>CBDDCC010000001.1:0-238104 GCA_965225935.1 Rhodospirillales bacterium
TCGATCAGCCGCTTGGCCGCCGAGCCCCCCAGGACCCCGGCCTCGGCCAGGCGCGCGAAGGCGAGGTCCGCCGCCGGGGCGAGCACCGAGGGATGGGTGTGGGCGTGGCGCAGCTGGAGGTACTGGGCCAGGAACTCCAGATCCACCAGGCCACCGGGCAGGCGCTTCACGTCCCAGGGGCTCTTGACCGGGAACTCCCGCTCGACCCGCGCGCGCATGTCGGCCACGTCCAGCAACAGACGCTCGGGGTCGCGTTCCTTGGAGAGCACCTGCGCGAGACCTGCCTGGATGCGTTCCGCCAGGCCGGGATCGCCAGCCACCACCCGGGCGCGGGTCAGCGCCATGTGCTCCCAGGTCCAGGCCTCCTCCTCCTGATAGCGCAGGAAGCCGTCCAGCGGCACGGCGATCGGCCCGGCCTTGCCCGACGGCCGCAGGCGCATGTCGATCTCGTAGAGCTGGCCTTCCGCCGTCGGCGCCGAGAGCGCGTTGATGAAGCGCTGCGACAGGCGCGCGTAGTAGTGGCTCGGTGCGAGGGGCTTGGGGCCGTCGGAAGCCTCGGCCGCCGGGTCGGTCTCGTAGACGAAGATGAGATCGAGGTCGGAGCTTACCGTCATCTCCCGGCCGCCCAGCTTGCCGAGGCCGAGAACCGCCAGGCCGGCGCCAGGCAGGCGGCCGTGGGATCTGGCGAACTCCTCCAGCACCGGATCCAAGAGGGCGGCGATCACCGTCTCGGCGACGTCGCTGAGCGCCGCGCCGGTCACCTCCAGGCTCGACGTTTGGCGCAGGATCTGGACGCCGATCTGGAACTTGCGGTCGTTGGCCCAGCGCCGCGAGAGGTCGAGCACGTCCTGGAAGTCGCGCGCTCGGCTCAGGTGCTCTGCCAGTTCCTTCGCCATTTGCTCGCGGCCCGGCGGATCGGAGAAGAAGCCCGGCGTGAGGACCACGTCGAACAGGCCCGGGTTCCGGCTCAGGTGATCGGCGAGCGCCGGCGCGCTACCCAGAATCTCGGCCAGGAGGTCGAGCAGGCCGGGGTTCGCGTGGAGCAGGGAGAAGAGCTGCACCCCCGCCGGCAGGCCCGAGAGGAACTCGTCGAACTTGATGAGGGCCGCGTCCGGGTTGGGCGTGCGCCCGAGCGCCTCCAGCAGCGTCGGCATCAGCTCGGTCAGGAGCTCGCGGGCGCGGGTGCTGCGGGTCGCCCGGTGGCGGCTGTGGTGCCAGCCCCGGATCAGGTTGAACACGGTCTCGCCGTCGGCAAAGCCGAGCTCGGCCAGGGTGGCCAGCGTGGCCGGCTCCGGCTCGCCGCCGGTGAACACCAGGTTGCCGGGGGCGGAGAGGGAAGGCGCCTCCTCGAACAGCTCCGCGTAGTAGCTCTCGACCCGGCGCAGCTGGCGCAGCACGGCCGTCTTGAAGTCGTCCAGGCTGTCGTAGGCCATGAAGGCGGCGAGGTTGGAGAGGCCCGCTTCGTCCTGCGGCAGCTCGTGGGTCTGCTGGTCCTCCATCATCTGCAGGCGATGCTCGAGCCGGCGTAGGAAGAGGTAGGCCTCGGTGAGCTTCTCCGCGGCGCCGGGGTTGATCCGTCCCGCCTGCTCGAGCGCGGCCAGCGCCTCGATGGTGCGCGGGCTGCGCAGGCGCGGGTCCCGCCCGCCGTAGATCAGCTGCTGGGTCTGGGCGAAGAACTCGATCTCGCGGATGCCGCCGCGGCCCAGCTTGATGTTGTGGCCCGGCAGCGCGATCTCGGCGCCGCCCTTGTGGGCGTGGATCTGGCGCTTGATCGAGTGGATGTCCTGGATCGCCCAGAAGTCCAGGTTCTTGCGCCAGACGAAGGGGTCCAGCTCGCGCAGGAAGGCGTTCCCCAGTTCGAGGTCGCCGGCTACGGGCCGCGCCTTGATCATGGCGGCGCGCTCCCAGTTCTGGCCCATGCTCTCGTAGTAGGTGAGGGCCGCGTCGATCGAGATGGCGAGCGGCATGGCTGGCGGATCGGGCCTGAGGCGCAGATCGACGCGGCAGACGTAGCCGTCGCCGGTGCGGTCCTCCAGCAGCGTCACCAGGTCCCGGGTCATGCGGGCCAGGGCCTCCTGGGTGCTGCGCCGGCCCCGATAGTCGATCCGCTCCGGCTCGAACAGCACGATGATGTCCACGTCCGAGGAGTAGTTGAGCTCCCAGGCGCCGAGCTTGCCCATGCCGAGGATGGTGACCCCGCAGTCCTGGACCGGCTGCTCCGGGTCGGCGAGGGCCAGCTCGCCGCGCTGGGCGGCCTGGTGGAGCAGGTGGCCGAGACCGGCCGTCAGTGCCGCGGCGGCGAAGCGGGAGAGGGCGCCGGTCACCTGGTCGAGGTCCCAAGTGCCGGTGAGGTCGGCCATGGCTGCAAGCAGCGCCGCGTGCCTGCGGGCGACCCGCAGGCGGCGCATGACCTCCGCGCGCTCGCGCTTGGCCAGCTCCGGATCGCGCACCTCGGCGATCAGCGACCGGAGGGCAAGATCCGGTCCCTCCTCCAGCAAGCGCCGGAGGAAGGCCATTTCCCGGATCAGGCCGTCGCTGAGGAAGGGGCTGCCGGCGAAGACCGCGCGCAGGAAACGGCCGCCGCAAGGATCGTCCAGCAGATCGCGGGCAAACTCTGCCAAGCCGGGATCCTCCAGCTTTGCGATCTGTTCATTCCAATGCTGTAATCCGATGGTGACCCGTTCAGCATCGCCGACCGACGGCAACTGGTCCGGGGTCGAAAAGAAGAACAAGGTCTCCTCGCAGGCTTGACTCGCTCCACGTCAAGGTGCGAGACGCGAATGCCCGGGTCAAGGGCTGCCCCCGGGTAGCGGTCTCCTGGGTGCAGCAAACTGACGCTTCCGATCGGGGTCGCGGGTGGTTACGCGTTCGGCCAGAATTCTCATCGAGGTGGTGATCGGCCTGGTGGCCGCGGCCGGGCTGTTGGCCGGGATCGCGGTCTGGCGCCTTTCGACCGGGCCCATCGCCGTGGACGTCCTCACGCCCTATCTGGAGGAGGCCTTCGCCGGCGGCGAGCGGGATCTCACGGTCGAGATCTCCGAGACCATCCTTACGTGGGAGGGTTGGGCGCGCACCCTCGACCTGCGGGCGCGCCGGGTGATCGTGCGCAGCCCGGACGGCTCGGCAATCGCGGCGGTGCCCGAGGTCTCCGTCGCCCTCAGCCTGCGGGCGCTCATGCGCGGCATGGTGGCGCCGACGGAGATCGAGGTGATCGATGCACGGGTCACCCTGGCGCGCGAGCCCGATGGCCACTTCGAGCTGGCGACCAAGAGCACGGCCGAGGAGGTCCAGGTCGAAGGCCAGGCGGCCGAGTTCTCGGGCGTGCTGCCCGCCCTTGTCGACCTCTTCCTGCGGCCGCCGGACTATAGCGACCCCAGCGGCTACCTCAGGGCCGTGCGGGTGGTCGACGGGCAGTTCATCGTCATCGACCGCCGGCTGCGGGCGCTCTGGGTCGCGCCCAAGGCGAGCATGGAGATGCGCCGCCACAAGCGCGGCGTGGCGGTGTTCCTGGGCCTCGAGGTGGCGGTCGGGCGGGAGATGGCGAACGCCAACATGGCGGTGCTGTTCGACGAGCCGGAGCAGGAGATCACCGTGGCCGCCCGCCTCACCGATTTCTACGCCGATGCCGTGGCGGCGGTGGTGCCGCTGCCCTCCGCGCTCTCGGGCATCCGCGTGCCGATGGAGGCCAACGTGCGGGCCACCCTGACGCCGACGGGGCACGTCACGGACGCGGTCTTCGAGGCGCGGGGCGGCGCGGGCGAGATCTCGGCGCCGCCCTATCTGCCGGGACCGCGGGCCGTCTCCGGGGTCCGCTTCGAGGGCCGCTTCGACGGTGCGGAGCGGCGGGTCGAGGTGACGAAGGCGGAGCTGCGCTTCGGCAGCCAGGAGGCGCCGGGGCCGGCGCTGTCCATGACCTCGTCGGTCGAGGGCCTGGGCGGCGATCTGGATATCACGGCGGCAGTGGAGCTTTCGGCGCTGCCCGCGGACGAGCTGGGAGACTACTGGCCGGAGATGCTGGCGCCCGACGGGCGTTCCTGGACTCTCGAGAACGTCACCGGCGGGTCCGCGGAAAACGCCCGCCTGTCGCTTGCCGCCCGGGTGCCGGACGGCGACTTCGAGGCCCTGGAGCTGATCGCCTTCGAGGGCGGCTTCGACCTGCGGGACATGACGGTCCGCTACCTGGACGACATGCCGGCCATCACAGGGGTGAGCGGGCAGGCCAGCTTCGGGCCGGACAGCCTGCGCTTCCAGCTGAACCAGGGTCGCGAGGGCGCGCTTGAGCTCCGGGACTTCGACATAGACCTCTTGGAGCTGAGCGGCGACAGCCATATGGAGATCGACGGCCGCATCGCCGGGCCGCTGAGCGCCGCCCTTGAGTTGCTGGGAGAAGACCGCCTGGACCTGATGGAACGGACCGATGTCGATCCCGGGACCGCCCGCGGAGAGACGGACGTGCGCCTCGCCCTCGCCTTTCCCCTGCTGGACGATCTGAGCCTGGACCAGGTCGACATCCAGGCCGAGGCCGAGATCCGGCAGGGCGCCGTCGACGACTTCCTGCTGGGCCAGGACGCCAGCGACATGGACCTCGCCCTGACGGCGGACCGGCAGGGCCTTGTGCTCGAGGGCCCGCTGGCGCTCGCAGGCGTCCCGGCGCAGCTCGATTGGCAGGAGGACTTCACCGGCGCGGCCGAGGTCCGCACCCGGCTTTCGCTCGACTTTCCGAATCTCGATCCGGCGGGCCAGCGCAGGCTGGCGCTGGACCTGGAGCCCTACCTCTCGGGACCGGTCGCGGCCTCCGCCCTGGCGACCATCGCCCAGGACGGCACCGGCAACCTCAAGCTGGCCGCCAACCTTCGCGACGCGCGCCTCTCCTTTCCCTTCCTGCACTGGGAGAAGCCGGCGAACCAGGACGGCACCCTCCGGCTTTCCCTGGCGGTTGCGGAGGAGGCCATCGTCGGCCTCAACGCCTTCGATCTGGCCGCCGGCACGCTGCGGGCGCGGGGGCAGGGCGAGCTGCAGGAGGGCGGCCACGACTTCCGCAGGCTGCGCTTCGACGAGCTGACCTACCGGGGCACCACCTTGCGAGGCGTGGAGATCGCGCGCGAGGGCGACGGCCTGGCGCTCGACCTCGGCCGGGGCGTGCTGGACGCGGCGGCCTTCCTGCACGAGGGGTCGGAGGAGGGGGCAGACGACACGGAGCCCGAGCTGGCGCCCGCGTCGGGGCGCCCGCCGGAGACGCCCCTTCGGATCACGGCCCAGCGCCTGGACGCCGTCTACTTCGCCGAGGGGCGCTACCTGCGCAACGTCAACCTGCACCTGGACCGTTCCCACGACGGCTGGGAACGGGTGGTGGTGCACGGCGAGGTGCCCAAGGCGCTCTGGATGCGCCGCAGCGACGGCACCCAGGTAGAAGACGCAACAGGCGCCCTGCTGACGGTCAAGGGCTTCGACATGGAGTTCGGGCCGACCGAGGAGGGCGACTACCGCCTCGACGTGCGCATGAACGACATGGGGGCCGGCCTGCGGGCGCTCGGCATCATCGACACCGTCGAAGGCGGCGACCTGGAGGTCCGGGCGAGCACCGCCGGGCCGGCGCCCTATCACCCCATGGCCGGCCGGATCGAGGCCCAGGACTATGTGCTGCGCGAAGCGCCGGTCATGGCCAAGCTGCTCAGCCTCGCCTCCTTCGCCGGCATCTCCAACGTGCTGTCCGGCGACGGCCTCAGGTTCCAGCGCCTGGTGGGCGATTTCACCCTGGAGGACGGGGTCGTGACCACGGAGCTGGTCCGCGCCTACGGCCCCGCGCTCGGCCTGACCGCCCAGGGGCGTCTCGATTTCGATCGGGACGAGATCGAGCTGGACGGCACCGTGGTGCCGGCCTACACGGTGAACCGGATCATCGGCGGAATTCCGCTTCTGGGTCCCCTGCTGACGGGCGGCGAAGGCCAGGGCTTGGTTGCGGTGGTCTACGGCATCGACGGCAAGCTGAGCGACCCCGACGTGCGGGTCAATCCGCTCTCCGTGCTGACGCCGGGCTTCCTGCGCGGCCTCTTCGGTCTCTCGCCCAGCAACGGCCAGGCGAGCGACGAGGAGCTGCCGCGGGTCTTCCCGCGGGAAATCGAACGCTAAAGAAGCCGAGGGGTCGGATCACTCGGCGATGGGGCCGTCCCACCAGCCGACCCGGCGGGCTTCCTGGCCGGGCTGGGGCGCGAAGAAGCAGTCCACTTCCGCCAGGGTGCGGTAGCAGTAGCGGTCCGCCAGTCGGGTCTCCGGGACGTGCTTGGCGCAGCCACCGAGGGCTAGAAGAAATCCCAGCAGAAGGACGGGACCTGCAAGTTTCGTCGGATGAAAAGCCATTGATGCTCAGATAGAGATCTCAAATCGCAATATCAAAAAATACCACGAAGCGATTGGAATTAGAAGCTTTTACAAGAGCCGCGCCCGACCCAAGCGGGGACGGACGCAGCCCGGTTGGCCCTAGCCGGTTACGCGGACCAGGGCGTGGCGCTTGCGGCCGGCCGAGAGCTTGATCAGGCCGTCCTCGCTGGTGTCGCCGAGGCCGACGGTGGCGGTCTCGCTGGCGATCTTTTGATCGTTGAGGCGCCCGCCGCCGCCCTTGATCAGGCGCCGGGCCTCGCCGTTGCTGGCGGCGAGGCCGCTGCGGCGGAACAGCTCGTAGGCGGCGATGCCCTGCTCCAGCTCGCCCCGGCCGACATCGATGGTCGGGAGAGAATCGCCAATTCCGCCTTTTTCAAAGACTCTTACGGCGGTTTCTTGAATTTCTGACAGAACTTCCTTGCCGTGACACAAGCGGGTCGCCTCGTTGGCCAGGACCTTCTTGGCGGCGTTGATCTCGGCGCCCTCCAGGGCCTCCAGCCGCGCGATCTCGTCGAGGGGCAGCTCGGTGAAGAGCCTGAGGAAGCGGCCCACGTCCTCGTCGTCGGTGTTGCGCCAGAACTGCCAGTAGTCGTAGGCCGACAGGCGCTCGGCGTTCAGCCAGATCGCCCCCTCGGCGGTCTTGCCCATCTTGGCGCCGGAGGCGGTGGTGATGAGGTGGGAGGTCAGGCCGAAGAGGCTGCGCCGGTCGATGCGGCGCCCGAGCTCCACGCCGTTGACGATGTTGCCCCACTGATCAGAACCGCCGAGCTGCAGCACGCAATTGTTGCGCCGCGCCAGCTCCAGGAAGTCGTAGGCCTGGAGCACCATGTAGTTGAACTCGAGGAAGGTGAGCGGGTGCTCGCGCTCGAGCCTGAGGCGCACGCTGTCGAAGGTCAGCATGCGGTTGACCGAGAAGTGGCTGCCGTACTCGCGCAGGAAGTCGATGTAGCCGAGGCCGTCGAGCCAGTCGGCGTTGTTCACCATGAGGGCGTCGCTCGCGCCCTCGCCGAAGCTCAAGTAGCGCTCGAAGATGCCGCGGATGCCCGCCATGTTGCGGGCGATCTGGTCCTCGCTCAGGAGCTGGCGGGATTCGTCCTTGCCCGAGGGGTCGCCAACCTTGGTGGTGCCGCCGCCCATCAGCACGATCGGCCGGTGGCCGTTCTGCTGCAGGCGGCGCAGCAGCATGATCTGGAGCAGGTTGCCCACGTGGAGCGAATCCGCCGTGCAGTCGAAGCCTATGTAGCCGGTTACGACCTCCTTCGTCAGCAGGGCGTCGAGGGCCTCCAGGTCGGTGCACTGGTGCAGATAGCCGCGCTCGACCATCTCGCGCAGGAAGCTGGATTTGGGTGCCGACATGGGTTGACCGGGGCCGGGGCCGTCCGTGGTTGAGGGGGTGTTCAAGGCCCACTTGTCGCAGGCGCGCTGGTCTATCACAATCGCCGCCCCTTCTCAATCGACCCACTGGTGCGCGTCCCGCCGGCTCGCCGATCACCTTTCGCAGGTCACAACTCGCAAGTCCCATGACGACAAGAAACGACAAGGGCTGGGATCCGGCGGCCTGGGCGCTCGGCCTGATGAGCGGCACCTCGCGCGACGGCATCGACGCGGCCCTGATCCGCAGCGACGGGCGGACGTCCGTGGAGACCGGAGCCTCGCTCAGCCTGGCCTACAACCAGGACTTCCGCCGGAGGCTGGCGGCCGTCTGCCGGGGCGAGCGCGAGAGCCTGCCGGACGTGGAGCGGAGGCTCACTCTGCGCCATGCCGAAGCCGTCCGGGCGCTCCTCTTCGAGGCCGGGATCCCGGCCGCCGACGTCGGCGTCGTCGGTTTCCACGGCCACACGGTCGCGCACGCGCCGCAGGAAGGGCGCACCCAGCAGATCGGCGACGGCGGACTGCTGGCGTCGGAGACGGGGATCGACGTGGTCTGCGACTTTCGGTCACGAGACGTGGCCGAGGGCGGCGAAGGGGCGCCCTTCGCGCCGCTCTATCACCTGGCCCGAGCGGCGGAGCTGCCGCGGCCCCTGGCGGTCCTCAACCTTGGCGGCGTGGCCAACGTGACCTGGATCGGCCCGGGCGACCTCGCCGGAGCCGACACGGGAGACGGTAACGGCTGCCGGATCCTGGCCTTCGACACCGGGCCGGGAAATGCCCTGCTGGACGACTGGGTCTCCCGCCACACCGGCGGCTCCCACGACGAGGACGGGCGCCTCGCCGCCGGCGGCCGGATCGACGAGGCCCTTGTGGAAGCCTTCCTGCGGGGGGCCTATTTCGATCGGCCGCCGCCCAAGTCCCTCGACCGGGAGGATTTCGGCCTGAAAGGGCTGGAACACCTGGCGCCAGCCGACGGGGCGGCCACCCTCTGCGCCGTGACGGCCGCCGCGGTGGCCGAGGCCCGGGACCACTTTCCGACGCCCCCGCTGCGCTGGCTGGCCTGCGGCGGCGGCCGCCACAATCCAGTCCTCATGGCGACGATCGCGGAGCGCGTCGGGGTGCCGGTCGAGCCCGTCGAGGCGGTCGGCTGGAACGGCGACGCCCTGGAGGCCGAGGCCTTCGCCTACCTCGCCGTCAGGAGCCTGCTCGGGCTGCCGCTGTCGCTGCCCTCGACCACGGGCGTGCAAGCCCCCACGACCGGTGGGCGCTTACATTGTGCGGGAATCTTGGTGAAGCAGGAGTGGTGCGACGAACCGCTTGAGTCAGATTAAGAATATCGTACAAAAACAATATGTTATAGGGACACGTGAGAGTCCAATTTGGAAAAGTGTTTTGAGGTCATTGAGTGACCAGTCGAGACAGCGGCGTAGAGCCACAACAGCTGTGACCTCAAAAGAAGACAATCGATAAATCTGTTTCGTTTTGCGATCACTGCGAGTATCTTTTCAGTGACCGATTTTGAATGGTGTTCCCTCTGGAACAACAAACGAGGACGAAGTCATGGCTGGGAAGGAATATGAGTTCATAACCTTTGACGAGGGGGTTCAACGTATCAATGAAGCCTTACACACTCTTGGTCTCTCACCAGATAAGAGAGATACAGTGGTGACTTCTCGCGATCCAATCGGTCAGAGGTTGCGTGAGACCCTGAACATTGCCACGACCCCTAAAGGAATCACGAAATGGCAGTTGCCAGTGTATTGGGAGGGAAAGGGCGCGCAGTTTTTTATATCCATAGCTGAGCCTAACACTCGGATCGATGAACACAGTCACCAAGAGGGCTCTGGTATCCGATTCGTTTCGGGCGGATCGATTGTGTACGGCGGGCAAGAGCTAAGCGCTGGTGATTGGATGTTTATCCCAGAAGGTGTCTCGTACTCATTCGAAGCCGGACCCCTCGGTGCCGTAATGTGCTACTGCTATCAATGTTGTTGCGTTCCAAGGTAGGCGCGCACAGAACCGCTCAAATCCAGATTTTGATATGAATCTCAAATTCGCGGTATGTGCCCTTGAGTGCAATTGGCACAGAGGACTGAGTTTGTACTCCAGGTTTAGCGAT
The DNA here is from genome assembly GCA_965225935.1 of Rhodospirillales bacterium. Taxonomy (GTDB): domain Bacteria; phylum Pseudomonadota; class Alphaproteobacteria; order Kiloniellales; family JAKSDN01; genus CALJXB01. Next base: position 9,869 of record CBDDCC010000001.1, read on the forward strand.
GGCTAACAGAGCTAGATTCGCTTTGATTGCAGGCGTTGCCGGGCTAGCGATAGTCATTACCGCGCTGTACATCTATTTTGGTCGATCACAGACGTCAGCTGTGCGTCTTGGATCTGTTTTGGTTGAGAACGGTTTTGTGGAGTTGCGACCGCCATCCAATCTGTTTTTGCCAGGCACCTGGGTGGAAGTGCTGGACAGTGACCCTCTTCATTTGAGTATTGTATGTCAGCCGCGTGAGGCGCTGGGTCTCCAGAACGACGAATTGATTGCATCGTCGGAGTCGATGAAATTGTCGTTTGAAGCAAGTCTTTCGCCGCAATTCTCTGTCGATGCTGAGTTGATGAATGATTGGAAAGCGAATCTAGCTTTAGATGCTATTCGTTCTGTGCAATTTACACTATCCAATCTAAAGCTCCTAGAAGTTCCCGATTCCGTTGTGTTCGACGGTTTTGATAAACGTACGACCAATTGTAATAGCGCCATTAAGTTTCGTCTAACCAATGAGAAACCGATCTCTATGGTAAAATCAGTTTTGGTGGCGGACGTTGAATATTTGATTGACTTTCAGGGAGATTTAGATGCCAACGCAAAAGCTCAAGCAGCCAAGGCTCTAGCTTTGGAGATAGGCGTGACAACCGACACGACTGAAACAAACAAGACTACTTTAACTGGGCGTCAACTTGTCTGGGGCATACGGGACGATGTCGCTCTTGCAAATTTTGGCTATGATCTCGCTTCGACCGGCAGTGGAGACTCAACCAACTCAATCCTTACCGGCAAGGGCCCCGTCACACAGATCATAAGCGATTCTCAGGCTCGGCGCTCATTTCCTGACAAAGATACCTTGATCGCGTATGACATGCGGCCGCTTAAGCAATCGACGACTATGGGTTGCTGGGCGACTGTTTATGCGATGATGAGGTCCTGGAAGGATGGCCTGGACTGGTCCGTCGGGGACGCCATCTCAGACCTGGGATCTCGTTACGTTGATTACTTTGTCAACGATAGTGGATTGCCCGGTGGGAGCGAGCGCGAATTCGTTCGCGACGCGGAGATGGTTGCAAAACCGCCGGCCAACTATTTTCTTTGGGGTTTTCGGGAAATGTTGGAATCCTACGGACCACTTTGGATTATCTTGGGAGATGGAATCAATTCTCACGCTGTCGTCTTGTTGGGCATGTATGGTAGCTCTCTAGAAGAGACACGAGAAACGTACGAAGAGACCGTCATGGAGTTTATCGACCCTCTCAAAGGAAACTACAGATACCAATCTGCAATGGATTTCTTACAGGAGTTTGAGAGGGAAGCAGTGGTGCTAGTCGACAGCAAGGCCGACGACATCCCGCTCCGATGGCAGATCTTACATTGGCCTTGACGTAATTGTCCTTTAGAAACTTATGTGAAGTGTACAATAAGGCTGGAGCTCTGCGATTGGGGATGTGAAGTATAGAGTAATTCAAGCCAACCACTGTTATTTCCACATTTTGGTCGATGTAGAAAATTTGCCGATGGTTCTTAATACTAGTTTGCAATGATGGTGCAGTTTGGGTGAGGCGAATTTCAAGCGCTAGATGTTGCGCGTGTTCAAGGCAAGCTAATTATCAGGCTGACATGTTGAGTTCCGGTTGATTTTCGATTTTCAAAGATACAGGCGTTTCATAGTCGCATAGTGGCCTAATGCATCAAACGAAACAACATTGGAAGGTTCCAAGTTTTGGTTTGTTAAATGGTTTTCGAAACTGCTTCCGAGTGAGCCATGCACGGACTTCTTTCAGGTACATGCCACAATTCAAATAGGATGCGCACCCGCAGCCGAATTGGCTGATACTATCTTGCCGCGGTGGCCGCCGTTTCCTCGTTGAGCGCCTTGGCCAGATAGTCGTCCACGTGGGCCTCGAGCTCCTCGATGTGGTCGCGGAAGGAGTGGTCGGCCCCGGGGACGGCCCGGTAGTCGATCTGGATGTCGCGCTGGTGCTGCAGCTTGTGGACCAGCTTCTCCACGGCCACCAGCGGCACGCTGTCGTCCTTGTCGCCGTGGACCATGAGGCCCGAGGAGGGGCAGGGCGCCAGGAAGCTGAAGTCGTAGAGGCTGGCCGGCGGCGACACGGAGATGAAGCCCTTGATCTCCGGCCGGCGCATGAGGAGCTGCATGCCGATCCAGGCGCCGAAGGAATAGCCGGCGATCCAGCAGGCGCTGGCGTTCTGATTGAAGGTCTGCAGCCAGTCGAGCGCCGAGGCCGCGTCCGACAGCTCGCCCTCGCCCCGGTCGAAGTGGCCTTGGGAGCGGCCGACGCCGCGGAAGTTGAAGCGCAGCACCGAGAAGCCCTGGCGGGCGAAGGCGTGGTAGAGCGAGTAGACCACCCGGTTGTTCATGGTGCCGCCGTGCTGCGGGTGGGGATGCAGAATGAGCGCGATGGGCGCGTTGGGCGACCGGTTGTGCTGGTAGCGTCCTTCGAGACGTCCCTCCGGTCCGTTGAAAATCACCTCAGGCATGGCATCTTGTCTGGAACACGACCCCCTCGCGCCGGGCGGGCCCCTGAGGGGCCGTGCCGCAACCCGGGGTTGGTCCCACTCCCCCTTAGGTCCTACTAAAGTCCCGGCCTCGGCCCTCGGCGGCTAAACTTGACCGTTTTGGTCAGGCAAACTATATCCACATACACGGGCTTCGCCGAAAAAAGACCTCCGACCCCGGAACGGCCGGAGCGGAAGCTGGAAGAGCATCATAGCACGATAGGTCGTAAGATGTTCGAGAATCTACGCGAAGACATCGATGCGATGATCGCTAGAGACCCCGCGGCCCGGAGCCGTTTCGAGGTGGTTCTGCTCTATCCGGGCTTCCAGGCGCTGCTGATCTATCGCCTTTCCCATGCGCTTTGGGTGCGCGGCTGGCGCATCCTGGGGCGCGCGCTCTCTCAGTTCGGGCGCTGGGTCACCGGGATCGAGATCCATCCTGGCGCCGTGATCGGCCGGCGGTTCTTCGTCGACCACGGCATGGGCGTGGTGGTCGGCGAGACCAGCGAGATCGGCGACGACGTGACCCTCTATCACGGTGTCACCCTGGGCGGCGTCGCTCCCAGCGTCGACAGCCACGCCCAGCGCGATCAGAAGCGCCATCCCACTCTGGAGGACGGCGTCATCGTCGGTTCCGGGGCCCAGGTGCTGGGTCCGGTGACGGTCGGCTGCGGCGCGCGGATCGGCGCCAATGCGGTGGTCACCAAGGACGTGCCGTCCTGCGTGACCATGGTCGGCATCCCGGCCAAGGCGGTCCAGGCCAGCAAGGCGAAGCCGGAGCAGCAGCGCTTCGTGGCCTACGGCACGCCGACGGGCGACATTCCGGACCCGGTGGCGCGGGCCCTCGACGGCCTGCTCGACGAGGTGCAGAGCCTGCGTGCGCGGGTCAACGAGCTCGAGGCCGGGGCTGGGTCGGGCGACGGCATAGACACCGTCGGCCTCGACGAGTCCGGCGAAGATGAGGACGGCACGGTCAGCGAAACCCCGGCGGGGAAGTGCTGAATTCCGGGCCTGCAGGAGTGGGCTGAATCCCGTGAAAATGAGTGCGAAAGGCCGCTACGCCGTCATGGCGCTCGCGGATCTGGCCGCCCAGGCGCGGCCGGGTCCGGTGACCCTCTATGACATCGCCGAGCGGCAGGACATCTCTCTGTCCTATCTCGAACAGCTCTTCGCAAAGCTGCGGCGCGGCGGCCTGGTCAAAAGCGTGCGCGGCCCCGGCGGCGGCTACATGCTGGCGCGGACGCCCGACGAGACGCGCATCGCCGACATCGTGCTTGCGGTCGACGAGGTGCCGCCCAACGCCATCCGCTGCACGCCCAACCAGCCCTTCGTCTGCCGCCGCATCTCGGACCGCTGTCTGACCCATGACCTCTGGGAAGAGCTGGGCAACCAGGTCTTTCACTACCTGCAATCCGTCACCCTGGCGGACGTCGTCAATCAAAAGGTCCTCGAGACCGGCAGCCTGGCCGAGGACGAGAACGCCGCCCCGGAATCCAGCGCCGGTTGACCGGCGGCGGGCCGGCCGCGCATGTTCCACTCCGTCTACCTCGACTACAACGCCAGCGCGCCGATCCGGCCCGCTGCTGCGGCGGCGGTGAACGAGGCCCTGGCGCTCGGCGGCAATCCCTCCTCTGTGCACGGGCCCGGCCGGACGGCACGCGCCCTGCTGGAGAGGTCCCGCGAGGCGGTGGCCGCGCTCGCCGGAGCCGAGCCTGCTCAGGTGATCTTCACCAGCGGTGGCACAGAGGCCAACAACCTCGCCCTGGTGCGGGCGGCCGGTCGGCGTGCCCTGGTCTCGGCCGGCGAGCACGATTCGGTGCTGCGGGCCCTGCCCGATGCCGAGCGGGTGCCCCTCGGGGCGGACGGCCGGGTCGACCTTGCCGCCCTGGCCGAGCTGCTGGCGTCCCAGCCCGTGCCGGCCGTGCTCTCGCTCATGCTGGCCAACAACGAGACCGGCGTGATCCAGCCCGTCGCCGATGCGGCGCGTCTCGCGCGGGAGGCCGGCGTGCCGGTCCACTGCGACGCGGTCCAGGCGGCGGGCAAGATCCCGCTCGATTTCGCCGCCCTCGGGGTCGGGGCCTTGAGCCTTTCGGCCCACAAGCTGGGCGGGCCGCCGGGCGTCGGCGCGCTGCTGGTGGCCGGCGACTATCCTCTCGCTCCCCTGCTGCGGGGCGGCGGGCAGGAACGCCGGCGGCGGGCGGGGACCGAGAACCTGCCCGGCATTGCCGGCTTTGGCGCGGCGGCGCGCGAAGCCGCTGAAGGCCTTGAGGCCTTCGCCCGCCTGGCGCGCTTGCGAGACCGACTGGAGGCTGGGATAAAGTCCATTGCGCCGGAGGCCAGGGTCTTCGGAGCGGAGGCGCCGCGGCTCGCCAACACCAGTTGCCTCGTCATGCCCGGCGTAAAGGCCGAGACCCAGGTCATGGCTTTCGATCTGGCGGGTCTCGCGGTCAGCGCGGGCGCGGCCTGCTCCTCCGGCAAGGTCGAGGCCTCCCACGTGCTGGGGGCCATGGGCGTGGGGGCGGAAGCCGCCGACAGCGCGATCCGCGTCAGCCTGGGCTGGGCCAGCGTGCCCGAGGACGTGGAGGCGCTGGTCGAGGCCTGGGAAGGCCTCTATTCGAGAACCCGGCGCCGCGGCGAGGCGGCCGGCGCGCGGCTCGAACGGACGGCATGACGCAACGAGGTCACGAGGCTGGGGTGAGCGAACGGCCGATCTATCTGGACTACCAGGCGACGACCCCGACGGACCCGCGGGTGGTCGAGGCCATGCTGCCCTACTACGGCAAGCGCTTCGGCAACCCCCACAGCGTGCACCACGTCTACGGCCGGGAGGCCGCGGACGCGGTGGAGGCGGCGCGCGCCCAGATCGCGGCCCTGATCAACGCCGAGCCGCGCGAGATCGTCTTCACCTCCGGGGCGACGGAATCCAACAACCTGGCGGTCAAGGGCGTGACCCGGTTCCACAAGCGAAGGCGCGGCGTCCGGCCCCACGTGGTGACCCTGCCGACCGAGCACAAGTGCGTGCTGGAGAGCTGCCGCTACATCGAGGAGGAAGAAGGGGCCCGGGTCACCTACCTGCCGGTCGAGGCGGACGGCCTGGTCGACCCCGGGCGCCTGGCCGAGGCGCTGGAGCCGGAGACGGTGCTGGTCTCCATCATGACCGCCAACAACGAGATCGGCGTGATCCAGCCGGTCGCCGAGATCGGCGCGCTCTGCCGCGAGCGCGGCATCGCCTTCCACACGGACGCGGCCCAGGCCGTCGCCAAGATCCCCGTGGACGTGGCCGAATCCGCGATCGACCTCCTGAGCCTTTCCGGCCACAAGATCTACGGCCCCATGGGGATCGGCGCCCTCTACGTGCGGCGGCGTCCGCGGGTGCGGCTCGAGCCCCAGATGCACGGCGGCGGGCAGGAGCGGGGGCTGCGCTCCGGCACCCTGCCGTTGCCGCTCTGCGTCGGGCTCGGCAAGGCCTGCCAGCTGGCGGCCGAGGAAATGACCGCGGAGGCGGCGCGTCTTCAAGCCCTGCGCGAGCGGCTGCTGGCAGGCGTCCAGGACGCCCTGGTCGGGGTCCACCTGAACGGCCACCCCGACCTGCGTCTCGCCGGAAACCTCAACCTGAGCTTCGAGGGCGTCGCTGCCGAGACCCTGATCGCGGCGCTTCCCGGTCTTGCCGTCTCCACGGGATCGGCCTGCACCTCGGCTTCGGTGGAGCCCTCCTACGTGCTTCGCGCCCTCGGCCAGGACGACGCGCGCGCCGGGGACAGCTTGCGGATCGGTCTCGGCCGCTTCACCAGCGAGGCGGAAGTCGACCTGGCGGTGGAGCAGCTCGTGGCCGCGGTCCGCCGCCTGCGGGAGAGCGGAAGCGAGGCCGCCGAGTAGCGATCCCGGATGCGACGGAGGGCCGTAGATCGCCCTGGCCAAAGCCGGGCCGGGGCACTACCTAGGTTCCCGTCTGGAAGGCGCAATTCCCGAGATTGAATGTGAAGGGTCGGAAGGCTGGCGACATGCCCAAGTTGGTGTTCATCGAGCGCGACGGGAACCGCAAGGAGGTGGAGGCGCCGGTCGGCCTGTCGATCCTTGAGATCGCCCACCGCAACGACGTCGACATCGAGGGCGCCTGCGAGGGCTCGCTCGCCTGCTCCACCTGCCATGTGATCGTCGACCCCGCCTGGTTCGCCCGCCTGGAGGAGCCCTCCGAGGACGAGGAGGACATGCTGGACCTGGCCTTCGGCCTGACCCCCACCTCGCGCCTGGGCTGCCAGATCATCATCACCGAGGAGCTCGACGGCCTGACGGTCACCCTTCCGGCCGAGACCCACAACATGCTGCTCGGCTAGAAGGGAACCGACCGGAGGAACGCCATGACGGACCTGAGGGATCTCGCGCCCGAGGGCAGCATCTTCGCCGCCCTCAAGGCCGCCTGCGCCGAGGACTGGCGCGCCTACGTGGAGCATGAGTTCGTGCGCCGGCTGGGGGACGCCAGCCTGCCGGAGGCCTGCTTCCGCCACTACCTGGGCCAGGACTATCTCTTCCTCATGCATTTCGCCCGGGCCTACGCGCTCGCCGCCTTCAAGAGCGACACCCTGGAGGATATGCGCGCCGCCTCCACCACCCTCGACGCCCTGGTCAACGGCGAGATGTCCCTGCACGTGAAGTATTGCCAGGACTGGGGGCTCAGCGAGGCGGACATGCTGGCCCTGCCGGAGGACCCGCAGAACATGGCCTATACCCGCTACGTGCTGGAGCGCGGCCTGGCCGGGGACCTGCTCGATCTCTTGGTGGCGCTGGCGCCTTGCGTGGTGGGATATGGCGAGATCGGCCTGAGGCTGATCGCAGACCCGGCGACCCGGCGGACGGACAGCCCCTATCTGGACTGGATCGAGACCTATGCCGGCGAGGACTACCTGGAGGTGGCGCGAGGCGCCATCGCCCAGCTCGACCGTATCGCCGCCCGGCGCATCGGCGCCGACCCGCAGGCCACCGGCCGCTGGGCGCCGCTGGTCGAGACCTTCCGGGCCGCCACACGCCTGGAGATCGGCTTCTGGGACATGGGCCTGAAGGCCGCCCGGGACGGCTGAAGTGGCGCCGCCCGCGCTCGGGGGCAGCCGGCGCGATTCACGAAACGAACGGCAGCAGGCTGAGGGCGAGGAACAGCAGGCCGAGCCACAGCATGAGCGTCGCCGGCTGAGGCGCGGGGCCCGGTTCGCTTTCGTCCCGTTGCGCGTGCAGCCGGTGGAAGCCTGCGAAGAGGCAGCCGACGGCGACGCCCAGGAAGAGGGGCTGAATGTCCGAGAGGGCGGCGAAAGCTTGGCCGATCAGCCCGAGCGCCGCGATCCACTCCGGCGAGAAGCCCGCGAGCCAGGCGGCGGTGGCGGCCATCAAGGCCACGGCGGCCACGTTCTGGAGCTGCTGGCCGGAGGCCGCCGCCGCGCGTGCCGCGCGCCGCCGGGCCAGTTGATCCTGCTTAGCCCGGATCGCCTCGCGCAGCCGGCGCGAGCGCTCCTCTTGGTTAAACTCGCCTGCCATATTTCCCCCTTAAGCGGCTAGAATAGCACGCTTTTCAGGGGAGGATGTTAAGCGGTGCGGTTAAGGCCGCCGATGATCTGGAGCTTGGACGCCCGCCCCTCGCCGGGCCTCAGTTCGTCACCGTCTGGTCGGCGATGGCGGCGAAGATGGCGTCGAGCTCCCGGGCCATTGCCTTCAGCGCCTCGCCGCCGTCCTCGTAGGGCGCGAAGACGGCCGACGGCGTGCGGTAGCTGAGGGTGGCCGTGCCGTCGTCGTTCTCGGTGACGTAGAAGCGGATCGGCGCCTCGATGCCGGCGGCGATGCTGGCCTCCAGCATGCGCACGGCGAAGTCGTTGCGGTAGACCCCCAGGACCATGTTGCCCGGGATGGTGACGCCGCGCTTGGCGGCACCGGCGCTGGCGCTGGCCCGGGTCACGATGAACATCTCGTTGGACTCGACCGCGATCTCCAGGCGCTGGACCAGGGTCTGGAAGTCGTAGGGGGTCAGCGCGCTTTGAAAGCCCTCGGACCCGGCGCGCGCGGGTGCCGCCGCGCTCAGCGCGGTGATCAGACATGCGGCGGCCAGACAGGCAAGGCTGCGAGACAGTTGGAGTTTGGGACGGGTCATTGGGGGGCCTCCCTCGGGCTGGCAACGATGGCACGCAACGGTCGGACAGGTTTTCCTCTCGTCTTTCGTACCATAGCCCGCAGCGGCGCTTAAGGCGCATAAACCTTGCGCGAGTGCTTGTGCCGACCGTCCGCTGCCGCCATCTTTGCCGTCATGGTCGAGACCTATTCCGCCGCCCCCGAGCGCCTGCCTCACTCCTCCCACTATCGTTTCCTGCAGAGCGTGCTGGGCGATCTGGTGCTGCGCCCTTGGTTCGACTGGATCGCCCTCAACAGCGTGGCGCGGGGCTACTTTCCCCTGTCGCGGGCCTGGGCGGCGGCGCTGGCCAGCGACGGCGTGCTCTCGCGCTTCCAGGCTGAGCTGAAGACCCCGAACCTGCCGCGCGCGCTGGCCCAGCCGGGTCTCGCGCTGGTGCAGAACCGGCGGCCGGCCTACCGGGATGCGATGGCCCGCTGGGAGGACGCCTTCTTCGGCCTGGAGGACCCGGGCCCCGTGGGGCGGGTCGACGCCGAGGTGGCCCGCCAGAGCGCCGCCCACCAGCTCATGCTCACCCGCTTCGCCTTCCTGCCCATGAGGGCCTGGCTGCCCGCGGTCCGTTGGGAGGTCGCGAGCCCGGACGAGGTGAAGGCCAAGCACGGCGCGCGCCTCGCCGACCTGGAGGGCGCCTATCCCGCGCCGGACCAGCCGGAGATCGAGGTCTCCCGCCCGGTGCTGAGCGCCTACGGCCGGGAGTACTGGATCCGCTATCCGGCGCCGGTGATGGGTGACTGCGCCTGGGCCCGGGTGATCGAGCCCGAGCACATCAAGGACCCGCCGACCCTCATCTTCCTGCACGGCATCGCCATGGAGTCCGAGATGTACCGCGGCTCGGCCGACATGATCAGCGAGCTGGCCCTAGAGGGCGTGCGCCTGGTCAAGCCAGAGGCACCCTGGCATGCGCGGCGGCGGCTGGAGGGCTGGTACGGCGGCGAGCCGGCGATCGGGCTCGGGCCCATGGGCTTTCTCGAACTCTTCCAGGCCTGGATTTCCGAGGTCGCGGCGCTGATCCGATGGGCGCGGGGGCTCGGCAGCTCGCCGGTCGCGCTCGGTGGCGTCTCGCTCGGCGCGCTCACCTCCCAGCGGGCGGCGGTGGCGGCTCACGGCTGGCCGGCTGAGAACCGCCCCGACGCCCTCTGTCTGGTGGCGACCAGTGGCGCCATGCTGGGCGTGGCCCAGGAGGGCAGCCTGGCGCGCTCGGTGAACCTGGCGCCCCAGATCCAGGCGCGAGGCTGGACCGTCGGCGAGCTGGAGCACTGGCTGCCCCTGCTCGAGCCTCAGGGGGCGCCGGTCATGGATCCCTCGGCGGTGGTCATGGTTCTGGGCCACTCGGACGACGTCACCCCCTCCGCCGGGGGCAAGGCGCTCGCCCGGCGCTGGGGCGTGCCGGAGGCCAACGTCTACGCCCGCGACCAGGGCCATTTCTCGGTGTCGCTGGGCATCATGCGCGACCGGGCGCCGCTGCTGCGCCTCAAGGAGATCTTCGGCCGGGTGGGATGAGGCCCCGTCCGATCGCGTCGGCGCGCCGCGCCGTCAGCCCACGTGGCTGGGCAGAGCCTCCTTCAGCGGCCGGATGTGTTCGAGCTCGATGCCGCAGCAGCCGCCCACCACCTGGACGCCCCCGGCCACGGCGCCCTTGGCGAAGGCGAGGAATTCCTCGGGCGTGACGTGCACCGCCTCGGTGGCGTCGCGGTAGGTGTCCACGTAGTCCTCGCGCTCGCCTTCCGGGTAGACGGCGATGGGTCCGTCCCAGAGCCCCCTGACGATGGGGAGCGACGCCTCGGTGGTTGAGGGGAAGCTGTGGAAGATGGCAATCCCGCAGGCCCCCAGCGCCATGACGCCGGGCAAGGTGTCGGCCAGGGGCTCCTCGGAGACGTAGCCGATGCGCACGGTCGGATCGTCGCTCTTCTGGTGGCAGCGGAACCCGGCCCAGACGGGCAGGCCCGTGGCGACGCAGGCCTCGACCACCCAGTGGCGGTGGGCGTCGCTGCCGGTCGACTCCGCCAGCAGGAAATCGACCCCGGCCTCGGCCAGGATCTCCGCCTGCTCCCGCAGGTTGGCGCGGGACTGCTTCTCTGTGATGGCGTTGCGCCGGCCGAAGTACCTGTCGAAATCGCCTTCCGAATAGGGCTCGGCGCCCGTGGTGAGGCCGAAGTTGGAGACCGAGCCGGCGATCCAGACCGGGCGATCCCCGGCGGCCCGCTCGCGGGCGTCCTGGGCCAGCATGACGGCGCGCAGGTTGAGCTCCGTCATCAGGTCGGCCTGGCCGAGGGGCTCCAGGTTGTGGCGGGCCGAGGCGTAGGAGTTGACGGTGATGACGTCGCAGCCGGCGGTTATATAGTCTTCGTGCATGCGCCGCACGGTGAAGGGGTGGCTGTGGAGCGCCTCCGCCGCCCAGGCGAATGTGTTCATGGGAACGCCCATGGACTGGAGCTGGGTGCCCACCGCCCCATCCAGGATCACCACCTCCTTGGCCGCGAGCTTCGCCGCCAGGGTCTCGTAGCCGCTCATCGCCGTTCTCCTCCCCCTATGCGTTGCGCTGCGTTGTGCCATTCGGTCCGGCCGTCAGGCCGCCTGCCGACGGGCCTCGTAGATGAAGCCCAGGAAGTTCATCAGGAGCTGAGCGGCCAGGATCGAGGTGATGCCGCTCTGGTCGTAGGGCGGCGCCACCTCCACCAGGTCGAGCCCCACCACCGGGCCCCGGGGCGCCAGGCCCTGCAGGATCTCCAGCACCTCGTAGTAGAGGAACCCCCCGTGGCTGGGCGTGCCGGTGCCCGGCGCGATCGAGGGATCGAAGCCGTCGATGTCGATGGTGACGTAATAGCGCGCGCCCTCGGGGATGCGCGCCAGCACGCCCTCGGTGCCGAGGCGCCGCACATCGCGCACCGAGAGGATTTCCGAACCCGCCGCGCGCGCCGCCTCGTAGTCCTCCCGGTTGGAGGAGGAGACGTTGCGGATGCCGAGCTGGGTCATGCCGGTCACCCAGGACTTCTCGGAGGAACGGCGCAGCGGGTTGCCGTGGCCGTGGCGCACGCCGTGGCGCTCGTCGACGAAGTCGAGGTGGGCGTCGAAGTGGACGATGTGGAGCGGCGCTTGGTCCGAGTAGGCGGCCATCACCGGATCGTGGATCGAGTGGTCGCCGCCGAGCACTACGGGCGTGGCGCCGGCCGCCAGGATCTTGCGCACCGCCGCCTCGGTGTTGGCGTGGCTCGCCGCCATGTCGGTGTGGACCATGTCGGCGTCGCCCACATCGACGATCTTCACCTCCGAGGCGGGCAGGTAGGTGATGTCGTCCTCGAAGTCGTAGGCGCCGGCGTGGCCGAAGGAGAAGAGGGTCGAGGCCTCGCGGATGCCGCGCGGGCCGAAGCGCGCGCCCGAGCGGTACTGGGTCCCCATGTCGTTGGGCACGCCGAGCACGGCGAAGTCCGCGTCGATCGCCTCCCAGTCCGTGCAGATGGGCGCCTTGGCGAAGGTGCAGTGCCCGACGAAGGGCAGATTGAGCCGCCCGCTCTCGTATCCGTGTCCCGCCATTTTCAGATCCTCCCCTGCGCGCATTCTAGTCGGCCGCTCCGCAAAGGGAATGGCCCATGTGCGACCGTCCGGGTCGCAACGACCCGCTTGCGCCCCGGCCGCCGCGTCCTATAGTCCCGGCCCATGAAGACCGAATTTCCAGTCGGGCGCAATTCCCTCGGCCTGGCCAAGGCGCCGGGCGAGACCCGGGTGGTGGTTGCCATGTCGGGCGGGGTGGATTCTTCCGTCACCGCGGCGCTGCTGGCCGAGGCGGGCTACCAGGTGGTCGGCGTGACGCTCCAGCTCTACGACCACGGCGCGGCGGTCGCCAAGCCGGGGGCCTGCTGCGCCGGCCAGGACATCTACGACGCCCGCCGGGTCGCCGAGCGCCTCGGCGTGCCCCACTACGTGCTCGACTACGAGGCGCGCTTCCGGGCCGCCGTGATGGAGGACTTCGCCGAGGCCTACCGGCGCGGTGAGACGCCGATCCCCTGCGTGCGCTGCAACCAGCGCATTAAGTTCCGCGACCTGCTGGAGACGGCGCGCGATCTCGGCGCGGACGCGCTCGCCACCGGACACTACGTGGCGCGGCGCGAGGGCCCGGCCGGGCCGGAGCTGCACCGGGCCACCGACGGCGCGCGGGACCAGAGCTACTTCCTCTTCGCCACCACGGCCGAGCAGCTCGTCTTCCTCCGCTTTCCCCTGGGCGCGCTGCCCAAGTCCGAGGTGCGCGCCCAGGCCGAGCGCCTCGGCCTCGCCGTCGCCGCCAAGCCGGACAGCCAGGACATCTGCTTCGTGCCCGACGGCGGCTACGCCCGGGTGGTCGAGCGCCTGCGCCCGGGCGCGGCCGAGCCCGGCGACATTGTCGATCTCGACGGCCGGCCGCTCGGCCGCCACGCGGGCGTCATCCACTACACGGTGGGCCAGCGCCGGGGCCTCGGCATCGGCGGCACGACCGAGCCCCTCTTCGTGGTTGACCTGGACCCCGGGACCCGCCGGGTGGTGGTTGGCCCGCGCGAGGCGCTCGCCCGCGACCGGGTGCATGTCGGCCAAGTCAACTGGCTGGACGACCCCGACGATGGGGAGCAGGGCAGGCGGGTCGAGGTCAAGCTGCGCTCGGCCCAGGCGCCGGCCCGGGCCCGGGTCTTCGCTGGCGCCGACGGCTCCGCCGAGATCGTCCTGGACGCGCCCCAGCACGGCATCGCCCCCGGCCAGGCCGCCGTCTTCTACGAGGGCACCCGCCTCCTCGGCGGCGGCTGGATCACCGGCGCGGCGCTGGCCCGGGCGGCGTGAAGCTCCACGAAGGTGTGGACACGATCCGTCGCTGAGAACCGGCCACGAAACGCCAATGTCATTTGAGTCTTTCAAGAAGCTCTACAACTCGCGTGGCGTCTCGCTTCGCCGTATGGGAGCAGGAGGCAGGGGCCTGTCGCGAGAGTGGGCTTTGCGAGGGCTTGATGAATTGGAGGACGCGGGAGTGCCGGTTTCGGGCGGCCAGGTCCTGACAATGAAAGACAACGGTGCCGAGCTCTCTTATACCTATGATGCGTGGGATACGGAGATGCGGCTTGATGAAACCTATTCCGACTATTGTGCGAGGAGCTTGCGCCATGCTCGGGAGTACATCTCGACCTTCAGGGAATGGCAGGACCGACTGGTTCTCTATGAGATCGTCCTAGGATGGGGAAAGAACCTCTATCTGATGGATCCTGACGACAAGACGTAAGGCCCTTCCGGTTAACTGAAATCAATCTCCAGCGAATGGACAGACGGCTGTTTTAGCGTTCGTTTCATCTAGCATCGATAGAGTGCAGGGCCGGAGACCGCCCATGCCCGCAGATACCGCAGATCCCGCAGTTTTCGCAGATCCGGACGCCCTCGGCCAGCCGACCCACGCGCTGGAGAACCAGCCGCCGCCGCTGCCCGAGCTCGACCTCTACAAGAGCGACCGGGTGCTGACGGCCGCCGTCGCCCGCTACGGCGCCGGCTGGGCCGAGGACAGGCTCTCCGCCTTCGACGCCCTGGTGGGCAGCGACCGGGTGCAGGAGCTGGGGCGTCTCGCCAACCGGCACACGCCGGAGCTCGTCACCCACGACCGCTTCGGCGCCCGCATCGATGAGGTGCGCTTCCATCCGGCCTGGCACGAGCTGATGGCGCTCGGCCGGGAGGCCGAGGTCCACGCCCTGCCCTGGAACGAGCCCCGCGAGGGCGCCCATGTGGCCCGGGCGGCGCTCGCCTTCCTCATGAACCAGACGGAGTCCGGGGTCTGCTGTCCCTTCGCCATGGCCTTCGCCGCGGTGCCGAGCCTCCGGGTCGATCCCGCCGTGGCGGCCGAGTGGGAGCCGCCGCTGCGGGCCGCCGCCTACGACCCGCGCTTCGTGCCGGCCAAGGAGAAGAGCGCCGTCAACATCGGCATGGCCATGACCGAGAAGCAGGGCGGCTCCGACGTGCGGGCCAACAGCACCCGGGCCGTGCCGCTCTCAGGCCGCGGGGGCGGGCAGGGGGCCGAGTATCTGCTGACGGGCCACAAGTGGTTCTGCTCGGCGCCCATGTCGGACGCCTTCCTGACCCTCGCCCAAGCGCCAGGCGGCCTCAGCTGTTTCCTGGTGCCGCGCTGGCTCGCCGACGGGGAACGCAATCGCATCCAGCTCCAGCGCCTCAAGGACAAGCTCGGCAACCGGTCCAATGCGTCTGCCGAGATCGAGTACCGGGAGGCCTGGGCGCGCCGGCTCGGCGAGGAGGGGCGCGGCGTTGCGGTCATCCTCAAGATGGTGCAGCTGACCCGCCTCGACGTGGCGCTCTGCTCGGCCGGCCTCATGCGCCGGGCGCTGATCGAGGCGCTGCACCACGCGGCCCACCGGCGCGCCTTCCAGAAGACCCTGATCGATCAGCCCCTGATGCAGAACCAGCTGGCCGACCTGGCGCTGGAGAGCGAGGCGGCGAGCCTGCTGGTGCTGCGGCTCGCCCGCGCTTTCGACCGGGCCGAAGCCGATCCGGCCGAGGCCGCCTTCGCCCGGGTCGCCACGCCGGTCGCCAAGTACTGGCTCGCCAAGCGGGCGCCCGGCTTCGTCTTCGAGGCCATGGAGGTCCTGGGCGGCAACGCCTACGTGGAGGAGTCCGTGCTGCCCCGGCTCTACCGGGAGGCGCCCTTGAGCGCTATCTGGGAGGGCTGCGGCAACGTCATCTGTCTCGATCTCTTGCGCGCCCTCGCCAAGGAGCCCGAGGCCGCCGCCGCCCTGCTGGCCGAGCTCGACGCCGCCAAGGGCGCCGACGCCCGCCTCGACCAAGCGGCGGCCGCCCTGCGCCGGGACCTGGAGGCCGGCGCGGCCAAGGACGAGGGCAGCGCCCGCCGCCTGGTGGAGCGCCTGGCGCTCGCCCTGCAGGCCTCCCTCATGGTGCGCCACGCTGCCCCCGAGGCCGCCGACCACTTCGCGGCCGCCCGCCTCGAGGACCCCTGGCGCGGCTACGGCACCCTCGCCCCCGGCCCGGCCCTGCGAGCCATCCTCGAGGCCGCCCGGCCGCAAGCCTGAGAAGGAGCCTCGGTCCGCGCACGGCACCCGCCCACGCCAGCGTGAGGCGCCGAGCCGCAGCTTGACAGACCAGCCCCGGAGGCCCTAAGTCTCCCAGCCTCGAAGCCCGGTGGCGGGGTAGCTCAGCTGGTTAGAGCAGCGGAATCATAATCCGCGTGTCGGGGGTTCGAGTCCCTCCCCCGCTACCATATTTTACAAATACTTAGGCCCGCAAACCGCGCGCCCCATTCTTTGCGAACCGTATTTGCGAACCGTGCTGGCGAAGCGGCGGGCGCTCAGAATGCGGCCGGGCAGCGCAGTAAAAATGGAACAAAGATATGAGGATCGCGATCTAGATATCGAGGACTTCCGCGCCACTAAGCGTCTCTCGCTCGAGGAGCTGGGAGACATGGTGGTTATCGCCGGCGCGAATGGATGCGGGAAGACGCAAGTCTACCATGCCGTTCGGTTGTTGAAGTCTACTTACGGGGGATATCAGCAGAACGAGTATCAGCAGTGGTGGGGGGAATTCAACATCCGCCTCGACCGCCCTGGAAGAGACATCTTTCGGATTTTTGGCGATCAGAGTCGCCCGATCCGAACCCGAGCAAACTTTGAGCTGGCTTTGAGCGAGCTTGAGTACCTCCGAAGCAATGCGGAGAACCTGATTCGTGCCCGAGTCTGGAACGATGTGGCCCCACAGCACGCTCACGCTCATCTAGGAGGTGGGGCAGCCGTTGCTCAGGTTCAGCGAACTCACGGTCCCGAGGTAGAACGTCGCACAGCCGAGGAGGTCCGACTCGTAAACCAGGCTCTTGCCCAACCCGTTCTCACCGCCGGACTAACAGTGCAACCGAATCTGCAGCACAGCACCGCCGCAAACGCTGCATTGGAGCTCCTCTTCAGCACCTACGAGCCAGATAGCCTCGGGGTCATCGACTACCACGGAGCCCAGCGAAACTATAACCGGGAGCAGCTCGGCGGCATTAACCTCAGCATCGAATCCTCAGAGAAACGACTTCGCCAACACGCGCTCTATAACTGGCAGAACAAGTACTCTAACGTGAAATCGGAACTCGCAGCCGGCTATGTCCGAGACCTAATCTCTGCTCAGGCTGGGGAGGTTTCAGGTAGAGCAACTTCTCTTACCGAAACGTTGCAGGAGTTGTTCGCGACATTCTTTCCAGGAAAGCGTTTTGGGGCCTGTGCCGGGTCCAGACGGAACCCTTGATTTTCCTGTGAAGCTCGAAAGTGGAGCTGAGCACGACATCGATGACTTGAGCTCCGGCGAAAAGGAAGTGTTGTTTGGATATCTCCGACTGCGGAACAACGCGCCGAAGAACTCAATCGTTTTGATAGACGAGCCTGAACTTCATCTCAATCCCGCCCTACTTAGGGGGTTTCCGCAGTTCTATCACCGCCATATAGGTCGCGATCTCGAAAACCAGCTATGGCTGATGACTCATTCAGACGCCTTGCTGCGGGAGGCCGTTGGCCAGCCCGAGTTCTCCGTATATCACATGCAGCCTGCGGAAATCTGCGATGAGTCGGGAAATCAGCTTCAGGCCATTGAGTTGGGAGAAGCGCTGGACGGAGCTATTGTAGATTTAGTCGGTGATCTCGCCACATACCGTCCGGGCGCGAAGGTAGTATTCTTCGAAGGTGGTAGTGATGCTGATTTCGACGTTCGAATGACCACCACGCTTTTTCCAGAGTTTGGCAAGGCGGTCAATGCCATCTCAGCTGGGAACCGAACCCAAGTGGAACGCCTCCACCATTTGCTCAGAAAGGCCAGTGAGGCTGGAGAACTTGGTGCGAAGTTCTTCTCCGTCGTGGATCAAGATTCCAGATCAGTGGAGCGGGCGGCGGATTCGTACGAATGGGACCGGTATCACATTGAGAACTACCTCCTTGAGCCCTGTCTGACGTCAGCCCCTGTGAGACAGATTTAGGGGTTTGAATAAGAGAGGATTTCTGGCTCATCGTAACCACCAAGGAGTGAAGATGAGACAGAAATCCGGTCAATCGAAGGAGCCGGCGGAGAAGGTCATCAAGGAGATCCGGCGGCGCAAGCGCAAAACGCAAAGGTTCAAGTCACCCGGATCGGCACAACGCGTCCTATCGATCCACGCTGCAACGCAGAGCACTTTCCGCCATCGGCGCCATCTCCTCCAGCGATCCATCTACAAGGAACGCTGATCGGCGCCGCTCTAGATTTGGTGAAGCGCGAGCCTAGCGGCCTGACCTTGGCTCCGAGCCGCTCAAGTTGTGTTTCGTTCTCGTCAACGCGACAACAACGTCATCCTACTGGCCTGCTGACGGGAAGAGATGACAGGAAATGGCGCAGCAACCGGTTTTCGGACCCCTGCTTCTGAGTCACTGCATATATCGGCGAGTTGTAACTCAACTGACTGTCCATAATGCAACGCAGAACACTCTGAGCAACCCATGGCGCTGCATAGTGTGTCGGCAGATAGCCGATGTACTCACCGGTCTGAATTAGCACGAGTTGCGCTTCCATGGTTTCGACATTGGCCTCGGGATTGCCGTGCCCGACTCGCTGCAGGTCGTACTTATGAAGATAGCCGCGCGCGACGAACGAGGAACTATCGATGTCTTCTTGCCTGATCTCGGAGTCGTTCATGTCAAAAATATGATGGCCTCTTCCGCAGTATAAAGAGTGCCTCTCGTCCAGTATTTTCTTATAGCTCAAGCCTGTCTTTTTGTGAAAGGCGGGGACGACGACGACGTCGCGGCTCCCCGTTGTAATTTGCTTTTCGAGTTCGCTCGGGCTGGCGGTCAAGAAGTCGATGACCAGCTCTGGGATTTTCTTTCTTAGTTTGTGTAGAGCTTTCGCCAGCGATAGGTCGCTGTTGGTCGCGACGGCATCGATGGTACCCAGCCTAAGGACCCGCTGGAGATTGGCCGAGGCGATACTAGCCCGATTGCAGAACCGATCGGCGGCCTCGAACAGGTCGTTCGAAGCCTCGTAGACGGCCGCGCCCGACTCCGTGAGGGCAAACCCAGCGCGACCGCGCTGGCACAGGCGCACGCCGAGGCGGGCCTCCAGCTCAGCAAGCCCAGCAGAGATCCGGGATGGACTGAGGCGCAGCACTAGTTCAGCATTGCTCAGGCCCTGACATTCGACAATCGCACGGAAGATGCGAATGAGACGCAGGTCGAGATCGGTCAAAGTGCGCAAGGTCCGCCCCCTGTTCCCGGTCGCCCAGCCGCGTCCGCGCCTTCGCGGCACACCTCAACGATCACGACGAACCCCGCCCAACCGCCGTTGACCGGACCTGCCGGATTCTGGCCCGGCAGCGACACCGCGCAGCGCATCAAGCCCCGCACTGCGGCGTTTACCTCCGCTTTTCGGTAGTTTATATTGGTTATTTCCGATTTACCAGAGTTTGAGCGAGTCTCTAAACTAAAGCTTGGCGTGTATCTCCCGAGCCTGCATGTAGAAGGTTTCTGCGTACATGGCGCTTGTGAGTTGACGCGCCCCGGCAGCGAATTGTTGGCGGGAACTAATGTGAGTCCCCAGGTCATCGCTTCGGCGGCTGGCATTCTCGGAGCCGTGGCACCATGAACGCCGGCAAGGGATGGATCTCGTGGAAACTTGCGAGTCCGGACGGTCGGCACGATGGCCCTTGGCGCCAGTTGAGAAGAGCGCGTGCCTTGAGCGCTGCGGCGGTCAGAAGACGCTCCCGGCATGGTTCATTCGTCGCCCGCGACCGGGCATGGCTTCACCTGGATATCCGATGGGAGCCATGTCTGGGTCCGGCGCAATAGGAGAACCCAATCCATGTCCGGGTCCAAAGGCTGGAGAGAAAAGCTGTCGTGGACCGCAGAGCCCACGCCAACTCTCGCTCTCGATGAAACCAAGACCGCGCTTCTTATCGTCGACATGCAGAAAGCGAGTACCCCCAATTCGGTTCGGGGCCGTCATATGCGAACTCGCGAACCTGAGATTGCGGATGCCTTCTTTGCGCATGTCCAGAGTGTCGTTGTCCCGAACCAGGTGCGCCTGCTGACCTTCTGGCGTAGGCACGGACTGCGTGTCGTCTACACGACGACCGGGTCCTTCCTGCCGGACGGAACGGATATGATCCCCCGCCGCCAAAGGCGCGACAACGCGCGCCTGGCGGCCATCGGATTGAACGAGCATATGCACCCGAAATCCGACGACTACCAGATCATGGATGCAGTCCGACCGCAGCCAGGCGAGATCGTGATACCCAAGAACTCTATCGGTGCCTTCTGTTCCAGCCCGATCGATCAAGTTCTGCGCAACATGGGTATCACCGGCCTCGTTGTCGGTGGCCTGATCACCGAAGCGTGCGTCGAGACCACGGCCCGGGAGGCGGCAGACCGGGGCTACGATTGCATACTGCTCGAGGATGGGTGCGCCTCGGATCTGGGACAGGACGTTCACGAAGCGGCGCTGTTCGGTTTCGCGAGGTCTTTCGGAGAGGTGCGGATGACACAGGAGGTGTTGGACCACTTTGAGGCGAAGCTCTCGCCTCGAACGGCGTCGACGCCGACGTGCTAGCCGCGATGGAGGACATTGTGCCGACCGTAGCGTAGCGCCTCGTCCTGCATCATCGGGCGAGGCCTCACGACCTTCCAGGTCCCGGATCATGAAATCAAGCGCAGCATGGATACGCTCCAGCCCACCGTCCTAACCCCACAGCAGGACATAGTCGTGCACTTGGGCCACAGGTCTTTGGGCGAGGCGCACCACCGGCCGCCCGCCTCCAGAACATAGAGAGCCCCGTTCGGCTCCTCGCGCTTATCCACCTCACGCCGCTGGCTGCCGCGCCTGGCCGGCGGTACCATGGAAGCGATTAATGTCCACTCGGCGTCGCCCAGATCGCGCGGATAGCTCACCCCATTGCGCACAAAGAGAGCACGGTTCTTGAGCGTCCACGCAGGCCACATCCTGAAAACGAACCGGTAGCCAAAACCGGATCACGAATGGTTCTAACGGATCAAAAGTCTTATCGGACGGACACAGAGTTCTGGAAACGGCAAATTCCACAGTACGGAAGAAACTTCCGTTTTCCAAAAGTATACATTGGTTATTCCTGGTATATTAGAGTTAAAGCCGGTCGTTAGAGTACAAGTCCAACGAGTCACTCGCGTTCAGCACGCACGCGGACAAAGTTCCTGTGACTCAAAGCTCCTGTGACTCGGTGGCTCGCATTACGCGAGCCGCAGACCGCCCGTCGGACAAATCGGGCTTGTCCAGTTTGGCGTGAAAGTGGCGGTGGCCAGATAAAAGTTTGGCCTTGGTGCAATGTGACAATAGGCGATCTGCGCCACGGCCTCAGAAACCGGAGGGAGGCAAAAAATGCTCAAGGTTCGAAGTTCCTTTGGCTTGAAGTTTGGATCGGCCGTTGCAGGCGGCGCTCTCGTTCTTGCAAGCGCCTTCGCGGCGGTTGCGCAAGAGGCGGACGCTCTACGCTATGCAACGATTACGGAACCGGCGGGTCTTGCGCTCCAATCAAGCGTTGGCCCCGCCTCTCAGGTTCCCCTTCAGGCTATCTATGAACCACTCATGCATCTCGACGAGAACATGCAACTGGTTCCGCATCTTGCAGAGAGCCTCACACAGCTCGACGATCTTACATACGTCCTAAAGCTGCGCAGCGGCATTGAATTTCATTCCGGCAATTCGCTGACTGCGTCTGACGTGAAGGAAACGTTCGGTTGGCACCTCGACCCGGATAAGCCGGGCTATGCGACGGATTACCTTGCGCCGATTGCGGACATGACCGTGAAGGACGACCTGACCCTCGAGTTCAAACTCAGGACGGCCTACGGTCCTTTCCCCTACATCATGACCATGCCGCATCTGTCCATCAGCGATATGAAGAAGTTTGCCGAGGTCGGAGCGGAAGGAATGAACAAGCAGCCCAGCGGCACAGGGCCGTTTATGTACGAGTCGTGGGACCGCGGCGCCGAGCTTGTACTCAAGGCCAATCCAAATTACTGGGGCGGCGAGGTGGCGATCGATCAAATCAGGTTCAGGTTCATGCCTGAAGCGGCGACACGAAGCATTGCCCTGGAGACCGGGGAGGTCGATCTTGTTGAGTCCGTCGCGTCCGCGGACATCGAACGCCTGATCGCCAATCCTGACATCGGCGTCGTGGACGCGTGGGAGCTCCGCGCCGTTTTGTGGGTTATCAACACGCGCCACAAAGTGCTCGGCGACATGGCCGTGCGCAAAGCGCTGGCCCATGCCATTGACTATGATTTGGCGATAAACACAGTACTCGGTCGGGCGGCCCGTCCGATGGGCGGCTTTGTTCCCAAAGGCACCTTCGGTTTCGCCGACTTCGCGTATGCGCACGATCCGGAGAAGGCAGAAGGAATCCTCAAGGAGGCAGGCTGGCAGAAGGGATCGTCGGGATTCTATGAGAAGGATGGCCAGAGGCTTGCCTTCACCCACGTGAGTGGCGCGCATGTCGCGCAAGAAGTAAAGGTGGCCGAGGCGATTCAGGCCTTGTTCCAGGAATTCGGCGTTGATATGAAGGTCAAGGTCTTGGACCGAATCGTCCATTCGACCACGATGTTCGATTATGCCATCGACTCCGCCAAGGCCGAAAGTCCGGTGCCGGACTTCGGGACTACGCAATGGGACCACGGCATTCGGACTGGCGACGCGGCCGTGGAGCTCGATCCGCTCTTTACCTGCGGCGGCGAGAGGAATTTCGGCCATTTCTGTGACCCAGCCTATGACGATCTGATTCTGAGAGCCGTCTCCGGGATCCCCGCCGAGGACCGGCAAGCCGCGTTTGCCAATGCCCAAGAAATACTCTTCGAGAAGGTTGCAGCCTTTCCTCTGTGGCAGCCGCGGATCGCAATAGCCTACAGAGAGTCGGTCAAGAATGTGCGGCCCACGGCGACCAAGATGCTCTACTACGAGCAGCTCAGTCTCGAGCGGTAAGCTCCTTCGCTGACCTTGGCTGTCCTTGATTGGATCGGGGCGCGCGGCCACAGAAGAATCGCGGAGATAAACTCGCCATCTTCTTCGTGCGCCCCGGTTCGGGTTCACCCCTGGCGGGGCGATCCCGTCAGGCTTGAATTAAGACAAGGGGTCCGCTGCTGCCCGTAACGAGACCTGTGCGGTAGCACAGCGGGTTGATGGCGTAGCCTGTGGTCCAATACCTGTGGTCCAATATGAGAGCCGAGTTCACCCGCGGATGGACCCAGAACGTAGTTGTCGCGCCAGGCGGGGCGAGCGCCGAATTTTGGTATAGTATCGAAGGCCGAACGGTTGGCCGAAAGCGCCCATGGGTACCTGCGCCTTGCTTGTGACTGACTTGGAGCTTTAGAGCTCACGGAGAATGGGTCAATGATCGGCTATATTGTCAGTCGGCTTTTACAGGTTGTCCCGGTCCTGGTTGCCATTACATTCATCGCCTTTCTCGTATTCTATCTCGATCCCGCAGACCCGGTTGCGGCATTGACTCGCGAGAACGTCTCGCCGGAATATGCCGAATCGTTGCGCGAGCGGTTCGGCCTGGACGAACCGGCCTACGTGCAATACCTGAAGTTCGTCGGAAATGTCGTGCAAGGCGATCTCGGCGTGTCGTACCGCAGCCGGGAGCCGGTCATCGAGCGCATCGTACCGGCGGTTCGTGGCACCCTCCATTTTGCCGTGGTAACTATCATCTTCACCGTTATGATCGGACTACCGGTCGGGATGCTCGCGGCCGCTCGACCCTATAGCCTTGCAGACAATACGATTATGCTTTTTACCCTTGTCGGCGTATCGGCGCCCGAGTTCTGGGTCGGCCTCCTGTTGATTTACCTGTTTGCATACAAACTCGGAATTCTCCCCTCTACGGGCTCGTTTAGCTGGTCGAGCGTCATCCTGCCGGCACTCACGTTGGCGTCACACTATGGCGCGATCGTCGCCCGAATTACGCGGACGAGTCTGCTCGAGGTGATGGGCGAGGACTACATTCGAACCGCACGTGCGAAGGGGCTTCCGGAACGAGTCGTCTTCAACAAACACGCCTTGCGCCCGGCGGCATTGCCCATCGTCACCATGCTTGGCCTGCAGGTGGCGAGCATGGTGGGGGGCACCATCCTGGTCGAGAACGTGTTCGCTTGGCCGGGAATCGGACGCTTGCTTGTCGACTCGATCGCTGAACGCGACGCACCGACAGTGCAGGGATGCATAGTTGTCATTGCTGTCATGGTGGTCATTGTCACGCTCATAACCGACTTGCTTTACGCGCTCCTTAATCCCAGAGCCCGAAGCGGATGAACGCCTCCACGCAACAAGGCGGCGATGCGGACGAGAGTGCATCTGCACAGCCGATCCACCCGCGACGTCATGGGCGGTCGTCCGCTTTTCGGCGTGTTACGCGTCGCCTAACCGACAATCCCGCCGTCATTGGTGCCCTAATTGTGATCGGCGCCTTTTTACTTTGCGCTCTGTTCGGGCCGTTGCTCCCGGTCGACCCGTACCGCACCGACTTTGCGGCGCGCCTCGAGCCGCCCTCGTCTGATGCATGGTTCGGCAGGGACCAGCTTGGACGAGACATGCTCGCACGGATTGTCGCAGGCACCCGAATCGCCCTGCTCGTCGGTTTCATATCACTCTCGATCGGACTCATCGGCGGCGCGCTTATCGGTTTGGTGGCAGGCATGGCGGCGCATACCCGTATCGATGCCTTTCTTATGAGGGCCATGGACATCGTTATTGCGTTCCCCTGGCTGTTGATCGTCATAGCGATCATCGCGATGCTCGGTCCGAGCATTGGCAATGCCATGATCGCCATCGGCATCACCCTTGTTCCAGAGTTTGCTCGGCTCACCCGTTCAATGGTGCTGTCTCTGCGCGAGCAAGATTTCGTGCTCGCGGCCAAGTCCGTCGGCGCGTCTCGGCTTCGTATCGCGCTCCGCCATGTGTTCCCGCACTGCATTGCCCAGTTGATGGTCTTCTCGACCGTGAAGCTCGGCCGATCGATCCTTGCGGAAGCGGGTCTCAGTTATCTTGGCCTCGGTGTGCAACCACCGCGCCCCTCGTGGGGCTCCATGATCGCGGACGGCCAGGATTTCCTGCTGACCGCACCGCACGCGTCGATCATTCCGGGCCTCGCCATCCTCATCGTCGTGATGGCGCTCAACGTCGTGGGCGACGGGTTCCGAGACGCCTTGGATCCGAAAGGTGTCAGGTAGGACGTGCAGGTTGAGACCTCGAACCGTAGCAAACGCGATCCACCTATCGCGTGAGGAAGGGAGTAGCGTAGATTGAAACCGACAAAGATTCGGATCGTTGCAGCTGGAGTACCGCGATCCTATCAGAAGCCTTTTCCAGACGGCCGTTGGCTGACCGACCGTCACATCGCGGCGATCAAAAGCGTTTCCGACAGGATCGAGCTGATTCACACATCGCGTGGTGAGCTGGAAGCGGGCCGGGTGCCTGACCCCGGGGCTGATGTTCTGCTGGTCGAAGCAACGGGGCGGAGTGTGTACAAGGATGAGCTTCCGTTGGCTGCCTTCTCTGCTTTGGTGACGCCGAATTTGCGCTGGTTGCAGGCGTGCAGCAGCGGAGTGGGGCACATCTTGGAACTGGATCTGCTACCGGCAGATGTGCAGATCACCAAAGCCGCCGGTGTGCACGCCGCGGCACTCGCCGAAAGCATAATGGCGGCCATCTTAGTCTGGGTGAAGCAGCTCGAGCTGCGGCGGGAGAATCAGAACAAGAAGATTTGGGAGGAACTCCTGTGCAGCGAGCTTCGCGACAAGGAGATCTGCATCATTGGAACCGGCCATATTGGCACGGAGACCGCGCGGCGCGCTCGGGCCTTTGGGCTTAGAACGGTGGGCGTAAGACGAAGCGCCGATCCGTGCGACCATTTCGACGAGATTTTTCGTCAGGATCGCCTGATCGAAGCACTGCCATCGGCGGATTTCGTGGTGATCGCGTGCCCCTTGACGGCTGAGACGGAAGGTATGATCGGGTCACGGGAGCTCAAGCACATGAAGCGGGGCGCCTATTTGATCAACATCGCACGCGGCCTGATTCTTCAAGACGATGCGGTGCTGGCGGCACTGGAATGCGAACAGCTCGGCGGCGCTTACCTCGATGCCTTCCATCCGGAACCTTTGCCGGCCGATCATCCATACTGGACGGCAAAGAACGTCACGTTAATACCGCACGATTCCCACTCGTCCCAGTTTATCGGCGACAACATCGTGGAGCTGTTTTGTGCCAATCTCCGGCGCTGGATCGCCGGCGAACCGCTCGTTAACCTCATCGATCGCGGACGCGGTTACTAGGCGATGCAGACGATCACGGATCCGGGCCGACAGCCGATAAGGAGTGAGAAGGAGGCAAGCCGTTCGGCGCCCGTGATCGAGGTGCACGACCTCTGCGTTTCCTTTAAGACGGAGGACGGCGTCGCCCGCGCGGTGGATGGCGTCAGTTTCGAAATTGCCCAGGGCGAAACGCTCGCACTCGTCGGCGAATCGGGTTGCGGAAAATCGGTCACGAGCCTCGCCATAATGGGACTGCTGCCGATCCCACCGGGCAACATTTCCCATGGACGAGTGCTCTATGCGGGCCGCGATCTTCTTCTCATGCCCAAGCACCAGCTCCATCGCATTCGTGGGAATGAGATTTCCATGGTCTTTCAGGAGCCCATGACCAGCCTCAACCCGGTTTTTACGGTTGGCGAGCAGATCGCGGAAGCGGTCATGCTTCACAAGGGTCGAAACCGTCGGGAAGCATTGGCCGCGGCAACTGAAATGCTTGAGCTTGTCAAGGTTCCCGATCCGGGGCGGATTGCCCGCTCCTATCCCCACCAATTGTCTGGCGGCATGCGGCAGCGGGTCATGATTGCCATGGCCTTGTCCTGCGGACCCAAACTATTGATCGCGGATGAGCCAACAACAGCGCTCGATGTAACCACCCAAGCCCAGATCCTGGATCTCATTCGAAAGCTCCAGCAAGAGCTGGGAACAGCCATTCTTTTTATCACCCACGATCTCGGGGTTGTGGCGGAAGTGGCGGATCGGGTTGTTGTGATGTACGCCGGCCGGATCGTCGAGGAGGCGCCGGTAGCCGAGCTGCTTGCCAATCCCCGGATGCCCTATACGGCGGCGCTCCTAGGTTCCATTCCACATCTAGATCGTGCCGGTGGCGTCCGCCACGGCCGGGTGGAGAGCATACCCGGATCCCTTCCGGATCCATTGGACTCGATTGCCGGCTGTTCTTTTGAGTTGCGCTGTCGTCATGCCACGGAAAAATGCAAAGAGCATGAGCCCGCACTCGAGAGGATCCAAGGTCGTCGGAAGGTGCGATGTCACTACTGGCATGACTTGGACCTTGCCTCGAGCCCGAAGCCCGCGGCACGGGAGCCCCGGCCGCTGGAGAAGAAGCACGACACGGAGCCGGAAGCGGACGCCAGCTTCGTGCGGGTCGAAGGGCTGGAGACGAAATTTCCCATTCGAGGTGGGCTGTTTTATCGGATCATCGGAAACGTTGCCGCCGTGCGCGGCGTTTCCCTCGACGTCCGCCGCGGTGAAGTTCTCGGGCTGGTCGGCGAGTCGGGGTCAGGCAAGACGACCCTGGGCCGCAATCTTCTGGGCCTGATCGAGCCGACGGCGGGAAGAGTTGTCTTCGACGGGCAGGAGGTGACCGCGGCGCCGCCGGCCACATTGAAGGCGCTGCGCCGCAGGATGCAGATGGTCTTCCAAGATCCTTATGGAAGCTTGAATCCACGCATGACGGTTGGCGACATCTTGAGCGAGCCCTACATTATCCACCATTTGGCGGCTGGGGGCGAGCGAGCGGATCGGGTTTCCGCGTTGCTGGAGCGCGTCGGGCTCAGCCCCGATCATGCCGGGCGCTTTCCGCACGAGTTTTCGGGTGGGCAGCGGCAACGCGTGGGAATTGCACGGGCCCTCGCCGTTCAGCCGTCCTTTCTTGTTGCGGATGAGCCCGTTTCTGCTCTCGATGTCTCCGTTCAGGCGCAAATCCTCAATCTGCTCGGAGATCTCAAGGCCGACCTCGCGCTGACGGTGCTGTTCATCGCCCACGATCTGGGCGTCGTCGCCTATCTAGCTGATCGCGTGGCGGTGATGTATCTGGGCAGGATCGTGGAGATCGGTCCAACCCGGTCGATTTACGAGAACCCCATCCATCCGTATACGGAGGCGTTGCTGTCCGCGGTCCCGGTTCTGGACTCTACCGTCCGCCCCACCCGAGTGATTCTCGGCGGCGAGGTACCGAATCCGGCCTCTCCGCCGTCGGGGTGCGCCTTTCACACGCGCTGCCCGATCGCTACGAGAGAGTGTACCGAGATCGACCCTCCACTAGAGAAGGTGACGCCCGGCCATTTCAAGGCTTGCATAAGAAGGCCGGCCTGATGTCGCCTGCAATGTGGCATCGACTCAGGGGCCCGCGAAGAACCCGGAAGAGTCCGACTGGCATCGTCGCATGAACCTGGCTGGTCGGGAGACGAGTTCGGCCATAAGCTAGAAGTTTGCCCAGCTGCCATTCAAACGTCGCCGCTTCCTACTTGATGTCATCCGCCGAGCTGTCCGGCTGTGCGCTAGGTTCGCGCTGAGCTCTCGAGATGTGGAAGAGAGGCTCGCCGAACGGGGGCCGGACGCCAGCTGCGAGACTCTTCGCCGCTGGTTCCTGAAGTTCGGCGCCGACCTCGCCGTGGGGCGCCGTCGACAACGAAGGCGAAGTTCCGGGCTTCCGACAAAGAACGCCGAACGGCGTCGTTCCAAGTTTGGCGAAGCGTGAGCCTAGCGGCCTGCCCTTGGCTCCGAGCCGCTCAAGTTGCGCTTCGTTCCCGTCAACGTGACAGCACCATTCACAGACTTCCAGATCTGTAGTCATCTATGAGACTGATATTTGGTGCCGGACGATGGGCATCGGGGATTCGATCAACTAAGTAAGCTTGTGTTTGACAGTTAAATTTGATGATTACATTCTCCGCGCGACTCATGTATGGACTGTAGGTGGAAATAAGTATTATACGACACTTCTGCATGAAATCGGTTGAGCTAAGATGACGACCTCTAATCCCGTTCGACGGCTGGCGAACCTGATCGACGTACTTGCCGCATCTCGCGATGGCTTGACGCTCAATGAAATCGCATCCGCAACCAATCTACCGCTTTCGACCACCCATCGCACAACGTCAATCTTGATCGACATTGGCTATGTATCACTTGATCCCGCAACCAAGGTTTATAAGCTCGGTAGTCGCTTGAATAGAGTCCTTACTCTTAGCGTAGGCCTATGCAATCTGAAGAGCATCGCACGACCGGCATTGGTGGAGCTGGCAGAAGAGTTCGCCGAAACCAGCTACACGACACAGCTCACCTTGTCCGGGATCAAGTTGGTAGATTTCTGCCTTCCAACGCACGGTTCGCGAACCTTGGTTCACCCTGGCTTCGAATTTCCAATAAACGCCACGGCCGCTGGAAAGATAATCTATGCTTTCCAAACGAGCGAGATTGTAGAGGCTGAACTTAATCGAGCACCGTTTGAGAAGTTCATGCCCAACACGGTTGTCAACAAGCGAACTGTGCGAAAAGACTTGGCGACGACACGAACGCAAGGCTATGCGATCAACGACGTCGAACTCGACCCGGGCGTGTACGCCGTTGCGGCCCCAATCAAGTTGGCGGATGCTGGAGTCATTGGAGCGGTCGCGCTCTGTGGCATCAAAGACCGCATGTTGAAGAGGCATACGACAAAGCAACTGACCAACGCAATCGTTCGCTGCGCCGAGCAGCTATCGCTGCTGACTCACAATTTGATCCTTGAAGACGGTTCCACCGATCCGTCCGGCTACGACTCGGTTTAACCGAAGTTGCATATGCGGCATGCCGAATAGGAGTGATTAGGTTGCCAGAAGAATCCGTTTGACAGAAATGAGCCGATATCGGTACATCTCAAATATCGAAGTGAGTACTAAAATATAGAAGTGGAACCAAGCATTGCCGAAGACGTGCGCCGCCTGGGACGAAGCAGCGACTCCTGGTTCATCTGGCCACGAGGCATTCGTAAGGTTCGTGAATGTTGAGAAGACCTACGATGGCGAAGTGCTCGTCCTCAATGGTGTGAATCTGGACGTTCGCAAAGGCGAGTTTGTTTCTTTCCTGGGGCCGTCCGGCTCGGGCAAGACCACGGCCCTTCTGTTGCTCGCCGGGTTCGAGTTGGCAACGCGCGGCGAAGTCCGCTTGGCAGGCCGGTCTCTGCACAATGTACCGCCGAATCGACGCGATATTGGGATGGTCTTTCAGAACTATGCGCTGTTTCCCCACAAGACCGTGTCGGAGAATCTTGCCTTTCCGCTAATTGCCCGTAGAAGGCCGAAGGATGAAATACAACGGCGCGTCGCACAGGCGCTCGATATGGTTCAATTGGGCGGATACGAGAAGCGTCGGCCTGCCGAGTTGTCGGGCGGCCAACAGCAAAGGGTCGCGGTAGCCCGCGCGCTCATCTTCGAGCCTAAGCTGGTCCTGATGGACGAACCGTTGAGCGCATTGGACCGGCAATTGCGTGAGCGCATGCAGGTCGAGATCAAGCACCTTCACGAGCGCGTCGGTGTCACGACCATCTACGTGACCCATGACCAATCCGAAGCCCTTGTCCTATCTGATCGCATTGCGGTCTTCAGTGATGGAGAGATCGAGCAACTGGCTACGCCGAAGCAGCTTTATCGCGAGCCCGAAACCTCTTTTGTCGCCAGCTTTATCGGCGACAACAACTTGCTGGAGGGGCGCGTCACCTCGCTGAACGGAACCACCTGCTCGGTCGACATCGACGGCAGTGGTACCGTGCAGGCGATCGCGGTAAAGGTGAAACAGAAAGGCGATCGCACGAGAGTATCAGTACCGGCCGACTGCATCGCCGTGAATCCTTTGGCCGAAGCCTATCCAAACAACTTTGAGGCCAGAGTTCTGGAAGTTCTCTATCTCGGGGACTACGTCCGCGTTCGGGTCGCCGTGTTCGGTCGGGAGGATGTCGTCATCAAACGCTACGGCTGGGAAAGTGCGGAGTGGGCGCGCGTGCACAAGAAAATTCAGATCGCTTGGCGGCAGGACGACTGTCGGGCCCTCGACGCCAAGTGACGACACCGGCAAGAGCCCAGAGACGGTGAGCATGGTGACTGTCGAGAACGTCGAGCCGACCGCCGATTCAGTATCGCTTAGGAAGCAACTTCACCGGGTAAGCCGCGGCCAAAAGGTCAGAGCCTTCGCGCTCGTCGCCCCGCTCCTGTTGTTCTTGCTGTTGGCTTTCGTCGCGCCGATCGTTCTTCTGCTGACGACCAGCGTTAGAAACCCCGAAGTAGTGACCGCAATGCCGAGGACCGCCGAGTTGATCCAGTCGTGGGATCGTACGGGGCTGCCAAATGATCGGATTCTCTATACCTTCGCAAACGAGCTGAAGTCGGCACGCGAGAATCGCGCAATTGGCCGGGTGGGCAAGCGGCTGAACTACAGCATTTCGGGGTTCCGGTCGCTGGTCCTGCAAACAGGCCGCCAGCTCGAGTCCGTCGAGATTTCACAATCGACCGTCCGAAGCGAACTTCTGGGCATCGACAACCGTTGGGGGCAGACCGACTATTGGGTCGCCGTTCAAGAGGCCGCGACTCCAGTGACCGACTTTTACCTGCTGGCGGCCTTGGATTTGAAACGAGATACGGCCGGCGACCTCGTCGCCGTGCCCGACGATCGCTCGCTCTACATCGACGTTATGGCCCGGACCTTTTGGATCAGCTTCGTCGTTACGCTCTCCTGTCTCTTTCTCGGTTATCCCTTGGCCTACCTGCTGGCGACCCTGCCGACGCGCAAGAGCAATCTCCTGATGTACCTGGTGTTACTGTCATTCTACACGTCCCTCCTCGTGCGCACGACCGCGTGGTTGGTTCTCCTGCAATCGCAGGGGTTGGTCAACGACCTCGGGATCTTCCTCGGACTCTACGAAGATCGAATTCAATTGATACATAACCGCTTCGGGACCTATGTGGCGATGGTCCATATTTTCCTTCCCTTCATGCTGCTGCCCATTTTCAGTGTCATGAAGGGGATCCCATCGCAATACGTTCGCGCGGCGCGATCCTTGGGCGCCGGTCCGGTTCTCGCGTTTCGCGAAGTCTATCTACCGCAGACCTTGCCCGGCGTGGCGGCCGGTTGTCTCTTGGTCTTTATCCTGTCTCTCGGAGTCTATGTCACGCCGGCGCTGGTCGGTGGTCCGCGAGATCAAATGGTCAGCTACTTCATCGCCACCTACACAAATCAAACGGTGAACTGGGGCATGGCGTCGGCGCTGAGCGTCATTCTCCTTCTCGCAGTGATGATTGTTTTCGGCGTCTACATTCGCTTGGTTGGCCTTGAGCGCATGAGACTCGGATAGCTAGGGCAGAGAACCACGGACGGCGAGAGAGAGGACGACAGGGATGCCGCCATATGCAACGGGGTTCGAGCGCATCTGGTTTTACGTCCTGCGCGCGACTTGCGCAGCGGTGCTTATTTTTCTGGTTGCACCGATAATCGCCATAATTCCTCTTTCCTTCAACAGTGAGCCCTATTTCACTTATCCCATGCCGAGCTTTTCGTTGCGCTGGTACGAGGAGGTCATCTACAGCGACGACTGGAGACGCGCGCTGAGCAACAGCTTCGTCGTTGGCACCTTCTCTATGGTCATCGCAACAACCCTGGGAACGCTGGCGGCACTTGGCCTCGACCGCGCGAATTTTCCGCTCAAGGGTTTGGCGATGGCGCTGGTGATATCGCCCATGGCGGTGCCTATCGTGATCGTTGGCGTCGCGATGTACTATCTGTTCGCTGACCTGGGCCTCACGAACTCCTTGCCCGGCATCGTCATCGCCCATTCCGTCCTCGGTGTGCCTTTCGTGGTTATTACCGTGACCGCAACTCTGACTGGCCTCGACCGCAATCTCACGCGCGCGGCCTTGGGTCTGGGTGCGAGTCAGGTGCGAACATTCTTCTCGGTCACCTTGCCCTTGATCGTGCCGGGCGTTGTGTCCGGTGCTCTTTTTGCCTTCGTCACCTCCTGGGACGAGGTGGTCGTGGTTCTGTTGCTCGCTGGCGTCGAGGAGTACACTTTGCCCAGGCGAATGTGGGCAGGTGTGCGCGAGATCCTCAATCCTTCGATATTGGCCGTCGCCACTCTCCTTACGGTTTTCTCTGTCGCACTCATGGCGGTCTTGGAGCTATTGCGGAGGCGGACGGCGCGGTTGCGCGGTGTGCCGTCCTGAAAATCGGCTTAGCGAGTCTTGCACTGGGGTCTTCGATGCCGTGCCGTGCTTCGGCGAACACAGCAGCTTGACTGACGACTGCGGATGATTAAAAATAGAAAGTGCTTCAATATTTCGGAAGATCCGAGATGTGCGGGCGGCGGGGGCGACCCCAGCATAGAGGCCGGCGGATGAGCCAGCTCAAAGGCCTTTGTGGCGTATGGCGACCGTCAGAACCTCAAGGGACCTGATGAGAATGGTCTCATGCCGGCACGACCGATCGGATGCTTCCAGGACCAATCGGACGCCAAGATTAGAAAGACGATGAACGTGAGGCAGGGCGGGATTGGAGATGCTTCTGAACCTGCTGACCTCGGCATCGGATCGACGGGGCCACGCGATACCGTGAGCGCAATGGGCGATCGAAGCGGTGAACACTCCAACGGACCTCGAGAGGGTGGGGCGCAGGAGTCCTGGCTCAAGCGGCTTTGTCGGGTGAGCGGTACCGTGACTCGGGAGGGCATATGCAGTGGTGGATTCCACGCGACCCGTTGTGATGGTTTTGGCGTTCTGCCTAACCATTGGATTTGCGCTGACCGCCGCGACCTAGCGATCCCGAACGGCAGCCTCGCACAAATCGCCCGCGGCGAATGGAACCGATCCGATGAACCGTGGTGTTATGCAGGCCGTCCACAACGAGAAAGCCACTCGCGAGCTTCCAGAACCTGTCGGTGCGTCTTGTCCCTTAGCTACGGTCCGCGGTCCGAGCAATCACGAACGGACGGCAGGGGCCGATCGACCCGTTGGCCCAGAAAGGGCGGGCGGTCGCGGTGGCGGATAGCTGGCCTCAGGCAATCATGTACCGGCGGCGGTGTCGCGCGAGACCTGAGGGTTAGCCAGAGTGACGGAGTGAGAGAGCGCCTGCGTAGGCAGTGGGCGTAGTACCTCGCCCTGGGTCGGTGGTTTGCTTAGGGCCTGGTGGATAACAAATCTGGGAGACCAACAATGATGAGTGCGCGAATGGTGAGAAGAGGCGAACCTAGGCTATTGAGAGGACTTGCTGTCCTGATTGGGCTGGCAGCGGTTCTGGGTGTGCAGATCGGCGCTGTCGGTGCCCAAGAAGTCGTACGCGTGGTTTCTTGGGGCGGCGCGTCTCAGGAGAACATGCGGGAGACCTGGTTCGATCCCTATACGGAGCTGACTGGTGTCGAAATCATCGAAGACACCTGGAATGGGGAGCTCGGCAAGGTGCGCAGCATGGTGGATGCCGGGCAGCCGACGTGGGATGTCGTCAACGGCGACTACGCACATGCGGTGGCCGGTTGCGATGAAGACGTAGTCGAGCGGATCGACGTTGAACGGCTCGGCGGCGCTGACGCCTATCTGGAAGGCACGGTCCACGAGTGCGGCGTGCCGACACATATCTTCTCCGTGATCTTTGGGTACGATGCCGACAACATTCCGGCGGCTTGGGGCGACGCGCGCCCGAGCACAGTAGATGACGCATTCGATCTCGAACGATTTCCGGGCAAGCGTACGATCCGGAAGGATCCGAAATGGGTGCTCGAGCCTGCGCTCGTTGCGGATGGCGTGCCACCGGATCAGATCTATCAGGTCCTGAGTACACCGGAGGGTGTCAAGCGGGCCCTCGCCAAGCTCGATACAATCCGAGACCAAGTGATCTGGTGGACCGCAGGAGCAACGCCACCGCAGCTTTTGGCTGACGGAGAGGTCGCCATCGCGCAGATGTACTCGACCCGCCTCCACTTGGCCCGCGTCAACGAAAACAAGAACTTCGTCCCAATTTGGGACGGTCAGACCTTTGCCGCCAACAGCTGGATCATTCCGCGCGGTGCCAACAAGGAAGCGGCAATGCAATTCCTCGAATACATCACGCAGCCGAAAATCGTAGCCAAGATTACAAACAAAAGTAATCATGGAATGCCGATCCTAGCGGCACAGGAATTCGTACCGGCGGAGGTACAAGACTGGTTGCCGACAGCTCCCGCCAATCTCGATAGGGCGGTCGCCTCTGGGGAGTCCTGGTGGGCGGACCACTACGAAGAGGTGAACGAACGCTTCCAGCGGTGGCTCGCGCAGTAAAATCTACCCGCCCTTCCGCACCCCCAAATTACAGAAGGGAAGGGCATTGTGGACGACGGCCCGGCGCGCGGCTTTTGCCAGCCGCAGCCGGGCCCAACGCGATTGGCCGCCACATTCCACCTCCTACTCGGGGCCCCTCTGCACGACGGCAAGCGGATCACGCCGAATTCGGCAAACAGAAGGAACAACGGTATGTCCAATGTCGATCTGGCCTTCACGCCTGCCCACGAACTTGCCGAGAAAGTTCGCGCAAAGG
The DNA here is from genome assembly GCA_965225935.1 of Rhodospirillales bacterium. Lineage (GTDB taxonomy): Bacteria > Pseudomonadota > Alphaproteobacteria > Kiloniellales > JAKSDN01 > CALJXB01. The sequence goes on from CBDDCC010000001.1 coordinate 45,173, forward strand.
AGATTTCCCCCGTCGAGCTCGTCGACTGTTTCCTCGATCGCATCGATGTCCTTAATCCACAGCTGAACGCTTTTCTTACAGTCATCCACGATGACGCCCGTCTCGCGGCCAAGCGAGCCGAAGCCGCCGTCCTCAAGGGCGATCCGCTGCCGCCCCTACACGGCGTTCCACTGGCGGTCAAGGATCTGGAATTCACGAAAGGCATCCGAACTACTCTCGGGTCTTTGGTGTACGAGAACTTCGTGCCGGACGAAGACGCCATAGCCGTCGAGCGTCTGCGCCGTGCTGGCGCGATCATACTGGGCAAGACCAACACGCCGGAGTTCGGCTTAGTCGGGCAAGTGAAGAACCGCCTCGGTGATGACGGGCGCAACCCTTGGGATCTAGAGCGTACGCCCGGCGGGTCGAGCGGCGGCTCCGCCGCGGCCATAGCCGCTGGGCTCGCGCCGCTTTCCACCGGCACCGATTCTGCCGGCTCGATCAACAACCCTGCAAACCTCTGTGGCGTATACGGCTTGAAGCCGACGCTTGGCCGCGTACCCTGTTGGCCTGTCCGCCCGCCGCTCTTGTTTAAGCACAACGGCCCGATCACGCGGACCGTTCGCGACGCCGCCTTGATGCTTCAAGTCACTGCCGGATACGACGAGAGAGATCCCATGTCTCTGCGTGGTGTGCCGGATCTCTATTTCGACAGTCTGATGAAACAGTCGGCATCGCTCGCAGGCCTCCGCGTCGCCTGGAGCCCGGACTTGGGCTTCGCCCAAGTAGACCGCGAGGTTCGCGATACGGCGGAAAAAGCAGCCTGGCTATTCGAAAGTCTCGGCGCTCATGTCGAGGAGACGAATCTCCAGATCGGTAACCCCTTCGATTTCTTCGATACAATCAGCATGGCAGACACTTTTGTCGAATTCGGCGAACTTTTGGACGAAAGCGCGGACCTTCTCTATCCGGATACGGTTTCGGAACTGAAGATCGGACAGGCCGTGACCGCTGTCGACTACGTCAAGGCGATGACCGAGCTTTGGCATTTCCGAGACCGGATGGCGGGATTCTTCGAGAATTACGACATCTTGATCACGCCCGCTAACCCGGTGACGGCGTACCCCTGTGGAGCCCCGCCAAAGGAAATTGGCGGTGAACCCGCCAAACCCCATTGGTCAACCTTCGCCGTCTTCCGGGTTGCCTGGAATGTAACCGGGTATCCGACGAGCACCTTCCCCTGCGGCTGGTCGCACGAGGGACTGCCGATCGGAGTTCTCGCCACCAGCGGCTGGGGCAGGGAGGATGTATTGCTGAGGGCCGCCGCCGCTTTCGAGAAGGCCCAGCCGTGGGCCGACCGCATACCGGAGGTGGCAAAGTTCTGATAACAGCTCAAATTGTGGTTTGAGTGGGACTTTTCGACGGATGATTTACAGCGATCGGGAGTCCGGTCGTGCCAGCCGCGTACGGAAAGGCCGTCTAGCGGCCACGCCGTACGGGGCTGATTCCTTTTTTGGGCTAGGACTTCTGCAGGGCAGAGATCACCTTCGCTGTTGTACCGAGGATTGCGCCAATCTTTTCGCCGGCCCGGATCCGGGCGATGCGGTCAACTTCTCCGCCTTGCATGGGCATAGCCGTATCTATCGTCTCCTCAATATCGTCGCGGGGTAGGACGACGACGCCGTCGTCATCGGCCAAAATTGCGTCTCCGGGGCACACCGCCGCGCCACCACAGGACACCGGTATATTGGCCGCTCCGGCAACGACCAAGAGCTTGTCTGTGAGCGCCGTTTCGCCACGGCACCACATCGGCAGCCCGTGACTACGGATCTCATCGAAGTCGCAGGCGACACCGTCCAGGACGATACCTGCCGCACCGGCTTCCTTCGCGGCAAGTGCCAAGACGCCCCCAATACAGGCATGGCGCCTGTCGCCGAGCTTATCGATGACCAGGATGTCGCCGGGGCGCAGTTGATCCAGAAGATACTGGACGACAGAGGAGTCGTTCGCCGGAATCGCCGCCGTAACGGCTGTTCCAGCGATCCGGCGTTCCTTGAGCAATGGCCGCAGTGCTGGATCGACAAAGCCCCACCAGCGGAAGTGTCCCACCGTGGCCGTGCGAACTTCCGCTAGTCTGGTGAGCAGCTTAGCGTCAATTTGCGGTGGCATATCCCTTATCTTTAGCATGGCGACCCCCGTCCTTGGCCTTTCGAAACACTCTGCCATACCGAAGTGATCGTATTGACACTCTCTGTCATCGCGAACTGGAGATTCATCGCCTCCAGAATTGCGCTATCGAGGTGCGAGAGACTTGCCGGGCTCTTTGAAGCGTCCGTAGCCACGAAAGTGTAGAAATCTTTGTCACTTGCAGCTTGAGCCGTCGCGCTAATGGCACTCGTGAGTCCTGCACCAGCCAGAACTAGCGTGCGGATTCCGTTTGATCTAAGTAGGAGCTCGAGCCGGGTATCGCTGAAGGCGCTGGTGCGATGCCGCAAAATGATCTCTTCGTCGCCCAGCGGACCTGTTTGATCGAGGAAGGCCGTGCCGTCTCCGATGTCAAGGCGCGGTGCCGACTGCCGACATTCGCGCCAGGTGACCCCCCAGTCACTCGTTGTCAGGTTCGTGTTCTTCGAGCCGACATGGATAACCATCACGCCGGCCTTTCGTGCCTCGGTGAGGAGGGCCTCGACCCTCGGGAGCGCCGCGTCGAAGGAGTCTAGGCCCTCCCTAGCTTGACCGACCGCCCCCTCCGGGTAGCAGAAGCCCTTCTGCAGATCGACCAAAACCAAAGCCGTGTGCATCGGGTCGAGCTGGGCCTGCGGCTCTTTGAGTGCTCGGCCCTTGGTAGCTTGCCCGTGCCATCCTCTTTCAGTCCCGGATGCCTTCGTCCAAACAGCTAGAATGTCGTCGGCTGGCACGATATCGCCGAACGCCTGCCCGAGCTTGTCCAACGAGGCTTTGTGGCGTGCCTCCGCCGCGTCGGCGACGCAGTCAGGCGGAACGACGACATAGTAACCCTCCGAGAAAGCGTCACGCGCCGTCGATTCGATACAGCCGCTGGTAACGACACCCGTCACGATGACGGTCCGCACAGCGTTGCTGCGCAAATAGAGGTCCAATGCCGTGTGGGGGAACGAGCTGAACCTGTGCTTTACGAAATCGGTTTCGTTGGGCGCCTCACGCGGAGCCAAATCGTCGTACCAGCCCGCCTCCCAGGTATCTTTGGTCACCAATCCATGGATGAAGCCTCTGCGGTTGTAGGTCTCCGCCAAGGGTGCGTTCAGGAACTTCCCGTTCTCAAAACCGCGGATGAAAATGACCAACACCTCCTTGCGCCTTGCCTCTTCCAGGAGGATCTTCAGCTGCGCCACCATCGGGTCCATCCAGCTCATGTCGTAGCCCATCTTGCCGAATGCCCCTTTGTCGCTGCAAAAGTCGTTCTGAACGTCGACCACAAGTATGGCCGTGTGCCCAGGGTCGACTCTTTCAGCTAGATCCAAGAGGCGGCCTTTCTTTTGAATCTCTGTGAGCGGTTCTTGCGTAGCGACTGGCACAGTCTCTCTCCTGGTCAACGGTCCGCCGATAAACATCGACGGGTTCGGACAAAGTTGTGAGAATTGAGACTTCGATAATATAGAATGCTATCTCGAAATACCACAGCGCTGCCCAGCCGGACGGTACTTCACGAAGTGATTATGCTCGCCCACAAGGGGTCAAACTGCGGGTGCCGGCCAGAACCATTTGCGATCCGGGGATCAAGTCAACCAGTCGTCAGTATCGCGTAACTCGATGATACTGGGTTTGTTCGCACTGAGGCCTGCCTCAAGCGCCTGCCGAAAGGAACTCTCGCTGTCCGGGTGGAACCCGAGGCAACTGAAGCTCTCGCCGATGGCCACGAAATCGACGGGCTTGTGGTCGACTCCAACACGCTCAATGCCGAAGCGGTCCATGTAGTTCGCGATCTCGGTGTATCCACCGCTGTTCCAGATGACGATCGGCAGGGGGAGGCCCAACTCCGCCGCGACGGCGAGCTCGCCGAGGGTATAGAGAAAACTGCCGTCGCCGGCGATTACGGCGACCTGACGATCCGGCAATCCGATCTTGGCTCCGATACCGGCCGGCATGGCAGGCCCCAGGGTGCCGTAGCCGGTTGGATGGATATATGTCCGCGGCCGTCGACACGGATAGTATTGATTTGCGGTGTACCCGAGTTGGCACTCTTCGGTGGACAGGACTGCGTTGTCATCCAAAACCGCGCGCACTATGTCCAAGACCCGCTTGTGGGCATCCGCGCCGGGAATCCATTGGCCCGTCAAGCGTGCCTTGAGGTCGGCGACGACTTCCGCTGCCGGCTTGTCCCGGACCGCCACATCGGGCAGACCCCGCGAGATTGCCGACAAAGCGGCGGATGCATCGGCCAGTATCGGCAGCTCCGGCCGGAAATTCCGCGCGAGCTGATCGACGTCGATATCGATACGGATCAACGCGCCATCGATATCGTAGCTCGAATATGTATAGAGAGTGTCCGTTTCCGCCATTTCTGTGCCGACCGCGAGGACAACATCAGCGTCTCGGACAAAATCTTGGACTGGTTGGAACGGCAAGGCGGCTCCCAGGCTCAACGGATGATCCTCCGGCAGCACACCCTTGCCGCTTGTCGTGGTAACGACTGGACAGTCCAGCTTTTCGCAGACTTCTCGGACCAGGTCCGCAGCATCCGATGCACCGCCGCCGACAAGCAAGATGACTTTCCGCGCGCCCGACAGAAGGTCGGTGGCTCGATCAATAACATCGGGATCCGGCGATGGCCGGTTTGCACGAGCCCATGCTTCCGCTGTAATTTGCGATGGTTCGGACAGAAGATTCAAAGGAATCTCCAAATAGGCCGGTCCCGGTCGCGTCGCATGAAATCGCGAGAACATTCGGCCAAGGACCTGGGAAACATTCTTCTGATCCAGCAACTGATGCGTCGAGTCTGAAACCTGGTCAGCTACGGCGATCTGCGACTTGGTGGCGTGCAGTTGGCCGCCATCCATGCCCAAGTGAGCCAGCTCGTTGTTTGTAGCAACGACCAGCATCGGAACGGATTCCGCGCGGGCCTCTCCGATCGCTGTCGCGGCATTCACCAGTCCGGGCCCGGTGATCAGGAAGCAGGCCGCAGGTTTCCCGGTAGCGATGGCATAGCCGTAAGCCATGAACCCGGCACCTTGCTCGTGACGGGGCGTCACATGAAGGATGCCGCTGTCTTGCAGGCCGCGATAGAGCTCCACCGTGTGAACACCCGGAATGCCGAAGGCGTGGTCTATCCCGTAGGCTTTCAAGAGCTTGACGAGGTCCTCGCCGAAGGTTGCCATCATTCTCCCCTAGGAACTATCGGTTGCAGCTAATGTGGTCCGCCACGAGGCACAGCATCTCGAACATGAGATTGGCGACCGTGACGCAGGTAATCCCCGTAGGATCGAATCCGGGGGAGACTTCGCTGATATCAGCTCCGATGATTTCCCGGCCGCGCAAAGATCGTAGAATGACCTGAACGTCCCGCGGTATCAAACCGCCGATCTCTGGGACACCCGTACCCGGTAAATAGGCGGGGTCGAGTCCATCAATGTCCAAGGATATATAGATTGGGCCTTCGCCGAGAACCTCATTGATCGTTTGGATCACAGCCGCTCGACCCATCTCTTCGTATTCGTCCATGGTGATGATCGAGTAGCCGATGTCGTATCCGTACTGGATATCGTCAGGGGAGAACCGGCTGCCGCGCATGCCGAGTTGAATGGTACGCTTTGGTTCGATAAATCCCTCTTCGTAACCGCGTCGCATGAAGGTGGCGTGGTTCACTTTGTCCCCGCAAATCTCGTCCAAGGTGTCGGCATGGGCATCGAAGTGGAGAATGCCGCACGGCCGGTTGTCGGCCAAGGCCCGCAGAATCGGGAGAGGTATCGTATGATCTCCGCCGACCGCAATCGGGACGATTTCAGCAGATCGTATCTCTCGGAAATACTGTTCGATCATCGCGATGGAGGCGTCTTTGCTCATTGGGTTTACCGGCGCGTCGCCCAAGTCTGCGACGTTGCAGATCTCGAACGGCCTGATTCCGCTTGTCGGATGCACGCGACGGATGAGGCGAGACATCTCTCGAACCGCGGCCGGACCGTGGCGCGCGCCGGTGCGGTGATTGAGGCCTAGGTCGAATGGAACGCCAACCAATCCAACATCAACGTCCGTGCTGATTTCGTGACAGATCGTCCGCATGAAGGTTGCCACGCCAGCGAACCGCGGGGTGACTGCGGGATCGATAGGCTCAAAATCGGAACGTTTCCTCATATAACAACTCTCCGGCGAAGGTCTTAGAGTGGGGAACCGACGGTCAACTGCGTACCGCCTTCTATGACAAGAAGCTGACCGCTAATGCATCGTCCGGCCAATGCGAAGCAGCACACTGTCTCGGCCCGTCGTTCGGCGAGACAATTCGTTTAAGTGGGGCGGTTGCCTTGACTTTGCCCTTGAAAACTTCCAGGCCCTCTGCTTCGGTTTCGGGCGTATCCAAGCGGAATCGACGAAGCCCGGGCAGCCGGCGTTGACGCGGATGTCGGGAGCCAACGCCCGCGCGATGCCCGGAGTAAGAACGTTCAGGGCGCCCTTCGATGCAGCAAAGGCCAGGGACAAGCCTAGCCTGCTGCATCCAGAGTGCGTTGAGATGATGCCGACGGATGCGATTTCGGATCGGACAAGAAACGACCGGGCGGCCCGAACCATCTGGTGGGCGCTGACCACGTTGACCTTCGTAACGTCCGCAAAGTCTTGCTTGCATAAAAAGTCAACGTCCGAGGCTGACGCGAACCCTGTGATAGTTGCGTTGTTTGCAAGTGTGTCGACCCGATCCCAGGTAGAAACCGGCTCATCCATAACGGCCTCGCAAACCGCGTCGTCCGAAACATCGCCCCCGACAATGATTGCGTCGTCGCCCTCCGCCAGGCATGCCTCCGCGGTTTCTTCGGCTATTTCACGGTTGCGGATGTAGTTCAAGGTCACGTTGAAGCCGGCCCAAGCCAATGTAGTCTTGCAGCACGATCCAATACCCTTCGCGGCTCCCGTTATGATAGCGACACCTTTGTTCCCGCCGGGATCCATTGAATGCCTCTCGAGTGCAATGCCAGGGCTGGTACCGTTGGCAAGCAATCTTGCACGACTATATCTTTCCATAATATAGATGTCACTTCGATTTTTTTGCCATAAAAGGTAAATTGCCGTCAATTCGCCCATTTTCACACGACGCGAACGCTACTTGGTAGATTCAGTTCGAGAATTGGCGGTTGCCTCGTCACAGCGAATAGTTGGGACGTGGCCTGTCGAGACGAAAGTGTTGAAGACAAATGGCGATCGGCTCTGGGAACGCATCATGTCGATGGCCGAAGTCGGTGCAACCGTGAGTGGCGGGTGCAATCGCGTTGCGGTCATTGACGAAGATCGCCGCGCCCGAGGCCTTTTCATCCACTAGTGCTGCGACGCTGGTTGTGCTGTCTCGGTGGACCACGTCGTCGATATTTTCGCGTGGTGCAAAGGGCAGAAATTTGGATCTTGCCACCTATTGGCAAGCAGTCATCTGGACGCACGGCCGATGGGGGCAGGTTCGAAGGCGTTTACGGCGTCCTGGCCGCATTGGAGGTCATCCGAACCCTCAACGACTTGGGGATGGAGGCGGATGATCCCGCCGCTTCGAAGTCAATGTGGCCAAACCGGCTGACGGTATGCGCCGGCCGTCGGCGCAGCGTTGCTTGGTTAGCGTAAGTCGTTGACGACGGCAAAAAGTGCATCCAAGCACGAAGCACCAAGTTTGCGGCTGCGCGCGACCGACCAACCCTGTTCCTCGTCCGGTGACAGGTCGTAGTCGCCAAACGGCATTTCCAACATGAGCGACAGAGCCTTGAACGTTTCGGCGACATAGTAGACGCACATGCTGAGATCGCCCTCGCCCGGCTCGGGCTCGTGGGGATATCGGCGCTCATTTTGGTAGTCAGGATTGACCATTTTAAGCACGTTTTCGAAGTGTGCTTGCAGGTCGCGTTGGTGTTGGTTGGCGGACGGCGCTGCGCCGCCTCCTTCGATGTACACAAATGGAATGCTCGCATCCGCATGCAAGTCGAGACAGAAATCCACTCCAATCTTATGCATGGCATCGCGTGCGTACAACACCTCCGGGCTCCTATCCATCGAGGGGGCGTTCCACTCCCGATTAAGATTGACCCCAGCTGCGTTACTCCTGAGAAAGCCGCGGCGAGTTCCGTCAGGATTCAGGTTCGGCAAGACATAGAACGTCACTTTCTTCAGGAGTTCGCGCACAACGGCGTCGTGCGGATCAAGGAGCCGGGAAACGAGGCCCTCGACCAGCCACGAGCCGGCCGTTTCCGCCGGGTGCTGGCGCGCCGACAACCAGAACTTGATGGGCTTTTCGTCGCCTCCACCGATGCGCAACAGATCTATGTCATGCCCTTCCACCGACTGTCCGATAACGCTAGCCCGCACCAGGGGCGATCTTTGACAGCTGGCGACGAAGTGCCGATGCCGCTCGAGGGAGTAGGGGGCGGCGAACGCGTAGTACACAGCGTCTCGTGCAGGCCGATGACTGATACTCAGAGCCATGCCGTCGTATTCAGTGCAGACCCGGAACCAATTCTCACAGTCGTAGGAGGCGCAGGCTTGATAAACTGGCCAACCATCTGGAAAACTAGCATCACCGGCATTCACGATCTCAAACCGGCAATCGACATCGCGAACGCCGACAGCACGAAAATGAAACCATTGGCGAAATCCAGCAGCATCATCTGTCAGCTTCAAGTGTGCACGCCGCGCGTCGACAATATCGACGACTTCTATGCTCCCCGAATCAAAATTCGCGTTGATGTGCATCGGCTAGCTCCCTTCTATCGCTTCTTTCGACTGTATGTGGGACGCACGGTCCAGCGGACCGACTTCGAACGGCGAAAGCATATCTATGAGCCGTTCGGATTCGTGATGGCATGCAATTGCATGAACGCCGGAGAGTGCGCGAAGAGGTGGTGGTGTTGTCTCACAAACCTTGCCGATCTTTACTGGACACCGGGCCTCAAATGGGCAGCCGCAGCTCGCGTCCTGCGCTGGGCCTACCTCGATATGCCGTGTAAAGCCCGATGGTGCCATATGCGTTCGATAAAGATCTGGGACGGAAGAGAGCAGTGTGTAGGTATAGGGATGGGATGGTGGCCGCAAAACATCTGCGAGCGGCCCGATTTCGCAGATCCGACCTCGATTCATCACGGCTACCCGGTCGGCCAGATGGGCAACGACGGCTAAGTCGTGCGAAACGAAAAGGTATGTCAGCGAAAGCTCTGCACGCAGGTCGTCCAGCAGGTTGATGATGGTGGCCTGTACCGAAACGTCGAGAGAGGATACTGGCTCATCGCACACAATGAACGTCGGCTCGCAAGCCAGCGCTCGGGCAATTCCTACCCGCTGCTTCTCTCCGCCGCTGAGCTGGAAGGAATACCGTCTGGCATAGCTACGCGGCAAACGCACCAGATCGAGCAACTCTGCCAGTCGTCGCTCACGGCCCCTTTTGTCGAGCGCGGTGAACAACACAAGCGGCCGAGCGATGACGTCGCCGACAGTACGTCGGGGATTGAGTGATGAATCGGGATTTTGGAAGACGATTTGCGCGGTCTTGCGGAAGTGGTCGAGACGGCGTCCAGAAAGGCTATTCAGCGGAGTACCACCAAAGAGAACCTCACCCGAGGTAGGATCGATCAGTCGCAAAATCGTCCGCCCAAGAGTCGACTTACCGCAACCGCTCTCGCCGACCAACGCGAGGATCTCGCTCGCGAATATGTCTAAGGAAACGCCGTTTAGAGCCTTGTTGGCGCGGCGGGAGTGATCGACCCCCAGTAATCGCTGAGCCGAGTTAAGAAGGCGGCTCTCCCCAGTGCCGAAATATCTGTGGACATCCCTAACCTCAACGAGTGGTTTTCCCTCGTGAGCCGGCACCGGTGCTCGGTCCGGCCTATCGGTGGGCCAAGACTGATCCACGACCGCCTCGTGCTTCCAGCAGCGAACCTCGTGACGCCTGCCGATGTTGGCCACAACTTGCCGATCTTGAGCGCAAAACGGTTCGCCGAAAGGACAGCGCGGATGGAACAGGCAACCGGACGGAAGATTGACCAGGTCCGGTGCGCTACCTGGAATCGAGGCCAGGCGGCGCGCCCTATCGATCATCGCCAAGCGCGGCACGGCAGCTAGAAGCCCCTTGCTATATGGATGGGCTGGGCGTCGCAGTATCTGCTCGACGGGTCCCGCCTCGACCATCTCGCCGGCGTAAAGTACATAGATGTAGTCGCAGAGTTGACTCACTACCGAGAGATCGTGGCTGATGAATAGGTAACTCAGGTTGCGCGTGCTTCGCAGATCTGAAAGGACCCGTAGGATCTGCGCCTGCACCGTCACGTCGAGTGCGGTAGTGGGCTCGTCCAGTATCACAAGTTTAGGCTCGCACGCGATGGCGGCCGCGATAAGCGCACGTTGTTTCATGCCGCCACTGAGTTGGTGGGGATAAGAATCCATGACCTCTTCGGGCCGAGAGAAACCAAGCTCACGGAGCACCCGCTTTACATGTTTCCTCGATGCGTCGGGCGATAGGTGACGATGGAATACCAATGGCTCCGCAATCTGCAGACCGACCTTGAGTGACGGATTGAGAGACGTGAAAGGATCCTGGAACACCGTCCCGATACGATCGCCCAGCAGGTCACGGTGCTGGGAAGGAGCCATGGTAACGAGGTTCTCTTCCTCCAACTCGATCGCTCCCCGAGTCAATCGGCCGTTGGGTGAGAGCAGGCCAAGAACGGCAGCAACGATAGTGCTTTTGCCCGACCCCGACTCACCCACCAAGCCCACCGCCGTACCGGGTGGTATGGTTAGGGACGCCGAGCGAAGGACATCGATTGGTCCATCTTCAGTCACGAACGAGACCGAAAGATCACGAATGCACAAGATAGGGGGCGTGCGACTCACCGGCGGATCGCCCGGCGTACCTGCGGGTCGAGCTCCTCACGCAGGCCGTCACCCAACAGGTTGAGCGCGACCACGGTCAGGCACATGGCAAGCCCGGGCGCCAGCGCAATCCAGGGAGCTGTCGCCACAAACGAACGCGCCTGGGCGATCATCAAACCCCAGTCAGCACGTGGCGGCTGCACGCCGAAGCCGAGAAAGCTGAGGACGGCCGCGAGCAAGATTGCAAAAGTGACACGTAAACTAGCGTCGACAATGATCGGACCCCAGGCATTGGGCAGTATTTCCCTGAATAGGATGTAGGCTGTGCGCTCACCGCGCGCATGGGCCGCCTCCACGAACTCCTCAGCTGAGATGGCCAGGGTGACGCTACGGGTCAGGCGGGCAACCGGCGGTACGTAGAGCACGCCCACCGCAAGCGCTGTTTTCCACAGACTAGGCGGAGTAATGGCTAGGATCAGAAGTACGAACATGATGGGCGGGAAAGCCATCATGATGTCGAGGGTTCGCATGATAACCTCGTCAGTCCCGCCCCGCTTATAACCAGCGATGAGACCGAGAGGAACGCCAAGTGCCAAGCTAACCGCCATCGCCAAAAAGCCCATGAGGAGCGACAGTCGTGAACCCTCGAGCGTACGGCTGAGCACATCCCGTCCGTACTCATCCGTTCCAGCCAAGTGGGTGAGGCTGGGTGGTGAGAAACGGTCGACAACGTGCAGCTCGTCCGGTGCGTAGGGCATTATGAGCGGCGCCAAAAGCGAAAGCGCTACGATCGCAAGTAGGACGCCGCCTCCCACGAGGATCTTGCCTTGTCTGCCAAGCGACGCATATGACATCTGCAGACTCACTAGGTCATCCTAGCTGGAATCCAACTTGCCATAGCGAATGCGCGGATTGAGGTAGGCATAGAGAAGATCGGCAACAAGGTTTGCCAACCCAAAGACTGCAGTTACGATGAGGACGATCGCAAGAACGAGTGGCATGTCGTGTCGCTCTATAGCAAAGATGAGCAGCCGCCCAATGCCGGGATAGGCGAACACAACCTCAACTACTACGACGCCGCCAATTAGCCAGCCGATGTCCTGAGCCAGGATCGTGATGGTTGGCAACAGCGCATTCCTGAGTGCGTGGCGTACCACAACAACCCTCTCGGGAAGACCCCGTGCGCGGGCTGCCTTGACATACTGGCTGCCCAGCACTTCCAGCATGCTAGACCGCGTGAGCCGTGAGATATGAGCTATCAATGTAAACGTCAGCGTTGCCACCGGCAGGATCAAGTGGGAAACAAAGTTCCAAATCCCCTCATCCAGACTGCCATAGCCAATGCGCGGCAAGAGGTCGAGATGGCCGGCGAAGACCAACAACAGCACGATAGCCCAAAAGAACTCGGGAACCGACATGCCAAGGTAGGTGAAGGTCGAAATGGCATGGTCGGTCGCTCGCCCATGACGCAAGGCCGCGATTATGCCGAATGCAATTCCAAATACGGCGACGCACACCAGTGCCGACAGTGCCAGGATCGTGGACTTGTTCAGAGCCTCCCCCAGCATCGGTCCAATCGGCTGCTCCATGACAATCGACTCGCCGAGGTCGCCGGAAACGAAGGCTGAGGCCCAGCGCCAGTATTGGACGTACAATGGATCATTGAGCCCAAGCTTGGCTTCTAGTGCGGCTAAAACATCGGGTGTGGCGTATGAGCCGAGCATAAGCACAGCCACATTTCCGGGTAGGGCATATATGGACCCGAACACCAGCATAGACATCACAATGATGATCATGAGGAGAGACAGAAGCCGGCGAAGGACATAGACCGTCATAGGTTCATCGCCACTCGATCAAAGCCCTTCGCAGGCGCCCCTCGCGCTCGCGCGGCGAGAGGTGCCTGCAAAGGAACAATCGATCTCTTGAACCGCTATTCTGCCAAAGCGACAGCCTTGAGATCGAACCAGAGCACCGGAGACGAAGCAAAGCCTTGAACGCTGTTGTGCACGCCATTGGCATGGTTGGCTACGAACACGGGCTGTCCCGGACCATCGTCCACAAGGATTTCCTGGAAGCGCCGGTAAAGCTCCTTTCGCTTCTCGTCCGACCGGACGCTCCGGGCTTCGTCGAGAATACGGTCAACCTCTTCGTTTTTGTACTTCCAGAGGTTCTCGTTCCACGAGCCACTGCTGTGATACCAAGCGTAGGTCATGGTGTCCGGCGTAGTCCGTCCGAAGAAACTTGTCCCGAACAAGGGCTGCTGGCCTTCAACCTCAGCATAGAACTTATCATCCGGAACAGGATTCAGGTTTATGGTGACTCCGGCTTGTTTTGCCACGTCACGGAAGGCGACGCCAGTGCGCTCCAGGTAAGCCGTATCTTTGGGATACCAGTACGTCAACTCCAAGCCATCGGGGAAGCCGGCGTCCGCGAGCGCTTGCCGAGCGGCTGCTGGATCTGCCGACGACAACGGAACGTCGTCGTTGTAAAACACGTGGTATGGCGGAATTGGCGTGTGGGTAGGCGTGCCATAGCCGAAAGAGGCGATATCAGTGATTGCTCTCTTGTCGATCAGCAGAGACATAGCTCGGCGCACTTCGACGTTGTCAAAGGGTGCCATTGCGGTGTTGAACGCGATCGCGTACCAACTCCCCGAAGGCACGACATCGGCCCGGGCAGTTGCACTCGTCTGCAGCCGATCAGCGTGCTCGGGTGGAATTTGCCAAACCAGATGCACGTCCCCGGCTTCGAGAGCGGCTACCGCTGAGGCGTACTCGGGGATGATCATGAAGACGACCCGATCCGCCTTGGGCAAATCCGGCTCCCAATAGTCCGGATTCTTTGCCATTACGATGCGGTCGCCCGGTCGGTATTCAACGAATTGGAAGGGTCCGGTTCCCGTGGGCTTTGTCGTGATAGAGTCAAGTCCGTCACGCGGCAGGATCTTCGCCTGGTTGGCTGCCAACACAGCTGGGAAGTCGGAATAGGGCTGAGCCAAAGTGAAGCGCACCGTGCGATCGTCAACCGCTTCCATGTTTTGGACTACTTCAAAGCTGGCGCGGGCTATCGAACCCGTTTCCGGATCGAGAATGCGTTCTAGGGAAGCGATGACGTCAAGGGCCTCGACGGGACGTCCATGATGGAACCTTGCACCCTCTCGCAGATGGAATGTCCAGACCGTGACGTCCTCGTTGGCCTCCCAGCTTTCGGCCAGATCGCCGCGCACCGTCAGGTCGTTGTTGAACGTCGTGAGTCCATTGTAAACAAGGTAGGCAAAGTTGTACTCGCTACCTCCCAGCTTCATCTTCGCCGGATCGAGAGTGTCCGGAGTCCAGGGGTACGCTGCCCGAATCTCCGTTTCAGCAGCGGCCGATGTCGCAACGAAAAGCGCGACCACGACCCAAACGGTGTGTCCGAATAGCTGATTAAGTCGTCGCCAAAATGTACCCATTGTTTCCCTCCCTATGTTTCGTCCTGCTCTTCCGCAATCGACCTCCGGGGTAGGCGCTGGCCGTTGAAGAGTTACATCACGCTGTCCTCGTGAGGTGGCGGTCGGCTGGATGGGTCGATTTTCATTTGTTCCAGTTCGTATCTGATGCTCCCGAGCTGGTTGGTCACAGCCCATATTTACTTTGAAGGTTTTCGAGTCTTTCAACCGATTCCAATTCCACTTGCTATCTTGCCGGCATTCCGACGTCACTTGGCAGGTCGACGTCTGCTCCTGCCGTTCTGGGTAGCAGATTCGTCCATTCGAATACCGGCCACGACTGTGGCGAACGCTCTACGTATTTGCCGAGAGTGCTCCTCGAAGGTCATGCCATCATCCAAGATGAAGTGGCTGAACAAGGCATGCTTCAAAGAATGCAAGTAGTATCCGACCTCAACAGGATCGAAGTCGGGTCCGAGACGACGCTTCTCTTGAAGCTGCGTCAACATATCGACCATGACTTGACGCAGTCGACCGGTCGTTATCGCGTATCTTTGACCAAATTCGGACTGTGAGTTGGTAAAAATGGCGGCCAATACATGACGCCAGATTTTCTTGTCCAAATGCTGAATGGAGTGAGCGGAGGCGAGCGATGCGACTTTAGTGAGTGCGGCGACGGGGTCCTGAGGTGGCGACTCGATGATCGCGCGGCTCTCCTCAACACAGGCTTCGTCAGCTGAGACGACAATCGCCAACAACAAATCCGCTTTCGAAGGAAAGTAGTTGTACAGCGTGCCGGGAGAAACTTCGGCACGCGAAGCGATTTCCTCCTGACCAGTCCCCTCATAGGTCTGTCTTTTGAAGAGAGTTTCTGCCGCGAGGAGGATCTCCTTGCGTCGCCTTTCACGATGTCGTTCTCGAAGGCCCATTGTCGGATAACTGAATCAACTTCTTTTTTGAAGTTGATTCAGTTTATACGCGCTTCCAGTCTCGCGCAAGATCCTCAAGGAAATTCTTGGTGGCCCTGTCGTCTTACAAACGTCCGAGCCTATCTCAGCTAGCCAAGCTGCATCGATAACGCCGGAGTGCCACACAGGTCCCGAGTTGCCAGGGAAGGTTGCCTGCAATGCGCCCGGACGCTATGGCGTTTGAAAGGACTCAGACGGAGCCCCTTCCGCCCGGCAAGCGGCAGGACCAACAGTACCGAGCCCATTCGATCCGAGTAGAGGGTCCCGATGCTGGGACGAACCTCGGAACGTTGTGGTCGTGGTGATGGCACCAATTGCAAATCCACGATATTCCACAGGCGCCCTCAATTGGCAGCGACGTGATGCGATGGTCAATGATCGTCATTGCGAAGGAAGCATTTTGGCGTGCTGGAATGCTCAGCCTGCGTGCTGCCACCGTTACACAGTCTGGTCCCGCATCAACTAAGAGGCCCGACACAGTGATGGCATCGTGGGTGCTTCTGGGAAGCACGCCGGGCTTGCCTATGTTCGGCATGCGTCCGATTCATCTGCATACGGCGCAATCGCGATACCGATTGGATTGATCAAACGTAGAGAAGGCCCAGCGGTGCTCTCGATGGGGGGTGTTCGCGGTGACGAGCCCGAGGCACGGATCGTTATCAAGGCGTTGTTCAACGAAGTTCCAACGGGCGCGATTTCCGGGCCGCTTCTTTTCTCCCCAGTATGAACTATCCCGCTGGCCTGACCCCGGTTGGTGGTCCAACGCCTATGAGAGTCTCGGCTCCTTGTGGATCTGCCCCCAACTTTGATCCAGGTTCTAAGCAACTCTTTCGGGCCTGTGGACTTGCCCCGAACGCTGGACCAGCCTGATGCGGAACCTCCCGTCCTCTCAGGCGCGCGTTGAACGCCTCGATGTAGGCGTTATCCGTGGGTTTGCCCGGCCTCGAGAAGTCGACCTCGACACCGTTGAGATAGGCCCATTGATCGAGCATCCGGCCTGCGAACTCAGGTCCGTTGCCGCAACGAAGCGATTTCGGCTTGCCGCGCTCGCGAACCAGGCGGCCGAGGACCTCGACGACTTGGTAGGCTCGGAAGTTGGGTCTCGGAACGATCGCAAGTGATTCTCGACTGTGGCAGTCGACCACGGTCAGGATCCGGAACGGCCTGCCATCGAACACGCATCCGACATGAAATATCCATCGCCCACACCTCGTTCGGTTCGGTGATCTTGGGTCGTCCGGTACGGTACCGGCTCGCTCGCCGACGCCGCGGCGTCTTGAGCCGAATGCTCAGGCCCTCTTCGACGTAAAGCCGGTAGATCCGCTTCGCATTCACCTTCCAGCCCTCTCGCCCCAGAAGCACGTGAAGCCGGCGGTAGCCGTAGCGAACCCTGGCGGCCGCGAGCTCCTTGAGCCGCATCCGGAGCTCGGTCTGCGGATCGCGCCTCGACCTATGGCGCTGCGTCGTCCGGGCGAAGCTGGTGGCCCGGCACGCCCTGCGCTCGCTCACGTCATAGACGATCCGTAGATGGCTCACGACGCCCTGGCGGCGGGAGGGCTTCACCACTTTCGGCACAACCACGCTTCGCGCCCCGCTACGCGGCCTGTAACATGGTCTTGTCCAGGCTCAAATCAGCCACCAGCTGCTTGAGCTTCCGGGTCTCGTCCTCCAGCTGCTTCAGCCGTCGGATCTCTGCCACACCCATACCAGCGAACTTCTTCTTCCACCGGTAAAACGTCGGCTCCGAGATCCCCATCCGCCGGCAGATCTCCTCCACCGGAGTCCCCGACTCGGCCTACCTCAAGGCAAAGCTGATCTACTCATCGGTGTACCGATTTCGCTTCATAGCACTCCCTCCTCAAGGGTTCGAGAGTGCCCGAAAAGTTGCCGTCTGGGTGGATCAAATTATGGGTTCAGGACCAGCGGTCAGGCCATTGAAACGGTTTGGTTTGCACAGAACTGGCGCGCGACACATCGCTTTGCTCTCCACCAGTCACAGGCCCCTGACCGCGCCGGTTTCCTTCAACCAGGATTGCGTGGCCTCGGAAACGCCGGGAACAAGCTCCAGAAGGGTGGCCTGTCTCAGGTCGTCCAGCGTGGTTTGCGCGAGTACTCGGCGCCACGCGGCATCTGCTTTGTGCATGACCCGCGCAATACTGCAAGGCGCACGATAGTGGCGCGCCGCCGCCGCACAAGGCCCACGTTGTCGTATTTCAGTGCAACGAAAAAATCCTCCACTGTCATCCAGAGCCCGAACGATCTGCAAGACTGACACTTTCTCCGCTGAGATCGCCATCGCCAGCCCACCGCATCGGCCTTCGACCGATTGAACGATGCCCGCCGCAACCAACTTCTGCATCGCTTTCAAGAAATAGCTGGGCTTGATGCCGTGATACTCTGCGAGCGCCTTGGCAGGCATTCGCGCGCCCTTGGGCAGCATCGCAAGCGCCAAGCATGCATGAAGTCCCCACTCGACGGTTTCCGACAGTTGCATCTTTAACTCCGATAGATTTTATCTTAGTATAATCGCGTGATGCTGGATTGAAAGGAGATATTGATGAAGGAACAGGGTGGAGGAGGTTTCGTCGTGGCCGGATTGTCGGACCGCGTTTGCAACGACGACCGCGCGGCGATTGGCGCTCTGTGGGAGAGGTTTCAATCTGATGATCTGCGGGCAAGGATCGGAAACACGGCGTCACGGGAAATCTACTGTGTATACCACGAATACGAGGGCGGATTTGCCGACCCCTACCGGATGACCATCGGGTATCGCGTCCCCGTCACATCAAAGATTCCAAACGGCTTGTATCGTGCCGAGGTCCCTGAGCAGACGTGGGCCATATTTCGCGCGGAGGGTCCGCAGCCTCAAACCCTGATCGCGCAGTGGCAGGCAATCTGGGAGGGTGATCTGGATCGGGCCTACCGCGCCGATTACGATGCCTACGACGCGGACCGGCTTGAAATCGTCACCGTTCATGTTGGGGTGGTTGCCACCTGAAAAAGCCGTATCGAACTCCTGTGCGAAAGACCGACATTCACCGGCACTTAACGACTGGTCGGTTTGTCCGCATAGTGGCCGTGCTCTGAATTAGTTCATAGCCTTCATCAGATCGCGCATCGTCTTAAAGCGACGGTGGAAACGGGGGAGCGGCGCTCTTGCCCAATCGGGAGGGCCGCGAGCACGTTTCGAAGGTCTTGACGATAAGACCGAAAAGCCCCTCGCGCCGGATGGCGCGGGGGGCTTCGCCGTTCGGGGGCAAAGCGGGCGGTGGGACGGCAACGCGCCGGATAGTGCAGTCCGGCCGCGCCGCGCCTGTTGGCGCTATTCGGTCGAAAGCGCGAATCGGCCCAGGCGATCAAGAGATGTAGGCGAGCAGAGCTGGGCCTGACGACCCGGTTCCAGCCCTCATGTGCCGCCAGCGATGCTTATGCAGACCGGAATGCGCTCGGGATAGTCCGGCTCGATCACCCGGCGGGGCAGGCGGACGGGGCAGGCGGAAGGGGCATCGTGAGGCTCATCAAGAAACGAGCGCCAACCGGCTCTCACCTTGTCCCGGCACGTCACAGGGTCGCGGTGAGCCCACACCATTCCGTCTCCGAATCGATGGCATGCGAAACGTCCATACCCCTGCTTCTGCTCGATGGACCTATGACGAACGGCGGCCGCATGAAACCGGTGTGCCTCACTTTTTCCCCGCCGCTGTGCGGCTTCCTCGCGCTCGCTTCGCTCCAAGAAAGTACGTCCCGCCGGTCCTCCGCTACGCTCCGACCTTGCGGTTCATACGGCCCCCGTCCGCCATGGCCGGTCCCGCCTCAGCAGGGCGATGGGCGTCCCGCGACAGTCAACAAGAGCCAGAAAGATGGCACAGGCACTTGGATACGTGACGAAGGCCGAGACCGGCGGATACGAAGGCACGCTCGCGACGATGAGCCTCAAGAAGCGCATCCGCATCCTGCCCAACCGGGCGAAGGAGACCGACGCGCAGCCGGACTTCCGGGTCTACACCGAGGATCGCGTGGAGATCGGCGACGGCTGGAACCGGGTCGGCAAGGCGAGCGGCAACCCCTACGTTTCGCTGACCTTCTCCGCCCCCGAGTTCGGCCATCTAGGTGATCTCATGGCCTATCTTGGCCCATCACGCCGCCGCTTGGAAAAGCCCCTGCTGCTATCGATGGCTGCGTGCCCCCGCTACCATCGTCGGCAGCACCGCGGAAGTGCTCGAAGAAGCGGCCCCGTACGGGCCGCTTTTTTTGTTCCGCTGCTCACGACGGTTGTCCATCCCCGATTTGATCCTTCTGAGCGGAGAGTAGAGCGATCGACCCTATATCTTCCATTTTCTGCCAACTCTCGCTAACTCGCTGAATTTGACACGGATTTGACAATCGCAACGTAACTCATTGATTTCGTTAGACTACGAGCGGAATCGTAATCCGCGTGTCGTGGGTTCGAGTCCCTCCCCCGCCACCAAGTAAAATCAAAGACTTAGGGCCCAATCGGGGCCTTTTCCATGCGAATCTTGTTGCGTTTTTGTTGCGACGCCATCCCATTGGTTTTCAAGCATTCCAAATCTGTCGCGGCGGCTCCGTGCGACGCGAGTGCGACAAGATCTGCCGCCCTAGTGATTGTCTGTACCTCTGGGTGAGGATGAGGTGTGCCGCAGGCGATGGATGCCATCGAAGTTCTCGGCCTTTGGCCGCATCAGTCAGTGTTGGTTGGAGTCGAAGCGATTGGCTCGCCTCACGCTTTGCCGCCGCCGATGAACGGGCTCGGCTCGCCGGCGTAGCTGATTCGCAGGATGTCGAGGGCGCGGGTGCAGCCGACGTAGAAGAGCTGGCGCCCGCGGGCCTCGGCGAGGGCGCGGGTCTACGCGTCGTCGGCCACGGCCAGGGTGCGGGGGTGGGGCAGCAGGCCCGCCTCGCAGCCGATCACTGCGACGGCGCGGTACTCCAGGCCCTTGGCGAAGTGGAGGGTCCCGAGCGACAGCGTGTCCTCCTTGGGCGGCGTTTCGCCGCTTAGGAACTCGAAGGGAAGGGCGGAGGCCTCCAGCGCCGGGACCGCGCGTGTCTGCAGGACCTGTCTGGTGCGCGCAAGTATGGCGATTTCGCCCGGCCGCACGCCCGCCTCCGCCAGCTCATCCACCCAGGCCCGCAGGACGGCCGTCTCAGCGTCGGCGTCGGCGTAGCCCTCTATCCCGGGCGGCGGCCCGGACAACAGCGAGATGGCGGCGCGGTCCTCGCGCTCCTCGTCCGGGCCCGCCACGGCCTCCGGTAGGATGGCTTCCGCGTAGTGCTTGATCTCGCCGGTGGTGCGATAGTTGACGTAGAGCCACGCCGCCCGGCCGCGGATGTCTGCGCCAGCGCTGATCCAAGGGAAAGGATAGCGTTAGATGCGCTGGCCGACGTCGCCAGCAAAGAAGTGGCTGCGGGCGGCAAGCGGCGCCAGGGCCATGACGAAGCGGATCTCCCGCGGCCCGAAGTCCTGGGCCTCGTCGACCACCAGGTAACGGTAGGGCCGGGTCCGCCGGCCTCGAGCAGCTCCCGCGCCGCGTCCGTCAGATCCGACCAGATCATGAGCGACTTCGCACCCATAGCCTCCCTGACCTGGGCAAAGACCGGCCAGAGCCGCTTGCGCCTGGCGGGTGAGAAGGCGGTTCCGTGCCCGGCCCGCTGGATGTGCCGGTAGGCATTCCAGTCGGCGACGCCTCAGTAGTCGACGACAGAGTCCCATTCGGCGCGCAGGAACTCGAGCGTGACGTCGCCGATGTCGGCTGCGGCGGCGCCCTCGCCCAGCAGGGCGTCGAGCTCGTCCGGCTTTATCGGCTGGAAGCCGCCGCCCGCGCGCCGCACCAGGTCGAAGGCGGTCTTGTGCAGGTGCTCGACGGTGATGCGGCCGCGCTCCGGGGCATCGGAGCCGAGGAGCTGGTCGAGGCCCGCCGAGAGCTGGCCGGCGAGCATCCGTGAGAAGGTGGAGAGCAGGGTGAGGGTGTGGCCCGAGAGGCGCGCGAGATGGCGGCCCGGTGAAGCGCCACCACGGTCTTGCCGGTGTCTGCGCCGCCGGAGACCCGGGCCGGGCCGCCGAAGTTGCGCACGACCGCGTCCCGCTGGGAAGGGTGGAGGAACACCATCCAGCGCTCCCAGGGATACTCGAGGGCCAGGCGCAGGGCGGCCTCGTCGCTGGCGACCCAGAAGCGCCGTTTGCCGTCGGGGTGCTCGAAGAGATCGGGGGCGCCGGCGTCCTGGGCACCGGGCGCTCGCCCGCGGCCAGTGCGACCAGACCCTCGGCGGCCTCTGCCGGCAGGCGCTCGACGACCACCATCAGGCCGTCCTCGTCCAGCGTCTTGACGGCGGCGAGCCAGCCCTCCGGCACGCCCAGCGACAGTAGGTAGTTGTCCGCCTCCGCGGCAATGAGGGGCGGCGCCTCCACCTCGCGCGGCACGTAGCGCACCTCCTCGCGGATCACCTCCTCCAGCTCGACCAGCTGCGCCGCGCCCGTCGTCAGTTGCACCTCGAGCCGCAGCCGCTCGGACGAGCGGTAGGTGTCGTCGTGGTGGCCGATGTAGCAGAAGGGCATGCGTTCCTTGTCCCTCGGAGCGATGATCCAGATGTCCCGGCCGACCGAGATGAAGTCGAAGCGCGCCTCCTTGGTGTTCAGCTTGTGCAGCCGGTGCCCGGGCATCTCCGGGTTTAGCATGAAGTGCATCGGTACCCGCTTAACCAGCGGCTGTTCCGACTTCTCGAGCTTCACGAGGCCCGTCTCGAAGGTGGGGGTTGGAGCGACGGAGGGCATGGGGATCGAAGACTTCGCCCAATCAGCTTGCGCGAGTTGTCTGGTGCCCGGTCGTTCTCTTGGATCTCGATCGAACTGTTCCGATCCTCGACTTCACAAGCCTTCATCACCTCGTTGCCGCAGTTGGTGATGACCTTGACGGCGGTACGGCCGGCCGGGGGATTGGGGGAGGGACGGCTCTCGGCGGAATTGAGGCTGGCCCAGGCATCCTCGTCGAGCTCGGCCTTGAAGGTGGTCTTACGCTTCTGACAGGGATGGTTGCCGTCCAAAGATACGCCTGGCGGACGGAGAAGCTCTTGTCGTCGTTGTCCGTGTCGACGAACCAGCAGGCGATGTCGTCGACGGAGGAGGCGCGCTGTTTCCAAACACCTCTCATTCTCCAGTGCTTCTCCAAGCCCCTTCGTGAGTGATAAATGAGGCGCTGTCGCCCGGCTAACCTTCTCGCCAACGTGGTATCTTAAGGTTTGTTGGCATATGACGGGAACGCGGGCTGGCTGGTAGCCTGCGCCCCTTGGAACCATTCCACCGGACCAATGAGAGTTAAGGCTTTCTTTACCCCAGCAATTTGCGTGAACCGCCAACCGGATCGCCGGACCGAACATAGTCTTCGGCAGTTTGGGTGGTTCAGTCGAACGATCGCGGTTGCGATCGTTCTGCTGGTGTCGGTTGAGGCAATTGCCGCGGCAGACCTTGGAGCCCGGGCCGACGAGGTCCGTGAAGCCGCTCACGGTGTGCTTTCCAGTGCGATCTACCAGCGCGAGCTTCCCCACGAAGGAGCCAGACTGAGAGATGAGGATCTCGGTGAAACGCAAAGCGCACTGCAAAGGTGGTTGAATGAGAAGCTTGGTGTTCTGCGAGATCGCCGTGATCGGTCGGACAGTCAAACTGGCTTGGGTGAAATAGGTTCGGTTCTCCTGTGGGTACTTGTTCTGGTCGGAGGCGCCCTACTGATCTTGTACTTTTTGAACGAAACACCGGCTTGGATGAACCAATTGGCCGGCCGCAAAGACGGAAGACATGGGCCGGTTGACCATGCCTGGGCCGACGAGGCGAACAACCGTAGGCTCACAGGAGCGCTGGAAGAAGCCGACCGCCTGGCAGATAGCGGCCAATACGGCGAAGCGATTCATGCGCTCCTGCTGCACAGCTTGGAGGAGCTTGGCCGAGGGTTCAATGTAACACTGTCGGCGTCACTGACCAGCCGGGAAGTCTTAACGATTCTGGCTGTGACGGAGGACGCAAAGGCAGCCCTCGCGCAAATTGTGACGATCGCAGAGCTCGACTATTTTGGCGGGCGTGAATCGGGTGAGGCTGAATACCAGACCGTCAGGGTGAGCTATCTTCGCCTGACCACGCCCGGCGGTGGTGCGGTCTAGTGGCGGAAACCGCGGTCTTTTCACCCAGAACGGTCCTGTGGCTGATCGCTGTGGGCTTCGTTTCCATCGCCGGCGCCGCATACTTCACGATCTATGGCGATGTCGGTACGACCAGGACGACTGGAGCAAATGCATTCTCCTACTCGGCGATCGGTTATCGGGCATTCGTCGAGACCCTGCGGCGTTTGGACGTCCCAGTCGTCGTCAGCCGGCAGAACTCGGCAGCCAAAGCGGGCGAGTCGGCCCTCCTCATCGTTGCCGAGCCGCAAGCAGGCGCCACAGACAACGAGACACTGGCAGAGTTGCTAAGTGCCAGGACCGTTCTTCTGGTGCTTCCCAAATGGCAAGGTCGACCCGACGAGATTCAACCCCGTTGGCTCAAATCCGCCAAGCCGATACCGAGTCCGGATGTCGAAGCTGTCCTGAGCCTCGTCACCACCGATGGCCGAATTCGACGCGTCACAGGCCAGGTGTCCTGGAGCTTGAACGCGCTTGGATTCACCCCGTCAATCGCCGCGCCTCAACTTATCGAGACTTCACAGTTAAGACCGGTCGTCGCCAGCGAGCGGGGACTCCTCGTCGGCGAACTCGTTCGTGATGACCAGAGAATCTGGGTCCTTTCGGATCCCGACATCTTGTCGAATTCTGGCCTTGGGCACGGTGACAACGCGCCTTTTGCACTGGCGCTGATCAATGCGGCGCTCCCTGGAAGTGGTGCAGTGGTCGTGGATGAAACCATTCACGGCTTCTATCAGAGCGCTAGCCTGGTACGCGTCATGTTTCAGTTCCCTTTGGTGGTGGTGACACTCCAAGGAATAGCTACGCTCATAGCGCTCATCCTCGCGACCACCGGACGATTTGGTGCAGCCATCCCTATTTCACGACCTCTACATGCTGGCAAGGATGCGCTACTGGAAAACACCGCGTGCTTGCTACGGTATGGTGGCCACAGCCGAGAGATACTTCGGCGCTATTGCGATACCACGCTCCGGGAGGTTGTGCGGCGGCTCCATGCACCCAAAAGTACTGATGAAGACTCACTCACAGAGTGGGTTGACCGTGTAGGTCAGGCCCGTGGCGTCGGCGCCAGTTTGCGGAACCTCCGCTTCGAAACTGAGGCTGCAATCGGTGGGGCCAGTCCAAATGACCAGCAGATCTTGAAGGCAGCCCAAAATCTCTGTCGTTGGAAGCAGGAGATTCTAGATGGACCTTGATGCCGCTGCAGACCTAAGTCAGGGAATCAAAGAACAGGTAAGGAAAGCGGTTGTGGGACAGGACTCAGCCGTGGACCTGATGCTCGTAGCGTTGCTGTCCGAGGGTCACATTGTTCTCGAAGGCGTCCCGGGCATCGCAAAGACAATGATGGTGCAATCCTTCGCTGCCACCTTATCACTGGAATTCGGACGAATTCAGTTCACGCCCGACCTGATGCCTGGCGACGTTATCGGGACCAACCTCTTCAACTTCCAGAGCAATGAGTTCGTTTTGACCAAAGGGCCGATATTCACCGAACTTCTGCTCGCGGACGAAATCAACCGAACACCACCGAAGACCCAGGCCGCCTTGCTGCAGGCCATGCAGGAACGCTTGGTGACGATTGACGGGCAGACCCACAACCTTGGCCAAGGCTTCATGGTCATTGCCACCCAGAACCCCATCGAACAGGAGGGTACCTATCCGCTTCCGGAAGCCCAGCTCGATCGATTCCTTTTCAAGCATGTCCTCGACTATCCGACGCTCGAGGAAGAGCGCGCCATTGTCAGCCGCCATGGCCACAGCACGACCATGCCACGCCTGAAGGACTTGGGTTTGGCGCCAGTCGCTGATTTGGAGACATTGGCCACAATTCGTTCAATCGTCGAAGGAATCCGGCTATCCGATGAGTTGGTGGCCTATATCGTGGATGTGGTGCGCGCGACACGCGAGCATCCATCCCTGCAAGTCGGAGCATCACCGCGTGCTGCAAACATGCTGGCATCAGCTGCTCGAGCCCTCGCCGCCGTAAGTGGCCGCGACTATGTCATTCCCGATGATGTCAAGTTCTTGGCTGTTCCCGCCCTGCGCCACCGCGTCATTCTGGCACCGGGTGCGGAAATCGAAGGCCTTTGGACTGACCGCATCATCGAGCAGATTCTAGAGCAAACCGCAGCACCCCGATGACGCTTCGTGTATCCCACTTCGGGGTTTCGGTTTTCGTTTTCGGGATTCCATTTTCCCTCGCTTTGATCTTGGTCGAGGAGACGCTCTGGCCCATCGCCATAACTTACCTTGTGCTGAGTGTGATTCTAACGGCGGCTGACAGCATGATCGCACTGCCGCCGCGGGCACTTAAGATTGAAGCTTACCAACCGGAAACGCTTTTCATTGGCGACAAGGTTGAGTTCAAGGTCACACTATCGGCCAAGACCGGTTGGCCCAGGACAACCGCTGAAATCGTTTGCGACGTCGGCTCAAATCTTGCATCGCCGCCGCTACAGCGACTTTCCCTGGTGCCCGGTCAGGACGTCCATCTTTCGTTTCTCTTAGTGCCGAAACGTCGCGGCACTGCCGAGATTCATCGCCTCTGGATGCGCTGGCACGGTCCGTTACGATTGATGCTCAGGCAACGAATCCAGCAGTTCTCCATTACTCTTCCGGTCGTCCCGGACATCCGAGTGGCACGTTACGCCGCCATTCACTTTTGGTCGCGGGACGCCCTCTTCGGTCTGAAGCCTGATCGCCAGCAGGGCGAGGGCTCCGAGTTCGAAAGCTTACGGGACTACGTGCCAGGGCTCGACCACCGCTCCATCGATTGGAAGCATTCTGCCCGGCACCGCAAATTGGTGTGCAAGGAGTTTCGCGCCGAACGCAATCATCAGGTCGTTTTGGCCTTCGACACCGGGCATTTGATGAGTGAGCCACTTGGCGTCATGTCGAAACTGGATCACGCGATCAATGCGGGTCTATTGCTTGCCTACATGTCGCTTCGCGGTGGTGACCGGGTTGGGATTTTTGGATTTGACTCGCAGGTTCGGACCTATGTGGAGCCTGCTGGTGGCGTGCACCGTTTCGGCCGGCTCCAGCGTGGTTGTGCAGAGCTAGAATATCGCCACGACGAGACCAATTTCACTTTGGGGCTCGTCGACCTGTTGACTCGTCTCAACCGACGATCTCTTGTCATCCTGCAGACGGAGTTCGTCGACACCATCACCGCGGAACTTATGATTGAGAACCTATCGCGGCTGTCAGCCCGCCACTTGGTGCTGTTCGTAACCTTCCAGGATCTGGGTCTTGTGTCGACGGCGGATGCCTTGCCGAGGAGCGTAGATGACATGACCAAGTCCGTCATCGCCAGCGATTTCATTCACGAGCGGACAATCGTACTTGAGAGATTGCGTCGGCTTGGAGTTCATTGTCTGCACGCGTGCAGTGAGAGTGTCGGGGTGGATCTTGTAAATCGTTACCTTTCGATCAAGAGAAAGGAACTCCTTTGAACCGCCTGGATCTCGGAGCTATTGCCGCTGAAGTCGCCGGAGGTTCAAGCCGGGGACAGCACGGGTGGAACGCGTTTGGTTGATAGGCTACTGAGATGTCCGGCAAGAAACTGAAGAGCTACGAATTTCGAAGGGAACGGGAAGGCACCTGGCTGGAGTTGGAAAGGCTTATCGACAGGGCGGAACGTTCTGGGCTTGGCGCTCTGTCGACGGACAACCTGCTTCGACTGCCAAATCTTTATCGTGCGACACTGTCGTCTCTTTCGGTGGCCCGCAGCATATCGCTTGATCACAACCTTCTGACCTACCTCGAGAATCTATCGGCGCGGGCCTACTTTGTCGTTTATGGCGCTCGATCGGGTGCCGCGGCACATGTGTTGGATTTCATCCGGGTTCGCTTCCCCAGCGCGGTTCGAACGGCCAAGTGGTACGTCCTTGCTTCTACTTTCTGCGTGCTGTTGGGAGTGATCACGGGGTTAGTGATGACCCTCGGCAACGAGGATTGGTTTTACAGCTTCGTCCCCTCTGACCTCGCCCAAGGACGCTCTCCAGCCGCTTCGACCGAGGAACTTCATGCTGTCCTCCAAGTAACCGACGACAGCGCCACGGACTTGCTTTTCGTTTTTGCGACCTTTCTGTTCACCCACAACGCGACGATTGGCATGCTTGCGTTTGCACTGGGCTTCGCACTCGGCGTGCCGGTGGTGCTTTTGATGTTCTACAATGGCTTGATTATAGGCGCCATGGCGGCGCTCTACGAAGGACGCGGTCTATCAGCTGAGTTCTGGGCCTGGCTTAGCATCCACGGTACGACCGAACTGCTCGCAGTGGTGCTGTGTGGCGGTGCGGGCTTGCTTTTGGGTGGTAGTGTCGCTTTCCCTGGCCGTCACAGCCGGCTCCACAACTTGGCGAAGAACGGAAGAATGGCGGCTGAAGTCGTCATAGGATCGGTAGTGCTGTTCTTCGTCGCGGGACTGCTGGAGGGATTTGGGCGTCAATTGATTGTTAACACGACGGAACGGTATCTGGTTGCCGCGAGCGCTGCCGTCGTTTGGGCGCTTTACCTACTCTATGCCGGAAGAGCCGGGTCCAATGGCGACAACGACTAGCGTAGGCCCATCGGAAGATCGGGATAACACCGCCGGCCGCAGGATGATCATCACGCCTGAGGGAATCCCCTTGCGTGTCGACTTGGCGGATCGAGCCTCACGCGCGGCGGCGGTCATCGTGGACCTCTTGATAATCCTTGCCATCTTGGTTGTCGTAACTCTGGTGTTCACCTTTGTGTTTCGTGGCCTCGCGATCAACAATTGGATCGTTCCGTTCGTACTTTTGGTCTCATTTGCTGCACGAAACTTCTATTTCATCGTTTTCGAACTGCATTGGCATGGGATTACTCCGGGCAAAAGAGTGTTTGGCTTGCGCGTAATCGATCGCGCCGGCGGCCGCCTTGGTTCGGACGCCATTTTTGCACGGAACTTGATGCGTGAAGTGGAGCTCTTCATTCCGCTTTCTTTGTTCGTGAGCAGCGGTCAAATTGGCAGCGAGGCTTGGGTGGTATTGCTTTTGTTGGTCTGGACCTCGGTTTTCACCCTCATGCCGTTCTTCAACAGGGATCGATTGCGGGTAGGTGACATTGTGGGCGGCACATGGGTCATTTTCGCTCCGAAGGCCGTGCTGTTGCCCGATATGGCTGAGAGTGTGACCGGCGAATCTGCACACCACCGACCGTCGCGATTTGACTACGAGTTCTCGGACGAACAGCTCTCCGCCTACGGCATCTACGAGCTTCATACGTTAGAGGGCGTGTTGCGCCGGAAAGGTCCGGGAAGCAGAGCGACACAAGAAGCAGTGTGCAAGAGCATCCAGCGCAAAATCGAATGGCGATCGGCTGACCGAGTCGACTCCCAGAGGTTCCTGGAGGCCTTTTACGCCGCGCTCAGATCGCGTCTGGAGTCGAGGCTGGTTCTCGGCGAGCGGCGAGAGAGCAAACATGACCCTGACTAGGTTTTAGATCACCGTTCGCTCAGTCTTCTTGACGCGCCGACTTGCCACTCTCAATCAAAGACAGCTGCGATCTGGTCGACATCGATACCTTCTTTAACAGCACGAAGATCGTGATAGCCAACGGTGCTGACGACGGCTGAGAGCGCGGTGAAGAACGCCATCACAACTAGGTTGAGAATCAGACCGCCCCAAATCAGGGCGGTCTGGCTAAAACTGTCGGCGAGAATGCCTAGCACCAGTGCCAATCCAACACCGATAGCAAGCAGTATGACATAGAGAATCAGGACCAGGCCAAATATCCGCCAACGGTATCCACTGGTGAGTGCCATGCTTCGAGATAGGCTGGCGCCGACGCCTGGCCTCTCGACTACGGCTACCGGAATTGCGACCCAGAACATGGTCATCATGATGAACCCCGGGATCACGAACAATATGGTCCCGATGCCCACCGACAGCCCAACCAGGATCGCAATGCCGACGACTGGCAAGATGAGAGCTAAGCCCCGTCGTATGCAATCCCCCAGGTCTGCATGATGTCCTCTGAGCTCTTGAAAGGTCCCGAATACGATAGCCGCGGTCACAATGTATCCGAGGAGAGACTCCGCAATACCAACAGCCGCATCCAACCAAACGTTTTCCGTCTGTGACATGGGGTTCGTCATTTTCAGGAAGTATGTCGGTTCGGCCACGACTGCGAATACGTAAGCCGGCAATAGAACAGCCAGGGAGAGCAGCCCAAAGGGAACGAAGTTCTTGATCAGAATTGAGAACGCTCTTCCCAAGACATTCCCGATCCGAAACTCGGGGACCGTTGCTTCGAGAGTCGACATTATGAACCTCCAACCAACTCAAGCAGTTGCCGTTCGACCACTCTGTCACTTGGCAAGAACGCCGTACCTTCCGCCGCCCAGCGCCGCCGGTCGTCTACGACCTGTCGCGTTCAGCGTGCCGGAGGATGATCGAATGACTTCGGAGAACCAGAGGTCCCATCGGGCATGGTTCTTCCGGCGCCGGGACCATTCCACCGAGTGCTTCAATGCAGCAACTGTGATCAGCCAATACTACTACCTGGAAATGTAAATAAAGATTAAATTCCACGCATTCATGGCATGGTGCTGCCGAAGGTAGGCGAAGAGCAGTTTCGAGATGCTGGTGTGCTAGCAGAAAAATGGATACCTACAGCATGGCAAGCCCGGCCTTGTCGAAGCCCTCCGTCCACCTGTCGTAGACTTTGTTGTAGTGGCTGTAGAGCGCCTGCAGCGCGCCGCTGATCTTGACCAGTAGCGCCTCGGGATCGAGGCTCCTGACCTGCACCCTCTGCCTGCCGCGGCCTTTGATCGGCAGACCATGCTTGACGTGCGGCCAGAGATGGCGCCAGACCGGCATTCCGGCGGCCAGGGTGTCATTGAGCAGGCAATCGTAGCGCCTTCAGGATGCTGCTTTCGATCGCGTCCATGAGCGAAAAGTCCGAGACCACCCAGGGGAACAGAACGTCTTCGGCAATCCCCCGAGCCGCACAGGAAGAAGGGCGTGGCGGAGAGGTCGTAGACCGGCCGCAGGCCGGAGCCAGTTGCCATCTTGCAGGCCACGCGGAGCAGGCCGGGATTGGCTTCTTCGTTGAAGGCCTTCAGCCGTTCGCGCAGGTCGGTCCGCGCCAGCTTTGGCGCAACCTTGGCCAGCCAGATCAGGGGCTCGATGGCTTCCAACTGGCAGAAGAAGAGCGGCGGCGTGGTTGCGCCCGAGCGCCAGTGCTGCAAGAGGCGCGCTGTCTCGTGGCTGACGCCCCACTGGCCGGGCGGCAGCTGCCGCCAGCGGTCGACCTGGCCGCGCACCTCGTTGATGAAGTCGTTCTGGGTGAGTCGGCTGCCTTCGGCCCGATCCCCGCCCTCGAGCGGGAGCTCGGCCTGACCGGCTCTTTTGCGCTTCTTCGTATTGGCGATGGGAACGAAATGGGTGCTTGGCCGCCGGTCGGCCTTGATGGTGCCCGTCGGATTGCCCTCGCCGTCCAGCTTCCAATGGCGCGACGGCTCGGCAAACGGCGAGTTGAAGATGGGATTATCGACCTGAACCATGAACTAGATCCGACTCGGGGGCGGCGAAAAGGTACCCGCTTCGCTCATATTTCCGCAAAGATTGTGAGGATATAGCCAACGCCAAAGCTAGACGATGGCGGGCGAGTTTGGATCGCTCCGTGTGCGTGCGGGTCAGCCACCACGTCCCCAAGATGGACACGGGGCCGCCCGCTTCAACCCAGTTGCAGGCGACATTGATATGAGAATCGAACCCTGCCTCCCAGGAAGGCAATATAGCTCGATTTGGTGATACCGAAAACGGCACCATTCCATACCCTTGTTGGCTTCTCTCAATTGCGTGACGGCGGCAGGGGCGGTCCCATCGGCACCACACGCGAGACGGCAGACCAGATCCGTCTTGGCACCTGTGAAAATTGCATCCCCTAATACTAGAAAATCTTTTCATACACTCGTCTTCATGATAGCATATGGGCAGACATGAGCCGAGATGGACGATTGTGATCCCTGACAGCTACGACGAACGTTTGGCAATCTGCCATGCCGAGGGGGATCAGCAAGACCCGTCGTCGTCTTGTGGTGGGGCCGCACGTCGCGATAGGTCAGCCGTTTGCCGAAATTGCGAAAGGCTTTGCAGGACCGCAGCGGCCGTTATTCTTGTCATGGTCTCCGGTTGCTCACTGACCAGCGATACTTCGTCCTATGGCCGCTGGACCTATGACAGATTCAACGATCACTCGACATTTCAGAACAAGCCGATTTGCGATCTCAATCCACCACGAATTGGAATGAAAAGTGACAGGGGAAAGTGCGGTCTGCCGGATCCGGCGCTCTCTGCTAAGGAAGGAAAGCCCGCAGACCGTCTGCCGCGCACAGTGGCATCATCGATCATCCCCTGGTACGTTGACCCGTCGTGTAGGAGCAGGTTTCCCACGTCGACTACCGGCGATGCGCCGACGCGCAGGGACATTCTGGTCGACTGTTTCAATGAAGGCAAAGTCGACACGAGTCTGATCAGCGTCTCAATTTCCGGTGGTGGATCCAAGTCAGCGGTCTTTGCTACCGAAGCTCTCTTCTCCCTTGATGCTTGGGGTATCCTCGACCAAGTCGATGTCATCTCTTCAGTGTCTGGTGGGAGCTTTGCGGCAGCTCTCTACGGTCTGAGCTGCGATATCGAAGGCAAAATGAGTTTTTGTGACTCTTCAGCCGCAGGCAAACAACTCATTGAATGGCCAAGCGTCCATCGGGACGAATCCGGCAGGAAAGCGATCGATGAGGATGTCTATGAGGACATAGCTGAGCGCGTAGAGACCGATCTGGTCTTCGCGCAGTTGCTGGATCGCTACAATCTGATCGACAGAATCCATCGGGCGATCACACATAGGTCGGCAGCGCACGTATTGGCCGAAAACTATGTCGCGAATTTGTTGGAGTTTTCCTTTTCTCCGCGCCTCCAAGATCTCAATCCACGGCGGCCCAACATAGTTCTAAACGCGACAAACGTCTCAACGGACCGCCGTTTCCTCGAGCAAGAGGCCGGTATTCCCAGAGTGGACCGACGACTGCGGCATCGAAACGAGATGTCCCACTTTGCGTTCACCGACTACTATTTCGAGAGGCTATTGCGCTCCGATCTAGCGGAGTATCCAGTCGGCCTCGGCGTAGCCGGATCTGCCGCTTTTCCAGCAGTCATCGACTACCTTGTCGTTGGTCGTTTCCTGGATTCGGCCGAACGTCTCAGTAAAATGCCGGGTACAAGTGAGAAGGGGATCGATTTCATTCATCTCCTTGACGGCGGTGTTCACGAGAACCACGGTCTAACGGAAGTCAAGATCGCTCTGGAGGAAATCTTCCGGCTGAAGAGTAGAGTTGGCTTGAACACGGCGAGTTCGGAGGAGGAGAAGACACACGGCGGGGAGCCGGAACGCGTTGTGTCTTTTGTGGTCGATTCCAGCACGGTCGATGTGAACGGTGTTTCTCAGAGGGATCCTGCGGCACGGGGAATCGATGCGACGTTATCGCCCTTTCGCTTTCTTGTTACCGTTCAGGCCGTGGACACGCTCCTCGGGACCAACGCCGCTCAACATCTGGATCGGTTCGAGGACACGATTGAGCAAATCAACAACGGCTGCCAAGCCGGCATGTCTTGCGACACGATCGCAAGAAGCAAGCACATTGGCATCACAACAATCGATGGATACGACGAGGTAATACTCGGCGACATATTCCACAGGTGCGAAAAGCACCGCTCCGAAGATTGGTTGACGTACGAGGAGGCAAAGGACCAAGTGCAGCGATGCGACGTTATGAGAACACTCAAGTCCTCCGTGAAAGAAATCCGATCATACCGAAAGAGGAATTCGTGGGCGGATCTTCACCCGCAATGCTACTTCGAGGTAACTCGACAGACGCCCACGAGCTATGACATTGACGAAGATATGGCAATTTGTCTGCGGCACGCTGCACGTTGGGCGGTGGCAATCCGCATGACCGAACTTTGCCGTGACGAGGAACTTCGCGGCGGTGGAACGATGTTTCCCGGAAGGAGCACAGATGAGGTAGGCTCCGTTCCTGCAGACTTCGTCGGGCTCGATTGTTCGTCCGCGGGGATTGTTGAGGCACTGGCGACGTTACCGGCGCTTCCGCGGTGCCCGTACGAGAAACTAATGAACGGATGGTACGATGAGGACGGGGAGAAGTTGACAAACCCACGCACGTGGCTCGATATTCCTCGCCCCCGAGCACACTGCGAATGCAGCAGACCTTACGGATGTGAACCTGAAGGCCTATTCTCGCAGTCGACTGGAGAGTGAATAGGCTAGCTCGTTCATGAGGTCGCGATGTTCAAATGCGCAAGATAGAGCTCCGAGAGGCGAGTCACTATTGGGTTGCGAGCCAATCCTGCCTTCCTAGTCGTCCCGGAAGGCGCGGGTGAGGCTGTCGGTGAAGGGTTTGACGAAGTAGGAGAGGGCCTTGCGCTCGCCGGTGTTGATGAAGACCTCGGCGGGCATGCCGGGGAGGAGGGCGAGGCCGTTGAGCTTGGCGAGCTGGTCTTCCGGGATCCTGACTCGGGCCTTGTAGAACTGCTCGCCGCTCGCCTCGTCAACGAAACGGTCGGGTGAG
The DNA here is from genome assembly GCA_965225935.1 of Rhodospirillales bacterium. GTDB lineage: Bacteria > Pseudomonadota > Alphaproteobacteria > Kiloniellales > JAKSDN01 > CALJXB01. Next base: position 79,365 of record CBDDCC010000001.1, read on the forward strand.
ACGGTGATGACCTCGCCGAGGAGCTCGGGCGTGCTGCGGATGCTGAAGGCCGAGAGACGGACCACGGAGGCGAGACCCGGCGCCACCTTGTCGATGTCCTGGGGGGCCACCTGGGCCTCGATGACCAGGGTGTCGTCCGACGGCACGATGTAGAGGATCGGCTGGCCCGGCGAGATCACGCCGCCCAGGGTGTGGACGCCGAGACCCATGACCACGCCGCCGATGGGTGCGCGCACCTCGACCCGCCGCACGTCGTCGGCTGCGGCCACCCGCCGCTGGGAGAGGTCGAAGATCTCCGCCTGGGTGTCGCGCAGCTCGGCCACCACCTCCTCCCGGAAGGTCTTGCGGAGCTGGACGATCTGCAGCTCGGACTCGCCGATGCCGCCCTTGGCCCGCGCGATCTCGGCCTTGTGCTGGCCCTGCTCGCCGCCGAGGCGCTCGGCCTCGCGCTCGAGGGCGAGGATACGGGTCAAGGGCGCGTAGCCCTTCTCGTGCAGCTGGCGGAGGCCCTTCAGCTCCTGGCCGATCAGGGCGATCTGGCGGACCTTGGCGCCGACCTGGGCCTCGAGACCGCCGATCTCGTCGCGGAACTGAGAGACCCGGCCCTTCAGGATCTCGACCTGGCCGTCGAGGGCGGCCTGGCGCGCCGTGAACTGATCCCGCTCGCCAGCGAGGATCGCCGAAACCTCGCCGTCGTCCGCAAGCCCGAGCAGGCCCTCGGGGAACGATACGGTCTCCTTCAGGTCGCGCTCGGCGAGGAGGCGCGCCTCGCGCGCCCGCAGGACGTGCAGCTGGCCGTCGAGGATCGCCAGGCTGGCGGCGGCCCGGGTGTCGTCGAGACGCAGCAGCAGGTCGTCCTTGGCGATCCGGTCGCCGTCGCGGATCAGGATCTCGGAGACGATGCCGCCTTCGAGATGCTGCACCGTGCGCTGGTTGGAATCGACGACCACGGTGCCCGGCGCGATGACAGCGCCGCTCAAGGGCGCCAAGGACGCCCAGGCGCCGAGGCCGCCGAAGACCGAGAGCACGACGACGAAACCAACGAAGATGTAGGGCCGGGCGTCGCTGCTCGCCTTGGGCGCGCCGTCGCCGGCCGCCAAGGGGCCGAGCGCGCGCTTGCTGTCATCGGCGGCGACGGTCACGCGGGCGCTCCCTGGGGCTGCCCCGGAGCATGCCCCTGGGGGTGTCCTTGGGGGTGCAGCGCCGCCACCTTGCCCTGGGCCCCGGCGCTCGCGGCGACCCGGGCGAGGACCTCCTCCTTGTCGCCGAAGGCCTGCACGCGCCCCTCGGCCAGCATGAGCAGCTTGTCGACGGCGGCGATCGCGCTCGGCCGGTGCGCCATGACCACGACGGTCTTGCCTTCGCCCTTGACGGTCAAGATGGCGTCCATCAGGGCCTGATCGCCGGCGGCATCCAGGTTGGCGTTGGGCTCGTCGAGGACGATCAAGGCGGGGTCGCCGTAGAGGGCGCGCGCCAAGCCGATGCGCTGGCGCTGGCCGCCGGAGAGGACCCGGCCGCCCTCGCCGATCCGGGTGTCGTAGCCATCTTCCAGGCGCAGGATCATCTCGTGCACGCCGGCCCGCTCGGCGGCGCGGACCACGGCCTCGGCGTCGGGCTCCTCAGCGAGCCGGGCGATGTTCTCGCCGACGCTGCCGTCGAACAGCTCGACGCCCTGGGGCAAGTATCCCACGTGGGGGCCGAGATGGCCCCGGTCCCAGTTGTGCAACTCCGCCCGGTCGAGCCGCACGGCGCCGGCGGCCGGCCGCCAGATCCCCACCAGCAGGCGGGCAAGGGTCGTCTTGCCCGAGGCGCTGGGGCCGATCACGCCGAGCGCCTCGCCGGGCGCGAGGAGGAAGTCGATGTCCCGCAGGATGGGCCGCTGACCGCCGGGTGCGACGGCGCTGGCGTGCTCCACTGTGAGATGGCCCTTGGGCTCGGGCAGCTGCAGGCGGATCGGATCGGGCGGCACGGAGGTCAGGATGTCGCTCAGGCGCTTGTAGGCCTGCCGCGCGGCGAGGAAGCCGCGCCAGTTGGCGATCGCCTGCTCCACAGGCGCGAGTGCCCGGCCGACGATGATGGAGGCGGCGATCATGGTGCCGGGGGTGATGATCTGCTCGATGGCCAGCGCCGCGCCGGCGCCGAGGATCGCCACCTGCAGGAACAAGCGCACGGCCTTGGTCCAGGAGGTGAGGGTGCCCGCCCGGTCGCTCGCCCGGGCCTGGAGCGCCAGCGCCCGGTCGTGACGCCGGGCCCAGCGCCGGCGCACCACATCGAGCATGCCCATGGCGTCGAGGGCCTCGCCGTTGCGCAGGCTCGCCTCGGCGAAGACCTGGGCCGATTGGGCGCTGCGGTTGGCGTCGAGCAGCAGGCCGCGGGTGCGCGCCTCGCTGAGGAGGACCAGCACGAAGATGACGACGGCGCCCGCCGTGCCGATGTAGCCCAGGATCGGATGGAAGAGAAAAGCGACCGCCAGATAGACCGGCACCCAGGGCACGTCGAAGAGGGCGAAGGGGCCGTTGCCGGTCAGGAACTGGCGCAGCTGGTCGAGGTCCCGCAGCGAATGGGCGAACTGGCCGTGGGGTTGCAGCAGGTTGCCGCGGAAGACGGCGGAGAAGAGCCGCGTGCTGAGCCGCTCGTCGAGGGAGGCCCCGATGCGCACCAGGACCCGGGAGCGCAGCAGCTCCAGCGAGCCCATGACCAACAGCAGGCCGCCGGCGAGCACGGTCAGCGCAATCAAGGTCGGGCTGCTGCGGCTGGCGAGCACCCGGTCGTAGACCTGCAGCATGTAGAGCGGCGCGGTCAGCATGAGGAGGTTGATGAAAAGGCTGAGGAAGCCGATCGAAAGGAAGGCCCCCTTGGACGCGAGCAGGGCCGCGCGGGCCTCATCGACTCGGTCGCGCTCACGCATGGTTCGACGCGTCCCCCCAACGCTGTCGCGAATAGCTCGTCTAGGGCTGCCCTGCGGCGACTGGCGGGATCGGGAAGATCCCGCTTTTGGTGTATCCCTCGTTTGACGGCACAATGGGACCGATTGCCCCTGACACACGAGCACGACAGTCCGATCACCCGGTCGGAGGGATCTACCGCCCTAGTGAAATGCAATTCACGCGGAAAAATCAAGTTACGAATCACGCAGCGTGCGAAAATTCTTGCGCCAAGCCGCCTGCTATTTTTTCGGGATATGAATCTCTCGCCACCGAGAGGTGTTGGATTCATCCACCGCCAATCCGCGAGGCGACATTGGGTGGTTCACGCATAATTCACTTAAATTCCGTCATAAAGTCGACACTGATTTGTCAAATGCGAGAGTTATCCACAGAAAACTTCGGACCGTGCAAAATTTTAAGTTGAATGAGATGCGAAATGCTTGTCACGATTGGGGTGCTGGCGATTGAGCAATCTACACTCCAAAGAAGCAAAAAGGATTAGCTAGGTAGGCGGTTCCGAAGCGAACGAGATGCGATCTGAAAGCGCAGGGAAGCGACATCGGATCGCGAGCAAGTCTCACGCAGCTTGAGGCACAAGGAACGCCAGCTCTTGTCAGTACCTTCGGTCTATACAACTCTCGCGGCACGTCTGCGCTGGCTCACTTCGGCTCCGTTCACCGGTTTGGATCGGTGTTGGCGGGCCCCGGGAGGGGCTCACGATCGGAAACCGGCTGTGAACGGGGCGTGGGGCGCCGTGCTTGGCCTTGGCCGCGAGGGCCGAGACACAGCACGCGTGACGCCGCCGCACGACGGCGGTGCCCCGCCCGGCAAGGCAGGCCCCCGACCGGAGACGGTCGCGCGCGTGCTGTCGGGGGACCGGGCGCGAGAGACTGCGCCCGGACAGAAGAAAGCACCGGTGACCAACTCATGGGGAGAGGCAAGTCATGGAAACGACGAGCGCGCAGGACGGAGCACCTGCGCCACACAAGGGAAACGGAAGCGAGCCGAGCGTTGAGGCGCCCCTAGGGGCGCAGACGGAGAACCTGGACGAGGCCGCGAGCGGCCTCGCAAGAACCAGCGAAGCGATCGAGGAAACGCTCGGCGAGGGCACGGCGCCCGATCCGGATCGCGCAGCCGCCGCAGCAACCACCAAGCCGCCGCAAGGCGCGGCCGCCCTCAACGTGCTGACCAGCGCTATTGGCTTGATGATGGCCTCCCCCCAGCACCGCCACCTCTTCCTGGCGGACCTGGAGTGGGCGCTCCTGCCGCCGCTGGCCCTGAAGCAGTTCCGCCTCTTCACCAAGGACAACAAGCCCATCGCCTTCGCGACCTGGGCCTTCGTGTCTGAGGAGGTGGATGCACGCCTCAAGGCTGGACACATGAAACTGAAGCCGGCGGAGTGGAAGTCGGGGGAGATCTGTTGGATCGTGGACGTGGTCGCCCCGTTTGGGCGATCGGAAAAACTCGTCGGCGCCCTGAAAGGCACTACATTGAAGGCGCACGATGTATCCTGTTGGGCTCAAGACGGTAAGAGCGGGCAAAGGCAGATGAAAGCACTGAAGAGCGAAGACTCGAGAGCGTGAAGGTGATTGCTGTTGATCTACCAGATCGTCGGTTCCTGCGAATGGCCGAAAACCTCGCTGTCGGGCTAGTGGCGTGGCCGTTCCTCCCCATTGCCGAATGCGCCGAAATCAGCGAAGCGGAGCCGCAACGGTGTATCGAATGCCATCCGAGTCAGAATCTCCTAAAGGATCGTCACTCAGAGGACTTAGATCATTTGCGCCGGTGGGACGCTACTACAGTCACTGCCTACAGCAGGACCGTCTGCCCCCAAAACTAGTGCCACCGATAAAAGAGAGTAAGTATAAAGTGTGTTATCTTGAATCGACAAAACTCAATCCCTGTGCAGCTTGGAAGGATCTCGCTATCAGGCTTAGCAGGCCAATCAAATCGGATTGAAGTATAACGACATGTCGGTTGTTAGCAGAAATGGGGCTGATCCGAAGGTGGGTGCGAACTTACTCCTAAATCATGCGCATTTCATAAATGCTCCTATTTCCCATTGGATTAGAAGTATGCGAATGGTTAGAACCCGATTGCACATACCAAGTCTCTGCTATTCGCGCTCCATAGATCTGACGAACCGGAGCTCTGCCACTTGCGTCCAATCAAGAGTCCGAAATGGGCTCCTGATAGTAGGTAGGATCGGTGCTGCTGCTACCGCGTTTGTGTTGAGTATGGCATGCACAAGTGCTGGAGTAGCTCAATCCAATGCACATATTACTTTGACCGTAGAAGATCAAGGAACGCAGTTTGATATACCCAAATCGTACCTGAGCTTCAAACCAAATCGAGTTGGTGGAGAGCAGAACATAGTTGTGCTCTCTGTCTTGATTCCGGATCTTCATCCAGATTTATCAGAAAACTATTCTGCAGTGATCGAGAATGTTATTGGGCCTGACGGTGTGCCCATCTTTCGAGAACAAGTTACGATACTGCTGTTGCGCGGTCGTCCTTTTGTACAGAAGTTGTTTAGGCGCGATATTGAAAGAATGACGCATGACACTGGTCGAGAGAAGTTTGGACTGAACATCTATCGGTACACGCGCGATCTCCCCAACAGATCATCCAACGGATTTTTCAAAGATTATGTAGAATATCTGGTTCCGTCAGCAGATTTCAATGATCATGGACAGTATTTTGAATGTTACTTAAAAGTGTTAGCCGATGTGTGTAGAGGTTGGGGAAACTATAATCAGAATTTATACTATAGATACTATTTCGCCAAAAAGAACCTTCAGTATTGGGAAGTGCTAGATGCAAACGCTCGCGCCTTGCTCGATCTGTTTGAGCGAAGAGCAAGGCTTGGAAAGTTTCCTGAAAACGGAGAGTGATATGGCGGACCCCCTAACGCAACAACAAATAGATGAGCTTGCTGCGTTATTGGAATCCGGAAATCGCACCGGATACTACATTAGGTACTATGAATTCACCGGAAGTAGCGAGGTATTGGTTCAGGCTCATGTGTCAAGCTTTAGTGGATTTTATGGTGGGGCTGCCATCGCTGGCAATGTCGTAGCGAAGGCGTTGGATAACACTTTAGGCGGAGGAGATTATCCAGATAGTATCATTCTGTTTTCAGAAGCGATAGCGGCGGATCATTTCCAGGCCGTAATTCAGAGTCCCACAGGTATACTTACCGACGAAGAGCAGAGAATTTTGGCTTTGGGTACTTGGAATCGGCTGGGTCTTAGCGAGGTGTTTCCTGGCAATTTCCTTGTATGGCTAGACCTTATTCAAGCAGGTGATTTTGACGCTCTCGCCGAAACAATTGATGCAGAGTCGTTTTTAATCGCCCGGTTTATGTTAGCGGCAGTTGGTCTTCTTGCCACGGCTCTTGGCAACCAAGCTCAGGAATTTGTTGATGCGGGCACATATGAGCAACGTGTTACCGAGGATGGATTGGTATCCTATATCGTTCGGGTTTCTGACGGAAAAGTAGTTTGGGTGGGTGATACAACAAGCACCTTGCAAGGGATAGATGATGCAATAGATGAGCTAACTGATGCTTTTAGCATATTTGGGACAGATGTGAACGACTGGTTGTCGGACGCGTTGTTGGATTTTCTCGGGGCCCCACCTGACGGTACGGAAAAAGAGCTGATTCTCGACGGATCTCAGAACACCGAGCTCGGTGGCACAGCGAGTAGCGATTTCATTATTTCAGGGGATGGTAATGATGTTTTGAGTGGGTTCGACGGCGATGATTTTTTGTTCGGGGGTTCAGGTTTAGATGAATTGAATGGTGGTGCGGGCGATGACGAATTGTTCGGTGGCGAGGATAGCGACATCCTCACCGGCGGTGAGGACGACGACAAATTTTACGCCAGCGCGGACGATGTCATCAGGGACCCTGAGCAGGGCGACGAGATCTGGGCCGACCTCTATCCGAACGATGATGTCGAGGAGTACGAGGAACTGGGTGAAGGCTACATCGTTGAACAACTGGGAGAGGACGCCATCCCTACGGAGGGTTGGCTGTTTAGAGGCGCATTCGGAGAGGAGTACTGGCTGGGTGATCAGGAAGATCCAGGTCCTGACCTTGAAATTCGTCTTCCTGGTGGTGGAGTCGTTCTCGTCGAGGATTGGATCGATGAGTGGCCCCCAGAAGCGTCAAGTTATACGAATTCCGGCGTCACGCTGTATTTGGAGCCGCGGCCGGCCGTAGCCGGTTTCCAAGACTTAATTCTGGAACTCAAATTTGCCGCGGCTTTCAGGCTTCTGGATTCCACCAATGACAAGCCTGGCGGCGGCATTGGCGGTGGCGGCAGTAGTAGTGACGATAGCGGCGGCAATGGCGGCAACGGCGGGCCTGGTCCTGTTGAACCTCCGGGTCCTCCACCGCCTCCGCCGGCGGACATAGACAATGTGCATCGAATACACATCGACCACGACAACATTGAAGACGCCGCCGAGGCCGCCAGGCAAAGTCTGGCAGGCGAAGGAGTAAATGCACCCAGGGATGTGCTCGAAAAGTACGGGCTGGAAGAATATCTCCGTGAACATTGGGACAATGGAGGATGGGACAGGTACGAGGGCGCTGACGGCCTCCAAAATCTGATCGACGATATCCTGGACAGATGGTTCGACGAGCACGGTGAGGAGGAAGAGCTGCCGCCTTTGCCTGAGTGGCTGGAAGATGCATTAGACGATTTTGACGATGCCTACGATATCATCTCTCCCCTGGTGATGGATCTGGACGGCGACGGGGTCGAGCTCGTCGCTCTCGAAGAGTCGACGGCATTCTTCGATCTCGATTCCGACAACTTTGCCGAGCGTACGGGATGGGTCGAGCCGGACGATGGGCTGCTGGCGATGGACCGCGACGGGGATGGCCGGATCGGTGACATCTCGGAGCTGTTCGGCAATGCGACGACCGATGGCTTCTCCGAACTCTCGGAATTGGATTCGAACGACGACGGTGTCATCGACGTCAACGATGAGCAGTTCGCCGACCTGCTGATCTGGGTCGACGCGAACCAGGACGGCTACAGCCAGGAGTCGGAGCTGCGGTCGCTCAGTGATGCCGGCATAGAGTCGATCGACCTGGGTGCCAGCCAGACGAACCTATGGGATGCGGGCAACCACATTTCGCATGTGGGGTCTTTTGCCTGGAGCGACGGCCGGGTCGGGGAGATATCGGACGTTTGGTTCGCGAACAGCCAGGTCCACACGATCTACGAGCTGAATGTCGATGCGGAGATCACGATCGAACATTTGCTCCTGCCCGGGCTGCGCGGTTACGGGACCTTGCCCGCGCTAACGGTCGCCATGAGCGAGGACAGTGTCCTCCAAGGCGCGGTGACGGAGCTGGCGCTCGCCGATCTCTCGAACGGTCACACTTTTCACACGCAGGTGGAAGGCATTCTCAGCCGCTGGGCCAAGGCCGACTTGGTTGCACCAGGCAGCCGCGGAATCAATGTTGATGCCCAGCATCTGGCGGTCCTCGAGGCGCTCTTTGGCCAGTCGTACGAGCAGTACGGCGGTCCGAACCCGAGAGGTAACGCGGGCGCCGAGCTCGAAAGAATCTATGACTATGTGCGTGACGAGATCAGTGCCCGTTTGCTGGTGCAAGGCCCCTTGTTGGAACTGACGCTGGATCTTCGATACGACTCCGGTCGGGATGAGTTCAGCGGCGATATCGACTATGGGGTGCTGATTGCTGCGCTCGAGCCGACGGCGCCCACGGATGCCTTGGAACGGGCACGCTATTGGGACGTCATGGTCACCACGCTCAATACGCTTGGCAACTACGTTGCACCGCCGGGGAACTACGACCAGCTTTTCAACGCCTCCATAGCCGCGACGGGGGACGCGTTCACGGTAGCCGACCTTCGCGCCGGAAACGTGGACTTCGTCAATGGAAATGACTTTTTCCAGGATGGCGCTGACAGCAGGACCTATTCCTTCGGCACCGGCTCTGGCAAAGACAGGATCCTTGACGACGATCCGACGGAGACAGGCCTCGACGTCGTAGAGTTCTCCTCGGAGCTGGCTCCCGGTGACGTTGAATTGTCGCGTGGTGGGTCGACAAGTGACAATCTGATAATTCGGATCGCCGGCACGGCTGACGAACTCAAAATCATCGATCAGTTCAAGAGCGGGCAGTACGGCATCGAGGAGCTGCGTTTCGCTGACGGCACCGTGTGGACGGCCGAAGATGTGGTCGACATGCTCATGACGGGTACGGAAGGCAACGACGATCTCATCGGAGACGGACGCGATAACGATCTCGGTGGCGACGCCGGAGATGACTACCTAGAAGGCAGGGGCGGCAGCGATACCTATATCTTCGGGTCGGGGTCCGGCAATGACTGGATCGCCGACAACGACGCCGGCGCGAGTGGTGTGGATGTTATCGAGTTCACCGGAGGCTTAAGTTCGGAAAACATCAATTTGTCTCGAGCAGGTTCCAATCTCGTGGACTTGGTTGTCGAGATCGCGGACACGGGCGAGCGCCTGACGGTTCAGGGCATGTATGGAGGTGTTGCAGATCATATCGAGGAGATTCGTTTCGAGGACGGGACCGTATGGGATCGGACCTTTCTCGAGGAAATGTGGCTGCATGGTTCCGCTGGCGATGACACGCTGGTTGGGACGGTTGGGGCCGACTCTCTCGATGGCGCCGAGGGGAACGACGAGCTGAAGGGCATCGACGGTGACGACATTCTGGGCGGTGGCACAGGTGACGACACTCTCAAGGGCGGAAAGGGACTCGACCATTTGGCAGGTGGACTCGGAGATGACCGTCTGGAGGGTGGGTGGCACGGGGACAGCTACGTCTACGATGTGGGCGACGGGGACGACGTGATCCACGAGTACTCTTCGTCGACGAGCTTTGGCCGGCATCTGGGGGACAAACTGATTCTGGGTGCCGGGATCGCACCGGGTGACGTGACCGTGACGCGGGACGCGTCGGACTGGGGCGACGTGACGCTGACGTTCGCGGGGATCGCGGGCTCGATCTTCATCGACGAGCAGTACAATGGGACGGCCTACGGGGTTGAAGAGATCCAGTTCGACGACGGGACGGTGTGGACATCAAGGGACCTGGCGCATGTGGGCTATGGCCAGTCGGCGACGGCGTCGGGCGAGACGATCTTCGGGACGCTGATGGCGGACACAATTCTCGGCCTTGCGGGTGACGACACGCTGCAGGGCTGGCAGGGCGCCGACACGCTGACGGGTGGTCTTGGTGACGACCGTCTTGAGGGCGGCTGGCACGGGGACAGCTACGTCTACGACGTGGGCGACGGGGACGACGTGATCCACGAGTACTCTTCGTCGACGAGCTTTGGCCGTCACCTAGGGGACAAGCTGGTTCTGGGTGCCGGGATCGCACCGGGTGACGTGATCGTGACGCGGAACGCGTCGGACTGGGACGACGTGACGCTGACGTTCACGGGGATTGCCGGTTCGATCTTCATCGACGAGCAGTTCGGGTCATCGGCCTACGGCCTGGAAGAGATCCATTTCGACGACGGCACGGTGTGGAACGAGACGGATCTGGCGGTGGCGGGCTTCAGCCAAAGTACGACCGAGGATGACGATCTAGTTGTTGGAACGCCTAGCAACGATACCATAGATGCATTGGGCGGCAACGACACAATCAAGGGCTCCAACGGCGCCGACACGCTGACGGGTGGTCTTGGTGACGACCGTCTGGAGGGTGGGTGGCACGGGGACAGCTACGTCTACGACGTAGGCGACGGGGACGACGTGATCTACGAGTATGCCTCGTCGACGAGCTTTGGCCGTCACCTAGGGGACAAGCTGGTTCTGGGTGCCGGGATCGCACCGGGTGACGTGACCGTGACGCGGGACGCGTCGGACTGGGGCGACGTGACGCTGACGTTCACGGGGATCGCGGGCTCGATCTTCATCGACGAGCAGTACAATGGGACGGCCTACGGGGTTGAAGAGATCCAGTTCGACGACGGGACGGTGTGGACATCAAGGGACCTGGCGCATGTGGGCTATGGCCAGTCGGCGACGGCGTCGGGCGAGACGATCTTCGGGACGCTGATGGCGGACACAATTCTCGGCCTTGCGGGTGACGACACGCTGCAGGGCTGGCAGGGCGCCGACACGCTGACGGGTGGTCTTGGTGACGACCGTCTTGAGGGCGACTGGCACGGGGACAGCTACGTCTACGACGTAGGCGACGGGGACGACGTGATCTACGAGTATGCCTCGTCGACGAGCTTTGGCCGGCATCTGGGGGACAAGCTGGTTCTGGGTGCCGGGATCGCACCGGGTGACGTGACCGTGACGCGGGACGCGTCGGACTGGGGCGACGTGACGCTGACGTTCACGGGGATCGCGGGCTCGATCTTCATCGACGAGCAGTACAATGGGACGGCCTACGGGGTTGAAGAGATCCAGTTCGACGACGGGACGGTGTGGACATCAAGGGACCTGGCGCATGTGGGCTATGGCCAGGCGGCGACGGCGTCGGGCGAGACGATCTTCGGGACGCTGATGGCGGACACAATTCTCGGCCTTGCGGGTGACGACACGCTGCAGGGCTGGCAGGGCGCCGACACGCTGACGGGTGGTCTTGGTGACGACCGTCTGGAGGGTGGGTGGCACGGGGACAGCTACGTCTACGACGTAGGCGACGGGGACGACGTGATCCACGAGTACTCTTCGTCGACGAGCTTTGGCCGTCACCTAGGGGACAAGCTGGTTCTGGGTGCCGGGATCGCACCGGGTGACGTGACCGTGACGCGGAACGCGTCGGACTGGGACGACGTGACGCTGACGTTCACGGGGATTGCCGGTTCGATCTTCATCGACGAGCAGTTCGGGTCATCGGCCTACGGCCTGGAAGAGATCCATTTCGACGACGGGACGGTGTGGAACGAGACAGATCTGGCCGAGCTGGGATTTACCCAAGTTGCGACAGATAGCGACGACTTCATCGTTGGCACTCCAAATGGCGATGCGATCGATGGCCTTGGCGGCAATGATACAATCAAGGGTTCCAATGGCGCGGACTATTTGACGGGTGGTATGGGCGATGACCGTCTGGAGGGTGGGTGGCACGGGGACAGCTACGTCTACGACGTAGGCGACGGGGACGACGTGATCTACGAGTATGCCTCGTCGACGAGCTTTGGCCGTCACCTAGGGGACAAGCTGGTTCTGGGTGCCGGGATCGCACCGGGTGACGTGATCGTGACGCGGGACGCGTCGGACTGGGGCGACGTGACGCTGACGTTCGCGGGGATCGCGGGCTCGATCTTCATCGACGAGCAGTACAATGGGACGGCCTACGGGGTTGAAGAGATCCAGTTCGACGACGGGACGGTGTGGACATCAAGGGACCTGGCGCATGTGGGCTATGGCCAGGCGGCGACGGCGTCGGGCGAGACGATCTTCGGGACGCTGATGGCGGACACAATTCTCGGCCTTGCGGGTGACGACACGCTGCAGGGCTGGCAGGGCGCCGACACGCTGACGGGTGGTCTTGGTGACGACCGTCTGGAGGGTGGGTGGCACGGGGACAGCTACGTCTACGACGTAGGCGACGGGGACGACGTGATCTACGAGTATGCCTCGTCGACGAGCTTTGGCCGTCACCTAGGGGACAAGCTGGTTCTGGGTGCCGGGATCGCACCGGGTGACGTGACCGTGACGCGGGACGCGTCGGACTGGGGCGACGTGACGCTGACGTTCACGGGGATCGCGGGCTCGATCTTCATCGACGAGCAGTACAATGGGACGGCCTACGGGGTTGAAGAGATCCAGTTCGACGACGGGACGGTGTGGACATCAAGGGACCTGGCGCATGTGGGCTATGGCCAGTCGGCGACGGCGTCGGGCGAGACGATCTTCGGGACGCTGATGGCGGACACAATTCTCGGCCTTGCGGGTGACGACACGCTGCAGGGCTGGCAGGGCGCCGACACGCTGACGGGTGGTCTTGGTGACGACCGTCTTGAGGGCGACTGGCACGGGGACAGCTACGTCTACGACGTAGGCGACGGGGACGACGTGATCTACGAGTATGCCTCGTCGACGAGCTTTGGCCGGCATCTGGGGGACAAGCTGGTTCTGGGTGCCGGGATCGCACCGGGTGACGTGACCGTGACGCGGGACGCGTCGGACTGGGGCGACGTGACGCTGACGTTCACGGGGATCGCGGGCTCGATCTTCATCGACGAGCAGTACAATGGGACGGCCTACGGGGTTGAAGAGATCCAGTTCGACGACGGGACGGTGTGGACATCAAGGGACCTGGCGCATGTGGGCTATGGCCAGGCGGCGACGGCGTCGGGCGAGACGATCTTCGGGACGCTGATGGCGGACACAATTCTCGGCCTTGCGGGTGACGACACGCTGCAGGGCTGGCAGGGCGCCGACACGCTGACGGGTGGTCTTGGTGACGACCGTCTGGAGGGTGGGTGGCACGGGGACAGCTACGTCTACGACGTAGGCGACGGGGACGACGTGATCTACGAGTATGCCTCGTCGACGAGCTTTGGCCGGCATCTGGGGGACAAGCTGGTTCTGGGTGCCGGGATCGCACCGGGTGACGTGACCGTGACGCGGGACGCGTCGGACTGGGGCGACGTGACGCTGACGTTCACGGGGATCGCGGGCTCGATCTTCATCGACGAGCAGTACAATGGGACGGCCTACGGGGTTGAAGAGATCCAGTTCGACGACGGGACGGTGTGGACATCAAGGGACCTGGCGCATGTGGGCTATGGCCAGGCGGCGACGGCGTCGGGCGAGACGATCTTCGGGACGCTGATGGCGGACACAATTCTCGGCCTTGCGGGTGACGACACGCTGCAGGGCTGGCAGGGCGCCGACACGCTGACGGGTGGTCTTGGTGACGACCGTCTGGAGGGTGGGTGGCACGGGGACAGCTACGTCTACGACGTAGGCGACGGGGACGACGTGATCTACGAGTATGCCTCGTCGACGAGCTTTGGCCGTCACCTAGGGGACAAGCTGGTTCTGGGTGCCGGGATCGCACCGGGTGACGTGATCGTGACGCGGGACGCGTCGGACTGGGGCGACGTGACGCTGACGTTCGCGGGGATCGCGGGCTCGATCTTCATCGACGAGCAATACCGCGGAGATGCCTATGGCGTCGAGGAGATCCACTTCGACGACGGGACGGTGTGGACATCAAGGGACCTGGCGCATGTGGGCTATGGCCAGGTGGCGACGGCGTCGGGCGAGACGATCTTCGGGACACTGATGGCCGACACGATCGACGGCCTGGACGGTGACGACACGCTGTATGGTTGGAACGGCAGCGACACGCTGACGGGCGGCCTTGGCGATGACCGCCTGGAGGGTGGGTGGCACGGGGACACCTACGTCTACGATGTGGGCGATGGGGACGATGTGATCCACGAGTACTCTTCGTCGACGAGCTTCAGTCGGCATCTGGCGGACAAGCTGGTTCTGGGTGCCGGGATCGCGCCGGGTGACGTGATCGTGACGCGAGACACATCGGACTTGGATGACGCAACGCTGACGTTCGCGGGGATCGCGGGCTCGATTTTCATCGACGAGCAGTTCGGGTCATCGGCCTATGGCCTGGAAGAAATCCACTTCGAGGACGGCACGGTGTGGAAAGAGGCCGATCTGGCAGCAGCTGCCGATCCGAATGACCCGCCAGTTGCGAACGACATAGCGATCAGCGGTGTCCAGGAAGATGGGGCGGCTCAGTCATTCAATTATGATGCCAGCGATGCGGATCCAGATGACACGCTGACTTACAGCATCCTAACCCAGCCGACCGAGGGCTCCGCCTCGGACAACGGCGACGGGACCTTCAGCTTCGATCCGGGCAGCGACTTCCAGGACCTGGCCGGCGGCGAGACCCGCCAGGTGAGCTTCACCTACCAGGCCGACGACGGCAATGGCGGCACCGGTTCCGGCACCGTGACGATCACAGTCTCGGGGGCCAACGACGCTCCGGTGGCCAGCGACGTGAGCTATTCGGGACCGGCCGAGGGCGGCATGGCCCAATCCTTCGCCTACAGCGGGACGGACACCGATACCACTGATACGCTGACCTACAGCGTTCTGACCCAGCCGGCCGAGGGCTCCGTCTCCGACAACGGCGACGGGACCTTCAGCTTCGATCCGGGCAGCGACTTCCAGGACCTGGCCGGCGGCGAGACCCGCGAGGTAAGCTTCACCTACCAGGCCGACGACGGCAATGGCGGCACCGATTCGGGCACTGTGACCGTGACGGTCTCGGGCACGAACGACGCCCCGGTGGCGAGCGACGTGAGCTACTCGGGACCGGTCGAGAACGGCAGCGCCCAATCCTTCGCCTACAGCGGGGCGGACGCCGACACTAGCGACACCCTGACCTACAGCATCCTGACCCAGCCGGCCGAGGGCTCCGTCTCCGACAACGGCGACGGGACCTTCAGCTTCGATCCGGACGGCGACTTCCAGGACCTGGCCGACGGCGAGACCCGGCAGGTGAGCTTCACCTACCAGGCCGACGACGGCAACGGCGGCACCGATTCGGGCACCGTGACGGTCACCGTCTCGGGCGCCAACGACACGCCAGTGGCGAACGACGTGAGCTACTCGGGACCGACCGAGGACGGCACGGCCCAGTCCTTCGCCTATAGCGGGGCGGACGCCGATACCACCGACACCCTGACCTACAGCATCCTGACCCAGCCGGCCGAGGGCTCGGCCTCCGACAACGGCGACGGGACCTTCAGTTTCGATCCGGGCAGCGATTTCCAGGACCTGGCCGACGGCGAGACCCGCCAGGTAAGCTTCACGTACCAGGCCGACGACGGCAACGGGGGCACGGATAGCGCCACCGCCCAGATCACCGTTGCAGGTGCAAACGATACGCCGACAGATCTGGATCTGGTCGGCACCTCGGTGGACGAAGGGGCTGCCAATGGCACGACCGTGGGTACGGTTGCCGTGACCGATCCGGATGCCAACGACAGCTTCACCTATGCGCTGCTGGACACGGCCGGTGGGCGCTTTGCGGTTGACGCCTCAGGAAACGTTACGGTGGCCGACGGGAGCCTGCTGGATCACGAGATGGACGCCAGCCACGACATCACGGTCGAGGTGGCCGATGCGGCCAGCGAGACGATCAGCGAGACCTTCACGGTATCGGTGACGGACGTGAACGAGGCGCCGACCGGGTCCGACGCCAGCTTTGCGATCGACGAGAACCAGGCGGCTTCCGTGTTGGGGTCGATCTCGGCCAGCGATCCGGATGACGATGGCGAGGCCTTCGGCACGCTGAGCTACGCGATCACGGCCGGCAACGGCGCCGGCCTCTTCGCCATCGACCAGGCAACAGGCGAGCTGTCGACCACCGGACCGCTGGACTATGAGACCGCGGCGAGCCACGTGCTGAGCGTGACGGTGAGCGACGGCGGCGGCCTCAGCGACCAGGTCGAGGCGACGGTAACCGTGAACGACGTCAGCGAAAGCGGCAGCACCCAGACGGGCGGGCCCGGCGACGATACGCTGACCGGCACGCCCGACGACGACACGCTCGACGGTGCTGGCGGTGACGACAGCCTCTATGGGCTGGCAGGCTCCGACAGTCTGCTGGGTGCGGCGGGCCTGGATCACCTCGACGGCGGTGACGGCAACGACAATTTGGATGGCGGCAGCGAGGCCGACGTCCTGGAGGATACGGGCCGGATCCGGACCACCCCGCTGGTCATGGACGGGACGGGCTATGTGCGGAAGACCGGCTTTTCGGCCTTTCCCGCGACCACGATCACCGTCCAGGTCGCGTTCTCCTCGGACAGCGACAGTGTTGCCGGGACCCCCCTGTCCTATGCCTCGTCCAACGGCGCCAACGATCTGACCCTCTACGACATCCGGGATATGCATGTCTACATCGGGGATTCCTCCGAATGGACGGGTCTCTCGTTCAACGACGGGACGAAGCACGATCTGGTGGTGACCTGGCGGAGCGACACGGGTCATCTCCTGGTCTATGACAACGGAGCCCAGGTCTTCAGCACAACGATGAGCCCGGGTCACACCCTGGGCGCGAACGGCGCCCTGGTGATCGGCCAGGAACAGGACAGCATTGGTGGCGGGTTCGATCCCGACCAGGGCTTCGAAGGCCAGCTCGACGGCGTCCGGGTCTGGGACCGCGTCCTCAGTGCCCAAGAAGTCGCCGATCTCTTCGATTCGCAGTCCGTCGACGGTTCCGATCCGCTCGCCTTGGGCCTGGTGGCCGACTACCAGTTCCCGGAGGGCAGCGGCACGGAGACTGAGAACGCGGTTGACGGGGTCATGGCCGAGGTCAGTGCCAGCGGCATCGCGTGGGCGCCGGGTGAAGGCAGCGGCGACATGCTTTCCGGCGGCGCCGGCGACGACGTGCTCAAGGGCGGCGAGGACGACGATCTCCTGTTGGGGGAGACCGGGAACGACGAGCTCCATGGCGGGAGCGGCAGCGACCGGCTCGACGGCGGCGGCGGGGACGACCAGCTGGTGGGCGGCTCGGACGCGGATAGCTACGTCTACGAGGTGGGCGATGGCGACGACGTGATCTACGAGTCGTCGACGACCCTGGCGAACCGCCATCTGGGCGACACTCTCGAGCTCGGATCGGGAATCGCACCGGCGGACCTGCTGGTGACACGGGACGCCGCGGATTGGGACGACGTGACGCTCGGCTTCACGGGCATTTCGGGGTCTATCCTCATCGACGAGCAGTTTGCCGGGTCCGGCTACGGCCTGGAGGAGATCCACTTCGACGACGGCACGGTCTGGACTTCCTTGGACCTGGCTCAGGCCGGCTATGACCAGGCAGCTTCGGCGTCGGCCGACACGATCGTCGGGACGCCGTTGGACGACACCATCGACGGCCAGGACGGAGACGATACGCTGCAGGGTCTGGGAGGAGCCGACGCTCTGGACGGTGGTTCCGGCGACGACGAGCTCTCAGGCGGCGCGGGTGACGACGACCTGCTTGGCGGCGGAGGTCTGGACCTCCTGGACGGCGGTGCCGGCGACGACACCCTCGACGGCGGAGACGACAACGATGTCCTGGAGGACACGGGGAAGATCTCGACGCCCGGCCTGTCTATGAACGGTTCGGGCTATGTCCGGAAGACGGGCTTCGCCGCCTTCCCCACGACAGCGCTCACGGTGCAGGTCCAGCTCACGTCTGACAACAGCAGCCTCGCGGGCACGCCGCTCTCCTATGGTTCCGTGAACACGCCCGACGACTTCGGCTTCTATGACATCAGAAGCCTGCAGGTCTACGTCGGCGAATCGAACGTCGATACGGGTCTCGCCTTCAACGACGGGGAGAAGCACGATCTGATCGCCACCTGGGCGAGCGATACCGGCATCCTCCGGGTCTACGACAATGGTGTGCAGGTTTATGGCGCCACCCTCAACCAGGGCTACGCGATCGCCGCCGGCGGCGCCCTTGTGCTCGGTCAGGAGCAGGACAGCGTGGCCGGCGGGTTCGATCCGGACCAGGGCTTCGATGGTGTTCTGGAGGGCGTGCGGATCTGGGACCGGTCTCTCAGCGGTGAGGAGGTGGCCGAGCTCTTCGACCTGCAATCCATTCCCGGCGGCGATCCGCTCGCGTCCGGCCTGGTGGCCGACTACCAGTTCCTAGAGGGTAGCGGCACAGAGACCGAGAATGCGGTCGACGGCAGCCTAGCGGAAGTCAGCGCCACAGGCATCGCGTGGACCGAAGGAGCGGGCAGCAGCGACACGCTTTCCGGCGGCGCCGGTGACGACCTGCTGAAGGGCGGCGCAGATGCGGATCTTCTCCAGGGCGAGGATGGAGACGACGAGCTCCACGGTGAGGGCGGCAGTGACAGCCTGACCGGCGGCGCTGGCGACGACCGGCTGGAAGGCGGGCCGGACGGGGACAGCTATGTCTACGGCCTGGGCGACGGAAACGATGAGATCTACGAGGTTTCGACGACCAGCGCGGGCCGGCATCTGGGCGACGAACTCCAGCTCGGCGCCGGAATAGCGCCGGAGGACGTGATCGTGACCCTGGATCCGGCGGACCCGGACGATGTGACCCTGAGCTTTGCCGGGACTGCCGGTTCCCTCTTCATCGACGAGCAGCTCGGGACGAGCGAGTACGGCCTGGAAGAGATCCGTTTCGACGACGGAACCGTCTGGATGGAGAGCACGCTCGAAGGCCAGATCCAGCTGGGTGGTGTCGGCGACGACACCCTGACCGGCAACCAGTACTCGGACTATCTGGACGGCGCCGGCGGAGACGACGATCTGGACGGCGGCGTGGGCCACGACAGCCTCTATGGGCAAGCGGGGTCCGATTCGCTCGAGGGCGGCGATGGCTTTGATTTCCTTGATGGCGGCGATGGGGACGACGTCTTGGACGGTGGGAATGACGACGATGTCCTCAAGGATACCGGGGGAATTCAATCCTCGTCGCTAACCATGGACGGGACGGGCTACGTGCGGCGCAATGACTTCTCGGGCTTCGCGACGACGGCCGTCACGGTGCAGGTCGAGTTCTCCTCCGACAACACGAGCCTGGAGGGAACGCCCTTCTCCTATGCCTCCTCCAATTCCGACAACGACCTCCTTCTTTACGACATCGGAGACCTGGTGATCTATATCGGCGGCGGTTATGAGCAAACAGGCCTCTCGTTCAATGACGGGGAACAGCACGACCTGGTGATGTCGTGGACGAACACCACGGGCGAGGTGGTGATCTACGACAACGGCGTGGAGGTCTACAGCACAACAGGCCCCCAGGGATACTCCCTCGGGACCGGCGGATCCGTCGTGATCGGACAGGAGCAAGACAGCATCGGCGGCGGGTTCGACTCGTCCCAGGGCTTTGCTGGACAGATGGACGGCGTGCGGGTCTGGGACCGGGCGTTGAGCGCGCAAGAGGTCAGCGATCTCGCAGGCATCCAGTCCATTGGCGGCGGCGACCCGCTGGCCTCGGGCCTGGTGGCCGACTACCAGTTCCCGGAGGGCAGCGGGACTGAGACCGAGAACGCCGTCGACGGCGCCATGGCCGAGGTCAGTGCCAGCGGTGTCGCGTGGAACGCTGGTGGGGGAAGCAGCGACACCCTCTCGGGCGGCGCCGGCGACGATCTGCTCGAGGGCGGTGCCGACGACGATCTCCTCTACGGAGAGGCCGGAGACGACGAGCTCTACGGCGAGAGCGGCAACGACATCCTGGAAGGCGGCGACGGCGACGACACCCTGAACGGCGGCGAAGGAAACGACGTCCTCGACCCGGGCATGGGGATCGACCAGCTCCTGGGTGGGGCGGGCGCCGACACCATCGTCTTCCGCCAGGGCTACGGCGACGACAGCGCCCAGGACTTCTCGACCGACGAGGACGTCATCGACGTGGCCGGCTTCGGCCTGACCACCCTGAGCGAGGTCCTCGCTGTCACCACACAGGACGGCGCCGACGCGCTGATCGACCTGGACAGCGACGACAGCCTCCGCCTCGTCGGCATCGACAAGAACGACCTACAGGACAGCAACTTCTCGCTGGTGGCCTGAGGTGGCGGCTTGGTGAGATACAATGAGGGCGTCGCCCAAGGAAGAATCGATACGGTTTCCTTAAGAGCCGATCCGACGGTTGGGGACCAACTGGCTGATCAGCTCATCCAAGGGTTCTGTCCTGACCGCGGATCAGCCGTGTTCTTACCAATTGCTGCCGGATGCAGGTGTCGTGCACAGCGCTTGCCGGGCAGCGCGTTGACCTCGGGACGCTACACCGGTGCAGAGCGCTATCCCTTGCAGGATGTCCAGGGCAAGGAATGGAGATATCCGGCGATGGCCGCAAATGCAACGGGATCGAGGGCAACTCTACTGTCGGTTCAATCTCGTATGAGGGTAACCTGCCAGTGGTGTTCGAGATCAGCCTTGTTCAGCGGTGCGACGGCGACACACGTGGGATCCGCGGCTACTTGGACTTATCCCTGTCCCTAACCCCGCAAGGCGGCGGCAATGAGCCAATGCCTGAACCCTCCCAGCGTCAAGGCTGCGGCTAGAGAACCGTGAGGCGCTGAGATTGGCTATGCTCGATGACTTGAATACGCGAAGCGCAAGAATCGTAATCCTGGAGAGCGCGCTCTTGGGCTCGGACGTTCTCGTCTGGATCGATCAGCGAGAACCCGATCATTCGGGCCAAGATATCGAAGTAGGGATTACCTGTTCGCTCTCCGTCGAACACGCGGTTGAACGTGGGGCCGCGCTCGATCTCCATCAGCCAGGGCTTCATGTTCTCGTCGATCAGAATGTCGAGGGCGATGAACTTGAGCCCATAAGCGAAGTGGTGATGATCTGCGATTTGGCGATCCAGGATGCGGGCCGAGACAATGAGGCGGCCCACGTCCTCGGCCAACCTTCTGACGCGCGCCCATAGGAGATCAGGGTCCTTGCCGGCGGCGGCGATATACTCCCGCATGCGTCCCCAGGTCCAGACGTGATGCTCGTTGCCGGAAATCCGTGCGGTCTCGCTAAGAAGTTCTTCTTGGTCGCTGAAGATACCCTTGTGTCCCACATGCATGGGGAGACGATCCCAGGTTTCCCTGTCCAATCCCTCGTAGGGCATCAAGGCGAAACGGCCGCTGCCGCCTTCGAACAGGTAGATTCTTGGCGGCAAGCAGGAGCTGATTACGAGCATGACGCGGAAGCTGACCTTTCGACCCAGGAACAGAAAGGGGTTGGGGACGTACTCCTGAATGACCCAGCCATCTTCTCGCGGCGCCTGCGCCGGATCATCGATTAGGCACAAGCCATGACCGTTGTGAAGGTTATTGGGCTTCACGATCCAGACCCTGGCGCGTTCGTGATGTTCGGCCAAGAAGAGGTCGAACTCATCGGGCATGACGAAAGTCTCAGGTGTATGAGGAAATGCCTTTCGGCCTTCCTTCTGCCGAAAGGCATCGATTTGTACCTTCATGCGGGCTTTGTCGTCGAATTGGAGCCAACCATTGAAGTCATGAAGCTGCATTGTTCCCAGCAACGAGGAGATCGCCCGATGACCCTGAGCGAGAGCACGCTGTAGGTTGCCGATGAGTGGTTCGGCGCGGGCGAAACGTCCCAACTCCCAAAGAGCGCGGATCAGACCATAAAGCGCCGCCGAATGGTTCTTGCGGCGTTTCAACGCATTTAGAAAGTGCGGGATAGCCCGCAACGGTTCGCCAACCCTGTGCTGATAGAGACCGCAAGCCAACAAGGGATGGAGATCGCCCGTTGGCGCGCGTTCCGTCGACTTAAGGAAGTGGTGAAGCGCCCTTTCCAATTGGCCGGTGTGGCGATAGGTCATCGCCAAGTTGAAGTGGACGAGATGGTTCTCCGGTTGCAAATGACGGGCGCGATCGAGTGCCCATAGAGCGCCATCGGAGTTTCTTTGGCGGTGGTAGACAAATCCGCTCAGCATTTGCGCAGCGAAACTATCGGGGTGTCGCTGGGCCAGGTCGGCTGCTTCTTCACCCGCCTGAATGAGCCCGGTTGTCATGCCCAAGCGGATGCGCTCGATCTCGGACTGCATATCGCCAACGTTCGTCATTGCTTCAGCAGCCAAAAGGGGAAAAGCATGCCCCTGGAGTTCTCGCGGCCGTTACCATCATTCGGAGATCAACATATTGGATCCAAAGCTGCCAACTCCGCCCGGTATTGACATGTTTCTAGTTCAGAATACATGGCCGGGAACTGTGAGAAACAAGAAAATTGGGATAGCGCGCAATGCGCCATGAGATTTGGTGCAGTATATGCGTTAGTCGTGCTTATTTTACCGACCAGGGTCATACTAGATCCGGCAAGAAAACGCTAGAACCAGAATAGCCATACGCTTTCAGCTTGTCGTAATGGACTCGATGGGTCGCGATACGTAGATAGCTGCTGCCCGGGACTCAGGAGGAATACTTGTGTCGCAGAAGAGTGAGAGTACTGAAAAACTCCTCGACGGCTCCGATCGGCAAGATGTGCTTTGGTTCGGGCAGAATACCAATCACATTCCAACGCACCCAGCGTAGGCCGGGACGGCAGGAGCGGACAAGACGGTCTTCCGGGGCGGTCGGTCTCTATCCTGGAGAGATCTGGGGTCTGACAGTGCCGTAGTACCATCTCCTGCGTTCCATCGGCACCTTGGCTATTGCGGTTTCTCTCGGGTTTCGCCCATGCTTGTGATCCGGCTATCTCGGCCGCCATTGGCCGCCGTCGGCCGCCGTCGGCCGGTGGGCCGCAGCGGGGGGCAAAAAACCGGTGACGAGCGTGCCGAGCGGGGGAAAGGGCGGCCTGCGGTCGAACCACATGGCGTGGCTGGCGGACTTCGTGCCGCTGGTGGGTCTCGAGACCGTCGAGCGCATCGCGGCCCTGGCCGAGCCGCTCGCCGGGCTGCAGGTGCAGCACATCAGCTCAACCAAGCACGGCGGGGGCGTGGCCGAGATCCTGCGCTCGCTGATCCCCTTGCTGGGCGGTCTCGGCATCCGGGCCGATTGGCACACCCTCTCGGCGCCGCCCGAGTTCTACGAGATCACCAAGCGCATCCACAACCTGCTGCAGGGCGAGGCCGGCCAGCTGGAGGCGGCCGAACGGCAGCTCTACGAAGAGACGGTCGACCGGAACGCAGAGCTGGTGGACCGCCGGGCCGACGCCGTCGTGGTCCACGATCCCCAGCCTCTTCCCCTGGTCGTCCGCCGGCGGCCCGACCGGCAGTGGCTCTGGCGCTGCCACCTGGATCTCAGCCGCACCAACAGCGAGACCTGGAAGTCCCTCGTCTCCTACGTGAACGACTATGACAAGGTGATCTTCTCCCTGCCCGAGTATGCCCAGGAGGTGCGCGGCCGCACGGTCTTCGAGTTTCCGGCGATCGATCCCTTCACGACCAAGAACCGGCCCCTTTCCGAGGCGGCGGCGAAGGCGGTGTTCGAGCGCTATGGCATTCCGACGGACCGCCCGATCGTTGCCCAGATCTCCCGTTTCGACCCCTGGAAGGATCCGGCCGGGGTGCTGGAGGCCGGCCGCCTGGCGCGGCGCGAGGTGGATTTCACTCTCGTTCTGCTCGGCAACATGGCCAATGACGACCCGGAGGGCGCGCGCATCTTCGCCGAGCTGGTCGAATCCCGCGACGAGCGCACGCGGGTCATGGATGACGGCGACGATGCCGCGCTCGTCAACGCGCTCCAGAGCCACGGCGACGTGATCGTGCAGAAATCCACCCGCGAGGGCTTCGGCCTCACCGTCACCGAGGCCATGTGGAAGGCGCGTCCGGTGGTGGCGGGGCGCGTCGGCGGCATCGTCCACCAGATTTCCGACGGCGAGAACGGCTACCTGGTCGATGACGTCGACGGCGCCGCGGCGCGGATCGTGGAACTGCTGCGCGACCGGGAGCTGGCCCGCTCCCTGGGCGAGGCGGCGCGGGAGACGGTGCGCGAACGCTTCCTCGTCACCGGTTTGCTGGAGCGCGAGCTGAAGCTGCTCCGCGGCTGAGCCCGGAGGCGCCTGTCCGGTGCCGCTCGGCCGTCCCGTTCGCGCGAGTGGTGACTAGATGCGTCGGATGCGCTCTACTTGCTATGAACGGGTCGGCGTCCGGGACGAGAGGGTTGGAGGCATATGATGAGGGTGACGAGCTTGGTCCTGGCGGGGGGGCTGTTCCTGGCGTTCTCCGCCTTCGCCGCGGAACAGGATCCCGCGAAGGTGAGCGAGGTCGCGGCGGATTTCGGCGGCGTGGCGGCCTCCTGCGGACTGGACACGACGGCCTACGACAGCCGGGTCGAGAAGCTGCTGGATCACATGGCCGGGGCGTCCGGCAAGGCAGGCGAGCTGATCTCGGCCTACCATAAGACCAAGGAGGACCTGGTGCGCCGGGAGGAGAGCGAGCGGACCATAGACTGCATGGACGCCCGGCGCCGTTTCGAGCAGCTGCCCATCAACCAGTCCGGCTGGACGGTCGAGAGCGGCTGGGTTTCGGAGGGTCTCTGAGTTCGCGCCATCTTCCCTGAAGATCGCGGTGCCGGCGCCTAGGGTTATTCCGTGGCGAGGGGCGCGGGCTCCGGGGCGGGCAGGCGCCGCGGCAATGCCGCGACGGCGACCAGGATGACCAGCGCCGCGGCGGCCAGGATGCGGAACAGGCTGTCGAAGCCCCAGGTCTCGTAGACGAAAGCGATCAGCGGCAGCGTCAGCGCCAGGACCGTGAAGGCGACCACGTAGCGCACGCCATAGACCCGCGCCCGGTAGGCGCCGTGGGCGATCTTGCCGATCATGTAGTCGTTGATGGGGATCTGCCCGAAGGCGCCCAGCATGAATCCCAGGGCGACCGCGAGGGCGGCGCCGTCGTGCAGACCCGGCATGAGGGCGAAGAAGACGATCTGGATCGCCGCCACGGCCATGAAGATCGGGCGCGCCCCGAAGCGGTCGAGCAGGCCGCCCACCACGACCTGGGCGAGCGAGGCCACGGCGAAGACGAGGAAGGCGAGGGAGCCGACCGTGGTGGCGAGATCCGCCTGGCCGGCCGCGGGCAGGCCCTCCGCCCAGGCGGACAGGCGGGCGGCGAGGCCCTGCAGGCGCTCATCGAAGATCTTGGGAAGGGCGAAGGTGGTCGACTGGAAGATGACGGAGGCGACCGCCGTGGTCAGGAAGACGATCGCCGAGACCCGCAGCAGCAGCGCCCGATAGGAAGGCGATGCCTTTTCGTCCGGGGCGGGACGGGCGGCCCTAGGCCTCCCGTGCTCGGCCTTGAGTCCCTCCCAGCGCAGCGCCAGGTAGGCCAGGCCCACGGCGATCGAGACGGCGCCCGGCAGGATGAAGGCCAGGCGCCAGCCGCCGTGGTCGATCAGGAAGCCGGTGATCAGCGCGGCGCAGGCGACGCCCAGGTTCCCCCAGACGCCGTTCACGGCGATCCGCATGCCGGTGTTGCGCCACTTCATGGTGACGATCGCCAACCCGACCGGATGATAGATGGCCGCGAAGACGCCGATCACGAAGAGACCGAGGCCGATCTGGAGCGGCGAGGCGGCGAAGCCGGTGGCGATGGAGGCGAGCCCGATGCCGAAGAAGAACACGCTCATCATGCCGTCGCGGCTCCAGCGGTCGGCCAGCCAGCCTGC
This sequence comes from Rhodospirillales bacterium, assembly GCA_965225935.1. GTDB lineage: Bacteria > Pseudomonadota > Alphaproteobacteria > Kiloniellales > JAKSDN01 > CALJXB01. The sequence goes on from CBDDCC010000001.1 coordinate 105,412, forward strand.
CGGCAGGGCGAAGAGGCCGAAGGCGAAGAAGCCGGGCGTGGCGTAGGCGAGCAGAGCGGCGTAGCCGACGCCCCATTCCCGGTAGAGCGCCAGGGCCGCCACCGTCGCGAAGATGAGCATGAACAGATGGTCGAGGAAGTGACCGACGTTCAGCAGCAGGAAGTAGAGACGGTCCTTGCCCATGCCTGGCTCGCTGGTTCGGTGGGCGCCCCGTTCCGCGAAAGAGGCTCCCGGATCAGGGATACGCTTGGCCCCTGCGCGATGTCATGCCAAGGTTCGTCGCGTATCTGCCAAACAGTTGGATGCCCTTGCCTGCGACACCATGGCCGTTCCCGAGGACCGCAGCACCGATCCCAAGGACTTTCAGGCCCTGCCTCAGGCCATCGGGGCCATGGCGAAGCGGTTTCCCGACGGTTTCGTCATCCCGCTCCACGCCCACGAGCGGGACCAGCTGCTCTATGCCATCAGTGGCGTCATGCGCCTGCGCACAGAGGCGGCGGCCTGGATCGTGCCGCCCGAGGGTGCGGCCCATATTCCCGCCGGCACGCCTCATTCGGTGAGCATGCACGGCGACGTGGACATGCGCACCCTCTACATCGATCCGGTGGCGGGCCGGGCAAGACCGCGCCGGCTGGGCGTGGTCGCCGTCTCGGGCCTGCTGCGCGAGCTGATCCTCGCCCTCAGCGAGGAGCCGGTGGCCTACGCGCGAGACAGCCGCGCCGGCCGGATCGCCCGCCTGATCGAGGATGAGATCGGCCGGGCGCAGGCGCTGTCGCTCTCGCTTCCCCTGCCGCGGGATCCCCGCCTGCAGCGTCTCTGCGCGGGTCTCATGTCGGACCCTTCGGACCGCAGGACCCTCGACGGCTGGTCCGCCGTGGCCGGCGCCTCGACCCGGACGCTCGCCCGGCTGTTCGAGCGCGAGCTGGGCATGAGCTTCGACCGCTGGCGCCGGAGCCTGCGCTTCCACAACGCGCTCGAGGCGCTCAGCCGCGGCGAGCCGGTCGCCCGCGTAGCCGAACGCCACGGCTACCGCAGCGCCAGCGCCTTCACGGCGGCCTTCCGCAAGGTCATGGGCGCGCCGCCCTCGAAGCTGTGAAGGAGGCGGCTTCAGGCGGCTTGCCCGTCCCCGGGCTTGGAGTCACCATCGGGCGGCCGCCGCCGTGCGGCCATTGGCAGCCCGGTTCGCGGACATGGACATTCACCTCCGCATCGTCTCCTCGATCGTCGTCCTGCTGGCGCTGATCTGCCTGGCGATGCTCTTGCGGCGGGTGGGCCTGCTCGAGGAGCGCCACGGCCCGCTCTTCTCCAAGCTGATCACCAAGGTCACGCTGCCGGCGCTGATCTTCGTCTCGCTGGCCCGCACTGAGCTCCATTGGAGCGAGGGCCTGGTGGCGCTGATCATGGTGTGCGTCACCCTGGTCTGTCTGGCCGTGGGCTGGGTGATCGCCACCCTGATGAGGCTCGACGGCTTCCGCAAGGCGCCCGTCATCCTGGCTACCGGGTTCGGCAGCTCGTCGCTTCTGGGCTTCGCCCTGATCGGCGAGGTCTTTCCGAGCAGCGCCCGGGACCTGGCCGAGGCCGCCATCGTCTCGGGCCTGGGGGTGCAGCCGACCCTCTTCACCCTCGGGACCGTCATCGCGATCTACTACGGCAGCGGCGAGGCCGACCCGGGCGCCCGTTTGGCCGCCGCCCTGCGTTTCTTCTACTCGCCCATATTCATCTCGCTGGTCGCCGGCATCGGCGTCTCGCTGTTGCTGGAAGGCTGGTCGGATCCGGTCATCACGAGCCTCCTGGATGGCATCCACGTGGTCGGCGCGGCCAATACCTTCCTGGTGGCGCTCGCAGTGGGGCTGCTGCTGCGGTTCAGCGCCCTGAGGCAGGTGGCGGCCATGGCGATTCCGGTGGGCGCCATCAAGCTCCTCGCCATGCCGCTGCTGCTCTGGCTGCCGACCCTGGCCATCAGCCTGCCGGACTGGCAGATCCAGGTCCTGATCCTGCAAGGCGCCATGCCCTCGGCCATGCTGCCGGTGGTGCTCTGCAGCACCTATGGCTGCGACGCGAAGCTCGCCTCGGGCCTCGTCTTCGCGACCACCGTGGCCTCGGTCGTCACGCTGCCCTTCATGTTCAGCCTGCTGGTCTGAGCGCTCTGCGCCGAACGGGGCGCACCGGCCGGTGATTCTCGAATGTGGGCGCCGGGCAGGGCAGGGAGCCACGAAACGTCCGATCTCCTCATTGATGAGATTGAATTTCATTTGCATAGCGCGCGGCAGCGGGTTATTTACGGTGATAATGCGTGTCATTTGCAATTGATGAAGACACGCTTTTCGCGCTGATTGGGGTGCGGGAAACATTGCTGTGCAGGGTCGGAACCGGTCGCGAGGGGCGATCAGGACGGCTCGCGGCAAGGGACCACAATCTTTAAGGAGGCGCCCAAATGAGGGGAGTATCCATCACCGCAGGACTGTTGACCGCCGCGCTTGTCGGCGCGCCGGCCCAGGCCGCCGACATGGCCGAGCCGGCCTCGGTGCTAGAGCACTATGCCGACCTGGCCCAGGCGAAATATGAGGACTCGTTGACCACGGCCCGCTGGCTGCAGGACCGCATCGGAGCCTTCTTGGACGCGCCGAGCGAGAAATCCCTGCAAGAGGCCAAGGAGGCCTGGCTGGTGTCTCGCGTGCCCTACCAGCAGAGCGAGGTCTACCGCTTCGGCAATGCCGTCGTCGACGACTGGGAGGGCAAAGTGAATGCCTGGCCCCTGGACGAGGGCCTGATCGACTACGTCGACGCCAGCTACGGCAAGGAAAGCGAAGAGAACATCTACTACACCGCCAACGTGATCGCCAATTCCGAGCTCGTCTTCGGCGGCGAGACGGTCAGCGCCAAGGTTATCGATGTGGATCTCATCCGCTCGCTGCATGAGATCGACGAGGTCGAGGCCAACGTGGCGACCGGCTATCACGCAATCGAGTTCCTCTTGTGGGGTCAGGATCTGAACGGCACCGGACCGGGCGCCGGCTCGCGGCCCTGGACCGACTTTTCTCTCGATCAGTGCAGCAGCGGCAACTGCGAGCGGCGGCGCGCCTACCTGCAGGCGGCCACCGATCTGCTGCTGGCCGATCTGGGCGACATCGTGGCCGCGTGGAGCGCGGGCGGCGAGGCGCGGACCAACCTCACCACGGGCATGGCGGATCAGAACCTGGCGGCCATCGTGGTCGGCATGGGCAGCCTCTCCTACGGCGAGCTGGCCGGCGAGCGGATGAAGCTCGGCCTACTGCTGCACGATCCCGAGGAGGAGCACGATTGCTTCTCCGACAATACCCACAACTCCCACTACTACGACTCCCTCGGCATCCAGAACGTCTACCTCGGCCGCTACGAGCGGCCCGACGGCAGCGTCCTGGAAGGGCCGTCGCTGAGCGAGCTGGTCAAGGCCAAGGATCCTGCGGTGGACGCCGAGATGCGCGCCAAGCTGGAGGCGACCCTGGCCGCCATGAAGGTGATGAAGGACACCGCCGACAGCGGCAAGATGTCCTACGACCAGATGATCGGCGAGGGCAACGAAAAGGGTAACGCGATCGTCCAGGCCGCCATCGACGCGCTGGTCGATCAGACCCGGACCATCGAGAAGGTGGTGGCGGTGCTCGAGCTCGGCGGGCTCGAGTTCGAGGGCTCCGACAGCCTTGACAATCCCGAGGCAGTCTTCCAGTGAGCCTTTGAAGACGTCCGGACGGACCGACCTGAGAGCGCCGCCCCGGGAGGGCGGCGCTTCCGTCCGGCTTGAACGTTGCTATGAGACGATTTCTGTGTTGGAGCATACTGCTGCTCGCAATGGGGGCCGGCGTGGCGCTGGCCGCCATGACGCCAGAGCAGCGCGCCGCGATCCTGGCGCCGACGGAAAACTTTTCCGCGGCTGAGCGCTGGGAGGAGCTGCCGGGCGGATCCGCCACGAACCGCACCCGCTTCGGCAAGGAAGCCTTCTCGCAGCCCTCGGCGAACCTGCCGTTCGAGGACCGGGCGGACTTCTTCGTCGGCAACGGCATGTTCCGGCGGACCTGGGTGACCGCCCCGGCGTCGACCCGCTCGGCCGACGGGCTGGGGCCGCTCTACAATGCCCGCGGCTGCCAGCGCTGCCATCTCAAGGACGGACGCGGACATCCGCCGTCGGGTCCGGATGACAGCGCGGTTTCCATGCTGCTGCGGCTTTCGGTGCCGCCGCGGAGCGAGGAGGAGCGCGCGCAGCTGGCGGCGCACCGGGTGGCCGTGATCCCCGAGCCGACCTATGGCGAGCAGCTGCAGGACCTTGCCATACCGGGGCACGCCCCGGAGGGCCGCATGGTCATCGACTACGAGGAGATCCCGGTCGAACTGTCGGACGGCGAGACGGTCACTCTGCGCAAGCCCAGCTACGCCGTGGCGGACCTGGCCTACGGACCCATGCAAGAGGACACCATGCTGAGCCCGCGCGTGGCGCCGCCGATGATCGGTCTCGGCCTGCTCGAGGCGATCGACGAGGCCGACATCCTGGCCAACGCAAAGCCCGATGCCGAGGGTGTCTCCGGCCGGCCCAATTGGGTCTGGAGCCATGAGAACGACGAAGTGATGCTAGGCCGCTTCGGCTGGAAAGCCGGCATGCCGACCCTGGCCGACCAGGGCGCCGGTGCCTTCAGCGGGGACGTTGGCATTTCCAGCCCGCTCGCCCCCGATCCCTGGGGCGAATGCAGCTCGGCGCAGTCGGACTGCCGCGAAGCACGCCACGGGGACGACGAGATCTCGGACGGCTACGAAGCCTCCGGCAAGGTCATGGACCTGGTCCTCTTCTACGCCCGCAACCTGGCGGTCCCGGCACGGCGCCAGGTGGACGATCCAGAGGTGCTGCGCGGCAAGGCGCTGTTCTACGGCGCGGGCTGCGTCGAGTGCCACGTGCCGAAGTTTGCCACACGGCGCGACCACGAGGTACCGGCCCTCGCGGGCCAGCTCATCTGGCCCTACAGCGATCTGCTCCTCCACGACATGGGCGAGGGCTTGGCCGACGGCCGGCCCGAGGGCGAGGCGAGCGGGCGCGAATGGCGCACTCAGCCGCTCTGGGGCATCGGGCTGACCCATGAGGTCAACGGCCACACCAACTTCCTGCATGACGGGCGGGCCCGGACTCTGACCGAGGCCATACTCTGGCACGGCGGCGAGGCGAAGCAGGCCCGCGACGCCTTTGCGGCCATGAGCAAGGAGGAGCGCGCCGCGCTCCTCGCCTTCCTAAACTCCCTGTGAGGTCGGGTATGAGAGGTCTGGCGCTCCTGCTACTCGTTCTGCTGCCGGCCCGGGCCTGGGCCCAGCTGGACTACGAGGGCCTCAACCGGGCCCTCAGCGAGGCCGTGGTGGTGCCCGCCTACGAACGGCTGGCCGAGGCGGCGGCGCGCCTTCCGACGGACGTTGGCGCTTTCTGCGAGCGGCCGACCCCCGAAAGCTATGAAAGGGGCCTCGCGGCCTTCGACGCCGCGATGGACGCCTGGCAGCGCGCCCAGCCCATCGTCTTCGGACCGGTCTCCTGGGACGGCCGCGCGGCCCGCATCGAATTCTGGCCCGACAAGAACGGCGTCGGCGCGCGCCAGCTGCGCAAGGCGCTCGCGGCCATGGACCCGGAACTGGTGGCGCCGGGGGGCCTGGAGGGCAAGAGCGTCGCCTTGCAGAACCTCGCCGCTCTCGAGCGCCTTCTCTTCGGCCACGGCGAGCCGCTGGCGGCTGGCGGCGGCTCCGAGGAGGATCGCTATGCTTGCGCCCTGGCCACGGCGATCGCTCGTTTCCAGGCTGGCCTGACGGCGGCGTTGCGCGACGACTGGACCGGCCCCGAAGGCTATCTCGAAGCGGTCGTTCGCGCGGGCGCGGGTAACGCCCACTACGCGGCGGCCGACGAAGCGTCCAAGGACCTGCTGAAGAGCATGGCCGGGGCGCTCGACACGGCGATCCAGCTGAAGATCGAGCGGCCATTGGGGAGCAGCCCCAAGAAGGCCCGGCCCCGGCGCGCCGAGAGCTGGCGCAGCGGGCGCTCGCTCGACAACATCGTCGCCAACCTGGAGACCGCCCGGGCGCTCTACGAGACGCCTGGCGGCTTCGGGGACCTCATGATCGCCGCCGGCTCGGGCCCGTTGGACCTGGGCCTGCGCAGGGCCTTCGCGGACGCCCTGGAGCTGGCCCGCTCGGTCGGTATGCCCCTGCGGGAGGCCGTCAAGGACCCGGAGGGGCGGGCGCGGCTGGAGGCCCTGTTGCAGAAGCTGAAGAGCCTGCGCCTGCTGATCTCCGGGTCGCTGGCCTCGGACCTCGGCCTCACCGTCGGGTTCAACGCCATGGATGGCGACTGAAATGCATTGGGACAGGAGATGGCTCCTGGCCTTCTTCGGCGGCCTGCCGGTCTTGGCGGCTGCCCGGGCTTCCGGCCGTCCTGCGGTCCGCGATTGCCGGTTCGCGAGCTGCCGGGCGGACCGCGAGGGCCGCTTCTTCGTATCCGGCCTCACCGGGTCGGGCGACCTCGCCTTCGATCTGCCGCTGCCGGGCCGCGGCCATTCCCTGGCGGTCCATCCCACGCGGCCGGAGGTGGTCGCCCTCGCCCGCCGGCCGGGCGATTTCGCGCTGGCCGTCGATCTCGAAAGCGGCCAGCCGGCCGGACTGTTCGAGGCGCCGGCCGGGCGGCACTTCTACGGCCACGGGACCTTCGTCGAGAGCGGCGACACCCTGCTTGCACCCGAGAACCGCTATGAGACCGGCGAGGGCGTGATCGGAATCTACGACGCGAGGTCCGGCTACCGGCGCCTCGGCGAGCTGCCGAGCCACGGGATCGGTCCCCACGACCTCCAGCTCATGCCGGACGGGCGGACCCTGGTGGTCGCCGTGGGCGGCATCCGCACCCACCCGGAGACCGGCCGCTCCAAGCTCAACATCGAGACCATGGCGCCCTCGCTCAACTATCTGGAGCTGGAGAGCGGCAGGCTGCTCGGCCGCTACGCCCTGGCGCCGAAGCTGCACAAGCTCTCGATCCGGCATCTGGACGTGAACGCCCGTGGCCGGGTCGCCATCGCCATGCAGTACGAGGGCGACCGCCGGGACCGGGTGCCCCTGGTGGGGCTGCACGACGGTGGGGAGGAGATCCGGCTGTTGGAGGCGCCCGCCGAGTTCCAGGCGCGCATGCGGCTCTACACGGGAAGCGTCGCCTTCGATACGAGCGGGGATTTCCTTGCCGTGTCCTCGCCGCGCGGGGGCCTTATCACCCTTTGGAATGGACGCAACGGGGCGTTTCTGGGCGCCCAGGCCGCCGTCGACGGCTCCGGCGTGGCGCAGGCGGGCGACCCGGGCGCCTTCCTGATCGCCGCGGGCGACGGGGCCGTCATCCGCGCCGATGTCCTTTCAGGGTCGAGCGAGCTCCTGCGGCCGCCGGACCCTGACCTGCGCTGGGACAACCACCTGCGGCCGGTCGCTTGGCCGGCTGCGTCGCCCGCCGGCTGAGCGCGCCTATCCCTGCCCTTGGCGCTGTCCGGGAGCATCAGGGCCGAGCCGACAATCCCCTGTTTCCCGGCGGCTTTCGCCCGCCAAGGCGAATGAAGCGTTTGCGAATTGGCGCCGCCGGGGTAAAATGACAGCACTAACAGTTGGGCGTTGCTATTGCGCCGTTCATGATTTGAAGGCTGCCTTTCTCCTGCGGCTCTATGCCGTGTGCCGGGGAAGGGCGGTATAGACGTATCCGGTTCATGTGTTCCTGGATTGTTGACCATGGGGTTCGTGTCGATTCTTGACCTGGGCAGCGGGTGCCGGAGCGCGCGCGTGGTCTCCGCCGGGCATGCGCCGTCGCGGGACGGCCGCGCCCATGGGCGCCCGCCTCTGCGGCGGGTCCGGTCCACGGCCGGCACGGCGGACAGGGTCTAGCCTCATGGATCATGTCCTGGACATCTACAAGACCGCGGTCGAGCTGGTGCGGGAGTACGGCCACGACGCGGAGCTCGAAGCCGCCAAGTGCGTCAAGGCGATGCACGATCAGCACGACGTGGTCGGCCAGGGCCTCTGGCGCGGCGTGCTGAAGGCGGTGGCCGAGATCCAGGGCCAGGCGCTCAGCACGGAGTTCCAGAAGGTCCTCGACCTGCCGCGCAACGGCAAGGCGCACGAGGATCTGCCGAGCTGGGGCGGGCCAAGGGCGGCGCGGCGGGTCGAGCGCAAGGCGGAGCCGCAGGACATGCAGCGGACCGAGAGCGCCGCGCTGCAGCAGATGCGCGTCCTCGAGCGGGCGATCTCCGTGGGCGTCCCGACCAATCTGGACGATCTGGCGGCGAAGCTCCGCTACATCGTCTGGTCGTCGGACATCAGCGGCGACGAGCACACGGTGCGGGTGGCCCGCGAGGCGCTGGAGGGTCTGGAACGCATGATGGCCCAGCTCCGTGCCGACGCAGCCCAGGCCGAATAGCGCCTTGGAGCCACGCTCGGCTCTGTCTCCGCCGACCGCTGTGCGACTCATTACGAAAACGTGATTGCCCGGGGCCACGCGGCTGGCCCTGCTATCTTCGTGTTGTTGCAGGCCTCTTGGAACGGCCGTGCCGGCCGGCAGAGATATCCACAGGCGCGGCACCGGCGGGACGGCGAGGCCGATTGATCGCTCGCCTTCACTCTGGAATCATCGCTGCGAGGGCCGGGAACGCGGCCTGCCGCTGCGGTTGTCCGGCCCCTCCGGCGGTGGGAGCATGCCTTTGGCATATGCCGGGAGGGGGATTGCACCGCCCCTCTCCGGTGTCCAAGAATCGAATAGCGGTTTCCGGCGCTGCAGGTTCCGCCCCGGGCGACAGGGGACGAAGTTCATGCTTGAAGCGGGGAGTTGACGGGTATGGAAAATTGGAACCCGATCGGATGGACGACCTTGTTCGGCGGGCTGCTGGTCGGCGTGATCGGGGGCATGCTCGGGGCCAGCGGTTCTGCTTGGCCGGTCTCCTTCGGTCTCATTCTGGCCGGCATCGCCATCCTGGTGACCAATATGATCCGTAGTCTCTGGCGCTATGGCCGGAAGCGGAAAGTGCAGATGTTCAAGTAGGCTCGCTCGGACGGCGCGCAGCCGGGTGCGGAGGACGGCCGCTCAGGCCTCGCGCAGGAGCGTCCGGATGATCGTCTTCCATTCCTCCTCGGGCGCCTCCCTGGCGACCGGCCGACCGGCCCGCCGGTACCAGTAGGCGGCGTTGGAGGAATCGCCCTCCACCCTGTGAAGATAGGCATGGACCCAGGCGGCCTCGGGTCCGTCGGCGGCTTGCGCCAGGCGGTGCGCGGCCTTCCAGTCCCCCTTCGCCTCCTGCCAGAGCGCCTGCAGCGGCAGGGCGAGGCCGCTCGGAGGCGCTTCGGCTTCCAGGCTCGCCTCGAAGGCCTCGAGGTCCATCGCCGGGGCCTCAGGTGGCGGGATCGCTTTGCGGCGGCTCTGCCGTCTCGCTCAGCTTTAGCCCCCGGGTGCGACCGAAGCGCGCCGCCACGGCGTTGAACTCCGTGACGATCCGTTCCGCCTGGGCGCGCAGGCTGTTCATGTAGCCGACGGGATTGCGCAATTCCCAGTGCTCCGGCGCCCAGATGTACTCTCCCCGCGATTGCTCGAGGCGCAGACCCTCGGGCGAGTACCAGACCTCTCCGGCTTCGTTGGACTCGTGGAAGAACCACAAGCCCTTCTCCTCGGCTTCCTTGAACAGCGGCTCGAGGCTCAGCAGTATCGCCTGCTTTTCGACCGATACGCTCACGCTTGGTTCCCTTCCTCTCGGAATGGCATGCGATCGTGCCATCATAGCCCGATCGCAAATCCCGATCCTAGTCATGCTTTCCGTAGCCCGGGATCGCCGCCGGCGGGAGTCCCCCTGGCGATGAAGACCGGCAGGGCCCATGAAATGTTAATGACTCCGGGCTTTTCAGGTCTTTGAGATTCCACTATCTATTTACCCAGCGAGGCCGAAGGGTCTCTTGCCGTGCCGGGGAGGCCGGCAACCAGTATTCTCGCGGGCACGGAACGACCCTCACGCACGAGCTTTCCTTCCCCTCGAAATATTGGATCGCACCAAACCCGTGATGCCGGGATAGGCATCATGCATGCCGAGACCAGGAGTGACGTTATGTTTAAAGGCACCGTGAAGTGGTTCAATACGCAGAAGGGATACGGCTTCATTCAGCGCGATGACGGTGAAGCGGACGCCTTCGTGCACATTTCGGCGGTGGAACGGTCCGGCCTTACCAGCCTGGCGGAAGGTCAGACCGTCGAGTTCGAGCTGGCGCCCGGACGCAACGGCAAGATGGCGGCGCAAAACCTCAAGATCGTGGAATAGTGGCGGGCCCCGGGCTGCGGTTGCGACGGGGCCACCGAGAACTCGATCCTGTCGGCTCGGCGGCTCCTGGGGATCGCTGCCGAGGCACAGGACGATGGTGCATGGCTGCAATCCGGCGCGTCCGCGAGAGGGGGCTGGCATGGTGACGCCGCGAGGGATCATCGTCTATGGCGCCGGAAGCGTCGGCGGCCGGGTGGCCGGCCTGGCGGCCGCGCGGGGCTGGGCGCTTGCCGGCGCGATCAATCGGCCGGGCCCTAAGATCGGCCAGGACCTGGGCACCTTGGCGGGCCTGGAGGCGCCGCTCGGCGTCACCGTCTCCGACGACCTGGACGGACTGCTGGCCGGGGCCGAGGCCGACGTTGCGGTGGTCGCGGTCAGCGACAGCATCCGGGACAACATGCCGATCTACGCGCGGCTCATGGCGGCGGGCCTCGACGTGGTCTGCGCGGGCGCCGAAGCGTCCTATCCCCGGGCGGTCTCGGTGGAGCTGGCCGACGAGATCGACCGCACCGCCAAGGAGAACGGCGTCACCTTCACCGGCACCGGCTTCCAGGACGTCTACCGGGTCTGGATGGCCAAGATCCTCTGCGGCGCCTGCACGCGCCTGGGGGCCGTCGCCCACCGCAGCCTGGTCGATGTGGGCCAGCACGGCGCCGCGGCGGCGCGCCTCGTGGGGGTCGGCCTTTCGTCCGAGGATTTCCGGGCCCGGACAGCCGGCGCCGAGCGCTCCGGCCCCTCGATCTACCGTGTCTTCCTGGAGCATGCCACAGCGGCCGCGGGCCGCAGGGTGCTGAGCGGCCAGGAGCGGATCGAACCCGTTCTTCTCGACGAGGCCGTCGACTGCCCGGCCCTCGACCTCACGGTCGAGCCGGGGGTCTGTGTCGGGACGCGCATTGCCATCCAGATCGCCACCGAAGAGGGCGTAGCCTTCCGAGCCGAGAACGAGCTGAGGCTGCTGGGCGCAACGGAGCGGGAGTTCCTCGAGTGGCGGATCGACGGGGATTCGCCGGCGACCGTGACGTTGAGCGGTCTCGACAGCGGCACCGGCACCGCCGCCGCGCTCGTCAACCGCATCCCTCAGGTCCTCGCGGCTCCCGCCGGGCTCGTCACCCTGGACCGGCTGGGGCCGCCGCACATTCCGACGGTCTGAGGCGCGGGCCAGGCTGGCCCGGCGTCACGGCTTCAGGTCGGCGACCCCCAGGGGCACGCTGTAGCGCTCGCACCAGACGTAGATCTCGTTGTAGGCGCCCGAGTCCACCGCGGCCGGAACCTCGTAGACCTGCCGTCCCTTGTTCTTGGCGAGGTGGGAGATCTGCGACTTGCGGTCGTAGCGGCCGTCGTTGCCGAAGCCGACCTTGGGGTCGGGGGCGCCGTCGAAGTCGAAGTTGTCGCCGAACACCACCACCACGCCGCCGTCCCGGCGGACCACGCTCACGTCGCCGCTGGTCTGGTGGCTGCTGGCCCCCGTGAAGCTGCCGGAGGCGAGGACCTCGTCGCCGGCGAAAGCCGGCAGGGCGACCCAGGAAATGGCCGCGACGAGCGCCGCGAGGGCCGAGGGAAGGATGATCCGCATCTATTGTCTCCCGAACTGGAATGGCGACCGTGGCGGCCCTATGCCGTCTTAACGTGCAAGATAGGCGCTGCGTTCCCGCCGGATAATCCCCACGGGCGTTCACATTGGCGTCAAGAGAACCGGTGGCGGCTTGGAGCGACTCGCCTCAAAAGCCGGGCGTGTTGGCGAGGCGCATGACCGTTTTATCCATCCAGTCGGCCAGGCGCTCGCTCCACTCGCGCTGTCCCGCCTCGTCCTCGATCAGGTCCTGTCGAACCTCGATCTCGATGTGGTGGATGCCGCGCTGCTCGCCGTGCACGGGGATGGTGTAGTCCCCCTCGTCGCTGACGGCGTAGGGCTCGTTGTCGCCGACGCAGAGGCCGCGCTCCTCGCCGACGACCTCCCGCAGCACCCGCGCCACCCGGTCGTCGTGGTTGTAGAGCAGGCCGATGTGCCAGGGCCGGGCTTCGCCCTTGTAGACCGGCGTGAAGCTGTGGACGGCCAGCAGCAGGGTCTCCCGGTCCTCGTCGCGCCGGCGGTCCAAGGCCTCCTCGATGGTGTCGTGGTAGGGCCGGAAGATCTCGCCGACCCGGGCGGCGGCGTGGTCGGGGTGGAGATTCCGGTTGCCGGGAATCTCGGTCAGCTCGCTGATCACCGGCATGGAGTCGTGGCGGCTCGGCTGGCGGTTGCAGTCGATGACGAGACGGGAATAGGTCTGCAGCACGAGGGTGGCGTCGAGATGGGCCGAGAGCCTGCTGGCGACCGCTTCGGCGCCGATGTCCCAGGCGATGTGGCGCTCCAGCTCCGAAGCCGGGACGCCGAGGTCGCCGAGGCGCACCGGGATCCGCCGGCCCGCGTGCTCGCAGGTGAGGAAGACCGCCGAGGCCCCCTCGGGCCGCTCGACCCTGGCCGCCGCTGGCTCGTCTTCGGCTAGCAAGCTCGTGCTCTCGTCGTTCGCCATGATCGGACCTCGCCCTCCCCGTGCGATCTCTTGCCACCTTCGCGTCCGTGATAGCGAGGTTCGGCCGTGGCTGTCCAGCCCGCAAGGCATGCGGCTTTCGCGGCTTGGCAGGGCCCCTTGTTAGGACGCCGGATCGTCGGGCTCGCCCGTCTCGGGATCGGGCTTCAGCCAGAGATAGACCAGCCAGCCGATGAACAGGAAGATGACTATGTTTTGCAGCGTGTCGATCAATGCGGCGAGCATCAGGGCGCGCGCTCCAGTTTCAGCGCCTTCAGCAGGCAGAGCAGCAGCAACAGGACGATGAAGACGAAGGGCAGGGCGCCCAGGGCGATGATGGCCTTCACCGCGTCGATGCTGTTGGAGAGGATCATGACCAGCCCGAGCGCGCCGAGGATGGCGCCCCAGGCCAGCTTCACCTTGCGGTCCGGGTTGAGGTCGCCGCCGGTCGAGAACATGCCGAGCACGAAGGCGGCGCTGACCACGCTGGTGACGATGAAGAGGAAGGCGGCGACCACGGTCGCCAGGCTGGTGAGGAAGCCGAGGGGCAGGTTGGCGAGCAGGAAGAAGGTCGCCTGGGAGGGTTCGCTCTCCACCACCTCCAAGAGGCCGGTCGGGCGCTGCAGCACATCGTAGAATCCGGCAGCGCCGAAGGTCCCGAACCAGAGGATCGAGAAGCCGGTCGGCACCAGCACGACGCCGAAGACGAACTCGCGGATCGTGCGGCCCCGGGAGATGCGCGCGATGAACACGCCGACGAAGGGCGACCAGGCGAGCCACCAGACCATGTAGGTGAGGGTCCAGGACTGGAACCAGCTGCCGATCTGCGCATCGAAGAAGGTGAAGGTTCTGAAGCCCTGGGGAAAGACGTTCCAGAGGTACTCGCCGAGCTGTTCGACGACAGCGCTCATGATGTAGTAGGTGGGGCCGGCCAGCAGGATGAAGAGCAGCAGGAGGCCGGCGATGGCCATGGCCGCCTTGGACATCACAGCCATCCCCTTGCCCAGGTCGACCGTGAGTGGCAGCACGTAGCTGGCGCAGAGCACCGCGAACACCCCGAGCGAGAGGCCGATGCCGACGCCCTCGAGGCCGAACATGGACCTGAGGCCGTCGCCCACCTGAAAGACCCCCATGGCGATCGAGCCGCCCAGGCCGATGGCGATGGCGACGATGGCCAGCAGGTCGCTCAGCCAGCCGACCGTCCGGGTCCAGCGCTTGGCGCCGAAGACGCTGCGGAGCGGTGCGCTCAAAAGAGTCGGGCAGCCGCGCCGGAAGCTGAAGTAGGCGATCACCAGCCCGGTCACGGCATAGATGGCCCAGGCATGCAGGCCCCAGTGGAAGTTGGTCACGAACAGCGCCAGGGTGGCGGCCTGCTGGTCGGGCAGGTATTCGCGCGCCAGCAGGAAGTGCGTGATGGGCTCGGCGGCGCCCCAGTAGAGCAGGCCGACGCCCATGCCGGCGGCGAACAGCATGGAGAGCCAGCTCGCGGTCGGAAACTCGGGCCGCTCGTCGTCCCGGCCCAGCCGGATCGCGCCGTAGCGCGACAGGGCGAGGCCCAGGCAGGCGATCAGCAGAAGGCTGACCGTCAGCATGATGAACCAGGCCCGGCTGGTGAAATGAATTCGGACCAGGGCGGTGCTGAAGTCGACCAGGCCGGGCGTGTCGAAGATGCCCCAGGCGGCGACGGCGCCGGTGATCGCCAGCGCCACGAGAAGAAGAGGGTTCTTGGCGGCCATCCGGGCAGTTTTCGCCCGCGTCGCCGCGGCGGTCAAGGAGGCGGCGATGCGTCGGGGCGGCCTTCCCGATCGGCCAGGAATCGATTGGCACGGGGGCCCATTTAGGTTAGCGGATAGATGCGCCTGACCGCGCATTTCGGGGAGGGGGGATGAACGAGAGGTCCGGCTCAGCGCCGAAGGCCGCCGATCGGATCGGCCTCGGCATCGCCAGCAGTCTCCTGGCGGTCGCCTTCTTCGCCCTGGCGGACGCCATCGCCAAGTGGCTCGGCCAGGACTACCCCGCCGTCCAAATCGTCTTCTTCCGCTATCTCTTCGGCCTCCTGCCGGTGGTGGTTTTCGTCTGGCGCAGCGGCGGCATCGCGTGCCTGCGGACCCGGCGGCCGCTGCTGCACCTGCTGCGCGCCGCCCTGCTGTTCACGGCGCTCTCCCTCCTGTTCGAGGCCCTGCGGGGCATGCCGCTGGCCGAGGTCATCGCAGTCGCCTTCACGGCGCCGCTCTTCATCACCGCCCTGGCCGGCCCCCTGCTGGGCGAGACGGTGGGCGCGCGGCGCTGGGGCGCCGTCGTGGTCGGCTTCGTCGGTGCCCTGATCATGGTGCGCCCGGGCAGCGAGTCCTTCCGGCCGGAGGCGCTGCTGGTGCTGGCATCGGCCCTCTCTTTCGCCCTGCTGGTCATTCTGACCCGGCGCCTGACCCGTACCGAGACCAACGCCGCGCTCCTGACCTACAGCACTTTCTTCGCCGGAGCCTTTGGCGTGCCGTTCCTGCCCTTCATCTGGCGGCCACCGGCGCTCGAGGACATGGGCTTCTTCGTGCTGCTCGGCACGATCGGCGGAATGGCGGCCTATCTGGTCATCCAGGCCTACCGCCACGCGCCGGTCTCGGTCCTGGCGCCCTTCGAGTACACGGCGCTGATCTGGGGCGCGCTGCTGGGCTGGTTGATCTGGCAGGAGCAGCCGGACACGCCGGTCTGGATCGGCGCCGCCGTCGTCACCGCCGCCGGGCTCTACATCGCCAGGCGGGAAGCCCGGACGGCGCAGGACCGCGGCCCTCCGGCCACCCGGCCGCATGCGTGAGGGTCCGCCTCAGGGGGCGCCCGAGCCGCCGCTGCGCTCGACGATCGCCGCGGCCCGGGCATCGAGGGCCGCGGCCTCCTCCGCGCGGCCGAGATGGGTGAGGGTCAGGGCATAGCTCTGCAAAGTGTCGATCAGCTCCGGACTCTCGCGTCCGTAGGCCCTCTCCTCGATGGCGAGCGCCCGCTGGAAGCCGGCCGCCGCTTCCTCGTAGCGGCCGGCGGCGAGCGCCAGGCCGGCCAGGTTCTGCTGCACCGCGCCGACCCGCGGATGATTCGGACCGAGGGCCGCTTCGTAGATGGCGAGCGACCGCCGGTAGTGCGCCTCCGCCGGCTCGATCGCGCCCAGGACGCCCTGAACCAGCCCCAGGGCGTTCAGCGCTCCGGCCAGCTTGGTGGAGTCCGGGCCGGCGGTCCGCTCGATCAGCGGCAGGGCCCGCTCGAGCGGCGCCAGGGCGCCCTCGTAGTCCCGTCCGTCGTAGCGCACCGCGGCCAGCGCCAGGAGGGTCTCCGCGAGCTGCGCGCCCTCCGGGTCGAAGTCCTCGGCGAACGCCAGGGCTTCCTCGAGCCGGATGGCGGCCGTCTCCAGGTCGCCGCCCTGGTGGGCCTCCATGGCGCGCCTCATGTGCAGCTTCCAGCTGTCCTCGCTGGTCGGGGCCGCGAGCGCCTTTGGTGCGGTCATCAAGACCGCCACAAGGACGAGCATCAGGCGTGTAGCGAGCCCAAGCGGCACCGCCAAGCCCTCCCTTCGGGGCTGCAGGAGTCCGCCAGTATAGCGCCGGCGCGGCCTTCGATCCCCGGCCCGGCCGGGCCGATGGCTCAGTTGTCCATGGACTCCATCAGCATCTCGCCCTTGGCCTTGCGCTCGGCCCGCTCCTTCAGCAGATGGTCGAGCCAGTCCGGATCCATCTCCGGAACCGACGACAGCAGCAGGTCCGTGTACTTGTGGTGCGGCGGCGACAGCACGTTGTCCTTCGGCCCCTGCTCGACGATCTCGCCGAGGAGCATGACCACGATCTCGTCGGCGATCGCCTTCACGGTCGCCAGGTCGTGGGTGATGAACATGTAGGAGAGCTGCAGCTCCTCCTGCAGCCGGTCGAGCAGCTTCAGGATCTCCTCCGCCACCAGCTGGTCGAGGGCGGAGGTGGGCTCGTCGCAGATGATCAGCTCCGGCTCCGCCGCCAGAGCACGGGCGATGCAGATGCGCTGCTTCTGGCCGCCCGACAGCTCGCCCGGATAGCGGTTGATGAACTGATCCGGCTCCAGCTCGATCATCGACAAGAGCTCGCGTACCCGCTCGGTCTTCTGTCGCCCCTTTTGTCCCAGATAGAACTCGACGGGCCGGCCGAGGATGTCGCGGATGCGCTGGCGCGGATTGAGCGCCGTGTCGGGCAGCTGATAGATCATCTGCAGGCGTCTCAGCTGGTCCTTGTTGCGCTGCTTGAGGGCCCGCGGCAGCTCCTCGCCGTGGTAGGTGACCCGGCCCTTGAGCGGCGGCAGCAGGCCCGTGATGGCGCGCGCCAGTGTGCTCTTGCCGCTGCCCGACTCGCCCACGACCGCCACCGTGCGCTTCTTGTGGATCTCCAGGTTGATGTCCTTGAGCACCAGGACGCCGCCGCCGTAGCTGGCGCTCACGTCCTCGACAGTGAGGACGGGCGACGTCTCCTGGGCCTCCTCGCCGGTCTTGCGGAAGGTGCGGACGGCGAGCAGGGCGCGGGTATACTCCTCCTTCGGGTCCGCGATCATCTCCCGGGCCGAGCCTTCCTCGATCAGATCGCCCAGCTTCAGGACCATGATGCGGTCGGCCATCTGCGCCACCACCGCCAGGTCGTGGGTGATGTAGATCGCCGCCGTGTGGAACTGCTCGACGATGTCCTTGATGGCCGCCAGCACCTCGATCTGGGTGGTCACGTCGAGGGCGGTGGTCGGCTCGTCGAAAATGATGAGGTCCGGCTGGCACGACATGGCCATCGCGGTCATGGCGCGCTGCAGCTGGCCGCCCGAGACCTGGTGCGGATAACGGAAGCCGATGTTGTCCGGATCCGGCAGGCGCAGACGGCGGTAGATGTCGATGGCCTCTTTCTCGGCCTCCGACCGCGGCTTGACCCCGTGCTGCACCGGCATTTCGCAGTACTGGTCGATCAGCTTGTGGGCCGGATTGAACGAGGCGGCGGCGCTCTGGGCCACGTAGGCGATGCGCGAGCCGCGCATCCTTCGCAACTCCTCCTCCGGCGTTGTTCGGAGGTCCATGCCGTCGAACATGATGGTGCCGCCGCTGATCCGGCAGCCGGGCTTGGCGTAGCCCATGCTGGCGATGCCGATGGTCGACTTGCCGGCGCCGGACTCGCCGATCAAGCCCAGCACCTCGCCGCGATGGAGCTTCACGTCCACGCCGTGGACGATCTCGTGCCACACGTCGTCGGCCTGGCCCTCGATACGAAGGCCCGTCATCTCCAGCAGGAGATCGCCCTTCTTTCCGCCTACGTTCTCAGTGCTCATCGCGCAATCCACTCGTTATCTGGAGGAACCAGTCCACGACGAAATTGACGCCTACCGTCAGCATGGCGATGGCGCCGGCCGGCAGCAGCGGCGTGATGTCGCCGAAGGTGATCAGCGTGGCGTTGTCGCGCACCATGCTGCCCCAGTCCGCTGTCGGCGGCTGGATACCCAGGCCCAGGAAGCTGAGCGCCGAGATGAAGAGGAAGACGAAGCAGAACCGGAGCCCGAATTCGGCCACCAGAGGCGCGGTGGCGTTGGGCAGGACCTCGCGGTTCATCACCCACCAGAGACCCTCGCCGCGCAGCCGCGCCACCTCGACGTAGTCCATGACCACGACGTTCATGGAGACGGCGCGGGCGAGGCGGAACACGCGGGTCGAGTCCAGCACGGCGATGACGATGATCAGCGCCGGAATGGAGGTGCCCGTGATGGTCAGGATCAAGAGCGCGAAGATCAGGCTCGGGATCGCCATCAGGATGTCGACGACGCGGCTCAGGATCTGGTCGAACCAGCCTCCCAGGGTCGCCGCCATGAAGCCGGTGATCGAACCCATGGCGAAGGTCAGCGCCGTCGTCAGGAAGGCGATGCCGATGGTGTTTCGCGCGCCGTAGATGAGGCGCGTCATCATGTCGCGCCCCAGGTTGTCGGTTCCGAGCAGGAAGTTCTCGCCCCAGGGCTCGAACTCGTAGCCCACCACCTCGGACTCCCCATAGGGCGTCAGGAAGGGGGCGAAGACCGCCAGGAAGACGTAGAAGACGATGATGATGAGCCCGACCCAGGCCGTTCCGGGGGCCTTTTTGAGCGCCCGCCAGAACTCGTTCAGTACCACACTCATTTCCATGGCTGGCCCCCTTACTTCGGATGCAGCAGCCGCGGATTGGTCAGGATCGACAAGATATCCGCGGTCAGGTTCAAGAGGATGTAGGTGGCTGCAAAGATGAGGGAGCTAGCCTGCACCACCGGGATGTCGCGTTTGGAAACGGAGTCGACCAGGAGCTGTCCGAGCCCCGGATAGACGAACACCACTTCCACCACCACGACACCGACCACCAGATAGGCCAGGTTGATCACGATCACGTTGATGATCGGGGCCCAGGCGTTGGGCAGGGCGTGCTTCACGATGATCCGCGAGCGCGGCATGCCCTTGAGGTTGGCCATTTCGATGTAGGGACTGGCCAGCAGGTTGATGATGGCCGCGCGGGTCATGCGCATCATGTGCGCGATGACCACGAGGGTGAGGGTCAGGGCCGGCAGGGCGACCCGGTAGACCCTGTCCCAGAACTCCGTATCCGGACTGACGTTCGAGATGCTGGGGAAGATGCCGAGATTCACCGCCAGGAACAGGATCAGGATGTAGGCGACGAAGAACTCGGGAAAGGAGATGGAGGTCAGCGTCACCACGTTGACGACCCGGTCGTAGATGGAGTTGCGGTAGAGCGCGGCCAGCACGCCCAAGGTCACCGCCAGGGGAACCGATATCACGGCCGCCACGATCGCCAGGAAGATCGTGTTCGACAGCCGCACCCCGATCAGCTCGGATATGAGGCGCTTGTTGGCCAGCGAACGGCCCATGTCGCCCTGCAGAATGCCGCCCAGCCAGTCGAAGTAGCGCTCGTAGGCCGGCAGGTCGAGCTTGAGCTCGCGGCGGAACGCGGCCACCGTCTCCTCGGTCGCCGCCTGGCCGAGAATGGCTTGCGCCAGGTCGCCCGGCAGGAGCTCCACCCCGAGGAAGATGATCATGGACACGATCCACAGGGTGATGAGACCCAGCCCCAAGCGCTGGGCGATCATCTTCAGGATCTTGTACATACCGTTGCTGCCCCCCGATGTTCTTGTGCCTTAGGTCACTCTCTCACGCGCGGACCGGCCCTCGCTGCGCCGTTCCCGGCGCTCTCGGCGCCGGCCGGTGTCCCGCGTGTCCCGTGCCAATACCAGTGTTTCGCTGATCGACGGCCGAGCCGGGCGGAGCCCGGAACGCCAAGTGCGGTGCCGCCCCCTGCGTCACGCGGCCCGCCAATGCGGCATCCGACGCCGCGTCACCGTCAGGCTGATCATGCAACTCTCCCCCGTCCCTGGTATCGTTCTTCTTGCTTGGCCGGTTTTCCGGCTCCAGTTGCCGCAATGATGCGACACAATGATTCAAGATACAAGCCACCCATGGTTACAGCGCTGTCTCAATAGGGACCCCGAAAGCGACGAGAACGACATCGATCCGCACGATTGGGTGAGCTTGGGGCTGCGCTGGACCAGCCCTGGGGTGGCCAAGATCCTTGGCGGCGGGCGCCGCCTGCGTGCCGCCGGCTCGCCCCCGCCTTTGCTGTTGCGGCGGCCGAGATCTTTCCCATAGGGTCCCGTTCGGGCCGCGGACGGACGAGGAGCGACGGCGGTGCAGGCGAAGGACGTGATAGCCAGGATCCTCCGCAAGGAGGGGGTCGAGGTGCTCACCTGCTTTCCCCACAGCGAGATCATCGACGGCGCGGCGACGGCCGGCATCCGCCCGGTCATGGCGCGCACCGAGCGGGTGGCCCTCCATATCGCCGACGGCTACGCCCGGGTGAACGACGGGCGCAAGCCAGGGGTGACCACGGTCCAGTACGGGCCGGGCTCGGAGGCGGCCTTCGGCGGCATCGCCCAGTGCTACGGCGACGCCTCGCCGGTGCTCTATTTGCCGACCGGCTATCTGCGGGACCAGCTGGACGTGGCACCCAACTTCGTCGCCGCCCGCAACCTGCGGGAGGTGACCAAGTGGGGCGAGACTGTGGTCGATCCGGGGCGCCTGCCGCAGATGCTGCAGCACGCCTTCGGCCTCTTGCGCAACGGCAAGCCGGGGCCGGTCATGGTCGAGACCCCGGGCGACATCCTGAACGGCGAGTGTGACGTCGATATCGAGGACTACCGGCCCGTCCGCCGCTCGGCGCCGGCGCCCGATCCCCGAGATGTCAGCGAAGCCCTGGATGCATTATTGGCGGCCAAACGCCCCGTGCTCCTGGCCGGACAGGGCATCTTCTACTCCCAGGCCTGGGACGAGCTGCGCCAACTCGCCGAGCTGCTGCAGCTTCCGGTCATGACCACCCTGAACGGCAAGAGCGCCTTTCCCGAGGACCATGCGCTCGCCCTCGGGGCCGGCGGCGCGTCCCGGCCCACCACGGTCGACCACTTCCTCGCCAAGGCGGATCTCGTCTTCGGGATCGGCACCAGCCTGACCCGCTCCGACTACATCACGCCGCTGCCTGCCGGCACCGCCATCGCCCAGATCACCAACTGCGAGGCGGACCTGGCCAAGGACTATCCCGTCTCCTTCGGCGCCCTCGGCGACGCCAAGGCGGCGCTTTCGGCCTTGATCGCCGAGGCCGAGGCGCGGCTCGGCGCGGGCGGGCGCTGCGGCGAGACCGAGACCGCCAAGGAGGTCGCGGCCGTCAAACGCGACTTCCTGGAGAGCTGGATGCCGCTTCTCACCTCGGACGAGGAGCTCATCAATCCCTACCGGGTGGTCTGGGAGCTCAACACCCGCCTCGACAAGGCGCGCAGCATCGTCACCCACGACGCCGGCAGCCCGCGCGACCAGATGGTGCCTTTCTACGAAGCCACGGCGCCCCACGGCTACCTCGGCTGGGGCAAGACCACCCACCTGGGCCTGGGTCTCGGCCTCGCCATGGGGGCGAAGCTGGCGCGGCCGGACCGGCTCTGCGTCAACGTCATGGGCGACGCCGCCTTCGGCATGACCGGGACCGACATCGAGACCGCGGTGCGCTGTCAGTTGCCGATCCTGACGGTGGTGCTGAAGAACAGCGTCATGGGCGGCTACACCGGTTATCTGCCGGTCGCCTCGGAGAAGTACCGCATCCACGAGCTGGGCGGCGACTACGCGGGGGTCGCGGCCGCCCTCGGGGGCTATGCCGAGCAGGTGGAGACATGCGCCGAGCTGAAGCCGGCGCTCGAGCGCTGCATCGCCGAGGTGCGGGCCGGACGGCCGGCACTGCTCCAGGTCGTCACCAAGGAAGAGAAGCGCTTCGCCAAGGCCTGAGCCCCTCGGCAGTCGGAGTCACGGGAGGGAGGCCGGTTCCATGCCCCAGCTCACCATGGACCAACTGGGCCGGCTGGCCCGGGGCCTCCTGGCGGCGGCCGGCACGCCCGAGGACATCGTCGCGGTGGTCGCCGGCGCCCTGGTGGAGGCCAACCTGAAGGGCGTCGATTCCCACGGCGTCATGCAGCTGCCCTGGTACCTGGAGGAGATCGCCAAGGGCAAGGTGGATCCGGCGGCCCGTCCCCTGGTGGAGCGGAAGGCGCCGGGCGCGGCGCTGGTGCGCGGCAACAAGGGCTTCGGCATCTACGCCCTCCACCAGGCGACCGAGACCGCCATCGAGCTCGCCGGGGACCAGGGAACGGCCTGTGTCGGCTTGGCCGACTGCAGCCACACGGGACGCATCGGCCATTTCGCCGAGGCCGCGGCCCGGCGGGGCATGCTCGCCATTATCTTCGGCGGCGGCGGCCATGCCATCTGGTGCAACGTCGTGCCCTTCGGCGGCACCCGGCCGGTCATGAGCACCAACCCCTACGCCTTGGCCATGCCGGGCGGGCGCTTCGGCCCGATCCTGGTGGACTTCGCCACCAGCACCGTGGCCGACGGCAAGGTGGCCCTCTACCGGGCCCAGCACAAGAAGCTGCCCGAGGGCTGGGTGCTCGACAAGGAAGGCCGGCCGACCAGCGATCCTGAGGCCTTCTTCGACGGCGGCATGCACCTGCCCGCGGCCGGCCACAAGGGCTACGGCCTGGGCCTCATCGCCGAGCTGGCGGGCGCGGCCGCCCTCGACTTCCCGCCGGAGTTCAACTGGTTCGTGCTGACGGTGGACCTGAGCCGCTTCCGCGACCCCGAGGGCTACGCCCGCGCCGCCGAGACCTATCTGCAATCAGTCAAGGAGGTGCCGCCGGCCGAGGGCTTCGACGAGGTGTTGCTGCCCGGCGAGCCCGAGCGCCGCGCCGCCGCGCGCCGGTCCAAGGAAGGCGTGGCGCTCCCCGATGACGTCTGGGCGAAGCTGCGGGCGGCCGGCGAGAGCGTCGGACTGGACGTGACCAAGGTGGTGGCAGGCAAGGGGACCGCGTGAGTCCGAGGGATCGTGCTCAGAACCAGATCAGCCAGATCAGGAACAGCACGATCAAAAGCACCGCGTCCCAGAAGATCAGCTCGCCAACCCGCAGCCACTGGCGCGGCTTGTTCACCCGGTAGAGCAGGTACCAGCAGAGGACGGCGGCCGAGAGCGGCACCAGGTGGACGAGGCCGCTCATGGCAGGCGCGCGCCCGTCTCCGGGTCGAAGAAGTGGAGCGCCTCGGCCGGAAAGCGCACCCGTGCGGTCGCCCCCGGCGCCAGGTCCTCGACCTCGTGCATGGCCCGCAGGATGATCTCGGCCTCGCCGCTCTTCAGGAAGACGAGGGTGTCCGGCTCGACCCGCTCGACCACGTCGACGGTGAAGTCGGCCCCGTCGGTTGCATCCGGCGCGGCCAGCTCGAGCTGCTCGGGGCGGGCGCCGAGCACCACCGGACCTTCGGGGCGGCCCGGGGCCGGGATCTCCAGACTGCCCGCTCGGAACAGGCCGTCGCGGACCTCGCCCTGGACGGTGTTCATGGCCGGCCGGCCGATGAACTCGGCGACGAAGCGGGTCGCCGGCGCGCGGTAGATCTGCTTGGGCGTGTCGAACTGGATCAGGCGGCCCTCTCGGAGCACGGCGATGCGGGTGCCGAGCGTCATGGCCTCTTCCTGGTCGTGGGTCACGAAGACGAAGGTGGTCCCCAGCTCCTGGTGCAGGCGCTTCAGCTCGGTGCGGGTCTGCAGGCGCAGCAGGGCGTCCAGGTTGCTGAGCGGCTCGTCCATGAGGCAGATCTCGGGACGCCAGACCAGCGCCCGGGCGACGGCGACCCGCTGGGCCTCGCCGCCGGAGAGCTGCCGCGGGCGGCGGTCGAGCAGGCGGGTGATGTCTAGCATGGCTGCCGTCTCGCGCACCCGCTCGTCGAGCCGGTCCCTCTCGATGCCGCGGATCCGCAAGGGGTAGGCGATGTTGTCGTAGACGCTGCGGTGGGCGTAGAGGGCGTAGTTCTGGAACACCATGCTCATGCCGCGCTCGCGCGGCGGCAGGGCGGTGATCTCCCGGCCGCCGACCCAGACGCCGCCGGAGGAGGGCTCCTCCAGGCCCGCCAGGATGCGGCAGGCGGTCGTCTTGCCGCTGCCCGAGGGCCCCAGCAGGACGATGAACTCGCCCTCCTCGAAGACCAGGTTGAGGCGGTCGAGGGCGGTGGTGCCGTCGGCGAAGACCTTGCTGACTTCCTTGAACTCGACGCTCATGGTCCGGCCCTCAGCCCTTCACGGCGCCGAAGGTGAGGCCCCGCACCAGGTGGCGCTGGACCAGCATGGTGAAGGCGATGATCGGCAGGGTGGCGACCACGGCGACGGCGGCCACCTGACCCCAGAGGGTGCCGTGGGGCGTGATCAGCCCCGGGATCCCGACGGTGAGCGTGCGGCCCTCGAAGGCCACCAGGATGAAGGCGTAGAGGAACTCGTTCCAGCTCAGGATGAAGCAGAGGATGGCCGAGGCCGCCAGGCCCGGCGCCGCCATGGGCACCAGCACCCGCAGGAACATGCCGGCGCGGCTGAGGCCGTCCATCTGGGCCGCCTCGTCCACCTCCTTGGGGATGTCGGCGAAGAAGCCCCGCATCATCCAGACCACCAGCGAGAGGTTGAACGAGGTGTGGGCGATGATGACCGCGCTCAGATGGTCGGTGATGCCGATCTCGGTGAACAGCAGGAACATGGGCACGACGATGGAGATGGGCGGTGCCATGCGGGTCGTCAGGAAGAAGAAGAAGAGGTCCTCCTTCCCCTTGAAGCTGTGGCGGGCGAAGACGTAGGCGGCAGGCGCGCCGACCAGGAGCGACAGCAGGGTGGTGGAGACGGCGACCACGGCGCTGTTCCACACCAGCGGCAGATAGCCCTTGTCGATGAAGACCTGGGGATAGTGGGCAAGCGTCGGCTCGAACAGCCAGATGGGTATGTCGGAGAGGGCGTCGACCCGGGTCTTGAAGGAGGTGAGGACGATCCAGAGGTAGGGCGCCAGCGCCATGACCAGCACGGCGATGACGACGGCGTAGGCCGCGATGCGCCAGCCCTGCTTCATGCCGCCGCGCCCGCCGGGGCCGCTTTCCGGGCCCCGTTCCGCGCCAGGGTGCGGGCCTCCGTCCGGCCCTCCTGCCAGAACACGGCCTTGTAGAAGATCGAGCAGAGGATCAGCACCACGAAATAGACCATGAAGGCGCAGGCCGCGCCGTAGCCCAGGTCCCAGTCCTTGAAGTTCATGCGGTAGGTGTAGATCGAGAGCAGCTCGGTCGCCGTGCCGGGCCCGCCGCCGGTCAGGATGAAGACCTTGTCGAACTCCTTGAAGGCGTCGATGCCGCGCAGCAGCACCACCAGCGCGATGATCGGCCGCAGCAGGGGCAGGGTGACGTCGCGCAGGATCTGATGGGGCCGGGCGCCGTCCATGATGGCGGCCTCGAAGGGCTCGCGCGGCAGGCTCATGAGCCCGGCCAGCATGACCAGCACCACGAAGGGCGTCCACTGCCAGACGTCGATGGCGATGATGGCGGGCAGCACCAGGTCGGCGTTCGACAGCAGCACCTCCTGGTCGCCGAGCAGCCCGACGCGACGCAAGTAGTAGGTCATCATGCCGAAGTCGCCCTGCAGCAGCAGCTTCCAGATCAGCCCGATAGCGACCGGCGCCAGCATCATGGGCACCATCAGCAGGGTGAGCACCAGGCGCCGGCGCTGAAGCTGATGGAACAGCACCATGGCGACCGCGAAGCCGAGCAGCAGCTCGATCAGCACCGCCACGAACATGAACCGGATAGTCAGCAGGAAGCTGTCCCAGAACAGGGGATCGCGCATCAGGCGGCGGAAGTTGTCGAAGCCGACGAAGTTGCCGTCGCGGTCGGGCAGGGCGTAGCTGAGGTCGGTAAAGCCGGTCCAGACCATGAAACCGAAGGGACCGACCAGTATGACGAGAAGGAGGAGAAGGGCCGGCGTCAGAAACCAAGCCGGAACGTAGCGATCCAAGGCCGCACTCCCCCTTCTCCTCCTTGCTCAGTCGGCGTGTATCGCCGAACGAACCGGCGTCACTTTACCGGATAAATGAGCGGGGCACAGTCGCCCAGCAGGTCGTGCATCTCCGCCGCCGCCGTGTCCAAAGCCTCCTTGGCCGACTTCTGGTCCGACAGGTAGGAGCTCAGCTCGCGCACCAGGATGTCGGTGATCTGCGGCGATGCCGGAATGGTCGGCTTGGCGATGGCCGCGGCGTTGCTGTCCATGGAGGCCTGGGAGTAGGGCAGCGCCGCCACCTCCTCCGTGGCATAGACGTCGGGCCTTGCAGAGGCGCCGCCGTTCAGGTGCTGCTGGAGCTGCTGATCGTACTCCATCATCCACTGGATGAAGAGGAAGGCGGCCTCCTGGTTCTTGGAGTAGGCCGGCACCAGATAGGTCCAGCCCTCCACCTGGCCGACCCGCTTGCCCGAGGGGCCCATGGGCGTCGGCGCGAAGCCCATCTTGCCGACCACGGTGCTGGCGTCCTCGTCCACGGCGACGGCGTAGGTGGCGTCGTTCCACATGATCAGCTCGAACACCTTGGCCTGCTGCATGAGGGCCATCACGTCGTCCCAGAAGTAGTTGAGCGTGTCGGGCGGCGAGAAGGCCATGAGGCCCTTGTAGTACTCGGTCGCCGCGATCGCGTCCGGGCCGTTGACGACGATGGGGCCGCACTCGCTGCCAGCCTTCACGTCCATCATGTCGCCGCCGTAGGCGTAGAGGAAGTTGAGCCACTCGTACCACAGGGCCTCGTGGCGCTTGCCCTGGAGGGCCGTGCCGTAGAAGCGCTGGTCGGGCCGGGTGAACCACTCGGCCTGATCGCGGTACTGGTCGAGCGTCTCCGCCGGCGCCAGGGCGTAGCCGTACTTGGCGAGGAAGCCCTCCTGCTCCTTGGGATCGCCGATCATGTCGGCCCGGTACCACATGAACATGTTGAGGGCGGTGAAGGGGTAGCCGTACATCTTGCCGCCGTACCAGGAGATCTCCTTCCACAGGCCCTCGTAGAGCACGTCCTCAGGCACGAAGTCGGGATTGCGCAGGCCCGGGTCGTCCATGAACTTGTCGAGGGCGACCAGGTGCCCGTTCTCGACGAAGCGCCCGAGCTCGCGGTGCGGCTGCAGGATGAAGTCGTAGCGCCCGCGCCGGGAGTTGAGATCGAGCATCACCTTGTTGACGGCCTCGGAGTGCTCGTACATCTCCACCTCGACGGTGATGCCCGTGCGCTCCTCGAACTCGCCCTTCATGTCGGCCAAGGCCTCGAGCGGAGGCAAGGCCTCGCCGATGGTGCGGATGGTGGTGCCCTTGTAGGGCGCGGCCGCCTCCTCGAGGGTCCAGGCCTGGGCGCGTTCCGGCGCCCCCGCGACGGCCAGCACGGCCAGCGCGACCAGCGCGCCCGGCGTTCCAATGAGTCCCTGTCGCCTTGTCGGCATTTTTCGGCCTCCTCTGTTCGCTTCGTTCGTTGGACGGTGAACACGCCGATCCGCCGCCCCGATGCGGCGGGCATCGCACGTCGTCTCTTGTTGCGCAGGCTAGGCTACCACCGGATATGGTGGATCTACAACATAAAATGTGGTACTCACAAATATATGCGGCCAACAAGCTTGGCTAGTGCCAGCCAATCCGGTAGATCGGCCCGGTTCGATATCGAGGAGGTCGAGGAGGCGCGCCCCCTATGCGTTTGAGATTGGCCCGCAGGCTCGGCCGGGTTTCGCGCCCGGCAAGTTTCCAGCTTGCCGCCAGTACTGTGGCCGGCCGGGTCCGGCGCGGCTGACCGGCCAACGCGCGTCTCGCCCATGTTCGTCGGCGTCGACATCGGCACTCAGAGCCTCAAGGCCGTCGTCTGCGACGACGGCCTCGCCGTCCGGGGCGAGGCCTCCAGGGCCTACGAGCCTACATTCCCGCAGCCCGGCTGGGCCGAGCAGGATCCGGCGCTCTGGGAAGCCGCGCTGGCGCCCGCCGTCTCCGGAGCGCTGGAAGCGGCCGGTGTTGCGGCCGGCGACGTCGTCGCCCTGGGGGTGGCCGGCCAGCTCGACGGCTGCATTCCGGTGGGGCGGGACGGACGGGCGTTGGGTCCGGCCCTCATTTGGATGGACCGCCGGGCGCTGGCGGAGACGGCGGACGTCGATCCGGAGCTGGTCCTGGAGCGCGCGGGCGTGGTCCTGGACGCGACCCACATGGCGGCCAAGGTCCGCTGGCTGCGGCGCAATGGGCCGGGCGACGCCGCTCTCTATCACCAGCCCGTCTCCTATCTGGTGGCGCGCCTCACTGGCGAGCAGGTGATGGACCACGGGCTCGCCTCGACCACCATGGTCTACGGCCTGGCGGCGCGCGCCTACGACGAAGCCCTGCTGGAAGCCTTCGAAATCGACCGGACGCTGCTGCCCGCCGTCGCCGAGGCAGGCGATCCGGCGGGCCGGCTGAGCGCGAGGGGAGCCGTCCTCTCAGGCCTGCCCGAGGGCCTGCCGGTTGCCGTCGGCACGGGCGACGACTTCTCCAATCCCCTGGGCGCCGGCTTGGCGCGCCCCGGCCGGGTGGCCTGCGCCCTCGGCACCGCCGAGGTGGTGGGCGCCCTCGGCCCGGAGCCCGTGATCGACCGGGGTGCCCTGGTGGAAACCCACGCCTATGCCGGCGGCCTCTACTTCGTCGAGAACCCCGGCTGGCTATCTGGCGGCGCGCTCACCTGGTTCACCAAGGCTCACCGCCTAGCCGACGCGGCCGAGCTCGACCGGCTCGCCGCAGAGGCGCCGCCGGGGGCCGAGGGCCTGACCTTCCTGCCGGCGCTCTCCGGCGCCATGTCGCCCGAATGGGTGGCCGAGGCGCGCGGCGCCTACTACGGCCTGACCCCGGGACATAGCGCCGGCCACATGGCCAGGGCCGTGCTGGAGGGCTGCGCCTTCGCCATGCGCGACGTGGTCGAGCGCCTGGGGGCGCTCGGGGTTCCGGCGGACGCCCTGCTGCTGCTGGGCGGCGGCACCAAGAGCGCGCTCTGGGCGCGGATCCGCGCCGACACCGCGGGCCTGCCGGCGGAGATTCCGCGCCACAAGGATACCTCGCCCATCGGCGCGGCCCTGCTGGCTGCCGTCGCCGCCGGCGCCTGGCCGGACGTGGCCGCGGCGGCCGGGCAGGTGGGCGAGGTGGACCGGACCGTCGAGCCTGACCCGGCGGCGAAGGACGCCTACGACCTGGCCTACGAGAGATACCGGGAGCTGTTCGAGTGCCTGCGACCCCTCTACAGATGATCCTGCGCCACCTCTTCGGATCGGCCGCATGAGCGACATCCTGCAGCGCCTGTTGGACGGGGAGCTGGCCGACCCGGACGGCGGCCCGCCGCTCTCGGTGCCGACCCGAACGGTGGTGATCGAGCGGAGCCTCGAGGGCCGGGAGGCGGATCTCATCCGCGGCCTCGATTTTGGCGAACGCCTTGCGGTGGTCAGCGACCCCACGACCCGCGCCGTGCTGGGCCAGCGTGTCGAAAAGGCGGTCGCCTCCCTCGCCGAGGTCGTCCCCGTCGTCTTGCGCGAGCACCCGCACGCAGATGCCGAGCAGGCCGAGGAGATCGCCCAAGCCGCGGCGGGCGCGGACGCGCTCATCGCCGTCGGCTCCGGCACTATCAACGACCTCTGCAAGTACGCGGGTGCCCAAGCGGGAAAGCCCTACGCCGTCTTCGCCACCGCGCCCTCCATGAATGGCTATACCTCGGTGAACGCGGCGATCACCGTGGGCGGCCACAAAAAGTCGATCCAGGCCCAGGGCGCCGCTGGCGTCTTCATCGACCTGGAGGTCTTCGCCGCGGCGCCGCCGCGCATGATCCGCTCTGGGCTCGGCGACAGCCTCTGCCGGCCGACGGCCCAGGCCGACTGGCTGCTCGCCCACCGGCTCCTGGATCAGCCCTACCGCCGCGCGCCCTTCGACCTGCTGGCCGAGGACGAGGCGCTGCTGTTCGCCGAGCCTGAGGGGCTGCTGCGCGGCGACCTGGAGGCCATGGCCCGGCTCGCGCGCACCCTGGTGCTGTCCGGCTTCGGCATGACCATCTGCGGCGGCAGCTATCCGGCGAGCCAGGGCGAGCACCTGATCGCCCACTACCTGGAGATGACGGCCGATCCGGGGCTGCCGGAGTCCTTCCACGGAGAGCAGATCGCCGTCACGACCCTCACCATGGCGCGCCTGCAGGAGATGCTGTTGGAGGGTCCCCGACCGGTCCTGCGGCCGACCCGCCTCGATGCGTCGGACTTCGAGGCGCACTACGGCCCCGCGACCGGCCGCTCCTGCTGGGAGGAATTCTCCCGGAAGCGCCTGGACGAGGCCGCCGCCGCTGCCCTGAACGAGCGTCTGGTAGGGGAGTGGCACGAGATTGCCGCCGAGGTCTCGGAGGTCTCCGTTTCCGCCGACCGGCTGCGCGCCGCCATGGAGAAGGTCGGCGGGCCGACCGCGCCGCGGGATCTGGGGCTGTCGGGCGAGCTTTACTGGGACGCCGTGATCCACGCCCGCGAGATCCGGGACCGCTTCACCTTCCTCGATCTCGCCGCGGACTCCGGCCTGCTGGACGCCGGGCTCGCGCCGTGAGCGAGTCCATGCGGCCGCTCGCGGACTTTCCGGCCGAGGCGCGCAGGCGCGTCGGCGTCCTGCTCTGCGACATCGACGACACCCTGACCAGCCACGGGCGCCTGCCGGCCATCAGCTACGGCGCGCTCGAGCGGCTGCAGGCGGCCGGTCTCAAGGTGGTGCCCATTACCGGACGCCCCGGCGGCTGGTGCGATCACATCGCGCGCATGTGGCCGGTCGACGGCGTGGTCGGCGAGAACGGGGCCTTCTACTTCCGCTACGACCACGAGGCCCGGCGCATGCGGCGGGTCTACTGGCTGAGCGCCGAGCGCCGCGCCGCCGATCGGCACCGGCTCGGCGAGCTGGCCGCGCGCATCCTGGCCGAAGTGCCGGGCGCTGCCGTCGCCAGCGACCAGCACTACCGGGAGGCGGATCTTGCCATCGACTACTGCGAGGACGTGGAGCCGCTGGCTGTCGAGCAGGTGGAGCACGTCGTCCGGCTGTTCGAGGCGGCGGGCGCCCAGGCCAAGGTCAGCTCGATCCACGTCAACGGCTGGTTCGGCGACTACGACAAGCTCACCATGACCCGGCGCATGCTGGAGGAGTGCTTCGGCTTCGATGCGGAGGCCCGGCGCGAACAAGTGGTCTTCGCCGGCGATTCCCCCAACGACGCGCCCATGTTCGCCTATTTCCCGAACGCCGTCGGCGTCGCCAACGTGCGGGACTTCGCTGGACGGCTCGTGGCGGAGCCCGCCTATGTCACCCCATCGGCGGGCGGCGAGGGCTTCGCCGAGCTGGCCGAGGCCCTCCTGAGCGCGCGATGAACCCGCGCCCTCTCAGCCGCAAGCACGAGCGCCAGGAGCGCATCATCGCCCTGCTGCGGGCCAACCCGACGGTGCGCGTGGCCGAGCTGGCGCGCGAGTTCCGCGTCTCCACCGAGACGGTGCGCCGCGATCTCGACGAGCTCAGCCAGCTGGGCGCGGTCAACCGCACCTATGGCGGCGCGGCCCGCTCCTCCATGGGCCACGAGGCCGCCGTCAACGAGCGCCTGCTGGAGCAGGTGAGCGAGCGTGAGCGCATCGCCCGCGCCGCCAGCGAGCTGGTCGAGACGGGCGACCTCGTCATGATCGACGGCGGCTCGACGACCATCCATTTCGCCCGCCAGCTTGCTGCCCGCGGCCGGCAGGCCAGCGTGATCACCAACAGCCTGGCGGTGGCCGCAGCCCTGGGCCGGGACCCTGCCTCCAAGGTGGTGCTCTGCCCCGGCGACTATCACGCCTACGAGGGCGTCGTCACGGGGCCGGAGACCATCGCCTTCCTGGACCGCTTCTTCGTCGACAAGGCCTTCATCGGCGCCAGCGGCCTGACCGAGGCGGGCCCCAGCGAGGTGCACTCCGGCGCCGCCTGGGTGAAGCGCCGCATGCTGCGCCAGGCCGAGTGCGGCTTCCTGCTGCTGGACGCGGGCAAGTTCGGGGTCCTGCGCCACGAGCTGATCTGTCCGCCGGAGGAGATCGGCGAGCTGGTGACCGACCGGCCGCCCGACCGTGCGCTGGCCGCCGCCCTGAGGACGGCAGGCGTCGGAATCCACGTCGCCGACGGCGAGGAGACCGCTTGAGGTCTGCCGCTCAGGTTCGGCGCAGGAAGTCGGGGATGTTCAGCAAGTCCTGCGTGGCGCCACCGTCGTCCGGCAGGTCGCCACCGGTTTGGTCGCCGTCGGAGGGCTCCCCCTCCGCGCCGTCGTCCTCGCCGCGGACCTCGCTGGCGCGGAGGTCGTTGCCGCGGTCCCCACTGGGCACGTCACCCTCTGGCACGTCCCCACTGGGCAGGTCCCCCTTGGGCACGTTCTCGCCGGGCAGCCTGCTCGCCGGGGCGGGCGCCACACGGGTCGTCCCGGCCTTGGGGTCGTATGTGCGTTCGAGCCTGCGCGTCTCGATCCCGACGGGGGGGACGGCGTCGTCGCCCAGCTTCTGGTGAATCCGCTCGCGGGTCGCCCGGAAACGGCGGACGGCCTCGTCGGTCTGTCTGACGTAGTCCCTACCGGCGGCCCGGGTCTGCTCCAGGCCCTGGCGGAAGAGGCGTTCGAGAGCGTTATCCATACCGGGGGCGGGGGAAGCTGGCGGGGCGGGGGAAGGCCGGGTCCTCTGAGACACCCGGTACGTGACGGGCGGTTCGCTCTCGGCGGACCAACCAGCTTCGGGCCGTCCAGTGCCGGCCTTCGACCCCCATCCGATCTGCAACGATCCGTAGAAGCAACGTCAGGGACCTTCCCGCAGGGTCACGGTGGCGGGATCTTCTCTAGGAAATGGTTAATGATTGGTTAACCCAAAAAGGAGGCTCGAAACGGAACGGGCAGGGGCTCTTGCCTGGTTGGTCGGTCTCCAAATATCAAGAAGCAGAAGTTTGCCATTGATATCTCGTTTACCATGGAAGTTAACCAAATATCTTAACCTTGCGGCTGGTTTGTGTGGGAATTATAATTTCATCTCATAATATTGCCTCTGTATATTTGTTAAGATATTACGATGCGTAACTTGCAGTACTTAAAGTGTTCGCTGCAGAGCAGCCAGGACGATCTCTGCCGCCTGGTCGAGGAATGCAACATTTCGATCCGCCAGATGCTCGCAGGGATCGAGACGGTCGAGGAGCAGCTGCGCATCAAGCGCCTGGTCATCGAGGACATCCAGACCCGCCATGAGGCGCTCTTGGGCGAGCTGACGGAGGCCGTCCAGGATCTGGGGAGCGTGCTCTCGCCGGACCAAGGCGTGCCCGGCGGGATGGTGATCGCGGCCGAGGAGCCGGTGGAGGATCCGGGCGAGCTTATGCTGGTCTTCGAGGAACCCGCGCCGGGAGCAGGCGCATGGGACGAGTGGGTCGATCACGGCTCCTGGACCGCCGCGGTCCTGCGCTCGGTCGACAAGTCCTGAAAGTCTGAAATCCCAGTCGCCGGACCCGGCGTCCGGACGTCCGCCGCTAGGACGGCGTTCTCTGCTTTACCGGCCCCGCGCTCAGCCGGCTGCCAGGTCCAGGGCGTCGGGCATGGGCCCGGCTGACGGCAGGACCCGTTCGGCCGGGAGGCGCACTGTGACTCTGGTGCCGACGCCCAGCTCGCTCTCGAGCTCGAACGACCCGCCATGCAGCTCGACCAGGGCCTTGCTCAAGGGCAGGCCGAGGCCGGTGCCTTCGTGCTTGCGGTTCAGGTTGCTGTCCACCTGACCGAAGCGGGAAAGGGCCTTGGGGATGTCCTTTGCCGCGATTCCGATGCCCTGGTCGACGACCTGGAAGGCAAAGGTTCCGTCGGCTTCGCAGCAGGCCTTCAGCACGACCCGTCCGCCGGTCTCGCTGAACTTGATGGCGTTGGCGATCAGGTTGGCGAGCACCTGCTTCAGCTTGCGCTCGTCGGCAAGAAGGCAGGGCAGGTCGGCGCCCAGATCCGGCTGAAGGTCCACGTCACAGGCCTCCGCGCGAGTCTTCACCAGCTTCAGGACCGAGCCGACGAGCTCAGTCACGTCGATGCGCTGCTCGTGGACCTCGACGGCCCCGAACTCGATCTTGGAAAGATCCAGGATGTCGTTGATGAGAGCGAGCAGGTGGCAGCCGGACTCGTGGATGTCGTCCGCGTAGCTGCGGTACTCGGCGCTGCCCACCGGGCCGAGCAGTTCGGACTTGATGATCTCCGAAAAGCCGATGATGGCATTCAGCGGCGTGCGCAGCTCGTGGCTCATGTTGGTCAGGAAGGCCGTCTTGGCACGGTTCGCGTCCTCGGCCTGGTCGCGGGCCAGCATCAGCTCGTCGGCGAAGCGGATCAGCTCCGCGCCCTGCTGCTCGAGCTGGCTGCGCGCCGATTCCAGCTGCGCCACCTGGTCGCGCAGCGTCCCCTCGCTGACCCTGAGCGCCTGTTCGGTGCGCTTGTGCTCTGTGACGTCGGTGTAGATGGCGACGATGCCGCCGCAGGCCGTCTTGCGTTCGTCGATGTGGAACCAGTGTCCCGAACTGCGGCGGCGCAGGATCGATCCGCTCGGATCCCGGTGGCGGGCCATGCGCGCGGCGATCCAGCCCTCGACATCGTCGCCGACGTCGGCGATCAGATCGCGCGAGACGGCGGCGCGGATGATGCTCTCGAAACTGGCCCCGGGCACGACCGTGTCCTCGAGTCCCGGATAGAGCAGCGACAGGTAGCGGCTGTTGCAGAGGACCAGCCGGTCGTCCGCATCGAACAGCGAGAAGCTTTCCGACAGGCTTTCGATGGCATCCTTCAGCCGCTGCTCGCTTTGCTGCACGGCATCCTCGGCCCGCTTCCGTTCGGTGATGTCCTGGATAACGCCGTAGGAGTGGGTCCGCCGGCCTTCCTTGTCACAGACCGGCTCGCTGATCTCGCGGAACCATCGGTAGGAGCCGTCGGCGACCCGCGCGCGAAACTCGAGGTCGTAGGGGCGGCCCGCCCTCAGACATGCCTTGGCCTCGTCGCCATAGGACCCGCGGTCGTCGGGGTGAACCTGCGCCAGAATTCCGGCGGCGCTGTCGAAGCGGACCAGGAAGTCATCGAGCGCATAGCCGAACAGCCAGGCCAGATCCTCGGAGCAGCGGTCGAAGCGGTCCGCGGCATTGTCCCAGATCCAGTGCGCGAGGCGGGCCGTGCGCGCGGCCTGCCTGAGGTGAGACTCGTTCTCCTTCAGAGCCTGCTCGGCACGCTTGAGGTCGGTCAGGTCCTGCAGGATGACGGTGAAGATCTGGTCCGGTCCCGCGCCGAGCTTGGAGATCGAGGCGGTGGCCGGGAACTCGCTGCCGTCCTTTCGCAGTCCGACCAGTTCGTTGCGGTTGGCCATTTTCCGGGACACATCGGGGCTCGAGGCAAAGGCCAGGATCTGACCCGGGTGGGCGGACCGGAAGCGCTTGGGCAGCAGAACCTCGACGGGCTGGCCCAGCACCTCATGGGCCGCATATCCGAAGATCGTCTCAGCCCCGTCGTTGAAGAGCTGAATGCGTCTATTCCGGTCGATCGAGATGATGGCGTCGTCGGCGATCTCGATGATGCCGGCGCAACGCGCCTCGCTTTGCTTGAGGGCCTCTCCGGCGCGTTCGCGTTCGATGGCGCGGCCGAGCTGTGTGCCGGCATGGGCCATGATTTCCAGGAGCGCCTCGTCCGGCGCCGCGGCCTCCTCGCAGAAGAACTCCAGGACCGCCGCGACGTCCTGGCCGATCAGAACCGGAAACGCCAGGGCCGCCTTGAGGCCGATGTCCTCGACCGCCTTGGCCCGCGGAAAGTTCTGGTCTCGGGTGACGTCGACGATCCACGCCGGCGAGCCCGAGGCGAGGACGCGGCCCGGCAGGCCGACGCCGGGCGCGAACGAGGTTTCCTCCGTCACCCGGCGGAAGGATTGGAATCGGACCGGATCTCCCGGGTACCAGAGGCCCGTGGGTTCGAGCCGGCCGCTTTCGTCGTCGGCCACGACGTAAGCGTGGCCCAGCGGCCAGCCCGTGAAGGTGCAGACCTCGTCCAGGCAGACTCTCATCGCCTCGCGCGCGTCGGTGCATCCATTGGCGGCGGCCGCGAGCTTGCCGAGCAGCTCGACGGAGGACGCATGCCGGTTCCGCTCGAGTTGAGCGTGTTCCTCCTCGCCCCGCTCTTGGCCGCGCTTCGGAACGCCGCCAACCATCGGCTGGGCTCGGGAGTCCTGCCGGCGCCGGCGCAGGGCGTACCAGGCGAACGCGAGGCCGCCGAAGGCGAGACCGGTCGGCAGCTCGGTGAGCGCCGTGCCCGCGACAGGGCTCGTTGCGGGCGCGGCTACCCAGTTGATCCAGGCCTTGTAGGGATGGAAGAGCGCTGCGAGGACCAGGACGACAAGTGTGGCGGCAGTCGCCGATGCCAGATCGCGTCGTGCCGAAGCGGTATCCGGAAGCAGACTCTTCACCTCGAGCCTATCCCTGTCGGTGTCTTGCCTGCGGCCCTGGCAAAACGGGCCGGCAATGTCACCGAGAGTGGTATCACCCTACAACTAATAGGACATTAACCATGCCTCGATCTGCGTGCCGGCTAGCCGGCCCGGCAGGCCGGCCGGACTCCGTTATAGTCGGCTTGGGAGCCCCCACGCGCGGCAGATCCGAGGATCTGGCGGGCGCCCTTCGCGCCGCCACGGTCTTCCCCTTTTTGCCGGAGCCGGCTCTGGAGTACTCGCGTGAAGGGGGAAGTGCCGCAGCTAGCGCCTCAAGGCGCGGCGCATGGTGGCGCCGATATCGGCGGGCGAGCGGGCCACCTGCACGCCGGCGGCCTCCAAGGTGGCGATCTTCTCCGAGGCGCCGCCCTTGCCGAACAGGTCGACCGTACCGGCATGGCCCATGCGCCGCTCCTTGGGTGCGTGCAGCCCGGCCACGTAGGCGACCACGGGCTTCGTCAGCCCCTGGGATTTGAGGTAGCGGGCGGCCTCCTCCTCGGCGCTGCCGCCGATCTCCCCCAGCAGGATGACGCCCTCGGTCTCCGGGTCGGCGAAGAAGAGCTCCAGGCAGTCGACGAAGTTCATGCCGCAGACCGGGTCTCCGCCGATGCCGAGCGACGTCGATTGGCCCAGGCGCTCGGCCGTGGTCTGCTCCACCACCTCGGAGGTAAGCGAGGCCGAGCGCGAGACGATGCCGATCCGTCCCGGCCGTTCCAGGTGGGCCGGCATGACGCCTATCTTGCAGCGCCCCGGCGCGATGATGCCTTGTGAGTTGGGTCCGATGAGCCGCGACTTGCCGTCATCGAGGCGGCGCTTGACCCGCACCATGTCGAGCACCGGGATGCGCTCGGTCACGCAGACCAGCAGCGGCACCTCCGCCTCGATCGCTTCCAGCATGGCACTAGCAGCCGACGCCGGGGGAACGAATAGGGCGCTGGCGTCTGCCTCGGTCGCCGCCATGGCCTCGGCGACCGTGTCGAAGACCGGCAGGCCCAGGTGCTTGCGTCCGCCCTTTCCGGGCACGACGCCGCCCACCACCTTGGTGCCATAGGTGATCGCCCGCTCCATATGGTAGCTGGCCTGTTCACCGGTGAAGCCCTGGCAGATCACCTTGGTGTCCCGGTGGATCAGGATCGCCATCAGGCCGCTCCCCGCGCGGCCCGGATCGCGCCTTCGACCGCGTCCGCCATACTGTCGGCGAAGGTCACCGGGATGCCCTGGGCGCGCAGGATCTTGCGCGCCATCTCGCCGTTGGTGCCGGCGGCGCGGACGATCAGGGGCACTTTCAGCTTTGCGTCCCGGCAGGCTTCGGCGATGCCCTCGGCCACCGTGTCGCAGCGCAGGATGCCGCCGCCGTAGATGTTGACCAGCACGGCCCTCACCGTGGGGTTGCGCAACAGCAGGCCGAAGCCACCGGCAATCTGCTCCCGGGTGGCCTCGGGCCGGATGTCCATGAAGTCCGCCGGCGCGCCGCCCCGTTCCTTCAGGAGGTCGATGGTCGAGAGCGCCAGGCCCGCGCCGTTCACCATGACGCCGATGTCGCCGGCAAGCTTCACATAGTTGAGCTCGAAGCGCTTGGCCTCCAGCTCCGTCGGATCGACCTCGTCCTCGTCGCGCAGGGCTTCCAGGTCCTGGTGCCGGAAGAGGGCGTTGTCGTCGAGCACGATCTTGGCGTCGAGGGCCATGAGGTCGCCAGCGTTGCTGGCGACGAGCGGGTTGTACTCGATCAGGCTGGCATCGAGATCGAGGAAGGCCTGGTAGGTGGCCGCCATGATCTCCAGCGCCTGCTTCACCTGATTG
This sequence comes from Rhodospirillales bacterium, assembly GCA_965225935.1. Classification (GTDB taxonomy): domain Bacteria; phylum Pseudomonadota; class Alphaproteobacteria; order Kiloniellales; family JAKSDN01; genus CALJXB01. The sequence continues at coordinate 143,937 of CBDDCC010000001.1, forward strand.
CCCTCGAGCCCGAGCTGCTTGGCAAAGGTCTCGGCCGCCTCCCAGTCGAAGCCCAGGTCCGGGTCGATGACCAGACGCGCGAGGGCGTCCGGGTCCTCGGCGACCCGGTCCTCGATGTCGTCGCCGCCTTCCCGGGCCGCGATCAGGGCGACCCGCGACGCGGCCCGGTCCACCAAGGCGGCCAGATAGAAAGTGCGGGCATAGCCGATGCCCTGCTCGACGTAGACGCTCCTGACCACCTTGCCCTCGGGGCCTGTGCGGGGGGTGACCAGGCGGCTTCCCAGCAGCTCGGCGGCGACCTTGCGCACCTCCTCCGGAGAGGCGACCAGTCGCACGCCGCCCGCCTTGAGGCGCAGGCCCGCGTGGATCTGGGCCTTCACCGCCCAGCTGCCGCCGCCCAAGGCTTCCGCGGCCTGGGCCGCCTCGGCCGGGGTCTGGGCGTTCTTGCCCCGGGGCATAGGGATGCCGTAGTCGCGCAGCAGGGTCTTGGCTTGGTGTTCGTGCAGGTTCATGGCGTGAGCCCGTGCCGCCCGCTCTTCCTCCGCGCCACGCCTGTGACCGGGAACGCCGCCCGGCCCGGCTTGGCTTCTCGCCCCCGAAAAGGGCTGTTAGGCCACAGAAACGCCTGCAGTCATGTTTCTGGCATACCATATACCAGAAACCAGGGAGCGGCAATCGGAATTTTGGACGGGACCAGCGGATCTTGTCTGAATGGGAGGACAGCCGGGAGGCGACTCGGCGCCAGCGGCGGACGCCCGTCGCCGGATTTGGTCGAAAGTTGCCGTTGGCAGGCGGGCGGGGTCAGAGAACGCCCATCTCGGTCAGCATGGCGCGGTGGATCTCCCGCTCATCCATCCAGTAGTCCATGAGGGCCTGGCCGCTGAGGAAGTCGCCGTAGAGGCTCTTGGCGCGCCGGTAGTCCTGCCACTCTTCGGACTCGTAGACCTTCTTGAAGAGGTCTTGGTAGTAGGAGGCGGCCGCCTCGTTCATGCCCGGCGGGCCGACGACGCTGCGCTGCATGAGGTAGACGAAGTCCTTGCCCAGCTCGCGGAAGGTCGGCGTGTCGGGGAACCTCGAGAGACGTTCGGAGGTGAAGACGGCTATGGGGACGGTGAGCCCCGAGGCATGGAAGCTCTCCTGCTCCGACGGGTTGTTCACGGTTGAGTTGGCGCGCTTCTCGGCGAGCTGCTTGGCGACCGTGCCGCCGCCCCGGTAGGGCACGTACTTCATGTCGAGGCCGTAGGCCAGGTTGAGCAGGTCGGTCAGGAGCTGGTCCTCCTGCAGGTTGCCCGTGCCGGCCATGCGCCAGCCGCTGCCCGCCTCCTTGGCCGCCGCAACGAAATCCTCCAAGGAGGTGATGTCCGATTCCTTGTGGACCCAGAGCAGGAAGGTGTCCTCGGCCATGCGGGCGATGGGCGTGTACTCGGCGACGTCGATGTCCAGTCCGGGCTGGCGCAGCGGCGTGGTGTAGAAGCTGTTCAGGGTGACCATGATGGTGTGGTCGGGATCGCTGCTCGCCTTGCCCTTCAGGTGCACCAGCGCCTCGGCGCCCGAGCCGCCCGGCTTGTTGCTGGGCGACAGCGGCTGCGGGCACCAGCCGTTCTTCTCGATGATCTGCTGCATGAGGCGCGCCATCTTGTCCGCGCCGCCGCCCCGGCCCGCCATGATGACGAACTCGACCGGCTTTTGGGGCTCCCAGGCGAGCGCCGCCGAGCCGGACCAGGGGGACGGCAGGACGCCCGCCGCCAGCGCGAGGACGCCTGCAAGGAGTGTGCGTTTCGTGACCCTCATCGCGATGTCCTCCCGGGCCGTGCCGACCTTTGCCGTCCGCCGCGCTGCCGGGAGACCTTGCCGTTCGGCACCTGCCTTTGATCGTTCGCGATAGTCTAGAGCGGGATGAGATGAGATTGAACCACGCTGACGGAGCGATTTTGGCCGGACGTTAGGCCAAGGACAATTGTGGGGACGAAGGACATGCCGAAGCATATTCGAGGAGGAGCGACGCGGCGTCCGGCCAAAAGCGCCCGTCCCGTACGGGTTGGCCTGGGTTGGCCCGCCGCGTCGTTGCGGGCCTCGCCCGATGCACCGCATCGCGCTTCGGCCCGCGCCTAGCGGACGGAGCCAACCCAGGCCAACAGCGTTGATTCAATCTCATCCCATCCCGCTCTAGCGCGCGAGGCGCAGGCGATCCAACGGCCTCGGCGCGCGCCGGTCGGGCGCGCAGGATGGCGGCAGCGTTCCGTTCAGGCCGGCTTCTTCTTGGGCTTGCGCAGGCCGCGGAAGACCGGATAGAGGATCAGCGCCGCGGCGATGGCGATGCAGCTCGCCGCGATCGGCCGCTCGAAGAAGATCAGGGGATCGCCCTGGGAGCTCAGCAGCGACTGGCGGAACGACTGCTCGGCGAGCGGGCCCAGCACAATGGCCAGCACCGCCGGCGCGACCGGATAGTTGAGCTTGCGCAGCAGGTAACCGGCGACCCCGAACAGCAGCATCAGCCAGACGTCGTGCATGGTCTGGGACGGCGCATAGCCGCCCACCACGCAGAGCACGAAGATGATCGGCGCGAGGATGGTGAACGGCATGGTGAGCACCCGCACGAAGACGGGAATGAAGGCCAGGTTGATCAGCACCGTGAAGGCGTTGGCGACGTAGAGCGAGCCGATCAGGCCCCAGACGAAGTCCGGGTGCTCGGTGAAGAGCAGCGGCCCGGGCCTGAGGCCCCAGATGATCATGCCGCCCAGCAGGATGGCCGTCGTCGGCGAGCCCGGAATGCCGAGCGTGATCATGGGCAGCATGGAGCCGGTGGAGGCGGCGTTGTTGGCCGATTCCGGCGCGGCGACGCCCGCCACGTTGCCCTTGCCGAAGGAATCCGGGTCCTTGGAAAAGGTCTTGGCGAGGCCGTAGGACATGAGCGAGGCCGGCGTCGCCCCGGCGGCGGGCAGGGTGCCGACGAAGTAGCCCAGCACCGAGCCGAAGACCGTTGCCTTGAGGTAGTTCTTGACGTGGGCCAGGTTGCCGAGGAAGGCCCTCCAGGACATCTTCACCTTGTGGACGATGACCTTGCCTTCGGTCTGCTCGAGCGTCCACAGCATCTCGCCGATGCCGTAGATGCCGATGGCGAGCACCAGGAAGTTGACGCCGTGCAGGAAGCCGGTGATGTCGAAAAAGATGAGCCGCGGCCGGCCGGAGATGATGTCGAGGCCGATGGTGGCCAGCACCAGGCCGATCAGGATCGAGAAGATGGTCTTCGGAATATCGTCGCCGCCGAGGCCGATGAAGGTCGCGAAGGCCAGCACCATCAGCGCGAACTCCTCGACCGGGCCGAACTTGAGGGCGAACTCCGCGAGCGGCGGGGCGAACAGCGTGAAGAGGACGACCGAGATGGTGCCGCCGATGAAGGAGGCTATGGCGGCCGCCGTGAGGGCTTGGTCCGCCCGGCCCGAGGTCGCGAGCGGCCTGCCGTCGAAGACGGTGGCGACAGCCGTCGAGGCGCCCGGGATGCCCAGCGTGATGGAGCTGATGGCGCCGCCGTACATGGCGCCGTAGTAGATCGCCGCCAGGAACATAATGGCCGAGTTGGGCGGCACCAGGAAGGTAATGGGCAGCAGGATGGCCACGCCGTTGACCGAGCCCAGCCCCGGCATGGCGCCGATGAAGAGGCCGACCAGGCAGCCGATCAATATCATCACGAGGTTGAGCGGCTGGAAGGCCTCGATGAGACCGCCGCCGAGCGCTAGGAGAACTTCTTCCATCTCGCGTCGCCTGTCCCCGCTTGCCGCCCTCCAGGCCCCGAGCCCGCCGGCGGCCGTCCTCCTTGCCGATACCTCAGTAGATCCAGTCGTAGACCGGATAGAAGAGGGGCTCGGAGATTCCCTTGGGCAGCGGGATCGTCAGTGCCCACTCGAACATGCAGAAAATGAAAACCGGAACGCCGATGGTGAGTGAAAGGCTCACCAGCCAACTGTGACGCCCGACGAAACGCAGATAGAAGAACAGGAAGATGACCAGCGAGATGTAGATGCCGATGTAGTGGGTCGCGATCAGCAGGAACAGAATGGCGCCGACCGAGACGCCGACCACGTACAAGGCGGTGCGCGAGATGTAGATCTCGCTGGAGCGCGATTCCGGCGTGATCCGCAGGAACCAGCGCACCAGGGTGGCGATGGAGGCGAGCAGCATGCCGGCCGACAGCCAGAACGGCCAGGCGCCCGAACCCGGGCCCTTGCTGGCGACCCAGCCGATCGACAGCTCGGTGCTCTTCCACATGATGGCGGCGGAGATCAGGATCGTCACGATCGCCATCACCAATTCGGCTGTCCGCACGGTCATTTCGCTCTCCCGCCGGCCTGGCTCAATCGACTGGCCGGAGCCAGCCGCCTACCGGTGCCGGGCTATTCCCTGAAATCCTGTCGAAGCCTGCTGCGCGTTGGGTTAGCCCACCCTCCTGCCGGCCCTTTCGACGGGTCCGGACATCGAACGGAGCTGAGGGGAAACGGGAACGCGCCGAGGCGCGTTCCCGTGATTCCAAGTGGCGACTACTCGCCGGTGATCGCGTCGGCACCCACCGATTCGATCAGCTGCTTGTGGCGCTCGTTCTGCGCCGCGTGGAATGCGCCCAGATCGTCGCCGGCAACCCATTCCGTGCAGAACAGGCCCTCGTCCTCGCAGAACTTCTGCCATTCCGGGGACTCATAGAGCGTCTGGAACAGGTTGATGTACCACTCCTGGGCTTCCGGAGACATGCCCGGAGGGCCGTTGATCGAGCGCTGCATGTAGTACTCGATGTCGTGGCCCAGCTCCTTCGCCGTCGGCACGTCCGGGTAGGCGGACATGCGCTCGCTCGTGAACTGCACGATCGGGCGGCTCTGGCCGGCGCGCCAGAACTCGTTCTGCTCGGCCGGATTGTTGACCGTCGAATCGATGTGCTTGCCGATCAGGTTCTTGGCCACCGTGCCACCGCCCGGGAAGGGGATGTAGGTGACCTCGTAGTCGAACTCGGCTTCCATCATGGCGGTCAGGATCGAGTCCTCCTGACCGGAGCCGGTGCCGCCGACCTTCCAATCCTTGCCCGCTGCCTTCACGGCCCCGACGTAGGAGTCGAGGTCCTCGATGTCCGTGTCGGCGTGGACCCAGAGTAGGAAGGTGTCGAGCGCCATGCGGCCGATCGGCGTGAACTGGGAGATGTCGACCCCGAGGCCTTCCTGAATGATGGGGGTGGTGTAGAAGCTGTTCAGGGTGACCAGCACCACGTGATCGTCGCCGGCCTTGTCCTGGAGGTAGCGCAGAGCCTCACCGCCCGAACCGCCGGGCTTGTTGATCGGAATGAACGGCCGCGGCGAGAGGTCCTTCTGCTCGATCAGGCCCTGCAGCAGGCGGGCGATCTGGTCGGCGCCGCCGCCCGTGCCGGCCATGATGATGAACTCGACCGGCTTCTTCGGCTCCCAGGCCGCCGCCGCCTGGCTCGTCCAGCCGGAACCTACAAGACCCATCGCCAGCGCCAGCGCGCCGCCGATGAGCGTACGTTTTGTTACCTTCATGTTGTTTTCCTCCCAGACAGATTGTCTTGGTTTCTTCCGCCGCTCACGCGACGGTGGAACGCCAGAACCACGGTGCTGCCTTCCTTCTACTCTCATTCGGCAAGCACGGCATTCTGGCATTTGGTATACCAGACGCGCAAGTCTAACAAATCGACTCCGTTGATCAACGGCTTTTCGACGCATATCCGAGGAATCCGGTCTCGGTTTTCGGCCGACGGTCGGCTGCATCCCTTGGCCCGCGAGGGCAGGGCAGGGTGGCCGCTGCCTTGCCCGCCCGCGCAGCCCGGCGCCCGCAGGCGTCCATGTCTCGTCCGCAGCTTTTTCTGGAGCGTTGTGGTCATGCCGGATCCAGCCGCCGGTTGCGGCCCGGAGCCTAGTGGACCATGAGGACGGGCAGGTCGGCGTTGTCGACCACGTGCTGGGTGACGCCGCCCAGGACCAGCTCGCGCCGCCGGCTCTGGCCATAGGCGCCCATCAGCAGGACGTCCGCGCCGGCCGACCTCGTGGCCTCCAGCAGCGCTCCGCCGACCGCGGTCGCCCGGCTCTTGCGGCTTTCGATGCCCGTCTCGATGCCGTGGCTCAGCAGGTAGTCCGCCAGCCGCTCGGGCCCGAGAGCCGGCACCTCGCCGTCGCTCATGGAAAGCAGCGTCACCATCCCGGCGGCCCGCAGGACCGGCAGGGCGGCGCCCACGGCGCGGGCCGATTCGGCGCTGCCGTTCCAGGCCACCGCGACGTGCTCGCCGATGGGTCCGGCCGGCCGGGGCGGACACATGAGCACCAGGCGCCCGGTCTCCAGCAGTGCCGCCTCCAGGGTGTTGAGGCCGAGGGTGCGGTCCCGGTCCGGCTGGGCGACGGCGATGAGGTCGGCGAGCCGGCCCTGCAGGCCGACCACGGCCGCCTGCTTTCCGGTCTTCTCGCGCCATGACACCGAGATGCGGTCGTCGGGCCAGGGACGCTCTTCCACGAGCACCAGGTCGTTGCGCTGGCAATAGGCCTCGAACAGGCCCTTCACCTTGCGCTCCTCCTCGTCGGCCAGCGAGCCGGCGGAGGCGAGGATGTCCTTCTTAAGTATGGCTGGCACCGAGACCCCGAAGGGCAGCATGTCCTCCGGCCGCGGCCGGCAGTGGACCACATCCAGGTGGGCATGGAAGCGCCGTCCCAGCGCCAGCGCGTGATCGAGCACGCCTTCGCCCTTTCCGTCGCCGCGAACGGGAACGAGAATGGTGGAAATCGTCATCTCTATCTTGCCTCCGGGACCTCGCTGTCGGCTGTGGCCGGGTCCGGACCCCGTCTCGCCCTCAGAAGAGTCCTTCGATTTCGCCTTTTTCATTGAGATGGATGCTGTTTGCGGCGGGGACGCGGGGCAGGCCCGGCATGGTCATGATGGCGCCGGTGATGGCGACGATGAAGCCGGCGCCCGACGCGAGCCGGAGCTCGCGCAGCGGCACCACGTGGCCAGAGGGCGCGCCCTTCAGCGCCGGGTCGGTCGAGAAGCTGTACTGGGTCTTCGCCATGCAGACCGGCAACTGGCCGTAGTCCGCCTGTAGGGCTTTGAGCTGGCTCTCCACCGCCGCGTCGAGGGAGATGCCGTCGGCGCCGTAGAGCTCGGTCGCGATGGCGGCGATCTTTTCCTTGAGCGGCAGTTCGTCCGGGTAGAGCGGCTTGAAGTCCGCCGCGCCGCTCTCCACCAGCGCGACCACCTTGTGGGCGAGCGCCTCGGTGCCCGCCCCGCCGTCCGACCAGTGGCTGCACAGGACCGCCTCCACGCCGAGGGCGCTGGCGGCTTCGCGCACGGCCTCCAGCTCGCCCGCGCTGTCGCTCACGAACTGGTTGATCGCCACCACCGGCGGCACCCCGAACTTCTGAACGTTCTCCACGTGCCGCGCCAGGTTGGCGCAGCCCGCGCGCACCGCCGCCACGTTCTCCCGGCCGAGGTCGTCCTTCGCCACGCCGCCGTGCATCTTCAGCGCCCGCACCGTCGCCACCAGCACCGCCGCCGCGGGCCTCAGCCCCGCCTTGCGGCACTTGATGTCGAAGAACTTCTCCGCCCCCAGGTCCGCCCCGAAGCCCGCCTCCGTCACCACGTAGTCCGCCAGCTTCAGGGCCGTCGTCGTCGCGATCACCGAGTTGCAGCCGTGGGCGATGTTGGCGAAGGGCCCGCCGTGGATGAAGGCCGGGTTGTTCTCCAAGGTCTGCACCAGGTTGGGCGCCAGCGCGTCCTTCAGCAAGACCGACATGGGGCCCGCCGCCTTCAGCTCCCTGGCCCGCACGGGTGCACGCTCGCGGGTGTAGCCCACCACGATCTCGCCGATCCGCTCGGTCAGGTCCGGAAGGTTCCGCGCCAGGCAGAAGATCGCCATGATCTCCGAGGCCACCGTGATGTCGAAGCCGTCCTCACGGGAAAAGCCGTTCGCCACGCCCCCCAGCGAGTTCACGATCGAGCGCAGCGCCCGGTCGTTCATGTCCACCACCCGCCGCCAGGCGATGCGCCGGGTGTCGAGGCCCAGCTCGTTGCCCCAGTAGACGTGGTTGTCAATCAGCGCCGAGAGCAGGTTGTGGGCCGTGCCGATGGCGTGGAAGTCGCCGGTGAAGTGCAGGTTGATGTCCTCCATGGGCACCACCTGGGCGTAGCCGCCGCCGGCCGCCCCGCCCTTCACCCCGAAGCAGGGCCCGAGCGAGGGCTCGCGCAGGCAGACCACCGCCTTCTTGCCGATCCGGTTGAGCCCGTCGTTGAGGCCGACCGAGGTCGTCGTCTTGCCCTCGCCCGCCGGCGTCGGCGTGATCGCGGTGACCAGCACCAGCTTGCCGTCGGGCTTCTCCTTAAGGCCCTCGATGAAGTCGAAGGAGACCTTCGCCTTGTGATGCCCGAAGGGCACCAGCGCCTCATCCGGGATCCCCAGCCGCTCCGCAACCTCAACAATCGGCCGCATCCGCGCCCCACGCGCAATCTCGATATCGCTTTTCGCCATGACTGAGCCTTTGCCTCGTTCGACTTTCGTGTGGTGAACCGGCGGCCGCTTCGCCCGAAACGGCCGAAGTGTGCCGACGTCAGGATCCCAAACGCGCGCCCGCCTCGAGCCCCGATTGGGCGGCGTACTCGGCGGCGGCGACCTTGCCGCCGTCGTGGGGGCGCACCCGGGCGACCGCTATGCCGCCCTCGCCGCAGGCGACGGTGAAGCCGGCCTCGGAGACGCCGGTCACCTCGCCCGGTGCGCCGGAGGCCTCGGCGAGGCCTGAGTCGAAGATACGGAGTTCGTTGCCGGCGTGGGTGGTCCAGGCACCTGGCTGCGGGTTGGTGCCGCGGATCAGGTTGTAGACCTCGGTGGCCGGCTTCGACCAGTCGATCTCCGCGTCCGCCTTGCGGCACCAGCTCTCGTAGGTGGCCTGGCTGTGGTCCTGGCCGATCCTGGGCGCCTTGCCGTCGCGCACCAGGTCCACGGCCTCGACCATGGCGTCGACGCCCATGGGGAAGAGGTGGTTGAAGTAGATGCTGCCGAGGGTGTCGTCGGGTCCGATCGCCACCTCCTTCTGGAGCAGCACCGGCCCCTCGTCGAGCCCCTCGTCGGGCCAGAAGATGGTGAGGCCGGTCTTGGTGGCGCCCTGGATGATCGGCCAGTTGATGGAGCTGGGTCCGCGGTGCTTGGGCAGCAGGGAGGGGTGGTACTGGATGGTGCCCAGCTTGGGGATGTCGAGCACCTCCTGAGGCACGAAGAGGGTGACGTAGGCCATGACGCAGAGATCCGGCTCGAAGCCGCGCATCAGCTCCGCGGCCTGCTCTGTCTTCCAGGAGGCCGGCTGGTGGACCGGCAGCTCCTTCTCGAGCGCGAACTCCTTCAGCGGGTCGGTCGGCCGACCCTCGCGGTCGGGCGCGCAAAACACGCCGACCAGGTCCTCACCCCGCTCGACCAGGCGCTCGAGGACGGCCTTGCCGAACGCCTGCTGCCCATGGACCACGATACGCATGCCAACACCTCCCCTTCGGTTCTTGTCGCCGCCCGCAAGGTCCGCAGGATCCGCCCGCAGGCCGAGCGCCGCGGCGAACCCGCCGGCCGGCCCGCGCCACGCGAGGCCGCGCGGCTACTCGGCCGCCTCCGCCTTCCTCGGACCGAGCGCGCCCGACTCCCAGGCCGCGTCCACCTCTTCGTCGGACAGGCCCAAGACCTGACGCAGGATATCGTCGGTGTGTTCGCCGAGCAGCGGCGAGCGCTCCACCTCGCTCGGCGAGTCGGACATCTTGATGGGATTGCCCACGGTCAGGTACTTGCCGCGGGTCGGGTGATCCACCTCGACCACGGTGCCGGTGGCCCTGAGCGACGGTTCCTCGGCCAGCTCCTTCATGGAGAGGATCGGACCGCAAGGCACGTTGCGCTCGTTCAGCAGCTCCATGACCTCGAACTTGTCCTTGGTCATGGTCCACTGCTCGATGATCTCGAAGCACTTGTCGAGCTTGGGCAGGCGCGCCTCGGGCGTCGCCCATTCGGGATCGTCGATCAGCTCCTCGCGGCCGCAGAGGCGCATGTACTCGGCCCAGCCCGGCGGCTGGATGATGGCGTAGATGTAGTCGTTCGGCCCGCCGCCCTTGGTCCTGACCGCCCAGCCCGGCTGGCCGCCGCCCGAGGCGTTGCCGGAGCGCGGGCATTCGTCGCCGAACGTGCCGTTGGGGTACTGGGGATACTCCTTCAAGGGCCCGTGCTGGAGGCGCTGCTGATCGCGCAGCTTGACCCGCGCCAGGTTCAGGACCCCGTCCTGCATGGCCGCCAGCACCCGCTGGCCGCGGCCCGTCTTCTCGCGCTGAAAGAGGGCGGCGACGATGCCGAGCGCGAGATGCAGGCCGGTGCCGGAGTCGCCGATCTGAGAGCCGGTGACCAGCGGCGGCCCGTCATCGAAGCCCGTGGTGGAGGCTGAGCCGCCGGTGCACTGGGCGACGTTCTCGTAGACCTTGCAGTCCTCGTAAGGGCCCGGCCCGAAGCCCTTGACCGAGGCGTAGATCATCAGCGGGTTGAGCTCCTGAATGCGCTCCCAGGGAAAGCCCATGCGGTCGATGGCGCCCGGCGCGAAGTTCTCCACCAGCACGTCGCAGGTCTTGATCAGCTTCTCCAGGATCGCCTTGCCGCCTTCGCTCTTGGTGTCGAGGGTTATGGAGCGCTTGTTGGCGTTCAGCATGGTGAAGTAGAGGGAGTCCACGTCGGGCAGGTCGCGCAGCTGGGTGCGGGTGATGTCGCCGACGCCGGGGCGTTCAACCTTGACCACGTCGGCCCCGAACCAGGCCAGCAGCTGGGTGCAGGTCGGGCCCGACTGGACATGGGTGAAATCCAGGATACGTACACCTTCGAGCGCCTTCATGACTCTTCCTCGCGCTGTCCCGAACACTTGAAGCCTTGGGCCCTCGGACCTTGTGTCTCGGGCCTTGTCGGTCGTCCTATGCGACGCCCGGGCGCCATATCGCCGGCCGGCCCTACTTATACATGGTCTGCGCCTTGGTGCCGGGCGCGTACTCGTTGGGGTCGACCCAGATGTTGACGACCGCCGACATGCCGTCGCGCCGCACCGCCTCGCGCGCCCGCTGCAGCGCCGGCGCGATCTCGGCCGGGTCCTTCACCTCCTCGCCGTAGCCGCCCAGCATCTCGGCGAACTGGCTGAAGGGCACGTCGCCCAGCTTATTGCCGATGTCGCCGCGCTCCTCGCCGTACTTGGCGAGCTGGCCGTAGCGGATCTGGTTCATGGCCGAGTTGTTGCCGATGACGGCGATGTAGGGCGCGCCGAAACGGTTGGCAGTCTCCATGTCGAAGGCGGTCATGCCGAAGGCGCCGTCGCCGTAATAGCAGAAGACCTCCTTGTCCGGGTGGGCCAGCTTGGTGGCCATGGCAAAGCCGGTGCCCACACCGAGGCTGCCGAGCGCGCCCGGGTCCATCCAGTTGCCGGGGGCGCGGGGCTGCACCGCCTGGGCACTGATGGTCACCACGTCGCCGCCGTCGCCTATGTAGACCGTGTCCTCGCCGAGGAACTCGTTGATCTCCCAGGCGACCCGGTAGGGGTGGATCGGGTGGCTGTCCGACATGAAGAGAGGCATCAGCTTGTCGAGCGCCTTCGACTCGGCGGCGCGCAGTTCCTCCAGCCAGGCCTCGCGGCGCTCGGCGCCCTTGTCGTTGCGGCCGGTGGTGGCTGCCTGAACGCTCGCAAGGATGGCGCCGGGATCGCCCACCAGGCCGAGCGAGATGTCGCGGTTCTTGCCGACCGTGCGGTAGTCCATGTCGATCTGCACCACCGTTGCGTCGGCGCGCAGCCGCTTGCCGTAGCCCATGCGGAAGTCGAAGGGCGTGCCGACGATGACGATCACATCCGCCTTGTCGAAGGCCATGCGCCGGGTGCGGTGGAAGTGGTGGGGGTCGCCCGGCGGCAGCAGCCCGCGGCCCGAGCCGTTGAAGTAGGCGGGGATGTTGAGGCTGCGCACCAGGTCGAGCGCCTCTTCGTGCCCGCGGCAGGACCAGACCTGGGTGCCGAGCAGGATGCAGGGCCGTTCCGACTTCACCAGCAGGTCGGCCAGCTTCTCGATATCGGCCGGGTCGCCGACCGATTTTGTCGAGGCGCGGTAGTGGCCCGGCTGCGGGATCACAGCCTGGTCGGCCGCAACCTCCCGGTCCAGCACGTCGCGCGGGATCTCCAGGTAGGAGGGCCCGTAGGCGCCGGCGAAGCACTCGCGCGCCGCCATGGAGACCATATCGGCGACCCGCTCTGTGGAGCGCACGCTGGCCGAGAACTTGGTGATGGGCGCCATGATGTCCACGTGGGGCAGGTCCTGGAGAGAGCCCATCTTGTGCTGGGTGAGGGCGCCTTGGCCGCCGATGTGCAGCACCGGGCTCTCGGAGCGGAAGGCCGTGGCGATGCCGGTGATGGCGTTGGTGCAGCCCGGACCCGCCGTGGTCACCACGCAGCCGAGCTTGCCGGTCTGGCGTGCGTAGCCGTCGGCGGCATGGGCGGCGACCTGCTCGTGACGCACATCGACGATGCGGATGTCCTCGTCCAGGCAGCCGTCGTAGATGTCGATGATGTGTCCGCCGCAAAGCGTGAAGATGGTGTCGACGCCCTCGTTCTTGAGGGCCTTGGCGACCAGATGGCCGCCAGACACCACGCCGCCCGAGCGGTCCTTCCGGACCAGGGTATCCGTTGCCGTCTCACCCATTCATTGCCTCCTTCGATCGCGCCGTTCTTGAGGTCCGTGAGGTCCTCCCGGGGGTCGGCGCCGTCATTCCAAGTAGTCGACGTATTTCTCGACGTGGGCGGCGAGGTTGAGCGTGTGCTCGCGCACCAGGCGCTCGGCCAGCTCGGTGTCGCGCTGCTCCAGCGCCTCGATGATGTGCAGGTGGTCGATGATCGAGCGCCGGGCCCGGTCCTTCTCGCCGATGGTGCGCGCGCGGATGCCCTTCATGTGGATGAAGAGACCGTCGGCGATCTGGCGGATCAGCGCGCAGTCGCTCATCTCCAGGATGGCCTGGTGGAACTCGATGTTGCGGTCGGAGTACTCGTCGATGTGGGCCTGGACCTGGCCGTTCTCGAAGGTCGTGAAGAGGCGGCGCAGGGAGGAGATCCGCTCGTCGCTGGCGTGCTGGGTGATGAGGCGTGCCGCCATGCTTTCCAGCGCCGCCCAGACCGTGATCATCTCGAGGATTTCCTTCTTGGTCTTCCGCGTGATGTAGACGCCGCGCCGCGGCACCACGGTGACCAGGCCCTCCTGCTCGAGCCGCGCGATGGCCTCCCGGATGGGCGTGCGGCTGATGCGCAGCTGCTCGGACAACTGCCGCTCGTCGAGCTTGAGCTGGGCGTCCTCGGCATAGATGTTCATCGAGGAGATGGCATCCTTGAGCACCTCGTAGATATGTTCCTTCAGACTGAAAGAGGTCTCTATGGGTGCGATTTTCAGTTTGTTCTGCATAACTCGAACCTCGGTCCCGACTAGCAAATCACCCGGCCGTTTTGGGGCCGGGATCTCCCTCCAGTACCGCTGTCAGGTTTCTGGTATACAATAGCCCAGGGCCCAGACCCTAGCAAGCAAAAGTGAGTTCGCGGTTACCCTTGCGGGGCCGGGCGGTGGACCAGGACCCGGATCGGCGACGGCCGGCCTTCGTTGCAGGGGTTGTTGACCTGGGGACAGTTGGAGAGGACGGCGAGAACCCGCATGTCGGCCTGCAGCTCCACGTAGTCGCCGGCCTCGGAGCGGCCCTCGACGAAGACGCTGTCGGCGAGGCGGCCGGCCTCCATGACGGGCACCGAACAGAAGAAGTTGATGTTGGGCACGATGTCGCGCCAGCCGAGGCCGTGGGCCGCGAGGGCCTGGAGGAAGTTCTCGCGGCAGCCCGGCACGCCCGCGACGCCGTAGAGCATCCGGTTGCTCCAGGCCGAGCAGCAGCCGCCTATGGTGTCGTGGCCGCCGCAGCTGTCCGCCACGATGGTCATGAGCGGCCGGGCGTAGTCGGAGTAGAGCACCGTGCCCGTCGTGAGGCCGAGGTTGCGGGAGGCCTTGAGGGTGTTGGGGGCGTTGTAGCGTTCCTCCGGCTCGGCCTCGTTGTAGCAGAGGAAGTCGACCCCCTGATGCCCGGCCAGGTCGACGATCCTGAGGCGGCAGCCGGCCTCGACGACGGCGCTCCACGGCGCGCCGGGCGCGACCGTGTCGTCGCTGAGGACCTTGTAGATCCCGGGCAGATCGTGGGTCATGGCGTCCCCGTTCCCTTCGTCGCGCCGCTGTTCGCTACAGCGGCCGGTCCAGCATCTCGAGATGCAGCTTGTCCCCCTTGTAAGGGTGCTTCGCCGCCACCTCCTCGTCCAGCTCGACGCCGAGGCCGGGCTTGGTGGGTGGGATGATGTAGCCGTCCTGCCATTGGAGCGGCTCCTTCAGGATCTCGGCGTGGAAGCCGCCCCAGGTCTGGATGCTCTCCTGGATCAGGAAGTTGGGGCTGCAGGTGTCGAGCTGCACGTTGGCGGCGCCCTCGATGGGCCCGCAGTAAAGGTGGGGGGCGATCTGCACGTAGTGGGCCTCGGCCATGGCGGCGATCTTCTTGGTCTCCAGGATGCCGCCGCTGCGCCCGAGGGCGGGCTGCAGGATCGAGGCCGCCTGCCTTTCCAGCAGGCGCACGAACTCGTACTTGGTGGCAAGGCGCTCGCCGGTGGCGATGGGGATGGTGGTGGCGCGGGCGACCCGGGCCATCTCCTCCACGTTGTCGGGCGGCACAGGCTCCTCGAACCAGAGCGGGTCGTAGGGCTCCAGGCGCCGGGCGAGACGGATGGCGCCGGCCGCCGTCATCTGGCCGTGGGTGCCGAAGAGCAGGTCGCAGGCCCCGCCGACCGCCTCGCGCAGCCTTCGCACGAAACGCTCCGAGAGGGCCAGGGCCTCTTGCGAGAGCTGGCGCGGATCGAAGGCCGTGTAGGGGCCGACCGGGTCGAACTTCACCGCCGTGAAGCCCAGCTTCACGTAGTCGGCCGCGCGCTCGGCCGCCATGTCCGGATCCTCGTAGACCTCGCCGGCATCGCCCGGCTCCGGGTAGAGGTAGCTGTAGGAGCGCAGCTTCTCGTGCACCCGGCCGCCCAGCAGGTCGTAGACCGGCCGGTCGAGCTCCTTGCCGACGATGTCCCAGCAGGCCATCTCGATGCCGCTGAGGACGCCGAGGGTTGAGACATCGGTCCGCTGGGTGAAGCCGCCGGAATAGACGAGCCGCCAGAGGCGCTCGATGCGGAAGGGGTCGCTGCCGATCACGTGGCGGGCGCAGACGTCCTCCACCATGCGGGCCACCACGTCCGGATGGAAGGGCACCGAATAGACCTCGCCGAAGCCTTCGACGCCACTGTCGGTGGTCAGCTTGAGGAAGACGAAGTAGAGCCCGCCGTAGTGGGGCGGCGGGTTGCCGACCACGTAGGTCTTTACGTCGGTGATCTTCATGGTTCCCCCAATGGGCGCCGAAGCCCCGCGGCCGCGCGCGTTCGAAGCGCCCCAGACCGATGCGCCCCAGACCGATGCGCACCAGACCAATGCGCCCGGGACTACAGCACGCCGGCCGCCCCTTTGCCATAGCGCTGTTGGGACTGTCGGGGAACAAGGATGGCAGCCGCGGAACGAAGGAAGCGCCGGCCGGTTAGGCGTTTCATGACGATCCGGTCTACACTTCGGATCCGAGCGTAGGTGCCGCGGGCGACGAGCCGTCGGCGGCGGAGGGCAGGGGTGCATGGCCAAGAGCGGCAAACGCGGTCCCAAGGCGATCCGGGCGGCCCTGGAGGCCGAGCGCGCCGAGCTGCTGGAGGCGAGCGCCGCCGCGGCCGAGGAGCGCCGTCCGGTGGAGCTCGACCAGCAGAGCGTCGGACGCCTCTCGCGCATGGATGCCATGCAGGTCCAGGCCATGGCGAACGCCGTCGAGGAGCGCCGCAAGGGCCGCCTGCAGCGCATCGAGGCGGCCCTGAGGCGCGTCGAGGAGGGCGAGTTCGGCTACTGCCTGAACTGCGGCGAGGAGATCCCGGAAAAGCGCCTGGCCGTCGATCTGACCCTGACCCACTGCGTCGACTGCGCCGCGTGAGGGGCGAGGCGCAAATTCTTTGACAGCGGTACCGCCGGGCGGCTAACCACCGTCCGCAGTTGCCGATGGCACAGTGCCGTCTCGGTTAGGGGAGGATTCCATGTCGCGAACCGTCTATGTCAACGGTGAGTACCTGCCGGAGGAAGAGGCGAAGATCTCGGTCTTCGACCGGGGCTTCCTCTTCGCCGACGGGGTCTACGAGGTCTCCTCGGTGCTGGGCGGCAAGCTGGTCGACAACGCGGCCCACATGGCCCGCCTGCGGCGCTCCCTCGAAGAGCTGCGCATGGTCGCGCCCATCTCCCTGGACGAGATCGAGCAGGTCCAGCAGGAGATCGTCGCCCGCAACGATCTGAAGGAAGGGATGGTCTATCTTCAGGTGACCCGCGGCGCGGCCGACCGCGACTTTCCCTTCCCGAAAGGCGCGGCGCCGTCGCTGGTCGTCTTCTCCCAAGCCCAGGCGCTGCTCGACGATCCGTTGGCCAAGACCGGGATCTCCATCATCACCATGCCCGACATTCGCTGGCAGCGGCGCGACATCAAGACCGTGCAGCTCCTGGCCGCGACGCTCGCCAAGCAGGCGGCTCTCGATGCGGGCGCGGACGACGCCTGGCTGGTCGAGGACGGCGTCGTCACGGAGGGCTCCTCCAACAACGCCTATATCGTGACCCTGGACGGCACCATCGTGACCCGGCCGCTCTCCAGCTCCATCCTGCACGGCATCACCCGGCGCGCGGTGCTGCGTCTCGCCGGCGAACAGGACCTCAAGATCGAGGAGCGCGGGTTCACGCCGGCTGAGGCCTACGAGGCGGCGGAGGCCTTCATCACCAGCGCTTCCACCTTCGTCTACCCGGTGGTCCGGATCGACGACCGCATCCTCGGCAACGGTGTGCCCGGCCCGGTCGCCTCCCGGCTGCGCGAGCTCTACATCGAGATGGCGCTGAAGGAGTCCTGAGGCGCCGGAGCCCCCCGGCCGGCACGCGGCGGAGCGGGCCCGGCCGCCGCGACCTTACGAAAGGACCTGGAAGTGTGCCTCGGTCGGCGAGCGCAGGGCGCCGTTGACGGGCAGGATGTCCTGGGGGCAGGCGGACATGGCGACGATGCAGTCCATCTCGGCCCGCAGCACCACATGGTCGCCGGCCTTGGAGAGCGGCTCGCCCCAGGCCGTGCGGCCGACCTCGCCGACGGGAATGTTCATCCAGAGATTGAGCGGGCTTGGGCATTCCGGCGGCGTCAGTCCGAGCTGGCGCATGGCGGCGAAGAGGTTGTCGGTGCAGTTGTCGTGGTACTCGGTGCAGCCGAGCAGGCCGTAGCGATAGGAGTCGCAGGCCGCCATGAGGGTGTCGTGGAGGCCGGGCGAGGTGTCCTCCACGAAATGCAGGATCGGCCGCCGCCGGTTGGTCACCAGGCCGTCGCCGGCCTGCGGGAAGATGCGCTCGAGGGCGACCCGCAGGTGCTCCATGGAGAGGAACTCGCCCGGGTCGTCGGCGCTGAAGGCCCAGGTGTCGACCACTTGCTGGCCGTGGGTGTTGATGATCTTGATCGATTGCCCCTTGCCCAGGCGCGCGGCGCGACCCCGGCGCGCCGGTAGGGTGAAAAGTTCGCTTTCGCTGGCCATGCCGTCTCTCCCCTCGATCGTGACCTTCCTTTGCCGCGACGCGGCGGAGCCGGCCGCTCGGCAAGGCGCATTATAGGCTCCATTGGCCGGAGCGACAGCGGGGCCGTAAGGCCATTACACGTAAATGTGAATGCATTTTTTGAATGAAAAAGTTCTCCCTATTTTTTCATGCAGAATTGCAGATGATCAAATAAGGCATTCTTATAATTAGAAAAACATGAGAACAGAAATTTCTGTCTGAGTGCGAATACCTGTTCATTAGGGATTTGAACATAAATCTACATGCAAAATCGCTTGCAAATTCGAATGCATCGGGATAGCTTTCTGTCTATGAACATGGAGAGCCCCAGACCGAGCCCCGAGCTTCAGGATCGCTGGATTTCGACCATGACCCGTCAGCTCAAGTACAACGACGCGCAGCGCCGGGAATATCTGGAGCTCATGGACCGCATGGCGGGCCACTGGCTCCAGGTGTTCGGCGGCAAGGAAGCCTTCTACTCGGCCCAGTACTGGGACCTCTTCAACACCATCTGGCGCAGCCCGCGCCCCGTCACCAAGACGGAGGCCCTGCGCTGCATGACGGGGGTCAAGAGCGCCCACACCGCCGGACGCTATCTCGAGACCGCCATCGCGGAGGGCCTCCTGGTCGAGGAGGAGAATCCGGAGGACGGGCGCTCGCGCATCATCCGCCTGTCGCCGGCCATGCGAGAGAACTTGGACGTGTTTTTCGATCGGGCAGTCAGTGAATTGAGAAAATCGAACAAAACGGTCGAGGTCGCAGGACCATCGCCGGAGGAGTTGTGATCATGGCACACGCGCTGACAGTTCCGAACCTGGGTCTCGAGGGCATGCTGGAGCGGTTGGAGCGGCCGGCCGCCAAGGCCCGCGCCGCCGGCCGGGCCGCGAAGAACGGCACCGCCGTCGGGAGTGCCCGTGGCGTCCGCGCCGCCGGCAAGGCCCGCAACCCGGACGATCCGGTTCTGGTGCAGGCTCTGCTCGACGGCGAGCGCGGCGCCTGGAACCGCTTTGTCCAGCAGTACGCCGGCATCGTCTACGCGGCGGCCCAGCGCCGCCTGCTGCCGGCCGGCCGCGGCGACGAGGTGGAGGACGTGGCCCAGGACGTCTTCGTCCGGCTCTGCAAGGCCGACCACCGGCTGTTGCGCAACTTCGATCCGGCGCGCGCGCGCCTCTCCACCTGGCTGACGGTGGTCGCGACCAGCGCCGCCATCGACCACCTGCGCCGCCAGCGTCTGCCGAACCTGGGCGTCGACGACGTGCCCGAGTCCTGCCTGGCGGTCGAGGACCCGGTGTTCGAGAACGTCAAGATCCCCGAGGGCCTGCTCTCGGAGCGCCAGGCCCTGGTGCTGGAGCTGCTCTACCGCCGCGACCTGGAGGTCGCCGACGCGGCCCAGATCATGCAGGTCGACCCCCAGACCGTGCGCAGCACCCACCACAAGGCGCTCACCAAGCTGCGCGCCCACTTCAAGGAAATCGGCGAGATCTGAACGCGCAGCGACACCCGCCGTCGTCAGGCGTAGTCGTCTTCCAGCGGATGGTCCGATAGTAGGACGGGGCCGTCGCTGGTGATCCAGACCGGTTGCTCCAGCTTGACGCCCTCGCGCCCGCCGACTTCGCCGACGTAGCTCTCGACGCAGACGATCATGTTCTCCTCGAAGACCCCGTCGTAGGCGCCCCACTCGGCGTCCTCCGGATACCAGATCAAGGGGTACTCCACCCCCAGGCCGCAGCCGTGGGCGACGTCGGCGTAGCGGTTGGGCAGGTAGGGCTCGGGAAGCGGGAACGCCTTCTCCGCGTACTCGAGGAAACCCAGGCCCGGCCGCAGCAGGGCGGTGTTGTGTTCGAGCTGGCGACGGGAGAGATCGTAGAGCCGGCGTTGGGCGTCGTCGGGCTTGCCGTCGCCGACGACCCAGCTCCGCGAGATGTCATTGTAGAAGCCGTAGGGCCCGATCAGGTCGGTGTCGAAGGAGAGCAGCTCGCCCGCCTCGATCGCCTTGTCCGTGGCCTCCTCGAACCAGGGGTTGGTGCGCGGGCCCGAGGTCATGAGCCGGGTCTCGGGATACTCGCCGCCGCGGGCGACGCTTGCCTGGATCAGGTGCGACAGGGCCTCGCACTCGCGCATGCCCGGCCGGGCGGCGGCGCGCAGGGCTGCCACGGCCCGATCGCAGCTCTCCTGGGAGCGTTTGAAGGCGCGGATCTCCTCCGGCGACTTGATGGCCCGCGCCCGTTCCAGCACCGGCTTGCCGTCCACCGCCTGCAGGCCGTGGCTTTCCAGCGCCTGCAGGGCCAGGGTGTCGGCGCGGTCGATCGCCAGGCGCCGCGAGCCGCCGCCGTGCGCCGCGACCAGGTCGGCGATCTCGGCCGCCCAGCGCCGCGCCATCTCCTCGTTGCGGGGGCCGACCATCATGTAGTCGAAGGCGAGGGAGGGGCGGATCTCGTCGACGGTCTCCAGTCCGCGGGCGAGGTGGGACGAGCTCGGCAGGTCGAACAGCACCAGCGGCCCCTCGGCCGCGACGAAGGCGTAGCGGCAGACGTTGTGCATGGTCCAGACCTGCATGTTGCGGCTGCCCGTGGCATAGCGCAGGTTGACCGGATCGACGATGACGACGGCGCAGATGTCCGCCTCGGCCAGTAGCTTGCGGACCCGCGCGAGCCGGTAGGCGCGGATCGCCTTTTCGTCGATACCGTCCGGGCGCGCCAGCAGCGCCTCCGGCCGTTCCCGCGTCGTCCTCGCCTCGTCCATGGCCCGTCCTCGTCTCCTCGCCGTGCCAGCGTTAGCCCGCGCCGCTTTCCTTGCCAAGGGGTGGCGGAAGATCCGCGTCAGACGGCTTGCGCCTCCGGCTCTCTGTGCTTACCTATCGGGCGCGCCCCGTTCGGGGCGGCCGGGAGAAGGGGACACGCCATGAAGTACCTGCACACCATGGTCCGGGTGACCGATCTGGACGCCTCGATGGAGTTCTACTGCGACAAGCTGGGCCTCAAGGAGGTCGAGCGCTACGACTACCCCGAGGGCCGCTTCACCCTGGTCATGCTGGCCGCTCCCGGCGACGAGGAGGCGCAGGTCGAGCTGACCTACAACTACGATCCCGAGGATCTCGGCGGCGGACGCAACTTCGGCCATCTCGCCTACCAGGTGGACGACATCTACGCCCTTTGCCAGCGCCTCATGGACAAGGGCGTCACCATCAACCGGCCGCCGCGCGACGGGCGTATGGCCTTCGTGCGCTCGCCCGACAACGTCTCCATCGAGCTGCTGCAGAAGGGCCAGGCCCTGCCGCCCCAGGAGCCCTGGGCCTCCATGCCCAACAGCGGCGAGTGGTGAGGTAGCTGCGCGCTGGCGGCATCGCACGAAATCAATCCAGCTTAAGGTTCCGGGGTCTTCGTCCTGCGGGCCGCTTCGCGCGGCCGGCTGTACTGGCCGGAATCGGACCTCGTTGTCGCGTGCCGCTCGCCGGTGCCCGGCCGGTCCGGTAGGATGGGGCCATGTTGGATTTCGCGACCTGCAACGCGGCGCGGCTGCGCCGGGATCCCGCCTACGACGGCGTTTTCTTCACCGGCGTCAGGACGACGGGGATCTACTGCCGCCCGGTCTGCCGGGTAAGGCAACCGCTCACCAGGAACGTCACCTTCTATCGGAGCGCCGCCGCGGCGGAGCGGGACGGCTACCGGCCCTGCCTGCGCTGCCGTCCGGAGACCGCGCCCTTCTGCCCGGCCTGGAACGGCACCAAGTCCACGGTGGGGCGGGCGCTGAAGCTGATCGAGGCGGGTGTTCTGGACGAGGCGGGCGTGGAGGAGTTGGCGGCGCGCCTCGGCATCGGATCGCGCCACCTGGCCCGGCTGTTCCAACGTCATGTCGGCGCGAGCCCGCTGCAGACCGCCAGCACCATTCGACTCCAGCGCGCCAAGCGCCTACTCGACGACAGCGACCTGAGGATCGCTGAGATCGCCGACCGGGCCGGCTTCAGGAGCCTGCGCCGCTTCAACGCCGCCTTCGCTAGCCTCTACGGCCAGCCGCCCTCCCAGTTCCGCAAGCGCCGGCCAAAGAGCGAGCCGAGGCCCGCCGCCCGCGACGAGGAAGCCCGGCATGCCGGCCTCTGAAGAAACGCTCGCTTACGACTACTGCGACAGCCCGGTTGGCTCGCTGCTGCTTGCCGGCGACGCAGGCGGGCTGCGCCGTATCGTCTTCGCGAGCGAGGGCCGGAAGCACGAGCCGAAGTCCGGGTGGCACCGGGACGAGTCCCTCTTCGCCGAGGCTGCCCGGCAGCTCCGCGCCTACTTCGCCGGCGAGCTGACGCGCTTCGACCTGCCGCTCGGGTTGGCCGGCACCGCATTCCAGCGCAAGGTCTGGCGCGCCCTCCGCGAGATTCCCTTCGGCGAGACCACCTCCTATGGCGCGCTCGCCGCACGGATCGGACGGCCCAGCGCCTTCCGCGCGGTCGGCGGCGCCAACGGCGCCAATCCGCTGCCCATCGTCGTGCCTTGCCACCGGGTGATCGGGTCCGACAAGTCCCTGACCGGCTTCGGCGGTGGCATCGAGATCAAGCGCTTTCTCTTGGAGCACGAACAGGCCTGCCGCGCCGCCGGGGCCTGAGCGCCTACGCATTTGGAGAGTCCGGTCCGCCAATTGCGCCAGCCGCTGAAGGTCACGAGCGGTAGTCTGCGAGGGCGTCCTCCAGTACCGGCAGGTCCATGCGTAGACCCGCCCGCAGCCCCACGTCTCGCAGGCGCTGCAGCTCCTCATGCAGCGCCTCGTCGCGCCGGCCCCCGCCGTGGGCTGCGAGGGCCCGGCCGCGGGCGATGAAGAAGTCCGACCAGGGCAGCGGCTCGGCCCGCGTATAGTCCTCCAGGGCTGCGGCGAAGCGCTCCACCTCGTCCCAATCGCCAGCCCGCAGTGAGGCCTGCATGGCGTAGCGGTAGACGCCCAGGAAGTTGTGGCCCAGGGAGCCCCCGCGCATGAGCGCCTCGGCCTCGGCCAGAGCTGTCCTGCGATCCGCATCGTCATCTGTGACGGTAGCGAAGTAGCTCAGCATCCGCGGCGCCAGGAACCCGCGGCTGGTCTCGCGTGCCTTGGCGGCGTAACGCGCGATCATCTCGATAGCCTCGTCGTTCCTTCCCTGGCTTTGGAGCAGCTGCGTCTTGTGCCAGCCGATCGCAGGCTCCCAGGCGCGTGCGCCGAGCAGCGAGACCAGCTCGCACAAGCGCTCGACCAGCTCCGGCGCGCGGACCATGTCGGCCAGTTTGTACATGACGTAGAGCGCGCAGCTGACGGAGTTGAGCTCGGCGCGCCGGTGGCCGACCCGGTTCGACGATTCAGCTGAGGCGAGGGTCATCTCCCGCGCCTGATGCACCTCGTTGAGGAAATGCAGCGTCCAGCCCGCCATGGCTAGATTGGCCACCTCGATGCGGCCGAGACCCTGCCGGCGGCAGAGCGCAACGCAGTCGCTGAAGTAGCGGTGCGCCGAGGCCATCCGGCCTTCGGCGTAGGCGGCGTCTCCCATGCCGCTGAGCGAGCGCGCCTCGGCTTCGGTCGTTCCCGCCCTGCGCGCGGCCGCCAACGATTTGACGTGGGCCTCGCTGCAGTCCGCCACGTTGCCCAAGAGAAAGTGGAGATTGCCCCTTAGATGATAGAGCTGGGCCAGGTCCGAGACGAGGTCGTGCCGCACGGCGATGGGCTCGGCCTGTTCCAGCAGCTCCAGAGCGTCGAGGGATCGATCGGAGAGCCTCTGCCCCTCCGCAACGCCGATCCAGGCCTTGCAGCGCTCGATGTCGTCGTCGGCGCGCTCGAGGGCGCGGCGGTAGGCGGCCACGCTCTCGCCGACCAGGCCCGCATCGTTCAAGAGCTGCCCTTGCAGCAGCGTCAGGGAAAACTCCGCCGCGCCGTTCTCGGCCAGAGCGCGGCCGCGTTCGGCCAGCTCGAGGGCGCGGTCATAGCGATAGAGGGCCGCCTGCGCCTGGGCCGCGTCCCTGTAAGCCTCGGACGCTGCCGGGTCGCCCGCCCGGTCCAGGTGCTCGGCCCGCAGCACGAGGTCGCGCTCGGCGAACCAGCCGGCCGCGCGGCGGTGCAGCGCCTGCTGGTTCGTCCTCAACAGCGAGGCATAGACGCCGTCGCGGATCAGCGCGTGGGCGAAGAGGTAGTTGTCGGCCTCCGCGCGCACCAGGTGATGCTCGACAAGACTGGCGCAGTCGTATCCGGGGTCCTCCAGCAGGTGGCGGAGCAGGTCGAGGGCGAAGCGCTGGCCAATGGCCGAGGCGGCCTGCAAAGCGCGCTTGTCGGTGGGCGTCAGGCGGTCCATGCGCGCCAGCACCAGGCTCTGGATCGAGGCCGGCACCTCCTCGTCGCCGCGCTCCTCGGCGTTGCGCAGGAGCTGCTCGAGGAACAGCGGATTGCCCGCGGCGCGCTTGATGCAGTCCTGGGCGAAGCGCTCGTTCGCGTCGATGAAGGCCCCGGCGAGGGTGAGCGCCTCGGCCCGGCGCAGGGGCCCGAGGTCCAGGGTCATGAGCGGGCAGCCGCCCGCGGCCGCCCGCCAGGCCGGGTCCAAGGGGTAGCCCTGGACCCGCGAGGTCATGACCAGAAGCGCCGGGCAATCCGCCACGGCGTTGGCGATGGCGGCCAGATGGGCGAGCATCAGGGGCGAGGCCCAGTGGATGTCCTCGACGACCAGGAGCAGCGGCGCCTCGACGCTCACCCCGCGCACCAGGTCGGCGACGAGAGCGGAGCGTCCCTCCTTGCGGGTCTCGTTGTCCATGGCGTCGTAGGTGGCGCGGTCCTCGGTCGACTGCTCCAGGTCGAGCAGGTCGTTGAGGAAGACCCGCTGGCGGGCCGCCAGCAGCCCCTCGGCGATGGCCCGCCCGGCGGCGGCCCGGCGGAGCGGCTTGCCGCCGCCCGGCTTCACGCCCAGCAGGCTGCGCACGGCGGCACGGATCGCGTCCTGGCCCTTGCCGACGCCGAAGTCGAGCACCAGGCCCTTGTGGCAGGCGAAGCCGTTGGCGGCGGCGATCGCCGTGTACTCCTCGGCAAGCCGAGTCTTGCCGATCCCGGCCTCGCCGCGCACCACGACGGCCTGGCCCGCGCCGCTCGTGCGGCAGGCCTCGAGGATCCCGGCGAACTGGCCGAGCTCGGCTTGCCGGCCGACGAAGGCGACCCTGAGGCCGCTCTCCTCGCTGTTGCGCAGCGCGCCGGTACGCCAGGCGGCGACCGGGGCGTCGATCCCCTTGAGCCATATCTCTCCCAGCGAAACGCAGCCGACACGCTCCGCCACCGCCCGCTGCACGGCGTCCGAGACCAGGGTCTCGCCCGGCGCCGCCTGCTCCTGAAGGCGGGCCGCCAGGTTCACCGAATCGCCGATCACCGTGTACTCGCGGTGGGCACCGCTGCCGGTGCCGCTGGCGACCACCTGGCCGCTGGCGATGCCGATGTGGGCGCTGATCTTCTGCCCCGTCTCCGTGGAGAGCGCTGCCATGCGCTCGTGGATTTCCAGCGCCGCGCGCACGGCGCGCAAGGGATCGTCGTCGTGGGCGATGGGCGCTCCGAAGACCGCCATGACGTTGTCGCCCATATGCTTGTCGATGGAGCCGCCGAAGCCCTCGACGATGCCGTCGACGGTCTCGAAGTAGCGGTTGAGGAGGGCGTGGGTCTCCTCCGCGCCCAGCTTTCGCGAGAGCTCGGTGTAGCCGGCGATGTCCGAGAACAGCACGGTCGCCTGGCGGCGCTCGCCGGCGAGACCGGCGCGGTCCCGGACGTCCGGTGCGGGCTGGCCCTGGGCCGATAGATGCCGGATGGCCCTCAGGATCGCCTTGCGGTCGGCCAGGCGCTCGACGCCCAGGTCCTTCAGGTCCTCGTTGGTAAGCTCGGGCAGCAGGGTTTCGTCGACGCCGTTCTCTTCGAAAGCCGCCGCGTGCCGTTCCAGTCCCAGTTCGCCCAGCCAGGCCTCGATGCTCACCCTGGGTCCGCCGCGCAGTTGCGATGGCGGCGAGACTAGCACGAAGCGGGTGACGGGTTCTTCGGAGCATGTGCTGAGGGATTCGCGGTGCCCCGCGCGGATTCTGGTGACGGGATGTGGCCCGACGTGGTAGATTTCACGCCATGAGATCGAGAGACGACTACCGTCCTCCCTGCCGCGGGTAGGGACATGCGCGGCCGGTCCCGGAGGACCGCGGTCGTCTCTTGCGTTGCGCGCCTTGCTGCGCGGGTCCGGCTCCTCGGACGACGCTTCTGGACAAGAGAGAAAAAGAGACGGCGGCGGCCTTCCGGCGGCCAGTGCGCTGCGGTCGTTCGGGTGCTTTCGGATTCAATCTTGTGCTTGGGAGGACATGGTCATGGCTCTGTCGTTCGCCGATTTCGTGGACGCCAAGGCGCGGTCGCGGGTGATGGGGGAGGGCGGGCTCTGCAGCCGGCTGCCCTCGATGGCCTACACGGACCGGGAGTTCCTGAGGCTGGAATACCGGCGCTGGCTCGCCGGCACCTGGCTCTTCGCCGGTCGCTGCCACGAGATCCCGAACCCCGGCGACGCCCGGCCGGTTCCGGGCCATCCCTTCTTTCTTGTGCGCGACAAGAAGGGCGAGGTGCGCGCCTTTCAGAACGCCTGCCGGCACCGGGGCCACGCCCTGATCGACGGTCCCTGCGAGGGCCTGCGGCGCCTCACCTGCCCCTACCACGCCTGGTCCTACGGCCTCGACGGGCACCTCATCGGCACGCCCCACTTCGGCGGCCACAAGGTCCACGCCGTCGAGGGCTTCGAGCCTGGGGACTACGGCCTGGTGCCGGTGCGCTGCGAGACCTGGCACGATTGGATCTTCCTCAACATCGACGGCGAGGCGCCGCCGTTCGCGGACTTCGTCGCGCCCATGGCGAACCTGCTTACCGACGTCGACTTCTCCAAGCTGGACCACTACCTCACCATCGACGCCGGCCCGCTGGAGCTCAACTGGAAGCTCGCCATGGAGAACACCATGGAGCCCTACCATGTGCCGGTGGTGCACAAGGACACGGCGGCGGGCCAGCCCTTGAGCGCTCACCGGGCCTTCGTCGAGCGGCCGGTCATGGGCTGCACCGTCGACATCCCGGGCTCGGTCTACAGCAACAGCCCCGGCGACGGCGACATCGAGGCGCTCGACATGTCGAGCCGCTTCTACCTCAGGACGCCCAACCTCTTCCTCACCACCTATGCGCCCGACACGCTGGTCGACACCCTGATCCTGCCGGACTCGCGCGATCCCGAGCGCTGCTACGTGCAGAACGCCTGGTACACGACGTCGGGAACGCGGCCGGACGCCGAGACCATCGAGCGCTGGCGGGTGCTCGAGGACGAGGTGCTGCAGGAGGACCTGAGGGTCATGCGCATGGTGGCCAAGGGATTGGAATCGGTGGCCGTGGACGACGGCGGCGTGCTCTCGCCGGCCTGGGAATCCTGCATCGCAGCCTTCTACGGCGAGCTGGTCGAGGCTATGGCGGACCGGCCGGGCGCGGCCTAAGCTGGCCCCGGGATTTCCTGGGGGAGCTGCGCGCCATGAGCGAGACCTGCTGGATCGAGACCATCCCGGAGCACGAGGCCGAGGGGCGCCTGAAGGAAGCCTACGAGAGGGTCTGCCGGCCCGACGGGACCGTGCACAACCTCTACAAGGCCTTCAGCCTCTGGCCGACGCCCATGCCCCCGGCCGACGCGCTCTACCGGGCGATCCTGCATAGCGATGACGCGGCGCTGCCCAAGTGGCTGCAGGAACTGATCAGCACTCAGGTCGCGATCCTGGCGGACTGCGCCTACGCCGCCACCCATCACGGCGCCAACTTCAAGGCGCTGCTCGGCGACGAGGCCCGGGGCGAGGAGATCCTCGCGGCCGTGCGCGCCGGCGCGCCGGAGCGGGTGCTGGGCGAGAAGGAGGCGGCCATGCTGTGCTACAACGCCAAGCTGGCGGAGCGTCCCGCCGAGATGAGCCAGGCCGACATCGGGGCCCTGCGTGCGGCCGGCGTCAGCGACGTGGAAATCCTGGAGGTCAATCAGATCGGCGCCAACTTCGCCTACTGGGTGCGGGTGATCAACGGCCTCGGTATCCGCCTGGGCGACGAGAGGATCGGTCTCTATGGCTAGCGGGCCGCGCGGTGCGAAGGGCCCGTTTCCCACGAGGACCGCGTGATGACGGCTTTCCACAACGCGATCTCCTGCGATATCGACTTCGACCGGCTGGGGCGCCAGGTCTCTTTCCTGCGCCTCAGCCACTCCGACAACGAGAACGCCTTCGGCACCATCCCCATCCCCATCGCGGTGATCGGGAACGGCGCAGGGCCGACGGTGCTGCTGACCGCCGGCAACCACGGCGACGAGTACGAGGGCCAGGTGATCCTCGGCCGCCTGATCCGGGAGACCGACCCGGCCGCGGTCAGGGGCCGGCTGATCGTGCTGCCGGCCCTCAACTACCCAGCTGTCCTCGCAGGCAGCAGGGTCTCGCCGCTGGACGGGCTCAATATGAACCGCAGCTTCCCCGGCGAGCCGCCGGATCTACCGACCCGCAGCATCGCGAACTTCGTCCATCGGGAGCTGATGCCACGCTGCGACGCGGGCATCGACCTCCACTCGGGCGGCACCGTGGGGAGCTTCCTGCCCTGCACTTTCGTCTGCACTCATCCCGACCGGGCCTTCACGGCGCGGCTGCTCGATCTCGCCGAGGCTTTCGCCGCGCCCTACGTCTACGCCGTCGACGGCCAAGGTTCGCCCAGCGGACTCGATCCGGTCGCCCACGGCCATGGTGTCGCGCTCATCTCGACCGAGCTGGCGGGTGGCGCGTCGCTCGACCGCAGGGCGCTGGAGATCGGCCGGCGCGGGGTGGCGCGGGTGCTGCGACACCTGGGAGTCCTCGAAGGCGAGGTTGAGGCGCCGGAGGCGCCGCCACGCTACCTCAAGGGCGGCGACCACGGCGACTACGTCATGGCGCCCCTGGAGGGTCTCTTCGAGCCCTACCAGGAGCTGGGCGAGACGGTGGAAGCGGGCGAGCCGGCGGGCGCCGTCCATCCCGTGGACGATCCGGCGCGCGACCCGGTCGAGGTGCGCTTCGAGCGCGCGGGCCTCATCCTCTCGCGACGGGTGCCGGCCCGGGTGCGGCGCGGGGACTATCTCTTCACGGTGCTCACGGAGGTGACGCGGGAGGAATTGCTGGGCTGAGGCCGGGCCGCCGTCTCACTCCACCGTGAAGGTCGGTGAGAACCAGGCCGGGTTGAGGGACTCCTCGGGGCCGATCAGGTCTACGTTCTCCGGCGTCACCATGCGGATCGCCGGCCCGGCGTGGGGCACCTCCAGCTTGCCCTCGAGGATGCGGATCGCCTGGTCGACGGCGAGGCGCCCCTGTAGCACCGGGAAGTCGGTGGGCGCCGCCAGGATGCGCCCGCGCTTGATGCCGCGGAAGACGGCGTGGGTGAAGTAGTCGGCGACGATTTGGATCTGGCCGGTCAGGCCGCGGGCCCGCAGGATGCTGACCGCCGACTCGGCCGTCACGGCACTGCCGACAATGTAGTCGATGTCCGGGCGTTCCTCCAGCGCCTCCTCGATGAGCAGCAGCTGGATCTCCTTGCCCGTGTCGCCCCACTTGGTGAGCACCACCTCGACGGCGCTGCCGGCTATGGCGTTGCGGAAGCCTTCCTCCACGAAGGCAACCCAGCCGGCGCCCGCAGGTCCCGGGAACCAGGCCACCTTGACCGGCGGGCTGCCGGCCGGATGCAGCGCCGCCAGGTACTCGCCGGCGCGCGCGCCCATGGTGACCCAGGAGACGCCCGACTTGGCCGAGACGCCCCGGTCGGCGATGTCGTTCACCGCCGAGACCACGGGGATCTCCTGCGCGATCTTCTCGACGGTGTCGCTCAGGCCTTCGAAGGAGACGGTGCCGACGATCAGCACGTCGGCGCCCGAGGCGACGCAGGCCTCGATCTGGGCGCGCTGGCGCTCCAGGTTGGGATAGCCGCCCGCCTCCACCAGCTTAAGGGCGACCCCGAGGCGCCGGGCCTCCTCCACCATGCCGTAGTTCACGCTCAGCCAGTAGGAGTCCTTGAGGTGCGGATAGGATGCGCAGATCACCCACTTGCGCGACGCCGCCTCCAGCGGCCGGTAATCGATCACCCGCGACGGGCTGCGGTAGTCGAACGGCGTCGACCAGGTCTCCAGCTCCCAGGTTTCGGCCGCGCGGGCCTGCGAAAGGGAAAGCCAGAGGGCGCCGCACGAGAGCGCAATGGCCAACGAACGCAAACAGATGGAACGGATCGGCAGTAGGGTCATTCCTCGTCCTCGATTGCGAATGCTACGCAAGGGTGGCGGAATTCGCTAGAGTAACGCCGAGAAGGGCGCCTGGAGACGTGCCCTCGGGAGGCGGTCGTAGTGTCACTGGGGATGTTTCGCAGGCTCGGCATCGGGGGCCGCTTGTTCCTGGCGTTCGCTGGGATCATGGTGCTCTCGCTCATCTCCGGCCTGGTCGGCTGGCTGGAACTGCGCGACGTCGCCGGGCTGCAGGCGGGCATCACCGAGAGCGCTCTGCCGGTGGCGACCGAGGCGCGGGGCATCGCCGAGGCCAGCGCCCGGCTGACGGCGGCCTCGCCGCGCCTGACCGAAGCCGCCAGCGAGCAAGAGCGCGAGAGCCAGGCCGCCCGTCTCTTCGCCGAGGCGGAGGCGCTGCGTTCCAGCCTCGCGGACCTCGCCCGCCATGGCTTCGATCCGGCGGCGGTGGTCGCGCTCCAGGCCAGCGTCGAGCGCATGATCGAGACCCTGTCGGCCCAGGACGAACTGGTGAAGCGCCGCCTTGCCCTGCGCGCCCGCTCGGCCGTGTTGCTGGGCGAGGCCGAGGCCGCCGCCGCCGGGCTCTACGACCTGTCGGAGACCCTGGTCTCCAACGCGGCCGCAAGCACTTCCGCGATCATCGCCAACCTCTACGACCTGGCGGAGCAGCCCGAGGGCATCGAGGACACCTTCGACGCCCTCGACCGCCTGGTGGAGAGAGACATCTACATGATGGAGCGCATGTTCGAGCTGAGGCTGCGCAGCTCCCAGATTGGGCTGCTGTTCAAGCAGCTCGACGGCACGGCTTCCGCCGACGCGGTCGACCGGCTGGAGGCCCGGTTGAACATAGATCTGGAGATCGTCGCCCGGCGCATCGCCAGCGTTGCCGACCCGGTCCGCCGGGTCCAGGGCGAGGCCCTCTTCGCGCGCTTGAGCGCCGTCAACGGCGATGGGGAGAGCGACAACGTCTTCCGGCTGCGCCGCGCCATCCTCGCCACGGGGGCCGAGCTCGACGCGCTCGCCGAGCGGAACCGCACGCTTTCGGATGAGCTGAGCGCGCGGGTGGTCGGCCTGGTGGAGGACTCGAAGGCCTTCACCGAGGCGGCGGCGGCGCGGGCGGACTCGGCCGTGCGGGTCGGGCTGGTGACCCTGCTGGCGCTCACCTTCGCCTCCCTGGCTGCGGCAACTCTCATCATCTGGCTCTACGTGCGCGGCAACGTGATCACGCGCCTGCGCTATCTGGCCGGGCGCATGGGCGAGCTGGCCCGCGGCAACCTGAACGTCGAAGTGCGCGCCTCGGGCGACGACGAGCTGACCGAGATGGCCCGCACCATCCAGTTCTTCAAGCAGGAGGCGGTGCGCAAGCGCGAGGTCGAGATCGCCCGCGACGAGGCCGAGGCGGAGCTGCGGCGCCACAAGGAGGAGCTGGAAGAGCTGGTGCGCGAGCGTACCCGGCAGCTCTCCGAGGCGAACGAGCGCCTGCGCCAGGAGGTAGAGAACCACGCCGAGGCCCGGGACCGGGCCGAGCAGGCGAGCCGCGCCAAGTCCGAGTTCCTCGCCACCATGAGCCATGAGATCCGCACGCCCATGAACGGCATGCTGGGCATGCTGCGGGTGCTGGGCGGCAACGACCTGACGGGCGAGCAGCGCGAGCGGCTGGAGATCGTCGAGTCCTCCGGCGAGGCCCTGCTGGCGATCCTCAACGACATCCTCGACTACTCGAAGATCGAGTCCGGCCACCTGCAGCTCGAATCCCGGGACTTCGACCTGCGGTCCCTGATCGACGGCATCTTCTTCCTGCTCTGCCCGCGGGCGGAGGAGAAGGGGATCGAACTGACGGTCGACTACGAGGACGGCGTGCCGCAGGTGCTTAAGGGCGATTCCGGCAAGCTGCGCCAGATCCTCTTCAACCTGATCGGGAACGGCCTGAAATTCACCGAGGCGGGGCGGGTGGCGCTCGCGGTCGCCCGCGCCGGGAATGGTGCTGGCGCGCACGGCGATGCCGGCGTGTTGCGCTTCGAAGTGACGGACGAAGGCATCGGCCTGCCGCCCGAGCAGGCGGGGAAGGTCTTCGATGCCTTCTACCAGATGGACTCCTCCATCTCTCGCCGCTACGGCGGCACTGGCCTGGGGCTCGCCATCTGCAAGAAGCTGGTGACCGCCCTCGGCGGCGAGATCGGCGTCGAGAGCCGGCCGGGAGAGGGCAGCCGCTTCTGGTTCACCGTGCCCTTCGAGGCGGGCGACGCGGCGGCCGTGCAGCAAGCCGCCCACGACGGAGAACAGGAAGGCGCGCGCCACCTGGGCGCCCGGGCGCTGCTGCTGGTGGAGGACAACGAGATCAACCGGCTGGTCGCCAAGTCGTTCCTGGAGGACATGGGCCACCGGGTGAGTCTCGCCTGCGACGGCCACGAGGCGCTTGCGGCGGCGGAGCGGGAACGCTTCGACGCGGTGCTCATGGACATCAGCCTGCCCGGCATGGACGGGGTCGAGGCGACGCGGAGGATCCGCGCCTTGGCCGACGCCGAGAAGCGCGCCGTTCCGATCATCGCCATGTCGGCCCACGTCTTCACCAGCGAGATCGATGAGCACCTGCGCGCCGGCATGAACGCCTTCATCGGCAAGCCCATGTCGCCGGAGCGGCTCGAGGCCGTGCTGGCGGAGGTGCTGACGGGCGGGGGCGGCACGGCAGCCGCCGGCAAGGATGCGGCCGAGGTCTCCGTCAACGGCACGGACGGCGCTGACGCGACCCGCGAGACCCTGGCCGAGGACGTCCGGCTGATGGGCAGCGCGCGCACCGGCCGCATGGTGACACTCTTCCTGGAGACCACGCCCGCGCGCGTGCGCGAGCTGACCGCGGCCGTCGCCGCCGGCGATTTCGCCGCTGCGTCTTTCGCCGCCCACAACCTCAGAAACTCGGCGGGCAGCGTCGGGCTGAGCCGCCTGGCCGAACGGCTGAGCGCCCTGGAGCGGGCGGCCGAGGCCAAGGAAGGCGGCGACCTGGCCGACCTTTTCGAAGGCTTCGACGCGCTCTACCGGGAGTCCGCCGAGCGGCTGGGCGAAACCTGGAAGACCGTCTCCGCGTCGGGCTGAAAGGGCTCAGCGTACCTCGGCGGCGAAGAGATAGCCTTCGCCGTGGGCGGTGAGGATGAGCTCCGGCGTCTTGGGATCCCGCTCGATCTTCTTGCGCAGGCGGCGCACCAGCACGTCGATGGTGCGGTCGCTGGGATCCCAGTGGCGGTGGGTCACCTGGCTCAGCAGCCGGTCGCGGCTCATCACCGTGCCCGGGTGGCGCACCAGGGCCGAGAGCAGCTCGAACTCGGCTCGGGTGAGCGCGACCTTCGCATCGTCGGGGCCCGAGAGCCGCCGCCGCTCCAGGTCGAAGCGCCAGGGGCCGAACCGCCGCGGACCCTCCTCGGCCCGGGCCGCGGCCGCCGTGCGGCGCAAGAGATTCTTCACCCGGGCCAGCAGCTCGCGTTGATTGAAGGGTTTGGTGACGTAGTCGTCGGCGCCGACCTCGAGGCCGACGATGCGGTCCACGTCGTCGGTGCGGCCGGTCACCAGGATGATCCCGAAATCGTACCGGCTGCGCAGCTGGCGGGTCAGGAACAGCCCGTCCTCGCCCGGCAGGTTGATGTCGAGCAGCACCAGATCGACCCCGCCGTCGGCGAGCAGCGGCCACATGGCTTCGCCGTCCGCGGCCTCGCTGACCCGGTAGCCCTCGGACTCGAAGTAGCCCGCGAGCTTCGCCCGGGTCACCGGGTCGTCCTCGACCACCAGGATGTGGGCGCCGTCTTCCATTTCTCCGAGCCTCCCCGCTCGTCGAAATCTGTTTTAACAAATTTTAACAACTTTCAACAGCCCGTTCATCGCGGGCGCGAACCCTATTCACAAGCTCTCCCTAGACTGGTGCGTTCGGAGGATCCGCTTGGATCCGCCGACGGCGACGTCATCGAGACATGACGCAGCCGCATGAGAGGCCGTGCGGGCAGAGGCCCGTCATGGCAGCTGCGCCGCGACAAGCGGCTGCGTCTTGAAGGAAGGGAGGTCTAGCAATGCGAATCAGCAAGCTGAAAGGGAGCTGCATCGGACTTGCCGCGGGCCTGGCGCTCGCGCTCACGGGGGCCGCGCAGGCGGACTCCAGCGATCCGATCAAGATCCCGATCCACAACTGGTCGAGCCAAATCGTCGGCGCCAACATCGTCGGCAAGATCCTGAACGAGGCCGGCTACGAGGTCGAGTACATCCCCTCGGACAGCCAGGTGGTCTACACCTCCATGTGCGAAGGCGACATCGACCTGGTGCACGAGGTCTGGCAGGGCGCCTTCGGTGTGGCTTTCGAGAAGGTCGTGGCCGAGGGCTGCGTGATCGACGCCCAGACCCACGACGCCAAGACCCGCGAGGAGTGGTGGTATCCGGCCTATGTGGAAGAGGCCTGTCCCGGCCTGCCGGACTGGGAAGCCTTGAACAAGTGCGCCGAGCTCTTCACCACGCCGGAAACCGCGCCGAAGGGCCGCTTCCTGGCGGGGCCCGTTGACTGGTTGAAGCACGACCACGAGCGGGTCGAAGGCCTTGGCATCAACTTCGAGGTGGTCAATGCCGGCTCGGCGGCGGCGCTCTGGGCCGAGCTCGATGCGGCCTCCAAGCGCAACCAGCCGATCGTGCTGTTCAACTGGACGCCGAACTTCATCGAGGCGATCTACGAAGGCAAGTTCGTGGAGTTCCCCGACTATGACCCGGCGTGCAAGGACGACGCCTCTTGGGGTCTCAACCCGGACAAGACCTATGACTGCGGCAACCCCAAGGACGGCTATCTCAAGATCGGCGTCTGGGAGGGCATGCCCGAGCAGTGGCCGGGCGCCTACAAGATCGTGCAGTCGATGAACTTCTCGAACCTGGACATCGCGGTCATGGCCAAGCTGGCCGACGTCGACGGCATGGAGCCGGAGGACGCGGCCGACAAGTGGTTGGCCGACAACGAGGCCAAGTGGAAGTCCTGGCTCGACAGCGCCGGAAGCTGACAGCGGCAGAAGTCCGGCCGGCCCTCATCCGTCGGGTCGGCCGGCAAGTACTCGATCCCGTCGCGGGCGCGGCCGCCAGGCTCCGTCCGCGCGGGGCTTTGTGCCGCCGCCCTATCATTCAGTTGAAACAGATCGCTCCGCTTCTGCTAACCTCCGGTCCTGACGGGCCCGTCTCTGCGCGGCCCGCGGGGAGGGGGGCGTGAGCGAGCCGATCATTTCCTGCCGCAGCGTGTGGAAGCTGTTTGGGGACGATCCCGAAGGCTTCTTGAAGCAATCGGACGGCCGTCCGAGCGCCGAGGACCTGGCCAAGGCCGGCTACATCGGCGCCGTGCGCGACGCCACCGTCGACGTCCACCGGGGCGAGATCCTGGTCATCATGGGGCTCTCGGGCTCGGGCAAGTCGACCCTGGTGCGCTGCCTCTCGCGGCTGATCGAGCCCACCGGCGGCGAGATCCTGTTCGAGGGCCAGGACCTGCTGAAGGCCTCGCCCGGCGAGCTTATCGAGATCCGCCGCCACAAGATGGGCATGGTGTTCCAGCACTTCGCCCTCTTTCCCCACCGCACGGTGATCCAGAACGTCGCCTTCCCCCTCGAGGTGCAGGGCGTCGGCCGCGCCGAGCGCGAGAAGAAGGCGGCGGAGATCATCGAGCTGGTCGGCCTCAAGGGCCGCGAGGCCTACTACCCGCGCGAGCTCTCCGGCGGCCAGCAGCAGCGGGTCGGCATCGCCCGCTCGCTGGCCGTGGACCCGGAGGTCTGGTTCCTGGACGAGCCCTTCTCGGCGCTCGATCCGCTGATCCGCCGGGAGATGCAGAACGAGTTCCTGCGTCTCCAGAGCATGCTGCACAAGACCATCGTCTTCATCACCCACGACTTCGACGAAGCGATCCGCCTCGCCGACCGCATCGCCATCATGTACGAGGGCGTGATCGTCCAGCTCGGCACCGCCGAAGAGCTGATCACCAATCCGGCCACCGACTACGTGCGTGAGTTCACCAAGGACATCTCCCGCCACAAGCTGCTGACCGTGGCGAGCGTCATGGCGCCGGCCGAGGAGGGCCGGACCTATCAGGTCTCCGTGCCCGCCGACGAGAAGCTCTTCTCGGTGGCCAAAAAGATCCTCAGCCAGGATGCGCCGGTGGCCGTGGTGGACGAAGCCGGCAGCATGGTCGGCGCGGTCAGCCGCGAACGGGTCCTCGACGCCCTCTTCGAGGCGGAGGCGTGAGCTCCCAGCCGGCAGACTTGGCGCTCGCGGAAGTGCCCGCCGCTGGTCCCCGGCGCGCTTCGGCTCTGACGCCTTTCCTGATCCTGGTACCCTTCATCGTTCTCATGGCGGGGCGTGGGCTGCTGCCCGACTGGGCGATCGATGTGCCCAAGACCTGGGTCGTGCCCTTCATCGACTGGATCAACGCGGTCGTGAAGGTGCTCAGCAAGGACCCCATCTTCGGTCTCTTCACCTTCAAGCAGATGACCCGCACCCTAGCGCTGGCGGTGGAATGGCCCCTCGACTTCATGGAGGGCCTGCTGATCTCGGGCTTCCGCGACCTGGGGCTGCCGTCGTTGCCCTGGATCATGATCGTCGGCCTGGCCGCCGTCTTCGGCTGGTGGCTGAAGGGCTGGCGGCTCTCCCTGCTGGCGGGCGGCTGCATCTTCTATATCGCCCTCTTCGGCAAGTGGAAGCTCTCCATGATCACTCTCTCGGTGGTCCTGGTGGCGGCCCCCATCGCCGGCCTCATCGGCCTCGGCCTCGGTGTCATGGCGGTCAAGTGGCGGACCTTCGAGCGGATCCTCATGCCGCTGCTGAACGTCATGCAGTCGCTGCCCCACTTCTCCTACCTGATCCCGGTAGCGGTCTTCATCGGCGTTTCCCACCGGGCCGGCGCCATCGCCACCATCCTCTTCGCCATGCCGCCCATGGCGCGCCTCACCATCCTAGGTCTCCGGGGCATCTCGAACGAGATCCGCGAGGCCGGGGTGATGGGCGGCTGCACGCCGCGTCAGATGCTCTGGAAGGTGGAGATCCCGGCCGCCCGCGACGCCCTCATGGTCGGCGTCAATCAGGTCATTATGGGCTGCCTCGCCATGGTGGTGATCGCCTCCTTCGTCGGCGCCAAGGGCCTCGGCCAGGACCTGCTGTTCCGCCTGCAGAGTCTCCGCATCGGCCAGGCGCTGGAGATCGGCCTCGCCATCGTCTTCATCGCCATCATGCTGGACC
Organism: Rhodospirillales bacterium; assembly: GCA_965225935.1. GTDB lineage: Bacteria > Pseudomonadota > Alphaproteobacteria > Kiloniellales > JAKSDN01 > CALJXB01. The sequence continues at coordinate 181,144 of CBDDCC010000001.1, forward strand.
GGCTTAGCCTGGCGCTCTCCGAGAAGCAGCCCGAGCACCGGGCCGAGGGGCCCTTCTGGAAGACCCGGCCCTACCTCACGGCGGCGGGGCTGGTGGTCCTGGTCTCGGTCGTCTTGGCCGCCATCACGCCGGTCGCCCAGACCCTGCCGCGCAGCATGACCATCACCACGGCGCCCTTCTGGGACGCCGTCGTCGACTACGTGACGGTCCACTTCCACCAGCCGCTCATCTTCTTCCGCGACAACCTGCTGCTGCACGTGCTGATCCCCATGCGCGAGGGCTTCCAGTGGACGCCCTGGGTCGCGGCTCTGGCGCTGGTGGCGGTCCCGGGCTGGTATCTGGGCGGCCCGCGGCTTGCCCTCATCGTCTCGGGCTTCGTGCTCTTCATCGCCTTCTCGGGATTCTGGCCGCGGGCGCTCATCACCGCCTACATGGTGACCTTCTCGGTCATCGTCTGCGTGCTGATCGGGCTGCCGATCGGCATCTGGGCGGCGGGCAGCGAGCGCCGGGCGAAGTTCGTTCAGCTGCTCTGCGACACCTTCCAGACCTTCCCCTCGTTCATCTACCTGATCCCGGTGATCATGCTGTTCCAGGTGGGCGACGTGGCAGCCATCACGGCGATCGTGATCTACGCTTGCATCCCGATGATTCGCTACACCATGTTCGGCCTGCGCGGCGTGCCGGGCGAGACCATCGAGGCCGCCATCACCTCGGGCTGCACGCCCTCCCAGATGCTCTGGAAGGTGCGCATGCCGCTCGCCTTCCCTGAGATCATGCTGGGCCTCAACCAGACCATCATGTTCGCCCTCTTCATGGTGATCATCGCCGCCTTCATCGGCACCAAGGACCTGGGCCAGGAGATCTTCCGGGCGCTCACCTTCGCCGATGCGGGCAAGGGCCTGGTGATCGGCCTCTGCGTCGCCTTCATGGGACTCGCCGCCGACCAGCTCATCACCGAGTGGGCGGGCAAGCGCAAGAAGGAGCTGGGCCTGGCCTAAAGGCGTCCGGCCGTTTCCTACGGGAAGGGCGTTAGAGGACGCGGCCCGCGGCCGCCGCCGGCCAGTCCTCGAGCCCGCCGTTGGCCGCCAGCAGGTGGAGCCGCCGGGCCGGGCTTGCGAGGGGCAGGTGTGGTCTTGGGTGCGGTCACCCCCGAGGCGCCGGCCGTGAGCTGCAGGCGCGCCGGCTCGATGCACTCTCGGTTCTCGATGTAGGGGCGAATCGCCAGGCTGTTGCGCCGGGCGCTCTCCTGCGCGCTCGATGCGCGGGCGAGGCGGGCGGGACCCGCCGGCAGGACCGGGGTCGCGGGGCCGTGGAGGGCGCCGCTCCGGGTCATGCGGCCCTCCCGGCGGCGAGGGCGCTACTTCACCAGGCCCAGGCTCTCGAGCTTGAGCAGGATGCGCTGGGCCGCCTCGTCCGGACCCTGGGTCTCGGTGTTGATCTCCAGCTCCGGCTTCTCCGGCGCCTCGTAGGGATCGTCGATGCCGGTGAACTGCTTGATGGCACCGGCCCGGGCTTTCACGTAGAGGCCCTTGGGGTCGCGCTTCTCGCAAACGGAGAGCGGCGTCGAGACGTAGATTTCGACGAAGCCGCCGACCGCCTCGACCATGGCCCGCACCTGGCGCCGGATTCCGGCGTAAGGCGCGATGGGCGCGCAGATGGCGATGCCGCCCGCCTTGGTGATCTCGCTCGCCACGTAACCGATGCGCAGCACGTTCAGGTCCCGGTGCTCCTTGGAGAAGCCGAGCTCGCTGGAGAGGTGCTGTCGCACGTGGTCGCCGTCGAGCAGGGTGACCGAACGGCCGCCGAGCTCCGTCAGCTTCACCATCAGGGCCTTCGCCAGGGTCGACTTGCCGGCGCCCGAGAGGCCGGTGAACAGCAGGGTGAAGCCCTGGCGGTCGCGCGGCGGGTAGCTGCGGCGCAGCTCGGCGATCACGTTCTTGAAGGAGTACCAGTCCGGCACATCGATGCCGTCGCGCAGGCGCCGGTGCAGCTCTGCGTTGGAGAGGCCGAGGACCGTGTCGCCCTTTTTGACCCGGTCGGTGGAGACATACTGGCCGCGCTCCTGCACGTAGACCATCTCCTTGAAGGGGATCATCTCGATCCCGAGCTCGGCCTGGTGCTCTGCCAGCAGCTCCTGGGCCGCGTAGGGCTCATAGAAGGGCTTGCCGTCGCTTCCCTTGCCCGGGCCGGCGTGGTCGCGGCCGAGGATGAAGTGGGTGCAGCCGTGGTTCTTGCGGATGATGGCGTGCCAGATCGCCTCGCGCGGGCCGGCCATGCGCATGGCGAGCGGCAGCAGGCTCAGCATGGTGGTCTGATCGGGATAGGTCTTGAGGATGTGCTCGTAGCAGCGCACCCGCGAATAGTGATCGACGTCGCCGGGCTGGGTCATGCCGACCGCCGGGTGGATCAGCAGGTTCGCTTCGGCGAGCTGGGAGGCGCGGTGGGTCAGCTCCTGGTGCGCCCGGTGCATGGGGTTGCGGGTCTGGAAGGCGACGATGCGGGTCCAGCCCCACTTGGCAAAGAGGCGCCGCAGCTCCGCCGGATCGTGGCGGTGATGCCGGAAGTCGTAGTCGATGGGCCGTTGCAGTCCCGTCAGCCGGCCGCCGAGGTAGACAGGCTGCGACTGATTGAGCAGGTAGTCGACCCCCGGATGGGCCTCGTCCAGGCTGCCGAAGACGCGCTCGGCCTCGCGCCGCCTGTCCGGCATCCAGGCGGACCCGACGGTGAGCGACGCGATCAGCCAGCCCTCGGAGTCCCTGAGCGCCAGGGTCCCGCCCGGCGCGATCTGGTCCGCGACCTGCTCGCTCACGTCCAGGGTGACCGGAATGGGCCAGAGGCTGCCGTCGGCGAGGCGCATGTCCGCCAGCACCCGCTCGTAGTCGGCTTCGCCCAGGAACCCTTCGAGCGGCGAGAAGCCGCCGTTCAACAGCAGCTTGACGTCGCAGAGCTGCCGGTGGGTGAGCGTCCAGGAGGGCTGGTCGATGGCGGCGCGTTTGGCCTCGGCGACCCGGTCGGCGGGCGCATAGAGGTCCTTGAGCGCGCCGCCGTGGGGCGGGATCAGTCTGGTCATGGCCATGTCTAGAGTCTGCGTTGAGTCCGCGGGCGGTGAGTTGAAGCCTAGCGTGGCGTCTCCCGATGTCAAAACCCCTTGACGGCGGCGATCCTTCGCCTCCCGCAAAGCGGTGACGACGCAAAGTTCCCGTGCCATTCCGGCGGGAGGTGCTATGACTCTCGGCCGGGGAGTGCGTTTGTTTCGAGCAGTGTTTTGGGGGCCATCCAACATGAGCGACGCCTTGGAGATCTTCGTCGGGGCCGGCGAGACGCCGCAGACCTTGGCCCTGAAATTCGCCAACCGGCACGGCCTGATCGCGGGCGCGACCGGCACCGGCAAGACGGTCACCTTGCAGATCCTGGCCGAGGGCTTCTCCCGGGCCGGCGTGCCGGTCTTCCTGGCCGACGTGAAGGGCGACCTCTCGGGGCTCTCCCAGGCCGGCGTCGCCAAGCCCAAGCTGCTGGAGCGGGTCGAGCGCATCGGATTGGAGGGCTACGCGGTCGCGCCCTCGCCCGTCGTCTTCTGGGACCTTTTCGGCAAGAAGGGCCATCCCATCCGCACCACCGTCTCGGAGATGGGGCCGCTCTTGCTGGCGCGCCTGCTCGACCTCAACGAGACCCAGGAGGGCGTCCTCAACATCGCCTTCCAGGTGGCCGACGACGAGGGCCTGCTGATCCTCGACCTGAAGGACCTCAAGTCGCTGCTGCAGTTCGTCTCCAAGCACGGCAAGGAGCTGATGTCGGCCTACGGCAACGTCTCGCCGCGCTCCGTGGGCGCCATCCAGCGCCGCCTGCTGTCGCTCACCCAGCAGGGCGGGCGGAAGTTCTTCGGCGAGCCGGCCTTAGAGCTTAGGGATTTCATGCGCAGGGACCGGGCGGGCCGGGGCTACATCAACGTGCTGGCCGCCGACAAGTTGATGATGACCCCGCAGCTCTACGCCACCTTCCTGCTCTGGCTGCTGGCGGAGCTGTTCGAGGAGCTGCCCGAGGTGGGTGACCCGGACAAGCCAAAGCTGGTCTTCTTCTTCGACGAGGCGCACTTGCTGTTCGACAACGCGCCCAAGGCGCTGGTGCAGAAGGTCGAGCAGGTGGTGCGCCTGATCCGTTCCAAGGGCGTCGGCGTCTACTTCGTCACCCAGAGCCCGCTCGACGTGCCGGAGGACGTGCTGGGCCAGCTCGGCAACCGCTTCCAGCACGCGCTGCGCGCCTTCACGCCCCGCGACCGCAAGGCGGTCAAGGCGGCGGCCGAGACCTTCCGCGCCAACCCGCGCCTCGACGTGGCGACGGCCATGACCGAGCTCGGTGTCGGCGAGGCCCTGGTCTCGACCCTGGCCGGGCGCGGCGTGCCGAGCGTGGTGGAGCGCACCTTGATCCGCCCGCCCTCTTCGCGCATGGGCCCGGCCACCCGGGCCGAGCGCCAGCGGGTGATCGCCGACAGTCCCGTCGCCGGCCTCTACGACGAGGCGGTCGACCGGAAATCGGCCCACGAGGTGCTGGCGAAGCGGGCCGAAGAGGCGGCCGAGGAGCTGCGCCGGGAGGAGGAGCGAGCCAAGCGCGAGAAGGAGAAGGCCTCGGCCGCCCGCGCCCGCTCCCGGCGCTACGGCGGCACCCGCTCGGGCCGGCGCCGCCAGTCGAGCGTCGAGAGGCTAGCCGGCAGGACGCTGAGCAGCCTCGGCCGCAGCATCGGCCGGGAGCTGGTGCGCGGCCTGCTTGGGTCGCTGTTCAAGGGGCGCTGAGGCGCCTGGCCGGAAGGTCCCCGGTTCCCGTCCTTGCGGCCGGTCGCCGGCGCGTCAATGCGGTCCGAGCTTGACCAGTCCGAGGGCGAAGAAGAGGAACAGAACGACGGGAAGGCTGACCATGATCCTCGCCCGCCAGGCCCAATGGGCCTTCTCGTACTTGCCGGCCACGAAGAGGCCGCCGATCCAGACCAGCCAGAATGCGACGGTGTAGGCGATCGTCCCCGCGTCCCACTGATAGTCGTGCCACCGGGTGGGGCCGCCCGGCACCTTGTCGAAATATCCGCCCAGATAGCCCGCGAAGCAGAACAGCTCCGCCAGTATGCAGAAGACGATGGCGCCGGACTGCCACCGCCTGTCTCTCCTGATTCTGAGTTGGCTGGACCAAATACGCCTGAAACTTGAAACGCTTATCATCGCTCTACGATTTCGACATCCAAGAATAAGCACTCATTACGAGCAACAAGTATAGCACACTCTACCGGCCTAAGGCGAACGGGGCCGGGAAACGATGGACGCACCGGCCACCGCCGCCCGAGCGCGTTCCCACGGGACCGGGGATCGGATAGTCTCACGCATCCGAACCGCTCAGGAGGTCGCGGGTCGCCGGGCCCGCCAGCAATGACCATGGACAAGCGCCCCGATCTGCCCCACGTCGACGATCCCATGACGGCGCCCCGCTACCGGGAGATCGCCACCTTCATGCGCGCGCCCTTCACCCGCGACCCGACGGGCGTCGACATCGGCCTGATCGGCGTGCCCTTCGACGGCGGCGTCACCAACCGGCCGGGCGCGCGCCACGGGCCCCGCGAGATGCGCAACATGTCGAGCCTCATGCGCGCGATCCACCACGTGACGCGGACCAACCCCTACGATCTCTGCCGCGTCGCCGACCTGGGCGACGTGCCTTTCCCGCGCATCTACGATCTGAAGGGCACCCTCGACGACATCGCCGAGTTCTACCGCGGGGTCCACGCGGCCGGGGTGGCGCCCTTGAGCGCTGGCGGCGACCATTCGATCACCCTGCCGATCTTCCAGGCCATCGCCGCCGAGCGGCCGGTCGGCATGGTCCACGTGGACGCCCACACCGACACCTGGGACGAGTTCCTGGGCTCCAAGTTCACCCACGGCGCGCCCTTCCGCCGGGCCGTCGAGGAGGGCCTGCTCGATCCCAGGCGCACGGTGCAGATCGGCATCCGCGGCGCCCAGAACTCCGAGGACGGCTGGACCTTCTCCCTGGAGACCGGCATGCGGGTGATCTTCATGGAGGAGTTCACCGAGATGGGCGTCGAAGCCGCGATCGCGGAGGCGCGGCGGGTGGTCGGCGAGGGGCCCACCTACGTCTCCTTCGACGTGGACGGCCTCGATCCGGTCTATGCGCCCGGGACGGGAACGCCCGAGATCGGCGGCCTCACCACCGTCGAGGCCCAAAGACTGCTGCGCGGCCTGCGCGGGCTCGACCTGGTCGGCGGCGACGTGGTCGAGGTGGCCCCGCCCTTCGACCCCAGCGGAAACACGGCGCTGGTGGGTGCGACCATGATGTACGAGATCCTCTGTCCGCTGGCCGAAGCGGTCGCCCGGCGCAAGAAAGGCGCCTGACCCGCGGGACCGAGAACGGGCGACCCGCGAAGGGGGGAAGGTCGCGTGGCGACCGCGCGGCCTGGGCTCTGGCACTAGGGCCTATGGCCCGATGGAAATCGCCAGACGACTGCTCCAAAGAACCTATCCGGTCATGCGACGTGTCCAGTTGGCATGTATATCAGTCCGAATCTCGAGCCCGGCTCTCGGCAGGAATTGAAGGAGACCAAGCGTCAATAACCCCGATCCGACAAAGGTGGGACCCAAACCAACTGCCTCGGCGATCCCACCTGCAATTGCCGGTCCTGCCACCGCGCCTAGAGCAAAAATCAGGAACGTCAATCCGAACCCTGATGAGGGGCGCTCGATATAAAGTGCCATCGCCCACGCTCCGATCTGGCTTGTTGCCATGATGTAGGCGAGACCGAACAGTGTTCCGCAAAGCAGAACCGCGCTGGCCGATCCCGTGGCTGTGCCGCAACTGACAGTTTGGCTCGTGCCGGCAGGGCTCTCGGCGCAAGTCCGCCTCGGAAGACAGCCTAGCTTTGTGCGACCGTCTTCTCCTTTCGAGAGACCGGTCCGCCATTGGCTTTCCACGCAGAGAAGCCATCCCGTAGGTGGTTGATTTCGGTGAATCCCATATGAACCAATGTCGCGCCTGCTAGTGCTGACCGCCAACCGGAATTGCAATAAAGGACGAGCGGTTTTTCGGTGCGGAAGAACTCTCTGAAATATGGGCTGTCGGGGTCGATCCAGAACTCGATCATGCCTCGCGGGCAGTGAAAGCTTCCGGGGATAAAACCGTCTCTGTCGCGTTCGCGGACGTCCCTGATGTCGATAAAGCAGCAGGCATCCTGGTCGAGATTCGATAGTGCCTCTGAAACAGGCATCGCGGGCACGCGCGCGGAAGCTTCGGCGACCAGATCGGCTGCGGACCTCTTTGGCATTCTTGTCACGTCAATGCCTCCCTGATTTTGTCCCATGTGGAAATGCCACGCGGCAATTCCTTTCGCGCGTCATAGAAGGGCAGCGCTTTCACCGAGGCTGATCGGATTCCGAATTCTGTAGCAACGTGGAGGTTCAGGTCACGACCGCCGACCGATTGGTCCAGCATCGCGATGGCGATGTTCCGTTGCAGCCTAGGGGAAAAGCAGGCGCTGGTGACGACGCCGACGCATTCGCTTCCGTCGCGCACATCCCAGTGGTATTCGTTCGGGTGGGGAAAGGCTGGACCGTCGACGAGGATGCCGGTCACTTGGCGCTTAACGCCAGCTTCGCGCTGCGCCAGCAAGGCGGATTTGCCGATAAAGTCGATCGATTGATCCAGATCGACCAGCTTTTTGATACCTACTTCGAGTGCGGAGGTGCGGATATCCATATCGGCGATCAAGGCCAGGGTCCCGCCTTCGATCCGCCTCGCCGTGGAGGTATGGCCAATTCTGAGACCCAACGGTTCGCCACAGGCGACAACGCGGTCCCAGACCGCGGTAGCGTTGGTCGTTTCCGGATAGAGCTCGAACCCCAGTTCGCTGGTCCAACCCGTCCGGGTCACGAGCATTTTTGCGCCGCCCAGGATGACGAAGGCGTTTTCATACCACCGCAAATTCGATGCGGGAGGGCCCAAAAGAGTTTCGACGAGTTCCATGCTTTTCGGACCTTGCACCTGAAGCGCGGCGACGTCGGCTTCCTGCACCGATATGTCGAAACCTGAGTTGAGCGCGGCTCCCAATACCCAGAGCAACAGATCGCCGTCGGCAGCCGACAGCCAGAGCCGGTCTTCTTCGATATGGGAAATCACGGGATCGCTGATCACGCCACCATCCGGCGATGTAATCAGCGCGTAGCGGCATTTGCCGGGTGAGAGAGTTTCAAGGTTCCGGGGCGTGAGATGACGTACGAAAGGGAGGGCATCCTTGCCAGCGACTTCCACCTGCCTTTGAGGTGTCGCATCGATCAAAGCCACTTTCGTCGTTATCGCATCGTAGTTCCCGTCGGCATCTCCGAAGTCGCGCGGGGTGAGGATATGATTGTAGATGGAGTAGGTCGTGCATCCGGCGGCGGTCGTGTGTGAAAAATACGGCGACTTGCGAATCTGGGTGCCAAAGCGCGGGACGGTCATTTGCCTTTGCCATCCGTCTTGAAGTACCCGGCAAAGAGGATGGATACGAAATTCGACAGTGGCGTGGAGGATTGTTCGATCCGCATCCGCAACATCGCACCTTCCCATCCGTTGATGATGAACTGGGCGAGTTCGGATGGTGAGACCCCGAACTTCAGCTCACGCGATTCTTCAGCCCGGATCAAGCAGTCTTCGATTAGCTTCTGCCAGCGGCCCATTATGCTGTCGGCGACCTCGGCAAGTTCACGCGATGTTGCACCGGTCTCCTGCCCTATGGAGCCGATCAGACACCCTCCTCGGAAACCGTCCAAACCAAGGCGCCGGATACTCAGATCGAAGAATTTCCGGAGCTGTTGCGTTGGGCTCAATCGATCATCCTGAAAACAGCTTTCGAAGAAAACTTCGAACTGCTCGTCGTAGCTTCGCATGACCGCTTCCGCGAACGCCTGCTTCGAGGCAAAGAAATAGTAGAACGAGCCCTTGGGAACACCGGCCTGCTGCAAGATGTCCTTCAGTCCGGCACCAGAGTATCCCCGTTCGAGGAACAGTCCTTTGCCCGTCTCAACGATGGATTGCTTTTTTTCATTCTGTGTCATAGGCTAATAGTAGACCGGTCGTCTATCTCTGTCAACCGTGCAACAGCTATTGCTCTTCAGGCCACCGGCGCTCAATCGCCAACCTGCAAAACCAGTCCTGCTTTCGTGGGCCGCAGGGATGGTGAGTGTCGCAGGCGCCGAAGCGGTCGCCCGGCGCAAGAAAGGCGCCTGACCCGCGGGACCGAGGAAGGGCGACCCGCGAAGGGGGAAGGTCGCGCGGCGACCGCGCGGCCTGGGCTCTAGCTTTTCGGTGCGATTTGAGCGATCCTCCCGGCGGGCCCTGTTCCAGGCCGGTACGGTCGCGCGGCGGACCCGCATCCATCGCGGTGCGGGTCGATCCCGAGGGCGGGTTCCCAAGCGCCACGCATGAAGAGGCGCGTTGATCCGGGTCGCGTCCGCTCCGGCGGCTGCGGCAGGCGCAACGGTCGAAACGAAACGGCCGAAACCAGACGGTCGAAATCAGACACTGGGGCCGAGGGAGGTAAAGAAATGAGACGAGTTACGAGGCTGTTTTTCTGTTCGTCGGCGGCGCTCGCTCTGGCGGGCGTCCTGTTGTTCGCCCAGACGACGACGGTCCGGGCGCAGGATGTCATCAATTGCGCTTATCCCTATTGGTTCGGCTTCGCGCCGACGCCGGTGGCGCGGGACATGGGCTACTTCGAGGAAGAGGGTCTCGAGGTCAACACGGTGTTCGACAACGACCGGGCGAACGTCATGCCGGGACTCGAGATCGGCGACATCGACTGCACCATGCGCACCATCGGCGAGCACATGTCGCGACCGCTGGCCGCGGACTCCGACCTGGTGGTGATCGGCGTGATCGACGTGTCGGTGGGTGCCGACGGCGTGGTCGGCGCGCCCGGGATCGATGAGGTCACCGATCTGGTCGGCAAGGTCTTCGCCGGCGAGATCAACCATCCGGGCACCATCATGACCGCCCATGCGCTGAAGCAGGCCGGCTACGACTTCAACAAGGACGTCGAGGTGCGGCTGATCGCCACGGACGACGGGCAGGCGGTGTTCGAGGATCCGGACGTGGCCGCGGTCGCCACCTGGGAGCCCATGCTGAGCGAGATCGTCGCCAACACCTCGCGCGAGGGCTCGAAGGTCCTGCTGTCCTCGGCCGACTTCAACGGCCTGATCACCGACGTGGTGATCGTGAACAAGTCCGACTACGAGGCCAACCGAGAGAAGTACGCCAAGTTCATGCGCGGCATCTACCGCGCGGTCGACCTCTTCAACAAGGACCCGGAGAAGTTCCTCGAGGTCGCGGCGCCCAACTACGACGTGACGCCCGAGCAGATGAAGGCGGACCTGGGCGGCGTCTACTACACCTCCTACGAGGACGCGTTGGAGTTCTTCGGTGTCGGCCATGAGCCGAAGCTGAAGGACGTGGTCGACGGCCTCAATGCCATCAACGTGGACCTCGACCTGATGGACGAGGCGATTCCCTACGAGGCGATGGTGGACCCGACGCTGACCGAGGGCCTGTTCGACGGCAAGAAGCGTTGATCTGAGTCTCCGAGACGTCCGGGGCGCTGCCGCGCGGGCTTCGCGTTCAGAGAAGCTTCGCGGGCGGCCCCGGACGTTTTTCCTTTCCTCACCGCAGGCGCACGTGGCCCGACCGTGACTCGACGATCGCTCTTTGCCTATCGCGGCACCAGCGCCGGGCACACGAACCTGGTGCTCGGCATCTGCGCCTTCATCGGCTTCATCGTCGTCTGGACCCTGGTCTCCCACTTCGAGCTGGTGCCCCAGCGCTTCCTGCCTCTGCCGTGGAAGGTCGTCGGCGCGCTCTGGGGCATGCTGACGGAGCGCAACTTCGCCGAGGACATCTGGATCAGCGTGGCCAGGGTTTGGTCCGCCTTTCTTCTGTCGGTCGTGATGGCGGTGCCCATCGGCATGTGGATGAGCAACTACCGCATCGTCGGCACCCTGATCGAGCCGATCGTCGACTTCATCCGCTACCTGCCGGTGCCGGCGCTGGTGCCGCTGCTGATCATCTGGTTCGGCATCGGCGAGGCCTCCAAGATCGCGGTGCTCTGGATGGGCACCTTCTTCCAGCTCGTGCTGCTGATTGCCGACGACACCAAGCGCGTGCCCCGGGAGTTCATCGAGATCGGCTACACGCTCGGTGCCAAGCCCCGCCAGATCACCCGCGACATCGTGCTGCGCTCCATGCTCCCCAGCATGGTGGACAACCTGCGCATCACCCTCGGCTGGTGCTGGACCTGGATCATCGTCGCCGAGATCGTCGCCGCCAACAGCGGCATCGGCCACGCCATCTGGTCCATGCGCCGCTTCGTCAAGACGCCCGAGGTGATGGCCGGCATCCTGACCGTCGGCATCATCGGCCTGGTCACCGATCAAGTGATCAGGGCGCTCCACCGGCGCTACTTCCGCTACCTCTAGAGGGCTTGGCTATGGATCGCGAGTTGCCCTTCCTGCGGGTCGCCGAGGTCAGCAAGGTGTTCGACGAAAGGGGCGCGGGCCATCAGCGGATCCAGGTCATCGATCATGTGTCCATGGACCTGACTGCAGGTGAGTTCGCCGTCTACCTGGGACCGTCCGGCTGCGGCAAGACGACCCTCATGCGCATCGTCGGCGGGCTGGAGACGGCGACCTCCGGCGAGGTTTTCCTGGCCGGCAGGAAGGTCACCGGCCCCGACCGCCAGAAGGGCATGGTGTTCCAGGCCTACACCTCCTTTCCCTGGCTGACGGTCAAGGGAAACATCCTCTTCGGCACCAAGTACCGGGACGACATCACGAGTGCGGAAAAGGGGGAGATCGCCCAGCACTACATGGAGCTGGTCGGACTCGGCGAGTTCGCCGAGTTCTACGTGAACCGCATCTCCGGCGGCATGCGCCAGCGCGTGGCGATCGCGCGCACGCTCGCCGCCGGGCCGGAGATCCTGCTGATGGACGAGCCCTTCGGCGCCCTCGACGCCCAGACCCGAGAGTTCCTGCAGTACCAGCTCCTGCAGATCAACCGGATCGAGAAGAAGGCGGTGATCTTCGTCACCCACGACGTGGAGGAGGCCGTCTTCCTGGCCGACCGCATCTTCATGTTCTCGGCCCGGCCGGCCTCCATCATCGAGGAGATCCGGGTCGCCGACCACATCCCGGGAGAGCGGGACATGACCACCAAGGAGACCGAGGCCTTCTTCCACCTGCGCAACCACGTGCGCGACCTGATGCGCGGCCAGGCGCGGGATCCCGCGGAGCGAGGTCCGAACGGAGCAGTGGCGCAATGAGCGCTTTCGACTTCAGCGGCAAGCGGGTGCTCGTGACCGGGGCGAGCCGGGGCATCGGCCTGGGCGTGGCACGGGGCTTCGCCAAGGCCGGCGCGGACCTCACGATTCTGGCGACCGGCCCGACGGTGGAGGAGGCCGCCGCCAGGCTGTCCGAGGAGTGCGGGCATCCCGTCCGGGCGCTCGTTTGCGACATCACCGACCGGGCCGCCGTCGCCCGCGAGGTGGGGGGGCTCGGCGCCCTCGACGTGCTGGTGAACAATGCCGGCCTCGAACGCATCACCCCGATCCTGGAGCCCGGCGAGGAGGTCGAGGCCACCTTCCGCCGGATCATCGAAATCAACGTGATCGGCACCTACTACGTGACCCGGGAGGTGGTGAAGACCATGGCGCCGGGCGGGCGCATCGTCATCACCGCCTCGGTCTGGGCGCGCACCGCGGCCGGGCCCTTCAGCGCCTACAGCAGCTCCAAGCACGCCAACATCGGCTTCATGCGCTGCCTGGCCGAGGAGCTGGGGCCCAGGGGAATCGCCGTCAACGCCGTCTGCCCCGGCTGGGTGCGCACCGATGCCTCCATGCTGTCGCTCTCGAAAATCGCGGCGCGGGAAGGACGCAGCGAAGAGGCCTGCCTGGACGAGATCATGTCGGCACAGGCCTTCGCCGGATTGATGGAGCCCGACGACGTGGCCAGCACCTATCTCTTTCTCGCCTCCGACGAGGCCGCCAATATCACCGGGCAGCTGCTGAACGTGGACCGGGGGGAGTTGATGGCATGACGGGACAGCTCGAAGGGAAAAGCGCCCTGGTGACCGGAGCCTCGCGCGGTATCGGGCGGGCCGTCGCCGTGGCCTTCGCCGCTGAGGGCGCCGGGGTCGCGGTCGGATATTCGGCCTCGCCCAAGAAGGCGGAGGAGACGCTCGGCGAGATCGCCGCCGCCGGCGGGCGCGGCTTCGCCCTGCATCTCGATGTCAGCGACGAGGCGAGCATCGTCTCGGGCTTCGCCAAGGCGCGCGCGGACCTGGGCGGCCTCGACATCCTGGTGAGCAATGCCGGGCTCATGCTCGAGCGGCCCCTGCTGGAGACGACGGCGGCCGAGTACGACAGGCTGATGGCGGTGAACCTGCGCGGCGTCTTCCTCGTGGGACGGGAGGGGCTCAGGATCCTGGTGGAGCAGGGCGCGGGCGGCCGGGTCATCAACGTCGCCTCGGATCTCGGCTATTTCGGACGCGAGGACTTCTCCGCCTACTGCGCTTCGAAGGCGGGGGTGCTGACGCTCACCCGCGCCTGGGCCAAGGAGTTTGCGCCGGACATCCTGGTGAACGCCATCGCGCCGGGGCCCATCGAGACCGACATGCTGGGGCCCGAGGCCATGTCGCCAGAATGGCGCGAGAAGGAGACCCACATTCCGCTGGCGCGGGTCGGCCAGCCGGAGGAGGTCGCCGCGGCGGCCGTGTTCCTCGCCGGGCCGGGCGCGACCTACATGACCGGACAGGTCCTCGGCCCGAACGGCGGCAGCGTCATGCCCTAGCGTAGGCAGCCGGCCCCGGCGATCCGGGGGCCGGCGCATGAAAAGGAGCGAGCGAGACATGATCCGCAACCCCGTGCCCTGGCCCGACGGCGCCAAGTGCGCCGTCTGCATCACTTTCGACATGGATGCCGACAGCATCCTGCACCTGGAGCATCCCGCGAATTCCATCTCACGGGTCTCGGCGCAGTCCATGCTGCGTTACGGGCCGGAGGTGGCGGTGCCCCGGATCCTCGAGACCTACCGGCGGCTCGAGATCCGCCAGACCTTCTTCGTGCCGGCCTGGTGCATCGAGCAGTATCCGGCGGCGGTCGAGGCCATGGTCGCGGATGGCCACGAGGTCGGACATCACGGCTATATCCACGAGAACCCCAGCGGTGCCGGCCGCGAGGAGGAGGCCTACTGGCTCGCCCGCGGCATCGAAGTGATCGAGCGGCATACCGGCAAGCGGCCGCGCGGCTGGCGGGCGCCGCTCTACAACTTCTCGAACAACTCGGCCGACCTTTTGATCGAGGAGGGCTTCCTCTACGACGCTTCGCTGATGGGTGACGACGTTCCCTACGTCCTCAAGACCGACAAGGGCGAGCTGATCGAGCTGCCCTCCTACTGGGGCATGGACGACTGGCCCCAGTTCGTCCACTCCATGGATCTCGACTACATGATGCCGATCCAGTCGCCGGAACGGGGCATGGCCGTGTTCAGGGAGGAGTTCGACGCCATGTGGGAGAACGGCGGCCTCTGGGTCAGTGTCTGGCACCCCTTCGCCACCGGGCGCCTGGCGCGCTGGCGGCAGGTGGAGAAGCTGATCGCCTATATGCGGGACAAGGGCGACGTCTGGTTCGCGCCGATGGACGAGATCGCCGGCCACGTCCGCGCCTGCATCGACGACGGGCGCTACCAGCCCCGGGTCGACCGGCTGCCCTACTATAGCGAGCGGGTCTCGGTCATGCCCTTGGACGCGGCGCGCCGCAGCGGCACGGGCTAGAGCGGTATGAGTTTGTATTGAATCGCTATTAGGGGTTCTCGACTCGTTCGATATTTGATTCAACATGTTGGCTGGAGAAGGAGGCCAGCCTGTATGAGCAAGCCCTATTCGATGGACCTTCGTGAGCGTGTTGTAGGGGCTGTTGAGGAAGCTGGGCTTTCGCGTCGCCAGGCGGCGGCACGGTTTGGGGTATCGGTCTCGACGGCGATCAATTGGCTGCAGCGGTACCGGGCGACGGGCAGCGTGGCCGCTGGTCAGATCGGCGGGCATCGTCCCAAGAAGATCGTCGGCGCCCATCGCGACTGGCTGATTGAGCGCTGCTCTGCGGGCGCCTTCACCTTGCGCGGGCTTCAGGGCGAGTTGGCGGCGCGCGGCCTTCGGGTGGACTACCGCACGGTCTGGAGCTTTGTGCACGGCGAGAAGCTGAGCTTCAAAAAAAACCGCCGTCGCCAGTGAGCGCGAGCGCCCGGACGTGGCGCGCCGGCGCGCCCAGTGGAAGAAATACCGTGGCCGTATCGCCCCGGAGCGTCTGATCTTCATCGACGAGACCTGGGCGCGGACCAACATGGCGCCGCTGCGGGGCTGGGCGCCGCGCGGCCGGAGGCTGCCGGCCAAGCTGCCGCACGGCAAGTGGAAGACCCTGACCTTCCTGGCCGCGCTGCGCCAGGACCGCATCGAGGCCCCCTGGCTGCTCGACGGACCCATCAACGGCGAACGTTTCCGCCTCTATGTGGAAAAGCTCCTGCTGCCCACCCTCAGGCCCGGCGATATCGTCATCATGGACAACCTGGGAAGCCACAAGTCCAAGGCCGTCAGGCAGGCGGTCCGTTCGGCCCAAGCCAGGCTCTTGTTCCTGCCCAAGTACTCGCCCGACTTGAACCCCATCGAGCAGGTCTTTTCCAAGCTCAAACACCGCCTCAGAACAGCCGCGGCCCGCACCCCGGACGACATCTGCGAGGCCATTGGCCAAATCCTCCCGACATTTAGCCCAGAGGAATGTGCCAACTACTTCAAAAACGCCGGATATGGCCTAGCCTAGAGTCATCACGCTCTAGGTGTAGGGGCGCAGCGCGTGCCCGCCCGGTCTCAGTCGAAGCGATAGAGCCGCGCCGGGTTGCCCACCAGGACCTTCCGGCGCAGAGCCTCGTCGGAGAACCAGTCGCCCAGCAGGTCGAGCAGCGATGCGGCTTCGGGCGGCGTTCCGTCGTGGGCGGGATGGGGCCAGTCGCTGGCCCAGACGAGGCGTTCGGGCGCGGCCTCGGCCAGCGCTTCGACAACCGGCCGCACGTCCGCATAGTCCGGCGCCCCCTGGGCCGAAATGCGATAGGCGCCGGAAAGCTTCACCCAGGCGCGTCCCTCGCTTAGGAGGGTGAGGAGATCGCGGAAGCCCGGCGCGGCGAGCGCGCGCGCCGCCGGCGCGTGGCCCATATGGTCGATCACCACCTCTACCGGCAGGTTGCCCAGGCGGCCCAGGTGGACGTCGGGATCGGAGACGTCGGTCAAGAGCTGCAGGTGCCAGCCGAAGGGCGCGATGCGGTCCGCGAGGGACCTCAGGTCTGGGGGCGGCACGGCGCCGGCGAAGGCGTAGTTGACCCGGATCCCGCGCACACCGGCCCGGTGCATGACCGCGAGCTCGCTTTCGCAGTGCTCGGGGCCCAGGACCGCGACGGCCCGCAAGGCGACAGGATCTTCCCGCAGCGCCGCAAGAATGGCGCGGTTGTCGCTGCCGTAGACGCTCGGCTGCACCACCACCGCGCGGTCGAGACCGAGCCGTCCCATGACTTTGCGGTAGTCGGCATAGGACGCCGGCGCGGGCGTGTAGCGGCGCACCTCGGCGTAGGGAAAGCGCGCCGGTTCGAAGACGTGGAAATGGCAGTCGCAGGCGCCCGGTGGGGCGGCGAGGCGTGGGCGCGTCACGGTGTCTCTTTGCGGAACACGCGGGTGAGGATCTCGACCGTCTCGTCGAGGGGCAGGGGCTCGCCCGAGGCGGGCGCGACATCGGCGGCGACCGTCTTGGCGTAGAGCCGGCGCGAGGCCTCGGTCATGATGTCGTCCACGCCGTCGGCCCGCAGCAGGCCCTGGACCCGCTCGATCTCGCCCAGGCGGCGCGCGGCGTGGACCAAGTGGGTCACCGTCTGCACCTCCATGGTCTCGGCGAAGGGCCGCGCGTCGAGGTCGCCGAAGGCCTTGAGGAAAGCGGGACGCAGACCTTGTGCCTCGGCCGCCACCAGGGACTCGACGAAGAGGGCCTCCAGGCCCTTCATCAGCACGCTGCGCAGCATCTTGACGGCCGAGGCGTCGCCGGGCGGTCCGTCCAGGCAGTCGGGCGCGAACATCTCGCCGTCGAGCAGGCTGCGGATCTCCTCGCCGCGCGCGCCCGCCAGCAGCAGGGGCACCCGCCCGCCGGCGCGGAAGTTGCCCAGCACCGCGCCGTCGACCAGGTCGATGCCGCTCCCGTCGAACAGGTCGGCGATGGCGCGCATCATGTCGGCGGTGATGGAGTTGAGATCGGCGAAAACGGCGCCCGCCCGCATCTCCTGGCGCAAGGCCTCTGCGACCTGATGGGCGACGCTGCCGGGCACCAGGGAGAAGACCAGGTCCGCCTCGCTTACCCAGGGACCGATCTCGTCGCGCAGCTCAATGCCCAGCGCGGCCGCCTTGTCGCGCAGCCCGGCGCCGCCGCCGGCCTTCAGCGCCGCGTCGGTGGCGATCACCCGGGGCGGGTCCTCCCTGGCCGCAAGCGCGTGGGCGAGATAGCCGCCGGCCTCGCCGAGGCCAACGATCAGAACGGTCGGGGCAGGGGGCATGGGGCGGTCAGCCGCCGTCCAGCAGCTCGCGGGCGGCGGCGTCGATGAAGGCGGTGAAATCGGCGTGGACGCCCGGCGAGGCGACGCAGTGCCCGTAGGGGGACTCGAAGACCCGCAGCTCTGCGTTGGGCATGTGGGAGACCTCGATAGCGTTGTCCTCGGGCGTGAAGTAGAGGTCGGTGCTGCAGGGCGCGACGATGGCCCGGGCCGTTATGGCTCCGAGGGCCTTGGCGACGTCGCCGGCGTAGAGCTCGTTGGCGCTGATGTCGCCGTTCTGCCAGGTCCAGAGCTTGGCCAGCAGGTCGTTGCCG
The DNA here is from genome assembly GCA_965225935.1 of Rhodospirillales bacterium. Lineage (GTDB taxonomy): Bacteria > Pseudomonadota > Alphaproteobacteria > Kiloniellales > JAKSDN01 > CALJXB01. Next base: position 199,103 of record CBDDCC010000001.1, read on the forward strand.
TCCCAGGTGAGGTGGTCCTCCTCCCAGTCGACCAGCAGGTCCTCGATGGTCTCGAAGCCGAGCACCCGGTAGAGACCCTCCCGGTAGAAGGCCTGGGAGAAGGCCCAGCCGGCATAGACCCGGCCGAAGGCTTTCAGGCCCGCCGCCGGCTGCTTCCTCCAGTCGCCGCCGTTCCAGTTGCCGTCCGCCTCGAGCGCTGCCTTCACTCCATCCAGGAAGACGAAGTTGTGAGGCGAGCATTTGGCCGAACCGCAGAAGGGCAGGATGGCGGCCACCATGTCCGGGTACTGGGCCGCCCACTGGAAGGACTGCATGGCGCCCATGGACCAGCCCATGACGAGCGCGACGCGCTCTACCCCCAGGGCTTCCGTCAGCAGGCGGTGCTGGCAGGCCACGTTGTCGTGGACGGTGACCTTGGGAAAGCGCGGTCCGTCGAAGGGCGGGGCCGTGTTGCTGGGCGAGGAGGAGACCCCGTTGCCGAACAGGTTGGTGCAGACGATGAAGTGGCGCTGCGGATCGACCGTCCGGCCCGGCCCGAAGTAGGGCTCGTTGCTGAGGTGGGTCCCGGTGTAGTAGCTCGGGATCACCACCGCGTTGTCGCCGGCCGCGTTCAGGCGTCCGTGGGTCTTGTAGGCGAGGCGGGCGTCCGGCAGCACGGCGCCCGACTGCAGGGTCACGTCGCCCAGCTCGAAGGTCTGGTGGTCGGACAGGCCTGGGTCCCTCCCCGGGTCCGGCCCGCGGCGGATCGGCGCCGCGCGGCTCCTAGAAGAAGCGCAGGTACTCCTCCAGCTCCCACTGGGTGATGTAGACGCTGTAGCGCTCCCACTCGTCGTGCTTATAGAGACTGTAGGAGTTGTGCATGGTCTCGCCCAGTACCTCCTTGGCCATCTCGTCCTGATCGAAGATCTCGATGGCCTCGCCGAGGCTGCGCGGCAGGCGCTGGATGCCCGCCTTGTCGAAGTCCGCGCCGGTCATCTTGTAGAGGTCCTGGTCGAGGGAGGGGCCGGGATCCAGCTTCTCCTTCAGGCCCTTCACCGCGGCGCCCGTGGTCATGGCGAGGCTGAGGTGGGCGTTCATGCACATGTCGGTGGCGCGGTTCTCGATGCAGAAACGGTTCTGCGGCAGGCGCAGCATGGCCGAGCGGTTGTTGGCGCCGTAGGTCATGTGGGTCGGCGCCCAGGTGTAGACGCCGCCCTCGAAGCCCGGCACCCGCGGCACCAGGCCCTTGTAGGAGTTGACCGTCGAGCAGGTCATCGCGGTCAGCGCTCCGCCGTGGCGCAGCAGGCCTCCGAGGGCGTGGAAGACGCCCTCGCCCCAGCCGCCGTCCTCGCCCTGGAAGAGGTTCTTCCGCTCGTCGAAGGACTGGACGCTGAAGTTGATGTGGGCGCCCGAACGCCAGTCGCCGAGGGTGGGCTTGGGCATGAAGGTGACGAAGATGCCCTGCGACTTGGCGACCTCCTTCAGCAGGACGCGCAGGAAGGTCAGGCGATCGGCCATCTCGAGGGCGTGGGTGTAGCCGAAGTCGAGCTCGAACTGGGAGTAGGCGCCCTCGGCCACCACGTCCTTCAGGCCCCAGCCAAGCTCGCCCAGGATGTCGATCAGCGGGCCGAGGAAGGACATGGAGTCGATCGAAGCCTCGATGTCGTAGCCCCAGGCCTGGCGCTTGGGCGGGCCGCCGCCCGGCAGCACGGGATCGTTGTCGAAGGCCTTGACCGGCGCGCCGTCCACGTAGCGCATGGTGATGAACTCGGGCTCCACGCCGGCCATGGGCCAGTAGCCGGCCTCGGCCGCCTGGGTCACCTGGCGCTTCAGGGCGAGGCGCGGGCAGAGGTTGTAGGGCTTGTTCTCCCAGTAGAGGTCGGCGAAGGCCCAGGCGGTCGTCCTGTCCCAGGGGCAGATCACCAGGCTGTCCAGGTCGGGGATGGGGATCTGGTCGGAATCCGCCGGGCCCAGCTCCGGCACCATGGAGACCGAGTGGACGGCGAACTGGGGACCCTTTCCGAAGCAGACCGCCTCGAACTCGCTCATGGGGACGGGCTTGGTCTTGGGCTGGCCCAGGAGGTCGATCCAGCAGGACATGAAGTATTTGACGCCAGCCTCCTCCAGCTTGGCCTTGGCCTCGGCGACCCGCTCCTTGTCCGGGAAGGCCGCCTCCATGGTCTCCGCGTAGCTGACCTTGTTGGAGCGCGAGGTCGCGCGGTAGCCGCCGCCGCCCGCGTCCCGGTTCTCGATGTCCGACGCCGAACCTGATTTGCTCATCGCCTCTTACTCCTGCGTTCTCTCCCGGCGCGAGGCCCCGTCGTGGAACCGCCGCCCGGACTCACGGGAAATCCTGCTTCAGCAGGAACTGGTTCTTGTACATGGCGAGGCCGGTCATGATCTCGACGCTCGCGATGTCTGCTTGGTCGTAGCAGTGCTTGCTGAGGAACTCGAGGAAGCCCTCCTCGGACTCTGAGACCACCTCGACCAGCAGGTCGAAGCGGCCGCTGACCCAGAGGATGTAGACCACCTCCGGATGCACGGCGAGGCGCTCGCCCACCTTGGCCGGGGTGGCCTGGGGCGAGACCTTGATGCCCAGCATGGCGTCGGCCCGGTAGTTCATGGCCGTGGGGTCGGCGACGGCGACGATACGCAGCATGCCGGCCTGCTTCATCCAGCCGACCCGGTTGCGCACGGTGCCCTCGGAGACCTCCAGCTTCTCGGCGATGGTCTTGAAGGGCAGGCGCCCATCCTCCTGCAGCAAACGGACGATGGCGCGGTTCAGCTGGTCGGCGGGCGAGGACAGGGTGGCCGAGCGCGGCAGGTCGGAGACGAAGCGGCCGCCGGAAGCTTGCTCGGCGCTGCGCCCCCGGTCTTCGGACGAGGCCGTACCGCGGGCCTTGCTGCGCACGGGGCTGCCGCTTGTCGTCATGGGAGTCTCCCCGCTGCCTTAACCTGTCTCCTGCGAATTATGCAGATCAAGGCCTATTCGCTGCGTTTTTCGAAATCTATCCGCAACGAAATGTGAATGCAACAGGGAATTGCGGGCGGCAGGCCGCGAATACGCAACCGGCGGAGATCGCAGAATCGCCGATGCCAGGCCAGCTTTTCGAACGGTCCTACGTTCGAGCGGTCTTGCCGGGGTGCGGGCTCAACCGCCGTTCGCCGCGCCCTCCGGCGGCGCGCTCATCGCGGCCATGATCAGGTCCTGGAAGCTGCGCTCGCTGGCTTCCCAGACCGGGGACAGCACGCCGCCGTCCCGGGCGACCGGCGAGCGCCGGCCCTCCTGCAGGCGCTCCACCATGGAGCGGTCCTCGGCGACCACGTCCTCGGTGAGGGCGCGCCACCTCTCGACCGTCGCGTCGTCCGGCCGGGGGCCGTCCAGGTGGTAGATCACCCGGCGCTGATGGGTCTCGCCCGGCGAGACGGGCCGGTTCAACATGACGTTCACCTGGGTCGTCTCGCCGAGATAGAGGAAGAAGAGGAAGTTGGGAAACAAGAGCAGGTAGCGCGCCGAGATGTCCAGGCAGACCTCGCGCACCCGGCTGGCCTTCTTGCCGTCTGCTGTCCCCTCTTCCTGCGCCACGTCGATGGCGCAGCCGACCAGGTGGCCGTCCTCGACCATGTAGTGCCGCTCCAAAGGCTGGCCGGCAGCGGTCTCCGGGTGCACCACGGGCACGTGGTATGGCTCGATGAAGTTCTCGCAGATGAACTTCCAGTTGGCCTGGAAGATGCCGCTGTCGATCTTGAACAGCGGCTCGATGCCGCCGAGGTCGAGGCCGGCGATGCGGGCTTCGATCGGGGCGAGGAAAGCCTCGAAGTCGGGCACGTTGCCGGCGGCGTTCACGAAGATCCAGTCGTGCCATTGCCGGCAGGGCACCTCGGCCAGACCGTGGGCGGCGTAGTCGAAGCCGTCCGGCGCATGGTCGCCGGCGCCGCCGAAATGGGGCGCGTTGATCAGCCGCCCGTCGAGGCCGTAGGCCCAGTTGTGGTAAGGGCAGACCAGGGTGCGCCGGCGGCTGCAGGGCCGGTCGACCAGCTTCAGGCCGCGGTGCCGGCAGACGTTGTGGAAGGCGCGGATCGTGCCGTCCTTGCCGTGCACCAGGACCATGGGCAGGCCCGCCACCGTGATCGGCAGGATGTCACCCACGGCGGGCAGCTCGTGGGCGAAGCCGGCGAGGGTCCAGTTGCGGGCGAAGACCCGCTCCCGCTCCAGGGCGAAAAAGCGCTCACTCGTATAGGCCTCCGCCGGCAGGCCCCGGCGTACCGGTCCCGGCGCGTGAAAGGCGTCCAGCAGACCGCGCTCGATGACGTCGCTCAAGGACTCGCGCATGGTTTCCGCTCTCCAACGCTCCGCGGCGCCTGTCGCCTCTTTCAGGGTCCGGGCCGGCCGTTACCGGCGCCGGGCGAGACGCCTGATGCGATCCTATCGGCGCCATGGCCGGGGGTCAATTTTTTGTGATTTGTGATCACTTTTTTGCTCGGGCGCCAGACCTGTCGTAGACTCCGGACGGCGGTGCTAGGTTGACCGCCGCGACGGAGCGGCCGTGGCCCGCCAGGTGGCAAAGAAGGGCCGGGCGCGGGTGCCCGAAGCCATGGCGCATTCGGATGGCGCGGCGGTGGCCGCGGACGGTCGGGGGAAAGGACGCAAGCGGACGGCATGGCGGGAAAGGCGGCGAAGGCTGGGAAGGTTGGCCGGCCCGGGCTGGGCCGCAGGCCGCTGGTGCGCCAGACCCTGCAGGAGCAGCTCTACCACCGGCTGCGCGAGGCGCTGGCGGGCGGGGCCTTTCTACCCGGCGAGCCGGTGACCATCCGGGCCCTTGCCGAGCAGTTCGACACCAGCACCATGCCGGTGCGCGAGGCCCTCAGGCGCCTGGTTTCGGAAGCTTCCCTCGAAATGCTCGCGAACCGGACCGTGCGCGTCCCGCCCTTGAGCAAGGCGCGCCTGGTGGAGCTCTGCCGCATCCGCGGCGCTCTGGAGAGTTTGGCCACCGAGCTCGCGACGCCCAGCCTGACAAGTTCCCAGGTTCTCCGCCTCGAGCGCCTCTGCGGCGACATGGAGGCGGCGCTGGAGGCCCAGTCGCCCAACCGCTACCTGCGCCACCACCGTGCCTTTCACTTCACCATCTACACGGCCGCCGACAGCCCCCTGCTGCTGGCCATAATCGAGAACGCCTGGGTCCGGTTGGGGCCTTATCTGCACTTCTTCTTCGACGCTGCCGGCGCGGTCGGCACGCCGGAGGCGCACCACCGGGAGATCGTGGCGGCACTGCGCGCCCGCGACGCCGTCGGCGCCGCCCAGGCGGTCGCCCGCGACACCCAGTCGGCCGCCGCGGCGCTCGACGAAGCCGTCCAACTGCCGGACTAGCGGCTTTTTCCAGGCGGCGAGAATTGCGCTAGACTATGTGATCACAGTTTGCCATAGCGTTCCGGCGGGCGGCGGTCCCGGCCGGCAATGGGAGGGTTTTTCCGTGTCCAATCTGACGCCGCGTCCGGGCCTCCAGGAGATCGACTACTACATGGTCGGCATCTCGAAGCTGCCGGGCTTCGAGCGGGTCATCAAGCTGTCGTCCAACGAGAGCCCCCTGGGCGCGAGCCCGGCCGCGATCGCCGCGGGGGCCGAGGCCATGCAGGGCGTCCACCGCTATCCGGAAGTGGACGTGGAGCTGCTGCAGGAGGCGCTGGCCGCCCACTTCGGCCTCGATCCGGCGCGCATCACCTTCGGCCCCGGCTCCGACGAGCTGCTGACCCGCTTGGTGCAGACCTATGCCGGGCCGGGCGACGAGGTGATCCACAGCCAGCACGCCTACATGCAGTTCCCGATCTACGCCACCACGGCGGGCGCGCGGCCAGTGGCGGCGCCCGACGAGGACTTCCGCCACTCGGTCGACGCCATCCTGGGCTGCGTCGGCGAGCGCACAAGGGTCGTCATCGTCGCCAATCCCGACAACCCCTCGGGCACCTATCTCTCGGGGGCGGAGGTGCGGCGTCTGCGCCAGGGACTGCCGGCCGGCGTGCTGCTGATCGTCGACGCGGCCTACGAGGAATTTGCCGTCGCCGCCGACCACGAGTCGGCCACGCGGCTGGTGCACGAGCGCGGCGACGTGGTGGTGACCCGCACCTTCTCCAAGGTCTTCGGCCTGGCGGGCCTGCGCCTCGGCTGGTGCTACGGGCCGCACGAGACCATCGACTTGCTGGAGCGCATCGGCCCCTCGTTCCCGGTCAACGTTCCGGCCCGTGCGGCCGGCCGCGCGGCCCTCGCCGACAGGGCCCACACGGAGGCCGTGCTGGCGCACAACGCCAGGTGGATCGGGCGTCTGACGGACGATCTCGCCGGCCTGGGCCTGAAGGTCTATCCGAGCCAGACCAACTTCGTGCTGGTGCGCTTCCCGCCCGACGGCGGCCGCTCCGCGCTGGAGGCCGACCGCTTTCTGCAGGGCCGGGGCATCATCGCGCGCCGCTTCGCCGTCGCCGACTTCGAGGACAAGCTCAGGTTCACCGTCGGGCGCGACGACGAGATGGAGACCGCCATCGCCGCGCTCGGCGACTTCATGACGACGTAGCGACGCCGAGCCATTGTTCGAGTTGACGGGTATCCAAGTCTAGGACCTACTCGTCCGGTACGGCATCAAGACCGCATCAAGCCCTATGCGGACACGTGGGCCGGACGGTAGGATCCCATAGCTTGACCGTCGGTCGGCGTCGGGAGGTCCCAATGAGCAACATCGCCTTCAAGTCTATCGTCCCGATCCTGTTCGTTCGCGACGTATCCGAGAGCGCCGCCTTCTACCGGGAGCAGCTGGGATTCGCGGTCGACTTCCTCTATGGCACACCGCCGTTCTACGGCTCGGTGTCGCGCGGTGAAGCCTGCCTGCATCTTCGCTGCGTCCGCCGGCCCAACTTTGACGAGCTTGCCGCGCGGGAGGACTCCTTGATCCTTGCCACCGTCGAGGTCTCCGATGTGCAAGGGCTGTTCGAAGAGTTCGAAGGGCGCGACGTGGAGTTCGCCCAAACGCCGACCAAGCAGCCTTGGGGCGGCACCGATTTCCAGATCCGAGATCCTGACGGGAACGTGGTTTCCTTCGTCGCTTTCACGTAGCGGCAGAAGCGGCCAGGGTCCTGTTGTCCCTTACGAGAGGTCTTCCCGGCCGAAATTCATCGGGGCAGCCAGCATCTCTTGGCTTTGACCAAGGAAAGCTCTGACCGAGGAAGCGCAAGTTTAGAGCCCGATGTCCCGGCGCATTTCGAAGGCCCGCTCGCAGCCCGGAAAATCGGCCAGCAGCGCCTTCAGCTCCGGCCACTCGAGGAAGACGAAGCGGCCGTCCTGCCAGTAGGGCGTGCCGTCCAGCGTTACCGTGGCGTCGATCAGGGACCAGGCGATCTCGCCGGGCGCGTAGTCGCCGCAGGTGTGGAAGTGCAGGTAGCGCGGGCTCGCGAAGGTGACGTTGCCCCAGCGCTCCACATTGTCCCGGGCGGCGCCGGCGTAGTAGGTCTTGGGGTGGATGCCCACGTGCCAGGAATGCACGACCGCCGGGTCGATGGTGAAAGTCTCGGCCACGAAGGCGTAGTGGTCGTTGACCCGGGCGACGTTCTCGGGATCGCCCTCGAAGCCGGCGATGCGCCCAGCCTCGACCACGGCCGTGACCGGCTGCTCCAGATCCAGATAGTCTGGCTTGTAGCGGCGGGTGCCGGTCGCCATCAGCCAGTTGGCCACCGCTACCCGTCCCGACATGTCCGCGCAGGAAAGCGGCCGGAAGATCGCCAGCGGGAACAGCTTCAGGGTGAAGTCGGTCGGTTTCTCTCCGCTGCTCGGCGTAGAGGTCGCCATGCTGCCGCTCACGTCGGTCCCCAGCGGGCAGGTGATCCGCCAGCGGCTGGCCCGGTCGAGCTCCGCCTCGAAGCGGCGCAGCACCTCCTGCATCAAGGCGTGGGGCAGGGTGCAGAACTCCGAGGCGAGATAGTCGGCGTCGAGCACGTAGGTCATGGTGCAGGTGCCGCCGGCTGGCAGGCTGCAAAACCGCACCTGGTCGCCGATCCGGCTGAAGAAGACTGTGTGGTTGGCCCGTGACATGGCCCCGGACACCACTTCGGGGAAGTCCTCGGGGCCGGCCAGCGGCGCATCGGTCCAGATGTTGTGCACCCGGGCGCCGAGGCGCTCGGCCTCCGCCGCCACCGCGTCCCCCGCTGCGGCATCGTAGAAGCCAAGCCCGGCGTCCTCGCGCACCAGCAGCAGATCCTCGCCCCGTTCGAGGCCGACGCAGCCCAGGAGCAGGTTTTGCGCGCCCTTCCGCAGGTCGCTTGGCGCTGGAGAAGGCTCGGTCATCGCAATCTCGCTCCCTGTCCCGGCTGTGATCACACCTGGTGCCAGTGAGGCCACGTTCGGCGCCATCTTGTCAATTGCCTCTGCCATTGGCCATCACTAACGTGATCACAAATTCGGCCCTCGGCCGCGAATGGGAGACGGGACTGGCGAAACGGGAGCGGGATGAGCGCGCGCTATTCGATCTTCAGCCTGGCCCGGCACGCCCTCGGCGCTCACCGCGGCTGGCCGGCCGCTTGGCGCCAGGCCGCGCCGCGCGAGGCCTACGACGCGGTGGTCGTGGGCGGCGGCGGGCACGGTCTCGCTACGGCCTACTATCTCGCGATGAACCACGGCATGACCCGTGTCGCGGTGCTGGAGAAGGGCTGGCTCGGTGGCGGCAACACGGGCCGCAACACCACAATCGTGCGCTCCGACTACCGGCTGGCCGAGACCGCCGACTTCATGGAGTTCTCCCTCAAGCTATGGGAGGGGCTCAGCCGGGCGCTCAACTTCAACATCATGGTGAGCCAGCGGGGCTACATCGACTTGGCCCACGACGACGGCCAGCTCGAGCACTTCGCCCAGCGCGGCAACGCCATGCGTCTCAGGGGCATCGACGCGCGCCTCCTGGACCGGGCGGACCTGGCGCGCCTGGTGCCGGTCCTCGACCTCGATCCCGAGGCGCGCTTTCCCATCGTCGGCGGGCTCATGCAGCCGCGCGGCGGCACGGCGCGCCACGACGCGGTGGCCTGGGGCTACGCGCGCGCCGCCGACGCCCTCGGGGTGGACATCGTCCAGGGCTGCGAGGTGACCGGCATCGAGGTGACCAACGGCCGCGTCCGGGGCGTCGAAACGAACCACGGGAACATCACGGCCGAGAAGGTGGCGCTTTCCGTGGCCGGCCACTCCAGCCGGCTGGCCGCGCTCGCGGGCCTCACCTTGCCCATCGAGAGCGTGGGCGTGCAGGCCTTCGTCTCGGAGCCGGTGAAGCCGGTGCTCCACCGGGTGGTCAACTTCGGCGCCGGCATGTCCTATGTCAGCCAGACCGACAAGGGCGAGATCCTGCTGGGCGGCGAGAGCGACACCTACAACTCCTACGCCCAGCGCGGCGGCATCGCGGCGGTCGAGGAGACCCTGGTCCGCGCTCTTGCCATGTTCCCCTTCCTAAGCCGCCTCCGCCTGATGCGGAGCTGGGCCGGGATCGCCGACGTCTCCATGGACGGCCTGGGCATCGTCGGCAAGAGCGGGATCGAGGGCCTCTATCTCAACGCCGGCTGGGGCTACTCGGGCTTCAAGGCGACGCCGGCCGTCGGCTGGACGCTAGCCCACACCATGACCCACGACGCACCCCACGAGCTGAATGCGCCCTTCGGCCTGGCGCGCTTCCGAAGCGGCACCCTGCTGGACGAGACCGGGGCCGGCCCGGCGCCCCACCTGCACTGAGCGCGCCGCCATGCTGCTGATCCCCTGTCCCTGGTGCGGCCCGCGCGACGAGAGCGAGTTCACCTACGGTGGCGACGCCAGCGCAGCCTGGCCGGACCTGGAAGCGGACGCGGAGACCTGGTTTGCCGCCGTCTATCCTCGGGCGAACCCGCGCGGTCCACACGACGAGCTCTGGCACCACACGGCGGGCTGCCGTCGCTGGCTCAAGCTCCGCCGCGACACGGCCACCCACGAGGTCCTTTCATCGGCGCCTCCGGGGCCGCCCGGGGACGATCCCTCTTGAGCGACCGTGACCAACCCTTTCGCCTAGCCGAGGGCGGCCTGATTGACCGCACCCGGCCGCTCGACTTCCACTTCGACGGGCGTGGCTACCGGGGCTACGAGGGCGACACCTTGGCCTCGGCTCTGCTGGCCAATGGCGTGCGCCTCGTCGGGCGCAGCTTCAAGTATCACCGGCCGCGCGGCATCTTCAGCGCGGGCGCCGAGGAGCCCAACGCCCTCGTCCGGCTTGGCCGCGGCGCGGCGGCGGCGCCGAACTTGCGGGCGACCCAAGTGCCCCTGGCCGATGGCCTGGATGCCTCGGCCCAGAACTGCTGGCCGATGCTGGGCTTCGACCTGGGCCGCGCGGCGAGCTGGTGCTCCGGCCTGCTGCCCGCCGGCTTCTACTACAAGACCCTCATGGCGCCGGCCGGTCTCTGGCCGTTCTACGAAAGCCTGATCCGCCGGGCGGCGGGCCTCGGCCGCGCCCCCGAGGGCCGCGACCCCGACAGCTACGACGCATGCCATGCGCACTGCGACCTGCTGGTGGTGGGCGGCGGGCCGGCTGGCCTCATGGCCGCCCTGGCGGCGGCGAAGTGCGGTGCCCGGGTCATCCTGGCGGAGCAGGACACCCTGCTGGGCGGGTCGCTCTTGTGGAACGGTGCGCGGCTCGACGACGGGCCGGGACTCGATTGGGCTGCCGAGGCGGAGCTGGCGCTGGCGGAGCCGCCGAACGTGACGCTGCTGAAGCGGGCCTGCGCATTCGGCGTCTACGACGGCAACCTGGTGCTGATCGCCGAGCAGTGCACTGCTCCAAGTCTCGGGGCGCGCCAGCGTCTGTGGAAAGTCCGCGCGGAGAAAGTGCTGCTGGCGAGCGGGGCGGTCGAGCGGCCGCTGGTCTTTGCCGGCAACGACACGCCGGGCGTCATGCTGGCCTCGGCCGTGCGCACCTACGTCAAGCGCTACGCCGTGCTGCCAGGCCGGCGGCCGGCGATCTTCACCAACAACGAGAGCGGCTACGTCACCGCGCTGGACCTTGCCGAAGCGGGTGCAGAGGTGATTGCCGTGATCGACGCGCGCCCGGTGCCGGGCCCGCTGGCGGAGGCTCTGCGGGAACGGGGCGTGCGCGTCTTGAACGGCCACGCCGTGCTGCGGGCCGGTGGCGGGCGCGCCCTCGCCTGGATCGACGTGGCGTCGCTCGGCGCCGACGGCAAGGCGGGCGAACGCGGCGAGCGGATCGGCTGCGATTTGCTCTGCGTCTCGGGCGGCTGGTCGCCTGCGGTGCACCTCTACTCTCAGCGGCGAGGGTCCCTGCGCTACGACGAGGAACGCGCGGCCTTCCTGGCCGACGGCGAGGTTCCTGGCTTGGCGGTGGTCGGCGCCGCCAACGGCTGCTTGGACCTCGCCGCATGTCTTGCCGAAGGTGCTGAGGCCGGCCGGGCGGCGGCGCGTGCCACCGGCTTCAAGTCAAGGGCCCGGCCAGCTCTGCCGTCCGTCGAATCCGAGGAAGGGGGATCTCACGGCCTCCGGCCCCTTTGGTCGGTGCGGGGTGAGGGGCCGCAGGGGGACAAGGCCTTCGTCGATTTGCAGAACGACGTGACGGTCTCGGACCTGGCTCTGGCCGTGCGGGAAGGCTACCGCTCGGTCGAGCACGTGAAGCGCTACACGACGGCGGGCATGGGCACCGACCAAGGAAAGACCGGCAACGTGAACGCCATCGGCATCCTCTCTGAGCTGACCGGTGCAACCATGAGCGAGGTGGGCGTCACCACCTTCCGGCCGCCCTACACGCCGGTCACCTTCGGCGCGCTCGCCGGGCGCCGGGTCGGCGAACGCGTCGAGCCGACCCGCCGCACGCCGTTCCACGCCTGCAGCGAGGCGGCCGGTGCGGTCTTCCTGACCTCGGGCGCCTGGCTCTACCCCCGCTACTATCCGCGCGCGGGCGAGAGCATGGCCGAGGCCATCCGGCGCGAGGCCCGGAACGTGCGGCGGAACGTGGGCCTGGTCGACATGTCCACCCTCGGCAAGTTCGAGCTGACGGGGCCCGACGCCTGCCGCTTCTTGGAGAGGGTCTACGCCAACCCCATGGCGAGCCTGCCGGTTGGCCGGGCCCGCTACGGCCTGATGCTGCGCGAGGATGGTCTGCTGCTCGACGACGGCACGGTGAGCCGCCTGGGCGAGGAGCGCTACCTGATCACCGCGACCACGGCCAACACGGCGCGCGTCGCCCTGCATCTGGAGAAGCTGCTGCAAGTGCATTGGCCGGACCTCGACGTGGACCTGGTGCCGGTGACCGAGCAGTGGGCGAGCCTGGCCGTCGCCGGTCCGCGCGCCCGCGACCTGCTGCGCGCGCTGGAGCCCGACTTCGCCGTGGACAACGAGGCCTTTCCCTTCCTCGGCGTGCGCGAGGGGACGCTCGCCGGACTGCCGGTGCGGGTCTTCCGCATCAGCTACTCCGGCGAGCTGGGCTACGAGGTGAACCTGCCGCCCTCCCTGGCGCCGGCCTTATGGAACGCCGTCCTGCGGGCCGGTGCGCCGCTCGGCATCATGCCCTACGGTCTCGAGGCCCTCGATGTCCTGCGGATCGAGAAGGGGCACCTTTCGATCGGTACGGAGATCGACGGACGCACCACCGCGGACGACCTGGGCCTGGGCGGTCTACTCGGGCGCAAGAAGACCTTTCTCGGCCAGGCGCTCATGTCGCGTCCGGCGCTCGCCGCCGCCGGCCGGCTGCAGCTCGTCGGCCTGGAGGCGGCGGACGGCAGGAGTCCGATCCCGCCCGGCACACAGATCGCCGAGCGGCCCTTCGCCGGCGCGGCCATGCCGTCCCTCGGCCACGTGACCTCGGCTGTGGATAGTCCCAACCTGGGGCGGCCGATTGCGCTCGCCCTGGTCCGCGACGGCCGCGCCCGCCTGGGCGAAGTGCTGCTGGCCGTCTCGCCGCTCACGGAGTCCAGTACGGCGGTCCGGGTGACGGCGCCGGTCTTCTACGACCCCGAGGGCGCGCGGCTGCGGTGCTGAATGGCGGGGCGATCAGCCGCCGCCTTCGGCCAGGCGGTGGAAGTAGACCGTGCCCCAGCTCACGTCCTTCTCGATCAGGGCGCGCGCCTCGGACGCGTCGCGGGCGCGGATGGCATCGGCAATGCGGCCGTGCAGCCGACGCCAGTCGTCGGCCATTTCCACCTCGCGCACCACGGCGGCCAGGAAGGGACCGGTCTGGGCCCAGAGGCCTTCGATGATCGACACCAGGTCGGAGTTGCCGGCTGCGGTGTAGATGGTGAAGTGGAAGCTGTAGTTGCGCGAGACGTAGCCCGAGGTGTCGCCCGCCTCCACGTCCCGGTCCATCTGCCGGGCCAGATCCGCCAGGCGGTCGATCTGGCCTCCGGTCAGCACAAGGGTCGCCAGCTCGGTGGCGATACCTTCCAGGCTGGAGCGGATGAAGAAGAGATCGGAGACCCGCTTGGGCTCCAGCACGGGCACGGCGAAGGAGCGGTTGCCCGAGACCTCCAGCGCCCGCTCGGAGGCGAGACGCTTCAAGGCCTCGCGCACCGGCATGGCGCTGGTCCCCAGCCCGCTCGCCAGTTTGCGGATCGAGAGCTTGTCGCCCGGACGGTAAGCCCCGACGGTGAGGCCCCAGCGCAGCCGCTGGTAGACCTGCTCGTTCAGGGGATCGCGGATGCTCGGCCGGCGCTCGGGCGCGCCCTGGTCCAGGTCTAGGCTGCTCATGTTCCCTACGCCGCGCCAGATGGGCGGATCTGTGATCACAGTTCTAGACAAACAAACACGGTTGGGGAATGGTTTTGCGAGCAGGTCCATGAGGGCGCTGCGGAGATACAGTGAGGCGCGCAGCCGCGGGCGGCCTTCGATTTTGGAGTTTGATCGGCCCGCTCGGACGCGGGGCAGGAGAGCGACATGAGCCGAAACCCGCGCTACGACCTTCTCTTCGAGCCGCTGCGGATCGGGCCAGTCACCGCCAAGAACCGTTTCTACCAAGTGCCCCACGCCAGCGGCACCGGCTGCGGCATGCCCCAGACCCGCGCCGGCTTGCGCGAGGTGAGGGCCGAGGGCGGCTGGGGCGTGGTCTGCACGGGCTACTGCTCGATCCACCCCACCTCCGACGACCTGCCGCTGCCTTACTGCAGCCTCTGGGACGAGGCCGACGTGAAGGCCCAGAGCGTCATGGTCGAGGCGGTGCACCGGCACGGGGCTCTGGCCGGCGTCGAGCTGTGGCACGGCGGCGCCATGGTCGGCAACCGCATGAGCCGGGAGGTGCCGCTTTCGCCCTCGGGCCACTGGGGCGGGATCTGGGACGACTATCCGACCCAGTCGCGCGCGGCCGACAAGACCGACATCGCGGAGCTGCGCCGCTGGCACCGGGAGGCGGCTCTGCGCGCCCGGCGGGCCGAATTCGACATCGTCTATATCTATGCCGGCATGGGCTATCTGCCGTTCCAGTTCCTGCTGCGGCGGTGCAACCGGCGCGGCGACGAGTACGGGGGCAGCTTCGAGAACCGGGCGCGCCTCCTGAATGAGCTGATCGAGGACACCAAGGAGGCGGTAGGCGAGCGCTGCGCCGTTGCCGTGCGGCTGTCCGCCGAGGAGCTGCTGGGCGAGCAGGGCTTCCGCGGCGAGGTCGAGGGCCGGGAGCTGTTCGAGCACCTGGGCGAGCTGCCCGACCTCTGGGACGTGAAGATGGGCTTCGTCAACGACAGCCTCTCCTCGCGCTTCTCCGAGGAGGCCTTCCAGGAAGATCACGTGCGCTACGTCAAGGCGCTGACCTCCAAGCCCGTGGTCGGCGTCGGCCGCTTCACCTCGCCCGACACCATGGTGCGCCAGATCCGCCAGGGGGTGCTCGATCTGATCGGCGCGGCGCGGCCCTCGATCGCCGATCCCTTCCTGCCGATGAAGATCGACGAGGGTCGCGAGGACGAGATCCGCGAGTGCATCGGCTGCAACGTCTGCATCGCCAGCTACGGCCAGGGCGTGCCGATCCGCTGCACTCAGAACCCCTCCATGGGCGAGGAGTGGCGCAAGGGCTGGCATCCCGAACGCATGGCGCCCAAGGGCTCCGACGACAGGGTGCTGGTGGTGGGCGGCGGGCCGGCAGGCCTGGAGTGCGCCATGTCTCTCGGTCGGCGGGGCTACGAGGTCACCCTGGCCGAGGCGGAACGGGCGCTGGGCGGACGGGTCGGGCGGGAGGCGGCCCTGCCGGGCCTGGCGGCCTGGGCCCGGGTGCGCGACTACCGGGTGGGCCAGCTCGAGCGCCTGCCCAACGTGGCGGTCTATCTGGAGAGCGCGCTCACGGCCGGGGACGTGCTGGACTTCGGCGCGGCGCGGGTGGTGCTGGCGACCGGCGCGGCCTGGACGCCTCAGTGGTACCATCCGCCGACCGGCCTGCCGGTCGCGCCGCCCGAGACGGCCGGGCCGGTCTTCACACCCGACGACGTCTTTGCCGGTGCCGAACTGCCCGACCCGCTGCTGCTGTTCGACTTCGACCCCTACTACCTGGGGGGCGTGCTGGCCGAGCACCTGCAGCGGCAGGGCCGGCGGGTCCATCTGGCCACGCCCTACCCTGGCCCGTCGCCTTGGGCCGCCCACACCAACGAGCAGTCCTTCGTCCAGGCGCGGCTGCGCAGCCTCGGCGTCGAGCTGCATACGGAACGCACGCTCACCGCCTTCGAGGGCGGACGGGCGCGGCTCGACTGCGTCCACGGCGGGGCCCCGCAAGAGATCGACTGCGCCGGCCTGCTGGTCGTTGGCAGCCGCATAGCGCGCGACGATCTTTGTCACGAGCTGCGCGCCCGCGCGGATGCCTGGCCGGACCACGGCGTGAAGTCGGTCGACCGCATCGGTGACTGCCTGATGCCGGGCGCCATCGTGCACGCGGTCTACGGTGGGCGCGGCTACGCCGAGGAGCTGGACCGGCCGCCCCACGGGGTGAACGCCGAGCGGCGCGAATTCGGCAGCCGCGAGTTCGCCGCCGTCGCCATATAGGCGGAGTGTCCCATGTACCGTCTCTTCACCGCGCGCAACAGCTACGCCATGAGCAGCCAGGCGGTGCTGGAGGAGATCGGCGCCGACTACGAGCTCAAGTGGGTGGAGCTCTTCAGCGACACGCCGGACCCGGACTTCCTCGCCGCCAGCCCCCACGCCCGGGTGCCGGCCCTCGTCGACGAGACGGGCACGGTCTGCGAGACCGGGGCGATTGCCCTCTACCTCGCTGAGCGGCACCCCGAGGCGGAGCTCCAGATCCCGCCGGACGATCCGCGCCGCGCCCGCTTCCTGCAGTGGCTGTTCTACCTCTCCAGCACCCTGCAGCCCGACGTCATCATCCAGTTCCATCCGGAGCTGACCTTCGGCGACGAGGAACGCCAATCTGCTCTGCTGGCGGCCTCCATGGCGCGCCTGGCGCGGCTGCTGAAGACCCTGGACGAGGCGCTCGATCCCGGGCCCTATTTCTTCGGCGATCAGCTCACGATCGTTGATCTCTGTCTGGTTGCCCAGGCGGTCTGGCCGGAAATCTATCCCGGCTCGATCGGCGACTACCCGAACCTACGGCGCCTGGTGGAGCGCGTGAGCGCGCGCCCGGCCGTCCAGCGGGTCCTGGCGCAGCACGGCGCCGACGGCTTCCCCGACCAAGGACGAAGGGGCAGGGCCTCATGACGGCGGCAACGATCAAACCCGAGGCGCTTCACCCCCAGCTCACCGACGGCGGCGAGATCGCCGTGCTGGACGTGCGGGACAACGAGGCTTACGTCCAGGGTCACCTGCTGCTGGCGGTGAACACGCCCCTGGCGAGCCTGGAGGCCAAGGCGCGCACCTACGTGCCGCGCCCCTCGGCCCGGGTGGTGCTCTGTGACGGCAACGACGGATTGGCCGAGACGGCGGCGCAACGCTTGCGCGCGGCCGGATACGGCGACTTGCGAATCCTCGAGGGCGGTGTTGGGGCCTGGGCGGCGGCCGGCCGCGAGCTCTTCGAGACCAACTACGCGCTTGCCAACTGCTTCGGCCTCCACGTGCAGGCGCGCTACGGCACGCCCCGCATCGACGGCGCCGAGTTGGCACGCCGCCGGGAGTCGGGCGAGCCCCTGGTGATCGTCGACAGCCGGCCGTTCGGCGAGTACCACGACGCGACGGTGCCGGGCGCTTTCAATCTGCCGGCGGCGGAGCTGATCCGGCGCATCCATCCCCTGCTGACCGAGACGGACACGACCGTCGTGGTCCACTGCGGCGGCAAGACCCGGGGCATCCTCGGCTGCCAGTCCCTCATAAACGCGGGACTCCGGAACCCGGTCTTTTCCCTCGACGAGGGCACCATGGATTGGGTGCTGGCCGGCGGCGCGCTGGAACGGGGCGCGGACCGCGTCGCCGGGCCGGCGCCCGAAAGCGGCAAGGCCGAGGGACAGAAAATGGCGGCGCGCATCGCCGAACGCTTCGGCGTGGGGCGGCTCACGTCCGGCGAGCTCGACGCCTGGCGCAGCGAGGCCGACCGGCGCACCCTCTATCTGATCGACGTGCGCAGCCGCGAGGAGTTCGAGGCTGGGCACCTGCCGGACGCGCGCTGGGTGCCCGGCGGCCAGCTGGCGGGCTGCATCGAGGACTACATCGCGACCCGCAACGCCCGGCTCTGCCTAGTGGACGACGACGAGGCACGCGCAGTGCTGACGGCGAGCTGGATGCTCCAGGCCGGCTGGCCGGAGGTGGCGGTGCTGATGGGCGGCCTCGCGGGGCATGCGCTGGCGACGGGGCCGGATGCCTTCATGGCGGCGGAAACGGCGGATGAGGAGCCGGAGACCGCTGGGCAGAGCGAAGGCGAGGAGGACCCGGCGGCCGTCGCCGCCTCCTACCGCCGCACCATCGCGTGGCGCGAGGGGCTGCTGGAGCAGTTCGGGCGGGACGGGACCGTGAGATTCGGTGTCGAGACGAAGGAACCGAAGGAAGAGGAGGGTGGCGGGCAATGAGCGCCTGGATCGAGATGATCGACGAGGACGAGGCGCCGGAGGCGCTGGAGCCTTACTACGAGATGGCACGCAGCCCCGCGGGCACGGTGGACAACGTGATGAAGATCCACAGCCTGCGCCCCCATACCCTGGAAGGCCACGTGGTGCTCTACCGCAGCGTCCTCCACAACCCGAACAACCGGCTGCCGGACTGGCTCCTGGAGACCATTGCTTCCTACACCAGCATCTTGAACGGCTGCGCCTACAGCCTGACCAACCATTTCGCCAACGCCCGGCACCTGATCGGCGACGAGGCGCGGGCCGACGCCATCCTGGCCGCGCTCCGGGAGGACGCGCCAGAGCGCGTCTTCGAGGGCCGGGAGCTCGCCATGCTGCGCTACGCCCGCAAGCTCACCCTCGCGCCCCAGGACATGTGCGAGGACGACGTGGCGGCCATGCGCGCAGCCGGCGCCGACGACGGCGAGATCCTGGAGGTCAACCAGGTCTGCTGCTACTTCAATTACGCGAACCGCCTCCTGAACGGGCTCGGCGTCACCCTCGAAGGGGACACCATCGGCTACTACGGCCACGATTGAGCATCGGCGGAAGCGGGGAACCCGTGGAGATCCGCGAAGCGTCGGCGCGCGACCTGCCGGCTCTCTCGGCCCTGGCGCGGCAGACCTATGCCGGCGCCTTCGGCGGCTCCATGAGCGCGGCCGATCTCGCCCACCACATGGCGGCAAGCCTGTCGGTCGAACGTCTGGCGGCGGAGCTGGAGCAGGACACGATCCTGCTGGCGCTGGCCCAGGGCGAGCTGATCGGGTTCCTCCAGTTCGGTCCGCCGGACCCGGCTCTGAGCGAGGACTTGCCCGGCTGCGATCTCGATGGCGCAAGGGAACTCCGGCGTCTTTATGTGCGGGAACCATGTCGCAGCAAGGGGGTTGGCACGCGCCTCATGGAGGCGGCGCTGGCGCACACGGATCTGGCTACCTCCCTGCGCCTCTACCTCGATGTCTGGGAGAAGAACGAGGGCGCCATCCGCTTCTACGAGCGCTACGGATTTGCCGTCGTCGGCCGGCGCCGCTTCCAGGTTGCCTCGGGCGCCGAGACCGACTTCGACCTCCTCATGGTGCGGGAGTTGGGCGCGGATAGGGCTTGATCCTATGGCAAGGAGGCGGGGAAGATGAGGGACGGCGAGACAGAACGGCGTGAGACATGAGCTACGCGACGGCGAAACACATCGAGGCCTCGGAGATCCCGGTGATCGACATGGCCGCGCTCTCGGGCGGCGGCGAGGCCAAGGCGGTGGCGGCGGTGGCGGCGAAGATCCGTGCGGCGGTCGAGGGCATCGGCTTCTTCTACGTGGCCGGCCACGGTATCCCCGAGCCGGTGATCGTGGCGGCGCGGAAGGCCGCCCGGGATTTCTTCGCCCAGCCCGAGGAGGTCAAGGCGCGGGTCCGGGTCAACCGCTTCCACCGGGGCTTCCTGGGCCTGGGCGGTGCGCGCATGCGCGACAACGAGCGCACGGACTACAAGGAGAGCTTCGTCTGGGGCTGTGAGCCCACGGAGGACGAGGCGAAGGAAGGCGGCGCGGAGAACCGTTTCCGGCCGGCCAACCTCTGGCCCGAGAGCCCGGCGGGCTTCCGCGAGGCCCTGATGGAATTCTTCGCGGCTGCGGAGGGCTGCGCCCTCGAGCTCATGCGCGCCTTCGCTCTCGGCCTCGACCAACCGCCGGGCGCCTTCCTCAAGACCGTCGACCGGCCCATCTCCCGAGCCTCCGTTGTCTACTATCCGCCCCAGCCGGCCGGTCTCGGCCAGAGCCAGTTCGGCGCCGGCGCCCACACCGACTTCGGCTGCCTGACGGTGCTCTGCCAGGACGAGGTAGGCGGCCTGCAGGTGGAGAGCGCTGCCGGCGAATGGGTGACCGCCCACCCCATCCCGGGCACCCTGGTGATCAACGTGGGGGACCTGCTGGCGCGCTGGTCCAACGGCCGCTTCCGTTCGACGCCGCACCGGGTGGTGAACAGCAGCGGTCAGGAGCGCATCTCCCTCGTCTTCGCCTGGGACCCCGACGCCGAGACCGTGATCGACCCAGCGGCGTTGCTGCCGGCCGGCGAGGCGCCGCGCTATCCTCCCACCACCTGCGGCGCCTACATCGAGGGCCGCTTCGACGAATCCTTCGCCTACCGCAAGTAGGCCGAACCGCGCGGGCGGGGCGCGCATCAGGCCCCGCGCGCGGCGCGGCGCCGCTTGAGCCAGGCGCGCAGGTCGGGTACGGATTCCGCCAAACCGGCCGCGGTGATCAGCAGGATTCCCAGGATCTCGCGCAGGCCGAAGGGCTCGTCCGCCCAGATGGCCGCGGTGAAGGCTCCGACGCTGATCTCGGTCATGAACAGCAGGCCGACGATGCCGGGGCTGAGCAGCGAGGCGCCCCACATGGCGGCGAAGCTGCCCGGGATGACGATGAGCAGCAGGACGGGCACCAGCCAGGGCAGCACGCCGAGCGTGGCGGAGGCCGGCGGCGCGGTGCCCGAGGCGGTGAACGGCAGCAGGGCGACCAGGACCGCGAGCGGCACGCCCCAGAGGGTGTGGATCACGGTGAATTCGATGGCGTGGTTCCCCTCGTCGCCGCGGATGCGCACCGCCGCCACGGCCCAGCCGAAACCAGCCGCCAGGCCCATCCAGTCGCCGATGTTGCGGGGCAGGGGAATGCCGACGTCGATCCCGAAGATGACCAGCATGCCGGCGAAGCCGAGCGCGATGCCGAGCCAGCGGATGCCGGTGATCGGCTCCTTCAGGAAGATCCGCGCCAGCAGGGTGCTCCAGACCGGGGTCAGGTAGTAGAGCAGCATGGCCCGGATGACGTCGGTGAGGACCAGGGAGTCCGCGTAGAGCACCAGGGCGCCGCCGGTGACGGCGCCGGTGATTTGCAGGCTCAGGCCGCCCTCGGCGATGCGGCGCCAGCGCCAGAGGGCGACCGGCAGCACCAAGACCGCTCCCGCCAGGTAGAAGACCACGGTGGCCCAGGCGCCGCTGATGCCGGCATCGCCGAGCGCCCGCAGGGGGATCCAGAAGACGCCCCAGACCACGCCCGAATAGGCGCAGGCCAGCTTCGCCAGGGTCTCGGTCCGCTTCACGGGTGGGCGGCCTCGCGTCTTCTCATGCCACCGCAGGAGGCCGCCGGGGCAGCCCCACGCGCACGGTGCGGCGGATCTGTCAGGCTTCGGCGGCCTCGGTGCTTTCGCCCGCCTCGGCGGTGGCCAAGGCGCGCACGATGTCCTGGGGAGTTACCCGCCCGACCACCGCGCCGCCGTCGTCCAGAATCGCCAGGCCCTCGGGATGATGGGCCATGCGCGGCATGAGGTCCTCGAGCGTCGTCTCGGTCGCCACGCCATAGGCCGGGTCGAGGCCGTCGCCGCCGGCCTCCATGATCTCACCCGCCGTGATGACCCTGACGCGCGGCACGTCCTTGGTGAACTCGGCCACGTAGTCGTCTGCCGGGCGCAGCACAAGGTCCGCGGGCGTGCCCAGCTGCACCACCCCGCCGTCCTTCATGATGACGATGCGGTCGGCCAGGCGCAGGGCCTCGAGGAAGTCGTGGGTGATGAAGACGATGGTCTTGTGCAGCATCCGCTGCAGGCGCAGGAACTCGTCCTGCATCTGGCGGCGGATCAGCGGGTCGAGGGCCGAGAAGGGCTCGTCGAGGAACCAGAGCTCGGGCTCGACGGCGAGCGAGCGGGCGATGCCGACGCGCTGCTGCTGGCCGCCGGAGAGCTGGCGGGGGAAGGCGTTCTCGCGGCCTTCGAGACCGACCAGCTCGATCATCTCCAGCGCCCGGGCCGTGCGGTCCGCCTTGCCGGTGCCCTGGACCTTGAGCGGGAAGGCGACGTTCTCCAGCACCGTCAGGTGGGGCAGCAGGCCGAAGTTCTGGAACACCATGCCCATCTTGTGGCGCCGGATCTCGATCAGCTCGCTGTCGGAGGCTTTCAGCAGGTCGTCACCGTCTAGCAGCACCTCGCCGGCGGTCGGCTCCACCAGACGCGAGAGGCAGCGCACCATGGTCGACTTGCCGGAGCCCGAGAGGCCCATGATGATGAAGATCTCCCCGACATGGACGTCGAAGGTCACGTTGCTCGCCGCCACCACGTGGGCCTCGGCGCGCATGCGCTCGCAGAGCGCCGCCGGGTCGTCGACTACGCCGTTTCCCTGCTCGAAAAAGGAGTCGCAGTCGGGGCCGTAGACCTTCCAGATGTTGCGGCAGGAGATCTTGACCTGGCGCCCCGGGTCCGCCCCGTTGCCCGCTTCATCCCTCATGACATGCCCCCTAATGGCCCGCCTTCAGCGTGGCCCGTTCTCTCGTAGTCCCGCATTTCGCTCCGCCCGGCTGCGGGCCCGGAATAGTAGCACCTATTCGGGGGCTAGGTGCCGTTCTTGTCCTCCCACGTCAGCCCGGGACCGCGCGGGTCCGACGGACCCCGCGCGCCTGCCTGTCGCCGGTGTCCCCGCTCATGCATTCGCTGAGACCGTCGTTCTTCTGCACACCCCTCTCGGATAGTCAATTATTTATAGATAGTTAGTGGATCTTTCTTAGGTATGGAATCAGCGAGGCCGGAAACTCTGCGGGGCGCGGAACGTGGGACGGTCCGGGCGGCACAGCCGGCGGCTGCCCGGCTCCGCCCACGTCGCGCTTGTCTCGGCTTCCGGCCCGGAATTATGCTCTCAGCAGGGCCCGGCTAGGCTCCGGGCAGGGGATGGATCCATCCGAGTTTGCGAGCCGGGAGGTGGGACATGACGGCGGCGTTTCTATCGGACGAGTTTCTCGAGCGGATCGACCGCAAGCCGGGTCGCTCCTATACGCTGCCGGGCCACTTCTACTACCGGCCCGCCATCTTCGAGCACGAGAAGAACGAGATCTTTTACCGCAGCTGGCAGTGCGCCGGTCATGTGAGCGCGCTCGCCAAGCGGGGCGACTATGTCACCCGGGAGGTTGGCGACGAGAGCGTGATCCTGGTGCGCGACGGCAAGGGCCAATTGCGGGGCTACTACAACGTCTGTCAGCACCGGGCCCACCGCCTGCTGGAAGGCGAGGGCAACCTTAAGGCGGTCATCACCTGCCCCTATCACGCCTGGTCCTACGGCATGGACGGACGCCTGCGCGCGGCGCGCAACAGCGACCAGGTGGACGGCTTCGACGCCGCCGAGATCTGCCTCAGCCCGGTGCGGGTCGAGGAGCTCTGCTCCTTCGTCTTCTTCAACCTCGATCCCGAGGCGCCGCCGCTTCGAAGCGGGCTGGAAGCGTTCGAGAAGGAGTTCCTCTCCTTCGGCCCGGCGCCGGAGAAGCTGGCGAGCGCCTACCGCAAGCAGATCGAGGTCGCCGCCAACTGGAAGAACGTGATCGAGAACTACGCCGAGTGCTACCACTGCCCGGTGGCGCACCCGAGCCTCTCCACCGCGGCGCTCGACATGTCGAGCTACCGGATCGCCGTGCACGAGGCCTACCACGTCCACACCAGCGGCAACTGCGGCGCCGACCAGGGCTACAGCTTCTCGACCGCGGAAGGGCCCCGGGGCGAGGACTTCGGCAGCTGGCTGGTCTGGCCGAACACGGTCTTCGAGTACTACCCGGGCGGCAAGCTGACCATGTTCCACAATACGCCGCTCGCGCCCGAGCGCACGCTGCAGACCATCGAGTGGTACCTGCCCCAGGCCGAGCCGACGGCCGAGGAGCAGGAGGTGATCGATTTCGTCGACGTGGTGCGGGTCGAGGATGTGCCCATCGTCGAAAGCGTGCAGCGGGGCCTGCACTCCAGGGGCTACCGCCAGGGGCGCTTCATGGTCGACGACGAGGGCACGGGCCAGAGCGAGCACGCCGTGCACGACTTCCAGCTCAAGGTGCTGAAAGCGCTAGGCGTGTCCCTCGCGGGCGATGCCTGAAGCGTAGGAACGGCGGCGCGATGAAGAGAACGGCGGTGGTCCCGGGCGCCCTCCTGGCGGCGCTGCTGGCCTGGACCGCCGCTGCCGGGCCGGCTTCGGCCGAGGCCTGTCCGCCGCAGCCGGGCGACTACCGGATCGACGTCGAGATCGAGATTCCCCAGGTCAACCTGCGCCGCGACCGCAGCCGCGCGGACCTCGGCGACATGGCCATCCACGGCCCCAACTACAGCGTCCTGGGCCTGACCTCCTCGAGCCTCGAGGCGGGCACCTCCACCTACTACATGAACCTGCCCCTGGAGGAGGGCGGCAGCTGCTTCTGGGTCGAGCGCATCAAGGTGCTGCTGCGCTACGAAACGCTCGATATCTTCATCGCCTCGGAATACGACCCCACGTCCTGTCCCTACAAGGCCATCCTGACCCACGAGGAGAAGCACGCCAGCGTGGCGCGCTCCCATCTCACCGGCTCGGTGCAGCAGGTGCGCAGCGCGCTTACGGCGCTCACCATCCCGAAGCCGCGCGCGCCGCTGCTGGTCGAGTCCGTCGAGCGCGCCCAGGATCAGACCCAGGCGACCATCGAGAAGCTCCTGAAGCCGGTCATGCAGAGACTGCGGGAGTCCATGCGCCGGGCCCAGGAGGAGATCGATTCTCCCGAGGAGTATCGGCGGGTCCAGCGCCAGTGCGCGGACTGGTGAGGCCGCTTACCTAGTACCCCCTATCACAGGTAGGCGTACCGTGGGACGGGATTGCAGGATTTTTCGGCTAGGAGTGCGGCGCGCGGTGATGCTGGGCGCATCACGAGCGCCGCACGACGATGTCCGAAAGGCCTGCAATCCCGCCCTGCGGGTCGCGCCCAGGCGCCCCCGGAGGGCGTCAGGGACGCTTGCCGATGGACGGGCATCGCCTGCGCGCCCCTTCCTACCCGGCCGACACCTGGGCGCGATCCCACGGCACGCCTACCTGTGATAGGGGGTACTAGCCGTCTCCTGGCCCTTGCCGGACTGCTCTTCGGCCGCCTGCGCCAGAAGCCAGCCGCGGAAGGCGGCCACCTTGGGCAGCTCCGCCGTGCGCTTCGGGGTCACCACGAAATAGCGGAAGTCGAGCGGGTCGCAGACGCTGAGGTTGAAGGGCATGACAAGGCGCCCCGCCGCCAGGTCGTGGCCGGCGAGCACAGAGCTGACGAGCGCCACCCCCTGGCCCTCCATGGCCGCCTGCAGCGCCAGGCTTTCCATGCTGAACACCGGACCCCGCATGTAGTCGACGTCGTGCACGCCGGCGGCGAGCAGCCACATGCGCCAGCTCGGCGCGGTCACCCGTTCCAGGTCCCAGTCCAGGTGGAGCAGGGTGTGGTGGCGCAGGTCCGTGGGCTCGCGCAGCGGCTGCGGGCCCTCCAGCAGGGCCGGGCTGCAGACCGGAAAGATCGTCTCCTCAATCAACAGCGGCTCGACCTCCAGGCCGGGGTAGTGGCCGCTGCCGAAGCGGATCGAAAGATCGACGTTGTCGCGTTCGAAGTCGACCAACTGATCGGTGGCGTCGATGCGCACCTCGATGTCCGGGTGGGCCATGCGGAAGCGATCGAGGCGCGGCACCAGCCACTTGGCGGCGAAGGAGGGGCCGACGCTGACGGTGACGGCGCCGCTGGTCTCGTGGGCGCGCGCGCGGGCCACGCCCTCGGCCAGCTTGTCGAAGCCGTCGCGCAAGGACGGCAGGGCCGCCTGGCCGGCCTCGGTGAGCCTGAGGGCGCGGGTCAGGCGCCGGAACAGGGCCACGCCCAGCTGCTCCTCCAGCGCCTTGATCTGGTGGCTGACGGCGGCCGGGGTGACGTGCAGTTCCTCGGCCGCCTTGGTGAAGCTGAGCTGGCGGGCGGCGGCCTCGAAGGCGCGCAGCGAGTTCAGCGGGGGCAGGTTTCGGGCCATCCGTCTATCTATGAAAATTTCTAAATCGTCACCTGACGAAACATCGTTTGTCGTAGGCCATATTTCAAGCCAAATTCAATGCAACGGAACAATCTCTCGATCCTCGGCGGTTGAGAATTTATAGAAAGGAGATAAGCCATGTTAGTCGTTCTGGAAGCCGCAGGCATGCTGGTCAACCGGGTGGCCCCGGAGTGGTATCTGAGCCCGAGCCTGCAAGAGCCGCACCGCGGTCTGGGCGCGCCGCAGCGCGCCGACGGCCCGAGGCGGCGCCCCGATGGCCCGAGGCGGCGCCCCATCCTGGCCCGCGTCGCGGGCGGCATCGTCCACCTGGCCTCGACCGCCTGGTCCGCCTACCAGAGTGCCCGGATGCGGCGGGACGTGATCCGGGAGCTGTCGGCCAAGGACGACCGGCTGCTGGCCGACATCGGCATCTCCCGGGAGCAGATCCCGGAGGTCGCGGATGGGCTCGTGGCCGGAAAGCTCGAGCATCCGACCCGGCTGGTCCGAGCCCCCGAGCAGGTGCGCTACGACGACAGCGTTGCCGAAGGGTCGGTCAACGACAACCGCTGGGACAAGGCCGCCTAGGCCTGCCGCACGCGAGGACTTCGCCCCTTGCTCGATCGACGCGAAGCTGCCTGCCTTGCCGGTGGCCCGGTGCTCCCCGGGCCGCCGGCCCTTTTCTGGCCGGCGCCTTGCCGCTGTCCGCTCCGCCCCTCCTACCTGTCGTCCACGGCGCCGGAGACTGCACGCCATGCCTGACTCCGCCCCGGCCCACGTCTCGGCCGGTTCGCTTTTCCTGCTCCAGGCCGAGAACAACCTCTGGAGCAACCACCGGCTCTACGCCGCCGCATCGGGCCTGCCGCCCCACGCGCTCGGCGCCAAGCGGCCCTGCTTCTTCGGCTCGATCCGCAACACCTTCGAGCACCTGCTGCTGGTCCAGCGCCGCTATCTCGCGCGCATCGCCGGCGAGCCCGTGCCGGAGGCCTTGGGCGCCGCGGAGGTGGACGGCGATCTGGCGGCCCTGGCCGAGTTCCAGTTGGCCGAGGACCGCGCCCTCGTTGCCCTCGTCGAAGGGCTGGCGCCCGAGCGCCTCGGCGCGCCGGTCGGCATCGTCGACGAGGCCGGCGCCCTCTCACACGACCCGCTCCACCGGGTGCTCGCCCACCTCTTCGTCCACCAGGTGCATCACCGGGGCCAGATCCACGACATGCTGTCCCAGACCTCGGTCGCCCCGCCCCAGCTGGACGAGTTCTTCCTCTCCCAAGACGCGCCCCGCCGGGCGGCCGAGATGGCGCGTCTGGGGCTGACGGAGCGGAGGTAGGCGGGCGCACGCCCTTGGCGCCAATCGGCCCTCCTTTTTCGGCTCGATCCGCAACACTTTCGAGGGTCAGGCTAGCGCTCGGAAGCGGACTTTCCTGGCAGGTGAGGGGTACGTCCGAAGGTGATCCCAACTCGGACAAACTAGGATGACGTTCAAATCCCAGGCTTGAAACTAGCTGGAACGAGAATATCGGTGGCGAGTTGGACTCGCCAGTCGAACTAGCCACATGTGCCGCTTCAGCATCTCACGACTAGCTAGCCTATTACGGAGGCGGAGGCGCTGGGGGAGGCGCCGGTGGCGCCGCCGCTGGAGGCGCTGGCGGGAGTGATTCTGGTTGGTCTACCCTTTGACCTCGGCGCGCACCCAAAGTCCGGCCGAGAACATAGCCAGAGATACCCCCGAGCAGTGTGCCCAACGCATCCTTTGGTATCTTATCAGCTAGTCCAAGAATCAAAATGGACGCTGTCAGCAGAAATACAGTCAACACTTCAAGCAACAATCCTTGACCAAAAATGGCCGCCTGTACTGTCTGGGAGTATACACGAGGTACAAGTAATAGAAACAAAATCAATGCACCAAAAGCAGGAAGAGCGTAACGGATTAGCGTATCGCTTATCTCTGTTCTTCTAGATAGCTTCTGTTGTAAAGTAATTTGTCTATCCTGCAGATTAGTGATTCGGGAGTCCAATTCATTTATCCGAGAGTCTGCTCGTCCTTTTGCTTCACTTACTAGTGAAATTAGATCAGATCGAAAACTTTCGAACGATTCCTTGAACAATTCTGTTTGGAGCGCGTTATTGCAATCCGAAAGGAACCGAACTGCATCACTGACCAGGATAACTTGCTTGAGTCTGTCATTATTTTGCTCGAAGATCGCATTATCGTATCCACATCGGATCGAAACGCGGTTTGAGAATCTGTCGAATAAGTTGTCCAGGCTCGTCACAAGATTGGTCAGTTCGAGCAAAACTTTTGCAGTTCTTATGATGAGTCCAGTCTGACCTCGACCGGGCTGAATGTTCCGAACACTCCGCATGGCAGAACGCATTTCGTCGACAGAGCGCCACTGAATTTCTGGAAGATCGGAGAACCAATCAGGAACCGGCGACAACTCAGGCGTGAGCGACGGGGATTCTAACGTCTGGAGCTCAGTTAACTTGGCCTGTACCTTGTTTGCTAAATCAGGCGCAATATTCAACTGGGCGCTCTTAAATTTGTTTTCGGTTTGGTCGAGCGCCCCCCTAAGGACATCCCAATCGTCACGTTCTGCTTGGAGTTTGGGCAAGACCGCGTCAATCCGATCCAATTCCCTTCTGATCAAAATATCATTCTCAAGAATCACTTCAGACTGCGGATCGATTGTTTGCCCCTGGACCACATCAGTGTCAGCCAACAGACAGCTAACAACCCATAGACACAAGATTGACGCTTTTCGATGTGAAAGCATCGCCGAAGATCTCACCATTCCTTTTGTAACTAGAAATAGTAACGCAATGAGGCGCGAACTTCTACCCACGATCACCCACCTGTGATCGTACAATCTCCCTTGCTGTAGGCAGTTTATTGTAGAATGGCTGCCTCTAGAGAGAAATCTGTTTGCACTTAGAACTTGGACCCAGAACCAGCGGACAATCGGCATCTGTGCGCACTTTGTGCTCATTCTATGACCGGTCTTGGTTGAGGCTGTTGCTTTAAAAAGGGATTTTGAGCCCGTCGATGCGCAAGGTTGATTCTTCCTCGCTGCCCTCGACGCAATATTGATTCGCATCGACTATTCGGCCAATTATTTAATTGCTTTGACTGCGCGACTCGCCGACTTTTTCAACAGCTCGTCAGATTTCGACCTTCGCCGCCAACCTTCGATTTGGCCTGCATAGAGAGAACATGACATGCCTGAACCGCTTGTCGGGCAGAATTGGTCGTTTCACCAGCGCGCCATTACCTGGAAATGTCGCAGAGCTCCCGAGGTCAGCTTGCATGGGCTGTCAATAAATGTTGGAAGCGGTGATAGCCGGCTGTTGGCTAGGGTCGGACGTTCCAGCGGATGACCGGCGCGTCCGCTCTGCCCTCGAGAATCGACACTCCACTTGCTGATTGGAGTATCTTTCGTTATTGGACCGAACGCTCTGCCCGCCAATGGGCGCAGAATTGTCAAATGCCCAAACAGCGCTTGGCCTCGGACTCACGAGCTCGATGCTTTGCTTGGCGTCGGCATTGGTGATCGCTCTATGTGGGGCGGCCCGCGCGGACGAGCTTTGCGAAGACATGAACGTTCTGGTCCGAGAGGCCCATTCAAACTTTTCGAACTGGAAGACGGAATCGGGCGAAGCCGCAACTCCAGTCATGCTGCCCGGCGCCGAGGACTGCGCCACGGCCCGGTCCTTGTCGGGTGAGAAGTCCTATTACTGCGCCTGGAAGTTTGCCTATCGGACGGCTGGAGCCTACGGCACGTTCGACGCATACGATCAGTCGTTGCAGGAGTGCTTTGGCGACCGCGCAGAGCTGAGCCAGGACCAGCGTGTCAGTCATCCCGACTACTACGACCTTCGCCAGTATCGGTTGGACCAGGTCAGCGTGACGCTGTCGATCAAGGACAAGAGCGCATTGCAAAGCACCTATGTCTTCGTTCGCGTTCGCGGCCGACAGCCCGACTGACCCACCTACGTGCCATAGCGGCCTCTGGCAAAACGCAGACCTTCCGAGGCACAGGCCGTTGCGTCCGTTGGGGCTGGCGGAGCGAGGGTAGGTGAGCGGTGCCCGCTAGCGCGGGCGGATCGCCCAGGTGCCGGCGAGCGCGAGCGCCGTCATGACAGCGGGGCCTGGGGCGAGCCAGGAGCTGGCTGCGGCCGGCCTGCCGGCGCATGTGCTCGGCGCCAAGCGGCCCTGCTTCTTCGACTCGATCCGCAACATCCTCGAGAGTCGGGCTAGCGTCCGGAAGCGAATTTGCCTGGCAGGTGATCGGTACCTCCGAGGTTGAACCAACTCGGCCATCGGCAAGCTGAGGTTCGAGTGTCGGCTTGTGGATCACAAAAACAGTGCTTCATGCGGTCCAGACCCGAATGGATGTCTTGAAGAATGCACCTTGGTGATCCAATCAAAGCCTCACAGGAACTCATCGCCCCCGAAGTAGCTCCTGAGTCGCTCCGGTAGGCGCACACGTCCATCCGCAGTCTGGTGATTCTCGAGCAAGGGCACCAGGATCCGCGGGCTGGCGATTGCCGTGTTGTTGAGAGTGTGAACCAGGAGAACCCGGCCAGCTTGGCTGCGGTAGCGCAGGTTGCTTCGCCGTGCCTGCCAGTCGTGCAGGCTGGAGCAACTGTGGGTTTCGCGGTACCTAGCCAGCGACGGCACCCAGGTCTCGATGTCGTTCATGCGGAACTTCCCAGCCCCCATGTCGCCGGTCGCGCATTCGACGACCTGATAAGGCAGTTCCAGGTCTCTCAACAGCGCCTCGGCATTGGCCAGCAGGCGGCTGTGCCAGCGCGCTGACTCCTCGGGGTCTCCACGGCACAGCACGAATTGTTCGACCTTGATGAACTGGTGCACGCGCAACAGGCCGCGTACGTCGCGCCCAGCGCTTCCTGCCTCTCGCCGGAAGCAGGGTGAGATCCCGGCGTAACAGAGCGGTAGCTGATCCTCGCTCAAAATCTCGCCGCTATGCAGGCTATTGAGCACGATCTCCGCCGTCCCCGAAAGCAGCAGGCCGTCCTGGAGCAGGGGAAAAACATCCTCTTCGCCGAATGGGAGATAGCCGGAGGCGACGAAAGCAGCCTCGCGGGCCAGTGCCGGTACGGACAGGGTCGTGAATTCCGCCGCAGTCAAGCGCAGCAGGGCGTGAAGTATCAAGACCTGCTCCAGCACGGCCAAGCGCCCCTTTAGAGCATAGGTCCTCGAGCCGCAGACCTTGGAAACCTTGGATAGCTCTGCCCAGGCGTTCAACTCCAGCAGCTCCACATGATCGCGCGGCTCGAAGTCGAAGCGCGGCGGCGTGCCTTCCCGGCGCAGGACGACGTTCGCATTGGCGTCAGGACCGACCGGTGCCTCGTCCCAGGGAATGTTGGGGACGCGAAGAAGAAGGCCGTCGAGCGCCGCCCGATCCGTTGCCAAAGTCCTTTCTAGAGCGTCGATCTCAGGATCGAGCGCACGAGACCGCTTGGCCTGATCCGCGCGGGCCCGGTCGGAGAGCTTGTGGAATGACGCGCTGAGTTGCCTTTTCTCGGCGCGCAGGTCATCCAAGCGTCGCGTGACTGACATGACCTTGGCGTCCAGCTCGAGCAAGTTGTCTAGGTCGAGGGAAATCGCTTTGGCTGACAGGGCGCGGCGGACCGTGTCGGGGTTTGCACGTATGAACTTGAGCGCGAGCATCTTGCCTCCTTTCAGGTCCGGAACGTCCGGCGGAGGCTAGGCAAGAAAAAAGGCTCGGCCGGAGCGGCGGAGCCTTGGGGTTGAGCTATCTGGCTGTTCGAGTTCTCAGCGCATGCGCTACCCGTCCGGCCCCGAAGGGTCGTGGGAGTTGATCCGCGAGGACGATCGATGGGACAGCCAGTTCATGCGGGAGACCCTGCCACAAGAGAAGTTGAACGTCAATTTGCGCGATCCATCATTGGATTGCGGGCGCGTAGAGCGTATGGAACCGGGCCCTGTGAAATGGGCGGAGTGAAGCGCGGTTTCGTGATTGCTGAGTGGTCCTTCGTCGAACCTTCCTCAGAAGGTTAGCGTTCGCCAAATATCGACCTATCGAGCCCTGAGCAATTACGTCCGCTCGTACCAGAACTCCGGTCAGTGGTGCGAGGCTCGCCCACCTCTTCGTCCCAAACCTCGCTCGCGCCGCCCCAGTTGGAGCGGTTCTTCCTCTCCCAAGATGCGCCCCGCGGGGCGGCCGAGCTGGAGCATCTGGGGATGGCGGAACAGGGGTAGGTAGGAGGCGCCGGCTAGCGCGGCCGAATCAGCCAAGTGCCGGCCAGCGTCAGCGCCGTCATGACGGCGGGGCCGAGAGCGAGCCAGGAGCCTGCCGCGGCGAGCGCCGCCGTGCCGGCCAGGAGGATGGAGCAGAGCGCCTCCGAGAGGGTGGCGATGCGCGAGGGGATGAGGCGGCGGCGGAAGGTGCTGCGCCGCGCCTGGGCCCGGAACCAGATCTGGATCATGGTGCCCGCCAGCGTCGAGACCACGATCCCCAGTGCCGCGACGGCCGCGAGCCGGGGCGCAGCGATCGCCAGCGCCAGCACCAGGGGCGTCACCACCAGGGCGACGGCGCCCAGCACCGCCTCGATCTTGGCCGACAAGACGCTCCCCATGGAGACCGGCGCCGAGGCCACCAGCTCGGGCGCGTCCTCGCCGGCGACGGCGATCCAGGCGAGGCCGCCGGCGAGCTGCCCCGAGGCCATGACCAGCACCGGCACCATGACCAGGAGGGCGCTCACGTTGTCCCCGAAGTTGTGCCACAGCAGCAGGGCCGGCGGCAGCAGGTAGAGGATCTGCATCAGGGTCTGGGACAAGAGCCAGGGGTCGCGGCGCAGGAGCGCCCATTCCTTGCGGCGCAGGGCCTGCTTGACCGAGGCCCGGCGGAAAGCGGCGCGCCCGCGGCGGCTCCTGCCGCCCGGCTGGGCGACACCGGCCGCGGCGCTCACGTGGTGCTCGAAGTTTGCAGAGAAGATCGCGATCACAACGGCGAGCAGAGAGAGGCTCAGGCCGAGGACCAGGGCCAGCGCCCCTGGGTTCCCCATGGCCGCCTTGGCCGGCCACCAGAGCGGGCTGTCGGGCCCCGGCAGGGCGGCGAGCAGGCCGTCCGAGCTCAGCAGGGAATAGCGCGACAGGCTGCCCGTCGAGAGGATGGCCGCACCCTGCACGCCGATCACGAAGGCGGCGGCCACCAGGCCCGAGAGCGCCTGCGCCACCAGCCGCGTCCGCTTGGGGCCGACCAGGCGGAACAGCCCCACCGTCAGCACCAGGGCCAGGCTGGCGGCGAAGGCGCCCATGGCCAGCAGCAGGCCGTAGCCGGCCAGCCAGCGGGGCCCGGCGTAGAAGGCCAGCGCGTTGATGAAGGGGCTGGCCAGCAGGGTGGTCAGGAGCGTGCTGGAAAGCGCGATGGCGGCGATGCGCACGGCGAAGAGGTGCCGCGCCGAGGCCGGCG
Organism: Rhodospirillales bacterium; assembly: GCA_965225935.1. GTDB lineage: Bacteria > Pseudomonadota > Alphaproteobacteria > Kiloniellales > JAKSDN01 > CALJXB01. Next base: position 232,323 of record CBDDCC010000001.1, read on the forward strand.
AGGAGAGGATCAGGTCGAGGTCGGCGCGGTAGTAGAAGGCCCGTGTCACAGATTCCATGGCCTGGGACAGCATCAGCGTCCAGGCGAGGAAGGCGCTCGCTGTGATGGTGACCAGCGTCGCCTGGTCCGGCACGATCCCGGCCTCGGCGTAGGGTGCGACGACGACACAGGCGATCCCGTGGATGAGCAGCACGAAGACGCCCACCACGAGGGCCAGCACCGGCTCGCGGCGGCGCTTGCCGCCGGTCATCATGGCGGTCCAGTCGCGCCAGAAGAGTCGCAGCTCGTGTTGGGCGAACCAGGGCAGGGTCGCCGGCTGGCTCACGCGGCGCTGCTCTCTTCCGCCACCAGGTCGAGGAAGATGTCCTCCAGGCTGGTGTCGCCCTTGCCGGCCTGGCGGCGCAGCTCCTCGAGCGTGCCCTCGGCGATCAGCCGTCCCTTGCCGATGACGCCGATGCGCTCGGCCATGCGCTCGGCGATCTCCAGGATGTGGGTGGTCATGACGATGGCGACGCCGTCGCGGGTGCGCGCGCTCAGCACCTCCTTCACCTGGCGGGCGGAGCCGGCGTCGAGGCCGGTCAGCGGCTCGTCGAGGATCAAGAGGCGCGGCTCGTGCACCAGGGCGCCGGCGAGGGCCACCTTCTGGCGCATGCCCTTGGAGAAGCTCTGGCAGCGCTCGTGGGCGTGTGGGCCGAGGCCGAGCCAGTCGAGCAGCTCGCGGGCCCGGGCCTCGCCGACGGCGGCGTCGACGCCCCAGAGGCCGGCCACGAACTCCAGGTACTCGAAGGGGCTCAGGCGCTCGTAGATCATCGGCTCGTCGGAGAGCCAGGCGATCATCCGCTTGGCCGCCACCGGGTCCTTCAGGGCGTCGACCCCGAAGACCGAGACCGAGCCGGCGTCCGGGTGCAGCAGACCGGCGACGATCCGGAGGGTGGTGGTCTTGCCGGCGCCGTTGGGGCCCAGGAGCGCGTAGAACTCGCCGGCCCGCACCCTGAGGTCCAGGCCGTCCACGGCGGGCCGGTCGTAGGCCTTCTCGAGGCCTCGGATCTCCAGGGCGGCAAGCGGCGGGCTCATGGTGCGGATCGGCTCTCCCTGGTGCGGGCGGCGGTGTCGCGTCCCTGATCTATGTTGGAACGCTGATCCTATAGGGCCACAAAGTTTCAGAGACCTAAAGCCGGGCCTTCGGTATGTAGTGGAGCACCAAGACACGGTTACGAGGGCGAGCAACATCCCCAACCAATTGAACTGTATGGATTGCCCCACTAGCTTCTGCCTGAATGTACAATAGCGGCGCTCTCAGCCTCTCAAGCAGAAAGTATGAGCACTTCTCTACTTCGATCCTCTATCGACGCAATTGCAGAAGATATTTCACCAGCTCATGCACCTTCGTGGATGGATTTTTGGAAAGCGTCTGGGCGTTCTCGCGAGAAAGGCGTTCTGCGTGGGCTATTGCGTTGTGCATGCTCGATTGTAGATCATCAAAAATAGTTGCGTGTCCTTTTGAATAGTCGCGGATATGATTTCGCAACTCACCTATCACATTGTCGCAAGGAGATCTACGTCCTGTGGATACAAAAGCTGCAGAACTGAATTTAAAGTGCAGCAGTATCCAGAATTCAAAGCACGGCCATGATGTAATCGCATTCAGCTTCCCAGATCCGTTGCTATCAGCAATTCGTCTGAGGGCAGCATCGTAGTTTTGATGGTTGTCCCTATCAAATACACAAAAAACACGATCGAAATCATCGACTCTTTCTTCCGCAAACGTTACGATGCTTATAGGATCCGACCCATTGGCCGATGTAACCTGAATATTGGTGCTGCTGAGGCGGTGTATCTCTCTTAACCGAATAAAATAAAATCGTTCAGTTTTGGTTCCTTCGCATACTATCAGAACAACATCATATGGTTCCTTTGTAGGTGCTCTTCGCATGTAGCTTTTTGCCGTGCGTCCCACTTTTCTTGGTCGTCGAGCCATTACTCCAAAGTCTCGCTGATAATGGGGAGCGCGCCGTATTGGCCGCGAATGTATCGACGCTCCAAGGACTCACCATTTCGTGGCTTAAAGTCTGACAATGGGTAAAGACTTGATGCTCCATCGCCCCCCTTTTCAACAAACCATACTTGATCTCGGCGGAAAATCTGCTGATCTAGCAAGAACAGATCGTGAGTGTTGAATACCAACTGTGCATTTTTTGGATTTGTTTTGGATGAGTGGAACCTTCGAATTAAGAATCGAGTAAGCAAGGGATGGAGGCTAGTGTCAATCTCATCGATCAATAGCACTTCTCCATTTGCAAGTACGTTCAACCATGCCCCCGCGTTCTTGAAGAAAACCTGCGTGCCATTCGATTCATCGTCGAATTCCAGCTCGGCATGGTCGCTGCCATTGCCCCAAGTGTGCGTGAATGTCGCTCTGTGAATTTGAGGGCCTGTTGCTCCCCGATAATTATGAAGGACTAGATGTTTACCGCCAGCGACTATTCCTCCTGGTGGCACAGTCTGTGTATCTATCTCGACATCAGATATCCCGAAATCAGCTTGGCGGAGGAATGGTAAAATCCTGCGCTTACCCTCTGGTTCTTGTAGTATTTTCCAAGTCAATGATTCATTCAGACTGACCCCGGAAACAACCACGATGAGATGTTTTTCAAACCATTCGAAAACCGGTATCAGTTGGCTGCTGTTCAGTTGGGCGGCAGTGGAGAGAAATAACGCATTGCTCCGTGTCTGCTTGGTCCATGACGCACGTTGTCCCTTCAAATAGCTACTGTATTTCCAGATATACTCTTTTCTTTTCTTGTCAAATTTTCGAAAAAATAACTCTCTACCCTTTGCATGTACATGTTCGACTAGGCGTTCGCTTATCACTTTCTCAGAGTCAACAGAGAATGAATACTCATAACGACGGCCATTGCGAGCAAATGTGATATCAAAAGTGCTTGGGGCTTTTCTGTGCTTTTTGGAAAACACAAAAGGGGTATAATCATGCTGTGCAGTGGCTGGTGCCATCGCTGAACTTACCACAAAATTTTTCATACACTGCAACGCACGCAGTAGATTTGTTTTTCCGGCGGCATTCGCCCCGTAGACCACACCAGACCGCAACAGCCTTGGAAATGAGGCCAAGTCAGGGTCAAACGTATTGCTGTCGATATGCTGGTCATGCGAATCGGCGACCATGGAGAAGGTTTGCCGGTCGCGGAAGCAACGGAAATTGGTCACCTGGAAGTCAATGAGCATTTGGCATCTCCACCCAAAAAAAACACCCCTTTTCATACATAAATCCGTGCAATTGGCCACTAAATTCTTTGTAGAGCCAAAATGCGGGCACAGATTGTCAGGTTCCCTCAAACTGGTCCGCGGTTCCCTCCAATCGGATCCATGATCAAGTAGCACAGACCGCACGGAGCACCAGTTCCAGGTCGGCATGAGGGTCATCATTCATATGTTCGTTGCGATCAAATGCCGACGGAAGGACAGTTGGCCAACGCTGTCGATCGCAAGGTCCAATGAGTGCGGACAAGCAATAGTCGGTTCGAGCGTCTCTGCGCGCTCGATTTAGACATAGCCATGTGAAGGGCCAGCACCGGACGCGGCGCCGATCGGCCTACCTCGGGGCTTGGCGCGGCGTTTTTTGGGTGCCATGATCCGCAGACGCGGCGTCGTGGCGCCGGCGGAGGCGCAAGACCGCAGCAGAGAGCCATATTGGGCCGTCGAGGACCGCCCGCCCGGGGCGCGCTCCCGACATTCGTCTTAGGCTTTGGGGGACAGGGACATCATGCTGAAAGCCCTTCTGATCGATCCGGACAAGTGCACCAGCTGCCTGCAGTGCGAGATGGCCTGCTCCTACGAGCACGAAGGCAGCTTCAATCCGGCCAAGTCGCGCATCAAGGTCTTCGAGTTCGAGCACGGCAAGCGGGCCATTCCCTATACCTGCACCCAGTGCGCCGAGGCTTGGTGCCTTGAGGCCTGCCCGGTGACGGCGATCACACGCAACCTGGATACAGGCGCGGTCGAGGTGAACGAGAGCATCTGCGTCGGCTGCAAGGTCTGCACCATCGCCTGCCCCTTCGGCACCATCAACTACAACCACGACACCGGCAAAGTGGTGAAATGCGACCTCTGCGGCGGCGATCCCCAATGCGCCGAGGCCTGCCCCACCGACGCCATCACCTACGTGGAAGCGAACTGGACCGGCTACGCGCGCATGCAGGCGGCGGCCGAGAGCGGCCAGGGCCAGCCGGCCTGAGCCCCGTCCGGATAGAGCAACGCGAGACGAAGAGGAATCCGAAGCGATGGGTTGGCAACGCAAGATCCTACGGGTCGACCTCACCAAGGGCACGGCCGAAACGGAACCGCTCAACATGGACTGGGCGCGCGACTATCTGGGCGAGCGGGGGCTCGGCACCAAGTACCTCATGGAGAACATGGATCCCAAGGCCGATCCCCTCGGCCCCGACAACGTGCTGATCTTCGCCACCGGGCCCTTGACCGGCACCATGGCGTCCACCAGCGGGCGTTACGCGGTCATCACCAAGGGACCGCTGACGGGCGCCATCGCCTGCTCCAACTCCGGCGGCAAGTTCGGCGCCGAGCTGAAGTTCGCCGGCTACGACATGCTGCTGGTCCAGGGCCGCGCGAAGAGCCCGGTCTATCTCCACATCGTCGACGACGAGGTGGAGATCCTGCCGGCCGACGAGATCTGGGGCACCACGGTTTGGAACACCGAGGACTGGATCAAGGAGCGCCACCGCAACCCGCAGCTCAAGGTGGCCTCGATCGGCGTGGCGGGCGAGAGGGGCGTGCGCTACGCCTGCGTGGTGAACGACCTGCACCGGGCCGCCGGGCGCTCGGGCGTCGGCGCGGTCATGGGCTCGAAGAACCTCAAGGCCGTCGCCTGCCACGGCACCGTGGGCGTGACGGTCGACGACCCGAAGCGCTTCATGGATGCGGTCAAGCGCGGCCACAAGCTGCTCGCCGAGAGCCAGGCCCGGCAGGAGCTGACCGAGTACGGCACCAACGCCATGATCGACCTCATGCAGGAGTTCGGCGGTCTGCCGACCCGCAACTTCCAGGAGGTCCAGTTCGAGGGCACCTCCAAGATCGATCCGGAGGCCATGGTCACGCCCAAGCCCAACGGCCACGTGAACCTGATCGCCAACAAGGCCTGCTTCGGTTGCACCATCGCCTGCGGGCGCATCGCCCACGTCGATCCGGAGCACTTCACCATCGTGAACCGCAAGGAGTACTGGCACGCCTCGGGCGGGTTGGAGTACGAGACCGCCTACGCCTTCGGGCCCGTGGTCGGCGTCGATGATCTCGACGCGCTTACCTTCGCCGGCTTCCTGATGAACGAGCACGGCATGGACCCCATCTCCTTCGGCGCGACCCTGTCGGCGGCCATGGAAATGTACGAGCGGGGCATCATCACCAAGGACGAGACCGACGGCATCGAGCTCAAGTTCGGCAACGCCGAGGCGCTCACCGTGATGGCCGAGAAGACCGGCAAGTACGAAGGCTTCGGCCAGGTGCTCGGCCTCGGCTCCAAGCTCATGTGCGAGAAGTACGGCCATCCCGAGTTCTCCATGACCGTGAAGGGCCAGGAGTTCGCCGGCTACGACAGCCGCGCCCTCCAGGGCATGGGCCTCGGCTATGCCACCTCCAACCGCGGCGCCTGCCACCTGAAGCACGCCGTCTTCGAGGAGGACATGGAGGACCAGACCGGCGCCGGCAAGGCGAAGCCCTGCAAGGACTCCCAGGACAAGATCGCCATGATGGA
>CBDDCC010000002.1:0-32294 GCA_965225935.1 Rhodospirillales bacterium
CAGGCCGAGAAAGCTCCGCAACTCGGCATCGTCGGGGCCGAGCTCCTCCCGCGCGCAGTCGTTCCGCACGTTGAAGACTGCGAGTATCGATCCGTCCTTGTTGCGCGCCACAAAGGGCATCGGTCACCTCCGCTCGCCCGGATGCTCGGGCGTGTGTCCGGCTTGGCTGCCGGCTGGTTTGTCGATACGCGCGCCACTGCCGGCCCGGCCGGGCGTCATGCCGCCAAGTCCCTGCGAGTTCGCTCCCTGGCGGCCTCCTCGCCGAACGCCGAGAGGTGGCGGACGAGCCGTTCCAGCTCTACCAGGCTGGTGAAGGTCAGGGCGAGGCAGCCCCGGCGCCCGCTCGTGGAAATCTGGACCTCGAGCCCGAGCACCCGGCGCAGCCTGCGTTCGAGGGCGTTCAGCTCCTCGCCGAGGGCCGTCGTCCCGGCAGGGGGCACGGCCTCGTCAGCCAGCGGCCGGCCCGCCGCCGCCCAGGCCTGCTGCGCCGTCAGGTCTTCATGCCAGGTCACCGGTCTCGGGAGGGATGTCGCTGCGGCGAGCGACTTGGCCGGGCGCGCCGCGGGAGCGTCCGAGGCGGACTTGCCGCCGGATCCGCTGGCGGATCCTTCCGCGACCTTGGCGGCCGCCCCGGTAGATGTCTTGCCGGCGGCGCGGCTCAAGTGCGCGGCCAGCGCCTGCTCCTCGACGGCGTTGAGCTCGCCCCGGCGCAGCATCTCCTTGACCACCGGCGGCAGGTCGAGCAGCCGCAGCGTCCCGGCCACCACCGCCCGCTCCTTGCCCGCCGCCCGCGCCACCTCGTCCTCGCTGTAGCCGAAGCCGACGATCAGGCGCCGGTAATCCTCGGCGGCGTCGAGCAGCGGCAGGTCCCGGCGCTGCAGGTTCTCCAGCAGGGCGCACTCCAGAACGTCCCGGTCCGAGAGGTCGCCGACCGCCACCGGCAGTTCCTCCAGCCCGGCAAGCTGGGCGGCGCGGAACAGGATCTCGCCGGCCACCACCTCGTAGTCGCCCGCGAGGTCCGGGTGCGGGCGGACCATGATCGGCTGGGGCAGGCCCGCGGCCTCGATGGAGGCCGCGAGGGCCCAGAGCTTGCTTTCCTCGAAGCGCTTGCGCGCCTGCACCTGGCTCGCGTGCAGCCGGGCCATGGCTACTTGCGCGCGCACCAGGGGAGTCTGGAAGCAGCGGGGCCCGCCGGCGCGCCGGCGCTGTTCATCCCGGCTGTTCCTCGCCTTACGAGCGGCAGGTTTGATCGCGGGAGGCGCGTCCGCACCGCCGGCTTCCTCGGCATCGTGCGGCGGCGGAGCCGCTGGCTCCCCCAGGTCCGCCCATTGCAGCACCTGGAAGCCATCGCCCTCCTCCTGCGGCGAGGGTTTCGGCGCGGCGTTTTCGGGCATGCCCTTCGGCGCCGGCTTCGCGGCGGGGACCTTGCGGGAGACGGTGATGCGGCCCGGGTTGGCCAGGATCAGGTCGATCTCGGGGGCACCGCCCCCTCGTTTCGCCCCCTGCTTCACCCCGCGGGTCGCGCCCCGGTTCGCCTCCCGCGCCGCCTTGGCGGTCAGGGCAGCGATGTCGGCCAGCTTGCGCGGCGCGCCCGGCACAGCGGGCGCAATGGGCTCGCGGCGTTGCCTCTCCGGGTTCGCAGATGAGGTTTTCGTGCTGGCTCGGCCGTTCGCAGTCATGGCACTTCCAGTTCGAGCAGGTGTGCGGTCTCCTCGCCGGAAGTCTTGCCATTTACGGTTAAAACCGGATTAACGCTTTGCCGTGTCAAGAGCGACGCTTGGCCGCCACCGGCCCTAGCGGCCGAGGATGCGGTCGACCTCCGCCATTTCGCCGGGCGTCAGCGGGCCGAAGGCCAGGGCGCCCAGGTTCTCGCGCACCTGGGCCTCGGTACGGAAACCGGGGATCGGCAGGGTGCGGGGATCGCGGGCCCAGACCCAGGCGAGGGCTCCCTGAACCAGGGACCGTCCGCCGCTCGTCAGCACCTCGCGCAGCGCCGCCAGCCGCGCGAGCCAGGCTTCCGAGGCCTGCCCGCCCGGCTCGAAATAGGGCAGCCAGTCGGGCGGCCGGCTGCGGATGTCGTCGTCGGCAAGGCGGCTTCCCGGCCCGAACTTGCCGCTCAGGAAGCCCATCGCCAGGGGCGCGCGGACGATGCTCGCGAAGCCGTGCTCGCGGCAGGCTGACAGCAGGGCTGGGGCGTCCTGGAACAGGTTCATGTCGTGCTGCACGGCGACCGCCCGCGGCCGTCCGGCAAAAGCCGCGGCTCGGGCCGGGTCGTCGGTGCTCCAGCCGTAGAAGCGGATCAGGCCCTCGTCGCATAGCTTCTCCAGGGTCTCCGCAACGGCCTCGGACCGGTCCAGAGGCAGATCGCCGACATGCAGCAGGTAGAGGTCGATCCAGTCGGTCCCGAGACGCCGCAGGGAGGCCTCGCAGGCCCGGCGTATGTAGCCAGGCGAGACGTCGGTCCCGGTCAGCTCCCGCGTCTCCTCGTCGTAGGTGTTGCCGAACTTCGTGGCGATCAGGGCCTCGGCCCGCCGGCCCTTCAACGCGGCGCCCAGCACCCGCTCGCCGCGGCCCGTCCCATAGGCGTCAGCGGTGTCGAACAGCTCGACGCCACCGTCCAAGCCGCAGTGGATCGCCCGGATCGACTCGGCGTCGTCGACCTCGCCCCAACCGAGGGGCTGGCCGGTCGGATAACGGCAGCCCGCTCCGCTGAAGAAGGGCCCGCCGATGGCCCAGCCGCCGAGACCCAGGGGTGTTACCGAAGGCCCCGCGGCCCCCAGCTTTCGTTTCGGCATCGTCTCCGCCATGGCAGTTCCTTTCATTTCAATATCGAATGCACTTTGGCAAACACGTAGAATCCTGAGTTAGTAATCTTGATTTTCTATTCTATTCCAATGACTATGATCGAAATCTATGTTTCAAAAATGAAATGATCGACTGGGACGACCTACGGCTCTTCCTCGCTGTGGCGCGTGCCGGCGGCCTCGCTCAGGCCGCCGCGGCAGCCGAGGCCAGCCCGCCCACCCTGGGCCGGCGCATGCTCGCCCTGGAGCGGGATCTGGGCGTCGAGCTCTTTGCGCGGCGGCGCGACGGCTACGACCTGACGGACGCCGGCCAGCAGCTTTTGGAGCGGGCCGAGGCCGTGGAGCAGGGCGCGCTCGCGGTCGAGCGCTGGCGGGGGGCGATCGATCCGCTACCCAGCGTGCGGATCGCGGCTGGGGCCTGGACCAGCGCCTTCATCGCCCGGCACCTCCGGGAGCTGCGCGGGGGCGACCGCGGGGACGACAGGGAGCCGAACCTGGAGCTTCTGACCGGCGCCGGCATGGCCGACCTGGCTCGCCGCGAGGCCAACCTGGGAATCCGCAACCGGCGCCCCGGCCACGCAGGCCTGGCCGGCCGCCGCCTGGGCCGGGTTGCCTTCGCCGTCTACGGCGCGCCCGGCCTGGTCGCTGGGCGCCCCGAGACGCGGGACGCGCGGCGCTTCGAGGCCTGCGACTGGGTGGCCTTCGCGCCGGGCGGCGCAAGCGTGCCCTCGGCCGCCTGGCTGGAACGCCAACTGCGTCGCCCCGCGGCGCTCAGCTGCTCGGCGCCTCGGGCGGTGCTCGACGCGGCGCTCGCGGGCGCCGGCCTCTCGGTGCTGCCCTGCTTCGTCGGCGACCGGGAGGCGGGGCTCGCCCGCGCCTCGGAACCGATCCCGGAGCTGGAACACGAACAGTGGCTGGTGAGCCACGACGACGACCGCCACAGCCCGCCCATCCGCCGGGTCGCGGACCGGCTGTTCCGTCTCTTCGCCACCAACCGGAAGCTGTTCGCCGGCGTCGCGGCCGATCGGCCGGACGGTTAGATCACGCCAGGCCCGGCTAGGCCGGGGCCGCCGTCTCGCGCTCTTTCTCGCGGGGCGCCGCATCGTCCGACCCGGACTGCGCCGCGCGCTCGACGATGCCGGCGATGTCGGCGACTATGGCGGTCAGGTCGTAGTCCTTGGGCGTATAGACGGCGGCGACGCCGGCGGCCGACAGGCTGGCCGCATCCTCGGACGGGATGATGCCGCCGGCCACCAGCGGCAGCTCCGCGAGGCCCTCGGCCTTCAGGCGCCGGATCACCTCTTCGATCAGCGGCATGTGGGAGCCCGAAAGCACCGAGAGTCCGATCACGTCGACGCCTTCGGCCCGGGCCGCCGCGGCGATCTGCTCCGGCGACAGGCGGATGCCGTCATAGACCACCTCGAAGCCCGCGTCGCGGGCGCGCACGGCCACCTGCTCGGCACCGTTGGAATGGCCGTCGAGCCCCGGCTTGCCGACCAGCAGCCTGGGCTTGCGCCCGAGCCGGGCCGTCAGCGCGTCGACCCGTTCCCGGAGGTCGGCCAGTTCCGGCTGATTGCTCCCCACCGTCGGCGCATGGCCGACTCCCGTGGGGGCGCGGAACTCACCGAAGGCCCGCCTCAGGCAGTCGGCCCATTCGCCGGTGGTGACCCCGGCGTGGGCGCAGGCGATCGAGGCCGGCATGACGTTCCGGCCGGCCTTGGCAGCGGCGGCGAGGTCCTCCAAAGCCGCGTCGACCGCGCCTTGGTCCCGGGCCTCGCGCCAGGCGGCAAGGCGCGCCACCTGCTCGGCCTCGGCCGCCGGATCGACGCTGAGGAAGCCGCTCTCGCCGTCGCGGGTGAGCGGCGAGGGCTCACTCTCGGTGTGGGCGTTGACGCCGACAACGACCTGCTCGCCGGTCTCGATGGCATTGAGGCGCCGGGCGTTGCTCTCGACCAGGCGCTCCTTCATGTAGGCGCTGTCGATGGCCGCCACGGCGCCGCCCATCTCCCCGATGCGGTCGAGCTCCTCCGAGGCCTCGGCCGCCAGCTCGGCCACCTTGGCCTCGACCACCGGCGCGCCGGCGAAGAGGTCGCCGTAGTCCAGGAGGTCGGTCTCCTCGGCCACGATCTGCTGCAGGCGGATCGACCACTGCTGGTCCCAGGGCCGCGGCAGGCCGAGGGCCTCGTTCCAGGCCGGCAGCTGCACGGCCCGGGCGCGGGCGTCCTTGGACAGCACCACGGCCAGCATCTCCAGCAGTATGCGGTAGACGTTGTTCTCCGGCTGCTGCTCGGTGAGGCCCAGGGAGTTGACCTGGACGCCGTAGCGGAAGCGCCGGTAGCGCGGCTCCTCGACGCCGTAGCGCTCGCGGCAGATCCGGTCCCAGAGCTCGGTGAAGGCGCGCATCTTGCACATCTCGGTGACGAAGCGCACGCCGGCGTTGACGAAGAAGGAGATGCGCCCCACCACCTTGGGCAGGTCCTCGGCCGGCACCTGGCCGGAGGCCTTCACCGCGTCCAGCACGGCGACGGCGTTGGCGAGCGCGAAGGCCAGCTCCTGCACCGGCGTCGCCCCCGCCTCCTGCAAGTGGTAGGAGCAGACGTTGATCGGATTCCACTTGGGAACCTCGCGGTAGGCGAAGGCGATCACGTCGCTGGTGAGCCGCATGGAGGGCCCGGGCGGGAAGATATGGGTGCCGCGGGAAAGGTACTCCTTCAGGATGTCGTTCTGGGTGGTGCCCGAGAGCGCCTCGCGGGCGATCCCCCGGCGCTCGGCCAGGGCCACGTAGAGCGCCAGCAGCCAAGCCGCCGTCGCGTTGATGGTCATGGAGGTGTTCATGCGCTCGAGCGGGATGCCGTCGAGCAGCGCCTCCATGTCGCCCAGGTGGCAGACCGGCACCCCCACCTTGCCCACCTCTCCCGCCGCCAGCGGGTGGTCGGAGTCGTAGCCGGTCTGGGTCGGCAGGTCGAAGGCGATGGAGAGCCCGGTCTGGCCCTTGGCGAGGTTGGTGCGGTAAAGCGCGTTCGAGGCCGCGGCGGTGGAGTGGCCCGCGTAGGTGCGGATCAGCCAGGGCCGCTCCTGCCGGTAGCGATCCTCTTTGGGGCGCTCAGGGCCCGAACCCGGGGCCGCCGCGCCCGATTTCGCCGCCTTGCTCACACTTTCTTGGTGATTGTCGGTCATGGTCCCTTTCGCCGGCGCGGCGCCGAGATTCCGCACCTGCAACACGTCGTTAACCAAGTTTTCTGCCGCACGATAAGATATTTTTGTGCATTGCAAAACCAGAGCGGATTATAATAGTCGAACATGACCGGAAGCTGAAGCGTCGGCCATTCCGGTCTCTGACGGGGACCGCCCGCCGCCACACGGGGCGCAGGGTCGCAGTTGGGAGTGAGAAACATGGCTGAGGTCACCACCACCGAGGAGCGCCCGCTCCAGGAGAAGAAGGACCTCTACGAAGTCGGCGAGATTCCGCCCATGGGGCACGTGCCGAAGCAGATGTACGCCTGGCTGATCCGGCGCGAGCGACAGGGCGTGCCGGAAGAGGCCATGCAGGTCGAGGTCGTCGACGTGCCCGAGATCGACAGCCACGAGGTGCTGGTCCACGTAATGGCCGCCGGGGTCAACTACAACGGCATTTGGGCCGGCCTGGGCAAACCCATCTCGATGTTCGATGTGCACAAGGCCCCCTACCACATCGCAGGCTCCGACGCCTCCGGCATCGTCTGGGCCGTGGGCTCCAAGGTGCGCCGCTGGAAAGTGGGCGACGAGGTCATCGTCCACTGCAACCAGGACGACGGCGACGACGAGGAGTGCAATGGCGGCGATCCCATGTTCTCCACCAGCCAACGCATCTGGGGTTACGAGACGCCGGACGGCTCCTTCGCCCAGTTCTGCCGTGTGCAAGACCGCCAGCTCATGCGCCGGCCGCTACACCTCACCTGGGAGGAAAGCGGCTGCTACACGCTCACCCTGGCCACCGCCTACCGCATGCTGTTCGGACATCGCCCGCATATCCTGCGACCGGGCCAGAACGTGCTGGTGTGGGGCGCCTCGGGCGGCCTCGGCTCCATGGCGGTGCAGCTTATCGCCACCGCCGGCGCCAACGCCATCGGCGTCATCTCCGACGAGGACAAGCGCGACTTCGTGCTGTCCCTCGGCGCCAAGGGCGTCATCAACCGCAAGGACTTCGATTGCTGGGGCCAGCTGCCGCCGGTGAACGGTCCGGAGTTCGGCGACTACATGAAGCAGTGCCGCGCCTTCGGCAAGGCGATCTGGGAGATCACCGGCAAGGGCAACGACGTCGACTTCGTCTTCGAGCATCCGGGCGAGCAGACCTTCCCGGTCTCCTGCTTCGTGGTGAAGCGCGGTGGCATGGTGGTCTTCTGCGCCGGCACCACGGGCTACAACATCACCTTCGACGCGCGCTTCGTGTGGATGCGCCAGAAGCGCATCCAGGGCAGCCACTTCGCCAACCTACTGCAGGCCTCCCAGGCCAACCAGCTTGTGATCGAGCGGCGCATCGACCCCTGCATGTCCGAGGTCTTCGCCTGGCACGACATCCCGCGCGCCCACACCAAGATGATGAAGAACCAGCACAAGCCCGGGAACATGGCCGTCCTGGTCCAGGCCAAGCGTCCGGGCCTGCGCACCCTCGAAGACGCGATCGAGGAGTGAGCCGCGAGGCCGCCAAGCGGGCCGCGATGGATCTGCTCCCCACCTGCCGCCAAGCCTTGAGCGCGGCCGAGCGCCTGGGCGCGGCGGCCCGGCAGGCGGTGACCGGCCTGGTCGCGCCCGAGGGCCGCATCGAGCCCGAGCGCCTGGAGCGCGAGCAGTACGGGGCGCACGGCTTCGCCTGGCTCATGACCTACGTGGCGGCGCTGCGCGAGACCCTCAACTGGGCCGAGCGCCTGGAGGCCGCCGGGCGCCTGCGCGAGCAGGAGCGCCTCATCCTGCAGGCCGCCTTCGCCGAGTACCTGCAGCAGCTGCTGGGCGGCATCCCCATGAGCCAGGGAGAGATGGTGCGCCCGGCCGATCTGGGCCTTGAGGCCGACGCGCTCACCGCCTTCGTCGCCGATTCCAGCGTCAAGGGCCTCTGCCGCGGCGGCAACACGGCGGCCGCCCGCGCGCGTCTGGCGCAGCTGCTCGCCGAGGGCGTGGACTCCGGTGACTTCGGCGACGGCGGCCTGGAGGACGAGAGCCTCACCCTGGTGCGCGACCAGTTCCGCAAGCTGGCCGACGAGTACCAGGAGGCCGCCCACCGCTGGCACCTGAAGGACGAGCTGATCCCGCTCGAGGTGGTCGAGCAGCTGGCCGAGCTCGGCATCTTCGGGCTGACGGTGCCGGAGGACTTCGGCGGCCTCGCCATGGGCAAGACGGCCATGTGCCTGGTGACCGAGGAGCTGGCCCGCGGCTACATCGGCCTGGGCTCGCTCGGCACCCGCTCGGAGATCGCCGCCGAGCTGATCCGCCTGGGCGGCACCGAGGCCCAGAAGGCGCGCTGGCTGCCCGGCATCGCCTCGGGCGAGGTGCTGCCGACCGCGGTCTTCACCGAGCCCAACACCGGCTCCGACCTGGGCGCCCTCAAGACCCGGGCGGTCCGGGACGGCGAGGTCTACCGCATCACCGGCAACAAGACCTGGATCACCCACGCCGCGCGCAGCGACGTCATGACGCTCCTGGCGCGCACCGACCCGGACGAGCCCGGCTACAGGGGGCTCTCCATGTTCATCGCCGAGAAGCCGCGCGGCAGCGATGGCAATCCCTTCCCCGCCGAGGGCATGCGCGGCGGTGAGATCAAGGTGCTCGGCTACCGGGGCATGAAGGAGTACGAGATCGCCTTCGACGGCTTCGAGGTGCCGGCCGACGCGCTGCTGGGCGGGATCGAGGGCGAGGGCTTCAAGCAGCTCATGGCGACCTTTGAGTCGGCCCGCATCCAGACCGCCGCGCGCGCGGTCGGCGTGGCCCAGGCGGCCTTGGAGCTGGGCCTCGCCTATGCCCAGCAGCGGGTCCAGTTCGGCAAGCCGATCCTCGCCTTCCCCCGGGTCTCCGGGAAGCTCGCCTGGATGGCGGTCGAGACCATGGTGGCGCGCCAGCTCACCTACTACGCGGCGCGGGAGAAGGATTCCGGCCGGCGCTGCGACATCGAGGCCGGCATGGCGAAGCTGCTGGCGGCCCGCATCGCCTGGTCGAACGCCGACAACGCCCTCCAGGTTCACGGCGGCAACGGCTACGCCGAGGAGTACCCCATCAGCCGGGTGCTCTGCGACGCGCGCATCCTCAACATCTTCGAAGGCGCCGCCGAGATCCAGGCCCAGGTCATCGCCCGCGGCCTGCTCGACAGCCGTCGGAACTGAACCAAAGCACTTCGACCAGACCGATCATTGAGGCAAGATGGTGAGACCGTTCACCATTTGTCGAATGACCCCGTTGGCTTTGGTTCCGCACCTCCAAGACGGTCACAACAACTTACCGTCGAACGGATGCCAGCCGTCGCGGTGCTCGATCTCGACCACCCAGAGGTCCGGGTCGCGGGCGACGGCGCGGGCGATGTAGTCGTCGGCCTCCGATTCCGCCACCAGCTCGCCGCGGAAGGCCGGCAGCCAGGCAGGCCGGCCGTCCAGGTCCCGCGTCTGGGAGAGCACACGGCAGCCGGCCTCGAGCTGGTTGAGCTTCAGCAGCAGGGTGCCGCCCATGGCCTCGCCCTTGCGCAGCACCATGGCCGGCACGGCCTCGGCGTTGCAGCGCCGGACCTGGGCCATCACCCAGACGTGGGTCGGCAGGCGGTCGTCGTCCAAGAGCTTAGGTCCAACCTAGTGCGTCGCCGTAAAATCCCAAGCGGCACACTTCAACCCGCCTTGTGGGCCTGGAAGTGGAGGTGCAGCAGGCTGCCTTTGGCGAGCGCCTCCACGCGCGCGCGGGTGAGCGCCACCCGCTTCTCGTAGCCCTCCTTGCCGAGGCGGGCGGTGATGGCTTCGGCCTCCTCCCGGGACTGGTTGAGCTGGCGGCGGCCGTCGGCTTCCTGCCAGGCACTGTGGTCGCGCACCTCGACGGAGCCGAAGCCGGCGGCGGCGAGGGCCGACTCGTAGGCCGGCCGGGGCTCGAAGTGGAAGACCAGGCCGCTCTCGGCGAGGCGGGCGTCCCAGTCCCGGTAGGCTTCGGCGCCCGGCCCGTCGTGGCCCTTCACCCAGTCGCCGCTGGCCAGCACGCCGCCCGGGCGCAGCACCCGGAAGGCCTCGGCGAAGAAGGCCGGCTTGTCGGGCACGTGGCAGATCACGTCCTTGGTGAAGACGAGATCGACGGCCGCGTCGGGGAGCGGCAGGGGGCCCGGCTCGCAGTGCTTCAGGACGACCCGATCCGCTAGGTCGCGCTCGGCGACCAGTTCGCGGGCCTGCTCGATAGAGACGGCCTCAACGTCGATCCCGAGCACGCTGGCCGCGCCCAGCTCGCCCGCCAGCAACGCCGAGGCGCCGCCGATGCCGCAGCCCAGGTCGAGCACGTCGCGCCCCGCGACCTGGAGGCCGTCCACGATCTGGAAGACCTCCGCCGCGCCGCCGGGCGAGAGGAAGCCCTTGCCGTAGAGCGATTGCATGCTGGCCAGGACGGCATCGCTGTACTGGCGCTCGTGTGCCATGGAAACTCCCCCGCTGCCGTTGCTGCAGCAGACTCTAAAGGAGCGCCGAAGGCGGCCGCAAGCCGCTCGCCCGAGCCGTCCTGCGCCCTGACGCGCCGCAGCCCGGCCCGCGCTTGACGCTCCGCCGGGGGAATCGCAGAGTCAGCGGCGAAGGACGAATGATCGCGGAGACCTTTCCCCTTGATCGAGATCTGGACCTCGGCCGGCTACCTGCTGCTGCTCGCGATCCTGCTCTACGCCTTCATCCTCTGGCGCCGGGGCAGCGTGGTCGTGTCGCTGGCGGCGCTGCTGGTGGGCCTGCCTTTGTGGGCCTGGTGGGAGTACGCGCGCCCCACCTGGACCACCGGCATCGTCAGCGGCACCGAGGTGCGGCGCAGCGATCCCGATCCCCTCGGCTATACCCGAGACGTGCAGTACATCTACATGCGCAACCAGGCCGACGCCGGGGTGGAGATCGAGAACGCGGATTCCTGGTGGTGGTTCAAGCGCAACAGCGAGCGGATCTTCAACGACGCCAAGACGGCGGAGGACCGCAAGACCCAGGTCACCGTGTTGTGGAACCGCTGGCGCTCCCAGCTCTTATCCTGGTACCCCAACGTGATTGCCATCGGAAAGGCCGGCTCCTGGCCCATCTGGTCGTGGCGGACCCTCACCTTCTACGGCCTCTCCCTGTTTCTCTGGATCGTCTACTTCGCCGTCTTCTCCTGGCTGCGCCGAAGAAGCGACAGGCACTAGGTGCTCGGCTGGAGGGGCCGACGCCGTCGGAGACTCAGCCACCAGGCCAGCCGAACAGACCCAACCGCCGCCCGGCCAGCAGATCGGCAAGCGCCTGCCTGGCGTAGGGCACGGTGTCTTCGGGAAGCCAGTCGGTCGGGACCCATTCCCATCCGGCGCACTTCTCCGGCTCGCGGTTGCTGATCTCACCGAGCCAGCGTTCGGCGACGAAGAACAGCGACAGGCGGTCCGACTCGCCGCGAAAATGCATGACGTAGGCGAGGTCGAGAGCGTCCGGCGCCAGCTCGACGCCGGTTTCCTCGCGCGCCTCGCGTATGGCGCCGTCGAGGATCGTCTCATCGGATTCCAAATGGCCGGCGGGAACATGGTACTGGCCCGCGCCAAACCTGGTGTTGAGCCGCCTGCCCATCAGCAGACATCCGTCCTTCAGCAGCACGATATGCAAGTCGATGTGCACGTGGGGTCTGGGCACGCGTGAATCTTCCCAGTCTCAGGCCATAGATAAAGTGCAACTCGGCTGACGCCGTCAGCGGCCGTCGAGCGCGCAGATGACGGCGAGCCAGGTGGCGATGGTCACCACGACGAAGGCGAGGACGGCCAGATCTCCGGCATCGGCCATCGAATCCTCCTCAACATCGTCCTCCCGCCGCGCATAATGCGCCCTTTCGGGTCGCGTGGCCAACGGGTCCGATCCGTGGTGCTTGGCGGGAAGGCGGTATGCAGCAGGCCTACGATTACATCGTGATCGGCAGCGGATCGGCCGGCGGCCTGCTGACCTACCGGCTCTCGGAAAATGCGGCCAACCGCGTCCTGCTCCTGGAGGCGGGCGGCCAGGAGGGGCACTGGTCGATCCGCATGCCCGCCGCCACCCGCCGCAACTTCCTGGGCGGGCCGCGCAACTGGTGCTTCGAGACCGAGCCCGAGCCCCACATGGACGGCCGCCGCATCTTCCAGCCCCGGGGCAAGGTGATCGGCGGCTCCTCCTCCCTGAACGGCATGGTCTTCGTGCGCGGGCACCGGCGGGACTTCGACGGCTGGGCGGAGGGCGGCGCGGCCGGCTGGGACTACGAGGGGGTCCTGCCCTTCTTCAAGAGCATGGAGCGCTACGTCCCCGGCGCCGACGCCTACCGAGGCGGCGAGGGCCCCATCGTGGTCGATCGCCTGGGCGAACCCCATCCGATCGAGCAGGCCTTCCTGGACGCGGCCGAGCAGGCCGGACATGCCAAGCTGCGGGACTACAACGGGGCCGAGCAGGAAGGCGTCGCGCCCTTCGACGCCAACATCGACCGGGGCAGCCGCTCGGGCACCGCCGCCGCCTGCATCGCGCCCGCCAGAAAGCGCCCCAACCTGCGCATCGAGACCGGCGCCCAGGTGACGCGCCTCCTGATCGAGAAGCGGCGGGCCGTCGGCGTCGAGTACGTGCAGGACGGCGAGACGAAGCGTGCCCGGTGCGATGGCGAGGTGATCGTCTCGGCCGGCGCCATCCAGTCGCCTCAGCTCCTCATGCTCTCGGGCATGGGGCCCGCGGACCAGCTCCGCGACCACGGCATCGGGGTGGTCCAGAACCTGCCCGGCGTGGGAGAGAACCTGCAGGACCACCTGGAGGTCCACGTGAAGCACCGCTGCCCCCGGGGCCTCTCCAGGAACGGCCTGCTGCGCAAGGACCGCATGCTTCTGATCGGCCTGCAGTGGTTCCTCTTCAAGAGCGGCCCCGCGACGACCAGCCTGAGCCGGGTCGGCGGCTTCCTGCGCACGGACCAGGGCGCGGACTACCCGAACCTGCAGTACCACTTCTGGCCCTACTATCTCGAGGGCTGGTCGCCGCCGCCGGACAAGGACGGCTACTGCTTCGACGTGGGCCCGGTGCGCAGCGACAGCCGCGGCTGGCTGCGGCTCGCCTCCGCCGACCCCTTGGCGCCGCCACGCATGCGCCTGAACGGGCTCTCGAGCGAGAAGGACCGGCGGGAGTTCCGCGCTTGCATCCAGATGACCCGCGAGATCGCCGCCCAGAGCGCCTTCGACGTCTGCCGCGGGCCCGAGGTAGCGCCCGGCCCCGATACGACCTCGGACGCCGATCTCGACGCCTTCGTCCGGGCCAACGCCAACAGCGCCTACCACCCCTGCGGCACCTGCAAGATGGGCAGCGACGACATGGCGGTGGTCGGTCTCGACCTCAGGGTCCACGGCATCGACGCCCTGCGCGTCGCCGACGCCTCCATCATGCCGACGATCACCAACGGCAACCTCAACGCCCCCTCATTGATGATCGGCGAGAAAGCCGCCGGCTTAATCATGGGACCGTGAGCGGTTTCGGCTGGGTCCGAGCCACGCCAAGTTGTCGCTGGCCGCCTATCGGCCAGCGTACTATACCAAAGGGCATGAGCTTTCTCCTGCCGGCCCTCCTGATCGTCGCCCTGCTCGCCACCTTGGGCGTGCTCTTCGCCGGCCTCGTGGTCATGAGCCGTGGCGGCGAGGTCAACCGCAAGTACGGCAACGTGCTAATGCGCTGGCGCGTGATCCTGCAGTTCACCGCGCTCGTCCTCTTGGCGCTCATCATGCTGGCCTCCGGCAAGTAGCCGGGCACGCGGGAGATCGGGGACGAGGCCATGGTCAAGCTGACGCGCATCTACACCCGGGGCGGCGACAAGGGCGAGACCTCGCTCGGCAGCGGCGAGCGCGTCGCCAAGCACGATCCGCGGGTCGCCGCCTACGGCACGGTGGACGAGGCCAACGCTACCGTCGGCCTAGTGCGCCTCCACCTGGAGAAGGAGAGCGAGGCGGACGAGATCCTGGCCCGGGTGCAGAACGACCTCTTCGACCTAGGCGCCGATCTCTGCCGGCCCGAGGACGGCGAGCCGTCCGATCCGCCGCCGCTCCGCGTCACAGCGGGCCAGGTCGAGCGCCTGGAGGCCGAGATCGACCGGGTGAATGCCGATCTGGCGCCCCTCACCTCCTTCGTGCTGCCGGGCGGCACGCCGGCGGCGGCCCATCTCCACCTGGCGCGCACCGTCGCCCGCCGGGCCGAGCGGGAGATGACGGCGCTGGCCGAGAACGAGCCCGTCAACCCGCAGGCGGTCCGCTACATGAACCGCCTCTCGGACCTGCTTTTCGTGCTCGCGCGGGCGCTCAATGACGGCGGTGCACAAGACGTGCTCTGGGTGCCGGGCAAGACGCTCTAAGGGCCGCATTTTCGAGAGAATTGAGCGGTTTTTCGAGGGGCCAACCGGACGCGGAAGGGATCATTGACACACGGTTTCGTGAACCCTATTGTGCACCTGCGTCGTGCTCCCGCAACAACGCCCGGCAAGAGGCGGGATCCGATGGCGGGGTGCTGTTCCGGACTCCTTACCAACATCCAGCGCTAGGGCTTCGTGATGAAAGTCTTGGTTCCAGTCAAGCGCGTCATCGACGCGAACGTCAAAGTCCGCGTCAAGAGCGACCAGTCCGGCGTCGAGCTGGCCAACGTCAAGATGGCGATGAACCCCTTCTGCGAGATCGCGGTCGAGGCCGCGGTGCGCTTGAAGGAGGCCGGCACGGCCGAAGAGGTGATCGTCGTCTCGGCGGGGCCGACCAGCAGCCAGGAATCGCTCCGCACCGGCCTCGCCATGGGCGCCGACCGGGGCATCCTGGTGGAAAGCGACGCGGTTCTGGAGCCGCTCGCCGTCGCCAAGATCCTGAAGGCCGTGGTCGAGCGCGAGGAGCCGCAGATCGTCCTCATGGGCAAGCAGGCGGTCGACGGCGACAACAACCAGACCGGACAGATGCTGGCCGGGCTGCTCGGCTGGCCTCAGGCCACCTTCGTCTCCAAGATCAACCTGGCCGACGGCGGCCTGGAAGCGGTGCGCGAGGTGGACGGCGGCCTGGAGACGGTGAAGATGTCCCTGCCGGCCGTCCTCACGGTGGACCTGCGCCTGAACGAGCCGCGCTACGCCTCGCTGCCCAACATCATGAAGGCCAAGAAGAAGCCGCTCGACGTGCTGAAGCCGGACGAGCTCGGGGTCGACATCAGCCCGCGCGTGAGCGTGCTCAAGGTCACCGAGCCGGCGGCCCGCCAGGCGGGCATCAAGGTGCCCGACGTGGCGGCGCTGGTCGAGAAGCTGCGCAACGAAGCCAAAGTCATCTAACGAAGCCGGAGCAATCCGAGCACGCTGGGAAGCCACGGATGAGCATTCTCGTCATCGCCGAACACGACAACGCCGAGCTGAAGCCGGCGACCCTGAACACCCTCGGCGCGGCCGAGCAGCTCGCCAGCCACGGCGCAGGCGAGATCGACCTGCTGGTGGCCGGCAGCGGCTGCGGGCCGGTGGCCGAGGCGGCTGCGAAGATCCCCTGCGTCGCCAAGGTGCTGGTCTCGGACGCGGCCGAGTACGAGCACCGCGTCGCCGAGAACCTGGCGCCGCTGATCGTCAAGCTGGCGCCCGGCTACAGTCACGTGCTGGCGGCCGCCACCACCTCGGGCAAGAACGTCATGCCCCGCGCCGCGGCGCTGCTCGACGTGCAGCAGATCTCGGACATCTCCGAGGTCCAGTCGGCCGACACCTTCGTGCGGCCGATCTATGCCGGCAACGCACTCGCCACCGTTCAGTCGGGCGACGCCATCAAGCTGATCACGGTGCGCGGCACGGCCTTCGACGCCGTGGCCGAGGAGGGCGGCTCGGCCCCGGTCGAGCAGGTCGAGGCGACTGGCGACGCCGGCCTCTCCAGCTTCGTCGGCGCGGCGCTCACCGAGAGCGAGCGCCCGGAGCTGACCAGCGCCAAGATCGTCATCTCCGGCGGCCGCGGCATGCAGGCCGGCGAGAACTTCGCCATGCTGGAGCGGATCGCCGACAAGCTGGGCGCGGCGGTCGGCGCCAGCCGGGCCGCGGTCGACGCCGGCTACGTGCCCAACGACTACCAGGTCGGCCAGACCGGCAAGGTGGTCGCCCCCGACCTCTACATCGCGGTGGGCATCTCCGGCGCCATCCAGCACCTGGCCGGCATGAAGGACTCCAAGGTCATCGTCGCCATCAACAAGGACGAGGAAGCGCCCATCTTCCAGGTGGCCGACTACGGCCTGGTGGCCGACCTCTTCCAGGCCCTTCCCGACCTGGAGTCGGCGCTATAGCCCGATCCGCGCGGCCGGACTCCTAGGGGCGCCGCGCGGCACAAGAAAACAACAACAAAAAGGACCGGTCCCATGTCCGACGCGAACGGCCCCCCACCCGAGATCAAGCGTGTCGGCGTCATCGGCGCCGGCCAGATGGGCAACGGCATCGCCCACGTCTTCGCGCTGGCGGGCTACGACGTCCGCTTGGCGGATCTGACCGACGAACGCCTCGCGCAGGCGCGCGCCACCATCACCGGCAACCTGGACCGGCAGGTCTCGACCGGCAAGATCAGCGCAGATGAAAAGAACGCGGCACTCGGCCGCATCGAGATGGCGACCGGGCTCGAGCAGTTCGGCGACTGCGATCTGGTGATCGAGAGCGTGGTGGAGAACGAAGAGGTCAAGCGCGAGGTGCTGAAGCAGCTCTGCCCGCAGCTCAAGCCCGAGGCCATCGTCTGCAGCAACACCTCCTCGATCTCGATCACCCGTCTCGCCTCGGTGACCGACCGTCCGGGCCGCTTCATGGGCATGCACTTCATGAACCCGGTGCCGGTGATGCAACTGGTCGAGCTGATCCGCGGCATCGCGACCGAGGAGGAGATCTTCCAGGCGGTGAAGGTGCTGGTGCAGGATCTCGGCAAGACCTCCGCCTCGGCGGAGGACTTCCCGGCCTTCATGGTGAACCGCATTCTCATGCCGATGATCAACGAGGCGGTCTACACCCTCTACGAAGGCGTCGGCTCGGTGCGCTCCATCGACACGGCGCTCCGGCTGGGCGCCAACCACCCCATGGGCCCGCTTCAGCTCGCCGACTTCATCGGCCTCGACACCTGCCTCGCCATCATGCACGTGCTTTACGACGGCCTGGCGGACTCCAAGTACCGTCCCTGCCCGCTCCTGGTGAAGTACGTCGAGGCCGGCTGGGTCGGCCGCAAGTCGGGGCGCGGCTTCTACGACTACTCCGGCGACGAGCCCGTCCCCACCCGCTAGATCAGAACCCACTCAGATGGAACCGTATTGCGGTTCCATCTGAGTGGGCGATTCTGATCGAGCTTGTAGATTTAGAGCAGATTCACGCGAAGGGCTGGCATCGCGAAGCGATTCCAGCTCATCACGATCTGCTCTAGCGGTTGACTGCTAGTCCGCGACCGCTTCGCCCTCGATTTCGACCAGCAAGTCAGGGCTGGCGAGGCCGGCCACCACCAGGTAGGTCGCGGTCGGTGCGTGGCCTTCCAGCATGCGGTCGCGGATTTCCCGATAGCTTGCCGTGACGTCCGGCCGGGTGACGAAGACCGTCACCTTGACGAGGTCGCGCTTGGTCATGCCGGCTTCCGCGAGAACCGCGAAGAGGTTCAGCCAGCAGCGCTCCGACTGGGCCTCGAAGCCCTCGGCCAGCGTGCCGTCGGGCTCGAGGCCGATCTGACCGGCGACGATCAGGCGACGTGCGCCGGCCGGCACCAGGGCACCGTGGCTGTAGCGCGAGGCGGGCGGCGCGATGGTCTCGGGGTTGAACAGCTTCATGGCGCGGTCCTCCAACCGGTTCGGGAACGGGCGTTATAGCAGACGCCGCACGGCGCAAACATGACAGCGATGTCAGCGCGAAGTTTTCCGCGGTTCCTTGCCCCGCCTTAACGTTTTATTCGCCGTAACTTGCTAAGGCAGGACTTACGAAGCCCCCTTGGCCGGAATCCGGGGCTCTGGATGCGTGTTCGGCGCGTTCAACACCCGTCTTCCAGCGTCCGGGCGACGATGGAGCACCAAGGAGAGAGATAAGATGTTTGACGCCCTACGTGACCGGAAATCCAACAAGACGGAGACCGACGCCAAGACGGCCGACGCCAAGTCGACCGAGGCCGACAAGGCGAAGACCGAGGAGAAGGCCAGCACCGCGCCGGTCGAGACCAGCGTGACGGAAGACGACGACCTGCCCCCCATCGAGGACACCTTCGCCGGGATCTCGGGCCGCTATCAGGCGCCGGACACTTCCAGCCACGTGTCAAAGCCCACCGTCGCCGAGCAGATCAAGCAGATCCGGCGCAACGTCGACAGCTCGCCCGAGCTCAGCAGCTTCGAGGCGCCCGAGCCCGAGGAGACCGCGCGCCCCGAGCAGAAGCTGACGGTCGGCCGCGGGATCCAGCTCAAGGGCGAGATCAGCAACTGCGACACGCTGGTGGTCCAGGGCCACATCGAGGCGACCGCCAGCACCCGCTGCATCGAGATCGCCGACAGCGGCACCTTCAAGGGCAGCGCCGAGATCGAGACAGCCGACATCAGCGGCCACTTCGAGGGCGACCTCAAGGTCGCCGACCGCCTGATCATCCGCAACAGCGGCCGGGTCAAGGGCAAGATCCGCTACAACTCGATCGAGATCGAGGCCGGCGGCGAGATCTCCGGCGACATCCAGGTGACCGAGCAGACCGAGGACGCCAAGACGTCAGAGGCGACCACCAAGACCACCGAGGCCAAGAACGGCGGCAAGGACTCGAAGAACGGCGCCAAGGACAACAAGGCCGAGACGCCTGCGCCCAAGACCGCGACCGCCGGCGGCCGCTAAGTCTCCCGAGCGCCGGCCACGGCCGGCCCGGCACGACCAAGGGCGATCACCTTTACTGGCAGCGGCCCGCGTAGGCTCCGCGCGGGCCGCCGCCGCACTCCCGCAAGGAAACCTTCAGCAATTTGAGGCAAATTGCCGGGAACGCTCTCGCGAGCGATACCCCAAAGGAGTCGAGCCATGTCGGAAGCCCCCGAGTTCATCCCCGGAAGAAAGCTGCCCACCCTGGGCGTGGCCACCCGCGCCGAGAGCCCCTGGGAGCGCTTCGGACTGCCCACCGCGACGGGCCTGGGGATCGCCCTGGTGGTCATGCTGGTCACCTGAGGCGCGCAACAGCCCTCATCAACCTCAGAGAGCCTGCCCCAGGTCGACGATGATCCGGTCGTCGATGGCGAGCTTCTCAAGCTGCCAGCAGGCGTCCTCCTCGACCGGCTCGCAGGTGAGCCGCACCGCCGCCACGAAGACGTGACGGTTCAAGCGCCCCGTGACGGCGCCGCTGACCGCCTCGCCCACCACGGCCCAGTAGCGCCCCTCCGGCTGCGGATGCACCATGCTCGGCCCGAAGCTGGCGTTGGCGAGGAAGTCGACCCGTTCCACCATACGCAGAAGCGCCATCTGCACGATGAGCCGCTCCGAGGGCGCCTCGCCGGCCGCGCTCCCGGCCGAGACGGCGAGCCAGAGGACCGCCGCAAGGGTCATTGGTTGCATGCCCGATGATGGGCGCTCGGTCCCGCGAGGTCAAAGACCCCGCCCGCGGCGTCGCGGCGCTTGACCTCGTAGAGCGCGGCGGGCCCGGCGGCCCCTGCTTTAACCTTTGGTAACCAAGATCTGCTCAAGTGATCTCCCGGGAAGCCGCGGCCCGGGGCGTGAGGCGTGCCGGCCAGCCGGCCGGCCCGGAACCGGGACATGAAAGACACCGCAAAGTGATCTTCGGCTTGCTACTCGCGATCATCATCAGCGTGTTCGCGGTCTGCGCCGCGGTGGTCGTGCTGTGGCGTTTCCGGGACTGGCGTTTCGGCTTCCTCGCCGGGCTCTGCTTCCTCGCCTCGGCCTGGGTCCTGATGACCCAGCTCTCCCGCTTCATCGCCCTTCTGGACAAGCTGCCGCTGACCTTCGCCGGCTACGAGCAGGCCTTCCCTGCGGCCGTGCTCAGCCTCATGGTCCTCAGCTCCATCTTCTTCCTGGAGCGCATCGTCAGCAGCCGCACCCAGCGCGAGCAGAACTTGAAGCTCGCCCGGGTGTCGCTCGACCGGGCCAGCATCCCGGCCTTCTGGCTCACCGCCGAGGGCGGCATCCGCTACGCCAACGACGGCGCCAGCATGCGCCTGGGCTACAGCCGCGAGGGCCTGTGCGAGAAGAGCCTGTTCGACCTGGCGCCCCTCTATCCGCCGGCCGACTGGGCGCGCGACCGGGAGACGATCCAGGAGCGGGGCTCGGCGACCCTCGAGGTCTACTTCAAGGCCCGCGACGGCGAGATTTTTCCCGTCGACGTGACGGCGATCCACGTGGGCGCCCAGGAGGAGGATCTGATCTGCGTCTTCGCCCGGGACATCACCGAGCGCAAGCAGGCCGAGGCGGATCTGAAGATCGCCATGGGCAAGGTCAAGACCGCGGACCGGGCCAAGAGCGAGTTCCTCAACACCATGAGCCATGAGCTGCGCACACCGCTCAACGCCATCATCGGCTTCGGCGAGATGATGGAGATGGAAATCTTCGGTCCCCTGAAGCCGGCGCGCTACAAGAACTGCGCCAGCGACATCCTCTACAGCGCCCGGCACCTGCTCGGCATGATCAACGGCGTGCTGGACCTCTCCAAGGCGGAGGCCGGCGGGCTCAGCCTGGAGGAGGAAGAGGTCGATGTCGGCGAGATCTTCACCCAGTGCCTGCGGCTGTTCTCGGAGAAGGCGGCCCAGCAGGGCGTCGACATCAGCCTCGAGACGCCCGGCGCCGGCCCGCGGCTCAGGGCGGACCCGCGGATCCTGCGTCAGATCGTCATCAACCTGCTGTCGAACGCCGTCAAGTTCACCCCCGAAGGCGGCACGATCGCCATATCCGCCGCCGGCGGCCCGGACGGCGGCTGCATCATCGAGGTGAGGGACACGGGCTGCGGCATCGCCGAGCAGGATCTCGCCCGGGTCATGGAGCCCTTCGTGCAGGCCGAGAACGCCATGACCCGCCAGCACGAAGGGACCGGCCTCGGCCTGCCGCTGGTCAAGCAGTACGCCGAGCTGCACGGCGGCCGCTTCGAGATCGACAGCGTCCCGGGCGCCGGCACCACAGCCCGGGTCAGCTTCCCACCCGAACGCTCGCTCCCGCCAGACGCCTCCGCCGATTCGGAGGTGGCGCCGAAACCGCCTCGCCCCCCGGCCTCGGAGCGCGAAGCCAGCTAGTCTGGGATATCAAACCGACACTTCGCCCGGCAAACGGCCTGGCCCGAAGGGCGCCGTCCTGGGCTACTGGGCCTCGATCGGCTCTGTAGTCAGCAGTGAGTTGTGGATCCAGCCGTGCTGACCGTTGCTGCTGGGCAGGACCACCTGGACCCAATTGCCCTGGCGCTGCACCTCGACGACCGGCACGTCCCGGGTGATGCGCGTGAGGATCGGCGATTCCTGGGACGCCTCCATGCGCACGTTGGCGACGGTCGGCTGGATGAAGAGCGTGCTAGCTTGGTTGCCGATGAGCTGAGTGTCGAACCATTCCATGCCCTGGTCGAGGAAGGGCAGGCCGATGCCGCCCTGGGGCCTCGGCAGGATGAGCACGGCAACCACCGCGCAGGCGACGGCGAGTAGCCGGCCCGGCTGGGTCACCGCGGCAACGCTGGTCGAGAAGAGGCCCCTGCCCCTGCCGCTCTTGCGCCGCCTCTTGTTGCCGGACTTGCGCCGCCGGGCCTCTTCCTTGTGGATGCGCTCGCGCAGGGCGGTGGCCTGCTCGGCGCGCTTGGCCCGGTCGAGCGCCTGCTGGGTCGCGGCATGGAGCTTGGCCTCCTTGGCGCTCCACTTGGACTCGGCCTCCTCCAGGCGCTGAGCCATCTCCGACTCCCAGGCCTCGCGGACCCGCGCCACGCGCTGCTCAGAGTCCTTCTCCCACTCACGCCGCGCCTCGGAGAGGCGCTTGTCGGTCTCGGCCTGCGCCTTGGACTCGGCTTCGCTGGTGCGGTGTCCGCTCTCCTCCCGCCAGACCTTGCGGGCTTCCTCGAAACGGCCGTCCTCTTCCTTGCGCCAGGCCTGCCGGGCGGCGGTCATCCGCTCCTCCAGCTCGGCCTCCCAGGCGCTGCGCGCGGCAGCCAGGCTCTCGGCTGACTGATCCTTGCCGTTCGCCCGGGCGGCTTGAGGCTGCTTGGCGGCCTCCTTCTCCCAGGCCGCTCTGGCTTCGGAGAGGCGCTTTTCCTCGGCCGCCTGCCACTCGGCCTGGGCGGCGGCGACGCGCTCGTCCTCGGCGCTGCGCCACGCCCTTTCGGCCGCCTGCAGACGCGTCTCCTGCTCGGCCTCCCAGGCGCTGCGCGCCGCGGCCAAGCTCTCGGCACCGTCCTTGCCGCTCGCTTCGGCGATCTGGGCGGCCTGGGCGGAGGCTGCGGCCTGGATTTCCTGGATCTGCTTTTCCGCGTCCTGCTCCCAGCTCCGCTTGGCGTCGGCCAGGCGTTTGTCCTCGGCCTGCTTCCACTCGGCCTCGGCCGTCACCAGGCGCAGGTTCTCCTCGGCCCGCCAGGCCTGCTCGGCCGCCTTGAGCTGCTCTTCGTGCTCGTGCTGCCACTTGCTGCGGGCCGCGGCCAGGCGCTCGCCTTCCTGCTGCTTGCCCTCGCTCTGGACGCTCAGCAGGCGCTGCTCGGTCTCCAGCTCGGCCCGCTGGCGGACCTCCA
Source organism: Rhodospirillales bacterium (assembly GCA_965225935.1). Lineage (GTDB taxonomy): Bacteria > Pseudomonadota > Alphaproteobacteria > Kiloniellales > JAKSDN01 > CALJXB01. Next base: position 22,660 of record CBDDCC010000002.1, read on the forward strand.
GCATGCGCGCCGTCTCGGCGGCCTGCCACTCGGCCTCGGCCGCCTTGAGGCGTTCGGCGAGCTCGGCCTGCCAAGCCGCGCGGGCATCGATCTGGCGCTGAGCCTCCTCCGCCTCCCAGGTCTGGCGGGCGGCCTTGAGGCGGCTTTCCTGCTCCGCCTCCCAAGCCGTGCGCGCGGCGGCCAGGCTCTTGTGCTCCTGGTCCTTGCCGTTGCTCTTGATCAGCTCCAGGCGGCGCTCGATCTCCTCTTCCATCTGCCGGCGGGCGTCGGCCGTGCGCTGGGCCTCGGCGGCCTTCCAGCCGGCCTCGGCCGCGGCCAGGCGCTGGTGGGCCTCGTCCTGCCAGGCCGCCTTGGCGTCGGTCAGGCGAATCTCCTGCTCGGCCCGCCAGGTCTGCTCGGCCACCGCCATCTGCTTCTGGTGCTCGGCGTTCCACTCCGCACGGGCCTCCGTCAGGCCCCGCTCCAGCTCGATCTTGGCAGCCCCCTGGGCCGCCGCCAGCTGGCGCTGGGTCTCCTGCTCCAGGCCCGCCTTGACCTTCGCCAGGTGCTCGCCCTCGGCCGACTTCCATTCTGCCTCGGCCGCCGCCAGCAGCTCGGCCCGCTCGCCCTGCCAACCCGTGCGGGCCTCCTCCAGGCGGCGGGACTCCTCCTCCCGCCAGGCCTGCTCGGCCACGGCGAGTTGCTTCTCGTGCTCGGCCTGCATCTGGGCGCGGGCGGCGGCGAGGCGTTCCTTCTCTCCATCCTTCTCCTTGCCGGCCACGGCGCGCAGGCGGCGCTCGGTCTCGGTCTCCCAGGCGGCCTTGGCTTCCGCCAGGCATTTCTCGGTCTCCAGCTTCCAGGCGGACTCGGCTTCCGCCAGGCGCGTGTCGACCTCGGCCTGCTGGCCCGACCTGAGCTTGGCGACGCGCTCCTGCTCGGCCGTGCGCCAGGCCTCGTGCGCCTCCGCCAGGCGCTGCTTTTCCTCGGACTGCCAAGTGACCTTTGCCGTCTCGAGGCGCTGCTCCTCCTCGATCTGCCGGGTCGAGGCGGCAGCGGCGAGGCGCTCCTTCTCCTCGACCTCCCAGGTCGACTTGGCCGCCTTGAGGCGCTTGGATTCCTCCTGGCCCCAGGCCTTCTTGGCGGCGCAGAGGCGCTCCTCTTCCTTCGCGCGCCAGCCGGCCTTGGCCTCGGCCAGCCCGCGCTGGGTCTCCGACTGCCATTCGGTCTCGGCCGTGGCCAGGCGCTGCTCCACCTCGCCCTGCCAAGCGGCACGCGCCTCGGCCAGGCGCTCTTCCAGCTCCGCCTTGTACTTGGCCTTGAGGGCGGATTTCTGCTTGCTGGTCTCGCCGCTGTTCTTGGCCAGCTCATCGGCCAATTGCTTCTTGCTGTCGGACGCGAGCTTCTTCTGAAGCTTCTCGAAGGCCTGGTCGGCCTCCGCCTGCCAGTCCTTCCTGGCGGCCGCGAGGCGCTTTTCCTCCTCGGCGCTCCACTCGGCGCGCGCCTCCGCCAGACGCTTTTCCTCGGCCGCGCGCCACTCGGCCTCGGCCCGGGCCAGCTCGGCGGCCAGATCCTTGGCCTTGGCCTTCTTGGCCTTGGCGGCCTTGCCGCAGTCGACCGTGATGTCGAACAGCGCCGCCGTGCCCGCGAAGTCAAAGCCCTCGGTGTCGTAGCGCAGCACGCGGATGCTGAGCACGTGCTTGCCGCTGGTCTCGACCGCGGGAAGGAATTCGAGATCTGGCAGGTCGGCGACGGTGAGGGACCAGGTGTTATCCCAGTTGTTCGTACCCGCCGAAAGGGTCGCGCCTACCGGCATCCCTTCGACGATCAGCGACATCTTCCCCTTGAGGCCCCGTTCGGTGATCTCTTCCTGGATCCCCAGAGGTATCGCTTCGATTTTGCCGCTCATGATACCGATGCGTTCCGATCCATGTCTCAGCGTCCGACGCTAGGGACTGTCCGCCCGGCAGGTGGGGAAACCCTCCTTGGGGCGCCGCGATCAATACCGGATGGCATTTGTAACCAGGTTCTATTAATAAATACGTTAGAAATCAGAAGAATATAATGTAATTATATGTGAAAATTTAGACAAAATTCCAGATATGTATAATAATATCTGAGATGATTCCAAATATATACAGAATATATCCAGGCCTATCCCAATCTATACTTGCGGCTTTCGTGAACCCGGGCGACTTCCGGCGGCCTCGACCATCCGCTATTAGCGTGGGATTTCCCGAGAAATTGCCGCTGTTTTACCGGAATTTAATCGAAGCGAACGCAAAACGGCCATGGCGAATTCCTAACACCAAGCGGATCAGAATCCATGGGCAGCATCGACGGCCTCCGGGAACAGGTAGAGGAACTGAAGCAGCGCCTGAGCGCGCCGGGCGCGCAGCAGCAGTCGGACATCAAGGACCTCAAGGCACGGCTCACGTCGGTCAAGGCGAGCCTGATGAGCAAGCAGGGCGAGATCGACCGGCTCAACGGCGAGATGGAGCAGCTCGCCAAGGACAACGAGCAGCTCCGCAGCATGCTGAGCGAACTACTGGCGGCGATGGACAGCCGGCAGACCGACGCCTCCGCCGCCATTCTGAAGGACTTCCTCGCGGAAACGGCGCCTCTTCTCGAAGACGGGGCGGCGCCCAGGCCGGGCGGACGCCCGGGCGCGGGCGGCCGGAACGAGCGGCCGGCAAGGCCGGAAGCCAGCAGGGCGGCGCCAGCGGCGGCGCTCTCCGCCTCGGGCGTCGGCAACGGCGAGACGCCGCGTCAGGCCGAGCGCAACGACAGGCCGGACTCGCCCCAGGCCGGCCAGCGCCAGCAGCCTCAGGCTGAAGCTGAGGCGCAGGAGGGACCCGAGGAGGAATCGGAGCCCCTCGATGTCCTGGACGACTCGCCGGCGCTCCAGCGCATCATGAAGCGGGGCCGCCGCGTCCGCTGAACCGGACCGGCCCCGCAGCCCCACCACCGGCCCATTCGTCATCGCAATTGAAGAAAGATCGGGTGCCCGCCTCCAGTGGGCGCTTGCCGTCAGGCCTGCTCGGGGCGCTCCAGAAAGTGGCGCAACAGCGCGACCGCTTCGTCCGAATCCCACTCCGCCGGGCCTTCCAGGCCGCCCAGCACGCGCCCGTCCCGGTCGATCAGCAGGGTGGTTGGCAGCCCGCCCAGCCCGAACGACTTGGCGAGCGCCCCGTCGTCGTCGAGATAGACCTCAAGGTGCTCGAGCCCGATGCGCTCGAAGAAGGGCGCCACCACATCGATGCCGGCGAAGTCCTCGGAAACCGCGACCACCTCCAGGCCCTCGCCGCCGAGCTGCGCCTGCAGGCGGTCCAGGGACGGCATCTCGCGCACGCAAGGGGCGCACCAGGTGGCCCAGAAATTGAGCAGCACGACACGGTCCTGGAAGGAAGCCAGGGTGAGCCGGCTGCCGTCGGCCAGGGAGAAGGGCGTCTCGGGCGCCGGGGCGGGCGGCTCGAGCCAGGTGAAGTTCTCCGCCAGCACGCCGCCCACCGTCGGGCTGGCACTCCGCGCCGGTCCGGCCGCCATGAGCGGCCCGGCAAGCGCCAGCGCCGCCGCCGCGCCGAGAAGCCGCCGACGGGCGGCGCGCTCCGCGCCCGCAATCTTCTTGAACTTCACCATCGCCCGTGGTCCTAATCAGCCTATGAGCATGTCACATAATAAGAAATCCGGCTCCGACGGGCGCCCGGAAGCGGTCTCCGGCGACCGCCCCAACGTCATGTGGGGTGGCCGTTTCAGCGGCGGACCCGCCGAAGCCATGGAGCGCATCAACGCCTCCATCGACTTCGACCGGCGGCTCTACGCCCAGGACATCGCCGCCTCGAAGGCCCATTGCCGCATGCTCGTCAAGCAAGCCATCGTCGGCAAGGAAGATGGTGAGGCGATCCTCCAGGGTCTAGACACGATTTTGCGAGAGATCGAGGACGGCGCCTTCGCCTACGACCGTGCCCTCGAGGATATCCACATGAACGTCGAGGCCCGGCTGAAGGATCTGATCGGGGAGGCGGCCGGGCGCCTGCACACGGCGCGCTCACGCAACGATCAGGTGGCGACCGACTTCCGCCTCTGGCTGCGCGAACGCATCGACGCCCTCGACGCCGCGCTGAAGGACCTGCAGGGCGCGCTGATCGCACAGGCCGAGGCACACGCGGACACGGTGATGCCCGGCTACACCCACCTGCAGCCGGCCCAGCCGGTCACCTTCGGCCACCACATGCTGGCCTACGTGGAGATGCTGGGCCGCGACCGGGGCCGCCTCGCCGACGCCCGCGGGCGCTTGAACGAATGCCCCCTCGGGGCCGCCGCCCTGGCCGGCACCTCGTTCCCCATCGACCGGCGGGAGACCGCGCGCGAACTCGGCTTCGAGCGGCCGTCCGCCAACTCCATCGACGCCGTCTCGGACCGCGACTTCGCGCTGGAGTTCCTGGCCGCCGGCGCGCTGCTCGCCATGCACCTCTCCCGCCTCGCCGAGGAGATCGTGCTCTGGTGCACCGAGGGCTTCGGCTTCGTCGGCCTGTCGGACGCCTTCACCACAGGCAGCTCGATCATGCCCCAGAAGCGCAACCCGGACGCGGCGGAGCTGCTACGCGGCAAGTGCGGTCGCGTGGTGGGTGCCTTCAACGGCCTGCTGCTGGTCATGAAGGGCCTGCCGCTCGCCTACGGCAAGGACATGCAGGAGGACAAGGAGCCGGTCTTCGACGCCGCCGACACCCTGCTGCTGTCGGTCGAGGTGGCGACCGGCATGGTGCGCGATCTGCGCCCGAACGCCGAGGCGCTGCGCGCGGCGGCCGAGGCGGGCTATCTGACGGCGACCGACCTGGCGGACTGGCTGGTGCGGGCCGCCGGCCTGCCGTTCCGCGAGGCCCACCACGTGACCGGCAGCCTGGTGAAGCTGGCGGCGGACAAGGACTGCGACCTCGATGCCCTCACGCTCGAGGACATGCAGGCGGTCGAGCCGCGCATCGGCCCGGAGGTCTATGAGGTGCTGGCGGTCGAGCGGGCGGTCGCGAGCCGGACCAGCGAAGGCGGCACCGCCCCCGAGCGGGTGCGCGAGGCCGCCGCCAAGGCACGGGAGCGCTTCCTATGACCCGTCGTTCGACACTGCGGCCAGTCCCGGTGCGGCCAGTCCCGTTCATCGCCGCGCTGCTGATGGCGCTCGCCCTGGCGCTCGCCGGCTGCGGCCGCAAGGGCGATCTCAGGCCGCCCGAGGGCGAGGAGAGCGCCTACGGCTATCCCCAGGCCTACCCGGCGCCCGAAAGCGTGCTGCCCGAGATCCCGGGGCCGGCCGCGGAGCCGCGCGAGGATGCGACCGAGGAGCCCGACCCCAATCCCGAAGGCCTCGGCGTGGTGACCCCGTGAGCCGCGGCTTCGCCTACAAAGACGGCGCCTACCACGCCGAGGAGGTCCCCCTCGCCCGCATCGCCGAGGCCGTGGGCACGCCCTTCTATTGCTATGCCTCCGGCGCCATCGAGGCGGCCTACGAGGCCTTCGCGGGCGCCTTCCGCGACCGGCCGTCCCTCGTCTGCTACGCCCTTAAGGCCAACCCCAACCTGGCGGTGGTGCGCAGCCTCGCCCGGCTCGGCGCCGGGGCCGACGTGGTCTCCGAGGGCGAGCTGCGCGCGGCCCTGGCCGCCGGGGTGCCGGCCGAGCGCACCGTCTTCGCCGGGGTCGGCAAGACCGAGCGGGAGATGGCGGCCGGCCTCGAGGCCGGCATCCTGCAGTTCAACGTGGAGTCCCTGGCCGAGCTCGAGCTGCTGAACCGGGTCGCGCTGGCGCGCGGCCAGCGGGCGCCGACGGCGCTGCGCATCAACCCCAACGTGGACGCCCTCACCCACAAGAAGATCACCACCGGCAGGGCCGAGAACAAGTTCGGCATCGACCTGGACCGGGCCCGCGAGGCCGCCCGGCTCGCCGCCGGCATGCCCGGGATCGTGCTGCAGGGACTGGCGGTCCACATCGGCTCCCAGTTGACGGGCCTCGAGCCCTTCCGGGCGGCCTTCGAGCGGCTCGTTGACCTCTACCGGGAGCTGAGCGAGGCCGGGCACGCCTTGAAGCAGCTCGACTTCGGCGGCGGGCTCGGCATCTCCTATCGGGACGAGGCGCCGCCCGCCGTCGCCGACTACGCCGCCATGGTGAAGGGGCTGACGGCGGGGCTGGACGCCCGGCTGGTGTTTGAGCCCGGCCGGCTGCTGGTGGGCAACGCGGGCGTGCTCGTCACCAAGGTGCTCTACGTCAAGGACGGCGCCCAGCGCCGCTTCCTGGTTGTCGATTCGGCCATGAACGACCTCATGCGGCCGACCCTCTACGAGGCCTGGCACGACATCGTGCCACTCGCCCAGGAGCCGGGCTGCGAGCTGCAACCGGTTGATATCGTTGGTCCGGTCTGCGAGACCGGCGACACCTTCGCGGTCCAGCGTCCGCTGCCGCCGGTCGCCGCCGGCGATCTGCTCGCGATTTGTTCAACGGGAGCCTATTCGGCCTGCATGGCTTCGACGTATAATATGCGCAGACTCGCCCCGGAAGTGCTGGTCCGTGGCGGCGAATTCGCGGTGGTGCGGGCGCGGTCTGACTACGCGGATCTCCTGGCGCGCGATCGGATTCCGGATTGGCTGTCTGAGGGCGGTGCCCAGGCTTCGCGCGGCGCCGCCTGAAGGACGGGAGAAGAAAGACGCTCGACCGAAAGGGACAGCAGAGGGCCGCGGTCCGGCGGGATATCCGCCTGGAGATGCGCCTGAACGCCCGCGTCGGGGCGACCCGCGGGATCATGCTCTGGGAGCGGCTGTGGCGCGGGCTGTGGCCGGTGCTGGGCGTGGTGGGCCTCTTCGTCGCCGTCGCCCTGCTGGACGTTCTGCCGGCCCTGCCGGGCTGGCTGCACTTCGCCGTGCTGGCCGGCTTCGTCGCGGCCTTCGCCGTGGCCTGCGCCCATTTCGTGCGGCACCTGAGCCTGCCCGACCGCGCCGAGGCCCGGCACCGCCTGGAGCGCGACTCCGGCCTCGGCCACAGGCCCCTCAGCTCGCTCGACGAGAGGCTGGCGACGCCGAAGGGCGACTGGGAGTCCGAGGCCCTGTGGCGGGCCCATCGCGCCCGCCTGCGCGACCAGCTGGCCCGACTGCGGGTCGGGCTGCCCCATCCGGGGCTGGCCTCGGCCGATCCCCTGGCGCTGCGGGGGGCGCTGCTGCTGGTGCTGGTGGTCGCGCTCGCCACCGGCTACGGGGACTGGCACAGGCGTCTCGCCGCCGCGGCCTCGCCCCAGTGGACCAGCGCGGCAGCCAAGGCGCCGGCCACCCTGGACCTCTGGATCAATCCGCCGACCTACACCGCCATGCCGCCGCTCTATCTCGAGCGGCCGGCGGCAAGCGGCGAGAACGCGAACGATCTGGCGCTGCCGCCAGCGGTCCAGGTGCCCGTCGGCAGCACGCTGCTGGCCCAGGTGAGCGCCGGCTCGGGCACACCGGCCCTCATGGTCGGCGAGCACGAGGAGCCGTTCGAGGCGGTCGGCACCGGCGCCTACCGGGTGGAGACGGAGCTGCGCAAGGGGGATCGCATCGCGGTCCGCCAGAACGACGAGGAGCTGGGCGCCTGGCCATTGGAGCTGATCCCCGACGAGCCGCCCCAGGTCGAGATGGGGCGCGCCGCCCTCGCGCACCCGGCGGGGTGTGCTGCGGGTCGACTACGAGGCCAGCGACGACTACGGCGTGGTCTCGATCGCCGCCATCATAGAGCGCGCCGACAAGACCGACGAGGAGGCGCTGGAAATCGACCTGCTGCTGCCCGGCGGCGACCGGCGGGACGTCCTCCCACTCCAGCTACCACGACCTGACGTCCCACCCCTGGGCCGGGATCCACGTGGACATCCGCCTGGCCGCCGAGGACGCCATCGGCCAGCGCGACGTCAGCTATCCGGTGCGGGTGCTGCTGCCCGAGCGCATCTTCAACCACCCGGTGGCCCGCGCGCTGGTGGAGCTGCGCAAGCAGCTGACCCTCGATCCCGACGCCCGGCTGCCGGTGATCCGCGAGCTGGCCGACATCTACAAGCGACCGCAGCACTTCTATCACGACCTGACGGTGGCGCTGGCGATCCGCATGGCCGAGCGGCGGCTGATCTACGACCCCGGCGAGGACGCCATCGACGACGTCCAGGAGCTGCTTTGGGACACGGCGCTGCACATCGAGGAGGGCGAGTTCGCCATCGCCGAGCGGGACCTGCGCGAGATCCAGGAGGCCCTCATGCGGGCGCTGGAGAACAACGCCTCCGACGAGGAGATCGCGCAGCTCATGGAGCAGCTCCAGCGCGCCCTCGACCGCTACCTGGAGGCGCTGACCGAGCAGCTCATGGAGCAGATGGCCCAGGGCGCCGAGCCCCAGCCCCTGCCGCCCAACGCCCAGATGCTGGAGGGCGAGGAGCTGCGCGAGATGATCGACCGCGCCCGGGATCTCGCCCAGAGCGGCGCCCGGGACGCGGCGCGCGAGCTGCTCGAGCAGCTGCGCCACATGCTGGAGAACCTGCAGGCCGGCCTGATGAACCAGCAGATGGCCGAGAGCGAGTTCGGCGCCTGGCAGATGATGGAGCAGATGGACAGCATGATGCGCCGCCAGCAGGAGCTGCTGGACCGCAGCTATCAGCGCACCCAGCAGGGCGAGCCGGGCTCGGGCGAGGAGGAGGCGCGCCAGCTCCAGGAGAACCTGTCCGACGCCGGTCGCCAGGAGAACCTGCGCCGCGATCTGGGCCAGATGATGCGCGAGCTGGCCGACATGCTGAACAGCGTGCCGCGGCCGCTGGGCCGGGCCGAGCAGGCCATGCGGGACGCCCGCGACGCCCTGGAGGAGGGCCAGCCGGGCCAGGCTGTCGATCCCCAGACCCGGGCGTGGACCAGCTCCAGCAGGGCATGCAGTCGCTGGCCGAGCAGATCATCGAGCAGATGAGCAACACCAGCCAGCGCGGCTCCGGCCAGCTCGGCGTCCAGCCCGGCCAGGGCCGCGATCCTCTAGGCCGGCGCTGGGGCAACGGCAACCGCGAGGCCATCGAGGGCGTCCAGTTGCCCGACCAGATGGACGTGCAGCGCGCCCGCGAGATCCTGCAGGAACTGCGCCGCCGGCGCGGGCGACCGCAGCCGGCCCATCGACGAGCTGGACTACATCGACCGCCTGCTGCGGCGCTTCTAATCCGCGGTTGCCGGGACCTGCTGCGCGGCGGCCGTTCCGGAGCCGGGCGGCGCGGCCAGCACCTCGCCCACGGCGTCGCAGATCTCCTGCAGGGAGAAGGGCTTCAGGACGACCCGGGCGATCAGCTCGTCGAGATTGTGGGCGCGCTGGCGCTCCGCCGAGTAGCCGGTCATCAGCAGCACCGGCAGGCCCGGCAGATCGCGGCCCACCTTGAGGGCGAGCGCGATGCCGTCGAGGCCGGGCATGACAATGTCGGTGACCAGGATGTCGAAGCTCTCCCGCTCGAGGACCTCGAGCGCCTGCAGGCCGTCCGGGACCGCGGTCACCGCATAGCCGCGCAGCTCCAGCGCCCGCGCCACGAAGCTGCGGACGGAGGCATCGTCCTCGGCGACCAGGACCCGTTGCGGCATGGCAAGACGCACTCCCGAACTAGGCGATCTCGGCGCGCAGGCGGGCGAGGCCGGCGCGCGGACCGAGCC
>CBDDCC010000003.1:0-622688 GCA_965225935.1 Rhodospirillales bacterium
GCCTTCACGCGCTTCCAGACCATGTGGATGATCATCCTGCCCCAGTGCATCAAGCGGATGATCCCGCCGTGGATCAACTGGTACTGCATCCTGGCCATGGCGACGCCGCTCTGCTCGATCATGGGGGTCGAGGAGTCGGTGACCCACACCGTGCAAGCCATGAACGCGCTCGGCGACCGGCCCGAGCTGCTGGGGCCCTTCTACTCCTTCCTGCTGGTCATCTTCTTCCTCTACACCTATCCGATCGCGCGCTGGTCGATCCGGCTCGAGAAGAAGTACGCGGTGAAGATCTGATGCCAGGAGCCTTGCCCAGGAGCAGCCCATGAGCACGAGCAACGGAAACGCCAGCAGCTGGACTCCCGATCTGCCCATGGTCTCGATCACGGACGTGCACAAGTCCTTCGGCGACCTGGAGGTGCTGAAGGGCGTTTCCTTCGACGTCATGAAGGGCGAGTGCGTCTGCATCATCGGCCCCTCGGGCTCCGGCAAGTCGACCCTGATCCGCTGCGTCAACGCCCTCAACGACATCCAGCAGGGCTCCATCACCGTCGAGGGCATCGAGGTCAACGACCCGTATCTCAACAAGCTGGAGCTGCGCAAGAAGGTCGGCATGGTGTTCCAGCAGTACAACCTCTTTCCCCACAAGACGGCGCTGCAGAACATCATGATGGCGCCGATCCACGTGCTGAAGGAGGACAAGGCCGAGGTGGAGCAGCGGGCCTACCGCCTGATCAAGAAGGTGCGCCTGGAAGGCAAGGAGGCGAGCTACCCGGGCGAGCTCTCGGGCGGCCAGCAGCAGCGCGTGGCGATCGCCCGCTCGCTCGCCATGAACCCGGACGTCATGCTGTTCGACGAGGTGACGGCGGCGCTCGACCCGGAGACGGTGAAGGAGGTGCTGGTCACCATCCGCGAGCTGGCCGAGGAGGGCATGACCTGTATCCTGGTGACCCACGAGATGGGCTTCGCCCGCGAGGTCGCCAACCACATCTACTTCACCGACCGGGGCGTCATCGTCGAGCACGGCCCGCCCGCGACCTTCTTCAGCGAGGCCAAGGACCCGCGCACCAAGGAGTTCCTGAGCCAGATCCTCTAGCACCAGCACCCAGCGACCCGAGGAGCGCGCGCCATGATCAGCGTGACACTGAGCCTGGAGGAGGTCGAGGCGCTCGCCCGCCGCTGCCTCTCCGCGAACGGCTGCGACGAGGCCAACGCCGCCGCCGTGGCGGCCAACGTGACCGCCGCCGAGGGCGACGGCGCCCATTCCCACGGCCTCTTTCGCCTGCCCGGCTACGTCGCCTCTCTGCGCAGCGGCAAGGTGAACGGCAAGGCCGATCCGAAGGGCGAGGCGATTTCGCCGGGCGTCGTCCGGGTCGACGGGGACGGCGGCTACGCGCCCCTCGCCCACGAACGCAGCCGGCCGCTCTTGGTCGAACGCGCCCGGGCCCAGGGCGTGGCGGCGCTGGCGCTGGTCAACCTGCACCACTTCTCGGCCCTCTGGGTCGAGGTGGAGGCGCTCGCCCGCGAGGGCCTCGTCGTCTTCGCCAGCACCGTCTACACCCCCTCGGTGGCGCCGGCCGGGGCCAAAGAGGCCTTCTTCGGCACCAACCCCATCGCCTTCGGCTGGCCGCGCGGGCCCGACCGGCCGCCGCTGGTGTTCGACCAGGCGACGGCCGCCATGGCGCGCGGCGAGATCGCCATCGCCGCGCGCGACGGCCACACCCTGCCGTCCGGCGTCGGCCTCGGTCCCGACGGCCAGCCGACCACCGACCCCAAGGCCGTCCTGGAAGGCGTGATGCTGCCCTTCGGCGGCTACAAGGGCTCGGCGCTCGCCCTCATGGCGGAGCTCTTGAGCGCCGGACTGATCGGCGAGGGCTTCAGCTTCGAGGCCGCGCGCTACGACAGGAAGGACGGCGGCCCGCCGCGCGGCGGCGAGTTCATGCTGGCCCTCGACCCGGCCGGCTTCGGCGACGACAATGGCTGGCTCGCCCACGCCGAAGGCTTCTTCGAGGCGCTCACGAGCCTCGAGGGCGTGCGCCTGCCCGGCGACCGGCGCTACGCCAACCGGTCGCGCAGCCCGGCGGAGGGCGTCCAAGTGCCCAAGGCGCTGCACGAGCAGATTCTCGAGCTGACGGCGACGGCCGGCGCCTGACGCCTCGACGGACCGGCGGCCGGACGCTACACCTGCCCCGCCATGAACCGAAACGGGAGCCCCGATTTCGATCTCGACCGGGCGGTGCCCTGGGGGCGCAACCGGGTCGAGTACCTGGCCTTCTTCGACCTGCTGGACCTCGCGCCGGGCACGCGCCTGCTCGACTGCGGCGCCGGGCCCTCCTCCTTCAACGCCGAGATGACGGCCCTCGGCTTCGAGGTCGTTTCGGTCGACCCGCTCTACCGCTGCGGCAAGGAGGAGATCAAGGCCCGCATCGCCGCCGCCCGTCCGGCCATCATGGCGGGCGTGCGCGTGGCCGCCGAGCGCTTCGTCTGGCGCGACTTCGGCACGCCCGAAGACCTGGAGCGCACGCGCCTCTCGGCCATGAAGTTCTTCCTCGAGGACTACGAGGATGGCCTCGCTGCCGGACGCTACCGGGACGCAAGCCTTCCCGCGCTGCCCTTCCCGGACGGCGCCTTCGACCTGGCGCTGTCGTCCCATTTCCTTTTGCTCTACAGTGCGCAGCTCGACTTCGCGTTCCATCTGAGCGCGCTCGAGGAGATGCTGCGGGTCGCCCGGGAGGTCCGGGTCTTTCCGCTGCTCGACCTGGCGGGCACGCGCTCCACCCATCTGGAGCCGCTCTTGGCGGCGCTGGAGGCGCGCGGGTTCGACTGGGAGGTCCGCCGCGTCGGCTATGAGTTCCAGAAGGGCGGGAACGAGATGTTGCGGGTCGCGAGTGCGGTCCGGGCCGGTTGAAGTGGCCTGCCGGCGCCAACTGGGTTGGCGCCGAGTGTTCGCGCCGGGCAGCTGAGGGAGCCGCAATGGGTCTTGCCGGCAAACTGGCACTGGGCGTCCTGGCCCTTGTCGTCCTCGCCGTTGCGGGGCTCATCGCCGTTCTGCTGACGGCCGGCGACGAGTTTTACCGCGACCGGGCCGAGCGGCTGCTCGCCAGGACCGTCGACCGGGAGGTGCGCATCGGCGGCGATTTCTCGCTCGCCATCTCCCTCGAGCCCGGGCTGGTGGTGACCGACGTGACGGTCGCGAACGCACCCTGGGCGGAAGGGCCCGCCCTCGCCCACCTCGACCGTGCCGAGCTGCAGGTCGCCCTTTTGCCGCTGCTGAAGGGCGTGGTCCATCTGCGCCGCCTGGTGCTGGACGGCCTGACTCTCGACCTGGAGACCGCCGCCGACGGGCGCCACAACTGGGACATCCTGAAGTCCGAGCGGGCGGACCAGTCCGCCACGGGCGACGTCTTCTATCCGATCATCGAGCAAATCTCCGCGAAGGATCTCTCGCTCAGCTACAAGAACGACCGTACCGGCTGGTCGAGCCGTCTCGTCCTGGACGAGCTGACGAAGTCCGAATCGAACGCCGACGGCGCCTTCGACATCAGGGGCCGCGGGCGCGTCAACGAAAACCGCTACGACATCACCGGCACCTTCGGCCCCCTGAAGACGGCGCTGCAGGCGACCCAGCCCTATCCACTCGACCTGGCCATCGCCTTGCCGGAACTGGTGGTGCGGCTCGCCGGCACGGTGCAGAACCTGCCCCACGCGGCGGGCTTCGATCTCAAGCTCGATCTCAGCTCGCCCTCCCTCGGCAAGCTGCTCCAGGTCTGGAACCTCGCGCCGGTCGCGGACGGCCGCCTGGAGGCCAGCGCCCAGGTCTCGGGCAGGCTGGATGCGCTCGCGATGAGCGGCATCGAGGCCGAGCTCAACGACGGTTCCAATCAGGAGATCAAGGTCTCCGGCGCGTTCGAGGACCTGGTGCGCGGGACCGGACTCGCCCTCGACCTGGACGGCCATCTGGGCGCCGGCGCCCAGCTGCTGCAAGCCCTGCCCGAGACGCTGCACGACCTGGACGGCATCAGCCTGACGGGAAAGCTGACGGGCGGCTACCGGCGGCTGCTGCTCGACAATCTGGCGGCGGAGCTGAGCCATCCCTCGGGCGCCGGCCTCAGCCTCTCGGGACATCTGGCGCTCGGTCCAGGGGGCGGCGGCCCGCTGCTGCAGGACCTCGCCGTGGCCGCCCGCCTGTCGCTGCCGGACCGGACACTGGCGGAACGCTTCACGGACTGGAAGCTGCCGAACCTGAAATCCCTGGTCGCGACGGGAGGTTTCGCGCTCGACGACGACCTCCTGCAGCTCAAGTCCATGAAGGCCAGCTTCGGCGGCTACGGCGGGCTGGAGCTGGAGGGGCATGGGGACATCGCCAGCCTGGCGCCGAAGGGCCTGGCGCTCACCTTCGCGCCGCGGCTCGACCTCAAGGCCAGCGCCCAGAACGGCAAGCCCCTGCTGGACCTGATCGACAGTGACCTGCCCGACATGAGCCCCCTCAGTGCGACGGGTCGCCTGTCGCGGTCCGATGGCCGCTACCGCCTGGACGATCTCCAGTTCACCCTCGGCAAGGAGGACCGGGTTTGGCTGAGGTTCGCGGGCGCCCTCGACGGCCTGCCGCTGGACGGGACGGGCGCGCTGGACTTCAAGGGCACCGCCGAGTTCGCCTGGCCGAGCAGCAAGACCCTGGCCGACTACTTGGGGCACGCCTTGCCCGAGCTGGGCGCGGCCAAGGGCCAGCTGGTGCTCGCGGGCTGGGCAGACTCGCTCTTGGTCTCCGAGGCGCAGGCCGTATCCCGGACCGCCGACGGCCTTACGTCGCGGGCGAACGGCAAGGGCGGAAAAGTCCAGTTCGAACCGTCCTTCGCGGTGCAGGGCCTGGACCTGAAACTGGAAGCGGAGGCAGCCACGACGGACGCGGTCGGCGCATTGCCCGGCCAGCACCTTCCAGACCTAGGCCCGGTGCGCGCGGCGGGCCGGCTGACCGGCGGCAGCAAGGACCTGGCGCTCAGCGGCATCACGGCCTCTGCCGGACCGGAGAGCGCGCCCTGGCTGCGCAGCAGCGGCGAGGTCAAGAACCTGATCGACGGCCAGGGAATGACTTTCGACGGCTCCTTCAGCCTGCCGACCGTGGAACTGCTGAAGGCGATCGGTTCCGGCGACATCAAGCCGAAGGGGAATCTGGACGGCGGCTTCCGCTTGTCCGACGCCGGCGGCAGCTTCGGGATCGAGAACCTGTCCGCCCGAATCACCGAGACCGGCGTCCTTTCCCTCACGCTCAAAGGCAAGTTGGACGATCTGCAAGGGCTCGACGGCCTCAATCTCACGGCCAACGTCGATGTGCCGGAACCGGAGTTGCTGGGTCACCTGTTCGGCGTCGACGGGCTGGACCTGGCGCCTCTCACCTACGAAGGCAGGGTTTCCGGCAGCGACGAGAGCTTCAAGATGGCCGGACGGACTCAAGTGGGCCAGACGGTCCTCACCGGGAAGATGGAGGGCGGCTTCGTCGGCGCACGCCCCCACCTGCAGGCGCAGCTTTCGACACCGGTCTTCCACTTCTCCGATTTCGGACTGACGCCCGAGGACGGTCAGACGGACCCGCCTACGCCACCAGCGAGCACGACGGTCCCATCCTCGCCGGCCAAGAAGCTGTTCGGAGAAAAACCCCTTCCCTTCGATCTGCTGCGGGCCTTCGACCTGACGCTCGACGTCCGGCTCGACAAGCTGGAGGGCTCCAGCCTGGAGATCGATTCGATCGTGACCCGTGCAGTGCTGGCCGATGGCCTATTGACCGTGGACCCGCTCAGCGTCCACATCGTGGGCAGCT
The DNA here is from genome assembly GCA_965225935.1 of Rhodospirillales bacterium. Taxonomy (GTDB): domain Bacteria; phylum Pseudomonadota; class Alphaproteobacteria; order Kiloniellales; family JAKSDN01; genus CALJXB01. Next base: position 5,813 of record CBDDCC010000003.1, read on the forward strand.
CCGTGAAGATGCGCCTGGTGGCCGACGCGCGCGAGGCCGAACCGGCGGTCAGCTACAGCGCCACCGTCGACGATCTCAACTTGCGGACCTTGCTCGGCCAGCTCGACGCGGCGGCGCCCGTCGAAGGGCACCTGGACATGATCGTGGACGTGAAGGGCCGTGGCAGCTCCCCCCACGGCCTCGCCAGCACCCTCGACGGCAGCATCGATCTCGCCCTTCGGCACGGCAAGATCCACTCGCGGGCCCTCGCCTTCTCGGCGCTCGATCTCAGCAGCTGGCTGTTCGCCAAGTCGACGCGCAAGGGCTACTCCCGGCTCCACTGCTTCATCCTGCGCCTCGATGTGGACCAGGGACTGGCGAAATCCGAGACCCTCTACCTGGACAGCGACAGCGTGCGGGTGGTCGGCACGGGCGACATCGACCTCAGCAAAGAGACCCTGGACTTCCGAATGAAGCCCCACCCCAAGACCGCGCGGCTCGCCGAGCTGACCACCCCCTTCACCATCACCGGGACCCTCGCCGACCCGCAGGTGAACGTGGGCGCCGGCAGCACCGCCATGCGCACGGTCGGCGAGATCGTCTTCACGCCCGTCAACCTCCTGGGCAACCTGCTGACCCTGGTCGAGCGAGGCGGCAAGGACAAGGACAACCCCTGCCTTCCGGGCAGGAGCTGAGGCTTCCCGCCCAACGATAGGGGAAAGAGTAAGCGCCCTCGCTCAGCGGTCGTCCGGGACGTCCTCGAGCCAGTGGTCGAGAAAGCCGTCGAGCCATCGGCTCATGGCGGCATCGAACCTCTGCGCGTCGGCGACCTGGCGCTCGGCGTCGTGGGCGCCCGGCGCCTCCAGCATGTGGGAGGCATTGGAGCACCAGCGCGCCATCACCTGGGCGGTCACCTCGGGATGGAACTGGATGCCGTAGGTGCGCGCGCCGTAGCGGTAGGCCTGGTTCGGGAAGGTCGGCCCGACCGCGAGCAGCTCGGCGCAGTCCGGCACCTCGAAGCCTTCCTTGTGCCAGTGGTAGACGTGCATCTCGTCGGGCAGGAAGCCGTTGCCGCCCGGCACGGGCGCGATCGGGACGTAGCCGATCTCGTGCAGACCCTCCGGGTGCATCTCCACCTTAGCGCCGAGCGTGCGCGCCAGCATCTGGGCGCCGAGACAGATGCCGAGGAAAGGACGCTCGGATTCCAGCCAGCGCTCGATCCAATCGATTTCGCTGCGGATGTAGGCCTTGTCGTCGTCGTTGGCGCTTTCGGGCCCGCCGTAGATCACCACCGCGCAGTGCTCGCCGTCGGCCTCTGGCAGCGGATCCCCCCTGCCCGGACAACACCAGTCGAGGGCGTAGCCGCGCTCGGCCAGGAGGCGCGAGGCCCGGTCGTCCCTCTGGCCCACGGGGTGGTCGATCAACAGCACCTTGCGGCTCATACGGCCTCCTTTGCGCTCCGCCGCGGCGCGACGAAAGCCTCCATGTGAAACAGGGCCTGGGAGGGATCATACAGATAGGCGCGGCCGATGGGACAGGCCCGGCGGGCCCGGCAGCCCAGGTTCATGCAGTCGGCGCCCTCGGGCTTGTCGATGTGCCGGGCACAGGCCTCCACGTCATAGCCCCGCGGTGTGAAGGCGGAGACCGGGCAGGTCGAGAGGCACGGCTTGTCGGAACAGCTGGCACAAGGGCTGGACCGCCCGTCCCGCGGCGGCAGCGGCAAGCGCTCGCCCACCGCCAGGGCGCCCCGGTAGGCGTGCCACAGGCCGTAGTCGGGATGGATCAGCATGCCAAGCGGCGATTCCTGCACCGGGGCGGCACGCTTGGCCCAGGCGACGAAGGGCGGATAGGGCGGGCCGTCCGAGGGCAGGATGGCAGCGCCGGAGAGAGCCTCGGCCAGGCCGCCCAGCACCCGCGCCGACCAGCGGTCGAGGGGGTGCGGCCGACCGTCGCTCGCCTCGGGAGCGCCCGAGAAGACCCGCCACATGCCGTCGCCGGCATTGCCCACCATGAGAAGCGTGGCGGCGGCACGGCCGTCGGGCAGCGCCGGCACCCGGTCTTCCGGGCCGGGATGGAAGCCGCCGAAGCGCACCAGGCCGAGAGTCCGCAACTCTGCGTCCATGCGCGCCAGGTCAGTATTGCCGCCAGACATGCGCGAGTACGACGCCCCTGCTCGAACCGCCCTGGAACGGGCTTATCATGTCGTCCAGTCCTTGCAAAAGTGTCACAGAAGAACGGAAAATCCCACCGATCAGAGGCACCAAGGGAGGCAGGGGTGAGCGTCGGGCCATCGCCCAACGGGCGTCCGGGCGAGTCCCAGGAGGACGAGGCGCCGGGCCCCCGAGAGCCTGTTTCGGGCGTCCGGACGCGACGCTTCGGCTTCCTGCTGGTCCCCCAGTTCCCCATGATGGCCTTCACCTCGGCGGTCGAGCCTCTGCGGGCCGCCAACCGGATCAGCGGGCAGGCGCTCTACGCCTGGCAGGTGGTCTCGGCGGACGGCCAGCCGGTCACCGCCTCCAGCAACATCGACATCGTGGCCGACAGCGGCTTGGAGCGGACCGGCAAGCTCGACACCCTCTTCGTCCTGGCCGGCCTCGAGGCCCACAAGTACGACAACAAGCCGGTCTTCGCCTGGCTGCGGCGCCTCGCCCGCTCCGGCTGCCGCCTGGGGGCGCTTTCCGCCGGCAGCTACGTCCTGGCCCGGGCCGGCCTGCTGGACGGGCGGCGCTGCACCATCCACTGGGAGAACGCCGTCGCCTTCCGCGAGGCCTTCCCCAACATCGAGGTGACCGAGGAGCTGTTCGAGGTCGACGACGGCCGGCTCACCTGCTCCGGCGGCACCGCGGCTCTCGACCTCATGCTCTCCCTGATCGGGCTGGAGCACGGCCGGGGGCTCGCCACCAAGGTGGCCGAGCAGTTCATCCACGAGCGCATCCGCGACACCCACGACCACCAGCGCATGGCGCTGCGCAACCGTCTGGGCATCAGCCATCCCAAGATGCTGGCGGTGATCGGCGACATGGAGCGGCACCTGGAGGACCCCCTGCCCCGCTCCGAGCTGGCCCGCCGCGCCAGCCTCTCGACCCGCCAGCTCGAGCGCCTGTTCCGGCGCTACCTGGACCGCACGCCGACCCGCTACTATCTGGAGCTGCGCCTGGCGCGCGCCCGCCATCTCCTCAGCGAGAGCTCGCTCTCGATCCTCGACGTGGCGCTCGCCTGCGGCTTCGTCTCGGCCTCCCACTTCTCCAAGTGCTACCGCGAATGCTTCGGCAAGACCCCACGCGAGGAGCGGCTTGAAAGCGCTTGACTCTCCCACCGGGCGACCCAGATTTAAATTCACGCTAACAAAAAGTTAAAACTTTTTTTACTACAAAACATGAGTGTAATAATTGCGGCTTTGACTTTGCCGTCCGATCGGCTAGCAGAGGTCCGAGGCGGCGGTCGTGGAAGCCGTCGGTCTGCGGGCCGGCGAAGGGGGCATTGGCCAACAGGGTCGAAGCGATGACGGATCTCGTTCTAGCCGACGGTTTCTCCTTCGAGGACCTCTACAGCGTGGAGGGTCTGGCGCGTCTGGACGCGGCCTTTCTGGGGTCGCTGCGGTCGGACCGGCCGGACCTGGCGAAGCGGCTGAAGGACGCGCGCCTGGACGCCGCCTTCGAGGCCTCCCTTGAGGGCGGCGCGCCCGAGTCCCAAGGGGCGGACGAGAAGCAGAAAGAGCAGGCCCGGGCGGCACTTCTGGTCGAGCTGGCGCCCTACCTGGAGGACTTCCTCGGCGGGCTGTTCGGCATCGAGGCGGAGCTCAAGGCGCTCGCCTCGCAGAGCAACGCGCTGGCGCCGCTTTATAGCGTCAAGCGGCTTTTCGTGCAGCGCCGGGCCGGCAAGCAGGTCAAGCCGGAGGAGGCCCTGGGGCTCGACGGGCCGGCGCTTGGGGTGCGTCTCGCCGAGCTGGGCGCGCCGCCGGAGGACGAGCTCGCCTGGGCAAGCCGCGTCTCCGGCTGGCTCGACGAGGAGGAGGCCAACGCCGAGGCCCTGGCCGTCGCCCGCGACTACGCCGCCTGGGCCCTCTATCACCCGGACGGCCAGGCGCGCCACGCCGAGGGCGTGCTCTTCAAGCAGCCCCACAAGCTCGACCCCTTGCACCTCATTCCACTCGAGGAGACGGCGGTCGACGGCGTGCCGGCCCAGGCCCTGCCGGAGGCGCGCCAGCGCCAGCGCGAGGGCTTCGCGCTGACCGACCCTGGCATGGATCTCGCCCAGGCCCTCGACCAGGCGAACTACTGCATCCTCTGCCATCACCAGGGCAAGGATTCCTGCAGCAAGGGCCTGAAGGACCGGGAGGGCAAGTTCCGCTCCTCGCCCTTCAACGTGCCGCTGGCCGGCTGCCCCCTCGGCGAGAAGATCTCGGAGATGCACGAGGTCAAGCGCGACGGCCACGCCATCGGCGCGCTGGCGGTGGCGGTGATCGACAACCCCATGATCGCCGGCACCGGCCACCGCATCTGCAACGACTGCATGAAGGCCTGTATCTACCAGAAACAGGACCCGGTCGACATTCCCCAGGCCGAGACGCGCATCCTCAAGGACGTGCTGGAGCTGCCCTGGGGCTTCGAGATCTACGGCCTGCTGACCCGCTGGAACCCCCTCAACCTGCGCCGCTTCCTGCCGCGGGCCGCGAGCGGCCGCAAGGTCCTGGTGACGGGACTGGGGCCGGCCGGCTACACCTTGGCCCACTTCCTGTTGAACGACGGCCACGCGGTGGTGGCCATCGACGGCCTGAAGATCGAGCCCCTGGATCCGGAGCTCTCGGGCGTCAGGGCCGACGGCCGCCGGGTTCCCTTCCGGCCGGTGCGCGATCTGGGCGAGCTGCGCGAGGCGCTCGACGAGCGGGTCATGGCCGGCTTCGGCGGGGTGGCCGAGTACGGCATCACCGTGCGCTGGGACAAGTCCTTCCTCAAGGTGATCCGCCTGCTGCTGGAGCGCCGGGCCAACTTCGCCATGTACGGCGGCGTGCGCTTCGGCGGCACCATCACCCTGGAGCAAGCCTTCGAGGAGGGCTTCGATCACGTGGCGCTGGCCATCGGCGCCGGGAAGCCGACGGTGCTGCCGATCCCCAACGGCTTGGCGCGCGGGGTGCGGGCCGCCTCCGACTTCCTCATGGCCCTGCAGCTGACCGGCGCCGCCAAGAGCGACTCCATCGCCAACATGCAGCTGCGCCTGCCGGTGGTGGTGATCGGCGGCGGCCTGACCGCCATCGACACGGCGACCGAGGCGCTGGCCTACTATCCGGTCCAGGTGGAGAAGTTCCTGGCCCGCTACGAGCGCCTCGTCGGCGAGCGCGGCGAGGCGGCGGTGCGCGCGGCCTGGAGCGAGGAGGACGGCGAGATCGCCGACGAGTTCCTGGCCCACGCCCGGGCCCTCCGGGAGGAGCGGGCGGCGGCGGCCGCGGAGGGGCGCGAGCCCCGGGTGCGCGAGCTGCTGGACGGCTGGGGCGGCGTCACCCTCGCCTACCGCAAGCGCCTGATCGACGCGCCCAGCTACACCCTCAACCACGAGGAGGTGGCCAAGGCGCTGGAGGAGGGCATCCGCATCGTCGACTGCCACGCGCCGCTGGCGGTCGAGGTGGACCGCCACGGCCACGCCTCGGCGATCCGCCTCAACCGCATGCAGTTCGTGCGCGAGGGCAGCGGCTGGATCACCACGGACACGGTGGACACGCTGCGCGCCCGGGCCGTGCTGGTGGCCGCCGGCACCCAGCCCAACACGGTGCTGGCCCGCGAGCATCCCGAAGAGATCGCCCTCGACGGGCGCTACTTCCAGGCGGTCGACGAGGCGGGCCAGCCGGTGACGCCCGAGCGCAGCGCCAAGCCCGAGGAGGTGCGGGTGCTCGCCCGGCGGATGGAGGACGGCCGCTCGGTCAGCTTCTGGGGCGACGTGCATCCCTCCTTCGCCGGCAACGTGGTGAAGGCCATGGCGAGCGCCAAGCAGGGCCACCCCGTGGTCTCGCGTCTGCTGGCCGCCCGCCCGCCGGCCAGCGCGGAGACGGCGGCGGCGCTCTTCGCGCGCCTGGACGACGGCCTGCGGGCGACCGTCCACGTCGTCCACCGCCTGACCCCCACCATCATGGAGGTGGTGGTGCGCGCGCCCGCGGCGGCCCGCGCCTTCCGCCCGGGCCAGTTCTACCGCCTGCAGAACTTCGAGACCGAGGCGCCACGGGCGAACGGTACGACGCTGGCCATGGAGGGCCTCGCCATGACCGGTGCCTGGGTCGACCGCGACGAAGGGCTGCTCGGCTTCATCGTGCTGGAGATGGGCGGCTCCTCAGACATCTGCGCGCACCTGCGCCCCGGCGAGCCGGTGATCGCCATGGGCCCGACCGGCGCGCCGACCGAGATCGCCGGCGGCGAGACGGTGCTGCTGGCCGGCGGCGGGCTCGGCAACGCGGTGCTCTTCTCCATCGGCCGCGCCTTCCGCGAGGCCGGCAGCCGGGTGCTCTACTTCGCCGGCTACAAGCGCCTGGAGGACCGCTACAAGGTGGCGGAGATCGAGGCCGCGGCCGACGTTGTGGTCTGGGCCGCGGACGAGGCGCCGGGCTTCACCCCCAGCCGGCCCCAGGACCGTGGCTTCCACGGTACCATCGTCGACGCCATGCTGGCCTACGCCGAGGGCGCGCTCGGCGAGCCCCCGATCCCGCTCGCCGAGGTCGACCGCCTCATCACCATCGGCTCGGACGGCATGATGGCCGCCGTCGCCCGGGCCCGCCACGGCGCCCTCACCCCCCACCTGAAACCCGGCCACACCGCCATCGGCAGCATCAACTCCCCCATGCAATGCATGATGAAGGAGATCTGCGCCCAGTGCCTGCAACCCCACCGGGACCCGGAGACCGGCAAGGAGGAGGTGGTCTTCTCCTGCTTCAACCAGGATCAGCCCCTGGACCTGGTGGACTTCCCGGCCCTCAAGGCCCGCCTCAAGCAGAACGAGGTCCAGGAGCACCTCACGGCCCAATGGATCGACCACTGCCTCGATCAGCTCAGCATCCGAAAAGGGGCTTGAGCGACTCCGTCAGAGTCGCGGGCCGCCGGACGCGACTCATACCAAATCTTGATGATAATGACCCCTAGGGATCGCTTTTGGTTCGTTTCGGGTAGGAAGCAGGCCGCAGGCGATGTGGGGCATCGGCAAGGCCTGCTGACGCCCTCCGAAACGCTCCAAAAGCGACCGGGACGGCGGACTTTCAGACCTTTCGGACAGCGTCGCCCGCGCCTTCCGATGCCCCACATCGCTGCGGCACGCGCTCCTTGCCGAAAGATCTGAAAGTCCGTCCCTAGGGGTCACTATCATCAAGACTTGGTATCAGCCGCCGAAGCGCACCTCCAGGCGTCCGAAGATCCCGGGCGTTATGTCGAAGTCGCGGTCGCGCGGAAAGCTGAGCTGGGGCCCGATGTCCAGGATCAGCCACTCGCGCCAGACGCGCTGGCGGTAGCGGATGCGGAGGGTGGACTCCTCGAGCCGGTTGTCCGGCGAGGTCTGGAACTGGTTGTTCCACTGGTAGCTGATGCCCCGTTTGTTATCCAGCCTCTGGTTGATCCACTGGTTCGCCTCGTAATAGTAGCCGTCCTCGGACTCGTACCAGTCGCCCTTCAAGGTCGTGCGAGACATCCAGTTCTTGGCGATGGGCCGGTCCAGGTCGATGCGGGTCGGCGTGGAGAAGCCGTTGTCCGTGAGCCAGAGCCCCTCCTGGGTGAAGCGAAGATCCCAGACCTCGCCCAGCTCCCAGTTCTCTCTGTAGCGCACCCCGAACACACCGACGGGCTCGATCTTGTGGAAACGGACTCCGATCACGGCGCCGAAAGTCTTCTTCTTGGTCTGGAAGAAGTTGTACTGGAGTCCCACCGCGGCGTTCCGGTCGTCTGTGCCGGCGTACCTGTCGCGGGCATTGTCGTTCGAGTTGTCGGAGATATCCGAATCCGAATCCCCGTCGCCGCCGATGACCAGGCTGAGGTGCTTGTTGATTTGCGGCAGCGCCAGCTTGGCCTTGAACTTTAGGTGAAACTTGGCGTCGCTGCCTTCTTCCACGGACCCGCCGACGCTCACCCGCACACGGCTCTTGTTGTTCTCGATCTCCTCGTGCTGGGTGGAGAAGAAGGAGTCCAGCCACACGCCGGCGCCCTTGATGCCGCTGGCGATGGCGTGGTGGATGTCGTCGACCTCGGTGTAGTCCGGAGAACCGGCCGTAGGGTCGACCGGGTCGAAGAAGTCGCCGTCCGCCGGGTCCGCCTGTCCATTCGCGCTGTCGTCCGCGGCGCTGTCGTCCACGGCACTGCCGTCCGTGGCGCCGCCGTCCGCGTCGCTCTCATCCGTGGCGCTCTCGTCCGGCGCGCTCGACTGGGCCAGGGCGCGATGGGCCGCGGCAAAAGGCCAGGCGTCGCTGGAAGGTTCGATTGGCGCCGCGAGGGCGATCAGGAACAAAAGCGAACGAAAGCAATACCACACAAAAGAACGAACCATGATCCCGCGTCTCCCCGAAGCCGCCGCGCGCTCCTGCCCTTGACTGGCAGTCCCCCGGACGCGGCGAGCCTATGGTCATGATAGCCGAGCACCGGCCCGAAGAGTAGCCGGTCTCTCGTTCGTGATTCTTGACGAGTCTCGCGCACCGCCCGCCCGGACCCCGCCAGCCCGGGGCCCGTTGGTCCAGACCCGGCCAGCCTCGGCCGCCCGATGGCCGGCAGCCGTGGAGTAGACGGGCCGCGGCAGCCATCAGCCGTCTTGCGAGGCGGCGACCTCCTCCAGCATCCAGTCGACGAAGGCGGCCACCTCGGGCCTGGCCATGGCAGTCTTGGTGGCGACCAGATCGTAGCCCACCTCGAGACGGACCCGCTCCCGGAAGGGCGAGACCAGGAGGCCGCTTTCCACGGCGTCCCGGACGATCGGCCAGCTGCCCAGGACGACGCCCTGGCCGGCGATGGCCGCCTGGATGGCGAGCGGGTAGTCGTTGAAGCGCAGCTCGCGGCGCGGCTGGACCGCGGCGGCGCCGGCGGACGCCAACCAGACCTGCCAGTCGAACCAGTGGAAGGAGGGCGACATCCATTCCAGATGGATGAGCGTCACCGCCTCCAGGTCCGCGAGGCTGCGGAGCGGCGGCGGCCCCTCGGCCAGGGCCGGGCTGCAGACGGCCAGCGTCTCGTCGTCGAACAGGCGGTGCACCAGCTGCGCCTCGCCCGGCGCGACCGCATAGCGGATCGCCACGTCGGCCTCCTCGCGCTCCAGGTCGACCACCCGCATGGAGCTGTCGATCAGCACGTCGATCTCCGGATGGCGGCGCTTGAAGGCGTCGAGGCGCCGCACCAGCCAGGCCGCCGCGAAGGAGGGCTCGACCGTGAGGGTGAGGCGCTGGCGCTGGTCCAGGCGGCGCAGCTTGGCGACCGCCCGGCGCACGCCCCTGAAGGCCTCGCGCAGGTCGCCCGCGGCCGAGGTGCCGGCCGCAGTCAGCGCGATGCCCCGGCCCTCGCGCCGCATCAGGGGGGCGCCCACCGTCTCTTCCAGGCCGCGCACCTGCTGCTTGACCGCGGCCGGGGTGACGCCCAGCTCGGCCGCCGCGTCCCGGTAGCTGAGATGCCGCGACACGGCCTCGAAGGCGCGCAAAGCGTTCAGGGAGGGCAGCCAGCCGGACATGCTAGAATTAAGATTATCTAACTTCTACTGCCAGATCAAATGACTGGTTTGTCGTCAGTATATTCATATATTTAAGATAGTTATAGGCAGTCCTCTGAACACCAGAACGTCAGAGAAGCTGGAAAGCGAGGCCTACGATGACACTGCAGCTCTTCCTTCCGGCCCAGCGACCGCGAGCAAGCGCCGTGGGCGCCAAGCTGTTCCGTCGGCTGCGCCATTGGCAGCACGGCAGGACGCGGCGAAGCCGCAACCTGGCCGAGCTCCGGACGCTCGACGCGGACCGCCTGCAGGATATCGGCCTGAGCCCAGACGCGCGCGCCCGCATGCTCTCGGCCCATTGACGTAGGGCTCGCCCGCTGCCGGCGCGCCGCCTGCACGCGCCAGCATCCGTCATGCGGGACGCTTCGCGCGCACCCCATCGCCTGCACACACAAAACCGCCGCATTTATCGCGTAGCTTACGAACCGGGGGCAGGAAAGGATGTCGAAGCGTCATGCTGCCGCTCCGCGGGCACCAGACCGCAAACCCCTTGCGGGACCGATTCATCGCCGCGTTCCCCCTGCGGCCGTCTGAAGACCCTAGCGTCAAGGGCGGCATCGCGGCCCTGTTCCAGAACGAAGACGGCGTCTACTACGTCATCGACGATCCGCCCTTCCTGGGCGCCTGGCCCCAGCGCCTGCTCCAGGAGGAGTACAAGCGCCTGGAGGCGGCGCAGCCGACCGAGCTCTCCTCGGAGCAGGTGGCCGCCCGCTGGATCGCGTCCTACCTGAGGTACCTCTGCCCGCAGGTCCTCGAACCGCCTGAGTGACGGCCGCGCCCGGGCGGCATCGCCCCGGCGGACGCGTGCTCCGCCCCCCGCGCGGAAGCGACTGCGGGCGGGCCGACCGTGGTGCGGACAGGACAACGCGAAACCCGGAATTACCCTGCGGTTAGAGGGGCTTGTCGCATTTCAGATAGGTTTCGTCGCGAAGAAAGAAGCACATGGAGCGGCCGGGTCGTACCTAGACATTAGGCGCGCGGTTTCGGCTGCGTGCTTTTTTGTCGCGAGGGTACGGACGATGGCGGACGAGGACGATATCGTACTCAGCGAGCTCAACGACGAAGAGCTTGCGCAGCAGATGATGGACGACCTCTACGACGGTCTCAAGGAGGAGATCGAAGAGGGCGTCAACATCTACCTCGAACGCGGCTGGGCGCCCTACCGCATCCTGACCGAGGTGCTGGTCGAGGGCATGCGCATCGTGGGCATCGATTTCCGCGACGGCATCCTCTTCGTGCCCGAGGTGCTGCTGGCCGCCAACGCCATGAAGGGCGGCATGTTCATCCTGCGTCCGCTCCTGGCCGAGACCGGCGCCGAGCAGGTGGGCAAGATGGTCGTCGGCACCGTGAAGGGCGACATCCACGACATCGGCAAGAACCTGGTCGGCATGATGATGGAGGGCGCCGGCTTCGAGGTCATCGATCTCGGGATCAACAACCCGGTCGAGAACTACCTGGAGGCGCTCGAGGAGCACAAGCCGGAGATCCTCGGCATGTCGGCCCTGCTGACCACCACCATGCCCTATATGAAGGTCGTCATCGACACCTTGAAGGAAAAGGGCATCCGCGACGACTACATCGTGCTGGTGGGCGGCGCGCCGCTGAACGAGCAGTTCGCCGAGGCGATCGGCGCCGACGCCTACTGCCGCGACGCCGCGGTCGCGGTGGAAACCGCCAAGGATCTCATCGCCCGCAAGCACAACGTGCGCGGCGGCGCGGCCTGACCGCGCCCAACTCTGGGAGACCGGCGATGGATAGCCGCCCGCCCGAAGGCGGCACGCCGACCACCTTGCTGATCGCATGCGGCGCCCTGGCGCGAGAGGTGGTCGACATGATCCGTCTCAACGGCTGGACCAACTTCAGCATCACCTGCCTGCCGGCCATCTGGCACAACACGCCGGACCGGATCCCCGAGGGCGTGCGCGGCAAGATCCGCGAGGCCCGCGGCAGCTTCGACCGCATCCTGGTGCTCTACGGCGACTGCGGCAGCGGCGGACTCCTGGACCGGGTGCTGGAGGAGGAAGGCGTCGAGCGCATCGAGGGGCCGCACTGCTACGCTTTCTACTCCGGCGTCGAGGACTTCCTGGCCGAGGCCGAGGCGGACCCGACCTGCTTCTATCTGACCGACTATCTGGCGCGCCACTTCGAGCGCCTGATCGTCCAGGGGCTCGGCATCGACCGCCATCCCGAGCTGCTGCCGCTTTACTTCGGGAACTACACGACCCTGGTTTACCTGGCCCAGACCGACGACCCGGCGCTCAAGGCCAAGGCCGAGGCGGCGGCCGAGCGCCTGGGTCTCGCCTACCGCTATCACTTCACCGGCTATGGCGAACTCGGCAGCTTCATCGAGCGTGCGCACCACGGGGAACGGAACGGCACATGGCAGCACTGACCGTCGTCTACTGGCGCGACATCCCGGCCCAGGTGATCGTCAAGGCCGGGCGCAAGAGCGCCAAGCGGCAGCTCGACGAGCGCTTCGAGAAGGCCATCGACCGGGCCGCCATGCGGGCCGACCTGAAGGACACGGACTCCTACCTGTCAGAGTGGCGCCGGTCCGACCCTGTCGACTGCAGCGACGACCTGGAGGCCGAGGCCGACGCGGCCGCCCGGCGCCTGGAGGAAGAGTTCGACCCGGAGCGCCTGCGCACTTTGGTGAGCGCCGGCGGCTGGGACAGGGACTGAGCCGGGACAGGGACCGGGCTGGGACCGGGACCGAACGGGGACAGGGAAAGAGCGGAAGATGGCCATGGCGGCGGTGAACCCGAGCCCGGGCGCGGCGGCGCCCTTCGACGAGGCCAAGCTGCGCATCGTCGACTTCGTCCAGGGCTTCTCGATCGAGACGACGCCGGGCTCGGCCCAGAAGATCCCCGACTTCCGGGAGCATCTGCGCCCCGGCATCACCGTCTCGGTGACTTTCCTGCCGGGCTCGGACTTCGCCGACACCATCGCCACCGCCAAGCGCCTCAAGGCCGAGGGCTTCAACCCGGCGCCCCATTTCGCCGCCCGCTCGATTCCGAGCCGCAGGGACTTCGAGGACTATCTGACCCGTCTCCAGGGCGAGGTGGGCTGCACGGAGGCGGTCGCCCTGGGCGGCGCGGTGAATCAGCCGCTCGGCGAGTTCGACAGCTCCATGCAGCTGCTGGAGACCGGCCTGTTCGACAAGCACGGCATCACCCGGATCGGCCTCGCAGGCCACCCCGAGGGCAGCCCGGACATCTCCGACAAGGCGCTGGCCGAGGCCGTCGCCTGGAAGAACGCCTTCGCCGAGCGCAGCGACGCGGACTTCTACCTCGCCACCCAGTTCTGCTTCCAGGCCGCACCCATCATCGCCTGGGACCTGGCCCTGCGCGAGGCCGGCAACCGCATCCCGATCCACATCGGCATCCCCGGGCTCGCCACCCTCAAGACCCTGATCAACCACGCCCGCGCCTGCGGCATCGGCCCCTCCATGCGGGTGCTGACCCGCCAGGCGAGGAACATCACGAAGCTCCTGAACGTGCGGGCGCCCGACGCGCTGCTGGCGGAGCTCGCGGCCTACAAGGCGAGCGACCCCGAGTGCGGCATCCGCCAGCTCCACGTCTATCCGCTGGGCGGCCTGCGCCGCTCCGCCCTTTGGACCTACGCCGTGCTCGACGGCGACTTCACGCTGTCCCGCGACGGCCGCTCCTTCAAGGTCCATCGCGAGATCGAGTAGCACGGCGGGCGAAGCCGCCCGGGCCGCCCACCGGCCCGAGGCTTTCGCCGCCAAGAGAAAACGCGTATCCAATGCCGACAGCAACGCCGGCCGCGGCTTCCAACGACGGACGGCCTGAGCCAGGAGACGAGGAAACATGACCCGCACCGTAGTATCGTCCGACAAGAAAGAGGTCGTGATCGGCTTCGATCGGCCGTTCTGCATCATCGGCGAGCGCATCAATCCGACCGGCCGCAAGAAGCTCGCCGCCGAGATGGCCGCCGGCGACTACAGCACCGTCGAGGCCGACGCCGTCGCCCAGGTCGAAGCCGGCGCCCATATGCTGGACGTCAACGCCGGCATTCCGCTGGCCGACGAGCCGGCGATCCTGGCCGAGACGGTGAAGCTGGTGCAGTCGCTGGTGGACGTGCCGCTATCGATCGACTCCTCCATCGTCGAGGCGCTCGAGTCCGGCCTGTCGGTCTACAAGGGCAAGCCGCTCGTCAATTCGGTGACCGGCGAGGAGGAGCGCCTGGAGGTCGTGCTGCCGCTGGTCAAGAAGTACGACGCCGCGGTGGTCGCCATCTCCAACGACGAGACCGGCATCTCCGAGGACCCGGACGTACGCTACGAGGTGGCCAAGAAGATCGTCGAGCGGGCCGAGGACTACGGCATTCCGCGCGCCGACGTGGTGGTCGATCCCCTGGTCATGCCGGTGGGCGCGCTCGGCAACGCCGGGGTGGCGGCCTTTCGCCTGATCCGCCGGCTGCGAGAGGAGCTGGGCGTCAACACCACATGCGGCGCCTCCAACATCTCCTTCGGCCTACCCAACCGACACGCGCTGAACGCCATGTTCCTGGCCATGGCCTCGGGCGCCGGCATGACGTCTGCGATCATGAACCCGCTGCACCTGGAAGAGGTGACGGCGATCATGGGCGCCGATGTTATGAACGGCGTCGACCTCAACTGCGCACGCTGGCTGCGGCGCTTCCGCGAGCCGGCGCCCGAAGGTGCGGCGGGCGGCCGCGAGCGCCGGGAACGCCGCCGACGCCGGGCCTGAGAGGGCCGGAGAAGACCAGAGAAGGCCCAAGCGGCCAGAGAGGCAGCGGGTCCCGTGAGCGAAGAAGCCCTCATCGTCTTCACGCCCTCGGGGCGGCGCGGCCGCTTCCCGCTGGGCACGCCGATCCTGACGGCGGCGCGCAGCCTCGGTGTCGACATCGATTCCGTCTGCGGCGGCCGGGGCCTCTGCGGCCGCTGCCAGATCACCCTCAGCGAGGGCGAGTTCGCCAAGCACAACATCGCCAGCCGCCTCGCCAACCTCTCCCCCGTCAACGAGGTCGAGACCCGCTACGACACCAAGCGCGGCCTGAAGCAGGGCCGGCGCCTCTCCTGCCAGGCCCAACTTCTCGGCGACGTGGTGATCGACGTGCCGCCCGACAGCCAGGTCCACAAGCAGGTGGTGCGCAAGCGCGCCGAGGCCCGGGCCATCGAGGTCGATCCGGCGATCCGGCTGCACTACGTCGAGGTCGAAGAGCCCGACATGCACAACCCCTCGGGCGATCTCGAGCGGCTGAAGAAGGCGCTCGCCGAGCAGTGGGACCTCGAGGATCTGGAGTGCGACCACCGGGTGCTGCAGAGCCTGCAGAAGGCGCTGCGCGCCGGCGACTGGAAGGTCACCGTCTCGGTCCACCGCGGCCAGGTGCTGACGAACGCCTGGCCCGGCTTCGTCGACCAGGCCTACGGGCTCGCCGTCGACGTGGGCTCGACCACCATCGCGGCCCACCTCTGCAACCTCTCGACCGGCAAGGTCGTCGCCTCCTCGGGCATCATGAACCCGCAGATCCGCTTCGGCGAGGACCTCATGAGCCGGGTCTCCTACGTCATGATGAACCCGGGCGGCGAGGTGGAGATGACCGCCGTCGTGCGCGAGGCCATCAACAGCTTGACCGAAGAGGTCGCGGCCGAGGCCGGGATCGACAGGACGCAGATTCTCAACGCCACCTTCGTCGGCAATCCGATCATGCATCACCTGCTGCTGGGCATCGATCCGACGGAGCTGGGCGGCGCGCCCTTCGCGCTCGCCACCAATTCGGGCATGACCCTCTGGTCTGAGGAGCTAGACCTCCACTTCCATCCCAACGCCCGGGCCTATGTCCTGCCCTGCATCGCCGGGCACGTGGGCGCCGACGCGGCGGGCGTCGTCCTGTCGGAAGGCCCGCACCTGAAGGACGAGGTGACCCTGGTGGTGGACGTGGGCACCAACGCCGAGATCGTGCTGGGCAGCAAGAAGCGGCTGCTCGCCTGCTCCTCGCCCACCGGCCCGGCCTTCGAAGGCGCGCAGATCTCCAGCGGCCAGCGCGCGGCGCCGGGCGCCATCGAGCGGGTGCGCATCGACCGGGAGACGCTGGAGCCGCGCTTTCGGGTGATCGGCTCGGAGCTTTGGTCCGACGAGGAGGGCTTCGCCCAGGCTACGAAGAAGACGGGCGTCACCGGCATCTGCGGCTCCGGCATCATCGAGGCGCTGGCCGAGATGTTCCTGGCCGGCATCATCCTGCCCGACGGCACCATCGACGGCAGCCTGGCCGCGCGCAGCCCGCGCATCCAGGCCGATGGGCGCACCTTCTCCTACCTGATCCGCGAGGGCGAGCCGGAGGTCCGCGTGGTGCAGAACGACGTGCGGGCGATCCAGCTCGCCAAGGCCGCGCTCTACGCCGGCACCCGCCTGCTGATGGACCGCCTGGAGATCGAGAGCGTCGACCGCATCGTCCTCGCCGGCGCCTTCGGCAGCCACATCGACGTGAAGTACGCCATGGTGCTCGGCATGATCCCGGACTGCAATCTCACCAAGGTCTCCTCGGCCGGCAACGCCGCGGGCACCGGCGCGCTGATCGCGCTGCTCAATCAGCAGGCGCGCGACGAGATCGAGCGGGTGGTACGCGACGTGGAGAAGGTGGAGACGGCGGTCGAGCCCCGCTTCCAGGCCCACTTCGTCGAGGCCATGGGGATCCCCCACTCGAGCGCCCCCTACCCCCACCTGGCCGCCGCCGTCGCCCTGCCCGAGCCCAAGCCAAAGAACGCCGAGGCACAAACAGCCGGTGACGGCGAACCCCGGCGCCGGCGCCGTCGGCGGGGCTAGCCTGTGCCCGACCCGAAAGTGTTTCGTGCCACGGACGGACCCTGATCTTGAACTTGGAGCTCTATCTCGCCTTCCTGCTGGCGACCGCGCTGCTGATCGCGGTGCCGGGGCCCAACGTGACGCTGATCGTCGCCAACAGCCTGGCGTTCGGGTCGCGCCGGGCGCTCCTGACTGTGGCCGGCACCCAGTGCGCCCAGGCGGCGCAGCTCGCCGTGGTTGCGCTCGGCCTGACCTCGGTCATGTTCGTGCTGGCCGCGTGGTTCGAGTGGCTGCGCTGGCTGGGCGTCGCCTATCTGCTCTGGCTGGGCGTGCAGCGCTGGCGCGCCGCGGGCCGGGCGGCCGATCCGGACGCGGCCCCGCAGGCCTCCACCCGGCGCCTCTTCGCCCAGGGCTTCCTGGTGGCGCTCGCGAACCCCAAGGTGCTGTTCTTCCACGCTGCCTTCTTCCCCCAGTTCGTCGATCCCGCGGGGCCGGTGGCCTTCCAGCTCGCGGTGCTCTGCCTCAGCTTCTTCACGATCGCGCTTCTGATCGACGGCGGCTACGCCCTGCTCGCCGGGCGTCTGCGCGGCTGGCTCGCTGCCCCCGCACGCTTGCGGGCCTGCGACCGGGTTGCCGGAACGCTCCTCATCGGCGCCGGCCTCTGGCTCGCGGCGGCGCGGCGCAGCTAGCCGCCGCCGATGGAGGGCCCGGAGTTCAGCGTCGGCGCCGCTACACTGAAAAGGCCGGAGACGACCTTCTCCCGGTTCGTAGCCAGCTTCCCCCCTGCGTCGGTCCATCTCGAGGCCATGGCCCCGAGCAGAGATCGTAGCGAGCTTTCGGCCCGCATCGAACGACAGGGACGGATGCCGATGAAACGTTCGTGCAACAGCCCTCGAACGGCCGATCTTGCGAGCTAGGCGGATTGCCGACTGTGGGGTCGAGAGGTCATGGCCTAGCCGAGAGTGGCTGGCGGGCCACCCGGAACGCTGGGCTCGTTTCCCGGACCATCCGATTTCCGTCGGCCGTTTTCATCCCAATCCTTCCACCCCGGAAAGCAAAGCGGTTCCGTCTGCTCCAACCGCTCCATGCGCCGAACCCATTCCGCCTTGTAGCTCTCTAGCTGCTGCCTCGCCCCGCCTTCCGCCTGGTAGGCATAGCCGTGTCCTTGAATCCCGAACGCAAGAAAGGGCGGAAGCACGGCAAAGCCCATGTAGTGCAGCGAGTACTGAATTGGCCACAGAAGCAGCTCGATGTCGCCGCCGCGCCCGCCGGGCCCCATGACCGCAGCCGGAGCTCCGGTGGTTACCGAGCAAATGGCGCGTTTGCCGCGAAAGTATCCGCAGTCGTAGCGCATGGTGCTGGTGTAGAGCCCGCCGTTGACGAAAACCCTGTCGAACCAGCCTTTCAGCATGGCCGGCTGGGCATGCCACCAAAGCGGAAATTGGAGCACGACAAGATCGGCGCGGTCGAGGCGCGCGATTTCCCTAGAGACGTCTGCGGGCAATCCGGCCGTCCTGCTCGCATAGCGCTGTTCCGCGAGGGCAGAAAAGCAATCCGGATTCTCTCGATCCTTGTAGTGCTCGGATCTTTCGACCGGGTCGAAGCGCTCGCCATAGAGGTCAGATACCTCAACGCCGTAGCCGAGGTGCTTCAGCGTTCGCACTGCGACGTCCTTTAACGCGGCATTGAACGAAAACGGTTCGGGATGGCAGTGGACGATCAGGGCGTGCACGGCCTGTCCCTCCTCTGTGTTGCTTGCCGTTGCTGACGGCTAGAATAGGTTGTTCTCTGACGAACCGAAACAGATCACAAATGAGAACTTCCTATGCACACATGAACAGGCAATCGAGCTGGGATGACCTCCGGCTGATCCTCGCGGTCGTCGAGGCGGGCACGCTTTCGGGGGCGGGGCGAAGGCTGGGACTGAGTCACGCCACCGTCTATCGACGCCTGGGCGAGATTGAGGGCCGGTTGGGCGTCAAGCTGTTCGATCGAGGGAGGACTGGCTATGCGGCGACCGCGGCCGGAGAGGAGCTTGCCGCGGCGGCACGGCGCATCGAGACGGAAGTTCTCAATATCGAACGTCGCATTGCAGGACGGGACCTGCGGCCGTCGGGAGTGGTGCGCGCGACCACGACCGACACGCTCTTTGTCGGATTGCTGTCCCCGATCCTCGCGGATTTCCGCAACGCATACCCGGACATTTCATTGGAGATCGCGATCTCGAACGAACTCTTCAGTCTGTCCAAACGGGAGGCCGACGTTGCGGTCCGGCCCTCCATGGCTCCACCGGAAACGCTTGTCGGTCGCAAGGTCGGCACCATCGCCCAGGCGATCTATGGCCGGAAGGACCTCATCGCGGAGAACGCGATCGATCTGGACATTCGCACAGTGGAATGGGTGAGGCCGGACGAGCGCATGGCCTACCGGATCCTGGACAGATGGATGACCGAGCAAGAGCTGGACGAGCATTGCAAATACCGCGTCGATAGCCTTCTGGGAATGCTTGCTGCGGCAAGAGACGGGGCAGGTCTCGCAGTGCTGCCATGTTACTTGGCCGACAGCGACGAGCGGCTGGTCCGCATCGGCGAAGCGATTCCCGCGTTGTCGACCGATTTGTGGCTACTGACACATCCGGACCTGCGCAAGACGGCTCGTATTCTGGCCTTTTCCGACTTCGTGGCCGATGCAGTGAAGGACAGCAGCGCCCGCCTCGCTGGAAATCCATCCTGCCGAGGGCCGGGCCGGTGACAGCGAGATCCCCGGAAACGGGCATCGGGAGGCGAGCTTCCATGGAGACCGTCGGGTTCTTCACCAGAACGGGCACGTCCCGGAAGGGTCCTCCGGCAAAGGTCGGCGGGCAGCTTCCAGGGCCTTCTCGCTGTATCCCGCTGCACCCGGGTTCAGCTCAGCCCGGGGGTTCGGCGTTCATATGTTCCGCGACGGCCGCGCCAGCCTCTTCCGGGCCGATGGCCCTGTGGCGGATCGCTGTCGCCGGTCAATAACCGTCTTGTTCTCCGCGATCGCCCGACATGGCCACGGCGACTCTCTTCACGACTGCTCGATCGCAGATCCGGCGCTCGTCCGATGAAGCAAGCAGGCCGCGCGATGCCCCGGCGCGACCTCTTGCAGCGCCGGATCCTCTTCACGACAGATCGGCATGCGCACCGGACAGCGTGTGTGAAAACGGCAGCCCGAGGGCGGATTGATCGGGCTCGGGATGTCGCCCTCCAGGCCGGGCAGCTCATCTATGCTCCTGGCCGACGGGTCGGGCTCCGGGATCGCGCTCAAGAGCGCCTGGGTATAAGGGTGCTTCGGATCGCGGTAGAGGCTTTCGCTGTCGGCAATCTCGACGATCCGGCCCAGGTACATCACGGCGGTGCGGTCGCAGACCCGCTTCACCACGCTAAGATCGTGAGAGATGAAGATGTAGCTGAGCTCCAGTTCCTCCTGGAGGCGCAGCAGGAGGGTCAGGATCTGGGCCTGGATCGAGACATCGAGAGCCGAAACCGGCTCGTCGAAGACGACCAGCTTGGGTCTCAGGATCATGGCGCGGGCAATGGCCACCCGCTGGCATTGCCCGCCGCTGAACTCGTGGGGATAACGCTCGTAGTCGTGGCGCTTCAGGCCCACGGTCTCCAGCATGGCCTCTACCTGGTGGCGCCGCTCCTTGGGGCTGCCGAGCCGGTGGAAACGCAAGGGCTCGGCGATGTTGGTGCCGATGCTCATGCGCGGGTTCAGGGAGGACAGAGGGTCCTGGAACACCAGCTGCATCCGCCGCCGCAGGGCAAGCAGCTCCTCGCGTCCCGCCTGGGCAATGTCCTCGCCTTCCAACAGAACCTCGCCTGCCGTGGGCTCGATCAGGCCCAGGACGAGCCGAGCCGTCGTGGACTTGCCGCAGCCGCTTTCCCCCACCAGCCCCAGGGTCGTGCCCTGATCCATGGTGAAGGACACGCCGTCGACGGCCTTCAGCAGAGGGCGATCGCGCTGCAGCAGGCGGGGCCGGCTCTGCGGGAAGTGCTTCACCAGGTTCCGCACGGCAAGAAAGGGCGGGTTCAAGAGGCGTCCCCTTCTGCCTGACCGGTCTCGACCAGGTGGCAGGCCACCTGATTGCCGTTGGGTCCGGTTCGAAGGTCGGGGCTCTCCTGCATGCAGCGTTCGACGGCAAACTCGCACCGCGGCTGAAAGCTGCAGCCTTTCGGCAGCTCGGCGAGATTGGGAGGCAGGCCCGGGATCGGCTTCAAGGCGCTGTCGCGCCCGTCCTCGAGTCGCACCACGGATCGCAGGAGGCATTTGGTATAGGGATGCTGTGGCTGCTCGAAGATCGCCCGGACCGGTCCGAACTCCACCATGCGGCCGGCGTACATCACCATGACATCGTCCGCCATGGCGGCCACGACGCCCAGGTCGTGGGTGACGAGAACCAAGGCGCTGCCGAGGCGGCGCTGGATCTGCCTCAGCAGCTTCAGAATCTGCATCTGAATGGTCACGTCCAAGGCGGTCGTCGGCTCGTCGGCGATCAGCAGGTCAGGCTCGCAAGCGATAGCGCCGGCGATCAGGACCCTCTGGCGCATGCCGCCGCTGAACTGGTGGGGATAGTCGTCATAGCGTTCCGCCGGATCCGGAATGCCGACCTGACCCATGAGCGTGATCGCCTGCCGCCGGGCCTCGGCCTCCTCCAGCCCAAGGTGAACGATCATGCCTTCGGCGATCTGCCGGCCGATCCGGTACGACGGATTGAGCGAGGTCATGGGGTCCTGGAAAACCATGGCGATCTCGTTGCCACGCAGCGCTTCCATCTGCCCGTCGCTCAGACCGCGCAGGTCCCGGCCCTTGAAAAGCACCTGCCCGTCGACGATCCGGCCGGGCGGGTCGACCAGCCCCATGAGAGAGAGCGCGGTGACGGTCTTGCCGGAGCCGGACTCGCCCACGATACAGAGCGTCCGACCGCGCTTCAGGCTGAAGGACAGGCCGTCGACGGCCTTCAGCAAGCCGTGCTTCAGGTTGAACTGAGTGCACAGGTTGCGGACCTCGAGCAAGGTGGCGCCGTTCTCCATGGTGCGCGCTCAGCGGCCGGACTTCTGGGCGACGGTCTTGGGGTCCAGTGCGTCGCGCAGGCCATCGCCGATGAAGTTGAAGGCGAGCGCCACGAACACGATGACGAGGCCGGGGAAGAAGGTGGCATGGGGGGCCTTCTTCAGGACCACGCGCCCGTCACTGACCATGGTGCCCCAGTCGGCGCTGGGCGGCTGGACGCCGAGGCCGAGGAAGGAGAGACCCGATCCCACAACGATCATCAGGCCGACCAGGGTGGTGGCATAGACGATCACCGGCGAGATCATGTTCGGCAACACGTAGCGCAGGATGATGTCCCGGGGCTGAGCGCCGCCGGCGATGGCCGCTTCGATGTACGGCTGTGTGGTCACCTGGAGGGTCGAGGTGCGCACGATCCTTGAGATGTAGGGCACCAGCACCACGGTTATGGCGATGATCTCGGTGACCACGCCCGGCTGCAGGACGCCGGCAATGGCGATCGCCAGCAGCACCAGGGGCACGGCGAAGAGGGCATCGAGGGTGCGCATGATGAGCTGATCGACCCAGCCGCCCAGATAGCCCGCCGCGAGGCCTAGCATCAGGCTTATGATCATGGCGAGGAAGGTGGGCAGAAACCCCACCAGAAGCGAGATTCGACCGCCGTAGAACAGCCGCGTCAGAATATCCCGCCCGTTGCTGTCGCTGCCCAGGAGGTAGCCCTCCGTGAGCGGCGGCTTGTTGCGCATCAGGCGTTCGGCGCCGAAGGGGTCGTGGGGGCTGACATAGGGCGCCAGCAAGGCAAGCAGGATCACCACGGCCAGGAACACCAGAGAGATCACGGCCGCACGGTCCTGGGCGAAGGTGAACCAGGCCCGTGCGAAGCGACCGCTGCGACGGGTGTCGGCTGCACCTGCCGCCGAGTCGCTCAGCTCCGTCTCCTTTGCCGTTACGTCGGGCAAGATGCCACTCCTAGACCTTGCGCGTACGGGGATCGAGGAAGGCGTTCAGGATGTCGATCGCGAGGTTGACCAGGACGAAGGCCAGGGCGATCACGAGCACGGCGGCCTGTACCACGGGAACGTCCCGCGCGACGATGGAGTAGTAGAGCTGATTGCCCAGGCCCGGCCAGGCGAACACCACTTCGGTGAAGAGCGCGCCGCCGAGGAGGAAGCCCAGCTGCAAACCCGAGATGGTGGCAATAGGAGGCAGGGCGTTGCGCAGGGCGTGATGCCAGAGGATCTGGCGCCAAGGGATACCCTTGGCCCGAGCCACGCGGATGTAGTTCTGGTTCAGGACCTCCAGCATGCTGGAGCGGACCATGCGGGTGATGATGGCCGCGGGGGCGGCCGCCGTGGCGATGGCCGGCAGAACCAGGTGATGGGCGATGTCCACGACCCCGCCGTCGCCGGTGATGCTGGTCATGCCCGTGGCGGGAAACCAGCGCACCTCCAGGGCGAAGGCCAACACCAGCAGCAGGGCCAGCCAATAGGGCGGCGTGGAGCCGATCACCAGGGTGGTCGACATGCTGATGCGGTCGAAGGCGGAGAAGGAACGGGAGGCGGCGAACATGCCGACGAAGAAGCCGACCGTCAGAGCCAAGGCCAGGCTGGCCAAGGCGAGGACCACCGTGTTGTAGAAGCGCGGGATCACCATCTCGCTGACCAGGCGCTTGGTGTGGACGGAGATCCCAAAATCCCCCTGGAGGATGCTGCCCATCCAGCTTGCGTACTGCACGATCAGCGGCCGGTCCAAGCCCATGGCCTCGCGCAGCTTGGCCTTGGCGTTCTCGGTCGCCATGGGCCCCAGCAAGGCGTCGGTCACGTCGCCCGGGGCCAGGTGCATCATGAAGAAGACAAAGACTGAGATGCCGAAGAGAATCGGCACGATCGCGGCCAAGCGGGTGAGAACTTGTTTCACCATGTCAGAGCACAGCCCCGCGCCGGACCCCCGGCTCGCCCTCTCGACCAGAGGTCAGGATACCCACTCCGGCAAGCCTTCCGCCCCAGGACCGGCCTAGGCAGCCGGTCCCGGGGCGCCGGAAAGTGCAGCGATAACGTCTACTCTTCGATCCAAACGGTCGAGAGATCGTACCAGTCGTTCGGCGGGTTCACGAAGCCCTTTACGCTCGGTGCGACGAAAATGGGCTGAAGGTCGTCGGCAACCGGCACGAAGGCCGCGTCCTCCATAATCATCCTGTTGATCTTCTGATAGAGATCGCGGGCCTTCGCTTCGTCCTCGATGGTCACCGCCTCGTCCATCATGCGATCGACCGCCTCGTTGCAGTACCAGCCGGAGTTCACGCCGTTGGGCGGGAAGGAACCGCAGCTAGCCACGATGCGGATGAAGGAGGGATAGGTCATGCCCCAGCCGATGTGGTTCATGCCGATATCCTCCGGCATGCCCGAGGCCCAGCGGCGCAGGTAGGCGATCCATTCGTACTTCTGAATGTTGACGTCCACGCCGATCTTCTTCAGGTCCCGCTGGATCCAGGCCTCCACGAGCTCCCCCGTGCCGTACTGGTAGATGTCCCAGTTGAGCTCGAATCCATCGGGATAGCCGGCCTCCGCCAAGAGCGCCTTGGCCTTTTCCGGATCGTACTCGTAATAGCGGAACTCGGGATCATAGGCGAAGGTGCCCGGCGACAGCATGCCGTGCTCCACCCGGCCCGTGCCGGCGAAGATCTCGCGGATCAGCCCCTCCTTGTCGATGGCCATGTTGAGAGCCTGGCGGACCTTCTTGTCCTTCAAGATCGGATGCTTGTGGTTCAGATGAATGAAGAGGTAGTTCGGGACGTTGTCGTTCAAGGTGAGGATGAAGCCTTCTTCCTTCAGATCCTCCACGTCGTCCCACGGCGGCACCCCGATCATGTTGACCTCGCCGGTGCGCAGCGCGTTCACCCGAGTGGCCGGGTCCTCCAAGGGGCGGAAAATGATGCGATCCAACTTGGCCTTGCGGCCCCAATAGTCGTCGTTCCGCTCCAGGACGGTCTTCACGCCCTGCTCGCGCTCGACGAACTTGAACGGACCGGTGCCGACGGGGTTGAGCGCCAACTCGTCGTCACTGTACTTCTCGAGAGCCGTCGGACTGATCATCAAAGGCTGACCATAGCTTTGCAGGCCGGTGCGCAACCACTCGTAGTTCCGCTGGGTCAGGGTGATGCGGACAGTCATGTCGTCCAGCTTTTCGACGTCCTTGATCCACTGGGTGTAGGCCCCGACGAAGGCGGCCGTCTTATCGAAATAGGTCGGCGAGTCCTTGTTCCAGAAGCGATCGAAGTTCGCCATCACGGCATCGGCGTTGAACGGGGTCCCATCGTGGAAGGTCACACCTTCGCGCAGGTGAAAGGTGTACTGCGTCCCGTCGTCCGAGACCTCCCAGCTGGTCGCCAGACCGGGCACCAGCTTCGGCGTCATGACGTCGGCCTCGGTCAGGTCTTCCTTCACGAAGCTCTCGAAGATGTTGTAGGTGATCTGATAGGTGACCCAGCCGCCGGTCGCGTGGGGATCGAGGATGTCGTGGTCGGCGGGCAGGCCGAAAATCAGCGTGCCTCCCTCGGCTCCGGCTTGGGCTGCCGGGACCAGGGCCGTCATCGCGATGGCGGCCGCGAGGGCCCAGGCCTTCGCCAGTTGGGCAATTGTGCGGTGTCTCATTGCTTTTACCTCCCATGTCGCCAGTTGGTCTCTTGCGATGGCGTTTGGACCGGGCCGCGCCGGTCGATTTCTTGCGGCTTGACGGCCTTGCCAGTCCGTCCGCCAAAGTGCTCGGGCTGTGATTCCGCTGGTCGGTCCTGTCTCTTCGCTCCCTTCTCAAGCGTGCGCGAGAGCGGTTTCGATGGCGACCGTGACCCCGGTGGCCATGCGCGAAAGCTCCATGGACGGCTGCACGTCCTCCAGCGAGGTGCAGCGGGCGGCGAAATCCGGGGAATGGGGCACATGCACGAAACCGCAGGCCACCGGCAGCTTGTGCTCGGCGACCAGGTGCAGCGTGGTGTAGAGCATCTGATTGCACATATGGGTGCCGGCTGAATAGGACACCACAGTAGGCACGCCGGCCTTTCGCATGGCGTCGGCCATGTCTCTCACCGGCAGAGTTGAGAAGTAGGCTGGCGGGCCCGCCTCGAGAACCGGGTCGCCTTCCGCGACGACGCCGACGTTGTCGGCAACGTCGAAATCGCGGCAGTTCGTCCCGACGATCTCGACCCGCAGGCTGGCGGCGCCGGGCGCCACACCGAGGCCGAGCCAGATATCCGGAGCGTGCGCGCGGAGCAAATCGGCGACGAGATCGGTCAAGGGCGCGGTCTCCACCGATACGACAAAGGGCATGAAGTTGCAGTGATCCCAGTCCTGTTCGGACAGGAGCTCAAGCACCTGCGCGGCCGGATTGGGGCTCGCTTGGGCCCAGGGCCCAAAGCCGGTCACAACCACGGTCTTCTTGTCCGCCATCCCTGGATCGCCTCGTGCTCTTTTTTCTTCTGGTCTTCGTCGCCTCAAGCGGCGACAGCGCCGAACCATGCGCCGCGAACCATGCGCCGCAAGCCGTGCGACTGCTCTTTCTCGGCCTTCAGCTTGCCAGAAGCGGAAAATAGCATCAAATTAGAAGAAGGCTTACTATATAACCCTATATTATAGGCTATCGCAGAGTGTCCGCGCGATGCGCTACCGCCAGATCGAGGCCTTTCGATTCGTCATGATCACGGGCACCACGGTTGGAGCCGCGGAGGCCCTGGGCGTGACCCAGCCGGCGGTCAGCCGCTTGCTTGCCGATCTGGAATTGGCGCTGGGTTTTCGCCTCTTCGAACGTATCAAAGGCCGGCTCCTGCCCACGCCGGAAGCCGTGCGTTTCTATCAGGGCGTCAGCCATTTCTTCGTTGGCATGGAGAGCCTGGACCGGGTCGCGGAGCAGATACGCTCCAAGGTCGAGGCCGACTTGAAGGTTTGCGGCACGCCCGCGCTTTCGACCTATGCCTTTCCGAAGGCGGTCGAGGCTTTCCGCTGTCGCTTTCCGGAGGTTTACCTGACCATAGAGACGCTCTCCTCATCGGAGATCGTGGAGCGGCTTCAGAGCCATATGGCCCATCTGGCGGTCACCCTGGCCTTTCCCGACCTGGCCGGCGTCGTGCAGGAACAGGTGGCAGAGGCGGCGCACGTGTGCGCGGTTCATCGCTCGCACCGTCTCGCCGAACGGGAGGTGGTGACGGCCGACGACTTCCAGGACGAAACCATCTTGTCGATCCTGCCCAGCGGCCTGGTGAACTGGAACAGCGTACAACAGGCTCTAACCAAGGCCGAGAGGCCGCCGCGGCAGACCATCGGCATCCAGAACTCCCACACGGGATACAGCTTGGTCGCCGCCAATCAGGCGATTGCCCTGATCGAGCCCTTCGCCGCCGCCACCTGGACCAACAACGAAGTGGTGATCTTGCCGTTCCGCCCGGCGGTCAAGTTCCGCTATGTGCTGGCCTACCCGACCCTCTTGCAGCGCACCGAGACCATCCGCGCCTTCGCCAGCTCGGTCCGCCAACGCTTCGAGGCCGAGTTCGGCAAGTAGATCGGGCCCCGGTATGGGCGCGACAACGACTCGGCAACGGGCAAACTCGCGCACACTGCAAGCCGCAACAGGATATTCAGAGGCGAAAGACGCATCGAGGTCGCCGGGGTTCCGGTAGCTATGGGGCGGTTCCGTACGGGAAAAGAAGGAGTCGCCGGCCCCGAGAAGGTGCGTCGGATTCCTGACGATCGGCGAAGAGATCGGCGATTGAGGTATCCGGCGCCGTGTCGATGTGGTGCGACCTGCGCAGGGACCGCAACGTCTTGCCGCATTCGATCTTCGAAGACAGACTCTCCAAGCATCCGGCCTTGCGGGCAACGTCCTTGAAGCGAAGGCGCCTCATCCGCCGTGTGTAACGCAGTTTCGCCCCAGATCGTCGAACTCCAGTTACGGCATGTCACCGCCGTCCCGCCGTGTCATCGTTTCCGCGCTCCGATCTGCCGCCGCGTCGACGCGGCACACGGTTGCAACGGCAATGGTTTTTCAAGTTGCTTGACACAAAATCACGTAACTGGAAAGCTCCGGCCCCGAAAGCGACGGCGCGAGACAACGTGGCCGCAGATTGGGGGCAAGATCCGAGATGCATGAGATGGCGGCATGGAGCGATCGGCTTCGATGCGCCGATTCTCAAGCAAACCCATCAGCCGAATCCCAACATGAGGGCATGCTGGTTCGCTCTCTCCGTCGCTTCGGACGCCAACAAAATCGTCTGCCGGATGGGCCAGCCAATGGCAAAGGCGCCTCGGTCGCACTGTTGGCGGCATGAAAACACGAACGCACGCGTCAACAATGAAACAGGGAGAAGGACATCATGGAGTCACGTCACTTCGCTAGCTGGGCGAGTGCGGTCGCATTCGCCGCGGTCCTTGCCACGGGAGCAGCCGCAGTTGCCGACGAAGATACGATCAAGATCGGCGTTCCGGTCGGGCTCAGCGGCGCCAACAGCGTCGTCGCGCCCTCGGTCGTCCAGGCCGGAGAACTCGCGGTGGCGGAGATCAATGCGGCCGGCGGATTGCTGGGCCGCCAGCTGGAGCTCGTGGTCGCCGACGACGGAAGCGGCGCGCAGGGTGCGCAGAAGGCCTTCGATTCCCTGGTGTTCCAGAAAGAGGTGGACGTTCTCATCTCGATGGAGACCAGCGCCGCGCGAAACGCCGGCCTGCCGATCGTCAACCGCGGCAAGGTCCCCTTCATCTACACGTCTTTCTACGAGGGACGTTCCTGCAGCCCGTGGCTCTACGTGAACGCCTGGGTGCCGGAGCAACAGGTCGCGCCCATCGTCGACCACTTCATGGGCGAGCTGGGATCGAAGACCTATTTCCTCGTCGGCAGCGACTATGCCTTCGGCCGCGGCATGCTCGAGTTCACCCGCAGCTATATCGAGGACCAGGGAGGCAAGGTTCTCGGCGAGGAGTACCTTCCCATGGACGGTACCGACTGGACGGCGATCATCAGCAAGCTGAAGTCTGCCAACCCCGACGCCTTGATCACCTCGACGGCGGGCGGCGCACCGAACGTGACCTTGACCAAGCAGCTGAGGGCGGCCGGCGTCGACATCCCCTATGGCAACCTCGCGGTCGACGAGGGCACGGCGCGCAACATGGGCGCCGACGCCGCAGGCATCTACATCTCGGCGTCCTACATCACGGGCATCGACAGCAAAGAGAACCAAAACTTCCTCAAGAACATGGAGAAGCACTTCGGGGACGATCTGAAGACCCCGAACGACCTCTCCGTCCCGCAGTACGAGGGCGTCTACCTCTACAAGATGGCGGTCGAGAAGGCCGGCACGACCGACTCCCAGGCTGTGATCGACGCTTTGGACGACGTCGCCTTCACGGGTCCTCGCGGACGCATTCAGATGAACAAGCAGCGCCATGCGCCGCTCACCATGTACCTCGGTCAGGTGACGGCCGACGGCGGTGTCAACGTCATTGCCAGCTTCAAGGACGTCGATCCGGGCGAACAGTGTCCGCACCTCTAGGTTAGCAATTCCTTCGCCCGGCTGGCTGATACGCGGCCAGCCGGGCGATCTCCTCGACATCAGCTATTCCGAAGGTCACGGGCCTTGGGCGTCCTCCTGCTCGATATCATCACCACCGCCGCCATACTCTTCGCGGTGGCCACCGGGCTGATGATCATTCTGGGCGTCATGAAGCTCATCAACTTCGCCCACGGCGCCTTCCTGACCATCGGCGGCTATGCCGCCTTCGTCGCCACGGCCTTGGGCTGGAACCCCTGGCTGGCGATCCCCTTCGCCGCTCTGGTCGGGTTCCTGCTGGGCCTGGTTGTGGAACTGGCCATCGTCCGGCCGCTCTACACGCGCCCGCTGGACGCGATACTTGCCACCTGGGGGCTGGGGATCATCATCGGCCAGCTCATCACCATCGGCTTCGGGCGCGAGGTCCAGTTCGTGCAGACCCCGATGACCGGGGCGATCGAATTCCTCGGCCAGTCCTACTCGACCTATCGTCTCGTGCTGGTTCCCTTGAGCGCGGTGATCGGGATCGCGCTGACCAGTCTGCTCTATTTCACCCGCTTTGGATTGAACGCGCGGGCCGTGATCATGAACGAGGATCTGGCCCGCGGCCTCGGCATCGACAGCACCGCCGTCCGGCTGCTGACCTTCGGCCTGGGCGCGGCCCTGGCGACCATGGCGGGCGCTCTGATAACGCCCTTGATCTCCGTCGATCCCAATCTGGGCCTGCCATGGCTGGTCAACTCCTTCATGCTGGTCCTGGTGTCCGGTGTGTCGATCCCCGGCCTGATGGTGGCTTCACTCATCCTCGGCGGCGCGCAGGTCGTGGTCAGCACCTATGTCAGCCCGATACTCGGCGGCCTGACCATCGTCGTGCTGGCCGCATTGATCCTGCGCATCCGCCCGCGGGGCCTGTTCAGTGGCTGAGGAAGCACAGGGCTCGAACGTCGTACGTTCGGGAGCCGCCGGGGCGCGGCGCTCGGACCTTCGCGGCGTGCTGCTGGGCGCCGGTCTCGCGGTCCTGCTGCTCGCCGTGGCGCCCTTCCTGATGGACACCTACACGGTCAACATCCTGATCCGCGCCTTGCTGTTGGCTGCCCTCGCGCTGACGGTCGACATCCTCTGGGGCTATACGGGAATCCTGACGTTCGGGCAGTCGGCCTTCTTCGGGATCGGCGCCTATGCCTGCGCGCTGATCTTCACGCATGCCGGGTTCGGTGCGGGCTGGGCGCTGGCGGCGCTGGCCATCGGCGTGCTCGCCGCCATGGCCGTGGGTGCGCTGGTGGGGTGGCTCGCCTTCTATCACGGTGCTTCGCCGCTTTATGCCTCGATCGTCACGCTGGCACTGCCGATCGTGCTGACCCAGGTGGTCTTCGCCGGCGGGCGCTTCACGGGGTCGAGCAGCGGGCTGTCCGGCTTTCCCACCTACTACTGGTCGATCGAGACCTGGTTCTGGATCGCCGGCGGTTTTCTGGTTCTGGTCACGGGCCTGGCCTGGCTCTTCGTTCGCAGCGACATGGGCCGCGTGCTGGTCGCCATCCGCGAGAACGAGACACGTTGCGCTTACCTCGGGATACCGGTGCCGCGCATCAAGATCCTGCTCATGGCTGCGGCCGGCGGCGTGGGTGCGATCGCCGGTTTCGGCTACGCCGCCTTCACAAATGTCGTCGCCCCCGAGCTGACGGGCTTTCTGCTCGGCACCGAGCTGCTCATCTGGGTGGCGCTCGGCGGCCGCGGGACGCTGATCGGCCCGGTCATCGGCGCCATGGGGATCGATCTGACAAGCTCCTACCTGTCGGGCAGCCTGCCCTTCTACTGGAAGCTGCTCGTCGGCATCGCTTTCGTCGTCGTCATCGTCGCCTTGCCCCAGGGCCTGATGCCGATCGTCACCAACCTGTGGCAGCGTCTTTTCCCGCGTGCGCGGCGCGGTCGGGAGGCCATCACGCTTACCGGGGTGGAGTCGCACTCGGAGGGAGAGCGGGCCGACCGGCCGCTCGTGGTTCGGGGCATCGAGCGCCACTTCGGCAGCCTCAACGTCCTGCAGGGCATCGATTTCGAGGCCAACGAGGGAGAGCTGCTGAGCCTGGTAGGACCCAACGGCGCCGGCAAGACGACGCTCATTCGTTGCCTGGCCGACGGCTTCGAACGGTCCGGTGGCGTGGTGACGATCTTCGGCCGAGCCTTGGGGCGTTGGCCGCCCGACCGCTGCGTGGCGCTCGGGATCGGACGCAAGTTCCAAGCGGCCAACGTCTTCGCCACTCTGACGGTCGCCGAGTGCCTGCGGGTCGCCCGCTACCGCCTTGAGCGGCCGTCCCCCTGGGCGCGCGAGACGGTCTTGAGGCTTCCCGAGGCGGCGCTGCGCATCGTCGAGGAAACCGGGCTGGCCGCAGCCCTGGACACCGAGGCCCGCCACCTCAGCCACGGCCAAAAGCAGGCGCTGGAGCTGGCCATGGTGCTGGCTTTGGAGCCGAGCATCGTTCTCCTGGATGAGCCCACCGCCGGACTGACGCGGATCGAGCGCGAGCGGATCGGCTCGATCCTCACCTCCCTCACCGAGCGTGAGCGCCTGAGCATCCTCCTGGTCGAGCACGACCTGGACTTCGTGCGCGAGATCAGCTCGCGTGTCATCGTTCTGCATCAAGGCAAGATCGTTCTCGACGGCTCGGTTCAGGAGGTCGTCGACTCCGATCTGGTGCGCGAGATCTATGCCGGAAGCGCCCAGCCCGGCGAGGAGTCCCCGTCATGAGCGGGGACCAAGCCGTACTCGAGATCGAGGGCCTGACCAGCGGCTACGGCGAGGCCATCGTCGTGCGCGGGGTCAGCTTGAGCGTCGCGCCGGGCGAGATCGTCGCGCTGCTCGGCAAGAACGGCATGGGCAAGAGCACCCTCTTGAAGACCACGATGGGCTTCTTGCCGGCGCGCGAGGGCCGGGTCGCGATCCATGGGCGGGATGTGACCGGACAGCCGCCACACCGCATCGCGCGCGGCGCCATCTCCTATACGCCGCAGGAGCAGGCCATCTTCCAGGATCTCACGGTGGCGGAGAACCTGCGCCTCGGCCATCCGCGATCGACCTGGTACGACGAGGAGCTGGAGCGCATCGGCACCGTCTTTCCCTTCCTGCGCGAACGGGTCAAGCAGCGCGCCGGCACGCTTTCGGGTGGCGAGCAGAAGATGCTGCTCATCGCTCGCGCGCTCATGGCTCGGCCGAAGCTGATGCTGGTCGACGAGATCACCGAGGGGCTGCAACCCTCGATCATCCAGCGCCTGGCCGAGGCCCTGGGCAGCGAGCGGGAGCGCACCGGCGTGTCGATGCTTCTGGTCGAGCAGAACGTCCGCTTCGCCCTGAGCGTCGCCGACCGCTGGGCGGTCCTGAAGCTCGGGGAAATCGATGACGCGGGGGCCAGCGACGAACCGCGGGCCGCCACGCGCATAGCCGACCACCTGTCGGTATGAGAGGCGAGGAGCCGATGGCCGATCTCGAGCTTGCGACCTTCTCCATCGTGGCCCGCTGTCCGCGCAGCGGCATGCTGGGGGTCGCGGTCAGCACAGCCGTCCCGGCGGTGGGCGCAATCTGCCCGCAGGTCGCGGCTGGGGTCGGGGCGGTCTCAAGCCAGTCCTGGGTCAATCCCTACCTGGCCATCGACGCGTTGAAGCTGATGCGAGAAGGCCATCCGGGTCCCGCAGCGCTGGAGCAGGTCCTGGCGAAGGACGGGCGCGCCGACCTGCGCCAGGTCGGGGTGGTCGACCGCGAGGGCCGGGCGGCGGCTTGGACCGGTGAGCTTTGCACGCCCTGGTGCGGAGACATCGTCATGGAGGGCTGCACCGTGCAGGGCAACATGCTGGTCGGCGAAGCGACTCTG
Source organism: Rhodospirillales bacterium (assembly GCA_965225935.1). Classification (GTDB taxonomy): domain Bacteria; phylum Pseudomonadota; class Alphaproteobacteria; order Kiloniellales; family JAKSDN01; genus CALJXB01. The sequence goes on from CBDDCC010000003.1 coordinate 38,710, forward strand.
AAAGCGATGGCCGAGGCTTTCGAGGGCGCTGCCTCCTGCGATCTGGCCGAACGCCTGCTGCGCGCCCTGGAAGCGGGTCAGGCCGCCGGCGGCGACAAGCGGGGCAAGCAGTCGGCGGCGCTGCAGGTCCACCATATGGAGGACTACCCCTGGTTGGACCTGCGGGTCGACGAACATGCGCAGCCAGTTTCCGAGCTGCGCCGGGTGCACGACATTGCCCGTTTGCAGCTCCTTCCCTTCGTGGAGGGGATGCCGAAGCGGGGCCAGGCCACGGAAGGCGTGCCCGCGGCGGTCGCCGAGATGCTGCTCAAGCCGCCGCCGGACCGTGAAGGCGGCGGCGGAAGCCCGCCGTGAGGAGATAGCACTCCGCGCGCACTCAGCGCGCATTGTCCATGAACGCCAAAGGGAAGCGAAGCCATGTCGACGACCAAGCACCCACCGGAGAGCAAGGTGCGCATTGCCTGTCTGCAGTGGGAACCGATCATCGCGGACAAGCAGAAGAATGTCGCTCGCAGCCTCGACCTCCTGCGCGAGGCGGCGGAGGCCGGCGCCAACCTGGTGGTCCTGCCGGAACTGTGCAACTCGGGCTACGTTTTCGAGACGCGCGAGGAGGCCTTCGCCCTTGCCGAGGAGATACCTGACGGCCCGACCACCGAGACCTGGATGGCCGCGGCTGCAGACCACAAGCTGCACATCGTCGCAGGGATCGCCGAGCGCGACGGCGGGGCGCTTTACAACTCCGCAGCGGTTATCGGTCCGAAAGGCTTCATCGGCACCTACCGCAAGAACCATCTTTGGGCGGCCGAGAATCTGTTCTTCGAGCCGGGCAATCTGGGCATGCCGGTGTTTCACACCGAGATCGGCCGGATCGCCGCGGCCATTTGCTACGATATCTGGTTCCCCGAGCTGTTCCGGCTGGCCGCCGTTCAAGGCGCCGACATTCTTTGCGTGCCGACCAACTGGGTCCCGATGCCCGAGCAGCCCAAGGAGCAGCCCAAGATGGCCAACGTGCTGGCCATGGCCGGCGCCCATGCGAACTCGATGTACGTCGCCTGTGCCGATCGTATCGGCACCGAACGCGGCCAGCCCTTCATTGGCTCCAGCCTGATCGTCAACTACACCGGTTGGCCGATCGCCGGGCCGGCAAGCGACGACGGGGAAGAGATGATCGTCGCCGAGGCCAACCTGTCGGACGCCCGGCGCATGCGAAACCTGAACGACTTCAACCATCTCCTCCGCGACCGTCGCATCGACCTCTATGCCGAAGGGCTCGGGGCCGAGATTGCGCGCGGATGGTATTGAGGCGGGCCAGGACCAGACCGCAGAGTTCGGGTCGGTAAGCCGAGTGAGGCCGCAGGTGAGCAAGGTCGATCCCGTTCCGGAGCCTTTGCAATCGATGGAGACGCTTGCCGAGCAGGTGAGGGAGGACCGCCTCTGGGACCGCCTCATGGCGATGGCGCGGATCGGCGAGATCCCTGGCAACGGAGTCAACCGCCAGGCGCTCTCAAGCGAGGACATCGCGGCTCGCCGGCTCTTGGTCGAGTGGGCCCGAGCCCGGGGGTTCGGGGTCTCCGTGGACGGCATCGGCAATCTCTTCCTGCGCAGATCCGGCCGCAATTCCGCTGCGCCGCCGGTGCTGACCGGCAGTCATCTGGACAGCCAACCCAAAGGGGGGCGCTTCGACGGCGTCTACGGCGTGCTCGCCGGGCTGGAGGCATTGGAGGCGTTGGAGGACGCCGGCGTGGAGACCGATCGCCCCGTCGTCGCAGTGGCCTGGACCAACGAGGAGGGTGGCCGCTTCGCGCCGGGCGCCATGGGCTCCATGGTGTTTTCCGGCGCTCGACGGCTCGAGGACTGTCTCGAGACACGCGATGGCGACGGCGTGCGATTCGGCGACGCGCTCAAGGAGACCCTGGCCGCGACAGCGGACGCCGAGATGGTGGACTTCAACTTTCCCCTCGCCGGCTACGTGGAAGCGCACATCGAGCAGGGACCGCGTCTCGAAGCCGAGGGAGTGCCGATCGGGATCGTGACCGGCATCCAGGGTCTGCGTTGGTTCGAGGTCGAGATTCTGGGCGAGAGCGCCCATGCCGGCGCGGCACCGATGCGCGGCCGACACGATGCGCTTCAGGCAGCGCTCGCGGCGATACAGAAGCTCAATGATGTCATGCACGACGAATCGGACACGGTGCGTTTCACCGTCGGCCGCTTCGACGTCTCGCCGAACACGCCGAATTCGGTGGCCGGCCAGGTGGTCTTCTCGATCGATCTTCGCCACCCGGATGCGGCCGTCCTCGAGCGCTTGGGCGCCGCCGTGCGGCCGGCTTGTGAAGGGGCGGCCAGCGGGTGCGGGGTTCGGGTCCGGGAGATCTTCGAGCGGCCGCCCACAGCCTTCGATCCGGGCGTGCAGAACCTGATCATGGACTCGGCGCAGGACCTTTCGCTTCCGGCGATACCCTTGCCGTCGGGTGCCTTTCACGACGCCCTGTTCCTGAACGAGATCTGTCCGACGGGCATGATCTTCGTGCCCTGTGAAAAAGGTATCAGCCATAACCCGGCGGAGAACGCCAGCCCGGCCGACCTCGCCGCCGGCGCGCGGGTGCTCGCCCTGACACTGGCAAGAATGGCGACCGAAACCGGCTGATGATTTCGGAGGAACTACGGTCCGCCCAGAGAACGAGGCTGCGAACGCGACCCCGCCAATGCGGTTCTCGACGGGATGTGATGGTGAACCTTGCTTCGGTGCTGAGACCGAATACCTGCCAACCTCAAGGCATGCCGACGATGATACCCCACGATCATGGCCAAGGGCCTTGACACTATTGATTCAATTTGCGTAACTGAATTCAGGTGTTAGTGCTTGTTGCAGTGTGCGCATCCTACGACGCGCCGCTGCGACGAACGAACGCAAAATGACAGACTGGTTCGGGGTCGAGCCATCGCTTCCCGAATCGGGCAACGAAGCCCGGGACAATGAAAATTGTCGCGGGCTTTATTTTTCATTCGGGGTGGGGGGCAGTCGTGGCATGCGGCGCGGTGCGCGGTTCCAGGGCGACTAGACCGGCGATCCCCTTGGGCCTGGTCTTCTCTCTCACCGGCTCTTACCGAACGGTGGGTGAAGAGCTTCTTAACGGCGCGCTACTGGCCGTCGAAGAGGTCAATGCCAATCCGGCCATCGACTTCAGGTTCCGGCCCAAGATCGAGAATCCGGGGGGCGACCTCAACGAGTATCGGGTCCGCTGCGAGGACCTGCTCCGCAACGAAGCGGTGCAACACGTGGTCGGGTGCTACACCTCCTCGAGCCGCAAGGAGGTCATCCCCGCCTTCGAGAAGATGGACGGACTGCTCTGGTACCCTTCGCACTACGAAGGCTTCGAGAGCTGCAACAACGTCATCTATACCGGAGCCGCGCCGAACCAGCACATCGTGCCCTTGATCGAGTACACGCTGCGCGAGTTCGGCGACCGCGTCTACTGCCTCGGCTCCAACTACATCTGGGCCTGGGAAAACAACCGCATCATGCGGGAGATCGTCGTCACCTGTAACGGCAGCGTCGTCGCCGAGAAGTATCTTCCGGTCGGCTCGACCGACATCCAACACTTCATCAACGAGATCGCGGCCACGAAGCCGGACTTCATCTTCAATACGCTCATCGGCGAATCGTCCTACGCTTTCTTGCGCGCATACCACGAGGCCGGCGGCAAGAACCCGAACTTCAGCCCCGCCGTGATGCCGATCACCAGTTGCACGCTGTCCGAACCGGAGCTGCTCTCCGTCGGCGGACGAGCGGCGGGCGGCCACATCGCCTGCAGCGTCTACTTCCAGAGCAGGAACCGGCCCCAGAACCGGAAGTTCGTGGCGCGCTTCAAGGCACGTTTCGGAGCCGACAGAGTCACCTCCGCCGACGCCGAGGCGTCCTACATCGCCGTCATCTTGCTGGCCCAGGCGATTCAGAAGGCCCAGTCGACCGAAATCGAGCAGGTCAAGCAGGCGGTCTACACCTGCGAGATCGAGGCGCCGCAAGGCCCGGTCCGGATCGATCCAGAGAACAACCACAGCTACCTGACGCCATCGCTCGGGCGCTCGGTTGCGGGTGGACAGTTCGAAACCATCTGGACCGCCGAGGAACCCGTGAAGCCCGACCCCTATCTGGTCTGCTTCGACGCCCAACGCCTGTCCGACAGTCTGTCTCCGGGCTCCGTAGAAGGGCGGCGTTACGCCAAGCCGAAACTGCGGGTGGTCAAATGATGCGCACTGCCCTACCGAACTTTCGCGGCCAACGCGCGCTCATCCTGCACCGGACGGACAACAACAGCGTCACGCTGGTTCGACAGCTGGAGACCCTGGGCTTGGAGGTCGATGTCCTCTGGCCGGCCGACAACATCTCGGCCGACGGCTATGATGTCATCTTCTTCGATGCGGACCAGGGCTACGACGGGCTTTTCGGCTGGCCACCCGGCGAGCCGCCCGTTCCCCTGATCGCGATCATGGGATCCGAGGCGCCAGGCCGTATCGAATGGACGCTCTCGCGATCGCCATCGGCGTATCTGATCAAGCCCATCGGCTCGACCGGCGTGTTCAGCACCCTCGCCATCGCCTATCACACTTTCGAGACCCGGAAGGACCTCACAGGCGAGATTGCTGACCTCACACGCCGCGCGAAGGCGAGGCCGGTCGTCGTCAAGGCGATTCTCGGCGTGATGGCGCACTGTCAAATCGGCGAGGACGAAGCCTACCAGCTGCTGCGCGCGGAAAGCATGAACCTGCGCATCTCCGTAGAGGACCTGTGCGAGCTCGTCGTTCGCAATGGTGAGATCGAGCTGGACCGCCTGGCCGTCAGGAACAAGGAAAGCCTGCGTCAAGCAAACCGAGGTTAGGCGACGTCACGCCGAATCGGGTCGGCCGAAAGCGTGGCCGAGCGAAGGACCGCAATCTCGACGAACAGGAGAGGAGGGAGAGTACGATGAAGAAAGGGAACGAAAGCCAGCCGCCAAAGGCCGACAAGGGAGTTCAGCAGGACACCGCCCAGGTCCAACAGGGCGACGACACCGCCACGGGCATCCGGCGCCGGGATTTCATGACCGGAACGGCGGCGACAATCACAGCCGCCACGGTGTTGCCGAACATCCGGCGCGCGAAAGCTCAGGATTCCGGCCCCATCAAGATCGGGCACATCGAGGATCTGTCCGGCAACCTGGCCGTCTATGGCGTCCAGAAGGACCATGCCGCTCAGCTCGCGGTCAAGGAGATCAACGAGGGCAAGGCATTGAAGGGCGGCCCGGCCGGCTCCGGCGGACTCGGCGTCTTCGGAAACTATGCCTCCAATCCCCCCATCATGGGCGCGGGCGACAAGGACCTGAAGGTCGTGAACGACGGCGGCGCGCTCGATCAGAGCGGCATGGCCTTCGTGGAGGATCAGGACGTTCTCGTCGATTCCGGCGAGAAGGGCCTCTTGGGCCGGGAAGTCGAGCTGATCAACCCGGACGGACAGTCCAACAACAACATCTGGCAGCAGCTGACGCGCAAGTTGATTCAGGAAGACGAGATCGATCTTCTGGTCGCCGGATTCACGAGCGCGGAACGAGAGGCCATTCGGCCGATCGTCGACCAGCACAAGCAGTTGTACATCTACACCAACCAGTACGAGGGCGGCGTAGCGGATTCGAACACCTTCTGCACGGGCGCGATCTGCGAGCAGCAGGTCATTCCCGTGGTGGACTACATGATCCGCAGGTTCGGCCCTCGGGTCTACACCATTGCCGCGGACTACAACTTCGGTCAGCTCACCGCGGCCTGGACCAAGGCGTTCGCGCCATTGGTCGGCGGTGAGATCATCGAGGAAGAGTTCGTGCCGTTGAGCGTCTCGGACTTCACGACCTCCATCGCGCGCATTCAGGCGGCAAAGCCCGACTGGGTCTTCACGCTGTTGGTCGGAACGAATCAGTCCAACTACTATCCCCAGGCCGAGGCCGCCGGGCTGAAGTATCCGATGGCGTCGACCGTCAACATGGCGCAAGGCTATGAGCACCGCCGCTTCAAGGCGCCATCGCTGGATGGCATGTACAACTGCGTCAACTACATCGAAGAGATCCCGACGGCGCGGAACCGGGCCTTCGTGAAGCGCTGGTACGAGATGTTCCCCGACGATCCCTATATCGGCCAGATGGCGCAGAACACCTACTTCTCGATCCATCTTTATGCCTTGGCGGTGCGGCTTGCCGGAACGACGGAGCAGGAAGCGGTCAAGAAGGCGCTTGAGTCCGGGCTCAGCATCGAGGCTCCCGAGGGCGCCGTGTTCATGGAGCCCTCGACCCACCACTGCTCGCACTACATTCGCCTGGCGACAGCGGACGCCGATCACAATGTCAGCTTCGTGCGGGAATGGCCGAGCATTCAGCCCTGGTGGCTCCAGCGGGTCGGCGTCAACTTGGTGAGGCACAAGGAATACAAGCAGTACATCCCGGACGAAGATCCGTTCTTCTCCATGTTCCTGAAATCGTAATAGAATTGTCCGGACTGACGCCGTTCCGGCCGAACCCATGCTTCGGCCGGAACGGCGCCGATTCAAGGTCGCCTGGGGTTCGCGATGGAAGTGCTGTCGTTGGTGCTGAGCCTGATCTATCAGTTCGGGACGGGTGCGGCGTTTTTCTTTCTGGCTGCCGTCGGGCTGGTCATCATCCTGGGCATGATGAACATCATCAACCTGGCCCATGGCGAGTTGATGATGATCGGCGCCTACACCGCAACCATCACCTACCACGCCGGAGTGCCGTTCTGGCTGTCGGTGATCTTGAGTTTCTTTGTCGCCGCGGCGTTCGGTGCCGTGCTGGAGCTGCTGGTTATCAGGCGGTTCTACGGACGTGAGCTGGGCGCGCTGGTCGTCACCTGGGGGATCAGTCTGGTGCTCGGCCAGGGGACCCTGCTTTTCTTCGGCCCCTTCATGCCGTCGATCAAGATCCCCGGCGGATCCTTCTCCTACGGCAACTTCTCCTTCTCGGCCTATTGGCTGATCCTGATCCTGATCTCCTTGCTGCTCATACTGTTGTTGTGGTGGCTCTACAACCGCACGCCCTACGGACTGCAGGCCAAGGCGACGATGCAGAACGCCGAGATGGCGAAAAGCCTCGGCGTGCGCACGCCCCGCATCTACACCCTGACGTTCAGTCTGGGCGCCGGTCTGGCCGGCCTGAGCGGCGCCCTGCTGGCGCCCACCGTCACGATTGCGCCCTTCATGGGCCAGCAGTTCGTCGCGCCAGCCTTCATAACGGTCGTGGTCGGCGGCGCTGCCAACGTGATCGCCGGCGCGGTCGGTAGCAGCGCCGTCTTGGCCGCCGTCAAGACGCCAATCGGCATGGCGTTCGGCGCCTTCTCGGGCACGGTCGCCCTGCTGCTGGCGGCTCTGATCATCATCCGCATCATGCCGAACGGGATCTCCGCCGCGCTGCAAAAGTACTTCATCCGCCGCGCCGGGGGGGCAATGCGGTGAGAGCCATGCTTGGCCTGATCGCCGGGAACGCCGACATCGGGCGGACCCGGGTGTTCTGGATCGGCTTGGGCCTGGTCGTCCTCCTGTTCTTTCTCTATCCGACGCAGACCTCTGCCTTTCGGGTCTCGAATGTCGCCTTCTACCTGCTGAACATTCCGCTCGGTCTCGGCATGGCCCTCTTGTGGGGCTACTGCGGCGTGCTGAGTTTCGGCCACGTGGCCTATTTCGGGATCGCCGGCTACACCTACGGCATCATAGCCGGCAACATGTCGGGCAACCCCATGGGCCCGCTCGCCGGCGTCGGCGGTGGTCTCCTGGCGAGCGCTTTCGTGGCCGGCGTCTTCGGCTACTTCGTGTTCTATGCGCGGGTCCAGAAGTGGATCATCCCCATCCTCACGCTGGTGCTGACGCTCCTGCTCGAGACCTTCCTGGGCCAGACCGCCGGATACCAGTGGCGTGTCGGCTCGGTCCTGCTCGGCGGCTACAACGGGATGACGGGCATTCCCTGGTTCCAGGTCGGCTCGTTCGTGTTCGAGGGCTACTCCTTCTACTACCTCGTCCTGATCCTGGTCCTCGCCTGCTATTTCGGACTGCGGATGCTGGCGAACTCCCACTTCGGGCAGGTCATCGTCGCCATCCGCGAGGACGAGCTGCGCACCGAGCTGCTCGGCTACGACATCCGCGCGCGCCAGTGGGTCGTCTTCGTCCTCTCGGCCGTGCTCGCGGGCCTTAGCGGCTTGCTCTATGTCCAGTGGGGCAACTACATCACGCCCAGCCAGGTCGGATTGCTGCAGGCGGCTCTACCGGTCATCTGGACCGCGGTGGGCGGCACCACGAGCCTGCTGGCCGTCGTCATCTCGACCTTCGCGCTCAACTGGCTGACCTTCACCCTGTCCTCGCAGGGCAATCAGTACGCGATGGTGATCATCGGGGCTCTGCTGGTTGTGACCATGCTGTTCTTCCCGCGCGGGATCGTCGTCATGGTGGCCGAGCACCTCGGCCGTCTGACGCGGCGGCGCGCGGCGCCGTCTCAGGCGTGAGGCAGAGCGGCAATGGATTCCGCCGTCGCCATCGAGACCCGCTCCGTGAACAAGCGCTTCGGCGGGGTGATCGCGGCCGAGGACGTGAACTTCAAGGTCCTGTCCGGCGAGCTTCGCTGCATGATCGGGCCGAACGGGGCGGGAAAGTCGACGCTCTTTGCCATGCTCTGCGGTATCGAGAGCGCCGACAGCGGCGAGATCTTCGTCCTTGGCCAGGACGTGACCCGCATGCAGGCCTTTCAGCGCGTCAGGCTGGGCGTGGGCCTCACCTTTCAGACCAACCGCGCCTTCCATCATCTGAGCGTCCGGGAAAACCTGGCGATCCCGCGGAGCTCGGCCAAGCTGAGGAACAAGGAGGCCGGCCAGGAACGTCTCGCGTTCGCCCTGGACGCCTTCGAGCTCGATCCGAAGGACGAGACCAAGGCCGCGGAGCTTGCCCACAACCAGCTTCAATGGCTGGAGATCGCCATGGTTCTCACGGGCTATCCCGACCTGATCCTGCTGGACGAGCCCACGGCCGGAATGGCGTCGGAGGAAACCCTGCAGACGGCGAAGGTCCTCAAGCATTTGAACGGCACCGGCCTGACCACCGTGGTCGTCGAGCACGACATGGCCTTCGTCAAGGAGGTGGCCCAAACGGTGACCGTCCTCCACCAGGGGCAGATCTTCGCCGAGGGTTCGATCGCCGACATCATCGCCCACGAGGATGTCCGCCGGGTCTACCTGGGCCGGGCTTGAGGAAGGTGCGCCGTGCTGCTCTCCGCGTCTGATTTGCGCTCCGGATACGGTACCAGCGACGTCCTGCAGGATGTCGACATCACGGTGGAGCACGGCGAGGTCGTCGGCGTCCTGGGCCGCAACGGCGTGGGCAAGACCACGCTCATGAAGACCTTGATCGGCCTGCTCCCGGCGCGCGCCGGCCAGATCCTGTTTCAGGACCAGGATGTGACCAAATTGAGCGCGGACGCCCGGGCGAGACTGGGAATCGGCTATGTCCCCCAGGGCCGCGGCATCTTCCCGCACATGACGGTGCGCGACAATCTTCGGATGGGCGGCCTGATCAACGCCGAGAAGCGGACGCTCGATTTCGATCTGGTGTACGGATACTTCCCCTTTCTCAAGGACCGGCAGACCCAGAGAGGCGGGACCCTCAGCGGCGGCCAGCAGGCCATGCTGGCGATCGCCCGCGCCCTCATCAGCGCCCCGGACCTGTTGCTGCTGGACGAGCCGAGCGACGGCGTCCAGCCCAGCATCGTGGAGGAGATCGGAGACTTCATTAAGAGCCTGAACGAGGAACGGGGGCTGACCGTCCTGATCGTCGAGCAGAACATCGACCTGATGCAGACCGTGGCGAAGCGTGCCTACGCGCTCGACAAGGGTCGCGTCGTCGCGTCCGTGGTCCGGGAGGATCTGATGGACACTCAGCGGGTCGCGGCGTTCCTGGCGATTTGAGCGTTTTAGCGCCGGCAATCGGGGCGGGATGCCGAGAAAAGGCGTGCAGCGCCTCAGGGCATGGCCGTCGTCCGGAGAAGGACAGGGTCCGAACCAAGGGAGGAAGTTCCATGGAAATGATCATGCGGAGCTACCCGAACGACTGGGTGGGCGAATCGATCATGTGCAAGCGGGGCGTGGGTGGCGGGTCGTCCGGCGTCACTCATGAGCTCACCGAGGCCAAGCAAGGAAGCTATCACTACACCATCGGCCCCTATTCGGATCCGGTTCTGCACATCAATCCGGGCGACCGCGTGGTGGTGGAGACCCGCGATGCCTTCGAAGGAAAGATCACGAGCGAGGACGACATACCTTCCGAAATTCTCGAGATGCCGTGGCTGAACCCGCAGTGCGGGCCGATCCTGGTCGACGGCGCCGTCAAGGGGGACGTACTGGCGGTCCATATCGAGGAGATGCTGCCCCGCGGCCCGCAGCCGCGCGGCACCTGTTGCATGATCAAGGAGTTCGGCGGACTGACCAGCACCTACTACACGGCCACCCTGAACGAGCCGCTGCCCGAGAAGGTCCGGAAGGTCAACCTCGATGAGGAGCACGTCTACTGGAGCGACAAGGTCACCTTGCCCTACAAGCCCCATATCGGAACCCTCAGCTGCTCGCCGCAGATCGACTCGATCAATTCGCTGACCCCCGACAACCACGGCGGCAACATGGACCTGCCGGACATGGGCCCAGGGACGGTGACCTACTTGCCGGTCCGCGCGCCGGGCGGCCGGCTTTTCATCGGCGACGCCCACGCCTGTCAGGGCGACGGCGAGGTCTGCGGCGTCGCGGTCGAGTATCCGACGACCACGACCATCACCGTCGATCTGATCAAGGGTTGGAACATCGAGTGGCCGCGCCTGGAGGCCGACGACTTCATCATGGCCATCGGCAGCTCGCGCCCGCTCGAGGACGCGACCCGCATCGCCTACCGCGAGCTGGTCCGCTGGATGGCGGCCGAATACGGCTACGACCAGTGGGACGCCTATATGATGCTCAGCCAGTGCGGCAAGGTGCGCCTGGGCAATTTCGTCGATCCCAAGTACACGATCGGAGCGGCAGTGCCGAAGAAGTACCTCTAAGCCAAGAGTGGCGACCAGGCGGACGTCGACCTTGAGCAGAGAGGCTCGATCGCCGAATGGCGGCCCCAATCGCCCTAGCGGCACGGTTCTGGTGATACCTCCCTTGCCGCGAAAGAATGCGGGATCGACGGAAGCCGTAGTTATTTCCCGAGACTGAACAGGCCTGAGGAAACTCTTTCCTCAGCATGCGCGAGCCTCCATATTGTCGGCCTGCAATCCGATCGCTACTAAGGGGACAAGCCATGGCAAGAGGCAATCAATTGCGTGCGGCACTGGGGAAGGAGTTGGAGCGTCTGCGGAAATCATCGGACGCGGTCGAGGCTCGGATGAAGGCGGCCGCGAACCATGTCACATCGGGCGCAATGGCGCTGGAGAACGTCCTGAAGAGAGGCGCGCCGGCGAACGCTTCGGCCAAGCTCAGGACGCTCGAGAAGGAGTTGGCCGCCTACAGGAGGGCTGCAGACAAGGAGCTGGCAAGGCTGTCGAAGTCCTATGATCGAGAGTTGGCCAAGCTTCGCAAAACGAAGGCGCGGATAGAGAAGAAGGCAAAGACGGTAAAGGCCAAGGCCAAGAAAGCGATAGGGACAAAGAGGGCCAAGCCCGCAGCCAAGAAGACGGCCAAGCCCAAGAAAGCGAAGACGACAGCCAGAAAAGCAGCGACCAGAAAGGCACCGACCAGAAAGGCGCCGGCCAGAAAGACGGCGGCCAGAAAGACGGCGGCCAGAAAGGCGCCGGCCAGAAAGGCACCGACCAAAAAAACAGCGGCTAGAAAGGCGCCGGCGAGAAAAGCAGCAGCGAGAAAGACGACTCGCAAATCTCCTCGCGCCAGGAGGACGTAGCCACCGAAGGCTCGGCCGTCTCGCCACCCCAAGGCAGCAGCCATAGCGTGCTCGTCGTGCAGCGTCGGCGCCGGTCTCTTGAAGGTCTTTCCGGCCCGCGCTCTCGCTCGATGTCCGGAGCCCAGTCCCAGAAGGGACATAGCTGAATGCTGTGCCGAACGGCCGTTGGGGGCCAGCCGTGCGATCGGTCCGCGGCATGTTCCAAGGATGTCCGGGGGGCGGCTTCGGTCATGACCCGCGCAGTCACCGTCGGTCCGGCGCTTGGCTTCAAGCGGTCGTGAGCAAGGCCGCAGCAGGCCACCGGGGTGTCGGAACGGAAGGATTGCCTGGAGACATGGCTTTCTCCTTACCACTGCTCGTGCTAAAGGGCGCGGTAGATTGAACGCGCCGAGGGCTAAGGCAGTGGCAGCGAGCCCCCCGGAAACGGGCATCAGGAGGAAGGCTTCCATGGAGACCGTCAGCTTCACCCGCATGGACCAGGGCACCGCCGAGGACTACGCCTTCCTCGACCGGATCGAGAACGCGCACAAGGACGCCCATCTGGTCGACAGCCTGCTCGGCCTCCTGAAGTCGCTCGCGGGGCCCGCCCTGGGCTACCAGGTGGACCGCTTCGAGCACTCGCTGCAGAGCGCCAGCCGGGCCCTGCGGGACGGGGCGGAAGAGGAGATGGTCGTGGCCGCCCTGCTGCACGACATCGGCGACATCCACGCGCCCGACAACCACAGCGAGTTCGCCGCCGCCGTGCTGCGACCCTACGTGAGCGAGCGCACCCACTGGGTGGTGAAGCACCACGGCCTGTTCCAGGGCTACTACTTCTTTCACCACCTGGGCCGCGACCGGGACGCGCGCGAGCGCCTGCGCGGCCATCCCCACTTCGAGGCCTGCGCGGACTTCTGCGAGCGCTGGGACCAGCGCGCCTTCGATCCCGCCTACGACACCCTGCCGCTGGCGGCCTTCGAGCCCCTGGTGCGCCGGGTCTTCGCCCGCACGCCCAGCTTCGCCGACTGACCGGCGCGGGACTGGCTCCCAGCTTTCAAAAGGCAGGCCGCCGCTACTGGGCGGCGGCCGGGATCAGCCCGGGGTCCTGGTAGACCGGCGTGCTGCGCTCGCGGCGCGGCGTGCGGCCGAAGAAGTCCCGGTAGCACTTGGAGAAGTGGGAGGCCGAGACGAAGCCGCAGGCGAGCGCCACGTCGATCACCGACATGTTGGTCTGGAGCAGCAGCAGGCGCGCCTTGTGGAGGCGCAGCTCCAGGTAGTAGCGCGCCGGCGAGCGGCTCAGGTATTTGCGGAACAGGCGCTCGAGCTGGCGGGTCGAGAGGCCGGCGCGGCGCGCCAGCTCGGCCCGGCTCATGGGCTCCTCCAGGTTCTGCTCCATCAGCTCGATGACCGCCAGCAGCTTGGGGTGGCGCACGCCGAGGCGCGCCGGCAGGGACATGCGCTGGTGGTCGTGCTCGTCGCGGATGCGCTCGTGCATCAGCTGGTCGGCCACCATGGCCGCCAGCTCGTGGCCGTGCTGGCGGCTGATCACGTTCAGCATGAGGTCGATGGCCGCCGTGCCGCCGGAGCAGGTGAAGCGGTTGCGGTCGATCTCGAACAGCTCGGCCGTCACCTCCACGTCCGGGAACTCCTCCAGGAAGCCGGCCAGGTTCTCCCAGTGGATGGTGCAGCGGTAGCCGTCCAGGAGGCCGGCCCGGGCCAGTATGTAGCTGCCGGTGCAGAGGGCGCCGATGTCGAGGCCGCTGCGGCCCGCCCGTCGCAGCCAGGAGACCGCCTGCCGGTCGTCGAACCTGTGGATGTCGATGCCGCCGCAGACGACGGCGCAGCCGATATCGCCGGCCGAGCAGAGATCGCCGTCCACGGAGACCTCCAGGCCGCCCGAGGAGCGAACCGGCCCGCCGTCCACCGAAAGAAAGCGCCAGTGATAGAGCTCGCGCCCCGACATGCGGTTGGCGAGGCGCATGGCCTCGATCATGGAGGTGAAGGAGATGAGCGAGAACCGCGGGATCAGGATCAACCCGATCTCTTGCGGCAGTTCACGGGGCGGGCTTCCGAACATGTCCGTTCCCGACGATTTCCTCCCGGCCGACGCTCTGCGGCGCTTCGACCGCAAAAAGTCTGGCATAGAAACGCAATGTCGCGAAGAGAAAAATTGATGCCGTGAACACGCTAGCCGCGATTCCGCCCATCGGGTTGCTGGAGGCGCCCGGAAAACCTCCGGAGAGGACCCGCGCGGCGGGCGCCGGGCCAACCGACGGGACCCGCCCCGGCCATCCCAGGCCCAGCCGGGGGGCCATCCTTGTCGGGCCGCTGCCGCTGCACTAGGGTCGTGCTCCGGGGAGGAACGAGGGACGATGAAATCCCATTATTCGATCTTCAGTCTCGTTCGTAACGCCCTCAGCTATCATGAGAATTGGTCGGAGGCCTGGCGCTCGCCCGAGCCCAAGGCGGCCTACGACGTGGTCGTTGTCGGCGGCGGCGGCCACGGCCTCGCGACCGCCTACTATCTCGCCAAGCTGCACGGGATCACCAACGTCGCCGTGCTCGAGCGGGGCTGGATCGGCGGCGGCAACACCGGGCGAAACACCACCATCGTGCGCTCGAACTACCTCTGGGACGAAAGCGCCGCCCTCTACGAGCACGCCCTCAAGCTCTGGGAGGGCCTGAGCCAGGAGCTGAACTACAATGTCATGTTCAGCCAGCGCGGCGTCATGAACCTAGCCCACAACCAGCACGACCTACGGGAGCTTTCCCGGCGCATCAACGCCAACCGCCTCAACGACGTCGATTCCGAGCTCCTGGACGCCCGCCAGGTGAAGGCCTTCTGCCCCATCATCGACCTGCGCCAGAAAGGCCGCTACCCGGTGCTGGGCGCCTCGCTGCAGCGGCGCGGCGGCACGGCCCGCCACGACGCGGTCGCCTGGGGCTACGCCCGCGGCGCCGACGCCATGGGGGTCGACATCATCCAGGAATGTCCGGTCACCGGCTTCCGGATCTCCAATGGCCGGGTCGAGGCGGTCGAGACCGGCAAGGGCACGATCAAGGCCAAGAAGGTGGCGATCTGCGTCGCCGGCCACACCAGCGTGCTGGCCGACCTGGCGGGCTTCCACCTGCCCATCCACAGCGTGCCGCTGCAGGCCCTGGTCTCCGAGCCGGTCAAGCCGGTCATCGACTGCGTCGTCATGTCGAACGCCGTCCACGCCTACATCAGCCAGTCCGACAAGGGCGAGCTGGTGATCGGCGCCGGCACCGACCATTTCATCGGCTACGGCCAGCGCGGCAGCCTGCCGGTCACCGAGGAGACGCTGGCCGCCGTCTGCGAGCTCTTTCCCCTCTTCCGGCGCATGCGCATGATGCGCCAGTGGGGCGGCATCGTGGACACCTGTCCCGACGCCAGCCCGATCATCTCCAAGACCCCGGTGGAGGGCTTCTACGTCAACGGCGGCTGGGGCACCGGCGGCTTCAAGGCGACGCCGGGCTCCGGCTGGGTCTACGCCCACACCATCGCCCAGGACCGGCCGCACGCCCTCAACGAGGCCTTCGACATGAACCGCTTCGTCACCGGCTACCTGATCGACGAGCACGGCGCCGCCGCCGTGGCCCACTAGGGCCGTCACGGCGAGCCATACCGGGAGCGCGAACGCGAAGATGCTGCTGATCCCCTGCCCCTACTGCGGCGAGCGCGAGGAGACCGAGTTCTCCTACGGCGCCGAGGCCCACATCGCGCGGCCCAAGAAGCCCGAGGAGCTGAGCGACGAGGCCTGGGCCGAATACGTCTTCCTGCGCCCCAACAGCAAGGGCATCCTGCTCGAACGCTGGGTCCATACGCACGGCTGCCGGCGCTGGTTCAACGTGGCCCGCGACACCCTCACCTATGAGATCCACGCCGTCTACAAGATGGGCGAGAAGCCGCCGCGCCTGCCCAAGACGAACTATGTCTAGGGGCCCCGCCGAATGACACAGAGCTTCCGCTTGCCCGAAGGCGGCCTGATCGAGCGGGAACGCCCCTTGAGCTTCCGCTTCGACGGCCGCGCCTACCGGGGCTACGCCGGCGACAGCCTGGCCTCGGCGCTGCTCGCCAACGGCGTGCACTTCGTCGGGCGCAGCTTCAAGTATCACCGGCCGCGGGGCATCTTCGGCGCCGGCGTCGAGGAGCCCAACGCCCTCGTCCAGTTGGGCGAAGACCCGCGCACCGACCCCAACCAGCTCGCGACACTGGTGGAGCTGGTCGACGGCATGACGGCGCGCTCCCAGAACCGCTGGCCCAGCCTCGAGTTCGACGTGGGCGCCCTCAACAACGCCATGTCGCGCATCTTCCCGGCGGGCTTCTACTACAAGACCTTCATGTGGCCCGCCGCCATGTGGATGAAGTACGAGCACTTCATCCGCCAGGCCGCCGGCATGGGCCACTCGCCGCGCCGGCGTGACCCGGACCGCTACGACAAGACCCAGGCCCATTGCGACGTGCTGGTGGTGGGCGCCGGTCCGGCCGGGCTCTCCGCCGCGCTGGCCGCCGCGCGGGCCGGCGCCCGGGTGGTGCTGGCCGAGCAGGACCACCTCCTGGGCGGCGCCTTGCTGGGGCAGACGGACGAGAAGATCGGCCGCGCCCACGCCCACGACTGGCTGCGCGAGGCCGAGGAGGAGCTGCGCGCCACCGCCGACGTGCGCATCCTCGAGCGCACCACCGTCTACGGCTACCACGACCACAACTACCTGACGCTGATCCAGAAGGTCACCGACCATCTAAGGGACAAGCCCGACCACCTGCCGCGCCAGCGCCTCTGGAAGCTGCGCGCCAGGCAGGTGGTGCTGGCGACCGGCTCGATCGAGCGGCCGCTGGTGTTCCGGGACAACGACCGGCCGGGCATCATGCTGGCGAGCGCCTGCCGCACCTACGTGAACCGCTACGCGGTGAAGCCGGGCAGCAAGGCGGTCGTCTTCACCAACAACGACAGCGCCTACGCCGCCGCCATGGACCTGCGCCTCGCCGGCATCGAGGTGGCCGCCGTGATCGACCTGCGCTCGCACGCCGTTGGACCCATGTCGGAGCTCGCCGAGGCCTCGGGCCTGCCGGTGCTGACCGATCACGCAGTGGTCGAGACCGAAGGCGGAAAGCGCCTCAAGCGGGTGCGCGTGGCACCGCTGGACGGCCAGGGCAAGCAGGTCTTCGGCGGCGGCGACCTGATCGACTGCGACCTCCTGGCCGTCTCGGGCGGCTGGAACCCGAGCGTCCACCTGCACTCCCAGGCCCGGGGCAAGGTCGTCTGGAACGACGAGCTGGGCTGCTTCCTGCCCGGCGACGTGCCGCAGGCCGTGCGCTCGGCGGGCGCCTGCAACGGCGCCTTCGGGCTCGCCTCCTGCCTGAGCCAAGGCCTGTCAGCGGGGACGGATGCGGCCGCGGCGGCGGGCTTCAAGGCCAAGGGCCGCAAGAAGGCCGCGCCCAAGGCCTCCGACCACAGCATCCTGCCGGCCCGCTGGCTCTGGTTGGTGCCCTCCGACAAGCCGCTAGGCCAGGGCGGCAAGCACTTCCACGAGCTGCAAAACGACGTCACCGCCGCCGACCTGAAGCTGGCCCTGCGCGAGGGCTACCGCTCCATCGAGCACGTCAAGCGCTACACGACGACGGGCATGGGCACCGACCAGGGCAAGACCTCCAACGTCAACGCCATCGGCATCGTCGCCGAGGCCACCGGGCGCGAGATTCCCGACGTCGGGGTCACCACCTTCCGCCCGCCCTTCACGCCGGTCACCTTCGGCGTCTTCGCCGGACGCGACGTGGACGACCTGCTGGACCCGGTGCGCCGCACGCCCATGCACGCCTGGCACGAGCGCGCCGGCGCCCTCTTCGAGGACGTGGGCCAATGGCGGCGCGCCTGGTACTACCCCAAGGACGGCGAGGACATGGAGGCCGCGGTCCGACGCGAGGTGGCGGCGGTGCGCGCCTCGGTCGGCATCATGGACGCCTCGACGCTCGGCAAGATCGACATCCAGGGCAAGGACGCCTCGGAGCTGCTCAACCGCATCTACACCAACGCCTGGAAGAAGCTGGAGGTCGGCAAGTGCCGCTACGGCCTCATGCTGGGCGAGGACGGCATGGTGATGGACGACGGCGTGACCGCGCGCCTGGGCGAGCACCACTACCTCATGACCACGACGACGGGCAACGCGGCGCCGGTGCTGGCCCATCTGGAGGAGTACATCCAGACCGAGTGGCCGGAGCTCGAGGTCTTCTGCACCTCGGTCACCGAGCAGTTCGCCACCATCTCCATTGCCGGGCCCAACGCGCGACGCCTCATGGCCGACCTGTCGAGCGACCTGGAGCTTTCGCCCAACGCCTTCCCCCACATGGCGGTGCAGCAGGGCAGCGTGGCCGGCGTCAGGGCCCGGGTCTTCCGGGTCTCCTTCACCGGCGAGTCCGCCTACGAGATCAACGTCCCCTCCTCCTACGGCCTCGCGGTCTGGCAGGCGGTCATGATGGCCGGCGAGAAGTACGGCATCACGCCCTACGGCACCGAGGGAATGCACGTGCTGCGGGCCGAGAAGGGTTACATCATCGTCGGCCAGGAGACAGACGGCTCCATCAACCCTCACGACCTGGGCATGGACTGGATCGTCTCCAAGACCAAGGACTTCGTCGGCAGGCGTTCGCTGACCCGCAGCGACATGGCCAAGCCGGACCGCAAGCAACTGGTGGGTCTCATGACCGACGACCCGGAGACCGTGCTGCCGGAGGGCGCCCACCTGGTGGAGCGTGTGGCGCCCAAGCCGCCCATGGCCATGGTGGGCCACGTCTCCTCCAGCTACTACAGTCCCAACGTCGGCCGCTCGATCGCCCTGGCGCTGGTCAAGGGCGGCCTCGCCAAGAAGGGCGAGAAGCTGACCGCCCCCCTGCTCGACGGCCGCAAGGTGAGCTGCACCATCGTCGATCCCGTGTTCTTCGATCCGGAAGGAGAACGGCAGCGTGGTTGAGTCCTTCCTCAGAACCAGCCCGCTGGCACACCTCGGCCTGGCCGGGCGGGCCATCGCCGACCAGGAGCGCGCCGAGCGGGTGGCCGGCGTGGTCATGGGCGAGCGGCCCTTCCGGGGCCTGGTCAACCTGCGCGGGCCGGCCGGCGACAAGGCCTTCGACGCTGCGGTGAAAGGCGCGCTCGGCGCCACGGTGCCGACCGAGCCCAACACGACGGCGAGCGGGAGCGAGGCCACCCTCTTCTGGCTCGGCCCCGACGAGTGGTGGGTCGTGACCCCTGACGACGGGCCCGCCATGGCGGAGAAGCTGAGCGCCGCCCTGGAGGGCCAGCGCGCGGCGGTCACCGACGTGAGCGAGAGCCGCACCTGCATCCGGGTCCAGGGCCCCCATGCCCGCGACCTGCTGGCCAAGGGCTGCCCCCTCGACCTCCACCCGCGGGTCTTCGCGCCGGGCCGCTGCGCCCAGAGCCACTGCGCCAAGGCCCTCGTGACCCTGCACCAGCTTGCCGGCGACGAGGAGGACGGCGGGCCGGTCTTCGACCTCTACGTGCTCAACAGCTTCGCCGAATACCTCTGGCTCTGGCTGGAGGACGCGGCCGGCGAGTACGGCCTGATGGTGAGCGCGGGATGAGCGCCGCGCTCCGACCGAGCCTGCTGCACGCCTGCGTCGTGGTGGCGTTCCTCTCTGCGCCGGTTGGGGCGGAGGACCGCAAGCTCACCGCCGCCGAGATCGAGCAAGTTCTGGCGGGCAACACCATCGAGGGGCTCTGGGCCGGGCGGCCCTACAAGCAGTACTTCTCCGAGACCGGCAAAACCATCTACGTCGAGGAAGGCCGCCAGCCTTCCATGGGCCGCTGGCAGGCGGACGCCGAGAAGGAGGCCTACTGCTCCTGGTGGGAGATGTCGGGCTGGTCCTGCTACGAGGTGCTGGACGGCGGGCCGGACGCGATCATCTGGGTCTCCCCGAGCTCGGGCGACCGCCACCCCGCGACGCTGCTGCCGGGCCGGCAGCTCTAGGCGCCGTCGAACCCCGCCGGAGCGGAGCGAACGACCATGGCGGATCTGCTGGCCAGCGCGGTCCAGTCCCACCAGCAAGGTCGCCGGGAGGAGGCCGAGCGGCTCTACCGGCAAGTGCTCGAGGCCGAGCCGAAGAACCCCGAGGCGCTGCACCTGCTGGGCCTGCTGCGCCACGAGGCCGGCGACAATCAGGCCGCGGCCAAGCTGATCCGGGAGGCGGTCGCCGCCAGGCCGGACAAACCCTCTTACCACTTCAACCTGGGGGTCGTGCTGACGGTGCTGGGCGACTTGGAAGGCGCCGCCGACGCCTACCGGGAGGTGGTGGCGCTGACGCCAGAGGACGCCGACGGCCACAGCAACCTGGGCCTGCTCCTGCTGCAGCAGGGCAAGCGCGTCGAGGCCGCCGCCAGCTTCCGCGCCGCCCTGAAGATCGCGCCCAAGCACCTGGGCGCCCAGGTGAACCTGGGCCGGCTGCTGCTGGCGGAGGGCCGGCCCGACGAGGCGGCGGCCTGCTTCGACGCGGCGCTGGAACTGGCGCCCGGCCAGCCCGAGGCCCTGCTCGGCCGGGGCGAGGCCTTCGCCGCCCTGCAGATGCTCGACAGGGCGGAGCGGGACTTCCGCGCCCTCTTGCAGGTTGCGCCCGACCAGCCGGCCGCCCTCGGCCGCCTCGCCGGGGTGCTGATCCAGCAGGCCCGCCTGCCCGAGGCCATCGAGCTCCTGGAACGGGGCGCCGCACGCTTCCCGGAGGATCCGCGCTTTCCCATCAACCTGGCCGCCGCGCTCGAGGCCCGCAACGACCTGGAGGGCGCCGAGAGGGCGGCCCGCAAGGCCGAGGCGCTCAGGCCCGGCGCGCCTGCGGCCGGCATCATGCTGGCCCGGCTGGAAAACCGCCGCGGCCGGCCGTCAGAGGCGAAGGATCGGCTGCAGACGGTGCTCTCCGGCAAGCTGGCAGAGGAGACCCGTTCGGACGCGCTGTTCGAGCTGGGCCAGGCCCTCGACAAGCTGGACGAGGCCCCGGCCGCCTATGCTGCCTTCCTCCAGGCCAACGCGCTGCAGCTCGGCGGGCCGGCGGGCCGGCGCATCGACGGGGGCCGCTTCCTGAAGCGCGTCGACGCCAACCGCTCGGCCTTCACCGCCAAGCGCCTGCGGGACCTGCTGGCCCGGGCACCCGCCTACGACGGACCCTCGCCGGTCTTCTTCGTCGGCTTCCCACGCTCGGGCACGACGCTGATGGAGCGGGCGCTCGCCGCCCATCCCCAGGTGCTCACCAGCCAGGAGCGCTCGCCCCTCGTCCAGGCCGTGCGCCATCTGGTGGGCCGGGAGGGCGATCCAATCCGGCTCGATGGGCTCGCGCCCGAGCAGATCGCCGAGGCGCGCGGCCTCTTCTGGAGCGAGGCGGAGAAGACCCTAGGCCCACTCGAAGGCCGGCTGCTGGTGGACAAGCTGCCCCTCAACCTGGTGGATCTCGGCTACGCCAACCTGCTGTTCCCCGGCGCGCGGGTGCTGGTCGCCCTGCGCGACCCGCGCGACATCGCGCTCTCCTGCTTCATGCAGCGCTTCCGGCTCAACAGCTCCATGATCAACTTCTGCAGCCTGGAGCGCACGGCGGAGACCTACGCCACGGTCATGGACCTCTGGCTCGCCTACCGGGAGGCGCTCAGCCTGCCCTGGCAGGAGTACCGCTACGAGGATCTGCTGGCGGACTTCGAGGGGGTGGTGCGGAGCGCCCTCGCCTTCATGGGCCTCGACTGGCACGAGGCGATCGCCGGCTACCGGGAGAAGGCGCAAGAGACGACCATCGCCACACCCAGCTACCGCCAGGTGACCGGCGCCCTCCACAAGCAGTCCCTCGAGCGCTGGCGCCGCTACGAGAAGCAGATGAAGCCGGTCCTGCCGACCCTGACACCCTTCGCCGCGGCCTTCGGCTACCCGGAGGCGTGAAGGACCGCCCGCCGCGGCATCACGCGAAGGCGTCGGGCATGGAGTCCTTCTTCTCTCGGATGAAGGCCTGGAGCGCCTCGTCGACGGCGGGGTCGATGGGCGGCGCCTGGTAGTCGGCCAGCCACTTCTTCCAGATCCAGTTGGCGCGCTGGGCCGTGTCCTTGGCGCCCTCTGATTCCCACTGCTCGAAGGAGTTGTTGTCGGCGACCTGCGAGCGGTAGAAGGCGGTCTCGAAGTTGGCCTGGGTGTGGGCGCAGCCGAGGTAGTGGCTGCCCGGCCCGACCTCGCGGATGGCGTCCATGGCCTGGCCGTTCTCGCTCAGGTCGTAGCCTTCCAGCATGACCTGCATCATGCCGAGCTGGTCGGCGTCGATGACGAACTTCTCATAAGACGAGGCGAGCCCGCCTTCCAGCCAGCCGGCGGCGTGCAGCACGAAGTTGACGCCGCCGAGCACGGTCGGCAGCAGGGTCTGGCTGCTCTCGTGGGCCGACTGGGCGTCGGGGATCTTGCCGGCGCAGAGCGAGCCGCCGGAGCGGAACGGCAGGCCGAGGCGCCGGGCAAGCTGGGCCATGCCGTAGAGCACCAAGGCCGGCTCCGGCGTGCCGAAGGTGGGTGCGCCCGACTGCATGGAGATGGAGCTGGCGAAGCTGCCCAGGATCACCGGCGCGCCCGGGCGCACGAGCTGGGCAAAGGCGATGCCGGCCAGGGCTTCGGCGAGCGTTTGGGTCATGACCCCCACCGGCGTCACCGGCGCCATGGCACCCGAGAGGATGAAGGGCGTGACGATGGTCGCCTGGTTGTTGCGGGCGTAGACCTTGAGCGCGCCCAGCATGGTCGCGTCGAAGGTCATGGGCGAGTTTGCGTTAATCAGGCTGACGCAGACCGTGTTCTGGTCGACGAAGTCCTCGCCGAAGACGATCTTCGCCATGTCGACCGTGTCCTGGGCCCGCTCCGGCGCCGTGACCGAGCCCATGATGGGCAGGTCCGAATAGCGCAGGTGGGCGTAGACCATGTCCAGGTGGCGCTTGTTCACCGGGATGTCGACGGGCTCGCAGACCGTGCCGCCGGAGTGGTGGACCGCCGGCGCCATGTAGGCCAGCTTCACGAAGTTGCGGAAGTCCTCGATGGTGGCGTAGCGCCGTCCCTGATCAAGGTCGCGAACGAAGGGCGGCCCGTAGACCGGCGCGAAGACCGTGTTCTCGCCGCCGATGGTGACGCTGCGCTCGGGATTGCGGGCATGCTGGACGAAGCTCGCGGGCGCCGTCTTGATGAGCTCGCGGCAGAGCCCCTTGGGGAAGCGCACCCGCTCGCCGTCCAGGTCGGCCCCGGCGCCCTTCCAGATCTCGAGAGCCTCCGGATCGTCGCGGAACTCGATGCCGATCTCCTCCAGGACCGTCTCGGCGTTCTGCTCGACGATCGCCAGGCCCTCCTCGGAGAGGGGCTCGAAGACCGGGATCTTGCGGTTGATGAACGTCCGCTTCGCCGCGCCGCCGCCGCTGCGCACGGCGCGGCGGGCCTCGCGACCGCCACCGCCGCCCCGCGCACGCCTGCCAGCGCGCGCCGCCGTGCTTTCCGTCTCGCCCATAAGACAAACCCCGACACTAGTTCTTGTTCTGGCCCGATTATCTGCCACCGCCCGGGCGCCTCTGTCCAGGCGGCGACAGGGAAACACGCAATTGCGGCGCAGCAGGCGCACCCGACTTGAGCGGTGTGACCAGTCTACGCAATTGCCGGTCGCTCGCGCCGCGTGTCCGCCAGACGAGGCTGGCGCATGGACACCAAAGACCGACGAAGACCGCGGATCACTTGGGGTCAGGTCGGCGCAAGCGGACTTCGGGGCCCGGTCCTGTGCGCCGGGCCCTGCCGTTTCAGGTCCGCGGCTTCAGGTTCTCCGGGTCGTAGAGCGGCTCGTAGCCGACGCCCGCCACCTCGACCGGGTAGATCTCGCCGAAGTACTCCACCTGGAACCGCTTGCCCTTGACGGCCTGCTCGTGGGGCAGATAGCCGAGGGCGATGTTCTTGCCGATGGTCGGGCCGTAGGCGATCGAGGTGGTGAAGGAGCGGCGGCCCTCGGAATCCACCAGGGTCTCGCCCGTCTCGGGATCCATGATCGGCAGGATGCCGACGGGATAGCGGGCCACGCCCTTCGCATCCCTGTTGTCGGTCATCACCAGGGTGCAGAGCGTGGCCGGCTGATGGTCCCGGGCGCGCTGCTCGAGATAGGCGGCCTTGCCGATGAAGTCGGCTTCCTTGACCTTGGGGCGCGCGAGATCGGCCTCGAGAAGATTGTACTCGGTCAGGAGGTCCGCGTTCTGGAGGCGCAGGCTCTTCTCCATGCGGCGGGAGTTGGCGTAGGTCTCGACGCCGAAGGGCATGACCTCCAAGGCGCGCAGCGCGTCCCAGACGGCGAGGCCGTCCTCGTATCTCATGTGCAGTTCCCAGCCCTGCTCGCCCACATAGGAGATGCGGAAGGCCGTGACCGCCTGGCCGGCGATGCTGATCTCCTTCAGCGAGGCGAAGGGGAAGTTCTCGTGGCTGAGCTCGTCCGGGTCCTCCACCACCTGCTGGAGGGTCGTCCTGGCGTTCGGCCCCCAGAGGCCGATGGTGGTGAAGTCGGTCGAGACGTCGGCGACCTCCACGTCGTAGCCCAGATCCTCCGCCATGCGCTTCATGTAGACGAAGTCGCGGTTTCCGGCGTCCGCCCCGTCGACGAAGCGGTAGCGGTCGGCCATGCGGAAGACGGTGAAGTCGGCCTTCACCATGCCCTTCTCGTCGAGGAAGTGGGTGTAGATGCCCTTTCCGACCTGGTTGTCGCCGCCGACCCTGGCGACGCAGAGGTACTCCATGAAGGCCACGTGGTCCGGGCCGGTCACGTCGTAGATGGCGAAGTGGGAGAGATTGACCATGCCCACGTCGGCGCTCATTCCCAGATGCTCGGCGTTGGAGACCCGCCAGAAGTGGCGGTTGTCCCATTCGTTCTCGCGGACAGGCACCTGGTTGCCGTACTTCTCCAGCAGGTGCTCGTTGCTGGCATAGCCGTGAGCGCGCTCCCAGCCGCCGAGCTCCATGAAGTAGCCGCCGAGTTCCTTCTCGCGCTCGTAGAAGGGGCTGCGGCGCACGCCCCGGCCGCCGTCGAAGGGCTCGCGAGGATGGACGGCCGGGTTGTAGATCTTCATCGCCGTCTCGGTGCAGCGGGCGTGGATGAAGTCCTCGTCTCGCTGGAAGAGATAGAAGCGCGCGTAGTCGATCGCGTGGTGGTCGATCTCGGTGCGTCCGTCCGTCATCCAGTCGACCAGCAGCTTAGCCATGCCGGGGCCGTCCTTGACCCAGATGGCGACGGCGTACCAGAGGCCGCGGACCTTCTGGCTTTCGCCGATGGAAGGGCCGCCGTCCGTCGTCACCTGGAGCAGGCCGTTGAAGGAGCGTTTCTCGTCGTAGCCCAGCTCCGCCAGGACCGGGGTCAGCTCCATCGCCCGCTCCAGCGGCTCCATCACCTGCTCCAGATCCAGGTCGCGCTGGGAGGGGGAGAGGCGCGCCTCGGTCTTCTCCAGGATGTCCCGCGGGTGGCAGAGGCGCGGCTCCGTCTGCTCGTAGTAGCCCCACTCGATCATGCCGCCCTCGGTGGTCTTGGGGTCGCCCGTGTCGCGCAGGTAGGCGGAGTTGCCCTGGTCGCGCAGCAGCGGCCAGCCGATGTCCTTGCCGGTGCCGGCGAACGCCTGGTAGGGCCCGAACCAGAGGAGCGGATGGTCGACCGGCATGACGGGCAGGTCCTCGCCGGCCATGGCGGCGACGAGGCGCCCCCAGAGCCCGGCGCAGACGATGACATGGTCGGCCAGGATCCGGCCGCGCGGGGTCTCGACCCCCTTGACGCGGCCGTCCTCGACGATCAGGCCGGTGGCGGGCGTGTTGGGAAAAGACCTGAGCTTGCCGCTCTTCTCGGCGTTCTCGACCAGAATGCCGGCGACGACCTGGGAGCGGGGCACGACCAGGCCGGCGTCGGGATCCCACATGCCCCCCTGCACCAGCTCCTCCTCGATCAGCGGGAACTTCTCCTTGATCTCGGCGGGGGTGACGAGCCGCGCGCCGGTGCCGAAGGCCTTGGCGGAGGCGACCTTGCGCTTGATCTCGTCCATGCGGGCGTCGTCGCCGACCCGGGCGACCTCGAGCCCACCCACCTTGGCGTAGTGCCCCATGCGCTCGTAGAAGTCGATGGAATAGAGGGTCGTCCAGCAGGAGAGGAAGTCGTGGCTGGTGGCGTAGCAGAAGTCCGAGGCATGGGAGGTCGACCCGACGTCCGTGGGGATTGCGGAGGTGTCGATGCCGACGATATCCTCCCAGCCCCGTTCAACCAGGTGGTGGGCCACCGAGGCCCCCACGATCCCGCCCAGGCCGACGATGACCACCTTCGCTCTTTCCGGAAACGCCGCCATTCCTCTCCTCCCGAAACCGGACCGATGTCCGGGGTCCCATCCAGACCCTGCTATTTGGGATGCTCCCGCGCCCAAATGCAAACGACAGCAGATTGCGCAGACGCGACATGGAGCGAGCGACGGGCCCGTCATTCATTTCGTGCGCAGCAGGCCTGTTTGGGCTTTTGGTGCCCGTTCCAAGGGACGGTCCAATGGGCCGGCTTAGCCTCTTTGTCCTGCAGCCAAGGTTTGGAGGTTTCGACTTCATTTGACGGTTTTGACCGCTCTATCCCCGGCAACGGAAATGCAGAGCGAGGTGTGAATGGTCTGAGATTGCCCCGGCTCGGACGGTTGGTATGGTTCATTTCTCTCTTGTCGTAAGTATAGCTTCTGGTGAACGCTAGGTCGGGCATTGCGGCTGGAGCACTTAAGCAATGGACGATGACCTTCTGGGAATGTCAAAGGAGGACCTCATTGCCGAGGTCAAGAAACTCCGGAACGGAATCCGGACGCATCGCGATAGTTCGGGTCATGATTTGTGCTGGTATCATCCCGATCTGTGGTCCCTCTTGCCCGAAAAGCTCGACCCGGATGTCGCGGTTCCGCCGTGGCCGAAGTTCTTGCGTGGCTGCGTGAGATATCGTCAATCATTGGACGAACAGTTGCCAGGGCACAAAGTGCACGACCACGAGTTTGACGCATCGGATGATGCATAGGTTCCGAGACGACCTTTGTCTCGAATTGGCAACAGTCGGACTTTAGTTGGGGTGCGCCAGAACGTCCGTTTTACTCCTGAAATCCGTAATTCGGACCGTCGACGCAAAAGACTGAACATTAATACGGCCGTCTTCCCGAGAGCGGACGTTTCGGGTGCCAAGTGGCGAATCCCGGATGGTGATTCCGCGTGCTCCATCGCCAGGTGCGTGGCGGCCATTTCGCCGTGGAAGAGCCACGCGAATGCCCAACAGTGCCCTATCCCGGCCAGGCTATCGCCACATTTCAGCGCTAGCCTAGGCATACTCCGATAGGCCGGAGCCATCGTTCGAGGGCCGTTGAAGAAAGGCTAGAAATTGCAGATCACACCCATCAATCCCGGCGGCCATGGGTACTATCGGCCTCCCAAGGAGGCGAAAGCTCTCCCTCGGAAGCCAAGGAAAAAGAACGCCGAGAGCAACGCGAAGCACGCTTTCTCCAGTTCCTTGCAGGAGGCGGCCGCGTGGAGGTCGAACGCAGCGCACAAGATGCATCTTGTCGTCTGAGCCACGCAGAAATGTCACCGGGAAGGTGCCGCTGTTGGCTGAATCTCTGCCGTTCCGAGCGGCGTCCTAGCAGGGCCGCCTTGCCCCATATCCCGACATCGAAATGAGATCGTCGCTTTCCCCGGGGTTACGTCGGCTCTAAGCCGGGATACGGCCGTCCCGAGCCCGCGCAGTCTGAAGCCGGACCGCCGCGCCTGGCCTCTCAGCCCTCCTCGGGCAGGCCCTCGCTGCGCCACTCCCACCATTCCAGGAGGCAGTCGCCGGGGCCCGGCTCGGTGATGCCGTCCAGCAGGAAGCCGGCGCGGATGCGCGCCTCGACCACGACCCGGGGCAGGCCGGTCTGGTCCGCCAGGTCGTGCTCCATCCAGACGCAGGGATCGAGGCTCTCGTAGCGGGCATAGGTCGCGATGACCGCCACCACCAGAACCAGCGGAATCGCCACGGCAAGGATCTTCACCTGAGCCTGCTCCCTTCTCGGCCGCTCGAATGCGCCCGGCCACGCCTGGGCGCACCTGGGCGCACCTGGGCTCGGAGGCCGAAACCTGACGCCCCGCGGCGCCCGAGGCAAGCCCCTGGGCATACCCCTTGGGCGCCCCCTTAGGCACAGCATGATACGCGGACTTGCAGCCGATCGTGCAGGCCTTGATCCCCTGCCCCGCTGGCACTAACGTCTCGCCCCCTCGACCGCGCGACCCACGAGACCGGAAAAGGCCCGCCTGACATGTCCGAGCGCCTGCAACGCCTGCTCGAGTCCCGCCCCTGGCTGCTCGCCGACGGGGCGACGGGGACCAACTATTTCGCGGCCGGCCTGGAGACGGGCGACGCGCCGGAGCTGTGGAACCTGGACCATCCGGAGCGGGTGGCCGCCCTCCACGAGGCCTTCATCGCCGCCGGGGCCGACATCGTGCTCACCAACTCCTTCGGCGGCACCCGCCACCGCCTGAAGCTGCACGGGGCCCAGGACCGGGTGATCGAGCTCAACCGGGCGGCGGCCGAAATCGCCCGGCGCTCAGCCGATGCCGCGGGCCGCGAGGTGGTGGTGGCGGGCTCCATGGGGCCGACGGGCGAGATCCTGGCTCCGCTGGGGCCGCTCAGCCAAGAGGATGCTGCCGCGGCCTTCGCCGAGCAGGGCCAGGGCCTCGCCGAGGGCGGCTGCGACCTGCTCTGGATCGAGACCATGTCCTCGGAAGAGGAGCTGCGCGCCGCCATCGAGGGCGCCGCGCGGGTCGGCCTGCCCTACGTCTGCACCCTCAGCTTCGACACCAACGGCCGGACCATGATGGGCGTCACGCCGGCCCGGGTCGCCGAGATGATGCACCAGGTCGAGCCCAAACCCGTGGCCTACGGCGGCAACTGCGGCACCGGCGCCTCGGAGCTGATGGCCGCCGTGCTCGGCATGGGCGAGACGCGGGATCCGAGCGACGTGCTGGTGGCCAAGAGCAACTGCGGCGTCCCGGAGTATGTCGACGGCCACATCCACTATTCCGGCACGCCCGAGCTGATGGCCGACTATGCGCGCCTCTGCCGCGACGCCGGCGTGCGCATCATCGGCGGCTGCTGCGGCACCACGCCCGACCACATCGCCGCCATGCACGCGGCGCTCCAGTCCCACGAGCCCGCCGACAAGCCCGACCTGGATCAGGTCATCGCCCGCCTGGGAAAGGTTTCGCCCGGCACCCTGCGCCACTTCGCCGCCGCCGAGAAAGCCGGCACGCCCGGCCACGCGCCGGGAGGCGAAATCGGCACCAGGCGGCGGCGCGGCGGCCGCCGCAAGCGTTGACCAAACAACAGAATAATAAATTAAATCAACTTCTTATATCGTATATCTGCGATGCAGGTTGATCTGTTTGATGCCCGACGAGGATGGGTCTGCGAGAGCCGGGCGGCGCTTCAGCGGAGCGCCGCGAGCCGGTCGAGCAAGGCCTCCAGATCGACGATGCTGTCGAGCACGTGATCGGCGTGGGGCGCCAGGTCCTCGTGGAGGCTGGTGCCGGTGAGCACGCCGACCAGGAGCCCGGCGCCCGCGGCCCGGCCCATGTCGAGGTCGTGCAGGTTGTCCCCCACCACCGCCACCGCCGCGGCCGGCAGTCCGGTCGCCCGGCAGAAGCCCTCCACCAGTCCCGGTTCGGGCTTCGTCCCGTGGCCGCTGTCGTAGCCGGCGAGGAAGTCGAGCAGCTCCAGCACCCCGAAGTGGGCGAGGGTCGCCCGGGCGCCCGCCTCGCTGTCGCTGGTGGCGACGCCGAGACTGAGGCCCTGGTCCTTGAAGCGCATGAGCAGGGGCGCCAGCTCGGCCACCGGCGTCGCCATCTCCTGGCCCCGCTCGATGAAGGTCCGCTCGAGCAGGGCCGTCAGCTCCTCCACGCCGCGGCCGGGCATGAGATCGGCCCAGCAGGTCGCGATCTCCCGGTTGCTGGCCTGGGCCAGCAGCGAGCCGCCGAGCACCCGCCCGCTCTCCTGGTCGTATCCCGACACCGCCAGCAGCCGCGCCGCCAGGGCCTCGTCGCCCTCCGTCGCCGCCAAGGCGGCCAGCCGGTTGAGCGGCACCCAGGTCGCCGCGTAGTCGAGCAGCGTGCCGTCTTTGTCGAACAGGATGCCGGCGATGGTCATGGCCTTGCGGTTTCCTATCGGGTTTCCGGGCCGCAGCGATAGCACGGCCGCTCACATCGTTGCTACCGCGATCGGCAAAGATCTGCGGTTGTTCGGCATGGCGGCCAGGGTCTAGGCTCGCAAGCCATGAGCGACTATCCCCTGGACTACTTCCTGGGCGACCTGGCCTTCGTATTGAGCGCCGTCGAGCGCGAGGACGAGGTGCTGGAGGCCGTGGCGCCGCTGGCCCAGAAGTTCGCCGCCGCCCTCGCCCGGCCCGCCGCGGACGCCTTCGCCTGGGACGAGACCAGCGGCATCGGCAGCCTGAAGCTCCATGTCCCCGTCGACGAGGAACCCTCAATCGCAATCGGCGCCTGGCGGCCGGGCAGCGAGGTCCCGCCTCACGACCACGGCACCTGGAGCGTCATGGTCGCCGTGGAGGGTAGCACGCGCACCACCCTCTGGCGCCGCCTGGACGACGGCGACGCACCGGGCCAGGCCGAGGTCGAGGCCGCCGAGGTCCGCACGCTCGCTCCGGGCGAGGCGCTCAGTCTCGGCACGGAAGCGATCCACAGCATCGCCAACATCGGCGAGGAGACCGCCTTGAGTCTGCACGTCTCCGGGCGCGACCTGTCCCAGCACAAGGGGCGCGAGTACACCCCCTAGGCTGGAACCGTCGGTTCGTCGATTGCGAGCCGGCGTAGGCAACCTTGCTGGTTCTCGCGGCGTTCACCCGCGGTCGGAGGACGAGGGCTCGGCGCTGAGGGGCGCGGGCTCGGCGACCGCCGCGCCGCCGGATGAAGGGCGCGCGACTTCTTCTGCTTCGCCGGGGCGATCGGCTTCCACGGCCTCGTCCTCGTCGGCCTCGGCCTCCGGGTGCAGCTCGGCGCCCACGGGCGAGAGCCGCGGCAGGGCGACGAACTCCTGCTGCTCCTCGACCGGCAGGGCGTGGCGCTTGGCCATGCGGTAGAGCACGAAGCCGGTCAGGCCCGCCGCCACGGCGCCGATGTAGCCGAAGAAGGCGTGCGGCCCCAGCCAGGTCATGACGAAGGAGCAGACGACCGGCCCCGCCACGGCCCCGAGCGAGAAGGACATGAGCAGGCGCGAGGCGCCGGCCACGAAGCGGTCCCGGTCCAGGTAGTCGAAGGCCTGGGCCATGCTGAGAGGATAGACGTTGCTGATCGCCCCGCCCAGGAGCGCCGCTAGCAGCAGCACCAGCGGCAAGGGATAGTCGAAGCGCCCGGCGGACATGCCGGCGATGCAGACCATGGTCGCGCCGGCCAGGATGTGGCCCATGACCGTGCGCCGGTCGAACCTGTCGGAGAGGCGGCCGATGGGGATTTGCAGCAGCAGGCCGCCGACGATGTAGCTGCCGGTGAACAGCGAGGCCTCGAACACGCTGAAGCCGATCTCCCGCGCGAAGATCGCCCCCATGCCCCAGAAGGCGCCCAGCATGAGCCCCGAGCAGACCGCCCCGGCCACGGCGAGCGGCGAGCTGCGGTAGAGCTCGCCCAGGCTGACGGGCGCCGCCGTCGCCAGGCTCGGCGCCTCTGTGCGGGTGAACGCCACCGGGACGATCGCCAGGCTGGTCAGCAGCGCCGCCGCCACCAGCCCGTCGGCCGATTCGAGCGGCCAGACATTGATCGAAAGCTGGCCGAAGGCCATGGCGATGTATGTGACGACCATGTAGACGCCCAGAACCCGGCCGCGGTTGTCGTTGTCCAGGCGGTCGTTGAGCCAGCTTTCCAGCGCCGAGAAGATGCCGGCGATACAGAGCCCCGAGGTGAAGCGCAGGACCGTCCAGACGACGGGATCGAACAGCAGGGCGTGGCAGAGGATGGCGCCCACGTTGAGGGCCGAGAGTCCGGCGAAGGCGCGGATGTGGCCGACCCGGAAGATCAGGGTCTTGCCGTAGATGCAGCCCGCCAGCAGGCCGGCGAAATAGCCGGCCATGACCACGCCGGTGAACTCGTTGGCGACCCCTGCCGCCTCCAGCTTCAGCGGCAGCGCGATCCCGACCAGGCTGTTGCCCAGCATGAAGAGCAGCACCGCGACCAGCAGCGAGGAGACGGTGTAGAGCAGGGGCAGCATGACGGGCGGGTCCCGGCGAGGAGGCAATCGTTCCGCTCATTGCACCCATTCGCGCCCGCGCGCAAGCACGAACGCGAGGCAGCCTACTCGTCGATCATGCGGGCCAGGGTCTCGAGCCGGTCCGCCTCCTCGGCGGGCTTTTCCCAGCGGATGCGGTGGACCCGGGGAAAGCGCATGGCGAGGCCCGACTTGTGGCGGCCGGAACGGTGCACCGCATCGAAAGCGACTTCCAGCACAAGGCCGGGGCGCACGGCGCGCACCGGGCCGAAGCGCTCCACTGTGTTGTCGCGCACCCACTTGTCGAGCCGCCTCAGCTCCTCGTCGGTGAAGCCGAAGTAGGCCTTGCCGACCGGCACCAGCTCCGGCCGGCCGTCCTCGCCCGGACGCCAGGCGCCGAAGGTGTAGTCCGAGTAGAAGGACGAGCGCTTGCCGTGGCCGCGCTGGGCGTACATCAGCACCGCGTCGAGGGTAAGCGCGTCGCGCTTCCACTTGAACCAGGGACCCTTGGGGCGGCCGGCGACGTAGAGGCTGTCCTTGCGCTTCAGCATCAGGCCTTCCATGCCGCGCTCGCGGGCCTCCTCCCGCAGGGACTTGAGGTCCGGCCAGCCGCCAAGCTCCAGCACGGGGGAGAGGTCCATCGCCTGGGGCCGCACGCGCAGATACCAGCCCTCGAGATGTTTCCTGCGTTCTATCAATGGCTTGTCACGCAGGTCTAAGCTTTCGCTATAAAGAATGTCGTAGATCCGCAGGTGGGCCGGATAGGTCTCGCGCAGCTTGGCCGGCACGCTCTTGCGGTTCAGCCGCTGTTGCAGGTCGTTGAAGGGAGCGATCTCCACCGGCTCGGTCCCCGGCCGGGCGACCAGCAGCTCGCCGTCCAGAACCGCGTCGAAGGAGGCCGCCTCCAGCAGATCGGGAAAGGCGCCGCCGATCTCGTCGCCGCTGCGCGAGAAGAGCCGGCGCGAGCCGCCGCCGGCTGCGAGCTGGACGCGGATGCCGTCCCACTTCCACTCGACGAAAAAGTCGCGGGGATCGAGCTTCTCGATCTCCGCCTCTTCCAGCGGCTGGGCCAGCATGAGCGGCCGGAAGGCGGCGCGAGCGTCGACCCGGGGGCGCTCGGCCCGGCCCTCGAGCCAGGCGAAGAGATCCTCGTAGGGCGGCGCGAGGCCGTGCCAGACCTCCTCGATCTCGGCGAGCGTCACCTCCTGGCCGTTCGCCTCAGCGACGGCGACGAGGGCGGTCTTGGCGAGGCGGGCCGAGACACCGACCCGAAGCCCGCCCATGACGAACTTGAGCAGCGCCCAGCGCCCGGTGGCGTC
The DNA here is from genome assembly GCA_965225935.1 of Rhodospirillales bacterium. Taxonomy (GTDB): domain Bacteria; phylum Pseudomonadota; class Alphaproteobacteria; order Kiloniellales; family JAKSDN01; genus CALJXB01. Next base: position 72,230 of record CBDDCC010000003.1, read on the forward strand.
GAGCCGGTCGAGCCAGGCGGCGAGCACTGCCTGCACCTCGTCACGGTCGGCGGCGGTGAGGCGTTCCACCACCTCGTCCAGCGGCGGCGGGTCGACCGCCTCCCCGCCGGCCTCAGGACCGGTCGGCCAGATCAGCGCCGTCGTCTCGGCCAGGTCGCCCACGTAGTCGTAGGACCAGCCGAACAGCACCGGGTCGACCCGCTCGCTCACCAGGGCGCGGACCTGGGCCGGCTTGGCGGCCTTGAAGTCGAGACCGCCGGTGAGGGCCGCCAACGCCCAGCCGCGCCGGGGATCGGGGACAGAGAGAAAGTAGTCGCCCAAGAGGCGCAGCTTGCCGTTGCGTGCCGGCGTGAAGGAGAGGCGGTCGAGCAGCTCGGCGAAGGCCCTCAACTGGCCGTCTCCTCCGCGCCAGCGCCCTCGCCCTCCTGCTCGGCCTCGCCGCGGCCAACGAGGGAGAGCGCCTCAGCCGCGAAGCCCCGGCTGCGGGCGTGGTGCACCAGGGCCTCCTCGTTGCCGTGAGTGACCCAGACCTCGGGCGCGCCCACCTCGTCCAGGGTCGCGGTCAGCTCGTCCCAGTCGGCGTGGTCGGAGATGACGAGCGGCAGCTCGGCGCCGCGCTGGCGGGCCCGCTGGCGCAGTCCCATCCAGCCGGAGGCCATGGCTGTGACCGGGTCCGGCAGGCGCCGCGACCAGCGGTCGGCCAGGGCCGAGGGCGGCGCCATCACGATCTCACCTTTGAGGGCTTCCTTGTCGACGCCGGCCACATGCCGGAGTTCGCCGAGTTCGACACCGCAGTCCTGGTAGAGGTCGCAGAGCGCCTGAAGCGCGCCGTGCAGATAGAGCGGCCGCTCGTAGCCGGCCTGGCGCAGGAGGGCGATCACCCGCTGGGCCTTGCCGAGGGCATAGACGCCGACCAGATGCGCCCGCTCCGGGAAGAGCTCGCGCGAGCGCAGCAGGCGCGCGATCTCGCCCTCGGCCGGCGGGTGACGGAAGACCGGCAGGCCGAAGGTCGCCTCGGTGATGAAGACGTCGGCCGTCACCGGCTCGAAGGGTTCGCAGGTGGGATCGGCCCGGCGCTTGTAGTCGCCGGAGACCACCACGCGCGAGCCGCGCCACTCCAGCACCGCCTGGGCACTGCCCAGCACGTGGCCGGCCGGCGCCAGGCTGACGGAGACGCCGTTCACCTCGACGGTCTCGCCATAGGCGAGCGGCTGCAGGTCCCCGCCGGCCCGCTCACCATAGCGCCGCTTCATGATCTCCAGGGTCTCGGGCGTCGCCAGCACGGCCTCGTTGTCCGGGCGCGCGTGGTCGGCGTGGCCGTGGGTGACGACGGCTCGCGCCACCGGCCGGCTGGGATCGACATGGAAGCCGCCCGGCTCGCAGTAGAGCCCCGCTTGGGTTACCTTGAGCCAGCTTTCGGGACGCGGCGCGGCGCGCGGCATGTTCTCGATCCTTTCCGGACTGGCCATGACCCTACAGGACGACCGGCCCGAATCCTATCTGCTGCTGCAGCCCGAGGTCGCCGAGGCCCTGGCCGCGGGCGGCCCTGTCGTGGCGCTGGAATCGACGGCCATTGCCCACGGCCTGCCGCGCCCGCGCAACCTGGCGACGGCTCGGCGCTTGGAGGCCCTGGTACGCGCCGAGGGCGCGGTGCCGGCCACCGTCGCCGTCCTCGACGGCCGGATCCGGGTCGGCCTCGGCGCCGAGGAGCTGGGCACGCTCGCCGCCAGCGAAGACGTCATCAAGGCGAGCCGCCGGGACCTGGCGCCGCTCGTCGCCTCGGGCCGGCCCGGCGCCACCACCGTGGCCGCGACCCTCGCCGTCGCCCACCTCGCCGGCATCCGTGTCTTCGCCACCGGCGGCATCGGCGGCGTCCACCGGGGCGGCGAGGCGAGCCTCGACATCTCGGCCGACCTGGGCGCCCTAGCCGACTACCCAGTGGCCCTGGTCTCGGCCGGCTTCAAGCTGATCCTCGATATCGAGAAGACGCTGGAAGTTCTTGAAACCAAATCCGTTCCCGTCATCGGCTACGGCTGCGATAAGCTGCCGGCCTTCTACTGCCGGGACAGCGGCCTGCCCCTCGACGTGGGGGTCGACGGGCCGGCAGAGGCGGCGACCGTCATGCGCGCCCACTGGGGGCTCGGCCTGACCGGCGGCCTGCTGTTCGCTAATCCGATCCCCGAGGCGGCGGCGCTGCCCCGCAACCAGGTCGAGGGCTGGATCGAGGCGGCCCTCGACGAGGCAGAGCGGGAAGGCATCGTCGGCAAAGCGGTGACGCCCTTCCTGCTCGACGTCCTGCAGCAGGCGAGCGGCGGCCGCACCCTTGAGGCCAACGTGGAGCTCCTGGAGAACAACGCCCGTGTCGCCGCCCGGATCGCCTGCGCCTACGCGGAGACGGGCCCAGCGTGACGCCCCAGCCCCAAGTGCCCAAAGCGGCCGAACACTCCGAGCTTCCGGAGCCCTTCGCCGGCTGGTTCGCCGGCCGGGGCTGGCGGCCCCATCGCCATCAGCTCGAGATGCTGGCGGCGGCGCGGGCGGGCGAGTCCGCGCTCCTGATCGCGCCCACCGGCGGCGGCAAGACCCTGGCCGGTTTCCTGCCGAGCCTGGTGGATCTCGCCGAACGGCCGCGCCCCGGGCTGCACACACTCTACGTCTCGCCCTTGAAGGCGCTCACCGTCGACATCCACCGCAACCTAACCCGGCCCATCGAGGAGATGGGCCTCGCCATCGACTGCGAGACCCGCACCGGCGACACGCCCCACAGCAAGCGCCAGCGCCAGCGCCGCAAGCCGCCCCAAGTCCTCATGACCACGCCGGAGTCCCTCGCCCTGCTGCTCTCCTACTACGACGCCACCAAGGTCTTCGCCGGACTCGCCTGCGTGGTGGTGGACGAGCTGCACGCGCTGGCCGACAACAAGCGGGGCGACCTGCTGGCCCTCGCCCTGGCGCGGCTGCGCTGCCTGGCGCCCGGCTGCCGGCTCGTGGGCCTCTCGGCCACGGTGGCCGACCCGCCGGAGCTCGCCGCCTGGCTGGCGCCCACGGGCGCGCCGCCGCCCCGGCTGATCGAGGGCGAGCCCGGCCCCGACCCGGAGATCGACATCCTCGCCACCCGGGCCTACCTGCCCTGGTCCGGCCACATGGCGGTGCACGCCCTTGAGGAGGTCTACGAGAAGATCCGCGGCGCCGGCACGGCCATCGTCTTCGTCAACACCCGGGCCCAGGCGGAGCTCGTGTTCCGGGAGCTCTGGCGCCTCAACGAGGAGGGGCTCGCCGTCGCCCTCCATCACGGCAGCCTCTCGGCCGAGCAGCGCCGCAAGGTGGAGGCCGCCATGGCCCGCGGCGATCTGCGCGCCGTGGTCGCCACCTCGTCCCTCGATCTCGGCATCGACTGGGGCGCCGTCGATCTCGTCGTCCAGGTGGGGGCTCCCAAGGGGGCGGCGCGCCTGCTGCAGCGCATCGGCCGGGCCAACCACCGCCTCGACCAGCCGAGCCGGGCGCTGCTGGTGCCGGCCAACCGCTTCGAGGTGCTGGAGTGCCGGGCGGCGCTCGCCGCCGTGCGCGCCGGCAGCCTGGACGGCGCGCCGCCGCGCCCGGGCGGCCTCGACGTGCTGGCCCAGCACATACTCGGCATGGCCTGCGGCGGCCCCTTCCTGGCCGACGAGCTCTTCGCCGAGGTGAAGTCGGCCGCCCCCTATGCGGGCATCGCCCGGCGTGAATTCGACGACGTGCTCGACTTCGTCGCCACCGGCGGCTACGCGCTCGGCACCTACGAGCGCTTCCGCCGCCTGAGCCGGGACGCACAAGGCCGCTACCGGGTCGCCTCCCAGGCCCATGCCCGGCGCTACCGCCTCAACATGGGCACCATCGTCGAGGCACCCACGATCCAGATCCGCCTGAAGCGCGGCCACGTCCTGGGCGAGGTTGAGGAGTACTTCGTCCAGGGCCTGGTGGCCGGCGACAGCTTCATCTTCGCCGGCCAGCTGCTCCGCTTCGAGGGCCTGCGCGAGACCTACGCCGAGGTCACCCGCGGCGGCGAAGGAGAGCCCAAGGTGCCGGCCTACATGGGCGGCCGCCTGCCCCTCTCCACCCATCTGGCCGAGCGGGTGCGCGGCCTCTTGGCCGAGCCCGCCGCCTGGCGCGACCTGCCGCCGACCGTCGCGGAATGGCTCAGGATCCAGCGCTGGCGCTCGGTGCTGCCGCCCGCCGACGGGCTCCTGGTCGAGACCTTCCCGCGGGGCCGCAAGCAGTTCCTGGTGGCCTACTGCTTCGAGGGGCGCAACGCCCACCAGACCCTCGGCATGCTGCTGACCCGGCGCATGGAGCGGGCCGGCCTGGGCCCCCTCGGCTTCGTCGCCACCGACTACGTGCTGGCGGTCTGGAGCCTCAAGCCGGCAAACGATGTGGACGCCCTCTTCGGCGAGGATATGCTGGGCGACGACCTCGAAGAGTGGATGGCCGAATCCTCCATGCTGCGCCGGACCTTCCGCAACGTGGCAGTGATCGCCGGGCTGATCGAGCGCCGCCAGCCGGGGCGCGAGCGCAGCGGCCGGCAGGTCACTTTCAACGCCGACCTGATCTACGACGTGCTGCGCAAGCACGAGCCCAACCACGTGCTGCTGCGCGCGACCCGGGCCGACGCAGGCGGTGGGCTGACCGACATCCGCCGCCTCGCCGACATGCTGAAGCGGGTGAAGGGCCACATCCTCCACCGGGACCTGGAGAAGGTCTCGCCGCTCGCCGTGCCGGTGCTGCTGGAGATCGGCAAGGAGCAGGTCTACGGCGGCGCCCTCGACGAGCTGCTGGACCAGGGCGCCCAGGCGCTGATCGCCGAGGCGACCGAAGAGGTCGAGCAGGCGGAGCTGCCAATATGAGAAGAGCGCCAACGAGCAAGACCGGAGCGAACGGCGGACGGGCGAGCGGCGGCCAGGCCTTCCGCGTGAACGGCGCGGCGCTCCTGGGCGATCCCTCGGGCGCCCTCTGGTGGCCGGATCGTCGCACCCTGGTGGTGGCCGACCTGCACCTGGAGAAGGGCTCGGCCTTCGCCGCCCGCGGCCAGCTCTTGCCGCCCTACGACACAGCGGCGACCCTCGGCCGGCTCGCGGCGCTCCTCCGCAAGCACGAACCGGCGCGGGTCATCTGCTTGGGGGATTCCTTCCACGACGGCGGCGCAGGCGAGCGTCTCGCCGCCTCCGACCGGGCGGCCCTCCGGCGCCTCACCGCGACCTGCGACTGGGTCTGGATCGCCGGCAACCATGACCCGGAGCCGCCGGGCGACCTGGGCGGCCGGGTCGAGGCGGAGCTGGTCGACGCGCCGCTGGTTTTCCGCCACCAGGCCCTCGGCGGTGTGGCGCCGGCCGGCGAGGTCTCCGGCCACTGGCATCCCAAGGCGGCCGTGCATCTGCCGCCCAAGCGGGTCTCGGCACCCTGCTTCGTCACCGACGGCCGGCGCCTGGTGCTGCCAGCCTTCGGCGCCTACACCGGCGGCCTCAACGTGCTCGACCCCGCCGTCGCCGCCCTCTTCCGGGCCGACTTCCGGGTCCACCTGCTGCATCGGGAAAAGGTCTACAGTTTCCCCCGCGACAGCCTGGTGGCATGAAGCGCGGAGCAGCGCGGGCGCCCTACCCGGCCCCGACTTCGCCCAAAGACTCGTCGAGGATGTCGAGGGCCCGGTCCAGGTCCTCGGGGGCGATCACCAAGGGAGGGCTCAGGGTGAGCACGTTGCCCATGGAGACCTTGAAGCTGAGGCCGCGCTCGAGGGCGCGGTAGAAGACCTCCTCGGCGGCCTCGTTCGCGGGCGCGCGGCTCTCCCGGTCGGTCACCAGCTCGACGCCCAGCAGCAGGCCGCGTCCGCGCACATCACCGATCAGTTCGTGCCGGTCCATCATGTCGTAGAGGCGCTCGAGTGCGTGGTCGCCCAGCTCGTGGGCGCGCTCGACCAAGCCCTCTTCCGCGATGATCTCCAGGGTGGTGAGGGCCGCCCGTGTCGTCACCGGGTTCTTCTCGTGGGTGTAGTGGCCGATCGCCCAGGCGCCGGCAACGTCCAGCTCGGGCCGGCAGATCGCCGCGGCGATCGGCAGGATGCCGCCGCCGAGCGCCTTGCCGAACACGCAGATGTCGGGCACCACGCCTTCGTGCTCCGAGGCGAAGAGGCGGCCGGTCTTGCCGAGGCCGGTCGGGATCTCGTCGAAGATGAGGAGCGCGCCGTTATCGTCGCAGGCCCGGCGCACCTCTTGCCAGAAGCCCGGCGGCGGCAGGTAGGGGACGGCCCGCATGGGCTCGGCGATGACCGCCGCCACGTCGCCCTCCTTCTCCAGGGCGGTTCGGATCAGGTTCGCGCAGACCCGGCCGCAGGCCTCCGTGTGGGGCTCGCGGCTCGTGTGGGAATAGCCGTAGGGATTGCGGTAGCAGTCGTAGACCGGCACGTGCTCCGTCCCCGCCAGGAGCGGCCCGACGGGGCCCGAGCGGAACATGGCCTCGCCGCCGACGCTGGCCGCGCCGAAGCCGGCGCCGTGGAAGGCGTCCCAGAAGGAAACTGTCTTGAAGCGGCCGGTCGCCGCCCGGGCCACCTTGAGGGCGATCTCGACGGCGTCCGAGCCGCCGGTGGCGAACAGCACCTTGGAGAGCCTGCCCGGCGAGATCTCGCCCAGCTTGGCGGCGAGCGCCACCGCCGGCTCGCAGGTGTAGCGGCGCGGCGCGAAACTGACCTCGTCGAGCTGAGCCTTGATTGCGGCGACGAGGCGCGGATGGCCGTAGCCGATGTGGTGGACCGAGTTGCCGTGGAAGTCCATGAAGCGCCGGCCGGCCAGGTCCTCGATCCAGATGCCCTCGGCCCGTCGCACGGCCGAGAGGCAGGGCGTGGAGACCGACTGGTGGAGGAAGGTCCGCGCGTCCTCGGCCAAGAGCGCGTCCGTCTCCGGGTGGGCCGAGGCCTCGGACCAGCGCCGGCGCAGGGCGGAGAGGTTCGACTCCCCCTCCGACTGCGCCGGCGCGCCCGCCTTGTCGCGGCTGGGTTCGGCCATGGGACCGATCCCGAAAGTCCTCGCCCTTACGGCTTCTCGCCGCGGCCGAGGCGGACGTTCACGTCCTCGACCACCGCCGGCAGCTCGTCGAGGGTGTCGATCACGTAGTGGGCGCCCGCCTTGCGCAGGGTCTCGCGGGTGAAGGCGAGGCGGCGGGCGATCTCGGCCTCGGATAGGCTCTTCTCGTGCTCGAAGCTGTCCACGTCCATGTAGTTGCTGTAGCGGGCGATGCCGACGCCCCAGCAGCCGGCCTCAAGCGCCTCGCCGACGCCGGAGATGGTGTCGTCGACCTTGACCACCGACTGGATCGGATGGACATCCAGCAGGTCCAGGTTGCGGTAGACCATGAAGGGCTTGGGGCGCGCGCCGTGCTCCACCTCGTCGCCGGCGACCGAGGCGTCGGGCACGTAGCCCTGCTTCTTGGCGTCCTCTTCGAGGATGTCGACCATGGCCCGGGTGAAGCCCGTCGAGCTGCCAAGCTTGATGCCGTCGGCCTGCAGCTTCTGGGTGGTCTCGGCGACGCCGGGCAGCAGGGTCGTGTACTCGCGCAGGCATTCGAGCTGCATGGGCACGAAGTCGGCGAACATGGCGTCGACCTCGGCCTGGCCGGGCTCCTTGCCGTGCACGCCCTTCCAGCGCTCGCGGATCTCCGGCACTTCGGTCAGCGCCTTGATGTGCAGGTCCTTGCGCAGGCCCATGGGCCCGCGGGCCTCGGCCATGGAGATCTCGACGCCGTGCTTCTTGAAGACGTCGACGAAGACGACCGCCGGGGCGAGCACGTAGGCGTCCGCCGTGGTGCCGCTCCAGTCGAGGATCACGGCCTTGACCTTGCCGCGGTAGTTCCGGGTGTAAACGTAGTCAGCTCTCACGCCCATCTCTTCCTCCTTAGGGTGTCAGTAGTTTGGTCTTGTTCCTCGGTTCTCCGCCGCCGGGCCTCAGGCCGCGGCGGGCAGGCAGCTCTCCACGCCCATGTCGGCGAGGATGTCCTCGACGGCGGCCAGCGCGCCTCGCATCTCCTCGGCGCCGAGGCGCCCGATGCAGCCGATGCGGAAGGAGTCCGCCACGGTCAGCTTGCCCGGATAGATCACGTAGCCGCGCCTGCGCATGCGCTCGTAGAAGTCCTCGAAGGCGAAGCGCGGATCGGCCGGCATGTGGAAGGTGACGATGACCGGCGCCTGCAGCTCGTCGGGCAGCAGGGTTTGGAACCCGAGCTTGCGCATGCCCTCGACCAGGATCCTGCAGTTTTCCCGATAGCGGGCGCCGCGCCCGGCGACGCCGCCCTCGTTGGCGAACTCCGCGAGCGCCTGGTCGAAGCTGAGCAGCGTGTGGACCGGCGGCGTGAAGCGCCACTGGCCGTTCCCCTCCATGGCGACGTACTGCTCATAGAGGTCGAGGCTGAGGGAGTGGCTGTTGCCCTCAGTCTTTTGGAAGGCTCCGGCGCGGGCGATGCAGAAGCCAAGGCCGGGCGTTCCCTCCAGGCACTTGTTGGAGGAGGCGACGACCGCGTCGAAGCGCAGCTTGCGGGCATCGAGCGGCAGGGCGCCGAAGGCGCTCATGGCGTCGATCAGGAGCCCCCGGCCGTGGCGGGCCGTCACATTTGCGACCGCCTCGATCGGGTTCAGGATGCCCGAGGTGGTCTCGCAGTGGACCACCGCCACGTGGCTGATGCCGGGATCGGCGGCGAGCGCCTGCTCGAGGGCCTCGGGATCGTTGGGCACGTCCTCGGGCGTCTCCTGCACCAGCGCCGCGCGACCAATCACCTGGCAGATCTTCGCCATGCGCTTGCCGTAGGCGCCGTTCACCAGGATCAGCACCTTGCCGTCCCGGGGCACGAAGCAGCCCAGCATGGCCTCGACCGCGAAGGTGCCGCTGCCCTGGAGGGGCACGGCGACGTGGCTGTCTCCCCCGTTCACGATTTCCAGCAGGGCCTCGCGCACCCGGCGGTTGACCGCGATGAAGTGGCTGTCGCGGGAGCCGTAGTCGTGAAGCGCCGCCTCCTTCACGCTCGGCGAAGTGGTGAGCGGGCCGGGGGTCAGGAGCCAGGGGTCGCCGGTCGGCGACAGCGAGGGCGCGCCCTCCCGGGCAGTGCCATCAGATGTCCGGGGGGCCTCGGCTCCGTTGTCCTTGTCCGTCCCAGTCATGGCGATGGCCTCCTCGCTTGGCGGCTGCGGCCGGCCGCTCTTCGGCCGAACATGGGCCTATTAGTGCGCCCCGGGTTTTCATTTATCAAATCGATGTTTCATATATATGATATAGGTAATGTCTATAAATACGGCCCAACTCCGTGCCTTCCACGCGGTCGCCTCGGCGGGCGGCTATACCCGCGCCTCGGAGATGCAGCACGTCACCCAGCCGACCCTCTCGGGCCAGGTGAAGGCGCTCGAGGAGCGTTACGGCGTGCGGCTCTTCCAGCGCCGTGGCCGGGGCGTGGAGCTGACCGACCTGGGCCGTCAGCTGCATGACGTGACCCGGCGCCTGGACGCTGCGGAGCAGGAGGCCGAGCAGATCCTGGCCGGCGCCCGGGGGCTCACCGGCGGCCAGCTCCGGGTCGGCGCCGACGCGCCGTCTCACGTGATCCCGCTCCTGGCCGCCTTCAACCGGCGCCATCCGGGCGTGCGCCTGGCCTTCAGCTTCGGCAACTCCGAGGAGGTGCGCGCGGCGCTCCTGGCCCGGCGCAGCGAGATCGCGGTCCTCGCCGACCTGGAGCCGGATCCCCGCATCTACGCCTTGGCCCTCCGCCGCGACCGCCAGCTCCTCCTGGTCAGCCGGGGCCATCCCTGGGCCCGGCGGCGCAGCGTACGCCTGGCCGAGGTGGCCGGCGAGACGCTCATCCTGCGCGAGGCCGGCTCCACCACCCGCGCCGTCTTCGAGGCGGCCCTGAGCGAGAAAGGCGTACGCCCGCGCGAAGCCATCGAGATCGGCAGCCGGGAGGCCGTACGCGAGGCGGTCGCCGCCGGCCTCGGCATCGGCGTCATTTTCGAGAGCGAGTTCCTGCGGGATCCCCGGCTGCACGCCCTCACGGTGAGCGACGCCAAGCTGGAGGCCGTGCAGTACGCGGCCTGTCTGGAGGACCGGCGGGCCGTACGCGTCGTACGGGCCTTCTTCGACCTGGTGCGGGAAAGCCTGCCGGCGGAAAGCGGTCTCCCGGGTGCCGAGGAATCTGTAACTTAACCCTTGGTTGCCGCCGCTTCGTCCATGGCATCGGCGAGCTCGGCCAGGCTGGCGAAGTGGTGGTCGGGCTCGGTGACCTGGTCCGGCTCGGGCGTGGCGCCGAAACCCTTGCGGCCGCGGCGGCGTTCGATCCAGCAGACGGTGAACCCGAGGCGCTTGGCGACGCCGATGTCGTGGTACTGGCTCTGGGCCACGTGCAGGAAGTCGGCGAGCCCGTAGCCGGAGACGCTCTGGCGGCCGCGGCAGTAGGCGAAGACCTGGGGATCGGGCTTGTTCACGCCCACGTCCTCGGCGGTCACCCGGTCGTCGAAAGGCTCGCCCAGGGTGCGCGCCATCTGGTCGAGGGCCCAGTTGTCGGCGTTGGTCAGCGCCACGAGCCGCCGGCCCTGGCGGAGGCGGGCGAGGGCCGCCACCGAGTCCGAAAAGGCGGGCCAGTCGGGGATCGAGGCGCGGAAGCCCTCGGCCTCGCCGTTGCCGCTGGGCAGCGCCAAGGCGACCGCCAGCTCCTCGTAGATCGGCGCCAGCATCTGGGTGAAGGGCATCTCCGGCGCCGTCTGTTGCAGGCGCGCCTCGGCCCGGGCGAAGGCCTCGAGGATGGTCCGCTCGCTCGCCGTGCGGCCGTCGCTCTCGGCGATCGGCCGCAGGTAGTCGAGCACGCCGGTCTCGAAGTCGATCAACGTGCCGACCACGTCGAAGGTGAGGATGCTGTGGTCCGAGAGCGCCATGGGTGGTCCGAGGTTCGCCCCTGCCCGCCCCTCAGCGGGTCCGCCAGGCCTGGGTGCGGCTGGCGATGCCGCGGGTCAGGAGCGCGTGGAGGAAGCGCGCGCCGGCGCAGGTGTAGGCGATCATCATGGCCATGGCCGCGGCGAAGGGCAGCTCGCCCTGGTCGTCCATGTTCAGGACCGCCACCGAGGCGAGCGTGGTGTCGGTCGAGTAGAGGAAGACCACCGCCGAGACCGTCGTCATGGCGTTGAGGAAGAGATACATGGAGACGTCGAGGATGGCCGGCAGGCAGACGGGCACCGTGATGCGGAAGAAGGTGCGGTAGAAGGGTGTCTTGAGGGACGCCGAGACGGACTCGAACTCCGGGTCCATCTGCTTCAGCGCGGTCACCGAGGTCAGGTGGCTGACGGTGTAGAAGTGGGTCACCGTCACCAGCACCAGGATGCCCATGGTGCCGTAGAGGAAGTTGAAGGGGTTCGCCGGGTTGTTGAAGAAGAAGATGTAGGCGAGGCCCAGCGCCATCCCCGGCACGGCGAGCGGCATCATGGCGACCGCGTGGAAGGCATTGCGGCCGGCGAGGAAGCCGCGGCCCTTCTCCACCAGGTAAGCACCGAAGAAGATGATCGCCGTGCCGACCACCGCCGTGTAGAGCGACATGCGGATCGAGTTGTAGTAGGAATCCCAGCCGCCGCCGTTGGCCAGATCGAAGTCGTAGTTGCCGAGGGTGAACTCGAGATTGTAGGGCCAGAACTTGATCAGCGCCGCGTACTGGGCCATGCCGAGCATGCAGAGGATCAGCACGGCGACGAGGGAGCAGAAGGCCAGCATGATCATGTCGAGGCGCCGGTTGGGCTTGGGCTGGAAGGGCACCGCCCGGGCCGAGAGCAGCGCCACCTGCTTGCGCTGCACCAGACGGTCGACCCCGAAGGCGATCACCGCCGGCACCAGGAGGATGATCGAGACCACCGCGCCCATCTGGAAGTTCTGCTGGCCGATCACCTGCTTGTAGATGTCGACGGCCAGCATGTTGAAGTTGCCGCCGATCACCTTGGGCACGCCGAAGTCGGTGAAGATGAGGGTGAAGACCACGAAGGCGGCACTGATCAGGCCGTACTTGCAGCCCGGGATGGTCACGGTGAAGAAGGTCTTGAGCTTGCTGGTGCGCAGCGCCACTGCGGCCTCGTAGAGCCGCGAGTCGGTGATCGAGAGCGCCGTGATGACGATCATCAGCGCGTGCGGAAAGACCCAGTAGCTGGAGCCGATGACGATGCCGATGGGCCCGTAGATGGACTCGCCGAATAGCAGGTCCTTGGCGACCCCCTGGCGGCCGAACCAGTAGACCAGGGAGATGCCGCTGAGCAGCGAAGGGGTGAGGAGCGGGATCGCCGCCACCAGCCTGAAGAACCATTTGAAGGGCATGCAGGTGCGGGTCAGCGCGTAGGCGTAGACGAAGGCCGTGCCCAGCACCAGCACCGTCCCGATCAGGGAGATGTAGAGGCTGTTGACCGCCGAAAGGAACAGCGCCGGGGTCGAGAAGTACTCGGCGTAGTTGGCGAGGCCGACGAACTCGCCCGCCCTGTTCTCGACGCTCTTCGACATCATGGTGTAGAGCGGCAGCAGCACGAAGACCGCCAGGAACACGCCGATCACCACCATGCAGCCGCGCATGGTCCAGTCATCGCGGCTGATCTTGGGGCGGATGGCGGGGGCGGCCGCAGCCGCCGTCACGCTAGCCATGGCCGGCGCTTTCCCCGTAGATGCGGATGCACTCCCGCGGCACCCGCACGTTCATGGCGTGGCCCTCGTCGATCTCCAGCCGGCGCACCAGGTTGATGGAGAAGTCGGCGCGCAGGCGCGCCTCGCCCATGGCCCCGTCGGCGAGATCGGCCCGGTAGAAGGAGCCGAGAAACTCCATCGCCTCGACCCTGGCCTCGAAGACGTTCTCCTCTCCGCCGCTCACGCCCTGGACCACGATGTCCTCGGGCCGCATGGCGATGGTGACGGCGCTGCCCTGGGGGCGGCCGTCGGCATCGCAGATCAGCTCCACCTGGCCGAGCCGCACCCGGTCCGGGGCCACGACCGTGCCGGGCACGAAGTTCATGGTGCCGATGAAGTCGGCCACGAAGGCGGTGGCCGGGCTGCGGTAGATCTCCACCGGGGTGCCGACCTGCTCGATCACGCCGTGGTTCATGACCACGATGCGGTCGGCCATGGTCAGCGCCTCTTCCTGGTCGTGGGTCACCATGATGGTGGTGACCCCGAGGCGGCGCTGCAGGTCCTTGACCTCGTGGCGCAGGTGGACGCGCACCTTGGCGTCGAGGGCGCTGAGAGGCTCGTCCAGCAGCAGCAGGCCCGGCGAGGTCGCCATGGCGCGGGCCAGCGCCACGCGCTGCTGCTGGCCGCCGGAGAGCTGGGCCGGGTACTTGTCGCCCTGGTCGGGCAGGCCGACCAGCTCCAGAAGCTCGGTCACACGCTTCTTGATCTCCGCCCTCGCCATCTTCCGGTTCTCGAGGCCGTAGGCGACGTTCCTGCGGACCGTCAGGTTGGGGAAGAGAGCGTAGGACTGGAAGACGATGCCGAAGTCGCGTTCGGAGGGCGGCAGGGCCGAGATGTCGCGCCCGCCCTGCTCGACGGTGCCGCTTGACTGGATGTCGAGGCCGGCGATGGCGCGCAGCAGCGTCGTCTTGCCGCAGCCCGAAGGCCCCAGGAAGCAGACGAACTCGCCGTCGAAGACGTCGAGCGAGATGTCCCGAAGCGCCGTGAAGTCCCCGAAGGTCTTGCTCAGGTTGCGGATCCGCAGATAGGCGCTCTGCGGGGCCTGCCCCTCTTGGCCCATGCCGTCGCCTCCCCTCCTGGCCGCGGCCGGGAGCGAGGATAGCACTCCCGCGCCCGGCGGCCAAAGCGGACCGGCCGCCGCGTGAACCGCGGCGGCCGGTCGCTTGCTCAGATGCTAACGGTCGGGCCTAGCTCTTCGGCTCCGACTTGGAGTCGTAGCGGCTCTGCCACTCCTGGAGGATGCGCATGCGGTTGGCCGCGACCCACTCGAAGTCGTTGTCGATCATGGCCCCGGCGACCGCGTCCGGATAGAACTCCACCGGCTGGGCGACGCCCGGATAGGCGACCACCGCGTAGACGGTGTTGTACATCTCGTTGGCTTCCTTGGAGACCGAGAAGTCGACCAGCTTCTTGGCCGCGTCCAGGTTCTTGGTGCCCTTGATGATGGCCGTGGCCTCCATGTCCCAGCCGATACCCTCCTCGGGGATGATGATCTCCACCGGCGCGCCCTTGCTCTTCACCTTGGCGCCGCGGTAGGCGAAGGAGACGCCGATCGGGGTCTCGCCCGAGCCCGCCTGACGGCAGGGCTTGGAGCCGGAATGGGTGTACCAGGCGATGTTCTCATGCAGCCCGTCCATGAACTCCCAGCCGCCGTCCTCGCCGAACAGCTGCAGCCAGCTGGCGACGTCGAGGAAACCGGTGCCCGAGGAGTTGGGGTTGGGCATGACCACGTGGCCCTTGTAGACCGGGTCCGTCAGGTCCTTCCAGGTCTTGGGATGGGGCAGGCCCTTGGCCTCGGCCTCCACCGTGTTGACGCAGATGCAGGCGACCCAGGCGTCCATGCCGGTCCAATGGGGCGGGCTGTCGACGTCGATGAACTTGGGGTCGAGCTTGTCGCCGCCCGCCGGCATGTAGGGCTCGGTCATGCCCTCGTTCTTGAGCAGCATGAGGCTGGTCGCCGCCAGGCCCCAGACCACGTCGGCCTGCGGGTTCTCCTTCTCCGCCAGCAGTTTGGCGGTGACGATGCCGGTCGAATCCCGGACCCATTTGATCTCGATGTCGGGATACTGCTTGTTGAACTCTTCGGCGTAGCGTTTGAGGTCGTCGGCCTCGATGGCCGTGTAGACGGTGAGCTCGGTCGCGGCCAGCGCCTGGCCCGCCAGCATGGCGATGCCGACGGCGGCGCCCGTGGCGCCCGCGCCTAGTCCCTTGATGGCACGTGAGATCATTATGTCTTGCCTCCCTGCTGATGTGGACTGCCTCGAAGCCGGCCGTCCGGTCCGCCGGCGTTGCTCCGCCAGCCTATATAGAGGTTTTGTTACAGTCTTGCGGCACGGCGACCTGTGCCGCGACGCAACCGGCGCAATGATTGCCGGACGCGCCGCGCCTGTCCAGTATATTACAATTTTATGACAGTCTTTCTCGGGCCGTCGGCACGCCGTTTGATATCAGCGACCTAGTGCCGAGCTTCCTGCAATCAAACGACTATGCCGCCCGATTGCCGCCGCTGGGCTCTGTCCAGGACCGCCCCGAGCGCTGCACCAAGGCGCTCCGCCGCATCCTGCCTCAGTCTCGGAACCGAGTGTGGATTGCCGTCGAGCCCGATTGCCATCGAGGCATGACCGGCTCTCTCCCAGGCGGACGTCGCCGCAACGCCCTCACAACAGCGGTGCGCGTTGATCGGCTTCTACTATGGCCTCAGATCTTGAGATGAAGTTTTGGTTTCCAGAAGGGTCTGAAGAGCTCGATCTTGGGGCAGCGGTTCATGACGACCTTGAGACCCGCCTCTTCAGCCAGTTTGGCCGCTTCATCGTCATAGACGCCGATCTGGCCCCAGAGCACCTTCGCGCCGACCTCGATGGCCTCTTGGGCAATGCCGTAGAGCTCTTCTTTCTTTCTGAACACCTGGACCATGTCGATGGGACGATCGACGTCCTTCAGCCTAGGATAGACCTTGATGCCGCGGATCTCATGGACGTTCGGGTTCGGATTGATCGGAACCATGTCATAGCCGCACTCGTGGAGGACCCTGAGAACGCCGTAGGAGAACTTCGTCCTGTCCGGGCTGGCGCCGATCATGGCGATAGTTTTCACCGACTTCAGTACCTCCGCCAGATGCTCCGGACTGTAGTCGTAGATGTGATCGATGTCGGCTTCGGGCATGCCTAGCCCTCCTTGGGTGTGGCGATGTCGGCCTTCAGTTCATGGGGCTCGAGCGGATCCAGAAACGGATTGCGATAGAGCTTGTCGTGGCTTTCGACGCCGATCTCCAGGGTGCAGTCGGTCACGGGGCGGGCCACGCAGAGTATGACGTAGCCGTCGTTGATCTGACGGTTGTTGAGCGCCACCTGAGCCTTCTGGTTGACCTCGCCGTCAATCAGTCTTGCGGCACAGGTGATGCAGCCGCCGTACTTACAGCCGTAAGGCAGGTCGACGCCTTGTTTGCGCAAGCTGTCGAGCAGGGGTTTTCGCGAATCGACCCGGTGGGCCGCACCGTCCCTGTTCGCCAGCGTGATCGTAAAGGTGGCCACTCGGGTGTCGCCCTAGATCCAGATGTCGGAGGTGCAATCGCCGCCGGGATAGCGGGTCTCGTGGCAGCGCGACGGGCCGTTCGGTTCCTTGCCGAAGTCGACGACGAAGTCCGGATCGATCTCCATCCCGCCGCGCTCGGTGTCGCAATTAACCATCAGCATGCAGCCGCCTTCGGTGCGCATGTCGGGATAGAATTGATTGTCCCAGGTGGAGAACAGCGACGTCGTGACATAGAGGCGCTTGCCGTCGAGCGACAGCTGGATCATCTGCGGACCGCCGGTCATCTTGACGCCGTTGACCTCGCGCGCCCTGCCCAGCAAACCGCCCATCCACACCTGGCCGGTCAGCTTGGCGTTGTGCGGGTCCGAAATGTCGTACTGGCGAATGTCGCCGTGCAGCCAGTTACAGAGATAGAGGAAGCGGTCGTCCATCGACAGCAGGATGACCGAAATGACGCCTGGTACGGGAAGGGGCCATTCGGGATGCGGTTCATTCTCCACATCGACGATCTTTTCCCATTGCCATTCGCCTGCACCGTCTTTCCACCAGTGGATGATGTTGGCCGACAGCGCCGCGCCAACAAAGCCGTGCGAGGACTCAGGGTTGTGATGGAAGCGGACCTCGAGCGGGATGAGGCCGTCCTCGCCCAGGTAGAACGTCTGCTTGGGTTCCTTCTTCTCGAAATCCCAGAGGTGAATGCGGCGCCCATACTTGAGGTGGCCGACCTCTTCCAGGTCGAAGCCCGGCATGAAGGTATTGGGCGCCGCCCATTCCGATGACGCCATGACGTTGTGGCGCGGCTGGTACCAGAAGTCATAGCTGAAGGGGATGTCGCCCATCGAGTTTTCCCAACGGCCGACGATCTCGAAATCCTTGTTCAGGTGAAGATACCCGCCTGGCGCGTTGCCCTGGGCGTCGCCCAACATGGAGATGATGATCTCGGAGCCGAGACAATGCACTGTGTGCGGCGCCGACAGGTTGGTCTTCGCCTTGATCTCGGCCCCCTCGATCACCTTGTGCAGCCGCGGGCTCCGCTGATCGCTGGCGCAATCAACAATGTGCAGATTTGTCGAGCGCACGCCTGGCACGATGAGATACTGGCGCTTCATCGAGGCGTCGCCGTGGCAGGACGAACAGGCGTTCCAGCCCATGTGATGGAGCTCGTCGCCGATACGGGGCATTTCCAGCCGCGAGACGACCTGGCTATAGGTCGGGCTCTCCGGATCGGCGTCGATCGTCGCCAGATAGTCCGGCTTCTGAATTCCCGTCCCGGTGTAGATCGCAATCGAATAGAGCAGCTTTTCCCGGGGCGCCTTCATGGCTTCTGCCGGAGAGGCATAGCCTGGTCCGCAGCATGCCTTTGCCATCTTGTTTTCCCACGTTGCTTTCGATCAGTGTTTCTCATATTATGAGAAGGAAATTATCAAGAAAAGAGAAAATGTATCTGGAACGACTGATCTTCGTGTTGGAGGTGGTGTCTCAGAGTGGAACGACCTCGGTGGCGGGTCTCGCATCTCAGACGGGCCTGCCGAAAGCGAGCGTCTATCGCTACGTCAATGACCTGCTGGCAGCGGGGCTTCTGGAGCCAGTTGAGAAGGGGCGCTATGCCGTTGGAAGCCGGCTGAAACGCATCGCCGTGAGCAAGCTGGCAGACGAGCACATTATAGATACGGCGGCCCCCTTGCTGAGACAGTCTGCCAAGACCCATGGCGCGACATTCTTCCTGTCCAGGCTGCGGCGGTCTTCCATCGACATCATTCATGTGGAAGTGCCCGGCGCCGGGGTGTCCTTTCTGCACCCGGGGTTGGGCTCGCGTCCGATCCACGCTTGCTCCTGCTCGAAGGCAATCGCTGCCTTCAGCGATGATCCCAAGCTTGGTGAAGCGCTGAAGGGCCGGCTCAAGGCCTATACCGCGCACACGAAGACCGATATCGGCGATCTGCGCGCGGAGTTCGCCGAGATCCGCGCGCGCGGCTACGCCGAATGCATGGAAGAGATTGAGCCCGGTGTGTGCTCTGTCGCGGCCCCGGTTTTAGACTCCGGTCATGGACCCGAATTGAGCCTCGGCGCCACGGGGACCAAGCGGGTCTTGACGGAAACGAACCGCCTGAAGCTAGGCGCCACGCTCAAAGAGCTCTGCGCGACACTAAGCTCACAAATCATGGCACCGTCAGGTTAGTTCGGTCCAATCTCCAGACATCTTGGAACAGGGACTCTTCAGGCCATCGGTTCGCGCCACTTGGGCCCAGGTGAAACTCCGCAGGGTCTAAAGCAGCCGGGCGGCCTGGTAGAGGTAGCCGGAGAGCAGGGAGCCGGCGAGGGCCGTCGCCAGGTACCAGAGGAAGACCCGGTGCCGGACCAGGGCGTAGACGGCCATGGCGGCCGGAAGGCTGGTGACCGCACCTGCGGTCAAGAAGGCGAGCGCGGCGCCGGGGGCCATGCCCATGTTCATCAGCTCGCCCACGAGCGGGATGGCGGCGAAGCCATTCAGGTAGGCCGGCACGCCGACCACGACGGAGAGCGGAATGGCCTGCCAGCCGGCGCCACCCAGGCTCTCGGCGATCAGCTCCGGCGGCAGCCAGGCGACCATGAGGCTCTCGATGGCGAAGGCGAGCAGCAGCCACTTGGCGAGGAAGACACCGACCCGCCAGGACTCCTCCAAGAAGATCCGCCTGCGGGCCGCCTCGCGCCAGGCCGCCCAGCGCAGCGGGACCCGCTCGAGCCCGGCGCCGCAGCCGCCTGAGAACCCGGGCTTGAGCGGGTCGCGGAAGCCGCCGGCGCGCATGAGCGCAAGGGTGGCGAAGCCCGCCAGCAGGCCCATGCCGACGGCCGCGACGGTCTTGGCCAGGGTGAAGCCGAGGCCGAGGGTGGCGGCCATGAGGACGAAGGTCTCCGGGTCCATAAGGGGCGAGGAAACCCAGAAGGCCATCACCGCCGGCAGCGGCACGCCGGCCACCAGCAGGGCGGCCACCAGGGGCACCACGCCGCAGGAGCAGAAGGGCGAGAGGCCGCCGAAGACCGCCGCCAGCAGGATGGCGGCCGCGGGGGCGCCGGCGCCCAGCCGGCCGATCAGATTGTCAACACCGGCGGCCTTGAGCCAAGCGGCCAGCGCCACCGAGAGCAGCAGGAAAGGCAGGATCCAGAGGAAGCTTTCCAGGGTGAAGCCGAGGCTCTCGCGGGCCTGGCCGGGCGCGGCCAGCGCCAGCACGGCAAAGAGGGCGGCGAGCGCCAGCCAGACCCGGTCGACCTGACGGGCCCACGCCAGCAGGGCGGCGAGCCAGGCCGCCCGTTCCGCGCCGGGCTCCACGGCCAGGGGCTGCGCACTGCCGCAGGCCGCGCCCGCGTCCGTGCCGCAAGCGGCGGCGCGTTCGATCGACAGGGGGTCCACGCTGGTCATCGCTCTGTTCCTCGTTCCGATCCGTTCGCTCTCGATTCGATAATTCGGGAATTCTCGAATTAAAAAGTCAAAAAAAAGGGGACTTAGCCAGCCTTCTGCTCTTCGGCGGGCGGCGCCACGCCGAGACAACATTCCTCGGTCAGGTAGGTCATCAGACCGTCCATCAGCCGGTAGTCGGGGGTGCAGCGCAGCACCCGGCCCTGGCGCTCCTGGCGCACCAGGCCGACGTTCACCAGCTGGGCCACGTGGTGGGACAGGGTCGAGGCCGGGATCGCCAGGTGGTCCTGGATGTCGCCGACGGCGAGCCCCTCTCCGCCGGCCCGCACCAGCAGGCGGAAGATCTCCAGCCGGGTCGGGTTGCCCAGCTTCTCGAGGCAGCGTGCGGCGTGGTGCAGATCCATGCCCGGAAAATAGTACGGTGAGACTAGTCTGTCAACGATAATTCCAGAATTATAGAAATATAGGTGTTCGAGACCGCTGGTCCGGCCTGGCGGTACCGGGCCCCTGCGTCATTTCGGATGACAGGCCGTTTGGTCTCGCGTGCTCTCGAAGCGCCGATCCGTCCGCCTTGGGGTCGTCGGCTGGATCTGGTGCTGGTGCTGGTCTTCGAAGCGCCGCCGCTCCTGGTCCGCTGGCCGGATGTCAGCGCCCCGGCCGCTTGAAGGCCTTGCGCGCGCGTTCGATCTTCTTGCGGATTACACAGTCCTCGACGTGGTCGTTGATCAGCCCCATGGCCTGCATGAAGGCGTAGACCGTGGTCGGCCCGACGAACTTCCAGCCCTGCTTCTTGAGCGCCTTCGACAGGGCGACCGATTCCGCCGAGGTCGACGCGGTCTGCGGTTCTGCAAGCTGCCCGGGGCCGGGCTCGTAGCGCCAGACGAAGGCCGCCAGCGAGCCCTCCCGTTCGACGAGCTCCTGCGCCCGCTGCGCATTGTTGATGACCGCCTCGATCTTGCCGCGATGGCGGACGATGCCCGCATCCCCGAGCAGACGCTTCAGGTCGCGCTGGGTGAAGCGCGCGATGCGGTCGAAATCGAAATCGTGGAAGGCGGCGCGGAAGTTCTCGCGCTTGGCGAGGATGGTGCGCCAGCTCAGTCCGGACTGAAAGCCCTCCAGGCTCAGCTTCTCGAACAGGCGGCGGTCGTCACCGACCGGAAAGCCCCATTCGCTGTCATGATAGGCGAGGAAATCCGGTGCGGCGCCGCTCCAGCGGCAGCGCGGCTTGCCGTCGGGGCCGAGGATTGTCGCGCCCATGGGCCGTCGCCTCGCGGGCGGCGCTACCCGGTGGCCGTCTCGGCCGCGAGGAACATCAGCCGTTCCTCGGCTTTCGACGGTGCGAGCTCGAGGATCTCCGCGCTGACCACATCCTGCGCCACGAAGGGATCCTCGTTCACCCGGCTTCGAAGGTCCGACAGCGAGGTGCCATGGGCGACGATCCCGCCGCCCAGGTTGGGCTGGAGGCTGCCGGCCAGCAGGAAGACCCCATCATCGAAGCCGCGCTCGAGCCATTCCTTGTGGCCTGCCATGAACTGGCTCGCTTGGCTCTTGTTGCTGGAAAACTTCAACAGCACGATGAACATCCGGTTCGTCCTCCCTCGAACAAAGCGCGCCCTCGGCCCTCAGCCCACCGTCATAGCGAAACCCGCTCGCCGCCATTGCGCCCGGCGCCTTGGGCGCAGGATCTCAGCCAATCGCACATCTGCTTCACTTCCTGCTTGATGAACTTCTCGTCGTGGAAGGCGCTCGCCAGCGTCGCGACACCCTGGCTGCGGGCGAGAAGGTGCATGGAGAGCGCATCGGCGTCGGCCTTGCGGCCGAGCAGCGTGAACTGCCGGCGCAGCCAGGTCCGAAACAGCGTGAACAGCTTCCTGGCCTCGGCTTGCGATCCGTGATCCAGCTTCGCAAGCTCGCCGCACAGCGTGCCGACCGGGCAGCCGAAACGCCTAATGTCGGCCCTGTTCGCGATCAGGATGTGGATGAAGCTCCGGATGCGATCCTCGGGGCCTTCCCCTCCGCGTTCCCACTGCTCCAACATCTCCCGGGTGCCGGCCAGGCGGGCCTCGATGACAGCGTCCAGGATCTCGTCCTTGGTCTTGAAGTGATAGTAGAAGTTGCCGCGTGAGATCCGCACGACATCCGCAATGTCCGAGAACGAGGTGTGCTCGTAACCCCGCCGATAGAACAGCCGATCGGCGGCTTCGACGATGTGATCGCGGGTCGATCTCTCGCTCATCTAATCAACTCCCGGTCCGGCAGCGCGCCGAAGGCGTGGTGGCCTGCAGATCCCTCGCGCTGACAAATGGGATCGGCGCCTTCGCCCGCTTCGCCGCCGCCACCATGATGTCCTTGGTCTCAGCGCCTCCGGCCTAGGACAGTCGTCCTAGAAGCGCAAATTAGGACAATCGTCCTAATCCGTCAAGGGGAGCGACGTCCGGGAAGGCTGAACCGCAGCGGCATCCGGGTCAGTCATTCTGGGAACACCTCAGTCATTCTGGGAGCGCCAGGGAGATTGCTGCCGTGCGCCGAGTTCGCGCGTTGACCGGCCTGTTCCGAATGAGCCGGGGGCCATCGGCGCGTCATGCTGCAAGGGAGGGATCGTTCGGCGGGTCAAAGCCTGCGAGCGCAATCGGCTTCGGGGCAGCACGCGAAGCGACGCGCGGCGCGCAGGGCCTCGCGACGGCCGGCGGGCCGGGTCAGCCCTTCAGCCAGTCCTCGAGACGGCCCGCCGCGGCGGCCATGTCGGCCTCGGGACCGGCGAAGGAGAAGCGCACGAAGTGGTGGCCGCGCTCGGGATCGAAGTCGACGCCCGGGGTGATCGCCACGCCCGTCTCGGCCAGCATGCGGTGGCAGAAGTCGTTGCTGTCGTTGGTCAGGGCGGCCACGTCGGCGTAGAGGTAGAAGGCGCCGTCGGCCGGCGCCAGGCGGTCGAAGCCGGCCCGGGGCAGCCGTTCCAGCAACAAGGCCCGGTTGCGGGCGTAGCCGGCCACGTAACCGTCCAGCTCGGCCCGGCAGTCGAAGACCGCCTCGCCGGCCACCTGCGACAGGCTGGGCGGCGAGATGAAGAGGTTCTGGGCGAGGCACTCGACCGGCCGCAGCAGATCCTCCGGCAGCACCATCCAGCCGAGCCGCCAGCCGGTCATGGAGTAGTACTTGGAGAAGCTGTTGATGACGACGGCCTGGTCGGTCAGCTCGAGTGCACTGACCGCGGGCGCCTCGTAGGTGATGCCGTGGTAGATCTCGTCGGAAACGATCCGCAGGCCCCGCTCGGCGCAGTAGCCGGCGAGGGCCGCGAGCTCTTCCCGGCCCAGCATGGTGCCGGTCGGGTTGGAGGGGCTCGCCACGATCAGGCCGTCAAGGGCACCCGGCACCCGCTCGAGGAGCTCCGGCGTCGGCTGGAAGCGGTGCTCCGCCTCGCAGGCCAGCAGCACCGGCTCCACCCCCAGGGCGTTCAGGATGTTGCGGTAGGCGGGATAGCCCGGCGCCGCCAGGGCAACCCGGTCGCCCGCCTCGAAGCTGGCGAGGAAGCTCAGCAGGAAGCCGCCCGAGGAGCCGGTGGTGACCACCACCCGAGCGGGATCGAGCTCCACCCCGTAGGATTCGGCGTAGCTCCGGGCGATCCGCGCCCGCAGGGAAGGAATCCCGAGGGCGTCCGTGTAGCCGAGGCGCTGACCCTCCAACGCGGCCTTCGCCGCCTCCCGCACCGCGCCGGGCGCCGGCGTCCCCGGCTGGCCGACCTCCAGGTGCAGGACCTCCTCGCCGGCCGCCTCCCGTGCGTTGGCGTCGCGCAGCACGTCCATGACGATGAAGGGCGGGATCCGGCTTCGCCTGGCGATCTTCAGGGCCATTTTGTGCTCCCTCCCCCCCTTCTATTGCACCAGGAAGCCCAGCCCCGAGCCGCGCGGGTCGGTGGCAAAGGCGCACTTGTCCCGGCGGCGCTTGACGCTGTTCGGGCAGTAGACCGCGTTGATCCGGCCGAGCGCCGGCGCCTCGCGCAGCGCATGGCCGCGGGCGCGCAATCCCTCCAGCACCTGGTCCGAGGCACCTTCTTCATAGAAGGCGACGTCGGGCGCGCCGGTCGTGTGGAAGCGCGGTGCCGCCACCGCCTCCTTGAGGGGCGTCTCGTCCTGCAGGGTCGCCAGCAGGACGGAGGCGAGCACAGTGGGTGCCGCGCTGCCGCCCGAGGCGGCGAAGGCGAGGTAGGCCTCGCCGACCCGGTCGTTGGCCATGACGGCGGCGCTGGGCGACAGCAGTCCGTTGTTGTGGGCCCGCGGCGGGGCGGCCAGCAGGATGCCGGTGTCCGGCGCCATCTGGAAGGCGCCGAAGAGGCCGTTCATGGTGAAGCTGCAGGCCACCAGGTTGTTCCACTGGTCGGCGGCGACGAAGCTGGCGCCGTGAGGATTCTCGGCGAGTGCCACCGGCGGCGGCGAGAGACGGTCCGACGGTGTGTGCCGGTCCGGATCGAAACCCTCCAGCAGGCGCTCCAAGTGGTCTTCCGTCATCAGCTCGGCCGGCGGCCGCTTCGCTTCGCCGTCGGGCGCCATCCAGCCGGCCCGGTCGGCGAAGGCGCGGGCGGACGCCTCGAGGAACTCGTGGGCCCGGTCCGCCGTGCCGGGGGCGGAGAGGCCGAGTTCCTCCGCCAGCATGGCGTAAAGCTGGGCCGCCACCAGGCCATCGGCCGCCGGGGGCACCGTGAAGTAGAGGGTGTGAGCGCCGAAGGGCACGGCGACCGGCTCGACGAACTGCGGCACGGACTCGCGCAGTTGCTCGACGGTGACGCTGTGCCCGGCGGCGGTGGCCGCCTCGGCGAAGCGGCGGGTGAAGATGCCGCTGTAGAGGTAGGAGGCGCCCTGGGCCCGCAGGCCGCTCATCACCCCGGCCAGTTCGAACTGCACCAGCCTGTCACCCTCGTCCGGCAGCTCGCCGGCGTTGTTGCGCAAGGCCTGGGAGATCCCCGGGTTGGCCCGGATCCGGCTTTCCGCCGCCTTGATGTCGTTGGCGAAGGCGCGGCTCACGGAGTGGCCGAAGCGGGCAAGCTGTTCTGCCGGGATCAGGAGCTGCGCCCAGCGCAGCAGGCCATGGCGGGCGTGCAGGGCGGCCATGGCGCGCGGCCCCTGAGGCACCACGCCCCCGCCGCCCTGCGCGCGCGGCAGGAACATCAGGGCCTCGGCCTTGTTCTCGCTACTGTCGTAGAGCACGCAGGCGCCGCCGCTGCCGAGGCTGGCGCGAGACGGAAGGGTCACGGACATGGCGAAGTACATGGCGACCGCGGCGTCGGCCGCGTTGCCTCCGTTGCCCAGCACGTCACGGCCCAGCACGGCGGCACGCGGCTCGTCGGCGGCCACGAGGCCGGCGAAACCCTCGATCAGGACCGCCTCGCCTCCCTCCTCCTCGGAGAGGCCGGCACAGGCCGCGATCACGGCCGCGAGGAGGCCCGCCAGCACCCCCCTCGCCCATCCGGCCACGACGGGCCGGAACCCTCGGACTCCGGCCGGCCGCCGCGGCCCCGGCGCCGGGTGGAGGGCTTTTAACGCCACTTTCTGAAGCAATTGAAGTAGAACCATGCGATAGCCACCTGAAACCATGATGAAGCCGAGAGCACTATCCTGTCGGATCTTCGCGCGCCTCCTCGCGGGGCTGGTCGCGGCCGCCCTGCTGCTGCCGCCCACAAGCCTCTTCGCCCAGGGACGCAAACTAATTCGCGACGACGAGATCGAAAACACCATTCGGGCCTACGCCACTCCGATCTTCCAGGCCGCCGGGCTGAGCCCCAGCGCCGTCGAGATCTACCTGATCGACGATCCGACTCTCAATGCTTTCGTCTCTGGCGGCCAGCGTATCTTCATCCATACCGGCCTCTTGATGAAGGCCGAGAACCCGCTCGAGGTGATCGGCGTGCTCGCCCACGAAACCGGCCACATCGTGGGCGGCCACATCGCCGCCCGGATCAATCAGGGCGAGAGGACAACCACCAGTCTTCTGGTTACCTACCTCCTTGGCATCGGGGCGGCAATCGCCACCGGACGGGGCGACATCGCCGCCGCGACCATCCGGGGCGGCCAGGACGTGGCGCTCAAGAGCCTGCTCTCCTACACCAGAGGCCAGGAGCAGGCGGCCGATCAGTCGGCCGTTCGGCTGCTCGATGCGACCCGGCAGTCGCCCGAGGGCCTGCTCGACTTCATGCGGGTGCTGAGCGGCCAGGAGGTCCTGCTGTCCACCAATCAGGATCCCTATCTGCGCACCCACCCGCTGACCATCGAACGAATCACCTTCCTCGAGCGCGCCGTCGACGAATCCCGGTACACCGGCCAGCCCGCGGACGACGAGCTGCTCGCAATGCACAGCCGCATGCGGGCCAAGCTGATCGGCTTCCTGCAGCCGCCGCGCGTCGTCTTCCGCGAGTATCCGCGCGACGGCGAGAGCCTGGAGGCGCGCTACGCCCACGCCATCGCCTACTACCGCGACGCCAAGCTGGACCAGGCCCTGCCCCTGGTGGACGGCCTGATAGAGGAGCACCCCGACGACCCCTACTTCCAGGAGCTCAAGGGCCAGATGCTGTTCGAGAACGGCCGCGTGGCGGAGAGCCTGCCGCACCTGGAGGCCGCCGCCCGGCTGCTGCCCGGCTCGCCGCAGATCAACCTGCTGCTGGCCCGCGCGCGCATCGAGTCGAACGACCCCGCGCTCGACCAGAAGGCCCTGGAGAACCTCCGGATCGTGTTCCGGGACGAGCCCGAGAACGCCTTCGCCTGGCGCCTGGCGGCGATCATCTACGGGCGCCAGGGCGATACGGGCATGACCGCGCTTGCCATGGCGGAGTCGACGCTTGCCAACGGCAAGTATCAGGAAGCGAAGGTGCACGCTCAGCGCGCCCTGGAGATCCTGCCCACCGGTTCGCCCGGGTGGATCCGGGCCGACGACGTCTTCAATGCCTCGGAGCGGGAGGCCGCCAAGTCACGCTAACGCCGAGTTGAGTTGACGCCCCCGTCCGGCGCGGCTACAGCAGATAGAGCGGGTTAACCATTCCTCAATGGAACCTACTGGTATAACTGATTGTTATTTGTGCATTTTCGTCTTCCGTTGAACCGAGTTCCAAGAAAGGTCGGATCATGAATTTGGCAAGACACCGCGCCTTCTGGCTCGCATCGGCTCTCGCGGCCCTGCTCGCCGTCGGCGCCGCCGCGGCCCAGGAGGCCCAGGACGAGACCGCCGCCAAACCGTTCGATCCGGCCGAGGAAGAGGCCATCCGGCAGCTGGTACGCGAGTACCTGCTGGCCCATCCGGAGGTGGTCATCGAGGCGGCCCAGGCCTATCGGGCGCAGCAGGAGGAGCTGCAGGAGCAGCGGGCGCGCGAGGCCCTGGTCAGCCAGCGCGAGGCGCTCGACCGGGACCCGGATTCCCCGGTGATCGGCAACCCCGACGGCGACGTGGTGGTGGTGGAGTTCTTCGACTACCGCTGTCCCTACTGCGTGCGCGTCGCCGACACCCTGCGCGAGACCGTGGAGGCCGACGGCAACATCCGCCTGGTGATGAAGGAGCTGCCGATCCTGGGCCCCGAGTCGGTGACCGCCGCGCGCATGGCGCTCGCCGCCGACAAGCAGGACGGCTACGAGGACCTGCATTTCGCCCTCATGACGGCGCCCGGCAAGCTCAACGAGACCAAGGCCTTCAAGATCGCCGAGGACCTCGGCCTCGACATGGACCAGCTCCGGCGCGACATGCAGGCGCCGGAGATCGACGAGATGCTGCAGCGCAACCTGGCGCTCGCCCAGGCGCTCCAGATCAACGGCACCCCGGGCTTCGTGATCGGCGACCAGATCGTGCGCGGCGCGCTGGACATGGACACCTTGCGCCACCTGGTGGAGGCGACCCGCGCCAACTCGAGCTGAGCCGCCGGGCGCCGCTCGCGGTCGCGCGAAAGCCGCGGTACCTTTGGGATTTCCGGATGGGCAGTTTCCTGGAATCCCCCCTTGGCCTGTGTTAACGCTTAGGGTCATGTGACGAGACCCGGAGACGCGCTTGGCCAAGGCGCCCAACGTCCTGATCCTCAACGGCCCGAACCTGAATCTGCTGGGGACCCGCGAGCCCGAGATCTACGGCGCGACCACGCTGGCCGAGATCGAGGCGGCCTGCCGGGCGCACGCCGGCGGGCTGGGTCTCGCCGTCGACTGCCGGCAGTCCAACGCGGAAGGCGAGCTGATCGACTGGATCCAGCAGGCCCGGGGCGACTTCGACGCTTTGATCCTGAATCCGGGCGCCTATACCCATACCTCGATCGCCATCCTGGACGCGCTGCTCGCGGTCGGCCTACCGGCGGTCGAGGTGCATCTCTCCAACATCCACCGGCGTGAAGGCTTCCGGGCTCACTCCTACGTGTCGCAGGCCGCCGCCGGCGTCATCATGGGCTTCGGGAAGGAGGGCTATCTGCTGGCCCTGGACGCGCTGGCCCGCCGCCTGATCGAGAGCGAAGAGACGTAGAGCCCATGGCCAAGCTGGAATTCGACGAGGGACTGGTCCGCAGGCTGTCCGAGCTGCTGGAGGAAACCGGCCTGACGGAGATCGAGTACGAGGCCGAAGGCCGCCGCATCCGAGTCGCCAGGACCCTCGCCGCCGCCATGATGCCGGCGCCCGCGGCGGCGGCCTATGCCGGCCCCGCAGCCCACGAGGAGCCGGCCGAGGCCTCCGCCGAGCGCGACGCGGTCTCCGCCAACGCCGTCGCCGCGCCCATGGTGGGCACCGTCTACGTCGCCCCCGAGCCCGGCGCACCCGCCTTCGTCAGCGTCGGCGACCAGGTGGCCCAGGGCGACACCCTGGCCATCATCGAGGCCATGAAGGTGATGAACCCCATTCCCAGCCCGCGCGCCGGGAAGGTCACGCAGATCCTGATTCAAGATGGTCAGCCGATCGAGTTCGGCGAGCCGCTGATGGTGATCGAGTAGCGGGAGCGCCGCGCATCTTGCCCGAGAAGACCGCCTTGCCCGAGACCTCCCCGTTGTCCGAGGCCTCCCCGTCGTCCGAGAAGATCCCGTGTTCGAAAAGATCCTGATCGCCAACCGGGGCGAGATCGCGCTGCGCATCCACCGCGCCTGCCGCGAGATGGGCATCAAGACGGTCGCCGTCCACTCCACCGCCGACGAGCACGCCATGCACGTGCGCCTCGCCGACGAGAGCGTCTGCATCGGCCCGCCGCCGGGGCGCGACAGCTACCTGAACGTGGCCGCCATCCTCTCGGCCGCCAACATCACAGGTGCCGACGCGATCCACCCCGGGGTCGGCTTCCTCTCGGAGAACGCCGACTTCGCCAGCATGGTCGAGGAGCACGGCTGCGTCTTCATCGGCCCCGAGCCCAGCCACATCGCCCTGATGGGCGACAAGGTGACCGCCAAGGAGACCGTCAAGGAGCTCGGCCTGCCGGTGGTGCCCGGCTCCGACGGCGCCGTGGGGAGCGACCGGGAGGCGGTCGAGGTGGCGAAGGGCATCGGCTATCCGGTGCTGATCAAGGCGGCGGCCGGCGGCGGCGGCCGCGGCATGAAGATCGCCTACGACGACAACGAGCTGGCGAGCCAGCTCAAGACGGCCCGGGCCGAGGCCAAGGCGTCCTTCGGCAACGAGGAGGTCTATCTGGAGAAGTTCCTGGCCAACCCGCGCCACATCGAGGTCCAGGTCCTGGCCGACGGCAAGGGCAACGTGATCCACCTGGGCGAGCGCGACTGCTCCCTGCAGCGGCGCTTCCAGAAGCTGCTCGAGGAGGCCCCCTCGCCCGCCCTCAACGCCGACGAGCGCGAGAGCGTAGGCCGCCTGGTCGCCGAGGCCACCGGCAGGCTCGGCTACCGCAGCGCCGGCACGGTGGAGTTCCTCTACCAGGACGGCACCTTCTACTTCATCGAGATGAACACCCGCCTGCAGGTGGAGCACCCCATCACCGAGGCCATCACCGGCATCGACCTGGTGCGCGAGCAGATCCGGGTCGCCGCCGGGCTGGCGCTCGACCTGAGCCAGGACGACATCACCTTCACCGGCCACGCCATCGAATGCCGAATCAACGCCGAGGACCCCTTCAAGCTGACCCCCTCTCCCGGCACGGTGAGCGATTACCACGCCCCCGGCGGGCTCGGCGTCCGGGTCGATTCCGGGCTCTACGCCGGCTACCGGGTGCCGCCCCACTACGACAGCCTGATCGCCAAGCTGATCGTGCAGGGCCAGACCCGCAACGAGTGCCTCATGCGCCTGCGGCGGGCGCTGGAGGAGTTCGTCATCGACGGCATCGCGACGACCATTCCGCTGCACCAGAAGCTGATCGCCGAGAACGATTTCATCAACGGCGAGTACGATATAAAATGGCTGGAAGCCTTTCTTTCGCGGAGCTGAACGAGGGCCGCAGGCCCGGGCGCATATGGAACTCTCGCCGGAACTGCTGCTCAGGGCCTATGCCATCGGCATCTTTCCGATGGCCGAAAGCCGCAGTTCCCGCGAGATCCACTGGATAGACCCGGACCGGCGGGGAATCCTGCCGCTCGAGACCTTCCACTGCCCCCGACGCCTCAAGCGCCGCCTGCGCCACGGCGATTTCGAGGTGCGCTGCGACAGCGCCTTCGGCCAGGTGATCAACGCCTGCTCCAAGTCGGGGCCTGGGCGCAAGGAGACCTGGATCAACCCGACCATCGAGCGGCTCTACAACGGCCTCTTCGAGATGGGCTTCGCCCACTCCATCGAGGCCTGGCGGGACGGCCGGCTCTGCGGCGGCCTCTACGGCGTCACCCTGGGCGCCGCCTTCTTCGGCGAGAGCATGTTCCACCGGGAGACGGACGCCAGCAAGGTGGCCCTCGTCCACCTGGCCGCCCGCCTGAGGAAATGCGGCTTCCTGCTGCTCGACACCCAGTTCGAGACGCCGCACCTGCGCCAGTTCGGCGCGGTCGAGATCGGCCGCGAGGACTACCGCCAGCGGCTGGCCAAGGCGGTGCGCACGCCGGCCCAGCTCGACTGCCGCCTGAGCGCCGCCGAGCTGGACGGCTTCCTCGCCACCTGCGCCTGAGACCCGGCGCCCTCAGCCGCAAGCGCCGCGAAACCGGCCCTCCGAGGCAGCACCCCTCAGCGCGCGCTCCGGCCACCCGACCGAGCGTTTGGTTCGCCCCGACGGCCCACTCCGGCCTCGCATCCATCCGCAGGCGCGAGCCGCAACTCCGTTCGTGCTGGCAGGGACCCGCCAAGCGCAAAAAATCGCACTTCGGTCTCTTGAAATCATGATTGCGAATGCTAATTAGAAGCATTCTAGATTAGTTATGTCGCTTATCGGAACCGGGACTGGGGCGCCGGGACTGGGGCGCCCGGAGGCGGATCCGGCGGAGCGATGCGGCGTCTCGTTGAACGAACCCCGTTTCAGTCCAGGCACGAGAGGAGAATTCCATGATCGGCAAGAAGCTTCCCGACGTCACCTTCAAGACCCGCGTCCGCGACGAGAGCGTCGAGGGGCCCAATCCCTACCGCTGGCAAGAGGTCACCACGGCCGACTATTTCGCCGGCAAGCGGGCGGTGCTGTTTTCCCTGCCGGGCGCCTTCACGCCCACCTGCTCGACCTACCAGCTCCCCGACTTCGAGAAGCTCGCCGAGGACTTCAAGGCGAAGGGCATCGACGAGATCTACTGCATCTCCGTGAACGACGCCTTCGTCATGAACGCCTGGGGCAAGCAACAGGGCCTGGAGCGCGTCAAGCTGATCCCCGACGGTTCAGGCGAGTTCACCCGCAAGATGGGCATGCTGGTCTGCAAGGACAATCTGGGCTTCGGCATGCGCTCCTGGCGCTACGCCGCGGTGGTCGACGACGGCGTGGTCGAGGCCTGGTTCGAGGAGCCCGGCTATTCCGACAACTGCGAGACCGACCCCTACGGCGAGTCGGCGCCCCAGAACGTGCTCGAAAAGCTGGTCGAGCGGATGGACGGCGAGCGGCCCGCCGCCTGAGGCCAAGGCAGGAACCGGCGCGCAGTCCGCGCCGGCCGTCCGAGGCGCGTCACTCGTCCTCGAACTCCGGATCGGGGATGCAGTCCTTCACCCAGATGTCGTAGACCGGGTGCTCGAGGGCCGAGATGGCCGGCGAGGAGGCGAACATCCAGCCGGTGAAGAGCAGCACCGAGGGCGAATCCGGCCGCACGTCGACGATCTCCAGGAAGGCCGAGGATTCGGGCGTCTCCTCCGGCGGCGCCTTCTGGCAGCGGCGCACGATGATCTCCAGCGAGCCGAAGCTGGCCGGCTGATCCACCGGCACGTGGAGGGTGGAGATGCGCGCCGTGATCTTGTCGAGCCCCTGAAGCACTGCGACCTCGGCCCCGGCCTGACGCGGCACGGCCAGACCGCCGGCGGCGACCGCCAGGCCAAGGCTCAAGGACACGAAGAGCCGGCGCATCAGGTTCCGCCCTTGCCCCGGTAGGGGTTCTCCAGGGACTCCACCAGCTTGCCGAGGACCTCGCGCAGCTGGTCTTCGTCGCAGCCCATGAGGATGCCGTCTTCCAGCGCGTCCTGGGCCAGCTCGCGGATCTCCTCCAGGTTCTCGTTGAGGACCTTGATCTTCTCCAGGCAGGAGACCGGCTCGCCGTCGGGCTGCCGCCAGACCGGGATCTCGAAGTCCTGCTCGCGCGAAGTCATTTCAGTGGGCGCCCTGGCCGCCGAGAGACATAGGCGAAGAGATAGGCAAGCGCGCCGCGCCGCGCAAGCGCGCTGCGCCCAGCGCTCTCTATCGGGCGGGCTTGCGGGCGACGAAGCGCAGGCGCACGTAGTCGACCGTCCAGCGGCCCTCGGCGTCGCAGAGGCGGTCCCGCGTCGCCGCCTCGACCTCGGCGATCAGGGCCGGCCGCTCGTCCTCCGGCAGGCGCAGGACGAACGCCTCGGCGAAGGTCTCCAGCCAGTCTCCCAGGCCGCCCGGCAGGGGCGTCGGGCGATCGATCAGCTCCATGCGCTCGACCTCGAAGCCCCTCGCCTCCAGGCGGCGGCGGTAGTCCTCCGGCGAGGCGAAGTACCAGGGATCGGCCGCCGCGCCGTCCAGGCCGCGCCGGTCCAGCGCCGCGACCAGCGCCCGGCGCACCGAGTCCACGTTGCCGGCACCGCCCTTCTCGCCGACGAAGCGGCCACCCGGCTTCAAGGCCCGCCAGACGCCGTCGATCACCGCATCGGGGCGCGTCATCCAGTGCAGTGCCGCATTGGAGAGGACGGCGTCGAACTCCTCCTCGTAGGCGAGCTCGTGGGCGTCGGCCACATGGGCGTCGAGCCCCCGGTCGCGCGCCGCCGCGATCTGCTCGGCGCTGGCGTCGAGCGCCACCACCCGGGCGCCGGCCTCGGCGATCTTCTCGGTGAGCGCGCCGTCGCCGCAGCCCAGGTCCAGCACCCGCTCGCCGGGCCGGAGCGCCAGCAGCGCGATCAGCGGCGCTCCCAGCTCAGCCACGAAGCCGGCGTTGCGCGCATAGCGATCGGGGTCCCAGCTTTGGCGCGGGGCGCTCATGGTCTCGCTTTCCAATTCGACGATGGGCCGGCCCGCGGCAACCCGCACGGCCGGGAAAATGCTACTTGTCCCCGTTCCCGCTGTCACCGGCGCTGAAGACGAAGCGGCCGAGCAGGTCCACCACGTTGATGGCGCCCTGGGTGAACTCCAGCTTGCCGCCCGGCTCGATCATGTCGATGTCGCCGCCGGGCTCGAGCGCGACGAAGTTCCCGCCCAGCAGGCCGTCGGGGATCACCCGGGCCGAGGTGTCCAAGGGCAGCTGCACCCGCTCGTCGACCGAGAGGACCACCACTGCGTCGTAGGTCTCCGGATCGAGGCTCTGGCTGACCACGGTGCCGATCTTCACGCCGGACATGCGGACCTCGGCGCCGGGCGCGAGGCCCGAGGCATCGGTGAAGTCGGCGGTCACCTCGTAGCCCCCTTCACCGCCCGACAGGCCCGCCGACTGGAAGGCGAAGACCAGGAAGCCGACGGCTACCAGCAGGACGACGCCGCCCAGCACGGTCTCGATGATGTTCCTCTTCATATGGGAAGCTCCTCCCGACCGGGAAGCGTCGGCCCGGCGCGCCCTACTCGGGCGTCCAGGGCTCGTAGTCGCCGGTCGCCCGATCCCGCTGGCCGCCCAGCAGGGTGTGGCCGGGCGGCCGGTAGGCCCGTTCGGTGCCGGTCAGGTTGGGTTGATGGTCCTTCTGCCAAGGCCGGCGCGGCGGCCCGCCCTCGGGCGGCGGGTCCTTGACCGTGTGGTGCAGCCAGGCATGCCACTCCGCCGGCACGCGGCTCGCCTCGACGTCTCCGTTGTAGATCACCCAGCGGCGTTCCTTGCGGATGCTGTCGGGATGGACGCAGCCGCCGCCCTTTTCCCGGTAGTAGCGGTTCCCGGCCGCGTCGCGTCCGACCAGGTCGCCGCGCAGCCAGGTGTAGATCCGCGTTCCCAGGTTTATGCTCGACATGTCCTGCCTCCGCCGGCCGGCCACCGCCGCTCGAGCGGCTCCGGCTCGGCGCGGCGACTATTACACCTGGAAGACGGGGCGTCCAGACCCCGGCAGAGCGGCATGGGCAGGCCGCAGGTCCCTGGCCCAAGGCCGCACGCCTAGGCTATACCGGGCCGCCATGGGCGATTTCTGGCGCGACTCCGGCTACCACCTGCTCGACGTCACGGCCGACGGCCGTCTCGGCGTGACGGACGACTTCCTGCGCGCCTATCTGATGCGCCCGGAGATCCGCCCGGTGGAGGAGTCCTGCGCGGCGGAGCGGGCGCTGCACGCGGACCTGATGGACGCGCCCCGCCGGGCCGTGGCCGCGGAGGAGCTGGCCGGCCTCGCCGATCCCGACGCCCGGGAGAACTACCAGGTGCTGCTCGCCTTCCGCGACCGCCTGCTGGCCGCCGGGACCCTGGAGGCCTGCTATCTCGCCTGCTTCGCGGGGGCGGAGAGCGGCCAGGGCGCGCCCGTCCCGCCCCTCTTCCTCGACCAGCTCTGCCACGTGATCCTGCGGCGGATCCTGGACGGCTGCGAGGACGGCCTGAGGGCGCGCGCGGCCGAGCTGCTGTTCCGCGAGCAGCGGGTGACGATCCAGGACGGAAACGTGCTGGCGGCCGACGCCGAGACGGTGGAGATGTATGCCCGCACCGGCGGCTTCGGCGCCATCGGCCAGCTGATCGCCCAGGCCCAGACGCCGGTGAAGAGCGTCGAGCTCGACGTGCTCGACGAAGCGAACGCGGCGCTCTACTGGGGCCGCGACCAGGCCTACGACACGGTGCTCGGCCTGACCTTTGCCGGCGGCGGCCTCGACGCCCTCGCCCGCGTGCTGGAGGCCTGGGTGCGCCACTTTCTCGCCGTCGAGGTCTCGCTGCAGCCGGTCCAGCAGATCCGCGACGAGCGCTGGGTCTGGCACGTCGGCCTCGACGCCGAGGGCAGCGCGCTCCTCAACGACCTCTATCAAGGGGTGGAGGTGGACGAGGCCCGCCTCGCCCGGCTCCTCTCTCTCTTCCGCCTGGAGTTTCGCGACCCCCGGGCCATGCGCCCCGACATCGCCGGCCGGCCGGTCTATCTCGCCATGGCCATGAGCGAGGACTCGCGCCTGCGCCTCAAGCCCCAGAACCTGCTGGTCAATCTGCCCCTCGCACACAAAGTCTAAAGTCTAAGGTCTGGGGTCCCGGCTTGCGGGGAGCCCGGCGTTGCAAGGAGAACGAGCCCATGTCCGAGACCGCCAGCCCGGCCCCGCCGGCACCCGGCTTCGCGAAGCATCCCGGCTACCGGGTCGCGTTTCTGCCCTGCGAGAAGCGGGTGCGCGCCCAGCTCGGCGGCGTGACGGTCGCCGACAGCACCCGCGTGCTGCTGCTGCGCGAGACCGGCCACGTGCCGGTCTACTACTTCCCGGAGGAGGACGTGCGCCGGGACCTGATGGAGCCCAGCGATCACCGCACCTACTGCCCCTTCAAGGGGCACGCCTCACACTGGACCCTCGCCGCCGGCGGGCGCCGGGCGGAGGACGCGGCCTGGAGCTACGAGACCCCCTACCGGGAGGTGCCGGAGATCCGCGGCACCGTCGCCTTCTATTGGGATCGCATGGACCGCTGGCTGGAAGAGGACGAGGAGGTCTTCGTGCACGCCCGCGACCCCTTCGTGCGCATCGACATCCTGGAGACCCATCGGCCGCTGCGGGTCGTGGTGGACGGCGTGACGGTGGCGGAGACCGAGCGGGCGCGCCTGCTGTTCGAGACCGGCCTGCCGCGCCGGGCCTATATCCCCCGCGAGGACGTGCGTGCCGATCTACTGGTGCCCTCGGACAAGGAGACGGCCTGCCCCTACAAGGGAACGGCCGGGTACTATTCCCTGCGCGTCGGCGAAAACCTTCATCCGGACCTGGCCTGGTTCTACGCCGATCCCCTGCCCGAGGTGGCGCGCATCCGGGACCATCTGGCCTTCTACGATGAGAAGGTGGACGCCGTCGTCCTGGACCCCCCGGCCAACTCCTGAAAGTCGAGCCGCCGCGGACGATTCGCCAGCATCCGCCACCAGTCGCCGCTTTGTGATCGGCCGTCACTCAGCCGTGACGCTCCGTGATCCGGCCCGGGCGCTAGCATTGTGGTCCAAGGAGTCGACCCAATGCGGCGTGTTCTTGTCCTCGCGTGCTGCGCGCTTGTCCTGCTGGCCACGTCCGCCTCCGGGCCCTCGGCCCAGGCCGGCGGCCCGCTGCAGGTGGCCCAGACCAGCAGCGACCAGTATGAGCCCCGGCGCCACCTGCGCACCCGTCGCCCGGCGAGCCTCTCGCCCGAAGAGGCCGAAGCCCTCTACCGCGAGCTGGCCGGTAGCCTGAGCGCGGGCTACGCCGCGGGCGGCCACCCGGTCGCGGAGGCCTATCCCCGCTGGCGGCGCTACAACAGCGCGCCCTACCTCTCCTCCACCCACGGCAACCTCTACCTCAACAACTACGTCAACGAGACGGCCCAGGCCTACGGCGGATTCGAGACGGCGGGCACGCTGCCCGTCGGCTCCGTCATCGCCAAGGACAGCTTCTTCGTCGCCCGGGACGGCGAGGTGCGCCCGGGCCCGCTCTTCGTCATGGAGAAAATGCCCAAGGGTTTCAATTACGTGAGTGGCGACTGGCGCTACATCCAGATCCGGCCCGACGGCCAGGTCTTCGGCGAGACCCGGGGCCGGGACTCCAGCCGCGTCGACTACTGCATCGCCTGCCACCTGGCCGCCGAGCGCCACGACCACCTCTTCTTCGTCCCCGCGCCCTATCGAGTCGAGCCCTGATCCGAGCCTCCCCGGCCAGCCAAGAACCGCCGATTTCGGGCTTTTCCACAAGGGCTCCACCAGGTCTATTGCCGGGCCCCAGATGTTGTGATTAACTGCCCGCCTTCACCAAGATGTGGACCGGTTGGGTCGTCGCGCCCGCCGGTCGGTCCAGGAGGGACCAAACGGGGGGCGGGCCGCCGGCAGTGCAATCGCGCTGCCGGAACGGTTGGTGCCGCTCCCTTCGCGCAGGGCAACAGTAGAGTGCGAGAGGGGACCATCGTATGCGGATTTCACGGCGTTTCACCGAAGCCGGCAAAGACATATACGAGAGCATCGAGTTCCGCGTCACTTCGAGTGAAATTCGCAATCCCGACGGCTCCCTGGTCTTCAAGTCCGAAGAGATCGAGGTGCCGGCCAGCTGGAGCCAGGTCGCCTGCGACATCCTGGCCCAGAAATACTTCCGCAAGCGCGGCGTCCCGCATCGTCTGAAACACGTCGAGGAGAACGGCGTTCCCTCATGGCTGTGGCGCTCGGTGCCGGACGACCAAGCCCTGTCAAACCTGCCGGATGACGCGCGGAACGGTGGCGAGACCAGCGCCAAGCAGGTCTTCCACCGACTGGCCGGCACCTGGACCTACTGGGGCTGGAAGGGCGGCTACTTCGACCGCGAGGAAGACGCCCGCGCCTACTACGACGAGATGCGCCACATGCTGGCGCGCCAGATGGCGGCGCCCAACTCGCCGCAATGGTTCAACACGGGCCTTCATTGGGCCTACGGCATCGACGGGCCCAGCCAGGGCCACTACTACGTGGACTACGAGAGCGGCCGGCTGGTGCGCTCCGAGAGCGCCTACGAGCACCCCCAGCCCCACGCCTGCTTCATCCAGTCGGTCGCGGACGACCTGGTGAACGAGAACGGCATCATGGACCTCTGGGTGCGCGAGGCGCGTCTTTTCAAGTACGGCTCGGGCACGGGCACCAACTTCTCCCGCCTGCGCGGCGAGGGCGAGACCCTCTCGGGCGGCGGCAAGTCCTCGGGCCTCATGAGCTTCCTCAAGATCGGCGACCGGGCGGCGGGCGCCATCAAGTCGGGCGGCACCACGCGCCGCGCCGCCAAGATGGTGACCGTCGACCTCGACCACCCGGACATCGAGGA
Source organism: Rhodospirillales bacterium (assembly GCA_965225935.1). GTDB lineage: Bacteria > Pseudomonadota > Alphaproteobacteria > Kiloniellales > JAKSDN01 > CALJXB01. The sequence continues at coordinate 110,226 of CBDDCC010000003.1, forward strand.
CTACATCGCCTGGAAGGTGGTGGAGGAGCAGAAGGTGGCCGCCATGGTCACCGGCTCCAAGCTCTGCAACCGGCACCTGAACGCCATCATCGCCGCCTGCCACGCCCACCAGGACAAGACGCTGGGCGAAAAGGCGGACGACGAAGGCGGTGTCGAAAGCGCCACCGACGACACCTCGGATGCCTTCGATCCGAAAGTAAACAAGGCGCTGAAAGCCGCCCTGCGCGCGGCCCGCGGCGCCATGATCCCAGACAACTACATTCAGCGGGTGATCCAGTTCGCCCGCCAGGGCTACCGCTCCATCGAGTTCAAGGTCTACGACACCGACTGGGACTCCGACGCCTATCTCAGCGTCTCGGGCCAGAACTCCAACAACTCCGTGCGGGTGCCCAACGCCTTCATCGAAGCGGTGCTGATGGACGGCGAGTGGGACCTCATGCGGCGCACCGACGGCGCCGTGGCGAAGACCCTGCGGGCCCGCGATCTGTGGGACGAGATCGCCTACGCCGCCTGGTCCTGCGCCGATCCGGGGGTGCAGTACGACACCACCATCAACGAGTGGCACACCTGCCCGCGCTCCGGGCGCATCAATGCGTCCAACCCCTGCTCGGAGTACATGTTCCTCGACGACACGGCCTGCAACCTGGCGTCCCTCAACCTCATGGCCTTCCGCGGCAAGCCGGGCGGCCGGGGCGCGCGCTTCGACGTCGCCGGCTTCGAGCACGCCGTCCGGCTCTGGACCCTGACCCTCGAGATCGCGGTCCTCATGGCCCAGTTCCCCTCGCGCGAGATCGCCCAGCTGTCCTACGACTTCCGCACCCTGGGCCTCGGCTACGCCAACCTGGGCGGCCTCTTGATGGCCCGCGGCCTGGCTTACGATTCCGAGGACGGCCGGGCCGTCTGCGCGGCGATCAGCGCCATCCTGACGGGCGTCTCCTACGCCACCTCGGCCGAGATGGCGGGCGAGCTTGGCCCCTTCCCGCGCTACCAGGAAAACCGCGAGGACATGCTGCGGGTGGTCCGCAACCACCGCCTCGCCGCCTACGGCAAGGAGGCGGGCTACGAGCGCCTCTCGGTGCCGCCGGTGCCCCTCGACGCCGAGGTCTGCCCCGATGCGGGCCTGGCGCAGGCGGCCCGCCGGGCCTGGACCTCAGCCCTCGAGCTGGGTGAGGCCCACGGCTTCCGCAACGCCCAGGCCAGCGTCATCGCACCCACGGGCACGATCGGCCTGGTGATGGACTGCGACACCACCGGGATCGAGCCCGACTTCGCCGTCGTCAAGTTCAAGAAGCTGGCCGGCGGCGGCTATTTCAAGATCATCAACCGCACGGTGCCCGAGGCCTTGCGCACACTCGGCTATAACGAGGCCGAGATCGAGGCCATCATCCGCTACGCCGTGGGCCACGGCACGCTGCGCTCGGCGCCCGGCGTCAGCCACGCCAGCCTGCGGGAAAAGGGCTTCACCGAGACGGCGCTCCGGGCGCTCGAGGACGAGCTCGCCAGCGCCTTCGACATCAAGTTCGCCTTCAACAAGTGGACGCTCGGCGAGGACTTCTGCACCCAGGTGCTGGGCATCGAGGCGGAGCGTCTCAACGACGTCGCCTTCGACCTCCTGGCGGCGCTCGGCTACAGCAAGGCGGAGATCGAGGCGGCCAACGTCTACTGCTGCGGCGCCATGACGCTGGAGGGCGCGCCGGGGCTGAAGGCGGAGCATCTGCCGGTCTTCGACTGCGCCAATCCCTGCGGGCGCATGGGCCGGCGCCACCTCTCGGTGAACAGCCACATCCGCATGATGGCGGCCGCCCAGCCCTTCATCTCGGGCGCCATCTCCAAGACCATCAACATGCCCAACCAGACCAGCGTGCAGGACTGCAAGGACGCCTACATGCTGTCCTGGCGCCTGGGCCTGAAGGCCAACGCCCTCTACCGGGACGGCTCCAAGCTCTCGCAGCCCATGTCCTCTGCGCTGTTCGACAGCGAGGACGATCTCGAGGAGACCGCCGAGCGGATCGCCGCAGCGCCCGCGGGCGAGCGGGCCGAGATCGTCGCCGAACGCATCATCGAGCGGGTGGTCGAGCGGATCAACGAGCGCACCCGCCTGCCCCAGCGGCGCAAGGGCTACACCCAGAAGGCCATCGTCGGCGGGCACAAGGTCTATCTCAGGACCGGCGAGTACGAGGACGGCCGGGTCGGCGAGATCTTCATCGACATGCACAAGGAGGGCGCCGCCTTCCGCAGCCTGATGAACAACTTCGCCATCGCCATCTCGATCGGCCTGCAGTACGGCGTGCCGCTGGAGGAGTACGTCGAGGCCTTCACCTTCACCCGCTTCGAGCCCTCGGGCATGGTGGAAGGCAACGACGCCATCAAGATGGCGACCTCGGTGCTCGACTACATCTTCCGCGAGCTGGCCGTCTCCTACCTGGGGCGCAACGATCTCGCCCACGCCGAGCCCGGCGACCTCTTGCCCGATTCCGTGGGCCGCGGCGAGGGCGAGGGTGACCTCGGCGACGGCGCGACGGACCCGGTGGCCGAGACCGTGCGCCGGGTCGCCTCGACCGGCTACGTGCGCAACCAGCTCCTGGTCTTCAACGGCGGCGCTCAGGCGCAGGCGAACACGAACCGCGCGGCCGCCACGGCCGAGCTGGCGAGCGCGGCCGGTGTGGGACAATCCGGTGTGGGACAGCCCGAGCCGTTGGGCGCGACCGGCGCCATGACCGTCGAGAGCACCGCCGCCGCAGTCCAGGTGGATCTCCGCCTGGAGCGTGTCCGCGAGGCGCGCCTCAGGGGCTACGAGGGCGATTCCTGCGGCGAATGCGGCAACTTCACCCTGGTGCGCAACGGCACCTGCCTCAAGTGTGCCACCTGCGGCGCAACCAGCGGCTGCTCGTAACGAACGGCACGCACCTCCGGGACGCCACGGCGTTCCGAATACCCACAGCAGGGCTTTACCCTGTGCTCTTGCGGGGCGGTTATTGAGCCGCCCCGGCTCTTTTTTTGACCGCCCGAAGGGACTCTGAGCCGACGGGATTGTCCGGACGCGTGGCCCCGGCTATCTTCGCGTCCGTCGCAAACACGCGAGAGCAGCAAACGCCACGAGAGGGAGGGCAAGGGACATGGCTGGAAAGATCGACGCGCGCCTCGAGGAACTGGGCATCGCGCTGCCGGAGCCGGCGGCGCCGGTGGCCAACTACGTGGGCTACGTGGTCACCGGGAATCTGATCTTCGTCTCCGGCCAGGTGCCGATCGAGGGCGGCGAGTTCAAGTATGTCGGCAAGGTGGACAGCGAGATCTCGGTCGAGGACGCCCAGGCCGCGGCGCGGATCTGCGGCATCAACATCCTCTCCCAGCTGAAGAGCGCGCTCGGCGGCGATCTCGACCGGGTGGTCCGGGTCGTCAAGCTGGGCGGCTTCGTGAACTCGATCCCCGAGTTCACCCAGCAGCCCCAGGTCATCAACGGCGTCTCCGACCTCATGGTCGAGGTCTTCGGCGACAAGGGCAAGCACGCCCGCGCGGCGGTCTCGGCCGGCGCGCTCCCGGTCGGCGTCTCGGTCGAGGTGGACGCGGTCGTCGAGTTCGACTGAGGCCCCTCGACCCTCCCGCACGCTTCGCGCCGCCGGGCCGTGAGGGCTTGACCGGCGCGGCGCCGGCGGGCGATACCGGTCCCATGCCGAAGGGAAACGGCGCTTCCGCCGCCAAGCTGCCCAAGGAAGCCGCGAAGCTGTTGGCCGACCACCCGGAGATCCGGTGGCTCGACACCATCTACGCGGACCTCGCCGGGGTGGTGCGCGGCAAGCGCTATCCCATCGACCAGCTCGCCAAGATCCTGACCGGCACCCTTGCCGTGCCCGGCTCGGTGTTCCTGCTCGACGCCCAGGGCGCCAGCAGCGATCCCCTCGGCTACGGCTTCTCCGACGGCGATCCCGACAGCCCGGTCAAGGTCGACCCGGCGACCCTGAAGCCGGTGCCCTGGGCCGAGGTGCCGACGGCCCAGGTGCTGCTGCGCTTCCTGGAGAAGGACGGCAGCCCCTTCCGCTTCGAGCCGCGCACCGTGGCCGGGCGGGTGCTGGCACGCTTCGCCGAGCTGAAGCTGCGTCCCGTGGTCGCCTTCGAGCTGGAGTTCTACCTGCTGGACCGGGAGCGCGCACCCGGCGGCGCGCCGCAGCCACCGCTGTCGCCTGCCAGCGGCGAGCGGGACTCGGCGACCCAGGTCTACGCCATGGCCGACATGGACGCCTACGCCCGGGTCCTGCAGGACGTCTCCGAGGCCTGCACCGTCCAGGACATCCCCGCCGCCGCCATGTCCTCGGAGTACGCGCCGGGCCAGTTCGAGATCAACCTGCAGCATCTGGACGACCCTCTGCTGGCGGCCGATCAGGCGGTGCTGTTCAAGCGCGCGGTGAAGGGCGTCGCCAGGCGCCACGGCATGCAGGCCACCTTCATGGCCAAACCCTATCCGGAGCAGACCGGCAGCGGCCTGCATCTGCACATGAGTCTCCTGGACGAGCGCGGGCACAACGTCTTCGACGGCGGCAAGGAGCCGGCGAGCCCGGCGCTCCTGCACGCCATCGGCGGCGTCCTGGACCTCATGCCCGAGTCCATGGGCATCCTCGCCCCCAACGTCAATTCCTACCGCCGCTTCAAGCCCAACGTCTTCACGCCGGTGCAGCGCTCCTGGGACTTCGAGAACCGCTCGGTGGCCTTGCGCATTCCGCTCGGCGAGGGCAAGGCGCGGCGCATCGAGCACCGCATCGCCGGCGCCGACGCCAATCCCTACCTGGTGCTGGCGACCCTGCTGGCGGGGGTCCACCACGGCCTGGTCAAGGAGATCGACCCGGGCCCGCTGGCCGAAGGCAACGCCGGCGAGTCCTACGACCCCGAGCTGCCCTTCCGCCCACGCCGCGCCTTCGAGCGCCTGCAGGCCCCAAACAAGCTCACCGACTACCTGGGCGAGGAGTACGTCGCCGTCTACGCCGCCACCAAGCTCGGCGAACTGGACGCCTTCGAGGCCGAGATCAGCCCCGCCGAGTACGCCTGGTACCTGCAGGCGGACTAGAGCGGGATGGGATGAGATTGGATCAACGCTGTTGGCCTGGGTTGGCTCGGTCCGCTAGGCGCGGGCCGAAGCGCGACGCGGGGCATCGGGCAAGGCCCGCAACGCCGCGGCGGGCCAACCCAGGCCAACCCGTACGGGACGGGCGCTTTTGGCCGGACGCCGCGTCGCTCCTCCTCGAATATGCTTCGGCATGTCCTTCGTCCCAGCAATTGTCCTTGGCCTAACGTCCGGCCAAAATCGCTCCGTCAGCGTGGTTCAATCTCATCCCATCCCGCTCTAGCGGCCGCGCCGCGTCGGGCGCCCAGAGCGGTGGAGCGGGACCAGCCATGACCTCTGCCGAAACGACGGTCCACGCCATCCGCATGCGCACGGCTTTCGAGCCCGAAGGCAAGCCCAAGGGCTACAAGAAATCCGTGCGCTTCCTCGACGAGGCGACGGGCCGGGCGCTCTACGGCTGCGACATCGTCGGCCACGTGGCGAGCCGCCGGGTCGAGGTCTTCGACGGCGCCGGCGCGTCCGCCTTCGCCGTGAAGCCGACCCGGGTCATCATGCCCATGACCTGGCGGCTGACCGACGGGACCGCGGGACACGAGGGAGAGCCGCTCGGCGTCCTGAAGCAGAAGATCTTCGCCCGCGGCTTCTGGGCCGGCCTCGACACCGCCGGCGTGGAGCGCTTCCGCGCCATCGATCCTCAGTCCACGACCGACAAGATCGCTATGCAGGCCCTGGGCGGCGCCGTCTCCCGCTACGCGCTCGTCAGCGGTGGCGACCTGGTCGGCTCCGTCCAGGAGGAAAAGCGCGAGAAAGCGTCGGACGGCGGCATCAAGGGTTTCTTCAAGACACTGGTAACCGCCAGCGATCCGCTGCTGCGCCTGGAGCCTGCCGGCACCCGGATCGACCGGCGCCTGCTCTGCTGTCTGCTGCTCCTCCTCTACGAGATCACCGTGCCGCTCGACCGCGCGACTTGAGCCGCGGTCGGCAGCACCGCGAGGAGCCTCCCCCACCACAACCGGGTGAAGGGCGTTCATGACGCCAGCCCTTGACGGCGGCCATCGTTCTTCTTATTTCAAAACAGTCAATATGGAATAAACTGTCGATGCCAAGACCAAGAGAATTCGATCCCGAGGAGGCGCTGGCAAAGGCGACGCGCCAGTTCCGCGCCCGGGGCTACCACGACACCTCGATCCGGGACCTGGTCGAGCGGACGGAGGTCGGACCCTACGGGCTTTACGGCCAGTTCGAGAGCAAGCACGGGCTCTTCCTCGCCGCCCTCGACCACTACCGGAAGACCGTGACGGCCGACGTCCTCTCGGTGCTGAACCGGCCGGGACCCGCGCGCGGGGCGATTGCCAGCACCCTGGAGCGGGTGCTGAAGCTCATGCAGACGCCCGACGGGCGGGTCGGATGCTTGATGTGCAACACCGCCATCGAGCTGGCGCCCCATGACGAGACGGCAGCCGCCCAGGTTCGGGCCCACATGAAGCTGCTGCAGGATGCCTTCCGGCGTCGCCTCGCCGAGAGCCAGATCGAGGACGAGATCGCCCCGGACGCCGACCCCGCCGCCCTCGCCGAGTTCCTTACCGCCACGGTCTACGGCATCGGGATGCTGGTGCGAGCGGGACGGAGCGACGCCTTCCTACGCCGTTACATCGCGACCGCCCTGCGCGCCCTCGACTAAAAATTTTTATCATTTCCATATCGATCGTTCTGAAACACGCAACAGGAGATCCGCAGATGTCATACCTCAGCTACACCGACGGCATGCCGGGGATCGCCGACGTCTTCCTCCGCGACCCGAAGCTCTACGCGCCGCTGCTCCAGTTCATCGAGGGCGTCATGACGCGCCCCTCCGAACTCACCAAGGCCGAACGGGAGATGCTCGCCGAGCAGGTCTCGCGCAGGAACGGCTGCGATTTCTGCGTCGGCGCCCACCGCTGGACACTGGCGGCGATGGGGGTCGACCAGCACATGATCGATGCCCTCGCGGCCGATCCGCAGAGCGAGGCCTTCAGCCCGCGCTTCCGCGCCCTTCTGACGTTCGCGGCCAAGCTGACCGACAAGCCCGAGCGGATGGAGCGCGCCGACATCGACGCCCTCCTCACCGCCGGCTGGAGCGAGCAGGCCATCGAGGACGCGATCAACGTCATCGCTCTCTTCAACTACGTGAACCGAATCGTCGACGCGCTCGGGATCGAGGGCGAGGAGTCCTACTTCCGCCGCATCGGCGCGAGCCTCGCCCACCAAGGCTACGCGCCCCTGGTCGAGACCGCGCTGAAACAAGCGAACTGAATCCAAGACCAGCGATTGCACGAAGGAGCAAGACCATGTCCAGCAGGGAACCGAACTTCGACGCCTACGCCTTCTCGGCACAGCCCGGCTACGACGAGCCCGCCGTCCGCGCGGAGTTCGCCAAGGCGGTGCCCCTGAGGACCCTGGTGATCTACTGTTATGACCCGCGCGCCGCCGGCATTCCGGAGGCGGTCGCCCGTCAGTTCGGCGAGGTCTATCCAGGCGAGGTCGTCACCGACGAGGCCGGCAACAAGGTCGCCTCCACCACCAGCCTCTTCGAGGTCGTGGTGGCCGGCGGCCGCGCCGTCGACGCGCTGCGCTCCATCACCGTGGCCCAGCATCTTTTCGGCATCGAGAACCTGGTCGTCGTCCATCACACCCATTGCGGCGCCACCTCCTACACGGCCGAGGGAATCGTCGAGGCCTTCCGCGAGGAGCATGGCGCCGACATCGTCGGCCTCTACGATGAGGAGAGCGTCCGCATCAGCGACTACGTCTCGTCGCTCAAGCATGACGCCAGGCTGATCCGCGAGTCCGCCGGCACGCCCCCGCATGCCAATGTCTACGGCTATATGTACGACATCGACACGGGCGCCCTCACCCAGGTGCTTGCCGATCCCGGCCGCGCCCATCACTTCCGTGATTCGGCCCAGGGACGGAAGATCTCGTAGGCGCGCGCCTCCAGGACGCCGCCGACGATGCGTCCGCTGTAGAAGGGCGCGGAGGCGGCGACCGCGGGGCTGTCCAGGCGGAACTGGTTGAGGCCGAGCCCGGCAATCGCCTCGGCGGAGATGGCGTAGACCACCTCGGGCACGCGGCTCCAGACGGCGGCGCTCATGCACATGGGGCAGGGCTCGCCCGTGGCGTAGAGCGTGAAGTTGGGCCAGTTCTCTCGCGGTTCACGCTTGCCACATTCCATGAGCGCCACCAGCTCGGCGTGCAGGATGCGGGCCTCCCGGTGCCGTCCGCCCGAGCGGCAGATGACCTCGTCCCGCGAGCGGTCGACGATGAGCGCCGTATAGGGTGGCGGCGGATCTGCCTCGGCCAGGTCCAGGGCCTCCGCCATGTAGCGCTCATGCCGCGCGCGCTCCGCGGCCGGAAGCGCCGAGGCGGACGTGAAACTGACGTTGCGCGGCTCTGCCGCGGCAGCGCGCGCCCGGCCAAGGCAGGCAGGTAATGCCGCCGTCGCGGCGGCGGCCGGCATGCCGGCCATGAAGGTACGGCGTCGAAGTCTCATGGGACGCTCCCGTGCAGGGTCCGGGTGGCATGGCCGGACAAGGAGGCGTCAGGCTACCAGTCTTCAACCCGCCGCAGTAGATGCCCTGGCGAAAGGCGGCGGCGTCCGCCCTCACGCGGCCTTGGCGATCATGACCTCGAAGTCGATTGCAACCAGCCAGCTCCAGCGCGCAGTCCGGGTCGTCGTAGGAGCGCTCAGCGATCCGCTCGCTGAAGCCGTGCTCACGCCTTCGGCTTGATGTTCTGGTTGAGGCGGAAGAGGTTGGTCGGGTCGTACTCGGCCTTGAGGGCGGACAGGCGCTCGTAGTTGTCGCCGCCGTAGCTGCTGCGCACCAGGGCCTCGCCCTCTTCGCCGAGGCCGGCGAAGTTGAGGTAGGCGCGGCCGTCGGAATGGTGCTTCATGTCGCCCCAGAAGGCGCGCGCCCAGTCGATGTTCTTCTCGTCGTCGGCCTGGTCCTCCCAGACACAGTCGATGCTCAGCATCCAGCCCATGTCCCGCGCACCGAAGGCGGTGGCGTCCCCGGCCACCCGGCTGGTGGCGCCGCCCAGATGCCAGACCGAGCAGAGGGTGAGATCGGACGGCCGTTCGGCGGCGCGCGGCGCGATCTCGTCGATCATGGCGTCGTCCAAACCGTTCAGGTAGATCGACTTGAAGTAGGTCCGGTGGACGCCCTTGGGGAACAGCCCGTCGTAGAGCTGCTGCACGTCGCAGTAGGCCATCTGGCCGGAGAAATCGAGCAGGGGCTCGGCCAGCTCGCGCAGGGGCTGGACCGCGGCCTCGCCCTCGTCGGCCGGACCGTTCCAGACGCCCGCCACCACCATCACCTTGGCACCCCAGGCCTCCTCGGGAAACTCGGGATCGGCGGGGACGGTCGAGAACTCGACCAGGGTGCCGCAGATCTCGTCGGGCGCCGTCGCCAGGAAATCGCGCCAGCCGCGCACGACCGCGGGCGCATCCTCGGCCCGGTAGATGGGCAGGACCAGCATGACCGTCGGCCCGATGGGATGGACGCGGAACTCGAAGGAGGTGACCACGCCGAAGTTGCCGCCGCCGCCGCGCACGCCCCAGAAAAGCTCGGCGTTCTCCTCCTCGCTTGCCGTGCGCAGCACGCCGTCGGCCGTGACGATGTCGACCGAGACCAGGTTGTCGAGGCTGAGGCCGTGCTTGCCGCGCAGCCAGCCCAGGCCGCCGGCCAAGGTCAGGCCGCCGACGCCGGTCGCCGAGACGACGCCGCCCGGGGTGGCCAGGCCGTGGAGCTGGGCCTCGCGGTCGAAGTCGCCCCAGGTGGCGCCGCCCTGGACCCGGGCCCGGCGCGTCCGTGGGTCGACATGGACGGCGTTCATGGCCGAGAGGTCGATCAGGATGCCGCCGTCGCAGGAGCCGCTGCCGCCCGAGTTGTGGCCGCCGCAGCGCACCGCCGTCAGCAAATCGTTCTCGCGCGCGAAGTTCACCGCCTCGATCACATCGGCGGTACCGTTGCAGCGGGCGATCAGCGCCGGCTTCTTGTCGAACATGCCGTTCCAGATCAGCCGCGCCGCGTCGTAGCCATCGTCGCCCGGCTGGATCACTTGACCGCGCAGGCGCCCGCCGAGGGCCTCGACGGCGGCGGTGAACTGGTCTTCGTCGGTCTGTTTCAGGGCATCCATGCTCATGGTTTTGGTCTCCGGTTCCTTGCTGTCCAATCGAGCTTGGGCCGAAGCTAACGCGCGCAACGCGTGCAGATCAGTGGCGGAAACGTCAGGATCGAGGCATATTGGACAGGGCGTGAGCCTCAAAGGAGGCCGAAATGGCCGAATCCGACAAGCCTCTGATCGTGCTGCTGGCGGCCCCGGAGACCTCACCCTCGGTGCTCTACGGGCTCTACGACGTGCTCTACTCGGTGGGTGCGGTCTATCCCGACATGACCATTGGCGAGCCCGGACCGGACGCCCTCGACGTGCGCATCGCCGCCGCTGAGGCGAAGTCCTTCCGCTGCACCGGCAACGTCATGGTGGAGCCGCACGCCGCCCTCGACGAGATCGAGCAGGCGGACGTGGTCGTCGTCTGCGACATGTACACGCCCATCAACCAGCCGCCGCGCGACAAGTATCCGCGCGAGACCGCCTGGCTCAAGAAGGTGCACGCGGGCGGGGCGCTCGTCTGCTCCGTCTGCTCGGGCTCGCTGGTGCTGGCCGAGGCGGGCCTGCTCGACGGCCGCGAGGCCGCCGCCCACTGGGCTTACGGCGACCTCTTCCAGCGCTGCTACCCGAACGTGAGGATGCAGACCGGCTCCGTGCTCTGCCTCACCAGCGAGCAGGAGGGGATCGTCACGGCCGGCGCCGTCACCGCCTGGCAAGACCTGGCCATCTACCTGGTCGCGCGCTTCTGCGGGCAACGCCAGGCTCTCCAAACGAGCAAGGTCTTCCTGCTCGCCTGCCACGAAGAGGGACAGCTGCCGTTTGCCGTGATGAACCAGCGGGTCGATTCCTCCGACGGGGTGATCGCCGACTGTCAGAGCTGGATCGCCGAGAACTACGCGGTCGCCAACCCGGTGCAGCGCATGGTCGAGCGCTCCGGGCTGACCCCGCGCACCTTCGCGCGGCGCTTTCGGGCAGCCACCGGCTACCAGCCGATCGACTACGTGCAGGCGCTCCGGGTCGAGGAGGCCAAGCAGATCCTTGAGACCGAGCCCACCGCCATCGACGAGATTGCCGAGACGGTGGGCTACGACGACCCGGCCTCCTTCCGGCGTCTCTTCAAGCGCAAGGCGGGCCTGACGCCGGCCGCCTACCGCCGCAAGTTCGCCGGCATGGTCGCCGCCGGCCAGCCCTAGTCCGAAGCCGCCGGCTCTGGTTCCGCGGCCGCAGGAAGCAGATCATCGTCCACGACAGCACCAACATCGCCCCACAGGAGAAAGAGGACGTCCTACTGGAGCACGAAGCCGTCGCCAGCGCCGCCGGCAAAGGCCGACCGGATGGCTCTGAAGAGGCTGGCCGCCGACCGGGTCGGCGCCGAGCCGCCCGGCTGAGGCGCCGGAACGCCGGCCGCAGGGCCTCACGCGGCCCTGGTCCTATTCGATGGCCTATTCGATGGCGATGTGGAAGGCGGCCCAGACGAGCCCCTCGTCGGTGCCCGCGGTCTGCTTGTCCCAGGCGTCCGGCGGGAACACCAGCCAGGCGGGGCCCCGCCCGCCCGTGGCGAGCGGTTCGCCGTCCTTCTCGATCGCCAGGATGAAAGGACCCTCGCGCATGGCCTCGAGGTCGAACTCCACGGCATAGCCGTCCAGCGCCTGGACCTTCACCTTGCCGCCCAGCGCCTCCACCTTGTCCAGCAGATCTCCCATCTTGGGGCCTCGGAAGGTGATGGATTCCGGCCACTTGGGGTACTTCAGGGTCGTCTCCTGCATGCCCAGGCCGATCAGGTCCTCCCGGCTGAAGGCATAGGCCTTCTCGAAACTGACCTCGTGGTAGGCGAAGAGAGCGTCGCCGAAGGCATCGAAGGGACCCCTGTTGGTTTCGCCGATATCTCCCGTCACCGTGATGATGACGGCGTCCGAATCTTCGCTCGCCCGCACCTCGCCGTGAAGCGCGAGCAGAAGCGAGAACAGCGCCGCGATGACACCGAGCCTTGAAAGCATACCCCTAATCTCCCTCGTGACCTGAGCCGACCGGTTGGTGCCCTGTGGTGGGCCGGCCCCAATCTAGGCAAAGCCCGGGGCTTCGCAAAGACGGATTCTCGCCGGTTCGCCCGAAAGGACGGCACGGCCAGTGCGATAACGCACACAAGCTTGTGAGAAACGCGACCTAGATCCGCGCCTTAGAACTCCTCGGGCACGAAGGTCTGATCGCTCAGGGGCGGCCGGACGTAGGCGCCGGCGTCCTGGCGCGGCGGCAGCTTGATGGACTCGGGCGTCAGGTCCTCGTAGGGGATCATGCTGAGCAGGTGCCTGATGCAGTTGAGGCGCGCCCGCTTCTTCACGTCGGCGTTCACCACGTACCAGGGCGCCTGCTTGATGTCCGTGTGGGCGAACATCTCGTCCTTGGCCTTGGAGTACTCGACCCAGCGCTTGCGGGACTCCAGGTCCATGGGAGAGAGCTTCCAGCGCTTGGTGGGGTCCGAGATGCGGCTGGCGAAGCGGCGCTCCTGCTCCTCGTCGCTGACCGAGAACCAGTACTTGATCAGGATGATCCCGGAGCGGATCAGCATGCGCTCGAACTCCGGACAGGTCCGCAGGAACTCCCGGTACTCCTCGTCGCTGCAGAAGCCCATGACCCGCTCGACGCCGGCGCGGTTGTACCAGGAGCGGTCGAACAGGACCATCTCGCCGGCTGCCGGAAGGTGCGGGACGTAGCGCTGGAAGTACCACTGGGTCTTCTCGCGCTCGGTCGGCGTGCCCAGCGCCACGACGCGGCAGATGCGCGGACTGAGGCTCTCGGTGATGCGCTTGATGGCACCGCCCTTGCCCGCCGCGTCGCGTCCCTCGAAGATCGCGACGACCTTGAGGCCCTCGTGCCGGATCCATTCCTGCAGCTTGACCAGCTCGATCTGGAGCTCGGCCAGCCTCGCCTCGTAGACCTTGTTTTTGATCCGCTTGGTCGCCGACTTGTCGTCCGCCCCGATGGAGCGCTCGTCGCCGCTGTCTACCAAGCTGAGATTCGGGCCCTTGGACTTCGCCCGCTTCGCCATGATCATTCCTCCCCGCAGTCCGGCCCCCCGGTGCGCGGTCACATCATAACCCTTGTGAGATTGAGATCATAGAGCGGCCGGCCCGGGAAGTGAGGTGCCGGGCCGGACGCACGTCGCCCGCACCGTCAGGTCAGGCGGCGGAGGCGGCCGTCGTGTGCCGAGATCAACGCCCGCTCGATGCCGAGCGCCGTCATGGCGGGCGGCAGGGTCGCTGGATCGTAGCCGGCCGCCAGCGCCGTCGAGAGGGCGTCCGCGTCCGCGGCGTGCCGGGCGACGACGCTGACCGAGGCGAGCGAGCCGGCGGGCGTTCCACGCGCCGGATCGAAGAGGTGATGGAAGCGCCCGTTCGGGTCGAACGTCAGCGCGCTGGGCGACGAAGTGGCGAGCGCCCGGTCCGTGAGATCGAGCGCACCGGGATCGGACTCCCCGTGGTTCAAGGCGACCCGCCAGGCCCGGCCGTCCGGATGGCTGCCGAGGGCGACCATCTCGCCCAGGTCGATCAGCACATGTCCGAAGCCCTCGGCGCGCAGCAGGTCCGCAACCCGGTCAGCGATGTAGCCCTGGGCGATGCCGTTGAAGGTGAGCGCCATGCCGGGCCGGGCCAGGCGGATCTCGCGCGGGCCCGACTGCACGCCGTCCATGCCGACCAGGGAGCGTGCACGGGCCACGTCCGCGGCCGGCGGACCGCCCGATGCCGCGCCGGGGACCGCGAAGTGGCGCCGGTAGCAGTCCCAAAGCGGCTGCACCGTCACGTCGAAGCGGCCCCCGGTGAGGCCGTGCCAGCGCCGCACCCGCGCCAGCAAGATCACCAGGTCGAGGGGCGGGTCCGCCAGGCGTCCCTCCTGGTTGAGGGCGACCAGGGCCGAGTCCGGCCGGTAGAGGCTGAAGACCTGCTCCAGGCGCTCGATCTCCGCCAGCGCCAGGGCCACCGCACGCTTCGCCGCCGCCTCGTCCCGGTGGTGCAGCAGCAGGCTCGAGCGGGCGCCGAGCGCAACGCCCTGCCAGCGATGGAGGGCCGCGACCTCACCCGCGTCCGCCACGCCCCAGGAAACCGCCGAGGGCAACGCGAGGCCCGGCGCCGCGGCCAGGACAGTCAGTACCCGGCGGCGGGACACGCGCGCGCCTCGCCATTGATGGGTCATGGCGGGTCAGGCCTTCCCTTCGGGCCGGAGCGCCCGGGCGACCAGCGCGCCCGCTTCGGGGCCGAGCGGCAGCGCCAGCGCCGCCTCCCTGCCGTGGGGCGACATCTTGGCCCAGGTCTTGCGCAGGATATCGACCAGCTTGTCGTCGGGATGCTTGGCCGCGAAGTCGTTGAAGTGGTGGGCCAGGAACACGAGGCAGACCACGTCCTCGAGGGCCTGGGCCTCCGGGTCGCGCTTGAGACGTTCCTTGCGCAGCAGCGCCCCCACCCGGGCGACGGGGCCCTCGGGATAGCCGGCAGCGCGCAGGATCTCTCCCGCCCGCTCGGCGTGGTATTGCTTCAGGTCCCGCCGCCAGGTGAGATAGCCGGTGCGGCCCTCCGGATAGCCGGCGCGCGGAATCGCCCAGCGCTCGATGTGCTGGCAGCGTGCCGCCAGACGCAGGGCCTCCGAGGCGTCCGGGTAGAGGCGCGACAACCAGTCGCTCATGCGCCGGGCGTAGGCGAGCTCCCGGGGCGTCGCCTCGCCGTCCACCGCCTCGCGGTTTGGATCGGCGGCATTGGCCCGGTCGAAGGCCGCGACGGCGGCCGCGAAACGCGTCCCGCCGACGCCCTCCGGCCTAGGCGGCTTCGCTGTCTCGAGTCCCACGATGCTCTTCCTTCTCCGAGAGGACGGCCCGATCCGCCCGGCGCCCGCACGCGAGGTCGGCCAAGCCGTCCCGCGCCAGGTCGACGATCAGCCCGTCGACGAAGTCCGCGGCGCCCAGCGGGCCCAGGTACAGCGTCTCGCGGCCGCAACGGGCGAGCTGCTCCGGCACGTCGCGGCGCGCATGGCGGCCCGGCTCGGCGAAGCAGCCGAGGGCAACGACATGCTCGGCCGCCAGCGGCCGCACCGCCTCGGCGATCGATGGCCGCTCCTCGAGGAAGGCCGTGCCGACCTCCCGGAAGCCGCCGCCAGCTTCGATGGCTCCGGCGATGCGAACCAGCGCCCGGCGCGAGGCGGGATCGCGGCCGGTGCCATGGCCGATCAAGAGCAGTGCCGTGTCCTGGGCGCAGAAGCCGCGCCGCCCGATGGCCCAGCGCGTCCAGGCCGCCGTCTCCCGCGGCAGGCCGGGATGGCTGCCCAGGGTCGGGCAGAGCACGACCTCGCGGCCCCCGTCCAGGCGTTCCAGCCGCTCGTGCAGGAGGCCGTGCGTGACACCCTCCGACATGAAAAGGGGTACCAGAAGCACAGGATCGCCCGCCAGCCGGGCCAGGGCAGAGTTCGGCGAGGGCGCGCCGAACAGGCTGCAGGCCGCGGTCTCGGCGAAGCGGCCGGTCGCGGCCAGCCGCGCCGCCCGACGGGCAAGTGCGTCCTGTCCTTCCGGGCTGCCGTAGCCGCAGAGGAGCAGCGCGGCCGAGCCGAACTGGGGCTCAGTGGCTGGTGCCTTCCTCGAGCCGGATCTTGTTCCAGACATTGTACTTCCCCGAGGGTTTCACGAAGGGAATGCGCTTCACCTCCTCAAGCGTATAGGCGTCGTAGACAACGATGGCGCCGTCCATGTCCCAGACGCTGACGAGCGCCAGTCTGCCGTCGCGGGTGAACTCCACGTGGGCGGCGGTCTTGCCGGGCGCCGGGCGAAGCGTCGCCGCGATCTCCAACGTCCGCTTGTCGATCACGTGCAGCGCGTCGCGGTCCGGCCCGAAGAAGACGTCGACCCAGGCGTAGGGCGAGGCCGCGTGGCTGCGCAGGAAGAAGCCCGGACCCAGGGTCTCTATGGTGTCGACCACCCGCCAGTCCTTGAGGTCGATGACGCTAACCGCCCCGCTCTTCAGGTGCGGCGTCGCCATGACCCGGCGGCCCTCGCGCTCCCAGGAGATGCCCGAGCCGAGATGAGGCAGGCCGGGCAGCGGCAGCTCGGCGATCTCGCGCCGCACGTCCAGGTTCACCACCACCGCCTTGCCGCCGTCGCGGGCCGAGCCCACCAGCTCCCGGTAGCTGGGGGTGAAGAAGAAATCGTCGAGGGGCTGGGAGAGAGGGGTGCGGCGGATCGGGAAGCGCCCCGGCAGGGCAAGCGCCTCTACCATGCCCTTCTCGTGGCTGTGCACCATGCCCTCGTAGACCGGCGGCGGCTCCTCCAGGTAGGAGATCTCCCAGAGCTCGGGGATGTCCTTCAGGGCCACCACGAAGGACTGGCGCGGCGCCGCCTGGTAGACGGCGCTCACCCGCGAGGTCAGCTCCCCTTCCCGGTCGGCCGCCTCGATGATCTTCAACGGCCGCAGGTCGCCGGCGTCGAGCAGCACCAGGCTGTGGGGCAGGTAGTTGGCGACCGCGAGCACCTGGCCGTCGTGGGAGATCGCCAGGTTGCGGGTGTTGATGCCGGCGCGCACCTCGGCCACCGTCTCGAGGGCGTAGAGGTCGTACTTGCTGATCCAGCCGTCCCGCGAGGCGAAGTAGACGAAGCGGCCGTCCGGCGAGAACTTGGGACCGCCGTGGAGGGCGAAGCGGCTCTGGAAGCGCGCGATGGGCTCCAGCCGGTCGCCGTCGAGGATCGAGACGTGGTGGTCGCCGCTTTCAACCACTACGAAGAGGTTCATGGGATCAGCGTCATGTGCCGGGGTTTCGGGGAGGTGATCGACTTCCACGAGCACCTCGCGGCTGGCCGCGATCTCCGCCTCGCCCCAGACCGGCTTCTCGGCGGGCGGGCTGTAGATCAGCGCCACCAGGTCCTCGATGTCCTCGGAGGTGAGGCGGTCGGCGAAGGCGGGCATCTGGGTCGCCGCTTGGCCCTCGGCGATCACCTTGCCGGCCTTGGCCGGTTTCAGTCGCCGCAGGTTCTCCGGCAGCAGCGCCGGGCCCAGGCCGCCGAGGCGGTCGGCGCCGTGGCAGCCGGCGCAATGCAGACCGAAGAGCCGTTGCCCCGGGGTCTCCGCATTTGCCGGCGCCCCGGCGAGCGTCCCGAGGCCCAGCAGCAGCGCGAGGGCAGCGAGGTCAGCCGGCCGCCGCATGTCGCCTGCCGCGATAGGGCGTCACCGCGACCCGCCGTGCCGCACCCGCATGTTCTTCGATGCCGATCTCGGCGTCGCTCAGGTAGCAGGCGGGATCCTCCTCCCAGGGATCGCCGGTGATCTGCATGGCGCGCACCCGGGTGTTGCCGCCGCAGATGTCGAAGTGGCGGCAGTGCCCGCAGCGGCCCTTGATCTGCCGTGGCGCGTGCTTCAGGCCCGCCATGACGGGATCGGAGGTGTCTCGCCAGATCTCCGAGAAGGCACGTTCCTTCACGTTGCCTAGGTCGTAGTGCCACCAGAAGGTGTCGGGGTGGACGTTGCCCAGGTTGTCGATGTTGGCGACGTTGACGCCCGAGGCGTTGCCGCCCCAGGCGACGAGCTTGGCGCGAATGTGCTCGGCCTTGTCGGGGAAGCGTTCCGCGACCCACCGCAGGAAGTAGACGCCGTCGGCATCGTTGTTGCCGGTGACGAACTCCCGCTTCTCGCCGCGCCGCACGTAGTCCCAGCAGCGCTCGAACAGCAGGTCCATGGAGTCCCGGGTGGTGCGGTGGTAGGCGTCGTCCTCCCGGTAGCGGTTGCCGCGCCCGGCGTAGACGAGATGCGAAAGGTAGAACTTGTCAATTTCCTCCCGGTCCATGAGGTCGAGCATCTCGGCGAGGGATTCCACGTTGCGCTCGGTCATGGTGAAGCGCAGGCCGACCTTGATGCCCCGCTCCCGGCAGAGACGCATACCCTCCAGCGCCTGTTTGTAGGCGCCCGGTTGGCGGCGAAAGGCGTCGTGCACCGCCCCGATGCCGTCGAGGCTCACGCCCACGTAGTCGTAGCCGATCTCGGCTATGCGCTCGCTCATGGCCGCATCGATCAGGGTGCCGTTGCTGGAGAGGCCGACGTAGAAGCCCATGGCCTTGGCCCGACGCGAGATCGCGAAGATGTCCGGGCGCAGCAGCGGCTCGCCGCCCGAGAGGATCAGCACCGGCACGCCGAAGGCCTTGAGATCGTCCATGACCTCGTAGACCTGGTGGGTGGTCAGCTCGCCGGGGAAACTGACGTCGGCCGAAAGCGAGTAGCAGTGGACGCAGTTGAGGTTGCAGCGCCGGATCAGGTTCCAGATCACCACCGGGCCGCTCGGCTTGCGCACGCGCACCGGGGTGGGTGTGATCAGCTCCTGCATGAACTGGGACAGGCGGAACATGTCAGCTCCCTTCGTTGGCGCGCAGGCGCAGCCCGGTCTTCTTCAGGATCCTGCTGCTGAAGAGCAGGTCGCGGCCGCGGCAGGCGTCGCCCAGCAGGACGGCGATGCGCTCGGCCTGCTCGGCCACCGCGTCCCGGTCGCGTCCGTGGATCATGGCGAAGAGGTTGTAGGGCCAGTCCGGCAGGCGCCGCGGCCGGCGGTAGCAGTGGGTCACGAAGTCGAGGGCGCCCACCTGCCGTCCCAGCTCCGCCACCCGTACGTCGTCCACGTCCCAGACCGACATGCCGTTCGCCCGGTAGCCGAGGGCGTAGTGGTTGGGCACGGCGCCCAGGCGTCGGACGATGCCCTGGCTCTGAAGCCGCCGCAGGCGCGCCATGACCTCCTCGGGCGCCAGGCCCAGACCCTCCGCCACGGCGTGATAGGGGCGCACCGAAAGCGGCAGCCCAGCCTGGGTCGCGGCGATGATGCGCCGGTCGCAGGGGTCGATGGGAAGCTCTGCGCTCATGTCCCGCTTCGCCTCATGCGCTCAGCTTCAGCTCCAGGAAGAACTCCTCTTCCTTGGGCAGGTTCATGACCGGCAGGCCGCAGGCCGCCTCGATCTCGGCGAGCACCCGGGCGACCTCCTCCGGGCGTTCGCAGGCGACCACGAACCACATGTTGAAGGCGTGCTCCCGCCGGTAGTTGTGGGCCACCTCCGGGAAGCCGTTGACGATCTCCGCCACCTCGTCGAAGCGCGCCTCCGGCACCTTCATGGCGGCGAGCGTCACGGCGCCGCCCAGGCGCTCGGCGTTGTAGAGCGGGCCGAAGCGGCTCAAGACCCCATGGGCCAGCAGCGCGGTGACACGCGCAATCAACTCCTCCTCGCTCATGCCGAGGCCGACCCCAGCCTCAGCGAAGGGCCGCTCCGAGATGGGGAATCCGCCCTGCAGGCCGTTCAGGATGCGCCGGTCCAGCTCGTCGAGCTCGTAGGCCGTCACGCCGCCGCCTCCCGCCCCGCGACAGCCGGGGTCTCGCCGTAGCGGGCGCCGCGCTGCTTGAAGCGCCGCCGGCTGAACAGCACCGCGCGGGGCAGGCCGTCCAGGCCGGCGCTGCGGGTGGCATGCTCGATCTGCTCCCTCACTTCGGCGCGGCTCTTGCCGTGGATCATGCAGAAGAGGTTGTAGGGCCAGCGGGGCGGCCGCCGGGGCCGCCGGTAGCTGAGGGTGACGAAGGGGAGCGCCGCGAGACGCCTGCCGCAGTCGTCGACGCGCGCGTCCGGCACGTCCCAGACCACCATGGCGTTCGCCCGGTAGCCCAGCTCGTGGTGGCGCACCACGACCCCGAAGCGGCTCAAGGTGCCGTCTTCCTGCAACGCGGCTAGGCGCTCCAGCACGTCGGCCTCCTCCACGCCCAGCTCCGCGGCGAGGTCGGCGTAGGGCCGGGAAACCAGCGGCAGGCCTTGCTGCAGGCGCGCCAGCAGCCGCCGGTCGAGGCCGGTGAGAGTATCGAGGGCGGCGGCGCTCATCGGATCGAGAACCCCAGGTCGACCCGGTAGGCCTTTTCCAGGGGCATCTCCAGCACCTCCAGGCCCGTCGCCGCGGCGATCTCGGCGAGCACCGCCAGCACCTCCTCGCGGCTCTGCGCCGTCACCACGAACCAGAGATTGAGGTCGTGCTCGCGCTCGTAGTTGTGGTTGACCTCCGGGTAGGCGCTCACCAGATCGGCCACGCTTTCCAGATCCGGCTCCGGCACGGCCATGGCGGCGAGCGTGCTCCAGCCCAGGCGGTGCGGCCGCACCACCGCGCCGATGCGGCTCACGAACCCGCGCGCCAGCAGGTCCTCGTAGGCGGCCAGGACCTCCTCTTCCGTCAGTCCGAACGCCCCGGCGATGGCGGCGTAGGGCCGCGGAACCAGCGGAAAGCCCCGCTGGTAGTCGTCGAGCAGCGCCGTCTCCAAGGCGCTCAGCTCCGGCGTCTCCGGCGCGGCATTCCTATCCGTCGTCGCGAGTCGCATGGCTAGAGCCCGATCCGGTGGGCGCGGGCGGTCATGAAGATGCCGCTCGGCTTGGCCGCCGGGATCTCGGCCAGGCGCGCGAAGGTCCGGGTGTCGTAGACCTCGATCCGGTCCTCGTCGCGCACTGACAGCCAGAGCTGCTCGCCGCGCGGCGAGAACTCCAAGTGCAACACCGCCTTGCCCGGCTTCAGGGTCTCGACCACCTCTAGGGAGGGCACGTCGATCACCTGCACGGTGTCGTTGCGCGGGTGGGCGAAGTTCACCCAGACCTGCCGACCGTCGGGCCGGGCGACGGCGAAGACCGGCTGGCCGTGGACCGCGATACGGCCCACCTCGCGCCAGCTGCCGGCTTCCACCACCAGCACCTCGTGGCGGCCGACCGCCGGCAGGAAGAAGAAGTCGCCGGCCCGGGCCCAGCCTTCCAGGTGGGGCATCTTGTAGACCGGCAGCGGTTCCTCACCCCGGCCGTAGCCGTCGAGGATGCGCGTCACGCCGGCCTCCGGCCTCCAGAGGTCGAGGTGGGCCAGGCCGTCCTCGCCGAACAGGCCGGCGATGTAGTGGCGCCCGTCGCCCGAGATCAGGCCGTCGTAGGGCTGCAGGCCCACATCCTCGAAGCGCTCCAGCGCCGGCTGCGACGGATCGGTCAGGTCGGCGACCCAGATCTCGCCGGCGTCATAGAGCGCGAAGACGAAGCGCTGGCCCGGCGCGTCCACCAGCCCGACCACCTTGGAGGGGCCGGCGAGGCGCGCGCTCTCGGCCGGGATGTCGGCCACCAGCTCCAGCGTCTCGCTGTCGAACACCCGCACGCCGCCGGGATCGTAGTTGGAGACAGCCACCAGCCGGCCGTCCTGGGAGATGGCCCCGCCGATCGAATTGCCCGCCTGCACCACCCGCTTGACGATCTCGGCGGTCAAGAGGTCGATCTTGGTGAGCCCGCCGTCGCGCCCGAAGACGAAGGCGTAGCGGGCGTCGCGGGAGAAGACGACCGAGGCGTGGCTGACGTCGCCCAGGCCCTCGACCCGGGCGATGGAGGCCTTGGCGCTGGTGTCGACGATCTGCAGCGATCCCGCCGCCCGCTCGATCACCACGGCCAGGTCGCCGGTGCCGCGCAGCTCGCCGGCCGTCACGGGCGCGGCGAGCAGCGCCAGGAGCAGTGGCAGGACCGGCGCCAGCTTGGGGATCGCGAATCTCATTGCGGCACTCCTTCGCGCAGGCGGCGCACGAGCCAGCGCGCCTCCTCCTCGCTCAGTTCGCTTTTCCAGGGCGGCATGGGCGTCGTGGCGACGCCCTCGAGAATGATTTCCACCAGGTCCTCCTCCGCCCGCCCGGCCAGCGCCCGGGGCAACAGGGGCGGCCCCAGGCCGCCCTTCATGGTGAGACCGTGGCAGGAGCCGCAGTCGTGTCTCAGGCGGTGCAGCAGCTCCGCCTGTCGCTCCGGCGACGGCAGCGCCCAGGCCACGCCCGCCACGCCGGCAAGCAGCAGCGCCGCCAGGCCGCCGGCGGCCCCGGGCCTAGGCATTGCGTGCCAGGCTCGCGGCCCGGCTCTCGCGGTCCCCGGCCCGGCGGCTGGCGCGCAACTCGCCGGCCACCTCCACCACCCGGCCGATCACGATCAGCACCGGCGCGTCGAGGTCGGCCTGCTGCACCTGGTCCGGCAGGGTCGCGAGCGTGCCCGTCAAGAGGCGCTCCTCGGAGAGGGTCCCGTTGGCGATGGCGGCGGCCGGCGTGTCGGCCGGCAAGCCCGCCTCGCTCAGGCGGCAGGCGATCTCCGCCAGATGGGCCAGGCCCATGTAGACAACCAAGGTCGTGTCCGGATCGGCCAGGCTCTGCCAGTTGAGGTCGAGGGGCCGGTCCTCGCGGCAGTGGCCGGTGACGAAACGCACCGAGGTGGCGAGCCCCCGGTGGGTCAGCGGAATGCCGGCACTGGCGCCGCAGCCCGAGGCCGCGGTCACGCCGGGCACGATCTCGCACGCGATGCCGTGCCGCGCCAGATGAAGCGCCTCCTCGCTGCCGCGGCCGAACACCAGAGGATCGCCGCCCTTGAGGCGCACCACCCGGTGGCCCGCCCTGGCCAGCTTCACCAGCAGCTCGTTGGTCTCGTCCTGGGGGTGCGGATGGTGGCCCAGCGCCTTGCCGGCGTAGATCCGCGCCGTGCCCGGCGGAATGAGATCGAGAATGGCCTGGGCGACGAGCCGGTCGTAGACCACCACCTCGGCCGCGCGCAGCAGGCGCAGGGCCTTCACCGTCAGGAGATCCGGATCGCCGGGCCCGGCGCCCACCAGATGAACGCTGGCGGCGCCGGGCCGGTCGCTTACACCTTCGAGTCGGGTCACGCGTTCGCCTCCCTAGCGGCGCAACCGTCCGGCTCAGTAGACGTCGTTCCGGGTGTTGTAGACGTTAAACTTACCCGTCGGCGTCACCAGGCGTTCGTCGCGGATCACCGCCACCGGCTGGCGGGTCTTGTCGTCCACCACGACGATCGCCGACTCCTGATCCTTGGCATTCCAGACAGAGAACCAGATCTCGGTCCCCTGCTTGTTGTATTCGCCCTGGACCACGCGGCGAACGCCCTCGGTGATGCCGGACCACTCGCCGATGGGCAGCACCTCGTAGCCCGCGTCCAAATCGTCGACGTTGAAGACGGCGACCGAGGACGCGACCTCCGCCTCGGGATGGAGCGGCGTATCGACGTAGAGGTTCTTGGAGTTCGGGTGGGTCTTGACGAACAGCGAACCGCCACCCTGGCCCTCCAGGGTCTGGACGACCTTCCAGGCGTGGTCCGGATGCCCCTCGGGATCGGTGCCGATGAGCGATATGATCTCGTCGCCCAGGTGGCTCGTGACCCAGACCGGTCCGTACTCGGGATGCACGATGTTCGCCCCGCGTCCCGGGTGCGGCTTCACTCCTCCCGACTCGATGAGGGCCACCAGCTTGCCGTCCTTGGTGTCGACCACGGCGACCTTGTCACGGGCGTTGGCGGCCACCAGGAAGTAGCGTCCGGTCGAATCGAAGCCGCCGTCGTGCAGGAAGCGCTCGGCCTCGATCGCGGTGACCTTGAGGTTCTTGATGTCCTCGAAGTTCACCAGGAGGATGTGACCGGTCTCCTTGATGTTGACCACGAACTCCGGGTTGTAGTGGGAGGCCACGATGGCGGCGACCCGCGGCTCGGGATGGAATTCCTGGGTGTCATAGGTCATGCCGCGCGTCGAGACGACCTTGAGCGGCTCCAGCGTGAAGCCGTCCATGATCACGTACTGGGGTGGCCAGTAGGAGCCGGCGATGGCGTACTTGTCCTCCCAGCCTTCCATCTTGGAGGTCTCGACCGAGCGCGCCTCCAGGCCGACCTTGATCTCGGCCACGGTCTGGGGCGGATCCATCCAGAGGTCGATCAGGTTGATCTTGGCGTCGCGTCCGATCGTGAAGAGGTAGCGTCCGGACGCCGACATGCGCGAGATGTGCACGGCATAGCCGGTGTCGAGTATCTGGACGATCTCCTTGCTGCCGCCGTCGATGATGGCGACCTGGCCGGTGTCACGTAGGGTTACCGAAAAGAGGTTGTCGAGATCCAGGTCGTTCTGCTTCTCGGTCGGGCGGTCGGCGACCGGCACCAGGACCTTCCAGGTCTCGGCGATCTCGGGCATGCCGAATTCCGGCGGCTGCGGCGGCTCGTTGAGCAGATAGCGGGTCATCAGGTCGACGTCGTCCTCGGTGAAATCGCCCGAGGTGCCCCAGTTGGGCATGCCGGCCGGCGAGCCGTAGTTGATGAAGGCGTGCAGGTAGTCGTAGCCCAGCTCGCGGGTCAGGTCCGTGGTCAGAGCCTTGCCTGTCGCGCCGTTGCGCAGCACGCCGTGACAGCCGGCGCAGCGCTCGAAGTAGATCTGCTTGGCGCGCGAGAACTCCGCTTCGGTCATGGTCGGCACGCCGGGCACCTGGCCGGGCGCCTGCAGTTCCTCTTCCTGCAAGACGTCGAGGCTGGGTTCGTACTTCTCGCCTGGCGTGGTCTGGTGCTTCTTCAGGTCTTCGGCCGAGGGTTGCTCGGCGGCCTCTAGGGCGCTCACGCTGAGAGCCACCGCGGTCGCGGCGGCGAACAAGCCAGAAAGGACTCGCTGGGTCATTTTGCACCTCTCCCATCAAACGTTGTGGGACCTTAGTTGGCTGCCCAGCCGCGGCACCTTGACCTAAGTCAAGCCAGCCGTCGGCGGGGCAACAAAAATTGAGATCCGTCAAGGCAGCGTCCCGCCCGGCCGGCTAGCTTCGTCGCCGTTTCGAGGAGACGAGCGAACCGAGGGAGGGCTATGGCCGCCTCCATCATCCGCGTCGTACGCCGTTGTTGCCGCCGGCACCGGCAGAAGGTCTGGCTGCCGCTGGCGCTCAGCTTGGCTCTGGCCTCCGCGGCGACCTGGTTCGGGACCGGCCCCGCTGTCTCTCAGGAAGCGGAGGCCTGGCCCGAGGCGGCGGCCCGCGCCGCCTTCCCCGCCGGAGAGGCCTTCGGCACGCCGGAGGGCCCGCCGCCAGCCGCGCCGGTCTACGTCGGCGGCAAGCTGGCGGGCTACGTCTTCTCCTCGCGCCAGGTGGTGCAGTCGACGGGCTATTCGGCCAAGCCGCTGGACCTCGTCGTCGGCCTCGACCTGGAGGGCCGCATCACCGGCGCCGTCGTCGCCGAGCATCACGAGCCGATCCTGGTGATCGGCGTTACCGACCGGGATCTGGAGGCCTTCGTCGGGCAGTACGCCGGGCGCGACATCCGCGATCCCATCGGCCTCGCGCCCGCGACCGGCCGCGACGGCGGGCTCGACGCCGTCTCCGGCGCCACCATCTCCTCCCTGGTCATGAACGACGCCATCGTGCGCTCGGCCCGGGCCGTGGCCGCCGGCCGCGGCCTCCTGGGAACCGCCGCCTCGGACCTGCGCTTCGCCGAGTTCGCTCCGGCCGGCTGGGTCGAACTGCTGGCCGAGGGCTCCCTGGTCGAGCTGCGCATCACCGTGGGCGAGGCGCGCCGGGCCATCGAGGCGCTGGGCGGCCGCCTGCTACCGGAGAACGTGCCCCTGCCCGACGACGGCACGACCCTGCTCGACCTCTTCGCCGGGCTCGCCAGCCCCTTGCGGGTCGGGCGCAACCTGCTGGGCGAGCGCGACTTCGCGCGCCTGACGGCGGCCGGCGCGGCGGGCGAACAGTTCCTCTTCGTCGGCGGCAGCGGCCTCTATTCCTTCAAAGGCCGCAACTACCGTCGCAGCGGCCTGTTCGACCGCATCCAGCTGGTGCAGGACAACCGCACAATCCGATTCAGCCGGGAGGATCAGGCGAGCTTCGAGGCGCTGGTGCTGGAGGACGCGCCGGATCTCAGGGAGGTCGCGGTCTTCCGTATCCGGCCCGAGACCGGCTTCGATCCGGCCAAGCCCTGGCGCCTGCAGGTCCTGGTGCAGGGCGTCGAGCAGGCCGGCGGCAGCCCGGTGGCGCTGTTCGAACTGCGCTATAGCCTGCCGGAACGCTACCTGGCGCCTGCTGCGTCGCAAGCCTTCGACGACGAACCCCTCTGGATTCAGAACTGGCGCCTGCGGGTGCCGGAGATCGCCGTGCTCGCCATCGGGCTCCTAGTGCTGACCCTGATCCTGGTGTTCCAGGACGCCCTCGCCAAGCGGCGGCACCTCTACGAGGGGCTGCGCGCCGGCTTCCTCGTCTTCACCCTGGTCTGGATCGGTTGGATCGCCGGCGCCCAGCTCTCGGTGGTCAACGTGCTGACCTTCAGCGACGCCGTCATGACCGACTTCCACTGGGAGTTCTTCCTGCTCGAGCCGCTGATCTTCATTCTCTGGGGCTACGTGGCGGTCGCCATGATCTTCTGGGGGCGCGGCGTGTTCTGTGGCTGGCTCTGCCCCTTCGGCGCCCTGCAGGAGCTGCTGGCGAGGCTGGCGAGGCGCCTGCGCCTGCCGGAGTGGCGCCTGCCCTTCGGCCTGCACGAGCGCCTCTGGCCCATCAAGTACCTGGCCTTCCTCGCCCTCTTCGCCCTCTTCCTCTACGATCCGACGAGCGCGCTGAAGGGCGCCGAGGTCGAGCCCTTCAAGACCGCCATCGTGTTCGGCTTCGATAGGGCCTGGCCCTTCGTGCTCTACGCCGTCGTGCTCCTCGTGGCGGGCCTCTTCGTGACGCGCTTCTACTGCCGCTATCTCTGCCCGCTCGGGGGCGCGCTCGCCCTGCCGGCGCGTATCCGCATGTTCGAGTGGCTGAAGCGGCGCTGGCAGTGCGGCACGCCCTGCCGCATCTGCGCTATCACCTGTCCCGTCCAGGCCATCCACCCGGAGGGCAAGATCAATCCCAACGAATGCATCCACTGCCTGACCTGCCAGGTGAACTATCACGATGCCGGACTCTGCCCGCCGCTGCTGGAACGCCAGCGGCGGCGCGAGCGGGCCCGCGCGGCCGCGCCCAGCGCACGCTCCGGGCCGTCGATCCGCGACGCCTCCCGGGAGGGTGCCAGCCCCGAGCCATGAGGAGCGGAGCCGCGCGCCGGGATCAGATCTCGCCGTGGCTCAGGTCGTCCACGTCCAGCTTGCTGTGCAGGCGGGCGTCGTGGGTGGCGAAGTGGTCGGTGAACCAACTCTGCAGCTTGGCGGCGAGGGCCTCGGTCGCGTTCTCGAAGTCGCCCGCCGCGTGCTCGTCCATGATCTCGCGGATCTCGTCCAGCAGGTCCTCGTGGGCTGCCTTGTGATCCCGGTACTGGTCGTAGGACTTCTCCCGCATGATCCGCTCTTCGAGGGCGAAGTGGGCGGAGATGCGGGCGTAGACCTCGCCCAGGAAGGCGTCCATGGCCTCCTCGCCGGCCTGGCCCCGCAGGCCTTCGTAGAGGTCGTTGAGCAGGGCGATCATTTCCTGGTGCTCGTAGTCGACCGAGGGGATCCCAAGGCGGTAGGACTCCTTCCATTCGATCCAGCTCATCGCAACCTCCCTCGCGGCGTCGGCGGTACCGCGCTCACGCCTCAAGGCCGCCCGGCCGCCTGGTCGAACAGGAAGCCGCCGAACTCGCCGCGGAAGTCCACCACGAAGCTCTCGCCGGGCGCCAGATCGACCGTGGCGCCACGCTCGTAGTCGAAGCCCTCGGAACGGGCGCTGTCGCGCAGTCGGGCGACCAGCTCGTAGCGGCCCGGCGCCACGCTGAAGCGCTCGTGGACCTGGGCGGCGCCGTCGCTCGACAGGCCGGTGGGCGCGACGCCGGCGGCGAAGATGGCCTCGCCGCCGAGCAGCAGCTCCACGTAGAGCGGCAACCGCTCGCGGCCGCAGACCTCGCTGCGGCGCATGTTGGCCGCGATCTCGGCGATCTCCTCCCGGGTCAGCTTGCGGCAGGGCACAGCCCGCTCGCCCACGTGGGAGAAGCTGAGGACGATCTGAGCCTGGTCCTCCGGGAAGTAGTCGTAGGCCGGGCGGGTCGAGAAGTAGCCCAGCAGCAGGGCGATGGCGCCATAGACGACGACCTGGCCGAGGTATGCGAGCGGCCTAGCCATGGCTCTCCGCCGCCTCCAGCCGGTCTTGATCGCCGCCCGGCACCGCCTCCCGCGTCCCGCCCGCGCCGAGCCGCTCCAGATCCCGCGCGAAGGATGCGATGGCAGCCCGCAGGCGCCGCCCCTCCCGCGCCGAGGCCCAGACCACGCGCAGGCGCTCGCGGGGCACGCGCTTGCGCAGGTAGGGGTCGCGCTCTCTGGCGATGCGCTGCTCGGTCCACTGGGTGCCGTAGCGGAACTCGCAAGTGCCGTCCCGGCAGCCGGTGACCACCACGCCGTCGGCGAGATCGCGGCTGAGGGCGTAGTCGATGAATGAGGGCGGCAGCGCCGCGATGCAGGGCAGCTGCACGACCGCGGCGCCGCTGGCTTCGAGGGCCTTGGCAGGCACGCCATAGGCGCAGCCGAAGACCGCGATGCGCGGCGGCCCGCCGGCGGCGGCGCAGGACTGCCGCAGCGTGTCGCGCAGGCTCTCTATGGTCTGGTCGGGCAGCTCGATCCCCGAGACCAGCTCCGCCCTGCGCCGGAAGGGCGTGGCCGGCGGGCAGGCCCCGGCGCAGATGCCGCAGCTCACGCAGAGCGCGGGATCGACGACCGCCTCTTGCTCGAAGGGCAGCTTGTCGCTCCGCGGGCGCATGAGGATCGCCTGGTAGGGACAGTCGTCGGCGCAGCGCCCGCAGCCGTTGCAGTGCTCCAGATGGACCTCGGCCGGCCGCGGCCGCCAGCGCGGCGGCAGCCAGGGCAGCACGACCAGAACCACGGTGACGGTGAGCGCCAGTGCCCAGACCCCGCCGTCGCCCAGGATGTCCATCAGGGGATAGGCGGCCAGGTAGTACCAGTCGAGCTGCAGGCGCGTCGGGACGCTGGCAAGGTCGGCTGGCGCGTGGCTCACCGCCGGCTCCACGAAGGACAGCACCAGCAGCATGGCGAAAGTGCCGACGGCGAGGCCCCGGTTGGGATTGATGGCCGGCTTGGTGATGCGCTGGAGATGGATCCAGAGCGCCAGCAGGGCCAGCAGCGGCACAACGATGTGGATGAACATGAGCAGGGTGAAGAAGCGGTCGTCCAGCGTGAGCGGCGAGAGGAAGTTGCGGGCGATCGGCTCGCCGAAGATGCCGAGCCAGTCGAACCACTCCGCGGTCTCGACCGCGATGTACTGGGCGAGCCGGTCCCAGACCAGCCAGTAGCCCGTGATGCCCGAGATGATGATCAGCCCGGCGATGGGCACGCCGGTCACCCAGGTGAACCATCGCGG
This sequence comes from Rhodospirillales bacterium, assembly GCA_965225935.1. Taxonomy (GTDB): domain Bacteria; phylum Pseudomonadota; class Alphaproteobacteria; order Kiloniellales; family JAKSDN01; genus CALJXB01. Next base: position 139,528 of record CBDDCC010000003.1, read on the forward strand.
GCCCTTGAGGCGCCCGAAGGCGAACTCGCGCACGATGTGGACGGCCATCATCAGCACCAGACCGTCGGAGGCGTAGCGGTGCAGGCTGCGCAGCACCCCGCCCAGATACCACTGGCCGTGGGTCAGGGCCTCGACGGAATCGTAGGCCTCGGTCGTACCGGTGTCGAAGAAGATGTAGAGATAGATGCCGCTGACCGCGACGATCCAGTAGTAGAAGAAGCCGAGCGCGCCGAGCTGGTAGATCGGGTTCCAGCGGGCGCCGAAGAGCGTGTCGAGGCGCGCCTCGAGCCAGAGGAACATGGCCACCAGCGGCCGCCGGATCGGGCCGGGTTCCGCCTCCATCGCGGCGTCGGCCGCGCTCGGCGCCCTCACGCGGGCCGGCCCGGCGGGCGGCGGCTGTTGAAGAGCGCCCGGATCAGCACGGCGGCGAGGCCCAGCAGCGCGAAGCCGCCCACGGCGAGGGAGATGACGAAGGAGTAGTCGAAGGCATAGCGCCCGCTGCGGGCGTCGAAGAAGGTGCAGAAAAGCCGCACCCGCTCGACCGCCGCCTGGAGATCGAAGAGGCCGCCAGGCTGGTCGAGGAGCAGCTGCTTCATCGGCTCGACCAGCGCCGGCGCCTCGAAACCGCTGCCGTAGACCTGAGCGAAGACCCGGCCCTCGGGATCGACGACACTGACCTGGGCGATATGGTCGAAGCCCCGGGGCGAAGCGACCCGCTGGAAACCCAGATCTTCGATCAGGCCGTCCACGTCGGCCCGGTCGCCGCTCAGGAAGCGCCAATTCGGCAGGTCGACGCCCAGGCCGTGAGCAAAGGCCCGCATGCGTTCCGGGCTGTCGGCCGCGCTGTCGAAGCCGACGGTGACGACCGCGAAGCTGTCGGGTCCGAGCCCGTCGTGAGCCACCTCGACGGCCTCGGCCAGGCTGCGCACGATGAGGGGGCAGGACTCGCTGCAGGCGGTGAAGACCAGCGACACGACGAGGGGCTTCCCCAGGTAGTCGCTCAGGCGCACCTCGCGGCCGTCCACGTCGCGGAACCGCCGGTCGCCGAGGGCTCGGCCGACCGCCGCCTGGCTCCGGGCGATGGCCGCCTCAGGGTCCGACAGCGGATCGGGCTGGGAGGCGCCGGTATCCTGGCCAAGGGCCAGGCTCGGCGCGAGCAGCAGCAGGGCGGCCCCCGCGAGACCCTGGAGGAGGCGCACCACGGCGGGCCCCTAGCCTATCAGCCAGGGCTCGCCGATGGCCGCGAGCAGCAGCAGGGTGAGCTGGATCAGAGAGGCGTGGAAGCTGGCCGCCGCCGCCTTCGGCCCGGGGCGGCGCATGAGCTCGATCGTGCGCCAGAGGAAGAGGCCGCCGCCGAGCGCCGCGCCGGCCAGGTAGAGCGGTCCCATGCCGTAGAAGAGCGGCAGCAGCGACAGCAGCACGAGGACCAGGGTGTGGCCGAAGATCGCCTGGGCCGCCTTCCGGTCGCCCACCACCACCGGCAGCATAGGCACGCCCGCCTCCCGGTACTGCTCGTGCAGCACCATGGCGAGGCTCCAGAAGTGGGGCGGCGTCCAGAGGAACAGCACGACGGCCAGGATGATAGGCACCGGCGCGAGGCCGGGGTCGACCGCGGCGGCGCCCGCGAGGACGGCAAAGCTGCCGGCCAGGCCGCCCAGGATGATGTTGGTCCAGCTGCGCCGCTTCAGCCAGATGGTGTAGACCACGCCGTAGACGAAGGCGCCGAGGAAGACGTAGCCGGCGGCCGCCCAGTTGGCGGCGAGCCCCGCCAGCAACACCGCCAGGGCGAGCAAGCCGACGATAGCGCCGAGCCAGAGCGGGCCGCGGTGGAAGTAGCCGGTGACGAAGGGCCGGCCGCGGGTGCGCGCCATCTGGGCGTCGAGATCGCACTCCACGTAGTGGTTGAAGGCCCCGGCGCTGGCCGCCGAGAGCAGCACGGCAAGGGCCAGCAGCAGCACCTGCCAGGCCGTCAGCCCGCCCCCCGGGGTGACCGCGATCCCGGCCAGCGCGCAGAGCATGATGGCGAAACTGATCCTGAGCTTGAACAGGGTCCAGAGCTGCTTCGCCAGTAAGGCCATCTTCTGCTCCCCGAGCGGGATCCCTGGGTGGTGTGCGCGCGGTCTCGTCAACTGAGCGGCCAGACCTCGGACAGGAACTTCCAATTGATGAAGTAGTAGAGGACGAAGGCCAGGAAGAAGATGCCCACCAGGGTGATGGTGCCGGGCAGCTTCAGGGTGCCGGCGCTGCCATAGGTGGTGGCCGCCTCGCCGCTGGCGGCGACGATGGGATGGGCCTTGACCTCGGCCGCGTCGCGACGCTTGCCGAACAGCACCGAACCCACCACGACCACGACGAACATGAGCCCGCCGAGCCCGGCCACAAGGCCGAAGATGCCGTTCAGCCCCATCATCAGGAAAGCGGTGCCGGGGTAGTCGAAGCTCAGCACCGACTCGCTGAAGGTGATGTCCCAGTGGCGGCGCGAGACGCCCAGGGTGCCCGCGCCCATCATGAAGAGCGACGTTCCCGCCACGCCGATGGCGAAGACGTAGGGCTGCCACTTGGCGATCCCCGGTAGCACCAGCTCGCGGCGGAAGATGAGCGGCACCACCAGGTAGGTGATCGCCATGAAGGCGAGCGTCGTGCCCGCGACCACGGTGGCGTGGAAGTGGCCCGGAACGTAGAGGGTGTTGTGCATCAAGAGGTTGATCTGCTCGGTGCCCAGCACGACGCCGGAGATGCCGCCGAGGAAGCCGAACAGCACCAGCGAGAGCGCCATGCCCGAGAAAGCCGGATTGCTCCAGGGCGCGTGGCGCAGCCAGCCGAAGACGCCCTTGTCGAAGCCGCGCCGGCGCTGGGCCGCCTCCACCGCGCCGGGCACGCTCATGCCGTGGATCATGCTGCCAAGCACGGCGAGATAGAAGGCGTAGGAGGTGTTGAAGATCTTCCATTCCGAGCTGATGCCGGGCTCCACAAGCATGTGGTGGGCGCACGCGAGCTGCAGGAAGAGGATGTAGAGCAGGAAGGCGGTGCGGCTGACCTTCTCGGAGATCGGCTTGGCGCCCACCACCAGGGCGGCGATGACGTACCAGACGGCGACCTGGGCCGAGACGTTGATCTGCTGGGAGGAGTGTCCCATGCCCCACCAGACCAGCTTGTAGGTCACCGAATCGATCTCGCTGATGAAGCCGAGCGACCAGAGCCAGGTGGGCACCAGGATGATGGCGCCCGAGGCGATGGTGAAGATGGCGATGATGGCGGCCGTCAGCGCACCGAAGGTGACGAGCGGGATGGAGCCCTCGTAGGTGCCCTCCTCCTTGGCGATCACCAGGGTGCCGAAGAAGACGAAGCAGCCGAGCAGCGCGCCGACGGCGAAGAGGATCAGGCCGAGGTAGAAGTTGGGCGCCGCCTGCATGGGCACGTAGGAGGTGAACATGACGCTCGATTCGCCCTGCAGCACCGCGACGGTGGCGAGCAGCGAGCCGCCGAGCATGAGGACGTAGCCGAGCCAGGCGACCTTGGGCGCCGCCAGCCGGCAGTTGAGGATGATGGCCGAGGCGAAGTAGAGCACCGCGATCTCGAAGAAGATGATCCAGAACAGCAGCACCGCCGCCCCGTGGGCCGTCAGCACGAGATAGAACATCTCGGCGGGCAGCAGGTGGACGGCCGGCCAGCGCGTGAGCGCCACCAGCACGCCGAAGAAGCCGCCGATCGCCAGGAAGACGACCGCGGTCACGGCGTTCACCTTCACCAGGGTCTCGGCCTTCTCGTAGACCTTGAGACCGGTGTCGAGGCAGATCCGGTAGTTTTCCTCGATGCCGGCGACGATGTCGTGGCTGGTGGTCGCGCTCATGATCCGCCTCCTGACTCGACCACGTAGATGCGGCCCAGCATGACGTGGTGGCCGATACCGCAGAACTCGTTGCAGACCACCGAGAAGACGCCGGTCTCGTTCGGCGTGATGGTCATCACCAGCTCGTAGTCGGGATGGACCTGGACGTTGATGTTGGTCGGCTGCAGCGAGAAGCCGTGCTGCCAGTCGAGGGAGGAGAGATGCAGGCGGTAGCTCTGGTCCTTCTCCAGCTCGAGGATCGGCCACCACTCCCAGAGCCGGGCCAGCATGTAGACCTCGCTGCCGGGCGGCGGATGGACCACCGGGATGCCGGTGTCACCCTCCTCGCGCACCGTGTACTGGTCGGCCATGGCCTCGGTGCGCTCGGCGAAGACCTCGGGGTCGATGCGGTAGGCCTCGTTGGAAAGGTTCTGCTCGCCCTCCACGTGCCAGTAGATCATGGCGAAGAACATGACGAGGCCCCACACGAAGGCCAGCGAGATCCAGACGATCTCCGGCTTGTGCAGAGGCTCCTTCCACCATATGCGGTTTGCCGGCGGGTGGATGGCCATGGCGCGTCTCCTCCCTGGACCTGGGCTACTGGGCGAGCGGGATCTGGGCCACCTCGAGGATGCCCCAGATGAGATAGAAGACCGTCGGGATGACGACCCCGAGGAAGAGCAGCAGGAAGGGGTTGTCCAAAAGCCGCTGCATGAAGGGGATGTGCTCGGAGGGCCGGCGGCCGCCGGCCTCCTCTTGGGTGCCTTCGCTGCTGCTCATGTCGGCGTCTCCAATGGATGGCGGTCGCACCGGGACGATGCTCGGCCGGTTGGGAAGTTCACGACGTCGCGCGACGATCGTCCTTGACGGAAGTCAAGGGGATGGACAGGGCGGCGCCGGGCTAGGATGATGGTCCGGAGGGACCCTGCCGCGGCTGGGCGGCTTTCTGCGGGAACGATCGGGTGACGGAGCAGCACGGAAGCGCGGCGCAGCCTGTGCGGATGCCACGCGGCACCAGGCCCGAGGATCTCGAGCTTCTGGGCCGCCTACCGCTGTTCGAGGGCCTCGGCCGCGAGCAGCTCTGCCGGCTGATCGAGGACTCCTGGGTGGAGACCTCGCCCGCGGGCGCGCTGCTCTTCCTCGAGGGCGACCCGGCGCGCCACTTCTACGTGGTGCTCAAGGGCTGGGTGAAGCTCTACCGCACCACGCCGGAAGGTAACGAGGCGATCATCGCCGTCATCCCCGGCGGCCAGTCCTTCGCCGAGGCGGCGGTCTTCGAGGACGGCACCTATCCGGTCTCGGCCAGCGTGGTGGAGGATTCGCGCCTGCTGCTCATTCCGGCCCGGCCCTTCGTCGACCGGGTGATCGAGGACGGCCGCCTGGTGATGAAGATGATGGCCTCCATGTCGCGGCGCCTGCGCCAGCTGGTCCACCAGGTGGAGGAACTCAGCCTGCGCTCCTCGGTCGAGCGGGTCGCCGGCTACGTGCTCTCGCTCTGCACCACCGACAGCGGCCCCGCCATCGTCCACCTGCCCCTCGACAAGGCCTTGATCGCCAAGCATTTGGGCATGCAGCCCGAGACCCTGTCGCGCTCACTGGCGCGGCTCAGGGCGCAGGGCATCGCGGCCGAGGGCGAGACCATCTCGATCCCCGAGGTCGCCGACCTGCGGCGCCTCTGCGGCGAAGCGCCCGCGCCGCCCCAGCGGGCCACGCGATAGGCACCGGAGGCGCCCCGGCCTCTTCGCGCCCCGTAAGGAAACCGTCGCCGAACCGACCTCTAGCCGCAACGGCGGGCGCCTTCAATCGAAGGCATGAGAGTCGAGTCTGGGCCGGCCGGGTGCGCCGGCGGCGGCCGCAAGGTCACGGTCACCTACTGCAATCCGGAGGACCCGCTGCTGCGCCGCGGCCTCGTGCGCTCGTTGGAGTTCCTGACCGGGCAGCCGAAGATCAACGGCATCTACCAGCGCTATCGCCGGGACGGCCCAGCCGACGGCGACTTCTGGGCCGACGCGATGGAGAGGCTGGGCCTCACCATCCGCTACGATCCGGACTGCCTCGCCCAGGCGCCACGGGAGGGGCCCCTGCTGGTGGTCTCCAACCACCCCTACGGCGTGGTCGACGGCCTCGGGCTCTGCTACCTGATCTCCCAGATCCGGCCCGACTTCAAGTTCCTCGCCCACGCCACCTTCGGCCGCGCGCCCGAGCTCGAGCCCTACCTCATCCCGATCCGCTTCGATGGCGAGTCCGCGGCCCTGCGCGAGAACGTGAGCGCGCGCCGCACCGCCCTCAGCCACCTGGAGGACGGCGGCGCCATCGTGATCTTTCCGGCCGGTCGGGTCGCCACGGCGCCGCGGGTCTTCGACCAGGCGGTGGACGCGCCTTGGAAGCCTTTTTGCGCCACCATGATCCAGCGCACCCGGGCGAACGTCCTGCCCATGCATTTCGAGGGCAAGAACAGCTGGCTCTTCCATTGCGCCAGCCTGATCAGCGAGGGCCTGCGCGAGGCCCTGCTGCTGGGCGAAGCCTGCCGCCGGATCGGCTCGGAGCTGGTCGCCCACGTGGGGCGCACCATCTCCTTCGACGAGGTGGCGGAGATGCACGACAAGCAGCTTCTGCTCGACTTTCTGCGGGGCGAGGTCGACCGCCTGGCCGAGCAAGACTGCTCCGCTCCGGCTGCCGGAGCGGCGATTTCACGGATCTGATACCCAAGCGCCACGCGGCGGTCTCTCCGGCGGGCCTAGTCTGAGGGATCTTCCTGCTATCCTGCCACCTGGAGGTCCCGACCATGGCCAAGCGATCCGCCGTCCGAGCCTGCCCTTCCCGCCGCCGCTTCATTCAGGGGACCGCCGGGGCGACCGCCCTGGGACTGATCGGCTTTCCGGCCATCGTGCGCTCCGCCTCCCGGCCGGTCATCACCCACGGCGTGCAGTCCGGCGACGTCGGCCCGTCCGGCGGCGTGATCTGGGCCCGCTGCGACCGCCCGGCCCGCATGCTGGTGGAGGTCTCGACCACGGACTCCTTCACGGAGGCGCGCCAGCTGCGCGGGCCCGCCGCGCTCGAGGTCGGCGACTTCTGCGCCAAGCTGGACCTGGCCGGCCTGCCCGCGGGGCAGGACATCTTCTACCGGGTCCGCTTTCAGGATCTGTCTGACCTGACCGGGACCAGCGAGCCCCTGGTCGGGCGCTTCCGCACCGCGCCGGCCGGGCGCCGGGACATCACCTTCGTCTGGTCGGGCGACACCGCCGGCCAGGGCTGGGGCATCAATCCGGAGTGGGGCGGCATGAAGATCTACGAGGTCATGCGCCAGCACGAGCCCGACTTCTTCATCCATAGCGGCGACACGGTCTACGCCGACGGCCCGATCCCGGCCGAGCTGCCCCTGCCCGACGGCGGCGTCTGGAAGAACGTCACCACCGAGGCCAAGTCCAAGGTGGCCGAGAGCTTGGACGAGTTCCGCGGCCAGTGGCAGTACAACCTGCTGGACAACAACGTCCGGCGCCTCAACGCCGAGGTCCCCATCTTCGCCCAGTGGGACGACCACGAAACGGTCAACAACTGGTACCCGAACGAAGTCCTCGACATGGACAAGTACCGGGTGAAGGAGGTCGCCCTGCTGGCCGCCCGCGCGAACCAGGCCTTCCACGAGTACAACCCCACCCGCCAGCACGCCACCGACCGCGAGCGGGTCTATCGCGCCCTCCCCTACGGGCCCATGCTCGACATCTTCTTCCTCGACATGCGCAGCTACCGGGCCGACAACAGTCCCAACCGGCAGGCCGCGCGGGGGCCGGAGACGGAATTCCTCGGCCGGGACCAGATCCGCTGGCTGAAGCAGAGCCTGCTGAACAGTCGCGCCACCTGGAAGGTGATCGCTTCCGACATGCCCATCGGGATCATGGTGCGCGACGGCGAGCAGAACTTCGAGAACGGCGCCAACGGCGACGGGCCGGTGCTCGGGCGCGAGCACGACATCGCCGAGGTGCTGCGGTTCATCAAGCAGAACGAGATCAAGAACGTGGTCTGGCTGACCGCCGACGTGCACTACACGGCGGCCCACTACTACGACCCGAACAAGGCCCAGTTCCAGGACTTCACGCCCTTCTGGGAGTTCGTCTCGGGCCCCCTGAACGCCGGCTCCTTCGGCCCGGGGGAGATGGACAACACCTTCGGGCCTCAGGTGGTCTACGTGAAGTCGCCCGAGGGCAAGCCCAACCTGCCGCCGACCGAGGGCCTGCAGTTCTTCGGCCAGGTCCGGATCGACGGCGCCAGCGGCGCAATGACGGTGACGCTCCGCGACATCGCCGATAAGGCGCTCTACTCGGTGGAGATCGCCCCGGACACCTGAGGCCGGGCGCGCCTTGCGAAAGCTTTGCCGGGCCTAGCTCTTGCCGTCGAGCGCGGCCAGCATGTCCTTCACCTCCAGGACCGGGTGGACGTAGTTCACGTTGAGGTCGGTCCACTGGTGGAACAGCCTGACCAGCGAGTCCGCGCTGGGCGCCTCGAAGATCACCCAGCCTTCGAGCTGGGTGACCGAGAGCCAGGAGTTCAACACCCTGACGTCGCCCGGTTCGCCGATCATCATGTCCCGCAGGCGACTGAGATTCTCGTCGCGGTTTTCGGGTTCGATGACGCAATGGAGCATGAATAGCATGAGCTGCCTCCCCGACGTATAGTGTGGCCCTGCGCCACGCCCGCAGGGCAAGGTGATAGCACAGTTGTGCGTCCTATATGAGTCGTTGGACCCGGGCCGTGGAGGGACGGCCGAGATCCGGCGAATTGGGGGATTAGATGCCGTTTTCCGGACCAGCGCTCAACGAGCCGGTGCCGCTGACGGACCTTCTGAAGCGGGGCCTGGAGAGCAAGCCCGACGAGCTGGCGCTGGTCTCGGCCGAGACGCGCTGGTCCTGGCGCGAGCTCGACCGGGCGAGCGACCGCTTCGCGGCCGGCCTGCGCGGGCTCGGCCTGGCGCCGGGCGACCGCATCGCTTCGCTCATGCCCAATCGGGCCGCCCTGCTGATTCACTACCTCGCCTGCATCAAGGCGGGCCTCGTGGCGGTCCCGCTCAACTACCGCTACATGGCGCCGGAGATCGATCACGCACTCGAGGTCAGCGGCGCCACGGCCCTCTTCGCCCACCAGGAGCGCCAGGGCGACCTGGAGGCCTGCGCCCACCTGGGCCAGCTGTCGCGCGGCCTTGTCTCCTACGGCGGCGAGGACGGCGGCGGCCCCAGCTTCGAGCGCTTCATCGCCGAGGCGCGGCCGAGCGTCGAGGTCACGCCGGCCGGCCCGTCGGACCCGGCTGTCATCTTCTTCACCTCGGGCAGCACCGGCCCGGCCAAGGGCGTGACCCACTCGGCCGCCTCGGCGGCAGCCATGTTCAGCAGCACCGCCCAGGCCTTCGAGATGACCCACGAGGACGTGGTGCTGCCGGGCTCCTCCATCTCCCACATAGGCGGCTTCCTGTTTTCTCTGATGGCCCTTTCCGTCGGCGCGCGGGCGGTCGTCGCGCGCAGCTTCGTCGCCGACGAGATCCTGCCGCTGCTCCGCGCCACCCGGCCGACCGTGCTCTGCATGCTGCCCACGGCCCTCTTTGCCGTGGTCCGCGACGGCGCGTCGCGGGAGGACGACTTCGCGTCCCTCCGGCTCTGCCGCGCCGGGGCCGACAAGGTGCCCGCCGAGCTGGAGCGCGAGTTCACGGAGCTGACCGGCCTGGTGATCGACGAGGGCTATGGCTGCAGCGAATGCGGCCTGGCCTCGGTCGGGCCTCCCTCCGGCCTGATCAAGATGGGCTCGGTCGGTCTGCCCACGCCCGGCATGACCCATGCGGTGCGCGACGAGGAAGGCCGCGAGGTCCCGGCCGGCGAGGACGGGAGCCTCTGGGTCAAGTCTCCGAGCCTCATGTCGGGCTACTGGGGCAAGCCGGACTCGACCGCGGCCGTCCTGCGCGACGGCTGGCTCGACACCGGCGACGTGATGCGGAGGGACGCCGACAACTACCTCTGGTTCCGCGGTCGCAAGAAGCAGATCATCGTCCACGACGGCTCCAACATCTCGCCTCAGGAGGTAGAGGAAGCACTGCTCGACCATCCGGCCATCGCCAGCGCCGGGGTGATCGGCGTGCACGACCTGCTGCACGGCGAGAACGTGCGGGCCTATGTGACCCTCCGCGAGGGTGCGGAGCGGCCCACGTCTCACGAGCTCATCGCCTTCGCCCGCGAGAGAATCGGCTACAAAGCGCCGGAGGAGGTCGAGGTGCTGGACGAAATGCCCCTCAACCCGACCGGGAAGATCGACCGGGTGCGCTTGAAGCAAATGGCGCTCGACCAAGCGCACGGCCTGAGCAGGTCTGAAAACGACTGAAAAAAAGCGGCGACGGCAGCAGAAAACGAAATTGTAATAGGATTGATTTTCCTTAAGTAATTGGTCAGTTGGGTGCAAGACTTGAAACCCGGCTGTAAGTTTTCCACAGAAAAAGTCAAAGTGTCATCTGGTTGTCATTAAACTGTAATGTTGCGGTTTCCGGCAATTCGGTGGATTAAGCCGGTCCGCTGCGATAACGTGTTATGGGGAGCCCCCAACCGAAGTCTTCGATCGCCGCTGGAGGGCCTGCGCGAACGCGGAGCCTGACGCGACCGATGGGTAGCATTGCCCCTCGGCCGCCGGTCTGGACTGCAGAATCGGACCGGGACTCCGCCGGAGGGTTGGACAAGAGCGTAGGCTGGGGGGGTGAAGGATTGAGTTCACGAGTGAAGCCGGGCGGGAGGCACCCGGGCGAACGTTCGCAGAAGGCTGGCGAGACGGTTCAGGCCCCCAACGGACACAGCCTTGAGATCGAACTGAAGCTGACCGGTGAGGCCGACGACCTGGAGAGGCTGTGGCTCTCGGCGATCGCGCCCCGGGCGACGACCAGCAGCCGCCACCTCGTGAGCACCTACTACGACACCTCGGATTTCCGCTTGCGGCGCCGCGGCTACACCCTGCGGGTTCGCGAGGACGCCGACGGCTATACCCAGACCTTGAAGACATTGGCCGGTGCCGCGCAGGACATGCTGGCGCGTGGCGAGTGGTCGGCGCGGATCGACGGCCCCGGCCCGGACCTGAGCCGCCTGGGAGACCCGGAGATGCGCGAGCGGATCGGTCTCCTCATTCCGGGCGAGCTCGCCCCCATCCTCACCACCGACATCACCCGCCGTGTGGGCCGCTACCGTGTCGGCGGCGGCGCGGGCGGCAAGAGCTACGTCGAAGCCGCCCTGGATCTGGGCGAGATTTGCGCCGAGGGCAAGGTTCGGCAGATCTGCGAGCTGGAGCTGGAGCTGATCGAGGGCTCGCCGGCCGCGCTTCGCGAGGAGGCCGTGCGGCTCCACCGGGCATCACCGCTCCAGTACCAGCCCCTGAGCAAGGCCGACCGCGGCTTCGCCCTGGCCTTCGGCGAGCGGCCGCGGGCTCGCAAGGCCAAGCTGCCGGCGCTGACGGCCGAGGAAACGGTGGACGAGGCCCTCGAGTGCATCCTGGTCAGCTGCATCAGCCATTGGCTGGCGAACCACGCCGCGGTTCTCGACGGCGGCGACATCGAGGGCGTCCACCAGATGCGCGTCGCCCTGCGTCGCATGCGCTCGGCGCTGACCATCTTCAAAGGCGTACTGCCGGACGAGGACTTGAAGTGGCTGCAGCGCGAGGCGCGCGCGCTGATCCAGAGCCTGGGCGGCGCGCGGGACTGGGACGTCTTCATCGACGAGCTGCTGCAGCCGGTCATGGACGCCCGCCCCGAGGACGAGAACATGAAGATTCTCGCGGGCGCCGTCGACGAGGAACGGCGGCTTGCCTACCTGCGGGCGCAGGCCGCCCTCAGGTCGCCCGCCTACCTCACCTTCATCCTAGAGCTGGGCGCCTGGCTGGAGAGGCGCGGCTGGCGGCGAAAGGACCGGCAAGTCGACCTGGACCGCAAGCTGATCGAGCTCGCCGACCAGGTGCTGCACAAGCGCCACCGGCAGGCCATGAAGCTCGGCCGGAACTTCGAGCAGCTCTCGGACGAGGCGCTGCACCGTCTCAGGATCTCTCTGAAGAAGCTGCGCTACGCGACGGAGTTCTTCTCCGGTCTCTACGGCCAGGAGCGCATCGGGACCTACCTGGCGGCCCTGCGGCAGCTGCAGGACGATCTGGGACACCTGAACGATCTCGCCGTCGCCGAGCAGAGGGTGGCGGATCTCTGCGGCGGCAACAGGGGCGACAACGCAGGCGCCCTGCAACTGGCCTACGGCACGGTGCTGGGCTGGCACTCCCAGTCCCTGGCCCGTGTCAGGCCGCGCATCGTCAAGGACTGGCGTGCCTTCTGCCATGCCGGGACCTTCTAGACTCTCGAGAAACCAGGGGACAAAGGCTTGAAGTCCGTACTCATCGCAAACCCCAAGGGGGGCTGCGGCAAGACCACCATCGCGACCAACCTGGCGGCCGCCTTCGCCAACTGGGGCCTGGATACGGCCCTCGCCGAGATGGACCGCCAGCGCTCCAGCCTCGACTGGCTCGCCGGGCGCCCCGAGACGGCCGCCCCCATACGCGGGCTCGACTGGACGAAGGAAGTCAAGCCGCCGCCCAAGAAGGTGACGCGCCTGGTCATCGATTCCGCCGCCGCGATAGAAAAGAAGGAGATCCGCGAGCTGCTGCGCAGCGCCGACACGGTCATCGTCCCGGTGCTGCCCTCGGCCCTCGACCTGCGCGCGGCCGCCCGCTTCCTCGAGCGCTTCAAGGAGCTGAAGCCCATCCGCAAGGGCAAGAAGCCCTTCGCCCTGGTGCGCAACCGCTGCCGCGTTGGCAGCCGGGCGGCGCGGCGCCTCGACGACTTCATGACCGAGTCCGACGTGGTGGACGTCGGCTGGCTCACCGACCGCAGCCTCTACAACGAGGTCGCCTGGCAGGGCCTCGGCGTCTTCGACCTACATTCCAAGCCCGCCCTCGAGATCCAGCAGGACTGGATCTCCATCGTCCGCTTCATCGAGGACGAGGGCGTGCTGGTGGGCGACGACGCCTGGGAAGACTTTCTCTAGACGGTGCAAGGGCAGCCGCCTTCTTGGAGTTCTCTCAGAGATAGATGGCGGTCGCCATGAGGAAGTAGACCAGGACGCCGAACACGTCGTTGCTGGTGGTGATGAAGACGCCCGTCGCGACCGCCGGATCGATCTTGAAGTGATTGAGCACCAGCGGCACCGCCGAGCCGAAGGTGGCGGCCATGACGGTGACCGCGGCGAGCGCAAGACCGGCCGCCAGGGCCAGCCGCTCGGGATCTTCCACCTCGACCAGCTGCGCCGCGACGGTGATCAGGGCCGCGAGCAGCAGGGCGACGACGGCGCCGTTGACGAATGCGCCCATCATCTCCTTTGCGACCCGGCGCCCGAGATCGCCGATCCAGAGGTTGCCGCCGGCCAGCGCCTGAACCGTGACGGTCGAGGCTTGAATGCCGGCGTTGCCGGCCATGGCCATGACGACCGGGATGAAGCTCGCCAGGATGGCGGCCTCCTTCAGCTCGTCCTCGAAGGAGCCCACGATGGCGGCCGCCAGGCTGGCGCCGAGCAGGCCGCAGACCAGCCAGGGCAGTCGGCCCTTGACGAGCCTGGCCAGGGATTCGTCGGCGTGGGCGTCGGGCGCCACGCCGCTCATCAGCTTGATGTCCTCGTCGGCCTCCTCGCGCACCACGTCGCGCAGCTCGTCGACCGTGATGCGCCCGATCACCCGCCCGTTCGCGTCGAGGACCGGGATGGTCTGCAGGTCGTAGCGCTCGGCGAGCTCCAGCACCTTCTCCTGATCGGCCTCCGCGTGGACGCTGGCCCGCACCTTGCGCATGATGTCGCGGACGATGGTCTTCTTGGGATTGAGCAGCAGGTCGCGCAGCTTCAGGCGGCCGACCAGGCGGCGCTCCTCGTCCACCACGTAGACCTCGTAGAGCTTCTCTATGGTGGCCGCGCTGCGCCGGATCTGACGGTTGACCGCGCCGAGGGGCCAGTCGTCGAGCACCGCAACGAACTTGTTGCTCATGATGGCGGCCGCGGAGTCCTCGCCGTAGGCCAGCCTCTCGCGCAGCACTTCGCCCCGGGGCAGCTGCTGCAGCAACGGTTCGACCATCTCGTCCGGCAGGTCGGTCAGCAGCTCCACCGCGTCGTCGTCCTCGAGCCGCTCGGCGATGGCCGCGATCCGCGCCACGCCGGACTGCTCCATCAGCACGGCGCGCAGGGCCGGGCTCACCTGGACCAGGACCTTGGTCGCCGGGCCTGGCGGCAGCCAGCCGTAGAGCCTGCGGGCGCGCTTAAGCGGCAGCTGGATGAGAAGCTCCATGACGTCGGCCGGCGGCCAGTCCTCGATCGCCTGGAGGACGTCGGCCTGTCGGTCCTTCTTGATCATGCGCTGCAGCTTCTTGAGCAGGGGCCGATTGGCGTCCAGGATCTCTCCCGGCTCTCCCCGGACCCAGGCCGCCGGGCGGTCGGCGGTCTCCGCTGCTGATGGATTTGCCTGCGCCACCTCTTGCCTCCGAATATCTGGTACGGCACGGAGAAGCGGCCCGCGCCGCGGCCGGGAATGGTCGGTTCCGCAGGATAGGCCCGGCGCCTTTCAGCTTGAAGTAGCGATCGCTCTTAGCCCGCGCGGGCCAGCGGCAAGCTCGGCCGCATCAGGGAGGCGGCGGAGGTGGTGAGGCAGCGCGGCCCGGCTTGCGACAGAGACCGCCCTGCCGACAGATTCACCGGTGACGAACTGCGCTGCCGCCTAGGGTCGGTCCGCCGCCAGCACCTGCTGGGCATGGGTGAGACGCCAGCCGCGGCCGGGCATGGGCGGGCGTGGACGCCGGCTCCTGCCGGCAGCGCGCGACACGTCCTGGCCGATCTCGTCCAGCCAGTTGCGGAACAGGAGGCGCCCGTAGCGGCTCCAGGTGGCGAGCGGCGCCTTCTCGGGATCGTCGCCCGGGAAGTAGTGGCTGGGCAGGGGCACCGGGTCGCCGCGCTCCCGGTCGCGCCGATACTCGCGGGCCAGGGTGTCGGCCTCGTATTCCAGGTGATTGAACATGTAGATCTCCCGGCCGCCCCGGTCCTGGAGGGCGCAGAGGCCGGCGTCCGGCGAGACCGCCAGCACCTGCGGGCCGCCCTGGGCGGGCAGGTCCTCGGCGCGCACCTCCGTGTGGCGCGAGACCGGCGCCAGGAAGTGCCCGCCGAAACCCCGGAAGAGCGGATGGCCGAGCACCGCCACCCGGTGGCGGAAGACGCCGGAGCGCTTCTCCGCGAGGCGGCGCTTGGGCACGCCGTGAAAGTGATTGAGGGCCGCCTGGGCGGCCCAGCAGATGTAGAAGCTGCGCGGCACGTTGGCGCGCGCCCAGTCGAACACCCGGGTGAGCTCGCGCCAGTAGGTCACCGCCTCGAAGGGGAGCGTCTCCACCGGCGCGCCGGTCACCAGCAGTCCGTCGAAGGTCTGCTCGCGCAGCCGGCTCCAGGGCCGGTAGAAGGCCCAGATGTGTCCCGGGTCGGCGGTCTTGGGCCGGTAGCCGTCGGGGATGGCAAGACAGAGCTCGACCTCGTGCTTGGTGCCGGCCAGCAGCCGGGCGAGCTGCCGCTCCGTCACTGGCTTGTCGGGCATGAGGTTCAGCAGGAGCACGCGCAAGGGACGACGACGCCCGCGCGACAGGCCCGACAGCTTCTCCGTGGCGCCGACGGCGATGCCCTCGGCCTGGAGCGGCCAGCGCGCGGGATGTCCGTCGGGCAACAGGATCGCCAAGGTCGACCTCCCCTTCCCTGGAAAGCCTCGGGGGCGCGCTCGGCTTCTCGGGTGCGCGCCCCCTTTGGGTTCAGGCCGCCTGGGCGACGCCGCCGGTGCTGGCGAGCGCCTGCTCAAGGTCGGTCAGGATGTCGTCGATGTGCTCGATCCCGACCGAGAGCCGGACGTAGCCGTCGGTCACTCCAGTTGCCAGCTGGTCGGCGGGCGAGAGCTGCTGGTGAGTGGTGCTGGCCGGATGGATGGCCAGCGTCCGTGCATCGCCGATATTGGCCACGTGATAGACCAGCTTGAGCGCGTCGATGAAGCGACGGCCCTGCGCGCGGCCGCCCTTCAGCTCGAAGCCGACCAGACCGCCGAGGCCGCCCGAGAGGTAGGTCTGCGCCCGGCGCTTCTGCTCGCCGCTCTGGAAGCTCGGGTGGATGACCCGCGAAACGTCGGGATGGCTCGACAGGTAGTGGGCCACCACCTGGGCGTTGCGGCAGTGCTCGCGCATCCTGAGCGGCAGGGTCTCGAGACCCTGGAGGGTCAGGAAGGCGTTCATGGGGCTGACCGCGTAGCCCAGGTCGCGCTGCAGGGTGCAGCGGGCCTTCATGATGTAGGCGACGGGGCCGAGGGGCTTGGCCGCCTCGGTCCAGACCACGCCGTGGTAGCTGGGGTCCGGCTCGTTCAGCAGCGGGAAGCGGTCGGCGTGGCGCTCCCAATCGAAGGTGCCGCCGTCGATGATGACGCCGCCGATGGAGTTGCCGTGGCCGCCGATGTACTTGGTGGTCGAGTAGACCACCACGTGGGCGCCGTGGGAGAAGGGCTTGCAGATGATCGGCGCGGCCGTGTTGTCGACGATCAGGGGCACACCCAGGTCCTCGCCGATGCGCGCCACCTCGCGGATCGGGAAGGTCTCGAGCTTCGGGTTCGGCAGGGTCTCGGCGTAGAAGGCCCGGGTCCGCTCGTCGCAGGCACGGCGGAAGTTCTCCGGATCGCGGGGGTCGACGAAGCGCACCTCGATGCCGAAGGTGCTGAAGGTGTTGGCGAAGAGGTTCCAGGTGCCGCCGTAGAGGTCGGTCGAGCTGACGATGTTGTCGCCCGAGCGCGCGATGTTCTGGATGGCGATGGCCGAGGCCGCCTGTCCCGAGGAGACGGCGAGCGCCGCCGCGCCGCCGTCGAGGGCGGCCAGGCGCTCCTCCAGCACGGCGCAGGTCGGGTTCATCACCCGGGTGTAGATGTTGCCGATCTCCTCCAGGGCGAACAGCCGGCTGGCGTGGTCGGTGTCCTCGAACTGGTAGGAGGTGGTCTGGTAGATGGGCACGGCCACGGCGTTGGTGGTCGGGTCGCTGCGGTGACCGGCGTGGAGCACGATGGTCTCCGGGTGCAGCTGCTCGGACATGAGGGCGTCTCCGAACTAGAGGGTCATTCTTGCTGTCACATCTAGTGGCCCCTTGTTTCACGCCGGTCCCGCGGCAGACGGAAAAGTGTTTCAACTGTTTCAGGGCCCCAAGATCTCCGGCAAACGGCAGCGGTCCGCCCTGTCTTTCCCTCTGGCCCACCTGCTAGACTGCCCGCCAGCCATGCCAGACGGAGCCGAGCCCCTTCAGGTCCGGGTGGTGCCCCGGATCTCCGAACTGCCGGCGGCGGAGTGGGACGCCTGCGCCGGCGATCAGCCCTTCCTCAGCCACGGCTTCCTGAGCGCGCTGGAGGAGAGCGGCTCGGCTGACGCCGACAGCGGCTGGCAGCCCCAGCATCTCGCCCTCTCCGGCCAGGACGGGCGCCTGCTGGGCTGCGTGCCGCTTTACCTGAAGAACCATTCCTACGGCGAGTACGTCTTCGACTGGGGCTGGGCCGAGGCCTACGAGCGGGCCGGCGGGCACTATTACCCGAAGCTGCAGTCCTGCGTGCCCTTCACGCCGGTGACGGGGCCCCGCCTGCTGGTGCGCCCGGACGCCGAGCGGGAGGCGGTCGCCCGCGCGCTGGTCTCGGCGCTCCTGGAAGTGGCCCGCCAGCACAAGGTCTCCTCTCTCCACGTCACCTTCCCGACCCGCGAGGACTGGGAGCTGCTGGGCGCCTGCGGCTTCCTCAAGCGCAGAGGCATCCAGTACCACTGGGAGAACCGCGGCTACTCGGACTTCGACGAGTTTCTCGCCTCTCTCGCCTCGCGCAAGCGCAAGGCGATCAAGAAGGAGCGCCGGGCGGTGGCCGAGAGCGGCGTGGTGCTCAAGGCGCTGAGCGGCCCCGAGATCGAGCCGCGCCACTGGAACGCCTTCGACGCCTTCTACCGGGCCACCTCGGACAAGAAGTGGGGGCCCTCCTACCTCACCCGGGACTTCTTCCGCCGCCTGGGCGAGAGCCTGGCCGACAAGGTGGTGCTGGTGATCGCCGAGTGGCAGGGCGAGCCCATCGCCGGCGCCCTCAACCTGGTGGGCGGCGACACCCTCTACGGCCGCAACTGGGGCTCGCTCGGGCGCTTCAGGTTCCTCCACTTCGAGGCCTGCTACTACCAGGCCATCGACTACGCCATCCGCCACGGCCTCAAGCGGGTCGAAGCCGGCGCCCAGGGCGAGCACAAGATCCAGCGCGGCTACCTGCCCCGGGAGACCTACAGCGCCCACTGGATCGCCGACCGGGGCTTCCGCGACGCCGTCGCCGACTTCCTCAGGCGCGAAAGCGCCGCCGTCGGCGAGGAGCGCGAGTTCCTGGAAAGCTTCGCACCCTTCAGGAAGGACGGAGGGACGGCGCCGGCGGACTAGCGCCGCACGACAATTGTGCCAGGCGGTCCTGCGGCGTCCATGTCTCAAGCGAACTGGCGGGGAAAGGCGACGCCCTCTCGGTCGAAGACGTGCAGGCAATCCCGCGGCGCTGCCAGGCGGACCTCGTCGCCTTTCCGGACCTCCACGTCCCGTTGGAGCTTGGCGACGATCGGCTCGCCGGCCGCGAGGACATAGATCATGGTGACCTCGCCCAGCCTTTCAACGGCATCGACCCGGCCCGTGAAGATCGCGCCGGACTCGCTGGTGAGCTTCAGGTCCTCGGGCCGAACGCCGAAGCTTCCTTCGCCGCCGGCTGCCTCGCCGGGGATCTTCGCGTCTGTCCGAACGCTGCGCCCGCCTCCCAGCTTGATAGTCGCGGGGCTGCCCGCGGCCTCGATCACGCAGGGAACGACATTCATCGCCGGCGAGCCGATGAAGCGCGCGACGAAAAGATTGGCCGGCGTCTGGTAGAGCTCCATGGGCGCGCCGACCTGCTCCACGCGCCCGTCGTTCAGCACGACGATCCGGTCGGCGAGGGTCATCGCCTCGACCTGATCGTGGGTCACATAGATCATGGTCGTGCCGGCCATCCTTTCATGAAGCTTGGCGATCTCGATGCGCGTGCTGACCCGCAGCGACGCGTCGAGATTCGACAGAGGCTCGTCGAAGAGAAAGACGCGTGGATCGCGGACCATGGCGCGGCCGATGGCGACGCGCTGGCGCTGGCCGCCGGAGAGATGCCGCGGCAGCCGGTCGAGGAAGGGCTCGATTCGGAGGGTCTCGGCCGCGGCACGGACGCGGCTGTCAACCGCAGCCTTGTCGCCGCCGGCGATCTTCAGCCCGAACGCGATGTTGTCGTAGACGGTCATATGGGGATAGAGCGCGTAGGACTGAAACACCATGGCGATGCCGCGCTGGGCCGGCGGCAGGCGATTGACCACGTCACCACCGATAGAGATGCTGCCGCTGGTGACCTCCTCCAGACCGGAGATGAGGCGCAGCAGCAGGGACTTGCCGCAGCCCGAGGGGCCGACGACGACGACGAACTCTCCGGTCGCGATATCGAGGTCGATGCCCTTCAGCACTTCCTCCCTGCCGAAGGACTTCCTGACGCGCTCGAGCGTGACGCCGGCCATCTGTGCGTCGCTCCTATCCCTTGACCCCGCCGGCGGTCAGCCCGGCGACGATCTTGCGCTGGAACAGGAGGACGAGAACGACCAGAGGCACGGTGACGATCACCGACGCGGCCATGATGTTGCCCCAGGGAATCTCGAACTGGCCGGCGCCACCAAGAAGGGCGATGGCAACCGGCACCGTGCGCTGGGTACCGCTCGCGGTGAAAGTGAGCGCGAAGAGAAACTCGTTCCAGGCGGCGATGAAGGCGAGAAGGCCCGTGGTGACGAGGGCTGGCCACATGAGCGGCAAGAAGATCCTGGAGACGATGATCCAGGGCGTGGCGCCGTCGAGGATCGCCGCCTCCTCGATCTCGACCGGCAGATCGCCCATGAAGGTGGTCAGCACCCAGACGGTGAACGGCAGGGTGAAGATCATGTAGGCGAAGATCAGCGCCAGCGGCGAGTTGTAGATGCCGAGGGCCCGGATCAGCTCGAACAGGCCGGCGAGCACGGCGATCTGCGGAAACATCGACACCGACAGGATCGTAAGCAGCAGGAGTCCGCGCCCGCGGAAGGGAACGCGCGACAGGGCGTAGGCCGCGGTGACGCTCAGCAGCAGCGAGACCGCGACCACGGCCGTGGCGACGAGCAGCGAGTTGCCGATGTTGCGCAAGAAGCTGCCGGTCGTGAGCACGAAGACGTAGTTGGCGAGCGATATTGCCTTCGGCCAGTAGTCGACCTCGAACAGCGCGGTTCCCGACTTGAACGACGTCAGGATGGCGTAATAGAACGGAAAAACCGCGAGTATGACGATGAGGGCGACGAGCGCGTAGAAGGCCGCGCCCCTGATCGACCTGGCGATCATGGTTCCTTCCCCGAAAGCCTGACCCGACCGGCTGCGATGTAGGCGATGGTCATCAGCGCAGTGATCAAGAAGACGAGCGTCGAGGCGGCCGAGCCGTAGCCGAACTTGTCGAAATCGAAGAGAAACTCGCGGGCGTAGATCGACATGGATTTGGTTGCCACGCTGTTGGGCGTCAGCACGTAGATCAAGTCGAAGACCCGCAGGGAATCGAGCCCGCGGAAGATCACCGCGACCATCAAGGCGGGCCGGACCAGCGGCAGGGTGATCTTCCAGAACACCTTGAGCGGATGGACCCCGTCGATCTTGGCCGCCTCGTAGATATCGCCGGGGATCATCTGCAGGCCGGCCAGAATGAGCAGCGCCATGAAGGGCGTCGACTTCCAGACATCGACGATGATGACGGCGATCATTGCCGTGTCGGGCGACGCGGTCCAGGCGATCTTCTCGCTGATCAGGCCCAGGCTGAGCAGCATGTCGTTGAGGATGCCGAACTGATCGTTCAGCATCCACGCCCACATCTTGGCCGAGACGATGGTCGGAATCGCCCAGGGAATGAGAACGGCGGCGCGGACGATCCCACGGCCCCGGAACTCGGCGTTGAGCACCAGGGCGACGATCATGCCCAAAACGGTCTCGAGGGTTACCGACACGACCGTGAAACGGACCGTGTTCCAGACCGCGCGCCACCAATCCGGGTCGACGAGCAGCCCGTCGTAGAAGGTAGCGCCGCTCGGCAGGGTCAGGATAGAGACGTAGTTGCCGAGGCCGATCCATCGCGCGCCCTCGATATTGGTCAGGGTCGCGTCGGTGAAGCCGAAGTAGACCGTGCGGAGCAGCGGCCAGCCGGCGACGGCGGCAAGCACCACCAGCATCGGCAGGAGAAAGAGCCAGGCCGACCGGAGGCGTTGGCGGCGCAGATCCGCATCCCGGCTCGGCGTATCGGCACTTGGCGACCGGAGGGTGGACATGGAGCGGCACTTCCCGGGATCACGCCGCGCCGGCGGCTCGGCCGAAATTGGGACCTCTACCAGCCGGCGCCCTTGAGCTTGGTGAGTTCGATTTCCAGCATGGCGAGATTGTCCGCCGCCGTGCCCTTGCCGGAAAGCGTCTCGTGGACCGCGGTCCAGAATTCGTGCGAGACCTCGTTGTACTTGAGCTCGGTTACGGCCGAAGGACGCGCCACGGCGTTCAGGAGAACCGGCTCCCAGCGCGAGACGATCGGCAGCTTCTCGGCAAGCTCGGGATCGTCGTAGAGCGACCTGATGGTCGGCAGGTTGCCGGCGATGAGCGCCCGCACCTTCTGCTGTTCGGGCGAGGCCAGGAACTTCACTAGCTCGATGGCGGCCTCGGGGTCCTCGACAAACTTCGGGATGGCGAGGTTCCAGCCCCCGAGGGCCGCGGCGGACCTGTCGCCCGCTTTGCCGATGGGCAGGGTGGTCACCTCGAACTTGCCCTTGATGGCGGAATCGCCTTCGTTGCCGAGGGCATAGGCATAGGGCCAGTTGCGCATGAAGACGGCGTTGCCGGTCTGCCAAACGCCCCGAGACTCCTCCTCTCCGTAGGCGAGCACGCCGGGCGGCGAGATGGCGCCGACCCACCCCTTGGCGCGCTCGATGGCCGCGGCCGCATCGGGGTTGTTGATGGAGATGGTGCCGTCGGCTTCGACGATCCTGCCGCCGCCCGAGGAGGCGACCCATTCCAGCGCATCGCAGGTCAGGCCCTCGTAGGCCTTGCCCTGGAAGACGAAGCCCCACATGTCGCCGTTGCCGGCGGCGCGCTCCTTGTCCATGACCGTCTTCGCGGTCGCCGCCATTTCGTCCCAGGTCTCAGGCACCGCGGCGCCGTGCTTCTCGAGCAGGTCCTTGCGATAGTAGAGGGCAGGCGCGTCGGTGAAGAGCGGCAGCGCGACCAGCCTGCCGCCGACCGTCTGGGACTCGACGATCGCGGGAAAGTGCTGGTCGATCACGTCGGCGGCCGCCTCGCTCAGGTCGAGCAGCTGACCCGCCAGCTGGGGCGCCCAGATAACGTCCATCCGGTAGACGTCGATGTCGCTGTTCCGGGCGGCGAGCCAAAGCTTGTACTGGCCGAACTGCTCGTTGGACGACGACGGCATCGCGACGATATCGACGCTATGCCCGGTGCGTTCCTCGAACACCTTGACCTGGGCGCGCAAGGCCGCCAGCTCGGTGCCGGTGTCGCCGGCGGCGATGGCGAGCTCCGCGGCCACGGCCGGAGCTGCCGCTAGCAGCGAGAACGCGGCCAAGGCCAACAGCGCTGGACGAAAACCCATCACAAGGGATCCTCACTCGTCTGGTCGAATGCAGCCGCATCGCGCGGCCTATCCACGGGCGCGGTCCGGCCGCACGGCCTCGTCTCGGCAGTCGCCCGCCAAGGGCGGCCGGAACTGCCGCGCCGGCCTGCGCCGAGCCGCTGGGATCATGACCAACGAACAGGGCCAAAGTCAAAGGAGAGCGTGTCTCGGGGCGCTTGACCGGCGATACCGGACCTGACGGGACGGCTCATGGAGCGGCGAGGTTCCGCTCCGGCGCAGCGCGAGCGCCTCGGAGACCAAGCGGATCCACAGAGCCTTATGCCCTGGGATCCGCTCGAGTCCGCGCCGATGATGCCTTTTTTCGGAAAACCTGCCAGGCGCTATTTGTCGAGCACGCTGATCGGCACGGTTTGCCTTCGACCGGACTCGAAAACCAGGGTCATGTCGAGCGTCTCTCCGGCCGTGAAATGCTCCCGCGGCCCCATCAGCATCAGATGCTTGCCGCCGGGCTCGAGGCGCAGCTGCCCGTGGGCGGGAATAACGACGTCGGTCAGTTCCCGCATCTTCATGAGGCCGTCGACCATCGCCATCTCGTGCACCTCGATCATCTTGAAGGCAGCGCTCTCGATTCTCGCCAGCCTCAAGTCCTCGCCGTTCACGTTGACCAGGGTCATGTATCCGGCGTTCATCTTCGCCCGGGAATCGGTGGCCCGGACCCAGGCGTTCATGATGGCGACGGCATCCTCGGCCGGGTGACCATGGCTTTCGACCGGCTGGCTATGGCTCACAGCCGTCGCGCCGGGCGAGTGACCATTGTGGGAATGGGCGTCGTGGGAATGGGCGTCGTGAGAATGCCCCTCCAAGCCTGCCATCAGCCTCGCGGTCTCCCCTTCGATGTAGTGGAGGAGCGCCAGAACCTCGTTCTGGTTCAGACGCGAGTTAGGCATGGCCAGCCGGTCGTACTTCTCATAGAGCGCCAGGGCGATCGGATCCTTCTCCTCCAGCATCTTGTCCGGGGCCCTCAGCCAACTGATGAGCCAGCTCTTCTCGCGCCGTTGGGTGACTCCGAAGAGGTCCGGGCCGAGAGCGTCCTCCGGCTCGAAACCGGCGATGGTATGGCAGGCGGCGCAGCGGGTCCGGAAGATCTGCTCGCCCCGCGGGATGGTGCGCAGCTCCGGCGCGTGCGCGTAGTCCTTTCCGTTGGGCGGCGCCTTCCAGTCCGTCAGCCAGTTGGCGATCTGATCGGCGAGCACATGCGGGTTCTCGAAAGGCGAGCGCTTCATCCACCGGCCCGTCGCCTGGTTGCCGATGATCATGCTCACGTTGTGGTTCAGTGAGCCGTCCTGGATTTCCTCGATGTAGAGGCCGAGCTTCCGGCGCAGCAGGGTGATGTCGGATTCCTCGCCGGTCAGGAAGGTCCACTTCGCGCCGAACCTCTCCCGGTACTCGCGCAGCACCTCGGGCGTGTCGTTCTCGGGATCGATGGTGATGGAGTAGAAGAAGATGTCCGACCCCAGGCGGTCGCCCAGGATGTGCTGGGCGCGCACCAGTTGCGCCGTCTCCAGGGGGCAGGTGTCCGGGCAGGAGGTGTATATGAAGTTCACCGCGACGATCTTGTCTTCGATGAGGTCATCGAAGAAGCGCACGGTCTCCCCGTCGTGGGTCCGCAAGGGCACGTTGGGGAAGTAGTCTCCGCCCCAATTCGACGCCAGCGCCTGGGGACCGCCCGCAAGAGAGAAGGCGGTCGCCAGGATCAAACAAAGCTGCTTATACAACTACCTAGACCCCTCGAGCCCTGTTTCACTGTCCGAAGATGTCCATGGCCGACACCTTCTGCCCGCTCGGCTTCGACATTGGCAGGCCGCTGGTCTTCGAGCTCGACGCCGGTATGTCGAGGAGGTTGCGGGCCTCATGCACCCTCACGTCGAGCGTCATCGGTGTCGGACAGTTGACGACATGGGGCGGCTCGAGGTGATCGAAATCGTAGTTGTTCGATCCCACATTGGGCGGCGGAGGGAACTCGACGATCTCGAGCTTGCCATCCGCCCGCAGCTTCTTGAGCTGCTTGAAGCCCTTGATGACCTCGGTCGCCGGCTCCAGCCAATGGGCGAATCCGATGTGCCACATGGGGCTGTAGTCGTCCTCCGGCATGAAGTAGGAGGGGAGGCCGATCTGACCCCCGAAGGGTCCGCCGCCGAGCAGGCCGTGGCCGTCGGCCGGCGTGGGCGGATAGCTCTCGGCGATCGGCGCGGGCGGCAGCACCTGGACCAGCGGCACCGCCACGTCGGCTAGGAACCTATGCTTCGGCACATAGGGCACGCCCATCGCCTTCGAGGGACCGAAGGGATAGGTATCCAGCACGATGTAGTAAGGCACGTAGTCGCCATCGCCGGACCAGGACTTGTGCAGCTTGAAGGTGACGTGCGGGTTCGGGCCATCGGTCTCCAGCTCCAGCACGTGCCCGGAGGCGTGCAGGCCGCCCCAGACGGCGCCGTTGTAGTAGCAGGAGGAGTTGGGCGGATCGTCCGGGAAGCCGACGCAGGACTTGTCGATCCTGTTCCGCTCCCAGGGCTCCTCGCCCCACTTGACGATGATCGCGTTGAAGATCACGTCCTTGCCCTTGTAGTTCACCCTGCGCAGGGGCGAATAGGTGTTGTTGTCGTCCACCTCCGGGATGCCGACCGGGTTCTCGTCGTTGGCCCACACCGGGTTCGGTAGGTCGCCATAGAAGGTCCACCGCCCGCTCCGCGAGATCGAGGCCTCGGACATCGCCGCGATGGGCGTGTCGACCAGCTTGCCCGCCCAGGCGATTCCCAGCTCGTCGGCCACCTCCTCGTCACTCACGTCGTGCAGGAAGAACCAGACGTCCCGCGGCTTGCCGTCCTTGTCGAAGCCCCTGCCCTTCGTCAGGGGGAAGGTTGCCGTGCCCCGCTCGTTCGGCTGCAGGTCGAGCGCATCTCCGATCGGAATGTCACGGATGTCGTCCAGCTCGCCGATGACGACGTTCCGATGCCACAGGGACATGGGCTCAAGCTCGGGTCCGTATTGGCCCACTCCGTCGCCGCTTCTCGCCGTCGGCAGCGCCACGCTGTCGACGTAGCTGACACCGTCCCATGACGGTATGGGCGTGGGCATCAGCTTGACCTGCCCGGGATGCTCCACGTCCCAGCGCAGCAGCATGGCGTGGTCTTCGTGTTGGGTATTGTGGCAATGCTCCATGTAGGTGCCTGCGAACTCCCGGAAGCGGAAGGCGATCTCCACCATCACGCCGCTGTCGGGCTGCGGGCCGAGGCGGTAGACGTCCTTGCGCGCCCAGCGCTCCCACTCCGGCGGCTCCTTGCCGTCGCGGCGCAGGATGATGCCTTCCTCGAAGTGGATGTGGACCGGGTGGCTCCAGGTGCCGCTGTTGACGAGCCGCCAGACCTCGAGGCCGCCGTGGTTCTTCTCCGGCGCGGCCGAGACCCGCCGCGGGTCCATGCCGAAGCCCTTGCCGCCATCGGTCTCGATCACCCAGGGCCTGTCGTCGGTGGGCTCCCGTTCGAACTCGAAGGTCCTGTGCTTGGCGTTGGCCAGCTCCTCTTCCGTCGGACGCCGGAGCGGGATCATCTTCTGCTTGCCCGCGACATAGTCCGCGGGATCCATGCTGCGGTCCTTGCCGCGGTATCTCTTGACCCGGAACTCCAGGAACTTGCCGACGACCGGGTCGCCGTCGACCCAGCGGTCCGGGGCGCCGTCGTTATCGTCGTCGACCGGCATCGCCCGGTAGGCGCCGCTGACGATGTCCTCGACCGGGATGATCTTGTCCGTGACCTGGCCGTCCTTGTGCTGAAGCACGTTGACCATGTAGATGCGCTCGCCCGGCGCGAAGCGGCCGAAATCTACGACGATGTCGTAGCGCTCGGCGATGCCCAGGGTGGGCAGCTGGCCGTCGGGGAAATAGACCGAGTGCTCCATGATGTTGCCGTCGTTGGCGACCATATGGAAGGGCACCGGGTTGCCCGAGCCGTCGATCATGGCGAGCTTGAAGTAGCGCGAAACCGAGCCGTTCAGGATGCGGAAGCGATAGCGGCGCGCGCGCACGTCGAAGTTCGGCTTGTACAGCCAGTTGACCGTCATGACGTCGCCGATGAAGCCCTTGAGATTGAAGGGGTTGAACCAGAGCTGGCCGTCCCTGTCCCAGGCCTTGTCGGCCAGCATCAGGTTGACGTCGTAGTCCCGGTTGCCCCAGTCGAGAGCCGTTCCGCTCGGCAGGCGCAGATTGACGCCGTCGTCGATGGCCTCGTTGCCGCGGTCGAGGGCGCTGTAATAGTTCATCATCGCGGCGTTGCCCTTGTAGACGTTCTGCGCCGTGAAATCGAGCATGTGGTCGTGAAACCAGTGGGTGCTCATGGTCTCGCGCCAGTCGCCCCGGATGCGCTTGATGCCGCCGCGGCCGTCGGGCGTTCCGGCCCTCGGATCGCTCGCGTTCACGTTGATGCTGTCGTGACCGGCCAGCACCATCGGCCAGCGGTAGTCGTAGAACTGGCCCGGGAAGAAGAAGGCGTTGGTGTAGCCGTCGCTCTCGGCGGGATTGTGACCGTTGTGCTCGTGCGTGGTGATGGTGTGGATGCCGAAGCCGCGGTTGGCCGAGACGTCGATTGGCAGCGCGTTGTAGTGGCGCATCAGCACCGACTGGCCGTAGCGCACGTTGAGCAGCTTGGGCGGGAAGGTGCCGTCGAAGGTCCAGAGGGCGTGGGGATCCTGGACCGGCATCCTCCGATGAAAACGGACCTTGATGCCCTTGGTCGTGCCTCTGGACCTGCGCTTGCCCGTCGTCTTGTGGTAGAGGCCGCCGCGGCCGAACTCGCCCGCCCTGTAGCGATGCCTCTGCTTACGGTCGCGGAAGCCGCCGTTGGTGCGGGCTCCGGTCTGCGCCGTCTGGAAGTAGGCTTTGGGGGCGAACTCGTCCCAGCGCTGGTGGGCCCAGCCCAAGCCCGGCGGCCGTCCCTCCGCCGGAGGGAACTCCAGCGACCGGCCGAGATAGGCTTCGATCTCGGATTGCCAGGGGTTCAAGTCCCAGTCGTTGGCGTACTCCGTGGGGACCGGCCAGATCCTTTGGGACAGGAAGCGTTCGATCGCCTTGCCTTTGGGGGTGGCGTAGGCATCCGCGGGCGCCGGCAGGGGGCGCCACCTGTGCGGGGGCCTCTTGGCGCGAAGATTGAGGCGCTTGAGGCCGAACTCTTCGAAGCGCAGCATCTTTTGCGTGAACGGCCAGGCACCGAACAAGGGGCTGGGCGGTCCGTTGGTCGGAACATTGAACTCGTCGTCCGCCCTTTGCTCTTCCGCCTGAATGACGTTCTCTAGCGCGGCATCTTCGGCCGTTTCGCTCTCGCCGCCCTCGAAAGAGCCCTGATTGGCTACCGGCAGATCCTCGGGGAGATCGCCGAATTGAGGCCCGGTATAGGCCGAGGGGTCACCGTCCGGTGGGAGCGGGCTGTGGTCGCGCCACCCTTCGAAATCCGCGGAGGCCTGGGAAGCGAAAAAACCTGCTGACAGTATTAGTACGGCAATGGATCTCCAATTCATTATATCCCCCCCTATAATACCGCGACTTCATGAAATTCAAGAAAGTCAATACAGGCATCGTCATATTAATCATCACAGCTTATCACAAGTTCGCGATGCCAAACAAGTATTGGTCTCAATGTATATTTACAGCATTTTGCGTTCTGTTTTGTACGTCAATATACTCAATGTAATAATCCGATGGACATAACGCATGACCGCAAGCAACATGCGTGTTTGACTGCGTTCCAATGGCTTGATTGATCTGAATACCGACGGCCAAACTTCAGGGGGCCATCTCACCACCCCGGTCGCGGCATCCCGGTCCCGTTCCGAGGGCCTTCCGGATCGTCCAGCGCCCGTCAGCCGGCGGCGCGCGCGACCATCTCCTTCGCCACCTCCTCGGGGTCCGGCAGGCTGCCGCGCTCGTCCCAGCGGTAGGCGTAGGAATAGGAGTGCATGTTCTCGATCCAGTAGCCGAAGTGGGTGGGCGGGTACTTCGGCGGGTTCTCCTCGCCGGTGCAGGTCGGCAGGCACTCGACGATGGTGTCGTGGTTGGCGGCGAAGAAGAGCGCCATGGAGTAGCGCTTCCGGCCCGAGCTGTTCACGACCCGGTGGGGCGTCGAGACGAAGAGGTCGTTGGTCCAGCGCATCATCATGTCGCCGATGTTGATGATGAAGGTGTCCTCGATGGGCGGCGCCTCGATCCACTCTCCGGCCCGGTTCTGAACCTGGAGGCCGGACTCGCTCTGCCACAGCAGGGTGAAGCTCTCGTAGTCGGTGTGCGAGCCGATGCCGATCTTCGCGTCCTGCGGATCCGTCTCGGGGTAGTAGAGGATGCGAAGCTGGGCGCAGGGCTTGGTGATCAGCGGCTCGAAATGGTCCTCCGGCAGCTCGAGGGCGAGCGCGAACAGGCGGTAGAGCCGCTTGCCGAGCGCCATGGACTCCTCGAAGTAGCGGTAGATGTCGCGCCGGAACGCGGGCAGTTCGTCAGGCCAGACGTTGGGGCCGAGGAGAGCGTTGCCGGCCAAGTAGTCGGGATCGTCCTCGGGCAGCTCGAGCCCGATCTCGTAGCCCTCCTGCAGATCGACGATGGTGGGATCCGCCGAGAGGCCGCCCACCGGCACGTAGCCCTTGTGCCGCTTGGTCTTCATCACGTCGTACTTGCGCTTGACCTCCTCGGGCAGGCCATAGAAGCGGTCGGCGGTCGCGCGGGCCCGGGCGATGACATCGGCCGGCACGCCATGGTTCCGGACGTAGAAGAAGCCGACCCTGGACGCCGCTTCGCGGGCCTCGCGCGCCGTCTCGCGCTTGGCCGCTTCGTCGTCCGTCAACATGGCGCCCATGTCGATCACCGGGATCTCGCTGAAGTCGACCCGGCGCGCGTCCTTGCCCGTGCGCCCGGCGATGTCCGTCGGGCGGATCTTCGCCTTCTTGTCGTAGTCAGGCAGCTGCATGGGCCCCAACCTCCGATGAGTCGCAGCATAGCCCATCCGCGCCATCCGTCCTTAGCGAAATCGGCCGGGCGCGGGCATGACCTGCCGGCTCTCCGGGCCAGTCTTGCGGGCCCTCCGGACCGGGCCATGCAGCCCTATTCCCGCGATTCCAGCTCGCGAAGGACCCTCGTGACATGGCTCGGTGGCGGACGGCTCGCTCAACCAAAAGGTCGCTCCACTCTCAGATGCGATATTGACTGTGGCGGCCCGGCAAAGAAGTATGCATTCTGTTTGGTTGCTAGGGGGGGACACCTGATGAAATGGCGATCGTCGGCGATCGGCCTCGCGACGGCCATCGCCGGGGCAAGTGTCTGCACGGCCCCGGCGCTCGCGGAAGGCGATAAAATCATCCATGATGCAGAGTATTACGTGCTGGAGCGCCAGCACGCGAAGCAGTGGGCGGCAGACAACGCGGCCGTCGATGCGCGCCTTGCGGAGATCCGCGCGGCCAACGGCGGCAAACCTCCCAACATCCTCTACATCCTGATCGACGACATCGGGTTCGGCGAGATCGGCACGCCCTATCTCAACTATGTCCGCGGTTACGAGACCCCGAACATCAACGCCTTCGCCGAGGAGAGTCTGCGCTTCATGCGCATGTACACGGAGCCCTCCTGCACGCCGACCCGCGTCGCCTTCATGACCGGCCGCCAACCCTGGCGGCTCGGAATGGCCCACACGTCGGTCGCCATGGATGGCTTCGGCATGGCGGCGGAGGAGGTGACGCTGGCCGAGGTCCTGAAGGCGGAGGGCTACAACACCGCCCATGTGGGCAAGTGGCACATCGGCGACATCGAGGAGAGCTTCCCGCACAACCAGGGGTTCGATGTCGCCTTCTTCCCGGTTCACCAGCAAGGCCAGCTTGCCGTGTTTTCCCGGGAGTCCCATGAGGGCAATCAGGCCATCGGGGCGAACTACAGCCAGTTCGACGACAAGTGGGTCCTGGACCGCAGCTTCCGCCCCATCCCGGGCACGATGGTGACAGGCCTGGAGGCCACGGCCGGCGCCATGGCCAGGGAGGTCGACCTCGCCCCGGGCGAGAAATGGACCCAGGCCAAGTACGACGAGATGAACGAGCGCTATCAGCGGCAGGTGCTGGAGCAGCTCGATGAACTGACGGCCAGGGACGAGCCGTTCTTCCTGCAGTACTGGCCGCTCCTGCCCCTCACCTTCACCCGCTCGGACGTCGGGCAGTTCACCTCGCCGAACGGCGGTTTCCAGACCGAGAGCATGCAGAGAGTCGACGCCTGGGTCGGCGAGCTTCTCGACCGCCTGGAAGAGAGCGGCAAGGCCGAGAACACCCTCGTCATCGTCATGGGCGACAACGGCAACTTCACGAAGTACATGCCCTTCAGCGGCTACTCGCCGATGATCTATCGCGGCGGCAAGGGAGACGCGACCGAGGGCGCCGTCCGGGTCGACGCCTTCCTTCGCTGGCCCGCGGCCATCGCGGCCGACAGCTATGCCGGCGACATGATCCACGTCTCGGATCTGTTCACCTCGCTCGCCCGGGTCGCGGGCGGCATGGAGCACGTTCCGACCGACCGGATCATCGACGGTGTCGACCAGACCGGCATGCTCTTCCTGGGCGAGGGCAAGGGGCGCCGCGATCACCTCTTCGTCTACCAGTCCAATCAGTTGGCCGCGATCATCAAGGAACAGTACAAGCTGCACATGCCGCCCCCCGGCACCAATCTGGTGGGCGCCAACTTCTACGACCTGTTCCGCGATCCGCGCGAGGAGTCTCCGGTCTCGACACCGGTCGGCGCCTGGGCCGCATCGCCGTTCGAACGCATCGTGAAGCGTCACCTGGCCTGGAAGCAGCGCTATCCCGACAAGCCGGCAGCAACGGGATTGCCCTACTCCGGCATCGAGAACCTGCGGCCGGAGACCCTGGCGATGCGCGAAGAATGGCTCGCCTGGGTACAGCAGATTCAACCTCCGGAGTAGCGCCCGCCATCACAGCAAAAGTGATCCCGCAAGAAGAAACGGAGCAGGGGAATACCTATGGAACTGCAGATAGGCCGGAGAGCGAAAGAACTCGCCTCGGGGCCGCCGCGGGCAGATTGCTAGCATTGCTCGCGGCCGGTACCGGTCCGATGTTCGGCGCGCGGGCGTGCGGGGCCTCGCCAGTGACGATTGAGAGCCGCCTGAGAGGCCGGTTCGAACGGTGCATCTCTCTGTTCGTCGCGTCGATGGTCGCGGCTCTCGGTCTGGCGTCGACGGCTGTCGCGCAAGCCCCCGAAGACGACGGTTGGGACTTCAAAGCCGCGCCCTATGTCTGGTTCACGTCCCTGGAGGGTGACGTCGCCACCATCTCCGGCATACCGCCGGCGGAAGTCGACGCCAGTTTCAGCGACATCCTGGAGAACCTGAACATCGCCGCCATGGGATACGTGGAGGCGCGGCAGGGTCGCTTCGGCGTCGGGGCGGACCTGCTCTACTTCGACATCTCCGCCGACGGCGACGGGCCGACGGCCGCCTTCTCGAAGGCCGAGCTCGACCTTTCGGCGTTCGTCGGCACCTTCAACGGCTTCTACCGCTTTGCGCAGGAGGAGTCCTACAGGGCCGACCTTCTGGTCGGCGCCCGGCTCTGGGTGACCGATACCGAGCTCACCCTCAAGCCCGGGCTGGCCGCGGGCCGCTCGGCCGATGACAAGGAGGTCTGGGCCGACCCCATTCTGGGCGTCCGCGGGTTCGCCTGGCTGACCGACGACGTCGGGCTTCGCGCCTACGGCGATGTGGGCGGCTTCGGGCTGGCCTCGGACATCACCTATCAAGTGCTGGGCTCGCTGAGTTACGCCGCCACCGATTCGATCCATATCGATGCGGGCTATCGCTACATGAAGGTCGACTACGAGGATGGCGACTATCTCCTGGACGTTGCCTTCCACGGGCCCTTCATCGGCGCCGTGTTCAAGTTCTAGCGAAGGGGTTCGAACGGTTGCCGGATAGCATGTTGTCATCAATAGAGCTTGTCACACTCTCAAGAGGAGGAGGTTGCCATGAGTTCGTTCCGTTCTGTTGCCGCAGGGTTGCTTGTTCTCGTTGTTGCCGCTGCTTGCTCGTCGACTGAAGTCTCCGATCGGCAGCGATACGAGGGCGAGAAGCTGCCGCGGCCCGACCGCATCATCGTCCATGACTTCTCGGCGGATCCGGCCGACGTCCCGGCGAACTCGTCCTTCGCGCTGGACGAGAACATCGGGAGCGTCACACCGACCCCCGAGCAGATGGAGGTCGCCGATGAAGCCGGTGCCGCGATCGCGGAGAGGGTCGTGCTGAAGCTGCGGGAAGCCGGGCTGCCGGCCGTGCGGGCCGCTGGCCAGCCGGAGCCTCAGATCGAAGACATCGTGGTCAAGGGCTACTTCCTTTCGGTCGAGGAGGGCGATGCGACCCAGCGCATACTGGTCGGGTTCGGCGCGGGCGACGCGAAGATCATATCGGCGGTCGAGGGCTATCAGATGACCCCCGGGGGCTTGCGGCTTCTCGGCAGCGGCACGGTCCAAACCGGCGGCGACGAGCTGCCCGGAATGGTCCTGCCGGTGGCGGTCCTGGCAGCCACGGCAAACCCGATCGGACTGGTCGTCGGCGGCACGGTCAAGGCGGTCGGCGAAGTGGAAGGCACCGGCACCGTCGATGCCGTGGCCGAGGACACGGCGGAAGAGATCTCGCAGGAACTGCTGGAGGCGGCTGAGCGCCAGGGCTGGATCTAGCCATTGGTAGGGGCGGGCTTTCCTCCCAGTGCGAAGGATAGCCCGCCCTAGATCTGGCCTTTCATTGCTAGGTTGTTGCCGTCGGGCGCGCTATTGCCCGGCGTAGGTCTCGTCCGCATTGGCGTCGCGGCGCCGACGCTTGCGCACCGCACGCACCTTCTGCGCCGCGGTGGTTGCCTGGATCTCCTGGTCTCCGATCCGGAACCGGGCAGACCCGTAGGTTTCCGATCCGGAAAGCGGCCGAGGGGCTTCACGCGAGCCCGGCGCGGCCCCGGTCTTTGGCGAGTGTCCCGGACAGCGCCCGCACGGCGGCCCTACCCGCCTCCGAGTCCGACGACCTGCCAAGGTCCGGTGCCGGGAAAGCTCGAACGATGGCCATGAAATCCTGATCTCACGGAAGCCGCCTGCCGGCAGCGCTTCGATTCTCGTCGATCTGGCCAGATTAGATGCGAATGATAATCAGTTGCAATCTATAACTCATACAGCTAGCGTGACGCAGAGAGTGTCGCGGTTGTGGCGTCGCGTTTCACGGTGGCGTCCACAACGCGATTCCTGGTCGGTCTGGTTTCCGCTGCCCGATACGGCGCCTAGGGAGCCGAGGCCGTCGGATGCCAATGAGGGAGGCATGCCAATGATCGGGTATCCAATGGTTGAGGCAGGCGCGCCACCCCCGAAGTTCCAACCGAAGGATGCCAGCTTGCTGACCGTGCTCGGGGCGATCCAGCTGGGCCACAAATCCCTGGAAGAGATCATCGGAGCCGCAAAGCACGTGGCGGAATCCGACTGGCAGCCGACCGGCGACCTGATCCGCGACTGCATCCGGGACGCTCTGGAGGCCGGATTGATCCAGCAGTCCGAAGCGAGCGAACACGCCAAGCCTGGCTCGTTCGCAATCACCGAGGCCGGAGTGCTTCGGCTCTTTGAGATGCTCAGCGGCGCCACCCCCACGATCGGCAGGTTTGGCCAACTTCATTCCGCCATGAAGGTCTGCTTCCTCGGCGCCTTCCATCCCCAGGTCCGGGGACAACGCCTGGAGGAACTCCGTCGGCGCTATGAAGGCGAGCTCACGAGGCTGCGCCACGGCTGCCGCAGGTGCCCCTGCCGGGACCGCTTCGTGCGCCTCTGGATGGATCACGAGATCGGCCGCCTCGAATGGGAGCTTGCGTGGCTGGACCGGCTGCACGGCGAGATGGGCCGGGAGGACGCCTTCGCCTGAGGCGGTGAACCACCCGTTCCCTCGGCGCGCCGACCGGGAAGACTAAGGCCCGCTTTCCGCCCTCGACTTGGCCACGCGCGGGGTCGTCCCAACGCTCCGTCCGCACATCTTCGGCCCTTGCGATCGTCGCCGCCGGCGTCACAATTCACACCCGGTAAGGCGCCATCTTCGCATCATCGAAGACGATCCCATGACCCGGAGCCTGCGGAAGTGAGATTTGACCCTCCGAGGGAATCAGGCGCCCCTCGCAGAGTTCGTCCAGGTCCGATGCCATTTCCGGGAAGTACTCACACACCTGCAGGTTTGGAATCCCGCAAGCGGTCTGCACCGTCGCCGCCAGTCCGACGGTCATGCTGTTGTAGTTGTGAGGAGAGACGGAGATCTCCTGCACCTCGGCCATCGCCGAAACCTCGCGCATTTCGAGTATGCCGCCGCAGGCACAGACATCAGGATTGAGCAGGCTGACGGCCTGTTGCTCCAACAGGTCCCGAAACGCGCGCTTGCCGGCCAGCGTCTCTCCAGCCATGAGTGGTTGCCGAATCTGCCGTCGCAACGTCCGCAGCGCGCCCGGATTTGTGTCAGCGAAAGGGTCTTCGATCCAGGCTGCATCGAGCGGCTCCAGACGGCTGCATAGCTCGCGGGTCAGATCTGGCGTCATAGCGCGAAAAACATCGATGGCAATGCCGACATCCGTCCCCACGGCTTCCCGCACCCGCCTCACTTTCTCGACGCCCTCCGGCAGGCTCTCGCCCAACCTAAAGGGGTAGATCTTGACCGTGCCGAAGCCATTCTCGACCTGTTCCACGGCCTTGGCGGCTAGGTCGTCATGGGAATGGGGGTGCTTGGTCCAGATGTTTGCGTAGACCCCTAGGGAAGCGTGACAGGTACCGCCCAAGAGCTTGTAGACCGGCACACCCAACGACTTGCCGACAATATCCCAAAGCGCAATCTCGAGTGCGCTGGCGGCAGCAAAGACGTC
Source organism: Rhodospirillales bacterium (assembly GCA_965225935.1). GTDB lineage: Bacteria > Pseudomonadota > Alphaproteobacteria > Kiloniellales > JAKSDN01 > CALJXB01. Next base: position 175,043 of record CBDDCC010000003.1, read on the forward strand.
GATTCCGACCTGCTGCTCGCCAAAGCCATTGACCGCCAAATGGGTGACCGCCTTGGTGTCAAAGGCATCACTTCCGACCAGGCGCTCGCCCAGCGCCTTGATCAGCTCTACCAGGACCTTTTCACGAAACGAGAAGGAGTAGCCCTCACCCCAGCCGACGATGCCCGAAGAAGCCGCCACCCTTACGAACACGTAGGGCTTGCGTGAGCACCAGGCGTTCCGCCTCGGGTCGCCCGGAATCAGGTAGGTGCTGATATCCGTGATCTTCATTGACCCCGACCGTGGCACCCCGATTCGGCACTCATGTCTTGGAGCTGCGGCGCCGGACCCCAGGGCTAGGGCATGACCGTGCCGATCGCGTCCGCCTTGCGGGCGGGAAGGTGCACGAGCGGATCGATGAAGGCGTTCCCCGAGATGCCCTCGCGCGACAAGGCCCGCCGGACGGCATCGTTCTCCTGGAGTGCGGACAGCAATCTCGTCAGGCTGCTCAATCCCTTCACCTCATCGAACCCGATGGCCGCGTGTCCGACGGGATACATCTGCGCCCAGCGGACACAACAGCCGAGATAAAAATCGCAAATCGAAAGGCCGGACGGCAGGAACCACTCGCCCGGCCTTCCGGCAAGCACGGCGTCCAGTAGTTCGAAATGGCCATGGATGCGATTCTGCGTGGCTTTCAGCAGCGGCGCGATTTCCGGCTCCTCGTTGACGTAGCGCTCCGGGTAGAAGCGGATGTTGAGATCGGCGTGCACCGTATTGGAGAGCATGAACAGCCATTTGAGGCACTCGGCACGGTCCTTTGCGTCTTGCTGCCGAGGGGCGAGCGCGCCGTGCTGGTCCGCCAGATAAAGCGCAATCGCACCGGTCTCTGAAAGCACCGTATCGTTCGTCTGGTCGATCAGGACCGGGAGAAGCCCGCGCGGGTTCAGCCGCAGGAACTCAGCGTCTCTCTCCGAGCGCTTTCGCGCCACCTGCCGGTCGGAGTACTCGACCCCCAGTTCCTCGAGAATCATGCGCACGACGATGTTCGCGCTGTCCGGATTGAAGTAGAGAACATACGACATTGAACGGGATTTCTCTGAAGGGGCGTGGCGCTCTAGCTCAAGCGCCGTCGAAAAAGGCGATAGCTCTCACCTCGATGCTTTTTCGCGGCGGGGCAGCGGCCGGCGTGTTCGGATCGTCGAAGGCGGTATGGGCAGTGAAGCGATGGGTGATCTCTTCACCCGAGTCGTAGCCCCTGAACAGCAATGCCTCGTCAGGCGACATTGCAGGGTAGTAGAACCATCTGTGTGACGGGCGGTAGACGACCTCGAGGACCTCACCGCGACGGTGGGCATAGATGATGTCGGCCTTCACGAAATCCTCTTGATCGAAGCTCCGGGCGTCAGCAAGGGCCAGAGGCGACCTCTCGGCCAGACCACCGAACGGCCGCCAGACGTTGACCTGCGCGAAACGGTCCCGAAACCTGGACACCGCTTCGTCTCCTCCCACGAGATCGATCACGCGCCGCATCACCGAGGCGGCCGAATAGTCGTTGTGGACGTGGCGAACGGCGCCGCGGACCCCGCCCCTTTTCTCATCGATGCGAACCGTGTGATCGAAGACGACGACGTCATCGGCAGCCATCTGGCCGCGGATGAGGCCCGCGATCTGCGGATAGTAGTTCGCTTCCACATCCCGATCCGACCAAAAGTCGACATCCCGGGTCTGGTGCCGGATCAGGCAAAAGCCTTCCGCTTCCAATGTGGGCTCCCTTGCCAGGGCACGGGCATTGCGAATTTCGACTTCAACCTCCGAGTAGTGTCCGATCCAACGGCTCTCCACACCCGGGGCGCCAACATGAAAGGCGGGGCTCTCGCTATCCGGCGTTAGATAGAGCAGCTTAGCAATGATGCAGCTATCGCCAGCCATCAACCGCAGTCCCTAGTCTCTTTTCCAAGCCACAGAACCTGCCAAAGGGGTGGCCTTATCGTTAGCTTCTCTTGAACCTAGTGCCAGCGTAATCCCATGACAAACGATCTTGTGTTCTTGATTATTTAGATAATCTAATTAATTTAAATACATGAACCGCAAGCTTCCATCGCTCAGGGGACTGCGCGCCTTCGAAGCTGCCGCCCGCCACCAGAGCTTCGCCAAGGCGGCGGGGGAGCTCGGTGTGACGCCGGCCGCAATCAGTCAGCAGATCCGGCAGCTCGAAGACGCTTTGGGAGTCGCTCTCTTTTCCCGGACTACCCGCTCCTTGGCTCTGACGGAGCGCGGCCGGGCCGCCGTCCCGTTTCTCAAGGATGGCTTCGACAGTCTGGAAGCGGCCGCCCGCGAACTGAGTAGAGACAGCGAAAGGAACACCCTTACGGTCAGCGTGACACCGTCATTCGGCTCGTGCTGGCTCTTGCCCAGACTGCACCGGTTTCGGCAGAAGCATCCGGACATCACTGTCCATCTGGATGCAACCGGCGACCTCGCAAACTTCGAGGGCGACGGTGTCGATATCGCTTTGCGTCAAGGCAGAGGGTCTTACAAAGGGCTCAAGAGCGAGCTGCTCATAGCCGACTTTGCCCTCGTCGTGTGCAATCCACGACTTCTGGGCGGGACAGGCGCCCTCCCATCGCCGGCAGAATTGGCGGGCAAGACCCTGCTGCATGTGGAATGGCAGATGGAAGCAGCCGCCGCGCCGACTTGGCGCCGATGGTCGGAGTATCACGAGGTCGAAGGGCTCGACACGTCGGAGGGCATGCGTTTTACCATGGAGGAGTTCGCAGTTCGTGCCGCTATCGCGGGCCTGGGCTTCGCCCTGGTGACCAGGGCCTTCGTATCCGACGATCTCGCGAGCGGGCAGTTGGTGCGCGCTCTGCCGCAGGCGTTCGACATGCCTACGAAGTTCCACCACTACGTCGTCTTCCCGCCAATGACGGATCGGGAAGCTGGAAAGGTGGTGAAGTTTCGAGACTGGCTGTTCGAAGAGTCGGCGTCCTTCCAGGAATCCGAGTGAAAAGCGATCGCACCAGGCGTTGCCCTTCGCAACAGCCGGCTTGCGCAGAATCCGCCTTAAACAAGACCCGACAAAGAGTTCGAGATCAGCGGACCCAACGGCCGCTGTTTGAAGCCTCGGCCTAGCTGACCGTCTCGGGGGTCTTTCTGGGCTTGGGGGGCGCCTTGCCGGGGCCCTTCGGGCCGCCCTTGCCCTTGGCCGGGGGCGCGCTGTCCGGATAGGTGAAGACCGGCTTGCCGCCCTCGACGTCGACCAGCACAGTGCCGCCCTTCGCCAGGCGCCCGAACAGCACCTCCTCGGCCAGCGGCGTCTTCACGTGCTCCTGGATGATGCGGGCGAGCGGCCGTGCGCCGAAGGCCGGGTCGTAGCCCTGCTCCGCCAGCCAGGCCCGGGCCCGGTCGGTCAACTCGATGGAGACCTTGCGGTCGGCGAGCTGCACCTCGAGCTCGACGATGAACTTGTCCACCACCCGGCTGACGATCTCCGGCGAGAGGTTGGCGAAGGCGATGATGGCGTCGAGCCGGTTGCGGAACTCCGGCGTGAAGAGGCGGTTGATGGCCTCCTCGTCCTCGCCGGTCCGCACGCCGCGGCCGAAGCCGATGGCGGCCTTCGCCATGTCCGAGGCACCGGCGTTGGTGGTCATGATCAGGATCACGTTGCGGAAGTCGACGGTCTTGCCGTTGTGGTCGGTCAGCTTCCCGTGGTCCATGACCTGGAGCAGGATGTTGAAGACGTCCGGGTGGGCCTTCTCGATCTCGTCCAGCAGCAGCACGCAGTGGGGATGCTGGTCGACCGCGTCGGTCAGGAGCCCGCCCTGGTCGAAGCCCACGTAGCCCGGCGGGGCACCGATCAGGCGGCTCACCGAGTGGCGCTCCATGTACTCCGACATGTCGAAGCGGTGCAGCTCGATGCCCATGGAATGGGCGAGCTGGCGGGCCACCTCGGTCTTGCCGACGCCGGTCGGGCCGGAGAAGAGGTAGCAGCCGATCGGCTTCTCCGGCTCCCGCAGGCCGGCGCGCGAGAGCTTGATGGCGGCGGAGAGGGAATCGATCGCCGCGTCCTGGCCGAACACCATGGTCTTCAGGTCCCGGTCCAGGTTCTTCAGCACCGCCCGGTCGTCCTTGGAGACGCTCTTGGGCGGGATGCGCGCGATCTTGGCGATCACCGCCTCGATCTCCTTCACGCCGACGGTCTTGCGGCGCTTGGACTCAGGCACCAGCATCTGGGAGGCGCCGACCTCGTCGATCACGTCGATGGCCTTGTCCGGCAGGCGGCGGTCGTTGATGTAGCGGGCCGCCAGCTCCACGGCGGCGCGCAGGGCCTCGGCCGTGTAGCGCACCTTGTGGTGCTCCTCGTAGTAGGGCTTGAGGCCGCGCAGGATCTTCACCGCGTCCTCGATCGAGGGCTCGACCACGTCGATCTTCTGGAAGCGGCGCACCAGCGCCCGGTCCTTCTCGAAGTAGTTGCGGTACTCCTTGTAGGTGGTCGAGCCGATGCAGCGCAGGCTGCCGCTCTGGAGCGCCGGCTTCAGCAGGTTGGAGGCGTCCATGGCGCCCCCCGAGGTGGCGCCGGCGCCGATCACCGTGTGGATCTCGTCGATGAAGAGGACGGCGCCCGGATGCGCCTCCAGCTCGTTGATGACCGCCTTCAGCCGCTCCTCGAAGTCGCCGCGGTAGCGGGTGCCGGCCAGCAGCGCCCCCATGTCGAGGGCGAAGATGGTCGCATCGTGCAGCACCTCGGGCACGTCGCCCTGGACGATGCGGCGCGCCAGGCCCTCGGCGAGGGCGGTCTTGCCGACGCCGGAATCGCCCACGTAGAGGGGATTGTTCTTGGTCCGCCGGCAGAGCACCTGGATCGTCCGCTCGACCTCGTGCTCGCGGCCGATCAGGGGGTCGATGCGCCCCTGCTCCGCCTTGCGGTTGAGGTCGACGCAGTAGGCGTCGAGCGCCTCGTTGCCCTTGCGAACCACCTTCTCGCCGGCGACGTCCTCGTCGGCGCCGTGCACCGGACGGTCCTCGTCGCGCCCGGCGATCTTGGCGATGCCGTGGCTGATGTAGTTCATGGCATCCAAGCGGCTCATCTCCTGGTCCTGCAGGAAGTAGACCGCATGGCTCTCGCGCTCGGAGAACATGGCGACCAGGACGTTGGCGCCGGTGACCTCCTCGCGGCCGGAGGACTGCACGTGGATGGCCGCGCGCTGGAGCACGCGCTGGAAGCCGGCGGTCGGCTTGGCGTCGCCGCCGTGGGTGGAGATCAGGCTGGAGAGATCGTTGTCGACGTAGTCCGCCAGTTCGGCCGTCAGGCGCTCCACCTCGACGCCGCAGGCCCTCAGGACCGCCACCGCGTCCGGGTCGTCTGTCAGCGACAGCAGAAGGTGTTCGAGGGTCGCGTATTCGTGACGCCGTTCATTGGCGTAGGCGAGTGCCCGGTGCAGTGTTTTTTCCAGATTGGCCGAAAGCATGCCGCCTCTGATCCCCTATTCCTTCTCCAAGGTGCACTGTAAAGGATGCTGATGTTTTCGAGCGTAGTCCACCACCTGTGTCACTTTTGTCTCCGCGACCTCGTAAGTGAAGACCCCGCAGAGGCCCACCCCGCGCCGGTGGACGTGCAGCATGATCTGCGTCGCCTCCTCGCGCGGCTTGCCGAAGAAGCGCTCCAGGACGTGGACCACGAACTCCATAGGTGTGTAGTCGTCGTTGAGCATCAAGACCTTGTACATGGACGGCTTCTTCGTCCGCGGCTTGGTCTCGATGACGACGCCGGTCAGCCCGTCGTCGTGATTGCCGTCTTTGCGATCTTTGCCCATGCCTGCGCTTGAGCCCTGGTCCTTGATCTCGTGGAAGTCGGCCGGCGAGCCCTGCCGCCCCGGCCGCGGCAGCCCGGCCGGCCGCGAATCCTCCTCAATGATATTGGACTTTGGCCGGTAAACAAAAGCCCCCGCCATCGCCCGGCGGCCGGAGAAGCTCCCCGGTCCGATGGGCCCCAAAGAAAAAGCCCGGCGCGGGGACACCGGGCTCTTGAGCTTGGTCCGAGGCATCCCCAACCCCGGCGCCCCGGAGGGCGCCGTCCGGGCGGGAAACGCGCGGGAAACGGCCTCGAAGACGAGGGCTCAAGCCACGCGGGACTTGAGCACGGTCTCGACCGTCGCGTCCACCCGCTTGCGGATCGGCTCGAAGGCCTCGTTGGCCACCTGGGTCGACAGCTCGGCGACCCGCTGGGCCTCGGCCATGGTCGATTCCAGGCGCTTGCGGGCGAACTCGTTCTGCAGCTCGACCAGCTCCTGGAGGTCGCGGACGCCGACCAGCGCGCGGGCCTGGGCCACGTTCTCCTCGACGGTCGACTGGGCGAAGGCCATGATCTCCCTGCCGATGATCTCGAAGCCCTTGGCGACGGCGTGGTTCGAGCGCACCAGGGCGTCCAGGTTGTCCCGGCCAAGGACCGCCAGGTCCTCGTAGCCCGTCAACGCCGCCTCGGCGGACTTGCCGGCTGCCTGCCGGCCGGTCTCGGCAGCCCGCTCCGCGGTCTCCTTGGACAGGGCGAAGACCTGCTCGACCTGCGCCTTGGCCTGGGTCGCGGTCTTCTCGTAAGTCTTCTCAGCGGTCTTCTCAGCGGTCTTCTCTGCGGTCTTCTCGGCGGCCTCCACGGCCGCGGCGGCAGCGGTCTCGGTCTTCTCGGGCGCCCCGACGCTCCTGGCGACGGCCGCGCTGGCCGACGCGGCCGGCTTGCTGGTCTTCGCCGCGCTGGGCGACTTGGATTTCACAGCCATTCTGGTGGGATCCTCCAATTGCCGGGGCCGCCCTTGCGGCCGTCTCGGCAGTCTTTCGAGAGTGTGGTTCGACTCCGCCCCAAGGCGGTCCGGCAGGCCCTCCACGGCCTCCGGTTGCTATTGTGCGCCGCAACAATCCGCACAATTTAGCTGGACTATGTTGCAACAGCCGGACAAGTCAATGACTTTTTTGTGCGCCGCAGCAAAACCCGGGCCTGGCGCGCCATGAGCCACCGCGCACGGGGCGCCGACGCCCGTCGCGCCCCATCCGGGATCCGGGTTGCGAAGCCGGTATCGGCGCCCCGCGCGAAGCCTGGCATCCGCGCCCGCCAGACGGCCGGAGCGAAGCTCGCTCCCGAAGACAGCGTTCCCTCCGTCCCGGATCCTGCGCCCGCCGCCAGGGCCCGAGCTGGCCCGATCGCCTCGGGCTGCCGAGGCCGGAGACGTCGGAAATCCCGGCCCCATGGCGCCAACCGAGCAAGCAATCGTCCAGCTATAGAGCGAATGAGAAATTTAACCAAATCTCAAAAATGCCCGGATTAGCCTGGACAATCGGTAAACTATTACTTAGAATCTGAGACGAATCAGTGACCTATAGAAGAAACTTACGGGTGATTAGTTGCTTATACGGTTAATGAACTTTTCGCCAATGAAGAATCTTCTTCTCCGCGGCCTCCAGGCCGCGGTCTTGATTTCTGCTTTGGCGCTCGCCGGCCGGTCCGCAGAGGCGCGCTATGCGGCCATCGTCATGGACGCCGAGTCGGGTCAGGTGCTCTACGAGATCAACGCCGACACCCGAAATCACCCGGCCTCGCTCACCAAGATGATGACCCTCTATATGCTGTTCGAGGCGCTGGAGGAGGGCCGGGTCAAGCCCGGCCAGAAGCTGACCGCCTCGCGCCGCGCCGCGGGCATGCCGCGCTCAAAGCTCGGCCTCAAGCGGGGCAAGACCATCAGCGTCGACGACGCCATCCTGGCCCTGATCACCAAGTCCGCCAACGACGTCGCGGTGGTGATCGCCGAGACCCTCGGCGGCAGCGAGGTCAAGTTCGCCCAGATGATGAGCCGGAAGGCGAAGGAGCTGGGCATGCGGAGCACCAGCTTCCGCAACGCCTCCGGGCTCTACAACCGCCGCCAGCTCTCGACCGCCCGCGACATGGCGACGCTTGCCCGCGCCCTCATGCGCGACTTCCCCGAGCGCTACAAGTCCTTCTCGGTCAGGAAGTTCACCTTCGCCGGCCGCACCCACCGCAATCACAACAGTCTGCTGCGCAACTACAAGGGCGCCGACGGCCTCAAGACCGGCTACATCCGGGCGGCCGGCTACAATCTGGCGGCCTCGGCCAAGCGCGACGGCCGCCGTCTGGTGGCCGTCCTGTTCGGCGGCCGCTCGGCCCGCTCGCGCGACCGCCAGGTCGCCAAGCTGCTGAACCGGGGCTTTGCCAAGCTGTCCGACCCGATCTATCTGCCGACCGGCGGCATGGTGAAGAACGAGATTTCGCCGCCGCCGGCCAAGCCCCTCGAGGTGGCCGCCGACGCGACCCGCCAGCGCGAGGACATCATCGCCAAGGCCAGCAGCTACGACGGCCAGAAGACCTGGGGCGTCCAGGTCGGCGCCTTCTACTCCTACGGCTCCGCCAAGAAGGCCGCCAAGGCCGCGGTCGACCGGATCCCGGACCTGCTGGCCCAGGCCAGCCTGGCGATCACCAACGTCAAGGGCCAGCGGGGCAAGATCCACCGGGCGCGCCTGGTCGGCATGAGCCAGGGCAGCGCCCGCTCGGTCTGCCAGCGCCTGCAGGAGCTGCACACCGACTGCCTGGTCGTGCGCGACCGCAGCGGCGTCAAGATCGCCCAGAACGCCGGCAGCTAGCGCGTTTCCGTTCTCACGGCACCAGCCCGCTTCCCCTCCCAGTGCGAAGCACTCGCGCTCCGGGCGCCCACGGAAGCATCGTTAGGGCGGCCGGGAGGGGAAGCGGGCTGGTGCCGATTCCATCTGACCAAACCGTCGTCGCCTTGTGCGTTCAGTCCGTCTCGGGCCAGTGCCGGAGCCGTTGCCGCGCTGGCCAGGTGATCTCCACCGAATAGCCGCCGAAGCGGTCGCTCTCCCGCATCCAGGCGCGGATCTGAGGCAGCAGACGTGACTTGCGGCGCAGCTGCCAGCGGCGGTAGTCCCAGGCCCGCCGGCTGGCCCGGACCCCGCTGCGGGGCAGCAGCACGCAGGCCCAGCGCCGCTCCCCGGACGGTCCGATCACCGCTTCGCGGGAGGGCAGGTAGTCCGGCCCCTCGAAGTGCATGAGCCGCTGCAGGTCCGCTTGGCCCAAGCCATCGGCGAGCTGGCCGCCCACCCGCGAGGCGGCGCGGCGCAGCAGCATCGGGTAGTCGCCCCGGGCCGCCGCCACCCGGCGGAAACCCGGCAGCAATGCCGGCCGGATCTCAAGCTCCGCGGCCCGGTCGCCCAGGACCAGACGGCGCACGTCCGGGTCCATCATGGTGCCGTAGAAGAAGACCCTCATGGCCGCCCGGCCCCCTGCCCGAGCTTCGCCTCCCCCGGCCGGCGCGACGCCGGCCTGGCCTTGAGGAGCTGCTAGAAGTCCGGGACCTCCAGCCGGCTGGCCTCCAACTGGGCGCGGAGCAGCTCCTTGAGCCGCCCCAGCCCGGCCTCGTCCGCGGCCTCGCAGCGCGCCACCAGCACGTCCTGGGTATTGGAGGCCCGCAGCAGCCACCAGCCGTCCCCGGTGCGCACCCGCACGCCGTCGATGGTGACCACATCCGCCTTCTCGGCCTCCAGGCGCCCGCGCACCTCGTCGATCACCGACCACTTGCGCTCCTCCGACACGGGGAAGCGGATCTCCGGCGTGTTGACCACCGCCGGCAGGCTGTCCTTGTAGTCGGCCAGGCTCTCGCCGGTCTCGGCCACGTCGCTGAGCAGCCGCACCGCCGCGTAGAGCGCGTCGTCGTAGCCGTAGTAGCGGTCGGCGAAGAAGAGATGGGCGCTCATCTCTCCGGCGAAGGCGGCGCCCTCCTCCTTCATCTTGGTCTTGATGAGGGAGTGGCCCGTCTTCCACATGATGGCTCGGCCGCCGGCCCGCTCGATCTCGTCGAACAGCACCTGGCTTGCCTTCACGTCGGCGATGAAGGTGGCGCCCGGGCGCTCGCGCAGGATGCCGCGGGCCAGGCGCAGCATGATCTGGTCGCCCCAGAGGATGCGCCCGCGGCCGTCGACCGCGCCGATGCGGTCGCCGTCGCCGTCGAAGGCGATCCCCAGGTCGCAGGACTCCTTGCGCACCAGCTCGATGAGCTGGGCCAGGTTCTCGGGCACCGTCGGGTCCGGATGATGGGCCGGAAAACGGCCGTCGATCTCTTCGTTGAGCAGCAGGTGCCGGCCGGGCAGCCTCTCGGTGAGCGCAACCATGGCCTCGCCCGCCGCGCCGTTGCCCGCATCCCAGGCCACCTTGAGCCCGGCGATCCCCGGCGCGGCGTCCTCGAGCAGGCGCCCGACGTAGCTCTCGAACACCGGCTGGTCGCGCACGCTGCCCTCGCCCGAGGCATAGTCGCCGGCGGCGGCGATGGCGCCCAGCTGCTGGATGTCCTCGCCGAAGACCGAGCCGCGGCTGAGGACCATCTTGAAGCCGTTGTAGTCCGGCGGGTTGTGGGAGCCGGTCACCATGATGCCCGCGTCGCTCGGCAGGTGGTGGCAGGCGAAATAGAGCATGGGCGTCGGCCCGCGGCCGATGCGGATCACCTGGGCGCCGGCCGACTGGAGGCCCTCCACCAGGGCGGCCTCCATCTCCGGCGAGGAGAGGCGGCCGTCGTAGCCGACCGCCACGCTGCGCGCGCCGGTCGCCTGCATGCGGGTGCCGAAGGCGCGGCCCAGGGCCCGGGCGTCGGCGGTGTCGAGGGTGCGCCCGACGATGCCGCGGATGTCGTACTCGCGCAGGACCGTCGGGTCGAAGGTATGGCGGTCGATCATGGTTCCCATGGGGCTCCTCACACGGGCCGGCCGACGCAGCTGTAGTCGAAGCCGGCGGCGACCATCTCTGAGGGGTTGTAGATGTTGCGCAGGTCCACCAGGACGGGCGCCTTCAGCTGCTTGCGCATGCGGTTCAGATCGAGCGCCCGGAACTCGTTCCACTCGGTGACGATGACCAGCGCCTCCGCGCCCTCCATGGCGAGATAGGCGTCGTCGCACCAGGCCACGTCCGGCAGCAGCTTGGCGGCCTCCTCCATGCCGGCGGGATCGAAGGCGCGGACCCTGGCGCCGGCCCGCTGCAGGGCCGGCACGATTGCCAGGCTCGGCGCGTCGCGCATGTCGTCCGTGTTGGGCTTGAAGGTGACGCCGAGGACGGCGATGGTCTTGCCGTCGACGGAGCCGCCGCAGGCCGCGATGACCCGGTCGGCCATGGCCTGCTTGCGCTCCTCGTTCACCTCGACCACGGTCTCCACCAGCCTGATCGGCGCGCCGACCTGCTGGCCGGTGCGGGTGAGCGCCAGCGTGTCCTTGGGGAAGCAGGAGCCGCCGTAGCCCGGCCCCGGATGCAGGAACTTGCCGCCGATGCGCCGGTCGAGCCCCATGCCGCGCGCCACGTCGTGCACGTCGGCGCCGACCTTCTCGCAGAGGCTGGCGACCTCGTTGATGAAGGTGATCTTGGTGGCGAGGAAGGCATTGGCCGCGTACTTGATGAGCTCGGCGGTCTCCAGATTGGTGAAGAGGATCGGCGTCTCGATCAGGAAGAGCGGCCGGTAGAGGGTGCGCATGAGGGCCTGGGCGCGCTCGCTCTCGGCGCCGATCACCACCCGGTTGGGGCGCATGAAGTCCTCGATCGCCGAGCCCTCGCGCAGGAACTCGGGGTTGGAGACCACGTCGAACTGGGCGTCGGGCCGGGTCTCGCGGACGATCTTCTCGACCTCGCGGCCCGTGCCCACGGGGACGGTCGACTTGGTGATCACCACCGTGTAGCCGTCCATGGCCTCGGCGATCTCGCGCGCCGCGTCGTAGACGTAGGTGAGGTCCGCATGGCCGTCACCCCGGCGGCTCGGCGTGCCGACAGCGATGAAGACCGCCTCGGCGTCCTTCATGGCCTCGCCCAGGTCGGTGGTGAAGGAGAGGCGTCCGGCCTCCATATTGCGCACCAGCATGGCGTCGAGCCCGGGCTCGTAGATCGGCACGCGCCCCTGGTTCAGGCTGTCGATCTTGCCGGCGTCCTTGTCGACGCAGACGACCTCGGTGCCGAACTCGGAAAAGCAGGCGCCGGAGACCAGGCCCACGTAGCCGCTGCCAACCATCACAATACGCATCGAACAGTCTCCTTGGACGCGCTAAAGGATCTACCGGGTGCCGTCGGCGTAGCGGCGTAGGATCTCGGCCATCGCGTCCGCCAGGTCCGGGCGCGCCAACGCGAAGGCCACGTTCGCCTCGAGAAAGCCGGCCTTGTCGCCGCAGTCGTAGCGCCGGCCATCGAAGCGCAGGCCGTGGAAGGGAATGCGCCCGATGGTCCGCGCCATGGCGTCGGTCAGCTGGATCTCGCCGCCGGTGCCGGTCTCATGCCGGTCGAGCTCGTGGAAGACCTCGGGTTGCAGGATGTAGCGGCCGATGATCGAGAGGGTCGAGGGCGCCTCCTCCGGCGCCGGCTTCTCGACCAGGCCCTGGGCCTCCACCAGGCGGCCGTCGTCGTGCTTCACGTCGAGGATGCCGTAGCGGCTGGTCTCGGACCGGGGCACCTCCTCGGTGGCGACCAGATTGCCGCCGGTCTTGGCGTAGGCCTCGATCATCTGGGCGAGGCAGGGCCGGTCGGCCAGGATCAGGTCGTCGGGCAGCAGCACGGCGAAGGGCTCGTCGCCCACCATGTGCCGGGCGCACCAGACGGCATGGCCGAGGCCCTTGGGGTCCTGCTGACGGGTGTAGACGATCTCGCCGGGCTTGCGCAGCAGGGACTCAAGATCCTCCAGGAGCGCGGTCTTGTCCCGCCCCCTGAGCGTGGCCTCGAGCTCCCAGGCCTCGTCGAAGTGATCCTCGATCGCGGTCTTGCCGCGACTGGTGACGAAGATCAGCTGCTCGATCCCGGCGGCCCAGGCTTCCTCGGCCGCGTACTGGATCAGCGGCTTGTCGACGACGGGCAGCATCTCCTTCGGCATCGCCTTGGTCGCGGGCAGGAAGCGCGTGCCGAGACCGCCGACGGGAAACACCGCTTTGCGAACGGGTGTGGACATGTGGCGACGATAGTTCGATTCCGTTGAGGCAGGATGGAAGCACGTTATCTTAAATAAAAGGTAAGGAACCGAAACCGCCGGCTATTTCTCCAGGAGATTCAGCCCTTTAGGTGCAACGCGCCGTGGACCCACGCCGTCCCCCGGGGGTGCCCGCCAGGCCGGGCGGCAATAGGTTCGCGCTACAACAACGTCAGCCCCCCAGCAGGAGTTCCTTCGCCCGGTTGATCTTGGCGGCCAGGTAGTTCGAGCCGCCGTGGTCCGGGTGGACCTTCTGCATCAGCCGCCGGTGGGCCTCGCGGATCTCCGCCTCCCCCGCGCCGGGCGCGAGACCGAGGATGGCGTAGGCGTCCTCGGCGCTCATGGCCTCCTCGCCGCCGGTCCCGGCGCCCTCGCCGCCCGGGCCCGCGCCCGCCGCCTCGCGCCAGGCCTCCCCCACGGTGCGGTCGAGATAGGCCTCTAGGACCGCGGCGGACTGGGCATCGGCCGCCTGGCACTCGTGCCAGAGGGCGATCAGCTCGGCCTGGTCGAGCAGGTCGAGGCGCCGGCCGGCGAAGCTGCCCTCGAGAACCTCCCCGGTCATGTCGCCGCTGTCGTGGTCCAGCACCATGCGCAGGAAACGGGTGGTCACCTCCGAGGTCTGGCCGGGCGACGGGCCGCCGGCCGCCTTGGCGCGGCGCCAGATCGCCCGGAAGTTGCGCAGGAAGGGGATGAGCACCGGCAGCAGGAAGACCAGCAGCGCCTGCCGGCCGGCGTAGAGGAAGAAGAGCCCGGCGATGACGGCTACCACCAGCAGGGTCCAGCGCAGCGCCTTGACGACCTGGGCGGGCTCGGCGTTGACGAACCAGCGGATGATCAGGACGGCTCCGACGAGGAGCGCCAGTCCGAGGAGGAAGTAGGGAGCCAAGGGACGCCCGGCCGCCGGCGCGCTTCACTTGACCTGGTGGGTCAAGCGCGCGACCACGCCGCCGCGCTTGGCGGAGTAGTCCGCCAGCGCCTTGCGCCCGCCGGCGGCGTAGACCGCCACCGCCGACAGGAGGTCGCGCAGCTGCTTGGGCGAGCCCGCGTCGAACTTGCAGAAGGCGCCGCCCGAGAGGCGGGCGATCTGCTGGAAGGCCCGGGCCGCCACCTCGTCGCGGCCCTCGTGGAACATGAAGCAGGGCACGCCAAGCAGGCCCAGCTCGCCGGCCAGCTGGCCGAGGCGGTCCAGATCCTCCTCCAGGCAGTCGCCGACGAAGACCAGGGCGTCCACCTTCTTGGCCTTGGTCTCCTTGGCCGCGTGCTTCAGGACCTTGGCGATCTGGGTGTGGCCGGCCAGGCAGAGCACGCCCGTCATGGTGCGCAGCAGCTTGGCGGCCGAGGTTGCCCAGGGGCCCGCCCGGAACTCGCCGAAGCCGCGGTAGTAGACGAGCTGGATCTCGAGGCCGCCGAGGGCCGCCGTCTCCTGGAACATCTCGCCCTGGATGTGGCAGGCATGGTCCCAGGTCGGTTCGCGGCTGGCTGTCGCGTCCATGGCGAAGATGAGCCGTCCGCGCTCGCCCGCCGGGCGGGCGGCAGGAGTCGCCGCCACCTTCCGCAGGAAGGCGTCGATATCGCCACCGCTGGAGGCGGTCGGCAGTTTCTTGTCGCCGGCCATGGCCGTCCCTTCTCCTCGCCCTGAACGTAGTATTGCGCCCCCAGGGCGTCCAGGGCCCTGGCGGGGCGATTTGGTCAGGTCACTATTGAGAAGCCGAGGGGCCCTGCCGGGCGGCGGCCCGCTCAGTCGGGCGTCTCGTCGTCCTCGAGGCCGATGGCCCGGAACAGGCCGCGGACCTCCTGGCGGGCGGCCAGGTGGCTCATGTTGAGGGAGACGCCGGCCCCCTTCTCGCGCAGATCCAAGAGCGTCAGTCCCTTGGGGAAGAGCTCCCTGAAGATCACACGCTCGCCGAAGCCGGGCGCCAGTCGGAAGCCGATGCGCTTGGCGAGCTGCTGCAGCAGGTTGCCCACCTCCCGCTTGTTGCGGGCGTCCACGTGGGAGAGGCGGTTGCGCATGACCACCCAGTCGATCGGCGGGCGGCCGTCTTTCGCCCGGCGCTGGCGCTGCTCCCAGACCATCTGGCTGTAGATGCTGGGCGCCAGCACGCGGCGCCCGTCGGCGTCGATGCGCGCCAAGAGGTCGAGATCGAGGAAGCTGTCGTTGAGCGGCGTGATCAGCACGTCGGCCTGGGCATGGCCGAGGCGCGAGAGGTGGTTGTCGCTGCCGGGCGTGTCGATGACGATGCTGTCGCAGTGGGAGAGGCTGTCGATCGCCTCCGAGAGCGCCTCCTGATCCTCCGCCTCGGCGGCGCTGCGGGCGTCCGCCTCCGAGCGGTAGACCCGCCGCACCTCGGGCAGCGGCAGCTCGAGGCCCGCCTCGTCGGTGAACTCGCGGCGGTTCTCCACGTAGCGCGAGAGGGTGCCCTGGCGCGCGTCCAGGTCGATGCAGCCCACCGACCGGCCCTGCTTCATCAGCGAGACCGTCACGTGCATGGCGGTGGTGGACTTGCCGGAGCCGCCCTTCTCGTTGCCCAGCACGATGATCCTGTGCGGCAGGCCGGCCGCCGTCTGCAGGCGCAGGGCGGCCGCCGGGTGCGGCAGCGGCTGCCGGGGACCGATCTCCGGCTTGATCTCTGGGCCGGCCCCTGGGCCGAGCTCTTGGCCCACCTCCGGGGCGGGCATGGGCCCGGCCATGCGACTCGAAGCGCTCTCCATGACAGGGACTAGCCGAACGGCGCCGGATTTTAAAGAGGGTAGGAACGGCTATCGGGCCGCCTCGATCCAGATGGCGGTGTCGTGGAACACGGCGCCGCCCCGCGGCGCGCCCGCGTCGGCGCTCACCAGGCTGTTGATGCCAAGGCCCTCCTCGAAGGCGGCGTTGGGCCAGATGGACTCCACCACCACCACGTCGGGCTGTAGGCCGTCGAAGGCGCGGGCGTGGAGCACCACCGAGCCGAGCCGGTTGCCGAGGCGCACCCGCGCGCCGTCGCTCAGGCCGAGGCGGTCCAGGGTGTCCGGGTGGATCATGGCCTGGGGCCGGCCCTCGCGGGCCTGGGAGCCGGGGGTCTCGGTGAAGGTGGAGTTGAGATAGCCGCGGGCCGGTGCGGTGACCAGACGGAAGGGATGCGCCGCGTCCGTCGCGTCGTGGGCCGGCCAGAAGCCGGGCAAGGCCGGCATGGCCTCATGGTCGCGACCGACGGCCGCCCAGTCGGCCTTGAAGTGAAAGCGGCCGTCGGGCTGCGGGAAACCGTTCAGGAAGTGGGCGTCCTCGAAGGCCTCGGCGCAGTCATGGCCGCCCTTCTCCCAAACCTCCTCGGGCGGCGGATGGCCGGAGGCGGCGAAGGTGGCCTCGATCAGCTCCCAGGCGGTCATCTCGAAGCCGGGATGCTCGGCCCCCAGGCGCTTGGCGAGCGCGCAGATGACCTCGTGGTTGGAGCGGCACTCGGGCAGAGGGTCGATCACCGCCTTGGCGACCTGCAGGTGGGTGTGGCCGCTGGCGGTGTAGTAGTCGTCGTGCTCCAGGAAGCTGGTGGCCGGCAGCACGATGTCGGCCATGGCGGCGGTCTCGGTGAGGAACTGCTCGTGGACGCAGGCGAAGAGGTCGTCCCGGGCGAGCCCCTCGAGGCACTTGCGGGTCTCGGGGCAGACCACCGCCGGGTTGGTGTTCTGGACCAGCAGGGCGGTGACCGGCGGGCCGTCGCCCAGGTCCCGCGGGTCGCCGGTCAGGACCGGCCCGAAGCGCGACTGGTCGAGCTTGCGCACCGAGCGGTCGAGGGCGTCGGTTCCCTCGATCAGGGTCTTGTCCAGGCGGTAGACCACGCCGTTGCCCCAGAGGGCACCGCCGCCCTCGTGCCGCCAGGCGCCGGTCACCGCCGGCAGGCAGGAGACCGCGTGGACCCCGGTCGCCCCGTTGCGCGCCCGCGAGAAGCCGTAGCCGACCCGGATGTAGGAGCGTCCGGTGGCGCCGTAAAGCTCCGCGAAGGCCGCGATCTCGGCCTCGGTGAGGCCGGTGATGGCCGCGGCCCAGGCCGGCGTCGTCTCGGCGAAGTGGCGCTCCACCTCGGCGTCCCAGTCGGTGTGGCGGGCAAGGAAGTCCCGGTCGGCGCTGCCGTTCGCCAGCAGCAGGTGAATCACGGCGGCGGCGAGCGCCCCGTCGGTGCCGGGCTTGAGGGCCAGGTGCAGGTCGGCCTGCTCGGCGGTGCCGGTGCGGTAGGGGTCGACCACCACCAGCTTGGCGCCGCGCGTCTTGCGGGCCTCGGACACGTGCGCCATGACGTTGACCTGGGTCGAGACCGGATTGCCGCCCCAGATCACGATCAGCTCGGACTGGCGGATCTCCCGGGCGTCCACGCCCTTCTTGGCGCCCACCCCGGCGAACCAGCCGGACTCCGCCAGCATGGTGCAGATGGTCTGCCATTGGCGGGAGTACCGCTTCACGTGGCGCAGGCGCTCGATGCCGTCGCGCTGCACGTGGCCCATGGTGCCGGCGTAGAAGTAGGGCCAGACCGTCTCGGGGCCGTGGCGCTGCTCGGCCTTCGTGAGCGCCTCGGCCACCTCGTCGAGGGCCTCATCCCAGGCGATCGGCCGGAAGGCGTCGAGGCCCCCGCCCTTCTCGCCGACCCGGCACAGGGGCTGGGTCAGGCGCCCGGGATGGTGCACCCGCTCGGCGTAGCGGGCCACCTTGGCGCAGACCACGCCGGCCGTGTAGGAGTTGCGCCGGCTGCCCCGCACCCGCCCGATGCGGCTCCGCGACAGGCGCTCCACCTCCAGCCCGCAGGTGCTGGGACAGTCGTGGGGACAGACCGAGTAGACGGTCTCCGGCTTCGCCTGGGCGTCGAGGGGCATGGCGCGCTTCCAGTCTCGGGTGGCGGCAAACGTTAGTACGGGCCGGTTGGGACCGCAATCGCGGCCATCGCGGTCGCTCGGGACGGTTGCGCGGCTTCAGCGCGCCCGCATGGCGGCCCAGTCCTCCTCGCTCAGGTGCTCGGCCAGGGCGAACTGGGCGGCGCCCTTGATCCACTCGCCGCCGTCGATGGTGACCAGCTCGCCGTTCACGTAGGCGGAGCCGTCGGCCACCAGGTAGGCGGCCAGGTTCGCCAGCTCCGCGTGCTCGCCATAGCGGTGGAGCGGGATCTTGTTCAGCCAGGCCTGCTCCAGCTCGTCGCTCGGCACCAGGCGCCGCCAGGCCCCCTCGGTCGGGAAGGGCCCGGGGGCGATGGCGTTGAAGCGGATGCCGCGGCCGCCCCACTCGCAGGCCAGGCTGCGGGTCATGGCGAGCACCCCGGCCTTGGCCATGGCCGAGGGCAGCACGTAGGGCGAGCCGGTCCAGGCGTAGCTGGTGACAATGGAAAGGACGCTCGCCTTCAGCCCGTCGGCAAGCCAGCGCCGGCCGCAGGAGAGGGTCACGTTGGCGGTGCCGTGGAGGACGATGCGCACCACCGCGTCGACGGCCCGGGGCGAGAGGCTCTCGCTGCGCGCCAGGAAGTTCCCGGCGGCGTTGTTGACCAGCACGTCGAGGGGCCGCGCCTGCCAGATCTCCCCGACCATGGCGTCCACCGCCTCGGCGTCGCGGATGTCGCAGACGTGGGCGGTGGACCGGCCGGGGAACTCGGCCTCGAACTCGGCCAGTGTCTCCTCCAGCACCGCCTCCCGCCGGCCGCAGATGACGAGCTCCGCCCCCAGCTCCAGGAAGCGCCGGCCCATGGACTTGCCAAGGCCCGTGCCGCCCCCGGTCACCAGCACCTTCTTGCCCCGCAAGAGATCGGCCTGAAACATCCCCGCCTCCACTGCTGTTTGGTGTCGCAGTCTTGATGTATCGCCTGGGACCGGCCTTGGCTATGCTGCCGTCGCGATCCGACGCTACCTCCTTTCACACAACCACTTAGCTTCTCACGCGACGCGTGCATGAGGTCAGCAACGGGAGCAGAATGCTCGGCCGTACTGGTCTTGACTTTCAACAAGAAACGACATTCTGGTCTCCTTGGCTGTAAGTTAAGCTGCAACCGATCGATCAATAGTGTCGTTCAAGGGGTTCACTGATTTCAGAACGGCACTGCTTTTCTAGCACATCGAAGAGGATGTGGAGTAGCCGCAGACCTATTCGAGGACCTTGAAATGCCCGACGCACTAATCACTTCAATGGTGGCAATCATCGTCGCCATTCTTAGCCCTTGGATCACAGTCCAGCTATCACTTAGAAGATTTCGCACCGAAAGATGGTGGGAAAGGAAAGCCGATGCTTATTCCAATGTCATAGAAGCATTGCATAACTCCAAAGAATTCTCGGACCAACATTTGGATGCGTTGTTCGAGGCGCGTGAGATCTCTGAAGAGAGAGGTCAAGAGCTTAGAGAAAGAGCGACAGAGGCAGCAGCCGAAATCCGTCGTGTCGCAGATGTGGGAGCTTTTTGGTTGTCTGACGAAGCTATGGTCAGAATTGCCAGATACCGCAAAGAGGAAGCGAAAGCATCAGAGACCCAAAGCTGGCACGAATATCTCGAAGGGGACTGGAAGGCAGTGAGCACATGCCTCAAAGATATGATCCATATTGCGAAAACAGATCTCAAAGTACAATCGCAGTCATGGATTCGAAAAGTATCTAGGATCGGCAGGAGCGAGCATGGAGATGGTTTGTGTGATTGATCTGTTGAAGGATTGGCAAACTCTTATTGCCGCGATTCTGGCGCTTGTAGCTGCCTATTTCACTGTCCGGCAAATGAAACGGCAGATGAATCTTCAACGCACAGAATCTGAAGATCGCCGACAACGGCGCCTAATGGCATGTCGCGCGGTGATGCCAGCAGACCTCAGTTCCGTTTGCCGATATGCACACGATTGCGCTCTTGTTTCTGGAAGAGCGCTACT
The DNA here is from genome assembly GCA_965225935.1 of Rhodospirillales bacterium. Lineage (GTDB taxonomy): Bacteria > Pseudomonadota > Alphaproteobacteria > Kiloniellales > JAKSDN01 > CALJXB01. Next base: position 194,881 of record CBDDCC010000003.1, read on the forward strand.
GGCAATTCGCAACGAGGAGGGCAAGTGTCCACTCAAGTGCCCGTCGCTTCCAGAGCGCGTAGTCAGCAACATGCAGGAACTCACAGAGCATCTGGACGATCGAAGTGCCGATCTATTGGCTGATCTGCTTTCCTGTTATCAGATTCAACATGCGCGCCTTGAAAGCGAGCTTAGCTACTTCAATTCACCAGAGCGTTTCGGTGCCCTTAGGGTGATGACAGAAGACAACTTCGAGTTTACTTGTGAGCAAACCGTCCGGCTTTACCTAATTGCCGAGTCTATGTTCAAGTTCGCACGACGTGAAGAACAAGAGATACCAGAGCACAAATTTACCGAAGACCAGGTTAGCAATGCCCTAAGAGTCCTTGAATTGAGTGATGTTATCTCATCTAGCTACTACGGCCAGTTGGTGAGCCTAATATCTGACAACAAAACCATTAGCAATGAGACAAAGAACTGCTAAATGTACCTGCGCTGAAGAACACACTTGCCCAATCTGGCTTCGAAGGGTGTTTGGCTAACACAGCCTCCTTCGCCTCGTCTTGGATTTCGTCTCACTCAAGCTTCCCAACTGGCCTCGATGATGGCCGCCTAGCGGTCGGCGGCATTCATCACCCCCTTGCATGCTCCCCGCCTCCACTGCCGATTGGTCACGAAGCCTTAAAGTATCGCCCCTGATGTATCGCCTAGCGGCGGCCTTGGCTATGCTGCTGTCGCGTTCCGATCCGAGATCCGTCCATCGCGCTTCGAACAGGGAGGGCCCCAACAGATGGCCAAGGTCGTCGACTACTACCTCTTCATGATCTCGCCCTGGGCCTATCTGGGCGGCCCTCGGCTCGCCGACATGTGCCAGCGCCACGGCGCCGAGATCCGGGTGAAGCCGATCGATATCTCGGTGGTGTTTCCCGAGACCGGCGGCCTGCCGCTCGCCAAGCGGGCGCCTGCGCGCCGCGCCTACCGCATGGGCGAGCTGCGGCGCTGGCGGGACTTCACCGGCCTGCCGCTCACCTTCGAGCCGGCCCACTTCCCGGTGCCCCACGAGACCGCCGCGCGCATGGTGATCGCGGCCACGGACTCCAGAGGCGAGACCAAGGGCGCCGATCCCTTCGGCCTCACCCAGGCCATCCTGGCGGCGACCTGGGCCGAGGAGCGGGACATCTCGGACCCGGCCGTCCTGGCGGAGATCGCGAGCGCTACCGGCCACGACGCCGACGCCCTCCTGGCCCGGGCCGAGGCCGCCGACACGGCCGAGACCTACCAGGCGTTCACCCGCGAGGCGATCGAGCGCGGCGTCTTCGGCTCGCCCAGCTACATCTACCGGGACGAGCTGCTCTGGGGCCAGGACCGGCTCGATTTCCTGGAACGGGCGCTCGCCGCAGACTAGGGCACGCCACCTTGCGCACCTAGCCCGGATTTCACACCAGGATAGGGGCGTCACGGAGGCCGATTGGCCGACAGACTAGGAAAGGTCCGCAGCGCGATGTGGGGCATCGGGCAAGGGCTTTGACGCGGGCTGTCGGCCAAGCGGCCCCGCCCTTCGGGTCGCGCCGGGCGAGGCGTCCGCGGCGTCGAAGCCCTCAACCGTAGGCCCCGCTACGCTTTTCGGACTTCTCCTAGCGGGCTGCGCACCGCCCGGTGCAATGACGCCCCTATCCTGGTGAGAAATCCGGGCTAGCTATGACGCTATTCGTCTTGCATTTTTTCGTTTGAGAAACTTCGGCCTTTGAGTTGCCCTCGCGCAAAAGCCCCCGGGGTGGAGACCCCGGGGGCAGTCTGCAATTTCCGCCTCCGCACAGCCTTGCTCGAACCGCAACGGAGGCCAATGAGTCTCAGGGACCGAGATTAGCCGTAGCGATAGGGACGCCCGGCCTTCTGCATGTCGGCGTTGTACTGCTTGATGATTTCGACGACCTTCGCCTTGGTCTCGGACTCGGCGGCGATCTCATCCCAGAATGTGATAGCGGCTTGTTCGACCGTGGCCCACTCGTCGTCCGGAATCGAGGTCAGCTTCAGCTTGGTGCCGTGCACCCGCAACGACGCCTCGCCGCCCCAGTACCACCATTGGCGATAGTAGTGGCTCTGGTCCCAACAGACCTTCATCAGTTCCTTCAGCCGGTCGGGCAACTCGTTCCAGCGATCCAAATTGGCGAAGAAGGAGCCGCACCAGGCGCCGGAGATGTTGTTGGTCAGGAAGTAGTTGGTCACGTCCGCCCAGCCGACCGTGTAGTCCTCGGTGATGCCCGACCAAGCGATGCCGTCGAGCTCGCCGGTCTGCACGGCGACTTCGATGTCTTCCCAGGGAAGGGTCACGGGAACGACGCCGAACTGGCTCAAGAAGCGGCCGGCGGTGGGGAAGGTGAAGACCCGCTTGCCCTTCATGTCTTCCAAGCTGTTGATGGGATCGACGGTGTTGAAGTGACAAGGATCCCAGGCGCCCGCGGAGATATGCTGGACGCCGACCTTGGCGTACTCGGCCTCCCAGATCTCCTTCAGGCCGTACTGGTTGAACAGCACCGGAACGTCGAGAGAGTAGCGCGAGGCGAAGGGGAAGTAGCCGCCGAAGACGGTGACCTCTGTCGGCGAGGCCATGGAGTCGTCGTCCGACTGCACCGCGTCGATGGTGCCGCGCTGCATGGCGCGGAACAACTCGCCCGTGGGCACGAGCTGGTCGGCAAAGAACAGCTCGATCTCCATCTCGTCGCCGGCAATCTTGTTGAAGCTGTCGACGGCAGGCACGATCACGTGCTCGGCCAAGGCCGGGCCGGCATAGGTCTGCATGCGCCATTTGATCTTGGACTGCGCGACGGCGGGTGCTGCAAGTGTGGTGCCGGCGGCCGCAACACCGGCGGTTTTGAGGAACCTACGTCTCGTTGTCATCTTGTGTCTCCCTTTCTTGTCATTTTGCTTTCTTGGATAAACAGACTACAGGATCTGTCCGCTCGCTTGGGGTCCTAAGAGCTACTTTGCGTATACATAGTTGGGGAACCACAAAGCGATCTGCGGAAACATCATCACGATCGCCAGCGCCAAGACCATGACCAAGGCGAAAGGCGTGATGGAGCGGTAGATGTCGCCGAGGCTGATCTCGGGCGGTGCCATCGCGCGCATCAGGAAGAGGTTGTAGCCGAAGGGCGGAGTCATATAGGCGATCTGGGTGGTGATGGTGTAGAGGACACCGTACCAAATCAGGTTGAATCCCAAAGCGTCGACCAGGGGCACGTAGAGCGGCGCAACGATGACAAGCATGGCGGTGTCGTCCAGGAAGGTGCCCATGACGACAAAAGAGAGCTGCATGAGGATCAGGATCGTCCAGGGGCCCAGGCCCAACTGCTGCGTGAAAAGATTCTCGATCGCGCGCACGGCGCCCAGGCCGTCGAAGACCGCGCCGAATCCCAGGGCCGCCAGGATGATCCACATGAACATGCAGGAGATCGCCAAGGTCTGACGCACCGAGACCTCGAAGACCTCGCGTGTCATCCGGCCTTTGACGATGGCGGCCAGGAACGCGGTCATGGCGCCGATCGCCGAACTTTCCACCAGCGAGGTCCAGCCGTTGACGAAGGGCACCATCATGGCGCCGAAGATACCCAACGGCAGAAGCCCCGCGCGCAGAAGGCGCAGCTTTTCCGACATGGGCACATCGCGCTCCTCCTCCGGCAGGGCCGGGCCGAGCTTGGGTTGGATCTTGCAGCGGAGGTAGATGTAGACGATGAACAGGCCGGCCATCATCAACCCGGGAATGACCCCCGCAAGCCAGAGCTGGCCGACCGGCTGGCGCGAGATCATGGCGTAGAGCACCAGGACCACCGACGGCGGCACGAGAATGCCCAGCGACGACCCCGCCTGAACCACGCCGGTCACCATGATCTTGTCGTAGTTGCGGCGAAGCAGCTCCGGCAGCGCAATGGTGGCCCCAATTGCCATGCCGGCCACCGAAAGCCCGTTCATGGCCGAGATCAGCACCATGAGCCCGATAGTGCCGATCGCCAATCCGCCCCTGACCGGCCCCATCCAGACGTGAAACATTTTATAGAGGTCGTCGGCGATCCGCGATTCCGAGAGCACATAGCCCATGAAGATGAACATCGGCAGGGTCAGCAGAGGGTACCACTTCATCAGCTTCATGGCGGCCGAGAAGGGGACATCCACACCGCCCGTGCCGCCCCAAAGCAATATGGCCGCAATGGCGCCGACGAAGCCGATGGCGCCGAACACACGCTGACCCGTTAAAAGCATCAGCATCATGGTCGAAAACATGAGGATGGCCGTGACTTCGTACGACATCACAGGTCCTTCCCACATATGCGACCGAGATCTTTGAAGAATTCGGACAGGGCCTGGAGAATCATGAGGGTGATGCCGACGCAGATAGTCACCTTCACGGGCCAGAGATAGGGCCGCCAGGCCGTCGAGCTCCGTTCGGAATACTCGAAGGAATAGGCCGTCGAGCCGATCCCGCCGTACAGCAGCACACCCAGGTAGAAGATCAGGAACAAGACGGTGAAGATGTCGAACCAGGCCTTGGTGCACGCCGACCAGCGACCATAGAAGAGGTCCATGCGCACGTTCGAGCCCAGCTGGATCGAATAGGGGCCGCCGAGGATGTAATAGGCCACCATCGCGAATTGCGCGGTTTCGAGGGTCCAGAGCGACGGCAGGAAGAAGGTCTTCGAAATCGACGACCACAGCAGAACGCCGACGAGGAGGAAGATCCCATACATGGCAAAGCGGCCGACACAGCGGTTCAACGCATCGACCCATCGCACGTAGGTCTTCACCGCCTTCGGCATTTTCCCTTTTCCAATCTCACAGCAATTCCTCTAACGTCTGCGACTGCGCCTCGTCGCAGTGGGACCTGCGGCCATACTCCATTTTCGGCGTTCGGAGCATGAAACACAGAAAGTTGCTAGAAGTAAATTGAGATCTCCCGGAGGAACTTGCAGCGGCAGCTAACGTTCGTCAGCCAAGTCCGACAATGGCATGAAGAGGGGGTGCATGGCGGGGCTTCTTGATCTGGACCGGTTGAAGGAACTGGTCGCCGGCGGCGACATCGACACGGTGGTCGTCGCCTTTCCGGACATGCAAGGGCGCCTCATGGGTAAGCGGGTGGCCGCGCGCTTCTTCCTCGACAGCGTGGTCGAGGAGACCCACGGCTGCGACTACCTCCTCACAGTCGACATGGAGATGGAGCCGGTGCCGGGCTACGAGGCGGCCTCCTGGGCGCTCGGCTACGGCGACTTCGTGATCAAGCCGGTCCTCTCCACCCTGCGCCGCATCCCCTGGCTGGAAGGCACGGCGCTGGTGCTCTCCGACCTGCTCGACCACCGCAGCCACGAGGAGCTGCCCCACGCGCCGCGCTCCATCCTGAAACGCCAGACCGCGCGCCTGGCCGAAAAGGGCTGGACCGCCATGGCGGCCTCGGAGCTCGAGTTCTACGTCATCGACGAGACCTACGCCGAGGCCCGCGCCAAGGACTACAAGGACCTGAAGCACGCCGGCTGGTACATCGAGGACTACCACATCTTCCAGACCACCAAGGAGGAGGGCCTGGTCCGCGCCATCCGCAACGGCATGGAGAACGCGGGCATCCCGATCGAGGTCTCCAAGGGCGAATGGGGGCCCGGCCAGGAAGAGATCAACGTGCGCTACGCCGAGGCGCTGGAGATGGCCGACCGCCACACCCTCTACAAGAACGGCGCCAAGGAGATCGCCTTCCTCCAGGGCAAGGCCGTCACCTTCATGGCCAAGCTGGGTTACGACCTGGCCGGCAACTCCTGCCACATCCACTCCTCGCTCTGGGACGCGGACCGCGAGGCGCCGCTCTTCGCCGACGACAAGGACGCCGAGGGCCTCTCCAAGCTGTTCCGCCACTATCTGGCCGGGCTGCTCGCCTGCACGCCGGACATGACCTACTTCCTGGCGCCCTACATCAACTCCTACAAGCGCTTCCAGGCGGGCTCCTTCGCGCCCACCAAGGCGGCCTGGAGCTTCGACAACCGCACCGCCGGCTACCGGGTGCTCGGCCCCGGCGCCGGCACCCGGGTCGAGTGCCGCATCGCCGGCGCCGACTGCAATCCCTACCTCGCCTACGCCGCGATCCTGGCCGCGGGCCTGCACGGCATCGAGAACGAATTGGAATTGCCCCCGGCCTTCAAGGGCAACATGTACGAGGCCGAGGAGATCGCCGACGTGCCCAAGACCCTGCGCGAAGCCCTCGAGGCGCTGGACGAGTCCCAGGTCCTGCGCGCCGCCCTCGGCGACAAGGTGGTCGAGCACTACCTCCACGCCGGCAACTGGGAGCAGGCGGAATACGACCGGCGGGTCACCGACTGGGAGGTGATCCGCAACTTCGAGCGGGCCTGACCGGCCATGCTGCCGCGCCGCGCCATCCGGCCCGAGGGCCACTGGGGCCTCCAGGCCGCCGCCAACTACAGCCAGGGCCTCCGCTGCGGCCCCTTCGTCTTCGTCTCAGGCCAGGTCGACCTCGACCAGACGGGCGCGGTCAGGAATGCCGGCGACCTCTCGGCCCAGTGCGCCAGTTCCATCGCCCACCTGGGAAACGTCCTGGCGGAAGCCGGGGCCGACTTCGGCGACCTGGTGAAGCTCACCGTCTTCTACGCCAGCGACGGCGGCGTCCACGAGGGCGACCTGCTGGACCGGATCGCGGACGGCCTCGGGCCGGTCGAGGGACCCGGCCCGGCGGTCATGCTGATCCCCCTGCCGGTGCTGGCGCTGCCCGGCATGGTCTTCGAGATCGAGGCCATCGCCATGCGCGACCTGAACGGCCCGCGCCTGCCGCGCGCCGCCGCCTGGGACCCGGAGGCGCCGCGGCTGCCACCGCCCTTCAGCCAGGCGCTGCGCTGCGGCGAGATGCTCTTCTCCAGCGGCGCCTCGGCTCTCGACGGCGACGGCCGGCCCCTTGCGGCCGGTGATCTGGCGGCCCAGAGCCGCCTGGTGCTGCCCCGCATCGACGCCCTCTTCAGCCAGCTCGGCGCCGACCTCTGGGACGCGGTGAAGACCAACGTCTTCAACGTGGAGCCGGGCACCCAGGAGGACTGGGCCCGACCGGCGCTGATCCGCGCCGCCAACTTCCGCGAGCCCGGACCGGCGGCGACGGGGATCTCGCTGCCCCGCCTCTGGCCGGACGGGGTGATGGTGCGCAACGACGTGATCGCCATGCGCGGCACCGACGGCGCCCGCCTGCCCCGGCGCCACGCCTGGCCGTCGGGCCATTGGGACTGGCCGGTCCACCTGCCCTACCGCCACGGCGTCGCCTGCGGCGACCTGGTGTTCCTCGGCGGCCAGGTCTCGCTCGCGCCCGACGCCAGCGTGATCGATCCCGGCGACATAGCGGCCCAGACCCGGCGCGCCATGGACTTCATCGGCCGCGTGCTGGCGGAGCTCGGCCTCGGCTTCGAAAACGTGGTGAAGCTCAACACCTTCTACGCCGGCGGCGCCGGCCTCGCGGGCCTGGAGGAGAACGCCAAGGTGCGCGCCTCCTACTTCTCGGCATCGCCCGGCCCGACCTCGACGGGCGTGCCCGTGCCCTATCTCGCCTACCGGGACATGCTGATCGAGATCGACCTGGTGGCCATGGTTTGAGCCCGATCGACCGGCCGTCGCCGTGCTGGACACTCGGCCGGGCGCTTGCCTAAAGTGCGCCCGCGAGGAACAGGGGGACCACAGACATGAGCTTCGAAGGCAGAAGCGCCATCGTCACAGGTGCCGGCGGCGGCATGGGCTACAGCGTCGCCCGCGACCTGCTCGGCGCGGGTGCCCACGTCATCTGCGTCGACCTGAAGGAGCAGCCCGACGGCCTCGACGAGGGGCCGGGCCGGGCGCTCTATCTCCAGGGCGATCTCACCGACGAGGCCTTCGTCGCCGACGTCTTCGCCAGGACCATGGAGGCGAACGGCCGGCTCGACTACCTGGTGAACGCCGCCGCCGTGCTCTGGTTCGGGCGCGACAAGTCCCTGGTGGAGGTGGACCTCGAGATCTGGGACCGGGTGCTCGACATCGACCTGCGCGCGGTCATGCTGATGGCGCGCCACGCCGTGCCCCTCATGCAGGCGAACGGCGGCGGCGCCATGGTCCATGTCTCCTCGACCCAGTCGCTGCGCGGCGATCCCAAGCCCCAGGACGCCTACACTGCCTGCAAGGCGGCCATCATCGGGCTCTCCAAGTCGCTCGCCATCCAATACGCCGCCGACGGCATCCGCTCCAACGTGCTGGTGCCGGGCATGACCGACAGCCCCATGCAGGACCGCTTCAAGGATGCGCCTGAAGTGAAGGAGAAGATAGCCGAGGCGATCCCCCTGCGCCGGCTCGGCCGCCCCCAGGACATGGCGAACGCCGTCCTCTTCCTGCTGTCGGACCGGGCCTCCTACGTCACCGGCACGGAGCTGGTGGTCGACGGCGGCACTCTGGCACTCACCTGAGTCGGCTGCGCCCCTCCCTGAGGCCTCATGCTCCGCTGGCGGGCGGGTCCGAATCTTGCCCGGATCGGCCTTCGCGGGTACTTTCCTGAGCTTCGAAGCATCCAATCAGGCGACTTCTGTCTATTTACAAACTATTAAACGAGACTGGCTTGAATACTTCATGCCCAGGGTCGAAACTTATATTTTGTACTGGGAATAAGGGGGATCCCTCCAGCGGAGGCAGATCGAGTTTTCCATGGCGCATTTCACCCACGACGAATTCGACGCCCACGAGGAAGTGGCGTTCTTTCACGATTCCGACAGCGGCCTGAAGGCCATCATCGCCATCCACAACCTGAACCGCGGACCCGCCCTGGGCGGCTGCCGCATGTGGGCCTACGAAAGCGAGGAGGAGGCGCTGACCGACGTGCTGCGCCTCGCGCGCGGCATGACCTACAAGGCGGCGCTGGCCAACCTCGACCTCGGCGGCGGCAAGTCGGTCATCCTCGGCGACCCGCGGCGCGACAAGAGCCCGGAGTTGTTCCGCGCCATGGGCCGCTTCGTCGAGCGCCTGGGCGGCCGCTACATCGTGGCCGAGGACGTGGGCATCTCGGTCGCGGACGTTGAGATCATGGCGCGGGAGACCGCGCACGCCCGCGGCCTGCCCGGAGGCGGCGCGGGCGATCCCTCCCCGGCGACGGCCTACGGCGTGGTCATGGGCCTGCGCGCCGCCGTCCGCCACCGCCTCGGCCGCGACGAGTTGGCCGGCCTGCGGGTCGCCGTCCAGGGGCTGGGCCACGTCGGCCTGTCGCTGGTGAAGCTGCTGGCCGAGGAGGGCGTCGAGCTGGTGGTGAGCGACATCCGCGGCGAGGTGGTCAACCGGGCCGCCCGCGAGTTCGGCGCCGAGGCCGTCACCCCGGAGGCCATCTACGACGCCGAGGTGGACGTCTTCGCGCCCTGCGCGCTGGGCGCCGTCATCAACGACGAGACCATCCCGCGCCTCAAGGCCACGATCGTCGCCGGCTCGGCCAACAACCAGCTGGCCGAGGAGCGCCACGGCCTGGTCCTGGGCGAGCGGGGCATCCTCTACGCCCCCGACTACGTGATCAACGCCGGCGGGCTGATCTACATCAGCGGCGAGGGCCCGGACTTCGACCGCGACCAGGCCTTCGCCCAGGTCGCGGGCATCGAGGGCACCCTGGACGAGATCTTCCAGCTCGCCGAGGACGAGGGGCTCGCCACCTCCGAGGCCGCCGACCGGGTGGCCGAGGGCCGCTTCAAGACTGCGACCAAGACCCTATCCAAGACCGCCACCGCCGCGGCCTGACGGGATCCCGGCTCAGGCCGACCGATCGTCGTCGAGGGACATGAGGGTGGCGTTGCCGCCCGAGGCCGTGGTGTTGACCGAGAGTGACTTCTCGGTGGCGAAGCGGTCCGGCCCCGAGGCATCGGGGCTGCCGGCGACGATGAGCGGCAGGATTGCGCCCGGCCGCTCCGCCAGGACCCGGTTGAGGGCGAGCGTCGTTTCAGCCGGGCCGGCATAGGCGATCCCGTCGATCGGCGCCGCCGCGGCCAGGCCGAGAAGATCCGGCGCCTCGGCCGCCTCCACGATCTGCAGCACCTCCGCCGGCACTCCGGCGCGCACCAGGCCGCCCAGGACCCGCGCCGTCTCCGGATCGGGCGGCACGGCGACCACGGCGTTGCCGGCCCCGAGCGCCGCCGCGGCCTGGCCCACCACCTCGGCGAGCGACGCTCCCTCCCCGGCCAGGCAGGCGAAGACGCCGCGCCCCAGGACCTCCAGCTCGTTCAGCTCGCCGGTCGGGCCCGGCAGCAGCCGCGGCCCATCGAACTCCTGCCGCACCCAGCGGGCGACACGGCGAAGCCCCTCCACCAGTTCGTCCGGCGCGCCGTTCCCGCCCCGGGCTTCCAGCATCCCGGCCGCCCGCTCAAGGCAGTCGGCGCGCATGGCCGCCGGCATGAGGGACCAGTCGGATTGGGCCCGGCGCGCTGCGTCGATGGCGCGCCGCAGGCGCGGCGACAGCTCGCCCACCTCGGGCGTCACGACATCGGCCGCGCTCTCCGCCGGCGACGTCCCGGCAAGCTCCGGCAGCACCATGAAGCGCGGCAGGTAGTGGGGCCCGCCCGCCTTGGGACCGGTCCCCGAGAGGCCGCGCCCGCCGAAGGGCTGCACCCCCACCACGGCGCCGATCTGGTTGCGGTTGACGTAGGTGTTGCCCACCTTGAGCCGGGCATGGATCTCCTCGACCGTGGCGTCGATGCGGCTGTGAATGCCGAGCGTGAGGCCGTAGCCGGTGGCGTTGATGGACTCGATCACCTGGTGCAGTCGGTCGGCGGAGAAGCGCACCACATGGAGAATCGGCCCGAAGTTCTCGCGCGCGAGCACCCCGATGCCCTCGATCTCGAAGGCGGAGGGGGCGACGAAGGTGCCCTGGCCGCAGCCGGGTCCGAGAGGCGTGCGATGGATCAGCCTCGCCTCGCGGGCCATATGCGCGATGTGCTCTTCCAGGGCGCCGCGCGCCTCCTCGTCGATCACCGGCCCGACATCGGTCGCCAGCAGCGCCGGATCGCCCACCCTGAGCTCCTCCATGGCGCCCGACAGCATGGCGAGCACCCGTTCGGCAACGTCCTCCTGGACGAAGAGCACCCGCAGCGCCGAGCAGCGCTGCCCCGCGCTCTGGAAGGCCGAGGCCAGCACGTCCACCACCACCTGCTCGGGCAGGGCGGTGGAATCGACGATCATGGCGTTCTGGCCGCCGGTCTCGGCGATCAGGGGGGCGATCGGCCCGGGCCGCGCGGCGAGACCTCGGTTGATGATTTGGGCCACCTCCGTGGAGCCGGTGAAGCAGACACCGGCGGTGCGCGGGTCGGCCACCAGGGCGCCGCCGACGCGCGCGCCGTCGCCGGGCAGCAGGTGCAGCACCTCGCCCGGCACGCCGGCCCGGTGCAGCAGGCGCACGGCCGCCGCGGCGACCAGCGGCGTCTGCTCGGCCGGCTTGGCGATCACCGCGTTGCCGGCGGCGAGCGCCGCGGCCACCTGGCCGGTGAAGATGGCGAGCGGGAAATTCCAGGGGCTGATGCAGACGAAGACACCGCGGCCCCGGGGCGGCCCGGCGCACGTGCCTTCGCCGCCCCCCTCCACCGCCGCCTCCCCCGACGCCTCCCTGCGCGCGCGCAGGGCGTAGTAGCGGCAGAAGTCGACCGCCTCGCGCACCTCGGCGATGGCGTCGGGCAGAGTCTTGCCGGCCTCGCGCACGCAGAGCGCCATGAGCCCCGGCGTTTCCGCCTCCATCAGGTCGGCCATGCGCTCAAGGCAGGCGGCGCGCGCCTCGACCGGCGTCCCGTTCCAGCTGGGCGCGGCCGCCGCCGCCAGCTCGAGGGCCCGGCTCGCCTCCGCCTCGCCGGCCTCGACCACCTGACCGACGACGCGGCGCAGGTCGGCCGGATCGCGCACCTCGCGGGCCGGTCGATCGGTCGCCTCCTTGCCGCCGATGAGCGGCGCAGCGCGCCAGTCCTGCGCGGCGGCGGCCGCCATGCTCTCGGCCAGGGGCGCGAGCGTCTGGGGATCCTCGAGATCGAGGCCCGCGGAGTTGCGCCGCTCGCCGTAGAGCGCGGCCGGCAGGGGGATCCCCGGATGGCGCAACGCGCTTAGCCGGTGGGTGCGCTCCACCGGATCGGCGATGATCTCCTCGACCGGCAGCTTCTCGTCGACGATGCGGTTGACGAAGGAGCTGTTGGCGCCGTTCTCCAGGAGCCGGCGCACCAGGTAGGCCAGCAGATCCTCGTGGCTGCCGACCGGGGCGTAGATGCGGCAGGGCACGGTCTCGCCGCGCTCGACCACCTGCTCGTAGAGCGCCTCGCCCATGCCGTGGAGGCGCTGGAACTCGTAGCCCTGCTTCGGGTCGGCGAGGGCCAGCACCGTGGCCACGGAATGGGCGTTGTGGGTGGCGAACTGGGGATAGAAGGCTTCTGGGTCGGCCAGCAGGCGCTTCATGCAGGCGAGGTAGGAGACGTCGCTGGAGGACTTGCGGGTGAAGACCGGATAGTCGGCGAGGCCCAGCTCCTGGGCATGCTTGATCTCGGCGTCCCAGTAGGCGCCCTTGACCAGGCGCAGCATCAGCCGCCGCCGGTGGCGCCGCGCCATGTCGCCCAGCCAGTCGATCAGCGGCAGCGCCAGCTTGAGATAGGCCTGCACGGCGAGGCCGAAGCCGTCCCAGCCGGAGAGCTCCGGATCGCCGGAGACCGCCTCGACGACGTCCAGGGAGAGGTCGAGGCGGTCGGCCTCCTCGGCGTCGATGGTGAAGCCGATGTTGGCTGCGCGGGCCTCCGCCGCCAGGGCCCGGACCCTGGGCGCCAGCTCGCCCATGACCCGGTCGCGCTGGGCGACCTCGTAGCGCGGATGGAGCGCCGAGAGCTTCACTGAGATGCCCGCGGAGGAGAAGACGTCCTTGTCGCGGCCGGCCTGGCCGATGGCGGCGATGGCGCTGCGGTAGGCCTCGAAGTAGCGCTCGGCATCGGCCATGGTGCGCGCCGCCTCGCCGAGCATGTCGTAAGAATAGCGGTAGCCCTTCTTCTCGTCGGGCTGGGCGCGCTCGATCGCTTCCTCGATGGTGCGGCCCATGACGAACTGGCGGCCGAGGATGCGCATGGCCTGGAGCATGGCGCCGCGGATCACCGGCTCGCCGCTCTGGTGGATGAGGCGCCGCAGCACGCCGCCGAAGTCGCGGGTCTCCCGCTCGTCGATGCGCACCACCCGGCCGGTCAGCATGAGCGCCCAGGTGGAGGCGTTGACGAAGAGGGAGTCGCTGTGGCCGAGGTGCGCCTCCCAGTCGGCGGTCCCCATCTTGTCCTTGATCAGCTTGTCGATGGTCTCGGCGTCGGGCACCCGCAGCATGGCCTCGGCGAGGCACATGAGCACCACGCCCTCCTTGCTGGAGAGCCCGTACTCGTGGAGGAAGGCGTCGAGGCCGCCGTGACCGAGGCGCTTGGCCCGCACCTCGACCACCAGCTCGCGGGCGCGCGCGGCGATGCGCTCCCGGGCATCCTCGGGCAGCGCCGCCCGCTCGGCCAACCGGCCGACCAGCTCGGGCTCGTCGGCGCGGTAGGCCTCGCGCACGGCCCGGCGCAGCGGCCCCGGCCCCTCGGGAATCTTCTCGAAGATCATGGCAACGCCCTCCCCCACCGGAATGCCAGGGCGCCATATTGCCAGAGCTCGGCCCGCTTGTCGGGGGCGAACTCGCCGTCGCTCGAAAGGGCGCGGCTCAGCCGGCCGGCGGGCCTTGGGCGGATCTGTCTGGGCGTCGCCCGCTGCCGCGCAGGGAGGCGACCCGGCGCAGCAGGCCGAACCAGAAGGGTGCGCCGAAGGAGCAGGCGGCGATGGAGACCAGCCAGCCGATCAGCGCCTGCCCGCCCCGCAGGTTCTGCCAAAAGCAGAGCCCGTCGGACTCTTTGCACTTCCAGCCGATGGGGAAGCGCTCGAGATAGGCCCGCGCCTCGGCCGGACTCACGAGGCTCTCGGTCCCTTCTTCCCCCGACTCCACGTGCCGTTCGGCGGTCTCCTCCGCCAGCACCGCCAGGCTGGCGCGCAGCGCCCGGTCCTGCCAGAGGGTCTTGCCGACCTCGATGGCATCGGCGTTGAAGAGGACCACCAGGCCGCCGGCGATCACGAAGAGGGAGAGCTTCACGATCCGGGCGTACCAGCCGGAGACCCGCTCCATGGCGGCGTCGAACCAGTCGGCGGCGCGCGCGCGGAAGGCGTCCACGTCGCCCTTGGCGTCGGCCAGCAGGCTGAGCAGCGCCTCGCGGACGGAGGGCTGGGGGAGCCGGCGGACCGCGGCCTCCACTTCCTGGAAGGTCTTGGCGACCGCGTTCTCCCGGGTCCCGCCGACACTCTCGCCCCGGTCGATCACGTCGACCAGCACCTGGGCAAAGAGGCGCGGCGCGATGTAGGAGGGCCCGACCCCGCGGCCGCCGCCCATCTCCTTGAGGAAGCCCAGCCGGCCGGGCCGGCGGTAGAGGCTCTTCAGCAGGCCGTGTGCGTAGAAGCTCCGGGCAACCTCGGCGCCCAGCAGGTTGTCGATGCCGTCGCGCAGGTTGCGCGATCGCAGGCCCACGGCGCTCGCCACCCACTCCTGCACCGCCGAGCAGATCAGCGACAGCACCAGGAAGAAGAGGAGCATGCCGAGGGTGATGTCCAGGATCGTGCTGTCCAGCATGGCGAGCCTCTGGCGGGGTCTGCTGCGCCGGCTCACACAATCGATCGCGCCGGCGCAGCCTCACCGGACGCCTTCTCTGGTGAAGATTTCGCTAATGGAAGTTCCGCGAGGGGTAGAGCGGGTCGGGGCGGGCCGGCAGGGCGTGGAGCTGGCGGGGCTGGCGTTTCACCTCGTCGGCGCGGGCGCGGGGCGGCTCGAGCGGGGCGGCGGCGCCTGACACAAGGTCTTTCTGGGTGGGGGCGGCAAGCGCGTGCAGGCGATCGGTCATGTCGGTCAGGCGTTGGGCCACCAGGTGGATCACCGTCTGCTCGCGCTGCAGGCGGCCCTCGACGGCCAGCAGGCTCGCCTTCAGGACCACCTGCCGGTAGCGCGCGAAGCAGTCGGGCCAGACGATGACGTTGGCGACGCCGCTCTCGTCCTCGAGGGTGGCGAAGATGACGCCCTTGGCGCTGCCGGGGCGCTGGCGCACCAGCACCAGCCCGGCGAGCCGCACCCAGCTGCCGTCGGGCAGCTCGCCGAGCCGCTTCGCCGGGACCAGCCCGTCGCGCGCCAGCTCCTGGCGCAGGAAGGAGACCGGGTGCGCCTTCAGGGAGAGGCGGAGACTCTTGTAGTCGTCGACCACCTCCTCGCTGAGGGCGGCGGCGGGCAGGCTGACCGCCGGCTCCTCGCCCCGCTCCTCCTCGCCGGCCGCGGCGAAAAGCGGCAGCGGCCGGTCGCCGGGGACGCCCAGCGGCAGGCCCTTGACCGCCCAGAGCGCGGCCCGGCGGTCGAGCTCCAGGGAGCCGAAGGCATCCGCCCGGGCGAGCGCCTCCAGCGCCTTGGCGCCGAGCCCGGCCCGCCGCCAGAGGCCGCGCACGTCGGCGTAGCCGTTCTCCCGGGCGGCCACCAGGGCGCGGGCCTCGGCCTCGGCCAGGCCCTTGATCTGCCGGAAGCCCAGACGCAGCGCGAAGTGCGCCCCGCCGCTCGGCTCCAGGGTGCAGTCCCAGTCGCTGGCGTTGACGTCCACCGGGCGCAGCTCGACGTCGTGCTCGCGGGCGTCGCGCACGACCTGGGCCGGGGCGTAGAAGCCCATGGGCTGGCTGTTGAGGAGCGCCGCGGCGAAGACCTCCGGATAGTGGCACTTGATCCAGGCCGAGACGTAGACCAGCAGCGAGAAGCTGGCGGCATGGCTCTCGGGGAAGCCATAGGTGCCGAAGCCCTCGATCTGGCGGAAGCAGCGCTCGGCGAAGTCGCGCTCGTAGCCGCGCGCCGCCATGCCCTCGATCATCTTGTCGCGGAAGGTGTGGATGGTGCCGACCCGGCGGAAGGTCGCCATGGCGCGGCGCAGCCGGTCGGCCTCGCTGGGCGTGAAGCCGGCGGCGACGATGGCGATCTTCATGGCCTGCTCCTGGAAGAGCGGCACGCCGAGGGTCTTGCCCAGCACCCCGGCCAGCTCCTCGGAGGGGTATCTCACCGTCTCCTCGCCGCTCCGCCGGCGCAGGTAGGGATGCACCATGTCGCCCTGGATCGGCCCCGGACGCACGATCGCCACCTGGATCACCAGATCGTAGAAGTCGCGCGGCTTGAGCCGCGGCAGCATGGACATCTGGGCCCGGCTCTCGACCTGGAAGACGCCGATGGAGTCCGCCTTGCAGAGCATGTCGAAGACCCGGGAGTCGCCGCCCGGCACGCCGGCGAGATCGAAGCGGCGGCCGTAGTGGCCGCGCAGCAGGGCGAAAGCCTTCTGCACGCAGGTCAGCATGCCGAGGGCCAGCACGTCCACCTTGAGGATGCCGAGGGCGTCGAGGTCGTCCTTGTCCCACTCGATGACGGTGCGGTCTTCCATGGCGGCGTTCTCGATGGGCACCAGCTCCGAGAGCAGGCCGCGGGTCATGACGAAGCCGCCCACGTGCTGGGACAGATGACGGGGGAAGCCGATCAGCTCGTGGGCCAGTTCGAGGGCAAGCGCGAGGCGCCGGTCGCCGGGATCGAGGCCCAGCTCGCGCGCCGTCGCCGCGTCGAGCCCATCGCGGCCCCAGCCCCAGAGCGCGCCGGAGAGGGCGGCCACCCGGTCCTCGGAAAGGCCGAGGACCTTGCCCACCTCGCGGATGGCGCCGCGCCCCCGGTAGCAGATCACGGTGGCCGCCAGGCCGGACCGCTCGCGGCCGTACTTGGCGTAGATATACTGGATCACCTCCTCGCGGCGCTCGTGCTCGAAGTCCACGTCGATGTCGGGGGGCTCGTTGCGCTCGGCGCTGACGAAGCGCTCGAACAGCAAATCGAGGCACGCCGGGTCGACCGCGGTGATGCCGAGGCAGTAGCAGACCGCCGAGTTGGCCGCCGAGCCCCGACCCTGGCAGAGGATGTCCCGCGCGCGGGCGAAGCGCACCAGGTCTGCGACGGTGAGGAAGTAGGGCGCGTAGCCGAGCTCGCCGATCAGCTCCAGCTCGTGCTCCAGGGTGGCCCGCACGCTGGCCGGCACACCGCCGGGATAGCGCTCCCCGGCGCCCTGCCAAGTGAGGTGGGCCAGCTCCTCCTGGGGCGTGCGGCCCTCGCCGGTGACCTCGTCCGGATACTCGTAGCTCAGCTCGTCCAGGCCGAAGCTGCAGCGCGCCACGATCTCCAGGGTGCGGGCGAGCGCCTCGGGGTGGTCGCGGAAGAGATCGGCCATGGCCGCGGGCGCCTTCAGGTGCCGCTCGGCGTTGGCCTCGAGGCGGAAGCCGGCCTCGTCGATGGTGCAGCCTTCGCGGATGCAGGTGACCACGTCGAGCAGCACCTTGCGTCCGGGCCCGTGCATGCGGACATCGTTGGTGGCGACGAGGGGGGCGCCGCTTTCCTCGGCAAGCGCGGCGAGGGTCGCCAGGCGCCGGGCATCGTCGCCGCGGTAGAGCTGCTGGGCGGCGAGATAGCAGGCGTCGGGCCGGGCGGCCCGCAGGCGCCCGAGGGCGGCGCGGAAGGCAGCACCGGGATAGGACTCCGGACTGCAGGTCACGTCCATCCCCGCCCCCATCTCCTCCGGCGGCAGCACGACGAGGACCTGGCCCTCGGCGTGACCGATCAGCTCCTCCAGGGCGAAGTCGCAGGCGCCCTTCTCGGCGCGGCGCTTGCCCAGGGTGAGCAGGCGGCAGAGCCGGCCGTAGGCGGCCCGGTCGCTGGGGAAGCAGAGCACCTCCGGTCCGTCCCGCGGCACCAGCCGGGCGCCGACCAAGAGCCGCAGGCCCGCCTCCTTGGCCGCCACGTGGGCGCGCACCACACCGGCCAGCGAGTTGCGGTCGGCGATGCCGAGCGCCGCGTGCCCCAAAGCCTTGGCGGCGATCACCAGCTCGTCGGGATGGGAGGCCCCGCGCAGGAAGCTGTAGTTGCTGGTCACCTGCAGCTCGGCGTAGGCGGGCGCTGGGGCAGGCGCGGGGGCAGGCGCGGACGGGGTCATGGCGCTTTCTCTCCCGCCACCGCATCCGGCAAGAAGGCCACCAGGCCCGCGAAGGAAGACCCCTTCACCTTGCGCAGGAAGTTCCGGTCGGCCGTCACCACACAACCGCCAAGCCGCTCCGCGCAGGCGAGGTAGAGGCAGTCATAGGCGGGATGCCCGAGGAAAACCGCGATCTCAAGAGCGCGTTCGTGATCCAGCAAGATCGGATAGAGAATCGGCACGTAGCTTGGAATTGAAGAAACGATCGTGTGGGACTGCGATTTGGTGATCTCTCCGCGGAGGCATTTCTTCCAAGCCACATTGGTGACTTCGGCAACGATCAGTTCGGGGGCTTGCAGAGGATCGAACTGTTCCAGCAGCTCCAAGGCCTCGTCGTGCAAGTTTTCCTGCACGAACCATTTGATCGCAACCGACGCATCAACGATCGAATTCAACGATCACGGTCCTCCCTGATCAGCTCGGCGCTGTCCGTCTGAGGCACATCGGGCGTTTCCGCCGCGACGCGCTTGGCGAAAGCGATCAGCTCCTCCCGCGTCATCGAACCCGCCGAGCGGGTGAGGATCTCCCTGAGCTCCGCCTCCAGGGAGCGCCTGTTCGCCTTGGCGCGTTCCTTGAGGCGCGCCACCACATCGTCGTCCAGGTTGCGGATCGTCACGTTGGCCATGGCTCTTTCCCGTCGAAGTTTCCATTGAGTGCTAGCAAAACGGTAGCACTATTTGCTTGCATTTTGCTAGCACTCTGAGTCTGCCCGCCCGCCCCCTCACGCGAAGAGGCCGTGGAGGAACCAGCGGCCGTCCTGACGGTAGAGCCAGTAGCGGCGGCCGTCCTGGTCCTCGACCCGGAAGTAGTCCCGCGCCTCCCGCTCCGAGACCGCTCCGGCCGCCTGCTCCCGCGGCGTCTCGCCGGCACCGTTTCCATCGTCTCGCCACCACTCGCCGGTGAGGCGCTCGGGTCCCTCGGCTCGCACCACCCGGTGCTGCAGGCGCCGCCAGCGGAAGCGCACCGGCGGCCGGTCGGGCAGCAGCGCCAGGGCCTCGACCGGCTGGGGCGGATCGAACAGCCGCAGGGGCCGCGGGCAGGCTCGCCGCCAGGCCCGGGGGGCCGGCGCCCGCGCCAGGGCCTCCCCCAGGACCTCTCTCAGGCCCTCCCTCAGGGCCGCGAGCGGCGGGCGGGCCTCGACCGCGCGCTCCGGCAGGTGGCTCTCGCGCGGCCCCGGCACCGCGGCGCAGCCGGGGCCGAAGCGGCTCTCCAGTCGATCGAGGAAGTCGGCCAGGCCGCCGTCCCCGGTCTCCCCTGTGGCGGCCGCGCCCTCCCCGGCGAGGCCCACCTGGCGGGGCGCGAGCGGCTCGCTGGCCGGCGCCGCCAGGGTCATGACCTCGACGCCGAAGCCGGGGTCGAGGCGCTCCAGCTTGTCGGCGAAGAGCCGCGCCAGATGGTCTGGGTCGCGGCGCGGCCGGCTGGTGCCGCAGACGAGGCGCTGGACGCCGCCGTCGACCCGGTAGGCGGCGAGCACCAGCCGCCGGGCGCCCAGGCCCTCGGCCTCCAGGCGGCGGCAGAGCGCCGTGCTCAGCTCCGCCAGGCTGCGGGCCAGGTCCTCGGGCGTGACGATGGGCTCGGCGAAGAGGCGGTGCACCAGGGGCGGCGGCGGCGGCGTGCCGGGCGAAAGCGGCTCGGTCTCCTCGCCCAGCGCCTGGCGCAGCCGGCGCGCCAGCAGCGGGCCGAAGCGCGGCACGAGGGTCGCCGGCGGCAGCTCGAAAAGGTCCGCGATGCGCCTCAGGCCGAAACGGGCCAGCAGCTCGCAGGTCTCCGCCGGCAGGCGCAGGGCCGCCGGCGGCAGGGGCGCCAGCGCCGCGCGCAGCCGCCCCGGCGCAACCACGAGAGAACTCTCCCCGGGGGGACCCTCCCCGGCCGGAGCGAAGCGGGCGAGCGCCCAGGCCGCGCCGAGGGTCCCGGCCAGCGCCGGTCGGGCGCTGAAGCCGAGGTCCGCGAGGCGCGCCGTCGCGTCCGCGAGCAGCGCCGCTTCGCCGTTCCCGGGATCGTCCCCGGGGCTACCCCCTGGACCGTCCCCGAGGCCGCCCCAGAGATGAGCGCAGCCGGTGACGTCGAGCAGCAGGCCGGCCGCGCCGCCGGGCTCGAGGCCGCCGGGGGCTGTCCAGGGGCTATAGCGCTCGCACCAGGCGGCGAGGCGGGCGAGCGCCGCGGCGTCGCTCTCCGGCTCGTGGGCCGCCGTCTCCAGGTCGGGCGCCAGGGCATGGGCGCCGGCCAGCGGCATGCCGGGCGCCAGGCCCGCCGCAGCGGCCGCCTCGTCGACGGCGGCCAGGGTCAGCCGGCCCCGCTCCCGCGCCACCAGGGCGAACGGCCTATCCGGCCGCGCGCGCCCTGCAGGCTTGGTCCGCAGCGCCTGGCGCCGCCACCGCTCGGTCGCGAACCGGGGCAGCCAGAGCGAAAGCACCCGCCGCATGGTCCCACTCCACAATGAACTGACCGGGCATCGCGCCGCGACAGCGCAGCAGCTCGACCCGCCAACGCGCCCGGCCCGGCAGACAAGCCGATCGGCCAGACGCCTCCGCTCCTTCCGTTTCTTTCGATCCATTTGGGACGGACGGCAGGGCCGCGACCCGCCAGCGGCTGAGCGCCGGGGGCGCGGCGCCGGCGCCGCGTGCCGCGAAGAGCCGCCGGCGCAGCAGGAAGCAGGGCCGCCCGGCGCTCTCGGCGGCGAGCTGCAGGCGCCGGGCGGCGGTCTCGTCCGCCTCGCCCAGCTCGCCGACCAGGGCGCAAAAGGCCGGCGCGCGCAGGCCCTCCTCCAGCACCCAGAGCAGCTCCGCGTCCCGGCGCGCGCGCACCAGCACCAGACGGCCGGGGTCGAGCCCCAGGGCGGCCACGCCGGGGGCGTAGAGGTCGGCCCGCCGGGCCGCCCAGAGCACCACGCCCCCAGCCCCCTGGGCGGAAGCACGCGGCCGGGCCGCCAGGACCCGCCCCAAGAGGGCGAGGCAGAAACCGGCGGCCGCCCCGTCGTCCCAGACCTCCTTGGCGCCGGCGATCTCGTGCAGCCCGGCGAGCCTCAGGCCCTCGGGCAGATGGGCGTCGAGGGCCGGCAGCCCGAAGAACAGTCCCGGGGCCACCGCCGCACCATCTCCGTAATGACCGTGGGCGCCGTGATGACCGTGGGCCTCGGGGCCGGCGCGCTCCAGCGCGCGGATGCGCGCGCGCAGCTCCGCGATCACGGCCGCGTCCCGCCGTCCCTTCACCCGCGCGTCCAGTCTTCGGCTTTCGGCGTCCGGGATTCGGCTTGCGGCCTGGTTCGCGGCTCGTCGGGCGGTTCGCTTTCCGGCTTCGGCCGCAGCTTCGGTCACAGCTTCGGCCGCGCCTTCAGTCGCACCTTCGGGAGATGTGTCCGGCGCGACCTCGCCCATCACCCGGGCTCGCGGCCGGGCCTTCACCGTCCTCACGTCGCGGGTCTCCCTGCGATTCAGGTCTATTATTTGTTCTATTTTTGTTCTAAACCAATCCGGGCGCGGAGTCAAGCTCGGGCCGCCGTCCCGCCGGGACATTCAGCGCCTATACCAGAGATAGAATAAAAATAATTACCGCTATTTAGAGTGAGTTCTTGGATTACAACATGAATCCAGGAATACCCTACCCCGCGTCGGCGTGCTCCACCAGGCGCTCGGCCAGGGTGCGCAGGCGGCGGCGGTTCCGGAGCAGCATGTCCTCGCCCAGCAGCTTGAGCACCCTGAGGTTGGTGCTGCTGGCGTCGTCCATGTCGTCGTTGCCGGTGTCCAGGCGGACCTGGAAGCGGTAGTAGCGCCGCAGGCCGTGGGGCCCGCGCGGCAAGATCTGCTGCAGCTGGTGGTCGACCGCCACCGCCGAGGCGTCGCACATGACGGAAAAGATTGGCTGGGCCCAGCGCGCCGCGCCCCAGTCCTTCACGTCGTCGTAGGCGAGACGCCGGGTGAGCTGGCCCGTGCCGAGGGAGACCAGCAGCATCTCCTTGGCGTCCGGGTAGAGCCCGCGGGCCTCCACGTAGGCGCAGATGCCCGGGTTGTAGGCGACCAGGGCGCCGTCCACCAAAGCGTAGTAGTCGCCGCCCTCGGTCGGGATGTGGGCGGGCTCGAAATAGGTCGGCGCGGCCGTCGCAGCGCGCACCACCTGGGCCATGGAGAAGTCGTAGGCCTCGTGCTCCATGGCCCGCCAGCTCTTGAAGAAGAAGGGGATGCGCCGCTCCAGCTCGTAGCTCGGCACCAACACGTCGCACAAGGCGTCCGACAGGCGCGCCTCGCCGAACAGCTCGCCAAGCATGTCCTCGAGGCCGGCGGCCGGATACTTGCCGTCGGCCAGGTTGCCGACGGCGCGGATCTGGTGCCAGACCGAGCGGTTGAAGACCTTCGGCCCGAACAGCTCGTAAAGGTTCATGACCTGGCGCGCGCTGTAGCGCGCCTTGCCGTCGGAGTCGGGCATGGAAAGGCCGAGCGCCACCAGCGAGCCCGTGGAGGTGCCGGCGATCAGATCGAAGAGCTCCGCCGTCGGCCGGCCCGAGAGACGCTCCAGCTCCGCCAGCACCATGGCCGCCAGGATGCCCCGGATGCCGCCGCCGTCGATGCAGAGCACGCGCACGGGCCGGCTCGCCTTGCGACCGAGAAGGCGCGGCAGTCGGCTGGTACGGGTCTCAGCTACGTCGTTCGGCATCGCCGTGTCACACAAGCGCGTTGGCGGCGCAGGCCTCAGCCTCCACGCCGGACCGGCGAGAAAACGGCGAGCCAGGCTCCGGGCCGCTTGCTCGGACGGCCGATTGGAAGAGAATACGCGGCTTCGGTTTCCTGGAGATTAAACATATGGCGGCGTTAAGAAACTCCAAGAACAAGCCCGCCCAGGGCCGGCGGGAGGCCTGGCCCCACGGCAGGGGCGTCAAGTGCATCAACCTGGCGCTCCAGGGCGGCGGCGCCCACGGGGCCTTCACCTGGGGCGTGCTGGACCGCCTGCTGGAGGACGACGGCATCGCCGTCGAGGGCATCAGCGGCACCAGCGCCGGCGCCCTCAACGGCGCCGTCTTGGCCTACGGCCTCACCACCGGCGGGCGCGCGGCGGCACGCGAGCTGCTGGGCCGCCTGTGGGACCGCATCTCGGCGCTGGCCGCCCTTTCGCCGCTGCAGCCCAGCCCCGTCGACCGCTTCTTCTCCCTCGGCCGCATGGACTTCTCGCCCGCCTACTGGATGCTCGACCTGATGTCTCGGGTCTCCTCGCCATACGTCTATAACGCCTTCAATCTCAATCCCGTACGCAACGTTCTTGAGGAATTGATCGATTTCGAGGTCCTGCGCCGCTGCGAAGAGGTGAAGCTCTTCGTCAGCGCCACCAACGTGCTGCGCGGCCGGGTCAAGGTCTTCGGGCTCGAGGAGATCTCCCTGGAGGCCGTCCTGGCTTCGACCTGCCTGCCGTTCCTGCACCAGGCCGTGGAGATCGACGGCGAGGCCTACTGGGACGGCGGCTACATGGGCAACCCGGCGATCTACCCGCTGATCTATGACACGGAGTGCCGCGACGTGCTGCTGGTGCAGATCAACCCCATCAACATCGACGAGGTGCCCCAGACCGCCAGCGAGATCCTCGACCGGCTGAACACCCTCACCTTCAACTCGGGCCTGATGCGCGAGATGCGGGCGATCCACTTCGTGAGCAAGCTGATCGACGGCGGCTTCGACGACGGCGGACGCCTCAGGCGGATGCTGATCCACGTGATCCAGGACGAGGAAGCCATGCAGGAACTCGGCCTCTCCAGCAAGCTGAACGCCGACCGGCAGTTCCTCGACCACCTGTTCGACACGGGCCGCGCCAGCGCCGACGCCTGGCTGAGCCGCCACCGGGACTCGATCGGGGTGCGCGACACGGTGGACTTAGCGGAAATGTTCTTATGAGAAATCAATATATAAGTCGAAACTATTGAAGCACTGCATCAGAAATGACTCATAAGCATTGTTTGTGACGATCCCGTGTCGGGGCATGGGGTCAGGCGAGCTGGGTCAC
The DNA here is from genome assembly GCA_965225935.1 of Rhodospirillales bacterium. Taxonomy (GTDB): domain Bacteria; phylum Pseudomonadota; class Alphaproteobacteria; order Kiloniellales; family JAKSDN01; genus CALJXB01. The sequence continues at coordinate 218,961 of CBDDCC010000003.1, forward strand.
GGCGACCAGCAGCTCTTCCTCGCCGACCACCCGCGCGATATGGCCCTGGCCGGCGATGTCCTGCATGAGGATCACGTCGCCCTGGGAGAAGCGCCGCCGCTCGCCGTCGCCGACGGTCAGCTCCACCTGCCCGCCGAGGATGCAGTGGTACTGATAGGCTGGCGCCGGATGCCAGTCGGTCGTCCAGCCCGGCGGCAGGCGCAGGAACAGAATCTGGCTGGCGGCAACCGGCTCGCCGGCCTCGAGAGCCGGCAGGGTCAGCGACAGCACCACCGGCGAGAGCCGGACCTCGGCGTCGGCGAAGTGGGACTTACCGGTCTCGTCCGCGTGGATGCGGACGTACTTCATGCCTGCGGTTTTCATCTCAGCGCCTCCCCCGTGCCCCCGCCGACAGCCCGGCGGAGACTAGATATGGCCGAGCTTGCGGTCGCCGCGCGCCGCCTCGGCTTCCTCTCGGATCCCCCGCGCCGCGGCGCCCGGGTCCTCCGCCGAGCAGATCGCGGAGACCACCGCCACGCCGTCGGCCCCCGCCTTGACGCAGGCCGCCGCCGTCTCGACCGTTATGCCGCCGATGCCGACGAGGGGAATCGGCGCGCCCAGATGGCCGCGCAGGTGCCAGATGCCCTCCGGCCCGATCGGCGCGCCAGCGTCCGCCTTGCTCGGCGAGCCATAGACGGGGCCGACGCCCAGGTAGTCCACCGCGTCGAGGTCGATGGCCTCGGCCTCCTGCTTGTCGCCGGCCGAGGCGCCGAGGATGCGGCGGCGCCCGATGGCGAGGCGCGCCGCCAGCACCGGCATATCGTCCTGGCCCACGTGCAGGCCGTCGGCGTCGGCGGCCAGGACCGCCTCTGCCGAATCGTTGATGACGAGGGGAACGCCGTGCGGCCGCAGCACGGTCTTCAGAGCCCGGGCCAGCTCCACCAGGCGCCGCAGGTCGGCCCCCTTCTCGCGCAGCTGCACCAGGGTCGTGCCGCCCTCGGCCGCGGCCGCGGCCACCGCCTCCAGGTCGGCGCCGCTGCGCAGGTTCTCCGTGCCGATGACCAGGTAGACCAGCGGATCGAAGGCGCGCGCGGTCTTGAGGCGCCGGTGGTGACTGCGGGGATGACGGGCGACAAACCTCACTCTATGCGCACCCCTGCCTCCAGGGATTCCTCATCCAAGTTATAAAGAACGTCGACTAAGCACGTGCGAAAGCTGCCCGGCCCCTGGCACTCGGCAGCCGCCAGTTCGCCGGCCAGCCCGAGGATCGCCAGCATGTGGCTGGTCGCCGCCAGGGGCCGCGGCTCGACCGCGCAGGCCGCCGCGGCGAGCGCCGAGAGGCTGCAGCCGACGCCGGTGACCCGGGTCATCATGGGATCGCCGTTGGCCACCGCCGCGATGCGCTCCCCATCGGTTACATAGTCGACCGGGCCGGTCACCGCCACCACGGCGCCGCTGGTCTTGGCCAGGTCGTGGGCCGCGTCCAATGCCTCGACCGGCTCGATCCCGGACTCGACGGCGGAGTCCGCCGCGGCCGCGGACTCGCCGTCGCCGAGGCTGAGGATCTCGGCGGCGTTGCCGCGGATCAGGGTCGGCTGCAGGCCGGTCAGGCGTTTGGCCAGCTCGCGCCGCTCGCCGCTCGCGGAGACCGCCACCGGGTCGAGGACCCAGGGCTTCGCCAGGTCGACCGCCTGGCGCGCCGCGGCGACCATGGCCTCGGCCCGGGTCTTGGCGTAGGTGCCCAGGTTGACGCAGAGCGCGTCGGAGACGGCCACGAAGTCGGCGACCTCCGCCCGGTCCTGGGCCATGGCGACCCGCGCGCCCGCGGCCAGCAGCAGGTTGGCGGTGAGATCGGCCGCCACGAAGTTGGAGATGACATGGACCCGCGGGGCCCGTTCGCGCAGCCGCCGGAGCGTCCGCCCGGGGCTCGCCTCGTCGTCCCTATCGCGTTCGTCCCGCTCGTCCCGCGGCAGCCCTGCGTTCGCCTCCCCCGAAGCCCGCACCACGGCCCGCGACCCGCCGCTAGGGTCCGGGCGGCGCGGCCCGGCGCCGCGGCGGCGCGCCGGCGTGGACCCGGCCGTGCTCGGTGATCGAGGCCCGGTTGAGGCCGGGGCGGATCTGGACGAACTCGATCCAGCCCTTGTCCTGGCATTCCATCAGGGTGCGCCAGAGAATGCTGTCCTCGCCAACGCCCGTTACGGCGATGTCTCCGGACATTCTGAGCAGTTCCAGCAGCAGTTGCTGTTGAGGCAAGACGCGCGACATGGCATCACTTTCCCGGATTCCAGTAAGGCGGGCAAGCGCCGATCGACCTGCCGGCAGCTCCGCCTCGCCGAGCCGCCCGGCGACCGCCCCGCCTCCACAGCCGACGGATGGACCCCGTGCCGCAACCGCTCCGCTCCCTGGCTTTCGCCGCGCTGCTCCTGGCCGCCCTGCCGGGTGCTCTCGCCACCTCGCTGATCGCTCCCCTGGCCGGCTCCCGGCCCGCAGCCGCTGCCGAGGGCGGCGAGCTGAAGATCGGCAGCACCCAGTATCCCTCGACGCTTCACCCCCTGATCGACTCCATGCTGGCCAAGAGCTACGTGCTGGGCATGACCCGGCGCCCCCTCACCGCCTACGACCAGGAGTGGCAGCTGATCTGCCTGCTCTGCGTCGAGCTGCCGACCATCGAGAACGGCCTGGCGGTGCCCGAGGAGCTGCCCGACGGCGGCGAGGGGATCGCCGTCACCTACCAGATCCACCCCGAGGCCACCTGGGGCGACGGCACGCCCGTGACCAGCGCCGACGCGGTCTTCACCTGGGAGGTCGGCCGCCATCCCCAGTCCGGCGTCGTGGCTTTCGAGGGCTTCAGGCGGGTGCTCTCGATCGACGTGATCGACAACAAGATCTTCACCCTCCACGTCGACCGCATCACCTTCGACTACAACGCGGCGGGGGGCTTCCGCCTGCTGCCGGCCCATCTGGAGCGCCCGATCTTCGAGGACGACCCGGCGGAATACCGCAACCGCACCCTCTTCAACGCCGACCCGACCAATCCGGGGCTCGGCTTCGGGCCCTACCGGATCGCCGAGGTCTCGCCCGGCTCTCACATGGTGCTCGTGCCCAACCCGACCTGGTACGGCCCCCGGCCCGCCTTCGGGCGCATCGTCTTGCGGGTGATCGAGAACACGGCGGCGGTGGAGGCCAACCTCCTGTCCGGCGCGGTCGACACCATGGCCGACGACCTCGGCCTCGCCCTCGACCAGGCTTTGGTCTTCGAGCGGCGCCATGGCGACCGCTTCAACGTCATGTTCAAGCCCGGCCTGATCTACGAGCACATCGACCTCAACCTGGAGAACCCGATCCTCCAGGACCCGCGTGTCCGCAAGGCATTGATCCACGCCATCGACCGGGAGGCCATCAGCCAGCAGCTCTTCGCCGGCCACCAGCCGGTGGCCGACGCCTCGGTGAGCCCCCTCGACCGGGTCTACAGCGAGGACGTTCCGACCTACCCCTACGACCCTGAGCTGGCCGCCGCCCTGCTGGACGAGGCCGGCTGGACCCTGGGCGCCGACGGCGTGCGCAGCAACGCCGACGGCGAACGCCTCAGCCTCGAGTTCATGACCACGGCGGGCAACCGCTCGCGAGAGCTGGTGCAGCAGGTGCTGCAGAGCCAGTGGGCCGATGCGGGCATCGAGGCGCGCATCCGCAACGAGCCGGCGCGGGTCTTCTTCGGCGAGACGGTATCGAAGCGCAAGTTCACCGGGCTTGCCATGTTCGCCTGGCTGTCGAGCCCGGAAAGCGTGCCCCGCACCACCCTCTATTCCGACCAGATCCCGACGCCGGAGAACGGCTGGGGCGGCCAGAACTACACCAGCTACCGGAGCCCGGAGATGGACGAGCTGATCGACGCCATCGAGATCGAGCTCGACCCGGAGGCCCGCAAGGCCCTGTGGCGGAGCCTGCAGGCGCTCTACGCCGGCGACCTGCCGGTGATCCCCCTCTACTGGCGGGCCACCCCCTACGTGCTGCCCAAATGGCTGGAGAATGTCCGCCCCACCGGCCACCAGTATCCGACGACGCTCTGGGTGGAGGAGTGGAAGGATGCAAGATGACAGGTTTCAGATTCCAGATGTCAGAACCAAACGGCCTTTGGAGTCCGACATCTGAAATCTGACATCTGACCCATGTCCCGCTTCCTCCTTCAGCGCCTGGCGGAGACCGCCGTCGTCCTGCTGCTCATGTCGTTCCTGATCTATGGGCTGATCGGGCTCATGCCGGGCGATCCGATCGACCTGATGATCAGCGCTGATCCGGACCTGACGGCGGCCGATGCCAAGCGCCTGCGCCAGCTGTACGGCCTCGACCAGCCGATCACCAGCCGCTACTGGAACTGGCTCAGCGCGGCGCTGACGGGCGATCTCGGCTATTCGCGGCTCTTCGCCCAGCCGGTGCTGGAGGTGATCTGGCCGCGGCTCGCCAACACCGTGCTGCTGATGGGCCTGAGCTTCGCGCTGGCGCTGGCACTCGCCCTGCCGCTCGGTCTGCTGGCCGCCGTGAAGCCCCGCTCGCCCCTCGACCACGGCATCAACCTGGCCGCCTTCGCCGGCATCTCGATCCCGCCCTTCTGGCTCGCCATCCTGCTGATCATCCTTTTCGCCGTGGTGCTGGGCTGGCTGCCGGCCGGCGGCATGGGCGATGCGAGCGAGGGTTTCTGGGAGCGCGCCCGCTACCTGGTGCTGCCGGTGGCGACGCTGACGCTCGCCACCGTGGGCGGCATCGTGCGCTTCCTGCGGGCCGCCATGATGGAGGCGCTGCGCCAGGACTACGTGCGCACGGCCCGCGCCAAGGGCGTCAGCTTCCGCCGGGTGGTGCTGAGCCACGCGCTGAGGAACGCCATGATCCCGGTGGTGACCATCCTCGCCCTCAACTTCGGGGCGCTCTTCTCCGGCGCGCTGATCACCGAGACCATGTTCGGCTGGCTGGGCATGGGCAAGACCATCTACGACGCCATCCTCGGCAACGACTACAACCTGGCCCTGGTCGGCCTGCTGTTCGCGACCCTGACAACTCTGCTCGCCAACCTGCTGGCCGACCTCTGCTACGCCTGGCTCGACCCCAGGATCTCCTACTGATGAGCGACGCGCCCAAGGGACTCCTGGCCGCCGAGGCCGCCTATGCCGGCGGGCCGCCCCAATCGGTGCGCCGGGTGCTGTGGCGCCGCCTGCTGCGTCACCGCCTGGCGGTGGCGAGCCTGCTGGTGCTGGCCCTGCTGGCGGCGCTCACCCTGGCCGCGCCCCTGGTGGAGGCGGCCCTCGGCCTCGACGCCAACCGGGTCCAGCTCTTGAACCGCTTCCAGCCGCCCTCGGCCGCCCATCCGCTGGGCACCGACGAGCTGGGCCGCGACCTGCTGCTGCGCCTGCTCTACGGCGGCCGGGTCTCCCTCGCCGTGGGACTGGCGGCGGCCCTCGGCGCGGCGCTGATCGGCACCGCCCTGGGCCTCCTCGCCGGCTACTACGGCGGCAGCCTGGACGCCCTCCTCATGCGCCTCGCCGACGCGGTGATCGCGCTCCCCCTGCTGCCGCTCCTGATCGTGCTGGTGGCCGTCGACCTCGGCAAGCTGGGCCTGCCGGCGGACCTCGCCAGATCCGAGAACGTCAGCCTCTATCGCATTGTCTTCCTGATCGCCCTGGTCGGCTGGACGACGGTGGCGCGGCTGGTGCGCGGGGCCACCCTCACCATGCGCACCCGGGAGTTCGTGCGCGCCGCCGAGGCGCTCGGCGCCGGCGCGCCGCGGGTCATGCTGGTGCACATCCTGCCCAACGTAGTCTCGCCCATCATCGTCGCCACCACCCTCTCGGTCGGCAACATCATCCTGCTGGAGTCCGTGCTGAGCTTCCTCGGACTCGGCATCCAGCCGCCGATCCCGAGCTGGGGCAACATGCTGACCGGCGCCCAGGAGCTGATCTGGACCGCCCCGGCGCTCGCCATCTGGCCGGGCCTGCTGATCTTCGTCACGGTGATCGCCTTCAACTTCCTGGGCGACGGGCTGCAGGACGCCCTCGATCCCCGGGCGGTGGTGTAGACTTCGCCGGCAGAGGGGTGAGCGGGAGGGAGCGGCTCCATGGAGACAGAGATCCGGAGGGCCAAGGCAGACGAGGCGCCTCTGGTCGCGGTGCTGGTGGCGCGCCTGCTGGCCGAACTGGGCGATACGGACCTGAACGCGGGCGCCCTGCTCCAGACGACGCGCCGGCTGGTCGCCGCGGGCGACGTGGCGCCGCTCATCGCCTTCGCCGAGGCACGGCCGGTCGGCGTCGTCACCCTGAACCAGTGCGCCGCCATCTACGCCGGCGGGCGTTTCGGCGAGATCTGCGAGCTCTACGTGGAGCCGGAGGTCAGGTCCGCCGGGGTCGGCCGCATGTTGATCGAGGCGGCCTGCACCTACGCCCGGGAAGCGGGCTGGGTCCGCCTCGAGGTCGGCGCGCCCGACCTGCCCCGCGGAGAGCGTTCCCTCGACTTCTACCTCGCCAACGGCTTCAGCAAGGTGGGCCCCCGTCTCAGGCTGATCCTGGACGGCGAGGTAGGGGACAGTTGAGCCGTGACCGGCGGAGAGGACAGGGCGGACGTGGTCATCGTCGGCGGCGGCGTCATGGGCAGCGCCATCGCTTACTTCCTGAGCGCCGACCCCGCCTTCGGAGGCTCGGTCCGGGTGATCGAGCGGGACCCGAGCTACGAGGCCGCGGCCACCACCCGCTCCTGGGGCGGCGTGCGCCAGCAGTTCTCGACCCCGGAGAACGTGCGCCTCTCCCTCGACTCCCTCGCCTTCTTCCGCCAGGCCCACGAGACCCTCGCCCCGGACGGAGAGGAGAACGGTCCGGACCTCGGCTTCAAGGAGCGGGGCTACCTCTACCTGGCGAGCCCGGCGGGGCTGCCGGTGCTGCAGGCCAACCAGTCCCTCCAGGCTGCCCTCGGCGCCAACGTCGCCCTGCTCCACCCGCAAGAGGTGGCCGCTCGCTTTCCCTGGCTGTCGCTGGAGGGCGTGGCGGGCGCCGGCTTCGGCCTCTCGGGCGAGGGCTGGCTCGACCCCAGCGCCGTGCTGCACGGCTTCCGCCGCAAGGCCCGGGAACTAGGGGCCGTCTACGTGACCGACGAGGCGGTCGGCATCGAGCGTGCCGGCGCGCGGATCGAGGCCGTGCGGCTCGCCTCCGGCAAACGCCTCGCCTGCGGCGTCCTGGTCAACGCCGCCGGACCCCAGGCCGGCCGGGTGGCGGCGCTGGCGGATGTGGCGCTGCCGGTCGAGCCGCGCAAGCGCATGACCTTCGTCTTCGACTGCCGCGCGGACGTACCCGACATGCCGCTCACCATCGACGTCACCGGCATCGCCGTCCGCCCCGAGGGCGCCCAGTACATCGCGATCCAGTCACCGCCGCCCGAGGAGGACGGGGTGAGCGACGATCTGGAGGAGGACTACCGGCCCTTCGAGACGCGGATCTGGCCGAGGCTGGCCGCCCGCATCCCCGCCTTCGAGGCCATCAAGCTGACCGGGGCCTGGGCCGGCCACTACGACTACAACACATTTGACCAGAACGCCGTGATCGGAGCCCACCCGGAGATCGCCAATCTCTACTTCTGCAACGGCTTCTCGGGCCACGGCATCCAGCAGTCGCCGGCCGCCGGGCGCGCCGTGGCCGAGAGGATCCTGCACGGGCGCTTCTTGAGCCTCGACCTGGACGCCTTCGGCTTCGCGCGCCTGCTCGAAAATCGCCCACTGCGGGAAACCAATGTCGTCTAAGCGTGTTATGTCTATCAGCAGCTTATGCGATGACACTCGCGTCCCATGCCAGATTTGTCCTCCGGACCCAACCGGGGCAAGTTGTCTGGACGGGCGTGCCGCCAGCCGTCACAATCAGCCGCCGCACCAGCAGGGGTCATAGGCCCCTGTAACGCACGATCTGTAACGCACGACTTGTGATGCACGACTGGAAGCAAGGCACGAGCCGCCAGATGGACTATCAGCGCTACTTCAGCGAGAAGCTCGCCGGCCTTCGCGAGGAGGGCCGCTACCGGGTGTTCGCGGACCTGGAGCGCCAGGCCGGGGCCTTTCCGCGGGCCCTGCGCCACGGGGCTAACGCGGCTGAGGGGAACCCGATCGGCGAGACGGTGAGCGAGGTGACCGTCTGGTGCTCCAACGACTATCTCGGCATGGGCCAGCACCCGGGCGTGGTGGCGGCCATGCAGGAGGCGCTGGCGCGCTGCGGGGCGGGCGCCGGGGGGACCCGCAACATCTCCGGCACCAACCACTACCACGTGTTGCTCGAGCGCGAGCTGGCCGAGCTGCACGGCAAGGAGGCGGCGCTGCTCTTCACCTCGGGCTACGTCTCCAACTTCGCCAGCCTCGGCACCCTGGCCGCGCGCCTGCCCGGCTGCCTGGTGCTGTCGGACGCCAAGAACCACGCCTCCATGATCGAGGGCATCCGCCACAGCCGGGCCGAGAAGCGCATCTTCCGCCACAACGACCCGGCGGACCTGGCGCGGCTCTTGGCCGACGAGGACCCGGGCCGGGCCAAGATCGTCGCCTTCGAGTCGGTCTACTCCATGGACGGCGACGTGGCGCCCATCGCCGAGCTCTGCGAGGTGGCCGAGGCCCACGGCGCCATGACCTATCTGGACGAAGTGCACGCGGTGGGGCTCTACGGCCCCCGGGGCGGCGGCATCGCCGAGCGGGAGGGGGTGATGGAGCGCCTGACGGTGATCGAAGGGACGCTCGCCAAGGCCTACGGGGTGCTGGGGGGCTATATCGCAGCCTCTGGGGCGCTCGTCGACTTCGTGCGCAGCTTCGCCTCGGGCTTCATCTTCACGACGGCCCTGCCGCCGGCGGTGGCGGCGGGGGCCTTGACGAGCGTGCGGCACCTGAAGGCGAGCGGGGCGGAGCGGACGCGCCATCAGGAGCGGGCGGCGACGCTCAAGCGGCGCCTCGCCGAGGCGGGCCTGCCGGTGATGGCCTCCGAGAGCCACATCGTGCCGGTCCTGGTGGGCGAGGCGGCCCTCTGCAAGCTGGTGAGCGACCGGCTCTTGAAGGAGCACGCCATCTACGTGCAGCCGATCAACTACCCGACGGTCGCCCGCGGCACCGAGCGTCTCCGCCTCACCCCCTCGCCGCTCCACTCGGACGCCGACATGGACCGCCTGATCGCGGCGCTGACTGCCATCTGGGCCGACCTCGGGCTCGAGCGCGCGGCCTGAAGGGTCTTTTGGACAAAAGCCCGCTTTGGCATTAAATTAATCCCGTCGGGGGACGCTTGGCGTCTGCAGCCACGACGGGAGCCCTCATGTACCGCGACAACAGCCTGATCCCCAGCGAAGCGATTCGCCTGCTGGCGCTCGGCATTCTGGCCGGCGGCGAGAAGGGCTACGCCGAGCTGGCGAGCGAGGTGCGCTACTTCGTCAGCCACGTGGCCGGCCCCTCCCTCGAACTGGTGGCGCCGCCTCTCGAACTCCTGAAGGTCGAGGGCCTGGTCGAGGCCCGGACGGACGGTGGCAGCGGCGACGGCCAGGCCGACGGCGAGCTGCTGGTCCTCAGCGAGGCCGGGCGGGCCGAGCTCCAGAAGCTGCTGAACGCCAACGTGCGGGCGCCGGTCAGCGACATCAACAAGCTGATCATCGCCCTCAAGATGCGCTTCCTGCACCTGCTGCCCCCGGCCGAGCGGCAGCTGCAGGCGGAGATCCTGGCCGAGCTCAGCGAGCGCGAGCTGGCGCGCCTCATCGAGCTGCGCGCCCACCACGCCGGCGAGCCAGGTCACCTGGTCGCCTGGCTGGACCAGGACATCGCCCAGGTGGAGGCCCGCCTTGGCTTCTTCCAGGAGCTGCTGGCCCAGCTCGACTAAGCGCCGGTTTCGCCCGCTTCCAGGCCGCCGCCGTGCGGCCACCGGCCGGGTCCCTTGCCCGCCCGGATCGGATGTGCAAACCTGACGTCATACGTACCTCCAACTCCGTCCTAGCAACTCATGCCGCGTAGCGATCTCGCGCCACGCGAGGTAGCAGTGCACCAGTTCGGCGGAAACGCGCTTCGGCGGCCTCTGGCGCCGCCCGAAAGGAGCAGTCTTCATGAAGCTTACGGACGAGCAGATCGCGCAGATCAAGGACCAGCTCGGCGCCGATCCGGTGCCGGCCGACAACCCGGCGATGAAGATGCTGGCGCAGCACTTCGGAGAGCACACCTTCTACGTCGACGAGGACGGCCTGCATTTCTTCGAGACCCTGGAGACCGAGGCGGCGAGCGGGCCGAACGACGTGCGCCCCGTGCGTATCGCCACCTGGACCGACGAAAAGCGGGAAGCCTTGTCGCCTCACGAGCCGGTGGTGGGCACCACTGCGGTCACCATCGACATCGAGGACTAGGAGCCATCTCGCAGGAGCGACCGCGGGCCCGCCGCCGCGAAGTTTGCGTATCGCTTCCATGACAGCCCGGGGTCGACCTCATGCCGACCCGCGAATCGACCTAGTATCCCGGCGGACCGGCCCCGGAACCACGGGGGCCCCACGGGTGTTGGAATCGAATAGTTAATAGACGATAGGAGTGTGAACCAGTGTCTCTCGAAAGCTCTACCGGCAGCCGGATCGAACGCACGCGCGACCAGCTCGGCCTCAGCCACAGGCAACTGGCCGACCGCGTCGGAGTCGACCGCAGGACACTGGAGACCTGGGAGAGGGACGAGAGCGAACCCCGCGGCGTCCAGCTCCTGAAGCTGGCCGGGGTGCTCCAGGTGCCGATGGTCTGGCTGCTCACCGGCGATGAGCCGGACGAGCCGGCGGCCCGCGCCGCCCTGCCGGAGACCGCCCGGCTCGGCCAGAAGCTCGACCGCGCCTTGGCCATGCAGCGGGATCTGGCCGGCCTCCTGGCCGAGATCTCCGGAGAGGTGTCCCGGCTCCAGCGGGAGCTGGACGACATCGGCAAGCTGGCCGCCTAGAATCAGGAGAAGACGGCCGCCCGCGCCCCGACTCCGGCCATAAACCCGGCACTCGACGCCGGCGCAACACCCTCTCCGTCCGCAGGCGCGCCCGAAGCGCCCGCGGGGTTTGGCGGCCGGCGGGACGCCGAGCCCCGACGCCGGGCCCTCGGCGCCGGTGACGCTAGTCGTCGAGGATGAAGGTCACCTCGATGGTCGTGCGGTACTCCGTGATGTGGCCGTCCTCGACCTTGGCCTTCTGGGAGATCACCTCCAAACCGGTGATGCCGTGCAAGGTCTTGGCGGCGCGCTCGAGGCCGCCGTTGATCGCATCGTGGAAACTGGTCGGCGATGCCGAAGTGATCTTCGTAACCCGTGCAACAGCCATGATCGCCTCCTCGTTGTGATGGGCCTCCGCGTAAGCGGGGCTTGGCCCGTTCCGGCCCCGCCTATGAAAGCCCAGTCCCGGGCCCAAGGGAAGCCCGCCCCCGGTGGATAACTCGCCGTGCGGGCATCACGGGCCGCGCGTTGCGACCGGTCCGTCGCGTGCAAGAGGGCCCCGGCCGCGGCCCTGCGGGCTTTACCGGCCGGCGGGCTTGGCCGATGCTGGCGCGGCAAACCTCCAACTTCGGGCCACCATGGACCACCTCGACCTCCGTCATTTCTCGGCGCTCGACGAGCTCTCCGATATCGCGACCTACGTCACGGCGCTGGAGACCTTCGACGCCGCCGAGGCGCTGCAGGAGCTGAAGGCGACGGCGCGCGAGCGCAGCGGCATCGCGCCCGGCAAGCGGGTCCTCGACGTGGGCTGCGGCTTCGGCCTGGAAACGGCGCGACTGGCCGCCCTTGTGGAGCCCGGCGGGCGGGTCGCCGGCATCGACAAGAGCGCGCGCTTCATCGAGGAGGCCGAAAAGCGCGCGGCCGCCGCCAGGCTGGAGATCGACTACCGGAGTGGCGACGCCGAGGCGCTGCCCTACGACGACGCCAGCTTCGACAGCGTGCGCATTGAGCGGGCCCTCTGCTATCTCACCGACCCGGCCGCGGCCGTGCGCGAGATGATGCGGGTGCTGAAGCCCGGCGGAAGCCTCGCCATCATCGAGCCGGACTTCGTGACCAAGAACGTCAACCTGCCCCATCGCGACCTGGTCCGGCGGGTGCTCGACTACGAGACCTCGACGGCGGTGGTCACCAACTGGGTCCCGGGACTGCTGTTCGGTCTGCTGCAGGACCTGGGCCTCGAGGAGCTGCGGATCGTGACCCGGGTGGTGATCTTTCCCCCGGATACCGCCACGCCCGTTCTCGTCGGAGTCGGCCGCAAGGCCGCGGCGGCGCGTGTGATCTCCGAAGAGGAGCTCGCCGCCTGGCTCGAAAGCATCGCCACCCTGCATACCGCGGAACGCCTGATGCTGACGTCAGGCTACTTCCTCTTCACCGGGCGAGCGCCGCAGTCCCTGTGAGCCCTCTGGTCGAGCGCCGCAGCTAGTAGAGGTGCTGGCCGCCGGTGACGAAGATCTCGGTGCCGGTGACGTAGCCGAAGTCCACGGTACAGAGCCGGTAGACCGCGGCGGCAACCTCCTCGGGCGTGCCCATGCGGTGCATGGGAATGCGCGGGATCAGGCTCTCGTACTCCTCGCCGATCATGGCGGTCTCGATCTCCCCCGGCGCGACCGCGTTCACCCGCACGCCGAACTCGGCGAACTCCACCGCCATCTCGCGGGTCAGCGCCGAAAGCGCGGCCTTGGAGATGGAGTAGGCCGAGCCCGCGAAGGGATGGATCTGATGGCCGGCGATGGAGGTGATGTTGACCACCGAGCCCTGGCCCTTGCGGAGCGGGACGGCGAAGCCCCGGGCGAGCGCCAGCGGCGCGAAGAGGTTGAGCTCGAAGACCTGGCGCCAGCGGTCCAGGTCGCCGTTGAGGACGCCGAGGCGCTCCTTGAAGGGCGTCTTGGGCGAGACGGCGGCGTTGTTGACCAGCGCCCCCAGAGGGCCCTCGCCCAGCAGGGCGTTGGTCTCGGCCACGAAGTCCGCCAGGCTATCCGGGTCCGCCAGGTCGGCGACGATATGGTGGGCCCAGTTGGGGTCGCGTTTGCACTCTTCGGGCACGTCCTCGCGCGAGCAGGTGATGATGCGCCAGCCCTCCTCGCTGAAGCGCTTCACCGTCGCATGGCCGATGCCCCGGCTGGCGCCGGTCAGCACCATGGTCCGGCGCGCGTCCCCGTTGCTATCGTTTCCCGCTTGAGTCATGGCTGGAGTTTAGCGCAAGCGCCCGCCGCCGCCAGTCCTTCGCTCGGCCCGCTCCCATCGTGGACAAGCAGAGGCCAGGTCAGGACGGGCCGTCCGCCTTGATGAGATCGGCGGCCTTCTCGGCGATCATGATGGCGGCGGCGTTCAGGTGGCCGGTGATCATGGTCGGCATGACCGAGGCGTCGGCGACCCGCAGGCCCTCGACGCCCCGCACCCGCAGCTTGGGGTCGACCACGGCCAGCTCGTCGACGCCCATCTTGCAGGTCCCTATGGGGTGGAAGGAGGTGGAGGAGACCGCCCGGATGTCGGCGATCAGCTCCGCCTCGCTCTCCTTGTCCGCCCCGGGCGAGATCTCGGGGCCGCGAACAGGATCGAAGGCGGGCGCGTTCATGACCTCCCGCGAGCGCCGGACCAGTTCCAGCATGAGGCGCATGTCGTGGGGCTCGCTCAGATAGCGCGGGTCGATCAGCGGCCGGTCCAGGGGATCGTTCGAGGCGAGCGCGATGGTCCCGCGGCTGGCGGGCCGGGTCGGGAAGCCGGAGACCGTGAGGCCGTGCCGGTCCGGCGGCGCCAGCTCCGGCGCCGCCAGGCTGATGAAGTAGGGGATCATCACCAGCTCCAGGTCGGGCGCCGCGAGCCCCGGCATGGTGGAGAGAAAGGCGCCGGCCTCGAAGTTGTTTGTGGTGAGTGGGCCGGTGCGGCTCTCCTCGTAGGCGCGGCGCATCTCGGCCAGTTCCTCTGCACTGCGGCCGTAGGGCGTCAGCGGTTCCGTGATCTCCATGCGCGAGCGGTAGTGGAAATGGTCCTGCAGGTTCCGGCCGACCCCCGGCAGGTCGTGCGCCACCTCGACATCGACCGCTCTGAGCTCCTCGGCGGGGCCGATGCCTGAGAGCAGCAGCAGCACGGGCGAGCCGACCGCGCCGGCCGAGAGGATCACTTCGCGCTCCGCCCGGGCCTGCCGGCTCTGGCCGCGCAGCAGATAGTCGACGCGCTTGGCCCGGCCGCCCTCGAGCACGATCCGGGTGGTCTGCGCGCCGGTCCGCACGGTCAGATTGGCCCGCTCCAGCGCCGGGCGCAGGTAGGCCACCGCGGCGCTGCAGCGCTCGTTGTCGCGGATGGTGGCGGGGAAGTAGCCGCAGCCCTCCATCTGGGGACCGTTGAGGTCGGGGTTGAAGGGGATGCCCACCTGCTGGCAGGCCTCGAGGAAGAGCTCTGTCAGGCGGTAGCGCTGGTCCGGCGCACGCACCGTGAGGGGCCCGTCCCGGCCGTGCAGGGGGCCCTCGTCGACCCGGTTGCCCTCCGAGCGCAGGAAGTAGGGCAGCACCTCCTCCCAGGACCAGCCCTCGCAGCCGAGCTGCCGCCAGTGGTCGTAGTCGGAGGCGTGGCCGCGCAGGTAGATCATGTAGTTCATGGAGCTGGTGCCGCCGAGCACGCGCCCGCGCGGCCAGCCGAGCTGGCGGTTGTTCAGCTCAACCTGGGGCACGGTGCGGAAGGCCCAGTCGAAGCGGGTGTTGACGAGGGCGCCGGACGTCGCCGGCGTGCGGATGCGCGGATCGTCGTCGCTGCCGCCCGCCTCGAGCAGCAGGACGCTCGCCGCGCCGTCCTCGCTCAGCCGGTTCGCCAGCACGCAGCCGGCCGATCCCGCCCCCACGACGATGTAGTCGAAGCCCTCCATCGCCCGGCCGGGGAGCCTAATGCGCCATGAAGACCGGGATCCTGGCCCTGGCGATGATGCTGCGGGTGACGCCGCCCAGCACCATCTCGCGCAGGCGGCTGTGGCCGTAGGCGCCCATGGCCAGCATGTCGGCGCCGGCCTCCTCGGCCTCGCTCAGGATCAGCTCGCCCAGCGGCCCATCCTTGGGCAGGAAGGCCCAGGTCTCGGCGGCGATGCCGTGCTCGGCCAGGAAGTCGGCCAGCTCGCTGGGCTTGGCGCCGGTCTTCTCCATGTCGGCCGTCATCACGACGACCTTCTCCGCCCGACGCAGCAGCGGCAGCGCCGCGGCGGCCGAGCGCGCGGCCCCGAGCGTGCCGTCCCAGGCGATGGCGATTCTGCGGCCTTGGGTGCCGGAGACGCTCTCGGGCACCATGATCAGAGGTCCCCCGGTCTCGAAGATGGCTGCTTCCAGCGCCGGAGAGTAGCCGTCGTCCGCTTCCGCCGTCGCGCCGGCCACGATCACCAGGTCGGCCAGCCGGCCGCGGGCCGCGACCTCGTCCGCCTCCCGGCCGACGACGCGGCGGAAGGCGACGCGGAAGCTGCCGGGGGCCGGCGGCGCGTCGGGCTCGACGGTCGGCAGGCCGGCGTCGAGGCAGAGCTTCTTGTGGAGCGCCTCGGCCACCTTCACCCGCTCCTCGCGCTGCTCGCGCATGCCCTCGACGAGCTGCTCCAGGGCGCCCGCGGCCATGCCCTCGGCGACCACCGGGATCGCGTCCTCCTCCGGCACCTCCACGTGCAGCAGCTCGACCCGGGCGTCGAAGGTCTGGCCCAGGGCGAGCGCCGCCCGCACCACCGCCTCGCTTCCCGAACCGCCGTCGACGGCAGCCAACAGTTTCGCCCAAGTCATGCTCTCCTCCCGCGCTCCGGCTCGCTCAAGCGTCATTGGTCGTACAACACTTGGGCAGCCACATTGATGTGCGTCAAGCGTTCCCTCGGCCCCGCTACTCGAAGGGGGCCGGCGGCTCCTCGATTCCGTAGGGATCCTGATGGATGAGCACCTCGGCGCCGGGAAAGGCCGCCCGCAGCTCCGCCTCCACCTCGTCGGCGATGGCGTGGGACTCGGTCAGGCTCATCGCACCGTCGAGCTCCAGGTGGGCCTGGATGAAGGTGTCGGGGCCGGAGGCGCGCGTGCGCAGGTCGTGCAGACCGAGCACCTGCTCGTGGGCGAGGGCGATGTCCTTGATCTTCCGGCGCTCGCTCTCCGGCAGTTCCCGGTCCATCAGCATGTCGAAGGCGCCGCGGGCGATCTGCCAGGCGTTGTAGAGGATGTAGCAGGCGATCGCGAGCCCGAAGACCGGATCGGCCCAGATCCAGCCAAGCTGCGAGACCAGCAGCAGGGCGACGATGACCGAACCGTTGACCAGCAGGTCGCCGAAGTAGTGGAGAGAGTCCGCCTTGATCGCCAGCGATCCGGTCTTGCGCACAACGTGGGCCTGGAAGCGGGTGAGCGCGAAGGTGGCGACGATGGAGATCCCCATCACCCAGATGCCGAGCGCCGCATTGGACAGGGGCTCCGGCTCGAACAGCCGGTGCCCGGCCTCGAAGATGAGGAAGAGGGCCGAGCCGGAGATGAAGGTGGCCTGGGCCATGGCCGCCAGGGGCTCCAGCTTGCCGTGGCCGAAGCGGTGCTCCCGATCGGGCGGCGTGAGCGCGTGGCGCACGGCCACCAGATTGATGCCCGAAGCGATGGCGTCGAGGATCGAGTCGATCAGGGTCGACAGCAGGCTAACCGAACCGGTCTGGATCCAGGCGATCAGCTTGAGGACGATCAGGCCGAGGGCGGTCGCCACCGAGGCATAGGTGGCCAGGCGCATGAGGCGGCCGGTCTCCGCCCTGCGCGCCGTCGCCGAGGTGGCCTCGCTCACCTTCGCTCCTCCCCCGTCCCTCGCCGGCCGAACTTAAGGAAACAGCCGCTCCGTCCGCCAGAGGGCTTGGGCCTCGCCCTCGCCCTCCTCGCCGCCCGCCTCCTCCAGGCGGTGGTAGACCAGGCGCTCGTGCAGGCGAAACGCGCCGTCCTGCCAGAACTCCATCAGGACCGGCCTGATGCGGAAGCCGGACCAATGGGTCGGACGCGGCACCTTGCCGACCGCGTAGCGGGCGGCGAAGCGGGCCACGCGCTTCTCCAGCTCGAAGCGCCCCGCCAGCGGCCGCGACTGCTCGCTCGCCCAGGCACCGATCTGGCTCTGGCGCGGCCGGCTGGCGAAATAGGCGTCGGCCTCGGCCTCGCTGACCGGACTGACCGGGCCCTCCACCCGGACCTGGCGGCGCAGGGACTTCCAGTGGAACAGCAAGGCCGCCTTGGGCGAGGCCAGGAGCTGCCGGCCCTTGCGGCTCTCCAGGTTGGTGTAGAAGACGAAGCCCTCGGCATCGACGCCCTTGAGCAGCACCATGCGCAGGCTCGGCATGCCGTCCTCGCCCACCGTCGCCAGGGCCATGGCGTTGTGGTCGTTGGTCTCCTTCTCCTCCGCCTCCTTGAACCAGGCAGCGAAGAGCGCAAAGGGATCCTCAGGCGTAACCTCAGAGATGCGCATTATGTTTCTGTTTTTCCTATGCTAGCTATCCAAGCATCGCAAGCCGATAGGGCGTCGGTCGGGCGGCTTCCGGCCCTTGAAGGGCACCATAGCGCCTGGCCCCGGCGCGGGAAATCCCCAGCGGGTCGCGGCCCCCGCCGGAGCCCGTCCGCGCGCCGCGAAATGCCCCGGGCCCAGGGGCCCGCATTTTTTCCGGCCAGGGATGGATTTGTCGCCCATATCGTACTAGGTCTAGCGGAGATCACGCTCTCCGGAACGGACTTCGTCCTTTCCTGCAAGGGGGTAAAGCAATGAAAATCAGGCCCGTCGCCGCCGCGGCGTTGATCGCGCTGTTCGCGGCGTCTTGTTCGAACAGCCCCTACGGCGAGAAGCAGACCATCGGCGGCCTCGGCGGCGCGGCCCTGGGCGGGTTGCTGGGCTCTCAGTTCGGCGACGGCACCGGTCAACTCATCGCCACGGGCGCCGGCGTCCTGATCGGCGGACTGATCGGCAGCGAGATCGGCCGCACCATGGACGAGCAGGACCGCATGCAGGCCAACGAGGCGGTGATCCACGCCCACGAGGCCCCGCTGGGCGAGACCATCGTCTGGAACAACCCGGGTTCTGGCAACTCCGGGACGGTGACGCCGATCCGCGACGGCACCTCCACCAGCGGCCTCTACTGCCGCGAGTTCCAGCAGACCATCACCGTGGGCGGCGAGACCCAGACGGCCTATGGCACGGCTTGCCGCCAGCCCGACGGGACCTGGAGGATCGTCGAATAGCGCAGCGCGGCAACATAACTTCGACCGGGGTATCAACCGGGCGCGTCCCCGCCGGGGCGCGCCCTAGCCTCTTGCGGGTGACCGGGGGCGGGTCATGACGGACCCCTACAAGATCCTGGGCGTGAAGAAGGCGGCCAGCGCCGACGAGATCAAGGCCGCCTACCGCAAGCTGGCGAAGAAGCTGCACCCGGACCTCAATCCCGGGGACGCGGACGTGGAGCGCCGCTTCAAGGAGGTCGCCCAGGCCTACGACATCCTGGGCGACGCCGAGAAGCGCAAGCGCTTCGACCGCGGCGAGATCGACGCCAGCGGCCAGGAGACCGCCGCGGCGGCGGGCGCCGGCGCCGGCTCGGGCTACTATCGCACCTATGCCGGCGGCGACGAGGGCCGGCGCTATACCCGCTTCGATTTCGGGGAGGGCTTCGACGCCCAGGACATCTTCTCCGACCTCTTCGGCCAGCGCGGCGCGGCCCAGCGCGGCCAGGACGTCGCCTACTCCATCAAGGTGGACTTCCTGGAAGCGGCGCTGGGCGCCAAGAAGCGGGTCCGCCTGGCCGACGGCAAGACCCTCGACATCACGCTGAAGCCCGGGACCGAGGACGGCCAGACCCTGCGCCTCAAGGGCCAGGGCGGGCCGGGCCACGGCAAGGCGCCGGCCGGCGACGCGCTCATCAAGGTCGAGGTGAATCCGCACCGCTTCCTGGTGCGCCGCGGCCGGGACATCCACCTGGACTTGCCCGTCACCCTGAAGGAGGCGGTGCTGGGCGCCTCGGTGCAGGTGCCCACCGTCCACGGCAAGGTCGCCATGAAGATCCCGGCCGGCGCCAACAGCGGCCAGACCCTGCGCCTCAAGGGCAAGGGCGTGCCGAACGCCGACGGCAAGGCGGCGGGCGACCAATACGTCAAGCTGACGGTCATGCTGCCCGACAAGGCCGACCCGGACCTCAAGCAATTCGTCGAGGGCTGGTCGGCGGGGGACAAGCAGGCCCCCCGGCGCAAGGCCGGTTTGACCTGACAGCGGGGAGGCGGCGATGGTGCTGACGCTGGAGCAGGTGGTTCGGGAGATCTCGGTCAGCCGGGGCGAGGTGACCCAATGGATCGCCCAGAGCTGGGTGCTGCCGATCGAGGAGGAAGGCGAGCTGCTGTTCGACGAGCTCGACTGCGCGCGCATCCGGTTGATCGTGGAGCTGCGCCGGGATCTGGAGGTGAACGACGAGGCGATCCCCGTGGTGCTGCGCCTGCTCGACCAGATCTACAGCCTGCGGCGCGCCCTCGACGAGCTGCGCGACGGCATCAAGGGTCTCTCGGATCCGGCCCGGGAAGAACTTGAGGCGTTGCTTCAGGGTCGGCAGAAAGACTCGTGACGACTCAATCCTCGACCGGGTGCTGAGGACATTTTGAACGAGCGACTCCCAACCCGATCCAAGGCTCGGATTGCGGGGATCACACCAAGTTCTTCTTTACTTCTCTTGCATACTTGGACCGCTCATTTCGGTCCTGTTTGTTTCTCAACAAACCCCAATTGAAGGCATGCATATCCTTCTTGAATCTCGGAATAATATGAAATTTGAAATGATCGACTTGGTTGTATCCACTTCTTGAGGTGTCATCGTCGAAGATATGTGTAATTGCATCAGGATTGCACGTTTTCCGAACTGCAATGGACAAACTCTTACTGATAACAAATACATGCGACGCAAGCTCATCCGGAAGATCCGCAAAATCTTGATAGTGGTCTTTTGTTATTACTAATACATGATATTTGTTGATGGGATCTTTGCTAATGATAGCGTAACAATAGTCATCATCAAATATCTTGACTTCTTCGTCTCGAAAATCACAGAAAACGCAACCTGTGTTTACGATTTCGTCTTCGCTAGACATTTGTCTATCTTCTGCACAGTGTCCTTGGTCTGGTCGAGCGGCAACCGAATACCAAGCACAAGACCGCAGGGCCGTTGCAACTCCCAACTGGCATCTCAAGCACTCAAGTTTCGAGACTAAGTGAGTAGCCGGACAAAAGGTAGCGGCAACGCAACCTCGGCCCAACCTACATGTAAAGCCGCTCGCTCTCGGCCAGGCCCTCGTAGAGGTGAGCGACGAACTCGGTGTAGCCGTTGTAGAGCTGGGTCGGGACGCGCTGGTCCCCGCCGAGCACGCGCTCGTGGGCCTGGCTCCAGCGGGGATGGGGCACCTCCGGGTTCACGTTGGCCCAGAAGCCGTACTCCCGGCCCTGGATCACCTCCCAGAAGCTCTTCGGCCGCTCGTCGGTGAACTCGAAGCGCACGATGCCCTTGGTCGACTTGAAGCCGTACTTCCAGGGCACCGCCAGGCGCAAGGGCGTGCCGTTCTGCTTGGGACAGGGCTTGCCGTAGAGTCCGGTCACCAGGAAGGCCAGCTCGTTGGTGGCCTCCTCGATGGTCAGGCCCTCGATGTAGGGCCAGGGGTACCAGCTCGCCCGCTGGCCGGAGGCGACGTCGGGATTCATGAAGCTGACCATGCGGACGTACTTGGCCGAGGAGAGCGGCTTGGCGAGCTCCACCAGGGCCTTCATGGGAAAGCCCGACCAGGGCACGGTCATGGACCAGGCCTCGACGCAGCGGTGGCGGTAGGTGCGCTCCTCGAGCGGCATCTTCGCCAGCAGGTCGTCGATGCCGATGGTGATGGGCGTCTCGACCTGGCCGTCCAGAGTGATTTCCCAGGGCCGCAAGGGCAGCGCCTGGGCCTTCTGATGGATGTTCTTGGAGGAGCCGAATTCGTAATAATTATTGTAGGTTATCGCCAATTCCTCAGGCGTCAGATCGCGTTCGATCCGGTAGCGCAGATTGCGCTGCACCGGATAGAGGTGGGCCGAGGGATCCTCCTCCCCCGCGGCCGCGACCTGGGTCTCAGACGGCGCGCCGCTGTCCGCCTGGCCCTCCTCGCAGCCCAGCAGGAGAGCGGGACCGGAGAGCAGGATCGGGCCGGCGGCGACCGCCTTCATGAGCCGCCGACGATCGCGAAACACCGCCTCGGAGGTCGCTGCGGACTCGGGCAGCTCCCATCCGCGCTTGATCTTGATCAGCATGAGATCGACTCGCAAACCGTTGCGCCGGTTCAAGAGTTAACGACGCTGCCTGTCACGATCAACTCAATGTTACGCGAGGCGGATGCGAGGCCTTGCCGTCGCTGGGCTATCACTGGGCAATCCCTGAGTGTTCCCTGTGGCGTTCCCCGGTGCATTTCGCAGCCATTCCCTGGGCGGTCCGGGCGCTCGCGGTTGGCGCGAACGCCCGGACCCACCCGGTCATCAGTCGAGCAGGCTGCGCAGCATCCAGGCGGTCTTCTCGTGCACCTGCATGCGCTGGGTCAGGAGGTCCGCCGTCACCTCGTCGTTGCCGGACTCGGCCGCCGGGAAGACGGAGCGCGCCGTCGCCGCCACCGCCTCGTGGCCCTTCACCAGCCGGCGGATCATCTCTTCCGCCCGGGGCACGCCGTGGCCGTCCTCGTCGTCCTCGACCAGTGAGCTGAGACGGGCGAAGGCCGCGTAGCTGCCGGGCGCCGGCTGGCCGAGGGCGCGGATGCGCTCGGCGATCTCGTCCACGGCCATGGCAAGCTCGGTGTATTCCTCCTCGAACATGGCGTGCAGGCTGTGGAACATCGGCCCGGTGACGTTCCAGTGGAAATTGTGCGTCCTGAGGTAGAGCGTGTAGCTGTCGGCCAAGAGGCGCGACAGGCCCTCGGCGATCGCCTGGCGGTCGGCCTCGGGGATCCCGGTTTCGACTTGCATGGGTCCATCCTTTCCAAGATCGCGGAAGCGCAAGCGTTAGTTTAGAACGATTCTAAACTGGATAAGATATGGGTAGGACGGCGGCTCAAGACAAGGCCCGGCGCGCCTCAATCGACAGGAATCAAGCCAAAAAGATCTCTCTGAGAAGAAGGAGCTCCCGGGCCCGCCGGCGGCGCGCGGCACCCCTCGCCGGCCGGCCTCCTTGGCGGACGGTCGCGGCGCCGAAGCGGAAGCGAGTGCGGCGGAAAGAGCGGCGCCGGCCCCTTGCCGGCCGGCGCGGCTCAGGCGGCGTCGGCCTCGTTGCGGTCGGCGATCACCCGCTCGGCCAGCTTGCCGGTCAGCTCCTGCAGATGGTCGAAATGCCAATCGAAGCTGCCGACCCCGAGGGTCAGGGAGCGCAGCTCGACCACCAGGTCGTGCAGCTCGGCCTGGGGCATGTAGCACTTGAGCTCGTCCCAGCCGTTCCAGCCCTCCTTGGGCTCGAAGCCGAGGATCTGGCCGCGCCGGCCGCTGACCAGGCCGTGGATCTTGTTGGTGAAGTCCTGGGGCACGGAGAGGGTGACCTCGCAGATCGGCTCCAGCAGCACCGGATCGCACTTGGGCATGCCCTCGCTCATGGCCATGCGCCCGGCGGTCTGGAAGGCCTGATCGGAGCTGTCCACGTTGTGATACTGGCCGTCGTAGAGCTTGACCGTGACGTCCACCACGGGGAAGCCCAACGGCCCGGCGCTCATGTAGTCCTTGATGCCCTTTTCCACCGCCGGGATGTAGTTCCTCGGGATGGCGCCGCCGACGATCTTGTCGTTGAACTCGAAGCCGCCGCCGCGCGGCAGCGGCCGGATCTCCACGTGGACGTCGCCGAACTGTCCGTGGCCGCCGGTCTGGCGCTTGAAGCGGGCGTGCTGCTGGACGCCCTTCTTGATGGTCTCCTTGTAGGCGGTCTGGGGCCGGGAGACCTCCACGTCGACGTTGTACTTGCTCTTCATGCGCTCGACCGCGAGCTTGAGATGGATCTCGCCCTGGCCCCAGAGCAGCATCTGGTGGGTGCTCTGGTTGTGCTCCACCGAGAGGGAAGGGTCCTCCTCGATCAGGCGCCCGACGGCCGAGCTCAGCTTGACCTCGTCCTGGCGGTTGACCGGCGCGACGCCGAGGGCGAAGACGGGCGACTTGACCGCCGGCCAGACGATCCCGGCGTCCGACTGGGGCCCGGCCTCGGTCAGCAGATCGCCGGTCGAGACCTCCTCCAGGCGGCCGAGGGCGACCAGCTCGCCCGTACTAGCGCTCGAGGTCTTCTGGGACTCGCCGCCCATCAGGGAGTAGAGGGCCGAGGGCCGCTCGCCGCCGAGGGTGGTGCCCTCCTTGAGCTCGCCGCGCCAGACCCGGGCGACCGAGAGCTTGCCGGTGTGGGCCGCGTGCAGGGTCTTGACGACGGACGCCGTGAAGCCGTCGCCGGCCGGGATCTTCTGGCGCTCGGCCGCCGCCGAGGGCTCGGCCACCTCGTGGCGCAGGGCCTTCCAGAGGCGCCGGATGCCGTAGCCGTTGTCGGCGGAGCCGAGGAAGACGGGCACGATCAGGTCCGCCTGCAGGTCCTTGGTGAGCTGGGCGTAGATCTCCTTGGGGTCCGGCACCTGGTCCTCGAGCAGCTGCTCGAGCAGCTCGTCGTCGTAGTCGGCCAGGAACTCCAGCATCTGCTGGCGCGCCTCGCCCTCGCGGGCCTTGATGTTGTCCGGCATGTCGATCTGCTCGGAGGGCTGGTCCTTGTTGTAGCGCCAGGCCCGCTCGCTCGCGAGATCGACGAAGCCCGAGATTTCCTCGCCGTCGCGGATCGGCACCTGGCGCAGCACTAGCGGCTTCTGGGAGACCGCCTGCAGGCTCTCCAGCAGCTCGCTGACGTGCACGTTCGCCTTGTCGATCTTGTTGACGAACAGCATGTGCGGGATGTCGTAGTCGGTGAGGAAGTGGAAGATGGGGGCCAGGGTCAGCGCCCGCTCGGGCTCCGGCTCGGTGACGAGGATCGCGACGTCGGCCGCCATCAGGGCGTTGCGGGAGTCCTGGCTGAGCTCGACCGAGCCCGGGCAGTCGATGATAGACCAGCGCTCGCCCAGGTATTCGCAGTGGGAGAAGTTGGGCTCGACGCTCATCTCGCGCGCCCGCGCCTCGGCGGAGCTGTCGCCGACCGTGTTGCCCTCGGTGATGCTGCCCTTGCGGTGGATCGCCCCGGCCGAGAACAGCAAGGCCTCCATCAGCGAGGTCTTGCCGCTGAGATAGGGGCCGATGAGAACAGCGCAGCGCGGCGCCGCCGGGGTCTTGTCGGTCATGGGGTCCTCCCTGCGATATCGGGTCGATGGGGGAAGGTTGCCCGGCCTTCCCTTGTTGCTTGGGCTCATGTTTTCAAACCTGACGCTGAGCGGCAATAGAAAAGCCATCTGGACGACAGATGGGACGGCCGAAACGCCGCCCCGCGCACCGCAGGACTCCGCTCCCCGCGCGTGCCGGCCGCACTGACGCCTCCTTCCGGTCGCCAGCGACGTTAGCCAATTGTTAAGCCACCAAGCCATAGAGATTGCTGGGATCTTTCGGCACGTTCCCGCTCGGCGGGGCAGATCGGGAGAAGCCAATGTGGGCGCCTGCAGCAACCGGAGCCTGACGTCATCTCCAGCACCAGCGACCCCTCGCCGCCTCCGGCCATCGCGCCCGCAGCGACTGCCGCATCAGGCGCGTCAGCCGCGCCCAGCGCCGGCGCGTCCTGGCCCGGGCGGACCCTTGAGGCCCTCGGGCGCCTGCTGCTGGACGACCGCATCGCCTTCGGCCTGCCGGCGGCGCTGCTGCTGCTCGCCTTCATCGGCCAGCTCGCCAGCCTGATCAACCACGACACCGCCTGGTACCTCGTTGCCGGCGCCCACTACCTGGAGGGCGGCGAGCTCTACCGGGACGTCTTCGTCGAGGTGAACCCGCCGCTCGGCTTCTTCCTGACCCTGCCGGCGGCGGTCATGGCGAATTTGAGCGGCCTCTACTCGGCCGACCTCTTCGTGGTCTACCTCTACCTGCTGATCGCGCTCTCTCTCGTCGCGAGCTGGCGGCTGCTGCGGACGGCGCCGGAGGTGCCGCCCGTCCTCGGCCGCGGCCTGCTGCTGCTCGCCGCGGTGATCCTGAGCGTCTGCCCGGCCGACCAGTTCGGCCAGCGCGAGCACTTCCTCATGGTGCTTGTCCTGCCCTACCTGCTGCTGGTCGCCCTGCGGGTCCTGGCGGCCGGCGGCCCGCCCTGGTGGGCGGCTTTCGGCCTCGGCCTGGCGGCGGGCCTCGGCTTCGCCATCAAGCCCCATTACCTGCTGGTGCCTTTGGCGCTCGAAGGGTACCGGGTCCTCGCGACCCGCCGCCGGGGGCCGCTGCTGCGCCCGGAGACGCTCGGCCTCGGCGCGGCCTGCGCCGGCTACGCGGGCGTGGTCCTGCTGCTGGCGCCCGACTATCTGACCCGGATCGTTCCCTACGCGCTCGAGGTCTACAACCTGGCCTACCGGAACCCGCTCTGGATCAACCTCTGGCGCTTCGAGACGGTGATGCTGCCCTTGGGCTGCCTGGTGCACCTCGCCACCCGGCGCAGCCAGAAGCTGCCCCAGTTCGCCGATATCTTCTTCATCGCCTCGCCCTGCCTCTTCGTCGCCTACCTGGTGCAGATGAAGGGCTGGGACTATCACCTCTATCCGGCCTCGGTCTGCCTCATGCTGGGCTTTGCCGCGATCGCCCTCAACGCCGTGATCAGCGCCGTCCGCGACCCTGGCCCTGTCGCCGCGGCGGCACCGCGCGAAGGCCTGCTCACGCCGCCGATCGCCGTCGCGTCGCTCGTCCTGGTCGCCCTTCTGGTGGCGAACGACGCCCGGCATTTCGGCTACGAGAACCGCTTCACGGAGATCATGACCCCCCATGTGGAGCGCTACGCCGCGGGCGGTTCCATCGCCATCCTGGGCTCCAACGTCTGGCCGGCCTTTCCCCTGGTGAACGAGACGGGCGTGGGCTGGTCGTCGCGCTTCCCGACCCTCTGGCTTCTGCCCGGCGCCAGGCAGAGGCGCCACGCCGGCGAGACGGCAAACGCCGGCCTGCTGGACGAGATGGAGGCCTTCACCCGCAACGCCGTGGTGGCCGATCTGAGCGCCGGCCGGCCCGAGGTGGTCATCGTCGACCACCGGGAGCAGAAGTCCTATTTCGGCGGCGCGCCCTTCGACTACCTCGACTACTTCGGACAGGACCGCCGCTTCCAACAGCTCTGGACCGACTACGTCTGGGTCGCCGAGGAGGCCGGCTTCGACGTCTACCGCCGCCGCTGCGCGCCCGACTGCCGGGTTGGAGCGGAGTGAGGGAGGGCGGGAGGAAACGCCGTTGAACCGCTTCGTTCATGCTTGCGATCGGCTCTTTGGTCGAGCCGCCCGCAACCTTGGATCTCCGCAATGATAAGGGCGATGACAAGGCAGTGGTCGCCATTCACCCGAAGCTTCGCCGCTTTGGGGGGCGCGCACCTGACGGCCCAGGCCATCAGGCTGTTGTACATCATCCTGGTCGGTCGGCTGCTCGGACCCGAGCAACTGGGCGTCTACATGTACGGGCTGGCGGTCTACCTCGCCCTCTTCGCACTAAGCACTTTCGGCCAGCGTCTCTTCCTTTCCGTCCGCATCGGAGGGCGCAGCGGCAAAGCCCGCCTCGTCGGCTCTCAAAGTCTTGTTATTCGACTGAGTGCAACAGCGCTAGCTGTCGCAGCAGGTGGCGCCTATCTGTGGCTTTTCGAAGATCGCGCACAGGTCATGCAAGTCGCGGCGATCTTCATGATCGCGCTCGTGGCGCGAAGTATCGCCTATTGGGTGAGAGACTTTCATATTGCCCTGGAGCGCACCTCGTGGATTCCGCGTTACGAGCTCTGCTTTCGCGGCGCAGAAGCGTTGATCGGGCTTGCTCTCCTATGGTTGGGTTTTGGCCTGTTGGCCATATGCGTCCTGCATAGCGTGATGTGGGGCATCGAGGCAGGCTTTTCGCTGCGCCGACTGTTGGTCCACACAAGGTTGCGCCTGCGGTTCCGCACTCTGAGACATCTTCTGCCAGGTTATGTGGGCACATCGGCTGTCTTTCTTTTTGCCATCGGCACCCTGAACCTGTTTCCAAAGGCTGGCATCCTCGTGCTCGGCCAAACAGAGGACGATTTGGCGGCCGCCGGACTGCTATCCATCGCCATGCAGTTCCTCACGGCGATTATCTTGTTTGCAACCATGTTCGGAAGCGCGGCCGTCCCCGCGATCGGCCGTTCGATGCGCCTGAACAGAGCCGCCCTTGCCAGCGGGATGATCCCGATCGTCAAGGTCATACTGCTGGCCGGCACCTTGCTCGCGCTGGTTCTAGAAGCGTATGCGGCGCCTCTCATCTCCCTTGCTATGGGCGCGGATTTCAGCTTGGCGGCCCAAACTTTCGGTTGGGTCATCTGGGCGGTCGGTCCCTATGCCATCGTGGTTGTCCTGGTCCAAGCGCTCCATGCACTGTCCGAGTGGAGGACGACTAGTTTAATTCCTCTCGCGATGGTCGTTCTGCAGGTCGCTTTGCTCCTCGCCCTCATGTCGATCGGGCCGCTGGAAGCTGCGGCAGTGTCCATCGTGGTGGCAAGCTGCATGGGATGCATAGTCGCCGTCCGCACGCTGACACCCCATATGAACGTAGCGGGGAACGGATGGTGGTTTCGCCCCTTCGCCACGCTCATAGCCGCAGGCGGCCTCATGCAGCTCATACCGCTACCGGCCATGGTGCTGGCGCCTGCGATAGCCGTTGGGGTTGTATTGAGCGCCTGGCGGCTGAACATGCTGGACGCCCAGGATATGGCTGCCATCCTATCGCGCGTCGGATTGCGCCGACGAACCAGTTCGAACGTGTCCTCCGAAGGACGCTGCCAGAGCGCCGTTCAAGGCGTCGGCAATCCATAACGGACGGCTTTCTTCGCCTAGATTTTTCGTGGGTTTTCCCGACATCCGGCATACGCCGAGACCTCTGCGACGAGCCGTTGGCGTCGGCCCGGCCAATAAGCACAAGGGAAGCGTAACGGCTGGTTAACCATTGCAAACCTAAAGTTCATAAAAGGAGCTTGGGTTGGCTCATTGAAGGCGGAGTCCCATAGAGCGGGGCCGCATGTGGCGATCGATCCCCGTCTGGTCGAGACGTACTCGGAACGATGCGCGCAATGGCCTCGGCCTTGCGGCGCGGCGCAGGTTCGGGTGCGTAAGCAGGAGACGATGATCCATGCTTGCCGTACAGCTCAAGCACCAACTGCCGCCAAGCCTTATCACTCCACTACACAGGCTCTATAGGAGTGCAAAGCTCGTTCCGCTGCAATTGACGAACCGGTTCCGATTCGCTGCGGCCCTCTACTATACGTTTTTCTCCGGCGCGTTCTGGCGCGAGCAGAGATCGGTTGTTGCCGGCCTGGTGCGCTATTATCGCAACACCCCTGAATCGAGCTTCTTTCTGCTCCGCAGGAACACGCACCGCCTGGAAAAAGGCCTGCTTATGCGACCTCAGCGCACTCTATTCGCGTTGGACTATCTGGTGGAGACGGTTCGTTGTTATCGGCGCTGCGCTCGCTCTCCCTTGGCCGCCAGGTACGGCATCGACTTGGCCTGGTCGAGAGATGTTCTGAGCAGTTTCTTCGCTCAGGCCGGCGAACATCCCATCGTCGCAGCGGCCCGTCGTGAGTTCGATGAAGCCACCAGCCAGGCCGATGACGATCCGAGCTTGGAACGAATCCCATACCGACGGGATCTGGAAGGACCTACTGTTTCCTATGACGACCTCTGGATGCTATCGCGCCGGCGCCGTTCGGTGAGATGGTTCCTGCCGAAGCCGGTACCACGGGAGCTTCTCGATCGCGCCTTGCTTCTCGCCGCACAGGCGCCCAGCTCATGCAACCGGCAACCGTACAACTATTATATCTACGATCAGCAGGATATCGTGCGCGAGCTCTCGACCTTTCCGTTGGGCACGCGCGGGTTCGCCGAGAACATACCGGTGCTATGTGTCGTGACCGGCGATCTGTCGGCCTATTTCAGCGAGCGGGACCGACATGGCATCTACGTCGATGCATCGCTGTCCATCATGTCGTTTCTGTTCGCCCTGGAGTCCCTCGGACTGAGCTCCTGCACCTTGAATTGGCCGGATATCGAAGCGTTAGAGCGCCGGATCGAGCGTCGGCTTCGTTTGCCGCACCACCGGCGCGTCATCATGTTCATCGCGATAGGCTGGCCGGATCCGGAAGGGAAAGTGGCTTATTCCCAGAAGCGGGATTTGAACGAGCTGCGCAGCTACAATCCCACAGATCTCTCCGCCTCGTAGACATGCCAGAAAGATCAAGCCGAACCGGGGTCATACTGATTGGAGCCGGATTCAAGAACCGCGGCGCCGAGGCCATGGCCTGGACGGCGCTGCGAGAAATATCCGAGCACTTGCCCGGCTCTCATCTGACTCTGACGTCCTACAACAAAGGAGAACCGCTGGCCTACGGGCGGCACGAGCATCCGAGCGCGGACGGATTGTTTTTCGAGTTTCTCTGCAACCGACCCACGGCTTGGCAGGTCCTATGTGTCGCCCTTGCCTGCATTCTGCCAGCAGGGATGCGCGGCCACGTCGCCCGGTGGCACCCATATTTGTGCGCGATCGATCGGGCTTACGCGGTCGTGGATTTGGGCGGCTATGCTCTCAGCGACCAACGCCCCCTCAAGCGAAGAATCGTGTATGCGCTCGAGGTCCTGACAGCCCGCGTTTTCGGCGCTCGCTTCATTGCGTTTGCCCAGTCCTTTGGGCCCTTCGAGAAAGCCGCCACACGAGTATTGGCTCGCTATGCTCTTCGACATTGCGATCGTATCTTCGCCCGAGGCGTGGAGAGTACGGCGTGGGTCGCGAAACTTCTCGGCCCCGAGGCCGCGAACCTGCAGACCTGCTGTGACTCCGCCTACCTGTTTCGGGATTGGGAGACCACTCGTAGTCGCAGGTTCGTTGCGGAGCTGAGGTCGAGCAACCGGCCGGTCTTCGCGATCGTTCCCAATGTCAACCTGTGCGAGAGAACCGCCAAGACCTCTCAAGACAACGCCTATCTTGCCTTGCTACGCGATGCGGCGCGCCATGCCGCAGTCGAGTGGGGGGCGCAGGTTGTCGTGCTGGTGCACGAACATTTCCCCGGGCGCCGTCTGGACGACCGCATCATTGCGGAAGAACTCGCCGATCGGCTCTCGCAGGATGTGGACCTGCACATCACACCACCAGACTTCAATGCCGCGGAGCTGAAGTCCATACTGACGGCAATGGATTTCGTACTTACCAGCCGCTTTCATAGCGTCGTTGCCGCCATCTCCAAACGCAGACCCTTTCTGGTCCTGGGATGGTCTCATAAGTACGACGAGATGATTGCAGAGACGGGCGTTCAGGAGTGCGTACTGAACGGGCGGATAGTTGGGCGGGAAGACGTGCTGAATCGGCTCGACCTCTTGTGGTCGAAGCGGGATTCCCTTCGAATGCAGCTGGAAGCGGCCGCGCCCCGACAGGAGGCGGAGGCAGCCAGGGCCTTCGACCGCTTGGCAGAGACCTTGTCAAGAGCGCACGCTGCTGCTCGCACTTGAATGCACCTCGTAGCGTCAACGGCGAGGGCGATGCATTCCTGCCACGCGCGTTGGTCAGTCGACAGCGGACGAGCGGTCAACTTACGGCGATGACCGGAAGAGGAGCGAGCCGGTTCAGCTCTTCCCAATAGACATCGGTGGGATCGCTCCATTCCTCCAGCATCTTCGCCCGGCGTCGCTGCCAGATATCGGTGGCCTCGGGCCGCAGCAGCGCCTCCACGGTTCGAAAGATCGCCGGCTCCTCGAGCGGCTTGAACCCGCTCAGCAGTCCGAAACGCTCCTCCAGGACCTTCGCGTACGCGATCCTGCCGACGTAGGACCCGACGACGATCGCGGGGCGGCCAAGCAAGGCTGCCTCGACACAAACGCTTAGCCCGTCTCCGATAACAAGGTCGCAGGCCGCCAAGAGGTGATGCAGCCGGTTCGCGGGGACCGGCAATTTCAGGTGGGCGAGATGCTTGGGCAGCGCCGTTTCGGACACCAGATAGACCCGGCCCTCGGGCTCGAGGCGCTCGAGTAGACGCGCCAGCATCTCCGGCGATATGCCCGAGGCACCGACGTCGTGGTAAGCATCGTGCGCCACCAGCCGGATAACGAACAGGCGGGCTTCCGGTTCCACACCGAGCTCCCGCCGGATCTCCGGATCGGGCCGGAAGACGTTGGGGTGAAGGTAGGCGAGCTCCATCAGGCCCGGGTAGGTTCGCTGCCTAGGACCATAGGACTCGCCCAGGCACTCCGCCGTCAGAATCCGCGTGGCAAAAGGATAGCCGAGGTACTTGAACTGCGGATTGCCGGCGGCGCTGTCGTCGTTGATGAGGATGCTCGGGATGCCGAGCAGACGGCCCACGTGGGTGAGCGATACGCCTTTGCCGACGAGAGCCAGGGGCCGGACGCGAAGCGCCAGTCGGGCGAGCTTCCAGTCGTAGACCGCAAGCTCGCAGAGCTTGCCCGCGAGGCCGCTTTGCGCGCTCGTCAGGACGTGAGGCTCGAAGCCGTCCTGGCGGATCAGATCGACCAGCACGTCCTTGCGCCGGGCGGTCCAGATGACCTCGATCCCGGCCGCCAGGCAGCGGCGTGCCAAAGCCCTGACGGAAAGATAGTGCTTGGGATGGTGGCAATCGAAGATGACGCAGGGCGGTCGCCCGGCGTCGAGGCTCACGGTATCGCCCCGCCAGGCCTGCGCGGACACCCCCTCGCCCATGTCACTCCCCCGGACGCACCACGACTTCGAGACGCGCCTTGTCCTTGGCGGACGCTTCGCGTGGTGATTCGTGCACCACCGCCCCGCTCTCCCCTGCAGACGCCAGCTGGAGCTCCATGCGGGTTACCTTCTCGAGGGTCATTTCGACGAGCTGGCGGTTGAAGTTGATGAGATCCGAGACGAGCGCGATCAAGAGCGTCATGAAGCCTGTCACCAGCAGCACGCCGCCCAGCAAGAGAGACTGCACGTGGCCCGCGCCCGAACTGGTGAAGTAAAAGTAGAGGAAGCGGAGGATCGGAAACAGCCCGACCAGGACCTGCGTCATACCGATGAGGAAGAAGACCTTGAGCGGCCGGTACATGGCGTACATGCGCACGATGGTCACGGCCGACTGGGTGAGGAACTGGGGGATGCTCTTGAACAGGCGCGAGCTGCGCGTGGGCCCGTTGATCTCGATCGGCACCGAGGCGACGGCCATCTTCTTGCGGCCGGCCTGGATCAGCATCTCGATGGTGTAGCTGAACGAGGAGACGATGTTGATCCGGATCGCCGCCTCGCGCGAGAGGGCGCGGAAGCCGCTCACCGCGTCGGGAACCTCGGTGCGCGAGACCAGTCGAACGGTGGCGCTGCCGATCTTCTGCAGCCGCTTTTTCAAGGGGGAGAAATGGGCGACCTCCCCGGTCCGCCGATCGCCGACGACGATGTCCGCCTCGCCGGCCAGGATTGGCGCGATCAGGCGGGGGATGTAGCGGCCCGGATACTGATTGTCGCCGTCGGTGTTGACGATGATGTCGGCGCCGAGCGCAAGCGAGGCCTCGATGCCGCTGCGAAAGGCGCTCGCCAGACCCCTGTTGGTCTTGTGCTGGATGATGTGATCGACATCGAGCTGCAGCGCCCGGGCGACGGTGCCGTCCGTCGAACCGTCGTCGACGATCAGCACCTCGACCTCGTCGACACCCGCGATCTCCCGCGGAATCTCGGCGAGGGTCTCGCGGAGCGTCTCCTCCTCGTTGTAACAGGGAATCTGGACGATCAGCTTCATGTCACGGCCGCCGGGCTGCCCGTTTCACCCTAGGTCCATCGAAGTTAACAACTGGTTGCGGCCCGCCCTGCTCGGTCAAGCCGGGACTTCCCCTGACCAACAGGGCAGAAGCGGATCATCGCACCCTGGTAGAAAGGCTTGGTTTACGAATTCCTAAGTCGCGTTGTGGCAGCGTCCCGCCTCGCGGAGGCTGATAGACGCTCCCACGGGCAAGAGACATCAAGAGACATACAGGCGCACGATGACCTGCAGCGAGGACCGGGCCAAGGTCGCCCTACTGGCCGTGCTGGCTCTCGGCACGCTCTTCTTCGCCCTGTTCCTCAACGAACCCGGGCACATCAGCATCGACGAGAGCGTCTATCACCTCATGGCCCGCGGCCTCTCGGACTCGGGAAGCCTCGCGCTCCTCAACGGCTACGAGGAGTTCGCCTCGCCGGAGTTTGTCTTTCAGGTCTCCCAACCACACGACGGATTGCTCTATCCCCAGTATCCCTACTTCTACCCGGTGCTCGCCGCGCCCTTCTACCTGGCCTTCGGCTACAAGGGTTTGTTCTTCCTCAGCACCGCCGCCTTTCTTGGTACGGTCGGCCTCTGTTACGCCATCGGCCAGAAGCTGTTTCGGGACCGCAGCCTCTCGCTCAATGCCTGCCTGATCCTGGTCCTGGCGAGTTATGCCTGGGAGTACTCCCAGGCTTCCTGGCCCCATGCTGTCTCGATGCTATTCGTTGCAGGCGCCGTCTACTTGGCGATCTCGGCTTGTCACGCCGCCGGAGCCGGCCGCTGCCTGACGCTCGCATTGGCGGCCGGGCTGGTCGTCGGTTTCGGCACCGGTGTGCGGCTCGACGTTCTGTTCGCAGTGCCGGCCCTGGTCTTGCCGTTCCTGTTCAGCACGCCGCCGCGCTTCCTTCCGGTCGCCGCCATGGCCTTGGGGTCCCTGCCCGGGTTGGTCCTCCTCGGTGCCACCAACTACGCCAAGTTTGGGATCGCCTCACCGCTGACCTACGGCGCGAAGCCGGACGGAGCAGCGACCAGCCTGGCGACCTATCTGCCGCTACTCGCACTCGGCCTCCTCGTGCTGCTCCTGCTCTGGGCACTCACCCGTCCGCGGGCGCGGGCCCTGGCGGCCGCGCGGCCCTGGGGGTCGGCGGCGGTTCTGGCGCTGGCCGCCAGCCTGCTGCTGCTCGTGCCGGAGGTCTGGGCCCTGGCCTCGCGCTTCGCCCACGGGGCCTATCAGCTCGTCGTCGATCTGCGCGTCCGCGATCTCGGAATCCTGGAGGGCGGTCTGAGCCGCGGTCCCGGCGGCGGCATGATCTACATGGGCGCCTACAAGAAGTCGCTGCTGCAGAGCTGTCCCTATCTGATCGCGCTGCTCGTGCCGCTCTTCTATCTGGTCGGACGCGGCAAGGACGTGCCCGCGTTGAGCTTCTTGTTCCTGGTGCCCGCGGCCTATGTCGCCGTCTTTTCCTACCGCGCGTGGCACGGCGGGCTCTCTCTGAACCTGCGCTATTTCCTTCCCCTGCTGCCCTTCACTTCACTGCTGGCGGCCTACGTCTGGCGCGAGTTGGTCCGGGAGTCGGGCACCGCCCGCTGGGGCCCGAGAATGGGTGCGATCGCCGGTGCGTTGCTCATGATGGGGGTCGTCGGACTGCTCGCCTCCAACCGCCTGGCGGACGAGGGGATCGAGGCGGTTCTCCTGACCCTGCCGCTCGTCCTCAGCGTCGCGCTCCTTGCCGTCCTGTCGGCGCGCCGGCTCGCGCCCGAGCGCAGACGTGCCGCGCTCGCCAACGGTGCCGCCGCCATCATGGTCGTCGCCTTCGCCTGGGCCGGCACCATCGCCTTCACCTACGACTATCCCCGCGCCTGGGCGAAGCGTTCCGTCATGCACGACTACTCCCGTGAGGTCGCGAGGCACGTGACCCCCGATTCCATCGTGATCACCCAGTACGTCACGGCTTTGTCGGGGCTCTACGAGCTCGACCGCGTCCGGCTGGCGCAAGCGACCAAGGACGAGTTCCAGGGTTTCCGGGCGCTCCTGGACTTCCACCTGGAGGCCGGGCGGCCGGTCTACGGCTGGTTCGAGCCCGCGCTCTGGGAGGAGATCGAGAAGGCCGGCAGGCTCGCGGGTCTGCGCGCCGAACCCATTCACGAGTACGGCTGGGGCCGCCTCGCCCGGATCGTCCCCGCGACCCGTTCGGCGGCCGAACAGGAGCGCCGGACCGGGCCGCCGGAACCGCCGCTCCGGGTTCCCACCGAGTAGGCCGCCGGCACGCGCGCTTGACCGTCCGCCGGCCCGGCGCTGCAATGGCGGCGGGCCTCTGCGGGCCTCTGCGGGCCTCTGCGGGCCGAAGCGCTCGAGCAGTCCGAGGGCCGGCATGAGCGGAAATCCAAGCCAGCGTGACTTGACCGTCGTCTTCGGCGGCAGCGGATTTCTCGGCCGCGCCGTGGCGGCTCGCCTGCGCACGGAGGAGCAGCCCGTCCGGGTTGCCGTGCGCCATCCGGACGCCGGCGCCGGGAACGAGACGGGCATCGAGACCGTGGCGGCCGACGTGCGCGACGGCGCCTCGGTGGCGGCGGCCCTGGCAGGGGCGCGCCGGGTGGTGAACGCCGTGGGGCTCTACCGGGAGCGGGGCGGCGAGACCTTCGCCGCCGTTCACGTCGAAGGCGCCGGCCGGGTGGCCGAGGCCGCCGCCCGGGCTGGCGCCGAAGCGCTGGTCCATGTCTCCGGCATCGGCGTCGACCCGGCCTCGCCGTCGGCCTACGTGCGCGCCCGGGCCGCGGGCGAGACGGCCGTCCGGGCGGCCTTTCCGGCGGCCACGATCCTCAGGCCCAGCGTGCTGTTCGGGCCCGGCGATTCCTTCCTCAACAGCCTGGCGCGGACGGCGCGCCTGCTGCCGGCCTTTCCCCTCTTCGGCGACGGGGCGATGCGCCTGCAGCCGGTGTTCGTCGACGACCTGGCGGCGGCGGTCTCCCGGGCGTTGGAAAGCCCCGAAGCGCGCGGGCGGACCTACGAGCTGGGCGGCGGTCGAGCCTACAGCTACCGCGCCCTGATCGAGCTGCTGATGCGCGAGACCGGCACCCGGCGGCCCCTCCTCCCGCTCCCTTTCGGCCTTTGGGAAACCGCCGCCCGGCTCACCGCCTGGCTGCCGAGCCCACCGGTCACCCTGGACCAGCTCGCCCTCGTGAAGCAGGACAATCTGCCCGACCCCGGCCTGCCCGGGTTCGGCGCGCTGGGGATCGCCCCCACTGACGTCGAGGAGATGCTGCCGCGCTGTCTCGGTCCGGCCGGCCCCTCTTCGTGAGAGCAGGAGAGACACGGCCGGACACGCTTCCTATACTGCGGCCGGGAGGACCATCGCCATGAGCCACGACCAGCAACACGACGTGCCGTCCGATCCCGCGCTGCAGGTGAAGGCGTTGACATCCCTGCTGGTGGAGAAGGGCTACGTGGATTCCGCGGCCCTCGACGCCCTGGTCGACACCTACGAGACCAAGATCGGGCCCCACGTGGGCGCCGGGGTGGTGGCGCGGGCCTGGAGCGATCCCGGCTTCAAGGAACGCCTCCTGGCCGACGCCAAGACGGCGCTGGAGGAACTGGGCCGGACCGGCTGGCGCGGCGCCAACCTGGTCGTCCTGGAGAACACGCCGGACGTTCACAACCTGGTCGTCTGCACCCTCTGCTCCTGCTATCCCTGGTCGGTGCTCGGCCTGCCGCCGGTCTGGTACAAGTCGGCGCCCTACCGCTCGCGCGCGGTGATCGACCCGCGCGGCGTGCTGGCGGAGTTCGGTGTCAGCCTGCCGGAAACCGTGGAGATCCGCGTCTGGGACAGCACGGCGGAGCTGCGCTACATGGTGCTCCCCGAACGCCCGGCCGGCAGCGAGGGGCTGAGCGAGGAGAAGCTGGCCGCCCTGGTCACCCGGGACTCCATGATCGGCACCGGCCTGCCTCTCGCGCCCGGCGGCAATGGAAAGGACGGCTGCTCATGAACGGCATTCACGACATGGGCGGCATGCACGGCATCGGCCCGATCGAGACCGAGCCGGACGAGCCTGTCTTTCACGCCCCTTGGGAAGGGCAGGTCATCGCGCTGGCCGATGCCATGGGGCCGTTCGCCACCTGGACCCTCGACCGCTTCCGCTACACGCGGGAGACGCTGCCGCCCGCCGACTACCTGACCAAGAGCTACTACGAGCAGTGGCTCATGACCTTCATCCGGCTGTTCCTGGAGGCCGGACTGGTGAGCGAGGCCGAGATTGCGAGCGGCCGGGCCGATCCCGGCGCACCGAAGCACGAGCCGAAGATCCGCCCCGAGGACGTCGGCCGGGTCGCGGGCCGCGAGGACACGGCGCGCCGCAAGACTGACGCACCGCCACGTTTCCGGGTCGGCGAGACGGTAGTCGCCCGCAACATCAACCCGGACGGCCACACCCGCCTGCCCCGCTACGCCCGCGGCAAGCGCGGCGTCATTGACCGCGACCACGGCGTCTTCGTGTTCGCCGACAGTAACGCCCACC
The DNA here is from genome assembly GCA_965225935.1 of Rhodospirillales bacterium. Lineage (GTDB taxonomy): Bacteria > Pseudomonadota > Alphaproteobacteria > Kiloniellales > JAKSDN01 > CALJXB01. Next base: position 256,278 of record CBDDCC010000003.1, read on the forward strand.
TCCAAGGCGAGCAGCCGCAGCACGTCTACAGCGTGCGGTTCGAGGCCCGGGAGCTCTGGGGCGAGGCGGCGTCCCCGCGCGACGGTGTCTACCTCGACCTCTGGGACGATCACCTTGACCCGGCCTGACCCACCGCCCTCGCCGTCGTCCCGGCCGCTGCGAATGGACGACGGCGCGCCGCCCTTCGCCGAGCCCTGGCAGGCCCAGGCCTTCGCGCTGGCCGTCAAGCTGCAGGACGCGGGCCACTTCACCGCCACCGAGTGGGCCGAGGCCCTTGGCCGCGAGATCAAGGCGGCTCAGGCGCGCGGCGATCCCGACGACGGTAGCACCTACTACAGCCACTGGCTGGCCGCCCTGCGCCGCCTTCTAAGGGAGAAGGGGCTCGTCGGCGACGGCGACCTGGAGGCCCGCAAGACGGCCTGGGCCGAGGCCCACGCCCGCGCGCCCCACGGCCAGCCGGTCGAGCTGGAGACCTGAGGGCCGGTCCGGGTCACGCTTCCTGTCGCATCCTTGGGAGAACGGACCGTGGCTCTGGATCGCGGAGGCTCGATTGTCGTGATCGCGGCCAGCCAGGTCGCAGCCATGACTCTCTGGTTTTCGGCCACTGCAGCGATCCCGGCGCTGCAAGCCGAGCACGGCCTGGACACGACCACGGCGTCGCTCTTCACCAGCGCGGTGCAGCTCGGCTTCGTCGCCGGCACCCTGGCGAGCGCCGCCCTCGGCCTCGCCGACCGCTCCGACACCCGCCGGCTCTTCATGTGGTCGGCGTTCGCCGCCGCCGGTGCCAACGCCGCGATCCTGCTGTTCGACCCGGCCTCCCCGGCCGTGATCGCGCTGCGCTTCGCGACCGGAGTCTGCATGGCCGGCATCTACCCCGTCGGTATGAAGCTCGCCTCCACCTGGGCCAAGGGCGACATGGGCATGCTGCTCGGCCTTTTGGTGGGGGCGCTCACTCTGGGCTCCGCCTCGCCCCATCTCTTCAACGCCCTCGGCGGCATCGACTGGCGCTTCACGCTTGCCGCCGGATCGCTGTCAGCGCTCGCGGCCGCCGTGGCCATCCGGTTCGCCAGCGTCGGCCCCAACATCGGCAGGTCGCCGCCCTTCAATCCTCGCCTGGCGCTCAAGGCCTGGACCGACCCGGCGCTGCGGCTCGCCAACCTGGGCTACCTGGGCCACATGTGGGAGCTCTACGCCATGTGGGCCTGGATCGGCGTCTTCCTGCATGCCAGCTTCCGGCTTTCCTTCGGCGAAGACTCCCATGCGGCTGTGGTGGCGGCCCTGGTCACCTTCGCCACCATCGGCGCCGGCGCCTTGGGCTGCGTCCTGGGCGGCGCCTTCGCCGACCGCTGGGGGCGCACCACGCTCACCATGCTCGCCATGGCGGTGAGCGGCAGCTGCGCGCTGCTCGCCGGCTTCCTCTACGGCGGCAACAGCACGCTCCTGATCCTCGTCTGCCTGGTCTGGGGCCTCGCCGTGGTCGCCGATTCCGCCCAGTTCTCGGCCAGCGTCGCCGAGCTCTCGGAGAAGTCGCTGGTGGGCACCATGCTGACCATCCAGACCAGCCTCGGCTTCCTGCTGACGCTCTTGACCATCCACCTGGTGCCGGCGCTGGCCGAGCACTTCGGCTGGTCCCACGCCTTCGCCTTCCTGGCGATCGGGCCCTTCGCCGGCGTCGTCGCCATGGGCCGCTTGCGCTGCCATCCCGACGCCGCCAAACTCGCCGGCGGCCGCCGCTGAGACGCTGACTGCTAAGAAGGGAACAGCTCCATCGCCATGCCGGAGATAGCGATTCGACTGGCCGTTCCCGACGATTCGGAGACGCTGGCCGCCCTTTGCTACGAGTGGGAGCGCCAATACGAGAGCGCAGTGGCGGTGGGCCTCGAAATCCTTCGCCCGCGGTTGGAGGCGGCCCTGTTCGGCCCCCGCCCCCTGGCCGAGGCCTTGCTGGCGGAGCTCGACGGCCGCACCGAGGGCATGGCGCTTTTTCAACCCCTGTTTCCCGCCAACAACCTCACCACGGGGCTGCTACTGAAGGAGCTCTTCGTCCGGCCCGAGGGCCGCGGCCGTGGCATCGGACGTGCCCTGATGCGAGGCCTGGCACGGCTTTCCGTCGCACGCGGCTACTCTCGCCTGGACTGGACGACAGAGCGCGACAACCTCCGCGCCCGCGCCTTCTACGAAAGTCTCGGCGCGGTGCGGGCGGACAAATCCTACTACCGGTTGCAAGGAGCGGGACTGGCGGCGCTGGCCGGAGACGCCGAGCGCTAAGCAAGCGGCCGCCAAGCCCCTTACCTGCAGTCGGCGGCACAGCTCCGGTCTCTTTCGGCCGGGAAAACAAATTTATCTTGCGGCAAATCGTTACAATCGCTTTTTCTATAGGGGACACCGAACATCCGATGACCCGTCGGATCGGGCTCGTGCATGCGAAAGGCAACGCGTGGCGGGCGATCCGGCGGCGGGGCGCAGCTCGGGACTGGTTGTCGAGACTTGAACCGGCGAGCAGGAGCTGTTCATGCCTCACGTCAGCTACGAGAGCGCGGTGGACGCGCCCGTCGAGACCGCTTGGAATCTCATCGTCGAGAAGAGCGAGCACCCCGAGCGCTTCTACCCGGGCATCCGCAGCGTCACCATCCTGGAACGCACGGACAAGGGATTCATCCGCCGTATCATGACCGAGGGCGGCGAGGAGCGCACCGAGCGTTTCGTCGTGGACGAGACGCATCTGCAGGCCACGGCAACCCTCATCGACCACCCCGTCTACTCGGGCACCGCGGTTTGCCGGATATCCCTGCTGGAGGCCGGCCCTCTTCTGCACTGCGACCTCAACTGGTCGCCCATCGCGGGCGTCGAGCCAGCCGGCTCTTCGGACCTGAGGCAGGAGGTCCTGAACGGCCTCAAGAGCGTGGTGGACCGGGCCGAAGGCCGCTCCCCCGCCTGGCTCGCGACCGGCTGACCGGGGCGCGGCGCGGCCGCCGCGTTCCGGAACAGGGGTCCGGCCCGAAGGCCGTCGGGCGCTCTTCTATCCCAGCACCGAGAAGCTCGACTCCTCGTTGATCTCGCGCCTGCGGGAATAGAAGCCGACGTCGAGATCCCGGTTTGTGAAGCGCATGTGGACCGTGACGGGGTCGGCATCGTGGTCGCGCCCGCCCTCGCAGGCGGCGATCAGCTCGGCCATGAGGGTGCCCGCGACAGGGGCGTTCTTGAACTGGTTGCCGCTGGTGCCGATCGCCATGTAGAAGCCGGGCAGATCCGACTTGTCGTAGATCGGGATCCAGTCGTCCGAGACGTCGTAGAGGTCAACCACGCCCTTCATCTTGGAGGGGATGCCCAGCGTCGGAATGCGCTGTCCGGTGCGGTAGACCATCTCCGTCCACTGCTCGGTGAAGTTCTTGTCGTAGTCGTCGGGATCGACCCAGACCCGCTCCTCGCAATCCGGATCCTCGCTGCCGATCAGCATGTGGTTGCCGATCTCGGGCCGGGTGTAGCAGGCGATGTCGTTGTCGGAGGTCACCATGCCGTCGCGCTCGATGTCGAAGCCCGGCGGCGCCGGCACGTGGGCGACCTCCTGGCGCAGCGCCCGGGTCTTGATGTTCATGCCCGCCTCGACGCCAGCCAGGCGGTTGATCTTGTAGGAGTGGGGCCCGGCGACGTTGACCACGACAGGGGCGTCGATCTCGCTGCCGTCGGCCAGGGTGACGCCGGCGACGCGCCCGTCGGCCTGGCGGATCTCCGTCACCTCGCTGTTGTAGCGGAAGCTGCAGCCCGCCGCCTCGGCCGCGCGCGCGACGTTGTGGGCGGCCAGCTGCGGGTCGCTCACGTAGCCGGCGCAGGGGAAGAAGACGGCACCGTCCAGCTTGCCCTCGGCTTCGCCAAAGGCGGGATCGTCCTTGGCCTTGGCGGGGCCGTAGTGGCCCAGGTCGTAGTGCGGATAGCGCTCGAGGATCTGCTCCGGCCCCCAGTGCTCGTAGGGGATGCCCAGGCTGTCCATGTTGGCGCAGATGGTGCGCAGGTGGTCGTTGCTCTCGGTCTTCATGACCATGGCGCCGGTGTCGTAGTAGACCGCCAGGCCGCGCTCGTCCTCGACGCCGATGTAGCGGGGCCAGTCCTTCCAGTAGAAGTAGCCCTCGTAGGCCAGCGCCGCTCCGTCCAGGGTGGAGTAGTGGGTGCGGATGATGGCGCAGGAGGCGCCGGTCGAGCCGTAGCCGGCGGCCGGCAGCTTGTCCAGGTTGAGGGTGCGCCAGCCGCGGTTGGCAAGCTCCAGGCCCACGCTGGCGCCGATGATCCCCGCCCCGATGACGATGGCGTCGTAGCTCTCGCTCATGCCGTGCCTCCCCTTCTTGCCCGCTTTTCGGGGGCATCGATTTCCCGTCCCGCGCCCTACTCCGCGCTCACCCCGCCCTCGGCCTTGCGGCGCGCGACGAAGGCCTGCAGCTCCTCGTCGACCGCCGGATCGAGCGGCGGCGCCTCGTAGTCCTTCAGGAGCCGCTTCCAGATCCTGTTGGCCCGCCAGGTGGCGTCCACCGAGCCGTCCTCGGACCAAGTCTCGAAGTTCCGCCAGTCCGACAGCATCGGCGCGTAGAAGGCGGACTCGTAGCGCTCCAGGGTGTGCTGAGTCGAGAAGTAGTGACCGCCTGGCCCGACGTCGCGGATCGCCTCGAGGGCCAGGCTGCCGGCGTCGATCACAGGCGGGCGCAGGAACTCCGCCATCATCTGCAGCATCTCGGCGTCCAGGATGAACTTCTCGAAGGAGGCGCAGAGCCCGCCCTCGAGCCAGCCGAGGCCGTGCATGACGATGTGGGTATGGCCCATGACGCAGGCCCAGATCGACATCTCGGACTCGTAGACCGACTGGCCGTCGGGCGCGTTGGAGGCGTTCACGTTCGACGCCCGGAAGGGCAGCCCGTAGCGCCGGGCGAGCTGGGCGCCGATCAGGGTCGCCTGGGCATACTCCGGCGTGCCGAAGGCGGGCGCTCCTGATTTCATGTCCACGTTGGAGGTGAAGCCGCCATAGACCACCGGCGCGCCCGGCCCGACCAGCTGGGCGAAGGCGATGCCGGCCAGCGCCTCGGCGTTCTGCTGCACCACGGCGCCGGGCATGGTGATGGGCGCCATGGCACCCGCCAGGGTGAAGGGCGTGACGATCAAGAGCTGGCGGCGGCGCACCACCTCCATCAGCCCCTCCAGCATGGGCTTGTCGTACTGCAGGGGCGAGTTGGCGTTGATCACCGTGTAGAGGCTCGGCCGCTCGGCGAACTGCTCCCAGGTGAGGCCGTGCTCGATGCGGCCCATCTCCAGGTGGTCGCGGGCCCGCTCGCGGCCCAGGCCGTAGCCGAAGCGCAGCTTGTCCGAGAGGCGGACGGCCGAGAGCGCCACGTCCAGGTGCCGCTCCCGGGGCGGCACGTCGAGGGGCTCGACGGCGGCGCTCGCCGCCAGCTGGCAGATGTTGAGGCTCTGGGACAGGCGAATGAAGTTCTCGAGGTCCGCCAGCGTCCCCGGCCGGCGTCCGCCGTCCAGGTCCGAGAAGTTGGGCGGCCCGCCGACGGCGCCGAAGTTGATGTGATTGGCGCCGAAGGTGAGGTCGTTCTCCGGGTTGCGCGCCCGGGTCCGGACCAGCGAGGGCGCCCGACCGACCGCCTCCTCCACCAGGCCCCGGTCGAAGCGCACGCGCGGGCCGCCGCTTTCCACCTCGGCGCCCGCCCGCTTCAGGACCTCCTGCGCCTCGGGCAGCAGGAAGTTGATGCCGACCTCCTCCAGCACCTGCATGGAGGCGTCGTGGATCGCCTCGATCTGATCGGCCGAGACGATCTCCATCGGCGGATAGGGATTGGTGATGTCGCGTCTTGGCAGCTGCGCGAAGGCCGCGCCGGCGCGCCCGCGTCCGCGGCCTCCACCGCGTCCATTGCCGCGTGCCGCGCCGCCTTCCGCCCGCCGTGCGCCCGCGCGTCCGGCGCTGCGCTTTCTTGCCTGCTGGGTCGTTGTCATGGGCGCACTCTAGGGCAAACCTCGCCCCGGCGAAATCGCTTCCGCGCGCCTCGGGAGAACTTTCAGTCGTCGCTTGGCGCGAGCACCAGGACCAGGTCGTGGGTGTCGACCCGGGTGCCGGCGGGGGAGACCACCTCCTCTACTTCGCCGTCGATCTCGGCGTAGACGGCGGTCTCCATCTTCATGGCCTCGATGGTGAAGAGGCGCGCGCCTTTCTCGACCCGCTGGCCGACCTCGGCCGAGACGCCCACGATCATGCCCGGCATGGGCGCGCCGATCTGGCCCGGTTGGGTTTCGTCGGCCTTGCGCCGGGCGTGGCCGGGCACGGCAAGCGAGCGATCCGGCACCTTGACCGTTCGCGGCTGGCCGTTCAGCTCGAAGAAGACCGTGCGCTTGCCGTCCTCGTCCGGCTCGCCGACCGCCAGGTAGTTGACGATCAGCGTCTTGCCCGGATCGATCTCCACGGCGATCTCCTGGCCCGGCACCATGCCGTATAAGAAGACGTCCGTCGGCAGCACCTGGACCGGGCCATAACTGCGCCGGTGCTCGGCGTAGTCGAGGAAGACCTGGGGGTACATGAGGTAGGCGGCGAGGTCCCGGTCGCCGGCGTGGCGGCGAATCTTCTGCTCCAGGGCCGAGCGCTCGGCCTCCAGGTCGACCGGCGGCAGCACCGCCCCGGGCCGCTCGGTCGAGGGCTGCGCGCCCTTCAGCGCCTTGCGCTGCAGCGCCTCGGGAAAGCCGCCCGGCGGCTGGCCGATGTCGCCGCGGAAGAGCTGCACCACGGATTCCGGGAAGGCGATCTCGACCTCGGGATCGGCCACCTGCTCCGGGGTCAGGCCGTGGGTCACCATGTAGAGCGCCATGTCGCCCACCACCTTGGAGGTGGGCGTCACCTTGACGATGTCGCCGAACAGTTGGTTCACCTGGGCGTAGGCGGTCTCCACGTCGGTCCAGTGGTGCTCCAGGCCGAGCGCCCGGGCCTGCTCGCGCAGGTTGGTGTACTGGCCGCCCGGCATGCCGTGTACGAAAACGCTGGCGGTGCCGGCGCGCATGTCGCTCTCGAAGGGGACGTAGAGGTGGCGCACGCCCTCCCAGTAGGCGTCGATGGCGCGGAGAGCCGTCCTATCGAGGCCGGGATCGCGCGGGTCGCCCGCCAGCGCCTCGGCGATCGAGCCCAGATTGGGCTGGGAGGTGAGGCCGCTCATGGCCCCCATGGCGCCGTCGGCCGCGTCGACCCCCGCCTCGGCGGCGGCCAGCACGCTGGCGGCGGCGATGCCGCTGGTGTCGTGGGTGTGGAAGTGGATGGGGACGCAGACCTCGTCCTTCAGGGCCGCCACCAGGCGCTTTGCCGCCGCGGGCTTGCAGAGGCCGCCCATGTCCTTGATGCCGAGGATGTGGGTGCCGGCCGCCTCCAGCTCCTTGGCGAGATCGACGTAGTACTTGAGATCGTACTTGCCGGGATCGGGGCTGCTGAGGTCGCCGGTGTAGCAGATGGCGGCCTCGCAGAGCTGGCCGCTCTCCAGCACCGCGTCGATGGAGACCCGCATGTTCTCCACCCAGTTGAGGGAGTCGAAGATGCGGAAGAGGTCGACGCCGGCCTCGGCCGCCTGAGCGACGAAGAGGCGCACCACGTTGTCGGGATAGTTCTTGTAGCCGACGCCGTTCGCCCCGCGCAGCAACATCTGGGTCAGCAGGTTCGGCATCCGCTGGCGCAGAGCGGCCAGGTTCTCCCAGGGGTCTTCCTTGAGGAAGCGCATGGCCACGTCGAAAGTGGCGCCGCCCCAGCACTCGACCGACAGCAGCTCGGGCAGGAGGCGCGCGTAGTGCGGCGCGATCTTGGCCATGTCGTGGCCGCGCATGCGGGTCGCGAGGAGGGATTGGTGGGCGTCCCGGAAGGTCGTGTCGGTGAGCAGCAGGCGCTCTTCCGCGAGCATCCACTTGGCGAAGCCCTCGGGGCCCAGCTCGGCCAGGCGCTCGCGGTGGCCGGCCGGGGCCTCGCCCTCGGGCAGCTTTGGCAGCGGCGGCACCTCGTGGCGCTCGGCCGGCAGGCGGCGGCCCTCCATCTCCGGGTTGCCGTTGACCTGGACCTCGCCGATGAAGGTGAGCAGGCGGGTCGCCCGGTCCCGGCGCCGGGGGAAGTGGAACAGCTCCGGCGTCTCGTCGATGAAGCGCGTGGTGTACTCGCAGGAGCGGAACTTGGGGTGGCCGATCAGCCCCTCGAGGAACAGGAGGTTGGTGGCGACGCCGCGGATGCGGAACTCGCGAAGCGCCCGGTCCATGCGCGCCTCGGCCTCCTCGGCGTTGGGCGCCCAGGCGGTCAGCTTCTCCAGCAGGGAGTCGTAGAAGGGCGTGATGACGGCGCCGGAATAGGCGGTGCCGCCGTCCAGGCGGATGCCGAAGCCGGTGGCGCCGCGGTAGGCAGTGATGCGCCCGTAGTCGGGCACGAACTGGTTCTGCGGGTCCTCGGTGGTGATGCGGCACTGCATCGCGTGGCCGTTGAGGGCGATGGCCTCCTGAGGCGGCACGCCGCTGTCGGGCCGGCCGATCTCGGCGCCCGCGGCGATGCAGATCTGGGCCCGCACGATGTCGACGCCGGTCACCTCCTCGGTGACCGTGTGCTCCACCTGGATGCGCGGATTGACCTCGATGAAGTAGAAGCGCCCGTTGTCCACGTCCATCAGGAACTCGACCGTGCCCGCCCCGCAATAGCCGGCGGCGCGGCCGAGGCGCACCCCGTAGCCAGTCAGCTCGGCCCGCTGGGCGTCGTCGAGATAGGGCGCGGGCGCGCGCTCGACCACTTTCTGGTTGCGCCGCTGGATCGAGCAGTCGCGCTCGAAGAGGTGGACCAGGTTGCCGTGGCTGTCGCCAACGATCTGCACCTCGACGTGACGCGCCCGGCGCACCAGCTTCTCCAGGAAGACCTCGTCGTTGCCGAAGGCCGCCTTGGCTTCGCGCCGGCCGGCGGCCACCTGCTCCTCCAGGCTGGCGGCCTCCTCTATCACCCGCATGCCGCGGCCGCCGCCGCCCCAGCTCGCCTTCAGCATGAGGGGGTAGCCGATCTCGCCGGCGATGCGCGCCGCCTCGGCCGGATCGCGCGGCAGGACGCCGCTCGCCGGCACCATGGGGATGCCCGCCTCCTCGGCCAGCGCCCGGGCCGCCACCTTGCTGCCCAGGCGGCGCATGACCTCCGGCGGCGGGCCGATGAAGGTGATGCCGGCCGCGGCGCAGGCCTCGGCCAGCTCCGGCTTCTCCGAGAGGAAACCGTAGCCGGGATGGAGGGCGTCGACCCTGGCCTGGCGGGCGACCCGGATCACCTCGCCGATGTCGAGATAGGCGCCGACCGGGTCCAGGCCCGCGCCCACCAGATAGCTCTCGTCCGACTTGAAGCGGTGGAGCGCGAAACGGTCCTCGTGGGAGTAGATGGCGACCGTGCCGATGCCCAGCTCGTTGGCGGCGCGGATCACCCGGATGGCGATCTCGCTGCGGTTGGCGACCAGCAGCTTGCGGAACGGCGGCGCGCGGCGCGGCGCGGGCTCCCCCGGTTTCATGGACTCGTTCCCCTCCACCCTTTTTCCGGCCCTTATAGCCAGTGAGGCCGGGCGGACGAAAGGACCTTCCTTAAGGGGCTCAGAAGAGGTCGCCCTGGGCCGCCGGGTAGTGCACGGAACCGTCGGACTGGGGCTCGGCGCCCGGGGTCAGCTCGGCCGGCTTGACCTGGCCCGGGCCCAGGATGTGGCGGACCTCCACGCCGGCCGCCAGCAGGTAGTCGGTGACGATCCGCCGGTGGCAGCGCCACCAGGGGGCCTCGGCGCACATGATGGCCGTGGGTCGCTCCCGTGCCAGGGCCAGGAGCTCCTCCAGGCCGGCGCGGAAGGCGGGCTGGAGGGCGTAGTCGGCGTAGTTGCGGAAGGCCGTCTCGCGCCACAGGCCGTTCGGCGAGGGCCCCGGAAGATCCTGGACCCCGCGCCGGCCGCCCAGGGCCCGCAGGTGCCGATAGCCGAGGCCCCGGCCGGCCAGCGCCCGCTCCAGAACGTCGGCATTGAACTGCGGGTTGGTGCGCGAGCGGGGATAGGAGCGCACGTCGGCGAGAAACTCGACGCCGGCCTCCTGCAAGAGGTCGATCAGCTCCTCCTGGCTGCGGGTCGAATGGCCGATGGTATGGACTTTCATGGCCCGACGATGGAGGCTGCCCCGGCCCGGCGCAAGCGCCTTCGAGCCGGAAGCGATCGCCGGGCACGGACCCCGGCCGAGGAGCGACGACCATGAGGGCCCTGCTGCAGCGCGTGAGCGAAGCCCGCGTCGAGGTCGCGGGCGAGACCCTGGGCGCCATCGGCGGCGGGCTGCTGATCCTCTACTGCGCCGAGCGGGGCGACGGCGAGGCCGAGGCGGCGGCGATGGCCCGCAAGATCGCCCGGCTGCGCATCTTCGCCGACGAGGCGGGCAAGATGAACCTCTCGCTGCTCGATACGGGCGGCCAGGCGCTGGCGGTCAGCCAGTTCACCCTCGCCGCCGACCTCAGCCGGGGCAACCGGCCCGGCTTCTCGAACGCCGCGCCGCCCGAGGCGGGCGAGGCCCTCTACGACCACTTCTGCGAATGCCTGCGGGCCGAGGGGATCGCCGTGGAGACCGGCCGTTTCGGCGCCCAGATGGCGGTCCATCTGGTGAACGACGGGCCGGTCACGATCTGGCTCGACAGCCGGGCCTGAGCGGCCCTCGTGAACGCGGGAGAGAGTGCCATGACGGAGCCCCTCTTGGTCCACGAAGGCACGGTCCAGCCCGACTGGATCGACTACAACGGCCACATGCGCGACGGCTACTATGCCGTCGCCTGCAGCACCGCCACCGACAAGCTCATGGACCAGCTCGGGGTCGACCAGGCCTATCGCGAGCGCACCCAGGGGACCCTCTACACCCTGGAGGCCAAGATCCGCTTCGTCGCCGAGGCAGGCGAGGGCGAGGCCTTCACCATCTCGGCGCAGATCCTCGACGCCGACGCAAAACGCCTGCACATCCATATGCGCATGTGCCGCGCTGGCTCCGGCGAGCTGCTGGCGACCCAGGAAACGGTCCTGCTCCACGTCGACCAGGCGGCCGGCCCGGCCGCGGCCCCCTTCCCGCCCGAGATCGCCCAACGGGTCGAGGCCCTCGAGGCGGCGCACCGGGCCCTTCCCTTCCCCGAGGACGCGAGCCGGCCGATCGGCCTTCGCCGCAAACCCACGGCCGGCTAGAAGGGCCGAATAGCCCTCGGTTTTATGTTGTTTGCCGGCTGCGGGCCCTCGCGTAGACTGGTGGCATGCGTTCGCACCTGCTTGCCGGGGTCCTGGGCCTCTGGACCATGCTCGGGGCGTGGAGCGCGGGAGCCGAGGTGTTCACCGCGGGCGGGCTCTTTTTCAGCGATGAACTGGGCGGTTTTCGGCTGATCTCGGTGACCGGATCGGGCTCCGTCTCGGACCCCATCGTGGTGGTCGAGGAGATCCTCGAGACGGGCCCAGCGGTGCTCACCATCCGCGGCCAGCAGATGATCAGCCTCGAGGACGCGCCCGACATGCCGGCCAGCTTCGTCAACCTGGCAGTGATCAAGGTGGTCATCAACGGGACCAAGCGGGTCTGGACCGGTTTCGACCTGGAGTTGCAGGAGGAGCTGAACCAGCCGAGCCCCTACCACGACGGCCTCTCCTTCGACCAGCTGGGCAGCTTCTCCAACGAGCCCTTCGTCTCCGACAGCTTCACCCTGACCCGGCAGATGCCCGAGCCCTACGACCGGGTCCACTTCTACGACGGCAGCGTGGATCCGGGCTCGGCGGTGCGCTTCAACCTCTTCATCACGGACCCGACCCCGGCCCCCCTCTTCTACCTGCTGCAGGAACCACACCTGCTGATTGCCGGGAGCCCCGAATCCGGCACCCAGGTCGCCGCCGCCCGGACCCGCGGCAGCCGCCGAATAGCTGGCCCAGAAAGCGCGGAATAAAGGAAATCCTCACCATTTCCGACCACGCTAGGGTTCATGTTGACAAGTGTTTGGCAGTCTTACACCTTGCCGCGCGATTCCGGGGCAGCGATTCGGGTGCCGCAAGCCGCCATGCGAGCACGACACACCGTTCGATCGTCAAGGGCGTGGGGCTTCGGCAACACCGGGGTTTCGCGCGCCTCCAGACACCTGTCGATCCAGTCTCTTGTCTCGTCCCTGATCCCCAGGGGCCGCCATCTGGCACTGGCCGGCACGGCCGTGATCTGCGCGCTGGGCGTCGGCTTCGCGCTGCGTTTCCCGGCTGCGGGTTTCGGCCCTGAGACGCCGCCGCTGAACGACCTGGAAGCGGCCTGGAGCGGACCGGACCCGGTCCTGGCCAGCCTGCGCGCGGCCCCGGGCGAGTCCCCGGCCCCGGCTACCACTCAGGCGGTTGCCAAGGCCGAACCCTACGCCCCGCGGATCGATCCCCATCCGGCCGCCTTCGCCGTTCTCAATGGCCCGGTCGAGAGCCTCGATCCGGCTGGCCGCGTGGCCCTGGCGGTGGAGACGGCTCCGGCCGCGACCAACCGCCTGGTGGAGGTCAAGCGCGGCGACACCCTGATGAACCTGCTGGTCGGCGAGGGCATCGACCGCGGCGAGGCCCACGTGGCGATCACCGCGCTGACCGACGTCTTCAGCCCGCGGCACCTCAAGGTCGGCCAGGTGCTGCGCCTGGCGCTCCTGGAGGAGCCCGGCGACGACGGCGAAGGCTCGAGCGCCGGCGCCGAGGAGACCCTGCGCCTGGTCTCCCTCAGCCTGACCTCGAGCCCCGAAGAGGACGTCCACGTGACCCGCCAGGCGGGCGACGACCAGTTCGTGGCCCGGGTGGAGGCGCGGCGCCTCGACCAGCGCCTGAGCCGCTACCAGGGGGTGATCGATTCCAGCCTGTTCGAGACGGCGCGCAACCAAGGCATGCCCGTCGAGGCCGTGGTCGACCTGATCCACCTCTTCAGCTTCGACGTGGATTTCCAGCGTGAGATCCGCATCGGCGACAGCTTCGAGGTGCTCTACGACAGCTACTACGACCAGAGCGGAGCGCTCGCCAAGACCGGCCCGCTGCGCTACGCCGCCATGGTGCTGCGCGGCAAGCGCCTGGAGTTCTACCGCTTCATCGGCGAGGACGGGCGCGAGGACCACTTCGACGCCGAGGGCAAGTCGGTGCGCCGGGCGCTCCTGCGCACACCGGTGGACGGGGCGCGCATCTCCTCCGGCTACGGCATGCGCAAGCACCCGATTCTGGGCTATTCCAGAATGCACCGCGGCGTAGACTTCGCGGCCCCCCGCGGCACCCCCATCTACGCCGCCGGCAACGGCACCATCGAGCGCCTCGGCCGCAACGGCGGCTACGGCAAGTACATCCGCATCCGCCACAACGGCACCTACAAGACCGCCTATGCCCACATGCGGTCCTACGCCAAGGGCCTGAAACGCGGCGCGCGGGTCAAGCAAGGCCAGGTCATCGGCTACGTCGGCTCGACCGGCAACTCGACCGGGCCGCACCTGCACTACGAGGTCCTGGTCAACAACAAGCAGGTCAATCCGCGCAAGATCAAGCTGCCCAGCGGCCGCGCCCTGAAGGGCGAGGAGCTGGCAGCCTTCCAGAAGGAGCGAGAGGAGATCGACCGGCTGCGCCAGGTCGAGACCGAGGAGCTGCTGATGGTGAGCAGCGACTGCGGCGCGGACTCCTCCGTCAGCCTCACCCTGGCCGACGGCACGCCCGGCCAAGCCGGCGACAAGCAGGGCTGCTAGCCCCCTTCTCCTTCCTAGTCCCAGCGTCTACCTTCCGGGGCCCGTCTCGCCGACCCCGGCAGGGAAGCCGCGATGCTCGCCTACCTCCTCGCCTTCGCCCAGGGCTTCGGCCTCGGCGCCGGCCTCATCATCGCCATCGGCGCGCAGAACGCCTTCGTGCTGCGCCAGGGTTTGGCGCGCGAGCGGGTCTTCCTGGTGGCGAGCCTCTGCGCGCTCTGCGACGCGGTCCTGATCGCGATTGGTGCCGGCGGCTTCGCCGCGCTGATCACGTCGAAGCCCCTGCTGGTGGCGGTCGCCGCCTGGGGCGGCGCGCTCTTCCTGCTGGCCTATGGGGCGCGATCGCTATACGCAGCGCTCTCGCCCGGCCGGCTGCAGGCGGCCGCCGAGACGGCGCCGCCCGGGGCCTGGGCCGTGGCGGCGACGACGCTGGCGGTCAGCCTGCTGAACCCGCACGTCTACCTGGATACGGTCATCCTGGTGGGCAGCGTGGCGGCCCAGATCCCCGGCAGCGCCCGGGCGGCCTTCGCGCTGGGCGCCATCTGCGCCTCCCTGGTCTGGTTCTATGGCCTGGGCTACGGCGCCGCCCGGCTGGCGCCGCTGTTCGCCAAGCCGGCGGCCTGGCGGCTGCTCGACCTCGCCATCGCCGCGGTCATGTGGTCAATCGCCGGCGCCCTGATCTGGGGCCGCCTGGCCGGCTGAGGCTCTGCAGCCGAAGCCCAGGCCTCACGCCGCCTTGGTCGCCACCGCCTGGCCGTTGATGATGAGCCCGCCCTCGCCGGCCGAGACCTGGACCGTCTCGCCGTCGGCGATGGTGCCGGCCAGGATCATCTGGGCCAGCGGGTTCTGCAGCTCGCGCTGGATCACCCGCTTGAGCGGCCGGGCGCCGTAGACCGGGTCGTAGCCCTTGTCGGCCAGCCAGGTCTCCGCCGCCTCGTCGAGGTCGAGGCCGATGCGCCGCTCGGCCAGCAGGCCGCGCAGGTGGGCGAGCTGGATCTTCACGATGCCGGTCATCTGGTCCCGGGTCAGGCGGTGGAACAGCAGGATTTCGTCCAGCCGGTTGATGAACTCCGGCCTGAAGGCCTGGCGCACCACATCCATCACCTGGGCGCGCACGGCCTCGCTGTCCTGGCCCGGCGGCTGGTTGGCCAGCACCTCCGAGCCCAGGTTGGAGGTCATGATGACCATGACGTTGCGGAAGTCGACCGTGCGGCCGTGGCCGTCGGTGAGGCGGCCGTCGTCGAGCACCTGGAGCAGGACGTTGAAGACGTCCGGGTGGGCCTTCTCGATCTCGTCGAACAGCACCACCTGGTAGGGCCGCCGGCGCACGGCCTCGGTCAGCGCTCCGCCCTCATCGTAGCCGACGTAGCCCGGCGGCGCGCCGATCATGCGGGAAACGGCGTGCTTTTCCATGTACTCGGACATGTCGAGGCGGACCATGGCCTGCTCGTCGTCGAACAGGAAGGCGGCGAGCGCCTTGGTCAGCTCGGTCTTGCCGACGCCGGTGGGACCGAGGAAGAGGAAGGAGCCGATCGGCCGGTTGGGGTCCTGCAGGCCCGCCCGGGCGCGGCGCACGGCCTCCGAGATGGCGGAGATGGCCTCGTCCTGGCCGATCACCCGCTGCGCCAGGGACTCCTCCATGTGCAGCAGCTTCTCCCGCTCGCCTTCCAGCATCTTGTCGACCGGGATCCCGGTCCAGCGGGAGACGACGGCGGCGATCTCGGACTCCGTCACCTCCTCGTTCAGCATGCGGTTCTCTTCGGCCGCCTCGGCCTCCTCAAGCTTCTTCTCCAGGTCCGGGATCACGCCGTAGGCGAGCTCGCCCGCCCGCTCCAGTTGGCCGTCGCGCTGGGCGCGCTCCAGCTCGCCGCGGGCCTCGTCCAGGCTCTCCTTCAGCTTCTGGGCGCCGGCCAGTTGATCCTTCTCCGCCTGCCACTGGGCGGTCAGCTCGGCCGAGCTCTGCTCCAGCTCGGCGATCTCCTTCTCCAGCGTCTTGAGGCGCTCCTTGGAGGCCTTGTCGCTCTCCTTCTTGAGCGCCGCCTCCTCGATCTTCAGCTGGATCAGCTTGCGGTCGATCTCGTCGATGTCCTCGGGCTTGGAGTCCACCTCCATGCGCAGGCGGCTGGCGGACTCGTCCACCAGGTCGATCGCCTTGTCGGGCAGGAAGCGGTCGGTGATGTAGCGGTTCGAGAGGGTGGCGGCCGCCACCAGGGCGGAATCGGTGATGCGCACCCCGTGGTGCAGCTCGTACTTCTCCTTCAGGCCGCGCAGGATGGAGATGGTCTCCTCGACCGAGGGCTCGGCCACGAAGACCGGCTGGAAGCGCCGCGCCAGCGCCGCGTCCTTCTCGATGTCCTTGCGGTACTCGTCGAGGGTGGTCGCGCCCACGCAGTGCAGCTCGCCGCGCGCCAGGGCCGGCTTCAGCATGTTGGAGGCGTCCATGGCGCCCTCCGCCTTGCCGGCGCCGACCAGGGTGTGCAGCTCGTCGATGAAGACCACGATCTCGCCCTCGGCGGCCGCGATCTCCTGCAGCACGGCCTTGAGGCGCTCCTCGAACTCGCCGCGGAACTTGGCGCCGGCGATCATGGCCCCCAGGTCGAGCGCCATCAGGCGCTTGTCCCGCAAGGTCTCCGGCACGTCGCCGTTGACGATGCGCTGGGCCAGGCCCTCGACGATGGCCGTCTTGCCGACGCCGGGCTCGCCGATCAGCACGGGGTTGTTCTTGGTCCGCCGGGCCAGCACCTGGACGGTGCGGCGGATCTCCTCGTCGCGGCCGACCACCGGATCGAGCTTGCCTTCGCGGGCGACGGCGGTGAGATCCCGGGCGTACTTCTTGAGGGCGTCGTAGCCCTGTTCGGCGCTGGCGCTGTCGGCGGTGCGGCCCTTGCGCAGGTCGTTGATGGCCTCGTTCAGCTTCTGGGGCGTGAGGCCAGCCTCCTGCAGCACCCGGGCCGAGGGCGTGCCGCTGGAGAGCGCCAGCGCCAGCAGCAGGCGCTCGGCGGTGACGTAGCTGTCGCCCGCCTTCTCGGCGATGGTCTCGGCCTGTTCGAAGAGGCGCGCCATCTCGGGCGCGACGTAGAGCTGCCCGGCGCCCGCGCCCTCGACCTTTGGCTGCTTGTCGAGCTCGGCGTCGACGCCCGCGAGCGCCTGGCGCGGATCGGCGCCTGCCGCACGCATGAGATTGGCCGCCAGGCCCTCCTTGTCGTCCAGCAGGACCTTCAGCAGGTGTTCCGGGGTGAACCGCTGGTTGCCGCTGCGCAGCGCCAGGGCCTGGGCGGCCTGAACGAAGCCGCGCGATCGCTCGGTGTACTTCTCGAAATCCATTCGTTAGCCCTCCTCGTCCGCGTCCGTCTCAGATTTGGCCCACGGTCGATGATGCCTGTCCCTTGCCGGCCCGCGTCCCAACCAAGAGGCCCGCGGCCGGCAGCCGGTGACTCTCGTCACCCGACACCTTCGATATGGGGCTGTTGCAAAAAGGACACAAGAGGCTCGCCAAAAAAGTCCGGCCCGGCCATGCCATTGCCATCGTTGCCGGAATCGGCACCCTAGGGGGACCAATTGAGTCGTCTCCAGGGATCATGCGATCCCGCCCGCCGGAAGGAAAGAGCTTATGGCGATCACCGTCGCCGACATCTGCCGCTATCCAGTCAAGGGCCTCAATGCGGAGGTCCTGGAGCGCGTCGCCGTGACGCCGGGCGAGGGCCTGCCCCACGACCGGCGCTTCGCCATCGCCCACGGCTCCACCAAGTTCGACCGGGAGGCGCCCAAGTGGCTGCCCAAGACCAACTTCTTCATGCTGATGCGCGACGAGAAGCTGGCGCAGCTCCACGCCCACTTCGATCCCGAGGAGAGCCGTCTCACCATCGAGCGCGCGGGCAAGCAGGTTGTCGCGGCCGACCCGACGGACCTCATGGGCCGGACGCTCATCGCCGAGTTCTTCTCGAGCTTCCTCGCCGGCGCCGCCCGCGGGACGCCCAAGCTGGTGGAGGCGGCCGGCCACAGCTTCACCGACATCCCGGAAAAGCGGCTTTCCATCATCAACCTGGCGAGCGTGCGGGACCTGGAGCGGGTGGTGCGCCGGCCGGTCCATCCACTGCGCTTCCGGGCCAACCTCTATATCGACGGTGCGGCCCCCTGGGAGGAGTTCGCCTGGGTCGGCCATTCGGTCGGGGTCGGCGGCGTGCGGCTGGAGGTAGCGGCCCCGACCGAGCGTTGCGCGGCCACCAACGTGGACCCAGAGACGGCGGAACGGGACCTCAGCATCCTGAGGTCCCTGCAACAGGGCTTCGGCCACATCCGCATGGGGGTCTACGCCGCTGTCGCCACGGCCGGCGAGATCGCCAAGGGCGATACGCTATCGCCGCCTGACTGAGACGTTCGCTCTTGGTATGGGTGGACCGCCGAGGTCCGCTCCGCCGGCCGGGCCGCGCCCGGGCGGAGGGTTTCAGGCGCCGGACTCGCTGGCCTCGGAGGGCTCGCAGGGCGCCGTCTTGACGGACCCGCCGGCCCCGTTGCCCGATTCGGCGGCCGATCCGTTCTTGGCCTTGGTACGCGCCCGTGGGCGTGCCTTGGGCCGCGGCTTGGCCTCGGCCTTCTCGCCCTCCGTGGGCGCCGTCTCGCCGTCGGCCTGCGCCGCCTCGCCATCTGCTTTCGCCGCCTTGGCGGGCTTCTTGGACGCACCGGCGGCCTCCGGCAGCTCGCCGTTGGGCTGGGCCGTCGCCGGCGCGCTGGCGCCCTCGACGAAGGGCTGCTCGGCATCGACCGGATAGGGCTGCTCGCCCGGCGCCTTGCTCTCGGCGGTAGGACGCTCGGCCCCGGGACGTTCCCCCGCTGCCCGCTCCCCCCCTGGCCGTTCCCCCGCCGGCCGCTCGCCGGGCGGGCGATCGCCGGCTCCGCGCTCCGGCGCCGGAGGGCGCTGCGGATCGGTCGTGTCGTTCAGAATGCGGAAGTAGTGCTCGGCGTACTGCTGGTAGCTCTCCGCGGCGATGCGGTCCCCCGAGGAGTTCGCATCCCGCGCCAGGTTCACGTACTTCTCGTAGACCTGCATGGCGTTGCCGCGCACCCGCACGTCGGGGCCGTGGCTGTCGTAGGTTTGCGATCTCGGTGAAACGAAATGCTTGCGATTCGACCGCCCGCGCGGGCGTCGTCCACTAGGCTGCTGTCTCATGACTTCTTTTGTCTTCGCAATGGACAGGTTTTTCGGCTGCAACCCCTGAACCGCCATACGGCGATCTTGCTAGCCAACGGCCACGAACTCTGTCTTGGGGGTCGTGGAGCGCCCTGTATCGGGCGGGAGAGCCTCGGCTCTGCAAATTCAAGGTAGCCATAACGACCTTACATTCCAACAACTTTTTCTTCCGTTACCGGTCTTTTTTTCCTGGCGGTGAACAGCCTTCGATGATCAGGCAGCGCGCGACTCCGGCCAGATCCGGGACCTGGGCGCCGTCCCCCAGCCCCGAATCCCGGGCCAGCCCGGCGACCCATTCGGCCTGTCCCAGACCCAGCTCGACGGCCGCCAGCCCTCCCGGGGCCAGCAGACGGGCGATCTCCGGCAGGACCCTGCGGTAGGCGCCGAGACCGTCGGGACCGCCGTCGAGGGCGGCCGGCGGCTCGAAGCGGGCCACTTCCGGGGCGAGGCCGGCGATCTCGCCCGAGCGGACGTAGGGCGGGTTGCAGAGGATCACGTCCCAGCCCGCCGTCAGCGCCGATCCCCAGTCCCCGGCCAGGAAGCGGGCCCGGCCGCCCAGGCCATGCGTCTCGGCGTTCCGGCGGGCGGCTTCGAGGGCACCCGGCGCCCGGTCGACGCCAAGGCCCCAGGCGCCCGGCAGCTCGCTCAGCAGGGCCAGCAGCAGGCCGCCCGCCCCGGTGCCCAGGTCGAGCACGCGCCGCGGCCGGTCCCGGTCGGCAATCCGGGCCAGCGCCGCCCCTACCAGGGTCTCGCTGTCCGGCCGCGGGTCCAGGGTCTCCGGCGTCACCGCGAGCTCCAGGCTCCAGAACTCGCGCCGGCCGAGGATGCGGGAGACCGGCTCCCGCCCTCGGCGCCGCTCGACCAGTGCCGCGAAGCGCCGGGCCGTCGGGCCCGTCAAGGACCGCTCCGGATCCAGCCGCGGGTCGGGCGGCGGGGCGCCGCTCCCCGTCCTCAGGGCCTCGGCCAGCAGCAGGCGCGCGTCGCGCCGCGGGGACTCGACGCCGGCCGCGCCCAGGCGGCGCGCCGCCTCCGCCAGGGCGTCGCACAGCGTCGGCCCTTCGGCCAGCGCGTCCGGCCGGATCTCAGGCATCGCCCTCGACGTCCTCTGCCAGCCTGGCCGCCTCGTCCTCGGCGGTCAGGGACTCGATCACCTCGTCGAGCGCCTCGCCGGCCATCATCTTGTCGAGCTTGTAGAGGGTCAGGTTGATGCGGTGGTCGGTGACCCGGCCTTGCGGGAAGTTGTAGGTGCGGATCCGCTCCGAGCGGTCGCCGCTGCCGACCTGCACCCGCCGGCTCTCGGCGCGCGCGTCCTCCTGCTCCTGGCGTTTCGCGTCGTAGAGCCGGGCCCTGAGGACCTTCATGGCCTTGGCCCGGTTCTTGTGCTGGGACTTCTCGTCCTGGCAGGTGACGACGATGCCGCTGGGCAGGTGGGTGATGCGCACGGCGCTGTCGGTGGTGTTGACGTGCTGGCCGCCGGCGCCCTGGGAACGGTAGGTGTCGATCCTGAGGTCCTTCTCCTCCACCTGGATGTCGACCTCCTCCGGCTCGGCGAGCACGGCGACGGTGGCGGCCGAGGTGTGGATGCGCCCGCCCGACTCGGTGACCGGCACCCGCTGCACCCGGTGCACGCCGGACTCGAACTTGAGCCGGGCGAAGACCCCCTTGCCGGAGATGGCGGCGCTCGCCTCCTTGTAGGCGCCGATGCCGGTCTCCGAGGCGCTGATGACCTCAAAGCGCCAGCCCTTGAGCTCGGCGAAGCGCTGGTACATGCGGAACAGCTCGGCGGCGAAGAGGCCCGCCTCTTCGCCGCCGGTGCCTGCGCGCACTTCGAGAATCACGTTGCGGTCGTCGGCCGCGTCCTTGGGCAGCAGCAGGACCCGCACGCGGCGCTCCAGGTCGGGCAGCAGGCGCTTCAGGCTGCCCAGTTCCTCCTCCGCCAGGGCGCGCATCTCGGCGTCCTGCTCCGGGTCCTCCAGCAGCTCCGTCAGGTCGGCGATCTCGCGCTTGGTCTGGCGCAGGGTCTCGATCTCCTCCACCACGGGCGAGAGATCGGAGAACTCCTTCATCAGGCGCGCGTAGTCCTCGGAGCCCGGGTCCTGATGACCGGTCACCTGGTGCTGCAGGTCCGCGTAGTGCGCGACCACGCGCTCGAGCTTGGTCTCGAGGCTCACGCCTGGTCCTCCTTCTTCTCTCGTCCTTCGTCTGCGCCGGCATCAGCGCCGGAATCCGATCTGTCTTCCGTGCCACCGGCTGCGAAGAGGGTTTCGACGCTCTGCTCCAGGGCCGCCCGGTCGGCCACGCCGTCGGCCGCCGCCCGGCGCAGGGCCTCGCTCGGCCCGTGCAGCAGCCGGTTGATCAGCCGGCGCGTCGCCTCGGCCGCGTCGAGGCCGGGCTGGCCCAGCACCTCCTCGCGCACTTCCTCGAAGCGCCGCCTGAGCGCGACCACCGCCGGCACGGCGCCGCGCTCTGCCCGGCTGCGCAGGAAGGCGGCCAGCTCCTCCTCCAGGATCCGGCGCGCCGCCTCGGCCGTCGCCTGGCGGCTCGCGCGGCCCTCGACCGCCGCCTTCTCCAGGTCGGCCAGGTCGTAGAGGAAGGCGCCGTCCAGCTCGCCAACGGCGGCCTCCACGTCGCCGGGCACCGCCGCGTCGACAAAGAACATGGGCTGCCGGCGGCGCGCCTTCAACGCGGCCTCGGCCTGTTCGGCGGTGACCGTGCGGCGTCCCGTGCCCGCGGCGGCGATCACCACGTCGGCGTCGGCGAGCGCCTGGGCGCGCTCTGCCGCCGGTCGGAAGTTGCAGCCGAGGCGGTGGGCGGCCAGCTCGGCGCGCCGCTCGGACTCGTGCACCACCACCAGCCCGCCGACACCAGCGGCGATCATCTCGTGTCCCAGCAGTTCGCCCATTTCCCCCAGCCCCAGCAGAAGCACGTTGCAGCGCGCCAGGTCGCCGTGGATGCGCCGCGCCAGGCGCAGCGACGCGGCCGCCACCGAGACCGGCATCTCGCCGATCGCCGTCTCGCCCCGCACCCGCTTGGCGGACGCATAGGCGGCCTGCAGAAGGGCGTCCAGCCGGGGGCCGATCATGCCCGCTGCAGCCGCCAGACGGTGGCTTTCCTTCACCTGCCCCAGCACCTGGGGCTCGCCGATCACCTGGCTCTCCAGGGCCGCGGTGACGGCGAAGAGGTGGGCCACCGCCTCGCGCTCTCGGGCCCGATAGCACTGGCCGTCGAGGGCGGCGGCGCCGAGGCCGGCGCGCCGGCCCAGCAGCTCCAGCGCCCGCCGGTCGGCGCCCTCGGGATCCTCTGCGAGGCCGATCACCTCCACCCGGTCGCAGGTGGAGAGCACGAGCGCCTCCCCGAGCCCCGCGGCGCGCAGCTCCCCCAGCAGCTCCGGCTGCTGCTCGGCCTCCAGGAACAGCAGGTCCCGCAGGCCCGAGGCCGCCGTGCGGTGGTTGACACCGACCGCGAACAGCGCCCCGCCGGGCTCTGTGGCGCTCCCGGTCATGCAAACTCGCTAAGCGAAGCGGGCGAGGCGATCGACCAGCTGATCCAGGGCGACCCGTTCCTGCTCGCCCGTATCGAGATCGCGCAGCATGGCGGCGTTCTCCGCCAGCTCCTCCTCGCCCAACAGAACGGCGGCGCGGGCGTTCAGCTTGTTGGCCCGCTTCATGCGCTTGCCCAGGTTGCCGGCGAAGCCCAGGTCGACGGCGAGGCCGGCCCGGCGCAGATGCTCGGTCAGCTTCAGGGCGGCGGCCTCGCCCTCGGCGCCGATCGGCACGACGGCGATGGGCCGCGGCGCCGGGCGCTCGTCACCGAGCAGCATGGAGATCCGTTCGACCCCGCCGGCCCAGCCGACCCCGGGGGTCGCGGGCCCGCCCAAGAGCTCGATCAGGCCGTCGTAGCGGCCGCCGCCGAGCACGGTGCCCTGGGCGCCCAGGTCCTGGGTGGTGAATTCGAAGATGGTGTGGGTGTAGTAGTCGAGGCCGCGCACCAGGTGGCTGTTCAGCCGGTAGGCGATGCCCAGCGAGTCGAGATCCTCGCGGACCGAGCCGAAGAAGTCGACGCTCAACTGGTTCAGGTAGTCGCCGATGGCGGGCGCCCCCGCGGCGACGCGGCGGTCGCGCTCGTCCTTGGAATCGAGGATCCTGAGAGGATTGCGCTCGAGCCGCTCCTGGCTCTCGGGCGAAAGCTGGTCGCGGTGCCCGGCGAAGTAGTCGGTGAGAACGTCGCGGTGGGCCTTGCGGCTTTCCGGATCGCCCAGGCTGTTGAGCTCCAGCGTGGTGCGCTCGAGCACGCCCAGCGCCCGCAGGATGTGGGCGGCGAGGGCGATGATCTCGACGTCGCCCAACGGCTCGGCGATCCCCAGAAGCTCGACGTTGATTTGGTGGAACTGGCGCCAGCGGCCCTTCTGGGGCCGGTCGTAGCGGAACATGGGGCCTTGGCAGATGAACTTGAGGGGCAGGTGCTGGCGCAGCCCGCCGGAGAGGAAGGCGCGGCAGACCGCCGCCGTCGCCTCCGGCCGCAGGGTCAGCTCGTCGCCGCCCCGGTCGGTGAAGGCGTACATCTCCTTGGAGACTACATCGGAGGTCTCGCCGAGGGGGCGCCGGAAGACGTCGATGAATTCGAAGATCGGCGTCTCCATCTCGAGATAGCCGTAGCGCTCGGCGATCTCCAGCGCGCCGTCGACCACCGCACGGTGCTGGCGCATCTCGTCCGGCAGAATGTCACGGGTGCCGCGGACCGGCTGCAGCGCGGTCAAGGTGCTCTCCCGTCTTTCTCGCTAAGAGGCGGCGCGCTGGCGCGGCGGGCTATCAGCGAAGCTGTCGGCGGTCCCGGCGTGCCCAGCGGCTTCGGACTGCTCTGTGGCCTCTTCCTCGGCTGCCGCACGCGCCTCGATCTCGGCCGCCTTCTCCTCCACCAGCTTCACCAGGTGGTCGACGATGTCGGCGTCCTTCAGGCGGTGGGCCTGGAGGCCGGAGAGGTAGACCATGTGAGTGTCGTTGCCGCCGCCCGTCAGGCCGATGTCGGTCTCCCGCGCCTCGCCCGGACCGTTCACCACGCAGCCGATGACCGAGAGGGTCATGGGCGTGGTGATGTGAGCGAGCCGCTCCTCCAGCAGCTCCACGGTCTTGATCACCTCGAACTGCTGGCGGGCGCAGGAGGGACAGGAGATCACGTTGACGCCCCGGTGGCGCAGGCCGAGGGACTTGAGGATGTCGAAGCCGACCTTCACCTCCTCCACCGGATCGGCCGAGAGGGAGACCCTGAGGGTATCGCCGATTCCCGACCAGAGCAGGTTGCCCAGGCCGATCGACGACTTGACCGTGCCGCTTCTCAAGCCCCCCGCCTCGGTGATGCCGATGTGCAGGGGATAGTCGCAGGCGTCGGCCAGGCCCATGTAGGCGGCCACTGCCAGGAACACGTCCGAGGCCTTGCAGGAGATCTTGAACTCGAAGAAGTCCAGGTCCTCCAGGATCCGCGCGTGGTTGAGACCGCTCTCCACCATGGCCTCGGGGCAGGGCTCGCCGTACTTCTCCAAGAGGTCGCGCTCGAGGGAGCCGGCGTTCACGCCGATGCGCATGGAGCAGCCGTGGTCCTTGGCGGCCTTCACCACCTCGCGCACCCGCTCGCTGGAGCCGATGTTGCCCGGGTTGATGCGCAGGCAGGCGGCGCCGGCCTCGGCCGCCTCGATGGCGCGCTTGTAGTGGAAATGGATGTCGGCGACGATCGGCACCGTCACCTCGGCGACGATCTCCTTCAGCGCCGCCGTCGAGGCCTCGTCCGGGCAGGAGACGCGCACGATGTCCGCCCCCGCCAGCTCCAGCTCGCGGACCTGGCGGATGGTCGCAGCGGCGTCGGCCGTCAGCGTGTTGGTCATCGACTGCACGGTGATGGGCGCATCGCCGCCGACCGCCACCTTGCCCACCCGGATCTGGCGCGAGGCGCGGCGGTGGATGTCGCGATAGGGGCGCACGCTCATGGCTCGGCGTTACTCCTGGGTCCTGGCCGGCGGGGCGCACGGGGCACGCGCCGGGGCCCGTCGCGGCGCACCATGCGCCAGGGCCAGCCGAACATCAAGCCCGCCAAACAGCGGCCAGCAGCGGCCGGCGCCTAGCGATTGTCCGCTGTGCCGGCGAGGAGGCGGGCCGGATCGAGGGCGATGTCGCGCCGGACGGCACCCACGGGCCCGAGCGGCGGCACGGTGTTGCCGTCCACCTCGATCTCCAGGCCGCCGGCGTTGCCGGTCAGCAGGGTCAGGCCCTCCTGGTCGGGCACCCGGTAGCTGTCGCCGGGCTGCAGGACCCGGGTCAGCAGCAGGCTGTCCTCCTGGTCGCGCACCTGGACCCAGCTGTCCAGGCGGGCGCGCAGCACGATGCGGGCCGCCCCGTTCTCGACCCCGTAGACCCGCGGCTCGCGGCTTTCGTCATCGGGCAGGAGCGCCTCGGTCTCGGGCGCCGCGGGGATGGTGCCGTTCAGGCCCAGGTTTCCTGCGGCCCCCGGCAGGGGCGCCGCCGCCACGGTCCGCGGCTCTCCCAGATCGCTGAGGGGCGCCTGCGCTTCGGCCGCGGCGCCGGAGGCCGCTTCTCCGACCTCGGCCGTCTCCGCAGCTTCGGTCGCTTCCGGCGCGACACCGGCTTCGTTGGCCTGGACGGCTTCCCGGTCTTCGCTTTCCTCGGCGGGTAGTGCCTCGTCCGTGCCGGCACTCTCCGAGCCGGCCGGGGCCTCGTCCGCCGCCGCATCTGCGCCCTCTTCGGCGTTGGCCGTGCCGGCCCCTTCGGCGGTGTCCTCGCCGACGGCGGTCTCTTCGGCCCTCTCGCTGCCCGTCGCCAGGGTGGGCTCGGCCAGGGTCAGGACAGCGACCTGGGTCGAGCCCGTCGTCAGGTTCTTGGTCTTGGTGCCCGCGCCCGAGGAGGACCGCTCGCCTCCCTCGCCGGTCGGCTCGGAGACCAGGGATTCCAGGCTTTTTGGCACGTCGGGGACCTCGCCGGCCACTTCGACGTCCCGGCTGGTGAAGTAGTACCAGCCGCCGTAGGCGAACGCGACGAGCACCACCGAGATCAGGATCACGGCGCCGCTCGGGATCTTGCTTTCCGGGACCGGCGTCGGGAAGACGAGGCGCATGCGCTCGTTGAGGCCGTCCACCTCCTGCTTGAAGCGGCCGACCACCTCGACGCTGTCGAGGCCCAGGTACTCCGAATAGGCGCGCACGAAGCCGACGGCGTAGGTCGCGCCCGGCAGGTCGTCGAAGCGGCCCTCCTCGATCGCCTGCAGGTAAACCCGGCGAATCTTCAGGTCGGCGGCGACCTGCGCGACGTTGCGCCCGAGCGCCTGGCGGGCCTGGCGCAGCTCCCCGGCGACGGTCTCGCCGGGCTGGGGGACGGCCGACGCCATCTCGCCGCCATGGGCGACCGCGGCAGACTCTCGCCTGCGCCGTGCCAACCGGTGAATCAGTGACTGTTTTCGCGCTTCCGCCATCCCGGGGGGATGCTCGTGATTGCCCGCGGTCGGCCCGCGGCCTGATTGTCCGGGGCGAGCCTAACGGTCAACGATTGATGAATCGCAAACCGGGATCGCCCGTCTGCCGCGAATCGGCGACCTACCTATCGTCGCGCCTTTTAACAAATTCGACAGGAAATCAACAACGCAGATTGCCGGGGCGTTCCACGGGCAGGCGCCCTTGGGAGGGCGTCTCGGGCAGCCTGCCGGGGCGGCGCCTCAGTCAGCGTCCAGGCCGTAGGCGCTATGGAGCGCCCGCACGGCGAGCTCGGTGTACTCCTCGGCGCAGAGCACGCTGATCTTGATCTCCGAGGTCGAGATGACCTGGATGTTGATGCCCTTCTCGGCCAGCGCCGTGAACATCTGCTGGGCGACGCCGGCGTGCGAGCGCATGCCGACGCCGATGACCGAGACCTTGACCACGTTGGGGTCACCCAGGAGCGCCCCGTAGTCGAGATGGGCGCAGTTTTCCTCGATGACCTTGAGGGCCCGCTCGAACTCCGCCTTGCCGACGGTGAAGGTCATGTCCGTCTTGTTGCTCTCGGCCGAGACGTTCTGCACGATCATGTCGACGTTGATGGAGGCCTCGGACAAGGGTCCGAAGATGGCCGCCGCTACGCCCGGACGGTCCGGCACCTGACGCAGGGTGACCTTCGCCTCGTCCCGGCTGTAGGCGATTCCGCTGACGATTGCCTTTTCCACGATCTCGTCCTCATCGACGACCAGGGTTCCAGGGGAGTTCTCGAAGGACGACAGCACCTGCACGCGCACGCCGTGCTTCATGGCCAGCTCCACCGAGCGGGTCTGCAGCACCTTGGCGCCCACGGAAGCCATCTCCAGCATCTCTTCATAGGTGACGCGGGCGAGCTTGCGCGCCTTGGCGACGATGCGCGGGTCGCTGGTGTAGACGCCGTCCACGTCGGTGTAGATGTCGCAGCGCTCGGCCCCGAGCGCGGCGGCGAGCGCCACCGCCGAGGTGTCGGTGCCGCCGCGGCCCAGCGTGGTCACCCGCCCGTCGGACGCGAGGCCCTGAAACCCGGCGAGGATCGCCACCTGGCCTTCGTCCAGGCGGCGCAGGATGTCGTCCACCTCGATGCCCTCGATGCGGGCGCTGCCGTGGGCGCTGTCGGTCCGGATCGGCACCTGCCAGCCCAGCCAGGAGCGCGCCGCGACGCCCATCTCCTGGAGCGCGATGGCCATCAGGCCGGCGGTCACCTGCTCGCCCGAGGAGACCACCACGTCGTATTCCCGGAGGTCGGAGATGCGGGCCGCCTCGTCCACATAGTCGACCAGCCGGTTCGTGACCCCGGCCATGGCCGAGACCGCCACCGCCACCTGGTTGCCGGCCTCGACCTCGGCGCGCACCCGGGCGGCGGCGTTGCGGATACGCGGCACGTCGCCCACGGAGGTCCCGCCGAATTTCATGACGATTCGGGCCATGTCCGATCCTGCGCGTGAAAGGTCCGCCGTCGGGCCCGCTGCGGCAGCCTGCCTTGCCCGGAACAAGGCGGCTATCCATACTCTCAAGCCTCGACCCACGCAAGTGGGCCGCCCGCGGCGGAAAACCGGCGAGGAGAGCTCATGACAGGCCCAGCGGCGGAGCCGGCAGAGGGTGCCAGCGTCGACCGGGAGGAGGTCGCCAAGTTCGCCGCCCTGGCCGAGGCCTGGTGGGATCCCGAAGGCGAGTTCCGGCCCCTCCACCGGCTCAATCCCGTGCGCCTCGCGTTCATTCGCGACGCGGCCTGCGGCCATTTCGGCCGCGACCCGGCCGGCGAGCGGCCCCTGGCGGGGCTGGAGGTGCTGGACCTCGGCTGCGGCGGCGGGCTCTTGTCGGAGCCGCTCGCCCGCCTCGGGGCGCGGGTGACGGGGATCGACGCCAGCGGGGAATGCGTCCGCATCGCCGCGACCCACGCCGGGGAGGTCGGCCTGGAGATCGCCTATCTGGAGAGCACGGCCGAGGCGCTGGCCGAAACGGGCCGAAGCTTCGACCTGGTGGTCAGCATGGAGGTGGTGGAGCACGTTCGCGACGTGGAGGGCTTCCTGGCCGCCGCCTGCGCCCTCGTCAGGCCCGGCGGCGCCCTGGCGCTCGCCACCTTGAACCGCACGCCCAAGGCCTTCCTGCTCGCCGTCGTCGGGGCCGAGTATCTGCTGCGCTGGCTGCCGCGCGGCACCCACGACTGGCGCCGCTTCCGGAAGCCCTCGGAGCTGACCCGGGCCCTGCGCGCGAACGGCGTGACAGCGCGGGAGCTCGCCGGCGTCGGCTACAACCCGCTGAACGACCAATGGCGCCGCTCGCGCGACCTGGACGTCAACTACATGCTGTTCGCCGTAAAGGAGTGAGCCCGGGCAGGCGAGCCCCGGCCGGGGCTCGGGAGGTCTCGCGGATCAGGAGTTCTCGCGGGGCAGCCAGGGGATGCGGCGCACGGAGACGCCTTCCTCCTCCAACTCCTCGGCCTCCTCCTGGCTGGTCTCGCCGTAGATCTGGCGCTCCTCGGTCTCGCCGTAGTGGATCTTGCGCGCCTCCTCGGCGAAGGCCGGGCCCACGTAGTCGAAATTGTCCTCCACGTGGCGGCGCAGCTCCTGCAGCACCCGGCGCACCTTGGCCGACTGGGCGGTCTCGCGCACGGCCTTGGTGCCCGCGCCGCCCGCCACCGCCACGGGTGCGACCGGCGTGGCCTCGGGGGTCGCCGCGAGCGCGGGCTTGGCCGCCGGCTCCTCCTGAACCTGCGTCACGGCGCGGTTGCGGCCGGCCGATCTCGCCACCCGGGGCGCCATGATGGCCTTCTCGACCTCGGTCGAGCCGCACACGGGGCACTCGATGACGCCCGCTTCGGCTTGGAGGTCATAAGCCGCCGAGTCCCGAAACCAGGTTTCGAAGACATGGCCCTTCCGACACTTGAGATTATAAAGAATCATCCAAATCCGCCGCTTGCTCTACGACTATTATACTACGGTTACAGATGGCGTCGAACGGCCGCGGCCACAAGATCTCTCGCGATCCGGGGCCGAAGCGCCAAGGTTGACGAAAAGGCGTAAACAAAGGCGGAACAAAGCCCGTGACCGGACCCTCTTCCCGGCCTAGACCCGGCACCGACCCCCGCCCTGATCCCCACTGGCGGCTCTCGGCGCCCTCCCCTTGGATCCTGCGCTTCGCGCACCTGGTGCCGACCGGCGGTCTGGTCCTCGATCTCGCCTGCGGGTCGGGCCGCCACGCCCACCACTTCCTCGACCGGGGCTGCCGCGTCCTGGCCGTGGACCGCGACCTGGCCGGACTTGCGGACCTGGTGGAGCATGCGGATCTGGAGACCCTGGAGGCGGACCTCGAGGACGGCCGCCCCTGGCCCCTCGCCGGGCGGCGGTTCGAGGCCGTGGTGGTGGTCAACTACCTGCACCGGCCATTGCTGCCCCATCTGGTGGACGCCGTGGCGCCCGGCGGCCTGCTGCTCTACCAGACCTTCGCCCGGGGCCACGAGCGCTTCGGCCGGCCGCGCAACCCCGACTACCTGCTGCGGCAGGGCGAGCTGCTTGAGGTGGTGCGCGGCCACCTGCGGGTCCTGGCCCACGAGGACCTGGAGATCGCCGACCCGAGCCCGGCGGCCGTGCAGAGGATCTGCGCCCGCCGCGAGCCCGCCCCCTGCGGGACCTGAGGCGGCAGCCGCCGCCAAGCCCCTGCTGGTGTGACAATTTCAAGAAAAGCCTTAACTTAATCAATAATTAAGCCCCAATTGCCACCCTACGCGTGGTGTATTGCGTCCGCGCTTTCGGCGGACGGCGCGGTTGCGTCCGCCCGGCGGGCGGCGCCCCTGCGTACGACAGGCATTGTACGACCGGCATTCGAGGCAGCGGCAGACCCATGACCGGCGTCGACGAGAGCCCCAGAGACCTCTTGAGGCTTGCCGAGGACCAGTCCCTCGGCAGCCGCAGGGTGCTGGCCAACAGCTTGAGCGACCTCTTCGCCGAGCGCCAGCCGGAGCTGAGCGACCGCGAGCAGGCGCTCATGGGCGACATCCTGAACAAGCTCATCGCCGACTTCGAGACCGCCGTGCGCCGCGAGATGGCCGAGCGTCTGGCCGCCCGCTCGGCGGTGCCCCAGGAGGTCATCGTCGCCCTTGCCAACGACGAGATCGAGGTCGCCCGGCCGGTCCTGCTGCACAGCCCCCTGCTGCACGACCAGGAGCTGATCGAGGTGATCCGCAGCCGCGGCCGCCAGCATCAGATGTCCGTCGCTATGCGCGACATGGTGAGCGAGACGGTCTCGGAGGTCCTGGTCGAGACGGCTGACCGGGACGTCATCACGACGCTGCTGTCCAACAAGAACGCCAGCATCTCCGACGCCACCATGAGCTACCTGGTCGAGGAGTCGCGTCAGATCGACAGCTACCAGGAACCCCTGGTGCTGCGCGAGGACCTGAACCCGGAGCTCGCCAGGAAGATCTACGGCTGCGTCGCCGCGGAGCTGAAGAACCGCCTGGTGGCGCGCTACGACCTGGACCCGGCCGTGCTGGACCGGGAGTTCCAGGGCCTGCCCAGCGACCTGGTCGAGGACGACGCCGAACCCTTTGGCGATGCTGCGCCAAAGTCGGCCTCCCAGGATCTCGCTCGCGTCCTCGCCGATTCCCGGGAGATCACGCCGGAACTGCTGATCAAGGTGCTGCGCAGCGGCAAGGTCGACCTCTTCGAGGCCCTCTTCGGCCAGGTGGCGGGCCTGCGCCCGCCGATCCTGCAGCAGGTGCTCTACGGCAGCGAGGGCAAGGCGCTGGCCGCCGCCTGCCGCGCCCTGGGCGTGCCCAAGAGCCGCTTCATCGAGCTTTTCCTGCTGATCCGCCGGGCACAGACCAAGTCCAACACCACGCCTGCGCGCGAGGTCGGCACCGTGGTCCAGTACTTCGACCGCATCACGCCGGCCATCGCGCTCGAGGCCCTGCGCCACTGGCACGGCGACGGAGACGAAGGCCTGGTCGCCCAGGCAGGCGGCGGTGTCCACTGACGCCGCCAAGCAGGCGCAGGTCGAGGCGCCGCGCGTCCTGACGGGACCCGCCGCAGGGGAAGAAGCCGCGAGCGAGGCGCGTCACATGATCGACGCCCTCAAGATCGCCTTCACCGACCGGACCGCCGCCCACGACCCGGACGCGCCGCCGCTGCCGGAGAGCCTTTGGGAGTCGGGCCCGCCCCTCGCGGTCCGCGACGGCAACGGCGAGCTGAAGCTGGCCAATCCCGCCTTCCGGCGGATCTTCGATGCCCTGATCGCAGCGGGCGCCCTGACGCCCGCCGCCGACCTGGCGGCGATCATCGAGGGCCTCGGCCGCGCCTACACGGAAGACCTGACTCTCAGGATCGACGGCCAGCCGCGCTTCTTCCTCGCCTGGCACGAGCTGGTCAGGGACCCGGAAGCGGGATCGGTCCTGCTGGTCTCGCGCTACTTCCCCGCCGACGGCGTGGGCAGCCGGCTGCGCGGGCTGCAGGAGTCCGACGAGCGCCTGCGCGACGTGACGCGACTGGTCTCCGACATCATCTGGGAATGCGATAGCGAGCTCGTCATCACCTTCGTCTCACCCCGCATCCTGCACCTCCTGGGCTACCACCCACACGACCTCGTCGGGCACCCCTGGAGCTTCCTGGAGACCGGCTCGAACGTCCTCAGCGAGCGCCTTGCGGACCCCGGACGGCGCGCGCCCTTCCGGGGCCTGGAGGTGCGCCTTGCGGACAAGGACGGCAAGGCGCGGCATTTCCTCGTCCACGGGCTGCCGCTGTTCGACGGCGAGAGCGGCGCGCTAGCGGGCTTTCGCGGAACCGCCCAGGACATGACCGACGCTGTCGAACGCGAACAGGCGCTCAAGCAGGCGATCGAGGCCGCCGATTCGGCGAGCCGCGCCAAGAGCCAGTTCCTCGCCAACATGAGCCACGAGCTGCGCACGCCGCTGAACGCCATCATCGGCTTCACCGAGATCATGACGTCGAAGGAGTTCGGCCCCCTGGGGACCGAGCGCTACCACGAATACCTCAACAGCGTGCTCGAGAGCGGCCGCCATCTGCTCACCCTGATCAACCAGATCCTCGACGTGACCAAGATCGAGGCCGGGAAGCTCGAGCTCACGGAAGACAGCGTCGAGCCGGCCGAGCTGATGCGTTCGGCCTTGAGGGTGGTGACCGAGACCGCGATCCGGCGGCGCATCGACATCGAGTCGCGGATCGAGGACGGGCACGTCCATCTCTGGGCCGACGAGGTAAAGCTGCGCCAGGTGCTGCTGAACCTGCTCTCCAACGCCCTCAAGTTCACGCCAGAGGGCGGCAAGATCGAAGTGGCGGTCCAGATGGAGGACGACGGCGGCTTCCTGATGCAGGTGAGCGACACGGGCATCGGCATGGACCCGGCGGACTTCGAGACCGCGCTCGCCCCCTTCGGCCAGGTCGACTGCAAGTTCACGCGCCGCTTCGAAGGCACCGGCCTCGGCCTGCCGCTCTCGAAGGCGCTCGCCGAAGCGCACGGCGGCACGCTGACTCTCGACAGCGCGCCCGGCGAAGGCACGGCGGTGAGCATCCGCCTGCCCGCCTCGCGCGTCCGCACGACCTGAGCGCATAGCCGGATTCGCCGGCGGCGCGTCTCCGGCCGGACCGCCTCTCGGCCCTTTGGCCCCGCCGGAGCCGGTGCTAGACTTGCGCCATGCCAGTGAAGGCGGTGCTTCTCGACCTGGAAGGCGTGCTCTACGAAGGCGACCGGCCGGTCGCCGGGGCGCTCGATGCGGTCGACGCGCTCGGCGCCATGGGCCTGGGGCTGCGCTATCTCACCAACACCACCACGCGCTCGCGCGCGGGCGTCGCCAAGCGCCTCGCCAGCCTCGGCCTGGAGATCGAGATCGACGCCCTGTTCACGCCGCTGGCCGCGGCCCGTCGGCTGCTCGGCTCTTGGAACGCCCGGCGCATCTGCCTGGCGGCGCCCGAAGAGGCGGCGGAAGACTTTGCCGGCCTCGACATCGTCGGTCCCGACAGCAGCGACGGCGGGCCGGTGGACGCCGTGGTGGTCGGCGACCTCTACAGGGACTTCGACTGGGATCTAATGAACCGGCTGTTCGGCCACTTGCGCCGCGGCGCGCGTCTCGTCGCCCTGCACAAGAACCGCTTCTGCAAGCGCGACGACGGCATCGGCCTCGACGTCGGCCCCTTCGTCGCGGCGCTCGAATACGCCGCCGACACCGAAGCCGCGGTCGTCGGCAAGCCCTCGCCCGACTTCTTCCGCCTGGCGCTCGACGACCTGGGCGTCGCGGCCGCCGAGGCGATCATGGTCGGCGACGACATCGACGCCGACATCGGCGGCGCACGGAACGCCGGCATCAGAGCCGTGCAAGTGAGGACGGGAAAGTTCACCGAGCGCGACCTCGAGCATCCTCGGGTACGGCCGGACGGACGCATCGACTCCATCGCGATTCTTCCCGAGTTCCTCAGCGCGCGCGTTTGAATCCCCCGAGCATCGCGTTCGCCCGCGCCGTCGCGCAACGCGCGCGCGCGCCTGTTTCGCCGTTCGACGGCGCAACTGTCGGAACGAAGAGGCGATTCTTTGGTTGAATCTACGGGCAATGACGCTCGGCCGCCGCGACGACCCCTTGTCGCTCTTCCGCGAACGCGGACGGTCGGCCTTTGCGGGCAAACATTTTCGAAATCTCGTAAAGGATTTGTTAACGATTTGTCCCTACAGCACACACTGCATCGAGTCATGCAATTTTTCCAACACACACCAAGAGGTTAGGAACATGGCTAAGCGAACCACGTCGGCGCGAAGGACCGTATCTAGGGCTAAAGCGTCGACCGCAATGAAGTGCATGTCGACCGCACAGTACCAGAAGATGATGAAGGACCTGAGAGCGGCGGCGAAGGAACTCCGCGCCGCCGAGAAAGCGCTGCAAGCGGCCGCGCAGGCCATGGCGAAGGCACCCACGATGAAACCGGCTGCCAAGTCCGCCAGCAAGCCCACGGCGAAGAAGAAGGCAGCGCCGAAGAGGAAGGCCGCCGCCAAGAGGTCAACCGCCAGAAGGGCGGCGCCGAAGAGAAAGGCCGCCGCCAAGAAGTCGACCGCGCGTAGAGCCGCGGCGAAGCGGACCACGGCCCGTAAGAGCACGGCCCGTAGGAGCACGGCCCGCAAGACGGCGGCCCGCAGGCCTGCGGCCCGTAAGACCGCGGCCCGCAAGTCGACCGCTCGTAAGTCGACTGCCCGCAAGTCGACAGCCCGTCGGGCGGCACCGAAGAAGACCGCGGCCCGCAAGTCGACCGCTCGCAAGTCGACCGCTCGCAAGACGGCGGCCCGCAAGACGACCGCTCGTAGGGCGGCGCCAAAGAAGACCGCGGCCCGCAAGACGACCGCCCGCAAGGCGGCGCCGAAGAGGACCGCGAGCCGCAAGACGACCGCCCGCAAGGCGGCGCCGAAGAAGGCCGCGAGCCGCAAGACCACGGCCCGTAAGGCCGCGCCGAAGAAGGCCGCCGCCAAGCGCACGGCCGCCGCGCGTCGTCCGGCGCCGAAGAAAGCGGTCTCCGCCGCCAGGCGGAAGCCTTTCGTTCCGATCTGGCGTAACGGAGAGGCCCGGGCCTAGCTTCGAGCCGAGATATCAGGCGGCGATTCCGGGGGTGCGGATCGCATGGGGACGATCCGCTGCGGATCAAGCCGCCGCTAGCATGACACGATAGAACAAGGCGGCGTCCGGTCTCCGGGCGCCGCCTTCGTTTGCGGCCCAGGCCGCTGGGCGATCCCTCAGAAAAGAAATCCGCCGAGGAGCGGAAGCTTTGTCGACAGATAGATAGCCGGCAAAGCTATGGCGACCCCGTAGGGAACGTGCTCCTTGTTCACCAGGATGCGCGGCACCGTGAGGGTCTGCGGCGCGCTGTGATAGAGCAGCAGTCCCGTCACCAACCGCCTCAGCAACAGAAGCGCCAGCACCAGGGCGCCCCCCGTCAGGGCGACGATGAACAGATACTCGGCGAGATGGTCGAAGCCGGCCCAGAGGGAGATCGCGGTCAGGAGCTTGACGTCGCCCGCCCCGAGCACATGGAAGAGATAGCACAGCAGGCCGGCGGCAAAGACGGCGGCCATGGCGCCGAGGTGCGACAGCCAGGAAACCGGGAAGCCCAGACGCAGATTGAGCGCCAGGGCCGTGGCGAAGAACAGCGCCACCAACAGCACCGACACGGCGTTGGGAATGATCAGTTTCCAGACGTCGAAGGCAACGGCGATCAGGCACAACAGGGTGAAGAGCCCGAACGCCCCATAGAGGACCCAGAGGGCGAAGCCGTCCATCCCGAGACTCCGAAGCTTGTGGGACCTGCTTCAGGTTCCGCGTTAGGAAAAGCGCCTACTCGCCGATCGTCTCGGCCATCGTCTCCGGCGGCAGCACCGCCGGGGCCGGCGGCTCGATCTCGCTCAGCTCTTTCAGATTGCGCAGGTAGGCGAGGTTGCGCCAGGCCTTCTCGTTGAAGCTGGGGTCCACCTCCATGGCCCGCAGCAGGTAGGCCTCGGCGTTCTCCAGATCGCCGCGCATCATGGCCACGTAGCCGACGTTGTTCAGCACCTCCGGCATGTCCCGGTCGGAGACGCCGGCAAGGGCATGAACGTAGCGGCCGCTCCAGGCCAGCGCCAAGCGCAGGTTGGCCCGGGCCGGCTCCAGCTCGGGATCGAGCTGCAGGGCCCGCTGGAGGTCGGCGATGGCCTCGTCCAGCTTGCCCTGCATGAAGTAGGAGAAGCCGCGGTTGTTGCGGATCATGGCGTCATCCGGTCGCTCGGCGAGGGCGGCATCGTAGGCGGCGACCGCCTCGTTCCAGGCACCCTTGGTATCGTAGTAGGAGGCGATGCCGTTCCAGGCCCGCCACAGGCTCGGATCCATCTCCACCGCGCGCTGCAGGTTCTCGAAGCCGGGCTGCTTGCTGTTGATGAGCATCATGGAGATGCCCATGCCCTGAAGCGCCCGGGCCGCCACTTCCGGCTCGTCCTTGATCCGTTCGAAGGCGTTCAAGGCCTCAGCCGGTTTGCCGCTGGCCAAACGCAGTTCCGCGACCAGCAGCCGGACTTCCGGGTTCTTGGCGTCCATCGAGACGATATGCTCGAGCATGCGCTCGGCATCCTCCAACCGCCCCTCGTCGATCGCCCGCTGCGTCAGCTCGATCGCCTGCGGCGGCACCGCGATGGCAGCCTTGGGCTCGGCCTTGGTCACCGGGGGCTCCGAGTAGAGCACGTCCGTGCAACCGCCGAGCGCAAGCGCCAGAACAAGCAAGGCGGCCAGGGGCGCCTTGCGCGCGCCCTGGCCGCTCTCCTGAGCGTCGGTCTTGATGTGGATCCTAGCCGGTCGACGGATCGGAAGACTCTCTGTTTGCATAGAACAAGCCTTTGTCGAAGTTCAACAGATCGCCTCCAAGCCGGATTCTAACGTCCGATCGCTGGTCAGGGGCTGCTTCCAGCGTCACTTCGGCCGGCAGCATCGCCGCCAGTTCCTGAGCCTTGTGCAGCCATTCGGTACGGTAGTAGATGACGGTTTCCTGATGGCTGAAATGGTCGGCGTTAGTCAGCCGGCCGACGGAAACCCCCAGCTCCTCCAGGTAAACGCTCGTCCGGAACGCCATCTTCAGGCGACCGGTGCCGTTGGACACCTCGATGAGAGGCATCTCGTGGTCACTGGGCGGCGCGAAGGGCGTCTGGTCGCTCGCCGTCCCGCTCGGCGACGGCGCGGCCGTCTCACCGGAAGCGGGCTCCATGGGCGGCAACATTGCCATCTGCACCGGAACCACCGGCGCCAGGCCCGCATCGCTCACCACAGGCGTGTCGACCGCCGCAGCGGACAGCTGCGTCAGGCTGGCCAGCATCGGCAGGTGCGGCCCGTGCGCGCCGGTCTCCATCAAGGGCGGAAGCTGGGCTACCTGGACCGGCACGGTCGGCGCACTGGCCGGCTGCGCGGCCAGGTCGCTCGACAGGTGATCCTGGCCCACCGAGCCGGCCAGGTCGCGCTCGACCACGCGCTCGGCGATCAGCAGGTTGCTGGCCTGCCAGGGCGTCGGCTGGGTCTGCAGCTTGGCGACCGCCGCCTGGGCCCGGAAGTTGGCGATCCGCGTCGGCAGCTCGGCCTCGCGCATGGCTGCCAGAAGCTCCTGGCTCGGCTGCGTGATCAGGGTCTGAACCGCCGGAGAGGTGCGCTCGATCCAGGGCTTGCCGGGGGCCTTCACGGCCTCGATTCCGGCTGCCGAGAGAAGGTCGCCGGCCGGCGCCGCCTCGGCGACCTCGGGCAGGGAGCGGGCCTCCGTCGTCGTCGGCGCGGCCTCGATCGCATCGTAGTCGCCCATCGGGTCGACGGACGAGGCCACGAAATCCCGGCTGCCGATGTCCAGGCCGACCTCGGCCTGCTGCACGTTGCTGTGGATGTGGGCGTTCTCCGGGTCCATGGCCTCGGCGTTGCGCAGATAGGTCAGCGCCAGGTCGTAGCGCTTCTGCATCATGTAGGAGTAGCCCAGATTGTTCAGGGTCTGCGCATTCTCGGGATCGACGCCCAGGGCCCGCAGATAATAGCGCTCGGCCAGATCGAAGCGCTTTAGCTGGTCGAAGGCCGCCGCCAGACCGTTCAAGGCCTCCACGGACTTGGAATCCTGGCTGAGAGCCGCCTCGAACTGCTTGACCGCCAGGCCGTAGCGCCCGGCCTGGAAGTGCTCCTTGCCGCGCTCGTAGGGCGAGGCCGCCAGGTCTTCCGCGGACCAGGCGAAACCGCTGCTGGTGGCTCTGATATCGGTAATCGAATCCGCGCAACCCGCGGCCGCAAAGGGCAATACCGCCACAATCAGTCGAATGAATAAACCAATCCTCATATTCTTGCCTCCTCGACTTGGCCCCAATTCAACTTGTTATCCCCCCAGGGCCGGAATGAGATCCCTGATGATGCGGATGATGCCCGGAAGCACCGCCACCGCGACCATCGAGGGCAGCAGGCACAGCACCAAAGGAATGGAGAGCTTGACGGGCAGCATATGCGCCTTCTCCTCGGCCCGGAGCATGCGCTTCACGCGCATTTCGTCGGCCTGGACCCGCAAGGTCTGTGCCACGCTGGTTCCCAACTGATCTGATTGAATTAATAGAACAACAAAGGATGTAACTTCGTTAAGACCGATGCGCTCGGCGAAGTTGCGCAAGGCCGCTTCTCGCGACTTGCCGGCCCGCAGTTCCAAGGAAACCAGGCCGAACTGCTGGGCCAGGACCGGATGGGCCGCCGCCATCTGGGAGCCGACCCGGGTGAAGGCCGAATCGAGGCCAAGACCGGCCTCGACACAGACCATCAGCATGTCCAGAGCGTCCGGAAAGCTCTCTTGAATAGCCCGCTGGCGATCGCGGATCCGGTTCGAGACCCAGGCCGACGGCAGATAGAGGCCGGCGGCCAGCAGGCAGACGGTGATCACCACCACGTTCTCGACCGGCATTTCGCTGTTCACGAAAGGCGAGGCCAGCAGGAAGGCCACCGGCAGGCCGACCGACAGCATCAGGCGTACGGCGAAGTAGTTGCGTACGGCGTTGGGGCCCATGTAGCCCGCCTGGATCAGGCGCACGCGCGCGGTCGTCCGCTCCTTCTCGTTGATCGGAACCGCCCGCTTCTCCAGCCCGGCCAGCAGATGGCCCCAGATGGAACTGGTCTCGCCCGGCCGCAGAGAGGGCGCGCCCTCGACCTGCTTGATCTGGCCGGTGGGGGCCAGGCGCCGCTCGACCGGCGTGCGCGAGGTGACCAAGCGGGGCACCGCCAGCACGCCGATGAACACCGCCAGGAACAGCAGCGAGAGGGGCAGCGTCGAAGTGTCCGAGAAGAACTCTCCGAAGTTGTCGCTTAGACTCTGAATCAGTGAATTCAGGAAACTCATCGGCTCGCTCCGCTCAGACCCGGAAGTTGACCATGCGGTACATGATGAAGATTCCGGCAAGCATGAGGCCGACCGCACCGCCCATCATGGGCATGAAGAGTGGATCGTCGACAACCTCCAGGTAGAAGTTCGGGTTGCCGGCGAAGATCAGGCCGCCGACCGCGAAGGGCAGGAACGAGAGGACCACCGCCGACATGCGGCCCTCGGAGGAGAGGGCGCGGATCTTCTTGAACATGCGGAATCGATCGCGGATCACCATTGACAGGTTGTGCAGCACCTCGGCCAGGTTGCCGCCGGTCTCGTGCTGGATATTGATGGAGACCACCACATACTGGAAATCCTGTATCTCGATGCGCCGGCCCATGTTCTCGAGCGCCTCGCGCATGTCCAGGCCGTAGGTCATCTCGTCCACAGCGATGCCGAACTCGGTCCCCATGGGGTCGGACATCTCCTTGGACACGAGGCTGACCGCGGCGCTGATGGGGTGACCGGCCTGCAGGCTGCGCACCATGATGTCGAGCGCGTCCGGCAGCTGTTCGCTGAACTTCTTGATTCTTCTTGCCTTGAGCCCCTTCAGGTACTGGATCGGACCGCCGATTCCGAGCAAGAGAGGAAGCAGGAAAGAGCCCGCCAGGGCGGCCGGATCGTCCGGCAGCTTGCCGGCGCTGACGAAGTAGAACATCAACAGATAGATCGTCACCGTCAGGCCCAGCATGATCAGGAGCATCCGACCGGTCGTGATGGTCAGGCCCGACTGGGCGATCAGGCGGTCGAACCGCATCGCCAGCGTGCCCAGATAGCCGAAGCGTTCGGCCTGGGACATGGGCTTGCGGCGCAGGCGCTCGAACACCTCCTGGGAGTCCCGGCCCGTCGCCAGCATGCTCATGCGGCGGTTGACCGCTCCCGCGCTGCCGCGCGTGTCCTGGTAGAGCAGGTAGAGCCCTTCCACCAGCAGCAGCGCCGCCAGGAAGATGGCGCCGTAGAGCAGATAGATCGGTTCGATCGACATGGCGACTGCTATCCAAGCACGCGGTTGGGGTTGAACATGTCGGCGGCCATGCGGATGCCGCGGGTCTCCAGCTCGTCCATGAACTTCGGCCGGATGCCGGTGGCCACGAACTGGCCCTCGATGTTGCCTTCCGCGTCGGTCGAGATGCGCCGGAACTTGAAGATCTCGTGCATGGTGACGACGTCGCCCTCCATGCCGGTGATCTCGTTCAGGCTGACCAGACGGCGGCGGCCGTCGCTCATGCGCTCGAGCTGAACGATCACATGGAGCGCCGAGGCGATCTGGGCGCGCATGCTCTTCATCGGCATGTCGAGGCCGGCCATGCCCACCATCTGCTCGACCCT
The DNA here is from genome assembly GCA_965225935.1 of Rhodospirillales bacterium. Lineage (GTDB taxonomy): Bacteria > Pseudomonadota > Alphaproteobacteria > Kiloniellales > JAKSDN01 > CALJXB01. The sequence goes on from CBDDCC010000003.1 coordinate 296,912, forward strand.
GCCCAAGGCATCGCGGCAGGAGTTGGCGTGGATGGTGGTCATGGAGCCTTCGTGGCCGGTGTTCATGGCCTGCAGCATGTCGAAGGCCTCGCCGGCGCGCACCTCGCCGACGATGATGCGGTCGGGGCGCATGCGCAGCGAGTTCTTGACCAGCTCGCGCTGGGTCACCTCGCCCCTGCCTTCGATGTTGGTCGGACGGGTCTCCAGGCGCGCGACGTGGGTCTGCTGCATCTGCAGCTCGGCCGCGTCCTCGATGGTGACGATGCGCTCTCGTCCGTCGATATAGGCCGACATGGCGTTCAACAGGGTGGTCTTGCCGCTGCCCGTGCCGCCGGAGATGAGGACGTTGCGGCGGGCCCGCACGATGCCTTCCAGCAGATCGGCGAACTCCCGCGGGAAGGTGGCGAGCTCCACCAGGCGGTCCATGTCGATCGGCACCCGGGCGAACTTGCGGATGGAGAGCAGCGGCCCGTCGACGGCGAGCGGCGGGATGATGGCGTTGACGCGCGAGCCGTCGGCCAGGCGCGCGTCCACCATGGGCTGCGATTCATCGACCCGCCGTCCGACGGCCGACACGATGCGGTCGATGATGCGCAAGAGATGCCGGTCGTCCTTGAAACGGACCGGGGTCAGGTGCAGCCGGCCGTCTCGCTCGACGAACACCTGCGCAAAGGTGTTGACGAGAATGTCGGTGATGCGCATGTCCTTCAAGAGAGGCTCGATCGGCCCAAGGCCGAGCAGCTCGTCGAGGATATCGTCGACCAGCTGTGTCTGCTCGGTGTGGTTGAGGGGCTTGTTCTCTTCCATCAGGAGCTCGCGAACCATCTCGCCGATCTCCCTGCGGAACTCCTCGGGCGGCATCTTGTCGATCACCGAGAGGTTGATCATGTCCAGGAGCCGCTGATGCATGCGCATCTTCAGTTCGGTGTATTGCGATGCCTTCGTGAGTTCCAGCTCGCTCACCCGGTCCTTCAGCTTGGCGGGGATCGGATCGGAGAAGCCGGAATCGTTGGCGACCGGCCTCGTGGCCTTTTCCGAAGCTTCCTTGGAAACGCGTAAGAACATCTGCCAATACCCCCTAGATTATCGGCTGAAGCCAATCCGAAGACGAGGTTCGGAGCGCGACTCGACCCCCGTCAGGTCCCTGACGAGGCTGTCGGAGAACTCGCGGATGGACTTCTCCACCTTAGTCCGGCGCGCGATCTTCGACAGCGGCACGCCCTGGTTGATGGCTTCGCTGACCGTCTTGAAATCGCTGATGATGAAATGCTCGATGTCCCGATTCATGGCCTTGCCGGCTTCCTTGGCGGTCACGCCCCGGCCCCAAGCCTTCTCGAAACGGTTGACCAGAATCTTGGTGGGAATCTCGGACAGGCCATGGCTCGCCAGAGCATCCAGCTGCCGGCGCGCCTGGCGCACGTGAGGCACCGTGAGCTGGGTCACGAGCACAATCATGTCCGAGTTCTGCAAAGCCTGCTGTGTCCAGCTCGTCCAGACGTTCGGCAGGTCCACCAGGACGAACCGGTAGGCATCGGCCGCGACCTTCAGGCAGCCCTCGGTGGTCGTGGCCGTCATGGACTCCAGCGGCATCAGATCGCGCGGCGCCGCTAGGACGCGCAGGCCGGTATCGTGATATCCCAGGACCCCTTGAAAGAGCGACACGTCTAGGCGCTCGGGCGATTCGGCGACGTCCATCAGGCCGACGCGGTTGTCTATGTCCATGTAGAGCGACGCGTTGCCATACTGCAGATCCAGGTCGACGATGCAGACGGCCGGCTCCTCCGCCGAATAGCCCTCGGTCAGCAGGTAGCCGGACTGCACGATCAGCGTCGTCGATCCGACGCCGCCGCCGGCCTTGAGAAAGCTGATGATCTTGCCGCGCCCGGACTCGCCGTCGTCGCTCCTCTGCCGGGTGCGCATGGCGAATTCGATGGCCGTGCTGAGGTCGTTCGCGGTCACCGGCTGCGGCACGACGTCGACGACGCCGAGCCGCATGAGCTGGCGCACGTCCTGCAGCGAAGCATTGGCCGCGGTCGCAACCACGGGGGTCTTGGGAAAACGTTCGCTGATAATGGTACTGAGAGCCGCCAATTCGTCGGAATCGCTCGGATCGACCTCGAGCAGCAGAACGTCGACCTGATCGAAGATTTCCACATCGGGATGAACGTCCTGCAGCCTGCCCACGTGGACGTCCATCTTGGTGCCGTTCATCTCGATCGAGGTTTCGTGGAATGCGCTGCCGGTCTCTCCCGAGCGCACAATAGCTACAACATTGAGTTGTTGGCCTACCGCCATGACCGCCTCTCCGACTGTCGCTCCGGCAACCGCATGGGCCTCGTTCCCGCTCAGCAAGGCGACAGGCCCCCACCCGCAAAGGCTCGGGGACACCCCTTGTCCGAGGATGCGCCGCGGCGCGACTCCCCGGATCTCAAGGCAACTCCCGCCGGCGGATTGGGGCAGCCATGATCGAGTTCGCAAGCCATCGGGCCGACCAGCGCGACAGCCAGCATCGGCTCGGTGGCTGCGACACCGCTTTCGCGGGCGCGGCCACGGTCGCCGAATGCGATGCCGGGTAGATCTGAGCTGGTCGGGCGAGATGGCATGTCTTCTTTGGTGTCCTTGGAAGCCGGCCGAGGTGGCGAATCGGCCGGCTTCGTTACGAGATCAAACAAACACCTAGTTGGTGGTGTCGATAGCCTCCGGCCGGATCACGTTCCCGGTGTCGTAGCGCCGGATGGCGTTGGACGCGCGGGTCCCCAACATGTCCGGGGGACCCATGCCTTCGTAAGAAGGTGCTGGGTCGATGACCTGGACCGACTCGTTGTGGCTGACCGAGTTGCCGTAGTCCCTGCCCAGTGGCGCCGTGTGCTGACACGCGGCCACCACGAAAACCAGGGCAAAGGGAATAGTTTTGATAAGCATCTTCATCGCGGACCTCACTTGATGATGTGTCCGTAGCTGCCGTCGATCCCACCGGCGCCGGCACCCAAGGGACCAACGCCTGAATTGGGCGCCTCGAGGCGTCCGAAGAGGAACAGATCGGCATCGCTGGGCATCACGAAATTATCGGCCGGCGTCGCCAGCGAGCCAGCGGGCGCCGGCTCGACCAAGCGCACGGTGACCAGGATCACCAGCTCAGTTTCGTTACGCAGGTAGTCCGTGCTGCGGAACAGAGTACCCAGGACGGGCAGATCGGCCAGCCCCGGAAACTGATCGATGTTGTCCGTGAAGCTGCTCTGCAGCAGTCCCGCCATGGCGAAGCTCTGGCCGTCGCGCAGCTCGAGCGTCGTCGTGGCCCGCCGGGTGATCAGAGATGGAATCTCGAAACCGGCCGTCTCCACATCGGGCGCGATCGGCGTGCGGTCGATGTCGCTCACCTCCGGGCTGACGATCAGATTGACGAGGCCGTCCTCCAGCACCGTCGGCGTGAAGGCCAGCGAGACGCCGAACTCCTTGAACTCGATGGTGATGGTGTCGCTATCGTCCTGAGCCACGGGAACCGGAAACTCGCCGCCGGCGAGGAAACTCGCCGTGTCACCGGACAGAGCCACCAGGTTCGGCTCCGCCAGCGTCTTCAACAAGCCCTTCTGCTCCAGGGTGTCGAAGGCGCCCGCAAGCGTATAGTCGCCGCCGCCGAGGCTCTGCGAGCCGACGCCGACGCCGAAAGTCCCAGCCAAGCCAACGGGAAGGTTGTTAACATCGACGCCGCTGTCCGTGAGCGTAGTGAAGAGTCCGCCCGTGAAAACATCGCCGGTGATGAACGCGAAGTCCTTGCCGATCGCCGCGAGATTGATGCCCAGCCGCTTGGACTCAGAGCGATTGATCTCCGAGAAGCGGACGGACAGCATGACCTGCTGGCTGCCTTTGACGGACAGCATGTTGGTCACCTGGCCGTCGCTGCCGGCAAATTGCTCGGCAATGGTCACAGCGCGCCGCGCATGAACAGCACTCGATACGGTGCCGCTCAAGACAACGCCGGTATTGATCGCACGGACCTCAATGTTCTCCTCGGGCATCAGCTCGAAGAGCCGAGCCTTCAGACCGTCCATGTCGTGCGAGACGATGAGGTCCACGACCGCAATCAAAGAGCGGTTGCGGCCGTAGATTGTCAGGCTCGTAGAGCCCAGCGACTTGCCCAGCACATAGACTGCGCGGTCGGTGAGCGGCAGGACGTCAGCGATCTCCGCGTTGCCAACCAGGGCGTCGGCAAAGGGAACGTCCAACTGCAGGATCTGCGACTTGTTAATCGGTACGATGAACTCCCCGGCGTGCTTGCTCTCGTCACTGACGGTCACGATGCGCGATTGCGCGGCCGCTGGGCCCGCAATCGTAAGCGCGCAAAGAACCGTAAGCGCGGAAAGGAAAGACACAAATCCGGGTCGGTGGGAAAATACACTAATCATTACCCTCGCTCCCCCCGTTAACTTGGTGATGCGCCGAACCACGAAATTCAAACTGCGATCCGGCACCGAACACGCCACCTGGCGCCCTCTACTGTCCCGCCGCCCCAAGGGCCGCGGCCTTGTCGTCAGTCGGCTCCAACAAACTCAACGGCGCCGAAACTGGCTTGGAAACCGCCAGCCCCTGAGAATCTGGGGCCGGCGCACCGGCAGAGCCGGATGCGGGTGCCGGAACGGACTTGGAGCCCGAAGCCGCCTGCGGAATCAGGTTCAGGGGCTTGGACTGCGAAGGCGCGCTGAACAGCGGCTTCCGCTCCGGCTCAACTTCATACTTGGTCGACGTCAGGCCGCGCACAATCCGCACGGACAGCCCTTCGTTCTTCTTCTTGACGGTCTTGGTAGAGACCACGGTCTTCTTGGCTTTCGCCTTTTCGGTGCCGACTTCCTGGTTGACCTCGCCGACGCGGAGGTCCTTCAGGGTGACGGTCTTCGGCTTCTCCGCTTCCACGTTCGTGACGTTGCGCAGGGCCAGCGACAGCTGCCCCAGACGTTGGGCCAACACCAGTTTCTGCGCCTGGACGGGGGTGACTTCCAGGGTGACGGCCTTGACCACGCCCGGCTTGTCGCGGTCCTCGTTGGCGTCCTGGTCGATGCCCAGGACCTTGATGTTCTGCAACAGGATATCTGTGAGAAGGCTCATGCTGCTGCCTTCACCGCCACCGCTGCCGCCCGCATCTCGCGTCAGCAGAACGTCTACGCGGTCGCCAGGCAAAACGAAGCCGGCCACGCCGTTGACGTCGTTGACGCGAATGGTCGCGGCGCGCATCTCCGGCGAAAGGATGGTCGAAAGGCTGGCGCGGCCGCCGAACCCGGAGACCTTGCTCTTCAGCACCGGCTCGTTGATCTCGATCGCCCTGAGGGCCACCCGGCGCTCGCCGTCCTCGCCGAGGATCTCGTCGATGCCGGTGAAGGATCCCGGCGGCACCGCGTCGGCAGGCCACTGGACCTCGCGCAAATGCTCACGCCCGATCGTGTTTCCGAAGTAAAGAGGCGTGGCCGCCACCACGACGGTCGCCATCTGGACCTGCGGCTCGGCGGGGACCTCAACGATCTGTGGCTGCTGGCTCTGGAGCCAGTTCTGGGCAAGAAGCACTGCCGCCCCGGCAAGTATGACTGCCAGACCGAGCATCCAAAACGCGCGCATTCTCATGATCTCAACCCTCGCCGACTGCGTCTCTCAATTGGGTTGACCTTCGGTCGATGCCAGTTCCACCCGCAGCCTTTGTGAAACCGGGCCGATCAGCCCGGCCAGCAGGTATGAAATTCCTGCCGGCCGGGCCGATTCATTGATTGCGGCTTGCCGCAACACGGCTTGACACCTAGCAACCGCCGCTGGAGTTTGCTCCGTCCTTGATGCAATTCGTCGCTTCGTCCAACGCACCTTCGATCGCGGACCCAAGCCCGCCCGCAGCAACGGCGAGACCGGCGGCAATAATCGCCAGAAGCAGAGCATACTCGGCCGCAGCCGCACCGCCCTCATCGCCCCAGAAGCGGGCTAGGAACTGACCTGTCTTCCTCATATTCCCAATTCCCCAAGTAATAGATTCGACAATGACGTCACGACCCCGGACCGAACAAATGAAATCCTGTTAACAATCCTTTGCCCCAAATATAAGGCGGGCCGTAGGTCTCGGTCCGTACATCGACCGGCCCAAGGCCATTCGCATGTCGAACCATGGAGTATGTCTTATCAAGAAGAGCGTCATGCGAGCGTTATCTCGGCGGCAAAATTTGACGTTCTGTTAACTCTTCTGCTGTGACGGCGCCTTAACGCTCCATTAACGACCTGGCCGCCGCACAACAACTTATGTGATTTCTGATGAACAAGGCCTAGTATATTGATCTATAGAGGCTATACCGTTTCCTGCCAGCACAAAAGTCAGACGTCGCCCGGCTCGGCACGCTTTGGAAGTGTTAGCACGGCACGGCCGGTAACCTTGATGGTTATGGTTAAGCATCACCGCTCGCTCTAGCTGGTGCCGGCAGCCGCGGGCCTGAGGGCCTCGGCCATCGTCCTGGCCCGGTCAAAGTCCGCCGCCAGCCCCATTTTCTCGAAGATTTCGCCCGCCTCGGCGAAGATCTCGCTGGACCGGCGGGCGTTGCCGCGCGCGCGCAGGATCTTGGCGTGAACCACCAGCGAGCGCGCCGCTTCGAACGGCAGCCCCAGGCTGCCCTGCGCGGCGACCGCGGTGCGGATGGCCCGGTCCGCCACATTGAGATCCCGGCAGCCGGGGCGCGACAGCAGGCGCGCCAGGGCACGGTGGGCAACCGACCGGGCCCAGGATTGGTTGCAGTCGGCGGCCAGGCGCAGGGCCTCGCGCGCCAGGCGGATCACCTCCTCGTCGCTGCGGATCCCTATGGACGCCTCGGCGAGCCAGGCCTTGAAGAGCGGCTGGAACAGCCGAGCGCCGAGCCGGATCCCCTGGCCGAGCGCCGCCTCCAGCTCGCCGACCGCCTGCTCGGCATCGCCAGCCGAAAGTAGGGCGAAGCCCTTGTGTCCCGTCAGGCTATAGAGCCGCAGGACGTCGCCGCGGGCCCGTGCGATGTCGAGGGCGCGATGGAAAGCCTCGAGTGCCGACTGGACGTCGCCACGCCAGGACCGAACGACGCCACTGGCCTGCAGGCAGGCCGCCATATAGGCCTCGTTGGCGATGCTTTCGGCCAGCCTGACGGCGTCAGCGGACCAACGCTCGGCCTCGCCGAAACGGCCCTGCATGCCATAGAGCAGGCCGAGGATGGCGGCCGCTTCTGCCGCGTCCTCTCTCAGGTCTAGGTCGGCGCAGCGTGCCTGGCGCCGACTCATGCGATCGATCACGCGGCCGATGCTGCCACCGATCAGGTGCAGATGGCCGATCAGGTGCTCTCCCGGCAGCCAAAGCAGCGAAGGGTCGATGCGTTCCGCGTCGGCAAGGGCTTGTCGCGCCAGCCGATAGCTCTCGTCCACCTCGCCAGAAACGTGGAGCAGCCGGGCCCGCGCCATGGCCAGCCGGGCGCGGCGCGCGGTGTCGCCCTGGGGGCCGACCAGCGCTTCTGCCCGATCGAGAGCCACAAGCGCGCGAGTCCGGTCCTCCTCCGCCTCCGCCAGCTCCGCGAGTCCAAGGTGGGCGTCGATCTCGCAGCTCGTGACCTGCTCGCTGCGCGGCAGGCGGCGCGCCGAGTCCAGGACCCGCTGAAACAACCGTCGCGCCGACGCCGGAAGGCCGCGGCTGATCTCCACCCGCGCGGCCTTGAGCTCGCAGTCGAGACTCCGCAGCGCGTCGCCTGCCCCGCGGAGGTGGTCGGCGAGGGAGAGATAGTGGGGCTCGATCTCCTCCGCGTGAACCTCCTCGATGGCCCGCGCGACCGCCGCGTGAAGCAGCTTGCGCCTGGGCGGCAGGAGATCCTCCCTGACGGCATGAGCGACCCGCTTGTGGACGAACGCGGCCTCGTGGCCGGAGACGGACAGCACGTTTTCGGCGGCCAGCTCCTCCATCGCCTGTGCCGCTTCGGTCTCGGTCATGCCGCTCGCCCTGACGATCACCGGGTAGTCCGCGCGATTGCCCATGGCGCCGGCGAGCGCAAGGAGTTCCCGGGCACGTGGGCCGAGCCGGTTTTGGATCAGGGCAACCTCGTCGAGCAGGGCCCGAGGCAGCGAAATCTCGCCTGGCTGCCCCGACCCATCGGAATCGGCGCCGGCCAGGACCGACTCGCAGATCATCCGCGGATTGCCCTCGCTCAGCTGCCAGATGCGATTGAGCCGGGACTTGCTGTCCCGCTTGATTCCCAAAGCCTGCTGAAGGCGCCAGGCAAGCTCGAGGGACTCTTCGCGGCCCAGCGGCGCCAGGACCAAGCGGGCCAGGCGGCCGCTGCTTTCCAGGTCCTGTGCCAGATCGCGAAGCGCCATCCGCTGCCGCATGTCCCTGGTGGACTGGGAGCAGACGAACAGCACCGGAGACGAGCCCAGCTGGCGGACAAGCTGAAAGAGGAGCAGCAGGCTGTGATCGTCGGCCCAGTGGAGATCGTCGCAGAGGATGACCAGCCCCTTGTCGGCGGCGAGCCGTCGCATCAGCTGCGCGAGCGATCCGGCCAGATCACGCAGGTCGCCGCCGTCTCCGCTGTCGTCGACGTCGGCGCCAGGCAGCGGCGCATCGGTCGTCAGACGTTCGAGCCGCCCCCGGAACGGCGCCGGCAGGTCCGCGAGACCTGCGGCGTCCTGGGCCAGCAGTTCCGCGATCCCGTCGGACCAGAAGCCGAGGCGGATCCCGGCGTTGGTCTTGTAGGCCCGCATGCGAGCGAGCACCGTGCCGTCCGCCGCCGCCTGGTAGCCGAAACGATCGATGAGATGGGTCTTGCCGATCCCGTCCTCTCCCGTGACGAATGCGACCAGGCAGCCGTCCGCGCGGACCCTTTCGACCAAGCGGGTGAGCTGCTCGATCTCCGGCTGGCGGCCGACGCTGACGCCGTCGGGCGCCGCGACCAGCCGGCCCAGCCCGTCGCTCGCCCGTTCCGCCGGGCCCGGCGTCGCCGCAGGCGTTCGCTCGCCGGGCCGGCTGGGGCGCGTGTCGCCACCCTGCTCGAGGATCTGATGATAGAGCCCGGTGGTTTCCTCGTCGGGCCGGACGCCCAGCTCCTTGCCGAGGATGTCGCGACAGGCCCGGTACTGGCTGAGCGCCGAGGAGCGCATGCCGTTGGCGGCGTAGACCCGCATGAGCTGGCGGTGGATGTCCTCGCGGTAGGGCTCGATACGCAACGCCTTGCTGGCGGTCTCTATGGCCGGGTCCAGCTCGCCCGCCTTCTCTTGTTCCTGCAGCAGGTCGACCAGGGCACGCAGCGCCGTGTCCTGGTAGACCTGCCGGGTCGCTGTGAGCCAGTGCTCGAACTCGGGCTCCTCGATGCTGAAGCCGGACAGCAGCTCGCCGCGATAGAGTGCACAGCCCAGGGCCAGATTCGCCTTCGACCCCTCCGCGACCAGGCGTTCGAACTCGACCGCGTCGACCTCGAGCGCATCCGGCGCCAGTCGGACCGACTGGCTCTCCAGGCGCAGCAAGGAGAGGTCGCGCTGGGCGAAGGCCCGGCTCAACGCGAAGATGGCCTGGCGCAGGCTCTGACGGGCGCGCGCCTGGTCGGAGTCGCCCCAGAGCAAGGCCGCCAGCTTCTCCCGCGAGGAGGACTGGCCCGGCGCCAGGGCAAGATAGGCGATCAGCGCCTCGGCCTTGCGCAGGGTGAGCGCGATCGGCTGGCCGTCGCCATCCTCCAGCGCGAAATCGCCGAAGAGCCGCAGGCGTGCCGCCCTAGCCATGGCGACCCTGCCGTCCCGCGGCCTCTCGGAGCCGGAGAGTGCCGCGCTCGGATCCCATGATGAAATCGAGCCTTTGGAACGGGGTGTCCGAGGGGCCGCCCGTGTGGCGGACAAGGCGCTGGACCCTCACTCTAAACCTCCTCCCAAACCTTGTCGGCGCCGCTTTCCGGGTGCGCCGACACCGTGGCTGCCCTCGCCCGGCCCCTCGCGCCGCTTCACGCCCGCGAGCGGCGGCGCGGCGCCACCACGTGGACATCGGCGCCGCGTGTACCGGAATCGAGGGCCAGCCTCGGAAAGTAGAGATCAACCTTGGTGCCCTCGCCGGCGTTGCTGTGAATCTCCATGTAGCCGCCGGACTGGTGGACGAAGCCGTAGACCGCGCTGAGCCCGAGACCGTCGTGCCGCTCCTCGCTCTTGGAGCTGAAGAAGGGATTGAGTGCACGCCGGCCGAGATCGGCGGTCATGCCCGGTCCGTCGTCCTCGACGGAGACGCGTACGTACTCGCCGGCGCTAAGCCCGCTGCGCGAGGCCGCGAAGTCCCGGGTAAGGCGCACATTGGCCGCCTCGACGACGATCCGCCCGCCGGACTCGTCCAGGGCCTCGACCGAGTTCCGGATCAGCTCGTCCAGCGCCGCCGCGAACTCCGCCTTGTCGATCAGCACGTCCCAAAGCCCGGCGCCCTCGACGGCCTCGAGGACGATCTCGGACCGTCCAGTTGAGGCCGCCCCCTGATGCGCGCGCTCGGCGACCACCCGGTTCAGGTTGGCGGACTGGGGATCGAGCTCCAGACGCTGGGCGACCGCGAGCAGCCGCTGGTTGAGCCGCTGCGGCCGGTCCCCCGCGGCCGCAGAACCGTCGGACCGGCCGAGCACCGCGATCTGCGGGTCATCGCCCAGGACCGCAGGCGAGACCAGTTGCCCCGACGGGCCGGCGGGACGCATGTTGAGACGCTTGCAGAGGCCAGCGAAGGCCTGGGCCATCGCCGTCATATGACCGGCCCGGGCCCGGCTTTCCTCGCGCTTCTTGACCTCGGTGATGTCGATGAAATGGGCGTAGGTCATGTCCTGGCCGACCCGCCGCTCGAACAGGAGCACCCAACGTTCGCCCAGGAAGCGCTGCTCGAAGGCGCCGCCGCTCTGCTCGTGCCAGGCGAGGCGTTCGCGGACCCAGGCGTCGGGCGCGTAGAGCGCATCCTCCGGCAAGAGGCGCTCGGCCATGAAGCGGTGCACCTCTTCATAGGACATGCCGCTCGCCAGGACGTCCGCCAGTTCGGGAAACAGCCGCACGAACTCGGGATTGGCCGCCAGCAAGGCGTCGCGCTGGTCGAAGACCATGGTGCCGATGGGGTGATGCTGGATCGCCGCCAGCAGGGCGCGCGCGCCGGCGCCCTCGGGCATCACCGCCGGACGGCGCACGCCCGCAGCCGCGCCTTCGTCCTTCCACTTGACGCCGAGGGCGTAGACCAGCTGCTCCACCTCGAGGGCATGGAAGGGTTTTTGCAGGAAGAACAGGCGGTCCGCCGGAGGCACCCTGAGAGAGATGTCCAAAGGATGGACGTCGCAGTAGCCGGCCATCATCACGATGTGGGCGCGCGGGTCCCAGGCCCGAACCTGCTCGGCCGTCTGCAGCCAGTCGAGCCCCGGTGCCAGGCGCATGTCGATGAACACCAGGGCGAAGGGCCGCTCCTTCTCGAGGGCCTGGCGCACGGCCTGCACGCCCTCGCCCCCGGAGCGATAGGTGACCAGGTCGATTTGCGGATAGTGCTCGTGATAGCTGGCCGCGCCGAAGAGCTCCGCGTCCAGACGCCCTAGGCCGCCCTCGGGACGATCCTCCGGCGTGGCGGAGAACAGGCGTCGCAAATCCTCGACCGCCTCGGCATCGTCGGCGACAGCAAGAACCCGAAGAGTCTCGCGAGTGTTCATGCCAGGTCCAGCTTCGTCCGCCCCAAGCCCGCGCCCGGTTCAGACCTTAACCATCTGCATAATAGCCTACTACTTTTGGCATATAAAGGGTCATGTCGCTAGCCCCCCGCTGCATTCGTCGCAAGCGCCTATTATTGACGCCTCGCCGTTAACAATTCGCTGAGCCCGACCTTAACAGATAGAGCCCCAGACAGGTAAAGAAATAATCGAATCAAATAACTAGGGTGCGAGCTTACGACACAGGTTAGTTTTGCGACTGTCTGACGGCCCTGCCTCGCTCGCTTAAGGAGACGTGACCAAGAGCGCGGAACGGCGCCTCGGCGAGCGCCGGACCGCGGTCCGCCATCTCGAAATCTGGGCAGGCGAGGGCCCAGCGTCAATTGATCGTCATCACAGAAGGGTTAAAGGACAGGGTTAATTCTCTGCCGTGTCGGTCGGCACGACTTGGAAGAGGCCGATCTCCTCGCGGGTCCCCTCATCGAGCTTGACCGCCCGCAGCCAAGCGGGAAGCTCGCCGCGCCGCAGACGGCTGTCGAGGCTCGCCGGGTCCTCGGATATGTCCCAGTAGGTGGGCCGACGGGTGCAGGTGGCGATAACGTCGATCTCCCGCGCCTCCACCAGCCGCCGCGACTCCTCGGGATCCGTGGCGGCGAAGATGCGCACCGCATCGAGCTGGCCCTGGGCGTTCCGCGGATAGGGCGTGGCAACGACCCTGTGCCGGGTCTGGTACATGAGCTGGGGCCCGAAATTGAGCAGGGCCAACACCGTGAGCGGCGTCCGGCCCAGGCCGTCGGGACGGTTGAGCTCGGTCACCAAGGGCCCGACCGAGCAGGAGTCCGGGGCGTTCAGGGCCGATTTCTGCTTGAGCAGGATCCCGCCGACGGCCAGGCCGCCGAAGAGCACGGCGGGCACCGCCAGCCCCAAGGTCAGCAAGCGCTTCAGCCGACCCTGCCCGTCGTCCTCTTGCGCCAGCAGCGCGCCGAGGAGACCCGCGACCGCGACGGCCAGGAGCATGGCGGCCAGTCCGCCGAAGCGGCGCATGTAGATCGCCAGCGGCAGATAGACCAGCAGGCCGAGCGCGATCAGCATCCAGCCATACCAAGTCTCTTCGCCGCGGTGGCGCCACAGGCGCCACAGCACATAGGGCACGGCGAAGACTGCCTGCCCCAAGTAGAACAGCAGCCATCCGGTCTGGCTCACGCTATCGGGCAGCAGCGAGCGGGTCTCCGACACGCGGTCGAGGAAGATGTCCTTCAGGCCGGGGTCGTAGTCGACTTCCGGTCCACCCAGGAACTTGGGAAACGTGAGCAGCAGTACCGCGCCTGCGCAGACGGCGCCCCCGGCACCGACCGCGATCCTCCCGCCCGGCGTGCCGGCAGCCGGCAGCCGAGCCGTCAGCCAGGCGGCCACGCCCCAGAAGGCCGCCGCCAGGAGGGCGACCAGCAAATGCGCCACGGAGACCCGGTCGTACGCCTCGGCGAACCAGTCCGACGGCAGGCGCTCCACGGCCAGCGCCAGCAGCACGACGCCCGCCATGCCGAGGGCGTGCCACAGGTTCCGGCGGGCCTGGTCCCCGCCCTGCCCGTCCCGAGTGATCCAGCAGACGGTCAGCGCGCCAAAGATGATCGCCCAAGCGACCAGAAACTCGACACTGAGCCAGAGGCCGAAGCCGGCCGCAGCGCCCGCCAGGAGCGCGGTCCGCGCCGACGCCGACGTCGCCATGACACGGATCGCGCCGCCCAGGGACGCCGCGAACACCAGCATGATGAGCATGTGATGGTCGGTCCGGCCCAGCGCGCCATGGGGCCAGATGGCCGCCTCCGTGATCAGCGCGAGGATCAGCAGGAAGCGGCCAAGATCGTCCAGCAGCGGCGCCATTGCCCAGACCAGCGCCAGCATCATGGCAACGAACAGCAGGGGCGAGGTCACGATGGCCCAGAGATAGAGCGCGCGGTCGAAGCCGAAGAAAGGTTCGAGCAGCAAGGCGCCCGAGAGATGCAGAAGGTCCGCCGGCCGGGTCCAATGCAGCACCTCGCCATAGGGGGCGTTGCTGCGCGGAATGGTGTGATCGAACCAGTCGCCGCTCTCGTAGAGCTGGGTCACCCGCAGGAGCCGCATGTAGCTGTCGGGCCCGTTGAGCGAGCCGTCGCTCAAGGCAACAGCACCGGAGGCGACGATGGCCAGGTTTCCGACCAGCACGAGGAAGAGCGCTGTCGCCAGGTAGACGGGGCCGGAGGGCCTGTAGTCGGATTTGGCGGCGATCGCTGTCATGAGTCAAAAATGCTTATATCACAAAGAGCTAGAGGAACTTCGGCAGAAAATGCTACAGGTCATCGCCCGCTCTGCAGCAGGGCCTGCCTCGAACCCCATGGATAGAGCCGGCGCGGTGTACACCTGGTTAACCAAGCCGGCAACGCCCTGGATCGGCCCTGGATCGGCCCTGGATCGGCCCCTGGGCCGCTCCTCGGACGCACACGCGTTTCCAGAGGTTTCGCTCGGGCCGGACAGCCGCAAATTGAGTTTCCGGAAGATATCACGAAATGCATTGTCTCGAATCGGACGAGCCTGATAAGGATATAATGGTTAACATGGTGTTAATCTCTATCCCCTGGGATGTGATTGGGGGCTTATGCTTAGGCTATGAAGGACCAACTGTCGCCCGGACCCTTTCCAAGCTGGGACGATTTCCGTTTTTTTCTTGCGACCAGCAAGGCCGGTAGCTTTTCCAAGGCGGCCAACGACCTCGGCGTCACCCAGCCGACCATCAGCCGCCGGATCGAGAACCTCGAGCATCGCCTGGGCGTCCGTCTGTTCGACCGTCTGCCGAACGGCGTTTCCCTGACCAGCGAGGGCGAGAGCATTCTCGATGCCGCCATCCACATCGAGAACACCGTCCTGGAGATCCAGCGGAACGTCCATGGCTCCGACAAGCGCATGGAAGGCACGGTCCGGATCTCGATCACCGACGGCCTGGCGACCTATTGGCTCACTCCGCAGTTGGCGATGTTCCAGGAGCAGCACCCCGGGATCGCCATCGAGTTCCAGTGCTCCATCGAGCCCGCCGACGCGCTCAAGATGGAGACCGACCTCTCCATCCGCTACCAGATTCCCCAGGCCGCCGATCTCATCGCGGTAAAGCTGGGGACATTGCATTTCGTGCCCTGGGCCTCGCCGGACTATCTCGAGCGCCACGGCTCGCCACGCTCGCCCGAGGAACTGCTGCGCCATCGGCTGCTCGACCACCACGCCGACGAGAACGACGCCAAGGCGGACATCGGCAACTGGACCACCTGGTACCAGCTGGCCCGCGCGGTCAACCTGATCAGCTACACGACCAACTCGAGCGCATCCATGTACGCCGCCATCAAGTCCGGCCTCGGGATCGGCATGTTGCCGACCTACGTCTGCGAGGTCTGCGACGGCATCGTGCCCCTCAACCTGGGCCTCAGCACCCATTCGGACATCTGGCTGACCTACCACCCGAACCTGCAGGGCACCGCCCGCATGCGCGCCGTGATCGACTGGATCAAGAGCGTGTTCGACCAGAGGACCTGGCCGTGGTTCCGGGAGGAGTTCTGTCCGCCCAAGGTGCCGGGGGACGCGAAGGTCCGGCTGGTCGGCGGACGGGACTAGCCGGTCCCGCGCCAAGGCGCCGGGGCGGCCCGTAGGACCCTTCCCTTACGAAGGCCTGGATTCGGTGAGGCCGCGCCCGCCGTTGCGGCGGACGCGGCGGACAAGGGCTAGTGAGGCCGGGCCACAGGGGCGGTCTGCAGCAGGCGCTCGATTTGGGAGGCGATCAGGTCCCAGGTGCCCGCGGCCGCCAGGTCGCCCGTGCGGCGCAGAGCCGAACCGCGGCCGTTGGCGTAGTCCACGGCCTCCTCGCCGTAGACGCCGATGAGCAGGGATGCGGCCTGCCAGATGTCGTTGCTCGATGGCACGCGTGCCTCCTTAACTCTCACTCTTGCTCTTGCGCCGGCCGGACGCGCGGTCCGCTGGCCCCTCGGGTTCCACGGCCGTCGGGTCGCCCGGCTCCTCGGTGCCCGGGCCCGTACCCAGCCGCTGCATCTGCTGCTTGATCTCGGCTTCCCAACCCTTGTCCCTGTCGCCGGGCGGCGGGGCTTGCGGCGCCTCGAGCCAGCAGGGCTCGTCCCAGTCGCCCTCCGGTCGGATGAACAGCATGGGATCCTTGTCGAAGGTGACCGGGTCCGGGTGCGGCTCGAGGCGGCACTCCAGCTCCATGTATTCGTGACCGGCGAGAACGAAGGTCTTGCCTTCGATCGCCATGAAGCCGAAACGTTCCCAGAATGGCAGGAGGCGCTCTTCGCAGTGGCCGTGGAGCCTGCTGTAGCCCTTCTCCCGGCACAACTCCAAGGCGAAGCGGATCATCTCGCCCGCGACGCCTGACTTGCGGAACTGCCGCCGGACCGCCACCCGCTCCAGCTTCGCGAAGTCGGCGAAGTAGCGTATCCGGCAGGTGCTTGCCGGCTCGCCGTCCACCAGGCCCAGGAAATGGGTGGCCGTGAAGTCGTTGCCGTCGAACTCCTCGGCATAGGGGCAATCGAGCTCGCTCAGGAAGACGGCCGCCCGGATGGCGAAGGCGCGCATCATCTCTTCGACGTCGTGCGCCACCCTGACCCGAATGCTGGCGGGAACGGCGCCCTTTCCGGGCTCCGGGCGCTCCGCGGAAGCCTGCCCGGCCGGCTGGCGAGCCTCGGCGCTCACGACCGCCTCTCCCGCCAGCGAAAACCGGCCCGGACCGACCGGGCTCGCGATGCTAGGTGGTTTCGGCCTTGTCCCGCGCGCAGAGGTACTTCGCGTCGATCACGAGGCCCAACCCGAAAATCGCCGTTCCGAAACAAAGGCTGATGGCGACGTAGACCGGATGAATCCATGTCACACCCGAGACCGCCAGCGCGTTGATGATCGCGCTGATCGATATGGCGAGAACGACGTTGCGGTCTGCATCCCCAACCCCTTTGCGGGCCAGCCAATTGGCCAAATATTGCCCGCCTTGGGAAACGATCGTAATCCAGGCCGCCGCGGCGAAGAATCCGCCGATCCCCTCGAGACCGGCCGGATCCACCACGCTGCCGGCGATAAAGATCCATAGCAGGAAAAGGTTATCCAACAATTGAAGTGTATAGCGTGCAATTCGACCGCCGGTCTCAAGTCCGGTCCAGCGTGCAACCGCGAACTCGATCCGGTTGCTCAGCTTCGAAAGCAGCGGAATCGTCAGCAGGAGAAAGACAGCGATGGCGAACAGGGCCGGGTTCAACCAGGCGCTGTTCAGCGAGGCGTAAGCGATATAGGTCAGCGCGCCGACGAAGGTGCTGAGGCCGTAGGACGAGGGCGGACAGTAGAGCGCATCCTTCACGCGCCTGCCCGGCGAGGGCAACGCGTCAGCGGCGGTGGAAGGTGTTTCCGGTTCGCACGGCCGCCCGGGGCCGTCGCTATCCTGGGTCGCTGCGGCTCCCGTGTCGGCGACGACGACGAGGCGGCTTTCGGAAAGGGGGGCCGTGTCCTGGGATCCGTCGGCGCGCCTTTTCGACCTCTCCTCGCCGCGGATCGGGGGGCCTTGAACCCTGCTCTTGGTCACCAACGCCATCTTTTCCGCCGGCCCGCCCTCGACGACATGGTTGTCTCGCCGAAAACCACTCTCAATCTTGAGTAGCCATCATTGGGTTAAGATTTCCTTGAGCTCGGTCTGGAAAGCCCCCCGCACAGCCCACCGACTCCGAGTGTCTCCAAAACGGTAACACCGTGAGTTGTGAAACGCTTAGGGACTCTTCGCATAGCCCCTATACGGGATTTGCTGTGCCTTCGGAAACGGTCGCCGTCCTAACCTAGTCTGCGGTTACCGGGTTGTACGCATCGAGAGAAGGCTTCTCCATGGCCGATCTGGAGCCCAAGGGCACGAAGGCCGATTGGAGCGAACGCTCCCACAACATCGGATCCGGACCGATGCAGCGAACGCTCCCGATGGGCTCCGGCACGCCTGGAACGGTAGAGGATTTCCGGTCTCCCCTGGTGCCACGCCAGCTTTGACCAGGGGAGCCGTTAAGGGAACGCCCGGCTGCGCCCCGGGCGTTCCTTTTTTTCGTGGGTAGGGGCAGCGCGGAACGGCACCGGCCGGGATTCAGGTGCCCGGATTCAGGCGCAAGCAAGAAGCGGCGCTAGGCGCGCAGCTTCGGTGCCGACCGGGGAACGGCCAGCTCGGTCGGCAGATAAAACCGCGCCGTCGTGCCCGCCTCCGGCTCGCTCTCTAGGAACAGTTCGCCGCCGTGGAGCTCGATCAGCGCCTTGGCCAGGGGCAGGCCGAGTCCGGTGCCCTCGTACTTGCGGGTATAGGCGTTCTCGACTTGGCCGAAGGGCTCGAACGCCGTCTGCAGCTTGTCCTCGGCGATGCCGATGCCGGTATCGGAGACCGAGATCTCCAGGCCGAGGCCTTCCACCCAGCGGGTCTTCACCGCCACCTCGCCGCCGGCCGGCGTGAACTTGATGGCGTTGGACATGAGATTGAGGAGCACCTGCTGCACCCGGCGCTCGTCGGCGACGATCCTCGGCAGCTGCGGCTCGATCTCGACCTTGAGCGCCAGCGCGCTGCGCTCGGCCCGCTCGCGCATCAGGTCGGCGGCCGAGGCGATCAACTCGCTTGGGTCGAGCTCGTCCATCTTCAACTCGCTCTTGCCGGCCTCGACCTTGGAGACGTCGAGGATGTCGTTGATGACCGCCAGCAGGTGGTTGCCCGAATAGTTGATCTGCTGCACGTATTCCCGGTAGCGCTCGTCGCCGATCGGTCCGAACATCTCCACCGTCATCATCTCCGAGAAGCCGTTGATGGCGTTGAGCGGCGTGCGCAGCTCATGGCTCATGTTGGCGAGGAATGCCGTCTTGGCCCGGTTCGCCGATTCCGCCAGCTCCTTGGCCTCCTTCAGCTCGGCCTCGCGCTGCTGCCTGTCCTGCAGGAACAGGCCGAGGGAATCGACCGAGTGGTTTAGCCGGTCGAGCTCCTCTGAGGCGAACTGCGGCAGCGCGACGGGCCGGTCGTAGATGCCCTCGCGGAATTGCGCGACGCGATGGGAGATGCGGTCGATCGGCGTGATCGCCAGTCCGCTCATGAGGAAATAGACCAGGAAGCTGAGGGCCCCGCAGACCCCGCCGACGCTGAGCACGATCAGAAAGGTGTGCCGCGCCACCTCGCGTCCGGAGTTGGAGACGTCCCAGACCACCGTCATCTGGCCGAAGGTCTCGCCGGCGAGGGTGATGCTCTCGGAGAGCGAAAGGTGGCTGTTCTTGCCGCTCCACAGCTTGAAGCCCGAGCCTTCCGCATCGCTCTCGTCCCGGTGCCAGGCAAACATCGGCAGGCCGGCCTCGTTCTCGATCAGCAGGGAGACAAGCTCCGGATCCTGCCGGATCACCTCCTGGATGGTGGTGTGGATCTGCGGCAGGTCCTCGCTGATGACGTCGTCCAGGGTGGAGGAGCGGATCAGCTTGAAGTTCTTCGCTTTTTCTTCCCGGATCAGGTCGTTCAGATAGTCGCTTTCTGTCCGGTGAATGACCAGCCCCGCCACCAGCGACATCACCACCGCGAGCAGACTGAGCCCGAACAGAAGCTGCGTCCCCAGCTTGACCCGGTGGGGTGCCGTCTTCTGCATCAACGCTGTTTCGGCTCGGGCCGCTGCCACTCCTGCAAGTCCTCGCGAGGTTAGTCTCCGGTGGACGCTCCGACGCAGGGCGCCACGGCGGTGGGGCGCACGCCTAGTCGGACCTCTCCCGCCTAGATGCTCCCCAGCCCCGATGTCCCATGCGGCGCGAACAGGCGAAGGGCTCCACCCATGGCGAGGCGCCACGCCCAACCGGTTCGCGCGTCCGATCCCAACTTCGGCAAAGCTGGGACCCGATGATCGTCAAACGTCTCACTACGGGCCCCTTTTGGCAGGACTTCTCTGAATATTCGGGCGAAGATATCAAAGAATAGAACATTTAATTTTCGATTTACGTTAGGTTAAAAACTGAACTTATCTAGTATTACTTTAACTGTGTATTAACCATGCAATCCCTGCCGGCCAGGAACTTATTCGGGTATTCGACTTCTTCGATACACGCATCGGCGACCGCGGCGCCCAACGAAAGCGTCGCAATCCTTAACGGCCCGCGGCCCTCCGCCATGTCCAGCAAAGCCGCAGTAGGGCGCCCCCCACAGCAGGCCCCGGCACCTCCCGACGCCGTCCCGGCCTTGCGGTCTCCGGCCGCCCCGGCGGAACACCGTGCGTGTTGAGCCCGGGACCTTTAGGCGTCAGACTGTACGAGGATCCGCTCGCGCGCCGTCGCCCTCAGGGTGCGGCACGTTCCGGGCGGCAAACGGGAGGCCGTCATGGCGCGGTTGTTGCTGGGTGTCGAATGCTATGCGGGTTACCGGGGCGAACAGGAGCCTCGCCGCCTGCGGTTCGGTTCGCGGACGCTCGCCGTCGCCGAGATCCTCGACCGCTGGCTGGGACCGGACCACCGCTACTTCAAGCTGTCGGGCGAGGACGGCGGTCTCTATATTTTGCGCCACGACGAGACGGCCCGGCGCTGGGAGCTGATCTTCTACGCCCGCGACGGGGCGGCCCACGACGCGGGACAACAGGAGCCTCCAGTGTCCCGCCAAAGCGGCGCGGAGTCCCTCCCCTCCTGAAGCTCCCGCCGCCTCGGCCCCTCGCAGGCTGGCCGCAGGACCGGACGTTCAGGATCCGCAACTTCGCCAAAGTCATGAAGGGCTACGACCACGTGGCCGGCGTACGGCAGCCGGTTCGCAATAGGCGGTGCGGCCAACCGGCGCTGGCCATCAAGGCCTTGTCCATCCGGCAGGCGGATCGCACGCTTGGACGCTCTTTGTCCTTGCGGCTCGATGCCGGCGGAAACAAGACGGTCCGCTACGTCTTCCCCGCGGCGTAGGGCGAAAGGGCGGCCACCACCTCGGCGTTCACGGGGGTGGGAACGCCGGCCTCGGCGCCCAGGCGCACGATGGCACCGTTCAGCCAGTCAAGCTCGAGGGGCTTGCCGGCCTCCAGGTCGTGTAGCATGGAGGTCTTCATGTCGGCCTGCAGCTCGCCCACCGCCTTCAGGCTGCGGGCCGTCAGGTCGTCCGGCAGCTCGACCCCGCGGGCCCGGCCGAGAGCGACCGCCTCGGCGATCATGGCCTCCAGCTTGGCGAAGAGCACCGGGTCGTCGCGCACCCCACCCACCGGGCAGCGGCCGAGGCAGGTGGCGCCGGCCAGCGGCGCCAAGGTTACGAACTTGCGCCAGAGGCGGTCCTCGATGCGGTCCGTGGCGTCGACGTCGATCCCGGCGCCGATACAGGCCGATTCCAGCGTCTCCATGCGCGAGCTCTTGCGGCCGTCCAGCTCGCCGAAGGCGAGGCGCGCGACCTCGCCCACGTGCTGGATGACGCCCGGCTCGGCGATGTGGGCGAAAATGTAGGCGACGCCACCCAGGACGAAGCGCGGGCCGAGGGCGCGGCCGAGGATGTCCTCGGACTCGATACCGTTCTGGAACGGCACCACCGCGGTGTCGTCGGCGAGCAGCGGCCGGATCGCCTCGGCCGCCTCGGCGAGCGCGCCCATCTTGACGCAGACCAGCACATAATCGCAGCGCCCCACGGCCGCCGTGTCGGCGTGGACCTCGGGCTTCTCGATGTAGAGGTCGCCGCGGACCGAGCGCAGCCTCAGGCCTTGTCGCGCCATGGCCTCGCCGTGGGCGCCGCGGGCGATGAAGACCACCTCGTTGCCGTCGGCCGCCAGCCTGGCGCCGAAGTAGCCGCCGACCCCGCCGGCGCCGAAGATGGCAAAGCGCATGGTTCCCTCGCCTTCCTGACCCAACCGCTCTAGCCGCACGCCGTCGCGCTCAGGAGAGCGCCTCGCAGGCGCGCTTGATGCGGCGGCAGGCCTCTTCGAGCGCCTCGGTCGAGGTGGCATAGGAGATGCGGAAGTAGGGCGACAGGCCGAAGGCCTCGCCCTGCACCGCCGCCACGCCTTCGGCGTCCAGGAGATAGGTGACGAAGTCCCCGTCGGTCTCGATCACCTTGCCCTCGGGCGTGGTCTTGCCGATGGTCCCGGCGCAGGAGGGATAGACGTAGAAGGCGCCCTCCGGCGTCTGGCAGGTGAGCCCCGGACACTCGTTCAGCCGGGCGGCCACCAGATCGCGGCGCGCCTTGAAGACGGCATTGTGCTCGGGGATGAAGTCCTGCGGACCGTTCAAGGCCTCGACCGCAGCGGCCTGGCTGATCGAGGAGGGGTTGGTGGTGCTCTGAGACTGCACCTTGGCGATCGCCTTGATCAGCTCCGCCGGCCCGCCGGCGAAGCCGATGCGCCAGCCGGTCATGCAATAGGCCTTGGAGACCCCGTTGATGGTCAGCGTGCGCTCGTAGAGCGACGAGTCCACCTGGGCCACGGTGGCGAACTGGAAGTCGTCGTAGACCAGGTGCTCGTAGATGTCGTCGGTCATCACGTGGACCTGCTCGTGGGCGCGCAGCACCTCGGCGATGGCCTGCAGCTCCGCGCGGCTGTAGGCCGCGCCGCTCGGGTTCGCGGGGCTGTTGAGGATGAGCCACTTGGTCTTCTTGGTGATCGCCGCCTCGAGGTCCTCCGGCTGCAGCTTGAAGCGGCTGTTCTCCGGGCAGGGCACCGCCACCGGCACGCCCTCGCAGAGCAGGGTAATGTCGGGATAGGAGACCCAGTAGGGTGCCGGGATGATGACCTCGTCGCCCGGATCGAGGGTGGCGATGAGGGCGTTGAAGATGACCTGCTTGCCGCCCGTGCCGACGGTGATCTGCTCAGGCGCGTAATGCAGGTCGTTCTCGCGATGGAACTTCGCGGCGACGGCGGCCTTCAGCTCCGGCGTGCCGTCGACGTTGGTGTACTTCGTCTCGCCGCGCTTGATGGCGGCGATTGCCGCCTCCTTGATGTTGTCGGGCGTGTCGAAGTCGGGTTCGCCCGCGCCCAGGCCGATCACGTCGCGGCCTGCGGCCTTGAGCTCGCGCGCCTTCTGGCTGACGGCAATGGTCGGTGACGGCTTGATGCGCGACAGGCGTTCGGCGAGGAAAGTCATCGCAGCCACGCTCCCCTTATTTGGCCCCTCCACAATTCGCGGCGACCGTAGTCCCCGGCCCCCGCCCTGGCAACCGCCAAGAGGCGCTTTCTCGTCTTGGTAAACCGCCGGCAAGCTTCGCCGGCTGCCTTCACGGCCGCCCCGCTTCTGCCACAGTCCGCCCCGAAATGGCCCCGAAGTCGCTAAGCCTCCGCCTTGCCGTTGGGGTCTCCTAAGGCTGCGCCTGATCGGCTTCAACCCAAGCGCACTTTCGCGAGCTCAAGGGGGAGAAGGTCTCATGTGGCATCAGCACATCCACCCGAAACTGCGAACCATCCTCGCCGTCGCACCTGGAGATACAGCAAGGAGCAACGTCTTCCCGCGACGCAGCGCCCTCCTCTTCATGGAGACCGCGAGCGTGGTGGGGCTGGTGCTGCTGCTGGGCGCCTCGATCATGCTGCTGGCGGCGCTCAGCTCGAAAAGCGCCTGGGGCCAGGCGCTCATGGACCCGGCGGCCGCGGCCAGTTCCGAGGAATTGCCGGCCGGCCTCTTCTTCAGCGCCGGGCGCGCCGACGCGCTGCTGGAAGCGCCCAGATTGAAGACCGACGTGGTCATCCGGGTCAACGGCGAGGTCGCCCGCGCGCGGGTGCGCCAGCGCTTCGTCAATCCGGCCTCGGTCTGGCTGGAAGGCATCTACGTCTTCCCCCTGCCCCAGGGCGCGGCCGTCGACCGGCTCACCATGGTGGTTGGCGAGCGCCGGGTGCAAGGCCGCATCCTGGCCCGCGAGGAGGCCGAGGCGGTCTACAAGAAGGCGGCGGCCGAGGGCCGCAAGGCGAGCCTGCTCTCAAGCGCGCGTCCCAACGTCTTCGTCACCTCGGTCGCCAACGTCGGCCCCGGCGAGGAGATCGTGGTCGAGATCGAGTACCAGGACCGGGTGCTCTACCGCGACGGCCGCTTCGAGATGCGCTTTCCCATGGTGGTGGCGCCGCGCTACATGCCGGACGGCGCCGAGAGCCCGCAGGTCTCCCTGCCCCAGCCGGCACCGGCCGATGAGGCCCCCTTCCTGCAGCCCATCGACCACGGGCCCACCCACCTGCTGCCGGATCCGGACGAGGCGCCCGAGCGCGACCTCTTCGGTCCCGTGCGCAAGCCCGGCGGCGTGCGCCAGAACCGCCTCTCCCTGGCGGTTCACCTGGATGCCGGCATGCCGCTCGCCTCGGTCGACAGCCTCTACCACGCGGTCACCGTCGAGACCGAGGACCCGCAGCGCCGGGTGGTCACCCTGTCCGAGGGCCAGGTCACGGCCAACCGCGACTTCGTCATGTCTTGGACACCCGAGCCGGTGGCGGCGCCGCGGGCCTCGGTCTTCGCCGAGGAGATCGACGGCAAGACCTACCTGGCGGTGACCCTGGTGCCGCCGGGAACGCCCCTCGACCCGGCCGAGGACGGCCCCATCATGGAGATCGAGGTGCCGCGCGAGCTGATCCTCATCGTGGACACTTCGGGCTCCATGCACGGGCCCTCCCTCGAGCAGGCCAAGCGCGCCCTGCTGCTGGCGCTCGACCGACTGGAGCCGGAGGATCGCTTCAACCTGATCCGCTTCGACAGCTCGACCGAGGTCCTGTTCGATGCGCCGCGGCCGGCGACGAACGAGAACCTGCTGAGGGCCGCCGCCTACGTGGCCAGCTTTTCGGCCGACGGCGGCACCCAGATGCGCCCGGCCCTGAACCTGGCCCTGGAGCAGGCGGCGAGCCCCGAGCACCTGCGTCAGATCGTCTTCCTGACCGACGGCGCGGTGGGCAACGAGACCGAGCTCTTCGCGATCATCGCCGCGCGCCTCGAGGACGCCCGCCTCTTCACCGTCGGCCTCGGCTCGGCCCCCAACGGCTACTTCATGCGCAAGGCGGCCGAGGCGGGACGCGGCAGCTACGTCTTCATCGGCGACGCCGCCGAGACGGCGGCGCGCATGGGCGCCCTCTTCCGCAAGCTGGAGCACCCGGTGCTGACCGACATCTCGGTGGGCTGGCCCGCCGCCGCCGGCACCCGGGTCGAGCAGCACCCCTCGCCGCTGCCCGACCTCTACGAGGGCGAGACCGTGACCTTCACGGCGCGGCTCGACGAGGCGCCGCTGGCCGGCCTCGACGGCGCCCTGCTGGTCACCGGCAAGCGGGGCACGGGCCGTTGGCAGCAGCGCGTCTCCCTCGACGAGCTCCAGCCTGCCGCGGGCGTGGCGGCGCTCTGGGCGCGCGCCAAGATCGCCGACATCCGCGACGGCCTCCACCTCGGCCGCGACCCCAAGGAGGTCCGCGAGACCGCCATCAAGGTGGCGCTGCTGCACCGGCTGGTCACGGTCTACACCAGCCTGGTGGCGGTGGACGAGGAGATCTCCCGGCCGAGCGGCGAGACACTCTCCAAGAAAGAGCTGCCGCGCGAGCTGCCCGAGGGCTGGAGCTACGAGAAGGTCTTCGGCGAGGCGCGGAAGTCCATGCCGCTGCGCCCCGTGCCCGCCTTCTTCATGCAGCACATCAAGGCGAGCGACGCCGCCCAGGGCCGCCAGGTCAGCCTGCCCCAGACCGCCACAACGGCGGGCGAGCAGGCGCTGCTTGGCCTCGGGCTGGGCTCCTTCGGGGGCTACCTACTGTTGTTCGTACAACGCATCCGCCGCCGGAGTCTGATCCATGTTTGAGCACATCCGTTTCCCCTCCTCTCCTGGTTGCCGCGCGTTGGCGTCCGACGGACCGCGCAGGAAGCAGAGCTTCCGCCGGACCGGCGCGCGGTCTTGTTGGTGGCGCCTGGCGCTTGCTGCCGGTTTCATGCTGCTGGGTGCCGGCGGCTGGCAGCTGGGCGCCGCCGGCATTCTCCACGCGAAGGCCGTGCTGGCCCAGGCGCTGCTGTCCGATGCCTGGGCCGGCACCGTCGCGGGCGAGGGGCCGCAGCAGCCCTGGCCCTGGGCCGACACGGCGCCGGTCGCGCGCCTGCAGGTGCCGGAGCTGGAGATCGACCAGATCGTGCTCGCCGGAGCCAGCGGACGCACGCTCGCCTTCGGCCCCGGCCATCTGGACGAGACGGTCGCGCCCGGAGAGCTGGGCCACAGCGTGGTCTCGGGCCACCGCGATACCCACTTCAGCTATCTGAAGGACCTGAGCCCGGGCATGGACCTGCGCGTCCAGCGGTCCGACGGCGGCTGGCGGGACTACCAGGTGCGCGGCGCCGAGATCGTCGACTCCCGCTCCGCCCGGCTCACCCTCGCGGTCGACCAGCCGGCCCTGACCCTGGTCACCTGCTATCCCTTCGACGCGGTCGATACCGGCGGCCCCCTGCGCTACGCGGTCTACGCCGAGGAGTTCATCCCGCCGCAGCCATAGGCCGGGCTGTTCGCAAGGTCTGGCTTCGGGGTCACGCTCGATTGCGCGCACCGACGGCGGACTTGAAGCGCTTGAACAGTTCTATGAAATCGACGGGCTGGCCCTGATACCGCAGAGCGTCCTCCGGTGGCGCGAACCAGCCCTGGGCGCTGGCGAGCCAGAGGTGGCCCACGGGTGCGAGCCAGGAGGTGTCATCGAGGGTCCCCGGCTTCACGTTGACGACCCCGGGGTTCCGCGACGGCTCGTGGAACAGCCTTGTGCCACAGGCGCCGCAGAAGCGGGCGACCACCATACGGCCGCTGGCGGCGGTCCTCTGCCACGTCCGCAGTTCCGAGAGATCGCAGTGCAGGGCCTCTCGCTCGACGGGCATGGACATGCCGAAGGCGCTCGCCGACTGGGTCTGGCAGTCGCTGCAATGGCAGGCGTAGAGCGTGAGGGGCAGCGCCGTGAGGCTGTAGCGGTGCCGGCCGCACTGGCAGCCGCCCCGAAGCGGCAGGTCGAGCAAGCGCATCTCTCGCCCCGTCTCCACCGCGTTACCAGTCCAGGACGTCCCGCAGGATGCTCCAACGGGGCGTCCGCTCGGCGTCGGGCTTGCCGTCGATCCATTTCTCGACCATGCGCTCGTTGAAGCCGTTCACCTCCTGCAGCTTCAGCCAGTAGTCGAGGTAGTCGCGGAACTCCAGCGCATCCGCCTGCATGAGGTAAGCGATCAGGAAGCGGCCGCCCAGGTCCTTCGGCACGATGGCGGTGTAGCCCTCCCGCGGCGCCGCCCAGGCCCGGGCCTGCTCCAGGGTCCAGAGGGCCGCGTCGATCTCGGGGTGCTGGGGCAGGCTCTCGTAGCTGGGCAGCACCGTCAGGTTGCTATCGGGCAGCACCTGCTTGGCGAGCGCGATCATGACCGGGTCGTCGAAGACGGCAATGTTGAGATCGCGCGCGGCTTCGATGTCCGCGCGGCTGCGAAAGCGGTAGACCTCGCCGGTGCGCACGATCAGGGCGACCGGGCTCTTCAGGTAGGGTACCGAGAGGGCGAAGCGCTTCAGGCGCTGGTCGGTAACGTAGATGCCGGCCATGGCCAGATCGAACTTGCGGCCGCTCAGGTCCTGCTCCAGGCCGTCCCAGGTGAAGGGGATCAGGCGCAGGCGGACACCGAGATCGCGGGCCAGCTGATAGGCATAGGCGATGTCGAAGCCGACCAGCTCGCCCCGTGCGTTGCGGTAGCTGAAGGGGATGATGTTCGGGTTGAATCCGATCCTGATTTCGCCGGCGGCACGAATGCGCTCAAGGGTCGAGGCCCCCGGCGTCGCGGCGGTTGCCGCAGTAGCGTCGCCGCCAGCCTGGTCCGACGTGCCGCGCTCCTCGGTCACCGCGACCACGCCCTGAACGATCTCCGGGCCCAGTTCGTAGGTCCGGTAGGGGGAGGCCTCTTTCACCGCCAGCCGGCTCTCGATCGCACGACCGGCGGCGGTCGCGGCCCCCACGACGACGGCGGCGACAAGCAAGGAGACGGCCAGGCGCGGAACCTGCAGCCGGACCTTGCCGTAGTAGGCCATGGTGATCAGGAAGCTCGCGAAGGCGAAGCCCATGGCCGAGGCCACCACCTGCCCGTAGCGGGTCATGGTCATCATGCCGACGTAGAGGCTGGTGGCCTCCGCCGGAAGGGTCAGCCAGTCGGTGAGGAAGGCGACCGAATCGATCGACGAGGTGGGCGAGCCGAAGCCCGACAGCAGGCTGATGAAGGGCAGCGCGATCTGCTCTCCAGTGGAGATGGGGACCCTGTAGTAGTAGGCGGCGAAGAGCACGAAGAGCCAGATGAAGAAGTTGCCGAGCTGGGCCAGCGGATAGCTGACCGCCAGGCTGGTCTTGATGATCTCGGGGCAGTCCTCGTCCTCGATGCCGGCGCGCTTGGCGAGCTTCTCCGCCGCCTGCTGGACGAACGGCAGGGCGGCGACCGAGATGGAGGTGACCAAGACGATCACGATGGCGCCCTGCAGGTCCCGCAGCACCTCGCGCGTGGTCAGGGGGCAGAGGGCGGACATCACCGAGGGCAGGATCCAGAAGGCCAGGACCAGCGCGCCGAACAGCAAGGTGCCTACATAAAGCGAGAGGTCGGCCAGCGCCTGCAGTTCCAGGGTGCCGGCGGTGTCGGCGAAGAGCGCGAAGACGCCGACTGGCGCCAGCAGCACGACCCAGTGCCAGAAGGTGACGCTGGCGTTGCGGACCAGGTCCAGGACGGCGAGGAAGGCCTCCTTGTCCTTCACCCGCTGGATCGCGATCCCGAAGGCGATGGAGAAGAGCACGATGGCCGGCAGGTGGTTCTGCACGATGTCGAGGAAGGGATTGGCCGGGATCAGCAGCTCGAGCAGGTCCGGGCCCTTCTCCGGCACGCTGGCGTCGATGAAGCTCGGCGGCGGGGCCGGCGGGATGGCGAAGGACAAGAGGAAGATGACCAGGAAGGTCAGGCCCCAGAGGCCGAGATAGACGTGCCAGCTGCAGCGGAAGAGGCGCCAGGCGGTCTCGGGCGAAAGGCGCCCGAGGCCGTGCAGCAGGGAGCAGATGATGTAGGGAAAGACGACGACCTCCATCAGCATGACGTAGGTCGTGCCCACCGGCCGCAGGGCGGACGCCCGCTCGCCGAAGAAGAGCCCGGTCAGAACGCCCAGGGAGGCGCCGATCAGCACCCAGAGCGGCAGGCGCGCGGCGTAGCGGGATTGGCCAGAGGTCATGTCGCCCCCGATCGTGGAGCGCAAACACTAGGCGAGCCGGGCGCGCGCTGTCGAGCGGCGCCGACCGCCAAATTGAACCGCCTGAAGCCTGGCGTCCGGGCGCAGGGGCGAAGGAGCGAAACGGCAACGAGATGGCAAGGGTCCGGCACCGGATCGGGCGGCCGGCGGGTCCTGTGCCGGACCCATTCGTTTCAAGGTGTCGTGCTAGTCCGTTACTTCCGCCGCGGCCTTGCGTCTCAACCAGCTCAGAAATGTCTTCACGGCCGGCCTGACCGCGCCCGGCGCCGTGAGAACGTAGAAGGCCGCGGAGGCCGGTTCCGGATAGGCGGCGACGACCGTGCCCGAGCGGATGTCGTCCGTGAAGTAGTTCCTAACCGTGAGGGTGATCCCGGCGCCGCGGCGGACCGCCTGCATGATCAGATTCCCGGGCATCTGGGTGATGGCCAAGGGGCGGTCTGGTTTCATGCCACGGCGTTCGAACCAGTCCGCTACGTCGTTCCTGCCGAGCTCCTCCAGCCAAGGAAGCTCCATGAGCCTTTCGGGGTTGCGGGAGGCCCGGCCGCCGAGCAAGGAAGGCGCGCCGATCACGGCCGTGTCGAAGACCAGAAAGGGCCGTCCTTCCTGCCCCTGCGTCGGGCGCTCCTTGTAGCGGATCGCCAGGTCGATCCCACCCGGTTTCAGGTCCATGATCTCGACGGTCGGATTGAGCATCAGCGTGATTTCCGGATGCAGGTGCTGGAACTCCTGGATCCTCGGCAGCATCCATTCGGAGGCGAAGGCGGGGGACATGGTCATCTGGACCGGACGTGTGGCGTCGGTCCCCGTCAAGGCCTCGATGCTCTTTCGAATGGCCGAGAAACCCGCATCGAGGCCACGGGCCAGATTGAGGCCTTCCGCCGTCAAGACGATGCCGCGGCCAGACCGGTTGACGAGGGACAGGCCCAACCAGGTTTCGAGCGACTTGACCTGCTGGCTCACCGCGGCCTGGGTTACATTCAACCGCTCGCCCGCCTGGGTGTAGCTGCCGGTCTCCGCCACTGCGGCGAACGCCCGCAGGCTGTTGAGCGAGGGAAGACCGAGCCAGTCCATATCAAAGAATTTCTTATGTATTGCGATAGTTTCTAATTTGCATGGGAGACCAGCATGTTCAATAAGAACATGGAAGCAGCGGCTCGACGTGATTGAAGTCGAGCTCTGTTGACGAAAGCAAATCTAATGATAAGGACGATGATCAGGCTGCTTTGCGTTGTCGGAACAAGGATCGAGGTCAATGGCGTCGGCCTGTGTTCCGGAAGCGTCGAAGGTCGATCCGCCGGTCCGGGGGTCGGCGCAAACCGGCCTGAACTCGGAGGCTGCCGTGAATAGGGACCTGCCCCGCGAGATCACCGCGGAAGAGATCGAGACCTACGACCGCGAGGGGGTCGTCATGTTGCCCGGCGTTTTCGACGGCGGCTGGATCCGGCTCCTCGATGAAGGTTTGACGGAGAGCCGCGCGGAACCGACCCGCCGAGGGGCGGTCTGGGACCGGGACGAGAACAACCGGGAAATGTTCTATGACAGCCACGCCTGGATGCGGGTGCCGGCCTACGAACGTTTCGTCAAGGAAAGCCCCTGCGCCGAGCTCGCCGGCCGCTTGATGGGCTCGACGGCCGTCAACCTCTTCTTCGACGCCGTGTTCTATCGCTCCGCCGGCACGCAGTTCAGGACTCCCTGGCATCAGGACGAGCCCTACTGGTCGGTCAGCGGGTTTCAGACCTGCTCGGTCTGGATGCCCCTGGTGCCCGTGGCGGCGAAAAGCGCGCTCGCGGTCGTGCCGGGGTCCCATCGCTGGGCCGGGGTCTTCAAGCAGGCGGACTTCGGCGCGCTCAATCCCGACGGCGCCGAAGTTCCCCGTACGGACTTCTCGGCGCTGAAGGACGCGCCGCCGCTCCCGGACATCGACGCGGAGCCGGAGACCTATCGGCCGCTGAGCTTCGACATGGAACCGGGCGACGCGTTGGTGTTCAACGGGCGCTGCATTCACGGAGGATCCGGCCTGCTGGCCGAGGACCGCGAGCTCCGGGTGTTCAACACCAAGTGGTGCGGCGACGACGTCCGTATCGACTTCAAGCCCTGGGGCATGAACCCGGACCACACGAGCGAAATGACCTCGGTCGGCCTGAAGCCGGGCGACAGGATGGGGACGGATCTCTATCCCGAGCTCTGGCGTCGGCCGTAAGCGGGCTCGAAGGCGCATCAGGCTCACAGCCGGATCCGGCCATGGCTGGTCAAGCCTAGGTGATTGCGTCGAAACAAGAACACACGTAGTGATGGACTTGAAAGACGCCGCACCACGACCGGGTCATCGGCGGTCGCACGTGACATCTCTATTGGCGGTCCGTCGGCCAATTCATTCTCTAGAAGAAATCCGCGCCGACTGGCGCCAACCGCCAGGCCGTAGCAACTGGAGACAATGATGAGGGACAGCCAAGGGCTCTACGATTCTCTTGTCACCGCCTTCGACCCGGAAGCCGTCGTTCGCGACCTCTGCGACATGATCTCGATCCGGAGCGAGAACCCTTTCGACGGACCTGTCCGCGAAGGCTATCGCGAGCGCGAGATGGCCGACTTTTACCGAGCTCGCTTGGCAGGCCTTGGTTTCGAGGTCGACAGTCGGGATGTCGTTCCAGGCCGCCCAAACGCCTGGGGCCGGCTCAAGGGCGGAGGTGGCGGGCCGACGCTCATGTTGGCGGGGCATCTCGATACAGTTGGTACCGAAGGTTACGAGGCACCCTTCGATCCCAAAGTCGAGCATGGCCGAGTCTACGGGCGCGGCTCCTGCGATATGAAGGCCGCGCTCGCCGCCTATCTGGAGGTCGCTCGGCTCGTAGTGCAGGGAAACGTAAAGCTTCGCGGCGATCTCATCATTGCTGGCATTGCCGACGAGGAATGGGGGCTGACCGGATCGCAGGACGTGGGCCGGAACGGACCCACGGCGGACTTCGGCATCATCGGAGAACCTTCGAACCTGACCATCTGCCCGACACACAAGGGGCAGTATGCCGTTGCGATCCGAACCTTCGGGAAGGCTGTTCATTCCAGCGTTCCGGAGAAAGGCCACAACGCCATCGAAGACATGGGTCGGGTGATCGGTGCGTTCGCCAGCCATGACAAGACCTTGCTTGCCCGCGCACCCGACCCGCTTTGCGGCCACGGGCGCTTTTCCATGGGCGTCATCCACGGCGGCACCATGGTCTGCACCGTTCCGGATGTCTGCGAGCTCGAGGTCGACCGCCGCACTGTTCCCGGCGAGACAGCCGAGACCGTTCGCAAGGAGTACACGGAAGTTCTGGAGAGCCTGGTCGGCCTGAAGTACGAGTTGAGCGAAACCTTGACCGAGGTCGCGCCGCTCGAAGTTCCTCTCAACAGCGAGATCGTGCAAACCGTCGTCAAGGCCTACGAGGCCGTCACAAACCGGCCGGCAAGCATACAGGCGCACCCCGCCGCGACAGATGCACCCAACCTCCCATTCCCGGCGATAATCTTCGGCCCAGGCACCTGCGAACAGGCTCACTCGCTTTGCGAATACGTGGAAATCGAACAACTCGAAACCGTCACGAAAACCTACCTGAGGGCAGTTCTGGAGCTTCTCGCCTAGCCGGAGCGGCGGGAGAGCGATCCGAACCTGCATCGACGGACAATCGGCTTGGCCCCGGTTGTCGGCACCTGGAGGATCGGGCCGCGAGAAGGAAGTGATCGAGAACGGTCTTCAGGTAGGCATCGCGCGCGGCGGCGTCGACCGTCGCCACGGCGCCAAGGTCCGCCGTCGCGACGGCCGGAAAGACCAGGTAGGATCGTGGATCGAGGACCTCCGGACCGAAGTAACCTGGGATTCGCAACCGGCTGGCGTTCCGTTCAAGCGGGACAGCCCGGCTTAAAGCTCCCTTTACCCTGCTGGCCTATATCCCTGGGGGTCTGCCGCTTCCGCACGCGCCGCAGGGCCCAATCGCCGACGGACCCCGGTCCGGCCGCCCGCCGCACGGCCCCGCGCGCCCGCGCGGGAGATGGGCGTGATTGCTCGGGAGGGCCTGGCCTTATGGATCTGGCAAAGGAAATCGACGTTTGCCTGCGCGCCAGGGTGACGCTGGTCCTGGCGGTGTCACGGGAGGACGAGCGGGTCTGCGCGGCGCTGAGGCGGCTCTGCGAGTCCTCGGGGCGCAGCCTCATCGCCTGGGACCACGCCGACTACTTCAGCAAGATCGTGGATGGCAAGGAGGGTGGCGATCCGCCGGCCGCCAAGGATCCCCTGGCGGCGCTCGAAGCCATCTCCAAGACCGGCGGCGAGAGCGTCTTCCTGCTGCGGGACTTCCACCAGTGCTGGAAGAACCAGCCCCGGGTGGTGCGCAAGCTGCGCAACCTGGCTCAGGAGCTGAAGTACAGCCGCAAGACCATCATCGTCACCTCGCCGCTCGCCGAGCTGCCCGAGGAGCTGAAGGATGACGCGGTCATCCTCGAGGTGCCGCCGCCCGACTACAAGGAGCTCTCGGCCATCCTCGACCACCTGGGCCGCACCCCCGGCGTGCGCATCCACCTGAACGACGAGACCCGGGACCGCATCATCAACCTGGCCCTCGGCCTGAGCGCCAACCAGGCCCAGCGGGTCTTCTCCAAGGCGATCATCACCGACGGCGCCCTCGACCCCAACGACATCGACGCCATCGCCGCCGAGAAGCGCGACATCGTCCGCGATTCCGGGGCGCTGGAATACTATCTCGCCACCGAGACCCTCGCCGACGTGGGCGGCCTCGAGGTGCTGAAGGACTGGCTCGGCCTGCGCCAGCTTGCGTTCCGCGACGAGGCCCGGAACTACGGCCTGCCCGCGCCCAAGGGCATCGCGCTCATCGGCATCCCCGGCACCGGCAAGTCGCTCACCGCCAAGATGGTGGCGAACCTCTGGAAGCTGCCGCTGATCCGCCTCGACGTGGGCGCCCTCTTCGGCGGTCTGGTGGGCGAGTCCGAGGCCAACACCCGGCGCGCCCTGCAGCTCGCCGAGGCCGTGGCGCCCTGCGTCCTGTGGATCGACGAGATGGAGAAGGCGCTTTCCGTCGGCGAGGGCGACGGCGGCACCGGCCAGCGGGTGCTGGGCAAGCTGCTCACCTGGATGCAGGACAAGCGCCGGCCGGTCTTCATCGTCGCCACCGCCAACCAGATCGAGCGCCTGCCGCCGGAGCTGCTGCGCCGCGGCCGCTTCGACGAGATCTTCTTCCTCGACCTGCCCAACGGGGCCGAGCGCCGGGCCATCTTCGACGTCCATATCTCGAAGCGCGGCCGCGACCCGGCGAACTTCGACCTGGCGCGCCTATCCGATGCAGCCGAGGGCTACGTGGGCGCCGAGATCGAGCAGAGCGTGATCGACGCCATGTTCACGGCCTTCAGCGATCCCGGGAACCCGGGCCGCGAGTTCGCCGACCGGGACATCCTGGCCGCGCTTGCCCGCCTGGTGCCCATGAGCAAGTCCCAGCGCGAGCGCATCCACCGCCTGCGGACCTGGGTGACCGAGGGCCGCGCCCAGTCGGCCTCGCGGCGCGACGAGGTCAAGCTGACCGGAGACACCCTGCCGCTGCAGGTGGGCACGCCCACGGCGGCGGCCTAGCATCGGCGCGCGGTCGAGACGGCCCGACCGGTGGCCATGAACGACGACGAGATCAAGGCGGGCCTGTCCGGCCTGCTGGCCGAGGCCCACAAGCACAAGAGCCGGACCGACGGCTGGTTCGCCATCGGCGCGCTGCTCGCCGTCCTGCTCGGGCTGGGATTCGGCTACGGCCTGGCTTCCGACCACCTGGACTTCGGCGGCTTCGGCTCCTTCCTCGTCGGGGTCGGATTGGCCGTCGGAGCCCTTGCCCTCTTCGCCCATTGCGGCATGGCCTTCGACGCCTGGCGGGCGCGGCGCTGGGCCGGCAGGTTCCGCGACCTGTTCCCCGAGGAGAGCGGCGACTACGCCCGGGCGCTCGCCATCCTCAGGGCCTCGCGCACGGAATCCAAGGCGGAGAAGGACCTGCTGGGCGCGCTCGACAAGGCCGACCCCGTCAGCTTCGACGGCGCCAAGATGCCCAAGAAAGGCAGCTTCCTCGGCGGCGGCCTGCTAGGCGGCCTCGGCAAGAAGGCGGCCAAGGCGCCCGAAGCGGCAAAGCAGTCAGACGGCGGGCTGACGGCGAAACCCAAGCGGGGACGCACGACGGGCTACATGCCCCTCGATCCTTACGAGTCCTGATTGACCCTGGCCGGGCCGCGGCGGGCCCCAAACGGAAAGGCGATCCCATGTCCCACTACACGGTTCTCGAGACCCGCATCACCGAGGCCGAGACCCTGATCGAGGCTCTCGCCGACCTGGGCTTCGCCCATGTCGAGGTCCACGCGACGGCCCAGCCGCTGGTGGGCTGGCTGGGCGACCGGCGGGAAAACCGGGCCGAGATCATCATTCGCCGCGAGTATCTGGGCGGCGCCAGCAACGACCTCGGCTTCGCGCGCCGGCCCGACGGCCGCTTCGAGGCGCTGATCTCCGACTACGACCGCAGCACCTACGACGAGGCCTGGCTTGGGCGGCTGACCCAGCGCTACGCCTACCGGCTCGCTCGCAAGGTGCTGGCCTCTCAGGACTACACCCTCGCCGAGGAGCACATGGACGACGATCGCAAGATCCACATGACCGTGCGCCGGGTCGCCTGAGCGCGACACGAGGACAGAGAGAACGCGGAGGCGACGCGGTGGAGGCGCCCCATGGCTGACCCCGGGATCGACCGGCGGCTCGCCCTCTTCGTCAAGGGCACGGAGAAAAAGCTGAGGGCGGCGAAGCACCGCACCTTCGTGCCGGTTTCCATCGCCTTCGTGCTTCCGCTTCTTCTGCTCCACTGGAACGGCCTGCGCCCGGGTCTCTGGGGCCTGCTGCTCGGGGCGCTGTTCGCCTGGGCCATCTACATGCTCTCGCAGCGCTTGGCGCGCCCGCGCATGGGCCGCCTCTACGCCGGCTTCGCCGAAGACTTCCAGAAGGATTTCGCTGCGCCCGTGCCCGGCTACGACTACGCCCTGCGCCGCCTGCTCTACACCCAGGGGCGCGCGCCCGTGGTGCAGGGCATGATCGAGCACCTGCCCGGCGCCGAGAAGATCGCGGCGGAGACCGGCGGCGGCCTGGTCTGGTACGACAAGGTGAAGGCAGCGCCAGCCCAAGAACCGAAGCCCCAAGCCTCTCCGGCCGAGGCGCCGGCCGCCCACGGCCCGACCCATGGGAAGGCCCAGGCGGCCTCCCTGGCGCGGCTCAAGTCGGGCGCTTCCCGCCGGCCCGCCTACATCCCCCTGGATCCCATGGAGCCTGCCGCCACGGCAGACGAGACTTAGAAAGCGACCAGCGAGAACGAAATGACCGAAATACAGGAGCTCGACATTCAGATCGACCGCCAGGGCAACGTCAGCGTCGAGGTGCGCGGCGTCAGCGGCAGGAAGTGCGAGGACCTGACCGCCTTGCTCGAACAGGCCCTGGGCGGCGTCGTGACCCAGCGGGTCTACAAGGACTCCTACCACCAGGAAAACGTCTCCCTGGACGAGACGGCCTGGCAGACGAGCGAGGCCTAGGCGAAATGGGCGGCATGAGCGGAACCGGCGCCCCGGCGCAAGACGGCGAGCAGGTCCGCCTGCACGGCTTGCTGGCCGAGAGCCGGGCCAACGGTCCGGGCCGGCGGGCCGTGGTCTGGTTCCAGGGCTGCACCCTCGGCTGCCGGGACTGCTTCAACCCGGAGACCCACGCGGCGGACGGGGGCCGGCTGCGCCCGGTCGCGTCGCTGGTCGAGGAGATCCTGGATCTGAGCCCCCGCATCGAAGGCCTCACCGTCAGCGGCGGCGAGCCCTTCCAGCAGCCCCGGGCGCTCCAGCGCCTGCTGGAAGGCGTGCGCGCCAGCAGCGCGCTCTCGGTGCTGGTCTTCTCCGGCTACCGGCTGGACGAGATCGGGGCCATGGCCGAAGGGCCGGCCATCCTCGAACTGATCGACGTGCTGGTGGCGGGACGCTATGTGCCCGCCCGCCCTTTCGGCGCCGGCCTGCTGGGCTCCGCCAACCAGACGCTCCACTTCCTGAGCGCGCGCTACACCCTGCGGGACATCCAAGCCTGCCCAGCCGCCGAGATCCAGATCGACGCCCTGGGTCGGATCGCCGTCACCGGCGTGGCGCCGCCTCACTTCTCCGGCCTGACCGGCACGTCGGGCCTCGCCGAGCTGGCCGACTAGAGCGGGATGGGATGAGATTGAAGCAACGCTGTTGGCCTGGGTTGGCTCCGTCCGCTAGGCGCGGGCCGCAGCGCGATGCGGGGCATCGGGCGAGGTCCGCAACGACGCGGCGGGCCAACCCAGGCCAACCCGTACGGGACGGGCGCTTTTGGTCGGACGCCGCGTCGCTCCTCCTCGAATATGCTTCGGCATGTCCTTCGTCGTCGCTCCTAACGTCCGGCCAAAATCGCTCCGTCAGCGTGGTTCAATCTCATCTCATCCCGCTCTAGGCACCCGGAGCGTCCGCCCATGCGCCTCTCCGACATCTTCCCCGCCACCCGGCGCGTCAGCGACCTCTGGTTCCGCTCCGAGCGGGAGATACCCGAGATCTTCGAAGCCGTCGCCGGCGCGCCCGGCCAAGCCGGCCGCGACACCCGCTGGGAATGGGTGAAGGGCGTCGACCCGGAGACCGGCCTGCCCTTGAGCGTCTCCCGCGAGCACCGCCACCTGGTGACCCGCGACCAGGCGGACGTGCGCGTCCAGCTGGAGGGGACGCAGCTCCTGAAGTCCCCGGCCATCAAGGGCCTGGTGGCGCGCCTGCGGCCGCTTTCCGACACGCCCATCTCCGCCGGCCGCTGGGTTCACAAGAAGGGCAACACCTGGAAGAAGGTGGCCGTCCGGCGATTTCTCGGCTAGCCCGGACCTCTCCACCCCCGCCTCAGAACTCGATCTCACGGTAGAAGGCGAGCCCCCGGGCCTCGTCGACCCAGAGCACCCGAGAGAAGCTCATGGCGCTTTCACGAGGCAGCGTGCCGGCGATCTTCTCGCCGGTGCGCCGGTCGACGAAGATCCGGCCGGCCGCGTTGATCTCCTCGGGCGGCCACCAGGAGAGATGGCCGTTCCAGGCCCTGAGGTCGAAGCGCGTGTCCCTGCGCGCCCAGGCCGGCGCCTCCACCAAGTCCCGCGCCCGCACGATCTGCTCGATCGCCACGGGGTCGGCGAAGCGGAAGCGCAGGTTGTAGGAGACGTCGCGCAGGGTGAAGGAATAGAAGTAGACGTCCGACACGCTTCCCGCCTCGGGCGCCCCGAAGAGCTGCGTAAAGCCTTCCCGCGCGCTCTCCGTGTCGGGACCCTGGCGGAGCGAGAGGGGCCAGGGTTCCCAGGCCCTCAGCATGACGGCGCCCCAGAAGAGCGCCGGCAGGGCGATCGCCAGCCAGCCGGCGAAGACGAAACCGTAGGAGAGCCGCCGGTAGAGGCGCCGGCCCGTCGGCTCGCTCGCCGAGGCGCGGCGGCTCTGCCAGATCACAACCACGAGGACCGGCGGGGCCAAAAGGAAGCTGGCCAGCAGCAGCAGGAGCAGCAGCCCGTCGTCGACCGGACCGCCCCCGGCCGACAGCTTCTCCAGGGCGAACGACACCAGGGTCGCCGCCGTCAGCAGGTTGAGGCCGGTGAGCAGCCAGTAGCGGGAACCCGCGCGCGTCATCGCTCGGCAGCGTCTCGTCCAAGGTCTCGGCGGCGGACCCTCAGTAAGCCGCCACCCGGCTTAAGACCGGCTTAAGATCCAGCACTAGTGTGTGGCCGAACTGGGGTGACCGTTGGAAAAGAATCCCACCTCGCCCTATTCCTTTCCCAACTCCATCGGCGTGCGGGTGGACATGGCGCTGGCGCGTCCGGTCATACGCGCGAACCAGGCGCCGAGCCCGGCGTGCCGCTCGAGCGCCTCGGCGCCTTCGGGCGTCAGGCTGAAGTAGGCGAAGATGGGATAGGCGTGGAGGTCCGCCAGCGACAGGTCCGGACCGACCAGGTAGGGGCTCTCGCCCAGGAGGTCTTCCAAGACAGTCATGCAGGTCTCCGCCGTCCTCATGCCGGTGGCGACCTCGGACTCGTCGGGCTCGCGGCCTTCCAGCGAGGCGAAGATCCGCTCGGCGCAGACCTTCCAGACCATCGAAGGGTAGGCGTAGCTGCCGAGCAGGCCGACGATCTGGTTGACCCGGGCCCGGCCCTTGGCCTCGGCCGGCACCAGGGGTGGGCCGTCGAAGGCCTCGTCCACGTAGTGGAGAATTGCGGCCGTCTCGAAAAGCCGGAAGTCGCCGTGCTGGAAGGCCGGGATCTTGCCGAAGGGATGGCGGGCCAAGTGCTCGGCGGGCGGTCCCCCTTCGGCGAAGATATCGACCTCGACAAGCTGGTAGGGCACGCCCTTCTCCTCCAGCGCCAGGCGCGCCGAGCGCACGAAGGTGCTGTAGGAGGCGCCATAGAGAGTCACCTCGCCCATGGGGCGACTCTCCTCCATCCGCCAGCGCAGCCGGGAACTTGCCGTTTGCGCCCTAGGCCTGTTCCAGGGGCGAGACCGTGGCCTTGACGCTGGGGCGCGACGACATGCGCTCCCACCAGGCGCTCAGCTTGGGGTGGCGCCTGAAGGCCTCGCCGCCCTCCGACGTCATGACGAAGTAGCAGAAGATCGGATAGGCGTGGAGGTCCGCCAGGGTGAGCTCCGGCCCCGCCAGGTATGGCTCCTCGCCCATCAGGTCCTCGAGCGCCGTCAAGCAGGTCTCCGCGGTCTCGAGGCCCGCGGCGATGGTCTCCTCGTCGCTCTCGCCGCCCTGCTGGGGCACGATGGCCCGCTGAATGAAGACGTCCCAAACGCAGGCCCTGTAGGCGTAGCTGTCGAGCAGGCTGATGACCTGGTTCGCCCGGGCGCGCGCCTTGGGGTCCCTCGGCATGAGGGCCGGCCCGTCCATCGCCTCGTCGATGTAGTGGTTGATGGCGGTAGTCTCGTAGAGCCGGAAGTCGCCGTCCTGAAAGGCCGGAATCTTGCCGAAGGGCTGGCGCTCGTAATACTCCTTCGGCAGGCCCTCCTTCGCCAGGATATCGACCTCGACCAGTTGGTAGGGCACGCCCTTCTCCTCCAGCGCCAGGCGCGCCGAGCGCACGTAGGTGCTGAGGGGCACTCCGTATAGGGTAACTTCGCTCATCACAGGACCTCCTGTTTCCTCATGTCCAACGCAGCACCGCCGCAGCGCGCGGCGGTCACTCCTTCTCCCCCGCCCCGGCCGCGGCCGGCAGATCGTAGCCACCGCGGGCGATGCCGTAGCCCTGGCGCAGGTTGCGGACGGCCTGCTGGCCCTGGGGATCGAAGGCCAGGCTGCCGAGCCGCTCGAAGAGATGCCTCAGGTGGCCGTCCAGGGCCTCCCGGCCGGCCGGCGTGTCGGGGCGCGGCAGCACGGCCCGGAAGTCGGACTCCCTGAGCGCCCGGTTCCAGAGCTGGGTGAGCCAGTCGAGACCGTTGGGCTCGTTGCAGGCGACGCTCAGGTGCACGGAGATGCCGTCGCCGACCAGGGCATCGTGGAAGCGCCCGCGCGGCAGGTAGAGCAGGTCGCCCGCGTTCATCTCCACCACCTCGGCCAGGGAACCCTTGAGGCGGTCGTAGTCGGCCTGGGGCACGTTCTGGAACATGGCGTGCTCGATGGGGTTGTCGAGCTGGCCCTCGTAGACGTTCCAGCGCTTGCGGCCGAACAGCTGGACGGCGAAGACGTCGTGCCGGTCCGAGTGGGAGTCGAAGCCCTTGCGCGCCTTGCAGGAGAGATAGAGGTTCGCCGAGCTCTTGGCGCCGATGCCCTCCTGGACCGCCTCGACCAGGGCCAGCACGCCGGGCGCCAGGCTCTCGATCTCGTTCAGCAGCAGGGTGGCGCCGCGGGCAATCAGCTCCTGCACCTTCGCCGGCTCCGGGCGCATGACCGGCTGGCGGTCGCGGCTCATGGTGTTGACGCAGTAGGCCGCCGGCGGCACCCGCCTGGTGTCGGCATAGAGCTGCAGGGTCTGCTGGGTCCAGACGTCCATGGCCAGCATGCGGTTGAGCTCGTCCCAGCTCAGGCTGGCGGCGAACTTGCCGGGCCGGCCGGCGACGTGGAGCGGCCGCTTGTGCAGGTAGTCGGCGCGGAAGGCCTCCGCGTCGAAGGGGTCGAGAAGCGCCGCGAGGCTCGAGATCTGGTCGCTCATGGCCGGCACATAAGAGGGGTCCGCGGAATGGGCTTATGGCTCCAGCGGGCGGCTCCAGACTGCCCCGCCCCGCTGGGGCGATCAAGCTGTGCAGGGCTCACTGCCGATCACGGATCCGTCATTGAATTGCTTTGGGCCGGCTCGACCGGCGGTAGCGAACGCCTCCGCTTGCCAAGGGTCAGCTCAGTCCCAAAAGGCCACGATTCTCCGGGGTATCCTCGTAGACCCGCCATTCCGCGATCTTTTCGCCCGCGAGCCGCGCGGGCCAGAGCGCCGGCCCGGCCAGGCGCCCGTCCGAGCAGTCGGAGCGGCCAGCAACGGCCACCAGACCGCCGTCGAGCCGCATAAGTCCGAAGCTATTGCGGTAGTCCGGGAAGGCGGCAAAGAAGGCCGCCCAGGCGGCCGTCGCAGCATCTTTGCCCGCCATCTTGCTACCGGCAGAACGGCAGCATTGGATCGGTGTAGTGGGAGATGAGGACCGTGCGCTCTCGCACCTCGCGGGTCCGCCTGGCCGCGGTCATGACCGCCCCGATGCGCTAGCGCAACCGGCCTGACGAACGTCCGCGGCGCCCTGGCCCGCGTCCGGCGCGGGCTGTACCATCTCCGCCGCGTCAGGCGAACCCTGCGTTCCGAACGCCCGCCCACGACAAGACCTTGCCCGCATGGCCGAACCGCTGACCGTTCACTTCGCCGCCAGCGGGCATTCGGGCTCGACCCTGCTGGACATGATCCTGGGCGGTCACAGCCAGATCTCCGCCCTGGGCGAGGCCTACTCCATCGCCTACGCCGCCCGCGGCCACAAGACGCGGAGCCTCTGCACCTGCGGCGCACAGGTGCCGGACTGTCCCTTCTGGCAGCGGGTCGACGCGGCGCTCGCCGAACTGACCGGCCTGCCCGCGGGCCGCGCCCTCTCCGGCCTCGAGGTCGCCGACGTCCCGTCCCCGAATGCGAGCGAGGCCTCGGGCGCGCGGCCCATCCGGATGCGGAGCCATCTCCACGACCTCGCCCTGGTGCTCGGCCTGCGACCGCTCTGGAACGCCGCCACCCACCTCTCGCCCGAGGTCCGCCGGCGGCGGCGCCACGCCCGGAACCTTTGCACGCTCTACGAGGCGGCGCGGCGGGCTCATGGCACGCCCGTGGTGGTGGACTCCACCAAGGACCCCGGCGTCCTCAAGTCGGTCTGGCTGGAGGCGCCGGAGAGCCTGCGGGTCGTCGTGCTGGAGCGGGACGGCCGGGCCGTCTGCTGGTCGCGCATGCGCCGCGAAGGCGCGACCATGGCAGACGCGGCACGGACCTGGGCGGCCGAGGCCTTCCGGCGGCGGGCCGTGCTGCTGAGCGTCCCGGCCCGGCAGACGATCCGCCTGCGCTACGAGGACCTCTGCGCCGACCCGGAGGCCGAGGTCGCCCGGCTCTGCGCCTTCCTCGGCCTCGCCTTCGAGCCCGCCATGCTCGCCTTCCGGGCCGGCCGCCACAACCTGGGCGGCAACCCCATGCGCCTGCGCCCCGACGAAACAACGATCCGCCTGGACGAGGACTGGAAGCGCGAACTGTCCCAGGACGATCTGGACAGCTTCGAGCGCATCGCCGGCAAGACGAAC
Organism: Rhodospirillales bacterium; assembly: GCA_965225935.1. GTDB lineage: Bacteria > Pseudomonadota > Alphaproteobacteria > Kiloniellales > JAKSDN01 > CALJXB01. Next base: position 339,552 of record CBDDCC010000003.1, read on the forward strand.
CGCCGCCTCGGCTACGGCGACTGACCGCGCATGTGCTGCGGGCCTGCGCTATAAGACCGCCTGAAGCTTTGCCATGAGGAGGTCTGCCATGAAGCTGGCCCAGCTAGAGGCCTTCGGCGCCCCCGCCGAGGTGGTCGACTGCATCGAGGCGGAGGCGCCCGGGGCGCCCGGGCCGGGGGAGCTGCTGGTCGAGATGCTGGCCTGCCCGATCAACCCGGCGGAGTTGCTGCTCATCGAGGGCAAGTACGCCAGCAGGCCGCCGCTGCCCGCACGCCTGGGCATCGAGGGGGCGGGACGCGTGGCGGCGGTGGGCGAGGACGTCAGCGGACTCGCCCCGGGCGACCTGGTGATGAGCCTGAGCCGCGCGAACTGGGTGCAAAAGCTCGTCCTCAAGGCCGGCGAGGTGGCGAAGGCGCCCGCCGGCACCGACGTGGCCCAGCTCTCCATGCTCAAGGTCAACCCGGCCACCGCCAAGCTGCTGCTGACCGGCGTGGTGACCCTTGCGCCCGGCGACTGGGTGATCCAGGACGCCGCCAACTCGGGCGTCGGCGTCAACCTGATCCGCCTGGCCAAGGCCATGGGCCTCAAGACCGCCAACGTGGTGCGCCGGGAGAGCCTGATCGAACCGCTCCGGACCATCGGCGCCGACGTCGTGTTGCTCGACGGCCCGGACCTGGCCGAGAGGCTGGCGGAGGCAACCAGCGGCGCCGACATCAGCCTGGCAATCGACGCCGTGGCCGGCGCCGCCGTCCAGCGCCTGGCCGACTGCCTGGCCGAGGGCGGCACCGTGGTGAACTACGGCCTCCTGAGCGGCGAGCCCTGCCAGCTGCGCGCCGACCAGACCGTCTTCAAGGGCATCACCTTGACCGGCTTCTGGCTCGCCAAGGCCATGCGCGCCATGACCTCCGACGCCCTCGCCACCCTCTACGCCGACCTCCTCCCCCGCATCGCCGACGGCAGCCTCCACGTGGAGGTCGAGGCGACCTACGCCCTCGAAGAGGTCAAGACAGCCCTCGAACACGCCGCCCGCGAACGGCGCGACGGCAAGGTGCTCCTCACGCCGAACGGGCCGCTCGGGTGAGCCGTGTCAGGAGGCTTCCTCCCCAGCGTCCATCCCCCTTTCACGAAGGTGCCCAAGACGGCATATAAAGGGCCATGGTGTCGGTCGTCACACAGCCCTTCCCGACCGCGGACGCGGTGCATGCCGGGCCGAAGCTCGAGAGCCGGCCGTTCAAGCTCGTCTCCGAGTTCAAGCCGGCGGGGGACCAGCCCCAGGCGATTCAAGAGCTGATCGGGGGCCTGAAGGCCGACGAGCGGGACCAGGTGCTCTTGGGCGTCACCGGCTCGGGCAAGACCTTCACCATGGCCCAGGTGATCCAGGCGGTGGAGCGGCCGTCCCTCATCCTGGCGCCCAACAAGACGCTGGCCGCCCAGCTCTACGGCGAGATGAAGGGCTTCTTCCCGGAGAACGCCGTCGAGTACTTCGTCTCCTACTACGACTACTACCAGCCCGAGGCCTACGTGCCCCGGAGCGACACCTACATCGAGAAGGAAAGCTCGATCAACGAACAGATCGACCGCATGCGCCACTCGGCGACGCGGGCGCTGTTCGAGCGGCGCGACGTGGTGATCGTCGCCTCGGTCTCCTGCATCTACGGCATCGGCTCGCCGGAGACCTACGCCCGCATGACCATGACGCTCACGACAGGCGAGAGCGTCAACCGCAACGACCTCCTGAAGGGCCTGGTGGAGCTCCACTACAAGCGCAACGACGTCGCCTTCCCGCGCGGCAGCTTCCGGGTGCGCGGCGACACCGTCGAGATCTTCCCCGCCCACTACGAGGACCGGGCCTGGCGGGTCTCGCTCTTCGGCGACGACATCGAGGCGATCCACGAGATCGATTCGCTCACCGGCGAGAAGATCGAGGCGCTGGAGAGCATCAAGGTCTACGCCAACAGCCACTACGTGACGCCGCGCCCGACGCTCCAGCAGGCCTCCAAGCTGATCGCCGCCGACCTCCAGCTCCGCCTGGCGGAGTTCCGCGAGTCCGGGCGGCTCCTGGAGGCCGAGCGCCTGGAGCAGCGCACCTCTTTCGATCTGGAGATGATCGAGGCGACCGGCTCCTGCGCTGGCATCGAGAACTACTCGCGCTACCTGACCGGCCGCCAGCCGGGCGAGCCGCCGCCGACCCTCTTCGAGTACCTGCCGGAGAACGCGCTCCTCGTCGTCGACGAGAGCCACGTCACCGTGCCCCAGCTGCACGGCATGTACCGCGGCGACTACGCCCGCAAGTCGACCCTCGCCGAATACGGCTTCCGCCTGCCGTCCTGCGTCGACAACCGACCCCTCAAGTTCGAGGAGTGGGAGGTCATGCGCCCCCACACGGTCTTCGTCTCGGCGACGCCGGGGCCCTGGGAGCTGAAGCAGACGGACGGCGCCTTCGTCGAGCAGGTGATCCGGCCGACCGGCCTGATCGACCCGGTCTGCCTGGTGCGCCCGACCGAGAGCCAGGTGGACGACCTGATCGCCGAGTGCCGGGCGACGGTTGACGCGGGCTGCCGGGCGCTGGTCACAACCCTCACCAAGCGCATGGCCGAGGACCTGAGCGAGTATTTGCACGAGGCCGGCTTCAAGGTGCGCTACATCCACTCCGACGTGGACACCCTGGAGCGCATCGAGATCATCCGGGATTTGCGCCTCGGCGTCTTCGACCTGCTGGTGGGCATCAACCTGCTGCGCGAGGGCCTCGACATTCCCGAGTGCTCGCTGGTGGCGATCCTCGACGCCGACAAGGCGGGCTACCTGCGCTCTACCACCTCCCTCATCCAGACCATCGGCCGGGCGGCGCGCAACGTGGACGGCCACGTGGTGCTCTACGCCGACGTCATGACCGACAGCCTGACCGCGGCGCTGGAGGAGACCAACCGCCGGCGCGAGAAGCAGCAGGCCTACAACGCCGCCCACGGCATCACGCCCGAGAGCGTGAAGAAGCAGATCGCCGACATCCTGGAGAGCGTCTACGAGCGCGACCACGTGACGGTGGAGACCGGCGACGAGGAGACCCGCCACCTGATCGGCAAGGCGCTGCAGGACCACGTGGGCGAGCTCGAGCGGCGCATGCGCGAGGCGGCCGCCGAGCTCGAGTTCGAGGAGGCCGCGCGCCTGCGCGACGAGATCCGGCGCCTGGAGACCCGCGACCTGGAGATCAAGGAAGCCCCCGCCGAAGGCGCCGTGGCCCTGGCCGATCGCATCCGCCGCGCCGACGCCCAGAAGCGCAGCGGCAAATCCGGCAAGGGCAAGTGGAAAGGGCGCCGGCGGCGGGGGCCGTAGGCCGCGAAGCGGGGGCCGTAGGCCGGCAGGCTCGGCCCCAAATCAGTCAAGCACTCACCGCGCGTGCGCTGACAAGCCGCTCCAGCCAGGCATCCAGCACATCGAGGTATTCGTTGACGTCGCCTTCCCGGTGGGCGAAGGACACCGAGGGACCGTGGATGTAGATGGGCTCCCACACGCCGCGGTTCGCCATGAAGGCGCGGGTCGCCCGGTTGAAGCCCTCGTCCAGACAGAGCGTGGCCTCCACGGCGTTGCGCGGCAGGGTCGGGCCCAGGGAGAGTCCGGAGCGGTTGCCGAGGCGCTGGACCCGCCACGGCAGCCCGTGACGTTCGACGGCGGCCTCGATGCCGTCGGCCAGGCGGCGGCCCAGGCCAGCAACGCGCTCGTAGGCCTCCGCGGTCAGCACCTTGTCCAGGGCCGCCCGGGCGGCGGCCATGGTCACCGCGTTGCCGTAGGTGGTGCCTCCAAGGGCCAGCGTCTGCCCCTCCTCGACCTGGGGCTCGGTGTTGGCCTCGATGAGCGCGTTGATCTCCGGGGTCACGCCGTAGGCGCCGACCGGCAGGCCGCCGCCGACGCACTTGCCGAGGGTCAGGATGTCGGGCTCGAGGCGCCAGAGCCGCGTGAAGCCGCCGTAGGCGGCCACCTGGGTGTGGGTCTCGTCGATGATCAGCAGCGCCCCGTGGGCGCGCGTCAACGCGCGCAGCTGCGCGTGGAAGCCCTCGTCCGGCTGGATCACGCCCAGGTTGGTCATGACCGGCTCGGTCAGCACGCAGGCGACCTCGCCGCCGCGGAGCGCCGCCTCGACGGCCGCCAGCTCGTTGAAAGGCGCGACCACCGTGCGCTGCGCCGCGTCCCTCGGTAGCCCATGGTGCTCGGGCAGAGTTCCCCCGTCCGAAGTCCGGATCAGGGTCTCGTCGATATGACCGTGGTACTTGCCGGCGAAGATCAGCACCTTGTCGCGGCCGGTCGCGAAGCGCGCGATGCGGATCGCCTCCGTGTTGGCGGTCGAGGCGGACAGGGTGAACTGCCAGTAGGCCATGTCGAAGCGTTCGGCCAGCAGGTCGCAGACCGTGATCGCGTCCTCGGTCGGCAGCAGGAAATGACTGCCGTTCGCGAAGCGCTCGGCGACGGCGCGGGAGACCGCTTCCGGGCCGAAGCCGCAGGCCATGCTGAGATCGCATTGGGTCATGTCGAGGTAGCGGTTGCCGTCGGCGTCCTCGAAGCGGCAGCCAGAGCCCCTGACGGCGAAGATCTCCGTGCCCGGATAGAAGGCCGCCATCCAGGAGCAGGGCACGCCGTTCGGCATGCGCCCGCGGCCGCGCTCATAGAGGGCCCGCGACCTGGGGGTCTTCTCCCGGAAGGCGGCGACCTCCTCGTCGCGCAGCGCCGCCAGAATCTCAGGCTCGAGACGAAAGTCCTGCCGCTCCATGGTCACCCTCCCCGACACCATTAAATGCAATTTATATGGTTACAATCCTGACAAAAGAATCGTAACCTGTCAACATGATGTAAGAGGTTACAAATCGGTTCTCACTCGGGAGCGGCGGAGATGGAGATCGAGCGCATCGAGCTGATCGGCGGGCACCCGGCGCTGGACTTCGTCAACAGCATGGAGGGGCGCGGCTCCGAGGCGCCGCTGGACTACCTGCCTGACTTCCGGGCGCTGGCGCGCTGGTGCGCCCACGTCGGCGTGATCTCCCGGGCGCAATGCGAGACGCTGCTGCAGCAGGCCGACGCGAACCCGCGCGCGGCCGGGCAGGCGTGGCGGGAGGCCATGTCCCTGCGCGCGACCCTGGACCGGATCTTCCGCGCCCTGGCCGAGGGCGAGGAGCCGCCCGCCGCGGCGATGCGGAGCCTCGACCGCTCCCTCAGGCGGGCCCTGGGCGAGCGAGAGTTGACCGCGGACGCCAGCGGCGCCTTGCGCTGGAGCTGGCGCGAGGGGACCGAGCCGTTGCGCGTTCCGGCGCGCGAGATCCTGCTGGCCGCCGCCACCCTCATGACCGACGGGACCAAGGTCCGGCGCATCAAGGTCTGCGCCGGCGGGCCCTGCGACTGGATCTTTCTCGACGCCTCCCGCACGGGCCGGCGGCGCTGGTGCCGCATGTCGGTCTGCGGCAACAACGCGAAGGTGCGCCGCTACCGCGACCGGAAGCGGAGCCGGCGCCACGCCACGCGCTGACCCCACGGCGCCGAACCCTTCGGACCGCACGCAATGAGCGGCGTCCCGCCCGCCCAGCAGGCGCGGCCCCTTGCGCCCGCGGCGCCACGTCGCTGAGCAGCGTCCGGGACAGCGATCAGGGTCCAGCGGACCTCAGCACGACGATCGCAAACCCCCTATATGTTCCTGATTAGTTCTGCTATACTGATGGCTGAAACCGATAAGCTTCGTTCGCGCGCTCGAAGGTTGGGATGATTGGTTCTCGGAGTGTGAGGCGGCGCACCGCTGGGGTCGCGACCGCGGCCCTGCTCGCGGCGGCGGTCGCGGCCGGCGCGTCGCCCGGGCCGGCACTGGCCGAAGAGGCGGAAATGACCTATCCGGTTTGGTGGTCGCCGCTGCTGGAGCTTGACAGCCTCGAGGGCATCGACGCGCGGCTGGAGCGGCAGATCTGGCCCGGAGACGACGAAGGCCTGCCGCTCAACAGGTGGGACGGCGAGGTCAGGCACGAGGCCGCCGCGGCCAACTGCCTCGAGTTGGAGCGGCTCGTGGCCGCCGGCTACGAAGGCATCGGCAGCAACGGCTTCGCCCTGCAGCTTTACAACCAAGCCCTCTGCCGGGCCATCAAAGCCCTGCGCCGCATCCGGCCGGCCGAGCGCAGCCATCTGCGGAACTTCGTGCTGAACGAGGACGCGATCCACGTCCTGCCGGCCATGGTCAACATCGCGATATCCTGCGACCATCGCTGCCGCCAAGTGGTCGCGAACGAGCGGCTCATTCCACTGGACCGTTTCGAACCCGTTTTCAGGGTTACGGTGAAGGGCGACGATGAGATCGTTGTTCGGACCTTCGGCCAGGAAACGATCCTCACTGTCCTGGCGCGTGGCGATTTCAATGGCGACGGCCTCGATGACGTGCTCCTGCTCGCCAGCGGAGGCGCCACGGAGGGCACCTGGGGCGGCGCGGAACTTTACTTACTCACCCGCGAAACACCCGGCGCCGTACTCAGGGTTCTGGAGGAAGGCTCACATCGCTGCGCCGACTATCGCTGCGACGACTCATACGACGAGCCGAGCGCGCTTCGCGACAGCGGTTCGGACACTCCCGCGACCTCCGGAGCGATCGAACGGCGCCAACCCATCACCTTCGGCGTAACAGGCGAGGACCAGGGTCACTCCGATTTCATTGAGGCGGATAGGGGACCACCTTTTCCCGTGTGGTGGGAGCCTTTGGTCGGGCTCGAAAGTCTTGCCGACATTGATAAGTTGCTCTCGTGGGAAAACTGGCTCACCACAAACGGCACCCTGCTCGAAATCGAGAGCGCCGGCAAAATGGTCGAGGTCCCCGCCAAGTCCTGCCGCACGCTCCTGAAGATGCTGGAACGCGGCTACCGCCTGACGGCCGCCTACCGGTCCCACGTTTCCGTCGTCGCACACTGCCGGGCCCTGGAGTGGATCAAGTCCGCTCAGCCGGCCGAAGTGAGCTATTTGCGCGACTTCGTGCTCGACGAGACGGTGATGGAGTGGCTGCCGGCCGCTCTCGCGTTCTGGACCTCTCCTTGCGTGGCATTGGACGCGTGGAACCCCAGTGAAAGTCGCAAATCATGGGCCAGCTTCAATGCCGAACGCATTGGCAAGCGCCGTGTCCCGACCTTCGCCGATGGCAGGGTTTACGAACTCAAGATTCTCGAAGAACGGCGGCTTCAAGCCTGGGCATTGGCCTGGGTCGTCGACCTTGAGATCCTTGCCGGTGGAGATTTCAATGGCGACGGCCTCGATGACATTTTGGCCAAGCGAACAATTCGCGCCGACGCGCCGGGCTACAACCGAACCGATCTCTTTCTTCTGAGCCGCGAAGCGCCCGATGACGTCCTCCGGGTCGTACAGATGGATGCCAGCCTACGTGCTGGGAACTTATCTAGGGGTGTCGACGACAGAACCACGGCCCGTTCGCCCACGCCCGCAGAGTGCGTCACGGGCGGTGATAGCACAGGCCGCGGCCATCCCGTTTGGTGGTCGGATCAGCTAGAGCTTTCGAGCCTGGACGAGATTGATGCCCGGGCGCGGCGAGGGTTCGCAGGCCCCAATGAAGGGACCTTCTGGATGGACAAGTGGCCGGGGTCGAAAGACGGCCCGGTTCCGGCCAGGAATTGTGTGGAACTGCTGGGCTATCTGGAGCGGCAGTATTCCATTCAGACGGACCATGATCTTGGCGACCGACAAGCCATGAGGTGTCGTACAATTCTGGCGCTTCGCGATGCGAAGCCCTCCAAAGCAAGCCATCTTCGCGGTTTTGTTCTGAATGAGACGTCGCTGGGTTTGTTTCCACTGCTGTTTCGCGAGACATATCTAAGATACGGACCCTGCCGGCAATATCTCTACAACGAAGCTCGCTTCTCCATGGCGGCCGGCATCGGAGATGAGCCGACCGATGGGCGCAACGTCTTCGACAGTTCCGACCCGAGCTTCCGGATCGAACCCCGAGGTGATCGAGAGATTGTCGTCACGACAAAGTACCGCGGCGCCCACCTTGCGATTGTCGCAGGTGGCGACTTCAACGGCGACGGTATAGACGACATCCTTTTGGAAGCGGGACTCTGGCGCCACGACGGGGACGAGCGGGACGATATTGGAGCGCTGCCGCGCTATGGCGAAACGAACTCCCTCTTCATTCTGAGTCGCGACGACCCAGCAGGCGTGCTCTGGGTGGTAAACGCCAACGAATTTCTTCCTTCCAAACAGGACTGCGAGGACTGGCGTGCGGAAAAGGAGTGGAGCATTGGGCAGCAGTAAAGAAGAATACCCATCAGCCTATTTGATGAGTCCCGGAAGGCGCTTGCGGCAATTGATGTGACTAATGAAGAAGGGCTCCTGCCGAGCCGCCTGATTGAACCAAGCCTGTACGATGTCCGCTCGATCAGGAGGTCGGTGTCTTCTTTGTTTGACCCCGGCCCATTTCCAATTGCGGCGCGCCAATGCGGCAGTGAAGTGTGGGTATTTGTCTCTCGCTCCGCGTGCGCCTCTTTGATAAGCCAAGTCAAGAAGACCCATCTTGATCAGCACCGGATAGGTGTCGAACTCCGGAAAGTAGGTGTTTCTGAGTAACCTCAGAAACTCCCTCATCCTATCGAGCGCGAGTTGCTCGGCACGCGGTTCCGTGAACTCCAGCTTGGTGAGGCTGAGGTAGACAGATGCACGAGAGTTCCTTGACACCGACGCGTTCTTTACACTGTTGAAGTCCAGCTCAATATCCTGCGCGCTTGCCTTGATATTCGTACCTCGTATCGTAAACGTGAGTAGCTTCGCGTCGTTGGCGGTCAGCAACAGCTGACCAATACCCGCCGTGACATGGCCGTTGCTGTCCCGGTACATGTGCGGCACGAAATTCTCGACACTGGGATCCTTCAAGTGGCGAAGAAACAGGGCTTCGCTAATCGCCGGCTTGGAGGGAAGCAGCAACTTCGGCGCGGTGATCACCTTGTTCTTCGCATCCGTTAGCACGCAGCCGGTGCCGCGCTCTACCAGCACAGCCTTGTTCAGGACCGGATCGTTCACCCATCCTGCCTGGCCGGATTGGACCAGCTTCTTGATCAGCTGCGTTTCATCGACCGCTGCCAATCGAGGATTGCGGCTGGCCGCACGGACGTGGCTCGCCGCCACCTGCTTCAGCCGCGTTTCGATCTTCTTCCTGAGGCCGACGGCCTGGCGGCGGCTGCCGGTGAGCTTCTGGACCGAGCGCTCGATGCGGCGCAGGTCCTGCGTGAGTTTCGCCATTGTCGTCCTCGCCTTCCTGGCAAGTGAATGGTCTTGCGGAGCGCCCAATCCGGTAGACGGTGAGCCCTGCGCCTTCGCGACGATCCCCCTCGCGACAATCAGCTACGAAATTCCGTGTCACGACACAACAGACGCGTGCAACGTGCGGTCCCACTTCACCAACAACGCTCACGAAGATCTGATAGCATGGCGGCCGGCGCGGGGTTTGATTCCGGGGCGCGGCGGGGCCATTTCAGTCTTCGCGGCTGTCGCGGCGCGGCCCGCCCAGGACTCGACCCCGGGGCGCGGGAGGAGTTTAGGCGAGATGAGCGAGAGCAAGCCAGGCAAGGTCAAGAAGAGCCTGATCGAGTGGCGCGAGCGGCTGACGCCCGAGCAGTTCCACGTCACCCGCCAGGCCGGCACCGAGCGGGCCTTCACCGGCAAGTACTGGCAGTCCAAGGCGCCGGGTCACTACGCCTGCGTCTGCTGCGGCGAGCCCCTCTTCCATTCCGAGACCAAGTTCGACTCCGGCACCGGCTGGCCCTCCTTCTGGCAGCCGATCCATCCCGAGGCCGTGGAGGAGCACGAGGACCGGACCCTCTGGATGACCCGGACCGAGGTGGTCTGCGCCCGCTGCGACGCCCATCTCGGCCACGTCTTCCCCGACGGGCCCGAGCCCACGGGCCTGCGCTACTGCATGAACTCGGCCGCCCTCGACCACCGCCCCGAGACTGCCGGAGGCGCCGAGGAAAAGAGCGGCAGTCCCGAGGAGGGCGACGAGATGGCTGCCAAGACCGGCGGCGCGGCCAAGGCCTAGCGTCCTGCGCGGCGGCCGCCGCCGCTGGCCTCGCTAGCCGTCGGACCCGCCGCCCCGTCCGTTGCGTTCCCGCCACAGGCGGCCCCGGCCGAAGGGGCCGCCGGACCGCATTTTCGTTGAAAAAACGGCCCGCCGTGCGCATTTAGACCCAAGCGCCTTCAACGTGCCGCCGCCTGCCGCAGGGGTGCGGGACGGGGTCGAGACCGAGTGCGAGGGCGCGAATACGCACGCTCGCCGGTCCGGCCGGCCCCACTGTCAAGGGACGCCACCGACCCCATGCCTTTCCTGTTTGCCGCGGCGGGCCTCGGGCTTTTGCTCCTGGGCGGGGAGCTGCTGGTCCGGGGCGCCGTGGCGCTGGCCCGGCGGCTGGGCGTCTCGCCGCTCCTGATCGGTATCACCATCGTCGGCTACGGCACCTCGGCGCCTGAACTGCTGGTCAGCGTCGAGGCCCACCTCTCCCACCATTCCGGCCTCGCCGTCGGCAACGTGGTTGGCTCCAACATCGCCAACATCCTGCTGATCCTCGGCTGCGCCGCCCTGATCTACCCGCTCACCTGCGCGCCCGGCGCCGTGCGCCGGGGCAGCCTGGTGATGCTGGCCACCTCTTTCGTGCTGGTGCTGGTCGGCCTGGCCGGCGAGGTCACCCCCTGGCAGGGCGGTCTCATGCTGATCGCCCTGGTCTGCTTCTCCCTGCAGAGCTACCGCTGGGAGCGCCAGGACAACAACGGCGCAACGGCCGAAGCGGCGCTCCACATCGAGGAGACCGAGGAGATCGAGGAGACCGGGCCGAAGACCCTGCCCGGCATTGTCTTCTGCATCCTGGCCGGGCTCGCCGGCGTGGTCTTCGGCAGCCACTTCCTGATCGAGGGCGCGGTGGGCCTGGCCCGCCAGTTCGGCGTCTCGGAGGAAGCCATCGGCCTCACCCTGGTGGCCATCGGCACCTCGCTGCCGGAGCTCGCGACCTCCGTGGTCTCGGCCTACCGCCGCCATCCCGAGGTGGCGCTGGGCAACGTGATCGGCGCCAACACCTTCAACGTGCTGGGCATCATGGGTTTCGTGCCGCTGTTCGGCACCCTGCCGGTGTCGGCCAAGGTGCTCTCTCCCGACATCTGGATCATGATCGGCGTGACCCTCTTCTTCGTGCCCTGGATCCAATGGTGCGGGCGCATCGGACGGCCGCTCGGCATCGTCTTCGTCCTGCTCTACGTCGGCTACGTCGCCATGCATTTCTACGGTATGTCTGCTATAGCTGCCGCCCAGCCGTAGCCGTCACCCGGGTCCATCCATGCTGATCTCCGTCCTGCTGGCGGCCGCCGGCCTGCTGCTCCTGCTGGGCGGCGGTGAGCTGCTGCTGCGCGGGGCAATCGCGCTGGCAGCCCGGCTCGGCCTGTCGCCTCTCCTGATCGGCCTCTCGGTGGTGGCGGCGGCCACCTCCATGCCGGAGCTGGTGGTCACCGTGACCAGCGGTCTCCAGGGCGTGCCCAACCTGGGGGTCGGCAACGTGATCGGCTCCAACATCGCCAACACGCTGCTCATCGTCGGCGCCGCGGCGCTGGCCTCGCCGATCGCGACGCGCCCGCAGCACGTCCTGCGCGACGGCCTCGTCATGCTGGGCGCCACGCTGCTCTTCGCCGCCTTCGCGCTGGCTGGCGAGATCGGCCGGATCCAGGGCCTCATCCTGCTCGCCGGGCTCGTGATCTATCTGGCCTACTGCCATCACAGCGAGCGGCGAGGCAGCAATCCCGGCCCGGCGCCGGCGGCAGGGGCGGCCGACGGGACTGCGGCAGAGCCAGCCGAAGAGGCCGGGGCAAAGACGGCAAAGGCCGGGGCAAACACGGTCGAGGCGGCGGCGAAGACGGCCGAGGGCGCGGCTGCGGCCGGGGAGACGGCGGGCGCGGCGGCCCGGGGGCCCCTGCTGTCCTTGCTGCTGATCGCCCTCGGTGTGGGGGCCATGGTCGGCGGATCGAAGCTGCTGGTGGATGGGGCGGTGGTGATCGCCCAGGCGCTCGGCGTGTCCGACGCCGTCATCGGCCTGACCCTGGTGGCGGTCGGCACCTCCCTGCCGGAACTGGCGACCGCCATCATCGCCGGGCTGCGGCGCCACTCGGAGATCGCTCTGGGCAACGCGATGGGCTCCAATCTCTTCAACCTGCTGCTGATCCTGGGCGTGCTCGCCCTCGTCACGCCCTTCCGGGTGGCGCCGGAGATGCTCGAGGTCGACGTCTGGGTCATGATCGCCTCGGCCGTGCTGCTGCTGCCGATCATGCTCACGGGCTGGCGCCTCGACCGCCGGGAAGGCGCGGTCCTGCTGCTGGCCTACGCAGCCTACGTCGCCTTCAAGTACCACAGCTCGAGCGCCGGCTAGAGCGGGATGGGATGAGATTGAATCAACGCTGTTGGCCTGGGTTTGCTCCGTCCGCTAGGCGCGGGCCGAAGCGCGATGCGGGGCATCGGGCGAGGCCCGCAACGACGCGGCGGGCCAACCCAGGCCAACCCGTATGGGACGGGCGCTTTTGGCCGGACGCCGCGTCACTCCTCCTCGAATATGCTTCGGCATGTCCTTCGTCGTCGCTTCTAACGTCCGGCCAAAATCGCTCCGTCAGCGTGGTTCAATCTCATCTCATCCCGCTCTAGGGGCAGCCCCAAACACCGGCCGACCTGCGCCGCCGAACCGGCGGCGGGCCGCCCTTGCCCCCCTGCCCCCGCTTCTGCATGCTCGGTCGCCATGATCGCGGCAGAAGATCCCACGCCCGCCTCCCGCTATCCGCCGGCCGCCCTGGTGACGGGCGCCGGGAAACGCATCGGCCGTGCGATCGCTCTCGACCTGGCCGCTCACGGCTGGGCGGTGGCGGTCCACTACAACCGCTCGGGCGAGGCGGCGGAGCGGGTCGCGGCCGAGATCGTCGCGAAGGGCGGCCGTGCCGTCGCCCTCGGCGCCGATCTCTCGCGGGAGGCCGAGAGCGCCGGGCTCACGGCCCGCGCCGCGGAGGCCCTGGGGCCCCTCGGCCTGCTGGTCAACAACGCCTCGCTGTTCGAGAACGACGAGGTCGGCAGCCTGACCCGGGCGTCCTGGGACGCCCACATGGAACCCAACCTGCGGGCGCCCCTGGTGCTGACCCAGGACTTCGCCGCCGCCCTGCCGGCAGGGCGGGAGGGCCTGGTCATAAACCTGCTGGACGAGCGGGTCTGGAACCTGACGCCCCACTTCGTCAGCTACACGGTCTCCAAAGGGGCGCTCTGGACCCTCACCCGGACCCTCGCCCTGGCACTGGCGCCGCGCATCCGGGTGAACGGCATCGGCCCCGGCCCGGCCCTGCCCAGCGCCCGCCAGAGCGAGGAACAGTTCGCCCGCCAGTGCGCCCTCATGCCGCTGGGGCGCGGCACCAGTCCGGAGGAGATCTGCCTCGCCGTGCAGTTCCTGCTTGCGGCCAAGTCCATGACCGGGCAGATGATAGCGCTCGACGGGGGGCAGCACCTGGGCTGGGCCCAGGCCTCGGAACACGGCGGTCCGAGGGAGTAGCCGGCGCACCGGCGGGGGCGCGGCGTGGGGGCGAGGAGCGTGGCACGGGACCAGGGGGACGAGACGGACGGCAGATCCGGCACCCGGCGGGGCGGCGGAGAAACGTCCGGGGTCCGCACCGAGGTCACGGCGCAGCGCATCATCATGCGCGATCTCTCCCTCTCCTGCCGCATCGGGGTGACCGAGGAGGAGCGGGCCCGGCGCCAGCGCATCCGCCTCAACCTGGTGCTGGAGGTCCGGCCGGAACCGCCCCAGGACGACCGCATCACCGAGGTGGTGCACTACGGCCACCTGGTGGACCAGGTGCGCCGCACCTGCCTGGGCACCGAGTGCCGGCTGCTGGAGACCCTGGCCGAGCAGGTCGCCGCCGACTGCTTCTTCGAGGACCGCATCCTCGCCGTGAAGGTGCGGATCGAGAAGCTGGACCGCTACCCCGACGTGGGCGGCATCGGCGTCGAGCTGGAGCGCCGACGCCCGGACGCCTGATCTCCGCCCGGCAAAGCGTCCCCAGAGCGCCGCGACGGCATGTGACAGAATCGCTAAGACCTTGCGGCAGTGGCGTTTCTGGGGCCTTGACAGGCAAAGTTTTGCACAATCGGGCCGCGGTCCCCTGACGCCCCGGCTGGCCGATACATGAATTTCCTACATTACAGTTTCTTAAACCTTGACAAGAAATAAGCCTCGGAAAATCAGTAACTTGATATATTTGCCTAAATTTTGTGCAACGCACACAAAAGCTTGATATCCCTGGCCGGCGATCCGACCCAAATGGCTTTCCCCACAGCTTTGTCCACAGATTCCGTGGATAGCTACAATGGCCCCCGGAGCGGATCCCCGAACGTGCCGGAAAGCGCCGGACGGTGGGCCCGAGGCATGGCCGAAGGCGGTTCGCCGGAACGAACCAGACCGGTCTCGGCCGTGCGCCGTCGGGCGCCAGGGCGGTCGTTGACGCCGCGGACGCATCGCGCCAGATTGCGGCCATGACGATCCGGCGTGGACGGCGCCGACGCGACGACCCTTCGGCCGGCGGCAAGCGGTCGGCGATGCCTCCCGATCCCTCCGAGGATCAGGCGGAGGAACCGGCGTCCGACGAACCATCTGAAGCACCTGGATCCTCCGACCGGCCGACGCCGTCGCTCAAGGCCGGACGCGAGGTGATCGCCGGCGCCGTGGCCTCCCTGCCCGGCGGCCCGGGCGTCTACCGCATGCTCAACCGGCGCGGCGACGCCCTCTACGTCGGCAAGGCGCGCAGCCTCAAGAAGCGGGTCGCCAGCTACGCCCAGATCGGCAAGCTGCCCCACCGGCTGCAGCGCATGGTGGCCGAGACCACCAAGGTCGAGGTCATCGCCACCCATACCGAGGCCGAGGCGCTGCTGCTGGAGAGCAACCTGATCAAGCGCCTCATGCCGCGCTTCAACGTGCTGCTGCGCGACGACAAGTCCTTCCCCTACATCCTGATCACCGCCGACCACGACTACCCCCAGGTGACCAAACACCGCGGCGCCCACGAGCGCGACGGCGACTACTTCGGGCCCTTCGCCTCGGCCGGGGCGGTGAACCGCACCATCACGGCGCTGGAGAAGGCCTTCCTGCTGCGCTCCTGCTCGGACGCCGTCTTCGCCAGCCGCACCCGCCCCTGCCTCATGCACCAGATCAAGCGCTGCGCCGCGCCCTGCGTCGGGCGCATCTCCCTCGACGGCTACCGGGAGCTGGTGGAGCAGACCCGGGCCTTCCTCTCCGGCCGCAGCCACCACATCCAGACCCGCCTGAGCGCCGAGATGCGCCAGGCCTCCGAGCGCCTGGACTTCGAGGCCGCCGCCGTGATCCGCGACCGGCTCAGGGCACTCGCCCACATCCAGGCCCACCAGGACGTCAACGTGGAGGGCATCGACGACGCCGACGTCATCGCCGCCCACCAGGAAAGCGGCCAGACCTGCATCCAGGTCTTCTTCTACCGGGCGGGCCGGAACTACGGCAACCGGGCCTACTTTCCCTCCCACGACCGGCAGCTCGGCGCGGCCCAGGTGTTGGCCGCCTTCGTCGCCCAGTTCTACGACAACAAGCCGGCGCCGCGTCTGGTGCTGCTCAGCCACAAGGTCGCCGAGCAGGCCCTGATCGCCGAGGCGCTGAGCCAGCGCGAAGACCGCAAGGTCGAGCTCCTGAACCCCCAGCGGGGCAAGAAGCGCAAGCTGGTGGAGAGCGCCCGCCTCAACGCCCGCGAGGCGCTGGCACGGCGGCTGGCCGAAAGCGGCAGCCAGCGGCGCCTGCTGGAGCAGCTCGCCGAGCGCTTCGGGCTCGAGGCGCCGCCGGGGCGCATCGAGGTCTACGACAACAGCCACCTGCAGGGCGTCAACGCCTACGGCGCCATGATCGTGGCCGGGCCCGAGGGCTTCCTCAAGAACGCCTACCGCAAGTTCCGCATCAAGGGCGCCCGGGCGAAGGCGGACGACGGCGACGCGCCGACGGAGACCGCGCTGGAAAACGGCGAGCCGGAACCCGGGTTGACCGGCGGCAACGGCTACACCCCGGGCGACGACTACGCCATGATGCGCGAGGTGCTGACCCGCCGCTTCACCCGCCTGATCAAGGAGGACCCGGAGCGCGACAGCGGCCAGTGGCCCGACCTGCTGCTGATCGACGGCGGCGGCGGGCAGCTCGCCGTGGCCCGCGAGGTGCTGGCCGATCTGGGCCTGGGGGAGCTGGCGCTCGCCGCCATCGCCAAGGGGCCGGAGCGCAATGCCGGGCGCGAGCGCATCCACCTGCCCGGCCGCGACGTGCTCATGCTCGAGCCGCGCGACCCCCTGCTCTACTTTCTGCAGCGCCTGCGCGACGAGGCCCACCGCTTCGCCATCGGCACCCACCGCAGCGGCCGCGCCAAGTCCCGACTGCGCTCCAGCCTGGACGAGATCGCCGGCATCGGCGCCAAGCGCAAGCGCGCCCTGCTGCACCACTTCGGCTCGGCTCAGGCGGTCGCCCGGGCCGGCCTTTCGGACCTGGAGGCCGTGGCGGGCATCAGCCGCGTGGTGGCACAGCGCATCTACGACCACTTCCACGGCGGGCCGTGAGATCCGGCAAGGCGCGAACCAGGCCGGCCATCGCAAAATTGCTCGCGGAGTCTCGGTCGCCCCTTGACAGGGAAGGTTCAACGGAATTGACACGGTTCCTGTTCGACAATCACCCGACGTGGCCGACGAGGCCTGCTGCGCTGGCGCGGATCGACGCAAGACGCTAGATGGAGAGTAGGCGGACTCGCCCTTGGACCGACCCTAGAGACCATGCTGACCAGCCTGCCCAACCTGCTGACCCTCTACCGCATCGGGATCATCCCGGTGCTGCTGGTCTTCCTCTACGTGGGCGAGCCCTGGGCCCGCTGGGTCGCGCTGGTCCTCTACGCCAGCGCCTGCATCACCGACTATTTCGACGGCTACTTCGCACGCGATCTCGGCCAGGTCTCGGCCATCGGGCGCTTCCTCGACCCGATCGCCGACAAGCTGCTGGTGGGCTCGGTGATCCTGGTGCTGGTGGCCATCGACGCCATCACCGGCTATGTGTTGCTGCCGGCGCTGGTCATCCTCTGCCGCGAGATCCTGGTCTCGGGCCTGCGCGAATACCTGGCCGAGGTGCGCGCCGAGCTGCCGGTCAGCAAGCTCGCCAAGTGGAAGACCATGATCCAGATGCTCGCCCTGGGCTTCCTCGTGGTCGGGACCGCCGGGCCGGCCTTTCTGCCGGTGCAGCTGATCGGCGAGGCGGGCCTCTGGGTGGCGGCAGCCCTCACCCTCATCACCGGCTACGACTACCTCCAGCGCGGGCTCAAGCACATGCTCTAGGAACCCGGCGTCCCTAGACCAAGCACCGCTCATCCGCCCGCCAACGGTTGACTTTCCGCCGCCGGGTGCCCTTCTAATCCCAAACGCGGGCTATAATCCCGCAAGGCCTCGGGGGTGGAACGGGAAAGCGGCGCAGACGGCCATGAAGGTGTTCGGCTTGGCGGGATGGAGCGGCAGCGGCAAGACGACGCTGGCGACCAAGCTGATTCCGGCCCTGGTCGCGCGCGGCGTCACGGTCTCGACCATCAAGCACGCCCACCACAGCTTCGACGTGGACCGGCCCGGCAAGGATTCCTACGAGCACCGCCAGGCCGGCGCCACCGAGGTCATGATCACCTCTGGCGAGCGCTGGGCCCTCATGCGCGAGCTGCGCGGCGCCGCCGAGCCCAAGACCGACGACCTGATCGCCCGCATGAGCCCCGTCGACCTGGTGCTGATCGAGGGCTTCAAGCGCGAGCCTCACGACAAGCTGGAGGTCTTCCGCGCCGACAAGGGGCGCCGGCCGCTCTGCCACCAGGACCCTCGCATCGTGGCCATCGCCAGCGACGATCCCGCCTGCCCGGCGCTCGAGGACATCGCCCTGCCGCGCCTCGACCTGGACGACGAGGGCGCGATCGCGGACTTCGTGATCGCGCACTGCGACCTGCGCCGCGGCGCGGCCTAGGAGCCTGACGAGGTATGGCCCAGCTTTCCGACGACTGCTTCGCCCACGGCGGGCGCCTGATGACCACCCAGGAGGCGCTCGACCAGCTGGCCAGGCAGGTGACCCGGGTGACGGCCGACGAGAGCGTCGGCCTGACCGAGGCGCTCGGCCGCATCCTGACCGCGGACGTGACGGCGGACCAGGACGTGCCGCCCCACGAGAACTCCGCCGTCGACGGCTACGCCGTCTACTTCGACGACCTGGACCCGGCGCACGAGACCCGCCTGCCGGTGCACGGCCGGGCCGCCGCCGGCCACCCCTTCGCGGACCCGATGGAACGGGGCACGGCGCTGCGCATCTTCACCGGCGCGCCCATGCCCGAAGGCCCCGACACGGTGATGATGCAGGAGGACTGTAGCCGCGAGGGCGACCTGGTGGTGATCGCGCCCGGTATCCGCCGCGGCGCCAACCGGCGTCTCGCCGGCGAGGACATCCGCGCCGGCAGCAGGGTGCTCGCCGCCGGCCAGCGCCTGCGCGCCCAGGACGTGGGCCAGGCCGCGGCGCTCGGACTGACGGCGCTGACGGTCTCGGCCCCGCTGAAGGTCGCCCTCTTCTCCACCGGCGACGAGCTGCGCGAGCCCGGCGGCGAACTCGACCCGGGCTGCATCTACGATTCCAACCGCTACACCGTCTCCGCCCTGCTGAAGGGCCTGGGCTGCCAGGTCGCCGACTTCGGCATCCTCGAGGACCAGGCCGAGACCATCCAAGACGCGCTCGCCGTGGCGGCCAAGGACCACGAGCTGATCGTCACCTCCGGCGGCGTCTCGGTCGGCGAGGAGGACCACGTGAAGCAGGCGCTCGAGGCGCTCGGAAAGATCCATTTCTGGCGCCTCGCCATCAAGCCGGGCCGGCCCATCGCCCTCGGCCAGGTGGAGCGGGTGCCGCTGGTCGGCCTGCCCGGGAACCCGGTGGCCGTGGTGGTCACCTTCCTCAACCTGGTGCGGCCCATGATCCTGCGCCTGATGGGCGGCAGCGAGCTTGCGCCCCATCACTTCCGGGTGCGCGCCGCCTTCGACCACAAGAAGAAGAAGAACCGGCGGGAATGGGTGCGCGCCCGCCTGGAGGCCGACGGCGAGGGCGGCTGGCGCGCCGTCAAGTTCCCGCGCGAGGGGGCGGGCATCCTCTCCTCCCTGGTGGAATCCGACGGCCTGGTCGAACTGCCCGAGGAAATGACCTATCTTGAGGCGGGCGCCCTGGTGGATTTCCTGCCCTTCAGCGAGGTCGCGTCGTGAAGCTGCTTTATTTCGCCTGGCTCAAGTCCAAGACTGGCATCGCCGAGGAAGAGGTGGAGATGCCGGCGGGGATCGCCACCGTGGCCGAGCTGCTGGATTGGCTGAAGGAGCGCGGGCCCGGCTACGCCGAAGCCCTGGCCGACCCGCAGAAGATCCGGGTCGCCGTGAACCAGGACTACGCCCGCCCCGACGATCCCGTGGCCCCCGGCGACGAGGTGGCGCTCTTCCCGCCGGTGACCGGAGGCTGAGCGGCCATGATCAAGGTCCAGGCCGAGGACTTCGACGTGGGCGCCGAGCTCGCGGCGCTCACCGAGGGCAACCACGCGGTCGGCGGGCTCGCCGTCTTCGTCGGCCTGGTGCGCGACCTGGCGGGAGCCGGCAGCGCGCAGCAGAAGGTCGGCGCCATGACCCTCGAGCACTACCCCGGCATGACCGAGAAGATGCTGGCCAAGATCGAGGCCGAGGCGCAGGAGCGCTGGCCGCTGGAGGCCACCTTGGTCATCCACCGCTACGGTCGGCTGGAGCCCGGCGAGCGAATCGTCCTGGTGGCCGCCGCCAGCGCGCACCGCCAGGCGGCCTTCGAGGCCTGCCAGTTCCTGATCGACTGGCTGAAGACCAAGGCCCCCTTCTGGAAGCTCGAGGAGGGTCCCGACGGCGCCCAGTGGGTCGAGGCCCGCGGCGGCGACGACGAGGCCGCCGCCCGCTGGGACGGGGCGCCCAAGGCCGATCCCACGGCCGGTTCCAAGGCCGCCGAGTAGCCGGGCGGCCGTTCCAGGACAAGGAAACGCGGCGGGCCGGTCCATGAGGCGCTGCTTTGGATTGGTCTCGCTGCTGCTCCTGCTTCTCGCTCTTGCCGAGCCGGCGCGGGCCGAGCCGGTCGATCTGGAGCTGGTCCTGGCGGTCGACGTCTCGCCCAGCATGGACGACTTCGAGGCCGAGCAGCAGCGCCAGGGCTACCTGGCGGCGCTCGCCCATCCGGCAGTCCTGGCGGCCATCGCTGGCGGCGAGCTGGGCCGCATCGCTGTCAGCTACGTGGAATGGGCGGGCGAGGACCATCAGCGGACGGTGGTCGGCTGGTCCCTGATCGACGACGCCGAGAGCGCCCGCGCCTTCGCCGAGCGCCTCGCCGCCCGGCCGGTGGGTGGCGCGCCCTACACCTCGATTTCCGCCGCGATCGACTTCGCCCGCCGCTCCTTCGCGTCGAACGGCTTCGAGGGGCGGCGGCGGGTGATCGACATCTCCGGCGACGGTCCGAACAGCGCCGGCCGCCCGGTCGAGGCGGCCCGCGACGAGGCCATCGCCGACGGCATCACCATCAACGGCCTGCCGGTCTTCAACGCCCGGCCCAACCCGGACGGCGCCGGCCTGGCCGTCGACCTGGACCTCTACTACGAGCTCAAGGTGATCGGCGGGCCAGGCGCCTTCTCGATGATCGCGGAGCTGGACGCCTTCGCCCCCACGATCCTGCGCAAGCTGGTGCGGGAAATTGCCGCGCCCAAGCCCGGCCCGCCGGTACCCGGAGCCGGCCCTAGCCGGCTCGCTTCCCGAAGCCCTTGAGGCCGCCTCTTCGGCTCAGGCGGCGCTGGCCTCGGCGGTGCGGTTGTTCACCAGGTCGTCGTAGGCGGTCATCAGGGTCTTGGTGATGGTGCCCGGCGTGAAGCGGTACTCGTCGATCTCACTGACCGGCGTCACCTCGACCGCGGTGCCGGTGATGAAGAACTCCTGGGTCTTCGCCAGCTCCTCGGGGAAGATCGCCCGCTCCACCACCTGGTAGCCGTGGGCGCGGGCCAGCTCGATCACCGTGCGCCGGGTGATGCCGTCGAGGAAGCAGTCGGGCTCGGGCGTGTGGATGACGCCGTCCTGCACCAGGAAGACGTTGGCCCCGGTCGCCTCGGCGATGCGCCCCCGGTAGTCCAGCATAAGGGCGTCGTTGTAGCCCTTGGCCTCGGCCGCGTGCTTGGAGAGGGTGCAGATCATGTAGAGACCCGCCGCCTTTGACTGGGTGGGCGCAGTAGAGGGGTCCGGGCGCCGCCATTCCGAGATGGACATGCGGATGCCCTTGAGGCGCGCCTCCGGTGCGAAATAGGCCGGCCACTCCCAGGCCGCGATGGCGACGTGGATGCTGTTCTGCTGGGCCGAGACGCCCATCATCTCGCTGCCGCGCCAGGCCACCGGCCGGACGTAGCCGTCGACGATGCTGTTGGCCCGCATGACCGCGACCGCCGCGGCGTCGATCTCGGCGACGCTGTAGGGCAGCTCGAAGCCCATCAGCTCCGCCGAGTGGCGCAGGCGCTCGTGGTGCTCGGTCATCTTGAAGATCTCGCCGCCGTAGGCCCGCTCTCCCTCGAACACACAGGAGGCATAGTGCAGGCCGTGGGTCAGCACGGGCACGCGCGCCTCGCGCCAGGGCACGAGTGCGCCGTCGAACCAGATTTCACCGTCGCGGTCATCGAAAGACAGCATGGACATGGTCCTCTCCACCCCTTAATTCAGGTGCGTCGTTGCGGTGGCCCGTCCGTCGACGGCCACCCGTTTCCTGCGTTCGGGCCCTGTTCGCCCCGAAATCGGCCAAGAGCCCGAGAAACTGCGGAAATCGCCTCCAATCGGACATTTCCGTTCAAAGACAGCTTGCGCGATGTAACATTCTTAGGCAAATATGTCAACATGGCTGACATAAAATCCGGTCCCAATCCGCTCTTCCTGCGCGAGGAGGAGCTGCGCCAGGGCATGGAGCTGCTGTTCTTCGCCTACCGCGACTTCATCGCGGAGCCGGACAAGATCCTGGCCGGCTACGGCTACGGTCGGGCCCACCACCGGGTGATCTATTTCGTCGGCCGCCACCCCTCGATCACCGTCAGCGAGCTGCTAGCCATTCTGCAGATCACCAAGCAGAGCCTGTCGCGGGTGCTGGGCCAGCTGGTGCGCGACGGCCTGATCGTGCAGCGCCCGGGCTTGCGGGACCGGCGCCAGCGGCTGCTGGAACTGACCGAGGCCGGCCGCGAGCTGGAGCTGCGCCTGAGCGAGGACCAGCGCCGGCGCATCGCCCGCGCCTACCGGGAGGCCGGCGCCGAGGCCGTGGACGGCTACCGCACGGTGCTGCGCAACCTGATCAACGAGCGCGACCGCCAGCGCTTCGCGCCCGGCGAGGCGCCGGCGCCCCTGGCCGCCCGCAGCAAGGCCTGATAGGTAAAAGCGGACCATCTCCTAGGACCCGAGCCCGCGAGGCCGGCCCCCGCCATGCAGGACGAGACGCCGCATCTCCTGGTGATCGACGACGACACCCGCCTGCGCGACCTGCTGCGGCGCTTCCTCAGCGAGCAGGGCTTCCGGGTAACCACGGCCGACGACGCGGTCGACGCCCGGGCCAAGCTTAGGTCGCTCGCCTTCGACATGCTGATCGTCGACATCATGATGCCGGGCGAAAGCGGCCTCAGCCTGACCCGCACCCTGCGCCGGGACAGCCAGGTGCCGATCCTGCTGCTGACCGCCATGTCCGAGGCGGACGACCGCATCGAGGGCCTGTCGAGCGGCGCCGACGACTACCTCTCCAAGCCCTTCGAGCCCCAGGAGCTGGTGCTCAGGATCAACGCCATCCTGCGCCGCGTCCGGCCCGCGGCCGAGGGCGCCGCCGGGCGCCGCGTGAGCTTCGGCCGCTTCAGCTTCGACCCGCTGCGCACGGAGCTGCGGCAAGGCGAGGACCTGGTGCACCTGACGGCGGCCGAAGCCTCGCTGCTGGCGGCCCTCGCCCGCCAGCCGGGCACACCGCTTTCGCGCGACGAGCTGACGGCCGAGAGCCCGCTGATCGCCAACCTCCGCACGGTGGACGTGCAGATGGCCCGCCTGCGCCGCAAAGTCGAGGAAAATCCCCGCTTTCCGCGCTATCTTCAAACCGTGCGGGGCATCGGCTATGTGTTGATGCTGGATTAGCGGCCCGCAGGCGGCGCGCCACCGCGCCCGGCCCGCCGGCCTCTGGAAAGGCACCGGTTACGTGCTGAAACACAAGCTCGCCCATCCGCAGAACCTGCTCCGGGGGCTCAAGCAGTCGATCAACCGGGTCCTGCCGCGCACCCTCTTGGGCCGGGCGCTCTTGATCATGGGCGCGCCGCTGGTGCTGATGCAGGTGATCGCCACATCGATCTTCTACGAGCGGCACTACGACAACATCACCAAGCGCCTGGCCCAGGCCATCGCCGGCGAGGTGGCGGTGATCATCCAGCTCCTAGGGGACGCGCCCGAAAACGCGCTGGAGAGCGGCCAGCTCAACCTGGCCGAGGCGGTGCTGCAGCTCGACATAACTTTCGACACCGGGGCGGTGCTGCCGGACACGCCGCCCTTTTCCGACGACAGCGTGCTCGACCGCAAGCTCTCGCGAGCGCTCGAGCGGCGGCTGGTCTACCCCTTCCAGATCGACACCGTCTCGCGCGACGAGCGGGTGGGCGTCTGGGTGCAGTTGCCCGACGGAGTCATGGAGGTCTCCGTGCCGCGCAGCCGCCTGTTCAGCGACACCACCTACATCTTCATCGCCTGGATGGTCGGCAGCTCGATCGTGCTGTTCGCCGTGGCGACCTTCTTCATGCGCAACCAGGTGCGCCCGATCCGGCGCCTGGCGCGGGCGGCCGAGAGCTTCGGCAAGGGCCAGGACGTGCCCGACTTCCGGCCCCAGGGCGCGGCCGAGGTGCGCTCGGCGGCGCGCGCCTTCCTGCAGATGCGCGAGCGCATCCGCCGGCAGATGGACCAGCGCACCATCATGCTGGCGGGCGTCAGCCACGATCTGCGCACGCCCCTCACCCGCATGAAGCTGCAGCTCGCCATGGCCGGCGAGGACCCGGAGGTGGCCAACCTGGCCTCTGACGTGATCGAGATGGAGCGCATGGTCGAGGGCTACCTGGCATTCGCCGCCGGCCAGGGCGAGGAGGAGCCCAAGACGGTCCGCCTCTCCAAGCTGCTCAAGGGCGTGATCGAGCCGCTCGCGAACAACGGCGCCCGGATCGAGCTCAGGCTCGACCAGGACCCGGAGATCACCCTGCGTCCGGCCTCCATGCGGCGCTGCCTGACCAATCTGCTGAGCAACGCGGCGCGCTACGGCTCCGAGGTCCAGGTCCGCGCCAAGGTGCGCAAGAAGCGGGCCGAGATCATCATCGACGACAATGGCCCGGGAATCCCCCCGGAACGCCGGGAGGACGTCTTCAAGCCCTTCTTCCGGCTGGACGAATCCCGCAATCCCAGCACCGGGGGCACGGGCCTGGGCATGACCATCGCGCGCGACGTGCTGCGCGGCCACGGCGGCGAGGTGACCCTGGAGGAGTCGCCCAGCGGCGGCCTGCGCGCCCGCATCCGGCTGCCGCTCTAGATAGCTAGCCCCGCCGCGCCCCGCCGCGCCCGGACCGAGCGGCCCGAACGGCACTGACACGGAGCACGAACACAAGGTCGTAAGCCGCTTGATTGGCTGTTTGCTTCACGTGGCCCCCCTATGCATAACTTGGGGAAGCGGGTCCCGGCGCCTGGGGGTTCAATAGCGTCGGGGAAAGTAGTGGAGACAGGTAAGCTGGAGGCCAGAATGAACGTGGGCAAGCGCGTCCTGGTCCGGGTTGCGAGCGACCTGGCCGATGGAACCGCCACTGATCGTTTCGCCCTCGTCACACTGTGGAGGAGGCTCCGCCTAGAGCTCAAGGGGACGCGTTCGGACGCTTTGGACCGCGCGTACCTGGCGACGAACCGGGGGCGACTGAACATGCCGCCCTACGCTTCGCTGCGGCAGTGAAGGGCGGACGGCGAAACGTGGCCGGCAAACAGGGTAGCCGCCAACGCCGCACCGCGCGGCGGCAGCAGGACTGCTTAATCCCGCCCTGCAGCCCCAGGCAGGACGCGGCCCTGAAGCAGGAGTCCGAGCTCAGGAAGCTGCAGCAGCGGGTAAACGCGGTGGGCGCGCGCTTCAGCGGCACGGCCGACGAGAACCGCCAGCGCAACCACCGCCTGGCCGGCCTGATCGGCGCCGTGGAGGACGGCCTGTCGCGCAGCCAGCGCCAGGTGAGCGACCTGCGTCAGGACCTGGCGCACGCCAACGAGAAGATCCAGCATCTGGAGGCCATGCTGCACGAACTGCTGAGCCTGACGGAGAGTGCCGGCGCGCCCAGCGAGGCCAAGGCCCTGCGGGACCTGGAGGCGCGCATCGGCCGCCTCGCCGACGACGCGGCGGCTCGGCTGGAGGCGGAAGAGGTCGGCGGACCCGACGATCCGGGCGCGGGCGGTGGAGATGAGCGGGCGGCGCCGGACGCCGGCCCCCGGGCGCAGCTCTCGGCGCCTTCCATCAAGGCGAAAGCCGGCGAACGCGGCGCCAAGGAGCCGGCGGAGGGCCGCGGGGCGCCCCTGGGGCTCGCCGACGCGGCGGAAGCGGCGGTGAAGAAGGGATCGGGCGACGCGACCAATGGCCGGCGGGAGCCCGTCAACGTGCCCGACCTCAACAAGGTCCAGGATATCTTCAAGCGGGTCAGCATGATGACCGGGCGGGTCCGGGACGGCCGCGGATAGGGCCGCGACGGACCGCGGAGACGTGCGGCGGCGCTTGCCTTCGGGACCGGGGCGTGAGATGGCTCGCGGCGATACACGTTCCGCGCCGATGCCCGCCTCCCGCCCATGGAACCGCCGTATTTTCCCTACCGTTACATCCGGACCGCGCCCAAGGTGGTGCGGATCGGCACGGGAAGCGCCCTGGTCGTGGGCGGCCTGTTCGGCTTCCTGCCGGTCCTGGGCTTCTGGATGGTGCCCCTCGGTCTCGTCCTCGTTTTCTTCGATGTGCCCTGGGTCCGGCAGCGTTGGCTGCGTTTCCGGCTCTGGTGGAAGGCAAAGCGCGGGCGCGGTCCCGGCGCCGATCCGGAATGAGGCCGCCGGGAGGCCCGTCCGGCGAGCCCCCGATCCGGGTGGCAACGAGGGGAATTACAGGTTAGGCTTTAAGGTAAGGGTGCCGGAGCCGGCCATCGGCAACGGCGAAAACGACAAAGCGAGAGGCGCGACTGGGACAAAGGACTTGGCGATCAGGTGCTATCGCTGTTCGCCAGGACGCGGATCCGGGCCTCCGAAGAGACCGAACGTCCGGGCCGGGGGTCTGCGCTCGCGGTTTGGCGGGTCCGGCAGAACCTTTTGACAGGGTGCTGCGCGCGCCGCGGCGGACTACGATACGACCGCCGGATATGACGAAAACCCGAGATCGATGACGAAAACCCGAGATCAGGCTACCGAATTCGGAACAGGGAGAATCTTCGATGACCAACGATGCCCATGACAAGAGATTGAGCCGGCTCTCCGAGCAGGCGAAAAGCGGACGGCTCAGCCGCCGGCAGTTCATGGAGGGCGCGCTCGCCTCGGGACTGACCGTCGCCGCGGCGTCCAGCCTCTGGAGCAAGTCGGCCAAGGCGCAGCCCAAGAAGGGCGGCCATTTCCGCGTCGCCCTGGACGACGGCAACACCACCGACAGCATGGATCCGGCCACCTACGAATCCATGTTCCAGATCTGCATGAGCCATACCCACCGCAACTACCTGACGGAGATCACGCCGGAGAACGTCGTGGGACCCGAGCTGGCCGAGAGCTGGGAGGCGTCCGACGACGCCACCGAATGGGTGCTCAATCTGCGCAAGGGGGTCGAGTTCCACAACGGCAAGACCTTCGAGGCCTCGGACGCCGTGGCGACCTTGAACTATCACCGCGGCGAGGACTCGAAGTCCGCCGGAAAGGCGCTCCTGGAATCGGTCGTGGAGGTCAAGGCCGACGACAAAAATACGCTGCGCGTCAAGCTGAACTCGGGCAGCGCCGACTTCCCCTACGTCCTGTCCGACTACCACTTCACCATGCAGCCCTCAGACGGCGAAGGCGGGATCCTCTGGAAGGACGGCGTCGGCACGGGCGGCTACACGGTCGAGGATTTCGAGCCGGGCGTTCGCTGCTTCCTGAAACGCAACCCCAACTATTGGAAGGAAGGCCGGGCGCACTTCGACGAGGTCGAGTTCCTGGCCATTCCCGACGTGAACGCGCGGCAGACGGGCCTGACGACGGGCGAACTGGACGCCATGATCGAATGCGACGTGAAGACCGTCCATCTTCTGGCGCGGGACCCCAATGTGGAGGTCGAGAACATCCCCAGCGGGACCCACATCACGCTGCCGATGCATGTCGACGTGGCGCCCTTCGACAACAACGACGTGCGCCTCGCCCTGAAGTACGGGATCGACCGCGAGCAGACCATGCAGAAGATCTTCCGGGGCTACGGCTCGCTCGGCAACGATCACCCCATCGGAGCCGTGCTGCCGTACTACGCCCAGGGCCTGGAGCAGCGGGAGTACGATCCCGACAAGGCCAAGTTCCACCTGAAGAAGGCGGGCATGGAGAACCTGCAGGTCTCGCTTTCGACCTCCGACGTGCCGGCGCCGGGCGGGGTCGACCTGGCGATCCTGTTCCAGGAGACCGCCGGACGGGCCGGCATCGAGCTCGACGTGGTCCGCGAGCCCAACGACGGCTATTGGTCCAACGTCTGGCTGGTGAAGCCCTTCTGCCTCTGCTCCTGGGGCCAGCGGCCGACGCCGGACGTCATGTTCTCGCTGGGCTATGCCGCGGACGCGCCCTGGAACGACACCCACTTCAAGCACGAGCGCTTCAACAAGCTCCTGCTGGAGGCGCGGGCCGAGCTAAACGACGCCAAGCGCGGCGAAATGTACTTCGAGATGCAGCAGATCATGCGCGACGAGGGCGGCACCATCGTTCCGGTGTTCCGCAACTACGTCTACGCGCGCCGCGCCAACGTGCATCACGAGGCCAACATGTCCGGCAACTGGGCGCTTGACGGCGCCCGGGGTGCCGAGCGCTGGTGGTACGCTTGAGCCGGAGCGAACGGGCGGGGGCCTTGTCCCTCGCCACCCGGTAGCGGAGCGGGCCCGGTCGCGAAGACCGGGCCCGTTTCCTTTCGGCCTTCCCGTCCGTCGGGCCGATGCCTTGCGATCCCGACGATGGGGGCGGCCTCGGCCCGGAACGGAAGAGGACGCGGGCCGGTTTCTTGCGCAGGAACGGTCCCTCGGTAACCCCGCCGACACGGAGGATAGCTAAGCTGCGGCCCTGCCCCGGAACGCCGGACTCGAAGGAGACCGCGACCATGCGACCGTCACCCGCCTTTCTCTTCATCGCCTCTGTCGCGGCGTTCGGTCTTTCCGCTCCGGGGCTTCAGGCCATGGAGGTGCAGCTCGGTCCACGCCCCTTCTATCTGCTGGACCGGCTGAGCGACGGCAGGCTGAAGGACGAGCTGCAAGCCTGCGCCGATACGACGACGCGCTACGAACCAAGCCTCTTTTCCATCGGGCACAGGGGCGCGCCGCTTCACTTCCCCGAGCACACCGAGGAATCCTACGTGGCGGCGGCGCGCATGGGCGCCGGCATCCTGGAGTGCGACGTGACCTTCACCAAGGACGCGGAACTGGTCTGCCGCCACGCCCAGTGCGATCTGCATACCACCACCGACATCGTCCTGCGCGACGACCTGGCCGCCAAGTGCAGGGTCCCGCCCGAGGTCGACGTCCAGACGGGACGGCTCCTCAACGGGCCCGAGATCAAGTGCTGCGCCAGCGACATCACACTCGCCGAGTTCAAGAGCCTGAACGGCAAGATGGACGCCGCGGACCCCGAGGCGACGACCCTGGAGGGCTACGTGGGCGGCACGGCGGACTTCCGCAGCGATCTCTACACGACCCGCGCCACTGTGCTCAGCCACGCGGAGAGCATCGAGCTGTTCAAGCGGCTGGGCGCCGGCTTCACGCCCGAGCTGAAAGGAACGGACGCCGAGATCGGGTTCGGCCAGTCCGGCCTCGATCGGCAAAGCTACGCCCGCAAGATGATCACGGAATACCTGGATGCCGGAATCGACCCGCGCCGCGTCTGGGCCCAGTCCTTCGATCTCGACGACGTCCTGCTCTGGATCGAGGAGTTCCCGGCGTTCGGCGCCCAAGCCGTCTATCTCGACGGCCGCGACGTGCAGGAACTGGCGGCGACCCCGCCGCCGCTTTCCGAGTTCCGCGCCCTCAAGGAGTCCGGCGTGAACATCATCGCGCCGCCCATGCCCGTCCTGCTCAGCCTCGGGCCGGACGCCATCCTCGCGCCGTCCACCTATGCCGAGCGGGCGCGGGACGCCAAGCTGGACATCATCTCCTGGACCACCGAAAGGTCCGGTCGCATCGTCGAGGACGTGCTGCAGGGCGGCGGCAGCTACTACTATCAGACCACCCAGGAGGGCCTGGAGAACGACGGCGACATCCTGCGCACCATCGACGCCCTCGCCCAGGACGTGGGCATCATCGGCCTCTTCTCGGATTGGGCCGCCACCACCACCTTCTACGCCAACTGCAAGCACGTGAAGCCGGGCGCGACCGGCAAGTTCGGGCAGTAGCCCCAGATCCGGGTTCGGCCGGGCCCCGCCGGCCGCCGTCGCGCCCGTCAGGACAGGTGCGTCAGCCTTCGATGCCGACGATGCACTCGATCTCGACCGGGATCTGGGAGGGCAGCGAGCCCATGCCGACGGCCGAGCGGGCGTGGCGGCCCTTCTCGCCGAAGACCTCGACGAAGAGGTCGGAGCAGCCGTTGATCACGGCCGGATGCTCCTCGAACTCGGGCGTGGCGTTGACCATCCCCAGGACCTTGACGACCTGAGCGACCCGGTCGAGATCGCCCAGGTGATCCTTCATGACAGTGATGAGCACGAGGCCCACCTCGCGGGCCAGGCCGTAGGCCTCCTCGACCGAGAAGTCCCTGCCGACCTTGCCCCTGGCCCGGATCGGGTCCTTGCCGGCCAGGAAGAGAAGGTCGCCGTGGCGCACGGCGTGGACATAGGTGCCCGTCGGCGCCGGCAGCGCAGGTAGTTCGATGCCCAGCTCTTCCAGTCGCTTTTCAATCTCCACCGGACAGCTCCCTCCCCGACCGGCCGATCGTCATTCGAGCCTGGCCCCTTCCGCGGCGATAGGCCGGAGAGGGCTGAAACGGGAACCGAGACGCACCGGAACAGGTGCGAGGAACGGGGCAGCCCGTCAGGCCGCGCCCTTTTGCTCGAATTGGGCCAGGCGACGGTTGGCCTCTCGCAGCCGCTGGAAGAGGATCTTCAGGAGGTCGATGGCCTCGTCCGGATTCCGGCGCAGCATTTCCATGAACTCGTCCGGCCGCACCGGCGCGCAGACCACCGCGCCCACGGCCAAGGCGCTGGCCGAGCGGGGCTGGTTGTCGATGGCGCCCATCTCGCCGATGTACTCGCCAGCGCCGACCACCGCCAGTTCCTTGGCCTCGGGCGTCTCGTAGCCTTTGACGATCCGCACCTCGCCGGAGACGATCAGATAGGCGGCCTCGCTGGCCTCGCCCTCCTGGAAGATCGCGTCGCCCGCCTTGAAGTTCTGCCACTCCATGTTCATCGGCTTCGGCCCTTGGTTCGCCCGCTCTCCGTCTGCGGCGGCTTACGCCGGGGCCTCGGCGCCGTGCAGCTCGATCTCGTCGTGGCCGCCGGTGGCGTGCAGGATGTCCTTGGCCTTGGCGACCTCCGCCTTGCTGCCGTTGAAGATCAGCAGGAACTTGTCGGCCTTGAGCGCCGTCTCGTACTTGATGACCGAGTCCTTGGGGATGCCCAGGCCGACCAGGCCGGCAGCGATCGCCGAGATGCCGCCGACCAGGACCGCGCCCTCGAGCCCGCCGACGATGGCCGCGACGAGCGGCCCGCCGACCACGATCGGGCCGATGCCGGGGATGGCGAAGAAGGCGGCGCCGAAGAGGATGCCCCAGAGCCCGCCCCAGAAGGCGCCGATCTTGCCCCAGGCCTTCATGCGGTCGCCGGTGTTGTAGTAGCCCACCACGTTCTCCTCCGTGTGGTAGTCCCGGCCGATGATCGACAGCTGCTTCATGTCGACGCCGGACTCCTGGAGCTGGCGCACGGCCTCCTCGGCGGCCTGATGGGTGTCGTAGATGGCAACGCAGGCGTTCTTGTCCGTCATGTCACGCAACTCCCCTACTCTCGGTTTTGCAGAAATCGCAGATCCGATTTGCGGGGGATCGTAGCAGAACCCGCGGTCAAAACCAGGGGCCATTCCCCGATGCGCAATACTAAATTTGGTTGCTTTTCCGATACCACAGTACAATTTTCACGTATGCGCCCCGGACCGACCGCGGCTCGAAAGGCTTGGAGGCAGGCCCGATGAATCCACTAGCCCCCGAGGAAGTCCAAGCCTTCATCGAAAGAGGATTTGTCCGCCTCGACGAGGCCTTTCCGCGGGCGCTCGCCGCGGCGGGCCGGGCCATCATGTGGCGCGACTTGGACTGTGAGCCGGACGATCCGGCGACCTGGATGAGGCCGGTCATTCGGCTGGACGGCTACGGGGGAGGTCCCTTCGACGAGGCGGCCAATGGGCCCCGGCTTCGCGCGGCCTTCGACCAGATCGTCGGGAAAGGCCGCTGGCGTCCGCGCTCGGGCCTCGGCGCGTTTCCAGTGCGATTCCCCTGTCCAATCGACCCCGACGACACGGGATGGCACATCGACGTGAGCATTGCGGACGAAAACTCCGTCGGGAGGGACTATTCCACTTGGCGGACGAACGTCTATTCGCGGGGCCGGGCGCTGCTTCTGCTTTTCCTGTTTTCCGACGTCACCGAGAAGGACGCGCCCACCCGCATCAGAATCGGGTCGCACCTCGACCTGCCGCGGCTGCTGGAACCCTTCGGCGAAGCGGGCTTGTCATTGTTGGAACTGGAGGGAATGGACCTGGACACTCTGACGGCCGGACGCCCGGAAACGACCGCGATCGGACCAGCCGGCACGGTCTATCTTTGCCATCCTTTCCTGGTGCATGCGGCGCAGCCGCACCGCGGCATCACGCCCCGCTTCCTGGCCCAGCCCGAGCTTCAGCCGGCCGCTCCCGTCCAGCTCCAGCGCGAGGACGGCGACTACTCGCCGGTGGAGATGGCGATCCGGCGCGGCCTGGTGGGAGAATGAGCCACCTCGCCGTCGTCCGCGCCTAGCGCGGCGTGTCGAAGATCAGGACTATGTAGGCAACGAAGAGGGCGAGGTGGACCGCGCCCTGGAGCATGTGCGTGCGCTTGCTGATGAAGGTCACCAGGCTGACGATCAGGGTCACGGCCAGCAGCACGATCTCCGTCGGCGCCAGTCCGAGCTCCACGGTCTCGTTGGTGACCCAGCCCACGATCAGCACCACGGGAATGGTCAACCCCATGGTCGAAAGGGCCGAGCCCAGGCAGATGTTGACCGAGCGCTGCAGGTGGTTCTCCCGCGCCGCCCGGATGGCGCTGAGGCCCTCGGGCGTCAGGATCAGGGCGGCGATGAGGAAGCCGCCGAAGGCGAGCGGCGCGCCGAGGGTCTCGATGCCGAAGTCCACGTAGATGGCGATCTTCTTGGACAGCAGCACGATGGGCAGCAAGGCGGCGACCAGGGCGAAGGCGTGGAAGGGCACGCTGACCGGCTCGCCGCCGTGACGGAGAGGCTCCTCCTCCGCCTCCGAGACGGCGCCGTCGGGATCGCTGGTCGAGTGATACTCCCGGAAGAAATCGCTCAGTGTCATGGTTTGGGCCGCCAGGAAGATGCCGTAGAGCACGACCGACATGGCGATCAGGAAAGCGGACATGAGCGGAGAAAGCTCGCCGCCCGGCGCCGACAGGGTGTAGCGCGGCAGAACCAGGCCGAGCAGGGCGAAGGTCAACAGCATGGTGAGGAAGGCGCCCGCACCCTGCAGGTTGTAGGCCTGTAGGCGGTGCTTGAGACCGCCCATCACCAAGGTCAGGCCGACCAGGCCGTTCAGCACTATCATGATGATCGAGAACATGGTGTCGCGGGCGAGCGTCGGCTTGTTCTCGCCGGTGACCATGATGGAGGCGATCAGCGCCACCTCGATGCCGATGACCGACAGGGTGAGGATCAGCGTGCCGTAAGGCTCGCCCAGCAGCTCGGCGAGGCATTCCGCGTGCCGCACGACGCTGAAGGCCGCCCACAGCATGACCCCGAAGAGCAGGACCATGAGCCCCATCGAGGGTAGCAGGCCGACCCTCTCGGTCGACAGCCGGTCGCCCATGAGGGTGAAGAACAGCAGGGCCAGGAAGGCCAGGAGCGTCGCCGCCTCTGTCCGGACCAGCTTCATGGCCGAAACGGAACGTCCACAGGCATTTGGCGAGAGCCCCGCAGGAATCGTCTCTGAACCCGCGGGACATTTGCACAAATGGCCGCCAGATGCCACCGGTGAGGCGGGCCCGCGCGTGGCTGCGTCCCGAGGCCGGGCGTCCCCGGCGACCGCTTGAACGGAGCTAGCAGGCTGCTGAAAAAGTCTCTCGCGGCTTTCGGTGTAACGTGATTCTCTGTTCTGGTGAGATCTGGAACGGAGGGTTGCGATGCGCGGCGGGGATGGGGACAGCGGGGCGTTGTTTTCATATGTGAGCTGTGAGGCTCGGGTGCCTGCGGACCATCCGCTGCGGGCGATCCGGGCGATCGTGGACGAGGCCTTGGAGGTGCTGTCGCCGGAGTTCGAGGGGATCTACTCGAAGCTGGGTCGCCCGTCGATCGCGCCGGAGAAGCTGCTGCGGGCGCTCTTGCTGCAGGCCTTCTACTCGATCCGCTCGGAACGCCAGCTGATGGAGCAGCTGGACTACAATCTGCTGTTCCGCTGGTTCGTGGGCCTTTCGATGGATGCGCCGGTGTGGGACGCCACGGTCTTCTCGAAGAACCGGGACCGTCTGATCGAGGGCGA
The DNA here is from genome assembly GCA_965225935.1 of Rhodospirillales bacterium. Classification (GTDB taxonomy): domain Bacteria; phylum Pseudomonadota; class Alphaproteobacteria; order Kiloniellales; family JAKSDN01; genus CALJXB01. Next base: position 373,647 of record CBDDCC010000003.1, read on the forward strand.
GATCGCGGCGAAGTTCCTGGCCGCGCTGCTGAGCCAGGATCGGGTCGAGGCGCTCTTATCGGAGGAGCACTTCTCGGTCGACGGCACGCTGCTCGACGCCTGGGCCTCGATGAAGAGCTTTCGGCCCAAAGACGGCGCGGGGGAGGGCCCCGGCGATGGCCCTGGGGAGGGCCCCGGGGAGGGCGGCAGGCCGCCGGCCGGGCGCAACGCGGAGCGGGACTTCCGCGGCGAGCGGCGCTCGAACGAGACCCACGCCTCGACCAGCGATCCCGACGCCAAGCTCTACCGCAAGGCCAACGGCCAGAGCAGCCGGCTCTGCTACATGGGCCACCTCCTGATGGAGAACCGCAACGCCCTCGTCGTCGACGCCGAGCTGACCCGGGCCGGCGGCAGGGCCGAGCGCGAGGCCGCGCTCGCCATGCTCGATCGCCGCAGGGAGAGCCGAGGGGGGCGCCGCCGGCGCGTCACCCTGGGCGCCGACAAGGCCTACGACGTGCGCAGCTTCGTCGAGGGCCTGCGCGCGCGCAGGATCACTCCGCACATCGCCATCGACGGCCATGTCCGGGTCACCGGCAGGCCGCGCCGAACCGCCATCGACAAGCGCACCACCCGGCATGCGGGCTACGCCGCGAGCCAGCGCCTGCGCAAGCGCATCGAAGAGGGCTTCGGCTGGATCAAGACCACCGGCAACCTCGCCAAGACCCGCCACCGGGGCCTCGAGCGCGTCGGCTGGACCTTCACCCTCACCGCGGCCGCCTACAATCTCGTGCGCATACCCAAGCTGCTCGCCGCAACTTGATCGCACCAGGGCATCGAAAATTCCGCCCACGCAACCAGCCGAACCCAAACCCCTCGACCATCGGATCAGAATCCCGGGCTACAGCCCAAATCCTGCCCTCAGGACAATTCTTCAGCAGCCTGCTAGAGCGGGATGGGATGAGATTGGATCAACGCTGTTGGCCTGGGTTGGCTCCGTCCGCTAGGCGCGGGCCGAAGCGCGATGCGGGGCATCGGGCGAGGCCCGCAACGACGCGGCGGGCCAACCCAGGCCAACCCGTACGGGACGGGCGCTTTTGGCCGGACGCCGCGTCGCTCCTCCTCGAATATGCTTCGGCATGTCCTTCGTCCCCACAACTGTCCTTGGCCTAACGTCCGGCCAAAATCGCTCCGTCAGCGTGGTTCAATCTCATCTCATCCCGCTCTAGCAGTCCGCGAGCTCCCGCAGGGCGGCAGCGGCAGACTGGTCGTCGAAGTGCAGCTGCTCAAGCCGGGTCTTGATGGCCTGGCAGGTCTCCCGGGCCTTCGGGAACGCGGCGTCGGTCCAGAAGCGCCTGGACTTATCCCAGTAGCCGGCCGCGGCGAGGAAGGAGACGCCGAAGTAGTAGGCGTCGGAGGCGCGGTCGTAGAAGCTCGGGTCGACCACGAAGGAGCCGTTGGGACGCAGGGACTGCGTCAGCGTCCAGTCGAGCAGGCGTCCGATCTCGCTGCGGGCAGTGGTCTTCTGGGCCTCGCTCATATCGGGCCAGCCGTAGCGAAAGAGCTGCACCACATCGTAGCTGTTGTGGTCGTTGGGCAGGCCCTCGTGCAGCCAGCCATAGGGATAGGCCCGCTGCTTTACCGCCAGCGTGGTGCCGGCAATCTTGGCGAGATCCTCCACCTGGCCGTGGCGATAGTGGACCGTGTGGTAGGTCATGCTTAGATCGGCGCTCTTGTAGACAACCTGGCCGGAGCGGTACCAGGCGCCCCAATAGCCCGTGCGCGGGTCCTGCCAGTCGTCGAGAAAGCCCCGGTAGGCGGCGACATAGGCGTCGCTGATCTTCAGGCCCGTCGCGTGCCGGTCGAAGAGGCGGCGCAGGTCCTCCTTGAACAGGATCTCCGACAGGACCGCGGTGACCGTGCCCAGCTCCTCCCGCAGGTCGAAGCCGGTGTGGGCGATGTCGGAGACCAGCAGCCGGCTGAGATAGGCGATCAGCCCGTCCGTCGTGCCGATGCGGTTGAGGAAGGTGAAGGGGTGCTCGGGGCTCCGGCCCTGCTCGGCCAGCTCGTTGAGGCCGTCGATGGTGGCGTCCAGCTTGTGGAACCATTCCTCGTAGCAGGCGCCCCAGGCGCCGTCGTCCGGGGACTGCCGGTGCGCGAAGGCTTGGTCCGGGTTCTCCAGGCTGCCGGCCAGATCGCTCAGCCGGCGGTCGAGCCGCGGCCAGTCCGCGGTGTAGCCGAACAGCCACTTGGCCTCGATGTAGATCTGGTCCGAGCAGGGCAGGTCCCGGCCGGCGGCCTGGGCGTCGAGCAGGCGCTTCTCCAGCTCCCTGAAGCGCTTCTTGCGCAGGGCCTTGTTGGTTTCGTATTGGGGGTCGAAGGCGCGGAAGTCCGCGGCGCGCAAGCTCTCGAAATCGACCGCGAGCGCCGCCTCCAGCCCGGCGTCGTCCTGGGCCGCCGCGGCCGGAGCCAGCGCTGGCCAGAGAACGGCCATGAGGAACGCGAGACGAAGGCGCATGGTGCGGGTCTCCCGCCCCGGAGACTAGGCAAGGGTCGAGAGAAATGCCACGCCCGGATACGGACCGTGGCCGGCCCCCGGTTCCCGGCCCCCGGCCGGTTCCACTCGTCGCGAAGGGCTGCCCCGGCTCCCCACCGGCACGGGCGCTGCCGCTCAGAAGTTCCTGGGGTTGCCCTTGGTGATCTTCAGGCTGCCGGCGGGCTCGCCCGTGGTGGTGAAGAGGAAGACCTCGTCGCCGCGCACGAAGACCCTGCGGCAGCGGGTCTGGCCCTCGAACTGGGGCAGGTCCAGGCACAGCATGTCGTCCTCGACCTTCCAGGAGCCGGAGAAGTCGCGTCCGCCGTCGAGCCCCTTCGCCGTGCCGTCCGGATTGAAGTAGGCGACCGCCTCCTCCAGGTTCTTGGTGACGATCTGAAGGGTGTTGCCGCTGACGTGGGCGAGGATCTGCTGATCGGACAGGCGGTACTCCGCCACGGCCGCGCCGGCGAGCAGCGCCAGCACCATGCCTCCGGCCAATGTCAGACGTGTCGCGCGCATCGCTCCTCCCCCCTTCTGGTCCCTGGACCGCGAGCCTGTCACAGGGTCCAGCCGTAGGCAATAGGTCGGCCGGCGGGCGGAGGAACCGCCGCGCCGCGACTTCAGACCGACACGCGCCAGCGGCAGGGTAACGCGCGCCGGAGGCCGTTTTCAAAATCCCGCGGCTCGCCTATCCTCCCGCGCGCCACGGGAACATGCCACAAGGATTGAAGGATACGAGGACGACATGACCGAGCCCCACAGCGTCGACGCCTACGCCCCCGCCCAGATCGCCCAGCGGGTCGAGGCCGCCGGCGTGACCAAGGCGGGACTCGCCACCGTGCCGACCCTGGTGCTGGCGGTGCTGGCCGGCGCCTTCATCGCCTTCGGGGCCATGCTCTACACCATGGTGACGACCGAGAGCGGGCTCGGCTTCGGTCCCCAGCGGCTGCTGGGCGGCGTGGCCTTCTCGCTCGGCCTGATCCTGGTCCTCGTGGGGGGCGCCGAGCTCTTCACCGGCAACAGCCTGATCGTCTTCGCCTGGGCCGACCGCAAGATCGCCGGCCGAAAGCTGCTGCGCAACTGGACCCTGGTCTATCTCGGCAACTTCGTCGGCGCCAGCGCCACCGCCGTCATCGTCCACTGGTCGGGCATCCACGGACTTGCCGACGGCGCGGTGGCGGCCACGGCGAGAGGCATCGCCGAGGCCAAGGTGGCGCTCTCGCCGGTCGAGTTGCTGATCCGCGGCACCCTCTGCAACGTGCTGGTCTGCCTCGCGGTCTGGCTCTGCTTCGCCGCCCGCTCGGTGACCGACAAGGTGCTCGCCATCGTATTCCCCATCGCCGGCTTCGTGGCGCTCGGCTTCGAGCACTCGGTCGCCAACATGTACATGATCCCGGCTGGCTGGCTGGCCGGCTCCGAGCTGGTGACCTTCGGCGGCTACGCGGTCAACCTGATCCTGGTCACCATCGGCAATACGATCGGCGGCGGAGTCCTGGTGGCCCTGGTCTACTGGCTGGTCTACCGCGGGCGCTCAGGGACGGATTAGATCACGACGGGTTCGATGGCTTAAATGGGTTCGGATCGAAACGATCCGAACCTGTGAAGGTGATCGCCTTTCAAGATCTGGAGCGGAGTGCGGCCGGTACAGCGGCCCCGCCTCACCTCGTACCGCTCTACGCGATCAGAAATCCAGCGAGAAGCCGAGCACGCCGGCGATGCCGGCGTCGCCGCGCTCGTCCTCGTTCACGTAGTTGCCGTAGGCGAGGTTCATGTTGAGGGCCATGCGCGGCGTGAAGAAATAGTTCGCGCCGACCTGCAGGGTGCCGACCATGCCGTCGCCCTGGCCCGCGGAATCGCCGGACTCGAGGGTATAATTGTAGACGAAGCCCACCGCCAGGTCGCCGAAGTCGTAGCGCGCGAAGGTGTCCCAGGAGAGGGTGTCGCCGAGTTCGCTGGGATCGGCCTCGCTGCCGATCGCGCCGCCCAGGGTGAACTCACGGATGCGCGCGTGAGCGCCCACCCGCAGCAGCTTCTTGTCGTTCACCAGGCGCACCGCATTGGGCACGGACTTGGGGGTCCGGCCGTAGTCGCCGCCGAGCGAGAACTCGAAGCCCTTGGTCCGGGCGGCGTAGTTGGCGCCGATCGACTTGGGCCGCGCCAGGTTGCCGCCCCGGCCGACCGCGTTGCCGCGGCGGGTCTCGATGGACTGCGGATCCTCCTCCGCCGTCATGCTGACCTGGAGGCCCTGGATGCGCGGCGTGAAGATGGTCGAGTCCGCCTGGGAGCCGGCCTGATCGAAATAGCCGTAGGCGTTCGGCAGCCCCACGCCGGTCGGCGAGGAGACGCCGTTCGTGCCCGACCAGGAGCCCGGGTCCGGCGTGCCGCCGGCGCTGCCAAAGCCCAGGGAGTCGAGATGGAGGATGAAGGCCTTGCCCTCCTCCGCCGCCGACTCCTCCGCCTCCTGCGCCAGGGCGGCGCCCGGCAGAGTGAGCATGGAGATCAGCAGCAGGAGCCAGCGCAGCCGCCACCGCCCGGTCCGGCCGGCAGGCTCCATGGCGAGCCTCTCCGGCAGCGGGCCACCGCGCCCGCAAGCGTTTTCCTCCGCCGTGCCAACGGCGGCCGTCAGGGAAACGCTCGTCGTGAAATCTCTTGCCACCGGGCGCCCATCTCTGTCTGACGCGATGGCAGAAGCTAGCGCCCCAACGGGGCCAAACGCCAGCAACTTTTCGTGGCAGCGACCAAGGATGCGGGAGTGGGTCATCCTTCCTCCTGGGCTCCTTGAAAGCCGGCCGGCTAGTCCGCTCTCCAGGGCAGTCCCTTCAATCGTTTCATGAAGCGAAGGCCCATGTTCGAATAAATCGACATTTCCTCAAATACACCTTCTAGTATAGCTAAATACTAGCACAGTCTCGACTTCAAAGCGAGTCGGGATCGACATAGGACGACAAGCGAGCAATTTCAAGGCGTCCGCAGGGGTCCCGCTCGAAAATTTCCCGCCCGTTCCGCCCCGCGTTCCGGGCCCCGTCGGGGCCCTCGCCATGGTCCACCTCGCCCCCGAGTCGCGCCGCCACGGAGGCCGCCCCGGCCCAGCCGGTAGACCCGATCCGCAGCCGAATTCGGCCTAGAGACGCACGTCGTGCGCTTTTCCTTGGCAGACGGGAACGAACCGGCTAAGCTGAATGTTACAGTTTTGTTACAGTGCTGTGGCCGCGATCGGCCCCGGCAGGGTTCGAACAAACGCCCACTCCATCTCGACCAAGCACTGACCGGCTCGTCCGGCAACGGGAGAAGGCACCATCTCGGCTACCCAGACCCTGATCAACCTGATCGGCGCGGTCGCCCTGCTGCTCTGGGGCATGCGCCTGGTGCGCACCGGCGTCACCCGGGCCTTCGGCGCCAGCCTGCGCCAGTGGATCGGCAGCAGCGTCGCCAACAGGTTCAGGGCCCTGCTGGTGGGCCTGGGCGTCACGGCGATCTTCCAGAGCAGCACGGCCACGGCCCTGATGGTCTCCTCCTTCGCCAGCCGCGGCCTGATGGAGACGGCGCCGGCCCTGGCGGTGCTGCTGGGCGCCGACGTGGGCACGACCATCGTCGCCCAGGTGCTGTCCTTCGACATCTCCAACCTGTCCCCCCTCTTGCTGGCCGCTGGCGTGATCGCCCACTTTTCCGCCTCCCGAGTCGAGGTCCAGCAGATCGGCCGTGCGGCGATCGGCCTCGGTCTGATGCTTCTGGCGCTCAGGATGATCGTCGAATCGGCGACGCCCCTGCGGGAGTCCCTGGTCATCCACGAGCTGTTCGGCTCGGTCGCCGGAGACGCGGTGATCGGCGTCCTGATCGCCGCCCTGCTGACCTGGCTGACCCACTCGAGCCTGGCGGTGGTCCTCCTGATCATGTCCCTGGCCGCCAGCGGCACCGTCCCCATGCAGCTCGCCCTGGCGCTGGTCATCGGCGCCAATCTCGGCGGCACCCTGCCGCCGATCATGGCCACCCTGGGCAGCGGTCCCGAGGCGCGCCGGGTCACCCTCGGCAACGCCGTCTTCAAGCTGATCGGCTGCCTCGTCTGCCTGCCGCTGCTGGGCTGGATCCTGACGGTCATGGAGGGCCTCGACCCGAACCCGGCCCGCCAGGTGGTGAACTTCCACACCGCCTTCAACCTGTGCCTGGTGCTGGGATTCATCCTGCTGACCGACCAGGCGGCCGCTCTGCTGCGCCGACTGGTGCCCGCGCCGCCCGCCCAGGACGACCCGAAGGAGCCGCGCTATCTCGACTACGAGTCGGTCGATACCCCGGCCATCGCGCTGGCGAGCGCCGCCCGCGAGACGCTGCGCATGGGGGACTACGTCGAGGGCATGCTGCAGGACGGCCTCGAGATCTTCGCCAACGACGACGCCCGGGCGGTCGGCCGCGTCCGGCGCGCCGACGACGTGGTCGACGAGCTGCACGAGCAGATCAAGTTCTACGTCACCAAGGTCACGCGCCAGGAGATGGACGAGAAGGAGAGCCAGCGGGCCGGCGAGATCATCGCCTTCGCCACGAACCTGGAGCACATCGGCGACATCGCCGAAAGCCTGACGGACATGGCCCGCCGGAAGGTGAAGGAGAAGGTCCGCTTCTCGGACGCCGGCCTCAAGGACCTGACCGACCTGCACCAGAGGGTGAGCGAGAACCTGAAGCTGGCCATGGGCATCTTCATGTCCGGCGACGTGAAGCTGGCCCGCCACCTGCTCTCGGAGAAGCGCGCCATCGTGACCCTGGAGCGCCGCTACTCGGAACGGCACATCGCCCGCCTGCGCGAGGGCCGGCCGGAGAGCATCGAGACCAGCGCGCTGCACATGGACATCCTGCGCGACCTCAAGCGCATCCACTCCCACGTGGTCGCCGTCGCCTATCCGGTGCTGGAGCGGGCCGGGGAGCTCAGGGCCCTGCCCTCGGTCGGCCACGCCAAGGAGCGCCGCTTCGCCGACTGACGCCGGAAGCCGGCGCGCCGCCTCGCAGGTCCAGCGCCGCCGGCCGTCTCAAGGATTATCCGAACGGTCCTCGGCGTCCGCCGCCGCGACGATGCGGCTCGCCGGAAAGCGGACGGTGACCGTCGTCCCCTGGCCGACCGTGCTCTGCAGGTCGAGGGAGCCGCCGTGCAGCTCGACCAGGCTCTTGGTCAGCGGCAGGCCCAGGCCCGTCCCCTCGTGGGGCCGGCCGAGGCTGCCGTCCACCTGGCCGAACTTGGAGAGCGCCTTGGGGATGTCCTTGGGCGCGATGCCGATGCCGCTGTCGACGACCTGGAAGACGAAGCCGCTCTCAGCCCGGCACCAGGCGGCCAGGGTCACGCGGCCGCCGGGCGGCGTGAACTTGATGGCGTTGCTGAGGAGGTTCACCAGGATCTGCTTGAGCTTGCGGCTGTCGGCGCGCAGGCGAAGCTGCGCGCCCGCCCCGGCGTCTCCCGCGGTCCTGGCATCTCCCGCGGTTTCGGCGCTCTCGGCGACCTCGAGCGCGACGCGGCCCTGCCGGGCGCGGGGCTGCAGCAGCCGGGTCACGGCGTCCAGCACCTCGGGCACGCGGACCGTCTCCTCGAACAGCTCCTCGGTGCCGGACTCCACCTTGGCGAGATCCAGGATGTCGTTGATGATGGCGAGCAGGTGCTGGCCCGAGTTGTAGATGTCTTCGGCATAGTCCCGGTACTTGGGCCCGTGGATGGGTCCGTAGGTCTCCTCCTTGATGACCTCCGAGAAACCGATGATGGAGTTGAGCGGCGTCCTCAGCTCGTGACTCATGGCGGCGAGGAACTCGGATTTGGCCCGGTTGGCGGCGTCGGCCAGGTAGCAGGCCTGCTCCAGGGCCTCGTTGGCCGCCTTCAGCGCCTCGGTCTTTTCCGCGACCCGCCGCTCCAGGATCTCGTTCATGGTCCTGAGCGCGGTCTCCGCCAGCTTGCGGTCGGTCACCCGCCCCAGCCGGTCGCCGTAGCTGTCGAGCAGCGAAGGCCGCCGCGTTCCTTTGCCCTTATGGTAAAGCACTCGAAAACCACATATTTCTTTGACCGCTATCCGAACATGAACGATAGGTTGAGACCCTCAACAACTGCTTACTGACGCTCCGCTTTCCAGCCACAGGGGGGGCCCGGAAAGGGGATCCGGCTTCGGGCGTGCCCCGCAGCGCATGAAATCGCAGGGAAGGAATGATCGAGAGGTTGCCGGAGGGCGCAGGGACAGTCTGCGCCCGGGTCCGCGCTTGACGGGCGGCGGGACCGGCGGCGCCGGCGGTGGAGACGGAGTCCGCCCCGCGCCTTGCATTGCGGGCGAAATAGTGGAATGAGGCAGGGTCCGCGAGCCTGCGGACGCTTGGGGGAAAAGGCCGAGCCCCGGACGGCCGTCACGCGCGGCGCGGCCGTTCGCCGCCGACGAGAGACTGGAGAACCGCCCGATGAGTTTCCAATCCGATCTTTCCGATCTCAACCAACGCCTCGACGATCTCGAACGGCGCCTGGCGGAGAAGGAATCGGCCATCGCCGGGGGCGGCGCCGTTCCGGCACGCCACCAGGAGCGTATCGACGAGATCTACGCCAAGGCCAAGGCCTCGCGCGAGAAGCTGCATGGAAGCAAGGAGTCGACCTGGGAGGCCGCGAAGATCGAGCTCGAGGCGGACTGGGCGTCCCTGCTGGCGAGCTTCCAGGAGTGGATCGCGGAGATCGACGAGGACTACGGCAAGGGCCAGGGCTGAGCCCGGTCGGCGCCTCCTGAACGGAGACCTCAGTAGAGCCGGCCGCCGTCGGGCACCTTGCCGTCCGGCTGTATCAGCGCCACCTCACCGTCCCCGTCGGGGAAGCCGAGCACCAGGATCTCGGACATGAACTTGCCGATCTGCTTGGGCGGGAAGTTCACCACCGCCGCCACCTGCCGGCCCGGCAGGCTCTCCAGGTCGTAGCGCTTCACCACCTGGGCCGAGGTCTTCTTGACCCCCACCTCGGGCCCGAAGTCGACCCAGAGCTTGGCCGCCGGGCGCCGCGCCTCGGGATAGGGCTCTGCCTTGACGATGGTGCCGACCCGGATGTCCACCTTGAGGAAATCCGCGAAGTCGATGGGCTCGCCGGGCGCGGCCATGGCAGGAACCTCCCTGGAAATATACTGGGGCGGAGACGCTACCCCAGTTTCGGCCTTGGCGGAACTGGCGGGCGGACTATTGGCATTGCCGCGGTTTCCGGATCCGACAGCCCTTGCATCTAGCGCCGGTGAACCTCCGGCAAACGCGAAGGCTTGCGCACCTCGAAGTCGGTCTCCTCCGAGTTCGCCTTCTCAGCCGCATCGGTTCCCGCGTTGGCCTTCTCGGCAACCGCCTTTATCTCAGCCTCTCGGGCCAGCCGCAGAGCGCGTTGCTTCGCCATGCGCTCGCTGACTGCCTGGCGCGCCCTTTCCTTTTCGTTCAGGGCTTTTTTCGCCTTTTTCTGGATCGCGGCGAACTGGTCTTCAGCTCTCGATCTTGCTGAGTTCCGCATTTTCTGGGTCCTTCGATTAAGTTTGGAACGTAGTCCCCCAAATCCTTCCCCCGATCGGAGGCAGGGCGGCCCGCGTATTGGACTACCCAACTAATGTGGTCAGCCAAACGGTTGATATGGGGCTCCGCCCTCCAACGACAGTTTGGAGCGGCGCATGCTTCGCATTACTCGACTATCGACAGGTTCTCGGCCGACGACTTGCCGTTCTGCCCGGTTTGAAGCTCATAAGAGACCTTCTGACCTTCGCTCAGCGAGCTCAATCCTGCGCGCTCGACGGCGGAGATGTGGACGAAGCTGTCTTTCGAGCCATCATCCGGAGTGATGAATCCATAGCCCCGCGAGGCGTCGAACCACTTTACGGTTCCCTTGGTCATATCTTATCCAATCGACATGTTGCGTCCGCCGGGCACCCTGCCAGGCGATTCTCGACTTACCGAAATCTCTCAGGAAGACGGTAACGGACCGGCATTCCGACGCGACAGAGGTCCAGCGTTCGAAATACGTCCCTAGTCTCTGATATGGACGTTCCGGTGGTCATTGGCAAAGCATATCTTTCGCCAGAAGGCCTTTCCCGTCAGCACCCACGTCCGCCGGCCGGACGGGAACGCAAAGGCGTTCCCTCACGCCACGCTGTGGTTTTCTTGCAGCGGGCACAGACACGTTCACCGGACCATTCGCTGCGAAACCTGGTTTGACACCTGAGGCATAACCGAATCTTCGCAACATCCACGGTCTCCCGATCACGTGGCTTGCTTGTTGCCGAAGCAGCGACCATCAGATCTTGTTCCCACGCTGGGACGTGCGATTGAGATCCTCGATCGCCCGAGCGATAAGTTCTTTACGGAATGGACCTTGAGCCTCCGGCGTTTCGGCAAAGAGATGCAGAAGGTAGCGCGCCTCGGCCGCAGCCTCCGGCCAGGTCATCGCAGGAGCGGTGAAGAGAAGGTCTTCGAGTTCTTTCTGGCGACGCTGCAATGCCGCTTGCTTGTCGTGCAACTCGCAAACGCATTGACGGCGAAGATTCGTCGCAACCTGATCGGCCTTGCCGCGGTAGTCATCGAGGTCGACTGGGTCGTTCGTCATTGCCGAATGTCGCTTCTCTGATTGCTGAGTTCGAATTGGGGCATCTCAATCATGTCGCGTCGCTCTCTTTGCCCGTCCTAGCCGAGTGAAGGCATTCGGTATGGTCTCAGCAGACGCAATTCGACGCCTACGAGGCGCCTGTTCCACAGCCCCCAACGAATCGGTTGTCAGCCGCTCCATTTCGCTCCGCCGCAGCCAACGCGCGTGGGGAGCGATATCGTTGTGCGCCTTCAAGCTCTCGGCTGTCCGGGTGTCCGGCCCATTCAACGCTCGCCTGATCTCTCGTCCGACGAATTGATCCGCACGACTAACTTCGGCGCCTCTTGCGAGTCTGAATTCCCTGGTCATGAAATCTGTAAATCTCCACGTACTTGTGAGGCCGAGCGCCGCAGACGCTCATTTGACAAGAAAGAAGGCGTTCGGGCCGTTATTCTGTTCTTCCGTCTTCGCGCGAAACATCCTGGAAGGCCGGACCGCATGTGTCACTTTACTGAAGAACGCAAGTATCCCGCTGTTTCTTGTAGGGCCAATTGCAGTCCCAGCCGCTCCCCGAATAGTCGATATGAGCATTCTCCGGCACTTGCAGCGCCACACAGGCATCGTTGACCGCGCGGTATCCTCGTTCGCACGCCCAACCGCGACTGTGAGAGGATTCCACGAGGTAGCCGTTTTCAGGAACCTTCACGGCCAAGCACGCATCGTTGACCGCTCGATAACCCCGCTCGCATTCCCAGCCGGGACCGAAAGCTGACTCCATCAAATAGCCGTTCGCTGGCACCCTCACGAGGTCACAGCTCTCGTCGACCTTCCTATAGCCTCGATTGCAGGCCCACCCGGTGCCCGAGGAGTTGAGATAGGCATTCTGAGGCACATGGACAGGAACGCACGCACCATTGCTCTGCAAATGTCCGTACGCGCACTCCCAACCTTGACCGTAGGATAGGTTTGTCGGGTAGGCGTTCGCCGGTATCTCGATGGCCGAGCAGATGCCGTCGACTTCCCGGTAGCCTTCATTGCATTCCCAACCGATTCCATAGCTCCTGACATGCGAATTGGCAGGCATACCAACACTCGCTTCCTGCGCAGAGCCAATGCCAGGCATGGCCGCAAGCAGCGCCGACAGGACCAGGGCGTTGAAAGCGCAGACGCGCGGTCGTCGCAATCTTCTCATTCGGTCGTTCCCTCTTGCGGGTGCCGAGTACCGCGCAAGGATTGACGTGGAGGCAAGCACGATGCTTGCCCTCGACCTCGATCGGCGTGATCAAACAAGTTCGGATCCGAGGCTATCCGGACTCTCGGCTCGGGTCCGGGCCGGCGCTATTCGGCGCGCTCTAGACACCTCCGTCGGCCAGGGCTGACCGATTACGGTGGCCGGGAAAGGCCCTCTCGGAGGAATTGGAACCCCAGTGTGCCCGCGGGCGAAGTCTTTTCACCAACATATATAGCACTTACATAAATAGTTTTCAATAAAATATCTTGACATATTTGAAGCATGTCAAAAAGAAACTAAAACCATAGTCGCATAATACATAAGTTTATTTTTTGTTATTGGACAAGTAATCACATTTTGATTTGAAGTATGTTTTGGGCCTCGTAGAGACAATCTGGTCGGTTCGTCTCCCCCTCCCCCAACGGTGGCGGTGAAATCCTCTGCCAGCGATCCCGGTCCTAGCTCCTCCCCTATACGAGACTCGCGTAACCGGTTCTGGCGCTGAGATTTCCTGTCCCGGCTTCGAGCAGCAGGCAACCTTGCTGCGCAGAGGACAGCATCCTGCCTGTGCGGCCCAAAGGCCCCAACATAGCAGCCTCAAGTGCTCACCGATGGCCGGCAGAGCGCGCTCAGGTGATCGGAAGGTACGACTTGTACCAAGTCTTGATGACAATGACTCATAGGGATCGCTTTTGGTTCGTTTCGGGTAGGAAGCAGGCCGCAGGCCATGTGGGGCATCGGAAGGCACGGGCGACGCTGTCCGAAAGTTCTGAAAGTCCGTCCCTATGGGTCATTGTCATCAAGATTTGGTGTTAGACAGTGGGCACATCGCCCGTCTGGCCGTTCGTCCGCAGAGGTTCACCGGTCGCCGGTGGAGCGGCGATGACGGGCGTGAGGTCGACCCACGGAGCCCTGGCCTTGGCGGCGGGCCGAAGACTTTTTTTCCACGACGGATCTTTGCAAAAGCGGCGAACGGCCAAAAACGAACGGGCCGCCCGATGGGGCGGCCCGTCGCGATTGGCAGGTTGCGTGAAGAGAGAGAGGGTCGTCCCTTACTTCGCGACGTGGACGGCCTTCTGAACCTCATCCAGGCCCTCACTGACGCGCTTGCTGAGGAGGTCCATCACGGCGGCGCCCGACTTGACGTTCATCTCCGAGAGCTCGCGCATGTTGGCGATGGCGGTCTCGTAGCCCTGCTTCATCAGCTGGGCCTGCTTCACGAACTGATCCTGCGGGTTGGTGGTCGAGGTCAGCTCGCGGGTCGCCTTGACGGCCTCGGACATGGTCTCGCGCATGATCTCGGCCTGACGCTGCGCCATTGCCTGGGCGCCCTCGTAGGCGGCACGGTTGGCGGCGGTCAGGGTCTCGATGTTCTTGCGCTGGGACTCGATCAGAACCGAGGAGTCGACGCCTGGGACGGCGAACTGCTCGCTCAGCTTCTGAACGTCGGCGAACTTGGAAACGTCCCAATCGAACATGGGATTGCGGGCTTGCTTGGCCATTACTCTTGACTCCAGGGCGGTGGTTTCGTCGGTGCAATCACTGATGCTGCACTGCACAATGGAGGAATATAGACCCCTCGCCCGAAGGATCAAGGACTTTTTTTGTGCAGTGCACAAAAATTTTTGTGCAGCAATTTTACCGGAGTCCGGGCAGGCCTCTAAGGGATTCGCAGGGCGCCGTCAGGCGCTCTCCGCGGCGCCTCCGTCCGCCCCCGTCCCGGAAACCGGTCGGGAGCCCCGGCGGGAGGTGCGCCGGATCAGGGCCTCGGCCCGGCGCAGGTTCTTGTCCAGGGCCGCCATGGTGCGCCCCTTGTCGTCGCTCTCGTCCCGCAGCCAGACCCGCAGGGCCGCGAGGTAGACGAGCCCCAGGCCCTCGATCCGGAGCGCGCCCCTGAGCCCGGCGGAGGAGAGGCCGGCCGCCTCCAGCATGAGCGCCAGGGAGCGGCGCAACTGGCAGGCGCTCGAGAGGGCCCCGAGAGGATCGCGGATCTGGTCGAAGACCAGGTTGCCGACCGCCGCCCGGTGGGGCTCCAGCGCATCGAAGCGGCGCATCAGGACGTCGAACAGGCGGTCGCGGGCGCTGCCCTCCAGGGCGTCCGGATCGCTCTCGGCCAGCACCGCGGCATCGACCCGCCGCACGAAGGCGTCGAGGATCGCCTGCCGCGAGGAGAAGTGCGGATAGACCTTGGCGATGGGCTGCTCCGCGGCCTCGGCGATCTCCGCCAGGGACAGGTCGGACCAGCGCCCCTCGGCGGCCAGCCGCAAGGCCGTGTCGATCACGTGATCGGCTATGTCCGCCTTCTTGACCATCGCGTCCCTCTTGCCCGTGCCCTGCCCAGGACCCGCAGGTTGGCGAAGTCCCTCACCCTACCATTTGGGCGCGCGTTCGGCCGCTGCCAAGAGCCGCCGCCCGCGACCCGGCCCCACGGCAGCTCGGCGGGCGTGGACCGTCAGTCCTGGCGCAGGTCCGCGACCCGGCCGCCGGTCAGCGCCTCCAGGTCCTTCGACGGCAGGGCGAAGACGGCGTTGGGCGTGCCGGCCGCGGCCCAGACCTCCTCGAAGGCTAGCAGGTCCCGATCGATCAGGACCAGCGGCGGCTCCTCGTGGCCCAGCGGCGGCACCCCACCGATGGAGAAGCCCGTGCGGACGCGCACGAAGTCGGCGTCGGCCCGGCCGACCGCCTCGCCCAGGAGGGCCGCCGCTTTGGCGGTGTCGACCCGGTTGGCTCCGCTCGCCAGGATCAGCACCGGGCGGTCGCTCTCGGCGGCGCGGAACACCACGGACTTGGCGATCTGCCCCACTTCGCAGCCGACGGCGGCGGCCGCCTCGGCCGAGGTCCGGGTGCTCTCCGGAAACTCGCGAACCTGGAATTCGAAGCCGCGTTCTGCGAGCGCCGCCTGGACGCGATGGGCGCTCGCCTTCAGGTTCGACGTCACGAGGCCAGCTCGTGGCTGCGCCGTTTGGCGGCGGCGACAGCGCGGGTCATGAGCGGCTGCAGGCCCTCCTCGGCCATCAGCACCTTCAGCGCCGCCGCGGTCGTGCCGCCGGGACTGGTGACGTGCTGGCGCAGCGTGGCGGCGTCCTCCTCGGTCCGCTGGACCAGCTCGCCGGCGCCCGAAACCGTGGCGCGGGCGAGCTGCATGGCGAGCGGCTCCGGCAGGCCGGCCTCGACGCCCGCCTGGGCCAGGGTCTCGATCAGCAGGAAGACGTAGGCCGGGCCGCTGCCGGAGACCGCCGTCACCGGATCCAGCAGCGCCTCGTCCTCGACCCAGGCGACCTCGCCGGCCGCCTCCATCAGCACGCCGCAGTCCGCGCGCTGCTCGACGCTCGCCCGCGGGTTGGCGCAGAGCACGGTGATGCCGCGCCCGACCGCCGCCGGCGTGTTGGGCATGGCGCGCACGATGGCGGCCTCGGCGCCCAGGTGGCTCTCCATGAAGCCGATGGTCTTGCCCGCGGCGATCGAGAGGAACACGGTCTCAGGCCGCACCAGGGGCCGGTAGGACGGCAGCACGTCGTCCTTCTTCTGCGGCTTGACGGCGAAGACCACCACGGCGGGCACCGGCTCCGGCGCCCGTTCCGCGATGTCCGCGACACACTGGACGCCCCGCTCGGCGAAGCGCGCCACCGCCTCGGAGAAGGGCTCGATCACCGTCACCTTGGCCGGATTCAGCCCGCGCTCGAGCCAGGCGGTCAGCAGGGCGCCGCCCATCTTGCCGCAGCCGACCAGCAGCAGGGGCTCGCTCGAACGCATGGTCGTCAGGCCTCCCCGGCCACGTCCAACAGCACCGTGGTCAGGGCGTCCTCGATCGTTCGTCCGCCCCAGACCACCATCTGCAGGGCGGGGTAGAAACGCTCGCACTCCCCGACCGCGGCGTCCACCAGATCCTCCAGTTGCTCGACGCTGGCGGTGCGCGCGCCGCGCAGCAGCACCGTGTGGCGGAACATCACCATACCCTCGTCGGAGGTGAGGTCGAAGTGGCCCAGCCAGAGGGACTCGTTGAAGCGCCCGAGGAGCTGATAGACCAGCGGCCAGCTCTGGGACGGGATCTTCTGGTCGAAATGGCAGGAGAAGCAAATTGCGCCCACGTCGCCGCGCCAGACGAACAGCAGGTAGTAGCCGCACCAGCGGCCCTCCACCTCGACCATCATCTCGCTGTCGTTGGGGCGCTCGAAGGTCCAGGCGTTGGCGCTGACCAGCTCCTCCAGGAGATCGAGCGGATTCTGCGTGGCTCCGTGGTCTTCCTGCAGCCACTCCATGGCCCTTGATCCCTTATCCCGAGTCGCGGGCGCCGGCAACGGTCTGCAGCCGCTCTAAACCGCGATATATAGAAGAATGCGACGAAGTGCCCTACCACATTTAGCGTGCCAAATGCGTTAAGGGGATGCAAGGGCCGGCGCCCGGCAAGCGCCTATCGGACGGGGATAAACCGGACTCGGGAATCCCGCGGAGCTAGGTTTCCGGCCCCTCTGCGGGGTCCGGCTCGGCGGTACTTTTTTTCGCGCGCTTGGGGCTCTTGCGGGGGCCGGCCGAGGCCTTCCCGGCCGGCTTTGCGGCGGTCCCGGAACCGGCCGCGGATTCGCCTTCCGATTCGAGCGCAGTTTCCAGCGCCGCGACTCGCCGCTCGAGCGCCTCCTGCTCCTCGCGCGCCTTGACGGCCATGGCGCGCACCGCCTCGAACTCCTCGCGGGTCACCAGCTCCATGCGCGCCAGCACCCGCTCGAACTGGTCGCGCAGGCGCGCTTCAACCTCCTCGCGCACGCCGGCGGCCACGCCGAGGGCGCCGCTGGCGACCCGGGCCAGATCGTCCAGGAACGGGTTCTGCGATTGCATGAGGCACCTCCTCGCCCGCTGGGTTCGCTCGCACCGCTCCTCTATATCGTGGCGCCCGGCCTCGGCGGCAAGGGCGCACGCCGCATACAGGGTTCCCGGACGCGCGGTCCACAGCCGCCTTGCCCGCCGCGCCGAGCCGCCACTATAAGTGGCCCAAGCCGCTCGAAAGGTACCTCATGCTCCCGGTTCTCCCCTTTCCGATGATCGATCCTGTCCTGGTGGAGATCGGGCCGCTGGCGATCCGCTGGTACTCGCTCGCCTACATCGTCGGGCTGGTGGTCGGCTGGCGCTACTGCCGCTGGCTGGCCGCGCGGCCGCCCAAGGCCGTCGGCGTCGAGGCCATCGACGATTTCTTGCTGTGGGCCACCCTCGGCGTGGTGCTGGGCGGTCGCCTGGGCTACGTGCTGTTCTACAAGCCGGGCTACTACATCGCCCATCCGCTGGAGATCCTCTCGGTCTGGGAGGGCGGCATGAGCTTCCACGGCGGCGCCGCGGGCGTGATCCTGGCGATCATCCTGTTCGCCCGGAAGCGCGGCTTCTCCTGGCTGGCGCTGGGCGACATCGTGGTCTGCGCCACGCCCATCGGCCTCTTCCTCGGGCGGCTCGCCAACTTCGTCAACGGTGAGCTCTACGGCCGGGCGTCGGACGCCGCCTGGGCCATGGTCTTCCCGCGCGACGAGCTGCAGGTCCCACGCCACCCCAGCCAGCTCTACGAGGCGCTGCTAGAGGGCCTGGTGCTGTTCCTCGTGCTCTACCTGCTGGTGCGCCGCGGCTGGCTGGAGCGGCCGGGCGCCCTCGGTGGCGCCTTCCTCGCCGGCTACGCGCTCGCGCGCATGACGGTCGAGTTCTTCCGCGAGCCCGACGCCCACCTCGGCCTGCTGTTCGGGCCCACGACCATGGGCCAGCTCCTCTCGGTGCCCATGCTGATCGCCGGCATCGGCCTCATGCTCTGGGCCCGGCGCGCCGGACGCTCGCCGGCGTGAGCGAGCCCGCGCCGCGCCCCAGCACGCTCGCCCAGAGGCTTGCCGGACGGATCGCCCGGGACGGCCCCATGACCGTCGCCGCCTTCATGGCCGCAGCCCTCACCGATCCCGAAGGGGGTTACTACATGGGCCGGGACCCGCTCGGCGCCCGGGGCGACTTCATCACCGCGCCCGAGGTCAGCCAGATGTTCGGCGAGCTGATCGGCCTCTGGTGCGCCGAGACCTGGCAGCGCCTCGGCGCCCCTTCGGAGATCGCCCTGGTGGAGCTCGGCCCCGGCCGCGGCACCCTGATGGCCGACGCCCTGCGCGCCGCGCGCCAGGTACCGGACTTTACCGCCGCCCTCGGCGTCCACCTGGTCGAGGTCAGTCCCAGCCTGCGCGCGCTTCAGGCCGAACGCCTGGCCGCGGCCGACCCCTGCTGGCACGAGTCCCTCGCGGACCTGCCGGACGGCCCCGCCCTCTTTGTCGCCAACGAGTTCTTCGACGCCCTGCCGCTGCGCCAGCTCGTCAAGGGCGAGGACGGCTGGTGCGAGCGCCTGGTGACGTGCCAGGACGGCGCCTTCGCCTTCACATGCTCCGCCCCTTCCCCGGTCCTGGCGGAGCTGGTGCCCGCAGCCCTGCGCGGCGCGCCGGCCGGATCCCTCTTCGAGGTCTCACCGGCGGCCCGGACGGTCGCGGGCGAGATCGCCAGGCGCATCGCGCGCGACGGCGGCGCGGCTCTGGCGATCGACTACGGCCACGACCGCAGCGCCCTGGGCGAGACCCTGCAGGCGCTGCGCCACCACGCCCGCCACGAGGTCCTGGCCGATCCGGGCACGGCCGACCTGACCGGCCACGTGGACTTCGCCGCCCTCGCCGAGGCGGCCCGCGCGGCCGGCGCCGAGACTCACGGACCGGTGCCCCAGGGCGTCTGGCTGAAGCGCCTCGGCATCGAGACCCGGGCCGCCAAGCTGTCGGCGGCGGCCACGCCATCCCAGCGCGACGACATTCGCTCCGCCCTCCTGCGCCTCACCGCGCCCGACCGGATGGGCGCCCTCTTCAAGGTGCTGGCGATCGTGCCGCCCGGCCTGGGCGCACCGGCGGGCTTCCCATGACTCGCCGCGCGCCGCTACACTCCGCCGCGTCATGCTGACTTCCGAATCCCTCAGCGAGCTATCCGGCGTCCGTCACGGCTTCTTCACCCGCGAAGGCGGGGTGAGCGAGGGTGCCTTCGCCTCCCTCAACTGCGGCCTGGGCTCCGGCGACGACCTTGAGCGGGTGGCCGAGAACCGGGCCCGGGCCCTGACGCGCCTCGCGCTGCCGCCCGACCGCCTGGCGACGGCCTATCAGATCCACTCGGAAAAAGCGGCGCTCGCCGAAGCGCCCTGGCCGGCCGACCAGCGGCCCAGGGCCGACGCCCTGGTGACCAGGACCCCCGGCCTGGCCCTCGGCATCCTCACCGCCGACTGCGTCCCGGTGCTGTTCGCCGACGCCGAGGCCGGCGTAGTGGGCGCGGCCCACGCGGGCTGGCGCGGCGCGCTGGCCGGCGTGACGGAAGAAACCCTCAAGGCCATGGCCAAGCTCGGCGCGCGCCTTGGCGCGACGGTCGCCGCCGTCGGACCCGCCATCGAGCAGCCCTCCTACGAGGTCGGCCCCGAGTTTCCCGAGCCCTTCCTTGCCCAGGACCAGGCCAACCGCGACTTCTTCCGCCCGGCGGTCCGCGAGGGCCACTTCCTGTTCGACCTCAAAGGCTACGTGACGCGGCGCCTCTCGGCGGCCGGCATCGGACGCGTTGAGTGCCTGGCGGCGGACACCTGCGCCGACCCGGAGCGCTTCTTCAGCTACCGCCGGGTCTGCCTCGCCGGCGAAGAGCGTTACGGCCGCCTGCTGTCGGCCATCGCGCTCGCGCCCTGAACCATCCCGGAAGTCCGGAGACGACCATGACCCTGCATTTCAGCCCGGAGGAACTGGCCGCGCGCCGCGCCCGCGCCTGCGCCCTCATGACCGAGGACGGCCTGGACGGCCTGCTCATGTTCCGCCAGGAGTCCATGTTCTACCTCACCGGCTACGACACCTTCGGCTACGTCTTCTTCCAATGCCTGGTGCTGACCGCCGACGGCCGCCTGGTGCTGCTGACCCGGGCACCGGACCTGCGCCAGGCGCACGAGACTTCGGTGGTCGAGGACGTGCGAGTCTGGGTCGACGCGCCGGACGCCGAGCCGGCGCGGGAACTGCGGGCGATCCTCGAGGAGCTGGGCCTGGCCGGCTCGCGCCTCGGCGTCGAGTACGAGGCCTACGGACTGACGGCGCGCAACGGCAAGCGCCTGGAGGCGGCGCTCGAAGGCTTCTGCGAGCTCGACGACGCCTCGCTGCTGGTGAGCCGCCTGCGCCTCGTCAAGAGCCCGGCCGAGGTGGCCTTCGTGCGCCGTGCCGCCGAGCTGGCCGACGAGGCCTTTGACGAGGCCGTGCGCCTCACATCCGCCGGCGCCTTCGAGGGCGACATCCTGGCGGCCATGCAAGGCGCGGTCTTCCGCGGCGGCGGCGACTACCCGGGCAACGAGTACATCATCGGCTCGGGCCCCGGCGCCCTCATGTGCCGCTACTACACGGGCCGGCGCCACCTCGACCCGAGGGACCAGCTCACCCTCGAGTGGGCCGGCGCCTACCGCCACTACCACGCCGCCATGATGCACACCTTCGTGCTGGGCAAGGTGCCGGCCCGGCAACGGGAGATGCACGCGGTCGCCGAGCAGGCGCTGCTGGCGGCCGAGGCGGCGCTCAAGCCCGGCGGCATCGTCGGCGACGGCTTCGCCGCCCACGCCCGGGTGCTCGACGAGGCCGGCTACCAGGCCCACCGCATGAACGCCTGCGGCTATTCGCTGGGCACCACCTTCGCGCCCAACTGGATGGACTGGCCCATGCTCTACCAGGGCAATCCGGTGGAGCTCGCCCCCGGCATGGTCTTCTTCTGCCACATGATCATCTTCGACAGCGACGCCGGGCTCGCCATGTCCCTGGGCCGCACCAGCCTGATCGGCGAGGCGGGCGCCGAGCCGCTCTCCCGCGCGCCCCTCGACCTGGTGACGGTCTGAGGGCGCCGGGGCCGCGCGGCAGCTCGTGCCCTACATCATCCTCTTCGCCATGGTCTTCCTGCTGGGCATGCTGGCGACCTGCGTCTTCATGTGAGCAGGTGTGAGCATAGGTCCACCCACCCTGTCAGCTCCCCGGCAGGTTCACCAGCTCAGGCGCGATCTGGGTTGGCGCCGGGCGCTGATCCCTCTCCCCTTCCAGCCAGTACGAGAAGTGGGGCACCGGCGAAGGGCGCCCGTCCGCTCCGGCGTGGCTGAACTCCCGGTCCTCGACCGGCGTTTCGACGCCTTCGGCCTCGATCAGCGCGCCAATGGGCCCGCCAAGCTGGTCGTGGCGTTCGTAGAAGTTGATCCAGCGCCCGACCCGGGCCTGCAGCGCAGGCGGCCGCTGCGGGCGGTTCGGCCGCAGGCGGGCCACCACGGCCAGGGGACAGCCGAAGGTGACCAGGAGGCCGACCGCCGGCGGCGCTTCTCCAGTGGCGCTCTCGGTTGGAAAGAGCGCGTCGATGGCGAGCAGGCTGCCCTGGCTGAAGGCGAGGACTGAGACGGCGCGGCCGTCCTTGCCGTCCGTTGCGGCGCGCAAAGCGGATCCTACGCGTTCGAGCAGCGCGCGGCGCAGCTTGGAGCGCGGCCGCTGGTAGTCCAGGACCGCGAAGGTCGAGTGGGCCGCGTCCTCACGGACCGCCGCCAGACTCTTGGAGACGAGCAGCTTCTCGATCATCGCCAGCAGCGCCAGCAAGGCGATGGAGCCCGCCAAGGCGGCATTCGCGGCCTTGCCCGGGGTGTCGGCCCGCCGGTCTCCGATGAGGCCGGCCCACTCCAGGACCGTGATCAGATAGCCATAGGCCCCGTGCGCGATGGGGATCAGGACCGCCAGCGCCAGGACCACCGCCATCACGGCGACGAGCGTCATGGCGGCGACCATGCCGACCTGCCGGACGGTGAGGCGCGGGTGCCCGGGCAGGGCGAGCCGGAAGAGGCGCGCGCCGTCGACCAACAGCGCCCCGAGCCCAGCCAGGGCCCGCAGCAGGAAGGGCCGGCGGTCGTCGCGTGCCTTGACGACATCGTCGTAGACCACCTCCACCACCTCCACCGGCGCCCAGGCCGCGGCCCCGTCCTCCGGCCGCACCAGGTAGCGGGCGCAGCGTCCGCCGTCGTCCAGCAGCAGGTCCGGCGCCGCCTCGACCCGCGCGCCCTCCAGTCCCTTGGCCAGCAGATCGGCCACGGTGCGCCCCGACTGGGGGTAGGTCTTGCGGAACAGCCCGTGCAGGAAAAGAAGCCGCTGGGGCGTGGGCGACGCCGGTCGGGCGGCGATGTCCTGCTCGGCTGTCATGGGCGGGGACCGGGATTCGGAAGGTCCAAATAAGAAGAGACGCCAAGTGCGTGGACGCGAATCCTTGCTCCTGACGTCTCTCGGATCGTTTCGCTTCTCGGGTGGGGCTCTCGCCCGGCCGGTCCGCCCGCAGGCGCCCCGACCGATACGATCACACCAACTGAAAGCTCCACTCTCCGGTTCCTAGATAAGCAGGGCGCCCGATTTCCGGCAACGCAATTGCGTTCGCAGAAGCAAGATTTCTGTGGATCGCCAAGCCTCTTTTCCACAATCCGGCAACAGAACCGTCCACCCTGCAATGCGTCGGCGCCGAGCCCTGGGAACTTCGCTAGGGCAGAAGCACCGTCTCTCGGCTTTTCGCCTGACTTTTCATCGGCCTGCTATCCAGGACTCCTCAGACCGTAACCCAGGCATGCGACCTTCTCGGCGAGGCGCGGCACAGCCCTCGCGGCCGGCCGCTTCGGCCGGTCGCCTCAGAATTCCCGTAGCTCAGCGTCAGACCCATGAGAGGAGGAGTTCCATGGTAGAGCATCCTTTGGCCGCGATCCGGCGACTGGCCGGCATCGTCTTCCTGGCCAGCCTCGTTCTGCCCGGCGCGTCGTCTGCCGGAGGATACGATCGCACCCTCGACGGCGCCGACCTGGTCCACGACGGCAAGCACCGGAAAGGCCCCTTCTTCCGCCGCGTGGCGACCTGGCCGGTCTTCGAGAACACGGACATCGGCGAGGAGACCGTCGCCGAGATCGTGACCGCGTCGAAGGACGGCATGACCCTCATCTACACCGACGGCGAGCAGGAGCTGGTCGGCTTCGTCGACATCACCGATCCCTCCAGTCCAACCGCGGACGGGACCGTTCCCGTCGGCGGCGAGCCGACCTCCGTGGATGTCGCCGGCGGCTATGCGCTGGTCGCCGTCAACACCAGCCCCGACTTCGTCAATCCCTCCGGCGTCTTGAAAGTCATCGACATCGAGACCCGCGCCATCGTCGCCGAGCACGATCTCGGCGGGCAGCCCGATTCCATCGCGGTCAGCCCGGACGAGCGCTACGCCGCGGTCGCCATCGAGAACGAGCGCGACGAGGACCTGGGCAACGGGGAGCCGCCGCAATTGCCCGCCGGATTCCTGGTCATCGTCGACCTGGTGGGCGACCCGATGGACTGGGCGCTCCGGACGGTCGGCTTCGAAGGGGTTCCCGACCTCTTTCCCGAGGACGCCGAGCCCGAGTACGTCGACATCAACCGCTGGAACATCGCCGCGGTCACCCTGCAGGAGAACAACCACATCGTGCTGGTGAAGCTGCGGGACGGCAGCATCATCCGCGACTTCAGCGCCGGCACGGTCGACCTGCGGAAGATCGACGTGGTCGAGGATCGGATCATCAGCCTCGACGGCAAGCTGAAAGACGTGCCGCGGGAACCCGACGCGATCACCTGGGTCGGCAACAGACGGCTGGCGACCGCGGACGAGGGCGACCTCTTTGGCGGCAGCCGCGGGTTCACGCTCTTCCATCCGCGAGGCAAGCCGATCTTCAAGGCCGGCAACAGCGTCGAGCATCTGGCTGTGCGGATCGGCCACTATCCCGACGAGCGCTCCGAGAACAAGGGCAACGAACCGGAAGGCGCCGAGTACGGAGTCTACGGCGGCAAGGGTTTTCTCTTCATCGGTTCGGAGCGGTCGAACGTCATCTTGGTCTACCGGCTCGTCGGCACGAAGAGATTGAGGCTGGTCCAGGTCCTGCCGGCCACGGTCGGCCCGGAGGGCCTGAAGGCCATCCCCGGCCGCAACCTCTTCGTCGTGGCGAGCGAGGTCGACGCCCGCGACGACAAGATCCGCTCGTCGATCACCATCTACGCGCTGGACGACAAGCCCACCTACCCGACGATCCTGTCCGCCAACGGGAAGGACAGGAAACCCATTGCCTGGGGCGCCCTGTCGGGCCTCGCGGCGGACCGCTACAGGGACCACCTGGTCTATGCCGTGGTCGACAGCTTCTATCAGGAGTCCCGGATCCTGAAGATCGACCGCAGCGACGCGCCGGCAGTGATCTTCGACGACATCCACCTGACCCAGGACGGCGAGCGGGTGAACCTGGATCTGGAAGGCGTCGTCCAGCGTGCCCGCGGCGGCTTCTGGGTGGTCTCGGAAGGCGCCGGCTCGGTCGACGATGAGGACCGCCCGGTCGAATCGAAGAATCTGCTGCTGAAGGTCAGCCGCAAAGGCAAGATCCTCAAGACCGTTGAACTGCCCGCGGCGACGAACGCCCTGCAGCGCCGCTTCGGCTTCGAGGGCGTCGCCGTGACCGGCAGGTACTCCAAGGAGCTGGTCTACGTGGCCTTCCAGCGGGAATGGGTGGGCGACCCGGACGATCATGTCCGCATCGGCCGCTTCGAGCCCGCAACCGGCGAATGGCGCTTCTTCTACTACCCGATCGACGCGCCCACCTCGTCCAACGGCGGCTG
This sequence comes from Rhodospirillales bacterium, assembly GCA_965225935.1. Classification (GTDB taxonomy): domain Bacteria; phylum Pseudomonadota; class Alphaproteobacteria; order Kiloniellales; family JAKSDN01; genus CALJXB01. The sequence goes on from CBDDCC010000003.1 coordinate 398,612, forward strand.
GGTCGGGCTGTCCGAGATCGTCGCCCTGGACGACAAGACCTTCGCCGTCGTCGAGCGGGACAACCAGGGCGGCCCCGACGCCAGCATCAAGCAGATCGCCACCTTCTCGATCGACGGCCTCGAGCCCCAGCCCGAGGGCGGTGGCTTTCCGCTGGTGACCAAGACCGTCGTGCGCGACCTGATCCCGGACCTGACCGAGGACAAGGGCTTCGTGCTCGAGAAGGTCGAGGGCCTGACGGTCACCAAGAAGGGTGACGTCCTGATCGTCACCGACAACGACGGCGTCGACGACGCGAGCGGCGAGACCCAGTTCATCGATCTCGGCGACAGCGTCTTCTAGCCCAGGACCCTGCCGTAAAGGCCGAGGACCGGATCGGGGCGCCGCGACCGCGGGCCCCGATCCGGCTGCTCTGCCGGCCGCTTGCCGCTCGGCCCCGGCGGACGCGCTTCCGGCCGCCCCGGCTCCGTTCCTCCTGATCGAAGGTATCCACGCCGTCGGCGAGGCCGTGGTCGTGGCAGCTCATGGGCCGGCGCTGGCGGCAGTGGCAGGCCGGGACGGCCGGGTTGAGCCCCGTCACCCGGTCGCTCACCGCGCCGCCGAGGCAGCCCCCGGTCACGCGATCCTCGGTGATGCATATCCTCCTGTTTTTCCTCGGCCGGGGGCCTCTGGCAGGGCCGCCCGGGCCCGCTGTGTCGGTCCCGTGAAGGCCGTTTACAGACCCCGAAGGCGTTGTTACAGTCCGCGCGCCTCGGGGGCCAGAGGGGACGACGATGGGGGCTGCTTCAGGCCTGGCGGGCGACGGGCGCGGGCTTCGTGGCAGGTTCGGGACGCTGTCATGAAAATCCTCACAGGCAACAGCAATCGGCCGCTGGCCGAAGCGATCTCCGCCTACCTGAATCTCGAGCTGACCAAGGCCAGCGTGCGCCGCTTCTCGGACATGGAGATCTTCGTCGAGATCCAGGAGAACGTCCGCGGCGAGGACGTCTTCGTCATCCAGTCGACCTCCTTCCCGGCCAACGACAACCTGATGGAGCTGCTGGTGGCCATGGACGCCCTGAAGCGCGGCTCGGCCCGGCGCATCACGGCGGTCATCCCCTACTACGGCTACGCCCGGCAGGACCGCAAGTCGGGGCCCCGCACGCCCATCTCGGCCAAGCTGGTGGCGAACCTGATCACCTCGGCGGGCGCCGACCGGGTGCTCACCCTGGACCTCCATGCCGGCCAGATTCAGGGCTTCTTCGACCTGCCGACGGACAACCTCTTCGCCGCGCCGGTCTTCACCAAGGACATGATCGAGCGCTTCAACGACCAGGAGCTGACCATCGTCTCGCCGGACGTGGGCGGCGTGGTGCGGGCGCGCGCCATCGCCAAGCGCCTGAACGCCGATCTCGCCATCATCGACAAGCGCCGCGAGCGGGCCGGCATCTCCGAGGTCATGCACATCATCGGCGACGTGGAGGGCACCCGCTGCATCCTGGTGGACGACATCGTCGATTCCGCCGGCACCCTCTGCAACGCGGCCGTGGCCTTGAGCGAGGCCGGCGCCACAGCGGTCAGCGCCTACGTGACCCACGGAGTGCTCTCGGGCGGCGCCGTGGCCCGGGTCACCGCCTCGCCGATCGACGAGCTGGTCATGACCGACAGCATCCAGGCGACCGAGGCCGTAAGGGTTGCACACAATATCCGACAGCTTACAATCGCGCCGCTTTTGGGCGAGGCCATGAGCCGGATCAGCAACGAGCTGTCGGTCTCGAGCCTCTTCGACTAGGTCGAGCGCGTCTCCCGTCCGTCGCCGGCACCCCTGGAGGCCGGGGCGGGGCAGAAGGGGACGCGTTCGGGCCGTGGGCGGGGAAGACCCCCGCCCGGAACCGGACATCAAAGGAGCAGACGAAGGACATGAGCGACATCGAAAACCTGGCGGCAGAGCCGAAGGAGCGGGCCGGGAAGGGGGCCGCCCGCGCCGCGCGCCGCGACGGCCGGGTCCCCGCCGTCATCTACGGCGCCAAGAAGCCCCCCGTCATGGTCACCCTGGACAATCTGGAGCTGCAGCGGGCGATCCGCGGCGGCGGCTTCTTCACCACACTGTTCGACGTCAAGGTGAACGGCGGCAGCGAGCGGGTGCTGGCCCGCGACCTGCAGCAGCATCCGGTCAGCGAGCGGCCGCTCCACGTGGACTTCCTCCGGGTCAGCACCTCCACCGTGGTGGTGGTCGAGGTGCCGGTCCACTTCATCAACGACGAGGAGTCGCCGGGGATCAAGCGCGGCGGCGTGCTGAACGTCGTGCGCCACGAGCTGGAGCTGTCCTGCCGGGCCGACGCCATCCCCAACGAGATCGAGGTGGACCTGACCGGCCTCGACATCGGCGATTCGGTGCACATCAGCCAGATCGCCCTGCCGGACGGCGTGACGCCCACCATCACCGACCGCGACTTCACCGTCGCCTCCATCGCCGCGCCCAGCGTGGTCAAGGAAGAGGCCGCCGAGGAGGCCGAAGGCGAGGCCGTCGAAGGCGAGGAAGGCTTCGAGGTGGAGACCGAGGGCGAGGGCGAGGCCGCCGGCGAGGAGGCCAAGGAAGAAGGCGGCGAGGGCTAGGAGGCCTAGGTCCCCGTCCCTCGCGGTCCGTTTCGGGACTCGGCCATGTTCCTGCTCGTCGGCCTGGGCAACCCGGGCCCCCGCTATGCCGGCAACCGGCACAACATCGGCTACATGGCGGTGGACGAGATCGTCCGCCGCCATGGCTTCGGGGCCTGGCGCGGCCGCTTCCAGGGCCTCATGGCCGAGGGCCGCCGGGACGGCACCCGCCTGCTGGCGCTGAAGCCGGAGACCTACATGAACGAGTCCGGCCGCTCGGTCGGCGAGGCCCTGCGCTTCTATAAGCTGGAGCCCGCCTCGGTCTTCGTCTTCTACGACGAGCTGGACCTGCAGTTCGGCAAGCTGCGGGTCAAGCGCGGCGGCGGCAACGCCGGCCACAACGGCCTGCGCTCCATCGACGCCCACATCGGCAAGGACTATTGGCGGATACGCCTCGGCATCGGCCACCCGGGCGAGAAGCGCCTGGTCCATTCCCACGTGCTGAAGGACTTCTCCAAGGAGGAGGCCAAGACGGTCGAGAAGCTGCTGGATGCGGTCGCGGCCGAGTTGCCCAGGCTGCTCGAAGGCGACGACGGCGGCTTCATGTCCCGGATCGCCCACGTCATGGCGCCACCCAAGCCGAAGCCCGAGCCCAAGCCGAAGGCGGAGGAAGCGCCCGCCGAGGAAGCGCCCGCCAAAGTGAGCGACGCGACGGGCCCGACGCCGGGCCGCGAGACCCCCAAGTAACATGGGCTTCAACTGCGGCATCGTCGGGCTGCCCAACGTCGGCAAGTCCACCCTCTTCAACGCGCTGACCGAGAGCGCGGCGGCGGAGTCCGCCAACTATCCCTTCTGCACCATCGAGCCCAACGTGGGCCGGGTGCCGGTGCCGGACCCGCGCCTCCAGCGCATCGCCGAGGCGGCGCGCTCCGCCAAGGTGACGCCGACCTTCCTCGAGTTCGTCGACATCGCCGGCCTGGTGCGCGGCGCCTCCGAGGGCGAGGGCCTGGGCAACAAGTTCCTCGCCAACATCCGCGAGGTGGAGGCCATCGCCCACGTGGTGCGCTGCTTCGAGGGCGAGGTGACCCACGTGGAGGCGACGGTCGATCCGGTCCGCGATGCCGAGACCGTGGAGACCGAGCTGCTGCTGGCCGACCTGGAGAGCGTCGAGCGCCAGCGCGATGGCGCCGTCAAGCGAGCGCGCGGCGGCGACAAGGAGGCGAAGGTCCGCCTGCCGGTGCTGGAGCTGGTCTACGAGGCGCTCTCGGCCGGCCGTCCGGCGCGCCTGGCGGCGCTCAGCAAGGACCAGCGCCCCCTCTTCCGCCAGCTCCACCTGCTGACCGCCAAGCCGGTGCTCTACGTCGCCAACGTGGACGAGGCCTCGGCCGCCACAGGCAACGAGCACTCGGCCCGGCTGGAGGCCCGCGCCCAAGAGACGGGTGCGGGCTTCGTCGTGGTCTCGGCCGCCATCGAGGCGGAGCTCGCCCAGCTGAGCGACGCCGGTGAGAAGGCCGAGTACCTGGAGAGCCTGGGCCTGGAGGAGACCGGCCTGGCCCGGGTGATCCACGCCGGCTACGCCCTCCTCGACCTCATCACCTTCTTCACCTCGGGTCCCAAGGAGACCCGCGCCTGGACCGTGCCCCGCGGCAGCCGGGCGGCCCAGGCGGCCGGCACGATCCACAGCGACTTCGAGCGGGGCTTCATCCGCGCCGAGACCATCGCCTGGCAGGACTTCGTCGCCCTTGGCGGCGAGGTCGGCGCCAAGGACGCCGGCAAGATGCGCTCGGAAGGCCGCGACTACCTGGTGCAGGACGGCGACGTGTTCCACTTCCGCTTCAACGTGTGAGAAGATCGCGCAAGCGCCCGTCACCGATCCGCACGCAACCGACCGCAGGGGGACGCCGCCATGGGAGACTGGATCACGCTGACAGCCTCGGACGGCCACGGCCTCGCCGCCTACCGCGCCGCGCCCGACGGCCCGGCCAAAGCGGGCCTAGTGGTCGTCCAGGAGATCTTCGGCGTCAACGCCCACATCCGCGACGTCGCGGACGGCTTCGCCGCCGAAGGCTACCTGGCCATCGCGCCGGCGCTCTTCGACCGCATCGAGCCGGGCATCGAGCTCGACTACACTCCGGACGATGCGACCCGGGGCCGGGAACTGCGGGCCGAGATCGCCACCGAAACGGTCCTGCTGGACGTGGCGGCGGCGGTCGCGGCGGCGCGCGAGGGCGCCGGTGCTGGTTCAGACGTCGGCGTGGTGGGCTACTGCTGGGGCGGCTCGCTGGCCTGGCTGGCGGCCTGCCGCCTGCCGGTCGAGGCCGCCGTCGGCTACTACGGCGCCATGGTCCACCAGCATCGGCACGAGACGCCACGCTGCCCGGTGATGCTCCACTTCGGCGAGCGCGACCAGGGCATCCCGAACGAAGAGGTGGCCGAAGTCCGCGAAACGCACCCCAAGATCCCGATCCACGGCTATGACGCCGGCCACGGCTTCAACTGCGACCGGCGCTCCGACTTTCACCCGGAGGCGGCCGCCCTGGCGCGTGAGCGCACGCTGGCCTTCTTCGCCGAGCACCTGGCCTAGTGTGCGCGGCTTTCCCCCGGGCGCAGGCCTCAAGAAGTGCCGCTGTAATTCAATCGATTGTGTTCCGCGGGCGTCCCGCCCCCAACGCCCGGGATAGGATCATGCCCGCATATCGAGCGGCATCCTGTTGGATCGACAGGCACGGTCGGACACGCTCAAACAACGAACGCCGAGCTGCTGGCGGAGAACGACAGGGGTCGGCCCAGAATTGGTCATGCACTGGAACCATGCCCGATGTCTGGTTCCCGATCAGATAACGGCCGTTCTGACGTCAATCCAAATGCCGCGCCATATACCGGTGCAAACCACGTAGGCCCAACGCCGGCTATCGCCAAGGGTCGAGCCCTTGTGCTCGACCTTCAAAGGTGGCCACTGCTGCAGCCGCCCTGCGAAGTGCCGGGAGGTGAAACCTACAAGCGACCTTTGGCCGCAAACCTCTTTCCGATCAGGTGATCGAGCGAGATCTTGCCGGGCCCCAACACGACGACGGCAAAGAGAATGGTCACCCAGAACATGTGTGCGTTCAGCCAGGCATCCGGGTAGACGAAAAGCTGAATGACGGCGGTCATCGTCAGCATGGCAAGGGCGCCTACGCGGGTGAAAAGGCCCAGCACCAGCAGGACAGGCAGGATGTGCTCGGCCACGGCCGTGACATGAGCCATCAGCACCGGAAACGGCAGGCCGAACTCGTACTCGAAGAGGAAGGCCTGGGCCTCCGAGATCTCGAAGATATTCCAACCCTCCACCCGGGTCCGGCCGGAGCGCCAAAACACCACCGCCACCGGCAGCCTCAACAAGAGCAGTGCCAGGGGGTGCAACGTCTCGGCGATCCGGTCCTGGACTTGGCCCGCCTGGGCTGCGAGGGCGAGGATCGGTGAAAGGATTGGGTCGGTTTCTCGGGTCGGCGCCGCTTGGGTCATAACCGTTATCTCCAATAGTGGTTTGGTTCAAAGACGTGCTGCTCGGCGCACACGCTTGAGAAGGCGCCTGCGACGAGCAGCGTGTAGAAGGCGTTCATGAGGTCGAAGCTCTCGTCCGACCGGCCCGCCTCTGCCAAGGCGTTGGGCACGCTCGCGCCGGCAAGCAGGTGCCGAGCGAAAGGCGCCTGCTCTGGCGCGAGCGCGCGAACTTGGACTTGCATGCCCGGCCGGGTGATCAGCGCGCACTGCGCAACGGACGCGATTCTGCGCGGGCCCGGTTCGACATCCGGCTGATTGGCCTGCCATATGTCGATGATTGGAAAGCCCGATTCGACGATCCGCGTGGCCGGATGGGCATAGAACCCCGCCCCGGCCAGTGCCGATCCCAGCTGCTTCAACTCGCCCGGCGCGAGCGGCTCAGCGTCGGCCGCGTGCAGGGCTTCGAGCCGGGCGCGTTCCAAGCGCGCGACGTCCGGCAAGTAGGGCAAGGACTCGACCGGCGGAAACCCCGCTAGGAAATCGGCAAACGACTCGCCGAACAGAGCGAGGGAGCGCGCACGCGGTGGATGCCCGGCGAGATATTCTCGGGCGGTGGCCAGAAAGAAGGCCTCGCCCACCAAGCGTCGCACCACCGGGTAGGCTTCTGCGAGCTGCGCTCCGAGGCCGTGATGGACATTGTTGCGGTAGACGCGAAATCGCGCCGACGCCTCCCCATCAAGCCCCTGCGGCCGTGCGGTGGGGTCGCTGGCCAGCAGCGCAGCAGCGAAACCCGCCTGGAAGTCGTCCAGCTCCGGCCGGCTCATACCGCCGCCTCTTCGAGCCGATGCGACCGTGAAAGAATGCGTTGCGCCTTTTGGACCTCGCCAAACAGGACCGGCCAGGACGGTACGTCCGTATCCCATTCGACGAGGACCGGCTTGGGTCCGCAGCGCGAAAGCAGTCTCTCCAGCAGCCCCCAAACCTCCGGGGCGGCGGCGCTGCCGTGGCTGTCGATCAGGAGGCCCCCGGCCGCGTCGTCATGGAGGTAACCGGCAACATGGATCTCTCCGATCAGCTCTACCGGCAAGGCGTCGATATATGCATCGGCGTGTAGGCCCGTGTTCCGGGCGCTGACGTGGATGTTGTTCACGTCCACCAGCAGCCCGCAGCCGGTGCGGCGCACCGCTGCGGCTAGGAACTCCGGTTCGGGAACATCCGAGCCCGGCAGGGCCATGTAGTTGGCAGGGTTCTCAATCAGGATCTGGCGGCCGAGGAACTCCTGCGCCTCATCGATGTTGCGGCAGAGGACGTCGAGCGTTTCAGTGTTGAGGGGAAGCGGCAGCAGGTCGGCGAAATAGACGTCGCCCTGCACCGACCAGGCCAAATGCTCGGACACCAGGCCCGGCTCGTAGCGGTCGATCAGTACGCGAAGAGCCATCAGATGATCCCGGTCGAGCCGCGCCGAGCCGCCGAGGGACAGGGCGACGCCGTGCAGCGACAGGGGGTAGCGTTCGCGCACAGCCTCGAGCAGGGCGTGCCGGGGGCCGCCGGGAACCATGTAGTTTTCGGGATGGACCTCGAGCCATCCCAGATCGGTCGTGCGATCGAGGATGGCATCGGCATGCTGGGCCTTGAAACCGACGCCGACCCGGTCGGGAATGCCACCCGCGGCCGCGCGGGGTTTCCGTTGGGTCTGGTGTGCTTTCATCGTTTCTCCCCCGAAGAGCCCGGCAGCCCGAGCGCGCAGAGCGCAGGGGCCGCCGTGGCGTCTAAGGATCAGCTCGGTAGATCGCGCGACAGCGCCTCGAGGCTGCCGTTCACCTGACGGCCGTCTTCCGTGGTCAGGGTGATGGACTCGCAGGTACCGGCTGGGACAAGCGTCCAGGCGTTGCCCTGGTAGTCGACCGTCGAGGTGCCGGCACAGGTCGTGCCGGGCCCGGCCGCGCAATCGTTCTCGCCGGCCAAGGAAATGCCATAGCACTTGTCCTTGCCCGACTGACCGGCAACCGCCGCGTCAACGGAGGCCAGCGTGGAAGCCGCCAGGAGGGCCGAGGCCAGAATCATGCTGCTCTTTTTCATCTCAGAACTCCTCAGGATGAGTTGCGGTGGGAAAGCCGCAAGCGGCAGACCGTCGCGGCTTTCCGTAATCAGCTCGTCAGACGGCGCCCAGGCTCAAGCCCTCCGGCGGGTTCGCCTCCAGCTCGGCATCGGGCAGGGTCGCGATGATCGGCCAGTTATGATCGGCACCACGAATGTAGCCGGCGGTATCCTGCAGCCAGCGGGCCTGAATCTCCTTGTTCAGATTGAGGTAGAGCTTGCCGTCGACGATGCGCCAGGCATGCGGATCGCCATCGAACTTCCGGCCGACGGAGGTTCCGAAGGCGCAAAAGCCGCCGTACTGGGGAGCGTACTTGGCCGGATCCTGCTTGAACCTGTCACGGTTCTCGGCGCTGGCGAAACGGTACTGGGCGCCTTGATACTCGGCGGTGAAGCGGTCATCGCCCTCGGTGGGCTCGCTCACGGTGAAATAGGCAACGACGTCGTAGCCGTGCACCGCATAGCCGTCGTTGACATTGACTTCGCCGACGACCTGGGCGCCCGAGGCCGCCGTCACGGCCCCGCCGATGGCCATCATCAGGGCCAGTACGAGCATGTGGATCTTACCGACCCACGGAGACATCCGAGGGCGGAGGGAAACGGAATGAGTCATGGCTTCAATCTCCGGTCTTCATGGTCTCAACTTTCGCTGAGATGGGTCCCGGAGCGCGCCCTTTGAAATATCGATGCTCTATGCTGTCGATAGCCATTGCCTATGGAACTTGCCGATTTGCTCCCCAGATAACCTCCAATCAGCGAGGGTTGCGGCATCTGCAAAGGCATTTGCTATGGAAATGCACCAGGTTCGATACTTTCTCGCGGTCTCGGAGGCGCTCAACTTCACCCGGGCGGCCGAGGCCTGCAATGTGGCCCAACCCTCCCTGACGGCCGCCATCAAGAAGCTGGAACAGGAGCTCGGCGGCGAGCTGTTCCGCCGCGAACGCAACCGGACCCATCTGACGGACCTGGGCAAGCTTATGAAGCCGCACCTGGAGCAGATCTATGCGGCGAGCGAGGCAGCGAAGGCCGATGCCGAGGGCTTCACCGCGCTGGATAGGGCCGAGATCAATTTAGGCGTCATGTCGACCATCGGCCCCACCCAGATGGTCGGGTTTCTCACCAGGCTAAGCGAGGAGATCCCCGCCATCGAACTGAAGATCCGCGAGGCGCCAGGCAGGGATCTGGTGGCTCTTCTGCTGGACGGCGAGATCGACGTGGGGCTTCTCGGCCTGCCGGGCTTCCCGGACCGCCTACACGCGATCCCCCTCTATTCCGAGCGCTACACGGTTGCCTTCGCCCAGGGCCATGCCTTCGAGCAAATGAACACGGTTCCTCTTGGCCGGATCGATGGCGAAGACTATCTCGTGCGGCTGCACTGCGAGTTTACCGATCACTTCCAGGCCGAGGGCTACCAAGCGACCCACGAGGTCAATGTGCGCTACTCCTCCGAACGGGAGGACTGGATCCAGGCCATGGTCCTGGCCGGGCTGGGCTGCACCATCATGCCTGAGTTTCTGCCCCTCCTCCCAGGAATCGCCACCCGCGCCCTGGTCGAGCCTGAGATCGAACGCACCATCTCGCTGGTGACAGTCGCCGGCCGGCGCCACTCGCCCGCCGTCGGCGCCCTGGTCCGGCTGGCTCGGAGGCATCCCTGGCAGCGGTGATGGGTTGATCGCTCGCGTTGCTCCTAAACGAGAAACAGTCCCACCTGCTCGAACGGCAAGGCGACTCGGCCGACGCTATAAGAGCGCAGGAGGCTGTGCGGCCAAGGATCTACCGTCAAAGTCAAACCCGACGAAAAAGTGTGGGACACCGAAAAAGGATACATTAGAAACTACGGCAAGATTCTTGCACTCGGCAATTTACTAAGCCATTGATGTAACTCATTCGCCAGGGCCCATCTCCGACCGTCAGCCTCGACTACTTTTCTGGGGCCTCGCTCCCGCTTTCGCCGGCCCCGCCCTCCGCCGCAGAGTTCTGAGCGGCCTCCGCGTCCTGGCGGGCACGGCGCGCGTGAGAGGCCCAGCTTTGGGCCTCGACGAAGAGCCGTGTGACCTCGGGATAGGTCTCGCGAATGCGCGACTCCAGGTTGGCCACCACCTGCTCCACCTCGGCCGAGGTCAGGCGGTCTTTGAAGTCGAGGCTGATGTTGACCAGGATCTGCTGGGGCGCCAAGTGCATGGTCAGGAGCTCGTTGACCTTGGAGACGCCCCACTGCGCCTCCGCCAGTTGGCGGATGCCCTTGTTCACCTGCATGCTGGCGCTCTCGCCGATCAGCAGGCCCTTGCTCTCGTAGGCCAGCAGCATGGCGGTCCCCGCCAGGATGACGCCGATCACGATCGAGCCGATGGCATCGAAGGCCTGGATTTCGAGGAGCTGGCCCAGCAGCAGCGCCACGAAGGCCACCATCAGGCCCAGCATGGCCGCCGTGTCCTCGAACAGCACCGTGAAGATGGCCGGGTCCTTGCTCTCGCGCACGGCGGCGAAGTAGCCGAGCGGCCCCTTGGAGCGCCGGAACTCGCCGAAGGCGACCCACCAGGCGCCGGCCTCGAAGACCATGGCGACCGCCAGCACGATGTAGTTGACCATGGGATTGGTGATCGGGTGCGGGTGCAGCAGCTTGTTGACGCCCTCGTAGAGGGAGACGCCCGCCCCGACGGCGAAGATCAGGATGGCCACCACGAAGGCCCAGAAGTAGAGCTCCATGCCGTAGCCGAAGGGGTGGCGCGCGTCGGCCGGCTGCTCGGACCGGCGCATGCCGTGCAGCAGCAGGCCCTGGTTGCCGGTGTCGACCACCGAGTGGATCGCCTCGCTCAGCATGGCCGAGCTGCCGGTGTAGAAGGCGGCACCGAACTTGGTCACCGCGATCAGCAGGTTGCCGATCAGGGCGGCGTAGACCGCCTTCTTGGATGAGTGCGCCGCCATGCGCTGCCGTGATCCCCGATCCGCGGCCCTTGGCCTGGCCGCAAGGTCAACGCCAGACTAGCCGATTCGAGCGGCCGGCGAAAAACCTTCGCAGATGGAAAACGCCCCGCCGCGAAGGGCGGGGCGTCGAAAGGCTCTCTCCTGGGTCTGGCGATGAGACCCGAACTGGGCGGAGCCTAGAGGGTATCGGCGTGTCCGGCCGAGGCCTGGATCTGGGGCCGATCGGTCTTCTCCCGCAGCACCTCCAGCAGGCCGCCCAGCTCGCCGCCCTGCTCGGAGATGACCGAGCCGAACTCCGAGCGGTGGGTGACGGCCATGCTGACGCCCTCGACCACCACGTCGATGATCTTCCAGCCGGCCTTGCCGCGGCGCAGCCGCCACTCCACGTGGTAGGGCTCGCCCTCGGGCCGGACCAGGCGGCTCGCGACCAGGGCGCCGGACTTGCCCTTCGGCCGGCCGCCCTCGATCACCAGCTGCTCGCCGCTGAAGCCCGAAAGCTGCCGAGAGTAGCTGGCCACGATGTAGTCCTCGAAGAGCTGGGTGAACTCGGCCCGCTCGGACTTCGAAGCCTTGCGCCAGTGGCGGCCCAGCACGAAGCGGCCGATCAGGTCGAGCTGGAAGCCCGTGGTCAGCAGGCGCCGGAACTCCCGCGCCTGGGCCTCTTCATCGAGGGTCTCGTCGGAGAGGGTGGCGAGCGCCTGGTCGCTGAAACCGCGCACGAAGGTCGCGGCCTCCGCCGCCTGGGCGGCCTCGTCGGCCTGCGACCCGCGCACGGTGATCGCCATCGCTGCCAGCACGAGCAGCGCCGAGAACAGCGCCAGCATGTACTGGCGCCACGGTTTCTGGACGCGCACGTCCGTCGCCTGCGTTACCTTGGTCATGGGGCGGCTCCCTTGTCGGTGAGATCGCTGCTGGGCCGGAACGAGGTGTTCGCTCCGGCCAATCCTAAACCGAGCGAGATAATGCAAGGGAGAATTGAAAGTACTATTAAATGGAATAGTTATCAATACACGAATAAAATTTCAAAATTATTATTTCTGTCAAATTCTATATGTTTTTTATTCTGATTACTTCAAATCAAACTATTTCGTTGATTTGCGTGACTTGACGCCGCCCCCGGGCGCGCTGCCGTAGCCGTCGCCGGCCCCGAACTTGGCCAGCACCCGTTTCATCTCCGCCTTGGAGAGGTTCTTGGGCTCGCCCAGCTGGCGGGCGCGGCAGTACTGGGCGGCCAGGGTCTCCACCTCCACCGCCAGCGCGAGGGCGGCGGCCAAGTCCCGACCCGCGGCGATCAGGCCGTGATTGGCCAGCAAGCAGGCCCGCCGGCCCTCGAGCGCCGCCAGGGCGTTCTCGGAGAGAGCCTCGCTGCCGAAGGTGGCATAGGGGGCGCAGCGGATAGACTCGCCCCCGGCCACGGCAACCATGTAGTGGAAAGCCGGGATGTCGCGGCGCAGGCAGGAGACCGCGGTGGCGTTCACGGCGTGGCAGTGGAGGACGGCGCCGAACTCGGGCCGCGCCTTCAGGATGTCGCGGTGGAAGCGCCACTCGCTGGACGGCCGCCGTTCGGGCGCGGCGCAACGCCAGCCGCCGTCGAAGTCCATCTCCACAATGTCCCGGGGTTTGAGCGCGTCGTAGGCCACGCCCGACGGGGTGACCAGCAGGCCCTTGGAGGTCCGGGCACTCAGATTGCCGGAGCTGCCCTGGTTGATGCCGAGGGCGTTCATGCGCCGCGCCGTCTCGATCAGCGCCTTTCGCAGGGCGAGGTCCGCCGCCGCCACGGCCCCTACCCCGCCGCGCCCGCCGCGCGTTCGGCCCGCTCGGGGTAGAGGCCAGCGAGCCCACCCCGCGAGGCGGGACAGAGCCCGCGCTCGGTGATCAGGCCGGTGACCAGGCGCGCCGGCGTCACGTCGAAGGCGTAGTTGGCGAGCGGGCTCTCGTCCGGCGTGATGCGCACGGTCTCGATGGCGCCCGCGGCGGTGCGCCCAGTGACGTCGGACAGCTCGCGCCCGTCGCGCTCCTCGATGGGGATCTCCTTGACGCCGTCGCCGAGGGTCCAGTCGATGGTCGGCCCCGGCAGGGCCACGTAGAAGGGCACGCCGTTGTCGCGGGCCGCCAGCGCCTTCAGGTAGGTGCCGATCTTGTTGCAGACGTCGCCCGCCGCCGTCGTGCGGTCGGTGCCGGTGACGCAGAGGTCGACCTCGCCGTGCTGCATCAGGTGCCCGCCGGCGTTGTCGGCGATCACCGTGTGGGGAACGCCGTGGTGGGCCAGCTCCCAGGCCGTCAGCGCCGCGCCCTGGTTGCGGGGCCGGGTCTCGTCGACCCAGACGTGGACGGGAATGCCGGCGTCGTGGGCCATGTAGACGGGGGCCGTGGCCGTGCCCCAGTCGACAGTGGCGAGCCAGCCGGCGTTGCAGTGGGTCAGGAGGTTGACCGGGCGTTTCCGGCCGCTCGCCTCCCAGGCCCGCTCTATGAGGGCGAGGCCGTGGCGGCCGATGTCCTGGCAAATGGCCACGTCCTCGTCGCAGATCTCCGCGGCCCGGGCGTAGGCCGCCGCCGCCCGCTCCGCCGGGGGCAGGGCGCGCAGGCGCCCGCTCACGTCGTCGACGGCCCAGCGCAGGTTGACCGCCGTCGGCCGGGTCGCCAGCAGCGCCGCGACGGCCTGCGCCAGGCTCTCGTCCGAGGGGTCCGCCCGCATGGCGAGCGCCAGGCCGTAGGCCGCCGTGGCGCCGATCAGCGGCGCGCCGCGCACTAGCATGGCACGGATGGCCTGGGCCGCATCCTCCAGGCTCTCCAGGCGCCGGGTCACGAAGGCGTGCGGCAGGCGGGTCTGGTCGATGATCTCGACGGCCCAGCCGTCCTCGGCGGGCCAAATGGTGCGATAGGGCTTGTCCCCCACCTTCATGGCGCGCGCTCCAGGTCAGAGTTGGTCCCGCGGCCGGCGGACGTCATATCCAGCGCAGCACGCGGCTCTTGCCGTCAGCATAGGCCGCGCCGAGGGTCTCCTCCAGCGTGCGTTCCTCGACGACGATGAAAGAGGCACGAACGAGGTCGGCGAGCGGCGGCTCGATCAGGGTCGCGAGCGGCAGGAAGCGGTCGAGCAGCACCATGGCGGCCAGAGCAGCGAAGAAATAGACAGGCGGCAGCAGGCGGGATCTGCGGCCCCTGTCGGCCACACCGCCTAGTCCTTCAGCACCCGGCCGGCCACCGCGTCGAGCCGGGCCATGACCGCGGGATCGCGGGCCTCGGGGCGGGTGATGACAGCCGCGTCCAAGGCGTGGTGGCAGCCGGCCTCGCAGGGCCCCTGCCGGCCTTTGAGGGTCGGGGCCACCCGGCGCACCAGGGCCCGCCCCTTGTCGGCGTTGGCCAGCAGCACCCGCACCACCTCCTCCACCGTCACATGGTCCTCGTCGTGGTGCCAGCAGTCGTAGTCGGTCACCATGGCCACCGTCGCGTAGCAGATCTCGGCCTCGCGGGCGAGCTTGGCCTCGGGCATGTTTGTCATGCCGATCACGTCGCAGCCCCAGGCGCGGTAGAGATTGGATTCCGCCAGGCTGGAGAACTGCGGGCCCTCCATGGCCAGATAGGTGCCGCCGCGCCTGAACGGCAGCCCGAGGTCGCGGGCCGCCGCCTCCAAGCGGTCGCCGAGGCGCCGGCAGACCGGCTCGGCCATGGAGACGTGGGCCACCATGCCGGTCTCGAAGAAGCTCTTCACCCTGGCGAAGGTGCGGTCGACGAACTGGTCGACAAGCACGAAGGTGCCGGGCGGCAGATCCTCGCGCAGCGAGCCCGAGGCGCTCAGGGAAACGATCTCGCTCACCCCCAGGCGCTTCAGGGCGTCGATGTTGGCCCGGAAGTTGATCTCGCTGGGCGGAATGCGGTGGCCGCGGCCGTGACGCGGCAGGAAGACGATCGGCAGGCCGTCGAGCTCGCCGCAGAGGACCTCGTCGGAAGGCTCGCCGAAGGGCGATTCGACCCGCCGCCTGCGGGCCTTCTCGAGGCCCTCGATGTCCTCGACGCCGCTGCCGCCGATCACGCCCAGCACCGGCGGCGGCCCACTCTCCGCTGAGGCCGGTCCGGTCATGGCAGGCTCCGCCGCGCGAAGCGGGCCCGCGCTAGGCCTCTTCGCTCTGGGGCTTGTGGAGGTTCTGCCAAATCTTCTTCTTGGCGGCGTAGGTCACGCCGGTCACGAAGAGCAGGAACAGCAAGACCCAGACGCCCGTGCGCTTGCGGGTCTCCAGCTTGGGCTCCGCCGTCCACATGAGGAAGCTCGACACGTCGCGGGCCATCTGCTCGACCGTCGCCTCGGTCCCGTCGGCATATTCCACCGCGTCTTCGAACAGCGGCTCGGCCATGGCGATCTGATGGCCGGGGAAGTAGGCGTTGTAGCTCAGCCCCTCGCCGAGCTCGAAGCCCGGGGGCGGATCCTCGTAGCCGATCATGAGGGCGTAGATGTAGTCGGCCCCGCCCATGCGCGCCTTGGCCATCAGCGAGAGATCGGGCGGCGCGGCACCGCCGTTGGCCGCAGCCGCGGCCTGCACGTTGGGAAACGGCGAGGGGAAGTAGTCGGAGGGACGGCCCTCGCGCTCGAACATCTCGCCCTCGTCGTCCGGGCCGTCCTCGATGGTGGCCTCGGAGGCGAAGGCCTTGATCTCGTCCACGCTGTAGCCCAGGTCGGCCAGATTGCGGAAGGCCACGTACTTGAGGCCATGGCAGCCGGCGCAGACCTCCTGGTAGACCTGAAGGCCGCGCTGCAGACTGGCCCGGTCGAAGGTGCCGAAGGGGCCGTCGAAGTGCCATTGCTGGTGCGGAACGTGGATATCCTCCGCGCCCCGGGCCGGGGCCGCGGCGAGCGAGAACGCGAAGAGCGCCGTTCCGGCCAGCGCGCCCAACCTCGTCATCATCTGCCTCGTCATCGGCTGCCTCCTCATGGCGACTTCTCCATCGGCTGAGCCGTGGCTCCCGCCACGCTGCCGCCGCCTTTCAGCACCGGTTCGCTGATCGAGGTGGGTAAGGGTTTTGGCCGTTCCAGCTTGCTGATCAGCGGGATCACGACGAGGAAATGGGCGAAGTAATAGAGGGTCGACAACTGGCCGATGATGATGAAGGGGATGCCGTGGAATGTGCCGTCGGGCGGATTGGCGCCGATCCAGCCGAGGATCAGGCAGTCGAGCACGAAGATCCAGAAGAACCACTTGTAGACCGGCCGGAAGCGGGCGCTGCGCACGGGCGAGCGGTCGAGCCAGGGCAGCAGAAAGAGGACCAGGATCGATCCGAACATGAGGATCACGCCGCCCAGCTTGGCCGGCACGATCCACAGGAAGTCGAAGTCGATGGCCCGCAGGATCGCGTAGTAGGGCAGGAAGTACCACTCGGGCACGATGTGGGGCGGCGTGCTCAGCGGGTCGGCCGGAATGTAGTTGTCCGGGTGGCCCATGTAGTTGGGCGCAAAGAACACGAAACCCAGATAGACGATGAAGAAGACCGCCAGCCCGAAGCTGTCCTTGATGGTGTAGTAGGGGTGGAACGGGATCTTGTCCTGGGGGCCCTTGGCGTCGATGCCGAGCGGATTGTTGGAGCCGAAGCGGTGCAGCGCCCAGAGGTGCAGAAAGACCACGCCCACGATGATGAAGGGCAGCAGGTAGTGGAGCGCGTAGAAGCGGTTGAGGGTCGGGTTGTCGACCGCGAAGCCGCCCCACAGCCAGTTGACGATGGCCTCGCCGAACCAGGGGATCGCCGAGAAGAGGTTGGTGATCACCGTCGCGGCCCAGAAGCTCATCTGGCCCCAAGGCAGCACGTAGCCCATGAAGGCGGTGGCCATCATGAGGATCAAGATGATCACGCCGAGGATCCACAAGAGCTCCCGCGGCGCCTTGTAGGAGCCGTAGTAGAGCCCGCGGAAGACGTGGATGTAGACCACGATGAAGAAGAAGGAGCCGCCGTTGGCGTGGAGATAGCGCAGCAGCCAGCCGCTGTTCACGTCGCGCATGATGCGCTCCACCGAATCGAAGGCGAAGTCGACGTGGGGCGTGTACTGCATGGCCAGCATGATGCCTGTGGCGATCATGATCACCAGGACGATGCCGGCCAGCGATCCGAAGTTCCACCAGTAGCTGAGGTTCCGGGGCGTCGGATACTCATGCAGCTCCTGGTTCATCAAGGTGAAGATGGGCATGCGGTGGTCGATCCACTTGACCACCCCCGAAATCATGCCTTGCCCGTTCATGCCATCCGTCCCCCTCAACCGATGCGAATCGTGCTGTCGTCCAGGAACTCATAGGGCGGGATCGCCATATTGTCCGGTGCCGGGCCCTTGCGAATGCGGCCCGAGGTGTCGTAGTGCGAGCCGTGGCAGGGACAGAGCCAACCGTCGTACTCGCCCTTGGGCTCGCCGACCTTCTGGCCCTTGGGGATGCAGCCCAGGTGGGTGCAGATACCGACCATGACCAGCCAGGGCGCCTTCTGGACCCGGTCCTGGTCGCTCTGCGGATCGCGTAGGTCCGCCAGGTCGACCTCGCGGGCCTCCTCGATCTCCATGTCGGTGCGGTGGCGCACGAAGACCGGCTTGCCGCGCCAGATCACGGTGACCGACTGGCCCTCCTCGATCGGCGAGAGGTCGACCTCGGTGGAGGCGAGCGCCAGCACGTCGGCCGAGGGATTCATGGAGTTGATGAGCGGCCAGACGGCGATGCCGGTTCCCACGCCGCCGGCCGCCACGGCCACCAGGGTCAGGAAATCGCGCCGCGTCTCCCCGTCGTCCCCATGTCCTTGGTGCGAGGGAGTCGTTGAATCTGCCATGGCTTTGAGTTTTTCCTCCCGAAATCCCCTGCTCCGGGCCCCCTAGTCGAGGCGAACCGACACAGATCTACCCCTTGCCGCGGCGACATCACGTCCCGATCGTGGTGATGTCCCCGAGAGATCGAGCCAGAGGTTCGAACCTTTGTCCGGAGACGGCGGCGCCCCAGCAAGCGGCTTGCGTGCGGGCCAAGATTTAGAGGAAAACGTCCGGGAACGCAAAGCCCGAAAGGCCGGCCGCATCCGGCCGGAAACCCCTTGAGAGCCGCGGCTGCGGCCCCCGGTCATGCGCCTCGTCCTGTTCGAGCCCGATATCCCCCAGAACACCGGCAGCCTGATGCGCCTGGCCGCCTGCCTGGGGGTGCCGCTGGACATCGTCGAGCCCTGCGGCTTCCACCTGGAGGACCGTCGCCTGCGCCGCGCCGGGCTCGACTATCTGGAGCGACTCGACCTGACCCGCCACGCCTCCTGGCAGGCCTACCGGGAGGCCCAGCGGCAGATACCCGGCGCGCGGCTCGTGCTGCTGACCACCCGGGGCGAGACGCCTTATACCGGCTTCGCCTTCCGGCCCGGCGACTGCCTCATGCTGGGGCGCGAGAGCGCGGGCGTGCCGGAGGAGGTCCACCGCGCGGCCGATGCCCGGCTGCGCATTCCGATCCGCCCGGGTCTGCGCTCCCTCAACGTGGCGCTGGCCGGTGCCATGGCGCTGGGAGAGGCCTTGCGGCAGACGGGCCAACAGCCGAAAGTCTGAGCCATGGCCCCGCCCGAGCACGACCAAGCTCCCGATGACCCCGTAGAGCACCGGAAAGCGCGCGCCAGCGCCTGGTTCGCCGAGCTGCGCGACCGCATCTGCGCGGCCTTCGAGGCCATCGAGGGCGAGCTCGAAGGGCCCAACGCGGCGCGCTTTTCCGAGCTGCCGCCGGGCCGCTTCCAGCGCAAGGCCTGGGACCGGGCAAGCGAATCCGACGAAATGGGCGGGGGCGGCGTCATGTCGATCCTGCGCGGCCGGGTCTTCGAGAAGGTCGGCGTCAACATCTCGACGGTCGGCGGCCGCTTCTCCCCGGAGTTCGCCAAGCAGATCCCCGGCGCCGAGGAGGATCCCAGCTTCTGGGCCAGCGGCATCTCGCTGGTGGCCCACCTGCGCTCGCCGCTGGTGCCGGCGGTCCACATGAACACGCGCCACATCGTCACCAGCAAGGCCTGGTTCGGCGGTGGTTCGGACCTCAACCCCATGTATCCGGTGGAGGCCGACACGGCGGAGTTCCACGCCGCCTTCCGGGCGGCCTGCGAGCGCCACGACCCGGACTACTACCCCCGCTTCAAGGCCTGGTGCGACGAGTACTTCTTCATCAAGCACCGGGGCGAGGCGCGCGGCGTGGGTGGCATCTTCTACGACTATCTCGACAGCGGCGACTGGGAGGCCGACTTCGCCTTCACCCGGGACGTGGGCCTCGCCTTCCTGGAGGTCTATCCGGTCCTGGTGCGCCGCCACATGGCCGAGCCCTGGACCGAGGCTCAGCGCCGCCACCAGCTCATCAAGCGCGGGCGATACGCCGAGTTCAACCTGCTCTACGACCGGGGCACCAAGTTCGGCCTCATGACCGGTGGCAATCCGGAGGCCATCCTCATGTCCCTGCCGCCGGAAGCCGCCTGGCCATGAGCCGGACGGCGCTCGCCTAGGCCTTCGCCAGCTCCGCCAGCTTCTCGAGACAGACCCGGCGGTCGGGCGCGAAGTCCTCGGCGATCCACCAGGCCTCCGCCTCCGCCAGCAGCTCGCCAACACGCGGCCCCGCGGGCACGCCCAGCGCCCGCGCGTCCCGGCCCTTGAGCGGAAAGGCCTTGGGCCGCCACCAGCGCGCCACCTCCAGGGCCGCCTCCAGGACCCCGCGGTACTTCCGGCGCTCCTCCGCCGGGCGCCGGGCCCAGTCGAGCCGCAGCAGATCGGCGACGTCCGCCGCGCCGAGACGGTAGAGCCGCTCCTTCAGGGCCGCCTCGTCCAGGCCGACCCTCACGCTGGTCTCTTCCAGCAGCAGGGCGAGTCGCGCCCGTTCCCGCCGCGACAGCCGCAAGCGCTCGCCGAGGCCGGCGCCGGCCGCCGGCGCGGGCGGCACGAGAGCCGCCAGGCGCAGCAGCGCGTCGGGCGACTCCTCGGGCACATCTTCCGGCCGGGGCTCCAGCGCCTCGACCTCGGCAAGGGCCGCCAGCGCCGCAGCGCCGGCCGCCTCGGGCAAAAAGACCCGGAGGATGCCGTGGGCGATCATCACGTCGAGCACCGGCACCGGATCGTCGGCGCGCAGGAGCCGCAACAGCTCCTCGCGCACCCGTTCGCCCGACAGGTTGGTCGCCTCGGGGGCCAGCTCCGTCGCGGCGGCGAGCCCCTCGGGGTCCGGCGCGCCGCGGCCGTAGTGGGCGTGGAAGCGGAAGAAGCGCAGGAGCCGCAGATAGTCCTCGCGGATGCGCTCGCGCGGATCGCCGACGAAGCGCACGCGGCCCGCCTCCAGGTCGGCAAGCCCGGCGAAGTAGTCGTAGAGCGTGCCGTCGGGGGCGCAGGAGAGCGCGTTGATGGTGAGGTCCCGGCGCGCCGCGTCGGCCTCCCAGTCGTCGGTGAAGGCGACCGTGGCGTGGCGGCCGTGGGTCTCCACGTCGATCCTGAGGGTCGTGATCTCGAACGGCCGGCCGCCCGCGACCGCCGTCACCGTGCCGTGGTCGATTCCCGTGGGCACCGCCTTGAGGCCGGCCGCCTCCAGCAGCGCCACCACCTGCTCGGGCGGGTCGGGCGTGGCGATGTCCACGTCCTTGACCCGGCGTCCGGCCAGCGCGTCGCGCACGCAGCCGCCGACGAAGCGCGGCGCCGCGCCCTCGGCGGCGAGGGCCGCCAGCACGGCCGCAGTCTCCGGCGCCGTCATCCAGGCCTGGGGCTCGATCCGTCCGGCGGCGGTCATGACGTCTCGGCCGGGAATCCGATCACGAAATCCCGGTCCCTGGAGCCGCCGGCAAGCCAGACAGGCGGGGCGTCGAAACGAGGCTCAACATGAGTCGCTCAAGACCTCCGTCAGGTTGACCAGCATGCCGGCGGTGGCGCCCCAGATATAATAGTCGCCGTAGGGAAAGGCGTAGAAGTGCCGTTCCCTGCCCTGGTAGGTGCGGCTGTGGATCTTGCGGTTCGCCGGGTCGAGGAAGAAGGCGAGCGGCACCTCGAAGACCTCGGCCACCTCGAAGTCGTCGGGCACCACCGGGAAGGGCGGGCGCACCAAGCCGACCAGCGGCGTGACCTCGAAGCCCGTGCGGGTGACGTAGGTGTCGAGCCGGCCGGCAGGCTCCACGTGGCTGGACGGCAGGCCGACCTCCTCCTCGGTCTCCCGCAGGGCCGCCGCCCAGGCGTCGGCATCGCCGGCGTCGATGTGGCCGCCGGGGAAGCTGATCTGGCCGGCATGGTCGTTCAGATGCTCCGTGCGCCGGGTGAGAAGAAGGGTGAGCCTGTCTTCGTAAGCTACTATGGGAACGAGAACTGCGGCCGCCCTCAGGTGCTGGCCGGGATCGTAGAAGTCGGGGTTCAGGTCGTGGTCGCCGCGCAGCTCGGTCTCCGCCGTCCCGCCCCGGGGCGAGCTGCGCCGACCGCTTGGCGCGGCGGCGAGCCGCGCGACCAGTTCCTCCACCGTCATGCCGGACGGCCCAGCGGAAAGAAGATCCCCTTGCTCCATAGTCCCAGATAGTCGCCGCCGTCGAGCCGGCGGATCTCGGCCAGTTCGACCAGTTGATAGAAGACCGGGCGCACGATCAGCGCGTCGAGCCGCTCCCGGATCATTATATAAGGACTCGGCGCCTCGCTGTCCGGCGCGGTCTCGACTCGGACCGGGTGATCGGCCCCCGCCTCGACCCATTCGTCGAGATTGGTGCGGAAAGAGAGGACCTGGGCCCGGCCCTCGCCTTCGGCGTTGCACTCGACGGCGGTGAAGGGCGCGTCGTCCACCAGGATGCGCCCGCGCTCGGCCGGCGTGATCAGCCAGTAGTCGCCGGCCTCGTCGCGCCGCAGCACGGAGGAGAAGAGCTTCACCAGCGGCTTGCGCCTGATCGGCGAGCCCCTGTAGAACCAGGTGCCGTCGCGGGCGATGCGGATGTCGAAGTCGCCGCAGGAAGCCAGCAGGTCCGTTTCGGCGGTCTTGATGTCCGGCGCCGCCCCGTCTAGCGCCGGCAAATCGGGCTCGGGCGGGTCAGATGGCCGTGAGACGCCAATGTTCTGCTGGCAACGGCGTGGCCGAGATGTATCCTTGCTCAATACCCGCTCACTCCCGGTAACCTAGCAACGGAGACCTTGCGCGTGACCGTCAGCCCCCCAACGCCCGCCAACGAGGCCGCCGCCGAGGCAATGATAGGCGAGATCGAGGCGCTCGGCGACCAGCTGCGCCGCGTGCGCGAAAGCATCGGAAAGGTCATTTTCGGCCAGCGTGAGGTCGTCGATCAAACCCTTATCACTTTGCTGGCCGGCGGCCACGCCCTGCTGATCGGCGTGCCGGGGCTCGCCAAGACCCGCCTGGTGGAGACCCTCGGCATCGTCTTCGGGGTCAAGGACAAGCGCGTCCAGTGCACGCCGGACCTCATGCCAGCAGACATCATCGGCTCGGAAGTCCTTGAAGAAAGGGAAGATGGCCGGCGTTCCTTTCGCTTCATCCCGGGCCCGGTGTTCTGCCAGCTCTTGATGGCGGACGAGATCAACCGGGCCAGCCCGCGCACCCAGTCGGCCCTGCTCCAGGCCATGCAGGAGCACCGGGTGACGGTGGCCGGCCACCCCCACGACCTGCCCCGCCCCTTCCACGTGCTGGCGACCCAGAACCCGCTGGAGCAGGAGGGCACCTATCCGCTGCCCGAGGCCCAGCTCGACCGCTTCCTGCTGGAGATCGACATCGGCTATCCCGAGCTCGAGGCCGAGCGCCAGATGCTGCTGGCCACGACGGGCGTCGACGTGGCCGAGGCCGAGTCGGTCATGAGCGCCGACGAGCTGATGCAGGCCCAGCGCCTGGTGCGGCGCATCCCGGTCGGCGACGGCGTGGTCCAGACCATCCTCGATCTGGTGCGACGGGGCCGGCCCGACAGCACCGACGAGGAGGAGGTCAAGCGGCAGGTCGCCTGGGGCCCGGGACCGCGGGCGACCCAGGCCCTCATGCTGGCGGTGCGCGCGCGCGCCATGCTGGACGGCCGCTACGCCCCCTCGGTCGACGACGTGCTGGCCCTGGCCGGGCCGGTGCTGCGCCACCGCATGGCCATCAACTTCGGCGCCCGCGCCGACGGCGTCATGATCGACGACGTGATCGAGCGCCTCGCCGCGCCGTTCCGCTGAGAGCCCTCGAGAGGAGCCGGCCCGTGAGTCCCGTCCAGGGCATCCACAATCTACGCCAGCGCGCCGAGCAGCTCGCCGCGACCCTGCCGCCCATCCTGGTGGCGGCGGAGCGGGTGGCGACCTCGGTCGTGCAGGGCGTGCACGGGCGCCGGCGCGTCGGCCAGGGCGAGACCTTCTGGCAATACCGCCACTACGAGGTCGGCGACCCGCCGCAGACCATCGACTGGCGCCAATCGGCCAAGTCGGATCACATCTTCACCCGCCAGATGGAATGGGAGGCGGCCCAGTCGGTCTGGATCTGGCGCGACCTCTCGCCGTCCATGGACTGGCGCTCCAACGAGACTTGGCCGAGCAAGCGGGACCGGGCGGATCTCCTGACCCTGGCGCTGGCGGCTTTGCTGGTCCAGGCCGGCGAGCGCATCAGCCTGCTCGGCAGCGGCCTGAGACCGGCCACGGGGCGCGGCGCCCTCACCCGCCTCGCCAACGTGATCGCCCATGTCGAGGATGCGGCCCCGTCGCGCGGCCCGGAAGCCGGCGGCGGCGCGGCAAACGACAAGGCGGGAGAGGACACGCCGGCCGGGGAACCCGCCGCCCATCCCCTCGACCTGCCGCCGGTCCTGCCCCTGCCGCGCCACGGCCAGGTCGTCTTTGTCGGCGACTTCCTGGCGCCGCTCACCGAGATCGAGCGGGCCGTGCGCGGTTACGCCGAACGGGACCTCAAGGGCCACCTGCTGCAGGTGCTCGACCCGGCCGAGGTCAGCCTGCCCTTCACCGGGCGGGTGCGCTTCGAGGGCCTGGAGGGCGAGCAGGCCTGGCTGCTGTCGCGGGTCGAGCCGGTGCGGGAGGACTACCAGGAGCGCCTCGCCGCCCAGCAGGAGGGCCTGAAGGCGCTCGCCCGCAGCGCCGGCTGGAGCTGGTCGCAGCATTCCACCGACCGGCCGCCCCAGACCGCGCTGCTCGCCCTCTACCGCGCCCTCTCCGAGAGCGGGAGGCGCTGACCCGCCGTGCTGCAGCTCGGACCCATAGCCTTCGCGCAGCCCTTCCTGCTGCTGGCGCTCGCCGTCCTGCCGGTGCTCTGGTGGCTGCTCAGGGTCACGCCGCCGGCGCCGCGGCGGCTGAGCTTCCCGGCCATCCGCCTGCTGTTCGGCCTGCTGCCGCCGGAGGAAATGCCGGCGCGCACGCCCTGGTGGCTGCTGCTGCTGCGCCTGAGCGCCATCGCCTTCGTGATCCTGGCGCTCGCCCAGCCGCTGATCAATCCGGCGGCGCGGCTCGCCGGCACCGGGCCTCTCATGCTGGTGGTCGACGACGGCTGGGCGGCGGCGCGCAACTGGACCGCCCGCCAGAGCCTGCTGGAGGACCTGCTGACCCAGGCCGAGCGCCAGAACCGCCCGGTCCTGCTGCTGACCACGGCCAAGAGCCCGCTGGAGCAGGTTGTCGCGCCCGAGGGCCTGTCGACGCCCCAGGACGCGCGGCGACTGGCCCAGGGGCTGGCGCCCAAGCCCTGGCCGGTGGACCGGCGGGACGCCATCGCCTACCTGGACAGCCTGTCCCTCGACGGCGCCGCCCATGCCATCTGGCTCTCCGACGGCATCGACGACGGCCAGGCCGACGCCCTGGCCGGCCGGCTGCAGGCGCTCGGACGGCTCGACCTGCTGCGAGACGCCGACGAGGACCTGCCACGGCTGATCCTCAGCCCCGAGCATCAGTCGGCCGAGCTCCTGGTGCGGGTCCGGCGCGCCTCCGACCGGGGCGAGGACCAGGCCAACGTCATCGCCAGCGGCGAGGACGGGCGGATGATCGCTCGTCTGCCGCTTCAGTTCGCCGATGGAGAGACCGAGGCCTCCGCCGTCATCGACGTGCCGGTGGAGCTGCGCAACCGCATCGCCCGCCTGCAGATCGAGGGCGAAGCCCAGGCCGGCGCCGTGCTGCTGCTGGACGAGCGCTGGCGCCGACGGCCGGTCGGCCTGGTGGAGACGGTCTCCGCCGAGCAGGCGCAGCCGCTCCTGAGCCAGCTCTACTATCTCGACCGGGCGCTGGCGCCCCATACGGAGCTGAGGCGCGGGCAGGTCGAGGACCTGCTGAAGCGCGAGCTCGCCGTCATCGCGCAGGTCGACGGCGGCCCTTTGAGCAGCGCCGAAGCCGAAAGCCTCAGCGACTGGGTCGAGCGCGGCGGCCTGCTGCTGCGCTTCGCCGGGCCGCGCCTCGCCGAGTCCGGCGGCGACCCGCTGCTGCCGGTCGCCCTGCGCGGTGGCGGGCGCATCCTGGGCGGCGTCATGACCTGGGACCGCCCCGAACCGCTCGCGCCCTTCCCCGACGACAGCCCCTTCGCCGGCCTGCCCGTCGGCAAGGACATCCAGATCGCCCGCCAGGTGCTGGCCGAGCCGACCCTGGATCTGGCGGACAAGACCTGGGCCCGGCTCGCCGACGGCACGCCGCTGGTCACCGCCGCCTCGCGCGGCGAGGGCTGGGTGGTGCTGGTCCACACGACCGCCAACAACGACTGGTCGAACCTGCCCCTCTCGGGCCTCTTCGTCGAGATGCTGAAGCGCATCGTCTCCCTCAGCCAGGGCGTGGAGACCGAGGGCGACGGCGGCAGCGCCCTGCCGCCGCTCGAGACCCTGGACGGCTTCGGGCAGCTGCAGGCGCCGCCGGCCACGGTGGTCGCTCTCGACCGGGAGAGCCTGGAGACGGGCCGCATCGGCCCCAGCCACCCGCCCGGCTACTACGGCGACGCCAGCGGGCGGCGCGCCCTCAATCTGATCGCCGCCAATCCTGCGCTCACGCCCTATGCCGATCCGCCGGCCGGCGTGGAGCTCGCCTACTACAGCCGCAGCGGCGAGACCGAGCTGGAGCCCTGGCTGCTGGTGGCGGCGCTGGCGCTGCTGCTCTTCGACTTCGCGCTCTCGCTCTGGCTGCGCGGCCTCACCCACGGACCCAGCGCCGCCGGCCCCGCGGCGCTGCGCCCGACAGCCCAGGCCGCCGGCAAGGCCCTCGCCCTGGCGGCGCTCCTGGCCGGCGCCCTGGCATTCGTCGCCGACGCACGGGCCCAGAGCGAGCCGGAGGCCGAGGCCCTCGCCGCGCTCGACGACGATTTCGCCCTGCAGGCGACGCTCGACACCCGCTTCGCCTACGTGAAAACCGGCGTGCCCTCGGTCGACGCGGCGAGCCGGGCCGGGCTGCTCGGCCTGACGAGGGTGCTCACCCGGCGCACCTCAGTGGAGCCCGGGGCGCCGCTCGGCGTCGATCCCGAAAGCGACGAGCTCTCCTTCTTCCCGCTGCTCTACTGGCCGGTGGTGCCCGAGCAGGCACCTCTCAGCGAGATCGCCCGCGAGCGGGTCAACGACTACCTGGCCCACGGCGGCACCATCCTCTTCGACCTGCGCGAGGCCAGCGCCGGGGCGCAGATCCTCGGCCGGGCGAGCCGCGGCAGCGAAGCCCTCATGCGCCTCACCGAGGGCCTCGACGTGCCGCCCCTGGTGCCGGTGCCGCCCAATCACGTGCTCACCAAGTCCTTCTACCTGATGCAGGACTTCCCGGGCCGCTACGCCGGCGGCACCCTCTGGGTCGGCGCCACCGAGGGCCGGGTCAACGACGGCGTCGCCTCGGTCATGGTGGGCTCCAACGACTGGGCGAGCGCCTGGGCGGTCGACAGCCAGGGCCGGCCGCTGCACGCCGTGGTGCCCGGCGGTGAGCGCCAGCGCGAGCTCGCCTACCGGGCCGGCATCAACCTGGTGATGTACGCGCTCACCGGCAACTACAAGGCCGACCAGGTCCACGTCCCCTTCATCCTGGAGCGCCTCGGGCAATGACGGCGCGGCGCCACCCTGCGGAGCGGCCGCCCTCATGATCGGCCATCTGTCCATCGACTGGCTGCCGCTGGTCCCCTGGCCGCTGCTGGCGGGGCTCGCCGCCATCGCCGTCCTGCTCGCCGGCTTCGCCCTCTGGCGGCGGGCGCCGGGCGTCTGGTGGCGCAGCCTGGTCTTCACGGTGCTGCTGGCGGCCCTCGCCAACCCGACCCTGGTGCGCGAGGAGCGGGAGACCCTGACGGACGTGGCCCTGGTGGTGGTCGACCGCAGCCCGAGCCAGAAGATCGCCGACCGCCGCGCCCAGACCGACGCCGCGCTCGCCGGCCTGGTCGAGCGCCTGGAGCAGCTGCCCAACACGGAGACCCGCGTGGTCGAGGCCGGCGCCGAGGCCCTCGGCAACCGGCAGGAGGGCACCCAGCTCTTCTCGGCGGTGCGCCAGGCGCTCGCCAACCTGCCGCGCAGCCGTGTCGCCGGCCTGCTGGTGATCAGCGACGGCCAGGTTCACGACGCGCCGGAGACCCTCGATCCGCTCGGCCTCGACGCCCCGATTCACCTGCTGCTGACCGGCAGCGACGACGAAGGCGACCGCCGGCTCACCGTCACCCGGGCGCCCAGCTTCGGCATCGTCGGCCGCGAGCAGACCCTCTCCTTCCGGGTCGACGACCTGCCCGAGGGCTCGGCCGAGACCACGGCCCAGGTGACCCTGCGCCAGGACGGCGGCGAGCCGCAGGTCATCACCGTGCCGATCGGGCGCGAGCACGAGGCGACCTTCGAGCTGGTGCGCCGGGGGCCGAGCGTGATCGAGCTGGAGGTCGAGCCCGGACCGCGGGAGCTGACCGAGCTGAACAACCGGGTCGCCGTCGAGATCAACGGCGTGCGCGACCGGCTGCGCGTGCTGCTGGTCTCCGGCGAGCCTCACTCGGGCGAGCGGGCCTGGCGCAACATCCTCAAGTCCGACCCGGCGGTAGATCTGGTCCACTTCACCATCCTGCGGCCGCCGGAGAAGCAGGACGGCACACCCATCCGCGAGCTCTCGCTGATCGCCTTCCCGACCCGCGAGCTGTTCGAGGTCAAGCTGGACGAGTTCGACCTGATCATCTTCGACCGCTACCGGCGGCGCGGCGTGCTGCCGTCGATCTACCTCGACAATATCGCGCGCTACGTGGAGAACGGCGGCGCGCTGCTGGAGGCGGTCGGGCCCACCTTCGCGACGCCGCTCTCGCTCTACCGCACGCCGCTCGGCCGGGTGCTGCCCGGCGAGCCCAACGGCTTCGTCTACGAGCAAGGCTTCCTGCCCGCCATCACCGAGGTGGGCGAACGCCATCCTGTCACCGCCGAGCTGCCCGGCGCGCTCGGCGGCGACGGCCATCCCACCTGGGGGCGCTGGTTCCGCCAGGTGGACGTGGACGCGGCCAGCGGCGTGACCGTGATGGACGGCGTCGACGGCCGGCCGCTCCTGATCCTCGACCGGGTCGGCGAGGGCCGGGTCGCCCAGGTCTTGAGCGACCACATGTGGCTCTGGGCCCGGGGCTTCGAGGGCGGCGGCCCCCAGGCGGACCTGCTGCGCCGGGTCGCCCACTGGCTGATGAAGGAGCCGGACCTCGAAGAGGAGGACCTGCGCGCCCGGGTCGAGGACGGCGCGCTCGAGGTGGTGCGCCGCTCGCTCTCGCCCGAGCATCCGACCGTCAAGGTCACCCGGCCCGACGGCGAGGTGGTGGAGCTGACCCTGGAGGCGGAGAGCGGCGGACGGGCGATGGCTCGCCTGCCCGTCGAGGAGCCGGGGCTCTATCGCATCGACGACGGCGAGCGCAACACCCTGGCCGCGGTGGGCGCCCTCAACCCGCTGGAGTTCACGGACCTGCGCTCGACCAGCGAGCTCATGGACGCACTGGTGGCGGCGAGCGGGGGCACGGCGCTGCGCCTGGCGGGGAACGACCTGCCGGACCTGCGCAAGGTGAAGCCCGGGCGCGACCGCCACGGCCGCGGCTGGCTCGGCGTACAGTCCAACGAGGCCTACCTGGTGACCGGCATCTCCCAGGCCCCGG
This sequence comes from Rhodospirillales bacterium, assembly GCA_965225935.1. Taxonomy (GTDB): domain Bacteria; phylum Pseudomonadota; class Alphaproteobacteria; order Kiloniellales; family JAKSDN01; genus CALJXB01. Next base: position 427,667 of record CBDDCC010000003.1, read on the forward strand.
TGCTCGCCAACCTGCTCATCCTGCTGCTGGCCCTCTCGGCCGCGGTCGCCGCCTGGCTGCGCGAGGGCCGCTGATCGCTTCGCGCCCAGTACCCTCTTTCACAGATAGACCTGCCGTGGAATCGCGTCCTGGCGTTGACCGGGCAGGAAGGGGCGCGCGGGCGATGCCCGCCCATCGGCAAGCGTCCCTGACGACCTCCGGGGGCGCCAGGGCACGACCCGCAGGGCGGGATTGCAGGCTCCTCGGACGTCGTCCTGCGGCGCTCGTGATGCGCCCAGCATCACCACGCGCCGCACTCCTAGCCGAGGAGCCTGCAATCCCGTCCCACGGCAGATCTATCTGTGAAAGAGGGTACTAGGCGCGCAGAGACTCCGGCGGCGCGTCTCCCACAGCCAGCTCGTCGGCGCGGCCGATCCAGCCCTCGAGACCGCTCAGGGCGCCGGCCTCCAGCTCGCAGACCTGGAAACGCCGCGGGTCCACCGGACCCGGCAGGTGCAGACCGCGCGAAGGCGCGTTGACGAAGCCGAAGGGCCGGTAGTACTCGGGCTCGCCCACCACCACGCAGAGGCGGTGTCCCAGGCGCCGCGCCTCCGCCAGGCCGTGGCCGACCAGGCCGCGCCCGATGCCGCGGCCCTGCAGGCCGGGCTCGACGGCGAGCGGCCCCAAGAGGATGCCGGCCTCGGCCTCGATTCGGATCGGCCAGAAGCGCAGCGAGGCGAGCAGCCCGCCGTGGCGATCCAGCGCCACGAAGGAAAGCTCACCGTGCGCCTCCAGGCCCTCGCGAAGGCGGTAGACGGTCTTCGCAGTGCGGTCGGGCCCGAAGGTCCGGTCCAGCAGGGGGTCGACGAGGGGCAGGTGGTGCGGCCCTTGCGGGCCTATCTCGTAGGTCATGGTCGTGGTCTCGGTCCGGATGATGACTTGGTCGGCGTCTGAGGGAGCCGTGGGATCGCTGCCGCGCCCGGTGCCCTCGCCCATCTCAGCCGTCCCGATGTGTCCGGTCCCGATCAGTTCGGGGCGGAGCGCTGCGGAACCGCTCGGCGAGGACCGCCGGCGCGCGCAGACCGCACGCCGCTTCGTCGTCGTCGCCAGAGGCTTCCGCAGGCCATGACCGTTTCCTAGGTGTCGCCCCGAAGGGTTCCGGCTTCGCTCGCACACTGTGCGAAGCCGCCTTGCCCTTATCACAAGCTGCGGCGGCGCTTCAAGCGGAACCGCGCCTAGGCTTTGTCGCCCTGCCTGCGGCGGGCTATGCTTTCTCGGATAGCCGAATAACGTCCAGGCGACCGAAGATGGCACTCCCGATCGGCGAACGCTGGTTCGACTTCGAGCGGATCGACGACGACATCACCCTGATCTGGGAGCCCCACGTCGATCCCTTCATCCGCTGCAACATCTGGCATGTGCGCGGGCGCGAACGGGACATGATGGTGGACAGCGGCCTCGGCATCGCCAGCCTGCGGGAGGCGGCGCGCCATCTCCTGGACAAGCCGCTCGCCGCCGTCGCGACCCACAGCCACTACGACCACATCGGCGGCTTCCACGAGTTCGACGAGCGGATCGCCCACCGGGTGGAGGCTTCGGAGCTCGCGGAGCCCCGAGGCTTCGCTGGCCTGAGAGGCAAGGATCTCGAAAGCGACGTGGTCGAGGCCATCCGCTCCGCCGGCTACGAGATCCCCGAGACCATGCTGACCGCCCTGCCCCACGCCGGCTACGGGCTGGCGGACTACCACGTCCTGCCATCGCCCGCGACCCGCCTGGTAGACGCCGGCGACACGGTCGACCTGGGCGACCGGGCCTTCGAGGTGCTGCACCTGCCCGGCCACTCGCCCGGCAGCATCGGCCTCTGGGAAGCAGCGAGCGGCACCCTCTTTTCCGGCGACGCGGTCTACGACGGCCCGCTCTTGGACCGCCTGCCCGGCTCGGACATCGGCCAGTACGTGACGACCATGAAGCGCCTCAGGGAGCTGCCGGTCAGCGTGGTCCACGCCGGGCACGACCGCAGCTTCGGGCGCGAGCGCCTGCGCGCGCTGGCCGACGCCTACCTGCAGGCCCACGCCTGACCGCTCACCCTTTCCCACACCGCATCAGGGTGCGAAGCCCAGGTCCCGGTCCCAGTAGGGCTCCGGCCGGAAACGCTCGGCCAGGAAGTCGACGAAGACGCGCACCTTGGGGGAAAGGTTGCGGCCGGCCGGGTAGATGGCGTGGATCGGCGCGCCAGCTTCCCTCGTCCACTCCGCCAGCAGGCAGGTCAGCCGGCCGGCGCGAACGGCGTCGCCGACGATGAAGGTTGGCAGGTAGGCGATGCCGAAGCCCGCCACCGCCGCCTCGCGCAAGGCCTCGCCGTTGTTCGCCTTCAGGCGGCCCGCGACCCGCACCCGGCGCCGGCCCTGGCGGCCGCGGAAGGTCCAGACCGCCGGGTCGCTGATGTAGCTGTAGAGAAGGCAGGCGTGCCCGGCCAGGTCCTCGGGACGCTTCGGCCGGCCGTGGGTCTCAAGGTAGGCGGGCGCGGCGCAGAGCAGGCGCCGGGCATGGGTCAGCCGGCGGGCGACGAGGCTGGAGTCCGCCAGCTCCCGGATGCGGATGCCCACGTCGAAGCCCTCCTGCACCAGATTGACCTCCCGGTCGTCGAGCACCAGCTCGACCGAGACCTCGGGGCAGCGCTGCAGGAAGTCGGCCAAGGCCGGCGCCAGGTGCCACTGGCCGAAGGACATGGGAGCGTTCACCCGGAGCGTGCCCCGGGGCGCGGCGGTCAGGTAGGTGACCGTCTCCTCCGCCGCCTCGGCCTCGCTCAGCATGCGCCGGCAGCCGGCGTAGAAGGCCTCGCCCGCCTCGGTCAGCGACAGGCGCCGGGTCGTGCGGTTCAGCAGGCGCACGCCCAGACGGTCCTCGAGCCGCGCCACGCGCTTGGAGACCGAGGACTTGGACTGGCTCAGTTCCCGCGCGGCCTGCGAAAATCCACCCGCCTCGACCACCCGGGCGAAGAGCGCCATGGCGTCCAGCTCGTCGCGCATGATCGTTTCCTCAAAGAAACAATCTTATTCCATAGATGCCTGTTTGAAAACAGTCAGAAAGCGCCATCTGAACCTCTAGGCGCGCCCGGCATAGGCCTGGAACGCGCCGGCGAAAGCGGGCGCGGCCCGGACGGACGTGCCGGACCGACGGCGAGCCGACGAGAAAGGGGAATCCGAAAATGACGCGAGTTCTGGTGCTCTACTACAGTAGCTACGGCCACATCGAGACCCTGGCCCAGGCGGTCGCCGAGGGCGCGCGGGCAGTGGCGGGCAGCGAGGTGACGATCAAGCGGGTGCCCGAGCTGGTGCCCGAGGAGGTCGCGCGCAAGTCTGGCATGAAGCTGGACCAGGCGGCGCCTGTCGCCGAGCCCAAGGAGCTCGCCGACTACGACGCGGTCATCTTCGGCACGCCGACCCGCTTCGGCAACATGGCCTCCCAGATGCGCAACTTCCTCGACCAGACCGGCGGCCTCTGGATGAACGGCGCCCTGGTCGGCAAGGTCGGCAGCGTCTTCGCCTCGTCCAACACCCAGCACGGCGGCCAGGAGACCACCATCACCTCATTCCACACCACCCTGCTGCATCATGGCATGGTGATCGTCGGCGTGCCCTTCACCCTGCCCGCCCTCAACGTGACGGACGAGGTGAGCGGCGGCACGCCCTACGGCGCCACCACGGTGGCCGGCAGCGACGGCAGCAAGACGCCGAGCGAGAACGAGCTCGAGGTCGCCCGCTATCAGGGCCGCCACGTAGCGGAGATCGCCGGCAAGCTGGCCGCCTGAGCGGCGTCTAGTGGATAGGAGCGCTTCTAGGAGCAGGAGCCATGATCGAAGTGCGGCCTTTCGATGAGCTGGGGCGGTTCGAGAACGACTGGCTGAGCGCCCGCCACCACTTCAGCTTCGGCGAGTACTACGATCCGGCGCGCCGGGGCCTCGGCACGCTCCTGGTCTGGAACGACGACACCATCCAGCCGGGCCGCGGTTTCGAGCTGCACGGCCATCGGGACATGGAGATCATTACCTACGTGCGCCAGGGCGCGATCACCCACCGGGACCACCTGGGCAACGAGGGCCGCACCGAAGCGGGCGACGTGCAGGTCATGTCGGCCGGCAAGGGCATCCTCCATGCCGAGCACAACCTGGAGAGGGAGCCGACCCGGATCTTCCAAATCTGGATCCAGCCAAACGTGACCGGCATCCGGCCGCGCTGGGAGCAGCGCCGCTTTCCGGTTGCCGACCGCGGCGGGCGACTGTTGCCGCTGGCCTCGGGCCGGCCCGAGCACGAGCCCGCCACCGGAGACGAGACCGGCGAGGGCGCCCTTGCGATCCACCAGGACGCGGCCGTGTTCGGCGCTTCGCTCCCCGAGGGGGAGAGCGTGATCCACGAGCTGGGCGCCGGCCGCCGGGCCTACCTGGTGGCCGACCGGGGCGCCATCGAGGTGAACGGCGTGCGCGCGGAGGCCCGCGACGGCATCGTCGTCGCGGACGAGCCCAGGCTCGCCGTCACGGCCCTCGAGGACGCCGAGGTCCTGCTGGTCGATCTCGCCTGAGCGCGAGCCACAAGAAAGGAGCGAAGCCATGGGCAAGCTGATCGAGGGCGTCTGGCGCGACGTCGGCTACGAGACCAAGAAGAGCAGCGGGCGCTTCGTGCGCTGGGACAGCCAGTTCCGCCATTGGGTGACCGCCGACGGCGCCTCTGGCTTCAAGGCCGAGCCGGGGCGCTATCACCTCTACGTGTCCCTCGCCTGTCCCTGGGCCCACCGGACGCTCATCTTCCGCCGCCTGAAGGGGCTCGAGGAGGTCGTCCCGGTCTCGGTGGTGCATTGGCACATGGGGCGGAACGGCTGGGAGTTCGGTGACGGCACCCACTGCACCGGCGACCGCCTGGCGGGCCGGAAGTTCCTCCACCAAGTCTATACCGACGCCAAGCCCGACTACAGCGGCCGGGTCACCGTCCCGGTGCTCTGGGACACCCGGGAGAACACCATCGTCAACAACGAGTCGGCCGACATCATCCGCATGCTGAACAGCGCCTTCGACGCCTGGGGTGACGCCTCCCTCGACTTCTACCCGGAGGCGCTCAGGGACGAGATCGACGCCCTCAACGAGAAGATCTACGACAGGGTCAACAACGGCGTCTACAGGGCCGGCTTCGCCACCAGCCAGGAGGCCTACGAGGAGGCGCTGGACGCGCTCTTCGCCACCCTCGACGAGCTGGAGGCGCGGCTTGCGGACCGGCGCTACCTCATGGGCGCGCGCCAGACCGAGGCGGACTGGCGGCTCTTCACCACCCTGCTGCGCTTCGACCCGGTCTACCACGGCCACTTCAAGTGCAACCTGAGGCGCCTGGTCGACTACCCGAACCTCTGGGCCTACACCCGGGACCTCGTCCAGACCCCCGGCGTGGCGGAAACCGTGAATTTCCATCACATCAAGCAGCACTACTACGGCAGCCACAAAAACATCAATCCGACCGGAATCGTGCCCAAGGGGCCGGACATCGATATCTTCGAGCCGCACCGCCGAGAAGCCCTGAGCGACGCCGGGAAACTCGTCTAGGAGTCCTCATCCCGCAGGTACTCGCGGGCGGCCCGAGCGACTCTCTGCCGCGGATGCCCGCAGTCCCGGCAACAGTCTCGGGCCTTGAGGTGTTCCAGATTTCAAGGGCTTCCGGGCTTTTCTTGCTCGCCCTTGCCAGCACGACATCTCGCCCGGCAGCCTGATCGCCGCCGAGACCGCCTGCCGCCTCCCTCAGTCTTGCGGAGGCAAGGCGAACTCCGCCACCAGGGGCGCGTGGTAGGAGACCGTGGCGTGCTCCACCAGGGCGTAGCCCAGCAGTTCGTCGCCGACCGCCTCGTTGTGCACCTCGAGGTGGCGGTAGTGGGCGAAGAGGGCGCGCGAGACCAGGACGTGATCGAGCATCACCCGGCGGCCGTGGTGGATCACGGTGAAGCGCTGGGACTCCGCCAGTCCGCGCTCCAGGGGTATCAGCGTGCGCCCGGCCAGCTCGCCCTTGCCGGTGTCCTCCACGTCGGCTGAGAGCAGGCGCAGCGGCACCTCCCAGTCGTCCGCGTTGAAGTCCCCCACGACGGCGATCAGGGCATCGGGATGCCGCTCGAGGATCCGGTCCACCTGCAGCCGGGCCTCCAGCGCCTGCCCGGCCCGCTTCACCGCGGCCTGAAAGAAGCCCTCGGCCCAGCCCTCGGCCGACCTCCAGACGAAGGCCTCCTCCTTCTGTCCCGCGACCGGCACGGCGAGCGAGGAGCGCAGGTGCAGGTTGATCACGTGCAGCGCCCGGCCGTCGGGCAGCGCGATTTTGGCCAGCAGGAGCGGCCGGTCCCACTCCAGCGCCAGGGCCTCTTCGGCAGGCGGCCGGGCGGTGGCGGGCCGGTAGGCCGGCGGCGCCACCAGGGCGTGGCGGATGGCCCGGGCCTCGGCGATGGGATGGCGGCTCAGGATCACCAGGTTGTGGATGTCGGCCAGCGTCTTGCTCCCGCTGCCGCCGCCGGCGAAGCGGCGGAAGCCGGCATAGGGCGTGCCCTCAAGCAAGTGGTCGAGGGCGTGGAGCACGCGCGGCCCCTTGCTCTCCAGGCGCTGCGCGTTCACCTCCTGGAGGCAGAGCAGGTCGGCCTCCAGGCGCAGGAGCTGAGGACGCAGCACATCAATGCGGGCCGCCAGCGGCAGCTCGCCCCCGGAGTCCTCGCCCAAGCTCTCCAGGTTGAAGGTCGCGATGCGCAGGGTTTCGCTCATCGGCAATGCCGCTTCGAGCAGGTCTTCGTAACAGCCATACTCAACCTAGCTCAGTGGGCCGCCGGGCGGAACCGGAGCGAAGCGTTTAGAAACCCGAGTCCGGCTGGGCCAGGAAATCCACTTCCTCGGCACTGTCGGCGCGGCCCAGGGCTGCGTTGCGGTGGGGGAAGCGGCCGAAGCGGGCGATCACCTCCCGGTGCTTCACCGCCCATTCGGCCCAGCTCGGATCCTCGTCGAGGGCCGCCATGAGCCGGCAGCAGGTCTCCTGGTCCTCCAGGTCCTCGCTGTGCTCGAAGGGCAGGTAGAGGAACATGCGCCGCATCTGGCTTTCCGTATCCCGGTCGAAGCCGCGGTCGACGGCGAGACGTGCCACCTCGCGCGCCTGTGCGTCCGTGGCGAAGGCCTCGGGCTCGCCCCGGAAGAGGTTGCGCGGCACCTGGTCGAGCAGGATCACCAGGGCGAGGCAGCCCTCGGCCGTGCCGGTCCAACGGTCGCAGGCGCCAGCGGCGGCGCGGCGATGATCCTCGGCCAGGGCATCCGCCACCCGGCGGTCGAAGGCCGCGTCCTTCCCGAACCACCTGCCCTCCGCGTCCGGCCCGAACCAGAAGTCCAGGACCCGTTCGATATCCGCCCGATCGCTTTCTTCCATGCAGATTGCCCGACGCCTGTTGGGACCCTGTCGCCGCCATCCTGGTCCCGGCGGCCGGCCGGTGGCAAGGTCCTCTGCCGCGATCTGCAGCACGGGCGTCCGCCCGCGACGGCAGGCTTGCTCTTGCGAGCTCGCCTGCTTATCTCTGGGCGCGGGTGATGCGCACAGGGGCGGAGTTGCGGAACGTGAGCGAGCAGCTGGACGTCAAGGTGAACCGGATCGCGGTGGAGGCGGAGGACATCCGCTCCTTCGAGTTCGTCCACCCCGAGGGCGGCGGGCTGCCCCCCTTCACCGCCGGCTCCCATCTCGACGTGCACCTGCCCAGCGGCCTGGTCCGGCAGTACTCGCTCTGCAACGACCCGCGCGAGACCCACCGCTACGTGGTCGCCGTCCTGCGCGAGCCCGCCGGGCGGGGCGGATCGGCCGGCATGCACGACGATCTCAGCGAGAACGACCGCGTCACCATCACCGTGCCGCGCAATCACTTTCCGCTGCACGAGGAGGCGGACCGCCATCTCCTGATCGCCGGCGGCATCGGCATCACGCCCATGCTCGCCATGGCGCGCCACCTGGCGGCGACGGGCGCCGACTTCCGGCTCCACTACTGTAGCCGCAGCGCCGAGAAGACGGCCTTCCTGGAAGAGCTGCAAGCTCCGCCCTTCGCAGAGCGCGTCACCTTCCACCACGACGGCGGCGATCCCTCGAAAGGCCTAGACGTGAAAGCGCTGCTGGCCGAGGTCGAGGAGGGCACCCACGTCTACTGCTGCGGCCCGACCGGCCTCATGCACGCGGTCCAGGAGGCGAGCGGCCACTGGCCCCTCGGACGTGTACACTTCGAGTTCTTCGCCGCCGACCCGGATGTCCCCGACGCGCCCCACACGGCCTTCGAGGTGGAGATCGCCAGCAGCGGCGACGTCTACCAGGTGCCGCCGGACAAGAGCATCCTCGACGTGCTGCTGGAGAACGGCCACGACGTGGACAGCAGCTGCGAAGAGGGCCTCTGCGGCACCTGCATCGTGGACGTGCTGGACGGCGAGCCGGACCACCGCGACTTCGTCCTCGACGACGAGGAGAAGGAGTCGAACCAGCTGATCACCGTCTGCTGCTCGCGCGCCAAGAGCCGCCGCCTGAAGCTCGATCTCTAGGCGGGCGCTCGGCCCGGCGGCGAGCGGAGAGAGAGAGAGGCGGCGGAGCGCTAGGCGCTCAGGGCCGCGGCCCGGCCTACGGTGCCCTCGAAGTAGGCGATGGTCTCGTTGAGCCCCTGGTCCAGGACCACCTTGGGCTCCCAGCCCAGCTTGCTCTTGGCCAGGGCGATGTCCGGCTGGCGCTGCTTGGGATCGTCGGCCGGCAGCTCCTTGAAGGCCACCTCGGACTCCGTGCCGATCTTGGCGGCGATCAGCTTGGCGATCTCGAGGATCGTGTTCTCCACGGGGTTGCCCAGGTTGACCGGTCCCGTCAGGGGCTCCGGCGCCTCCATCAGGGCGATCAGCCCCTCCACCAGATCGCTCACGTAGCAGAAGGAGCGGGTCTGGCTGCCGTCGCCGTAGACGGTGATGGGATTGCCCTTGAGGGCCTGCACGATGAAGTTGGAGACCACGCGCCCGTCGTTCGGGTGCATGCGGGGCCCGTAGGTGTTGAAGATGCGGGCCACGCGGATCTCCAGGCTGTGCTGGCGGTAGTAGTCGAAGAACAGGGTCTCGGCGCAGCGCTTGCCCTCGTCGTAGCAGGAGCGGATGCCCACCGGATTGACGTTGCCCCAGTAGTCCTCGGTCTGGGGATGGACGGAGGGGTCGCCGTAGACCTCGCTGGTCGAGGCCTGGAGGATGCGCGCCTTCACCCGCTTGGCCAGGCCCAGCATGTTGATGGCGCCATGGACGCAGGTCTTGGTCGTCTGCACCGGGTCGAACTGGTAGTGGATGGGCGAGGCCGGGCAGGCCATGTTGTAGATCTCGTCCACCTCGACATAGAGCGGAAAGGTGATGTCGTGGCGCAGCAGCTCGAAATAGGGATTGTCCGCCAGATGAAGGACGTTTTCCTTGGTCCCGGTGAAGAAGTTATCCGCGCAGATGACTTCGCAGCCCCGTTCGAGCAACCGCTCGCAGAGGTGCGATCCCAGGAATCCGGCGCCGCCGGTCACGAGCACTCTTTTGCGCACCAGAAAGACCCTCCTCAGGCAATAGGCCGCCCGAACAAGGCGCCGGAGCCCCCTCTGCCCCGTCGCCGCTCAGTCGCCGAAGTCGATCATAGGCAGCAGATACTTACAATACGTTGATAATTCGTCACGTCCCGGACCTATGAGAGCGGTTGGCGCCGGGGGTCCCAGGCGCCCTGAAACAAAAGAAACCCTTCGCCCGGCACCCGGACACGATCGTGAAATCCCGGCCCCCTATCTCTTGCCCACGGCCCCCCAGGGAGGGGCCCGGCAGAGCGGAGGGAGGACTGGATTCATGAGCGAAAACAAGACCCTGGAAATCCACGTCGGCGATACTCGGGTGTCCTGCCACTTCGCGGGCCGGGGCGCCGAGACCGTCATCCTGCTGCACGGCTCGGCCGGGACCAAGGCCCACTGGGACCAAGTGCGCGCCCGCCTGGAAGGGCGCTACCGTGTCGTCGTCCCGGACCTCTTCGGCTACGGCCGCTCCGGTCCCTGCCCGGGGCCGAAGGCGGACCTGGCCGCCCAGGCGGCGCTGGTCTCGGCCCTCCTCGAGCACTGCTCCGGCCCGGTCCACCTGGTGGGCCACTCCTACGGCGGCGCCATCGCCCTGCGCGCCGCCTTCGAGCATCCACGGGCCTTCGCCAGCCTGACCCTGATCGAGCCGGTCGCCCTCCACCTGCTGCGTGACGGTCGGCCAGCGGACTTCGCCCTCTTCCGCGAGTTCGGCGCGGTCGCCGCCAGCGTGGCCCAGGCCGCGGCCGGCAGGGGCGGCCCCAACGGCATGGCCCGCTTCGTCGACTTCTGGAACGGCGAAGGCACCTGGGCCGGCATCCGGCCGGAAACCCGGACGGGCCTCGCCGCCTACGCCGGCAAGATCGCCCAGGACTTCCGCGCCGCCATGAGCGAGCCGCTGCCGCCCGCGGCCTACGGTCTGATCGAGGCGCCCACCCGCGTTCTCTTCGGCGAGGCCTCGCATCCCTCCGGCCGGGCCATCGCCGGCCTGCTGGCCGACGCCCTGCCCGACGCCGGGGTGGAGATGGTGCCAGAGGCTGGCCACATGATCCCCCTCACCCACCCGGAGCCGCTCGCCGCAGCGATCGAAGCGCAGCTAGGCGCCGCCGCTCCCGATTGGCCGCTGGCAGCCTAAAGGGCCGGCCAGCCTCAGGGATAGCGGTTGGGCACTACCTGGTTGGAGGTGAGGCCGGGTGTGAGGTCTTTCGGGCGCTGCTGGGTCTTGGGCAGCTTCGGCAGGTCAGGCGTCACCTTCTCGTAGGGAATCTGCTCCAGCAGGTGACTGATCAGGTTGAGACGGGCGCGGCGCTTGTCGTCGGCGGGGACCAGGAACCAGGGCGCGTGGGCGGTGTCGGTCCCGCGCAGCATGGCCTGGTAGGCCCGGGTGTAGTCCCACCAGCGGCGCACGGATTCCGTGTCCATGGGGCTCAGCTTCCAGTGCTTCAAGGGGTCGTTGACGCGCGCCTCGAAACGTCGGCGCTGGACGTCCCGGCTGACGTCCAGGAAGTACTTGATGAGGTGGATGCCGTCCTCGACGATCTCGCGCTCGAGGGCCGGCACGTCCTCCATGAAGCGCGCGTACTCCTCGTCGCTGCAGAAGTTCATGACCCGCTCGACGCCGAGCCGGTTGTACCAGGAGCGGTCGAACAGCACGATCTCGCCCGCCGCCGGGAAGTGGGCCATGTAGCGCTGGATGTACATCTGCGAGCGCTCCCGGTCCGACGGCTTCGGCAGCGCCACGTGCTTGAAGACCCGGGGGCTCACGCGCCGGGTGATGCGACTGATGACCCCGCCCTTGCCGGCGGTGTCGCGGCCCTCGAAGACCACGATGACCCGCGCCGCCTTTGCCACCGCCCAGGCCTGCAGGCGGGTCAGCTCGACCTGGAGGCGGTAGAGCTCCGTCTCGAAGTCCTTGCGCTTCATCTTCGGCGGCGGCGCCCGGCCCTTCGCCGCCCGTTTGCCGGTCCGCTTCGCCACCTTGTCAGCCTTCTTCCCCACGGCCGCCTCCCCCGCAACCTGCGGCGCCTTCCGCGCCATCCGGTGCAGTGTGATAAGCCGTCCGCTGGATGGCAAGCGCGGCCCCGCTCAGCAGCCGCCCGACCGTGCGCGCAAGGGTTGGACGGCGAGCCGCCAGGCCGCGGCGTCCTCGGCCAGCGCGGGCGGGACAGGTGCGATCGCCGCGCAGACCTCGGCGGGCGCGGCGCCCTCGAGGGCAGCCAGCGCCTCGATGATGCGCCCGGTCAGCGCGCCGATGGCGGGGCGCAGCTCCGCCTTGAGGTCGGGCACGTCGGCGAAGCGGCCCTGGCCGGCCCGCCGCCAGTCCTCGAACAGGCGGGACTGGATCTGCTTGGCGGCGGCGATCTGGGCCTGGAAGAAGTCCGTGGCCAAGTCCGCGGCCACGCCCCCCGCTTCGGCGGCGGCGACCACCTTGTCGAGCACCACGCGCTCGCGGGCCAGGTCCTCGATCGCCAGCTCCTCGTTCCACTTGTGCCACGCCACCGCCTCCATGAGCGAGAGGCGCTCGGTCATGGCCGCCGTCAGCGCCCCGGCGGGACCTGGCAGCCCGTCGGCCGTCGCGCGGCCGGGCCCGCAGGCCAGGGCCACGGCGAGGATCAGCAGTCCCGTCAAAGATCGCTGCATCGGTTTCCCTCGGTCCACGACAACGCTGGGTGGCACGACTGGGCGCCACGACTGGTCGGCCGCGCGCGCCGGTGGATAGAAATAGCTGAGGAAGGCCATCGGATATAATTGATTTTCATTCCTCCCTGGCTTGCGTAGGACTTTGGGTCGAGATCAGCTGGGGTCGAGCGAAGGGAGGCGCCGATGCCGCGCGATCCGCGATACGACGTGCTGTTCGAGCCCGTGCAGATCGGGCCGGTCACCGCCAGGAACCGCTTCTACCAGGTGCCCCACTGCAACGGCATGGGCTACCGGGACGTGAGCGCCATGGCCCGCATGCGCGGCGTGAAGGCCGAGGGCGGTTGGGGCGTGGTCTGCACCGAGCAGGTGGAGTTCCACCACAGCTCCGAGATCACGCCTTTCATCGAGCTGCGCCTTTGGGACGAGCGGGATCTGCCGGCGCTCGCCCGCATGGCCGAGGCGGTGCACGCGCACGGGGCGCTCGCCGGCATCGAGCTCGCCTACAACGGCATGAACGGCCCCAACTTCTACACCCGCGAGGTGCCGCTCGGGCCCTCCCACCTGCCGGTCGCCACCTTCACCTACGACCCGGTCCAGGCCCGCGCCATGGACAAGGAGGACATCGCCAACCTGCGGCGCTGGCACAAGCAGGCCGCTCTCCGGGCCAAGACGGCCGGCTTCGACATCGTCTACGTCTACGCCGCTCACGGCTTGGGCGGTCTCAACTACTTCCTCTCGCGGCGCCACAACACCCGCGGCGACGAGTACGGCGGCAGCCTGGAGAACCGCATCCGCCTGGTGCGCGAGATCATCGAGGACACCAAGGAGGCGGTGGGCGAAAGCTGCGCCGTCGCCGTGCGCTTCACCGTCGACGAGCTGCTGGGCGAGACGGGCCTGCACAAGGACGAGGCGCACGAGATGATCGGCCTGATGGCCGAGCTGCCGGACCTCTGGGACCTGGTGCTGGCCGGCTGGGAGAACGACTCCCAGACCTCGCGCTTCGGCGAGCAGGGCCTGCAGGAGCCCTTCGTGGCCGGCGTCAAGCGGCTGACGAGCAAGCCGGTGGTGGGCGTCGGCTGGTTCACCTCCCCCGACACCATGGTCTCCCAGGTGAAGCGGGGCATCCTCGATTTGATCGGCGCGGCGCGGCCCTCCATCGCCGACCCCTTCCTGCCGAAGAAGGTGGAGGAGGGGCGGCTCGACGAGATCCGCGAGTGCATCGGCTGCAACATCTGCGTCTCCGGGGACATGACCATGTCGCCCATCCGCTGCACCCAGAACCCCACCATGGGCGAGGAGTGGCGGAGAGACTGGCATCCCGAGGCGATCGCGCCCAAGGGCTCCGACGACGGGGTGCTGGTGGTGGGCGGCGGGCCGGCGGGTCTCGAATGCGCCCGGGCGCTCGGCCAGCGGGGCTACCAGGTGGTGCTCGCCGAGGCGGGCACCGAGCTGGGCGGCAGGGTGAGCCGCGAGGCGCGGCTGCCCGGGCTCTCGGCCTGGGCCCGGGTGCGGGACTACCGGGAGACCTTGATCCGCCCCATGACGAACGTCGAGATCTATTTCGACAGCCGGCTCGGCGCCGAGGACGTCCTCGGCTTCGGCTTCCAGCACGTGGCGGTCGCGACCGGCGCCAGATGGCGGCGTGACGGCGTGGCGCGCACGCGCCTCACGCCTCTTGCGGTCGAGGAGGGCGCCGAAGTGCTGACCCCCGACGACCTGATGGACGGCAAGCGCCCGGGCGGCCGGCGGATCGCGATTTACGACGACGACCACTACTACCTGGGCGGCGTGCTGGCCGAGCTGCTGGCCGAGGCGGACTACGAGGTAACGTTGATTACCCCCGCCGCCGACGCCTCCAACTGGACCCACAACACCCTGGAGCAGGGCTTCATCCAGGCCCGCCTGCTGGAGCGGGGTGTGGAGATCCGGCCGCACCTGATGCTCGAGGAGATCAGGGCTGGCGCGGTCGTGGCCTCCTGCATCTTCACCGGCCGAATGCGCGAGCTCGCCGCCGACGGCGTGGTACTGGTGACCGCCCGCCTGCCCGATGACGGGCTCTACACCGATCTGAGGGCGCGGCGCGACGCCTGGGCCGAGGCCGGCATCAAGTCGGTGAAGGTGATCGGCGACGCCTGCGCCCCCGGGCCCATCGCCTACGCGGTCTACGCCGGCCACCGCTACGCCCGCGAGCTCGACGCTCCCGACCTGGGCGACGCCGTGCCCTTCAAGCGCGAGCTGACGGAACTGGCGGCGGTCTGATAGTCTTCGCGTCACCCAAGGGGAGGAAACGCCAATGAGTCACGCTGCCGTCCGCCTGCTGCCCGACGGCGACCCTGAGAGCGGCATGGGGCCCTCGCACCTGACGAACCCGGAGAACTTCCTGGGCGAGGACCGCACCGAGACCATCCACAAATTCTTCACCAACGCGGGCGGCAACGTCACCGCCGGCGTCTGGGAGTGCGCGCCCTGCCTCGAGACCATCGAGCGCTACGGCGTAGACGAGCTCTGCACGGTCCTGAGCGGCTCGGTCACCGTCACCGCCGAGGGCGGCGAGGCCCAGACCTTCGGCCCCGGCGACAGCTTCGTCATGCCCCAGGACTTCAAGGGCACCTGGCACATCACCGAAACCCTCCGCAAGTTCTGGATGATCGTCGAGCCGCCGAGCGAGGGCTGACCGGACCGCAGCCTCGCCGGTCTAAGGTCGCGCCGCCAGCCGCGCCTTGAAGGCCCGGGCGACCATAGCGAAGCCGCCGTCGGCGCCGTCGATGAAGTGGACGTGGCGGCTCTCCTCCAGGCTGAAGACCAGGCAGGTCATGAGGGCGCTGTCGGCCAGGTGGGTGCCATAGACCAGGCGCCCGGCCGCGTGCTCGGCGGCCAGGTAGCGCTCGATCGCCTCGGCCTGCTCTTCGCTCACGTCCAGCACCAGCCGGAGGGTGCCGTCGAACTTGCGGAAGTCCGTGTTGGCGCGCAGCTCCTCCCGGTAGATCGGCGCGTCGTAGGGCCCGGCCCGCCGGTCGAAGCGCTCGCACCAGGCCTGCACCAGCGAGGAGGCCAGCACGGCGCAGTAGCGCCCGAAGACCCCGCCCCGGCCGGCGGTCGCCCGGGCTTCCAGGCCGAGGCCGCGGGGCGGCCAGCGGAAGCGCATGGACTGCGGGCTGGCGGGCGCGGAGTCCCGCAGGCCGTGGCCGAGCAGGCGGGAGATCTCCGCCACGCTGCGTTCGAGAGTGGCGCCTGTTTGGTCCGCATTGTCGCCAATGCCCTGGACCATGAGGGTCAGCATGCGCCCGCTGCGCGGCAGCAGCGGCTCCCAGCGGCACGATAGGCCCGTGAGGTCGGGGGCGCCGGTCTCCGCGCCTGCCGTCAGCCGGTAGGGCGCGCCGGCCTCCGGGTCCTTCAGCAGGGCGTCCGCCAGCTCCAGCCCGCCGCCGGCGAACATGGCCAGGTGGTTCCGGCCGCCGAGGGCGAACTTGCGCACCCGCACGTCCGCCCCCCGGGCCCGCAGCTCCGCGACCGGCAGGGTGCCGACCCGCAGGGCGAGGCCGAAGGTGGCCTCGGACACGCTCTGGAGCCCTAGGAGGGCCGCGCCCGCCGCTGCGGCCAGCAATCCCGGCACGGCGAGCGTGCCGCCGTCCCCGCCGAAAACGTAAGGCAGCTCGGCCCCCGGGCAAGCGTTCAGCACGGCCGTGATGGAGGCGGCCCCCACCATGTTGACGTCCTTGTAGCGCCCCGCCTCGATCGCCCGGGTTGAGCCCGCCACGTCGCTCAGCACGACCACCCAGTCCTCGGGCAGCGGCGCGTAGGCGGCGAAGTCGCTGAAGCCGGCAAAGTCGTCGAAGGGCACGAGGCGCCCGTAGAAGCCTTCCGAATCTCCGGTCACGGTCCCCTCGCCGACCGACGCCGCAGAGTCCGCGGCATCAGCTCCAGTAATCGCGCGCGGGCTGGGCCGCGGCGAAGCCGTCGAAGGCCGCCAGCAGGCGCCGGAACCAGAGATCGAGCGGGCTCCCTTCCTCGTAGAGCCGCCGGGTGCTGGCGACCCGCGCCCACTGGAAGGCGCCGAAGACGATGTAGTCGCCGTAGTTGGGTTGGGAACCGCCAAGGTAGTCGTGGAGGCCGAGCGTCGTCTGCAGCGGCGCCAGGACCCCGTGGAGCTCGGCAACCGCGCCCTCGGGGTCGCTGCACATGGCCTCGAGCGTCGTGCCGAACTTCCGCTTGGTGCGTTCCAGGTAGTAGGCCTGGTCCTTGGCGGCGAGCTCGGGGAACTGGTCCAGCAGCACAGCACGGGCCATCACCGGGTGGACGATGCCCGTGGTCCAGGCGTCGAGGAAGCGGGCCTTGGCGCGGTCGCCCTCGCCGCCGAAGAGGGCCGGCCGGTCGGGATGGCTTTCCTCCAGGTGGACCGCGATGTCCCAGGACTCCCTGAGCCAGAGCTCGCCCTCCACCAGCACGGGCACCGTGCCGCCGCCCGAGCGCTTGATCCGCTCCTTTTCCACAGCACGCCAGGGCACCGGCTCGAAGGCCAGGCCCTTGTGGGCCAGCGCCATGCGGATGCGCCAGCAGTAGGGGCTCGGCCGGAACGCGTCGTCGGCACCGCCCACCTCGAAGAGCTTCAGGGTCACGTCCCGTTCGTCCTTTCCCGCCCAAGTCTGACCGGCGGCCCGCGGCCTTTCAATCCTCGGAGCCATGCCCAAGACACACGGCAAGCATCTCTGCGAGGTTCTCAGGGAAGACCGTCACGGGAGTCTCGCGCAGCTCGGCTAAGGACCACCCTTTGTGCTGCCGAATCGCTTTAGCCTCCAATTCCTCCTGCCCGCTCCGGTCGATCCTGTCGTCCGCCACGCGCACCAGGAAATAGCGTTCGTCGGCAAAGACCTCCTCGCCGTCCGGCATGGCAAAGACCACGTCTCTTTGGGCGATCTCCTCCCCTACGTCCGCGACGATGCCGGTTTCTTCGCTCAGCTCGCGCCGCGCCGCGTCCCTGTAGCTCTCGCCCAGTTCCAGCGCGCCGCCCGGCGTCGCCCAATAGTCCCAGCCCGCGAGCGCCCCCTCATCGAGGACGAAGCGGAACAGCAGGACGCGGTTCTCCGGACCAACAACAATGAGACGCGAAGAGGGACGTTTCCTCACAAGGGCACTCCGTCTCGAACGGCAATTGGACGCAAGACGCGCGGAGTTGGCCGACGGCCACCGTTGCGGCGATCGGGCGGAATCTTCCGTCGTCGCGCCAATCTAGCCGCTTCGCGCCGGGACTTGAACGCAATCCATGGCGACGAAACGTTAAACTCCGCGTGAGAGAGTTTCGTCCGGCACGGGCAGCCCAGCGCGGAGGAGCCATGACGTAAGATTACGAACCGGCCGAGATCTACTGCGATCTCCGGCGGACCGCCCTGGAGCTGACCGCGGAGCAGGTGGCGCCCGCCGACGGGGTTTTCGCAGTCCTAATGGAGACCGGCTATCCGGGCGCCGTGGCGAGCCTGGTCGCGGTGGCCGACGGCACGACGAGCCTCTATTTCAGCAACGGCGGCGGCATCATTGGCGCCGGTGCCTACCCGCAGGTACGCGACGAGGCGCTCGCCTTCCTCGAGGCGGCCAAGGCGCACCTGCCGGCCCTCGCCCCGGCCGGCGACACGCCTCTGCCGCGAGAGGGCCGGACCCGCTTCACGCTCGTGAGCGAAGACGGCCTGTTCGTCGCCGAGGCCGAGGAGGCCGAGCTGGGCGAGAAGCGACACGCCCTTTCACCTCTCTTCCTCCAGGGCCACAGGCTCCTCGCTTACGTCCGCGCCGCCGACGAGCACCGCCGCGGCAAGGCTTCAAGCTAGAGCGGGATGGGATGAGATTGAATCAACGCTGTTGGCCTGGGTTGGCTCCGTCCGCTAGGCGCGGGGCGAAGCGCGATGTGGGGCATCGGGCGAGGCCCGCAACGACGCGGCGGACCAACCCAGGCCAACCCGTACGGGACGGGCGCTTTTGGCCGGACGCCGCGTCGCTCCTCCTCGAATATGCTTCGGCATGTCCTTCGTCCCCACAATTATCCTTGGCCTAACGTCCGGCCAAAATCGCTCCGTCAGCGTGGTTCAATCTCATCCCACCCCGCTCTAGGCACGGGGCCGCCGGCCGGCGTGACGCCTCCTCCCGGCGCAGATCGGCCGGCGCGCGCCCTCAGAAGGCCTTCTGATAGCCGATCGTGAACATCCAGTCGCTCTTCAACTGCGGGCCGTTCAGATCCTGGTAGAGCGGCAGGCCGACCTCGAAGGCGAGGCGGTGCCCGCGCAGCAAGCCCTCCTGGCCGACCAGGTTGGCGCCGAGGCTGAGGTTCAGCTTCTCGCCGCCGTAGTTGTCCGGGTCGGCGGTCGTCACCGGCGCGGTGATGTCGCTGTCGCGGCCGTCGATCCGGCCCTGGGTGGTGCCGGTCAGCCGCACGGAGGTGCTGATCCAGTCGTCCCAGAGCCAGCTGCCCCAGGCGGTGAGGCTGTACTTGTCGCCAAAGGACCAGCCTTCGTCGTTGTCTCCGAGGGGAATGGTGCTGGACAGCTGGGCGCCCCAGGCCAGCCTCTCGAGCGCGCCCGTATAGGTGAGACCCGGCATCGCATCGAAGGTCCCGGAGCCCAGCTGCATGGCATAGGGCAGGCGCAGCGTGGGCCTCGCCCCGGTCGGCGCGAGCACCTGGTCCTCCTCGTCGATGGAGCCGGTCGGGAAGCTCATCCCGAGATTGGCGTGGAGGTGGTGGACCGGATCCTCGTAGAGCCGGAGGAGCGCGGTCGCCCTCGTGTCGCCGAAACCCTCGGAGCCCGTGTTGAAGGTGCCGAGGCGAGTCGTGCCGGCCGCACCCTGGAAGGTGATGTGGTCCATGCTCTTGATGGTGTAGTTGCCCATGAGCATGAGGGTGATCCAGTCGGCCGGCGCGTACATGAGGCCGAACATGTGCATCTGGGTGGTCATGCGCGTCGGCACCACGCGGAAGGTCGGCGGCGGCGCGTTGGGATTGCTGAAGTTGGTGACGATGTCCTCCGGACTGAGATCGTCCGTTCCGTCCCGGTTGTCCTTCATGTGCATACGCATGTAGCGGTAGGAGATCATCCATTCCCCGGCCTTGTGCATGTGATCCCCCATCACGCCGATGGGCGCGTGGCCGTCCGCCCGGATGGCGTTGCCGTCACCTTGGATCGTGAGGCCGGGTTCTACTGACTCCTCTTCATGGGCAAGGCCGGCATGGCCCGCGCAGACGGAGAGCGCTGCGGCCAGCGAGGCCGCCGAGAGATGTGACGAGATACGCATAGGTTTCCCCTCTCCGGGTTCCTTGAAACCCGGGTTGCGGCATTGAGACTAGACGAGGTGAGAGATCGGGCCGGACGCGCCGCGCCGGTCCGGCCTAGAGGACGGATGCCGCCGCGCGTTCGGGCCCGGTGAGGCTCAAGCCTGGGGCGGGGGGGCGCGCGCGCGGATATCGGATCTGGCGAGCCGCGAAGGCGAGAGATCCTCCGCGGCGGGGAACAGGACGCGCGTTTCGGCCGCGTAACGGACGACCTCGGCGAGTCCCGAACTCAGAACTGCGAAAGAGGCCGCCGTCAGGCAGCCCGGACAGAAGGCCGACGAGAGATCGGGCGGACGGTCGTCGTCGCCTTCTCGCGTCAGGTCCTCCGCACGGACCTGGCGCACGCCAAAGGCGGTGCAGATCTCTATGTAGGAGAAGAGATCCTCGGACTCCGGCCCAGCCTTGAGAACAGCGAGCCCCAGACCGCCGAACTGCGGCTGCAGCAGGGCAAGCAGCGCAAAGCCGATTGCGGCCCGGCGCCAAGCCTCGCGCCCTCGTCTTCCTCCAGGTCTGGCCGTTACTCGATTCAAGACTGCCCCCAAGCCTCCTGTCATTAGAGAGGACCCGCGCGATTGCGGTCAAGCCGATTTGGCCGGTGTGCCCGCGCAGGCAACGCGTTCGCTGTCTTGGTCCGCCTTCCGATCTCTTCGCCGGCGGGGTCTCCCGGAGCGCGGCCGGACTGGCGGTCTCCGATCCCCTGACTTCACGGCTTGTTGAGTCGCCAAGCGAAGGTCATTGCGCCATTTGGAACCGCAGGGAGAAAGCGATGGAGGTCGCGATGACACTGGGCAGGATCCGGTAGCCGTGCGCAGTCGCCCGAGCTTGCCGGCGCGTTCCACGGCTTGGCTGCTCGCCGCATTGGCCGCCGCTGCGGTCATGACGCCGGTTGCGATGCCCGAGAAGACGGCCCGTTCCCAGACCATCCCCATCGGCGGTCCCTTCTCGCTGACGGATCATCTGGGCCGGCCGGTGCGGGACAGCGATTTCCGGGGCAGCCTCATGCTGCTCACCTTCGGCTACACCTACTGCCCCGACTTCTGCCCGACCACGCTCCAGGTCATGAGCGAAGCCGTCGAACTGCTTGGCGACAAGGGGACGGCGGTGCAACCCCTCTTCATCACCGTCGATCCGGAGCGGGACACGGTTGAGGCCCTTGCCGACTACGTACCTCATTTCCATCCCCGGTTCCTCGGACTGACGGGATCGCTCGAAGACCTGAAAGCTGTCGTGAAGGCCTACCGCATCCACGTGCGACGCGCTGAACTGGAAGACGCCGACGACAACTACCTGGTCGACCACTCCACGTTCACTTATCTGATGGGACGTGACGGCAAGTTCCTTACCTTGTTCCGTCACGGAACCCCGGCTGCGAACATGGCCGAGGTTATGCGCAAGCACCTCTCCTGAGCCCGCGCGACGCCGGACGGCGGCTCACCCGCTCAGGCGTTCGATCAGCCGCTCCATGAAGCGTTCGCAGAGCGCTACCTGGTCGAGCGCGATCCATTCGTCGGGCTTGTGGGCCTGGGCGATGTCGCCGGGGCCGCAGATCACCGTCGGGATGCCGGCCTGGCGCTGGAACAGGCCGCCCTCGCTGCCGAAGCTGACCTTGCCGTGCTCGTTGGCGCCGACCAGGGACTTGACGAAGGTCACCACCTCCTCGCCCGGGTCCGTGTCGAGGCCGGCGTAGCTGGTGACGGGCTCGATGGCAATTCCCGTCTCGGCCGAGACCCGGCGCATGCGCGGCTCCAGCTCATCGCGGGTGTAGGCCTCGATCTCGGCGACCAAGCCTCCGGGGTCGTGGTCGGGCAGGTTGCGGATCTCGAACTCGACGGCGCAATGGTTGGGCACGATGTTGAGGGCCGTGCCGCCGCCGATGGTGCCGGTGTGGATGGTGCTATGGGGCACCGCGTAGTCGGCGTCGCGCGGGCCCTCATGGGCGAGGCGTTCGGCCAGGCGGCGGATGAAAACCACCAGCTCGGCCGCGTAGTCGATGGCGTTCACGCCCTGGGGCGCCAGGCTGGAATGGCATTCGAGGCCGCGCACCTCGACCCGGAAGGCGCGTTTGCCCTTGTGCCCGACGACCACCTTCATGGAGCTGGGCTCGCCGACGATGCACATAGCGGGCTTGACGGGGAGGCCGTTCAGCATGGGGATGAGGCGCTGGGCGCCGATGCAGCCGACCTCCTCGTCGTAGGAGATGGCGAGATGGATGGGCGTCTCCAAGGGCGCCGCGCACATAGCCGGCACGTAGGCGAGCGCGACGGCGAGGAAGCTCTTCATGTCCGCCGTGCCGCGCCCGTAGAGGCGGCCGTCCCGGGCGTCGAGCCGGAAGGGGTCGCTGGACCAGTCCTGGCCCTCCACCGGCACCACATCGCTGTGGCCCGAGAGCATGACGCCGGGCCGCTCGGCCGGGCCGATGGTGGCGTAGAGGTTGGCCTTGCTGCCGCTCTCGTCGGGCACCAGGCGGCTCTCGACGCCGTGCCCGGCGAGATAGCCGCGCACGAAATCGATCAGCGCCATGTTGGAGCGGGCGCTCACCGTGTCGAAGGCGATCAGCCGCGCGATCAGCTCGAGGCTCGTCTCGGACGCCATGGCGGGGCGCGGGGGGTCCGCCTACTCGTCGCCCGGCACGCCGTAGGAGGGCGCGGCAGAGGGGTCGAGGGCCCGGGTCACGTAGTCCTCCATCTGGGGTGCCCAGCCCCCCCAGATGTCCGCCAGCTCGGCGATGGGGTCACCCTCCGACCAGTCGACCCGGAGGTCGACCAGCGGCCAGGCCTGGTCCCGGACAACCAGGAGCCCGGCCGAGCGCACCGGACCGCCCTCGCCGCCCGCCGCGAGGCCGCCCTGGAGCGCCTTCACCAGCCGCGCCGGGAAGGCTACCGCCGCGGCGTCCTGGTAAGCCTCGATCATGGCGGCGGGCACCAGCGGGCTCGCCAGCAGGTTGCCGGCCGCCACCGCCGCCTCGCCGGTGACCACGGCGTGGGTGCCCAGCGTGCCGGCGCCCGAGTGGTGCGCGACGGCGCCGGCGGCGTCCACCAGGACGAGCTGGCGGTAGTCGGCGAAGGCGTGCTCGTCCAGCAGGACCTGGAGCGCCTCGGACGCTGACTGGCCGTCCGCCATCAGGTCGAGGCTGCGGGGGCCGAGCCGCGGGTCGGTGATGTTCTGCGTGGCGACAGCGCCCACGCCCGCGCGCACGAAGGCGCAGCGCGCCGCCACCGCCATGGAGGAGGAGGAGACGGCGATGCCGAACATGCCGCTTTCCGGGCAGCGCGCGGTGATCGAGAAGGTCATGCGCCCGCCTGCTGCACGAAGAAGGAGGCGCCCTTGGGATGCTCGGGAAGCTCGGCCTCGAAGGGCGTCGACCTCACCCGGTTGGGCTCCTGGCCGCGCACCAGGAGGCCGTTGTGCCGGCCCGGCACCGGGTTGGGCACGAGCGGCACCGCGTCGGCCGCGGCGTAGACGGCGATGAAGAGGGTGCGCGGGCGGGCCGAGCGATTGGGCGCCGAGCCGTGGGCCAGGCAGCCGTGCATGAGGCAGACCGAACCGGCCGGGCCGGTGCAGGAGACGGCCCGCTCGGCGAAGTCGGCCGCCCGGGCCTCGCTCACGGCGCCGGTGAAGACGCCGTCGTGCCAGAGGCTGTGGAGCGGCCCCAGGTGGGAGCCCGGCACCACCTCCAAGGGGCCGTTCTCCTCGTCCACGTCGTCCAGCATGAGGAGCGCCGTCACCAGGTCGGTGTTGCTGTGGGGGTCGTAGAGGAAGTCCTGGTGCCACTTCACCCGGGTCGCGGCACCCGGCAGCTTGGAGTTGACCTTGCAGTGATGGCTGCGCACGTCGGGGCCGATCAGGTCGGCCACCCAGTCGACCATGCGGCTGTCGCGCATGACCTCCAGGTAGCTCTCGGAGACGTCCGAGGGCGCGGCCACCCGGCGCAACGCCGGGTTTTCCGGCGAATGGCCGGGCTCCAGGTCGAAGCGTGGCCGGCCGTCGATCATAGCGCCGTAGGCGCTGTCGTGGCTCCGGCTCTCCTCCACCCAGGCGGCGAAGTCGCGCCTGAGGGCCGCGAGCTCGTCCGGCGTCACCGCGCCCTCGACGGTCAAAACCCCGTCGCGCCGGAAAGTCTCGATCTGCGCTTTCGTCAGGCCCGTCACAGCCGCCCTTGCCCTCTCGCCGGTTGGTTGGTCAGCCGTCAGCCTCGGGGATAACCGCGATCACGTCAATCTCGACCAGCCACTCGGGCCGCGCCAGGGCCGGGACCGTGAGGCCGGTCGAGACCGGGAAGACGCCCTTCAGCCAGCGCCCGACCACCCTGTAGACCGCCTCCCGGTAGCGGATGTCGGTGAGATAGATGGTGACCTTGCAGATGTGGGCGAGCTCGCTGCCGCATTCCTTCAGCAGCAGGTCGACGTTGGCCATGGCCTTCTCGGCCTGGCCGGCCGGATCGCCGACGGCGACGCTCTCCCGGCTGTCCAGGTCCTGGGCCACCTGGCCGCGCAGGTAGACCGTGTTGCCGGCGACCACCGCCTGGCAGAGGTCGTTGTCCAGGTTCTGCTCGGGATAGGTCTCCCGGGTGTTGAACTTGCGGATGCGGGTGTGTGCCATCAGGCCTTGCTCCCCTTGCTCTCGTAACCTTCGCCCATGACCTTGTCGGAGAGCCCGGCCGACTTCTTCACGAACTCCAGCGGGCCTGAGAAGTCGAAGTTGTTGTAGACGGCGTTCAGGTGGGCAAAGGGCGGCGACTGGGCGAAGAGCTGGAAGGTGAGCCGGTGGCCGGCGTAGTCCGAGTTGAGCAGGTCGCGCGCGAAGGCGAGCAGACGGCGCCGGTCCTCACCTATCCAGTCCTCGTTGACGGAGTAGAACTTCTCCAGCCAGGGCCCGCTGCCCTCCCCGTCGAGGAAGGCTGCCGTGTCGGGGGTGACGCAGATCTGCCCGCCGCAGAGCTCGCGGGCGATGTGCATCATGGCCGGCAGGTTGGAGCAGGCGTGCACCCGGCCGGTGTAGAGCAGCGACTGGTTGGGCATGGTGAGCCCGCGCGGGCTGGTCTCCGCGTTGGCGATGGCGGCGGTCAGGTGGGCGTTGATGCCCTCCCGGTAGACCGCGAGCGCGGCCAGCTTCTCGCGCACCGCCGGGTTCTTGTCGAGGCCGGTCTGGCGCACGTTGAAGAGGGCCGCACCGATCATCATGTCGGCGACGAAAATGATCCGCTGCACGAAGGGGAAGGCGCTGTAGCGGTGCAGGGTCGCGCGGATGAAAGCGGCCGCCTCGGTGTGCCGGTAGAACAGCACGTTCTCCCAGGGCACCAGCACGTCGTCGAAGACGATGAGGGAGTCCACCTCGTCGAAGCGGTTGGCGAGCGGATAGTCTTTGGCGTGGGCCCGGCCGGCGAAGCCCGTGCGGCAGATGTGCTTCATGCCCGGCGCGTTCATGGGCGAGATGAAGCCGAGCGCGTAGTCCGACAGCTTCTCGTTCTGGCTCCAGCCGCCGATGGTCGGCTTGACGAAGGCCTGGTTGGCGTAGGCCGACGCGGTCTCGTACTTGGCGCCGCGCACGACGATGCCCTTGTCGGTCTCCTTCACAACATGCAGCAGCATGTCCGGGTCCTGCTCCTGGGGCGGCTTGGAGCGGTCGCCCTTTGGATCGGTGTTGGCCGAGACATGGAAGGTGTCGTTGCTGGTCGCCTCTGCGACGTGCCGCTTGATGTGCTCGGAGAAGTCGGGGTTGATCTCGTTCAGCACGTCCTGGCCGTCGTAGAGGGACCACATCTCGCCCACGGTCTCGTCGCCGACCCGGATCACGACGCCGCCCAGGTCCCACATGACGGCGTTCACCGCCCGGCGCTTGTCCTGCCAGTCCTCTTGGCTCCTGGGCGGCTTGTAGCCGGTGCAGTTGCGCTCGGTCCCGCCGTCGAGGGGGTAGGACATGATGTCGCGGTAGGCCTCCTCGTGGGCCATGTCATAAATGCGCGCCCGGGCGTCGACGATCGGCTTGAAGGCCGGGTGGCTCGCCACGTCCTCCACCTTCTCGCCGTTGATGTAGACCTCGCGGCCGTCGCGGATCGACTCGCGATACTCCTCGCCGGTTCTCAGCATGGGCTTCCTCTACCTGCGGGCGGGCGGCGCGAAACGCGTTTGACCCCGGGCGCCAAGGACGGCCCGGCACCCTCCTCCGGGTGCGGGCTGTCGCTCTGCCGTTCAGGTTAGGAGCCTGGTCGGGCGAAACAAAATATTATTTCGCTGCACCCGGAATCGAAAAAACCGAAGCAAGCGTTCTCGCGCAAGCTTCACGGCGTCTTTGCCGGACGCCCTCGCGCTTTGTTAGAGTGACTGCCGGAGTGTACAGCCGATAGGTTTCAAAAGGGGGAAGGGAGAGCCGAATGACCTCGCCACGGGAGAACGTCTCGCTGCTCAAGGAAGCCTACCGCCAGTGGAACGACAGCAAGGCGGGCAGCATCGACCACTGGCTGGAGCTGCTGGCCGACGAGATAGACTTCCGCTCGCTGGCCCAGGGCGGCGGAAACCTCGAGTTCAGCTGCGACCGCCATTCCAGGGATGAGGTCGGGAGCTACTTCAGGGACATGTGCTCGACCTGGGAGATGATCCACTACACCCCGGACGAGTTCATCGCCGAGGGCGAGCGGGTGGCCGTGCTGGGGGTCTGCGCCTGGAAGCACCGCGCGACGGGCCGCAGCTTCTCGACCCCCAAGGCGGACTTCTTCCGCTTCCGCGACGGCAAGATCATCTCCTTCCGCGAGTTCTTCGACACGGCCGGCGCCTTCGCAGCCGCGAAGCCGGAGGGGTAGACGGAGCGGCACGGCTCGCCGAGACTAGGCGCGAACGAAGACAGCCGCGTGCGCTTGGTCTGAAGGAACTCGATATGAAGCCTGTCTTGGCCGGCTTGTCCCTTCTTCTCCTCGTCGCCTGCGAGACGGCCGGAGGCCAGTTTCCCCAAAGGCATACCGCGGCCGAAGCCAGCTACGCGGTCACCGAGACGTCGGAGATTCTGGTGGTCTACATCGGGGCCCGGAACTGCCCGCCTTGCTTCGTCTACAAGGCCGAGGACTATCCGCTGTGGATCGCATCCGAGGAGTATCCGCTGGTCAGCTACCGGGAACTGAACTTCCCCCGCTTCCAGAGGACCGACGAAGACGCCTACTGGCCCAAGGACCTGCGCTGGCTGCGCGAGGCCACCTACACGCGGCGGGGCGCCCCGCGCTGGGTCGTCGTCGTGGACGGCCGCGTCGTCTCCAACGAGAAGTCCTGGAACGGCAGGACCTATCCTCTGATCCGGCGGTTGGTGGCCAGGAAGAGCGACGCATGACGAGCGGCAGCGCCAGGCAAGGTGTGGGTCACCTGGGTCGAGCCCGGCGCCCGGCCGTTCGACGCTGGGCCCTGGGGCTCTGCGCCGTTCTGCTCGCCTGCCTCGCGATGATGGACACGGCTGAGGCCGCTGGCTGGACCGAACAGGAGTTCGCCCGCTTCCGGCTGCTGCCGGGCGCCACGGCGGCCGGCGACGCGGGAGAGATCCTGATCGGCCTGGAAGTCGAGCTGCAACCTGGCTGGCAGTTCTACTCGGAGGACCCCGGTCCCTACGGGGTCGCCCCCGTCTTCGACTGGAGCGCCTCGCGCAACCTGGCCCGGGCCGCGATCCACTGGCCCGCGCCCACGCGCTACGTCTACAGCAGCGACCCGCCGATCGACACCCTCGGCTACAAGGACGCCCTCCTGCTGCCGGTGCTGCTCGAACCCAGGGCGGCCGGCGAGGCCCTGCAGGTCCGCCTCAGTTTGGAGTACGCGGTCTGCGAGGCCTACTGCGTGATCGAAAGCGTCGAGCTCCGCCTCGCCCTGCCCGCCGGCCGCGGCGAGGCCACACCTCACGCCGGCCGGCTGGAAGAAGCTTTGGCCCAGGCAGCTACCGAATCCCGGTAGGGCGGGCCCCTCGGCCGGCGGCGGCTACGACTGGGCGACGCTGATCTCGCCCTGCTGCTCGAGGCACCTGCGCACGGCCGGCCGCTGGCGCGCTGCGTCGAAGCACCGGCGGACCGCGGGGAACCGCTCGAACAGCGACTCCATCGGCTCGAACCAGGTCGCCAGCATGACAAGGTAGATATCGGCGAGGCTGTAGCGCGCACCCAGGTGGAACGGGCCGCCCGCCGCCAGGTGGTCGTCGACGTGACGCCAGCTCTCGACCAGGGCCTCGACCGCCTCGGCCTTGATCCGCGGGGCGTCCGCCGGATCGGTCGAGAAGCGTTCCGGATAGTAGTAGCGCTTGTAGTCTTCCTGGACCGTGTTGGTCAGATAGAAGAGCCAGCGGTAGAAGGCCCCCCGCGCCGGGTCGCCGACGGCCGGCGCCAACTCGTCCAGGCCGTGTCGCTCGGCGAGGTAGAGCATGATCGCCGCGGCCTCCGTAAGCACCTGGCCGTCCGGCAGGACCAGGGTGGGCACCTTTCCGACCGGATTGATCTTCAGGTAGTCGGGGCGCCGGTTCTCGCCCGCCTCGATGTCGACCCTGACGATCTCGTGTTCGAGCCCGCCCTCCTCGAGAACGGCCTGGGGGCCGAAGGCGGCCGTCCCCTCGCACCAATAGAGCCGGTACATGCGCGCCTCCCCGTCGCCAAGATCATGCCAGCCGCCGACTCTTGGCCGCTCCAACGGCTCCGTCAAGCTGCGTCGTCAGCCCACGCCGCCCGCCGGACCGCAGCGTTGTCCCGATGGGCCCACGAGATCCTGACAGTCTGCTGTCAGGAGGCGGATGCTAGTCTCGCTCGACCGATCAATGCCGTTCGCGGAGACCGCCAAGGGAATGCGCCAGTCCGCCTCCTGCCACATCCATCCCCTGACCGGCGAACGCTGGGACGACTTCGTGGCCCTGTTGGGCCCCAAGGGCGGCTACGGCGGCTGCTGGTGCATGCTGTGGCGGCTCGGCAAGGCTGCGTTCGACAAGGGTGCGAGCGGTGCGGGCGCGGGGAACCGACGGGCCATGAAACGCCTGGCCGAGACCGGGCCGCCGCCCGGGCTGCTCGCCTATGCAGACGGTCGGGCCGTCGGCTGGATCTCCATCGCGCCGCGGCGCGTCCTGCCCCGTCTCGAGACCTCGCGGGTCCTGAAGCCCGTCGACGACCAGGAGGTCTGGTCCGTAACCTGCTTCCTCATCGCCAAGGGCCATCGCGGTCAGGGCGTCGGCCTGGCGCTCTTGAAGGCTGGCTGCGACTTCGTCCGCGACCAGGGCGGCACCGTGCTCGAAGGCTACCCGATCGAACCGCAGAAACGGCCCTACCCGGCGCCCTACGCCTGGACCGGCTTCAAGACGGTCTTCGACCGGGCCGGCTTCACGGAGGTCGCGCGGCGCTCGCCGACCCGTCCCATCATGCGGAAGAGCCTGACGGACAGCTGACGCGGGCGACGGCCCATTCGGTGACACCCTCGTCGCCGCCCCCATCGCTATCGGGGGCAAAGGCGGCGGCCGTGCGCGGCGGCCGTCCCTCGCGGAAGTGGTAGGCGGCGCTCACGCTGCCGGGCCCGCAGCCCGAATGGCCGATGGCGAGGCCGGCCCCGGCCATGCGGCCGATCATCAGGCCGAGGCCGTAGCCCGTGGTCTCCCAGGGGCGCCCTGCCAGCGGGCCGCCGAGGGGATGGGCCGCCGTCATGGCGTCGAGGAGCGGTGGCGGCAGCAGCTGGCCGGCCAGGAGCCCCGATAGGAGACGCGCCGCGTCCGCCGCGCTGCCCAGCAGCAGGCCGTGATAGACCCAGCCGGGATGGTAGCCCGCCGCGTTGCCCCAGGCCGTCGCCTCGAGGTCGCCGGGCTCCGCCGCCAGAGAGACCGAGGCGAGCTCCAGCGGGTCCAGCACCAGCGCGCGCAAGGCGGCTTCCAGCCCGGCGCCCTGGGCCTCCTCGACGAGCTGGCGCAGGTAGAGATAGCCCACGTTGGAGTAGGACCAGCCTCGGCCCGGCGGGAAGTCGAGGCGCTCCGCGTCGACCCTTTCCAGCAGCTCCCCCACCGGCCAGGGATCGTCGCGTCGCGCCACCGCCGCGTGGTAGGCGGCGAGCCCGCCGTAGTTGGGCACGCCGGCGCGGTGCTGCAGCAGCTCGCGCAGGGTGAAGGATCGGCCCGGCAGGGGCGCGTCGAGCGCCAGGCAGCCCCGCTCGACCAGCCGCAGCGCGGCCGCCGCCAGCACGGTCTTGCCGATGCTCCACCAGGGAAAGAGCGCGCCCGGCGCGTCGTCCCGGACGAGACGCCCATCTTCCGCGATCACTGCGATCCGAAGGCCGTTCGCACACATGGGCAGAAAGTAGCACAGCGGATACCCCATGCATGGTCGCCGCCGAAGCAACATGCCGCGTGGCGGTGGCCTCGGCGGGACCTCTCGTTGTAAGCTGACGCCGGACGGCAAGACACCCGAAAGGGGAGCAAGGACATGGCCGAACCCGTCGACGTTCAAAAGGCGTTGCTCGATCCGGCGTCGGTCTTCGCCGGCCCTGAAGAGCTGCTGGAGCGCGCGGACCTCAGCGACGATCAGAAGATCGAGATCCTGCGCCGCTGGGAGTACGACGCCAGCGAGGTCGCGGTGGCGGAAGAGGAAGGCATGGAAGGGGACCGGCCTCTGATGCTGCAGCGCGTCCTGTCGGCCCTCGACAAGCTGAGCGGCGGCGTCGACGTGGAGCACGGCGGGCCCACCAAGCAGGATGGCATCTGACGAAGGCTAGGCGCTGTCCGCAGCGGCCGTCTCAGCCCTCAGGCGGTGGGCATGCAGGTGCCGCTAGTGGGACACACCAGCTCGTAGATCTCCCTCACCCGGTCGGGCGCCTCGGAGATGTCGATGTAGCGGCGGGGCTGGGGCTTGAGGCCGTCGCAGGTCTTCGCTTTTGTCCTGGAAGGTTGGTCGGACACCGTGTACGGGCGCCACTTCTGGCCGGTCTCCAGCGTTGGCGCGGAAGGTGCCGTTCCCTCCCTTGCCATTGAGCACCGGCTCGCTTGCCAATTGACGTTCACCATCCGACGGCATGCAAAGTCTGTAGCGAAAACGGCGGAAGCCCGCCCGCCGGTTACGGCCAAATCGTCGCGAAGCTCCTCCGGAATGGAGGAGTGAGTTCAAACGCCCGACCTAGAACTCCTGCCAATCGTCGTCGAGGGCCTGGGCTGCGGCGGCGCCGTTGCTGGCGCCGGCAGTGGCGGCGACCTGCCGGACCACCCGGTGCTGCTGGTGGTGCACCGGGTTCCCTGCCTTGGCGCCGCTGGCGGCAGGGGAGGCAGGGGCCATGGCATCCGTGGCCGGTGGCAGGCTCGCCTCCTGGCCGGTCTTGAAGAAGCTGACCAGCTGCTGCAGGTCCCCGACCTGCTGCTGGGCCGAGTGCAGCGCCGCCGTGGTCTCCTCCACAAGGGCCGCGTTCTGCTGGGTCATCTCGTCCATGTTCGTGACCGCCGCGTTCACCTGGTCGATCCCAGAGGCCTGCTCCTGGCTGGCCGCCGCGATGTCGCCAACGATGTCCGCAACCTTCTTGATCGAGGTCACGATCTCCTCCAGCGCCCCGCCGGTCTTGTTCACCAGATCCACGCCCTCGCGCACCTGGTTGTCCGAGTTGACAATCAGCTCCTTGATGTCCTTCGAGGCCTGGCTCGAGCGCTGGGCGAGCGCCCTCACCTCGCTCGCCACCACGGCGAAGCCCTTGCCCGCCTCGCCGGCGCGCGCCGCCTCGACCGCGGCGTTGAGCGCCAAGAGGTTCGTCTGGAAGGCGATCTCCTCGATGATGCCGACGATCTCGGTGATCCTCTTGGAGGAGTTCTCGATCCGGCCCATGGCGGTCACTGCAGAGGTGACGATCTCGCCGCCGTTGGTGGCCGAGTCCCGGGCCGCAACGGCCATGTGATTGCCCTGCTGGGCGTTGTCGGCGTTCTGGCGCACGGTGGCCGAGAGCTCCTCCATGGAGGCGGCGGTCTCCTCGAGCGCCGAGGCCTGCTGCTCCGTGCGCGCCGAGAGGTCTTGAGCCCCGGAGGCGATTTCCTCGGTGGCACCCCGAATCGTCGTCGTGCTGCCAAAGATGTTGGTGGCGATCGACGAGATCTGATCGGCCATCCGATTGGCATCCTCCTTGAGCTTCAGGAAGGCGCCCTGGTAGTTCCCCTCCATGCGCTTCGTCAGACGACCCTCGGCCAGTGCCGCCATGACGGAAACAGTTTCCACGAGGCCGCGATCCACCGTCTCGACCACCTGGTTCATGCCCTTCGAGAGCTCCAACATGAAGCCGTCCTTGCCCTCTTCGGTCAGGCGCTGAGTAAAGTCGCCGTCGGCCGCCGCTTCGACAAGCCCCGCCACTTCCTTCTCGATCGCCACCTGCTGGGTCGCATCGACCCACTCCACGACGGTCCCCAAGCGATCGCCCTGATCGTTCAACACGGGCCCGGCCGTCAGATCCAGCGTACGGCTGCCGATCTCGATCCTGACCTTCTGCTGGCTGGCGCTGGCCAGCAGGGCTTCGGCCGAGATCTCGTCGTTGTGGTAAAGGCTGTCAAAGGCCTTCCCAACGATCCGGTCGCCGGCAAAACCGTTGGACAGCGTCGCCGCATCGTTGCTCAGGACGCCGTATAGGTTTTCCATGGCTTTGTTTGCAAAGATCACTTCGCTTTCAGAGCTCACCAGCATCATCGGCGAGGAAGCATCCATCAAGGCCGCCTGCGAGCGCGCGGCCTTTTGACCCAGCTCCTGGATTTGCAGCAGCGAACGGGCCATCCGACCGATCTCGTCCTCCGCCTTCAGGCTGGGCAGTTCGACATCCTGGACGCCCTCCGCCAAGGAGCCGACGGCAGTCGTCATGGCTGAAAGGGGCCGTGTGACCTTGCGCGAGAGATACAGCGAAACGAGGATTACGAGGAGCGCCGCCAAGCCGCCAAACACGAGGATGCGGTTGCTGAGCGCAGCGGCCGTGGCAATGGCACCGGTGATGTCGCTGTCGACTTCCAGGACGCCGCGAATGTCTCCCAGGGCCCAGTCCGTCTTGGGCGAGTCCGGATGGCTGTTGTGGCAGTTGACGCAGGCTTCCGCGACCATCCGGTCGGCCACGGCGACGCGCACGACGGTTTGACCGTCTTGCTGCTCCTCTCGGGTGAACACTTCGTCCGGGTTTTGCGTCAGAAAGCTCCAGGCTTCCTCCTGGAAGCTGTCCAGCTGCCGGTCGCCGCGCACCGGGAAGGGGAACTCGCTGAATAGGTTGACCGTCGTGTTCTGTTCCTGCAGCAAGGCGCTCAGATCGTGAATGAGCGTTGCCGGCAAGGGTATTCCGTCGGCTTCCTGGGCATGGTTGAAAGACGGTCGAACACCGCCGTTCGCGACCACCTTCTTGATCACGTTCTTGGTGTAGTAGCCGCGGATCGTCTTGAACTGGCCGGCAGTCTGGACCGCCGAGTCTATTGCCCCGGTCCTGGCGTTCTCCAGCAAGGTGCGCGGAATGGCGTACCAGGCCACGGCCAGGAGGAACACCAGCAGCAAAGGAACAGGCACGGCCAGCTTCCACGCCAGCCCTTTGGTTGCAAACGGCATTTTGAAGCCCTTGCTAAGGCGTTCATTCTCCATATCAACCCTCCGTCACGGCCGACGGCGCGTAGTCGATAGGGAGCCTTTGCAGGAGCGTTCATAACGACGGACGCGCCAACTGCCCTACTACCTCGGTGATCCGAAGCAGGAACAGATGAAACAAGCTATGGTTGCCGAATATGGTTAAGGTTCCCTGAAGACTGCCGCCTGTTGCCAAGTTTCGATTCCACAGAGATCGCGGGCCTCGATGGCGCCGCGTCCTCCTGGTCGTCCCTGCCGGGCGCCCCTGAGACCACGGGCCGCCTGGCGCGCCCCGGTGCGACCTGCCTAAGCGCCAAGGGCCGCAACCGCTGCAACCGCCGGGCGGCGCAAGGTGTCTGGCCGTGGGAGCGCCCGACGCATGGGTCGGCCTCCTCCAGCGGATCGAAGTCCTTCGCCCGACGGACCAGCTCCCAAGCCTAGCCGGGAAGCGGCTCATCCGCAGGAGGACCCCGGCGCCCTTGGGCGCCACTTGAAGGAAGTGCCGGGGCTGTCGTCGAAGTGGAGGGGCGTGGGGACGAGGTCGGCATAGGCCCGGCGGCGCCCGTGGACCCTCGCGACCTCGCCTATGCCGGTCTTCTCTCTTCGCGCGACCTACTTGGTGTCTGCCGATCCTGCAGCGACCCCTAAGACCCGTCCTGCCCGACAAGCCCGGGGAAGAGCTTCCAGGCGCCGACCGCGTCGAGAAAGGGCAGCGAGGGGTAGTCGGTTATGGTGAGGCCGCCGTCGACGATGAGCGTGGCACCGGTCACGAAGGAAGCCTCGCCGGAGGCGAGGAAGCAAACGGCGCGGGCGATCTCCTCCGGCCGGCCCATGCGCCCGAGCAGGGAGGCGCCGGCCTCCCAGTCCTCGGCGGCGGCGCTGCCCTCGGTCGCGCCGGTCTTGATCCAGCCGGGCGAGACCGCGTTGGCGCGGATGCCGTGGGGGGCGCCTTCGGTCGCCTGGGCCCGGGTGAGCGCCTCCACGCCGGCCTTGGCGACGCCGTAGCTGCCCCAGTTGCCGTGGAAGGTCGCCGTCGAGGAGATGTTGACGATGGCCCCGCCGCCCCGCGCCTTCAGCGCCGGCATGGCGTAGGCGCCGACGTAGTAGGCCGCCTCCAGGTTGGGGCCGAGCAGCTTGCGCAGGCGCAGGCCCGGTCCGTCGCCGGGCTCCACGCCGCAGCGCCGGGAACCGGCGCCGGCGTTGTTGACCACCACGTCGAGCCCGCCGAAGTGCTCGGAGGCGACCTCCACCAGAGCCCGGGCGTCGTCCTCCTCTGCAAGGTCGCCCGGAAAGAAGGCAGCCTCGCCGCCGGCGGCGTGGATCTCTTCCAGCGTCTCCCCGCCCTTCGCCCGGTCGCGGCCGGCGATGGCGACTCGCGCCCCCTCCTCCACAGCCGTGCGCACGATGCCGCGGCCGATCCCCGAGTTGCCGCCGGTGACCAGCACCACCTTGTCCTTCAGTCTCATCTAGCTTCCTCCCTAGTGGCGGTGTCGGAGCGGCTGCCCCTAGCCAAGCCCCGCTCCTCCTCTATCCGACAGGGTTTCGGCTCACAAGGCGGCAGCCCCCTTACCGGGTTCCTGCCGCCCAGCGGAGCCACACGCCACGGCAGAAAATCTGACAAATCCCCGAACCATTCCACAAATAAAAATGCGACAGTGCAAAAAGTTTCGCGAAGAATATCGCTGATAATATTATGGATTTTTTTACTTCAGTCCAATACTTTGAAAATATAACTATGGAAACTATTGAAAGAATTTTCATGACAGCGAGCCATCCGCTGACGGCAAGAACACTGTCACTATCGCCAACAAGGAAACCTCATGTTCTTCGGGGAGTTTCCTCGGCACGAACCAGAAAATCACGAAAGAGGAAACCGAGGACATGGAAACGTCGATCTGTGGGGTGAAGCACATCTGCTCCCAATGCGCGGCCAAGTACTACGATCTAAGAGGCGAGATGGTCTCTTGTCCCAAATGCGGCGCCCAGCCGCATCCGCCGAAGGTGCGCAAGGGGGCACCGGCGGCCAAGAAAAGCGGCAGTTCCGCATTCGGCGGCTAGGAGGCGGACCGCGCCGGCAATCCGGTATACGGTTCCCGTAGCCTCCAGCCGCAAGCTGCGGCCACGGGCTTTGAGGCCGCAGCGCCCGAGAGAACCCGAAGCCCGACCGCCGTCGGAGCCCGGCGTGGCCGCGAGGCGTCGTCTGAACGGCGTCGGCCAGCAGCCTGTCTGGCCCGCCAGGGATGCCACCGCGCGCGGGACTGGCCCGGCCCAAGTCGCCACCCCCCTTCTCGCGCGCCGTCTCAAAGCCAGCGGTTCCCCAGGCCCAAGAACGCTCCTACCAAATAACCTCACAAAACGATTTGATTACACTCTGCGAATGCGTCGCAATTGCATTCTTGTTTGAAAGATGTTATTGCGAGTGCGTCGCATTTTCATGACCAAGCGGCGCTCGGCGCGTCGGCAGTACCGCAGCAGCGCGCGGCAAGAACCGGGACCGACGGTATGAGACGGGCCATGGGACAGGCGGCGTGAGACGAGGCAAGAAACGGACGGCGTGAGACGAGGCATGGGACCGAGCCTGATGCAGCGAAGACAGGACACCGGCGGACGGCGCTCGGGCCGTGGCACAGGGCGGCGGCGCCGCCCAGGCCAGCCGCCGTCCGGAAATGGCCTCGCTAGCGCGGCGCGACGGCCGGCAAGATGCCGCGCGCTGTTCCGGCGGGAACGCGGTGCGCACTCCGGTACGGAGTCGTGGCGCCATGTGTGAGGCCTGCGCCGGCCAGCGCCCGGGCACGACGCGGCGGGAGAAGGTCTGGGAACTGGACCCGGTCTGGCACTGCCTGGTGATTGGGACCTGCCTGACGCTGGCCGACCTGCGCGGCCTGGCGCGCAAGCTGGGCTACCGGCTCGATCACAGCAAGGTGCGCGACTACGAGCTGCACAGCCACTTCGTGGGCGAGGCCGGCCGCCCGACGCGCGCCGGCAAGCAGCTCAACAAGCTGCTCGACCGCAGGCACGCCGCGTCCATCCGCCGCTTCGCCGCCGCCAAGAACCAGGAGGAACTGCTGGCCCTCTGGCAAGAGACCTTCAATGCCGGCGATATCCCGGGACCCCTCTGGGCCGCCGCCAGCCATCCCGCCCTGGTCCCGGACGTGGCCACCCGGATCTACGGCGATGTCCACATGCTGTCCCACCTGGTCGGCGCCGCCAACCGGGCGGACATCCACGCCCTGCGCCGCCTGGAGGAGGAGAACACGGCCCTGACGGAAAAGCTCGCCCGCGAGACCCGCCGTCACCTGAAGCGCGCCACTGAAACCGAGCAGAGCCTCTCCCAGTTGAGCGAACGGCTGGCCAAGGCCGAGCGCGCCCAGGAGCGGGCGGACCGGCTGGAGGCCGAGCTGGCGGAGCTGAAGAACGGCCACGCGGACGCGGTGCCTCGTCAGCTGCAGATCCGCCTGCCCGAGGATAGCGGGGTGGCGGCCCTGCGCGCGGAGTTGTCCGAGCGCGATGAGGAGATGCGGCGCCTGACCTCGGAGCTGGACGCCGCGGGCCAGCGCGAGGCCGCGCTGCGGGTGGAATGCGAGGCCCTCGAGCGGCTGCTCAACGAGGATCTCGACGAAGACGCGGGCGCCCCCTCCGGCGCACACTGTCCCTTCGACCTGGACGGCCGCTGCATCCTCTACGTGGGCGGGCGAGCGGCCATCGTCTGCCGCCTGCGCGCCCTGGTGCAGCAGTGGAACGGCGAGTTCCTGCACCACGACGGTGGCCTCGAGAAGTCGATCGGTGAGCTGGCCAGCGCCGTCACCCGCGCCGACGCGGTGGTCTTCCCGACCGACTGCGTCAGCCACAGCGCGGTCAACAAGCTGAAGCGCCTCTGCCAGCGCAACATGAAGCCCTTCGTGCCCCTGCGCTCCGCCGGCCTCTCGTCCTTCGTCGCCGGGCTGCAGGACGGTATCGGCGGCCTCTAACGGGCCCCGACGCAGCAATAGGGCGGAGCCGGCCGGTCCAGCGATCGGCGCCGGCCGTCCGCCAACCCTCGAACGCTAAGGATACCGATGCCATGACCCCAGAGCCCGCGCCCACCGGAGGCGAGGTCGGCGACCTGCCGTTCGGCGAAAAGTTCCTGCTATGGGCCCTCCGGAGCTGGGTGAAGGCCTACATGAACCAGGACGACCTCTATGGGGCGCTGCACAAGGGGTTCCGCCTGGCGGGCATGGACGAAGGCTTACCGGTGCTCGACGAACTGCTCTCCGTGGTCTCCGCTTCGGCCGCCACCAACATCGACGTGCGCTGTCCGCGCTGCACCGAGATCAGCCTGGACGAGCAGCTCTTCCTCGGTTTGATGGCTGCCCTGCAGCGCTCCGACCACGCCGTGGCCGAACGCCTGCTGGGCTACTGGCTGCCGCCCGCCGGTATCCGCATGGCACACGACTCGGCCGCCCGGCTTGCAGCCCTCATGGCGAGCCGGGGACTTGCGCTGCGGCCCCGCGTGATCCACCGGGCACCGACGGCCCCCGCCCAAGACGTGGGAGTACGCGCCGACGGCCCGCCGACCTCGGCACTGCTGCACTGAGCGCACTGAGCCGCGCCGTCACGGCACACCCGGGAGGCCCCCGTCGGCCGGGCGGCATCGGTTTGCCGCCGCTGTCCTCTAAGTCCGGTTGCTGATTTCCTCGGTGGCCTCGTCGACCCGCTGCCGCTCCCGCTCGCCGACGGGACTCTCCTCGCGCGCGGCCCACTCCTTGCGGGTGCGCTTCCTGAGAACCCGCTCCAATGCGCGCAAAGCGGTCGCTATCTCCCGCGGCCGGAGACTGCGCCACATCATCATGTCATGAGGGTCCGGTCACTCGGCCGGCAGGACCGGCCCATCTCCGCCTTCGGCCAGGAGCTGCCGGGCGCAGTCTATGCAGCGTCCGCAGCGGGGGCCGTTGCCGAGCGCCTCATAGGCTTCGTACACGCAGCGAAAGCCCTCCTGGGCCAGCTCGCGCACCTCGGACTCGCGATATCCATTGCAGATGCAGACGTACATCGGATTCGGCCTCCGAATCCTAAATATTGCGAATGATAATGATTGTCAATTGCATTCGTGACCAATTGCTTTACACCGACGACGGAGGAGCGCTTTTTCGGATGCCCGCGACTGGACGGCGACGCCGCTGTCTGCCCGAAGCATCGGTTCACCGATCAACGAGCGCAAATGAAAACCATTCTCAAATAAGTAATTGTCAATAACAATCGTTCGCAACTATGCAAGACCACTCAAGATTTAGTATTATACTCAGCGATCTTGGGCTTGTTTTTAATTCTATAGATGCTAAGTATTTGGCGCTGAGGTCAATACAAAGAGTAATTTTGAATCGAGATCAGGGGGTCACCATGAAAGGCGACAAGAATGTCCTGAAGCACCTCAACGTGGTGCTGAAGAACGAGCTGACGGCCATCAACCAGTATTTCCTGCACGCGCGCATGCTGAAGGACTGGGGCATCAACAAGCTCGGCCACCACACGTTCGAGGAATCCGTCGACGAGATGAAGCACGCCGACCGGCTGATCGAGCGGATCCTCTTCCTGGAAGGCCTGCCGAACCTGCAGGATCTGGGCAAGCTGCGCATCGGCGAGAACGTCGAGGACATCCTGAAGTGCGACCTGGCCCTCGAGCACGACGCCATCCCCGTGCTGCGTGAGGGCATCGCGCTCTGCGAGAGCACCTCGGACTACATCAGCCGAGAGATCCTCGAGGACATCCTCGAAGGCGAGGAAGAGCACGTCGACTTCCTGGAAACCCAGCTCGAGCTGATCGGCAAGATGGGACTCCAGAACTACATCCAGCTGCAGACCAGCCCGGCCGAATCCTGAGGCCAGCCATTTCCCCGCCCGGCGGCCCGCCGCCCGCGCCTATCTAGCTCTTGGCCCGTCCCGGGGCGGCGCCCGGCTCCCCCGTCTCGGCCAGGATCCAGTCCCGGAAGGCCGCGATGACCGGCTCCTCGGCGCGCCCGGCCGGATAGACCAGGTAGTAGGAGAAGGCGTGGCGCAGCGCCAGGTCGAAGGGCCGCAAAAGGCGTCCGGCCGCCAGGTCCGGCTCGGCCAGCTCCCGGTAGCCGATGGCGACCCCGAGGCCGTCGATCGCCGCCTGCAGCGCCAGGCCCGGATCGTGGAACGAGAGGCCCTGGAGCTCGCCGCAGTCCGCCACCCCGGCGGCGGCGAGCCAGCTCCGCCACTCCTCCCCCAGGGGATGGCCCGCCACGTCGGCGTGGATCAGGGGCAGCTCCAGAAGCTCGCGCGGGTCGCTGAGCCCCTCACGGCTGGCCAGCAGGGCCGGGCTGCACACGGGGCTCATATGGATGGGCAGCAGGAACTCGGCCGCGAGCCCGGGCCAGGGCGGCAGGCCGCAGCGCACCCCCAGATCCGCCCCTCCGCTATTCCCGGCGCCACCCCTGCCACGTTGGGCGCTCCCGGCGAGGTCGAGCATCTCGAGGGTCGGCACCAGGTGGATCTCGGCCGTCCCCGCCGCCGCGCGCCAGCGACCGAGCCGCGGCATCAGCCACTTGGCGGCGAAGGAGGGCGTGGTGGTGACGTTGAGCGCCCGCCCATGGGGCCGGCGCACCAGCCCCTCCAGGGTGCCGGCGATGCGGTCGAGGGACTCGCCGAGGACCGGCAGCAGGGTCTCGCCCGCGCCGGTCAGGCGCACCCCGCGGTTGGACCGCGCGAAGAGCGCCAGGCCGAGCTGCTCCTCCAGCTGCTTGACCTGATGGCTGACCGCGCTGTGAGTGACACAGAGCTCCTCCGCGGCCCGGGAGAAGCTGCGGTGCCGGGCGGCCGCCTCGAAGGCCCGCAAGGCATTCAGCTGCAGTTTGCGCCGGTCCAAAGCCTCGCCTTTTGTTGTCAATTTTTCTAACAGCCATGGTGCGAAATGATCGCTTGTTGTCAAGCCGGGCCTTTGCCAGCCTTGAGGGAACGCCCACGCCCGTGACGGCCCGGCCCCGATGAAGGGCGCCGACTCGGGCAAAAGGGCGCGAGGCGGAACGTCTTCCGGGGGGATCGGCCATGAGCGAGACGCGGCGGGCACGCAAAGCGGCGAACCGGCCCTACGGTGGCTACTATCAGACCTGGAGCGGCGGGCACGACGAGGAGCTGACCCGGACCGGGCCCGGCACGCCCTGCGGCGAGTACCTCAGGCGCTTTTGGCATCCGGTGGCGATCGCCTCGGAGCTGGGCGAGCTGCCGCGGGCCCTGCGCATCCTGGGCGAGGACCTTGTGCTCTACCGGGACGGCGGCGGGCGCATCGGCCTGGTCCACCGGCGCTGCCCCCACCGCCGCGCCTCCCTGGAGTTCGGTATCTGCGAGCGGCAGGGCATCCGCTGCTGCTACCACGGCTGGCTGTTCGACGCCGACGGGACCATCCTGGAGGTGCCCGGCCAGCCCGAGGCGGCGGCCCGGAAGATCCGGGAGACCCTGCGCCTCGGCGCCTATCCGGTCGAGGTCTACAAGGGCCTGGTCTTCGCCTACCTGGGTCCGCCCGACGAGCGCCCCGCCTTTCCCATCTACGACACCTTCGAGATCCCCGACCAGGTCATGGTGCCCTACGCGGCGCCCTTCGCCTGCAACTGGCTGCAGGTGCTGGACGCAATTCTCGACCCGGTCCACACCTCGTTCCTGCACTCGCGGGCCAGCCGGCCCCAGTTCTCCGAGGGCTTGGGCGAGCTGGGCGAGATGCGCTTCCACAGCCGGGACGACGGCTTTCTCGGCAGCTTCACCCGCCGGGTCGGCGATCACGTCTGGGTGCGGGTCAACGAGCTGGTGCTGCCCAACTTCACCCAAGCGGGCGCCGCTTTCGCGACCGACGGCACCAAGTCCCGCTACTTCGGCCGCACGGCCTTCTCCCGCTGGGTGGTGCCGATCGACGACGAGAGCACGATCTGCTACGCCTGGGCCAACTTCGGCGAGCGCGGCGACCCGCCCGAGTGGAACACCGCCGAGGGCCCGCAGCTGATCGAGCAAGGCGAGCTGTTCGACCGGCCCTACGAGGAGCGTCAGCGCTTTCCCGCCGACCTGGAGGCGACCGAGGGCATGGGGACCATCACCGAGCACGAGAAGGAGAACCTGGTGCCGAGCGACAAAGGCATCGTGCTCTACCGCAAGCGCCTGCGCGCGCTCTGCCGGGCGCTTGCCGAGGGCGAGCCGCCGCCCCAGCCGACCGGCCCGGCGGACGGGCCGATCCCCACCTACGGCGGCGACACGGTGCTGCGCCTGCCCGTGCGCGACAACGACGACGGCGCCTACCTGCGCCGGGTCGAGGCGGCCGTGATGGCGGCCCAGTTCGCGGGCGAGGACCTGACCGGCGCGGCGCGAGACGCCTTCGTCATCGAACGCCTCCAGCAGATCGAGGCCGAGGGACCCGCCTAGGTCTCGTCCCTCAACTTCCCTCCCCCGCAGTCTCAGGAAAGCGACGCGCGCCATGGCCAAAGACGGCAAGGTCCGGGTTCACATCAAGAACAACCACGCCTCCCCGGACACCTTCCCGCCCACGCCCGAGGGCGAGGCGGTCTTCACCATCAGCCGCGAGCGCTACGAGGAGGTGGCGCGCCGCCATCCCGACGTGGCCGAGCGCCTCGACGTCTTCATCGACTGGGACCTGGACAACTTCCGGGATTCCATGAAGACGGCCGAGGTGCTGATCACCTGGGACCTGCCGACCGAGGGCCTGGCGGAGACGGCGCCTAATCTCAAACTGCTCCAGGTCACCGGCGCGGGGGTCGAGCACCTCTGCCCCATGGACTGGCTGCCGCCGGGCGTCACCGTGGTCAACAACAAGGGCGCCCACGCCGCCAAGGCCGGCGAGTACGGCCTCATGTCGATCCTCATGCTGCATTGCCGCATGCCGGCATTGATCGGCCAGCAGCGCGAGGCCGCGTGGGTCTCGCTCTACGCCACGCCGGTCGCCGGGCGCACGCTGGTCATCGTCGGCGTCGGCAACATCGGCGGCGCGGTGGCCCGCCACGCGAGAGCCCTCGGCCTGAAGGTGCTGGGCGTGAGCCGCCATGGCAGGCCCCACCCGGACGTGGACGAGATGGCGACTCCCGAGCGCCTCGACGAGGTCCTGCCCCAAGCCGACTTCGTCTTCGTCTCGACCCCGGCGACGCCCGAGACCCGCAACCTGATCGACCGCCGCCGCATCGGCCTGATGAAGGAGGGTGCCGGCCTGGTCAACGTGGGCCGGGCGGCCGTTGTGGACTACGAGGCCCTCATGGAGGCACTCGAATCCGGCCGTCTGTCGGGCGCGGTGCTCGACGTCTTCGACCCCGAGCCCCTGCCGCCGGACTCGCCCCTCTGGCGCACCCGCAACCTGATCGTCACGCCCCACGTCTCGGCGGACGACGGCGACGCCTACGTGCCCATCACCCTCGAACTCTTCTTCGCCAACATGCGCCGCTACCTCGCCGGCGAGCCGCTGCAGAACGTGGTGCGCCCGGAGCTTGGGTACTAGTCCCGGGACTCACGGCCAGCGACGCAGACGCACATCACTCGCCCGTATAGGCCTTCGCCGTACGCTCCGCCATGGCGCAGGCAATCTCCGGCGCTTCGCCGGCGGCAACGTGGGCCTTGCCCCATGCGGCCGCGCAGCCGCGCACGAACGCTTTCCCCGCCTCCGAGGCCATCCAAGCCTCGTTGGCCTCGCGGTCGATGACGCCGCCGCCGTTCTCCTGATGCCACGCCAATCCGAGGAAGGAGAGCTCCCAACCGACCCCCGTGGCGCCCGGACCGAACTGCTTCCAGTGTTCTTCCCCGGCTCCGTCCTTCGGCATGATGTGCTCGAGCGTCAACCGGGTCCCGTCACCCTCGGGCCGAAGTCTGACCGTCACCCAGCTCACCTGCCCTTCGTATTCCCAGGTAACGTCGAAGGCCTCCAGGGGATCGCAGCGCGTGACCTCACCCCCGGCATTGCCTTCGATCTGATAGCGTCCGCCAAGTTTCAGGTCTCCCGTCACCGGCACAAACCATCGAGGAAGGCGCTCTTTGTTCGTCAAGGCCTCCCAAAGATCCTCGGCATCGCATGCAAAACTGCGCGCGCCGTGAACGACGCGCACGGGTTTGCCGTTCCGCGTCGCCTCCCGAACCAGCCGGACCTCAATAGCGGGCAGATAGGCATCGTACATGGCGACCCCGATCGGAGCTGAGTCGTTGCGACTTCCCACTCAGTGGAGCTGGAGCGAGGCGGCGCGGGCGCGGGCGCGCTCGGCGCCCTCGTAGTCGCCGAGGCCCTGACAGGCGCGCGCGACGTACTTCCAGTTCTGAGGACTCGTCGGCTTGATCGCCGTGCGCTCGTTGGCGAGCGCCCGGGCGAGCTTGAAGCGGTCGGCGCGCAAGGCCGCCTCCAGCAGCGTCCAGGCGATGATGTCGCGCTGGGCGTGACTGCCGCCGAGGCGGTGGGTGCGGTAGCGGACCGGCAGCAACTGGTCCACCGCGTCGTCGTAGCGGCCCTGGGCGAAGGCCTGGAGCGCCCGGCAGAAGGGCAGGCCGATGATGCGGGTCATGGCCACGTTGGCGTCGTCGGCCTGGTCGGCGTAGCGCTCGGCGGCGTTCAGCACCGCCTCGGCGGCCTCCTCGCGGCCATCGGCGACGAAGGTCATCATGGCGTGCACGTCATTGAAGGCGTAGAGCGTGTCGGTGGCGCTCGGCTCCCACTTGTCGGCGAGCTGCTTCCAGCGGTCGCCCACGTCCACCTCGAGCAGCTTGAGGCGCCAGAGCAGTGCCGAGGCATCCAGCTCCTCGTACTTGTCGCCGCTGGGGTCGCTGGACCTCAGGTGGTTGTCGAAGATGTTCAGCACCCGGTCGATCTGGCCGAGGTCCAGGTGGAACAGCGAGAGGTGCCACCAGAGGTGATTGGCGAAGTTGCCGCGGGCCCAGTTGTCCTCGCGGCTGGTCATCCACCAGATGCCGCCGGCCTGGCGCCCCTGCATCTCCAGCACGTGGGCGACGGCGTGGATGGCGTAGGCGTCGTTGGGGTTCATGGCGACGGCCTGGCGGCCCAGCTCCTCGGCCCGTGAGAAGTCGCGGCACTCCTCCAGGCCGAAGGAGTAGAAGCCGAGCACGTAGCCGTAGCCGGGCACGCCCTCGTCCCAGGCCGGCAGCACCCGGGCGACGCAGTCCCGCTGGTCGACCGTGTGGCCCAGCAGCACGTCGGAGAGGTGGACCAGTTGGAGCGCCAGCAGGTCGCGTGGGTAGTCCACCAGCACTGCCTCCCAGCCCTCCACCGCGCCGTGGAAGTCGCCGTCGATCCAGGCCCGGAGCGCCTTCACGTGGCCGCGCTCCCGGTCGTTCGCCTTGCCGGCCAGGGCCTCGGCCGCGGCGACGCTCTCGACCATGTCATCGTAGATGCGGGTCTCCATGGCCTGGGTCAGCATGCCGGCCTTGAAGCAGTGGCCCATGATGAAGTCGGGACGATCGGCCAGCACCTCGCCGATGGCGTCCACCGGGGCGCCCACGAAGCCAAGGCTGTCCTCGTGGGCGGCTTCCATGCGCGCGAGCGCGTCCCGGTCGCCGCACGACACCGGAACGCCTCTGCAATCCTGCAGGCTCATAGGGGGTCTCCGTGAGGGATCTGTCGGTTTGGCGGCGATGATAGGCCAAGGGGAGGCCGGAAATCATCCGGTCCCCGGCAATCCGGCGGAAACCGCGGCTCCGTGGCGGTCCAGCCGGTTCCGGAAGCCGCCGAAGCGGTGCGAGTAGGTCCCGACTCGGGCAAGCGTTCGGACTCGGTTCCAAGACGACCACGCCGCCATGGCCAGCCATTCGGGGCGCTCAAGGCGGCTGCATTGGC
Organism: Rhodospirillales bacterium; assembly: GCA_965225935.1. Taxonomy (GTDB): domain Bacteria; phylum Pseudomonadota; class Alphaproteobacteria; order Kiloniellales; family JAKSDN01; genus CALJXB01. Next base: position 472,547 of record CBDDCC010000003.1, read on the forward strand.
ATTGCCGATGGTTGCACCTAGCATCCGAGTCGAAACACACCGGGTCGAAACGCGGGCGAGACGAAGAGGTGAAACGAGCAGATGATCGGCCGCCGGCTTGCCCTCACCGCCCGCATCGCCGCCACCTTCATGGGCCTGTTCACCTTCGTTGCGGTCCCGGCGACGACCTCGTCAACAGTGGCCCAAGACATCTATCTCCAACCACAGCTCGACGAACTGGTCCCAGCGCTGCTCGAGCGGAACAAGGTTCCCGGCGCCGTGGTGGTGGCCATCGAGGGCTCTCAAACGCTGATTCGTGCCTATGGCCAGCGTCGGGCCAAAAGCCGGGACGCGACCGGCCCCGACACCGTCTTCGAAGCCGCGTCCCTGGGAAAGCCGGTCCTCGCCTACGCCGTGATGGAGCGCGTGATCGCAGGCCGTTTCGACCTCGACCGTCCACTGTCGGAGAGCCTCGACGAGCCTTTCGCGGAGGCCGACGACCGTCTCGACCGCATCACGGCCCGCCATGTGCTTTCGCACACGACGGGCTTTCCGAACTGGCGGCCCGGCCGTTTCTCGGCGCAACCGGGGCCGCTCGAGATCCAGCGCGATCCCGGGAGCCGGTTCGGCTACTCGGGCGAAGGCTATATGTACCTCCAGCTGGTGACCGAACGGCAGACCGGCGAGCCGCTGGACGGCTTCATGCAGGACGCGGTCTTCCGGCCGCTCGGAATGGCGAGATCCAGCTATCTCTGGTCCGACCGCTTCGCGACGGACTTGGCCACGCCCCACGGCTATTGGGGCCAGGCCGGGGAGAAATGGCGGGCACGTGAGGCCGGCGCGGCCTACTCATTGCACACGACGGCCGCAGACTATGCCCGTTTCCTGAACGCGATGCTGGCGGCAGACAACCAGACCGCCGAGGCCATGCTGGTGCCCCAGGTCGAGCTACCCGGCTACGAGCATCTTGCCTGGTCGCTCGGCTGGGGCATCGAGCGGCGAGCGGATGGCGACTGGTTCTGGCACTGGGGCGACAACACCGGCTACAAGCACTTCGTCATGGGCTCGCGCGACAAGCGCCGCGCGGTCCTGGTGTTGACCAACGCGAAACGGGGCACGCACGTCTACCGCGCCGTTGTCGAGCTCGTGCTCGGGTTCTCACCCGAGGCGCTCAACTTTGAGCTCATAAACTATTGAGGGGCTTGGCGCGCCTAGGGCGCGACTGACTTCCACGTCACCTGAACTCTCCCTCAGGCGTCCACGGTTCGCAGGCCGCGGCGCATGCGGGCTTCCAGGCGGCGGGTGAGGAGCGACATGGGCCAGGCGAGAAGGAAGTAGATCAGGCCGGCCAGCAGGAAGAGATGCATGGGCAGGAAGGACATCATGGCGAGATCCTTGGCCCGCAGCATCAGCTCGGGCGTCGAGATCAGCGAGCAGATGGAGGTGTCCTTCAGCAGGATGATCAGCATGTTCAGCATGGGCGGCAGCACGATGCGGATCGCCTGGGGCAGGATGATGTAGCGGAAGCTCATGAAGGGCGTCATGCCGACCGAGAGCGCCGCCTCGCGCTGGCCCTTGTGGATCGCCTGGATGCCGGCGCGGAAGACCTCGGCGATGTAGCCGCCGGCGCTCATGCCCAGGCCCACGAAGCCGGCCACGAAGGAATCGAGCACGATGCCCAGCGGCACCAGTCCGAAGTAGATGAGGAACAGGATGGCAAGCGCCGGCACGCCGCGGGCGACCTCGATGTAGCCGATGCAAAAGGCGCGAACGATCCTGATGGGGCTCAGCTTGCCGACCGCCAGCACCAGGCCGATGGCGATAGCGAGCGCGAAGGAGCAGATCGTCAGCAGGAGCGTGTTCCAGACCGCCACCGCGATCTGGGGCGACCAATCGGCCCAGTTCTCCGCGTAGACCGCCAGGAACTCGATCATTGCCAGGCCCTCTGCCGGCGCTCGAAGCGGTCCACCAGGCGGGCAAGCGGGAAGCTGAGGCAGAAGTAGAGCACCGCCGCCAGGATATAGGTGAAGGTGGTCTCGAAGGTCGAGGTCACCAGGTTGCGGGCGTAGAACATGATCTCCGGCGCGGCGATGGCCGAGACCACGGCGGTGTCCTTCAAGAGCGCGATGGCATAGTTGCCGAGCGGCGGCAGGGTGATGCGCCAGGTCTGGGGCAGGATGATGTAGCGCAGGGTCGCCCAGGGCGTCATGCCGACCGCCAGCGCCGCCTCGCGCTGGCCATGGTGGATGGCGGCGAGCCCGGCCCGGAAGACCTCGGTCAGCATGGCCCCGCCGTTGAGGCCGAGGCCGATGATGGCGGCGGGCAGGGCGGCGACCTTCACGCCCATGTAGGCGAGGCCGAAATAGATCAGGAAGAGCTGCGCCAGCACCGGCGTGTTGCGGAAGAGCTCCACGTAGGCGTCGATCAGCCAGTGCAGCAGCCGGATCCGGGTCAGCCTGAGCAGGGCCAGGCTCAGGCCGATGACGATGGCCGCCAGCAGCGAGGCCAGCGTGATCTCGACGGTGGTGACCGCGCCCAGCAGCAGCGGCCCGCCGAGATCGAGGATCTTCTGGACCAGGGCCTCCAAAGTCCGGGCCGCCCGCCGCCTAGTGCTCGACGATCTGGCGCAGGAAGGCGCGCAGGCGGTCGTGCTTGGGCGCGCCGAGGACCTCCTCCGGCGGGCCCTCCTCGACGATGACGCCGTCGCCCATGAAGATGACCCAGTCGGCCACGTCCCGGGCGAAGCGGATCTCGTGGGTGACCAGCACCATGGAGCGGCCCTCGTCGGCGAGCTCGTGGATCACCTTCAGCACCTCGCCGATCAGCTCCGGGTCGAGGGCCGAGGTGGGCTCGTCGAACAGCATCAGCTTGGGCTCCTGGGCGAGCGCCCGGGCGATCGCGACCCGCTGCTGCTGGCCGCCGGAGAGCCGCTCGGGGAACTCCTCGGCCTTGTGGGACATGTGCACCTTCTCCAGCATGGCGTCGGCCAGCCCGTAGGCGTCGGCGTTGCTCATGCCGCGCACCTTCATGGGCGCGATCGCCACGTTGTCGCGGGCGCACAGGTGCGGCCAGAGATAGAAGCCCTGGAACACCATGCCCACGTGGGCGCGCTGCTGGGCGAGCTCCTTCTCGGTCATGCGGACATAGCCGCCGTTCGACCGCTTCTCGCCGAACAGCTCGCCCTCCAGGTAGACGTGGCCTTGGCTCGGCGTCTCCATGTAGTTGATGCAGCGCAGCAGGGTCGACTTGCCGCAGCCGCTGGGGCCGATGACCGCGGTCTTGTGGCCGCGCTCGAGGGTGGCGTCGACGCCCTTCAGCACCTCCAGGCTGCCGAAGCTCTTGTGCAGATTCTCGACGCGCAGCAGCGGAGCGGCCATGCGCACCTCCGGGCGGCGGCCGGGCGGAACGAGAGATGCTCAGGGCCCGGACCCTAGATGGTCCGGACCCTGGCTCTCAGTTCACCCGCCCGGTCTGGGCCTTGCGCTCAGCTGCAGCTCGCTGGCAGCGTCGGCTGCTTCCAGTCCTTGGGACGGTCGACGCCGGCGCGCAGGTTGAGCTCGCCCGGGTCGAACCAGGACTTGTTGCCGAGGCCGTACTTCTTCGCCACCTCGAGGTTCAGGCAGGTCTGCCACATCTCGGCGATCTTGGCGTTGACCGCCTCCAGCAGCCCGGGAGCTTCCTTGCTGAGGCCGAAGACGACGTTGTACTTGCCGGTCAAGAGCGAATACTTCTCTTCGAAGGCCTGGGTGATCGGCACCGCATGAATGTCCCAGTCCGGGTTCTTGGAGATGGCGTACTGGATCAGCGGCGGGTCGGCGAAGAGCGCCTCGATGCGCCCGGCCAGGAGATCCCGGATCGCCGCGTCGCTGGTGTCATAGAGCTTCAGCGTCGAGCCCTCGATCTGCTTGAGCTGGTCGATCCAGCCGAAGCCCTGGATGGTGGCGATGGTCTTGCCCTCGAGATCCTTCACCGTGCTCCAGTTGGTCGACTTCTTCTGGGTGATGTTGGCGCCGCCGTAGTAGATGGGATCGGAGATGTTGATCACTTTGATGCGCTGGTCGTTCCAGCCCATCATGCCGTGCATGATGTCGACCCGGCGCGCCTTGACCGAGGCGATCTCCGCCGCCCATTCCATGAGCGCGGGATCCACCTTGAGGCCGAGCTGGTCGGCCGTCCACTGCATGAGCTCGCCGTCCAGGCCGATCAGCTTGCCGTCCTGGTAGCCGGTGCCGGGCATGTCGCCGTTGAAGGCGACGATCAGCGTGCCGGCCTCGATCAGTTCCAGGTCGTCGGCTTGCGCCACGGACGCGAAACCGCCGCCCGCGAGCGCAAAGAGCGCCGCGCCGGCCAGCGCCCGGCGCAGGCCGCGCGAAAGAGTCTTTTTCTGCATGGTTGCCCTCCCCTTCGTGAAGATTCGGTCCCGCGAACGGCGCCGCGGGGACCGCATGTCGTGCTGCACCTCCAGTGGATATTCTAGCGGGCGGGCGCAAAAAGTATCGTACGGATCACGCGTTTTTCGGTATGAATCTAACCGTGCCGGTTGCCTGGCTGCGTGATCCTGCGCCGCGCCGCGAGGGAGGAGGAAAGATCCATGACCGAGTGCGGGCCGTTCGCGCCGCCGCCCGAGGCACCCTCGTCGCCCAGGGAACCGGAACTGCGTGTCGGCTTCCTGCTGTCGCCCTGCTTCACCCTGCTGCCCTTCGCTGGCTTCATCGACGCCCTCAGGCACGCCGCCGACGTGGCCGACTACAGCCGCCAGATCTATTGCCGCTGGACCCTGCTGGCCGCGGAGCGCGCGCCGGTGCGCTCCAGCTGCGGGCTGGAGGTGACTCCCTGGGAGCTGCACGGCGATCCCGGCGGGTTCGACTACGTCGTGGTGGTCGGCGGCCTGCTGCCCGCGAGCCTGGAGCTGCCGCCGGCGACCTTCGACTTCCTGCGCCGGGCCGCCGCGGCCAAGGTGCCGCTGGTCGGCCTCTGCACCGGCTCTTTCCTGCTGGCCAAGGCCGGGCTGCTGGACGGCCGGCGCTGCAGCGTCCACCAGCGCCACGCCCCGGAGCTGGAGGCGCTCTTTCCCGAGGTCATCCCGGTGACCGACGAGGCCTACGTGGCCGATGCCGACGTCATCACCTGCATGGGCGGCACGGCCGCCATCGATCTTGCGGCGGACCTGATCGCCAAGCACTGCGGCAAGGCGCGGGCCATCAAGAGCCTTCACTCCATGGTGGTGGAGCAGCACCGTCTCGCCCATCAGGTGCCCCGCCGCCGCTACGAGCACGCGGCCTCCTGCGGCGACCCCCATGTGGAGCGCGCCGTCTCCTTGATGGAGGAGAGCATCGACACGCCCTATCCGATCGAGGTCCTGGCCCGCAAGGTGGGGGTCACCCTGGGCAGTCTCGACCGGGCTTTCGCGCGCCGGGTCGGCACGGCGCCCGGGCGTTTCTGGCGCCGCATGCGCCTCGACCACGCCCACTGGCTGCTCTGCAACACCTCGCGCCGGATCACCGAGGTCGCCCTCGAGTGCGGCTTCTACGACAGCACCCACCTGGCGCGGACCTACAAGGAGGTCTACGCGGAGACACCCCGGGAGACCCGCAAACGCATCCGCCTCGCGCAATCCCTCAACGCCTAGACGGCGGCCCGGTGCGTCACACTGCGGACGCGCCGGCGATCTTGGCCCAGGCCGCGTCCAGGTAGAGTTGCGTGGTCCGGGTGGCGTCGGCGCAGGCGTCCCGGGCCGCCCGGTCGCCGGAGCGGGCCAGGTCGGCGAAGGCCTCGATCATCAGGACGTGCTGGGGCGTGTCGGAGGGCGTCTCGACGAAGACGAAGTCCTTGCGGGTCTTCGCGGCGCTGCGGTGGACATAGCCCGTCGGCACGTCGGGCGCATCGGAGGAGATGCTGTTTGTCCAGTTCATCACGAAGTCGTCCATGGTGATGACGCCCTTGGGGCCGATGAGAATCAGGTCGGTGACACGGTTGCCGCTGTCGAAGCCGGCGCCGAAGGTCGCGTTCTCGCCGCTCTCGAAGGCGAGCAGGCCGGAGGCTTGCACGACCGCGCCGGTTCCTGGATCGCGCCGGCAGGCCGCCTCCGCCGCGGCCAGCGCTCCCTTGGGCTGCAAGTACTCGATCACGGCCCGCATGCAGTACCAGGCGAGGTCGCCCAGAGCGCCCATGGGCTCCAGAGCGGTGTCGAAGCGGATGTTCGTGCGCTGGTCCAGGCGGCTGTAGAAGTCGCTGTGCAGGACCTGCGGCCGGCCGACCCGCTCGGCAAGGGCCGCCCTGACGGCGTTCCGGCGCGGGTGATGGACGAAGTGGGTCGCGTCCATGAAGACCAGATCCCGCGTGGCCGCGGCGTCGACCATGCGCTCGACGGAGCCGGCGTCCGCGAGGGGCTTTTCGATCAGGACATGCTTGCCGGCGGCGACCGCGGCCAGCGCCGCCGCTTCCTTGCCGGCGGTCGGAATGGCCAGGTAGACGGCTTCCACGTCCGGGCGCGCCAGCAGGGCCCCGATACCCTCGACGGCCTGCGCGCCGGACCGCCCGGCGACGAAGGTCTCCGCCTTGGCCAGGTCGCGGCTGGCGACGGCCGCGAGGCGGGCCTTGCCGGCGGCCTCGATGGCGTCGGCGATCTTGCCGGCGATGTATCCCGTGCCGAGGACACCGAACCCAAGTTCTGTCATGGCGGCCGCCTTCCCAAGCGTTTCACGGGCGCCGGGCGGCACCCGAGCAAAGCAGGCATCGCCGTGGCGCGTTGGCCCCTCGGGCCCCGGCGCGAGACTATTTCAGGACCAGCGGTCTGGCCAGGCGGCCATCGCGGGCCCTGTTCAATCGCCCCGGTCCGCTGAACGCCTCAGAAATGCTCGCCTACGGCCGTGCCTGCCGGCGGGGCCCGGCCGGTGCTTAGGCCTCTCTTAAGAGGCCGCCGCTAGCCTCGGCCTATTCCACGAAGCCCGGACAGGGACGAGGCGCGGCGCGTGAAACGCTACGGCAAGAAGATCGATTGGAACGCCAAGGCGGTCCTGAGCATCGGCGCCGTGCTGGCCGTGGTCCTACTGGCCGGCCAGGTGCCGAACTTCGTCTGGGTCTGGGCTTGGGGCCCCAACACCGGCCACCGCAGCGCCGGGTTCGACAATGGCCACTACGAGCGCCGCTTCCCGGCGATCGAGGCCGGAATGCCCATGATCGGACAGGTCCTGCTGGGCGGCCAGGAACGGCTGATCCTCGACTACGAGCTGACCATCGACGAGGGCAAGGCCTCCCTCACCGTCTGGAAATGGCCCATCTTCGCCAATCGGCCCCGCGACATCGGGCCGCGCCTGATGGACAGCAGCGAGACTGGCCGCATCGAATTCGCGCCGGGCGAGCCCGGCCTCTACCGAATCTTCATGCACGCCCACCGCCTGCAGGGCGCAGTCGCCATCGATTGGCGCACCGTGGACGGCGGTCCGGGCGGCGGGCGGGAGGGCTGAGGCGCCATGGCCCACCGCATCGAGCTGAAAGGCAAGGCCAAGACCGTCGCCGCCGTCGTCGCCCTGGCGTTCCTCGCCTGGTACCTCTTCGGCCAGACCCTCTTCACCTTCAATTTCGGATACTTCAACCGCGGCTATCAGGTGTCGCTGTTCCGCGCCGGGCACTTCGAGAAGTCCGGCAGCTACTGGCGGCAGCAGAACCGCACCCTGGGCCGCATCGTCTCCGCCGGCGGTGAGACCCTGCTGGTCGACCTCGACCTGGAGATCTCCCGCGGCACCCTGGTGGTCTTCGCCTGGCGCTGGCCGGGCTTCCTCTACGGCGAGCCCATGCTGCGCCGCGCCCGATTCAGCGCGGACGCCAACGAGCGCTTGGAGGTCCCCCTGACGGAGCCCGGCGTCTACATGCTTTCCGTCAGCGGCATCAACTTCCGCGGCGACGTGGCAATCGACTGGCGGATTGCCGACGAGCCCTAGCCGAGCAATGTGAGGACATTGCCGTCGGGGTCCTCGAAATGGGCGAGGCTTCCGCCCCAGGGCTGCTTCTCCGGCGGCGCCGTGAAGCGCACGCCCTTCGCCTTCAGGGTCTCGTAGGTCCCGTCGATGTCGTCCACGTTCAGCGAGACGCCGAGGAAGCGCCCCACCAGGGCCTCGCCCTCGTCGTCGCCGGGACGCACCCGCTCGATGCCGAAGCAGGGGCCGCCGAGGTCGTACTCGGCCCAGCCCATGTCCTCGTTGCGGAAGCGCTCCGGCAGCCCCAGGGTCTCGCCATAGAAGGCGCAGGCCTCGTTCCAGTCGCGGACGAAGACCCGCACGGCATAGAGCTTCATGTCGCTTCTCCTGCCTGGGCCGCACGACGGCTGCGCCGTCCGCCGCCGCCCCAAACGACAGGGGCCGGGCGTCACGCCCGGCCCCTTTGGTGCTAGCTAGCGATTGGCGCCTCTACATGGTCGCCTGGTCGACGAAGGGCTTCCAAACGCTCTCGTTGTCCGCCACCCATTGGCGGGTCAGCTCGATCGCGTCCTGGCCCTGGTTGTCGATCAGGTCCATCAGCGGCTCCTGCACCTCGTTGGTGATCTGGAAAGCGTTGAGGAACTTGTAGGCCGCCGGCCATTTGTCCTTGGTGCCCGGCCAGACCACCTTGAAGGTGCGCGGCTTCTGCATGCTGCCCTCGACCACCAGATCCTCGGGAATGTCGACCCAGTTGGTCTCGGTGGTCGCCAGCACCCAGTGGGGCGCCCAGAACATCATCACGAGCGGCGACTGCTTCTGGATCGAGGCGTTCAGCTCGGCCACCAGCGCGCCCTCGCTGCCCGCGGGCACGGCCTCGAAGGGCAGGTCGTGGCTGACGATCAGCTGGGTCGCCCGGTCGCCCCAGTCGGCCGGGTACTCGAGGAACCGCCCCTTGGGGAAGGTCTCGGCGACGGCGAACATCTCGGCGCAGCCGAGGAAGGCGTCCCAGTCCGGCATGCCGGGACAGAGCCCCTCCACGTGCTTGGGATAGAGCCAGCCTTCCCGGGCGTCGAGGCCGGTGTCGCCGATGTCCTCGATCTTTCCATCGCTGATCAGCTTGGGGAAGAACTCGCCCAGATTGTTGTCCCAGACCTCGAGCGACCCGGTGATGTTGCCGTCGGAGATGGCCGTGGCCGACGGCAGATAGGCCGCCGTGACGTACTCGACGTCGTAGCCCATGCCTTCGAGGATGTGTCCGGCGATGTAGGTGGTGATGTGCTGGCCGGTCCACTCGTGGATCGCCAGCTTGATCGGGTCCGGAGACTCCGGGATGTTCTGGGCCTGCGCGGCGCCGGCCGCGAGGACCAAGGTGCCGGCGACCGCCAGCGATCTCAAAATACGGGTCAAATTGCCAAGCATTGGGGCCTCCCTGATGCGTCCCTGTCGCCCGGATGTTAGCACGAGCGTCAGGCTTGGCGCTGCAAATCGTTGCGAGCGCGCCGCCGGTTGCCGGCCGCTCGCTGGCCGGGTTCCTTCCCGGGATGTCAACAATCGGCGTTTTCCTGTCAAGCGTCCGCCCGGCGCCGCGGCCTAGGCTCTCATGCAGGATTGGCGCTCCCTCTCTCGGCCCTGCTCTTGGGCGCCGTGACGGAGGGCGGCGACCGGGAATCGCGGCGGCGAGGCGGAGTGGTAGATGAGCCAGGCCAAGGACGACTTTCTCGAACGCTCCAAGGAGTATTGGAACCCCGGCAAGACCTCGGACTGGCAGCGCTTCGGGGTCGACCTGGTGATCGACCGGCGCGAGGGCTACTACCTCTACGACATGGACGGCCGGCGGCTGATCGACATGCACCTGAACGGCGGCACTTACAACGTGGGCCACCGCAATCCCGAGGTGGTCGAGGCGGTGCGCGCGGGCATGGACCGCTTCGACATCGGCAACCACCACTTTCCCGCCCTCATGCGCACCAAGCTGGCCGAGAAGATGGCCGAGGTGACCCCGCCGGGGCTGCACTACACCATCTATGCCGCCAGCGGTGGCGAGGCCATCGACATCGCCCTGAAGAGCGCCCGCCACGCCACCCAGCGCCGCAAGATCATCTCCATCCAGCGCTGCTATCACGGGCACACGGGGCTCGCCGTGCAGTGCGGCGACCAGCGCTTCTCGCGCCTTTTTCTGAGCGAGGGCGGGCCCGAGGACATCGTCCAGCTGCCCTTCAACGACTGGGAGGCCATGGAGCGGGCGATCCTGGCGGGCGACGCGGCCTGCGTCATCATGGAGACCATTCCCGCCACCTACGGCTTCCCGCTGCCCAAGGAGGGCTATCTCCAGGCCATCAAGCGGGCCTGCGAGAAGGTCGGCACCCTCTACATCGCCGACGAGGTGCAGACCGGCCTAATGCGCTGTGGCGAGATGTGGGGCATCGAGACCTATGGCGTGGTGCCCGACATGCTGGTGACCGGAAAGGGCCTCTCGGGCGGCATCTACCCGATCGCCGCCGTGGTCGCCAACGACCGTTCGGCCGCCTGGCTGAAGGAGGACGGCTTCGGCCACATGTCGTCCTTCGGGGGGGCGGAGCTCGGCTGCATCGCCGCCCTCAAGGTGATCGAGATCTGCCAGCGGCCTGAGACCCGCTCCATCGTCCACTACATCGCAGAAGCCTTCCGCGACGGCCTGCGCCGGATCCAGGACCGCTACCCTGACTTCTTCGTCGGCATCCGCCAGCGCGGCGTGGTCATGGGCCTGGAGTTCGAGCACGAGAAGGGCGCCATGCACGTCATGAAGGCGCTCTACGAGAACGGGGTCTGGGCGATCTTCTCGACCCTCGACCCGCGGGTGCTGCAGTTCAAGCCCGGCATCCTCTACGACCGCTTCCTCTGCGAGGAGGTGCTGAACCGGCTGGAGACCGCGGTGGGCCAGGCCCGGGCCGAGGCCTTCGGCGGCGCCCGGCGGAAGGCGGCCTGAGGCCGTCTCTCCCGCGTCGGAGCGGGAGCCCGGGAAGAAAGAAACGTCAATCGAAGGGAGGCAAACGACCGGCATGGAGTCCTTCGACGACCTGAGCCCGGAGCGCCAGCTGGAGCGGATCGCCGAGCTCGCCCAGCACGCGCTCGCCCGCTACGACCTGCCGGCCGACGCCTGCGTCGGCCTGATCAACTACTCGGAAAACATGACCTACCGGGTAGACGCGCCGGCGAGCAGAGGCCGCTGGGCCCTGAGGGTCCACCGGGAGGACTACCACACCAAGAACGGCATCGGCAGCGAGCTGGCCTGGATGAAGGCGCTGCGCGAGGAGGCGGGCGTGCCGACGCCGATCGCGATCGCCGGCAAGGACGGCGAGCTGATCCAGGACGTGGCGACCGAGGGCGTGCCCCGCCCGCGCCACTGCGTGCTGTTCGATTGGTTGGAGGGCCACGAGCCCGACGAGAGCGGCGACCTGCTCGGCCCCTTCGAGGAGCTGGGCGAGATCTCCGGCCGCCTGCACAAGCACGCCAAGTCGTGGGCTCGCCCGGCCAACTTCGAGCGCCTGGTCTGGACCTACGACCACATGCTGGGCGACGCGCCCTACTGGGGCCGCTGGCAGGACGGCATGGGCCTCGACGCCGAGAAGGCCGCCCTCTTCGTGCGCTTCTCGGCCGCCATCAAGCGCCGGCTCGAGGCCTACGGCCAGGGGCCCGAGCGCTTCGGCGTGATCCATGCCGACATCCGCCTCGCCAACCTGCTGGTGGACGAGAACGGCACCCGGGTGATCGACTTCGACGACTGCGGGCTCGGGTGGTTCATGTACGACTTCGGCACCGCCGTCAGCTTCATCGAGCACCGCCCCGACGTGCCCGAGCTGATCGACGCCTGGGTCACGGGCTACCGCAAGGTGCTCGACCTGCCCGCCGAGGACGAGCGGGAGATCCTCACCTTCGTCATGCTGCGCCGTCTCCTGCTGGTCGCCTGGATCGGCTCCCACTCAGCCACCGACCTCGCCCAGGACATGGGCGTCGACTACACCGAGGGCACAGTCGCCCTGGCGGAGAACTACCTGAGCAAGTTCGGCTGAGAGCGCGTCCCCGCCCGCCCGCCCGTTACCAGCGGCGCGCCCAGTCGGGAGTCTTCACCTCTTCGGGCGTCAGCGGATTGAAGTCGTAGAGCTCGCGCTCGCGCAAGCAGCCGGCCTCGAGGCTCGCCTCGAAGAGCTGCCCGTCCCGTGCGAAGACGAGGCGCCGTTCGCCGTCCCAGTCGGCCCAGGCGGCGTCCGTCAGAGGAACCAGATCCCCGCCGGCCTCCAGCCAGTAGCTGTCCCCATAGGGCCCGCCGAAACGGGCGAAGTCGACCTCTTCCACCTCCCGGCAGAGGGTGGCGCCGAGGGCTGCGTTCGGCCGCTCCCAGACCTCCCGCTCGCCGACCCGGCGGTGGGTGCGGGGATCGAAGCCGCGCTGGGCGAGACGCCAGCCGCCCAGCAGCAGCCGCTGTTCCCAGGGCGCGCTGTCCGCCGGGCAGCGGCCGAGATCGAGGCCGCGGGGCTGGAAGTCGGGATGGGCCTCGTTGCCGCAAGCAGTGTCGAGCAAGACCCGGTGGTTGCTTTCGAAGACGCCGCCGCCGTACCAGCTCCCCAGGTTGCGCCAGAGGGCGAGCGCCGTGAAGTAGGGCGGCCGGGAGATGGCGGTCCAGGCTTCGCCCACATCGTCCTTGTCCTCACGCCGCCCGTGCTTGGCGGCGAAGTAGACGAACAGCCGCCCGTCGGGCGAGAGGTCGCAGCGCCGCTCGTAGACCCGGCCGCGGAACCACTGGCCAGGCGTGAAGCGGTCGCCGTCGCGCTCCCAGAGGACGAGCTGCGCCCAGTCGCTCGGCCCCCGGCGCAGCACGACCGCCAGCGAGGCCACGCGGGCGAGGAAGACCGAAAGCCGGCAGGGCAGAGAGGTCTCGGGCACGCGCGTCTCCAGGGCCGCGGATGGACGCCCAAGCCTAGGGCGCGGGCGTTACCCCTTACTAAAGGCAAGCAATCCGCCATTCGACAAGAGCGCCGCGCGCACCCATCATTGGGCCTCCAAAGATTTTCCGAGGAGGGCAGGGTGGCGAAGGGCTTCAATCCGGCGGGTTGCTGGCGGCCGCGCGGCCGGGGCTTCAGCATGGGCGTGGTGCAGCCCGAGGGCCGCGTGATCCATTTCACCGGCCAGGTCGCCTGGGACGAAGAGGAAAGACTTGTCGGCAAGGGCGACGTGCGGGCCCAGACGCGCCAGTGCTTCGAGAACATCCGCACCCTGCTGGCGGCGGTGGGCGGCACCCTGGAGGACCTGGTGGCGGTCACCACCTACTTCACAGACCGGGCCCAGTTCCCGATCATCCAGGAGGTGCGCAGCGAGTACCTCGACCCGAAGGACCCGCCGGCCAGCACCTCGGTCATGGTCGCCGGCCTCGGCCAGGCGGACTTCCTGGTGGAGCTGACCCCGGTCGCGGTCATCCCCGAAGATCGTTTCGTCGAGCCGCCCTCTTAGCTTTGAGTAAGTGGGGATAGGTTTCGTAAGAGTTCGTCGCGGCTTTTATCGACGGCGCTAAGACCAGAAATGGTTTCACTTGCAGCCAGTCCTTGCTGGTCAAGTACGAACTTCATCAATTTGGACCAACCGGTTAGTTTGACTCGAACATCCAATATTCGTTACCTGTATATGTTGTGTCTAAAATCTCAGAGCCATATCCCAAACCTCGCTACGACTACATTGCCTATATTGATGAGTCAGGCGATGACGGATTGCGAAGGGTTAAACCACTTGATCGGAATGGTGCGAGCGAGTGGTTAGTCCTCTCCGCTGTTGTCATCGCAGCGACAAGAGAAAAAGAAACGGTTACCTGGGTGAAGGGCATCATCTCCCAAATGCGTCACCACCAGCGCAAAGGACTGCACTTCAAGCACCTAAACGCTGCTAAGAAAAGAAAAGTCTGCACGGAACTAGCCGGTCTACCCGTACGTTGTTTCGTAGTCGCCTCAAACAAGAAGAACATGCGGGGATATCGAAATCCATTTGCTGAGATAATCCCATCTCAGAACTGGTTCTATTGTTGGCTAACGAGGCTGCTGTTGGAGCGAGTAACTCATTTCGTCGAGCAACGGTCGAACAAGGATTTTGGCTTGGTACGAAAGCTCAAGGTCGAATACAGCAACCGCGGCGGATTGTCCTATGCCCAGATGAGTGCGTATTATGACTGGCTACGAATGAAAAGCTCAGGCAAGAACCTCTATCTCCCACTGGGCGACCTCTCGTGGTCTGTAATGCATCGGGATTTGCTGGAGGTCCACAACCACCAAGATCGTGCGGGGCTGCAACTAGCAGATATCGTCGCAGGTGCATTCTTCAAAGCATGCGATGTGTTCGATACCGGCAACTGCGATCCAGTATTCGCGAAACTTCTCGAGCCGAAGATGGCGCGATACCCTGACACATCCGATGGCCAGATCTCCGGATATGGAGTGAAGTTGATGCCCAACTGGCGCAAAGCACAATTGCGGAATGACCAACAAGAAGTGTTCCGCTTCTACGGCTATCCGCGTCAGTGGTGGGCCCCGGCCTCGCCTGATTCACCGGCCAATAGCCCAGCGTCTTGATGCTGAGCGTCCACGTGAACGCCGTGGGAATATGTTCTACCCACAACTCGAGGTTAGCCCGGCGTTCCCACCACCAATGAGTGAATCTCCCTGAGGCAACAATGTCAACTATTCATTTTGGAATCAATATGTTGCTGAAAATCCAAGTATAGCGACTGCCCCATCATCCCGCCTTCCCCTGCACGGATTCGAGCATGACCATGATGTGGTCGCGGGCGGTCCTGATGTTCTCGGGGACGCCGGAGATGAAGACGCGGCCCGAGGCGCCGATCATCTGCACGTCGACCAGGGTGTTCTCGGGCGCCACCTTCTCCGCCTCGTTGGCGGCGGCCGCGGCGAAGAGGGCCGGGGTCATCTCCACCAGCAGCAGGGACTCGCCCGGCAGGATCATGGAGGCGTCGCGGTTGCGGTTGAGAATCACCGCGTGGTGGTCGCTGACCGCCTCGACCATGTCGGTGAAGAGGATCTCGGGCTTCAGTTGGTCGCCGGCCTCGGCGCCGATGCCCTCGAGGATCGCCTGGCCGGCGCGCTCCACGTCGCCGAGGTCGCGGGCGTGCAGCTCGAGGATGCCGAACTGGCGCTCGACGAAGAGGATGCCGGGCTCCACCTCCGGCACCGACTTGAGGGCCAGGTCGATCACCCGGTGGATCGCCAGCGCCGGCGCGACCTCGACGATCAGCGAGTGCATGCCCTCGATCGGCACGTAGCCGCGGGCGCGCACCGGCGTCGCCATGTAGGCCGCGAACTGGCGCCTCAGATCCTCGATCCTGAGATAGACTCGGAGCTGCGCCACATCGACCTCCCCGGCACCTCGCGGGACCGCCGCCGCAACCGCGACGGAGGCCGCGGCCGCCGGTCAGGGTCCCCGCCGCCGCGAGGCTCAGCCCGCGCCGAAGGTCTTGGTCACGTCCGGATGGGGCCTGGGGATGACGTGGACCGAGACCACCTCGCCCACCGTCGAGGCCGCCTCGGAGCCGGCCTCGGTGGCCGCCTTGACGGCGCCCACGTCGCCCTGCACCAGCACCGAGACCAGCCCGGCGCCGATCTGCTCCCGGCCGATGATGGTCACGTTCGCCGCCTTCACCATGGCATCCGCCGCGGCGAAGGCCGCCACGTAACCCCGAGTCTCAACGAAGCCGATCGCGTTCTGCATGTTGGGATCCTCCTATTTCGAAACCCGCTTTCCAATGTCGTAATCGTTCGAGATCAGGACGCCTTCGCCCTGGCCTTGCGCGGCGGGGACTTCTCCTCGCCGGTGAGATCGAGGGAGCCGATGACCAGCGCGTCGACGACCGCACCCCCGTCCTGGAACCAGCCCTTGGCGACCGAGCCCTGGGTGACCAGCACCCGCTCGCCCTCGCCGCAGCCGAGCGGATCGAAGGCGACAACCCGTTCGCCGGACCCGCCGTCCGCCTCCAGGTCGATCTCCAGGAGCGCGCCCGAGGGCAGCTCCGAAAGCCTCTTGGTCGCCCAGACGCGACCGACCACGTAACCCGTCTTCATCGTCTCATCCTCACGATCTGCAAGCCGAGGGCGCCGGCCCGGTCCCGCGCCAGGGGCGTCAGGACCGCCTGCGGGCCGAGCACCAGCTTGTCATGGCTCTTGGCGATCTCCGCGATCTTGGTCTCGTTGAGGAGCCCACGCTCCCACTCGTAGGTGCCTGCGCGCGAGGCCGGCGCCGGCTCGGATGCCTTTGCCTCTCGCCGCGGCGCGGCCGGTTCGGCCGGTGCCGTGGCGCCACCACTGCCGCCCGCAAGGCGGAAGCGCACCCGGTTGGAGGCGATGGCCCCCAGGAGATCGCGCTCCAGGGCGCAGAGCGCCACTTGCTGGGCGAAGGCGTTGAGGTCGGAATCGCTGGCGATCGCCACCTCGATGCCGCCGCCCTTGTCGAGCGCCGCGCGCACCCGCTCCGAGAGGCCGCCGCCCGCGCCCGCCGGTACCGCGGATTGGGTCTCGGGCGGCGTCTCGCGCCGGGCCTCGGCGCCCACCACGTCGCGCAGCAGCTCGCGCACCATGCGGCGGATCTCCTCCCGGTCGATGCGCTCGGCCATGGCTCAGAGCCTCGCCAGCAGGGCGTCTTCGGCCGCCCGGGCCGCCGCCCGCACGTCGGCCTCGGGGCCGCTCAGGTAGAGCCGCCCGGTGGCGCCCATCATGCGGTAGTCCACCAGCTTCACCTCCGCCGCCTTCTCGGCCTCGTTCGCAGCCAGGATGCTGTAGGCGGCCGGCTGCATCTCCAGCACGAAGAGGGACTCGCCGGGCAAGATCATGGAGCCCGCCTTGTTCCGGTTGATCAGGAAGGCGTGGTAGTTGTCGACCCGCTTGACGATCTTGGAGGCGAGGATCTCGGGCTTCATGGCGTCGGCCTCGCTGGCGCCCAGATAGTCGAGCACCGCCTCGCCCGCCGCCCGCACCGCGGCGGTCGAGTGGGAATGGAACTCGAGGTAGCCGAACTGGCGCTCCACGACGAGCAGGCCGGGCTGCACGTCCACGGTCTTGATGGCGACGTCGGTGATGGGCTCGATGTCGAGGCCGGGCTGGACCTCGATGACCTGGGCCGCCATGTGGGTACGCGGCAGGAAGCCGCGGATGAAGGTGCCCAGGTAGCACATGGTCTTGGGCTGCAGCTGGTCGATGAAGATGTAGGAGCGAATGGTCGCCATGGCTCCGCCCGTCGGCTCTCCCTTCCCGGCCCCGCGCTCACCGCAGCTCGGCCCTGAGGCCGCGCAGCTCTTCCAGGATGATCTGGCGGATCTCGTTCCTCAGCTCGTCCTGGTCCGCCTCGACGCCGTTCTGCCGCGGCGGTGCGGCGTCACCCTGGGTGCGCAGCGGCAGGCCCTGGTAGCGGGCGAAGTCGACCGCCTCGTCTCTGTTGAAGGCGACCCGGGCCCATTGGATCAGGTGCTGGGGCCCCACGTTCTCGTCGATCGAGCTGCGCCCGAAGAAGCCCGTGCCCACGGTCATGGAGGGCGCCAGGTGGGTCTGGAAACCGGCGGCGCCGACGCTGCAGGGCGCGTTCACCGCGATGCGCAGCACGTTGAGCTCGGCGCCGAAGCGCAGGATGAGGCCGGGGTCCTTGGCATGCACGGCGGCCGAATGGCCGGCGCCCTGGCGGCGCACCATGGCCCGGCAGGCGTTCAGCCCGGCCTCGGCGCTCTCCACCTCGTAGTAGCCCAGCACCGGGCAGAGCTTCTCCCGGCTCAGCGGATAGTCGTCGCCGATGCGCGCCAGCGGCACCACCAGAACCCTGGTCGCCTGGGGAACGGAGAGACCGCAGGCCCGGGCGATAGCGGTGGCGGAGCGTCCCAGCAGCTCCACATTGAAGCGGCCCTCGGGGAACAGGGTCTCGGCCACCCGCTCGCGCTCGCTCTCGCTCACGAAGTGGCAGCCCTGCTGGGTCATCTCCCGGCGCAGGCGCTGGGAGATCTCCTTGTGGGCGACGACCGCGGACTCGTTGGTGCAGAGCACGGAGTTGTCGAAGGACTTGCTGTCGGCGATGTGCCGCGCCGCGGCGGCCACGTCGGCGCCGGTGTCCACGTAGGCCGGGCAGTTGCCCGGCCCGACGCCCAGCGCCGGATTACCGGAGCTGTAGGCCGCGCGCACCATGGGCGTGCCGCCGGTCGCCAGGGTGACGTTGGTGCGCTCGGAGCGCATGATGTGGTCGATGATCTTGAGGTTGGGATCGGAGATCACCTGGATGACGCCGTCGGGGGCGCCGGCCTCCTCGGCGGCGCGCAGCATGGTCTCGGCCGCGTCGACGCAGCAGGCCTTGGCCGCCGGATGGGGGCTGATGACCACGGCGTTGCGGGTCATGAGCGCCAGCAGGATCTTGTAGAAGACCGAGCAGACCGGGTTGGTCGAGGGCGTGAGCGCGAAGACCACGCCGGCCGGACGGGCCACCTCGATGATCTTGCGCGCCTGATCGATGCGGTAGCCGGTGAAGTCGTGGTCCCGGTAGTGCTCGAAGATGCCCCGGCTGCAGAGCTCATTCTTGATCTTCTTGTGCTCGACCACGCCGAAGCCGGTCTCCTCCACCGCCCACTTGGCGTAGTGCTCCGCCTTGGCGGCGCCGGCCTCGGCCGCCGCCCCGGCGATGCGCAGGACCGCCGCCCGGTCGAAGCGGGAGTAGACGCTGACCGCCCATTCGGCGCGCTGCAGCATCTCATCGGCCCGGTAGGCCGAGATCGATGCCTGCCCGTCCTTCTCTTCGCTCTTCCCTGGCTCTTCGCCCATGCCTGGCGTCTTCCCGCGCGGCGACAGCTATCCGAACCTATCCCTTGCTACGGCGGACCTTAGCCCGCGGGACGAAGCGGCTGCTTGACAGCTTGCCGAGGGAACTTGACATCTCCCGCAGGAGGCGAGCCGGCCAGCCGCTCGCGGCGGCCCGCCTTGCATTGGCCCCGTCTTGCATTGGAAACGGCCTTCAGGCACCCTTGGACGGGAGCACGGAGGCGGCCGCCGGCCGGAAGCGAGCCGGGCCCGCGGCAAGAACAAACCAATGAAAGCCAGGCCACGATGCTGGACTGGAGCAAGGATCGGGCGGACCCGGGACCGGGCGTGCTGGCAGCGGCGGCGACCGGCATCGTCAGCCTGATCGAGGATTACGGCGGCGACGTGGAGCGCATCTTCGGCAATGCCGGGATCGCGCCGGAGACCATCCACAACCCCATCACGAACCTCAGCCTGGGTGCCTTCTGCGGGCTCTTCGAGGAGGCCGCCCGTCAAACCCGGCACGACAACTTCGGCCTCTGGTTCGGCCATCAGTTCAAGCCACGGGATCTCGGCATGTGGGGCTACGTGGCGGTCTGCTCGCCCACGGTGGGCAGCGCGCTGGAGAACCTGATCGACCACTTCCAGTACCACCAGCAGGGCTCGACCATGCGGCTCTCGGAGGCCGACAGCCTGATGCGCCTGGAGTATCAGATCTTCGACGGCCGCATCCTGGAACGCCGCCAGGACGCCGAGCTCTCGCTCGGCATGTTCTTCAACGTCTTCCGCGAGTGCTACGGCGCCGCCTGGGCGCCCGAGGAGGTCCACTTCGAGCATCCCAAGCCGCTCGACTGGAAGGAGCACGAGCGGGCCTTCGACGCCCCGGTCTACTTCAACCAGCCGACCAACGCGCTCCTCTTCCGGCGCGAGGCGCTCGCCGGCCGCATGCCCAACAGCGACCGCCGGCTCCTGAGCCTGGTGCAGACCTGCTTGACCGCCCTCGGCCTCAACCAGCTAGCGCCCCAGAGCCTGATCGACCGGCTGCGCAACCAGGTGCGGGTGAAGCTGCCCGAGGGCTATCCGGCGCTCGAGACCATCGCCGAGGAGCTGGGCCAGCCGGTCTCCGCCGTCCAGCGCACCCTTTCCTTCGAGGGCCTGACCTACAAGGACCTGGTGGAGACCACCCGCCAGGACCTGGCGCAGCTCTACCTGAAGCAGGTCCACATGCCGCTTTCGGAGATCGCCTTCCTGCTGGGCTACTCCGAGCTCAGCGCCTTCAGCCGGGCGTTCCGGCGCTGGACCGGCGTCTCGCCCCGCGACTACCGGGAACGGCTGGCCCGCAGCTGAGCGGCCAGCCGCCAGCACTTCAGGCGCTGCGCTCCTCCCTGTGGCGCATGCGGTGCACCAGGAAACCCAGATAGACCAGGATCAGCAGCAGCGCGGCGCCGCCCATGGTGAGCGAGCCCAGGGTGGGCACCATGGGCGTGTAGCCCGAGACCATCTTGGCGTAGAGCCATTCGGGCACGGTCTGGTCGGCCCCGGTCGAGAACAGCGAGAGCGGGAAGTTCCCCCATGAAAGCAGGAAGGCGAAGATCCCGCCCGAGACGATGCCCGGCGAGAGGATCGGCAGGGTGATCTCGCGCAGCACCTGCCAGCGCGAGGCGCCCATGTCGAAGGCCGCTTCCTCCAGCGCCGGGTCGAAACTGTAGACCTGGATCGACATGATCAGGGTGACGATGGGCACGATCCAGATCATGTGGGCGAAGACGGCGGTCTTCCAGGTGGGGATGATGCCGATATTGGAGAACCAGAGCAGCAGGGCCAGGCCGAGCACCGCCTGGGGAAAGAAGATCGGCAGCAGGATGATCTTCTGGAACAGCTTGCGCCCCTTCCACTCGTAGCGGGCGAAGGCGAGGGCGCTGCAGAAGCCGAGCACCACCGAGAAGACGGTCACCATGACGGCGACGCTGAGGGAGGTGGCGATCAGGTCGCGCACCGAGAGGGACTCCATCGCCTTCCCGTACCAGCGGGTGTCCCAGGCCGTGATCGGGAAGCTGAAGTATCGCTTCTTGGCGAAGGAAGCCAACACCACCGAGATCATGGGCAGGTAGAGGAAGGCGAGGATAGCGATCGTCCAGAGGACGATCAGCGGCTTCGCGACCGAGGGGCGGGAACTCGCCATGTCAGCGCCGCCCGATGATGCGGTCGAGGTCGATGCGCCGGAACAGCAAGAAGACCAGCACGCCCGAGAAAGCGATCAGCATGACCGAGAGCACGGAGCCCTTGGGCCAGTTCTGAGCGAAGGTGAAGGCGGATTCGATGTCGTCGGCGATCATGACCACCGTCTGGCCGCCGAGGATCTTGGACTCGGCCAGCGAGCCGAGGGAGAGGATGAAGGTCAGCATGCAGCCGATGAGAACGCCCGGCATGGCGAGCGGCAGCTCCACCTCGCGGAAGATCTGGAGGCGCGAGGCGCCCAGGTCCGAGGCCGCTTCCTTCAAGGTGTCGGGCACCATGGAGAGCCCGATCACCAGGGGAAACAGCATGAAGGGCAGATAGACGTAGACCAGTCCCAGGACGATGGCCGGCACCGTGTAGAGAACGCTCGGGATGCTGACGCCGAAGAGGGCCTGCAAGGAGCCGTCGAGGATGCCGTTCTTCAGCAGGAAGAGCACCCAGCCGAACAGCCTGATGTTCTCGGAAATCAAGAGTGGCAGGGCCACCAGCACGGTCACCAGGTTGGCCCAGCGCCCGAACAGCTTGGCCATGCCGTAGGCGATGGGATAGCAGATCAGCAGCAGCAGCCCGACCGTCACGGTGGCGAGCGCGAAGGACCAGTAGAAGGAGATGTAGTAGCTGTCGGTCACCACCGACACGAAATTGGCGAGGGTCGGCGCCTGCAGCATGGAAAAGGTCTTGGGCGGCATGAAGCTGTAGACCAGCACGATGACCAGCGGCCCGGCGAAGCCGACCAGGAGGAAAAGCGTGGTCGGCAAGGCGGTCAGCACGCCCGGCTGGCGAATCCAGTCGCCGAGGGAACCGCGTGGGCGCGCGCTCATCCCGCCGCCCTCACTCGCTCACCAGGATGGAGTCCTCGGGCCGCCAGCCGATGGTCACGGTATCGCCCGGCTGACCTCGATAGGGCTCGTCCTGGAGCTGCTCGACCAGCCACTGCACCTCGTCGCTTTCGATGCGCACCTGGTACTGTATGCGCGAGCCCAGCGCGTAGTCGTTGAAGAGCGTGCCTTCGATCCGATTGGCGAGGCCCTCCGCCGCCGCACCCATCTTCACCACCTCTGGGCGGATGATCAGGAAGCCGCGCCCGAAGCCGTCCAGGCTGCGCGCCACCTGATAGCTGCGCCCGTCGGAAAGGTTGCGCACGCTCGCCTCGCCGTCGCGCTCGACCTCGAGGGTGTTCACCTCGCCCATGAACTGGGCCACGAACTTGTTGCGGGGCTGGTTGTAGATCTCGCTGGGCGAGCCCACCTGGACGATCCGCCCGGCCTGCATGATGCCGATGCGGTCGCTCATCACCATGGCCTCCTCGAGGGAGTGGGTGATGTAGACGAAGGTCTTGCCGGTCTCCCGGTGGATGTCCTTCAGCTCCTTCTCCAGCGTCTTGCGCAGGCGGAAGTCGAGGGCCGAAAGGGGCTCGTCGAAGAACAGGATCTCCGGATCGAAGGCCAGCGCCCGGGCGAGCGCGATACGCTGCTGCTCGCCGCCGGAACATTGCTGTACGGCCTTTTCGTAGTAGTCGCTGGGCAGATGGAGCAGCCGCAGCAGCTCCTCCGCCCGGGCGCGGCGCTGGCTCCGCTCGACGCCGGCGATCTTCAAGGGGAACTCGATGTTCTCGCCGACGCTCTTGTGGGGAAAGAGCGCCAGCGACTGGAACACCATGCAGGTCGGCCGCTTGTTGGCCGGGACCTCGTTGATGCGCTGGCCGCGCAGCTGGATTTCGCCGCTGGGTCGGCCTTTCCATGCCGACCAGCACGCGAATCATCGTTGTCTTGCCGCTGCCGGAGGGCCCGACGAGGGTGAAGAACTCGCCCTCAGCGATGTCCAGATCCACCTCGGCGACGGCCGTGAAGTCGCCGAACTTCTTGACGATCTGGCTCAACCGCAGGATCGGACCCGATCCCACACCACTCATCGACCCATCCAGCCAACGGTTATGACGACATCAAAGAGCGACGGTCGGCGACTCAGCCCTCGCGTTCCCGCTTGGCCGCGGAATAGATCTCGTACATCTCCGCGTAGTCGGGATTGATGTCGTAGTCGGCGCTGTTGGCCATCTCCTCGTCGAGGGTATCCCACTGGATGGCGTCCAGCTCGTCCGCGTCGAAGGACGCCAAGACCTCCGGCTCGCCCATCTGGGTGACCGGATTGTAGGTGCCTTCGGCGAAGGCGACCTTCTTGGAGATGTCCGGGCGCTGCACGTAGGCCAGGAACTCCTCGGCCAGCGGCGAAGGATCGGGATTGTTCACCACCGAGGTGAGCTCGATCCAGACGATGCCGCCCTTGCCGTCCATGGGGCCCGAACGCGGGGTGATGCCGCGCACGTTGCCGGCGCCGTCGTAGCGCGCCGGCGAAGCCGTGTAGGTGCCGCCGGTGAAGTAGGCGTCGATCTCGCCGTTGATCAGCGCCAGGTTCATCTGCACCAGGTCGTCGGTCAGGTTCTTGGCCCCGTTGAAGACCTGCCGGGCCACGCCACTGAACTTCTCGATCTCCTCGGGCGAGTGCTTCTTGAAGGGATGCACATCGGCCGCCACGCACATGTGGTAGATGTTCCAGTTGTCGTAGGTCAGCACGCCGTAGCGACCCTTCATGCTGGGATCCAGGAACAGCTTGAAGCCCTGATCCTCCGCCATGTCGCGGGAGATCTTGTCGGTGTTGACCACGAAGTTGAACGGCCCGAAGCGCTGGGTCATGCCCAAGAGGTGCTCGCCCGACTTGTCCAGCGCCCACTCGTAGGGCGGATGGAACTGGGGCAGCATCTTCTTCATCATGGGCTCGAAGCGGTCGCGCGGCAGGTCCTTGATCAGGCCCTCCGGCCACATCATCTCGCGCGCCCAGGGATTGTTGACGTTGATCAGGTCCCAGACGCTGGTCTCGCCGGCCCTCAGCCGGTTCACGGCGTCCGGGTCGGAGGTCAGGCCCTCGGCCCGCACCGTGGCATCGAACTCACGGCGGAAGGGGTCGAGCACGTCGTCCGAGTTGTAGCCTTCCCAGCAGTAGATGTTCAGCTCCTTGTCGCGCGCCGCCTGGGCCCGGCGCCCGAAAGCGCCGCCGAAGGCGAACGCGCCGGCCCAGAGGCCGGTCTGCTGCAAGAAGTTGCGCCGCGATGTCTTTCCCTGAAACATGCCTAGTCTCCCAGCTGTTCTTGCTCTTGGAATACGAACGACCGATCGAGATCCACCCCCGGATCCGCCGCCTCTATCTCAGACCCGACAAAGCCCTGATTTCCTTCATATCTGAAGTACAGAGCCATTTCACCAGGGAATCCGCGCGACCTCAACGAGGAAACGCGGGAACGCCGGCTTGTGGCATCGGTCAGGGTCGTGAAAGGCGCATCTCGATCGATTGCCGCGCTCCCGGGCAACATGAGCGGTCTTGCAGGGGACCGCCGGTCCGACCGGCGCCAAGCCCCATGCCGTCTCCTGGCCACTCTAGGAAGGCGGCGCACGAAGAACTTGACCGGTCCCGCGCAATTCTTGACATCGCCCCTCTAGACATCGCCCGGGCCGCACGCGTCCTCCGCCCGCAAAGGAAACGCCGTCATTCAGGCGCGGCAGCCAACTTCCCGGCGATTTGGCGTACCCCGTCGTAGCGCCACAAAATCGCGATCAGAGCCAGGGTCACGAGTGCGGAGGCGATGGCGACCAAGAAGGGCGCATGGAGATCGAGCCCCATGAGATCGCCGCCGATCACCGAGGTGATCCCGGCGCCCGAGGTCCAGAGGGCCGTGGAGACGCCCATCACCCAGCCCTGCTCGTCCTTGCCGACGCTCGCCGAGAAGAGGCTGAGCAGGGTTGCGTAGCCGACGGCGAAGGCGCCGGCCATGGGCACGATCGCCACGTAGACGAGGGCCGCGGCCGGCGCCACCACGATCAGCAAGGAGGAGAGCGCCATGATGCCGGCCGCGCCCGCGACGATGGTCCGCTTCGAGAAGCGCTGGCCGATCGCCGACACCAGGAAGGCGCTCGAGAATGCCAGCACCGCGCCGGCCACGAGCATGGCCAGGCTGGTGCCGAGCGTCCCGACCTGGAAGCGGCTCGAGAGATAGTTGTCCACGAACACGTAGAAGGTGTTCCAAACGAACATGAAAAAGAAGAAGGCGGCCGAGATCCTGAGCACCGTCGGGTAACTCGCCACCTTCCAAAGCAGGAGGAAGACCTCTAGCGGCCCGACCCGCAGCGGCGCGCGCGCCTCGAGCTTCTCCTGGTAGAAGCAGGCGACCAGGATGAAGGCCACGATCACGAGGCCCAGGGCGGTGTAGAAGGGCAGGCTCAGCGACGCGAAGCCTCCGAGCAGCTCCTGGTCCGTCAGCAGGCCGGCGATCAGCGGACCGGCGAGCAGGCCGATGCTGAAGGCGGACACGATGTAGCCCAGGTTCCGCGTCTTCTCGGCGTCATCGCGGCTGAGGTCGGTCATGGCCGCCTGGGCAATCGGCTGGTTGCCGGACGTGAAACCAGTGACGACCCGGCCAAGCAGCAGCAGCCAGAAGCTGCCGACGGCGAGCGCCAGGATCGTCAGAAGATAGCCGATCAGCGCGCCGGAGAGGCACAGCAGCAAGCCCCATCTGCGGCCGATGCTGTCGGACAGCTTGGAGACGTAGACCGCGCCCAGGAACCAGGAGAGATAGAAGGTCCCGATCAACAGGCCGAAGTCGAAATGCCGCTCCGCCTCGGGCGTCGCCGCGGGCAGGAAGCCGGTCGTGGGATCCATCAGGAGCGTGTTGACGACGGGAAAGAGAAGCCCCTGCCCCGAAACGTCGACGAAGACCACGAAGAGAAGCGCGAGCTTGGAGAGTCGCACGTTCGGTACCGATCCCCCTACAGCCTCAACCGCCAGGGCCGCCCACTCATAAACGCTGCGGTCACGGCGCGCACCTAGCCGGACCGGGCCAGCGCCACCCAGCGGCCGAAGACCCGGCCGGCGATCCGGCGCTGAGTCTCCATGTGGGCCCGGAGGCCCGCGTCCAGCTCGGTGAGCAGGCGCGGCTCGTCCTCGAACAGGCGCCAGCCGAAGAGGCGCATCCACTCCCGCACGCTGTCGGCCGAGACCTCCATGTGGAACTGGAAGCCGTAAGTGGCGCGCCCGAGCCGGAAGGCCTGGACCTCGCAGAGGCCGCCGGTCACGAGAGTCTCGCCGCCCGCCGGCAGCTCGAAGGCCTCGTAGTGGTTCTGGAACAGGGTGAGCCGATCGCCGAGACCCTCGAAGAGAGGATCGCGCAGCCCGGCCTCGGTCACCTCCAGCTCGACGAAGCCGGACTCCAGCCGGTCCATGGTCCAGATCCGGGCGCCGTGGGCCCGGGCGATGATCTGGGCGCCAAGGCAAGCGCCCAGCACCGGCTTCTCGGCCGCCTCGAAGTCCCGGGCGAGATCCTCCAGCTCCGCGAAGTGAGGGTTCTCGGCGACCTCGTTGGCGCTCATGCGCCCGCCCAGGATCACCAGCCCCGCATGGTCCTTCGAGGAAGTGGGCAGGCCCGGGTAGTCCCGGGGCGACCAGGAGGCGAAGTCCTCGCCCGGCAGAATGGTGTCGTAGAAGGCGCCCTCGGCCAGGATGGCCTGGCCGATCAGGCCCGACGGCGCCACCGGGTCGCAGACCACCACCAGAAAATTGGGCAAGCTGTCGCGCTGGCTCATGGCGTTCCCGGGTCGAAGGTCCGTCTTCGGCCGGCCAGCTTATCCGCCGATCCGGCGAGATCCCAGGGGCAAGTTCTGCCATGATCTGCGTTGCAGGAAAGGCGAAGGCCCAGATGGAACGGCGGAGGTGGAGATATGCGACTGGAGGGCAAGCGGGCGCTGGTGACCGGCGCTTCGGGCGAGATCGGCCGGGCGATCGCCCTGCGCCTGGCGCGCGAGGGGGCGACTGTGGCGCTGGCGGGCCGCAATCCCGAACGGATCGAGGCGCTCGCCGAAGAGCTCTGGCACGAGGGTCGAGAGGCCCATCTCCTGCTGGCGGACCTGACCGAGCCCGAGGCCTGCGAGCGCCTGATCGCCGAGGCCGAGGCGGCGCTGGAGGGTCTCGACGTGCTGGTGAACGGCGCCGGCATCCTGCTGGCCGAGGACGGCGACGTGGTGGAGACCTCGCTGGAGACCTGGGAGACCACCTTGCGGGTCAACCTCACCTCGGTCTTCCTCTGCTGCAAGGCTGCCGTCCCGGCCCTGGTCCGCGCCGGTGGCGGCAGCGTGGTGACCCTCGCCTCCATCGCCGCCCACCGGGGCTCGGTCTTCCCCCAGATCGCCTACACCGCCAGCAAGGGGGCGCTGGTCGCCATGACCCGCGAGATGGCGGTGCGCCACGCCCGCGAAGGCATCCGCTTCAACGCGGTCTCGCCCAGCCTGATCGCCACCGAGATGGGCCGCTCGCTCATCCGGCAGCCGGAGGAATGGCAAAAACGCCGGCCCTTCGTTCCGCTCGGCCGGCTCGGAGAGGTGGAGGAGGTCGCCGCGACGGTGGCCTACTTCGCCTCGGACGATTCGGCCTTCGTCACGGGGACGGCCCAGCTCCTCGACGGCGGCATCTCCGCCGCCTACGTGGCGTCGGACCTATCGCAAAGCGACGACGCCGGCTGACCGACCCGCTCAGTCCAGCGCGCTCATCTGGTGCGTGGCGGACTCGAGCCAGGCGGGCTCGATCTCAACGCCCCAGCCGGGGCCCTCGGGGATCTGCACCTTGCCGTCCTCGGCCACCAAGGCCGGACGGAAGATGCCCTCCTGCCAGGGATAGAAGCCGGGGCCCGGCTCGATGGAGAACTCGACGTAGGGGCCGGCATTCTGAATCGCACCCATCATGTGCAGCGAGAAGACGGTGACCAGGGTCAGGTTGGCCGAGTGGGGCACGCAAGGCAGGCCCGCCTCCCCCGCCATGGCCGCTACCCGCAGCGTGCGGGTGAGGCCGCCCAGATAGCAGACGTCGGGCTGCACGATGTCGACGGCGCGGGTCTCAACGATGCGCCGCCAGATGGTGAGATCGCAGTCCTGCTCGCCGCCGGTCACGTCGAGATCGAGGGCGTCGGTCACCTCCTTGGTCCACCCGATCTCCCAGTAGGGGCAGGGCTCCTCGAAGTGGCAGACGCCGTGCTGCTCCAGCAGGCGCCCCACCTCGATCGCCTTCTTCGGCGTGTAGCCGCTGTTGGCGTCGACCAGGAGGGCGACCTCGTCGCCGACGGCCGCGCGCACCGCCGGCAGCAGCGCCTCGGTACGGCCCGGCCACTCGTCCTCGTCGTGGCCGCACTCCCGGCCGACCCGGATCTTGAAGGCCCGGTAGCCGTGGCTGTCCCGCAGCCGCACCAGGCGTTCCGCCTCCTCCTCGGGCGTGATGTCGCGGCGCATGCTGGAGCCGTAGACCGGGAAGGGCCGCGGGGCGCCGCCGAGCAAGGCGCAGACGCTCTTGCCCTCCAGCTTGCCGCGCAGGTCCCAGAGCGCCGTGTCGAGGCCGGCCAGGGCCCGGCGCAGGTAGGAACCGGGGAACTTGTGCTCGCGCTCGACCACCAGGTCGACCAGGCCGTCGATGTCGAGGGCGTCCTGGCCGAGGGCGTGAGGCGCCACCTGGCGGTGCAGCACCAGGGCGGTGATGTCGGCGTTGTAGGGCGAGACCTGACCCCAGCCCTCGGCGCCCTCGTCGCTGCGCACCCGGACCAGGCCGACGTCCTCGGTGCTGAAGCTCTCGATGCTCTGGATCTTCATGGGGGTACCCGATCTCCAGCGGATCAACTCGCTCCCCTGATTGCCAGATCGCCACGTCCCGGAAAAGCCCCGAAGAGCAGCCCGGCGAAATCAACCCGATCCATCCACGCCTGTCCGCAAGGACAACGGCGCCGGACTAAGGACGGTCCTTCAATTGCGGTCCCAGGGGTGCCGGACCGCCTGTTGGCTGCGGCTTTCGCACTCGCTATGATCCGCCGCTCGCCGGCAACGGCCACTGCCACATTCAAACGACACGGCGGACGGCCGTGCGCATTTTGGCTGTGCGGCAGCTCGACGAAGAGGCACACCAGCGGCCTCAACGCACAGATTGGAAACTTATGAAGTTAACGATCTCCCCGCCGGCCTTTTCGAACTACGTGGACGACTGGCATTTCTCTCCAGTCCTCGACACCGGCGCGTTCGTCTTCTTCTCCGGCGTGACGGGCGCGCGTCCGGACCGCAGTGTCGCCGCCGATCCGGAGACGCAGATTCGCGATACCTTCGAGTTTCTCAGACAGCACTTGGCGGCAGCCAGCTTGACGTTCGACGACGTGGTCGAGATGATCAGCTACCACGTCGATCTGCGGACGCATTTGTCCGCCTTCATGAAGGTGAAGGATGAATACGTCGATCCGCCCTATCCGGCCTGGTCCGCCATCGGCGTGTCGGAGTTGATCACCGAGGGCACGATCGTCGAAATCCGCCTGATCGCACGTAGGCCGGATAAGGCGTGCGGCTGAAAGCTCTCGGCCGCCCAGTCTTCGACACGGCCTTGCAGAGACCTCCTTCGGCGGCGAAGCCTGCGCAGCCTCAGAACACGATGATATTGCGCAGCGCCTCGCCCCGGTTGACGGAGGCGATGGCCTCGTTGATCTCGTCCAGGCCGTAGCGACCGGTGATCAGCTCGTCGAGCTTGAGGCGGCCCTGCTGGTACTGGGAGACCAGCCGCGGCACGTCGACCCTGAGCCGGGTCGAGCCCATCTTGCTGCCGAGGATGCGCTGGCCCTTGTCGGCGAAGTTGAGGGCCTCGATCTGGGCCTTTGCGCCCACCTCGGGCATGCCCACGACCACCAGGGTGCCGGCGCGGCGCAGCAGCTCGAGTCCCTGCTCGATGGCCGCCACGCTGCCCACGGTGACGAAGCAGTAGTCGGCCCCGCGCCGCTCGGTGAGCGCCCGCACGGCCTTCTTGGCGTCGTCGCTCGTCGGGTTGACCGTGTGGGTGGCACCGAAGCTCTTGGCCGCCTCCAGCTTGGCGTCCGACAGGTCGACGGCGACGATGGGCGTGGCGCCGGCCAGCGCCGCGCCCTGCACGGAGTTGAGGCCGACGCCGCCGGTGCCGATCACCACGACGGCGCTGCCCGCCTTCACCTGAGCCGTGTTGACCACGGCGCCAAGGCCGGTGATGACGCCGCAGGCGAGCAGCGAGGCGCTCTCCAGCGGCACCTCCTTGGGGATCGGCACGACCTGGGACTGGTCCACCACCACGTACTCTGCGAAGGCCCCGGTGCGCAGGCCCTGGACCACGTCTTTGCCGCCCTCGCCGTGCAGCCGATGCTCCAGGTCGAGAGGGAAGCGGGCGTTGCAGAGGTGGGGATCGCCGTGGGCGCAGTAGAAGCAGTCGCCGCAGGAGCGGATCAGGGTCACCACCACGTTGTCGCCCGGCGCCGCCAGGGTGACGCCCGGGCCGACCTCCTCCACCACGCCGGAGGCCTCGTGGCCGTAGATCGCCGGCAGCACGCCGCCCCAGGCGCCCTCCATGTAGTGGATGTCGCTGTGGCAGATGGCGCAGACGGCGAGCTTCACCTTGACCTCGCCGGCCTGGGGCGGGTCGAGCTCGATCTCCTCGATCACCAGGGGTTTGCCGAACTCATGACAGACGGCGGCCTTCATCTCCGAAGCGCTCCCTCGCAGGGTTGAACGGCGAGTGACCCTAAGCGAAAGCGGCCGCCACCGTCATGGGAAATCTGCGGAAGTCTGCGGAGATCTGCGGAAACCTGTGCGGACGCGGGCGATTTCGGGGACGCGGCCGCCGCCCCTCACCCGCCCTTGCGCGCGGCCACCGAGTCCGCAATGACGCAGAGCATCTCGAACATGAGGTTGGCGACCGTGATGCAGGTGATGCCAGTCGGGTCGAAGCAGGGCGAGACCTCGCTGATGTCGGCGCCGACCAGTTCCCGCCCCTGCAGGCTGCGCAGGATCACCTGGGCGTCGCGCGGCGTCAGGCCGCCGATCTCGGGCACGCCGGTGCCGGGCAGGAAGGCCGGGTCGAGGCCGTCGATGTCGAGGGAGATGTAGACCGGCCCCTCGCCCAGCACCTGGTCGATCCTCTCGATGGCGGCGGCGCGGCCCATGTCCTCGTACTCGTCCATGGTGATGATGGAGTAGCCAACGTCGTAGCCGTACTGGATGTCGTGCTCGTCGAAACGGCTGCCGCGCAGGCCCACCTGGATGACCCGGGCAGGATCCACCAGCCCTTCCTCGTGACCGCGGCGCAGGAAGGTGGCGTGGTTCACCTTGGAGCCGCAGAGCACGTCGAGGGTGTCGGCGTGGGCGTCGAAGTGCAGCACCCCGACGGGCCGCTCCTTCGCGAGCGCGCGCAGGATCGGCAACGGGATGGTGTGGTCGCCGCCGATGGCGATGGGCGCGATGCCGGCGCCTTGGAGCTCCTCGAAGAAGCCCTGGATCATCTCGATGGAGCGGTCCTTGTTCATGGGGTTGACCGGCGCGTCGCCCAGGTCGGCCACGTTGCAGATCTCGAAGGGCTTGATGCCGCTCTTGGGATGCACCCGGCGGATGATGCGCGAGGCGTTGCGCACGCCGGACGGCCCGTCGCGCGCGCCGGTGCGGTAGTTGAGGCCCAGGTCGAAGGGCACGCCCACCAGTCCCACGTCCACCTCGGACGAGATGGGGTGGCGCCTCGTGCGCATGAAGGTGGCGATGTCGGCGAAGCGCGGCACCTGGGCCGGGTCGATGGGCTGGAAATCCGGGCTGCCGGTCATGATGTCGGGTCCTCTCCCTTTGACGTTGTCCCCTAGACCGGTTTCGCGACGGTCAGGTGCGTGCCGCTGTCGATCACCAGGAGCTGGCCGGTGACGGCGCGGGCGCCGAGCGCGAACCAGCTGACCGCCTCCGCCACATCCTCGGCGGTGACAAGATGCCGGAGCGGCGAGATCTCTGCCGCGCGCGCCCGGAAGGCCGCCATGCCCGCCTCGTCCAGAGTGCCTGAGAGCCAGCGCGTGTCCACATAGCCGGGGCAGACGGCGTTCACCTGCACCTCGGGCGCCAGGTTTCGGGCAAGCGACAGGGTGAGCGTATTGAGCGCTCCCTTGGAGGCGGCATAGGCCATTGAGGAGCCGATGCCCGAAAAGCCCGAATGGGAGGAGACGTTGACCACCGCGCCCCTGTCCGAGGCCTTGAGGTGAGGTGCCGCGGCGCGGGTCAGCAGGTAGGCACCGGTCACGTTGACCGCGAAGATGCGCTCGAAGTCCTCCGCCCTCAGCGATTCGAGGTCCCGCTGATCGGCGAAGCGGGTGGTGCCGGCATTGTTGACCAGCACGTCGAGGCGGCCCCAGCGCGCCAGCGCCGCCGCCGCCAGCTCGCGGCAGGCCCGGTCGTCCGAGACGTCGCCTTGCACCACCAGGACGTCGGCGCCCAGCTCGCGGCAGGCGCCGGCCGTGGCCTCGGCTTCCTCGGCGCTGCGGGTGTAGTTGATCAGAACGTCGAGCCCCTCGGAGGCGAGGCGCCGGGCGCAGGCCGCACCGATCCCGCTGGCGCTGCCCGATACGATGGCCGCCGGTCTGGAGGACTTCTCCGGCATCGCTTCCCCGCCCTCTTCGAACCTCGACCCAACTGACTACCCGATCCGCCGCCGGGTTTCCATGCCCAAGCCGTCGACGGCCCCGGGCGGCGGAGGACCTCAGCCGGCGTCCAGGGCCTCTTCCAGGAAGGCGGTCAGGCGGGCGTTGTAGGCCTCGGGGTCCTCGGCGAGGCCCATGTGCTTCAGGCCGGGCAGCACCTCGGCCCGGGCGTTCGGCATGAGGTCTGCCATGCGCCGGGCCATGTCGGGGGAGTTGCCCCGGTCCTCGCCGCCGGTCAGCACCAGGACCGGGCAGCGGATCTCCGCGATGGGCGCGGCGAGCTCGGCATCGCCCTCGGCGAGCACCCGGTAGATCAGGGGATAGACCGCCGGATCGTTGGCGAGGATCCAGCCCCGCACCCGCGCCAGCACCTCGGGGCGGCGGACCGCGTATTCGTCGGTGAACCAGCGCGTTAGGGCCGCCTCCACCGTCGCCCGGGGGCCCTCCTGCGCCGCCTGCTCCACGCGCGCGAGTACCGCCGCCCGCTCCGCCTCGCTGCGGTCATGGGCCGAGTTGAGGATCGCCAGCGCCGCCGCGCGGTCGGGATGGGCGAGCGCGAAGGCCCGCACGATCATGCCGCCGAGGGAGAAGCCGACGAGGGCAGCCCGCTCCAGGCCCAGGCCGTCCATCAGGTCCGCGAGCTGGCTGGCGAAGCGGCCGAGGGAATAGCCCTCGCGCGGCTTCAGGCTCTCGCCGTGGCCCAGCAGGTCGTAGCGCACCGCCCGGAAGCGCGCGACCAGCGCCGGCCACTGCCAGTCCCACATGGCGCGGGTCATGCCCAGGCCGTGCACCAGGACGACCGGCGCCCCCTCGCCGGCGGTCTCGTAAACCGTGCCGTCGAGCGTCTCCGCCGTCATCCTTGCCGCCGCACCTTCATGGCGCGGCAGTCTACTCGGCCGCGGCGCGCCTGTCCGTCGGTTCCTGGAAGGCCGGCATGACCTCGTCGATGAAGAGGCGCAGGGAGGACTTCTGCTGGGCGATCGGCAGACCGTAGGCGCCGTTGTAGCAGAAGTGATCGACCCCCAGCGCCTCGTAGGGCTTCAGCTTGGCGATCACCTCCTCGGGCGAGCCGAGGATCAGGTTCTGCAGCAGGTTCTCCGGCGTGTACTCGGCCTGGTTGGTGAGCAGCGCCGGGTCCGGTTCCTGGGGAAAGCCGTCCGCCACCGGCGCCAGGTTGCGGAAGAGGTTCTCGAACTGCCGGCCCTGGCGCTGGATCGAGGAGACGAAGACCTCGCTCTCCGCCGGCTTGGCGTAGACGCCGGCGTGGCGCATGGTCATGAAGCGCGGCCGCGCCGCGCCCGGGCCGGCGGCGGCGAGCGCCTCCTCGAAGCGGCCCATGTAGGCCTCGACCTCGGCGAAGGGCCGGGTCAGCGCCCAGGTCATGACGCTGTAGCCCTCTTTGACCGCGGCGTTGAAGGTGCCGGCATCGCGCGCGGCGACCCAGATCGGCGGGTGCGGCTTCTGCACCGGCTTGGGCACCGAGGTGGCGGTCGGGAACTGCCAGTACTCGCCCTGGTGCTCGTAGTCGCCCTGCCAGAGCGCCTTCAGCGCCGGCAGCATCTCCAGCATCATGGGCACGCCGATGTTCTGGTGCATGCCGCCAGCCATGCGGTCGAACTCGCGCTGGTAGGCACCCTTGCCGATGCCGAACTCGAGCCGCCCGTCGGAGAGCACGTCGAAGAGCGCCGCCTCGCCGGCCAGCTTGATGGGGTGCCAGTAGGGCGCCACCACCACCGCCGTGCCGAGACGGATGCGCGAGGTGTGGGCGGCCAGGTGCGAGAGCAGCTGGAAGGGCCCCGGCGCGATGGTCATCTCGAGCGCGTGGTGCTCGGCCGCCCAGACGATGTCGAAGCCGCCCTCGTCGGCCATCTCGACCATCTCGGTCAGGTGGCGGGCGACCTCGCGCATGTCCGCCTCGGGCGTCATGCGCTCCAGGTTGACGACCAGATTGAACCGCATGTCCTTCGCTCCTCCGCAGATCCGCCCGGCCGAGACGGCTCGGCCGATGCCCGGTCCCTCCAATAGACGCCGGATCGGCGTGCCCCGTAAACTTGAAAAAAACTCGCCGTCACGTAACAATTTGTTCATGTCAAACATGTTCCAGCGCGTCCACCGAGGCCTTGAGCTGATCCCGGCGTGAGCGGAGTTCGAGGCGTGATGGTCCCGACAGTTCGAAGATATATAGCGGAGTTGGTCAAAGACAGTTTCGCGCTGTGGGAACATGGCCGAAAACTAACCAGTTTCGCCGGCATTGTATTGGGCTCGATATTGTTGGGAGTCCTGTTGATTCTTGGACTAAGCATAACGTTCGAACCGGCAGCAGGTTTTTGGGTAAGTACAATATTTCTCTTGTGGCTCCTTTTCCTACTACTTCTTGTCTCTCCATACCGGATTTGGAGGTCTAACAATGTTCAGATTTGCGATCTAAAGGAACGATTTAAACCGCGATTAAGGCTCTCATTTGGCAAGGATGTTGCCGGCTGCTATCGGCCAACAGAATTCACAAATGGGCCTTCTGCAATATTCTTTCGAGTAAAGGCCGAATATCTCGGAACAGGATCTCTAAATGGATGCACGGGTTATCTAACTGATGTCAAAAAGGACGGAATGTCAGCTAATTTCGGGGAAAGTCTGCAGCTCACTTTTGCTCTGGCCGAAATGCCAGATACTCTTTCGAAAACGATAGTTGACAAAGTTCCACAATATTTGGATGTCGGCTTCGTACTAGATTCGGGTGAATTTCAAATGGCTACGAAGGACCGGGTTACTCCAAACTCGCTACGACATTTCTTCTCTAGTCCAGGCGACTACGGACTGCGTGTTGTCGTCGCCTCATCCACAGAAGACATTCCGTCAGAATCTATTGATCTAGTTTTGCATTTGACCGGAGATTGGAAAACAACCGAGATGGAACAGCACAAGGAAGATACTTGAACTCATGAAGACTACAAATGCAGCGAACAGATTGCTTCGAAGCGCACAAGGCGTTCGAAGGATCCGGAAACTGTCGGTATTTGGAACAGCATGTCAAACCTGCGCGCGCGCCTGCCGCCCCTGAACGCCCTGGTGGCCTTCGAGGCCTCGGCGCGGCTCTTGAGCTTCACCCGGGCCGGCGAGGAGCTGCGGGTCAGCCGCGAGGCGGTGAGCCGCCAGATCCGCAACCTCGAGGACCATCTGGGCGTCAAGCTGTTCCGCCGCGTCCACCGGGCCCTCGAGCTGACCCCGGCGGGCGTCGAGTTCGAGGCGGCGGTGCGCGAGGCGCTGGGCAGCGTCGCCAAGGCGGCCGACGGCCTGCGGCGGCGCGCCCGGCCGTCGCGGGTGACGGTGACCGCCACCATCGCCATTGCCACCTTCTGGCTGACGCCGCGGCTGCCCCGCTTCCGCAGCGAGCACCCGGAGGTGGAGATCCGGGTCGTGGTCTCCGACGGGCCGGTGGACATGGCGGCCGGCGTGATCGACGTGGGCCTCTGGTACGGCAACGGCAAGTGGCCGGCGGTCAAGGCCAGGCGCCTCTTCGAAGTGGACTCCTTCCCGGTCTGCGCGCCCGCATACCTGGAGCAGGCGCCGGCCATCACCTCGCCCTTCAGCCTGGTGACCCACACCCTCCTCAACCTGGACGGCGCGCCCCATGCCCAGGAGGACTGGCACTGGTGGCTCGAGGGCTCGGGCGTGGACGCCCTGCCGGGCGCGCTCCACATCCTCGGCTTCGACAGCTATGCCAACGTGATCCAGGCAGCGGCCGACGGCCAGGGGGTGGCGCTCGGCTTCGGCGGCATCGTCGACGGCCTGCTGGAGCGCGGCCAGCTGGTCCGCCCCCTCGACGCCCGCCTCTCCAAGGGCCTGGCGGTCTACCTGGTGACCCCCAAGGGCGGGCGCCTCACCGCGGTCGCGCGCAAGTTCCACGACTGGCTGCTGGCCGAGGCCGAGGCGCAGGACGCGGGCAGGTAGAGCGGTCGCAAAATTCAAGTTCTTCACGGCAGATCAGATCTCACAGCCAAATCTATAATTGTAAAACTAATATTTTGATCTGCTTTTAGTAGTACATTCAGTGTGAGAGAATCTCATGCCTGGTGAACTTCAAAAAGGCGTGTGCAGCGTCAAGAGACCCGAAGGCATGGAGGATGATGCCATTGTTCGGGAGCTAGGAAGTGGGAACGAAATGCCATTGCCGGAATCTCTCTAATCGCGAACGTGGCTACAAACCAGCAATCGAAACCCTGCCATGGCAATCTGAAGTACAGTGCTCAAGTCTAACGTCCACAGGCTCCCGGCGGACGCGATCAGCATGTAAGTCCAGCTTCGTGTAGGCGCCATAGCTATATATTTGTTGCCTACCTGAGACCGCTAAAGAACGCAGCGGTAGATTGTTGGGTAGCAAGCATCAGCATATGAAGCGATGGGGTCATGCTTGCGTGAGGCTAGCAAGCATGCTAAGCGTTCTCCTAAAGCAAGCATGTGGAGAAGCAATGAGCCAGTCACGCCAAAGCAAAGGTGGCCGCGCCAGGGCGCAGCAACTGACAACAGAACAGCGTCGAGAAATTGCCGTCAGGGCCGCTCGTGCTAGGTGGGAGCGGATACGCGACCCTAGCCGACTCCCTGAAGCCGAAACTGACGGCATCCTCAAGATTGGAAATGTCGAGCTAGATGTGTACGTGTTGGATGACCGTCGCAGGGTTATCAGCAAGAAAGCAATGGCGCGAGCCCTTCATCTCAAGTCTGAGGGCGGCAGTGCTTTCATGCGCACTATGTCCCGCAAAGGGGTACGATCCGTAATTTCACAGAGTTTGGCTTCAAAAATAGAAAATCCAATATCTTTCAAACCACTATCAGGGGATTTGGCCGATGGATACGAGGCTGAGGTGCTTATTGAGGTTTGCGACGCCCTAATACAAGCTCGAAACGAGGCTCGCCTTGCACCATCGCAAGCATTCTTGGCTATCCAGGCAGAAATTATCG
Source organism: Rhodospirillales bacterium (assembly GCA_965225935.1). Taxonomy (GTDB): domain Bacteria; phylum Pseudomonadota; class Alphaproteobacteria; order Kiloniellales; family JAKSDN01; genus CALJXB01. The sequence continues at coordinate 509,962 of CBDDCC010000003.1, forward strand.
TCCGGTCTGCCGCCAAGGTCGGAATAATTGCACTGGTTGATGAAGCCACGGGCTACCAAGATCGAACTAAAAATGAATATCGAAGGCTCTTTGAAGCTTTCATTCGTAAAGAATTCAGACAGTGGGAGAAAGAGTTTCCAGACAAATTCTTCGAAATGATATATCGACTATATGGTCTCAAGCGGCAAAAGCCGGACCTGAACCGTCATCCACAGTTTTTCGGGCACTTTATCAGAAAATACATTTACTACCCGCTGGCAAACAGTCATGGCGTTATCTTGGAGCATCTCGAACAAAAGAATCCAGTCGTCTATGACGGTGGCGGACGGCGTCACAAGTTTTTTCAGTACCTCACTGACAGCGTGGGAATGCCGGCCTTCAGGCAGCACTTATGGCAAGTTGTTGGGATCGGCGAAGCGGCCTCCAGTCGGCTCCAATTCGAACGTGGGTTTTATCGCGCCTTTCCGGAGGCAATACCTAAGAAGACGAGTGACCAACTAGATTTCTTCGAAATTTTCGATAGATAGCGATCATCGATATCTCCCGCGAAATTCACGAAGCCATGTCTTTATAGCCTGTCGAGGGCCTATTCATCATGACCCGGCTGGCAGATAGGCCATAGGCTATCGACTGAACAAGTTCGAAGTGAGCGGTGGCCCCCAGACTTGGGAGCGGATCCTCGACGCCACCGTAGGTCGAGCCCGCGCAGCGGCGACCCGCTGGTCGCTACTTAGCGCCAACGAGCCCCGCGCAGTCGCCGGCCCTCCGAGTCGAAGGCTGGCTTCAGGGTGACGCGGGCGGCATAGAGTTGGCGGGCGATGTCGACCTCGACCTCCGCGCCCTCCCGCGCGAACGCGCGTACCAGATAGGCGAGGGCAAGGGGCCGGCTGATACGGTAGCCGAAGGCGGCCGAGGTGGTCTGGCCGACGATGCGGCCGTCGGCACGGACCGGCTCGTGGCCGAGGGGCAGGGCCGCCGCGTCCTCCAGGACCAGGCTGACCATTTTCTCGGCCGGCGGTGTCTCGCGCCGGGCCAGCAAGGCGTCGCGGCCGACGAAGGGGCGCTCCCAGACAACGAAGGACTTCAGGCCGGCCTCGAAGGGCGTCACGTCGGCGTCCAGGTCGTGGCCGAGGGCGAGGAAGCGCTTCTCGATGCGCATGGCGGTCTGGGCGTAGAGGCCTGCGGGCCGCGCGCCCGCTTCGGCCAGGGCGTCGTAGAGGCGCTCCGCCTCTCTTGCCGCGCAGGTCAGCTCCCAGCCGGCCTCGCCCACGTAGGAGAGCCGCACGGCGCAGAGCGGCACGCCGGCCAGTTCGGCTTCGGCGTGGCGGAAGAAGCCGAGCGCCTCAAGCTCGCCGCCGCCCAGCGTTCGTGCGACCGCCGCCGCTTCGGGGCCCATGAGGGCGAGGACCGCCAGGTCCTCCGTCTCCTCGGCAAGGGTGACCCGCTCGCCGTCCTTCAAGTGGCCCTTCAGCCAGGCGAGGTCCCGGGCGACCGAGGCCGTGCCCACGTAGAGGCGGTAGCAGGTCTCGCCGAGGCGGAGCGCCGTCAGGTCGCTCTCGAAACCGCCCTCGGCGTTCAGCATGGCCGTGTAGATGGCGCGGCCCGGTGGGCGGGTCATGTCGTTGGCGCAGACCCGGTCCAGGAAGGCCTCGGCGTCGGCGCCCTCGACGCGGATCTTGCCGAAGCTGGACTGGTCGAAGACCGCCGCACCCTCGTGGGCCCGGCGGACCTCGCGGCCGACCCGGTCGAACCAGGCCGGGCGGCCGAAGGTGAGAGCCGGCTCCTCCTCGCAAGCGAAGTAGAGCGGGCGCTCCCAGCCGAAGACCTGGCCGAAGCGCGCGCGTTCCGCCCGCCAGCGCCCGTCCAGCGGCAGTCGGCGCAGGTCCCTCGCGCTCCTGAACTGACGGCCCGGATAGCTGATCTCGTAGTGCTTGCCGAGCACCTCGGGCGCTCGCGCCGTGAGGGCCGCGACCCCGCTCTCGACGGCATGGAAGCGCTTGGGATCGGCCTCGGGCAGGGCGAAGGGCATGCGGCCCTCGACGATGGCGTGGGCGAGCGCCATGCCGGCCCCGCCGCCGGTGGCGACGCCCACCGAGTTCATGCCGCAGCCGAGGAAGAAGCCCCGGGTCTCGGCCGACTCGCCCAGGAGGAAACTGCCGTCCGGCGTGAAGCTCTCCGGGCCGTTCAGCAGTATGCGCACCTCCGCCGTCTCCAGCACGGGCAGCCGGTGGAGGGCGTTCACCATCATGGGCTCGAAGTGGTCCCAGTCCTCGGGCAGGAGCTGGAAGGCGAAGTCCTCGCCCAGGCTGGCCGGGTCGATAGGCTTTCCTTGGGGCTCGAAGCAGCCGACCAAGAGGCCCTGGCTTTCGTCGCGGATATAGAGGTGGGCGTCGTGGTCCGAGAGGCTGGGCAGCGGCCGCTCGGCGCCCGGCACCGGCTTGGTCAGAAGGTAGAAGTGCTCGCAGGGCCAGACCGGCGCCGCGACGCCGGCGAGTGCAGCCGCCTGGCGGCTCCAAAGGCCGGCGCAGAGCGCGATTGCATCGCAGCGCACCGCGCCGCCCGTGGTCTCCACCCCGACGACCCGCCCGGCCTCGGTCACGACGCCGGTGACGGCAGTCTCCTCGAAGATACGGGCGCCCCGCGAGCGCGCGCCCTTGGCGAGCGCGGCGCAGAGGTCGGAGGGGTTGACCCGGCCGTCGTCGGGCGACCAAACCGCGCCCAGCACGTCGTCGGCGTTCATCAGCGGCCAGCGTTCCTTGGCCTCGCCGCCAGAGATGAACCGGGCCCTGAGGCCATAGGCCTGGGCCAGCGCCTCCTGGCGGCGGATATGGGTCAACCGATCCGGGTTGGTGGCGATCGAGAGCGAGCCCTTGGAGATCCAGCCGGTCGCCTGACCGGTCTCGGCCTCCAGCTCGGAATAGAGCGCGATGCTGTGCTGGATCAGGCGGGTCAGGTTGCGGCTGGAGCGCAGCGCCCGCACCTGGGCGGCCGAATGCCAGGTGGTGCCGGAGGTGAGCCGGTTGCGCTCCAGCAGGATGGCATCGCCGACGCCCAGCCTGGCCAGGTGATAGAGGGTCGAGCAGCCGAGCACGCCGCCGCCGATGACGACGACGGAGGCCTGCGCGGGAAGCTTCGCCCCGGACGCGGGCGCCGGCCCGCCGAGGGTCTCAGGCAAACTCCGGTCCTCGCTACGCTACGAGGCAGCGATGAAAGCAAGGGGGCGGGCGGCGGCGCAACACCCCCTTGCCTCATTGGACTAACCTAGCCTCAGGCGAACCACCAGCGTTCGAGGGCCTTGTAGCCGTCCAGCGGCCAGGTGCCGGTCAGGCCATCGCCGTGCTGGACGTTCGAGCGCCGGGCGTAGACGTAGCTCTTGAAGAAGGGCACCACCACGCCGCAGTCGTCGCGGATGATGATCTGCATCTCGCGGTAGAGCTCGGCGCGCTTGGCTTGGTCGAGCTCGGCGCGCGCCTCCACCAACAGCTTGTCGAAGCGCTCGTGCTTGAAGGCCGACTCGTTCCAGGCCGCATCGCTGGCGTAGACCAGGGAGAGAATCATGTCCGGCGTGGGCCGGGCGCCCCACTGGGCCAGGCAGAAGGGCTTCACGTTCCAGACGTTCGACCAGTAGCCGTCGTTCGGCTCGCGCACCACGTTGATCTCGATGCCTGCCTTCTGCGCCGCTTCCTTGTAGAGCACGGCGGCGTCCACCCCGCCGGCGAAGGGCGCGTCGGCGGTGTGGAAGTCGACCGTGAGCTTGTCGTGGCCGGCCTTCTTGAGGTGGAACCTCGCCTTGTCCGGGTCGTAGGGCCGCTGCTCGATGTCGGCGGCGTGGTATGGCATCACCGGGCCGACCGGGTGGTCGTTGCCGATGGTCGCGTGGCCGCGGCGGATCTTGCGGATCCACTCGTCCCGGTTCAGCGCGTACTTGAGGGCCATGCGGACGTCATAGTCGTCGAAGGGCGCAACGTTCATGCGCATGGGCAAGGAGGCGTAGGACGCGCTCTCGGCCTGGTCGATCTCGACCCCGTCCATGCGGCCGAGGAGATTGACGGTCTTCAGGTCGACCTCGTCGATGACGTCGATGTCGCCGGACGACAAGGCGGTCTGCCGCGAGGTGGCGTCGCTGACCGAGGTGAAGTGGACCTCGTCGAAATAGGCGGCGTTCTGCTTCCAGAAGTTCGGGTTGCGCTTGAGGCGCGTGTTGACACCGGGCTCGTGCTTCTCCACCACGTAGCTGCCGGTGCCGTTCTCGTTGACGACCACGCCGCCCGCGCCGTCCGACGGCAGGATGCAGAGGTGGTAGTCGGTCATGAGGTAGGGCAGGTCGGCATTGCCGGACTTGAGGGTGACCGTCACCCTGTTCGGGCCGTCGGCCTTGACCTCGTCGATCTGAGCCAGCAGCGAGGCGACGGCGGAGCCGGTGTCGGGATTGCGGTGGTAGTTCAGGGTCGCGACCACGTCCTCGGACCCGAAGGACTTGCCGTCGTGGAACTCCACGCCCTGCTCGAGCTCGAAGCTCCAGGTCACGGCGTCGTCGGACGCCTCCCAGGACTTGGCGAGCTCGGGCCCGAGCTTGTTGTCGGCCGTGATCTCCGTCAGCATGTTCCGGTTCACGTGGTTCATGTGAATCATGTAGCGGGTGTTGGTCACCGCCGGGTCCCAGCTGTCGCTGGTGGCGCCGTCCGCCATGCCGACGCGCAGGGTGCCGCCCTGCTTCGGCGCGGCCTTCGCCGCCTTGTTCCAGAGCGAGCTGGCCGCCATCACCGTCAGGCCCGCCGCGAGCGCCCGCTCCATGAAGGCCCGCCGGCCCATCGGTGCCGCCGCGAGATCCCGCGCCCAGGGCGCCAAGCTTCGATTCCTCGTGTTGCTGGACATGATCGCTGCTCCCTTTGTCTTGTTGTCTTGCGCGCTTTGCGCCGTGCGAGCCGGCGCGCCTGAGCGCTCCACCGGCTCCACCCCTGTCCAGGGACGCTCCTGACGGGAATGCCCGTTCCGGGGACGCCCCTCGTTCGAAACCTTCGCTAGGGTCGTCTATAGCATGATTGGATCATATGATCCATATTATTTTATAATATTGCTCGTTTGATCCAATCCGATTAGGCTTGTGTTCGCTATGGATCCCATCGGAGCGCGGGAAATCGATACTTTTCCCGGGTTTTCGCGGAAACGATGGGAGGTTCGCTTCGGCTCGCGACCTGGATCTACGGACCGGAATGCTCTAGATGGTTGATCAAATGATCCATCTCGCCGTCCGCCCTCGGAAGGAGGGGCCGATGCAGAGCTATCGCGACCTGGTGGACAGCCTGACGCGCGCCCGCCCCGCCTTGAGCCCGCAGCTGCGCAAGGCGGCCGCCTATGTCCTGGAGAACCCGGGCGAAGTGGCGACCCTCTCCATGCGGAAGGTCGCCGCGGCGGCGCAGGTGCCCCCGCCGACCCTGCCGCGCCTGGCCCAGGCCCTGGGCTTCGAGACCTACGAGACCTTCCGGGAGATCTACCGGCGCCAGCTGCAGAAGCGCACCGTGGCCTACTCCGAGCAGGCCGACCGTCTGCAGCAGCGCCATCTCGGAGACGACAAGGCCGCGCTCTGGGCCTCCTTCAGGCAGGCCAGCCTGACCAACGTGGAGCACCTTTTCGCCACCCTGGACAGCGCCGCGATCGGCGAAGCGGCAGACGTCCTGCTCGGGGCGCGCACGGTCTACGTCGCCGGCATGCAGGCCTCCTTCGCCTTCGCCGACTACTTCCAGTACGTGGGCACCATGGCCCACTCCAACTGGGTCCTGGCGCGCAACCGCAACGGCGTCTTGGCCGATTGGGTGGTCGATCTCGGGACGGACGACGCCCTGGTCGCCATAGCCATCAGGCCCTGCGCCCGCGACACTATTAAGCTGGCGCAGATGGCCCGCGAACGCGGGGCGACCGTCGTCGGCATCACCGACAGCCGGACCACGCCGCTCGCCGCGAGCGCGGACCTGGTGCTGACCGTGCCGACCCAGAGCCCGCAGTTCTTCGAGTCCTACGTGGCCACCACGGCCCTGCTGGAAGCCCTGATCGGCTTCGTCGTCGCCAAGAGCCGCCACGAGGTGGTCGAGACCATCGAGCGGGTGGAGCGCTGCCGGCGGGAGCTGGGCGAATACTGGGAAAGCGACGGCGCCAACGGCGAGGCGGCGCCGTGAGCCGCAGCCTCCGCCTCCTCGCCTGCCAGCTCGCCGTGCCGCCCATCGCCACGGCCTCGGAGCGCGACCGCCATCTGGCGCAGACCGCGGGGAAGATCGCCGCCTGCCTGCGCGGCCAGCCGGCCGATCTGGTGGTGCTGCCGGAACTGTCGAGCATCGACTACACGCGCGAGGCCTTCGACCGGCTCGACGATCTGGCGGAGCCGCTGCAGGGGCCGTCGTTCGAGACCTTCAGCGCGCTGGCGCAGGAGTTCCGCTGCGCCGTCGTCTACGGCCTGCCCCGGCGCTCCGACGGCGGCTTCCGCATCTCACAGGTGGCGGTGGGGCCGGACGGCGAGATCATCGGCCACTTCGACAAGCTCCACATCGCCCAGTTCGGCGCCTCGCCCGAGAAGGAGTACTTCGAGCGGGGCAGCCATCTCTTTGTCTTCGCCCACGAGGGCGTCCGGATCGCGCCCATCATCTGCTACGACATCCGCTTTCCGGAGCTGACCCGCGCCCTGGTGGTCCAGTACGGCGTCCAGCTGATCCTGCACTGCGGGGTCTACGGGCGGGACGAGTCCTTCCACAGCTGGCACCACTTCGCGGTTTCGAGGGCCATGGAGAGCCAGGCCTACCTGCTCAGCCTCAACCGGGCTGGGGACTACTTCGGAAACTCCCTCTTCTGCGGCCCCTGGGTGGACGAGACCAGACCGGCGGTAGGCTTTCCCCAAACCGAGGAGGCCATGCTCTTCGTCGAGGTCGACCCGGCGCATATCGAGACCGTCAGGGCGCGCTACTCCTTCCTCGCCGACCGGCTGGCGGACTACCACGCGCCCGGCGAAGGCGCGACGGGCCTGCTGCCCTTGCCGGACGAACCAAGGCAAGCACCCGGTTAGCCGAGCGGCTTGTAGGCCACCGCCTCGATCTCGACCCGCACGTCGACCAGGAGCTCGCTGACGACGGCCGAGCGGGCTGGCGGGTCCTCGGGGAAGTACTCGCCGTAGACCTCATTGAAGCCAGGGAAGTCGGCCCGCTCGCGCAGCCAGACCTGGGCCTTCGCCACGTCGGCGAGCTCGCAGCCCGCCTCGGCCAGGATGGCGCGGATCTGCTCCAGCGCCGTGCGGGTCTGCTCCTCGATGGTGCCCGTGGTCATGGGCTCGCCGTCCTTGAGCGGCACCTGGCCGGTCACGTAGACCAGATCGCCCGCCCGCACCGCCTTGGAGAGGGAGAGCCTGCGCCCGCCGATCACGAGGGGTCCGCCGATCACCTGCTTGCCGTCCGCCATGGTCCCTATCCTCCGCCTCCGTTCCGCAAGCCTGGAAGACTGCGGCAAAATCCCGCCAACTCCAATGGCCAAACCGGCCAGGCCCGGATGTCTGCCGCAGAAGGGCAAAGCCGCGCCGGCATGTCCGGTTCAACACCGGCCGGGCGGTCGGGTGGGCCCGCGGCCCCGCCGCCGGTCCGCCTGTCATGCGGCAGATCGGCCGCGCGGACCCGTTTGCCGGCGTCCCAACCAAGTTCCGGTCATTCGTCGTCCGCAAGCGGCGGTTCCTCGTTTCCGAAGATCCGAAATAATTCCTAAACCACGAGCCCTTATGATACTTCTTCCCGCGCTCGTAGAATGTCTTGGAGGGGCTCGATGTTCGCTAGCCGTAGGATAGATCGATCTTTGGCCACGGCCTGTTGTAGGTTGTTTGCTCCTGTGCTGCTCGCCGCCGCCCTTGCGGCCTGTTCCTCGAGCGTGACCCGGGCGCCGGAAACGGGTCTGCAGCAGCCGCAGTTCGATGACCCCGGGGAAAAGGCCGGCAACCTGACCGTCAGCCTTTCCGATCAGGGCCGGGAAGAGGCGGCCGAGAACCTGAAGTTCAATCAGCACGAACTCCACGACACGGTCAAACGCGCCCTGGAACTCAACGACCTGCTGACCCCGGAGGTCGACCCGGCGCTGCCGGAAATCGAGATCGTCGTGACCTCCGTGCGGTCCAGATCCAACTTCTCGGCTGTCATGTTCGGTTTCCTAGCCGGAGATGACCACATCAACGGCGACGTGATCGTTCGCGCTCCCGACGACAGCGAAAAGCAGCGTTTCAGTATCAATGCCTCCTACGCGCTGGGGGGTCTCGCGGGCGGATCGGATGAGGTTCGTATGGACTGGCTCTACGAGACCTTCGCCGAACACGTTCTGGAAGAGCTATCGGGCAAACAGGAATAGCCCTCTCCGCTAGTCAGGGGACTGGAATCGAGTTGGTCCAGTTCCGGCACCTTGTTCTGTCAGCCCACTGATTGACCGAGGCCACCACCCGAGGGCCTTTGCCCTAGTGGCCGCTATCACAGAAAGGTGTGCTGCGGGACAGGAATACAGGACTTCTCGGCTAGACGCATGGCGGGCGGTGGTGCTTGGCGCATCACGAGCGCCGCTGGACGACGTCCGAGGGTCCTAATAGTCCCCCCTCCTTTGGATTGTGCTCTGCGAGTCGTGCCCTGGCGCCTCCTTAGTTCGTCAGGGACGCTTGCCGATGGACGGACATCGCCCGCGCACCCCTTCCTACCCGGCCAACGCCAGGGCGCGATCCCAAGGCGCACCCAACTGTGATAGCGAGTACTAGCGCTGCCAACGGAACACGTCCTCTCTGCGCGTCCTGCGAAGGGCGGTGAGGTCGAAGTCCGCCGGCAGAAGGGTTGGCTCGTCGCCCGCGACCGCGAGCACCTGGCCCTGGGCGTCGACGGCGTGAGACCGGCCGTCGCACTTGGGCGCCGGATAGTTCGCCACGGCGATGCCCATGACGGTCTCGAAAGCTCGGCCGCGCACCTGGGCGAATCGCACGTCACCGACCTCGGGGTCCGTCGCCAGATCGCAGCAGTTGGGCACCAGGGCGATTTCGGCACCCTTGGCCGAAAGCTGGGCGGCGGCGTCGGCAAACTCCCGGTCCATGCAGATCATCAGGCCGACCGTGAGCGGACCCGAGCGTGTCTCGATCCGCGCCACGTCGAAAGCCGTGCCGCGGCCGCAGGCGCTTTCGGGGCTGTCGAAGTCGCAGAGATGGACCTTGCGATGCTGCAGCACGACCTTGCCGCCAGGGTCGATCAGCAGCGCAGTATTGAAGGGATCGGGATCGCCGGTCTCCAGCAAGGTCGCGACCACGTGAACCCGTTGCTGCCGCGCGGCCCATCGAAAAGCTTCGACGTAGCCGCTCTCGAGACCGAGCGCGCCGGCACGCCATAGCCGTTCGTCGGTGGCGTTACCCGGCTCGAACCGCGCGTAGCCGTTGGAATACATCTCGGGAAAGACGACGATCTCGGCACCGGCCTTGGCCGCGTCCCGGACCAAGTCGGCCGGATCGAGAGCGTCGGGTTGCTGGACCATCGCGATCCTGAGGAGATCGGCCATTCCGCACGTCCGCCCGCTTGCAACCGGTTGAGGCCCGAAGCTACCACATGCTCAGCCCCCCGGCGCCGGATTGAGTGCGTTCTCCGGCACCCGCGCGGAAAGGCTGGCGGCGCGGGGCGGGATCGGGCATAAGCTCTCGCCGGTTTTGGCCACTCTCGCCGCGGGAGCTCGTGGGGACATGTTCCAGGTGATCGCCGGCGCGTGGGCGCTCCTGCTCGGCATGGGCATGCTGATGCTGGGCAACGGGCTGCAGGCGAGCCTGCTCGGCCTGCGCGCCGTCGAGGCGGGCTTCGGCACCACGGTGACCGGGCTCGTCATGTCGGGCTACTTCGTCGGCTTCCTGGCGGGCTCGACGCTCACGCCCAGGATCGTCAAGAACGTGGGCCACGTGCGGGTCTTCTCCGCGCTCGCCTCCCTCGCCTCGGTGGCGATCCTGGTCCACGCCGCCGCCGTCGAGCCGCTGACCTGGGCCGCCATGCGCTTCGTCACCGGCTTCTCCTACGCCGGGCTCTACATCGTGGCCGAGAGCTGGATCAACGACCGGGCCAGCAACCAGACCCGGGGCAAGCTGCTCTCGGTCTACATGGTGGTGCTCTTCTCCGGCATGGCGCTGGGCCAGCTGCTGCTCAACCTGGCGGCGCCCGGCGCCTACTTCCTGTTCCTGCTGACCTCGGCCATGATCTCCCTCTCGCTGGTTCCCATCGCGCTCACCGCCGGGCCGGCGCCGGCCTTCGAGACCGCGGCCAAGATCTCCATCCGCGAGCTCTACCGCCTGTCGCCGCTGGGCGTCCTGGGGGCGAGCGCCATCGGCATGGCTCACGGGACGCTCTTCGGCATGGGCGCCGTCTATGGCGAACGCATCGGGCTCTCGGTCGGTCAGGTTTCGCTCTTCATGGGCGTGGTCGTACTCGGCGGCATCGCCGCTCAATGGCCCCTCGGCTACCTCTCCGACCGTTTCGACCGGCGGCACATCATCACCGCCGTCGCCCTGCTCGCCGCCGTCTTCGCCCTGGGGGCGGCCCAGGTGGCGAGCGCGTCCTTCGCGCTGCTGCTGGGGCTCACCTTCCTCTTCGGCGGCATGACGCTGCCCATGTACTCCCTCTGCATCGCCCACACGAACGACCACCTGGAGCCGCCCCAGATGGTCCAGGCGGGGGCGACCCTAGTGCTGGTGGGCGGCGCCGGGGCCTGCTTCGGGCCCTCGATCGCCGCCGCCCTCATGGGCGCGCTGGGATCGGCCGCTTTCTTCGTCTTCCTCGGGGCCGTCCACGCGGCGGTCGGACTCTTCGCCCTCTACCGCATGTCCCGGCGCGCGCCGACGCCGCTGGAGGAGCAGGGTCCGACCCTGCCGCTGGGCAGCGGCGCGGGGGCCGCCGTCGGCCGACTGTCGGCGCTCGCCCTGCGCGACCGACAGGATCACGACCCGGCACAGACGAGCCGCTCGGACCCACACCGCGGCTGAGCCCGCTTGCGGAATTCCGTAGGGACAACGGAATTCTCGGCTCGTCCCCGACGCCGACATTTCGGCCCGTCTGGCGCGAGCGGACTTGCTCTGGGCAACCGGCCCGTATCGCGTCCAGTCGCCCACCCTCATGGATTTCGGTAGCGTCACTGGCCATGCGGCCCATTCTAGTTCCCGTTTCTTGGCGGGCTCCGCGGTTCGTCTTGCCGAGCGGGGGTTTGGCCTGTCAGTATACTTACCGGGGAGGAGTAGACCGCAGGTGATGTTCAAACCAGCGTTGATGCGGGGCCCGGCCGCAGCCGCGGCCGGCCGCTTCAGGCAGCCTTTCAAGGACGCGATTCCGGGAGGCCGCAGGTGAACGCGCCGGAGAGCGTCGCGGGCGCGGCCGTCGCCGGGCGCGGCCGGGCGCGGAGCCGACCCTCCGTCGAGGTCGAGCGGGTCACCAAGGTGTTCGACGGCGGCCACGCCGCCGTCACAGCCCTCGACGACGTCTCGGTCACCATCGCCGAGAACGAGTTCTTCACCCTGCTCGGCCCCTCGGGATGCGGCAAGACCACCCTGCTGCGCCTGATCGCCGGCTTCGATCAGCCGACCAAGGGGCGCATCCTGCTGGGCGGCGAGCCCATCAGCCACCTGCCGCCCTACCGGCGGCCGGTCAACACGGTGTTCCAGAGCTACGCCCTCTTCCCGCACATGAGCGTCGCCCAGAACATCGGCTTCGGCCTGGAGATGCTGGGCAAGTCGAAGGCCGAGGTGGCCGAGACGACCCGCGAGATGCTGGATTTGGTCAAGATGGAGGATTTCGCGGCGCGCAGATCCGCCGAACTCTCGGGCGGCCAGCAACAGCGCGTCGCCCTGGCGCGGGCCCTGGCACCTCATCCCAACGTCTTGTTGCTCGACGAACCCTTGTCGGCGCTCGATTTGAAGCTCCGTCAGGCCATGCGCGGAGAGCTGAAGGCCCTGCAGCGAGAAACAGGGATCACCTTCATCTTCGTCACTCACGACCAAGAAGAAGCTCTCACAATGAGCGATCGCGTCGCCGTCATGTCGGAAGGACAGGTGCAACAGGTCGGCACGCCGCTTGAGATATACGAGCGGCCCATCAACCGCTTCGTCTCCGACTTCATTGGGGACACCAACTTCCTGGAAGCGACGATCCACGGCGTCGACGGCGACGAAGTCGCCTGCCGGGCGGGAGGAGATCTCGAGTTCAAACTCAAGGCAGTTGGCGAACATGGCATCGGCGACCGAGTGACCCTGGCGCTGAGGCCGGAGAAGGTTGCGTTGGCCAGAACGGAGGCGGATTCGGCGTCCCAAGTCGTTGGCAGGGTCGAGGAGATCATCTATCTGGGAACCGACACCTCCTATAGGGTTCGGCTGGGCGACGGCACCGACGTCCTGGCGCGCGATCAGAACTCGACCGCCGGCGAAAGCCGCTTCAACGAGGGGGAAGCGGTTGCCCTGCGCATAGCGTCCGGGTCGGTGCGGATGCTGGTGGACTAATGGCCTTGCGGATGACCGCGCCACTGCGCCGTACGATCGGTCTCGCTCCGGCGCTTGGCATCGTTGGCGCCTTCATGGTGCTGCCGATGTGTGTGGTGCTGGTTTTCTCCTTCCTCGAAAAGAACCCCTACGGCGGCGTTGCGGCGGCCTTCTCCGTGGACGCCTATGTTCAGTTCCTCTTCGAAAGGGACCTCGACGACAGTCTGGCATTCAACGACGCCTACCTCGTCATATTCGCGCGCTCCGCGGTTCTTGCGTCGCTGGCCACGCTGCTGTCGCTGTTGATTGGGTTCCCGGTGGCCTATTTCATGGCGACGCAGCCGCCCGAGCGAAAAAATCTGCTCGTGCTCTTGGTCACGATCCCGTTCTGGACCAACCTGCTGATCCGGACCTACTGTTGGATCCTCATCCTTCGCGACACCGGGATTATCAACAACAGTCTGCTCGACCTTGGTCTGATCGAGCGGCCGATCCACCTGCTCTACACCGACGGCGCGATTCTCTTGGGACTGGTCTACACCTACGTCCCCTTCATGGTTCTGCCGCTCTACGCGAGCCTGGAGAAGCTCGACATGCGCTTGGTCGAGGCGGGGCACGACCTCTATGCCAATCGCCGCCGGGTGATGCAGCGGATCATCGTTCCACTGGCGATGCCGGGAATCATGGCCGGCTGCATCCTGGTGTTCATTCCGAGCCTGGGTGCGTTCATCGCGCCGGATCTTCTTGGCGGCGGGAAACGGCTGATGATCGGCAGCCTCATTCAGCTTCAGTTCTCCTCGTCGCGAAACTGGCCGTTCGGTTCCGCCGCCGCGATGGTGCTCTTGTCGGTCGTGCTCATGGCGCTCACCATCTACGCGCGCGGCCCGGCCCGGCGCGGACAAGGGGTAACGCACGGATGACGGCGGAGCTGAGCGTGGCGGGCTCCGGGCCGCTCCAAGCGCGACGGCAACGCCGCCGCGCCTTTGCGGTCGGTCGGTTCCCGGGTTTCGGCGCGTTCACCTGGCTCTTCTTCCTCTATCTCTATGCCCCGATCGTCATTCTGGTCGTCTTTTCCTTCAATGCCAGCCGCTCGGCGACGGTGTGGTCGGGCTTTAGCTGGGACTGGTATGCGAAGGCGTTCGCCAACGACGATATTCAGCGCGCAGCCCTGAATAGCCTGACGATCGCGGCGGTCGCGACGGGGATCGCCACAGTCGTGGCGGTACTGGCGGCGCTGATCACCGCGCGCGGAGGTGCTTTTCGAGGTCGCAACGCGGCTTACGGCGTTCTCATGTTGCCGCTGATGGTTCCGGAGATCGTCACCGCGGTCGCGACCCTGAGCTTCTTCACCGCGATCGGACTAACGCTGGGCTTGGGCAATGTGATCATCGCGCACACGGTCTTCTGCATTCCTTTCGCCTTTCTGCCGGTCCGCGCTCGTTTGGAGGGTATGGACGCAACGCTGGAGCAGGCCGCTCAAGACCTCTATGCCAACGAGTGGAGGGCGTTCCGTCACGTAACCCTGCCTCTTCTCATGCCGGGAATTCTCTCGGGCGCCATGCTCGCGTTCATCATTTCCATTGATGACTTCATCATCACCCTCATGGTCGCGGACGCCGGCTCGACGACCCTGCCGATCTATATTTATGGTATGGTCCGCCTCGGCATTTCGCCGGAAGTCAACGCCGTCTCGACGATCATGCTGGCGGTATCTGTGCTCTTTGTGTCTTTGTCCTATGCGATTGGACGGAAACGATAAGCTTGATCGAGTGGAATGAGTGACAACGCAATCAGGGAGGTTAGACATGAAACGGCTGTTGGGCACCCTTACCCTCGGCTTCGGGCTGGCGCTCGCGACGGGCCCAGCCTCGGCAGACGGGGAACTCTTCATCTACAACTGGACCGACTACACCGCACCGGATCTCATTGACAAGTTCGAGCAAGAGACGGGGGTCAAGGTCACACTCGACACCTACGATTCCAACGAGACCCTGCTTGCCAAGCTGCAGGCCGGCGGCGGCGGTTACGATATCGTGGTGCCGACACACAACTTCATCCCGATTCTGATCGAGGAAGAACTCATCCAGAAAATCAACGCCGCAGACATGAAGGACTATGGAAACATCGAGGACCGCTGGAAAAGCCCGAAGTGGGACCAGGACAACCAGTACACGATCCCCTGGCAGTGGGGCACGACTTCCTTCACGGTCGATACGTCGGTCTACGGGGGCGACATCAACACCTACGAGGTTCTCTTCGATCCGCCGTCGGAGCTGCAAGGCTCAATCGGCATGTTCAAGGCACCCGACGAAGTGATCCCGATGGCCCAGATCTATTTGGGAGTGCCGCTGTGCAACGAAAGCCCCCAAGACATGAAGCGGGTGCTGGAGGTGCTGCAGAAGCAGAAGCCCTACGTCAAGGTCTACAACTCCGATGGAATCCTGGAGCGGCTGGTCTCGGGCGATACCGCCCTCCACAACAATTGGAACGGATATTCCATGCGGGCACGCAAGGAACGGCCCACCCTCAGGTATGCTTTTCCCAAGGAAGGCATAATGACGTGGTTCGACAACATCGCCGTGCCTGCGACGGCGAAAAACTATGACAATGCGGTCAAGTTCGTCGAGTTCATGCTGCGGCCAGAGAACGCCGCGATGCAATCCAACTTCGCGGGCTACTCGAACGGTATTGCCGGCAGCGCCGAAACAATGGACGCCGAGCTCAAGGACTCGCCGGAAGTCAACCCGCCGAGCGATGTCAACATCATCTTCACGCAGACCTGCTCGGAGAAAGCCATCGAGCTATCCGACAAGGTTTGGACCAAGCTCCTGCAATAGCAGCTTCCGCCCGGCGCCGGCCGGCCCAGGCTTGCATGCAACCTGAGCCGGCGGCGCCGATTGCGGGCGGTTCGGCCAGCCGACCTGTATCGACGCGCCACCGACTCGCCACCGACGTGCCCAAGCAGCTCGTGGCGATTGTGCTCTCGAGCCGGCCCGCTCTAGAGCGGTATGAGTTTGTATTGAATCGCTATTAGGGGTTCGCGACTCGTTCGATATTTGATTCAACATGTTGGCTGGAGAAGGAGGCCAGCCTGTATGAGCAAGCCCTATTCGATGGACCTTCGTGAGCGTGTTGTAGGGGCTGTTGAGGAAGCTGGGCTTTCGCGTCGCCAGGCGGCGGCCCGGTTTGGGGTATCGGTCTCGACGGCGATCAATTGGCTTCAGCGTTACCGGGCGACGGGCAGCGTGGCCTCTGGTCAGATCGGCGGGCATCGCCCCAAGAAGATCGTCGGCGCCCATCGCGACTGGCTGATTGAGCGCTGCTCTGCGGGCGACTTCACCTTGCGCGGACTTCAGGGCGAGTTGGCGGCGCGCGGCCTTCGGGTGGACTACCGCACGGTCTGGAGCTTTGTGCACGGTGAGAAGCTGAGCTTCAAAAAAAACCGCCGTCGCCAGTGAGCGCGAGCGCCCGGACGTGGCGCGCCGGCGCGCCCAGTGGAAGAAATACCGTGGCCGTATCGCCCCGAAGCGTCTGATCTTCATCGACGAGACCTGGGCGCGGACCAACATGGCGCCGCTGCGGGGCTGGGCGCCGCGCGGCCGGAGGCTTCCGGCCAAGCTGCCGCACGGCAAATGGAAGACCCTGACCTTCCTGGCCGCGCTCCGCCAGCACCGCATCGAGGCGCCGTGGCTGCTCGATGGCCCGATCAACGGCGAACGCTTCCGGCTCTATGTGGAAAAGCTCCTGCTGCCCACCCTCAGGCCCGGCGATATCGTCATCATGGACAACCTGGGAAGCCACAAGTCCAAGGCCGTCAGGCAGGCGATCCGTTCGGCTCAAGCCAGGCTCTTGTTCCTGCCCAAGTACTCGCCCGACTTGAACCCCATCGAGCAGGTCTTTTCCAAGCTCAAGCACTGCCTCAGAACAGCCGCGGCCCGCACCCCGGACGACATCTGCGAGGCCATTGGCCAAATCCTCCCGACATTTAGCCCAGAGGAATGTGCCAACTACTTCAAAAACGCCGGATATGGTTTAACCTAGAGTCATCGCGCTCTAGCGGATCTTCGATTGCCCGACGACGACCTTCGCCGCGGCTGACGCCATCGCCGAGGCGCTGGGCGGAGACGCGGCCTAGGTCTTCTCTGCCGCCGGTTCCGCGGCCGGCTCCGTCGGCTCGGGGGTCTCGGCCTCGGGCGGCGCCGCGGCCGCTCGGGGGGCCCGCTCACCCCGCAGCCAGTCGGCGCTGGCGGTGCGCGGCAGAAAGAAGCGCCCGTCCCGTTTCTCCAAGACCTGGTCGCCCAGGCGGCACTCGGCCACCTCCTGGTTGGGGAAGGCGATCCAGGCGTTCGGCTCCTGGACCGCCTGCACGAAGGCGCCCGGGCCCGAGGGCGCATCCAGGGTAAGCCGCGAGATGCGGCCCCTCAGGTTGGTCTCCAGCAGCACCTCGCCATTCTCGCGCTCGAAGCGCCAGCCGTTGGCGTCGGCGTAGAGGTAGCAGCGACCGGTGGGCGTCAGGAGCGGCCCCATGCGGGTGCCGGGCGGCGGGCCCTTGATCGACCAGCCGGCCCAGGGCGAGACGTCCAGGTGCTCGGAGACCTTCAGCGCCGGCAGCAACGCGCCCCAGCTGTAGAAGCCGTCGCTGTCGGGCTGGTCGTCGATCCTGCCGTTCTCGGCGTTGTAGTTCTCGCCGCACATGCGCTGCTTCCAGCCCAGGGCGAAGAGCCGCCAGCTCTTGTCCGCCAGGGTCGCCGCCTCGAGCGCCCGGCCGGCCCGGCGCAGGCCCTGATAGGTCCAGAAGTTGAGCGGCCCCCAGATGCGCCCGCGCCAGTAGACGTTGTCCCGGTAGGCCGGGTCGTCGCGGGTGATCGAGGGCAGGCCGAAGTAGCCGCCGAACTTGTACTCGGGGTTCAGGTACTTCTCCACCATGACCGCCACCTGCTCGGCCGAGCCGATGCCGGCTGCCAGGGGATAGAAGGACGTGGGCGCCAGCGGCATCACGAAGCCGCCGTCCTCCAGGCGGCTGGCGAAGACCTGGCGGTCGACGTCCCACAGCCACTCGGCGATGCGCGCCTTGTGCTGGTCGACATGGGCCTGGATCTCGCCCCGCTCGTCGCCCCGGCCGAGCACGCCGGCGATCATCGCCATCACCTCGCCCTCGAGCGCCGCCAGGCTGTTCAGGCCGATGTCGGCGGCCAGCAGCAGGCCGCGCTCCGGGTCGAAGGGCACCGGATCATGGACCGGCGAGTTGTCCATGGTGGACTCGTCCTTGGCGGCCAGCTTGGTGCCCTTGTAGAGGCCGTCGCCCACGTCCGGCGTGGTGCCGTAGGCGAGCAGCCCCGTCTCGCCGAGCTGGCGCGTCTCCCACCACCACTGATAGTTCCGCAGCAGGCCCGGATAGAAGTCCTCCAGCAGGTCGAGGCGGCCCGAGCGCGCCGTCGCGGTCCAGACCACGTAGGAGCCGATGGGCGGCTGGGAACGGTCGAGCCAGGCGTCGTTGCCGGTGACCAGGCAAGGCAGGTTGCCCTGCTCGGTCTGCCAGGCGAAGACCGCGTCCAGGTTGTCCCGCACCTCTTTGCCGTCGAAGTGGCTCCAGAGCCAGGCGTTGTAGAGCACGTCGTTCAGCCAGACGCCGAAGCCGCCGAACTTGCGGCTGTTCCAGAAGCGGCTGAGCCCCGTGTAGGGCCGCTCGTTGACGAAGTCGTAAACGTGGTTCCAGGCCATCACGTCGTGGACCGCCTTGAGGGCCTGCTGGGGCTCCTGCTCCCCCGGCGCGGTCGCGCCGCCGGGCAGGCCCTGGCCGCCCAGGTTCCCGCCCTGCGGCCCGCCGCCGTCCGCCCCGAAAGCGCCATCCGCCGTCAGGCGCTCGACGGCGGGGGGCACGGCCCCGTCGGCGCTCACCTCGACCCGCAGCTCCGGCGCCTCCTCCAGATTGAAGCGCAGCGCCACGAAGGCGCCCTCGGTGCCGCGCGAGCCGAGGTAGAAGTAGCCGCGCTCCGCGAGTTCCGCTTCCAGGGCCTCCAGGTCCTCGTGGCAGGTCACCAGCAGGGGCGCCTTCTCGGCCTCGGCCCGCAGGCGGTGGCCGCCGGCCCGGCCCTCCAGCGCGCCGGACTCCCGGTCGTAACGGAACTCGGCATTCTCCGCCGAGTGAAAGCAGAGCAGCACCCAGAAGCGTAGGCCCCACTCGCCGGACTGCACAGTCCGCCAGTCGATGGCGAGGCCGCCGTCCCCGTTCATGGCGTAGCGCCAGTCGAGCCGGGTGCCGGCCAGGCTGAGATCGAGGCGGATCTCGCTCTCGTCCATCGGCCGCTCGCCGAACACCACCCCCTCGCCGGGCGGGAGCCGCGAGGAGCGCCCGGCGCTCGCCGCATAGAGCAGCGGCGTCACGGCGAAACCCGAGCCGAGATGCCGCATCTCGGCGGGCAGGTCCGCGTTCCAGCTCCACCAGCGTTCGCGTGTCATGGCGCGCTCCCGTCTGCCGGCCGCCAAGCTGCCAGAATTTCCCCCACGCTGGCCAGTTCGATCTGCTGGTCGAAGCGGGGAAAGACGTGCTCGAGGCAGGCGGCGTGGGATTCGGCGACCGAGCTGGCCACGGCGTCCACCGCGACCACCGTGCGATAGCCGAGGTCGACCGCCGACATGGCGGTCGCCAGCACGCAGACGTCGGTCTCGACGCCGCTCAGGATCAGGGCGCTGGGCGCCAGGCTCTCGATCCGGCGCGCGAACTCGGGACCGTCGAAGGCGTCGTGGGTCGGCTTGTCGAAGACCTTGTCCGGCCCGGCGTAGGGTGCGAGCTCCGGATGCAGGCCGAGGATCTCGCGCCCGGCCTCGGCCCGGGTCACCTCGTGCCAGTGGCGGTAGTAGCGCTGCCAGGCGCCCGGCGCCGTCTCGGGTGTCTCGGCGGTGATGAAGCGGGTGAAGAGGGCGGCCTCCGGCGCATGCTCCAGCAGGCGGCGGATCGGCGGCAGGATGGCGAGGCCCGCGGCCGTGTACCAGGGGCCGGGCTCCAGGAAGATCCGCTGCATGTCGATGCAGAGGTGGTACGTCCGACCGTCCAGGGGACCGAAGGGCAGCTCCGTCACGGCGTCACCACGACGGTGTCGTCCGGCGACCAGGTGAGGCGCACCATGGCGTCCTCCGGGATCACGTCGCCGCTGCGATTCTGCACGAAGACCTTCAGAGTCTCGCCACCCCAGTCCACCAGGTAGGTCAGGCTGCTGCCGGCGAAGATGTGGCGCCGAACACGGGCGGCGATCGCGTTCTCCCCCTCGGATGCCCCCTCCGGCGATCCGGCCGGCGCGTCGGCGGGCGCCAGCAGGATCTTCTCGGGCCTGACGGCGCAGACCACCGGAGCGCCCTCGGCGCCGGGGGGCATGGCGCTTACCAGGCGCGTGCCGTCGGCGAGCTCGATGCGGTCGCCGCGCGCCGTGCCGCTAAGCAAGTTGGCGTCGCCCAGGAAGCGGGCGGCGAAGGCGGTCTCGGGCCGCTCGTAGATGGCGTGGGGCGGGCCCTCCTGGACCAGCCGGCCCTCGTTCAGGATGCCGACCCGGTCGCTCAGGGTAAGCGCCTCCTCCTGGTCGTGGGTGACGAAAATGGTGGTGATGGCGACGTCCCGCTGGATGCGCTTCAGCTCGACTTGCATCTCCACCCTGAGGGCCTTGTCGAGGGCGCTCAAGGGCTCGTCCAGGAGCAGCACCCGCGGCCGGGTCACCAGGGCGCGGGCGAGGGCCACCCGCTGCTTCTGGCCGCCCGAGAGCTGGTGGGGCCGGCGCCGGTCGAACCCGGTGAGCTGCACCAGCTCCAGGGTCTCGCCGACCCGGGACGTGACCTCGCGCCGCTCCAGGCCCCGCACCGTGGGCCCGAAGGCGACGTTGTCGAACACGCTCATGTTGGGGAAGAGGGCGTAGTTCTGGAACACCATGCCGATCTCGCGCTTTTCGACCGGCAGGTCCTCGACCGGGTCGCCAGCGATGGTGATGCGGCCCGCGTCCGGGAACTCGAAGCCGGCGATCATGCGAAGCAGCGTCGTCTTGCCGCTGCCCGAGGGGCCCAGGAGGGCATAGAAGCCGCCGTCGGCGAAGGTGATGGTGACCTCGTCCACGGCCTGGTCCGCGCCGAAGCTTTTCGAGACTCCGCTCACCGCGACCTCGGCCATCAGCGCTCGCCCCCGAAGCGGTAGAAGCACGCGACGCCCAGCAGCAGCGCCATGGAAACCAGGATGACGATGGTCGAGACGGCGTTGATCTCCGGCGTGAAGCCCTTGCGGATGGCGGTGTAGATCTCGACCGGCAGGGTGGTGACGCCCGGCGCCGAGAGGAAGTAGGAGATGACGAACTGGTCGAAGGAGACGGCGAAGGCGAAGAGGGATGCCGCCACCATGCCCGGCGCGATCCAGGGCAGGGTGACCTTGAAGGTGGCCTGCCAGGGGCTGGCGCCGAGGGAGCGCGCCGCCTCCTCCAGGTGCGGGTCGAAGGAGCGCAGGCGCGCGCTGACCACGACGATCACGTAGGGCAGCGCCAGCGCCACATGGCCCAGCACCATGGCATGCAGGCCGCGCCCGACGCCGATCCAGAAGAAAAAGACCAGCATGGCGGTGCCGATGATCAGCCAGGGAATGGCTATTGGCGGGAACAGCAGGATCTGCATCACGCGCTTGCCGCGGAAGTCGTAGCGGAAGAAGGCGAGCGAGGCGGAGGTGCCCAGCGCCACGGCGATAACGGTCGTGACCACCGCCACCCAGACGCTGTTGAGCCCGGCGTTGATCAGCTTGTCGTTGCCTGAGAGCGCGTCGTACCAGACGAAGCTCCAGTCGACCGGCAGCCGGTAGAGCTTGTTGGCGTTGAACGACATGACCGCCATGACGACGATCGGCACGTAGAGGAACAGCAGCACCGCCGCCAAATAGATTCGTCCGGCCCGCGCCAAGGTACTGTTGCCACGGCGCCTCACGACGCCCTCCGGGCGAGCGGCGCCACCACCAGCAGGATCAGCAGCACGAAGCCCAGCATGAGGAACGAGAGCGCCGCCCCCAGCGGCCAGTTGAAGACGGCGGTGAACTGGTCCTCGATGATGGTGCCGATGAAGGTGCCGGCCCGGCCGCCCAGGATGCGCGGCTCCATGAATGAGCCCACCACCGGCACGAAGATCAGGATCGCCCCCGCCAGGATGCCCGGCAGGGCGAGCGGCAGGATGAGCCGGCGCAGCACCGTGAGGCGCCTGGCGCCCAGGGAGCGCGCCGCCTCGATCAGGCTGTCGTCGATGGCCTCCAGCGAGAGGTAGCAGGTGAGGATCATGTAGGGCAGGTAGGAGTGCACCAGCCCCA
Source organism: Rhodospirillales bacterium (assembly GCA_965225935.1). Classification (GTDB taxonomy): domain Bacteria; phylum Pseudomonadota; class Alphaproteobacteria; order Kiloniellales; family JAKSDN01; genus CALJXB01. Next base: position 531,768 of record CBDDCC010000003.1, read on the forward strand.
CCACGATGGCGGGATAGGTGAACATGAGGTTGAGGGGCCCGTAGTCCGGGACGATCCAGTTCACCAGCCGCTCCAGCACCCCGTTGCCCCGCAGCACCATGGTCCAGGAGAAGATTCGCACCAGGGCGTTGCTCCAGAACGGCAGGATCACCAGCAGGAAGAGGGCTTCCCGCCAGCGGCCCTTGACGGTCTTGGCGAGCAGGTAGGCGCAAGGAAAGCCGAAGAGGAAGCAGTAGAAGGTGACCTCCGCCCCCAGGCGGAAGGAGCGCAGCATGAGGGTGCGGTAGAAGGCCTTGTCGAAGAAGGCGGCGTAGTTCTCCAGCGTCAGGACGGCGACGCGCTCGCCGATGGGCACGTCGCTCAGGAAGCTGAAGTAGAGCATGGCCGACAGCGGCAGGAAAACGGTCAGGGCCAGCCAGAGATAGGCCGGCCCTGTCAGTACCGCTATGCTGCGCGCGCGCCCGCGGGAGGCCCGCGAGCCGAGCGTCGCCGCCTGCTCCATGGGCAAGCGTCCCTGCGCGCGGGTCCTACTCGAGCAGGTAGGTCTTGGTCTCCTGCCAGAGCTCGAGGATCTTCTTGCGCAGCTCCTCGTCCATGGGCCCCATGAACTGGAGGGTCGCCACCTTCTCCGGATCGCCCAGCACCGCCCGGTTGAAGGCGGTCTCCGGCAGCTCGGCGTTGGCCTTGGCGTTGGCCGAGGCCGGCGCGCCGACCTCGGTGTCCCACTTCACGTAGAACTCGGGGTCGATCATCCAGTCGATGAAGGTCCTGGCGTCTTCGGGATTTGGCGCGCCGACCGGGATCGACAGGCCGTCGAGCCAGCCGATGGCGCCTTCCTTGGGAATGACGAACTCGACCGGCAGGCCGAAGGCGGTCTTGGAGCGCGAGGCCGAGCCGCTCCAGTAGGTCGCCAGATCGAACTCGTTGGCCGACATGAACTGGTTCCACTCGTCCTCGGAGGACCAGAAGGTTCGGATCTGGGGCTTGAGCGCCCTCAGCTTCTCGCGGATCACGTCGAAGTCCTGCGGGTTGTTGATGTCCTGGCCGGTGGCGATGGCCGCGAACATGACCGCCTCGATCGCGTCGTCGCGCCAGCCCACGCGCCCGGCGTGCTTGGGATCCCAAAGCTCCTCGATGGAGTTGGGCACGCCGGAGAAGTCGTTGGTGTCGATGGCGTAGGAGGTGACGCCCCAGAGCCAGGCGACGCCGTAGGTCTTGCCCTCGACCACCAGGTTCTCGTTGTCGCGCATGCCCGGCGAGAGGTCCTTGATGTTCTTCATGCCGGAGGTGTCGATCGGCTGGATCAGGCCCTCGTCGGCGGCCTCCCGGGTGTAGGCGCTGTTGATCAGCACCACGTCGTAGGCGCCCGGATTGGTCCTCAGCTTGGTCAGCATCTCCTGTTCGGAATTGAAGTAGTCGTGGACCACGTCGATCCCGGTCTTTTTCTTGAACATCTCCAGCGACCAGGGCTCGTCGGTGCCGTAGCCCTGCCAGTTGAGGACCCGGATCTCGTCGGCCGAGGCCTGGAGCGAGCCGAACGCCAGCGCGAGCGATATCCCGAGCGCCATCCCGGCGCCCGCGAAAGCGCGGCCAAGAAGCTTGCGACGTGCCATAGTCCCTTCCCCTCCCTTGGGTTACCTTGTGGCCTCTGCGTCGCGAAAAGCATAGGAAACGCCTTCCGCTAGCACAACCTCGCAGGCGCCGGCCGTGGGGCCCGCGGCCGGACCTCCACCCTCTTCATTGCAGGACCGGCCCCCGCCGATCTAACCTGCCGGCTGGCCCTCCGGGCGGAATCAGGTCTCCATGGCCCGTCCCATGACCCGACAGCGCATCATCATCGACTGCGATCCCGGCCGCGATGACGCCCTGGCGATCGCGCTCGCGCTTGCCTCGCCCGAGGAGATCGAGCTTCTCGGCATCACGGTGGTCGCCGGCAACGCGGCGCTGGAGCTGACCGAACGCAATGCCCGCTTCGTCTGCGAGCTCTGCGGCCACGGCGAGGTCGAGGTCTATCCCGGCGCCAGCCGGCCCCTGGTGCGCGAGCCCCTGGCCGGCCATGCGACCCACGGCAAGGAGGGCATCGAGGGCCTGGAGGTGCGCGAGCCGGCGGCCCCGCGCCGCGACCGCCACGCCGTCGACTTTCTTACCGAGACCCTGAAGGCGGCCGGCGACGGGGAGATCACCCTGGTCGCCATCGGCCCCCCTCACCAACCTCGCCATGACTTTCGCCGAGGACCCGGAGCTGCTGCCCAAGGTGGGGCGGATCGCGATCATGGGCGGCGCCAGCCGGGTCAAGGGCGGCTTCACGCCGCTGGCCGAGTTCAACACTTTTGCCGACCCGGAGGCCGCCGCCGCGGTCTACGCCTGCGGGCGCCCCATCACCGCCATGAGCCTCGACGTCACCTTCCAGGTGCTGTCGGATGGGGACCAGGCCAGGCGCCTGGCGGAGACAGGCGGCGAGGCCGCGCGGGCGCTCTCGAACCTCATGCGGCCCTTCGACCGCAGCCGCGAGCACCTCTTCGGGCCGGGCCGTGTCCCGATCCACGATCCCTGCACGATCGCCTGGCTGCTCGAGCCCACGCTGTTCGAGACCGAGACCGTGAACGTCGCTGTTGAAACCGAGGGGAGCTATACCCTCGGCGCCACGGTGGTCGACTGGTGGGGCGTCACCGGCCGCGCGGCCAACGCCGACTGGGCGGTCGGCGTCGACGCCGAGGGCGTGCTCGATCTCCTGATCGAGCGCATCGCCCGCCTGTGAACGGCGCCCGATCCGGCGGCGGGAGGACGCGGAGGTGAGCGCGCGCGTCGTCGTCTTCGGCAGCCTCAACCTGGACCTAGTCGCAAGCGTCACGCGCATCGCCGCGCCGGGCGAGACGGTGCCGGGGCTCTCCCTCGACCGCTTTCCCGGCGGCAAGGGCGCCAATCAGGCCCTTGCCGCCCACAGGGCCTGGGGCCCCGGCGGCCAGGTGCGCCTGGTGGGCAAGCGCGGGGACGACCCCCTGGGCGAGGAGTTGCTGGCCTTCTACCGGGCCGAGGGCCTGGCGCTCGACGGCATCGCTGTCTCGGCCACGACGCCCACGGGCACCGCGCTCATCCAGGTGGAGCGGGACAGCGGCCAGAACGCCATCGTTGTGGTGCCGGGGGCGAACGCCGACTTCGCGCCCGCGGACATGGCGGAGATCGATGTGCGCGAGGGCGACATCTTGCTCTCCCAGTTCGAGGTGCCGCTGGACTGCACCCTGGCTCTCTTCCAGCGCGGCCGGGCGGCGGGCGCCATCACGCTTCTGAACCCGGCGCCGGCTAAGCCGATCCACGAGGCCCTCGTGGAAGCGGTCGACATCTTCGTGCTGAACGAGCCGGAGCTGGCCTTCCTGACCGGCGTCGAAGTCGCGGAGGACTCGCCGGACAAGGAGATCGAGGCCGCGGCCCGGGCGCTGCTGTCGGGCGAGGGCCGAAAGGTGGTGGTGACCCTGGGCGCGCGCGGCGCGCTCGCCGTCGAGGGGAAGCGCAGCCACCGGGTGCCCGGCCGGCCGGTCACGGCGGTCGACACCACCGGCGCCGGCGACTGCTTCGTCGGCACCCTCGTCGCCGCCCTCGCCCAGGGCCGCCCTTTCAAGGACGCCCTCGCCGCCGCCAACGCAGCCGCCGCCCTCAGCGTCCAGCGCCGCGGCGCCGGCCCCTCCATGCCGACGGCGGAGGAGATCGCGGCCGCGCTCGCCGACGGGCCTTAGCGGCGCTTTCCCCTATCCGCCGATGGCCTTCAGGTGGGCCGGGAAACCGGGATCGGCCATCAGCGTCTTGCAGCGTTCGAAGCGGTTGATGGAATAGGCCCAGAAGTCGTCCACCGGGTTCTGGTTGGCGTGCTGGATCAGGCCCCAGAGGGTCCACAGCAGGTCGCACATGGCCTTGTAGATCACCATGCGCCCCCACTGGTCCTCGGGCGGCTCGCCGCCGAAGTAGGCCGCCATCATCTCCCGCTCCTGGGCCTCCTCGAAGCTGCCCTCGACCGAGAGGTCGCCCAGGTCCCACATGGGGTCGTTCATGCCCGAGTACTCCCAGTCGACGATCCACATGCGCTGGCCGGTATCCAGCAGGTTCTCGCAGAGGGGATCGCAGTGGCAGGGCGCCAAGTCGACCGGGTTGCGGTCGAGGGCGGCGCGCACCGCCTCGGCCTCGCCGACCACGTCGTGGTAGCCCTCGGGCAGGGTCACGTCCTTGGTCGAGAGTATCTTCAGATAGTCGTCGATCATGGAGAAGAGCTCGAAGCGGAAGTCGAAGCGCTCGCCCGACCGGTGGAGCTGACGGAAGGCCTCGCCCGCGCGGGCCGGCGCGCCCGGGCGGCTCTTGAAGGCCGTCGGGTCCATGGTCACCGTGCCCTCGAGGAATCGGGTCACCATCAGGCCGTCGGCGCCGAAGTGCAGCACCTCCGGACTGACCCCGGCCTTGGCGGCGGCGCGGGCATTGACCGCCTCCACCTTGCGGTCGATGTACTCCTCGGTGCCCTTGCCCGGCACCCGCAGACAGAGGGGGCCGGCCTCGCTCTCGACCCGGTAGACCAGGTTGGTGAGCCCGCCCAGGCGCGCGATCTCGCCGACCGCGCCGATGCCGGGCACGGCCTCCAGCGCCTTGCGGGCCTCTTGGATCTCCTGCTCTTGGCTCATCGCTCCCCCTTGTCCGATCTTGGTCTCAGCTTTTCAGGCGCAGGCCCTTGGGATCGTAAAGACAGCGCGGGCCCCGCTCGGCCGGCCAGCGCCGCATGAAGGCCTCGATCTCGAATCCCGTCTCGCCCGCCAGCTCCGCCGGCAGGTAGCCCAAGGCCACCGCGCGGCCCAAGGTATGGCCGTAGCCGCCGCTGGTGGTGGTGCCGACCACCTCGTCCTCGTAGAGGATCGCCTCACCGCCCAAGAGGGGCGCCTCGGCCGGCGCCGTGAAGGTGACCAGGCGGCGCGCCGTCCCTTCCTCGCGGATGCGGGCAAGCGCCTCGCGGCCGACGAAGCCGCCCTTGCCGAGCGCCACGCAGAAGCCAAGCCCCGCCTCGTAGGGATTGACGTCCGGGCCGATGTCGGCGCTCCAGTAGAGGTAGCCCTTTTCCAGGCGCAGGGACTCGATGGCCCGGTAGCCCACATCGGCCAGGCCCAGGTCCTCTCCCGCCGCGCGCAGGGTGCGGTAGACGGCCGCGGCATGGTCGAGGGGGATGTGGAGCTCCCAGCCCAGCTCGCCCACGTAGCCGATGCGAGCAGCCAGCACCGGCGCGGCGCCGATCTCGATCTCCCGTGCCGCGAGGAAGGGGAAGCCCGCGTTGGAGACGTCGTCGTCGGTGACCCGCTCCAGCAGCTCCCGCACCCTCGGGCCGCAGAGGTTCAGCACCGCCCGCTCGCCGGTCACCTCGCGCAGCGCCACCGACCCGTCGGCCGGCAGGTGGTCGCGGATCCAGCCGCCGTCGCGCAACCCGAAGCCGGAGCCGGTGACGATGTAGAAACGGTCCTCGCCGAGGTGCATGACCGTCAGGTCGGCCTCGATGCCGCCCCTTTCGTTGCAGAGCTGGGTGTAGGTCGCGCGCCCGGGCTCGCTCACGTCGTTGGCGGCGAGCCGGTCGATGGCGGCGAAAGCCCCCGGCCCCGTGAGCTCGAACTTGGCGAAGGAGCTCTGATCGATCAGGCCGACTCCCTCGCGCACCGCCCGGTGCTCCCGGCCCACCGCCTCGAACCAGTTGGGCCGGCCCTCGAAGGACGGCCGGTCGCGCGGCTCCTCGCCCTCGCGTGCGAACCAGTTGGGCCGCTCCCAGCCGTTCTTGGAGCCGTAGACCGCACCCCGGGCCTCCAGGTCGGCGTGGAAGGGGCTGAGGCGCGCCGGCCGGCCCGAGGCCATCTCGTGGCCCGGCCAGTGGATCTGGTAGTAGAGGCCGTAGGCCTCGACCGCCCGCTCCTGCAGCGCCCGGGTGTTGGCGTGGTAGGGCCCGAAGCGGCGCAGGTCGAAGGGCCAGAGGTCCATTCCCGGATCGCCCTCCAGGATCCAGTTGGCCATGGCCTCGCCGGCGCCGCCCGAAGCGGCGATCCCCGCGGTGAAGCCGCAGGCGACGAAGAAGTTGGCGAGGCCCGGCGCCAGCCCCATGATCGGCTCGCCGTCGGCGGAGACCGGGATCGGGCCGTTGATCAGGGTCTGCACGCCCATCTCCTCCAGCACCGGCAGGCGCTCGGTGGCGCCGGCGGCGATGGACTCGAAGCGGTCGAAGCTGGAATCGAACAAGGTGCGGGCGAAGTCCCAGGGCGGCGCGCTGTCCCAGCAGGCCCTGCTGTCCGCCTCCCAGCCGCCCAGCGCGAAGGCGTTCACGTCGGGCTTCAGATAGAAGTTCTTGTCAGGGTCCCGGAGCGTGGTGAGGCCGGGCGGCAGCTCCAGCTTGCGCTCGGTCACCAGGTACTGGTGCTCGACCACGCCGGCAGCGAGCGGCACGCCCGCCAGGGCGCCCACCCGCCGGGCCCAGAGGCCGGCGCAGTTCACCACGGTCTCGCAGGCGATGCGGCCCCGGTCGGTCACCACCTCGGTGACCCGCCCCTTCTCCGCCGTCAGGCCGGTGACCCGGACGCCCTCGCGGATCTCCGCCCCGTTGAGGCGCGCGCCCTTGGCGAAGCCTTGGGTCAGCGCGTAGGGATCGACGTAGCCGTCGGACGGGATGTAGGCCGCCCCCACCACGCCCTCGCCGCTCATGTAGGGGAAGAGGGTCTTGGCCTCCTTGGGACCGAGTTCGTGGGCCTCGAAGCCGAAGGCGCGGGCCTGGGTCAGTGTGCGCTTGATCTCGCTCCAGCGCGCCTCGGAGGAGGCGAGCCGCAGGGAGCCTACCTTGCGCCACTCGATGTCCTGGCCGGTCTCCGCCTCCAGCCGGTCGAAGACAGCGACCGAGTTCTGCATCAGCCGGGTCAGGTTGCGCTTGGAACGGAGCTGACCCACCAGACCCGCCGCGTGCCAGGTGCAGCCGTGGGTCAGCTGCTCCTTCTCCAGGAGCAGCACCCCGCGGGCGCCGGCCCGGGCCAGATGATAGGCCACCGAGGTCCCGACCGCCCCACCCCCGATCACCACGATGTTAGCGTGGGAGTCAGGCAAGCCCCGATCCCCGTCGCGTCCGCAATCCGTAAACCCTCATGGACCAGCTTCCCCGCTCCAGCGGCGCCCCCACTCGAGAGCAGCGGCGGGCCACCGTCGCGGGCTAGCTTACTTGCTGGCGATCCCTGTTGGCGAGGGGCCGCGATCCGCCGGGCTCACGTGACTTCCGTATCGATCCTCAGGTCGGCAATCTCGGCGATGAAGTCGTTCAGCGTCACGAGCCCGAGGCAAGGCATCGCGCCGCGCGCGCTGATCTCGTCGCGGGCCAGCTTGCGGGCCAAGATGACGGCGGGCATGCAGGGAACCCACGGCCCGTCCCCGGCCTCGGCGACCAGGGACCAGCTGCGCCGAAGAGGTCGCCCGTCCTCATCTTCGCCCATCAGGTCGACGTACATGCCGCCCCGGTCCGTGCCGAAGACCCCGCAGAAGATTGCGACGCGTCGAAAGACCGCGGCATAGGGACGCAGGCTGGATATGAGGCCCCAGCGCACCGGCCAGGAGAGCAGCCAGAGACTCCAATGAAGGAGCGGCAGTTCCAGTCCGGCGCGGAACGCGGCCGTCTTCAAGTCCGGGTACGCCGCCGGGAACAGGACATTGTCCGGCACGTCGCAGGCCGCGAACCAGCGCCGTCCCAGGCCGCACATGCGCGATGTCGCGAGGCTGTGCCGTCTCATGTCCTGCCAGCCATGCACCTGCCGCCAGGCGCCATCCTGCCAGCGCGGTATCGGCTTTCCCGTGTAGCTGAGAATGGCGCGAACCACCGCCAGGCCCCGCGGCGAACGGATCCCGGGGCTGATTCCGATCGATACTTCGCCGAGCCTGGCCATGCCCACTTTCAGGGATTCGATGACTGCGAAAGACACGGCGGGAATGACGCTCGCGCCGCTGACCGCCAGGACACCCCGTTTGCGCGCCTCCCGGTCCAGGCTTGCGAAGCCGGCCACGTAGGCGCGGTCGTCGGCGAGATCGAGATAGTGCACACCTTTCTCGATGCAGATCTGCGGCGCCTGGTAGTCCTGCCCTTGATAGGGTCCGCAGGTATGGATGACGAGCCGGGCCCTGGTCTCCTCCAACGCCTTGGCCAAGTCGCCGGGCAAGTTGACGATGGAGACGCGGACATCCGCCTTCGGCAAGTCTCGTTGAACTTCCGCAACCAAGCACTCCGCCTTGGCGGCTTGGCGTCCGCCGACGAAGACTCTCAGTTCCGGATCGCGGGCCAGCCGCCGGCAGATGCGGCTGCCGAACACGCCGGTGCCGCCGAGAACCAAAATGGGGAAGCGGTCCGCCATGGTCAGCCAGTCCCTGCCGCCGCCGAGGGCAGCGCGCGGGCTTGCGCATCTCCGCCATCGAACAACCGGCCCTCAGTGAATTGGCCGTCCTGATGGAACAACCTGCCCAGCAGCCGGTGGGTAATAGTCAGCCGGAAGCGAAAGTTCCCCCCGCCTTCGTCCGAGTGAACGACATGGGCGGTTCCGGGCGTGAGCCAGTGCGGCAGGAAGACGCGCCGCCCGAACAGCTCCAGGAAATAGCGCTGGCTCACCATGTGGAGCGCGCGGTCCCGCTCGTAGACCCGCAGCCACATGCCGAAGCCGCCGCCCACGCGCTCCACCATGTGCTGCCCCCGCTCAAGGACCTTGCTGGAGCGGACGGTGATGGGCGCCCTGCCGGGAAAACCATAGATCCGGTCCCAGACGCTGCCCCCGCCCGCCGGGTCCGGATAGACGAGCACACAGGTCGGAACGTCGCGCCCGCGGGCTGTCGCCAGCGGCGTTCCGATCAGGCGGCAGACCTGAGCCAGCAGCCAGCCGGCCCGCGAGCAGGACACCTCGGACATGATGCCGTCGTAGCGCTTCACGTGGCCACCCGGCACGTCGCTGGTGAAGCGTGCCCGAATCCGGGGCTCCAGGCGCCACCAGCCCGGCTCGCCGATGGCCTTGGCCATATCGCTCGCCGGCAGGCCGGCATCCGACGCATTTCTGCCCCGACCGAAGCCGCGCTTGGGCCGCCGCTCTGCGGAGGCCGCCTCCCGAAAAAGTCCTTCGACCCGAGCCCGGCTGGCAGGCCAAAGGGGCTCGGTCCCGTCCGCTTCCCTGTTCTTCAGTTTATCTGTCATATCCGTTCTTTCTGAATAAACAGAAATTCTTGGACAAAAAATTTTCCTGAGAAACCTATGCCGCTCTCCTGATGAAGCGCGTCACCTTGTCCCCCAGCTTGACGAGCGCCAGCAGGGTCGGCTTGGGAATGCGCTTCACCTGGTCGTACCAGTTGATCATGCCCTCGACGAACTCGAGGGTGCTCTGGATGCGCTTCTTGACCTCGGGGTCGATCTCCTTGTCCCGCTCGGCTTCTTCGACACACTCCCGCAGCATGTTGAGCGTCGGGTCGATCTCCCGCCGCTTGCGCTCCTCGACGATAATCATCAGGAGGTCCCAGAGGTCCTTCTTGGATTCGAAGTGGTCGCGCCGGTCGCCTAGGACGTGGGTCAAATGCACCAGGCCCCAGCCCTGCAGCTCCTTCAGGCTGGTGCTGACGTTGGAGCGGGCGATCGCGAGGGTCTCGGCGATCTCGTCGGCCGGGATCGGCTTTGGCGAGAGGTAGAGCAGCGCGTGGACCTGGGCCACCGAGCGGTTCACGCCCCAGCGGGTTCCCATCTCCCCCCAGTGGAGGATGTAGCGCTGCATGGCTGGCGTAAGCTTCATGGTCTTTCCGAATTTTCTGTCTATACTGAAACTACAGAATTTACCTTTGCTTGTCAAGCAGGTTGGATCGCCGACCGGGCAGTGGAGCTCCAAGACCTGGGACGGCCTGCGTGTCGAGGGTCACCGGGACGTGGCCGGACGGCCCGTCGCAGCACGCCTCGGCCCGCCCCCGTCGCCCCCAAGGAAGGGATCGAAGATTGTGGAACGCCCGCGTTGCAACGATACTGGGGGCGCCGCCGCGGGTTTGGCGCAGGGCGAGGATCGCAAGGGAGGAGACGCCCAATGGCGAGGACGATCACCGTGGGAGCCGCGCAGCTGGGGCCCATTGCCCGGGACGAAGGCCGCGGGCGGGTGGTCGAGCGCCTGCTCGCGCTCATGCGCCGGGCGAAGGCGGCCGGCTGCGACCTGGTGGTCTACCCGGAGCTGGCGCTCACCACCTTCTTTCCCCGCTGGCCGCTGGAAGACGAGGCGGAGATCGCGAGCTTCTACGAGACCGAGATGCCGGGGCCGGAAACCCGGCTCCTTTTCGACGAGGCCGCGCGGCTCGAGATCGGCTTCTATCTCGGCTATGCCGAGGCGACGGAAGAGGAGGGCGCGCCCCGCCGCTACAACACCACGATCCTGGTGGACAAGACCGCCGCCATCGTCGGCAAGTACCGCAAGATCCACCTGCCCGGCAGCGCCGAGGTGCGGCCCGAACGATCCGGCCAGCACCTGGAGAAGCGCTTCTTCGACGTGGGCAACCTGGGCTTCCCGGTCTGGCGCGCCTTCGGCGGCGTCCTCGGCATGTGCATCTGCAACGACCGGCGCTGGCCCGAGACCTACCGGGTCATGGGCCTGCAGGGGGTCGAGATGGTTCTGGTCGGCTACAACACGCCGGTCGGCCTCGGCAGACCCCACGAGCTGGACGCCCTCGCCCCCTTCCACAACCACCTCTCCATGCAGGCGGGCGCCTATCAGAACGCCACCTGGGTGGTCGGCGTCGCCAAGGCCGGCTGCGAGGAGGGCTACAACATGATCGGCCAGAGCTGCATCATCGCCCCCTCGGGCGAGATCGTCGCCATGTGCGGCAGCCTGGCCGACGAGCTGATCGTGCATGCCAGCGATCTCGACATGGGCCAGCCCTACAAGGACGACGTGTTCCACTTCGCCGCCCACCGCCGCACCGAGGCCTATGGCCTGATCGTCGAGCGCACCGGCGCCGAGCCGCCGCCGGAGTAGACTGGCGGGGACCGGCCACAGGCGGAGTCCGTGCGGCACGGGCTCAAGTCCCGACCAGAAAAGCCAAGGACGCTTCGTCGTCGATCCGGCCCACGGCGGCACGGCCGAGCCCGCTGTCCACTGCGTCCGCCGGCTGGCGCAGCAGGCGCCTGAGAGATCGAGCGGGCCGGTCCGGAACCGGCCTCAGGCGTTCGCCGCCCGCCCGCCCGGCCGCTCCAGGGCCGGCTCGTCGGACCGCCGGATCACCCGGGAGGCCGGGAAGCGCACGGTCACAGTGGTGCCCACGCCTAGCTCGCTCTGCAGGTCCAGGTAGCCCCCGTGCAGCTCGGTCAGGCCCTTGGCCAACGGCAGGCCGAGGCCGGTGCCGTCGAAGCGCCGGTTGAGGTCGCTGTCCACCTGGCCGAACTGGGCCATGGCCTTGGGGATGTCGTCGGCGGCGATGCCGATGCCACTGTCTGCGATCTGGAACACGAAGCCGCTTTCCGGCTGGCACCAGACCTTCACCAGGACCCAGCCGCCGCCCTCGGTGAACTTGACGGCGTTGTTCAGCAGGTTGATCAGTACCTGCTTCAGCTTGCGTTCGTCGGCCCTGAGAGCGGGCAGCCGCTCCTGGAAGTCGAGCCGCAGTTCGACCCCGTTGCTTTCCGCCAGGGCCGCGACCAGCTTCAGGGCAGCGTGGACGGTCTCCTCGACCTCCAGGGCTTCCTCGTTGAGCTCGGCCGCACCGGTCTCGACCTTCGAGAGGTCGAGGATGTCGTTGATGAGCGACAGCAGGTGCTGGCCGGAGCGCTGGATGTCCCTGACGTAGTCGTGATAGCTGGCGTTGCCGAGCGGACCGAGGGTCTCGTCCGCGATGATCTCCGAGAAGCCGATGATGGCATTCAGGGGCGTCCTCAGCTCGTGGCTCATGGCCGCCAGGAACTGGGACTTGGCCCGGTTCGCCGCCTCCGCCTGGTCGCGGGCGAAGCCGAGATCGGCGGCGAAGCGGATCAGGTCGGCGCCCTGGCGCTCGAGCATCTGTCGCGCGTCCTCCAGCTCGGCCACCCGGTGCAGGAGGTCCCGCTCGCTTTCCTGCAAGGCCATCTCGGCCCGCTTCTGCTCGGTGATATCCTGGGCCGTGGCGTATTCCTGAACGACGGTGCCCTTGTCGTCGAAGACAGGCTTGACGATCTCCCGTACATGGCGGATCTCGCCCGCGACCGACAGCACCCGGTACTCCAGCTCCGCGCCTATGCCCTTGCGCACCTTTGCGACCACGGCCTTGTAGGTCGCCACGTCCTCGGGATGGGTGAAGGACCAGTCGCCCTCCATGGAGGAGGATTTGGCCAAGTAGTCGGCGACCGTGGTGCCGTGGATGCGCGCATACTCCTCGGAACAGTAGAGGCAGGTGTCGTCGCGCGAGTCCCAGATTACGTAGCCCAGGCCGGCCAGTTCCGTGGCCTGTCGCAAGCGGTCCTCGCTTTCCCGCAGCGCCGTATCGGCCTGCTTGCGCTCGGTGACGTCCCGCACGGTTCCCACCTCGACGACCGCCCCGCGCAGCTCGTCCCAAACCACCTCGCCGACCTCGTGGACCCAGCGCACCTGGCCGTCGCGAGGCGGCAGGCGGTACTCGACCTCGAAGCGGGCACCTACATCGGAGGGCAAGGTAACCGCCTCGTCCACGCGCGCGCGATCGTCCGGATGAACGAAGCGGTGCAGCGTGGCCTCATAGGTGAGATCGCTCTCCTCGCCCAGGCAAACCCCATAGATGGCAGCAAGTTCGGGTGACATCGTCATGCGGTCTTCAACGGGGTCCCAGCGCCAGTAGCCCATGTTGGTGATCTGCTGGGCCTGCCGGACCAGCGCCTCGCGCTGGCGCAGGGCCTCCATGGTCTCCTTGAGCCGGGTAATATCGCTGCGGATGCCGACGATGCCGCCCTCGCAGGTCCTGCGCTCGGTCGCCTGCACCCAGCGGCCGCCCCGCAGGGCCTGTTCGATCGACCGGTTCGCCTTGCGATAGTGCTCGAGCCGCCCCGAAACCCAGGCTTCGACGTCCTCCCCCACGCCCCGCAGCTGTCCGCGTTCGGCCGCGGCGCGCACAAGATCCTCCAGCCGGGCGCCGGGCTGCAGCAGGTCGGCGATGTCGCTGTAGAGCTCATGGTACTTGCTGTTGCAAAGCACCAGCCGTTCGTCCGAATCGAACAGGATGAAACCATCCGAAATGCTCTCGATGGCGTCGAAGAGGCGTGTCTGGCTGTCCCGCAACTCCTGCTCGACTCGCTTGAGCTCCGTCACGTCGGTCCGGATTCCCACGGTCCAGCCGTTCTCGAGGCGGTTCTCGCTGACAAAGACCCAGCGTCCGCCATGCAGGGCAAGATCGCGGATGCCCGTGCCTTGGCCGAAATTGGCGAGACGCTCCCGCACCCAGGCCTCGACGCTGTCCTCGTCCCGGATCCCGACGCAGTCGCGGGCGGTGCGCCGGGCGATCTCGGCCAAAGGGGTTCCCGGCTGCAGAATGTCGGCCACGGGCGCATACATCTCGCGGTATTTGCTGTTGCACAGGACCAAGCGTTCCTGGTCATCGAACAGGATGAAGCCTTCGTGCAGCGCCTCCACCGCGGCCTCGAGCAGCCTGCGATTGCGTTCCGCCACCGCCTCGGCCTGAGTCCGTTCGGCGATCTCGCGCCGGAGCGCGCGGTTGGTTTCCTGGAGCTCCGCCGTGCGCTCCTCGACCCGCCGTTCCAGCTCGTCGCGGGCCTGCTGGAGTTTGGCTTCCGTGCGCTTGTAGTCGCTGATGTCCTGCAGGGTGCCGACCGTGCGCGCCAGGTTCCCATTGGCATCCAGCACCGGCTCGCCGCGCTCCCGCAGGTAAAGATAGCTGCCGTCGGCGGTGACCTCTCTGAACTCCACGTCGTAGGGCCGCTTCGTTTCCCTGGCCGCAACGACGATGTCCTTGTAGTGCTGCCGGTCCTCGGGATGGACGTCCTGGTAGACCGTCTCCAGATTGCCGAAATGCGCCTTGTAGTCGTCCACGCTCAGGCCCTTCATTTGGGCCAGGGTTTCGGAACAGTTGATGCAGCGGAGTTCTCGCTCGTCCCAGACCCAGTGACCCAAGTTCGCCATCTCGGCTGCCTGGTGCAGCAGCGCGGCGCTATCTGCCAGGGCCTTCTCGGCTTGCTTCCGTTCGGTGATGTCCTGGACGGTTCCGGTCTGCTCGACAGCCCTGCCGGCATCGTCCAGCACGGCCTCGCCGATTTCCAGAACATGGCGCACCTCGCCGTCGGGACGGACGATGCGGTACTCGATCTCGTAGTCCACGCCGGTCTCGTCGAAGCGCGCGAACTCGGCCTCCACCCGCTCCCGGTCGTCGGGATGGATGACCCGCTCCATCTGCTGGTCCAGAAGTTCCTCGATCTCGTCCAGGCCCACGCCATGGATCCGGGCGTATTCCTCGGAGCCGGAAACCAGACGGTTCTCTACCACCGACCAGCGCCAATGACCGATCTTGGCCTGACGCTGGGCCTGGGCCAGCGCCGCCTCGCTCTGCCGCAGCGCTTCTTCCCTCAACACACGTTCGGTGATGTCCGAGGTGGTGCCACGGTAACCCTGGAACCGGCCGGCATCGTCGAACATCGCCTTGCCGTTGACCGAGAGATGCACGACCCGCCCGTCGGGCCGGCTGCGGGGCATGCGAAAATCGCGGAAAGAGCGCCGTGCCGCCAAATCGGCCAGGTGTCTGCGCCACTCTTCCGGGTCCACGTCCGGCACGTTGGCTTCCTCACGGGTCATGCCCAGAAGATCTTCCTTTGCGAGACCGGTGGTTTCCGTGAGGCCGTCCGAGAAGTAGGAGAAGCGGCCGTCAGCGTCCATTTCCCAGAAGTAGTCGGAGGAAGCCTCGGCGAAATCCCGCAGACGCCGGTCGTCCGCGCAACCGGACACGCCGGTCTGACGTTCGAGGGCTTCCAAATCCTCCAGCGGCACCAGCACCGCGCAGGGCTCACCGCGTCGCTCGATGACGACCCGGTCCCCGTCGGCGGAAACGCGCCTGAGGAGTTGGGCAAACTTCGCCTTGGCTGTGCTGGCCCCTATGGATCGCATGTAAGCCCGTTCCGAACCGGTCGACAGGCAGGCTGCGACAAACGCCGTCCCGCGAATTTCGGACGGTTGTGTGACAGAATAGGGTTAACAAACGAGAACTATGCCCCTTGGGGAGGTAGGCCTAAACGCCGCGGGCCGTTCAGCCCCATAGCGCGAACTCTTCAATATTTTAGATACTTGCGGTAGGTGCCCGCAAAGCCGTCCGACAAGCCGGTACGGTCGCGGTCGGCAATCGCGCCCTTCAAATATTAATGGAATAACCCTTCAAAGATTGCCCCTTATGGTCGAGATAGAGCCGGAGATCACGCGATGCCGAGCTCGGCCTTCTTGCGCTGGCTCCAGGCCTGGGTGATGCGGTCGGCGATCATGGCGATGAGCGCCATGCTGAGCCCGGCGACGAAGCCCTTGCCGACGTCGCCGGCGCCGAGCGCGATGTAGACGCTCTGGCCGAGGCCCTTGGTGCCCACCAGGGCGGCGATCACCAGCATGGCCAGCCCGAACATGATGGTCTGGTTGAGCCCCAGCATGATCTCGGGTAGCGCCAGGGGGAGCTGGACCTGGAACAGGATCTGGCGCGGCGTGCAGCCCTGGGCGGTTGCGGCCTCGACGATGTCGGGCCGGACGTTGCGGATGCCGTGCTCGGTGTAGCGGATCGAAGGCACGATGGCATACAGCATGATGGCCAGCAGCGCCGAGAACTCGCCGACCTGGAAGAACATGAGAACCGGGATCAGGAACACGAACAGCGGCATGGTCTGCAGGGTGTCGTTGATCGGCCGGATGAAGGCCGAGACCCGGTCGTTGAGGGCGGCCCAGACGCCGATCGTCGCCCCCAGTAAGAAGGAGAAGAGCACCGCCGCGCCGCAGAGATAGGTCGACAGCATGGCCTGGGGCCAGACCCCGCCGGTCAGGATGAAGAGGCAGCCGAGGAACGCGAAGGCCGCCACGGCGATCCCGCCCACCTGGTAGGCGAGCACGGTGACCGTCAGGATGAAGGCGGGCCAGGGCGTGCCGACGGTGCCGTAGTAGAAGAGGCCGCCGAAGATCGCGATCCCGATCGCCGCCCGCCAGCCCCACAGTCGGCCGCCGCCGAGCGCCAGCGCCAGGACCAGGGCGGCGTAGCCGTAGCTGAGGGCCGGCGTCAGCTCGAAGCCCCAGGAAAAGGGGCTGACGGCCCGGTCGAGGCCGATGCGCACCGGCAGCATGAAATAGAACATGGCGTTGTTCTTGATGCCGTCCAGCAGCGGGAAGTAGTTCGCCGTGATGTAGTTCACCAGGTCGTTGAGCGGCTCGGCCGGATAGAAGACCCAGGCCTTGGGATAGGTCTGAATGCTGGGGAAGGCCTTTGCGATCCCGATGAAGACGGCCATGACGATGAGCGCGACGGCGAGGTAGCGGTGGCGCTGCCAGAAGGGCTGGGTGCGGGCCTCGAGAAAGCGCTCCCGGTTGGCGAAGCCGCGGGTGATGCGGTCCATCACCATGGCCATGAGCGCGATCACGATGCCGGCGAGGAAGCTCTGGCCGAACTGGGCCTTGCGCATGGTGCTCAGCACCTCCCAGCCGATGTCGGCCGAGCCGCCGATGACGGCGGCGATGATCACCATGCTGAGCGCCGCCATGGTCGCCTGGTTGACGCCCACCATGATCATGGGCATGGCCGAGGGCACCTGGACCCACCAGAGGAGCTGGCGCTCGGTGGTGCCCGACATGCGCGCCGATTCCGTGACCTCGGCGGGCACCCGGCTGAGGCCCAGCATGGTGTTGCGCACCATGGGCGGCGCCGCGTAGATGGCGCTGGCGATCAGTCCGACAACCGGGCCGAAGCCGAACAGGAAGAGGATCGGGATCAGGTAGGCGAAGGTGGGAAAGGTCTGGGCAAGATCGAGCAGCGGCTGCACGATACGGTCGGCAGCGGGCCACTTGTAGGCGGCGATCCCGGCGAGCAGGCCGATCAGCACCGAGAGCGGCACCGAGAGCGCGACCAGCGAGAGGGTGTTCATGCTCTCGCTCCAGTAGCCGACCACCACCATGTAGAGCAGGGCGAGGAGGCTGAAGAGGGCGAGCCGCCAGCCGCTCGCCACGTAGGCGGCGATGGTGACCCCAGCGATGGTCGCCGGCCAGGGCAGCCACTGCAGCAGGTCCCTGAGCCAGACCATGGGCCAGGTGAGCAGCCAGTTGAGCCCCCGGAACAGCCACTTCACATGGGGCACGAACCAGGCCATGAAGGCGTTGATCCAGTCGACGAAGGGAACGACCCAGTCGGACGGATAGCGCACCAGCCAGGGCAGCTCCTCGCGCAGCAGGATGGTCCCCGCCGCGAAGGCCAGGACCAGCAGCCAGACGATCAGGCCCGGCTCGATGCGCCCCGATGCCTCTTCCCGCGGCGCTTCGGGTACGGCGACGGCGGTCATGGCTGGTCCGGATCCCTCCTCGCCCTGTTCTTGGCCCGCCGCCCCGGTCCGCAGGCACGGGCGGGCCCTGCCCCTCTTCAGCCTAGGGGCATTCCCTGCGGAGGTCCATGCCGCCATTGGCGGCGTCCTAACGGGAGGGACCGGGCGCTCGGGCCCGGTCCCGTCCACGGCCGTTGTCTATAGGGGGAGCCGCGCGGATCGCATGGTGGTCCGGTCAACGAAGGGCTTGCAGTCGGATTCGCTCTCGTCGGCCCGCTTTCGGGTCACCTCGATCGCGTCCTGGCCCTGATTGGCGATCGGGTTCTTCGTCGTTCCCCAGAACTCAACGGGGGGACGATCCGATGTCCGCCGGATCGGACGCCGGGTCCCGGCGCGGCCGCACCAGCAGCAGGCCGAGCAGCATGAGGGCAAGGGCGCCCCAGAAGAAAAGGGAGTGGCGCTCGCCGAACAGCGCCATGCCCCAGAGCACCCCGGCGATGGTGATGACGTAGGCGCTCTGGCTGGCGAAGACGGGGCCAGAGGTGCGGATCACGTGGAGGAACACGGTGTAGGCGCTGGCGCTGGCGAAGGCCATGCCGGTCGCCGCCCACTGAACCGTGCCCCAAGGGGCAAAGAGCGGCACGGTCGCATCGAGGGCGAAGGCCGCCGGCGCCAGCAACGCGGCGGCGGCGAGCTGCCGCCCGCAGCTGAGCGGCAGCGAGTCGAGGCCCGGCGGACGGCGCATGGCGATGTAGAGGTTCTCGACCGACATGAAGACGCTGCTGGCGAGCGCGAGCAGCACCCAAGGCACCAGCCCGGCGGACGGCAGCGCCTCCTGCGGCAGCACCAGGAGCAGCACCGCGCCGAGACCCGTGGCGACGCCGGCGAGACGCAGGCGCTCAGGCGGCTCGACTGCGAAGAGGACGGCGAGCCCGTAGGTGAAGAGGGGCATGCTGGCGAAAGCGACGGCCACCACGCCGGCCGAGAGATGGGTCGCGGACCAGAAGAGCCCGATCGCGGGCAGCGCCACCCCGACCGAGCCGCAGACGAGATTGAAGCGGATCACCGAGGGCACGAGCGGCGGCGGCCGCCGGCGCAGCAGCGACAGCGTCCCCAGCAGCGCGCCGCCGCAGGCGGTCTGCCAGAAGGCGAGGCCCACCGGATGGCCGCCGTGGGCGGTCGCGAGCTTGGCGAGCGCCACCGCGCCGCCCCAGGCGGTGCCCATGACCAGCAGCAGGCCGAGGGCGACCAGCCGCCCCCGGCCTAACCACGATCCGATCTCCGGCCGCTCCATCCGCCCCCTCCTCCGCCGCCGAGCCGGTGCGGGCCCCGGCCACCCGGCTCTATCATCAATCGCCGGCATGACCTAGCCTCGCCGTCACGGCGGCCGCAACGGTGGACAAGCGGCGGCTTGCCGCAGGCGGCCGCCTGCGGCTTCATAGCGTCTTCCGGACAGGGCCGGCGCCCTCGCCGCCGGCCACGCCCGCAACAACGGGAGGGCCCCGATTTGATCGATCTCTATTCCGCCGCCACGCCCAACGGCCAGAAGATCCACATCATGCTGGAGGAGACCGGCCTCGCCTACCGGGTCGTCTGGATCGACATCGACAAGGGCGACCAGTTCGATCCCGACTTCCTGAAGATCAGCCCGAACAACAAGGTGCCGGCCATCGTCGATTCAGACGGCCCGGACGGCGCGCCCATCTCGCTGTTCGAGTCCGGCGCGATCCTGCTCTACCTGGCGGAGAAGACCGGGCGCTTCCTGCCGGCCGAGCCGCGGCGGCGCTGGGAGACGATGCAGTGGCTGATGTGGCAGATGGGCGGTTTCGGGCCGATGCTGGGCCAGGCCCATCACTTCAACGCCTACGCGCCCATGCGCCCGAGCGGCCCCGTCGTGCTGCCCTACGCCCAGGAGCGCTACACCAACGAAGCCGGCCGCCTCTACGGAGTGCTGGACAGGCGCCTCGGCGAAACGCCCTACGTGGCGGGCGACGACTACACCATCGCCGACATGGCGGTCTTTCCCTGGTGCCGTCTGCACAAGCGCCAATGCCAGGACATCGACGACTATCCCAACGTGAAGCGCTGGTTCGGGACCGTCGCAGCCCGGCCCGCCGTGGCCAAGGACATGGCGCGGCTCGAGGACATCGTCGAAGGCTTCAGCGCCGAGAGCTGGGACGTCGCCTTCGGCGCCCGGCAGCACGGCCAGCGCTAGAGCATTCTCACATTGAGTGTTGATAGCCTGCTGCATTGAAGTAGTTGGCGCATTCGTGGGTGGTGAAGCAGTTGAGGATCTGAGCGATCCGGCGCCAGAGTGCGTCGACGCTGCGCGCGGGGTCCTGGCGCAAGCGGGCCTTGAGCTTGGCGAAGGCCATCTCGATGGGGTTCATGTCCGGCGAATAGGGCGGCAGGTAGAAGAGCTGGGCACGCCTGGCGGAGATGGTTTCGGCGATGCCTGCGACCTTGTGTGCAGGTAGGTTGTCCATGACGACGATGTCATCGGGCTTGAGGGTTGGGGCGAGGACGCGCGCGGCATAGATCCGGAAGGCTTCGCCATCCATCGCCTTATCCAGCACCCAGGGCGCTGTGAGGCCCTCGAGCCGCAAGGCGGCCACGAAGGTGATGGTCTTCCAGTGGCCGAAGGGCACGAAGGCCTTCAGGCGCCGGCCGATCGGCGCCCGGCCGTAGAGCCGGGTCATCTTGGTGTTGAGACCGGTCTCGTCGAGGAAGACCAGGCGCTCGGGATCAACGTAGCGCTGCGCCGCCCGCCAGATCCGCCGCCGTGCGGCCACGTCCGGGCGCTCCTGCTCGGCGGCCTGCAGGCTTTTTTTTGTACGACAGCCCCAGCCGCTTCACCGCCGCCCAGAGCGCACCATTGCTTAGCCAGACGTCGTGCTCGGCCAAAAGCCAGGCCTGCAACCGGGCCAGCGTGATGTCCGAATGCGCCTCGATCTGTGCCGCCAGCGCCGCCTCCTGATCCGGCAACAGCTTGCGCGGCCGATGACCTCGGTTCGGGTTGGGAGTGATCTCCCCGGTCCGCCGACGGCGGATCAAGGCCTTGTAGATATACGACACACTGACCTGAAAGGTCCGCGCCACATGCCGCACCGCCAGGCCGCCGTCCACCGCGGCAAGCACACGATCACGAAGATCCTGGGAATAAGCTTGTCCACGACGCCATGCCATGACCGCCTCCCACAAAAGCCTCAGGGTCATAGCAAGGAATCACAGAACGGCCCGATTTGGGAACCCACCTGCAGATTCCACTCAATGCGGAAATGCTCTAGACCGGACAGCAAATCCGCGGCGGACGCGGCTTGGGTCCTCGTTCGGCCGGTCCAACACCGGTGTTATATGCTTCTGGCTGCCGACACGGCGGGGACGGCCGAGCGCCGTCCCCGCCGCGGGCCAAGAGAGGCAGGGTCAGTAGGCGCTCTCGTCTTTGAAGATGACGACAACCGTCTTCAGGATGATCGTGAGATCGAGCCAGACCGACCAGTTGTCGATGTAGTAGAGGTCGTGCTCGACCCTGGCCTTGACCTTCTCCACCGTGTCGGTCTCGCCGCGCCAGCCGTTCACCTGGGCCCAGCCCGTGATGCCCGGCTTGACCTTGTGGCGCGCCGCGTAGCGGTCGACGATCTCCTCGAAGCGGCGCCCGTGGGAGGTCAGCTCCACCGGATGGGGCCGCGGGCCGACGATGGACATGTCCCCCAGCAGGACGTTGAAGAACTGGGGCAGCTCGTCGAGGCTGGTCTTGCGCAGGAACGCGCCGAAGCGGGTCACCCGCGGGTCGTTCTTGGTGGCCTGGCGCGCGCCGCCTTGATCGGTCTGGTCCGTGAACATGGAGCGGAATTTCCAGACCTCGATCAGGTTGTTGTTGAAGCCGTAGCGCTTCTGCCGGAACAGCACCGGGCCGGGCGAGTCCAGCTTGATCCCGAGGGCGATCAGCAGCATGAGCGGCGTGATGAAGACCAGGATCAGGGCGGCGATCACCCGGTCCTCGATCCCCTTGGTCACGTAGGACCAGCCGGTCAGCGGCCGGTCGAAGACCTGCAGCGTCGGAATGTTGTCGATGAAGCGCACGGAGCGGTTGGGCAGCTCGAAACCGAAGGGGTCGGTGACCAGCGAGACCCTGACCGGCGCTACGGCGAGCTGGTTCATCAGCTCGGACAGCCGGTCCTTGGCGCTCCACGGCAGGGCGACGAAGACCTGGTCCACCAGGTTGGCGCGGATCATGCTGAGCAGATCCTGCGCATCGCCCAGGATGTCCAGCCCGTGGCTCGAACGCGGCACCCGCGATTGGCGGTCGTCGACGAAGCCCAGCACCTTCAGGCAGGGATCGCCGTGGTCCTGGAGCTGCGCGGCGAAGCGCTGGCCCTGCTCGCCGGCGCCGAAGATCACCGCGCGCTCGCCCAGCGCGCCCTCGCGCACCCGGTTGGCGACCCACTGACCGACGGCCAGGCGCGCGAAGACCAGCAGCCCGGCGGAGCCGGCGAACCAGGTCACCGTCCAGATACGGGAGAAGGTGCTCGAGGTCTTCATCGCGAAGGCGACGAACAGCAGGACGGCGACCGTCACCGCCCAGCCCAGCAGCAGGCGCTGGATGGAGAGCCGCCGCGAGAACATGCATTCGCGGGCATAGACGTCGAACCAGTGGAACAACACGGTCGAGATCACGACGCCCATGAGGATCGTCACGATGTAGGGACTCTCAAACGGCGTGTCGTGCCGCGTCTGTAGGTAGATGAAATAGCTGACCAGACCCAGGATTCCGATCAATGCGGGATCGAGGACCTGAACGAAGTGGTGAACGAACGCCGGCGAAATCTGCCTTGGCTGAGCTCTGCGGCCTACACCTTGTTCAATCTCGGCCAACATGGAGCAATCCCCCATTGGAAATCATTGTCTCAATTGCGAATCCGCCGGCTAATACCCGGCAACTGAATAGAATCAACGAAAGCCTAATTCTCGATACGTCAAAGTCGGAAAGCAACCGAATTCACAGAAATTCAACTAAAGAGTCCCGATTGTTATCCACAGGCAAGTAATTTTCCGTTCCCCGTCCCTCGTGCGATCACTTGCGTGCGTCGTTACCGGCGGGCAGGCCGGTCGGCGCAGACACGCTCGGCCGCGCCCGCGAGCCATGGCGGCGGCCCGGCGCAGCGAAGACGCAAACGGCACCAGCAGCGGCCCGCGACGTCCGCGAGGACCCGCAGCCGGCACCCGTCCGACACGATTCTGCGCCTGATTTCAGACGCCTGGATACCACAGGCCCGTCGTCCGCCGAGGGCGGCACGGCCGCCGCGGCCAAGGCCCGGCGCCGCGCGCGAGGCGCCGCGCGGCTGTCCCCACCGGCAGACCGCCGCATCAGCTGTGCGACAGACCCCGACGACCATTGCGCCCAATCGAGACCGAAACGATCAACTTTGTATACTTGCTGCGTTTTCATCAATTACTAGACAGTTTCTATTCGTTTCGGTCACGTAAGCGGGCCTTCGGCCCATTCGGTTCAATTCGCTTCCGGCGCGTGCAGACGGCCCTCTTTTGTGCCGGGCCGGTCGTCAACTCATCGCGCCTTTCGCCGGAAAAACCTTCACCTTCACTTCAAATGCAGCGTCGTCGCGTCCGCACAGCCGTTGCAAATTCTCGGTTCCGGCGGCCGGAACCGCACCAATAACTACATCAATCCCCGCCGGGCGGCCTGGCGCAGCAGCACGTACTGCCGCATGGTCTGCAGGACGAAGGAGTAGCGGGTGTCCTCCGCCGGCATGATCCACTTGTCGATGATCCGCGCGTCCTTTTGCTCGGCCAGGTCGTCGAAGGCCTTCTGCAGCTTCTTCAACGGGATGGACTTGCCGCTGCCTTGGACCGGAATGGCGGCCGCGTCCTCGACCGTGAAGCTGCCGTAGGCGTCGTAGGGCGCCGTCGCGGCGGCGAACAGCACGTCGACCACGAAGGCGTCCGTCTCGTCCCGGGTCGCCAGCTCGTAGCTCTTCTTGGCCAGGGGATCGGCCTCCTTCAGCACCTTCTCCAGGGCGGACTTGAGGTCGACCATCTCGACCACGTCGGAGCCGCGCTCGAGGGCGGAGCGGCCGGCGTGGAGCGACAGCAGCTGCGCGTAGTAGGGCAGGCCCTTGGAGAAGGAGACGATCATGCCGCGGGTGGCGTCCTCGAAGCGGATGCCCGAGGCCTTCTCGCCGGCCAGGATCATCTTGTCGAGCTCCGAGCTCTCCATCAGGGGCAGATGGATGCCCACCAGGTGGCGCTGGATCGAGGGATGCATGCCGATCAGGTCGTCCAGGCTGCGGGCGATGCCGACGATGATGAAGGTGACCCGCGCCGAGGCGTCCGACAGGTTCTTGATGGATTCGGCCAGCTGGTTCTTCAACTGGTCGCTCTCCACCCGGTCGAACTCGTCGATGATCAGGATGGCGTGCTCGAGCTGCAGCTGGCTGAGGGTATCGGTCAGCTCGGTGGGGCCGAACTCGCCGTCGGGCAGGAGCTGCTCGAAGCTCTTGGCCTGGGAGAACTTGGCCTGGGTGGCCCGGTCCATGTAGTCGGCGGGCAGGCTGCGCAGCAGGCCGCGGAAGATCTCCTCGAAGGTGGTGTCGGAGCTGCAGGGGTAGCGCAGCACCTCGTACTCCACCTCGCTGGCGCTTTCCGCCAGGACGTTGGCGAGCGACGTCTTGCCGATGCCGCGGGGGCCGTAGATGATGACGTGGGCTTGGTCCTGCTCGACCGCGGTGATGACCCGCTGGATGGCCCAGCGCCGGCCGGCGAAGAAGCGGCTCGAGTACTTCGGGCGGCTCGGCGTGAAGGCTTCCCACAGTTTGGCGTAGGTCACGCGGCCGCCACGGCGGTCCAGTGCCGTCGGGCGCGTGGCGCCCGGCGAGACCGGCGCGAAGGCCGGCAGGCGGTCTTCCGGATCGCCTTGGTCGCTCGGGTCGACCGGCTCGACCGGCTCGAAGGCGTTGGAGAGCCGGTCCTGCAGGGCCGAGCGCTCGGCGTCGGGCGCGGGATGCTCGCCCCAGTCCGAGGGCTGGGGCCGTCCGGCTTGGCCCGCCAGCCGCTCGTAGCCGCTCAAGGGAACGACCCGGTCGTCAGGCTCGGGCGCGAGGCGCGCGGGCACCTGGTCGAGGGCGTTGATCCGCTCGGTCAGGATCTCGTCTCTGGTCTTCTCCGGGCGCGGCGCCGACACGGACGCATCGCCCGCACAGGGAGACTCGTTCCGCAGGCCCTGCTGCATCCCCTGATCCATTGCCTGTGGCCGAGCGCCGCGGGCGGGCGCGATCAGGGAGTCCGAGCGACCCGCGGGCTGCGGTACCGGCGGAGCCTCGTGCGCCTCCTGAGGGGCGGGCTCGCTGCTGACAACCGTCCAGAGGGAGGACCTGGGATCGGCGGGACGCTCCGGGCGATGCTGCGGAAGCTCGTCCTCCTCGCCCTCGTCCTCGGCCCAAGCCCGTCCGCCCCGCGGCGCCGGCCGCTCGTCCGCGGCTTCCGGGTAGGCCTCGCCGGCGGCTTCCCGTTCCTCGTATTCCTCGTGGACCCCGCGACCGTCTTGAAGGCCCTCTTCCTCGGTCTCGTCGCCGTAGGCTTCGACCTCGGCCGCGGCGCGGCCGAGCAGCGCGCGTTCCCGCGCCGAAAGGCCGTCGGTGCCCGGTGCCGGCGCGGCCGCCTCGCCGCTGCCCATCCCCAGTCCGAAAGGATTGCTGAAGGTGCCGACCGCGCGCGGCGCGGCCTCCTGCCCCCCGGGCGTTTCGCCGCCCTCGGTGGCGCCGTCGATGATGCTTCTGACTCTCCGGGTTTTCTTCTTGAACATCGTCATCGTTATAGCCGAGACCCTATCAATTCGATCAGACGACCAACCGGCGATTTGAAATGCGGAAATTCATTGAATTCAAAACGCCATAAGAATAACTCAAAGACACCTATTTCGAAACAAGAAACCGAATCTTAACCATATTTGATCACATATGGTTAAAGTTCGGACCGCAAATCAAGTCGACAGTTGTACCTCCGCATTACTTAATCGCAGAACTTCACCCATCACTTAAAGGCCGCGCGCCCTCTAATCGGGCCTTCGCCACGCACCGGCGCTCCGCATCCTTGCGCGTTGCATCGCGACCTTTCGTTCGAACGCTTCCCCGCAAGGTGGCCGCCCGGGTCCTTCGAGCACGGACACGACACATCGGCACCACCCGTCCCTATACTCCTGGTGCGCACGCCGAGGCCGACCGAACAGCACCGGACGGGACAGCTCACCCGCTATGGGCTTTTCCATACAACCAGTCAGAGGAGGCGCGGATCACGATCGAATTGTCAGTCGTCACAAGCCCACCCCCCGAAAATGCTTGCGGCGAAACCGCGCGCGTACGCCGCAACCTGAATCATTGTTAACCGTATCATGCGCTCCTTTGTTCGCTTGCGGCAAGCCGGTTGTCGGCTTGAATCCAGCCCTTTGACGAAATTGTGTAGCCGGCGAGCGGCAAAAAATGAATGCGTGTCGAATCGTTGCTTGCGCACACTGCTACAAACTGCGTGCGAGAAACACAAGTGACTTGTAACGACCATTACATATTCAAATGTCATCAACCTCGGTCATTGCCCCGTGAGGACTGTTTCGGCAGGATGGCTGCCGCGAAGGGACGACAACACAGTATCGCCGTATCGCCGTGCCCAAAGAATCCGGACAGACCGACAGCGGACCGTTCATCGACGCCGCCATGGCGACCTCGGCGCTGGTCGCGACCGCTGACGGCGCGCTGGATTTCGCCAAGCGCCACAAGGTCGACGAGTTCCTGGAGAACCTGGCCGACTTCGCGTCGTTCAACTTCCATGCGGCGCTGGTGCTGTTCGAGGCCTTCGCAGAAGAAATACACAGCCGCCCGGAGCAGGGCCGCGCACGGGCCCTGCGGGCGCTGCGCGCTGTCGCCGACAACCGCGAGGAGGCGCGCATCCTGGTGCGCATCGCCTGCGCCGTGGCGCGCGAGGAGGGGCGCTATTCCCCGGCCGCCATCGCCCGCATCGGCGAGGTCGCGCGGGTGCTGGGCCAGCGCACGCCCGATCTCGAGACCCAGAGCCCGGACGCGGCCGGCAAGCGGCCGCTCTGCATCGCCATCGGCAATCAGAAGGGCGGCACCGGCAAGTCGACCACGACCGTGCACCTGGCCAGCGGCCTCCTCGCCCGGGGCAAGCGCGTGGGCTGCCTGGACCTGGACGGCGACCAGGGAACGCTTTCGCACTACCTGGCCAACCGCATCGCCTACGCCCGCAAGACCGGCGAAGACATCCCGATGCCGCTGTTCCGCTCCATCGAGCCCTCCAAGCTGCGCAACCTGGACGAGGCGGAGGACGAGGAACGGCAGCTTCTCAACGAGGCCTTCGCCGCCTTTCCGGAGATCGACTACTTGATCGTCGACACGCCGGGCAACCTGGGCCACCTGTCGCGGCTCGGCCACATCAACGCGGACGTCCTCATCACTCCGCTGAACGATAGCTTTCTCGACGTCGACGTGCTGGCCCAGATCGACGTGGACCGGCGCCTGGTTCTCGGCCCCAGCGACTACGCCCGCATGGTGCTGCAGCAGAACGAGCACCGGGTCGCCAGCGGCTGGGAGCCGATCGACTGGATCGTCATGCGCAACCGCCTGTCCCAGCTCGATACCCGCAACAGCCGCGATATCTCCAAGCTGCTCGGCCAGCTCTCCGAGCGCATGGGGTTCCGCCTGCACCCGGGACTGAGCGAGCGGGTGGTCTTCCGAGAGCTGTTCTTCAACGGCCTCACGCTGCAGGACCTGCCGGAGGACGACAACGAGGCACGCGTCGCTCCGCGGCGCTGGAACGCCCGCCAGGAGGTGCGCCAGCTGCTGGAGGAGGTCCTGGCTTGCCGCAGATCCGGCCGCAAGCCGGACATGGTCCTGGATTCCGTCTTTCCCGGCAGCAACGGCGCGGCCGAAGCGCACGACGAGGAGGAAGAGGTTCAGGATCCCTTCGTCATGCTGAAGCAAGCCATGTCTGGGCCCGCCGGCGGCGGCGCGCCCAAATCGCAAGAGCGGTCGTAAGACGGCCCGGCAACCCCCGCCGCGGCGGACCGGTCGAACTCAAAGACCCGGGGACTGGTGAATCGCTTCAGCCGCCTGCGTTGGACAGGCGTATGGCCAGGCAGTACTGGTCCTGCGCCTTGAAGCGGGCGCAGTAGGCCTGGGCCTCGTCGTAGTCGTCGAAGGCACCCGTCAGGATCCGATAGAAGGTTCCTTGTCCCTCCAGCTCGACGGAGCGGACGGTCAGCTCCTGACCGGACAGCAGATCTGGGAAGCGCTCGCGAAGCTGACGCCACTCGGACCCGGCCCCGTCTTGGCTCCTCACCGAGGAGAGGTGCACGACGAAGGTCGGGGCGGGAACCGCGGCCGTCTGGCTCGCCGGTTCGGGGCTGGGCGATTCGGGGCTGGGCGGTTCGGAGCTGGGCGTCGCCTGGCCGGCAGGCGCCGGACTGGCGGGCTTCGGCTCCTCTCTCGGGCCGACGGCGGCCATCAGCGCGGTCAGCGGCACGGTGCCGGGCTGCTCGTCCTGGGGGCTCGCCGGCTGCGCGGATTGGGAAGGCTGTGCGGGCTGCGGTGCCGGTTGGGTCGGCTGGGACTGTCCAGTCACCGTCAGTCCCGACTGCTGGTGGCCCGAATCGCCATTCAGCGCCTTGTGGCCGTTCTCGGCCTCGGCGCCGGTGATCAGGCGCTCCTTCTCGGATTCCGCCACGGTCTGAGGCAGAGGCTTCCAGACCATGGCCTTCTCGAGAACCTCGGTGATCTGGGCGCGGGTCAGACTGGCGCCTGCCCGCTCGCGGGCCGCCACGGCCCGGTCGTGCTGTTCGCCGAGAGAGAAATGGGTCGCCGCCAGGGTGAACCAGAAGTAGGCCGTCTTGAGATCCGCCGGCACGCCCTTGCCGTCCCGGTAGGCGGCGCCGAGCCGCATCTGGGCGGCGGGCAGCCCCCGGTCGGCAGCGCGGCGGAACCACTTGACCGCCTCGGCCTGGTCCTGGGGCACGCCGAGGCCGATGGCATAGAGGACGCCCAGATTGTACTGGGCCGACTGGTGGCCGCGCTTGCCGAGCGCCAGCCATTCCTCCCAGGCGGTCTCGTAGTCGCCACGGATGAAGGCGGCCGCGCCCTCGTCGTAGCCGGCCGCCGCGGGCGGCGCCGAAGCCAGCCAGAGGGCCAGGAGCGGCATGGCGAAGAACAGGCTGCAGGCGCCGGCGATGCGCCGGGCCCGGCCCTCGAAGCCTCCGAAACTCAGCCCGCCAAGCACCTTCATCTCAACGGCTTAGCCCTTGTGGTCCCGGCCGCGAAGCCGGCGTCTACGGCTTGGCCGGCCATTCTAGGGACCGGCCGCCCGGGCTGTACACGCCGGATTGCCTTTACCGGCCATACGCCAATGAGCGTCCGCCGCGACCAAGTCGACCCATTGAAACTCACCAATCTTAACGCAGCATTTCCAAGTCCTGTCGTCAAGAGAAAGTAATTCTCGTAAAAAATCATGCCCGCGATTTCTAAAAGACAACCTGATCCTCGCGTTAATATTTCATTAGCTATACGAAAGGCGGCCCGCCTCGCGGCCGCACGGGACTAGAGGCGGGCGGTTCCAGCCCGGCTTTGGACTTTGTGAGTGCGAGCGTGGGATGCCGCCGGCAAGCCCGTTGGGCGCCATCGAACGGGCCGGGCTAGGCGCGGCCGTAGATGTCCTCGAAGCGCTGGATGTCGTCCTCGCCCAGGTAGTCGCCGCACTGGACCTCGACGATGTGGAGCGGCCCGTCGCCCGGGTTGTGGAGCCGGTGGACGGCGCCGATGGGAATGTGGGTCGACTGGTTGACCTCGAGCCGGAAGACGTCCTGATCGAGGGTCACCTCCGCCGTGCCCCGCACCACCACCCAGTGCTCGGCCCGGTGCCGGTGGCTCTGCAGGGAGATGCTGGCGCCGGGGTTGACGATCAGCCGCTTGGCCTGGAAGCCCTCGTCGGCGTCGATCGGCTCATAGGAGCCCCAGGGCCGGTGCACCCTCCGGTGATGGACGTGCTCCTCGCGCCCCGTGGCGGCGAGGCGTTCGGCCAGCTCGCGCACCATCTGGGCCTTGTCCCGGGGGCAGACCAGGACGGCGTCGGAGGTGGCCACCACCACCATGTCCTCTATGCCGACCGCGGCCAGCAGGCGGCCGTCGCTGCGCAGATAGCTGTTGCGGGTCTCGAGCGCCATGACGTCGCCGAGGGCCACGTTGCCCTCGCCGTCCGGGCCGCTGATCTGCCAGAGGGCGTCCCAGGAGCCCACGTCGCTCCAGCCGAAGCTGGCCGGGACCACGGCGGCGCGCCCGGTCTTCTCCATGATGGCGTAGTCGAGGGAGATCGAGGGTGCCTCGCCCCAGACCTCGGCCTCGGGGCGCAGGAAGTCGGCATCCCGGGAGGCGCCCGCCAGGGCGGCCCGGCAGGCCGCCAGGATCTCGGGCTGCAGGCGCTCCATCTCCTCGATGAGCGTGCGGGCCGAGAAGACGAACATGCCGCTGTTCCAGGCGAAGTTCCCGGCGGCCAGGTAGGATTTCGCCGCCTCCAGGTCGGGCTTCTCGACGAACTTGGCCACTTGGAACGTGCCGTCGGCGCCCTCGAGCGGTGCGCCCTGCTGCACGTAGCCGTAGCCGGTCGCCGGCGCATCGGGCGCCACGCCGAAGGTGACCAGCCAGCCCTCCCGGGCGGCCTGGATGGCGCAGTCGGCGGCCTTCCCGAAGCTGGCGGTGTCCTTGACCTCGTGGTCCGAGGGCAGCAGCAGCACCAGGGCGTCCGGGTCCTGCTCGCCGGCCAGGAGCGCGGCCATGCAGGCGGCGGGCGCCGTGTTGCGGCCCTCGGGCTCCAGCACGATGCCGCCGGAAGCGAGCTCCAGGGCCTGCATCTGCTGGGCCACCAGGAAGCGGTGCTCCTCGTTGCAGATGACCAGCGGGGGCCCGAAGGCCGCGGCGCGCGTCAGGGTGTCCTGCAGCAGGCTGTTCTCACCGATCATGGTCATGAGCTGCTTGGGATAGGCTCGGCGCGAAAGCGGCCAGAGCCGCGTCCCCGAGCCGCCGCAGAGGATCACCGGAACGATCGGTCTATCTGTCTGGTCCGCCACGAGACCCCCGGATCTATGCTGCCCGCGCCAAACTGGCTCAAAGCCAGATTGGCCCAAAGCCAAACTGGCACAGAGGCCTGAAACAAATCTAAATCAATTGCCGTCTATATATAGAGGTCCATATAGGGTCCGCTCGCGCTACCAAAGACCCGCACCTCTTTCTCCATTCTACACCACGAACCAGCCGCCCGCGCTGGCGGCCGCAGTCCACGGGTGATGTCCCGTCCGGCCCTCAGGCCCGGGCCGAGACCTGCTCCAGCTCGTCGATGAAGCCCTCGATCACCGAGAGGCCCTTGGCCCAGAAGCCGGGGTCCGAGGCATCGAGGCTGAAGGGAGCCAGAAGCTCCTTGTGTCGCTTGGTGCCTCCGGCGCGGAGCATCTCCAGGTACTTCTCGGCGAAACCCTCGGCGGCGTCCTGGTAGACGGCGTAGAGCGAGTTCACCAGGCAGTCCCCGAAGGCGTAGGCGTAGACGTAGAAGGGCACGTGGACGAAGTGGGGGATATAGGCCCAGTAGACCCGGTAGTCGTCGTCGAACTCGAAGACGGGGCCTAGGCTCTCCCGCTGCACGTCGAGCCAGATCTCGCCCAGCTCCCCGGCGGTCAGCTCGCCCTCGCGCCGCCGGTCGTGCACACGGCGCTCGAACTCGTGGAAGGCGATCTGCCGGACCACCGTGTTCAGCATGTCCTCCACCTTCTCGGCCAGCATGATCTTGCGCCGGGCGGGCTCGGTCTCGGCCTCGAGCAAGGCCTGGAAGGTCAGCATCTCGCCGAACACGCTGGCGGTCTCGGCGAGGGTCAGCGGGGTGTCCGACATGAGGTGGCCTTGCGGGCCGGCCAGCACCTGGTGGACACCGTGGCCCAGCTCGTGGGCCAGGGTCATGACGTCGCGGGTACGTCCCAGGTAGTTCAGCAGCAGGTAGGGGTGCGCGCTCGGCACCGTGGGATGGGCGAAGGCGCCCGAGGCCTTGCCGGGCCGCGCCGGGGCGTCGATCCAGGCGCGCTCGAAGAACTCGCGGCCGACCGCGGCCAGGTCCGGCGAGAAGGCGCCGTAGGCCTCCAGCACCGTGGCCTCGGCCTCCTGCCAGGGGATCGCCCGGTCCTCCCCCTCGGGGAGCGGCGCGTTGCGGTCCCAATAGGGCATGCGCTCGAGGCCGAGCCAGCCGGCCTTCAGGGCGTAGTAGCGGTGGGAGAGCCGGGGGAAGGAGTCCTTCACCGCCGCCACCAGGGCGTCGACCACCTCGTCCTCGACGTAGTTCGCCAGGTTGCGCGAGGAGACCGGCCGGGCGAAGCCGCGCCACTTGTCCTCGATCTCCTTGTCCTTGGCGAGCGTGTTGGTGATGAGGGCGAAGGTGCGGGCGTGGTCGCTCAGCACGCCGGCGAAGCTCTTCGCCGCCGCCTTGCGCACGGCGCCGTCCCGGTCGGTCAGCTTGTGCAGCACCTCGGTGCTGGTCAGCTCCTCCCCGTCGAGGGGGAAGCGCAGCGCCGCCATGGTCTCGTCGAAGAGGCGCACCCAGGCCGCGCGCCCGGCCACGTGCTTCTCGTGCAGCAGGGATTCCAGCTCGTCGGAGAGCTGGTGCTCGCGGAAGGCTCGGATGTCCCGGAGCCAGGGGCGGTAGCGGGCGAGCGCCCGGCTCTCCAGCTTGGCCTCCAGGTCCGCCGCCTCCAGGCGGTTCAGCTCCAGGGTGAAGAAAAGCAGCGCGGTGGAGATCTCCGTCGTGCGCTCCTGCATGTTCTGATAGAAGCGCCCGGCCTCGGCGTCGGCCATGTCGCCGGCATGGACCAGCTGGGCGTAGCTCATGACCCGGCCGAGCACCTCCTGGATCGCCTCGTACTTGGCGACCGCCTCGGCGAGGGCGTCGCCGCCCAGCTTGGCGAGGCTACCCTGATAGCGGGCCTGGAAGGCCGTGGCGTCGGCGGCTGCGCGCTCCAGGTCCGACGTCAGCTCGGTTGAATCGGGCCCTGGATAGAGGTCGCTCAGGTCCCATTCGGGCAGCGAGCCCAGGTCTTCTTTCTCGCTCTTCTTCGTGGCGGCTTTCGTCGTCATGTCCCAACTCCTTGACCCTGAGCCATATAGGCCGCCATATCTGGACCGCCAAGTGACAATTTCCCCCAAGTCTCCAGCGAGCCGCCCACGGACCGGCCGGATCCTGCGCGGCAGAGGCGCCATGACACCGCGATGAAGTACGGCACCTGGCCCAGTCTGACCGCCATGTTCTTCGAACTGGCCCGGGAGCACGCCGACCGGCCGCTGGTCTGGGCCAAGCGCGACGGCAGCTACGTGGCCTGGACCTGGCGCCAGGTGGAGGAGCAGGTGCGCCTGCTGGCCCGCGGCCTCAGGGCCCGCGGCGTCGGGCGCGGCGACCGGGTCGTGCTGGTCTCAGAGAACCGGCCCGAGTGGCTGATCTCCGACCTCGCCATCGTCGCCGCCGGGGCCATCACCGTGCCCGCCTACACCACCAACACGGAGGCCGACCACCGGCACATCCTGGGCGACAGCGACGCCGTGGCGGTGGTCGTCTCCACCGACCGACTGGCCGAGCGCCTGCTGCCGGCGGCGGTCGAGGCGCCCGGCTGCCGTTTCGTGGTCGCCATGACCCCGCCGGAGCCGGACCAGAATCCGGGGAGCGAGGTGGTCGGCTGGTACGACCTGCTGGTCGAGGGCGGCGAGGCGCCGGACGAGATCGAGGGGCAGCTGGCGGCGGCCGAGCCCGACGACGTGGCCTGCTTCATCTACACCTCGGGCACCGGCGGCGCGCCCAAAGGCGTCATGCTGACCCACCGCAACATCTTCGCCAATTGCCTCTCGGCCTATCAGCTTTTGAAGCGCTTCGGCCTCGGCCAGGAAGTGTTCCTCTCGTTTCTGCCGCTCTCCCACGCCTACGAGCACACGGCGGGCCAGTACTTCCCGCTCTCCATCGGCGCCGAGATCTACTACGCCGAAAGCGCCGACAAGCTGCTCGCCAACCTGGGCGAGGCGCGTCCGACCATCATGACCGCGGTGCCGCGGCTCTACGAATCCATGCATCACCGCATCCATCGCGCCATGGAGAAGCAGGGCACCGTCCAGCGCCGCCTCTTCGAGCTGGCCGTGCGCCTCGGCATGAAGCGCATGAAAGAACCGCGCGGCCTCGGACCCGGCGAACGCCTTCTCGATCTGCTGGCCGAGCGCCTGGTGCGCGCCAAGATGCGCAAGCGCTTCGGCGGCAGGCTCAAGGCGATGGTCTCAGGCGGCGCCGCGCTCAATCCCGACATCGGCCACTTCTTCACGGCGCTTGGGCTCCGGATCCTGCAGGGCTACGGCCAGACCGAGGCCTCGCCGGTGATCTCGGCCAATCCCCCCGACCGCATCAAGATGGAGACCGTCGGCCCGCCGCTGGATGGTGTCGAGGTGGCCGTCGCCGAGGACGGCGAGATCCTGGTGCGTGGCGACCTGGTGATGAAGGGCTACTGGCGCGCCGAGGCGGCGACGGCGGCGGCGCTGCGGGACGGCTGGCTGCACACGGGCGACATCGGCAAGCTGGACGAGGACGGCTATCTCGTCATCACCGACCGCAAGAAGGACATCATCGTCTTCTCCGGCGGCGACAACATCTCGCCCGCGCGGGTGGAAGGGGTCCTCACCCTGGAGCCGGAGATCGGCCAGGCTATGGTCTACGGTGACAAGCGCCCCCACCTGGTCGCCCTCTTGGTGCCGGACGAGGAGTTCCTCTGGCGCTGGGCCAAGGCGAACGGCCGGCCCGCCAGCCTCAGCGAGCTCTCCGGGACCCCGGAGCTCCACAAGGCGCTGGCACCGGCCGTCGAGCGGGTGAACGCCAAGCTCTCCAACCTGGAGAAGGTGCGCCGCTACGCCGTCGCCGGCGAGGCCTTCACGGTCGACAACGGCATGATGACGCCGACCCTGAAAACCCGCCGCCATAAGATAAAAGAAGCCTACGGCGAGACCCTGGACGCGCTTTACTGAGCGGCTGGCGCACGGACCGAAGGATCACTTCCAGCCGGCGGCGGCCATGAAGTTCTCGTAGAGGCCGCGGGCGGCGCGGGTGAAGTCCTTCTGGTGGGCGCGCGCCTCGGCCCGGAACCTGGGCAGCCCCTCCGGTCCCAGGCTCTTTTCCAGCGCCGCCTCGTAGGCCGGCACCGCGGCCCATTCGTCCACGGTCGTCTCGGTGATCTCCACGTGATACTGCACGCCGAAGGCCCGCTCGCCCACCGCCAGGGCCTGGACGCGGCAGGCCGGCGAGGAAGCCAGCACCCGGGCATGCTCGGGCGGACGCAGCACCTCGGCGCTGTGCCACTGCAGGCATTTGCCGCCCTCCTCCATGCCTGCATAAAGCCGGCTGTCCCGGCCTTCGGCGGTCAGCTCGATTTCGAAGACGCCGATCTCGGGCTCGGCCGCCGGCCCGACCTCGCCGCCCAGCGCGTCGGCCAGGAGCTGGTGGCCCAGGCAGAAGCCGAAGAAGGGCATCCCCCGTCCCGCCACCGCCTCGCGGATGGCCGCCTTCTCGGGGATCATCCAGGGGTGGTCCGCCTCCTCCCAGGCGTCCATGGGCCCGCCCATGACCCAGATCCCGTCGTAGTCGCCGAGGTCGGGGATGGCCTCGCCCTCGTCCAGCTCCACCGCCTGCCAGGCAATGCCGTCCTCGGCCAGGAAATCGCGGAACACGCCGGGGTGCTCCATGGCGATGTGCTGGAAGACCAGCAGGCGGGGCTTGTCTGACATGGCAGGTGCGAAAGCCGTTTCTTCTCTCGGGGTGGATTGATTGGCGACTGTAGTGACGATCAGGCGAACAGACTACATCGACGAGATGGCGCAGTCACCCAAACCATCGGCTTCAGTACATAGCGGCTCTCAGACGCGAGGGTCTCTACCAGAATTGCCGGTCAATTCCGGGGCATCTCCCAATGACAGGCTCTGGCCAAGGGCTCCAGACTCTGCCGTAGATTGTGGAGCTCGAACGTCAGACGGACGGCGTCTTTCTTGTCCACGCGGACGTTCATCAGCAGGCGGTCCTGGTCCAACAGCTCTCGAAGAAAGGGGATCGAGTCCTCGGAACTCCAGAGACCGAGTCCCTTGTATTTCACATTGGGCCAACGGCGGGACTTGGCAGCTCCATTTCCGACTCTATAGGAAACCCACATGTAAGCTGGGGCAAACACCAACTCAGGGCGCCCAATTTGAACAGAAATTACGCCTTTTTTACATACGATGTACAAGTAGGCTGCAGTGTCCATGTTATTGTTTTCTTTTTCTATTGACGGACCAGCGAGCTCAAGTATAGCGCTCCCGTCATCGTACGAAGTCATTTGATCCAAGCGCCATGGATCCTCACGAGTGACGTACGCCACACTCCAGTGCGCTTCGTCCAGCTCTCGACGCTGGTCCTTGAGTGGATCGCTCCCAAGCTCATGGTCTGCCTTGGGCGAGCGCATCCTGGCAAGCTCCTCAGCCAAGGCCGATATCTCTGTCCTACCGTTGACGGAAGAAACCGATACGAGGTCGTTTGGACCTAGCTCAAGCTGAGCAATGACAGTTTCGCACGGTGCTGCATATAACAGCGCCACAAAGGGCCTGCGCGAGATCGGAGTCTGCATCGATTTGCTCCGTCCCAATCTGGTAGACCAAGCTCACGGCATTGCCGGGCAAAACAGTTACATCCCAACGCTGGCCATGGTCACTCGGACCGGTGAGCAATGTCCTCCCTAGGAGCTTGAGCGTCGAGCCTGGCCCCCGGCAGAAGTTTGCCGTGTCCGTCAGGATGTATCCGCTTTCGCTAGCCGACAGATCCTGGACGGACGGTGAATGGATGACTTGGCGCAGTTTCTGGTCTTGGAGATCCAGCTGAAATCCATCTCCAGAGGCAGTGTGTGTGCCGCAAGCGAGCAACACAAAACAAAGAAACAGTGATCCAACTCGGGACACGATCAACAATCCTGCGTAGGGAATTCCCTCTCACATACAATAAAGCTACCGTTGGACGCCGATCGCAATCACAGGAAACCCGCACCGGACCCAGCCTGGAGCCCCCCAAGTGGAGGTAAAGGCCACAATGGGTGGGACAGTTCCGCTGTGGCGGCGGTGCTTTCTTTCGTCGGGACCGGGGCCGTTGGTAAGATAGGCGCGAATCCGGGGCCGCCCCAAGACCTAATCTTGCCAATTCGCCGGGCGCAATTGCCCGTTAAGTCGACCCTGATTACTCTACGCTAGGCTGGTGCATTCGCCTGGCCGCCGGAGTCCGACCCTGATGGCCCTCGCAGCCGTATCCCTCAACGACAAATATGCCCTCGAAAGCGGTCGGGTCTTTCTAACCGGAACCCAGGCGCTGGTGCGCCTGCCCATGATGCAGCGCCAGCGCGACGTGGCGGCGGGGCTGAACACCGCCTGCTTCATCTCCGGCTACCGCGGCTCGCCGCTCGGCGGCTTCGACCAGCAGCTCTGGGCCGCCCGGCCCTTCCTCGAGCGCAACCACATCCACTTCCAGCCCGGCGTCAACGAGGACCTGGCCGCCACCGCCGTCTGGGGCAGCCAGCAGGGCGACGTCCTGGGCGGCAGCCGCTACGACGGCGTCTTCGCCATCTGGTACGGCAAGGGTCCCGGCGTCGACCGCTCGGGCGACGTCTTCAAGCACGGCAACGCCGCCGGCTCGGCGCGCCACGGCGGCGTGCTCTGCCTCGCCGGCGACGACCACACGGCCAAGTCCTCCACCCTGGCGCACCAGAGCGAATACGCCTTCATGGACGCCGCCATGCCAATCCTCAATCCGGCCAGCGTTCAGGAGTTCCTCGACCTCGGCCTCTTCGGCTGGGCCATGAGCCGCTACTCGGGCTGCTGGATCGCCCTGAAGACCATCAGCGACACGGTGGAGTCCTCGGCCTCGATCCACGTCGACCCCGGTCGGGTGCGTATCCTCCTGCCGGACGACTTCGAGATGCCGCCGGGCGGCCTCAACATCCGCTACCCGGACACGCCGCTGCAGCAGGAGGAACGCCTTCACCGGCACAAGCTCTACGCGGCCCTCGCCTTCGCCCGCGCCAACGGCCTCGACCGCACGGTGATCGACAGCCCGAACCGGCGCTTCGGCATCGTCACCTGCGGCAAGTCCTACCTGGATACGCGACAGGCCCTCGAGGACCTGGGCATCGACGAGGCCATGGCCGCCGAGATCGGGCTCTCGGTCTACAAGGTGGGGCTCGCCTGGCCGCTGGAGCGCGAGGGCATCCGCCGTTTCGCCGAGGGGCTGGACGAGATCCTGGTGATCGAGGAGAAGCGCGCGGTCATCGAGAACCAGCTGAAGGAGCAGCTCTACAACTGGCGCGCCGACGTGCGCCCGCGGGTGATCGGCAAGTTCGACGAGGCCGGCGACTGGGTGCTGCCCTCCGTCAACGAGCTGACGCCGGCACGGATCGCCCGGGTCATCGCCCGGCGCATCGCCCGCTTCCACACCAGCGAGGTGATCGAGCGGCGGCTCAACTTCCTGCTGGAGAAAGAGGATGCGCTGAGCCGCGAGCCGGCAGCGCTGTCGCGCATCCCCTACTTCTGCTCCGGCTGCCCGCACAACACCTCCACCAGGGTGCCCGAGGGCAGCCTGGCGATGGCGGGGATCGGCTGCCACTACATGGTCCAGTGGATGGACCGGGACACCCGGACCTTCACTCAGATGGGCGGGGAAGGCGTCAACTGGGTGGGCCAGGCGCCCTTCTCCGACCGCAAGCACGTCTTCGCCAATCTGGGCGACGGCACCTACTTCCACTCGGGCATCCTGGCGATCCGGGCCTGCGTCGCCGCCGGCGTGAACGTCACCTTCAAGCTGCTCTACAACGACGCCGTGGCCATGACCGGCGGCCAGGGCATGGACGGGCCGCTCGACGCCGCCATGATCACCCGCCAAGTCTACGCCGAAGGGGTGAAGCGCATCGTCGTCATGAGCGACGAGCCGGAGAAATATCCCCTCGGCACCGAGTGGGCGCCCGGCGTCGTCATCGAGCACCGGGACCGGCTGGACGCGGTGCAGCGCGACCTGCGCGAGAGCGAGGGCGTCACGCTGCTGCTCTACGACCAGACCTGCGCCGCCGAGAAGCGCCGCCGCCGCAAGCGCGGCCTCTATCCCGACCCGCCCCAGCGGGTCTTCATCAACGAGCTGGTCTGCGAGGGCTGCGGCGACTGCTCTGTCCAGTCCAACTGCCTCTCCGTGGTGCCGGTGGAGACGGAGTACGGACGCAAGCGGGCGATCGACCAGTCGTCCTGCAACAAGGACTTCTCCTGCCTCAATGGCTTCTGTCCCAGCTTCGTCACCGTGCACGGCGGCCGGCCGCGCCGGCGCAGCGGCCGCGCGGCGGGGGCGGAGCTGCTGCCCGCGCTCGCGGCGCCCGAGGTGCCCGCGCTCAGCGAGCCCTACGGCATCCTGGTGACCGGCGTCGGCGGCACAGGCGTCGTCACCATCGGCGCGCTGCTCGGCATGGCCGCCCACATCGAGGGCAAGGGCTGCAGCGTGCTCGACATGACCGGCCTGGCGCAGAAGGGCGGCGCCGTCGTGAGCCACGTGCGCCTGGCGCCGCGGCCGGAGGACCTCTACTCGGTGCGCCTGCCCGCCGGCGGCGCCGAGCTGGTGCTCGGCTGCGACCTGGTGGTGGCCGCCGGCTTCGAATCCCTCTCGAAAGTGGAAACCGGGCGCACGCACGTGGTGGTGAACTGCCAGGAGACCGTGACCGGCGACTTCACCCGCAACCCCGACTACCGCTTCCCCACGAGCGCCCTCAGGCAGAGCATCGCCGAGGCCGCCGGGGAGCGGGCGGTGGACTTCCTCGACGCCACCCGCCTCGCCACCGCGCTGATCGGCGATTCCATCGCCACCAACCTCTTCATGCTGGGCTACGCCTGGCAGAAGGGCCTGGTGCCGGTGAGCGAGGAAGCGCTGATGCAGGCCATCGAGCTGAACGGCGTCGCGGTGGCGAACAACAAGCGCGCCTTCCAGGCCGGGCGCACCGCCGCCCACGACCTGGCCGCGGTGGAAGCCCTCGCCGCGCCCAGGCGCGAGCCGCGCGGCCGCGATCTGTCGGAGAGCCTGGAGGAGATGGTCGAGCGCCGTGCGCGCTTCCTCACCGCCTACCAGAACGCCGGCTACGCTGAGCGCTACAGATCCCTGGTGAAACGGGTCGGAGCGGCCGAGGCCGAGCGCACGCCGGGACGCACGGGACTTGCCAACGCGGTCGCCCGCTACGCCTTCAAGCTGATGGCCTACAAGGACGAGTACGAGGTGGCGCGGCTCTATAGCGACCGGAGCTTCTGGGACGGCCTCAGGGAGCAGTTCGAGGGCGACTACGAGGTGCGCGCCTCCCTGGCGCCGCCGCTCCTGGCCGAGCGTGATCCCGACAGCGGCCACCTGAAGAAGCGGTCCTACGGCCCCTGGATCTTCACCGCCTTCCGCCTGCTGGCCAGGTTCAAGGTCTTGCGCGGGACGCCCTTCGATCCCTTCGGCCATACCTCCGAGCGCCGGCTCGAGCGTCGCCTGATCCGGGACTACGAGGCCCTGCTGGACGAGCTCTTGGCGGGCCTCGACCACGAGAACCACGCGCTCGCCGTGGAGCTGGCCGCGATCCCCGAGCAGATCCGCGGCTTCGGCCACGTCAAGACCGCCCACCTGGAGGACGCCAAGGCCCGCGAGGCGCAGCTGTTGGAGGTCTGGCGCAACCCCGAGACGGCCCGCCAGGCCGCGGAGTAGGCCGGCCCGCGACCCGAAGCACCTTCAGCCGTCGGAGGCCGCCATGCCGCTGAAGATCACCACCTGGAACGTCGAGCGCACCCGCCGGCTGATCGGCGCCAACCCCTCGGCGAACGATCTCGCGCGGCGCGCGCGGGTGCGCCAGACCATCGAGGCCATCGACCCGGACATCCTCTGCCTGGTGGAAGGCCCCAAGGGCGAGCAGGAGATCACCGACTTCGCGGCCCAGGTGCTGGCCGACCAGTGGCAGCCCGTGCTGCTGGATGGCGGCGGTGGCGGCGGCGGACCCCTCGGCCAGCGCGACGGGGACTACGACACCAAGGGGACCCAGTGGATCTGGTTCCTGGTCCGCCAGAGCCTCGTGGCGCGGGCCCGGCTGCAGGCGCCGGCCGCCTGGCAGGCCTTCGTCGGCGGCCAGTCCTGGACGGTCAACTACTGGGGCGTCGAAGAGGCGACCCGCCACAGCCACTACCGCCACCCCCAGGTGCTGATCTACGACATCGGCGGCGGCCACGAGGTGGAGCTGATCGGCGTCCACCTGAAATCCAAGATCAACCGCAAGCGCATCCTGCGGGACGCCGATGGCAACCTGATCGGCGATTACGTGGACGAGGCCTTGAAGGCGCGCATCAAGCTGGCGACCGAGGCCCACGACGTGCGGGCCTACATCGCCGCCAAGTTCGAGCAGCTTCCCGCCCCCGGCCTGATCGTGCTGGGCGACTGCAACGACGGCCCGGGCCGCGACTTCTTCGAGCTGCAGTACCTCTTCTTCGACCTGATCGCCAACCTGCAGGGCGAGGTGCTGCTGGCCGAGCGCTTTTTCAACCACGCCCTCTTCGACTTTCCCGGCCACCTGCGCTGGAGCGCCAAGTTCCGCGACGAGGTGCTCCGCATCCCCGCCAGCCAGAACCCCCTGCTGCTGGACCACATCCTGATGAGCCAGCCGCTCTGCCGGGGCCAGCTGCCCCTCGTCGCCAACGCCCAGGCCGGCCGGGTCGAGCACGAGGACTACGAGCGCTTCAACGCCGGCAGCAACAGCTCGACCCGCAGCAGCGACCACCGCCCCGTCACCCTGGTCCTGAGCGACACGAACAGTCCCTAGGCCGACAACGCTGGCCCGTCCCGTGGATGGGTCTTAGCGCTCGCTCGCCAGGCGCAGGCCGAGGGCGACGAAGACGACGCCCGCCGCCGCGGTGACGGCCCGCTGGGCGCGGCGGTAGACGGCGGCGACCGGAGCCAGCGAGACGGCGCAGGCGCAGAGCGCGTACCAGCCGCCGGCGATGGCCACCACCAGGGCGACGATGGCCGCATCGAACCAGAAGGGCGCGCCCGGCGGCACGGCGACGGCGAACAGGCTGGTGAAGAAGGCCGCCGCCTTGGGGTTGCTGAGATCGGTCAGGAGGCCGCGTCGCACCGCCCACAGTCCGCCGGCGGCCGGCCCTGTGGCACTTGCCGGCCCCGCCGGCTGCGTCGCCGGCCGCCGCGCCGACAGCAGGGTCGCGACGCCGAGGAAGATCAGGTAGCAGGCGCCGGCGATCCGCACCGCGTGGTAGAGCCAGCCGGCGCTCTGGAACAGCAAGCCCAGGCCCAGCAAGCTCGCCGTCGCCCAGATGGTGGTGCCGACGGAGATCCCGAGCGCGACCTCGAGCCCCGCCCGGCGCGAGCGGCCGAGCGCCGCCTGCACCGTCGCCAGGAAGTTGGGGCCGGGGCTCAGCACCGTCACCGTCCAAACCAGCGTGATGGTGACCAAGCCGGTCCAGAGGTCCGTCGCGATCGCTTGATCCATCCTCATCTCCCTGCCGGACGCATAGCGATGCTAGGCGACACGGCACAACGCTCCTATGCTTCGGGCGACAAGGCAAGCGAAGAGCGGCCAGACGTGAGCAGTGGAGACGATAGCGACAAGGCGCGCGTGCGCGCGGCCTTCGACATGGCGGCGGCGGGATTCGACGATCCCGCGGTCGCCTTCTGGGAGC
Organism: Rhodospirillales bacterium; assembly: GCA_965225935.1. GTDB lineage: Bacteria > Pseudomonadota > Alphaproteobacteria > Kiloniellales > JAKSDN01 > CALJXB01. The sequence continues at coordinate 574,080 of CBDDCC010000003.1, forward strand.
GCTTCGGCCGGCGCACAGTGGAGCGGCTCGATCCGCAGCCCGGCTGGCGGGTGCTGGACGCGGGCTGCGGCACCGGCACGACGGCGCTGCCCGCCGCCGGGCGCGTCGGTCCGCAAGGCCGGGTCGTCGCGGTCGACTTCGCCGACGAGATGATCGTCCGTGCCCGCCGGAAGGCGGCGGCGCGGGACCTCGGCAATGTCGACTTCCGGGTCGCCGACGTGACCGGCCTCGCGCTACCGGAGGGCGCCTTCGACGCGGTCATCTGCAGCTTCAACCTCTTCGCGCTGCCGGACATGGTGGGCCTTGCCCGGCGCTTCCACGCCCTGCTGCGGCCCGGCGGCCGGCTCGCCGTCACCACCTGGGGCGCGCAGGTGCTGGAGCCTTTGCACGGGATCTGGCAGGAGGCCCTGCGGCGGGACGCGCCCGAGCACTTCCGCGCCCGTCCGCGCTGGCAAGAGATCGCCGAGCCGCTCGCCCTGGCGCGGCTCCTCGCCGAGGCCGGCTTTCCCGAGACCTCGGTGGTCGAGGAGCAGGACCGCCATCCCTTCGACGCGGGCCGGGACGCGGACGCCTTCATCGCCGGCTCGACCTTCGGCTGGACCCTGGCGCAGCTCGCGCCCGAGACCGCCCGGCGCCTGCGGGACAGCGTCTTCGACCGGCTGCGCCAGGCGGAGGCGGCCGCCCTCGACAGCGAGGTGCTCTACGCCGTCGCCATCAAGTGACCCTGGCCCCTTCCCACGGGCGACGCGCCCGTGGCAGAAACCTCTCGACCTCCCGAACGACCCGGCGGTGCAGGAGATGACGCGCGAGACGAGCTTCCCGACGCCCCTGGCGATCAGCGCCGAGGCCAAGCGCGTCTTCGACAGCGCAGCGCCCCTGGACTTCCGGAGCGCCGATCCGGGCGCCATCGAGCGGACACGCGAGGAGACGCGAGAGCAGTACGCCGCCGCCTTCATCGGCCGGCATACGGGTTTGTGAGCCGGGCGGCTATTCTCCCCGGGCCTCTGAACGGCTATAGGTAGGACCATGAAACGGCGCATTCTCCTCATCGCCCACGACGACAGCAGCCGGGACGACCGGGCCTCCCGGCACCTGACCGCGCACGGGCACGAGATCGCCTGGACCTGCCCGGCGCAGGGCGGCGAGCTTCCCGACGTCAAGGACGGCTTCGACGCGGTGATCGTCTACGGCGGCATCGAATCCGCCAACTCCCACGACAGCAACGCGCACATCCGGCGTGAGCTCGACTGGATCGCGGACTGGCTCGCGGCGGAGAAGCCCTATCTCGGCCTCTGCCTGGGCAGCCAGCTCCTGGCCCACGCCCTGGGCGCCAAGGTGGCGCCCCACCCCGAGGGCCTGCACGAGCGCGGCTTCGTCCGGGTCCATCCGACCGAGGCTGGGCGGGCGATCATGCCGGAGCCGATGCACGTCTATCAGGCACACCAGGAGGGCTTCGAGGTGGCGCCTGGCGCCGAGCTGCTGTTCACCGGCGAGACCTACCCCCACCAGGGCTTCCGCTACGGCGGCCGGGCCTACGGCTTCCAGTTCCACCCGGAGTGCACGCCCGAGGTGATGGTTCGCTGGATGGAGATGGACAGCGACGAGGCCGAGAAGCCCGGCGCCCACAGCCGCGAGCGCCAGCTGGCGGACTCCGAGCGCTACGACGCTCCCATGGGCGACTGGTTCGAGGGATTCCTCAGGCGCTGGATCGCCGACGAGATCTGAGCGGCCGGCCTTTGGCGTCGGCAGATTGTTAAGAGACCAGGGAAGAGGGAGGCGAGCATGGCGGACAAGGTGGCGCTGGTAGTGGGCGCGGGCCCCGGGCTGGGCGCGGCCCTGGCGCGGCGCTTTGCGGCGGGCGGCTACGCGGTGGCGGTGGCGCGGCGCAAGGCGGCGGACCTGGAGGACCTGGCCGCGGAGGTCGGCGGCAAGGCCTACGGCTGCGACGCCGCCGACGCCGAGAACGTGGCAGCCCTCCTGGAGCGCATCGGGAAGGACCTGGGCACGCCCACCCTGGTGGCCTACAACGCCGGCGCCTACAGCCCCGGCAGCATCCTGGAGATCGCGCCCGCGGAGTTCGAGCGCTGCTGGCGGATCGGCTGCCTCGGCGGCTTCAACGTCGGCCAGCAGGCGGCGCGCGGCATGCTGAAGGAAGGCGGCGGCACCATCCTCTTCACCGGCGCCACGGCGGCGCTGCGCGGCGGCAAGGGCTTCGTCAACCTGGCGGTGGGCAAGTTCGGCCTGCGGGCGCTCGCCCAGTCCATGGCCCGGGAGCTGGGTCCCGAGAACATCCACGTGGCCCACCTCATCATCGACGGCCAGATCGCCGGCGACCGCACCACCCACAGCGAGTCCGCCCGCGGCGAGAACCACGTGCTCAAGCCCGAGGCCATCGCCGAGACCGCCTGGTTCCTGCACGAACAGCAGAAGAGCGCCTGGACCCAGGAGCTCGATCTCAGGCCCTACGTGGAGAATTGGTGAGAAGTGGTGAGAAGTGGCGCTGGATCGGTCCGGCGGCCCGACCCGGCGCCTGACCCATTGGGGCAAGCCGGCCGGGCTCAGTCCTCCAGGCCGAGGGCGCGCTTGTAGAGCTCGAGCAGGTGCTCCTGCTCCTGGCGGTCGGAGCGGTCCAGCTTCTTCAGGCGGATGATCTGGCGCATGGTCTTGACGTCGAAGCCCGTGCCCTTGGCCTCGGCATAGACCTCGCGGATATCGGCGGCGAGCGCCGCCTTCTCCTCCTCAAGGCGCTCGATGCGCTCGATGAAAGAGCGCAGCCGATCGGCTGCGATGCCCCCGACGTCCGCCATGCTGGATGTCCCCTCCCCCGCAAGATCCCGTGGTTTGGTCCGCTGAAAATGCCGCCCCTGGACTTGCCCGGGCGCGGGCGAAGCTAGCGGGCGCCGGCCGCCATGGCAATGGATGAAAGGGCGGAGCCCAGCACCAGGCTCCAGGCCAACCCGGCGAGCCCATCGCATCCTCATTGCATCTATGACAAAGGAGCGCTCGGTCTGTCAGGGGCTCGCTGGCAAGCGCGAACGGGCGCCCGCAGCGTCAGCGAGGAGAGCCAAGCGGTCCCAAACGATCTGCGGTTCGTGCCCGGCAACTGAGGGGGCATGAGGCGAGCCCGGCCACGGGCGCGCCGGTTACTCAGTGCTCCAGGGACTTCTGGCGCTCTTCCCAGGCGGCCTGCTTCTCGGGAGAGGCCTCGGTCTGGTACTTGGCCTTCCACTCGGCGTAGGGCATGCCGTAGACCGTCTCGCGGGCCGCGTCCAGGTCCACGTTGAGGCCCCGCTCCTCGGCCGCCGCGGCATACCACTTGGAAAGGCAGTTGCGGCAGAAGCCGGCCAAATTCATGAGGTCGATGTTCTGCACCTCCGTGTGGCTGCGCAGGTGCTCCACCAGGCGGCGGAAGGCGGCGGCCTCCAGCTCGGTGCGGGTAGCGTCATCCATCTCGCGGGTCTCCTCCTCGACGTTCGGGCTTTTGCTGAATCTTGGTCCTCGCAGCGCCGTTGTCCAGGGCGAAGCCCTCGGAGGCCGTCCATTCGGCACATTCATGCTGCTCCGCGCCGAACTCATGATTGACAAACACACGTCCGTGGACCATCATGGATTATTGAGAACAAAACATGAATACTTAAACGCATTCAAGCGAATCAGATAGGACCGAAATGCATAAATGCGATATTCATAGGCCGGCCGGACTTATCGTCGTCATCGTGGTCACCGGCGTCTTCGCGGCCTTCGGGCTGATCCTCAGCGGCCTTGCTCTCCTTGCCGTAGCGGCCGGGAAGGCCACGTTCGGCGAAGCCGTGATCGTATTGGCCACCTTCGCCCTCAGCGTCGCCGAGGCGGTCCTCTGCTTCGGGCTCTGGCTGCGGGAGGACTGGGGTGTCTCCTTGGCCAAATGGGTCTTCGGCCTGAGCATCTTCTTGGGCGTCATCACGGTTTTCATGTGCGAGACGGCGGGCGAGGCGCTTTTACAGCTGGCCGGCATCGGCGTTTACATCTGGATGCTCGCTTACGTGGTCGCCTTGGACGGCCGCGCACCTACCACCTCGAAAGCCGCACCCGGAAATGGCGACCGGGACTTTCAGCCGCGCGCCGACCACTTCCGCTGAGACAGCGTCCAGCCGGGACGGCCCGACGGGAAGAGCAGATGGACCCGACCGACACCCAGTCGGCCGTTCGGCCGGCGGCGCCATCTGCACCCCGGGACGGAGAGGCGCGAAGGCTGCGCCTAAACCGGCCGTTCGGCCTCTACCTGGTACTGCTGGTCGCAGCCATGGGCATCTACTGCAGCCTGGCCTTCGTCGTGGACGAACTGCCGGCGATCCTCTCGCCTGACCGTCCGATCTGGTTCAAGGCGCTGATGGTCTCGGCCCTGGCGAGCACGACGCTCGCACTCGTCGCCGGCTACGGGCTGTGGCGCCTCAGGCCCTGGGGGGCGCCGATTGCGCTGCTCTGGCTGGTCGCGGAGCTGGCAGAGGACGGCTGGATCCAGTTCGCCCGCTACGAGGTCGGGCTCCAGACCCGCACGGAGGCCATCGACTCCTTCACCCTGGCCTGTTTGCTGTTCGGTGCCATCCTGGTCTACGTCCTGACGCCAAGCTTCAGGGCTCGCTTCCGAGTCGCGGACGAGTCGAGCCCGCGGGCCCTCAAGCTGAGCTATACCGAGCGGACAGTCGGCATCGAGATCACAGCCTTCGTCGTCGCGCTCCTCGCTTTGTTCCAGTTGCCTGTCATCTGGGCCATCTTCAGCCATTCAGCCCTGACTAAGTCCTCTGTCGCGGCCCTGTTTCTTTTGATGGGGGTGGTCCTGTTCGCATTCTACGCCCTACTCTGCTACGGCCTCTGGTCGCTCCAGCTTTGGGCCAGGACCCTGGCGATCTTAGTTTTCGGCACGCAAATCGCTTTGGGCGTCCTGACTTTGTTGCTCAGTTCCCTTGCGGGCAGTTCGGCACCGGCTTTGTGGTACGTCCTGATTCTCGGATATACCCTGCTGTGCGCCATTCTGCTGACCTACATCACCAGCCCGGGCGTCGGACGAGTGTTGGGCTGGACGCCACCCGGCTACCCCGATTCCGGAACTGCTGGCGGACTGCAAGGTTCGTCGTCTTCATGTCGAGTCCCCGGCTCGAGGACCCCGCCGCACCTTCCCATCCTATGAGAAGCCGCACCCTACCTTGCTGCCACTGCGCGTCCGATGCCGGACTCCGCGGCACGGCCGCGAGGTGCCCGCTGCCGGTGGATGGTCGGACCGTCCGATGTATCGTGTCCCGCCCACACCACAGTTCTCGGACCTCGAGGCAACGACACCAGTCCTTCCCGACGGAGCAACGCGTGCTTGAGGCCCGATCATGACCAAAGGTGTTGATCGACCGATCGGGGTCGCGGTCGTGGCCATCGGCCTGGGTCTGATCGCGGGGCTGGAAATCGCCATTCGTACGGTCGTGCTGCTGGGAGTCTTCAGCGGCGGCTTTGGTCCCAACGAGTCGTTTGTGTTCCTGTTGGCGTTCCTGTTCTGGGTCGCGGTGGCCGTCGCTGCCTATCGGATTTGGTACTTCTTGCGTTGGGGTCATCGGCTGGCGCAAATCGTGCTCGCCCTCCTCGTTGTCCAGAGCCTCGCGGCCATCGCGTTGGGCGAAGGAGAGAGTCTGGATTTCTTTCTGCTGATCTACTTTGTCTGGGCGCTCTTCTACGTGTCCCAACCCAGAATCCGGGTGCTATACACCGGATGGCCGGTCGGCGCCTCGAAGGAGCCGCCCGAAGGGTCCGAGAAGAACGCCGACCTGCGGTCGCGCCACGACCATTTCGGGTAAGCCGGCGTTGCCCGGGCGCAGAAATGCCAATCCGTTGGCCGGAGGTCCGCGAGCGGCCTCGCGTCCCCTGCATTCCGACCTCTGAAACCAGGCAACGCGGCGCCCGCGCGGCTCAGAGCCCGGCCACGGTCTCCTCGATGAGGAAGTCGACCACTTGCCGGAGCGCCTCCTCGGGCTCGGCGCCGGCCTCGGTCGCCTTGGCGTAGACGGCAAGCTGCTGGTGGGCGCTGGTGCCGCGGGCCAGGATGTCGCGGCCGTGCTGCATCTCCTCGACGCAGCCGAACTCCTCGGCGTCGACGCGGGTGAGCTCCAGGATCTCCTCGAAGAGGTCGGCGTAGGGCACCACCACGCCCTTGCCGAGGTCCACCAGCCCCTCGTCGTAGCCGTAGCGCTGGGCGCGCCAGCGGTTCTCCTGCACCAGCATGTTGTTGTAGCGCCGCCAGCGCTGGTTGTTGCGCTTCAGGCGGTAGAGCATGTGCAGCAGGCAGAGAAAGACGGCGGCCACGGTGATGCCGTCCTCGTGACGGGTGCAGACGTCGGCGATGCGCATCTCCAGCGTCGGAAAGCGAGCCGAGAGGCGCACGTCCCACCAGAGCTTGGAGGCGTCCTCGATCAGGCCGGCGTTCACCATGATGGCGACGTGGCGCTCGTACTCGCCGTAGCTGTCGAAGGATTCGGGCAGGCCCGTGCGCGGCAGCTCGTCGAAGACGGCCAGGCGGTAGGACTTGAGCCCGGTCGCCTCGCCGCGCCAGAAGGGCGAGGAGGTGGAGAGCGCCAAGAGGTGCGGCAGGAAGTAGGCGGCCTGGCCCAGCAGGTCGATGCGCAGCTCGTCGTCGTCGAGGCCCACGTGGACGTGCATGCCGCAGATCAGCAGCCGCCGGGCGACCGCCTGCATGTCGCGGGCCAGCACGTTGTAGCGCGCCTTGGGGGTGTGCTTCTGCTCGCTCCAGGCCGAGAAGGGATGGGTCGAGGCGGCGATGAGCGCGAGACCATGACCGGCGGCGATCTCGGCGACGCTGCGTCGCAGGTGGCGGATCTCCCCCGCCGCCTTCTTGAGGGTCTTGCACTTGCTGGTGCCGACCTCGATCTGGGAGCGCAGGAACTCCGGGCTGACCCGGGCCTTGAGCCGCGCCTTGCAGGCGCGCATGAGATCCTCCGGCGGATCGACCGCCAGGGCGCGGGTCTCGCGGTCGACCAGGAGGTACTCCTCCTCGATGCCGACCGTGAAGCTGGGCGTCTTGGCGTTCACGGCGCGGGCTTCGCCTCGTAGACCGCCGGGTCGGCCAGGATGTCGCGCAGGGTGACCGCCAGCACCTCGGTCCACTCGGCCGCCCCGTGGTGGGTGTCGATCAGGTCCTGGCGGATCTCGATCAGGAGGTTCGCCAGGCCGTGGGCGTCGGCGTGCCGCTGCATGGTGTAGCCGTGCTGGTCGCGCCCGGAGTAGGGCTCGTTGTCGCCGACCCGGTAGCCGAGGCCCCGCAGGGTCTGCATGAAGGGCAGCGGCAGGCGCGGGTCCCGGTTCCACAGGGCGCAGACCTGCCAGGGCCGCCCGAAGCCGTCCATGACCGGCGTGAAGGAGTGGACAGAAACGACCGCCGGCGCCGGTCCGCGTGCCATCAATGCGCCCAGGCGTTCCTCGATGGCGTCGTGATAGGGATCGAAGAAGGCCGCCTTGCGGGCCTCGCGCTCAGCGGCGCTCAGGCCCAGGTTGCCGGGAATCGCCACGCCGTCTCCGGTCTCGGGAATGTAGGTGTCCGCCTCGGGCGAGCGGTTGGGGTCGACGATGAGGCGCGAGAAGCCGCTCAAGACCGCCGTGGCGCCGAGCCGCCGGCTGAGCTCGCGGGTGACCTCCGCCACGCCGATGTCGTAGGCGATGTGGCGGGCGAGATGGGCCTCGTCCAGACCGAGATTCCCGAAGGCGGGCGGTATGTAGTTGCTGGCGTGGTCGCAGACCAGCAGCAGCGGCGCCGCGGCGTCCGGATTGACGACCTCGAAAGGAGCGGGCTCGCCCGCCCCGCCGCTCTCTTCCAAATGCCTGCTCGAAACTCCGTCGTTCATGGGGACGGATGATAGCGACTCGCCGGAAGGCAATACAGGGGCGCGATGGCGGTCCAAGCCAGGCTGAGCCCTATGGCGTCCGGGGCATGTGACAGGAACCGGCCGCGCGGCGTTGACCGCCGGCCGCGCCAGCGCCTACAAGGGAGCCATGAGCGAACGGCAAGGGGCGCCCAGGCCCAACACCTTCTTCTGCGTCGACGGCCACACCTGCGGCAACCCGGTGCGCCTGGTAGCCGGCGGCGGACCCCCGCTCGAAGGCGAGACCATGAGCGCCCGGCGCCAGGACTTCCTCGCCCGCTACGACTGGATCCGCACCGGCCTGATGTTCGAGCCGCGCGGCCACGACATGATGTCGGGGGCGATCCTCTATACGCCCACCCGCGAGGACTGTGACGTCGGCGTGCTCTACATAGAGACCAGCGGCTGCCTGCCCATGTGCGGCCACGGCACCATCGGCACCGTCACCTTCGCCCTCGAGCGCGGCCTGGTGCAGCCGGCCGAGCCGGGGCTGCTGCGCCTCGACACCCCGGCCGGTCGGGTCGACGCCCACTACCGCATGGAAGGCCTCCACGTAGAGGCGGTGCGCCTCGTCAACGTGGGCGCCTACCTGGCGGCCGAGGGCGTGACGGTGGACTGCCCGGAGCTCGGCGCCGTCACCGTCGACATCTCCTACGGCGGCAACTTCTACGCCATCGTCGAGCCGCAGGACTCCTACCGCGACCTGGCCGAGCTCTCGCCAGGCGACATCCTGCGGCTCTCGCCGCTCTTGCGGGAGGCGCTCAACCAGGCGGTCGAGGTGGTGCACCCCGAGGACGCGACCATCCGCGGCGTCAGCCACATCCTCTGGACCGGCGCGCCGACCAAGCCCGAGGCGGACGCCCGCAACGCGGTCTTCTACGGCGACAAGGCGATCGACCGCAGCCCCTGCGGCACCGGCACCTCGGCCCGCATGGCCCAGCTCGCCGCCCGGGGGGAGCTCCAGGTGGGCGACGATTTCGTGCACGAGAGCATCATCGGCTCCCTCTTCCGCGGCCGGGTCGAGCGCGAGACCACGGTCGGCAACCGCCCCGGCATCGTGCCCTCGATCGAGGGCTGGGCGCGCATGACCGGCTACAACACCATCTTCATCGACGAGCGGGACCCCTACGCCCACGGCTTCCAGCTGGTGTGACGAGCCCGGGGCAGGACCGCCCGGCCTCTAGCATGGTTCAGCTCGACTCCGAGAGGCAGCCCACCAGGTCGTCGGCAAGGCCTTCCATGAGCTGGAAGTAGGCTTCGGGCCCAGGCTCCAGCGCAGCCCCCAGGGGGTCGAGCTCGCCGAGCCGCGCGGGGGTGCCGGAGACGATGGTGCGGGCGACCGCCGGCTCGAACTGGGGCTCACTGAAGACGCAGCGCACCCCGGCCTCCTCGATTTGCTCGCGCAGGACGCTCAGCCGCTTGGCGCCGGGCGCGTGCTCGGCGTCGACGCTGAGCGCGCCCACGGCCTGCAGGTCGTAGCGATGCTCCAGATAGGGGTAGGCGTCGTGGAAGACGATGTAGGGCGCGTCCTCGACACCCGCAAGACGGTCGGCGAGCGTCTCGTCGAGCTGCGCCAGGCGCCGCTGCAGTTCGGCGGCGTTGTCGGCGTAGCGTCCGGCGTTGGCGGGGTCCGCCGCGCTCAGTGCCGCGGCGATGGCGTCGACCATGAGGACCGCGTTCCGCGGATCGAGCCAGATGTGCAAGTTGTAGAGGCCGTGCGCATGACCATGGTGGTCGTCGTGCGCTTCGTGGCTTTCGTCCCCGTGCTCCTCGTGGTGTTCGTCCGCATGCTCCTCGTGGTGCTCGTCCGCATGCTCCTCGTGGTGCTCGTCCGCGTGCTCCTCATGGTGCTCGTCCGCGTGCTCCTCGTGGTGCTCGTCCGCGTGCTCCTCGTGGTGCTCGTCCGCGTGCTCCTCATGGTGCTCGTCCGCGTGCTCCTCATGGTGTTCGTCCGCGTGCTCGCCGTGGTCTTCGTCGTGATGCTCGTCTTCGTGCGCGGCGTGATCGTCGTGGTCCTCGTCATGATCGCCAGCGGCCTCGCCCTCCCAGAGGCCGGCGGAGCGGGTCTCGAGCAGCTCCAGGCCCGGCGCCTCGGCGAGCGCCACGGTTTGGGCGTTCCCCGCCAAGGTCTCCAGAGGCTTCTCGAGAAAGGTCTCCAGGTCCTCGCCGACCCAGAAGACCAGGTCCGCCCTGCGCAGCGCCTCGGCGTCCGAGGGCTTGAGGCTGTAGCTATGGGGCGAGGCGGCGCCCTTGATCAGCAGTTGGGGCTCGCCGACCTCGCCCATGACCCCGGCGACCAGGCTGTGCACCGGACCGATGCTGGCGACCACCTGTGGCGGCGAGGTCTGTGCGGCGGCCGTGCCAAGAGACAGCGTGGCGGCCAGGGCAGCGCCTCCCGCAAGCGAGAGCGCCAGGTCGCGGCCGTTCAACCCGTTCCGGAATCCCATTGCTTTGCCCATGGTCACCTCCACTCCTTTCTCATGGTCATCTCCGCCATCTCCGCGGCGGCGGCGATCCTAACTCCTTGCTTTCGCAATGATATATTATATCATTTCTTCTAACACAAGCTTTCGGCGGTCTTGAAGTGACCAGCAGTTCCCGGTGGTTCCTGTGCCCGGAAAGGCTCGCAGGCGCGGAGGGAGTTCCATGGTACGGAGACTTGGGAGAGACGACATGACCGGCCAAGGCGGACGGCGGTCCCTCATGCCCTTCGACGGCGAAGCGCACGACCACCGGGCTTGCGTCGCCAAGGCGCTCTCCGAGGCGGAGGCCCTTTGCGCCCAACAGGGCGCGCGCCTGACCCGGCTGCGGCGGCGGGTGCTGGAGCTGGTCTGGACCAGCCACGCGCCGGTCGGCGCCTACGAGCTACTCGGCCGGCTCAGCCACGAGCACGGACGCGCCACGCCGGCCACGGTCTACCGGGCGCTCGAGTTCCTGCGCGATCTGGGACTGGTCCACCGCATCGAGAGCCTGAACGCCTTCGTCGGCTGCCCGGCGCCGGACCGGGACCACAGCGGCCAGTTCCTGATCTGCCGGGAATGCGGCGTGGCGGCGGAAATGCAGGACCAGGCGGTGGAGCGGGCGATCGCCGAGCAGGCGGCGGCCTGCGGCTTCGCCATAGAGGGCAAGACCATCGAGGTGCGCGGCCTCTGTCCCGCCTGCCGCCCGCCCGAGGCCGGCCGCCGGCCATGAGCGCGGAGGCCGCCGTCGCGAACCCGGGCCTGGATCCTCCGCTCGCCTCCTGCGAGGCGGTCGACGTCCGGCTCGGCGGCCGCAGCGTGCTGGAGCAGGTCTCCCTCGCCGTCCACCCGGGCGAGATCGTCACCCTGATCGGCCCCAACGGCTCCGGCAAGACGACGCTGGTGCGGGTCCTGCTGGGCCTTCAGACGCCCCAGGGCGGCGAGCTGCAGCGCCGGCCCGGACTCAAGATCGGCTACGTGCCCCAGCGTCTGGCCGTCGATCCGGTGCTGCCGCTCACGGTACGCCGCTTCCTGCAGCTCGGCGGCCGCCGTGACGAGGAGGCCCTGTGCGCGGTGGTCGAGGAGGTGGGCGGACAGACCCTCCTCGACCGACAGGTCCAGGCGCTCTCCGGGGGCGAGCTGCAGCGCATAAGCCTCGCCCGCGCCCTGCTGCGGGAGCCGGACCTCCTGGTGCTCGACGAGCCGCTCCAGGGCGTCGACTTTTCGGGACAACTCGCCCTCTTCGGCCTGATCGACCGGGTCCGGAGAGATCGCGGCTGCGGCGTGATCATGGTGTCTCACGACCTCCACCTGGTGATGGCGGGCACCGACCGGGTGCTCTGCCTAAACCGCCACGTCTGCTGCTCCGGCCAGCCCGAGGCGGTCAGCCGCCATCCGGAGTATCTCGCTCTCTTCGGCCCGCGCGCGGCAGAGAGCCTCGCCGTCTACACCCACGACCACGATCACGACCACAGCCTCTCCGGCGCGGTGGTGGCGCCCTCGCCGGACCAGCGGCGGGCGAGCCCTCCTGCCGGCCGAACGACAGAGACAGGTCCGGGCGGGACCAGCGGCTCGTGATCAGCGACTTTCTTGTCCGGGCCTTCCTGGCCGGCGCCGGCGTGGCGCTTTTGGCCGGCCCGCTCGGCTGCTTCATCGTTTGGCGGCGCATGGCCTACTTCGGCGACAGCCTGGCCCACAACGCCCTGCTCGGGGTCGCTATCGGCCTGCTGCTGGGAATCGACCCGACCCTGGGCGTGATCGCCGGCTCGGCCCTCTTGGCGGCCTTCCTGATCGGCATGCAGCAACAGAAGCAGCTCGCCAGCGACACCCTGCTCGGGATCATGGCCCACTCCGGCCTGGCGCTCGGCCTGGTGGTGCTCAGCTTCTTCGAGGAGTTCAGAATCGACCTGATGGCCTACCTCTTCGGCGACATCCTGGCCGTCGGTCCCGCCGACCTCTACTGGGTCTACGCCTGCTCCGCCGCCGGACTCGCGGTTCTCGCCGTCATCTGGCGGCCGCTCCTGTCGATCACCGTGCACGAGGACCTGGCCCGGGCCGAGGGGGTGGCGGTCTGGCCCGTGCGCCTCGCCTTCGTGCTGCTGATCGCGATCATGATCGCCATCGCCATGAAGATCGTCGGCGTTCTCCTCATTACGTCGCTTCTGATCATTCCTGCGGCGACCGTTCGGCCCTTCGCGCGCACGCCGGAAGGGATGGCGCTCCTCGCCGTCGGCGCCGGCGTGCTGGCCGTGCTGCTCGGCCTCGCCGGCTCCTACCAGTGGGACACGCCCTCGGGGCCCTCGGTGGTGGTGGCCGCCCTCGTCGGCTTCGTCGCGAGCCTCCTCGGTCGGGGTCTCAAGCAGCACCTGGGGCAGCGGACCGCTTGAGCGCCAAGGCCTTCGGCCGGCGCCAGTTTTTCCTTCTTTGATCCGAAAATCTGGCTAAGCTTCGGCCGATGCAACGGCACCGCAAAGCGAAGATCCTGGCCACCATCGGACCGGGTTCGTCCGATCCCGAGGTCATCAGGAGCCTCTTCGAGGCCGGGGCCGACGTCTTCCGTCTGAACTTCAGCCACGGCAGCCACGACGACCACCGGGCCAGCTACTTCGCGATCCGAGAGCTGGAACGCAGGGTCGACCGGCCGATCGGCATCCTCGCGGACCTGCAGGGCCCGAAGCTGCGGATCGGCGTGCTGCAGAACGGCGGGGTGGAGCTGGAGCCCGGCCAGGCCTTCCGCCTCGACCTGGACGGAGCGACGGGCGACCGAAACCGCGCGCCGCTGCCCCATCCAGAGGTCTTCGCCGCGCTGCACCCGGGCACGGACCTGCTGCTGGACGACGGGCGCCTGCGCCTCACGGTCCAGGACTGCGGCAAGGACTTCGCCGAGACCCGGGTGGTCACCGGCGGCCACCTGAGCGACCGCAAGGGCGTCAACGTGCCGGCCGTGGTGCTGCCGGTCTCGCCGCTCACCGACAAGGACCGCGACGACCTCGCCTTCGCGCTCGACCTGGGTGCCGACTGGATCGCGCTCTCCTTCGTCCAGCGGGCGGAGGACATCGAGGACGCGAAGAGCCTGATCGACAAGAGCGCCGGCATCATGGCCAAGATCGAGAAGCCGGCGGCGATCGACGTGCTGAGCGACATCGTGAACCAGTCGGACGCCATCATGGCCGCGCGCGGCGACCTGGGCGTCGAGATGCCGCCGGAGGTGGTGCCCGGCCTGCAGAAGCAGATCATCTCCGAATGCCGCCTGGCCGGCAAACCGGTGGTGATCGCGACCCAGATGCTGGAATCCATGGTACACAGCCCGACGCCGACCCGGGCCGAGGCCTCCGACGTGGCCAACGCCGTGTTCGACGGCGCCGACGCGGTCATGCTCTCGGCCGAGACGGCGGTCGGCGACTACCCGGTCGAATCGGTCGCCATGATGAACCGCATCATAATGAGCACCGAGCGGAACCCGGCCTATCACCGCACGGTGCACGCGCTCCACCCGAAGCCGGAGCCGACCGGCGCCGACGCCATCACGGCGGCCGCGGCGCAGGTCTCCAAGACCGTCTCGGCCGCCGCCATCGTCTCCTACACCATGTCGGGCTCGACGGCCTTGCGGGCGGCGCGCGAGCGGCCCAACGTGCCGATCCTGCTGCTCACCAACCGGCCGGAGGCGGCGCGGCGCTTCTCCCTGCTGTGGGGCGCCCACTGCGTCCACACCGCCGATGCCAAGAACACCCAGGAGATGGTGGACAAGGCCTGCCACCTGGCTGTGAAGGAGGGGATCGCCGAGCCCGGGGACCAGCTGGTGATCACCGCGGGCGTGCCCTTCGGCACGCCGGGGCGGACCAACGTGCTGCGCATCGCCTGGGTGGACGGCTGAGGACCGCGCGCGGCAACCAGCCGTCCGCTGCTACTCCGCGGCGCCGGGTTTGGCGGCGGTAGCCGCGGTGACCGGCTGGTCGGCGATCGGCCAGTGCAGCGCCGCGGCCAGCAGGCCGAGCAGCACCGAGATGATCCAGACCGCATCGTAGGAGCCCGAGAGGTCGTAGCTGAGGCCGCCGAACCAGGCGCCGAAGAAGGCGCCCACCTGGTGGCTCAGCATGACGAAGCCGAACAGGGTCGCCATGTAGCGCGGCCCGAAGATCTGGCCGACGACGCCGCTGGTGAGCGGCACGGTGCTGAGCCAGAGCAGGCCGAAGGCGGCGGAGAAGAGGAAAACCGTGAGCTCGGTCTTGGGGCCCAAGAGGAACAGGCCGATCACCACGGCGCGGGCGAGGTAGATCCCGGACAGTACGTACTTCATGCGGAAGCGGCTGCCGAGCACGCCGGCGAGCAGTCCGCCCAGGATGTTGAAGAAGCCGATGATGCTGAGCGCCGTGGCGCCCACCAGGGGCGAGAGGTTGCAGCTGGTGATGTAGCCGGGCAGGTGGGTGCCGATGAAGGCCACGTGGAAGCCGCAGACGAAAAAGCCGGCGGTCAGGAGAAGATAGCCGCTGTGCCGTCCGGCCTGGCCGAGCGCACCCACGAGGCTCGCCGGGCCCGCCACGCTGGCGTCCGGCTTGCCGGCGAGCGCACCCGCGAGCGGCACGATGAGCGCCGCCAGCGCGGCGAAGATCAAGAGCGCCGCCGGCCAGCCCAGGGCGTCGATCAGCACCTGGGCGAGCGGCAGCAGCAGGAACTGGCCGACCGACCCGCCGGTCGCGGCGATGGCGAGCGCCATGCTGCGGCGCTCGGGCGGCACGCTGCGCGCGACCGCGGCGAGCACCAGGGGAAAACCGCTCGCGCCCACCGCCACGCCGACCAGCACGCCGGCCCCCAGGTGCACGCCCAGGCCCGAGGCGCCGAGCGCCATGACCAGGATGCCCAGCGTGTAGAGCAGGCCGCCCGCCACCAGCACCCGCCCGGTGCCGTAGCGGTCGGCCAGCATGCCGCAGACCGGGGTCAGCAGCCCCCACAGCAGGTTCTGCACGGCGATCGCCAGGGAGAAGCTGCCGCGGCTGATGCCGAGATCCAGCGTCATGGGCTCGAGGAAGAGCCCGAAGGTCTGGCGCACGCCCATGTTGAGCGCCAGCACGGAGGCGCCGCAGATCAGCACGATCAGGGGCAGTCTCGCGGCAGCGGCCATGGGCTCAGGGGTCTCCGGTTCGGGCTCACGCGTCCCTGCCCGCCCCGGACCCGGACGGACGCCGTTCGGCGCGGCTAGAGCAGATCGCGATGAGCTGGAGTCTCTTCGCGATGCCAGCTCATCGCGATCTGCTCTATATCTACAAATTCGATCAGAATCACCCACTCAGATGGAACCGCGCTGCGGTTCCATCTGAGTGGGTTCTGATCTAGGGAGTCTGATGCTAGATCTCGCGGCCCTCGAGCATCAAGCGGATCTCGTCGGCGTTGTGCCGCGGGCCCATCATGCGGGGATTGACCTCGAGCGCCTCTTCGAAGGACTCGAGCGCAAGCTCCCACTCCTCCAGCGCCGAATAGACCAGCCCGCGCCCGGAGAGCGCCCCGAAGTGGCGCGGCTCGAGGGACAGGGTCCTGTCGATGTCGTCGAGAGAGCTCTGGTAGTCGTGCATCAGCCAGTGGACCGTCGCGCGCTTGTTCCAACCTTCGGCGAAGTCGGGGGCGAGCTCGACCATGGCCTCGAAGGTCTTGAGCGCCGAGGTCAGGTCGCCCCGGGACATCTGCACGATCCCGGCCTGCATCAGGATGTTGACGGAGGTGTCCTCGTGGGTCAGCCAGATCCGCCAGATCCTCTGCTCGATGCCGCGCGCGGACGCGGCGCTGCCCGCCTCCTGCAGCTCGCTGAAGAGCCCGTCCAGCTTGGGATCGTTCTGGTCCGCACGCGCGGGGAGCGCCGCGGCGAGAGTCCAGGAGATCAAAATGAGAGCCAGCCAGCGCATGATCCGAGTATGCCGGCTCGCCGGAGGCCTTGAAAACAGGCGCGGCGATCACGTTTGCTTGTGTGCCGCGGCCGCTCCCGGCCGCGGGCGCCCGCCTATTCGGCCGCCCGAACCGCCGGCGTAGGCGCGTCCTCCGCCGCCAGCCCCGCCCTTTCCAGCGCCAGGGGCAGCGGGCCGCCGGTCGCCCAGTCCAGCAGCTCGACCGTGTGGACCACGGGGATCTCCGTGCCGCTCGCGATCTGGGTCATGCAGCCCAGGTTGCCGGCCGCGATGGCCTGGGGCGCGAGGCGGGCGATGTTTGCAACCTTACGCTCCCTGAGGCGCCGGGCGAGCGCCGGCTGCAGCAGGTTGTAAGTCCCGGCCGAGCCGCAGCAGAGATGGCCCTCGGGCACCTCCAGGACCTGGAAACCGGCCGCCGCCAGCAGGCGCTTGGGCTGGCCGCCGATCTTCTGACCGTGCTGCATGGAGCAGGCCGCGTGGTAGGCGACGGCCAGACCCGTGGCACGGCGCGGCCCCAGCAGGCCCAACTCGTCCAGGAACTCGCTCACATCCCTGGTGCGCCCGGAGACCGCCGCCGCCCGCTCGGCCCACTTCGAATCGTCGCGCAGCATGAAGCCGTAGTCCTTCACCATGGTGCCGCAACCCGAGGTATTGATGATGACGGCGTCGAGCCCGGCGCCCTCCATCTCGCGGGTCCAGGCGGCCACGTTGGACCGGGCCGAGCGCTTGGCCGACCGGGCCTTTCCCATGTGATGGGTCAGCGCGCCGCAGCAGCCGGCGCCCCTCGCCACCACCACCTCGACGCCGTGGCGGGTGAGCAGGCGGATCGTCGCCTCGTTGATCTCGGGCGCGAGCACCTGCTGGGCGCAGCCGGTCATGAGCGCCACCCGGGCCCGGCGCGGCCCCTCGGCCGGGAAGGACTGGGGCCGGTCCGCCGGGCTCGGCGCCGGCAGGCGCGCGGGCGCCAGCTCCAGCATGGCGCCGAGACGCCCGGGCAGCAGTCGCGCCAGGGGCCGGGCGAACCAGGCGCCCATGAGTGCCAGGCGGAAGCGGCCCGGCGAAGGCAGCAGCAGGGCGAGCAGGCTGCGCAGGGCGCGGTCGAGGAAGGGCCGGCGATAGGTCTCCTCGATGCGGTTGCGGGCGTGGTCCACCAGGTGCATGTAGTGGACGCCTGAGGGGCAGGTGGTCATGCAGGACAGGCAGGTGAGGCAGCGGTCGACGTGCTTCACCAGATCGGCCGAGGCCGGCCGGCCGCTCTCTAGCATGTCCTTGATCAGGTAGATGCGCCCGCGTGGGCTGTCGAGCTCGTCCCCCAGCAGCACGTAGGTCGGGCAGGTCGCGGTGCAGAAGCCGCAATGGACGCAGGCCCGCAGGATCTTCTCGGACTCGGCGGTGTCGGAGTCCGCGAGCTGGGCCAGGGTGAAGTTGGTCTGCACGGCCGCCCTCCCCGCCCCTAGACGCCCGCGTACATGCGGCCCGGGTTGAGGATGCGCCGAGGATCGAAGCTCTCCTTGACCCGCCCGGTGATGAGCGCCTTGGCGGGGTCGAGGGGCTGGAAGACCGGCACGGAGACCCTCACGTCGTCCGGCGCGCGAATCAGGGTGGCATGGCCGCCGCAGCCGGCGAGCGCCGCGCGCAGGGTCCCGGGATCCGGCGCCGCCCCCGGCTCGGCCGCGAACCAGACAAGGCCGCCGCCCCAGTCGAAGTAGTAGTCCCCCGCCGCACTGCCGGCGATCCGCGCCGCCACCTCGGGCGCCGACTGGGGCGGCAGCGAGAGCCGCCAGACCAGGAGCTCGGGCTTGGCGACGAAGGGCGCCACGTCCCGCAGCTCCCGCCACAGGGTGGCGCTGTTGCGGCCGTGCAGCTCCTCGTGGGCGCCGAAGTCCCCCAGGTCGTCGCGCAGGGCCCGGCAGCGGAACTCGACCGAGGGGCCGGGACCTTCAAGACGCAGGGCGGTCACCCCGTGGCCGGCGGCCCCGGCGTCGGCCACGTAGCTGACCGCCGAGCCCGTCGCCAGGGCGGCCGGCAGATGGGCCGCGCCGCCCACCTCGTGGGCCGAGTTGAGGGCCCGGGTCATGGCGGCGAGCGCGCCACGGTCGTCGAGCCCGAAGACCAGCACGGTGCGGGTCTTCTCCGGCCGCGGCAGCACCTTGACGGTGACCTGGGTCATGACCGCCAGCGTCCCCTGCGAGCCCGCCAAGAGCTTGCAGAGATCGTAGCCGGTCACGTTCTTCACCACCCGGCCGCCGGACTTGAAAAGCTCGCCGCGCCCCGAGACCGCCTCGACGCCGAGGAAGTGGTCCCGCGCCGCACCGGCCTTGAGGCGCCGGGGGCCCGAGAGGTTGCAGGCGAGCGCGCCGCCCAGGCTGCCGGCCTCGGCCGGATTGCCGAGGAGCGGCCCCAGGTCCGGCGGCTCGAAGGCCAGATGCTGGCCCTGTTCGGCAAGCACCGCCTCGATCTCGGCGAGCGGCGTGGCAGCCCCCGCGGCCAGCACCAGCTCCTCGGGCTCGTAGAGCATGATGCCGCTGAGCGCCGAGAGGTCGAGGCCGTGGGCCGCCTGGACCGGCCGGCCGAGGCCGCGCTTGCTGCCGCGCCCCACGACCTCCAGCGGCGTCTGCTCGCCCGCGGCCCAGGCGACCACCTCGGCCAATTGATCGCCGCTCTCCGGTCGCAGCCGCTCCGCCATCATCAGAAGCGCGGCAGGTCGGGGAAGGGAATCTCGCCGCGGTGGATGTGCATGCGGCCCAGCTCCGCGCAGCGGTGGAGGGTCGGAAAGACCTTGCCCGGGTTGAGGAGGGACTCCGGGTCGAAGGCGCATTTGACCCGCTGCTGCTGGTTCAGGTCGGCTTCCGTGAACATCTCGCCCATGAGGTCCCGCTTCTCCACCCCGACCCCGTGCTCGCCGGTCAGGACACCGCCGACGGACACGCAGAGCTTGAGGATCTCCGAGCCCAACTCCTCGGCCTTCTCCAGCTCGCCCGGGTTGTTGGCGTCGTAGAGGATGAGGGGATGCAGGTTGCCGTCGCCGGCGTGGAACACGTTGGCGACCCTGAGGCCGTAGTGCTCGCTCAGCTCGCGCATGCGCGACAGCACGAGGGGCAGCTGGCGCCGCGGGATGGTGCCGTCCATGCAGTAGTAGTCGGGCGAGATGCGCCCGACCGCTGGGAAGGCCGCCTTGCGTCCGGCCCAGAAGCGCATCCGCTCCTCGTCGCTCTCCGAGGTCCGGCTGTAGACCGCGCCGTGGGCCTCGGCGATCTCCGAGACCCGGGCGATCAGATGGTCGACCTCGACCTCCGGCCCGTCCAGCTCGACGATCAGGAGCGCCTCAACGTCGCGCGGATAGCCGGCCTGGACGAAGTCCTCTGCGGCGTGGATCGCCGGCCGGTCCATCATCTCGATGCCGCCGGGGATGATGCCGGCGCCGATGATGGCCGCCACCGTGTCGCCCGCGGCCTCGCTGGAGGCGAAGCCGAGCAGCACCGCCCGGGCCGAGGGCGGCTTCTTGAGGATCCGCACCGTGACCTCGGTGATCACGCCGAGCAGCCCTTCCGAGCCCGTCATGAGGCCCAGCAGGTCGTAGCCCTCGGCGTCCAGGTGCTTGCCGCCGAGGCGCAGCACCGCGCCGTCCACCAGCACCATCTCCAGGCCCAGCACGTTGTTGGTGGTGAGGCCGTACTTCAGGCAGTGCACGCCACCGGAATTCTCGGCCACGTTGCCGCCGATGGTGCAGGCGATCTGGCTGGAGGGATCGGGGGCGTAGTAGAAGCCGTCCCGCTCGACCGCCTGGGTGATGCCCAGGTTGGTGACGCCGGGCTGGGCGATGACGCAGCGGTTCTCGTAGTCGATCTCGAGGATGCGGTTGAACTTGGAGAGCCCGAGCGTGATGGCGTCGGCCAGCGGCAGGGCGCCGCCCGAGAGCCCGGTCCCGGCGCCGCGGGGCACCACCTTGATGCCCTCGGCGTGGCAGTAGGCGAGGACCTGGCTCACCTGCTCCGTGGTTTCCGGCAGCACCACCACCAGGGGCAGCTGGCGGTAGGCGGTGAGGCCGTCGGTTTCGTAGGGGCGGAGCTCCTCTTCGCGGTCGATCACGCCCTCGCCGGGCACGATCTCCTGCAGCGCGGCGACAATCTCCGCCCGGCGCGCCAGCACGCCCGCGTCCGGTTCCGGCATGCGCATGGTCAAAGGCCGCCTCCCCCTAGAGCAGATCGCGATGAGCTGGAATCGCTTCGCGATGCCAGCTCTTTGCGTGAATCTGCTCTAGATCTACAAGTTAGATCAGAATCACCCACCAAGATGGGACCGCATCGTGGTCCCATCTTAGTGGGTTCTGATCTGGCCCGCTCGCCTCATGATGCGACGGCCCCAGGGGGCGGGTCAACGGCACCCGCCGGACGCGCGGTCGGAGTCCCGCTGTCCGGAAGACTGCTGACGATGACGGGAATGTCGCCGGCCCGGGGGGCGGCGGAAGGCTCAGCCCTGGCGGGCCTTGAAGCGCGGGTTCTTCTTGTTGATGACGTAGACCCGCCCCCGCCGGCGCACCACGCGGCAGCTCTTTTCCCGCTTCTTCGCCGTCTTGAGGGAATTGACGACCTTCATTGATCTGACCTCGATGCTCGCGTCTTCGGTGCTCGCGTATCGCGGAGCCCCGGCCCTGCGGCCGGAACGGCCCTGCCACGGGCGCGGGACGATAGGCGAGGCCGCCGGCCCTGTCAATGCGGGACCGGTCAAAAAGGGGCGGAAACCGGCGGTTTCAGGCCCGCCCGGCAGGGCGGACGCCGGCCCGGGTGGCGCCACCGGACCAGGCGGCGAATCTGGGGCGCCGTCGGACTCCATGGGCCGCCGTCATTGCTATATCGTGGCGCCCCATGGAGTCCGTCGGCGGCGGACAGGCGCCGCCTTCGGGCGGCTACAGCCTGTCCGAACACATCGCGAGAACCCTCAAGTTCGCCTTCCCGGCCATGCTGGGGCGGGCGGGCCTGGTCGCGCTCATCACGGCCGACACGGTCATGACCGGCCACGCCAGCGCCCGGGACCTGGCCTACTACGGCCTGTCGCTGGCGCCCTTCCATATCATCATGGTGACCGGGATCGGCCTGCTGGCGGGCACCCCGGTCCTGGTCGCCCAGCGCGACGGCGCCGGCCGCTCGGAGACCTGCGGCGCGGTCTGGCGGGTCGGCCTGCTGCTGGGGGGCGCCTTCGGCTGCCTCGGCGCGGTCGCCCTCTGCTTCGGCGAACCCCTTTTCCTGGCGCTCGAGCAGACGCCGGAGATGGCGGCCGGCGCCGCCGAGGCCCTCGCCATGCACGCGGTGGGCCTGCCGGCCATAATGCTCTTCCTGGCCACGGGCTTCTACATGGAGGGCATCGGCCGCCCGGCACCCGGCATGGTCGCGGCGCTGATTGCCAACCTGGTCAACCTGGCGCTCAACTGGCTCCTCATCGGCGGCGAGCTGGGCGCACCGGCCCTGGGCGCGAGCGGAGCGGCGCTCGCCACCAGCCTCAGCCGCTGGGTCATGCTCGCCGTCCTGCTCGGCTATGTGCTGTGCATGAAGGACGGCCGCCGATATGGCGTCCGCGGCGGCGTCCGAGACGGCGCCCGCACGCTGCGCCAGTCGCTCAGGCTCGGCACGCCCCTCGCCATGACCACCGGCCTGGAGGTGGCGGCCTTCTCGCTGGTCGCCTCCTTCGCCGGGCGCCTGGGCGACGTTCCCATGGCGAGCTACCAGGCGGCCCTGAACGTGCTGGCATTGGTCTTCATGCTCTCCCTCGGCCTCGCCGCCGCGGCCGCCGTACGCGTCGCCAACGCCGTCGGCCGCCACGACTCTACCGGCATGGCCGTGGCGGCCTGGGTGGCGCTCGGGCTCAACTCCGCCCTCATGCTGGCCATCGCCGCCGGAATCGCCCTGCTGGCAGGCCCGGTGGCGGCCCTCTACAGCAGCGACCCGGCCGTACGCGCGCTCACGGCGGTCGCCTTGTACGTCATTGCCGTCATGATCATCCTCGACGGCGCCCAGGCGGTGCTCGCCACCAGCCTGCGGGCCGTCAGCGACGTGCTGGTGCCGCTCGCCATCTTCGGCCTGACGTTCTGGGGATTCGGCGTGCCGCTGGCCTACGTCCTGGGCTTGCGCGCCGGCTACGGCGTGCCGGGACTGCTGGTGGCCATGACTCTCGCTCTGGCGCTGGCCTCGCTCGCCCTTGCGCTCCGCTTCCATCTCCTGTCCCGGCGTACCGTACGCCCCATGTAGGACCGATCGGCGCAGGTTCAGTCGACGTGAGCGGCCTGGCGCGCGGCCCGCAGGTAGCGGCCCGGCGGCTCGCCCAGCTCGCGGCGGAACATGGCGACGAAGGCGCTCGGGCTCTCGTAGCCCAGCTCGTAGGCCACGCTCGTGACCGGCGCGCCTTCGGCCAGGCGGGCGATCGCCAGGAGCAGCCGCAGGCGCTGGCGCCAGGCGCCGAAGGTCATGCCGGTCTGGCGCCGAAACAGGCGGGCGAGCGTGCGCTCGCTGGCCCCGGCGCTGCGCGCCCAGTCGCCGAGAGAGCGGCCGTCGGCGGGGTCCCGGGCGAGCCGGTCGGTGATCGCCCGCAGGCGCCGGTCGCTCGGAAACGGCAGGTGCAGCGGCTCCGGCTCGAGGGCGCGAAGCCGGTCGGGGATCACCGCCAGGAGGCGCGCTTCCGGCCCCTCCGGCGGGTAGTCGGCCGGCAGGGCCACCGCGGCCAGGATCAGCTCGCGCAGCAGCGGCGGCACGGTGAGCACGCAGCAGTTGGCCGGCAGGCCCGCGGCCGCCTCCGGGTGGAGATAGAGCGTGCGCATGGCGAGCGGCACGCCGCTCTGCACCTCGTGCTCGACACCGGCCGGCACCCAGACCGCCTGCTGGGGCGGCACCACCCAGGTGCCCTCGGCGGTGCTGACGGTCATGACGCCGGTGACCGCATAGACCAGCTGGGCCCGCAGGTGGCTGTGGAGCGCGAAATGGTGGGGCGGGGGGTGGTCGCTGGCGATCCCCACGACCGGGCGGCGAGGATCGTCCAGATCGCCCGGATGGAGCGGTGCCCCGGTCCGGCCGCCTACTCGATCATGCTTTTGACCGTTTCGCGACATTCCTTGACTGTCTATGGCAAGACCGGCAAGCGCGCAAGCCCTAGATTGGCCCCATGAGCCTCCGCGAGACCCTATCCGGCCTGTCCGGTCTATCCGGTTTGGCCGGCGGCGGCTGGCGCCGTCCCGAGATCCTGCTGCTGCTGTTCGCCGCGGCGGCGCCGGTCAGCTTCTCGACCTGGCAGGCCCTGCTCAACAACTTCGCCATCGAGCGGGCCGCCTTCACCGGCGCCGAGATGGGCATCCTGCAAAGCTTGCGGGAGGTGCCCGGCTTCCTCTCCTTCGCCATCGTCTTCGTGCTGCTGCTGGTGCGCGAGCAGAGCCTTGCCTACATCTCGCTGCTGCTGCTCGGCTTCGGTACCGCCATCACCGGTTTCTTCCCCAGCGTCGTCGGGCTCTATGTCACTACCGTCATCATGTCGATCGGCTTCCACTACTTCTACATCCTGGAGCGCTCGCTCACCCTGCAGTGGATGGAGAAGAGCCGCACGCCCGAGATGATGGGCCGCATGATCGCCGCGGCCTCGGTCGCCTCCATCGCCACCTTCGGCCTGATCTGGCTGGCCTTTGACCTGGCCGAGCTCGATTTCCTCTGGGTCTACCTGCTGGGCGGCGGCGGCACTGTCGCCATCGCGCTCCTCGCCTGGTTCGCCTTCCCACGCATGCCCGAGGTGGTGCGCCAGCACCGCCACATGGTGCTCAGGCGACGCTACTGGCTCTACTACCTGCTGACCTTCATGTCGGGCGCCCGGCGGCAGATCTTCATCGTCTTCGCCGGCTTCCTGATGGTCGAGAAGTTCGGCTACACGGTGGGCGAGATCACGCTGCTGTTCCTGGCCAACGCCGTGATCAACATCTTCCTGGCGCCGCGCATCGGCCGCCTGATCGCCCGCTGGGGCGAGCGCAAGGCGCTGGTCCTCGAGTACATCGGCCTGATCGGGGTCTTCACCAGCTACGCCTTCGTGGAGAACGGCACCGCCGCCGCCGGCCTCTACATCCTCGACCACCTCTTCTTCGCCATGGCGATCGCCATCGAGACCTACTTCCAGAAGATCGCCGATCCCCGCGACATCGCCTCGACCGCGGGCGTCAGCTTCACCATCAGCCACATCGTGGCGGTGGTCATCCCGGCGGCCTTCGGCTTTCTCTGGCTGATCTCGCCCGCCGCCGTGTTCCTCGCCGGGGCCGCAATGGCCGGGGTCTCGCTGGTGCTGGCCCTCAACGTGCCGGGGCGCCCGGAGCCGGGCAACGAGGTGCTCTGGGGCCGGCGACTCTCCGGCCGCGCCGCACTGGAGCAGCCGGCGGCCGGCTGAGGCGGCGCCGAGCCCTCTCAGGACTGCGCGCGGTCCGCGGTCCCGCCGCCGAGGACGGTCCGGTAGCCCTCGAGCAGCGCCTCGGCGTGATCCTCCCAGCAGATCCCCTCGAGGGACGACGCACCGGCGTCGCCGCGGGGCCTCGCCAGCGCGCGCTCGAGCGCGTCCGTCAGGCTGGCCACGTCCTCGGCCCGGAAGACCTCGCCGGCGCCGCGCGCGCGCACGAAATCAGCCATCGCCTGGCAGTCGCTGACCACCACGGGCAGGCCGGCGTGCAGATAGTCGAACAGCTTGTTGGGCAGGCTGACCTCGGCGTTGGCGTAGCGGACCAGGGGATGCACGCCCACGTCGGCATCGCGCAGGAAGCTCGCCACCTGGTGGGGCTCGACGTAGGGCAGGAAGTGGAGGCGCTGGGCGTAGCCGCCGCTCTTCGCCGCGGCGCGCAGGCTGCGCGCGTAGCGGGTCCGGGCACGGGTGACAACGGCGAGATGGGCTTGCGGCAGCCGGCCGAGGGCGGCGACCAGGGTGTGCAGGCCGCGCAACGGGGTGACGCCGCCGCTGTAGACCAATAGCGGCGTCTCTGCCGGGAGCTTGAGGCGCGCGCGCACCGTGGGCCGCAGCTCCGGGTCGAAGTCGGCGCGCCGGGGCACGTTCAGCAGCACCGTGGGCCTGCTCGCGAGGCCGTAGTCGGCGGCGAGCCGCTCGGCCAGCGCCGGCGACACGGTGAAGGCATGGTCGGGCGCCGCCGCGTGGGCGCGCTCATGGTCCAGCACGGCCTGGCGCCAGGCCTCGTCCGGCGGCGCGTCCGGCAGCCGGTCGTCGCGGAAGCTGTGGCCGGCGGCGTATTCGGTGAAATCGTGGATCCAGGCCGTCTCCCGCCCCTCGGCGCGCAGCTTGTCGCGGAACTCGTGGCCGAGGCCGATGGCGGCGCTGTCGAACGTGTGGATCACCCGGGGCCGCAGCTCGCGCACCAGGGGCCACATGGCGGCGCGCAGGTAGTCGATCATGAAGGTCCAGTTGAGGGCCGCCACCCGCGGCCGGCCGACCGGGAGGAAGGCGTGAGCGTCGGGGAAGTGGAGCACCCGGCCTTCCGGCAGCCGGCCGGTCCAGACGCCGCGGCCGCTGTCTGGCGGGGCGAGCTTGGTGAGATAGGTCAGCGAACGGCCGGTCTGGCGCAGGCTGGCGGCGATCTTGCGGGTGCGGCTGCGGTAGTGGACGCCGCTCAGGTGGATCAGCACCACGTCGCTCGGCGTCAGGTCCGCCCCGTCGGCCGGCAGGGGGGCGAGGCCCCGGCGCCTGAGACGCCCATGGCGGACCAGGGGCAGCCTGGCGAGCTGATCGCGCAAGCCGTCGATCACCGTCCTCTCCTCCGGCCCGGCATCCCCGCTAGCGCGGGCGGCCCGACGAGACGTCTACGACCACTTCACTCGCGGCAGGATCTTCTTCTCGTCGATCCGGTCCCGGTAGCGCACGATCTCCTCGAGCATGGCGGCCAGCACCTCGTCGGTCATGAAGTGGGGCTCGAGCCCGAGCTCCAGCAGGCCCGAGTGGGCGGGATTGTAGTAGTGGTCCTCGTGCTCCTTGCGCGGGTTGTCGATCGCCTCGATGGTCACCTTCAGTCCCATCCCGTCGCCGACCGCCTTGACCCGCTCGCTCAGCTCGTTGACCGAGAACTGCTCGGTGAACTGGTTGAAGACCCTGAGCTCGCCCTTGGCGGCCGGGTGGCTCGCCGCCAGGTAGATGCACTGGAGCGTGTCGCGCAGATTGAGGTAGCCGCGGGTCTGGCCACCCTTGCCGTAGACGGTCAGCGGAAAGCCGGCGACCGCCTGGACCAGGAAGCGGTTCACCACGGTGCCGAAGATGTCGTCGTAGTGGAAGTTGGGCAGCAGATCCCGGTCCATGTCGGCCTCGTCGGTGGAGAGGCCGTAGACCGGACCCTGCATGAGGTCGGTCACCCTGAGGCCGTGGGTGCGCACGTAGAACCAGAGCAGGTCCGTGTCGAGCACCTTGGTGGTGTGATAGAGGCTGCCCGCCTGGCGGGGGAAGAGGAACTTGTCCTTGCGCCCCTTGTGCTCGATCTCGATCCAGCCTTCCTCGATGTCGATGTTGGGCGTGCCGTACTCGCCCATAGTGCCCAGCTTGATGATGTGGCAGTCCGGGTTGTGGCGCAGCACCGCCCAGATCAGATTGAAGGTGACATTGAGATTGTTCTGCAGGGTGAGCTGCGCCTCGTGGAAGCCGCGCATGGAATAGGGCGCCGAGGGCTGCTCGGCATAGTGAACCACAACTTCAGGCTGAAACCTCTCGAACAGCTCGTCGAGCACCATCATGTTGGCGCAGTCGCCGACCGCGACCTCGACCGGCTTGTTGCAGACCGCGCGGAAAAGCTCCGCCCGGTCCTCCAGGTTCGGGTTGTCCATCAGGGGTTCAGAGCGGGTCGCCCGCGCGATGGTGCGCCGCAGATAGTTGTCGACCGCCAGGACGTCATGGCCCTTGGCGGCGAAGTCCATCGCCGTCGGCCAGCCAAGATAGCCATCGCCCCCCAGGACCAGGACACGCATAGTCGCCTCGCCAGAAGAAGTTCGATCCGCTTGCGTGGATGCGCCGTTTGGCGCCGGCCGCCGCCGCAGCTTGAATCCTTACTATCACGTGTTCCTGGGGCTGTAAAACGGCTGCGGGTGAAGCATCGTTTCGTGACGC
Source organism: Rhodospirillales bacterium (assembly GCA_965225935.1). Classification (GTDB taxonomy): domain Bacteria; phylum Pseudomonadota; class Alphaproteobacteria; order Kiloniellales; family JAKSDN01; genus CALJXB01. Next base: position 601,434 of record CBDDCC010000003.1, read on the forward strand.
CGGACAGCCCGCGCCGCCCTCCCACAGCCGCCGATTGAAGGCCGCGATGGCCCGGACGCCGCCGGAAAGGTTGACGATCCGGACTCCATGGTTCTAAGTGGCGCGCAGGAATTCGGCGGATTCGAACAGGGGACAAATCGACCGTGACTGCAGGCACCAGTCTGAAACTCTTCGAGAACCAGCGGATCATCGTCACCGGCGCGGCGGGCACCGTCGGCCGGGAGCTGGTGCGCCAACTGCTGGAACTGTCGGTAACCGAGGTGCGCGCCCTCGACGGCGACGAGAACGGGCTTTTTCACCTGGGAGAGGAACACAGTTCCGATTCCCGCTGCCAGGCCTTCTACTGTGACGTGCGCAGCGAGGAGCACGTGCGGCGCCTCTTCCGGGATTGCGATCTCATCTTCCACCTGGCCGCCCTCAAGCACGTGCCGCTCTCCGAGCGCTCGCCCTTCGAGACCGTGCAGACCAACGTGCACGGCGTGGAGAACGTCATCCGCGGCGCCATCCACGGCAACGCCAAGCGGGTGCTGCTGACCAGCTCCGACAAGGCGGTCAATCCGACCAACGTCATGGGCACCTCCAAGCTCATGGGCGAGCGGCTGATCACCGCCGCCAACGCGCTGATCGAGAAAGAGACCGACACGCTCTTCACCTCGACCCGATTTGGCAACGTGGCCGGCTCGGCGGGCTCGGTGATCCCGCTGTTCTGCCAGCAGATCGCCCGCGGCGGTCCGGTCACCCTGACCGACCCGGAGATGACCCGCTTCGTCATGACCCTGGCGGACGCGGTCAAGCTGGTGATCACCTCCATGGCTCTGGCGCGCGGCGGCGAGGTCTTCGTGACCAAGATGCCGGTGGTGCGCATCGTCGACTTGGCCGACGTGCTGATCGAGCTGGTGGCGCCGGCCTATGGGCGCGATCCCCGGAGCATCGAGATCACGCGGATCGGCAGCCGCTCGGGCGAGAAGCTGTTCGAGGAGCTGCTGAACGAGGAGGAGCTGCGCCGCACCGTCGAGCTCGATACCCTCTTCGCCGTGCTGCCGGCCTTCCGCAACATCTACGGGCGCATCAGCTACGAGTACCCGAACATGCGCGAGGAGCCCGTCAACAAGGTCTACAACTCGGCGACCGAGCACCCGTTGGACAAGAAGGCGATCCGCGCCTTCCTGCTGCAGCCGGACGTGCTTCCGAGCGAGATCACCAGCCTGCTGTCGGTCAAGAAAAGCAGCGCCGCCTAGCGTCCCGCCGCGCTGCCCTGCGCCAGAGAGCGCGTCCGCAGTCCCGTCGACCGGGGTTGCCTCGACCTTCCGAGGCGGGAATGCTGATTTGAGGATCTGAAGCGGCGCGCCGGCGGGACGGGCGAATGACCAGCGAGACCAAGATCCTCCTGCCCGAGGAGCTGAGCCGGGAAGTCTGCATCGTCCTGGGCACGCGCCCCGGCATCGTCATGCTGGCCCCCTTGATCCACGAGTTCCGGCGGCGCGACCTGCCCGCCTTCGTGATCCACACGGGCCAGCACTATTCGCCCAACATGGACCGTCAGTTCTTCGAGGATCTCGAGCTGCCCCAGCCCGAGCACCGCCTGGAGGGCGTGGCAGACAAGAAGACCCACGGCGGCCAAACCGCCGCCATGCTGGAGGGCATCGAGCAGGTCCTGCTGGAGCGCCGGCCCCTGCTCTGCCTTGTAGGCGGCGACGCCAACACCAACCTGGCCGGCGCGCTCGCCGCCCGCAAGCTGCGCATCGCGGTCGGCCACGTGGAGGCGGGCGAGCGCAGCTTCGACTGGCGCATGCCGGAAGAGCACAACCGGGTGGTCATCGACCACATCTCGGACCTGCTGTTCGTGACCGGCGAGCAGGCCGTCCATAACCTGGAGCGCGAGGGCATCCGCGGGCGCATCTGCCAGACCGGCAACACCATCGTCGACGCCTCGCTGCAGCACCTGCAGATCGCCCGGCGCAAGTCGGACGCGCCCGCCCGCCTCGGCGTCGAGCCGGGCGCCTTCGCCGTCTTGACCTCCCACCGGGAGGAGAACGTGGACGTGGCGGAGAACCTGCGCGGCCTCCTCCAGGGCGTCTCCGACGCAGCGGTCGCCGAGGGCCTGCCGGTCCTGTTCCTCGCCCACCCGCGGACCTTGAAGCGCCTCGGGGCGTTCGGCCTGCGGGACTGGGTGGAGGCCCTGCCCGCTCTCCAGCTCCGCGAGGCCGTCGGCTACCTGGATTTCCTCGCCCTGGTGAGCCAAGCCCGGCTGGTGTTCACGGACTCCGGCGGCGTGCAGCAGGAGGCCTGCATTCACCAAGTGCCCTGCGTCACCCTGCGCGAGAACACCGAGTGGACCGAGACCCTGGAGATCGGGGCGAACCGCCTCGCCGGCTGCGAGCCTGCCCGGATCGCCGCGGCGGCGCATGAGGCGCTCGCCGGGGCCCGCAACTGGCCCCAGCCCTTCGGCGACGGCACCGCCGCCGCGCGGATCGCCGAAATCTGCGAGGAGGTCTGCCGCGACCCCTCGCGCCTGGTCAGCCACGGCGCCCCGCCCGCGTCCTGACGCGGCGGCCGGGCACCTGGTCCTGGCGACGCGATCAGTCGTCGAAGATGGTGATGAAGACGCCGGTCGAGAGCACGATCCGCGAGATGATCTCGACGATATCCTTGAACACGGCGAGACTCACGTTGCCCGCGTTCGGCAGCACCATGATGTGATCGCCGGGATGGATCAGCGTGCCCTTGTCGGTCTCGATCGCCCCGCTCTGGTGCAGGATCAAAAACTGGTCCTCGTCGGCGCGGTCGGAGAAGCCGCCCGACTCCTTGATGTAATAGGCCGCCGTCTGGCCAGACTGATAGAGCAGGGTCTGGGGCACCTTGACCTCGCCGGAGACCAGCACCAGGTCGCTCTGCTGCGGGATCACGATCACGTCCTCGGCTTCCATGCGGAGCCCATCGGTCCCGGGCAGGTTGGCCAGCACCACCCGCCCCTCGGGCACCACGGCCCGGGCCTTCTCGACGAACTGGTTCACCAGTTGGGCCTCCTGGACCCGGATGGCCGCCGCGCTGGTGCTGGCCGAGGAGGTCGTGAGCACCTTGCGCTGAAGCTGGTCGAGGGCCTGTTCGAGCGCCTGCTTCTGGCGCTCGGCGATGCTCTCGCGCCGGAGATAGATGGCATCGAGGTCGGCCAGGCCCGGATCGACCGCGATCATGTCGAGCACGGAGCCGAGCCGGGCGCCGCGCGGGATGGCGAAGGAGGAGGGCCCCGAGGACTGGCCGGTCACGCTGACGAAGATGGTGTCGCCGACCATGTCCGCCTGGAACAGGAGCTTGTCGCCGGGATAGACCGCCGACTGGGCGAACTGCTCCATGCGCAGGTAGGCGTTGTGGGGCCGGCCCTGGCGCACCCCCTGCACCGCCACGTGGCTGACGTCGGGCAGCGGGCGCGTCATATCGATCACCCGGGTGCCGTCGGTGATGCCGCCGTCGATCTCGAACTCGTTGGCGTTGCGGACATCGCCGGTCGCCGCAACGGTGGCGCCGATCGGGCCGACGAGAATGGTGTCGTTGTCACGGAACTGCGGCGTCGGCAAAACGCCTGCAAGCAGAAACTCGTAGAGGTCGGCTTCCGCGATGGTCTGGCCACGCCGCATGATGCGGATCTCGCGGAAGGAACCCCTGTCGAGCTGGATGCCGCCCGCCTGGTCGATGAAAAAGAGCAGCGAATCGGTCCGGTCGCCGGCATAGCGCCCCGGCTTCTTCACGTGGCCGGTGACGAAGACGCCGACCGGCTGGATGTTCAGGAGATTGGTGTAGACGTTCACCTGCTCGGTGAAGACCCGGGCGACGGCGTCGCGTATGCGGCCGTCCAGCTCGCTCTGCTTCAGGCCGCCGACGGATACCGGGCCGACTTCGGGGAGGAAGACGTTGCCCTGCAGGTCGACCGCCAGCTCGTAGTCGGCGGTCTGTGCGCCCCAGAGCTGCACCCGGACACGGTCGCCGGGCGAGACCACGTACTCCGGATTGATGCCGAGGGCCCGGGCGATCCCGCCCTGCTGGGCGAACAGCTCCCAGCCGAAGGGCAGGACCTCCTCGGTTTCCTCCTCGACGCCGTTCTCGATGGGCGCCACCGGCTGCTGCTCGGGGTCGAGCACGATCTCGCCGCCGATGGGCTCGATCGAACCTCGGGTTGACAGGCCCCCCGTGGCACGGTCGAAGCGGATGAAGTCGTCGATGTCCTGGGCGCCGGCCGGACCGGGCAGCAAGAGCGTGCCTGCGATCGCGGCGGCAGCGAAGGTGGTGCGAAAAAACATGGGTCCCGTCCCCCTGCAGACGCTCCCTCATCCCGGATCGCCCGAGATTTGCCCAAACCTTTAGAAGGATTTAGATCCGAATGCAACAGTACTGCACGAAGTTGAGCCCGACCCGCCCGCGGCGCGTTGGAGGCTAGGTCCTGCCCAAGGCGCCGTCATCGAGAGCAATCCTTCGGCTGTTGCAAATCGCAGATCGAATCGTCAGGCTAGCCCCCGATTCCCGTGCCGGTGCGAGTCGGTCCGAGGGCGATCGCGGGCCCCGGCGGGGCGCTGGCTCCAAGTTCCTGCCCGCCGGACTCAGGAGAGGTTGCGACTTGAGATCTTGGGCGAGTTCCTCGACGGCCCGGGCGCCGTGGCGGTGGCCGACGGCGTTCGCGCTCCTGCTTTCGGCCTGTACGTATTTCTCGCCGGATGGGTCGGACGGCAGCCTCGATACGACCCTGGCCGGCGTACCGCCAGCCGGCGGCGAGGTTGCGGCCACGGACGCCCATTCGCCGGTCCTGACCTTTGTTGGCGAGGCGGCGCCGCTTCAGCAGGCGCAGCTGGACGACCCGCGCTTCGGGGGGCTGGTCTCGGTCACCATGGAGGCCGAGTACCATTCCGCCAGCGACAAGCGCTGCCGGCGCTTCCGGATCCGCGCCGCCACAACGCCGCCTGAGGGCCGCAGCCACTTCGCCTGCAACTCGAACGGCCGCTGGGTCTTGATCGATCTGCAGCCCTATTGACCGCCCGCCGGACGGGGGAGCCGGAACGGCAAGCATGCCGCCAGCCTATCAGGGGACGCTCGCGCCCGCGGGTTGGAGAGGAACGGGGTCTCTCCCTGCGGGAACCGGAGGGAGGCGGGGACGTTGCCGACTTGCCGGGCATTTCCATTTTCGCCAAGGGCTTGTAGGTTAGCGTTGGAAGAGTCGTTTGACGGATTTTCTTCGGGGCAACTCTTTCGGGGAAACTCTATAGGAAGTAGGCCGAGCACTTGGACCGGATCCCTTGGCTCAGGGCGTACGTGCGGTCCCGGCCGAGCCGGGGTCTGTGTCCGAATGCGACCATGAGGTGAAATCCAAAGACATGGCGTATGGCAAAGATATCGCCGTTGTCGGGTATTCCTGCCGTCTGCCTGGGGGCGTGGCCGGGCCCGACGATTTCTGGGATCTCCTGATCTCCGGCCGCGACGCCGTCACCCAGATTCCCGAGGACCGCTGGGACCCGGCCTTCTTCCATCATCCCGATCCGGCGGTGCCCGGCCGCGCCGGCACCTTCAAGGCCGGCGTGCTGGACGAGGTCGCGGCCTTCGATGCGGATTTCTTCGGGATCTCCCCGCGCGAGGCCGAGCAGATGGACCCGCAGCAGCGGCTCCTGCTGGAGCTCGCCTGGGAGGCGCTGGAGAGCGGCGGGCAGGTCCCGAGCCGACTGGCCGGCAGCCCCTGCGCCGTCTACGTGGGCATCGCCAGCACCGACTACGCCGACGTCCGCCAGGGGGATCCGGCCGGCGCCAACGCCCACTTCATGCTGGGGTCCGTGAACTCCATCGCGGCCAACCGCATCTCCTATCTCTTCGATCTGCGCGGGCCCAGCATGGCCATCGACACGGCCTGCTCCTCGGCGCTGGTCGCCCTCTACGAGGCGGTCCATGCGATCCGCGAGAAGCGCGCCTCCCTGGCGCTGGTCGGGGCCATCAACCTGCTGCTGAGCCCCTTTCCCTTCATCGGCTTCACCAAGGCCTCCATGCTGTCCGACTACGGCCGGTGCCGGGCCTTCGACAAGCTGGCCAAGGGCTACGTGCGGGCCGAAGGCGGCGGGGTGGTCTTCCTCAAGCCGCTGGCCGACGCGAAACGGGACGGCGATCCCATCCACGCGGTGATCAAGGGCGTTGGCGTCAACAGCGACGGCCGCACGCGGGGCATCGCCCTGCCCTCCTCCGAGGCCCAGGAAGCCCTGCTGCGCGACCTCTACGCCGAGGCCGGCGTCGACCCGGCCGACCTGGTCTATTTCGAGGCCCACGGCACCGGGACAGAGGTCGGCGATCCGGCGGAGGCCGGCTCCATCGGCAGGGCGCTCGGCACGCGCCGGCCCACGGGCGTGCCGCTGCCCGTCGGCTCGGTGAAGACCAACATTGGCCATCTGGAGACCTCCTCGGGCATGGCCGGGCTGATCAAGGCGATCGAGGTGGTGAAGCGCGGCGTCATTCCGCCCTCGCTCCACGCCGCCGAGCCCAACCCGGAGATCGACTTCGAAGCGCTCAACCTGACGGTCGCGCGCGAAGCCGCGCCCCTGCCGGAGACCCAGAAGCCGGCGCTGGTGGGCGTGAACTCCTTCGGTTTCGGGGGCGCGAACGCCCACGCCATCGTGCAGCAATATCGCGGCAAATCGCGGAAGCGGGCATCAAGGAACCGGCGCGGCGACCTGGCGCCGCTCATCCTGACGGCCCGGGCGGAGCCGGCGCTACGGGCGCTGGCCGGCCGCTACGCCCGCGAGCTACGCGCCGAAGATGCGGCAGCCTATCCGGACCTGGCCTACAGCGCGGCCTTCCGCCGGGAGCATCACGGCCACCGGCTGGTGGCGCGCGCCAGCGGTCTCGAGGACCTGGCCGAGCGCCTGCAGGCCTTCGCCGACGACGAGGCACCCGAGGGCCTGGTCAGCGGCCAGGAGGTCTGCCAGGCGCCGAAGACGGCCCTGGTCTTCTCGGGCAATGGCGCCCAGTGGTGCGGCATGGGGCTGAGCCTGCTGGAGGAAGACGAGATCACCCTCGGCGTGTTCGGCGAGATCGACGCCCTGGTGCGCGAGACGGGCGGCTGGTCGCCGCTCGCCGAGTTGCAGGCGGACGAGGAACGGACCCGTCTCGCCGACACGCGCATCGCCCAGCCGCTGCTCTTCGCCCTGCAGCTCAGCATGCTCGAAAGCCTGCGCCGGCGCGGCCTCAGGGCCGATGCCGTCACCGGGCACAGCGTCGGCGAGGTCTCGGCGGCCTGCGCCTGCGGCGCCCTCGACCTGGAGCAGGGCGTCCAGGTCATCCTCTGCCGCAGCACCATGCAGGACAAGACCCGTGGCGCCGGCCGCATGGCGGCGGCCGACATCGACCCCGAGCGGGCCCTGGCGGAAATGGAACGCTACGGCGGAGCGATCGAGCTGGCCGCCGTCAATGGCCCGGGCGCGGTCACCCTCTGCGGCGAAGAGGCGGCGCTGGCCGAGCTGGGCGAGCGGCTCGGTGCCGAGGAGATCTCCTATCAGATCCTCGATCTCGATTATGCCTTCCACAACCGGGTGCTCGACCCCCATCGCAACGCGTTCCTGGACTCGCTTTCCGACCTGTCGCCGGGCGCCGCGGAGATCCCCTTCGTCTCCAGCGTGCGCGGCGAGGCGCTCGACGGCGGTGCGCTCGACGCCGGCTACTGGTGGGACAATGCCCGCCAGCCTGTGCAGTTCGAGGCGGCAATCTCGGCGCTCGGGCGCGACGGCCACGGGGTCTTCGTGGAGGTCGGCCCTCACCCCATCATGCAGGGCTACATCCGCCGGACCCTCGGGGCGATCGACCGGCCGGGCCTGCCCATCGTGACCATGAGCCAGCGGGAAAGCGGCCTCTCCGCGATCCAGCGGGCGGTCGACCAGGCCTTCGTCTCGGGCGGTGCCCTGGACCTGGCGCGGCTCGTCCCCGATGGCGGACGCTTTGCGCCCTTGCCCGCCTATCCCTGGCAGCACGAGCGCTACTGGGCCGAGGCGACCAGCGAGGCCGAGGGACCGCTCTACGCCCGTTCCGACGGGCCTTTCCTGGGGCGGCGCCTGGTGCGCGACGTCCCGCTTTGGGAAGGCCTGGTCGACACCAAGCTGTTTCCCTTCCTGGAGGACCACCAGGTGGGTGGCGGCGCCCTCTTCCCGGCGGCCGGCTTCGTCGAAACGGCCTTGGAGGCGGGAAGCTGCCTCCATCCCGACAAGCCCATCGAGATCTCCGGCCTGGAGATCCGCCGCCCGCTCGCCCTCGACGGCGGCGAGTCCCGCTCGCTGCGTCTCCACCACGATCCCGAGGAAGGCTCCATCCGCATCGAGAGCCGGGCCTATCTTTCCGGGGATCCCTGGACGGTCAACGCCGTCGGCCGGCTCGCGGCCGCGGCGGGACGGCTGCCGGCCCTGCCCCGGAACCTGGCCGCCAACGGCGCCGGCCAGGCCTGCGCGCCCGCGGCGCTCTACGACTTCGCCGGCCGGCTGGGGATCGACTACGGCCCGGCCTTCCAGCCCGTCGAGGAGATCGCGGTCGCCGGCTCCTCCGGCTGGGCGACGCTCGCGATTCCCGAGGCGGCACCGGGGGCCGGGCCCTTCCGGCTGCACCCGGTTCTCCTCGATGGCTGCCTGCAGGGCGTCTTCGCCGTCATGCTGCCCCAGGACCGACCCGAGGAGACCGCGAGCTATCTGCCGCAGCGCCTGGAGCGACTGCTGCTGCACCAGCCCGGCAAGGCGGTGCGCCATTGCGCCATCAAGCTCCACCGGGTCACCCGTCAGGCGCTCACGGCCTCTTTCGACCTCTATGACGAGGACCACGAGCTGGTGGCCCAGATGCGCGGCTTCCGCTTCCAGCGCGCCTACCTCCTGGCGCGCCGCCGGGCCGAGGCCGCCCACTACCGCGCCGAGGTCGTGCCCCTGCCGCTCAGTTCGAGCGAACGGGCGCCGCTCGACTGGGACCCGGAACGCCTTCTGGCCGGGCTCGACGATCCGCCCAGCGACAGCCTGGGACCTCTGCTCGACCGCCTCGCCGCCGCCTACGCCCGGCGCGCCCTGCGGTCGGTGAGCCTGGAAGAATTCGCCGGCGGCGCCGACGATGGGCAGGCCGCGGGAGACGGCCGCGCGGACCTCCGGCGTCTCGGGCTCTTCATGAGCTGCAGCGAGTTGGCGGAGAGCAGGACCCTGGCACCCGCCGCGGGCGAGACCGAGGAGGATCCCGACACCGCCTGGCGGCGCCTGCTGGCCCGGCGCCCGGACGCCCTGGCGGAACTGACCTTGCTCGGGCGCGCGGGACGGCAGCTGGCGAAGAGGCTGCGCAGCCGGGAGACGGCGCCCGCCCGGCCCGGCCCGGCGATCCTGGAGAGCTTCCATGCCGCCTCGCCGACGGCGGCGCCCGCCCTTTCCGGATTGCTCGCCGCGCTGGAGGACCTGCTGTCCCGCGCACCGGCACACCGCCGCATACGGATTCTGGAGATCGGATCGAACGGTCTCCTCGCCCGGCAGCTCCTGCCCCGATTGCCGAAAGACCGCATCGCCTTGACGCTGGCGGACGCGGAGACGGGGGCTCCGTCCTTTATCGCAGCGGAGCGAAATGCGGGCCCGGACCCACAGGCGAAGACGCTCGACCTCGGCGCGCCGCTCGACGCCGAAGCCGGCTGGCGGCCGGGAAGCTTCGAGGCGGTCATCGGGTTGCGTGGGCTCGGCGACCCGCAACTGACGCCCGAGGCGCTGAAGACACTGGGGTCGCTCCTGACGCCCGACGGTCTGCTGCTGCTGGCGGCGCCGCGTGGACGGCCCTGGTTCGATCTCGCCTTCGGTGCCGAAGAATCCTGGTGGCGCTTGGACGAGAGGGAGGGACTGCCTCTGCCCCGCATTGCCTCCAGCGAGGATGACTGGCTGTCCCTCATGGACGCGGCCGCGCTGGGCAGCCCCGCGGCGCGGGCCCTGGGCGGTTTCGTCCTGGCCGCGGCTCGGACACCGCAAGAGCAGGATCAAGGCGCTGGAACCGCGGGCGGCGAAAACCTGATCGCCGTGATCTGTGGAAAGGACAGCGGGCCGGAAAGCGCGCTCGGCGCCGCTCTCGGCGCGGCCCTGCGCGCCAGCGGCGCCCAGGTGCTGAGCGTGCACCCGGGCTGCGAAACCTTGCGCCGCACGGACGACCGACTGGAGCTCGCCGACGACGAGGCCTGGCAGGAGCTCACGCGAGATCTTGCCGCCCGGTCCGGGTCCGCCACGCTGGTCTATCTGAACGGTCTCGGCTTCGCCGAACAACCGGCCATGCAGACAGCGGCCGGACGCTGCCTGCCGGCGCTCGCCCTGGCGCGCGCGCTCGCCGCTGCCGGGCTGCCGCGGGCGCCGCGGCTCGTCCTCGTAACGCGGGGCGCCCATATGGTGCCCGCGGCGCTTGCCGCCGAGGCGCCCTTCCGGCCCGGCGAGGCGCCCCTGGTAGGTCTCGCCCGAGTGCTGCAGAACGAGCTGCCCGACGCCGCGGTCCGCCTCATCGACTTGCATGCGCCGGAAGCCGATCCGGAAGAAGTCCCGGCCGCCCTGGCCGAGGAGATCCTGAACCCGGACGAAGAAGGAGAGGTGATCCTCGGCGCCGACCGCCGGCTGGGATTGCGCCTGCGGGCGCTGCCGCCGCCCTCGGAGGGGCGGGCGAACGGCCCGGATCATCAGCGCAGCCTCACCTTTACGCCGGGCTCGCTCGACAACCTGGCCTGGAGCGAGAGCGAGCGCGGCCCCCTGGCGCCGGGCGAGGTGGAGATCGAGGTGCGCGCGGCGGGCCTCAACTTCCGCGACGTCATGTTCGCCATGGGGCTGCTGCCGTCCGAGGCCCTGGAGAACGGCTTCGCCGGCGCCACCCTCGGCATGGAGGCCGCGGGCACGGTCGCCCGCGTGGGCGAGGAGGCCAGCGGCTTCAAGCCCGGCGACCCGGTCTTCTGCTTCGCCCCCGCCTGCTTCGCCGACTATGCCCGCAGCGATCAGGGCGCCGTGCGCCACATGCCCGACGGCATGGACTTCGCCCAGGCCGCCACCATCCCGACCACCTTCTTCACCGTTTGCTATGCGCTCAGTCATCTGGCGCGCCTCGCCCCCGGCGAGCGCATCCTGATCCACGGCGCGGCGGGCGGCGTCGGCCTCGCGGCGATCCAGTTCGCGCGCCACCTGGGCGCGGAGATCTTCGCCACCGCCGGCACCGACGAGAAGCGCGACTTCGTCCGCTTGATGGGCGTTCCAGAGGACCACGTCTTCGACTCTCGCTCCACCGCCTTCGCCGACGAGGTCATGGCGGCGACCGGCGGCGAAGGTATCGACGTGGCGCTGAACTCGCTTGCCGGCGAGGCCATCCGAAAGGGTCTGGAGTGTCTCAGGCCGCTGGGCCGCTTCATCGAGCTGGGCAAGCGCGACTTCTACCTGGACAGCAAGCTGGGCCTGCGCCCCTTCCACAAGAACATCAGCTATTTCGGCGTCGACGCGGACCAGTTGATGGTCGAGCGGCCGGCGCTCGCGCGCGAGATCCTCGACCAGGTGATCGGCCTGTTCCGCGAGGGCGTGCTGTCGCCTCTGCCCCACCGCCTGTTCCGCCGGGACGAGATCGTCGAGGCCTTCCGAACCATGCAGCAGTCCCGCCACATGGGGAAGATCGTCGTGACCATGGACGAGAGTCCCGCGGACTCGCGTCCCCGGGCAGAGGAAGAAGCGCCGCCCTCTGCAGATCTGCTGCGGTCCGACGCCCGCTACCTGGTGACCGGCGGCCTTGGCGGCTTCGGCCTCGCCACCGCCGACTGGCTGGCCGAGCGCGGCGCCAAGCATCTGGTGCTGGTGAGCCGCAAGGGCCAGGCGGAGGGCGATGCACAGGCGGTCATCGAGAAGATTGAGAGCCGCGGCACCGCGGTCGAGGCCCGTGCCTGCGACGTGAGCGACCCGGAGCAGGTCGCCGCGCTGGTGGAGGCGTTGCGGCGGGACGGCCCGCCCCTCAAGGGCGTGATTCACGCGGCGGCGCTGTTCGAGGACTCCCTGGTCGCCAATCTGGACGACGCACGTTTCCAGCGCGTGCTGGCACCTAAGGTCGCCGGCGCCGAGGCGCTGGACGCGGCGACCCGCGACCTCACCCTCGACTTCTTCGTGCTCTACGCCTCCGTCACGACCCAGTTCGGCAATCCCGGCCAGGCCAACTACGTGGCCGCCAACGCCTACCTGGAGGCCCTGGCCCAGGCTAGGCGCGCGCGGGGCCAGCCGGCCGTCGCGGTCTCCTGGGGCGCCATCGCCGACGCCGGCTATCTGGCGCGCGAAGAGGGTGTGCTGGAGGATCTGGAGACCCGGCTCGGCGTCGCCGCCATGTCGGCCGGGGAGGCGCTCGCCCATCTCGAAGGCCTGATCGGCGGGGCGGAGGGTCCGGCCGTCGCCGTCGTCGCCCTCGACCGGGGCAAGCTGAAGGGCCGCCTGCCGGCGCTCAAGGCCAACAAGTTCGCCGAACTGGTGGCCGGCCACGGCGAAGAGGACTCCCAGCTGGAGGGCCTCGACCTCATGGCCCTCCTTGAAGAACTGGAGCCCGCGGAGGTGCGCGAACTGGTGCTGGGGGCGCTGGTCGAGGAGGTCGCCAAGGTGCTGCGGCTGCCCGCGGAGCGGGTCGATCCGAAAAAATCCATATTTGACATGGGCATGGACTCGCTCATGGTGCTAGAGTTGACCATGGCGCTGGAGGAGCAGCTTGGCGTGAAGCTGCCGGCGATCGCTCAAGCAGACGACACAAGTCTGTCGAATCTCGCCGACCGGATTCTGCATCACGTGACCCAGCGCCGGGCGACGACGGTCGGACTCGACGAGGCTGCGGCCTCCGATCTGCTCGGCCATCACGGCGAAAGCCTTGACGAAGAAGAGATTCGAAAGGTAGTTCGGGGCGCAGGCGAGGAGTCCGAGTCGAACAGGTTCATTGCTTGATGACCCAGCGGAAGCAACTTGCGGATGTCTCGCCCGAGGACAAGCGGAAGATCCTCAGGAAGCTTCTCGCACGGCACCAGGGCGGGGCAGCGGAGACGGCGGGCGGTTCCGAGGTCTCGGTCGGCGCCCATCCGCTAGGCAACGGCACGAGCGCGCCTCTCTATCCGGACATCCCCAAGAGCTTCTACCAGTTCCCGCAGCTGCCCGAGTATCAGCAGCTTCACCTCTTCCACAATGTCGCCGACCACGCCGACGTCAGCGTTCCCTATTTCAAGGTGCACGAGGGCCTGGCCGGCGACACGACGAGGGTTGGCGGTCGGGAGCTGATCAACTTCGCCAGCTACAACTACCTCGGCCTGAACGGACACCCGAGAGTGGTGGAAGCCGCCAAGGCGGCCATGGACCGCTACGGCATCTCCGCCTCGGCCAGCCGGCTGGTGGCCGGCGAGCGGCCGATCCACCGGGACCTGGAACAGGAGCTGGCCGACCTCCACGGCGTCGAGAACGCGGTGGTCTTCGTTTCGGGCCACGCCACCAACGTCTCGGCCATCGGCACGCTCTTCGGGCCCCACGACCTGGTGATGCACGACCGGCTGATTCACAACTCCGTGATCCAGGGCATCCAGCTGTCCGGCGCCGTGCGGCGGGTCTTCGCCCACAACGACTGGCGCGCGGTCGATGCCTTCCTCACCGAGCAGCGCCACAACTTCGAGAAGGTGCTGATCGTCGTCGAGGGGCTCTACGGCATGGACGGGGATCCCTGCCCACTGCCCGAGCTGCTGGAGGTCAAGCGCCGCCACAAGGCCTTCCTCATGATCGACGAGGCCCATTCCATCGGCGTCCTGGGACGGCACGGCCGCGGCGTGGGCGAGCACTTCGGCGTCGACGGCAACGATGTCGACATCTGGATGGGCACCCTCTCCAAGACCCTCTCCGCTTGCGGCGGCTACATCGCCGGCTGCAACGCGCTCGTCGAGCTGCTCAAGTACAAGGCCTCGGGCTTCGTCTACAGCGTCGGCATCCCGCCGGCGATCGCCGCCTCGGCGCGCGAGAGCCTGCGCATCATGCTGGAGGAGCCGGAGCGGGTGGCGCGCCTACAGGAGAGCGGGCGGCTGTTCCTCGAGCTCGCCCAGGCCAAGGGGCTCGACGTCGGGCGCTCTCAGGGCCACGCCATCACCTCGATCATCACCCGGGGCTCCCTGCCGGCGGTGCAACTGTCGAACCGCCTCTTCGAGCGCGGCATCAACGCCCTGCCGATCATCTATCCGGCAGTCGAGGAGAAGACCGCGCGCCTGCGCTTCTTCCTGACCAGCCGGCACGACGAGGATCAGATCAGGCGGGCCGTCGACGCGATCGCCGATGAGTGGGCACGCCTCGAACCGCGGGCCTGAGACGCCAACGGCCGAGGCCGCCTTCGGCGCCGGCCGGGGTTAGGCCGGGCCGCCTTCACCGTAGCAGCAGATGACCGACCCGACCGAGAGCCCCGACCCGGCCGCAAGAGACGACGCGCCTCGCGTCTTCCTCTTCCTGCAAGGCCCTGCCTCGCCGTTCTTCCCGCGCCTCGCCGCGGCGCTCGAGGGCCGGGGCCACCGCTGCCTGCGGGTGAACCTCTGCGCCGGCGACAAGCTCTTCTGGCGGCGGCCCGGCGCGCTCGACTACCGCGGACGGCCCGAAGACTGGCCGGGCTACGTCGCCGCGCTGATGGACCGGGAGAAGGTCAGCGACCTGGTCCTGCTTGGCGAGCAGCGCGACCATCACCGGACCGCCATCGCGGCGGCCAAGGACCGGGGCATCGCGGTTACGGTGACCGACTTCGGCTACCTGCGCCCCGACTGGATCACCCTCGAGAAGGACGGCATGTCGGGCAACTCGCGCTTCCCGCGCGACCCCGAGGAGATCCTGGCGCTCGCCGGCCGCGCGCCGCCGCCGGACCTGACGCCGCGGTACCGGGAAGGCTTTTGGACCATGGCGCTCAGGGACATGGCCTACCACCTCTCGACTTCGTTTCTTTGGCCGTTCTACCCCCACTACCGCAGCTTCCTGCGGGAGATGCCTGTGCTCGGCTATATGGGGACCGGCTACCGCATGCTGCGCGCCCGCCTGGCGCGGCGGCGCACCGAACGGCTGATCGACGCCGTGCGCGGATCGGGCGCGCCCTACTACGTCTTTCCCTTGCAGATGGAGACCGACTTCCAGATCCGTGCCTATTCGCCCTTCGACGATCACAAGGAGCCGATCCGCCTGGTCATCGAATCCTTCGCCCGCAAGGCACCGCCCGACTCGCGCCTGATGATCAAGGTGCACCCCTTCGACAGCGGCCGGGTCAACTGGCGGAGCTTCACCCGCGGCGTCGCCGCCGGGCTGGGTGTCGCGGGGCGCGTCGACTGCATCGACGGCGGCTCGCTCGACGCGCTGCTGGAGCGCGCCCGGGGCGTGGTGACCATCAACAGCACCGTCGGCCTCTGGGCGCTGCGCGCGGACCGTCCCTTAAAGGTGCTGGGGCAGGCCGTCTTCGATCTGCCGGGGCTCAGCTTCGACGGCCCGCTGGACCGCTTCTGGGACGAGGGCGCCGCACCCGACCCGGAGCTGCGCGACGCCTTCATCCGAGCGCTGGCCGCCACAACCCAGATCCGCGGCGTCTTCTACAGCGATCCCGGCCTCGACCACGCCGTCGAGGCGGCGGCCGAGCGGCTCGACCGCGGCTTGGTCAACCGCCTGCTGCCCGAGTCCGAAACCGCGGCAGAGACCAGCGCCGAGACCAAGACCGAAGCCGCGACAGCAGACGGCGAAGCTGTGCCGGCCGGACGGCGCCCCGCCGCGGCCTGACCTCACGCCGTAGCCGACTCCTCATAGGTCACCGCGCCAGGATCGGTGGCCGCGGAAAGATCCAGCGTGAGACGGCCGCTCTGCGCACCCTCCGAGATACGGAACGCCAGCGCGCCGTCTTGCTCGGCAACCTCGACCGTCGGCGGCGCGGCCTCTCCGAGAGCCAGCAGGGTCACCAGCAGTCGCGCCGCCGGGTCGAGGCTCGTCCCCAGGGCGAGCGCGGGCACCGCCTCCACATAGCCCTTGGCGATCCAGCCCTGGGGCGTGGGATGCCGCCGGCCCTCGGCGTGCTCGGTCCCCGCCAGCGGCCGGTCGGACCACTGGCGAACGCCGGCCCAGCCGCCGGCACCGAGCCGCAGCCGCCAGCGAGCCTCGCGGTCCTCGCAAGAATCCTCCTCCAGTTCGGTCCCTTCGGCGAAGTGGAGCCAGACGCGATGCCGCCGAGAGGAACGCAGCAGGCTGCGCAGCACCATGTTGGGCCCACCGGGATGGACGAGCGCCCGGCGCAGCAGCCCGGCAAAGCGGCTCGCGACCGGCACGTCCAGGCGGTCGACCCGGTCGACCAGACAGAGGAAGGCGTCCGGCTTGAAGATCGCCAGGCGTTCGTGGACGAGGCCCTGGCGCCGGTAGGCGACCCGCCCGTTGGCGAGGAAGCCCCAGTCGGTCTCTTTTGCACTGGCGATGCCGGAGCCGTAGGGATCCTCCAGCAGGATGGGGAAGGCCAGGCCGTAGGGTTCTAGGGTGTTGTGGGCGGCGTTCGACAAGACGAAGCGGCGCATGGGATCGCGCCGGTCGTAGCGGTACTTGCCGGCGTCCACCACGATAGGCTGGCCCCGGCCGTGCCACTCGACGGCAAGGTCGTCGCCGTGCTTGTGCATGACACTGTGGTAGCCGGCGGAGAAATGGAGATAGCAGTCCTCCGCTGCGCTGCCCGGGTGGCCCTTGGCGACGTAGAGTCCCGTCTGCGGCAGCAGCAGGGCCGAGATCTGGGGCGAGACCCGGGACCCCGCGAACAGCCCAGATGCCGCCGCGTCCTGCCGCAGGACGGCCGCCGGCTGGCGGCGCAGGCTGGTGTCGCCGCTCGCCGCGATGCGGCCCTTGGCGCCGAACAGGAAGGGTCGGATGGCCGCCAGACGCGCGAGGATGCCGTCCAGGTCCACCAGGTCACCGTAGAGGCCGCTGCGAGCGAGCGACCGGAAGACGCGCTCGGCCAGCAGATAGTATTCCGCCGAGTGCTCCAGGTGCCCGCCGTCGGGCGAGATCTGCTCCGCCACGAATTCGGGCAGGCGCGCGCGGGCAATGCCGAGGTAGTCCTCCATGCGCGCATGGGGGCGGAGCGCCCAAGCGAGGAGCGCGAGGCCGTGCAACTGAAACAGGCCGTGATTGCCCGGCGAAACGAAACCCGGGTCGCTCAGCACCTCCAGGTGCCGGGCAGAAGCTTCCAGCAGCTTCAGCTGTTCCTTTTGGCCAAGGCCCTCGCCGCCATTGCGCCGCAGGATCTGCAGGATCGCCGCCAGGTGCTGGGCCCGCAGCCCGGTCGCCATGTCGGCCCAGAGGGAGGAATCGCCGCTGCGCTCCGCGTGGTCCTGCCAGTCCGCCACCACGGCGCCCAGGTAGGGAATCCGGTCGCCGCCGCCATCCCGCTCGGCCGCCCCGATGAAGGGGTCGAGGAAGACCCAGCCCAGCATGCGGTGGCGGGTGTTGCGGTCGAGGGCGCCCTTGGCCTGCCAATCGATCGGCGGCTCGACGCCATAGCGCGGTCCCTCGGGGTGGTTGCTGGGAAAGCCTTTCTGGCGCAGCTCTTCGATGCGCGCGTCGATGTTTGCGCCCGGATGGATGTGGAAGCCCGCGAGGGGAATCGGATCGCCGGCAAGCGGCGCCCGGAGGATCGGCTCCAGCTCCGCCATGGCGGGCGCCGCCAAGGCGCCCCTGCCCTTGCGGCCCCAGGAGAAAGGACCCGCGGCCACGTTCGCGTCAGCCCGCCTTCGCCGGCGGCTCGACCTCGACCGCGGCCAGAGGGCGCACGAACTTGGGCGCCAGTTCGCCGGCCCGGACCTTGTCGAGCAGGTCCCGCGCCGCGATGACCCGGCAGTGCTCGGCGGCTTGCTCGAGAAAGGCCCGGAAGCGGTGCAGCCGGCGCTCGCCGCGGTAGCGGAAGTGTCCGCTCGCCCGGTCCCTGTAGAGGAAGGACCAGGAATGGATCAGCAGCACGGCGACCCGGCGCTCGGGCTCGCGCTCGAACAGCCGGCGCAGGAAGCGGCCGTGGTCCATGAAGAGGTAGGGGCGCTCGGGAAACTCGAACAGCATGTCGCCCCGGGGCGTCGGATACTCCGTATAGGGAACCTCGATCAGGCCGTTGTCCCATTCGAAGAGGTGGGGCGTCGCCTCGTGGTGGACGAAGCGCTTGCCGTCGCGCGAGGCCGAGGCCGCGTTGTTGAAGGAGAGGGGGATGCCGGCCCGCGCCACCGCCCGCAGGGTGTTGGCGTTCCAGCGGAAGGCTCCCGCACGGTAGGCGACCGGCGGGCAGCCGCTCAGCGCCTCCAGGCGCCGGGCGAAGTGGCTGATCAGGTAGTCGGCCTGGGCCTGGGGATAGCTGTCCTGCAGGCCGCGGGGCTTGGCGAGGCCGGCTTCCTGCCAGAAGGCCCGGTCCAGGATCTCCGGATGGAGGTGGAGCGCCACCTCCTGGCCCCGCTCGGCCAGCCAGCGCACCGCGTCGCGCAGCGGCTCGCCGTAGAGGCGCTCGGCGCCCATCTCGACGAAGACCGTGAGCGGCACTCCCACGGCCTCGGCCGCGGCCACCAGCTCGCCGAGGCCGGCCGTCCCCTCGGGGTGCCGCCCCCAGACCAGGCGCGCGTAGTGGTCGCCCTCGGCCCGGCGCGGCAGCGCCTCGGCGTCGACGGTGATGAGGAGATAGCGCTGCCCCTTCGTCTCGCGCATGTCCCTCGGGCCCGGCTGTCAACGATCGGGGCCATCATAGCGCGGCCCTCCGCCGATGACAGGCCGCGGCCCGGTCGCCTCAATGGAGCGCGTGGGGCGCGCCGAGCGAGCGTTCGGGGAGGCGGAGGGAATGGGCCGAAAGCACGGACGAGAGACGCGCACCGGCCTCCAGCATCCCGCCGATGCCGTCGGTCCGGACCAGCCACTCCGCCTGGGCGCGGGCCAGCTCCCAGTCGCCGCGCTGGCAGGCGCCGACCAGGCCCAGGACGCTCAGCTCGTCGGCCTCGAGGAAACGGCAACAGGGCGGCAGGTGGTGGATGGTGCGGCGGGCCGATATCTGCAGCTCCTTGACCAGGGCGGCGAGGCCGGCGAGCCCCTTGCGGCCGTCCTCGGTCCCGAAGCGCTTGGCGAAATCGCTCCAGACCAGGGACCACTGCTGGGCCGAGTTGTCCTGCAAGCCGGCCAGCCAGCGCCGCAGGGCCCAAACCAGCAAGTGCTCCGCCTCCTCCAGGTCGAGGGTCGACCCGGGGCTGCGGGGATGGATGGCTTGGTGGATCACGAAAGGCGCCTCGCATGGCAAGGAACGACCTTATCTTAGTGAGAATGCAAATCATTCGCAATCATGTTTTCGGAAGCATGGATCGTTCGAAGGGGATCGGTGCCCCCCGTGCCGGTGAGAAGGCGGCCGTCGCTACAAGGAGCGGAGCGGGCGGCGAAACCAGCTTGGCGCCGGCGCGGAGACGGCGCCGGGCCCGGGCCGTCGCAAAGGACCGGGCTGGCGGCGGCTGGCCCGTTGAGGTCCGTCTTGTGCCGGAGGTTCCCGATGCCCGGTCAGCGGCGGGACGGCGCGGCGTTTTCGTTCTCGATGCGGGCGGCGGCGGCCCGTTTCAGGACGTCGTCGGCAGCGGCCCGCTGGAAGGCCGCGATGACCGATTCGATAAGCTGGGCCTTGTCCTCGACCTTGGCGCCTTCCGGACCTCGCTCGTCGCCGGCCCAGGTTTCGAGCGCCTTCTGCACCCAGGCGAGAACGGTTTCGGCCGGCTCGACGGCGGGCGAAGCCTCCGGCTCTCCGGCTTTCAGGATGTCGTAGAGGGCCTCGGCGTAGATGCGGTTGACCACCTCCTGCAGGTGGAACGCCTCGTCCTCCTCGGTCATCTCCCGGGGCCGACCATAGATGTCGTCGAGCAGCGTCCTGGAAACCAGGCCCCGGACCTGCTGGCGCACCTTGTCCTCGATGGCGTTCCAGCGGATCGGATCGGCGCCCGGAGCCCGGCGGGCACAAGGCGTGGCGCCACCGGCAGATTGGTACCCGGCGCCACCGAACAACTTCCTTAGCCAGGACTTAACCATCTACGTCTCGCCTCATGCGTCTATTCTATGACGACGAGGCCTTAATCATCCCTTCCCAAGACAACTGACCGTCGGGCCGGAGCATGAGTCCTGGCGGAAGGGACGTCAATAGGAACCGGGGCAGGGACCGGATGCGGCGGCAGCCCGCGGCGGTCCCATGCGCCGCGGCCCTCATTGACTCCGCTCGCGGCCCACCCCACGATCGAGCCGGACTTCGAAGGACGGACGGGATGTACGAGGGCCATTGCCGGTCGGACAAGGGGGAGCCCGGGCGGGACATGCCCGGAGCCGAAAGCCCGTTCCAGGCGCCCCAGGCGACGGCGACGGCGGAACCGGACGCCCTGCCCGCAGGAATCGCGGGCGGCGGCGCGACGGCCGGAGCGGCGGCCGGCTGGCGCGCCAAGGCCTGGCCCCTTTTCCTCGTCGTCAGCGCCGGCAGCGTCTGGGGCCTCACCTTCTCTCTCGCCCGCATCGCCACGACGGCGGGCGCTCACCCCCTGGGCCTCACCCTTTGGCAGGGCCTCTTCGGCGGTCTCCTGCTGCTGACCCTGGCGGTCGCCCGCCGACGGCCGCCGCCGGTCCGGCGGCGCCATCTGGGCTTCTACCTGGTCTGCGGCCTGCTCGGCACCGTCGTCCCCGGCGCCCTCTACTTCTACGCCGCCTCCAAGGTGCCGGCGGGCGTGCTCTCCATCACCATCGCCACGGTGCCCATCCTGACCTTGGCCGCCGCCCTGGTCCTGCGGGCCGACAGCCTGGCCTGGGGCCGCGTGCTCGGGATCGCCTGCGGCCTGACGGCGGTGCTGCTGATCGTGCTGCCGGCCTCCAGCCTGCCGGACCCCGCCATGGTGCCCTGGGTCCTGGTGGCGCTGCTGGCGGCGGCCTGCTACGCCACCGAGAACATGTTCGTCGCCCTGCGCCGGCCGCCCGGCAGCGATCCCCTGGCGACGGTCGCCGGCATGCTGCTCATGGCGGCCCTGGTGCTGGCTCCCATCGTCGCCGCGACCGGGACCTTCGTGCCGCTGGGCTTTCCGTTTGGCCCGGTGGAATGGTCGGTGATCGGCATGATGGTGATCAACGCCGTCGCCTATGCCATCTTCTATCACCTGGTGCAGATCGCAGGGCCCGTGTTCGCCGCCCAGATGGCCTACGTGGTGACCCTGGCGGGCGTCGCCTGGGGCATGGCGCTGTTCGGCGAGCA
>CBDDCC010000004.1:0-8208 GCA_965225935.1 Rhodospirillales bacterium
CCGTTCCACCTCCGCCCTCAGGGCGGCGGCCTGGCTCTCCAGCTGACGGTACAGGGCGATCTGGTCGGTGACGTCCTGGAAGGTGCCCAGCAGGCCGCACACCGTGCCGCGCTCGTCCAGGTCGGGCTCGCCGTTGCACTGCACGGTGCGCGCCGCGCCGTCCGCCCGCACGATGCGCACCTGGAAGGACCAGCCGCGGCGCTCGCGCACCGCCTCGCGCACCGCCTGGTTGGCCCGCTCCCGGTCCTGCGGATGGACCGCCGACATGGCCTGATCCACGCTGGGCCGGAAGGCGCGCGGCGCGTAGCCGTGGATGTGGTAGACCTGGTCGGACCACTCCAGGTGGCTGATGCGCAGGTCCAGATACCAGTGCCCGACCCCGGAGACCTGCTCCACGGCGCGCAGCAAGCGGCGCGAGCGCCGGGCCGCGGCGTCGCCGTGCTGGGGCTCCGCGGCGCGGGGGGGATCGCGGTTGGCGAGGGCGGCGTCGTCGCGGGTGGCCGCCATCGGGGTGGGCATCGTCGACCTCTGTTCGCAGTGCTCGGATCAAGGGCACGCGCCGAGCTGTCGGTGCGGGCGCTGGCGCCCTGAAACCGCATATCGGCCGCGCCGCGGCCGGCTTTAGAGGTCTTTTCCCGCGCCTCGATGGGGTAGATTGCGACCCGCCGCGCCCGCCACCGCCCCTTAACCGTGCCTCGAGCCATGCCAGCGATCGTCAGCAACCCCCACGCCCGCCGCCTGCTCCTCGCCCGCCAGGGACTCAGCGCTCCGCCGGGCAAGGCCCTGGACAAGGCGGGACTGCTGGAGCTGGTGGAGACCCTGGGCTTCGTCCAGGTGGACAGCATCAACACCGTGGAGCGTGCCCATCACACCATCCTCTTCGCCCGCAACCAGGGACCTACCGGCGCGAGCACCTGCGCCAGCTGCTGGAGCACGACCGCGCCCTGTTCGAGAACTGGACCCACGACGCGGCCATCATCCCCACCCGCTTCTACCCCTACTGGCAACGACGCTTCCGGGCCGAGCGGGATCGGCTGCGCGAGCGCTTCCGCAAGTACCGCCGCGACGACTTCCTGGCCGCCACCGACGCGGTCCTCGCCCGCATCCGGCGCGACGGCGAGCTGATGGCCCGGGACGCGGCCCCGCGCGACGAGGCGCCCCATGGGAGCGGCGGCTGGTGGGACTGGCATCCGCACAAGACCGCCATGGAGTTCCTGTGGCGCACCGGCGAGCTGGCGGTGAGCCGGCGCCAGGGCTTCCAGAAGGTGTACGCCCCGGTGGAGGCGGTGATCCCCGAGGCTCATCGCGGGCCACCGCCGGACGGCCACGCCCTTGTGGACTGGGCCTGCTCCAGCGCCCTGGATCGCCTCGGCATCGCCACCTCCGGCGAGCTGGCCGCGTTCTGGGACGCGGTGCCGGCGGCCGCGGCCGCCGGCTGGGTGCGCGAGCGCCTGGGCCAGGATCTGGTGGAGGTGGCGGTGGACGGCGCCGACGGCGGCCCGCCGCGCCGCGCCGTGGCCCGCCCGGAGCTGCTCGAGAGTCTCCAGGATCTGCCCGAGCCGCCGTCCCGGCTGCGCCTGCTCTCGCCCTTCGACCCGGTGCTGCGCGATCGCGCCCGGGCCCGGCGGGTGTTCGGCTTCGACTACCGCATCGAGGTGTTCGTCCCGGCCCACCGGCGGCGCTACGGCTACTACGTGTTCCCCATGCTGGAAGGTGACCGGATGATCGGGCGCACGGATCTCAAGCTGCACCGGGACCGCGGCGAGCTGCAGGTGCTGGGCCTGTGGTGGGAGCCCGGCGTACGGGCCGGGCGGCTGCGGCGCGAGCGACTGCACGCGGAGCTGGCGCGCATGGCCCGCTTCGTGGGGGCGGAGCGGGTGGTGACCGACGGGGCGCGCGGCGACGCCTTCTAGTTGGGGTGCTCCGAGTCCTGGATCCGCTGTCAAGCCGTCGGGGGAGGTGAGGTGTTCGCGCCACGCCGTGAACCCGTCCATGGGGGCTCGGGCGCCGCATCCCTGCGGCGCACGGGCGCGAACACCCCACCACCCCCGACGGCTTGACAGCGGATCCAGGACTCGGAGCGATTGTCCAACGTAGCCCGGCATCGCCGCCGCCCGCTTGATTGTCGTATCGTGGCGCGACGAAGCCACCTGAACAACGAGGAGCCCCGCATGCAGCTCGTGCCCGAGATCGTCTCCCGTCACCCCGCGCTCACCGCCATGCGCCGCGACATCCACCGTCATCCGGAGCTGGCCTACGAGGAGCACCGCACCGCCGACATCGTGGCCCGGGAGCTCGAGGCCTGCGGCATCCAGGTGCACCGGGGCCTGGGGGTGACCGGGGTGGTGGGCACCTTGCGCAACGGCGGCGGCAACGGCGCCATCGGCCTGCGCGCCGACATGGATGCCCTGGCCATGCAGGAGCACAACAGCTTCGAGCACGCGTCCTGCCACGACGGCAAGATGCACGGCTGCGGCCACGACGGGCACACCGTGATGCTGCTGGCCGCCGCCCGCCACCTGGCCGAGCATCGCGGCTTCGACGGCACCATCCACTTCATCTTCCAGCCCGCCGAGGAGGGCCACGGCGGCGCCGATGCGATGATCAAGGACGGGCTGTTCGACCTGTTCCCGGTGGACAGCGTGTGGGGCATGCACAATTTCCCCACCATCCCGGTGGGCCGCTTCGTGACCCGGGCGGGGCCGTTCATGGCCTGCTCGGACACCGTCGAGGTGCGCGTCGACGGCATCGGTGCCCACGGCGCCATGCCCCATCACGGGCGCAGCCCGATCAACACCGCCTGCGCCATCGTGTGCGCCATGCAGAGCTTCCTCGCCCAGGAGATCGACACCCAGTCCCCCACCACCTTCACCGTGGGGCGCATCCACGGCGGAGACGCCATCAACGTCATTCCCGACGCGGTGTCCTTCGCCGGCACCATGCGCTCGTTCTCCGACAAGGTGCGCGATCAGTTCGAGGCCGGGCTTCGCCGGGTGGTGGACGGGATCTGCGCCGCCCACGGCGTGAGCGGCGAGGTGAGCTACACCCGCAACTACCCGCCGCTGGTGAACGACGCCGAGCAGACCCTGCGCGCCGCGGCCGCGGCGGCCAAGGTGGTGGGCGAGGAGAACGTGGACCATTCCGGCGCGCGCATCATGGGCTCGGAGGACTTCGCGTTCATGCTCGAGAAGCGCCCCGGCAACTACATCATGGTGGGCAACGGCGACGGCGAGGCCGGCGGCTGCATGGTTCACAACCCGCGCTACGACTTCAACGACGCCATCCTGCCCATCGGTGCCAGCTACTGGGTCGCGCTGGCCACCGACCTGCTGCCCGGCAGCGCCTGATCCGCGGCCGCCTCGTCCCATGCCGGATCATGCGCTCTTCGAGCTCGGTGACCTGCCGCTGCAGTGCGGGCGCACCCTGGTGCGCGCGCGCCTCGCCTACAAGACCTACGGCCGACTGGCGGCGGATCGATCCAACCTGATCCTCTACCCCACCTCCTACGGGGCCCAGCACCTGGACACCCAGTGGCTGATCGGGCCCGGTCGGGTGCTGGATCCGGATCACTGGTTCGTGGTCATCCCCAACATGTTCACCAACGGGCTGTCCACCAGCCCCAGCAACTGCGCGGCGGAGCTGCGCCACGGCCGCTGGCCCGCCATCACCCACGTGGACAACGTGAACGCCCAGCGCCGGCTGCTGCGCGAGGTGTTCGGCGTCGAGCGCATCGCCCTGGTCTATGGCTGGTCCATGGGCGCCCAGCAGGCCTTGCACTGGGGCGCCCTGTTCCCCGACGAGGTCGAGCGCATCTGCGCGGTGTGCGGCTCGGCACGCACCTCGCCCCACAACCGGGTCTTCCTGGAAGGGGTGAAGGCGGCGCTCACCGGCGACCCCACCTACCGTGACGGCTGGTTCGACGGCAAGCCCGAGCGGGGCTTGCGCGCCATGGGCCGCGTCTACGCCGGCTGGGCCCTGTCCCAGGCCTTCTACCGCGAGGGGCTCTACCAGGCCTTCGGCACCCCCACCATCGAGGACTTCATCGTGCGGGTATGGGAGGCGAACTTCCTGCGCCGCGACGGCAACGACCTGCTGGCCCAGCTGCACGTGTGGATGGCCTCGGACATCAGCGCCAACGATCGCTACCACGGCGATCTGGACGCCGCACTCGGGGCCATCACCGCGCGGACCCTGATCATGCCGGGCAGCCACGACCTGTACTTCACCGCCGAGGACAGCGAGCGCGAGTGCGCCGCCATGGCGGATGCCGAGTTCCGCCCCATCGCCTCGGTCCACGGCCACCGGGCCGGAAACCCCACCCACTGCGCCGAGGACGAGGCGGTGCTGCGCGAGGCGGTGCGCGAGCTGCTGGCCTGGAGCCCCGGGCGATGAAGGCGGTGGAGCTGCGATCGCGATCGGGCCTGGACGCCCTGGTGCTCGCCGAGCGGGAGATGCCGCGGCCGGGGCCGGGCGAGCTGCTGCTCGAGGTGCTGGCGGTGTCGTTGAACTACCGGGACCTGGCCATCGCCGAGGGACGCTACGGCAACTTCCCGCTACCCATCGTGCCCCTGTCCGATGCCGCCTGCCGGGTGGTGGCGCGCGGCCCGGGAGCGGAGCGCTTCCAGGTGGGCGACCGGGTCTGCCCGGCCTACGTGGTGGACTGGAAGAGCGGGCCGCCCAGCGCCCAGGTGGTGGCCCGGCGCCTGGGCGGTCCACTGGACGGGGTGCTGGCCGAGCACGTGGTGGCGCGCGAGGACGCGGTGGTGCCAATCCCATCGCACCTGACACCGGAGGAGGCCAGCACCCTGCCCATCGCCGGGGTCACCGCCT
The DNA here is from genome assembly GCA_965225935.1 of Rhodospirillales bacterium. GTDB lineage: Bacteria > Pseudomonadota > Alphaproteobacteria > Kiloniellales > JAKSDN01 > CALJXB01. Next base: position 4,831 of record CBDDCC010000004.1, read on the forward strand.
GGCAGGCCCTGTTCGTGCAGGGGCGGGTGACGCCGGGTCAGTTCGTGCTGGTGCAGGGCACCGGCGGGGTGTCCACCTTCGCCCTGCAGCTCGCGAGCAGCGCCGGTGCGCGGGTGATCGCCACCTCGGGCAGCGACGAGAAGTGCCGCCGTGCCCGGGAGTCTCGGGGCCTTCGCGGTGATCAACTACCGCACCACGCCGGACTGGCCGGAGCGGGTGGTGGAGCTGACCGGCGGGCAAGGCGCCGATCACGTGGTGGACGTGGTGGGCGGCGCTAACCTGGCGCGCTCGGTGGCCGCCGCGCGCATCGGCGGCTGCGTGAGCCTCATCGGCTTCCTGGAGGACACCCGCGGGATCCTGGACCTGCCGGAGCTGTTCCGCCGGGTGCTGACCCTGAACGCCATCTCGGTGGGCAGCCTGGCCGCCTTCGAGGCCCTGGCCGCGGCGCTCGAGGCGCGCAAGCTGCGCCCGGTGGTGGGCAAGGTGTTTCCGTTCGAGGACTATCGGGAGGCCTTCGCCTACCTGCGCGAGGGGGCGCACCAGGGCAAGGTGGTGATCCGGATCGCCGGGGGCTCATGAGCTCTGTGTGACGACTCCGTCCTCGGTGACGATCGCGTCCATGGGGATGTCGTGGTCGCAGGCGACGAAGTCGTCCAGGCGAGTGCGCTCGAAGCCGACGCCGATGGTGCGGGGCCGGGGCGACAGCGCCGCCAGGGTGCGGTCGTAGTAGCCGCCACCGTTGCCCAGGCGGTAGCCGCGGGCATCGAAGCCCAGCAGCGGGACCAGCAGCACCTGCGGGCTCACCGGCCTGGCGCCGCGCCGGCACCGGGATGCGCCACACGCCGGGCACCGTCTCGTCGCCCGGCTGCCAGGCCCAGAACTCCACCGGATGGGCGGGCTTCACCACCACCGGCAGGGACAGGCGGGCACCGCCTGCGAGCAGCCGGGCGGCCAGGGGGCGCAGATCCGCCTCACCGCCGATGGGCCAGTAGAGCCCCAGCACCTGATGGCACAGCTCCGGGAATGCGGACTCCAGGGTGGCCACGATGCGCGCCTCGAGGGCTTCACGTTGCGGCGCCGGGATCCCCATGCGCTCGCGCCGCAGGCGCTTGCGGGTCTGGTGACGCCAGTGCCGCAGCGCGGGTGTCAGCTCGGCCATGTCACACGGCATGCGTGGCCGCGCCCCGCCCCGGGCGCGTAGGCTATCGGGCGATGACGAGCTGGTACTGCAAGGACCTGGGCGACGCCATGCTGGCGGACCCCGAGCTGGAGCGGATCCGCGCCCTCGCTCGGGCGGCCCACGCACGCGCCGGCGACGACGCCTTCGCGGTGTTCGCCCGGCACGAGTCCGAGGGGCAGCTGCATTGCCGGGTGCGGGTCTACTTCTCGCCGGCCGCCGCCGGCCTGGCCCGCGCCGAGGATGCCGCACCCTGCGCGCGCCCGGCACTCAACGGCCTGGACCTGCTGGCGGGCACGCCCGCGGCGACGTAACCGCCGCCTCGCACCGCCGGCGCTGCTCACGCGCGCACCGCCACCGGCGCCGGGCGGGTGCCCAGGAGGATGAACGCCAGGCAGGCCAGGGACAGCCCGGCCGCCAGCAGGAAGGCATTGGCCAGCTCGAACTCGGCCACCGCCCCGGCCAGCAGCGCGCCCAGGGCGCCCACCCCGTCCATCACGGCGAACACGAAGCCCAAGGTGGTGGCCTCGCGCCGGGAGGCGAAAGTCCACCGCCAGGGCCAGCACCACCGCGCGCACCCCCAGCAGCACGCCGAAGCCGGCGATCACCGACAGCACCAGCCACGGACCCGACGGTACCTTGGCCATGGCCACGGCGAAGGCCGCGCCCAGCACCGCGACCACGCCCAGCACGCGCCGGCGCCCGGCACGGTCCGAGAGCTTGCCGATCCCCGGCTGCAGCAGGGCACCGGCCAGCAGCGCCGCGGCGGAACAGGGAACCGGACTGGGCCGAGCTGTAGCCGTGGGTGGTCTGCAGGAACAGGGGCGTCATGGCCATCAAGGCCATCACCGCCATGTGGTAGGTGGTCACGGCAGCCAGCAGCCGGCGCCCCGGTGCGCTGGCCCAGCCGCGGAAAAACTCGCGCATGTCGCCACGGGTCACGCCCTGGCTCACCGCCCGGGGCACCCGGTGGGAAACCACCACGGCGAACACCACGCCCATGATCACGGCGGGCACCACCGACAGCCGCAGGGCGTCGCGCCAGTCCATGACCGCGAGCAGATAGCCCACCGCCAGGGGCGAGAGCACCGTGGCCAGGGCACCGCCGATGGCGTGCACCCCCAGGGCCTCGCCCCGTCGAGACGGCCACTGGCCGGTGAGCACGCCGGTGGCGATGGGGTGCCAGGCGGCATCGCCCAGCCCGGCCAGGGCCAGGATCACGGCGAAGGACCAGAAGTCGGGGGCGAAGGAAGCGAGGAAGAAGCCGACCGCCACCCACCAGAAGGTCATGGTCAGCAGGCGGCCGCGGTTTCGCACCTGATCCGCCAGCAAGCCGGACGGGAAGTAGGCGAGGCTCGCCCCCACCGCCTGGATGGTGAACAGGGCGCCGAGATCGGCGGGCGAGAGACCAGGTCCAACGCCATCGCGGGGGCGATGATCCAGATGGCGCCGGGCGCCCAGTCGTTCGCCATGTGCCCGAGGGAGAAGGTGGCGAACAGGAAGCGCGGGCCGACCGGGCGTTCGACCGCCGGCGTGACGTGTTCCAGGGAGCTCATCGAGGAAGGCTAGCAACGGCCCATGCAGGCAACAACGCACGGTCCAGGATGTTTCCTAATCCGAACCATGACTGTCCCTCATGCGCTCCTGCATCCGGCCCTTCACGCCTCCACCGGCAGATCCTCCCGCGCGCCCCACTCCGACCAGGAGCCGTCGTACACCGCCGCCTCGCGCCCGCCCACCAGGGCCTGGGCGAGGGCCAGGTTGCACGCGCTCACACCCGAGCCGCAGGTGTAGACCACCGGCGCGTCGACATCGATGCCCGCGCCGCGGAAGAGATCCGCGAGCGCCTCGGGCGAGCGCAAGGTGCCGTCGGCCTCGAGGATGCGGGGATAGGGCAGGTTCAAGGAGCCGGGAATGTGTCCGCCGCGAAGCCCCGGGCGCGGCTCGGCCTCGGTGGCGGCGAAGCGCCCGGCGGAGCGGGCGTCGACGACGGTCAGGGTGCCCAGGGCCGCGCGCAGTGCATCGGCGCTGTAGACCAGCTCCGGGCGGAACCGGGCCTCGAAACGCGCCGGCTGCGGCGCCGGACCGGCGACGGCGCTCATCGGCCGCTGCTCGCGTTCCCACTTCGGCAAGCCGCCGTCCAGCACCGCCACCGCGTCGTGGCCGAAGACCCGGAACATCCACCACGCGCGGGCCGCCGA
>CBDDCC010000005.1:0-372588 GCA_965225935.1 Rhodospirillales bacterium
AGATGCTGGAGGGCGAGGAGCTGCGCGAGATGATCGACCGCGCCCGGGATCTCGCCCAGAGCGGCGCCCGGGACGCGGCGCGCGAGCTGCTCGAGCAGCTGCGCCACATGCTGGAGAACCTGCAGGCCGGCCTGATGAACCAGCAGATGGCCGAGAGCGAGTTCGGCGCCTGGCAGATGATGGAGCAGATGGACAGCATGATGCGCCGCCAGCAGGAGCTGCTGGACCGCAGCTATCAGCGCACCCAGCAGGGCGAGCCGGGCTCGGGCGAGGAGGAGGCGCGCCAGCTCCAGGAGAACCTGTCCGACGCCGGTCGCCAGGAGAACCTGCGCCGCGATCTGGGCCAGATGATGCGCGAGCTGGCCGACATGCTGAACAGCGTGCCGCGGCCGCTGGGCCGGGCCGAGCAGGCCATGCGGGACGCCCGCGACGCCCTGGAGGAGGGCCAGCCGGGCCAGGCTGTCGATCCCCAGACCCGGGCCGTGGACCAGCTCCAGCAGGGCATGCAGTCGCTGGCCGAGCAGATCATCGAGCAGATGAGCAACACCAGCCAGCGCGGCTCCGGCCAGCTCGGCGTCCAGCCCGGCCAGGGCCGCGATCCTCTAGGCCGGCGCTGGGGCAACGGCAACCGCGAGGCCATCGAGGGCGTCCAGTTGCCCGACCAGATGGACGTGCAGCGCGCCCGCGAGATCCTGCAGGAACTGCGCCGCCGGCGCGGCGACCGCAGCCGGCCCATCGACGAGCTGGACTACATCGACCGCCTGCTGCGGCGCTTCTAATCCGCGGTTGCCGGGACCTGCTGCGCGGCGGCCGTTCCGGAGCCGGGCGGCGCGGCCAGCACCTCGCCCACGGCGTCGCAGATCTCCTGCAGGGAGAAGGGCTTCAGGACGACCCGGGCGATCAGCTCGTCGAGATTGTGGGCGCGCTGGCGCTCCGCCGAGTAGCCGGTCATCAGCAGCACCGGCAGGCCCGGCAGATCGCGGCCCACCTTGAGGGCGAGCGCGATGCCGTCGAGGCCGGGCATGACAATGTCGGTGACCAGGATGTCGAAGCTCTCCCGCTCGAGGACCTCGAGCGCCTGCAGGCCGTCCGGGACCGCGGTCACCGCATAGCCGCGCAGCTCCAGCGCCCGCGCCACGAAGCTGCGGACGGAGGCATCGTCCTCGGCGACCAGGACCCGTTGCGGCATGGCAAGACGCACTCCCGAACTAGGCGATCTCGGCGCGCAGGCGGGCGAGGCCGGCGCGCGGACCGAGCCTAGGCGGCGGGGGGTTAACGGGTCGTTAACGTTAACCCTTCCGAAAGCTTTGGGACGAGCGGGCGGCGCTCCACCGCGCAGTTCCGCCTTAGCAATGAATACAATAATTTAAGGCACATCTTGGAATGCCATCGCCCCCGGCATTGGCGGTAGGCCGGGCGGAACTCTTTGGCGGATCGCCCCCACGATCCCGTCCGCCGGGTGCGTAGGATGCCGTCGTCGAAAGACCGACTCGCCGTCTACGGCGGATGTCCTTGGCACCTGTCCGGCAGGCGCAGATCCACGGCCCATCGAACAGTCCTGAGCAGGCATGGCCGTTGACACTCCGGCGGGCCATGCCTAGCGTGCCATCCGAGCATCTTGGGAGCCGACCGGCATGAAATCCGCAGCCGCCACCGTCGTCGTAGGAGAATGGCGCTTGGACCGGTAGCGGATCCCAAAACCGAGACCCCATGCGCCCCCGAACGGATCGGGGGCGTTTTTTTTGCCCGATCGCCAGAGGAACCGCCGGTGCCAGGCGGAGACAGAGCCATGAGCCAGAACGCGGTTGTGCCGCCGAAATTCGTCACCCTCGTCCTGCTGAGCGGCCTGCCGGTCGTATCCCTCAACATGTTCCTTCCGTCGCTTTCCAACATCGCGGCGGATTTCGCGGCTCCCTACGCGCTGGTCAGCCTCTCCGTCGCGGGCTACGCGGCCATGACCGCCGTCCTGGAGTTGGTCATGGGGCCGCTCTCCGACCGTTTCGGGCGGCGTCCGGTCATCCTGTCCGGCCTGGCGATCTTTTGCCTGGCGTCTCTCGGCTGCTTGCTGGCAGGCGACATCGCGAGCTTCCTGGTATTTCGCGCGATGCAGGCCGCGATCATATCCGGCTACACGGTTTCGCTCGCGGTCATCAGGGATTCGTCGGGCGCCCGGCAGGCCGCCAGCCTGATGGGCTACATCGCCATGGCCTACGCCGTCGGGCCCATGCTCGCCCCCTTGCTCGGCGGAACCCTGGACGAGCTGTTCGGCTGGCGCGCGAGCTTCTGGGCCTTCCTCAGCCTGGGCCTGGCGGTGCTCGGCCTCTGCTGGTTCGATCTCCGCGAGACCAACAGGACTCCGTCGGAGACCCTCATGCAGCAGCTCCGGGCCTATCCGGAGCTGTTGGGCTCCCGGCGATTCTGGGGCTACGCGCTCTGCATGGCCTTCTCCACGGGCGGGTTCTACGCCTACCTGGCCGGCGCGCCCCTGGTCGCCTCCACCCTCTTCGACGTCTCCCCCGCGAACCTCGGAATCTACATGGGCAGCATTACGGGAGGCTTCGTCTGCGGCAGTTTTCTCGCCGGCCGGTGGGCAGCCGGCCATGCGCTCACCACCATGATGATCGCCGGGCGGATCGTCGCCTGCGGCGGACTCATCCTGGGCCTGCTCGTCCTGCTTGCCGGGATCGTGCACGAGGCGACCCTGTTCGGCGCCTGCATCTTCTACGGCATCGGCAACGGGATCACCATGCCGAGCAGCGGTTCCGGCGCCATGTCGGTGAAGCCGAGCCTGGCCGGCAGCGCCGCCGGCCTGGCCGGAGCCCTGACGCTGGCGGGCGGCGCGTCCATGTCCGGCCTGACCGGCGCCCTGCTCACCGAACGGAACGCGGCCTACGGGCTGCTCGGCACCATGCTGCTGTGCGCGGCCCTGGGGCTCGCAGCCGCCCTCTACGTGCTGTGGGTGGAGAAACGGGAAGCGGAAGGTAGGTCTCGACCGTCCTGATTCCCCCGAAAGCGGCCGGCTTCTGACCTCTCGAACGATCCGAGAACGCGTCCCGAATCGAGCGAGCATCGGCCATCAGATCGGGCTGACGCAGCCCTAGCCGCGAACTCTGACGTCCATATGGAATTGTCGAAATCACGCTTCCTGTGCCTGGATCGACGGTTGGGGCCGGCAGCCTTCGTCACCAGAAGAGGCGGTCCACGATGCGGCCATCAGGACGGCGCGCGCGTGTCCGTTGCTACCCGTCCGCCGCCGTATCGCGAACGGCCGTCGCTATCGCCGGCTGGTCGTTGGTGTGGCAATGCACGCCGCCGCCGGCGGCCCAGGACCCGAGCATTTCGATGACGTAGACCTCGCGGCCTGGGAAGTAGCCCTCCAGCCTGGCCTTGGCCGCCGCGTCCGTCTCGCGATTGCCGAAGCCGACGGCGATCACGAAGCCGTTTCCCACCATCCAGTTCATGTAGTTGGTGTCGAAGGTCTGGCCGCCGTAGCGAGCGACGCCCTCGATGGGGTCGCGGAAGACCGTGAAGCCGGCCGCTTCTATGGTGGCCGCAGCCCGGTCGTAGACGGCGTCGTCACCGCCGGCGCCGGGCCGGCATTTGGAGCCGGCCGTACAGTCGGGCACGACCACGGTCGTCGGATCGATGAAGCGTGCGATCCCGTCGATATGGCCGTTTGTCAGGTCGCCTTCGGGCACGCCCTCGATGAAGACCACCTTCGAGACGCCGAAATGGCGTTTCAGGTCGCGTTCGGCCTGCTCCTTGCCATAGCCGGGATTGCGACGCGGGTCGCCCAGCACGCTCCAGTTCAGCATTACCGTGTCGACGCCGTTGAACTCCAGGTTGCCCCGCTCGTGCACGATGTCGATGTCCTCGACGGGCAGGTCCAGATAGGCGCCGACCCGGGCCGGAACCCGGTTGTCCAGGCCGTAGGGAACATCGGCGCCGAACGCGCCGCCCCAGGCGTCGAAGGCCCAGTTCTGAATCAGCAGTTCGTCCCCTTCGGCGACGTAGACGGGGCCGTTGTCGCGCATCCAGGCGCTGTCGTTCGCGATGGCGTGCCAGACGATGTTCTCGTGGTCCGGATCTCCGCCAGCCTTCGCTATGGCCGCGCGGGCGTCGGCCTTGATTCGGTTCGATCCGTGCAGGATGTGCAGCGTCTCGTACCGGGCGATCACGGCGGATATCTGGGCGAAGACGGGCTCGTAGGCCTTCTCCCAGCGCCCCGGCCACTGCAGCCAGATCGCCTCCTGCGGCTCCCATTCGGCCGGGACGCGCCGGCTCGCGGACGGTTCGTCCGACAGGGCAGGATCAACCTGGAACGAGGTCATCGCCAAGCATAGAACGAGAAAAGCGGCGGCACGAGCGGCGGCTTTCATCATGGCATCTCCAGAAGGATCTCTCCGGCCGCGCGCGATGATACCCTAGCTGCCGGGCGATTGATAATGCGTTTGCCGTCGTTCGCGGACCTTCCGCGGTCCTGCCGATCTCTTCCGGTCCTGAACGCATGGCGGACAGCCTTGGCCTTTACCGGGACGCGCGTCTCGGATCGGCGGCAGCCCGCCAAGAGAAGAGCCGGCACGCGCCCAAGGGCAAACCGCGGCACGATATGCCGCGCCGCTCGCCTGTTCGAGCGGTGCCGAATGCCTTACCGGAGCGCCGGGCATGCCTTGGACGGGGACGCTCCCGGCAGGCGCTCGGCCGGCGCCGGGCCCACCCCATCGGCCATCCCACGCCACCGTATGGACATAAGGAAATCCGAACCACTGCTTAGAGAAATGATGTTTTTCCTATCTGGGCGAATTCCTTAGGCTGACGCCCGGGCAGACTGGAAATCCTCGAAGGCGGAATGGAACCGGGAGATGTTGCCTGAGAAAGTAGAGGCGCTCGTCGTCGGCGGCGGTCAGGCCGGCTTGGCCATGAGCGAGCATCTGAGCAGCTGCGGCGTGCCTCACCTGGTTCTGGAGCGGCACCGAATCGCCGAACGCTGGCGCTCGGAAAGGTGGGATTCCCTGGTCGCCAACGGTCCGGCCTGGCACGACAGATTTCCGGGGCTGGCGTTTTCCGACATCGATCCCGACGCCTTTGCCGCCAAGGAGAGGGTCGCGGACTATTTCGTCGACTACGCGGAAAAGATCGCCGCCCCCGTCCGCTGCGGCGTGGAGGTGAAGGACGTTCGAAGGAACGTGGACCGGCCCGGTTTCCGTGTCGAAACCTCCGACGGCGCGATAGACGCCAGCTACCTAGTCGCCGCCACCGGGCCCTTTCAACGCCCCGTCATTCCGGCCGTCGTCCCCGAGGACGCACGTCTCCTGCAGATCCATTCCAACGCCTATCGCAATCCGGACCAGTTGCCCGAGGGCGCCGTCCTGGTGGTCGGAGCCGGGTCCTCAGGGGTGCAGATCGCGGACGAACTCCTGCGCGCGGGACGGCGTGTCTACCTCTCGGTCGGCCGGCACGACCGCCCTCCGCGAAGCTATCGCGGGCGTGACTTCGTCTGGTGGCTGGGAGTCCTCGGCAAGTGGGATGCCGAGACCCCCGAGTCGGGCATGGAGCATGTCACGATCTCGGTGAGCGGCGCCTACGGCGGCAGGACGGTCAACTTCCGCCGCCTTGCGGCGCAGGGGATGACCCTCCTTGGCATGACGGAATCCTTCGAGGATGGCGTTCTCACCTTCGCGCCGGATCTCGCGGACAATCTCGCGCAAGGGGATGCCAACTACCTGTCGCTGCTGGATGAAGCCGACGCCTATGTCGGCCGCAACGGTCTCGACCTTCCGGGGGAGCCCGATGCCCGTCATATCGAACCGGACCCGCCTTGCGTGACCGATCCCATTCTCGAGCTGGATCTGGCACGGGCCGGCATCACAACGATCCTCTGGGCAACGGGCTTCGCCGTCGATTTCAGCTGGCTGAAGGTCGACGCGTTCGACGAGAACGGCAGGCCGCAGCACCAGCGCGGCGTTTCGGCCGAGCCCGGGATCTACTTCCTCGGATTGCCGTGGCTGTCGCGACGGGGGTCCTCCTTCATCTGGGGCGTCTGGCACGACGCCAAGTACCTGGCGGACCATATTTCCACCCAACGCAAGTATCTGGGCTATCGCCCCTCCGCGCGGGGCGAAGCCGGGGGCACCTAGGCAAGAGACTGCGGCGGGCCAACGAGAAGGCCGGCCTTTGGGTTTCGCTTTGCCAGTTGGATCACCTTGCGGGGGCCGGCGACGAAGTCGCCTTGCCGTGGCTGCCGAACAGGGGCTCCGGGACGCACGCTCCCGGTCAATGGAAGAAGGTCGCGCGACTACGGCAGGGCAACCGGTCAAAGGGGCTGAGGCTGCGGATTTGGCGCCCCGCGATCTCGAGGCGCCGGTCGTCCAAGGCAAGGCCGGCTGGTCGGCCGTCCTCGAGCAGCTCGAGGAATGCCGCCTCAAGGGCGTCGAGCTCGCCGTCTCCGATGCCGGCCTCGGCTTGGCGGAGGACCGGGCCGAGGTCTACCCGGAGGCCCACCGGCAGCGCTGCGTCGGGCACTTCTGCAACACCATCTTCAGCTACCTGCCTGCCCCCCAAGGTGCTTGAGCTGGCCAACATGCCGAAGGCCTTCATGCTCGGGAGAACGGCGCAGCGTTTGCAGCCAGGCTGGACGGCATTGGGATCCTAGTAGAGCGCTCTCGTCTACGGCTGTCCGGCTTCGCTAGTTCGGTGATCGGCTCAGCCGTTTCTCATAGCATCGGCTCAAGGGGTTGGGATCGCCCTTGGCCCAACAATCGATCCGTTCGTATCCCTGTGCTTCGTAGAGCAGGATCGATTCCGGTTGGTGCGATCCGGTCTCCAGACGGAGCCGTTCGTAGCGATCACGGACGTGGTTCTCGATCCAATCCAAGATCGCCGCTCCCACGCCGCGACGGCGGGCCGACGACCTCACGAAAATACGGCTCAATTCGCCGATCCCCGAGGCCAAGGGCACGACCGCGCCGCAGCCGGCGGCGCGACCGTCGACAAATGCCACGACGAATACGACGTCGTCTCCCGACAACTGTTCAACGCCCAGCCCACCATCCCGGCCGTAGCGCTGTACCTGATCTTCCGACGACTCGGCAATCAGCGACCTTGCGATCGGTGTTCCGGCATCGACACGCCGGATCTCAAGTGCCATTCGGCTCCCTCCGGATGGGTGGACGGCTCGGCCTGTGCCTGCGGCCTCGTGCGCCAGTCCAACAAGCCGGGATCCCTATGAATGCGATCCCCGGATAGGCCGCCTCAGCTCGCGGACACGCCGACAGCTGATCTAGAGGCGTCCTCGCCGGTTGCCCAGACTTCGTAGCGCTCCGCCTGTGCACGAAGTCCGGGAATTTCGCCACTCCTGTGGCACGCGGCACGGTGATCGTCGGCGACGTCGGCCAGAACCGGTTCGTTCTCCCGGCAAACGGACACGACGAACGGACATCGCGGCGCAAACCGGCACCCCTGCGGCATATCGATCGGATCCGGCGGAACGCCCGGGATGGCGATGGGATCAGTGGTCCGATCGAGTTTCGGCAGGGAGTTCTTGAGGCCCAGCGTATAAGGGTGAAACGGAGCGTTCACCACGGACGCCGTCGGCCCTTCCTCGACGATCTTTCCGGCATACATGACCGCCATGCGGTGGCAGTTCTCGACGACCAGCGCAAGGTCGTGCGTGACGAGAAGGACGGAAAAGCCGAACTCGGCCTGGAGACGCCTGATCTGCTGGAACACCTGATCCTGGACAACGACATCCAGCGATGTCGTAGGTTCGTCGGCCAGCACCAGTTCCGGCTTGAGCGACAGGGCCATGGCGATGACCGCCCGTTGGCGCATTCCGCCCGAGAACTGATGGGGAAAATCCCGGAACCGCTCGGGATCGACACCGACCATTTGCAGCATCTCCTTGGCCAGATCACTCGCTTCTCGACGGGAAATCCTCTTGTGAGCCCTGATCGCGTCCACGATCTGCTGGCCCACGCGATGTACCGGATCGAGCGCGTTCAAGGCACTCTGCGTGATCATCGAAATGCCGGTCCAGCGCTGGCGCCGTATGGTTTCCTCGTCTGCCGTCGCAAAGTCGAGGCCGCGGAACCGTATGGTTCCCGAGGTTATCGCCGCGTTGTCGGGCAACACGCCTATCATCGCCTTCATGAGCGTGCTCTTGCCGCAACCGGATTCGCCCACCAGTCCGACATTGGTGAACCGCGGCACGGCGAGCGAAACCTGCTCCAGGACATTGGCCCGGCCGCGGCGCGTCGCGAAGTTCACGGTGAGGTCGCGGACCTCGATGAGCGGGGAATCGGATGCCGTTTCCGCGGTCTCCATGATCTTCTCAATCCTAGTGCGATACGAGGCGCGGGTTCACGACATGCTCGTAGGCGCGGCCAACAAAGTAGACGGAAGAAGCGAGCACCATGATAGCGATGCCTGGAGGAACGACCCACCAGGGCGCGCTGTACATCATCTGAGACGAGTAGGCGAGGTGCAGGATGGACCCCCAGCTGATGGTGTCGGGGTCGCCATAGCCGAGAAAGCTGATGCTAGCCTCGGTGATGATTGCCCAAGCCAGAGAGAAGGTTATGTTGACGAGCGCGATGGGCATGATGTTGGGCGCGATTTCGCGATAGAGAATCGTGAAGGGGCCGGCGCCGGTGATGCGCGCCGCCGCGACAAAGGGCATCTGCTTGATGGACAAGACCTGCGCCCGGATCACGCGCGCCGCCGCCCGCCACATGATCAGCGTCATGGCGATGATTATCGTCCATGTGCCGCGTCCGCTGATGGCCAGAACGACGATAATGAACGGCAGGAACGGCAGTCCCAGAAAGACGTCCGTAATGCGCATGGTTATGGCGTCGACACGGCCGCCGAAGTAGCCTGCGATCAACCCCACGTTGACACCGATCAGCGCGACGCCGATGGAGGTGGCGCAGCCGACCAGCATCGCCGGCCGGGCGCCCCATAGCATCTGGCTGAATACGTCCCGGCCCAGCATGGTGGTGCCCAGCCAATGGTCGGCCGATGGTCCGGTCAGGCGAAGCAGCTGGCCCGATTCGCCATAGTTCCGCTCGAACGGCAAATAGGGCGCCATCAAAGGACCGAACAGGGCAAGAAGGACACAGCATACGAAGACACTGAGACCGATACGCCCGCCCGGCGTCGACCAGACCGCCCGCAAGAAGTGCGCCAGCCACCTCATCGCGCCCGACCCCACCGGCGAGAAGACGTTCGGTCAGTCATAGACGATCCTCGGATCGAGAATCCCGTAGAGGATGTCGGCGGCGAAGGTACCGAGAATGGTGAGAACGGCGATCAGGAAAAACGCCGCCTGAACGATCGGAAAATCCGACCGTTGCACACCCTCGATCATGAGCAGGCCGAGGCCGGGCCAGGAGAACACGGTTTCGATCACCACAGAACCGGCGAGGGCCCAGCCGAGTATCATGGGAATCGTCGTTGCGAGCGGAAGCAAGGAGTTGCGCGCCGCATGGTGAAAGAGGATGCGGCTGTTCTTGAGGCCCTTGACGCGCGCGAACTCGACGAAATCCTCGCCAATGGTATTCAACATGGTGGAGCGCATCAGCAGAAGCGGAAAACAGATCTGATATGCCGTATGCACGAGAAAGGGCAGCGCCAGGTGGTGCAGGAAATCGGCCGAGAAGTACATCTGCCAGCTTCTTTCCGGGAAGTTGCCAGGCGTCACTATATGCCCGGCCGGAAAGAGGCCAAGATCCAAGGCAAAGTACAGAATCGCCAGCATTCCCACCCAAAAAACGGGCGCAGCCTGAATCGCCGTCGACAGAAAGACGATGGCAGCGTCGGTTCGACCGCCGCGATACCAGCCGAGCAAGGCGCCGATCAGCGCGCCCAGCCCGTAAGCGACCAGCATAGACGGCAGAATCAGGACGAGCGTATTCACGATGCGGCCATGAAGCATCTCGGCGACCGACCTAGACGACTGGAAAGAGTAGCCGAAGTCGAAGACAGCCAGATTCCTAAGATAGATGACGTATTGTTCGAGCAGCGGGCGGTCCAAGCCGAATTGGGCTCGCATGGCCTCCTGGGCCTTCGGATACATGGCCGAGCTCACGACCGTCATAGTGGGGTCGCCGGGCAGCAGTCGGAACAGGAAGAACATGATCGTGACCATGGCGAACAAGGTGATCGCCATGTGCAGGACGCGTCTTGCAATGTATTGTCCTATGGTCCGGCTCCCGTGGTCGCGCCTGGCGCTCCATGCACCGAACCAGCTTTCAGGCAAGCGACCTCCCGACCGTCGATCGTGGCAAGCTCGGGCTCGATGCGGGTACAGGCCTCATCGTCGCCGATCGGGCAACGGTCGCGGAATCGACATCCGGCGGGCAGGTCAATGGGGTTCGGGAGAGTCCCGGAGATGCTGGCGCGCGAGCGTGCCTCGTTCGGGACCGCCGATGGCACCGATGCGATGAGCGCTTTCGTGTAGGGATGAGACGGACGGCGCAAGACATCCGAAACGGGACCGATCTCGACGATTCGGCCCAAGTACATGATCGCCAGCCTGTCGCATATGGTCGATACCGTGGCGAGATCGTGTGTGATGTACACCAGGGAAAGGTCGTTCTCGACCACGAACCGCTTCAGGAGCCGGATGATGTCCCATTTGATCGAAACGTCGAGCATCGAGACCGGCTCGTCGGCCACGATGAAACTGGGTTCCAATATGACCGCACGAGCGATACAGAGCCGCTGACGCTGGCCGCCGCTCAAGAGATGCGCATGCTTCCCGAGAAAGGCTTCCACCGGAACCAGGCCCACGCGCCGGAGCACCGCATGGACCCGGTCGGCGATCTCCGTGGGGTTCGAAACGCCTTGATAGACCAGCGGCCGCGACACGATGGTAAAGACGTCGTGGCTCGGATTGATCGAGCCGTAGGGGTCCTGAAAGATCATTTGAACTTGGCGGTAGAACGCCCGTCGGTCGTGCTGGTGGAGCGAGATCAAGTCTTTGCCGTCGACTGCGATGTCGCCGCCGCTCGGCTGCTCGAGGCCGACCAGGAGTTTGGCGGTGGTCGACTTTCCGCAGCCGCTCTCGCCCGCGATGCCGAGAACTTCGCCGTTGGCCACCGAGAAACTGATCCCGTCGACCGCGTGGACGTACTTGTTCCGGTTCGGTGAGAAGAGCGAACGCACCCCCGTGACAACGGGATAGCGCTTCTCCAACTGCCGCGCCTCAATCATTGAACCACCGGGTCCGGCACCCTATTCGCCCAGGATATCCACCGGGAGGCAATTCGCCCGCGGCTGGGATCCTCCTTTGCGATCGCGGCGCGTGGAAGCCGCTCCAAGGACTCAAACGTACATCGTCCTATGGAGCGGCGCCACCGATTCGCCTACTCGGGTGGAAAGTGCAGCCGTCCGTCCTCGTCCCACGTGAAGCCGGCATCTTTCAGGATCTGGCGCGCGGCTTCCAGATCGTACTTAGGTTCCGGCAGATCCGAGTTGTGCCAAAAGGCGTTGACCGGGGTAATAGGAGACGCAGACAGGGTTGCGTAGCCGCCGAGAACCTCTTCCTTGATGGCCTCGTAGGGAATGGCGTGATGGAGGGCTCTGCGAAGATCCCGGTTGGAAAACACCGGGCCGGTCGTCTTGTAGCGGAGAGACATGTGCCCGTTGGACTTGGAGTAGTAGAGTTGGAGGTCGGAGTGGCTCGCAAACTCCTCCACGCCCGCGGGAACGATCGGCTGGAACGATACGTCGATGGCGCCGGTCTTTAGGGACTGCCCGACGATCTCGGCAGATCCGAAGACAACGTAGAGGATGTCCGACAACGGCGGGTCGAAATGATCCTCTCGCCGTGCGAGATAGAGCTCCGAGCCCTCACGACGATAGCGGATAGTGTAGGGTCCGCTTCCGATGGGTGCGTCGTTGGCATACTGCTGGGGCGTCTCGATGCCTTCTTCGGCAACGAGATTCTCCCACACGTGCTTCGGCAGGACATACATCTGTCCGAGCGTTATCATGACGAAGGGCGCGTACGGCTCGGTCAGAGTGAAGCGAACCGTGCTGTCGTCGACCACCTCGACGTTTGCCACGCGTTCGAGGTGCTGCGCGAAGTAGGGTGATTTCCACTCTTTCATGTAGTCGAAGGAGAATTTCACGTCCTCGGCCGTCACCGGCTTGCCATCCGAGAAGCTGTGGTCGGTGCGTATCGTGACCTCCAGCGTTGTGTCGTCGATGGTCTTCAGCGACGTGGCGAGACGGGGCTGCAGCGATCCATCCGCCGCGATCCAGAACAGCCTGTCGTACAGCAAGGCCGCCAACTCGGTTTCTTCGATGGTGCGCGCCGCGGTCGGATTGAGGACAGTGTACTCCACCGTCCACCCGACGCGGATGAGGTTCTGATCGCGCTTCGAGCGCATGCGCGTCTGATTGACGTTGGCGCGAACTCCTTGTGGGCTGTCGACGTAATCCACGTACTCCATGTTGTTCTTGTTCACGCCGAACACCGTGATCGGCGCCGAAATCACCACCTCCGGCTGCTCCTCGTAGAGGACGCGCTGCAGTTCAAGCACCACGTCACGGCGTTCGTTTTCATCGTAGATGCCCAGCTGCCTTTTACCGAGCTCATCGACCTTGGGATTGGAGAACTCACCGACGTTCCAATTGCCCGGCGCGGTGTTCGCCGAGTTGAATTGGGAATTGGTGAAGAAGTCGGGCTCCAGGCGATGGGGCGCGCCCGATAGATTGGACACCACAACATCGAAGTCGTGGTCCGTGAACCACATCTTGAGCATCGGGTTGGGATAGGCCTGCTGGTCCATCCGGATGCTCAGCCCGAGTTTTCGCCACTCCTCGGCTACATAGTTTCCCGTTTCGGCGAAGTGCTGGTATTGAGCCGTCGGCCAGCTCAAGAAGTGAACCTCCGGCACCTGCTTCCCTTCGCCCGCCAAGGCCGAAGAAGCAAATACCGCCAACCCGATAAGTGTCGCCGCCTTCCGAAGCATTCTGACCCTCCCCGTTTGTGGTTTTTGAGAGCCTCAGACAACCCTGATCGACTGAGGACGTTCACCCACTCTTAGCACCTACACAGGATCGTTCTATAAAAATGCAATCCTGCCTGTTCTTGATACGGAATTTGAGGCGTTTCCAGAACCCCTGTCAAGAAATCATTTATGAAATAGTATTTAACCGGCCATCCGGCAATCGAGAAGCCGTTTGACAGGGAACCCATTAAAAACGCAATATCTCATTCAGTCGTGTCTGCAGCGACCGTCGCTGCGGGTCCAGGTCGTTCCGCCGAGGGTCATCCGGAAGGTTCGTCGACTATGTTTAGGGTCAGTCGCTTAGATGCGCCGTTCGGCGTCGAGGTTTTCGACACGGACGTCAGACTCGACCATGGACCTGCATTGATCCGAGGGCTGGTGGACCTGCTCTACCAGCACCGCCTGGTCGTCATCCGCGGTCAAAACCTGACCGAAGCGAACCTGGTGCGCTTCGGCAGCATGTGGGGTCGGCCTCAGCCCCATCTCTTGACGCACAAGCGGATGCCAGGCCATCCGGTTCTGATGACCGTCGGGAACACCTTCGAACGCGCGGCCAACGATCGGCCGGCCGTGTTTTGGCACACGGACCTCTCCTACGAGGCCGAGCCGGCGAGCGCGACCATGCTCTACTGCGTCATGGCACCCGAAGTTGGCGGTGAGACCATAATCGCGGACATGGCCGCCGCCTACGATGCTCTCGAAAGCACCATGAAGGCGCGGATCGAGCACCTCAAGGCCATCCATCTTTACGGCGCCGCCAGCGGCCAAGACGGTGAGAACAAGGCATCGGAAATGATCTCCGACGAGCAGCGCCGCCGGGCGCCGCCGGTTCCTCATCCCCTCGTCTTGGCGCATCCGGTCACGGGCCGGCGGGCGCTCTACGCGGTGGCGGGAACGCCGATCTCGATCGAAGGCATGGACGAACCGGAGGCATTGGCGATCCTGAGGACGCTCAAGAAGCACGCGGTTCAGGATCGGTTCACCCATGCCCACAAATATCGGGTCGGAGACATTGCAATCTGGGACACGCTCTCGACCTTGCATACCGCGACGCCGATACCGCCGGCGACCGGCGCCAAGGATTCTCGCTTGCTGTGGCGGATTTCCGTCAAAGGCCTGCCGGGCTACCTTCAGGGAATGCCGGCTCAAGCTTGAGCCGCCCGCCCGTTGGGATGAGAACTCGAAGACAATATGGCGATGGCGTGTCCGCGAGACACGTAGGCCGAAGCCAGAGCTCCGCGTCATGAGTCGAACCGGGCAGGAGTCGAGCAGGTTACGGTCCTTTGGCGCCACGCGGGAGAAGGTCGTAGCGCAAGCGGAGCCGGCGACACGCAACGAAATCGGCACGATCGCCCGCGAGTCGCATTGGCGGTTCGTCCCCAGGGACCGCAGCGGGCATTCCAACAAGCAAGGACATCAAACATGAAGAGCACGGCGGGCCGCCTGGTATCGGAAACGATCAAGAACTATGGAGTCACGTGCATCTTTGGCATGGAGGATCCGATCCATGTCATGCATGCCGCGGACCCCGACGCGATCCGCATTGTGACGGTCCACGACGAGCGCCACGGCGCCATAATGGCGCATGCCTACGCGCAAGTGAGCGGCCGGCCGGGCGTCTGCGCCGCGACATTCGGGCCGGGGGCCTCCAACCTCTTCACCGGCCTGCTGGAGGCCCTTCGCTCCTCGGTGCCTGTCATCGCACTCGTGCAGGATCACGGACTGCGCGCAAAGAACCGCAATGCCAACAGCGAACTCGACCACGCGACGGTGTTCGCGCCCATCGTGAAGGCGGTCTTGCGCATCGATTTCCCCGACCAGGCCGGCGACGTCGTGCGCTCGGCATTTCGCACAGCCTGCTCCGGCCGCCCCGGGCCCGTGGTGGTTCTTTGCCCGACAGATGTGATGGGCCAGACCGCCGAAGGCTCGGCGCATGCGGAACCGCGGTTCCGGACGTTCCCTGCGCTCAGGCCGGTCGCATCGGAGGAGGAGATCGCGGAAGCCGCCCATCTCATCGCGGGGGCATCGCGATCCGTAATCATCGCTGGCGGGGGTGCCATGAACTCGGGCGCGTCGCAAGAGGTGCTCGCATTGGCGAACCGATTCGACGCCCCCGTGGCGACGACGCTCACCGGGCGGGGATTGGTGCCGGACGAACACCCTCTCGCGGTCGGCCCCATCGGCAATCAGACCGGCGGGAAGCTCGGCCGCGGCCGTATTGCGAACCAGGTCGTCGGCGAGGCGGACGTCGCCGTGATCCTCGGTTCTAAGACCGGTCAGCTCGCCTACGGGGACTGGTCGCTTATCGGCCCCGACGTCAAGGTCGTTCATCTCGACATCGACGAACAGGAGATTGGCCGCAATTTCGCCGTTGCGGCGCCCCTGGTAGGTGACGTGCGGGACACGTTGCGTGCCCTCTTGGCCTACTGCGCAGCCAACGAGCTGCACCATCCGGCCCGTGACAATGGCGGACGGATCGCCGCGTTGAAGGAGGACTGGCAGCGAGACAACCAGCCTTACATTTCGTCCGACGCAGTGCCGATTCGGCCGGAACGCGTGATCGCCGAGGTTGACGCTGCTGTCGATGCCCACACCATCGTGGTCGCGGAAGCAAGCTATGCGTCGGGCTGGGTGCTCAGCCATATCCGAATTCGCGAGCCGGGAAGAACAATCCTGTCGCCGCGCGGCACCGGCAGTATCGGCTGGGGCTACGCGGCCGCGCTGGGCGCCAAGATCGGCGCGCCCGAGACGCCGGTGATCTGCGTTACCGGCGACGGCGGATTCTACTATCTCATGGCTGAGCTCGAGACGGCGGCTCGCTACGGCATCGCGGTGCTTTGCATAGTTCTCAACAACAGCACGCTCGGCTACCAACGCCACTACGAAGAGGCGGCGCTGGGCGAGTATCGTGAGTGCGATTTCCTTGATGTCGATTTCGCCGCGGTCGCGAAGGCAATGCACTGTAAGGCGGAGCGGGTCGAGAATCCTGCCCAGCTGGCCGCCGCCATCCGGCGCGGCTTGTCGTCAGGCGGTCCGTATCTGATCGACGTGGTGGTCAGCGCCGAGGTCGCAGCGCCCATCGTCGGCTTCGAGCGCGGCCTGGATCTTGATCTGGGACACTAGGACCGTGCCGCTAGACAATAGCCCTCCTGCGCGCACTGCTTCGAAGCTCGAAGACCGCGAACGAGCTTTCGATTGCGATCTGCGGGACGCATGACTATTCATAGACCGGTCGTTCTGCACCCAGTGACCATAGGCCGTCGCCCAAGGGAAGTCTTTGTCGAGACCAATGGCAGGATCCGCATGAGCCGATCGAGTGCAGCGCGTCGCAGATGAGTAGTGTGATTTCCCCAAGGCCCGGACGAACGGCCGAGAAGACCAAGCGGAAACGAGCGGCTCCCACAAGCACTCGCGTCTACAATATCCTGCGCGAGAAGGCGATCAACTATTCCCTCCGTCCGGGCGAGCACGTGAATGAGCTGGCTCTCGCGAGCGAGCTCAACGTGAGCCGAACGCCCGTGCGAGACGCCTTGAACCGCTTGGTCCGTGAGGGGCTCATGACCTTCGTGCCCAACAAGGGCTTTTTCTTGCGTCCGCTGGACATCGAACAGATTTGCTCCCTGTTCGAGATCCGCAGCGCGCTTGAGATTCTCTCTGTAAGGCTCTGCTCTCAAAGGGCGCAAGACGAGGAAATCGACGCGATGATCGCAGAGTGGGGGGCTGTGAAGCGGAACCGCGGAAATCTCACCACTCACCAGCTCGTCCGGCGGGACGAGGTCTTCCACGAACGGCTCGCCGACTGCACCGCGAACAAGGAGCTTTCGCGCCTCCTCCGCGACATCAACTCGCGGATTCGAATCGTGCGCTTGGTGGCCATGGAACCGCCACAGGTGCGTCGAATCACTTTCCACGAGCACGATGGCATCCTGACGGCGATTCGGGATCGCGACGAGGCGAAGGCAATCGAGCGGATGCAAACCCATATTTCGATCACGCTCGAAGATGTCACCAGCTTCGTGAAAAAGAGTGTGGCGCGCATCTATCTTGGCGAGGCCGGTGTTTTGGAAACGGCGCCACCTCTACCCGATGGCTGAAAGACCGCAATCGGAAAACGTGAGCCCGAGGTGAGACGCCCGCTCCCCCGAGCAACCGTTTGGTTCGATCGAAACACGGCATGGTGCCCCCACAGTGCTGCGCTGACGATGGAGGGCAAGGTCGTTGTCGGTTGTGCGCGGCGGCCACTCGGTATCGCGGCTGAACCTGAAGACAGCCTCACCGAAGATGCCGCAACGCGCAGCTGGGATAGAAGATCCTCGGGGCACCGAACGAGCTGCCGGCCGGCGCGTCCTTTGTGGTGATCGGCGGGCGTTGGGGCGAGTATTCTCTACCGCCTCGCCGCGACCGGACGCGAGGCTGCCGTTCCGGTCGGGCGTTCTCTGCCGGTCAACGGTGACTGCTTTCAGTCGCGCCCAGCTCCGGACGACGACTATTGGGTGTCGGCAGGGCCCAAATCCAAGGACGGGAGGCCTAGAGTATGGTCATCACCCATAGAGCTTGCGTGCCATTTCGGCATGTTCGAGGAGCGTTTCCTCCAGCGGACGAAGAGTCAGGCCCAAATCCTCCCGGGCCCGGCCTTGATCGACATTCGCCGGCATGGGTTGAACGCCCTCTTCGGCAAACGTGAACTCCGCTCCAGGAATGACGTCTCGAATCCGCTCGGCGAACTCCTGCAGCGAAAGGTCGTAGCCGCCGGAGTTGTAGACATCGTATTTCGGCGATGGATGATCGGCGAGCGCAGCGTAGACATCGGCCGCATCCTCCACCCAAACGATCGAGTTGCGCTGTTCTCTCGGGTAGGGAAGATCGGCCCTCTTCCCGATCGCCGGCAGCGAGACGATATCGTTGGACCAGCGCGACAGTCCCGCGTCCTTGAGCGGGCTATGACAGACGCTGGGCCGGGTCCCGACGATCTCAACGCCGGTTCGCTCGGAATAGCGGCGGGCGAAGAACTCGGCAACATGTTGCGTGAGTCGAAACACGTAGGAGCCGTCGCTGATTCTGGCGTCGTCCTCGACGATCGGACGGTCGCCCTGCTCGTCTTGCGTGCCATAGACCCCGATGGAACTTTCGTAGACAACACGGCGGATTCCGGTCGCCGCCGCAGCCTCAAACAGATTGACCGCAGCAACTATGTTTCTTTGCATCGTCGAGAACAGCTGGTCCTCGGTTTCGGCTCCGTAGAAGACCTCGCGGTTGACGATCGCATCCGGCTTCTCGAGCCTTATGATCTCCAGCACACGGCCTAGGTCGGCCGCCGATCCGCAATGCACCGGCACAGGACGCGGGAGCTCGAGCCGCCAGGGAACCGGGGCAAAGTCAAGCGCCACGACGTCATGGCCGCGAAGTTGAAGGCGCTTGACAATGGTTTGACCGAACCAAGTGGTGCCACCGGCAATGAGAACCTTCATTCTTGTCTCCCGGTTTCCCAGCCCAACTCGTTTTTGCGCTCAGCGGCGGAGGCGGACAGATAATTGCGACGCATCGGGACCCTACAGATGGCGAAGTTATATGTCGACAGAAATGTCTACAACCGTGCTCGACGGGTTTGCTGGAAGAGCAGCGGGGCTAACGCGGCCGTCGACAACTGCCGCCAGGCCTCGAACCTACGCACGGCTGCCGTTCCGTAAACCGGCTTGAACCACGGCTAGGGGATCGAATGCCAGAACGGAGCTATCGGCAACCGGGATTCATGCCGACTGGCCTGCCCCGTTCGGCACGAAGCGACCGTCACGGCGATCTCGACCGGCCCGGCCATCTTGTCGTTGACGCTGTCCATCGTCGGTCGAACGATCCCATGTCAGGGAAGCTGGCAGGGATCGATGATCCGATTTCAAGCCTGGCGGGAGCCAAGGATGGTCCGTCTGCCCGCCGGCGGTTGTTCCTCAATTGCCAATTGCAGCGCCCTGGCACCATGGATAAACGAGGGGCGGCCAAGCTATCATGAAGCGCCGAGCATCGGGTGCGACGGCTTTGAGGGAGAGCCGGTATGGCGGCGAGGAAAGGTGCGCGGAAAAAGGCGGCACCTAAAGGGAAAGGGGAGGGCTCCGCTCCCAGGACCAAACCCAAACGCGCGGCCGACACGGTCGAGCGCTTGTATGAAGCGGTGCATCAGATGGCCATCAGCTTCGAGATCCTGCCGGGCGCCCGACTGAATGAGGTGGAGTTGGCCAAGCGGTTCTCTGTGAGCCGTACGCCCTTGCGCGAAACGCTCAATCGCTTAGCGACGGAAGGTCTGCTCGATTTCGAGCCGAACCGTGGCTTCACGCGTCGACCGCTGACGACCGATGAAGTGGTGGACCTGTACGAAGCCCGCTCCATCATAGAGGTCTCGGCCATCCGCTTGGCCTGTGGCCGGGCCAGCGACGACAGTATCCACGAACTGCGGGGCTATTGGGACGAGGTCAGGAAAAGCGAAGATCAGTCCTCAAGCACTCTCCTGACGTTGGACGAGCAGTTTCATGAGCGGCTTGCCGGCCTGTCCGACAATCAGGAACTCGTGCAGATCCTGAAGAGCATCAACGCCCGGATCCATTTCGTGCGCTGGATGGATCTTGAGAATGCCGAGCGCCGTTCGGCGACTTATCATGAGCATCAGGTTGTCCTCGACAAGCTCTTGGCCCGCGACGAGGAAGACTGCGCGATGCATCTTAGGAACCATATTGTCCGTCGGCGGGATCAGATCGTCGAGATCATTGAAAAAGGCGTCGTTCGGCTGTTCATGAGATAGACGGGTTCGTTCGCGCCTTTGGGTACTGCCGCGGCGCTGAACGGCTCTCCGGGAATGAAATCGAACCGCTTGGCGGGTGCGGCGCGCTGCGCGAGCCGTGAGCCCGGCGGGGCACCCGGCCCGGCAGCTGCAAGCGGAAGCTGCAGACGGCACCTGGCCAGGTGAAGCTGACGGTCCCGAAGCTGCATCGACAGCCAGTCCAGAGGGCGGTTAGAGACGGCTGTGCGGGACACGGCCGAAGGCCGGCCGGCAAGAGATAGCGGCGGCCGAACAGGAAGCCTTGTCCTTGGGTTCTGCTCCACCGGCCGGATTGTCTTGCCGCGGCGCCCGCAGGGGCTCCCCCCTGGGTGCAGGCCCTCAGTTCAACGGCAGGGAACCGTGCCGCCAAAGCCCGGCGATCCTCGCCCGGCGGAGAGCCCGGAAGCGGCCCAGCGACCCGTTTCCGGGAGACGGGCCGGCGCCGCATGCCAAGTCGAAGGGCCGGAACCGGCCGGGTTCCCCCACCTCCGGTTGTCCAACACGCACATTTGATGTCCCGCGACGCTTCGTGATCTGGGTCCCGGCTTGGCGGGTATATCCTCGAAGCGGGCGGAGATCCACGTTCGCGAGAAGGGCAACGCCATGCGCACCGGACCGCCAAGCACAGGGCCGCTGAAACCACCCCGATCCACATCTCGGCCTGGACGGCGAGCGGGCACGACCGCCGCCACCCGTATCCGCCGATACGCCAACGTCCTCATCGACCGCTACGGCGACGACGCCTTGATCGAGGCCGCTCTGAGAGGAGTCAAGCTCCTGAAGAAAGGGGAGATCGACGGCTATCTCCTGTGGGAGGAGATCGTCAAGGCGATCGAAGAGATTCAACGAGAAGGGGCAACGCGAGAGCGAGGCCGCCGGCTTCAGACGTCCGGCCGGCGAGGCCGGACGGGCAGAGGATGACCCGGAGCCGCCTTTTGCAACTCTGTCCTTTGCCTCCTCTCCGGAGGCCGATCCCTGCCGTCCCGGTTGTACCCATCCCTTCGACGCTGGCTCCTGGCGGCAGGTTGCCGTCCTGCCGTCGCCCAGCGGTCCGGGCCGGCCCCTGATCGATCGATCTGAGGGATGTCCAAGCCGGTTCGTTTCCAGCGCCGTGTCCATTCGGATCTCGAGCCCACGCCGAACCTGGTGCGAGAGTTCGAAAGCTACGGGTTTTCCGTGGTCAACGATGTCCTGAAGCCCGACACCTGTCGCGACCTTGCCGAATATGTCGACAGCGAGATCGGCAAAGGCCCAATCCAGAGGCCGTTCGGCTCCATCGTCGAGCGGGAACACCGCTACGACACGCCCTTCCGTGTCGCGGGCATCCCGCGCGAGATCCTGACCGTGACGTGCCGGCACCCCAGGTTAGGCGGGCTCCTGAACTCGTTGGTCACCCCCGATGCCACGCTGGTCGAACTCTCCGCCCTTACGAGCTACCCCGGAGCGGCGGCCCAGCGCCTTCACACCGATACCCTGTTTCATCCCGGCGACGCCCTCCAGGTTTGCGTCTTCATCGCCCTCGATGACATCGAGCCGGACATGGGGCCGTTGGAGATCCTGGGACGGTCGTCGCGCGGCCGCCCCGTAACGGAAAGCTCCGTCGTGTTCCCCATGACCGTCGGACGCGGCGATGCCGTCGTCATGGATTCGACGGCCGCGCACAGGGGCAGCGCGAACACCTCGGGGAGCAGGGCGCGGCGGGTCTTCTACTTCTCGTTCCAAAGCCCGATCGGCAACGGTCCGTTGCGCAAGATCTACTCGATCCAAAAGCAAGAGGACGAGACCTTCACGCTTGCCCAGCTTGTCGGACGCAAAGCTTGGTCCCGGTCCGCCTGAGGCCTGGCTACCGTGGCCCGTCCCTGGACCGCTCCCTCGCTTCAACATCGCAAGGACCGAAACCGGTTGCAGCCCCCACCCGTCGGCGCCGCCGGGGCGCCTGACAGGCCGAAGTCGGCGCGAAGTGAAAGTCATCCGATTTCGCCAAGGATACTCGAATAAGCCGGCGTCCAGCCGAGCTCTCGCGCGATCTTCCGCCCGCTCATCCGCTGGTCGAGCATTGGACCAGCCGCCCACGCGCCTTCCTCCGCGATGACCTCGTTCCTGCCGCGTACCAGGGGCCCGGCGGCAAGTCCGAATCGCCGGCCGAGCGCATCGGCGATCCGACCGACGGGAACGCCCGTTTCGGCCGCCACGCAGTAGGACTCCGACGGCGCACCGCCTTCCAGCACCAGCCGATATGCGGCGGCAAGGTCGCGACGGTGAACGACGGGCCATCGAGTGTCCGGCGATCCCCATACCTCGACGCGGCCCCTTTCTCGCGCGCCGGCGATGAGCCTCGTGAGAACGCCGCCATCTCGATCGTAGACCATCGCCGGGTGAACTATCATTGCATCCAGATGCCGTGCCGCGAGAACTCGATCCCCGTTGCCGATCATCCAGGCGAACGAAGGGATGGGGTCGAACGGCGTCGCCTCGTCGGCGATCCTGTCGCCCGTCTCGCCGTAGAGCCAGCAGCCGCCCGTGTAGATGAAGCGGATCCTGCGGGCGGCCGATTCCACCTCGGCCAGCATCGCCTCGACCAGAGTGAGGTCGACCTCGCCCATGTCCTCGGTGAAGGTGGCGGCGACATGGATGATTGCATCCACCTCGCGGACGATTCGCACCCATTTCCGCGGGACGCGAAGATCGCCGCGTACTACCTCGATCCCCTTCGCCGAGAGCCTCCGTTCGCTCTCGTCTGACCTGGCCAGCGCGACAAGGTCATGGCCGTGCCCCGCTAGGTCATCCGATAGCGGCTCGCCGATCGTGCCGGTGGCGCCGAGAATCAAGGTGCGCATGACCAGTTCCTAGGTTCGAGCAGCGGATCCGACATCACGCCTCGGTCTTGAGGCCCATCTCCCGAAGATCGGAGTAGACGGGGATTCTTGGCTGGAACGCGCCGTTCCGTCCGGCCGCGGCAACCGTCTTCCCACGAGCGGTTTTCGGCGAGCCGTCCCGCGAACGGTCGATCTCGCGCCCGGCCGGTTGGGGGGCGCTGGCACAGGATCTAGCTGCGCGAGGCAAAATCGGCGTCGCGCGGATCGCCAAGGGTTACGCTGTTCAGATAGCCCTTCTTGATCCTCTTGCCCTGGAAGAGGAAGAGCGCGATCGCGCGGGTCTCGAAGGGATGGCCCGATGCGTGCGATTTGCCCCGCGTGACGTGCATGCTGAAGAGCCTATTGCCCGATTCCATCATCTCCACGAAGTCTTGACGTTCGACAGCCGCGTCCTTCCGCATACGGTCGATCCGGCTCTGAAACTGCTGGCGGGACAGATCGTGTCCATCGATCTCGGCCGAAAAGTCCGGTGCCAGATATGTATCAGCGATCTCTTGCGCGCTCTTCCCCGCGGCGAACACCCAATCGGCCATGAAGTCCTGGAAGATCGTTTGAAGCGACCCGGTGAAGCCGTTCCTGTTCTGTCGGACTGGCATCGGTTCAGCGCTCCATATTGTTGACTGGAATCCCGTTCATCGACGCTCCCTCTGGAGATCGTGCTGCCGACGGCTGGGACGATCAAGCCAGAACGCGCCTGACCAGAATGTTTGGCGGTCCACGTCTCGGTCCCGTGTTGGCTGGTCTCCGCAGCTCCGCGGGCCAGGCCGGAAGGTCCGCTTACCGCCCGAACGCGGACGCTCGAAATGGGATGCCCGCCGTAGCCGGGCTCATGCCAACCCCGCGCCCCAACGGTCGGCGCCTTTCATTGCGGATTTAGGCCCTGGCGCTCGCGGATGGACCGGACTAGCTTGCCCGTTCCAGGAAGCAATCGGTATCGGCCCATGACGGCACTTCTGAATCGCATAGCCAAATACACGACCGAACGGGAGTTCGAGCTGGTTCATGACGTTCTGTCGAAAGGACTGAGGGATCTCGACAAGCCAACCTTGAGAAAGCGCATCACGACATTGCGCCGACACTCCGACAAGGCGCGCGCCAGAGCGATTGCGGAGGCGCGCAAGGGGTTGTCGGGAACCTTGTCGAAGAGGAAGGCCGAGATCTTTCGTCAGGCCCTGGCAAGATGCGAACACCGGCTCTTGGACATCGAGATCCAGGACGCCCACGATCAGCACAAGAAGGCTGCGCGCAAGGCGCTCCTGACGAAGCAAGGCGCCAAGAAAAGGAAACCGCGGCCTGCCAGTCGAACCGCCTCGAAAGGCATGGCGTCCAGGCCGAGGCGCACGGCAGTGCCGCGACTGACCGCCGGTCGGGAGAAGGGGCATGTCCTCGCGGTTCAGCGCCGGGGTCAGGCGAAGCGCGATAGCCGGTAGCCGGAGAGCGCCGACCCGGTCTCGATCCTCCCGTTCCTCGAGGGAATGGGCGGATCGAGCCTGACGGCGCGGCTGGTCGCAAGACATCACACAAGACATCTCAGTAGCGACGCCAGGCTGAACCCAGCTCCGGGACCGCCGCAGAGGCCGTTCCCTCACAGACGACTTTCGGCTACCCGGCCAGCGAACGGCCGACCTCGCGCCCGCAACGGTTGCGTCGCCCATAACGACAGCCGCAGCCGGCAGGCGGCCAGACAGGCCTTTCGCCACCCGTTCCGGACAAAGGGCGTTCTGGCTTCCTATCGGAGATAGAACATCTCAACACGTACCGCACCGGGTGGGACGGCCGCTCGATCGAACGGCGGCTCGTCATACGGCCCCAACGCACCGGACGTTCCGAAACCCTCGAGTGCGGTATAGCCGTCCATGCCGAATTCCAGGTCCTCGTTCTCGTCATGAAAGATGGCGACCGCGTAGGGCCCCTGGGTGAGGGCCGGGAAATCCGCGACAACCGTGCCTTCGGCCGCCGGCACCCGCGCGTAGTCGGCATAGTCCTCGTCGTCATAGCGGGCGAGCGCTTCAGCGTTATCGTAGACGGTGACGATGACATGACCCTTCGCGTTGCGGACTCCCTGGATCTCGACCCTGAGGCCATCATGGTCCGCTTCCGCAACAGGGCCCACGGATCGGGCTTCCGGCGACGCCACGCTGGAGAGCCAGCCGCCGCCTACCAGGATGACCAGGGTCAGCAGCGTCGCGGCGGTCAGGTTGGTAACGGGACGCAACCGCACCTGCTACTCTGCCGGCATGGCCGAGGCGGCCGGACGCGGAGCGGGCGGCCCCCAGCCCGGCGGCATGACGAGCGCGCGAACCTTGTTGACCAGGCCCGGCGTCCGCACCAGCTTGGCGCCGAGTTCGTACAGTCCATGGAAGAAGACGACGACCGGATTGACCGATTCGATCTGCTTCGTCAGGCCGTAGACGACCGGCTCCTCCTCGGCCTGGAAGGTGCCGAATAGGCGGTCCCAGATGATGAACATGCCCCCATAGTTCTTGTCGAGGTATTGCGGGTTCGAGCCGTGGTGGACCCGGTGGTGGGACGGCGTGTTCATGACCGCCTCGATGATCCAAGGCAGCTTCTTGACCGCTTCCGTATGGAGGAACGTCTGGTACTGCAACACGAAGAGGGTGGTGAAAATCACGACCAGCGGGTCGAAGCCAAGCGCCACCAGGGGCAGGTTGAACGCGATCGGCCAGAGATCGTCCAACGGCCCGAAGCGGTAGGCGACCGAGATGTTGAAGTGCGGCGAGGAGTGGTGGACCTGGTGGGTCGCCCAGGCCACGGCGACGCGATGGGTGAAACGGTGTTCCCAGTAGTAGCAGAGGTCGGCCAGGAAGACGCAAACGATCAGGCTGACCCAGGTGGTCTCTATGTCGAACAGAGCGAACTGGTGCACCGAATAGAACGCGAGGCCGTAGAGCCCGAAGAACAGGGTGTAGCTGAGCACCAGGTAAGCGCCCTGGACAAGCGCGTTGGCAACCGAATCGCCGACCAGGTTCCAGCTCATGCGCTTGAAGACGGCGTATCGCAGCAACTCGCAGGCGAACAGGCCGATCGAGACATAGAAGACCCAATCGTTCATCAGGCTCTCCATGGACCCGAGGGTCGAGTCGCTCACCTGGTCCAACAGCGTTGCCATGTAGCGTTCTCCGACGGTAAACCTTGCAAGTCGTCGATCTTGATAACCGTAGTTAGGCACTCTAGAGTTGTTTGTCAATATAGACAATAAATGGTCGGCCCCATGCCACGCCCGAGCATCAAACAGGAGAGACGCTCACAGGTGCTCGACGCCTATGAGATCTGCTTGACGCGCTACGGCGTCGAGGGAACGACCCTCGATCGGGTCGCCGAGGAAGCGGGTCTGGCGCGCCCCTTGATCCGGCACAACGTCGGCAACCGAAAGGACCTGCTGGCGGCGACCGTGAAGCGGTTCATCAAGCGTTCCGACGAGTCGACCCGGCAGCTGCTCGACGCCCTGCCCAAGGAAGCCCGGCTGGCAACCCTGATCGAGTGGCTGTTCGATCCCGCGGCATCCGATCCGCGCATGGTGCTGGTATCCGGCGCCCTGATTGCGGCGGGCGCCAACGATCCTGATTTGGCGCGGACGATGCGAAACTGGACCCGCGATTTCGTCGACACCATGGCCGATACCGTCCGGACGTCGCACCCACGCGCCGGCGAGGATGCGGTTCGGTGCGTCGCGGCGGGTATCGCCTCGGCCTACTTCACGGCGGAGTCGGTGACGCCGATGGGCCCCATGAGCGATTTCCGGGAGGCCTGCAAGCAAGCTGCCTTGCGCCTCGCCGAGACCTTGGAGAGTTGAGGAGTTCGATCATGCAACATACTTCGCGCGTGCTTGCCGGCGCTCTCTGTCTTTGCCTCTCCGCGCCAATTGCGGAGGCCTGCACCCGTGTGTTGTACGAGACGGGAACGGGCAGCTACATCGTCGGCCGGACGTTGGACTGGTTCGAAGACACCAAGACGAACCTCTGGGCCATGCCGCGCGGCCTTGAGCGGACCGGCGGCGCCGGTGAAGGGTCGATCGAATGGACCTCCAAGTACGGCTCGATCGTTGCCACGATCTACGACATTGCGGCGGTCGACGGAATGAACGAGGCCGGCCTTGTCGGCAACGCGCTCTACCTTGCGGAGGCCGACTATGGCGACGCGAGGGCCTCCGGGAAGCCCTTGCTCTCGGTCGGGGGCTGGTTGCAGTACGTCTTGGACAACTACGCGACCGTCGCCGAGGCCGTCGAGGCCCTGCGCGCGGAACCCTTTGCGGTCGTCGCCCCGACCCTGCCCGATGGAAACCCGGCGGCCGGTCATTTGGCGATCTCCGACAGCTCCGGCGACAGCGCCATTCTCGAGTACCTCGACGGCGAGCTCGTCATTCACCACGGCCCCCAATACACGGTGATGACCAATTCGCCGCCTTTCGACGAGCAGCTCGCAATCACCACCTACTGGAACGAGGTCGGCGGATTGGCGATGCTGCCCGGAACTCATCGGGCGGCAGACCGCTTCGCCCGGGTGAGCTGGAACCTGAATGCGTCGCCGAAGTTCGACGACCCGCGCATTGCCGTGTCGTCGGTCTTCTCCATCATCAGGAGCGTATCCGTCCCGCTCGGCATCGCGGACCCGGATCGGCCGAACATCGCCTCGACGACCTGGCGCACGGTCGCGGACGTGGAACGCGAACGCTATTTCTTCGAATCGGCCTTCAGTCCCAACGTTTTCTGGGTCGATCTCGACAAACTGAACCTTGCCGACGGGGCGTCGGTCCGGAAGCTGGACCTGCTCAACCGGCCGATCATTGCCGGCGAGGCATCCGCCCTGTTCCTCGACAGCAAGCCCTACACCTTCCTGGCGCCTTGAAGCCTAGCGCAGGAGTTGCCGAACCCATCGTGCGGAAGGACGCGTCCGTTTCAGGTGGGCCGTAGGGCAGAAGACGGCCCACGGCGAACGAGCCCAACAGCGCCAAGCGCGGACCTGGACTCATGAGCGCGCAGCCACAGTCTCATTGCGGACAGCTTGACGAGGGCACGGAGGGCCGCCGCCTTGTCAAGCGGGCAGCATTCCGCCGGCAGCGGGTGATGGAAAGGTCGGCCTGACCGCCCGACGTCGAGGCTGAAACGGAACCCGTGCCCAGAGAGTCGATCGAGCGCGAAAGGCTCCCTGCCCGAAGACCGGGTTGTAAGGAAGCAACGCCTTGACGGAGTCCGCTCCAGCGCTCTCGACCGAGCCAACTTGGACGGCGGCTCGGCCAGTTACATCTCAAGCTCCTGGATAGCCCAATTCTGAAGAAATATTGCAGACTTGTCAATGACTTAAATCCGGACATAAACGGGTTCCTTCTTGAGCGACGGCGCCAAAGGAATCCTTCGATGACCAGCCGACAAAGCCCGGTTTCTTTCGTCGCGGCAGCGGCCATCATGCTGACGGCGATCATGTTCTATGACGTCATGGGCGCGATCATCAAGCACCTGAGCCAGCACTATCCGGCCCCACAGCTCGCCATGTTTCGCAATATATTTGGGTTGGTCCCAACCCTGCTGGCGCTCTTCTGGGCCCGAGCCTGGATCGAAGCTGGCAGGCCCATCGTGATCCGGAGATGGAAACTGGCACTGGCCCGCGGCGGCCTGGGTGCGGTCGCCCAGATCAGTTTCTATCTTGCCCTGTTCCACCTGGAGTTCGCGACCGCGACGGCGATCCTCTTCGCCAGTCCGCTGTTCGTGACGGCCCTGTCCATTCCACTGCTGGGGCATCGGGTCGGCCTCTGGCGCTGGCTGGCGGTGTTGGTCGGGTTCGCGGGCGTCCTGCTGGTGATACGCCCCACCGCTCAGAGCTTTACCTGGTACGCGGTCCTGCCGCTCTGTGCCGCTTTCGGCTACGCAACCACCAGTGTCACGGCGCGGCTGTTCGACAAAACGGTCCCCACGGCCTTGATCAATCTCTACTACAACGTAGGCTCACTGGCCGGATCGATCGCGCTGGTGGTTTTCACGGGCGGCTTCGTCCAAATAGGCACACCGCAGGACTGGATCTGGCTCGCCGCCATGGGCATGGCCGGCGGCATCGCGGCCTACTGCTTGATCTCGGCCTACAGGTTGGCGGACCCCAGCAGCCTGTCTCCCCTCGAATATTTCGCGATCCCCTTTTCCTTCTGCCTCGGTTGGGTCTTCTTTGCGGAAACCCCGTTCGACCGGCTGATCCCCGGCGTGTTCCTGATCGTCGGCGGCGGCCTTGTCATCGCCTGGCGCGAGCACTTCTTGAAAAGACGCCGCCGACCGGTTGAGCCTTCCGAAGCGCAGGCGGGATGAACATGTTCATGACCGAGACCGGCAAGGCGGACATCCCCTACCTGTGCCTCATCGGATCGCGTTTGTGAGTGCACGGCCTAGTAGCTCTGGGTCTGCTGGCCGCTGTGTTTCCAGGCCTCGATGCCGCCCCGATACCAGAGGACGTTGCGGTAGCCCAGGTTGATCGCCCTCAGCGAGGCGTTGTAGGACATCCAGCAATGGGTCGACTGACAGTAGAGGACGATGGGCATCTCGGCATTCCCGCCGGTGACTTGCTGCAGGAAGCCGCCGAAAGACCTCTGCAGCTCGTCTTGGAAGTGTCCGGGCTGATGGGCCGCCACGGCCGATATCGCCCCCGGGATGACTTCCGGCCCGCCCAGAACATCCAAGAGGACGAAGCGAACCTGGCGTCCTTCGATCAGTTCCAGGAGTCCCTTGGTGGTGATGACCTGGCCGCCGGGTATGCTCGCCGGGGTCGGACCGTGCATGGGGCCCGAGTGAAGGGTGCTGACCGGCTGCACGCCGTAGTCCTGCCTTTCCAGGGCGGCGAGCTGGTCCAGCTTCGACTGCGCCGGAGCGCCTTGTCCTTGCTGCGGATCGAAGCTGGGTTGTGACGGCGGCTGCGTTTCAGGCTGGCCGTACCCCTGGGTTCCCGGCTGTTGCTGGTCAACGCCTTGCTGCTGTTGGCCAAGACCCGGCATTGTCGGTTGGACGCTATCGCTGAAGCTGTCCTGCGCAGCGGCCGGGAAGCTCAGCAAAAGGATCAGAGCGGCAGAGAGCCTTCGCAACGATTCGATCTCCCTTGTCTCCTATTCGGCGGCCTCGAGACGTTGCCCGTCCTGGCCGAAAACCCGGTATGGCTCGAAGGAGGGGTCGTCGGTCAGGACATAGGAGCCGTCTTCGAGCTGCCAGGCATTCTCGTAGGTGCTGTCGAGCTCGACCGTGCCGCCGTTGTAGGGATCGTTGTAGGTCTCGACCCCGCGGATGGCTTCGGTCGCCTCCCGGTGCATGCGATCCGAAGACTCGTTCCAGCTCTTCCAGGACTCCGCCCTCATCCGGTCCATGTCCTGATAGTGCTTTCGCATGATGGCCGCGCGATCCGTCGCGCCCTTGATCGCGATCCCGCTCATCTTGGCGTGGTGTTGGGCGATACGCCTGGACCACTCGGGGCCGGCCTTGACAGACTTCCTGATGGCCTCGGCGAATTGGAAATCCAGCTGTCCGGCCGGCGCGAACGCGGCGAAGCCCGGGAAGCTGCCGCCGCTCAAGTAGTCCGACCCGGGCATCCCCGCGACAGGCTCGCTGCGCAGCAGGTTGAACGAAACGACCGCCGCGATGGCCTCTCGAGTGTCCACCCCGCCGTTCATGTAGGCGATCAGAACCTCGCCCGCCTCCACCCAGTTGCGCAGTTCTCCCAGCGGCATGGGAGTCACCGAGTTCAGGTGCTCGAAGCCCTTCGCGAGGTCCGGCCGCAGACGAAAATCGAGAATTTGAGCCCCTGGGCGGTAGCGCGACACCACATGCTGCAGATACTCGCCGATAGAGGTGATCGGCGTGTTGGGGCAGCCGTCGGAGCTGGGCATGCCGGTCGTATTGAAGCGCCAGGCCATGGTCGGCACGACGGCAACGCCGGACCGGCCGTCGGGCGAGGTCGCGTGCCACTGGTAGTTATACCCCATGCCGCCGCAAGGAGAGGCATTCGGGTTCCATACGACGCCGCCCTCCGGGCGCCAAGACGTCGGAACCAAGATGGAGAAAGCGACCAGGGGCCTCTCAAAGCCCTGCGCGTCCATGACATTGACGAGCTTGGCACGCAGGGTCCCCGTCTCTGCTCCAGGACCGGTTTGGGCGGCCACAGGGAACGCCATGGCAGATAGAAGGACGGTAAAAAGCAGATTTCGCCAGCACCCACGCCACATGACTGGCACCTCGCAATAAGTCCAGCTCCTCTCGATTCTACTTCGCTCTCGCTTGTCAGCCAATCACGATGCCTTGCGCGACGGAGCAGGCGCCGGCTCCTCGCCGTCGCTCGCCGGGCCGGCCGCCGGGCCGGCTTTTCGCCCGGCTGCCGGCATTCACTCGCGAAAGTCGCGCCTGTCAGCGATTGCGACCGCCGGCCCGCCGATGCCGGACCTTCCGAGCTCGGATCGGGCTTGTCCGACACGGATCGAGGTCAGCCGTCGGAGCGGATGCCCTCAGGGCCACCGCATGTGGTGCTCGTCGATTACGAAGTCGTGCGCGTGCTCCAGCTTCCCATGCTGGTGCGGGTGCCGGTGAGGTTCCGGGCCCTCCCAGCCTTCGTGCTCGTGCTGGTGGTGCGCGTCGTGGACATGAAGATGGGTGTGGTCCATCTCCGCGTGGGCGTGCCTGATGCTGGAGGGGTCCGACGACGGCCATAGCAGACAGGATAGAGCGACCGAGACAATCGCGAGCGCTCCCAACGCGACGAAGGTCCAGGTCAGTCCCACCAAGCCGCCGAGCCATCCCGCCAACGGATAGGCGATCAGCCAACAGGCGTGCGACAAGGCGAATTGGGCCGAGAACAGCGCGGGACGGTCGCTTTCGTGGCACGACCGGCGGATGAGGCGCCCGGCCGGAGTTTGGACGAGCGAAGACCCCGCCCCCAGAACGAACCACAGCGGCAGCAGGAGGAGGTAGCCCGGACCGGTCGCGCCGAGAAACAGGCCGGCGGAAAGAAGCGCTCCGCCGGCGAGCAGGAACGGCCGGTCCGGGTAGCGATCGAGGAGACGGGGCAGAAGGAGCGCCACAGCCATCGAGCCGGCTCCCGAGGCGGCGAACGCGAGCGCTGTCTCCGTGTCGCTGCCGCCAAGCCGCTCGCGGACGTAGACGACGCTATTGACGATCACCATCGCTCCAGCCGCGGCGACCGCCACGTAGAGCGCGAGCAGTGCGCGCAGCCGCGGCGTGGCAAGGTAGGCGCGGACGCCGAAGGTGAGGTTTGCCAACGCGCTACCGGGGCGGTCGCGCGGCCGCGGCGCGGGCAAGGTGACGGAAAGGACAAGCCCCGCCGACACGAGAAACGCCGCCGAATTGACCGCGAACAGGCCGTCATAGGTGAAGACCAGGAGCGCCGCGGCCGCCAGGCTCGGGCTGAGCAGGTTCTCGAGATCGTACGCGAGGCGCGACAGCGACAGGGCCCGGGTGTAGCGCCTTTCGTCCGGCAGCACATCGGGAATGGTGGCTTGAAAGGTGGGCGTGAATCCCGCCGAGCAGGCGTTCAGCAGAAAGATTAGCACGTAGACCTGCCAGATTTCGGTGACGAACGGCAGGCAGCCGATGAACCCCGCGCGCGCCAGGTCGAGGCCGATCAGCATTCCGCGGCGCGGCAGCCGGTGGGCGAAGCCGCCCACCACAGGCGCGACAAAGACATAGGCGGCCATCTTGAGGGCGAGAGCCGTCCCGAGCACGGTCCCGGCCTGGCCTTCAGCCAGGTCATAGGCGAGCAGCGCGAGCGCCACCGTAGAAAGGCCGGTGCCGATCAGCGCAACGACCTGCGCCATGAACAAGCGCCGATAGGTCGGCTCGGCGAGAGGCGAGACAAGCTGCGTGCGGTCCTTCACTTCAGGCAATCTCCGCCAGGAGCAGCAGAACTCCAATGACCGTCACGGCCAAGGCTCCAAGGATCTCAAACACTTGACCGATGCGTGCGATCCGGGCCATGTGCCGATCGAGCGCCACGAACAGCCAGCGCCGCGCAAGAATGGCGGCGGCGGCGAATGCGGTGACGGTCACCACCATACCGAGGGCCATCGCCGCAGATACCAGCACGCCAAACGCGATCGCTCCAGTGCTGCTCGCGGCGAGCATGACGATAGTCGTGAGCGGACATGGCGACAGCCCAACGATGTAGGGCAGCGTCCCGCCCAAATTGGCGTGTCCCCGCGGGCGCCCGGGGCGCAGGGACTGGATGAGGAGGTAGAGCCCGACAGCGGCCACTCCCGCGTAGCTGACCTGTCGGACGACCGGGAAGTCGGCGGGGCGGAGCCCGAATGTAATCTCGAGAACGGTGATGGCGGCCAAAACCAGCAGGATCGCCGAACCGACATGCACGGCGATCAGCTTGATGCTCGCCAGGAGACCTTGTCGGACTTTGGCCTCCTGGCCCACGAAATACGACATCATGATGGATTTGCCGTGGCCCGGCCCTACGGCGTGGACCAGGCCGAAAACCAAGGCCAAGAGCAAGACGATGGCCGCCTGAGACAAATCGTTCGAGGCGGCGGCCTCGCGAAATGCCTGCGCCAGGGCGCTCTGCACGTCGCGCTGCAGAAGCAGGATCTCGCGAAACAGACTGTTGACCCAACCAGGGATCATTTGGATTCAGAAGACCTCATCCCGGGCTTTCGCCCACTGCGGCCGCAACTATTGCCCCTTCTCCTGATTCTTGTCGAATGCGGAAGACGGCCACTGCCTGGCCGCGTGAAGCGCCTCGACGCGGCCGGCCCCGTGGGCTCAACGACGGAAGCGGCCGAGAAACGTGCTGTCGGACCCGGCCAACTTGGTTTGCTATCAAGTATAGTGCAGCACCCGTGCCTGTGCCCGTTGGCTTGCCCAAGAGGCGCTGCCAATTCACCCGGGACCGGTGAGGACGTCGGGAGATTCGCCAGCCCCAACACCCCCGATGCCACTTTTGACGACCTTCCGGGACCGTCCCGATCTCGTCCGGCTCTGGACGCGGAGCGGAGGTCTGTCGCTCTTGTCGGGAAGCGGGTCCAAGCTCCGCGACGGGCGGGCACGAGCCAGGTAAGGTTGCCGGGCATCGGACCATCCGCTGTCCTGGCAAGTGCTCTCGCCATGCGAGAATCGAGCCGCCCCCTCTCGCTCCCAGCCCGTTGGCCGCGGAACACGCGGAGCGCCACAGCCCGACCGTGCGGGCCGACCCCGATCCCGGTCTCGCTACCGCCGGAATCGCCTGCCGGGAAGCCGATGCAAGCGCTGCGGGGCTGGCCTCGGAGTGTCGGACCGGGAGGCGGCGCGAGAGTTCCCCCGTGTGGCGGCTTAGTCTAGACTGGGCGCCGAATTCCATTTCAATCGATCGAACGCGCCCGAGTAAGGGCGCAGCCATACAGGGAGGAATTGGAATATGACAAGCCTCTTGCGTGTCTTGGCGGCGGCGGGCGTCGCCACTCTGCTGTCCGGGTCGGCCTGGGCCGGCGAGGTGCTCGACCGCATCAACTCCACCGGCATCCTCAAGGTTTCGACGGACCCCGCCTATCCTCCGCAGTCCTTCCAAAAGCCCGACGGCAGCTTCGACGGCTTCGACATCGAGGTCGCCCAGGAGATCGCGAAGCGCATGGGCGCGGAGGTCGAATGGGTGACCCCGGCCTGGGAGATCATCACGGCCGGCCGCTGGGGCGGACGCTGGGATATCTCGGTCGGCTCCATGACCCCGACGGCGCAGCGCGGCAAGGTGCTGGATTTCCCGGCGGTCTACTACTACACGCCGGCCTCCTTCTACGTGCACAAGGATTCCGACGTCCAGAGCATCGACGGGATCGACGGCAAGCGGGTCGGCGTCTGCGGCGGCTGCACCTACGAGAACTACCTCAGGAAGGACCTGGAGATCGACGCCGAGGGCGCGCCGCCCTTCGAGTACGAGGTGACGCCCGGCGAGATCCGCACCTACGAGACCGACACCAACGTGTTCGACGAGCTACGCCTCGGCGACGGCGTGCGACTCGATGCCGGGCTGACCGCCCTGCCGACGGTCCAGGAAGCCATCAAGAGCGGCTATCCCCTGCGCGTCGTGGGAGACCCGGTCTTCTTCGAGCCCCTGTCGGTCGCCATCGACAAGGGCGATCCCGAGTTCGGGGCCGCGCTCGCCGAGATCGTCGGCTCCATGCGGGACGACGGCACCCTCTCCGAGCTGTCGATCAAGTGGTACGGCGTCGACATCACCTCGGCGGACACGTCCTCGTGACGCCCTGACGGTACGCGCGCCCGGAGCAGCCGGCGGTGGGGCCGGCATTCGGTCAGTTGCTGGAGCGGCCGCTCGGGCGGCGGCTGCTCCTTTTCCTCGTCCTCTTCGCCCTCTTCTTCCTGCTCGACCTGAGCGGCGACCGCTTCGCCCAGGTCATGCTGCCGCTCTTGGGCTTCACCCCCGGCGAGCCGGGCGACCTCTTCGACAGGACCCTGCTGGCAGCCCTCGTCGCGGCGGCGCTCACGCTCAACGCCATGCTGATCGTGGTGCTGCCCTTCAAGGCGCAGATCGGCGTGGTCTGGGGCGAGCTCCTCGTCGCCTTCCTCGCCTTCTTCTATTCGTTCGATCTCAGCTTTCCCTTCATCGCCGTGCGCCTGCCGATCCTCATCTTCACCGGCGCCTTCACCACCATCTACGTCTCGATGATCTCGATCGGCTTCGCCTGCGTGCTGGCCCTGGTCGGGGCGCTGGCGCGCCTGTCGAAGAGCGGCCCGGCCTATGGCGTGGCGACCTTCTACATCTCCTTCTTCCGGGGCACGCCGCTGCTGCTGCAGGTCTACATCATCTACCTGGGCCTGCCCCAGATGGGCGTGATCCTGGATCCGGTGCCCGCCGGCATCATCGCGCTCTCGCTCTGCTACGGCGCCTACATGGCCGAGATCTTCCGCGCCGGCATCCAGGGCGTCCCTGCGGGCCAGGCGGAGGCCGCCAAGGCGATCGGCCTGCGCCCGGGTCTCACCATGCGCAAGGTGATCCTGCCCCAGGCCATGAAGCTGATCGTCCCGCCCACGGGCAATCAGTTCATCGCCATGCTGAAGGATTCCTCGCTTATCTCGGTCCTCGGCGTCCAGGAGCTCATGTTCCTCGCCCGCACCCAGGGCCGCTCGGAGTTCAAGCACTTCGAGATGCTGATCACGGCGGCGATCATCTACTGGATCATCTCCTTCGTCTTCGAGCTGGTCCAGGCGCGCATCGAGGCCTACTACGCCAAGGGCGACGTGCGCTGAGGCCGCCGCCGGTCCGAGGCCGACGGGCCGTACGCCCGGCGCCGACGCGATCCGTGGCCGTTCAGCGCCGGCCGGTCAGGAAGCTGAGGTTGAGGTTGCCCTGGTTCGGCGGGTTGTCCGTGGAGGTCTGAAAGGCCACCCGGCCGCCCGGCGGCAGCACGTCCACGTCCACCGCGAAGGTCCAGCGCTTCAGCTCGGTACCTTGGGGGTCGTAGAGGGTCGCCACCAGCGGCGGCACGTCCTGGGGCTGGTCGGTCGGGTTGACGATCTGGCCCTCGACCACCAGCGAGGGCTCGCCGTCCAGGTCCTGCCGGCTCGAGGTGATCTCCTGGAGGCGCAGCTGGATCTCAGGCGCTTCCACTGCCGGCGGCTTACCCGCCAGGCCCACCAGGGTGTAGAGCTTCTCGGTCTCCGGCACCCAGGCCATGACCTGGTGGCGGCCGAAGACGGCCCCGATGACGATCGCCGCGACCACCAGGACGAAGAGCACCCAGCCCCCGGCCGAGGAGCGCCGGCGCATCGGTTGCCGGGTCGAGCGCCGCGCTTCTCGCGAGCGGCGGCGCTCGGCGTCGAATTCGGCCAGCCTGGGGGTCGGGTCCTCCTCCGGCTCCTCGACCGGCGAGTGGAGCTCCAGGACGGGCTCCTCCTCGGGCTCGGGCTTGGCCAGCCAGCTGTGCCGGCAGCGCCCGCAGCGCACGGTGCGCCCTTCGGCGCCGAGCGCGCTCGAATCTACGACGAAGCTGCTGGAGCAGCTCGGGCAGACCAGCTTCATGGCGGCGGCAGTCCCCAAAAACCCCTCAACGTTTCTTATAAGAGCGCCCGCCAAAGGGCGCAAGATCGCCGGAAAAACGCCCTTCCAGGTCTCCGGCGAGGCGCTTTACGACTCCGCCGGCCCTATGCGATGCTCGCGCGCGTTATAGCATAGAGGTTAGTGTGCACCGTGGTCCGCTTCGAAGACGTATCGCTGCGCTACGACGCGGGTCCGGAGGTACTGAGCCGGGTCTACTTCGATCTCGACCCCGGGTCCTTTCATTTCGTCGCCGGACCGAGCGGGGCGGGCAAGTCCTCGCTGCTGCGCCTCATGTTTCTGGCGCACCAGCCGACCAGCGGCCGTATCAGCCTGTTCGGCCGCGACGTCGCGGGCCTCGACCGTAACGAGCGCGCCCAGATGCGCCGGCGCATCGGCGTGGTGTTCCAGGATTTCCGCCTGCTCGACCACCTGACGGTGGTGGAGAACGTCGCCCTGCCCCTGCGGGTCACCGGCCAGCGGGGCGCGAAGATCCATACCCACGTGACCGAGCTCCTGTCCTGGGTCGGCCTCGCGGACCAGCTCGAGGCCTATCCGCCGACCCTCTCCGGCGGCCAGCAGCAGCGCGTCGCCATCGCCCGGGCGGTGATCGCGCGGCCCAGCCTGCTGCTCGCCGACGAGCCCACCGGCAACGTGGACGACCGCCTGGCCGTGCGCCTGCTCTACCTCTTCGAGGAGCTGAACAAGCTCGGCACGACGGTCTTGATCGCGACCCACAACGAATCCCTGGTGGCGCGCTTCAAGCACTCGGTGCTGCGGCTCGAGGACGGCGCCGTGAAGCGCGAGAAGTCCGCCTACAGGCCGCCGCGGGCGACCGCCGAAAGCGCGGCCTAGATCTCGATGGCCAACCGCGAAGTCCCGCTGGACGACGACGCCTCCGGGCCTTTCCTGCCCTGGATCGTGGCGGTCATGGTCTACTTGGCGGCGCTGGCGCTGGCGGCCGCCCTGCTGATTCACCAAGTGACCGCCGACTGGCAGAAGGACCTGGCCGGCGGGCTCACCGTCCAGGTGCCGCCGCTCGGTCCCGAGGCGCGGCCGGAGGCCTACCAGACCCAGCTCGACCGCCTGCTCCGGCTCTTGAGCGAGGAGGACGGGGTCGCGGCGGCCGAGCTGCTGGACCGGGCCGAGATCTCCGCTTTACTCGAGCCCTGGCTCGGCGACGTCGCGGCCGAGCACGATCTGCCGGTGCCCAACCTGGTCGCCGTCGAGCTCGAGCCCGGCGCCGCGCCCGACCTCAAGGACCTGCAGGCGCGGCTCGCCGCCGTCGCCCCCGGCGCCCTGATCGACGATCATCAGCGCTGGGTGGGCGACCTGCTGGCGCTCGGACGCTCGGTCAAGCTGGGCGCCTTGGTGGTGCTGCTGCTGATCATCCTCTGCGCCGTGGTGGCGGTGGTCTTCCTGACCCGGACCGGCCTCGCCATCCACAGCCAGGTCATCGGACTGCTGCACCTGATCGGTGCCCAGGACGCCTACGTCGCCAAGCAGTTCCAGCTCCACGCCCTCAGGCTCGGCCTGCGCGGCGGGCTGGTCGGCCTGGCGCTGGCGGCGGCGACCATCCTGGCCGCGGGCGCCTGGCTGCGGGCCACCCAGAACGAGGTGCTGCCCGACATCTCCCTGTCCCTGGGGGGCTGGGCCGCCCTGCTGCTGCTGCCGGCGGTGACCGCGCTGGTCGCCATGCTCACCGCCCGCATCACCGTCCTGCGCAACCTGGCGCGCATGCCATAGGTCGGGCAAACCGGATTTGGCGGTCATGGCAGAGAGGTCTCCCGGGCGCTTGCTGGCTCGCCTCCTAGCCGCCCTGGCGGTGGTCTTCGGGCTCTGGCTGGCCGGTCTCGTCTGGTATGCCGCGGCCCTGCCGACCGAGGTCAGCGACCCGGAGCGCCGGACCGACGCCATCGTGGTCTTGACCGGCGGCATTGGCCGTCTGCGCCAGGGCTTCGAGCTGCTGGCCCAGGACCGCGCCCAGCAGCTCTTCGTCTCCGGCGTCGAGCGCGGCGTCGAGGTCTCCGAGCTGCTGCGCATCGACCGCATCGCGCCGCCGGAGCTCGCCTGCTGCGTCGTGCTCGGCTACGAGGCCGGCGACACCCGCGGCAACGCCGAGGAGACCGCCGCCTGGATGCGCGAGCAGGGCTTCGACACCCTGCGCCTGGTGACCGCCGTCTACCACATGCCGCGCTCGCTGCTGGAGTTCCGCCTCGCCATGCCGGAGGTGGAGATCCTGCCCCACCCGGTCTTCACCACCAACTTCAAGCAGGCCGACTGGTGGCGCTGGCCTGGGAGCGCCTGGCTGCTGGCGCGCGAGTACAGCAAGTTCCTCTTCGCCTGGCTGCGCGGCCGACTGCTGGATCCCTCTCCATGAGCTTCCTGCGCTCGCTGCTGTTCAACCTGGTGTTCTTCGGCACCGGGGCGGTCTTCCTGACCGCGGCACTGCCGGCGCTCGTCCTGCCGCGGCGGGTGACGATCATCCTCGGCAGGGCCTGGATGCGCTTCTTGTTGTGGAACCTCCGGGTCATCTGCGGCATCCGTCACGAGATCCGCGGCCGCGAGAACCTGCCGGACGGGCCCTACATCGCCGCCGCCAAGCACCAGTCGGCCTGGGACACCCTCGCCTTCTGCCTGTTCATCGAGGACGGCTGCTACGTGGTGAAGAAGGAGCTGACCCGGATCCCGGTCTACGGCTGGCTCCTGGCCAAGTCCGGCGTGGTGGCTATCGACCGGGCCGGCGGCGCCAAGGCCCTGCGCGCCATGGTGAAGTCGGCGCGGGCCCATCTTGCCCAGGGCCGCCCGATCGTGATCTTCCCCGAGGGCACGCGCACCCTGCCCGGCCAGCGCCGGCCCTATCACCCGGGGATCGCGGCCCTCTACCAGCAACTCGCCGCACCGGTAGTGCCGATCGCCCTCAACTCCGGCCTCTACTGGCAGCGCCGCGCCTTCGTCAAGCGGCCGGGCGTGATCGTGGTCGAGATCCTGCCGCCGATCCCGCCGGGCCTGCCGCGCCGTGACTTCATGGCGCGCCTGGAGCACGACATCGAGGACGCGAGCGCCCGGCTCTCGGCCCCGGAGGCGGCTTGAGCGGCCCGCTCCTGGGCTTGTGGATAATTCTGTGGGCGTTCCGGCGCCCCGGAGCGGCGGGTGCGGGTCGCCTGAAGCTCCGCGAATGAAAAGGGAACAAATTCCGAACATCCATTTGACCCGGCCGCACGGCCCTTCTATCCTGACCCTGCGGCGCGGGTTGTTCAGACTTTGCAAAAGCTTGCTGACAGATCCCGTGCCGGCACCGGCGCCGATTGCAGGATGAGCGGGCAATGTCGCAGATTTCCGCCATTTCTCAGCGCATCTGGGATACAAAATACCGCTTCAGGACCGAGGCGGGCGACCCTGTGGACAAAACCGTCGAGGACACCTGGGGCCGGGTCGCCGCCGCGCTCGCCAAGCCCGAGGCCGAGCCCGCCAAGTGGCAGCAGCGCTTCGCCGACGCCCTCGCCGACTTCCGCTTCATCCCGGCCGGACGCATCCTCGCCGGCGCCGGCACCGACCGGCGGGTGACGCTCTTCAACTGCTTCGTCATGGGCACCGTCCCGGACGACATGACGGGCATCTTCGAGAACCTCAAGGAAGCGGCGCTGACCCTCCAGCAGGGCGGCGGCATCGGCTACGACTTCTCGACGCTCAGGCCCAAGGGCGCGCTGGTGCACGGCATCGGGGCCGACGCCTCCGGGCCGCTCAGCTTCATGCACGTCTGGGACGCCATGTGCCGCACCATCATGAGCGCGGGCTCCAGGCGCGGCGCCATGATGGGCACCCTGCGCTGCGACCATCCGGACATCGAGGACTTCATCGCCGCCAAGGAGGACCCCGAGCGCCTGCGCATGTTCAACCTCTCGGTCCTGGTGACCGACGCCTTCATGCAGGCGGTGAAGGAGGACGCGCCCTGGCAGCTTACCTTCGGCGGCGCCATCCACAAGGTGGTCCCGGCGCGCGAGCTGTTCGACCGCATCATGCGGGCGACCTACGCCTACGCCGAGCCGGGCGTGATCTTCATTGACCGGATCAACGCCCGCAACAATCTCCACTACTGCGAGGAGATCCACAGCACCAACCCCTGCGGCGAGCAGCCCTTGCCGCCCTACGGCGCCTGCCTCTTGGGCTCGATCAACCTGGCCAAGCTGGTGATGCGCCCCTTCGAGAAGGACGCCGGGCTCGACTTGGCGGCGCTGGATGCTCTGGTGCCCGCCGCCGTGCGCATGCTGGACAACGCCATCGACGCCTCGCGCTTTCCGCTCGCCGCCCAGAAGCACGAGGCCCAGGCCAAGCGCCGCATCGGCCTCGGCATCACCGGCCTCGCCGATGCCCTCATCATGTGCGGCGCGCGCTACG
Source organism: Rhodospirillales bacterium (assembly GCA_965225935.1). Lineage (GTDB taxonomy): Bacteria > Pseudomonadota > Alphaproteobacteria > Kiloniellales > JAKSDN01 > CALJXB01. The sequence continues at coordinate 41,124 of CBDDCC010000005.1, forward strand.
GCAGCGCCGACGCCGTGGAGCTGACGGAAGCCTGGATGAAGGCGCTGCAGCGCGCGGCCTACCTCGCCTCCGCGGAGCTGGCCCGGGAAAAGGGCGCCTTTCCCCTCTTCGACCGGGAGCCCTATTTGGCGGGCGAGACCGTTCAGGGCCTCGACAAGGAGGTGCGCGAGGCCATCGCCGAGCACGGCATGAGGAACGCCCTCGTCACCTCGGTGGCGCCGACGGGCACCATCTCCCTCTTCGCCGACAATATCTCTTCGGGGCTCGAGCCGGTCTTCGCCTTCACCGCCCAACGCACCATCCTGCGGCCCGACGGCAGCCGCGACGTGGAGGAGGTGAGCGACTACGCCTACCGTCTCTTCCGCCGGCTGAAGGGCGAGGAGGCGCCGCTCACCGAGGCCTTCGTCGATGCCCAGACGCTCGAGCCCGCGGCCCACGTGGTCATGCAGGCCGCGGTCCAGAAGTTCGTCGACAGCTCGGTCTCCAAGACCATCAACCTGCCCGAGGACATCCCCTTCGAGGCCTTCCGCGACGTCTACCTGCAGGCCTACGAGCTGGGCTGCAAGGGCTGCACCACCTATCGGCCCAACCCCGTGACCGGCGCCGTGCTGGAGGCCCGCAGCGGCGCCTCCTACGCAGCGGAGCCTGCGGCCGCGCCCGCCCCGGCGGCGGGGGCCGAGGAGGAGGTGCCCGAGGCGGCCCCGCCGCCGCTGCGCGGCGACGCCGAAGCCAGCGTCGAGCAGGGCGGCGTGGTCTACATGACCCAGCCGCTTGCCCGCCCCGAGGCTCTGCCCGGTCGCACCTACAAGCTGCGCTGGCCGGAGAGCGACCACGCCATCTACATCACCCTCAACGACGTGGTCCAGGACGGGCGCCGCCGGCCCTTCGAGATCTTCATCAACTCCAAGAACATGGAGCACTACGCCTGGACCCTGGCGCTGACCCGCATGATCAGCGCCGTGTTCCGGCGCGGCGGCGACGTCTCCTTCGTGGTGGAGGAGCTGAAGGCGGTCTTCGACCCGCGCGGCGGCGCCTGGATGGGCGGGCGCTACGTGCCCTCGCTGCTGGCCGCCATCGGCGACGTGATCGAGCAGCACATGATCGACATCGGCTTCCTGCCGACGCCCGAGGGCCGGGCCGAGGCGAAGCGTCTCGCGGCCGCGGCCTCCGGAGCCTCTGGGGCACCCGGCGCCGAGGCGCAGCCCTCGCCCCGGGCAGTGCGCCAGTGCCCCAAGTGCGGCAGCGCCTCTCTGGTGTTCCAAGAGGGCTGCGACCTCTGCCTCTCTTGCGGCTATTCCCGCTGCGGCTGAACGAGCAGCCGACCCGAGGCGCCTCTCTTCAGCCGCGGCCCTCGGCAGCGCGCAGCAGCCGCCTGAGCCCCCGATCGGCGAGGCCGAGCGCCTCCATGTGGTGCACCGTCTTGCGCAGGTAGTCGAGACAGGAGCCGCCGGTCCCGTGGCCCTGCAGCACCAGGGCGAGCGTCTCCTCCGGGCACAGCGGCCCGGTGAACTGCTCGTGGGCCCGGTCCACCACGAAACCCGCGGCCCGCAGCCGGCCCCGGGAGGTGGCGACCTCCAGCCAGCGCGGAACGTAGACCTCGGTCACCAGCTCCCGCTCGTAGAGATAGTCCATGACCTCGACCGCCTCGCCGGCCGGCACCCGGAAGGCCAGCCCCTCGCAGGAGCCGCCCCGGTCGAGGCCGAGCACCAGGCCGGGGCAGTCCGGCGTGCCCCGGTAGACGTGGGAGTAGATGCAGAAGCGCCGGTGGAAGCCGTAGAGCCGGCCGCGGCGCACCTCCAGGTGCGGGAAGCCCGGGTTCCACATGAGCGAACCGTAGGCGAAGACCCAGATGTCCCGCTTGGCCGGCAGAACCAGGCGTGTCCCGCCCGTTGCCCCAGCGGGACCGCCTTCATCGCGAGCACCCTCGGCGCACGGCGCGCCCGGATTTGGCCGGTTCCTCATGACTTCAGGATAGGGCAAGTCGGGGCGACAAACAGCAGCCGATCTGCCAAGATCCGCGCGCCATGCGCATCCGCTCCCTGGTCGTCGCGAGCCTCACCTGGTTGATCATCGCCGCTGCCGCGGCCTCCGCCTACTGGTTCTGGTGGGCCGGGCAGCTCGAGAGCGGCATCGCCGGCTGGAGCGAGGCGCAGGCCCTGCGCGGCTACGAGATCAGCTATATCGGCCCCGAGATCGGCGGCTTTCCGCTCGAGCACGTGGCCCGCTTCGAGGCGCCGTCGATCGCGGCGCCCGACGGCTCGCGCTGGCGCGGCGCGGCGCTGACCGGCCGCTCGGCGCTCTGGGACCCGCAGACCGTCGCCGTCGACTTCGCCGGCCGCCAGGAGCTCGACGGCCTCAGGTTCGGCCGGCTGAGCGGCGCCAGCCTGGACAGCCAGCGGGCCGAGGGCGTCCTGCGGCTCGGGACCGACGGGCGCATCGAGAGCGCCGAGGCCGAGCTCGAGGTCATGGACCTCACGGCCACCCCCCTCGGCCGCTTCCTGGCGGACCGGCTCAAGCTCAGCCTGGCGCCCGCCTACGAGGGGGAGAATGGGGGCCTCTCCGGCCATGTCTTCGCCGGCGAGCTGCGCGGCCTGGCACTGCCCCCCGAGCTTGCGGGCCCTTTCGACCCCGAGGCCGAGAGCCTGCTGGTCGAAGGCGTGGTCCGAGGCATCATCCCCAACACCGATCCCCGCCTGGCGCTCACCCTTTGGCGCGAGGCGGGCGGGGCGCTGGACCTGAAACGCATTGAGATGGAGTGGGCACCCCTCGGCCTGACGGCGAGCGGGGAGCTGAGCCTGGATCCGCAGTTCCGCCCCCAGGGCCTCCTCAGGGCGCGTGTCGCGGGCCTCGGCGAGCTGATCGCACGCCTCGGCGAGCTCGGGCAGCTCTCGAAGGACCAGGTCACCCTCACCCAGGCCGCCATCGCCGCCTTCTCCAGCCAGCGCGACGCCCGCGGCCGGGCGGCGGTCGACCTGCCGATCAGCCTTCGCGAGGGCTATCTGTTCCTGGGTCCCCTGCGTCTGGCCCGAATTTCTCCCGTTCTCTAGTGTCGAAGGTGCCCGCCTGGTGGGCCTCGATGACCCCGGAACGGATTTCCCGGGTGCGGCGGAACAGGCTCTCCAGCACCTCGCCCTCGCCCCATCGGATCGCCCGCTGGAGCGCCGTGATGTCCTCGTTGAAGCGCTGCAGCATCTCCAGCACCGCCTCGCGGTTGTTGAGGAAGATGTCGCGCCACATGATGGGGTCGGAGGCGGCGATGCGGGTGAAGTCGCGAAAGCCGCTGGCCGAGAACTTCACCACCTCGGCCCGCTCGCTCTCCTCCAGATTGGTCGCGGTGCCGACGATGGTGTAGGCGATCAGATGCGGCAGGTGCGAGGTGATGGCCAGCACCTTGTCGTGGCGGGCGGGCTCCATGACCTGAACCATGGCGCCGCAGCCGCGCCAGAGGTCGGCCACCTTCTCCAGCGCCTCGGCGTCGGTGCCCGGCGGCGGGGTCAGGATGCACCAGCGGTCCTCGAACAGCTCGGCGAAACCCGCCTCGGGGCCCGAATGCTCGGTGCCGGCGACCGGGTGGCCGGGGACGAAGTGGACCCCCTCGGGCAGACAGGGCCCGATGTCGCGGATCGCCGCCTGCTTGACCGAGCCCACGTCGCTGACGATGGCGCCCGGCGCGAGCCCCGGGGACATGGCCTGGGCAATCCCGGGGTAGGCGCCGAGCGGCGTGCAGACCACCACCAGGTCCGCGCCCTCGACCGCTTCGGCGGGATCCTCGAACATGGCCTCGGCAAGGCCCAGCTCGAGGGACTTGGCCCGGGTCCCTTCGCTCCGCGCGCAGCCGACGATCGACCCCGCCAGCCCGCCACGCCTGGCCGCCCGGGCGAGCGAGGAGCCGATCAGGCCCATGCCGATGAAGGCGACCCGCGCGAAAAGCGGCCGCCCCTCGCCGCCGCCCGCGCTCACGAGAACAGCTCGCCGAAGGCGTCGGCCACCGCCTTCATCTCGCGCTCGGTGCCGATGGTGACCCGCAGGCAGTCCGGCAGGCCGTAGGCCGCCATGCCCCGCACCAGGATGCCCCGGTCCTCGAGCCAGGCCTGCGCGGCCTCGGCGGTGTGGCCGCAACCTTCGGGAAAGCGCAGCAGCACGAAATTGCCCGCGCTGGGGCGCGGATCGAGGCCGAGGGACTTCATGCGTTCGCTGAACCACTCGAGCCACTCGGCGTTGTGCTCGCGCGAACGGTCGACGTGTTCCTGGTCCTCGATGGCCGCCAGGCCGGCGGCGAGCGCCGCGGCGCCCACGTTAAAGGGCCCCCGCATACGGTTCAGCACGTCGATCACTTCGGGCGGACCGTAGGCCCAGCCCAGGCGCAGCCCGGCCAGACCGTGGATCTTGGAGAAGGTGCGGGTCATCACGACCCTGCTCGAGGAGCCCGCCAGCTTGGCGCCGCCCTCGTAGTCGTTGCGGACCACGTACTCGGCGTAGGCCGCGTCGAGCAGCAGCAGGGTGTGATCGGGCAAGCCTTCGACGAGACGCTCGACCTCCGGGCCCGGCAGGTAGCTGCCGGTCGGGTTGTTGGGATTGGCGAGGCAGACCACCCGGGTGCGCAGGCCCGCCCGCGTCAGCAGCGCGTCCACGTCCGCCACCAGGTCGCGCTCGGGCACGGCCACCGGCGTGGCGCCGGCGGTACGGGCGGCGATGGCGTACATGAGGAAGCCGTGGGCGCTGTAGAGGACCTCGTCGCCGGGCCCGGCGTAGGCGCGGATCAGAAGCGAGATCAGTTCGTCCGAGCCGGCGCCGCAGACGATCCGCTGTGGATCCAGGCCATAGCGCGTAGCGATCGCCTCGCGCAGCGCCTGGGCGCCGCCATCGGGGTAGCGGTGCAGCTCCGGGGCGAGCGCCGCATAGGCCTCCTGCGCCTTGGGGCTGGCGCCCAGGGGGTTCTCGTTTGAGGCGAGCCGGATCGGATCGGCGTAGCCCGCCACCACCGCCGCGCCGCCGACGTAGGGCGCGACGTCCATAATCCCCGGACGCGGCGAGAGAGTCATCCCGCCGGCTCCGCCGGATCGGGCGCGAGCTCCTCGGCGGAAAGCGGCACCGCGTAGCTGCCCAGCAGCCGCGGAGGGCCGATCGGCGAGTCGCCGTCCTCGGCGAGCCGCTTCAGGCGCGGGTCGTCCCGGTCCACGAAGCCCTCGACCTCGGCCAGCACCAGCGGCGCCTCGCCGTCGGGGACCCAGATCTGCATGTCGAGCACGTGGAAATCGGCCTTGCCGAGCGCGTCCCGGAAGCCGCCGCGGGAGAGCCGCGCGCGGTTCTCGGCGACCAGGAAGCTGTTGTTCCGCTCGCTGGCTTCCGGCACCGCGAGCGAAACGGCGAGTGCCTCCGGCCCCTCGGGCCTGGGCCCGGGCACGGCGAACGGCAGGCGCGCGATGATGCGAGGCACGTCGGCACCGTCGCGCAGCAGGCTGCGCCACCAGGGGTTCGCCTCGTCGCCGCTGGGCAGTGGCAGCACGCCCACGGTCGCCTCGCGGTTGCTGACCGCCCCGAGGACTCCCATGACCGTCTCGTGGGGGCGGATCGGCCGCTCCGAGCCGTAATGGGCGCGCGCCAGGGTCATCAAGCCGCTGTCGGCCGGATTGGGCAGGTAGACGGCGACGGCGTAGGGTCCTTCGAGCGCCGTCATGGCCGAGATGATCTCGCGCCAGATGCGCACCAGCACGATCTTGGGCAGCGGCCCATGGTGGCGCGCGATCAGGCGGCGCAGGATGCGCGCCTCGCGGCCGGGGCGTATGTATGGCCCGCCGGCGCCTTTGACCTCGCCGACCTTGTCCGCCAGCGCCACGCGGCGCATCAGCAGGTCGTGGACGGCAACGTCGATCTCGTCTATTTCGCGGCGCAGATCGTCCAGCGAAGGGCTATCGTCGGTCATCGAAGTACGGTGTATGTGAGGCTCGCGAGCGCCTAGAATTAGTCGCTGGCAAGGCCAAAAGCAAAGGAAACCTCGACCTTTGAAAGCCGTTGACAGGCCCCCGTCCGGCCCACTAGCTATCGCCTCCCTAGGGATACGGCAATGCCGGACAGCCTGATGAACAAGCACGATCCCGCGGACAGTTGGACGGCCAAGGTCGAGAGCCTGCCGGGCGCGCGGGTCGAGCTCGGCCGCGACGCACCCCTCAGGCTCGACTGCGGCGTCGAGCTGGGGCCCTTCACCATGGCCTACCAGACCTACGGCACGCTGAACGCCGAGCGCAGCAACGCCGTCCTCGTCTGCCACGCGCTCACCGGCGACCAGTTCATGGCCGAGGCCCACCCGATCACCGGCAAGCCCGGCTGGTGGGACATGATGGTGGGCCCTGGCAAGCCGCTCGACACCGAGCGCTACTTCGTCATCTGCGCCAACGTGCCCGGCGGCTGCATGGGCAGCATCGGCCCGCGCGAGATCAACCCGGCGACCGGCGAGCCCTGGGGGCTCGGCCTTCCCGTCATCACGGTGGCCGACATGGTGCGCGCCCAGGTGCTGCTGCTGGACCACCTGGGAATCGAGCGCCTCTTCTGCACCCTCGGCGGCTCCATGGGCGGCATGCAGGTGCTGCAGCTGGCCGCCACCTATCCCGAGCGCACTTTCGCCGCCGTGCCCATCGCCACCTCGGCCCGGCACACGGCCCAGAACATCGCCTTCCACGAGGTCGGCCGCCAGGCCATCGTGGCGGACCCCGACTGGTGCGACGGCGACTACTACCGCCACGGCAAGACGCCCAGCCGGGGTCTCGCGGTCGCCCGCATGGCCGCCCACATCACCTATCTTTCCGAGGCAGCGCTCACCCGCAAGTTCGGCCGCCGGCTGCAGGACCGCACAGGCGTCACCTATGGCTTCGACGCCGACTTCCAGGTGGAGAGCTACCTGCGCCACCAGGGCTCGACCTTCGTCGACCGCTTCGACGCCAACTCCTACCTCTTCATCACCCGGGCCATGGACTACTTCGACCTAGCCGCCGACTACGATGGCGTGCTGGCGAACGCCTTCCATGACACGCCCGTGCGCTTCTGCGTGGTCTCCTTCACCAGCGACTGGCTGTTCCCCACGGCGGAAAGCCGCGACCTGGTGCGCGCCCTCAATGCCGTCGCCGCCGACGTCAGCTTCGTCGAGATCGAGTCCGACAAGGGACACGACGCCTTCCTGCTGGAGGAGCCCGAGTTCTGGAGCACGCTCCGGGGCTTCCTCTCGGGCTGCCGGGAACAGCTCGGCCTGCGGGACTCATGAGCCCGCGCGCGCAGATGGCGCGGCGGCAGGCAAGCCGCATACGCGCCGACCTGCAGCTCATCGCCGACATGGTCGAACCGGGCGCGCGGGTGCTCGACGTCGGCTGCGGCGACGGCTCGCTGCTCGACTACCTGGTCCACGTGAAGCAGGTCACCGGCCGCGGCATCGAGCTCAGCCAGGAAGGGGTGAACGCCTGCGTCAGCCACGGGCTCAGCGTGATCCAGGGAGACGCCGACACGGACCTGGCGGACTACCCGGACGAGGCCTTCGACTACGCGATCCTCAGCCAGACCCTGCAGGCGACCCACGACCCGCGGCGGGTGCTCAGCCATCTGGTGCGCATCGGCCGGCGGGCCATCGTGTCCTTCCCCAACTTCGGCTACTGGCGGGTGCGCCTAGGGCTTCTGCTGACGGGCCGCATGCCGGTCACCGACACGCTGCCCATGACCTGGTACGACACGCCCAACATCCATCTCTGCACCATCAGCGACTTCGAGAACCTCTGCGAGTCCCTCGGCGTGACGGTGGAGCGCTCCCTCTCCCTCGACCGGGACGGCCGGGCCCGGCGCATCAACTCCCTGCGCCGCGCCAACCTGACCGGCCGCAACGCCATGTTCCTGCTGCGCAGGGAATAGGCTGTATCCACCACGTGTATCGGTGCCGGCCCGCACCGCAAGATCGGACAGCTAAGAGACCGGCTGGCGCGGCAGGCGGCGGGCCACCTGGGGCATGGCGACCACGACGGGCCGGCCGCGGCGCACCGCCTTCTGGGCCGTGCGGCTCGGCGAATAGAGCTGCTTGCCCGCCTCGATCAGTTGCACTCCGGCGAAGCGCGGGAACCAGCGGGTGCCCATGCGCTCCCAGGCCGCCGCCGAGCGCAGCAGGGCCCGCGAGCGCGTCGGCGGCACGAAGAGGGCGCCAGCGCTGCGGGTCGGCGTGAACATGTTGGCGCGCAGCAGCTTGGAGAGCTGGGGCTGGCTGTAGGGGTGGCCGCTGCCGAAGGGCGTGCGCTCGACCCGGGCCCAGATGCCGCGCCGGTTGGGCACCACCACCAGGAGCCGCCCGTTGCCGGTCAGCACCCGCCAGACCTCCCGGAGCAGGGCCGAGAGATGGTCGCTGCTCTCCAGCCCGTGCACCAGCAGCACCCGGTCGAGAGTGTAGTCGGGCAGAGGCAGCTCGGTCTCCTCGCTGAGGGCCACCGACCAGGGACCTTCCGGCGGCCAATGCAGGACCCCCTGGTTCGCCGGCATGCAGGCGACCACCCGCTCCGCCTCGTCGCGGTATTGGCGCAGATAGGGCGTGGCGTAACCCAGGCCCAGCAGGCTCTCGCCCCGCAGATTGGGCCACATGGTGCGAACGCCGCGGCGGATCATGTGCCGCGCCACCTGCCCCAGGCGGGTCTCGTAGAAGTCCCTGAGATCAACCACATCCATATGCATGACGCGCCCAGTCTAGCACAGGCAAGGTTGCGGCAAGAGTAATCCTGCGGCCGGCCCGGCCGCACCGACCGGCTGCCTGGCCAAGCGAAAAGCCCCCGCCTGGCCTCCCAGGATTTGGGAACCAGGCGGGGGCTTCTACTTCGATGCCGGCGTGACGGCGCGTCCGGATTCCAGACCGCGCGCCGCCGTCTAGGCCATGTACTGGCCGCCGTTGATGGTCAGGGTGGAGCCGGTGATGAAGCCGCTCTCCTCCTCCGCCAGAAAGACCACCGCGCGGCCGATCTCCTCGGCCTCGCCGAGGCGGCCGACCGGGATCTGCGGGATGATCTTGCTGTTCAAGACCTCTTCCGGCACGGCCCGCACCATCTCGGTGGCGATGTAGCCCGGCGCGATGGCGTTGACGGTGATGCTCTTGTTGGCATTCTCGAGCGCCACCGCCTTGGTGAAGCCGATCAGGCCCGCCTTGGCCGCCGAATAGTTGGCCTGGCCCATCTGCCCCTTCTGGCCGTTGATCGAGGAGATGGAGATGACCCGGCCGAAGCCGCGCGCGCGCATCCCCTCGATCACGTTGCGGGTCATGTTGAAGACCGAGCTGAGGTTGGTGTTGATGACCGCGGTCCAGTTCTCCGGGGTCATCTTGTGGAACATGCCGTCGCGGGTGATGCCGGCGTTGTTGACCAGGGTATCGACCGGGCCCTGTTCCTCCTCGACCTGGGCGATACCCTTCCGGCAGGCTTCGAAATCGCCGACGTCCCATTTATAGACGGCGATTCCGGTCGCCTCCTTGAACTTGGCGGCGGCCTCGTCGTTGCCGCCGTAGGTGGCCGCGACCCCGTAGCCGGCGTCCTTCAACGCCTTGGAGATCGCCTCGCCGATGCCCCGGGTCCCCCCGGTGACCAAGGCCACGCGTGCCATGAGCCTTCCCTCCCTGCTCTTGCTTCCTCGTCGCGGCGCGCCCTCAGTCGCGCGCCACGCACATGGCGATGCCCATTCCGCCCCCGATGCAAAGCGTCGCCAGGCCCTTCTTGGCGTCGCGCTTCTGCATCTCGTAGAGCAGAGTGGTCAGGCAGCGCGCGCCCGAGGCGCCGATGGGATGGCCGAGCGCGATGGCCCCGCCGTTGACGTTCACCCTCTCGGGATCCCAGCCCATGTCCTTGTTGACCGCGAGCGCCTGGGCCGCGAAGGCCTCGTTGGCCTCGATAAGGTCCAGATCGTCGGCGCTCCAGCCGGCGCGCTCGAGGGCGAGGCGGCTGGCGGGGATCGGCCCCGTTCCCATGACCGCCGGATCGACGCCGGCCGTGGCCCAGGAGACGATCCGGGCCAGCGGCGTGACGCCGCGCTTCTCGGCGGTCTCGGCGCTCATCAGCACGACGGCGGCGGCGCCGTCGTTGATGCCGCTGGCGTTGCCGGCGGTCACCGTGCCTTCCCTGTCGAAGGCCGGGCGCAGCTTGCCCAGGCTCTCGGCCGTGGTGCCGGGCTTGGGATGCTCGTCGGTGTCGACCACCACGTCGCCCTTGCGGGTCGAGATGGTCACCGGCGTGATCTCGTCGCCGAACTTGCTGGAGTCCTGGGCGTCCTCCGCCTTCTGCTGGGAGTTGGCCGCGAAGGCGTCCTGCTCCTCGCGGGTGAGCTGCCATTTCTGGGCGATGTTCTCGGCGGTGTTGCCCATGTGGTAGCCGTTGAAGGCGCACCAGAGGCCGTCGCGGATCATGGAATCCACCAGCTGGACATCGCCCATCTTGGCGCCGTTGCGCAGATGCGCGAGATGGGGCGCCTGGCTCATGGATTCCTGCCCGCCGGCAACCACGACATCGCTGTCGCCCAGCTTGATCGCCTGCCGGCCGAGCGCCACCGAGCGCAGGCCGGAGCCGCAGAGCTGGTTGATCTGGTAGGCGGTCTTCTCGTAGGGAATGCCCGCGCCCAGCGCCGCCTGGCGGGCCGGGTTCTGGCCCGCGCCGGCGGTCAGGATCTGCCCCAGGATGGCCTCGTCGACCTCGGCTGCATCGACCTCGGCACGCTTGAGGGCTTCCTTGATGGCGACCGAACCGAGATAGCTCGCCGGCACGGAGGACAGACCCCCGTTGAAGGCCCCAACCGCAGTGCGGGCGGCGCCCGCGATAACGACGTCCGTCATATCCCAATTCTCCTGCTGCTTGTCGTCGTGCCCGGAAACCGGACGGCCGAAATGGCGCTGTCCGGCGGCATCGGGGGTCTCGCTGCATTGCAGCAAGGCTCTACTCTATTAAGCACTTGCACAGCCCATGCGCAAGGTCCCCTGGGCCCTGCTAGCCCGGCTGCGCTCCGGGCTGGGCGAGCCAGGCGGCGAGCGGCCGCCAGACCCGCGTCTTGGCGACCCCGCTCGCCATCATGCCGACATGGCCGACCGAGGGCCGGCAGGGCGTGCAGTCCGGCAGAGCCCGGGCGAGCGCCTCGGCCGAGGCGGGCGGGACGATCCGGTCGTGGTAGGGCAGCACGCAGAGGCTGGGCGGCGAGATCCGCTCGGGCAGGACCGGCTGGCCGGCGATCCGCCACTGCCCCCGCCCGGTCGTGTTCTGACCGTACCAGCCGGCCAGGCACTCGCGGGCGACCGGGCCGGCCAGCGGCACGCCGTCGTTCAGCCAGTCCTCCAGGGCGACGAACTGGAGCGCCTTGGGGTCGTCGCGTTCCAGGCCTGCGAAGGCGACGAACTTGCGGACCACGAGCAGGGGATCGAGACCGGCGAAGAAGGCCTGAATGGCGTCGACGGGGAGCTCGCCCAGGGCGTCGACGACGGGTCCGAGAGCGCTCAGGCTGGCGCCGGCCAGGCGCGCCTGGGCGGCCTGCTCGGCGTGGAAGTCCCAGGGGGTGGCGAGCAGGGCCAGGCCGCTCACGTCCCGGCCGCGCCGCGCCGCCAGGGCAAGCGCCAGCAAGCCGCCCATGCAGTAGCCCAGGAGACGCGGCGGCTGGCCGCAAAGCTCCAGCACCCGGTCAAGGGCACGCTCCAGGCGGCCGGCCACGTAGTCGGTCAGGGTGAAGCTCCGCTCATCGGGCCCCGGCCGATCCCAGTCCATGAGGAAGGGCCGGAAACCGCGCTTGGCGAGCCAGCGCAGCAGGCTCGTCTCTTCGCTGAGATCGAGGATGTAGGCCCGGTTGATCAGCGACGGCACCACCAGCAGGGGCGTGCCCGCCGTGCCGCCGGCCTTCCGGCCCTTTCTGGCGCCATAGTCGAGCAGGCGGCTGCTGCCCTCGCGCCAGACCTCGGGCGGATCCTCGAGATCTCGCCCGTAGGGATGGGCCCGGTAGGCCTGCAGACCCTCCAGCAGTGCCGCGAAGCGGCGGTCGGCCTCGGCGGAGACCGCGTCGTTCAGGGCCTCATCGGCGAGCCCGTCGAGGTCGCTTCTGAGCGCCGCCGCGGTCTTCGCCAGCTCCCCCTTCCAGGGCAGCGAGTCGTGCCTCAAGAGCGGCAAGGCGGCTTTCGAGCTCTGCCAGGCGAGCACCGCCAGGCTCAGGTGCAGCGCCAGCGGGCGCGGCCCCAGACGGGGCGCCGGCCGGAGACCCGCCCGATGCTTGGCCCTGTCGTCCGCTCGCGCCATCGGCCCTTCGCTCCTCCGCCAGGCCCGCCAGGATGGCGGGCCAAGCCCCCCAGGCCGCCGCCCCGGCGGCGGGTAGGCCGCCCGGCAGGCCCCCGGAAAAGCCCATCGTGCCGAAGAGGCGGTTCAGGGCCTCCGCAAAGTCCTCGTCTGCGGCCAGCGCGCTCATCTGGTCCTGCCAGAGGTCGAGATAGCGCCGCGCCAGTTCTTCTAGGTCCGCCTCTTGCGACATCGCGCGCGAGTATAGCCGCGCCCCCCGGCCGGGACCAGCCGCCCCGGGAAAGCCCGGGAGCCGCCGCCCGTGGCCGCTCCGGACCCGCTCATCATCGCCTTGTCGCGCTGCAGCAGGCCTACAACGCAGTGCAAAAAAACCTTCCACAAGGCCTACCCGGCGGTGCTAGGTTAGATCCCTTATGGCGCGAGTACAGACGAGGGGCGGGGACGTGGCCGAGGCGGAGAAGGCCGGGACAGCGGAACCGATCACCATCAAGAAGTACGCGAACCGCCGTCTCTACAACACGGCGACCAGCAGCTACGTGACCCTGGACCACCTCTGTCAGATGGTCAAAGAGGGCACGGACTTCGCCGTCTACGACGCCAAGACGGGCGAGGACATCACCCGCACCGTGCTGACCCAGATCATCGTCGAGGAGGAATCCAAGGGCCAGAACCTGCTGCCGATCACCTTCCTCAGGCAGCTCATCAGCCTCTACGGCGACAATATGCAGTGGATCGTGCCGCGCTACCTCGAGCACATGATGACGGCCTTCGCCACCAATCAGGACCGCATGCGCCAGACCATGCAGGACACCTTCGGCGGCATGTTCCCCTTCGCCAACCTGGAAGAGGTGGGCAAGCAGAACATGGCCCTCTTCGAAAGCGCGATGAAAGCCTTCTCGCCGTTTGCCGTGCCCTCGGAGGCGGAGGCCCCCGAGAACGGCCGGCGGGAGAACGAGGGCGAATCGGACGCCGAGACCCTGGCCCGGCTGAAGGCGCAGATGGACCTGCTGCAGCGCCAGCTCGATTCCCTCTCCGCCGGAAAAGGCAACCAGGACAGCAAGAACCGGGACTGACCGGCCCCGCGGACGGCGGTCGGAGATTTGCGGGCGCCGCTCAGTTGGCGGCCCGGCGCAGCTCCTCCGACGGCTCGGCCGCGCCCGCCTCGTTCTTGTGTGCCGCTGTCTTCCAGGCGGGCTCGAAGCTGGGCTTGCCGAAGTAGTAGCCCTGAAGCAGCTCGACCCCCTCGTTCCGCAAGTACTCGGCGTCCTCCACCGTCTCGACGCACTCGGCTACGGTCTCCAGGCCGAGCGACTGGGCGAGGCTCAGCAGGTTGCGGATGAAGAGCTGGTTGTGGGGGCACTCGAGAATGCCGCGCACGAAGGAGCCGTCGATCTTCACCAGGTCCACGGTCAGGGACTTGAGGTGCCGGAAGGTGGTGTAGCCGGCGCCGAAGTCGTCGACCGCGACCTTGCAGCCCAGCTCCCGCACAGTGGAGACGAAGCGGGCGGTTTCCTCGAAGTCGTACATGGCCGCCGTCTCGGTGATCTCGATCACCAGGCGCCGCGCCACCCCCGGCTGGTCCTTGAGGCGGGCAACCAGGGCCCTCAGCCAGGAGCGGTCGGAGGCGGTGAGGGCGGAGATGTTGACCGCCAGGTTGGCCGTCGGATAGGCCTCCAGGTCGTTGATCGCCATGTCCAGGCCGCGGTGGTCGATCGCCCGCATCAGCCCGAGCTGCTCGATGACCGGCACGAAGCTCCCGGCCGGCACGATCTCGCCGTTGCGGTCGCGCATGCGCAGCAGGCACTCCGACAGGCGCTCCTCGCCGCTCGCCGCGTCGACGATGGGCTGGTAGGCGAAGCAGAGCCGGTCCTCCTTGAGCGCCAGCTTCACCTGCTCGCCGATGTCCATGCTGGTCTGGAAGCCGCGGCGCTGCTCCTCGGACATCTCGTACCACTGGATGCAGTCTCGGCCGGCGCTCTTCGCCTGGAACAGGGCGCCCTCGCCCTTGGTCATGACGTCGAAGGAGGTCTTGGACTGCAGCGGGAAGATCACGATGCTGGCCGAGGCGGTGACGTGCACCTCCTTGCCGCCGATCGCCACCGGCGCCTGGCGCACGGCGCGCAGGATGCGCTCGGCCGTGACCTGGGCCTGCTCCTGGCTGCAGCAGCTCACGACCACGCCGAAGCGGTCGCCGCCGATGCGTCCGATCACGTCGGTCGAGCGCAGGCAGCCGTCGAGCCGCTGGCTGATCTCGAAGAGGACCGCGTCGCCGGCCTCGGTGCCGTAGGCGGTGTTCACCATGCCCATCTGGTCGAGGCCGATCACCAGGAAGGCGCCCGTCTGGTCGTAGCGCAGGCTCTGGGCCAGCGCCTGGTCGAGGGCCTCGCGCAGGCGCACCTTGTTGAAGTGCCCGGTCAGGTCGTCGAAGTTGGCTTGGTACTCGAGCCGCGCCTCGTGCTGCTTGCGCTGGGTGATGAGCCGCAGCACGCCGCGCAGGCGCTGGGGCGCGCCCGTGGTGGCGTACTCGACCGAGCCCCGGTCGTGGACCCACTGCTCCTCACCGCCGCCGCGCAGCCGGTATTCGCAGTCGTAGTCGCGCCGGCCGGCGATGTGCTCGCTCAGGGTGCGCATGCGCTCGGGCAGGTCTTCGGCGTTGACGCGGGCATTCAGCGCCTCGCCGCTGTCGGGAAGGTGAGAGGCATCGGATCCGAAAACCGGGGCCGTCGCGCCGAGCAGGACCAGGGCGTCGGTCGCCAGGTCCCAGTCGTAGGCGATGTCGCCGGATGCCTCGATGGCGGTGCGGACGCAGGCCAGGTCCGCAGAGTTCTCTTGCGGGTCGGACGATCGCAGCACGGCTTGGCTCTCCTAGCTCAGCTCTTCCAGTCTTCTACTTGAAGACCGCGATCCTATGCGGTCTCCGACCTTCTTGATCGGCGACCGGCATCCCACGCTAAGTATTCGGATTTAAGAAAATGTAAAACTCGCGCAAAATGTTCCGAATTCTGCAAACGCAGGTAATATACAGTGCATAAATCAATAAACGATTATATTAAATACAATATTTACCTTAGCATATATGGTTAAAATATTCATATTTTCTGAAATAAATGGCGATTTTATCTTGACATTTGATCAAATTTTATTTTATATACATAACAAGAAACTAACCGGCCTCCCGAATGCAAGCCCTCTCCGTCCTGCCTCCTTCCGTCCCGGCGCCCGCTCCCGCGGCCAGGCCGGCTGAGCGCCGGACAATCGGCGCCGAGGCAGTGCCGGCGGTGGCGGACCAGGCCCGCCGGCCCTGGCGACAGACGGTATCGGACGACGCGCGGCAGGCCCCCTTCCCCCTTGTCGGCGACGGCGGCGAGGACGCCGGCCTGCGGCTGATCTCCCTGGCGCCCGAGGCGGCCTCCAACGACAATCACTTCTACGGTGGGCACTTCCACAGCGGGTCCGCTGGAGGGGCCGACGTCACGGCTTCGATCTGGCTGATGGCGCAGATCCTCGGCCAGACGACCGAGGACCTCACCCCCGCGGATCATCGTGCGGCCGGCGCCTATCGCCAGTCCGGTGGCGGAACCGCGGGCGACGCCGCGCAGCCGCCCCTCCTCGACCTCACCGTCTGATCGAGCGGGCCCGCCAAGGGTCGGCAACAGCGTTCCGGCCCGCTGCGGCCGACACGGAACGGTAACGCTTCCTTGACCCCGCTGCGGCAAAATCGCCCAAAAAAGGCGGGCCGCTAGCCATGCCGCCCCCGGCGGACGGGCCGGAGCGAACGGACCGGCCGCCATGCACGAGGAGCCGCAGTCCGATGCCCCTGTTCGTCGCCGCCTCGGTCGCCGCCCTGGCCCTGCTTGCCGCGCTGTCGAGCGCGATGCCGGCCGCGCGGGCGGACATCCGCATCCTGCAGTACGACGAGACCGGCCGCGTCGAGGGCGTCGAGCAGCGCGCCCCGGCGCCCGCCAGCGAAGGCGGACCGGTGGTGCTGGCGGACGACCCGGCCGCGCGCTACGAGCCCGGCGAGGTGCTGGTCGTCGATCCCTCGGGCGACCTGCGCCAGCAGCTGGGCGCGCTCGACTTCTCGGTGATCGAGCAGCTGCCCTTCTCCGGGCTCAGCATGAACCTGCTGCGCCTGCGCATCCCCGAGGAGACCAGCGTCCCAGACGCCCTCGCCCTGCTGCGCCAGCGCTTTCCGGGCACGCTCGCCGACGCCAACCACCTCTTCGAGACCGCCGGCAGCACGGCCACCGCCAAGGCGCCGCCCAGCAGCTGGGTGCGCGCCGTGGTCAGCTGGCCGCCAGCCGACGAGCGCTGCGGCACGGGCATGCGGCTCGGCATGATCGACGCGCCCGTGGACACCGAGCATCCGGCGCTCTCCGGCCGGCGCATCCAGTACCGCAGCTTCCACGCGCCGGACCGGCGGCTCGCCAGCGCCGACCACGGCACCGCCGTCGCCGCCATCCTGGTCGGCCAGCCCTCCGCCGACGGCTGGGGCGGCATCCTGCCGGGCGCCGAGTTGCTGGCCGCCAACATGTTCGAGTTCACCGACAGCGGCCGCCTGGTGGGCAACGCCGTGGCCATGCTGAAAGCGCTCGACTGGATGGCCGATTCCGGCGTCAAGGTGGTCAACCTCAGCATGGCCGGCGCCGACAACAAGGCGCTCCGCTTCGCCCTCCAGCGGGCGCGCAAGAAGGGCCTGGTGATGGTGGCGGCGGCCGGCAACTGGGGCACTGCCGAGCGGCCCGCCTACCCCGCGGCCTACGATCACGTCATCGCGGTGACCGCCTTCGGCGCCGGCGGCAGCATCTACGAGATGGCCAACCGCGGGTCCTACATCGACTTCGCGGCGCCCGGCGTGCGGCTCTGGACCGCGGTGCCGAGCGGCGGCCGCTATCAGAGCGGCACCTCCTTCGCGGCACCCTACGTGAGCGCCCAGATCGCCGCGGAATCCCAGCACGGCGCGCCGAACGACACCCAGGCCCTGCGCGAGCTTCTGCGCAAGCGCGCCGTGGACATGGGCAGCCCGGGACGCGATGACGTCTTCGGCTGGGGCTTCATCGACCAGGCCCCGCCCTGCTCCCTCTAGGACCAGACGACCTTAGCCGGCCAGGAAAGGGCCGGGCCTCCTCTGCCAGGCCGCGGGGAGCCGCCGGCGCCCATGGTTTGTCCGCAGGCGGTGGTGGCTAACGAGTATTAAGGTTAACAAAAGTAATATTCTATGATTAAACGAATACTTCTGAATACTCTAATTCCCGCCATGACATTAAATACCGCACTGCAATATCATGTTCAACGATTTCTCCATTTTTACTTATTCGTTTATCGTTTGTTAGGTCTTCGGCGCTAAATTGGGCAGGTCAGCTATGTTCCAGAAGGTCATGAAGGGTACGACCGCGGCCGAGCGCCACGACCAGGCCGCGCAACCGTCCCCGGCACACCAAGGGCACTGACAGGATGACGCGCAACGATCCGGGACCCTTCCAGATCACCGCGTCGCCCCGGCGCCAGGCGACGGGGCGCCAGCGAGCGGACGGGACGGATCGATTGCGATGGAACAGGAGGTTTGAATTCTCCGGCGGCGGGATGGCCGAGACCATCCCGAGGCCGATCGTCGGAGGATCGCCGATGGTGGTGCACTAGCGCCACCGCCGGGGCGGCCCGCGGTTGAGAGTGGCGGCGACCCCGCGGGTTCGCCTCGGCCCTAACACCGGGAAGGTGGAGCAGCAGCGTCGAGTCGGTCAACCGGCTCGACGCTGTTGCATTTCG
Source organism: Rhodospirillales bacterium (assembly GCA_965225935.1). GTDB lineage: Bacteria > Pseudomonadota > Alphaproteobacteria > Kiloniellales > JAKSDN01 > CALJXB01. The sequence goes on from CBDDCC010000005.1 coordinate 59,153, forward strand.
CACCCGGCATTCCGTGCATCTCCGAGTCCCAACTCCCATGAATCTCCCTGCGCGAAGCGCGAATTCGATTGCCGTCGGCGGACGCTCGATCCAGGATCGCTCAAGGCGGTCGCGCGGCCGGCCGTGCCGAGACGGGAGGGGGCTCAAGCCATGCACGCACTCGAACGTTCCGACCGGAGCGACACGGCGGAGATCCTGGAGCTGCCGCTGGTGGCGGCCAACGCCGAGACTCTCGAGGGCTATGGCAGGCTGGTCGACGACTACGCCGCCTGCGAGATCGAGATCGTCACCTGGCCGGCCCAGGGCTGGCGGCCGGTCGACCCCGACACCGGCAATGAGGGCGGCACCACCGAGGGCGTGTTCGAGTTCTGGTGGCAGGGCGAGGTGCTCCACGGCCGCAACCACGCCGTCGACGACAGCTATCTCCTGGGCTGGAGCCGGCGGCCGGAGGAGGCCTCGGAAGAGGCCGAGGCGCCCGAACGCGGGCGGGTGCTGCTCTGGCACGCCAACTATCATCCCGACGGCGGGCAGCTCTTCTTCCCGCGCGAGGGCCGGCCCTTCGTCGCTCCGCTGGCCCTGCCCGGCGACGACGTGAAGCCCAAGGACTTCGTCGCCTTCTACTGCGATGGCACCAAGGGCCTCTACATCCACCCGGGGGTCTGGCACGAGGCGGTCTTCCCGATCGCCGAGCGCGCCTCCTTCGACGACAGGCAGGGCAAGGTCCACGCCCGCGTCAGCGTCAACTTCGTCGAGGAGTTCGACTGCTACCTGTCGGTGCCGCTCAAGCGGCCTTAGCCGGCGTCAGGACAGGCGTTCAGGCCGCCCGCCTGAGCGCCTGCTCGCGCACCGCGTCGCCGAAGGCGCGGAAGATGGCGACCGAGGCCGCGTTCTCCCGGAAGCGCCATTCAGGATGCCACTGGACGCCCAGCAGGAAGCGCAAGGTTCCGCGGTAGCTGACGGCCTCCACCAGGCCGTCGGGGGCGACGGCCTCGGCCAAGAGGTCGTCGGCCAGGCGGTCGATGCCCTGCTGGTGCAGCGAGTTCACCATGATCTCGCTCTCGCCCAACAGGCGGTTCAGCAGGCCGCCCTCGGTGAGGCGCACGGGATGGACCGGGGCGTACTGCTGCTCCCGGGTGGCGGTCTTGTCCTCCCGGTGGTCCATCAGACCGGGCACCTCCTGCACCTTCTGGTGCAGGCTGCCGCCGAGGGCCACGTTCAGCTCCTGATAGCCCCGGCAGACCGCCAGGATAGGCAGGTCCCGCTCGATCGCCCGCTCGATCATGGGCAGGGTGGTGACGTCGCGCTGGGGATCGTGAAGGGTGTCGGGGCTGCTCGCGGGACCTTCGTAGTGGTGCGGCTCCACGTTGGAGGGGCTGCCGGTCAGGAACAGGCCGTCCAGGCGATCGAGGATCTCGTCCACCTCCAGGAGCGTGTGCAGCGGGTCAAGCTCCGCGCCCGCGCCGAAGGCCGGCAGCAGGATCGGGATCGCCTCGCTGCCGTGGGCGACGGCGTTCACGTACTTCTCGCCCACGGCGTGGAACGGCTTGCCGTTCACGTCCATGGCGTCGACGGGAATTCCGATTACGGGCTTCAACGACATGCTTTCCACATCCAGGTCTGACTGCCCCAAAGACCTTTCAGTGTAACAGCTCGCGCGCCCTTGCTGAACTGGGTGCCGGCCCCGTGACCGTCAAGCCGGCGCCACGTCCCAACGCCCGCCTAGCGATCCATGTTTGGCAGCACCAACTGCTCGATCCAGTTGCGCACCTCGACCAGGCGGATGTCCTCGTTCATCACGTCCTCGTCGATGCCGAGCAGCCAGGCGATGTCCTTGCGCCCCGGGTCCTGGTGCAGCGCCTCGAGCTGGTCGACGAAGGCCTGGGCAGCGTCGAGATCGAGGAAGAAGCCCCGGTCCACCAGCTTCTGCTTGCGGCAGTAGCAGAGCCGCGCCATCTCGTGCACGTCATACTCCGGATGGTACTGCAGGCCCCAGAAGACGCCGCCCTTGTGCAGCACCGAGACGGACTGCATCTGGGTCCAGCGGTTGGAGGCCAGGAGGACGCCGGCCGGCGGCAGGTGGGTGATCTCGTCGTCGTGGCTGATCCAGGCGTCGAACACGCTCTTCTTGCCGATGTAGAGGGGATGGGCCCGGCCTTCGGAGGTCAGCGCGATCTTGCGGGCGATGCCCATCTCCCGGCCCTTGGGGTTCTCGCGGCAGGTGCCGCCGGCCGCCACCACGGCGATCTGGGCGGCCCAGCAGGAGCCGAAGCCCGGCACCTGGGCGTCGAAGGCAGCGCGGGCGAACTCGATCTGCGGCGTCACCTTGGGGTCCGGCTTGTGAACGGTGAGGCTGGAGCCCGTCCAGGCGATGCCGTCGTACTGGTCGATGGCCGCGCCCGCCGGCAGGCCGGTGCCGGGATCGGCCGGATAGACGATGTCGGCCTCGAGACCGGGACAGCACCTTTGAAGCATCTGGCGGTAGAGCTCGCCCGCCGTGGTCGCGCCGCCGGCGCTCAGGTCCTCGCGGCCCTCCTTGGCGTAGCCGTCGACCACCAGGATTCTCGGCTTGGCAGTCATGGTCCTTGTCCTCTTCCCTAACCCGCCGCCAGGCGGTCGATGATCGCCGGCAGCTCGCGGTGGCTGTCGCAGACCGCGTCGGCCGTGGTCTTGTCCTTGTCGGCGTCCCGCGCCGCGGTGAAGAGCACCGCCTTGGCGCCGAGCGCGTGGGGGCCCTTCACGTCGTTGTGGTCCCGGTCGCCGATGTGGACGATCTCCTCCACCGCCACGCCCAGTTCCCCGCAGGCCCGGTCGAACATGGCCCGGTGGGGCTTCGAATGGCCGACCTCGTCGGAAAACGCGAAGCCGGCGAAGTAGCCCTTGAGGCCGTGGCCCTCCAGGATCGCCCGCAGGCCGGTGCCGGGGGTGACGATGGAATCGGAGACCACGGCCAGCTTGTAGCGCTGCGAAAGATCTGCGAGGGCGTCGGCGATGCCGTCCACCGGGTCGGGCGGGATCTCCACCTCCATGCGGCCGGTCTCCTCCACCAGTGCGTCGAAGGCCGCTTGCGGCAGGCTACGCCCCAGGCCGTTCAGGACCACCCGCAGGCGCTGCTCCAGGGTCCAGTTGATGTGCAGCTCCTTCCAGACCAGGTTGAAGCCGGCGTCGGCCGTGTCGTAGGCCAGGGTCACGGCCGCGAGGTCGATGGGCTCGACCTCGTTCAGCGCCTGCCACATGAGGTGCCGGCGCTGATCGCGCTTGCTGCGCAGGCCCCGGTCGGCCCGCTTGGGCTCGTCGGAATCGTCGTCGACGATGGTGTCCCAGAGGTCGAAGGTGACGGCCTTGATGGTCATGCGGATGAAGGTCCCCGTTTCTTGTCGGTCCGACCGGTAGAAAAGACGGCGCGGTTCAGTTGGGCGGGCTCAGATCGCCGCGCAAGGCCCGGCGGCAGAGCGCCGTGTACTGCTCGGCGGTGAAGGCGATGGGGTTGCTGGCCGCCGAGGGGTCCTCGACCGCCATGCGGCCGACCAGCTCGACCTGGGCGTCGTCGATGCCGAGGGCCCCGAGGTCGTTGGGGATGCCAATCCGCTCGCGCAGAACCAGAACCCAGTCCAGGAAGCCGGCGAAGGAGGGCTGGTCGAGCCCCAGGCAGCCGGCGGCGTAGGCGATGTCGTCCTCGATCTCCGGCCGGTTGGCCAGCAGCACGTAGGGCATGACCACGGCGTTGAGGGTGCCGTGGTGGGCGTCGTAGAGGGCGCCCAGCGGATGGGAGAGCGCGTGCATGGCGCCGAGTCCGCGCTGGAAGGCCGTCGCGCCCATCGAGGAGGCGACCAGCATGTGGGCGCGGGCCTCTACGTTGGTGCCCTCCTCCACCGCCGCCGCCAGCCAGCCGTGGATGAGGCGCATGCCCTCCACCGCGATGCCGCGGGCCATGGGGTGGTAGCCGGGGGCGCAGAAGGCCTCGAGATTGTGGGAGAGAGCGTCCATGCCCGTGGCTGCGGTGATCTTGGCCGGCAGGCCCAGGGTCAGCTCGGGATCGCAGATCACGATCTGAGGGAGGATGCGCGGGTGGAAGATGATCTTCTTGACGTGGTTTTCCTCGTCGGTGATGACCGCGGCCCGCCCGACCTCCGAGCCGGTGCCCGCCGTGGTCGGCACCGCGACGATGGGGGCGATGCCGCCGGGATCGGCGCGGGTCCAGTTGTCGCCCACATCCTCGAAGTCCCAGACCGGCCGCTGCTGGCCGCTCATGAAGGCGATCGCCTTGCCGGCGTCGAGCCCGCTGCCGCCGCCGAAGGCGATGACGCCATCGTGGTCCCCAGCCTCGTAGGCCGCCACGCCCGCATCGACGTTGGTGCCGGTCGGGTTGCCCTTGATGTCGCTGAAGAGGGCAGCCTCCAGCCCCGCCGCCCGGCAGCTCTCGAGCGCCTCTGTGATCATGGGCAGGCCCGCCAGGCCCGGGTCGGTCACCAGGAGCGGCCGCTTCATGCCGAGCGCGCCGCAGGCCTGGGACAGCTCGGCGATGCGCCCGGCCCCAAAGCGAATGGCGGTCGGATAGTTCCAGTTGCCTTGCAGGGACATGGCTTTCCTCTCCTCGGCAGCGCTCAGGTCGCCACGCGCAGGTGATAGGACTTGGGATGTGTGAGCGCCTCGTAGCCGACCCGGGACAGGGTGCAGCCGCGCCCCGAGTGCTTGACCCCGGTCCAGGCGAGCGCCGGATCGAGGTAGTCGCAGCGGTTCATGAACCAGGTGCCGGTCTCGACCTGGTCGCCGATGGCGACCGCCGCGTCGGCGTCGCGGGTCCAGACCGAGGCGGTCAGGCCGAATTCGCTGTCGTTCATCAGGCCGACCGCCTCCTCGTCGGAGGCCACCTTCATGATGCCGACCACGGGCCCGAAGCTCTCCTCGTGCATGACCCGCATGGAATGGTCCACCTCGACCAGCACCTGGGGCGCCAGATAGGGCGTGCCCGCCGCGTCGGCCGGGAAACCGGCCGGGTCGATGAGTGCCCTGGCGCCCGCCTTCACCGCCTCGGTGGTTTGGCCGCGCACGAAGTCGGCAGCCGACGCCTTCACCATGGGCCCGAGAGTGGTCTCGGTATCGAGCGGGCTGCCCAGCACGTAATTGCGGGTGAGGTCCGCGAACCCGGAGACGAAGTCGTCGTAGACATCCGCGTGGACGTAGATGCGCTCGATGCCGCAGCAGGACTGGCCCGAGTTGAAGAAGGCGCCGTCCACCAGGTTCTCGACCGCGTGCCCCAGGTCCGCGTCGGCGCGCACGTAGGCCGGGTCCTTGCCGCCCAGCTCCAGGCCGACACCGATGAAGTGGCCGGCCGCCGCCTGCTCCATCTCGACGCCGCCGGGCACGGAGCCGGTGAAGGCGACGAAGTCGACCTGGTCCGAGCCGATGACCCTGGCCGTGCCTTCGTGGGTCAGGTGGAGCGCCCGGATCACGCCCTCGGGCAGGCCCGCCTCATTGAAGGCCTCGGCCATCCGCTCGCTGCAGAGGGGCGTCTGGCTGGCGTGCTTCAGCAGCACGGCGTTGCCGGCCATGATGGCGGGCAGGACCGAGTTGACGGCGGTCAGGTAGGGATAGTTCCAGGGTGCGACGGTGAGCACTACGCCCGCCGGGACGCGCTTGATGAAGCGCCGGAAGCCTTCCTTCTCGTCCACCTGGATGTCGGCCAGCGTCTCCTCGGCAATCTCGATCATGTAGCGGGCGCGCTCCTCGAAGCCGGCGACCTCGCCGCGGCCGTAGCGCACGGGACGGCCCATCTGCCAGGCCAGCTCCTCGGCGTGCTGCTCGGCCTTGGCGACGAAGGCGTCGACCGCCTTGCTGCAGAGCCGGGCCCGCTCAGCGATGGGTGTGTGCGCCCAATCCGCCTGGGCCGCCGAGGCCGCGCTCAGCGCCTGGGCGATCTCCGCCTCGCTGGCATAGCGCCGCTCGACGTAGACCGAGCCGTCCACCGGCGTGATCGTCTGGTAGCTCTTGCCCGCCATGATCGCTTCTCCTCCCTCGCCTGCCCTCAAGCCTTGATTCGCTCCATCTTGGGGTCGTAAAGCGGCCCCAAGTGAAGCTCGCAGGGCACCCGTTCGCAGGCCACCTCCAGCTCGTAGCTGCCGGCCGTCAGGTAGTCACGGTCGACGCCCGCGCCGTTGCGCACGTAGCCGTAGCCGATGTTCTTGGCGACGCTGTAGCCCCAGCCGCCGGAGGCGAGATAGCCCGCCGGCGCGCCGTCCCGGAAGATGGTCTCGCGGCCCTGCAGCACCACCTCGGGATCGTCCAGGGTGAAGCAGGCGAGAAGCTTCTTCTTGGGGCTGTTGGCGACCGCCTCGGCCGCCTCCCGGCCCAGGAAGGGCTGATCGCTCTTCAGCTTAACCGCCCAGCCGAGCCCGGCCTCGAAGGGGGAGTCGGCCGGCGTGATGTCGGCGCCCCAGGCCCGGTAGCCCTTCTCCAGGCGCAGGCTCTCGATGGCCCGGTAGCCGGCGTCGGCGATCCCCAAGTCCGCGCCCGCCGCGATCAGGGCGTCGTAGACCCGTCCCGTCGCCTCGATGGGCATGTGGAGTTCCCAGCCCAGCTCGCCCACGTAGGTCAGGCGGAGGGCCCGCACCGGCTCGCCGGCCACCGTGATCTCGCGCAGGGTGGCGAAGGGAAAGCCCGCGTGGGTCAGGTCGTCGTCGCTCACCTTCTGCAACAGCTCGCGCGAACGCGGGCCCATGAGGGTGAGGGTCCCCAGCTTCTCTGTTACGTCGATCAGCTCGGCCGCCGCGCCTTCGGGCAGGTTCTGGTGGATCCAAGCGGCGTCGTGGGTGCGGAAGCCGGTGCCGGTCACGATGTAGTAGCGCTCCTCGGCGAGTCGCCCGACGGTCAGATCGCACTCGATGCCGCCGCGGGAGTTCAGCATCTGTGTGTAGGTGAGCGCCCCCGGCGGCTTGGAGGTGTCGTTGGCGCAGATCCAGGCGAGCGCAGCTTCGGCGCCGGGACCGCTGAGCTCGAACTTGGCAAAGGAGCTCTGGTCGAAGACGGCAACCCGCTCTCGGCAGGCCCGGTGCTCTTCGCCCACGTGGGGGAACCAGTTCTGGCGCCCGAAGGAATAGACGTCCTCCGGCACGACGCCCGCGGGCGCGAACCAGTTGGGCCGCTCCCAGCCGAGCTTGGACCCGAAGCAGGCGCCCCGCGCCTTGAGGCGCTCGTAGAGCGGCGAGAGCAGGCGCGGCCGGCCGCTCGCGTACTCCTCGTGGGGCCAGGCCATGGTGTAGTGCTTGGCGCAGGCCTCGACGGTGCGGGCGCGCACCCAGGCGTCGTCCCGGTGCAGCGTGGAGAAGCGCCGCACGTCCACGACCCAGAGGTCCATGGGCTGCTCGCCGGTCACCACCCAGGCGGCGAGCGCCTTGCCGGCGCCGCCCGCCGAGGCGATGCCGAAGGCGTTGAAGCCGGCGCCGACGAAGAGGCCGCGCACCTCCGGCGACTCGCCGAGCATGAAGTTGCCGTCCGGCGTGAAGGACTCCGGCCCGTTGGTGAGCGTCTTGACGCCCGCGCCCTCCAGCGCCGGCACCCGGATCAGCGCCTGCTCCATCAACTGCTCGAAGTGGTCCCAGTCGGACTGCAGGAGCGAGAAGCTGAAGCCCTCGGGGATGCCCTCGTCCGCCCAGCTCCGCGGGTCGGGCTCGTAGCCGCCCATGACGAAGCCGCCCACCTCCTCCTTGAAGTAGACCAGGCGGTCCGGGTCGCGCAGGGTCGGCAGGTCCGGTTCGACGCCCGCGATGGCCTCGGTCACCATGTACTGGTGCTGCATGGACTGGAGCGGCACCGAGACGCCCGCGAGACGCCCGATCTCCTTGGCCCACTGGCCGCCGCAGTTGACCAACTTGGCGCAGGCGACGGACCCCCGGTCGGTCTCGATGCCCGTGACCCGGCCGTCCTCGACCCGGATGCCGGTCACCCGCACGCCCTCGTGGATGCGCGCGCCGTGCATGCGCGCACCCTTGGCGAGCGACTGGGTGATGTCCGAGGGGTTCGCCTGGCCGTCGCTCGGCAGGAAGGCCGCGCCCACCAGGTCCGAGGCGTCCATCAGGGGCCAGAGGTCCTTGGCTTCCTTGGGGCCGAGCAGGTGCATCTCCAGGCCGAAGGAGTGGGCCATGGTGGCCTGGCGCTTGATCTCGGTCCAGCGCTCCTCGTTGTTGGCGAGCCTGAGGCCGCCGTTCTGCTTCCAGCCAGTGGCGAGCCCGGTCTCGGCCTCCAGGCTGCCGTAGAGCTCTACGCTGTACTTCAGGAGCTGGGTGATGGAGGCGCTGGAGCGCAACTGCCCGACCAGTCCGGCGGCGTGGAAGGTCGAGCCGCAGGTGAGCCGGTCGCGCTCCAGCAGCAGCACCTCGGCCTTGTGCTCCTTGGCGAGATGATAGGCCGTGGAGCAGCCGATGATGCCGCCGCCGACGATGACGACTTCGACCTCGGAAGGCAGCGCCTCAGTCATTCGCCGTCCCCGGCAAGGATCCCGTTCCCAACTCCGCCCCCTGCCGCGCCCGATGCGCCGCACGCGCCTGCCGCAACGAAAAGCGAGGGCCCGGAGCCCTCCGGAACCGCTGATCGCGCCCTGCTCGGGCCCGAAAAACGGCGTCTGCGCGGTGCGCGTTTCCCGTCCCGCGGCTCGCCCCCATCGGGCCTCCCGGCGCATCCTGGGACAAGCCGGCGGCAAGATCGAGTCCCTGCTGAAAGGCCACAGAATTCCTCTTTATGTCAACAATTATATTCGATAAATTGTGGGTTAACGTGGTTTTTCCGTTGAAGTGTTACAGGAGGCGCGCGGAGGCCGCCCATGCGTCCGACGGTCCGGCAGAACGAGATCCTGAGGCTGGTGCGGGCCCAGGGCGCCTGCGCCATCGGCGAGCTGGCGGCCGAGCTCCAGGTCTCCGACGAGACCATCCGCCGCAACGTGAAGCCGCTGGTTTCCGAGGGGCTGGTCGAGAAGGTGCACGGCGGCATCGTGCTGCCCGAGCCCTTTCACGAGCCGCCGATCCAGAAGCGCATGCGTCAGCAGGCCGAGGCCAAGCGTCGTATCGCCGCCGCCCTGGCCCGGCGCATGCGCGACCGGGACTCGCTCATGATCGACACCGGCTCGACCACCGCATACCTGGCCCAGGCCCTCTCGGAGCACAGCGAGCTGGTGGTGGTGACCAACTCCTCCTACATCGCCGGCCTCCTGGCGTCGCGCAACGGGAACCGGGTGTTCCTGGCCGGCGGCGAGCTCCGAGCCCACGACGCGGCCGCCTTCGGGCCCGAGGCCATCGCCTTCCTGCGCCGCTTCGAGGTGCGCCACGCCATCCTCTCCATGGGCGGCATCCATGCGGAGAAGGGCTGCATGTACCACCACCTCTGCGAGGCCGACGCCGCACGGGCCATGATGGCGCAGGCCGAGCGGGTGAGCGTGGTGGCCGACCACACCAAGTTCGGCCGCGCCAGCTTGGTGAAGGTCTGCGATCTGGAGGAGATCGCCACCCTCGTCACCGACGAGCCCCCGGAGCCGCGCCTCGCCCGCCGCCTGCGGGAAGCCGAGGTGGAGGTGCTGGTCGCCGAGCATGCCGCCGGCCGGCGCGATCATCCATAAAATCGATCCCCGTGATACATTTATAATATTTTGTCGATCCAAGGCGCAGGCCTAGGCTTGCGGCGTGGGGTCGCGTGAGCGGGCGGCCATTGACCCTTGCATCGGATTTGCTGAAAATCGCGGCGGGGGGCAGCAATTTTCTTGATGAACTACACCCTGAAGCATCTGCGCTACTTCGTCGCCGCCGGCGAGACCGGCAGCGTCACCAGGGCGGCGGAGGAGGTACACGTCTCCCAGCCCTCCATCTCGGCCGCCATCGCCCACCTGGAGGCCGTCTTCGGCCTGCAGCTCTTCATCCGCCACCACGCCCAGGGGCTCTCGCTGACGCCGTCGGGCCGCCGCCTGCTGGGCGAGGCCAAGCGCCTCCTCAAGCAGGCCGAGGGCCTCCACCAGTACGCCAGCGAGCTGAGCGACGCCCTCTCGGGCGAGCTCGACGTGGGCTGCTTCACGACGCTTGCGCCCATTCTCATGCCGTCCCTCATCAAGGACTTCTGCGCCCGCTACCCGGAGGTGCGCATCCGCTGCCACGAGGCCCATCAGGAGGACCTGCTGGACGGCTTGCTGCGCGGGCGCTTCGAGGTGGCGCTGGCCTACGATCTGCACCTGAGCGACGATTTCGTCTTCGACGCGGTCGCCAGCTTTCCACCCTTCGCCATCGTGCCGCCGGACCACCGCCTGGCGAAGCGCCGCAGGATCTCCATCAAGGACCTGATCGACGAGCCCATGATCCTGCTCGACCTGCCCCACAGCCGCGACTACTTCCACTCCATTTTCCTCTCCCTCGGGCTCGAGCCGCGCATCGAGCAGCGCACCGCCTCGCCCCACATGGTGCGCGGGCTGGTGGCCAACGGCTTCGGCTACTCGCTCCTGAACGCGCGCCTGGAGGACGACCGGGCGCTGGACGGCAAGCCCTTCGCCGCGATCCCGCTGAGCGACGAGGTGCGCCCCTTGCGGGTCGGCATCGTTCGGCCCTCCCAGTCCCGCCTCACCCGGGCGGCCGACGCCTTCGCCCGGCACTGCCACGACAGCTGGGCGGCCGAGCGCTTTCCCTGCCGCGCCGCGGCGGTGTCGGACGCATTGGAGGTGGCCACCCTGCCCAAGGCCCGGCGGCGCGCCCGCTGATTCCGCGCCATCCGCGCAACGGCCTCAGGATTTCCTATGGCATCGCCAGAAAAAGACTATTGGGCTTATGGCCCCGGTCTTCCTATTCTTGGGCCAGCGGAAACCGCCGTCCGTGGCTGATCGGGCGGCGGAGAATCAAAACAAGTCCGCGGGCCCGCCGCTCCCGGCGGCCCGGGGACAAATCTGCACCACGAAGCAAGGAGGCACCCAAGCGATGAAAGCACTCTCCAAGACCAGTCTCAGCCGGCGCAACTTCCTAGCCGCCACCGGCGCGGCCGCCGTCGCCGTCTCGTTCGGCGGCCGGGCGAGCCGGGCATCGGGCGAGCTGCGGGTCTACAACTGGGACACCTACATCGGCGAGACCACGCTCGACACCTTCACCGAGAAGACCGGCGTCGACGTGCAGTACGACCTCTACGCCAACCTCGAAGAGATGCTGGCCAAGTTCAAGACGGGCAACCCCGGCTACGACGTCATCTTCCCCAGCGACTACATGATCGAGACCATGATCAAGCTCGACCTGCTGGAGGAGATCGACCACAGCCGCATCAAGAACTGGGACAACATCGACGCGAACTTCAAGGACCCCTCCTTCGATCCCGGCTGCAAGCACAACGTCCCTTACTTCTGGGGCTCGGTCGGCGTCGGCTACCGCACCACCAAGGTGGACAAGCCCGCGAGCTGGAAGGCGCTGCTCGACAGCGATCAGTATTCGGGCCGCATCGCCCTCATGGCGGATGCCCGCATCGTGCTGGGCATCACCCTGCTCTACCTCGGCCACCCCCTGAACAGCACCGACCCGAACCACATCGCCGAGGCCCGCGACACCCTCATCCGGCAGAAGAAGCACCTGAAGGCCTTCGCGCCCGATTCCGGGCAGGACATGCTGATCGCCGGCGACGTCGACCTGGTGATGGAGTGGAACGGCGACGTCATCAAGGTGATGGAGGAGGACGACGAGCTCAGCTACACCATCCCCGACGAGGGCAGCATGATCTGGGTCGACGGCGTCTGCATCCCCAAGGGCGGGCCCAACATCGACAACGCCTATCTCTTCATCGACCACCTGCAGGAAGGCGCGGTGAACGCCGAGATCGCCAATACGATCCACTACGCCACCAGCAACCGGGCGGCGCGGCCGATGCTCGACGAGGCGGACCTGAACAACCCGGCGATCTATCCGCCCGACGAGGTGGTGGCGCGCAGCGACGCGCTGATCGAGATCGGCGACGCCCAGACCCTCTACGACAAGGCCTGGACCGAGATCCAAGCCGCCTGACGGCCCGGGCCGCCGCCTAGTTGCGGCCGGCGGGGGGCGGAGCCAACCATGGAAAGCTGGCGACAGAACAGAGCCGTTTTCTGGGTGTTGGCGATCCCGCCCTCCGTCTGGCTGCTGCTCTTCTTCACCCTGCCGCTCGTCATCGTCTGGGTCTACAGCTTCGCCGAGCGGGGACCCCAGGGGCAGATCCTCCTCGCCGTCTCGCTCGCCAACTACGACCGGGCGGTCGAGTGGATCCACCTCAGCATCATCCTGAAGTCGATCGGGATCGCCGCGATCACGACCCTGATCTGCTTCGTGATCGGCTTTCCGCTCGCCATGGGGATCGCCTTCGCCCCGCGGCGCTGGCGCAATCCGCTGCTGCTGCTGGTGATCCTGCCCTTCTGGACCAACCTGCTGATCCGCACCTACGCCTGGATCGCGGTGCTGCGCACCCGGGGCTTTTTGAACCAGGGTCTCGAATGGCTGCACGAGAGCGCCGCGGCGGTGCTCGCCTTCGTCGGTCTGCCCGAGCTGCTCGGCCCTTTCGAGCCGCTCGAGCTGCTCTACAACCAGAGGGCCGTCGTCATCGGCCTGGTCTACGTCCACCTGCCCTTCCTGGTGCTGCCCATCTACGCCACCCTGGAGAAGCTCGACAAGTCCTACCTGGAGGCGAGCCTCGATCTGGGCGTCGGCCAGTGGCGCACCCTCTTCTTCGTCACCATTCCGCTGGCCGCGCCGGGGATCGCCTCGGGCGTCCTCATGTGCTCGATCCTGAGCCTGGGCACCTTCCTGACGCCGGACCTCCTGGGCGGCACCGACAGCGAGATGATCGGCAACCTGATCGCCCGCCAGTTCGGCTCCTCGCGGGACTGGCCCTTCGGCTCGGCGCTCTCCTTCATGGTGCTCTACGCCACCTTCATCCTGCTCTGGGCCAAGGCCGCCTACGCCCAGCGCTCCAAGGGGGTCGACGTCGCATGACCAGCGCCGCCCAGATCGGCCGCGACGCGACGGCCGCGCGCCCGCGCCGCGCCCGCCGACGGGACCGGCCGACGCCGCTGGAGTACACGCGCCAGCGTTGGCTGCAGCTCGTCATGCTGCTCAGCTTCGTCTTTCTCTACTTCCCGATCGTCTCGCTCATCGCCTTCAGCTTCAACGACAGCAAGCGCAACATCGTCTGGAAGGGCTTCACCCTGAAGTACTACGAGAAGGCGCTCTCCAACAGCCAGCTGCACGAGACCTTCGTCAACAGCATGATCATCGCCGGCACCTCGACCCTGGTCTCGACCGCCTTCGGCGCCATGCTGGGCCTGCTGCTCTACCGCTTCCGCTTTCCCGGCAAGGGGCCCTACGAGGGGCTGGTGCAGCTGCCCATCGTGATCCCCGAAATCTGCATGGGGGTAGCGCTGCTCGCCTTCTTCGCCCTGGTGGAGATCCCGCTCGGCCTGTTCACCATCACGGTCAGCCACATCGCCTTCACCATTCCCTTCGTGGCGGTGGTGATCCGCGCCCGCATGGCCGGCTTCGACCGTTCGCTGGAGGAGGCCTCCTCGGACCTCGGCGCGAGCCAATGGCAGACCTTCTGGCACGTCACCTTCCCCTACATGACGCCGGGGGTGATCGCGGCGGCCCTGCTCGCCTTCACCCTCTCGATCGACGACTTCGTCATCAGCTTCTTCACCGCCGGGCCGGGCTCGACCACCTTCCCCATCAAGATCTACTCCATGGTGCGCTTCAGCGTGACGCCGGAGGTCAACGCCGCCTCGACCATCCTGATCCTGCTGGCGGCCGTGCTGACGGTGCTCGCGCTCACCATCCAGACCCGCAGCGGCAAGGCCTGAGCCATGACCGACGAAACCCGCATCATCTCCCTCCGCGACGTGGCCAAGCGCTTCGGCCCGGTCACCGCCGTCGACAGCATCACCCTCGACGTGCGCCAGGGCGAGTTCCTCGCCCTGCTGGGCCCCTCGGGCTGCGGCAAGACCACACTGCTCAGGATGGTTGCGGGCTTCGAGAACCCCTCGGAAGGCGACATCCTGATCGACGGCGAGGACATGACCGACGTGCCGCCCAATCGGCGGCCGATCAACATGGTGTTCCAGTCCTACGCCGTCTTTCCCCACATGACCGTGGCGCAGAACGTGGGCTACGGCCTGCGCATGACCGGGACGCCCAAGGCCGAGACCGACCAGCGGGTGCGCGAGGCGCTGGAGATGGTGCAGCTCCAGGGCTTCGAGGCGCGCAAGCCGGACATGCTCTCGGGCGGCCAGCGCCAGCGGGTCGCGCTCGCCCGGGCGCTGGTGAAGCGGCCCAAAGTGCTGCTGCTGGACGAGCCGCTCTCAGCGCTGGACGCCAAGCTGCGCGAGGCCATGCAACTGGAGTTGGTCCGCCTGCAGCGCACGGTCGGCATCACCTTCGTCATCGTGACCCACGACCAGAGCGAGGCGCTCTCCATGGCCGACCGGATCGTCGTCATGGACGGCGGGCGGGTGCGCCAGATTGCCAGCCCCAGCGAGCTCTACGAATCGCCCGCCAACCGCTTCGTCGCCGACTTCATCGGCAAGGTGAACCTGTTCGACGGCCAGGTGGCCGGCATCGAGGGGAGCGGGATCGTGGTCGACGTGCCCAAGCTGGGGCGCATGGCCGTGCCGGCGAAGGGCGCGGCCGAGGGCGCGGTCAGCGTCGCCGTCAGGCCCGAGAAGATCCGCCTCTCGCCCGAGCGGCCGGCGGCCGCGGGCTTCGCGCTGGAGGGCCGCGTGAAGGAGATCGCCTACCTGGGCGAGAGCAGCCACCTCTTCGTCGAGAGCGACAGCGGCGAATCCATCGCCGTCAACGTGCAGAACGCCAAACGCGCGGCGGGATCGCGCATTTCCGTGGGCGACCGGCTTTGGGTTTCCTGGGAGCCCGAGGACGCGCTACTACTGACCGAGTAGACGCCCTCTCCTCCCGACGGAGCGATCCATGAGCGATCCCACCTCCCGGCTTCCCGACGGGCGCCCGCGGGCCCGCGGCCTGGGCGTGCCCTTCGACGGCACCTGCGGCCCCCTGAACGCCATCACCGACGTGCCCGGCGTCGAGGTGGGCTACAGCACCCTGATCGCGGGCGACGGCGAGTCGGAGGTCGGCCGGGGGCCGGTGCGCACCGGTGTCACGGTGATCTTCCCGCGCGGCCTCGCGAACCCGCTGGGGCGGGTCTGGGCCGGCGTCTCCTCCTTCAACGGCGACGGCGAGATGACCGGCGCCCACTGGATCCGCGAGGGCGGCTACTTCATCGGGCCGGTCTTGATCACCAACACCCATTCGGTGGGCATGGCCCACCACGCCGCGATCAAGTGGCTGACGCGCCAGCCCGCCTACGATGCCGAGGAGGATCTCTGGCTGCTGCCGGTGGTGGCCGAGACCTGCGATGCGCACCTGAACGACATGAACGGCCTCCACGTGGGCGAGGCGGACGTCGCCGCCGCCTTGGAGGCCGCGAAGGGCGGGCCGCTCGAGGAAGGCAACGTGGGCGGCGGCACCGGCATGATCTGCTACGAGTTCAAGGGCGGCACGGGCACCGCCTCGCGGCGCATCGCGCTCGGCGGCGAGGCCTACCACCTGGGCGCCCTGGTGCAGGCCAACTTCGGCCGTCGCCCCTGGCTTTCGGTGCGCGGCGTCCCGGTCGGCCGGCACCTGCCCGGCGGCAGCATCTGGAGCGGCGAGCAGGGCTCGATCATCGTCGTCGTCGCCACCGACGCGCCGCTGCTGCCGGTGCAGCTCCAGCGGGTCGCCCGGCGCGCAACGCTCGGCATGGCGCGCACCGGCACCACGGGCGGCAACGGCTCCGGCGACATCTTCCTCGCCTTCTCCACCGCCGGCCACGTGGAGGAGAGCCGCCTTGCGCCCCCGCCGTCGCTCGCCTACACCCCCAACGACCGCATCGACCCGGTCTTCGCGGCGGCGGTGGAGGCGGTCGAGGAGGCGGTTCTGAACGCCCTTGTCGCGGCGGAGACCATGACCGGCTGGATGGGTCACCGGGTGGAGGCCCTCGACCACGGGCGATTGCGCGAGCTGCTGCGGGCCCATGGGCGGCTCGCCGGGGCATGACGGCCGGCTCACATCTGCAGGGTTACTGAGGAGAGAACGCATGACGGACCTGGAGCTCTGTTACCTGACGGCGGGCGAGGCGCTGCGCCGCTTCAAGGCGCGGGAGCTCTCGCCGGTCGAGCTGATGCAGGCGGTGATCGACCGGGCCGAGACGGTCGCCCCCAAGATCAACCCCTTCGCCGACTGCTACTTCGAGGAGGCGCTGGAGAAGGCCCGCAAGGCCGAGGCGCGCTACATGAAGAGCGACGCGCGGACGCGGGCGCTCGAGGGCCTCCCGGTCGCGATCAAGGACGCGACGCCGATCAAGGGCAAGCGCACCACCGAGGGCTCGCTGGTCTACAAGGACCGGACCGACCGGGAAAGCGGCGTCTTGGTCGAGCGCCTGGCACGGGCCGGCGCCATCTTCCACGCGCGCACCACGACGCCCGAGTTCTGTGCCGCGGGCATCTGCTACTCGCGGCTCTGGGGCGTGACCCGCAATCCCTGGAACCCGGATTACACCCCAGGCGGGTCGTCCGGGGGATCGGGCGCGGCGCTCGCAGCCGGCGCCGCCACGCTCGCCACCGGCACCGACATCGGCGGCTCGATCCGCGCCCCGGCGGGCTGCTGCGGCGCGGTCGGCTTCAAGCCGCCGTACGGCCGCAATCCCGAGACGCCCGTCTTCAACCTGGACTTCTACAGCCATTCGGGACCCATGGCGCGGAGCGTGCGCGACTGCGCCCTCATGCAGAACGTGGTCGCCGGACCCCACCCCCAGGACATCGCCAGCCTCAAGCCCAAGAAGCGTCTGCCCCTCGACTACGGCGACATCCGCGGTTGGCGCATCGCCTATTCCCTGGACCTGGATTACTTCCGGATCGACCCGGATGTGCGGCGCAACACCCTGGCGGCGCTCGACGTCTTCCGCGAGCTTGGCGCCGAGGTCGAGGAGGTGGCGTTCGGCTGGTCCGCGGACTGCCAGAAGGCGGCCGTGAACTACCTCGACCACATCTTCGGCGCCGCCATGGTCCGCTTCCTGGACGAGCAGCGGGACCTCCTGACCGACTACGTGATCGCCATCGCCGAGCGCGCAACGGCGAGCACCGCCCAGGACTTCCTGCGCTCCCTGGAGGTGGCGGTCGAGGTCTACAACCGCTTCGGGCCCATGATCGAGCGCCACGATGTCTTCGTCTGCCCGACCAACGCGCTGCCCGCGGTCGCCGCCGACCAGAACCCCGTGGACCCGGACTTCACCATCGACGGGGTCCCGGCTGACGCCGACTACGACTGGATCATGACCCACCCCTTCAACATGCTGAGCCGCTGCCCGGTCCTCTCGGTGCCCTCCGGGCGCGCCGCCAACGGCGTGCCGACCAGCATCCAGATCGTCGGCCGCACCTACGACGACGCGCGGGTCTTCCAGGCCGCCGCCGCCCTCGAGCGGGCGCGGCCCTGGCTCGACACGCCGGAGCGCCGGCCTCAGTTGTAGGAAGAGCGGTACCTACTGTTTCTTGGCCGCCAGGATGCAGAGGAACTCGAGCCCGAGGGTCGCCGCGGCGAGCGCGGTGATCTCGGCGTGGTCGTAGGCGGGCGCCACCTCGACGATATCCATGCCGACCAGGTCGAGGTCCTTGAGGCCGCGCAGGATGCCGAGCGCCTGGGCGGTCGAGAGGCCGCCGCAAACCGGCGTCCCGGTGCCGGGCGCGAAGCTGGGGTCGAGACAGTCGATGTCGAAGGTGACGTAGGCCTTGCGGTCGCCGACGATGCTCACGATCTCTGCAACGCTGGCCGTCACGCCGTTCTCGAGCACCCAGGCCGCGTCCAGGATGTTGAAGCCGTGGGACTCGTCGTTGTGGGTGCGCAGGCCCACCTGGACCGAACGCGCCGGATCGACCAGCCCTTCCTTGGCGGCGTGGTAGAACATGGTGCCGTGGTCCACGCGCCGCTCGTCCTCGGCCCAGGTATCCGAGTGGGCGTCGAAGTGGATCAGCGAGAGGGGGCCGTGGACCTTCCTGTGGGCCTTGAGCAGGGGATAGGCGATGTAGTGGTCGCCGCCCAGGGTGAGCATGGCCGTGCCGGCGTCGAGAATACCCCGTGCGTGCGCCTCGATGCGCTCGGTGACGGTGGCGGGCGTCCCGTGGTCGAAGACGCAGTCGCCGTAGTCGACCACCGCCAGCTTCTCGAAGGGGTCGAAACCCCAGGGCCACCAGCCGCCCTGCCAGGCGAGCTGGGCCGAGGCGGCGCGCACACCCGCGGGGCCGAACCGGGCGCCCGGTCGGTTGGTGGTGGCGAGATCGAGCGGCACGCCGGAGACGGCCACGTCGACGCCGGAGAGGTCCTTGCTGTAGCGCCGGCGCAGGAAGCTGAGGGCACCGGCGTAGGTCGCCTCGCCGCCGGTGCCGTAGAGGCTCTCGGCCGTGAAGGCCCGGTCAGGGGTGTGGTCCTCGTCCTCGCCGGTGCCGGTCTTGGCCTCTTCGTTCATGCCGACGGCTCCCATTGATACCGTTGCGCCTGTGACAGGAGGGTTCTAGACGGCCGTCACGAGGCGATGATGTTGTGCTCGGGCCCGTAAGGGAAGCCCGTGATGTTCCGGTTGCCGTCCTCGGTCACAACCAGGATGTCGTGCTCCCGGTAGCCGCCGGCCCCCGGCAGGCCCTCGGGCAGCATGATCATGGGCTCCATGGAGACCACCATGCCGGGCTCCAGCACCGTCTCTATGTCCTCCCGCAGCTCCAGCCCCGCCTCGCGGCCGTAGTAGTGGCAGAGCACGCCGAAGGAGTGCCCGTAGCCGAAGGTGCGGTACTTGAGCAGGTCGTGCTCGGCATAGATTTCGTTCAGCTCGCGCGCGATATCGCAGCAGCGCGCGCCCGGCTTGATGAGCGCCTTGCCCGCGTCGTGCACCTTGCAGTTGACCTCCCAGAGGCGCAGATGCGCGTCCGAGGCCTCTTCGCAGAAGAGGGTGCGCTCGAGGGCCACGTAGTAGCCGGCCACCATGGGAAAGCAGTTGAGGCTGAGGATGTCGCCCCGCTCGACCTTGCGGCTGGTCACCGGATTGTGGGCGCCGTCGGTGTTGATGCCGGACTGGAACCAGGTCCAGGTGTCCATCAGCTCGGCGTGGGGCCAACTGCGGGCGATCTCGCGGACCATGGCCCCGGTCGCGTGGAGCGCCACCTCGTGCTCACCGACGCCGGGCGCCAGCGCCTCGACACAGGCCGAGCCGCCCAGGTCGGCGATGCGCGCCATCTCGGTGATGTGGGCGATCTCCTCGGCCGACTTGACCATGCGCAGACGCATTGCCGGCGCCGCGATGTCGACGAAGCGGCAGCCCGGCAGCGCCGCCGCCAGCTTGTCCCGGTTCTGCAGGTTCACGTGGTCGAACTCGATGCCGACCGTCGTGCCGTCCGCGATCAAGCGCTGGACCGCGCGGAAGTAGTTGTCGCGCTGCCAGTCGGTGTAGATGAGGTTGCCGCCGGCGCTGCGGCGCCAGGGCTGGCCCCCGTCGATGTTGGCGGAGATGGTGGTGGCCGCGTCCTGGCTCACCGCCAGGCCGTAGTTGCGCCCGAACTGACAATAGAGGAAGTCGGCGTAGTAGTTGATGTTGTGGTAGGAGGTGAAGAGCGCGAAGTCGATGCCGTTGTCGGCCATCAGGGCGCGCAGGCGGGCGAGGCGCGCCTCCATCTCGGCGGAGGTGAAGGTGCCCCTTACCTTGTCGCCGTTCTCGATCTCGATCAGCTGCGGCAGATCCATGAGACCCTCCCCCTCCTAAAGCCCCTATACGAGCGGCCAGCAAGCGCCCGGACAGGCGATAGCACAGTCCCGCAGCCGGAAAAACGCCAAAAGAGGGCTTGGGCGAACACCCGACGGCCCCGAGCGGTCAGGACGGACTGATGCCCCGCAGCCGCTCGCTGCGCCGGCGCAGCATCTCCACCGTGGCCAGCAGGAAGATCGCCAGAATCACCAGCACCGTGGCGGCGGAGAGGATGGTCGGGCTGATCTCCTGACGGATGCCGGCCCACATCTGCCGCGGCAGGGTCAGCTGTTCCGGCCCGCCGACGAAGAGCACCACCACCACCTCGTCGAAGGAGGTGATGAAGGCGAAGAGCGCGCCGGAGATCACGCCCGGCAGGATCAGCGGCATCTGCACCTTGAAGAAGTTGCGGATCGGGTTGCTGCCGAGGCTCTGGGCGGCGCGGGTCAGGCTGGAGTCGAAGCCGGTGAGGGTCGCGGTCACCGTGATCACCACGAAGGGCAGGCCGAGGACCGCATGGGCCAGGATCAGGCCGAGGAACGTGAAGGCGAGATCGACCTTGGAGAAGAAGAGGAACATGCCGGAGGCGGTGATGATCAGCGGCACGATGAGCGGCGAGATCATCAGGGCCATGATCGCCTTGCGGAAGGGCATCTCCGGCCGGCTCAGGCCGAGCGCCGCGAGCGTGCCCAGGGCGGTCGAGAGCAGGGTGGCGAAGACCGCGATGAAGAGGCTGTTGATGGCGCCGATCTTCCACTTGTCGCTGCACACGGTGGTGATGGTCGGGCCCGTGCAGTCGCCGATCATCATGCGGTACCAGCGCAGGGAGAAGGCCTCGGGATCGAGCTTCAGCATCTCCGGCGTGAAGCTGAGGAAGGCGCTGGAGGTGAAGGACAGCGGGATCACCACGATCAGCGGGGCCACCAGGAAAAACAGCACGAAGCCGCAGAAGACCAGGTAGCCGTAATGCCAGAGGCGCTGTGCGGGAGTCGCGTATGCCGGAAGCGCCATGACCCTAGCCCATCTTCATGTTGTCGATGCCGACGATCCTGTCGTAGACCCAGTAGAGAATCAGGATCCCGCCCAGCAGCAGCACGCCCATGGAGGACGCCAGGCCCCAGTTGAGCGTGGTCTTCATGTGGTAGGCGACCATGTTGCCGATCAGCCGGCCGTCCTTGCCGCCCACCAGCTCCGGCGTGATGTAGTAGCCGATCGCCACGATGAAGACGAGCAACACGCCGGCGCCGACGCCGGCCAGGGTCTGGGGCATGTAGACCCGGATGAAGGCGCGGGCCGGGCTGGCGCCCAGGTTCTGCGCCGCCTTCATGTAGTTGGGCGAGATGGTCTTCATGACGCTGTAGATCGGCAGAATCATGAAGGGCAGCAGGATCTGCGTCATGACGATGATGGTGCCGGTGAAGTTGTACATCATGGCCAGGCGGCCGTCGTCTCCGACGATCCCCAGCGCCACCAGTATGTCGTTCACCACCCCCTGCTGCTGCAGCATGATCATCCAGGCCACGATGCGCACCAGCAGCGAGGTCCAGAAGGGCATCAGCACGCAGATCATCAAGACGTTGCTGTGGCGCAGCGGCAAGGTCGAGAGCAGGTGCGCCACCGGATAGCCGAGCAGCAGGCAGAACACGGTGACCATCACGCTGACCACCAGGGTGCGCCACCAGAGGGTCACGTAGACCCGGCGCTTCGCGTCCTGCTGGACCACGTTCTTCTGGGCGTCGTAGCGCCGGTCGACGGCGTTCCAGTAGTAGCCGAACGTGTAGGGGTCGACCATGGCGCCGAGCGCCTGCCAGAACTCGACGTCGCCCCAGCGCTTGTCGGCGTCGATCATGGCCTCCTTGTAGGGCGGGCCCTCGAGCTTCTTGAACTTGCGGGCCGACTTCTTGATCAGGCTGCGCCAGCCGGACTTCTCGTAGTTCATCCGCGTGCTGGCGCGGCCCAGCAAGAGCTTGTCGGCCGTGGTGATGTCGAGGTACATGGCCTCGAACATGGCCTCGCCCGGCAGCTCCTCGCCGTCCCACTTGGCGTACTCGGCGAAGGTCCGGGGCAGGGTCTCGTTGATCCCCTTGTCGTCGATGCTGCGCAGCAGCAGGTCGCCGATGGGAACGATGAAGATCAGCAGCAGAAAGAGGAAAGGCGGCAGGACCAGAATAGCGGCCCGCATCTTGGTGCGGCGCAGGGACCTCTGGAGGCTGATCTTCAGCGGCGTGCCATCCGCCGTCACCAAAGGCTGATGTAGTGCTTCGCTCGCCGCCATGTCCCTTCCTTCTTGGCCCCTTGTCGCCGCGTGGCCCTGCACTAGGCGGCCTTGTGCTGAGCAACCTTGTGCTAAGCGGACTTGCGCCGGGGGCCGGACCGCCGGGTCCGCGGACCGGATGGGGGCTCCACCCGGCCCGCGGCCCGTTCGGCTATCCGACTAACAAACCAAAGCGCGAGGCTACTGGGCCATCCAGGCCGTATAGCGCTCGGCCACCTCGGCGCCGTTGTCCGCCCACCAGTCCGGATCGGCGAACACGGAACGCGCCATGACCTCTTCGCGGTTCGGCATGTGCGGCATGATATCGACCCCGGTGTTGTACCAGGGCTCGTTCGCCGCGATATGGTCCAGGCCCGACTTGCGCATCGGCCCGTAGTTGATCCACTTGGCCTGGCCGGCCTGCTGCTCGGGCGCGGAGGCATGGATCAGGAAGTTGAGGGCCTCGTCGTAGTTCTTGGTGCCCTTGACCATGACCAGCCACTCTTCCTCGAGCACCTGGCCGTCCCAGATCGGCACGAAGGACTCGCCCTCGCTGAGGATCGCGGCGCCGACGCGGCCGTTGTAGGCCAGCGCCATAGCCGTCTCGCCGCTCTTCACCAGCTCGAGCGGCTTGGCGCCGGACGACCAGAAGACTACGTGGTCCTTGATGGCGTCGAGCTTGGCGAAGGCCTGGTCGATGCCTTCCTCGGTGCTCATGACGTCATAGACGTCCTCGACAGCCACGCCGTCGGCCAGGAGCGCCATCTCGATCAGCGCATTGGGCCAGGTGTGGATGCCGCGCTTGCCGGGGAACTTCTCCACGTCGAAGAAGTCGGCGATGGTCGTCGGCTTCTCGTCCGGGTAGGTCTTGTCGTCGTAGAAGGCCATGTAGGACCAGAAGATCTGCGGAACCACGCAGTCGTTCGGCACCTCGACCATGATGTCGTCGTCCATGGAGGTGCCGTCGGGCGCCTTCACGAACTTGTCGCGGGGCAGCTCCTCGAACAGGCCCTCGTCGCAACCGACCCGGCCCTCGTGGGGCAGCACGTCGACGATGTCCCAGGCGACGTTGCCGGCCTCGACCTGGGCGCGGACCTCGCCGAGGCCGCCGTTGTAGTTCTCCCAGTGGATGGTGCCGCCGTCCCAGGTATCGCCGTAGGCCTTCTGCTGGCTCGCCGTGTAGGCGCCGCCCCAGGACACGACCGTGATGTCGGCCTTGGCGCCGGCAACGCCCAAGGCAAGGACGCCAGCCGCTGCGTACAACGCTAGCTTGGTATGATTGATCATAGGTTGTCTTCTCCCTGTTAACGCATGCGTGGCTGCAAACCACCTCGTCATGCCGGCCTTGCTTCCGCCGGCATACTCCATGCCCCCCGGCCGCGCTTAGGCGCGGTATTCGTCGAGCGCCCGGCAGTCCTCCACCGTCCAGCCGAACCTGACCACCTCGCCCTCCTTGAGGTGCACGTGGCCCGAGGCGTTCGGAACCTTGACGATGAACTCGTCGCTGCCGCACACGCTGGCCCGCGTGCGGATGTGGTCGCCCAGATAGATCAGCTCTTCCACCTTTCCTTCGAAAAGATTGGGGTACTTGCCGTCCGGCGGGTTGACCTCGACCCGCTCGGGGCGCAGCGAGAGCGTCGAGCGACCGCCGACGCCGCCGACGTTGACCTTCAGCCCCAGGACCTCGCCTCCGCTGTCCAGCTCGACCCGGCAGGCGTTGCCGTCGATCTCCTTCACCGTGCCCTGGATCATGTTGTTCTCGCCGATGAACTGGGCGACGAAGGCGTTCTCCGGCCGTTCGTAGAGATCGTCCGGCGGCGCCAGCTGCTGGATGATGCCCTCGTTGAAGACGGCGATGCGGTTCGACATGGTGAGCGCCTCGGACTGATCGTGGGTCACGTAGACCACGGTGACGCCGAGGTTCTCGTGGATG
Organism: Rhodospirillales bacterium; assembly: GCA_965225935.1. Classification (GTDB taxonomy): domain Bacteria; phylum Pseudomonadota; class Alphaproteobacteria; order Kiloniellales; family JAKSDN01; genus CALJXB01. The sequence continues at coordinate 83,134 of CBDDCC010000005.1, forward strand.
TGCTTGATCTCGTACTGCATCTGCTCGCGCAGCTGCTTGTCGAGGGCGCCCAAGGGCTCGTCCATGAGGACCAGCTGGGGATCGAACACCAGCGCCCGGGCCACCGCGACGCGCTGCTGCTGGCCGCCGGAAAGCTGGGCCGGACGGCGCTTGCCGAACTCCCCAAGCTGGACCATGTCCAGGGCGCGCTTGGTGCGACCCTCGATCTCGCCCTTCGACATCCTGCGCACCTCGAGCGGGAAGGCCAGGTTCTCGGCCACCGTCATGTGCGGGAAGAGCGCGTAGTTCTGAAACACCATGCCGATGCCGCGCTTGTGGGGCGGCACGTTGTTGATCGGTGTCTCGGCCAGATAGATCTCGCCGTGAGTCGCCGGCTCGAAGCCCGCGAGCATCATCAGGCAGGTGGTCTTGCCCGACCCGGAAGGTCCGAGCATGGTCAAGAATTCGCCGCGTTCGATGTCAAGGTTGAGATTCTTGACGACCAGAGTCTCGCCGTCGTAGCTCTTCTGAACCTCTGTAAACCTTACGAAGGCGTCCGTTCCATTGGTCAGATTCGCCATGTGCTCCCTGAGGGTTCCGCCCTGCCTGCCCGAGCCCTTTCCGGGTCCGCTTCTCTAAAGGTGGCGAAAGAACCGCTCGGGAGATCGTCCCAGACACGACCCGACCCCTCGCGCCTTCCAGGGACGCTTGCAGAGGTCACCACCACCCTTCAACACCATTACATTATCACCCCTTGCGGGCAAGCGGTGTCAACCGTAATTCCTGTCCGGGTGCCCGGCAAACCTCGGATTCTGATTGCGTTTCCGCGCCTTGGGCCCGGCTTCGCCTCGGACCGGGCGGAAACGGCGGCCGGGAGGGGGACAAGATTCCGGTTGCACGAAGTCGGCCCGGCCCGGAGATTCGAAGCACCGGATTGGCGCAGGGCCGTCCGGTTCCGCCGGGCGGCAAACGGGAGTGGGACAGGTGGCACGACTGAGCAGGCTCATGGACGGCTTCGGGCCGTCTGGAATCAGCGCGATCTTCTCGCTCGCCAACCGGCTGAAGGAGGAGGGCCGGGACATCGTCGACCTCAGCATCGGCGAGCCGGACTTCGACACGCCCGAGCAGGCCCGCGAGGCCGGCATCCGCGCCATCCGCGAGGGCCGCACCAAGTACACGAGCACCGACGGCACCACCGCCCTCAAGCGGGCCGTCTCGGCCAAGCTGGCACGCGACAACGGGCTCGACTACGGGCCCGACCAGATCCTCATCGACAGCGGCGTCAAGCCGCTCCTCTATCACGCCATGCAGGCCGTGCTCGACCCGGGAGACGAGGTCGTCGTGCCGGTGCCCTGCTGGGCCTCCTATCCCGGCATGGTCGCCCTCAACCGCGCCGAGACGGTCTTGGTGTCCTGCGCCGAGCAGCGCGGCTTCAAGCTCGACCCCGAGGACCTGGACCGCGCGATCACGCCGGCCACCAAGCTGGTGATCCTCAACTCGCCGAGCAACCCGACCGGCGCGGCCTACAGCGCCGAGGCCCTTTCCCAGCTGGGCGAGGTGCTGCTGCGTCACCCCGAGGTCTGGATCTTCTGCGACGACATCTACGAGCACATCGTCTTCGACGGCTTCCGCTTCGCCACCCTCGCCCAGGCGGAGCCGCGCCTGGCGGAGCGCACCCTCACCTTCAACGGCGTCGCCAAGAGCTACGCCATGACCGGCTGGCGGATCGGCTACGTGGCGGGGCCCAAGCCAGCGATCGACGCCGTGCGCACGATCCTCTCCCAGAACAACGGCAACCCGCCGACCATGAGCCAGGAGGCCGCCGCCGCCGCCCTCGAAGGCCCGCAGGACCTGCTGGCCGAGCGGGCCGCCAGCTTCCAGGCGCGCCGCGATCTGACCGCCGGCCTCGTCAACGCCATCCCGGGCCTGCGCTGTCCCTTGCCCGAGGGCGCCTTCTACCTCTACGTCAACTGCGCGGCATACCTGGACGCCAAGGCGCCGGACGGCACGGCGATCGCCTCGAGCGCCGACTTCGCCAGGTATCTCCTCGCCGAGGCGGGGGTCGCCGTGGTGCCGGGCTCCGCCTTCCACTTCGATCCCTACGTCCGCATCTCCTACGCCAGCTCGGAGGACGTCCTGAAAGAGGCCGGACGGCGCCTCGCCGAAGCCTGCGCCCGCCTCGAGACCGTCTGAGCGGCCTGGCCGTCGGGCATCCCGCAGCCCGTCTTGCGCCTCTCTTGGTCTTGTTGACCGGGATCGGCGGCGGCCCGATACTGGATGGAAGCGACAAGAACAAGGGTGGCAGCATGCGAAACTTCACCGCGGTCCTGGCCAAGGCTGTCCTCGTGGCAGGCGGTCTCTTGACCTGGACCTCCGGCGGCCAGGCGCAATCCGCCGACACCGCCGACCTCAAACCGGGATTGGCCGTCTGCTATATCTACGCCTTCGTCCGGCACATCGACGAGATTTCCGGCTGGGAAGATCACAAGGACTGCAAGCCCGGCGAGCCCCTGCCGGAGCTCAACTACTCGGTCGGCAAGGACAAGGTGCTGACCAGCGAGTCGGACGAGGGGGTGATCGCCAGGATCACCGGCTTCGTCCACCTGGAGCAGCCTGGCTTCTACAGCTTCGCCTTCGAATCGAACGACGGCGTGCGCCTCATGATCGGCGACAAGCTGATCGTCGAGGATCCGGACGTCCACGCCGACCGCTATTCCGACATCGGCGCCATGGAGGTGGTGGAGCCCGGCTGGTATCCGCTCACCATCCAGTACTTCGAGCGCAAGAACACCTCCACCCTGCGCTTCTTCTGGAGCCCGCCGGACGTCGAGGGCACCATGCCGATCGTCCCCGCCTCGGCGCTCGCGCACTAGCTGTTCAGTTCACGAGTGTCTTGCGGTCTTCAAAACCCGACTTCTTTCAGCCCCTTCTCCATGGGCGCCTGAACTAGAGAACCTAGTGCTGCTCGCGTCCGCGTGCGGATATCGCAACTCAATACAGGCTGGCGCTGGCGGGGACGGGGACGCACATCTCATCCTCCTCGCACTCTATGTACCAGGTCCAGTACCAAACGCCCGACGAGTGACATCGAAGCTTGTGGGTGGTGGTACACCATGTTCCCATGTTGGTCGCCTCGAGGTTCCGGATTATCGCTTCCACCGCCACCTGCTCGCCGTTCGGCAAATCCATCAACGCTGGCGGCGGGGCCGGGGGAGTCGGCTCTCCGACCACCTTTATGGAGTTGAGCGTGATCTCCCTTACCACTTCGCCCCTATAGTCAACCAACTGGCCCGGCAATTGGACCACGCCGCCTTCTTCGTCTGGTTCGGGCACCTTGTCCGTGTTTGCCCGCTGAATGGTGTAGAATCCCGTGGAAATCTCTCTCCCGCACGCGCCTGGCGAGTACGACATATACGAGAAGAACAGTTGTTGCTGTTCATCCTCCGCCGGGGCGCGTCCTTCGGGAGGCGCAACAAGCGCACTCGCGAGAAATATGTCTCCCCTCGTCGCAATCGCTATCTGCTCGGTCAGTATAGGCACGCCAGCTTCTGCGGCGGCGGTCGTCATCGCCGAAGCCACGCCTGCCTTAAAACCCCCGGCCAGCCGTGCCAGATCTTGAGGATCGGCCTGTGCTAGCGCGACGCCACCAGGGCCCAGCGCCGCTGTCGCTGCGGCGGCCCCTGCTACTCCCAATCCGAATTCCCGTCTGGACACGGATAAGTTTTGGATCTGTTTCATGATTGAGCGCTCCGAAGATTTCTGTTGTCATCATATCGGCATGCACTGAACCAAGATCTCTCAGATGGCATAGTTTCAATACATCTTATAGTAGTAGTAAACCTCTCGCGCGTCTAGTCGAGGAGCGAAACCGCATCAGGCACAGCAAGTCCCAGTTTGCTGGTGGCGGAAAGCGGTGCCCAATGGTCCTGTTGAACGGCAATCGGCGGGGAACAGGAACGCAAAAAGCTCATCGTGGCGTCGGACAATCTCCCGACCCACCGCACCGCCGAAACCTTCGCTCCGGCCGCGTGCAAAAACCACTTCGCCGCTGCTGGATATGACTGTGAGTGATCGGAAAAACTCTGAGTCCTGTATCCGTAAAAAGGAGTGCCGAACCCAGACTGCCGTTCGTTCGCCGGGGGGCGCTAGGCGCCCAGCGCCTTCAGGACCAAGCCGTGGAAGTGGTGGACGCCGTGCTCGCTCAGACCGCCGCCCGTGGGGTCGGTCATGAAGCGGCCGCGGTCGAAGGCCGGTGTCGCCATGCCCCGCTGCACGCTTTCCACCAGATCGATGTCCTCGCGCTGCAGCACCCGGTCGACATAGTCTATGGCCTCGCGCTGCTGGGCGTTGGGCGCGCTCTCCAGGAAGTAGAAGTCGTAGGTCTCGAAGGTGGTCGCCACGTCCAGCGGCACCACGTTGAGCACCATCAGGTTGCCCGCGCCGGGGTAGCGCAGCAGGCAGATGTTGGGCCAGAGCCACCAGACCGCGTGGTCCTGGACGCTCGCCCCCTCGACGCCATAGGCCGTGTTGTCGGGGTCGAGACCGGCCGCGGCCATGTGGCTGGAATAGATACCGTGGGTGGTCACCCGGTAGCTCTCCATGTCCACCAGGCTGACGAAGTCCTTGTGGGCGATGGGGCAGTGGTAGCACTCGAGGAAGTTGTCGATGACGTTCTTCCAGTTGGACTTGATGGTGTAGGTCAGGCGGTGGGCGTGGGTCAGCCGCTCCAGGTCCGGCGCGTAGGACCTGATCTCCCGCTCCAGGTCGCCCGACTGGGACGAAAGCGGCTCGGCCTCCGGGTCCAGGTTCACGAAGACCAGGTTGCAGAAGCTCTCGATCCGGACCGGCTTGAGGCAGAACGCGCCGGGGTCGAAGTCCTCGACCAGCTCCGAGCGCCGGGCGGCACGCAGCCTGCCGTCCAGGCGGTAGCTCCAGGCGTGGTAGGGGCAGACGATGGCCCGGGTGTTGCCCTCGCCCTTCAGCAGCTCGTGGGCCCGGTGGCGGCAGACGTTGTAAAAGGCGCGCAGCTCGCCCGCCTCGTCGCGCACCGCGAAGAGGCTCTGGCCCTGGACGTCGAAGGCGACGTAGTCGCCGGACTTCCGCAGCCGCTCGCCGTGGCAGACGAACTGCCAGCTCTTGAAGAAGATCGACCGGCGCTCGGCCTCCAGATAGGCGGGCTCCACGTAGCAGCGCGCCGGCAGGGAATAGGAGCGCGCCGGGTTCGCGTCGAAGCCCTCGCCTAGCGCCGCCAGTTCATGGGCCGCCAATTCGTGGGTCGCCGGCTCGCGGGCCGCCGGATCGTCGACCGTCACGCTCATCCCCTGCTTCCTTCGGCCGTTTCCTTTGCTTTCCTCAGCCTATGCAGTCGGGCAAGCCGCGACAATCGGAACCTGAACGCCCGTTGCCGGCGATTGTCACGGGACAGGGGCGGGGACTAGACTGCCGGCCGCGACCAGCCACAGAACGGGACCGGGCCATGACCGATCGAGCGCGCGAGACAGAAGCTATCGAGGCGACCCTCGCCGACTACTTCGAAGGATACCGGAACCGGGACCGGGCGCGCCTGGAGAAGGCCTTCGCCGTGCCGGCGGCCCACATGAAGGGCTACGCCCGCAACGACCGGGGCGAGCTGGAGCTGGTCACCTGGCCGATCACGAAGATCATCGATTACTGGCTCTCGAACGAGCCGAACCCGGACATCACCTACGGCAAGGTGCTCTCGGTCAACCTCCTGGGCGAGCACATCGCGACGGCGGACTTCGACTGCGGCGGCGTCTACACCGACACCTTCCAGCTCGCCAAGCTGGACGGCCGCTGGCGCATCGTGAACAAGTTCTACGTCGACGCCTGACGGCGCGGCGCGTCTAAGCCTTCAGCCCTTCCCCCAAATCGAGCTCGTCGGCGATGTCGGTGAGCGGCGTGAAGCCGAAGTGGACGCCCTCCATGGCGAGCAGGGCCGCGCGGCCGCCCAGCACCTCCACCTTGCGGGCCTGATCGGCGAAGGCGCGGGCATTGACGGCCTCCGGGTCGAGGATGTCCCGCAGCAGGGCCTCGCAGTCCCTGCGCACCCCGGCGTGGCCGGCGCTCTCGCCCAGGTCCTCGTCCTCCAGGGGGTCGTTCTTGAGGTCGAAGAGCTGGGGCCGGCTGCCGGCGTAGTGGACGTACTTCCATTCGTCCCTGCGCACCATGAAGTAGCCGGTCGGCGAGCCGCCGTCGTGGTACTCGCTGAGGATGCTGCGCTCTGGCTTGGCACCGTTGGCGATCGCCGCCAGGCTGTGGCCGGGCAGCGCCGCGTCGGCCTCGCTCAGCGCCACGCCGGCGCCCTCCAGGATGGTCTGGTGGCAGTCGACCAGGGAGACCGGCGTCTCGACCACGGCGCCCCGGGGCACGCCGGGACCGTTCAGGATCAGCGGGATGCCGGCCGAGTCCTCGTGCATCAGCATCTTGGTCCACATGCCGTGGTTGCCCAGCATCTCGCCGTGGTCGCTGGTGTAGAGCACGCGGGTCGTCCCGCGCAGGCTCAGCTCTTCCAGGGTGGCGATGAGGCGGCCCACCAGGTCGTCGACCAGGGCGCAGAGGCCGTAGTAGCCGAGCCGGCCCTCGCGCGTGCGCCCCGCGTCGAAGTGGTCCCGGTAGTTATAAAACTGGTAGATCTTCTCCAGGACCGGATGGCGTGGCGCCCCCTCGGGGCGGTGTGGCGGGCCGATGTCGGCGTAGTCGTGCAGCCGGTAGAAGTCCTCGGGCGCGATCAGGGGGTAGTGGGGGCTGACGAAAGAGACGAACAGCACCCAGGGCTTTTCCGACTCCGGTCCGTTCGCGCGCAGCCAGTCGCAGGCGGCATCGCAGACCCGCCGGTCGTAGTGGCTGTAACCGGTCTCGCCCGCCCCCACCTGCTCGGCGAGCTGTCGGGTTTCCCGGTCGTAGTCCGGCAAGGTGTCGCGCAGCAGGCCCTTCACCCAGCCCACGCCGCCAACCACATGGAGCGGCAGCCGTTCCTCGTCGAAGCCGTTGGGGTCTTCCGTCCGCCGGTAGTGCAGCTTGCCCACCGAGGCGACCCGGTGACCTTCGGCGATCAGCCGCTGGCCCCAGCCGGGGATCGCGCCGTCGTAAGGCTCGGCGCTGCTCCAGGCGCCGGTGTGGTGCACCCAGCGCCCGGTGGCCAGGCTCGCCCGGGCCGAGACGCAAACCGGCGAGGGCGTGTAGGCGTTGGTGAAGCGCGTGCCCTCCGCGGCGAGGCGGTCCAGGTTGGGCGTCCGCACGACCCGGTTGCCGTAGCAGCCGAGCACCGATTTGGCGTGCTCGTCCGCCATGATGAAGAGCAGGTTGCTCGCCCCGCCGCCGCTCTCCGTCATCTCGTATCTCCCTCGCGCGTGCCGCCGCGATTGTGACTCCAAAGCCGCACCCGCGGTCAATAGAGTGACCCGGCAGAAGACAAGGGGAAAAGGCGTCATGGCCGACTTGCAGGGAAAGACCGCCATCGTCACCGGGGGCAGTGGCGGCATCGGCCTGGCGATCGCCCGGCGCTTCGCCGCCGAGGGGGCGGAAGTGATGGTCGCCAGCCGCAGCGCCCCGCCGGACAGCGACGCGGGCGATCTGCAATGGCAGCCGACCGACGTGGCCGACGCGGGCCAGGTGGCCACTCTTTTCGAGACCGCGAAGGCGCGCTTTGCCCGCCTCGACGTGCTGGTCAACAACGCCGGCGTCCAGCTCGAGAAGACCCTGGCCGAGACCAGCGACGAGGACTGGGACCGGCTGATGGGCGTGAACCTCAAGGGCCTCTTCCTCTGCACCCGCGCGGCGATCCGCTGGATGCGCGAGGCGGGCGGCGGCGTCATCCTCAACCTGGGCTCGGTCTCGGGTCAGGTGGCCGATTACGCCCTCGCCGCCTACTGCGCCTCCAAAGCCGGCGTGCACGGCCTCACCCGCGCCGTCGCCGTCGACCATGGGCCTGACGGCATCCGCTGCAACGCCATCTGCCCGGGCTGGATCATGACCGAGATGGCCGAGCAGGCCTTCGCCCTCGGCGAAGACGCCGCGGACGCGAAGCGCCGGGCGCTCGCCCGCCACCCCATCGGGCGCTTCGGCACGCCCGAGGACATCGCGGCCCTCGCCGCCTGGCTCGCCTCCGACGAGGCCGCCTTCGTGAGCGGTCAGCTCTTCACCGCCGACGGCGCCCTTACCGCCGCCTCGCCCGTCAAGCCGACGCCGGATTAGGGTGGCCGTTCCGATCTGGCTGGAGCGGCCCCGTACGCGGAGCGGATCCGCGTGGGCGGAATTGACGGTCGGGAATCGGCCAGCCTACTGTCAGACCTTAACCAGGGGGGAGTGAGACATGCCGTTTTCCCAGTCAAAGGCCGAAGAATTCGCGCGAAGGTACACGGAAGCCTGGTGTTCCCACGATCCGGACAGGGTGGCGTCCTTCTATGCGACCGATGGCCGGATCGTAATCAACGATGGCGAGCCGTCGAACGGCCGCGCCGCCGTCGCCGAGATGGCCAGGGGATTCTTCGACGGCTTTCCGGACCTGGTCGTGCGCATGGACAAGATCCGCACCTCCGGCAGCTACTGCGTCTACCTCTGGAGCCTGGAGGGGACCAATTCCGGACCTGACGGCACCGGCAACCGGGTACAGGTGAGCGGCTGGGAATACTGGCGCATGAGCGACGACGGCCTGGTGGCGGAGTCCAAAGGGCACTTCGACGCCGAGGACTTTCAGCGGCAGCTGGCCGGCGGTTAGTGCTGCGACGAACGGACGGCCCCAACTCGCGCAAGGGACCGTTGCCCGGCGCGCCTCCCGCGAGCAGCAGCCCTTCTCCGCCAGCACCCGATGGGACCGGCGGCTCAGAGATGCTCAAAGCGGTCCCGGCGTGATCGGCGTGCCGTCGAAGAAGCGCGAGAGGCGGAAGGGGTAAAGGTCGAAACCCGGGGACTCGTCCAGCACCAGGCAGGCGGTGGCGCGGCCGGCGCCGGGTCCGATACCGAAGCCGTGGCCGCTGTAGCCGGTGGAGACGAAGAGGCCCTCGGGCGCGTCGACGGGCGAGATGATGGGCCGAGCGTCCGGGCTCGCCTCGATCATGCCGGCCCAGCTCTCGGCGACCGCCACCTCGCCGATCTCCGGGAAGTCCCGCTGCAGGTTGCGCCCGGCCTCGGCCAGAATCCGATGACTTGGCTTGGGATCGAGCACTCGCTCCGCCTCGAAGGGCGTCGTCTCATCGAGGGTCCAGCGGCGCGGCGTATGCAGCTCTACCATGAAGCGCTCGTCGAGCCCCAGGCGCAGCTTCTTCCAGTGGCGGCGCAGCGCCGGCAGGAAGAGCCCGAAATAGCGGAAGGAGTCCGGCACGATGGGATGCTGGGAGGCGCCGCCGTGGGCCACCGTGTAGCCGCCGTCCTGGCGGCGCCGGATGGCGACCCCGTCGGACGCAGCCTCGCCGTCGAGGATCTTGGGCGCCGGCGTCGTGCGCATGACCGAGCCCCGGGTCTTCAGCTGGGGCACGGTGATCCCCAGATTGCCGCAGAAGAGCGAGCTCCAGACCCCGGCGGCACAGACCACCTTCGAGGTGCGCACCCGGCCGCGCTCGCTGACCACCGCCGAGACCCGGCCCGCCTCGGTCTCGAGCCCGCGCACGGCGCAGCCGGTGACGACCTGCGCGCCCAGGCGCGCCGCGGCGCGGGCGATCCCCGGGGCGGCCTTGGCCGGCTCGCCCCGGCCGTCGCTCGGCGTATAGAGCGCCCCGGCCCAGCGGCCGGCGGCGCCGTCGATGAGGTCGCCAAGCTCCCGGCCCTCGACCACCCGGGTGTCGAGCTGGAACTGCTCGGCCGTCTCCAGCCAGCGGGCGTCCTCCTCCAGCTCCGCCAGGTCGCGGGCGAGGTAGATGCAGCCGCCCTGGTGGAAGCCCAGGTCCTCGCCGGTCTCCGCCTCCAGGCCGCGCCAGATTTGCATGCTGTCCAGGATCATCGGCATCTCGGCCGGATCGCGGCCTTGCTGGCGCACCCAGCCCCAGTTGCGCCCGGATTGCTCGCCGGCGATGCGGCCCTTCTCGCAGAGCAGCACCGAGACGCCGCGCTTGGCGAGGAAGTAGGCCGTCGAGCAGCCGACGATGCCGCCGCCGATGACGACCACGTCAGCGCTTTCGGGCAGCGGCGTCTCGGCGTGCTCGTCCATCAGGTCTCCGCCGTCGCAGGCTCCGCACCGCCCAGACGGGTGCGCAGGTGGTCCAGGCGGGTCTCGTCGGTGAGGCCATGACGCAGCGGCGTCACGGTGATGTAGCCCGCCAGCAAACGGTCGATGTCGCAATGGGGCGCGGCCGGGACGTCCGGGCGGAGCTGGTCGTAGAAGAAGCTGCGCCGGCCGTTGCCGTCGTCCTCCAGGACCTGGATTTGCAGCGCGCCCTCGCGGCGGCCGGCCGGCACCACGGCGGTCCCGGCGGCCTCGGCCCCCTCGCCGAGCGGCGGGAAGTTCACGTTGAAGACGGCATACCGGTCCGCCAGCGCCTCCGCCAGCTCCGGCAACAGGCGCGGCAGATAGCGCCTGGCCGAGGCCCAGTGGGATTCGACAGGCGCCGGATAGGCGCCGACCTGGCTGAAGGCGATCGCTGGCACGCCCTGCTCGGCAGCCTCGAGGCAGGCCCCGACGGTGCCCGAGGCGGCGATGTCCTCGGCCAGGTTGGTGCCCTGGTTGACGCCGCTCAGAACCAGATCGGGCCGGCGGCCGGGAATGAGGCCGTTCAGGGCGATCAGCACGCAATCGACCGGCGTGCCCTCGACCGCCACGCGGCGCTCGTCCAGGTGCCGGCATTCGATCGGCCGGGCCAGCGTGTAGGCCCGGCCGCGGGCGCTCTGGTTTCCGCGCGGCGCGACAACCCAGAGATCGTCGGTGAAGCCGCGCGCCGTGGCCTCCAGGAGCGCCAGGCCGGCGCTCTCGATGCCGTCGTCGTTGACCAGCAGGATCCGGCAGCGGTCGAGCGGCGGCAGGTGGGATGGGGTCACGGGCGGGCTCCGTCCGGAATCGCGGTCCGAGCGGCACCGCGCCTTGAGTCGTTGCTACTGGCCTTACTACTGGACGCGGCGAAGCTTGGCGACGGGAAAGTGCGGCCGGAAGCCACCCGGAACGTGCCGTCAGTAGCTTGGCCGCTTCCGGTCACCCCAGATTAACTCACTGAAACGCCTTCCGAAATTAAGGGTGAATTAACCATAGGCCGCCAGGTTGGGGCGAAACCAACGGCGGCAAGAAGATCCGTGAAGAACGCGAAACAAGACCTGAACGATCCGAGCATCTCCCTGGCGCTCACCGATGTCCGCATCGCCTGCCTGATGGTGGACTACCGGGACGAGCCCGAGGTCCAGAAGGTGCTGATCGAGAAGCGCCATTCCCTGGCCGCCGTGCTGCAGGAGCGCGCCGCCGAGACGGCCGGACCCGCCCCCGCGATGGCGGCTGAGGACGAGGCCGAGACCGCTGCCGAGACGGTCCCCGAACCCGTTCCCGAACGCCGTCCCGCCCGGCCGCTCAGGCTGTTCGGCCAGCCGGTCGCCTGAGGCAGCCGGGCGCCCCTCCAAGGATCCCCCCGACTCCGATTCCGAGCCTCCTCGGTCACGCGGGCGGCGGAAACAGCCTGTCCAGATCGAAGGCCTGGGGTGTCGGACCCGCCTGGCGCAGCAGCGCAAGGCGCCGGCGCGCCTCCTCCAGGTCCGGGCGGTGGCCTGCCGGCACCCACCAGAGGGCGAAGCTGGCTTCCTCCGTGGGCTCGAACCACTCGCCGCGCCGCGCCATCACCGCCGCGTGCTCGGGGCACTCCATGAAGGCCCTGAGGCTTTCTGCGTCCCGCCAGAGCGACAGGTTGGCGGCCACGCCGGGCCCGAAGAGGCGCTCGGCCGTCCCGATGATGCTGTCGTCGTGGATCCAGATGAAGCCCGGCCAGTCCAGGGCGATGGCGGTGACCGGCCCGAGGGCCTCGCGGTAGCCCCGCATCTCGGGCGTCTCGCGCGGATGGCGCAGGCGGCCGATGTTGAGCTGGGCCAGTTGGTGGGACGGGGTCGCGCCCAAGGGGTCTCCGGAGCCGAAACGCCGCCCCAGTCTAACCCCTCCGGGGCGCGAGGCGTACGCTCATACGCCCTGCGGGACGGCCCTCAAAAGCGTCGTGTAGTTTCGTGGCCCCGAGCCCCCCAACGCCGGCAAGGGACCTTAGAATGCGCCTTTAGGCGTTGCCCTCGGTCTCGAAGTCCATCGGCTCGTCGGCCGACATGCGGCAGGACATGAACTCTAGGAAGGCCCGGACATCCTCCTGCGCCGCCTCGATGTCGCCGCTCTCCAGGTCGCGGTAGACCACCAGCAGCATGTCCGTGGTGGCCTTGTAGAGACGCTGCTGCCAGAAGGCCAGCGACATCTCGATTTCCTCCAGGCGCTTCTGGCACTTGCCGCAGTCGCAAGGAGTGCGTGAATGATCCCCCATCCGGTCTTTCCCCCAAGCCCTCAATTTGCCCCTAGGAATGAAAAGTAAAAGAAATTAGTTAAATTCCATACCCTTTCTATTATAGCGAATTCCAACGAATATTACAAAACTAGCTGAAGCGCGGGCGAGAAATTAAGGTATGCCCGCAATAGACAAATCGGCTCGGCGGCCGCCGCCGCGGCTGGCCGCCTAGACTTCCTGGAAGATCCAGTCGCGGAAGGCGCGAGCCGCGGGGCTGGCCCGGGCCCGGTCGCCGAGCACCAGGTGGTAGTTGTCCTGGGCCGGGGCCCAGAGCTCGAAGGGCCGGACGAGCTCGCACCGTTCGACCAGGGCCGCCGAGAGACGCTCGTAGCCGAGGGCGACCCCGAGGCCACGCTTCACCAGCTCCAGCATGGGGGCGATGGCGTTCACGTAGTGACCGCCTCGCTTCCTGACCGCGGCGACGCCCGCGTGGCGCCCCCAGTGGTCCCAGCTGTCCGCCGCCGAGGTCAGATGCAGCAGGGTCTCGCCGGCCAGATCCTCGGGCCGCGCCAGGCGCACTGCCAGGTCCGGCGCGCAGACCGGCGCCAGGCGGTCGGCGAAAATGCGCTCGCTCTCCACGCCCTGCCACTGGCCGCGGCCGTAGCGGATCTCGACGCTGGCCGGCGTGCCGGCGAAGTCGCTCTGCCAGAGGGCCGCCGAGAGGTTCACCCGCAGGTCCGGATGGGCCGCCAGGAAACCGCCCAGCCGGGGCGCCAGCCAATAGAGGGCGAAGGCGAAGTTGGCGCGCACGTCGAGGACATTGTCTCGCCGGGGCGCCAGGAACTCGCCGGTGCCCTGGGCCAGGAGCTCGAAGGCGTTCTCCACCGTGGGCAGATAGCGGCGCCCGGCCTCGGTGAGCTGCAGGCTGCGCGGGCCGCGCAGGAAGAGCGGCTGGCCCAGCATCTCTTCCAGGTTGCGCACCTGCTGGCTGACCGCCGACTGGGTGATGTGGAGCTCCTCCCCGGCGGCGGTGAAGCTGAGGCGCCGCGCCGCGGCCTCGAAGGAGCGCAGCCAGTTCAAGGGGGGCAGCCGGCCCTGCATGTCGCGCCTCCCGTCGGTCCGTCCATAATCGAAGCATTAGTTTAGCTTATAGCCATGCCCCCAAAAAGATCGTTTGCCCGGCGAGGCCGATCCGGGCTCTCCTCGAAGGGCGGCCGGAGCGCGCCGCGACAGGGCCGCGCTGCCGCGGCCGAGGGAGGTGCCATGAGCATCGAAGCGGTCCCCGACCTGCCGCCCCAGCCCGACCACCGAGAGGCCCGCCGGGCGTTAGCCGCCGCCTTTCGCTGGGCGGCGCGGCTCGGCTTCAACGAGGGCGTCGTGAACCACTTCAGCCTGGCGGTCTCCGACGACGGCCGCCGCTTCCTGGTCAACCCCTACGGCCGCCACTGGGCGCGGGTGCGGGCGAGCGACCTTCTGTTGGTGGACGTCGACGACCCAGGCGACCTGGTTGCGACCTACCGGGTCGACCCTACCGCCTTCAGCATCCACGGGCGCATCCACAAGGCGCTCCCCCGCGCGCGCTGCCTGCTCCACACCCACATGAAGCACGCCACGGTGCTGACCTGCCTGAAGGACTCCGGCCTGCCGCCCATCGACCAGAACACCATGCGTTTCTACGGCAAGGTGGCAGTGGACGAGGACTTCGAGGGCATGGCCATGGACGCCGCCGAGGGCGACCGCCTGGCGCGCGCCATGGGCGACAAGCCGGTGCTGCTGATGGGCAACCACGGCGTCCTGGTCGCCGGCCCCAGCGTGGCCAAGGCCTTCGACCAACTCTACTACTTCGAGAAGGCCTGCGAGACCCTGGTGACCGCCTACGCCACGGGCCGCGAGCTTCGGGTCGTCTCCGACGCCGTGGCGCGGCAGACCGTGGCCGACTGGGAGTCCTATCCCGACCTGTCGGAGCGGCATTTCGCGGAGCTCGTCGCCCTGCTCGACGAGAGCGAGCCCGACTACCGGACCTGACGGCTTCAGGCGACCGGCGCATCCCGAGGAGCCATGCCCATGAGCGAGATCACGGCCACCACCCCCGCGACCTCGGGCGTCCAACTGGACGCCAAGGCCCTGAAACGGCTCTGCCGCCGCAGCGACCGGCCGGGCCTCGTCTATCTTGGCCTCTGGGCCCTGGCGCTCGCCGGCAGCGGCGGCCTGCTCACCCTCAGCCTCGGCGGCTGGGCCGTGGCGCCGGCCATGATCCTCTACGGTTCGGTCCTAATGGTGCCGGCCTACTCCCTCTCCCACGAGTGCGCCCACGGAACCGCCTTCCGCAGCCGCTGGCTGAACGAGTCGGTCTTCTGGCTGACCTCCGTCCTCTACATCCAGGGACCCCATTTCCGGCGCTTCGCCCATGCCCGGCACCACACCTACACCTGGATCCGCGCCAAGGACGCCCAGATGCCCTTCAACACGCCGCTCACCTTGAAGGGCTGGCTGCTGGAGCTCTCGGGCCTGGGCCAGTACGTCTACGACTTCGGGCACCTGCTGCGGAACGCCTCTGGCCGCTTCGCCCCCGAGGTGCTGGACTTCGCCCCGGCGAGCGAGTTGTCGAAGCTCAAACGGGAATCCCGGATCTTCCTGGCGCTCTATGCCGCCCTCGCCCTGGCGATCGCCGGCGGCGCCTACTGGCTGCTGACCTTCCTGGTGATCCCGCGCCTGGTGGGCGGCGTCGTCATGCAGCTCTTCACCATCATCCAGCACGCGGAGCTGGCCGAGGACCAGCACGACCTCACCAAGTCGACCCGCTCCTTCACCACCAACCGGTTCGGCAACTTCCTCTACGCCAACATGTCCTACCACCTGGAGCACCACCTCTACCCGGTGGTGCCGTTTCACAACCTGCCCGCCCTCAACGCGGCCATCCGCGACCAGCTGCCGGCGCCCGACAAGGGCCTCTTCCGCACCAACGCCGAGGTGCTGGCGACGATCCTGGGCCGCAGATTGGGCCGCCGGACGGTGGCCGGCGAGCGCGCCGCCTGAGCCCCGGCGAGCGGGTCCCGACCATGGCCAGGGAATGGCATCCGGTCTGCGCGGTCGGCGAGATCGACGAGGAAGACGTCCGGCGCTTCGACCACAAGGGCCGCACCTACGCGGTCTACAACACCCCCAAGGGCTACTTCGCCACCGCCGGCCGCTGCACCCACGAGGGGATCCACCTGGCCGACGGGCTGGTCATCGGCGACGTCATCGAGTGCCCGCTGCACCAGGGCCGCTTCCACATCCCCAGCGGGGCCGCGCGGGGCGCGCCGGCCTGCGTCAGCCTCAGGACCTTTCCGGTCAAGATCGAGAGCGGCCGGATCTTCATCGAGCTCTGAGCCCGCAGACTCCGCTGCCCCGGCCTTCGACCATCCCCCCGGCGAAAACTCCAACTTGTCACATGACCAACTTGTAAGGCGCTTCGCGCGGCGAAATCGTATATACTGGAAAGACTTGGACGCCGCCGGTAAAGAAGATCAAGAAATCACGCAGGTTGGGATTTACAAAAGGAAATGACCGGCAAGGAAACCAAGAGCTCCCCGGGTTTGAGCCTGAAGGAGGCGGCGCGCAAGACGCCCCCCACCGCCCTCACCGACACCGAGGCCCCGATCGACCTCGCGAGGATGCGCGCCTACCGGCTGGGCCGCCTGCGCGAACAGCTGAAGCGCCAGGACGTGGCGGCCTGCGTGCTGGTCTCGCCCTACTCGATCCGCTACGCCACGGGCGCGCGCAACTGCGCCATCTTCCAGACCCACATTCTGGCGGGCTACCTCTTCGTCCCGGCCGAGGGGCCGACGGTCTATTTCGACTCACCGCCCGGCCTCCATTCCGCCAGGGGCCTGGAGACCATCGACGAGCTACGCGACGACGCGCTGCCCCTCAGCTACATGTTCGCCAGCGACCGCCTGGAGGAGTGGACCGACAAGTGGGCGCTGCAGATGACCGACCTGCTGGACGCCCACGGCGGCGGCAACCGGCGCCTCGCCATCGAGCCGGTGGGCGCCCGCGCCGCGACCGTCTTCTCCCGGCTCGGCGTCGAGGCCCTGGACGCCGCCGAGGTGGTCGAGCCGGCCCGGGCCATCAAGTGCCCGGAGGAGATCCTCTGCATGAACGTCGCCATCGCCGCGGCCGAGGACGGCATGTGGCGCATGCGAGACGCGCTCCGCCCGGGCATGACCGAACTGCAGCTCTGGAGCCACCTCTGGGCCGCCAACGTCGAGGCCGGCGGCGACTGGCTGGAGTGCCGGCTGCTCTCCTCCGGCGACCGCACCAACCCCTGGCAGCAGGAGGCCTCGAGCCGCCGCATCCGCGCCAACGAGCTGGTCGTCTTCGACACCGACATGGTCGGCCCCTTCGGCTACTGCGCCGACATCTCGCGGACTTTCTTCTCCGGCCCCGGCAGGCCGAGCGACGCCCAGCGCCTGCTCTATTCCCAGGCGATGGAGGAGATCAGCCACAACCTGGTGCTCATGAAGCCGGGCATCAGCTTCCGCGAGCTGACCGAGCAGGCCTACCAGCAGCCGCCCATCTACCGGGACCAGCACTATCCCGTGCTCGCCCACGGCGTCGGCATGTCGGACGAGTGGCCCACCATCTTCTATCCCCAGGACGAGGCCTTCATCTACGGCGGCCACCTGGAGCCCGGCATGGTGCTCTGCCTCGAGAGCTACGTGGGCGAGGTCGGCGGCCGCGAGGGCGTCAAGCTGGAGCAGCAGGTCCTCATCACCGAAGACGGCCACGAACTGCTCTCCACCTTCCCCTTCGAGGACTGCCTGCTGGGCTAGGTCGCCGTCAGGTTCCGTACTTCGGTCGGCCGTCTGGGCGGCCGTCTGGGCGGCCGTCTCCTCGCTTTGCTGATCTCGGAGTGGCGCCAAGCCGCGGGCGTCCGAGGCTAAGGACAAATTAACCCCGCGGCAGTAATCCTTAGCGTTGCAGAAGCTCGCAGTGCTGACGGTGTACCCATGCCCCGCCTGGCTACCTGGTTGAAATCAGACGAAAAACCGGCCTCGCAGAGCGATCGGCGCTTGGCGGTCCGCTTCCTGAAGTACTGGGAGGGCCTGCGCCACGACCAGTCCTATCCGCTGATCACCGACCTCAACCTCGACGAGATCGGCGAGTTCGTTCCCTATACCTTCAACCTGGACTTGTCCGAAGGCATCGACAACCCACGCTTCCGCTTCATCGGCAGGGCGCTGGTGCGCGACTGCGGCGGCGACGTCACCAACCAGGACCTGAGCGCCCTCCTGCCCCAGAGCATGCTGGCCCGGGCGGTGCGCAAGCGCGCCGAGGTGGTCGCCGACGGCCGGCCCTACATCGAGGCCGAGGAGTACGAGAACGCGAGCGGCGACCAGGTGCTCTACCGCGCCGTCATGCTGCCCTTCAGCAGCAACGGCCGCGAGGTCGACTACATCATCGGCGCGATCAGCAGCAAGACGGTGCCGGCCGGCGCGGCCGAGGAGGCGCCCCGGGAAGACCTCTCCCAGAGCATCGACCGGGTGCGGGAGCCGCTCCAGGACACGGTCAACGAGCGCTTCTCCAACCCCAGCCGCAAGGAGGTCTCGGACCTCATCGCCGACGTCTCACAGGCCATGGAGGCCGAGGCCCGGGCCGAGGCGCCCGCGCCCCTCATCGAAGGCGCCCCCGAGGTCGAGAGGCCCGTGCGGACGGCGCCGCCCAGCCGCGGCGCCCACGTCATCGTCCTGGGCAGCGAGAAGGGCGGCACCGGCAAGTCCACCACCGCCATGCACCTGGTGGTCTCGCTGCTCTACGAGGGCCGCAAGGTCGGCACCATCGACCTGGACAGCCCCCAGTTCACGCTCACCCGCTACATCGAGAACCGCCAAACCTTCACCCGCCGCCACAAGCTCGACCTGCCGCTGCCGACCCACACGGCTCAGTCGGACCGGGGCAACGGCTCCTCCCTGTTCGAGAACGATCTGGCCCGGCTCTCGGAGACTTGCGACTTCGTCGTGATCGACACGCCCGGCAGCGATTCGGCCATCTCGCGCATGGCCCACGCCCGCGCCGACACCCTGGTCACGCCAATCAACGACAGCTTCGTCGACCTGGACACGCTCGCCGTGCTCGACCCCGAGTCCCGGGAGATCGTGCGCCGCGGCCACTACGCCGAGCTGGTCGCCCACGCCCGCAAGCAGAAGGAATCCCGGGCCAGCGAGGGCTTCGACTGGATCATCCTGCGCAACCGCCTCTCCAACCTTGACGCCCGCAACAAGCAGCAGATGGCCGACACCCTGGAACAGCTCTCCGGCTACCTGAGCTTCCGCAACGGCTCGGGCCTCAGCGAGCGCGTGATCTACCGGGAGCTGTTCTTGAAAGGGCTGACGTTGCTCGACCTGCGTCAGAAAGAGGCCGGGGTGACGCTCTCCATGTCACACGTGGCCGCCCGCCAGGAGCTGCGCGCCCTGTTGGAAGCCATCGGCATCGGCGGCATCGGCGAGGCGGGCCCGCCTCGCGCAGCAACCGGCTGAGCCACCGCCCGGCCCGGACAAACGGGCCACTTTCCATCCAGTCATTTCCTGACCAGAGCGGCCTGCCGCGCGCTGCTCTAAATATCCGCACAGCGCTTATGCGTTCTTGAAAAGCGCGCGCCCGGCGGGGCGGCCTATATCCTTGTCTCCGGCGCAAACGAGCGCCATCGACGGCAAGACATAAGGACCTCCCCCCGTGTACTTCGATCCCAGGCTGTGGAGCTTCACCAAGGGCGTGCGCGGGCGCATCGCGGGCGCCGTACTGATCGGCCTGCTGTCCTCCCTGGTGGGGGTGGCGCGCCTTGCCCTGCTCGGCTGGCTCTTGGGTCTGGTGCTCTCCGGCGCGCCCATCGAGCGGCTGCTGATCCCGGCGGCCGCGACGGCGGCGGTGATCGCCCTGCGCGGCGTGACCGAGTACTGGCGCCTCATGATGGCGCACGAGACGGCGGCGCGGGTCCAGCTCCACATGCGGGCGCTGCTCTATGACCAGGTGGTGGCCCTCGGGCCCGCCTACTTTGGCCAGACCCGCACCGGCGAGGTCATGGTCGCCCTGATCGACGGGGTCGAGCAGCTCGAGATCTACTTCGGCCAGTACCTGCCCCAGCTCTTCGTGGCCGCGCTCACGCCCATCGCCATCTTCGCCTGCGTCGCCTGGCTCGACCTGCCGGTGGCGGCGGTCCTGCTGGGCGCCGCGCTCTTCACCCTGCTGGCGCCCGCCATCTTCCACCGCTGGGACACCGAGCGCTCCATGGCGCGCGCCCGGGCCTACGGCGACTTCGCCGCGGAGTTCCTGGACTCGATCCAGGGCATCGCCACCCTGAAGGCCTTCGGCCAGAGCGGCGAGCGCACCCGCCTCTTGGCCGCCAAGGCACATCAGCTCTTCCGCAGCACCATGTGGGTGCTCGCCACCAACTCCCTCTCGCGCGGCATCACCGACACCGGCATCGCCGTGGGCGCCGCCGCGGCGCTGGCCCTGGGCACCTACCGGGTGGCCGAGGGGGCGATCCCGCTGGAGACCTTGCTGATCATCCTCATGCTGGGCGTCGAGGTCTTCCGCCCCTTGCGGGATCTGCGGTCCCTGCTGCACGACGGCATGCTGGCCCAGTCGGCGGCGGCCAAGGTGCTGGGCCTGCTCGACGCCAAGCCCCTCGTAGAGGACAAGGTGGCGGACCGGGCAGCGGAGCGAACGTCGGCCGAGGCGCTCGCGCCCACCATCGCCTTCGAGAGCGTCGATTTCACCTACCCGGAGGGCCGCGGGCCGACCCACAAGGGGCTCGACTTCGCCGTGGCGGCGGGCGAGCGGGTCGGCGTCGTCGGGCCCAGCGGCTCGGGCAAGTCCTCCATCGTGCGCCTGCTGCTTCGCATCTACGACCCCGACGCCGGCAGCGTCAGGGTGGGCGGCCGGGACATCCGCGCGCTGCCGGTCGACGAGCTGCGCCGCGCCATCGCCGTGGTCAACCAGGACACCTACCTGTTCCACGGCACGGTGGAGGACAACCTGCGCTTCGGCCGGCCCGACGCCAGCCAGGAGGAGCTGGAGGAGGCCGCCCGGGCCGCCAACGCCCACGAGTTCATCCTGGCCCTGCCCCAGGGCTACCGCACGGTGGTGGGCGAGCGGGGCATCCGCCTATCCGGCGGCCAGCGCCAGCGCATCGCCATCGCCCGGGCGCTCTTGCGCGACGCGCCCATCCTGGTGCTCGACGAGGCGCTCTCCTCGGTCGACGCCGAGAACGAGGCGGTGATCCAGCAGGCCCTCGACCGGCTGATGCGGGGCCGCACGACCCTGGTGCTGGCTCATCGGCTCTCCAGCGTCATCGGATGCGACCGCATCCTGGTGCTGGACCAGGGCCGCGTGGTGGAGGAAGGCAACCACGCCGCCCTCATGGCTAGGTCCGGGGTCTATCACCGCCTGATGGCCGAGCAGGTCCGCGAGAGCGGCGGCGACAACCTGGTCGAGCTGCCGGCGCGCGGCCAGCCCCTGCTTTCCGCCGGGGATGCCGAAACTCCGGCCGAGGTGGCCGATGAGCCCCCCGATTCCGATGAGGTGCTGCGGGCCGAAGGCATGGGCTGGCTCGGCGCGGGGCGCGAGCTCTTGGGCTTCGTCGCACCCTGGAAGGGCCGCCTGACCGCCACCTTCCTGCTCGGCGTGGCGCGGGTCGTCGCCTTCATCGGGGTCGGCGTGGTCTCGGCGCTCGCGGTCGCGGCGGTGAAGACCGGCGGGCCCGTCGAGCCCTGGCTGATCGCGCTGGCGGTGCTGGCGCCCGCGGCCGGCACGCTCCACTGGCTCGAATCCTGGATCGCCCACGACATGGCCTTCCGGCTGCTGGCGGAAATGCGCATCGACCTGTTCCGCAAGCTGGACGAGCTGGCCCCGGCCTACCTGGTGCGCCGGCGCAGCGGCGACCTGGCCTCCATGGCGACCCAGGACGTGGAGATGGTCGAGTACTTCTTCGCCCACACCATCGCGCCGGCCTTCGTCGCCGTCCTGGTGCCGGCCGCTGTGCTCGCCACCCTCTTCGCCTTCGACTGGACCCTGGCCGCCGCCTTGCTGCCCTTCCTCGCCGTGGTGGCGGCGAGCCCCTTCCTGCTGCGCAAGCGGGTCGACGAGCTGGCCTCCCGGGTGCGCGAGGCGCTCGGCGCCCTCAATGCCCACGCCGTCGACACGATCCAGGGCCTGGGCGAGGTCCTCGCCTTCCAGCAGGCGGCGCCCCGCAAGAAGGCCTTCCTCGACCTGGTGCGCCGCCACCACAGGGTGCGCATTCCCTTCTTCCAGGACCTCACCGTGCAGACCGCGGCGCTGGAGGTCATGACGGGCCTGGGCGGCCTCGCCGTCGTGGTGGCCGGCAGCCGGCTGGTCGAGGCGGGCGCGCTCCAGTCCGCCTACCTGCCGCTCCTCACCCTGATGGCCATGGCGGCCTTCCTGCCGATCTCCGAGATTGCCGACGTCAGCCGCCAACTCGCCAACACCCTGGGCGCGACCCGGCGACTCCACGCCGTCCACAGCGAGAAAGCGCCGGTCACCGACGGGCCCCTGGCAGCGACCGAGGCGGACCGGAGCGGTGCGCGGATCGCCTTCGCGGGCGTCAACTTCCGCTACCCGGGCACAACCCGCCCCGCCCTCACGGGCCTCGATCTCAGCGTGCCGGCGGGCGCCACTGTGGCGCTGGTCGGGCCCTCCGGCGCGGGCAAGACCACCACGGCCCACCTGCTGCTGCGCTTCTGGGACCCGGAGACGGGGGCCGTCCGCCTCGGCGAGCACGACCTCCGGGACTACCGGCTCGACGCCCTGCGCGCCCAGGTCGCCCTGGTGGCCCAGGACACCTACCTCTTCAACGACAGCCTGCGCGCCAACATCCTGATCGCCAAGCCCGAGGCGACGGAGCCGGAGCTCGCGGCGGCCCTCAGTCAGGCCGCCCTGGAGGACTTCGTCGCCTCCCTGCCCCAGGGCCTCGAGACCCGGGTGGGCGAGCGCGGCATGGCGCTCTCCGGCGGCCAGCGCCAGCGGGTCTCCATCGCCCGGGCCTTCCTGCGCGACGCGCCGGTGCTGGTGCTCGACGAGGCCACCTCTCATCTGGACGCCATCAGCGAGCGCCAGGTCCACGCGGCCCTCGGCGAGCTGATGGCCGGGCGCACCACCATCGTCATCGCCCACCGCCTTTCGACCGTACGCAACGCCGACCGCATCGTGGTGCTGGAGCGGGGCCGCATCGCCGAGGAAGGCAGCCACGAGGAGCTGCTGGCCGCGGGCGGCCTCTACGCCCGGCTGGTCGGGCGGCAGCTCGGCGGCCGGGCCGCGGCCGCAACCGGGTAGCGAAAGCGGGGCGTCCTCGGGTCGCTCTGCTATAAAGGCCTCGATCCTCTACGCCGTTTTCGCGGCATCCGCCAAGGGGGCGAGGGTGGCCGGACAAGACCCGCGCAGTCTCGGCACGTTCGACTACGTGATCGTGGGGGCCGGCTCGGCCGGCTGCGTGCTGGCCAACCGCCTGTCGGCGGATCCGGAGCAGCGCGTCGCCCTGCTCGAAGCCGGCGGCAAGGACAGCTACTTCTGGATCCACATCCCGATCGGCTACCTCTACACCCAGAACAACCCGCGCACCGACTGGTGCTTCAAGACGGAGGCCGAGGCGGGCCTGAACGGCCGGACGATCAACTACCCGCGCGGCCGGGTGCTGGGCGGCTGCTCGGCCATCAACGGCATGATCTACATGCGCGGCCAGGCGCGCGACTACGACCACTGGCGCCAGCTCGGCAACCCCGGCTGGGGCTGGGACGAGGTGCTGCCCCTCTTCAAGCGCGCCGAGAACTTCTACCGGGGCGCCGACGCGCTCCACGGCGCCGGCGGCGAGTGGCGGGTCGAGGGCATGGGCCTGCGCTGGGAGATCCTCGACGCCTTCCGCGAGGCCGCCGCCGAGGTCGGCATCCCCAAGACCGACGACTTCAACCGCGGCGACAACGAGGGCTGCGGCTACTTCCACGTCACCCAGAAGGGCGGCGTGCGCTGGACCACCGCCAAGGCCTTCCTGCGGCCGGTCATGGAGCGCCCCAACCTGACCGTCCTGACCGAGGCCCAGGCGATCCGCATCCGCTTCGACGGCCGCCGGGCGACCGGCCTGGAGCTGCGCGGCAGGACCGGCCCTGCGACCATCGAGGCCCGGCGCGAGGTGATCCTGGCGAGCGGCGCCATCGGCACGCCGCACCTGCTGCAGCTCTCCGGCGTCGGGCCAGGCGAGCTGCTGCAAGACCGCGGCATCGCGCCCGTCCACGAGCTGAAGGGGGTCGGCGAGAACCTGCAGGATCACCTGCAGATCCGCCTGGCCTTCAAGGTCCGGAACACCCGGACCATGAACGAGCGGGCCAACAGCCTGCTCGGTCGCATCGGCATGGGCCTGGAGTATTTCCTCTTCAAGCGCGGGCCGCTCACCATGGCGCCCAGCCAGCTCGGCGCCTTCGCCAAGTCCGACCCGGCACGGGAGACGCCCGACCTGCAGTACCACGTGCAGCCGTTGTCGCTTGAGAAGTTCGGCGATCCGCTGCACCCCTTCCCCGCCTTCACCGCCTCGGTCTGCAATCTGCGGCCGGAGAGCCGCGGCCACGTGCGCCTGCGCAGCCCCGACCCCTTCGCGGCGCCGGAGATCCGGCCCAACTACCTCTCGACGCCGGGCGACCGCAAGGTGGCGGCCGAGGCGATCCGACTCACCCGGCGCATCTGCGCCGCCCCGGCGCTCGCCCGCTTCCGGCCCGAGGAGTTCAAGCCGGGACCGGCGTGGCAGAGCGACGAGGAGCTTGCGCAGGCGGCGGGCGACATCGGCACCACCATCTTTCACCCGGTCTCGACCGCCCGCATGGGCCCGGACGAGATGTCGGTGGTGGACGAACGGCTGACGGTGCGCGGCCTCCGGGGCCTGCGGATCGCCGACGCCTCGGTCATGCCGGCCATCACCTCGGGCAACACCGCGGCGCCCACCATGATGATCGCCGAGAAGGCCGCCGACATGATCCGAGAGGACCGCCGGGCCTAGCCCAGCGCGTTTCGTCCGGGATCGTCAGCGGCCGACGTGGACGCAGGAGACCTTGAGCACGCCGGCGTCCATGGCCTGGATACGGTGGGTCCAGAGGCCGAGCTCCTGGCGCAGCAGGGGCATGTAACGGGGATCGGGCTTCTCGCGGGCCAGGCGCTCGGAGAGGTACTCGAAGCCGCGCTGGATGAGCTGCCGGTGGGCGTCGGTGATGTCCCTGGTGCCGAGCACCTTGAGTCCGCGCGCCTCGATCGCTTTTACGTGCTCGTCCAGGGCGACCGGGTGGCGGCCCACCGGCTCGGACTTCAGCCAGGCGGCGATCTCTTTGTCTTCCCGCCCCTTGCCGCTCAGCACGTAATCGGTGAACAGTATCTGCCCGCGCTTCGACAGGCGCTCGACCAGGGCGTCGAACAGCCGCTCCTTGTTGTCGATGGCAAAGAAGGCCTCCTTGGCGAAGACGTAGTCGAAGGGCTTGTCGTCGGCGTCGGGGTTGTCGGGGTCGTAGAGCTTGATCTCCTTGTCGACGGCCTTGGCCAGCTCCGGGTTGGGCTCCCAGATCTTGGCGCGCACGCCGCTCGACTCGACCAGGAACTTCACCGGGCCGCCGGGCCCTGCGCCGAGGAACAGCAGCCGCCAGCTATCCTTGAGATCGAGCGGCTTCACCAGGTCGAGGATGTGAATCGCGCTGCCCGGGCTGACGAAGCCCTCGCCCCAGATCCACTGGGCGACGTCGATGCGCTCGGGCGGCCAGTTCTCGCTGGTCAGGGACTCGTCCTTGAGCA
This sequence comes from Rhodospirillales bacterium, assembly GCA_965225935.1. Lineage (GTDB taxonomy): Bacteria > Pseudomonadota > Alphaproteobacteria > Kiloniellales > JAKSDN01 > CALJXB01. The sequence goes on from CBDDCC010000005.1 coordinate 108,339, forward strand.
CCGGACCGTCGTCCTCGGCAGCCTCCTCTCCGGAGGTTTCCCCTGTTCCTGCGCCTTCGCCGTGCCCCTCGTCCAACGAAGCGTTCTTGGGGCGGACCGTCAGCTCGTAGCCGTTCCACCAGGCATGGAAGCGCATCCGCCAGGGCAAGCGCGCGGAAGGTGCCGTCATGGACACGGTCTGTTCAGACGTCTCGGCCATCTCTCCTCGGCGGGGCCGAACGGACCACAGAGGGATCCCAACCCATCATCGATAGGCCTTTTCGGTAAATCTGACGTAAACGGCAGCGGACTCGGCCGCCGCCGGCCGTGTCGGCCGGGGCGCGGGGAACGCAGGCAGGATTGGGATCCGGGCCCGAGCTTCGGGCCGGCCGGTCAATCGAACAGCTCGATGCTGCCGGAATCGGGCGCGGGCGCCGGCCGCACGCGGCGCTGGATCTCCTGGTCGAAGACCTTGGTCGCCATCTTCTCTTTCAGCTCGCGCATGCGGACCTGCCCGGTCTGCGGGTCGTAGTGGACCTTGCGGGGCCAGGAGCCCCGCAGGTGCTGTCCGGCGACCTTGAATCCCTCGTCCTGCAGGAACTCCAGGACGAACTCCGCGTTGCGGTGGCCGATGCCCGACAGTCCGCGCACCACGTTTGCGCCGCCGAAGACCTTGATCTCGAGACGCTCGCGGCTGCCGCCCGCGCTCAGCACGCCGTTGATGAGCTGCTCCATGGAGAAGCTGCCGTAGCGCAGGCCGACGCCGGCCGGGCAGCTCTGGTCCTGGTCGCGCTCGGACGGCAGCAGGAAGTGGTTCATGCCCCCGCACTTGGCGATGGGATCGCGGATGCAGGCCGCCACGCAGGAGCCCAGGACCGTGGCCAGCAGCTCTCCCGGCTGGCTGGAGACGTAGAAGTCGCCCTGGAAGACCTGGACGATGGTGCGCTTCAAGCGGGCGTCAAAATAGCGCCGCCGGCCGTCTTCGGGCGGCGGCGACGGCGCGAGACCGGCTCCCCCGGGAGCGGTCGATAGGGCGGATCTCATGCGTCCCTACCCCTCGGAGCCCGGATTCTCTGACCGGCCGACCGGTGCTTCGTCCAAGATCGCTCCCTTCAGATCCGCCCCGTCCCAGCGCACGCCGGCGAGATTGGCGCCGGTCAGGTCGACGGGCCGATGTGTCCCGGTCTCCTTGCCGCTGGCGTCCCTGATCGGCATCTTCGCGAGATTGGCCCGGCTGAGATCCGCGCCGGAGAGATCGACGCTGCGCAGATGGGCGCCGCGCAGGTCCGCATCGCTCAGGTCGGCGCCGCTCAGGTCGCTGCCGTCAAGGTTGGCCAGGGCGAGCTGAGCGCCCTGCAGCTTGGCGCCGCGCAGACCGACCCGCAGCAGCACGGCGCCGCTCAGGTTGCGCCCGGACAGGTTCAGGGCGCCGAGATCCTCGTCCTCGAGCGTCAGCACGCGGCCGGCCCGGCCCTCGGCCCAGAGCTCGTGCAGCTCCACCAGGGCCATGGCGTCCACGGCGCTGTCGCCGCCGGACTCCGCCGCGGCGCCCTCAAGTTCGGTGCCTGCGAGGTTGGCGCCGCTCAGGTCGGCGTTCAGCAGATCGGCGTCCTCCAGGTCCGCCGCCGCCAGATTGGCGTTGGTGAGGTCCGCGCCGACAAAAGAAGTTTCGCGCAGGGCCGCGTTTTCCAGGTTCGCGCCGGTCAGGTCGGCCGAGCTGAAGTCGGCGCCCAAAGCGTCGACGCCCGAGAGGTCCGCGTCGCGGAGCACGGCGGAGCGCAGGTTCTGGGGAATCGGCTCGGGCACCTGGTCGGATGAGGACCTGAAGCGCAGGCCGCGGCGCAGGCGCGCGCCATGCAGGTCGCAGCCGCTGAGATCGGCGCCCTCGAGGATCGCGCCCCTCAGGTCTGCCCCATCGAAGCTGGCCTGGCTGAGCGCGGCGTAGGACAGATCGGCGCGCAGCAGATCGGCCTCGTCCAGGCAGGCGCCGGCCAGGTTGGCCTGCCGCAGGTTGGCGCCGCTGAGCAGCGCCTGACGGAGGTCGCTGCCCGAGAGATCGACTTTCGAAAGATCGGCACCGGCAAGGTCCGCCTGCAGGCCCTCCGGGTCGCCGCAGAGCCATCGCCCGTGGCCTTCCACGATTTCTTTGACGCGAGCGGGATCCATCGCCGGCTCCCGCGGCTGACGCTCGCTCGTCCCATCAAGTTCTGGCTTCACGGCTGGTGTCATATCCCTGCACACGCCCGTGTTACAGCACGGTACCTTTGTTCGTCGTCACCGCCGGGCTCCATCGCCTGCCAGGCCGCCGCAAGCGGCCGCGGCCCGGGGGGCCAGGCCACGGGACCCTGCCCGGAGACTGCGCCAGAACTTATAATTTTTGGTAAACGAACGTTAAATCGCCGCCCCGCCGCAGCATCCGGCGGCTGCGGGAACCGCCGCGACCGCCCCGGAATCGCCGTTAACAGGATTGAAAGCCGCAGACTTGTAACATTTCCCGAAAGACGTGCCGCGGCGGACAAGTGAGCGCGGACCTTCTAGCAGCCACCGCCACCGAAGAGAGCTCGTGGAAGCGTGCCAGGTCAGCCCCGACAATCCAGCATAGCGCCCGAAGAGGAAAACCCCCTGGCGACTGCCCGCGACGGGGCCGGACCCCGCTGCGGCACTGCGCCGCACGGCGCCTCCGCGCGGGAGGTCTTCCAGTTCCTGCGCCGGAGCCTGGAGGTCGTGCGCCACGAGATGGGGCTCAGCGTGAAGCTGCAGGGCGAGATGGCCGAGCGCATCTCCCACCACGCCGTCGCCCTCATGCCGGGCCTCTCCGACGAGAGGACAGGCGAGGTCACCGGCCTGATGACGGCGCTCCAGAACGACGACCGCATCCGCCAGCGCCACGAGGGCCTGGTGGCCGTCCTCAACACCTTGATCGAGGTGCTCCAGGAAACCGAGCACGCGGACGCGCCGGCCTCCTGCGCCGCGCTCAACACCGAGATCGCGATCCAGGAGCGCTGGGTGAAACGGCTCCTGGAAAGCCAGAGCCTGGAGGAGCTGGAGAAGAGCTTCGCCCGCGGCCTGGCGGCGGACTGAGGCCCGGACCAAAGACCCGGGCGAAAGGGACGGCGGCCGAAGGGCCCCAACTCTCAGCCGAACATGACCTGGCAAGCGCCACGCGGGGGGCATGCCCCGGCAGAGGCGGCGGCTATCCGAAACGCGATGGAGCCCGGCGCCGCGCGGGCGAGCCGGACAGACAGCGCCGGCCTACTGCAGCTGGCCGATGACCGCTTCGATCTTCTTCTTCAGATTGTCGGCGCTCAGCGGCTTGACGATGTAGTTGTTGACGCCGGCGTTGACCGCCTCCATCACCTGCTCCTTGGAGTTCTGCCCCGTCGCCATGATGAAGGGCGTCTTCTTGGCCAGGGGATCGGAGCGGATGTGCTTCAGGAGCGCCAAGCCGTCCATGCCGTCCATGTTCCAGTCGGAGATGACCAGATCGAACTTGGACTGCCCGATCTGCTTGAGGGCATCCTCGCCGCTGCGGGCCTCGATCACCTTGCGAATGCCGATCTGCTCGAGAGAATACTTCGTCAGCTGACGCATGCTCTGCTGGTCGTCGACCACGAGGACCTGCAAGTTGTTAGCTGAGGGCATTGCTCTATCTCCGCATTGTCTTCTGGTTCCGCGGCCACCCGTCGATGGCCGGGAAGCGCCGCAACAGCCGCCTGTTCTGCCGGTCTATTCCTGCGACTCCTGGGCCGTCACATTTGATAACAAAACTGCTCAACATCTGGTTAAGCCCAAGCTCAGGAAGTACGTGAAACCCCAGTTTCAGGCGGATTTCTTGAGTTTCGCATCGCTTTTCTTGGTTGACGCCGCAGGATCCTCGACCTGCTCCAGCACGGCCGCCGCCAGCTTGCCGAGCGGCAGCTCCTTCTGCACCGCGCCGATCTCCTTGGCCGCCTTCGGCATGCCATAGATCAGGCAGGTCTTCTCGTCCTGCCCGAAGGTCATGGCGCCCGCCTCGCGCATCTGCAGCATGCCCTTGGCGCCGTCCTTGCCCATGCCGGTCAGCATGACGCCGATGGCGTTCGATCCGGCCGCCGTGGCCACGGACTCGAACAGCACGTCGACCGAAGGCCGGTGGCCGCTGACCAGCCCTTCGTCGCTCAGAATGCAGTTGTAGTAGGCGCCGGAGCGGGACAGCTTCAGGTGCTTGTCGCCAGGGGCGATGTAGGCGTGGCCCGGCATGACGCGGGCGCGGTTGCTCGCCTCGCAGACCGACATGGCGGAGAGGCCGTCAAGGCGCTCGGCGAAGCGTTCCGTGAAGGCGGGCGGCATGTGCTGAGCCACCAGCACCGGCGGCCCATCTGCCGGCAGGGCGCAGATCAGCTCCCGCAAGGCCTCGACCCCGCCGGTGGACGAACCGACGGCGACAATCTTGTCGGTGGCTTTGAAGCCGAGCCCCTTGCTGTTGAGGCGCTTGGGAGCGGGATTGTCGGCACGGCGCGCCACGACCCGGGTCCTGGCCGCCATCTTCAGCTTACCGGTCAACTCGCTGGCGATCTGGGCCCAGCCCCGCTCCACGTCGATGGTCGGCTTGGCGATGAAGTCGACCGCGCCCATCTCCAGAGCTTCGAGCGTCACCTCGGCACCCTTCTCCGTAAGGCTGGAGACCATCACCACGGGCATGGGCCTGAGGCGCATCAGCTTCTCGAGAAAGGACAGGCCGTCCATCCGCGGCATCTCGACGTCGAGGGTGATGACGTCGGGGTTGAGCTCCTTGATCATCTGGCGCGCGATCAGCGGATCGGGCGCCGCTCCCACCACCTCGATCTCCCGATCCTCGGACAGGATCTGGGTGAGGATCTGCCGCATCAGGGCGGAGTCGTCGACAACCAACGCTCGGATCATCCTAGCCTCCTACCGAGTGACCTTCGGGAGCCCACCCCCGTCCGGCCGGCCAAACTCAGCCGGCCCGCCCCGGGGCCGGGCACGTCGTTCGTCAGGCGCACGATCATCTCAGCTTCTGGTAAATACTTTGCCCAACGAGCTTGAAGCGGTCCGTGATCTTGAACAGGGTTTCCGAGTGGCCGATGTAGAGGAAGCCGTCGTCCTTCAGCATGTCGGCATAGCGGTCGAACAGTTGCCTCTGGGTCGGCTTATCGAAATAGATCACCACGTTGCGGCAGAAGATCAGGTCGAAGGGCCCCTTCATGGGCCAGGGCCCCAGCAGGTTGAGCTGCTTGAAGACGATCAGCGAGCGCACCTCGTCGCTCAGGCGGTATTGGTCGCCGCCGCGCTCCAGCCGGTTGAGGTAGCGCTTGCGCAAATGCGCGGGAATGGACTCGACCACGCTCTCGCGGTAGATGCCTTCCCTGCCGTGGCGAACCATGTTGGTGTCGATATCGGTGGCGAGGACCTTGGCGTCCCACTTGTCCAGGTCCTTCAGGCTCTCGCATAGGGTGATGGCCGTCGAATGGGGCTCCTCCCCCGACGAGCAGCCGGCCGACCAGATACGCAGGCGCGGGCGCGACTGGCTCTCGCTCCTGGCCTTGGGCAGCACGACCTCGGCCAGGTGCTGGAAGTGGTGGTTCTCCCGAAAGAAGCTGGTCTTGTTGGTGGTGAGCGCGTTCAGCGCCGTGCCGATTTCCTTCTCGCCCTCTTCGCTGGCCAGCAGCTTGCAGTAGGACTTGAAGTCGCGCAGGCCAAGGGCGCGCAGACGCTTTGCCAGACGCCCGTAGACCAGCTGGCGCTTGTTGTCCGACAGGTTGATGCCGGCCCGTTCCTTGATCCAGCCGCGGATGAATTCGAAGTCCCGGTCGGTGAAGGCGAACTCGCGGTCGCCCCTCGGTGCGGGCGCCGCCGCCCTGTCCTCACCTACTTCAACGGCTACGCTGCTGCCACTGCTCGACATGGCTGGACGCCTCCTTGCTCCGCTCGGCCTTGTGGCCGAGGACTTCTCCTTGTTTCGCCCGCCCGCCGTCGCCGCTGCGGGCTCGCAGCTCCGGAAACGGCGGGCAACTTTCGTACTGGGAGTCTTGCGCCTCCCCCCGATCGCCAGACCGGCCTAGAACTCCTGCCAGTCGTCGTCGAGGGCCTGGGCGGCGGCGCCGTTGCTGGCGCCGGCGGCGGCCACCTGGCGGACCACCTGGTGCTGCTGGTGGTGCACCGGATTGTTCGCTCCCGCGCCGTTGCCGCCGCCGTGCGCGGGCGCGCCGGCCTGGGCCGGGACCTCGGCGGGCGGCTGGTGGCTCGCCTCCTGGCCGGTCTTGAAGAAAGTGACCAGCTGCTGCAGGTCCCCGACCTGCTGCTGGGCCGAGTGCAGCGCCGCCGTGGTCTCCTCCACCAGGGCCGCGTTCTGCTGGGTCATCTCGTCCATGTTCGTGACCGCCGCGTTCACCTGGTCGATCCCAGAGGCCTGCTCCTGGCTGGCCGCCGCGATGTCGCCAACGATGTCCGCAACCTTCTTGATCGAGGTCACGATCTCCTCCAGCGCCCCGCCGGTCTTGTTCACCAGATCCACGCCCTCACGCACCTGGTTGTCCGAGTTGACGATCAGCTCCTTGATGTCCTTCGAGGCCTGGCTCGAGCGCTGGGCAAGCGCCCTCACCTCGCTCGCCACCACGGCGAAGCCCTTGCCCGCCTCGCCGGCGCGCGCCGCCTCGACCGCGGCGTTGAGCGCCAAGAGGTTGGTCTGGAAGGCGATCTCCTCGATCATGCCGACGATCTCGGTGATCCTCTTGGAGGAGTTCTCGATCCGGCCCATGGCGGTCACCGCGGAGGTTACGATCTCGCCGCCGCTAGCGGCCGAGTCCCGGGCCGCGGCGGCCAGCTGGTTGCCCTGCTGGGCGTTGTCGGCGTTCTGGCGCACGGTGGCCGAGAGCTCCTCCATGGAGGCGGCGGTCTCCTCCAGCGAGGAGGCCTGCTGCTCGGTGCGCGAGGAGAGATCGGCGGCACCGACGGCGATCTCCTCGGTGGCGCCCCTGACCGTGGAGGTGCTCGAGACGATGCGGGTCGCGATGGAGCCGATCTGCTCGGCCATGCGGTTGGCGTCCTCCTTGAGGCGGAGGAAGCTGCCCTTGTAGTCGCCTTCCATGCGCTGGGTGAGGTCGCCCTCGGCGAGCGACGACATGACCTCGACGGTCTCGGCAAGGCCCTGGTCGACGGTCTCGACCACCTGGTTCATGCCCTTCGAGAGCTCCAGCATGAAGCCGTCCTTGCCATCCTCGGCCAGACGCTGGGTGAAGTCACCCTCCCCGGCGGCGGCCACCAGCCCCGCGACCTCCTCCTCGATCGCCAATTGCTGGGTGACGTCGGTCCATTGGACGGCAGCGCCCAGCCGGTCGCCTCGGGAGCCGATCACCGGCGAGACCACGAGATCGAACACACGTTCGCCAACTTCGATCCGCGCCCGGTGGGGCTCGCTCAGGGATTCCAGAACGCGCCGCTGTTCGGAGGGGGTCTTGTGGAACAGATCGATGCAAGAGCCGACGACCGTGTCGGCGCTGAAGTTGGGCAGATCCTTGCGGATGTCCGGCTCGGCCGCCTTCAGCATCTCCATCACGGCCTGGTTGGCGTAGACGACGTTCAAGTCCTGATCGGCGATCATGAAGTTCGCCGTTGCGCCTTCGAGAGTCGACTGCGCCCGCGCCGCAACCGCCGCCGTCTCCTTGAAGGTCACAAGGGTATCCGCGATCGCGCCGATTTCGTCGCGGGTCTTGATCACGGGCAGCTCGACGCCGATGTTGCCGTCGGCCAGCTCTTGGAGCGCGCCCGCCGTGCTGACCAGCGGTTTGCTGATCCGCCGGGCGAGGAAGATGGCGATGCCGGCGGCGACCAGCATGATCACCAGGCCGACCAGGAGCATCCGGTAAAGCATGGCCTTGACCGGCGCCATGACCTCGGCTTCCTCGATATCGGCCACGATGGCCCACCTCACGCCCAGGAAGTCCAAGGGCGTGTAGGCGGAGAGCATGATGTTGTCGCGATGGCTGTCCCCGATGCGGGTGCCGCTCTCGCCGTCGAGGGCCCGCGCGACCGAGTCGTTGTCTACCTCGACCTTCAGGATGGTCGAGTCCTCGCTGAAGCGCGAGTCGTTGCGCATCAGCCGGTCCTGGCCGACCAGATAGGTCTCGCCCGTCTCGCCCAGGCCTACGACGTCGCCCATGGTGGCGTTGATGCGCTCGATGGGCATCTGGAAGACCAGCACGCCCAGCGCCTCGCCGTCGTCCGAGACGATCGGCGTTGAGATGAAGCTGGCCGGGGCGCCGTGGCTTGGCGCGTAGGGCTTGAAATCAAAGAAGAAATGCGCATCGCGCGCGCCAGAGCTCCGGGCCGCGCGGAAGGCGTTCGCGAGATCCGTATCCTTCCAGGCCCCCGTGTTCAGGTTGGTCGCGTAGTCGAGCTCCTTGAACACGGTGTAGACTAGGTTGCCGTGGAGATCGAACAGGAAGATATCGTAGTAGCCGCGCTCTCGCAGGAAATTGCGGAACCAGGGATGGTAGGTCTGGTGGACCGAGCTGTAGTAGGTACCGTCCTGTGCGTAGTCCAGGTTCTCCTTCGCCCCATTGGGATGCGGGTTGTCGTGGATGTAGGCGGCCTGCAGCTGCTCGGTCCAGTCGGTCAGGTCGGCGACGGCCGAGACGAAGCGCTGGAGAGCCTCCTGCACCATGGGGCTGTTGGACGTGAACCGCAGATCCTGGCGAATCGACTGCAGGAACTCGTTCATCGCCAGCTTGCGCGCCTCCGTGACGGCGGTCAGCTTGTCCGAAGCCGCCGCCCGCAAGTCGTTGGACGCGGTCATGTAGCTGATGGCGATAGCCGATGTCGTGGTGATCGCGGCGATTACGACCATCGCAAGCGGAAGCTTCGCTGCGATCTTCATGTTCTTCAGACTTGGAATTGGCAGCATTGGATCTGGCTCCTTGGGCAGGATCGTCTCACATCGGCACAACTATCTGCCGTGGAGACGAAGGCCTAGCCGCACCGACACAAGCTGGCCGCGGCATTCGCCGGCTAACTTCGGTCGCGACCGGAGTCACAGCCAACTCGGAAAAACGTGAACGGCGAACCGTGAACTCGAGGAGGTTTCGTGACCTCGAGGATTTATCGGCCCGGCTGGGCGGTATTTCGATCGCGCGAACCCTGGCCCGCTCCTGAGATCGGGCGCCAGCGAGACCCGAGGGAAGGAAGCTGCCGTTGGCGATCATGCTCGCGGGCTTCCTCCGGTCCTGAGAGGGCGGGGTTCGAATTGCAATAGGCGCCTCAATGCACGATGGCCTGCACGACGAGCCGCTCGAGTGCGATCATCGCCACCATGCGGTCCTTCTGGGTGATGAGGCCGTCGAGGTAGGGGTTCTTGGCCTCGCCGTCGGTCTCGGGGATGGGCGCGATGTCGGCCTCGCGCACGGTGAGGATGTCGGAGACGCCGTCGACCAGGAGGCCGTTGAGGCGGTCGCCGATGGAGACGATGACCACCACGTGGGTCTTGGTGGGGTCGGTCTCGCCCTGGCCGAAGCGGGTGCGCAGGTCGACGATGGGCACGATGATGCCGCGCAGGTTGATGACGCCGCGCACGAAGGGGGCCGTGTTGGGCAGCGGCGTGGTGCCGGTCCAGGCGCGGATCTCGCGCACCGCCATGATGTCGACGCAGTAGTACTCCTCGCCGATGGAGAAGGCGATCAGCTGCATGCTGTCGCCGTGGGCGGCCTCGCTATCGGCGGCGGGATCGATCCCGGCCTCGACGACGCCTCCGGCGCCCTCTTCGACGGCGGTCTGTTCGCTCATGCGGCTTGCTCCTCGGTTTGCACGCGGGCCTTGAAGGACCCGGCCGTGCCGATTCCGCGCTGCCGGTGGAGCTCACTGACGGCCGTGACGTCCAGGATCAGGGCGACCTTGCCGTCGCCCAGGATCGTCGCACCGGCGATGCCGGGAATCGGATCGAAGTTCTCTTCCAGGCTCTTGATCACCACCTGCTGCTGGCCGAGGATCTCCTCCACCATCAGGCCCACGCGGTGGCCGCCCTCGACCTCCACCAGCACGATCAGCTCGCCAGAGGAATCGGGGTCCGGGTTCGCGCTGAAGACCGCCTGCAGATCGACCAGCTTGATGTAGTCGCCGCGAATCCTCAGCACGTCGCCCGAGCCCGCGACCAGGTGCACGTCCTGGGCCTGCGGCGACAGGCTTTCGATCACGTTGGTGAGCGGAATGATGTAGGAGTCGCCGCCGGCCCGGACGATCATGCCGTCCAGCACCGCCAGGGTGAGCGGCAGCGTCAAGACGACGTTGGAGCCGCGGCCCGGCTCCGAGCGGATCGAGACCCGGCCGCCGAGGCTCTGGATGTTCTGCTTGACCACGTCCATGCCGACGCCGCGCCCGGAGAGATTGGAAACCTGGTCGGCGGTGGAGAAGCCCGGCAGGAAGACCAGGTTGTCGACCTCCTCGTCCGTCAGGTTCGCGTCGGCCGCGATCAGCCCCTTCTCGATCGCCTTGTTCAGGACCTTTTCGCGGTTGATGCCTTTGCCGTCGTCGATGATCTGGATGACGATCCGGCCGCCGCGCTGCTCGGCAGAGAGGTGGATCAGCCCCTCGGCCGGCTTTCCGGCGGCCTCGCGCTCGTCCGCGGACTCCAGGCCGTGATCGACAGCGTTGCGGATCATGTGGGTCAGCGGATCGTTCAGCTGCTCGATGACCGTCTTGTCGATCTCGGTCGCCTCGCCGCTCATCTCGATGCGCACCTTCTTGCCGGTCTGGACCGCCAGATCGCGCACCAGACGCGGCATGCGCGAGAAGACCGAGCGCACCGGCTGGGCGCGGATCGCCATCACGCTGTCCTGCAGGTTGCGGGTGTGGTGGAACAGCTGCTCGAGCCCCTGGGCGAGCGCCGGGTGCGATTCTGCGAGGTCCTGATCGACCTGCTGGGCCACCACGGCCTGGGTGATGATCAGCTCGCCCACCATGTTCACCAGGCGGTCGACCCGGTCCAGGTCGACGCGGATGGCCGTGGCCGCCGGCGGCTTGGGCTTGGCGCCGCCCGCGTTCGCCGCCGCCGCGGCAGCGGGTGCCTTGGGGGCCTCGGCCGGCTTCGACGCTGGGGCCTCTGCGGGAGCCTCCACGGGGGCCTCCACCGGGGCGCTCGCCTGGTCCGCCTCCTGGGCGGCCGGCGCGTCGTCGCCGCTCTGAACGGGCTCGTCCGCAGTCGCGGCGCCGGCCCCGGCTGGCGCCGCGTCGGAGGTGTCCGGGCCGGCGGGTTCACCTGCGGGCGCCTGGCCCTCCGGTTCGGCCTCAGGCTCGTCCGCCGGATCCTCGGCGGCGGCCTCCGATAGGCATTCGATCGTCAGCTCGCAGTCGTCCTCGACGAACTCGAAGACCTCCTGCACGGCTTCCCGCTCGGCGGTCGTGTTGAGCTCGAAGGTCCAAGCCAGGTAGGCGTCGTCGGGCTCCAGCTCCTCCAGCGGCGGAATGCCGGCGAGATCGGCCGTGACGGTCAGCGAGCCCAGCTGCCTGAGCTCGCGGATCAACAGCAGCGGCTCGTTGGCGCGCTGGATCATCTCGCGCTTCGGCCGGAACTCGATGCGATAGCAGACCTCGGGGGCCGGCTCCTCGGCGGGTGCCTCGTCGCCGTCGTCGCCGCCGTCCAGGTCGACCGGCACCGGCACGAAGTCGAAGTCGTCGAGATCGCCGCCGCCGTCTCCGCCGTTGTCCCCGTCCTCGGCGGCGCTCTCGCCCGCAGGGTCCAGGCCGGCGGCCACGGCCAGGTTCTTCAGCAGCTCGTCCTCGGTCCCGGGCGGCAGGTCTTCCTCGGCCCGCGCCGCGTTCACCAGGTCGGCCAGGGTATCGCCGCCGCGCACGGTCAGGCTGACCAGCTCGTCGCTCAGCGCGACCTTGCCCTCGCGCATGAGGTCCAGAACGGTCTCGAAGGTATGGGCGAAGGCGACCAGTCGCTCGAAGCCGAAGGCGCCGGCACCGCCCTTGATCGAATGGATGGCCCGAAAGGCGGCATGCAAGACCTCGAGATCCCGGTCGCCGCCCTCGAGCGCCATGAGCTGGCCCTCGAGATCGGCCAGAAGTTCCTCGCATTCCTGAAAGAACGTCTGCTTGAACTGTTCAAGCCCTTCCATCGCGCCTTCGCCCCTCGTTTCCTGCTTGTTGCGGCGGTGTCAGTGGCTGACTTTGCGCACCACGTCCAAGAGCTTGCCCGGATCGAAGGGCTTGACGATCCAGCCGGTCGCGCCCGCGGCGCGGCCCATGTCCTTCTTCTCCTTCGAGCTTTCGGTCGTGAGAATGAGGATGGGCGTGGCCAGGTGGGTGGCCTGCTGGCGCAGCTTCTTGATGAAGGTGAAGCCGTCCATGATCGGCATGTTGATGTCGGTGATAATGACATCGACCTGGTTCGACCCCAGAACGTCGAGGCCCTCTTGGCCGTTTTCGGCCTGAAGCACGTCGTAGCCGGCGGTGCGCAAAGTGACCGCCAGCATGTCGCGCATGGTCTTCGAATCGTCGACCGTGAGAACTCGTGTCGTCATCCTTCGATGGTCCACTGCTTCAGAACTGGGAACAGTCCCAGGTCGTTGAACGAGTCGATGAAAGCGTCCGAAGGACGCAGGAGCGTGCATGAAAGTCCCACCGCCTCGATGGCGGTGACGGCGGCGATCAGAATCTGCACGCAAGGCGTCGAGAGCCGCTCCACCGACCCCGCGTCGAGCGTCAGGGGACAGCCCTTGGCCACCGCCTTCTGCAACGCCTCCTTGAGTGGTGCGGCCGCGTTCAGGTCCAGCAACTCGCCCAGGTTGAGGCGCGAGATGCCTTTCCGAGTCGTCAGCCTGAACTTCGTCATAACTTGCCCCCGATCCGGCAGATTGCCCCAGTTGGGACGGGATCCGACCTCCGCCAACCACACGGCCGGACGGACCGGCGCAATCCTTAGTGATTGCTGGTTAATGAATGCCTAAAAGTTGTCTTGAATTCGCAACACGCCTTATCGGCGAGGCGAGCACGCGGTTAGGGTCGCAGCCGGGAAGGCGCGGCAAGCGGCCGGTCGGGCCCGCCCGCGCACGGCAGACAGCGGCTTCAGCCCTCGGAGGCCTGCGGCAGGGGAAGGCGGCTGGGGCGGGACAGGATGAAGGCGCACAAGAGGGCGAAGAAAAGCCCGAGCCCCAGGGGAAGCGCCCAGCCCTCGGCAACGAAAAACGACACGTAGGCAAGGCTGGCGACCATGGAAAGGACCGCCAGCAGCTTGGCGCGCGGCGGAATGACCCGATGGCTGTGCCAGTCCCGTATCGTCCGGCCCAGGACCGGATGGTTGTAGAGCCAGACGTGGAGGCGCAGCGAGCTCTTCGAGAAGGCCCAGAGCGCGATCAGCAGGAACACGGTGGTCGGCACCAGCGGCAGCAGCATCCCGGCGACGGCCAGGGCGAGGTTCAGCGCGCCGAAGGCAAGCAGACCCAAACGCACCGCGCGACACGGCAGGCCGACAGGAAGAACGTCCGGGTCTGCTTGTCCTTGCATGGCGCTGACTCTGCGCATGGCACCGACTCTGCCGGGGCGCCCTGAAAACGCGGTTAAGCCTGCGTTTCCGGCCGCGCGCCCCTGTGGCCTGTGGAGTTTCCTACAGCCCTAGTGATAGTGCCTCGGGCCAAGCGACACAAGCCAAGGCCAAAGGACCCAGCCATAGCGCCCACGCAGATCCGTCTCGTGCAAGCGACCGACCCGAAGGAGGCGCGCGGCTCAGCCCGCGAGCCGGGCCCGGCGCCAGGCGCCGATACGCTGGACGACCGAGGCGAGCGCCAGCAGCACCGCGATGACCAGGGCGAGCGCCGAGGCCGGCACGGGCGTCGTGCCCAGATAGCCGAGCGACCCGCCCAGCAGTGCCACGCCGGCTGCCAGCAGCCCGGCGGCGGCGGCGCGCGGCAGGCGGATCCAGCGCCCGGCGAAGGCCAGGATGGCGGCCCAGACGAGGAGCGTCCCGAGCGCACTCGCCAGGAGGCCGAGCAGATTGGCGTCGTCAGAGGCGTAGCGCAGGGAGAAGCCGGCCTCCTCCGGCGATTGGTTGGCGTAGAGCTTCTCGAAGGCGAACTGGATGCCCTGGGTCGGCACGACGATCCTAAGGGGCTGGCCCATCCGGCTCTGGAAGGCGTCCGCAGCCCGCGCCAGCACCTCGGCGCCCGCCACCCGCGGATCGACCCGCACGCCCCTGAGGATGAGATCCATGGTGCTCTCGATGGCGTGGTAGTTGGGGCCGACCGGCAGGAAGACGTCCCAGCGGCTGTGGGTCACCACCATGTCGGGCCGCGGCAGGCGGCTCGAGACCTTGCCGAGATCCTCGATGCGCTCGACCGGCGCGGCGTAGACGATGTCGACTGGAAAGCCCTCGGCCGAGTTGATCATCTTGATCAGCACGGCGGAGCCTTCTTCGACTGGGCCGCTGGGACCGCCGGGGCCGTCCGAGGCATAGGCCGGCTTCTCCGGCTTGCCGTCGACGAAGACCGACCAGACCTGGGATTCGGGCGGTAGCGTCAGGCGCAGGAACTGGCGCCGGCTGTTGCGCACGATGAGCCGCGCGGTGGTCACCGCCAGGCCGTCGCGGGTCATGAGGGACTTGTAGCTGGCCTGCTCGATAGCGGCCACCTGCACGTCGATCTCCTTGTGCCGGGTGATGCGCAGCGCCAGCCTGAAGGGCGGCTCGGCATTCACGTAGCGGTAGGCCAGCAGGATGGGGTTGGTGGTCTTGAGCAGGAGCTGTTGCGGCAGCTCGTTGATGTCGAGGCCGGAGAGGCCTTCGACCGTGCTGGCGCGGACCTCGACGGCCGTGAGCGCCTCGACGGCGATGCGGCCGTGCTCCACCTCCGCCTCGCCGACGGAGATGGTGGGCACGGCGGACTCCGAGGCCGCGCTCTCCATGATCCGCTCGTAGTTCACCTCTATGCGGAACTGCCCCTCCATCTCGCGGGTGAACTCCAGCGCGATCTCCTGGCCGCCCTCGACGGCGCGCACCTGGTGGCTGCGCAGCGAGGGGCCGGTGACGCCGAGCACGTTTACGTCCTCCGGTGCAGCCAGCAGCAGGTCGAGCAGGCTGCCGGACTTGACGTCGATCTCGATGGTGGAGGAGCCCTTCATGGTCACGTCGCCGAGCGAGATCAGGGTGTCGATGCGGGCGTCGAACTTGCCGCGCTTGCGCTCGGGCGCGACGGCCGCAACCAGCAGCCGCGGCCTGAGCTCGGTGTACTTGAATGTGTGGGCCACCGTCATGGCGAGGCGCTCGCGGATGAAGGCGGGAAGCTGGTTCTCGCCCACCTTGGAGACGCCGGCCTCCTCGACCGGATCGAGGGAGAGCTCAGAGCCCGAGAGCAGCGCCACCATGCCACGCTGGCGGTGCACGCCGTCGGCGCTCAGGAGCGGCACGGCGATGGACTCCCGCGCCTCGGCGCCCAGCAATCGCTCGTAGGAGACTTCCAGCAGGAACTCGCCGGAGATGGGCCGGTCGAGGAAGACGTTGACCTTCTTGCGGCCTGCCTCCTCGGACTCCGCCACGGCCCAGTCGGAGACGCCGCCCGCCGGCGCCGAGATGCGGTTGACCTGGGCGGCCTCGGGGATCAGCAGCTCGAGTTGGTTGGTCTCGCCGTGGGTGATCTCGTAGACCACGCTGCCGAAGACGTGCAGCACGCCCTCCTCGGCGTGAACCGCGTGATAGAGGCTGGCGTTGGCGCGCATCTGGCCGCGCAAGGCGTCCGGCACCGCCTCGGTCCAGCTGAACACCACGCCGTCGCTCATGGGAATGTAGGTGGTGGCGAGCGTGCTGGCGCCGTCCTCTCCGCCCTCACCGCTCTCCCGGTGGCTGGTGCGCACCTCGGCGCCCGGGCTCGCCTTCACCTCCTTCTTGCCCGGCAGGACCAGGTCGAAACGCGAGACGGGGATGCGTGGGATGCTGAGGTGGGCCCGGGGCGGACCGTCCTGGGCCAGCACCGGCACCTGAAACGCCACCTCCACCCGGTGCAGGCCGCGGCCTTGCAGCAAGGTCGCGAAATGACCGTTCTCGTCCAGCACGGTGGCGGGCTCGCCGTCGACCCGGATGTCGTTCAGGGTGACGCCATTTGGCATCACTGGCAGGGTGATGAGCTCGCCGCCGAAGGCCTCGACCTGGAAGCTGCCGGTCCAGACCAGGGCCGCCTCGCGCAATTCGCCCCGGTAGTGGGCACGGCTGATGGCGTAGGGCCGCTGGCTGGGCGCCCGCCAGGACACCAGGATCGAAGAGGTCGCCGGCACCGTGGCGCTGACCCGCGTCGTGCCGTCCAGCGTCTCGCTGCGCAAGTCGGCCGAGGGCACCACGGCGAGGTCCAGGCCCTCGCCCGGGTAAGTCAGTGTGAGGCGGGTCGCCGCCGCCCGGGGCACCGGGAGGGCAAGCGCATAGCCGTCCTCGTAGCTCCGGGCGTCGACACCGTAGTTGAGCCTCAGGGTGACCGTGCCGGCCGTCTCGCTGGTCCAGCCGAGGCCGTCGGGACCGTCGACAAGCTGCACCGGGCGGCCGTCCACGCTGGCGTGGCGCAAGGCCGCGCCGGGCGGCAGGATCGGCACCAGGGTCCATTCGTCCTCGAAAGTCTCGATGCGCACGCTGACCTGGACGCCGGCCGAGACCCGGCCGGCCTGCTCGCTGAGCGTGACGGCCACCTCGGACTGGCCGATGGCGTAGGCCGCCGGCGCCGGACGCCGCTCCTTGTCGAGCCGGTTCAAGAGCGCCGTGTAGTAGGAGAGCGGCACCCGGACCTCACCCCCATCGGACAAATCGGGCGGGGCCAGGCTGCCGGCAGCGAGGTTCGGCGCGAGGTCGGGCGCGGCCTCGCGGGCGAAGGCCGGCGCCGCCAGCAGCAGGGCGATCAGGACAAGCGTAAGTCTCATGGTTCGGTCCTCGTCGTCATCGGCGGCGGCGGCGCTCGGGTGATCTCTTCGCCGGGCTCAGGCCCGGCGGTTCGGATAGCTTCTCATCGCGAAGCGGATTGCAGCTTGCGGTGGGCCGCGTAGTCGAGGGAGTCGGCGAGATAGCGGCGCTGGACCGCGTCACCGGCGCTGGGCGAACCGAGGGCCGCCAGGTAGCGCGCGAGCAGCCCTTCGTCGGCGGCGAGATCCGCGTCGTTGCTCCAGCCGGGGACCTCCTGGCGCAGGCCGCGGATCAGCTCCCGCAGGCCGGCGAGACGCGCCGCAGCGCCCGGGCCGTCGCCGGCCGCCAGCGTCCGGCCGACCGCGCGCAGCTCCCGGGCGAACTCCCAGGCCACCAGATTCTTCAGCACGTTTCGCTCGAGCGGCCCGACGGCCTCCCGGCCCCGCGCGAGGGTCAGGCTGGCCTCGGCCACGCCGTTGCGCAGGTAGGCCACGTCCTTGTAGCGCACGGACACGTCGGCGACCGGCCCCGGCCCCTCGGCGACCAGGTCCAGCAGGATCACGTGGCTGTCCCCTGCGTAGAAGTTGGGGATGACGATCTGGATGCCGTCCTCGTCCTCGCCCCGGTCGGCCTCGATGCCGAGGTTGCGGGCGAGCCGTTGGTCGATGGCCTGCTCGGCCTCGCGCACCCGCTCGGCCTGGGGCTCGCCGAGCCGCCGCGATCCCAGCACGTCGATCAGCTCGACGCCGGGGGCGAGGCGGACGCGCAGCCGGACCGCCCGGGCGACCGCCCGGCTGGCGGCGTGCAGCTCCCGGTCGACCAGGCCGTCGGCGGCCTGGGCGCGGTCGAGGATGCGCCGGCTGCCCTGGCCCGCGGCCACCAGCCGGTCGATGTGGCCGAGATCCTCCTGGGCGCCCAGGCTGACCACGCTCAAGGGAATGCCAGCGACGGCGTTGCGGTGGGCCATGCCTTCCAGCGCCTCCAGGTCCCCGGCGAGGGAACCGCCGGTCGCCAGCAGCACCAGGCTCGAGCCCAGGACGGACTCGGGATTGTCGCCCGCGCGCACGTTCTCGCCGGCAAGCGTCACCGCCTCCGCGAGGCCGAGGGCCGGCGCGGCCTCGTCGGTCACGGCGCCGAACAGGCGTTCGAGCGCCACCTGCAAGGGGCCGTGGCGGAAGTCCTCGGGGGCGACCAGGAGGCCGCCGCCCGGTCCAGCCACAGTCACGGAGAAGCGGTCCCCCGGCTGCTGCGCCCGCTCGAGCGCCGCGATCAGGGCCCGCACACGGTGGCCCAGCCCGGCGTCGGAGGTGTCCCGCAGGTCCACCACCAGGCCGACGTTCATGGCCGGGCGATGGCCGCCCTGGCGTTCGGCACCCTGGAGGCCGACCTGGACCCGCAGCCGGGTCGGACCCTCGATGGTCGCCGCGTCGGCGTCGAGATAGACGGCGAGCGCGGCATCCTGCGGCGCGTCGAAGGGCTGGCCGATCGGCCGCACGTCCTGCTCAAGCCGCAGGTCCTGGCCGAGAACGCCGCGGTTCCAGTCCCGTAGCCGCGCCTCCAGCAGGCGCATGGCGGGATCGCCGGGAATGTAGCTGTTGGCCCAATAGCCGACCGGCTCCTGATAGGTCAGGCCGGCGAGGGTCTGGTAGTCGTGCAGGAAGGCCTCGGCTGCGCTCTGGGTCCGCGCCCCCTCGTCGTCCGCCAGAGACGGTGCCGGCCGGTTCAGCTCGTCGGCGGAGGTGGCGTGGGAGAGCGACGACTCCTCCTCGCCTAGCTCCCTGGCCGGCTGTTCGGTCGGCTCAGTTGGCGGTGGGCTCATCAAGCCGCCCAGCGGCGCCTCCCGCTTGGCGGCGGTCGGCTCGTCGGGCTTCTCCTCCGAAAGCCCCGTATAGGACTGGACCTTGCCCAGATCGGAGAACAGGCCGTCGCCGTCCAGCTTGCGGTCCTTGGTCATGGCGAGCGGCTCGGCATCGGGCTGAGGAACAGCGGGTGCCTCGGCCAGCGGCTCCGCGGGCCGGGCCTCCGGCTCGAGGGCATCTAGCTCCGTCAGGGCCTCCTTGGCCGCATCGCGCCTCTGGTGCGCACCCAGGCGCTCGTCGGCGGGCAATGCTTCCGCCTCGAGCTGGGCGATGATGGCCCACTCCGCTTCGTTGTCGGTCAACTCGCTGTTGGACGTTCTAGCCGGCCGGTCGGCGAACCCGCGCGCGGCCGCACCTTCCTGCGCGCCCCGCTCGCTGCGGTACTCGCCGGCCACGGCCGCCTTCTTTTCGACCCGGCGCGCCATCTCGAAGCTCTCCGAGCCCTCTTCCATCTCGGACAGCCGCGATTGCCCCGCCGCGCCGGCCAGATCCGCACCGGCGGTCTCGCTCTCCGTCGCCGGCAGCTCGTTGGACCGGAGGGCGCTCGACGGCTTGTTCTGGGCGACCGGGCCCTGGGCCAGTTGCTGCGGCTCGGCGGGAGCTTGGGACTCTCGCCGCTGCGCAAACTCGCTGCCGCCGTTCCGGGACTGGTAGGCCGGATCGAGCAGGCCCAGGCTCAGGCCGAGGCCGGCGGCGATCACCACCGAGGCGGCCAGGCCGCCGGCAAGATAGCGCATGCGGGGGCCCGGGCGGGGTGTCGGGGGGCTCTCTTGGGCGGCGCGGCGGACGGCTTCCAGGGTGCCCGCCACCAGCGGGTCCGGCGCGTCCTCTTCGGGCAGCTCCACCAGGGCATCGTCAACCCGCGCCAGCGCGTCCCGGACCCGCCGGCAGTCGGCGCAGCCCGCCAGGTGCCGGCGCACTTCATTGTCCTTCTCGGCCGCTTCGATGCCGTCCTCGGCCAGGCGCTGGCGGACGGCCTCACAGCTCGTCATGGCTCTCTCCTTCGCAACCGGCCTCGCGCGCGACCAGCCTCTCGGAGAGGGCGAGCCGCGCGCGGCGGAGCTGCGTCTTGACGGTGTTGACCGGCATGTTCAGGGCTTCGGCGATCTCCTGCTGGGGCAGCCCGACCACCGTGGCCAGCAACAGGACCTCCCGCTGGGCGAGCGGCAGTTCCTGGATCGCCCCTTCCAGCCAGATAACGGTCTGCCGCGCCGCGGCGACCCGCTCGGGTCCGGGATTGGGGTCCGGCGGGTCGGGCGGCGGGTCGTCCGGATCGGCGCCCGCCGAGGAGGAGGCGATGGCCGGGCGGGCGCGGAAGTGGTCGCGCACCGCATTGGCGGCGATGGTGAAGATCCAGGGAGCGAGCGGCCGGGCGGCGTCGTAGGAGGCGGCGCCCGAGTGGATCTTGAGGAACACGGTCTGGAACAGGTCGTCCCGGTCGCCGGGCGCCACGCCGCTGCGCACCAGGTAGCTATAGACCGGCCGCCGGTAGGCCTCCATCAGAGCCGGAAAGGCGCGGGCGTCGCCGCGGCAGTGACGGGCGAGCCAGCTCCTCTCCTCGAGGTCCACCACCTCCCGCCGCGTTTCCGGTTCCACGACCGCCAAACCATCTGCTGCCAAAGCCACGAGCCCACTACCCTTCGCGGTTCACCGACTACCGCCCATCTGAAAAGCGGTACGCGGGGGGCCCCGAAAGGTTTCAAGCCGGGCCAGATTTATCGCGCGGGCACGCGCGCCCACACCATCCCACGGCCGAAAAAGCCAAGGAAAGGACGCCGCGGCAGCTCCGCCAGGGAGCGCACACTATCAGGGATATCAATGGGAAAGCGGCCCGTTGGCGAACCGCCGGGCCGGCGGCGTGGACGCCCTTCCGGGTTACTTCGAAAGCGACTCGGCTTGGCGCGCCGCCGTCATCTCGCTCGCCGGCAAACCACCGGGACGACGCCCGGCGCTCCCAGGCCATTCGACCGTCGCGCGGACCGAGTGGTTGTGGATCGACTCGAAGCTCTCCACATCGACCCGGAAGCCGGTGACCCGCTCGTCGCTCCCGAGCCGCAGCGCCACGTCGCGAACCAGGTCCTCGACGAACTTCGGATTGTCGTAGGCCTGCTCGGTCACGAACTTCTCGTCGGGCCGCTTGAGCAGCCCGAACAGCTCGGCGGAGCCCTCCCGCTCGACCAGCTTGATGAGGTCTTCGAGCCACAGATTTTCGTCGAGCGCCACGGTGACCGACACCTGGGTCCGCTGATTGTGCGCGCCGTAGTCGGCGATCGCCTTGGAACAGGGGCAGAGGCTGGTGATCGGAACGACCACCCGGGCCGACACCTCGGTTCGGTCGTCCGCGATCTCGCCGCGGAGCGTGACGTCGTAGTCCATCAGGCTCTCGATGCCGGTCACCGGCGCGCGTTTCGCGACGAACAGGGGGAAGGACATGTCGATGCGGCCGAACGAGGCGTGGAGGGCCCGGGTCATCTCCCGCAGCAGGTCCCGGAGACCGTTCGGCGTGACCCTGCGGTCCCAGCGGTGCAGAACATCGACGAAGCGCGACATGTGCGCGCCCCGCCGGTCCGCAGGAAGATCGACACAGAGGTCGCAGGTCGCGACCGTGGAGTAGAGGTCACGGCCGGTCGCCACGACGACCGGGTAGCGAAGGCCCCGGACGCCGACTTGGTCGATGGCAACGTTCCGGCCGTCCCGGCCGCCCTGCACGTCGCTGCCCAGCGAAGGGCCCTCCGCCGCCGGCCGTCTGGTCCCTCGCGCTTCAACCACCGTCGGCGAACTTCCCCACGTTTGCCCTCCCCGAAGCGGCGAACTCTTCTGCCGCGACCCCCGACTATCCGGCCCCGCGCCCTCGTCCGTCGCAACCTCAGCGCCGCCGACTCGGCCGTACGAACGCGCCATTCGAGATTTAATCTCCTCGTCCGACATGGCATCCGAGCCCTGAGCCTAGCCGAACAGGTGCAGTCCGTGGCTGGCGGCGCCCATGAACAGAAGCATGGGCACCGAGAGCATGGTGTTGGTGCGGGAGGCGAGGAACGCGGTGCGCCGGGCCCTGTTCTTCTCCTCGTCGGAGGCGGGCGTCAGGCCCAAGACCTTTTTCTGATTGGGCCAGATCAGGACCCAGACGTTGAACAGCATGATGGTGCCGAGCCAAGCGCCGACGCCGATTGTCGTCTCGTAGGTCGTGGGACCCTCGACCAGCAGGCCCAGCGTGAAGGAATCGAGAAGGACACTGGGGCTGAGCAAGACCAGATAGGCAGCGCCGGCGAGCCAGGTCACCAGTGCCGACCAGCGGAACCACAACAGCGCGCGCGGCGCGACGTACTTCGAGATCGCCGCGGGCCCCGGGCCGTCGCTGTCGGCCGTCGCCGCGGCCAGCGCCGGCACTTGAACGAAGTTGAAGTAGTAGAGCAGACCGATCCACGTAATGCCGGCCAACAGATGAAGCCAGCGGTCCAACGTAAGCAGTAGGTCGAGCATGTTCGCTTCTCCGAACGGGTCTCTTGGAGTCGATTTGCTGGGCGGCGTTTTCGTTCCGGACCGGGGCCGCCCCTTCGGGTCCAAGCGCTCTAGCCGCCGAGGCTCGAGACCAGGAAGGCGAGCACCAGGGCCAGGACGAAACCCGAGATCAGGGTTCCGGCGATGCTGTCCAACGGATTCTTCACGCGTAAGTCCCCCTCACCCGCCGGCTGGCGGCACGGTGCGATAGCGCACCATCGCGTCGTGCCAGCCAAGCGGCGTGACGAATATTCGATTTGCCTTGGGTCGACCGATCGGCCGGCCGTGCGATCAGCCGTTGGCGACCGCGGTCCAGCCTTCCATCGACTTCTTGTATTCGATCGGCGCGGAATCGGCGATCGCCCGCGGATCGTAGTCCGGATCGGCCATGACGCCCCAGATCTTGCGCATCTGCATGCCGATGTTGCCCGCATCGTAGAGCGGAAACACCAGCGCCTCGCGCAAGTAGCGTTCCACCGGATGATCGCGATCGAGGGCGTTCACCCCCATGGCCTGCATGGCCTGGAAGATCGCGTTGAACAGCGTCTCGCCACAGAAGACCTTCGACATGGCTCCGACCGCGTGGCCCTCGGAATCGTACATGTCGAGGTAGTGGGCCGCCTTCCAAGAGAAGGCCCGGCAGGCCTCGATCTTCGTGGCGACCTCGGCCATCAGGTAACCCACGGCCTGGTAGTGCATGATCGGCTTGTCGCTGCCCGCCGTGTAGGTCTTGGCCCACTTGAGGACGTACTCGTAGGCCGAGCGTGCGACGCCCACCGCGGCGATCGCCGCGACCGGGCCGGACCAGGTGAAGTCCTTGGCGATGATCAGGTCGCCGTCGCCCTCAGCGAAGAGGTTCTCCTCCGGCACGCGGCAGTTGTCGAACGTGATGGTGTTGTTCTGACACAGCCGGTGGCCGATCTTGCTGATCGGCTGCTCGTAGCTCACGCCCTTCGCGCCGCGCGGCACGATGAGGCCGCTGAGGCCGTGCTTGCCGCCCTTGTTGGGGCTGGTCCGCACGATGACGATGTTGGCGTTGGCACCCTTCAGGTCCCAGCCGCCGGAATTGCAGGGCCAGCGCTTCTTGCCGTTCAGGACGTATTCGCCGCGGCCCTTGTCGTGCTCCGCGGTGACGCCGATGCCGGTCGGATGGCCGCCCGGGTGATCGAAGTTGGCGGTTCCTCCCGGCGTTCCCGCCGGCTCGCTGACGGTCCATCCGGCCAGGTAGCTGTTGGTCGGATCGGACGTCGCCTCGCCGATCCACTTGCGCTTCTGCTCTTCCGAGCCGTACCAGGCCACCGGCATCAAGGCCAATCCGTTGACCAGGAGGATTGTCGCGAAGCCCGGATCGACGGCCGTGATCTCTTCGGCCACCAGCTGGAGGTCGACGTTGCTGACGCTGCCGCCGCCGTATTCCTTGGGCAGGAAGCCCATGGCGAAGCCGAGCTTGTAGGCCTCCTCGTAGGGCCCCCGCATCATCTGGAATGCCTTCTGGGTGTTGTGCTCCAAGTCCGCTTCCCTGACCACCGGCTTGAGCACGTCCTCGGCGAACTCGCGCGCGGTCTTTTGGAGCTTCTGCTGATCGGGTGTCAGAGTGAAGTCGATAGTCATACGTTAGGCGCTCCCCTTGTCCTGTTGGTTTTGTGATCGTCGAAAACGCGACGCTTCGGACTGGGTGCAAGCTCAGGACGACGCCCACCCAGGTTGGACGAAGCTAGTTTCAACGGTTTTTTCGATAAAAAACAACTAAAGCAATCCTACAACAGGCCGTCAACCTAGGAATCGACTCGAAAACGCTTTTATTTCTGTTTTTCCGGTAAAAACCGTTGAAATACGCTTTATATGATTTACTGACTGAATAGGGTCCGTCCGCGCCGGTCGAACCGCGCCGCCCCCCGCGTCGCGATCACCATAAGGGATGGAAAAGGCGACGTTTTTCTTGCGACGGTGCCGCGAGACCTAGGGTATGATTGAAAGAACAGGAGCTGGCCGCGGGGGAGTGAACGGCGTCGATCCCCGGTTCGACGGGGCGGAAACGGTCAGACGGGTGATTAGAGGCCGTCTCGCGCGGAAACCAGGAGGCTTGACACCGTGGGAGGGGAAGGTGTTGTTAGGCGCGCTTTTGCGAATGGAGGTCCCGGTGCGCGAGAATACCTTTGATGGCATTGATGTTTTTCGTTCGACCGGCGCTCGCTAGATTCACGCGCCAAAAGGCGATTTTCATAAAACCGAGATTGCGATGCAGAGCTACAAACTTCCGATCAACGGAACGACTCAGCGCAAGATCCTGTCCTCGATCCTAGATCGCAAGGACGGCATGACCGTCGACGAGCTGGTCGACCAGTTCGGAATCGGGCGCTCCGCGGTCAATCAACACCTCACGGCCCTGGAACGCGACGGCTACGTCGAGGTGGGTCGTTTGCAGAAGAGCCGGGGACGGCCCCGCAAGGTCTATGTGCTGACCGAGGACGGCGTGAACCTGTTTCCCAAGAAGTACTCCTGGTTCTCCGCC
Source organism: Rhodospirillales bacterium (assembly GCA_965225935.1). Lineage (GTDB taxonomy): Bacteria > Pseudomonadota > Alphaproteobacteria > Kiloniellales > JAKSDN01 > CALJXB01. Next base: position 133,048 of record CBDDCC010000005.1, read on the forward strand.
TTGCTCCTTCAGGTGCTGCAGAACCAGATCGGGACCGAGCAGCTCGGGGACTACATGCGCAATCTCGGCGCACAGCTGGCACTAGACCAGCGCTCGCGTGTCGACGGCAAGCGCCCGGCCGACAAGATCCCCGAGATCGTCAAGATCATGAACGAGACCGGGTTCGAGGCGAAAGCCATCCCCTCCCAGGGCGACGAGACCATTCCGCGCATCGAATGCAAGAACTGCGTCTATCACGACCTGGCCCGCGACTACACGCAGGTGTGCCAGTTCGATCTCGGTTTTCTCTCCGGCCTCATGGGGCACGAGATCGAGCACCAGGAATGCATGGTCCGGGGCGGCCGGGCCTGTCGTTTCAGGTTCGCGCCGCAACCAGCGCCCACTCCCGGCGCCCGCAAGTCGCGCCGTCCGGCAAGGACCAAGAGCTCAAAAGCTAGAGAGCCACGGCGCTAGGCGCGCTGCCGGTCAAACCTTCCCGCCGCAACACCACACCGCCGCCGGGCCTCCGACCGCAGCACCGAATACGCGCGCTTCGGAGGGCGTTCCGTTTCGCTTCTTGAGATGCGCATAGGAACGAAGAACGAACTGCGGCAGTACGCCCGCGACCCGCGCGGTGAAAGCCTCGGCAGCGCCTGGAATCGACTGGAGCGGCGAGCCTAGAGCTCGGCGCAGGCATAGCTGTTGATTTCCATCCCGACGGAGATCTCAACAACCTTCGGCGTCGTCCAGGTCATGCTCGTTACCCTTCCAGGATCAATACTTTAGCTCGGGCCCGCGGATCGGCAAGGCCGACACGGCCGCCCTTTCTGGCACTTACCTAGACACTCTTTCCTCCGAGCGCAAGCGATCATGCTCGCCGGCGCCGGCCGCGGCACTCAGGGCGCGCCGCCCGCGGCCGCCGCTTCGCCCCGAGTAAGGCTGGTGAAGGCCTGCCGGATGTCCCCTGCGCCGGTCTCCGCGACCACCCGGTCGCGGGGCCCGTCGGCGAGGACCCGGCCCCGGTGCAGCACGATGACCTGGCTGTCCTCCGCCACCTCGTCGATCAGATGGGTCGCCCAGAGCACCGCCAGGCCCTCGTCCCGGCAGAGCCCCCGGACCCGGTCCAGGATGGCCTGGCGGGCCTCGATGTCGAGGCCGACCGTGGGCTCGTCGAGCAGGAGCAGGCGCGGCCCGTGCAGCAGGGCGCGGGCGATCTCGACCCGGCGCATCTGGCCGCCCGAGAGCTCGCGCACCTTGTCGCCGTGGCGCTCGCCGAGGCCGAAGCGCTCCAGCTCCGGCGCGGCCCGGCGCCGGGTCTCGTCCGCCGACAGGCCGTGCAATGCGCCGTGATAGACGAGGTTCTGCATCACCGAGAGGTCGAGATCGAGGGTGCGCTGCTGGAACACCACGCCGAGACGGCGCAAGGCCTCGCCCGGCCGGCGGCGCACGTCGCGGCCGAACACCCGGATTGTCCCCGAGGCATTGGCGTAGAGCCGGGCGATCAGGGAAAAGAGCGTGGTCTTGCCGGCGCCGTTGAGGCCCAGCAGCACGCAGAAGCACGAAGGCTGGATGGCGAAGCCCACTTGGTCGAGCGCCTTGCGGGCGCCGAAGGCGTGGGAGACCCCCGCCACCTCGAGCGCGGCAACGGAGTCCGGGTTCGAAGAATTCGACGGCTCTTGGGCCATGCCCCCGCACCAGACCTTCGCATGCGCCGCCCCCACCTGGGGAAGCGGCGGCTTGCATAGCCGAGAGCCGGAGCGGCCACAAGCCCGGCAGGACGGGCGCCGGAAGTGCTTTGGAAGTGCTTTTCAACACAACCCTATGAAAACACCCGCAAGGAGCCCACAATGGGAGAGAAGCGGCGTCATCGGCAGCGTCATGGGGGGCGCATGCGCGTACTGGTGCTGGGCGGAGGCGTGGTCGGTGTGACCACGGCCTATCAGTTGCTGAAGGACGGCCACGAGGTCGCCCTGGTCGAGAAGAACGACGGCGTGGCCTTGGAGACCAGCTGGGGCAACGCCGGCATGATCGCGCCGGGCCACGCCTTCGCCTGGTCCTCGCCCCAGGCGCCCATGATCCTGCTCAGGTCCCTGTTTCAAAGAAACCAGGCATTGCGCTTCCGGCCCTCCGCGGACCCGCGGCTGTGGTCCTGGTCGCTGCTCTTCCTGCGCCAGTGCACCGAGGCGCGCGCCCGCCTCAACACGCTGCGCAAGCACCGCCTCTGCCTCTACTCCCAGCAGGTCCTGCACGAGACCCTCGAGGACTGCGAGCTGGACTACGACCGCATCGGCCGCGGCATCCTCTACTTCTACCGCACGCAGGAGGCGCTGGAGACCGGCGTCGCACACATGCAGATCCTGGCCGACGACGGCCAGGAGATCGAGGTGCTCGACCGGGACGGCGTCGCCCGGGTCGAGCCTTCCCTCGCCGCCGCCAGGGACAGGATCGCCGGCGGCATCTACTGCCCGAGCGACGAGACGGGAGACTCCCACAAGTTCAGCCGCGACCTCGCCCGCCATTGCGAGGCGCGGGGCGCCGAGTTCCACCTGGGCACGGAGATCCGCGCCCTTGAGACCGACGGCGACAGGGTGACGGGCATCGCCACCTCGAAGGGCCGGCTCGCCGCCGACGCCTATGTGCTCTCCCTCGGCAACGAGAGCCCGCTTCTCGCACGGCGGATCGGCATCGACCTGCCGATCTACCCGGTGAAGGGCTATTCGGTCACCCTGCCGGTCGGCAACCATCCCTATCCGCCCACCATCGGCGCCGTGGACGAGCAGAACCTGGTGGCCATCTCCCGCTTCGGCGACCGCATGCGCGTCACCGCCACGGCAGAGTTCGCCGGCTACGACACAGGCCACCGGCCGCGCGACTTCGACCACATGCTGAGCGTGGCGCGCGCGCTCTATCCCGAAGGCGCCGACTACGACAGCCCCGAGCGCTGGGCGGGCCTGCGGCCCATGACGCCCGAGGGCACGCCGCGCTTCGGCCGCAAGACCTACGAGAACCTCTACATCAACGCGGGTCAGGGCCACATGGGCTGGACCATGTCCCACGGCTCGGCGCGCATCACCGCGGACCTGATCGCCGGCCGCAAGCCGGCGATCCCCCTGGACGGCATGAGCCTGGAGTGAACAGAGCGGCAAGGGAGGCCGGATCATGACCAGCGCGCCTCGAACTGGCGAGGCCGACGACTACCTCGACCTCGGCGTGCTGCCCTGCAGCCTCGATGAGGGCATCGCCCACCGGGCGGCCATCGGCCTCATCGTCCTCGCCAGCGACCAGACCATGGAGCACGAGTTCCGGCAGATCGTCCGCCAGGAGGGCGTCGCGCTCTACGAGAGCCGGATCTTCAACGACAACGAGATCACGCCGGAGACGCTCAGAGCCATGGGCGCGCGCATCGCGCCCGCCGCCGACCTGATCCTGCCGGGCATGCCGCTCGACGTGGTCGCCTTCGGCTGCACCTCGGCCAGCATGGAGCTGGGCGAGGAGGCGGTCTTCGCGGAGATCCACAAGGTGCGGCCGAACGCGAAATGCACCACGCCGATCACCGCGGCGCTGGCCGCCTTCCGTGCGCTCGGCATGGGTCGCGTCGCCGTGGTGACGCCCTACAGCGCCGAGATCAACCGCAACGTCCGGGCCTATATCTGCGGCCGCGGCGTCGAGGTCCCGGTCATGGCGACCTTCAACAAGACCGACGACCGGGAGGCCGCGCGCATCTCGGTCGCCTCGATCCGCGAGGGCGTGCGCCGGCTCGCCGACCAAGAGACGGTCGACGGCGTCTTCATCTCGTGCACCAGCCTACGGCTTGCCGGGTTCGCCCGCGAGGTCGAGGCGGAGACCGGCAAGCCCGTTACCTCGAGCGACCACGCGCTTGCCTGGCACTGCCTGCGGCTGGGCGGCGTGGACGAGGCCCTGCCCGCCTTGGGCCGGCTCTTCGAGTGTCCGCTGCCGAACTGACCCCGGACGTGGGGCGTCCGCAAAACACGTGACATGCGTGCCGTTCTCCTTAACATTCGCAGCGGTGAGGCGATGGGCAAGGTGACGGGGCGTCCGGCCGGGTGGCCGTCGTCCCGGGGAGGAGGAAGCACGCCATGGACTCGGCAGGCCTACTGAAGCAGCTCGAACACGACGGCATCGAAAGCCTCTGGACCGTCTATCACGACTACGGCGGCCGGGCCTGCGCCAAGACCATCCCGAAGGAGCAGTTCGTCAAGGCGGTCGAGCGCGGCGTGGTCTTCGCCCGGGCCAACCTGAACTTCACCCTGGACGACCATCAGGCCGCGGACGCGACCTTCCTCGCCAACACGGGCGACTTCATGGCGGTGCCCGATCCCGCGAGCTACGCCCTGGTGCCCAATCAGAAGGCGACCGCACGGGTCCACGTCTTCATGCGCACCAACGAGGGCGGCGAATGGGACGGCTGCCCGCGCGCGCGGCTGCTGCGCATCGCCGAGGCCTACGCCGAGAGGGGCCTCAGCGTGCGCGCCGGCTTCGAGCCCGAGTTCATCCTGTTCCGGCCGTCCGACGACGGCGAATACGAGCCCGCCGACCGCGACGGCATGTACACCCTGAGCGGCCTCGAGCGCCACAACGAGCTGTGGCAGGAGATGATCTCCACCCTGCGCCAGATGGGCGTACAGGTGGAGCAGCTCGGCAAGGAGTACGGACCGGCCCAGTACGAGGGCACGCCCCACTACGCCAGCGTGCCGAAGGCGGTCGACGACTACCTGATCTACAAGGACGTGGTGCGCGAGGTCGCCCGCCGGGCGGGCCTGGTCGCCACCTTCATGCCGAAGCCCTACGCCCATCTGCCGGGTTCGGGCCTGCATATTCACATCAGTCTCTGGGACCTGGAGGGCAAGCGCGACCTCACCGTCGGCGAGAGCGAGGAGGCGCCGCTGTCGAAGCTGGGCGGACATTTCGCGGCCGGACTGCTGGCCCACGCGCCGGCCCTGTCCGGGGTCGGATCGCCCATCGTCAATTCCTACAAGCGCCTGCTGCCGGGCTCCTGGGCGCCCGCTCATATCTGCTGGGGCGTCGGCAACCGGGCCGCCCTGGTGCGCATTCCCGGCATGGGCGAGCGGCGCCATATCGAGTTCCGCGCGGGCGACAGCGCGACCAACGGCTTCAACTACCTGACGGCGATTCTGGCCGCCGGGCTCGACGGCATCGAGCGCGAGACCGAGCTGCCGCCGCCGGCCGACGACGACGTGGGCCACCTGAGCGACCACGAGGCCGAGGCGCGGGGCCTGAAGTTCCTGCCGCGCTCGCTGCCTGAGGCCTTGGGGGCGCTCGAGCGCGACCAGGTGATCACCGACGCCCTGGGCCCGATCGTCGCCGGCGAGTTCATGAGAGTGAAGCGCGCCGAGCTGGCGGCCTACGATGTCCACGTGCATCCCTGGGAACGGAAGATGTACCTGGAGGCGATCTGAGCTGCCATGAGCACGCCCACCGAGAGTTCGGCCCCCTGGATCGCGCCCGACGAGCCGCCGCCCTTCGAACTGGTGAACCCCGGCGGCCAGGGACGGGCCATCCTGGTCTGCGACCACGCCAGCAAGCGCATCCCGCGGCGCCTCGGCGACCTCGGCGTCGCCCCCGAGGACCTGGAGCGCCATGTCGCCTGGGACATTGGCGCGGCGAAGGTCGCGCGGCGGCTCTCGGCCATCCTCGATGCGCCCCTGTTGCTGAGCGGCTATTCGCGCCTCGTGGTCGACTGCAACCGGCCGCTCGACGAGTTCGACGCCTTCACCGTCGAGAGCGAGGACGTGAAGATCCCCGGCAACGAGGGCATCGGCGACCACGAGCGCGAGCAGCGCGCCGCGGCCTTCTTCTGGCCCTACCAGCAGGCCGTCCACCGTCTGGTGGAGGCGCGCACGGCCGGCGGCGCCGTGCCGGTCATGGTCTCGGTGCATTCCTTCACGCCGAGCTATCACGGCCGCAGCCGGCCCTGGCACATCGGCGTCCACTACCGCTGGGACGACCGCTTGGCCCGGCTGGCGCTGGCAGCCCTGCGGGCGGACGGCACGCTCACGGTCGGCGACAACGAGCCCTATCCCCTGGCGCTCAACGAGGACTTCACGGTGCCGGTGCACGCGGAGAGGCGCGGCATGCCTTACGTGCTGTTCGAGATCCGCCAGGACCTGATCGCCGACGACGCCGGCGTTGCGGCCTGGGCGGAGCGCCTGGGCGCGCTTCTGTCCGAGGCCATGGCCGACCCCCTACTCGATCACTGCAAGGAGCCCGCCACCGACGTGCGCGCACCCCGTTTCGCTTAAGGAGACCATGCACATGCTACAGAGTGATATCAACGCGATCCCCCTCGAAGGCGACGTCAGCTTCCGCCAGCGGGCGGTCGAGCCGGACAAGACGGCCCTCCTCATCGTCGACGTGCAGAAGGGCTTCTACAATCCCGAGCTCTGCGCGGCCGAGCCTCACGACGCCTACCTCTGGAACCGCATCGCCGAGGTGGTAATCCCCAACGGCCAGCGCCTCATCGCGGCCTGCCGCGAGAGCGGGGTCGAGGTGATCCACACCGTCGTCGAGTGCCTCACCCTCGACGGCCGCGACCGCGGACTCGACTACAAGGTCTCGGGCATCTTCGCCGCCAAGGGCTCCTGGGACGCCGAACCGATCGACGAGCTGGCGCCTCTCGAGAACGAGATCGTCATCCCCAAGACCTCTTCCAGCGTGTTCAACTCCACCAACATCGAGTACGTCCTGCGCGCCCTCGGCGTCGAGTACGTCCTCACCATGGGCATCGTCACCGACCAGTGCGTCGAGACGGCGATTCGCGACGGCTGCGACCGGGGCTTTCTCATGACCCTGATCGATGACGCCTGCGCCACCCACAGCCAGGAGCGCCACGACGCGTCGATCCTGGGCATCAAGGGCTACTGCCGCAAGCGCTCCACCGACGAGGTCATCGACGAGCTCGCGGCCCTGCGGCAGGCGGCCAAGGCGGACTGATCCCGCCACGGCTGGACTTGCGGCGGGGCGGCCCATATAATTTCCGGCCAACGGGGGGCAATTCAATCTGCCAAAGTGGGTCGCGGCGGGACTCCCCAAATCCTTGTGCGGGCCATCGGCGTTCGGCCCGGCCCCGGCGGGCGGCCAGCGCCGCCGGGCACGATTCGGTCTTTTGACGTCATGCGACAACAAGTCGCCCGGCGGCGATGCGCCGGGCATCAAGGCGAAGCAACGAGAAGCAACGAGAAGCAACGAACGGAGAGGAAAAACGACGATGCGTAGGATCATGACCTGGCTGACCGTGGTGGCGTTCGCGGCCACACTCGGCCTGCAGCAATCGGCGCAAGCCGACGACGATGAGGTGGTCATCGGGTTCGCCATTGCCGAGAGTGGCTGGATGAACGCCTACGACGGCCCGCCGCTGATCGGCGCGATGATGGCGATCGAGGAGTTCAACGCCCAGGGCGGAATCCTCGGCAAGCAAATTCGCGCCGTGGTCGCCGACACCAAGACCGACACCGTCCAGGGTGCCAAGGCCGGCACTGAGGTGGTGGCCAAGGGTGCCGACTTCATGGTGGTCTCCTGCGACTACGACATGGGCGCACCCGCGGCCACCGTTGCCCACGACAACGACATGATCGCCATCTCCTTCTGCGCCTCCGATGCCAAGATGGGCGTGCAGGGCATCGGCCCCTACGCCTTCACCATGAACGGGCCCGGTCAGGTGGAAGGGGCCAAAGGCGCGAAGTTCGCCTGGGATCGCGGCATGCGTAAGGGTTACGCTCTCTTGGACGCCTCGATCGAGTACAACAAGAGCGTCTGCCACGGCTTCCTCGAATACTGGAAGAAGCTCGGCGGCGAGGTGGTCGGCGTCGACACCTTCATGCAGGAGGACCCCTCCATCGCCTCTCAGATCACGCGCTACAAGCAGGCGGCGGCGGAGAAGGGCGAGCCCGAGGTCCTGGCGCTCTGCTCCTACGTGCCGGGCGCGGTCAGCGCAATCCGGCAGTTGCGCGGCGCCGGAATCAACGCGGCGATCGTCAGCGGCGACGCCATGGACGGCCACTATTGGGCGGAAGGCGTGCCGGGGCTGAGCGATCACTATGCCGTCACCTTCGGCTCGATCTACGGCGACGATCCCAGGGCCGAGGTGAACGAGTTCTTCGCCCGCTACCGCAAGGAGCACGGCGAGCCCGACACCTCTTTCCCGCTGAACGGCTACAGCGTTGTGCAGGCCCTCAAGATCGCGGCCGAGCGGGCCGGCTCCCTCGACAGCGACGCGGTCTTGGCCGAATTGAACAAGTTCGACAAGGAACCGCTGCTGTGGGGCCCGACCACGTTCACCCCGGACATGCATATCGACATGTTCCACACCATGGCGATGATCCAGATCCAGGACGGCAAGGGGTCCTTCGCCGCTATGGTCCATATGGACGACCCGCCCGCGCTGCAGCTCATCTTCCCCGAGTTCACCGCAGACCTTTACGAATGACGGTTCGCCTCTGACGAGGCGGTGTCATAGATCGGCAGGCCGTTCCCGGACGGCCTGCCGTTCTTTCGGTCCTTTCCGGCGAGGGCGGACATGAGCGCCATCCTGCAACATGTCGTTGACGCTGTTGCGCTCGGCAGTCTTTACGCGCTGACGGCGCTTGGCATCGGGCTGATCTTCGGTGTCATGCGCCTGATCAACTTCGCCCACGGCGACTTCATCATGGTGGGCGCCTTCTCCCTGGTGATCCCTACCAGCGCCGCCACCTCGACGCTGCTGATCGGGGCCTGGCCGACGCCCTTGCTCATTGCCGGCGTCTGCGCGGTGGTGATCCTGCTGGCGCTGGCGACCGAGCGCCTCGCCTTCCGGCCGGTGCGCCGGGCCGATCCGGCGGTGCTCCTGATCACCTCCTTCGCCGTCAGCTTCTTCCTGCAGAACCTGGTCATCGCCATCCACGGCGGGCGGCCCAAGTCGGCCAACATCTGGCCCGACCTGATGGACCCCGTGATCCTGGCCGGGGTGCGCATCCCCCAGCTTCAGCTCATCACCATCGCCGTCACCCTGGTGCTGCTGGCGGCGCTCGTCCTCTTCCTCAAGCGCACGCCCATCGGCATCGCCATGCGCGCGGCCTCCGAGGACTTCCTGACCGCCCGGCTGCTCGGCATCCGCGCCAACTACGTGATCGCCACCGCCTTCGCCATCAGCGGCTTCCTGGCCGCCGTGGTCTCGCTGCTCTACGTGGCCCAGACCAGCGTGCTGTCCTTCCACATGGGCGTGCCGCTGGTGCTCTTCGCCTTCGTCGCCACCGTGGTGGGCGGCATGGGCAACCTGGTGGGCGCCGTCGTCGGCGGCTTCGTGGTCGGCATCGGCAGCGTCTTCTTCCAGGTCGTCCTGCCCGAGGCCTGGCGCTCGAACCGGGACGTCTGGGTCTACGCCCTGGTGCTCTTCATCCTGCTGTTCCGGCCCTCCGGCCTGATCAAGTCCAAAGCCATCGAGGAGAAGGTCTGATGGCCGCGGCCGATCAGGCGCAGCCCGGGCGCCGCCGCTCGCCGCTGGCGCTGATCGAGATCTACTCGACGCCGCTCTCGCTGTCCTTGATCCTGGCCGCCGTGGTCGTGCTGACCTGGCTCTCCGGCGACCGGGTCTTCGCCCAGACGGTGACCGACACCCTCATCCGCGTCATGCTGGTGGTCGGGCTCTACATCTTCATCGGCAACTCGGGCGTGCTGGCCTTCGGCCACATCGCCTTCACCATGGTCGGCGCCTACGCGACCGCCTGGCTCACCCTCAGCACCTTCAAGAAGAGCTTCGCCCTCCAGCTGCCGGCGATCCTGGCCGAGCACCAGTACCCGGTCTTTCCCTCGGCGGTCGCCGCCGGCCTGCTGGCCTCCCTCGTGGCGCTCGTCGTCGGCATCCCCATCATGCGCCTCTCGGGCATCGCCGCGGCCATCGCCTCGCTCGCCGTGCTCGGCATGTTCCACACCTTCTACAACAACTGGGGGCCTTGGACGATGGGGGCGGCGACCCTGCCGGGCGTCCCGCTCTACGTCAACATGTGGGTGGCGCTCGCCTGGGTCGTCTTCGCCCTCTTCGCCGCCTACGTCTATCAGCGCTCGCGCTTCGGCCTGGCGCTCCGGGCGACCCGGGAGGACGAGTTCGGCGCCCGCGCGGCCGGCATCAACATCGCCCGCCAGCGCCTCATCGCCTTCGTGCTGAGCGCCTTCTTCATGGGCATCGCCGGCGTGCTGCACGCCCACTTCCTCGGCTCCATCTCGGTCAAGTCCTTCTGGCTCGGCCTCACCTTCCTCTCGCTGGCCATGCTGATCATCGGCGGCCAGCGCTCGCTCACCGGCGCGGTGGCCGGGGCCGTGGTGATCTCCTTCATCACCGAGGTCCTGCGCCTCATGGAGGGCGGCGTCGAGGTCGCCCAGACCAGCCTCGCCCTGCCGCCCGGCTCCCAGGAGCTCGGCATCGCGCTGGTCATGCTGCTGGTGCTCATCTACCGCCCCTCGGGCATCACCGGCGGGCACGAGATCTCCTTCCACTTGGGCCGCCTGGGCCGCAAGGAGCGCTGACATGCTCGAGGCCGAAGGGATCGAGGTGCACTTCGAGGGCCTGACCGCCATCGACCGGGTGAGCCTCGACGTGAAGGAGGGCGAGGTCTTCGGCCTCATCGGCCCCAACGGCGCCGGCAAGTCGACCCTGGTGAACGCGCTGACCGGCTTCCAGAAGTTCAGCCAGGGCGTGGTGCGCCTCGATGCCGTCGACATCAGCGGCTGGACCGCCGACCGCATCGCCCGCCACGGGGTCGCCCGCACCTTCCAGGCGGTGCGCCTCTTCCTCGGGCTCAGCGTGCTCGAGAACCTGGCCGCCGCCGCCGTCGGCGCCGGCCACCTGCGCCACGCCGCCGAGGCCAAGGCGCGCGAGGTCCTCGCCTGGATGGACCTCTCAGACCGGGAGGCGCAGCTGGCCGGCGCCCTCCCCTACGGCGATCAGCGCCGCGTCGCCATCGGCCGGGCGCTGGCGCTCGAGCCGCGCTACCTGCTGCTCGACGAGCCGGCGGCCGGCATGTCGGACGCCGAGTGCGACGAGCTGGTCGGCCTGATCGCCCGGGTGCCCGAGCACTACGGCTGCGGCGTGCTGCTGATCGACCACAACATGCGGGTCGTCATGAACGCCTGCGCGCGCATCCACGTGATCGACAGCGGGCGCACCATCGCCGAGGGCACGCCGGCCGAGATCCAGGAGCACGAGGACGTGGTGCGCGCCTATCTGGGCAGCAAGTCGGAGGCGGGCGATGCTGCGCGTTGACGGTCTCGAGGTCTCCTACGGTCCGGTGCGGGCCCTGCGCGGCGTGTCGCTGGCCATCGCAGAGCGCGAGATCGTCTGCGTGGTCGGGCCCAACGGCGCCGGCAAGTCGACCCTGCTGCTCGCCATCGCCGGCGCGCTCGCCCCGACCGCCGGCGAGATCCGGCTGAACGACCGGCCCATCCAGGGCCGCGGCGCCGAGAACATCGCCCGGCTCGGCATCTCCCTGGTGCCCGAGGGCCGCAACATCTTCACCCAGCTCACGGTGGAGGAGAACCTGCGCCTCGGCACCCAGATGCGCGGCGACCGGGCCGAGATCGAGAAGGACTACGCCGACATGCTGGAGGTCTTCCCGGTCTTGGGCGAGCGCCTCTCCAGCCCCGGCGGCAAGCTCTCCGGCGGCGAGCAGCAGCAGCTCGCCATCGCCCGGGCGCTGATGACAGGCTCGCGGCTGATCCTGCTGGACGAGCCGGCGCTCGGCCTCGCGCCCATGATGGTGGAGACCGTCTACTCCGAGCTCAACCGCCTGCGCGACGAGCGCGCCATCACCCTCCTGGTGGTCGAGCAGAGCACCCACCGCGCCTTCGAGAACGCCGACCGCATCTACGTGCTGCGCCAGGGACGCATCGAGCTCGAGGGCGCCAGCAAAGACCTCGGCGAAAAAGCCGTCGAGCAGGCCTACTTCGGATACGAATGAGGGGCTGCCGAACGAAGGGGAGGAAAGGCACATGACCAGCGAGGTGATCGTCATCGGGGCCGGCATCGCCGGCAGCTCGACCGCGTTCCACCTGGCCGAGGCGGGCGTCAAGGTCACCCTGGTCGAGAAGGAGCATCCCGCCGCCGGACCGACCGGCAAGTCCTCGGCCCTCTGCCACCTCTTCTACACCGAGCCCGAGCTTTCCCAGCTGGCCCTGCGCGGCTGCGCCTGGCTGAAGCGCCTGCCGGAGATCGCCGGCGGGCCCAAGGTCTTCCACGAGACCGGCATGCTGTGGTGCGCCGGGGACGAGAACGCCGAGGTCTGGAGTGCGGCGGGCAAGCGCATCCACGACGAGGAAGGCGGCGAGCTCTACGTCGTCACGCCGGAAGAGCTGGCGGCCAAGGTGCCCGGCTTCGTCATGGACGACATCGTGCTGGGGATCTGGGAGCCCGCCTACGGCTACGTCGACCCCTACGAGGCGACCAACGGCTTCGCCAGTGCCGCCAGGGCCCGCGGCGCCGTCGTGCACCAGCGGAGCCGGGTCGCCGCCATCGAGGCCGAGGGCGGCAAGGTGGCGGGCGTGCGGCTCGAATCCGGCGAGCGCCTGGCGGCCGACCTGGTGGTCGCGGCGACCGGCCCCTGGACCAAGTCGCTCATCGCGCCCCTCGGCGTCGACTTGCCGCTCCACATCGAGCGCCACGCCATGGCGATGCTCGACGCTCCCGGACAGGCCATGGAGATCCTGCCGGTCTGCTGGTGCGACGACATCCTGGCCCACTACGCGCGGCCGGAGCGCGAGGACACCATTCTGATCGGCACCTGGGCCGGCGGCGGCACGGGCATCCGCAATCCGGACGCCGACCGACCCCACGAGCACGACGATCCCAACAGCTACGACGCCGGCTCGGACCAGGAGGAAGCGTCCTGGATCGTCCAGCAGATGCTGCCGCGCGCGCCGCGGGTGGGCGAGCTCGGCATCCGCCCAGGCTATGCCTGCCTCTACGACATGAGCCCCGACGACCTGCCGGTGATCGACCGCATCCCAGGGGCGGACGGGCTCTTCGTGGTGGCGGGCTCCAGCGGCCACGGCTTCAAGCTCGGCCCGGGCGTGGGCGAGGAGGTGGCGCGCCTCGTCACCACGGGCCACTCGGAGCTGCTGGCGCCCTTCTCCCTCGCGCGCTTCGATTGAGCCGCTTTGCTAAGCGTTGGCGGCCCCAGCCCGCTCCCCCACCCGACCACCCCAATGATACTGCCGTGGGTGGTCGGGTGGGGGAGCGGGCTGGTGCGAGGTGAACCTAGAGCGGGATGGGATGAGATTGAATCAACGCTGTTGGCCTGGGTTGGCTTCGTCCGCTAGGCGCGGGCCGCAGCGCGATGCGGGGCATCGGGCGAGGCCCGCAACGACGCGGCGGGCCAACCCAGGCCAACCCGTACGGGACGGGCGCTTTTGGCCGGACGCCGCGTCGCTCCTCCTCGAATATGCTTCGGCATGTCCTTCGTCGTCGCTCCTAACGTCCGGCCAAAATCGCTCCGTCAGCGTGGTTCAATCTCATCCCATCCCGCTCTAGCTGCCCTACCAGCCGGCGAAGGCCGCGACCGCCGCCTCGTCGACCCGCTTCTGGGCCACGTCGTCGAAGGCCTGGTCGAGGATGTCGAGGGCCTGGTCCACCTCCGCGTCGCTGAGGGTCAGCGGCGGCGTCATCTCCAGCACGTTCGAGTTCAGGCCGACGTAGAACAGCACCAGCCCCAGCTCGTAGGCCCGGTAGACCAGCTTCGCCGTCTCGTCCTTGGCCGGCTCCTTGCTCTCCCGGTCGCGCACCAGCTCGACGCCGATGGAGAGGCCGCGCCCGCGCACATCGCCGATGAGGGGGTGCTTGTTGGCGAGCTGGCGCAGTCCTTCGCTGAGGCGCGCGCCGCGCCCGGCCGTCCGGGACGGCAGGTCCTGCTCGCGGATGGTGCGCAGCACCGCGCGGCCGACCTCTGCGGAGACGGCGTTGCCCGCTGTGGTCTCGATGGCAAACGCCGTGGCGACGTCCATCACCTCGGCCGGGCCGATGGCGGCCGAGAGCGGCAGCCCGCCGCCGAGGCCCTTGCCGAAGACCACGACGTCGGGGCTTAGGCCCTCAGCCTGGAAGGCATGCAGGATGCCCGGGCGAGCGAGCCCGACCTTGACCTCGTCTGAGACGATCAGGATGCCGTGGCGCCGGCAGCGCGCCTCCAGCGCCTTGAGGAAGCCAGGCGGCGGCACGATCAGGCCGCCGTCGGACTGGATCGGCTCGATGAAGCACGCGCCGACGCTCTCCGGCGGACAGACGGTGGCGAAGAGGTAGTCGAGGTAGCTCAGCACCGACTCGCCGACATCACCCGCCATCTGGGGCCGGTAGGGATCGGGATAGGGGATCTGCACCAGGCCCGCGCGGCCCGGGCTGTGGCTGTGGCTGGAGTGGCCGGAGATGGCCGCCGAGCCCGAGATGCCGCCGTGGTAGGCGCCGATGAAGGAGAGGATGCGCGGCCGGCCGGTCGCCATGGGGATGGCGCGCACCACCGCGTCGTTGGCGTCGGAGCCCGAGTGGCCGAGCCAGACCCGCCGCTCGCCCGCGCCCGGCGTGATCTCCAGCAGCTCCTCGGCGAGGGCCACTGCCGGCTCGGTGACGCTGGAGAGGATGCTGGCCCCGGCCGGCTTGGCGACCGCGCGGCTCGCCGCCTCGACCACCGCCGGATGGCCATAGCCCAGGCTCGCCGCGCCCCAAGTGGCGGAGAGGTCGAGCAGCTCGCGCCCGCTCTCGTCGATCAGATAGGAGCCCGCCCCGCCGGTCACCGCCAGCGGGAAGAAGCGAACCTTCTCGATCCCGGCGATGACCGCCGCGTCGCGCTCGTAGAGTCCTGCCGCCATGATCGCGCCTCCCTTGCCTGGCCCCGCATTGGGCGCAGTCTAGAGGATGAGGTCCCGGCGGGGAAATGGCTGCAGGGCTTCAGAGATCGGCGTGGCGCAGGCGGAGGGCGTTGCCGACCACGGAAACGGAACTCAGGCTCATGGCGGCGGCGGCCAGCATGGGGCTGAGCAGCAAGCCGATGAAGGGATAGAGGACGCCCGCGGCGATGGGCACGCCCAGCGCGTTGTAGCAGAAGGCGAAGAAGAGGTTCTGGCGGATGTTGCGCATGGTGGCGCGGCTGAGGCGCCGGGCGCGGACGATGCCCTCCAGGTTGCCCTTCACCAGGGTGACGCCGGCGCTCTCCATGGCGACATCCGTGCCGGTGCCCATGGCGATGCCCACGTCGGCGGCGGCGAGTGCCGGGGCATCGTTGACGCCGTCGCCGGCCATGGCGACCACCCGGCCCTGCTCCCGGTAGCGGCGCACCACCGCGCCCTTCTCCTCGGGCAGCACCTCGGCCTCCACCCGGTCGATACCCAGCTTGGCGGCCACCGCCTCGGCGGTCTTGCGGTTGTCGCCGGTCAGCATGACAAGGCGCACACCCTCGCGCCGCAAGGCATCGAGGGCGGCGGGCGTTGTCTCCTTGATGGGGTCGGCAACGCCGATGAGACCGGCGATTTGTCCCTCCGCGACCACGTAGACGACGGTCTCGCCCTCGACACGACGCGCGTCGCCTGTCACCTCCCAGTCGCCGGCATCGACCCCAAGCTGCGCCAGCAGGCCCGCGTTGCCGAGCGATAGGTCGCGGTCGCCGACCTTTCCCACGACGCCCTTGCCGGTCACGGCCTCGAAGTCCTTCGTCTCGCCCAGGCTCAAATTCCGCTCTTTGGCCGCGGCGAGGATCGAGGCGGCCAGAGGATGTTCGCTGCCCCGCTCCAGGCTGGCCGCGGCGCGCAGCAGTTCCTCCTCTGTCACGCCCTCGGCGGTCTCGAGCGACACCACCTTGGGCCGGCCCTCGGTGAGGGTGCCGGTCTTGTCGATCACCAGGGTATCCACCTTCTCGAGGTGCTCCAGGGCCTCGGCGTTGCGGATCAGCACGCCGGCATGGGCGCCCCGGCCGGTGCCCACCATGATCGACATGGGGGTCGCGAGGCCGAGGGCGCAGGGACAGGCGATGATCAGCACCGAGACCGCGGCAACCAGGGCGTGGGCCATGGCCGGGACGGGACCGGCGAGGGCCCAGACGAGGAAGGCGACCGCGGCAACCGCCACCACCGCCGGCA
This sequence comes from Rhodospirillales bacterium, assembly GCA_965225935.1. Taxonomy (GTDB): domain Bacteria; phylum Pseudomonadota; class Alphaproteobacteria; order Kiloniellales; family JAKSDN01; genus CALJXB01. Next base: position 149,149 of record CBDDCC010000005.1, read on the forward strand.
CGAAGTAGCCGGCGACCACGTCGGCGAGGCGCTGGATTGGCGCCCGCGAGCGCTGGGCCTCGGCCACCATCTGGACGATGCGGGCCAGCATGGTCTCGCTGCCGACCCGCTGGGCCTCCATGACGAAGCTGCCGCTGCCGTTCAAGGTGCCGCCGATGACGGAATCGCCCGCGCCCTTCTCGACCGGCAGGGACTCGCCCGTCACCATGGACTCGTCGAGGGCGCTGCGGCCCTCCAGGATCTCGCCGTCGACCGGCACCTTCTCGCCCGGGCGCACCCGCAGGCGGTCGCCCGGCTGCACCCGGTCGAGCGGGATCTCCTCGTCCGAACCGTCCTCTCGGAGGCGTCTCGCCAGCTTGGGCGCCAGGTCGAGAAGCGCCCTGAGGGCGCCGCTGGTGCGCTCGCGCGCCCGCAGCTCGAGCACCTGGCCCAGCAGCACCAGCACGGTGATGACGGCGCCCGCCTCGAAGTAGACCGCCACCCCACCGGATGGCTCGCGGAAGGTGGCCGGGAAGAGTCCGGGCGCCAGGGTGGCAACAAGGCTGTAGCCGTAGGCCGCGCCCACGCCGAGCGCAATCAAGGTGAACATGTTGAGGTTTCGGGTGACGAGCGAGCGCCAGCCCCGCTGGAAGAAGGGCAGGCCCGCCCAAAGCACGACCGGCGTAGCCAGCAGCAGCTCGATCCAGGCCTGCCAGCCAGGCGGGATCAGCGCAGCAACGGCCGGGATCATGCCGCCCATGGCGATGACGACGAGCGGCAGGGTGAGGGCGGCGCCGATCCAGAAGCGCCGGGTCATGTCGATCAGCTCGGGGCTCGTCGGCTCCTCCAGCTCGACCGTCGTGGGCTCCAGCGCCATGCCGCAGATGGGGCAGTCGCCGGGCGCGTCCCGCAGGATCTCGGGATGCATGGGACAGGTGTACTGAGTCCGGGTGCGGGCGAGCGGCCGGGCAGGCTCCAGCGCCATGCCGCACTTGGGGCAGGGGCCCGGGCGGTCTTCTCCCACGCCGGGGCACATGGAGCAGACGTAGGCGGCGCCCGAGGCAGCGGACGCGGCCTCTTGGCCCCCTCCCTGATCGGCCTGGCGGCCGTCATCGCCGTGGCAGCAATGGCCCTGCGGCTGCGTCTCCGTCTCTACCGGCTGGTGGCTCATGATCGCAGTTTCCGAGCAACACAAAGGTCGCTGCTGCTTATATGGCGCTTCCAGTAACTGGAAGGTCAAGGCCGGGACGGACCGCGCAGGCCCTATCCCGCGCCCTACCCATGGGCTAGCATCGGCCCTGCGGGTCCCGGCAGAGGAGGTGGCGCCGATGGCTGGTGACGAGGTGATGAGAACGGGCGGCTGCCAGTGCGGCGCGGTCCGCTTCGAGGCGGAGGGGCAGCCCAAGTGGGTCGCCCATTGCCACTGCGAGGACTGCCGGCGGGCCGTCGCCTCGCCGCTCACCACCTACGCCGGCTACCTGACGAGCCGGGTTCGCTTCCCCAAGGAGGCGCCGACGGGCTACGAGTCCTCGCCCGGCGTGACGCGGCGCTTCTGCGCCAAGTGCGGCACGCCCATCAGCTTCGAGGGTGCGCGCTGGCCCGACGAGATCCATCTCTTTGTCTGCGCCTTCGACGACGCAGCCGCCTTCGAGCCGAGGGCCCACGTCTACGTCTCGGAGCAGCTCCCCTGGCTGCACCTGGGCGACGACCTGCCGAGACACGACAAGACGAGCTGAGCACGCGGGCGCCCACCGGGAGGGTTCAATAGATCTCTCGCTCGCCCACCGTGGTGCCGCCCAAGAGCGCCGCCAGGTGACCCTTGCGCTTCAGCACCAGGGCGTCCATTTCCGCCCGAAAATCCGATATCACCGAGTCCCGAACCTCGGGCAGGTCGCGTAGGGCCGCGCTCCAGGCGGCCAGCCCAGGCGTTCGGGCCGGGTCCAGGTCCTCGATGAGGCTGTCAAAGTAGGCGAGCCGCAGGAAGAGCGGCGCGGCCGCCGCGTCCACCAGGGAAAAGGCCCCGCCGAGGAACCAGGGCCCCGGCCGCTTGCCCGCCTCCAGCCGATCCAGCCTGGCTCGCAGGGCTGCCACCTCATCCGCCAGGGTGCCGGCGTCGGCCGCCAGGGTCAGGTCGCGGCAGTGCCAGAGGCAGGCGGTCGCGACCTCGATCCAGGCCCGCGCCTCGGCCCGCTCGAAGGGGTCCTCGGGCAGGAGGCGACCGGGCGTCACCTCGTCGAGGAACTCGTTGATCGCCGTCGATTCGAACAGCACCCGGGCGCCGTCGATCCTGACGAGCGGCACCTTGCCGTCGGGCGAGAGGTCGCGGAACCAGGCGGGCGGTTCGGCAAGATCGACGTAGGTTGTGCGGAAGGGGATCTCCTTGCGCAGCAGCACGATGGCCGCGCGCTGCACGAAGGGGCAGAGCCTGAAGGAGACCAGCTCGAAATCCATGGGCCAGCATAGCAGGCGCGCAGGCACGCACCACCGCGCGCCACCAAGCGCCCGGACCAGGCAGCCCGGGCGGCGGCTAAGACAGGCTTAGGCTGGTCCTACTGGATCGGCTGGGACTCGACCGCCTCGACCGGCGCCAGGGGCTGAACCAGGGGAGTCGGCTCTTCGACGTAGCCGGTCTCGCTCGACTCCACGTAGACGGTCTCACTCGCCGTCGTCGGCCGAACCGCCGTGTCGTCCGTCGCCGTGGGCTTTGACGCTTCGGCGGTCTGCTTGTCTTCCATGCCGAGGGTCACGCCGAGTCCCGCGCCGGCGGCGAGGCTGGCAACGCCCGCGGCGACGCAACCGGAAAGCATCAGGCCTGAGGCCATGAGAAGGGCGAGTCCTGCTCCACGCATGCGCATCGTGCTTGCTCCGAACGAAGTTCCGTTGGCCGCCGCCATAGCAGTTTGCCCTCCGAGTCTACAAGCATCACTTCAAGGTCCAGCGCGAAACGCCGCGAATCACAGGAGGAGTCACGCGCCGGTGAAATTTGGCTCCCGCTTCTCGAAGAAGGCGCGGATGCCCTCCAGGTTGTCCCGGCTCATGGCGGTCTGCACCAGGCACTCGATCTCGAAGTTCAACATGGTGTCCAGCGAGGCCTCCCGGCCCCGGTCGAGCACGACCTTGTGGAGCTGGTCGGCGACGGCCTCGATCCGGTTCAGGTAACGGGGATCGGCCACTAGGGTACCGGCCGTGGAATCATCGATCACGCGCGCGAGGGTCCGTTCCTCCCGGGGCTCCAGGATCGCCGCCAGCTCTTCGGCAAAGGACGCGCACATGGGCGTTAGCCTAGCGCAAAAGCCGCCCCGGCGAAGATGCCGACTGCGCCAGGCGCCGACGCCGCCCTTTTTCATGCCTCCTTAACCATGTTTAGAGAGTTTAGCGGCGCAGCCGGACCGGCAGCAAAGCGTCGCCACGGGTGAAACTTGGCTTCTGCAGGGTCCGGCGCACAAACCGGCAGGCGCACGGCCCGCGATCAGCGCGTCGGTTGCGACCGCCGAAGATCGATTTTTGAGGTGATGTCATGAGCGAACTGAGCGACGACGAGAAGGCCGCGCAGGCCCGCAGGCATTTTTCGCTGGTGCTCCAGGTCGGCGGGATGTTCGATGTGGGCCTCGGCTTGGCCCTGGCGTTCTTGGGACCGCGCGTCTTCGGAGGCGATCCCACGGTCGACATGGTCCTGATGGGCGTGGGCGCCTTCCTGGTTCTCATGGGCATCGGCCTCTGGTGGTTCGGCCGCACCCGCAACGCAAGCTCCGCGTCCGACGGAAGCGCGCAAACGGTGGTCCGCTCCCGGCGCTAAGCACGCTCGTCGCCGCCGAGTCCCCAGCACCCGGGAGCCGGAGCGACGAAGATGAGCCACGATCCCGAGGGGCTGAGAGCCTACTTCAACGCCTTCGGTGAGAAGGAGTGGGAGCGGCTGGGTGCCAGCCTGCCGGGGCGCATCAAGTTTGCCGTGCACCGGCACATCCTGGACAGATTCCTGAAGCCCGGATTGGAAGTGCTGGACGTGGGCTGCGGCCCAGGACGCTTTGCCCTGCACATGGCGGAAGCCGGGGCCTTCGTCACCCTGGTCGACATCTCGGACGGGCAGCTTGCGGCAGCCCGCAGGGAACTGGACGAAGCGAAGCTCACCGGCCAGGTACGCCGCTACGAGCGGCGGGACGCCGTCTCCCTCTCCGGCTTCGAAGACGAGACCTACGACTTGGTAGTTTGCTACGGATCGGTCCTCTCATACCTGCGTGAGCGGCACGCCGAGGCACTCAAGGAGTTCGCCCGGGTCACGAAGCCGGGCGGCCTGGTGATGGTCAGTGTCACCGCTCTCTACGGAACCTTGAGGATGGTCGGGCCGCTGGATGCAGCAGCTGCGATGACGAGGATAGAAGAGCACTTGGATTGGCAGGGCCTTCTGGAAGGAGCCGGTGTCGTCCTGACGAGAATTGGCTCCAGCGAGTTTCATCAACCGATGGCGCTATTCAGTTCTCGCGGACTTGAGAACGCATTGAGCGATGCTGGCTTCGAATTGCTGGAATTGGCGACCTCGAATCCGCTGGTTCCCGAGGTTGTACAATTGCCCGAAATCTCAGCCAACCCCAAGGCGGCCGCGAGACTGGCCGATCTCGAAGTTGCTCTCTGTCAGGTCCCCGGACTTGTCGATGCCGGAGAGCACTTGATAGCCGCCGCCAGAAAGCCCCAATGCGGCTAGGCCGCCTCTCGCGGCCGTTGGCCCGGGCCTCGGTTGATTCGCACCGCGAAACCGTCATGATGGCGTGGCATATCCTTTAGTTCTGCCGCGGAGGGCGGCGGCATGGCCGCGCCGTCCGGGCGACCGCCCATTTTCGACGGACGCTCAGCCATGCGATTTATCACCTGCCTGCTGCTCTCTCTCGGGATCGTCCTGCCGGCCTGCGCCGCCGAGCCGCTGAACGCCGTCGCCATCGAGGAATGGACCGTGCCCTACGATGCCAGCCGGCCGCGCGACCCCTACGCCGCCAGCGCCGAGGAGATCTGGTTCGTCGGACAGCGCGGCCACTACCTGGCCCGCCTCGACGCGGCAAGCGGCGAATTCACGCGCCGCGAGCTGGACGACGGCGCCGGGCCCCACAACCTCATCGTCGGCGCCGACGGCGTTGTCTGGTATGCCGGCAACCTGAAGGGCTATATCGGCCGCTACGATCCGATGACCGGCCTGATCGAGAAGCTCGCCATGCCCGACCCGGCCGCGCGCGACCCCCATACCCTCATCTTCGACGGCGACGAGAGCCACATCTGGTTCACCGTGCAGGGCGGCAACTTCGTCGGCCGCCTGGCGCTGGCCGACCGCGCGGTCGACCTGATCCCGGTTCCCACCCCGAACGCGCGGCCCTATGGCATCGTCATCGCCCCGGACGGCGCCGTCTGGGTCGCCCTCTTCGGCACCAGCAAGCTGGCCTCGGTCGACCCCGAGAGCCTGACGCTCACCGAGCACCCCCTGCCCGACGCCGGCACGCGGCCGCGGCGACTCGCCGTCACCAGCGCGGGCCAGATCTACTACGTGGACTACAGCCGGGGCTATCTGGGTCACTTGGACCCCGAAAGCGGCGCCGTCGAGGAATGGCTCATGCCTTCGGGCGAGGGCGCCCGGCCCTACGGCGTGGCCGTCGACGCCGAGGACCGCATCTGGTTCGTCGAGACCGGCGTCTCGCCCAACAGCTTCGTCGGCTTCGCGCCCGAGGAGGAGCGCTTCTTCTCGGTGACCCACATCCCCTCGGGCGCCGGCTCGGTGCGCCACATGGACTACCACGCGCCGTCGGAAAGCGTCTGGTTCGGCACCGACGCCAACACCATCGGCCGGGCGCGTGTCGGGGGATGAGGGGCGTCTTGCTCGCCGCCACCCTGCTCGCCAGCCCGCCGGCCGCCGCCTTTTCCGAGGGCGCGCCCTGGGACATGACGCGCGAGGAGGGCTGCGGCGCCTGCCACTTCGACAACCCGCCGGTGGAGGACTCCCCGGCGCTGACCCTCGAAGGGCTGCCGGCGGAAATCGTCCCGGGCGCCCTCTACCGCCTGACCCTGCGGCTCGCCGACCCGGAGCTGGCCCGGGCGGGCTACTTCGCTTCGTCCTGGCGGGCGGGCGCCGAGGCCGGCCGCTTCAGCGCCGAGGACGGCCGCAGCGAGGCCAGCGGCGCCAAGGCCCGCTCTACCGAGGCGGGCTCCCTACCGGCCGACGGGGGCGCGGCCGAATGGCGCTTGGACTGGCAGGCGCCGGAGGACCTCGACGGTCCGCTCCGCTTTGAGGTCTGGGCCAATGCCGCCAACGACGACGGCTCGCCGCTCAGCGACCGTATCCACAAGCTCGCGCGGTCCCTGACACCTTCGCCATGAAGACTAGAGCGGGATGAGATGAGATTGAACCACGCTGACGGAGCGATTTTGGCCGGACGTTAGGCCAAGGACAATTGTGGGGACGAAGGACATGCCGAAGCATATTCGAGGAGGAGCGACGCGGCGTCCGGCCAAAAGCGCCCGTCCCGTACGGGTTGGCCTGGGTTGGCCCGCCGCGTCGTTGCGGGCCTCGCCCGATGCCCCGCATCGCGCTGCGACCCGCGCCTAGCGGACGGAGCCAACCCAGGCCAACAGCGTTGATCCAATCTCATCCCATCCCGCTCTAGGAGGAAGACATGAGAAGGCTGCCACGTCTCGCCGCGTTCTTCGCCGTGGTGCTCCTCACCGCGGTCGCGTGCACGCCCCCGGCGCAGACGGCGGCCGGCAAGATCTACGAGTCCGAGGACTACAAGCTGCGGCTCGTCCTGGTCGCCGAGGGCCTGGAGCGCCCCTGGGGGCTCGCCTTCCTGCCCGACGGCCGCATGCTGGTGACCGAGCGGCCGGGGAGCCTGCGCCTGGTCTCGCAAGAGGGCGCCCTCTCGCCGCCGCTCGAAGGCGTGCCCGAGGTGCAGGCCTCCGGCCAGGGCGGGCTGCTGGACGTGGCCCTCGATCCAGACTTCGCGGACAACGGCCTGATCTACCTCTCCTACGCCGAGCCGGGGGCGGGCGGCGCCGGCACCGCGGTCGCCCGCACCCGCCTCGACCTGGAGGAAAACCGCCTAAGCGACCTGGAGGTGATCTTCCGCCAGGAGCCCAAGACCGGCGGCGGGCGGCATTTCGGCTCGCGGCTCGCCTTCGCGCCCGACGGCCGGCTTTTCATCACCATCGGCGAGCGCGGCGAGCGTGACCGGACCCAGGACTTCACCATCAACCGGGGCCAGGTGATCCGCATAAATCCGGACGGCTCCATCCCCGAGGACAACCCCTTCGTCGGCAGGACGGGCTACCGGCCCGAGGTCTGGTCCTACGGCCACCGCAACCCCCAGGGCGCGGCGATCCATCCGGAGAGCGGCAAGCTCTGGGTCCACGAGCACGGCGCGCGCGGCGGCGACGAGATCAACGTGCCCGAGGCCGGCAAGAACTACGGCTGGCCGGTGATCGCCTACGGCCGGCACTACATCGGCGGCCAGATCGGCGTCGGCACCCACAAGGAGGGCCTGGAGCAGCCCATCTACTACTGGGACCCCTCGATCGCGCCCTCGGGCATGGCCTTCTACACGGGCGACCGCTTCCCCGACTGGCAGGACAACCTCTTCGTCGGCGCCCTCAAGTCCCGCCACCTGTCCCGACTGGAGCTGGACGGCGAGAGCGTGGTCCGCGAGGAGCGACTGCTCGAAGCCCTCGATCAGCGCATCCGCGACGTGCGCCAAGGCCCCGACGGCTACATCTATGTCCTGACCGGCTCCCGCAACGGCTCGATCCTCCGTCTCGAGCCGGTGGAACCCTAGGCCGTACGCTCAGCTTCTCGAACGACCTCCCCGCTAGCCCCCTGCCGCGACCCGGCCCTCTTCGAGAATGCGCGCGATGGGCGGGAAGGTCTCCCGCGCGAGCGGCGGCACCTCCCGCCAGGCGGGCGCGGGCGTCAGGGCCTTGAAGTAGTCGAAGGGCAGGGCGCCCGGTCCCGTGGCCGTGCCGACGATGATCCGCCCCACCATGCCCGCTTCCTCGTGGGGCCGGCAGAAGTAGTCGTAGACTCCCGGCTGGACGAGCCTCAGCTCGAAGCTGTCCCCCGGCTCGACCAGGTAGCCGCTGTCCCAAGGCTCGGCATCCTCGGGAATGCGCAGGGAGCGATTGTCGTTGGCCGGGTGGTAGGCCGTCACCGTGTGGACGTTCTCCCGGTTGATCCAGCGCACCCGCGTCCCGGGCGCGACCAGGAGGCCGACGGGATCGAAGCGCACCCTGCCGCCCTCGGGATCGCTGCGCAGGGCGACCTCGACCAGGTCTGCGCCCGCGCTGGGCCAAGCCGGAAGGGCGAGACCGGCGAGCAGCAGCCCGCCGGTCCCGAGAACAGCCCGACGACCAAGGCTCATTGCAGGTCGGCGGAAGCTGCGTTCACATGCCAGATCACGATGTGGTAGTGGGGCTTCTCCACGCCGGGGTGGCCGGCATTGTAGTAGAGGTCGACCGAGTCGGCCGTCTCGCCCGCGACCGCGAGCCCGCTGAACTTCTTCTGGGCCGCCATGTCCTCCAGCGGGATCATGTAGATCGTGCTGACCAGCTTGCCGGCCCTGTCATAGGCCGCGAAGGGCCCGGCCGGCAGGGTGGCCGGATCGACATAGAGGCTGCCGAGCCCGGGGATGAATTCGGGCAGCGGCACCAGCTTGCTGACCTGCTGGTAGCTGCCGCCGGCGGGCGACATGGCGGCGGCGTTGCCGGCGAGCGCTCCACCCGGAGCTGCCGCCGAGACGGCGGCCGCGAGGGCCAGGCCGAAGCCCAGCGTACCTAGGAACCTGTTCATACTGTCGTTCTCCCGTCCTTTTCCTGTGAGGCCAACGGAACGGGCGGGGAGACGATCAGTGATGCGAATCCGGCGGCATGTGGAGGACCGCGCCGCGCAGCCGCGCGATGACGGTATTCCTGGTCCTTTCGCAGCGCTTGCCGGCAAAGGGAAAGGCCGTCAGCGAGACGGCGGTCAAGTGGTCGTCCAGGCCGGCGCGCAGCTTCGCCTTGGCCCGGTGCAGGCGGGTCTTCACCGTCTCCGGGGGAATGCCCAGCAGCTCGGCGGTCTCCTCCACCGACATCTGCTCGATCACCCGCAGGACGAAGACCTCGCGGAAGCCGTCGCTGAGGCGGTCCACCTCGCGCTCCACCAGGCGGCGCACGTCGCCCATGGCGGCCAGGCGCTCGGGCGTAAGCGGCCCCGCGACGTCGGCGGGCCCGGCGGCGTCGCCTCGGCCGGAGATGATTGCCCCCGCCTCAAGCTCGGGACGCAGCGTCGCCTCGCGGCGCTTCCTCTGGCGCAGGCGGGTCAGCGCCATATTGACCGTGATCTTCGACAGCCAGGCGCCCATCTTGTCTCCCTCGCGCAGGGTTTCCATCTCGGTGAAGGCCTTCACGAAAGCGTCCTGCACCACGTCCTCGGCCTCGGCGTCGTCGCGCAGAATGCTGCGCGCGATGCGGTAGAGGCGCTGGTTGTGCCGGCGCATGATGCTGGCGAGAGGATCCACCTCGCCGCGGCGCACCGCCTCGACAGGCGAGCGAACTTCCGCGCCCGAGGCGCCCGTCAAGTCCTCGGAGGATCCCACCACCGACCGTCGTCCCCGTCCAAATCCGTTGGCACACTATAGACGATCGGCCGGCAAAAAAGGTTCCCGCCCCAAGGACGCACGGATCGACAAACGAGCAGAATTCGACGGGTGTACCGTGTGGAGGCCACAGCTAGCGGGTCGCCACGGCGACGCCTGAGCCGACGAGGATGGTTCCGGTTAGCTTTCTGAGCCACTTTGCGGCCCTGGTCGACGCCAGGAGGCGGCGCGCCCGCTGGGCCAGGACGATGCAGCCGCCGTAGAAGAAGTAGGACACGCCGGCGACGATGGCGGCGAGGACCAGGAAGTCGCCGAGCCCGACCCGGGTCATGTCGACGAAGCCCGGCAGGATGGCGCCGAAGAAGAAGATCGCCTTGGGATTGGCGAGGGTGGCCAGGAGGCCGAGGCCCATGTCCCGCCACAGCTGCCCGCTCGCGCCCGCCGGAGCGCTCGCCGGTTCGTCCTTGCCGACGAACATGCGGTAGCCGCGCCAGATGAGGTAGGCCGCGCCGGCGTACTTCACGACCTGGAACAGGGGTCCCAGGGCCGCGGCGATCGCCTTCAAGCCGGCGAAGGCGATCCCGAGGAAGATGAGGTCCGCCAGCACCAGCCCGGTGACCACGGCCAGGCCGGCCTTGGGTCCGGTGCCGAGCGCCCGCGACACCACGACCGCGAGGCCGGGTCCCGGCAGGCTCGCCCAGAGCAGCATGGCGACGGCGAAGGCCACGGCGTATTCGAAGGTCATTCCCAGGCAACCCCTCTATCGCGGGTGGATCTCAACGGTATAGCCGCCGCCCGCTTGCCGCGCGAGCGCGAAAGACCGCAGATGCGCTCGCGGCAGCTTCCGTCCCGGCCTCGGCGCAGCCGGCGGCGCGGTCAGTCGCGGACGTTCTCGCCGCCGTCGTCGAGCTGTTCGGGGCGGCGCCAGTAGCGGTACTGGGGCGTCCAGTCGGAGGGGCCCAGGCCGGCGAGCGCGAGGAAGTGCCAGACCGGCGAGTAGAGGTCGCCGGGGCCGAAGTAGGTCCGCCCGCGGCGCACGATCTTGCCGGCCTTCCGTTCGTAGACCGCGGCGCCCGGGCTGTTGGCGTGCCCGCCCATGGCGCACTGCTCGGCCATGTAGGCGCCGCCGCCGTGTGAGGCCATGCGGAAGCGCCAGCCCCGGTCGAGGGCGAGGCGCCGCTGGAGCTCCGGCGGGTCCTTGGAGACCAGCGCCAAGGCCATGGCGTCCTCCAGGTGATGCAGGACGCCGTTGATGCCGTCGGCCCAGGGGGTGCAATAGCGGCAGCCCTGGCCCATGTTGTGGATCACCAGCAGCCGCTCGCGGCCGGCGAAGAGGGCCGAGAGGCGGGTCTCGCCGTCGGGCGTCTGGAAGGCGTAGTCGGCCACTTCGCTGTCCGCCTCCGCCCGGCGCAAGGCGGCCAGCTGCTGGGCCTTCTCCATGATCTCGAACTCGAGCTTTTCCGCGTCGGTCACGGCGTTCGTCCTCCTCATGCCGAGCGGGCTCCGAGGGCCCGCGCAGACCCCAGGGTATCAGCCGCCAACGGGCGGACGCCACTTCGGATCGGCGCGAGGTGGCGTGCCGGACGGTCCTTGTCTTGCCGTCCGGCGGCCTTGAGGATGCCGTGCCAATGCGCAGAGGCCGCGCCGCGAACCGGTAGTGGTTTCGTAAAAAAAGGAGGCAGGCGTCCTGTCGACCGAGGTCAAGATCCTGCTGGCCGGGGCCTTCGCGGCGCTGCTGATCTCCGGCATCGGGCCGGCGGACCGGCTGACCTGGGTGCTGGAGACGCTGCCGATCATGGTCGGCCTGCCGGTGCTGATCTGGACCCGGCGGCGCTTTCCCCTGACGCCCCTGCTCTACCGCCTGCTCTTCCTGCACGCGCTCATCCTGGCGCTCGGCGGCCACTACACCTACGCCGAGGTGCCGCTCGGCTTCTGGGTCCAGGACCTCTTCGGCCTGGCGCGCAACCACTACGACCGGCTGGGGCATCTCGCCCAGGGCTTCGTGCCCGCCATCCTGGTGCGCGAACTGCTCGTGCGCACTTCGCCGCTCGCCGGCAACCGCTGGCTCCCCGTGCTGACCGTCTCCGTCTGCCTCGCCTTCAGCGCCTTCTACGAGCTGATCGAGTGGTGGGGCGCCCTGATCCTCGGCGCCGAGGCCGACGCCTTCCTCGGCACCCAGGGCGACCCCTGGGACACCCAGTGGGACATGTGCCTGGCGTTGATCGGCGCCGTGGCGGCGCTCGCCACCCTCTCGCGCCTGCACGACCGGCAGCTCGCCCGGCTCGCCGGCGCCGGGTGAGGCTCGCGCCTCTTAGAGCCGGCACCCCGTCCTTGCCGCGGGAGCGATTTAGGCGCGAAGGCAAGTCCGCGAGCGTGGTGCGGGTGGAGGGACTTGACCCCCCACTCCCTTGCGGGAACCAGATTTTGAGTCTGTTTCGTCTACAGATAACATATTGTTTTTACAGCATAAAAGTCGATCCTCCTGCGTGGTTGTGTAAGTGATTGTGTAAGATTCGGCCTGAAATCGGCGATTCTGGGGGTTGCGGAAGGGTGGAATCGGTAGAATTTGGCTATAGACGGCCGTTCCGGCTGACCACCGGGAATGTCCGATTAGGAGCGGTCTCTGGCCACTTGGACGGCGAACGGCCGCTTCATCGCGCTATCGACCGCCTGACCGTCAAGGGCGGTCGCCGCTGATCACCCGCCCGACAGGCTGGAACCGACCCAACGCCGTCATTCCGGCAGCGCGGCCTTGCGGTCCCGCTGCTTGGTGACAAAGCCCCTCAGAACCTCGCCTGCTTGATCGACAGCCCGCCAGAGATCGAAAATCTCGCCATTGATCTTTACGAAGGCTTCATCGAGATGCCACCGCCAAGGGGAATTGCGATGCAGATATCGATACCGCGCTCGCCCAGCAGATCCTCGACCTGGCGCAGCAACAGCGGAAAGCGGACATACATTATCACGACAAGGCGGATGCCATCCGGCGAGGTATTGAAGCAACGGAAGGGATCTCGCATCGCCGGAGGTTGCAGAACGCTCCCCCTCCCCCCGGCTCAAGGCGATTTGCTCTGACACCGCACTTCAGGCAGCTGCGCTTAGCGGGACGGGCTGAATGGCGGGAACTGATGGTCTAAGGCTCCCATGGTGGGGGAAATTGAAGACGGATTCCCATCGGTCTGATTGCGCCCGTCGAAGCGGCTCTTTGCCGCGTGGATGCTGTTGCGCAGTGTGAGCCCGAGACCGACACGATCGTCATCCACAATGTCGCGGATCACATCGTCGATCTCGCGCGCGATCGCAGAAATGGTCTCAGACCAATCGAGTCTCGGCAGCTCTACGATCCACATTCGCGCGGTCTCATAGAACAGCTTGATCTGAATCTCTCGCAAGTACTGGTTCTCAATCAGGGTAAGCGCACCGACGAAAAAGGTGTTGTTGACTTCCGCAAATCCGATCGTGTCTCCCTCCTCAGTGGCGAGAAAACGGTCGCGGCATTCCGAGAAGAAGGCAGGCGCAGAGGCCGGGAAAGGCGCAACGAAGAAGGGCCCCGAGTGCATGGCGAGCAGCATGCGCACCTCGCAGGCCGCAATGAAGGCCTCCGGGCGGATCTCGGTCACCTGCGCACCGACGCCGTGCTTGATCGCGAGCAAGCGCGCCTCCTCAAGCTTGGCGAAGACTCGCCGCACAGGCGATCTGCTGATGCTGAATTCCTCAGCCAGCTCACCCTCCCGAAGCGTGGTGCCGGGCGGATAGCGATTGGTGACGATTCGCCCCCGGATGATGTCATAGATGCGCTCACCGCGCGTCTGGCTTTCCGTCGAACCCGACTGTGCCATGTCACCTCCCGCGAGGCCCTATCGAAACCTGTCCTTGCGAGCCATCGGCGCGCAGGCGCGGCAAACCTCTGCTGCACCGAGACTCCCGCTACCAAACCGGAAAAGCAAGAATAATGCAACATGGTTGAGATGTATACATCTTTATGATTTTTTTGCCTAGAACTCAGCTTTTTCTTGCAGTCAAGCGCCCACCTCTTATATGATGGATATATCTAATGAGGGGTGGGTATCTCTCTATACCCATGAGCAGCAACAAAGACAGGCCGAACCCAAAGGAACTACTCGGTTCACTCCGCAAGGTGGATGAACGATGTATGGCGAATTGGCAGGCTATCTAGCATCGTTGCTCGTTTTCACGACCTTTTACATGAAAACGATGACACCACTTCGCGTGGTCGGCATCGCAAGCAATGTGGCATTCATCACCTTTGGCTATATCGAGGGCGTGCTTCCGGTCCTCTTCCTGCATTTGTGCCTGTTACCTTTGAACTTCGCGCGGCTTCGTCAGTTTAGCAGGCTTATGGAGAAGACCCGCCGATCCGTGCAGGGCGAGATTTCGTTTGATGCGCTGCTTCCCTTCATGACCCCGCAGCGGTTCAAGGCAGGGCAAGTGGTGTTCCGCAAGGGCGACAGATCTCGCGAGATGTATTACATCAGCGAAGGAAAGGTCCGTTTGCCCGAGCTCGGCAAGACAGTTGGCGAGCAGGAAACGCTTGGAGAAATTGGCCTTTTCTCACCCGACAATGTGCGGACAGTGAGCGCTGTGTGCGAAACGGACAGCGAACTCTTGCGGATGCCGGAGGAGAGATTTCTTCAACTCTACAACCAAGACCCCCGGTTCGGTTTCCAAATCACACGCATCATCACAAGTCGGTTGATCGAAAACTATGAGAAATTGATGCTGGCAAATTGTGCGGAGCAGAGACAGTAGGGCCAGGAACGACGAGCAATTCATTGGCAAATCAGACCGCGTAACCCGACGACAAGCGACCAAACATACGGTCAGAGAAACCAGGAGTTGGCAATGATTCACAGACGTGATGATTCAGTCAGGCTTGGCGGCTTCCGCGAAAGATCGATTTCCCGCATTCGGCGAGGTCTTGGACTACTCCTGGCGGTTCCTGCGTTTTGGGGACTGTTGGCCGTGCCGGCGCTGGGCCAGTTGGGTGACGGACCGGAGATCAAGAGCTGTTCGCCCCCCGGCGGCGATGGGATCTTCGCTCTGCCGATGGACAGCAGCTCCTGCAACAACGACGTGACCGCCCCCTGCTTTGCCGACGTCAAGGATATACTGACCGGCCGGCGGTCGCTTTTGCGGAACGACGATGTCATCGTTTCACAGACCGGCGGTGGGAGTGCGATTTTCAAGACTTCAGGCCTCACGCTCGAGGCCCCCGTTACGGTCAGCCCTAGCCGCGAATGCGGTGCCGTTTTTGAGAGTGAGGTGGGCCGGATCTTCAGCCTACCCAACGACGTCATCGCCAATTTCACCTTTGCCGGATCCTGCGGCAGCCCACAGCTGACCGTGCTCGACCCGCAGGACAGCAGCAATGAGTCCCAAACCGATTTCGGGCTGGCTGGGAACCTCTTCGGGACGGTCATGGCCGACTTCGATCTGGATGGCTATCAGGACATATTTGCCCTCGGTGACAGCCAAGCTCAGGTCTGGACGGCGAAGTGCACCAATGATCCCTTCGCGAGCTGCACGGGCACGGCGGGCAACGCCGTTTCCGACGGCATGGTCGGCGGGCCGACACTGACGCTCGCCGCTTCGACCAATCCGGTGGACGACCCGCTACGCTTGGCCGCGGGCGACTTCAACGGCGACGGCGCAGTCGATGTGGCCTGGACCGCAAGCGGGCAGACGGGGCGCGTGGTGTTCGCCTCGGTCTGCCCGGCGGCAGACGTGCAGGTCTTGGGCAACACCTGCAGTGCGGCCTTGGAGATCATCCAGGTACCAGCTACTTCGGACATCGATACCGGCCTCAATCCGACGGTCACGGACTTCTTCTTGGAAGCCGGCAACTTCGATGGCGCCGTCGTTGCCAAGACAGGAATGGTCGATGCGGAGTTGATGCTCGTCACCAGCCCCACCAACACGGACGGCAACCTCATCGTCAACGCTTATGATTTCGATTCCAGCTTCTCACCCACGAAAAGCCAAAGCAGCCTCAGCTTTCCCACCGTCGTGGAGTCAGGCGATCTTGAAGTACGAAATACGACAGGCTCAGGTCAATTGGATTGGGGAGGGATCCAAGACCAACTCGTCGTCACCGTCAATCAAATCGGTTCACCACCCTTTCCATTTCTCCAATGGGTGCTAGTTGTGATCACGGCAGACGCTGAGCTGACCCTCACAGAACACAGTTTGCGCACGAACAACTTTAGCTTCGCCTTGCCCTTCCTTGAGATAGGGCGCTTTGATCCGCCAAACCTGAGTGGCGGCGCCACCGATTTTAACCAGCAGATTGTCGTGGCCGTTCCGCCACTGCCTGGCGAGGTACCGAATCTAAACATCTATGAGATCCCCGATCCGACTACGAGCTTCGTGCCACGCCTCGCGAGCCAGCGCACCGACCCGATTGACGGCATTATCCGGACCGGGGACAGTCAGGGCCGCTCGCTGGTCCTGGGCGAGCCTGATATCGCCAACGTCTTCCACATGGCACCCGATGCCATCGTCGGTCTGGTGCCGATGCATGTTGACTATATCACCAACCCCGAGACCAGTGATCTCGGTGTCTTGAACGTCACCGTGTTTCCGGTCGAATACAACGCCGCCTACACCTTGGACCAAATGTCGCAGTCCGCGGGCCAGCGTCAAAGCGCCACCAGCTACACCGCCTCGACCAAAGAGTCGGCCGAGGAAAAGGTTTCTTACGGCATACCCGATGTCGCCAGCGTGAGCGCCACCTTCAAGGAAAGCTTCACCCAAACGCACCAGGCGACCACCTGCAAGGTCTACAACAGCTACCAAAGCCAGTCATTCAACATAGCCGCAACCACGGTCTTTGACGATTTGGTGACCTACACGTCGCGCACCCACAACATCTACAGCTATCCGGTGATCGGCCAGAAGGTCTGCCCGGCAACCTCCCCCAACTGTCCCGACGATTGCGGCAGCGGCCCTTCGCCCTGTCCCAAGCAGCCCTTATTTGTGCAGTATTCCGGGCCCGACAATCTGCAGCACCACGCGCCCGTCACGGGCGCCATATTGGAGTGGTTTCAGCCGGTGAGCGAGGCCGGCCAAATCTTCTCCTTGCCGGCGAACCGAAACCAGCTGAGCGACGATACGCCGGTGCAGACGACCGGCGGGACGTCGCGTCTGGATCTGAAGGCCGACGAGGCCTTCACGCCGCTTTCGCAAGGCGGCATGTTCGGGGTCGACTGGTCCGGCGGTCAAGGCTTGAGCCAGAGCAGCGGGACTGTCAGCAACCACTCCTTCGACGGCTCGGTCACGTTTTCGGGCGAAGCGCAGTTTGAGGCTGTCGGTGGCGGGGTAAGTGCCAGCTTTGACTATAGTTCAAGCAAGTCGGTCAGCACCTTGAACAGCTCGGCCACCACGGTCGCCGCCTCCACGGGGGTCACCGTCAGCACCGGCAATTCCGGTGGCAGCGCCACCGACGACATCTTCGCTTACGACAGCGAGGCCTTCATCTTTGGCCTGAAGCCGCCCGAGGGCACCATCCAGACCGATCTGACGCTTGCCGGGACAGACGTGCAGTCGGGAGGCTATCTGCGCTTGGCCTACACGAACGACCCCTTGGCCGGTCTGGGCTCCAGCATCGGGGGATTCTGGGCGCAGGAGTATGGGCCGAACGACACGGAGCCCCGCGTGGATATCGCCCTCAACCATCCCCAGCGCTGGACCCAGAAGCAGGAAGGCAACAACAACGATCAGGAAATCCGGTTCAACTGCCCGGTGGGCTTCACCTCTTCGATGACCAAGCCGGAGTGCACGGCGATGCAGGGGGAGATCACGCCGCTGACCTACAGCGATGCCCCTTTCTACCAGATGAAGGGGCTCTTCATACGCCCGGCGGGCCAGGCCAGTGGTCCCACGATCACCAGCGCCACGCTGGGCGATGAGGTAAGCCTGCAGCTCAGGGTCTATAACTACAGCCTGACCGAGATGCCGGCCGGAAGCAGCGTCAAGGCCCGGATCTATGCCCAGCCCTGGGATGGCGAGGCGGGGCAGTTTGCCAGCGGCTCGGCCACCGGCGGCTTTGCCGAGGCGGCGCTGGTCGACGAAGTGACCTTGGCGACCATTCGGCCCTATTGCGGCGGTGTGATGGGAACGGCCGACACCTGCATCGATGCCGACGAGGCCGAGCGCAATCTCGTACTGGCCGACTTTACCTGGAAGACGCAAGATCTCAGCCCCGTGCCCACGAAGGACAGCAATTGGGTTTTCTGGGCCGTCGTTTGGATCGAGGAGAGCAGCAATCTGGTTCCCGAGTTGGCCGAGCACGGGCTGAAAGCCATGCCCGACCAGGTCAGCTCGCTGGCGGACATCGAGGTCGAGACCTATTCCAACAATCTCGGCTTCTTCGGCCAGGTCTTCAACCTGCTCCTACCGGAACAGGAGGGAGCGCCCGTGGCCAGCTCGCCGGACGAGGTCGGCTCGCCGGACGAGGTCATCTTGACATTGGAGGACTTCGAGGTCTTTCCTCCGGTCCCGGTGAAGGATCAGCCGGCGGTGCTGCGGGTGGCGCATGCCACCAATGAGGTGAAGGTCGATTCCGTCATCTCCGAACTCTTTCTGGTGCCCGATGGCTATGACGAGGGCGACCCGGAAGCACAGGGCAGCCTGAAGGACATCAACTTCCTGCCGCGCATTCCCGACGACGGCCCCCATACCACCGCCTTGCGCTTCGTGCCGCGGAGCTGCGGCCTGCACAGCCTGGTGGTGGTGGCCAATGCCTTCGATGGGTCGGGCGTCAACGCTATGGGGTCGCTGGACATCGATGTGACCGTCGATCCAGTCGACGCGACCCAGTCGCTGCTCAATTTCCTCTCCCGACAGGATCTGCGCCGTTGGGTGAAGAGGTCGCTGAAAGCCAAGTTGCGCGCCGCCCGGCGGGCATTCAAGCGCGGCAAAGAGGTGTTGGGTGAGAGGCGATTGGATGCTTTCATCCGTAAGGTCTGGGCGAAAAGGGGCAAGAAGATCCCGGTCGAACTGGCGGTAGATCTGATCGAGGGCGCGGAGGACATCAAGCGCTGCCTGTTCTTTGCGCCTTATCGATAAGATGGCAGGTTTCTCGCAAATACACGGACTTGGCGCAGAACCTCGATCAAAGGGGCGGCCGCACTGGGTTTCCACACGGGTTTTGGCGATCGGATCGACGAATAGGCTGTAAAGCGTGTTGACCGGCTCTGGGCAGTCCTTTGGTCACCCAGAGCCGGGAGATGGGGACGCCGTCGACCCCGTAAGGCAGACCTTGAGTGCGCGCTTGCTAGGTCAACAACAATGTCTGCCAAATGGTGCGGGTGGAGGGACTTGAACCCCCACTCCCTTGCGGGAACCAGATTTTGAGTCTGGCGCGTCTACCAGTTCCGCCACACCCGCGCACCGGGGCCGCCCGGGCCTTCGCCGGCGGCCTCCCGAGTCTTATAGGTAAGGCCGGCTGGAAGCACAATGGGCGGTCGTGCCTGCGGACCGGCGGCTGGAGGGGCCGGAGGCGAGCGCTGGTGTGCCGCAGCTGCGACTACTGGAGCGCCTCGGGGCCGGGCTCGGTCTCTTCCAGGTCGGGCGGGGCGCTGCAGGGGCCGGCCTGGTGGTGGACCAGGCGCCAGCTGCCGTCCTCGCGCACGAAGATGTTGGTCGCCACCAGCACGCTCTTGTCCACCACCTCGTAGCAGGTGACGAAGGCGCTCTCGCCCAGCACGAAGGCCTCGGCGTTGCGGCACTGGATCTTCGGCGCGTCCGGGTTGCCGAGGATCGCCTCCCAGCTCTCGATGACGTCCTCGCGGACGTCGAGCGCATGCCAGCCGGGGTGGATGCAGGCGACCGGCGCCCGCGCGGCCCAGAGGCCGCGCATGGTCTCCATGTCGCGCTCGCGGAAGGCCGCGTAGAAGGCCTCGTTGACGAACAAAACCGCTGCGCCCTCGTTCATCGTACGCTCTCCGAGCCGCGTCCCGTGCAGCAGCCTAGCAGATTTCCCGGCGGAGTCCGCCCCGCCGCCGCCCCGCCGCCGTCCGGCCGTCCCATCGCCCAAGCGAACGCCCGCGCGGCCCCACGCGTCCCAAGCGCGCCCACCCGTTGTTGTCACTTCGCCCGGCGGCTGCTAAAGGGCGCGCGTCTCGAAAGGGGGCCCGAGTCGCGTGCTGAGGTCGCTCTACGACTGGACCATGAGCCTGGCCGGGCACCGCCACGCCCTGGTGGCGCTCGCGGTGGTCGCCTTCATCGAGAGTTCGGTCTTTCCGGTGCCGCCGGACGTGCTCATCATCCCCATGGTGCTGGCGGCCCGGCAGCAAGCCTGGCGCATCGCCGCCGTGGCGACCGTCGCCTCGGTGCTGGGGGGGCTCGCGGGCTACGCCATCGGCGCCCTCCTCTTCGACACGGTCGGCCAGCCGCTCCTCGAGCTCTACGGCTACCAGGCCAAGTTCGACGAGTTCCAGGCCCTCTACCAGGAGTGGGGCGCCTGGATCGTCGCCGGGGCGGGCCTGACCCCCTTCCCCTACAAGGTCATCACCATCACCAGCGGCGTCATGGACCTCGACCTGACGGTCTTCCTGGTCGCCTCGGTGCTCTCCCGCGGCGCCCGCTTCTTCCTGGTGGCGGCGCTGCTCTGGTACTTCGGCCCGCCCGTGCGCCGCTTCGTCGAGGACAACCTGGCGCTGGTCACCACAGTCTTCTTCGTGCTCCTCATCGGCGGCTTCGTGGCGGTGCGCTTCCTGTTCTGAGGCGATTTTCTTCGGGCCGCCTTGCCCTGGTGCACCTTGCCCTGGTGCACCTTGCCCTGGTGCACCTTGCCCTGGGGCATCGGGGGCGCCATCCTTGAACCATGCTGAAAACCTTAGAGCAGGCGATCCTCGAACGGCCCCGCGCGCTCCCCGCCCTCCTGGTGCTGGCGGGCTTCGGCTCCATCGCCATGGCGCTCGCCGCCCAGCACTGGGGCGGGCTTCTGCCCTGCATCCTCTGCATCTACCAGCGCTATGCCCACGGCGCGGCCGGAGCGGCCGGCCTGCTGGCCCTGCTGCTGGCGGCCCGGCCAGGCGCGCGCCTGCTGCTGACCGGCCTGGGCGGCCTCGCCTTCCTGGCCGGCGCCGGGATCGCCGCCTTCCACGTCGGCGTCGAGCAGCACTGGTGGAAAGGCACCAGCGAATGCCACGCGCCCTCCCTCGACGCCAGCCTCTCCATCGACGAGCTGCGCGAAGCCCTGCTCAACACCCAGTTCGTGCCCTGCGACGAGATCCCCTGGGCGCTGTTCGGCATCTCCATGGCCGGCTACAATTTCCTCTTCTCGCTGGCCCTGGGCCTGGCGGTGCTCTGGGCCGTCTGGCGTCAGCGAGGCCAAGCCCTGGTTGCCGGGAGCGGCATGAGCGTGGAATCATGAGCAGCGGGCACGAGCAAAAAGGCGCGAAGCGCCGCCGCACGGCCGACGGCCGCCTGCCGGGGGACCTGACCCGCGAGGAGCTGATCGCCCGCATGCTGCGGGTCGACCACGCCGGCGAGTACGGCGCCCGGCGCATCTACGAGGGCCAGCTCGCCGTGCTGCGCCATGCCTCCTGCGGCCCCACCATCGCCCACATGCACAGCCAGGAGCTGCGTCACCTGGCGGCCTTCGAGGACCTGGTCGCAGAGCGCCAGGTGAGGCCGACGGCGCTGCAGCCGGTCTGGCACCTGGCCGGCTTCGCCCTCGGCGCCGCCACGGCCCTCATGGGCGAGAAGGCGGCCATGGCCTGCACCGTGGCGGTCGAGGAGGTGATCGACGAGCACTACGCCGGCCAGATCTCCCAGCTCGGCGAGGACGAGGCGGAGCTCAGCGCCCAGCTCGAGACGTTCCGCGCCGAGGAGCTGGAGCACCGGGACACCGGCCTCGCCCACGGCGCCGAAGACACCCCCGGCTACGAGGCCCTCAGCGCCGCCGTCAAGGCGGGCTCGCGCCTGGCCATCTGGCTTTCCGAGCGGGTTTAGACGCGAAAACCGCCCCTCGGGAGCCCGTTTAACGCTTTTTTATGGTTAATAGATCGTTAACTCCTGGCGGC
Organism: Rhodospirillales bacterium; assembly: GCA_965225935.1. Classification (GTDB taxonomy): domain Bacteria; phylum Pseudomonadota; class Alphaproteobacteria; order Kiloniellales; family JAKSDN01; genus CALJXB01. The sequence goes on from CBDDCC010000005.1 coordinate 170,777, forward strand.
TAACCTCCCGGGCTTCAGCTGGGAGGGCAAAAGCATGAGCAAGCCGGGAAATCCCGCAAACGCACCGGCGGGCCTAGCCGATTGGCTGCCGCTCTTGGGCTCGATCTGCCAGATCCTCGCCTCCTTCGGCGAGGAGCGGGAAGAAGAGACGCCGCGTAAGGAAAGGCCGCAAGAGAGGCTCGCGGCCGGCGGGAAGCGCCGCTGAGGCACGCGCACCTGCGGGCCGTCGCAGACGATCTTGGGTGACGGACGGTTGCGGCCCGGCGGTCCGCCCCGCCTACTCCTCCAGCTCGGTATCCCAGTAGAGGAAGTCGTTCCAGCTCTCGTGCAAAAAATTGGGCGGGAAAGCCCGCCCGTTCTCATGCAGCTCGAATGTGCTCGGCTGATGAGCTGGTCGCACGGGGCTCATGTTGCACTCGCGCGGCAGGCGGTCGCCCTTGCGCAAGTTGCAGGTCTGGCAGGCGGTCACCACGTTGGTCCAGAGCGTGCGCCCGCCCCGCGAGCGCGGCACCACGTGATCGAAGGTCAGGTCCTCCGAGCGGTGCTCGACGGCGCAGTACTGGCAGCGGAAGCGGTCGCGCAGGAAGACGTTGAAGCGCGTGAAAGCCGGCCGCCGGTCGAGGTGCACGTAGTCCTTCAGCGAGATCACGCTGGGCAGCTTCATCTCGAAGCTGGGCGAATGGACCCGCTGGTCGTACTCGGAAATGATGTTGACCCGGCCCAGGAACGAGGCCTTCACCGCGTCCTGCCAAGCCCAGAGACTGAGCGGGAAATAGCTCAGCGGGCGGAAGTCCGCGTTCAGCACCAGCGCCGGATATCCATTCGCCGAGATCATCGTCCCGTGTCTGCGCCCAGTGGTTTCCGACCAACTACCATTGTACCCCATCGCTGTGGCGAAAGTGATAAAGGATCTTCCAGCCGAACTCAAGATCTTGTGTGGGCAAATTGAACGCACGCTCTATTTTGTTGGATATTTCACTTTGATTACGGCTTGACGCCGCAACATTTCGCCGCGGGCGGCAGTTATCCACAAGGCGGCGCGTATCGGGCGGTGGATACTTTCGCCCGGCGCGCGAAGCCTTCAGCCCAGGTGGTCGGCGAGGAAGGCGAGACCCCGCTCGATGCCCTGCTCGTCGATGCCGTGGCCGAGGCCGGGGCGGATCTCTGAGTCCACCGACACCCGGTTCGCCTTCAGCACCGCGAGCGCCGCCGGCAGGGCCTGGACCGGGACCAGCTCGTCGGCCTCGCCGTGCACCAAGAGGACCGGCGGCCGGCTGACGATCTCCTCGGGCAGCTCCTCGGCGCCGATGAGCGCCCCCGAGTAGCCGAGCAGCGCCGCCACGGGCCGGGCCCGGCGCAGGGCCACGAAGAGCGACATCATGGTGCCCTGGGAGAAGCCGATCAGCGCCAAACGGTCGTCTTCCAGGCCAAAGCGCGCCAGCTCGGCGTCGAGGAAGGCGTCGAGTATGGGCGCCGCCAGGCGCACGCCGCCCAGGATCGCGGCCGGGTCCTGGTCCTGGAAGCTGAACCACTGGCGGCCCATGGGCGCCATGTCGCAGGGGAAGGGCGCGTTGGGCGAGACGAAGGCCGTTTCCGGCAGGCGGCCCGCCAGCAGGGGCGCCAGGGAGATCAGGTCGTTGCCGTCGGCGCCCAGGCCGTGCAGGAAGACCACCAGCCGCCGCGCCTGGCCCGGCTCGGCGCCGTAGCGCGGCCCGTCGAGTTCCATCAGTCCCGTCACGCTCTCCGTCCTTTCCCTTGGATCCTCGGCGGCCGCGTCCTCAGGCCACGCCCTGATGGCGGTAGAAGTGCCAGCAGAAGCGGGCGGCGGCGCTGCGGTAGGGCCGCCAGGGCTCGGCGAGGGCGTCCATCTCCTTGGTGGTGGGCCGCGCCTCCAGGCCCTTGAGGCGCTGCACCGAGGCCTGCACCGCCAGGTCGTCGGCCGGCCAGACGTCGGGCCGCCGGAGGGAGAACAGCAGATAGCATTCGGCGCTCCAGCGGCCGAGCCCCTTGACCCGGGTGATGTGCTCGATGGCCGCGTCGTCGTCCAGGCCGTCGAGGGCCCCGAGGTCGAGCCGGCCCGAGATGAGGTCCTCGGCCAGGCCCCGGCAGTAGCGCATTTTCGGCCGGCTCAGCCCGACCAGGCGCAGGTCCTCGTCGTCGAGCTCGAGGAAGGCCTCGGGGGTCATGGGCCGGAGCGCAGCCTCGAGCCGGCCCATGATGGCGCGGGCCGAGGCGATCGAGACCTGCTGGCTGACGATCACCCGCAGGAGGCCATCGAAGCCGGCCGGGCTGGAGCGCAGCGGCGGCAGGCCGCAGGCGGCATAGGCGGCGGCGATGTCCCGGTCGCGCGCGGCCAGCGCCTCCAGCGCCGGGCGCAGGCTCTCGTCGGGCGGCCGCGGATCGGCCGTTTCGCTCGGCTTCGACATGGCTGGACTTTATAGAATCCATCGCGTAGTGCCAGCCCATGACACGGCTATCGGGTCCGTTCACGGCGAACGCGGTCACCCGCTTCGCGCCCTCGCCCACCGGCTTTCTTCACCTGGGCCACGCCCACGCCGCCCTCTTCGCCGAGCGCGCCGCGCGGGCGGCGGGCGGGCGCTTCCTGCTGCGCATCGAGGACATCGACCTGGGCCGCTGCCGGCCCGAGTACGAGGCCGCCATCTACGAGGACCTGCGCTGGCTCGGCCTCGCCTGGGACGGTCCGGTGCTGCGCCAGAGCGAGCGCTTCGAGGCCTACGGCGCGGCGCTCGACGGGCTGCGGCAGCGGGGGCTGCTCTATCCCTGCTTCTGCACCCGCAAGGAGATCCAGGCCGAGATCGCCCGCGCCGGCAGCGCGCCCCATGGTCCCGACGGGCCGCTCTACCCCGGCACCTGCCTGCGCCTCTCCGACGACGAGCGCCAGGCGCGCCTCGCCGAGGGCCGGCCCTACGCCCTCCGGCTCGACGTCGCCAGGGCCGCCGCCGAGGCCGGCCCGCTCGCCTGGCGGGAACACGGGCGCGGCCTCGAAGGTGCCGCGGTCGCGGCCGAGCCCGAGACTCACGGCGACGTGGTGCTGGCCCGCAAGGAGGTGCCGACCAGCTATCACCTGGCGGTCACCCTGGACGACGCCGATCAGGGTGTCACGCTTGTCACCCGCGGCGAGGATCTGGCGCCGGCGACCCACGTCCACCGCCTGCTGCAGGCCCTGCTCGGCCTGCCGGTCCCCGACTGGCACCACCACGGCCTGATCGCCGACCCGGCCGGCCGGCGCCTCGCCAAGCGCGACGACGCGCGCGCCCTCCGCGCCCTGCGCGAGGCGGGCCACGGGCCGGCCGAGGTGCGGGCGCTCGCCGGTTTCCCCGACGACCCGCCAGGCCTGTGATCCAATAGCCGGAAGTTAGAGCGGCGTGCCGAGGTCTCAGCAGCCGCCGGCCAGGACCGCTTCGACCCACTCGGGATTGACCGCGCGGCCGTAGTCCCCCAAGAGGGTCGGGATCTTGCGCTCGGCCTTGAGGAACTCGGAGGTGAACTTGAGCGCCCGGGCCGCGCCGCCCTCGCCGCCGCCGCCCAGCCAGCGGTCCGAGGCCTGCTCCTCCAGGGTCGGGAAGTCGTAGAGATCGAGCACCGCCGGCACGCTCTCGGGATCGCCGTCAATCAGCTCGGCGATGGCACGTACCTCCTTGGAGTCCGGCGTCCAGGCCTCGGGATCGCTGCGGTAGGCCTCGTCCTGGGCGGCGATGGTCTTGACGAAGAGGCACATGAACTCCGGGTTCCCGGTGGCCCAGCGGCGCTCCACCACCAGCCCGTCGAAGGTGGCCTTGCCCCAGTTCGAGAGCTGGCCGGAGGTGATCAGCACCTTGCCCGTCGGCTTGATCGCGCCCAGCGCCGGGTCCCAGACGAAGGCGGCGTCGATCTCGCCCTTGTTCCAGGCCTCGACGATCTCCGGCGGCTGCAGGTGCAGCAGCTCGACCTCGCCGGGATCGATGCCGAACTGCTCCAGCGCGAAGAGGACGTGGAAGTGGGTGGTGGAGGCGAAAGGCACGCCGAGGCGTTTGCCGCGCAGGTCCTGGGGCGCGATGATGCCGGTGCCGTCGCGCACCACCAGGGCCTCGGCCGAGGCGATGTCCTCCAGGATCCAGAAGAGCTCGAGGTTGAGCCCGCGGCTGACCCCCGCGGCGATCGGGCTGGAGCCGGCCATGGCGAGCTGCACGTCGCCGTAGGCGACGGCGCCGATCACCTCGCCGCCGGAGTCGAACTTGCGCCAAGTGATGTCGTAGCCGGTCGCCTTCTCGAACAGGCCCTCGGCGATCGCCGCCTTCCAGGGGTTGTAGACAAGCTGGTAGCCGATGGTGACGCGCTTCTCCTGGGCAAGGACTTCTCCGGGGCTCGTGCCGCCGACCAGCAGTGCCAGCAGCGACAGAACGCCCAGCGCTGTCCTCAGCCCGTGAATCACGTCCTCCCCGCCACCTGGCCGCCGCGGTTCCAGCCCGCCTGCGCCACGCGGCGTCCCTCGACATCTTCATCATAGGGTGAGGGCCTTGGACCGGCCAGGGCCAGTTACCCGAAAGTGAAGGGACCAGCCCGCAGCGGACGTCCCGTCGCTCACTCCGTCAGACGGAGCCCGTCGACGATGGCCATGTAGTCGGGATCGTCCGGCGTCAGCAGGCCGCGGCGCACCAGGTAGTCGATGATGACCAGCGCCACGTTGAACTTGAAGTCGTCGGTCTCGGCGATGCGGGCGATCACCCGCTCGATCGGCCAGAGCTCGAACCAGTCCACCTCGCCGTCGGTGTTGCGGGGCACGAAGTCGGCGGACAGCGTCAGGTCGTAGCAGAACAGCACGTCGTCGCGCAGGCCCTCGGCCCGCTCGCAGCGGTAGGAGACGGCGCCCGCCGCCTGGGCGCTGCGGGCGAGATCGGCCGGCAGGTCGGCCTCCTCGGCGCACTCCTTGATCAAGTTCTCCATCACCCCCAGGCCGTGGGGCTGGCCGCCCGCCACCAAGTGGTCCAGCTTGCCCGCCCCGGTCGCCTTGGTCATGGAGCGCTTGCCGACCCACATCTGGAGCCCGTCCGGCCCCTCCACGACGCCATTCAGATGGACGCCGTAGGCGCGCGCCCCGAAGTCCGGCACCACGCCCCGGTCGAGCTTCATGAGGGGCGCGTCGCCCCAGAGTGGCGCGACGGGATAGTCCTCGCCCCGGAGCCGCCCGACCTCGCCCGCCTCGGCGAGCCGCCGGACCACCTCGGCGACGGCCTCTGTGCGGGCCTCGAAGCCGTCCAGCGCCGGGTTGAGGAGGACCGCCGGACCGCCCGTCTCGAAGACTTCCGGGAAGTCGGCCAGGCGCGCCGCCAGGTCGTGGCGCACCTGACCGACCAGGGTCTCGCCGATCAGCCAGGGCCGGTAGGCCTCGGGCCGCCAACCGTGGCAGGCGCGCACGCGCTCGAGCAGGCTCATGGGCTTCGGCCTCAAGGACGCGGGAAGGTCCTGCCGTGCTTACGCCCCGGCCTTCTCCGAGGTCAAGACCGAACGCACGTAGGCGAGTTGCTCCAGGCAGCGGGCGATATAGTCGGTGTCCTGGGCCGACAGGCCCGCCACCTGCAGGTCGATCATGAGATCGGCGCCCCGGTCTGCGGGGCCGTGGACGCCGCTCACCCAGCGCTCGGGCACCAGGTTGCGCTTGGCGAAGAGCTCGAGCACCCGCGGCATGACGCCGGGCTCGGCCACGGCCTGGATCGAGAAGCAGAAAGTGCGTTGATTTCGGCCCCGCGAGAGCGGCAGGGCGGACGGACTAGGGTCTAGAGACGACATGGCACAGGGACCTCCTGTTGGGCACGAGACGAAAACCAGCAGTGACCGGACGCCTTAGGACGTCCGGCTGGTAATTCGCTCGCTGAGGCCCAACGGGTCGCGTCTGTGCATGGGGACAAGGTAAGGCCCGGAGGCACCCCGGGTCAAGCCACTGGCGGGACCGCAACCCGCAAACGCGATTCCCCGCGCGCAATCCGCCCCGCCGCTTGCTAGACTTGGACCCCAGGGACCCTCGCACGCTGGCGGCTCATGGACGACGTCACCATCAAGATCGACCAGATCTACGTTCCGGCCGGACGGCGCCACGACGTGAAGCCCGAGACCGTCGCCGAGCTGGCCGAGAGCATCCTGGAAGACGGTCTCAAGGTGCCCATCTCCGTGCGCAAAGGCGAGGGCCGCTACGTCCTGGTCTCCGGCCTTCAGCGCCTGGAAGCCTGCAAGGCCCTCGGCGAGGAGACCATCACCGCCATCATCGTCGGCGCCCGCCAGCGCTGATCACACCGATCGTCGGCGAGACCCATCAATTAATTGCGGCCGCTTGGCATTCCTCGCGTTCGACCAAATGGACTCGCTAGCTTAGCGTTGCTACCGTTCCTGGCTTGTGAGGGACGGGGGAACGGATGAGCGGCAAGAGACTTGTGATCCTGGCGGCTGTTGCCCTTCTGGCGCTTTCCGCTGGGTGCGATTCATCGATGGAAACGTGGAACGGACCCGGGTCGGACGACCCCGCCGTCGGGGAGTCATGCCTGGCACAGGGCTACGATGCGGGGACCGAGGAGTATGACGATTGCGTCGGCAACCTCTCGGCCGAGTAGTGGCGGAAGTCTCGTTCGCACCAATCCGGGCCGGTTCGCACCCGAGCCGCCTGCGCCCCTAGAGGGCCACGTCCACCAGCAGGGGCACGTGGTCGCTGAGGCCCGAGCCGCACCACTTGGCGAAGCGGCCGACCCGCATCTCCCGGAGGCGCCCGAGCCAGGGCTCCGGCAGGAAGACGTAGTCGATGTGGTAGGTGGGGCCGTCCTTCTTGCGGTCGCGCCAGTAGTGGGTGGGCGTGCGCTCGGCCCCTTGCGCCTCGCCCCGGGCCGCGTGGTAGGCGCTGGCGAAGCCCAGCGCCGCCAGATCGGCGACGCAGTCGGCGTGGTTCATGGCCCAGCCGGGCTTGTCCCAGAAGACGTTGTTGTTGAAGTCGCCCGCCACCACCGCCGGCGCGGCCGTCAGAAAGTCCCGGTAGCGCACCAGCGCCGGGCGCAGGGGCCCGGGCTGGTCCTTGCGGGTATTGCCGCCGCTGGCGTTCTGGGCCCAGACCGCCAGCAGGTGGAAGGTTTGCGGGCCCGTCACCTGGACTGGGGCGACGAACTCAAAGGCGGGGTCGTGGTCCGGCGCCAACTCGACCCGCCAGTCCTTGAAGGCGAGGACCGCCAGGCCCTTGTTGGGGTTGCGGCCGACCCAGACTGGATCGCGCCCGGGCTGCCCAGGCCCCAGCCATCTGGGGCCGAGCCGCGCCGCCATGCGCTCGGGCGTGGCGCACTCGGAGATGACCGCCAGGTCGGGCCGGAGCGAGCGCAGCGCCACCAGCTTGCGGTCGAGCGCCATGTTGCAGTTCCAGGCCACGAGACGCACAGCAGTACCCCCTCGCTTCGTCCCTAGCAGCCGTCCAGACCTCGGGCAACGGGCCGCCGCCGCGGAGCTGCAAGACTGCTGACAGAAGGCCGTCAGCAGGGGTCCTTTAGAGTGTCCCTCCAAGCCTCCGATGCACCCTGCCGATCCCGCCGCGGCCCGTTCCTAGGAGCGGGCCGCGGACCGGCCGGGTGCCGGCGAGACCGAGGAAAGGAACGGAAACATGAGTGCAACGAACTGCCGCGACGAGAACCTGGGGGTCGCCGGGCTCTACGCCTACGGGACCCGGGCGGGCCTCCTGGACATGCTCTGGCGCCCCGTCGCCCGGCTGCCCGCGACCCTGCTGCGCTGGCATCGGCGCGCCGCCGAGCGGCGGCATCTGTCCCAGCTCAACGACCGCTTGCTGAAGGACATCGGCCTGACCCGCTACGACGTGGAGCGGGAGGTCGCCAAGCCCTTCTGGCGGCACTGAGGCCGCGGGGCGCCCGGCCGGAGCCGCCCGTGAGCGCGCACGGGCTGGCCCGCAGGCCCCGGGCGAGGCATGCTGCCCGCGCCCTCCTGACAGCAGGCTGTCAGGAGGGCGCCGCTAGGATGCGCCACGCATTTCCGGGGACCCCATGCGCCGTGCCGACCGCCTGTTCGACATCATCCAGATCCTGCGCCGCAGGAAGCTGGTGCGCGCCCGCGAGCTGGCCGAGGAGCTGGAGGTCTCGGAGCGCACCATCTACCGCGACATCCGCGACCTCATGGCGAGCGGCGTGCCCATCGACGGCGAGGCCGGCGTCGGCTACGTGCTGCGCGGCGGCTTCGACCTGCCGCCGCTGATGTTCGACGAGCAGGAGATCGAGGCCCTGGTGCTGGGCGCCCGCATCGTCGAGTCCTGGGCCGATCCCAAGCTGGCCGCCGCCGCCGCCAACGTCATCGCCAAGGTGGAGACGGTGATCCCCGAGCGCCTGCGCCAGCACATGGCCGAGACCGCGCTGCTGGCCCCGGCCGGCCATTTCTCCGAGCCAATCACCGTCGACCCGGCCGAGCTGCGCCGGGCGCTGCGCGAACGGTACAAGGTCCACTTCGCCTACCGCGACAACGAGGAGCGGCAGACCGAGCGCAGCGTGCGTCCCTTGGCGCTCGCTTTCTACGGCCCAGTCTGGCTGCTCACGGGCTGGTGCGAGCTGCGCCAGGACTTCCGCTCCTTCCGTCTCGACCGCATGGCGGAGCTGGAGATCCTGGCGGAGACCTTCCGGCCCGAGCGGGGCAAGACCCTGGGCGACTACCTGGCGCGCGAGCAGGTGTGATCGGTTATCCCCAGGTTCCTGACACGACGCTGTCAGCACCGCTTGACTAGACTCCCCGACAAGCAAACATAGGCCCCGAAGCGGGCGTGGATCCGGAGGATAGGTACGATGGGTCGCGTGAACGCAGAGGAGGTCCAGCGCTACCTGGACCGGAACTTCCTGACGCTGGAGCAGCTGGCGGAACGGGCCGGCATCACCGCCGAGCGGGCGCAGGAGCTGATCGACGCCCAGTGCGTGCCGCCCCACTCCCACGAGGTGCGCGGCATGATGGTCTTCGCCAGCACCTTCGGAGAGTACCCGATCCCGGTCCCGGCGCGCCGCTACTACCATCCCTCCCTGGCCGGTTGGGCCAGGAAGGCCAGCGATCTCGCCCGCCGGCACAGCCTGGCGGACGTGGCCCGGCGCATGCGCAAGGACTTTGAGCAGGCCTTCGAGGCCGCCCTCGACGGCCGCGAGCCGCCCTGGCCGCGGGGCGTCGACTATGCCTGGGCCAATCTGATGGACGGCACCTGGGGGCTCTGCCTCAAGGAGATCTCCGCCCCCAACATGTTGCAGAAGGAGTTCGCGCGGCAGACCATCGCCGGGCTGGTCAATCCCGATCCCCGCCACAGCCTGAGCGAGGAGGCCCGGGCCGCCCTCCTGGAGGCGATCGGCCTTTACGACGAGGTCGCCGGCAGCTTCGGTCCCCACGAGCGGCCGGACAGCTCCCGCGAGCGCGAGGTGAACGCGGCGATCGAGAAGTACCGCCTCGACGAGGCCGCCGCCCCCCGGCCCCTGCGCAAGGCCTCCTGAGCGCCCCAGACGCGACGGAGACTGCCGCAATGGGAACCGCGGAACGCCTCCGCTCGGAGCCGCTGCCCGACCCCCGGTGGCAGCTGCCGCCATTGGCCGCCGTATCGTCGAATAAGCCCCGACAGGGCCGGACACGGATCCGCTGGTCTCGCCTGGCCGCGGCGATTGCCGCCGCGCTGAAGGAGTGGCGGGCCGCGGGCCGCTCAAGGCCCGAGGCGCTCGGACTCGTCGGCAAGCCAAGTGAGCCACAGAGACTCTGACGCTGAGCCACAGAGACTCTGGGGCACAGAGAACCGATCGACCTGGTTTTCCTAAGGTTTCTCTGCGATCTCTGTGTCTCGCCGGTGACCTATCCCCCGCCGATGCGCTCGGCGATGGCGAGGACGCGGTACATGGAGCGCAGCACCGGGCGCTCGATCAGCTTGCCGTCGATCACCAGGAGGCCCGTGCCGCCCTCCTCGAAGGCCTCGACGATCTGCCGGGCGCGGGCGATGGCGTCTGCGTCGGGCGTGAAGATCCCGTTCAGGATCGGGATCTGCTTGGGGTGGATGGCGCCCTTGCCGACGAAGCCGAACTCGGCGGCGGCCTCGGCCTCGCGGCGCAGGCCCTCCAGGTCGTCGAGGTCGAGGAAGGGCACGTCGATGACGTCGAGCCCGGCGCCGGCTGCGGCGTGGACGGTGCGCGCGCGGGCGTAAGCGAGCGCCGGCCAAGTGGGTTGGCAGCGCAGGTCGGCCGCCATGTCGACGCCGCCAAAGAAGAGCGCCTCGATGCGCGGGCTGGCGCGGGCGATCTCGTGGGCGGCCTCGAGGCCCTCGTTGGTCTCGACGATGACGTGGAGCCGGCAGGCGCGCCCGTACTCGTCCAGCAGTTCGGCGAGGGCGCGCACCTCCTCCGGCCCTTTGACCTTGGGCAGCATGAGGGCCGGCGGCGGGGCCTCCCGCTCCAGCAGCGCCTGCACGTCGGCCATGCCTTCGGGCGTGCGTAGGCAGTTGAGGCGGACGATGCGCTCGATCCCGTCCTGATCTTGGGGCCGGTCGAACAGCGCCAGGGTCTCTTCCCGGGCCCGCGCCTTGTCGGCCGGGGCGACAGCGTCCTCCAGGTCGACGCAGACGATGTCGGCGCCGCTCTTCAGCGCCTTGGGAAACATCTCCGGCCGGGTGCCGGGGCAGAAGATGAAGCTACGGCGCGGCCGCAGATCCGCCATGACCCGGGCTCCCGCCGAGCGCCGCGCGCACCAGCTGCTGGAAGTAGATGGTGCCGACCTCCTCGCTGGGCGACAGGCGGCCGCTCTCGTAGACGCCGGCCTCCAGGTTCTTCTGCACCAGCTCGCAGATCTCCAGGTCCTCGCCCATGACCCGCTCGGCGCTCTCGATAGCTTCGGCCGCCGAAACGCCGCGTTCGGCGGCCAGCGCCTCGGCACACCAGAACCAGCGCACCAGGCGGACGCTGCGCGGGCCGGTGGGGACCACGCTTTCCAGGTTGAAGCCATAGTCCGAGAAGTGCAGCAGCAGGCCGGGGAACTTATAGATCCAGAAGCCCCGGCCGCGGCGCGAGGGATCGGCCTCCGACGGCCGGTAGGTCACGTCGAAGCCGACGAAGGCGCCGTTCTCGTAGGGCCGGATCTCGATCTGCTCCTCGGGCACGGTCTGGCCCAAGTCGGTGTGGACCATCTTCACGTGATAGCCCTCGCAGGAGTTGTCGCCATAGGCCTTCCAGTTGGCGGCCCCGTCCTTCACCACCTCGCCCTGGAAGGCCATGTCCGAAAGCGCCGGGAAGCCCTCCGCGATTCCGGCGACATCGCCCAGCCAGGCTCCGAGGGCCGGCGCGCCCGCGTCGATGCAGGCGAAGACCAGGCCGTTCCAGGTCTCGACCCGGACCGGGTGGAGCGAGAAGTCGGCGGGATCGAGATCCCGGCCCAGCTCGAGCCCCGGCGCGCTCTTCAGGCGGCCCTCCAGGTCGTAGCGCCAGCCATGATAGCGGCAGGAGAGCGCCGCGCAGCGCCCCGCGCCCTCGCGCAGCAGCGGCCCGGCCCGGTGCCGGCAGACGTTGTGGAAGCCCCTCAGACCCCCGTCCCGGCCACGCAGCACGAAGAGCGGCCAGCCGGCGCACTCGCCCGCCACGTAGGCGCCCGGGGCCGCCAGCTGCGCCTCGCGGGCGACCACCCACCAGTGGCGACGAAAGATCGCCTGGCGCTCGCGGGCGTAGACCTCAGGGTCGTGGTACCAGCTGGCCGGCAGGGTCTCGGGCGCGCCCTCTTTTCCGTTCGCGGTCATGCCCGGACCTTCCACCCCTTCGCGCCCGGAGTCCAGCCCCGCGAAGACCGGCTGGCGCGTTCTTATAGGGGCAAAAGGGATTTTACCACCGAGACACAGAGATCACAGAGTATTGGATTAGGTGATCAAAGACTCGCCAGGTGGTTTCTCTTTCGAAACCCAAACTCTGTGACACTTCCTCTGTGTCTCTGAGTCTCTGTGGTGAACCTTTTGTTTTCCAAGCCCAGCGTAACTCGCTCGGACAGGACCGCCACGCGGCGTGTGCGGGCAAGCGCTAGGCCCGCTTCCAGGTGGTGCCTGCGGGGCCGTCCTCCAGCACGATGCCCTCGGCCGCCAGCTCATCGCGGATGCGGTCGGCCTCGGCAAAATCCTTGGCCTTGCGGGCCGCGTTGCGCTCGGCGATGCGGTCCTCGATCTCGGCGTCCGACAGGCCGTCCGCGGCGCCCGCGCCGCCGCCACCCTTGAACCAGTCCTCGGGGTCCTGCTCCAAGAGGCCGAGCAGCGCCCCACCGCCGACCAGCGCCGCCTTCATGGCCTGGCGGGTAGCGGGTTCCTCGGCCCGGTTGAGGGCGCCCGCCCAGTCGTGCAGCGCGGCGATGGCCCTGGGCGTGTTCAGGTCGTCCTCCAGTGCCAGCAGCAGCTCGTCACCGGCCTGGCCGCCGTCGACCATCAGGTCGCTGTGGGAACGCAGGGCGCCATAGAGCCGGTCGAGCTGGGCCTTGGCCTCGGCGATCTTGTCCCGGGTCACGTCGAGGGGCTGGCGGTAGTGGCCCGAGAGCAGAGCGAGGCGGATGGCCTCGCCGCGGTAACCCTCCTCCAAGAGCTGGCGCACGGTGAGGAAGTTGCCCAGGGACTTGGACATCTTCTCGCCGCCGACGATGACGTAGCCGTTGTGCATCCAGAGGCGCGCGAAGGCGCCGTCGGTGCCGCAGCTCGACTGGGCGATCTCGTTTTCGTGGTGGGGGAAGATGAGGTCCTGGCCGCCGCCGTGGATGTCGAAGGTCTCGCCCAGGTGTTTGGCGCTCATGGCCGAGCACTCGATGTGCCAGCCCGGCCGGCCGCGCGCCCAGGGGCTCTCCCAGCCCGGCTGGGTCTCGTCCGAGGGCTTCCACAGCACGAAGTCGGCGGGGTCCTTCTTGTAGGGCGCCACATCGACCCGGGCGCCGGCGATCATCTCCTCCCGGTTGCGATGGGAGAGGCAGCCGTAGTCGGGGTCGGAGGGCACGTGGAACAGCACGTGGCCGTCGGCGGCATAGGCGTGGCCGCGTTGGATCAGCTCCTCGATGAGGGCGATCATCTCCGGGATGGTCTGGGTGGCGCGCGGCTCCACGCTCGGCGCGAGCGCGCCGAGGGCCGCCATGTCGTCGTGGAAAGCCTTCGTGGTGCGCGCCGTCAGGTCCTCGATCGCCTCGCCGTTCTCCCGGGCCGCGGCGATGATCTTGTCGTCCACGTCGGTGATGTTGCGGGCGTACTTGACATGGTCGATCCCGTAAGCGTGGCGCAAAAGGCGGAACAGCACGTCGAAGACCACCACCGGGCGGGCGTTGCCGATGTGGGCGAAGTCGTAGACCGTGGGGCCGCAGACGTAGAGGCGCACGTTGGCCGGATCGAGGGGCTCGAAGACCTCCTTTTGTCGGGTCAGGGTGTTGTGGAGCTGGATCGGCATGCGGGAAGCCACGTCTCGACTGTGCTGGACGCTGCGCCAGCGCGCGGGCAGTCCTAGCAAACAGCCGGGGGAAGGTCCATGACCCCTCGTCTGGGCCGCCGGCTATGGGCTATCGGCTGGCCGCGAGCCTGTCGGCCAGCCGCAGCGCGAGCTGGACGATGGTGAGGGTGGGATTGGCGTAGCCGCCGGTGCGGAAGACGCTGGAGCCGGCGAGGTAGAGGTTCGGGACCCCGAAGACGCGGCAGTCGCCGTCGACGACGCCCTCGCCCGGGCGCCGGCCCATGCGGGTCGTGCCCATGTGGTGGAAGCCCGCGACCTCGTGACCCTCGTCGAAGCCCGGGAGGCCCTCCGCCTCCGAGAGCAGCCAGTCGTGCAGCTTGGCCCGGCCGAGGCCCCGGCGCGCCAGGTAGGCGCCGACGGCGAGCCCGCAGGTCCGGATGGTCTTCTTGTCAAGGCCGGACAAACGCCAGTCGAGCCCGGCGCGCCGCAGCCCGAACCTGTCGGTTTCTCCGGTCAGGACGACCCGGCTTTGCGGGTTGGGCGCCTGCTCCGAGGCGACCTGCAGATGAGCGGCGTTCTCGGACGGCAGGTCCGGCTGCTTCAAGGTCTTCACCGGGCAGAGGAAGTCCGACTTGAGGGACAGCATCAGGTCCGTGGCGAGATCGCTGCTGCAGATGGCCGCCTTCAGGCTGTCGCGCGCCATCCTGCGCAGGCTTTTCTCGCGCCCGCCCTGGGCCGGCACCAGGCGAACGCTGCAATTGGCGATGGCCTCCGCCTGCTGCAGCCGGGGCGTCGGCGCCCAGAAACGCCGGCCGTCGCTCAGCACATCGGGGCGGTCGAACAGGAAGTAGCCGATATTGAAGTGGGGATGCTCCATGAAGTAGCGCCCGACCAGCCCGTGGTCGTTGCCGAGGCCCTGCGGCCGCTGGCGGTCGGCGTTGAGGAGGGTGCGGGCATTCTCGATGGCCCCGAGCGCCAGCACATAATGGCGGGCCTTGGCCTCGGTCGCCCTTTCGCTGCCATAGGGCCTGACGCGGAAGAACGCGACCCCGCCACCTTCGGCGTCGAGCGCGATGTCGACCAGGTTGGCGTTGATCAGGACGCTCAGCCGCTCGGCCGCCTCCAGATAGGTGCCGTACTTGGCCTTGAACCGCACCTCGCTGAAGCGGAACCAGACCTCTTTCAGCCCGTCGGAGGAGCCCGGCAGGACCTGGTCTTCGCGGAAGGCCTCGATCCCGAGGATGTCGCAGGCCGGTGCCAGGTAGGGGTCGAGGTCGGCGCGGCCGATCGGCCAGCCGGCGTCGTCGACGGCGGGACGGGCGAGGAAGTCCGAAGCGTCGAGGGGCCGGCACCAACCGCCCCAGTGGTTCGAGGTGCCGCCCAGGTACCTGAGGCGCGCGATGTCGAGGTCGAAGTAGTCCCGGCCGAGGATCGGCCCCTTGTAGAGGTCCTGGGACTCGTCGCTGATCCCCATCCCGCCGCCCTCCAGCAGCAGGACCCGGCGGCCGGCATCGGCGAGGCGCTTGGCGAGCGTGATGCCCGCGACGCCGGCGCCGGCGATGCAGACGTCGTAGACGCCGTCGAGCGGCGGGGAACCGGCCTGCTCGAGATCGACGATCATCCGCTGCGCGTATCGAGGTCGGACCGGCGCAGGATCCAGCCGTCGACCACCACCAGCGGCTCAGGCTTTGCTTCGCGCGCGCGGACCCGCGGCCGGCCGGCGATCCAGCCCAGCACGGCCGCGCCAAATCCCAAGACGGTTCGTCGGGTGAATACGCTCATCAGGTGGCCCCGGTCCCCCCGCTGCGTTACCGCGAGTCTATCAGATCCTCGGGCGCCGGGGGACACAAGGCCGGCAGGCGGCCGAGACGCGGTGTTCGAGATCATCCGGGGAGGGTCGAGCCCGGTTTGGCGCTCTAAGGTGTTGTTGCGCAGGTCACGAACGACCCGGGCCCAGCCGCTCGCTCAAATACTGCCAAATCAGTAGTCGACGACTTCCTTGCCGATCACCTCGAAGTTCTGGTCAAGGGTGAAGGTGTAGGACTGTTCGTCGGCACACGACGCTTCGACCACGAAGTTGTCCCCGCTCATGCTGAGCTTCTTCTCGCCCATGGCGTCCCTGACGACTTGGCAGTCCTGCGCTTCCAGGAAAGCCAAGATCCGGTCGACCTCCTCGGGGGTCTCCGTTCTCGCCTCCGCTCCGGCGACGGAGAGAGCGAGGGTCGCGACTGCAAGCAGGAGTCGCGTCCGGAGAGGCGATGGCCCCCCTCGACAGGTCGCGGCGGCGGCGAGATGTGCGATGGATCGGCTCATGGTTCTTCTCCTTGGATGTCCGGCCTCTATGCAGACTGCCCCTTGCCGGCTTGGACCGAACCGAACCTCTCGCGTGGCCGCCCGACGCGATATCCGCTTTCGGCGGGACTGTCCGGAATCGGCGCGATTCGTGGTAGAAAGGCCCCTGGCGGCCGGACCCGCGGCAGACGCGGCGCGTTCAGCACGGCGGAACAGAGCCGCCGGCTCAATGAATGGCGGGCGATGAAACTGCCGATCCGACCGGAATCCGAACCCTTGGAGGAAGGCCCGCCGCTGCCGTGCGACGTGAAGCGGGCCATCGGCTTCCTGCGCGCGGCGCTGCGCCGCCCGATCTCCATGGCCGACCTGGTGCGGCATTGCGGCGTCCCCGCGCGCACCCTGAGCCAACATTTCCGCAGCTTTCTCGACGTCTCCCCCATGCACTACCTGCGCCGGCTCCGTCTGGCAGCCGCGCGCGAAGCGCTGCTCGCCGGCGCGCCCGGCATCTCGGTGACGGAGGTGGCGAAGCGCTACGAGTTCCATCACTTCGGACGCTTCGCCGGCCAGTACCGCCGATGCTTCGGGGAACCTCCCTCGGAGACGCTTCGGCGGGGACGGGCCGCGGCGGCGTCCGAACGGAAGGCGGCGCGCCGGGGCGACGGCCGAGGGACCGGCGCCGCCCTCCCGTCGCGGGAACGGCCGTCCCTTGCCGTCCTGCCCTGCCAAGGCCCCGCCCACGAGCCGGCCCTAGGCTGGCTTGCCACGGGCCTCGCCGAATCCCTGGCGGCGGCCCTCTCGTCCGGCCGCGGCCTCGTTGTGAAGCTTCCCGCCTCGCCGCGGGCGGCACTCGGTGATCCTCGACGCCTGGCGCAGGAGCTCGGCACCCGCTACCTCCTGACGGGCAGGATCACGCCTGACGGCGGGCGCCTGCGGATCGTCCTCCGTCTCGTCGAGACCGCGACCGGGAACCACCTTTGGGGCGAGAGCTTCGACGGCGCGCGCGACCGGCCGCTCGACCTGGAAGACCGGATCGTCGCAAGCGCCGTCCGTGCCGTCATGCCCCAGGTCCGGAGCGCCGAGATCGAGCGCGCGCGACGCGCGCCCCCGCAGAACCTGGACGCCCATGGCCTAGCGTTGCGGGCCTTGCCGTTCGTCTTCGCCTCCCGGCCGGCCGCCGCCGAACGCGCCCTAGACCTCCTCGCCCGGGCCATCGAGATCGATCCCGACCACGGGCTGCCGCCCGCGCTCGCCGCCTGGTGCCACGCCCAACTGGTCATGTACAACGGAACCCCAGCGCCGGCCGAGGAGAAGGCCCGGGCCCTGCGGCTCCTCCGGCGTGCCGCCATCCTCGACGACGAGGACCCCATCGCCCTGGCCGCCCGCTCTGCCGTCCACACCATGGCGCGGGAGTTCGATGCCGCCGAGGCTCTGGTGGCCCGCGCCCTCGCGCGCGACCCTTCGTTCGGCTGGGCCTGGGGGCGTAGCGGCTGGCTGCGCTCGTACCGGGGAGACTCCGAGGCCGCCATCCGGCACTTCCGTCGTGCCCTCATACTCGACAAGGACGCGGGATCTCGGGCGAACAGCCGCATCGGCATCGGCGGCGCCCACTTCAACGCCGAGCGCTACGAGGCCGCCGCGCGCTGGCTCAGGAGCGGCATGCGCGAGCAGCCGGACAGCTTTTGGGCCAACCGCAGCCTGTCGGTCAGCTACGCGCGCCTCGGCGAACGGCAAATGGCGCTCGACTCCCTCGATACGCTCCGCCGCTTCTGCCCCGGCCTGACGGTCGGCCAGGTCGTCTCCGCGGTGCCCTTCCGCCCGGACTTCCTCGACCGCCTCGGCGACGGCCTGAGCGGCCTCGGCCTGCCTCCCTAGGACGATAGGCCGGGCTGCGCGATCAGGTCGGGCCCTTGAAAGCGTTGGTTATGGGGTAGCGGCGGTCGCGGCCGAAGGCGCGGGCGGTGATCTTGACGCCCGGAGCGGCCTGGCGGCGCTTGTACTCGGCGTTTTCCAGCATGCGCCAGACCCGGTTGGCGGTCGCCCGCGGGTGGCCGCGGGCCGCGATCTCTTCGATGCCCATCTCGTGCTCGATCAGGCACTCCAGGATGTCGTCCAGCACCTCGTAGGGCGGCAGGGAGTCCTGGTCGGTCTGGTTCGGCTTCAGCTCGGCCGTGGGCGCTTTGGTGATGATGCGCTCGGGGATCACCCGGCCCTCGGGGGCGAGCGCCCCGCCGGGATGCTGCTGGTTGCGCCAGCGCGAGAGCGCGTAGACCGCGGTCTTGTAGACGTCCTTCAGCACGTTGTAGCCGCCGCACATGTCGCCGTAGAGGGTGGCGTAGCCGACCGACATCTCCGACTTGTTGCCGGTGGAGAGCACCATGTGTCCCAGCTTGTTGGAGACGGCCATGAGGGTGAGGCCGCGCGAGCGGGCCTGGATGTTCTCCTCGGTGACTCCGGCCGCCCCGTCGCCGAAGACGGGGCGCAGCATGTCCTCGAAGGCGCGCATGGCGGGCTCGATGCCGACCTCGTCGAGGGCGATGCCGAGCAGCTTCGCGCACTCGGCCGCGTCCTCCAGGCTCTCTTGGCTGGTGTAGGGCGAGGGCATCATGAGGGCGTGCACCCGCTCCGGCCCCAGGGCATCGGCGGCAACCGCCGCCGAGAGCGCCGAATCGATGCCGCCCGAGAGTCCCAGCACCACGCCCGGGAAGCCGTTCTTGTCGACGTAGTCCCTGAGCCCCAGCATGAGGGCCCGGTAGACCGCCTCGACCCCCTCCAGCGGCGCCGCGCGCGGCCCTTCCTCGCAGCGCCAGCGGCCGTCCGCGCCGCGCGCCCAAGAGGTCGGGACCAGCGCCTCCTCGAACATGGGCAGCTGCACCGCCAGCGAGCAGTCGGCGTTCAGCACGAAAGAGCTGCCGTCGAAGACCAGCTCGTCCTGGCCGCCCACCTGGTTGACGTAGACCAGCGGCAGCTCGGTCTCGGTCGCCCGCTGGACGCTCAGGTTGACGCGCACGTCCGCCTTGTCAGTCTCGTAGGGCGAGCCGTTGATCACCACCAGCAGCTCGGCGCCGGACTCCAGCAGGCATTCGGGCACCTCGGCCTGCCACATGTCCTCGCAGACCGGCAGGCCGAGGCGCACGCCGCGGAAGTTGACCGGCCCCGGCAGGGGCCCGGCCTGGAACACCCGCTTCTCGTCGAACACGCTGTAGTTGGGCAGGTCGCACTTGGCGCGCCAGGTCTGCACCCCGCCGCCGTCGAGCAGCAGCACGGCGTTGTAGGGCCGTCCGCCGTTCTCCGACGGCCAGGGGCTGCCGACCAGGAGGGCCGGCCCGCCGTCGCCCGTCTCGGCGGCGAGCGCCTCGACCGCGTCCCGGCAGGCGGAAACGAAGGACGGCTTCATCACCAGGTCCTCGGGCGGATAGCCCGAGATCGAGAGCTCGGTGAAGACCACCAGGTCGGCCCCCGCCGCCTCGGCCCGCGCCCGGCGGATCAGCGCGGCGTTGCCGTAAAGGTCGCCGACGGTGGGATTGATCTGCGCCAGGGCGATCTCGAGGCGGTCGGTCACGGGGGCACCTACCGCAGCGGTTCGAGGGCCGCCTTCAGCTCCGCCCATTCGGCCTCGGTGAGCGGCAGGGCCGGCTTGCGGCAGGGCCCCACCGGGCGGCCCATGTAGTTGGTCGCCTGCTTGACCCCGACGTTGTAGCCATGGCTCCAGAAGAAGCGGTTGGCGGGCGCCATGCGCCGCCAGAGCTCCAGCGCCTCGACGTGGCGGCCGTTCGCGATGAGGTCGTAGAGCTCGACGGTCTCGCGCGGCATGGCGTTGGCGGCGCCCCAGATCCAGCCGACGGAGCCCGCCATCAGCGCGTAGGGCGCCAGCGGATCGGCGCCCGAGAGCACCTTGCCGCCAGTGGCCACGAGCGCCTGCAGGTTGATCAGGTCGCCCTTGGAGTCCTTGATGTACTCCACGTGGTCGAACTCCAGCAGCCGGGCATAGATTTCCGGCGTGATGTCGAAGCCCGAGTGCTGGGGAATGTTGTAGAGCACGATTGGCAGCGAGACCGCCTTGCCGATCTGCTCATAGTGATAGAGCACCCCGTCGGTGCCGGGGCCCTCGAAGTAAGGCGGCAGGATCATCAGGGCGTCGGCGCCGAGGCCTTCGGCGCGCTTCGACTTCTCGATGGTGTCGCTGGTGGCGATCGCCGAGGTCTGGGCCACCATGGGCACCCGGCCGTCCACGTGGCGGATGCCGATCTCCAGGATGCGGGTCTTCTCGTCCTCGCTGAGATAGGCGAACTCTCCGGTGCCGGCGCAGAGCACGATGCCGTGCACGTCTGCCTCCAGCATGGAGTCCAGATGGTTGCGCAGGCCCGCCTCGTCCAGCCGCTCGCCGCTCTCGTCGAACGGCGTCACCAGCGCCGCCACCACGCCATGAAGCTCGGTCATGACCTCCTCCCTTTCCATCCTTGCAGTGGCCGCCGCCAGACAGTGTGCGGCCCGCTACCCTATCGCCGCAGCAGGAACTCGCGGCCGACCTTGACCCGCGGCTCGCCGTCGTACTCGACGATGTCGGCGGTGGCATAGGTCTCCGACCAGAGCTCCGGCAGGTAGGAGCCCGTCCCGATCAAATCGATCGGCGCCTTGGCCTCCGCCATCAGGCGGCACTTGGCCGGGTTGAAGCCGGACGAGGCGACGATCTTGACCTCGGGAAAACCCTCGCCGTCGAGCGTCTCGCGCAGATGCCAGATGGCCGCCGCCGAGACGCCGGCGCCCACAAGGTAGCGCAGCTCCACCTCGTTGCGGTAGCCGCGGATCGCCTCCGGCACGTGGCGCTCCAGGACGGCATAGGAGGCGGCCGGATCGAGACCCTCGAGGAAACGCCCGCCCGGGGTGTCGATGCGGATCGAGAGGCTGCCCGCCGCCGCCCGCTCGGCAAAGCGCTTGCAGACGGCGAGCGCGTCGCTCACCTCCTGGCCGAAGTAGTCGACCAGCACCGTCATGGGCGCGCCGGGGAAGCTCTCGTCGAACATCTCGGCGGCCCGCACCGTCGAGCCGGCGTAGCCGATCAGCGCGTGGGGCATGGTGCCCATGCCGCCCTCGTTGCCGAAGAAGTGGGCGGTGGCGTCGGTGGCGTTGCCGATGAAGCCGACGGCGTTCACCTTGCGCCGGGCCCGGGCCGAGCCGACCGAGGCGGCGTAGGCCATGATCTCCGCCATCTCGGTGCCGGCGCAGTGGCGCGCGTCCATGGCGAGGAAGGCCACGTGCGGCAGGTCGGCGCACATGGTGTAGGCATTGTAGGCGGCAACGCAGGGCGGCCCCAGCTTCTGCAGCAGCAGGGTCTCCAGGTCGACCAGGTGCGCGAGCGGCCCGGTCACGTACATGATGGGCTCGCCGGCGCCGACCCAGCGGCTCTCCTCGTAGCGCAGGTCGATTCCGATGTCGACGCCGCGCGCGGCGGCCACGCCCTCCAGCCAGGCGATCGCGAGCCGCGGCGCCGAGACGCAAGGGCGCCGCAGGAAGAGCGCGTAGGTCACCTCGACGTCGCCGAAGCGCTTCACCACGTCCTGGGTGCGGTTGAAGTAGTGGTCGGTCCAGGCGTCGATGTCCGGGTCCCGGCGCGGCCAGGAGGTGGCCAGATGGCGCTCGCCAGCATCCGGCCGCGCGGCCTCGGTAGGCTCAACGATGCGGACCGGCTTGGCGCTTTTGTCTGGCATGGTGCCTAACTCCGCGCCCCGCGCCGGGCGGGGCCCGAGGACGGGCCCGGGCTCAGGACGCCTTGGCCACCTGACGGCCGTTGCCGGCCAGCGCCGCGCGCTCTTCCTTCAGGTGCTCGGCGATCAGGAAGGCGAGCTCCAGGGCCTGGCTGGCGTTCAGCCGCGGGTCGCAGTGGGTGTGGTAGCGGTCGCCGAGGCTGTCCTCGCTGATCGCCTGGGCGCCGCCGATGCACTCGGTCACGTCCTGGCCGGTCATCTCGAAGTGCACGCCGCCGGCGTAGCTGCCCTCGGCCCTATGCACCTCGAAGAAGCTCTTGACCTCCTTCAGGATGCGCTCGAAGGGCCGGGTCTTGTAGCCGGTGGAGGACTTCATGGTATTGCCGTGCATGGGGTCGCAGGACCAGACCACGTTGCGCCCGGCGCGGGTCACTGCGCGTACCAGGGGCGGCAGCCCGGCGGCCACCTTGTCGGCCCCCATGCGGGCGATCAGCGTCAGGCGGCCCGGCTCGTTCTCCGGGTTCAGCACGTCGATCAGGCGCAGCAGGTCGTCGGCCTCCAGGCTCGGCCCGCACTTGAGGCCGATGGGGTTCTTGACGCCGCGCAAAAACTCCACGTGGGCCTCGTCGAGCCGGCGGGTGCGGTCGCCGATCCAGAGGAAGTGGGCCGAGCAGTCGTACCACTGGCCGGTCAGGCTATCGACCCGGGTCAGCGCCTGCTCGTAGTTCAGCAGCAGCGCCTCGTGGCTGGTGTAGAAGTCGGTTTCGCGCAGCTGCGGCACCTTCTCGGAGGTCAGCCCGCAGGCTGCCATGAACTCCAGCGCCTCGTCGATGCGCGCGGCCATGGCCTCGTAGCGGTCGCCCTGGCGGCTGCCCTCGACGAACTCGAGGGTCCACTGGTGGACCTTCTGCAGGTCGGCGAGGCCACCCTGGGCGAAGGCCCGCAGCAGGTTGAGGGTGGCCGCCGCCTGGTTGTAGGCGCGCACCAGGCGCTCGGGATCGGGCACCCGCGCGGCGGCATCGAAGTCGATGCCGTTGACGATGTCGCCCCGGTAGCTGGGCAGCTCCTCGCCGCCCTGGGCCTCGGTCGGCGCCGAGCGCGGCTTGGCGAACTGGCCGGCCATGCGGCCCAGCTTGACCACCGGACAGGTGGCGCCGAAGGTCAGCACCACCGCCATCTGCAGCATCACCCGGAAGGTGTCGCGGATGTTGTTGGCATGGAACTCGGCGAAGCTCTCCGCACAGTCGCCGCCCTGGAGCAGAAAAGCCCGGCCCGCGGCCACCTCGCCGAGCTGCTCCTTCAGCCGCCGCGCCTCGCCGGCGAAGACCAGCGGCGGATAGGCGGCAAGCCGCGTCTCGACATCGGCCAGCGCCGCCTCGTCGGGATAGCTGGGCACCTGGCGGATCGGCTTCGCGCGCCAGGATTCCGGGCTCCATGTGGCCGTCATAGCGGACCTCGCTTCCTCAAAGGGCCTCAGATTCCCCCCCGCCGCCCCATTTTCGCAGGCGGGAGAGGGGGTTGTAGCGGCCTGGGGACGACATTTCCACAGGAAAAGCCCCCCGTCCAGCCCCCGTCCAGCCCCCGCCGAACCCCTGCCCGGACCCCTTCCGAGCCCCTGTCCCGGTCCCGGGACCGGTCCGGCCGCCGGCCTCCAAAGGCTCCACGGGACGCCGCGGCGCCCTCCGGCGGCCCCGGTTGCGCCCTCATTCGGCCATCTTGCCGGGCAAGATGGCCCGGGCGGCCACCCCGTGGTTGTCAGGATTGCGCCGGGCCTTCCCAAGGCCCTGGAAGCTTTGCCATTTCCTAAGGGGCCGGCCCTAAACTGGGGACACCTAGACTGGGGGACAGGATGCGCGACTACATTGTACGCCAGTGGAGGGCCTTCTGGCCCCATCTGAAGGCGACGCCTCTCAGGTTTCCCCTATCGTTCGCCTGCGCCCTCGTCTTCGCCGCCACCCTGGTCCTCAGCATCCACGAGTTCAGGTACCTCACGGACGAGGACCTGGTGGGACGGATCCTCTGGTTCTGCGTCATTGGCTTCTTCCTGCTGCTGGCGGTGCAGCTCCTGGGCGAGGCGCGCGGCTGGTCCGGCGTCGCGGTTCTAGCGGTCTCGGCCGTCGCCGTCGGCCTGCTCGCCTGGCGCATCGCCACCGCCGACATCGGCGTCTTCTGGTCGAGCGGCATCACGCTGTTCCTGGCGCCGGCCAGCCTGCTCGCGGTCATGGCCGCCCCTTTTGCCCAGTCGCGGCAGAACGACCTGGCGCTCTGGCAGTTCAACCGCGCCGCCTGGTTCTCCGGCGCCTTCGCGCTCTTGGTCGGCTTGGTGCTGGCGGGAGGCATATCGAGCGCTTTCTGGGCCCTGGACGAGCTGTTCGGGCTCGACGTCCCGGACGAGCTCTTCGCCGACGTCTGGGCGCTCGCCCTCGGCCTTCTGACGCCCTGGCTGCTGCTCGCCGGGGTGCCCGGCGGTTTCGCGGGCGGCGAGGAGACCGAGGAGGCGGCCATGCCCCCGCCGCTGGCCTTCCTCGCGACCTACATCCTGGTGCCCCTTGCTGTCGCCTACTTCGCAATCCTCTACGCCTTCATGGTCAAGATCGCCGTACTCTGGGACCTGCCGCGGGGCGAGGTGGCGACACTGATCATGGGCTACGCGGCCTTCGGGGTGGCGGTCCACCTGATCGCCTATCCCCTGCGCGAGAGCGGGGCCGCGCACCTGCGGCTGTTCCACCGCTGGTTCTACCCGGCGCTGATCGTGCCGGCCGCCCTGCTGGCGCTCGCCATCGGCGTGCGGGTCGAGGCCTACGGCGTCACCGAGGACCGCTATCTGGTCATGACCTTCGCCCTCTGGCTGCTGCTGCTCGCGCCCTTCATGACCCTGCGGCCGAGGACCGGCCTCAAGGTGGTGCCGCTGTCGCTCGCCGCTCTGCTCGCCCTCGGCTCCTTCGGACCCTGGGGCGCGGAATCGGTCTCCCTCAAGAGCCAGATGGCGCGCCTGGAGAACCTGCTGGTCGCCAACGGCCTGCTGAAGGGCGGCCGGATCGTGCCGTCGGAGGGCGACGTGCCCCGGGCGGACAACAGGCAGATCAGCTCCATCGTGGCCTACCTGAGGGACACCGAGCGCCACCAGACCCTTGCGCCCTGGTTCCAGGACAGCGACCTCGACCTCTCCAGCGATCCCTACGCGCCGAAGATCGTCGAGGCCATGGGCCTGCCCTTCGTGCTCTACGAGGGCGCCATGCCCGGCTTCCACTTTTACGTCCAGCCGAATGCGGTCCTGAGCGACATCCGCGGCTTCGACCGGATCGGCCGGGTCCAGCTCTATGCCTACAATCCGCAGCATGAATGGCAGGCGACCCTGGGCGGCGGGGACGGCAGCGGAGCCTACGAGCTGGGGTTCGCGGCAAGCGAAGGAAAGCTGCTGGTTTCCGGCCCGGACCGCGGCCGGGTCGAGGTCGACCTAGCGGCTTTCGTCGAGCGCCTAAGGGAGCAGGGCGCGAACCGCGCTGTCGAGGACTTCGAGCTGGAGGCGAGCGGCGAGGGCCTGCGCGTCCGGCTGCTCTTCCAGGATCTGAACGGCATCCTGGACGGCAATCAGGTCCAGGTCCACTCCGCCAACTTCTTCCTGCTGATCGGCCGCGCCGGGCCCTAGATCCCGTCCCGCCGGCCCTATTCCGCCGCCTTCTCGGCCGCTTCCGGGACCGGCTCGCGCAGGGTGACGAACTCCTCGGCCGCGGTCGGGTGGATGCCGACCGTGGCGTCGAAGTCGGCCTTGGTGGCGCCCATCTTGATGGCGATGGCGACGCCCTGAATGATCTCGGCCGCGTCGAGGCCGACCATGTGGGCGCCCACCACCTTCTGGCTGTCGCGGGCCACGATCAGCTTCATCATGGTCTTTTCGTCGCGGCCGGTCATCGTGTGCTTCAGGGGCCGGAAGGTGGAGCGGTAGATGTCGAGGGCGCCGAGCTCGGCCCGGGCCCGGGCCTCGGTCAGGCCGACGCTCGCGACCGGCGGCTGGCTGAAGACGGCCGACGGCACGTTGGCGTGGTCCATGGCCCGCGGCCGGCCGTAGTAGACCGTGTCGACGAAGGCCATGGCCTCCTGGATCGCCACCGGCGTCAGGTTGATGCGGTCGGTCACGTCGCCGATAGCGTAGATGTTGGGCTGGCTGGTGCACGAGTGGGCGTCGACCTTGATCTCGCCCTTGTTGCCGAGCTCGACCCCGGCCGCGTCCAGGCCCAGGTTCTCGGTGTTGGGGCGCCGGCCGGTCGCGGCGAGCACCAGGTCGCATTCATGGACCTGGCCGTCCGTCAGGTGGACCCGCAGGGTCTCGCCGCGCTTCTCGATGCGCTCGATCTGGGTCTCGACGCGCAGGTCGATGCCCTTCTTGACGATCTCGCCGGCGAGGGTGTCGCGCACGTCGTCGTCGAAGCCGCGCAGGATCTGGGCGCCGCGGTAGACCTGGGTGACCTGGGACCCCAGGCCGTTGAAGATGCCGGCGAACTCGACGGCGATGTAGCCGCCGCCGTAGACCAGAACCCGCTCGGGCAGGCGCTCCAGGTGGAAGGCCTCGTTGGAGGAAATGCCGTGCTCCCAGCCGTGGCCGAGCGGGAACACAGGGTGGCCGCCGGTGGCGACCAGCAGTGTCTCGGCCGTGTGGACCTCGATCTCGCCGCTGCCGGGCCGCTCGATCTCGACCCGGTGGGGATCGAGCAGTCGGCCGTGGCCGCGCAGCGTCGTCACCCCGGCCTCGCTCAGGAGCCGCTCGTAGACCCCTTCCAGGCGGTCGATCTCCTTGTCCTTGTTGGCGATCAGCCGGGTCCAGTCGAAGGCGCTCTCGCCCACCGCCCAGCCGAAGCCGGCGGCGTCCTCGAAGTCCTCGCGGAAGTGGCTGGCGTAGACCAGGAGCTTCTTGGGCACGCAGCCGCGGATCACGCAGGTGCCGCCGTAGCGGTAGGACTCGACGATCGCCACCCGCGCCCCTGCCCGGGCCGCCATGCGCGCGCCCCGCACGCCGCCCGAGCCGCCGCCGATGACGAAGAGGTCGAAGTCGTAGTCCGCCATGCCGCCCGCCCGTGTCGCAACCCTCGCCGCCGGACTTTAGAGCAGCGCACCCGGCTTTGAAACCGAGGGGCTCAGGCCTTCGTCCCCCACAACAGCAGATAACGCGAGAGCCCGGCGATGGGCCCGCGGGCGAGGTCGGCCTCCATGCGCGCGAGGCCCCGGTCGAAGGCCGCTTCGTCGATGTAGAGCAGGCTGGAGAAGGCCTTCTCCCGATAGGGATCGGCGGACTCGACTTCGAAACCGTGGGCGACCTCCTCCTCGGCGAGTCCGCCGAATCCGGCCGCCGCCATCTCGGCCTTGAGAGTCGCGATCCGCGGATAGCGCTTCAGCTCCACCGCGACGATCTCCGGGAAGTAGACGGCGAGCGGCCGCCGCGCACGCAAGGTCTCCTCGGAATCGGTCGCGGTGCAGATTCGCCCGCCGGATTTCAGGATGCGCCAAGCCTCGGCGAAGTAGGCGGCCCTGTCGCCCACATGATGGATCACGTCGACCGAGAAGATGAGATCGAAGCTCGCGTCCGGGAACTCCAGGCCCTCGGCGCGGCCCGCCACGAAGCTGACTCCGCCCGCCCGCACCTGGGCCCGGGCGCGCATCTCCCCGGACGGCTCGACCCCATGGCCTTCGCAGCCGGTCGCCTCAGCGAGGGCCAGGATGTGGTTGCCGGTGCCGGCGCCCACCTCCAGCACCCGCGCGCCCGCGCCGCCGGCCGCACCCGACAGCGCCGCCAACAGGGCCGGATTGACCGCCCGATGCCGGGCGTAGGCATCGGCGTGCCGGTCGTAGTCGGTCTTCGTTTCGATATCGAGCGGTTCCACGGTCACGCCGCTCCCTTCACGCCGTCAGGTCGAGCTCGAAGCGCTGCTGGCGGACGCCGCCCTGCCACTGGTCCTCGTCGCTTTCGGCGACCAGTTGGAAGCCCAGGGACTCGTAGAGATGCCGCGCCGGCTCCAGGCCGGCGAAGGTGGTGAGGTAGACCCGGGCGAAGCCCCGCGCCTGGCAGTGATCGACGGCCCGCTCCAGCAGCGCCCGCCCCAGGCCGCGCCCGCGCGCCGCGTCGGAGACGATGTACCAGCGCAGGTGCGCGCCTGCGCCGGCGGCCTCGCGGGCGTCGACGATGACCGAGCCCTGCACCGCGCTCGCGGCGTCGTAGGCCGCGAGGAAAAGATCTTGCTCCGGGTCGAGGCGGTCGAGGAACTCGCCCATCTCCGCCCCCAGCTTGGCCTCGAACGGCCGCCCGAAGCCCCACTCCCGGGCGTAGTAGACCATGTGCAAGCGCACGATCTCGGCCAGCGCCCCCGGCCGGTAGCCGTCGAAGACGTGGTCGTCCGCTTGGAGAGGCATGCAGTGATATGCCTTGTCGGTTGGCGTCGACGGGCGACCGGGGCTCAGCCCGGCTCCTCGCCCACTCTGACGATCATCTTGCCCTGGTTCTGCCCTGCCAGCAGGCGCGCCAGCGAGGCGGGGGCGTTCTCCAGGCCGTCGACGATCTCCTCGGCGTAGTGGAGCTTGCCTTCGCGCACCCAGGCGGCCAGCTCCTCCAGCGCCTCCGGCATGCGGTCCACGTGGTCGAAGAAGAGGAAGCCCTGCATGCGCGCCCGCTTGATCAGCAGGGTGCGGTTGACCCGCGGTCCCGGCGGCTGGGGCTCGCCCGGCGCCACGTCGCGGATGCCCATGGTGCCGCAGACCACGACGCGGGCGCCTACGCTGAGGTTGGCCATGACCGCGTCGGAGATCTCGCCGCCCACGTTGTCGAAGTAGACGTCGACGCCCTCGGGCGCCTCTGCGGCCACCGCCGCCGACAGGTCCCCGGCGGTCTTGTAGTTGATGGCGGCATCGTAGCCGTAACGCTCGCGGCAGGCTTGGACCTTGTCATCGGAGCCGGTGAGCCCCAGGGTCCGGCAGCCTTTCAGCTTGGCGATCTGGCCGACCATGGAGCCGACGGCGCCCGCGGCCGTCGAGACCGCCACGGTCTCGCCGCGCTTGGGCTGGCCCGCCTCCATCAGGCCCAGGTAAGCGGTGAAGCCGGTGTGGCCCAGCACGTGGAGCGCCGTGGTGACGGGCGCGTATGCCGGCTCCACCTTGCGGTCGATGGTGGTCTCGTCGCCCAGCGCCCAGTCGCGCCAGCCGAGACGGCCGCACACCAGCTCCCCGGCGGCGTAGTCCGGATGCTCGGAGATTTCCACCTCGCCCACGGTGAAGCCCGGCATGACCGATCCCAGCGGCACCGGGTCCCGGTAGTTGGGGGTCTCCGAGATCCAGCCGCGCATGGCCGGGTCCAGGGAGAGGTAGATGTTCCGCACCAGCACCTCGCCGGGGCCGGGGGCCGGCATCTGCGCCTCCCTGAGCTCGAACAGCTCCGGCGTCACCCGCCCGCCCTCGGGCCGCGCCTTCAGCAGCACCTCGCGGTTACTCGTGTCGCTCATGCCGGGCGCCTCCCGCTGGCAAGACTGATGGAACCTTCGGCGGGGCAGGGAATGCAGGCCGAGGCGCGCTCACGAGCCCCGCGGCTTGGTCTCCTGCCACTGGGCGAGGCCCCCGTGGGCCGTCTTCGCGGCCTGGGCGGTATAGGCCTCGGCCGTCTCCGTGGGCGCGGCCAGCTCGATCACGTAGCCGTTGGGGTCGCGGAAGTAGATCGAGTGGATGAAGCCGTGGTCGGCCACGCCGCGGGTCTCGACGCCGGCCGCCTTGCCCTTCTCGAACAGGCGGCCTTGGGTCTCGGCGTCCACCTCGAGGGCGATGTGCAGGTCGTAGTCGTGCTGCGCCTTGAACTCGAAAGGCACGCCCGGCACCTCGAAGAAGGCGAGGAAGGAGCCGTCGCCGAGCCGGTAGAAGCTGTGCAGCACCCGCACGTCGCGGCCCGTCTTGGACTCCTTGATCTCGAAGGCGTCGGCCAGCGGCAGACCCAGGAAGTCCTCGTAGAAGGCCCGGGTCTCCTCGGAATCCCGGCAGCGGTAGGCGTTGTGGTGGAGCCCCTTGATCATCGCTCAGCCTCCTCCCCCTCGCGCCTGCTGAGGGGCCGCCCCGACAAACTGCCGGAACGGACCCCTGCAACGAAGTCCTGGAACGATCCCGGACCCTCAGATACCGCCCATGCAGAGGTATTTGATCTCCAGGAAGTCGTCCATGCCATACTTGGAGCCCTCGCGGCCGATGCCCGATTCCTTGATCCCGCCGAAGGGGGCCACCTCGGTCGAGATGATGCCGGTGTTGATGCCGACGATGCCGCTCTCGAGCGCCTCGGCGACCCGCCAGACGCGCCCGAGGTCGCGGGCGTAGAAGTAGCTCGCCAGGCCGAACTCGGTGTCGTTGGCGAGCGCGATCGCCTCCTCGTCGGTCTTGAAGCGGAAGAGCGGCGCCAGCGGGCCGAAGGTCTCCTCCTGGGTGACCTTCATGTCGGTCGTCACCTCGGTCAGCACGGTCGGCTGGAAGAAGGTGCCGCCGCGCTCGTGCCGCTCGCCGCCGGTCACCACCTGGGCGCCTTTGCCTTTGGCGTCGTGCAGGTGCTCCTCCACCTTCTCCAGCGCCGCCTGGTCGATCAGCGGCCCCTGGCTCACGCCCTCCTCCAGGCCGTGGCCCACCTTGAGGGCCTGGACGGCGGTCGCCAGCTTGGCGGCGAAGGCGTCGTAGACCGAGTCCTGCACCAGGATGCGGTTGGCGCAGACGCAGGTCTGCCCGGTGTTGCGGAACTTCGACATCATGGCGCCCTCGACCGCGGCGTCGAGATCGGCGTCGTCGAAGACCAGGAAGGGCGCGTTGCCGCCCAGCTCCATGGAGACCTTCTTCACCGTCTCGGCGCACTGCTTCATCAGCAGCTTGCCGACCTCGGTGGAGCCGGTGAAGGAAAGCTTGCGCACGATCGGGTTGCCGGTCAGCTCGCCGCCGACCTCCCGCGAGGCCCCGGTGACCACGTTGAGAATGCCGGCCGGGAAGCCGGCCCGCTCGGCAAGCTCCGCGAGGGCGTAGGCGGAATAGGGCGTCGCCGTCGCCGGCTTGATCACCACCGGGCAGCCGGCGGCGAGGGCCGGGGCGCACTTGCGGGTGATCATGGCGTTGGGGAAGTTCCAGGGCGTGATCGCCGCCACCACGCCAATCGGCTGCTTGATGACGACGATGCGCTTGTCTTCCTGGTGGGGCGGGACGGTGTCGCCGTAGACTCGTTTCGCCTCCTCGGCGAACCACTCGACGAAGCTGGCGCCGTAGGCGATCTCGCCGCGGCTCTCGGCGAGCGGCTTGCCCTGCTCCAGCGTCATGAGGATGGCGAGATCCTCCTGGTTCGCCATCATGAGGTCGAACCACTTGCGCAGCACCGCCGCGCGCTCCTTGCCGGTCTTGATCCGCCAGGCGGGCCAGGCCCGCTCGGCCGCCTCGATGGCGCGCCGGGTCTCGGCGGCGCTCAGCTTGGGCACGGTGCCCAGAACATCGCCGTTCGCCGGGTTGGTCACCTCGATGGTCTCGCCGGAATCGGCGTCGATCCAGGCGCCGTCAACATAGGCTTTCTGGCGGAACAGGCTCATGTCGTTCAAGCGCGGCGCGCCGTTGCCGGCAACCGCGTGGACTTTGGCGGTCATGGATGCGTTCCCTCCCCTACCGCTGCAGTTACGAAAATCAAGGATGTCCGATTAGCGCCACTATATCGCCGGCCGGGTAGGGAGGAAAAGGGGCGTGGCGCGAGCGCGGTGCCCCAGATGGCGATCTGCACCGTCAGCAGCATTTCCTCGAGGACGAGCAGCCAGTCGTGGAAGTCGGGCTTGAGGAAGGCGCTGGCGTACTGCGCCATGTTCCGGGCGTCGGCGAACAGGGACACCACCTTGTGCATCTCGACCGGCAGCCAGCTCCAGGCCAGGAGCCCGATGAGCACGCCGGGACGAGGCGCCCTTGGCTCAGGTGATCGCCGCCCTCTTCCACGATATCGGCCATCTGCTGATCGACGAGCACAGCGGGCGCGGCGACTTCCTGAAGAGCGACGGCCGTCACGAGACGGTCGGCGCCACCTGGCTGGCGACGGCCTTTCCCGAGGCGGTCGCCGCGCCGGTCCGCCTGCACGTGCCGGCCAAGCGCTGGCTCTGCGCCCACGAGCGGGGCTACTACGACAAGCTCAGCCAGGCCTCGCGCCACAGCCTCTCCCTCCAGGGCGGGGTTATGAGCGGGGACGAGGCCGCGGCCTTCGAGGACCAGCCCTACTGGCGCGAGGCCGTGGCCCTGCGCAAGTGGGACGACGGTGCCAAGGTGGCGGGCCGCGCCGTGCCCGGCTTCGACGACTACCGGGACACGCTGCTCTCGCTCCTCGAGCGCCCCGCCGCCTAGCACCCGCCTTACTTCCGGCGACCTCCCAGGCCTCGGCCCTTCGGAACCCGGCAACCTCCGCGCGACGCTTCCGGCACACTCGCCGCACGAGCGCTTGCGTCTCGGCTTGCGCGTTGATATATCGATATTCCCGGAATATTCGAATCATGGTTTAAGCGGCCTGCTCAGCATGAACGATCACGGCCAGGCGCAAAGCGAGGCGCGACCCGGCGAGGGTCTGGGACGGATCCTGCGCAGCATGGCGGGGGTTTCGTTCGGCGTGGCGCTGTTCGGCCTGAGCAACGGCGGCAACTTTGCGCTGGTCGCCCTGGAGATGGCGAAGAGCGGCGCTTCGGACAGTTCGGTCGGCCTGGCCACCTCGGCCTACTTCGCCGGGACTCTGACCGCGTCCCTGACCTGCAGCGCCCTGGTCGCGCGGCTCGGCCACAAGTGGGCCTTCGCCTGTGCTGCCGTGCTGGCCGCGCTATCCACCGGCGCCCTCCTGCTGGTCGAGCAGCCGGCCGTCTGGCCCCTGGTGCGGGCGGTCACCGGCTATGCCATCGGAACCTACTACGTGGTGGTGGACAGCTGGTTCAATCACGCCACTGAGAACCGTACCCGCGGACGCGTCCTGGCCACCTACGAGACCGTCCGACTGACCGCCGTCGCCGGCGGCTCCTTCCTGTTGATCGGCCTCTACGAAAGCATCGGGCTCTCCGTATTCCTGATCGCCGGCCTGCTCTACGCTTCTGCGATTCTGCCAGCTTCCCTCAACCGCTTGTCCGGCCCGGTGCCGGACTCCCGCTTGCGGTTTCCGTTCTTCCTGGTCGCCCGGCGCGCGCCGCTGGCATTGGTCTGCTGTTTCGTCGGCGGTCTGACGACGGCGGCGATCTACGGCCTGGTGCCCCTCTATGGGCGCTATCTGGCCTTGGGCACGTTGGCCCTCTCGGCCTTCGTCTTCTTCAGTCACTTCGGCGCCTTCTTCGTGCAGTACCCGGCAGGCCTGCTGTCCGACCGGCTGGGGCGCAATCCCACCATCGTGGTGCTCTGCCTGCTCGGCGCGATGGCCGCGGGCCTCCTCGGCGTCTTGGAGCGGCCGGCCCTGCCGCTCCTCCTGGTCGCCGGAGCGATCTGTGGCGGCATCTGCCACACCATCTTCACCCTGGGCACGGTCTACGCCAACGACCGGCTCGATCCCGCGGCCTATACGGCGGGCGCCGCGGTGCTGATGGTGTCCTACGAATCCGGAACCGTCGCCGGTCCCGCCGCTGCGGCCCTTACCATGGAGACCTTCGGCCCGCGGGGTCTCTACCTCTTCATCGCTACCCTCGCCCTCGTGCCCGCCGCGCTGGCGCTGTTGGATGGCTGGCGGCGGACCAGGCGCCCGCCCGCTTGAACCGCGCCCGGCCTTGGCCTAGTCTCCGGGCATGATAGATCGCGCCCTCGAATAGCAGCCACACTTCGAGCTGCCACCGACCCGGCCTCTACGGACCGGGGTTTGGCGCGCGTGCCTTCCCGATCAGCGGTAGAGAAGCGTCCCGCGCCCCGCGCCGCCCCCCCGGCGGGCCTCCTTCGAGGCGTGCGACCGCCTCATCACCCCCATACGAGACGACGGCATGGCGCGAAACCGCAACAAGCCTCCGGCAGCGCGCCGGAGGGAGGCGCGAAGCAGCCGCAGCTGGGACCCGGTCGCCGACTGGTATGCCGGCTGGGCCGGGCCCGAGGGCAGCCGCCATCACCGCGAGCTGGCCGTTCCGGCGCTGCTGGAGCTGCTGAAGCCGCGGTCAGGCGAATGGCTGCTCGACATCGGCTGCGGGGCCGGCGCGCTAGCCCCTACGGTCCTCTCCGCAAATGCCCGCTACCTCGGCGTCGATCTGAGCCCGAGGCTGATCGCCCTCGCCCGGCGCCACCACGGCGCGAAGGCCCGGTTCCTGGTCGGCGACGCAACCCGGCTGGCCGAACGCCCCGAGATCGGCCGGGCGCGGTTCGACGCGGCCGCCTTCCTGCTCAGCCTGCAGGACATCGACCCGCTGGAGGACGCGGTGCGATCCGCCGCCTGGGCCCTCAGGCGCGGCGGCCGGCTGGTGGCGGTCATGACCCACCCCTGCTTCCGCGTGCCGCGCCAGAGCGGCTGGGGCTGGGACGAAGGCCGGCGCCTGCGCTACCGGCGCATCGACAGCTACCTGACGCCGCTTCAGGTGCCCATGCAACCCTACGGACGCGGCCGCCCCGGCTCCACCCGCAGCTACCACCGGCCGCTGGAGGCCTACACCGAGGCCCTGCGCCGGAACGGATTCCTGTTGGAGGCGCTCAGGGAGATACCGGCCGGGGCGCCCGCCGGCACGCGCCAGGAGACCAGGGCGGAGCGCCTGGCGCGCCAGGAGATCCCCCTGTTCTTCGCGCTGCGGGCGCGGCGGGACCAGCGGGCTTAGTCGAAGGCACGGAAACACGAACACAGGACGACGAAGGAGCAAGACCGAGATGACGGAGTCCCTCTGGCGCCAGAGCGCCGGCGAGCTGGCGAAGGCCATCCGGGAGAAGGACGTGTCGAGCCGGGAGGTGGTCGCGGCCCACCTGGCGCGCATCGCGGCGGTCAACCCCAGGATCAACGCGGTGACGGAGGTGCTGGAGGCGTCGGCGCTTGCAGGCGCTGATGCAGCGGACCGGGCGCTCGCGGCCGGGGAACAGCCGGGGCCGCTGCACGGCGTGCCCGTCACCCTGAAGCAGAACCTGGACCTGGCCGGCTCGGCCACCAGCCACGCGGTCGCCGCTCTGAAGGACGCCGTGGCGGAGAAGGACGTCCCCATCGTGGCCCACCTGAAGCGGGCGGGCGCCGTGCCCATCGCCCGCACGAACCTGCCCGAGTTCGGACTGCGCTGGCATACCGACAACGCTCTCTACGGCGCCACCCTCAATCCCTGGGACCCCGGGCGGACGCCGGGCGGCTCCAGCGGCGGCGAGGCGGCCGCGCTCGCGACCGGCATGTCGCCGCTCGGCGTCGGCGGCGACATGGGCGGATCCCTCCGCTACCCCGCCTTCTGCTGCGGCATTGCTGCCCTCAAGCCCGGCTTCGGCCGCATCTCGCGCGTCGCCACGGACCTCTTCACCGAGCCGCCGCTGTTCTACGAGCAGTTCGCCGCGGTCCAGGGTCCGATGGCCCGGCGAATCGCCGACCTGCGGCTCGCTTTGGCGATCATGAGCGGGCCCGATCCCGGCGATCCCTGGTGGACCCCGGCGCCGGCGTCCGAGACCGCCGGGACCGAGCCGCCGCGGGTCGCCGTCAGCCGCGCGCCCGGCTGCGAAGAACCTGCACCCGCCATCGCTGCCGCGGTCGGCAAGGCGGCGGACGCCCTCGCCGATGCCGGCTACGCGGTCGAGGACATTGAACCGCCCGGCCTCGAGGAGGCGGCCCGCATCATCCCATGCATCGCCGACCTGGAGATGCGGAGCTACCTCTCCGGCATAAAGGAAATGATGTCCGAGCGGGACGGCGCCTATTTGGACACCCTGATCGCAAGCGGCGGGGCGACGCCCGACCTGCCGACCTACATGGCCGCCATCGGCGCGCGCCACGCCCTCGCCCGGGACTGGAGCCGCTTCCTGGCGGACCGTCCCCTGGTGCTGGGCCCGGTCTCCACGCGACCTCCCTTCCAGGTCGGCGAGGACCTGGCCGGCCCGGAACCGCTCGACCGCATCATCCGCTCCCTGCGCCTCACGGAGGTCTGCAATCTGCTGGGCCTGCCGAGCGTCGCCCTGCCGGTCGGGATCGAGGGCGGCCTGCCCCAGGGGGTCCAGATCATCGGCCCGCGACTGCGCGAGGAGCTCTGCCTGGACGCCGCGGAGGCGATCGAAGAGCGCCTGGGAATCCTCACGCCCATCGATCCCAGGCACGCGCCGACGGCGGAAGGCCGGGCGACCGACTGAAGGTAGAGGACGGCCCCGGCGACCGCCCGATTGCGGGAAACCGGCCCTTTGGGGTAAGCTTGTGGTAGTGGCGACCGGCCTCGAAGAAAAAGAGGCCACGCCGCCAAAGCGGCGTGGCCCGAGTGCTGGGAGGAAACGCCATTGGCGTCGTTGGCGGGCGAGCGGATCGTAAGCGTGGGGCTGCACGCTGGATCCGGCCCGCCAACAGCCTCTAGGCTCTCATGTTGCAACGCAGCGTATCAAGCCTTTTCTTTCCCCAACCGAGTACCGCAAGCGAGACTCAAGCGTTTCAACGCTTTCTTGCAGACGCGCACGGGAATTCCCTATTCACCCGAAAATATTGAATAAATCGTGACAGCACAGTGACTCTTGCCCAATTTGGCGGCAGGCCGCTCACTACTTGTGCAATGCAAAAATTTCTTGAATGCACCGCCGCACGATCCTACCTTCCAGAACGACAAGGCCGCGCCTAGTACAAGAACAACAACAAGACCCGGGATGGAAACGTCCGTGCCAACGGAGGTTTGCCATGTGGTCCTACACCGTCGAAGAATCGGTCTGGCTGAGCGGCACGGCAAGGGTCCGTCCCGCGCCGACGCCCCACGAGATCACTCCCGAAGTCGT
Source organism: Rhodospirillales bacterium (assembly GCA_965225935.1). Lineage (GTDB taxonomy): Bacteria > Pseudomonadota > Alphaproteobacteria > Kiloniellales > JAKSDN01 > CALJXB01. The sequence goes on from CBDDCC010000005.1 coordinate 207,093, forward strand.
CGCCTACTACATCGCCAAGGGCCGGGCCCTGCGCGCCCGCACCTTGCGCCGCATGGCCCGCCGGCTGGCGACGGTCGTGGCCGGCTGGGCGAGCGGCCGCCCGAAGTTATCCACATCGGACGCGCCCGCGACCCAATTCATCCACGAGCTGAAGACGCCGCTGACGTCCATCCGCTCCTTCTCGGAGATCCTGCGAGACCACCCGGAGCTGCCGGACGTCCAGCGGACCCGCTATCTCGACATCATCTTGTCGGAGAGCAGCCGTCTCGAGCGGGTGATCAGCTGCCAAGAAGCCCGGGCCGCGCCGCAAGCCGCCAGGTGAACGGCCCGATGCCCGGGATGTCCAGGTCGCACGCCGGGGCTCGAACCCCTATTCCACTGTGACGCTTTTGGCGAGGTTCCGGGGCTGATCGACGTCGGTGCCCTTGGCGAGCGCCGCGTGGTAGGCGAGGAGCTGGATGGGGATGGCCTGGAGCAGGGGGGCGACGAAGGGGTCGACCGCCGGCAGCTCGACGACGTGGGCCACCTGGTCGCCGAGGCGCGCCACGCCCTCGTGATCGGAGATCAGCACCACCTTGCCGCCGCGGGCGATCACCTCCTGCACGTTGGAGGCCGCCTTCTCGAACAAGGGCCCCGAGGGCGCGCAGACGATGACCGGCACCGCCTCGTCGATCAAGGCGATGGGCCCGTGCTTCATCTCGCCGGCGGCGTAGCCCTCGGCGTGGATGTAGCTGATCTCCTTCAGCTTCAAGGCCCCTTCCATGGCCAGCGGATAGGCCGTGCCGCGCCCCAGGTAGAGCACGTCCCGGGCCTCGGCCAGCTCGTGGGCGATGGCCCGGATGCGGGCGTCGTGGTTGAGGACCTCCGCCGCGCGCGCCGGCACCTCGCTCAAGGCCAGGGTGAGGGCCGCCTCGCGCGCCTCGTCGATGGCGCCGCGCGCCCGCGCCGTGGCGATGGCGAGGCAGGCGAGCACCGCCAGCTGGGTGGTGAAGGCCTTGGTCGAGGCGACCCCGATCTCCGGGCCCGCCAGGGTGTGGAAGACCGCGTCCGAGGCCCTCGCGATGGCGCTCTCGGGCACGTTGATGACGGACGCGATGTGCTGGCCCTCGGCCCGGGCGTAGTTGAGGGCGGCCAGGGTGTCGATGGTCTCGCCCGACTGGGAGATGAAGAGCGCCAGGCCCCCCACCGGCAGCGGCGCCTCCCGGTAGCGCAGCTCCGAGGCGATGTCCACCTCCACCGGCTGGCCGGCCAGCTGCTCGAACCAGTACTTCGCCACCAGCCCTGCGTAGAAGGCCGTGCCGCAGGCGCCGATGGTGAGGCGCGGCAGGCTCCCCAAGTCGAAGGGCAGCTCCGGCAGCTCGACCCGGCGGCTCAAGGGGTTGATGAAGGCGGTCAGGGTGTCGCCGAGCACCGCCGGCTGCTCGAAGATCTCCTTCTCCATGAAGTGGCGGTACTGGCCCTTGCCGATCAGCGCCCCGGAGAAGGCCGTGCGGGTGACCGCCCGCTCTGCCTTGTGGCCGCGGGCGTCGTGCACCTGGGCGCCCTGGCCGTCCAGCACCACCCAGTCGCCCTCCTCCAGGTAGGAGATGCGGTCGGTCAGGGACGAGAGCGCCAGCGCGTCGGAGCCCAGATACATCTCCCCCTCGCCGTAGCCCACCGCCAGCGGGCTCCCCTTCCTCGCCCCGATCATCAGGTCATGGCGCCCGGCGAAGATGATGGCGAGGGCGAAGGCCCCCTCGAGGCGGGCCAAGGCCGCCGCCACCGCCGCCTCCGGGTCGAGCTGCCGGGTCAGCTGCTCGCTCACCAGGTGGACCACCACCTCGGTGTCGGTCTCGGTCTCGAAGCGGTGGCCGGCCGCCGCCAGCTCGCCGCGCAGCTCCTGGAAGTTCTCGATGATGCCGTTGTGGACCACGGCCACGTGCTCGTTGGCGTGGGGGTGGGCATTGGCCTCGCTCGGCCGGCCGTGGGTCGCCCAGCGGGTGTGGCCGATGCCGATGGTGCCCGCGACCGGCTCCTCGCCCAGGAGCGCCTCCAGGTTCACCAGCTTCCCCTCGGCCCGACGCCGCTCGATCCGACCGTTCACAAGCGTCGCCACACCCGCCGAATCGTAGCCCCGGTACTCGAGGCGCTTGAGGGCGTCCAGCAGCAGCGGCGCCACCGGCGCCTGGCCCAGAATGCCGATGATCCCGCACATGGCTCAGCCTTCCTTCCGTCTCTTGTCCGAGGTCTTGCCGGAGGCCGCCGGACTGCGCCCGCGGTAGCGTTTCGCGGCGCCTTCGCTGACCGTCTGCTGGGCGCGCTCGGCGGCGACGGAGTCCGGCGGCACGTCCCGGGTGATGGCGCTCAAGGCGCCGACGATTGAGCCCGCGCCGACGGTGATGGGGGCGACCAGGACGCTGTTGGAGCCGGTCGAGACGCCGTCGCCGATGCTGGTCTTGTGCTTGGCGAAGCCGTCGTAGTTGGCGACGATGGTGCCGGCGCCGATGTTGACCTTCGCGCCCACCTCGCTGTCGCCCAGGTAGCTCAGATGGTTGGCCTTGGTGCCCGGCCCGAGGCGGCTGTTCTTGACCTCGACGAAGTTGCCGATGCGCACGCCGGGCCCGAGCACCGACTGGGGGCGGAAGCGCGCGAAGGGGCCGATCTCGGCGCCGGCCTCGATATGGGCGCCGACGATGTGGCAGAAGGCGTGCACGGTGACGCCGTCGCCCAGCACCACGCCCGGGCCGAGGAAGACGCAAGGCTCAATGGTGACGTCGCGCCCCAGCACCGTATCGGCGGAGAACCAGACGGTCGAGGGGTCGATCAGGGTGGCGCCCGCCGCCATGGCCTGGCCCCGCAGCCGGGTCTGCAGCAGGGCCTCGGCGACGGCGAGATCGGCGCGGGAGTTGACGCCCTGCACTTCCTCCGCGTCGGCCTCCAGCACCCGGGCCTCCAGGCCCGCCTCGTGGGCGAGCGCGTAGACGTCGGTCAGATAGATCTCGCCCTTGGCGTTGTCCCGGCCGCAGCGCGCCAAGAGCGCGCCCAGCTGCCGGGCGTCCGCCAGCAGCGGGCCGGCGTTGCAGAGGTCGACGGCCTTCTCGGCCGGCCCGGCGTCGGCGGCCTCGACGATGCGGCGCACCCGGCCGTCCTCCTCCAGCAGGAAGCGGCCGTAGTGGCCCGGGTCGGCCGGCCGGAAGGCGAGCCCGGCAAGCGCCGGCGGCGCCTCCGCATCGCGCCGCAGGGCGATCAGCCGCTTGAGGGTCTCGGGCCTCAGGAGCGGCGTGTCGCCGTTCACCACCAGCACCTCGTCGAACGCCATGGCGTCCCGGGCCTCTTCCAGGCCCAGCTCAGCGAGGGCGGCGATCACAGCGTGGCCGGTGCCGAGCGGCGGGTCCTGGACCGCGGTGCGGTGGGGCGTCGCCGCCTCGGCCACCTGGGGCTGGTCGGCGCCCACCACCACGACGACCTCCGCGGGCCCGAGGGCCGCGACCGCGTCGAGCACCCAGCGCAGCATGGGCCGGCCGCCCAGGGGGTGCAGCACCTTGGGCAGATCCGACTTCATCCGGGCACCCTGCCCGGCGGCCAGCACGACGACGGCAAGACCTTCGCGGCTCATTCGCGGCTCATTTTGGGCCCATCCTGGCGAACCTCGTTTTGGTGTGACAGGGACACGTGGCACGACTCGCGCGGACCGTGCCACAACCGCCCGCGCCGCCGCAAATCCCTACGCCCTCGCGCCATCCAAGGCTGACGAGGGTTAACGGCCGATTTATGGCAGAACGAAAACGGGCGAGCAGCGCCCGTGCCCGCGCACATCGGGCCCAGGCGGGTCGGGGCGGGTCCGCTTGACAGCCCCGCCGCCCCGCTCTAAACGAGGGCCCTTCCGATAGACCTCCGGGCGCGTAGCTCAGCGGGAGAGCACCGTCTTCACACGGCGGGGGTCGCTGGTTCAATCCCAGCCGCGCCCACCATCGAAATCAGATGCCGGCTTTCAGAGGAGAGATGCCTAGGGTGTCGTCTACTGGCATCTGATACCCGACGCCCAAATACTTGCTGCTGGTCTTCAGCTACGCGCTCGGCCGCGGGCGGCGCATGGAGCGGGCGATGGGAATCGAACCCACGACATTCAGCTTGGGAAGCTGACGTTCTACCTCTGAACTACGCCCGCCCTGTTCCGTTTATAGGCGAGCCATCACGCCCGTTCAAGAAGCCGCCAGTCCCCTCGCCCTCGGGTGACAGAGCCGGCGCGGGGGGCTAGTCTCGGCGCCCGGCCAGGCGACCAGGAAGGCGGACGTTCGATCATGCTGAGGAGACTGCGCGCTTTCGCGGCGATGGCCGCGTTCGCAATCACGACGGCCCTTGCCCTCGCCCAACCCGCCGCCGGCGGCGCGGACTGGGAGGAGATCCTCGCCAAGGCCGAAGGCCAGGAGGTCTTCTGGAACGCCTGGGGCGGCGACGAGCGCATCAACGCCTACATCGCCTGGGTCGGCGAGCGGGTGGCCGAGGAGCACGGCGTCACCCTGCGCCACGTGAAGCTGGGCGACACCGCCGAGGCGGTCTCGAGGGTGGTGGCCGAGAAGGCGGCCGGCAAGGACGAGGGCGGCTCCGTCGACCTCATCTGGATCAACGGCGAGAACTTCGCCGCCATGAAAGAAAACGGCCTGCTCTACGGCCCCATCACCGGCCTGCTGCCCAACTTCGCCCTGGTGGACACCGCGGGCAAGCCCGCCACCCTGGTCGACTTCACGGTGCCGACCGAGGGGCTGGAGGCGCCCTGGGGGGCCGCCAAGATCAACTTCATCTACGACGGCGCCCGGGTCGCCGAGCCGCCCCGCAGCATGGCGGAGTTCCTCGCGTGGGCTGAGGCCAACCCGGGGCGCTTCACCTACCCGGCGCCGCCGGACTTCATCGGCTCCACCTTCCTGAAGCAGATCCTGATCGAGACCACCCCCGAGCCCGACCTGCTGCAGCAGCCGGTGGCCGACGACGCCGCGTTCGAAGGGGCGACCGCGCCGCTCTGGGCCTATCTCGATGCGCTCCATCCCCACCTCTGGCGGGATGGCGAGCTTTTCCCCGCCACCGGCACGGCCCAGCGCATGCTGCTGGACGACGGCGAGGTTGACATCACCATCTCCTTCTATCCCTCGGAGGCCTCTTCCCTGATCGACCAGGGGCTCCTGCCCGAGAGCGCCCGGGTCTTCGTGCTCGACGGCGGCACCATCGGCAACGTCCACTTCGTGGCCATTCCCTACAACTCCCGCAGCAAGGAAGGCGCGCTCGCGGTCGCCAACTTCCTGATGAGCCCCGAGGCCCAGGCGCGAAAGCAGGACATCGCCCACTGGGGCGACGAGACTGTGCTCGACGTCGCCAGGCTGCCGCCGGCCGATCGCAGGCTGTTCGACGAGCTGCCGCTCGGCGCGGCCAGCCTGACGCCCGAGGAGCTGGGGCCGGCGCTGCTGGAGCCCCATCCCTCCTGGATGACCCGTATCGAGGGCGAATGGCTGAAGCGCTACAGCCGCTAGCGCGCGAGGCCGCGCCCCGGCGGGGGCTGCTGCGCCACGCGCCGACCCTCACCCTGGCGCTCTTCCTGCTGCCAATCGCAGCCGGCCTCATCGGCACCTGGCTGCCGGCTGTTGGCTATCTGCCGGCGCTCGGCGGGCAGGAGCTATCGCTGGCACCCTGGCGCAGCCTGCTGGCACATCCGGGCCTCCCGGGCAGCCTGCGCCTGACGCTCATCTCCGGCCTGCTCGCCACCCTGGTCTCCTTCCTCCTCACCGTCTGGTTCCTCGCCGCCTGCCACCAGGGGCGGCTGCTCACGCGCCTGCGCCGGCTGCTGGCGCCGCTGCTCTCGGTGCCCCATGCGGCGCTCGCCATCGGCGTCGCCTTTCTGGTGGCGCCCAGCGGATGGCTCGCCCGCCTGGCCTCGCCCTGGGCAACCGGCTGGCAGGTGCCGCCCGACGTGGCGAGCCTGCAGGATCCCTATGGGCTTGCGCTGGCGGCGGGCCTGGTGCTGAAGGAGACGCCCTTCCTGCTGCTCATGAGCCTGGCCGCCCTCGACCAGGTGCAGGCCCGCGAGCGCCTGGCGGTGGCCCGCTCGCTCGGCTACGGCCCCGCCGCCGCCTGGCTGAAGACGGTGCTGCCGGCGATCTACCCGCAGATCCGGCTGCCGATCTACGCGGTGCTCGCCTTCTCCCTCTCGGTGGTCGACATGGCCCTCATCCTGGCGCCCGCCACGCCGCCGACCCTGGCGGTCCAGGTCTTCCGCTGGTTCAACGATCCGGACCTGGCGCTACGCTTCGTCGCGGCGGCGGGCGCCGTGCTCCAGCTCGCCATCGTGGCGGGCGCCATCCTCGCCTGGCGCGGCCTGGAGATCGCGGTGGCGGCGGCGGGCCGCGTCTGGCTGACCTCCGGCCGGCGGGGCGGCGGCGGGCGTCTCTCCGGCCTCGGCGCGGCCACGGGCATGCTGGCCGTCTTCGCCCTCGCGGGCCTCGCCCTGGTGGCGCTGGGACTCTGGTCCTTCGCCCGCCGCTGGCGCTATCCCTCGGCGCTCCCGGACAGCTGGTCCCTCGACAACTGGGCGCGCCAGGGCGAAGGACTCGCCTGGATCACCGGCACCACCGCCGTCCTGGCCGTGGTCTCGGCTCTGATCGCGCTCGCCCTGGTGCTCGCCTGCCTGGAGAACGAGCAGCGCCGCCGCCTGCGGCCCGGGGCGCTCGCCCTCTGGCTGCTCTACACGCCGCTTTTGGTGCCCCAGGTGGCCTTCCTCTTCGGCGCCCAGATTCTCGCCATCCTGGCGGATCTCGACGGCACCTGGGCGGCGCTGGTCTGGAGCCACCTGCTGTTCGTCCTGCCGTACGTTTTCCTGGCCCTCGCCGACCCCTACCGGGCGCTGGACGAGCGCTACCCGCGCACGGCACTCTGCCTCGGCGTCGGCCCAAACCGGGTGTTCTGGCGCATCAAGCTGCCCATGCTGCTGCGTCCGGTGCTGTTCGCCTTCGCTATCGGGATCGCCGTCAGCGTGGCACAGTACCTGCCGACCATGTTCGCGGGCGGCGGGCGCTTCGTGACCCTGACGACCGAGGCCGTCGCCCTCTTCGGCGGCGGCGACCGGCGGGTCATGGGCGTCTACGCCTTCCTGCAGGCGCTGCTGCCGCTCGTCGCCTTCGCCGGGGCGCTGGCCCTGCCGGCCTGGCTGTTCCGCGAGCGGCGCGCCCTTGGCGGCCGTGCTTGATGGCTGGAGAGCTGGACAAGGAAATGGCGCCGACGGGAAATCTGGAGCTCAGGGAGGTCAGGCTGGAGCTCTCCGGCCGCACCCTGATTGGCCCCTTGAGCCTTTCGGTCGCGCCGGGCGAGGTAGTGACCGTCATGGGGCCGAGCGGCAGCGGCAAGTCGAGCCTCCTGGCCTTCTTCTGCGGCAGCCTGGACCCGGCCTTCCGCGCCGGTGGTTCGGTGCGCCTGGCGGGGGCGGAGATCACCGCCCTGCCGCCCGAGCGCCGGCGGGTCGGCATCCTGTTCCAGGACGACCTGCTGTTTCCCCACCTCTCGGTGGCCGAGAACCTGGCTTTCGGACTGCCGCCCGGCCCGCGCGATCGCCGCGCCGTGCGTATCGAGGCCGCCCTGGCCGAGGCCGATCTCGCGGGCTTCGGCGCGCGCGATCCGGCGACCCTCTCGGGCGGCCAGCGGGCGCGGGTCGCCCTGCTGCGCACCCTCCTCTCGGAGCCCAAGGCGCTGCTGCTGGACGAGCCTTTCGCCAAGCTGGACGTAGCCTTGAGGGACCGCTTCCGGCGTTTCGTCTTCGGCCACGCCCGCGCCCAGGGCCTGCCGACCCTGCTGGTCACCCACGACCGGGCCGACGCCGAGGCGGCCGCGGGACGGGTCGTCGAGCTCGCCCCGGAGCCGGCGCCCGAGAGCGAGGCCGGGCCGGCGCCCGCAGCACCGGTCCGCGGCGGTCCGCTCCCGGAAACCGGCCGCTAGGCCCCGCCCCGCACGCGTCTTTCGCGGCCGCTCCGGGCCCTCGGATGCGCCTTTCAAGGGGCTGGGGCGCGGGGTAATATCCGCGCCAACCGCCGACACTGGAGTCCGGCCCCCGAATGTACTCCGCGACCACCGATTCGATCCGCGTGACGGTCGAGCCGATCTATCTGGAGGACCAGTCCTCGCCGGAGGAGGACCACTACGTCTGGGCCTACAAGATCGAGATCGAGAACCTGGGCGGCGACACCGTGCAGCTGAAGACGCGCTACTGGCAGATCACCGATTCCCTCGGACGCATGCAGGAGGTGCGCGGCGCCGGCGTGGTCGGCGAGCAGCCGGTGCTGCAGCCGGGCGAATCCTTCCGCTACACCAGCGGCACCCCCCTGCCGACCCCCTCGGGCATCATGGCCGGGCGCTACGGCATGGAACGGGGCTCGGGCGAGCTGTTCGAGGTCGAGATTCCGGCCTTTTCCCTGGACAGCCCCCACCAACCCAAAAGACTGAACTGAGGCGACGGCCCGCGCTCCCGTTGGAGTGACACGGCCCGAGGAGAGGCCCATGACCGCATCCCGCCGCGCCGCACAGGCGGCCAGCGACGCACCGGAGGCCCGCAGGGGCAAGGACCCGGAGGCTCAGCCCTCGCGCGAGGAAGCCGAGGCCGCCGTGCGCACGCTGATCCGCTGGGCCGGCGACGACCCCGAGCGCGAGGGCCTGAAGAGCACGCCGCGCCGGGTGGCCGCCGCCTACGAGGAGTACTTCGCCGGCTACGAGCTCGACCCCATGGGCATGCTGGAGCGCACCTTCGAGGAGGTCGACGGCTACGACGAGATGGTGCTGCTGCGCGACATTCCCTTCGAGTCCCACTGCGAGCACCACCTGGCACCGATCATCGGCCGGGCCCACGTCGCCTACATGCCGCACAACCGGGTGGTCGGGATCAGCAAGCTGGCGCGGGTCGTCGACGCCTACGCGCGGCGCCTGCAGATCCAGGAGAAGATGACGGCCCAGGTCGCCAACGCCATCGCCGACACCCTGAAACCCAAGGGCGTCGCCGTCGTCATCGAGGCGACCCACCAATGCATGACCACGCGCGGCATTCACCGCCCGGGCGTGGCCATGGTGACCAGCCGCATGCTGGGCCTGTTCCGCTCGGACGCCCGCACGCGCCGGGAGTTCCTGGCGCTGATCGGCAACCCCTCGGGGACGTCAGGCGGCCACGTCTAGGAGCCTGTCCGCCATGTCCGCGTCCGGCAGCAAGCGGCCATGATCGATCTCAGACCGGTCGTCTTCGTCATCGGCACGCTGGTCACGATCCTGGCGCTGGCCATGATCATCCCGGCGACCGTGGACTACGCCTGGGGCCACAGCGACTGGCAGGTCTTCGCGGCGGCGGCGGCCGTGACCCTGTTCGTCGGCGTTTCCATGATCCTCACCACACGCTCGGGCTGGATGGCCTTCAACCTGCGCCAGGCCTTCGTCATGACCAACGCCGCCTGGCTGGTGATCGCCTTCTTCGGCGCCCTGCCCTTCGCCTTTTCGGAGCTGAAGCTCAGCTTCACGGACGCTTTCTTCGAGTCCATGTCCGGCGTGACCACCACGGGCGCCACGGTCATCGTCGGCCTCGACCTGCTGCCGCCGGGCCTGCTGCTGTGGCGCTCGATCCTGCAGTGGCTGGGCGGCATCGGCATCATCGTCATGGCGGTGGCGATCCTGCCGATCCTGCAGGTCGGCGGCATGCAACTCTTCCGGGTCGAGGCCTTCGACGCCGACAAGGTCCTGCCGCGCGCGGCCCAGATCGCCGGCGGCATCTCCATCGTCTACGTCTTCCTGACCGGCATGGCGGCAATCGTGCTCTGGTCGCTGGGCCTCAGCGGCTTCGACGCCGTGGCGCACGCCATGACCTCGATCGCCACCGGCGGCTTCTCCACCCACGACGCCTCGATCGGCCACTACGACAGCGCCGCCGTCGACTGGTCGATCAGCATCTTCATGATCCTCGGGTCGCTGCCCTTCGTGCTCTACCTACGCTTTCTGCGTGGCAACCTGGCGGCCTTCGCCCGGGACGCCCAGGTGCGCCTCTTCCTGGCGATCCTGGCGGTCTCGGTGCTACTGACCGCCCTCTGGCTCTGGCGGAACGGGCTCATGCCGCCCCTCGAGTCCCTGCGCTACAGCACCTTCAACGTGATCTCCATCATGACCGGCACCGGCTACGCGACGGCGCAGTTCGACCTTTGGGGCGGCTTCGTCATGAGCCTCATGTTCGTCCTCATGTTCATCGGCGGCTGCGCCGGCTCGACCACCTGCGGCATCAAGATCTTCCGCTTCCAGGTGCTCTACTCTACCGCCAGGTCCCAGCTCAAGCGGCTGATCCAGCCCAGCGGCGTGTTCATCCCCTACTACAACAACCGGCCGATCCCCGAGGCGGTGAGCCTTTCGGTCATGGGCTTCTTCTTCCTCTTCACCGCCTCCTTCGCCATGCTGGCCGCAGCGCTCGGCTTCGTCGGGCTCGATTTCATCACCGCGGTCTCGGCGGCGGCCTCTGCGATCGCCAACGTGGGGCCGGGCCTGGGCGAGATCGTCGGGCCGGCGGGCACCTACGCCCCCCTGCCGGACGAGGCCAAGTGGCTGCTGTCGGCCGGCATGTTGCTGGGGCGCCTCGAGCTGTTTACGGTGCTCGTTCTCCTCTCCCGCTCCTTCTGGCGGGGCTAGTCCCAGCGAACAAAGCGGATCCACGGCAACCCTCATGACCAGCGGCACCAGCTCCATAGACCTGCTCGACCGGCTGATCGCCTTCGACACGATCTCCTCCAAGTCCAACCTGGCCCTGATCGATTTCGTTGAGGCCTATCTGCGCGACCTCGGCATCGAGAGCCGGCGCACCGCCTCGCCCGACGGCGAGAAGGCCAACCTCTTCGCCACCATCGGGCCGAGCCAGGCGGGCGGGGTCGTGCTGTCGGGCCACACCGACGTGGTGCCGGTGGAGGGCCAGCCCTGGACCAGCGATCCCTTCGCCATGACCCGCCGGGGCAGCCGCCTCTACGGCCGCGGCACCTCGGACATGAAGGCCTTCATAGCGGTCTGCCTGGCGCTCGCGCCCGTCGCGGCCAAGGCGCGCCTCAGCAAGCCGCTCCACTTCGCCTTCTCCTTCGACGAGGAGGTCGGCTGCACCGGGGTCGGCCATCTGATCGAGGACGTGACCCGCAACCTGCCCCTGCCCGCCATGGTGATCATCGGCGAGCCGAGCGAGATGAAGCTGGTGAACGCCCACAAGGGCGGCTACGGCTTCCGCACCCACGTGCGGGGCAAGGAGGCCCATTCCAGCCAGCTCCACCGCGCCGGCCACGCCATCTACGCCGCCGTCGACCTGATCGGCTTCATTCGCGAGATCGCCGAGGAGAAGCGCCGGGAGGCGCCGCCCGACTCCCCCTTCGAGCCGCCCTACTCGACCCTTTCGGTGGGCGTCATCGAGGGCGGCACGGCGCTCAACATCGTACCGCGGGACTGCGCCTTCGTCTGGGAGATGAGGCCGCTGCCCGGCGACGACGCCGAGGCCGTGCTGGCGCGCTTCAACCGCCACGCCGAGGAGGTGGTGCTGCCCGAACTGCGCAAGACGGCGCCGGAGGCCGCCATCGTCACCGAGATGGAGGCGAGCGTGCCGCCGATGGCGCCGGAGGATGAATCGCCGGCCGAGGCCCTGGTGCGCCTGCTGACCGGAGCCAACCAGGCCCAGGTTGTCTCCTACTGCACGGAAGGCGGACTGTTCCAGCGAGCCGGCATGTCGACGGTGATCTGCGGCCCCGGCTCGATCGACCAGGCCCACCGCCCGGACGAGTTCATCGAGACCGGCCAGATCGAGGCCTGCGAGGTCTTCCTGCGGCGGCTGATCGAGTGGGCCGAGTCGCCCTGAGGTCCGAGCGAAGCGCTCCGGGCCGGGACCGGCTCAGTTGACGAGTTCGTCCGCCAGGTGCTCGCGGACGGCCCTCTCCATCTCGGCGTCGAAGTCGTTCATCACCGTCTCGCTGAGCTCGTACCAGATCTTCTCCCGCTCCAAGAGGCTGGCGTCCTCCGGCACCGTGATGGAGCGCTCGGCGCTCACCTTCACGCTTTCCTTGTTGCCGTTGTCGTGCAGCAGCACCAGCTCGACCACCAGGTGGGCGTCGTAGCGCTCGGACTGGGGGATGGTGAAATAGCCCGTGAGGCCGCCTTCCCCCTCCAGGGCCGTCTCGACGACCGAGCCTTCGAGGATGCGGTAGATCACCCGGTCCCGGCTGCCCGCGGCGACCAGCCGGTCCTGCGCCCAGCGGGCGGCCAGCTCGGCCGGGGCCACGGGCATGATGTGCTCCACGTGGGGCGGCTCGAGCGGCGGCTGGTAGACCGGCTCCACCACGATCTCGGACACGTCGAAGTCGAACGAGCCCCGATGCCCATAGCTGATGTCGGCCCAGTCGGTCTGGGGCGCGGGCACGTCGCAGGCGGCGAGAGCGACCGCCACCAGGAATGCGAACGGCGGCGCCGGGAATCGGGGGAAGCGCATGCGGAACATGGACAGGTTTCAGCCGTGGATCGCTCGGGAAGCGCCGTCCGCGCGAGCGCGACTCGGACGGCCCGATACCGCTTCCTGCCCGCAAACCATGGCGAAATCAAGACGCATAGATGTCCTCGAGGGCCCCGTCGTCGAAACGGTAGGCGGCGTTGCAGAACTGGCAGGTCATGACCACGTGGCCGTCCACCTTCATCTCCCGCACCTCCTCCTCGGGCAGGGAGCGCAGGATGGTCTCCAGGCGCGCCCGCGAGCAGCGGCAGCCGAAGCTGAGGGCGCGCATGCGGTAGACCCGCACCCGCTCCTCGTGGAACAGGCGGTAGAGCAGGTCGTCCGCCGGCAGCGCCGGGTCCAGGAGCTCGTCGTCGCCGCAGCTCGCCATGAAGGCGAGCGCCCGGCGCCAGTCGTCCTCCTCGCCGCTGCCCAGCACGACCTCCTCGTCCGGTTCGGGCAGGCCCGGCGACCAGGCGGTGCCCGAGGCGGGCACCTGCTGCAGGAAGAGGGCGCCCGCGCGCCATTCGCCGGCGACCCGCCGCGCCGCCAGCTTGAAGGCGGTCTTCAGCTGCTCGGACTGGCGGAAGTAATGGTTGACGCTGTCGGCCAAGCGCTCGCCGGTCAGCTCGACGATCCCCTGATAGCGCTCGCCGTCGGGCGACTTGTCGACCGTAAAGGCCATGTAGCCGCGGCCCAAGAGGCGGGCGATGTCCGGCGAGCCCTCGACATCGGGGATGTCCCCCTCGGGACCGTCTGCCGCGGCGGCGAGCTTCTCCGGGTCGACCTCGGCGTAGCCTCTCAGCTCGCCCTCGGAGGTCACGTCCGCCACCATCAGGCGCACCGGGCCGTCGCCCTTGGTCTGGATCGTGAAGGTGCCCTCGAACTTGAGCAGGCTGGAGAGCGTGCCCGCCAGCGCCAGCATCTCGCCCAGCAGGCGGGCCACGGGCTCGGGATAGTCGTGGCGGGTCAGGATGGTATCCACCAGCGGGCCCAAGCGCACCAGGCGGCCCAGCAGGCTGGGGATCTCGAGCAGGAAGGGCCGTACGAAGTCTCCACCGGCCGGCGCCTCGTCCAGGGGATTCGGCACCGGAGGCTCCGTGTTCATGTCAGGCACCAGAGCAGGATGCCCTTTTGCGCGTGCAGTCGGTTCTCGGCCTCGTCCCAGACCACCGACCGGGGGCCGTCGATGACGGACGCCGTCATCTCCTCGCCGCGGTGGGCGGGCAGGCAGTGCATGAAGATGGCATCGGGCTTGGCGCGCGCCATGGCTGCATCGTCGATCTGATAGGCCCGCAGCAGCTCGCGCCGGTACTCGGGACGCTCGTCCTCATCGCCCATGGAGACCCAGGCGTCGGTGATCACGCAGTCGACCCCCTCGAGCGCCGCCGCCATGTCCGAGGTGACCCGGATGCGCCCGCCCTCCGCAGCGGCCCAGTCCAGCACGTCCTGGGGCGGGGCGAGTGGCTCGGGACAGGCCAGACGCAGCTCGAACTGGAAGCGCACCGCCGCATGGATCCAGGAGGTCGCCATGTTGTTGCCGTCGCCCGACCAGGCGATCGCCCGGTCCTTGACGGGCCCCAGGTGCTCCTCGAAGGTCATGACGTCGGCCATGAGCTGGCAGGGATGTGTGCGGTCGGTGAGCCCGTTGATGACCGGCACGCTGGCGTGCTCGGCCAGCTCCAGCAGCTTCGATTCCTCGGTGGTGCGGATCATGATGGCGTCCACGTAGCGCGACAGGACCCGCGCCGTGTCGGCCACCGTCTCGCCGCGGCCGAGATGGGTGCCGCTCGGCTCCAGCACCACCGCCTCGCCGCCCAGCTGGCGTATGCCCACCTCGAAGGACACCCGCGTGCGGGTCGAGGGCTTCTCGAAGATCATGGCAAGCGCCTTGCCCTCGAGCGGGCGCGCCGCGCCGCCCGACATCTTGCCCCTCTTGATGTCGTGGCCCAGGTCGAGAATCGACCGTAGGGTGGCGCCGTCGAGGCGGTCGAGGTCGAGGAAGTGCTTGGGCGCGCTCATCTCAGTCGGACTTGGCCCGCGTGGCCGAGACCCGCTCCAGGATGGTGAGCGCCTCCTCCACCTCGGCTTCTCCGATGATGAGCGGCGGCGCCATGCGCAGCACGTTGTCGCCGGCAATGACCGCCAGGAGCCCCTCGTCCCGAAGCACCGCCTGCAGCTCCGTGTTGGGCACCCGGCAGCGCAGCCCGAGCAGCAGCCCGGCGCCGCGGACCTCCTCGTAGAGGTCCGGATAGCGTGCCGCCAGCTCCTCCAGCCGGCCGCGCAGGAGCTTCCCGACCCGGTCGACCCGATCCAGGAAGCCCTCTTCCAGCACCACGTCCAGGACCGCGTTGCCCACCGCCATGGCGAGCGGATTGCCGCCGAAGGTGCTGCCGTGGCTGCCGGCGGTCATGCTGTCGCCGACCGCCGCCGTGGTCAGGCAGGCGCCGACCGGAAAGCCGCCGCCGAGACCCTTGGCGACCGCCATGACGTCGGGCGTCACGCCGGCCCACTCGTGGGCGAACAGCTGGCCGGTGCGGCCCAGCCCGCACTGCACCTCGTCCATGACCAGCAGCAGGCCGAACTCGTCGCAGACCTCCCGCAGCGCCCGCAGGTAGTCGGCCGAGGCCGTGCGCAGGCCGCCCTCGCCCTGCACCGGCTCGATCAGCACGGCCCCGGTCTCCGGCGTGACGGCGGCGCGCAGCTCGTTCAGGTTGCCGAAGGCGACCTGGTCGAAGCCGTCCACCGTGGGGTCGAAGCCCTCCAGGTGCTTGGGATTGGCCGCCGCCGCCAGGGTGGCCAGCGTGCGGCCGTGGAAGGCGCCGGTCACGGTGACGACGCGGTAGCGCTCGGGCCGGCCCTGGCTGTCGTGGTACCTGCGGACCGCCTTGAAGCTGCACTCGAGCGCCTCGGCGCCGGAATTGCAGAAAAACACCCGCTCGGCGAAGCTGGCGGCGCAGAGGCGCTCGGCCAGGCGCTCGCCCTCCGGGATTCGGTAGAGGTTCGAGCAGTGCCAGATCTTCTCCGCCTGACCGGTTAGGGCGGAGACCAGATGGGGATGGGCGTGGCCGAGGGCGTTCACCGCGATACCCGCCGCGAAGTCCAGGTAGCGCCGCCCCTCGGCGTCGTAGAGGTAGGCGCCCAGACCGCGCTCGAACGCTAGGTCGGCGCGAGCGTAGGTGGGCATCAGTGCGTCGCTCATGGCCTTCGGTCCGCTCTCTTTGCAGACCCGCCGGGCAAGCCCCTCAATGGGCGCCGTCGCGGGAAGGGCGAATAGACGCCTTTCGCCCCCGCCCTGTCAACCAAACCACTGGGCAAACGCGGTTATGCCTCAATAGAGGCGCGTCAGCCGGTAGCCGCGCTCTTCCAGCTGGCTCAGGATGCCGCGCTCGCCGGGCAGGTGGAGCGCGCCGACGGCGATGAAGGCTGCGCCCTCGGCCAGGCGGTCCTGCATGCGCTCGACCATGCGGTCGTTGCGCTCGTCGAGGAAGCGGTCGGTGAAGACCCGGACCAGCTCGGGGTTGTAGCCCGTCTGCTGGGCCTGCATCAGGTTGAAGATGCGGGCCGGATGCTGGCTCAGGTAGGCGTCTCGCATCTCCTCGAACATGCCCTCGACCTTGCCGCTCTGCTCGACGGTGGCGTCCAGCATGGCCACCTGGTCCGCCTCGGTCATGTCGTTGAAGAGGGAGATCTGCTCGTGGATCTCCTCGAGATTGTGCAAGGGCAGGCCGCGGTCGCTCGCCTCGTCCTGCAGGCGCTGGTCGAGCGCCTTGCGCCCGGCCGCCTGGCGCCTGACCTCCGAGGGCGGCAGGCTGAGGAGCGTCATGACCGCCCAGGGCTTGAAGAGGCGCAGCTGCTGCTGGCCGAAGCCGTAGGGCCGGCCGGCCGCCACGGTGCGCTGGAAGAGGTCGGACCCCAGCACCTGGTCGAGGGTCCGCCCGTCGGTGAGCGCCATGGACATGGCCAGGCTCATCTGGGCGTCGGGCGTCATGATGACCTCGAGGGTCAGGCTCTCGGCCCGGTCGAAGGCCTCGCGGACGGGCGGCGCCAGGCGCGCCACCTCCTCGTCGGCCGTATGCATGGTGCCGAAGAGGTAGCTGGGCGCGGACCCCGCGCCCTCGATCTGCCACAGCAGGCCGCGGCCATAGGGAATCTCCTCGCCGGCGAAGGCCGGCCGGCCCAGCGCCAGCAGGCCCAGCAGCAGGCCGAAGAGGGCCAGGCGGGCGCTCGCGAGGATCCATTGCTCTCGGTTTTGCACAGGGATCATGACTGGGGTCATGGGGGCTCTCCGGCGGGCGTTCGACTCGGCGGCTTCGAGGCAAAACCTAGCGGCCAAGCGTAAACAGGATCTTGTCGAGAACATTAAACCCTTCTAGGGCTTGATCTTGTAGCCGGCGGCTATGAGCCGCCAGGCGGCCAGGGCCAGCAGCAGATCCACCGCCAATAGGATGGCCAGGCTCCACCAGGGGGACCAGGCGCTGTAGCCGGTGAGGCCGTAGCGCACGCCGTCGATGGCGTGGAAGGCGGGATTGGCGAGGATCAGGCCGCGCCCCAGGGCGGGTAGGCCGTCGAGGGGGAAGAAGGCCCCCGAGAGCACGCCGAGCGGCAGCACCAGGAAGGATTCTGCGGCGCTGTAGTGGTCCCACTTGTCGGCCCAGAGCCCGATCAGCACGCCCACCAGGCCGAAGAGGCAGGCGCCCGCGACCGCGAAGACCAGGGCGATCAGGGGGGCCGTCAGGGGCAGCTCGACGAAGGGCGTCATGGCGACGAGCACCACGACCCCGGTCACCAGGGCGTTGAGCGCCGCCGAGAGGCCGTAGCCGCAGGCCACCTCGAAGCCGTTCAAGGGCGCCGTCAGCACGTCCTGGATCATGCCCTCGTGCTTGTCGTAGACGATGGGCGCGGCGCCGTTGAAGAAGCCGCTGTACATGAGCGAGAACATGGCGATCCCGGGCGCCACGAACTGCACGAAGCCGAGGCCCCCGACCGCGAGGCCGCCTGCATCGCCACCCGTCTCGCCGGCATCCCCGAGCGCCAGCGCGAAGACGGCGAGGAACAGCAGGGCGGTCACCGTCGGCCCGCCGACGGACTCGATGCCGTACTTCCAGTAACGCCGCAGGTCGCGGTAGACGAGGGTCCAGACGCCCCGGCCATTGAAACGGCCGAACCGCCGGGGCGCGAGCGAGGCGGCCGGCTCCATGGCGTCCTCCCTCCGCCCTCAGGCCTTCAGGCGGTAGCCTGTGGCGATCATGCGGTGGACCAGCAGCAAGAGCCCCGCATTGACGGCCAGAGCCACCACGATCCCGACCCAGAGGGCGCCGCCGTGGCTGCCGATGAAACCGTAGCGGAAGCCGTCGATCAGGTAGAAGAAGGGGTTGAGCAGCGCCACCGCCTGCCAGTTCTCGGGCAGCCGCTCGATCGAGTAGAAGGTCCCCGAGAGGAACGAGAGCGGCGTGATGACGAAGTTGGTGACGGCGGAGATGTGGTCGAACTTCTCCGACCAGATGCCGCCCACCATGCCGAGCAGCGCCAGCATGAGCGAGGCGTTCACGGCATGGAAGACGACGAAGAAGGGATCGTGCAGGCTGACCGGCACGAAGACCCACATGGCCAGGCCCACCGCGACGCCGACCGCCACGCCCCGGGAGACGCCGCCGCCTGCGATGCCGAGCGCCTGCTCGGTCGGCGAGAGGGGCGGCATCAGGAGATCGACGATGTTGCCCTGGATCTTGGCGATCACCAGCGACGAGGAGGTGTTGGCGAAGGCGTTCTGCAGGATCGCCATCATGACCAGGCCGGGCATGAGGAACTCGGCGAAGGTCACGCCGCCGAGGCTCTGGACCGAGCGCCCGAGCGCCAGAGTGAAGATGGCGAGGAACAGCAGGCTGGTGACCACGGGCGCCAGGATGGTCTGGGTGGCCACGTTGAGGAAGCGGCGCACCTCCTTGGCGTAGAGGGTCCAGAGGCCGAGCCAGTTGACGGCGCCGATGATGCGGGGCGCCGGGGCCGAGGAGACGGATTGTGCCGGGTCCATGGGCCGTTCACATAGCCGGGCAGGCGGCGGCCCGCAAGCGGCCCGTCAGTAGCCGCGCAGCCACTCCGGGCGCAGAGGGACCGTGCCGGCCCGGGCCGCCGCGATCTCGGCCAGCAGCCGCTCCCGGTCCTTGGGCAGGGTGCCGGCGAGCGCCAGGGCGTTGGAGGCGTGATTGGAGCGGAAGATCACCGGCCGCGGCGGCTCGACCCGGCCGATCAGCCGCTCCTGCTCCGCGAGGATGGCGTCGTCGTCCTGGAACTCGAAGGGCTCGCCGAACTTCCGCATGAACTCTTCGCGCACCACCGGCTCGAGGCCGAGCTGGAGGGTCGAGAGGTAGGTGAGCGGCGCTTGGCCGACCAGCTCGGCGGTAGAGTCGATGTGCTCGCGCCAACGCTTCTGCCCGCCGAGGCCCAGGATCACCGTGGCCGAGACCTTGAGGCCGGCCTCGGCGGCCTTCGAGAGGCCCTCGACCATGGCCTTGGGGCTGGCGCCCTTGGTGACCCGCTTGAGGATGTCATGGGAGCCGGACTCGATGCCGTAGTAGACCAGGGTAAGGCGCCGGGCGACGAGGGACTGAAGCTCCTCGACCGATTTCTTGATGAGGTTGGCGGGCAGGGCGTAGCAGGAGACCCGGGCGAGCGCCGGGAAGCTCTCGGCCAGCTTGTCGAGGATGCGCTCGAGCTGCTCCGTCGGCAGCACCAGGGCATCGCCGTCGGCGAGGAACACACGCGCCGCCTCCGGCCAGGCCCGGGCCGCGCGCTCGATGTCGGCGAAGACCTCCTCCAGCGGACGCGCCCGGAAGGCCTTGCTGCGGTACATGGCGCAGTAGCTGCAGCGGTTGAAGGAGCAGCCCAGCGTCGCCTGGATGATCAGGTTGCGCCCCTCCGAGGGCGGCCGCCAGAGCGGCATGTCGTAGTCGAGGAGCTCGGCGAACATGGCGGCTCAGTCTAGGCGCGGGGCGGCGTCGCGCAAGGGCGCCGCGCGCCTCACGGAGCCCGGGCGACGACCGCGAAGATCCGGTGGTGGACGGGCTGCGGGTCGTCCGGGAAGCGCTCGGCGAGTAGCGCCGCGAGCGCCGCGTCGAAGGCGGCGACCCGCTCGGGCGGCAGACTGGCGCCGATGCCGGCGCTCGCCCGGATGCGCCCGCGCCAGGCCTCGTGGCTGTAGGGCACGCCCTGATCGAAGGAGAAGGTCTCGATCTCCCCGAAGCCGGCCACGGCCGCATCGGCCAGCCAGGCGTCGTGGATCCCGGTCAGGCCGCCGAGGCTCCAGTCCGGGTTGTGGGCCTCGATCAGGCGCTCCGTCGCCTCCACCAGGTTGCCCGGCAGCGGGATCCAGTCGAAGTGGGCGATCAGCAGGCGCCCGCCGTGGGCCAGCAGGCGCCGGGCCTCGGCCGCCGCCGCCGGCCGGTCGAACCAGTGCCAGCACTGCCCCGCCGCCACCAGGTCGAAGGCGCCCGAGGCGAGCCCCACCCGGTTGGCGCTGCCGATCAGGTAGGCGCTCTCGACCCCGGCTCCGGCGTCGAGGCGGCGCGACTCGGCGACCAGGTCGAACGAGAGGTCGAGGCCGACCACCCGCGCCCCGCGCCGGGCGAAGCCGCGGCCCAGGCTGCCGGTCCCGGTGCCGAGATCGAGCACGCTGAGCCCCGGCCGAATCAGGCCCAGGTCCCCCAGGCGCTCGAAGAGGGCCTCCGGGAAGCCGGCACGGTAGCGCCCGTAGTCGGCCGCCGTGCGTCCGAAATTCACGGTTTCGATCGTCTCGGCCATGTCACATTTGGGCCCAGATGCCGTGCTCTCTTAGCCCTCACGATACCTCATGAACCGCTCACGGCCACTTGTCTTGACCATCATGTCCGGAAAACCGAGATTCGCCAGGAAGAATGACCACCGACGGAGTGACATCATGGCCATTGTCGTCCGTTTCGCCTTCGTCCTGATCGCCGGCCTGCTGCTCGCGGCCGGCCCCGCCCTGTCCGCGGGCGGTGGCGGAAGCAGCAGCAGCAACAGCGCGGGCTACGAGCGCGACAAGGATTACATCAAGGCAGCCGACCTGGCGGAGAAGGGCCGGTACGATCAGGCCATTCCCCTGCTCGAGAAGTATGTGGCCGAGAACCCCAAGAGCGCGGACGGCTTCAACTATCTGGGCTACAGCCACCGCAAGCTGGGCCGCTTCGACGAGGCTCTGGCGAACTACCAGATGGCCCTGAAGCTGCAGCCCCAGCACCGCGGCGCCAACGAGTACCTGGGCGAGCTCTACCTGGAGATGGGTGATCTCGCCAAGGCGGAGGAACGCCTCGAGGTGCTGGACGACGCCTGCTTCTTCGGCTGCGAGGAGTACACCGAGCTGAAGGAAGCGATCTCGGACTACAAGGTCCGCAACGGCGGCGGCTGATCCCGCTCAGCCGGCGGCCGGAACCTTTCGGTCGGCTGCCACGGGAAGCTCCAGAGCGTTCGCCACCACCCGGACGGCGAGCGGGGCGGTTCGGCCGCGCAGGGCGATCTCCTCGAGCGGAAAGGAGCCGAGGTCGATCCCGGCTTCCCGTGCCACCGGGTCCGAGACCACCAGTTGGGCGGCCAGCTCCTTGGTCATGGTCTCCAGGCGGCTCGCCGTGTTGACCGGGTCTCCGATGGCGGTGACCGAAACGGCGGGTCCGTAGCCCATCTCGCCGACGATCACGGCGCCCACGTGGATGCCGATGCCGATTCTGAGGGGCTTGCCCAGGTCGTGCCTCAAGGCCGCGTTGATCTCCAGCAGGCGCTCGGACATGCGCCGCGCGGCCATGAGGGCGTCGAGGCAGCCCTGCCGCGTGTCCGTCCCCACGCCGAAGAGGGCCATGACGCCGTCGCCGATGAACTTGTCGACCCGGCCGCCGCTCTCCTCCACCGCCAGGCCCATGGCCGTGAAGTAGCGGTTGAGGATGAAGACCACGTCGTAGGGCAGCTTGTTCTCCGATAGGGCCGTGAAGCCCCGGATGTCGGCGAAGAGGATGGCGATCTCCCGCTCCTCGCCCTGCAGGAAGCGGGGCTTCGCGCCGGTCTCGCGCAGGGCCGGCGCTGGCGGCAGCAGCGGCGTCACCTCCAGGTCCGCCCGCGGCCGGATCTGGCAGGCCAGGCGCACGTTGGGCACCGCGCCGATGCGCGCCAGCACGCGGATCTCGCTCTCGTCCGGATCGGGCAGAGACTCGAGCCCGGCGCCGACCCTGACCCGGCAGGTCGAGCAGCGCCCGCGGCCGCCGCAGACCGAGGCGTGGGGGATGCCGGCGCCGCGGCTAGCTTCCAGGACCGTGGTGCCCGGCGCGACGCTGACCCTTTTGCCGTCCGGATAGGAAAGCACCACATTGCCGTGACGGTGCTGCCACCAGGCGCGGACCTGACGCGCCGCGAGGATCAGGACCAGGAGCGCGCCGAACACGAGGTAGAAGCCGTTCTCGATGGCGTAGATCAGCGCCACGCCCTCTTGATCGGGAAAACGGATGCGCGCCAACGCGGCTTCCAGCCAGGCCGGATCCTCGGCGAGGCGGGCCACGTCCCGGCCGGCGACGTAGACCCCCGCCAGAGCCGCCGCCGGCACAAGGATCGCCGCGCTGTAGGCGAGCGGCACGGCACGGCGGTAGCTCGCCTTGAGGCGCAGCCAGAAATGCAGGCCGATGCAGCCGTGGACCCAGGCCAGCAGCACCAGGAGCGTCTGCTTGGCGAGCAGGACAGGATTGAACACAAAATAGATCAGCAGGTCGTAGACGTAGCTGTCCTCGGTGCCAAGCACCTCTGCGGCGAAGCGGTTGCCGAGCACGTGCAGCACCAGCAGCGGCGGGATCGCCAGCCCGAACAGCAGCTGCACGGCCTCCCAGACCGGCATGGCGAGCCGTCGCCGCTGATAGACCGCCCAGAGCGACAGCAGCAGGTGGGCCAGCAGGGCGCCGTAAAGCGCCAAGGTGCCCGGCAGGCTGCGCCAGAGCCAAAGGAAGATCTCGCGGCCCCGCTCCAGGGCCTCGAGGGAGACCAGGCCGAGGGCGTGGTTGAGGTAGTGGGTGACGACGAACGCGAAGAGGACCACTCCGCTCCACAGACGAACCCGGCGCGTCATCGCAACTCCCTCGGACCGCAGGAAGGCCCCTTGACGAGGGCCGGATCATAGGGCGCGCCCGGGAGGTTGCAAACGGGCGCGCGCCGGCACATCTTTCCGCGGTTTGCCGGGCGGGGCCCGACACATCTTCGCGAGGCCGACGCGTGAGCGATCAGGACCAGTCCAAAAACGAACGCCGGAAGGCGCGCCGCGCCGAGCGCCGGGGACGGGCGCGCCGCAGGGCGGGCCGCCGGCCGGTCCTGGACGACAGCGTCCCCTCGCCCTGCATCGCGGTCTGCCAGGTGGACGACGCGACCGGCTGCTGCATCGGCTGCTTCCGCTCGATCGACGAGATCCGCGAGTGGCCCATCCTGAGCGCCGACGAGAAGCGCGCCGTGCTGGCGCGGATCGCCGAGCGCAAGGCGGCCGCGGCCGGCCGGACCGCGGACGAATAGGCGCCGGCGTGGCGCCGCGGATTCTCTCGCGCCTGAGGAGTCTGACCCATCCGGACCTGCCGCCGGCCGGCTTTATCCTGCTCGCCGGACTGACGATCTTCTGGGGCGGCAACTGGCCGGCCATGAAGCTCGCCTTCGGCGAGCTGCCGGTCTGGTGGTTCCGGGCCAGCTGCCTCTGGTTCGGGGGTCTCGGGTTGCTCCTGATCGCCCGTTCCTCAGGCCTCAGCCTGGCGGTTCCACCGGCGCAACGGGGCCCGCTGCTGCTCTGCGCCCTCTTCAACGTGGTCGGCTGGCACCTCTTTTCGGGCTACGGCGTCTCCCTCATGCCCGCCGGGCGGGCCGCCATCATCGCCTTCACCATGCCGCTCTGGGCCTCGCTGCTCGGCCACCTGCTGCTGCACGAGCCGCTCACCCGTGCCAAAGCGATCGGCCTGGTGCTGGGCATGGCGGGGCTCGCCGTCCTCATCGGGCCGGAGCTGGCCGTGGTCGGGACGGCGCCGCTAGGGGTCCTCTTCATGCTGCTGGCGGCCATCTCCTGGGCCACCGGCACCGTGACCTTCAAGCGCTTCCACTGGACCGCGCCGACCAGCGTGCTGGTGGTCTGGCAGCTTCTGGCCGGCGCCCTGCCGGTGACCCTGGGTGCGCTGCTGATCGAGCCATTCCCGGACCTGGGCGGCCTCAGCGGCCCCACGATCGCCGCCGTCATCTACATCTACCTCTTCCCCATGTTGTTCTGCCAGTGGGCCTTTTTCCGGACCGTGCGCCTCTTTCCGGCCGCGATCGCCGCCATCGGCACCCTGGCGATCCCGGTGGTCGGGGTCTACTCCAGCGCCCTGCTGCTGGGCGAGACGGTCGGCTGGCGCGAGCTGGCGTCCCTGGTCCTGATCTGCAGCGCACTCGCCAGCGTCCTGCTGGCGCCCCGGCGAAAACCGGCGCCGCCGGGACGTTAACGCCTGGGCAAACCAAATCCCGTATCAGGGGAAGGGCCGGCCGCCGCCAAGGCGGTCGCTTGGCGCTTGGCGGAAGGAGCGTCCGACGTGGACTGTCGCCAGCTGAAGGACCCGGTCTACGCTCTCGGCTGCGCAGTGAACCTGCTGCGGCACCGCAAGCCCTTCGCGTCATACCATTTCGGCCGCCTGTCCAGCGTGCTGATGGGCCAGATCCGCCGCGGGCACTACGTCTTCACCTTCGACGGCAAGCGCCCGGTGGGCTATGCCGGCTGGGCGCTCTGCGAGGAGGCGGTCGCCCGCGCCTGGATCGAGAGCCGCCACGTGCCCAGTTTCGAGGAATGCAACAGCGGCAACTGCGTGGTCGGCATCACCTTCTATGCGGAGACCACCGAGGCCTGCCGCTTCATGGCGCGCTACTGCCGCGGCCTCTATCCGGACGCCAAGGTCTTCGGCATCCGCGACTACGGCGGGCGCGAGCGGCAAATGCGGATCCGAAATCTCGCCTGGGACCCGGCCGACAAGGTCTCGCAGCCGGACCGCCGGACCGGGACCTGAGGCCGCGCGGGCGGGCCCCCGGGCGCTCCCGTAGCCCTTACCACTCGATGCGTTCGATGCCCTCGAAGGCCACCTCGCTGCCGTCGACCAGGGTGATGGTGCCGGCGGCGTCCTCGCTCAGGTCCAGGAAGTCGGCGCCGCTGCTCTCCACCGTGCCCTCGGTCAAGGTATAGGTCCAGCCGGCGGTCGGCGCGCCGCCGCCTGAGTCCTGCAGCTCCAGGACGTCCGTCCAGCCGCCCCCGGTGCCGCCGTGCACCAGGTCGTCACCGCCGCCCTCGGTGAAGATGAAAAGATCGCTGCCGTCGCCGCCGGTGAGCTCGTTGTCGCCGCCGTCGCCCTGCAGCGTGTCGTCGTAGTCGGACCCGATCAGGTTCTCGATGCTGGTGAAGCTGTCGCCGTCCGCGTCGCCGCCGCTGGCCGTTCCGGCGGCCAGATCGATGACCACGGCCTGGTCCGAGCTGGCGTAGGTGGCCGTGTCGATCCCGGTCCCGCCATCCAGGGAATCCGCGCCGGCATCGCCCTCCAGGAGATCGGCGCCGTCGTCGCCGGAAAGCGTATCGTCACCCGCGCCGCCCGACAGGGTATCGTCGTCGTCGCCGGCCGTCAGGATGTCGTCGCCGTCGCCGCCTTCGAGAGTGTCGCTGCCGATGCCGCCGTCCAGGGTGTCGTCGCCGTCGTCGCCGTAGAGGATGTCGTCGCCGGCCTCGCCGTAGAGCGTGTCGTCGCCGCCGATCTCGGAGTTCTTGCCGCTCCCCGACACCTCGCCACCGGAGATGATGTCGTCGCCGTCGCCACCTCTCAGGGTGTCGGAGCCGCTGCCACCGGCCAGGATGTCGTCGCCGCCCTGACCGTCCAGGTCATCCGAGTCGCCGCCGCCCCAGATGTAGTCCGCCGTGTCGGCGCCGACGAGGGTGTTCTTGTTGTTGTTGCCCGTGATCTCGTTCAAGTCCTCGACCCCGATGGTCAGGGTCTCGGTATAGCTGTTACCGCCGCTGTCAGTGACCTCAACGTCGATCTGGTGGCTGGTCGCCGTCTCGTAGTCGAGGCCCGCGCCCGCCTTGACGACCACTTGGTCGCCGTCGATCTCGAACTTGTCGGTGTCACCGCCCGTGATGGCATATGTGAAGGTCTCGCCCGCATCAGGATCGACCGCCGACAAGGTGCCCACCACTATGCCTGCGGGACTGTACTCGGCGACCGTGTTGTTGCTAAGGCTGATGTCAGTAGGATCGTCGTTGCTGCCCGTCACCGTGATGGTCGCCGTCGCCGTGGCCGGGGTGCCGGTGCCGTCGTCGACCTGGTAGGTGAAGCTGACCTGCCGGGTGGCGCCCTCGGCCAGGTCCTGGAAGTCCGCGCCCGGATCGAAGGTGAAGGTCCCGTCGCCATTGTCGACGACACTGCCCTCGGCTGGGGCCGTCAGGATGCTGTAGGTGAGAGTATCGCCGGTGTCGACGTCGGCGCCGTCGTAGGCGAAGGTCTGCGCCGCGCCATCCTCGTCCACGCCGCCGTAGGCCACGTCGCTGGCCGTGGGGTCGTCGTTAGTCCCCGTCACCGTGATAGTGGCCGTGGCCGTGGCGGGGGTGCCGGTGCCGTCGTCCACCTGATAGGTGAAGCTCACCTGCCGCGTCGCGCCCTCGGCGAGATCCTGGAAGCCGGCGCCCGGGTCGAAGCTGAAGGTGCCGTCGCCGTTGTCGGAGACGCTGCCCTCCGCCGGGGCCGTCAGGATGCTGTAGGTGAGGATGCCGCCGGTATCGGCGTCGGCGCCGTCATACGCAAACGTCTGGGCCGTGCCGTCCTCGTCGACGCCGCCGTAGGCCACGTCGGTCGCCGTGGGGTCGTCGTTGGTCCCCGTCACCGTGATGGTGGCGGTGGCGGTGGCGGGGGTGCCCGTCCCATCGTCCACCTGATAGGTGAAGCTCACCTGGCGGGTGGCGCCCTCGGCCAGGTCCTGGAAGTCGGCGCCCGGGTCGAAGCTGAAGGTGCCGTCGCCATTGTCGACCGCCGAGCCCTCGGCAGGGGCGGTGAGGATCGAATAGGTCAACGTGTCGCCGGTGTCGGCGTCGGCGCCATCGTAGGCGAAGGTCCGGGCCGCGCCGTCCTCGTCCACACCGCCGTAGGCCACGTCGGTGGCGGTGGGGTTGTCGTTGCTGCCCGTCACCGTGATGGTGGCGGTCGCCGTGGCGGGGGTGCCCGTGCCGTCGTCCACCTGATAGGTGAAGCTCACCTGCCGCGTCGCGCCCTCGGCGAGATCCTGGAAGCCGGCGCCCGGATCGAAGGTGAAGGTGCCGTCCCCGTTGTCGGAAACCGAGCCCTCGGCCGGCGCCGTGAGGATGCTGTAGGTGAGGGTGTCGCCGGTATCGGCGTCGGCGCCGTCGTAGGCGAAGGTCCGGGCCGCGCCGTCCTCGTCGACGCCGCCGTAGGCCATGTCGGTCGCCGTCGGGTCGTCGTTGGTCCCCGTCACGGTGATGGTGGCGGTGGCGGTGGTCGGCGTACCCGTCCCATCGTCCACCTGGTAGGTGAAGCTCACCTGGCGGGTGGCACCCTCGGCGAGATCCTGGAAATCCGCGCCCGGGTCGAAACTGAAGGTGCCGTCGCCGTTGTCGGCGACGCTGCCCTCGGCCGGCGCCGTGAGGATGCTGTAGGTCAGGGTATCGCCGCTGTCCACGTCGGCGCCGTCGTAAGCGAAGGTCCGAGCCGCGCCGTCCTCGTCCACGCCGCCGTAGGCCACGTCGGTCGCCGTCGGGTCGTCATTGGTCCCGGTCACCGTGATGGTGGCCGTGGCGGTGGCCGGGGTGCCGGTGCCGTCGTCCACCTGATAGGTGAAGCTGACCTGGCGGGTCGCGCCCTCGGCCAGGTCCTGGAAGTCGACGCCGGGATCGAAGCTGAAGGTCCCGTCCCCGTTGTCCACCACCGAGCCTTCCGCCGGAGCGGTGAGGATGGAATAGGTGAGGGTATCGCCGCTGTCCACGTCGGCGCCGTCGTAGGCAAAGGTCTGGGCGGCCCCGTCCTCGTCCACGCCGCCATAGGTGACGTCGGTCGCGGTCGGGTCGTCGTTCGTGCCGGTCACCGTGATGGTGGCCGTGGCGGTGGCCGGCGTCCCGGTGCCATCGTCCACTTGGTAGGTGAAGCTCACCTGGCGCGTGGCGCCCTCGGCCAGGTCCTGGAAGTCGGCGCCCGGATCGAAGCTGAAGGTCCCGTCCCCGTTGTCGGAGACCGAGCCCTCGGCCGGCGCCGTGAGGATGCTGTAGGTGAGGGTGTCGCCGGTATCGGCGTCGGCGCCGTCGTAGGCGAAGGTCCGGGCCGTGCCGTCCTCATCGACCCCGCCATAGGCCACGTCGCTGGCCGTGGGATCGTCATTGGTCCCCGTCACCGTGATGATGGCGGTCGCCGTGGCCGGCGTGCCGGTGCCGTCGTCGACCTGGTAGGTGAAGCTGACCTGCCGGGTGGCACCCTCGGCCAGGTCCTGGAAGCCGGCGCCGGGATCGAAGCTGAAGGTCCCGTCCCCGTTGTCGACGACGCTGCCCTCGGCCGGCGCCGTCAGGATGCTGTAGGTGAGGGTGTCGCCCGTGTCCACATCGGCGCCGTCGTAGGCGAAGGTCTGGGCCGTGCCGTCCTCGTCCACGCCGCCGTAAGCCACGTCGGTCGCCGTGGGATCGTCGTTGGTGCCGGTCACCGTGATGGTGGCCGTGGCGGTGGCGGGCGTGCCGGTGCCGTCGTCGACCTGATAGGTGAAGCTCACCTGGCGCGTCGCGCCCTCGGCGAGATCCTGGAAGTCCGCGCCGGGGTCGAAGGTGAAGGTGCCGTCCCCGTTGTCGGCGACCGAGCCCTCGGCCGGAGCGGTCAGGATGCCGTAGGTGAGGGTGTCGCCGGTGTCGGCGTCGGCGCCGTCATAGGCGAAGGTCTGGGCGGCCCCGTCCTCGTCCACGCCGCCATAGGCCACGTCGCTGGCCGTGGGGTCGTCGTTCGTGCCGGTGACGGTGATGGTGGCGGTCGCCGTGGCGGGCGTGCCAGTCCCATCGTCCACCTGATAGGTGAAGCTGACCTGGCGGGTGGCGCCCTCGGCGAGATCCTGGAAGTCCGCGCCCGGATCGAAGGTGAAGGTGCCGTCGCCGTTGTCCACCACCGAGCCCTCGGCCGGAGCGGTGAGGATGCTGTAGGTCAGCGTGTCGCCGGTATCGGCGTCGGCGCCGTCGTAGGCGAAGGTCTGGGCGGCCCCGTCCTCGTCGACGCCGCCGTAGGCGACGTCGGTCGCGGTCGGGTCGTCGTTCGTGCCGGTGACGGTGATGGTGGCGGTGGCCGTGGCGGGGGTGCCCGTGCCGTCGTCCACCTGGTAGGTGAAGCTGACCTGCCGGGTCGCGCCCTCGGCGAGATCCTGGAAGTCCGCGCCCGGATCGAAGGTGAAGGTGCCGTCGCCGTTGTCCACCACCGAGCCCTCGGCCGGGGCCGTGAGGATGCCGTAGGTGAGGGTGTCGCCGGTGTCGGCGTCCGCCCCATCGTAGGCGAAGGTCTGAGCGGCGCCGTCCTCGTCGATGCCGCCGTAGGCCACGTCGCTGGCCGTCGGGTCGTCGTTGCTGCCGGTGACGGTGATGGCGGCCGTCGCCGTGGCCGGGGTGCCGGTGCCGTCGTCGACCTGGTAGGTGAAGCTCACCTGGCGGGTCGCGCCCTCGGCAAGATCCTGGAAGTCCGCCCCGGGGTCGAAGCTGAAGGTGCCGTCCCCGTTGTCGACGACAGATCCCTCGCCCGGCGCGGTCAGGATGCTGTAGGTCAGGGTATCGCCGGTGTCGGCGTCCGCCCCGTCGTAGGCGAAGGTCTGGGCGGCCCCGTCCTCGTCCACGCCGCCGTAGGCCACGTCGCTGGCCGTCGGGTCGTCATTCGTCCCGGTCACCGTGATGGTGGCCGTCGCCGTGGCGGGGGTGCCCGTGCCGTCGTCGACCTGGTAGGTGAAGCTGACCTGGCGGGTCGCGCCCTCGGCCAGGTCCTGGAAGTCGGCGCCCGGATCGAAGCTGAAGGTGCCGTCGCCGTTGTCCGCGACCGAGCCTTCCGCCGGGGCGGTGAGGATGCTGTAGGTGAGCGTATCGCCGCTGTCGACGTCGGCGCCGTCGTAGGCGAAGGTCTGCGCCGCCCCGTCCTCGTCGACGCCGCCGTAGGCCACGTCGCTGGCCGTGGGATCGTCGTTGGTCCCGGTCACCGTGATGGTCGCCGTCGCCGTGGCCGGCGTCCCCGTCCCGTCGTCCACCTGATAGGTGAAGCTGACCTGCCGGGTGGCGCCCTCGGCCAGATCCTGGAAGTCGGCGCCCGGATCGAAGCTGAAGGTGCCGTCGCCGTTGTCCACCACCGAGCCCTCCGCCGGAGCGGTCAGGATCGAATAAGTCAGGACATCGCCGGTGTCGACGTCGGCGCCGTCATAGGCGAAGGTCCGGGCCGTGCCGTCCTCGTCCACGCCGCCGTATGCCACGTCGGTCGCCGTCGGATCGTCATTGCTGCCGGTCACCGTGATGGTGGCGGTCGCCGTCGCGGGGGTGCCGGTGCCGTCGTCCACCTGGTAGGTGAAGCTGACCTGCCGTGTCGCGCCCTCGGCAAGATCCTGGAAGTCGGCCCCGGGATCGAAGCTGAAGGTCCCGTCGCCATTGTCCACCACCGAGCCCTCGGCCGGAGCGGTCAGGATCGAATAGGTCAGCGTGTCGCCGCTGTCGACGTCGGCGCCGTCGTAGGCGAAGGTCTGGGCCGTGCCGTCCTCGTCCACGCCGCCGTAGGCCACGTCGGTCGCCGTCGGGTCGTCGTTGCTGCCGGTCACCGTGATGGTGGCGGTGGCCGTGGCGGGGGTGCCGGTGCCGTCGTCCACCTGGTAGGTGAAGCTGACCTGCCGTGTGGCGCCCTCGGCCAGATCCTGGAAGTCGGCGCCCGGGTCGAAGGTGAAGGTCCCGTCGCCGTTGTCCACCACCGAGCCCTCGGCCGGCGCCGTGAGGATCGAGTAGGTGAGCGTGTCGCCCGTATCGACATCGGCGCCGTCATAGGCGAAGGTCTGGGCGGTTCCGTCCTCGTCCACGCCGCCGTAGGCCACGTCCGTGGCCGTGGGATCGTCGTTCGTGCCGGTGACCGTGATCGTTGCTGTCGCCGTCGCCGGCGTCCCCGTGCCGTCGTCGACCTGGTAGGTGAAGCTCACCTGCCGGGTGGCGCCCTCGGCCAGGTCCTGGAAGCCGGCGCCGGGGTCGAAGGTGAAGGTGCCGTCGCCGTTGTCCGCCACGGAGCCTTCCGCCGGAGCGGTCAGGATGCTGTAGGTGAGGGTGTCGCCGCTGTCCACATCGGCGCCGTCGTAGGCAAAGGTCTGGGCCGCCCCGTCCTCGTCGACGCCGCCATAGGCCACGTCGCTGGCGGTGGGGTCGTCGTTCGTGCCGGTGACGGTGATGGTGGCCGTGGCTGTGCCCGGGGTGCCCGTGCCGTCGTCCACCCGGTAGGTGAAGCTCACCTGCCGGGTGGCGCCTTCGGCCAGGTCCTGGAAGTCCGCGCCCGGATCGAAGCTGAAGGTCCCGTCCCCGTTGTCGACGACGCTGCCCTCGGCCGGCGCCGTCAGGATGCTGTAGGTGAGGGTGTCGCCGCTGTCCACATCGGCGCCGTCGTAGGCGAAGGTCTGGGCCGCCCCGTCCTCGTCCACCCCGCCGTAGGCCACGTCGCTGGCCGTCGGATCGTCATTCGTGCCCGTCACCGTGATGGTCGCCGTGGCGGTCGCGGGCGTCCCCGTGCCGTCGTCGACCTGGTAGGTGAAGCTGACCTGGCGGGTGGCGCCCTCGGCGAGATCCTGGAAGTCTGCGCCCGGATCGAAGCTGAAGGTCCCGTCCCCGTTGTCGACGACGCTGCCCTCGGCGGGCGCCGTGAGGATGCTGTAGGTCAGGGTGTCGCCCGTATCGACGTCCGCGCCGTCGTAGGCGAAGGTCTGGTCGGCCCCGTCCTCGTCCACGCCGCCGTAGGCCACATCGCTGGCCGTGGGATCGTCGTTCGTGCCCGTCACCGTGATGGTCGCCGTGGCGGTCGCGGGGGTGCCCGTCCCATCGTCGACCTGGTAGGTGAAGCTGACCTGACGGGTCGCGCCCTCGGCGAGATCCTGGAAGTCCGCGCCGGGATCGAAGGTGAAGGTGCCGTCGCCGTTGTCGACGACGCTGCCCTCGGCCGGGGCCGTCAGGATGCTGTAGGTCAGCGTATCGCCGGTGTCGACGTCGGCACCGTCGTAGGCGAAGGTCTGGGCCGCCCCATCCTCGTCGACGCCGCCGTAGGCCACGTCGGTCGCGGTCGGGTCGTCGTTCGTGCCGGTGACGGTGATGGTGGCCGTCGCGGTGGCCGGCGTCCCGGTGCCGTCGTCCACTTGGTAGGTGAAGCTGACCTGGCGGGTCGCGCCCTCGGCCAGGTCCTGGAAGTCGGCACCCGGGTCGAAGGCGAAGGTGCCGTCCCCGTTGTCCACCACCGAGCCCTCGGCCGGGGCGGTGAGGATGCTGTAGGTCAACGTATCGCCGGTGTCGACGTCGGCGCCGTCGTAGGCAAAGGTCTGCGCCGCCCCATCCTCGTCCACGCCGCCATAGGCCACGTCGCTGGCCGTGGGATCGTCGTTCGTGCCGGTGACCGTGATGGTGGCGGTGGCGGTCGCCGGCGTCCCCGTGCCGTCGTCGACCTGGTAGGTGAAGCTCACCTGCCGCGTCGCACCCTCAGCCAGATCCTGGAAGTCCGCGCCCGGGTTGAAGGTGAAGGTGCCGTCCCCATTGTCCGAGACGCTGCCCTCGGCGGGCGCCGTCAGGATCGAATAAGTCAGGACATCGCCGGTGTCCACGTCGGCGCCGTCGTAGGCGAAGGTCTGGGCGGTGCCATCCTCGTCGACGCCGCCGTAGGCCACGTCCGTCGCCGTCGGATCGTCGTTGGTCCCGGTCACGGTGATTGTGGCGGTCGCCGTGGCCGGCGTGCCGGCGCCGTCGTCGACCTGGTAGGTGAAGCTCACCTGCCGGGTGGCGCCCTCGGCGAGATCCTGGAAGTCGGTGCCCGGATCGAAGGTGAAGGTGCCGTCGCCGTTGTCGACGACGCTGCCCTCGGCAGGCGCCGTCAGGATGCTGTAGGTCAGGGTGTCGCCGCTGTCGACGTCGGCACCGTCGTAGGCGAAGGTCTGGGCCGTGCCGTCCTCGTCCACCCCGCCGTAGGCCACGTCCGTCGCCGTCGGGTCGTCGTTCGTGCCCGTCACGGTGATGGTGGCCGTCGCCGTGGCCGGGGTGCCCGTGCCGTCGTCCACCTGGTAGGTGAAGCTGACCTGCCGCGTCGCGCCCTCGGCCAGGTCCTGGAAGTCGGCGCCCGGATCGAAGCTGAAGGTCCCGTCGCCGTTGTCCACCACCGAGCCTTCCGCGGGCGCCGTCAGGATGCTGTAGGTCAGCGTGTCGCCCGTGTCGACGTCGGCGCCGTCGTAGGCGAAGGTCTGGGCGGCCCCGTCCTCGTCGACGCCGCCGTAGGCCACGTCGCTGGCGGTGGGGTCGTCATTGGTCCCGGTCACCGTGATGGTGGCCGTCGCGGTGGCCGGCGTCCCCGTGCCGTCGTCCACCTGGTAGGTGAAGCTGACCTGCCGCGTCGCGTCCTCGGCTAGGTCCTGGAAGTCCGCGCCCGGATCGAAGGTGAAGGTCCCGTCGCCGTTGTCGACGACGCTGCCCTCCGCCGGGGCCGTCAGGATCGAATAGGTCAGCGTGTCGCCGGTGTCGACGTCGGCGCCGTCGTAGGCAAACGTCTGGGCTGCACCGTCCTCGTCCACGCCGCCATAGGCGACGTCGGTGGCCGTGGGGTCGTCGTTGGTCCCCGTCACCGTGATGGTGGCGGTCGCCGTGGCCGGCGTCCCGGTGCCGTCGTCGACCTGGTAGGTGAAGCTCACCTGCCGGGTGGCGCCCTCGGCCAGATTCTGGAAGTCCGCGCCCGGGTCGAAGGTGAAGGTCCCGTCGCCGTTGTCGACGACCGAGCCCTCGGCCGGGGCCGTGAGGATGCTGTAGGTGAGGGTGTCGCCGGTATCGGCGTCGGCGCCGTCATAGGCAAACGTCTGGGCCGTGCCGTCCTCGTCCACGCCGCCATAGGCCACGTCGCTGGCCGTCGGGTCGTCGTTGCTGCCCGTCACCGTGATGGTCGCCGTGGCGGTCGCGGGGGTGCCGGTGCCGTCGTCGACCTGGTAGGTGAAGGAGACCTGCCGCGTCGCGCCCTCGGCCAGGTCCTGGAAGTCCGCGCCCGGGTCGAAGCTGAAGGTCCCGTCGCCGTTGTCGACGACCGAGCCCTCGGCCGGGGCCGTGAGGATGCTGTAGGTGAGGGTGTCGCCGGTATCGGCGTCGGCGCCGTCATAGGCAAACGTCTGGGCCGTGCCGTCCTCGTCCACGCCGCCATAGGCCACGTCGCTGGCCGTCGGGTCGTCGTTGCTGCCCGTCACCGTGATGGTCGCCGTGGCGGTCGCGGGGGTGCCGGTGCCGTCGTCGACCTGGTAGGTGAAGGAGACCTGCCGCGTCGCGCCCTCGGCCAGGTCCTGGAAGTCGGCGCCCGGATCGAAGCTGAAGGTCCCGTCGCCGTTGTCGACGACCGAGCCCTCGGCCGGGGCCGTGAGGATGCTGTAGGTGAGCGTGTCGCCGGTATCGGCGTCGGCGCCGTCATAGGCAAACGTCTGGGCCGTGCCGTCCTCGTCCACGCCGCCATAGGCCACGTCACTGGCCGTCGGGTCGTCGTTGCTGCCCGTCACCGTGATGGTCGCCGTGGCGGTCGCGGGGGTGCCGGTGCCGTCGTCGACCTGGTAGGTGAAGGAGACCTGCCGCGTCGCGCCCTCGGCCAGGTCCTGGAAGTCGGCGCCCGGATCGAAGCTGAAGGTCCCGTCGCCGTTGTCCACCACCGAGCCTTCCGCCGGGGCCGTGAGGATGCTGTAGGTGAGGGTGTCGCCGGCATCCACATCGGCGCCGCCGTAGGCGAAGGTCTGGGCCGCGCCGTCCTCGTCCACGCCGCCATAGGCCACGTCGCTGGCCGTGGGATCGTCGTTACTGCCGGTGACCGTGATCGTCGCCGTCGCCGTGACCGGCGTGCCGGTGCCGTCGTCGACCTGGTAGGTGAAGCTCACCTGGCGGGTGGCGCCCTCGGCGAGATCCTGGAAGTCGGCGCCGGGATCGAAGCTGAAGGTCCCGTCGCCGTTGTCGACGACAGATCCCTCGGCCGGAGCCGTCAGGATCGAATAGGTCAGGGTATCACCGGTGTCGACGTCGGCGCCGTCGTAGGCGAAGGTCTGGGCCGTGCCGTCCTCGTCCACCCCGCCGTAGGCCACGTCCGTCGCCGTCGGGTCGTCGTTGCTGCCGGTGACGGTGATGGTGGCGGTCGCCGTGGCCGGCGTCCCCGTGCCATCGTCCACCTGATAGGTGAAGCTCACCTGCCGTGTCGCGCCCTCGGCCAGGTCCTGGAAGTCGGCGCCCGGATCGAAGCTGAAGGTCCCGTCGCCGTTGTCGGAGACCGAGCCCTCGGCCGGGGCCGTCAGGATGCTGTAGGTGAGGGTGTCGCCGGTGTCCACATCGGCGCCGTCGTAAGCGAAGGTCTGCGCCGCCCCGTCCTCGTCCACCCCGCCGTAGGCCACGTCCGTCGCCGTCGGGTCGTCGTTGCTGCCGGTGACGGTGATGGTGGCGGTCGCCGTGGCCGGCGTCCCCGTGCCATCGTCCACCTGATAGGTGAAGCTCACCTGCCGTGTCGCGCCCTCGGCGAGATCCTGGAAGTCGGCGCCCGGATCGAAGCTGAAGGTCCCGTCGCCGTTGTCGGAGACCGAGCCCTCGGCCGGGGCCGTCAGGATGCTGTAGGTGAGGGTGTCGCCGGTGTCCACGTCGGCGCCGTCGTAGGCGAAGGTCCGGGCGGCCCCGTCCTCGTCCACGCCGCCGTAGGCCACGTCGGTCGCCGTCGGGTCGTCGTTGCTGCCGGTGACGGTGATGGTGGCGGTCGCTGTGGCCGGGGTGCCGGTGCCGTCGTCGACCTGATAGGTGAAGCTCACCTGCCGCGTCGAGCCCTCGGCCAGGTCCTGGAAGTCCGCGCCCGGATCGAAGCTGAAGGTGCCGTCCCCGTTGTCCGCCACCGAACCCTCGGCCGGGGCCGTCAGGATGCTGTAGGTCAGGGTATCGCCGGTATCGGCGTCGGCGCCATCGTAGGCGAAGGTCTGGGCGGCCCCGTCCTCGTCCACCCCGCCGTAGGCCACGTCGCTGGCCGTAGGATTGTCGTTGGTCCCCGTCACCGTGATGGTGGCGGTGGCCGTGGCCGGCGTCCCCGTCCCGTCATCCACCTGGTAGGTGAAGCTGACTTGGCGCGTCGCGCCCTCGGCCAGGTCCTGGAAGCCGGCGCCCGGGTCGAAGGTGAAGGTCCCGTCCCCGTTGTCCACCACCGAGCCCTCGGCCGGGGCCGTCAGGATGCTGTAGGTCAGGGTGTCGCCGGTGTCGACGTCGGCGCCATCGTAGGCGAAGGTCCGGGCCACGCCGTCCTCGTCGACGCCGCCGTAGGCCACGTCGCTGGCCGTCGGGTCGTCGTTGGTTCCCGTCACGGTGATGGTGACCGTTGCCGTGGCCGGCGTCCCCGTCCCGTCGTCCGCCTGGTAGGTGAAGCTGACCTGGCGGGTCGCGCCCTCGGCCAGGTCCTGGAAGTCCGCGCCCGGGTCGAAGCTGAAGGTGCCGTCCCCGTTGTCGACGACGCTGCCCTCGGCCGGGGCCGTCAGGATGCCGTAGGTGAGGGTATCGCCGCTGTCCACATCGGCGCCATCGTACGCAAACGTCTGCGCCGCCCCGTCCTCGTCGACGCCGCCATAGGCCACGTCGCTGGCCGTCGGGTCGTCGTTCGTGCCGGTGACGGTGATGGTCGCCGTGGCGGTCGCGGGGGTGCCGGTGCCGTCGTCCA
Organism: Rhodospirillales bacterium; assembly: GCA_965225935.1. GTDB lineage: Bacteria > Pseudomonadota > Alphaproteobacteria > Kiloniellales > JAKSDN01 > CALJXB01. The sequence continues at coordinate 243,534 of CBDDCC010000005.1, forward strand.
CCTGGTAGGTGAAGCTCACCTGCCGGGTGGCGCCCTCGGCCAGATCCTGGAAGTCGGCGCCGGGGTCGAAGGTGAAGGTGCCGTCCCCGTTGTCCACCACCGAGCCCTCCGCCGGGGCGGTCAGGATCGAATAGGTCAACGTGTCGCCGGTATCGGGATCGGCGCCGTCGTAGGCGAAGGTTCGGGCCGCGCCGTCCTCGTCGACGCCGCCGTAGGCCACGTCGCTGGCCGTCGGGTCGTCGTTCGTGCCGGTGACGGTGATGGTCGCCGTGGCGGTCGCGGGGGTGCCGGTGCCGTCGTCGACCTGATAGGTGAAGCTGACCTGGCGGGTGGCGCCCTCGGCCAGGTCCTGGAAGTCCGCGCCCGGGTCGAAGGTGAAGCTGCCGTCGCCGTTGTCGACGACCGAGCCCTCGGCCGGGGCCGTGAGGATGCTGTAGGTGAGGGTGTCGCCCGTGTCGACGTCGGCGCCGTCGTAAGCGAAGGTCCGGGCGGCCCCGTCCTCGTCGACGCCGCCGTAGGCCACGTCGCTGGCCGTCGGGTCGTCGTTCGTGCCCGTCACCGTGATGGTCGCGGTCGCCGTGGCCGGCGTCCCCGTCCCGTCGTCCGCCTGGTAGGCGAAGCTGACCTGGCGGGTCGCGCCCTCGGCCAGGTCCTGGAAGTCCGCGCCGGGGTCGAAGCTGAAGGTGCCGTCCCCGTTGTCGACGACGCTGCCCTCGGCAGGCGCCGTGAGGATGCTGTAGGTGAGAACATCGCCGGTGTCGACGTCCGCGCCGTCATAGGCGAAGGTCTGGGCCGCGCCGTCCTCATCCACCCCGCCGTAGGCCACGTCGCTGGCCGTCGGGTCGTCGTTCGTGCCCGTCACCGTGATGGTCGCGGTCGCCGTGGCCGGCGTCCCCGTCCCGTCGTCCGCCTGGTAGGCGAAGCTGACCTGGCGGGTCGCGCCCTCGGCCAGGTCCTGGAAGTCCGCGCCGGGGTCGAAGCTGAAGGTGCCGTCCCCGTTGTCGACGACGCTGCCCTCGGCAGGCGCCGTGAGGATGCTGTAGGTGAGAACATCGCCGGTGTCGACGTCCGCGCCGTCATAGGCGAAGGTCTGGGCCGCGCCGTCCTCATCCACCCCGCCGTAGGCCACGTCGCTGGCGGTGGGATCGTCGTTGCTGCCGGTGACGGTGATGGTCGCGGTGGCCGTGGCGGGGGTGCCGGTGCCGTCGTCGACCTGGTAGGTGAAGCTGACCTGCCGCGTCGCGCCGTCGGCGAGATCCTGGAAGTCCGCGCCCGGGTCGAAGGTGAAGGTCCCGTCCCCGTTGTCCACCACCGAGCCCTCGGCCGGGGCCGTCAGGATGCCGTAGGTGAGGGTATCGCCGCTGTCGGCGTCGGCGCCATCGTAGGCGAAGGTCTGGGCGGCCCCGTCCTCGTCGACGCCGCCGTAGGCCACGTCGCTGGCCGTCGGATCGTCGTTGGTCCCGGTCACCGTGATGGTGGCGGTGGCCGTGGCGGGGGTGCCGGTGCCATCGTCGACCTGGTAGGTGAAGTTGACCTGGCGGGTCGCGCCCTCGGCGAGATCCTGGAAGTCCGCGCCCGGATCGAAGCTGAAGGTGCCGTCGCCGTTGTCCACCACCGAACCCTCGGCCGGGGCGGTCAGGATCGAGTAGGTCAGGGTGTCGCCCGTATCGACGTCGGCGCCGTCGTAGGCGAAGGTCTGGGCGGCCCCGTCCTCGTCGACGCCGCCGTAGGCCACGTCGCTGGCCGTCGGATCGTCGTTGGTCCCGGTCACCGTGATGGTGGCGGTGGCCGTGGCGGGGGTGCCGGTGCCATCGTCGACCTGGTAGGTGAAGTTGACCTGGCGGGTCGCGCCCTCGGCGAGATCCTGGAAGTCCGCGCCCGGATCGAAGCTGAAGGTCCCGTCGCCGTTGTCCACCACCGAACCCTCGGCCGGGGCGGTCAGGATCGAGTAGGTCAGGGTGTCGCCCGTATCGACGTCGGCGCCGTCGTAGGCGAAGGTCTGGGCGGCCCCGTCCTCGTCGACGCCGCCGTAGGCCACGTCGCTGGCCGTCGGATCGTCGTTGGTCCCGGTCACCGTGATGGTGGCGGTGGCCGTGGCGGGGGTGCCGGTGCCATCGTCGACCTGGTAGGTGAAGTTGACCTGGCGGGTCGCGCCCTCGGCGAGATCCTGGAAGTCCGCGCCCGGATCGAAGCTGAAGGTCCCGTCGCCGTTGTCCACCACCGAACCCTCGGCCGGGGCGGTCAGGATCGAGTAGGTCAGGGTGTCGCCCGTATCGACGTCGGCGCCGTCGTAGGCGAAGGTCTGGGCCGCGCCGTCCTCGCCCACCCCGCCGTAGGCCACGTCGCTGGCGGTGGGGTCGTCGTTCGTGCCGGTGACGGTGATGGTCGCCGTGGCGGTCGCGGGGGTGCCGGTGCCGTCGTCCACCTGGTAGGTGAAGCTCACCTGGCGGGTCGCGCCCTCGGCGAGATCCTGGAAGTCCGCGCCCGGATCGAAGCTGAAGGTCCCGTCGCCGTTGTCCACCACCGAACCCTCGGCCGGGGCGGTCAGGATCGAGTAGGTCAGGGTGTCGCCCGTATCGACGTCGGCGCCGTCGTAGGCGAAGGTCTGGGCCGCGCCGTCCTCGCCCACCCCGCCGTAGGCCACGTCGCTGGCGGTGGGGTCGTCGTTCGTGCCGGTGACGGTGATGGTCGCCGTGGCGGTCGCGGGGGTGCCGGTGCCGTCGTCCACCTGGTAGGTGAAGCTGACCTGGCGCGTGGCGCCCTCGGCGAGATCCTGGAAGCCGGCGCCCGGGTCGAAGGTGAAGCTGCCGTCGCCGTTGTCCGAGACGCTGCCCTCGGCGGGGGCGGTCAGGATACTGTAGGTCAGAATGTCGCCCGTATCGACGTCCGCACCGTCGTAGGCGAAGGTCCGGGCCGTGCCGTCCTCGTCCACCCCGCCGTAGGCCACGTCGCTGGCCGTCGGATCGTCGTTGCTGCCGGTGACGGTGATGGTGGCCGTCGCCGTGGCCGGCGTCCCTGTCCCGTCGTCCACCTGGTAGGTGAAGCTCACCTGCCGGGTGGCGCCCTCGGCGAGGTCCTGGAAGTCCGCGCCAGGGTCGAAGGCGAAGGTGCCGTCGCCGTTGTCCACCACCGAGCCTTCCGCGGGCGCCGTCAGGATGCTGTAGGTCAGCGTGTCGCCCGTGTCGACGTCGGCGCCGTCGTAGGCGAAGGTCTGGGCCGTGCCGTCCTCGTCGACGCCGCCATAGGCCACGTCGCTGGCGGTCGGGTCGTCGTTGGTCCCGGTGACCGTGATGGTCGCCGTCGCCGTCGCCGGCGTGCCCGTCCCGTCGTCCACCTGGTAGGTGAAGCTGACCTGGCGGGTGGCGCCCTCGGCCAGGTCCTGGAAGTCCGCGCCGGGATCGAAGCTGAAGGTGCCGTCCCCGTTGTCCACCACCGAGCCCTCGGCCGGAGCGGTCAGGATGCTGTAGGTGAGGGTGTCGCCGGTGTCGACGTCGGCCCCATCGTAGGCGAAGGTCTGGGCCGTGCCGTCCTCGTCGACGCCGCCATAGGCCACGTCGCTGGCGGTCGGGTCGTCGTTGGTCCCGGTGACCGTGATGGTCGCCGTCGCCGTCGCCGGCGTGCCCGTCCCGTCGTCCACCTGGTAGGTGAAGCTCACCTGGCGGGTGGCGCCCTCGGCCAGGTCCTGGAAGTCCGCGCCGGGATCGAAGCTGAAGGTGCCGTCCCCGTTGTCCACCACCGAGCCCTCGGCCGGAGCGGTCAGGATGCTGTAGGTGAGGGTGTCGCCGGTGTCGACGTCGGCCCCATCGTAGGCGAAGGTCTGGGCCGTGCCGTCCTCGTCGACGCCGCCATAGGCCACGTCGCTGGCGGTCGGGTCGTCGTTGGTACCGGTGACCGTGATGGTCGCCGTCGCCGTCGCCGGCGTGCCCGTCCCGTCGTCCACCCGGTAGGTGAAGCTCACCTGGCGGGTGGCGCCCTCGGCCAGGTCCTGGAAGTCCGCACCAGGATCGAAGCTGAAGGTGCCGTCGCCGTTGTCCACGACCGAGCCCTCGGCCGGAGCCGTCAGGATCGAATAGGTCAACGTATCGCCGGTGTCGACGTCCGCGCCGTCGTAGGCGAAGGTCTGGGCGGCCCCGTCCTCGTCCACGCCGCCGTAGGCCACGTCGCTGGCGGTGGGATCGTCGTTGCTGCCGGTGACCGTGATGGTGGCGGTGGCCGTGGCGGGGGTGCCGGTGCCGTCGTCGACCTGGTAGGTGAAGCTCACCTGGCGCGTCGCGCCCTCGGCCAGGTCCTGGAAGCCCGCCCCCGGATCGAAGCTGAAGGTCCCGTCCCCGTTGTCCACCACCGAGCCCTCGGCCGGGGCCGTCAGGATGCTGTAGGTGAGCGTGTCGCCCGTATCGACGTCCGCACCGTCGTAGGCGAAGGTCTGCGCCACCCCATCCTCGTCCACGCCGCCATAGGCGACGTCGGTCGCGGTCGGATCGTCGTTGCTGCCGGTGACCGTGATGGTGGCGGTGGCCGTGGCGGGGGTGCCGGTGCCGTCGTCGACCTGGTAGGTGAAGCTGACCTGGCGGGTCGCGCCCTCGGCCAGGTCCTGGAAGTCCGCGCCCGGGTCGAAGCTGAAGGTCCCGTCGCCGTTGTCCACCACCGAGCCCTCGGCCGGAGCGGTGAGGATGCTGTAAGCGAGGGTGTCGCCGGTATCCACATCGGCGCCGTCGTAGGCGAAGGTCTGGGCGGTGCCATCCTCGTCGACCCCGCCGTAGGCCACGTCGGTCGCCGTCGGGTCGTCGTTCGTACCCGTCACCGTGATGGTCGCTGTCGCCGTGGCGGGCGTCCCCGTGCCGTCGTCCACCTGGTAGGTGAAGCTGACCTGCCGTGTGGCGCCCTCGGCCAGGTTCTGGAAGTCCGCGCCCGGGTCGAAGGTGAAGGTCCCGTCGCCGTTGTCGACGACCGAGCCCTCGGCCGGGGCCGTGAGGATGCTGTAGGTGAGGGTGTCGCCCGTGTCGACGTCGGCGCCGTCGTAAGCGAAGGTCCGGGCGGCCCCGTCCTCGTCGACGCCGCCGTAGGCCACGTCGCTGGCCGTCGGGTCGTCGTTCGTGCCCGTCACCGTGATGGTCGCGGTCGCCGTGGCCGGCGTCCCCGTCCCGTCGTCCGCCTGGTAGGTGAAGCTGACCTGGCGGGTGGCGCCCTCGGCCAGGTCCTGGAAGCCGGCGCCGGGATCGAAGGTGAAGGTCCCGTCCCCGTTGTCGACGACAGATCCCTCGGCGGGCACGGTCAGGATGCTGTAGGTGAGGGTGTCGCCGGTGTCGACGTCGGCACCGTCGTAGGCGAAGGTCTGCGCCGTGCCGTCCTCGTCGACCCCGCCGTAGGCCACGTCAGTGGCGGTCGGGTCGTCGTTGCTGCCGGTGACGGTGATGGTGGCGGTGGTCGTGGCGGGCGTCCCCGTCCCGTCGTCCACCTGGTAGGTGAAGCTGACCTGGCGGGTGGCGCCCTCGGCCAGGTCCTGGAAGCCGGCGCCGGGATCGAAGCTGAAGGTCCCGTCCCCGTTGTCGACGACGCTGCCCTCGGCCGGAGCGGTCAGGATGCTGTAGGTCAGGGTGTCGCCCGTGTCGACGTCGGCGCCGTCGTAGGCAAAGGTCCGGGCGGCCCCGTCCTCGTCCACGCCGCCGTAGGCCACGTCGCTGGCGGTGGGGTCGTCATTGGTCCCGGTCACCGTGATGGTGGCCGTGGCGGTGGCGGGGGTGCCGGTCCCGTCATCCACCTGGTAGGTGAAGCTGACCTGGCGCGTCGCGCCCTCGGCGAGATCCTGGAAGTCCGCGCCGGGGTCGAAGCTGAAGGTGCCGTCGCCGTTGTCCACCACCGAGCCTTCCGCCGGAGCGGTCAGGATCGAGTAGGTGAGCGTGTCGCCGCTGTCCACATCGGCGCCGTCGTAGGCGAAGGTCTGCGCCGCGCCGTCCTCGTCCACGCCGCCATAGGCCACGTCCGTCGCCGTCGGGTCGTCGTTCGTACCCGTCACCGTGATGGTCGCGGTCGCCGTGGCCGGCGTCCCGGTGCCGTCGTCCACTTGGTAGGTGAAGTTCACCTGGCGGGTGGCGCCCTCGGCCAGGTCCTGGAAGTCCGCCCCGGGATCGAAGGTGAAGGTGCCGTCCCCGTTGTCCACCACCGAGCCTTCCGCCGGAGCGGTGAGGATGGAATAGGTGAGGGTATCGCCGCTGTCCACGTCGGCGCCGTCGTAAGCGAAGGTCCGGGCCGCGCCGTCCTCGTCGACGCCGCCGTAGGCCACGTCGGTCGCCGTCGGGGCGTCGTTGCTGCCGGTGACCGTGATGGTGGCCGTGGCGGTGGCCGGCGTCCCCGTCCCGTCGTCCACCTGATAGGTGAAGCTCACCTGCCGCGTCGAGCCCTCGGCCAGGTCCTGGAAGTCCGCGCCCGGGTCGAAGGTGAAGGTGCCGTCCCCGTTGTCCACCACCGAGCCCTCCGCCGGGGGGACCACGACGGAGTAGGTCAGGACGTCGTCCGGGTCGGCGTCGGCGCCGGCGTAGGCGAAGGTGCCGGCGGCGCCGTCTTCGGTGATGCCGCCGTAGGCGACGTCGAGGGCGGTGGGGTCGTTGTTGTCGTCCGCCGCGGCCTCGGAGCTGCCGGCCGCCTCGGTGGCTGCCTGGGTCCTGGTCTGGCCGGCGGCGCCGTTCGAAGCCGTCGTGCCGGCGGTGGTCTCATCCGAGCCGGCCCCGCGGGCACCGACGTTGTTCTCGAACTGGGCGCCTTCCGGGGCCCGGTCGGGCTGGGGCGAGCCCGAGGAGAAGATGTTGCGGGCGAGCGAGCGGATCGCGCCCAGGAAGCCGCTTTCCGACCCGACCGGCTGGGCGGCGGCCGCCGCCGCGGAAGCCTCGAGGCCCGTGACCGCGGCTTCCTGATCCATGGCGGGATCCGGCGCCGGCGCCTCGTCTCTCGTCCCGCCCCCATGGGCCTCGTCGAAGACCTCCGGATCCTTCTGGCTGCCCAGGTGAACGTTCGCGTTGGCGATCTGCTCCTCGACCGGCAGGGGCCGGTCGCTCGGCTCGGCCGGCGCCTGCTCCTCCGAGAGACGTCCCTCCGCGGGCCTGGCATTCGGCACCTGCAGGGCCTCCATGGCCTCGCGCGGACTGGGCTGCGCGCCCGCCGCCCCGGTCTTCTCGTCTCCACCCGCCATCGTACGAACTCCTGAACCGGCGCCGGGCCCGAGGTTGAGCGGCCTGTCGCCATTGTCCCTTTACTACTGGGTACATCCTGGGCCGAAAGGCATTAAGCAATGTTCTAGGAGTACAGTTAAAGCTAGTTTCTATTCAAAAATACTTCAGAACCTTCATAAGTTGTTTCTGGTCAATATTCTAAATTATTTTTAGTTAATACAGCATTTACCTTTTGATCTGCGAAAGATGATTTAACTAAGTCGCAAACAATTCGCCTTACATCCCGTTTTATTGGAGAAAGCCGGCCAGGCCGGTGGAGGCGGTATCCGCGGAGGAGTCTTGACAGCGGCGAACCAAAGGAGCGCACCGGGCCCCCCTGGTTCCGGGCGCCTTGGATATGACGGATCGCGCGGACCGGAGGGCCTGGAAGAGCTTTCCGGCTTCGGCGGCGGCGTGCTGTTCGCCAGTCTCGCCCTCAACGTGCTCTCGCTCGCCCTGCCGCTGGTGATCCTGCAGGTCTACGACCGCATCCTGCCGAACCAGGCGCTCGACACCCTGGCGCTGCTGATCCTCGGCCTGGTCGCGGTGCTGCTGATCGACGCGCTGTTCCGCACCGCGCGGGCCTACATCACCGGCTGGAACGCGGCGCGGCTGGAGCACGCGCTGGGCTGCCGCGCCATCAACCGCATGCTCGCCTGCGACATCGGCAGCTTCGAGAGGGAGCCGCCGGGCGTCCATCTCGAGCGGCTCTACGCCATCGACCAGCTGCGCGAGTACCACGCCGGCCAGGCGCGGCTGGTCATGGTCGACCTGCCCTTCGTCGCGGTCTTCCTCGGCCTGATCTGGTTCATCGGCGGCTCCCTGCTGCTCATCCCCTTGAGCCTGCTGCTGCTCCTCGGGATCGCCGGGCTCGCCCTCGGCCTGCTGCTCAAGCAGAGCATCCGCACGCGCCTCCAGCTCGACGACCGGCGCTACAGCTTCATCATCGAGGCCCTCAGCCGCATCCAGACGGTCAAGCTGCTGGCCATGGAGCCGCTCCTGCTCAGACGCTACGAGCGCCTCCAGGAGAGCGGCGCGCTCGGCACCTACAAGACCACCGTCCTCAGCAACCAGACCCAGAGCCTGGGCGCCCTCTTCTCCAGCCTGGTGATGATCTCCGTGGCCGCGGTCGGGGCGACCCACGTGATCGGCGGAGAGCTCAGCATCGGCGGACTGGCGGCCTGCACGCTGCTCGCCGGGCGCTCGGTCCAGCCCCTGCTGCGGGGGCTTTCGATCTGGACCCAGGTGCAGGGAGTCACCGTGGCCAAGGAGCGCATCACCCAGCTCTTCACCCTGCCGAGCGAAAGCGACGACAGCCACGCCGCCTGGGACGCGCTCGAGGGTACGATCGAGCTGAAGGACGTCTCCTTCGGCTACGAGGAGGACACGCCGCTCTTCACCGGCCTCAACGTCAAGATCGCGCCGGGCGAGGTGATCGGCATTGCCGGCGACACCGGCTGTGGCAAGACGACGCTCCTCATGCTGCTCATGGGCCTGCTGCGGCCCGGCCAAGGCCGGGTGCTCTACGACGGCACGGACGCCGCGGAGCGTGAAGCCTACAGCCTGCGCCGACAGATCGCCTTCCTGCCCCAGAGCGCTTCCCTCTTCCGCGGCACGGTGCTGGAGAACATCACCATGTTCCAGGGCGGCCAGCGCATCGACGAGGCGCTGGAGACGGCCAAGCTGGTCGGGCTGCACGACAAGATCCACCGCCTGCCCGCCGGCTACCGCACCGAGGTCGGCGACGGCGCCGCCGACCAGCTTCCCAGCGGCCTGCGCCAGTTGATCGTCATCGCCCGGGCACTCGCCGGGCGCCAGCGGGTCGTGTTGTTCGACGAGGCCAACACCGCCCTCGACGCCAAGGCCGACGCCCGCCTGAAGCAGTTCCTCGCCAGCCTCAAGGGCAAGACCACCATGGTGTTGGTGAGCCACCGGCCCTCGCTGCTGGCGCTCTCGGACCGGGTTTTCGACATCAAGGGCGGAAGGCTGGTCGAGCGCGAGACCGGCGCGCCCCTGACCTCCGCCAAGTCCGAGCCCAAGGCCGGCGGCGGGGCGGCGGAGTCCAAGAAGGTCGGCGAGGACGCGCCGGAGCCGAAGGAGGCCGCGAAGGCGCACAAGACGCGCAAGGCGTCCAAGGCCCGGAGGGCCGCGTCGTGACCGCCGCCGCCGCCAGCATTCCCGGGATGGACTCGGAGCGGGTCGGCCGCGTCATCCACGGCGGCGACGTGGGCGGCTTCCACGCCATCTCCGAGGCCGCCGCCTGCCTGATCCCGCTGCTGAACGCCATCGGCTGGCGCGGGGCCCCGCGCAACCTGGCCGAGGCCCTGCCCCACTTCGCGGACACCCTGGACGTGGACGACCTGGTCCGCGTCCTCGGCAACCTGGGTTACTCCTGCCGAGCGGTCAGGACCTCGCTGGAGAACGTGGACAGCCGCCTGCTGCCCTGCCTCTTCGCGCCGCGCCGCGGCCCCGTCATGGTGGTCTACGAGCGCGACGGCGCGCACTTCACCGTGCTCGACGGCTCGACCGGCGCGATCGCGGAGATCGACGGCGGCGGTCTCGCGGGCACCGCCTACGTCATCAGCAAGGCCGACGACGAGACCGGCCAGCGCCACTCGAAACGGGACAGCTGGTTCCTCGGGATCGCCATGCGGTTCCGCCGGCAGGTGGGCGAGCTGCTCGCCATCACCTTCCTCACCAACGTGCTGGCGCTGGCCATGCCGCTCTTCATCATGGCGGTCTACGACCGGGTGATCGGCGCGGAATCCCTGGAGACCCTCTTCTACCTCCTGGTCGGCGTCGCCTTCGCCCTCGGCTGCGACCTGGTGCTGCGCCTGGTGCGCGCCCGGGTGCTCGGCTACATCGGGGCGCGCATAGACATGATCCTCGGCTGCGCCGCCTTCCAGCAAGTGGTCGGCCTGCCGTTGATCATGACCGAACGGGCCAGCGTGGGTGCCCAGCTCTCCCGCCTCAAGCAGTTCGAGTCCGTGCGGGAATTCTTCACGGGCCAGCTCGCCGGCGTCTTCCTGGACCTGCCATTCGTCCTGATCTTCATCGCCGTGATCGCGCTCATCGGCGGCCCCCTCGCCTTCATTCCGCTGGCCCTCCTGGCGATCTTCCTCGGCTTCGGCGCCGTCATCGTGCCCATCACCCGGGGCGCCGTCGCCCGGACCAGCCGCGCGCGCATGAAGCGCCAGGCCTTCGTCATCGAGATGTTCTCGCACCTGCGGGCGATCAAGACGGCGGCGGCCGAGGGCTCCTGGAGCGGGCGCTACCGCAACATCTCCGCCGGCTGCGCCAACGCGAGCTTCCGCGCCAGCCAGATCTCGGTGCTGATCCAGACGGTGGCCCAGACCCTCATGCTGAGCGCCGGCATCGCGACCGTCGGCTTCGGCGCGCTGCGGGTGCTCGACTCGCAGATGAGCGTCGGCGCGCTGGTCGCCTGCATGATCCTGTCCTGGCGGGTGCTGGTGCCGCTCCAGGTCGCCTTCCTCAGCCTGACGCGTTTCGAGCAGATCAAGCAGGGCCTGCAGCAACTCGACCAGCTGATGCGCCTGGACCCGGAGCGCAAGCCCGGCCAGGCGGGCGACGAGCACCGCACCCTCAAGGGCCAGCTGATCTTCCATCGGGTCAGCCTGCGCTACGTGCCGGGCGCGGAGCCCGCGCTCCTGGGCGTCGATTTCAGGATCCAGCCAGGCGAGCTGATCGCCATCACCGGCTCCAACGGCGCCGGCAAGTCGACCATCCTCAAGCTGGCGGCCGGCCTCTATCAGGCCCAGGCCGGTGCCGTCCTGGTGGACGGTATGGACCTGCGCCAGATCGATCCGGGCGAACTGCGCTGGGCGACCGCCTCGGTGCCGCAAGTCTGCGACTTCTTCCATGGCACCATCGCCCAGAACCTGCGCCTGGCCAATCCCACAGCCAGCGACGAAGAGCTCCTGTCCGCCGCCAACGACGCCGACATCCTGGACGACATCATGGGCCTGCCCGAAGGCTTCGAAACGCGGCTGACCGACCGGCTGCAGCGCCAGCTTCCCAACGGCTTCAAGCAGGGGCTCATGCTGGCGCGGGCCTACGTGAAGGACGCGACCATCTACCTGCTGGACGAGCCCAGCAACAATCTCGACCAGGAGGGCGACCGCGCGCTCATGCGCAAGCTGGAGGAGCTGCGCGGCCGCGCCACGGTGCTCATGGTGACCCACCGTCCCAGCCACCTGCGCCTGGCCGACCGGGTGATGGTGATGGACGGCGGGCGCATTCTGCTCAACGGACCGCCTGACGACGTCCTTCCGCAACTATAGGCAGCCAGGACCATGTTGTTCAGACCTCCCCAAGCCAGCTCCGAGACCGCCGCCAAAGCGCGCCGGAAGCGCGGTGAGAACGACCGGCGGCTGACCAAGCTGCTGTCCCAGCCGCTGATCCTGGAGGAGGTCGGCCCGCCGCGGCTGCTGGCTCATCTGCTGCGGGTCGTGGGCGTCCTCATCGTCGGCCTGATCGTCTGGTCGGCGATCGCCCAGGTGCGCGAGACGGCGCTTGCCGAGGGGCAGGTTATCCCCGCCGGCTCCGTCCACCTGGTCCAGCACCTGGAAGGCGGCATCGTGGCCGAGGTGCTGGTGGAGGACGGCGACATCGTCGAGGCCGGCCAACCCCTGGTGCGGCTCGAATCCGCCAGCGCCGAGGCGGAGCTCGAGCGGCTGCGGGCCCGCGAGGCGGGCCTGGCGCTCAGGGCCGAGCGGCTCAGAGCCTTCGTCATGGGGCGTGAAGCCGACTTCAGCGAGGGCCAGAACCATCCCGAGCTGGTGGCCGACCAGCAGGCCATCCTGGAGATGCAGCACGAGGCCCGGGAGAGCCAGCGCCAAGTGCTCGACGCCCGTCTGGCCCAGCAGAAGGCGCAGCTCGCCTCCTTCGAGGAGCAGCGCAAGAGCCTGGAGCGCCAGGTCCAGATCCTCGAGGAGGAGCTCGGCATGCGCGGCCAGCTCATGGAGAAGGGCCTGGTGTCGCGGGTGGTCTATCTGGAGACCGAGCGCACCCTCAACCGCACCCGCGGCGAGCTCGCCTCGGTGATCGGCGAGGCCGCGAAGGCCACGGCCGCCGTGCGCGAGGCGCAGAACAGCCTGACCGAGACCGATGCCGGCCTGCGTAACGACTCCCTCAAGGAGATGGGCGAGGTGACCAGCGAGCTGGCGCAGGTGCGCGAGGAACTGGCCAAGCTGGAGGACCGGGTCACCCGTCTGGACATCCGCTCGCCGGCGCGCGGAATCGTCAAGGGCCTCGAGGCGCGGACTGTGGGCGGCGTGATCCCGCCCGGCCTGGCCATCATGGAGATCGTCCCCTTCGACGACACCCTGGTCGCCGAGGTGCGCATCTCGCCGCGCGACGTCGGCCACCTGAGGGTGGGCCAGAAGGCCGACGTGAAGGTCACGACCTACGACGTGGCCCGCTTCGGCTCGGTCGAGGGCAATCTGCGGCAGATCTCTGCCTCGACCTTCGAGGACGAGGAGGGCGAGCCCTACTATCGGGGCATCGTGGCGCTCGCCAGCGACCACGTGGGCGGCAATCCGGACGCCAATCTGATCCTGCCCGGCATGGTGGTCGACGTCTCGATCAACACCGGCAGCAAGTCGGTCCTGCAGTACTTGCTGAAGCCGGTCTACCGGGGCCTCGACCGGGCCTTCACCGAGCGCTGACCGCCCGGGCGCCATAGGCGCCCAAACTCTTCACCCGCGGGCGCGCCTCAGGCGCCCAGCTCCTTCACCTGCAAGCGCGCCTGGGCGCCCTCGCCGCCTTCCCGGCCGGCGACCGCGAAAACGCCGGGCGCTTCCGAGAAGAGCGCGAAGAGCGGTCCCGAGGCGCGCTCGACCGCGGCGGCCTCCGCCTCCGACAGGACCTCCCGGAAGCGTCCGATGTGGGCATCGGAGATGGCCTGATCGTAGAGGTCCGAATGGAAGGGCTGGCCCGCTGCCTTGGAGCCATCGAGCCGGCCGTGGGCACAGGGCTTCTCCGTCGCGGCGTCGAAGCCGGAGAGGTCGATGCCTGTGAAGACAGCAAGACTGTCGATCACCCGGCCGGGATCGCGCGCCAGGGTCTCGTAGCGCAGGTAGGCGCTCTGCCGGTGGAACGAGGGCGCCCGCGAGCCGAGGCAAGGCATGTAGGTCTGGACCAGGCTCTCGGCGATCGCCTCTGGCGGACTGGCGCCGAACTCGCTCGCACCCCTGTTCCGCGCCGTCACCGCCGAGGCGACCACGTCGCGCGGATCGCGCACGCATACCACGAAACGCGCCTCTGGCAGCAGCACGTGGAGCGGCGGGAAGTAGCGGGTGAGCTGGGGGTGCTTCAGCACCAGGACCTCCGGCTCGCCGAAGCGCCGCCAGGCCAGCTCCAGAAACTGCTCCGCCTGGCCGGCGCAGAAATCCCTGAGGGCCTGCGGCGTCTCGAAGTAGTCCTTCATGTGCTCGTCGTAGAGGGAGAGGCAGCGCAGATAGGTCTCGACCAGGCCGCGCAGGTAGACGCATTCGCCGACCAGGGGATTGGCGCCCTTGCCCGAGCAGAGGATCGACTGCACCAGGGTCGTGCCCGTGCGCAGGAAGCCGCCGACGAAGATCGTTCGCATCCGAGGTCCGGTCCTTACTTGCCTCGCGGCCAATCTCCACCTTCGGAACGAAAAAGCAAGGCGCCGGCGGCGGTAGTCGACACACAGCACTCGCGTAGTGTTGCGCCCGCCCGGGATGGACAAGCCGGCGGACCTCCCGCAAGCTTGCGCCGGATCCAGTGGCTCGGGGAGGACGGCATGAGCGGCAAGACGGCCAGCATCGGCCAGATGTTCGGCGACGGAGAGACCGCGGGGACTTTCCTCGGGCTGCCCGCCTGCCCCGATCCCGGCGCCGTCGAGGCCGAGATCGCAGTCCTCGGGGCGCCTTGCGCCTCGCCCTACCGTTCCGTCGGGCCCTACTGTGCCGAGGCGCCGGCCGCCATCCGCGCTGGCATCGCCGGCTACGCGGGCGCCCGCGCTCACCACGACTTTGACCTGGACGGCCCCCTCCTCGGCGACCCGGCGGCGCGGGCGGTGGACTGCGGCGACCTCGCCTACGACCCCGACGACGCGCCCGGCAACCGGGAGCGCATCCGCGGCGCGGTGTCAGCGCTCCTGTCACGCGGGGCGCGGCCCCTGGTGATCGGCGGCGACGATTCCATCCCGATCCCGGTGCTCCAGGCCTACGAGGGCCATGGGCCCCTCACCGTGGTGCAGATCGACGCTCACATCGACTGGCGCGAGGAGGTGGAGGGCGAGCGCTTCGGGCTTTCCAGCACCATGCGCCGGGCCTCGGAGATGCCCTGGGTGGAGCGTATCGTCCAGGTGGGTGCGCGGGCAATCGGCAGCGCGCGCTCTACGGACTACCGGGATGCGCGGGACTGGGGCGTCCACTTCATGCCGGCGCGCAAGGTCCACGCCGAAGGGATCGCGCCGCTGCTCGATCTGGTCCCGGCGGGATCGCAGGTCTTCTTCACCCTGGACTGCGACGGCCTAGATCCGGCCATCATGCCGGCGGTGATCGGCCCGGCGCCCGGCGGCCTCAGCTATTGGCAGACAGTGGAGCTGCTGCACGGCCTCGCGGCCAAGGCGCGCCTGGTCGGCTTCGACATCGTCGAGTTCCTGCCGGCCCGCGACCCCCAGGGCCTGGCGGCCCTGACCGCCGCCCGGCTGCTTTGCAACGCCATGGGGCTGATGGCGCGCCAGGCCTGACGCGCCGCCGAACCTATCTGTAGCTGAGAGAAGTTCGGCCGCCTTAGTCCAGCGGCTGCAGCAGCTCGACCTTGTAGCCGTCCGGGTCCTCGACGAAGGCGATGATGCGGGTGCCGTGCTTCATGGGGCCCGGCGGCCGGGTGATGGTGGCGCCGGCCTCGGCCAGCTTCTCGCAGGTGCCGTAGACGTCGGGCACCTCGAGGGCCACGTGGCCCCAGCCGTTGCCCAGCTCGTAGGGCGTCTCCTGGTCCCAGTTGTAGGTGAGCTCGATCGCCGGGTGGCTCTCCTCCGGCCCGTAGCCGACGAAGGTGTTGGTGAACTTGCCCTCCGGGTACTCCTTCTGCCGCAGCACTTTCATGCCGAGGATGCGGGTGTAGAAGTCCAGGGACTTCTCCAGATCGCGCACCCGGATCATCGTATGGGCCAGCCGGTACCTGTCGTCGCTCATGCCTCTCCCCGCTTGGTCACGCCGGTCCTCTTTCTCTTTCGCTCTCGCCCGCGCCCTATCTTAAGCCGAAGCGCGCTGCCGGTCACGCAACCGCCTCGACCACCAGCTCCTGGAAGCGCCTGAGGCTGTCCTCCCAATGGGGCGACAGCAGGCCGCCGTCCGCCGCCGCCGGCGAGGCGCGGCCCTGCTGCAGGCGCTCGCAGACCGCGTGGTCCTCCAGGTGCACCTTGCGCCACAGCTCGGCGAGCCCCTCGACGGCCTCGGGCGCGAGCGCCTCCTCCCCGAAGTGGTAGATGACCCGCCGCTGATGGGTGCGGCCGGCCGAGAGCGGCACGTTCAGATGCACGCCGAGCTGGTCCGGGTGGTAGCGGCCCAGCACGAAGTTGGGAAAGAGGGTGAGATACCAGGAATCGACCGCCAGCGTGTTGCCGCCGCCCTCGCCGCCGTCCTGCTTCGAGATCTCGACGGCGCTGCCCAGACAGTGGCCGTCGACGATGGTGTAGTGATCGGTCAACGGCTGCTCGGTCGTGGTCTTGTGCACGAACTGGACGTGGTAGGGCTCCATGAAGTTCTCCATGAGGGCCTTCCAGTTGGTGCCGACCTCGCCGAAGTCGAGGGTGGCGACCGGAGTCAGCCGGTCGAGGTCCAGGTCGGCGAGGCGCCGCGCCACCGGCTCCACGAAGCGCTCGAAGTCGGGCGCCGTACCGCTCACGTTGACGAAGATCCAGTCGTGCCACAATCCCATGCGCAGGGGCACGAGGCCCGCCTGGCCGCGGTCGAGGGCCGGGTGCTCGTGGCTGTCGGGCCCGGCGAAATAGGGAGTCGAGCGCAAGGCGCCGTCGAGGCCGTAGGCCCAGGCGTGATAGGGGCAGGTGAGCACCCGGCCGACGTTGCAGGGCCGCTCCACCAGGATCGCCCCGCGATGGCGGCAGACGTTGTGGAAGGCCCGCACCTCCCCGTCCCGGCCACGCAGCAGCAGCACCGGCATACCCGCCACGTTGGCGGGCACCGCATCGCCCGGCTTCGCCAGCTCGTGGGCGAAGCCCGCGAAAACCCAGCCGTCGGCGAAGAGCGTGCGGTTCTCGAGCGCGAAGAAGTCCTCGCTGGTGTAGGCCGCCGGCGGCAGGCCGTGCGCCATCTCGCCATCGGCCGAGAACCGCTTGAGCGCTTCCGCGCCTAGTAGGTCCTGGACGGCCCGCGTCATCGCCCCATCCCTCCGAGTTCGCATCTCGCGCAAGCCCAGACGGCCCGCGCCTGGCTGCACGCCTGCCGCGATTGTGCCGGCAGGACGCTGCCAGCGCCAATGGTCAATTCTCATCCTATATGAGAAAATCTCATGTTCGGGGCGCCGCTTCCGCCTCCCACTCCAGCCAGCCGACGAAGCTGCGCACGTTGGCGATCTCGAGCCGGTCCGGCGGCACCACCAGGTAGTAGTCGAAAGTGTCCAGGTGCAGATCGAAGGGGCAGACGAGGCGTCCCCCGGCGATCTCGCCGGCCACCAGCTCGGGGCAGACCAGCGCCAGGCCCTGGCCCTCCATGGCGGCCTGCTGGCGCACGTTGGTGTCCTCGAAATAGGCCTTGCGGGCGGGCGCCAGGCCCGGGACGCCGGCCGCTTCGAGCCATTCGGCCCAGCTCGTCTCGTCGGTTTCGTGGAGGAGAGCGTGGTGCCTCAGGTCCGCGGGCTCGCGCAAGCGCTTCGGGCCGTCCAGCAGCGCCGTGCTGCAGGCCGGCGTCAGCCGGCCGCGCACCAGGCGCCGGGCGCCGGGCGGCACGTCGCGGGCGTGCCGCCACTCGACCGCCACATGGATCTGGGCGTCGGCGAAATCGGCCGCCTCGTTGCTGTGATAGAACCTGAGATCGAAGCCCGGATGGCTGTGCCAGAAGCGCGCCAGGCGCGGCGCCAACCACTTCATGGCGAAATGGGAGCGCAGGGAAACGCCCAGAGGGCTCGCCTTGCGCACCGCCTCCAGATTGGCGATCGAGCGCCGAATGCGCCCGAAGGCCTCCGTGAGATCGGCGAACAGCAGCCGCCCCTCCCGGGTCAGCGCCACCTGCTGGGCCGAGCGGGACAAGAGCTTGAGATTCAAGTGGTCTTCCAGGCCGCGCAACTGATGGCTCACGGCCGACTGGGAGACGTTCAGCTCCCGCGCCGCGCGGGTGAAGCTCAGGTTGCGGGCGACGGATTCGAAGACCCGCAAGGCGTTGAGCGGCGGCAGCATGGCTCCCCCGGCCTCCAACAGTCTCGGACATGAAATTTTCTCATGCCGAGCTGCGAGGTCAAAGAGCAAATGCGGAGCCGGCCGGCGGAGGAAAGACCGCGGGCGAACGCGGGCGCCTAGCCCGTTTCGGCGAAGTCGGCGTAGGCGCGCTCGAAACGGTCCAGGTTTTCGGCGGTGTAGGCCTCGTAATCGAAATCGAGGCTCGAATGGACCTCCTGGACCATGGACCACATGGTCTCGCGCAGGGCCGAGGCGCACTTGACGGCGGCGTAGCGGCGCAGCAGGCCGGCGTCCGGCGGGGCGCCGAAATAGGCCGCCAGCAGGTTCCGCTCCAGCTCCGGCGGGTACTCGTTGTTGGCGGCCAGGTTGGCGAGATCGAAGAGCGGCGTGTTGAAGCCGGCGTAGTCCCAATCGATCAGCCAGATCCGTTCGCCGTCGTCGATGAAATTAGCCGGGAGCAGGTCGTTGTGGCCGAACACCAGATCTATGGCGCCGACGGCGCGCTCCAGAGCCTCGGCCCGCTCCAGCAGGTCGGTCAGCAGCGGCACGCGCGGGCTCCCGTCCTCGCGCAGGGTGGCGGCGTAGTCGCGGATCACGTGGAAGACCCAGAACATGAGCACCGGGCCGCGCAAGTGCTTCGGCATCTCGGTGTGCACCCGCTTGATCAGCTCGACCACGGGCCCGAGGCGCTCGGGCACCCGCAGGTCGGCGGCCTCGTAGGTGCGGCCGTCGATGAAGCGGGTCACCATGACGCCCGGCTCGATATAGATGAGGGCCGGCGAGACGCCGGCCAGCTCCGCCGCCCGGGCGGCCGCCACCTCGTTGAAGCGCAGCACGCCGTGGATCGGGATGTCCTCGCCGATCCGCACGAAGTAGCGCTGGCCGCCGTCCGCCACCACGAAGTTGAGGTTGGTGATGCCGCCCGTGAGGGGCTCGGGCTCCACGGGTCCGGACCAGCAGGCCAGTCCGGCGGCCTTGGCGAGCGCGTCCCTGCTCATGGCTTCCTCCTCGATTGGCTGGTTGCTCGGGCGATGGCTGATCGACTGACTGGTCACCGGGGCTCGGAGGGCGCTATTCCAGGCCCAGCTCGCGTTTCTTGCGGGCGCTCCAAGCGGAGATCAGCCGATCCGAGATCATGGCGATGAAGGCGACGCAGAAGCCGGCCACCAGGCCGCGGCCGGTGTCGGCCTTGGTGAGCGCGATGTAGACCTCCTGGCCCAGGTCGCGGGTGCCCACGAGCGCGGTGATCACCAGCATGCTGAGGCCCATCATGATGGTCTGGTTGACCCCCAGCATGATCTCCGGCAGGGCGAGGCGGAGCTGCACCTTGCGCAGGATCTGCCAGCGGGTGCAGCCGGCCGCGGTCGCCGCCTCGATGATGGAGGGCGGCACCTGGCGGATGCCGTGGGCGGTGTAGCGGATCGCCGGCACCAGGGAATAGGCGACCACCGCGATCATGGCCGAGAAATCGCCGACCCGGAACAGCATGACCACGGGGATGAGGTAGACGAAGGCCGGCAGGGTCTGCAGCGTGTCGATGATGATCTGCACGACGCGGTAGACGCGCTCGTTGTTGGCGGCCCAGACGCCGATCGGCATGCCGATCATGGAGGCGATGGCGACCGAGATGCCGATCAGGTAGGTGGAGATCATCGCCTTCTCCCAGTTGCCGGTGACGGCGATGAAGCAGGCGAGCGCGGCGACCAGGAGGGCGAGGCGCGGGCCGCCGAGGCGGTAGCCCGCCAGCGCCAGGAGACCGCAGACCCCGACCCAGGGCAGCGACAGCAGGAAGCGCTTGAAGGGGATCAGCACATTCAGCAGCAGGAAGGTCTTCACCGCCTCCAGCTCGTCGAAGAAGTTGACGTTGATCCACTTGACCAGGGCGTCCCAGTAGGGGCCGGTGGTGAGCGTCAGGTTTTTTGGCAGGGATTCGAGCGCCGGCATCGCCAGGCTGAGCGCCGTAGTGACGGCGATCAGCAGCACGGCGAAGACCAGGTGCGGATGGCGGCGCAGCAGGCTCTGGGGGCCTTCCTGGTGGTGGGGCGGCGGCTTGGTGGCGAAGGCCTGGCTCAGGCGGTCGAGGGCGATCGCCAGCAGTGTGATGGCGATGCCGGCCTCCAGGCCGTTGCCGATGGCAAGACGCTTCAGCGAAGTCAGCACGTCGAAGCCGAGCCCGCCGGCGCCGATCATGGAGGCGATGATCACCATGTTGAGGGACAGCATGATGACTTGGTTGACTCCCACCATGAGGGTCGGCCGGGCCGCCGGGATCATCACCTTCCAGAGCAGCTGGCGGCGCGAGCAGCCGGCCATTCGGCCGAACTCGACGACCTCGGTGGGGACCAGCTTGAGGGCCAGCATGGTGCAGCGGACCATCGGCGGCATGGCGTAGATGATGGTGGCCGTCATGGCCGCCACCGGGCCGAATCCGAAGAGGAACAGCACCGGCACCAGGTAGGCGAAGACCGGCACGGTCTGCATGAGGTCGAGGATCGGCGTGATGATCGCCTCGCTGCGGGCCGAGCGGGCGCCCCAGATGCCCACCAGCAGGCCGCCGACGATGCCGAGCGGCACCGCGACCGCGATGGAGGAGAGCGTCACCATGGCGCTGTCCCACTGGCCGAACACCACCAGGTAGAGGAAGCAGCAGCCGACCAGGAGCGCGAGCCGCCAGTCACGGGCCTGGGCGCCCAGCATGACTACGACCCCGATCACCGCGACCCAGGAGATGCGCGGGATGCGGTAGACGATCTCGTCGTCCGCCCCGAAGACCAGCTTGAAGCCTGTGGCCAGCAGGCCCTCGGCCGCCTCCAGCGGCCAGGTCAGCAGCCAGGCGATCGAGCGGGTCAGCTCCTTGAAGGTGAAGAGGCCGAGGTCGGCCTGGTTGATCAGCCACTTCATGAAGTCGCTGATCCAGAAGCGCAGCGGCACCGTCCAGCCGCGCGGGTATTTCACCGCCCAGGGCACCAGGTCGTCGGCCGCGGAGAGCAGGAAGATGAGCGCCAGCGCCAGCACCCAGAGGATCAGGCCGCGCCCTGTTGCCGGAACACGCCGCGGCGCCAGCGACGCGGCCAGGCTCACGCCCGCCCCTCCGTCCCCGGGGCGGATTGGGCGGCGGACTGGGTCGCGGATTGGGCCGCGGACTGGGCGGCGGTTTCGGGGGCGGGCCTGCGCACCAGCACCTCGAGCACGGCCTCCCGGGTGAGCTGGCCGATCACCTCGCCCTCGCCGTTGGTGACCGCGATGGGGCGCTCCTGGTCGACCACCTGGGCGGCCAGGTCCTCGATCTTGGTCTCGGCCGAAACGCGACCGGCAAAGTCGGCGCCGGGTGCCGCGGGAGCCATGACCGAGCGGGCCGAGAGCACCTTGGCGCGCGGGATCTCGCGGGTGAACTCCGCCACGTAGTCGGTCGCCGGATCGGTCACCAGCTCCTCGGGCGTGCCGATCTGGATGATGGCGCCGTCCTTCATGATGGCGATGCGGTCGGCGAGGCGGATCGCCTCGTCGAAGTCGTGGGTGATGAAGACGATGGTCTTGCGCAAGACGCCCTGCAGGCGCAGGAACTCGTCCTGCATCTCGCGCCGGATCAGGGGATCGAGGGCCGAGAAGGGCTCGTCGAGGAACCAGATCTCGGGCTCGACCGCCAGCGAGCGGGCAATGCCGACGCGCTGCTGCTGGCCGCCGGACAGCTCCCGCGGATAGTAGGTCTCGCGGCCCTTGAGGCCGACCAGCTCGATCATCTCGAGGGCACGGGCCTCGCGCTCTGCGCGGCCGATGCCCTGCACCTCGAGCGGGAAGGCCACGTTGCCCAGCACCGTCAGGTGGGGCAGCAGGGCGAAGTGCTGAAACACCATGCCCATCTTATGGCGCCGGATGTCGATCAGCGCCTTCTCAGAGGCCTTCAGAAGGTCCTGGCCTTCGAAGATGATCTCGCCGGCCGAGGGCTCGATCAGGCGCGACATGCAGCGCACCAGGGTCGACTTGCCGGAGCCCGAGAGCCCCATGATGATGAAGATCTCGCCGGCGCCCACGGCGAAACTGGCGTCGCGCACGGCGCCGATCAGCCCGGCATCGGCCAGCGCCTCGTCGCTCGGCGCGGCTGCCTGGGCGGCGAGGAAACGGTCGGCGTTGTCGCCGAACAGCTTCCACACCCCGCTGCAGGTGATCTTGGCCGCGTCGTAGCTGCCGTTGGAGGAGGGGCCGCCGGAGTCGGCGCCTGGGGAAACACCCGTGGAACCCGCCGCCGCGGCCCCGGCGTTCACCGGCCCGCCCGTGGACTCCCTTTGCGCCATCTTGCCGACATTCCCTCTCCCCGGCCCCACGCCCGCTCCGCGCCGCCCGGCCTTCAGGGGCCTGGCGGCACGGAGTTCGGCTGCGGAACCTCTAGCTCAACAATAACCGCTTTACTGGGCGCAGGCACCCCACTCGCGCCAGCGGCTCTCGTTGTTCTGAATCCACTCCTCGACCACGTCGTCGACCTCCCGGCCGTCGAGATCGACGGAGATGATCAAGGCGCCCATTTCCGGGTTCTCGATGCGGAAGTTGCGGACCGCCTCGTAGGCACAGGGCCACTTCTCCGCGCCGCCTTTCCAGGCGACCTTCTTGATCCAGCCATAGGGCTTGCCGCAGTCGTAGGCCATGTCGGGGTTCATGCCCCAGCTCGGGTCGTCGTAGCACTCGTCGGTGTACTCGGGGAACTCGACCCACTCGCCCTCGTACTTGGCCGGCGCCCAGTGCGGCGCGTAGACCCAGCCGAGGAAGGGCGCCTTGCGCTCATAGGCGGACTCGAGCTCGGCGAAGAGCGCCGCGTCGGTGCCGGCGTGCACCACCTCGTAGTCGAGGCCGAGGGATTCCGCCCGCTCGTCGTCGAAGCCGGCCCAGGTGACGGGCCCGCCAAGATAACGGCCCTTGGGATGGGTCTCCGGCGTCGAGAAGGCCTCGGCGCACTCGTTCAGCGCCTTCCAGTCCGGCAGGCCGGGGCACTGCTCCTTCATGTAGATCGGGTACCACCACTCTTCCTTGGCATCCATGCCGGTCTCGCCAAGGTCGACCGTGTTGCCGGTCGCCAGGCTCGCCTCCATGGCCTGCTTGCCGGTGGTCTCCCACATCTCCATGGCGACGTGCAGGTCGCCCGACTCGAGCCCGGCGAACTGGGCGATGTAGTCGGCCTGCTGGTACTCGACGTTGTAGCCGAGCTCCTCGAGCACGCGGCCCATGATGTGGGTGGTCAGGTACTGGCCGGTCCAGTCGTGGATGGTCAGGATGATCGGGTCCTTGGATTCCGGCGCCGCCGCGAGGGCCGCGGGGCTACCGAATCCCACCATCGCCGCGACTGCGCCTGCGGCGATCATCAGCTTATTGCGTCTGTCCATCGATCGTGTCTCCCAATGCCTCACCGTAGCGTTCGTGTTTCGTCTTTCTTGACGGTGCCGGAGCGGTCGATAGCGCCCTGGACCGCAGTCGGATATGCACTCCTCGGCGCTGAGCGCCGCGCATTCGCATGAAAAACCCTTTCCGATAGGGTTTCAAGGGAGTTTGTCAGGAATCCACACAAATCCACACAATCGGTCTAGAAATTTGACCGGACTCCACATAGGCTGGAGCGAACCGCGCGGCCCGAAAAGCGCGGACGCGGCCTCATCGCTGGGAAAGGATCTTGCTGGGACCGGCTCGACAGGCGGCCATCTTGAAGGCGGTCACCGCGCGCGGCAGCTGCAGCGTGGCGGAGCTGGCGCGTGAGCTGAAGGTCTCCGGCGAGACGATCCGCCGGGACATCCGCGTGATGGCCCGCCAGGGCCTGGTGCGCAAGGTGCACGGCGGCGTCAGCGCGCCGGACCAGCTGCGCGAGTCCTCCTTCCGCCAGCGCCTGCTGGACAACGCCGAGGCCAAGCAGGCGATCGCCCGCCTCGCCGCCCTCCAGGTGCAGAACGGCGATTCCCTCATGATAGACACCGGCAGCACGACCACCTATGTGGCGCGCGAGCTGGGCGACCACCACGACCTCATGCTGGTCACCAACTGCACCGAGATCGCCCGCACCCTCGCCCGCGGCAACAACAACCGGGTGTTCCTGGTCGGCGGCGAGCTGCGCGGCGACGACGGCGCCCTCTTCGGCGGCGATGCCGTGCGCTTCGTTGAGCGCTTCCGCAGCCGCCTGGCGATCCTCTCCATCGGCGCCATCGACCTCTCGGCCGGCTTCATGGACTTCCATCCGGAGGAGGCCGAGTTCTCCCAGGCGGTGATCGCCCGCTCAACCCGGGTCATGGTGGTCGCCGACCACTCCAAGTTCGGGCGCCAGGCCTCGGTCATGGTCTGCGGCCCGGAGGGCGTCGACCTGCTGGTGACGGACCAGCCGCCGCCCCCCGCCTTCGCCAAGCGACTGGCCGAGGCCGGCGTCGAGGTGCTGATCCCGGACGCCTGAGCGGCGCCGGGTCCTATCCCATCACCTCATCTGCGCCGCCTGGATGGCCGCGCCGTGGTCCGGGTCCTCCGACAGGAGGCGGAAGCAGCGGCCGTCGCGCAGCACCTCGCAGGTGTAGGTCCGCATGTCATAGGGTTCGGCGACGTTGAAGAGGCGCGCGTGGTGCCGACCGTTGGCGTCGCCGAAGATGGAAACCACCTGCCAAATCGTGTTGGCGCCGTCGATACGGTAGTACTGCTGGCCCGCCTTGATGACCTGATAGTGCATGGGACCTCCCTCACCGGTGCGCAGGCCCTGTCTCCCGACATCAGGAGAGCACGGCGGGGGAGGTGCCCAAAGCGGATAGGGTTAAGGTCCGGTAAACTCTGGCATCGCCCGGCCGGGTCGGGCGGCGCGGGACGGGACTAGCGTGCACGACTCCGCCGGGCACCCAGGCGGGTATTCTGCCGGGCGAGGTGGCGCGCGAGGTCGTCGCCTCGGTCGACGTCGCTCAGGGTCTCGAGCAGGGCTACCCGGGCGCCCTTCAGGCCTGCCAGCGTGTCCGCTCGGGCGTGAGGGCCGCCCCAGCGCACCCCGGCGAAAGGCAGGGCGAGGCGCGGCCGCCGCCGGGCGCCGATCAGCCAATAGCCGCCGTCCTCGGCCGGGCCGATCACCCAGTCGCGGCTGCCGAGGGCGCGGAAGGCGGCGGCCACATGGCCGGGCCCGAGATCGGGGATGTCGCAGCCGACGATGACCACCGGCCCCGGCGGCAGCCCGGTCAGCACCCGGCCCATGCGGTCGCCCAGGTCGCCCTGCCCTTGAGGCAGCAGCCGCCAATGATCGCCGTGGACGCGCGCGAGCGCCGGGACCGCCCGGTCCGGCGTGACCGCGAGCCAACCGCGCCAGCGGCCAGGACGAGCCAGGCTGCGCAGCAGCCTTTCTGCGGTGAAGCGGTGAAAACGCCAGGCCGCGAGATCCCCCACGTCGCGGGCGAGGCGCCGCTTCACCCGGCCAAGCCGGGGCGCCCGCATAAAGACCACCAGGTGCCGCTCCATGACTCAGACAGGCTCCTAGCTGTAGAGCCGCCGCAGCACACCCTGCGGCACGCCGAGGAAGTAGAGCGAGAGCACCACCAGGTTGCGCAGCGGGCGGGCCCACCAGCCGCCGCGGCGGTAGCGGGCGGCCGAAGTGACGGCCCGCGCCTCCAGCAGCACCAGCCGGCGCCGACCGATGCGCCGGACCAGGTCCACATCCTCCATCAGCGCCAGCGGCCGAAAGCCGCCGAGCTCCCGGTAGAAAGCGCGGGCGATCAGCAGGCCCTGGTCGCCGTAGGGCAGGCCGAGCCAGCGGCTGCGCCAGTTGGCGAGCCGCGCCGTGCGCCGGGCCGCCGGCGAGGGGTCGTCGAAGGCGAGCCGGAAGACCGCCGCCTTCTCCCGGTTCGCCGGGTCGGCCAGAAAGGCCGCCGCAGCCGCGACCCAGCCGCGCGCGAGCAGGGTGTCGGCATGCAGGAAGAGCAGCCAGTCGCCGTCCAGCCCGTCGGCCCCTGCGGCGAGCTGGCGCCCGCGCCCGCGCGCCGCCGCTATCACCTCGGCCCCGGCGCGCCGGGCGCACTCGGCGGTCGCGTCGGACGAGCCGCCGTCGACCACCAGGACGCGGCCGAGGAGCCCACGGGACCGGCCCGCGGCGAGCGCGCCAATGACGGCCTCGATGTGGGCCGCGGCGTCGAGGGCGGGGATGACGGCCTCGAGCGGCGGCGCGGCGGCAGGCGCTTCGTCGTTCGGGTCGGGCTTCGGGTCCGGCTCCATGGCCAGCGGTCATAGCACAGCCCGCGCCCAAACATGGCGCTTCCGCGGGCCGGGGCCGCCGTGCTACCGCTGGGCCATGGCCAAGGGTCCCGACATCGCCGCGCTGGCGACGGCGCTCCGCGCCCTGCCGGACTTCGCGGAGGTAGCCGAGTCCGATCTCGCCCTGCTGCCCTTCCAGGGGCTCGCCCACGACCATTTGGCGGTGGGCGAGCGCGACCTGCTGCTGCGGGTGCCCAAGCAGAGCCAGTTCGCCCTGGCCGCGGCGGAGAACCTGGCCTACCAGGCCGCCTGCTTCGAGCGGGTCGCCGCCAGCGGCCATGGGCCCCGGCTCTTCGGCGTCTTGCCGGTCTCGCCCGAGATCCCCATGGGCGCACTCGCAGTGGAGCGCATCCACGGCCGGCCGCCCCGCCTGCCAGAGGATTTGCCGGCCTTCGCCGAGGCCATGGCCCGGGTGCACGCCCTGCCCCTGCCGCCGCCGGAGGAACGGCCGCCGCTGGCCGACCACCGGGACCCGGTCGGAGGCGTGCTGGACGAGATCGAGCAGCAGGCGGCCCACCTCGACGAGGCCCAGGCCGAGGCGGGCCTGGCCGCGGCCGCCCGGGACGAGCTGCTGGACGAGTTCGCCTGGGCGCGGGCCTTCGCCCGGGAGGTGGCGGAGAGCGGCCGGGCCCAGCCCGTCACCCTGGTGCTGACCGACACCCATCCCGGCAACTTCCTGATCGACGGCCGTGGCCGGGCCATCATCGTCGACCTGGAGAAGGCCCTCTACGGCTCGCCCGGCATCGACCTCGCCCACGCCACGGTCTATTCCTCGACCACCTGGCACCCGGACACGGTCGCAGTCCTCGACGTCGGCCAAGTCGCCCATTTCTACCGGCGCTATCTCGCCGTGCTCGGCGAGGCGGGCGCGCCGGCGCTGGCCGAGGCCCTCGCACCCTGGCTGGTGCCGATGCGACGTCTCCTCTTCCTCCGGGCCATCACCTGGTGCGTCAAATGGTCGGTGCTGCACCGCCGGTCCGGCCTCGAAGAGAAGCACAGCGCCGCCAGCACCGAGGACTGGTCGGCCGAGAACAGCGATCCGGCACTGATCGCCCATGTGGCCGGACGGGTGGCGGACTACCTGAGCCCCGGGACGCTCAGGCGCATGCGCGGCGAGTGGCGTAATCCGCCGGGCCTGGAGGCGCTCATCGCGGCCGGCTGACGGATCTTCGCCGTCGAGCTGCTATTTGTTCTCTTTAAGTTCCCACTTCCGTGTCCTAAGCAAGCCCCAGGGCGGCATTCGGATACCACGGCCAAGCACTGCCGTGTTCATAATCCCTCCGTTTGGACCCTAAATGTTCTTGTTTTATTCGCTAACCTGTCCTAGTCTGCGCATTATGATCGAGACGGGCCCAAGAGACGCGCTCGCGAAGCGTTCCCTGAAGGGACGCGGCGCCCTCAGCAATCGCAGCGGCCGTTACGAGGCCTACGAGCGGGTCGCCACCTTCGACGGCTGGCACGAGAGCGCACTGGAGCGTTCGGAGGAGCGGCCCCGGACCCGGGTCGAGACCGACAGCGCGCGCCGGGTAATCGCCCGCAACCAGTCGCCCGACGTGCCCTTCGACCGCTCCATCAACCCCTACCGGGGCTGTGAGCACGGCTGCGTCTACTGCTTCGCCCGGCCGACCCATGCCTGGCTCGGGCTCTCGCCGGGGCTCGACTTCGAGACCCGCCTGTTCGCCAAGCCCGACGCCGCGGGGATCTTGCGCGCCGAGCTCGCCAACCCCGGCTACCGGCCGGCGACCATGGCGCTCGGCACCAACACCGACCCCTACCAGCCGGTCGAGCGGCGCCTCGGCGTCACCCGCTCGCTGCTCGAGGTGCTCGCCGAGACGAACCACCCGGTCGCCATCGTCACCAAGTCGCCGCTGGTCACCCGCGACCTCGACCTGCTGGCGCCCATGGCCGAGAGGAACCTCGCCCGGGTGATGCTCTCGGTCACCACCCTGGACCCGGCCCTCGCCCGGCGCCTCGAGCCGCGCGCCGCCGCGCCGGGGCTGCGGCTGGAAGCCGTCAGGGCCCTCGCCGGGGCCGGCGTGCCGACGGGCGTGCTGACGGCGCCCATGATTCCGGCCCTCAACGACGACGAGATGGAGCGCATCCTGGAGGCGGCCGCCGAGGCGGGCGCCGGGAGCGCCGGCTACGTGCTGCTGCGCCTGCCGCTGGAGATCAAGGAGCTGTTCGAGGAATGGCTGGAGGCCCACTACCCCGACCGCAAGGCGCGGGTCCTCAAGCTGGTGCGCGAGACCCGCGGCGGCAAGCTCTACGAATCCGCCTGGGGCGTGCGCCAGAAGGGCCGCGGCATCTACGCCGAGCTCCTGGCGCGGCGCTTCAAGCTGGCCTGCCGGCGCCTCGGCCTGAACCGCTCCGAGTGGGCCCTCGACGAGAGCCTCTTCCGCCGTCCGGCCGCGGCCGCCGACCCGGCCCAGATGAGCCTGTTTTGAACGCGCCTCTCCGGATGGTCCGCAGCCGGCAAGCGGGCAACGCTCTCCCTTCCTGTCATGCGAAAGCGGCATGCCAGCCATGAGAAAATCGGGTAACCGCGCGCCGCTGGCGGACCTAGGCTCGTCCCTGGAAGCGAGGGCTTCGGGGAGCGGGGCGTACCATGCCGACGCGGCAACCGGTCTATCTCAAGAGACTGGCATCGCCGGGCGCCGAATCCTTTGCCACCCTCTACGCTCTCGAATCCCTCTCCCGGGCGCTGCTGGCGACGGTGATTCCCTTGGAGGCCCTGAAGCTTCTCGGGGACGCGCGCAGCGTCAGCGTGATCTTCTTCGCCGTCAGCCTGCTGTCCCTCATGGGCAGCCTGACGGTGCCCTGGCTGATCCGCCGCACGGCGCGGCGCTTCGCCTACACCCTGGCGTTCCTCGGCCTGGCCGCCGTTCCCTTCCTGCTGGCCGGCGAGACGAACGCCACGCTCTTTGCCGGCATGGCCTGCCGGGCGCTGGCCACCGCGGCGCTCACCATCTGCCTCAGCCTCTACATCCTCGACTTCGTGGCGCGCCGGGACTTCGGGCGCTCCGAGCCCCAGCGCCTCTTCTACTCGGCAGGCGCCTGGTGCGTCGGGCCGTTCCTCGGCGTGTACCTGACCGAAGCCGTCCACCCCTGGGCGGCCTACGGCCTCAGCGCCTTCTTCGCGCTCGCCGGCCTGGCCTATTTCTGGTTCCTCAGGGTCAGCGAGAACCCCTCCGTCAGGCAGCCCGCCGGCCCCACCCCTTCGCCGCTGCGCTACGTGGGCCGCTACTTCTCTCAGCCGCGCCTGGCGCTCGCCTGGCTGCTCGCCACCGGGCGCAACGTCTGGTGGGTGATCTTCTTCATCTACGCGCCGATCTATGCGGTCGAGAGCGGGCTCGGCGAGGTGGTCGGCGGTGCCATCGTGTCCTGCGGCACGGGCTTCATGTTCCTCATCCCCCTGCTGGGGCAGAAGCTGCGCCGCTACGGCGTGCGCGGCGTCTACATGCTGGGCTTCGGCCTGGGCGGCGCGCTGACCCTGGGAATGCTCCTGCTCTGGGACGTGCCGCAGCTGGCCGCGGCGCTCCTCATCTCGGCTGCCTTCGGGGTCACCCTGGTGGACGCCGGCGGCAACATCCTCTTCATGCTGGCGGTGCGGCAACGGGAACGGGCGGAGATGACGGCGGTCTTCTCCACCTTCCGCGACGCGGCCGACATCGCGCCGCCGGGGGTCTTCTCGCTGCTGCTTCGCTTCTTCGAGCTGCCGGTCGTCTTCGCTGTGGGCGGTCTCGTCTCCTTTGGGCTCTGCCTGCTGTCCGGCAAGATCCACCCGCGCCTCGGGCGGGAAGTGCGGCCGCCGGTCGCCTACGTACCGGCCGCGCCGCGGGCGCCTCTCTAGGGCCGACGGAGCCTGGCGGCGGGCATCGCGGGCGCCTCGGGCCGGCCTACCGGGTTGCGGCCCAACTTGCTTGTAGACGCGCCGCCTCGTGCGGGGTCAAATAGTCGCCGTGTCACGGCGCAACGGGGGGATCGTCATGGCGCGTCATGCCGTAAAGGTCAGCAGCTTCGATCTCGAGCCGGGCGAGCGCATCGGCGACAAATACAGGGTCGAGGCCTTTCTCGGCGGCGGCCTCCAGGGCGAGGTCTACCGGGTCACCGAGCTGCGCACCGGCGTGCGCCGGGCGGCGAAGCTCTTCTATCCGCAGCAGAACGACCGCAACAGGGCGGCGCGGACCTACGCCCGCAAGCTCGACCGGCTGCGCGACTGCCCCATCGTGATCCAGTACCACCACGCCGAGCCGGTTGGCATCCAGGGAATCGAGGCGACCTGCCTGGTCAGCGAGTACGTCGACGGCATCCTGCTCTCGGACTTCATCGCCCGCCACCGGCGCGCCCGCCTGCCGGCCTTCAAGGCGCTCCACCTGCTCTACCCGCTGGTCTGCGGCCTGGAGCAGATCCATCAGCGCCGCGAGTACCACGGCGATCTCCACGCCTGGAACATCCTGGTGCGCCCGCGCGGCATCTTCTTCGACATCAAGCTGGTGGATTTCTACAACCTAGGCGCATCGACCGCCGGGCACCGGCGCGAGGACGTCATGGACCTGGTGCGCCTGCTCTACCAGATGGTCGGCGACCGGCGCTACTACGCCCGCCAGCCGCCCGCCATCAAGGCGATCTGCCGGGGTCTCAGACGCGACCTGGTGCGCGAATCCTTCCCGACCGCCGGCCACCTGCGGCGCTTCCTGGAGACCTTCCCCAACCTCTGCGTAGTCTGAGAACCGCTTTTCTTCCCAGGTCCCGCCAACCGAGGCGCGCCGCCCACCCGGTCTCGCAGCCCGCCCCACGCGACCATGGCCGCGGCCTACCCGCTCGTCCCGGCCACGGCTGGCTGGCAACCAAAGCAGCAAATCCAGGCCGCGGCCGATAGGCGGCCCAACGCAACAAAACTGCAATGCGGCGGGCCGAGAATGGTTGCCGGCAGGATGGAAAGGTCCAAGCACTGCCGCCTTGCAAATAATTTGATAGTCGTCTAAATGTCGAACTATGGAGATCAAGGAGGCCGTGGCCGCGCTGTCGGCGCTGGCCCAGGAAACGCGGCTCGCCGTCTTCCGGCTCCTGGTGCGCGAGGGACCGGGCGGGCTGCCGGCGGGCGAGGTGGCGTCCAGCCTGGGCGTGACGCCGGCAACGCTGTCGTTCCATCTGGCGCAGTTGGAGAATGCCGGCCTGCTGGAATCGCGGCGCAACGGCCGCCGGATCTACTACGCGGTCGACCTGGAGGGCACCCGCCGCATGCTCTCCTTCCTGACGGCGGACTGCTGTCAGGGCCGGCCGGAGCTTTGCGGCGTCGTTGGGGTGGATATGGCCGCCTGCGAGCCCATAGAAACGGGCCGGTGAAGGCCCGGCGGGTGCGCAGCGCGAGCGTCTGTCACTGGGAATCCTAGGGAGTGACCCGCCATGGCTGAGAAATCCGACAGCGAGAAGACCTACAACGTGCTCTTCCTGTGCACCGGCAACTCGGCGCGCAGCATCATGGGCGAAGCCATCATCAACCGCCTGGGCCGGCCCCGCTTCAAGGGCTACAGCGCCGGCAGCCATCCGACCGGCCAGGTGCATCCCTACGCCGTCGACCTGCTGAAGCAGTTCAACCACCCGACCGGAGAGCTCCACTCCAAGGACTGGAGTGTTTTCGCCGGCGAGGACGCGCCCCACATGGACTTCGTCTTCACGGTCTGCGACCGGGCCGCCGGCGAGGTCTGCCCGGTCTGGCCGGGCCAGCCCATGAGCGCCCACTGGCCGTTCGAGGATCCGGCCGCCTTCGAGGGCACGGAGGCGGAGAAGCGCGCCTGCTTCGCCCGGGTCTACGGACAGATCTCCAACCGCATCAGCATCTTCATCAGCCTGCCCATCGCCTCGCTCGACCGGCTGGCCCTGCAGCGCCATCTGGACGAGCTGGGCCAGCAGCAGCACGAGCCGGCGGCCTGACGGACCGGCGGGCAAGAACAGGGGCCGGAGAGAGGATCCGAAGGAGCGGCGGATGACGGAACGCAGGGCCGGAACGACCCAGGAGGCGACGGCGCGAAGCCTGGCGGCCGAGGCCCTCGGCACCGCCCTCCTGCTGGCGACGGTGGTGGGCTCGGGCATCATGGCCGAGCGCCTGGCCGACGGCAACGTGGCCCTGGCGCTGCTCGCCAACGCCGTCGCCACGGGCGCTATCCTGGTGGTGCTGATCCTGATCCTGGGGCCGATCTCCGGCGCCCACTTCAACCCGGCGGTGACGCTCGCCTTCACCCTCGAGGGCAAGATCGGGCGCGCCGCTGCCTGGGCCTACGTGGCAGTCCAGGTGGCCGGCGGCCTGTTCGGCACCTGGGCCGCCCACGTCATGTTCGACGAGAGCCTGTTCCAGCTCTCCACCACCATGCGCACCGGCTTCGCTCAGTGGACGGCCGAGTTCATCGCCACCTTCGGCCTGGTGGCGACCATCCTGGGCTGCGTCCGGGCGCGGCCCGAGGCCGTGCCCTACGCCGTCGGCCTCTACATCACCGCCGGCTACTGGTTCACCGCCTCCACCTCCTTCGCGAATCCGGCGGTCACCGTGGCGCGGGCCCTGACCGACACCTTCTCCGGCATCCGCCCGGTGGACGCGCCCGCCTTCATCGTCGCCCAGCTGGCCGGCGCCGCGACGGCGACCCTGCTGTTCCGCTGGCTGCTCGCCGTGCAGCCCGCGCCGCAACCCCGCCCGATCGACGCCGCTGCCGAGAGCCGCGCCCGGGACGGCTGAGCGAAACACCGCTGCGTACTCCACGGCCTGTTGCTTCGGCCCCAAACGGGTTTTGGACGGTCCCGCGCTGGCCCGTCCGCTCGCCGGCCCGTCCCCTCGCCACGGCGGAGGGCGGGTGTAGTATTGCGCCATGGAAATGGAGTCGGTGCAGCAGCATGCCCAGCTGACGGCGCTCGCCATCGTCGTCGTGGCGGCGCTGGCCTGCGGCATGACCATGCAGCGCCTGCACCAGCCGCCCGTCGTCGGCTACATCCTGGCCGGCATCATCCTCGGGCCCTCGGGGCTCGGTCTGGTCGAGAATCGCAGCTTCGTCGAGGTGCTGGCCGAGCTCGGCGTCCTCATGCTGCTGTTCCTGATCGCCATGGAGATTTCGCTCCGGGGCATCCGCGAGGTCTGGCGCATCGCGGTTTTCACCACCCTGATGCAGATCGCCGCCGGCCTCGCTGCCATGTGGGCGATCGGCGCCGTGCTCGACTGGTCCACGCCGCGCATCCTGCTGCTCGGCTTCGTGGTGGCCATCTCCTCCACGGCTGTCGCCATCAAGATGCTGGAGGAGATCGGCGAGCTGCGCAGCCGGGTCGGCCAGATCACGGTCGGCGTGCTGATCGCCCAGGACCTGGCGGTGGTCCCCATGATGCTGATCGTCGGCTCCTTCGGCGGCGGCGGCGAGATGGAGATCGACGCCCTCATAAAGGTGGCCGGCTCCATCTTCTTCCTCGCCATCCTGATCATCTATCTGAGCCGCCGCAGGCGCATCCGCCTGCCCTTCGCGCGGCTGATCGGCAGCAATCCGGACCTCATGCCCCTGGCCGGCCTCGGCTTCTGCTTCGGCACCGCGGCGGTCACCGGGCTGCTCGGCCTGTCGGTCGCCTACGGCGCCTTCCTGGCCGGGTTGGTGGTCGGCAACTCCACCGCCCGCCGAGTCATGGTTCGCCACACGGCGCCGATCCAGACCGTGCTGCTGATGGTCTTCTTCCTCTCCATCGGGCTGCTGATCGATCTCCGCTACCTTTGGGACAACGTCTGGACCGTGCTGGTCATCCTGCTGTTCATCACGGTGCTGAAGACGGCGCTCAACATCGGCGTGATCCGGGGCCTGGGCGAGACCTGGCCGCGCGCCTTCCTGTCGGGCGTGCTGCTGGCGCAGATCGGCGAGTTCTCCTTCGTGCTGGCCGCCCTCGGCCTTTCGGTCGGGGCCGTCTCCTACGAGGCCCAGCGCCTGATCGTCTCGGTGACCGTGCTGTCCCTCATCTTCGGCCCGATCTGGCTCGAGTCGGCGCGCCGGCTGCACAACATCGTGCTGCTCGGCGTCACCTCGCCGCGGGAAACCCTGCGCCTCGCCTACGGCCGGGAGGCCTCGGCGGTTATGCGCCGGGTGCGGCGCGATCACTCCTTGGTCGACACGGCCTTCGGCGCGACGCGCTGGATCGGCAACATCATGCCGCGGTCACGGCGCGCGCGCGACCGGGCCGCGCCCGATGCCGCAACCGATTCCAGCGCCGAGGCCGTCCCCGAAACCGACCCTGAGGCTGTCTCCGACCGGAAGCCCGGCCTCGACCCGCCGGCCCGGCCCGGCCAGCAGCCCTGAGGGCGGGGCGGATGCCGGACTACGTCTTGGAAATGGCCCACGGCGCCGAGGACGGCCGGCGCGTCATCGGCGTCGACGAGGCGGGCCGCGGCCCCTGGGCCGGCCCGGTCACCGCCGCCGCGGTCTGGCTGGTCCCCGGACGCCTGCCCGGCGACCTGACGGACGCCCTCGACGATTCCAAGAAGCTCGCCCGGCCCACCCGCGAGGCGCTCTTCGAGGTCATGCTGGGGCTGGCCGGCGCCGGCGACCCGCCGCTCAGGCTGGGCCTGGGCGAGGCCAGCGTCGGCGAGATCGACCGCATGAACATCCTGGCGGCCAGCCTCACGGCCATGGGCCGGGCGGTCGCGGCCTTGGCGGAGCTTCCCGACGCGGCCCTCGTCGACGGCAACCGGGCGCCCGACCTTCCCTGTCCGGTCACCACGGTGGTCCGCGGCGACGGCCGCTCTCTCTCCATCGCCGCCGCCTCGATCGCCGCCAAGGTGACCCGCGACCGCCTGATGGCCCGCCTGGCGGAGGCGCATCCGGGCTACGGCTGGGAGCGCAACGCCGGCTACGGCACCGCCCAGCACCGGGCGGCGATCGCCCGCCTCGGCCTCACGCCGCACCACCGGCGCTCCTTCCGCCCGGTCCGCGAGGCCCTGGAGTCCGCCGCCACGCCCTAACGTTAACCCTTTGAGACTCAAGACTCTTGACGCGGAGTCCCCGATCCCGCACCATTATCCTTATTGCCCTATGGGGGGGCTTTCATAGCTGGGGTACAGGTGACGCACTGGAACAGAATCCAGGCGGGGGATTGCGTCGAAATCATGGACCGGCTGCCGGAGCGGTCGGTCGATCTCGTTTTCGCCGACCCACCCTATAACCTGCAGTTGGCGGGCGAGCTCGTGCGGCCCAACAACTCGCGGGTCGACGGCGTCGAGGAGGCCTGGGACCGCTTCGACGACATCGCCGCCTACGACGACTTCACCCGGCGCTGGCTGAAGGCCGCCCGGCGGGTCCTGAAGGACGACGGCAGCATCTGGGTGATCGGCAGCTATCACAACATCTTCCGCGTCGGCGCCTCGCTCCAGGACCTGGGCTACTGGATCCTCAACGACGTGGTCTGGCGCAAGACCAACCCCATGCCCAACTTCCGCGGCCGGCGCTTCACCAACGCCCACGAGACCCTGATCTGGGCCGCCAAGGGCCAGGACGCCAGCTACACCTTCAACTACGGGGCCATGAAGGCCCTGAACGAGGACCTGCAGATGCGCAGCGACTGGCTGCTGCCGATCTGCACCGGCACGGAGCGCCTGAAAAACGGCGACGGCCGCAAGGCCCATCCGACCCAGAAGCCCGAGGCCCTGCTCTACCGGGTGATTCTGGCGGCGACCCATCCAGGCGACGTGGTGCTCGACCCCTTCCTCGGCAGCGGCACCACCGCGGCGGTCGCCAAGTACCTGCACCGCCGCTACCTGGGGATCGAGCGCGAGGCCGACTATCTGGAGCTGGCCCGCAAGCGCCTCGCCCGGGTGCGGCCGGTGGCCGACCCGGCGCTGGTCGACGTGCCCTCCAAGCGCGAGCAGCCGCGGGTCCCGTTCGGCTGGCTCCTGGAGCGCGGCCTCCTGGAGCCCGGCGACCTGCTCTACGGCCCCGGCCGGCGCTGGTGCGCCAAGGTGCGCGCCGACGGCACCCTCATCACCGCCGACTTCAAGGGCTCGATCCACCAGGTGGGCGCCCACGTCCAGGGCGCGCCGGCCTGCAACGGCTGGCAGTTCTGGAACCTGGACGTGGAGGGCCGTCTGGTGCCCATCGACGTGCTGCGCCAGCAGCTCCGCGCCGAGATGGGCGCCGAAGCGGGCGAGACGGCCGGAGCCTAGCCGACCCGGCCAGCGAGCGCCCGACCGGCCTTGCTCAAGTCCTCCTCAGGTCCCTACGTCCGCCCGAATCAGGACGCGCTCTCGATCCTCTCTACGGTCTCGTCGGTGGTCCAGACGGCGTTCGCCATGTAGCGGAAGTTGGTCAGCGCCGCCAGGTAGCCGTCGCCCTCGGGCAGCATGGCCGCCGCCGTCGCGTCCTTCACCACCGCGACCTCGAAGCCTTGCTCCAGCAGCTCGCGCATGTGCGATTCCGTGCAGAGGTTGGCCGACATGCCGGCCAGGATCACCTGGTCGACCCGCTGCTTGCGGAGCTGCAGGACCAGGTCGTTGGACTCGTTGCCGTAGAGCTTGTGGGGCGAGGTGACGATGGTCTTGCCGTCCTCGATGTAGCGCTTGTATTGGGGCATGAAGTCGGCGCCCGAGTTCTCGAAGCCGTCGACGGTCAGGGCGCCCTTGCGGTCGAACATGCCGATCTTGTGCATCAGCTTCTCGAGCGCGCCCTCGAAGCGCCAGCCGTGGTCGGTGGGATAGTAGTAGTGAGGCGAGATGGCCACCGTCATGCCGCGCTCCTTGGCGGCCACGAAGAGGCGCTCGATGTTCTCCACCGTGCCGTTGCGCTCGACGCTGGCTCCGACGACGCCCCAGGTCACGCCGTCGGGGCTCAGGAAGTCGATCTGCGGATCGGTGACCACTAGGGCCGCGCGCATGAGATCGAGCTCCATGTTGCTGGGCGGCAGGGCGGGCTCGGCGGGATCCGCGTAGGGGTCGTCCGCCGCAGCCGCACCCTTGGCCGCGACGGCGCTGGCGCCGACCGCCAGGGCCGAGGCTGCGAGGCCGCCCCGCAAGAGCTGACGCCGGTCGAGGCTGATTTGGTCATAGCTGTCACACATGGTTCGCTCCCGTTCTCTGGTTTCTCCGTGCCATGACTATGGGGCGTCCCATGTGCCTTTTCGTCCGAGATGCGTGCTTTTAGGCCTCGAATGCGTGTTCACGGGTCCAGAACCGCCTCATAATCCGGGCATGACCTTCGAGCATGTCTTCGACGAGCTGGAGATCGAGGCCCAGCCCTTCGCCCTCTGCGAGCTGCGCGGGCGCTGCGATATGGGACTGGGACGGCGCGCGGGCGCGACGCTGCACTACGTGCTCGCCGGCCGCGGCGAGATCGCGGTCCAGGGCCGGCCGCCCATCGGCGTGCGCCCGGGGACCCTGGTGCTGGTGCCGGCGCTCAACACCCACAGCCTGCGCAGCTTCGGCGGGCCCAGTCATCCGCTCCCCGAATGCCATCCAGCCGAGCTCGACCTGGTGGAGCATCTGGGGGAAGGCGCGGGGGGCGAAGGGGGCGAGACGGACGGCAAGCTGCTGGCGGTCTGCAGCGACGTGACCGTGGGCCTGCGCGGCGTCGGCGGCCTGGTCGACCTGGTGCGCGAACCCCTCGTCGAGCTGGCCACCGCGGACGGCGCCCTGATGGCGCCGCTGGAGCGCCTCCTGCGGGAACTCTCGGCCCCGACGCTGGGCAGCCGGGCCATGATCCGGGCGCTGCTGCTCGAATGCATGATCCAGCTCCTGCGGAACAGGCTCAAGGCCCGCGACCGGGCGCTCGACTGGATGGGCGCCCTGAGGGACGAGCGGCTCTGGTCGGCCTTGCGCCTCATGCTCGACCGGCCGGGCGATCCCCATAGCCTGGAGAGCCTGGCCGAGGCGGCGGGCATGAGCCGCTCCTCGTTCGCCGCGCGCTTCGCCGACGCCTACGGCGGCGGACCCATGACGCTGCTGCGCGACCTGCGCATGCACCAGGCGGCATCGCTGCTCACCAACTCGGACCTGCCGGTCAAGCGGGTCGCCGAGCTGGTCGGTTTCCGCAGCCGGAGCGCCTTCACCCGGACCTTCGAAAGCGCTACCGGTCTGTCGCCCCGCGCCCTGCGCGCCGCCGCACGCGAGCGGTGACTCGGTCTTGGCAGTCGCCGCGACCTGGCTCCGCGCTAACGCGCGGCCACCTGGGTGAGGGCGTGGTGGACCACCTTGCGCATGACGCTCGGGAGCGCCTCGCCGGACAGGGCGTCGAGGCGCACCCAGCGGCCCTCGGTTTCCATAGCGTCGGCGTCCGACCCGGCGGCGGCCCAAACGGTCAGCTCCAGGTGGAAGTGGGTGAAGGTGTGGCGCACCAGGCCGGGCAGCGCCTGCCAGTCGGCTTCGGCCGGGGCGAGGCGGCGGGCCTCGGCCTCGTCCCAGGCGGCCTCGCGCCAATGGGTCGAGGGCACCTCCATCATGCCGCCCAGGAGCCCCTTCTCAGGGCGCCGGCGCAGCAGCACCGCGCCCGCCCCGTCGACCAGCCAGAAGGCGACGCCGCGGCGGGTCGGGCGGGGCGCCTTGGGGGCGCGGCGCGGCAGTGCCTCGGCCCGGCCGGCGGCCCGGGCTGCGCAGCGGCCGGTCAGCGGGCAGGCGAGGCAGCGCGGCCGGCGCGGCAGGCAGACCGTGGCCCCCAGGTCCATCATGGCCTGGGCGAAGTCGCCGGGGCGCTCCGCCGGGGTCAGGGACTCGGCCAGGGCCTTCAGCTCGGTCTTCGCCCCCGGCAGGGGCGTGGTCACCTCGAAGAGGCGCGCCACCACCCGCTCCACATTGCCGTCCACCGGGGCCGCCGGCCGGTCGAAGGCGATGGCCGCGACCGCCGCCGCCGTGTAGGGGCCGATCCCCGGCAGGGCGCGCAGCCCCGCCTCGTCGTCCGGGAAGCGGCCGGCGTGCGTCTCGCTCACGGCCTGGGCGCACTTGTGCAGGTTGCGGGCCCGGGCGTAGTAGCCGAGGCCCGCCCAGGCGGTCAGCACATCGTCGAGGGGCGCGGCGGCGAGCGCCTCCACCGTCGGCCAGCGCTCCAGGAAGTCCCGGTAGTAGGGGGCGACCGCCGCCACGGTTGTCTGCTGCAGCATGACTTCGCTGAGCCAGACCCGGTAGGGATCCGCCCTGATCGGCCGCCCGTCCGGGCCGCGAGCGCCGGGCGGGACCCGCCAGGGCAGGTGCCGGGCATGGCGGTCGTACCAGGCCAGCAGCTCGCCCACGATC
The DNA here is from genome assembly GCA_965225935.1 of Rhodospirillales bacterium. Lineage (GTDB taxonomy): Bacteria > Pseudomonadota > Alphaproteobacteria > Kiloniellales > JAKSDN01 > CALJXB01. The sequence continues at coordinate 282,619 of CBDDCC010000005.1, forward strand.
ATTTGATGCGCCGCCGGCCCACGATGGGGCCCCTCGTGCGATTCGGCGCTTGCAGGTCGGGCCATGGAGCCTTCTATACTGGAGCCCGCGGGCCGCCCCAAGCGATTCCGCGCCCGCCGATCCGACGCAAGACAAGCTACCACCCCCGGTCGTTCCATGAGCCATAGCGCACGCCCCAAGACCGGCCAGCCGAAGACGGCGCGGGACGTGCGCCCGGAACGCGCGGCGCGCCCCGAGCGCCGTGGCGGCGGCCCCCAGGCGCTCGCCCTCAGCCTGAGCAAGGTGGCGCGCCGGGCCCTCGCCTACCGCAACCTGGCCGAACGCAGCCTGATCCTGGACTGGCCCAGCATCGCCGGCAGCGACATCGCCTGCCTCTGCGTCCCCCGGGGCCTCAGGTTCCAGCACCGCGACCGACGCCTGGACGGCACCCTGGTGCTCGGGGTCCGGGCCGGCCAGGCGACCCGCATCCAGCACCTGGAGCCGCAGCTGATCGCCCGCATCAACGGCTACCTGGGCTACCGGGCGGTGGCGCGGCTGCGCCTGCAGCACGGGGCCCCGCCAGCCCAGGGCGCCGGCCGCGCGCAAGAGGCGCGTCATCCGCCTCAGACGGCGACGACGGGCGGCGGCACCGCCGCGCTTCCCGATCCGGCGCTGCGGGCCGCCCTTGAGCGGCTCGGCCGCGCGCTCAAGGGGCCGCGCTGATGGAGACACCGCCAACCGTCCGAAACGGGCGCCCCCGCTGGCCGGTGGAAAACCCCGGGCCGCGCCCCGCGAGTGCCGCAAAATCGCCGCTTTCCCAGTGTCTTATCTGACGCTTGTGAAATCCCGCCGAGCCCTCTAGCATGCACAAGATATGGTAGGTGACGAATGACCCGTAGGCAGATCATGATTTCGGGGGCGGCGACCGTCGCCCTTTTGGCGGTCGGCCCGCTCGTGGGGCTCTCGCTCCCGGCCCGCGGCCAGGAGACGCTGTTCGACGACGACCGCATCCTGGGCGACAAGGACGCGCTGGTCACCATCATCGAGTACTCGTCCCTTACCTGCCCGCACTGCGCCAAGTTCCACAAGGATACCCTGCCCGAGGTGAAGGAGAACTGGGTCTCGACCGGCAAGGCGCGCCTCGTCTACCGGCACTTCCCCCTGGACGGGCTGGCGCTGCGCGCGGCCATGGTGGCCGACTGCATCGAAGGGGACAGCCACTTCACCTTCCTCGACGCGCTGTTCCACGGCCAGAAGCTCTGGGCCCAGTCCAGCGACCCGGTCAAGGCGCTGTCCCAGGTGGCCGCGCTGGCCGGCATGGATTCCGAGCAGTTCGAGGCCTGCATCGAGGACGAGGATCTGGCCAACGCGATCCTGGAGCGCCGCCAGCACGGCTCCACCACCTACGGCATCGGCTCCACCCCGACCTTTATCGTCAACGGTCGCAAGGTCGAGGGGGCCATCGGCTACAGCGAGTTCGAGAAAATACTGGAAGAGGCCGAGGGACAGTCGTAGCCCCACAGTCGTAGTACCGGGCGTAGTCCCTGGGCCGCCGCCCCCAACGGGTTCGTTGCGTCTCGGCGCGCGGCAAGCGAAGGATGATCGGGATTGGTTCAGTTCGGCAAGCTCAAGCTGAGCGGCTTTAAGTCCTTTGTAGACCCCACCGAGCTTTACATCGCCTCGGGCATGACCGGAATCGTCGGGCCGAACGGCTGCGGCAAGTCGAACCTGGTCGAGGCCCTGCGCTGGGCCATGGGCGAGAACTCGCCCAAGCGCATGCGCGGCGGCGGCATGGAAGACGTCATTTTCAGCGGCAGCTCCAACCGGCCGGGGCGCAACGTAGCCGAGGTGGTGCTGAGCCTCGACAACAGCGACCGCAAGGCCCCGGCCCACTTCAACGAGCAGTCCGAGATCGAGGTCAGCCGGCGCATCGAGCGCGGCGAAGGCTCGACCTACCGGGTGAACGGCAAGGAAGTGCGCGCCCGCGACGTGCAGCTCCTGTTCGCCGATTCGGCCACAGGCGCCCACTCCACGGCCCTGGTCAGCCAGGGCCGGGTCGGCGCCCTCATCAACGCCAAGCCGACCGAGCGGCGCGGCCTCCTCGAGGAGGCCGCCGGCATCACCGGCCTGCACTCGCGCCGGCACGAGGCCGAGCTGCGCCTCAAGGCGGCGGAAACCAACCTGGAGCGCCTGGACGACGTGGTGTCGACCTTGGAAAGCCAGCTCCAGGGCCTGAAGAAGCAGGCCCGCCAGGCGACCCGTTACCGCAACCTGGCCCGCCACATCCGGCGCCAGGAGGCCCTGCTGCTGCATATCCAGGGCCTGAAGATCCGCCGCTCGCGAGAGGAGGCGGAAAACCAGCTGGCCGAATCCGAACGCGCCGTCGCCGCGCTGATGGAGGACACCGCCGCCGCGGCCACCGAGCAGGCCGACGCGGCCGCCGCCCTGCCGGACCTGCGCCAGGACGAGGCGAGCGCGGCCGCCGCGCTCCAGCGCCTGGTGGCCGAACGCACGGCCCTGGAGCAGGAAGAGGCGCGCATCACCGCGGCCCAGAGCCAGGCCGCCCAGCGTCTCACCCAGATCGAGGGCGACCAGCAGCGCGCCCAGACGCTCGCCGACGACGCGCAGGCGGCCCGCACCCGCCTTTCCGCCGAGCGCCAAAGCCTCGAGGAGGCGATCGAGGGCGAGCATGAGCTGCGCGAGGCGGCCCAGTCGCGCTACGAGACCGCGCGCGCCACCCTGGCCGCGACCGAGAGCGACGTGGCCCAGAAGGCCAGCGCCCTGGCCGCCGAGGAGGCCCGGGAGAACGCCCTGGAGCGCCGGGCGGCCGATCTGTCGGAGCGCCTCAACAAGCTGCGCGGACAACTGGAGACTCTCGAGGCCGAGCACGCCGAGCTCAGCCGCAGCCAGCAGGACGAGGCGGAGCTGCAGGGCGCCGAGGCGGAGGTGGCCTGCATCGAGGGCCAGCTGACGAGCCGCAAGGAAGAGACCGAGGCCGCGAGCGGAGCGCTTGCCCGGGCCCGCGAGGCCGAGACCGCGGCGCGCGAGGCCTGGCGCATGGCCGACAAGGAGCGCTCGCGCCTGGAGGCCGAGATCTCCGCCCTGGCCGCCCTGCTGGAGCCCAAGGAAGCCGATCTCTGGCCGCCCCTCCTGGACGCCGTCACGGTGGAGCCGGGCTACGAGGCAGCCCTGGGCGCGGCCCTCGGCGACGACCTGAGCGCGCCGGCCGACGAGGCGGCGCCGGTCCACTGGGCCACCCTGGGCGATCTCTCCTACAGCCCGCAACTGCCGGGCGGCGCCCGGCCGCTCAGCGACTTCGTGCGGGCGCCCGAGGTGCTGCGCCGTCGCCTGAGTCAGATCGGCGTGGTCTTCGAGGACGGCGCCGGCGCGCGCCTGCAGGCCCAGCTGGCGCCCGGCCAGCGGCTGGTCACCCGGGACGGGGCGCTGTGGCGCTGGGACGGCTTCGCCGCCCGGCCCGACGCGCCCACCGGCGCCGCGACCCGCCTGGCCCAGCGCAACCACCTGGCCGAGCTGCGCCAGCAGGTTCGCGAAGCCGCCCGCGAGGCCGAAGAGCTACAGAGCCGGCTCGACACCCTGAGTGCCGCGGCCGAGGCCGCCGCCGGTCGCGAGCGGGACGCGCGCGAGGCCGAAGCCGCCGCCTACGGCGACTTGGACCGGGCCCGCCAGGATCTGGCGCAGCTCTCCAAGACCTCTGCGGCCGCGGCCTCGCGGCTGAGCGCCCTCGAGGAGACCGCCCAGCGCCTGCGGGAGGAGCTCGGCGAGACCGAGGCGGCCGCCGCCCAGAACGAGGCGGACCGGGCCGACCTTCCGGCGCTCGAGTCCCTGCGCAGAGAGCTTGCCTCCCGACGCGAGCGGGCCGACGGGGAGCGCGCCCAGCTGGCCGAGCGCCAGGCCGAGACTACGCGCCTGGAGCGCGAGCGCGAGGCCCGCGTCCAGCGCCTCACGGCCATCGGCGAGGAGACCGCCCTGTGGGAGCGCCGGGCCGAGGAGTCGTCGCAGCACCTGGGCGAGCTGCGCGCGCGCTGGCAGGAAACCCGGTCGGAGGCCGACAAGCTGGCCGCCTTGCCCCAGGAAATCGAAGAGCGCCGGCACGCGCTCGCCGGCCAGATCGAGGCCGCCGAGGCCGAGCGCAAGCAGGCCATGGACGCGCTCTCCGTGGGCGAGGAGCGCCTGGCCAAGGCCGACAAGGCCTTGCGCGGCGCCGAGCAGACGCTGGCCCAGACCCGCGAGGACCGGGTGCGCGCCGAGGGCGCGAAAGAGCAGTCGGACCAGGCACTGACCCTGTTCCGGGAGCGGGTGCGCGAGCGCCTGGAGTGCAGCGTCGACCAGCTCCTGGAGGTGGCCGAGATCGATCCGGGCCAGGAGCTGCCGCCCGAGGACGAGATCGAGGCCAAGCTGGCGCGCCTGGTGCGCGAGCGGGAGAACATGGGCGCGGTCAACCTGCTGGCCGAGCAGGAGGCCGACGAGGTGGGCCAGCAGATCGACGCCCTGCACAGCGAGCGCAGCGACCTGGTGGCCGCCATCGCCCGCCTGCGCCAGGGCATCGCCAGCCTCAACCGGGAAGGCCGCGAGCGCCTGCTGGCCGCCTTCGAGCAGGTCAACGGCCACTTCTCCGAGCTCTTCGTGCGTCTCTTCGGCGGCGGCCGGGCCCATCTCAAGCTGACCGAGGCGGAGGACCCGCTGGAGGCCGGGCTCGAGATCATGGCGAGCCCGCCGGGCAAACGCCTACAGGTCATGTCGCTGCTCTCGGGCGGCGAGCAGGCGTTGACGGCGCTCTCGCTGCTGTTCGCGGTCTTCCTCACCAATCCGGCGCCGATCTGCGTCCTCGACGAGGTGGACGCGCCGCTCGACGACGCCAACGTCGACCGCTTCTGCAATCTGGTGCAGGAGCTCACCAGCGCCACCTCGACCCGTTTCCTGATCATCACCCACCACCGCATGACCATGGCCCGCATGGACCGCCTCTACGGCGTCACCATGTCCGAGCGGGGGGTCAGCCAGCTGGTCTCGGTCGATCTCGGCGTTGCCGAGCGGATGCGCGAAACGGCCTGAGTTTCCCGCCTTCGGCCGCCACCTCGGCGGGTCCCGAAAAGCTTGCTTCTCCGCGGCTTTGCGCCTTGACAGCCGTTCTCGCGCTTCCGTAAGGTGCCCGCGCTTCCGGCCCGGGGGCTCACGGCTTCCGGGCAGGATTTTTCGGGGATGCCGGGAATGGCCGGGCGGGATCACCCGCCGCAACTGAAGGACCTAAGCGACCGACTCAAAGCCGCCCGCACGCGCCAGGAAGAGGCGCGCGGCGGAGACGGTCCGACCGGCAAGGTCGTGACCGGATCTGGGTTGGGTTTCGGACTTCGGATCGCGGTCGATCTCCTGGCGGGCCTGGCAATCGGCGTGGGTCTCGGCCTACTATTGGACCACTGGCTAGGGACCACGCCGCTGATGCTGGTGGTCTTCTTTTTCCTCGGGGCGGCCGCCGGCATGTTGAACGTCTACCGTGCGGCCACGGGCCGGGGCTACTCCGTCGGCTACCGCAAGGACGCCGGGCGCGACGAAGGGGCCGAGGACAAGATCGGGGGGGACAAGGCCTGATGGCGGACACTGCCCACGGCGCAGGCGAAGAGGGTGCCGACGGCCACGGGCCCCTGCACCAGTTCGAGATCCGTTCGCTGTTCGGCGGCGAGCCCGTGGTGGCGGAGGGCGCCGGCCCGATGGCGGACGCCCCCGCGCTGCCTTTCTACGCCTTCACCAACTCCGCGCTCTTCATGGTGATCGCCGTGATCGGCGTCACGCTGTTCCTGTCGCTGGGCGTGCGCCGGGCGCAGCTCGTGCCCTCGCGCTGGCAGTCGGTGGCGGAGCTCAGCTACGAGTTCATCGCCAACATGATCCGCGACAACGTGGGCAGCGAGGGCCGCAAGTACTTCGGCTTCATCTTCACGCTCTTCATGTTCGTCTTCGCCGGCAACATGCTGGGCATGATCCCCTACAGCTTCACCTACACCAGCCACATCGTCGTGACCTTCGTCATGGCCGCCGTGGTCTTCGTCGGCGTCACGGTGATCGGCTTCATGAAGCACGGCGTGAAGTTCTTCAGCTTCTTCCTGCCGAACGATGTGCCGATCTTCCTGGCGCCCCTGCTGATCCCCATCGAGGTCCTTTCCTACTTCACCCGGCCGGTCAGCCTGGCGCTCCGCCTCTTCGCCAACATGACGGCGGGCCACACCATGCTGAAGGTCTTCGCCGGCTTCGTCGCCCCGCTGGGCGGGGCCACCCTGCTGGTCGGCGGCGCGATACCGCTCGCCCTGGTGACCGCGCTCACCGGGCTCGAGTTCATCATCGCCTTCCTGCAGGCCTACGTCTTCACCATCCTCAGCTGCGTCTACCTCAACGACGCACTGCACCTGCACTGATGCGGGTTCGTCCAATCGACCGTCAACGAACGAGGGAACAGGAAAAATGGAAGTAGATGCAGCAAAGCTGATCGGCGCGGGCCTGGCCGTCGTCGGTCTGGGCGGCGTTGGCGCCGGTATCGGCAACATCTTCTCGTCGATGATCGCCTCCGGCGCCCGCAATCCCAGCGCCATCGGCCAGGTGCAGGGCTTCATGTGGATCGGCTTCGCGCTGGTCGAGGCGGTGGCGCTCTACGCGCTGCTGATCGCGCTTCTTCTGCTGTTCGTGTTCTAGGCAGGGCGGCCGCGCCGCCAAGCCGGGCCGACAGCGGGCGAGAGGCTCATGCCCCAATTCGACTTCTCCACCTTTCCCTCCCAGATCTTCTGGCTGGTGGTCTGCTTCGCCGCGCTCTACTTCCTGCTGGCGCGCACGGCCCTGCCCAAGATCGGCGGCATCCTCGAGGCGCGTCAGCGCAAGATCGACGACGATCTAGAGCGGGCGACCGAGCTGGAACAGCAGGCCAAGGAGGCCCTGGCGGCCTACGAGGCGGCCATGGCGGCGGCCAGGGACGAGGCCCAGGCGGCGATCCGTCAGGTGACGGAGGAAGCCGCGGCGGAGGCGGAGCAGCAGAACCAGGAGCTGGCCGCCAAGCTGTCGGCCGACGTGGTGGCCGCCGAAGAACGCATTCACGCGGCACTCGAGGACGCCCTCGCCAACGTCCAGCAGGTGGCGAGCGAAACCGCCCGGGCGGCCACCCAGAAGCTGATCGGCGTCGAGGTGGGCGAGGGCCAGGCCGGTGAGGCCGTGGCCGACGCCCTGAAGGAGCGCAGCTGATGATGGACCTGCTGCACTCCGCCGAGTTCTGGGTCCTGGTCGCCTTCATCATCCTGGTGGCCGGGATCTTCAACAAGGTCCGCACCGCCCTCAACAACGCGCTCGACACCCGCGCGGCGCGGATCAAGGCGCAGCTCGAGGAGGCCCAGAAGCTGCGCACGGACGCCCAGGCCCTGCTGGCGGAGTACCAGCGCAAGCAGAACACCGCCGCCGAGGACGCTCAGCGCATCGTCGACCACGCCAAGGAGGAGGCCGTGCGCATGCGCGAGCAGGCCAAGGCGGACCTGGAGCAGGCTCTGAAGCGGCGCGAGCAGCAGGCGGTGGACAAGATCGCCCAGGCCGAGGCCGAGGCCCTCAAGGAGGTCCGCCACCAGGCCGTGGAACTGGCCGTTGCGGCGACCGCCCGTCTGCTCACCGACAACATGGACGAGAAGCGGACGGGACAGCTGGTGGACGAGGCCATCAAGGACCTTCCCGCGAAGCTCCACTAGCTCTTCCGACTTCCATGATCGGTTCGTCAGGCCTCGCCCAGGGCCCGGGAAGCTGGCTATACTCCGGAGCCTCAGAGTCCCTCACGCGCCGGGGTTAGATCGTGCAGCTGCCAGGCCATAGCCCGATTTGCCGACTTGCCTTTGCCGTCGCCTTGCTGGCGGCGGCGCTTGCCGGCTGGCCCGGCGGCACCTCCGCCGCCGAAGGAACGACCGTCGCCGTCCTCAACGTGGACCTGGTCCTGCGCCAATCCAAGGCCGGCCAGGACCTGGTGAGCCAGGTGGAGGCGATCCGAGCCAGGAACCAGGTGCGGGACCGTGAGGCCGAAGGCGCCCTGCGCCAGGCGGACCAGGAACTGCGGGGCCAACGCTCGGTGCTGTCGGCCGAGGCCTATGCCAAGAAGCGCAACGAGCTGCAGACCCAGCTCGCCCAACTGCAGCGGGGCTTCGACGAGCGGCGCCGGCGCCTCCAGATCGCCTTGGAGGAGGCCTGGAACGAGATCCGAGCGGTCCTGGTCGACGTCACGGCGGACCTGGCCGCGGAACGGGACATCGACGTGGTGATTTCCGAGTCGGGGGCGGCCCTGATCGTGAAGGACCTGGAGATCTCGGAGGACGTGCTGGCGCGCCTCGACAAGAAGCTGACCAAGGTCACCGTCAAGTTCGAGAACTAGCCGGCTCACGGCGAAGGACCAGGCGACGGCGCCAACGGCCCGCTCACGGCTTCGGTCGCGGCAGGCTTCCCCCGGGCGTCTTGGCCCTGTGGGTGGGGTTCGTGGAAGTACGATCGCTGGAAGCCCGGTGGGACCGAGAGACGGAGTATCGGGGCGCATGAGCGAGAACGCACCGCCGGGCGTCGACCCGGCCGGACTGAGCCGCCTGCGCGCGGCGGAGGACGAGCGCTTCCGGAAGCGCACGCGGCGCTCCGCCGCCTTGCTGGAGCGCGCCCGGGCGTCCCAGCCGCTCGGCGTGCCCATGTCGTGGCTGGCCGGCATGTACCAGCACCTGCCGCCCTTCGTCGCCGCGGGCTCGGGCGCCTGGTTCGAGGACGTGGACGGCAACCGCTACCTGGACATGAACCTGGTGGATCTCGCCGGCGCCCTGGGCTTCGCCAATCCCATCGCCGCCGCCGCGGTCAGGGCCGCCGCCGAACGGGGCCTCGCCTTCCTACTGCCGACCGAGGACGGCATAGCTGCGACGGAACGCCTGGCCGAGATCACCGCCTTCCCCTTCTGGCAATTCACCGGCGCCGCCTCCAGCGCCAACACCGAGCTGATCCGCATCGCCCGGGTGGCGACGGGCCGCAGCAAGGTCCTCAAGTTCGACGGCAGCTACCACGGCCACATCGACGAGACCCTGGTGGTGCAAGAGGAAGGCGAGCTGCGCCCCGAGGGCCTGGGGCTGCCCGCCGGCGCCGCCAGGGACGTCAGGATCGTGCCCTTCAACGACCTGGAAGCCGTGGAGCGCGCGCTGGCGCCGGGCGACGTCGCCTGTTTGCTCTCGGAGCCGGTCCTCACCAACTGCAACCTGGTGTTCCCCGACCCGGGCTTCTGGCCGGAGGTGCGCCGGCTGACCCGCGCGGCGGGCACCCTGCTCTACATGGACGAGGCCCATAGCTACTCCTTCGCCTTCGGCGGTGTGACCCGCGCGCAGGCGATCGAGGCCGACGGACAGCTCCTGGGCAAGGGCCTGGGCTCGGGCGTCCCCTTCGCCCTCTACGGCCTGACGGCGGAGCTGGGGGAGCTGCTGGTCCGGAACCTGGACCGGAACGACAGCTTGCACCGCGGCATCGCCCTCGGCGGCACCACCTACGCCAACGTCATGGCCCTCGCGGTGGCCCGGGCGGTGCTGGAGAAGCTGCTGACCGAGGAGGCCTACGCGCGCAACGCCGGCCTCGGCGCCCGCCTCGGCGACGGCCTGGAGGCCATCTTCACGCGGCGCGGGCTGGCCTGGCGGGCGCCCCATATCGGCGGACGCTCGGGCTGGATCCTCACGCCGGAGCTGCCGCGCACCGCCGTGGAAGCCGGCCCCTCCCTCGATCCCCTCTTCGTCGAAACGCGGCGGGTCTTCATGGCCAACCGCGGGGTCTGGGAGGCCGTCTCCTCGGCCGGGCCCGCGGCCTCCTTCATGCACCAGGTGGCCGACGTCGACCGCTATCTCTCGGTGGCCGACGACTTTCTGGAGGCGGTGACCTAATACCAAGTCTTGATGATAATGACCCATAGGGACGGGCCGATCCGGAACTCATTCCAGCGACGCCTGCTCGAGATAGTCCCCCACCAGCTTCTGCCGGCCGTCGAAGGTCTTGGGGTCGACGAAGCGGGCCTCGATGATCTCCCAGTTGTCGATCCGCACCTCGGGCCGCTCGGCGGGCCGGTACTCGTAGATGCTGTCGTTGTAGAGCTCCCAGGTCTGCTTGGCGACCAGGATCAGCTCGTCGGGCGGTATGGCGATCCCGACCTCCTCCAACACCTCGCGACGGGCGGCCTCGCTCGCCTCCTCGTTGCGCTTCAGGGTGCCGCCCGGCAGGCAGTAGCCATAGCGGTAGGAGTGGCGCACCACCAGGACCTCGCCGCCGTGCCAGACCGCGACCGCCGTGCCGTACATCGGGCGCCCCCGGTAGCGAACAAAGGCGCTGTGCAGCCGGAAGGCGATCTTGAGGGCGGGTTGAACGATCGCTCGGGGTAGCGGCATGGTCCCTTTCCCGCAGCCTGCGGACGGCCGGGCCGCCGGCCGCCATCGTGGGCCTGTTTGCCGCCCGGCCGGAGCCTTGTCAAACCGTGGCGGCCGCGGGCCGGATGTCGCGCCCGCGGGGGGCGATTGAAGCGCGAGAAGCTTTACAGATCGTCGACGATCTGGGCCACGAAGTCCCGGTTGTAGCCCTGGGCCGCCTCGAACAGCTGGCGCGTATAGGGATGGGCCGGCATATGCTGGCGCAGCTGCTCGATCTCCAGGGTCTCCACCACCTCGCCGAGGCGCATCACCGCCAGGCGCTCGCACATATGGCTGACCACGGCCAGGTTGTGGCTGACCAGGATATAGGTGAGCCCGCGCTCCCGGCGGAAGCGGCTCAGCAGGTTCAGCACCTCGGCCTGGATCGAGACGTCGAGCGCCGAGGTGGGCTCGTCCAGCAGCAGCACCGAGGGCGCCATGATCAGCGCCCGGGCCACGGCGATGCGCTGACGCTGGCCGCCCGAAAGCTGGTGCGGGAAGCGGAAGCGGAAGGAGGCGTCGAGCCCGACCTCCTCCAGCGCCCGGACCACGGCTTCGTCGGAGGCCTCGAGCCGATGGATGTAGAGCGGCTCCTTCAGGATGTGGTCCACCGTGTGACGCGGGTGGAGCGCTCCGTAGGGGTCCTGGAAGACCATCTGGACCCGGCGCCTGAAGTCCTGGGAGCGGCGCTTCGCCTGGGCTTCGCCGGCCACCGAGAGATGCCCGGACCAGTCCCTCACCAGGCCGGCGATGGCGCGCAGCACGGTGGACTTGCCCGAGCCCGATTCCCCGACCAGGCCGAAGCTCTCCCCCTCGCCGACCGAGAAGTCGACGTCGCGCACCGCCGCGACGGCGGAGCTGCCCCGGCCGAAGGTGACGTTGAGGCCCTCGACCGTGATCACGCCGCTCCTCCCTCTTCCGCCCCTCCCTCCTGGGCCCAGCTCGGATCCCGCACCAGGGTGGGCAGCGGATCGACCTGCTCCTCGATTTGGGGCAGGCAGTTAAGCAGGCCGCGGGTGTAGGGATGGCGCGCGTTCTGGAGCTCGCCCGCGGCGCAGGTCTCGACGATGCGCCCGGCGTACATGATCAACACCCGGTCGCAGAAGGAGGCCACCAGGTTGAGGTCGTGGCTGATCAGGATGAGGCCCGTGCCGCGGCGCGTCACCATGTCGTCGAGGATGGCGAGCACCTGCAGCGAGACCGTCACGTCGAGGGCAGAGGTGGGCTCGTCGGCGATGATGATGTCGGGCTCCGGGATCATCATCATGGCGATCATGACCCGCTGGCCCATGCCGCCGGAAAGCTCGTGGGGGTAGGCGCGGTAGACCCGCTCCGGGTCGCGGATGCGCACCGCCTCCAGCATCTCGAGCGCCCGCCGCCGGGCCTCCTCGCGGGAGCTGCGGTGGTGCACCAGGAAGGATTCGGCGATCTGGCGGCCGACCGACATGACCGGGTTCAGGCTGTACTTGGGGTCCTGCAGGATCATGGAGATGCCGTTGCCGCGCACCTGACGCAGGGTCGGCACGTCGGCGGCGAGCAAGTCGAGGCCGGAGTAGCGCAGGCCCTTCGCCCGCACCAGGCCGCGCCGGTCCGTCAGGCCGAGGATGGCGCGGCCGGTCTGGGACTTGCCCGAGCCGGATTCGCCGACGATGCCGAGCTTCTCCCGCCCCAGGCTGAAGCTGACGCCGCGCACCGCCTCGACCGGGCCCTTGGGCGTGCGGAAGGTGACGTGCAGGTCCTCGACCTCGAGGAAAGGCGTCTCCGACACGGAGGTCAGCTCCCGCTCTTGGGGTCGAGCACGTCGCGCAGGCCGTCGCCCAGCAGGTTGAAGCCCAGGCTGACGATGAGGATCGCCAGGCCCGGCATGGTGGGGACCCACCACTGGTCGAGGATGAACTGGCGGCCGGTGGAGATCATGGCGCCCCACTCGGGCGAGGGCGGCTGGGCGCCGAGGCCGAGGAAGCCGAGGCCGGCGGCGATCAGGATGATCCCGGCCATGTCGAGGGTGAGGCGCACGATCAGCGAGGAGAGGCAGAGAGGCACCAGGTGGCTGCGCAGGATGCGGAAGGTGGAGGCGCCCTGGGTGCGGGCGGCCAGGATGAACTCGCTGTTGCGGATGGTGAGCGCCTCGGCCCGGGCGATGCGGGCGTAGGGCGACCAGGTGGTCAGCGCGATGGCGAGCACCGCGTTCTCGATCCCGGGGCCGAGCGCCGCGACGAAGGCGAGCGCCAGGATGAGGCGCGGGAAGGCGAGGAAGATGTCGGTTATGCGCATCAGGACCTGGTCGATCATGCCGCCCGCGTAGCCGGCGACGATGCCGATCACCAGGCCGATGGGCACGACCAGCACGGCCACCAGCCCGACGATGTAGAGGGTGATCCGCGAGCCCCAGACGATGCGGTCGAAGATGTCACGGCCGAGCTGGTCGGTGCCGAGCCAGTGCTCGGCGCTCGGCGGCAGCAGGCGGTCCCCAAGCCGCTGGGTCAGGCCGTCGCCGCCGGTGATCCAGGGCGCGAAGACCGCCGCCAGCACCAGGATGGAGATGATGACGAGGCCCGCCATGGCGATAGGATTGGCGCGGAAGGCGAGCCAGGCGATGTAGGCCCGTTGGCAGCGCGCCTGAAAGACGTTGTGCGGCGTGTCGGACAGCAGCCAGGCCTTGAGGCCGTGCCGTCCATTTCGATCCAGCGACTCTACCGCCATCGTCCTCGGCCCCCGCCCGGCTCAGGTCCTGGTCCGCGGATCGACGAGGCGGTAGAGCACGTCGGACAGCATGTTGATGCCGACGAAGCAGGTGCCGACGATGATGGTGCCGCCGATGACCGCGTTCATGTCGGAGTTGAAGAGCGCGTTGGTGATGTACTGGCCGATGCCGGGCCAGGAGAAGACGGTCTCGGTCAGCACCGAGCCCTCCAGCAGGGAGGCGTAGGTGAGGCCGATGATGGTGATGAGCTGTACCAGCACGTTGCCGAAGGCGTGGCGCCAGATGACGCTGAACTCGGAGAGGCCCTTCACCCGGGCGGTCAGCACGTACTCCTGGCTCAACTGGTCGAGCATGAAGCTGCGGGTCATGCGCGCGATGTAGGCGAGCGCGTAGGTGCCGAGGATCGCCGTCGGCAGGACCAGGTGGGCGACCGCGCTCTTGAACACCGTCCAGTCCCCGGCGATCAGGGAATCGACCAGCAGCAGTCCCGTCACTGGCGGCACCAGGCCGTCGTAGAAGACGTCGAGCCGGCCGGGTCCCGGCACCAACCTGAGTCGGGCGTAGAAGACGAGGAGCGCCACCATGCCGAGCCAGAAGACCGGCATGGAATAGCCGATCAGGCCCAGCACCCGGACGGCGTGGTCGATCAGCCGGCCGCGGTAGACGGCGGCCAGCACGCCCATGGGAATGCCGAGGATGCAGCCCACCAAGGTCGCCAGGGTCGCCAGTTCAAGAGTCGCCGGAAAGAAGTGCATGAGGTCCTCGATCACCGGCCGCGAGGTCTGGATCGAGATGCCGAAATCGCCCTGCAGGATGTCGCCCAGATAGCGCAGGTACTGGACGTAGATCGGCTGGTCGAGGCCGAGCTGCCGGTAGACCTGGTCGTAGACGTCCTGTGGCGCCCGGTCGCCGACGATCGCCAGGACCGGGTCGACGGGCATGACCCGGCCGATGACAAAGGTGATGGCGGTCAGGCCGAGGAAGGTGAGCGCCAGCGACGCGAGGACGCGCCCGGTCCCCATGAGCAGGCGCAGGGGGGCCGGCAGCTCAGCCGACCCCCCGCTCTTTTTGTCTTGGGCGCCCGTGACCGCCATCGGGCACCTGCAGGCTCTACTTGGTCACGTTCCGGTAGAACACCAGGTCGAAGTTGGAGCCGGAAACGAAGCCTTCGACGTTCTTCTGGCGCGCCACCTGCTCGTTCTGCTGGAACATGATGGCGAACGGCGAGACCCGCTGGTGGAGGCGCTGCAGGGCGTTGTAGAGGGCTGCCCGGCGTTCCAGATCGACCTCGTTGCGGGCCGCCACGGTGAGCGCGTTGATGCCCTCGTCCGCCCAAGCGTTGCGCCAGGCGAGGACGCCAGTCAGCTTCGCCTCCATCCGGTTGTCCGGGTTGTGGGCGAAGGAGTCCGCGTTGGAGTGCGGGTCCACGTAGTCCGGCGACCAGCGGGCCAGGATCAGACCGTGGCGCCGCGCCCGGTACTTGGGCCAGAGGGCGGAGCCGTCCTGAGGCACGATCTCGGTCTTGATGCCGGCCTGTCCCAGGGTCTGCTGCAGCGACTGGGCGATCTCCATGTAGGGCGAGGTGTTGAGCCCGTCGATGGTGACCTCGAAGCCGTCGCCGAAGCCGGCCTCGGCCAGCAGCTCCTTGCCGCGCTCGATGTCGAGCGTGTAGGGGTGGTCGTCCGCCGAGGCCCAGAGACCGGCCGGCCAGAAGGACTGGTGGACGCTGAACTGGCCCTTCAGGAAGCTGTCGGCCATGCCCTCGTAGTCGATCAGGTAGCGCAGAGCATCCTGGACCTTCGTGTTGCCGAGGGCCTCGTGGGTGGTGTTGGCCGCCATGTAGATCAGCGTCGCCTTGGGGTGGAGGTCCACCACGACGCTGTCGTTGCCTTCGAGGCCGGCGATCTGGTCGGGCGTCAGGGTGCGCGCGATATCGATGTCGCCTTCCTCGAGCAGCAGGCGCTGGGCCGCCGGCTCCGGCAGATGGCGGATGATGACCCGCTTCATCGCCGGCGCGCCGTGGCGGTAGTCCGGGTTGCTGTTGAGGGTGACCGATTCGTTGGGCTTCCAATCCTGCAGCACGAAGGGCCCGGAGCCGGCGCTCTTGTTCTTCAGCCAGGCGTAGCCCATGTCGCCGTCGCTCTCGTGCTCCATCACCAGCTTCTGGTCGACGACAGAGCCGACGCCGGCCGAAAGCGCGTTCAGCACCAGGCCCGGCGAGAAGTCCTCGACGATGGTGATCGAGAAGTTCTTGTCGTCGACCACCTGGACAAGCTCGTCCACGTTGTCGGCGTTCCAGCCGAACTGGGTAAAGATGAAGGCGGGCGTCTTGTTGAGCTTCACCACCCGCTGCAGGCTATAGACGGCGTCCTGCGCGCGCACCGGGTTGCCGGAGTGGAACTTCAGCCCGTCGCGCATCTTGAAGCTGATGGTCTTGCCGTCGTCCGAGACGTTCCAGCTCTCGACCACGCCGCCCACCAGGGTGGTCAGGTCCTCGGGCTCGAACATCATGACCCGGTCGTAGACGTTGGCGACGATCTCGCCGGCGGAGAGCTCGAAGACCTCCGCGGGATCGAGGGTGATGATGTCGTCGATGCGCATGCCCATGACGAGCATGTCCGGCGGGGTCTCGGCCTGGCTCGGTGCGATGGCGCCGCTCGAAAGCGAGAGACCGGCGCAGACGCCCAAGGCGAGCGCCGTCCTTTTCCAACTGAACGTCATGATTGCCTCCCTTTATCGTCGTCGCGACGGCCGCCCCTCGCCCGAAGCCTCGGGGCTCCCGGGCGCCGGCCAAGCGGCCGCCCGATCGCTCCGGACCTCGACCGAAAGGGGCGTCCGCGGCAAAACCTGCCGTGCCGCGATCGCTCTCTTTCATTGAACCTGCATCCTGCGGCAAGTTGCAATGAGGGTCAACGACGCTGCCGAAACGCGAGCGGCTGCGCTATACCTCGCCTGTACCGAAGGACCTGGAACCGGAGCGCTGAAACGTGCAAGCCCCCTTCGATCGCTACCGCGGCGTCGTGCTGCCCGACTGGGTCGACTACAACGGCCACATGAACGTCGCCTACTACCTGGTCGCCTTCGACCTGGCGACCGACCTCTTCCTGGACGAGCTGGGTCTCGACGACGCCCACCGCGAGGCCTCGGGCGGCACCACCTTCACCGGGGAGGTCCATCTCACATACCAGCGCGAGCTGCAGGGTGGCGCGCCGCTCCGCATCACCACCCAGCTGCTCTCCTACGACAGCAAGCGCATCCGCTACCTGCACCGCATGTACCACGGAGACGAGGGCTTCCTGGCCGCCACGGCGGAGAACCTCTCCCTCTATGTGGACCTCGAGCGCCGCCGGGTGACGGAGCTGCGCCCCGAGACCCAGGAACGGCTCGCCGCGATGCTGGCGGCCCACGAGGCCCTCGGCCGGCCCGAGGAGGCCGGCCGTGCCATCTCCAGGCCGCCGCTCGCCGGAGCCTGAACGGCTGGGACGCCCCTACGGTCGCTTGGCAGCCTGGCCGCCAGGACGGCGCCACTCCGCCGACCGCGCGCGCGTCTTGTCACCCCGGATCCGGTGAACGCCCGGCCCAGGCCGGGAAGGGTCGGGCCTTCGGCCTGGGTTGGGCCATTCGGGCGCCTGACCACTTCGGTCCATAGAATCCAAGATAAATTCAACAATAATTATAATAAAATTCATTACTTATTTGTGATTCATTTGAATTATTTATTAAAAGTTTCTTAATTCATAGAATTGTATTTTAGATAAACTGGAGTTGGATTTTTCGGGTATTTGTCTATGACCTTCCAGACCGGACGTTCCACGAAAGAGTCGTCGCCCGCGCCGCGCTGCACCGCCGGATCGGGGCCGTCCTTCGGGTCCCCGGTCTTGTCGGTCAAGCGGGTGGCGGCCGCCGGGCTCTTCCTGTCATCGCTAGCCGTGCTCGGTCCGGCCTTGATGGCCAGTCCCGAGCGCCTCGGCGGCCCCCTCTCCTTCCCGGCCGCCCGCGCCTTCGCAGCTTCCCAAGAAGGCGCGGGGAGCCTGGTTGGTCGGGTCCACGCGGGCGAGGAGGCCCGCGGAGAGATCCTGGTTGTCGACCCGGGCCAGGCGCTGCTGCGCGAGGCCTCGCGCCTCCGTCTGACGCTGGTCGGGCGCACCCGCCTCGAGGCCGTCGGCGCCGAGATCGTCCGCCTGGCGGTTCCCGAGGGCGCCTCCGCCCGGGAGACCATCGGCACGCTCCGGGCCCGCTTCCCGGCCGCCGCCATCGGCGCCGGCCGCTTCGCCCTGCCGGCTGCGGGCCCCCAGCTCGCGAACCTTCCCCCGGCCGATCTCCCCTCGGACAGCCAGGAGACGGCCAATCCCCACGTGACCAGCTTCGCGCGCACCGTCGGCGGCTGGAGCGCCGTCGCCGCCGAGTGCGGCCGAGGCCTGCGCATCGGCATGATCGACGCGGCCGTGGACCTGGATCATCCGGCGCTCGCCGGCCAGCGCGTCGAGTACCGCTCTTTCCACAATCCCGAGCGCCGGCCTTCCGAGGCCGTCCACGGCACCGCCATCGCCGCCATGTTCGTCGGCAAGCCCTCGGACCGGGGCTGGGGCGGCATCCTGCCGGGCGCCGAGCTGAAGGCCGCCAATGTCTTCGAGTACAACGACGCCGGGCGCCTGGTGGGCAACTCCCTGGCGCTGCTGAAGGCCTTCGACTGGATGGTGGCCGAGAAGGTCCACGTGGTGAACCTCAGCATGGCCGGCGAGGACAACGAGGTGCTGCGCCGGGTCATCGAGTACGCCCGCAAGCGGGGCCTGGTCACGGTGGCCGCCGCCGGCAACTGGGGCCGTTCGGACCGGCCGGCCTATCCCGCCGCCTACGAGCCGGTGATCGCGGTCACCGCCTTCGGGCCCAAGGGCGACCTCTACGACATGGCGAACCAGGGCTCCTACATCGACTTCGCGGCCCCCGGCGTCGGCATGTGGACGGCCGTGCCGGAGGGCGGGCTGGTGCAGAGCGGCACCTCCTTCGCGGTGCCCTACGTGAGCGCCCAGATCGCCGTCCAGGTGGCCCACGGCGGCAGCCGCGACGCCGACGAGCTGCGCACCCTGCTGCAGAGCCGGGCCGTCGATCTCGGCACCCCCGGCAAGGACCAGTCCTACGGCTGGGGCTACGTCGCCGACGAGCCGAGCTGCAGCTAGAGGAACCCGAGTCTCATCCGGGGCCCAGCCGGCCGGCCAGGCGGATCAAGTAGCCGATAGAGGGCAACGGATCTGTCCAACTGGCGATCGGATGGACCGCCACCGCGCTTTCCTGAAAGGTCGAGAGCAGCTCGTCGATGCGGCTCAGGCCGGGCTGCTGCCAGGAGCGCCTGAGATCCGCTTCCAAGGCCTGATAGCGGGGCCTGTAGCTGGAGCTCTGCGAGGGCAGCGGCGTCCGACCGGTGGCGAGCCGCGCCCAGGCGTCCATGGCCCGCAGGCCGCAGGCGTTGGCGAGCACGTAGGCGCCGTCCATGCGCCCGTTGAAGTCGATGAGCTGGAAGCCGCCGCCCGCCGTCATCTGGAACTGCACCGCCATCAGGCCGAACCAGTCCAGCTCCCGCAGCAGAACCTGGACTTGCGCCACCATCTCGTCGGAGACGGGCACGCTGATCGCCCGCGCCGAGAGCCCGGCCTCGGAGGGGCGCACGTAGACCGTCTGGCGCGCGTGGTGGACGAGAATCCGGTGGTCGGCGCCGGCGAAGGCGACGAAGGCCAGCAGCTCGCCCGGCACGAATTTCTGGAACAGCGGCTCCGCGCCGAGGGACCGCATTCCCTCGGCGAGGCGCAGGGCCTCCTCGCGGCTCTCCGCCACCTTGCCGTCCACCCGGGTCTGCCGCGCGGCGTTGGCCGGGGTCCAGTGCAGCCTGGCCTTGACCACGATGGGCAGGCCCAGTTCGTCCAGCGCGTCCTCGCCGGCCGGTAGGATCTCCGGTGAAACCAGGCCCGCCTTCCTCGCCACCTCCCCCAGGCTCACCTTGTCGACCGCCTCCAGGACCCGCTCGTGGGGCGGATAGGGGAAATGGGCGTCGAGCCGGTCCCGGTTGGGGGAGAGCGCCAGAAGCTCGGCATCGCCCGCCGGAAAGACCACCTCGTAGCCCCGTTCGGCGACGGCCCGGTTGACGTCGTCCACGAAGGCCCGCAGGTCGCCGCTCGGCGCCGGTATACAGTGCCAGCGGGCGGTCCAGCGGGAGAGCGACGCCCAGCCCAGGCGCTTCGGCGAGCCGACGCCCAGCGTCCAGCCGGCGCGGCCGAGCTCGCGCACGGCCGCGAGCGCCCCGGTCCCGTCGCCGACGATGAGCGCCTTCACGCTCGAACGGCCGCCGGGCCGGACTGGGGAGATCGGAAAGGCATGGGACGGTCCGGGACAGGCAAGGTCGCTAAGAAACAAGTGGAGGCCAAGAAACCCACAGGCCCCGACCGATGGCAAGGGGCCAGGTCAGCAAGCGGCGCTGCGCCATGACCGCCTAGGTATCCCCGGGCGCCGCGTCCCGGACCGGCGTCCAGCGGGCGCTGCGGCGGCCGCCGAGGGCGTTGAGCACGCCCCGGGCCATGGCGAGGTGGCCGCCGACGAAGAAGAGGGCCAGGCTCGCCCCCGGCACGCGCCGCGCCAGCGGCAGCAGCCAGGCAGCGAGCGCCGCGCCGTAGAGCAGGAGCTGCGCCGCGCCGGCCAGCGCGTAGACGGGCCCCTCGCCCGCCAGCAAGGCGGTGACCGGCGCCAGCAGCAGCCAGAGGAAGGGCGTCAGCCGGCGCAGCAGCTTGTGGGAGGCGAGCTTCACGGCGTAGAAGCCGAAGTGGAAGGGGTTGAGCAGCACTGCGTAGTGCATCAGCCCGCGCCAGCCGCGCTCGGTCGAGCGCACGCGCCGCCCGAACTCGCCCCGGGTGTCGGCGCTCACCGGCTCTTCGGTCACGGCTCCGGGCTCGAAGAGAATGCGGTAGCCTTCGCGCACGACCCTGAGCGAGTTGTTCAGGTCGTCCGCCACGTCCGGCGGGATCGGCGCCAGGAGCCCGCGCCGCACCGCGTAGAGCGAGCCCTGGGCCGAGACCGCGCCGCCCAGCCGGCTCTCGGCCAGCTTGAGGGCGTGGTCGTAGCGCCAGTAGAGGGCCTCGGCCCTGGCGATCCAGCCCCGCCCCGCCTCGGGCACGGCGAGGTTGCCGCAGACGCAGCCCACCGCCGGATCGCCGAAGCCCCTGAAGAGGGCCGCAAGGGCGCCGGGCCGGAAGAGGCTGTTCGCGTCGGTGAAGACCACCAGGTCGCCGCCGGACTGGGCGAGGCCCAGGTTGAGGGCGGCGATCTTGCCCTCGTGGGCGTCCAGCGCCAGCAGACGCACGCCCCGCTCCCGGAAGGCCTCCACCGCCCGGCAGGTGCCGTCCGTCGAGCCGTCGGAGACAACCATCACCTCGAGACCGTGGGGCGCCACCTCCTGGGCCAGCACGTTCTCCAGCTTGGCCGCGATATGGCCCTCCTCGTTGTGGGCGGCGATCAGAACCGTGGCCTTGAAGGGCCGCGCCGGCTCCGGCGGCTGGGAGGCGGACCTGAGGCGCGCCAGGGCGATCAGCAGCAGCCCATAGCCGGCGTAGCTATAGGTAAGGCTTGAGACTAAGATCCAGAACAGCGCCGTCATGTCTTCCGGGTGCCGGGTTGGTATCGCCGTCGCACGCGCTATTCTATTGGAAAGGCGCCGCCTATTGATATGACCCAGGGCGATATGACCCAGGGAGATATGACCTTGGGGCGTTTGCCCGGATCGCGGGGAGGCACATGGGAGGGTCCGCAGCAGTGCGGCGAGGGAACGCACCGGCACGGCCAAGGGCGGCAGCGCTCGTCCTGAGCCTGGCGCTCGCCTGCGGCTTTTGGCTCGCCGTCGCGGCCCCGTCCCACGCTGGCCCGGCGCCGCACGAACCTTGGCAGCGGATCGTCGAGAACCTGGAGCTGGAGGGCAAGGGCCTGCGGCTCACCGGCCGGGAATGGGACCACGTCCTGATCCGCAACGTAACGATCCGCAACGCTCCCGATACCGCCATCTACCTGCGGGACGTCGAGAATGTGCGGATCGAGAACTGCGTCATCCTCGGCGCCGGGGCCTGGGGCATCCTGCTGAGCAGCCGGGGATCGACCCGGGACGTGACCATCGTCGGCAACCAGATCCGCGACACCGGCAAGGACGGCATTCACGCGGCCCAGCGCGTGCACGAGGGCGTGGACCATCCCGGCCTCCGAATCGTCGGCAACACCATCGAGAACACCGGGCTCGACCTGACCCACGGCCTCCACGGCATCTACGTGCAGTCGAAGGACTTCCTGATCGAGGGCAACCGGGTCCTCGACACCAACGCGGGCAACGGCATCAGCGTGCGCAGCTCGGGCGTCGTGCGCGAGAACAGGGTGATCGACGTGGTGCGCGAGGAAAGCGACGGCGGCTACGGGATCGCCTACTACTCCGACCACGCGGCCGGCCCGAGCGGCACCCTGGAGATCGTCGGCAACGTGATCGACGGCACCACCATTCCCGGCCCCAACGGCACCTCCATCAAGCTGCTCGGCCCGGCCTGGTTGGAGCCCCTGGGCGCCGAGGGCCGGGTCCGCCGCTTCATCATCGCCGACAACGTGAACGTCTCCCAGGTCGAGGGCGATCTGGGCATCACCATCGATCCCGAGTGGCACAAGAGCGGCTATCACTTAGTGGTTTCCGGCAACCGCCGGTTCGCCGAGCTGCCGCCCTAGCCTCGGGCGCCCTCCCGCCGCCCGCTCGTACGCCCGGAGATCGCATCCGAACGCGCGGCCCGCCGCCCCCAAAACGCTGCGAGGATGACGGACCCTTGCGACTCGCCTACATCGTCACCGAGTTCCCCAAGATCACCGAGACCTTCATCCAGCGCGAGCTGCTGGAGTTCCACCGCCAGGGGCACGAGGTCCGGCTCTATCACCTGACGCCTTTCCGACGGGGCGAGCTGGTGCACGACTTCGCCAAGCCGACCCTGGCCTGGGCGCGCGGCCGCCCCTACCTGCTGGACGCCGCCGTGCTGGGCGCCCTGGCCCGGGCGTCGGCGCGCCGGCCGCTCACGCTCCTGGGGCTCGTCTTCCGCATCTCGGCCGCCTGCTGGCGGCGTCCGGCGGTGCTCGCCAAGTCGCTGGCGATCCTGCCCAAGTCGCTCTGGATGGCCGAGGAGGTCCGGGTTTGGCCGGCCTCCCACATCCACGCCGGCTTCGCCGGCCACCCGGCCACCTCGGCCTGGATCGTCAACCGCATGACCGGCCTGCCCTTTAGCGTCAGTTGCCATGCCAACGACATCTTCCGCACCCAGGTCCTGCTGGACGAGAAGCTGTCCCGGGCCGCCTTCGTGCGCGCCATCAGCGCCTTCAACAAGTCCTTCCTCCTGGAGCGGCTGCCGGGCCTCGATGAGGACCGCATCGAGGTCATCCACTGCGGCGTCGATACCCGGCAGATCGAGGCCCTCGGCCCGCCGGAAGAAAGCGGCAGGTTCCATGTCCTTTACGTGGGCTCCCTGGAGCCCAAGAAGGGGGTCGAGGTCCTGCTGCGGGCGCTCGCCCGCGGCCCCGACCTGGGCGAATGGGATTGCGAGATCCTCGGCGACGGGCCCGAGCGGCAGACCCTCGAGGCTCTGGCGGAGCGCTCGGGCCTGAAGGAACGGGTCACCTTCCGGGGCGCCCAGCCCGGCGCCGAGGTCTCGCGGGCGCTCGCGCGGGCCAACGTCCTGGTGGTGCCCAGCGTGGTTGGGCCCGGCGGCCGGGCCGAGGGCATTCCCGTGGTCATCATGGAGGCGCTCGCCCACCGGCGGCCGGTGATCGCCTCGCGCCTCACCGGCATCCCGGAACTGATCGCACACGAGAAGACCGGATACCTGATCCCGCCCGGCGACGACGAGGCGCTCCGCCGCGCCCTCGAAACCGTCCGCCGAGAGCCGGAGGGCGCCTTCGCGGCAGCGGTCCGCGGCCGGGAAAAGGTCGAGGCCGAGTTCGACGTGGCGGTGGTCGCCGCCCGCCAGCTTCGCCTCTTCGAAGAGCACGCGGCGCCGGATCCGGCGGTCGGGCGTTAACGCCTTCCCACCCCCTCGCGGCGGCCGGGCGTAGGTCTGCCATCCAGAATACCAGATCGCGGCTCCAAGGCCTCGCGGGAGCGAATCGGCCGTTTTGGAAAGAATTCCCGCGGATTAAGAGAATATTCATGAAATTAGTCCAAAAATATACCTTAAGAATTAACCAAGATAGTTTCGATTTCTTTTGAATACCGTGCGGAACAAATCGGAGTTAATGCGTGTTGCTTATGTAGTCTGGACATCAAGACTTGCTGTCTATTAACCATGCTACAGCAAGTCCTGACACCAGCACGCGAATAGCGCGTAATAGGAGAAAGAAGAGAGTCTATCTTCTCGGTGTGGATTCAAGATCGAGGCGGTCGGGGACGAGCCAAAGTGTTCACAGCGATCTTTCCATCAAGTGCCATTCCAGCGGGCCGTGCCTATTGGCCGCGCGCCGCCGTCCGGGCCTTTCAGGACGTCAATTTCCTCAATGGCTTCAACGATAACCCAAGAAAATCGGACCCTAGAGGCCGGACCTGGTCCCGGCCCGGGCACGCGGAAGGATCGTGATGCAGGAAAACCCTCTGGCCAGTGGCCAGGAGGAGCAGGAAGCCGGCGTCCCCGCTCCTCCAGTTGAAAAGCCGGTCCACGAGGCCTCGGTCGACGGGCTGCCAAGCGACACGCCGGACGAGAACGTGGTGCCGCATCCCCAGGACGGCGAGCTCATCACCGTGGGCGACCTCTCCGGTCGCACCCTCGAGTTCGGCTTCGACCCGAGCGAGGCGGAGGTCATCGAGCTGGGCGGCCACCTGCTCCTCTCCCTGCCCAACGGCGGCCTGGTCATCCTGGAGCATTTCGCCGCCGCCTTTTTCGCGGGACGGCTGCCGACCCTCAAGTTCCACGGCAAGATCCTGCCCAACTTCAAGCTCGCCGCCGCCTTCGGCGAGGATATCAACCTGGCGCCGGCGGCGGAAACCCAGGCCGCACCCGAGCCCCCGTCGGCGGGCGGCACCAGCATCTACAGCGAGGACCTGGGCGACGGCCTGAACGAAGAAGAGGAAGAGGACGAAGGTCCGGGCATCGAAAGCACGGCCGAGCGCCTGGCGAGCGAAGAGACCAGCATCGACGGTGGGACCCAGGACGAGACCTCCGACGAGACCACGCTCGCCGGCGAGGCGGGAATAGGACTGTCGGTCCCAGGCGAAGAGACCGGCGGAAGTGCCGCCGAGCCGCTCGAGCAAGACGACACGGCGCCGGCCGCCGGCGGCTCAGCGGACCCGACCGAGGACGACGAGCAAGACGCACAGGGCCGGGAGGGCGATGGCGGCCCCGGCGGCGAGGCCGAAACCGGTGACGAGGACACCGAGGACCCGGTCCCGCAGGCCACGCTCGGCCTGAACGGCCGCAGCTTCGAGGAAGCCGCGGCGGGCGTGGCGGTCGGCCAGCTCACGCTCAACGACCCCGGCGGCGCGGGCGGCCACAGCTTCAGCGTCGACGACGCGCGCTTCGAGATCGTCGGCAGCGAGCTCAGGCTCAAGCCCGGCGTCGCCATCGACCACGAGACCGAGCCCCAGGTCACCCTCTCGGTCACCGCCACCGACGCGGACGGCGCCACCACCAGCCAGACCTTCGTCGTCACGGTCCTGGACGTGAACGAGGCGCCGACGGACCTCGCCCTGAACGGCAGCAGCCTGGCGGAGAACAGCGCCGCCGGCACCGTCCTCGGCCGCGCCAGCGTGAGCGACCCGGACAGCGGCGAGAGCTTCCTCTTCGCCTTGACCGACGACGCCGGCGGGCGCTTCGTCATCGACGGCTCCAGCGGCGAGGTGTCCGTGGCTCCGGGCGCCGTCCTCGACTTCGAGAGCGCGCCCAGCCACGACATCACCATCAAGGTCACCGACAGCGGCGGCGAGAGCTACGAAGAGAGCTTCACCGTCACCCTGCGCAACGTGGGAGAGGGCGCCGACAACGCCGCGCCGAGCGGGATCACCTTGAACAGCCTGAGCGTCGAGGAAGCCGCCGCCGGGGCGATCGTCGGCCGGTTGGTGGTGGCCGATGCCGACGAGGGCGACGAGCACCGCTTCTCGGTTAGCGACGATCGCTTCGAAGTCGCCGGCAACCGGCTCAAGCTCAAGTCCGGCGTCGCCCTCGATCACGAAAGCGAGCCGCAGATCGCCCTCTCGGTCACCGCGACCGACCCGGGCGGGCTCAGCGTCACCAGGTCCTTCACCATCGACGTGCTGGACGTCAACGAGGCCCCCACGGACATCCTGTTCGGCACCGATGTCGACGAGAACGCCCCGGCCGGCACCCCCGTGGAGACGGCCCAGGGGGTCGATCCCGACGTCGGCGAGACCTTCACCTACGCCCTCACGGACGATGCCGGCGGGCGCTTCGTCATCGACAGCGAGACCGGCGAGGTCACCGTCGCCGCGGGCGCCGACCTCGATTTCGAGAGCGCCCGCGAGCACGACATCACGGTCCGGGTCACCGACAGCGGCGGCAAGAGCTACGAGGAGACCTTCGCCGTCGCCGTCAACGACGTAAACGAGGCGCCGACCGACCTCGCCCTCAGCGGCTCCAGCGTGGCGGAGGACAGCGCCCCAGGGACCCGCGTCGGCACGGTCAGCGCCCAGGACCCCGACGCCGGAGACAGCCTCACCTTCGACCTGCCCGACGACGCGGGCGGGCGCTTCGCCATCGACGGGGCGACCGGCGAGCTCACCGTCGCCGGCCCCCTCGACCCCGCCGACGGCCACGACGTCACCGTGCGGGTTACCGACAGCGGCGGCGAAAGCTACAGCGAGACCTTCTCGATCAACGTGCAGGAAGCCGACATTCCCGACGGCCAGTGGGATCGCATCATCGAGAACCTGGTGCTGAACGGGGAGGGGCTGCGCCTGTCAGGCCACCAGTGGGACAATACGCTGATCCGTAACGTCACGATCCTCGACGCGCCCGAGCACGGCATCTTCCTGAAGAACGTCTCCAACGTCAGGATCGAGGATTCGACCATCGTCGGCACGGGCCTGAACGGCGTCCACATGAGCAACTCGGGCTCGACCGAGGACGTGGTGATCGTCGGCAACCTGATCCACGACACCGGCCAGAACGGCATCCACTCGGCCCAGCGCGAGGCCAACGGCGTGGACCATCCCGGCGTCCAGATCATCGGCAACACCATCGAGAACACGGGCCTCAACCTGACCCACGGCCTCCACGGCATCTACCTCCAGTCGACGGACTTCCTGATCGAGGGCAACACGATCCTGGATACCAACGCGGGCAACGGCATCAGCGTGCGCAGCTCGGGCATCGTGCGGGACAACGTGGTGATCGACGTGGTGCGCGAGGAGAGCAACGGCGGCTACGGCATCGCCTACTTCTCGGACCACGCCTCGGGCCCGAGCGACACCCTCATCATCGAGGGCAACGTCATCGACGGCACCTCGATCATCGGGCCCAACGGCACCGCCATCAAGCTGCTCGGCCCGGCGGGCTCCGAGCCTCTCGGCTCGGCCGGGCGCGTCAGCACCTTCATCATCCGGGACAACCAGCACGTCTCCGACAGCGCGGGCGACCTCGGCATCCAGATCCATTCCGAATGGAACCGCTCGAGCTATGATCTCGAGGTCTCCGGCAACCGGCAGGTGGAGTCGCTCTCCGAGGCCGGAGTGCACGCCTTCGATCTGGGCTCCTCGGGCCGGTCGGTCTCGCTCGGCGGCGACTACTCGATCGCCGACTACGACGAGTCCAGCACCCTCTACTTCCGCAACGTCCTCGACTTCAACGACGACGGGGTGATCGGCCTAGACGACGTGGAGGGCCACGTCACGGTCAGCGATGCGGGGCCCAGCGGCATGGTGGAGATCGCCTTCGACGGCGGCGGCTCGGTCGAGCTGGCCGGCATCGGCGACGGCACGCTCAACAGTCTGCAGGACATGGTCGACTCCGGCTACAATCTGGTGGTCTGACCGGACCCTTCCGTCACGGGCATCGGACGTCCTTCCGGCGCCCTCTTCCAGCAGATCCGTTGAACCGACAGCCCCGCGCAGGCAGGGAAGAATCGGCACTCCGGCCTGTCGAATCCGAAATCCAGGATCCGGGTTGATTGCGCTGTCAAACTAGAGCGCCCGTTCGTATAACTATTTCCATGACTACCAAGGGCGTTATCTATGTGGCGACCAAGCGCCAGTACTATGTTCAAGCGGCGATGACTTCCGCCCAGAGCCTAAAGGAACTCTGCCCGGACATCCCGGCGACCCTGTTCACCGATCTCGAGTGTGCGCCGAAGGTCCACGACTGCTTCGACACCCTGCGGCGGGTCGAGAGCGAGACCGCCTACGATTCCGAGGACAGGAAGATGAGCCGCTGGGGAGAAGGGCTGCTCGACCGCATCAGATGCCTGCCGCAGTCGCCCTACGAGCGCACCATCTTCCTGGACGCGGACACCAGGGTGGTCAGCCCCGAGATCCGCGAGGTCTTCTCCGTCCTGGACGACCACGACATCGCCGTGACGGAATGCCAGCCCGATGCCAGCTACTCGCGGCTGCACCTGGATCTTCCCATGTTCAATTGCGGGGTCATTCTCTACGGCAAGTCAGAACGCACCCTGGCGCTGCTGCGGGCCTGGGAGGAGACCTTCGCCCGGCATCTGGAAGCCGTGGTCCAGAACCGAATGGGCGAGATCGACGTCATCGAGGGCGTGAGCGACCCGGAGGTGCAGGAGAACCTGCTCTGCAACGACCAGGTCGCCATGGTCACCATGCTGAGCCCGACCGTGAACACCTACGGCCTCAAGGTCATGACCCTGGACGAAGGCTGGAACTTCCGCGGCAAGAGCGCCGACCGGAGCCTGGAGCACGACATAAAGATCCAGCACCGGGAGCACCTGAAGACCAGGGCCCGGATCGTCTCGCCGGGCGCGCTGCGCTTCCTCGCCCGCAGGCTGCGCGCCGCCGCCACGGCTCTGATCAGGCCGAGCCCGGCCCGACGTTAGGCCCGTCTTGACGGTCACGGTGGAAGCCATCGGGTCCGGCGGCGACCTCGCCACGGTCGCCCGCTTCCTCAACGAAGAGCTGGACCCGGACATCCCGCCCGAGGTCTGGGCCCGCAGCTTCGACTATCCCTGGATGCCCGAACGGCCGAACAACGGCTTTCGTCTTATGGACGGACCGCGGCTCGTCGGCGTCCTGCTCGCCTTCTATTGCGAGCGCCGTTTCGGAGAGCGTCGCATCGCGTGCTGCAACCTTTCGAGCTGGTGCGTCCTGCCGGACTATCGCGCCCACAGCTTCCGCCTGATGAAGCGGATCCTGTCCCAGACCGGCTACGACTTCATCGATCTCACGGCGACCGACGAGGTGGTGCGGATCTCGACCAAGCTCGGCTTCAAGCGCCTCGACGTGGGCCGCGTCCTGGTTCCTCACCTCCCCCGGCTGCCGAAGCGCGGCGTCGGGATCGCGCGGCCGGAGGAGCTGCCCGAGGGGGCGCTGCCGGAGCCGGCCCGGACTATCTTCGAGGACCACAGGGGCCTTCCGGGAATCGCGCACCTGGCGGCCCGGACGCCCGCCGGCCCCTGCTACCTGATCTATGCCAGAAGACGGCGCAAGGGCGTGCCCTGCGCGGTCATCCGCCATGTCGAGCCCTCGGACCGCCTGCCCGCCTGCCTCTCATCCATCGGCGGATACCTGCTGCGGCGCGAGGGCCTCTTGGCCAGCGTTGTCGAGGAACGCTTCCTGCCGCGGCGGCCCTTCGGGTCGATCCGGCTGGCCAAGCCGAGCCGCAAGCTCTACCGGGGCCCGAACCTCCGGCCGGGCGACATCGACAACCTCTATTCCGAGCTGCTGCTGCTGCCGATGCGGGCCTAGTTCCCCCTCCCAACCCTAGCGTTGGTCCAGCTTGCCTTCGACATAGCGGGTCAGACTGCCGACGGTCTCGAACACGGACTCGTCGATCTCGTCCTCCTCCACCGTGATCTCGAAGCGCTCCTCCAAGGAGTTGATCACGATGACGAGGGTCATGGAGTCGAACTCGGGCAGCCCGCCGAGCAGCGCCGTGTCGGGCCCGAGCCCGCGGGCGCGGGCGTCGATTTCCATGGTCTCGGCCAGGACCGCCAGGACCTCGTCCGCCACTGACCTGTCCGCCACTGGTTTTTCCGACGCCGACCCCGCGGCCCCGCTGCTGCCGTCCATGTTCTCGCGCCCCGGGCCGCGCTCCTCGCGGCCCGCCCTCTATGGCCATTCTTAGGAATCGTGCAATAATAAGCCGGTCGAACCAAGGGTAAATTCCTGTCATTTCCCAATAAACCGGCAATAGGCTTCAGTTGTTCAGTAAGAAAGACAGTTCGGCCCCGAGAAAGGGCCCGGTGAATAGTACAACGAGCACCGATTGAGCTGCCGTGCTCTGTTTGCTGCACCAGTTGATCGAGACCGTGGCGGAACGGGAGCCGGACGCCGCCGCCGTCGTCTGCAAGGGCGAGACCCTTTCCTATGGCGGGGCCTGGCGGCGAGTGGGCGCGCTCGCCCGGTCCTTCGCGGGCCTCGGCCTCGAGCCCGGCGACCGGATCGGAATCTACCTGGAGAAGCGCTTCGAGACGGTCGTCGCCATCTTCGCCGCCTCGCTCGCCGGCGCGGTCTTCGTGCCGATCAATCCCCAGCTTCGGGCCCGCCAGGTCTCCCACATCCTGCGGGATTGCAACGCCCGGCTGCTGGTGACCTCACGGGAGAAGCATGCCGCACTCTCCGAGCAGCTCGCGTCGGCAGCGGAGCTGCGCCACGTGATCCTGGCCGATGAGGGCGACGCCGAGCCCCTCGCCGGGATCGAAGTCCTGCCCTGGCCCGAGGTCGCGGAGGGGACGGCATCCGGCGGCGGGCTGCCGGGCGGCACCATCGACCGGGACATGGCGGCGATCCTCTACACCTCCGGCAGCACGGGTCTGCCCAAGGGCGTGGTGCTGTCCCACCGGAACCTGGTCAGCGGCGCCGCGACGGTGAGCGGCTACCTGGAGCACCGCCCGAGCGACCGCATCCTGGCGGTCCTGCCGCTCAGCTTCGACGCGGGTCTCAGCCAGCTCACGACCGCCTTCCACGCCGGCGCCACGGCCGTCCTGCTGAACTACCTGCTGCCCCGGGGGGTCCCGACCCTCTGCGCCGAGGAGCGCATCACCGGCCTCACCTGCGTCGCTCCCTTGTGGAGCCAGCTGGCCCAGCAGGACTGGCCGGAAGAGGCCGCCCGGCACCTGCGCTACTTCGCCAACACCGGCGGACATCTGCCGGCGGCGGTTCTCGGCCGGCTGAGGGAGCGCCTCCCCAAGGCCAAGCCCTACCTCATGTACGGCCTCACCGAGGCCTTCCGCTCGACCTATCTCGACCCCTCGGAGGTCGACCGCCGCCCAGGCTCCATCGGCAAGGCCATCCCGAACGAGCAGATCCTGGTGGTCGATGCCAAGGGGCGCCCCTGCGCCGCCGGCGAGGAGGGCGAGCTGGTGCATCGGGGCTCCCTGGTGGCGCTCGGCTACTGGAACAACCCAGAGGGCACCGCCGAGCGCTTCCGCCCGGCCCCCGGCCAGCCGGACGGCCTGGTGCTGCCGGAGATCGCCGTCTGGTCCGGCGACATCGTCAAGACCGACGCGGAGGGATTCCTCTACTTCGTCGGGCGCCGGGACGACATGATCAAGACCTCCGGCTACCGGGTCAGCCCGGCGGAGATCGAGGAGCTGATCCACGAGTCCGGCCTGGCCGGCGAGGCGGCTGCGGTCGGCGTGCCCCACGCCATGCTGGGCCAGGCCATCCTGCTGGTCTGCAGCCCGCGGCCGGGCGAGGCGCTGGACCGGGACGCCCTGATGCAGCTCTGCCGCCGCAACCTGCCGAACTACATGGTGCCCGTCGGGATCGAGGAGCGCCCGTCCTTGCCCCTGAGCCCGAACGGCAAGATCGACCGGCGCCTGCTGGCCGAGGAATTTGGCCCCCGCTACGCGGAGACCCCGTCGTGAGCGGCGCGGGGCCGGACCCGGCCGCCCATCCGACCATCGCCGCCTTCGGGGTCGAGGCGAACTGCCTCGCCGTCGGCGGCGTGCCGCTCACGCGCCTCGCCGAGCAGGTCGGCACGACACCCTTCTTCGCCTACGACCGGGCCCTGATCGACGCCCGCGTCGCCCATCTGCGGCGCCATCTGCCGGAGGCCGTGCGCCTGAGCTACGCGGTCAAGGCCAACCCCATGCCGGCGCTCGTCCGGCACCTGGCCGGAATCGTCGACGGCTTCGACGTGGCCTCGGCGCTGGAGATGCGGACCGCCCTCGACGCCCCGATGGCCGCACAGCGGGTAAGCTTCGCCGGTCCCGGCAAGACGGACGCCGAGCTTGCCCAGGCGGTCGAGGCGGGCGTCGTGGTGCATGTGGAATCCCTCCGCGAGCTGCCGGTCCTGGAGCGGGCAGGCCAGGCCCTGGGCGTGCGGCCGCAGATCGCCATCCGGGTCAACCCCGATTTCCAGCTCAAGGGCTCCGGCATGCGCATGGGCGGCGGCGCCCAGCAGTTCGGCATCGACGCCGAGCGGGTGCCCGACGTGCTGGCAGAAGTGGCCGCGCGGGACCTGGAGTTCCTAGGCTTCCATATCTTCGCCGGCTCCCAGAACCTGAACCCCGAGGCCCTGATCGAGACCCAGAGGAACACGGTCCTGCTCGCCGCCAGGTTGGCCGAGGCGGCGCCTGGGCCGGTGCGTCATCTCAACATCGGCGGCGGCTTCGGCATTCCCTACCTCGCCAAAGACCGGCCCCTCGACCTCGCGCCGGTCGGCGAGGCCCTGGCCGAGCTGATGCAGCAGGTGGTGGAGCCCCGCCTGCCCGAGGCCGCCGTCATCGTCGAGCTCGGCCGCTACATGGTCGGCGAGGCCGGCGTCTACGTGTGCCGCGTGCTGGACAAGAAGCCGTCGCGTGGCAAGACCTTCTTGATCACCGACGGCGGGCTGCACCACCAGCTCGCGGCCTCGGGCAACTTCGGCCAGGTAGTGCGCCGCAACTTCCCCGTGGCGATCGGCAACCGCATGGCCGGCGACCGGCGCGAGACCGTCAGCATCGTCGGCTGCCTCTGCACACCCCTCGACATCCTGTGCGAGGGGGGCGATCTGCCACGGGCCGAGGTCGGCGACCTGGTGGCGGTGTTCCAGGCCGGCGCCTACGGCCTGACCGCGAGCCCCACGGCCTTTCTCGGCCACCCGGCCCCGAAAGAGATCCTGGTCTGACCCGCCATTCGCAAGCGCGTTGAGCCGAAATGGCCTGCGATCAGGCCGCCGGCCGGGCGTCCGCGCGGTCCCCCAGATCGCGCGCAGGCGTCCTCTCGCGCTCGGGGACCAGCCGTCCGACGGCGATCAGGAGAGCCATGACGATCCAGACGTTGCGGTTGCCCTGGGCCGGCAACGACCCGCAGATGATGAAGAGGGCGATGCCCGAATAGATGATCGCCTGGATCAGGACGCGCAGCGCCGGATCGGCCGTCTCGCGCAGGGCCCGGTAGGCCTGCCGGAAGGCATGGAGAATGAGGAGGAGGAAGGGCACCAGCCCGGCCAGGCCGTACTGCACCGCGACCTGCAGGTACATGTTGTGCATGGCGCGAGTGTCGAAGGTCCGGCCGGTCACCCAGCGGTATTCCGGCAGGATGTAGTAGGCCGGGTAGTTCTTCGGCCCGATGCCGAAGAGGGGATGCTGCGCGAACAGGTCCAGGCCGATGATGTGATAGGACACCCGTCGCCACAGGGTCCGGTCCTTGTCGAAGTCCAGCAGGGCGCCGAGGCTCTCCCAGCTCTCGGCCGGTATGGCGGCGGCCGCGACGACGAGGCCCGCGAAGCCCGCCAGCAGGATCACCGGGAAGTAGCGGCTGCCGCGCAGGCCGAGGAGGATGAGGGCCACGACGAGGCCATAGCCCAGGGCGGCGCTGCGGGCGAACGACATGATCAGCGCCGCTGTGCCCACCAGGACCGTCGCCGCCCCCAGCAGGCGCAGGCGGTTCGGATGCAGCGCCAGGGCGAGGCCCAGCATGGTGCCGGTCAGGATCATGGCGGAGGAGGTGGTGGCGTCGCCGAAGGCGCCGCCCGAGCGGGTCACGTCGCCGGATGTGAAGAGGCGCGCACCCGTCGACATGTCGTAGACCACCACGGCGGCCGAGAATAGGGTCCCCACCAGGATCGCCATGACCAGCGTCTCGACGCGGCGCGGCGAGTTGGAGACGCCCAGCACCAGGGCGAAGTAGAGCAGCGCCCCGACGGTCGATTCGAGGGCCGCGACCCCATCCGTCGGCGTCCTCTCGGCCAGGAGATAGGAGAGGGTCACCGCCACCAGGTAGAGCATGGCGAGCTGCACGCCGGGATCCCTGAAGAGCGGATTGGCGTTCTTCTTGGAGGGCCGCGCCAGGACCACGGCAAGGCCGACGGTCAGCACTGTGATGGCCTTGTCGAGGGACATGGGCAGGCCCGCTTCGAACGACATCTGGCTCGTGGCGCCGCGCCATTGCGCCAGGAGGACGATCGCCGTCGTGCCCCAGAAGACCGGGCTGCGTTCCTTGCTGAACAGCTCCCTCACGCCGGCCTCCCGCTCGCCCGGCCCCTGAGGCGGCGGACCAGCTTGGTCCACTGGTTCAAGGGAAGGAGCAGCAGGTACCAATAGTAGTTGCCCTGGCCGAGGCGGACCGTGGCGCGCAGCACCAGGGCCTCCATGGCCAGGCAGCGCCAGCCGAGGGTCCGGTCGCCGACGGGGATGCGGCTGATCTCCCGCGGGTCCTCGTCCGGCCGGTTCTCGCCCCGCCCCGCGGTCGCGGCCAGATAGCCGCTCTCCAGGGCCAGTTCGTGACCGCTGGCGGCGCGCTCGTCGAAAGGCCAGCAGAAGACCTCGACGCAGCGGCCGAGGACGCCGCCCAGCACCTCGCGGGATTCCCTCAGTTCGCCCTGCACGCGGGCGACGAAGGAGGCCTCGGGCTCCAGGCCCTCGCCGTTCCACTCCCTGGCGGCGAGCGCCGAGACGCTCTCGTTCACCGCGCTGCCGTAGGGCACGGCGAGCGGCGCGGGCCGGCGATGCCAGTCGTGCTTGCTGCCCTTGCTCTTGCGCCAGTCGAACCAGGCGAGCGCGCGCCAGTTGTCCGGGCTCAGGCGGTCGACGACCCGTGGCCCGGCGAAGACCCGGCTGTGGGTGACGCCGTGGGATTCGATGGAGACCAGGCCGGAGGCCTCCATGGCCCTGATCTCCGCCACGTTGAGGTAGCCGGCCCACTGCAGGTCCTCGGGGCGGCAGCGTCCGGCCGCCACGTCATCCAGGGTCGGCCGCGGCGTCTCGCCCGGATCGATGAAGTCCGAGGAGACGAAGATGGTCGCCGGGGTCTCGTGACGCTTCAGGATCGGGTAGGAGGCGACCCAGTTGTCCAGGTAGCCGTCGTCCAGATGGAGCACCACCGGCCGCTCGGGCAGGGCCGCGCCGCTGGTCCGCGCCGCGACCAGGTCCCGTGTCGAGAGGACGCTGCAGCCCATGGCGCGGAGCACGTCCAGGTGGCGGTCGAAGGTCTCGGGCGATACGGAGATGGCATCGGACCAGGGCAGCCAGGAGCCGTCGGCCGTGACGCTGTGATAGACCAGCACGGGCACCGCGCCCGGGTCGTTCATGTAGCGGTGCCAGTAGACGAGGGCCGCGGCGACGGCGAGCGTCCAGACGAGGAGGACGGCGGGCCCCTGCGCCCAGAGGAAGGCGTATCCAACGACGGCCGCCGCCAGGATGGCGCACCAGATGCCGAGCCGCCGTACCCTCTTGCGCTTTCTGGTACTGCCGCCCATTCCCCGCTATCTCGTGACCAGAACGAACGAGAGGTCCTTTATGCCTCTCTGGTCCGCCGAGGCGAGGACCTGCTCGATGGTGCTCTTGTCGACCTCGCCGGCCCTGACGACGCAGATCATCGCCGGGTTCAGGGCGGAGACGTCGTCCCAGCGGAAGAGGCCGCTGATCGCGCCCAGGTCCATGAACTCGATCGGACCGCGCCGGCTCGCGACCGGCGCCCCCCGATCGGCATGCGGATCGCTCGCCTGCCCGGACCGCTCATGCGCCCGCGCCAGCTCGTCCGCTCGGGGCGCTAGGCCGCCGTCCTCCTTGAAGTCCGCGCCACTGGAGATCCAGCGGGTCTCGAAACCGAGCGCATCGAAGCCCGCGTAGAGGATCTTGGCGACGCTCGAAACCAGCCTCTCGTCGCAAAGGCCGGCGATCGCCAGGCGCCGGTGGTCGAGATGGCCGAGGACCGCCAGCCCGCGCTGGGTCTTCTCCGCGAAGCGCCTGAGGCGCCAGGGCCGGCTGTTGGCGTGCCGGACCTGCTCGGCCAGCGAATCGCCGGCCCCGTCGCCGGCTTCGCCCGGAGCGCGGAGAGACCTCAAGAGCTCCGACAGGCTGTCCTTGCCACGGACCAGATGCTGGTAGAGCGGCCAGACGGCGCTCTCCCCCGCAACGCTTTCGAGGTCGGTGGTGGTCCTGATCTTCTGGCTGAAGATGTCCAAGGCGACGACCGCGAAGGCCGCGATCAACAGCGAGGCGATGAAGCCGCTGAAGGTGCTCTTGGGAATCGACGGGGGCACCGGATAGATCGCCGGAATGGCGGATTCGATAATCTGCACGGGCGAGAAGCCGCCGGAATTGCGGTTGCGGACCTGGTTGAGCGCCGCCCGGAACTCGCTGATCTCCCGGGTCAGGTACTGGCGTTCCAGCGCCAGCTCGCGAAGCGTCTGGCCCTGGGCCTGGTAGCTGCCCAGGAGCTCGTTGATGGAGGAGATGGCGGACTTGTACATGGCTTCGCGGCGGCGCAGCTCCGCCAGCTCCTGCTCGATCTGGCCGAGCTCGCCGTTGGCGTCGCGGCCGTTGACGCTCTTCAGGTAGGCCAGTCGCGCCTCGACGTTCTCCCGCTCTCCGCGCACCTGGAGGTACTTCTCCTGCTCCAGCGCGATGCCCGTAGTAAGCGCGCTGCCCTGCTTGGCGATGTCCGCTTCTTTCTGCAGCGTCAGGTTCAGGGCCTGCTGGGCCCTGGTGATCTCGCTCCTGTAGTAGGCGATGATCTCGCTGCTGCGGATCTGGCTCTCCTGCCGAGCCCGGGAGACGAAGGCGGTCGCCAGGCCATTGGCCGCGTCGGACGCCATCTGCGGGTCGTCCATGGTCACCTCGATCCGCAGGACGAAGGAACCGGCCACGGCCGAAAGGGAGATCGACTGCCGGAACGACCTGATGGCGTCCTCGTGGGCGTCCGGCGGGATGTAGCGGCCATACCAGATGAGGCTCTTGATCCTGCCCTTGAGCTCGGCGAGGAGGGACGGCCCCTCGGCGTTGCCGGACGGCGGATGCTTCCTCTTGAGCTCGGCCAGGGTCGTTTCCAGGATGGGGCGGCTCAGCAGGTGCTCGATGATGGTCTGGGTCAGGTAGTTGGTGCGGTTCTCGCGCGTGCCGCCGCTGGCTTCGCGCGAGTAGTCGACCGCCGCGTCCGTCGGCAGATAGGTGACGACGGCGGCCGCCTTGTAGCGCGGGTTCACGACGATGTTGTAGACGCCGACCACGAACGAGATGGCGGTCACCGAGAGGACGACCCAGACGACCAGCCAGCGGTAGTACCAGAAGAGATCGAGATAGTGACGAAGGGCCATGCCTCAGGTCCCGCCTAGTGTCGCCTGCGCCCGCATTTCCGATTCCCGCCGCGCACCCATCAGAAATCGGGACTCGCCCCGGAGGCGTCCTCGATCGAGAGGTAGGAGTCCGTGTCGTGGAAGCCGACGACCGTGACCACGTCTCCCGGCAGCAGCGGCAGATCGGCCCGAGCCTGGATCTCCTGATAGCTGCCGTCCACCTGGCGGGTGATCGAGATGCCGCCGTAGCCGGCGCCGACCCGGTTCAGGCTCTCGAAGGAGCGGCGGACCTGAAGCTTGAAGCGTTCGCGCGCGCCGGCCAGCTCCCGCTTCAAGCGGGCGAGGTTCCGGTTCTCCTCCTGTATCGCCGACAGGATCTCGCTCTTGTGGCCGTTCTCCAGCTCGTTGAGGTCGGCCTGGAGGCGGTTCATGTCCTGGCGGGCGCGGATGATCTCGACGCCGATCCTGCGCTCGTCCGCCTTCTGGTCGAACATGGACCGCTCGACCGTAAGCAGCTGCGTGCCCTTGACCAGGCCCTTGTCCTTCAGCGACTTGATCAGGTCCCGCTCTTCCTTGAGCAGGCGGCCGACCTCCCGCGTCGCCGCGAGCTGGCTCCTGAGCCCGTCGATCTCGTTCTCGAACAGCTCCCTTTGCTGCTCCAGCAGCTCGATCTCGCCCTGGCGCATCTTCTTGCGGCTGGAGAAGAGCTGCTGCTCGCCCAGAACGATGTCTTCGATGGTGGGATCGTAGTCCGGGCGCCGCAGTTCCTTGGGAATGGGAATCGCCTCTAGCTCGTCCCGCTCGGCGACCAGCCGCGCCCGCCGGGCAAGGACCCCATAGTAGGCGACCGATACCACCTCGAGATCCTCGCGCGCCTTGGTGCGGTCGATCTCCGCATCGGCATCATCGGGCGCGCCGGGCGCCGAGCCGATCAGCAGGCCGCCGGCCTCGTCGAGCGCGCTCTGCACCGTCATGCCGTCGCGCCAGGGGTAGCTGCCGGGCGACTGCACGTCTCCGACCACGACGAAGATCCGGTCTCCCAAGGCCTGACCCGGGGCGGCCTGACCCGGGGCAACCAGGGTTCCGTTCTCGCCGGCAAGCACCAGCTCCGGCACGCCCGTCGCGATGTCCGCCGCCTCGAGCGGCTGAACGTCGGGCGCGCCCTCCTGGGCCAGCGCCCCCGGGACCCAAGGGAAGCCCCATGCGCCGGCAACGGCCAGGGCCGCCGCAAGGCACGCAGCGGTCAGGCGGGTGCCCAGGGACCACCGGTTGCGGGACACCCCGGCCTCAACGGCGCGCGACCGGCAAGATGACGGGACCAAAATCATATCCATTCAACCCTCAATCCGGGATCGGATGAGCGAAGCGGCGGACGGATCTTCCAGGTCCGGCGGAACTCAAAATCCGCGATGCGCCTCAAGCGTCGGCCCGCAAAGGGGCGCGAACCTGGGCGCGTGTCTCGAAAAGGCTTCCCCCAGCCTCAAAATGCCGACGCTTCTATCCTCTCCCCACGCGATCGCCCCGAACGGCAGCCCCTTGGGCCCGGCCCGGGATCGACAGCATCACCAACAACTTATCATATATCCAACGGTTCCAAGTCCGAAATCAACGCAAGACTGTACGAAGATTTATTAAAGTATAACACTAGAACTCGTCAACGGACGATCAGTCCTGATTTCGCGGCTCAAAAATAACCGAGCCATTTCAATCGTTTGTCTTTGCGCCGATTTCAGCCGCCGCCGAGGAAGAGAGGCGGACCGGTGCGGGCTCGCCGCAGGCGCACCGCGGTCCCGGGGCCCTGGGCGAGCGGGAAGGGACTTCGCCCCGAAATCGCAGCGCATCCAAGCCTCCGATGCGATTGAAACACCTGGGCGCCCGACGATACCCGACAAGTAATACCACAGGACACGGACAGCAGGCTCCCAATAGAGCAAAGAAAAGCCCTTCTTTTTCCAGAGAACTCCAGTCGAGACAAAATAAACTGCCGCCGCCAGACCAGCTTTCGGGCCCGGGCCCAAGGTGATATCTTGCCTTGGCGGGTTAAAGCGACAACAGGGCGACTACCGTTGGGGGGCGGGACCATGTCAGTTCTGGGCAACGGCTTGGACATAGCCGTCCTCATTCCCTGCTACAACGAGGAAGCCTCGATCGGGAAGGTCGTGAGGGATCTGCGCGCCGCCCTGCCGGAGGCGCGCATTTTCGTCGGCGACAACAACTCCCGGGACCGGACCGTCGCTCTCGCCCAGGCAGCTGGCGCCGCGGTCCTGCGCGAGGAGCAGCAGGGCAAGGGCAACGTGCTCCGGCGCCTCTTCGCGGACATCGACGCCGACGTCTATCTGATGATCGACGGGGACGACACCTACGACGCCGCGTCCGCGCGGCGGCTGGTCGACTGCCTGCTCGAGGGGCCCTACGACATGGTCAACGGCCGCCGCGTCGGCGGGGGTGAGGCCGCCTACCGTTTCGGGCACCGTTCCGGGAACAGGCTCCTCACCACGCTCGTCGGCGTCTTCTTCGGGCGGCGCTGCGAGGACGTGCTGTCCGGCTACCGCGCCCTGTCGCGGCGCTTCGTGAAGAGCTTTCCGATGCTCTCCAAGGGCTTCGAGATCGAGACCGAGTTGACCATCCACGCCCTCGAGCTGCAGATGCCCGTGGCCGAGATCGACGTCCCCTACGGCGAGCGGCCGGAAGGCTCGCTCAGCAAGCTCAACACCGTCCGGGACGGCATCAACATCCTGAGGACGATCTTCGTGCTCCTGAAAGAAGAGCGCCCGCTGCAGTTCTTCTCGATCGTCTTCGCGCTCCTGGCCGGCGTCTCCGTCGTCCTCGCCTGGCCGGTCTTCGTCACCTTCATGGAAACGGGCCTCGTCCCCAGGTTCCCCACCGCCATCCTGTCCACGGGATTGATGCTGCTCTCCTTCCTCAGCCTCAGTTGCGGCCTGGTCCTCGATACGGTGACGCGCGGTCGCAAGGAGATGAAGCGCATGCGCTACCTGGAGATCGCGGCGCCGCGTCGGCCGGACGCGGCCGTCCGGTCGGCCAGTTCGAGCGGCGAGCCCGATCATGGCCGCCGCATCGGGGCCCGTGTCCAGAGTTAGCACACTCGTCCAGGAGTTTTTGCGCTTCGGTCTGGTCGGCTTCGTCGGCTTTCTGGTCGATGCCGGCGTGCTCTGGAGCCTGCTGCGCTGGCCGGGTCTCGACCCCTACAGCGGACGGGTCGTTTCCTACCTGGTGGCGGCCAGCGTCACCTTCCTGCTCCACCGCAACTTCACCTTCCTGCGCGCCCGGCGCCCCGCCATGGGAGGGCAGTGGATGAAGTTCATCCTGCTGAACGGCGTCGGCGCCGTGCTCAACTACGGCGTCTACGCGGTCCTGGTGGCGACCGTCCCCCTGTTCGCGACAAGTCCGGTCCTGGGGGTGGCGGTCGGCTCCGTCGTTGCCATGCTGTTCAGCTTCACGGTGAACCGCACGCTCGTCTTCAAGGCCGGCTGAATGAGGCGCAGGCGTCCGGCAGGGGCACAGGCGCACCACTCTCGGCACGAATGCGGTAGAGCAGGAAATCCCGGTTGCGGAAGATCAGGGCGAAGCGTTCCGGGTGAGCTTCCAGCCCCGCGCAAAGCCGGGCGTTGACCCGGGCCGGCGCCTGGCTCTTGGATTCGCCCGTGTAGAGCAGCAGGTGGTCCGCGCGTCCGTCGATGACCTCGTCGGGCTCCAGGGTCAGGATCGCGCGGCGGCCGGTGTAGAGGGTGAGCACCCTGGGCTTCATGAAGTTGAAGACCGCCGCATCCGGCGTGTTGTCGCGCAGGAAACCGAACAGCTCGCGGCTCTCCGCCCGGTAGGGGCCGGGCCGCACGAAGCCGGGATCGCGCGCAAGGGCGGCCCAGGCCAGGGCGGTGTCGGCCGCGAAGTAGACCGCGAGAGGCAGGAAGACGACGGCGGCCAGGCTCGGACCGGCGGCAAGCCTCGGGAAGCGGCGGGCCAGCAGAGCCCTGCCCTCGATCGCGCCCGCCACGGCGAAGTAGAGGTAGATCGGGATCACCGGCAGGATGAAGCGGAGGTCCTGCCAGGGATAGACCAGCAGGACCGCCATGTGGCAGGCCGCGAAGACGGCGAGGAGCCGGTCCGGCCAGAGCCGGCGGCAGACGCCGAGGAGGGCGAGCGGCAGCAGCACGGCCACCTGGAGGAGCGTGCCCAGGACCGAGAGACCGAGGAACTTGGACGGCAGCCAGGCGTAGTAGGCCAGGTTGTAGGCGAGCTGGCCCAGGAAGGCTCCGATGCCGCCATAGGCGAAGTGGCCGCTGGCGAGATAGCTCCCCTCCCCGACCGGCAGGGCCGCAGAGGCCGCCCCCATGCCCAAAGCGAAGGTCACGTAGGGCAGCAGCTGAACGGTCCGCGCGCGCCTCAGGGCACGCAAGGCCCCGCGGGGCGTCAAATCCTCCCGTCCGTTCCAGATCATCGAGGCCTGCACCAGGGCCAGGGCGGGGATCAGCGCCAGGCCGTGGGTCCGGGTCAGAATGGCGCAGAGCAGGGCGAGGCCCAGGAGAATCTGGTCCGGGACAGCGCCCGTGAGGGGCCGGCGGTCGACGACGATCCGTTGAATCAGGACCAGGGTCCACAACACGAAGAAGCAGAACGGCAGGTCCGAGATGATGCTGTTCTTCATCTGGAAGAAGACTGGGTTGATGCCCATCATGAAGGCGATCAGGGCCACCCAGAGGCCCGGAAGGCGCCGCCTCAGCAGCAGGAAGGTCGTGACTTGGATCCCCGCGATGAAGGCCAGCAGCAGGAGCTTCATAGCCGGCAGGCTCAGGCCGAAGAGGGCATAGACGGGGGCGAGCAGCAGCGGAAAGCCCCAGGGGTAGTAGAGCGGCCCGACCATCTCCTGGCTGGTCGAGTTCTCGACCCGGAAGATCGCCAGCGCGTTCAGCTCGCCTGTCGTCCCGTCGACCAAGGCCTTGGCCTGGTGGATGTAGAAGGCGAAGTCGCCGCCCCAGTTGTGGCCCTCCTGGAACGAGGTCGCGTGGACCAGGATCGTCAGCGCGACCAGGGCCGGAAGCGTCCAGCGGCCTTCCCGTCCCGTCTCCGCGGCCGCGGGCTCGTCCCTTCGGGCGCTTTCCGACGGCATGGCGCTAGCCGCCGCCCCGCCCCGGGGCGCCATCCAGAAGCTCCTGGAAGGCCGCTTCGAAGGCCGGCATGCGGCGCTTGAAGGTGAAGCGGCGCGCCTGCTCGCACCCCAGCTCGCGGAGTTTCGCCGACTCGCCCGGGTTCCGCGCGAGGCGCAGCATGGCGTCGGCAAGCGCCTCGGGCCGGTTCGGTTCGACCAGTGGGCCGATCCGGCCGCCGTCGAGCAGGAACCGGGGGCCGTAGGAGCAGTTCGTGGCGATGACCGGCGCGCCCGCAGCCATGGCCTCCAGCACCACGTTGGGCACCGCCTCCCGGCGAGAGGAGAGGACGTAGCCCAGGGAGTGCTGGAAGAAGCGGGCCGGCCGGGACTCGTAGCCCGGCATGTGGACGCGGCCGCCCAGGTTCCGCTCCCGCACCAGAGCCTCGAGGCCACCGCGCTCGGGACCGTCGCCCAGGATCACCAGGTGCGCCTCGGGCGCCTGATCCGCCAGACTGGCAAAGGCCTCGATCAGGAGGTCGAATCCCTTCTCGGGCGAGAGGCGGCCAGCCGCCACGAAGTAGGGGTCCTCCGCCCCCAGGCCGGGGAGCCGCGGGCGCTCGTAGGGCCGGGCGATGTCCTCCTCGTCGAGCACCGGGTTTGGCAGCTCCCGGATCTCCAGCTCCGGCAGCCTCAGCGACTCCTTCAAGTCGTCGCCGAGCGCCATCAGCGGCACCACGATCATGTCCGCCCGGCGGTAGAGCGGGCGCAACAGGGTGTAGCGCAGGGTCCGCCACTTGGCGTCCTGCAGGAAGATCCCCATGGGCGTGTGCTCGGCGATGACGGTCTTGGGCGGCCGCCGCATGAGGGCACGGGCGCTGAGGGCGGCGATGTTGGAGGAGTTGGTCCCCGAGAGGACGATCCGGGCGCCGCTGGCCTCGAGGGCGCGCTTCAGGCGGAGGGGCGCCCGGCGCATGCCGACGCCGCCCAGGTCGCGGACCTCCAGGTCGGCGCTCAGGTACTCGGCCAGCGGCCCGTCGTGCTTGCCGACGATCACGAGCGGATCGAATTTGGCACGGTCGAGGTGCTTGGCGACGTTGATGAAGACCTTCTGGACTCCGCCCGAGGCAAAGGTCGGCAGGAAGATGGCGATCCGAATTCTCTGGCTCATGTGCGCGGAGGTCGCAGGGTTTTGCCGCCGGTCCGGATGCGGACCGAAACCGCGCGCCCTTGGCGGCCCCGCCGGGTCCGGTCCGGCGATATTGGGGCAGGCTCCGGGCGAATTCAATGCAGGCACCGGCGCGCCCCGCCGCTAGTGAACCGGCATGCCCGGGTCGCGCAGCTTCTGGAGGGCTTTCGCCGCGACCGCACGGTACTTGTTCGCCGGCGAGCGGGCCTGTCTCTCGAACCTCTCCGCGCAATCCGTGAGCGCCGCCCGCTGGCCCGGAAAGGTGTCCGCCAGCGCGCGCAGCTGAACGATGTGGAGGTCGTGATAGCTGGGGCTGGCGAGCTTTCCCGCGTTGTCGTAGTAGGACCAGTAGCCGGCGTCGTAGGCGGGCAGCATGGCGGCCAGGGCCGTCATGGTCTCGGACAGCGCCGTCTCGATCGCCGGCAAGGGCCGGCGGAGGTTCAGGTCGTAGAGGCCGAAGAGCGCGAAGACCCAGCCGTTCAGCACGGTCCTCGGCGTCTCGTAGGGAAACTCCTCGAGGACCAGGCCGGCCTCGGTCCGGCGACAGATCCCGGTTTCCGGCGCTTCCTCGAGCAAGGAGGGAGCGGCCCGGAGGGCGGCCTCGTGGTACTTCGGCTCCTCCAGCGCCTCGCCGGCCCGCACGAGCAGCGAGATCCCCTGTCCCTGGGCCATGGCCGAGTAGGGCGTCCTCGTCGGCAGGCCGAAGCGGCTCCAGCAGTCCCAGCCGCCGCGCCCGTCCAGGGCGGCACAGGCCCAGTCGGCCGCGCTCCGGACCGCCGCGAGATGGGCACCGTCGCGGCGCTCGCTCAGCAGCCAGCGGTCCCAATGGCCGAGGGCCTTCTGAAAGACCGACATGGGAAAGTGATAGAGGCCGCCGTCGGGGCTGCGGTTGAGGGGCAGGCCCGCGTCGTCGACCGGGCCCGGCCAGTCGGTCTTGCCAGTCATGTCGTTGAAATAGCCGGCGAGCTCGCCGGGCGCGAAGAGGCGGCCCCGGGGCT
Source organism: Rhodospirillales bacterium (assembly GCA_965225935.1). GTDB lineage: Bacteria > Pseudomonadota > Alphaproteobacteria > Kiloniellales > JAKSDN01 > CALJXB01. Next base: position 326,707 of record CBDDCC010000005.1, read on the forward strand.
GGGGCAAGTGGTAGTAGCTCTTGCCGCGGACGAGTTTGGCCCACCTCAAAGCCAGTCGGAGATAGCTGCGGGCGCGGGACACGGATCGAGGACTCCCGCTCAAGCCTTCGCCGGTCCCCGGAGGCGAGCACGGCGTACGCGGTGGGGATCCACCGCACGGCCATCTACGCCGAGTGGTCGACTCATGGGGCGAATCGTGGGTTTGTATTGCGGGACGCGCGCATGCCGGGGCGCGGGGTTCAGCGGTTCCAGATGGCGTTCTCGAGGAAGTACTTGTCGATGCGGTAGCTCTGGAAGTCGCTGATCGGGCGGTAGTAGACGATGTACATCCGGATCGAACCCTCCGGGACCTTGCTCCAGAAATCGGACCCGTTCACGAGACGGCGGCGGGCCACGCCGGTGCAGAGGGCGAGCCGCGGCCGCCGCTGGCCCGGGAAGTCCCGCCTGAGCGCGAAGGTGTGGACCTGGCCCTCCAGCTCCCCGGCCGACCAGAAGGTGAAGGCCTCGTCGTTGATGTCCCACAGTCGCCCGCAAGCAGTCGACCCGCCGGCGGCGACGGTCGAGACGGTGGTATGCCTGGGGCGCTTGCGGGGCTCGCGCCGGCGCTCCGCGCGGGCGCCGCGGCGGATCGCCTCGCGACAGAGGCCGTGGAGGCCTTGCGCCGCGTTCGACATGACGGCCCAGAACATGTAGGCGAGGACGAAGGGCTCCTTCCAGATGACGGCGGGCCGGCGCGCCAGTAGGGCGTTGAGGCGGCCGCGCAGCTGCTTCGGCGTGCCGTGGGTCATCAGCACCTGGGTGTAGCCGAAGAGGCCGGGCTTTACCTTGAAGCGCTTGTCGTAGTCGCGCACGGTCGCGCTCAGGGTGCGGGCGATCTCGGGACGCACCGGCCGCGGGCCGATCAGGTTCATGTCGCCCCGCAGCACGTTCAGAAGCTGCGGCAGCTCGTCCAGACGGCTGGCGCGCAGGAAGTCGCCGAGCGGGGTCTCGAGGTTGGAGCGCTTGGGCAGAACGCCACTTGCCGTCGCCGCCGACGCGCCGTCCACCAGGGTCCTGAACTTGAAGATCCTGAAGATCTCCCGGTTCTTGCCCAAACGGTCGCCGCTGTAGAGCAGCGGACGTCCCTGTACGACGAGCACCAGCAGGGCGACCAGCAGGAAGAGGGGCAGGACGAATACGAAGAGCGGCAGCGCCACCGCCAGGTTCCAGAGGCGATAAGCCCGCTCGTTGCGCACCTGATAGCCGGAGTTGAGCAGGAAACGGCCCAGGCCCTGAGACAGGCCCTCCTCGCGATGCCCGGCGTGGACCACCCTGCGCAGACGCACTCCGGGGATCCGGGACCCCAGGTGCCCTCGCAAGGCGTCGGAAACCGTCTGATATCGCTCCGAAAATTCAGACATCGTCAAAGAATGCTCGCAGGCCTGTGTTGAATAGCGGCACTAATCGACGAGCGAACCGGGATGCCTGGCGCAGGCTCTTCGGGAGCGGTCGCCAGCCCGCAAATGCAGGTGCGACGCCCCAAGTACTCCCCCTAGCGGCCGAACGGCTTCAGCTCGCCCCAAAGTAATGTCTAGACCGGTCCCAGACCGGGCTTTGCCTCCCCTCCCCAGGTCAATCCTTCACTCGAATCTTCAAACCGCGGTGCAAGCGCTGGCCAAGTGGGTGCAATCTGCCCCTGGCGGCAATGCCGGCCGAAACGCGATCAGGACGAGGACCTTCCCCCCAATCTCCGCCCCATTCTTATGCCTTAGGCAATACGTCCATAAGTACATAAAAGACGGAAATATGAATGAAATGAACACCTGAGCGCGGCATTAAACCACGCTTTCTATACATCGCACAAGCAAATCCAACCGCCTCGTCGACTTCGCTCCGGACCGCCGCAACACGGGGGCGTTTCGGCGATTACCGGGCAAGCGGCGGCTCTTTACTGGCGGCGCGCCGACACGGTGTCGCGCGAGGCCAACGCCTCGGCGGCGGATGCCCTCGGCCAAGCCCGGCAACACCGGAAAGGCGGCGTCCGGAGCCGGAACGGGCACCCCTATTGTTTTGCCAGGCTCTGAAGTGGGGTACTAAGTTGCCAGGCCTTTTTGGGTCGGATCGGCGGTGTTGAGGCGTCTTTTGTCAGCAAGCGGCGAGTGCTGGACGGTCTTTTTAGTGCGGATCGGCGCGCGCGGGCCTTCGCTGGAAACGCCGGTCGCTTCGTTCCGGAACTCCCGGCCGCAGCCGTCCCGCGGAGACGTGCGCGCAGGATCGCGCGACAAGGGCTGCCGATGAATCTGCGCGCATTCGCCCTCGGATTGAAGCCCGCCGTCGCGGAAACCTCGGTCGTTCTGGCCACGAAGATCTGGCTGGTCCTGGCGGGCGTCATCAATCAGGCCCTGCTCGCCTGGCTGCTCGCCCCCGAAGGCCGCGGCGCCTACGCCGTCTGCTTCACCTTTACCACGGTGCTCGGCGCCTTCTTCACCCTGGCCAGCGAGCGAAGCGCCCAGTACTACCTCATGCGCAAGGAGATGACGGTCTCCCAAAGCGTCATGCTCGGCACGGTCCTGACCTTCCTGGGCTCACTCCTGGGGATAACGGTGGGGTACATGCTGATCGAGCAGGGCTTCAGCTACTTCCAGAAGGCCGATCGGTTCGACTTCCTGCTGGCGCTGGCCCTGGTTCCGCTCTCCACCGTCAACACCGCGCTCGGCATGCAGCTCGCCGGCTTGCGCCGCTTCGTCGCGGTCGGGCTCATCTCGGTGATCCGCCTGACCGTCAACATGGCGCTGTTCTTCCTCCTCATGTCGGTGCTCGACTGGGGCGTGACCGGCGGACTGGCGACCCTGATCCTCTGCCAGCTCATCAGCTTGGCCGCCCACCTATTCGTTCTCCGCCGCAGCTGCGGCCTGAGGCTGGAGTGGCCCGAGCGCCGGCACTACCTCGCCTGCTTGAACTACGGCCTGCGCTGCTACGTCGCCTGGTCCTGCGGGCTCACCCAGAGGGTCATCGGCACCGTGCTGCTCGGTGTCGTCGCCACGCAGGCCGAGATCGGCATCTTCGCGGCGTCGGTCGCGCTGGTGGGCCGGACGCTGGTCTTCTCCGACAGCATCGACCCGGTGATCCTGCCACGGATTGCCCGGGACGGTGCGGCGCGGGCACCGCTTGCCGAGCAAGCAGGACGAGTGGCCGGGCTACTCACCTTCTGCGTCGTCGCCCTCTTGGTGGCGGTCAGCTATCCCGTGGTCTGGATCGTCCTGTCTCCCGCCTTCCTGCCCGCGGTGGAGCTCATCTGGATTCTCGGCATCGGCACGGTGATCCTGGGCTTCTCCAGGACCCTGGTGACCTATCTGCAGGCCACCGACAAGCCCGGCGCCACTTCCTGGATGGTCTGCACGAGCATGGCGGTCAACGGCGCGGCCACCCTGGCGCTCTATCCCCTGCTCGGCGTATCCGGCGCGGCCTGGGCCTTCGTCATCGCCGTCATCGCCAGGACGTGCGTGCTGTTCCACGCCTACCACCGGGCCACAGGCCGCAACCTGTTTCAGGTCCTGCGGCCGGAGCTGGACGATCTGACCTTTCTCAAGACCGAAGCCATCGAGATCCTGGACAAACTCAGGGAACGACGGTCCTGACCCCGGTGCCGGGCACGCACCCGTCTTGCCGTTCAAGCTTCGAGAGCGCCGTCTCGGCCGCCCACCGCCCCGGCACGCCCTTTTCTAACAGCAGTCCGGCCGGAACGGTTCGGCGGGCTGGACGTTGGTCCGGGTCGCCCTCAAAGTGGCGCCGGCCCGGCGTGCCAGCCGGCCGCGAGAGAACGAGGGGGCGGCGGAACCGGGACGGGCCGTCGAGCGTACGGTGAAGGGGAACGGCCACAAGGGTGCGGTGATCCTGGGGGGCGACATCGGCGGGCTGATCGCGCTGCGCGCCCTCGCCGCCTCGGGCATCCCGGTCGCCCTGATCGTCGACAAGGAGCGCGACTTCGCCTCCTACTCCCGCTGGGCCCGGGACCGTCATGTCCTGCCCGCCTTCCACGAGCGGCCCGAGGCCCTGTTCGAGCTGCTGGAGCGGCGCGCGCGGCAGTGGCGCGGCTGGGCGCTCCTGCCCATGAGCGACGTGACGCTCGAGCTGCTGTCCCGCAACCTGGACCGCCTCGCCGGCAGCTACGCCGTGGCGGCCCCGCCCTACGATGTGGCCCGCCGTCTCCTGTCCAAGGACCTGACCTACGCCGCGGCCAGGGAGGTCGGCGTCGACCTGCCGCGGGTCCACGGTCCGGCCGTCCCGGAGACGGCCGCTGGCGAGGGCGTCGACTACCCGGTCCTCGTCAAGCCCTTCGACAGCGCGAGCTTCCGGCGCCGCTTCGGGCAGAAGCTGTTCGTCGCCAACGATCGCCCCGCGCTGCACCGCGCCATCGGCGATCTCCAGGGCGCCAGTCTTGCCGGAGAGGTTCAGGAGCTGATTCCCGGCGCCGACAGCGCCTTCTACAACTTCAGCGTCTTTTTCGACCGGCGCGGGGAACCCGTGGCCGAGCTCGGCATGCACAAGCTGCGCAAGAACCCGCCCCACTTCGGCGTCTGCCGGGTGGGCGAAGCCGCCGAGCTGCCGGAGCTGCGCGCGCCCACGATCGAGCTGCTCCGGCGTATCGGCTGGCACGGCATGGCCAACGCCGAGTACAAGCGCGATCCGCGGGACGGCCGGTACCGGCTGATGGAGGTGAACGGCCGCGGCTTCAACATGCAGGGCCTGGCCTGGCGGGCCGGGGTCAACTATCCGCTGTTGGCCTATCAGGACGCGGTCCTGGGGCGGACGGAACCGGCTGCCTGGAACGGTTGGGACGGGGTCTGGATCGATCTGCTGCCCGACATCAAGTTCGGCCTCTTCTACCGCGGGGCCGAGGGGCTGACGATCGGCGACTATCTGGCCAGCTACCGCCGGCCCAAGGCCTTCGCCGTCTGGTCTCTTTCGGATCCCGGACCCTTCCTGGCACGCTGTCGCGACCCGCTGCGCCGGGCCGGCCGCCTGGGACTGTCTCGGAGTGCCCGAAACCGCCTGCGCGGCAAGGTCGATCGCGTCGACCGTGACAATGCGGCCGTCCGCCGGTCACCCGCTGCGACAAGCAAGAACGGCCCGCCCGGCGGCTGATCGGCGGAAAGATCGCGATGGCCGGCGGAAAGATCGCGATGGCCGACGGAAAGATCGCGATGGGTGGTGCGCGGGCCTGCCGCCATCCGGGAAATTGCGCTAGTATGGGCGCGGATCCGCGAGCCGGATCGGTCGCAGGGGGGAGGCATCCTTACCGCACGGCAGACTGGGCCGCTCGCCGGCACGGTCGCTGTGGCGTGCGTGTATGGGGTATGGAAGCATGAGCCGGTACGACCGAAAGACTGATCGCGTGCCGCCGTTCCAGGGATCGGCGGACAGGGCATGAACGACCAGCGGCCAGGTCCCGACGGCTTGAGCCCCGCCGCAGACGCGGAGGACCTGGACGCTCGGATTCGCGCCAAGACCGCAAGGATCGGCGTCATCGGCATGGGCTATGTGGGCCTGCCGCTCGCCCTGGTGGCGGCGGAGGCCGGTCTCCCCGTCACCGGCTTCGACATCGACGGTCAGAAGGTGGAAGCCCTGAGCGCCGGCCGTTCCTATATCGCCCACATTACGCCGGAGGCCGTCTCCAGCGCCCTCGCCTCCCGCAAGTTCCGAGCCTCCAACGACTTCGCGGAGCTGGGCGAGATGGACGTGGTCCTCATCTGCGTCCCGACGCCGCTCACACCCCAGCGCGAGCCCGACACCAGCTATGTGGAGAAGACGGCGGAGCAGATCGCGAAGCGTCTGCGCCCCGGGCAGCTCGTCATCCTGGAGTCGACCACCTATCCCGGCACCACCAGCGACCTGGTGCGGCCGATCCTGGAGCGCGGCGGCCTGGCCTGCGGCCGGGACTTCTTCCTCGCCTATTCGCCGGAGCGCGAGGACCCCGGCAACGACACCTACAGCACCAAGCGCATCCCCAAGGTTGTCGGCGGCGAGGATCCGGCCGCGCTCGCGCTGGCCGCGGCCTTCTACGAGCAGATCGTGCCCCAGGTGGTGCCCGTCTCCAGCACCGCGACGGCCGAGGCGGTGAAGCTGACCGAGAACGTCTTCCGCGCCGTCAACATCGCCCTCGTCAACGAGCTCAAGGTGATCTACGCCACCATGGGCATCGACGTCTGGGAGGTGATCGAGGCGGCCAAGACCAAGCCTTTCGGCTACATGCCCTTCTATCCGGGGCCCGGCCTGGGCGGCCACTGCATTCCCATCGACCCCTTCTACCTCTCCTGGAAGGCGCGCGAGTACGGCATCACCACCCGCTTCATCGAGCTGGGCGGCGAGATCAACGCGGCCATGCCCCGCTATGTGGTTGAGAGGCTGGCCGAGGGCCTGAGCGACCGGCTGGGACGCAGCCTCAAGGGCGCGAGGGTGCTGGTGGTCGGCGTCGCCTATAAGAAGAACGTCGACGACATCCGCGGCAGCGCCTCGCTGCGGATCATCGAGATGCTGAGGAACCGCGGGGCCGAGGTCTGTTACCACGATCCCTTCGTGCCGGTGATCCCGGAGACCCGCGATCACCCCGCCCTGCAGGGCCTGCGCTCGGAGACCTGGAACGAGGCCCTGTTCCAGCGGGTGGACGCGACGCTGATCCTGACCGACCACGACCAGGTGACCTACGAGCGTCTGCTGCGCAACTGCCCGCTGGTGGTCGACACCCGCAATGCGACGGCCGGCATCGAGCCGCGCCCCGGGAACGTGGTCAAGGCCTAGGACCGGTCGCCGTTCGGACTCCGGATGTGCCTCCGCTCCGGGCCGGCGCGATCCCTTTCCCTGCATCGCCGGACGGCTTCCTCCAAGGGGCGGAGTCCGCCCGATGCATTGTCATAGTTGCAATTGTTAAGGAAATGTTAACCAATTTCCTAACCACTGGCCGACGGACATGAACCATAGAGCTGGTCAGTGACATGAATCCTGTTGCACTGCGAACCATGTCCCGCGCGACGCTGCTTGGAGCAGTTCTCATTCTGACGTCGTCGGCGACGATGGCACAGGTTCCATGCGGTGAGCGGGATCGAATTGTCAAATGGCTATCGGGCAACTACGAGGAGGCGCCGGTCGCCTCCGGCGTCAGCAGCAAGGGCAGCCTGATCGAGGTGCTGTCCACCCAGGACGGCCATACCTGGACGCTGATCGTCACCTCGCCCGAAGGCAACAGCTGCATCATCGCGAGCGGTGAAGGCTGGAAGGCCAGGCCCCACGAGCGGGGACTGACCGACCCGAGCGCCTAGAGCGGGGCCCGCGGCGTCGCTCGGCGCGGCGTCTTTTTCAGGCCAAGCGAAGCAGCCGCCCAGTGGGCGGCTAGCTTTTGGCCACGATCAAGGGCCGGCGGCGCGCCTTGGGATCCACGAAGTGAGCCCAGGGCGCGCGCCGGCGCTGCTCGAGAGGAACTTCCCGAAAGGGTCGGGCTATGCGCTGGCAGCCGTTCCGCCGGCCGTGCGCAACCGCACGGCGGGATCGCCCGCGTCCGAAGCGCTCGCCGGTGCGGGAGCCGCCGATGGCGGACGCGGCGCATCGGCGGCCCCGTCGCGCCGGACCGGCCTCGCCTCCGCCGACCTCTTCTCTTGAGGCATTTGCCGGAACTGGGCCTCGACGGACGCGCCGGCCTCGACGGCAAGTGTCCGGTGCAGCAGGTCCCCGGTCACCTTGGCGGTGCTGGTCAGGGTCACCGAAGTGGCCTCGATCTGGCCGTCCACCGCCCCGCTGACGGTCAGCGCGTCGGCATGGATCGAGCCGCTCACCTGGGCCTCGCGGTCGACGGTGACCGACTTGCCCTCGATGTCGCCCTTGACCTTGCCATGAACCTCGATGTCGCCCGCGCTCTTGAGATTGCCTTCGATACTGAGTTCTGTGCCGATGATTGATGGCATGTCCTAAGTCCTTCCTCTTCCGGCAGATGCGTGTCGTCCTTCGAGTGTCCCGACGCGGACGTTCCGGCCCGATATAGGGCCAACGGATGGACACATATTGACGAAAAACCGGCATCTACACAATATGTGGTATCCCCTTTTGGCCAAAAGAGGCGTGGATAATGTCTCAGGCGATCGTCGTGTGGTTGGCCGGCATGGGTCTGCTCGTGCTCTGCTTCATCGAGCTCGCACGAGCGCTTTAGGGCCGATCGAACGGCAGGAACCGCTATGCTGGGGGAGGCCCGCCGCCACCGGGAGCCGCGGACCGGCGAGCGCCGCGGCCCGCTTGCCCGGGCCGCGGCTGCAGGGTTTCAGCCGGTGTAGTACTTCTTCAGTTCGCCGGTGTAGGCGCCCGAGTCGCCGTAGCCGTACTCGGCATGGGACTTCACGTGGACCATGGTCAGCAGCACGCCGGCCACGTCCGCTTGGGCGGCCTGGACCTGCTTGAGCGCCATGGCCGCCGCCGCGCGGCGGGTCCGGCCCCAGCGCACCAGGAACACGGTCTTGTCGGCGAGACGCGCCACGAAGAGCGTGTCGGACACCGCCAGGATCGGGGCCGAATCGAGCAGCACCAGGTCGTACTGGCGGGCCAGGCTGCGCAAAAGCTTCTGCATGAGCCCGGAGTCGAGCTGCTCCGGCGAGCTGTGGACGGGCGTGCCGGCGCGCAGCACGTGGGCGCCGGAGGCCTTGTCCTCCTGCACCACGTCCTCGACCCTTAGGCCCTCCATCAAGCAGTCGGTGAGACCCGGGCCCGGCTCGATGCCCAGCTCCTTGTGGATCCTGGGCCGCCGCAGATCGCAGTCGACGATGATCACCCGGTGGCCAACCGAGGCCAGCATGCGCGCCAGGGAGATGGTGACGGAGGTCTTGCCCTCGCGCGGCAGAGCCGAGGTCAGCAGGACGACCTTCGGACGCTGGACCACGTCCGAAAGCAGCAGGTTGGTGTAGAGGCTTCTGATCGCCTCGCCGTAGGCCGATCCCGGGTTCTCCAGTATGTAGTCCTGCGGCGACTTGCCGACGGTCGCCAGCTTCGAGATGACCGGCACCAGGCCGAGCGAGCTGGCGCCCGTCGCCTTGATGATCTGCTCGGCGCTGCGGAACCCGAGGTCCAGCTTCTCGATGATGAAGGCGAGCGCGATGCCGAGGCCCGAGGCCACCAGGAAGATCAGCGGGAAGATAATCTTCTTCTTGGGGAAGCTCGGCTTCTCGGGCGTGGCGGCGTAGGACAGAACGCTGGCGTCGGCCTGCTGGAAGCTCTCCTGGGAGACCGTCTGCTTGGTGCGCTGCAGGAGGTTCTCGAGCAGCGTGCGCGAAGCGGCCGCCTCACGCTCGAGAGCCCTCAGCGCCACCTCCGAGCGGTTCCTCTCCGCGACCTCCGACTTGGCCGCATCCAGCGAGCCCGCCAGGGAGGCGACCCGCGCGCGCGCGACGGCGACCTCGTTGCGGAGGCCCTGGACGATGCGGTCGATCTCGATGCCGATCTTGGCGCGCAGATCCCTGAGACCCTCGCGGGCGGTGATCATGCGCGGGTGGAGGTCGCCGAACTCCTCGGAGAGCTCGGCGATCTGGCGCTCGATCCGCGATTCCTCGCCGCGCAGCTGCAGGATCAGCGGCGAGTTGAGCACGTCGACGGCGGTCTCGATGCTGTTGGACGTATTGAGCAGCTTGTTGACCTGACGCAGCCGCGCCTGGGCCTCGGCGAGACGCGCGCGCTCCATGATGTGCTGGCGGTTGATCTCCGTGACCTGCTCGTCCGTCAGGGTCGCCTGGCCGCCGCCTTGCAGGAGCCCGTGGGCGGCGCGGTATTCCTCGATGGCCTGCTCCTTGCCGTCGACCTCGTCGCGCAGCTGCTCGACCCTCTCGTTCAGCCAGGTGGTGGCCCGCTTGGCCGCCTCGAACTTGGCCTCGAGCTGGGCGACAATGTAGAAGTCGGCCACCGTGTTGGCCGCAGAGGTCGCCATACTCGGGTCCGTCGACTCGAAGGAGATGCGCACGACCCGCGAACGGCCCTCCGGCGCGGCCGAGAGACGCGACAGGAAGGTGTTGATGACCTGCTCGTCCTCGCGCTGGATCCGATCCTCCTCCGCGGCCCCAGCGCCGCCGCCGCCACTGCCGGACGGCCGCACGAAATCCGACAGCCCGCGGAAGATACCCGCGATGAAGCCGACGTCCGGGGGACCATCATCGGCGCCACCCTGGCCGCCTTCGCCATCGTCGTCTCTGGGCAGGGGATAGAGCCAGTCGGCGAGATCCTCGCGCAAGGACGAGATGGTGCCCGCCGGGCGCAGGGCCGGATTGAACTCCGGGTCCTTGTTGAGCTCCAGGCGCGAGACGACGCGCCGCGCGATCTTGCGCGACTGGATGATCTTGAGCTCGGTCTGGATGGTCTCGGTGTCGGCCGGCAGGCCGGAGAGGACTGCCTCGAAGTCGACCACCTGTGTCTGGCGCGGGTTGATCTCGACCAGGACGAAGGCGGTGTACTTCTGCGGCAGGCTGGAGATGATGATGTAGCCGAGCGCCATGATCACGGCGACGGTGGCCAGGATCAGCTTTCTGCGCCGCCAGATGACCCGCAGGTACTCCTCGAAGTCCAACCCTTGAACCATGTTGGGCGAAACGGGCTCCGCGACCGGAACCGGCTTGGGGGCCTCGTCCGCCCTCTGGGTCAGGCGCATCATGCTCACGATTTGTCTACCCTTAGTATGACGACGCTAGGGTCGCTGTTTGCCTGCCGACCGCCGCTGGAGTCGCGGTCCCGACGTTAGAAGAGTTAGAAGAAGCGTTCCGGCACCTCTATCACGTCACCGGGATAGACGGGCGTCACCTGGGTCGCGCGTTCCGGATCGCCGTTGCCGCCGGCGCGCGTGATCAGGAGATCGTCTTCCTTGGCGCGGTATGTGAAGCCTCCCGCCATGGCGACCGCGTTGACGACGCGCATGCCGCCCACATAGGAATAGCTGCCCGGACGCTGCACCTCGCCGATGATGTAGAAGGGCCGGTAGTTGATGACTTCGACGCTGACTTGCGGATTCTTGAGGTAGTTAGGCTTGAGCTTCGAGACGATGATCTGCTCGACCTCGGAAAGAGTGTGGTCGACCACCTCGAACTCGCCGATCAGCGGCAGGGCGATCCGCCCCACGCTGTCGACCTCGAACTCGCCGGACAGATCGGTGTGCCCGAACACGTTGATCCGCAGCTGGTCTCCGGTTCCCAGCTTGTAGTCGAATTCTTCAGCGGTCGCGAGCGACGCACCACCTAGGGACAGCATCGCAATCGCCGCAAATCGCAGCAACCATTTGAATATCATTGTGCACACAGCCCGCCAGCTCGCTATTCGGAGCCAGCTCTCTCCCAATCAACCGACTGAAAACATAAGACCACAGAATACTTAACAGATTGTATTGCGCTTAGTACTGCAGCCGCACCCGGCCGAGCACGATATGGTTATCGAAATCCTCTCCGGCCGCGTCCGAATCCCGCGTCTGGAAGCTGTAGTCGAGACCCGCACTCAAATATCTATTTATCAAATAAGTCACGTCGGCGCCAGCGCCATAAACGTAGTCGACGCGGTCGATGCCCTCGAAGTCGTCTCGGGCGATGCTCCCGTCGACGCCGATCAGAAGGTTGCGCAGCAGCTCGTGGTCGACATCGAGGTCGCCCGCCGCCAGCAGGGAGCCCGAGGCGCCGGCGACCGTGGTCTCGCGGACAGCAACCGAGGCTGCACCCGTGACCGTGGTCAGGCGGGTAACGTTCCAGGTCAGCTCGCCGCCGCCGCTCACGCCGGAGAAATCGTCCAGTGCCGAAGAGTCATAGTCCCGGGACTCGAAGCCGATGAAGACCTCGCCGAAGAGGACGCCGGTCAGGTCCAGGTCCATGCCGGCGCCGATGAAGTAGCCGTCGGAGTCCCTATTGACGCCGCCTTCCAGGCCGTCGTAGTCGATCACACTGTAGGTGCCGAGAACGAAGGCCTCATAGGTGGGCTGGATCTCGTATCCGATGCGGAGCGAGCCAAGGTACTCGTTACGGTCGCGTTCGTGATTGTTGAGGTCGCCACCGCCGGCGGCCAGAGGCACGTCCTCGTAGGAAAACCGTTCGAACTCCCCGCCCACAGTGGCGTTGATCCGCCCGAAGTTGTGGAAGAGCTGGGCCTCCGAGCGGTAGACGTCGAACTCGGTCGGCTCCTTGCCGGTTCCTGGATCGTCCGGCGAAGACCGGGACTCGTGGTCGTGCCGAAACTCGGGCGAGAGCGTCAGACTGGTGCTGCGCCTGATGTCGAGCCTGCCGGTGGCACCGACGAAGTAGTCGACGTAGTTCTCGTCAGAGTTGTCCGCGTAGAAGCCCGCATCGGCGCCGCCACGAAGGCTCAAGGAGTGGTTGCTCCAGGTGGACTGGGCGGTCAGGCTCGGAATGATTCGTGTGATGAAGTCGTCTTCCTCGTCGTCGGGCGTGAAGAAGATGTTGCTTTCGTACTGCTCCTCGATCGCCACGCTGGGGAAGATCAGGAAGCTGCCGGCACGCACGCCGAGTGGGTCGTACTCCGGCCGCGGTCGGCTCGCCACCGTGTCGCCGCGACCGATATCGATGATGCGCCGCGGCACCTCGTAGCCGGTAACTCCTTGCGCCAGCTGCTTTCTCGATCCCTCGTCCTCGATCTCGTAGGTCACGTAGTCGGTCCCATCGGTCGAAGCCGAGTCCTGCTCGTCGGCCGCCGTCGGACCCACGAAGCCCACCGACAGGATGGAAAACACGGCTGCAAGGAAGAAGGCAAGGCGTCGCGTGCTCGTCATTTTTTCGGCTTCTCTCAAGTCAAGTCACCAGATTGCCCCGACGAAGCGCCGATCCCCCTGCGCCCCGAGTCGCTCGGCCGGCGGACCGGTCCCCTCCGGCTCGCTTCCGATACCCTTCGAGTCGCTGGATACTATAGGCGCCAAAACACTCGAGAGCAGCGGAATGACCAAACGTTCCGGTATTATAGAGACTAATCTTAACAATATCTACAAATCGCCCAAACAAGCCCAAGCACCGTCAAGGAGACCTCGCGTTTTCCACCGCTGCCGGGCCTCTTGCCGTCGCCAGGTCGGACTGACCCGCCGAGGGGGCCGCTCGGCCGCGCGGGTGCGATGGATCCGGCGGCCCGCCCGAGTCGCGCATAGAAAGTGAGCGAATATCAGATTCTTGACAGCGAATCGGCAGGTGCCCTAGCGGACCGGCCGAACCGGCGAACGGGCTCCTAGAGCAGATCGTGATGAGCTGGAATCGCTTCGCGATGCCAGCCCTTCGCGTGAATCTGCTTTAAATCTACAAGTTCGATCAGAACCCACTCAGATGGAACCGTGTTGCGGTTCCATCTGAGTGGGTTCTGATCTAGCCGCCGCCGCGCTGATAGGCCCGGTCGAAGAGCCGCATGAAGGTCTCGGCCTCGGCGGCCGACAGGCCGCGTAGCTCGATCTCCACCTCGAGCCGGGCGAGCTGGATCGGCCCGAAGGCGCGCGCCGGCAACGGACGCGCCACGATGCTCGCGCCGCGCCCGGCGTCACCGACCTCGACCCGGGGTTCCTCGATCCGGTAGCTCCAGCCCGGCAAGGCGTTCGGCAGCAGCCGGACGAGGTCCGCCCAGGTGATTGCCATGTCCTTGACGTGTCTGCTGTTTTCGCCGCTCATCCCCCGGCCACCGGCGGCCAGACGGAGACCACGTCGCCCTCGGAAATGGGCTTCGCCTGTCTCTGGCCGGGCGGGACGAAGATGCCGTTGAGGAGCACCAGGTGGCACTGCTCCCGCGGCACGCCGAGGGCGGCGAGCGCGCCTCCGATGGTGGCGTCCTCGGCCAGGTTGAGCACTATGGCATTGTCCTTCGCCCCGGCCGGCAGATGCTCCGAGAGCGAGGCGAACAGCTTGAGGGTGAACTTGCTCATCGCGGATGGCCCGCTCCTCGAACGCCCGGCCCCTGACGGGTCACGGGGCCGGCCAAGTTAGCATGGCCCGCATGCCCGGCAAGACGGGGACAGCCGGCGCGGTCGCCCTCCCGCCCGCGGCTCGGGCCCGCCGGCACCCGTTGGCGCCCTACTGGGTGCGCGCGATGTAGGCCTCGACGATGCGGTTCGGGTCCTTGAGGAGCTTGTCCTTCCAGGGACCCAGGTCGACCTCCGTCTGGATCAGCCCCCGGACCACGCCGATGTGGTCGGTCCGGCCCAGGCTGAGGGCGCCCACCAACCGGTTCTTGCCGTCGAACTCCAGGCGCATGTAGCGGTACTGGTCCTCGTCGAGGGACTCGGCGCTGGCGCCGCCCTCGACCCCCTCCCAGTGGCCGAAGGAGGCGGAGATCAGGCCCGCGGTGTCCAGCACGTTCATGTTCAGGCTGCCGTGATAGCGCGCCTCGATGCCGGCCATGCCGAGAGCGGCGATGCGGCCGTGCTCCGTGGCGGTCGGCTGGACCGCGTGCACCGACCAGCCGCCGGTCGAGAAGTCCGGGCCCTGGGCGCAGTCCCCGGCGGCGAAGATGCCGGGCACGCTGCTCTCCAGATGGTGGTTCACCTTGATGCCTTCCTCCACCTCGATGCCCGTGCCCTTGAGAAAATCGGTGTTGGAGCGCACGCCGGTCGCGATGACCACCAGGTCCGCGTCGACCTCGGTGCCGTCGTCCATGACCACCTTGAGCCGGTCGCCGCTCTTGGTGAGGTGGGTCACCTTGGTGGAGGTGTGGACCGAGATGCCTTTCGACGCGCACCACTGCTTGATCAGCCGGCTGCCGGTCTCGTCCATCATCCGCGGCAGCATGCGCGCGTGCGCCTCGACCACGGTCAGGTCCGTCTTCTGCTCTGCCAGGGCCTCCAGGATGATGCAGGCGATGAAGCCCGCGCCCACCAGAACCGTGTGGGCGCCCGCCGAGGCCCGCTTGGCGATCGCCCGGGCGTCCTCCAGGGTCCAGCAGTGGTGCACCCCCGGCAGGTCGAGGCCCTCGATCGGCGGCTTCACGGGCGAGGCGCCGGTGGCGATCAGCAGCCGCCCGTAGCGGCAGCTGCCGCCGCCCGCGAGGCTGAGCGTCTTCGCCTCGGTGTCGACGCCCTCCACGGTGCCGTGCATCACCGAGATCCCGGCCTGATCGTAGTAGCCCTCGGTCTTGCGCAGGTAGGTGCCGTCCTCCTTGATCATCCCGGTCAGGTAGTAGGGGATCGCCATTCGCGAATAGGGCGGCTCGTTCTCTGCGGCGATCATCAGGATCGACTGGCCGGGATCGACCTTCGCCAGCGTCTCGGCCGCCACCACGCCTGCCGGTCCCGCACCGACGATGACGTGGTGCGCCTGCCAGTCGGCGCTGCCGCCACCGCCGCCGTTCGCGCCCGACCCGGAGGCGACCGTGAGCGCCTTGGGCACCGCCTCGCCCGAAACCTGGGCCAGCGGCACGTCAGGAAGGTTGTCGTGATCGATCATGGTCCCACACTCCCCTGCCGGCGCCGCCCAGGCGACGCCCCTTCGTTCGGCCGATCCCGCGTTGGCGAGAACACCCGCCGGCGCCGGCCGCAGAACGATCCGGCCGCGGCCCTCCGCCCGGCATGACGCCGGGGCCGGACCGCGGCCGGTCCCGTCTCGCCCCGGCTAGACCTGCAAGCGGTTCAGGGTCTCGTTGGTCGGCACGCCCTCGGTGGTCCAGCCGCGCAGCTGGTAGTATTCCGGCAGCATCTTGCCGAGCTGGCTGGTCAGACCCTTGGCCGGCCCCGTCTTCGCGGCGTCCTTCAGGAGCCGCTTGGGCAGGGTGTCGTCCTTGCCCGTGAAGCCCGCCGCCAGATTGAACTGGCGCTCCAGGTTCCAGATCCGCTCGCCCGTCTCGAGCAGGCGCTCCACCGTCCACTCGCCCTCGCAGGCCGCGTCGAGCTGCGGCGCCACGTCCTCGAGGGTCCAGGCGAAGGAGGTGAAGATGCAGATGCCGGCCGAATCGAAGGCCGCCGTCGCGTCCTGAAAGGCCTTCACCAGCCCCGCCTTGCCGTCGGCCACCAGGGGATCGGTCTTCTCGGGAATGCCGAGGATCTCCGAGGCCACGGTGTAGCTGCGCAGGTGGCAGGCGCCGCGGTTTGAGGTGGCGTAGGTGAGGCCCATGCCCTGGATGCCGCGGGCGTCGTAGGCCGGGAACTCCTGGCCCTTGACCGCCATGGCGAGCTCGGGATGCCCGTACTTCTCGCAGAGCAGCTTGGAGCCCAGGCCGATCTCCTTGCCGAAGCCCTCGCCCTTGCCGGTCAGCTCGGTGATCTGCGCCAGGGCCTCCCTGTTGCCGAACTCCAGCTCGATCCCGCCGGTCTCCTTGGTCGTGATCAAGCCCATCTCGTAGAGCTCCATGGCGGCGCCGACCGTGGCGCCGAAGGAGATGGGGTCGATGCCCTGCTCGTTGCAGAGGAAGTTGGCAAAGGTCAGCGTGTCGAGATCGTCGACCTCGGTCGCCGCGCCCAGCGCCCAGGCAGCCTCGTACTCCAGGCCGCCCGAGGCCTTCTGGTACTCGGGCCGGTCCTTGACCGTGAAGTGGGTGCGCTCGATCTGCGACACCCGGCCGCAGGCAATGGTGCAGCCGAAGCAGGCGGAATTGGTGATCAGGTTCGCCTTGCCGTCGCTCTGCCGCTTTTCGAGCATCTTCTCGGCCGAGATGTTCTTGGCGCCGTCGAACTGGGAATGGTGATGGTTGCGGGTCGGCAGGGCGCCCACCTCGTGGATCACGTTCATCAGCACCTGGGTGCCGTAGGCCGGCAGGCCCTGGCCGGTGACGGCATTGCCGGCGAGCACCGCCTTGCCGTCGGCCGTCGCCTTCATGAAGCCCTTGAAGTCCTTCACCTTGACGCCGAGCGTGCCGCGGATCGCCACCGCCTTGAGGTTCTTCGCCCCCATCACCGTGCCGACGCCCGAGCGCCCGGCCGCGCGGTCCATGTCGTTGACCACGCAGGCGAACTTGCAGCCCTTCTCGCCGGCGATGCCGATCGAGGCGACCCGGATCAAGGGGTCGTTGTGCTTCTTCTTGATGCCTTCCTCGGTGTCCCAGACCGAGGTGCCCCAGAACTCGCCCGCGTCCACGAGCTGGGCGTTGTCGTTCTCGACCAGCAGGTAGACGGGCTTGGGCGAGCGGCCCTCGAAGATGATCATGTCCCAGCCGGCGTTCTTCATCTCGTTGCCGAAGAAGCCGCCGGAATTGGAACAGGCGATGGCGCCGGTCAGCGCCCCCTTGGTGACCACCGAGTAGCGTCCCGCCGTCGAGGCGCAGGTCCCGGTCAGGGGCCCGGTGGTCATGATCAGCTTGTTCTCAGGCGCCAGCGGATCGACCTTGGGATCGATCTCCTCCATCAGGTACTTGGTGGCGAGCCCCCTCTGGCCCAGGTACTTCTGGGCCCAATCCATGTTGAGAGGCTCGGACTTGCAGGTCCCGTTGGTCAGGTCGACGCGCAGGATCTTTCCAACCCATGACATGGCTCTGCTCCCTCTACTCGGCGGCGCTTGCGCCGGCGTCGGTGCGCGCGGCCCAGGCACGCATTTTGTCGAGCCCGGTCCAGTCGGAATCGACATAGGTGATGGCATCGGTCGGACAGGCGGTCGCGCACTCCGGATCGCCCTCGCAGAGGTCGCACTTGATCACCTTGCCCGTCGAATGGTTGTAGTTGATGGTGCCGAAGGGGCAGGCGATGGTGCAGACCTTGCAGCCGACGCAGATCGCGTCCGAGACCACCTTGGCGCCGGTCTTGGCATCGACGCTGATGGCGTCCACCGGACAGGCCTTCATGCACCAGGCCTCGGCGCACTGGGTGCAGGTGTAGGGGATGAAGCGGCCTTCGTCCTCGAACTTGAAGACGTGAATGCGCGACTTGGACGGGTTGAACATGCCCTCGTTGTCGAGGGAGCAGGCCAGTTCGCACTGCAGGCAGCCCGTGCACTTGTCGGGATCGATGGATAGGGATCTTTGCATGGCGTTCTCCAGAGAGCTCTCCCGGGATGCGTCCACGAACCGAACCTTGCGCACACGCGCCCGGACGGCCCGGCGTCTTCTTGTTGTCCGCGATCTGTGCGAATAGCGGCCGAAACGGCCGTCGCACCCTCGCCCCGCAGAAACCTTAACCCAAGATTTCGCCGAATGCGAGGCCGCAGGTCGCGGAAACCGCGGGCTTTAGGCCGGAGGTCGACGTCCGCGGCAGTGCTATGGGGAACGGTTTGCCTGCGGGACGATGCTCGGGATTTCCGCGTCCGGGCGAATGGCGTAAGCTCCCGGCTCCCAAGCCGGCGCAGGCGGCAGGGCAGGCAACAGACCCGTTCGTTCCAAGCAAGAGACCACAGGTTCAAGGAGAGGGAGGCGTTGAGAAGATGCTGACATCCGTCGAAGGCAAATCCGTCATCGTCACGGGCGCGAGCAAGGGAATCGGCAAGGGCATCGCCCAGGTCTTCGCCAGGCACGGCGCGAAGGTCCTGGTGGTGGCGCGCACCGGCAAGGACGCCGAGGCGACGGCCGCGGAGATCACGGGTGCCGGCGGCGCGGCGGCCGCCTGCTCGGCCGACGTGACCAGCTGGGACGACATGCAGGCCATGGCCGCGACCGCGGCCGACCAGCACGGCGGCATCGACGTGCTCTGCGCCAACGCCGGCATCTATCCGCAGACCAAGGTGGAGGAGATGGACCCCTCGGAGTGGGACCACGTCATGGCCACCAATCTCAAGGGCAGCTTCCTCTCGATCAAGGCCTGCCTGCCCCACCTGAAGAAGAGCGGGGCGGGGCGCATCGTGCTGACCTCCTCGATCACCGGTCCGATCACCGGCTTTCCGGGCTGGACCCATTACGGCGCCACCAAATGCGGCCAGCTCGGCTTCATGCGCACCGCCTGCATGGAGTTCGCCAAGTACGGCATCACCGTGAACGCGGTGCTGCCCGGCAACATCATCACCGAGGGCCTGCAGGACCTGGGCGAGGACTACCTCCAGACCATGGCGGCCTCGATCCCGCTGAAGAAGCTCGGCACCGTGGACGACATCGGCTACGCCGCGCTCTTCCTCGCCTCCAAGGAGGCCGGCTACATCACCGGCCAGACCATCGTGGTCGACGGCGGCCAGATCGTGCCGGAGTCCATCGAGGCCATCGAAGAGGCCTGAGCCGGCGACACGCCCAGTCGGCAGCCTGAGTTGCTGCGGCCTCAGATGCGCCCATCGTAGGACATGCGGTCGATGGGGCAGGCGATCACCGTGAATCCGTCGCGCCCGAGGGCGGCCCCGAGCTCCCTTTCCAGGCTCTCGGCGTCGACCGCCTCGGCGCCGTGACCGCCGAGGGCCGCAGCGACGCTCGCGAAGTCGGTGACGCCGAAGTCCACCCCCAGGTTGGGCAGGCCGACGGCGCGCTGCTTCATCTCGATGAGCGCCAGGGAGGCGTCGACGAAGACCACCACCACCAGCGGCAGGGCGAGGTCGCGTAGGGTCGCCAGCTCGCCCAGAACCATTTCCAGCCCGGCGTCGCCGGTGAAGGCGACCAGCGGCCGTTCGGGCCGCGCCAGCTTGTAGCCCGTTGCAAGCGGCAGGGCGCCGCCCATGGTGCAGAGGGCCGAGGACTGCAAGAGGCCGCGGGGCTCGTAGCAGTCCCAGAGCTGGCTCAGCAGGATACGGTGGGCGCCGGTGTCGGCGGTGGCGACGGCCTCGCGGGGCAAGACCTGGCGCGCCACCTCGACGATGCGGGCCGGACCCCAAGCGCCGTCGCTGGCGAAGCGCGCCTTGAGCCGGGCCCGGGCCTCGGCCGGCTCGCCGTCCGGCCAGACCCGGTTGGCCACCAGCCCCTCGCCGAGGGCCGCCAGGCCGGCCGCCACGTCGCCGACGAAGTTGAGCCGCGCCTGGTGCACGAAGTGCTGGTTGGGGACGGCGGTGAACTCGATCGCCTTGGCTGGGTCCCAGGGATCGCACCAGCTTGTGCGCATCTCGATGGGATCGTAGCCGGCGCCGATGATGAGGTCCGCCCGCTCGATGAGCGGCAGGAGAATCTCGTCGGCCGCGGGCGAGAGGCCGGCGCCGCCGAGGGCCAGCGGATCGTCCTCCGGCAGCAGGCCCTTGGCCTTGTAGCTGGTGACGAGCGGCAGGGCGCGCTCCCGGCAGAAGCTCGCGACCGCGTCGCCCGCCCCCTGGGTCACGGCGTCCACCCCGGCCACCACCAGGGGTCGCTCGGCCCGGGCCAGCAGGTCCCGTGCCGCCTCCAACTCGGGTCCCAGCGCCGGGGCCGCGGGGGCCGGACGGGGCCGCTCGACGGTCTTGGCGGGCGGCTGCTCCTGGTCCGCCAAGGCTATAGGCACATCGATGTGGACCGGGCCCGGCTGGCCGTCGAGGGCGATGGCGAGCGCCTTCTCGATCATGGCGTCGACCGCGCCGTCGACCGCCTTGAAGCTCGCTTTGGTGACCGGGCGCAGCAGGGCCTGGTGGTCGAAGATCTGGTGCGTGTAGCCAAGCTCCTTGGCCGGGTCGATGCAGCCGGTGAGGAAGATCAGCGGCACCCGGTCCTGGAGGGCATTGACCACCACGTTGATGGCGTTGGCGACCCCCGGCCCGACGGTGGCGAGCAGGATGCCCGGCGCGCCGGTGGCGTGATAGCTGCCTTCGGCCATGAAGCCGGCGGCGTTCTCGTGCTTCGTCAGGGTGAATTGGATGCCCGCCTCCTGGAGCGCGCGCATCAGGGTCAGCACCTCGCCGCCGGGAATGCCGAAGGCGTGCCGGCAGCCGGCCTTGTGGAGACGCCGGGCGATCAGCTCGGCGGCGTTAGGCACGGGCGCGGGCCTTCGGCGGTTGTTCCCGCTCGGCCAGCTTCAGGTGCCCGTCGCGGGTCTGGGGCAGCTTGCGGCCCAGCAGGCCGCTCGCCACCACGGTGCGCAGGATCTGGGCCGTGCCGCCGCCGATGGTGAACATGCGGGCATCGCGCACCATGCGCTCCAGCGGCAGGTCGCGGCCGTAGCCGGCGGCGCCGAAGAGCTGCAGGGCGTCGTTGGTCACCTTCTGGGCGATCTCCGAGGCGAAGATCTTGGCCTGGGCGGCCGCCACCATGTCGGGGAAGCCGGACCCGGCCCCGGCGGCCGCCTGATAGATCAGCAGCCGGGCGGCCTGCAACTGGATGCTCATGTCGGCCAGCATCCACTGCAGGCCCTGGAACTCGCAGATGGGCCGGCCGAACTGCTCGCGCTGCTGCACCTGGTCGAGGGCCAGCTCGTAGGCGCCCTGGGCGATCCCGAGGGCCACGGTGGCGGCGCCGACCCGCTGGCTGTTGTAGGCTTCCATGAGCTGGGCGAAGCCGCGCTTGAGGCCCTGGGGCGGCATCAGCAGCCGCTCCTCGGGCAGCTCCAGGTCCTCCAGCAGGATCTCGGTCTCGGGAATGCCGCGCAGCCCCAGTGCGTAGCTGCGGGCGCCCACTTTCAGGCCCGGCGCCTCGTCACGCACCGCCAGGAAACCGCCGATGCCCCGCTCCGCTCCGGCCTCGTCGAAGACCCGGGCGAAGATGACGTGGAGCTTGGAGACGCCGCCGCCGGTGATCCAGTGCTTCTTGCCGTTGAGCAGGTAGACCCCTCCACGCTTGTCGGCCCGGGTGGTCATCTCGCTGGCGGCGCTGCCGGCCTCCGGCTCGGTGATGCAGATGGCCGGCTTGTCGCCCGCCAGCACCAGGCCCGCGGCCAGCTCCTTCTGGGCCTCGCTGCCGTAGGTCATGACGGCGGCGATGCCGCCCATGTTTGCCTCCACCACGATGCGGGCGGTGACGCCGCAGACCTTGGCCATCTCCTCGATCACCAGCACGGCGTCGAGGAAGCCGAGGCCCTTGCCGCCGTACTCGGCAGGAATGGTCATGCCCATGAAGCCGGCTTCGGTCAGCGCCTCCACGTTGTCCCAGGGATAAGCCTCGGTCTCGTCGACCCGGGCGGCGCGCGGCGCGATGGTCGCCCAGGCCAGCTCGGCGGCGCGCGCCTGGAGGTCTCGCTGTGCTTGGCTCAGTTCGAACATGGTTTGTCCGTCCTCTCGAATAGGTCGCAGCGCGCTTCGGCCGCGTCCGCTCTCATATCAATTCGTCCGAGCGGTCGTCGGTCTCGCCGAAGCGGGCCAGGCTCGGCTGCTTCAGGCCCTCATAGAGCCGGCCCAGCCTGGCGTTGACCTCCCGGTTGTTGCGCTCGAAGAGGCTGTTGCCGTCCAGGTCGCCGTCCACCAGCAGCGGCCCGAAGTTCGCCACCTCCAGCACCCAGAGGGCCTGGGCGATGCCGAGCGCCTCCAGCCAGTGCACCTGGCGCACCCGCTCGATGCCGCGGCCGAGGAGCGCCCCGGTACCGTAGCCGACGGTGGAGAGATAGACCGCCCCGGCCGGCACGAAGAGCTCCTTGTAATTCGCCTCGGACATGCCGCCCTTGCCGATGATCATGCGGGTGCCGGAGAGCTGGAACCAGTCCTTCATCCAACGGGAGAAGCGGAAGCTCGCCGTCGCGGTGACGGCGCCGATGCGGTAACCGCCGTCCTCCTCCACCGAGGCCGCCGGCGAGCAGTGAAAGTTCACATTGCTGAGCGCCGTCAGGCCCTCCGGCAGGGCCCGGCCCTCGTCCACCACCTTGCGGTAGACCCCTTCCCGGCCGGTGTAGATCACGCCGTCCAGGTAGACCACGTCGCCCAATTCGAGCCGGCGCAGGTCCTCGGCCGCGACCGGCGCCTTCAGGCGGACTGTTTTGAGCTGGCGTCGGGGTCCGTCCATTCGACCGTCTCTCTGCGCGCGTAGGGGGTGAACCAGCGGGGATCGGTGCGGTGCTCCACCCGGCCGTCGGCGTGGATGCGCGCGGTGGCGCGTCGCGACGAGAGGCAGAAGGCATGCACGCTGACCGGCATGCCGCCCGTGTGGGTGTAGCCGACCTCCACGTGGCAATCCACCACCATGGAGGAGCCGACGAAGCCCATGGCCCCCATGCCGATGGAGTTGCCGAGCTGCTTCAGCTCCAGCTCCAGCTCGGCGATCTTGGGGTCCGGGTTGCGGTCGCCCACCACCCGCAGGCAGGCTGCCTGCTTGCCGAGCGTCATGCAGACGTCCTTGGAGCCGCCGACGCCGACACCGACGATGGCCGGCTGGCAGGCGAGGCCCCGCTTGCCGAAGGCGATCATGACATCGAGGAAGAAGCGCTTGATGCCGTCGATGCCGTCGCCGGGAAAGAGCATGCGGTAGTCGGTCCCGAACAGGCCGCCCTTGTGGACCGTGGTGATGTCGAGCCAGTCGGCCTCCGGCTCGAAGCTGTAGTCGATCTCCGGCGCGTTGATGCCGACATTGTTGTTGTGCTCCGTGCGCCAGAGGGGATGGACCCGGTTGGGGCGCAGCGGCACCTCGTGGGTCGCCCGGGCGGTGGCGGCGCGCAGCGCCTTCTCGAGCGCCACGAAGCCGCCCTCCAGGCGCGCCTCGTTGCCGGCCTTGACGAAGTAGCGCGGCAGGCCGGTGTCGGCGCACATGGGCCGGCGGTCGGCCTTGGCCGCCTCCCAGTTCTCGAGCATGGCCTGCAGCACGAAGGCCGAGAGGTCGCCCTTCTCCTTGGCCGCCATGGCCTCGATGGCCGCGAGATAGTCCTCCGGGATCTCGATGCCGGCCTTTGCCATGAGATCGTAGGCCGTCTCCTCGATGAGCGCGCTCGGAATCATGGTCCTTGCCCCATCCTCAGGCGGCGGTCGGCGGCGCGCCGGCCTCTTCGGCGATCAGCGACTGGCCCGGGCGCACGATGGAGAAGTCGACCGGCACCATCTCCAGCTCCGGTTCGCCGTCCGCCGATCCGTCCGCCAGTCTAACCCGCGAATAGTAGGATTGCTCCAGGTCTCCCGTCTCCGGATGGTCCTCCCGGAAGTGGGCGCCGCGGGAGTCCTCCCGGGCGAGCGCCGCCAGCGCCATCACCCGGCTCACCGTCAACAGGCTGTCCAGGTTCAGCCAGTCGTGCCAGGTCAGGTTGAAGCGCCGGTCCGCCCCCGCCACGCCGATGGTCCCGAGCTCGGCCTGGTAAGCTTCGATCGCGGCCAGCGCCCTTCTCAGGCGCTCCGCGTTGCGCGAGATGCCCACCTCGTCCCACATGGTCCGCCAGAGCCGTTCCCGGAGGCCGCCGAGATCGCTGGTCGCCGCCGCGAAGGGCGCCTCGGCCCGGGCCAGGCCTTGCTCGATGGCCGCCTCGTCGGGCGGCCGGCAGTGGGCCTGCTTTCCCGCGTAGGCCGCCATGGACTCGCCCGCGATGCCGCCAAACACGGTGGCGTTGGCGACGCCGTTGCCGCCCAGGCGGTTGGCGCCGTGGACGCCGCCGCAGTCCTCGCCGGCCGCGAACAAGCCTTCGATGGCGGTCCCGGTGTCCGCCTCGAACTCGACGCCGC
The DNA here is from genome assembly GCA_965225935.1 of Rhodospirillales bacterium. Taxonomy (GTDB): domain Bacteria; phylum Pseudomonadota; class Alphaproteobacteria; order Kiloniellales; family JAKSDN01; genus CALJXB01. The sequence continues at coordinate 351,021 of CBDDCC010000005.1, forward strand.
CCATCATGTAGTGGGCGGTGGGCACCACCTCGACCCGGCCGCCGGCGAGATCGAAGCCGCAGTCGGCACAGCGCTCCACCATGCCCTTGAACCGCCGGGTCACCTCCGCCGGCCCCAGGTGCTTCATCTCCAGGTAGACGCCGCCGTTGGGCGAAGTGCGGCCGGCGCGCATCTCGGCGTCGATGGCGCGGGAGACGATGTCCCGGGTCGCCCGCTCGGCGTGGGGGTGGTAGGCGGCCATGAAGCGCTCGCCGGCGCCGTTGAGCAGCCAGCCGCCGGCCCCGCGCAGGCCCTCTTCCAGCACCGTGCCGGTCATGCGGGTGTCCAGCCCGGCGAGGAGGCCCGTCGGGTGGAACTGCACCATCTCCATGTCCCTGAGCGCGAGGCCCAGGCGCAGCGCCATGGCCAGACCGTCGCAGGCCTTGTCGCCGGACGGCGTGTGATAGAGGTACATGGTGGGCCCGCCGCCGGTCGCCAGCAGCACCGCCTTGGCGCCGAGGAAACGATAGCCGCCCGTCCGCATGTCGATGAAGAGGGCCCCGGCCATAGCGCCCCCGTCGGCGGCCGGGACCAGGGCGATGGCGCGGTGCTCCTCCAGCCGCTCGATGCCCCGGGCCCAGACCTGCTCCATCAGGCGGTTGATGATCTCGATCCCGGTCAGGTCGCCCTTGTGGACCGTGCGGTCGAAGCTCTGCCCGGCGAACGCCTTCTGATGCAGGCTGCCGTCGGGGTTGCGGTCGAAGAAGCAGCCGAGCTCGTTCTCCAGCTCTCGCACCCGTTCCACCGCGCCCTCCACCAGGCGCCAGGCAAGGTCCTGGCGCGGCAGCCACTGGCCGCCGACGATGGTGTCCATGAAGTGCCGCTCCAGGGAGTCGGTCGGGGCCATGGCGGCGTTGTAGCCGCCCTGGACCATGCGGGTGCAGCCGCACTTGCCCAGCAGGCCCTTGACGGCGACGGTGACGCGCAGGTCGGGATCCGCCGCGAGGGCGTGGAGCGCCGCGAACAGCCCGGCGCCGCCGGCACCGATGATCAGGATGTCGGTCTCGCCGCGCTCGATATCCATCTCAGGCCGCGTTCATGAGAAAAAGGGCGCCCGCCACCAGGGCCGCGCCGGCGCCCAGGCCGATCGCGGGCTTCAAGTGGCCGGGCCAGGCCAGGAACTCCATGGCCAGCACCCGGAGGCCGAGGATCATGTGGAGGCTCAGCAGCACCACCAGGCCCCATTCGCCGGCCTTGACCAGGGGCTGCTCGCTCCAGCGCAGGAAGGCGTCGAGGCGTGCTTCCCCCTCTATGGCGAGCCCGAGCACGAGGAAGTGAAAGGGCAGGAAGAGCGCGAGCAGCAGGCCCGAGACCCGGTGGCCGAGGGCGGCCCAGGCCCCGGCGTGGTCGAGGGAGAGGCGCTTCACAGCACCACCGCCGCCACCGCCCGCAGGCCGAGGGCCAGCAGCAGCACTCCGAAGGCGGCCATGGCCCAGCCGAGGCTCGGCCCACGCCAGCCGGTCCACTCGCGCAGGACCGCGCGCAGGCCGATGGGCGCGTGGACGGCCACCGCGACCACGAAGAGGCCGTAAAAGAGCGCCCAGGCGACGCTGCCCCGGGTGCGGGCGAGGATCTCGGCGGCGTCGAGCCCGCCGCGCACGGCATAAATCACCAGCCCCAGGTGGATGAGCACCAGGGGCGCCAGCACCAGGGCGCTCGCCCGCTGCAGCAGGAAGAGCCGCGCCTCGCTCATGGCCGCCCCCTGCATAAGAGACCGCCCAGGCTCGCCTGCTTCAGCCCGGCGATGGCCCGGGTGGGATCGAGCCCCTTCGGACAGTGCTGGGCGCAAGCGCCGTGACTGTGACAGGAAAGGCAGCCGCCTTCAGCCGACACCGCCGCCAGAAGCGCCTCGCGCTCGCCGTGGCGCTCGTCGTTCACGAGGGTCCAGGCCCGGTTTAGGGCGGCCGGACCCAGATAGTCCGGCAGCCAGGAAACAACGTCGCAGGCGGCGTGACAGACGGCGCAGTTGATGCACTCGATACCGGCGTCGGCGGCCCGGCGGCGCGGGCTATCCGGGGACATCCGGGCGAGCGGGTCGTCCCGGGTGGCCGTGCCCCGGAAGCGCCCGCCGGCCGCTTGCCACTTCTCGAAGAAGTCCGTCATGTCGGCGACCAGGTCGCGGATCACCGGCAGGTTGCGCAAGGGCGCCAGGGTGAGCCGTCCGGCGCGGGCGACCTTGGCTACATGGGTGCGGCAGGTCCAGCGTGGCCGGCCGTTCACGGTCATGGCGCAGGAGCCGCAGACCCCGACCCGGCAGGCGAAGCGGTAGGCGAGGCCCGGCTCCAGGTGCCGCTGCACCCAGGTGACCACGTCCAGCACGGTCTGGCTGTCGCGTCGGGGCACGTCGAAACGCTGGAAGCTGCCGTCCGCGCCGCCGCGCCAGATGTCGACCCGCAGCATCCCGGCAGCCCCGTCGTTCTCGTGGTCCCGCGCCACGCCACCACTCCCCGTCAATGTCTCATACCATTAATGCAGAAATCAAAAAGATAATTGGCATGAAATTGACTTTTCGTCAAGATGGTGCGATTGGAGGGCGGAATGGACGTCAAGACGCTCTATACGCTGCTCGCCATCGTCGACCATCGCAGCTTCGCGACCGCGGGGCAGGCGGTCGGCCTGTCGCCGTCGGGCGTCAGCCTGCAGATCAAGTCCCTGGAGGAGGAGTTTGGGGTCGTTCTCTTCGACCGCTCGACGCGGCCGCCGCGCCTGACCCGCGAGGGCCTGGGCTTCGTGGAGCGGGCCCGCGAGATCGTCGCCGGCTGGGAGCGGCTGACCGCCGACCTCACCCGGGACGCCATCGTCGGTGTGCTGGAGCTGGGCGCCGTCCCCACCATCGTCTCGGGCAGCCTGCCGCCCGCCCTCAAGCGGCTGCGGCGGCAGACGCCGGACCTCAGGATCCGCCTGACGACCGGCCTGTCCCACGAGCTCGAAGCGCTGCTGGCCCGGGGCGCCCTCGACGCGGCGCTGCTGGCCCAGCCGGGTGAACTGGCGCCGGGCACGACCTGGTCGGCCTTCTGCAGCGAGCCGCTTTTCGTGATCGCGCCCGAGGGCACCCCGGGGACGAGCGACCGGGAGGTCCTGGCGGCCGGCCCCTTCATCCGCTTCAAGCGCTACGCTTGGGCCGGCCGGCTGATCGACGAGGAGCTGCGCCGCCGCGCCATCGAGGTGTCGGCGCCCATGGAGGTGGACACCCTGGAGGGCATCTTCAGCCTGGTGGCCAACGGCCTCGGCGTCTCCATCGTGCCGCGGCGCAACGTGGCCCGGCCCTTCCCGCCCGGCGTCAGGGCGCTGCCCTTCGGCGATCCGCCGCTGGCCCGCAGCCTCGGCGTCCTGCAGCGGGCCGACAATCCCCGCGCCCACCTGGTGCGCCGCCTGTTCGACGCGCTGGCCGCGGAGTCCCAGCCGAGGCCGGAAGACCCCGATCGGCTGCCGCCGGGATCCGCCGAGCGATGACGCCGGAGCCGGCACGAGACGCCTCGCGAGGAGCGGGCTCCAGGTCCGCGGCCCGCGGTCGCCCGCGGGCCAGTTCGAAGCCGGCGGCATCGGCCGGCGCATCCGCGTCTTCCGCCAGCCCGACAAGAACCCGCACCGTGCGGTCCGGATCGGGCGCCGCGTTCCCCCGGTCGACGGCCGCGACAATGCCCTCTACATTTGCCTGACCCAGGAAGACGTGCATCTGGTCCGGTCGAGCCCGATCTACGTCTTCCGCTAGTGGTGGAATGCGAGGGGGACGCGGGACGTGCGGCTGAGCGACGTCGAGCAGGCCATGCTGGCCGGCGAGCAGGGCGAGGCCCGCCGCCGGGCGCTGGCCCAGCAGATCGAGGTCGGCCGCTTCTTCGATGCCGAGGACTTCGTCGCGGTCTCCCAGGCCCACATCATGGCCGACGGCGAGGCGCTGGGCGAAGCGGGCGTCGCCTTCCTGGAAGAGCTGGCCGCCCTGCCCGAGGCGGACCGGCGGGTCCGCGTCCCCACGATCACCGATCCGCGCGGCGCCGACTTCAAGGCCTACGAGCGCCTGCGCCAGGACCCGGCCTTCGTCGAGCAGGAGCGCCGCGCCGACCGGGCCTTCCGGGCGCTGGGCGTGCTCATGACCGACACCTGCATCAACTACCAGACCGTGCTGCCGCCGGTCCGGGGCGAGCACCTGGCCATGGGCGACACGGGCGTCGTCATCTACTGCAATTCAGTGCTGGGCTCGCGCAGCAACTACGAGGGCGGGCCGGCGGCGCTGGCCGCGGCGCTCACCGGGCGGACGCCGCGCTACGGCTTCCATCTCGACCGGTACCGGCGCGGCAGCCTGCGCTTCCGGGTCGAGGAGCGGCCCCAGAGCTGGACCGAATGGGGCGCCCTCGGCGGCCTCGTCGGCCGCCAGATGGAGTCCTACTTCCAGGTGCCGGTGATCGAGATCGCGCACGGCATGGAGGGACCTTCGCCCACCTCCGACGAGCTGAAGCACTTCGGCGCCGCCCTCGCCAGCTTCGGCTCCACTGCCCTCTTCCACCTGGTGGGCGTGACGCCCGAGGCGCCAGGGACCGCCGCCGTCTTCGACGGCCCGCCGCCCGAGCCCCGTCCGCTCGGCCGCGGCGACCTGGAGGCCTTCCTCGGCGACTACGACGCGGCCGACGACCGGCTCGACCTGGTGGTCTTCGCCGCCCCGCAGCTCTCGCTCATGGAGCTGAGGGCGCTGGCCGGGCTGGTGGAGGGCCGCAAGATCCACGGTCAGGTCGCGGCCATCGCTGCGACCAGCCCGGAAAACAAGCGCGCCGCCGAGCGCCTGGGCCTGGCCGAGGCCATCGAGGCCTCCGGCGTGATCCTCCTGGAAGGGGTCTGCTTCTACCAGATGCACGCCCGTGAGCTGGGCGAGGCGAACGGCTGGACGCGCCTCATGACCAACTCGGCCAAGCTGGTCAACATCATCGGCGGCTACGGCTACGAGCCGCTGCTGGCCGACATGGCGCGCTGCGTGGACTCCGCCGTCGCCGGGCGGGTGGTCAGATGAGCGACACGGTCCTCCAGGGCCACCCGGGCGTCGGCCCGGCCGCGAGCGGCACCGCGCTGGTCGCCAACGACAACTTCTCGGCCCGCTACGACCTCGACCGCATTCAGGGGATCTTCTCGCGGCCCGCCCACAAGCTCCACGGGCAAAGCTATGTGGGCAAGGTCCTGGTTCTCAACATCGCCAAGGGCGGCGTCGCCACGGCCTGGATGCTGCACGAGATGGCCTCGCGGGACATGGCGCCGGCGGCGCTGCTGCTGAACGCCGCCAACCCGATCATCGCGCAAGGCGCGGCCTTTGCCGGCTTCCCCCTGATCGACCGCTTCGAGACCGACATCACCGCGGCGATCCGGACCGGCGACCAGGTCAGCCTGGACCCGGCCAGCGGAAGGGTCACGGTGAACCGTAAAATGCGTTAGCACCCCGAGCCAAGAGCCCCCGGCCCACGCCGCGCCGACCCCGGGGCACCGGGCGGGACGCTGACGGCCATGATGGTGGGCGGTTTCCAGCTCGACGTGAAGCACGAGGAAGTGCCCGTCGAGGGCCGAGGAGAGGCCCTTGCCTATCCGCTCGCCTCGCGCGATGAACCGCGTCCGCAGCAGGATCGAGTGTTCGGCCATTCAGGCGTTAACGATCCGCCAACCATAGCGGCCTAGGACTGGGCAAGGTATTTGATTGACCCAGGGGATCCTCATGTCCGACGTCCTCGGCCGCTCCGCGGTCTTCGCCACCGTCGCCCACCGCAAGCTGTCGGGCGAGGTGGTGACCGCCAGCTTCGACGTCGAGAGCCCGGCCGCGGCGCTGGAGAACGTGGCGCTCCTGCTTCGGGACTGGGACCCGGCCGAGGACGACACCGCGGTCATCCGCATCATGAGCAGCCCGGCGGACTAGGATCCCCGGCCCGGCGGCCGGCAGCCCGCAGCCCTCCGGCACGCCGGAGTCTCGCGCCCATTGGCCGTTGATTTTTCGCATCGATCCCCGATACTCGCCCCACCTTAAATCACGGCAGACCAGGGGGTAGGGTGATGGCGTACAAGATCGACGAAATCGAAGGTATCGGACCGGCCTATGCCGAGAAGCTGAGCGCGGCCGGCATCGGCACCACCGACGACTTGTTGGAGCGCTGCGGCGCGGCCAAGGGCCGGGACCAGGTGGCCGAGGCAACGGGCCTCTCCACCAAGCAACTCCTCAAGTGGGCCAACATGGCGGACCTCATGCGCATCTCGGGCGTCGGCGAGGAGTATTCCGAGCTGCTCGAGGCGGCCGGCGTCGACACGGTGAAGGAGCTGAAGCACCGCAACGCCGACAACCTCGCCGAAAAGATGCAAGAGGTGAACGAGGCCAAGAAGCTGACCCGTCAGGTGCCCTCGGCAGGCCAGGTGGCCAAGTGGATCGAGCAGGCCGGATCGCTCGAGCCCAAGATCTCCCACTGATCCGACATTTTCCGCAGATAGGATGAGTCCGAGCGGCCAGGGCGGACGGTCCGGGCCGGCGCACGCCGACCTCGTGCGCCGCCCGGCCGCCGGCTGAGGGCGCGGAGAGCCGGGATGCGGTGGAAAGGCCGCAGGGGCAGCAGCAACGTCGAGGACCGCCGCGGCGCGAGCGGGCGGACCGGCGGTTTCCGCTTGCCGAAAGGATTCGGACGGGGCGGCTTCGGCGGCGGGCTGGGCCGGAGAAGCGGCCTGCCGCGCCGCATGGGCCGCGGCCGCCGCATCGGGGGCATCGGCGGCATCGGCATGGTCATCGTGGTGCTGGTGGCGCTCTATTTCGGCGTCGATCCGGGCATGCTGCTGCAGGGCGGCCCCGGCTTCGCGCCGCCGCCGCCGCAATCCCAAGCCCCGCGTTCGGCCGAAGAGGACGAACTAGCCGCCTTCGTCTCGGTGGTCCTGGCCGACACCGAGGAGACCTGGCACGGCCTCTTCAAAAGGGCGGGCGGCAGCTACCGGGAGCCCAAACTGGTGCTCTTCACCGACTCTGTCAGCTCGGCCTGCGGCCACGCCCAGTCGGCCATGGGGCCCTTCTATTGCCCGCTCGACGAGAAGGTCTACATCGACCTCTCCTTCTACCGGGACCTCAAGAACAAGTTCGGCGCGCCGGGGGACTTCGCCCAGGCCTACGTCATCGCCCACGAGGTGGGCCACCATGTGCAGACGCTCTTGGGCATCTCCGGGAAGGTCCACGAGCTGCGCCAGCAGGCGAGCCAGGCCGAGTCCAACGCCCTTTCCGTGCGCATGGAGCTGCAGGCCGACTGCCTCGCCGGGCTCTGGGCCCACCATGCCGACAAGCAGCTCGACATCATCGAGCCCGGCGACCTGGAGGAGGCCCTGAACGCCGCCAGCTCCATCGGCGACGACCGCCTGCAGCGTCAGGCCGGCCGCTCCGTTGTGCCCGACTCCTTCACCCACGGCAGCTCCGAACAGCGGGTGCGCTGGTTCAAGCGCGGCTTCGAGAACGGTGACATGGCAAGCTGCGACACCTTCGCCGCCGGCACGCTCTAGCCACCGGACCCACCTGTGCGCGTCCCTGCATGGCGCTGAGGGTCAAGTTGCGTTAGACCTGGGCCGGGACCGGCCGTTTGGAACGGTCGGTCCGGCAAGGCCACCGGAGGATGACCGAGCGATGCAAGCTGCCGAACTGAAGACCCTGCAGGCGCCCCTGAAGGAGCGCTACCGCGACGATCCGGAGAGCGCCGTCGTCACCCTGACGGCCTCCGGCGCGCTCGACGACACCGGCATCGCCTGCAAGGTGGAGACGGGCCGCGCGCTGGTGGAGGCCGGACTGCATCCGGCGACCGGCGGCGACGGCACCCAGGCCTGCTCCGGCGACATGCTGCTGGAAGCCCTCGTCGCCTGCGCCGGCGTCACGCTCAAGGCCGTCGCCACCGCCCTTGAGTTCGACCTACGCGGCGGCAGCGTCCACGCCGAGGGCGATCTCGATTTCGCCGGTACCCTGGGGGTCTCCAAGGAGGCGCCGGTCGGCTTCAAGGCAATCCGCCTGCGCTTCGACCTGGAGACCGACGAGCCGCGCGAGCGGATCGACACGCTCTGCAAGCTGACGGAGCGCTACTGCGTCGTGTTCCAGACCCTGAACGCGCCGCCACCGCTCTCCCTCGCGATCGATACGGCTTGATCGCGCCGGGCGGCGAGCACCACCGGACGGCGGAATGGACAGAAGCGACACCCGCGAGTTGCTGGCCGAGGCGGCACGCCGTGCCGCGGACTATCTCGAAGGATTGCGCGACCGGCCCGTTGGTCCCTTGCCGGGCGCGGCGGAGAAGCTTCTGGCGGCGCTCGACCGGCCTCTTCCGGATCGCGGCAGCGAAAGCGCGGACGTACTCGCCTTTCTGGACGAACTCGGCTCGCCCGCCACGGTGGCGAGCGCGGGCGGCCGCTATTTCGGGTTTGTGACCGGCGGCGCCCTGCCCGCGGCCTTGGCCGCGAACTATCTCGCCGGTGCCTGGGACCAGAACAGCTTCAGCTGGACCAGTTCCCCCGCGATCGCCGCGTTCGAAGCGGCCGCCCTCAGATGGATCAAGGAAGCGCTCGGCATTCCCCTGACCGCGGAAGGCGCCCTGGTGACCGGCGCCACGATGGCGCACTTCACCTGCCTCGCCGCCGCGCGCAACAGGGTGCTGAAGCAAGCGGGTTGGAACGTCGACGCCGACGGCCTGTTCGGCGCACCGGAGATCACGGTCGTCGTCGGCGAGGAAGGCCATGCCTCCCTGTTCAAGGTCCTCTCCATGCTCGGGCTGGGCCGGGACCGGGTCCTGAAACTGCCCTGCGACGATCAGGGGCGCGTGGTGGCGCGCGACCTGCCCGACATCGCCGGACCGACCATCGTCTGCCTGCAAGCGGGAAACGTGAATTCCGGCGCGTTCGACCCGGCGGAGCCTCTCATCGAATGGGCGCACGGCGGCGGCGCGTGGGCTCATGTGGACGGGGCCTTCGGCATCTGGGCCCTGGCCACGGCCGAAAAGGCCGCGCTGGCGAAGGGCTACAGCGACGCCGACTCCTGGGCTCTCGATGCCCACAAATGGCTCAACGTCCCCTACGATTCCGGCATCGCCTTGGTGGCGGACGCGAGCGCGCTGCAAGACGCCATGTCGATCAGCGGTACCTATCTCATGACCGGCGAACGCCGGGAAGCGATGAACCTCACGCCCGACAGCTCGCGGCGGGCCCGCGCCCTCGACATCTGGGCCGCCCTCAAATCCCTGGGACGCCAGGGCCTCTCGGACCTGGTGGAGCGGAACTGCCGGCAGGCGCGCGAAATGGCAGCGGCGCTGCGCCAAGCGGGCTTGGAGGTGTTGAACGATGTCGTCCTGAACCAAGCCGTCGTCAGCTTCGGTAGCGAACAGAGAACGCGCGAGGTCATCGCAAGGATACAGGACGAGGGTGTGTGCTGGTGCGGCGGAACGGTGTGGCGCGGCCGGGCCGCGATGCGGATCAGCGTGAGTTCCTGGGCGACGACCGACGAGGACATCGAGCGGTCCATATCCGCCATTCTCGAGGCCGCCCGGGACATTCCCCCGGAGTGACATCCTCGCGGCCTGGCCCGCGGTAGAGTCCGCGCGGCGGCGGACTTCTCGCCTGCCAACCGGCACTTGCCGCCGCCAGCTTGGCCCGCCCTAACTGAGGAAGCTTGGACCATGTACATCGCAGGCTTCGTGATCCCGGTGCCCGAGGAAAAGATGGAGGCCTATCGCAGATGGGCCGAGAACTCGGCGGAGATCTTCAAGGACTATGGCTGCCTCGAGATCGTCGAGTCTTGGGAGGACAACGTGCCCGACGGCAAGCAGACGGACTTCCGCCGCGCAGTCGATGCGAAGGAAGGAGAGATGATCGTCTTCTCCTGGCAGGTGTGGCCGGACAAGGCGACCCTGGAGGCCGTCGAAGCAAAGATGCACGACGACCCACGCTTCGAGATTTCCGGAGAGATCCCGTTCGACGCCAGGCGCCTCATCTATGGCTGCTTCGCGCCGATCCTCACCATGGGGCGCGAGTGAGTCTCGCCGGCGGTTCGGAACCTCTTGCCGAATGGGACGGCAGCCCGCCAGCCGGCCTAGGCCAGGAACGCCGGCAAGAGGCCCAGAATGCCGAAAATGATCAGATAGATCGCCACGATGTAGTTGAGCAGCTTCGGCATCACCAGTATCAGCACGCCGGCCAAGATCGAGACGATGAACGGGAAGTGCAGCGGCTCCATGGACAGATTCCCTATTCCTGCGGCGCGTCCAGCCTAGCAGGGCCTCCGCGTCGGGCACGAGAAACTGCCGCCCGCCAGGACTTGGCGGTTCGGCCCATTCGGGCTGGCGAGTCCTCCGGATCCCGCGGGATCCCCCTCAGACTGTCTTGCCTTCGGGGTTGAACGTCGGGAGCAGCGTAGCAGCGGGCTTTGGACTTATCGATGCCGGAGTTTCGGGACTAGTCGGATCTGTTGTCCAACCTGTATGGCTTTACCCCTATGGCTTTTCGCCCATGCCGGTCGCGGTCAGCCGGCCGGCCTTATGTCGCAGACGATGGCCGTCGCGGGCTCCGAGCCGCGGTTGTAGAACCAGTGCACCGTGGTCTCGTCCTCGACGATCGCAGCCTCCCCGCCGGCGTCGAAGGTGGCCTCGCCGCCCTCCTGGCCTTCGACCCAGGCGCCGTCGATCACCTTCACGAGGCCCGGTATCTCTTCGTGGCTGTGCTTCGCGATCTGTCCGCCCGGCTCTATGGTGATCTCGCGCAGCAGAAGAATGTGGCCTTCCAGCCCGACCGTCGCCTTCATGGACTCCGCGGAAACGACCCCCAGCTTTTTGACTTCGAGGCCCTTGTGCTCGCTGGGAGGCGGGTCTTGGGCGAGTCCCCGGGTGCCGATGATCCCGACAGCGAGACCCGCGGCCATGCAGCAGACCGCCAGCATGCCGAGACGGCCGAATGGGCGCTTTAGCGGATACATGGCTTTTCCTCCTAGACCGATTGGTCCGATCTTCAAACGAGGCTATAGTCGCCCTCCAAGCCCAGGCAAACGACATCTCCTCATGCCCCCATGAAGGGAGTTCATGGGCGATGAAACGCAGGCTTCCACCGTTCGCCGCCGTCCGCGCCTTCGAGGCCGCCGCCCGCCATGGCAGCTTCACCACGGCCGCGGACGAGCTGAACGTGACGCAGTCTGCCGTCAGCCACCAGGTGAGGCGGCTCGAAGAGTTCCTCGACACCGCGCTTTTCGTGCGCGATCCGCAAGGGCTCGATCTCACCCCCGCGGGAGAGGGCTATCTGGCGGAGCTGACAGGCATCCTGGACCGCTTGGACGCGAGCACCCGGCGGGTTTGCCAGCCGGACGAGGCCGAGCTGCTGCGCATTCGCGCCACACCGGCGTTCACCTCGCGCTGGCTGCTGCCGCGCATGCACCGCTTTCAAGCCAGGCACCCGGAGCTCGACTACGACATATCCATCGGCTTTCCCCCGACGGACTTCTCCCAGGGCGACGTCGATGTCTTCATTCATTGGGGCACGGAGCCGGTGGCGGGCGCCCGGGTGGAGCCCTTCTTCGATACGGCCCGGTCTCCGGTCGCGAGCGCCGAGTTCCTGCGAAGGGGGCCTCGGATCGAAGCGCCGGCCGACCTGCTCGCGGTCACGCTGCTGCACGACCAGGTGCAGGACGGCTGGGCGCAATGGTTCGAGACCTGCGGTGTCGTGCCCCCGGCAAGTCGGCGGGGGCCGCGCCTCGCGCACTGCGAACTGGTCCTCCAGGCGGCGGAAGCCGGCCAGGGCGTCGCCCTGCCGTACCTGGCGCTGATCGAATCCGAGCTGGAGTGCGGGCGGCTGATCCGCCTCTTCGACCGGGAGACGCCGTCCGCGGTCATCTACTCCCTGGCATACCAGGAAGCCGACGCGGACGAGCCGAAGATCAAAGGGTTCCGCGACTGGATGTTCGAGGAGATCCGCGCGGCACGGCCCTCGCCGTTGCGCGTCGTCGCGGCCGGATAAGCGACCGTTTGCGCCGGGGCCGCCGCCTCACGGCAAGGCCTGCGAAATTCCGAAGCCGCAGGTCAACCCGGCCTCAAGACCCGGCCGGATCACAAGCTGGCCATCCGGTGAACGTGCGAGAAGATCGCGACTCATCTCTCACGTCTTCCCTAGTGCGACTGCAGTAAAGGCAAGGATGATCGACTCATGCGCCATTGGATGCGCTGCCCGTAGAGGCCCATTGATCCTGTGGAGGGTAGCGAGGGGATTCGCGGCTCCGATTGCGCCTGTGGGACACGGCGGGGAAGAAAGCCTATGCGCCCGGGTCTTGCGCTAGAACGGATACCCCATCTTGAACGCCCGTTTTCCGCAGTGAAAAACACAGACAAGCCTTCCCGCCGGGCGGTCCGACTCTAGCCAGAGAGAGACTTTGGCAAGAAACTCTGGTAGGGCAGGAACGAGAAGTTTGGACGGCACCGCATCTTGGAGATCACGCGAATGAGGGCTCACATCGTTTTGGCTCACCCGGAGGGAAGATCTTTCAACGCGCACTTGGCGGCTATCTCCCAACAGGTGCTCGGTGCCGCCGGATGGCAAACCACACTGTCTGACCTCTACGCCATGAACTTCGACCCACGCGAGGGGCCGCATCACTACAGGTCGCGAAAGAATTCAGAGGCGTTTCATGTCCAAACCGAACAGCGGTTCAGCGCGGAGAATGAAACCACGCCGCCGGACGTGAATGCGGAAGCAGAACGCTTGCTGGCCTGCCATCTACTGATTGTCCATTTTCCGCTTTGGTGGTTCGGAATGCCCGCTATCCTCAAAGGTTGGATGGACCGCGTTTTCGTCTATGGCCGCCTGTATCGGAGCACCATGCGATATGACACGGGGGTTTGCTCGGGAAAGAGAATGATCGCCTGTGTCACCACTGGCGCGAGCCAAGAAGCCTGCTCTCATCGTGGAAGAGAAGGAGACACGCGGCTCCATCTTTGGCCGATACTGTTCTCGTTTAGATACCTAGGGTTCGATGTTCTCGAACCGGAGATCTTTCATGGCGTCGGTGGTGTCGCCTTTGTAGAAGGCCACGACACCGGATTGAGCACTTTGGATACCTACACCAGTCGCTGGGCAGAAGTGATGGAGACACTCTCTTCGAGACCCCTGGTCCAGTACAACCGCGACCATGATTTCGATGAATCAAAAAGGCTCAATTCGGATGCTCCTGTCTTCTCGCCGTTCATCCGGCATCAGTCAGACGCGGTACCGCAATAAGCTTCCTGCGTCTATTTTGGGTCGTCTCCTGTCCGTCAGACCCCTCGCCGGCAAGGACGGTTGTCGAGAGCAAAACTGTCCTTGCGGCACGAAAACGGCCGTTCGCGGGCCGGCTGGCCGGACGCTGCCCGCAAGGCGACGGTCACGGTGGCCAGGCCGAGCGGCAGTCTGCAGCCATTGACATTAGTGGGGCTGTGCAATTGCAAGGCAGTCAATGGGGGCCGGTCACTACTCCAGCACCTTAGGCCAGTTCGCGTCAGCGGCAGTGATGTTGCCTGGGATGTTCTGCTCCCACTTCTGCTGAACCGACCGGCTGTAGTTCAGGTAGAGCTTTCCATCCACGATCTTCCAAGCCTCGGGATCGGTACTCGCGGTGTAGCCTTGGGAGACGGCCCAAGCGCAGTAGCCGCCGTACTGAGGAGCATATTGGCCGGGGTTGGAGGTAAAGGCGTCTCGGTTCTCCGCAGAAGCGAAACGCCACACCGCGCCATCGTATTCCGCCGTGAAGTCGCCGGAGCCTTCGACCGGCTTGCCCTCTGTGAAGTAGGCGACGGCATCATACCCGCTCACGGCTAGATCGCTGAGCCAAGCTTTGTAGACCCTATCCTTGGCAGCCTGGGCTGGGACAGCGAACAACACGAGCAGCGCTGCGACGATCGTGGGAAGACGGAGGCTAGGAAACGTAATCATGGTCATTGGCTGTTCACATTCGGGCTGTTCACATTCGAGGTTGCTTCTACCGAGATTTAGGAAGTAATGCCTCGGGTCCAGATTTAAAAGAATGCCTTGGCTCCAGATCTTGAGCAAAAAAACGTGAACGCCCGTCCGATAAGGGGATCATCGCGCCCTGTCTGCTGGGGGTCACTAGGCACTTACCTGGAACGGCTGCTCCTGGCCACAAAGCCGACCTAGCAGGCTGCTGAAAAAGTCTCTCGCGGCTTTCGGTGTAACGTGATTCTCTGTTCTGGTGAGATCTGGAACGGAGGGTTGCGATGCGCGGCGGGGATGGGGACAGCGGGGCGTTGTTTTCATATGTGAGCTGTGAGGCTCGGGTGCCTGCGGACCATCCGCTGCGGGCGATCCGGGCGATCGTGGACGAGGCCTTGGAGGTGCTGTCGCCGGAGTTCGAGGGGATCTACTCGAAGCTGGGTCGCCCGTCGATCGCGCCGGAGAAGCTGCTGCGGGCGCTCTTGCTGCAGGCCTTCTACTCGATCCGCTCGGAACGCCAGCTGATGGAGCAGCTGGACTACAATCTGCTGTTCCGCTGGTTCGTGGGCCTTTCGATGGATGCGCCGGTGTGGGACGCCACGGTCTTCTCGAAGAACCGGGACCGTCTGATCGAGGGCGAGATCGCGGCGAAGTTCCTGGCCGCGCTGCTGAGCCAGGATCGGGTCGAGGCGCTCTTATCGGAGGAGCACTTCTCGGTCGACGGCACGCTGCTCGACGCCTGGGCCTCGATGAAGAGCTTTCGGCCCAAAGACGGCGCGGGGGAGGGCCCCGGCGATGGCCCTGGGGAGGGCCCCGGGGAGGGCGGCAGGCCGCCGGCCGGGCGCAACGCGGAGCGGGACTTCCGCGGCGAGCGGCGCTCGAACGAGACCCACGCCTCGACCAGCGATCCCGACGCCAAGCTCTACCGCAAGGCCAACGGCCAGAGCAGCCGGCTCTGCTACATGGGCCACCTCCTGATGGAGAACCGCAACGCCCTCGTCGTCGACGCCGAGCTGACCCGGGCCGGCGGCAGGGCCGAGCGCGAGGCCGCGCTCGCCATGCTCGATCGCCGCAGGGAGAGCCGAGGGGGGCGCCGCCGGCGCGTCACCCTGGGCGCCGACAAGGCCTACGACGTGCGCAGCTTCGTCGAGGGCCTGCGCGCGCGCAGGATCACTCCGCACATCGCCATCGACGGCCATGTCCGGGTCACCGGCAGGCCGCGCCGAACCGCCATCGACAAGCGCACCACCCGGCATGCGGGCTACGCCGCGAGCCAGCGCCTGCGCAAGCGCATCGAAGAGGGCTTCGGCTGGATCAAGACCACCGGCAACCTCGCCAAGACCCGCCACCGGGGCCTCGAGCGCGTCGGCTGGACCTTCACCCTCACCGCGGCCGCCTACAATCTCGTGCGCATACCCAAGCTGCTCGCCGCAACTTGATCGCACCAGGGCATCGAAAATTCCGCCCACGCAACCAGCCGAACCCAAACCCCTCGACCATCGGATCAGAATCCCGGGCTACAGCCCAAATCCTGCCCTCAGGACAATTCTTCAGCAGCCTGCTAGGTGGTTTTGGCTATGACCTTGCTGCGGACGCATGGGAGTTCCTGCTGGTTTCGAGAAGATTGCGACCCATCTCGTAGATCTTCCTCAATGCGACTTCAGCAAAGGCGAGAATGATCGACCCATGCGCCATTGGACGTGCTGCCGTAGAGGCACAAGGATCTGGTGGAGGCCAGCGAGGGGATTCGCAGCTTCGATTGCGCCTGAGAGGCACGGCGGTGAAGAAGGCCTATGCGGCCGGGTCTTGCGCTAGACTGGGATCCAATCTTGGACGCCCGTTTTCAGCGGTGAAACGCACTGGCAAGCCATCCCGCCGGACGGTCCGACTCTAGCCAGAAGGAGAAGTTGGGACAGGCGTCTGGATGCCATGTACCTGAAGAACTGGTAACGAGAGCTAGCTTCCGCTTTTGAACATCACCTGCGGGTATCGGTGGTCATGCATTTTCCTTCGTTAGGCAAGTATTGACCATTGTCCTCCTCCAGAATATTGACTGGACTTTGGAAAAGGCAATGCGTTGCCGTATGGTAGCCGACCACAATCCTGTGTGTCGGAAAGGAATACCATCTACGTATGAATCCCTTGCTGACCTCAAAATCCACCTTGTGGTCTATCACGACCTTGCCGTTAGCGACTACTTTGAGGGCCCTCGATCTCCTCGCTCCGATCTATGCCTGGTTCAAGGAAGGCCTCGACACGCCGGACCTCAAGGAAGCAAAGGCTCTGCTGGAGGCGTTGCAATGAGCCCGTTCGAAGACCTCCGGGCGTGGCTGGAAGCCAACGGTTTCGGACGCTACGTCGAGACGTTCGAAGAGAACGAGATCGATGCCGATGCCTTGTTGGAGCTGGGTGACGAGCACCTGAAGGAGCTGAGCATACCGCTCGGTCCACGGGTCAAGCTTCTCAGGGCGATCAACGCACTGCGTGTCCCTGAGGCGAGCCCGGCGTCTCCAGAGATCGCACAGACGCCGGTGGCGGCGCCGGAGCCCCGCGCCGAGGCCGAGCGGCGTCAACTCACGGTGATGTTCTGCGACCTCGTGGGCTCGACGGCGCTGTCGACCCAGCTCGACCCCGAGGATATGCGCGAGGTCATCCGAGCTTACCAGGACGCCTGCGCCGGCGTGATCACCCGATTCGAAGGTTTTGTAGCCAAATATATGGGCGACGGGGTGCTGGCCTATTTCGGCTTTCCGCGCGCCCACGAGGACGACGCGGAAAGAGCGGTGCGGGCCGGATTGGCGCTGGTCGAAGCCGTTGCCAGGCTTCCTGCGCCCGAGGCGTTGTCGGCGCGGATCGGGATCGCGACCGGCTTGGTCGTGGTTGGCGATCTGGTGGGCGAGGGTGCGTCGCAAGAGCAGGCGGTGGTGGGCGATACGCCGAACCTGGCCGCGCGGCTGCAAAGCATCGCCGAGCCTGGCCAGGTGGTGATCGCCGAGGCGACCCGGCGGCTGATGGGAGCGCGATTCGATCTCACGGCCATGGAAGCACAGACCCTGAAGGGCTTGGCCGGGCCGGTCGAAGCTTTCGTGGTTCACGGCGAGCGGGCGTTGGAAAGCCGGTTCGACGCCCGTCAGACCGAGGAGCTGGCCGCCATGGTGGGGCGTGATCAGGAGCTGGCGCTATTGCTCGAGCGCTGGCGCCAAGCCAAGTCCGGTGAGGGCCAGATGGTCCTGCTCACCGGCGAGGCTGGGATTGGCAAATCCCGGATCACCCAGGCGACCATCGCGGCGGTGACCAGCGAGCCGCATACCTTGATCCGCTACCAATGCTCGCCCTACCACAGCGACAGCGCGCTCTATCCTACGATCCAGCAGCTGGGCTTCGCCGCTGGCTTTGCCGCCAGCGACGGGCTGGAAACCAGGCTCGACAAGCTAGAGCACCTGGTTGCGCGCGCGCTGGAGCAGCCCGGTGAGGTTGTACCCTTGATGGCAGCCCTGCTCGAGCTCGACGGGGAGGCGCGCTACGGCAGCCTCGACCTCGCCCCGCAACAGCGGCGCAACCGCACGCTTCAGGCCTTGATAACGCAACTTTTGGGTCTCGCCGCCCAGCAGACCGTATTGTTCGTGGTCGAGGACGTCCACTGGATCGATCCCACTACACTCGAACTGATCGAGCTTTGCCTGGATCAGATCGCGGCGGGCCGTGTGCTGATCATGGTGACCGCGCGGCCCACCTTCAGCCACAGCTTTGGCGGCCATCCGATCGTGACCCGCCTGGCGCTCAACCGGCTCGGTCGTGAGCAGACCGGGGCGATCGTACACAGCCTGACGGGTGGCCGGGACCTGCCCGCGGAGCTGATGGACGAGATCGCGGCCAGGACCGACGGCGTCCCCCTGTTCGTCGAGGAGTTGACCAAAACGGTGCTGGAGTCCGGCGTACTGCGCGAGCAAGACGATACTTTCGTGCTCGACCACCCGTTGGATCGGCTGGCGATTCCGAGCTCGCTCCATGACTCCCTGATGGCCAGGCTCGACCGGTTGCAGCCGGTGAAGGAGGTGGCGCAGACCGCCGCCTGTATCGGTCGCGAGTTCGATTTTCGTCTGCTGGCCGCGGTCTCGCCGTTGTCGGGGGAAGCGCTCGGTGAGGCGCTGGATCGGCTGATCGCGGCGGAGCTGGTGTTCCGGCGCGGCCTACCGCCCGAGGCGGTCTACACCTTCAAGCATGCGCTGGTGCGGGATGCCGCTTACGAGAGCCTGCTCAAGGCGCGGCGGCAGCAGTTCCATGGCCGGATCGTGGCGGCGCTGGAAGCGGCGGAGGAGGATGCGGCGCCGGAGATCATCGCCCAGCACGCCGAGGCCGCGGACCTCATCGAGAAGGCACTCGACCACTGGGAGGCGGCTGGCCAAGCGGCTGTCGCGCGTCCGGCCTACAAGGAGGCAATCGCGCACCTTCGCGCCGCCATCCGCCTTTGCGGTGAGCTGGGCGACCAAAACGCAGCTCAGCGACGTGAGTTGCAGCTCCAGGTCCAGCTAGGGCAGGCGTTGCTCGCCCGTCTCGGCTACTCGGCACCAGATACGATGACAGCCTTCGAGCGCGGGCTCGAGCTCGCTGAAGAGATCGGCGAGCCGACATTGCTGATTCCCTCGATCTACGGATTGTGGGCCAGCCGCTACATCGCCCATGTTCCTTTGGCCGATCTTGCGGACCGCCTCGTCAAGCTGACGTCCGCTGGTGAGGACAGTGGCGCGCGCTGCGTAGCCCTTCGCATGGCGGCGCTGGAGTGGTTTCACGGCGGTCGTTACGCCTCTTCTCTCGAGCTCGTGCGTGAGGCTCTGGCGATCTACGACCCGAATGTGCACCGCGATCTGGCGCTCCGCTTCGCGAACGATCCGCGCATGTCGGCCATGAACTACAAGTCCTGGAACCTCTGGCATCTCGGCTTTCCGGATCAGGCTCGGAGCGCCGCTGAAGAAGCCCTGAATTGGGCGCGCGAGATCGATCACCCGAACACCACCGGGCTTGCGCTCTGCTACGGAACCTCCCTGCCGAACATCTGGCTGCGCGACATCGATCGCGTGGAGGCGGCCGCGCGCGAGTCGCTCCAGTTGGCGGCGAAGATGTCGCTCGCGTTGTGGCAGGCGTGGGGGCAGATCCACCTTGGCTGGGCGCTGGCTCAGCGCGACGAGCCGGAGGCGCTGGCGGAGATGGCGGCTGGTCTCGAGCAGGCGCGGCAGATCGGCGCGAGGCGGCTGGAAGGATTCCATCTCGGCCTCATCGCCGAAGTCCAATCGCGGGCAGGCCAGCACGATGCTGCCAGGGCTACGCTCGCGACCGCCTTCGAGGACCACCACAAGGACGTGCCGTTTGTCGCCGACCTGTATCGTCTGCGGGCTCATGCCGCTCTGCGCGCTTCGGCCGCCGCCACCGACGAAGCATCCGACGACCTGCAGCGCGCCCTGGAGATTGCGCGCAAGCAGGGCGCCCGGTCCCTCCAGCTGCGAGCCGCACGCGATCTCGCCCGGATTTGGGCCGAAGAGGGCGAGCGGCAAGAAGCCCATGATCTTCTCGCACCCATCCATGCCTGGTTCACCGAGGGCTTCGATACGCCAGATCTGACCGAGGCCAAGGCCTTGCTCGAAGAGCTTCGGTAACCGGCTCTCCGTTTGCCGTCGGTGTCTGGCACGCTCTGTGCGGTCGTGATAGCAGTTTTCGCGCGGTCCCCGTGAGCGATGCGGGTTGATCTAGTGCGGCCACTGACCTAAGTGAAGGTAGTATGAATTGACCGGTTGCCGCTATATCTATGACCGGCATCCTTTTGCGCGAACTTCCGCGTTGGGTCGTCTCCTGTCTGTCAGGCCCCTCGCTGGGAAGGACGGTTGTCGAGGGTAACGCAGTCCTTGCGGCACGAAAACGGCCGTTCGCGAGCCAACTGGCCGGAAGCTGCCCGCAAGGCGACGGTCACGGCGGCCAGGCCGAGCGGTAGTCTGCAGCCACTAACAGTAGTGGGACTGCGCAGTTGCAAGGCAGTCAATGGGGGCCGGTCACTACTCCAGCACCTTGGGCCAGTTCGCGTCAGCAGCGGTGATGTTGCCTGGGATGTTCTGCTCCCACTGCTGCTGAACCGACCGGCTGTAGTTCAGGTAGAGCTTTCCATCCACGATCTTCCAAGCCTCGGGATCGGTACTCGCGGTGTAGCCTTGGGAGACGGCCCAGGCGCAGTAGCCGCCGTATTGAGGAGCGTATTGGGAGGGGTTGGCGGTAAAGGCATCTCGGTTTTCCGCAGAAGCAAAACGCCACACCGCGCCATCGTATTCTGCTGTGAAGTCGTCGGAGCCTTCGACCGGCTTGCCCTCTGTGAAGTAGGCGACGACATCGTACCCGCTCACGGCTAGATCGCTGAGCCAAGCTTTGTAGACCTTGTCCTTGGCAGCCTGGGCCGGGACAGCGAACAACACGAGCAGCGCTGCGAAGATCGTGGGAAGACGGAGGCTGGGAAACGTAAGCATGGTCATTGGCCGCTCACATTCGGGCTGTTCACATTCGAAGTTGCTTCTACCGAGATTTAGGAAGTAATGCCTCGGGTCCAGATTTAAAAGAATGCCTTGGCTCCAGATCTTGAGCAAAAAAACGTGAACGCCCGTCCGATAAGGGGATCATCGCGCCCTGTCTGCTGGGGGTCACTAGGCACTTACCTGGAACGGCTGCTCCTGGCCACAAAGCCGACCTAGGTGGTTTTGGCTATGACCTTGCTGCGGACGCATGGGAGTTCCTGCTGGTTTCGAGAAGATTGCGACCCATCTCGTAGATCTTCCTCAATGCGACTTCAGCAAAGGCGAGAATGATCGACCCATGCGCCATTGGACGTGCTGCCGTAGAGGCACAAGGATCTGGTGGAGGCCAGCGAGGGGATTCGCAGCTTCGATTGCGCCTGAGAGGCACGGCGGTGAAGAAGGCCTATGCGGCCGGGTCTTGCGCTAGACTGGGATCCAATCTTGGACGCCCGTTTTCAGCGGAAAGGCGGACCGGCGAGCCATCCCGCCGGAAGATCCGACTCAGCCAAAAGCAGAAGCAAGCAACCACACCTCTCTCACGGCGTGAGGCCAAATCGAAGAGTCACGATAAGACCTGGTTCGTTATCACCGAGAACGAGCAGGGCGCCGTGCAAATCAGCGACAGCCAATACAAGACTGAGGCCCAACCCGGTCCCAGGGGTCGATCGACTTTTCTCAAGCCGATAGAGGCGCCTGACGACCTTATCCCGCTCGCCGACTGGAATACCCGGCCCATCGTCACAGATCGACACGACGGCCGTGTCGTGCTCCCGTGCGAGGCGAACGTCAATTTTGGATCCAGTTGGACAGTGGTGGATGGCGTTCTCCAAGAGGTTAGCGAACATTTGAGTGAGGAGCTCTTGGTCGCCGGCAATCTCGCAGGACGCTTCTGTGAGGTCGTCGAGAACCTCATGCCCGGCGTCAGCCGCGACCGGCCCATAGATATCGACAATGTTACTTAGCACGGTGTTGAGCGACACACAGGAGAACCGAGCACGCCGTGTGCCGGATTCAATTTGAGCGATCCGCAGTAGGGCTTCGAAAGTGCC
>CBDDCC010000006.1:0-83611 GCA_965225935.1 Rhodospirillales bacterium
AGTCCGAAAGTCACCTGACACCCAAGATTACCGTCATCGGCGTTGGCGGCGCGGGAGGCAACGCCGTCAACAACATGATCCAGGCCAACCTGGAAGGCGTCGAGTTCCTGGTCGCGAACACCGACGCCCAGGCGCTGGCGCAGTCGCTCTGCCCCAAGACGGTCCAGATCGGCCGCCACATCACCCAGGGCCTCGGCGCCGGCTCCCAGCCGGACGTGGGCCGCGCCGCCGCGGAGGAGGCACTGGACGAGATCCTGGCCGCGCTCGAGGGCGTGAACATGGTCTTCATCGCCGCCGGCATGGGCGGCGGCACCGGCACCGGCGCCGCTCCGGCCATCGCCCGGGCGACCCGGGAAGCCGGCATTCTGACCGTCGGCGTCTGCACCAAGCCCTTCCAGTTCGAGGGCATCCACCGCATGCGGATCGCCGAATCCGGCCTCAGCGATCTGCAGCAGTACGCCGACACGCTCATCATCATCCCGAACCAGAACCTGTTCCGGGTGGCCAACGAGAAGACGACCTTCGCCGACGCCTTCAAGATGGCCGACGACGTGCTGCACGCCGGCGTGCGCGGGGTCACCGACCTCATCGTCATGCCGGGCCTCATCAACCTGGACTTCGCCGACATCCGCGCCGTCATGAGCGAGATGGGCAAGGCCATGATGGGCACCGGCGAGGCCGAGGGCGAGCACCGCGCCATCGAGGCTGCGGAGGCCGCGATCTCCAACCCGCTGCTCGACGAGGTGTCCATGAAGGGCGCCCGCGGGGTGCTGATCAACATCACCGGCGGCGACGACCTCACCCTGTTCGAGGTCGACGAGGCGGCCAACCGGATCCGCGACGAGGTCGACCCCGAGGCCAACATCATCTTCGGTTCGACCTTCGAGCCGACCATGAGCGGCGACATGCGGGTGTCCGTGGTCGCCACCGGCATCGAGGCCCAGGAGGAGGTGGCGCCACGCCCGGCGCCCATCAGCCTGGTCAGCGACGCCAAGCAGGCGGCCCGGGCGGCGGCCAGCTTCGCCCAGGGCACGGTAGCCCAGGCGGTCGAGCAGGCCGCCGAGGAGCTGGAAAGCGCCCAGCCCGGCCTGGAGAGCCAGCCTGCCGCTCCGCAGCAGGGCGAGATCGCCCAGCAGATGGCCCAGTTGGCGGCGGAAGCCGAGCAGTTCGAGCAGCCGCGCGAGCCCGAAGCCGAGAGCAAGACCGAAGCCCTGCCGGAGTACGAGCAGGAGGTCACACCCGCCGACAGCTTCATCGCGCCGCCGGCCGCCCAGGCACCGGCACCGCAGCCCCAGGCCGTGCAGCCTCAGCCCTCACAGCCTCAGGCCACGCAACCTCAGCCGGTCCAGCCTGCAGCGACCCGTGGAGGACAGGCCGAGTCCCCGGCGGAACAGGCCCAGGGCGGGCAGCCGCGCGTGGCGGCCCAGGCCGCCAGGGGCGAGCTGCCGGCGCGGCGGAAGTCCAACAGCCTGCTGGCCAAGGTGACCGGCGCGGCCCGGGCCTTCCACGAGGTGACGCAAGGGGCCGGTCAGGCGGATGCGATCCCGGCGAGCCCGAGGACCGGTTCCCCGGAAGCTGGAATCCAGCAGACGGCGGCGCCTGCGGCCCCCGCCACCCAACCTGCGGCCCAGCCCCGGTCGCCGGCCCCGGCGCAGCCCCGGGCGGCGGCCGACATCGCCAGCCGGCCGGCCGCGGCCCAGAACCCGGCCGCGCCCAAGGCCAGCCCCGCGGCGCCGGCCGATCCGGCGGCGGAACCTGGCCAACCCCGCCTAACCGGCCTCGACCCCACCGAGCGGGTGGGCGTCAGCCCGAGCGAGGAGGACCTGCTGGACATTCCGGCGTTCCTGCGCCGTCAGGCCAACTGAGTCTCGAGGCCCAGGTTCGCATGTACGACGTCGCAGCCGAGGTCTCGGGAGGGATCGCAATCCAGGGCACGCAAAGGTGGATTGAGTCCTTCAGGACCTCTTAATAGTGGCGGCCGAGAGTCTGGTGCCGGGCAAGCCCCCCGGCACCAGACATCGGGCCCGCCAGGACAGTAGATCGAAAGACCATGACCGCATCGCCGCCCTCGTCCGTCATTCGCCAGCGCACCTTGAAGAACGCGATCCACTGCTCCGGCTACGGCCGGGACAACGGCGCCAAGGTGTCCATGACCCTGCGCCCCGCGCCGACCGACGTGGGGATCGTCTTCGCGCGGGTCGACCTGCAGGACCAGCCCTGGGTCTCCGCGACCTGGGAGAACGCCGCGGTCGCCCAGGCCTCGACCGCCGTGATGAACGACCGGGGAACCGGCGTCTGCGGGGTCGAGCATCTCATGTCGGCGCTTTGCGGCTGCGCCATCGACAACGTGGTGATCGAGCTCGACGGCCCCGAGGTGCCGGCAATGGACGGCAGCGCGGCGCCCTTCGTCTTCCTTCTGGAATGCGCCGGAACGGTGGAGCAGAGTGCCGCGCGGCGCGGCCTCAAGATCCGTGAGCCGATGACGATCGACGCCGCCGGAGGCGCCGTCTCCCTGACCCCCGGTTCCGGTCTTATGCTCCAGGTCGAATGCGAAGCCGAATGCGCGGCCATCGGCCGCCAGGCGCTGCGCCTCTCGATCGACCCTCCGACCTACAAGCGGGAGGTCTCCCGCGCCCGGCATTTCGACTTCCTCGGCCCGGACGAGGAGCGGGAGCCGGTCGCCGGCCCCCTCGACAACGCAGTCATCGTCCAGGGCGACGCCATCGTCGACGAGCGCGGTCTGCGCTACGGCGACGAGTTCGTCCGCCATCATGCCCAGGAGCTGATCGGCGACCTCTACCTGGCCGGCGGGCCGGTGATCGGACTGGCGCGCGCCGAGCGGGCCGGTCGGGAGCTGACCGTGCGCCTGCTCGAGAAGCTGTTCGCCCGCGAGAGCGCCTGGAGCTGGATCGACCTGCGCGCCACGGATCTCTCGGCGCCGGTCGAGGAGTCGGCGGAGTCGCCCCCCTCGGCCGCCGCCGCGGGCGGTTGAGACCCGCTTCACCAGCGGTTTTCCGGTGGTCTTGCGCCGCCAAAGGACGGCCCGGAGGTGCCGCCGGGATAGCTTGAGGGGCCCCGCGGGAGACCCTATATTCGGCCCAGGAACGGCCCCGCAATGGCGGCGCGCCGGTGCCATGCCCAGCGACGGAGGCGAATGATCGATGACCCGCGCGGTTGCCAGCGCAAACGGCCCAGGAGCCGTCATTCGCCGAGGCGCCTGTCGCCGCGTCTGCGCGGCCTTCCTGGCGGCCGGGCTCCTGGCCGGCCTGGCGGCCTGCGGCGGCGACGAGGCCCCGCCCTACGTCGAGCGCCCGGTGGAGGAGCTCTACAACGCGGCCCTGAACAATCTCTACCTGGAGAACTACGAGGAGGCCGCGCGCCTGTTCGACGAGGTCGAGCGCCAGCACCCCTATTCCGCCTGGGCGCCCAAGTCCCAGTTGATGGCCGCCTTCTCCCAGTACCAGGACAGCAAGTACGACGACGCCATCAACACCCTCGACCGCTTCATCGAGCTGCACCCGGCCAACAAGGACATCGCCTACGCCTACTACCTGCGGGGCATCAGCTACTACGAGCAGATCTCCGACGTGGCCCGAGACCAGAAGATGACCCGTCTGGCGCTGGCCAATCTGGAAGAGGTCGTGCAGCGCTTTCCGGAGAGCAAGTACTCCCGAGACGCCGCCTTCAAGATCGACCTGACCCGCGACCATCTGGCGGGCAAGCACATGGACATCGGCCGCTTCTACCAGTCCCAGGGCGAGTTCCTCGCGGCCATCAACCGCTTCCGCACGGTGGTCAAGCGCTACCAAACCACCACCCACGTGCCGGAGGCGCTGCACCGGCTGGTCGAATGCTACCTGGCGCTGGGCGTCGTCGACGAGGCCCAGCAGAACGCGGCCGTGCTCGGCCACAACTATCCGGGCAGCGAATGGTATGCCGACAGCTACGCCCTCCTCACCGGCGTCGACGTCCTGCCGGACAACGAGGACGACGGCTGGGTCGAGCGCACCTGGGACTCGCTTTTCTGAGGCCTGCATGCTGCATAGCCTGTCGGTCCGGAACCTCGTCCTGATCGATCAGCTCGATCTGACCTTCGACGACGGTCTCTGCGTGCTGACCGGCGAGACCGGTGCGGGCAAGTCGATCCTGCTGGACGCCCTCGGCCTGGCGCTGGGCAGCCGGGCCGAGGGCCGCCTGCTGCGCCCGGGCGCGGAGCAGGCGACGGTCTCCGCGGTCTTCGAGCTGGGCGCCGATCATCCGGCGCGGACGCTCCTCTCAGAGCACGGCATGGAGAGCGACGAGGCCGACCTCTTCTTGCGGCGCAGCCTGGGCGCCGACGGGCGCAGCCGCGCCTTCATCAACGACCAGCCGGTCAGCGTCGGCCTGCTGCGCAGCCTGGGCGCCGCCCTGGTGGAGATCCAGGGCCAGTTCGAGCAGCACGGCCTGCTGGACGGCGCCCGCCACCGGGTCTTCCTGGACGCCTTCGGCGGCCTCGACCGCAAGGCGGCGGAAACGGCGCGCCTCTGGAACGCCTGGCGGGAGGCCCTGGAGCGTCAGCGCGAGGCGGAACAGATGCTGGCCGAAGCCAAAGCCCAAGAGGAACTGTTGCGCCACGGCGTCGAGGAGCTGGCCGCCCTCGACCCCCGGCCCGGCGAAGCCGCCGAGCTGGGCGAGCAGCGCGAGCGCCTGATGCACCGGGAGCAGATCGTCGAGGCCCTGAACCTGGCCATGGCAAGCCTGACGGGCGAGGACGGCGAGGGGGGCGGCGCAGAGGGGCGGCTCGGCAGCGCCCAGCGCCATCTCGACGCGGCCAGCGCCAAGTCCGGCGGCGGGCTCGACGGCGTGCTGGCGACGCTGGAACGGGCTTCGGCCGAAATCGCCGAGGCGATGGCGGGCATGGAGGCCTTCACCGCCGGCCTCGACCTCGACGCAGGCGAGCTGGCGCGCATCGAAGACCGCTACTTCGCCTACAAGGACCTGGCCCGCAAGCACGGCACCGAGGCCGACGGGCTGGCCGGGCTCTATGCCGACCTGACGGCCAAGCTTGAGGCCCTCGAGACCGGCGCCGACCATCTCGCCGGCCTGGAGCAAGCCGCGGCCGAGGCCCGCAAGGCTTACCTCAAGGCGGCCAAGGCGCTCAGCGCCGCCCGCAAGGCTTCGGCCAAGAAGTTGGACAAGGCGGTGAACGCCGAGCTTCCGCCCCTCAAACTGGAGAAGGCCCGCTTCGCGACCGAGGTCGAGGCCGCCGGGGACGAGAGCCAATGGGGCCCAGACGGCCTCGACCGGGTCGGCTTCCAGGCCAGCACCAATCCCGGCATGCCGCTTGGGCCCGTCGGCCGCATCGCCTCGGGCGGCGAGCTGGCGCGCTTCCTGCTCGCCATCAAGGTGGTCCTCGCCGGGCTCGGGCCGCCGGCCGCGCTGGTGTTCGACGAGGTCGACAGCGGCATCGGCGGCGCCGCGGCCCACGCCGTGGGCGAGCGCCTGGCCCGCCTGGCCCGCAACCGCCAGGTCCTGGTGGTCACCCACAGCCCCCAGGTGGCCGCCCGCGCCGCCCACCACTGGCGGGTCAGCAAGCAGCAGGCCGGCAAGGATACGATCAGCGGCGTGCGCCCTCTCGACGCCGACGAGCGCCAGGAGGAGATCGCCCGCATGCTCTCGGGCGCCGAGGTGACCGACGAGGCCCGCGCCGCCGCCGGGCGGCTCATGGGGGCCGCCTGATGCCTGCCGGGGGAGTGCAGGAGCGGCCGGTAGAGGAGCTGACCGTCGAGGAGGCGGCCGAGGAGCTGGCGCGCCTGGCCGAGGAGATCGCCCGCCACGACCGGCTCTACTATCAGCAGGACGCTCCCGAGGTCTCCGACGCCGAATACGACGCCCTGCGCCAGCGCAACGAGGCCATCGAGGCCCGCTATCCCGAGCTGGTGCGCGAGGACAGCCCGTCGCGCCGGGTGGGCGCCGCGCCGGCGGCCGGCTTCGCCAAGGTGCGCCACCGGCTGCCCATGTTGTCGCTCTCCAACGCCTTCGCCCCCGAGGACATCTCCGAGTTCATCGCCCGCATCCGCCGCTTTCTCAATCTGGGGGACGCGGAGGTCGAGCTGGTGGCCGAGCCCAAGATCGACGGTCTCTCGATCTCGCTGCGCTACGAGAAAGGGCGCTTCGTCCAGGGAGCGACCCGCGGCGACGGCACCGAGGGCGAGAACGTCACCGAGAACCTGCGCACCCTCGACGAGCTGCCCCAGAGGCTGCCGGGCGGGGCGCCGGAGGTGCTCGAGGTGCGCGGCGAGGTCTACATGTCCCGGCCCAACTTCCTGAAGCTGAACCAGGACCAGGAGGCGGCCGGCGGCAAGATCTTCGCCAACCCGCGCAACGCCGCGGCCGGCGGCCTGCGCCAGCTCGACCCCAAGATCACGGCGGCCCGGCCGCTCACCCTCTTCGCCTACGCCCTCGGCGAACTCAGCGCCCCCGTCGCCGACACCCACTGGGACTTTCTGGCAAGGCTGCGGGACTGGGGCTTTCCCACCAACCCGCTGGCCAGGATCTGCCGCGGCGTCGACGAGGTGCTGGCCTTCTACGACGAGATGCTGGGCAAGCGCGCCGAGCTGCCCTACGATATCGACGGCATCGTCTACAAGGTGAACCGCTTCGACTGGCAGGAGCGCCTGGGCTTCGTCAGCCGCGCGCCGCGCTGGGCGATCGCCCACAAGTTCCCCGCCGAGCAGGCCCAGACCCGGCTCGAGCGCATCTCCATCCAAGTGGGCCGGACCGGCGCCCTCACCCCCGTCGCCGAGCTGGAGCCCATCACCGTGGGCGGCGTGGTGGTCAGCCGCGCCACGCTCCACAACGAGGACGAGATCGCCCGCAAGGACATCCGCGAGGGCGACAAGGTGGTGGTGCAGCGGGCCGGCGACGTGATCCCCCAGGTGGTGGCCGTGGTCCGGGAGAAGGGCCGCAGGCGCAAGCCGCCCTACGCCTTTCCCGAGGCCTGCCCAGTCTGCGGCAGCCTGGCCATCCGCGAGCCGGGCGAGGCGGTGCGCCGCTGCACCGGCGGCCTGATCTGCCCGGCCCAGTCGGTCGAGCGCCTGCGCCACTTTGTCTCGCGCGACGCCTTCGACATCGAGGGCCTGGGCGAGAAGCACATCCTCGCCTTCTTCGAGGACGGCCTGATCGAGAGCCCGGCCGACCTCTTCAAGCTGCGCGAGCGCGACGCAGAGGCCGAGACGCCGCTCGAGGAGCGCGAGGGCTGGGGCTCGACCTCGGCCGGCAAGCTGTTCGACGCCATCGACGCCCGCCGGCGCATCGCCCTCGACCGGGTGATCTACGCCCTCGGTATCCGCCAGGTCGGCCAGGCGACCGCCAAGCTGCTCGCCCGCAACTACGGCACCTTCGAGGCCTGGCGCGCCGCCATGACAGCGGCGGCCGACGAGGCCAGCAGCGACTACGCCGACCTGGTGAACATCGACCAGATCGGCCCCTCGGTGGCGGCCGACCTGATCGCCTTCTTCGCCGAGCCCCACAACAGCGAGGTGGTCGACCGGCTGCTCAAGGAGATCGAGATCGAGCCGCTCGAGGCACCCCAAGACGTCTCGGGCTCGCCCGTCGCCGGCAAGACGGTGGTCTTCACCGGCACGCTGGAGACCATGAGCCGCAGCGAGGCCAAGGCGCGGGCGGAGACCCTGGGCGCCAAGGTGGCCGGCTCGGTCTCCAAGAAGACCGACTACGTGGTGGTCGGCGCCGACGCCGGCTCCAAGGCCCGCAAGGCGGCCGAGCTGGAGGTAGAAACCCTGACGGAAGACGAGTGGCTGGCGCTGATCGGCCAGGCGGCGTCATGACGGACGCGCCCACAACGCCCCCGGTCCTGGCCGAGATCGAGGCGGCGGCCGACCGCATCGCCGGCCGGGTGCGCCGCACGCCCCTGATGGCCGCCGGGCCGCTGCGGGATCCGCCGGACGACCTGGAGCTGCTGCTGAAGCTGGAGTGCCTGCAGGTCACCGGCTCCTTCAAGCCGCGCGGCGCCAACAACTGCCTGCTGCAGCTCGACCCGGCCGGGGTGGCGCGCGGCGTGATCACCGCCTCCGGCGGCAACCACGGCCTGGCGGTGGCCTACGCCGGGGCCCTGGCGGGCAGCCGCGCCACCATCTACCTGCCCGAAGGCACGCCGGCGGAGAAGCTCGACAAGCTCCGGGCCTGGCGCGCCGAGGTGGTGGTCGAGGGCAAGGTCTGGAACGAGACCAATGTGGCCGCGCTCGCCCGCGCCGAGCGGGACGGCCTCGCCTACCTACACCCCTTCGCCGATCCGCGGGTGATCGCCGGCCAAGGCACCGTCGGCCTGGAGATCCTGGAGGACGCCGGCCGGCTCGACTGCCTGATCGTCGCCATCGGCGGCGGCGGCTTGATCTCCGGCATCGCCACCGCGGTAAAGGCGCTCTCGCCGACGACCCGGGTGATCGGCGTGGAGCCGGTGGGCGCGCCCGCCCTGAAGCGCAGCCTGGAGGCCGGGTCGCTGGTCACCCTGCCGAAGATCGCCACCGCCGCCGGGACCCTCGCCCCGGCGCGCAGCGAGGAGATCAACCTCGCCATCATCGCCGACAAGGTGGACGAGATCGTGCTGGTGGACGACGCCGAGATGCGTCAGGCGGCGCGCTGGCTCTGGTTCGAGCTGGGCATCGCCGCCGAGCTCTCCGGCGCCGCGGCCATGGCGGCCCTGCGCGAAGGCCGGGTCGAGACCGCCCCCGGCGCCCGGGTCTGCGTCCTCGTCTGCGGCGCCGGCCGCGACGGCATCGACTGAGGCCAAGCTCAGGGCGCGGGCGGGAAGCTGGCGAGGATCTCCAGGGTCTCGCCGCCGCGGCGAACCAGGAGCGGCAGCCGGCTGCCGGGCGTCTGTAGCGCCACGGCGTGGATCAGGTCCAGCGGGCGGGCCAGGACCGTTCCGGCCGCCTCCAGGGCGATGTCGCCCTCCCGTAGGCCCGCCTCTTCGGCGACGCTGCCGGGCGTCACAGCCACGATCTGCAGGCCCTCGGCGGCCGCCTCGACCTCTACGCCCAGGACCGGGCGTCCTGCGCCGTGGGTTCCGGGCTCGGGCGGCGGCTCGTAGGCGATCCCGAACAGGGCGTCAGCCAGGTCGGCGGACGGAGGCTCGCAGTCGGCTCCGGCATAGAAGGGCAGCAGCACCGCCACGTCGTCGACGCCCAGGTCAGCCAGTTGCCAGGGAACACCGTGGCCGTGGCGCAGGTGGCCCTCGCCGATAATGCCGACCACCAGCGGGGCGCCGGGCCGCGCGGCGGCGGCCGCCAGGGCCTCGGCCATGGCCCGGTCCCAAACCAGCTGGGCATCCACGAAGCCGCGAAAGTCCGGGTCCTCCAGGTCGAATTCCTTCGGTGCTTCCTCCGAGTCCGCCGCTGCGGACTCGCCGTGCTGCCGATAGACCTCGGCCAAGCTCTCGAGGTAGGCCTGGCTCGGCGGCCGCGGCGCGCCGAGGCCTTCCCGCTCCTCCGGCGGCACCGCCTCCCAGCCCTCCTCCCCAATCCGGCGGACCAGGTCGCGCTCCACGTTGAGGGCGACCAGCGGCAGGCGGTTCATGCGCGCGAAGTGAAAAAGCGGCAGGTAGAGGTCCGGATCGAAGTTCCAGACCTCGCGCCAGCGGACCTCCTGCAGGAAAGCCCCTTCGTCCGTCTCACCGGCCGACCAGCGCTCGAGCGCCGGCTGCACCGAGCGGGGGAAGGCCTCGAAGCCGACCACTAGGTCCGGGCGAAGCGCGTGGAGCCCGGCCAGCGCCTGGAGCTGCCAACGATGGTGCTCGGCCCTGTCATGGACCTCGCCCAGCAGCACGATGCGGCGCGTGCTCAGCTCCTCCAGCAGCGCGCGCTTGTCCGGCGCCGCGCCGCTCGCCGGGAGCAGCCAGCCGCCCACCGCGGGACAGACCTGGGCAAACTCCGGAGGCGCGGGCCCGCCGGGCTGCCCGGCGCAGGCGGCCAGCCCCAGGCCGAGCACCAAGGCCAGAGCCCTGCCTCGCCACGGGCGGCCGCCCGTCATGTCAGGACGGAAGCGGGCGGGTCGCCTCGCTCAGCCAGCGCGCCGTCTCATCGTCGAGCAGGGGCGTGAGCGTCTCGCGCACCCGATCGTGGTAGGCATTCAGCCAGTCCCTTTCCTCAGGAGTGAGCAGGTCCGGCTCCACCAGGCTCAGGTCGATGGGCGCGAGGGTCAGGGTCTCGAAGGCCAGCGTCTCCTTGTCCTCGCCCGGCTGCTTCTCGCATTCGGTCACGGCCACCAGGTTCTCGATGCGGATGCCGTAGGCGCCTTCCTTGTAGTAGCCCGGCTCGTTGGAGACGATCATGCCGGGTTCGAGGGCGACCCGGCTTGCGGCCTTGGAGATACGCTGCGGGCCTTCGTGGACGCCCAGGTAGCTGCCGACTCCGTGGCCGGTGCCGTGGTCGAAGTCCAGGCCCGCCTGCCAGAGCGGCAGGCGCGCCAGGCTGTCGATCTGGCAGCCGTTGGTGCCCCGGGGAAAGCGCAGCCGGGCAATCGCGATGTGGCCCTTGAGCACCCGGGTAAAGCGCTCGCGCATCTCCCGGGTCGGCGTGCCGATGGCGAGCGTGCGGGTCACGTCCGTGGTGCCGTCGGGATACTGGCCGCCGGAATCGATCAGATAGAGCTCGCCGACGCCCATGCGCCGGTTGCTCTCCTCGCTCACCCGGTAGTGCATCAAAGCCCCATTCGGCCCCGAGCCGGAGATGGTGTTGAAGGAGAGGTCGCGCAGCTCGCCGGTCTCGGCGCGGAAGGCCTTCAGTTTCTCGGCCGCCTCCATCTCGCTGACCCCCAGGTTGTCGCCCTCCTCGGCCACCTCGCTCGACAGCCAGGCGAGGAAGCGGGTGACGGCCGCCCCGTCGCGCAGATGGGCGCGCCGGGCACCCTCCAGCTCCACCTCGTTCTTCTTGGCCTTCGGCAGCAGGCAGGGGTCGTCGGCCTCGACCAGGCGGGCCCCCGCCGCGCGCAGGCGCTCGAAGATCCAGGAGGCCGCCGTTGCCGGATCGACCTGCACGGCGCGGCCCTCCGCCCCCAGGGCATCGAGGGCCGGCCCCAGGGCCTCGGGTGGCTCGACCGACACCTCCGGGCCGATATGGTCCTCCAGACCCGGCACCAGCTTGCGCCGGTCGATGAACCAGTCGACCCGCCCGTCCCCGTAGAGGACCGCGAAGGAGAGGGCGAGCGGCGTGTGGGGCACGTCGCCGCCCCGCACGTTCAGGAGCCAGGCGACGGAATCCGGCAGGCTGAGCACCGCCGCGTCGGCGCCCCCGTCGCCGAGGGCGGCCCCGAGCTCATGGCGCTTCTCGTCAGAGCCGCGGCCGGCATAGTCCAGAGAGTGGGCCCTGACGGGTGAGATCGGCGGCGGCGGCTGGTCCGGCCAGACCGCGTCCAGCGGGTTCTCCGGACAGGGCACCAGTTCCCCGCCGGCCTTCTTGACGGCCTTCTTCAGCCGGGCCACCTGGGCCTCGGTGTGCAGCCAGGGGTCGTAGCCCAGCTTGCCGCCGGCGGGCAGGTTGGCCGCGATCCAGTCCTCGGGCGGCTCTTCGGTCACGTGCTGCCGCCGGTAGAGCGCGCCGTCGGTCTCATTTCGCACCTGCAGCACGTAGCGTCCGTCGACGAAGACGGCCGCCGCCTCGGCCAGCACCACGGCGAGCCCGGCCGAGCCGGTGAAGCCGGTGAGCCAGGCCAGGCGCTCCGCCCTGAGGGACACGTATTCGCCTTGGTGCTCGTCGGCCCGAGGCACCAGGAAGCCTTGCAGTTTACGGCGGGCAAGCTCGGCCCTCAGGTCGGCGAGCCGCCCGGGTGCCTCGGCCGGGCCGGCGGCAACCCCGTCGGGCTGGCCCGCCGCCAGCTCCATCTTGACGGACTTGAAGGCCGCGGCCTGATCCGTGGACAGATCCAGGCCGAAAAGGTCGAGCCAGCCTTCGGACGCGAGGGGCTCCGGAGCGGCCAGGACGCCACGCAGGAGCGCACGGAGAGCCGCGCCGCCGCCCTCGTAGCCCGCCGTTTCGAGGGCCTGGTCGAGGGCGCCGTCGCCCTCCTGACGGGTCTTCTTCTCGGTCATGGCCTGGTCCACCGGTTTCCTGGGAAGTCGCAAGATAGCACCCTTTGGAAGCTATGGCCGCAAGGCGCCCGAAACAAGCGCTCCCGCGCCAAAATAAGCCGCCGAGAAGATCTCTGCACAAGGCGCGCCGGGAGCCATGCCAGGCCCGCAATGCTGCAGTGCAAAAAAACCGCTCCATCAACGGCCTTGGGAGGCTCATCTTCATGGCAGTCGAAGGCGAGGCAGGGCCCAAACCCTGCCCGCCTTCCTGTTTCAACCCAGCGAAAGACTTCGCTCTCGAAAAAAGGGATCGGACAGATGTCACGTCTGACAGAAAGAGAAATACAAGAGATTCGCCGGGTGAAGCGCGCCGTTCAGGAAGAGGCGCGAGAGGAGAACTCGAAGGTTCGTCTCGCTGACGACGTGCACACCCGGCAAGCGGCCCGGCAGGGTTCCGCAGCCAGCGTTCTGGCCGCGGCCAGCCGCTTCAGCGGCCTGGCGGAGGTCGCCTGGATCCTGCGCTACCGGCTGCTCTCGCCGCTGCGCCAGAGGATCGAGAAGCGGCGGGCCATCGCCGAGCTGCGGCGGCTGAACGACCACTCGCTGAGGGACATCGGCCTCGCGCGCGGCAGCATCGAGTCGGTCGTCCAGAGCCTGCATTGCCGGTCGAGCGAGCCGGCACGCCCGGAGGTCGGCCCGATCGCGGCGGTCCGCCATTGGCTGTGGCGCCGCCGGACGGTCAACGCCCTCGAGCGGCTGAGCGACCGCATGCTCGACGACATCGGCCTGGTGCGCGCCCATATCCCGGACTTCGTGGAAGCCCTGGAGAAAGCGCGCCGGAGCCACCTCGCCGAGGGTCCCACTGTGGCGCAAATGGTCCGGGCCGTGAGGTCGCCCATGCGCAGCTTCCGGCAGTGGAACGGGAGCCGCCGGGCCGCCAGCGACATGGCCCGCCTGGACCCGGAGGCCATGGCCGACCTGGGCTACGTCAAGGGCGACGTGGAGTGGGTGCCCGAGGTCGTGGCCGAGCGCAAGCTGAACGCCGCCTGATCGCCGGCAACGGCGTCTCACGACGTCTCTGCGGCCCGCGGGTCTTCCCGCGGGCCGCTTTGCTTCGGGACCAGCACCAGGGTGAGCCAGTCGCCCAGGACGAAGCGGCGCTCGGGCACCAGACCTCGAGCCCGGTAGCGGGCGAGAACCGCGGGCTCCTGGACCCTCAGCAGCCCCGACAGGACCAGCCGACCGCCCGGCGCGAGCGCCCGGCTCAAGCCGCCCGCCAAGCGACAGAGCGGGCCGGCCAGGATGTTGGCGACGATCAGGTCGTAGGGAGCCCCCTGCCGGACCGGCGCCCGCCCCGGCCCGTCGGCCCAGGCCGCCCGCACCAGCCCGCCCGCAGCGTTCAGGCGCGCATTGTCCCGGGCGATGGCCACCGCCAACCGGTCGATGTCGCAGGCCAAGACCGGCCGGCGCCAGAGCTTCGCCATGGCGACCGCCAGCACGCCCGAGCCGCAGCCGAAATCGAGCAGCCGCCGGGGGCGCGGCCCGCGAGCCAGGGCATCGAGGGCCAGCAGGCAGCCCCGGGTGGACTCGTGGTGCCCGGTGCCGAAGGCCTGGTTGGCGGGAATGCGGATGGCGATAGCGCTGGCGTGCGTCCGGACGGCGGGGTCCTCGTAGAGCAGGAAGCGCCCGGCCCGGACCGGCGGCCGGCCCTTCTGGCTCTCCGCCACCCAGTCGACGGCCGGCAAGGGCTCCGACGAGACGCGCGGCGGCTCGCAGCCGATGGCGGCCGAGGCGGCGGCCAGGACCGCCGTCACGCGGGCCGGATCGGGGGGATAGGCCAGATAGACCTCGACCGGGACCTCTTCGCCGGCGTCCCCGGGGTCGCCCACCACCAGGGCCCCGCCGAGGCCGCCCAGGGCCCGCTCGAACAAGGCCAGCCCCTGCTGCGGCAGGCTGAGCCACAGCCTGAACCCGGCCTGGCCGGTCACCGCCTCAGCCTGCCTGGTCTTCCGGCACGACGAAGCTGGACATGACCTTCTTGTCGCCGGCCTGGTCGAAGCCGATGGTCAGGCGCTCACCCTCGACCCTGCGCACGGTGCCGTAGCCGAACTTGCTGTGGAACACCCGGTTGCCCGGATCGAAGCTGCGGCCGGCGAGGCTCTCGACCCGGGTCGGCACCACGTCGATGAAGGGCTCGGCGCCGCCGCGCTGGCGGGCGCGGGCCATGCCCGGCGTATAGCGGTTCTCCGACCACTCGACGAAGCCGGCACTGTCGAGGCCGCCCGGCGTGCCGGCGGCGCCGTAGAGCCCGGGCTCGCTCTCCTGCTCCACGGAGTCGGGCGCCAATTCATCGATGAAGCGCGAGGGGATGGCCGCCGCCCAGCTGCCGTGCAGGCGCCGGTTGCCGGCGAAGCTGACGATGGCCCGGCGGCGGGCCCGGGTCAGGCCGACGTAGGCCAGGCGGCGCTCCTCCTCCAGCGCCTTCAGGCCATTCTCGTCCAGCGCCCGCTGATTGGGGAACAGGCCCTCCTCCCAGCCCGGCAGGAAGACGGTGTCGAACTCCAGGCCCTTGGCGGCGTGCAGCGTCATGATGTTGACCTGGTCCTGGCCCTGGCTCTCGGTCGCCTCCATCACCAGGCTGACGTGCTCGAGGAAGCCGCCCAGGGTCTCGAACTCGTCCATGGCGGCGACCAGCTCCTTCAGGTTGTCAAGCCGGCCCGGCGCCTCGATCGACTTGTCGTTCTGCCACATCTCCGTGTAGCCGGATTCGTCCAGCACCAGGCCCGCCAGGTCGCAGTGGTGCATGCCTTCCGCCGCCGTCCGCCAGCGGTCGAGAGCTTCCAGGAACTTGGCCAGGGCGTTGCGCGCCGCCGCCCGGATCTCGTCGGTCCCCACCAGCTCCCGGGCCGCGCGGGTCAGCGAGATATCGCGCGCCCGGGCATGGGCGTGGAGCTGGCGCAGGGTGGCGTCGCCGAGGCCCCGGCGCGGCTTGTTGACGATGCGCTCGAAGGCAAGGCCGTCGTCGGGCTGGTGCACCAGGCGCAGGTAGGCGAGCGCGTCGCGGATTTCCAGGCGCTCGTAAAAGCGCGGGCCGCCGACCACCCGGTAGGGCAGGCCGAGGGTGATGAAGCGCTCCTCGAACTCGCGGGTCTGGGCGCCGGCGCGCACCAGGATCGCCACCTCGCTGAGGGCGTGGCCCTGGCGCTGCAGGGCCTCGATCTCGTCGGCCACGAAGCGGGCCTCCGCCTCGCCGTCCCAAAGGCCGCGCAGGCGCACCGTCTCGCCCATCTCGTCCTCGGTCCAGAGCGTCTTGCCCAGCCGGCTCTCGTTGTGGGCGATCAGGCCCGAGGCGGCCGCCAGGATGTGCCCGGTGGAGCGGTAGTTGCGCTCCAGGCGGATCACCTTGGCGCCGGGAAAGTCGTTCTCGAAGCGCAGGATGTTGCCCACCTCCGCGCCGCGCCAGCCGTAGATCGACTGGTCGTCGTCGCCGACGCAGCAGATGTTGCGCTCATCACTGCCGGGCTTCTGGGCCAGCAGGCGCAGCCAGAGGTACTGGACCACGTTGGTGTCCTGGTACTCGTCCACCAGCAGGTACTTGAACTGACGGTGGTAGCCGGCAAGCACGTCGGGACAGGTCTGGAACAGGGTCAGCACGTGCAGCAGCAGGTCGCCGAAGTCGCAGGCGTTCAGGGTCCTGAGCCGGGACTGGTACTGGGCGTAGAGCTCGATGGCCCTTCCGCCGGCCAGGTCGCCCGCCTCGGCGGCCGAGACCTTGTCGGGCCCGAGGCCCCGGTCCTTCCAGCGCTGGATCGCCGCCAGCACGCTGCGCGCCGGCCAGGTCTTGTCGTCGATCTCCTCGGCGCTCAGGATCTGCTTGACTAGGCGCAGCTGATCGTCGGTGTCGATGATGGTGAAGTTGGGGCTGAGGCCGACGCGCTCGGCATCGCGGCGCAGCATGCGGGCGGCGAGCGCGTGGAAGGTGCCGAGCCACCAGCCCTCCACCGGCCGGCCCAGCAACCCGGCGACCCGGTCCTTCATCTCCTGGGCCGCCTTGTTGGTGAAGGTGACGGCGAGCACCTGGCCCGGGTGGGCGCGGCCGGTGTAGAGCAGGTGCGCGAGGCGCGTGGTCAGCACCCGGGTCTTTCCGGTGCCGGCCCCGGCCAGCACCAGCACCGGACCGTCGAGCGCCTCCACCGCTTCGCGCTGGGCCGGGTTGAGGTCTGCCAAGTAGGCTGCGCCATCCGGGACGGCGGCCGGCACGGCGCGGGACTCTGGTGCGGGTTCGGCCATGACGAGAACCTTTATAGTACGCGGGCGGCGAGTCAATGAGTCCCGATCGCCAGAGACAAGTGCGCCCGCGAGGCGCTATGGTCGCACCCGGATCGAATTCCGGCGAAGGCGAGCAGGGGGCGCAGATGGCACGGCAGACGGAACGCCACAGGCTGGGCGCGGGGCGTCCGGGGACCGAACGCAGCCTCCTCGTCCACCGCTATGGCGCGTCCGACGCGAGGCCCAAGGCCTACCTGCAGGCCGCGCTCCATGCCGACGAGACGCCGGCCCTCCTGGTCATGCACCACCTGCTGCGCCTGCTGGACGCGGCCGAGGGGCGCGGCGAGATCGCCGGCCAGATCCTCCTCGTGCCCTACGCCAATCCCATCGGCCTCGATCAGATCGTGAACCGGCGGATCTCGGGCCGGTTCGAGCTGGCCGGGGGCGGCAACTTCAACCGCAACTGGCCCGACATCTTCGAGCCCCTGGCCGAGCGGGTCGGCGAGGGTCTCGGCGAAGACACGGCCGCCAACGTGGCCCTGATCCGGGCGACCATCAATGCGCTGCTTGCCGAGCGCACGGCCGTCTCGGAGATCGATGCCCTGCGCCTGGCGCTCGCCCGCCAGGCTGCCGACGCCGATATCGTGCTCGACCTGCATTGCGACGACGACGCCCTGATGCACCTCTACCTGCTGGCCGCCCACTGGCCGGAGGGGCGCGATCTGGCGGCGGAGCTGGGCTGCCGGGCCGTGCTGCTGGCCGACGATTCCGGCGGCGGCGCCTTCGACGAATGCTTCGCCACGCTCTGGACCCGCCTGGCGGCGCGCTTTCCCGAGCGTCCCATCCCGCCGGCCTGCCTCGGTGCGACCGTCGAGCTGCGCGGCCAGCCCGACGTCTCCGACGCCCTGGCGGAGCAGGACGCACGCGCCCTCTTCCGGGCCCTCCAGCGCCGCGGGCTCTTGGCCGGCGATCCGGGTCCGCCCCCCGAGTCGCTCTGCGAGGCCACCCGGCTCGAGGCCTGCGACGTGGTGCCGGCGCCGGCGGCGGGCGTCCTCTCCTTCGAGGCCGAGCTCGGCCAAAGGCTGCGCGAAGGCGATGTGGTGGCCTGGCTGATCGATCCCGCGGCCGAGGACCCGGCCAAGGCCCGCCGGCCCATCGCCGCCCGCTCGGACGGCCTGCTACTCAACCGGCGGGTCCACAAGTACGTGGTGGCCGGCATGAGCGTCGCCAAGGTGGTCGGCGAGAAGCCGCTTGCCTGGCGCAGCGAGGGCGCGCTCATGACCGACTAGGCTGTGCGGCCCTCCGCAAGGCCACCGCCGGAGGGTGGTTCGCCGCACAATCGCTCGACGGAGCCTCCTAAGCGTAGCCCTTGTAGGTCAGAAACCCTCCGATCAGTGCCCATACCGCGCCGGCTGCGCGCGTGATGAATATGCCGCCCGACCGGCTGGTGAAGACATGATCCATGAAGGTGTTGCCGATCCTGACGACGAGCGCGGGGAACATGGCCCGCGCGGCCCCGCCGATCACCATGGCCCAACCGAAAACCGTGATAACGACGGGCCAGTCCGCAATCCAAAGATTGTGTGCGTTCACGATGGCAAGGCCCGAGACCAACATCATTATGCCGGTGATGAAGATCAGCGCGCGGCTCCCCAGGAAGTCGCTGGCCAAGGCTTGCAGGCTTTTCGGAGATGCCAGCATGGAGAACGCGCTGACCAGTATTGCCGGGCCGACCAGCTTCGCGATCCAGATCGACATGGACACAGACATAGCGCACACCTTCCTCGTATGGTTCCATCCCAGGCGGTTCCCCTCATGAATAGCACGACGCCGGCCGGCCGTCGGCACCCGCGCGGACTCCGGCGCCTCCCCGGCATCCGTCGGAACGGACCCCGGGGTCGTGACCTGTGCTAAGGTCGCGCGGAAGGTCCCGTAGACCGGGCGCGGGTCTGGAGGAAGCAACATGAAGAAGACTGCCGCCGGCTCGGCGTGCCGGGCCTTCCCGGTGCGTATGCGGGCCTTCATTTGGACCGCCCTGCTGTGCTTCGCGCCGCTCGCTCCGCACACGGGTGCCTGGGCTGCCAGTCCCCTGGACTCCCTGGTGGGCGTACGCGCCCTGGTGCCGTCCGACGCCCGCACCGCCGAAGCGCTCGGCACCGAACGCGAGGGCTCCGGCGTCATTATCGGCACCGAGGGGCTGGTGCTGACCATCGGCTACCTGATCCTGGAAGCGGCGTCGGCGGAGATTACGCTGCAGAACGACCGCGTGGTCCCGGCCGACGTGGTGGCCTACGACTACGGCACCGGCTTCGGCCTGCTGCGGCCCGTGGCCGATACCGGGCTGCCGGCGATCCCCTTCGGCGACTCGGGTGCGCTCGGCGAGGAGCATCCGGTCATGGTGGCCAGCTTCACTGGCACCGATGCCGGTCGTCCCGCGGCGACGGCGGCCTACGTGGTCTCGCGGCGCGAGTTCGCCGGCTATTGGGAGTACCTGCTGCCCGACGCCATCTTCACCTCGCCGCCTCACAGGAGCTTCGGCGGCGCGGCCCTGATCGGCCCGGAGGGGCGGCTGCTCGGCATCGGCTCGCTGTTCATCTCCGACGCCGCCCGGCCGGGGATGCAGATGGCCGGCAACATGTTCGTGCCCATCGACGCGCTCAAGCCCATCCTCGACGATCTGAAGACCCACGGCCGCGCCCAGGGCCCGCGCCAGCCCTGGCTGGGCGTCTTCACCCAGGAACTCAGGGGGCATCTGATCGTCAACCGGGTCGCCCCCGGCGGGCCGGCCGCCGCCGCCGGCATCGAGCCCGACGACATGATCGTCGCCGTGGACGGCCAGCCCGTGGACGGCATGGCCGAGTTCTACCGGCAGGTCTGGGCCCTCGGCGACCCGGGCGTGGAAGTGCCCGTCACCGTGCTGTCCCGCGGCGGCCTGCGCGAGCTCTCGATCACCTCGGGCGACCGCTACGACTACCTGAAGCTCGACCCGAGCTTCTGAGCGCGAAACCGGACCGGCTCCCCTCTAGAGCGGGATGGGATGAGATTGAACCACGCTGACGGAGCGATTTTGGCCGGACGTTAGGAGCAACGACGAAGGACATGCCAAAGCATATTCGAGGAGGAGCGACGCGGCGTCCGGCCAAAAGCGCCCGTCCCGTACGGGTTGGCCTGGGTTGGCCCGCCGCGTCGTTGCGGGCCTAGCGGACCGAGCCAACCCAGGCCAACAGCGTTGATCCAATCTCATCCCATCCCGCTCTAGGCCTCGCCGCGCTCCTCGGCGCGGATGCTGCGCAGCGCCTGGTGGTAGGCGGTCATGATGCGGTGCTCGTGGACGACGCCGACCAGGACCTTCACCTCCTGGTTCCGCACGACGGGCAGGTGCGCCTCACCCGACGCGCCGAACAGGTTGACCGCGGTCATGAGGTCGTCATCGGGCGTGAGCGTCGCCGGCTCGGGCCGGCAGACGTCCGCTGCCGTCTTGTCCTCGTCCTGGCTCGGGTCGAAGGCGGAATCGTGCAGGTCCGCCAGGGTGATCTTGCCGCAGAGCCGGCGCGCGCCGTCGATCACGAAAAGCTCGCCCCAAGGCGCGGTCTGGAGCCCTTCGCGCACCTCGGCGAGCGACGCGCCGGCGCCGACGGACTGGACCTTGTCGTCCATCACGCTGCTGACCCGGGATTCGCGCAGCAGATTGACCTCCCGTCCTTCGCCGACCGACAGGCCGCGCCGCTCCAGCTGCCAGTGGAAGAAGGAGGAGCCGTGGAGCTGCTGGGTTATGGTCGAGGCGATCAC
Organism: Rhodospirillales bacterium; assembly: GCA_965225935.1. Lineage (GTDB taxonomy): Bacteria > Pseudomonadota > Alphaproteobacteria > Kiloniellales > JAKSDN01 > CALJXB01. The sequence goes on from CBDDCC010000006.1 coordinate 20,120, forward strand.
GGTGGCGACCATGACCGCGACCGTGAGGGCGTAGTCCCCGGTCAGCTCGAAAATCATCAGGATGGTCGAGATGGGCGCGCCCAGCACCGCCCCGGCTACCGCGCCCATGCCGATCATGGTGTAGGCGCCGTGCCCGGAGGAGTGCTCGGGAAAGACGCTGGTGGCGATGATGCCGTAGGCGCCGCCCACCATGGCGCCGAGGAAGAGGGACGGCGAGAAGACGCCGCCGCCGAAGCCGCCGGCGAGGCAGACGGCCGTGGCCAGGGTCTTGGCCACGATGAGGGCAAGCAGCAGCCAGAGCCCATAGTGTTCCGAGAGGGCCGCGTCGGTCGCCTCGTAGCCGACGCCCAGCACCTGGGGGTAGACCAGGGCGATGGCCCCGACCGCCAGGCCGGCGAAAGCCGGGCGGCTCCAGCTCGGGAGGGGGACTCTCTCGGTCGCCTCCTGGGCCAGCATGACCGAGCGCATGAAGAGGATGGCCGCCGCCGCCGAGACAATGCCCAGCAGGGCGAAGGCCGGTATCTCCCAGAAGGAGGCGATGACCCGGTCCGGCGGAACCACGAAGGCGGGGAAATCGCCGTAGTGCATGCGGCTGACGATGGTCCCAGTGACCGAGGCGATGACGATGGGTGCGAAGGCGGAGAGCGCGTAGTGCCCGACCACCACCTCCAGGGCGAAGAAGCTGCCGGCGATCGGCGCGTTGAAGGAGGCGGCCACCGCCCCGGCCACGCCGCAGCCGAGCAGCGTGCGCGTCAGGCCGCGGCCCAGGTGCAGGCGGGCCGCCGCCCAGCTGCCCAGGCTGGCGCCCAGGTGGACCACCGGCCCCTCACGGCCGACCGAGGCGCCGACGCCGAGGGAGGCGGCGCTGACCAGGGCGGCCTTGAGTCCGGTCCAGAGGGACATGCGCCCATGCCTGAGCGCGCTCGCCTCGATCACGTCGGCGACCCCCTGGGGCCGTCGGCCGGGCATGGCGTAGTAGACGAAGAGGCCGACGGCGAGGCCGCCGGCCGCGGGCACCAGGAGCAGGTGCCACCAGGCGAGCCCGGCCGCCTGGCCCGCCACCCGCTCGCCGCCGAAACCCAGGGCGCCGCGCTGCACCAGGTCGATGGCGTAGCGGAAGGCGATGGCCGCCAGGCCCGAGGCCACGCCGATCACCACCGCGAGGAGCGACAGCATGAGCTGGTTGCTGCGCAGCAGGCGCTGCCACAGCGACCGCACGCGCCCGCTCTGGACCGAGCCCTCAGGCGTCTCCGTCGGCTCCATCACACTGACGCACCCGAATCGGCGTCCCGCATCGACGAGCCCTCGGCGCGCAGGCCCCTAGAGCGGGACGGGATGAGATTGAACCACGCTGACGGAGCGATTTTGGCCGGACGTTAGGAGCGACGACGAAGGACATGCCGAAGCATATTCGAGGAGGAGCGACGCGGCGTCCGGCCAAAAGCGCCCGTCCCGTACGGGTTGGCCTGGGTTGGCCCGCCGCGTCGTTGCGGGCCTCGCCCGATGCCCCACATCGCGCTTCGCCCCGCGCCTAGCGGACCGAGCCAACCCAGGCCAACAGCGTTGCTTCAATCTCATCCCGTCCCGCTCTAGTTGCAGCGCCCCACCGAGCCTTCGGCGCAGACGCGCTCGCCGTCGGTCCAGGTCGCCCCCGAGAGCTCGGCGCGGGTCAGGTCGGCGCCGCCGAGCTGGGCGTCGGTCAGGTCGGCGTCGCGCAGATTGGCGCGAAACAGGCGGGCCCGCCGCAGGTCGACCCCGACCATGGAAGCGCCGCTCAGGTCCGCCTTCGTCAGGTCGGCCTCGAAGAGCTTCGCCCCGTCCAGCACGGCGTTCTGCAGCTTCGCGTTCACGAACTTGGCCCGGTAGGATTCGATGTCCGTGAGGTTGCTGCCGGAGAGGTCGGCCCGAAAAAAGCTGCCGTCGCGCAGGCGCGCGCCGCTCAGGTCCACATTGATGAGGTCGAGGCCGTCCATCGAGCAGCGCTGCCAGTTCACGCCGGGACCCGGCGGATCGGTGCAGCGCGCATGGGCTGGCGACGCGCCCAGGACCGCGAACGCCACCGCCGCCGCCTGAACCAGCGCCGTACCCGCGACGAGACTCCCCCGAAAAAAACCGCTAAACATCCAAATCCCGCGACACCTAACCTATCCCCCAGAGTTAAACATCTGAGCGAAAAAGACAATCTTGCCAGCTGGCGGCCGGCCGCCGGGACCCGCCGACGCCATTAAGGAACAGCCTCCGCCCGACGGCAAGAGGCGGCGTGCCGCGGGGCCCGCGGTTTCGGATGGCGGCGCACCCGTGGCTGTGGCGCCTCCGCCACAGGGCCGATGCGAACCCGGCATTGGCAGATCGACTCTAAGACATTGACATCGAAAGAGAAACCGCGCAACGCCGGACGGTGCCCGGGCGGAACTGCAAGCCATGGCGGGAAAAAATACCCTGCTCCATCTAGCCTTCGCGATGTGGCTGTGATAGCTGAGTTCGCCAGAAATCGACGCCGCCCTTCGCACCGGCAGACCCGCGCGGCCCGCCGGTGCATGGTTTTGAGCGAATTTTAACCATTTCGGCAAAGGCTGCCGGCCAAGCCCCAGCGATAAGAAAGGGCCGGTACCCGCCGGGGGCGACGTAGAAGTGGATTACCGCGACGGCCGCAGGGCGGAGGATCGCCAGCGGCCGGCGGTTTTGTGGTGCGAGGCGATGGTCGGAGCCTTAGGGGTGGAGCATAGGTTCGAGTGGGTCTGGCCGCGCGCCTGGATCGCCGCGGCCCTCTCGTTGGCCGTGCTGCTGGGCGCCGCCAACGCCTGGGGCGACGAATTCGACGAGCTGGAAGACGACCCCTTCGCCGACTACGAGGAGGAAATCCAGGACGAGAACGATCCGTTGGAGATCCCCAACCGCCTGATCTTCTCCTTCAACCAGGCCCTCGACGCGGCGATCATCCGCCCGGCGGCGGTGGTCTACCGGGACCTGGTGCCGCAATATCTGCGCGACCGGGTTCGCAACGTGCTCCGCAACCTGCGCTCGCCGGTGATCCTCGCCAACGACCTGCTGCAGGGCAATCTTGACCGCGCCGGGACCACGACCCGCCGCTTCGTGATCAATTCGACGGCGGGAATCTTCGGCATCTGGGACGTGGCGGTGGACATGGGCGACCCTTACCACGCCGAGGATTTCGGCCAGACGCTGGGCAGCTACGGCATCGGGGAAGGACCCTACCTCATGCTGCCCCTGCTCGGGCCCTCCAACGTGCGCGACGCGACGGGCCGGGTGGTCGACTATTTCCTCGATCCCCTGACCTACATCGCCGACCACTACGACAAGGACGAGTGGCTGCTCTATCGCGCCGCCGCCGAGGGCATCGACTTCCGCGAGCGCAACCTTGCCACCCTGGACGAGATCGAGCGCGACGCGCTCGATTTCTACGCCCGTCTGCGCTCGCTCTACCGCCAGCGGCGCGAAGCCGAGATCCGAAACGATCTCGAGGCGGATTCCGAAGCGAACGCCAGACCCACCCGGCTGCGTATCAATCAAGCGTCAAACGTCAAGTGAGCGCCATGCTGACCCGAAGACAGATGATCGGCTTGACCGGTCTGCTGACGGCCGCGGCCCTCGGCCCCTTGCGCCTCGCGCGGGCCGACAACGCCGCGGGCGAACACCCGGCGGCCGTATTTCTCGACACCATGCGCCAGCGCGCCATCGACGGCCTGACCGACCCGGAGCGCGAGGACGCGGAGCGCGAGGAGATCTTCCGGTCGCTGCTGAACGAGACCTTCGACATCCCGACCATCGGCCGTTTCGTGGTCGGCGCCAATTGGCGCAGGGCCAGCCCGGAGGAGCGGGAGGAGTTCGTCGACGTCTTCGAGGACGTGATCGTGCAGCGCTTCCTGCCGCTCTTCTCCCAGTACAAGGGCGAGCAGCTGATCGTCAACGGCGGCCGCCCCGACAGCCGGAACGAGAAGTACACCATCGTCAACACGACCTTCGTCGACGCCCAGGGCCGGCAGGTGAAGACCGACTGGCGGCTGCGCGAGCGCGACGGCGCCTACAAGGTCTTCGACGTGATGGTGGAGGGCGTCAGCATGGCCATCACCCTGCGTTCCGAATACGCCTCGGTGATCCGCAACGCCGGCGGCCTGGGGGGCCTGGTCGAGCTCCTGAAGGAGAAGCTCGCCAAGGGCGACTTCAAGCCGGCGGTCGCGGCGCAGTAGCCGCTCGCCCCACGCGGGCTCGCGTCTTTGGTTTGATATCCACTAGCGTGGATTCGCACCGGCCCTCTCCCCCTCCCGGCCACCCACGGAATCGTATGCTATGGGTGGCCGGGAGGGGGAGAGGGCCGGCACAGCTAGTACAGAAAGCGCGTTAGCGCATCAGCGGCTTGTACTTGATGCGGTGGGGCCGCTCGGCCTCGGCTCCCAGGCGGCGCTTGCGGTCGGCCTCGTAGTCCTGATAGTTGCCCTCGAACCAGACCACCTGGCTGTCGCCCTCGAAGGCCAGGATGTGGGTCGCGGTGCGGTCGAGGAACCAGCGGTCGTGGCTGATGATGAGGGCGCAGCCGGCAAACGCCAGCAGCGCCTCCTCGAGGCTCCGGAGCGTGTCCACGTCGAGATCGTTGGTCGGCTCGTCCAGCAGCAGCACGTTGGCGCCCGACTTCACCATCTTGGCGAGATGCACCCGGTTGCGCTCGCCGCCCGAGAGCTGGCCCACCTTCTTCTGCTGGTCGGGGCCGCGGAAGTTGAAGCTGGCCACGTAGGCGCGGGACTGGACGCTCCTTTTGCCCAGCTCGATCACGTCGAGGCCGTCTGAGATCTCCTCCCAGACCGTCTTGTCGGCCGCCAGGCTGTCGCGGGACTGGTCGACGTAGCCGAGCGCCACGGTCTCGCCCAGGCGCAGGGCGCCGCCGTCGGGCGCCTCCTGGCCGGTGATCATGCGGAACAGCGTGGTCTTGCCGGCGCCGTTGGGGCCGATGATGCCGACGATGCCGCCGCGGGGCATGCGGAAGCTGAGATCCTCGACCAGGAGGTGATCGCCGAAGCCCTTCTTGAGGTGCTCTGCCTCCATCACCAGGTCGCCCAGGCGCGGCCCCGCCGGGATGACGATCTGGCCGGCCTCGGGCGCGCGCTCCTTCTCCTCGCCCAGCAGCTTCTCGTAGGCGGTGATGCGGGCCTTGGCCTTGGCGTGGCGGGCGCGCGGGCTCTCGCGGATCCATTCCAGCTCGTGGGCCAGCGTGCGCGCCCGGGCGGCGGCCTGCTTCTCCTCCACCGCCAGGCGCTTCTGCTTCTGCTCCAGCCAGCCCGAGTAGTTACCCTCGTAGGGGATGCCGTGGCCGCGGTCGAGCTCGAGGATCCAGCCGGCCACGTTGTCGAGGAAGTAGCGGTCGTGGGTGACCGCCACCACGGTGCCGGGATAGTCCTCCAGGTGGCGCTCCAGCCAGGCGACGGATTCCGCGTCCAGGTGGTTGGTGGGCTCGTCCAGCAGCAGCAGGTCTGGCTTCTGCAGCAGGAGGCGGCAGAGGGCCACCCGGCGCCGCTCGCCGCCGGAGAGGGTGGCGACGTCGGCGTCGCCCGGCGGGCAGCGCAGCGCGTCCATGGCGATCTCGACGGTGCGTTCCAGGTCCCAGGCGTCGGCCGCGTCGATCGCCTCCTGCAGCTCGGCCTGCTCGGCGATGAGGGCGTCCATCTCCTCGGGCGAGAGGTCCTCGCCGAAGCGCAGGCTGACCGCCTCGAAGCGGTCGAGCAGCGCCTTGGTCTCGGCCATGCCCTCCATGACGTTGCCGGCCACGTCCTTCGCCGGGTCGAGCTCCGGCTCCTGGGGCAGGTAGCCGACACGAGCCTGCTCCGCCGCCCAGGCCTCGCCCACGAACTCGGTCTCGACCCCCGCCATGATGCGCAGAAGCGTCGACTTGCCGGCCCCGTTCAGGCCCAGGACGCCGATCTTGGCGCCCGGGAAGAACGACAGCCAGATGTCGCGCAGCACCTGCCGCCCGCCCGGGTAGGTCTTGCCCAGGCCCTTCATCACGTAGACGTACTGGTAGGAGGCCATCTTGTTGATACCGCTTGCTTTTTCGCCTTGAGCGAGCCTCGGGAGCAGGCTTTGTCGATGAATTTCAAAGGCTTATATGATCCGCCCCCGATTATCAAATCACAAGACGGCGTCTAGGCTCATTCGCGACCTCGATCTTGGGTTGGAGGGCCATGCGGTCAAGCCGCCGTCCTCTGCCGCTTGAGCGGTTCCATGTCCACCCGGCCCTTCGTGGATCGCCTTGCCGCCTGCGGTCTGCCTCAACCTGGCCAAGGCCGGTTTGCAGCCGCCGGAAGCTGTCCTTGGCGGGCACAAGAGCGCAGACCCCGACCGGCGGCGGGCTTGCTCCCGCCTGGTCTCGCCTTTCTCTGTCGCAGAGGCCCAGTGCAGGGAGCTGCGCGTTGACGAGGTGAATCCGTGACGTGGTCTCGTGGGTCGCCGCGCTCTGAGGTCGATCCATTGGGGAACCAGCACCCCCCTCGGCATTTTCAGGCGGTGGCCGCCGGGTCCGAGATCGGGGACTCCAGCTCTATCCCGTTGCGCCGTACGACCTCGGCCGTCACCTGCAGGAAGTGGTCGATGGCATGAATTCTCGAGCGTCGGTCGCGGCGCCAGGTGGCCAGGGACTCGATCCGTGGCGCCTTCTCCCTTAGCGGCTTCACGGCGATGCCCTTCATGGCGTGCAGCCAGTCGCTGTCGACGTAGAGCGTGACCCCCATCTCGGCCGCCACCAGGCCGATGATGCCATCGCTGTGCTCCGCTTCTTGGAAGATGCGGGGCTGAAAGCCGTGGCGTCGGCAGAAGTCCCTGATAAGCCGGTGGTAGATGCGCCAGGTCTCCCAACGGCCCATGATGAAGTAGTCGCCGGCCAGCTCGGCGACCGACACGCTGTCCTGGGCGGCCAGGCGGTGGGAGGCCGGCAGCACGCAGACCAGCCGCTCCTTGCGCACCACGATATAGTCCAGGTCGCCGTGGTCCACCGGCCCGGTATGGAAGGCCACCTCGAGCGCGCCGTCGAGCACCATGCTCAGCATCTCCGGCGTCGGCGAGTCCACCAGGTGCACCTCGACCTCGGGAAAGGCGGCACGGAAGCGGCGCACCGTCTCCGGCAGGAGGCCGCTGATGGCGAAGTCGTTGAAGCCGACCCGCACCTCGCCGGCCACGCCCTTCTGCACTCTTTGAGCCAGATCGACGGCCTCGCCGAGGCTCTCCAACAGCGCCTGGGAGCGGACCAGGAACACGCGCCCGGCTTCCGTCAGCCGGGTCACGCGGGTCGTGCGCTCGAACAGGCTGACGCCGGTCTCCTCCTCCAGCTGCTTGATGGTGCGGCTGAGCGCGGGCTGGGCGACGCCGATCCGGTCGGAAGCGCGCCGGAAGCTGAGCTCCTCGGCCACGGCGCAAAAGGCCCTGAGATGCCGCAAGTCGATTTGCATTGATACCTGCAGATCATCAATTCTTGCCTAATTGATATTGGAGAATACGCGCAGACGCTCCTATCCTGCCACCATAAATCGCCGCGCAGCCGTGTCGGCGAGAGCGAACAAACGAAGGGACAGGGAGAAAGCCGATGACCTGGAACAGAACAATCCTTGCGGCCGCGGCCGCACTGGCGCTCGGTGCCCAGGCGGTGCAGGCGGGCAAGTCGGACGACACACTTCGGGTCGCCTGGGGTGTCGACGGCGTCATGGTCAATGCGGACAACTACTACGGCGCGACCCGGTCCGGCATCTGGTTCACGGCCATGGTCTGGGACACGCCGATCTACCGAGATCCCAAGACCGGCCAGTACCTGCCCAACCTGGCGACCGGCTGGACCTGGATCGACGACACCACCCTAGAGCTGACCCTGCGCGAAGGCGTGACCTTCCACAACGGCGAGCCCTTCGACGCCGACGACGTGGTCTACACCTACAATACCGTCTCGGCGCCCGACAGCGGCGTGAAGTTCCAGCGCATCGTGAACTGGATCGACCACGTCGAGAAAATCGATCCCTATACCGTGCGCATCCACACCAAGGGACCCTTCCCGCAGGCCCTGGAGTTTCTGGCCGGGCCGATGCCGATCTATCCGAACGAGTACTACGCCGAAGTCGGCACCGAAGGCATGTCCAACATGCCGATCGGCACCGGGCCCTACAAGGTGGTCAACATGAAGCCCGGCGAGGAATACACCCTCGTGCGCAACGAGGACTACACCTGGGGCAGCCCGAAGGGCACCGCCCAGATCGCCAACGTCGTGGTGCGGGAGATTCCCGACGTGCAGACCCAGGTGGCCGAGCTCATCTCCGGCGGCATCGACGTCACCGCCGACCTGACCCCCGACCTGGTCGCGAAGCTCCAGGGCACGCCTGGCGTCACCGCCGAGATGGCCGAGACGCTGCGCATCTTCTATCTGGGAATGGATGCCTCGGGGCGCACTCAAAGCGATCCGGTCGCGGATCCCAAGGTCCGCAAGGCCATCAGCCACGCCGTCAACCGCCAGGCGATCGTCGACAACCTGCTGGGCGGCGCCCCGCGGGTGGTCAACACGCCGTGCCATCCACTGCAGTTCGGCTGCGACGAATCGCAAGCCACGGTCTACGACTACGACCCGGAGAAGGCCAGGGCGCTGCTCGCCGAGGCAGGCTACGGGGACGGCTTCAGCATCGATCTCTACGCAGAGGCGCCGGCCCACGAAGCCGAGGCCGTGATGGGCGACCTCGCCAAGATCGGCATCGAGACCAAGCTGCACCGGCTACCTTGGGAGGCCTACCGCGACGCCCAGATGTCCAACAAGGCGCCGCTCTGGCTGACCAACTGGGGTTCCTATTCCCTGGCCGACGCGGCGGCCAGCATCAGCATCTTCTTCAACGGCAGCGAGGACGACTTCGCCCAGGATGCCGAGGTCATCGAGTGGCTGAAGGCGGCCGACACCAGCACCGATCCGGGAGTGCGCGAGGACCTCTACGGCAAGGCCATCGGCCGCATCTCGGAGCAGGCCTACATTCTGCCGACCTTCAGCGGCGTCCGGAGCTACGGCTGGAACTCGGACCTGAATTTCACGCCCTACGCCGACGAGATTCCGCGGTTCTACGAGTATAGCTGGAAGTGATTTGGCGATCGGGCGGCGCGCCGCTAGATTTGGCGCGCCGCCCGCCGTTCGGAGTTTCCTCGCCATGACATCCCAAACCTCGCCGGACGCCGCGGCGCTGCACCGCGACGCCCTGGTCTGCGACACGACCCTGCCCTGGACCGACTACGGGCGGGCGGAGTTCCGAGAGCAGGCTCTGCCGCGCATGATCGAGAGCGGCGTCGACTTCGTGTCGCTCACGCTCTGCTCGGACGCCGAATCCATGCTCGATCTGGTGAAGAAGATCGCCCGCGAGCGGCACTTCATCTTCGCCCATCCGGAGCGCTACCGCTTCGTCGAGACGGCGGACGACATCTTGGCTGCGAAGCGCGACGGGCGCCTTGCTCTCTCCTTCAACCTCCAAGGCACCAATGCCCTGGATGGCAATCTCGACATGGTCGAGGTCTACTACAAGCTGGGCGTCCGGCACATGCTGCTGGCCTACAACAAGCGCAACCGGGTCGGCGACGGCTGCCACGAGCCTGGCGACGCCGGGCTCAGCCTGTTCGGCCGCAAGCTGGTCGAGGAGATGAACCGGGTCGGCATGGTCGTCGACTGCAGCCATACCGGCCGCCGCACCTCCTTGGATGCCATGGAGGTCTCGAGCGCGCCGGTGATCTTCTCCCACTCCAACCCGCGGGCGCTCTGGGACCACGACCGCAACATCGACGACGATCTGGCCCGGGCCTGCGCCGCGACCGGCGGCATCGTCGGCGTCGTCGGCGTGGGCATTTTCATGGGCGACAACGATTCCTCGACGCCGGTCCTGGTCCGGCAGATCGACCACTACGCAGAGCTGATCGGCACCGAGCACATCGCCCTCGGCCTCGACTTCGTCTACGATGTGGAGGACATGCAGCGCTACATGGCGGGCGTGAAGTCCCCGCAGAGCGGCAACTACGACAAGATGACGGCCTTCTTCCAACCCGAGCAGCTACCGGAGTTGACGGAAGCCCTGCTCACGAGGGGCTACTCCGAAGCGGCGGTGCGTGGGATTCTTGGGGAGAACTTCCTCAGGGTCGCGCGGGCCGTCTGGCGCTGATCCAGCGCCGCCGGCCATGCTGCAGTTCGTCGCCAAGCGTCTGGCGAGCGCCCTCCTGACCCTGCTGCTGGTTTCCGCCCTCACGTTCTCGCTGGCCCATCTGGCAGGCGATCCGGCCATTGCCGTGGCCGGCAAGGAGGCCTCGGCCGAGGACATCGCCCGCATCCGCGCCTACTACGGCTTCGACCGGCCCATCGTCGAGCAATACCTGGCCTGGTGCGCCAAGGCCGCGGTCGGCGATTTCGGCATGTCCTACCACTACCAGCAGCCCGTCTCCCACATGCTGGCCTCGCGCCTGCCAATCACGCTCTCGCTGGGCGTCGCGGCCCTCGTCTTCGCCCTTCTGCTGTCGATTCCCCTCGGCGTCGTCGCGGCGATCCGGCGGGGCTCGCTGATCGACCGTCTCTGCCTCTTCCTGGCGGTGGTCGGCCAGGCCATGCCCACCTTCTGGCTGGCGCTGCTGATGATCGTCTTCTTCTCGCTGACGCTCCACTGGCTGCCGGTCTCCGGCAACGCGAGCTGGCAGAACTTCGTCATGCCCACCGTGGCGCTCGGCTATTTCGCAACACCCGCACTCATGCGCCTGACCCGCGCCGGCATGATCGACGCTCTCGAATCCGACTACGTCCGCACCGCCTGGGCCAAGGGCCTGCGGCCGGCCAGCGTGCTGTTCAAGCACGCGCTCCGCAACGTCATGATCCCCATCGTCTCGGTCTCCGCCGTCCAGCTCGGCACCATGCTGGCGGGCTCGATCGTGGTCGAGCAGATCTTCGCCCTGCAGGGCATCGGCTGGCTCGGCTACGACGCCACCGTGCGTTCCGATCTTCCCGTGGTGCAGGCCATCACCCTGATCATCGCGGCCTTCTACGTGCTGCTCACCCTGGGCGCGGACCTGGTCAACGCGGCGCTCGATCCCCGCATCCGGATCGCCTGAGGCCATGAGCGAAGCGGTTCAGACCAGCGCGGACAGCGGCCGGACCCAGGCGGCCCGGCTCTTTTTCCGCCGCGCCGGCCGCAACGTCAGCGCGCTCGTCGGCGGAGCCGTGCTGCTGGCGGTGTTTCTAGTCGCCCTGGCGGCGCCGCTGCTCGCACCGCACGACCCCTACGCCCACGACCTCTCCCGCCGGCTGCTGCCGCCCTTCTTCTTCGACGGCTACGATCCCGCGCACCCCTTGGGCACCGACGGCTTCGGGCGCGACTATCTTTCGCGCCTGATCTACGGCGCCCGGATTTCCTTGCTGATCGGCGTCTCGGTCATGGTGATGTCGGGGCTGATCGGCACGACCCTGGGCCTGGTTGCCGGCTACTTCGGCGGGCGCATCGATCAGGTCTTGATGTTCGTCATCAACACCCGTCTGGCGCTGCCGGTGTTCCTCGTGGCCATGGCGGTGGTGGTGGTGTTCGGCGCCTCGCTCTGGGGCACCATCGTCACACTCGGCCTCTTCCTCTGGGACCGCTTCGCGGTGGTGGTGCGCAGCGCGACCCAGCAGGTCGCCGGCAAGGACTACGTGACCGCCGCCAGAAGCATCGGCTGTTCCCACCGCCAGATTCTTCTGAGCGAGGTCCTGCCCAACGTCATGAACGCCGTGGTGGTCGTGGGCACCATAGAGATGGCCTACGCCATCCTGCTCGAGGCGGCGCTGTCCTTCCTCGGTTTCGGCGTCCAGGAGCCGACTCCCTCCTGGGGGCTGATGCTGGCGCAGGCCCGGCAGTACCTCTTCTTCGACCCCTGGCTGCTCTACATTCCCGGCGCCGCCCTGTTCCTCATCGTGCTCTCGATCAACCTCTTCGGCGACGGGCTCCGAGATCTGCTGGGCCTGGGGGAAGAGGCATGAGCGGCCTCCTGGAGGTTCGCGACCTGGAGGTCGAGATCCCGACTTCGGAAGGGCTTCTCTCCGCGGTCCGCGGCGTCAGCTTCGGCGTCGAGAGGGGAGAGATCGTCGGCATCGTCGGCGAATCCGGCTGCGGCAAGTCGCTCACCTCCCTTGCCCTCATGGGCCTACTGCCGCGGCGCGCGCGGCACCGTGCCCGGACCCTCAGCTTTGCCGGACGAGAGCTGACCGGGGCCGACCGCGCCGAGTTGAGCAAGCTCCGTGGCGATCGGATGGCGATGATTTTTCAGGACCCCATGACCTCGCTCAACCCTGTCTTGAAGATCGGCGACCAGCTCATGGAGGTCTATCTGCGCCACCGCGGCGGCTCTCGCCGGGCCGCCCGGTCCCGGGCCATCGATCTTCTCGAGACCGCCGGCGTGCCGGCCCCGGCAGAGCGCCTGGAGCAGTATCCCCACCAGCTTTCGGGCGGCCTGCGCCAGCGGGTGATGATCGCCATGGCGCTGATGTGCGAGCCGGACCTGCTGATCGCCGACGAGCCGACCACGGCGCTCGACGTCACCATCCAGGCCCAGGTGCTGTCCCTCCTGAAACGCCTGCAGCGGGACCTGGGGCTCGCCGTGATTCTCATCACCCACGACCTAGGCGTGGTCGCGCGCATGGCCGACCGTGTACTGGTCATGTACGCCGGCGAGATCGTCGAGCAGGCGACTGCCGCCGAGCTCTTCGCGCGCCCTTGCCATCCCTACACCCAGGGCCTGATGCGTTGCCTGCCGGGCCGGACCCACGGCGGCAGGCTGGGCATCATTCCGGGGGCGGTTCCCTCGATGATTGGAGCGCCCGAAGGCTGCTGCTTCGAAGCACGCTGCGCCCACGCAATCGCGGCGTGCCGCGAGGGGCGGCAGAAGCTGGAGCCGCTGACGCCGACCCACGCCTACCGCTGCCTGCTGCCGCCGGCGGAGTCCCGGGTCCGGCTCGCGGAGGCGGCGTCATGACGCCGGCCATCGAGGCCCGCAACCTGCAGCGCACCTACCGCCTGAGGCGCGGTCTCGGCGGCGCCGGCGGAGTCGTCCAGGCAGTATCCGGCGTCACCTTCCAGGTCGAGCGCGGCCAGGTTCTGGGCCTCGTGGGCGAGTCGGGCTGCGGCAAGTCGACCCTGGCACGCCTGCTGCTGGGCCTGGAGCCGCCGAGCGCCGGAGAGGTCCTGATCGACGGCCGGCCGGTCGCCGAAATGGACCGCCTGGCCCGCGCGCGCAAGGTCCAGATCGTCTTCCAGGACCCCAACTCCTCCCTCAACCCGCGCAAGAGCGTGGGTTCGATCCTGACCACCCCACTCAAGGTCCACGCCATCGGCGACCGCAGGGAGCGCGCGCGCCGCGCCGCCGAGATCCTCGACCACGTGGGCCTGCCACGGCGCCTGCTGCACAGCCGGCCGAGCGAGCTTTCCGGCGGCCAGCGTCAGCGCGTGGCCATCGCCCGGTCCTTGATCGTGCGGCCCGAGATACTGATCTGCGACGAGCCGACCTCCGCTCTCGACGTCTCGGTTCAGGCCCAGATCCTCAATCTGCTGCAGGACTTGCGCGCCGAGTTCGGCCTGACCTATATCGTGATCTCCCACAATCTCGCGGTGATCGAGCACATGGCCTCCCGGGTCGCCGTCATGTACCTGGGACGCCTGGTGGAGGAGAACGACGCGGCCGCTATCTTCGCAGCCCCCCGCCATCCCTACACCAGGGCCCTGCTCGAGTCCGTGCTCACGCCCGAGCCGGCGAAGGACGTTCCGGAGCCGGCGCTCGGGACCGGCCTTCCCAATCCTCTGGCACCGCCGCCAGGCTGTCGGTTTCATCCCCGCTGCCCGCAGGTCATGCCGGTCTGTTCGACCCAGGTGCCGCCCCTCGCGGCGTGCATGGAAGGCCGCGTCGCATGCCATCTCTATCCGCCGGACTTCGCGTGGAGCTCAGACGCAACGCCACATGGAGAGGTCAGTGGCCATGCCCGATGACACCGCAGCACGCTTCTACGAGAAGCTGATCGTTTGGGACGCCCATGCCTGCCTGCCGCTCGTCCCCTCCCCGGACCTGTCGGCCCTGGAGCGCCACCGCGCGGCGGGCGTCAGCTTCGTTCACGTGAACGTCGGCATGGACTACAACCCCCTGGACCAGATCGTGCGGGTCCTGGCGGGCTACCGCGCCTGGCTGGCCGATCACCCCGAGGGCTTCCTGCTGGCCCGCACGCCCGACGACGTGCGCCAGGCCAAGCGCGACGGGCGTCTGGCGGTCGCCTTCGACCTGGAAGGCTCCATGATGCTCCGGGACGACCTCGACATGCTGCGCCTGTTCGGCGATCTCGGCGTGCGGCAGATGCACCTGGCATACAACCGCAACAATTCCATCTCCGGGGGCTGCCACGACGACGACCGGGGTCTCAGCCCCCTCGGACGCCGGGTGGTCGAGCGCATCAACGAACTCGGCATCATCATGGACTGCTCCCACATGGGTCTGCGCAGCAGCCTGGATGCGATGGAGGTCTCGACGCGCCCGGTGGTCTTCTCCCACTCCAACGTCAAGGCATTGCGCGATCACCCGCGCAATATCACCGACGAGCAGATCGATGCCTGCGCCCGGACGGACGGCGTGGTCGGGATCTGCGGTATCGGGCCCTTCCTGGGCGACAACGACATCTCCACCGAACGGCTGCTGCGCCACGTCGACCACGTGGCCGAGCGGGTCGGAACCCGCCACGTCGGCTTCGGCCTCGACTACGTCTTCGACCAGAGCCACGACGACCTGCCGGCGGACGAGGACCGGGACTATTGGTACCCGTCGTCGACGGAGAACTACGATCTGAAAGGCATGCACATCAAGCCGCCGGAGCATCTGCCCGAGATCGCCGGCGCGTTGCTGGCGCGCGGCTACGGCCGCGAGGAGGTGCGCGGGCTAATGGGAGGCAATTTCCTGCGGGTGGCGGAAGCGACCTGGCCACGGTCTCCCGGGTTGGGCGGCGGCGTCGCGGGCGCGGACCCGGCGCCCAGCCCCCTCGCGCAAAGCAAGGCGGTCTGAAGGATCATGTGGATCTACACGCTCAGGCGTATCGGTCTCTCCGGGGTGATCGTGGTGGTGGCCATGGCGCTCCTCTTCGGCATGATCTACCTGGTGCCGGGCGACCCGGCCAGCGTCGCGCTCGGACCCCGGGCCACGCCCGAAATGAAGGAGGCGCTCAGGGTCAAGATGGGCTTGGACCAACCGGTCCCGCTCCAGTTCTTCAACTTCTTCAAGAACGTGCTGCGTGCCGACCTGGGCATCGACGTCTGGAGCAACCGCAGCGTCAGCGTGATCATCTCCGAGCAGCTGCCCCATACGCTGGCGCTGGCCGCGATGGGCATCGGCTGGGCGATCTTTATCGGTATTCCGCTCGGCTGCTACTCGGCGGTCCGGCGCAACAGCTGGCTCGACAAGGTGACCGGAGTCTTCTCGGTCAGCGTGATCGCCATCCCGTCTTTCGTGGTCGCCGTCTACTCCCTCCTGGTCTTCGCCGTGACCCTGCGCTGGCTGCCCGCCATCGGGGTCGGCGAGGCCGGGGATCCGCTCGACCGGCTCTATCACCTGCTGCTGCCCTCGCTCGCCATCGGGCTCGCCTGGGTCGGATACCTGGCGCGTCTGGTCCGCGCCTCCATGCTCGAGGTCATGAGCCAGAACTACATCCGCACGGCCCGGGCCTTCGGGCTGCCCGAGCGCGTCGTCGTCTTCCGCCACGCTCTCCGCTTGGCGGTACTGCCCACCGTCACCATGCTCGGCATGGGCATCGGCAACCTCTTCTCCGGCGCCGTCTTCGCCGAAATCGTGTTCGCCCGGCCGGGCTTGGGAAAGCTCATTTTCGACGCGGTCATGACCCGCAACTACCCCGTCGTCATGGGCTCCGTCCTGGTCACCATAGGCCTCTTCGTCCTGGCCACCCTGATCGCCGACCTGATCGCCGCCTGGCTGGATCCCCGTGTCCGCGCCGGTCTCTGACATGATCCCGGCGACGGCCGGCGCCGAGCGCCTCGGAGCCCGCCGCTGGGCCGGGCTGCGGCGGCTCCTCCGGGACCCGCTGGGTTTCCTCGGCCTGATTCTGGTCGCGCTGGTGGTCGTCTCCGCCGTCGGGGCGTCCTGGATCGCGCCCTACGATCCCAACGCAATCGACGTCATGGCCCGGCTCCAGGCACCATCTTTCGACCATCTGCTCGGCACCGACCAGCTGGGCCGAGATGTCTTCTCGCGGGTGCTGATGGGCGGCCAGATCGCGCTCACCGTCGCCTTCGTGTGCATCGCGACCTCCCTCGGCCTTGGGCTGGCGCTCGGCCTGCTGGCCGGCTACGGCCCGCGGTGGCTCGACAATTGCCTGCTGGTCCTGTTCGATTCGATCCGTTCGTTCCCCACGATCATGTTCGCGCTGGCGGTGGTGACCCTCTTCGGTCCCAGCCTGCAGACAGTGATGCTGGTCATCATCGTCATCTCCGTCCCCACCTACGCCCGCATCGTCCGCACTCAGGCGCTGTCCCTGAAGTCGACCGAGTTCATCCTGGCGGAGCGCGCGCTGGGCGCCGGTCTGGTGCGCGTGCTGGGCGTGCACATGCTGCCCAACGTCATAGGCCCCCTGCTGATCATCGCCAGCATGGACGTGCCCTTCGTGGTTACCGTCGAGGCGGGTCTCAGCTTCCTCGGCCTGGGCGTTCGCCCGCCGACGCCGAGCTGGGGCGGCATAATCAACGACGGCTATGCCTTCATCCGCAACACGGCCTGGCTGGTGGTGGCCGGCGGCCTGCCGCTGATCGTCACGACCCTCGGCTTCACCTTCCTGGGCGAGGCCTTGCGGGACATCTTCGATCCCAAGCTGCGCAGAGACCTCTAATCGCCGTGACGGCCGCGATCGCGTTCAAGAACCTCTCCATCGACTTCGCGACGCCGCGGGGTGTGGTCCACGCTCTCAGGAACGTCAGCCTCACGGTGCCGCGCAACCGCATCGTCGGCATCGTCGGCGAATCCGGCTGCGGCAAGTCGACCCTGACCCTGGCGGCCCTCAACCTGCTCGGCGAGAACGCCCAGGTGCGCGGCGGCGAGGTCCTCTACCAGGGACGCGACGTGTTGAAGATGACGGAAGAGGAGCTGCGCACCCTCCGAGGCGGGAAGATCACGATGGTCTTTCAGGACCCCATGACCTCGCTGAACCCAGCGCTTTCGATCGGCCGGCAGCTGAGCGACATCCAGTACCGCGAGCGCGGCCGCAGCCGGGAAGAGAAGCGCGCCGCCGCGGCCGCGATTCTAGCCCGCGTCGGCCTGCCCGACCCCGATGACCAGCTCGGACGCTTTCCCCATCAGTTCAGCGGTGGCATGCGCCAGCGCATCTCCATCGCCATGGCTCTGCTCACCAACCCGGACCTGCTGATCGCCGACGAGCCCACCACGGCGCTGGACGTGACTCTGGAAGCCCAGATCATCCATCTCTTCCGGCAGCTCAAGGAAGGTTTCCAGGGCTCCATCCTCTTCGTCTCCCACAACCTCGGGCTGGTCGCCGAGCTCTGCGACCAGGTGGTGGTCATGTACGCCGGCGAGGTGATCGAGCAGGGCAGCGTCCGCGACATCTTCCACCGGCCCCAGCATCCCTACACCCAGTTGCTGATGGTGTGCGACCCGGCCCGCATCCTCGACAGCACCCGAACGCTCCCGACCATTCGGGGCGAGGTTCCGGACCTGCTCCGCCTGCCCGA
Source organism: Rhodospirillales bacterium (assembly GCA_965225935.1). Classification (GTDB taxonomy): domain Bacteria; phylum Pseudomonadota; class Alphaproteobacteria; order Kiloniellales; family JAKSDN01; genus CALJXB01. The sequence goes on from CBDDCC010000006.1 coordinate 37,867, forward strand.
GGGCTGCGTCTTCGCGCCCCGCTGCCCGAAGGCCATGGAGGTCTGCCGGCGAACCCCGCCGCCCAACGAAACGCTCGCCGAAGGCCACGCGGCGCGCTGTCATCTGCTGGCACATGGCTAGGCTGCTGGAGATCGACAACCTGCGGGTACGCTTCCGGGTGCTCGGCGCGGCGCGGGCGTTGCTCGCCGGCCGGCGCGATCCCTTCATCGACGCCGTCATGGGCGTCTCCTTTGCGCTCGAGGAAGGCACCACCTTCGGACTGGTCGGCGAAAGCGGGTCGGGCAAGACAACCCTGGCCCGGGCCATCATCGGCCTGGTGCCCGTTCTGGAGGGGGCGATCCGCTTCGAAGGCCGGGACCTCGTCGGCCTCTCCGACGGCGCCTACCGGCCCTACCGCCGCGAGATCGCCATGATGTTCCAGGACCCGATCGCCTCGCTCAGCCCGCGGAGGACGGTGCGCGCCCTGGTGACCGAGCCCTTCAAGATCCACGGCGTGACGATCCGAGACGTTGAAGGGGAGGCGGTCCGGCTGCTCGAGATGGTGGGGCTCAGCGCTGATTTCCTCGGACGCTATCCCCACGAACTGAGCGGGGGCCAGGCGCGACGCATCGGGGTCGCCCGGACGCTGGCGCTCTCTCCCAAGCTGATCATCGCGGACGAACCCACCGCTGGCCTCGACGTCTCGGTCCAAGGCGAGATTCTCAACCTCATGGGCCGCCTGCAGCAGGAGCTGGGGCTCAGCTATCTGATCATCACGCACAACCTGCCGGTGGTGCGCCACGTCTGCGACGAGATGGCGATCATGTACCTCGGGCGCTTCGTGGAGAGGGGGCGCACGGCGGACATCTTCGCCCGTCCGGCCCACCCCTACACGGAAGCCCTGCTGGCGGCGGTGCCCCGGCCCGACCCGGACCAGCGGCGCGATGTCCTCGAACTGCAGGGCGAGATTCCCAGCCTCAGCAATCGGCCCGCCGGCTGCGAATTCCACACGCGCTGCCCCTACGTCCGGGACCGCTGCCGCCACGAAGTCCCGATCGAGACGAGCGAAGAGGGAGGACACGGCTTCGCCTGCCACTACCCCCGCCACGCTCCAGGCATCGTCGGGAGCCCGTCCTGAGGCCTTCGGGTGGGGGCCGGCCCCCCGGAAACGCGCGCTCCTCATCGGGTCGGCCAAGGACCGTGTCGATGACCCGAGCCGCGCCGCCTTCGGACCCGAAACGGCATCTTTTCCATGTCATTGTTGCGTTTCAGGCATCAACAATGTCCAAAGTTGCTATTAGAAAACGGCCCAACGGGCGGCTATGTTGGGTGCAACAACAAGCCAACAAGCAAACGAACGGGAGAGCGCGATGTCTTTTCCTCCACTCAATCGCCGCAGCTTCATCTCCGGCCTGGGCGCCCTCGGCGGCGCGGCCCTGCTGCAGCCGCGGATTTCCTGGTCGCGAGACGGATCGACGCTTCGAATCCGCGCTGATCGCGACATCAAGGTTCTCGATCCCGCCTTCGGCAGCGGCGGCATCGAGCACATCATCGCCCGTGCCACTTCTGCCAGCCTGACCACCTTCGAGCGCGACGGCACCGCCAACTGGCGGCCCTACGGCGCCAAGACGATCGAGCAGGTGGACGACCTGACGATCCGCTTCACGCTCCACGAGGGCATCATGTGGACCAACGGCTTCGGCGAGGTAACGACCGAGGACGTCAAGTACTCCTTCGAGCGCGTCGCCAGCGAGGAGCTGGATTCGCCCTGGCGGGACTACTGGGTTCAGCTCGACCGAGTCGACATCATCGACCGCTACACCGGCGAGATCGTTCTCAAGGAGCCCTACATCCCGGTCTGGACCATCTCCCTTTCGGGCGAGGCCGGCAACCTGGTGTGCATGAAGGCCGTGGAAGAGGCCGGCGGCCGCTTCGAAACCCTGCCACCCGCCACCTGCGGCCCCTACTTCATCAAGAAGTGGTCGCCCAAGGAGAAGATCGTCCTGGAGGCTCATCCCGGCTGGCCGTTGGAGAAGCCGAAATTCGATCAGGTCACCTATCTGCCGATCGACGACGGGAAGACCGCCGAGATCGCCTACGACGCCGGCGAGCTCGACTACACCACCGTCAGCGTCAGCTCGCTCGAGGTCTACCGCAAGAATCTTCCCGACAGCGGCAAGCTGCTCGAAAGAGCGGCGCTCAACTATGTCTGGCTGGGCCTCAACGTCGAACACCCGAAGCTCCGGGACATCCGGGTGCGCAAGGCGATCCAGCACGCGGTCGACGTCGACGCCATCATCCAGGGCGCCTACGGCGGGCTGGCCACCCGCGCCCATGGCATCGTGCCGCCGGCCCTCCTGGGTCACCGGGATCGCAGCACGATCGAGAAGCGCGACGTGTCCAAGGCGCGCGAGCTACTGGCCGAGGCCGGCCAGGCGGACGGGCTGACCCTCACCCTCTCGATTCTCAACATCGCCGAGCGTTCCTCGGCAGCCCAGATCATCCAGGCCAATCTCGCCGAGGCCGGCATCAACGTCGAGATCCTGCCCTACGAGAGCGGCACCTTCTGGAATTTGGGCCACGAGTCCGAGGGCGAGGACTGGAAGGACCTGCAGCTCCTCCTCCAGCGCTACTCGACCACCGTCGATCCGGTGGACTGCACCGCCTGGCACACGCCGGAGCAGGCCGGCAAGTGGAACTGGCAGCGCTTCAACGACGTCGAGTTCGGCGAGTTGCACAAGCAAGCCATGCTCGAGCCGGACACGGAAAAGCGGCGCGCCATGTACCTGCGCATGCAGGATCTGATGGAAGAGTCGGGCGCCTACCTCTTCATCGCCCACGAGGTCGCGGGCGCGATCCATGCGGCCGACATCGATCCCGCCGTGGGACCGCAGTTCCGGGAGATGCCGCACTTCTTCGAGCCCGTCTAGTCCGGGTTTCTCACAAGGGTAGAGGGCTCTCGCCGGCGGATCGTGTCGGGGCCGCGGCAGCGGCCCCGGTTGGTCTTTCACTCAGTCGGGCCTGGGAGCTTCGTCCTGGTCGCCGTCAGCCTTGCGGCAGAACTCGCCCATGGTCGGCACCACGAGGCGGGTGAAGCGGCCGGAGATATCCGCGGCGAACTCGGCGAAGACCTGCGGGTGGTCCAGCCAAGCGCCGCGGTCGCGCGGCACGGCGCAGAAGAGGTCGTGGTGCCAGTGCTCGAGGTCGGCGACGTTGCCGACCAGGTCGGCGACCAGGTGGCCGTCCTCGAGCCACACCGGGACCTCGCCGTAGCCCGGATGGCTGTAGGTCCCGGCGTAGTCGGCCAGCGGCAGCGTGGGCGCCGTGCCGGCGACCCGGTCCGTCGGGCTCCAGGGATAGGGCACGCCGTCGATCAGCGGCGGCTCCGGCTGCCTCGCCTGGAACTCGCGGGTCGCCTGGACCCAATCCTTGCCAGGGCCGCCGAGGAAGGCGTCGAGCAGGATGTAGCGCGCCGCCGAGCGTGCCGGCGTCAGGTGCATGTTGGCGAGGAACACGAGAGCCAGGCGCTCGGCGGGCACCACCATGCCGAGGACCGAAAAGCCCATGATCGAACCGCTGTGCTCGGCGACGAAGTGGCCGTGGAAGTCGTGGCTGAACCAGCCGTAGCCGTAGCCGACGAAGTTCGCTTCGAAGCGGCCGCGCGCCATGTCCGCGGTGCGGTCGAACAAGCTGCGGGGCCGAAGCATATCGGCAACCGTCTGCGGTCTCAGGAAACGCTCCCGGCCGTGGGCGCCCTCGCGGGCGAAGATGCTCAGCCAGGCTTCCATGTCGCGCAGGCTACCGACGATCGAGCCGGCCGGCCCGATGGCGCTGATCTCGTCATGGGGAAAGACCACGACCTTGCCGTCGCCGAAGTCGGCGTGGGGATCGCAGGCGGCGGCGGGATCGGGCATGAGCTCGAAGCTGGCGAAGGTCTCCTTCAGCCCCAGGGGCCCGGTGATGCGAGCGTGGATGAAGTCTTCCCAGGACATGCCGGAGAGGCGCTCGACGACCACGCCGGCCGCGGTCGGCCCATAGTTGTTGTAGCAGGCCTCGCTGCGGAACGGCCGGCGCTGGGTCACGTAGCGCATCTGGGCGACGATCTGCTCGCGGGTGAAGTGGGACTTGTAGTCGGTCAGGCTGTCCTGGAGCTGACCCAACCGGTGGCCCAGCACATCGCCCAGGGTCGCCTCGCGGGTCATCCAGGGATCGGCCAGCGCGAACCCAGGCAGCAGGTCGGCGACCTTGTCGTTCCAATGGAGCCTGCCCTCCTCGACCAGCAGCGCCACGGCCGCCGCGTTGAAGGTCTTGGTCAGCGACCCGATGTCGAAGACCGACGAGGGCTCGACAGGCCGGCGGTCCTCCAGGGACATGACGCCGAAGCACTCCCGGTAGAGCAGTTCTCCGTCCCGCAGGACCGAGACCGCGGCTCCGGGCACGCGCCACTCCTCCATTGCCGCGCCGATGGCCGCGGATAGTTCCTTTCTGTGGACCATGAATCGTTCTCCACCTGGATGATTCGGCTTCAAGCCAAGAGGTAGCCTTTGAGATCCCGCTTCGCGCTAGCGCAAAGTCGAACCGTCGTCCAAACACCTGCGGCCAATGGTACGATTGAATGGTCTTGGGTCCAAACTGTGGCTGGGGTTTTCGAGCGCGCAAGTTCAGCGAGTTCCCGCGCGACGGTCGACCTCGAGGCCGCGCGAGACCGGCCAGCGACGGCGCGCACCCGCGATCTTCTTGGGCCTCTGCCCGCCCATCCGGCCCGGCGCCGCGCTGCCCGTCCACCGAACACTTTCGGTTTCCCGACCACAGGTCTGCCGCCGACTTCAGCGCGAGGGGCCGGACGCACCCAGCGGGACCTCACCGGCAGCCTCCGGCAGGCGGAGCGCGAGCCAAGAAAAAGAACCCGGCACGGGGGCCGGGTCAGGTTGGCAGGTAGGGCCGTCATTCTGGGTGTGGCAGGGTTTCAGAGACCGGGCGGGCGGTGCACGAGCTCGCCTCGGGCGGTCTCGAAGGCCCGGCCGATGCGCAGGGCCAGCGGGTCGTCGAAGCGCCTGACGACGATCTGCATGCCGGCGGGCAACCCCGCCTCGGTGCAGCCGACCGGGAGGGACAGGCTGGCCAGGTCCAGGAAGTTCACGAAACGGCCGAAGACGTTGGGCGGCGCCTCCTCGTCCACCTGGTCGACCGGGACCGGGCTTTGGTGGCAGCCGGGAACGACGAGCCCGTCCAGGCGGTCCAGGCGGTCGAGGAACTCGGCCTGGGCGGCGCGGCGGGTCTCGAGGAGCTCCATGTAGGCCGGCGCCGCGATCTCACGCCCCCGCAGGATCCGCGCGCGGACGACGGGATCGACGAGGCTGTCGTCCGGCTCGGCGTAGCGCCCGAGATGCCGGTAGCTCTCCACGCTCATGATGTCGCCGCCGCCGGCCAGATAGGCTTCGATGGAGAGCGGCAGGCGGATCTCCTCCAGACTCGCGCCGAGGGCCTCCAGGTCGGCGAGCGCCCTGTCGAACAGGCCGCGGACCTCGGTCTCCACGCGGGCGAGATCCGCATCCCCCAGGACCCCCAGCCGGAAGCCGCGGATGCCCCGTTCGATGCCGGCGAGCGGCGAGATCCGCGGCGCCTCGGTCGTCGCCTCGTCCTCGGGATCGGCTCCGGCGAGCGCATCCAGCAGGAGGCCCGTGTCCCGCACGGAGCGCGCCAGCACGCCGACCGTGTCATGGGTGGGACAGAGCGGTACGACGCCGCCGCGCCCGATCAGGCCCGACGAGGTCTTGAGGCCGACCAGTCCGCACCAGCAGGCGGGCGTGCGGACCGATCCGCCGGTGTCGCTGCCGAGCGCCGCCGGCGCCAGTCCCGCCGCGACGGCCACGGCCGAGCCGCTGCTCGAGCCCCCGGGGACCCGGTGGGTCTCCAGGTCCCAAGGATTCCAGGGCGTGCCCTTCACCGGGTTGGTGCCCCAGCCGCCGAAGGCGAACTCCACCATCTGGGTCTTGCCGAGCACGATCATGCCGGCCGCCTCGAGCCGCCGCACGGCATTGGCGGAGACGGCGGGATGGCGGTCGTTCAACGCGTCGGACCCGGCCTGCGTCGGCCGGCCGGCATAGTCGAAGAGGTCCTTGATCGCCAGGGGAACGCCGTGCAGCGGACCGCAGGTCCGGCCGGCCGCCCTCGCCTCGTCGGCGGCCTCGGCCGCCCGCCGCGCGCCATCCTCGAAGAGCTCAGCGTAGGCGTGCAGCTTGGGATCGAGCCGGCCGATCCGCTCGAGATAGAGCTCGACCAGCTCGACCGAGGAGGTCTCGCTCCGCCCAATCGCTGCCGACAGCTCCTCGATGGAGCCGAAGGCAAGATCGTCGCCGCGCGTCTGCTGCAATCCGCTAGATCCCTTCGTCCCCGTTCGCGGCAACCAGCACATCAGCCGCGCAGCCGCCCGAAAAGCAATGACGGAACGGCGGCAAGGAAACCGAAGACGGCGCAACAGGACTCCGCCCGGGGCCGCGAACGCAACGAAGCCGATGCTTTGACGCCCCCGGAGCCTAGTTGCGTGCGGGCGGCACACCTCCTAGTGGCCGCCCGCGCGCCCTAGTGTCAAGCGAGCCACCAGCGCTCGATCGCCCGGGCGCCGTCGAACTGCCAGTTGGCGGAGAGAGCTGGGCCGTGCTGGACGTTTGCGCGACGCAGATAGACGAGGTTCTTGAAAGCCGGGATGATCGTGCTTCCCTCGTCCCTCAGGATGATCTGCATCTCGCGGTACATCTCTGACCGCAACGCCGTGTCGGTCTCGCCTCGCGCCGCCACGAGCAACTGGTTGAAGCGCTCGTTGCTGAAATGGGAGTCGTTCCAGGGCGCGCCTTCCGCGTAGGCCGTGGTGAACATGACGTCGGCTGTCGGGCGCCCGCCCCAGTTCACCATGCAGAAGGGCTTCTTGAGCCAGACGTTCGACCAGTAACCGTCCGCCGGCTCGCGCACCACGTCCACAGTGATCCCGGCCCGGGCCGCCTGCTCCTTGAACAGCAAGGCGGTGTCGTCGTTCCCGGCCCCGGCGCCATCCGACGTACTGAGCGACACGCTAAGGTCGGCGAGATCCGCCTTCCTCAGATGGTGTTTCGCCTTGTCGGGATCGTAGACGCGCTGCTCCAGATCCGCGTGGTACTCGATGACAGGCGAGATCGGATGATCGTTGCCGACCGTCCCGTACCCCTTCAGCACCTTGTTCACGACCTCCTCGCGATCGATGCCGAGCTTGAGCGCCATTCGAACGTCGGGATCGTCGTAGGGAGGGACGTCCATATGCATGGGCATGCTCGTGTGCGCCCAGCCCGTGACATTGTCCAAAGCGATGTCGGGTTCCTCGGCCATGTGGGCGACCGTCTTGAGGCTTGGCTGGTCCATCACGTCGACCTGATTCGATATCAAGGCCGTTTGACGGGAGTTGGCGTCGGAGATGACAAGGACCTCGCCTTCTTCGAAGTTGGCTCTGTTCTCCTTCCAATAGTTCGGATTACGCACGTACTTGGAGCGAACGCCGGGCTCGAAGGCCTTCAAGACATAGGCGCCGGTCCCGACACCGCTCTGCCAGTCGACGCCACCAGCCCCGTCGCTCGGCAGGATGTTCAGGTGATAGTCCGTGAAGACGTAGGGGAAGTCGGCGTTTCCGGTCTTCAGGTTCACCGTGAAAGCGTTCGGGCCGTCGGCGCGGATGTCCTCGATCGCATCCAGCAGGGCCTTCGCCGCGGAGGTCGAATCTTCCTTGCGATGGTGGTTGATCGAATCGAGAACGTCTTGGACGTCCATGGTCTTGCCGTTGTGGAACTCGACGTCCCGGCGCAGCTTGAAGACCCAGGTCGCCGCGTCTTGGCTTGACTCCCAGCTCTCCGCGAGCTCGGGCACCAAGGTGTTTTCCGGGCTGATCTCGGCCAGGTAGTTCCGGGTCGTGTGGTTCTGCAGGATCATGGCCATCGTTGACGTGGTCGCCGGATCGCTGCTGTCGGCGATCGCGCCGTCGCTGACCCCGAGGCGAAGACGGCCGCCCTTCTTGGGCGCCGCCCGGGCCGGCGTGGCCAGGAGCGCGTTCGCCGCCGAGAGCGAGACGCCCAAGGCCGTTGCCCCGGCCAGGAAATCGCGGCGGTTGATCCGTCCTGCTGTCAGGTCTTCCTGCAGCGCGTTCAAGGCTGTCGTATCGGATTTCTTTGACATTGGTACCCTCCCTATCTGATTGAGGCGGAGCGCCGGTTCGGCAAGGAAGCGACCGGTCCCGCGCCCGTCGGTCACTTGACGCAGAGTTCTCTCGGATTGGCCGGCGTCAGCCGCTCGATGCCGTCCTCGGTCACCAGGACCGTCTCGCTGATGCCGAAGCCGCTGGCGAGGGCCAGCATGTGGAAGACCATGCCCTCCCTCAGCTCCCAGTCCTCCTGCTCGTTGAAGTCGAGGGCCTCCCATTCCGCCGTGCGCGGCGGAAAGCCGATGCCGGTCGAGTAGCCCGTGCGGTTGAAGTAGTCGGGACGGATCTTGCGGATGGGCAGACGCACCAGCGCGTCCACCTCGCGCGCCGAGGCGCCCGGCTTCATGGCCGCCAGTCCGGCGTCCTGGGCGGCGACGACGACTTCGACGGCCTGCTTGACCGCGTCGTCCGGCGGCCCCATGGACAAGGTGCGCATCTGGGTCGCGTGATAGCGCTCGACGCAGCCGTAGAGCTCGAGAAGCACCATCTCGCCGCGCTGGATGACCTTCGGCCCCCAGTTGGCGTGGCAGACGTCGTAGCGGTAGCCGGACATGATGTGATGCGGCAGGCCGGTGTATTCGCAGCCGGCCTTCACGCCGGCCTGGTAGACCGCGGCCGCGACCTCGGCCTCGGTGACGCCGGGCGCGATGGCCTCCAGGGCCGCCCGCTGCTCCACCTCGGCGATGGCGCCGGCCTGCCGGAGGTAGCGCACCTCCGTCTCGGACTTGATGAGCCGGACCCGGTCGACCAGCAGGCTCGCGTCGACGATCCGCGAGTCCGACAGGCCGGCCGACAAGGCCTCGGACACCGCCGCCGTCAGGAACCAGGTCGTCTTCTCCAGGCCGACGGTCTTGTCGCGCGTGCCGATAGCCTGAAGGAGCTCGAGGGTCTTCTCGACAACGTCCTCGCCCTCCTTCCAGGTCGCGACCTGCGGGAGCCAGGAGTATTCGTCGACATTGCCGCGCTCCAGATACCGCAGCAGCAACTGCGGCTCGCCCTCCTGCGCGAGCACGACGGCCTGATAGGCGAAGTAGCCCGACGTCTGATGACCCGTGAGGTAGTAGATGTTCTCCGGCGCGTGGACGAGCAGGACGTCGATCCCGGCCTCGCTCATCCGCGCCTGGACGCGCCGGACGCGGCCTTGGAACTCTTCGGTCGAGAAGGCTTGCAGATGTCCTGTCATCCCCGCCGGCCCTTTCAGTTGCTGTGCGCTGCGACGAGCGCGGTTGTGTCATCGTCCGCGCCGCGCCGCCAGGGATGTTCGCTTTGCTCGGCCGTCGCCTGAGCGAAGCGCCCGATCCGGAAAGCATCGACCGGCGTCTGGGTGGCGCCGTCGAGCGCGAGCTCGGCCAGGACCGCCCCCGCCGCCGGGCCCAGCTGGAACCCGTGGCCGGAGAAGCCGAAGCCATGGACCAGTCCGGGCGTGGTCCGGCTCGGACCGAGCACCGGGAGCCCGTCGGGCATGGCGCCCTCGATGCCCGACCAGGTGCGGATTACCTGGGCGCCCGCCAGCCAAGGCACCAGCGCGAGCGCGCGCCGGGCGGCTTCGGCCGTGACGCGGGCCAGGGGGCGGGCAGCGATCCGGTCCCGGTCCGCGGTGCCGACCCCGCCGCCGAAGATGACGTTGCCGCGGCGGATCTGCCGGATGTAGATGTCGCCGCCGCAGACCCCCAGGTTGGGCACCAGGAAGTAGGGGACCGGATCGGTCACGCACATGTTGGGCGCCAGCACCTCTTCCGGCACCGGCTCGCCGAACCAGGCGGAGACGGTGGCGCCCCAGGCCCCGCCAGCGTTGATCAGCCGGCGCGCCCGGACCGTCGTCCCGCCGCGGAGCCGCAACTCGAAGGCCCGGCCGCCATAGCCCGCATGGATCACTTCCGCGCCCTCGCGGATGTCCGCCCCTGCCGCCGCAGCCGCGCGCGCGAAGGCCGGAGCGGCCAGTCTCGGGTTGGCGTGGCCGTCCTCAGCGCAGAACGAGCCGCCGACAACGATGTCCCCGAGCCAGGGGAAGCGGTCGCGGATCGAGGCGGCCCCGATCAGCTCCAGGTCCAAACCATGTTCTCGCGCGCGCCTCGCGTAGTCCTCGAGTCCGTCCATGTCGCGCTCGGAGCGGGCCAGCTTCAGATGCCCCGTGACCTCGAACTCGCAATTGCTGCCGACCAGGTTCTCGAGATCGGCCCAGATACGTCGGCTGCGCCTCGCCAGGGGCAGTTCCGCCAGGTCCCTGCCCTGCTGACGAACGCCGCCGTAGTTGACGCCGCTGGCCTGGCTGCCGCAGTGGCGGCGCTCAACGAGGACCACGGATGCGCCCCGGCCGCAGAGATGAAGCGCCGCCGAGCAGCCGACCAGTCCGCCTCCGATGATGGCGACGTCGAAGTCCGTCACGATGGGGCTCCCACGGCGAGAGTGGCGAGCGGCAGCGGCTTGATCGGCGCCTGCCCCCTAAGCCGGCCGACGGCCTCCAGCGGAGCCCCGAGCGCCTTGGAGAGGATCTCGGCCGCCGCGGGCCCGCAGATGCGGCCCTGGCAACGCCCCATGCCCAGCCGGGTCACGGCTTTCGCCCGGTTCAACTCGGCCGCCCCATGGTCGCGGACCGCGCGGCGCAGCTCGCCAGCCGTGACGGCTTCGCAGCGGCAGATCATGAGGTCGTCGACGGCCGCCGCCGCGAGTCCGGCGGGAAAGGGAAAGGCGGCCGTTTCCAGCGCCCGACGGAAACGCTCGATGCGGCCGATCTTCCGGTTCAGGCCGTCGAGCGCCAAGGCGCTTTCGATCCGGCCAATGTCGCGGAGCAGGGCGTGCGCGGCACGGGCGCCGCTCACTTCCGCCGCGCCGGCGCCCTTCACGGCCGCCCCGTCGCCCGCCAGATAGACGCCCTCGACCGGGGTGCGCCCGTCGGAGTCCTGAACCGGCAGCCACTGGCGCTGCACGGGCTCGAAGGCGAAGGGAACGCCGCAGAGGTCCGCTAGTTGGGTCTCGGACCGCAGGCCGAAGCCCGTGGCGAGCGCGTCGCAGGCGGTTCGCTGTTCGCGGCCACCCGCATCGCGCCAGACTAGTTCGGCGACCGCGCCGTTCGGGCCGGCGCGGGCCGCCAGGGGCCGCACGCCTGACGCCAGGCGGACTCCCCGGGAGCGCAGGCGCAGCACGTAGTAGAGGCCCTTCAAAAGGGCCCGCCGGTCGGCCAGGAGACCCGGCAGCGCGGCGCGCCTTGCGCCAGGAGGCGCGGTGTCGAGCACGGCTCCGACGCGCACGCCCGCGGCGGCGTACTGGTGGGCGACCAGATAGAGCAGGGGCCCGGTTCCGACGAAGACGGGGCGCTTTCCGATGGCGCAGGCCTGGGACTTGAGGGCGACCTGGGCGCCACCGAGGGTGAAGACGCCGGGAAGAGTCCAGCCCGCGAAGGGGATCACCCGGTCGACGGCCCCGGTCGCCAGGATCAGGCAGTCCCATGTCGCTTCCTGCGGCCCCGCCCCGCCCATGACATGCAAGGTCCGCCCCTGGACGTTCCAGACCGTGGAGCTCGGCCAATGGTCGATCCGGCCCTGGAGCCGGTCGAAGGTGCGATGCTGATCGCAGGCGCGCCCGGCATCGAAGCCGTAGATGGCTTTGGGATCGCGGCGGATCGCCGGTGGCGGGCGCCGGTAGACCTGACCGCCACTGGCAGGCGCTTCGTCGACGACCAGAGGACGCAGGCCCGCCTGCACGAGGGTCTCGGCAGCCCGCAAGCCGGCGGGACCGGCGCCCACGATGACGACTCTAGGCGCCATCGCGGGCCTCCGTCGTGAGGTGCATGCCCGGCTCAAGCAGAGTGGTGCAAGCGCGCAAAGGCGGAGCATCTGCCCGCCCGACCCAGCAATCCTGGCAGGCACCGATCAGACAGAAGCCCGCGCGCGGCGCCCCGCCGAACTCCAGCCGGCGCAGATAGCGCCGATTGGTCAGAATGGCCGTGAGCACGGTGTCGCCGGCCAAGGCCTCCAAGGGCGCGCCGTCGAATGTGAACGCGATCCGCGGCCGGTCCGCCGCAGCGACCCGGCGCAGTTGCCCGTCATTCCTTCCGGCGGACTTCACGTACCTGGTCTCCTCGACGTCCCGCTGCCGGCAGATGCGGACGTGCGGGGCGGTGTTGCGGACGACCCCTTCACCGGGCGATTGAGACATTCTAATGACCATATAATGAATGAATCAAGTAGTAACGATCATTATATGATGATAATTAATGATCCTTCGGCGCTGATGGAGATCGGATTCGCCAGCGCGTCTTGGAGACCAGCATGACGATTGCCCGGCAGTTGGCCGACTTCGCGAGCGATATCAGGACCGTGCCGTCGGCGACACGGGAGATGGCGGTCAGCGCGACCTTGGACCTCATGACCGCCGCCGTCGCCGGATACGAAAGCCCCGGCGGACGCTCCGCCCGGCACGCCGCCCGGTCGACTTGGGGGCCGGGTCCCGCCACGACCTGGTTCTCGCAAACGCGACTGACGGTCCCGGGCGCCGCCTTCGCCAACGCGGCCGTGGCGTCGATGCTGGATCTGGACGACGGCCACCGGGAGGCCGCCGGCCATCCCGGCGCCTGCATCATACCGGCGGTGCTTGCCACGGCGGAATGCCATGGCGCGGACGCGGACCGTGCCCTGACGGCAATGGCCCTCGGCTATGAGACCGCCGTCCGCATCGCCGCCGCACGCGACCTGAAGAACCTGGATACCCTGGTGACCGGGCCCTGGTGCGGGCAAGGCGCGGCCATGGCAGCCGGCTGGCTCCGCAACCTCCCGCCGGCCCAGCTCGCCCAGTCCGTCGCCGTGGCGGGCGCCAGCGCGCCCAATCTGGCGGCGGTCGCCTACTCCAGCGTCATGGGCAATCACGTGAAGGAGGGGATTCCCTGGGCCACGGCGACGGGCCTGGCGGCCGTCGAGCTGGCGGCCTCCGGTTTCACCGGCCCCCTCGACCTCTTCGACAACGAAGAGCTCTACGATCCGACCAAGCTCACGGGAGGTCTGGGAGAAAGCTGGCGCATAGACACGACCTACTTCAAGCCCTACAGCTGCTGCCGCTGGGCCCATGCCGCCATCGATGCCTGGCTCGAGCTGGCGGCGGCGCACCCGATCGAGCCGAGCGCGGTCGAGGAGATCGAGGTGCACACCTTCGGCCGGGTGTTCAGGCTCAACAACGACCTGGCGCCCGCGAATCTGGAGGCCGCCCAGTACAGCGTTCCCTACTGCCTCGCCCTCGTGGCGCTGCGCGGCGTCGGCGCGCTCCTGCCCCTGACCGAGCGCTCGCTGGGCGACCCGGACGTGGAAGCGCTGGCAAGAAAGGTCCGGCTCACGCTGGACCCAGAATTCGACGACATGTTCTCCGAGGCGGTTCCGGCGCGCTTGAGACTGACGACTCCCGACGGGCAGTTCACGAGGACGGTGGTCGCGCCGAGGGGCGAGGCCGCCAATCCCATGACCCGCGAGGATCTCAGGACGAAGTTCGAAACCGCGACCGAAGGCCTTCTGGACGCCGCCCTCGCATCCACCTTCCTGTCCGCCATCGAATCTCTCGATGCCGGCGATATCCGGCCCCTTCTTGCCGTCCTTGCGAGACCCTTCGACCACACCAGCGTGCAACAAGCCCCTGGATTGACGGTTCAATCCGCCTAAAGTTGGGCCGATGGTCGCGGTTCTCGAGAGCGGCCGGGCGCGCTTGTTGCCGTATCGCCCGTTCGAGGGCCTGGCTCGGAGCGCCGTTCGCGACTTTGGGTCGAACGCACCGGATCCGCTCCGGCACAGCCGCTCGCTGTATGAACGACCGTGTCGCCGTTGAAGGGGTTAGAATTGTCCAAGCGCAAGACGGTTGAAAAGGCGACCGGAACCCAGCTTCTCGACCGGGCCGTCGCGATCCTGAAGCATCTGGGCGACATCGGAGAAAGGGGCGCGAAGTCTGCCGAGTTGGCGGAAGCGGTCGGACTGACACAACCGACCGCCCATCGCATCATCGGGGCTTTGGAACGGCACGGCCTGATCGAGCGGGAGGAAGCGACCAGAAGATACCGCCTCGGCCTCTCCCTGTTCGTGCTCGGCGCCCAGGCCGCCGACGGCACCGGGTTCAGGCGCATCTGCCACCCGGCGCTCCTGCGCCTGGCGGCCGAGACCGGCGACACCGTCTTCCTCATGGCCCGCAGCGGCTTCAGCACCGTCTGCGTCGACCGTCAGGAAGGCGACTACATGATCGACAGCCTGACCGGCCAGGTCGGCGGCCAGATCCCGCTCGGCGTCGGCCCGGCGAGCCAGGCCATCCTCGCGTTCCTTCCACCCGAAGAAGCGAAAGTCATCCTCGAGACGAACGGGCCGCTCTACGGCAGATTCAACGGCTTGACGGAGGAGGAGATCGCTGGCCGGCTGTCCGAGATCCGGGAGCAGGGCTATGCCTTCGATCACGGCCGCCTGGTCGAGGGCATTTCGGCTCTTGCCGTACCCATCCTCCCCCACGGCCGCGACGTGGTCGGCTCGCTCGCCATCAACATGACCAGCGCCAGGCTGCAGCCGGAACGTCTTCCGAAGCTCATCGATCTGCTCCGGGGCGAGGTCGAGGCGATCGAAGAAAGCATCAACCCCCTCGACATCGCGATCAAGCGCCGGCGTTGATACTCGATCAACGGTCCCTGCCCCGGACGCGCGCGAACAATTCGCCCTGCTGGACTCGGTTTCGGTCGATCGCTGTCGCTACATCGAGTTCATCTCAGTCCGAAGAACGGCTCCGGTATGCCAGGAACCCGGACATCGACGGCGAACAAGGCGCCATCGAGAGGCGTGCTCTCCTCGGTTGATCTCGCTGTCGTCACATAGAGCGTGCGCAGGTTGTTGCCGCCAAGGCAGCAGGAGGTCACGTTGCGGACCGGCAGCGCAAGGGTTTCCAGCGATTCGCCGCTGGGGAAGAGCCGCAGGACCTTGCCGCCGCCGTACATGGCGATCCAAACGCATCCCTCGGCATCGACGCAGCAGCCGTCAGGCAGGCCGTCGCTCTCACTGAACGCTTGAAACACCCGGCGGCGGGAGAGCTTTCCCTCGGGATCGAGATCGTAGGCCAAGCTCTGTCGGCCTTCGGAGTCGCTGAAGTAGAGCACATCGCCTTCGGGCGAGAAGGCCGGGCCGTCGCAGCAGATGAAGCCGCTGTCACCGATGCGCCATTCACGCTTTCCATTGAAGCAATAGAGCACGCCGCGCGGATGCCTCTCCGTGGCATCGAAGTTGCCGACCCAATAGTTGCCGTGGGGGTCCACCTTCGCGTCATTGTAGGGCAGGTCCACGCGCCCTTGGTTGGGATCGGCGAAGAACTCGGCCGAGCCATCTTGCGGATCAAAGTGGTAGAGCCCGCAATCGGCGGCGGCGAGCAGACGGCCGTCCTCGCACAGGACCAAGGAACCGATGGATGCGAACTGACCCAGGCTCCAGTCGGTCCGAGTGCCGTCGGGGGACAGACGACGGACGATCGGCCCCTCGAAATCGACCCAGTAGAGCTCGCCCGAAGCATGGTTCCACTGAGGACTCTCGCCCAGCTTGTCACGGCTATCAGACAGGATGCGCCAGTCGTTTCTTCCCGACATGCCTGACCGACCCTCCAAAGCCGATATGAGACGGACGAGCCCCAAGATGACAAAATACCTATAATATGGATAATAAATAAAAATTAATCCGTATTATAAGATTTTTGTTGCCCAAGCCAATCCCCGAGCCCTAAGATCTCGAAGTGTCGGTGACAGTTGGTTGAACGCTTTCTGTGCGTTCCGCGGGAAGAGAGAGCGGGCAAATCGTCGCAACTCCGTTCCATCGGTCGCTCGACACGCAACGAATTCCAGGGAGAGACGGCATGACAAACAGCAAAACATTGGCCGCCATTTTGAGTTTGGGAGTTGTGTTCCTCGCCGGCCAACCGGACATCGCGCGCGCTGCCGAGATTCCGGAGTCCGAGGACCCGATAAAGATTGCCGTGCACGAGTTCACGGCCAACCACGTCGATGTCTATCTGGCCGGACAGATTCTCGAGCAGATGGGCTACAACGTCGACTACGTCGCGGCTGCCATGCTGCCCTCCCCCACGGCGATTGCCGACGGGACCCTCACGGTGTCGATGGAGTGGTTCGATAACAACATGGGGGATTGGTTGCCGAACTTGATGGAGGAAGGAAAGGTCGAGTACCTGGCCCCCTCCGGCGTCATAGGCATCGAAGGTTTCCTATACCCCAAGCACATGGAGGAAGCCTGCCCGGGTTTGCCCGCGTGGGACGCATTCCTTGGTTGCGCCGAGATCTTCGCCACGGCTGAGACCTATCCAAACGGCCGATTCCTCGAATACCCAGCCGATTGGGGCGACAGAGCGACTCAATTGATCGCCGGGGAAGAGCTTCCCTACACGAGCATTTCCGCCGGCAGCGAAGGCGCGTTGATTTCGGAGCTGAAGGCCTCTGTGCAGAAAAAGTCGCCATTGGTCATGATGTTCTGGGGCCCCCACTGGGTTCTGGCCCATGTAGAAACCGGGTGGGTCGATATGCCGAGTGAACTCGCCAAGAAGTACAGCTTGGTCAATCCGAACGTCTTCAACATCATCTGGCCTGGCGCCAAGGACAAATGGCCCACAGCCTACAAGTTCCTGCAGGAATTCAGGGTGACCAACGAGATCCAGCAGCAACTGATGGACCAGATAGACAACCAGGGCCAGGACGCCCGCGAGGCGACCCGAGCGTGGCTCGATGAAAACGAAGACTACTGGGGGCCAATGGTCGAGACTGCCATGCAGTGATCGGCGGCCGGGATACCCTCGGCGCCCGCCCGGCCAGCCGGGCCACCCTCGCCTTTCTTCCGCCCGAGGAAGCGAACGCCATCCACGAGATGAAGGCGCCTCTCTATGAACGGTTCAACCGTCGCTCTGACGGGCAAGCTTCCGAGCGTCCTTTCAGCATGGAGAGACGTGCCGAACGGAGGCCATGCGCGGCGCCCGGCGCCCCGCTGGAACGACCCCGGCCCGGCGCGGGCGGTTGTAGCGAGAGGCGCGGCGCATGGAATGGGCGGCGAGCCAGCCAGCAGATCTCAAGAGTCGAGATGAAATGAGTCAACTAGTCGCTCAATCCCATCCCGATTTTGCAACGGGCTTCCGCCTACCCCCTTTTGATTAATCTAGCTGCCTTCCTTCCCAGACCTGAATCCGAACGCATTGAAATATGGAACCTGGCTCAGCGATCCGGAGCCATCGCCGGAATCTTGAAGTAGCCGACCCGTTTAAATGGCCTAGGACTCGACGTTGAGGAGTTCTAGTTCCTTGAGTAACAACTCCTTCCGCCCCGGATCTTCCTCACCTGTGGCCGAGGGTCTGCACTTCCGTGTCGTGGGCGCCATTTCTCTTATCGGGGCCATCTTCCGCAATAGATGCCGTCCCAAGTTGTCCGATGTGTTGATCGAATTTCTAAGGGTGGACAGGGCATGGAATGCATGATCCAAGGCGGCGTCACAATCGCCCGATCCCCAACTCCAAACAGTTACGCCCAGATGTGCCAGGCCCAGCTTCCATCTATCGACATTGCCCCTTTCGCCAAGTGAGATCGCTTCCCTGAAAGAGCTGACGGCGTCTTCGACCAGGCCCAGCTTCAGTTGTTGCTCGCCGATATCAACCAAGAGATCGACCCCAAGCTTTGGCTCCCCTTCGGCGTGTTCGCTCGTGAATCGGACGAGCTCTAGCAGCCTTTTCTGTCTCTTCGGTTTTTCGCCGGCTACCAAAGGGAGTGGCAATGTCCTTAGGACTTGGTCGGCAGCCACGAGTCTTTGCTTTGCTGTAAGCGGCCCACTGCCGTTGGCGAGCAAGAAGTTCGATTCGGCTAGACGAGTCGCCGTCGATTTCGATGGTCCTGGATCAAAGGCGAAGATCGCGATTCTGGCGGCTCTGGCGGTGAAGGTCCTTGGATCGGTCCGGCCATACATGTCTTCTAAGTCCTTGAGCTCTTTGCGGTTACGAGAGAAACGCTGGCCGAAATACGAAAATGCGTCCATAAAGGAATCGAGTGTTTTCTCCGCAGTGCGCGGTTGTTCGTCTTTTCTCGATGCGGCTTTCCTTGACTCCTTCAGCCGGATTTCGGTTCGGGACAGGGTCGCGAACACCTCGTCGAGCAGAGCCTCGGCACTTTGATTCCAGGCCGAAACCTTCGACCAGATCCACAGCGACGCGACGATGAGCAACACCATGCCTACCCAGAACGGGCGATCTCGAAGAAATGCCTGCATTCGATACATTCCAGGAAATAGGACCACACTCGAAAATTGCATGATACAGCATGCCAACGCTTCATGATAGCTTCCCGCTATCCTGCCGGAACTGTGGAACGCATGCTTCAGCCTTCAAGACCGACATCCTCTGCCGCACCGATGCGTTGAGGGGACCTGTGTCTTCTCCCAACAAGACGGGCTCAAGTCGCCCTGGGTTAGCAACCAACGAACGCGGGAGACCATGACCGGCGGAATCGTTGTCCGGCCCGCGCGGGAGTCCGACGCCGAGGCGGTCGCCCGCATGGGCGAGGAGTTCCAAGCCTATCTGAGCGCCCTCGAGACGGACCCGGAGGGAGAGGAGCCACCGCCCCTCACGGCCGAGGGCTACCGGCGCGACGGATTCGGCCTGCGGCCCTGGTTCGAGGGGCTCATAGCCGAGCTGGACGGGGCGCCCGTGGGCTACCTGCTCTACTACCTCGGCTACTGGGTGGACGACCGGGCGCCCTGCCTCCACGTGGCCGACCTTTTCGTGCGAGAGGCCGCCCGTGGCCGGGGCGCCGGCCGCGCCCTCATGGCCGAGGCCGCCGCGGTCCTTCGCCGCCACGGCGGCCGGCGCCTCCTCTGGACGGTCTGGTGCCGGAACCGGGCGGCCGTCGACTTCTACCGGGCCCTCGGCGCGCGCTTCTTCGAGGAAGAGCCGCTCATGACCTGGTCGCCGGACGACTGACCAGGCCGGAAGCTTGGGAGACTGGCCGAAGGCGCCGCAAGCGCTCCCGAGCGCGACCTGCCCCGCCTTCGCGCCGTTGTCACATTGCTGCTGTAGGGTCCCGCCTCCGAGGCCCGAGCCGCGCCGGCCGGAGTCGGGCTTGAGTGGACTTTGAGCCGGGCCCTTCCCATAATGGGGACAAGGGAGGTGCACTATGGTCGCAAAAGAAACGCTCGACCCGATTATGGAGCGCCTGATTCGCGCATGGCACGACGCCGAGGCCATCCGCGACATGCCGGAGCTCTTCTCCGAGGACAAACTGGCCCAGATCGCCGGCGCCGCCATGGCCGCCATCGAGGAGGCCTGGCTCGCGCTTGGCCACACCCGTCGGGACCTGGAGGAGGCCTACGACCGCCTGGTGGAAAGCGGCGGTCTGGAGAACTGGGCCGGCAAGAAGCACGTCCGCCTGGACTGAGCCCGGCCTAGATACCGGAGCGCCCAGACCCGGCGACCGGCCGGACCCCTACATACCTTCGCGCCACCCGGGCCGACCGGGTCGGGCATGCCGCATCAGGTCCGCCCTTCCTCTGCCGAACCCTCACCACCGGCTTGTCCACAGCCGGGGATGCCGTCTTCGCGGCCCCTCGTAGAACGCAACAGAAGGGTCCCGATTGCGGAAAGCGGAGGAACCGCCGATGAGACGTTCCGTCCCTCTGGGCGCAGCTTGCCTTGCCCTGTCGCTGAGCCTGGGACTGCTGGCCAGCGCACCGGCCGCGGCCGACGGCAGGTACGGCTACGGCAAGAGCTATGGCAAGCACTACGGCAAGGGCTACGGCCACTACAAGCCGTACGGCCACCAGAGGAAGTACCGCCGCTCTCGCGGCTGGAAGTATGGCGGCCACTCCGGCTACAAGTACGGCGGCAAGAAGAGATACAAGTACGGCCACAAACACGGCGGCAGGCACGGGATCGACGGCGATACCCTCTTGGGCGCGCTCGCCATCGTCTCCGGGACGCGCCTGATCGAGGCCTACCTCTACCGGCCGCGCTACCAGGCGCCGCCTCCGCCGCCCGCCGTGGTCGCCGTGCCGGTCCAGCCGCGGGCCTGCTATCAGGTCATGGTGCCCTACCAGCAGCCCTATGGCGGCGTCTATTACGCGCCGCAGATCCAATGCTATTGAGGGCGGTGCCCCTGGCGGCCGGGTTGGCCGCGCTGCTCGCCGCGTCCCTGATGGCGGAGCCGGCCGAGGCCGGACGCTGGCGCCCCTGGCGCCCCGGGCCGGTCTACCCCGGACCCTACGCCTACCCCTATCCCTACCCGCCGCCGGTCTACGCCCCGGTCGTGGTGGCGCCGCCCCCGGTCTATGCGCCTGTCGTGGCGGCGCCCCCGCCGGTGGTCTATGCCGCCCCGCCTGTGGTCTATCCCGCTCCGCCGGTCCCGGCCGGCCCGCCGGTCTCGGCCGTGCCGGCGCCCCTGCCGGCCGCCGCCGGCGGCCTGCCCGGCGCGCCTCCCGCGCCAGGGGAGAGCTGCCTGCTGGTGCGCGAGTACACCACCGAGATCGTGGTCGGCGGCGAGACCGTCGAGGGCTACGGCTACGCCTGCCTCCAGCCCGACGGCTCCTGGCTCCGGGGCGCGCCGGCACCGGCCGCCGTGCGTTGACGGCGACCGACCCGGCGCAAGGTTCGGCCTAGCTCAGTTCGTCGTCTTTCCAGAACTTGGTGCCCTGGATAGTGGCCTGGAGGGCCACGCCGGTCTGGGTCAGCTGGTAGAGCTTGATCCCCGGCGCCACGTCGACGGCCCCGGCCCAGGCGTCGCCCTTGTCCTCGGACTTGGCGGTGGCGTCGGCCTGGGCGCTGGCGTTCCAGCCGTCCTCGATGAAGCTCTCGAGGGTCTCGGTGTCGGTGAACACGAAGACCCCGCGGAAGTCCTTCACGCCGATGCCGGGGCCGACGCCGGCGCTGTACATCTTCATGTAGGTGTCCTTGCCGCTGTCGGCTTCGCGCACGATGCCCCAGCCGCCGGTGCTCGAGACCAGCAGCAGGTTGACGCCCACGTTGCTGAAGACGGCATAGCCGGCCGCCTGCTGGATCTGGGCCTTGGCCTCGGGTTGCATCCCGTAGAGCTCGGCCAGGGTCTCGGAGCGCATCTGCTGGGCGGTCTGCCGTTTCTCGGCGGCGGTCTCGCCCTTGGGGGTCATGCAGCCGGTCACCAGGACCAGCGCCACGAGCCCCAGAAATCCCGCACGAACCATGTCTCTTGTCCTCCGTTCCTTGGGATCGCTTGGTCGCGCGTCGGCGGGTCGAGAGGCGGGCCCCGCGCGAACGCGGCGGGCGGCTCCCGACGGTGCGCCCGGGCGCCTTAACAGGGCCTTAAGCCCGGTATCCGCCTCAAAGGCGCCGGGTCGTGCGCCGGAAACGGCGGGTTCGTTCGGCCGCCGTGATCCCGGCTTCGCCATTGCCTTGCGGCGGGGGGCGCCGATACCCTGGGTCCATGCGCCTGACCAGCCTCGCCTGCGCCGCCCTGGGGCTCCTCTTCGCCTGGGCCGCGAACGGTCCCGCCGCCCGGGCCGAGGGGAACGCCGAGAAGGGCCGGGCACTGGCGGTCGGCCACTGCACGCGCTGCCACGTGGTGGGCGACGTCAACCCCTACGGCGGCATCGGCAGCACGCCCTCCTTCCAGCTGCTGGCCAAGCGCGATGACTGGTTCGAGCGCTTCCAGACCTTCTACGAGCGCCGGCCCCACCCGGTCTTCGTGCGGGTGCCGGACGTGCCCAAGCCGACGGAGCTCCCCTCCCACGTGGCCGAGTTCGAGGTCACGGTGGAGAACGTCGACGACCTGCTGGCCTTCGTGGAGACCCTGCGACCGAGCGAGTGAGCGACCGCCCCCTCCGGCAGCATCGCGCGCTCTTCCCTCTGGCCCCTCCGGGTGCCATGCTGCCCGCAGGATAACCGGACTCGGAGAGGTCATGAGCGGAGGAAGCGGAAACGGCGAGGTGCGCGCCAAGGGCGGCTGCCTCTGCGGCGCCGTGCGTTACGAGCTGCGCGGCAAGCTGAGCCCCGTCACCCTCTGCCACTGCGGCCAGTGCCGGCGCACCCATGGCCACATCGGCGCCTACACCACCACGCCCGAGGAGGCCCTGCACCTCACCGAGGCGCGCGGCCTCAAGTGGTTCCAGTCCTCCCAGGCCGCCCGGCGCGGCTTCTGCAGCGAGTGCGGCGCCAGCCTTTTCTACGATCCCACCGGCAAGAGCTACATCGCCATCGCCGCGGGCTGCCTCGACCTACCGACAGGGCTCAAGTGCGAGTCTCACGTCTTCGTCGCCGACGCCGCCGACTACTACGAGATCGACGACGGGCTGAAGAAGCACCAGGGCTGGTCCAGTGGCTGATCCGTTGGCGAGGGCGCCCTATGCCTCCTCCACCCGCTGGCGGCGGCCGGCCTTGCTGGCGTCGGCGTAGTAGTACTCCTCCTCAAGCGCCCGGGCGGCCATGACCCGGGCCACGTCGCCGGGGTCGAAGTCGCCCTTGGGCGGCGCCATCGGCTCGAAGTGACCGAAGCGGTCCTCGCCCCGTACCAGCACGGCGAAATCCTTGCCGCCCACCACCTGGCGCATGTCCGGCGAGATGTAGCGGATCGCAAGGCCGATGCGCCGGTCGTCCGAGCGGTTGGGCGGCGAGGCGTGGAACAGGCGGCCGTGATGGAGCGAGATCTCGCCCGGGCGCAGCACCGCGTCCACCGCCTCCCGCTCGTCCACCTGGACGGCGATCTCCTGGCCGCGGGTCAACAGGTTCTCGGCCGCGAAGGTATCCCGGTGGGGCACGATCTCCCGCCGGTGGGAGCCCGGGATGAAGCGCATGGCGCCGCTCTCCAGGGTCGCCGGCGAGAGCGCCACCCAGGCCGTCACCTCCTGCAGGGAGTCGAGGCCCCAGTAGGTCAGGTCCTGGTGCCAGGTGACGTAGGCGGGGCTCCGCGCCTCCTTGACGAAGAGGGTGACGCTCCAGACCAGGAGGTCGGGCCCGAGGATTTGCGAGACCGAGTCCAGGATGGCCGGCAGCCGGGTGATCTCGTCGACAAAGGGCAGCAGCAGGTGCGGCGAGTAGACCAGGCCGCTCTCCTTGTAGGGATGGTCGGCGAAGTCCCGCTCGACCCGTTCCAGCTCGGCCCGGTAATGGGCCGACTCCGCCGCCGTCATGGCCGTGAGCGGAAAGACGTAGCCCTGCTGCTCGTAGGCGTCCCGGATGTCCCCCGGTGGCTCGGTCATGCGCGAATGTCCTTCTCGCCGCTCTACCCCTAACGGTCCGCCGTCGACAGCCACCAGCCCTCGCCGGCGAACCAGCAGGTCTCGTCGGGCGCGCCGCCGTTCGGTCCCGAGACGCGCCTGAGGGAGCGCACGGTCTGCCAGCCCCCCTCCTCGAAGGCGTCCGTCAGGCGGGCGTCGTCATCCTCGTCCTGGGCGCCGACGCAGGGCACGAAGGCGGCCCGCATGACGAACTCGGCGTCGTAGGCGCCCTCCCGGCACGTCACCAGCAGCATAGCGCCCCAGCCCAGGCGCGGCGTGAAGGGAAAGATCAGCCGGCCCGTCGGCGCCAGGGCGTCGAGCCAGGCTTCCGGCGGGCGGCTGGCGCTGGCGTTCACGTAGATCACGTCGCTCTCCGGCAGCGGCGGCTCGACGCCCGAGCGGTGCTCCACCGTCACGTTGGCGCGGTCCTGCAGGTTGCGCCTGGCGGTGCGGGCGAAGTCGGCCTCCACGTCGAGCGCCATCACGCGGCCCTCGGCGCCCACCAGCTCGGACAGGATGGCGGTGTAGTAGCCGGTGCCGCAGCCCACGTGCAGCACGCGCTCGCCCGGGCGCGGCGCCACGGCCGCCATGCAGCGGGCGTGCAGGCTGGGCTCGCCGTTGTTGATGTGCCGGTCGGCCGCCAGGCAGACGACGATGTCCTGGTAGACCAGGGCGGCATCGTCCGACGGCGTCGCGATGTAGCCCTCGGGCACGTGGACCTGCCAGGGGCCGGGGCCCAGGAAGGTCTCCCGCGGCACCGCCTCGAAGGCCGAGCGGATCCGGCAGTCCCCGGCGCTCGCCTTGGCCGTCACCAGGTCCGCATAGAAACGTCGCGCGGCTTCGAGTGTGTCCATGCTCCGGCCCGGTCGGCAGCTAGAAAAGTTCGCCGGTGAACTCGTGGGCGACGCGCTTCTGCAGAGTATCGATCGCCTTCAGGGAATCCGTCAGCATGTCCTGCTCGCGTTCGGACAGGGTGTCCGGGTGAACGTAGTTGCTGACCGGGTTTCCCGCCTTGTAGTCGGCGATCTGCTCGCGCAGCAGCAGACGGGTGATGTGGGTGAAGGCGCCGCGCAGATAGTCGGCCTCGTCCTTGTCGAGCACCTCGCGCGCGCGCAGGGCATCGATGCGCGCCAGCGTCGGCGTCTCGACCACGCCGTGCTTGAGGGCGAGCAGCCTCAGGCTGCTCACCAGCGGCAGCGTGCCCCGGTGCTTCAGGTTGATCTCGCCCCGATGCTCGGGCTTGTCCCGCTCGGTGACGAAGCGCCCGAACCAGCCGAGCGCGACGCCGCTGCGGGCGGATTCCCGGTGCAGCTCCGCGAGATAGGCCGGGCTGTTCCGCACCATCTCGACCACCACGGCCCGCAGGTCGCGCACCATCTCGCGCACGCCGTAGGCGTGGCGGAAGTCGAAGAAGATGTCGGAGAACTGGACCGCGATGGTGCTGCGCCTGCGGCCCCAGAGCCGCATCTGGGCGCGCCACTGGCTCTCGGTCTTGCGCCACACCGGGTTGGTGGCCATGACGTAGCCGTTGCAGTAGGGAAAGCCCACGGCGTTGAGGTCGCGGATCATGCGCTCGGCCAGCTCGATGAAGAAGCCGTCGATCCGGCTGTGCTCCTCGTCCGGGTAGTCGCCCAGAATGAAGCCGTTGTCCTGGTCGGGGTAGAGGAAGCTCTCGCCGCGCCCGCCCGAGCCCATGACGATGAGGGCGAAGTCGACCGGTGGCGCGCCCCAGCCTTCGTCCGCCATGGCCGCCAGATGGATCTCGATGATGCGCCGGTGGATGTCCCGGTTGATGTGGGTCAGCACCGCCTGGATCTCGGGCACCGGCACGTTGTCGGCGAAGAGGTCCTCGGCCAGGTCGACCTGGGCTGCCTTGATCTCGCGCAGTCCGCTCAAACCGCGCTCGTGGGCCATCAGCTCGATGCGGTGGAGGGTCGGCTCGGCGGCCACGGCGAGCGCCTGGTTCAGCTCGATCACGCCGGCCGGGCGCCCCTCCTGGTCGACCACGGGCATGTGGCGCCAGCCGAAACGGCGCATGCGCGCAACCGCGTGGTAGAGGTAGTCGCCGGCCTCGACCGCCTGCACCGGCGCGGTCATGACGCTTTCCACCGGCTCGCCGCCCTGGCAGCGCAGGGCGATGCGGCGCGTCACGTCGCGTTCGGTCACGATGCCGCCGAGGCGTCCGCCCTCGCCCGCCACCAGGGCGCAGCTCACCTTCGATTCCGCCAGCGCGCCCAGCAGCTCCGTCACACTGGTTCCCGGGGACAGCATGGGCGGCGGCGGTCCCATGTGATCGCCGACGATCTGCCAGAAGATTTCGGTCTGGGAGACCATCCCCTTTCAATAGCAACCTTGGCCGCCCCTGAACAGCGCGGGCCCGGTGTATACGAACGTTGGAGGACGCTCGGTAGCGCGCGGAATAACGGCGCTAGCCGAACTGCACGACGCCGAGCACGTCCTGGAACAGCACCAGGAAGAAGAAGGTGGCGGCGATGCAGCCGAAGAGGATGCGCACGAAGTCCGTCCTGCCTTCCTCGTCACGGTAGGTGATGCCGTGCCAGGCGATGAAGGCCGTCACGGCGAGGAAGAGATAGTTGATGGGCGTTTCCCACTCGCCGGCGAATTCGAACATGGCTCTCCGGTTCCTTGGCACCCCTGCCGGAGCGCTTTAGCAGACTCCGCCGCGCCCCGCCAGAACTAGCCGGGGGTGGCAACGCCTCCTGCCACGGGTCAAGGAGTCGGCTGACCGGTCTGGGCGGGGAAATCTCTGTTGTCGAAATAGGGTGGCAGCAGGGACGCGCCCTCGCCCGCCGCCAGCTCGCCGATCAGGATGCAGAGAGCCAGGACCGACACCAGCAGGACGCTCGCAAGGGTGAACTGCTTGACGCCCTGGGGCACGTGGGTGACGTACTCCCGATCGTAGCGGTGATAGTAGGAATCGTCGGGGTCGATCAGTCCGCGCTCGGCGAAGTCGAGGATGTTGCGGGCATAGTGCCGCGCCCAGGTGGGAATCTCGCCGTGCAGCATGTAGGCCTGGAACAGCCGGTCGCAGAGCGCCTGGGGCAGCTCCTGGCCGTACCAGTCCCGGTAGGCCAGCTGCAGGAGCTGGAACTCGCCCACCTGCAGCACGTTCGCGGCCCGCGCCACGACGGTGCGCTCCGGGTCTTCTTCCCGGTCGGGCCGCAAGAGGGTCTTCACGAGCTTCATCATGCCGGCACGTTCCGCCGGCCAGTCTATGCCATGGTGGCGAGGAAACAAATCGAATAGCCGTGAGGTGCCGCCGGACGCCGCCTGATCGCCAACCCCCGGCGCGAGGTCGGCGGGTCAGCCCCAGAGGGTGGCCAGGGCCAGGACGACGACGCTGATCAGGGCGAAGGCGAGGAGAGTCGATTCGATCTTGGGGTTGAGCCGGGCGGCGTCGGGGCTGTTCTGGAAGCGGCCCATGGCGGTCAGAGAGAGGCCGAGCAGCGTCAGGTCGTGCATGCCCAAGGTGACCGCGATCAATACCACGGTGATGCCGGAGTGCTCGAACAGGGCCGGGAACCAGGACCGGGCCAGGTTCCATTGCCCGACGGAGCCGGCCAGCACGAAGAGACCGCAGAGCGCCAGAATGACGCCGAAGTAGAGCCCGATGCTCAAGGTCAAGATCGATGCGGTCAAAGCCGCGGCTACGCTAGACACTCTAAATCATTCCCTGCGGCGGGCGATTATTAACCAAGTATGCGCCGGTAACCTTAATAATAAACAGGCGAGTCGACAAATATAAGAAGCCTCATTATATACAAATCAACAAGTATTGGAATTGTTTTCTCGCTTTTTATTATTAAAGTTAACGCCGGCGCGGATGCCGCGCCGGCGTTGTCTTGATTCTCTTGCCCGGACGCCCCAGAGGGATCCGGGAATTGGGCGTGAGCCTTGTCTTCGGGCCGGCCGAGCGGGCCCGCAGGCGCCTCAGGAGACCCCTTCCAGCTCGCTGCGGATGAGGCGCGCGCGCCGCTCGTAGGCCTCCGCCTTGGCCACCTGGCCGACGCCGCGCAGGGCGGTCGCCGTCTGCTCCAGGGTCTCGGCCGTCAGCACGTGCTCCGGCCCGAGACGGCTCTCGCGGATTGCCAGCGCCTCCTCGTAGAGCGCCAATGCCGTGGCGTAGCGCGCCTGCTTGGCGTAGAGGATCCCCATGTTCATGAGCACCCGCGCGGTCTGCGGATGGGTGATGCCCAGCGTGCTGCGCGCCATGCCCAGCGACTCGCGGTAGAGGGGCTCGGCCTTGGCCGTGTGGCCCTGGGCCACGTAGAGGGTGGCCAGATTGTTCAGGCTGGCCGCGATCTGGGGATGCGCCGGCCCCAGCTTGGTGCGGGTGATCTCGAGGGCCTCGAGGTAGAGCGGCTCGGCGTCCACGTAGCGCTCCAGGCCCATGTAGATGGTCCCCAGGTTGTTGAGGGAGGCGGCCATGTAGGGATGCTTCTGCATCTCCTGGCCCTCGAGGATCTCGATCGCCCGCAGGGCGTGGGGCACGCCCTGGGCGTACTCGCCCTCGGCCTCGTAGAGGCGTCCCAGGTTGTTCAGGGTCGCCGCCACGTCGACGTGGTCCATGCCCAGCTTGGCTTCCTGGATCGCGAGGGCGCGGTGATAGAGGGGCCTGGCCTCGCGGTAGCGGCCCTGCTCGACGTAGAGGAAGGCGAGGTTGTTCAGGGTCTCGGCCAGCTCCGGATCGTCCGGCCCGAGGCGCGTTTCCTGGATCTCCCAGGCGCGCCGGTAGAGGGACTCGGCCTCGTCGTACTTGGCCTGGTGGAAGTAGGTGAGGGCCAGGTCGTTCAGCGCCGCGGCCAGGCGCGGGTCGTTGCGCCCGAAACGCTCGGCCCGCTGCACGTTGCGCCGGAACTGCTGCTCGGCCAGGCGATAGTTGCCCGCCCTGAAGGCCTCGGCCCCGATCTGCTGGTCCCGCTCGAACTGACCCGGCGACGCGCAGCTCGCCATGGCAAGCAAGGCCAGCGCCGCCGCCCCGGTAACAAAACCTTTGAAACCCATGTCTCTCACCTTCATCTGCTCGGACCCGCCGGGTCCCGCTCACCAGCGGACGCCCGACTTCGGAGGCGCCCGAAAATGCTAAGCAATATGGTTAACAAAATTCATTTTATTACAATATGTTAGCAGAAAATTAACGACAGCCACAACGCTCTTGCCCGCGAGCCCCATAAACCCTTGAGGCGCAAGCGCAATAGACAGCCGGCCCCAGAGGCCCTGCGCCAGGCCTAGCGCCGCAGCACCTGCCGGCAGACGGCCTCGCGCGCCTGCCAGCCCGCGCGCTCCAGTTCCGGGTCCTGGTGCTCGTCCGCCGGATAGCCAAGGCAGAGATAGGCGACGAGCGTCCAGGTCTCGGGCGTTTCCAGGGCGCGGGCAGCCTCCGCCGGATCGAGGATGGAGATCCAGCCGAGCCCGATGCCCTCGGCGCGCGCCGCCAGCCAAAGGGTGTGCACAGCCAGGACCGCCGAGTAGCGGAGCGTCTCGGGCATGGTCTGGCGGCCCAGTCCGGCGCCGGCCTCGGTCGCCTCGTCGGCGAAGACGGCGAGTTGCACCGGTGCCTCGTCGAGGCCCGCCAGCTTGAGCCGGGCGTAGAGGGCCGCCCGCTCCCCGGCGTAGCCCTCCAGCGCCTTGGCGTTGCAGGCCTCGAAGTTGGCGCGGATCGCCGCCCGGCGGGCCGGTTCGTCCACCGAGACGAAGCGCCAGGGCTGGCTATTGCCGACCGATGGGGCCAGGCAGGCCAGGTCCAGCAGCCGCTCGAGCCGTTGCTCCGGCACGGGATCCGTCAGGAAGCGCCGCACGTCCCGGCGCCAGGCCAGGAGCTGGGCCAGGCCGCTGCGAAAGGTCTCGTCGAAGCGGGGACTGGTCTCGGGGCCTGCGCCCCCCTGAGGCGGGGTCGCCATCGCCGTGGCAGCGTCTCACGCGAATCGGTCCCCCAACGTTCGGGCCCGCCGGACCGCCCGTCAAGGCGCAAAGATGGCCGGGCGGCTGGCGGCCCCGCCCAAGCGCGGGCTAGACTTCCGCCCAGTCTGCTTTGCAGGAGCCACGATTTGGCGGAGACGGACGCGCCGAGAATCGCGATCTCGCCGGCCTTTGCCGAGGCCGGGGTCGCGGTGCGCCTGGGCTGTCTCGCTGCCGAGGTTGAGGTGCGCGAGGACGATCCCGGAGCGGCGGAGGCGCTGGCCCGCCGCGTGGGCGAGCTGGCTCAGTCCCTGCCCGGCGCGGCCCTCGGCGAGCTGCCGGGGATCGCCGAGACCCGCCAGGCCTTCCGGGCCCTCGGCAAGGACCCGAGCCGCTACCGCCCCTCCTCCGAGGCGCTGCTGCGGCGGGTCTCCCAAGGCAAGGGCCTGATGAGCGTCAACAACCTGGTCGACCTCAACAACCTGGTCTCTCTGGAGAGCCGGATGCCGGCCGGCAGCTACGACCTGGACCGGATCGAGGGTCCCCTGACGCTCCGGGTCGGCGCGGAGGGCGAGGGTTACGAGGCCATCGCCCGCGGCCCCTTCAATCTGGCGAACCTGCCGGTGCTGTGCGATGCTCTGGGGCCCTTCGGCAGCCCGACCAGCGACAGCGTGCGCACCATGGTGACGCCGGCCTGCCGCCAGGCCCTGCTGGTGCTCCATGCCTTCGGGGCGCCGGAGAGACTGGAAGAGGCCCTGACGATGGCGGAGGAAGGCCTGCGGTGCGCCTGCGTCGGCAGGTCGATCACTCGCTGGAAAGTCGGGTCATAAGGGAGCGAGCCATGGCCGAAGCCCACGTCGCACCGCAGTCGGACGCCAACCCCTTCGCGGCCGGCGCCGCCCACGTGGACGGCGCGTTCGTGCCGGTCGCCGAGGCGCGGCTGCCGCTGCTCGACTGGGGCTTCCTCAAGTCCGACGTCACCTACGACGTGGTCGGCGTGTGGAACGGCCGCTTCTTCCGCCTGGACCGGCACCTGGACCGCTTCCGCGCCAGCATGGCGCGCCTCCAGATGACCTGCCCCTACGGCCGCGAGGAGGTGGCGGAGATCCTGCACGCCTGCGTGGCCCGCGCGGGCCTGCGCGAGGCCTACGTCTCCATGATCACCACCCGCGGCCTGGCGCCGGCGGGCAGCCGGGATCCGCGGGACTGCGAGAACCGCTTCTACGCCTTTGCCATCCCCTACGTCTGGATCGTCCCGCCGGAGCAGCAGAAGGAGGGCATCGAACTCACCGTGGCCTCAGTCCAGCGCATCCCGCCGGAAGCCGTCGACCCGCGGGTCAAGAACTTTCACTGGGGCGACATGGTGCGCGGCCTTTTGGAGGCCTACGACAAGGGCGGGCAGACCGCGGTGCTGCTCGACCGGGACGGCAACGTGACCGAAGGCCCGGGCTTCAATCTCTTCGCCCTCATCGACGGCCGGCTGGTGACTCCCGAAAGCGGCGTGCTCGAGGGCATCACCCGCGAGACCGTGATGGAGCTGGCGGAGGACTCCGGGCACCCCGTGCGGGTCGCCAAGCTGCCGGCGGCCGACCTTAGGCGGGCCGAGGAGGTCTTCCTGACCTCCACGGCCGGCGGCGTCATGCCGGTCTCCCGCCTCGACGGCCGGCCCGTCGGCGCGGGCGTCCCCGGCCCCGTCGGCCTCGACCTGCAGGCCCGCTACTGGGCCGCCCACGAGGACCCCCGCTACGCCGAACCGGTCCGCTACGGCAGCTAGTTGCTCTCCAGGAAACGCGTGTTGATGTGTTGTTGGCGGGCGCGCACGGCCAACGGCCAGGTGCTCTTGATGTAGGCGATGACGGCCCAGATCTCGTCGTCGGAGAGGCTGTCGGCAAATCCAGGCATGTCGCTCACGTAGCCCTCGGGGGCAACGGCCTCGACCCCCAGCTTGGTGATATCGAACAGCTGCCGGTCGGGATGGTGCCAGGTATGGCCGGTCTCGTCGTGGGGAGGCGCGGGCAAGCGACCGTCGGCCTTGCGCAGACGCCAGTTGGCCTGGCCCTCGAGCTCGACGCCGTGGCAGTCGGCGCAGTTGGCAGCGTAGACCTGCTCGCCGAGCGCCACTTGGGCCGGGTCGTCCGCGTCCGCGCTGCCCTGGGTCATCGCCGACACGCCGACGCACCCGAAGACGACAAACAGGGCGGCCGAGACGCGGCCAAGCGCGCGCATGCCGAAGCCGCGACGACGGTCGGCCTCGGCCTGTCCCACGTCCTGGAGATCAGCATTCATGGCCGCCTCTTCGAATTCCGTTCCATCGGAATCGCATTCGCCCTCTCACGCGCGAAGCTAGGCCAGCAGGTCCTCCTCGAAGGGATAGGTGCTGAGAATCTGGACGTCCTCGGCGGTCAGCAGCACCTGCTCCTCCAGCTTGACGCCCTCGGCGCCCCCCTCGGCGCCGACGTAGCTCTCCACCGAGAGCACCATGTTCTCCTGGAAATGGCCCTCGTAGCCCATCTCCTCCCAGTCGACCAGGTGGGGCACGTCGGGCCACTCGTCGGCCAGGCCGACGCCGTGCACGGTCAGGCCGTAGCGGTTGGCCAGGAATTCGTCGGGGATCTCCCAGCACTGCTCGGCGAACTCGCGGAAGCCGAGGCCGGCGTGCAGCAGGCCCACGTTGTAGCGGAGCTGCTCGTAGGCGGTCCGATAGAGCCGGCGCTGCTCGTCGCTCGGCCTGCCCGGTCCGCAGTGGAAGGTGCGCGAGACGTCGACGCAATAGCCGAAGGGACCGATCATGTCGGTGTCGAAGGCGACCAGGTCGCCGGGCCGAATGATCTTCTCGCTGCACTCCTGATACCAGGGATTGGTGCGCCCGCCGGAGGTGAGCAGACGCGTGTCCATCCACTCGGCGCCCAGTTGGTGGACCGCATGCACCATGTGGGACCAGAGCTCGATCTCGCTGATGCCGGGCCTCAGCGCCTCCTGCATGCGCGCGATGCCCGCCTCGCAGACGGCCATGGCCACCGAGATGCAGGCGATCTCCTCCGGCCCCTTGATGGCCCGCGCCAGCTCCATGGGAACGTCAGCGTCCACCAGCTCCAGGCCCTCGCGGGCGAGCGCGAAGACGCCGGGAACTCCCAGCCGGTCGACCGCCAGGCGCTGGTTGCCGCCGCAATGGGCCCGCACCAGCTCGCCGATCTCGCCCGCCCAGCGCTTGGCCGCCTCCTCGACCCGGTCGCCCCTCGCCTCGAAGAAGCAGGCGGTGGCGGGGCGGCGCTCGTCCACGGTCTCGGACGCGTCGATCTGATGGACGGCGTGGTAGCTGTCGAACAGCACGACTGGCCCTTCGGCCGGCACGAAGACGTAGCGCTCCGGCGCGTGCAGGCCGTAGACCTGCATGTTGCGGGTGCCGGTGACGTAGCGGATGTTGATCGGGCTGTAGAGCAGGCAGGCCCCGTAGTCGCGGGCCACCAGCTGCTCCCGCGCCCGCCCCAGCCGGTAGCGGCGCAAGGCCGCCATGTCGATCTGGCGCTCGTGGTCCTTGACGCTGGCGTGGGGCGTCTTGCGGGCCAGGTAGTAGGGATCGCCTTCCATCATCAAGGTGTCTCCGAACCAAAGGGCCGCCGCGAGGGCCGGACCATCCCAAGTCCGACCCGGCGCGATGGCACAACAACGGGCCGGGACGCTCCCCGGGGCGCCACGGACCGCGATACCATGACATTGTCGGCGGGGATTCGGCTAGGACGCCGAAGCCCAGGTCCGAGCCTGCCGAAGCCCGGGACCAAGCCGCCCCCGGACTCGCGAAAGTCCAGCATAACTGTCTGATTTTTGATAATTTCTTACTTTCCGGGCGGTGCTGCCGCCACAGCGCATAGGTAAAGACTGCCGCGCCGGCCATGGGCCCCCGGGAGAGGACCCAGTCGGGCTACTCGGCCGCCTCGGGCCAGAAGAGGACGACGAGGACGACCGCCCAGACGATGGCCCAGCCGATCCAGGTGATGTGCGGGTGCTCCGCCTGCCACTCCAGGATTCGCTTGTGCAGCATGATCGCTCGATCTCCCGCGCCGGTCCGGCCCCAGACCCAGCCCGGCCACAGACATAGCGCCAACGGCCGTCCAGAGGAAGCGCGGATCGCGCGGCCCGTGGCACCCTTGTTGCGCGGCCGCGCAAAGCCAATAAGATTGCGGCCTGGGCCACCGCCGATGCCGGGCGGCCCGCAATGGGGGATCCATCATGAAACGATTGGCGAGCCTCCTTGGGCTTCTCTTGACCGCGGCGCTCGCGACCCCGGCCGGGGCGAACGACCGTGTGGCCATCGCCTTCGAGGGCGCCTACCTCCTGCTCCAGGACGACGGCTTCCAGCGCATCCTGAGCCTGGACCGGGGCGGTATCGTGTCCCAGGTCAGCGACCAGCAGACCCTCATCGGCTTCAGCGAGGGCCGCGGCACCTGGAAGCAGGTCGGCCCCGACAGCATCCGGGCCAGGGTGATCGACTTCGCCTTCGACCCAAAGGACGGTACGCGGGCCGGACCCTCGGTCATCGATTACGAGCTGACCTTCTCGGACCTGCGCGCGGGGGCCTATCAGACGGTCACCGGCTCCTACGCCGGCAAGCAGTACGGCACCGGCGTCAACCCGCTGGACGCCACGGAGGCGCCGGTCAGGACCTACGGCGTCGACTTCAAGGGCCAGCGCATCACCCTCGACTGACCCGACCGGGGGCCCGGCAGACAGCGGACCCGGGCCGCGGCATCTCTCTGAACTTCCGCCGATCTCTTGCATTGGTGGCAGAGCGCCGCACGACCCGGCCAAGCACCGGTCTTGTCCCCGGGACTCGGTTTCCTGTAGTGTCTGAGCGGAATACTCTGGTTTCAGAGCCCGATACTTAATGAATAGATGCGCCGCAGGGGCGTTTTTATATAGGAGTTGTGGGTGCGGATTCTCGGCGATTTCAGCCCGGAAACACGAGTTATCGTCGCGGGTCTGTGGATCAACGGTTCGGCGGTGCTCCGGAACCTCTCCCTCAAGGGATACCGGGTCTGCGGCATTTCCCACAACACCAAGGACATGGGCTTCCATTCGCGCCACGGTAGCAAGGCCGTCTGCCCGGACCCCATGGCCGAACCCGAGGCTTGGGTCGACGCCGTTTCCGGGCTCGCCGAGCGGTGCGAGGAAAAACCCTTCATCATCCCCACCTCGGACCACTACGTGGCGGCCCTCGACCGCGACGCGCCCAGACTGCGGGACAAGCTGCTCTACGACGGCTACGGCGATGACGGGCCAGGAGAGCTTGAGTCGGCCGGCCTGCACAGCCGCCTGACCTCAAAGGCGGCCACCTTCGAGCTGGCCGAGCGGCACGGCCTCGCCATGCCCGCCACCGCCGCCGTCGAGGACGCCGGCCGGCTCCGCCGCTTCTGGAGCCAGGTGAAGGCGCCGGTGCTGCTCAAGCCCGACCATTCCACCGACTGGTGGACGCCGCTCGCCTGGAACGTGGTCGGCCGCAGCAAGGCCGTGGTCGCCGAGAGCGAGCGGGAGCTGATCGAGCTCTACGATCTGGTCCGGCCGGTCAGCGGCCGCCTGATCGCCCAGGAGGTCATCCCCGGGCCGGACAGCAACCTGATCTACTGGGCCGGCTACATGGCGTCCGACGGCAAGGCGCGCGGGCGCCTGGTCGGCCGCAAGCTGCGGGTGAGGCCGATCCACCTGGGCTCGGCCACCTACGTGCAACTGGTGGACATGCCCGAAGTCGAACGGCAGTCGGAGGACTTCCTCGCCAGCCTCGGCTACCGGGGCCTCTGCGGCATCGAGTTCAAGATCGATCCGCGCGACGGTGTCGCGAAGCTGATCGAGATGAATCCCCGCTACGGCCTCTGGGAGGACATCGGCGTGCCCGTCGGGATCGATCTCGCCGAGGAGGCCCTCCTCTCCGCGCTCGGCCGGGAGGTGCCGGCCCGCCGCCCGCAGGCATTCCGCCAGAAGTGGATGCATTTCAAGAGCGACCTTGCGGTCTCCTTCGACTACCGGGCCGAGGGCCTGCTCGGGCCGCTTCAGTGGCTCAAGTCCTTCGCCGGCCCGCTGCTGGTCTCAGACCTGCCGCTCGCCAGCGACTGGCCGCTCGCACGCCACAACCTCGCCGCCATCTTCAGGATCGCCCTGCGCCGCCTCGGCGTCGCGGCCCTCGGGTCCGGCAGCGGCGCCGGGATCAAGGTCCCCAACCCGAGGAAGTCGAGCTAGGCGCCCGCCCGGCGCGCCAGACCACCGGGAACCAGTCTTCGCGCAGGGGGTCGCCGTCCTCGAGGCCGATGCCGGGATAGGGCGGCGAGGTGACGCCGGGCCGGGCCGCGAAGCGCGCGTCCTCGCCCAGCCAGCGGGTCGAGAAGCCCCGGCGGCGGGCGCGGCCTTCGTTGCCGGGGGCGGCGTGCAGCACCAGGAAGTCGAAGGCGACGGCGTCGCCCGGCTCCATGGCCCAGGCGAGGATGCGGTGCCGGTCGCGCTCGGCCTCGATGTCGGGCAGCGTCTCGTAGCCCGGCCCCTCGTAGGCGTAGTCGATGCCGTCGTCGAAGGTGCGCGGGTAGAAGAGCCGGCCCCAGCGGTGGGAGCCCGCCAGAAACTCCGGCGCCACCTCGCGTGGCACCGGGTCGAGGGCGAGCCAGAGGCTCGCGGTCTGCGCGCCCTGGACGCAGTAGTAGGGCATGTCGTGATGCCAGGGGGTCGCCTTGGAGGTGCCCGGCTCCTTCACCAGCAGGTGCTCGTGGAAGAACTGCACGCGCCGCGCGTCCATCAGGCGGGCCGCGACCTCGGCCGCATCCGAGTCCCAGACGAAGGCCCGGTACTCGGGGATGCGCTCCCAGTTGCAGTAGTCCTCGAAGAAGCGGCCGCGGCCGTCGTCCAGCCGGTGCTCGGTGGCGACCGGGCCGGGCTCCGCCATGTTGCGCTCGACCCCGGCGCGCAGCCGCTCGACCCAGTCGGCGAAGATCCCCTTCAGGCAGACGGCGCCGTCGCGCCGGTAGGCCGCCACCTGCTCGTCGCTGACGAGCACCGCGCTGGCGGGGCCGCCGTCGCTCATGCGCCGTCCCCTCAGGCCACCCGGCCGTAGAACAGGCGGCGGGTGTGCTCGCTCAGCATGACCCCCGGCTCGGGGTCGTAGCTCAGCACGGCGACGATGCGCGGGCGCTTGCCTTCGACCGGCGTCACCCGGTGGAGCGAATGGCGCCCGCGGAACAGCACCAGCGCGCCCGGCGCCATGGCGAGCCGGCGCACCCGCTCGCTGCGGCCGTCCAGCACCTCGGCGACCGCCTCGTAGTTCTCCAAGCCGGCCGTGCGGATCCAGGGCACGTACTCGTAGACCCCGCCCGCCTCGGCGCTCTGCAGCAGCAGGGTGAAGGCCCAGTCGGCATTGTCGAAGTGCCAGGCGAGCTGCTGGCCTTCCTTGGCCTTGTTGGCGGTGAGAGAGGCGAGCGGATCCGCATAGGGATGGAGCCTGGGCACCCCCAGCACGGCGGCGATGAACGCCTGCAGCCGGTCCCAGTGGTAGATTGTCTTCAGCACCGAGCCGGCCGGCACCTGGTCGTCGGCGAGGCCGCCCTTGTCGGACTCGAAGAGCCGGTTGCGCGGGTGGTCCGGCGGGAAGTCCGGGTCGGCCTCAGCCAGATAGACGTTGTGGCGCTGGACGGGGTAGTAGGCATCGGCCCAGAGGCCCTCGAGCTCGGCGAGCGCGCGGGTCACGGCGGCGGGCTTCAGGAACCCTTCGAGCACGAAGGCGCCCTCCTCGGCGAGGCGCGCCCGGCCCTCCGCCACCAGGGTCTCGGCGGCGGCCGGATCGGCGACCGGATAGCGCGCCAGGTCGACCAGGTCTTCCGGCGCCGGGGCTCCGGCAGCCGCCCTTTCCGCGTCCGCAACTTTGGTCATGCCCCTCCTGCCCCTTCTGGTCCTACTTCAACAGCATGGGGCAACGCCCGACGGCGAGTAAAGCGCCGAGTTCACCGCGGCTTCCCCGGCGAGGGACCTTGACGCGGCCCGCGCCAGCAAGCAGACCTAGCCCCGCGGGGAACGCCTCCCCCTCAAGGCAAGCAGGGCAAGGGATCGGGCCGCCCGTGCAAAGCGTTCGCGCTTCCATCACCACGTTGCTGGCGGGCACGGCCGTGCTGTTCCTCGGCTACGGCCTGCTGATCACCCTGCTGCCGATCCGCGCCCAGCTGGAGGCCTTCTCCACCACCATGATCGGCGTCATGGGCGGCGTCTATTTCGGCGGCTTCGCCATCGGCTGCCTGATCGGCCCGGGGGTGGTGAAGCGCGTCGGCCACATCCGCGCCTTCGCCGGCTTCGCCGCCATCGCCGCCGCCACCGTGCTGGTCCATCCGCTGGCCGTCGACCCGGCATTCTGGGCGGGCCTTAGGGCCCTGACCGGGCTCTGCTTCGCGGTCCTCTTCCTGGTGATCGAGAGCTGGCTGAACGACCAGTCCAGCAACGAGATCCGCGGCCGCGTGCTGTCGATCTACATCATCGTCACCAACCTGGTGACCATGGGCGGCCAGCTCATGGTGAACCTCTACGACGCGTCGAGCGCGGCCATCTTCACCATCGCCGCCATCCTCATCTGCCTCTCGCTGGTGCCGCTCTCGCTGACGCCGACGGCGGCGCCCAAGCCGATTGCCGAGGCCAAGCTCGACATCCGGCGCCTGTTCAAGCATTCGCCTTCGGGCTTCATCGGCTGCCTCGCCTTTGGCCTCGCAGACGGCGCCTTCTGGAGCCTCGCGCCCGTTTTCGCCCAGGGCCGCGGCTTCGCGGTCGCCGACATCACCTTCGTCATGAGCCTCTTCGTGGTCGGCGGCTCGATTTCCCAGTGGCCGCTGGGGCGCTACAGCGACAAGATCGACCGGCGCTGGGTCATCGCCTTTGCCTGCGCCGGCAGCGTCTGCACCGCGGCAGCGCTCGCCCTCGTCGACCTGGACCAGCGCTGGTTCGCCTACGCCCTCGCCTGCGCCCACGGCGCCTTCATGCTGCCGATCTATCCCCTGCTGCTGGCCCACACCAACGACTACGCGCCCAACTCCCAGCTGGTCGAGATCAGCAGCGGTCTGCTGTTGCTCTACGCCATCGGCGCGGCCGTCGGGCCGTTCGCGGCGGCGCCCATGATGGAGCGCTACGGTCCTGGCGCTCTCTTCCTCTTCATGTCGATCGAGCTCGGCCTGCTGCTGCTCTACATCCTCTACCGCATCTCCAGGCGCCGGCTCGCCGAGGCCAAGGAACGGGTCGAGTTCTACCCGGTGCCCAAGACCTCGCCCTCGGTCTACAGTCTCGAGACGGATGACTAGGTCGAGGATCGTTGCCAAGGGAGGTTGCCAATGCTGTTCATAGTGATCGAGCGCTTCAAGAACCAGGACGCCAAGGCTGCCTACCGGCGTTTTCGCGACGAGGGGCGCATGATGCCCGAGGGGCTGACCTGCCTTGACAGCTGGGTCGAGGCCAACTTCGCGCGCTGCTTCATGCTGGTCGAGTGCGATGATCCGTGCCTCCTGCAGCAGTGGGTGGCCGCCTGGCAGGACCTGGTGGAGTTCGAGTTCTGCCCCGTGGCGCCCTCAAAGGAGACCGCCGAGGCCATCGCGCCCTTCCTGGCGGACGGCTGACCGGACGTCGGGAGCGATGTCATGAGCGAGGAACAGGGAGACCGCGCCTTCACGGCGGAGAGCCTCTACGGCACCCGCTGGGAGTCCGCCTACGCGGGCGCCCAGAGCTTCCTTCGGCGCAAGTACACGCGCGACCTCGCGGGCGTCGATGTGGCGGTGCTCGGCGTCCCCTTCGATCTCGCCACCAGCAACCGGCCGGGCGCCCGCTTCGGTCCCGGCGCGGTCCGCCGGGCCTCGGCGCAGCTTGCCTGGGGCGAGGTCTGGCCCTGGGGCTTCGATCCCTTCGACCGCCTGGCGGTGGTCGACTTCGGCGACGTCCACTACCCCTGGGCCGAGAAGGAGGAGATGGTCGCGCGGGTCCAGGCCGAGGCCGGGCGCATCCTGGCGGCAGGCGCCTCGCTGCTGTCCCTGGGCGGCGACCACTTCATCAGCCTGCCGCTGCTGCGCGCCCACGCAGAAGCCCACGGCCCCCTCGCCCTGCTCCAGTTCGACGCCCACACCGACACCGGCGAGGAAGAGCGCTACAACCACGGCACCATGTTCTACCATGCGGCCCGCGAGGGCCTCTTGCTCCGCGAGGCCTCGGTGCAAGTGGGGATCCGCACCGCGCACGACCCCAAATGGGCCTTCAACGTGCTCGACGCCCGCCGGGTATGCGCCGAGGGCGCCGAGGCGACGATCTCCGAGATCAAGCGGGTCGTCGGCGACCACAAGGTCTACCTCACCTTCGACATCGACTGCCTGGACCCGGCCTTCGCCCCCGGCACCGGCACGCCGGTGGTGGGGGGACTCTCGACCGGCCTCGCCCTCGATCTGCTGCGGGGGCTGACGGAAATCGACCTGGTGGCCATGGACGTGGTCGAGGTGGCGCCCGTCTACGACGTGGGCGAGGTCACCTCCCTCGCCGCCGCCACCCTCGCGCTTGAATACCTCTGCCTGCGGGCGGCCGCTACCTGACGTGCTCGTCCCGGGCGTTGATCAGGGCGTAGCCGCGCCCGGTCAGGCGGAACCGCCCGCTCACCTCATCGAAGCGCAGGCTGCCGCCCGCCAGGTGGCGGTTGATGGCGTCGCCGTCGAGCTGCAGGAAGCCGCCCTTCAGGGGAATGCCGCTGCCGGGAAAGTAGGGACCGCCGAGGCGCGCGTAGGCGCGCAGCAGGGCCCGACACTCCGGGTCCCTCCAGTCGCCGCCAAGATGCCGGTGCCACCAGTGCTTGGAGGCCTTGCCCTCGGGGTTGGGCGCGTCGCTGACGGCGAGCGCAGGCGACCTCATGGCGACCGCCTGGAACTGGTCCTCCAGCACGCGCTTCGCCTCGTCCAGGTCGGGCAGGTGGAGCAGCCGGTAGGCCCGCCACAGGGCGAGCCCGGCGCCGATGACGGTGACCAGGGCGCAGACCTGGGCGCCGAGAAAGTCGAAGGTCTTGGCCGACAGCACCAGCACCACATCGAAAATGGCGCCTTTCCCGCTGGTGTAGCGAAACTCGGCGTCTGACCAGCTCCCGCCGAAGTCCTGGCCCAGAAAGATCTGGCTCGCCCAGAGCAGATAGGCCGCCATCAGGACGAAGGCCCAGCCGCGCGGGCCGTTCACCTGGTTCAGATGGCCGCCGCGCAGGGCGAAACTGGCGGTCGCGATGGCGAACAGCACTGAGAGCGACGTGAAGGCGAGACGCGTGTGCACCTCGTTCAAGTCGGGCAGCAGGGCGAGCGCCAGCAGCCCGGCGGCAAAGAAGGCGAGCGCCACCAGCTTCGCAGCCGGAGGCTGGACGCGCAGGGCGTAGGCGGCGTCTATGAACAGCAGCAGCATCGCGCCGAAGACGACGAATCCGGGTCCGTAGACGATGGGTGGGAAGGCTGCCATCGGGCCGTCCGCAGGGCTGGCGAGGACTGGTCCCGGGAGCCTAATCCGAAGCGGTAAAGATTGGGTTGGGGCCGGACTTGGGCCCGGTCTCAGCCCCTCAATAGGGGCCGGGTCAGGCAGGTCGGCCCGCCGCCGCCCTTCAGGGAGATCTCCTCGCCCTTGTAGGCCAGCACCTCGCAGCCGGCCGCCTCGAGGCGCCTGCGGGTCACCGGATTGCCTTCGAGCATCAGGCACTTGCGGGGTGCCAGGGCGAGCACGTTGCAGCCCATGGTCAGCTCATACTCCTCGTCCGGCACCTCGACCAACTCCAGGCCCCGGGCGAGCAGGCGGTCGCGGAAGGGCACCGGCATGAGCGGCGAGTAGACGAGGGCCAGGTCCCGGTCGAGGGGGCTGATGACGGACATGAGGTGGAGGCAGGCCTGGGGACCCTGGTGGTGCGGCAGGGGCACCGCCTCGACCTCGACCTCCGGGCCCAGGATCTCCCGCAGCTGGCGGATGCCTTCTGCGTTCGTGCGGTAGCCTTCGGCCACCGCGCAGCTCCGCTCGTCGAACCAGACGAAGTCGCCGCCCTCCAGCAGGCCCTCGCCGCCGATGGCGCCGAGGACCGGGACGCCGTTCGCCTCGTAGTAGGCCCTGAGGGCCGCCGGCTCCGGCGCCCGGTAGGCGTTCCGCATGCGGCAGAGCACCACCCCGCCCCGGGCGACCAGGCTGGAATCCCGGATGTAGAGGGCGGAGATGCCCAGCCCCTCGGCGCTGGGCAAGGAGACCGGCGCCAGCCCGGCATCGGCGAGCGCCCGCCGGAAGCCCTCGTACTCCGCCAGCGCCTCGCCGTAGTCCGGCCGGCCCAGAAACTCCTCGCCCTGCCAGACCGCGTCGAGGCGATCCTGGCTGCCCATGGCGGTCGCCGCCGGGCAGATCATGACGTGGCGGATCGGGCCGTACTCGTTGAGCGCAGAGGCCGGGTCGGCCAGACGCTCGGCCAGACTCGCCTCGATTCGCGCGTCGTTCATGGACTTGCCCCTTCTCCCGCTGGCGCGGGTTGCGGCAGCTCGATCTTGAACGGCAGACCCTCGGGCGGCGGCGCGTCGAGCTCCCGGGCGTAGCGGTGGCCGGCGTAGACAGCGGCGGCGATGGTGGCGGGCGCCAGGCAATCGCCGATGCGGGTGAGGGAGGCGATGCCGGCCTCGGCGAGGGCGCCGGGCTCGGCCGCAAGATCACGGTAGAGCGCATCTTCCGGCTCGCGGGACGTCACCATGACTACGGTGCCGGCGGGCCGCGTCTCCCGGCGGCCGGTCACCAGGCAGGTCAGCTCCGCCTCGCCGGCGTCGATGGCGGCGAGGCTCCTGTGAGTCACGATCTCCACCCCCAGTGCCACCAGCCGGCGCTGGGCGTGGCCCTGCTCCAAGGTGTTCTGGCACCAGGCCGAAATCTCGAGGGCCGGCGTCGCCAGCGCCACCTCGTAGCCGTCCCGGCGTAGCTTCTCCGCCAACACGCCGCCCAGGTAGTAGTGGTCGTCGTCGTAGACCAGCACCGGGCCGGTCACGGCCGCGCCGGTCATGACGGCCTCGGGCGCCAAAACGTGCCCCGACTCGCTGCCCGGCACGGGCGCGTGGTGCTGGCGGCCCAGGCCGTCCGTCCGCCAGCGCGCGCCCGTCGCCAGGACCACGTCGGGGAAGCCGAACTCCAGCACGTTCTCCGCGCTGAGGCGGCTCGCCGGGTAGACGTCCACGTTGGGCAGCCGGTGGAGCTGCTGCACCCGGTAGTCGCGCACCCGGCCCCAGGCGGAGAGTCCCGGCAGGCGGCTCTCGGCGGCGACCCGCCCGCCCGGCTCCTCCAAGGCCTCGGCCAGGGTGACGGCGTAGCCGCGCAGTCCGAGCGCCCGCGCGCATTCAAGGCCGGCCGGCCCGGCCCCCACGATCAGCACCCGCCGCTCCGAGCCCTTGGGCGGGATCACCTCGGGATGCCAGCCCTTGCGCCACTCCTCGCCCACGGTGGGGTTCTGTGTGCAGCGCATGGGGACGCCGGAGTTGTCGCCGCTGGCGCACACGTTGCAGCCGATGCACTCGCGGATGTCCTCGATCCGTCCCTCGTCGACCTTCTTGGGCAGGAAGGGGTCGGCGATCGAGGGCCGCGCCGCGCCGATCAGGTCGAGCACGCCGCGCTTGATCTGGGAGACCATGGCGTCCGGCGAGGTGAAGCGACCGACGCCCACCACGGGCTTCGAGGTAAGCTGCTTGACGAAGGCGACATAGGGCTCCTGGAATCCCTCCTCGCCGAAGCGCGAGGGAAGGGAGTCGTTTTCCCACTCGCTGACGTTCACGTCCCAAAGGTCGGGTAGCTCGGCCAGCAACTCGACGATCTCGCGGCCCTCTCCCTCGGCGCTGATGCCTTCCGGCCCCTGCAGCTCGTCGACCGCCAGGCGCACCGGCACGGCACAGCTGTCGCCGACCGCCTCCTTGGTGTCCTCGATCAGCTCGCGCAGGAAGCGGGCCCGGTTCTCCAGACTGCCGCCGTATTCGTCGCCGCGCCGGTTGAGCTTCCGCGACAGGAAGTGCATGGGCAGGCTGAGACCGTGGCCGGCATAGACATAGATGAGATCGAAGCCCGCCCGCTTGGCGCGCAGCGCGGCGGCGCGATGCATACGCCGCAACTCGCGGATGTCGGACTTGTCCATGGCCCGCGCCTGGACCGGGTCGTAGGTGGCGACCGGCGTGTCGGAAGGCGCCACCGAAACCTCCCGCGAGAAGCGGTTAGAGACGTGGTAGCCCTGGTGGACGAGCTGGACGCCGGCAAGCGCCCCGTGCTCGTGCACCGCCTCCACGGTGCGGGCCAGCGCGGGGATGTCCCGGTCGTCCCAGAGCCGCGCCTCGGTGTAGGGCGAAACGTCCGAGGAGACGTCGATCTCGCACTCCTGGGTGCAGACCACGCCCCAGCCGCCCTCGGCCTTGACGCCGCGCATGGCCGTTTCGGCGCTGGGATAGCGGTGGCCCATGCCCGAGCAGTGGGGCACCTGATAGAAGCGGTTCTTGCTGGTGACCGGCCCGATCCGGACCGGCTCGAACAGGACATCGTAGCGTGGGTCGCGCGCCATCCCGCTCACTCCGACAAAGAGGTCCCCGAGGATTCAATCTTTCTACCAGCGACCGCTCG
Source organism: Rhodospirillales bacterium (assembly GCA_965225935.1). GTDB lineage: Bacteria > Pseudomonadota > Alphaproteobacteria > Kiloniellales > JAKSDN01 > CALJXB01. The sequence goes on from CBDDCC010000006.1 coordinate 81,830, forward strand.
CCGAAGACATGGCCTCCAGCGGCAGGGCGATGGGGAAGCGCTCTCGGATCTTGGCGTCGCTGGCGGCGTCGATGTAGTTGGGGTAGTGGCCCGAGAGCACCGCGACCGCCGTCTCGTGGGCGCGCTCCAGCATGTCCTTGGAGCCCTCCTGCTCCCAGGCGCCGGGCGCCGTGCGGTCGCCGACGTTGGGATAGAGGTACTCGCTCTCCATCAGGGCGAGCGTCTGGGGGTGGCCGAGATAGTGGCCGGGATCGAGGGCCACCTGCTTGATGGCCTCGACCGAGAGAGTCTCGTCGGTCACCTCGATGCCGCGCACGGTGCGCAGCACCATGCCGATCAGGTCGTTGTCGATCACCAGCTCCTCGAAGGCGCAGCCCATGAGGCTGCCCAGCATGCCGGCGGCCTCGCAGACCCGGTTGCAGCCGGCGTGGGCCGCCAGCGCCGTGGTGATGCCCTTCTCGTAGCCCGCCTGGGCGTCGGGGATCTTGGAGGTCGCTCATGCTAGCGCCGACGCTGTTGGGCAGATCGTAGTAGCGGCCCATCTGGACCGCGGCGGCCGCCAGCACCGCCTCCTCGCCGCTGCCGCCGGAGAAGGCCCCGGTGCGCAGGTCCGAGACCAGGGGCCACATGGCGAAGGTCATGGGGCAGCCCTGCTTCACCAGGTTCACCACCGCGAGGCAGGCGAGGGTCTCGGCGGCGAGCTGCACCAAGGTTCCGGCGAGCGGCGCCGGCGCCGTCGCGCCGGCCTGGGGCGCCACGGCGATGTCGTTGACGAGGCCCATGCGGCTGGTCTCGATCAGGACCCCCAGGTTGTCCTCGCCGAAGCGCAAGGGGGAGACGATGGGGCAGCCGCCGAAGACGCAGAAGGGCCGCGCCATGAAGCGGCCCTCGCCGCCCAGCACCAGGTCGAAGAAGTCGATGGCGGGGGCGATATGGCTGCGGTCGGCGAAGGACATGGAAAGCGGCTTCTCGGTGCCCGAGATCTGGGCGTAGAGCACGCTGATGTCGTGGGAGAAGAGGTCCTCCACGTCGGTCGCGATCACCGGCTGGCCGACCAGGTGGATGTTGTCGAGCTGGTCGATCAGGCGCACGAAGTCGTAGATGTCGACGATGGTCGAGGGGCGGTAGCTGCGGCTGTCGTACTGGAAGGTGGTGACGGCCGAGCCGGCGGTACAGAAGTGCACCCGCCGGCCGCCGGCACGGATATCGTAGTCGGGCGAGCGGCTGCCGCGGGCGTAGACCGTGTACTCGCGGCAGGCGTTGGCGATCACGTCCTCGATCAGCGCACGGGGGAAGCAGATGCGATCGTGCTCGTTGAGGGTGCAGCCCTTGGGCAGGGCGATCTCGCAGAGCTCCTCGCCCGGATCGCCGATGCCGATGGTCTCCAGGATGTCGAGCGCCGCCTCGTGGATGCGGCCGATGTCGGCCTCGGTGAGCGGCTGGAAGGCGCCGCCCGTCAGGCCCGGCCAGACCACCCGGTCGGCCTTGCTCTCCTGGCGCTGGGCCACCCGCGCGGCACGCCCGCCGCCGCGCCGGCCCGCGCGGGCGCCGTCGCGCTCGGCCTCCCGCCGCGGCGTCTGCCGGCCCAGATCCGTGCGTCCGATCAAAGGACCTTTGGTCTCGTTCGCCATAGCGTCCCCCTTTCTTCCCTCCGCCAGGTGTCACGACGCCCCTTTACCGACGGGACGGTGCGCCCGGCCGGGCCGATTCAAGCCATGTCATGAGTGGGCCAACCCCCGCGTGAGCCCGCAAAATGCATTCTGAAGCGCGCGGGGCCAACGC
>CBDDCC010000007.1:0-10048 GCA_965225935.1 Rhodospirillales bacterium
GCAGGCCGGGGTCCATGCCCACGGCCAGGCCGGCGCTCCAGTAGACCAGGATGCGGCTCAGCTGCACCCCCAGCGAGACCAGCCACACGGCGCCGAGCAGGCCCGGCGCGGTGCCGGTAGACGCCGAAGCTGCGGCGCAGGGCGATGAGGGGGTTGGCCAGGGCGCCGGGCAGGAAGCGCCCGGCCGCGTTTTCGGCCAGGTGCCCCAGGCGTTGGCTGAACCCCAGGGCGAGGAGCACGACCAGGGCGATCCAGACCGGGGCCAGGGCCGGCACCAGGGCGCTGTCGGCGTCGAGGGCGAGATAGGCGGCCAGGGCCAGGGTACAGGTAGAAAAGAGGCCGATGAAGCGGTCGACCACGGTGGCGGCGACCCCGGCGGTGGCCGAGCCGGTCAGGCGGCGGATGTCGTAGATGCGCAGGGCGTCCCCACCGATATTGCCCAGGAGGACGTTGTTGAAGAAGACGCCGACGAAATAAAAGACCAGGGCCTGGCGGAAGGAGACCGGCAGGTCCTGGGCCAGCAGCAGGCGGTGCCACTGTACCGCCCCCAGGACGTTGCTTATGACGAAGAAAAGGGCGGCGAGGGCGAAGAACTCGATCCGGGTGCGGACCAGCTCCTGGCGCAGGCCGTCCAGGTCCATCTGCGCCAGCCAGGTAGTAGAGCAGAAAGCCGCTGACGCATACCTTGAGGCCGGTGTTGAGGGCGCGTTTCACGAAGGCGGCTTCTCTTCGGGCAGCAGGGCGTCGGCGCGGCGCACGCCGCGGGCGTAGTACTGCAGCAGGACGCTGCCGGGGTAGACGCCGGCCTTGATGCGGTCGTCGGGCACCCGGCGGCAACGCTGGCTCGACCGCCGGCGCCGCGCCAGGTGCAGCGGGTGGAAGAGACACCACAGCAGGCCGGCCAGGGGCGCCGCCGCCAGGCGCCAGTCGCCGCGCGCCAGGTAGGCCAGGGGACCGACCAGTTCGAGGAGGATGCGGGCCGGCAGCAGGGCCAGCAGGCGGGGCAGCGCCAGGTTCTTGATCAGGGCGACCAGGTTGTTGCGGTGGTTGAGGTAGGTCTTGCGGTAGCTTTTGGGCGGCAGCGACCAGCCCGAGTGGTGGTAGACCACCGATTGCGGCACCGCGCGGACGCGGTAGCCGGCCAGGTGCAGGCGCCAGCACAGGTCGATCTCTTCGAAATGCATGAAATAGTCCAGGTCCAGGCGGCCGATCTCCTCTAGGGCGGCCAGGCGCAGGAAAAGGGCGGAGCCGCAGGCCCAGAACAGCGGCGCCGGCGCGTCGTACTGCCCCTCGTCGCGCTCGCGGTGCCTCCGAAGAGGCGGCCGCGGCAGAAGGTATAGCCCCAACGGTCGATATAGCCGCCGGCGCCGCCGGCGTAGTCGAAGGTGTCGGGCTCGGTGGCCGAGAGCAGCTTGGGCTGGCAGGCCCCCAGGCGCGGGTCGGCCTCGGCGGCCCGCACCAGGGGGGCCAGCCAGCCGGGCGCGACGCGGGGTATCGTCGTTGAGCAGGACGGCGTAGTCGCCGGTGGCCGCCTCGAGGCCGCGGTTGCACGAGGCGCTGAAGCCCAGGTTGGCCTCGTTGCGCAGCACCTCGGCCTGGGGGAAGGCGCTGCGGGCCCGGCGCAGGCTGGGGGCGTCCTGCCCGTCGTCGACCACGATGACCCGCAGCGGCAACTCGCTGTTGGCGTAGAGATTCTCGAGGCATGCGCTCAGGGTCTCGGCGCGGAAATGCGGTATGACGACGGTGACGGGCAGGGTCACGGCTGGGCGGACGGCTCCTGGCCCTCTTCGGCGAGGGCTTTGTGCAGGATGCCGATGGCCTGCTCGATTTCGGGGACGGGCCCGTGTTCGGCGCGGAACGCGTCCAGGAGGTCCAGGCCCTCCTGCGCGCGGCCCTGCATCTGCAGCGACGCCGCCAGCTCGTAGTAGGCGTCCCAGCGCCCCGGATCGAGGCCGGTGGCGCTGCGGTAGAGGCGTTCGGCGCGGTCGGGGGCCTCGTAGGTGTTGAGCAGGATGCCGGCGAGGGCGAGGACGTTGTCGTAGCTGGCCGTCGGCGTCTGGCCGAAGACCTTGACCAGCTCGTGCCCGGCCTGCTCGGTGAATTCGGCGGCGAGTTCGCGCTGCCCCACCTGGTTGAGGAAGTCGGCCGAGGTATAATAGCTTTCCCAGCCGAAGTCGATGTGCTGCTGGGCCCAGCGGAAGAGGGGGCCCAGCTCGTCGCCCTGGCCCTGTTGGGCGTAGATCTCCGCCAGTTGCATGACGCAGGCGCGGTAGTTGCCCAGCAGGCGGGCGGTGTTCTCGTCCTTGTAGACCTCCGGGTCGTTGACCCCACGGAAGCGGTAGACCTCGAAGAGGTTGCGCTTGAGGGCCTCGGCGTCCGGTCCCAGGTCGCGATCGGGCACCAGGCGCATGGTCATGCCCTCCATGCGCAGGTAGGGCTCGAGGCCGATGCGCGCCGAGCCGGCCACGGTGATGGCGAAGTTGACCGGTTTCTTCCACTGGTTCCAATAGACGATGCCGATGACCATGAAGTCCTGCACCCGCAAGAGGTCGTGGCCCGGCAGGGTCTGCACCGTGACGTCCAGGCCCATGGCCTTGAACTCGTTGGGCGTCCCTGGGCTCGCGCCACAGCCGCTTGTAGAGGTCGACCAGCTGGGTGTCGGTGAGCACCGAATCGATGAAGGTGTCCGAGAGTTGGATGTCCACCTTGGGTTCGCGGTCGCGCAGCTGCTTGATGTACCAGTTGGTGTTGAGCAGGCTCAGGTTGATGACGCGCACGTCGCGGCGGATGCCCTCGACCTCCTGCAGGAACCACAGGGGGAAGGTGTCGTTGTCGCCGTTGGTGAAGAGCAGGCTGTTGGGGGCGCAGGACTGCAGGATATTGTAGGCGTAGTCGTAGGCGATGAAGTCGCCGGTGCGGTCCTGGGTGTGGTAGAGCTTGGCGGCGATCCCCGCCGGCAGCAGCAGGCCGGCGCAGGCGGCGGCGACGACCACGGCCGGCCGGGCGAAGGCGGCCACCTTCCGGCGCGCCAGCTCGAGGAGGCCGATCCAGCCCAGGCCCCATCCACAGGGCGAAGGAGAAGTACATGCCGCCGAAGACGTAGTGGCGCTCGCGCGGCTGCGGGTCCGGCATGTTGAGGTAGAGCGAGAGCCCGAAGCCCATGATCATGAACATGGCGAAGACCGGCCAAAAAGCGGCGCCAGTCGCGCAGGGCGTGCCATGCCAGGCCGAAGAGGCCCAGCAGGTAGGGGACGGCCGAGATCGAGATCGGGTGCGGCTCCGGGCCGGTGGCCCAGCGGAAGGTCACGGTGCGCTCCCAGCAGCGGGAAGGGGAACTGCTGGAAGAAGTACTTCATCTGCTGGTGCCAGAACTGGTAGGCGCGGTCGGCGCGCGGGGTGAAGAGCCCGAGCAGCTGGCTCTCGGTGCCGTACTGCTCGCGGTTGATGAACTTGATGAAGGCGGCCAGGGTCTCGGGGTCGTTCTCGTCGATGACCGGGTTGAGGCCCGAGCGGACATAGAGGGCGGCGTAGGTCGAGTAGCCCAGGGCGAAGAGGGCGACGGCGCCCAAAAGCAGCCAGAAGGCGCGGCGGTCGGTGTTGTGGAGGTAGTAGAGCAGGACGCCGAGGGCGGCGAGAACGGCGACTTTGGTGCCGAGGCCCGGCCCCATGACCGCGGTGCAGGCCAGGAGCCATACCCCGAGGCCGATGACCAGGATGATCAGGCGGCGCAGGCGCTCTTCGGCGTACCACATCAGCACCAGCAGGGTGGGTATGGTCAACAGGCAGAGCAGGTGGATGCCGCCGCCGAGGCCGAAGAAGTAGGCGATCAGGTAGAGCCAGCGGTCGTTGGCGGCGCCGGCCCCGCTGCTGCTCGCAGCCCTCCCAGTAGAGGATGATCCAGGTGCCGGCGCAGGCGAAGAAGATGGAATAGCCGTAGACCTCGGCTTCGGTGGCGTTGTACCAGTGGGTATAGGAGAAGGCCAGGGCCAGGGCGGCGAGGGCGCCGCCGCCGATGGCGATGTAGTCGCGGCTGTCTTCGAAGGATTTGAGAATGGCGCCGCCCAGGGCGCGGCGCCCCAGGGCCACGGTGCTGAGGTAGACGCACCACACCGCCAGCGCCGAGGAGAGCACCGACATGAGGTTGACGCGCCAGGCGACCTCCGATATGGGCAGGAGCGAGAAGACGCGGCCCAGCAGGACGTAGAGGGGCGAGCCGGGGGGGTGGGGTATCCCCATGACGTAGGAGGTGGCGATGAACTCGCCGCAGTCCCAGAAGGATACCGTCGGCGCCATGGTCTTGAGGTAAAAGCCCATGGTGACAAGGAAAACGCCGATGCCGGCGAAAAGGTGCAGCCGGTCGTTGGGCGACAGGTCCCGGGTTTTGAACATGTGCGGCCTTCGCGTTGCGGGAGGGGCTGAACGTAAGCGTCTAAAGCCTCTTAAGTTAACGGTTTCGGCGCCGGGGCGAAAGTCCGTTCAGGAGCCGGATTCGGCCTCGGCTGCCGCCAGTTCGAGCGTACCCCAGGCGCTGGGGCACACGGCCTGGGGCCGATCGCGCGAGACCGTCCACGACTGGCTGCCGCGCTGGCTGTCGTGCAGGGCGTAATTAAAGCCGAGGCGGCCGAATTCGCGCGGCTGGAAACCGTTGAGGCCGGTCGCCGGCAGGGCGACCTCGAGCGTATAGCTGGTCTTGAGGCGGCGCAGGCCCACCCGGATGGACTCCTCGGGGCAGGGGGGCGCCTGTTCGCGGGCCGGGTCGATGCCGGCCTGGCGGCCGATGGGCTTTTTGCCGTCCTTGCCGCTGCCGCCGGGGAGAAAATAGAAATGGTGGCAGTAGCGGTTGGCGCGGTGGCTGTCCTTGAGGTCGCGGGTGTCGAGCCAGAGTTCGAGGCAGTCGCCGGTCCAGAAGTCTTTCGGGACGATCTTGGTACTCGGTCTTGCGCGGCACCTTGAGGGCGAAGAAGAAGGCCTCGTCGTTCCAGGCGGCGTAGGCCTGGGCGAAGGCCCCGGCGCCTTCGACGCCCATCAGGTCGGGCAGGCGCTGGCTCTCGTCCCAATCGCGCAGGTTGCCGTCGATCTTGGGGGCTTCGGCGCGGTAGGGACAGGCGGCGGAAAAGGAGAAGAAGGCGCGCTGGGGCATGAGGAGGGTGGTCATGGGGGCTTTAACCGCGTGGCTTTAAGGTGTATAGGGCCTGCAGGGTATACACCCCGGCAGGCCCGTTGGTTCAGGGGAGGGCCAGCATTTCGGCCAGGATGCGGCCGGTGTGCGAGCGCTCGTTGTTGGCCACCTCTTCGGGGGGGCCGCAGGCGACCAGGCGCCCGCCGGCCTCGCCGCCTTCGGGGCCCATGTCGAGCAGGTGGTCGGCCGTCTTGATCACGTCCATGTTGTGCTCGACCACCAGCATGGTGTTGCCGGCGTCGACCAGGCGGTGCATGACCTGCAGCAGCTGGGCCACGTCGGCCAGGTGCAGGCCGGTGGTGGGCTCGTCGAGGATGTAGAGGGTCTTGCCGGTGCTGGGGCGCGCCAGTTCGGCCGCCAGCTTGAGGCGCTGGGCCTCGCCGCCCGAGAGGGTGGTGGACGACTGGCCCAGGCTCATATAGCCCAGGCCGACGTCGGCCATGGTCTGCAGCAGCTTGTGCAGCTTGGGCACGCTGTCGAAGACCTCGAGGGCCTGGTTGACCGGCATGTCGAGCACGTCCGAGACCGAATGGCCCTTGAAGCGGATGCGCAGGATGTCCTGGTTGTAGCGCCTGCCGCCGCAGCCGACGCACTGCACCCAGACGTCGGGGAGGAAATGCATCTCGATGCATTTCTGCCCCAGGCCCTCGCACTCCTCGCAGCGGCCGCCCGGCTTGTTGAAGCTGAAGCGCCCGGCGTTGAAGCCGCGGACCTTGGCCTCGGGGACGCGGGCGTAGAGCCGGCGGATCTCGTCGAAGACGCCCATGACCGTGGCCGGGGTGCTGCGCGGCGAGTGGCCGATGGGGGTCTGGTCGATGTTGATGACCTTGTCGACGTGTTCGACGCCGAGGAGCTCGTCGTGCTCGCCTACCGGGCGGGCGGCGCGGTGCAGCTGGGTCACCAGGGCGCCGTAGACGATGTCTTCGACCAGCGAGCTCTTGCCCGAGCCCGAGACCCCGGTGACGCAGACGAGTTTGCCCAGGGGGATTTCGAGGTCGACGTTTTTCAGGTTGTTCTGGCGCGCCCCCAGCACCTGCAGGGCCTGGCCGTTGCCCGGCCGCCTTTTGGACGGCACGGGGATGCCGAGGTCGCCGCGCAGGTAGGCCCGCCGTCTGCGAGCCGTCGCCCTCGAGGCCGTCGGGCTGGCCTTCGGCCACCAGCAGGCCGCCTTCGGCGCCGGCGCCCGGGCCCAGGTCGATGAGGTGGTCGGCGCGCTCGATGGTCTCCTGGTCGTGCTCGACGACCACCAGGGTGTTGCCCAGGTCCTTGAGGTCGTCCAGGGCGTCGAGCAGGCGGCGGTTGTCGCGCGGGTGCAGGCCGATGGTGGGCTCGTCGAGCAGGTAGAGCACCCCGGTGAGGCCCGAGCCGATCTGGCTGGCCAGGCGGATGCGCTGGGCCTCGCCGCCCGAGAGGGTGGCGGCGCGGCGGTCGAGGGCGATGTAGCCGAGGCCGACCTGGTCCAAGAAGCGCAGGCGGGTGCGGATCTCCTGCAAAAGCTCGCCGGCCATCTCGGCCTCGCGCGCGTCGAGCTCGAGGCCGTCGAAGAAGGCGGCGGCTCTCGGCCAGGGGCAGGCGCGCCACCAGCGGCAGGGTGCGGTCGCGCAGGCGGACGGCGCGGCTGTCGGGCTTGAGGCGGCTGCCCTCGCAGGCCGAGCAGGTCACCGGGCGCAGGCGGCGCTTGTGGCGCTGCGAGTCGCGGGCGAACTCGTCGACGGGCGGGAAGACGCCGCGGTAGCGGAAGGCGAAGCCCTCGCCTTCGAGCCGGCGGTCGGGGGGCGCCGTAGAGCAGGGCCCGCCGGCTGTCGGCGCCCATCTGCGCGAAGGGGGTGTCCAGGTCGAAGCCCAGGGCCTTGCCGGCGGCCTCGAGCAGGGCGACGAAGGCGGGGTCCTCGAGTTCGCCCCAAGGCGCCAGGGCGCCCTGGCGCACGCTGAGGGCGGGGTCCTCGATCACCTGTTCGCGGTCGAGGCCCTCGGTCTGGCCCAGGCCGTCGCACACGGGGCACATGCCCTCGCGGTGGTTGAAGGAGAAGCTTTGCGGCGCCAGCGGCTCGAAGGTGCGGGCGCAGGTGGGGCAGGACAGGTGGCGGCTGTAGCGCACGCTCTCGCCGCTTTCCTCGTCGTGCACCACGACCAGGCCGCCCGACAGGTCGAGGGCGCGCTCGACCGCCTCGTTGAGGCGGCCGCGGCGCCGGGCCTCGGGGCGCAGGCGGTCGACCACCAGCTCGATGCGGTGGCGGTGGCGGCGTTCGAGGTGGATCTCCTCGCGCAGCGAGTGCAGCTGCCCGTCGAGGCGCACGCGGGCGAAGCCGTCGGCGCGGGCGCGCTCGAGCACGGCCTCGTAGCCCTCGTTGCCCCGGGGCTCGGTGGGGGCCAAAAAGAGCAGGGGGGCTTCGGCCGGGCGTTCGAGGATGCGGTTGACGATCTGCTCGGGGGTCTGCGAGCCCACCGGTTCCTGGCATACCGGGCAGTAGGGGTGGCCGACGGTGGCGAAGAGGGCGCGGATGTAGTCGTAGACCTCGGTTACGGTGCCCACCGTCGAGCGCGGGTTCTTGCTGGGGGGCTTCTGTTCGATGGCCACGGCCGGCGACAGGCCGGTGACGCGCTCGACCTTGGGCTTTTCCATCTGGTCCAGAAACTGGCGGGCGTAGGCCGAGAGCGACTCGACGTAGCGCCGCTGCCCCTCGGCGTAGAGGGTGTCGAAGGCCAGCGAGCTCTTGCCCGAGCCCGACACGCCCGAGACCACGGTCATGGCGTCGCGCGGGATGCGCACGTCGATGCCGCGCAGGTTGTGCATGCGGGCGCCGACCACGTCGATGTGGCGGATGAGGCCGGCGTCGGGGGCGGCCGGCGCCGGCGGGGGCGCGCCGTTGGCCGCCGGCCGCCGGCGCAGCAGGCCCTTGAGGATGCGGCCGGTGTGCGACGCCTTGATCTTGGCCACCTCTTCGGGGGGGCCGCCGGCGACCACGCGGCCGCCGGCGCCGCCGCCCTCGGGGCCCATGTCGAGCAGGTAGTCGGCCGTCTTGATCACGTCCATGTTGTGCTCGATGACCACCACCGTATTGCCCTGGTCGGCGAAGGTGTGGAGGATCTTGAGCAGCTTGTCCACGTCGGCGAAGTGCAGGCCGGTGGTGGGCTCGTCGAGCAGGTAGAGGGTCTTGCCGGTGCTGCGGCGGCACAGCTCCTTGGCGAGCTTGACCCGCTGGGCCTCGCCGCCCGAGAGGGTGGGGGCCGGCTGCCCCAGCTTTATGTAGCCCAGGCCGACGTCGTTGAGGGTCTGCAGCACGCGGCGGATCTGCGGCTGGTTGGCGAAGAAGCCCAGCGCCTCCTCGACCTCCATCGCCAGGATGTCGGCGATGGACTTGTCCTTGTAGCGGATGGTCAGGGTCTCGCGGTTGAAGCGGCGCCCCTCGCATTGCTCGCAGGTGACCCAGACGTCGGCGAGGAATTCCATCTCGACCAGGTTGGCGCCGTTGCCCTCGCAGGCCTCGCAGCGGCCGCCTTTGACGTTGAAGCTGAAGCGCCCCTGCTTGTAGCCGCGCACCTTGGCCTCGGGCATCTGCGCCAAAAGCTGGCGGATGGGGGTGAGGACGTCGGTGTAGGTCGCCGGGTTGGAGCGCGGCGTGCGGCCGATGGGCTTCTGGTCGATGCGGATGACCTTGTCGAGCTGGTCGACGCCGTCGATGCGCTCGTGCGCCCCGGCCTTGGTCTGGGCCCGGTGCAGGCGGCGGTCCAGCTCTTTGAAGAGGATGTCGTTGACCAGCGAGCTCTTGCCCGAGCCGGATACGCCCGTGACGCAGGTGAAGACCCCCAGCGGGATGCGGGCGTCGACCTTTTTGAGGTTGTGGTGCGTCGCGCCGACGACTTCGAGCACTGGCCGTTGGGCTGGCGCCGCGTGCGGGGGACGCGGATGCCCTCGTCGCCGGCCAGGTAGCGGCCGGTGACCGAGGCCGGGTGGGCGGCGACCTGGGAGGGGGTGCCGACGACGACGCGCTCGCCGCCGCGCTCGCCGGCGCCGGGCCCGAAGTCGACCAGGGTGTCGGCGGCCAGCATGGTTTCCTCGTCGTGTTCGACGACGACGACGGTGTTGCCGATGTCGCGCAGGCGCTGCAGGGTCGAGAGCAGGCGGGCGTTGTCGCGGTGGTGCAGGCCGATGGAGGGCTCGTCGAGGACGTAGAGCACGCCGACGAGGCCCGAGCCGATCTGGCTGGCCAGGCGGATGCGCTGGGCCTCGCCGCCCGAAAGGGTGTGGGCGCCGCGGTCGAGGGTCAGGTAGCCCAGGCCGATGTCGACCAGCAGCCCCAGGCGGCCGCGGATCTCCTTGAGGGCCTCTTCGGCGATGAGCAGCCTGGCCGCGTCCAGCTCGAGGGCGTCGAAGAAGGCCTGCGTCTCGTCGATGGGCAGGGCGCAGACCTCGGCCAGGTTTTGGCCCTCGAGGGTGACGGCGAGGGCTTCGGGCCGCAGGCGGCCGCCGCCGCAGGAGGCGCAGACCTCGGGGCTCATGTAGCGCCCCAATTCGCGCCGCGCCTTTTCGGAGCCGTTGTGGTAGCGCTCCTCCAAGAGCTGGATCACGCCCTCGTAGCGGTCGTCGTGCGACCAGGTGTGGCCTTTGCGGTTGGTGTAGGTGAAGGTGATCTTCTGCTCACCGAGGCCGCGCAGGAACCCCTCTTTCTGCTTCTTTTTCAGCTTTTCCCACGGCGTGTCCAGGTCAAAGCCCAGATGCGCCGCCGCCCCCTCGTACAGGTGCAGGCGCCAGCGGTTGGAATCCACCTGGCCCAGGGCCTCGATGGCGCCGCCGAGCACGCTTTTGGACGCGTCCGGCACCAGCAGGCGCTCGCTCATGACCAGGTGGGTCCCCAGCCCGTGGCAGGT
>CBDDCC010000008.1:0-10053 GCA_965225935.1 Rhodospirillales bacterium
GCGCACCTTCGGCATGGACGAGCCCATGGGCTGCTATGACGACATCGAGGCGGCCGATGCGTTCGTGCTTTGGGGCTCCAACATGGCGGAGATGCACCCCATCCTGTGGACCCGGGTCACCGACCGAAGGCTGTCGGCCCCGCACGTGAAGGTGGCGGTGCTGTCCACCTTCGAGCATCGCTGCTTCGACCTGGCGGACATCCAGATGGTGTTCACGCCCCAGAGCGATCTGGCGATCCTCAACTACATCGCCAACCACATCATCAGCACCGGCCGGGTGAACGAGGACTTCGTCAACCGGCACACCGTGTTTCGCCGCGGTAACGCCGACATCGGCTACGGCCTGCGACCGGAGCACCCCCTGGAGCGCGCCGCCAGCAACGCGGAGAAGGCCGGCGGCTCCTCGGACATGAGCTTCGACGAGTACGCGCAGTTCGTCTCCGAGTACACCCTGGAGCGTGCCCACGAGCTGTCCGGCGTGCCGAAGAACCGCCTCGAGGCCCTGGCGGAGCTGTACGCGACGCCCGATGTCAAGGTCACGTCGTTCTGGACCATGGGCTTCAACCAGCACACCCGGGGCGTGTGGTGCAACAACCTCGTCTACAACCTGCACCTGCTCACCGGCAAGATCGCCGAGCCCGGAAACTCGCCGTTCTCCCTCACCGGGCAACCCTCGGCCTGCGGCACCGCGCGAGAGGTGGGCACCTTCGCCCATCGCCTGCCGGCCGACCTCGAGGTCGCGAATCCGCAGCACCGCGCCACGGCGGAGCGGATCTGGAAGCTGCCCGCGGGCACCATCCCGGACAAGCCGGGCTACCACGCGGTGCTGCAGAGCCGGATGCTGCGCGACGGCAAGCTCAACGCCTACTGGATCCAGGTGAACAACAACCTGCAGGCGGCGGCCAACATGAACGAGGAGACCTACCCGGGTTACCGCAACCCGGAGAACTTCATCGTCGTCTCCGACGCCTACCCCACCGTCACCGCCCAGGCCGCGGACCTGATCCTGCCCACCGCCATGTGGGTGGAGAAGGAGGGCGCCTTCGGCAACGCGGAGCGGCGCACCCAGTTCTGGCACGAGCTGGTGCCGGCGCCGGGCCAGTCGCGTTCGGACCTGTGGCAGCTCATGGAGTTCTCCAAGCGTTTCCAGGTGGAGGAGGTGTGGCCCGAGGAGCTAATTGCCAGCAAACCCGAGTACCGCGGCCGCAGCCTGTACGAGGTGCTCTTTCGCAACGGCCAGGTGGACGCCTTCCCCCTGGAGCAGACCGCCGCGGACTACGCCAACCACGAATCGAAGCACTTCGGTTTCTACGTCCAGAAGGGGCTGTTCGAGGAGTACGCGGGCTTCGGCCGCGACCACGGCCACGATCTCGCGCCCTTCGACGACTACCACGCCACCCGCGGCCTGCGCTGGCCGGTGGTGAACGGTGAGGAGACCCGCTGGCGCTACCGCGAGGGCTACGACCCGTACGTGAAGGCCGGCGCCGGGGTGCAGTTCTACGGGCACAAGGACGGCAAGGCGCGCATCTTCGCGCTGCCCTACGAGCCGGCGGCCGAGAGCCCGGACGATGAGTATCCGTTCTGGCTCACCACCGGGCGGGTGCTGGAGCACTGGCACTCCGGGTCCATGACCGAGCGCGTGCCGGAGCTGTACAAGGCGTTTCCCGATGCGCTGTGCTTCATGCACCCCGACGATGCGGCGCAGCTCGGGCTGCGCCGTGGATCGGTGGTGCGGGTGATCTCGCGCCGGGGCGAGATCCGCACCCGGGTCGAGACCCAGGGCCGCAACAAGCCGCCCCGGGGCCTGGTCTTCGTGCCGTGGTTCGATGCCAGCCAGCTCATCAACAAGGTGACCCTGGACGCCACGGATCCCATCTCCAAGCAGACCGACTTCAAGAAGTGCGCGGTCAAGCTGCTTCCGGCCTGAAGGAGGGTTGCGTGATGCGAACCGTGATCCATCGATTGCTGCTGTGCCTGTTGCCCGTCCTCGCCGCGGCGGTCTGGGCCCAGGATCCCATCGCCACCCTGCGCGGCTCCGCCGCGCCCACGGAGCAGCCCGAGCCGCCGCGCATGACGCCGTTCGAGGACAAGCCCGGCCGCCGGGTGCGCAACTACCCTGAGCAGCCGCCCACCATCCCTCACGACATCGAGGGCTACCGCATCGACCTCAAATCCAACAAGTGCCTGTCCTGCCATGCCAGGGCGCGCACCGGCGAGAGCGGCGCGCCGATGGTGTCCATCACCCACTTCATGGACCGTGACGGCCAGTTCCGGGCCGCGGTCACGCCCAGGCGCTATTTCTGCACCCAGTGCCACGTGGCCCAGCACGAGGTGCGCCCGATCGTGGAGAACGACTTCGTCGACGTCGACACCCTGCTCGGCCAGGGCAAGGAGTGACGGGCGATGATGCAACGCCTGCGCACCTACTGGCGGGTCATCCGCTCGCCCAGCGCCCACTTCAGCCTGGGGTACCTCACCCTCGGAGGCTTCATCTTCGGCATCGTGTTCTGGGGTGGGTTCAACACCGCCCTGGAGGCCACCAACACCGAGGTCTTCTGTGTCTCCTGCCACGAGATGCGCGACAACGTGTTCGCCGAGCTGAAGAGCACGGTCCACTACACCAACGGGTCGGGGGTGCGCGCCACCTGCCCGGATTGCCACGTGCCTCACGAGTGGACCCACAAGATCGCGCGCAAGATGCAGGCCTCCAAGGAGGTGTGGGGCGCGCTGTTCGGCACCATCGACACGCGTGAGAAGTTCGAGGCCAACCGGTTGACCCTGGCGGCCCACGAGTGGACGCGGCTGAAGGCCAACAACTCCCTGGAGTGCCGCAACTGCCATTCCTCCGAGTCCATGGACCTGACCGAGCAGAGCCCGCGGGCGGCCGAGGCCCACGAGACCTTCCTGCTCAGCGGCGAGAAGACCTGCATCGACTGTCACAAGGGCATCGCCCACCAGCTGCCGGACATGTCGGGCGTGCCAGGGTGGCAGTAGCCCTGGCAGACACCCTGACGGTCAATCGGGCAGCCACCCCGGCGCCCGGGCGCATCCCGTACACTTCGCCGTTCGAATCGGGGCGAGATCCCCCCATGCACCGACCGGCGAGAGGACAGGCATGCCCGCAGAGTTACCCGCGACCATCGACGAGGCCATCACCAGTCGCCAGAGCGTACGCCGCTACCTGGACGAGCCGGTTCCCCAGGAGCTGATCGCGCACCTGCTGGACGTGGCGCGCTGGGCCCCCAGCGGCACCAATACCCAGCCGTGGAAGGTCTACGTCATCGCCGGCGAGGCGAAGAACGCCCTGTCCGAGGAGATCCTGGCCCACTACCGCGAGCACGGGGACAGCACCGCCCGCGAGTACGAGTACTACCCCACCCAGTGGTTCGAGCCCTACCTGGGCCGCCGCCGGGCCTGTGGCTGGGGGCTGTACGGGTCGCTGGGCATCACCCGGGAGATGAAGGCCGAGATGTCGGCCCAGACCGCGCGCAACTACGTCTTCTTCGACGCCCCGGTGGCGATGCTGTTCGGCATCGACCGGCGCTTGAACGTGGGCAGCTGGATGGACCTGGGGATGTTCCTGCAGAACATCATGATCGCGGCCCGCGGGCAGGGCCTGCACACGTGCGCCCAGGCGAGCCTCGCCAACTACCCCTGGATCGTGCGCCGGCACCTGCCGATCCCCGAGGAGGAGGTGGTGGTGTGCGGCATGTGCCTGGGCTACGGGGATCTGGAGGCGCCGGAGAACGTGTGGCGCACCGAGCGTGATGGGGTGGACAGCTTCACCGCCTGGCGGGGCTTCGAGTGAGCGCTGCGCACGCCGTGGCCTCGGTCGCGGCCCTGGACGAGGAGGCCGCCAGGGCCTTCGTCGCCGGGCTGGCCGAGAGCAGCACCCGGCACGAGGCGGCCATTCCCGGCGGGCGCATGGTGTTCCATGCCTGGGGCGATCCCGCTCGCGCGCCCCTGGTGCTGCTGCACGGGGGGTTCGGCTCCTGGCGCCACTGGGCCTTGAACGTGCGGCCCCTGTCCGAGCGCTATCACGTGCTGGCGGCCGACCTGCCGGGGCTCGGGGACTCGGACACCCTGGACGGCGAGTACCGCGCCGATACCATCGCCGAGGCGGTGTGGGGCGCCATCGGCCAGGTGCTGGGCGATGGCGCCCGGCCCCTGATCGCGGGGTTCTCCTTCGGCGGCATCATCGGCTCCCACGTGGCCGCCCTGGCCGGCGAGGCGGTGCGGGGCCTGGTGACCGTGGCCCCGGGGGCCCTGGGGCTGACCAATCAGGTCCCGGAGCTGGAATCCCTGAACGGCGCCCGCGAGCCGGAGTCGCTGCGGCGCATCCACCACACCAACCTCGGCCGCCTGATGCTCGCGGACCCCGCGCGCATCGACGCCCTGGCCCTTCTGCTGCAAGGCCAGACGGTACGTCTGGCCCGGGCTCGCAGCGGCAGGATCCCGGGCTCCGACGTCACCGCCCGTGCCCTGGAGCGCTGCCGCTGCCCCATCGCCGCCATCTGGGGCGAGCAGGACGTCATCAGCCGGCGCCACATCCACTCGCGCCGGGCGCTGTATCAGCGCATCCAGCCCGGCTGCCCGTTCCGCGTGGTCCAGGGCGCCGGCCACTGGGTGATGTACGAGCGGCCCGAGCGATTCAACCCGTTGCTGACGACGCTGCTGCAGCGGCTCGGCTGATCCCCGCAGATGTGCCGGCCTCAGTTGCGGGTCAAGGCCATCATGGCGCGGATGTCCTTCAGCTCGTGCAGGTCCTCCACCATGGCCCGTAGCTCGCCCGCGCCCTCGCGGCCGATGCGGGGTATGGCCAGGGTGTCGAACTTCTCCGCCAGGCGGTGGCCTTGCAGCGCCAGATCGGCGGCGGGCTGGCTGACGTCGCCGCGCACGCGGTAGACCACCCCGTCGTCCAGGGAGACGATCACCTCGCTCACGGCATCGGCCAGATCGTCGCTGGCCGCCACCGTGGTGCGCTCCACCAGCCGGCGCAGCCCGGCGTCCTCGCACAGGGCCTCGTCGTAGCGGTCCGGATCCCCGGTATCCACGCCGGACAGGGCCATGGCGCTGGTCATGCGCAGGGAGAACTTGGCCTCCAGCCCGGTGGTGGGGTTCTGGATGTTGCACATCTGCAGGTAGCGGGGCTTGACCCGCAGCTCGACGCTGCTGATGCGCGCGGGCTCCAGCCGCTGGCGATCCACCAGGGAGCGAGCGGCCTCGATGGAGGCGTGGGTGCCGTAGCAGGCGGCGTGGTACTTGAACAGCACCTCGCGCACCAGGGCCGGGCCGCCCAGGCCCTCCAGGGCGTGCGCCGGATCCACGGCGCTGGACTGGGTGGCGCCGAAGCCCTGGGCGCATTCCAGCACGTCGGGACGGGCACTGAAGCCACGCGCCGCCAGCAGTGCCGCGTGCAGGCCGTTGGCCGCCGCCTTGCCGGCGTGCATGGGCTTGCACATGGTGCCGAACATGGATTTGAGCCCCGCCGCCTGGGTGCCGGCGATGCCGAAGGCGACCGCGGTGCGTTCCGGCGACAGCCCCAGCACCCGCGCGGCGGCAGCGGCGGCGCCGAAGGTGCCCACCGTGGCGGTGGCGTGCCAGCCCTGCTCGTAGTGGGCGGCGGTCATGTAGCGCCCCACCCGGGCGGCCACCTCGACGCCGGCGACGAAGGCGGTGAGGGTGTCGGCGCCCGAGGTCCCCTCACGCTCGGCGATGGCCAGCAGCGCCGGCGCCACCGCGGCGGTGGGATGCCCCGGCATGTCGTAGTGCACGTCGTCGAAATCGAGGGCGTGGCCGGCGGTGCCGTTGATCAGCGCCGCCTGCAGCACCGAGCTCATGCCGGCGCCGAGCACCGTGGCCTGGGGCGTGCCGCCCTGGGCCATGGCCTCCTCGCGCAGGATGCGGGTGGTCTCGTCCCGGGTGCCGGCCAGGGCGACCCCGAGCCAGTCCAGGAGGCAGTGGCGGCCCACGGCATGGGCGCCGGCATCCAGATCCCCGTAGCCCAGGGTCGCGCTGTAGTGGGCCAGGCGGGCGGTGACGTCGCGCTCGTCGCTGCTCAACGTGGACGCGGTGGAACTCATGGCGGGGCCTCCTGTGGCGCCGATGTGCCGTGGCTACCTTAGGGCTCGTCCCAGAATAACTCCACCCTTCACGACGCCGACGCCCTCGTCGCCGATGCATCGGGGCTGGCGCCGGGGCGCCGCCCGGCGTACTGGTACAGTGAAGATCGCGAAAGGAGAGGACGCCGCCATGGACACCACCCCGCGAAACCTCGGCTTCACCGCGACCACCCGGCAGGGACGGGTGGTGGACTTCCAGCTTCCACTGCATCCCCACACCGCGTCCGCGGCCCAGGTGGCGAGCATGCTGGAGTCGATCCTGGATGCCCTCACCGGCATCATCGAGCATCACCGGGACGTCAGCGACGGCGACGTGCTGCAGGCCATGAGCCTGGCCATGGCCGTGCGCATGGGGGTGGCGGGCATCGGCGAGAACCCCGGCCGGCAACTCCTGGACGAGCTGCTCAGCCGCGCCATGGAGGGTGCCCTGACCGCCGCCCAGGCCTCCGGGAGCACCCGGCACTAGCCGGTCCGGACCCGTCGACGAGGAAGGCGCCGTGAGCTCCGCGGACAAGAATGCATGGGAGCGGCGCTATGCCGAGGGCAGCTACGCCTCGCGCACCTATGCCTCACCCTTCCTCAGCGAGTGGCTGCCGCGCTTCGGCCCGCACCCGGGGGCGGATCGCGCCCTCGATCTGGCCTGCGGCGCCGGCCGCAACGCCCTGCACGTGGCCGAGGCGAGCTTCAAGGTGGATGCCATGGACATCTCCACCACCGCCCTGGAGCAGGCCGCCGACTCCGCCCGCCACCGTGGTCTCGAGGTGAACTGGATGCAGGCCGATCTGGACACCCAGCCACTGGAGCCCGGCGCCTATCAGCTCGTGAGCGTGATCCGCTACATGAACCGCCTGCTGCACCCCCGGCTGCCGGCGGCGCTGCGTCCCGGCGGCTGGTTGCTGTTCGAGCACCACTTCATCACCGACGAGCGGGTGGGCGGCCCCAGCGGCACGGATTTCCGCCTGCGCCCCCAGGAGCTGCTGCACGCCTTCGATGGCCTCGACGTGGTCTACTACCTGGAGGACGTGGTCACCGATCCGGACCTGCGCCGCATGGCTCTGGCACGGCTGGTGGCGCGCAAGCCGGGCTGAGGGACTGCGTACATCCAGGCAACGGTACTGCGGCGCTGGCGTCACCCGGCGCTTTCACCGATCATGGGCGCTCCTTCGCGGGACGCCCGTCCCGCATCCATCACCCGGAGGAACCGCGCCCGTGTCCGCAGCCGTCACCCCTTGCCCCCGCAGGCGAACGACGGCGGGCGAGCGGTCCGCGGCCGGCGCGCCATGAGCTGGCTGCCTCCGGATCTCGGGCTGTGGGCGGCCAGCGGCCTGGTGGTGCTGAGCTTCTTCACCGCCATCGTCACCACTTCCGCCGGTATCGGCGGCGGCGTCATCATGCTCGCCGCCATGGCCTCGTTGCTGCCGCCCCAGGCGGTGATCCCGGTGCACGGGGTGGTGCAGCTCGGCGCCAACTCCGGCCGCGCGGCGCTGCTGGCGCGACACGTGGTGCGCCCGGTGGTGGGCTATTTCGCCGTGGGCGCGGCCCTCGGCGCGGCCATCGGCGGCCTTCTCTACGTGGCCCTGCCCGGGCACGTGCTGAAGCTGATCCTGGCCCTGTTCATCCTCTACTCGGTATGGGGGCCGAACCTGTCCAGGCAGCGCATCGCCAACCCCCTGTTCGTCCCGGTGGGGGTGGTCACCACCTTCATCACCATGTTCGTGGGCGGCACCGGCCCCTTCGTCGCCGCCTTCGTCTCGCCGGATCGCTACGGCAAGGAGTCCACGGTCGCCACCCACGGCGCGTGCATGACCTTGCAGCACGGCTTCAAGGTGGCCACCTTCGCGGTGCTGGGCTTCGCCTACCTGCCGTGGCTGCCACTCATGGTGGCCATGGTGTGCGCCGGCTTCATGGGCACCATCGTCGGGCGCGCGGTGCTGCTGCGCCTGCCGGAGCGTACCTTCCGCATCGTGTTCAAGACCGCGCTGACCGTGCTGGCGCTGCGCCTGCTGTACAGCGCGATGAACACCTTCATGGAGGGCTAAGAGCTTGTGAACGAATCACCGCGCCTGCTGCGACGCCCCCTGGACGCCTCTGGCGGCGCTGTTCCGGGCCATCCCTGGCCCGTCCCCTACGGGCGCGCTTCGCGCGACCGAATCCGCTCCTGGCGGATTCGTGCGGGGACCCCCAAAATCGCTTACGTAGCGGTGCTACGCGCGCGATTTTGTGCACCCCCGCGCCTTGCCAGAGACGTCCAGGGGACGTCTCGCGACGGCGGGCGATTCATTCACAAGCTCTGAGCTGCTTGTGAACACGGATCGCATCTACACCGCCGCGGTCGTCATCATCGGCAACGAGGTGCTCTCCGGCCGGGTGCAGGAGGCCAACCTGCGGGTCCTGGCCGTCGGCCTCAACGAACGGGGCATTCGCCTGAAGGAGGCGCGGGTCATCGCCGATGACGAGGCCACCATCGTGGCCACGGTGAATACCCTGCGCGCGGTGCACGACTACGTGTTCACCACCGGCGGCATCGGCCCCACCCACGACGACATCACCGCCGCGTCGGTGGCGGCGGCCTTCGGTGTGCCGCTGGTGAAGGATCCCCATGCCGTGGCGCTGCTCGAGCGCCACTATGGCGATCGCGTCAACGCCGCGCGGCTGCGCATGGCCATGGTGCCCGCCGGTGCGCGGCTGCTGGACAACCCGGTGGCCTGGGCGCCGGGATTCGCCCTGGAGAACGTGTACGTGCTGCCGGGCGTGCCGCGCATCGCCGAGGCCATGTTCGACACCCTGAAGAGCGCTCTGGCCGGCGGCCAGCCGCTGCGCTCGCGCACGGTGAACGCGTACCTGTCGGAGAGCCTGGTGGCCGAGGGGCTGGCCGCCATCCAGGCCCGTTTCACGGACACCGAGATCGGCAGCTATCCCTACGTGCGCAACGAGCGTTTCGGCTGCGCCCTGGTGGTACGCGGGGTGGACACCTCCCGGGTCGAGGCGGCCAGCGCCGCCATCGCGGCGCTGGTGCGCGATCTGGGCGGCGAGCCCGAGGTGGTGGAGGGCGAGGGGGGCAGCGTCCCCGGCGCGTGAGGGCCGAAGCGGCGTCTCAGGGTTTGCGCATCCCCTCGATGCCGAGTCCCTGGCGCAGGGACTCGGTGGCCGCCGCCTTCTCCGGCTCCAGGGGAATGCCGGTGCCATCGGCGATCTTCACCACCGCGTTGAACGAGGCGACGATGGCCGCCGCGTCCACCAGGGCCGCCGGTCCCAGGGCATCGAGCAGCGCCGAGCGGGCCTCGCACAGCGCCGGGCCGTCCACGCCCAGGGCGGCATCCACGAAGGCCACCAGGAGCGCGGCCTGGGGCACGTGGCTGTGCTCGCCGTCCCCCGCCAGCAGTCCGTCGTAGCCCGGCTCGGCGCCCGCGTGAAGGCTGCTCTCACGGAGCAGCGCCGCATGGCTGGTGGTTCAGTAGTAGCAGCCGTTGCGCGCCGAGACGCGGCCGGCCATGAGCTCGATCTGGGCATGGCTCAGGGCCCGGTACTCGGTGGCGAAGTCCCGGATCTCCGAGTCCTTCAGGTACAGCTCCACGTCCAGGTCGAAGAAGCTGCTCACCTCCCGGGGGACCAGGCTGAGGGCGCGATGGATGTTCTTCTGCCCGTGCGTGGGGTAGGGATCGTCGACATCGCCGGCCAGGGCCTCGGGCGGCACCGTGGGCACCCAGGCCAGATCGACCCGGGCACCATCGGGCCGCCGGCGCGAGGGCTGACCCGGACGCGGCGCGGGCAGGGGCTGCAGGGGCAGGCCCAGGGCGTGGTCGAAGGTATCCAGGGCCACCAGCACGGCCACGACTCCCAGGACCTCCACGTAGCGGGCGTCGGTCAGACCCTGCTCGAGAATGCCCTGGTACCAGGCACGGGTGAGGCGCCCGGCATCGGTGCGCACGGC
>CBDDCC010000009.1:0-9823 GCA_965225935.1 Rhodospirillales bacterium
TCGGCCGGCTCCGACGAGGTGGCGCGGCTCTGGGACCTGGTCGTCGGCCAGGAGGTCGGCAGCGAGACCGACCGCATTGCTCGCGCCGCCCTGCCGCAGCCGCGCTCGGAGAGCGAGCAGCGCGGCGCCAAGCTCTACGCCAAGTGCAGCGTCTGCCACACCCTGGGCCCGAACGGCGGCAACAACCGGGCCGGCCCGAACCTTCACGGGCTGTTCGGGCGACGCGCCGGGACCGTCGAGGGCTACAGTTATTCGGACGCCCTGACCTCGAGCGACGTGGTGTGGAACGAGGAGACCATCGATCTCCTCTTCGCCGAGGGCCCCGACGAGTACACGCCGGGCTCCAAGATGCCGCTCCAAAAGATGCCCAGTCAGAAGGACCGGGCGGATCTGATCTCCTATCTCAAGCTGGTTACCGGGGCCGCGGCCCTGGACAGCGAGTAGCGGAGGTCCTTAAGCTGTGATCGTCACCTCAACAGGGGCACAGGGATGAAAGCCTTTCTCGCCGGTTGCGTCTGCGCAGTCGTCATCGCTATCGGGGCGCACTACGTACTCGACTCGCTGGGCATGAGCTCGCAGAACGTCTACTCCGGCAGCAACGTCCGGCTCTGAGCCGCGCCGTCTAGACCTCATTCCCGCGCGCCGGCCTCGCGCAGTAGGTCGGCGATCTCGCCGTCACCGATCATCTCGGCCGCCTGCAAAGCGGTCCAGCCGTCCGCGGCCCTGGCGTTCGGCTCGGCGCCGGCCTGCAGGAGCATGCGCACGGCTTCCAGCCGGCCGCGGTTAGCCGCGAGCATGAGCGCGGTGTTGCCGTTTTCCGCGACGGTCGCGTTCACGTCGGCGCCGCGCGTCAGCAGGACGTAGAGCGCGCCGCGCTGATCGGCGAGGGCCGCCAGCATCAAGGGCGTCTGGCCTCGGTGGCCTGCTGCGTCGATGCGGGCGCGGGCATCGAGCAGGGCGATCACGCTGTCGACGTGACCCGAGACGACGGCCCGGCCGAGCGGCTTGCGGCCTTCGTCGTCCGCGCCTTCGATATCCGCGCCCGCGGCGATCAGCCGGCGCATGATCTCCGTGGCGCCGACCTCGCTCGCCTTGAGGAGCGCATCCGCCCCTTTGGTATCGCGCGCCGCGACCTCGGCACCGGCATCGAGCAGGATGTCGAGCGCCGGCCGGTTGCCGCGCATGGCTGCTGCGATGAGCGCTGTGGTGCCGTCCTTGGCGGCGAGCTCGACCGTCGCGCCGGCGGCCAGGAGATCGGCGACGATCTGCGGCCAGTCCGGGTTGAAAGCGGCGTTGATCAGCGGCGTGTTGCCGTCGCGCCTGTCCAGCGCGTCGAGCGCGGCGCCGGCCTCGATCAGTGCGGCGACCACCCGGCGCTTGCCGCGGCGGGCGGAGAGGTGGAGCGGCGTGTTGCCGTACTCGGACTCCCGGACGTCCAGAGGCGCGCCGGCCTCGATCAAGGCGCGCGCGATGCGATCATTGCCGGCATAGGCGGCGTAGTGCAGCGCGGTCCAGCCGTCGTCCGGCGTAGCGGCCGCCGGGTCGGAACCTTCCTGCAGCAGCAGCGCCGCGACCTCGAGACTCTTGGTCGCAGCGGCGACCATGAGGGGCGTGTTGCCGTCAGGATCGCGCGCCTCCAAGGCTGCGCCCTTTTCCAGGGCGAAGCGCGCCAGCTCAGCATCGTCGAGCCGGGCGGCCTCGAGCAGGGCCTGATCGGGGACGGGCGTCTCGCTCTCCTGAGCCCAAGCGCCGGTGGTTGCGAGCAGGAGGAGGCAGAGGCCGCTGAGAAGACGGCCGGCTGTTCGAGGTAAGCCCAGAGTCGCGATCGTTCCCGCCTATTCCGCCGCGACGCTCGCCGTCGCGGGCGAGACGCGGGCAGCGCAGGCCTTGAAGCCCGGGATCTTGCCGAAGGGGTCGAGCTGCGGATTGGTCAGCAGGTTGGCGGCGGCCTCGGCATAGCAGAAGGGCATGAAGACCATCCCTTCCGGCATGTCCGGATCGACCCGGACCGTGACCTCGAGACCGGCGCGGCGGGTTTCGACCAGGATACGATCGCCGGGCTTCAGCCCGTGGCGGCGCATCTCAAGCGGCGAGAGGTTGGCAACGGCGCCGGGCTCGAGATCATCGAGCACGCTGGCCCGCCGGGTCATCGAACCGGTGTGCCAATGTTCCAGAACGCGGCCGGTGCAGAGCACCATCGGGTAATCGGCATCGGGCTGCTCGTCCTCCGCCAAGCTGCCGGCCGGCACCAGTTTCACCCGACCGTTCGCCGTCGGGAAGTTCTCGGCGAAGATGATCTCGTTGCCCGGCTGGTCCGGCGCATCGCAGGGATAGGTCACCGAGTCCTCACGCTCCAGGCGCTCCCAGGTGATGTTCTTGAGGGAGGGCATGGCCCGGGCCATCTCGGCGAAGACGTCGCTGGCGCCGCCGTAGCTCCAGTCCAGGCCCAGGCGCAGAGCGATCTCCTGGATCAGCTCGAGGTCCTGTCGTGCTTCGCCGGGCGGCGGCACGATCGGGCGGGCAAGCTGAACCTGGCGGTTGGTGTTGGTGAAGGTGCCGAATTTCTCTGCCTTGGCCGAGGCCGGCAGGATCACGTCGGCCTGCCAGGCGGTCTCGGTCAGGAAGATATCCTGCACCACCAAATGCTCGAGCTTGGCCAGGGCCTGGCGGGCGTGGCCTTGGTCCGGGTCGGACATGGCCGGGTTCTCGCCCATGATGTACATGGCCTTAATCTCGTCGGCGAGGATGGCGTCGATGATCTCGACCACGGTGAGGCCGCGCTTGGGGTCGAGCTGGGTGCCCCAGAAGTCCTCGAAAAAGCTGCGGATGTCGGCGGCCTCCACCGAACGATAGTCGGGGAACACCATGGGGATCAGGCCGGCATCGGAAGCGCCCTGAACGTTGTTCTGGCCGCGCAGCGGATGCAGGCCGGTGCCGGGTCGGCCGACATGGCCGGTGATCGACGCCAGCGTGATCAAGCAGCGGGCGTTGTCGGTGCCATGCACCGATTGCGAGATGCCCATGCCCCAGAAGATGATCGAGCGCTCGGAGCGGGCGTAGATGCGCGCCACCTCACGGATGGTCTCGGCCGGAATGCCGCAGCGCTCGGCCATGGCCTCGGGCGAATAGGCCTGGATGTTCGCCTTGACCTCCTCGAAGCCGTCGACCCGGGCCTGGACATACTGCTCGTCGTAGAGCTCTTCCTCGATGATGGTGTGGATCATCGCATTCAACAGGGCGACGTCCTGGTTGGACTTGAACTGCAGCATGTAGTCGGCGTAGCGCGACAGGCCCTGCTTACGCGGATCCATGACGATCAGCATCTTGCCGGCCTTGGCGGCATTCTTGAGGAAGGTCGCTGCGACCGGGTGGTTCTGCGCCGGACGGGCGCCGACCACGATGATGCAGTCTGCGTCCTTAGCGGCGGTGAAGGGCGCGGTCACCGCGCCCGAGTTCACGCCCTCCATGAGCGCGGCCACCGAGGAGGCGTGGCAGAGCCGGGTGCAGTGGTCGACGTTGTTGGTGCCGAAGCCGGTGCGCACCAGCTTCTGGAACAGGTAGGCCTCCTCGTTGGAGCCCTTGGCCGAGCCGAAACCGGCCAGGCCCTTGCCGCCCTCGCGGTCCCGCACCGTCTTCAGGCCCTTTGCGGCAACCTCTAGGGCTTCCTCCCAGGTCGCCTCGCGGAAGTGGGACCAGGGATTGGCTGGGTCGATCTCCAGATCAGGATGCTTGGCGGCGCCCTCGAGGCGGATCAGCGGCTTGGTCAGCCGGTGCGGGTGGTTGATGTAATCGAAGCCGAAGCGGCCCTTGACGCAGAGCCGGTTGTTGTTGGCCGGCCCGTTGCGGCCGTCGACATAGAGAATCTTGTCGTCCTTGACCTTGGCCTCGATCAGGCAGCCGACGCCGCAATAAGGGCAGACCGAGTTGACGCTGCGCTCCTCGTAGTTGACCCGAACGCCGTCCTCGTCCAGCAGGCTGGCCTCCATCAGGGCGCCGGTCGGGCAGGCCTGCACGCACTCGCCGCAAGCGACGCACGTGCTGTCGCCCATCGGCTGGTCGAAGTCGAAGATGACCTTGGCGCCGTGGCCGCGATAGGCCATGCCGATGACGTCGTTGACCTGGACCTCGCGGCAGGCGCGGACGCAGAGGTTGCAGTTGATGCAGGCGTCGAGGTTGACGCGCATGGCGCGGTGGCTGGGGTCGGGCGCGATGGCCTCGGCCACTGGGAAGCGGCTCTCGTCGACGCCGACCTTGTCAGCCCAGTCCCAAAACCTGGAGGCCGGGTCGTGCGAGACCTCCTTCTTGGGCTGGTCGGCGACCAGCAGCTCGAAGACCAGCTCGCGGGACTTTTTCGCTCGCTCGCTGGCCGTGTTGACTTTCATGCCGTTGCTGGGCGTCCGGATGCAGGAGGCGGCCAGCACCCGCTCGCCCTCGATCTCCACCATGCAGGCGCGGCAATTGCCGTCGGCGCGGTAGCCGGGCTCCGGCGTGTAGCAGAGGTGGGGAATCTCGACGCCCTGACGCTGCGCCACCTGCCAGATGGTCTCGCCGGGCTGCGCCACGACCTCCTGGCCGTTCAGGGTAAAGGTGATGCTCTCGCTCATCGCCTGCTCCGTTTGCCTAGGGGCCGTATCACAGGTCTTCCGGGAAGTACTTGAAGACCGAGACCAGGGGGTTCGGGGCCGCCTGGCCGAGGCCGCAGATCGAGGCGTCGCGCATGACCTGGGCGAGCTCCTCCAGGAGCGGCTGATCCCAGCTCTTCTCGGTCATGAGCTTGACCGCCTTCTCGGTGCCGTTGCGGCAGGGCGTGCACTGGCCGCAGGACTCGTCCTCGAAGAAGCGCATCAGATTGAGCGCCACGTCCTTCATGTTGTCCTGGTCGGAGAGAATGACCACGGCGTGGGAGCCGACGAACGAGCCGTGCTCTTCCAGCTTGCCGAAGTCCAGCGGCAGGTCGCCCATGGCCGCCGGCAAGATGCCGCCGGAGGCACCGCCCGGCAGGTAGCCCTTGAAGCTGTGGCCCTCTGCCATGCCGCCGCAGTACTCCTCGATCAGCTCCTTCACCGTGACACCGGCGGGGGTGAGCTTGACGCCGGGCTCCTTTACGCGGCCGGAGACGGAGTAGCTGCGCAGGCCCTTGGAGCCATGGCGGCCCTGGCTGGTGAACCAGTCGGCGCCCTTGGCGAGGATCTCAGGGACCCAGTAGAGCGTCTCGATGTTGTTCACCAGGGTCGGGCGGTCGAAGATGCCGACCTGCGCCACGTAGGGCGGCCGATGGCGCGGCAAGCCGCGCTTGCCCTCGATCGACTCGATCATGGCCGACTCTTCGCCGCAGATGTAGGCGCCGGCGCCGCGTCGCAGGTGGATCTTGGTGTGCTCGGCCAGGCCGGCGGCCTCGACCGCGGCGATCTCCTTCAGGAGGATCTCGCGGACCGCGGGATACTCGTCGCGCATGTAGACGTAGACGGCCTCTGCCTCCACCGCCCAGGCGGCGATCAGCATGCCCTCGAGGAACTGGTGCGGCTGGCGCTCCAGGTAATAGCGGTCCTTGAAGGTGCCGGGCTCGCCCTCGTCGCCGTTGACCGCCATGAGGCGCGGCCCGGCTTCGGCCCGCACGAAGGTCCATTTGCGACCGGTCGGGAAGCCGGCGCCGCCAAGACCGCGCAGGCCGGACTCGCTCATGGTCTCGATGACTGCGTCGACCGTGCGGCCGCCCTTCAGGCATTCCTCCAGCACGGCGTAGCCGTCGCGCGCGCGGTAAGCGGCCAGGTCCTCGTAGTCCGGAACGTCGGGGTGGTGGTGGCCGGACTGCGCGGCCTCGGCCAGGTTATCCAGGGTGGCGTGGTCGACGTGATGGTGGCCGACCTCGGCCACCGGCGCGGTGTCGCAGCGGCCCATGCAGGGCGCGCGCACCACCCGGACCTCTTTGCCGAGCCGCTCCGGCAGAGAGTCGAGCAGGGCCTGGGCGCCCATCAGCTCGCAGGTCAGGCTGTCGCAGACCCGGATGGTGAGGGGCGGCGGCAGGGGCTCGTCGTCGAGCACGATGTCGAAGTGGGCGTAGAAGGAGGCAACCTCGTAGACCTCGGCCATGGGCAGGGCCATCAGGGAAGACAGGGCCTGCAGGTGGCGCGCCGTCAGGCAGCGCTCGGCGTCTTGGATCTTGTGCAGGTATTCGATCAGCAGGTCGCGCTGATAGGGCGCCTCGCCGATCAGGGCGACGACCTCGTCGCTTGCCGCGTCATCGAGCAGGCGGCCCTTCGGCTGCAGTAAGGCCTGGCGCCGGCCGGAGCCGGGGTGGATCTCGCGCTTGACCAGTGACGGGCCGGACCCGGCCCCAGCGATCTCGAGGTCTGACATGAATTGGCTCTTCTTTGGTCCGCGGCGCGGCCGCCCGGCCCACAGGGCATTGGAACGGCTGCAAGAGCCACCTTTTTCGGCCGGAATGCTGCTGCGGGCAAATCGCTAGTGCGGATCGGGTGATAGATCCGGTCAATCAGCCGCTATCCCAGGCGCAGCGCCGGATACGGGCGACCTTGGCCCGATTCTGAACCGATTGTCAGGCGACCGCCATCACCCTGCCGAGTTGGTCCTGGAAGGCGTCGGAGGCGCAGGCCGCCAAGAGGGCCCGGGCCATGGGGGTCGGCGGGTCGCGGTCGGAGATCACCAGGCCGATGTCGTGCTGCACCGCCGGATCGACCAGGGGGACCGCCGAAAGGCCTTCGGGGACGCCGAGGACGTCGACCACGGCCTGCGGCATCACGCTCGACCAACGGCCAGAACGGACATGGGCGTAGAGAGTGATCATGGAGTTGGTTTCGACCTCCGGGGTCGGCGTGGCGCCGGCGCCCTGGAAGATCTCGTCGATGATGCGGCGGTTCTGCATCTCGGGTGTCAGCAGGCAGAGCGGGGCCGCGGCCGCCTCGTTCCAGGTCACCTGCTTGCGCTGGCCGAGCGGCCCCGTGGCCGGGGTGAAGAGCAGATAGCCCTCGCGGTAGAGCGGCAGGCGGCGCACGTTGTGCAGCGGCTCGTTGTCGAGATAGGTGATGCCGCCATCGATGCTGTAGGCATCGAGCCGGCGCTGGATCTCGATCGAGCTCAAGGAGAGCGCTTCGACGAAGACCCCCGGATAGCGCTGCAAGAAGATCTCGGTGAAGAGCGGCACCATCGGGAGGGCCGAGGGGATGACCCCGACGGAGAGCGTGCCGGTCAGCTCGGTAACCTGGGCGCTGGCCTCCTGGATCAGGGCATCGCAGTCGGAGATGATGCGCTGCGCCCAGGCCAGGACCCGCTCGCCCTCCGGTGTCAGGCCCTCGTAGCGCTGGCCGCGGCGCACGATCGCGACGCCGAGCTCGTCTTCGAGCTGGCGAATGCGAGCCGAGAGGGTCGGCTGCGAGACGTGGCAGCTCTCCGCCGCGCGGGCGAAGTGGCGCTCGCGGGCGAGGGCCGCGAGATAGCGGAGCTGTCTCAGGTCCATGTCACAGGCGCGACAGAATGGGACCGGCGGGGTGGGGATGGGGCTCTAATCGCTCAAGACCTCGAGCTTGATGCGCGCGGCATTGATCATGACTTTCCCCGCGTGCTCGAAGTTGACCGTGACGCGGTCACCGACCGCGGACTGCACCTGACCGAGGCCCCAATCGGGCTCGCCGGGATGTGCAACCAACATGCCTGGGACGAATTCCTGAGACACGCCCATATCCTCGAACCCTAGCGCCGATAGTGTATAAGGACTGGCTGCCGGGCTGCAAAGGGCGGAGTCCCGCCGACAGTCCGGCCTGAACTGGGGCGCCTCTGGGGCCCCAGGCGCGGTTTGGCCAGGAGGAGGGGGCGGCCTTGTCCCAGGAGATCAAGATCGATATGCGCGTCGCCGAGCTTTTGGCCTCGCGGCTCTGTCACGACATCGTCGGGCCGATCGGCGCGGTCAACAACGGCATGGAGCTGATGGCCGACGAGAGCCTCGGCATGGCCGACGATGCCCTCGAGCTGGCCAGCAACTCCGCGGCCCAGGCGGCGGCGGCCTTGCAGTTCTTTCGCCTGGCCTATGGCACGGCCGGCGGACAGGTCGAGGGCGGTTTCTCGACCGTGGAGCGGCTCGCCCGGGACTATCTGGGCTTCCACAAATGCGACCTGACCTGGGCCGCGGAGGTGGCCGGCCCCGCGGTGCCCGAAAGCGCCGGCAAGCTGATCCTCAACATGCTCTCCCTGGCCTCGGAAGGACTGCCGCGGGGCGGGACCTTGTCGGTCTGCCTGGCTCAGCCGAGCCCGGCGGTCGTGGAGGTGCTCGGGGTCGGTGCCGATGCCGGCTTGCGCCAGGAGATCACCGAGGGCATGGCGGACGGCGTCGCCGTCGACGATCTGACGCCGCGCAGCGTCCATGGCTACTTCACCCAGCGGGTCGCCGAGCGGAGCGGAGTCGACCTGGTGGTCGAGATGCCGACGGTCGATGCCTTCCGCATCGTCGCGACCCTGCCGGCCGGCGCCTGACGCAAGGCTGATCTCCGAAAAGCGCTCTCCTCAGAAACCGTAGAGCCTGTCAGGATATTCCCATCTGTTGCGCTTGACATATGAGATTGCGAAGCATTATCAATGCAATTGAGAACGATCCGCAACCGATCCGGCCGAATTTAGGTCGGCTGGAGGACTATCATGGGGAGAATTGGGCAGATGAATCGCCTGGCGAATCAGGGGGCATCCCGACGCCCCGGAAGGGGTCTCGGACGCGCGCTTGCCGCCGCAACCGGCCTGGCATTGGCCCTGTCCGGCGGCATTGCGGCCGCTCAGGAGGTCAACCTCTACACCGCGCGCCACTATCAGACCGATGAGGCGTTCTACGAGAACTTCACCAAGGCGACCGGCATCAAGGTCAACCGGATCGAGGGTAAGGCCGGCGCCTTGCTCGAGCGCTTGAAGAGCGAAGGCGCCAATTCGCCGGCCGATGTCTTCATCACTGTCGATGCAGGCAATCTCTGGCGGGCCGATCAAGCCGAGCTCTTTCAGCCGATCGAGTCCGCGGCGCTCGAGAGGCGAATTCCAGAGAACCTTCGCCATCCCAATGGCCATTGGTTCGGCTTCTCGACGCGGGCCCGCGTGATCTACACGAGCAAGGACAGGGTCGCAGAGGGCGAGATCCTGAATTACGAAGATCTGGCCGATCCGAAGTGGAAGGGGCGCGTCTGCATCCGCTCCAGTTCGAACATCTACAACCAATCCCTGGTCGGCTCGATGATCGAGGCCAAGGGCGAGGCGGGTGCAGAGGCCTGGGCCAAAGCCGTGGTCGGCAACTTCGCGCGCGAGCCGGAGGGCGGGGACACCGATCAGATCCGCGCCGTCGCGGCCGGCGAGTGTGACGTCGCCGTGGGCAACCACTACTACTACGTCCGTCTCGCCACGAAGCCGAAAGACAAGGACAAGGGCGTGGCGGACAAGATCCGCGTGGTCTTCCCCAATCAGGGCAATCGCGGAACCCATGTGAACGTCTCCGGCGCCGGCGTGCTCAAGAACGCGCCCAACAAGGAGGCGGCGATCGCCTTCATCGAGTATCTGGCCGGGTCGGAGGCGCAGCGTTACTTCGCCGACGGCAACAACGAGTTCCCGGTCGTCGAAGAGGTCGAGGCGAACGGGGCTGTCATTGCCCTGGGCAAGTTCGAGCGCGACCCGGTCAAGGTCGCCATCTACGGTGAGAACCAGCCGCTGGCACAGAAGATCATGGATCGGGCCGGCTGGAAGTAGCCAGAGCCCCTACCAGCTCTCTTGAGCGTCACAGCCCCGGGTCCCGGAAACGGGCCCGGGGCTTTGCTATTTCGCTTGAGGTCCGCCTTGGCCC
>CBDDCC010000010.1:0-274510 GCA_965225935.1 Rhodospirillales bacterium
GCAATGGGCGCGGCGCCTGCGCGCGGAACAGCGCCTCCGGCATCGCGCCGCGACGACCCAACAGGCCATCCGCGAGGGCGACCGCCCCGGGAGCGCCGCCAACCCCAGCCTTGAGGAGAAAGAGTAGGGCCTATGTTCAAACGCACGAGCGGGAAGTACGGCGACACGCCAGCGCCAGTCACGTCTTACCAAAAGGCGGCACAGGTCTGGGACGAACGCATGGGCGCGGCGCGCGTCCAGGCGCGCAACTGTCGCCTCATGGCCTTCGCGTGCCTGGCGCTCGCGGTCGGTCTGGCCGGCGGTCTCGTCTGGCAAAGCGCCCAGAGCCGCATCACCCCTTACGTCGTCGAGGTCGACAAGCTCGGCACGGTTCAGACCGTAGGCCCGGCGGTGCAGGACTACGAGCCGACCGATGCGCAGATCGCGTTCCACCTGGCGCGCTTCATCACTAACGTCCGCTCGCTCTCGATCGAACCGATCGTGGTCCGGCAGAACTGGCTTGCGGCCTACGACTTCGCGGCCGACCGGGCCGCCGCCACCCTCAACGCCTACGCCCGCGAGAACGATCCCTTCAAGTCGATCGGGGCGCGCAGCGTGTCCGTGGAGATCACCAGCGTCGTCCGCGGTTCGGACGATTCCTTCACGGTCCGCTGGAGCGAGAAAACCTTCGTCAACGGCAGCCTCGCCAAGACCGAACGCTACACCGGGATCCTGAGCATCGTCATGCAGCGTCCGCGAACGGTCCAGGTCCTGCGCAAGAACCCGCTCGGCATCTACGTGCACGGCCTCAACTGGTCGCGCGATCTCAATCCGGGAGAATCGTCATGAAACGTCTCAGTACCGTTATCGCCGCCTTGGTTCTCGCCGGATGCGCGAGCAAGACGCCGCCGCCAAAGATCCAGTACGACAGCACGGATTTCAGTCCGGCGGTCGCCGAGGCTCAGGCGCCCAAGCCGGTTCAGATCATCGAGGTGCCGCGGCCCCTGCCGCTTCCCGGGCAGCTCAAGCCGCCTCCGACAAGCAGGACCTCGGCGGAAGGCGATGATTTAGCGCCAGAAGACCGTGTCGAGCAGGGAAACGCTGCCGCGCGACGCGAGCCCTCGCTTGAGGGCTATGTCAACGCCGTCCAAGTCTACCCTTACACGAAGGGCGCGCTCTACCAGCTCTACGCTGCGCCCGAGCAGGTGAGCGACATCGCCCTCCAGCCGGGCGAGGAACTGATCTCGGTCTCGGCCGGCGACACCGTGCGCTGGGTGGTCGGCGACACGACGAGCGGGGAAGGCGCCGGCGCCCAGGTCCACATCCTGGTCAAGCCGATCGCCGCCGACCTGACCACCAACCTCGTCATCACCACCAATCGACGGGCCTACCACCTGGAGCTCCACAGCTCGGATGCGACCTATATGGCCTCGGTCTCCTGGGCCTATCCCCATGACGAGCTGATCGCGCTCCAGCGCCGCAACGAACGCGCCGCCGCCGACGAGACGCGGACCATCGATGCCGGCCTCGACCTCAAGAACCTCCGCTTCCGCTATGCGATCAG
Organism: Rhodospirillales bacterium; assembly: GCA_965225935.1. Taxonomy (GTDB): domain Bacteria; phylum Pseudomonadota; class Alphaproteobacteria; order Kiloniellales; family JAKSDN01; genus CALJXB01. Next base: position 1,544 of record CBDDCC010000010.1, read on the forward strand.
CGGCGACGATCCGCCCTGGCGGCCGCTGCGGGCCTTCGACGACGGGCGCAAGGTCTACATCCAGTTCCCGAGCGGGCTCTTCCAGGGCGAGGCGCCCCCGCTCTTCGTGGTTGGGCCCGAAGGCGACAACGAGCTCGTGAATTACCGGGTCAAGGGCAACTTCTACATCGTCGACCGGCTCTTCCCCGCTGCGGAGCTCCGCCTAGGCGAGGACCCGCAGCAGGTGGTCCGCATCAGCCGCACCGATGGCCAGGAGCGTGGCTCATGACAGACCCGACCATCGACCCCAGGCCCGAACCGCCGCCCAAGGTGGACCCCGAGGAGCTCACACTCCGCGCCCGGCCGCAAGCCGTCACGCGCATCAACCGCAAGGTCCTGATCGGCGCCGTGACGCTCGGTTCGGTCCTGATCTTCGGCGCGCTCCTGGTGGCGCTCGATCCGCCGAGCTTCAGGGGCGGGCGGACCGGCGAGGAGCTTTACAACGTCGACAACAAGCCGACGCCGGACGAGCTCGCCACCCTGCTGCGAGACTATGACGACTTGCCGCCGCCGCGGCTCGGCGCCCCGCTTCCGGGCGACCTCGGCGGCACCGTCCTGAAGACCGAGCAGGAGCGGGGCATTGCCGAGCCGCTTCCCATGCGCGAAGGCAGCATGGGATTCCGCCCCGACCCGCTCGAAGACGCTCTCCGCGCCGAGCGCCTGCGCCTAGAACGCCAGCGCCAGCAGGCCCGCGAGTCGGCCGTGTTCTTCCAAGTGTCCGCGCGCAGACCCGAACCAGCGGCGTCGGGACCCGGGGCCGCCGACCCAGAGGGCGCCCAGACGGCCGAGCGATCGGGTGAGCCCGCGGCGCCGGCCTCGCCCGACATCGACCTGCAGCGCGACCAGGGCTTGCAGCGCCAGAAGCAGGATTTCCTGGGCCGGCTGCCCGACGGCGACATCTACAGCCGCCACCCGTTGCAGACGCCGCTCTCGCCCTATCAGGTGATGGCGGGCACGGTCATCTCCGGCACCCTGCTGACCGGCATCAACTCCGACCTGCCGGGACAGGTGATCGCCCAGGTTACCGAGAACGTCTACGACACGGTCGCCGGACAGCATCTCCTGATCCCGCAGGGCGCCCGCCTCATCGGCAAGTACGACAGCCTGATCGCGTTCGGGCAGGAGCGGGCCCTGGTCGTCTGGACCCGTCTCGTCAATCCGGACGGCTCCTCGGTCGTCCTCGACAACCTCCCGGCCACGGACCGCGCCGGCTACGCCGGCCTCGAGGACGAGGTGGACTTCCACACCTGGAGCCTGATCAAGGGTATCGCCCTTGCCACCCTCCTCGGCGTCGGTACGGAGCTCGCCTTCGACGAGCAGGAGAGCGATCTGGTCCGGGCCCTCAGGGAGTCGGCGCAAGACAACGCCAACCAGGCCGGCCAGCAGATCGTCCAGCGTTACCTCAACATCCAGCCCACGATCACCATCCGTCCCGGCTGGCCGCTGCGCATCATCGTCAACAAGGACATCGTCCTGCGGCCCTATCGCGGATAACGGAGAGCGACAGTGCCAGACCTCAAGCTCGACAAGCTGCCCGACCGGACGCCGGTCAAGATTACGATCACGGTGAGCCCCGATCTCAGCCGCGCGCTCACCGACTACGCCGAGATCTATCGTTCCGTCTACGGCCAGCGCGAGAAGGTCGAGGAACTGATCCCCTTCATGCTGGAGAAGTTCCTCGACGGCGACGGCAGCTTCAAGAAGGCCCGCAAGGAGCTTCTCGCCCGGCCGGGCGGCGCAGCCAGCGCCGCCAAGGGCTGACAGACACGTAACCGCTTGTTTCGAAGACCTCTAACCCGAAAAAAAGGAGAGAGATCCGATGGCTACGATTGGCACCTTCACCAAGACCAAGGACGGCTACCTCGGGACGATCAGGACGTTGACCGTCAACGTGAAAACGCGCTTCGTCCCCAACGAAAACCGGGAGCACGACAACGCACCGCACTACCGCGTCTTCGCGGGCCGCGCGGAGCTCGGGGCCGCCTGGCCCGCCAAAGGCAGCGGCGAAGAAGGCCGCGAGTACCTGAGCGTCAAGCTCGACGACCCAAGCTTCCCGGAGCCGATCTACGCCGCCCTGTTCGACGACGAAGAGGGCGCCCGGCTTGTATGGAGCCGGCGACGAGAAGCCGCTTGATCCGAATTGAGACGGCTACCGAATGATAAAGCCGCGACATAACGGACAGATCAAGAGAGGCGACGACTCTGACAGGCGGCCGGAGGCATAAGATCGTTAAGGGTTCCGTCTCTCAGAAGATCGTTTCGTTCTATCTATTCTTACGTCGGCCCGTCTGGCTTTAGGGCAGTCTCCCGGGCTGTCAGCTCTTGTGCGGTGGACGTCACATAGCCAGCCCTGCACAGGCCGCCGCAGCTGACGTCGTGCGGCCTGGAGGTTTGTGATGTGCCGCCTTTCTTGAGCCAGGCAGAGAGGTGACTTGCGGGAGCGGCCCGAGCCAGCCCATCGGGACTCGATACGAGTCGTGATATTACCGATTGGCCAAGCGGTCCGGGAATCTGCCAGGTTTCTCTGTGATTTTCCGCAATTTTCCTTATAATTCCCTGATGATCCGATTCCGGTTCCGTAAATGAACGACCAGATCCTGACCATCCGGGAAGTGGCAGAGCTTCTCAAGATCAATGAGAAGACCGCCTATCGGCTCGCCGCTGAAGGCAAACTTCCCGGTTTTAAGGTCGGAGGGTCCTGGCGCTTTGAGCGGAGCGAGATATCGAGCTGGATAAAGCGTCAGACTGAAGGGCAAGGAAGGGGCGGCGACAGGTGACGACAGACTATCATGCCAAGCTCTTTGCTCATGAACTGAGCAGACGGCACTCCGATGCAGACGCCGAGAAGCTCGCTGGTGCGTTGCTCGATGCACAGGTTGACCTGAATCCGCATCAAGTCGAAGCTGCCCTTTTCGCTTTCAAGTCACCTTTGTCCAAGGGCGCAGTGCTTGCCGACGAAGTCGGGCTTGGCAAAACGATTGAGGCCGGTCTTGTGCTCGCCCAGAAGTGGACCGAAGGCAAGCGGCGGATTTTGATCGTGACTCCGGCCAATCTTCGAAAGCAGTGGTCGCAAGAGATCGAAGAAAAGTTTTATCTGCCAACGATAATTCTGGAAGCCAAGAACTACAACAGAATGATCAAGGACGGCGTTCGCCGTCCCTTCGAGCAACAGAAGCTCGTCATCTGCTCTTTCCAGTTTGCCGCGCGGCATGCAGATGAGCTGATGCTCATACCCTGGGACCTTGTCGTCATCGACGAGGCCCACCGTTTGCGAAACGTCTACAGGCCCGACAACAAGATGGGGAGGGCACTAAAGGATGCGCTGGCCAACGTACCGAAGGTCCTGCTCACGGCGACGCCGTTGCAGAACTCCCTGATGGAGCTGTACGGCCTGGTCAGCCTGATCGATGATTACGCTTTCGGAGATGCCAGGAGCTTTCGCGCGCAGTACGCGCGGCTCAGCAATGACGGCCAGTTTGGCGAGCTGAAAGACCGCTTGCGGCCAGTCTGCTACCGAACCCTACGGCGGCAGGTTCTTGAATACATTCGCTACACCAACCGCATACCGATTACACAGGAATTCGTTCCGACCGAGCAGGAGCAGGTCCTCTACGACATGGTGTCGGACTATCTCCGCCGCCCGTCGCTTCAAGCCTTGCCGTCGAGCCAGCGCTCGCTGATGACGCTCGTTATGCGCAAGCTGCTCGCTTCCTCCACATTTGCCATCGCAGGCGCCCTCGACACGCTTGCCCGGAAACTGGAGCGTCAGCTTAAGGACGATAGGGATTTGCGCAAGAAACTAGAGGAGGAGATTACCGAGAACTATGAGGAGTACGACGAAGTCGCGGACGAATGGTCCGAAACCGAAGATGAAGAGGAAACCAAGCCGCTAAGAGAAGAGGACATCGCTGCGATCGAGCAGGAGATCGCTGATCTTCACACTTTCCGCGATCTTGCCGTCAACATTTCTGAGAACGCCAAGGGACAGGCGCTTCTCGGCGCGCTCGGTGCCGGCTTCGCCAAGGCCGAGGAGCTAGGCGCGGCCGACAAGGCCATCGTGTTCACCGAGTCCCGCCGAACGCAAGAGTACCTGTCCCGTCTCCTGTCGGAGAACGGCTACGAGGGCAAGCTCGTCCTGTTCAACGGTTCCAATTCCGATCCACAATCGAAAGCGATTTACGAGCGCTGGATCGAACGAAACAACGGCACGGACCGCGTGACCGGCTCCCGCACCGCCGACATGCGCGCCGCGCTCGTCGATCATTTTCGAAACGAAGCCTCGATCATGATCGCAACGGAGGCCGCCGCAGAGGGCATCAACCTCCAATTCTGCTCCATGGTGGTCAACTACGACTTACCCTGGAATCCGCAACGTATTGAACAACGCATCGGCCGTTGCCATCGCTACGGCCAGCAATTCGATGTCGTCGTGGTCAACTTCCTGAACAAGAACAACGCCGCCGATCAGCGCGTGTACCAACTTCTCGATGAGAAATTCAGACTGTTCTCCGGCGTGTTCGGCGCAAGCGACGAAGTCCTCGGTGCGATCGAGTCCGGCGTTGAATTCGAGAAGCGGATTGTCTCGATCTACCAGAACTGCCGCACCACAGACGAAATAGAAGCTCAATTCGACATGCTGCGCCGGGACATGGAAGCGCAGATCAACGAGACGATGGAAGATACGCGCAAGAAGCTTCTGGAGCATTTCGACGCGGAGGTGCACGACCGGCTGAAGATCAACCTCTATCGTAGCAAGGACTACATAAATCGCTACGAACGCATGCTCTGGGCTGTCACGCGCCACGAGCTGGCAAACTTCGCCAATTTCGACGACCACCATCTGACCTTTACGCTGCGCCGGTCCCCTAAGGGCATAGATGTTCTGACGGGCGGTTACGGGATCGCCAAGAACAGCCTGTGTGAACATCGTTACCGCCTTGGGCATCCGCTGGCGCAGCATGTCATCTCGAAAGCGAAGGACCGGTCCCTTAAGGGGGCGAGGCTGGTATTCGACTATTCGAAATGGCCTGCGAAGGCCGTAGGCGTGACACCGCTGGTCGGCAAGAGGGGCGTCCTTTCCGTGAGATATCTGAGCTTCTCTGGCTTCGACGAGCAGGACCACGTGCTGCTTGCGGCTCAGACAGACGAAGGCGAGGAAATTGATGCTGCCGTCGTTCGCCGTCTATTCGAGATGCCCTGCAGCAATGACAGCGCGACGGGGGAGCTGGCGCCGCACCGCCTGGAAGATGTTCTCGCGCGCCGGGAAGCCGAAGTGATCGAGCAGCTCAAGCAGCACCAGTCGCAGTGGTTCGCCGAAGAAAGCCAAAAGCTCGAGAACTGGGCGGACGACCGCGTATTCGCTGCCGAGAAAGAACTGAAAGACGCGAAAGCACGCATTCTTGAGCTGAAGCGCGAAGCCCGGGCAGCGCAATCACCCGAGGATCAGCACCGGATCCAGACGCAGGTTCAGGAACTGGAAAAATCTAAGCGCCGCCTGCGGCAACGCATTTTCGAAGTAGAGGACGACATCATCGAGCAGCGCGACCGCATGATCGCGGAGCTTGAAGCCCGCCTCAGGCAGGACATCAGCAAGCAGAACCTTTTCACCGTGCGGTGGGCTGTGGTTTGAACACACACAAGACAGAGTATTCAGGAGACGCCCGGATATGGCGAATGTCGAGAAACAACGCGAACGCTTGATCGCCCTGCTGAAGGAGCTGTTCCAGCTCGATCAGCCGGATCTTGACTTCGGCTTCTACCGGATCATGCATACGAAGGCCGGTCAGGTGACGAAGTTTCTCGAAGAGGACCTGCTTGGCATCATCCGGGAGGCGTTCGGGGAAGCCGACGAAGCCCGTATTGCGGAGGCGCGTGCGACCTATGAGGCAGCCCGAAAGCAGGCGGCAGACTACGGCGCACCTGATCCTGACGCGACCGAGCCGGTGAAGAAGGCCAAAGCTGCTTGGGACGCCGCCAAGGGCAGCGGCAGCAACGAGGGCGACGTCTACGATCACCTCTACCGCTTCTTCGAGCGCTACTACGACAATGGCGACTTCATGAGCCGCCGCTATTTCGCGCGAGAGACGGACGGCAAGGCGGCCCCCTATGCCGTCCCCTATGACGGGCGCGAGGTCTACCTGCACTGGGCCAACCGCGATCAGTATTACATCAAGACGTCGGAGTACCTAGCCAACTTCACCTTCGATCCTACGCAGGCGAAGGAGTTCCAGGCGCACCACGGCGCGCTGTTCGAAGAGAAGCCCCTGAAGGTCCATTGCCGCATCGTCTCCGCCAGCGAGGGCGAGCACAACAACGTCAAGGCCTCCGAGCAGACCGAACGCTACTTCATTGTCCACCAACCGGAGCCGGTGAAGATCGAGACCGGCGACAGCGGCGAGCCGGAGCTGGTCATCCAGTTCCAGTACCGTCCGGACCCCGAGAAGAGCGGCCAGGAGGGAACGTGGCGGAAGAAGCGCCTCGCCGAGGCGGCTGAGAAGGTGAAGGCGCTGCTGGCGACGCTGGAGGGTGCCGGCGACTACGTAACAGCGCTGATGACGCCCGCGCCGACCGAGGCCGAGAAGGAGCGGACGCTGCTGGAGAAGTACCTGGCCCAGTACACCGGCCGGAACACGACGGACTACTTCATCCACAAGGATCTGGGCGGGTTCCTGCGGCGGGAGCTGGACTTCTACATCAAGAACGAGGTCATGCGGCTGGACGACATCGAGTCCGCCGATGCGCCGCGGGTGCAAACCTACCTGGCCAAGGTCAAGGTGCTGCGCCGCATTGCCCAGCACCTGATCGACTTCCTCGCCCAGCTCGAGGATTTCCAAAAGCGGCTATGGATGAAGAAGAAGTTCGTGGTCGACACGCAGTACTGCATCACGCTCCACCGCATCCCCGAAGATTTCTATCCAGAGATCGCCGCCAATGAGGCGCAAAGGGAAGAGTGGTCGTCTATCTCTAGCTTCCCCAAGAGCAATGCTCTGCCCAAAAGATCTGATGCTCAGGCCAGAACTCTGACTTTAGACACCGCACACTTCTCCGATTCTTTTGTCGGGAAATTGATCTCCAAAATTGACGTATCCTCAGAGGCACTCGATGGTCTGTTAATTAACTCAGAGAACAGTGATAGCCTAAACCTCATTCGCTATTCTGCGACTGAAGCCGTTAAATCCGTCTATATCGATCCGCCGTTCAACACTGGCGATGACGGCTTCGTTTATAAGGACAACTACCCGCATTCGAGCTGGCTATCCTTGATTCGAACGCGCCTTATCCAAGCTTTACCGCTTCTTGATCAATCCGGAACCTTCTCGATAAGTATTGGTCCGGAAGAGATTGGGACGCTGCGTTTCATCTGCGATGACATCTTCGGGGAGGCAAATCGCCTTCCCCTTGTCACCGTCAAACGCGGCAGCGTCACAGGACACAAAGTTATCAACCCCGGCGTGGTCACGATCTCTGACTACCTTCTAACCTATGCAAAGAAAAAGAAGTCTTGGATTGGCAATGACGTCTACTCTGAAAGAGAGAGGGATGTCCGATACAATCAATTTATTCAAAATCGATCAAGCAGCCACACAGAATGGAGCTTCTGCTCCCTGCTCGACGCCTTTTCTGAACACGTCGGCATCGAAAAGAGACAGCTCAGAAAGCACTTTGGCGATGAGCTCGAGACCAAGATCGTCGACTTTGTCAGTGAGAATGCAGATGCTGTTGTGCAAACGGTGACGGTTGATCGCGCCGGTGTGGGAGCCGATTTTCTTGCTGCCGTCGATCGTTCAGCAGATGGGCCAAACGTTGTTCACTTGCATGCGCGTACCGGGAACCCGGATGTATATCTCCTTGGTGGAAAGAAGATTATTTTCTATGCGGATAAGCTGCAAACCATCGGAGATCGGCGCGTTACCGCTGAACGAGCTTCTGATATCTGGCTCGATGTTTTGCCGAACGACCTTCACAACGAGGGTGGCGTCGAATTGAAGAAGGGCAAAAAGCCCGAGGCGCTTCTCGCTCGGATCATTGAGATGAGTACCAATAGGTCGGATGTGGTGCTTGATTTCTTTTTGGGTAGCGGAACCGCTTCTGCAACCGCACAAAAGATGGGGCGTAAATGGATTGGGATCGAGGCAGCCGCATATTTTCGTGAGAAATCGCTTGCGCGAATGAAGCAGACCCTTGCAGGCGATACTCGTGGCGTAAGCAAGATGTTCAGCTGGAAGGGTGGCGGCGCATTCAAATATTTGCGCCTTGAGACATATGAGGACGCACTGAACAATCTCGCAGTCAGGTCGCCTCCCGCCACCTCAGAAACATCAGCTGATTTCGCGCGCGACTACATGCTCCGGTACTGGCTCGACTTCGAGACCAAGGGCAGCCCGTCGCTCCTGAACATCGAATGGTTCAACGATCCGACCGCCTACAAGCTGAAGATCAAGAAGCCCGGCACGGACGAGTATGTCGAGAAGGCCGTGGACCTGGTCGAAACGTTCAACTGGCTGATCGGCCTGCATGTCGAACATCTCGACCGTTGGCGCGGCTATGACGCCGCCTTCAAGCGTGAGGTCGATCCTGAGCTGCCGGAGGACACGAACACGCGGCTGATGCTCGACGGTGCGCTGAAGGAGACGGACGACGGCGCCTGGTGCTTCCGCAAGGTCGAGGGCTACACCCTGCGCACCCCCGGCGATCACAACGACCGCGAGAATGCCCTCGTCGTCTGGCGCAAGCTGACCGGCGATCTCGAGCGGGACAACCTGATGCTGGACGAGTGGTTCCGGAAATACCGCCTCTCCGCGCAAGACACCGAGTACGACGTGATCTATGTGAACGGCTCCAACAACCTGCCCAATCTCCGCCAGGCCGAGGAGACCTGGAAGGTACGCCTGATCGAGGAAGCCTTCCACCAGGCCATGTGGGACGTGGAGAGCTGAGCGATGGCAGGACGGAAAAAGGGCGCCAAGCCCAAGGAGCTGCCCTTCGGACACAAGCTGGTGCTGAACCAGTGGATCGTCAGCCTGTTCGGCTTCGATCCGCTGAAGGACCACAAGGATGGTAAGCGAACGCTACGGCCGGTGCAGCCGCTGGGCAAGACGGTGAGGGACGCGCAGGAGGGCATGACGCCCGAGAACCTGCACCACTTCTACAAGGCGCTCGACATCAACCTTCAAGCCACCGCGGAGATCACGCGGGCCGACCTGCTGCGCTACGAGCACAACATCGTCAGCCACACGCTGGCGATTAACGAGAAGCGCGACCGGCCGATCGTCTGGAAGTACTACCAGTGGCTCTCACTGCTGTTCGCCGAAATCTATCTCGACCGGTTCTTCGCCGAAAGCGAGGCGCTGCAGGAGGCGCTGAATGACTATGTCTCGGCCTTCAATACGTACTGGGCCGACGAGGGCTACGAGACGGGGATATCGCCCTATGAGCTCGACGACCTGAACAAGCTCTGCCTGCAGAACGCGACGGGCTCGGGTAAGACGCTGCTGATGCACGTCAACTTCCTGCAGTTCCGGCACTATGCCTCGAAGTCCGCCTTCAAGCACGACCTGACCCGGACGGTGTTGATCACGCCGAATGAGGGGCTTTCCCTGCAGCACGCGCGCGAGATGAAGGGCAGCAACATCGTCGCGTCGCGTCTGCTGACCGACAGCGGCGACCTGCTGTCCTCGGGCAAGAACGGGCTGCGGCAGGTGGACTATACCGAGGTGACCAAGCTCGGGGACACGGACGGGCCGAACATCATCGCGACGCGCAATCTGGGTGACCAGAACCTACTTCTTGTCGATGAAGCCCACCGCGGAATGGGGAGCCAGGAAGAGCGCGGCTGGTTCAGAAGCCGGGCTCGCCTTTCGGGGAAGGGCTTCGTATTCGAATATTCGGCGACACTGAAAGAAGCAGTCGCTGCTGCGAAGCGGTCCGAGATCGAGGCGTCCTACGCCAAGACAATCCTTTTCGATTATTCTTACCGGTATTTTTACGAAGACGGCTATGGCAAGGATTACCGCATCTTCAACCTTCCCCGCACATATGCCGAGCTGGAGTTCTCGTATCTGACGGCATGCCTCGTCAGCTTCTATCAACAGCTAAAGCTCTACGAGGACAATCACGGCACCTATGCGCCTTACAACATCGAGAAGCCCTTGTGGGTCTTCGTCGGCTCCAGCGTGACGAAGGCGAGCGGATCAAAAGCTGAAAAGGAAACCGTTTCCGACGTCGGCAAGATCCTCGCCTTCATCGCGAAATTTCTGAAGAACGAGATAGCCTCTGTCTCGGAAATTGAGCGTATCCTGACCGGCAATGCCCAGGAGACCGGTCTGCTCGACGAGAACGGCGGGGACATTTTCGCCGGTGGGTTCGTTTACCTTCAGCAGCTGATGCTGCGTGAAGGCCGGAAGCCCGCCGACCTGTTCCGCGATATTCTCGACAAGTTGTTTCAGAACAAGGCTGGCGGCGAACTGTCTATCGCCCGGATCAGGGGCGATGAGAATGAGATCATAGCCTCTGTCTCGGAAATTGAGCGTATCCTGACCGGCAATGCCCAGGAGACCGGTCTGCTCGACGAGAACGGCGGGGACATTTTCGCCGGTGGGTTCGTTTACCTTCAGCAGCTGATGCTGCGTGAAGGCCGGAAGCCCGCCGACCTGTTCCGCGATATTCTCGACAAGTTGTTTCAGAACAAGGCTGGCGGCGAACTGTCTATCGCCCGGATCAGGGGCGATGAGAATGAGATCATGCTGCGCGTCGGGCAGGCCGAGAGGCCGTTCGGGCTCATCAACGTCGGCGATGCATCCGGCTTGGCGAGCCATATCGCTGAGCAGGGATTCGATAATGTGGCGGTCTTAGAGTCCGAGTTTGCCGAGACGATGTTCGGTCAGATCGACCTGTCTAGCTCCCCGGTAAATCTGCTCATCGGCTCGAAGCGCTTTGTGGAGGGCTGGGATTGCTGGCGGGTAAGCACGCTTGGTCTTATGCACGTCGGCAAAAGTGAAGGCGCTCAGATTATCCAGCTCTTCGGGCGCGGGGTTCGCCTTAAGGGGTACGATTGGTCGCTTCAGCGCAGTGGCTTCGCGACGCCGACCCATCAGCCGGAGCTGATCCAATACGTGGAGACCCTCAATGTCTTCGGCATCGAGGCGGACTTCATGGAACGCTTCCGCAAGTTCCTCGAAGAGGAAGAGCTGCCTCGCAACGACCAGAAGCAGGTGTTCACCGTTCCCCTGACCGTCACCTACGACTTCGGGCAGCGCCTGAAGGTGCTGCGTCCCCGAAGGAAGCGCGCCGATGGCCGCGAGTACGATTTCAAGCGAGACGGTGCGGTTCCGGCTCTCGCCTTGGTGCCCGACAAAATACGCCAAAAGGGGATAGAGATAGACTGGTATCCGCGCATCCAATCGCTCGAATCCAAAAAAGGGACAAAGCTTGGCGGTAAGGAGGAGACCATCTTCGGTGACGGTCATCTGGCCTTCCTCGATTACGACGACCTTTTTTTCAGGCTTGAGAAGTTCAAGCGCGAGCGGACCTGGCACAACCTGAATATCTCGAAGCCAATGATCAACGTGCTGCTTGCTGACCGGACTTGGTACAAGGTGGTCGTTCCTTTCGGAAAAATGGAGTTTTCGGATTTCGGCAACGTGGCGCTGTGGCAAGAGATGGCGGCTGAGCTTCTGCAGAAATTCTCAGAAGAATACTACAACTACTGCAAGGCAGCGTTCATTGAGCCAAGGCTTGAGCTCCGCCAGATCGAGGCCGGCGATGGTAGCCTGCCAGAGGCCGATGAGTACCAGTTGATTGTCGACGCTAGTGAAGCTGCTCTCATCAACGACATTGAAAGCCTAACCAGGGAGATCGCCTCCCGAAAAGCCGGCATTCTTCGAGCAGGGGACTTGAAAAGCTGCCTCTTCGGCACGCATCTCTACGAGCCGGTTCTGCATGTTGCGAAAGGTAGCAGAATCCAGATCGCGCCTGTATCCCTCAACGAGAGCGAATTCCAGTTCCTGGACGACCTGCGGCAGTTTATCGAACGCGAGCAGCAACGGCTCGAAAAGGACGGTGTCGAATTGTTCCTTCTCAGAAACGAGAGCCGCGGACGCGGGATCGGCTTCTTCGAGGCCGGTAACTTCTATCCCGACTTCCTGCTTTGGCAGGTTCAGGATGGCAAGCAATGCCTGTCCTTCATCGAGCCCCACGGGCTCCAGCACGAGGGGCCGGGGCACAAGAAGATCGAATTTCACTCGGTCATCAAGGACATCGAAGCACGTCTTTCAGCCGACAACGTCGTCCTAAACAGCTTTATCGTCACGCCGACACGGTTCGGGAAACTCAACTGGGGGAGGACTATTGGCGAGCTGGAGGACATGCACGTCCTCTTCATGGAGGACCGACGCGACAGCTATGTGCAGACCGTTTTCAAAATGATGCGTCACTGACCGAGATGTTTTGGAGTAGCGGTAACAGCTATGAGGCGATGGTGAGCGGATGAAGCAGACAATCGAAGCCAAGGAACAAGAGCTGAAACGCATTTTTAGCGATGACTACTTGTTCGAGATCCCCGCCTACCAGAGGCCATACGCCTGGACGACCGAGCAGACGTCCGAACTCCTTGACGATCTTCTCACGGCCATGGGTACGCATGGCCCGATGGATGAGGTAGCCCCGTACTTTCTTGGAAGCATTGTTCTGATAAAGGAACCTAACCACGCGACTGCGCAAGTGGTTGATGGGCAGCAAAGGCTTACCACATTGACGATCCTTCTCTCGGTGCTCCGAGAGCTGTCCGATGATGCCGAAGCTCGCTCGAGTCTCGACAAATATGTTTGTGAGAAGGGCGATAAATTCGCCGGAAGCGAAGATCGTTTTCGCTTAAGTCTCCGGGAACGCGACCGCGATTTTTTCCGAGAGAAGGTGCAGGCGTCCGGTCGGCTCGGAGATTTCCTGAAGCAAGACGCTGCCAGTTTCTCAGACAGCCAGAAGCGTCTTTTCGAGAATGCCACCTACCTTTGGAAGGAGCTTTCCGAAGCGGAGCAGTCTGTTCGCGACCGACTCACAATGTTCCTCGTTCAGCGGTCCTATCTAGTCGTCGTCTCGGCATCCGATCAGAACTCCGCCTACCGGATTTTCTCGGTCATGAACGACCGAGGCCTTGATCTTTCACCGACCGACATCCTCAAAGCCGATATTATCGGTGCGATGCCGGAAAACATACGCCCGAATTACACAGATCAGTGGGAGGAGATTGAAGAAGAGCTGGGGCGCGAGGACTTCAAGGACCTCTTCGCGCATATCCGGATGATCTACATGAAGAGCAAGCAGCGCGGTACTTTGAATCAGGAATTCCGCGATAACGTGCTCAACCGGATCAACGGAAGACAGTTTATTGACAAGGTTCTCATGCCTCTTGCCGAGTCCCATGAAATTGTGTCGAGGGCGGCTTACGAGAGCACCGGCGATGCTGAAGCCGTCAATGCCTACCTGCGCCATCTTGGGCGGCTCGACAACTATGATTGGATGCCGCCGGCCATAGCGTTCTTTGACCGCAACCGCAATGACGGAGATGCTCTTGCGCGCTTCGCGCGTGACCTCGAGCGTCTCGCCTATGCCTTGTTCATCATGCGCGCCAATATCAATGATCGTATTAACAGATATGCGAGCCTTTTACGTGCCATCGAAGACGGTACGGATTTGTTCGCTGACAATGCGCCGCTCCAACTGGCAACGGAAGAAAAGACACAGGTCAGAATGGCGCTTGACGGCCCGGTCTATCTTCAGACACGTGTCCGGATGCCACTTCTGCTGAGGGTCGATAGCCTCTTGGCGGACAAGGGGGCTACCTATGAGCACAAGGTGCTCAGTATCGAGCATGTGCTTCCGCAATCGCCTGAAGCGGATTCGCAGTGGGTATCCTGGTTCCCCCAGGAAGACGAGCGCGTGGAATGGACACACCGGGTGGGCAATCTGGTCCTGCTTTCTAGGCAGAAAAACTCGCAGGCCCAAAACTACGAGTTTGACCGCAAGAAGAAGGAATACTTCCAAAGAAAGGGCGTAGCCACCTTCGCAGTGACTTCTCAGGTTTTGAGTGAAACGGAATGGACACCCGAGGTATTGCAACGTCGCCAAGAGCAATTGCTTGACAAATTGGAAGCCGAATGGCGATTGCAGTGACAAACGCTCCCGCATAGTCGGGAGCGGCTCGGGAGGCGCGTCAGGAACCGGTATGCAATTCACCAAAACTGACTTCATTCAGTACCTGAATTGCCCAAAAACCCTTTGGCTTTTGAAAAGGGACCCGGAGAATTACCCTTATGGCGAATTCTCCGCCTTCATGCAAAAGCTCACGCGCGAAGGCTACGAGGTGGAGCGCTACGTCCGGCAGTTCTTCAAGAATGCCGGAGATCGTTCGGTCAGTTTCCAGAGGGTGTTCGAATTCGAGGACGGCCTGTTTGCGCGGGCCGATGCCGTCGAGCAAGTAGGCGACGGTGAGACCGTGCTCTACGAGATCAAGTCCTCCACCAGCGTCAAGACCGGTGGCCAGCACAACCACGTCAAGGATGCCTGCTTTCAAATGGTTTGCGCGGAGCGCACCGGACAGAGCATCGACCGGGTATATCTCGTGCACCTGAACGGGGAGTATGTCCGGGAAGGGGAGGTTGCCCCAGAAGATCTGCTGGTTTTTGCGGATGTCACCGAGCAGGTTCGAGACATTGCGGAAGAGACTATCGCCGAGATCGATGCTGCGCTCTCGTTTCTCGCAACCAAGATCGATAGGGCCGGATGTTCTTGCATCGAGCTATCGCGAGGCAATCACTGTGACACCTTCGCGCTCTTCAACCCCGGAATACCGACGCCGTCGATCTACAGCCTCCCAAGGCTGAGTGCGAACAAGCGCCAGGATTTGCTGTCGATGGGCGTAGTGGGGCTCGATGCCGTCGAGGATGACTATCCGTTGTCGGAAAATCAGCGACTAATCGTTGAAGCTGCGCAGAGCGGCGCGCCGCAGATCAATGCCGCGGCGATCGGGCGTTTCCTGTCGGAGCTGACATTCCCACTGTACTTCTTCGACTACGAGACCTTTGCCTCCGCCGTGCCGCTGGTCGACGGGAGCAGTCCGCACAAGCATTTTCCGGTGCAGTATTCCCTACACATTTTGACAGAGGATGGAACGCTCAAGCACAGGGAGTATCTGGAGCGCAAAGCGCGCATGCCGATACGCCTGATCGAGCGGATGCAGGCCGATATCGGACCTGTGGGCAGCATCGTCTCCTGGCATGCCTCGTTCGAGAAGATGTGCAACCGGGAAATGGCCGAGGGTTTTCCGGATAAGGCGGATTTCCTCAGAGTCTGACTCGAAACTCTACGAGACATAGCAGTACCTTGCGAGGCGCCGTGTGACGAGGCGGATGTGGGCGATGAAGACCCATGCCTCGGCGCTGGCGATGGATTTTTCCCAATCCTTGGCCAGTGTTCGGCATCGCCCGAGCCATGCGAAGGTGCGTTCGACGACCCAGCGCCGCGGGATGACTTTGAAACCTTTGGCGTGATCGGGCCGCTTGACGATCTTGATGGTCCAGTGGCCGCTCTTGCGCAAGGCGGCGCGCAGCTTGGGGCCGGCATAGCCGCCATCAGCGAAGAGATGGCGCAGCCAGGGGAAGGCGCGCAGGATCGACTTGAGCACCAGCGGCGCGCCGTCACGGTCCTGTATGTCGGCGCTGTGGACGATCAGGCCGACCAGGAGGCCCAGGGTATCGGTGACGATGTGACGCTTGCGCCCCTTGATCTTCTTGCCCGCGTCGTAGCCGCTGATCCCGCCTGATTCCGTGGTTTTCACGCTCTGGCTGTCGATCACGCCGGCGGTCGGGCTGGCCTCGCGGCCTTCGAGTTCGCGCGCCGCAATGACGAAGTGATGATTGATCCGTGCCCAAAGGCCGCTGTCGCGCCAGTCGTAGAAATAGCGCTGCACCGTCGAAGGCGGCGGGAAGTCGTTGGGGATCATCGCCCACTGACAGCCGCTCGCGGCCATGTAGAGCAGCGCATCGCAAACATCGCGAAGCGCCGTCGTGCGGGGCCGGCCCGTGCGCTTGCGCGCCGGCATGAAAGGCGCGATCAGCACCCATTCCTCGTCAGTCATGTCGCTTGCGTAACGCCGAGCGCGCCGCTCATACTCGCGGCGAGTGGTTTCAGTCCAGGGCATCGTGACCTCCGTTCAGTGTTGCAACCGAACAGAATCACAAGCCTCTGAAACCACTCAACTAGTTTTGGGTTGGGCTCTAAGAGATCTGAACGACCGAATGGTGGACCTAGAGGACGTGTTCAAGACGGATTACGTCGATGCACGGTGTGATGGTTCGACATCCATCAAGAAGGTGCTGCCGGTCGTCTGCCCGCATCTCGACTATAGCGATCTCGATGTCCAGGACGGGTCTGCGGCGATGGAGGCGTGGGAACGCATGCTCAACGCCGAGCCGGAAGAGGCAGAGCGCATTGCAGGCTCTCTGTTGAGATACTGCGACCGAGATACCTTCGCCATGGTAGAGATCTATCGTTTGCTCTCCGGAATCTAACCGCTAGTTCAAGGGCGAGACAGGAAATGTGACGTTTCGATCCTATTCGCGCGGGCAGGGCTGGCGATTGCCGCCCTGCTTAACGTCTTCGTCTCGAATACACTTTCCTGGCCGACACGGTGAATGTGGCAAGCCGGCTTGAGCGGCTCATGCGCGAAACCGGTGCGCCCCTGATGGTGAGCGATGACCTCGTCGGCGCCGGTAGCCGCCGCGGGGTCGAGCGCTCGGCTCTCCGTCGAGGGTCTGCGCCGGAATCGGGACCGCACCGTGCGCGGTCGGCGCAAGCCGGTCGAGATCTGGTGCCTGGCGGCGATGGCATACCACTGGTGGTGGCCCATCGGCGAGGCATACCAACAGGTAGATAAAAGGCCTTGCGATGAGACAAATAAGACAATATAGTCCCATGTGTCTCATCGCAAGGCTGCTTCCATGTCCGCCACTAACGCTTTCCATGATCGCTGCGAAGCGCTGTTCGCCCAGAAGCTCGGCTATGGGCGCCGATGGAAGACGGCCGCCGCGCAGGCGCTCGGCATCGGCCGGGCGACACTCTACCGATACTTCCACGACGACAGAGGCGTGTCCCCGGAGGTCCTCGCCCGACTCAAGCGGCTCGATGCTGGCGAGCAGCCGGTTCGTGACGACCGCCAGATGCTGTGCCTGTTCGCCCGCGGTCTGCTGGATGCTCAGAAGCAGATTGACGACCATGGCTGGCTGAAGGAAGGCTATCCGCCGACGCTCCAGCGCACGTTCGACCTCGCCGCCGCCCGCAACGTGCTCGAGGGCGAGCCGCGCTGGCCGACCGATTTCGGGGCGCTGTCCCGCTTGGCGCAGCAGTCGCTTTACGACTGGGGTGTCGACGTGTCCTGGGATCCGGACGGCGAGTTCGCCGCCGCGACGCTCATCGAGGGCGGAGAAATCACCCCCGCATGCATCGACCTCGCCATGCCCGGACAAGACCCGGAGGCCGAGCTAATCGAGAACGCCGGGTACAAGCTGCTGAAAGGCATCTGCCGCGAGCGCCGGGACGGTCAGGCCATCTATGCTGGTTTCCGGCGGGCGGTGATCGAGAACCCTGTCCTCGCAAGCTGGACAACGACGATTCTCACTGACCCTCTGCTCGTGTCTGTCGAGCGCCTCGACGAGATCGTCTACGCCTTCTATCAGCGAGTGCCGGAGTCGATGGTCGTCGAGGGCGGCCTGCCTGTCTGTTCCGTCAGCGGCACGATTCTGCGCCGAGAGGGCTACGGCTTCCACACCGAATGCCGCGATCCCGAGGCAGTCCGTCGGGCAAGGGGCGGAAACTGCAAGAAGCTGAAGTGGCGGACCGGCATGATGCACCTTCGCCGCCCATTTCGCCTGTACTGGTGCCTTCCCGGCCGCGCCGAGCTTGAGCTTGCCAAGAGGCTCGAAGGCGCAAACTGGACGGTCGAACTCTGGCCGGACCTCGATCGCGTCGACATCGCTGCGACCTCGCCGGATGGCAGCCGTCGTATCGCGGCGGATGTGAAGGAGTACCTTTCGCCTGAAAACCTCGCGTCCCGATTCGATGGCTTCAAGGAGTACGCCGCCGACCACGAATGTTTCCTCGTCGTACCCGACTACATGCCGGAAGTTTCGAGGGGATACGAGGGCCGCTTCGAAGCTGTGCGCGCATCCCGCGCGAAAGCGCCTATAGCGCTACGCACCATTTCGTGCCTCCTCGACGAGCTGGAGGTCGCCTGATGAGATCCGATCGGGAATTTGTAGCCGAGTATCGCAAGGCGCTTGCCGCGGTCGATCCGTCGACCGGCGGCAACTTGGACATCGAGCGCGTTCGGACGCTCGCCCAGACGGAGCTCTGCCTCTCGTATCTACACCGCTTCCTGCCCGAGGAGCCGGTCAGAACGGTGCCCTTCCTGATGATGGGCTATTCGAAGCTCCTCAATGGAGCCGCCGACGGCGATGCCGTGTCTGGGATGATGACGCTACGCCATCTCTGCGCCCGCTTCGGCTCAGTGTCGGCGTGGGTGGACGCGACTGTCCAGTATGGACGCATGCCGGAGACTATCCGCTGTTTCGATCTGCGCGAGCACCGCGCAGTCCTCAGAAACGCTGCGCCGGAAAGCCTTCACTCGCTGCTCGACCGTTGGCTGCTCACCACGGTTCCCTGGACGCAACACAAGGTCCAGGTCGCCGGTCCGGGCGAAGCGACCGTCATCATGGACCGCGGGCACACGAAGCTCTCCTACATGATCCCGACGATCCCCGCCGAGAAGATGCAGGTGCGGAAGCACGCGCTTTCCAGACGCAGCGTCAATCCGCCAATCCGTATCGGCTTGAATGAGCTGCTCGCCATTGCCGAGCAGGTGGACGCGCGCGAGGCCATGCAGGACTGGCCCATGGAAAGCCTGCCGCCCCTCGGCCTCGTCGGCCGGCTCAAGAAGCTCCACCCGCAGGGCGTAGACGGGGGATTCTTTGATGGAAAGACATTCACGATCGATGGCACGACGCACGTGGCCGGCATGCTGTCCTCGGGGAAGTCGACGTTCGTCCTGGCTGTGCTGTTTGCGTTGGCGCTTGGCGGCAGCGGCAAGCGGATCGCAACTCTCGTCACCGATACCATTCATGGGGCGACACTCGCCGCGCGCCTCCGGCGCCACGGCGTTACGGCTACCGTTCTCGCCAGTCTCCGGAACCGACCGAAGCATCTGCACAGTATCCATTGGCAGCGGAGCCTCGACGCTACCGGATGGTCACTGTCGTCGCTCGGCGACCTTGCCGACGGCTTCAGCACGGCATGCCCGCTGGACGGTGCGCAGCCCGATCCCGAGATCGTCGAAGGGAGCGAGCAGGGCAAATGGCGGTTCCCCGAGTTCCCGGAGAAGCAGTGCCACCGGCTCTACCAGAAGGCCCCGCCTGACGAGGACGAGGAGGCCAGCAACCCCGACGACGTCGGCGAGAACGGCAGGACACAGTCGTGTCCGCTCTGGGCGTGTTGCCCCGCCCAGGAGCAGCAGCGCTCATCTGTCGATGCCCAGGTACTGATCATGACGCCCCAGGCGTTTGTCCACATCACGCCAGACAAATGGATGACGGAGAACCACCTCAGCATTCCAGAGCTTCTCCAGTACACGTTCGATTTGGTGATCGTCGATGAGGTGGACGGCGTCCAAAAGGCGCTCGACGACGTATTCGCGCCGCGCTCCCCGATCATGGGCGATGAGTGGAACGTCTATGCACCCAGCATCGGCCTGCGCTCCTCGGAGGCGCTTCGCGTGCGAAGCGGCGCCCAGTTCCGGAAACCGGTGAACGCTAAATGGCAGTCGAACTTCTTTACCTTCTTCCGGCTGATCGGGACGATCTACGCGATCCTGCAAAACGAGCGCGAGGGGCTGAGGCTCTTCTATGAGAACACACCCTTCACGGCTGGGAGTATCCTCTACGACCTTTGGCGGCGCCGGAACCTCGCGACCGGCATGGCGAAGGACGATCTGACTTTCGAGAATCCTGCGTTCGAGCGCGAGTTCCTCGAACTCGTCAAGGTCGCTGGCGCGATCAGGCGGTTTACGCGGGCATCGTCGATCGCGGAAGACGACCCTGACGACGGCGAGCCGTCAGGCCCCAGCTTCAATGACGAGCGTTTCGGAGCCGCGGCGAACGCCCTGCGCGACCTCGCTCGACAAACGCTCGTCACCGACTACTACGACGCGCTCGTGCCGGACGTCGAGGAAATGATGGATGGGCCGCTCGCGGTCTTCGATTCAGCGCGGGCGGACGGACCGAACAAAGAAAGGCTCGACCGACGCAGCAACGCGCTCGCACTGCTGCTGGCGACAGTGACCGAGCTGGCGCTCAGCCACTACAACTGGCTCATCAAGACGCAGTCGGCGATCGCCCGCGACTTCGATATCGACGACGGCCATCTTCTCGGACAGACGAACAGCCTGCTTAAGCACTACCGGACGCTGCTACCGTCGAACCCTGCGGGCAGCGCGTTCGGGCTGTTCTACGACGATCCGCCGAACGAGAAGCGGACGGACATGGGTGGCAAGCTTACTCTCATCAGCCACCTGGGCGTCGGGCGGCACCTGTTGACGCATCTGCATGACCTCCTCATTGCCGAGGGGCAAGCCGGGCCGCACGTCCTCATGTTGTCCGGGACGAGCTGGGCGGGCGGCAGCAACCGGCGCCCGAACCCGAAGACCGGGAAACCGATGGACGCCGCTTCTCCGTCGTTCGACGTACAGGTACCGGTCAAGGGAGTGCTCGTGCAGCCCAAAGCCGAGCTCGAGGCTATCAAACACTCCGTATTCTCGCTCGTGGACGTCCGCGACGACGAGGCCAGGCAGATTCGGGTATCAGGCCAGAGCCAGGGCGACCGGCGCACCAATCTCGCCATTATCGCCGAGCGCTTCGCCGCGCGCCGTGACGGCCTCAACAGGTTCGAGGACGATTGGCAGAAGATGGACCTGCGCTGGGCCAAGTGGAGCGCAAGCGCCATCGACGATCGTCGGAGGGTGTTGCTCGTCACCAACAGCTATGCTGACGCAACGGTCGTTGCCGACGCGCTTATGGCTGCCCTGGAGGCGAACGGCTATGCCGACTGGAAGGTCTACTGTTTGGTACGCGACCGCGCCGACGACGCGGCGAACGACGATCTGCGTCTCACGCTCGCCCGCCCAATGCCGCGCTCGCTCGTCGAGCGATTCGGGCTGGAGCCCGAAAAGTCGATCTTGGTGGCGCCCATGCAGGTCGTGGCGCGGGGCCACAACATTCTCAACGGCCAAGGGAAGGCGGCGATCTCCTCGATATGCTTCCTCCACCGCCCGCATCCGCGCCCGGACGATCTCGGCCCGACAATCGGGCGCCTCAACCGCTTCGCCCAGGAGCGCTTCGACAAGGGCGTGAAGGGCGGGGCCGGCGATGGTGTCTTGAAGAAAGCGAGGCGAATCCGCTACGCGGCCAACGAGATTGTCCGATACGGTCTGGACGCCGGGCGCTTCGGTTACAGGAGCCTTCCGCCCGAGTTCAAGGCGCAGTTTGCCTGGGACATGCTGGCGCCGCTCTGGCAGACAATCGGCCGCGGCATCCGGGGCGGCTCCCCAGTGTTTATCGGCTTCGTAGACCACGCCTTTGCGCCGCTCTCGTTCGACGATGACGAGCATGGCGACACCCCCAGCTCTAGCGCGCTGGTGCAGAGCCTATACCAACTGAAGCAGGCGATGGACCCGAACACAAACAGGACGGAGCACGACGTTGCCCGTCTGCTCTACAAGCCTTTCTACGACGCTCTTTCGAAGACGGAGGGCCTTCGCCTTGGCTAAAGTTGATACGCTTCATGTCGCGGCCTGGATGGCGAAGGATCTGCCCGAAGATCTGATCCTGACCCGATTTATGATGCCGCCGGGTGCTCACGACGTCCTTGTTCAGTGGTGCCGCGAGAAAACCGGCCGCGCGGCAGACGTGCCAACCTACATGGCAGTCGCCGGGCTATCCGAGGTGCTCTCATTCTTCGTGCCGGAGATTGCCTACATGGTGCACGACCGCGAACGCGAAGAGAGGGGATCGAAGCGGCAATGCCTATTTTTCCTCGGGGACGTTTCGCGCGACAGCGATCTGCGGAACCGCCTCCGTAGCGCCATCCTCATATGGCTGGGCATCCTGTATCCCGACAAGGGCGCTGATAGCCGATCCCTGGTAGCCGAAGCCGTCCTCGACGACAGAAACTGGCGCGTCAGGCAGATCAGCACCGGGCTCAAGAGCCACAGCGGCGTCTGCGCGGTGCCCCAGGAGGGGGCGTTGTTCGACGCGCTCACCGTCCATGCGGTGGCGCAACTCGCCGGTAAGGCGATTCAGTTCCAATCCGGAGAGAGCCGCATCCTCGTTCCGAGGACGCCGCAGTCGCAGCCATATGGCGGTGTCGAGCTTGTCGCCTTCCCGCCTAAAAAGGAGCGCGACGGACAGGGCCTGTACACCGAAGTGATCACGATTTCCGCAGCGAACTTCCCCGAGCAGCGCGGCTCGGGGATCCAGATCCTCGCGCGGCCTTCGATTCGCAATTGGGGGCCGGTGCAAAGGTATGACCTCGAAGGGAGCCCGTCCCGCTCCCTCGACGTGTTCATGCCGCCCCGCGAAGGCAACGACGGCTACGCCGGATACCGGCACACGTCGTTCCCGTGCAAGGTCATCGTCCAGAACTGGAAGGCCGTCCACGATCGCAACGCCGAGAAGCGGGTGATGGTGCGCTGGGAGTCTCACAAGGAGCACAGGATTTTCGAGCTGATCGGGCGCTTGGCCGGAAGCAGCTCGGTCGCCAGCGCCGACCACACGCGCCCGGTCCTCGGCGAGGAGGGCCTGTGGGTGCTGCCGCGGCTTGCGCCCGGCTCCGGAGACCGTTATCTGGCGGGAGGGAGCGGCGTCGGTTGGCATGATCGGAACGACATCGCGGAATCGCTCGACACACCGATGAGGGAGGCTGGGTTCGAGCGGTCGGCGCCCATGACCCGCATCAACCGCAGGATGCCGATCAAAGGCCCGTTCACTTGGCGGCAGTCCGACGCCGAAGAGAAGGCGCCGCTCCGGCGCGCAAGCCTCATGAAGGCGCTCGCCGCAATCGGCAATACTGACGGCGAACTCGATATCGTGGTCTTCCACAAGCATGAGGCATCGCCTGCCGCGATTAGAGAAGAGGTCAAGGCATACTTCGGTGCGCCGAGCGCCGAGACCGGCGATCTCCTCGTATGGGACGACGGACTGAAGATCCGCGTCATGTCGGCGCCCTCGGGCCCTCTGGCCGAGGCGTTGCCGTACTACGAGATTCCGGAAGCCGAACGCGCCGGGCTCACGAAGCTCCAACAGGACGAACTGGCCCGCGCCCGCCGCGAGCATGAGTACGCATGCGTCGCAGCCGACATGACGCGCCATGTCGAGGGGGCCAGGCAGGGTAGGAAGATCATCGCATGCGCGATCCTGGAGATGGCGGCCTCGCTAAAGGACAAGGCTTGGCGCGACCCCTTCGTCATGGCGCGCCAGACACTGGCGGCGAACCGCGTTCTCCCTCAGATCGTCCTGGTCGACGACGAAGCTCCAAAAGAGAAGTACCGCGCTGCGTTCCGCGACCTCATCCGGATGCTTGGCGTCCTGCCGGTGTTCGAGGAGAGGTTGCCGATGGCGCCTGCGGCGGTCACGGTCATCCAGCGCAACGACGAGAAGGTCGGTGGAGGCAAGATCAAGACACAGGCGTTCCCCCTGGCCGCCCGCGTTAGGGAAGGTCTCGTCGAGTGTGCGTTGCCGGACGAGTCTGGCCAGCCGGAGTGGATGCCCTATGCGCACGCCGCGCTACGGATATACTCCGGCGCTTACGGCAGGTTTGCCAGGAACCGCACTGAGGAAAACCAACGGAAATTCGACGTGTTCTTGGGCGCTGCGCTCGACCAAATCGACCGTACCGGTCCGTCGCTCGTGCTTGCCGACATGGACACTGTCGCCGCTCGGCTCTCAACACTCCGCAACGGCAATCTTGTGTTCGATGCCATTTCGGTAGGAAGCCGGACGTTCTCGCCCGAACAGTTACCGAATCTGCGCATCATACGGACGTGCAGCGACACGGCCAAGCTGCCCTGCTACTTCCAGACCGACGCTGCTTGGCCCGGTGGCCTGTTCGCCTGGGGCGACGCGTCACGCACGGCCTATGGCGTGAAGAAGAAGCCAACGTCGGCGAAAAACAGCGGACATTTGGCACTTATATCCCGCCACCTCCCTGCAGGCGACAACCGGAGCCGGGACGGCAAGCCGCGGCGGATCGCTGCCGTCGACGAGATATGTGCTTTGTTCAAACAGCCCGCGGATGATGCTGTCGACCTCTTGATGATGGCACATCGGCTACGCAGCGTGCATGCGCAACACGACGACGATACGAGCTTGCCGTACCCGTTGCACGAGCTTCGGCTGCTCGGTGGTGCAGTGACTTCATGACATCTATGACCAGGTGGTCGCGATGGCCATGCGCCGGAGTGAGCGCATTCGCATTGTCAACTTCTTCATGGAAGATTGGGGTTGCCGAACGTTAGAGGTATTCTGCCATGCGGCACGCCTGGGTCCTGGTGAGACAAACTGCGGTAGCCGGACTGTCTGCCGAAACAGGCGTCACCCCCGCCGCGTAGCGAGAGGTCCTCAACCATCTCCCGCTGCTGCCACACAGGTGGATTCGTCGACGAGCGTGACCGAAGCAATCGTGCGCACATCATCGAGATGGAGCTTGACGAATCGAATGACTGTGTCCTCCCCAGCCAGGCGGACCGTCACCTCCGGAGCCTGAGCAGCACGCAGGGCCTTGAGCACGTCGGAATCCGAAGTGGCTCGCGCGTGCCGCCACTTGGCGCAGCAGGTCGGGCAGAGTGCGAGATGGTTCTCGGCGAGCTCCGCTGTCACCTCGATCAGGAGTTCTGGAGCCTCGAAATAGGGCGAGCCATCGGCCAGCCGGAAGGGCATGGCCTTATGGCAAGCCTGGCAGATCATCTCGTTAGCCGCGTTCGTGTAGAGATCGACCAGGTAGGGCCTCGCTAACTCGCGGGCGTCCTTGTCGCTCGTGCGGACGCTGCGCTCACGGATCTCATACGATTTCGGTGGCGCCATGCTCGCACGTTCAGTTATTCCCGCTACGCGCCGCTCCGGATTGAGCGCTTCGCGCTCAGGAAATGCCGTTTGCGAGGGAGTTCTTGTCGCCAACTCCCGGAACCCCGCTTCGAGGACCGAGCGCTTTTGCTCTCCCGATAGCTCCTGAAACCGTTCGGCGAGTTCATCTGGGATGCCGGCGCCCAGCACCACCTGACGTTGCTGCTGGTACTCAGCCGCCTTGCGCTTCGCTTTGTTGCCAAGCCCGAGCACTTCAAACCAACCGGTCCGGTCTTCGGTATCGAACTCGGCGGGGAGTTCCTCCTCCGTAATGTCTTCGGGTTTCCGCAAGCCCCCCGAGGCGCAGGGTATCCATGAGAACGATCTGAGTTGATAGACGAACGATGCCGGCTTTTCGCGCAAGGAATAGCTTTCTGCATGTCGGAATTTCGCAAAGAAGTACGATCGCTCAAGAGCTTGCAGGCTCCGCCACAAGCACAGCGATACGGCCGCATCGGGCTTGACAAGCAATCGCTCCAGATCCGGGATCACCCAATCGACATCGGTGGAATTCCCCCGGCGCGCGCCATAGCGTAGGTAGTCGGCCCAAAGATCGTTTCGCTCGGGGTGGCTGTATGTGGATACGCGCGTTGGCTCCAAGTGTTGCGTGACCCCAAGAGCACGCGCGAAATCTTGGACACCCTTCGTGCCGCGATAACGCTTGGCGAGTGGCTTTTTCGCGTCCGCTAGTGGCCCCTGAGGGCCGTAAACGGCCGCGAGACCCGTCTCACGGAAGGGTTTGTCGACATAGAGAGCTTCTCCCTCTTGTAACTCGTCCGACCCATCGGTCAGGAAGAGGCTCGCGCCTTGAAACGCGGATGTCTTATATGGGTTAGCAGCGAGCCACACGGCAAAACGTTCTATGTGCCGCAGATGTGCCTTCACATCGGAAATACGGCAGCCCGATTGATAATGCTGAGCTAGAAGAGCCCAGATGTAGTCCTCCTCATTGACATCATTGACCTCGATACGCCTCAGAAACGCCGTCACCTCTTCACGCATCCGCTTCCTACCAACGAGGAGACCCGGAGCGACGAGGTTGACCCTTTGGATCTCAATGTCGCGATCCGCGCCGTCACCGGCGGGCGCAAACCGCGCCTTGTTGGCGCGCACATGTTCCCCATCGGCGGTGCGCACCAGTGGGAGGCGGCGGAGCCGCGAGATTTGATGGCCCTTGACACCGTTCAAGAGCAAATAGAGCTTTTGTATCCAGGCGTCGTCGTGGCTGGCGAGCCACAATGCAAGTCGGTCAGCGCATTGCGCTGCGCCTTCGAGTTGTTCGAGTAATTCGTCGAGCGTGAGCTCCTCGACGCCGACATGGGAAAGTAGCCGATCGATGCGGCTGTTGCGCTGCCCGGGCGAGACCGCCCATGACCGGTCTTCACCCGCGAGCGTCGTAAGGTCTTCGTCCTCCAAGACTGCTCGCAGGTCTTGAGTACCCTGCCACAGCGAAGCCGGGTAAGCATAGGCCGCCCCTGCCGTCGGAAGCACTTCTTGCTCGCGCAGGGTTTGCCATATGCATTCCGCCAGCGCGGTCCAACCTTCCGCGATATCATCGGCCGGAATGGGCAACGCATTCAGCGTCTCCCGCACAAGGCGCTTTTCGTCCCGCAGCACCGTGAGGGCGGTCACCACCAAACGGGAAAGATCGTCGATCAGTTGCCGATTGAATGGATCGCTGCGCATGATATTTGCGCGATTATCGGTCAGCTTAAACGGCCCATGCACGCGGAACCGAAATCCGATCTGTTCTTCCGTTTCGAAATAGACCCGCAGCTTCGCCGGACCGCTTTCGCCAATGGCTTCTCCCTCGGCGTTGAGCCTGAACGCGACGCAGGCTTCTGATGGACGCTCGTCCGGGAGAGTGACCGGTTGCGGAAACAAGCGGTAAGCCGTCGAACGGGACTTCTTCTTCCTATCGCCGAACGCGGTTCTCTCGAGGACAGTAATCCCATCCGCGCGGCGTTCGCAGCGGTATCGTTCACCATAGCCTGCGCTGTCTTCCCAAACCAACTCCTCAATGTGATTGAGGAACATCAGAACTTCGGGGCCGCATTTCGTCAGTTGAGCTGCGGCCTCGGATGATCGATCACCGCCTTCTTGCTGGCTGTAAGGGAGCAGAAAAAGCGTTTCTTTTCCCCGGCCCGGGACCGGCGGTAGTGCGACAGGGACAATGAGCTCCTCGATCGCGAAGGCGAACGGTCGGTCATCAAGTTCGCAATACACTTCGGGCCGCTCCGTTACGGCGAACACCGACTTAAAGCCGATCCCGAAGCTTCCGATCTTGTGAATTTCGTTGGGCTTATCGCTGTCACCAAGCCGCGTGATCCGCTCCACATCCTCGCGTTTGAACGGCTTGCCCCAGTGTAAGAATTCGGCGCGGTCGGGCAGCAGCCGAAATTGCACCCTCTTTGCTTCCTGGTCGTCGGCGTTCTGCAACAGCTCGAAGACGAAGTGCGTCGGTTCGGCATATTTCTCGACCGTCGATCGACGAAGAAATTTGTCGGCCTTAGCCTTTTTCGCAGCTGCCAGGAGGTCAGCGTTGACCTGCCGCAACTCGTCGAACCACGAATTGAAGCCTCCCATAATTCAGCCCTCCACCTCGATCACGCCGGCGGCGACGCGCCGGGCAAGGATGTCCGCCCGCGCCTCGTCCCGCGCCAGTGCATCCAACGCCTCTCCATGGTCGGCCGCTGCGCGCGCCACCTGCCCCGAGCGCATGCGCCGAATCCGTTCCTCGCTTGCAAGCGCGAGCTGTTCCTCAAGCACCGCCATCCGTGCACTATGGCTTGCGCTGAGACTGTCGCGCCGGAACCGCGCGATCTCGGCGGTGGCCGCGATATGCTCCGCGCGCCGCGACGCCCACAGCTCGTGGTGCCAGCTATCCAGGGCATCCAGCAGGGACGCTGACGGCGGCGACGCCTCCACGGCGTCGCGCACCTTGCCGAGGAGCTCCATCAAGGCACCGGCCACCTCCGGATCGGCAACAACGGGCACCAACATCGCGTCCTCCTTCAGCCCGACCAGTTGCCACTGATAGATCGCGAACGGGTGGGCCCCGCGCGGCAGATCGGGCGCGGTCACGGCCAGCAACACATGAACTTCTTCGTCGCCCACGAGAGCTCGCGCCGCGGCTTGTGTCAGGGGGTGGACCGGAGTGACGAAGGCGAGCGAATGGTCGGTTTTCGCCGCTTCGCGGTCGAAGGTAAGTCCAAGCGTTTGCTTGTCGCCGCGCAGCCATGTTTCCCATTCGCGCTCGGCGAGGCTCGGACGAACCCCGCGTGCCCTGGCCGGTACGAGGCGGCGTCGAGCCTCGGCCGACAGCCTGAGGCTCTTGACCGGCCCCTGGCCCGAAATCGGTGTGCGGCCGACTTCGAGCGTGCGCTCTAGATAGAGGCTCACCAGCCGCTCGAGGGCGGACGGTTCGAGCCAGCGGCTCGATGCCTGCGCGATCTCGTCGTCGATCCGGCGCGAGATGCGGACTCCAAACAGCTCCGCCTCGCGCTCCTCCAGCGCTTCGGTCTCGGCAATCTCCCGGATCTCGTTGTCGGCGAGCTGCTGGAGCCGCTCGTTGCGCTCGCTCTCGGTCAGCGAGAAATCTTCCGCGACCTGCTGGAGCCGGGTCGCGATCTGGCCCAGGATCGCCTCGCTGCCTCCGATCGCCCGCTCGAATATCCCGATGCGCAGCAGGCAGCGTTCGTAGATGTCGAAGTCCACCGTCCCCGGCGTGACGAGGTTGTAGATCGCCACCGTCTCGCTGGCCTGGCCATAACGATCGATGCGGCCGATCCGCTGCTCGATGCGCATCGGGTTCCAGGGAATGTCATAGTTCACGAGCGCGTCGCAGAACTGGAAGTCCAGCCCCTCGGAGCCGACCTCCGAAGAGAGCAGAACGTCGATCGCGTCCGCGTTGTCAGGCGGGAGTGCAAAGGCGCGGCGCAGCGCACGGCGATCCTCGTCGCCGACGTCGCCGTGGATCATGCCGACGCGGACGCCCTGCCGGCGCAGAGCCTCCTCAAGATAGCCCAGAGTGTGGCGGAATGCGCTGAACACCAGCAATCGCCGGTTCGGCATGTCGCCCTTTTCAGCAACGATTGTGAGCAGCCGGTCTCTCTTAGGATCGGTCTCCGGAAGTGCGCGGGCCTGCGCCAAGACAGCCTCGATCTCGTTCCGAATTTCGTCGACGCCGCCATTGAGCGCATCCACCGCCTCGTCGTCGATCTCGACACGCTCGATCTCCGACAAGCGGTGCGTGAGGATCGTCTCCAGGAACGGGACCAATCCATGCAGCGAACTGGCCGCCTGTCGCCGGATCGTCGTCATCAGGAACCCCAGCGGCCCGGAGCCGTGCGTGCGTTCATAGACGGCGCGCTGCACCGCGAGGACCGCGTCGTGGACCGCTTCCTGTTCAGGTGTGAAGGGCACCGGCTCGGTGCGCGGCTTGCGCGTCGTAAAGGCGCCGATGTCGCGACGTCGCGTTCGGCTGATGAGCGATGAAAAGCTGTGAAGCGCCTCGGTGCGATCGATGAGGCGCACGCGAGCCTCGTCATCGCGAGTGTCGCGGATCGCCGCGGCGAGCGCCCGATACTCGGGCGACGGCGCGAGCATCACGCGTCCCCAATCGGTTCCCGCCGCATCGGCCAGGCGATCGAGCGCTTCGGTTTCCCAGCCGGACCGCCCAGCCCTGATCGCCGCCACCGCCGCGTTGATCGCGCCGTTGGGCTCCGCCATGCGCTCGAAGGTCGGCCGATCGATAACAAGGTCCGGCCGAAGCAAGTTGAGCAGCGAGAACAGATCGCCGGTGCCGAGCTGCACCGGCGTCGCCGTGAGCAATACGACCGCTTCCGCGTTGTCGGCGAGCACCCTAAGACCCTGATGAAGGTTCGTGTCGGCGTTTCGGGCGTTGTGGGCCTCGTCGACGATGAGCAGATCGAAACGTGGCGGTGCGTCGAGCGTCAAAAGGCCCTTCGAACGGCCGCCGTTGCGCATCGCATGGCCGTTCAGCAGGTTCTCGTTGAACAGCGAGAAGGGAAGGATCGCGCGCGCGTACCGCTCCGGCCACTCTCCATCCAAATCCGTCTGTTCGAGACAGTGCCGGAGATCGACGCTTGAAAGGGCGACGAACTCCTCGTCGAAGCGGCGCATCTCGCGCTGCCACTTCTCCTCGACCACCAGCGCCTTGGAACACACGATCAGCACCGAGCGCAGTGGCCGCCGCGCCTGAAGCTCGCGCAGCAGGAGGCCCGATTCGATCGTCTTCCCGACGCCGACTTCGTCGGCGACGAGGAGCCGCGGGCGATCGGCCCTGATGAACTTGAGCACGGGCCTGAACTGGTAGGGGATGAAGTCGATGCGGCCGGCCTGGAGCGAGTACAGGTTCGCAAGGCTCGGCGCGGTAAGCTGGAGTGCCGAAAGCCGCGCGTTAAGCTCGCCACTCGTTGCGACGATCGCGGACAGCGCGATGTCGGCTGCGGTCAATTGGCTCGCATAGAGCGTCTCCATGCGCCCATCGATGAACACCCCGTAACGCGTCTCGCGGTTGCTGGGTGTGATCGACGTGACCACACCAATTCGGTTTGGATCCGAACGCAAGGCGACCGTCTCGCCGATCGTGAAGCTGGTTCGCTTTGACTCCTGGGCCGCCGAAGCGCGCTCCTCGATCATTGCGTGCACCTTTTCCTCGAGTGCCGCAACATCGACGCCATTGGCGGTCGCGACGCGGACGATCTCCGCGTCACTAGCGTCGAGGATGCCTTCCGCGATGAGTGCAAGTGCGCGATCGTCGGTGATCTTAGTACTCATGACTTCCACCCTTGATGAAAGGTCTCGAACAGATGGCGGACCATCCGCCGCCGCGCCGTGTCGTACTGGGTTGCGTCCATTCCGAGCGCGACCTGAGCCTCCGCCCGGTCGCTGTCCGCGAGAACATGATCGAGTACACCGAGGGCCGCCGGGTCATCCGCCAGCGCGCGCCGCATCTGCGCGATTAGGTCATCCATCTCGTAGTCGGTGCCGGGATTGTGCCTTTCTTCCTCGAGCACCCGATCGGTTTCGTCCTCTCTTAGCGGCTCTCGGCGATCTTCCCGTCGCCACTGGCTCGCGATGCTCCGCATAACTTGCGAGAGAAAGGCCGGCAACGGTACATCGCTTGGCCAATGGCGGCGGCCGGACAGCACCCGGTCGAGCGCCTCGTTGAGCAGATCGTCCACATCGTGCTGGCGCAGCCCGGTCGCCCAGGTCCGTGCCAGCGCGGTAAGGCGCAGAATGTCTGGCGCGCGCAACTGCCCGAGGATCCGCCGAACCTCGCCCAGGCTGAGATGCGTCCCATCGTCGTCCATCGGCTTTCGACCAAGGTTCCCTATAGTTACTTGCGCTGCTGGCGGGCAAATCGGGATGCCCCCCGAAAAAATGCCGCCCCTGCGAGCCAAGTCCGCAAACTCAATAGCGCGGAAAGGCATTGTAACGGCCACGGCCTGCTCCAGGGCGCATTCCTGCTCTGCTCTAATTGGCAGCCGCTCCTCCCGCGGGCAAGAAGTCGCTCACACTTGGCCGAGGCGCTCTCTCCCGCCTTCCTCCGCGCCGGCCGCGTCGGCCGGGGATGCGGCCGGGCCTGTCGGGGAGCTAGCGGCTGAAGCCCAGCTCGTCCATCAACTTGCGGGCCACTTCGTCGGGCGGGCCTCGGGTCGATCCGAGTCGTCGGACCCTGCGCCGCGTCGAACGAACCTTTTTGGGAAAACGCGACCGGCATTCACGTTTCCTGTCTTGGCGGCAGGTTTCGTGGTGAGCGGATCGCACGCCACCGCTACGACCTCATTCGCCCGGACGAGGCCGGCTACGCCGAGGCGGTACTGCGCGACCGCGACCTCGTTCTTGCGGTCGCGCCGCACAAGGCGTTGTTCTTCGCCGAGAGGGTTGCCGAAGGTTCGCCGATCGAATACGAGGCCGCCGTGACCCGAGCGATTCGGCTCGCTCTGGAAGGAATGGCGCAAGAGCTGCTGGCGGACGAATATCGTTGTATGGTCGACCACAGGTTCCTGCTCGATGAAGCGGAAGCCTTTGAGCTCCTCATCGAGGCAAGCCGACAGCTCGAACGCAAGGCGAATTCCTGACCCAAGGTGAGTATCCACCATCGGTCGTAGACCGAAGTGATTTCATCCTGCAGCGCTTGCTGTAGATGCGGCTGGTTGATGGCTTTGTACAAATCCGCTTGCTGATGCAATGCTCACGACAAACAACTTGGGCTCCCGGTGGCTCTTTGACGTCTCGCCGGCTTGATTTGCTTCGCCATGGGGCAAATCGGCCCAAGCGCCAATGAACCTCGTGAGCCAGCATGCGAAGACTGTAAAGCGAGCCTTTTACGACCTGAATTGAAGATGCAATGCCTAGGCGAGACATCCCACGCGAGGAACTATTTGCGCTGGTTTGGGAGAAGCCGGCGCAAGAGGTGGCGAAGGAGCTTGGTGTATCGGACGTCGCAGTCGGCAAGCTGTGTGCGCGTCTCCAGGTGCCGAGGCCGCCGCGTGGATATTGGGCGAGGGTGCGGTCGGGCCAGACCTCGCGTCGCCCGCCACTCCCAGCCTTTCGGGAGGAGATTGACCGTAAACGCCGGGAAGAAGCGCGGACCAAAGCGGCAGGATTACTATCCAAACTGCAACAGCAATTTTACCGGGCGGCACTGTCCGAGTTGAAGAGTCGAGGCGTCGATGTGGGTGGGTCGGAGACGCGGGGAGGCAGGTTACCCGATCTCGGCCCAAGCATTGCCGCTCAGCTCCTGCTCATCATCCAAAATCGCGGATACGACTGGGTCAAAGAAGGAAAAGTAGCCACGCGTTGGAGCTATTCGGTCCAGAGCAGCGCAGCCAAACTTGTCGGAAAGCTGCTGCCGCTGGCGCAGGCGCAGTTGCTCGTGTTCGAGAGAGAGGACAAAAACGCCTGGAATGCAAAAGGCCCTGCCGTCCTCGTGCGCTTGACAGTGCCTTTGCAGGAACGGATTGCGTCTCTTGTTCGCGTCGTCCGGAAACAGAAACTGCAGCATGTCGTCATGCCACTGATGGCAGCGGATCATGCCTGGTCGGCCCATCACCTCTACAATCCAGACTCGCGCCTTTTTCTGGAAAGCACTCTGTGCGTCTCGGCATCCGAGACCTGGGTGGAGTGCATACGCCGAGCCTGGTGCGAAGAGGATCCGCCGGAACGCATTGTAACGGGCAGGCTGAAGCTGCAAGCGATCATGCCGATCGACTACATGCCCGCGCGAGAAATCCAGCTGTCGCCGATGGTTTCCAGAGCTTCCGTGGCTCCTTATCGCGACCGCCTTCGAGGTCTCCTCGAGGCTGAGCGGCTACACGAGATGATGTCCCACGCCGCCTACGCAATTGAAGGGGAAGTTCCGGAAGAGACGCTCACGTTGGCGGACAAGATATGGTTCGGCAAGGAACGATCCTTTCGGTCGGCGCGAGAAGCCTGGAGACGAGTTGAAGATGAATTGGACTGCTGGGAGACGGAGCTTGAAGCTGAGCGCTGCGCATTGGCCCAGTCTATCCTCGGGATCGAGGTCGGAGACATCGTGACGACGGAGAGTCGGGGGCGATTCTTACGTCTTTCCGTTACGGGACTTACGCTCTATGCCAGCGACGATAATGTCACCTTTGTCGTGAACGGCACGCGTTTTCGCAAGGATGGCACTCTGGGTAAGCTACAGGACAACATCAGTCTGCATTTCAAAGGCGACGCGTGACGCCTTCTCTCTTGCATCTAGAGTCATCTTATGCCCCCAACCAGGAGCTCTCGCTTTCGGCCAGCCGCAAGAGTCGTTGGTTGCGTGCCCAAGGATTGGTTTTCATGCGGCAACATCGAATGGCCGAATAGCACCCTCTGAGAACAAAGCAAGAATCTCGATAGGTAGGTTCCGGTGGTTGCGGGCCTCCGCAACCATTTCCAGTTTGCGCTAAGATAATCCAATTAAATCAAAGACTAACAAAGACGGGCCAAGAGCCCGCCTTGGGCGTTCGACCATACATCAATGACTGAGCCCTCAGGTTCAAATCACCCTGCATTCCCTTAGGCACCTACCTGGAGCCGCGTCCGTGTGGGGGTCAATATGTGGGCGGTGCCACGGCGCTTATGATGGTTGCTTCGGTTTTCCTTGTGTTCCTGAAGCGGTGGGGCTCTCTGCTGTCAAAGTAGTAGGCGTCGCCGGCGTGCAATTCCTTTATTTGATTGCCGATCCTCAGTTCGACGACTCCGGAAACGACATAGCCCGCCTCCTGGGCTTCATGCGAGATGACCTTGCCGGTGTCGGCACCCACCCGATAGGTCTCCTTCATGAACAGGAGGTTTCTGTTCGGATGGTTCACGCCGATGATGCGATAGGAGATCCCTTCCTCGTTTCCGATTTCGGGTTGATCGTCCGGTCGATAAAAGGGAGAGCTGTCTCGCCTATCGATATCGGACAGAAACCCCGTCAGCGTGCTGCCCATGGCGTCAAGAACCGCCTGCAGCGTGTCCAGGGTCGGGCTGACGGAGTCTCTTTCCATGAGAGAGATTGTCGAATGCGAAACGCCTGATCTTTCGGCAAGAACGCGCACCGAGAGTTGACGGCGGCTTCTGAGCTCTCTGAGTTTTTGGCCAATTCTTGCCATCACCCCGTCGACCTTTTTCGGTGGAGGCTGCCGTCGCCCATCCTTCTGCCATCGCGCGGCATTGCCCGTTGGGTCCCTCTTTGACGAGTGCCATCGTTTTCGCCCAACCGTTCGCTCAGCCTTCAAGGTTTGTCAAGAATATTAGACAAGCGGTCAGTATCATTGACAATGAAAAATGGAATGGCGAGGCTGATCGCTGCAGACAGGTTTCCATTGGATGCATCTTGATGGGGGTAAAATGTCGGGGGGCGATTTGATCAGCCGGGTTGTCGTTTTCAAGAAACCAAGCGGATCAGGTCAGGATGCGTCCCGTGAGATCGGCGAGACCGTCAGTCAGATCATCGCCAGTGTCAGGCGCGAGGGCGACGATGCGCTGCGCAGGTTCAGCGCCAGGTTCGACAAGGTAGACGTAGAAGCGCTGGAAGTCGCGCCGAACGAAATCCGAAATGCGCTCGATCGCTTGGACCGTCAAATGCGGGCCGACACGGAGTTCGCGATCGAGCAGGTCCGCAATTTCGCCGAGGAGCAGCGCAAGACGATCTTGCCGGTGGAGGTCGAGACGCTGCCCGGCCTCACGCTTGGTCATCGCATTATCCCGATCAAGCGGATCGGGGCCTATGTTCCCGGTGGGCGCTACCCCATCATGTCGGCGCCGATCATGACCATCGTGCCGGCCAAGGTCGCGGGGTGCCCGGAGGTGATCGCCTGCCTGCCCCCGACAGCGGCGGAAGCGATGATCGCGGGGTGCCATCTGTCCGGGGCGGACCGCATCTTCCGTGTGGGTGGTGCGCAGGCCATCGCTGCGATGGCATTGGGCACGGCCTCGGTGCCCGCGGTCGACAAGATCGTCGGGCCGGGCAATGCCTATGTCAACGAGGCCAAACGACAGGTGTTCGGCGCCGTGGGGATCGATCAACTGGCCGGCCCCAGTGAGATTTTCATTGTCGCCGACGAAAGCGCCGATCCAGACATGATCGCCATCGATCTCCTGGCGCAGGCCGAGCACGACGTTCGTACCCGCGTTGGCTTGATCACGACAAGCCGGGCACTTGCCGAAAAGGTGGATGCATCCCTGGCGAAGCTGCTCGCTTCGCTGTCGACCGCGCCGGTCGCGGGCGAGGCCTGGGGGCGATTCGGCGAAATCGTCATATGTGAGAACGAGGCCGACATGATCGCCTATGCGGATTTCGTCGCGCCCGAACACCTCCAGGTACACACAAGCGATCCCGACGCAACAGCGGCCAGCCTCAGCAACTATGGCTCATTGTTCATCGGGCCGCATGCCAGCGTGGTCTATTCGGACAAATGCTGCGGCACCAACCACACGCTGCCGACCGAGGGTGCCGGCAGATACACCGGCGGCCTGTGGGTCGGCTCGTTCCTCAAAGTATGCACCTATCAGCGGCTGACCGAGGAGGGAGTGAAGGCAGTCGCGCCCCCGGCCGTCCGCCAGTCCGTCTTCGAACGGATGGAAGGCCACGCCTTGGCCGCTGACTACCGGCTCAAGAAAATGGGCCTCGCGTCCGCCTTTCCAAGTTGACGTGACGACCGACGGCTGTGAGGGAACCGTGGTTCCGTGATGTCGAGGCCGACCGCTTTCGCGGACCACCGCATATCCGTTGATGTCGGCGGAACCTTCACCGATGCGATCATCATCGCGCCGGGTGGCGACAGGTTCATCGGCAAAGCCTTGACGACGCCGGAGCGTGCATTCAAGGGGGTTTCATCGGCGATCGCCAATGCGGGACAGCAGATCGGTCTGGACCTCGGCGATCTGCTCAAGCAGACCTCGCTCATCATCTATGGAACCACGCGAGCGACCAATGCCATTGTCACGCGAAATGTCGCCAAAACGGCCTTTCTGACCACGGAGGGCTTTCCCGACATCCTGGTCATGAAGGAAGGCGGCAAGACGTTTGCCCACGACTTTTCGGTCGACTTCCCCGAGCCCTATATCCCGCGACGCCACACCTTCGAGGTCCGCGAGCGGATGACTCCGGAGGGCGTTGCCGAGGTGCCGTTCGACGAGGCGCGGGCGCGGGAGGTCGTCGCCACGCTCAAGGATCAGGCTTTCGAGGCCGTCGCGGTGTGTTTCCTGTGGTCGATCACGAACCCGGATCACGAATTGGCCGTGGGGCGGCTGTTGGATGAACTCATGCCTGGGGTTCCCTATACGCTGTCGCATCGGCTCAATCCCATTTTGCGGGAGTATCGACGCGCCTCGGCGGCCGCGATCGACGCCTCTCTCAAACCTCTCATGCAGGCTCATCTGCGGGAGCTGGATAGCGATCTTCGCGAATGCGGCTTTTCCAGACAGCTTCTGGTCTCCACCTCCATCGGCGGCTGCATGACGATCGACGAGGTCGAGCAGCGTCCGATCCATATGGCGAAATCCGGCCCCTCTATGGCGCCGATCGCTGCCAGAGGGTTCGCACGGCTCGAGTATGACGACGAGAACGCGCTCGTCTGCGACACAGGTGGAACGACATTCGATGTCGGCCTGGTGCGTGGTGGTGAACTGGCCTACACCCACGACAGTTGGATCGGCGGCCGCTGGATCGGCCATATCCTTGGTACCTCGTCGGTCGATATCCGTTCCTTGGGCGCCGGCGGCGGCTCCATTGTGTGGATCGACGAAGGGGGGATGGTGCGTGTCGGCCCGCAGTCGGCGGGCGCCGTTCCGGGGCCGGCCTGCTACGGCCGGGGTGGATGCAATCCCACGGTTTCCGATGCCGCCTGTATCCTTGGTTACCTCAATCCCGCCAACTTCCTTGGCGGCCGCATGGCGTTGGACGAAGAGGGAGCGCGGAAGGCCTTTGGAAAGATCGCCGATGCGGTGGGCAAGACGGTCGAGGAAACCGCCTACGAAGTCCTGATGCTGGCATCCGAAATCATGATCGACGCCATTCGCGACGTCACAGTGGGCGAAGGCTACGACCCCAACGAGGGAGTTCTGGTTGCCGGTGGCGGTGCCGCTGGCATCAACATCATGCTGATCGCGCGCGAGCTGGGGACGAGAGAACTCGTTCTTCCCAAGGAAGCTTCAGCCTTGTCCGCGACCGGGATGCAGTTCGCCGACATTCTGCGCGAGGAGACGGCGACCTTCTTCACCTCCTCGGAAAACTTTGATCACTCAGGCGTCACGCGTGTCCTGTCCGATTTGGCAGAGAGGCTACGGGAGTTTTCGCTGCGGTTCCGCGCATCATACGACCATGTCGTGCAACTCTACGCGGAAGCGCGATACGCGAACCAGGTATGGGAGTTGGAGGTCGCGCTACCGGGGCCGAAGGCTGAAACCGATGAGGACTTAGCCCGTTTCGTCGAGGCCTTCCATCAGGGACATGAGCGTGTCTTCAGCATGCGCGACCCGCACAGTGCGGTCGAGTTCGTCTCGTGGAAGGGACGGTTGCGCACGAGAATCGGGGTTGATCCAGGCGGGATGAAAACCGGGCACGACAACGTGACCGATCCCGTGCGATCGACGCGCGACTGTTTCTTCGGTCAAGCGCAGGCAACGACGACACCGATCTTCGACGGACGGACCCTGCAGAGCGGCCAGCAAGTCATCGGACCCTGCATCGTGGAGGAACCTACAACCACTCTTGTCGTGTATCCCGGAATGAAGGCAACGGTTAGCAGTCATGGAAACTACCTCCTCACCACGTCCTAGCGCGGATACGAGGGCGGCCGGTCGGGGCGCGGCCGATCGGGGCGCAGGGGGCCGGGACGCCGGCCACGGCCCGATCGATCCGGTGCTCTTGTCGATACTGGCCAACCGGTTCGACGGCATCGTCCGCGAGATGACCAACACCATGCTGCGAAGCGCCCGCTCGGGCGTCATCAACTCGGCACGCGACTTTTCATGCGCCATCTGTACCGCAGACAACAAGCTGTTTGCCTGTGCCGAGGGGCTGCCGATCCACATCTTCGGGTCCGATATCCAGACCCAATACATGTGTGACCAGCACGACGACATCGCCGAGGGTGACTGTTATCTGCACAACGACCCCTATTCCGGCAACACGCATCCAGCCGACCATGCCTTCCTCGTGCCGGTCTTCTGTGACGGCGAGCATCTGTTCACCGCCGTCGCAAAAGCGCATCAGGCGGACATCGGCAACAGCCTTCCCACCACCTATATGCCCAATGCCAAGGACATATACGAGGAAGGGGCCCTGATCTTCCCGGCGGTCCGTATCCAGCGCGACTACAAGACGATCGACGACATCGTGCGCATGGCCCGGCAGCGTATTCGCGTGCCGTCGCAATGGTACGGGGATTTTCTGGCGGGGGTCAGCTCGGCGCGGGTCGCGGAACGGCGGATCAAGGAGCTTGCGCAGAAGTATGGCGTCGCGACGCTGAAGGCCTTCACCGGGGAATGGCTCGACTATTCGGAGCGCCGGATGCGCCAGGCGCTGCGCCGTCTGCCCAAGGGAAGACTATCGCTCGATGCCCGCCATGACGCGGTCCATCCGATCTTGCCGATGGGCATTCCGATAAACGTCCAGTTGGAGCTGAATCCGGAAGAGGAACGCATTACCGTCGATCTGCGTGACAACATCGACAATTTGGACTGCGGATTGAACGTCAGCGAGGCCTGTTCGGTGTCGGCCGTGATGGCCGGTATCTTCAACAGCCTGGACAGCGATGTTCCCCGCAACGCGGGGTCTTTCCGCCGGGTCACGGTGCTGTTGCGCGACGGCGCGGTCATCGGACGACCCCGCTTCCCGCATTCCTGTTCGGTTTCAACGACCAATGTCGCGGATCGCCTGGTCAACGTCACGGGTGCGGCCTTTGCCGATATCGGCGACAGCTTCGGCTTGGCGGAAGGCGCTGTCGGGCTCGGTATCGGGATGGCTGTCGTTTCCGGCAAGGACCACCGCACAGGCACGGGCGATTTCGTTAATCAGATGCACGTCGGCACCAATGGCGGTCCGGCCTCCGCCCACGCGGATGGATGGGTCACCTACGGCATCCCCGTGGTCTCTGGACTGATGTATCGCGATTCGATCGAGGTCGACGAGCTCAAGTATCCGATCCGCATCCGCCGGCTGCAACTCGACGCGGGAACAGGCGGTGCCGGAACGTACCGAGGTGCGCCGGGTTCGATCGTCGAATACGGGCCCACCCACGGCCAGATGACCGTGATGTATCCGGGAGACGGCCAGGAAGAACCGCCCAAGGGTGTTCGCGGTGGCCGCGATGGCAACCTGGCGGAGCGTTGGGTGCTACGGGCCGACGGGAGCGAGACCAAGCTTCCCAACGCAGCCCAGGTCGTTCTGGAAAAGGGCGATTTCGTGCGCGGCGTGGATTGCTCCGGCGGTGGTTACGGCGATCCGCTGAAACGGGATCCCACCCGGGTTCTGCACGATGTCCTAGAGAAATACGAGACAGAGGAAAGGGCCCGTGACGTTTACGGCGTGGTCCTGGTGCCGGGCCCGGATGGTGCCCTGACTGTCGATCGCAACGCGACGAAGACCAAACGACAAAGCCTTGAGAAAAGGCCCTGACGCAAATTGGCATTCCTTAGGAGAGGCGAAACGGGAGGGAGCGACCATGCCGATGAACATGAAGACCTTGTTGGGGGCCTGCGGTATCGCCGTGCTGGCGTTGACCCCGCTGGAAGGACTGGCGAAGGACTGGTGGCCGTTCGAGGTCCAGAACGTCGCCGACGGCAAGACTGAGGCGACCGACTATGTTCCCGTCGAGCAGGCATCGGAGAAGTGGAACATCTGCGTCCTGTTTCCGCACATGAAGGACAGCTTCTGGGTCGCCGCCGCCTACGGCATCATCGAGGAGGCCAAGCGTCTGGGGGTCAGGGCCACGATTCTTGAAGCCGGCGGCTACGACCAACTTCCGAAGCAGATCTCACAGTGGGACGACTGCGTGGCCAGTGGCGCGGAAGCCGTGGCAACCGGCGTTATCTCCGAAGCCGGTATGGCGCCGAAGTTCGCCGAGGGGCTCAAGCGCGGCATACCCCAGGTCAGCTTCATCAATGCCGTGATCGATGCACCCTTGACCGCCCGGGTCCGGAGCGAATTCGATGCGCTCGGGAAGGCGTCCGGAGACTACCTCGTCAAGTCACTGGAACCTGGCGCAAAAGAGAAGGTCGTTGCCTTCCCCGGCCCGCAAAGGTCCGGCTGGGCGGACGGATATGCCAAGGGCTTTCGGGAGGCCCTGGTTGGGACGAACGCTGAGTTACTAGAAGAGAAGTATGGCGACACGGGCGTTTCCATCCAGTTGGCGCTGGTCGAAGACGCGCTTCAGACCTATTCGGACATGTCCGTCATTTGGCGCGCGGCATGACCAGAGATGCCGGGATCTATGTTTTCGATGAACCCACGGTCGGCATCGATGTTGGCGCTCGTTACGACGTTTATCTCCATATCCAGGAGCTGGTCGCGAACAGCCACGCGGTCCTCGTCATCTCATCCGAGCTCATGGAACTGATGGGCCTCTGTCATCGGATCTATGTCACGGCTGCGGGTCGCATCGTTTCCGAACACAGGCGCGAAAGCATGCAAGAGCACGAGCTCTTGAGAGGTTTTTTCCCGTTACCGATGGCGCCGGACAGGCGCCACGCGGCGTGGTCGAGGAAAGGCCGTAGTGCTCTCAGCCGAGACTTTCCTTGCGAGTTTGGCAGCCGAGTCGTGGCGCCAGCCCACTGCTTAACCAGATCATGGAGGCGCTTCCGCTCGCAATCGTGCTGGCTGTGTTGGTTATGACAATCGCAGCCCTGGAGCCTCGTTTTCTCGGCCTTGCGAACGTCAGTAACCTGCTGCGGAACGCGCTCATTCTGGCAACGATCGCCTCTGGCCAGATGCTGGTCATGATGACTGGTGGTCTCGACTTGTCTGTCGGCGCGGTCGCCGCCTTGAGCTCGGTTGTGTCGGCCTTGGTTATGGTTGTCCTGAGGCCGTTTTTGCCGGAGGCAGATGTAATCGTTGCGTTTGCGGGCGTAGCAGCCGGCCTGCTCTCCGGACTGCTCTTGGGCGGGGTCAATGGCTTCTGCGTGGCTTGGTTTCAGGCGCCGGCGCTGATCGTGACCTTGGGCATGCTGTCCGTCGCCACTGGGCTTTCCTTCTATTTGACTTCCGGTGCACCGATCTATGGCTTGCCGAGGGTCTTCACCGACGACTTCGCATTGGGACGGGTTTTCGGTCTGTCGAACATCGTTTGGTGCTGCATCGTCGTGCTTGTCGCAGTTTGGGTCCTGCAAAGGCATCTGCCAGCGGGTCGGCATATCCGAGCCGTCGGTGGGAATCTCCGCACGGCGCATCTGTCCGGCCTCAACACGAAGGGAACGCTCCTGTTCACCTATGCGCTTAGCGGTGTCATATCGGCCTTAGTCGGGGTTCTGCTGACCACCCGACTCGGTTCCGGCCAGTCGACAGCGGGGGTCGATTTGATGTTGCCCAGCATCGCCGTCGCGGTCATTGGCGGCGTCTCACTCCGTGGCGGCTTGGGGCGCATAGAGACTGTTGTCTTGGGTGGCTTCTTCCTGGCCGTCGTGGCCAATGGAATGAACCTATTGCGGCTCGACAGTCGCTACCAAACCATCGCGATCGGCGCGATCATCATCCTGGTCACACTGTTGGACCGATTTGTGCGGGCGAGGCGCGGATGATGTCTAGGGTCAGCCAGGCCGCCGCGCTCCGCAGCTTCCAGCCAAGCGCGCCTCTGGTTCTTTTGATCGCCCTGGTCGTTCTCGTGGTCGCCTTCGGATGGGCCAGGCCGCGCTTCGTGCATCCGGACAACTTCGAGAACCTCCTGATCCAGACCAGCTACATCTATATCTTTGCTTTTGCGCAGATGCTGCCGCTGCTGACGCGTGGTTTCGACCTGTCGCTCGGCGCGAGTGTGTCCTTCATTTCGGTGGCGAGCGCGCTTGCCATGGCCGAAACGGCACATCTTGGCCTGTCGGTTTCGTTGTTCCTTGGATTGCTCGCTTCGATCGCTTTCGGTATGGCCGTCGGAGCGACGAACGGGGCATTGATCTCGTACCTGAAAATCAACCCGTTCATTGTCACATTGGGAACCTGGAACATCATCGGCGGCGTCGCCGCCGTTATCAGCAATGGCTTTCCCGTTAGGAAGCCGATCGAACTTAACCACTTCCTTTATGGTGCGACGGTTCTCTATCTCCCGATCCCGGTCGTTATCTCCGCACTCATCTTTGCGCTTTCGTGGATCTTTCTCGAGAGATCCGTTTACGGCCGGCGCATGTATCTGGTCGGAGATAATCCGAACGCCGCTCGGACGGCAGGGATTAATGTCGATCGTGTTATCTTCCTGTTCTACCTGATGTGTTCGGTGCTGGTCGCCGTAGGGGCGAAATTGATGACCGCGCACGCCGGGTCTGGCGAGCCCAACCTAGGTGGAAACCTAACCCTACAGAGCATTGCCGCGGCGGTGGTTGGCGGTGTCAGCCTTCGGGGCGGTGGCGGGCGATTTTTCAGCCCGCTGTTGGGTGCCGTCTTGATCACCGTGCTTTCGAGCGGGCTGAATTTCTTTCGCGTCGAAAGCTACATCCAGAACATTGCGTTGGGCCTTGTCATCATCACCTCGGTCTGCGTCGACCAGATCAGGCGCCGTTAGGCCGCGAGCACGTAATCAGGGAGGGGTGAATCATGCAC
Source organism: Rhodospirillales bacterium (assembly GCA_965225935.1). Taxonomy (GTDB): domain Bacteria; phylum Pseudomonadota; class Alphaproteobacteria; order Kiloniellales; family JAKSDN01; genus CALJXB01. The sequence continues at coordinate 45,074 of CBDDCC010000010.1, forward strand.
GCAGCACCTTGCCATACTAGGGAAGCCTGCAATGGCAAACGGATGAAGACAGTGCCCTGTTGCCTCCACCTAATAGCGCTTTATCGAAAGCACATCGAAGGTGTGCTTGATGGTTTTCACTGCTTTGTTGTAGTCCGACAGAGCGAGGCATGCGATGAGGGCATCGACAATACCGAGTTGAGCGATTCTGCTCGTCATGGCCTCGGTGCGAAACTGCGTCTCCTTCGCCATCGTGTAGAGGACCACGTCCGCAAACGCCTGGATCGGCGATTTGCCGTAGTTCGTGATGCAGATGGTGCGCGCCCCGGCCTCCTTCGCAAGCTTGGTGGCCGCGATGGTTTCCTGCGTGCTGCCGGAGTGGGACACCGTGATGGTCGCGACTTTGCTGTCGGTCAAGGACGCCGAAATCGCCTGCACGTGGGAGTCGACGACGACCTTGCAGTTGATGCCGATCCTCAGCATCCGATATTGGATGTCCTCGGCGATGGGCGTGGCGCTGCCAATGCCGTAGACCTCAACGCGCTCTGCGTTACGGATCAACTCGGCAGCCTGGCTCATCGCTGCAGCATCGAGAACCGATAGGGTATCCCTTAGGGCTTGGATATCGCTGTGGAAGATCTTCTCTATTATCGTTGCCGTATCGTCCTTGCGCTTGAGGTCCTCGTGGATGAACTGGATCGGTTGCACCAGATCCTGGGCAAGCGCGATCTTCAGTTGCTGAAATCCAGTGGTTCCGACCTGTTGGCAAAGGCCGACGACACTGCCTTCGCTGGCCTCAACCCTCTCGGAGACCTCCGTGACCGACATGTGAACTACGTCAGCGGCATTGGCCATGATGAAGTCGGCAATTCTTCGGCCTGTGGGCGCCAGCGATGGCCGCATCGCGGCCAAGCGCCCCAAGATGCCGTTGACCGCCTGAGACTTTTCGTCCTGCTTGGCGCCAGCCCTACTCTGCGGAGTTCGTGCCATCGAGTTATCTCCATACACCGGGAAGCGGTTTCATGTGTCGCCTGAGTTCAACGGCTCCGGCTTTTACAGCAACTGCGGCTCGTAGGCACCAGCGATTTATCGTCTCCAACATCACCGCCGAGTGGCACCTTTGATTCACGGCAGGGCAGTGGCAAGTAAGATATTCACAGTACTGATTTTCACTTTCAATGAGAATATCTCAGTGCCTGGATCAACAGGAAATCACCTACATGGGATTCGACGGTCGTGGGATGTCATGAGAGCGATATCGGGAACGCCCGATTGGAACCGGTGTTAGGCAAAGCGGAAGGCATCCATGAGGTTGCTTGTTGGCCAGCTGTTTCACGAAGGGAACAGCTTCAATCCGGTTAACACGACGCTCGAGGACTTCACAGTCGTGCGAGGGCCGAAGATTCTGGAGCAACTGTCAGGCACCGGCTCGGTTCTGGGCGGAATACTGGATGAGCTTCAGCGGCGAGACGTGGAGATCGTTCCGGCGTTGGCCGCGTGCGAGCGACCGGGGGGCTCGGTGGTGCACAGCGTCTATGAGAGCTTTAACGAGGAGCTCCTTGAAGCAGCGGCTTCGAGTCGACCCGATCACGTCGTCTTGGACCTGCACGGGGCGATGACCACTACGGAAAGCGATGACCCCGAGGGCCTCTCGCTCGAGCGTTTGCGAAGCATCCTCGGGCCGGATGCCGTCATAGGCATTGGCCTGGACCTCCACGCGCATCTGACTGAGCGCATGTTGAAAGCCACAGACATCGTAACGGCTTGCAAGCACAATCCGCACTCCGACTATCATGCAACAGGGGTCAAGGCCGCCGACCTAGTGGTCCGAACCGCGCAGCAGACGATCGATCCGGTCCTGAACGTCGCTCGGGTGCCTATGATTCTTGAGGGGAATGACGAAACGCACGCAGGACCGTTGAAAGACCTCCATGACAAGGCGCGATGCTATTCGAAGGAGAACGCATCGGTTCTGGACGTGTCCATCTGCAACGTTCAGTCGCTGATAGATGTTCCGGGGATGGCACAGACGGTTGTGGCAACGACCGACTCCTGTGATGACCTCGGCAAGACTATCTGCAGGGAAATCGGACGCCAGCTCTGGACGCGTCGGCATGAGTTCAAGGACGACTTCCCCACCGTTAAGCAGGTCTTTCAGCAGATCCAAGAGCAGCCGTCCAAGCGGCCGTACGCTATCTCGGATTTCGGCGATCGTGTCTTGGCTGGAGCGCCGGGAGACTGCACCGAAATCCTCGGGGCCTGCCTTGAGCTGAACAGTGGTTTGCGTGGGGCAATACCGGTCACTGATCCTGATTCCGTGGCGGTCGCCCAAGCTGTCGGCATCGGCGCGAAGGTCACGCTCGAGGTCGGCGGAGCCTTTACCCCCAGCGCCAAGAGGATTCCGGTGACCGGTCGAGTGCGCAAGATCAGTGACGGGCAGTTCGTCCTGAAGGGGCCTTGGCTTGCCGGGCACAAGGCCTCGCATGGATCTACGGCTGTCATCGATATGGGCAAGCTTGTACTGATCCTGACCTCGCGGGCCGCCATGAGTCAGGACGTCAACTTCTTCGAGAGCTTGGGCGTGCCGATCGCGGATCAGGACTTCGTTGTCGTGAAGTCCGGCAGGCATTTCCAATTGTCCTTCGAAGGGGTGGCGACATCGATCAAAGCGGACACCTTTGGTGTTGGTGTCTATCGGCCTGGGCAGTTTGCTGTCCGACGGGAACGGGTGTTCCCGGAGGTCGATCAGGACATCGGATCGATCTCGGCCGAAGGCATTCCGGATGTTCGGCAAAGGCAAGACGTGCGGAACGCTCAAACCCGAGCCATTTGCAAGCCTCTTTGCACGGAACAGATGGTTGTTCGCAGCAAGATGTAGCCGGAACAGCGCACCCTGTTGCTGCACGCCTAGAGCGGGATGATTTTGCAGTGAATCGCTTTTAGGGATTCGCGGCTCGGGGAATATTTGATTCAACATTTTGACTGGAGAAGGAGGCCAGCATGTATGAGCAAGGCCTATTCGATGGATCTTCGCGAGCGGGTTGTCGGTTCTGTTGAGGATGAGGGACTTTCGCGCCGGCAGGCTGCGGCGTGGTTCGGTGTATCGGTCTCGACGGCGATCAATTGGCTGCGCCGTTACCGGGAGACGGGCAGCGTGGCGCCCGGGCAGATCGGCGGACACCGGCCCAAGAAGATCATCGGTGCCCATCGCGACTGGCTGGTTGCGCGCTGCTCTGGGGGCGACTTCACCTTGCGCGGCCTTCGGGACGAGCTGTCGGAGCGCGGCCTGAGGGTGGACTATCGTACGGTTTGGAACTTCGTGCACGAAGAGAAACTGAGCTTCAAAAAAAACGCCCCTCGCCAGTGAGCGCGAGCGCCCGGACGTCGCGCGCCGGCGGGCTCAGTGGAAGAAATACCGCGGGCGCATCGCGCCGCAGCGCCTGGTCTTCATCGACGAGACCTGGGCACGGACCAACATGGCACCGCTCCGAGGCTGGGCGCCGCGCGGCCAGAGGCTCCCGGCCAAGCTGCCGCACGGCAAGTGGAAGACCCTGACCTTCCTGGCCGCGCTGCGCCAGCACCGCATCGAGGCGCCGTGGCTGCTCGATGGCCCGATCAACGGCGAACGCTTCCGGCTCTATGTGGAAAAGCTCCTCCTGCCCACCCTCAGGCCCGGCGACATCGTCGTCATGGACAATCTGGGAAGCCACAAGTCCAAGGCCGTGCGTCAGGCCATCCGATCCGCCCAGGCCAGGCTCTTGTTCCTGCCCAAGTACTCGCCCGACCTCAACCCCATCGAGCAGGTCTTCTCAAAGCTCAAGCACCGCCTCAGAAAAGCCTCCGCCCGAACCCCGGACGACATCTGCCAGGCCATCGCCCAAATCCTCCCGACATATAGCCCAGAGGAATGCGCCAACTACTTCAAAAACGCAGGCTATGGTTTAACCTAAAGTCATCCCGCTCTAGGCCGAGGCCAAACGCGGAAATGCGGTGAGCGATTTCTGGTCCCTGGACAATCGCCGTGCCAAATCAAAGAGATCCAACGCATCGCAATTAGTCCCAGATCCTATAAGGAGGTGGAGCATGCCGAGGCGAGCAGCACCGGCAGCATCGGTTTCCGGATTGTCACCGATCATGACGCAGGCGGCGGGGGTTGAGTTCAACCTTCTCACCGCTTCTTGGAAGAGATCCGGTTGCGGTTTGCCGATCACACGCACGTTCGTTGGGCTAGCGCAAGCAATGATAGCCTGCATCAGGGCACCGGTTTCCGGAACCAGAAGACCGTTGGCGCCCGGATGATACCTGTCCGGGTTGCAGGCTACGAGCGTCGCCCCCCGGCGGACCTCGTTTGCCGCAAGAGCCAGCTTGTCATAGGAAAAGGCCTCATCGCGCCCGAGCAGGACAACATCAGCGGTGTCCTGAACGAGGATAAGCCCGGCACGGTCCGCCTCGCGCCTCAAGGCTGGACTGCCGATCAAGAGGACGCGGGCCCCGGGATAGTCAAGAGCAACCCGCTGCACGGCCATGACGCCCGCCAATATGATCCGGCTGGCAGGAATTCCCAGGCCTGCCGAGGCCAGCTCGGTGGCGAGACCGCAAGCGGAGTGTGTCGAGTTGTTCGACACAATGACGAAACGGTCATCGATCTGCCGGATGAGTTCCGCGGCACCGGGAATAATAGTCCGTCCGTGTACAAGTGTTCCGTCGAGATCGACCACGAATGACAGCTTTGCGTGCGGCGTCTCGGATCCGGGGCGGGAGTGTATCGGTCTTCGGTCCATCGTTAGGGAAGGTTCCTCATGATGAGCAATGCCAGTTTGCTCGCGGTTTCCTGCATCTGCCTCTGTGCGAAGGTATTCGCAGAATTGAGATTATTTCATATCCAGTTGTTGTATTGAATGAGAAACTTTCATATAACTGACATACTACCCCGCTATCGTGGGAATCAGAGTTTTCTCGGGCGCTGTAAGGCCGTGCGACGTGGTTGAAGGTCACGATTGAAAACATCGGATGATTCTACGCGGAGGGGATGCGCGTCTCGAGCTGGCTATGGTGACGTCGATCACATACGATTCAGGACCGGAACCTCTGAAAGGCAAGCACGCGACTGTGCTTCTCTCCGCGCGCGACCTTGCTGGTCTTTTCCCGGTTCTTTTGGTCGCGCCCGCTGCGCTGCTTCTCATCTTGTGGTTCGTTGTACCGCTTGCCCGGCTTTCCTCGCTTGCCTTTGCCGGAGAGGAAGGCGCGCTCGCGAGCTTCGAGACCCTGTTCGGCAGTGCAGCCTATCGGCAGGTCTTTCTCAACACCTTCCAGATCTCCTTCATCGTCACCGTCGTCACGGTGGTCCTTGCCTTTCCTGTTGCGCTGCTGCTCAGCCGGCTGCGTGGGATCTGGTTCGTGTTAGCACTCTACGGCGTGCTCTTCCCCTTTTGGGTGTCGCTTCTGGTGCGGACCTATTCCTGGATCTTGCTGCTGCCCAAGAACGGACCGGTCAATCAGGCGCTCATGGCGACGGGGCTAATCGAGGCGCCGGTGCAACTGCTGTTCAATAATACGGCCGTCGTCATCGGCATGACTCACGTCCTGTTGCCCTACGCCATCCTGCCGCTGTTCGCCCGGATGCGGGGCATCGACGGCCGCTTGCTCCAGGCGAGCGACGGGCTTGGAGCGAGCCTGTTCGACACCTTCCGCTACGTTTACCTGCCTCTGTTGATGCCGGGGCTGCTGGGTGCCGGGCTGGTGGTGTTTCTGCTGGCGCTCGGCTTTTTCGTGACGCCGGCCCTGTTGGGTGGGGCAGGGGCCCTGACGGTCTCGACCCTGATCGCCGGCTTCGTGACCGATCGGCTGGCTTGGTCGTTGGCCGCGGCCGGCGCGATCATCCTGCTCGCTGCCGTGCTGTTGCTGCTCATCCTGTTTCGCCGTCTGTTGCCGCTTGGGCGTAGCGGGTGGGCGGCATGACACAGCTGCCGCTCGGCCTGCGTATTACCGCCCATGTCAGCGCCAGCTTGGTGCTGGCCTTTCTGGTGCTGCCGATCCTGGCGGTCATACCGGCGTCGTTCAACGAGGCGCGCTTCATCCGCCTGCCGCCCGAGTCCTACTCCGTCGAGTGGTATGGCGCTTTTGCCGCCGACCAGGAGTGGCGCTCCGCCCTCTGGAACAGCTTCTGGGTCGCGGCCTGGACGACGGTCCTGTCGGTCGTGACCGGAACCGCCGCCGCGCTCGGTTTGAACCGCCTGCCGCAGCGTCTCAACCTTGTGCTGATGGGGCTTTTCTTGGCGCCCTTGATCGTGCCTTTGGTCGTGACGGCGGTCGCGATTTACCGCACGGCACTCGATGTGCAACTCAACAGCACCTTTGCCGGCCTGGTGCTAAGCCATGCGGTGCTGGCGCTGCCCTTCGTGGTGATCAACGTCGGCATCGCGCTGCGGGCGGTCGACGAGGCCTGGTTGCAGGCCGCCGCCGGACTCGGAGCGGCGCCCTGGACGATCTTCCGGACGATCACTCTGCCGACCCTTGCGCCGGGCATGCTCGGCGGCGGCGTCTTCGCCTTCATCACTTCGTTCGACGAGTTCACGGTCTCCCTCTTCATGGTCGGTTACCAGACCAAGACGCTCCCGATCAAGATCTGGGAGGCGGTCCGCTTCGAATTCACCCCAGCGGTGGCCGTGGCCGCCACGGTGATCATTGTCCTAGCGATCCTCCTGTTTGCGCTGGCGATGGCCGTGAACCGGCAACAGAAGGAGGCGCGGACGTGACCAACGCCGGATTGCCACTACAGCTATCGGCCGTGTCGAAGCGCTACGAGCTGGTGGCGGCGCTGAGGCCCACCGATCTGACGGTCGATGCCGGGGAGTTCGTCACCCTGCTTGGCCCATCGGGCTCCGGCAAGACAACCCTTTTGAACCTGATCGCCGGCTATGCGGAGCCGACCTCGGGGCAGGTCCGGCTGGGCGAGCGCGACATCACCTGGCTTCCTGCGCGGCACCGCAACATCGGCATGGTTTTCCAGAGTTACGCGCTGTTTCCGCATATGACGGTCGGGGAGAATGTGGCCTACGGGCTCAAGGTGCGCGGCCGGCCCAAGCGGGAGATCAAGCGCCGCGTGGACGAGGCCCTGGCCATCGTCCAGCTTTCCGGCCTGGCGGAACGGTCGGTCCGGAAGCTGTCGGGCGGCCAGCAACAGCGCGTGGCGCTGGCCCGCGCCCTGGTGATCGAGCCGGACCTGGTTCTGATGGACGAGCCGCTCGGCGCGCTCGACCGCCAGCTCCGCAAGTCGGTGCAGCTCGAACTGCGGCGTCTTCATGACGCCCACCGCCGCACCACGATCTATGTCACGCACGACCAGGAAGAGGCCCTGGTGCTGTCCGACCGCATAGTCGTCATGCGCGACGGCGGGGTCGAGCAGATCGGCACGGCGAGCGAGCTCTACGACCGGCCAGCGAACGCCTTCGTCGCCGGCTTCATCGGCGAATCGAACCTGCTGTCCGGCCGCGTCAGGTCGACAGCATCCGATCATGCCGAGATGGAGGTGCCCGGGCTCGGCTGCAGGGTCAGCGCCGGCGCGTCGGACGGTGTCGCGGCCGGCGGTGAGGGGAGCCTGTTGATCCGGCCGGAACACCTGGAGCTGCGCAGCGACGGCGGCGTTCCGGGCGTGGTCGAGGAGACCGTGTTCCTCGGCGAGCTGCAGTCCGTCAGGGTCAGGCTGGAGACTGGGGAGCAGCTTTGGCTGCGGCGCTTGGCGGCCCCCACTTTGCCGGCCGGTGAGAGCATCCGAATTGGCTGGCAGCCGGAGCGGCTTCGCATCCTTGCGCCGGCTTAGTCATGGGAGTTTCGGTATCCAACAGTGGGAGGACAGTATGGTTGACCGACCTGAGTTCCTAAAGGGCGGCACCGCCGCGACGATCACAACAATGGAAGAGGCTAGAGCAATGATTGACCGTAGAGGCTTTTTGCTGGGTAGCGCCGGCTTGTCGGCCGTCCTCGCGACCGCCGGTCTGCCCCGCGTATCCCAAGCCCAGTCGCGCCCCTTCACCTTCGTCTCCTGGGGCGGCGCACTCTCCAAGATGGAGGAGACCGCCTTCCTCGAGCCTTTCTTCAAGGAGAAGGGAATCAGTTATGTCAGCACCTCGCCCATGGAAACAGCCAAGATCAAAACCATGGTCGAGGCCGGCAAGGTCGAGTGGGACCTGACCGATGTCGACGGCGCCTCGGTCTGGCGCGGCGGCGAGCAGGGCTTCCTCGAGACTCTGGACATGTCCCGGATCCCGAATGCGGCCGCCCTCAAGCCCGGCTGGGTGACGCCCTATGGGATTGCCACCTCGGCCGGCGGCTCGATCATCGCCTGGTCGAAGGAAGCCTTTCCGGACGGGGGCCCGAGCCAGTGGGCCGACTTCTGGGATGTCGAGCGCTTTCCCGGCAAGCGCGGTATGTACAAGGGATTCTACTGGAACTACGAGGTCGCGATGCTGGCCGAGGGGGCGACGCGCGAAGAGATCTATCCGGTGACCGACGAGAAGGCCGACATGGCATTCCGCAAGCTGGAAGAGCTGAAGCCGCATGTGGCCGCCTGGTGGAGTTCTGGTCCGCAGCCCGCGCAGCTCCTGACAACCGGCGAAGCCACGCTCTCGTCTGCTTGGAGCGGGCGCGTCCTGGCCGCGCTCAGCGAAGGTGCGCCCATCGACTACACCTACAATCAGGCGATCGCCTGGGCCAACTGGTGGTCGATCCCGAAAGGCACGCCATACCTCGACGTCGCCTACGAAGCGTTGAACTACGCCCTGGGCGAGGAACCGCAGGCAAAGTTGTTGGAGCTGAATGTCTACGGACCGGTACTCGAGGCCGCGGCTGCGAAGGCCGATGACGCCACGCAGAAGACGCTGGTGATGGCGCCGCGCTACGCCGACAGCATTCACATCCTGAACGAGCAGGAAGGTGCCCGCTACGGCGTCGCCTACGAGGAGCGCTGGAACCAGTTCTTGTTGAGCTGAACCGATCGAGGGACAGATAAGCGGTGACTGCCTGTCACCAGCCACGCTTGCCGGCCCTGATGTCCACTGTCGGGGCTAGCAAGCCGATCCTGATCTGTTCATCGTAGCGGAATTGAGATAACTGCATAATTCTGCTTAAATTATATGAGAAAACTTCATATTCATGTCATTTGGGGACGGTAGGCTTCGAATACCGTCTTCGCGGTGTGGATCACTTGGGGAGGGTGTCATGACTAGTTCTTATGCGACGATGACGAGGCGCCGGCTACTGCAGTCAACGATGGCTGCCGTTGGCGGGCTTGCGGTCGGTGTCACGCCTTGGTCTCGCGGCCTGGCAGCTTCGAAGACAGTCAATCTCGCCGACATTGGTGTCGGGGATCCAGGTAGCTGGCAACGCTTCAACGACAAGACAGGCTGGGGCGTCAATCTGGTTGCCATCGGCAATGCCCCTTCGGCCATCATCAACGTCATGCTCGGCGGTGGGGGTGTTCAAACCTACGATGCCATTCACATCGTCGGCGGGGTTCAGAAGCCGCTGTCGGAGCTTGGTCTGATCGTGCCCATCGAAACCGAGCGCATGCCGAATTGGGGCAAGAACGAGTTCATTCAGAAGTACCTTCAGCCGGGCGCGGGCGGTCACCACGCGATCGGCTACGAGGGGAAGATCTACGGCGTGCCGACGATCATCCAGGGCGAGTCGATCTGCTACCGGCCGGATCTCACCAAGGAGGAGATCAACTCCTTCGGCGCGCTTTTCGATCCGAAGTGGCGCGGCAACGTGGCGCTCGACGACAACTACAACGCCGCGGGCTTGAAGGCCGCCATCTATCTCAAGCATGCCGGCCTGGCCGATATCGGTAATCCCACTGACATGACGCCGAGCGAGATCAACACGGTGGTCAACTTCCTGATCGAAAAGAAGAAGGAGGGGCAGTTCCGGCTTCTCTGGACCAGCTACCAGCAGGCTGTCGATCTTCTGGTCAGCGGCGAGGTTTACGTCCTGGACGGCTGGGAGCCGATGGTCTACGCCGCCCAGGCGAAAGGGGTGGACTGTCTCTATGCCGTGCCGCGAGAGGGCTATCTGATGTGGGCCATGGCCGGCTACGTGACCAACAACCCCAATCGCCCGCCGGAACGCACGCAGGCCGTCTACGATCTCTTCGATTTCATGCTGGGGCCCTGGTACGGCGCCCGCATCAGCGCAAGCCGTGGCTATCTTACCAATTCCCAAGCCATACCCTTCGCAAAGGCAAACCCGGACCTGTTCGAGCCCGGCGAGCCGGAAGAAGCGGCGAATGTACAAGAGCGCGTGTTGTTCAAGGCCGAGAACGTTGCCGTCTGGCACCAGCGATGGCCAAAACACGTTCACGAGTTGGAAGCGGAATGGGCCCGCTTCAAGGCGGCGTGATCGCGCCTCGATCGCCTTTCTCCGCAACGGTCCGGTTCGTCTCTGGCGGTGAGGCCTGGCCGGGACGGTCCGGATGACTCCGCGGCGGGCGTTGCTTTCACTGCCGATCGCCTTCGTGGTCGTCTTCGTTCTCGGGCCGCTTGCGGTCACGCTCGTGATCAGCTTTTGGCAGAGGGCCGGGTTCCACCTGGAACCCGCCCTTTCTTTCCAGGCTTACGAGACCTTCTTCGGCAGCGTCCGTGTCGGCGTTCTGCAAAGGAGCATGATCGTCGCGCTGCTGACGACCGCTATCAGCCTGATCCTGGCCTATCCGATTGCCTACCTGCTGGCACTGCGCGTGCGGCCCGCTGTCACGCGGATCGTTCTCCTGCTGCTCACCATTCCCTTCCTGGTGAACTACGTTATCCGCAACTTCGCCTGGGCCTATCTCCTGGGCCGTAACGGTCCGGTCAACGAGGCGATGATCGCGCTTGGCCTGACGGATCAGCCGCTTGACTGGCTGCTGTTCGGGGACTTTTCCGTCTTCGTCGGGCTGATCTCCTCCTACATGCCGATCATGGTCTTTCCGCTTTGGTTGTCGCTTTCCGGCATTGACCGGCGCTTGATCGAAGCGAGTTGGATGCTCGGCGCGAACCCGCTAGTAACGTTCTTCCGCGTGACATTGCCGCTCTCGCTGCCAGGCCTGTTTGCGGCGGCGATCTTCTGCCTGGTCGGTGTGTTTGGCGAGAGCGCGGTGCCGTTGATCCTCGGCGGCGCGGGCTACGAGCTTATGGGCAACACCATAAGCAGCGCCATGACGGTTTTGGACTATCCGCTGGCCGCGGCGATGTCCACCGTGGTGGCCGCCGTCATGACCGTGCTTCTCGTTGCCTGGTACTTCGGCTTCGATGTCCGCGCCTTCCTTGGGCAGATCATGCGTTGGCGTTACTGAGGGTGGGGCAATGAACGCGAACTTTGTGTCGAGCTACCTGCCGCTTGGCAAACAAACTGCCTGGCTGCGCGGCAATCATCACGGCCACACGACGCGCTCCGACGGCGAAGACGACCCCTTCGAGACGCTCACCGCCTACGAGGCGGCCGGCTACGACTACATCGCCCTGTCCGAGCATGACCTTTTCGTCGATCCTCGGACCTATCAGGACCGCACGACGATGACCGTCCTACCGGCCGTAGAGATCACCTCGGCAGCTGGCCAGACCTTGATGCATCTTGGCGCCGGCCCGGACATCCCCACTGCCAAGTCCCTAACCATGCCGGAGATCGCCGCCTTCGTTGCGGCTCGCGGCGGCCTTTTCGTGGCAGATCATCCCAACTGGATCTACGCGCCGCCCCGGCGTCATGCGACGCTGGACGCGTTGCTGACACTGCCCTCTCTCGGCGCCATCGAGATCTACACCGGTGTCATCGAGCGCCTGGCGGGCAGCCCTTATGCCCTCGAGGTGTGGGACGGTCTGCTGACGGCGGGCGGGCGGGTCTTTGGCCACGCGGTCGACGATCAGCATAGCGTCATGGACCGTTTTCTCGGCTGGAACTCTGTGCAATGGCCGGCCGGCGAGCCCCTGAGTGCAGAGGGTGTGATCGGCGCACTGTCAGACGGTCGCTTCTATGCCTCTACCGGCGTGACGATCACGAAGCTTGGGCTCACCGAGGACCGGCAAACCATCGTGGTCGAATCCGATGCGGAACAGATCCTGTGGCGCGTTCGCGATGGTATGCTGGCCGAGATCACCGACGGCGGCAACGGGCGCCTTAGCCTCGACGCCCTGCCTCGATTGCCGCGTCTCAGCAGCTTTTGGCAGCACATCGACAGGCCGGCCGATGCGATCTACGTGCGCGCTGAGTTGGTCGGCCGCAAGGGCAGCTATGCTTGGACGCAGCCGTTTTTCCTTGAGCAAGGATGATTGGGCGGAGCAAGGGGCGATGTTTTCGGGGAACGATCGGTGACTCACAAAGGTTTTAGCCAAGCGGCGCTTTGGACCGTCGCGGCGGCGGTCCTGGCCTTCCTCTACCTTCCGCTGTTTCCACCTCTGCTCCTCTCCTTCAGCCCTGAGGGGCAGGGGGTGCAGGCGAGCGGCTTCACCCTGCGTTGGTATCGCGAGATGTGGCAGCAGCCGATCCTCACTTCCTCCTTCAAGACCTCTCTCGTCGCCGCGGCAATCGTGGGTTTGGTCACGCCGTTGCTGGCCCTCTTGGCCGCCATGGCCGTGCGGGAGTTCCGCTCGCGGCGGATCATCGTGCTGCTTCTCGTACTGCCGCTCTTCGTGCCGGCGGTGTCCATGGGGCTGTCGACCGCCTTTTTCTTTCAGCGGCTCGGTCTCCCGCCGTCCTTGCTGACGATCGTCCTGGTGCATGTGATCTGGGCCTTGCCCTTCGCCTTCCTGATCACGCTCGCCGTCATGGCGACCTTCAATCCCCTATACCTGGAGGCGGCCTACCTCAGCGGTGCGGGCCGCTGGCGGGCCTTCATGGATGTCGAATTGCCCTTGATCTTCCCGGGTATCTTCGGCGCCGCCATCTTTTCGGTGATCCTCTCCTTCAACGAGACCATACGGACGACCATGGTTCAGGGGCCGCTCAATACGGTGCAGACCTATATCTGGTCGACCTTCCTGCAGGTCGGACTCTCGCCGACGCTCTATGCGTTGATGGGACTGCTGGTCATCCTGACCTTTGGCCTAATGGTGGTGATGATCCTGCTCGGCTTCGCACGGTCCCGTAGGGTCCGCTAGCCCATTTCCTATCGGCCGGCCCGGCGTGCGGCGTGCCTCAGTCCTGCAAAAGCACCAGGTCTGTAAGTTCGAAGCCGACCCAAGTTTGGCCGTTGACCCCATCAGTTGCCGCCTGTGGCGAGGACGCGGTTAACCGCTGGCCATCGGCCAGCTCCAGAGCGTGGTCCGTTTTGCTGCCTCGGTAGGTCGTCGACAGGACCTGGGCCTGAAGCCGAACGGCGCAGGTTTCGGCGGCGGTGCCGACAACGAGATCTTCGGCCCGCACCGCCAAGCTGACAGCCTGAGGTGTTGGCTCGCGCGAGGAAACGTCAATGTCCAGGGGCGTCCCCGACAGGACGAATGTTGCCTGGCTCCCAGGCGAGGCTGCGGCATTCGCCGTCAAAACGTTGCAGCCACGAAAGAACTCGGCGACGAAGCGCGTCGCCGGCCGACGGAACATCTCCTCTGGGACCGCCAACTGTACCACCTTGCCGTGATTCAGAATGGCGATGCGGTCACTCATAGCGAGTGCTTCTTCTTGATCGTGCGTGACGTAGATGAATGTCGTCCCGGTGCTACGCTGGATGCGTTTCAACTCGCCTTGCATCTCCCGCCTGATCTTTTCGTCCAAGGCGGACAGGGGCTCGTCGAGGAGCAGGATGGCGGGCTCCGGTGCCAAGGCGCGCGCCAAGGCGACCCGCTGTTGTTCTCCCCCGGACAGCAGCGAAGTATTCTTGGCCTCCATGCCTTGCAAGCCGACCATCGCGAGGAGCGCCTCCACGCGCGCGTCGGTCTCACGTCGACCGTGACCGCGAACCTTGAGCCCATAGCCGACATTCGCAGCGACCGACATATGCGGGAAGACCGCATACTGCTGAAACACCATGCCCAGGTTTCTGTTCCAAGGCGCCACACCCGCTACGTCCTGCCCGGCGATCCGCACTTGGCCGGTCTCCGCCGCCTCGAGCCCGGCAACGATGCGAAGCAGGGTCGACTTTCCCGACCCGCTGGGGCCGAGCAAGGTGAAGAACTCGCCACGTCTGACCGTGAGGTCGATGCGATCGGCCACGACTTTGCCATCGAAGGCCTTGCTGACGCCGATCAGCTCAAGGCTCGTCGGCACTGACTCCGACGATCGCTGAGGGGTTCGTGTGCTCGGCATCTCTAGATCCATGTCAGTATCCCAACGGCCAGACGCGTAGCCCCGGAGAACTCTGGTGCCATGCGCTTCATCTACAAGGGATCACGTGGTACGAGTCCAACATCGTCAAGCGTCTAGCGACAGCTTCAGGCTGAGCCCGATGGCGGGTCCAGTACATGCTGCTCTGCTCGCGGCTATAATAGCGACGAACCAAGTTGGTGCTCCAGTCTATTCTGAGATTTTCTCATGTATTCTGTAAAGAAAATTGGGCCGAACTCAATTTTGGTCTAAGCTATCTTTGACGGGCAGCGAAGGCGAAACAGCTGCAAATCCGGGATCAGTGGGATCTGGATGATGACGCATTGGCCGTTTGACGTGGTCGATTTGACGACGAGGAGGTGTGATGCGATGGCGCCGTCGAGCGCCGTCCCATCCATCGGCCGACGCCGAATCCGTGCAAGCCGCTTGGGCAAGGGCCAGCATAGATGCACTCCAGTGTCTATCCGCTAATGCGGGCAGCTGGCAGATGAGTAGCCACCGCTTCGTTCTGGTTGGCGACTTCTGTTCCGGTGTTCCGGGTGGCCCGCACGAGGCGATCCTCGCGGCGATCAGCGCGCAGATCGCCGGTCTTGAGCCTGAACCGGACTTCATCTGTTTCCTCGGCGATCACATTCAGGGCCTGACGCCGGACGAACGACAGCTACGCGGCCAGTGGCGGCACTGGCTCGACAACGAGTTCGGCTGGACGAAGGCGCGCAGCTTTCCCGTCTATCACCTTACCAGCAACCACAACACCTACGACGCGATGAGCGAGCGGGTGTTCCGCGAGCTGTTCCCGGGCCTGCCCCAGAACGGGCCGCCGAACGACCTGGGTTTGAGCTACTTCGCCTTGCACGACGATCTGCTGCTGATATTCACGAACTCGGCGACCGCGCGCCTGGGAGCGGGGCGGATCGAGACCGATTGGATCGCGGAGGTCCTGGCGCGGCATCGGGACGTGCCTCACAAGCTCGTCTTCGGGCATTACCCGGTCCTGCCGGTCAATGGCTACACGCAATACCCACTGTGGCGAATTCCGCCCGAAGAGGGCGATGCGCTCTGGCGGCTGCTGGTTGACCACGATGTCGCGGTTTATGTCTGCAGCCATGCCATTGCTTACGACGTTCGTGTGCGCGAAGGCGTCCTGCAAGTCTGCTCGGCGGGCGTCGGGACCCGCTATGGCCCGACCGGGGACTTCATGCGGGGCACTTGCGAGTTTTTCCATTTCCTGCTCTGCAGCCTTGGCGAGAGGAATCTGCACTGTGACGTCATTGATGAGCGAGAGCACCGGCGGCGTCAGCTCCGCTGGCCGCTGCAGGGGCTTGGGCGCGCTGAGCTTGGAGACCGCAGTCCAGAAAACAGAGTCACGAATGATCTATGCCTCCCGGAGAGGCCCGCGTGGCTACGGTTCGATATCGAGATGACCAAGTCGGACACGGCCGTAACGACCGCGGATCGCGAGACGCTTCTATGCGGTTACGACGTCGACGAGGGGCCGCCGACAATCTGGGTTGGCCGAGAGGCAGAGCAGTCCGTGGTTGAGATCGTGCTCTGGCCAGGCGGTCCCGTCGGCCGTTGGGTGCTGCGCTCTTGCTCCGGTCATGCGCGCTTCGCGCTGGAGATCCTGCCGGAGTTGGGCCCAGGCGGCGTCATTGTCCGGTTGGACGGCGGACCTCCATCAACCCTCCTGACAAGTGTCGCGGAGGATCTGGACCGGGTTCATTGGCCACGACACTGGTGTCTGGGCCATGGGCCGAGCGGTGTGACCGACGAGCCCTATGGCGGTCGGATCGATGCCACCTATGGCTATGAGGCCTGCACGGCGGCCTTGGAGAGGTCGCATGACGGCATCGGGACGAGAGTGGGGCGTGGTCAAAACAGCGAGGATCAGTGAATGAGGGAGCGCCTTCTCATCGCTCAGATCACCGATCTGCATATCGATGACGGCTCAGCGCGCGTGAATCCCCTCAAGGGTGACACGCGCGCGCGCCTCGCCCGTGTCGTCGCCTACCTCAACGCCCTGGAGCCGCGGCCGGATCTCGTCCTCACCACGGGTGATCTGACCGACTTCGGGACGGCGGCGGAATATGCCGCCCTTCGGTCGTTCCTAGACAGGCTGGAAATGCCGAACTTCATCCTTCCCGGCAACCACGACCGGCGTGATGCGTTGCGAGAGGCCTTCTCCGATCACGACTACCTGCCGCGCGACGGTTTTCTGCACTATGTCATCGACGATTATCCGGTCCGCCTGATCGGCTTGGACACGCTGGTCCCAGGCCAGGAAGGCGGAGCTCTCTGCAGTGACCGATTGGCTTGGCTGGAAGACCGCCTCTGCGAAGACCAGGTCAAGCCGACGCTGATCTTCATGCACCATCCGCCCTATCGGACGGGAATGCCGCAGCTCGATGAGGTCAATTGCGGCGGTGGCAGTCGGATGGCGGAGATTGTCGCCTGCCACCGCAACGTCGAGGGCATCCTGTGCGGTCACCTCCACAGATCCACCTCTGTTCGTTTCGGCGGTACGGTGGCGATGTCGCTGCCTGCGGTCGCGCCGGAGCTTGCACTGATTCTCAATAGCTCTGCCCGACCCGACTATGTCCCATCGCCAGCGCAGTTCGGTCTGCACCTATTGAGCGCGGCAGGACTGGTTACGCACATCGTGGCGGTGCCCGATAGTCCAAAGGTAAACTGATCGTGCCGTGGGGAAATTGCGTCGTGGACGGCAAATGCCTGTGTCCGCTGGAGCAAGCTCTGGTGCAACTGAGAATGAAGAGATGCGCCGATTGGACCATCATGCTGCTGTTTGGAAAAGGCCCTACTGATATCGTCGGTTGCGGGCCTCCGCAACCACCGGCGTAGGAAAAGCCGCCTGCTGCCAATGTGTTACGGGGCTTTTTCGAGTGAATTGAGATCCTCCAAAATCTGGCCCTAATAAAATCAGTCATTTATCTGGCAAGTCTAAATCGCCTCATAACTAATTGCTATCTGCTTTCAGCCGCCGCGCGACGCTCCGGTGGCTGCGTAATGAGATCTGGTGCTAGGAGCTGGGGGCGCGGCGATGGCGGGTCGCGGCCGTCCGATTCTCTGTAAAAAGTTGACGAATAACGGCCTTCGCCTGGGCACTGGCGGCCGCGGCGCCGAGGCTGGAGGCGGCCGCGGTCACCCCCTCGTGCAACAGAAAGAGAGGCCGTAGGAGCGGACGTTGTGACGCCAGCAGGCGCGCGGCGATTTCGTCGCGCACCCCCTGCTTGTTGCGCTCCACTTCGGCGTGGATGGCGGCGCTCTCCGGATGGGAGGCCAGGGCTTGCACGAAGAGACAGCCTCGCGCGCCGCTGCTCTCCATCCAACTCTCGAGTTGGCCGAAGAGATGAAGCACCGCACACTCGCCGGGCTGCGCCGGCTTCCGCGTGCGCAGATGCTCCAGATAGAGCGTGTGCCGATGGGCAAGCGCGGCCACGATCATGGCCTCGCGCGAGGGATAGTGCTTGTAGAGCGTGCGGATGCTGACGCTGGCGGCCTCTCTGATCGCCTCGACCCCGGGCTCGGCGAATCCGCGCTCGGCGAACAGCGCATTGGCGGCGGTGGCGATCTTGATCTTGGTGGTGGACATGGGCTATGGGTATAGTGATCACTCTACTTCGGATTGTCAGCCAAGAATAGCTTGTCGGGGGCCGGATGTACGACGAAACCATCAAGCAGCGCGCCGCCAGCACAATCGATTTCAGGGAGTTGCGCCGCTATCGCCTGTCCCGAGTGCAAGAACAGCTTAAGCAGAGCGATGTCGGGGCGGTTGTCCTCTTCGAGCCCCAGAACATCCGTTACGCCACCGATCTGACCAATGCGAACCTGATCTGGACCTTTTACACGCCCGTTCGCTATGCCTTCGTCCCGGCGGACGGCCTACCGATCATGTTCGAATACGCACTGGATACGTGCCCGGTCACGGCGAGCGACCTTGAGTTCGTCTCGGATGTCCGGCCGGCCATCTCTTTCGCGACCTTCTACAAGCTCGACGGCAAGGCTCCCTTCGTGGAGGCGTGGTGCGCGGAGCTTGAGGGCCTGATGCGCGAGCACTGCGGCGCCAGCCGTCGCCTGGCAATCGATGCGCTTTCGCCGGTCGCCTGTGCGGCGCTCGTTCACCGCGGCTTCGAGGTGCTCGACGGCGACGGACTGATGGCTCGTGCGCGGTTGATCAAGTCCTCCGAGGAGATCAAGTGTCTTCGCGCTGCAGTGCAGGTCGCAGACTTGGCGGCACAGCGGGTTCGCGAGTCGCTGCGGCCCGGCCTGACGGAGCAGCAGCTTTGGGCCCTGCTTCACGCGACCAACATCGAGCAGGGCGGCGAGTGGATCGAGACCCGGCTGCTGACTTCCGGTGCGCGCACCAATCCCTGGTATCAGTCGGCCAGTGAAAAGATAGTCGAGACGGGCGAACTGGTGGTCTTCGACAGCGACATGGTGGGCCCCTTCGGTTATGTCGGCGACATATCGCGTGCCTATCTTTGCGGCGACCGGCCTACCGGCGATCAGAAGCAGGCCTACCAAGTGGCTTACGATAGCCTGCATCACAACCTGGGCCTGCTGCAGCCGGGAACAAGCTTTCGCGAGGTCACCGAAAGGAGCTTCGCCCCGCCGGAAGCTTTTCGCGCCTCTCAGGAAGCCGTCGGTCATGGGGCTGGGCTTCAGATCGAGTTCCCTCTGCTGTGCAAGCGCGGGGAGGTCCAGCGCATGCCCTATCCAGACATGACCTTGGAGCCCGGCATGGTGATCTGTGCGGAAGCCTATGCCGGAGCAGCCGGCGGCGCCGAAGGAGTGAAACTGGAGCAGCAGATCGTGATCACGGCGTCAGGCCATGAGGTGATGAGCGCTCTGCCCTTCGAAGATGCTCTGCTGTCCTAGGCACGGCATCCATCCTGCCTCAAAGGAAGACCGATACCGTGGCACAACAAACTGAGATCCCGAAGAAAATGACCGCCGTGCTGCTGACCGGCCATGGTGGGTTGGACAAACTCAACTACCGATATGACGTGCCAACACCGGTTCCGGGGCCGGACGAGGTCTTGATCAAGGTGGCCGCGGCCGGCGTCAACAACACCGACATCAACACGCGTATCGCCTGGTACTCCAAGGCGGTGAGGGCTGGCACCAATGTTGGCGGTGCGGACGGCTTTGCCAGTGCGGAAGACGACGACGGAACCTGGTCCGGCGCCGCTATGGCCTTCCCGCGCATCCAGGGCGCGGACTGCTGCGGGCGCATCGTTGCCGTGGGCAACGGCGTCGATTCGGCGCGTGTCGGAGAACGGGTCTTGGTTCGCACCTTGATGCACGATCCCGACGATGACCGCTCCTTTGCCTCCTGGACCTTTGGTTCGGAGTGCGATGGAGGCTTCGCTCAATACACCAAGGCTCCGGCGCGTGAAGCATATAAGATCGAGAGCGATTGGTCCGATGCCGAGTTGGCCTCCATCCCCTGCGCCTATTCGACCGCCGAGGGCTTGCTGCATCGCGCCAGCCTAAGCGCAGAGCGGGTGCTGGTCACCGGTGCCTCCGGTGGCGTCGGCTCGGCCGCGGTGCAGCTTGCCAGGAGGCGCGGTGCAGAGGTGACGGCGGTCTGCGGCACCGACAAGGCAGTTGCGGTGCAAGCGCTCGGTGCCGAGCGTACGCTGACGCGCGATGCTGATCCGGTGGAGGTGCTGGGCGCTGACTCAATCGACGTTGTGATAGACTTGGTGGGTGGCCCGCAGTGGCCCTGCCTGCTCGACCTCCTGGTGCGTGGCGGACGCTATGCCACCGCCGGCGCGATCGCCGGTCCGATTGTCGAGCTCGACCTGCGCACGCTGTATCTGAAAGACCTCAGCTTCTTTGGCTGCACCTATCAGGACGAGACTGTGTTCGAGAACCTTGTCGACTACATCGAGCGTAACGAAATCCAGCCCATCGTTGCCAAGACCTACCCACTGAGCGACATCGCCCAGGCACAGCGGGACTTCATGGCGAAGCGGCACACCGGAAAGCTGGTCCTGATCCCGCCCTCAGCCAGCTAATCCATAAACTGTTGTAGGGGACCTGCAGATCGGAGAGGGTATCTATTGGCAAGGGGTGCTGATCGCCGTATCGACTCTCCATCTGCTAGCGAGGCAGGACCATTTCGGAAGATTCGGCTATTTGGCCAAGATTCGGACCTTCTCCATTAGTCGCCAATAGCCTCGAGCCGCCGCGTGCAAAACAGCAAATATAGGTGGTTGCGAGCCCCCGCAACCAACCTGCATCCAGACCTGCCGATAAAGCAGAGCAGCAAGCGGTTGGGTTCGACCCGAAGCATCCCTTCGGCTCTGGCACTATGAACGACCCTTAACCGGACGAATTAGAAGTCCATTGATTGATTTGAACGTCCGATATCGGGACCTGAGCGAGGTCTGACGGAACAGCTTTGACCCTCTCAGGGGAGAATCCCAAGAGCTCCGCTCAGTAATGTGGAGGCGTCATGGACCAAACCACGGTCGTGGCGACATCTCCCGGATTTCGATAGCGATGCGGCCGGTTTGAGTCGAAGTGGAAACTGTCGCCTGTCTGAAGGACATAGACCTGCTCATCGACGGTGAGTTCCAAAGTTCCGCTGGCAACATATCCGGCTTCTTCGCCATCATGCGCATAGAGCTCGTCGCCGGAACTGGCCCCGGGCTGCAAGGTGCACAGCAACATCTCCAGTTTTCCCGACAGGGTCGGACACAAAAGCTCGTCCTTTATTCCGGTTTCGAAGCGAAGCGCGCGGCGACGGTTCGAACGCACCACAATGTCTGCGTCCGGATCCTGTTCGTCTTCAGGGTCGGGGAAAAACCAATGGATGCTGACCCCTAGAACACTGGCAAGGGTGTTCAGCGCCCGTATCGATGGAGACGCCTGATTTCTTTCCAGCTGACTTAGGAATCCTACGGACAGTCCGGTCTGATCGGCGAGCGCCTGCAAGGTCATGGACTTCGCCTTGCGCAGCTCTTTCAGCCGTGCGCCCATGATTGTCGCGGTTTCTCTGGGTCCCGGTTGTCGATTGCCTTCAGGCCCGTTCTTCATAGCCCATGTTCCGTTTGCGCTTGATTCATCGAAAATATACGACTATATTTTTGATAAAATCGATAATTTCATGAAGATATTATGACAAGAACCGTAAGCCAAGTCATTGCAAAAGCGCTGAAGCGCTACGACGTTCCTTTTATCGCGGGCATTCCGGGGCACGGCAATTGGGCTCTGACGGACGCGTTTCATCGCTCTGAAGCTGCGCCGCGCTTCGTCCAAGTCATGCATGAGCAATCGGCGGCGCATCTGGCAGATGCCTGTTTCCGGCTGACCGGGAAACCTGGTGCTGTAACAGGATCGGTTGGACCGGGTGCTGCAAACACATTGATGGGATTGGCAACGGCGTACTCGGACTCCAGTGCATGTCTGGCACTCCTCGGTGCGGTGGCGACCCATATGCGTGGACATGGTGTGATGCAGTCGCTGGATCGAAAGTACGCTCCGGATTTTCCGCGTCTTGCGGAACCTGTCACAAAGGCGGCGTTCGAAATCCATGCGCCTGATGCCACCGCGTCGGTTTTGCACAGGAGCTTCAACGCGATGCTGACCGGAAGACCGGGGCCAGTGAGCATTGATATCCCGATGGATGTTCAGGTCGCATCCACGGACATAGATGCATGCGATCTGAGTCAGCGCATACCGACAGGCGCACCAAGACCTGATGCAACTGCTTT
Organism: Rhodospirillales bacterium; assembly: GCA_965225935.1. GTDB lineage: Bacteria > Pseudomonadota > Alphaproteobacteria > Kiloniellales > JAKSDN01 > CALJXB01. The sequence continues at coordinate 67,078 of CBDDCC010000010.1, forward strand.
GGAAGAGGCTCTTTCGCTTCTCAGGACTGCCGAGCGGCCTTGCGTTGTTTTGGGCGGAGGGGTCTTGACCGCCAATGCGACATCGGAGTTGCGTGAATTTCTCGAATTGGCCTGTCTTCCTGCTGTCCACACTTGGAACGGTAAAGGCGCCCTGGTGGACGATCATCCGCTCAATGCAGGACCAATCGGTGTCGGAGGGTCGAAGGCGGCAAATCAGGCAGCGGCGGACGCAGATGTTCTCTTGGCCCTGGGCTGCCGGTTTTCCGACTGGTCGTCGTCGTCATTCCGGAAAGGGGTGACCTTTTCCATTCCTCCAAGCCGACTGATCCATATCGATATTGATCCTCGGACGATCGGAAGAAGCTATCCGGCCGAAGTCGGTATCGTGGCAGATCTCAAACAGGCGCTAAGCGATTTATGCGTTGGTGTTTCCAAGCAAGAGAGCCAAGACGCATGGCGGAAACGCGCATCATGGTTTGATGAGATTGCAGGCAAGAAGAAGTGCTGGGAAGCGGTGCTCACAAAGCGCGTGAATGCGAAGGGAATGCCCGCGTCCATGCTTGCGGTCTTCAAGCGGCTGCGTCTGGCCCTGCCGCCTGAAGCAGTTGTCACCGTTGGTTCGGGACATTGCCAGGCTGCCGTAAGGCAAGGGTTCCAATGCCTGGAACCCCACACCCATGTGACTTCGGGTGGCTACTCGACAATGGGATTTGCTCTGCCGGCTGCGATGGCATCGGCCATTGTCCGGCCCGGAACGCCGGTTGTGGCGGTCGTCGGTGACGGGGACTTCCTGATGTCCGCCCATGAACTCGCAACCTGCGTGATGCAAGGCTTGCCCGTCATCATTCTCGTGCTCAACAATTCGGGCTTCATTTCCATCCGCGATGGACAGGACGCGATCTTTCAACGCAATGTGGCGTCCGAGTTTCAGCTGCGCAAAGGAGATGCTGACGGCTACTCCCCCGACTTCGTTGCGCTCGGGCGCTCTTTTGGCATGGATGTGGTCGTTCGGGCAGATACGCTCGAAGACATCGAAACAGCGGTCAAGCGCGCGATCGTCGAGCAAGGGCCAGCCCTCATAGAAGTTCCGATTTCCCGCGACCCAGCGATTGCCGGTGCCGAACCCGCCGGATGGTGGGACTTTCCGCACACCGGAGATGCTGCAATCGAGATTCAGGAAGACTACCGCTACGGACGCGCAGCACAACAGCACTTGGGGGCCGATGTCAGTAACGCAGAGCTAACACCGCCACTTGGCATTTATGGATGACCGAGGAAGGCACCCTTGCCAAAGCAGCCGTTCGCCAAACACAAAAGACCCGGACCAATTTGCAGAGAAAGAAATCCGGAAAGAGCCCAATCCAAAGGACATAAACTTCACGCAGAGTATTCTTGCTCCATCACCGCAGCCTCATCACCGTCCCGCGCAGATTCGATTTAGTTCTTGGAGGATCTCAAAGAATGGCGACTAGCTTTGATGCACCAAGCATATGGTCTCCTTTCGGCCCATTTTCCCACGGCGTTGTTCTGGGGGACGGCGTCGTTGTCCATTTGAAAGGTCAGATCCCGCTTGATCCAGAAGGTCGATTACTGGGCAAGGGGGATATGCGAATTCAGCTGAGGGAGACCTTGGAGAATATAGAAAGTGTCTTAGAATCCGTCGGCGGAACTATGGCGGATATCGTTTCACTTACCCACTATACGACCGACATTGATGCGTTTATGAATGCCGGAGATGTCAGGCGTGAGTTCTTCACGCCACCGCACCCTATATCGACAACTTTGGGCGTTGCCAGGCTCTTTGATCCAGCGGTCCTGGTGGAGATCGCAGCGATCGCCGAGATTCCTCGAGACAATTTCAAGGCACCACCTTCTTCGCCTTCTTGAGGCATGGCAACAGTCTGGAGACATAGGCGAACGTCTGTGAACGAATGACAACAGAAGATCTATTCATTGCCACCGGCTTGTATGGCTTCGTAGCGCGCTGTGACAGTGACTAGACTGGCTCATGAAGTACAGCGTCGAAGAGGTGCACTGCAAGGCTGGCATATCGCGGCAGACCTGTTACTGGCTTATTGCGGATCAAGATTGTCCAGCTTCTCAGGATTGCGGACTATATAGATTGTGGAAATCCGGTTGTCCTCGACGTCGATGCTGAAAGTTTGATCCAGTTGGCCGTCGACAAATACGAGAATGCCGGGCCGGCCATTGATGGTAGCGCCGGAAAGGCGGATTGATGTGGCTTTCGCGCCAAACTTGCGCGAAACACCAAGGAAAAATCGCGCGACCTTGTCGACGCCGCGGATCAGATTGAGCGCGGCCATCTTTACGCCGCCCCCATCCGTGTACAACATGACCTCTTCCTGAAGCAGGCCCTTGAGCCCGTCTATGTCGCCGGTCTCGAGCGTCTCAAAAAAACGCGAGATTAGGGTCCTATATGCTTCAGGAGGCGCGGCTTGAGAAGGGCGCGGACCTCTCACGGCTTTACGTGCCCTGGCGGCAAGTTGCCGGCAAGCCGCCTCGCTCTTGCCGAGAGCAATGGCGATATCGGCGTACGGAAGATCGAAAACATCATGCAACAAGAACGCCGCCCGTTCGGGCGGCGTGAGCGTTTCAAGCGTTAGAAGAAGGGCAAACGACAAATCATCAGCCAGCTCCGTCGCGGTCGCAGGAGAAAAGGCCTCCGTAGACAAAACGGGTTCCGGCAACCATGGTCCCACATAGGTTTCGCGCCGCTTCCTGGCGGACTTCAACTGGTCAAGGCACAGCCGCGTAGCCACCGTCACCAGATAGGCTTCCGCGTCTTTCATTTGCGCTGTCGAAGAAGAGACCCGAAGCCAGGTCTCCTGCACGATGTCTTCCGCATCGGCGCGACTGCCGAGCATTCGGTAAGCAAGCCCGAGCAACCGCCCGCTATGGGCCTTGAAAACGGCTTCCAGAGAGGCTCGATCTATGCTCATGCCGCCTCTTTTGCAACAGTAATTTCCCGCTCACCGATATATATCCGGTCGCAGCTTTTGCCATAACCAAGCCCGGCCTTGACCATGGGAAACAATCTGATGATCTGGGACGCAAGGGTCAGCTCGATGATAGCGGCTTCTCCATAGGCGCTTCGCACAGCCTCGCGCGCTGCGTCTTCGTCGGTCGAGCGGGCTATGATGGCCGATGCGAAGCGGCAGCCCAGAGCCGTGTCGGGGGACATAGCGGCTCGATCACCGGTCAACACCGCTTCGATTTGATCCGAAGCCACGCCGGATTCGCGCGCTATATCGACCGTCAATTGGACGCAAGGGCCGCAATCTTCGTTCAGGGCGCCTATCAGTTTTGCCGCCATATGCGCATTCACGGGCGTCGTCTTTCGGTAGATGGCAAGTTTTGACAGCGCATGGAACGAGCTCATCACTTCAGGTGTCGTCTCTAGCATGTGCAGCATGTAGCCGACATCATAGTCGTAGCGCTTTCCAAACTTCGAAATCATGTGCTTGGTGAAATACTTAAACATAGTCGTTTCCCCTTGCTTGTCCTTTTGGCGGCCACGCTGCCCAAATCGACAGCAGAGCCGGTATGGTGAGAACGAGAAGATCACGCGCTGGGTGATGGGCATGCCCGGAGAGAATCTCCGCCAAATGAATGAGGCCGTGGGCACACAAGAACCCGGCGCCTGTCATGGCCGCGGGCCACAGCCAAGGCCGCCACAGACAGGCAAACAGCGAAAGCCCAGAGACGATAAAGGCGGCTCCCACGTCCTGAACAAGGTGGAAGTTGAAAGGTCCCGTATCGGCGGCGACCGCGGCAAACCAAGCCTCGCTTGCGACCATCATGAACGCACCGTTCACAAGGGCGAACAAACCGTTCAACCCCAGAATCAGTCGTTTGAGTATCATGACACCCTCCTCTCGCCTCTAAGACGAGACAGGAGCCATGGATGTGACAGAAACAGAAAAAATATTCGAAAAGCAGGTACTCTGCCCCGGAATTGGGATTGGGTCTTGCCTGGCTGTTCGATGCCGAGTGGGTCGTAAGCCTATGAACAAGAACGAAGAATCGGTATTCGAAAGATTCGAGGATCGCGGAAGCGTAAGTCCGTGAAATCGTTCATTTCTTCGCGGACGGCCTGGCAGCGCTCCAGGCGGCTGAACTCAGGGGATCGAATCGGAACGGTATCGACCGGATCTATCGCGGGCTGCGGGAGAGCATCCTGGCCGCTTGCGACGCCAAGCGGCCGAGGTTCGGTGTCGTCGAAGCCGCTGAAAGCCGGTTTGACGCGCAGCGGGCAAAGGGCGGGCGTGGACGGGGTGCCATGGGTGGCGCCGGAGACCTCGCGCCAAGCGATGTCGGCCTCCGCCGCGACCGAGGCGATCATCGGGAAAAGCGGACAGAGCGAGGAAGAGTCCTCGAAACCACGGGGTCTGGCGCATATGCACCAAGCCGCTTAACATCAACCGACTCGAGCCGGCCCCTCGGTTGGAGAAGCAATTCCACCGTCCCATTCATCCCGGCGACGGACGGCAAGAAGCGGACAAGCACATGGTCGCGGATGTCTCCGGCCTGCGGGTCGACGGCGAGAGGTTGTGGCAGACCCATATGGAGCTGGCCGAGATCGGCGCTCTGCCCAACGGCGGCTGCTGCCGCCTCAGCCTAACCGACGAGGACAAGCAGGCGCGCGATCTCTTCGCCGGGTGGTGCAGGGCGGCCGGCTGCCGGATCGAGGTCGACAGGGCCGGCAACATGTTCGCCACCAGGCCCGGGCGGCGTGCCGCGCCCCCGGTCGCAACGGGGAGCCATCTCGATACCCAGCCTCACGGCGGGCGGTTCGATGGCATCTACGGCGTGATGGCGGGGCTCGAGGTGATCCGCACGTTGAACGACGCGGCGCTCGAGACCGACCTTCCCGTTGCCGTGGTCAACTGGACGAACGAGGAGGGCGCGCGCTTTCCGGCGGGCATACTGGGGTCGACCGCCTATGCGGGACGCTGGTCGCTCGGCGACCTCCATGGCCTGCGCGCCACGGACGGCGCGGCTTTCGGCGACGAGCTCGACCGCGTCGGCTATGCCGGCACGCAAGACCCCGGCGCCTTCGAGATGGCGGCCTTCTTCGAGGCGCATATCGAGCAAGGCCCGGTGCTGGAGCGCGAGAAGCTGGCCGTGGGGATCGTCACCAAGGTCCAGGGCCTGCGCTGGATCCAGGTCACCGTGACCGGCGCCGACCGCCACGCGGGCACGACACCGATGGACGCGCGCAAGGACAGTCTGGTGGCGGCCGCGCGCATGATCGTTGAGTTGGAGGCATTGGGGCTGGCATACGCGCCGGACGCGCGGGTCACCGTCGGCCGGCTCGAAGTGAGTCCCAACTCCGGCAGCACGATCCCGGGCGAGACCCTGTTCAACATCGACCTCCGGCATCCGGAGACCGCTATGCTCGACCGGCTGGAGTCCGAGATCGGGGTCCTGTGCGAAGCCGCCGCCGCCCGCCAGGGCACCGGCGTCAGCGTCAGTCGGGTCACCGACATGCCGCCGGTCGACTTCGATGCCTCCTGCATTGCCGACCTGCAGGCTGCCGCGGACGCGCTCTCGGTGACCTCGCGCCGCATGTTGAGCGGCGCGCTGCACGACGCGTCGCCGGTCGCGACAAAGGTCCCGGCGGCGATGCTCTTCGTCCCCTGCCGGGACGGCATCAGCCACAACGAGGCCGAGTGGGCCCGGCCCGCCGACCTCGAGGCCGGCTGCAACGTGCTCCTGCATGCGATCATGGCGCGGGCCGGGATCGCGTGAGCCCGCATTGACAGACGCACGCCGCCTGCGTGAACATTGCGCCGCAGAACCCCGGAGGATCCGTCATGTCCGACACCCTGCGCCAAGTGAAGTCCGAGAGCTATCAGGTGCGCTTCGACGAGGGGCGCCACCATCGCGCCAAGCTCGGATTCGTGGTGCTCGCGATGGAGCAGACCGTGGAGGACGATGTCTTCCGCCTCGCTCCTGAGGGCGTGGGCGCGCACTTCTCGCGCGTATCCATGTCGAACGAAGCGACGGTGGATACGCTCAAGGCCATGGAGCCCAGGATCGAGGCGGCGGCCTCGCTGCTCCTGCCTGACGACAAGCTCGACGTCTGCTGCTACACCTGCAACTGCGGCACCATGGTGATCGGCGAGGACCGGGTCCAAGCGGCGCTCGCCAGAGGCAGGCCTGACGCCATCCCGACGACGGTCATGACCGGCGTGGTCCACGCCCTGCGCGCGGTCGGCGCTCAGCGGATCGCCGTCGCCACGCCCTATCTGGACGAGGTCAATGTCCACGTCCTGGCGTTTCTTGAGTCGAGCGGTTTCGAGGTGCTCGACATTCAGGGGCTCAACCTCCGGACGAACGTGGAGATCGATTGCGTCGCGCCGGACTATCTGCGCGAATTCGGGGCGAGCGTCGATCGGCCGGACGCCGACGCGCTGTTCGTCTGCTGCGGCGCCCTGCGCACGCTGGACATTGTCGGCGCGTTGGAGGAGCAGGTCGGCAAGCCGGCGATCGTCAGCAACCAGGCCATGATGTGGGACTGCCTCAGGCGCGCGGGAATCGAGGACCGGATCGACGGCTACGGCAGGCTGTTCCACATGAGCGGACGCGCGGTCGGTCTGGCCGCCTGAGCGGCGGCTTAGGCGCTCTCGAATGCCGCAAGAAGATCGCTCTTGAGGAACTGCGCGGCGAGCGGCTGCGGCACGGTCTTGCGCAGGATGAGCTCCAGCCGGCTCTCGTAGCGCATACGCCCCGGAAGTACGACCCTCATGTCGCCGGTCTCGACCCATCGCGCGGCGTAGTGCTCGGGCAGGAAGCCGATGAACCCTCCCGACAGGATGAGCATGGCGATCGCCTCCATGTTCTCCGCATAGGCCGCGGCGTTGAGCCGGTCGGCGCCGGCAATATACCCGTCCGGAACGTAGGGGCGCTTGACGAACTTGTGGGTGCTCAGCTCCTTGAGTCCGATCTTCTTGTCCGGCACGGGATAAAGCGGATGCAGGCGGCCGCAATAAAGCCGCTGGCTCTCGTGTATCAGAGGAATGTATTCGAGCCCCGAGATCTGCTTCGTGTAGCCGCCGATGCCGACGTGGTACCGGCCTTCGACGATCGCCCGTTCGATCTCGGCCGGGTTCGCCACGTGGAGGCTGATGCGCACGTCGCCGTTGCGCCGCTCGAACCGGGCGAGCGCGTCGCTCAGCGCGAAGCGCGGATTGGTGATCACGTTGTCCACGGCGCCGATATGGAGCTCGCCGGCGAGGCGGCCGCGCAGCGCCTCGACTTCGGAGCCGAAGGAATCGATCGAGCGGAACAGTCGCTGAGCGGCCTCGTAGACCCGTTTGCCGTTGGCGGTGACGCGAAAGCCGCCCCTGCCGCGCTCGCAAAGCCGCATGTCGAGCCGCGCCTCCAGCGCCGCCATGTGCGAGCTGATCGTCGACTGGCTGACGTTGAGCGCGAGCTGGGCCGGCGTGAAGCCGCCCGATTCGACCACGGTGGCGAACACGCGCAAGAGGCGCATGTCGACCTGGTTGAGGTTCTGTCCGGCGCTCAAGCCTTGCTCCCTTGCAATGCCTGGCCACAGTTTACATCGACGAATATCGATATAAGAATGAAAACTTCACTATTTTTCGTTCGATCGTATGGTGGCACACTTTTCTTCCACGACAGCAAGGCGGACGGGTGCGGGGGACCGTCTCGTGAAATCGGTCGATCAGCCCAGTGATGCGTGCGGCGCGGTCGCCGCCGCGGTCCCGTGCCGGTCCGGGAGTGCGGTGTGACCAAGTCCTTCATGATGTCGGATCTCAGCTGGCAAGAGTACCAGCGGCGCATCGCCGAGGAGGATGCCATCGTGCTCCTCCCCGTAGGCGCCGTGGAGCAGCATGGCTACCACCTTCCGCTCGGCACCGACTGGATGATGGCGACCTATATGGCGCGCCGGGCGGCGGAGAACGTCGGCGGCGTCGTGGCCGCCCCGATCGCCTATGGCTATCGCTCTCAGGTCCGTACCGGCGGCGGGCCCAACCGCGATGGCACCACCAATCTCGACGGCCTCACCCTGATCAATCTGGTCAAGGACGTGCTCAAGGAGCTCGTCCGGCATGGCGCACGCAAGCTCGCCGTGATCGACGGTCACTTCGAGAACCGCTTCTATCTGGACGAGGCCTGCTTTCTGGCCGTGCGCGAGCTCGAATACGCCGGTGTCACGGACGCCCGGATCCTCAAGATGCTCTATGCGGAACGCATCAAGCCGGAGACCCTGGAGACCGTCTATGCCGGCAAGGAGTTTCCCGGTCTCGATCTGGAGCATGGCGGCATCCTGGAGACGGCGATGATGCTCTATTGCCATCCGGACCATGTCGACATGTCGAAGATCCCCGACGAGGACCTGCCCGACTTTCCGCCCTACGACCTGTTTCCCGAAAACCGGGACTGGGTGCCGGCCTCCGGCAACCTGTCCTCGGGCAAGGAGGCGACGGCCGAGATCGGCAGGATCCTGGTGGAGGAGTTCGTCGGGCTCGTCTCGGATTCCCTGAGGGCGGAATTCCGGTAGGCGGGACGGCCCTTGGCAAACAACAAGACAAGACGGAAAGGTAGGGAGGAAAAAGCATGATCATAACCAGAAGAGGACTGATGATCGCGACTGCCGCGGCAACGGGCGTCGGGCTGATGGGACGCCCGGTCTTCGCGGACGAGTTCAAGGTCGCCGGCGTCTTGCCCGGGTCCATCACGGATCAGGCGTTCAATCAGGTCGTCCATGCCGGCCTGATGGCGGCCAAGGAACGGCTCGGGATCGAGGTGGCCTTCAGCGAGAAGGTCAAGCAGGCGGACCAGGTCTCCGCCATGTCGGACTATGCGCGCCGCGGCTACAATGTGGTCATCGGCGCGGGCGGGGAGTTCACCGCCGCCGCCAAGCGGGTCGCAAGGCAGTTCCCCGAAGTCCTGGTCGTGGTGCTCAACGGCGCGCCGACCGAGGGGGTGGCCACGGTCAACTACAACAACCCGCAGTTCGGCTACGTCCTCGGTTACATCGGCGGCAAGATGACCAAGACCGGCACGGCCGGCATGGTCTGCGCCCAGGAGATCAAGGCCTTCGTCGACATCGCCGCCGGATTCAAGAAGGGCTGGGCCAAGGGCGGCGGCTCGGGCGAGGTGTTCCTCACCTATACGGACGACTGGGACGACGTGGCCAAGGCCAAGGAGGCGGCGCTCAACCTGATCAATCAGGGCGCCGACGTGGTCGTGCCCTATCTCGACAACGGCATCGTCGGCGTAGTGCAGGCGGCCGAGGAGAAGAAGGTCTGGGCGTCCGGCGTGATCACCGATCTCGGCAAGTCGACGCCGAACACCAATCTGGCGTCCACCGTGCTCGACTTCTCCGAGGCAACCGCGTCGACCATCGCGCTCGCCAAGGACGGCAAGCTCGACCGTGGCGACTACAAGTTCGCCATGGGCTCCAGCGCCGGCTACATGGGAACCGTCAACGATGCCGTGCCCGCCGACGTCAAGGCCGAGGTCGCGAAGATGGTCGAGGAGATGAAGGCCGGCACCTTCGAGATGTAGGGCTGGCGCGTAGCGGCGGCCACCCGCCTTTTCGGGTGGGCGGCCGCCGCCGTGCCTGCATGGTCCTTCGCCGCTTATGGGGCAGCCGGTGAACAGCTACAAGCTATCGCTTGAGCATATTTCGAAGACGTTCGGCGAGCTCAGAGCCAACGACAAGGTGAACCTCGACGTGCGCCGGGGCACGGTCCACGCCGTGCTGGGCGAGAACGGTGCCGGCAAGAGCACCCTCATGAACATCCTCTACGGCCTCTACCGGCCGGACGAGGGCCGGATCCTGGTCGACGGCCGGGAGACCGTGATCGATAGCCCCCGCTCCGCGCTCGCCGCTGGCATCGGCATGGTCCATCAGCACTTCATGCTGGTCGGCGAGCTGACCGTTACCGAGAACATCGTGCTCGGCATGAAGGGGCAGGGGCTGCGACTCGATCTCGCATCCCACACCCGAAAGCTCGAGGCGCTCAGCGAATCCTTCGGCTTCGAGGTCGATCCGGACGCCGAGGTGGTCAAGCTGCCGATCGGCATGCAGCAGCGCGTCGAGATCCTCAAGCTGCTCTACCACAATGCCGAGATCCTGATCCTCGACGAACCGACCAGCGTTCTGACGCCGAACGAGACCGGGCCGTTCTTCGAACTGCTGGAGCGTCTCAAGGCAGCCGGAAAGACGATCATCTTCATCACCCACAAGCTCGACGAGGTAATGGCCGTGGCGGACGAGGTCACCGTCATGCGCGACGGCAGGGTGCAGGCCTTCATGCCGACCGCCGAGACCGATCCGACGAGCCTGGCGCGGATCATGGTCGGGCGCGACGTCCTGTTCGAAGTCAAGCGTTCCGCCCATGCGACCGGCGAGGCGGTGCTGGAGGTGAGCGATCTGTGCGCCACCAGCGACCGTGGGCTGCAGGCGCTCGATCACCTGTCCTTCGCGGTGAAGGGCGGCGAGGTGTTCGGCATCGCCGGGGTCGACGGCAACGGTCAGGCAGAGCTCGCCGCGGTGATCGCGGGCCTGCGGCCGGCCGATTCCGGCCGGGTGCTCATTTCCGGCCAGGACATCACCCACGAATCCGTAAGGGACCGCACCGCGTCCTACGGCCTTGCCTATGTGCCGGAGGATCGGCATCGCGACGGGCTGGTGCTCGACGAGAGCGTGGCCCAGAACATGATCCTGAGGCGTTACCGGGATCCTGCCTTCGCCCGCTTCGGGTTCTTCGACCGGCAGGCGATCCGCAGCCATGCCGAACGGCTGTCGGGGTCCTTCGACGTGCGCCTCCGGTCGGTCGACCAGGAGGTGCGCTACCTGTCCGGCGGCAACCAGCAGAAGGTCATTCTTGCGCGCGAGCTAGAAAGCGAGCCCAAGGTGCTGGTGGTGGCGCAACCCACCAAGGGGCTCGACGTCGGCGCCATCGAGTTCGTTCAGAGCCAGATCCTCAGGCAGCGGGACCTGGGCGTCGCCGTGCTCTACATCTCGACCGAACTCGAGCACTTGCTCGATGTCTGCGACCGGGTCGGCGTCCTGTTCCGCGGGCGGCTCATGGATACGGTTGGGTCGAGCGAGGCGACGCCCGAACGGATCGGCCCGCTCATGGCCGGAATGGCGGCCTTCGAGGCGACCGTGTGATGGAACAGGTTCTTCGCATCCTGTTTCACCTGCGCAGCGTCTGGGCGATCCTGGCGGCGCTCGCGGTCGGATCGATCCTGATCGCCGCGGCCGGCGAGAGTCCCATCGAGGCCTATGGCACGCTGTTTCACGGCGCCTTTCTCGACTATTGGGGCTTCGCGGCGACTCTGGTCAAGATGTGTCCGCTGCTGCTTGCGGGCCTGGCGGTCGTGCTGCCGCTGAGGGCCGGCCTGTTCAACATCGGCGCCGAAGGACAGATCTATATCGGCGCGCTGTTCGCGACCATGGTCGCGCTCTACCTGCCAGGCGTTCCCGGCATCCTTCATATCCTTCTATGCACTCTTGCCGGCGCGCTGGGCGGCGCCCTGTGGGCGCTCATTCCGGCCCTGCTCAAGGCCTACCAGCGCATCAACGAGATCATCGTCACCCTGCTCCTGAACTTCGTAGCGCTGCACTTCGTGGGTTTCGTGGTAAGCGGACCGATGATGGAGCCGGGCGCCCCCTATCCCTATTCCCCGGAAATCCCCGACACGCTGTTCCTGCCCCACGTCCTGCCGAGGACCGACGCGCATGCCGGCGTGCTTGTCGGCGTGGTGATCGCGCTTATCATGTTTGCGGTGTTCCGGCGCGGCGTGTTCGGTTTCACCCTAGCGACCGTCGGGCGAAATCCGAGCGCGGCCCGCTATGCGGGCATGTCGGTCGAGCGGCATATCATCGTGTCCTTTCTCATCGCCGGCGCCTTTGCAGGGCTCGCGGGCACGTTCGAGGTGCTCGGACACCGCTACCGCCTGTTTCACGCCTTCAGCCAGGGCTATGGTTACGACGGCATCGTGGTGGCGTTCCTGGCCGGTCTCAATCCGCTCTTCGCGATCTTTTCCGCGCTCTTCATCGGCGGCCTGCGCAGCGGCGCCAACATGATGCAACGCGCGGTCGGCATTGAGACGACCGTGGTCGAGGCGATCCAGGGGCTGGTCATCCTGTTCGTCGCCATGAGCCTTGCCTTCCGCTACCGGGTGACATCGATCGGCAGAGCGCTCGCGCGGCGGAAGGCGCTTGACCGGGCGCTCGATGAGCGCACAGGCGACGGGACGGCCTAGGCCATGGAAGCTCTCCTCGATCCCAAGGCCTGGTCCGACATCCTAGGCACGAGCCTGCGCCTCTCCGTGCCTCTGGTGTTTGCCGCCCTCGGCGGCGTCCTCTCGGAGCGCAGCGGCGTTTTCAACATCGCGCTCGAAGGCAAGATCCTGGCCGGCGCGTTCGGGGCGGCGGTCGGCGCCTTCTTCATGGACGATCCGTTCGGCGGCCTCGTGGTCGGCATGCTGTTCGGCATGCTCGCGGGCTCGATCCTTGCCGTGCTCGGGGTCAGCTTCGGCGTCAACCAGATCGTCACCGGCATCGCGATCAACATCTTCGTGCTCGGCATCACCGCGTTCCTCTCGAGGATCGTGTTCGGCGCGCAGGCCAATACCCTCAGGCTTCCCGGCTTCAAGGCCTTCGACCTGCCGGGCCTGTCCTCGATTCCGATCGTCGGACCGGCCCTGTTCGGGCAGGACTTCCTGGTCTACGTCATGGTCGTCTGCGTCGTGGCCGTCTACCTCTTCCTCTACGGAACGCCGTGGGGGCTCGCGGTGCGGGCGGTCGGCGAGAACCCGGCCGCCGCGGACAGCGCCGGCCTTTCCGTGCCGAAGGTGCGCTACGGCTGCGTCATCGCGGCGGGTGCGCTGGCCTCGCTCGGCGGATGCTATCTGGTGCTGTCCCAGGTCTTTCTGTTCTCAGAGCACATGAGTGCCGGCAAGGGTTTCATCGCGCTTGCCGCGGTGATCCTGGGGCGCTGGAACCCGGTCGGCGCCCTGTGCGCCTGCCTTCTGTTCGGCTTCTTCGATGCGCTCCAGCTCCGGCTTCAGTTCAACTATCAGGAGGTGCCGCACGAGTTCTTCCTGATGCTGCCCTACCTCATATCGATCCTCGCGCTCGTCGGCCTTGTCGGCAAGCCCAGGCCGCCCTCAGCGGTCGGCCGTCACTACCGGCGCGAGGCCAAGTGAGGCGGCAACAGGTAGCGAAATTCCACGATCAACCATTGAGGAGGGCGATATCTTGGACAAGCCCCGAGACGAAGCGGAAACCGGCGGCGTGGCAACGGCAGGAGACCCCATATTCGTGCGCTGCGAATGGGGCGAGCTCAAGGAATGCGTCTATGGCGGATACAACCAGTTCGTCTTTCCGAAGTTCCTGCAGGACGCCGACGTCCGGCCGTCCGGTGAGTTCAGAGAGTTCTGGTTCGACAACCAGGAAAGGCCGGTGCAGGACGCCGACCCCGAGTACTTCGCCCGCTGGCAGGGGCAGATCAGGGACACCATCGCCTTCCTTGAGGGCGGCGGCATCAAGGTCCATCTGCCGGACCTGATCAGCGAGCAGAACATGAAGTTTCCGCGCGGCGAGAACCACGGCGTGCTCACCGGCTGGCTGCGCGACCCGTTCGTCACCATCGGCAACAACGTCATCGAGCTGGCGCCGCGGTCCTTGTTCCACCGCCGCCAACGCTTTGCCATCCGGCACATCCTGGCGTCGACCATGGAGCGGGGCGCGCGCTATTTCGCGCAACCCGATTCCGGTGCGGATGACGACAACGAGGGCAAGCCGGGATGGGGCTATCTCGAGGGCGGCGACATCCTGGTGCTCGGAACGAAGGTATTGGTCGGCCACTCCGGCAACTGTTCCAACCGGGAGGGCGCGCGTTGGCTGCAGCACATGCTCGGATCCGAGTATGATGTCGAGATGGTCGCCGTCGACAAGCGTTTCTCGCATCTCGATTGCGTCATGCTGGCCCCGCGCGAAGGGGTGGCCGTCGTGTCCCTGGAATGCCTGCCGGACGGCGTGCCCGACTGCATGAAGGACTGGGATCTGATTGACGTGCCGTTCGAGATCACCAAGGTCCACATGGGTTGCAACAACCTGACGATCAATGACCGCACCGTGATCATACCCTCAGGCGAGCCCCATGACCGGGTGGCGAGCGAGCTCAAGGCCCGAAAGTTTGAGGTCGTTCGCCTGCCATATGACGCGGTCTACTGCCTCGGCGGCTCTTTCCGCTGCGCCCATCAACCGCTGATCCGGTTGTAGCGGGGAGATCGGACCCATTCGCGCGGTCGAAATAGATGCCCCCGGAGGGGTGGACGCCCTGGTCTTCGTAGACCGGCCCGAGCCGGTGGCGGATGCGGGCGAGGTTGTCATCGACGTCGCATATGCGGCGGCGAACTGGAGCGACATCCAGAAGCGCGAGGGCGTCTATCCCGACCCGGTGGACTATCCGGCCGTGATCGGGCTTGAGGTTTCCGGAACGGTGAGCGCCTTGGGCGCGAACGTGACCGGTCTCGAGATCGGGCAGCGGGTGGCGGCTATCACCGGCCCGCGCATGCTCGGCGGCTATGCGGAGAAATGCGCCGTCGGCGTCGAATTCGTCATCCCGCTCCCGGAGAGCATGTCGCTCGATCGGGGCGCGGCCTTTCCGATCGTGACCTTGACCGCCTATCACCTGGTGAACAGCGCGTATGACCTGCGACCCGGGGAGACGGTTTTGGTTCACGCCATTGCCGGTGCGGTCGGGCTCGCGGTCACCCAGCTCGCGGTGGCGAAAGGCGCGAGGGTGGTCGGGACGGTGAGCGGGCCGGGCAGGGGTGACAGGGCGAGGGCTTACGGGGCACATCTGGTCATCGAACGCAGCGAAGAGGACTTCGTCGAAGCGGTCCGTCGCTTCACGGACGGGCAAGGGGTCGATCTCGTCATCGATTCGCTCGGCGGCGACATCCTGCCGCGCAGCATCGACCTCCTCAAGACATACGGACACACCATCAATATCGGTGAGGCCGCCGGCTATCCCGACTTCGACATCCGCCCGAAGCTTTATGAGAATTCGACCTCGCTTGCGGGATTCGAAGTGATCCACGCGATGCGCGTTCCGGGGCTGTGGGAGCAGGGCGTCAACACGGTTCTCGAGCAACTGATGTCGGGAGCCTTGGAGATGCCCATCGAGCAGGTCTTTCCGTTCGATGCGGTGCACGACCTCCATCGCAAGTTTGAATCCCGCACCGTCAGCGGCAAGCTCCTGCTTCAGGTGGCGGGTGGATGATGGTTCCGGGCACCGTCCTTGCCGCAACGACGATGTGCCGCCGGACGGCACACCGCCTCGACCGCGATGCTGGCCGCGAGCGCGCCGATGATGCCGTGCGTTCCCATCGAAGCCGGGCGAAAACACGGCCAGGTCGGATCCAAGGAAGCCTGGCTCCGCGGCCAGCCGGAGGCCGTCGATGATCGCGCGCGAGGTTGTGCCGCCCGCAGGCGGTTGATGACCTGCTCGACCGGGCATCGTTCCCGTGCCGTCTGATCCGACCGAGTCCGTGTCGGGATTCGAGGCATAGGAAAAGCGCCCGGACGGACCAGGCCGAACGGCCGGTGTCGGATTGGATGTCGGCCGCTTGCCGTGCCGACCCGGCCGGTCGTTCCTGGCGGAACGTGGCCAGTCAGGCGCTCTCGTGGATTGGCTTGGCGCTCCATGCTCCTGTTCTGAAACGCCTTGCCTCCGCCGATGGCTGCGTACCCCCGCAACCAATCAAGTTCGATTTGGCGCCCATCCTGCGAAATCATCTGCATCATGAGTATTTGCTAACTCAGAAGTCCTCGAACCAAATTTTCGACACAGGCATCGAGGTGTTCTTTCAGCCGCGTGTTCGACGGCTCTTCCGCAACAACGAAGACGACCTCGTTGAGTGCGCCAGAAATGAGATGGGCGACGGCGTCGACATCTTCCGCAGCGATCAGACCAGCCGTGGCGCAGGCGGCCAGCCCCTCTTTCAGGCTTCCAAGTCCATGACGTGCGTCGATCTCCCGCCAAGCTGACCATCCCAATACAGCGGGTGCGTCCACTAAAAGTATTTGGCGTGTTTCGACATCTTGGCAGGCGGCGATGAACGTCCGGCAACCGGCAAGCACGCCCTCGGCCGGGTCTCCGGCATGGCCCGTAGCTGCCGTATCGATGCGGTCCACCAAATCCGCAGCGACCTGGTCGACAACCGCCGCAAACAGTGCGCGTTTGTCCGTGAAGTGATGGTAGAGCGCGCCCCGTGTGACGTTCGCGGCCTCGGCGATTGCCGGCGTGCCGACCGCATCGTAGCCATCGGCGAACATTCGGCGAGCCGTGCGGATCAGCGCTGCACGTGTCGCGGCACCAAGTTGGACCTTACGGTTGGTTTTTGACATACGTGCAGCCTGTATGTTAAATAGTATTTGGTTGTATGGAGCAAAATCCGGCTTTCGGCAAGAGGAGATTACCCATGACCGAGGCGGCGACCCAAGCGGGCCGGGCAGACCCTAGCAAGAGCCTTACGGCCCTCTACCCGGTGATTGCGGTCGGTCAACCTGCAGTCACCGCATCCGAATTTCGACGCGTATTCCGGCTGGAAACCGTGTTTGAGACGGATTGGTATGTCCATTTGAAGGGCCGCGACGCAGAGCTTCAAATTGGCTTTGTGCGGTTTGATCACGAAAGCGTTCCAGCGACACACCAGAGTAAAGTCCGGGGTACGTTTGTCACACTGGATGCCGACGATGTCGCCGCCCTATGGGAGGATGTGAAGGGCGATCTAGAAATCGTGGTCCCTCTGACCGACGAGTCCTGGGGACAGCGTCACTTCATTGCCCAGCTTCCCGGCGACGTGTTGGTCGATGTCGTACAGCTCTTGCCTCGGGATTGAGGCTACATGGCCGGAACCCCCGTAACCGAACTCCCGAAAATTGGCCCGACCCTCGGCCGTCGTCATAGGCAACGAGTTCGATCTATATCTCGGTCAGGGCCGCAAAAAATGGCGGCAATTTGAGGGTCTGTACGTTGGAGCGATCAAGGTTATTCGCACGTTGCCGGGGTGGGAAAACGTGCCCATTGCCCTGGAAGCGACACTTCCCCGTCCAACCCGGGCCAACTCGCACGTGTTGCAACAGCTCAACAGGCACAGCGACGTAATCGGCGTGAGCTACTACCGCATCCCAACGACAGTGTCGAGCCGCTGAGCGCGGTCGCACGCGATCTGGACAGGCTGGCATCACTGTACCCTGACAAACAGATCGGCTTCTACCAATACGGATACCCGTCGAGCGAACATCTTGGGAGCAGTGTAGAAAGGCAGCGGCAGTTTGTTGAGCTCGGTTTCCGGGTATGGGACAAACGGAAAAGCAAAACCAGGATCTTGACCTTCACCTGGCTCCACGGCCTGGAAATCGACCAGCTTATCGACAACGCCCGGCGCACCGCCGGCGTCGAACCCGACAAGGTCTTCGCGGAGATTCTCGGAACTCTTGGTTTGCTCCGTCGTAAAGCGGGAGACGAAAAGCGCGCCTTTGCTGAATCGAGGAAGCAGGCCAGAGCGCGCGGCTGGACAGATTGGGTCGGACTAGGATGCAGCGTTACCCTGCCCGCGGACCCTTGCCAGAAGCACCGGGAGGACAATACCCACGAAGTCCGTCGTCACGTGTGCCAAGATGTTAGCGACGAGGTCGCGGTGCCAAAGATAGAAGATCGTCAAAACGGCGCCCGATAGCATCGTGGTCAGTGCAGGCGCCCAGCCCCACATGGGAACATGGGCTAGGCCGAACATCACGACGACGGCGGCAGCGGCGACCCATTCGTATCCGATAAGCCGGCCTAGGTGCTCGATCGCAAAGCCTCGGTATAGCAATTCCTCGACCGAGCCGCCGACGGCAACAGCCACAGTCAAGTACCAGAGGGGCATCTCTTGCAGAGTGCCGAGTGGCTTCGCAAAGCCGGGCTGCCCCAACCATCCTGGCAATCGCAGGAAGACGGGCCCCAACACGACGATGAAAAGCAATGCGATCCCCGCCGCCCAGGCGAAGGTTGAAAGGCCGACTTGACGAAGGCCGATCGAGGACAGGGGGGCGCCTTCCCAAACCACGACGACCACCAGGACAAGCGCGAGGAGCCAAAGCAGGGCGAACTGGCAGACAAGATTGGTCTTGACGGAAGTCGGTTTGGCAGCGAAACGCGTTCCATAGAGCGCCACAAGCGGTGGCCCACCGAGGGCAACCAACAATCCGAAGATCGAAGGCAGCGTTTCCAAAATCATGAACTTTCAAACGCCTGTGACGACCGAACGCCTTGGATCCTGTTCTTCCAACAACGCCAAACAGGATGTCCCAAAAAAGCCGCTGGTGATATCTATTGACAGAAGCTTGCCTCATAATATCTACCGTCCTGGCGGTAGTGGCGAATGCAATCGGCGCGATGCGATTAGTCCACAGCATACTTTGGCCGTTACAATCTTTGGTCACTTGGTGGACTCGCCGTAGGTCTTCATTGACGGATAAACAGAAAAGGGCCGAGAACCTCACATTATTCGGTACGTCCGTCATGGTGCTGGCTGGTCTGGCGCACGCACTCAACTCTTTCTTTCATTTCTTTTGAATCTCAGATGCCTTTGTCCGCGTTGATCGCTCCAAGCGGCATCACGTCGACAGCCAACAGCGCGGCCCGCATGATCCCGACACACGGTTCAAGCCAGCCTGACATCTCATGACGGTCATGCCGCCGACCGGCCAAAATAACCGATGCGGTGGTGTGCCGAGTCACCGGGCGGTCCCGCTAATGCAATGGAATTAAGACTTCTAGCCCCTCGGCACGAACCATGTCACAAAGTCCAAATCCTGCCCGCAACCAACCTGCATGCAGACCTGCCGACGAAGGACGAATGAGCTCGCGTGCCGAACGGTGACCGGATAGTGCTAGGTCATAGATCCGGTGAATTCGGACGTATCCGAGGCTCCCTCCATATTCATCTTCATCCGGTCGAGAAGTTCGGCCGCCCCCGCTGCATAAGCCCCGATCCAGCGATCGTGGATGCGCTTGATGGGAATGGCGTTCAGGTAGTTCCAACGCTGACGGCCCACGCGTTTGACGATGACGAGACCGGCGTCCTCCAAGACCCTCAAGTGTTGCATCACCGTGCAACGATTTAGGCCCGGAAAGAGGCCGCACAGCTCGCCCGTCGTTTGCGGATTGTCGCGCAACGCGTCGAGCAGGTTGCGCCGGGTGGGCGAGGCTAGCGCCTTGAAGACCTTGTCGTCAGTTTCAATGGTTGACATGTTATGTTTTTATAACATAAGAATCCGACCTGCAAGGAGGCGCTCTATGGAACTGAAATTCGAGGTCAGCGGACGGATCGACAAGCCGGTCGACGAGGTCTTTGAGGCGGTCGTGAACCCCGACCAGCTTTCAGCCTATTTCACCACGGGCGGCGCAAAGGGGCGGCTCGAAACCGGCGCCACGGTCCACTGGAACTTCCATGATTTTCCGGGCGCGTTTCCGGTTGAGGTCGTGGAGGTGGAAAAGAACCGCCGCATCATTCTGCGGTGGGCGGCCAACGACGGCGCCGATGATCCGGCCGGCGTTTATAACACGACCGTCACGATGCGGTTCGAGCCGCTGGACGATGGGCGAACGCTCGTCTCCATCGCTGAGGAGGGTTGGCGCAAGACGGACGCCGGCCTTGAATCTTCCTATGACAATTGCGGCGGCTGGATGCAGATGCTCTGCGCTATGAAGGCCTGGCTGGAGCATGGGGTGAACCTGCGCGAGGGCATGTTCAAGTAGAGCGGCGCTTGCGGCGAGGCGCTCTTCGATCCTTTTGTCGGCGTTTTCCGCCTCCCCCTTGCGGTCTCTGTGGCGAGTGCTTCGAGCTTCGGATCCCGGATTCCCCACCCACGATCTCAGCAATCGCACCGGAGGAAAGCTCGTGATCGGACAGTGGTTCGAGGCTACGCCTGCGCACCGGATCGCCAAGCATATCGAAAGCCTGCATCACTCGCCCACATGAGCCGCGCCCGTGCGCGCCGCCATGGCGCGCGCGACATCGGGTGCTTCACCCGCCGAGATGTGCGCTGCCCCCAAGCGTCAGCGCAGGCGCGCATGAACGCTTTGCCCGCATCCGAAGCCATCCAGGCATCGTCGGCTTCGCGGTCGGTCGCCGCGCGCCGCTGTCCAGGCGAAGCGCCAGGCCGAGGAACGACAGGTCCCAGCCGATGCGGGTCGCGCCGGGGCCCAATTGCGTCCAGTGCTCTTCGCCGGCTTCGTCCGTCAGCATTGCATGTTCCAGCGTTGGGCGCCTGCCGTCCCTGCCGGACGCGAGCCGGACGGTCATCCAGCTCACATGCCCGCCGAATTCCCAGGTCGCGTCCGGGGCCTCGGGTGGATCGCATCGCGCAATCTCATGCCATCCCGCTCTCGGCGCCCGGCGGTGGCGGGCCGTCCGGGCATCGGTCGGGATGTTATGCGAAAATGGTAGTTGAGTACCAGAATATCTTATGATTATACTAAACTAACAAAATGGAGGACGCGCGCCCGGGGTCGTTTGGACAATCGGCGCCCGTCGCTGGGAAATTGCGAACTAAGGGCGACAGCCACAGCAGCTTGGGTGCGGAGGAGCAGGCTGGCGTTCCTGAGCAGCGCGAGACCTTGCTGGAGACACTGGTTCTCAGCTCGCTGCGCGGCAGCTACCGCAACCTGACAAAATCGGAAAAGAAGCTGGCGACCCATATCCTGTCGCGGCCCAGTTGCCTGGTTCTGGATACGGCGGCGAAGATCGCAAAAGATGCCGGCGTCAGCCCGATGACCGCCGGCCGGCTGCTGCGCAAGCTTGGCTTCGACGGCATCACGGACGTGCGGCGCAGATTGCGGGTCGATCTGTACGGGCCCGACGACGAGTCCCTCTGGTCGATAAGCCGGCGCTACGAGGCTTTCACGACCTATCGGGCCACCCACAAGACGCTGAACGAGAGTCTCGACGCGGAACTGGCGGCGATACGGGCAACCTATGACGTCACCACCACCTCGACATGGGCGCGGGCGGTCGACGCGCTGACGGAAGCCGAAAGGGTGATCGTGAGCGGCCTTCACATGGCGCGCGGCTTGGCAATCGAGTTCACGAGCCGGCTGGAGTACATCCGCCCGGGCGTGCAGCTGGCGGACGGGCAAAACGGCCACTATTGCGAGGTGCTCTACGAGCCCGCGCAGCGCCGGACGATGGTGCTGATCGACTTCTACCGTTACGACAAGGCGACGCAGCGTCTCGGCCAGATCGCCAAGGCGCGTGGCTACGACATCATCGTTGTAACCGACACCTATTGCTCCTGGGCGCATGAAGTCAGCGACAAGGTGATCGCGTTGCCGACCGGCACGGGGCTCTTCTGGCATTCGACGGCGTCGCTCAGCGTAGGGCTCAATCTTCTCGTCAACGGTGTCGTCGAGGCGCTGGGCGAGCGCGTCCCCAAGCGGATCGATGACGTGCTGGTCGCCCAGCAGGCCTTCGACCAGTTCTCGGAAGATCTGTGATGGCCCCGACGTCCGGACGCAGGCCCGCCTTCGTCTCTCTCCAGATGCGCGAGGCGCTGGCCGGCGCGCTCTTTCTGGCGATCCCGTTGCTCGCGACCGCTCTTGCTTTCGATCTGGGCGCCGGCGTAGCGCCGCAGCGGACCCTGACGTTGATGATGATCAATATGATCGCGGTGATCGGAATCGGCGTGTTTTCGGGCAACTCGGGTATCTTGAGCTTCGGCCATGTCGCCTTTATCGGAATCGGCGCCTATGCGTCCGGCCTTTTGACCTTGCCCTTGTCGACAAAGGCTATGGTCCTGCCGAACCTGCCGCCACTTCTGGCCGGCATGCAGCTCGAATTCGTCCCTGCGCTGCTCGTGACCCTGGTGCTGGTGGGGCTGATCGCGCTGATCGTCGGCCTGCCGATTGTCCGCATGGACGGCCCTTCGGCGGTGATCGGCACGCTGGGGATTCTCCTGATCGTGCATGGCGTCATCATCGGCGCGGCCGATTTCACCCGTGGCAGCGACGCCTTTCTCGGCGTGCGCCGGACGACCGGGCTTTGGACGGCTGCGACGGCGGTGGTGCTGGCGATCCTGGCGGCGCGCCTGTTTCGGGACACGATCGCCGGCATGCAGTTGCGCGCCAGCCGGGGCGACGAGCTGGCGGCTGCGGCTTGCGGCGTCAACCTTCGCCGCACGCGCTTGGCCGGCTGGGTTCTGAGCGCGGTCCTGTGCGGCCTGTCGGGCGCCTTGCTCGGCCACTTTCTCGGGGCCTTCTCCCCGTCGAAGTTCTATTTCGACGACACGCTGACGCTCTTGACGATGCTGATCGTCGGCGGCATGGCGACCGTCAGCGGCGCCGTTCTCGGCACCGTCGCGGTGACCGGCGTGATCGAGGTGCTGCGCCGGCTCGAGGGCGGCTTCGATGTCCTCGGTTTCGCGATGCCCGAGGCGTTCGGGTTGACCCAGGCGGGGCTCTGCCTGCTGATATTGCTGGTCATGTACAAGCGGGCGGGCGGTCTCGTGCCGCGTCTCGAATGGGACGAGATCCTGCGTCTGGCCAGGTCCGCTCGGCGCCCGGCAGCGGCCGAGGCGGCGATTCTCGACGGCCTGGCCGTCAGCGAAGCCAAGACGCTGGCGATCAGCGACGCGGTGAAGAGTTTCGACGGGCTCCTGGCGCTCGACAATGCCGGCCTGACGCTTTCGACCGGCGAGATCGTCGGCCTGATCGGGCCGAACGGCTCGGGCAAGACGACTCTGCTCAATGCGCTCTCGGGCGTCCTGCCGCTGACGAGCGGTAGCGTTTCGGTGGCCGGTGAGAACGCCAGCGGATGGTCGCCTGACGACTTCGCCCGCGCCGGCGTCGGCCGGACCTTCCAGAACATCCGTCTGTTCCGCGATCTCTCCGTGCGGGAGAACGTGGAGGTCCCGGCCATCGCCCACTGGCCTTCCCTGAGGCAGAGCGAGGCGCGGGCGCTGGCGGAGCGGCTTCTTGTCGAGCTGGGACTCGAGGCGATGTCCGATCGCGTGGCCGGGACGCTCGACTACGGCGCGCAAAGACGGCTGGAAATCGCCCGTGCGCTGGCCCTGGAGCCCGACTTTCTCCTGCTCGACGAACCGGCTGCGGGCATGAACCCGACGGAATCGGCGGCGCTGTTCGACGCGCTATCGCATCTGCGCCGTCAGTACGGCATTGGCCTGCTCGTTATCGATCACGACCTGAAGCTCATCATGAAACTTTGCGACCGGATCGTCGTGCTCAACAAGGGGCAGGTCATCGCCAGCGGTGAACCCGATCAGGTGAAGCGGGAGCCCGCCGTGATCGAGGCCTATATCGGCCACAAGCGTGCGGCAGACATGGCGCACGAACAGACCTAAAACCCGAGGGAGGATCAGCAAATGAGAATGACTTTTCATCAGAAATTGCTCGGTGCGGCATTGGCCCTCAGCCTGGCCGGGATCACCGGCGCGGCTGCCGAAGAGGAGCTCGTCGTCGGCGCCGCCATCGCGAAAACCGGTTGGAACGCGCCCTATGACAGCCCGGTCTTGGATGGCTTCGCCGTGGCGATGGACGAGATCAACGCGGGCGGCGGGCTCGCCGGCAAGCACAAGATCCGGCTGATCGTCGCCGACAACCGGTCCGACAACGCACAGAACGCGATCATCACCCAGGATCTCATCGATCAGGGCGCTCAGATGATGATCGTTTCCTGCGATTCCAGCATGGTGCATGCCACGGCGCAGATCATCATCGATGCCCAGGTGCCGGCCATCTCGACCTGCTCGTCCTCGCCGACGCTGCCGGTCACCGGCCAGGGCTTCGTGTTCGCCAACGCGGTAACCGACAACGTGCAGGGTGCGGCGCAGGCCGCCTACGCCTATGACAGCGGCTACCGCAACGCGTTTCTCCTGCAATCGCCCGACATCGAGTATACACGCATGCCGACCTACTTCGGCGAGGCCTTCGAGACGCTGGGTGGCAAGGTCGTCGGCGAAGGAACCTATGCGCTGGGGCAGCCGGATTTCTCGGCCGAGGTGACCAAGATCAAGCAGTTGAATCCGGCGCCCGACGTCATCGTCACGTCGGCGTTCGAGCCGGATTTCCCCGCATTCATCCGTCAGCTGCGCGGCGCTGGCCTGATGACCCCGGTGATCGCCGGCGATGGCATCGATTCCCCGACCACCTTCGCCATGGGCGAGACGGTGGAGGGCGTGGTCTACACCTCGTCCGGATTCTCGGAGCCGGGCAGCCCGCTGGCCGACTTCGAGGAGAAGTATCAGGCCAAGTTCGGTAAGCCGTCCGAAACGATCATGGATGCATTGGGCTACGACATAGCCCAGATCATGGAGGCTGCCGTGAGCAAGGCCGGAAGCAGCGACCCGGTTGCCATACGCGACGCCATGGCGGAGCTCGAGAACGTACAGGGCGCCACCGCCGCCATCAGCTACAAGGGCGGCAACGGCACCCCGACGCGGCCGGTGGCGAT
The DNA here is from genome assembly GCA_965225935.1 of Rhodospirillales bacterium. Taxonomy (GTDB): domain Bacteria; phylum Pseudomonadota; class Alphaproteobacteria; order Kiloniellales; family JAKSDN01; genus CALJXB01. Next base: position 91,615 of record CBDDCC010000010.1, read on the forward strand.
CATCCGCATCGAGAACGGCCAGCGCGAGCTCGTCAGCCGGGAGATGCCGGACCCGGCCATCGTTCCCGCCGCAAGGTTCAACTGAAGCGGAAGGCGACCCGGGCGCGACGATGGCCTTGCTCGAGGTCAAGGATCTGGCCGTGAACTACGGTCTGATCCAGGCGGTCAGGGGAATTGACCTGACGGTCGAGGCGGGCGAAATCGTCGCGCTTCTGGGCGCGAACGGTGCGGGCAAGTCGACGACGCTGAAAGCGATCGTCGGGCTTGTCCCGCCGGTCGGCGGCGCCATTCGGTTCGACGGGAAAGGGCTCGACGGCGTGCGGACCGAAGAGATCGTGTCCCGTGGCGTAACCCTGGTCCCGGAAGGCCGGCGGGTGTTCCCGTCGTTGACGGTGCAGGAGAACCTGAGGCTGGGCGCGGCGGCCCGGCGCGACAGACGGTCCTGGACGGAAGGCCGGGAGGAGGTGTTCTCGCTGTTTCGGATTCTCGCCGAGCGGCAGAACCAGTTGGCCGGCACGCTGTCGGGCGGCCAGCAGCAGCAGTTGGCGATTGCACGGGCCATGATGTCGCAGCCGCGGCTTCTGCTGATGGACGAGCCGTCGCTGGGGCTGGCGCCCCAGATCGTCGATACGATCTTCGAGCTTATCGAGCGGCTGCGCCAGGGCGGTCAGACCATCCTCCTCGTCGAGCAAAACGCGGCTGCTGCGCTCGATATCGCGGACCGCATCTATGTGCTCGCCAACGGCACCATGGCGATGCAGGGGACCGCGGCGGAGTTGCGTGCCTCGGGCCATATCGCGCAGGCCTATCTGGGCGGAGAAGGCGACTAGGCATGGGTTTTGCCTACTTCGCCGAACAGACGGTCAACGCGCTCAGCCTGGGCGGGACCTACGCGCTGCTCGCGCTCGGACTCGCCGTTGTCTACTCCATATTGGGGCTTATCAACTTTGCCCATGGCGCGCTGATGACCTTGACCGGCTATGTGATCGTCTTTGCCATAGCTGCCGGCTTGCCCTTTGCTGCGGCGGCGTTGACGGCGATCCTCACCGTCATGGCCTGCGCGATCCTGCTCGAGCGCATCGCCTTTCGCCCCGTGCGCGGGGCAAGTGGCGCCACTCAGCTCCTCACCGGCTTCGCGGTCGCCATTCTGATGCAACTCGCCTTCCAGATCTTCATCTCCACGAGGCCGCAAGTCGTGCCGATGCCGGATGCGCTGACGGCGATCGTGAGCATCGGGGGCATTCCGATCGGCGTGAACCGTCTGCTGTCGATCGGCGTGGCGGGCCTGGTGCTGGTGGCGCTGACGCTTTTCCTGAAGCACACCACTATTGGACTGGCCATGCGGGCGGCGGCCGACGACTTCGACGTTACCCGTCTGATGGGCATTCGCGCCAACCAGGTCATCGCCGCCGCCTTCGGCCTGTCGGGCATACTGGCCGCGATCGTCGCGATTCTATGGATCGCGCAGCGCTCGTCGGTCGATCCGCTGATGGGCTTGATCCCCCTGTTGAAGGCATTCATAGCCACGACGCTTGGGGGCCTCGGCAGTCTGGGCGGCGCCGTGCTCGGCGGTTTCGTGCTCGGCGGAGTGGAGATCTATCTGTCGGCCTATCTTCCCGAGGGGGCACTGCCCTACCACGGCGCCATCACCTTGGGCGTCGTCATTCTGATCCTGGTCGTGCGGCCTCGGGGCCTGGTGGGCGCACGGCCGGCACGCTGATCCGGCGCAAAAGGACCAAGGAAAACCAAGGAGAGCAATCATGACTACGGCCAAAGTCAACGGCATCAACATGCACTACCGCCTCGAAGGCGAGGGTCCGGAGACCATTGTTCTGATCAACGGTCTCGCCGACGACCTGGACACCTGGGCCGACCAGGTTCCGGCCTTTCTGGCCGCCGGCTATCGCGTGCTGCGCTTCGACAACCGCGGCATCGGCAAGACCGATTGGCCGGAGGGGCCGTACACGACGGCGCTGATGGCCAGCGATGCGAAGGCGCTGGTCGATCATCTCGCCATTCGCGATTTCCATCTCGTCGGCGTGTCGATGGGCGGCATGATCGCGCAGGAATACGCGCTCGCCTACGGCGGCGACCTGTGTTCGCTGTCGCTCTGCTGCACCTATGGCGCGCCCGGGCCGTTCTGTTCCCGCATGTTCCGCCTCTGGCAGGACATGGCGCCGGCGATGGGCGTTTCGACGGTGATGCGCGATGTTACCTTGTGGGCCTTCACGCAGGACTTCTTCAACAATCGGGAGCCGGAGCTGAAGGAGTTCGAAGACGCCATGGCCGGCTTGGATCAGTCCGTCGACGCCTATCTCTCGCAACTCCACGCCATCCAGGTCCATGACACGACGGCGCGTCTCGGCGAGATCGCGGTGCCGACCTTCGTACTGGCCGGCGAAGAGGACATTCTCATCCCCGTCTCTCTGTCGAAGAAGCTTCACGAGGCCATTCCCCGAGCGGTCTGGGGCACCGCGAAGGGCGGACACGCCTACCTCTGGGAGTATCCCGATCCGTTCAACAAGGCGGTCTTGGATTTCATCGGAAAGCACCGCATGGGCTGAGCGAGGGGTCGCATTTCTTCCGGCATGCCGGGATTCCGCGCGCCCGCCAAAGGCGGTCCCGGGTCATAGGCCGAAGAGGGTCCATGCTACGCCAGGAACTCTATCCCCGGATTGAGCCCTACGAGACGGACTGGCTACCCGTCAGCGATCTGCACGCGCTCTACTACGAGCAGAGCGGCAATCCTGGGGGCGTGCCTGTCGTGGTTCTGCATGGCGGTCCGGGCGTCGGCTCCAGTCCGAAGAACCGGAGGTTCTTCGATCCCGCGCACTACCGGATCGTTCTTTTTGACCAGCGCGGATCGGGCCAATCCCGGCCCTTCGGCGAGACGCGCGAAAACACGACGCCACTGCTGATCGAGGATATCGAAGCGCTGCGCCGCCATCTCAACATCGGGCGTTGGATCGTCTTCGGCGGATCCTGGGGGTCGACCCTGGCGATCGCCTATGCCGAGGCGCATCCCGGTTCGGTTCTTGGGCTGGGCCTGCGCGGTATCTTCCTCTGTCGGCAATCGGAGATCGATTGGTTCCTCTACGGGATGCGCACCCTAGCGCCGGAGGCATGGCGCGCGTTCGCGGCCCAGATCCCGCCGGATGAACGCGGCGATCTGCTCAAAGCCTATTCCAGGCGACTGATGCATCCGGATCCCGCCGTCCATATGCCCGCGGCGAGAGCGTGGAGCCGGTATGAAGGCAGCACGTCGACGCTGCTGCCCAGCCCCGCTCTTGTCGAGGAGTTCTCCGGGGACGTGCTGGCGCTGGGCCTTGCCCGCATGGAAGCCCATTACTTCAGCAACGGCATCTTTCTGCCGGAGAATTCGCTGCTGGACCGGGTCGACCGGATTCGCTATTTGCCCGCATTCATCGTGCACGGGCGCTACGACCTCGTCTGTCCCATCAAGGCGGCGGACGATCTGACCCAAGCCTGGCCCGAGGCCGAGTACACCATCGTGCCCGATGCGGGCCATTCAGCGATGGAACCCGGTATGATCGGTGCGCTCGTCAAGCACATGGAGAGATTCAAGTGCCTGGCCTAGTAAGCTGCCGACCCGGTGGCGTGGCCGGGTGCGCAGGCGTCGCAGCGCACGCGGGAAAAACACCTCCTGCTGTCCCGACGCCCGCCGCGCGTGGCCAGTCTCCGTTCCAGATCCCGCCATAGAACCGAATCATGGTCGCTCGACACCTGCCAGGGATCTTCAGAGCGGCCTGCTAACCGAACTTGGTCAGATAGTCCTCCGCCAGGCGGCAGGACTCGGTCGTGAACCGCGGGGCGATGTCGCGGGCGAAGGCGATGCGGTGCCGCTGGTAGCCGACCCAGCCGATCAGTTGCAGGCGGCGCAGCATGACGAGGGTCGGGATCTCCGCTTCCATGTCCGCCGGCACCTCGGCGATCCTCCTGTAGCCCGTCAGCCAGCAGTCGATCAGCTTCGGGACGTCGGGTCGCTCCTCCAGGAAGCTGAGGGCCGTCGCCAGGTCGTAGAGGTACCAGCCGAAGCCGCAGTCGTCGAAATCGATGACGGCGGTGCGGTCGCCTTCGACCAGCAGGTTGGCGAGCCTGAGGTCGGCGTGGATCAGGCCGAAGCGCTCCCGGTCCCTGGGAAGGGCGGCGAGCCGCTGGCGCACCACCCGGTCGAGGCGGGCGAGCAGCGCCAGGGTCTCGCCTTCGATCCCGTGGCCCGCCTGCCAGGGGCCCCAGTTCAACTGGTCGTCCAGGATGATCTCGGGCGTCCAGGAGTGACGCTGGAACTCCTCTGGCGGCTCCCAGCGCTTTGCGTGGCCGTGCATCCGCGCCGAGATCTCGCCGAGCCGCTCGAAGCCGGGCTCCAGGTCGTCCTCGGGCGGCTCCCGGCCGCTCAGGAAGCTGTAGACGGCGGCGTGCCGCGGCTTGTCGACGCCGGGCCCGTCGAAGGTCCGGAGCAGCGCGCCGTCCTTGGCCGCGAGCACCACGGGCACCGCGATGTCGGTATCCCGCCTGAGCGCCATCAGCCAGGTGAGCTCCGAGGCGATGGCCGGAGGCGTGTGATAGGCGAGGCGTCCCGAGTTCACCCGGATCACGTGATCCTCGGCCCGGTCCGGATCTCTGACCAGATAGACCCTGTTCTCGGATTCGCTGAGAAGCGAGACCCGGGTCCGCGGAGAGAAGTCGTAGTGCCGGATCAGCCCTTTCGCCTCCCGGTCGATGGCGCGGGCCAGGTCTTCCTTTCTCGACGTCACGGGGCCTCCATGCTAGCCGCCATGGCTGGTTGGAGGACTCTCGGGCCGGCTTGCTCCAACGATTTCGATTGCGCCGTTCGGCATCGGCCGTCGAACGCCTCCAAGCACTCACCGGCACCTTCGGGCAAAACGAGCGCGAAGCCAAGCGAGGCCGGAAGTGAGGCGCGCGGGATCTTGCCCGTGGTCACGCGAGGGGCGCTTCGCGGGCTCCGAGGCGCCTGACCGAGCGTCTTACCGATGCGCCTTCCCGGCGCTTCCCGGTTGTGCGAACGTCGGCCGGAGGGTATCTGAGCCGGGACGGAAAGGGTTCGGCGAATGGCGATGCAGAGCGCTTGCAGGCCTTTCTTGGCGCTTCTGGTTTCGGGCATGCTGGTGATGGCTTGCTCGAGCCCGCCGGAGGACTATCCGCGCACCAGGTCGACGGCGATCTCCGACCATTCCCATACGACCTTGGGGCGGATCTTCGAGGAAGCCCTAGCGCAGCACCCGGACCGGTCCGGTTTCGCCATCGTCCGCAGTGGACGCGCCGCCTTCTTGGACCGCATCGCCCTCGCCGACTTGGCCGAAAAGAGCCTCGATCTCCAGTACTATCTCTGGGAAGCCGACATGACCGGCCGGATCCTCGCCGAACGCCTGGTCCGGGCCGCCGACCGCGGTGTGCGGGTCCGCGTTCTCGTCGACGACATCGGCCTCGCCGGGCGGGACTCGGTGATTGCGGCTCTCGACGCCCATCCGAAGATCGAGATCCGCATCTTCAACCCTTTCGCCCACCGGAGCGCGCGGGTCTTCGACTTCCTGACCGACCTGCGCCGGATCAATCACCGCATGCACAACAAGCTCATGGTGGCGGACAACGCGGTGGCGATCGTCGGCGGCCGGAACGTCGGCAATCATTACTTCGGCGTCGCGACAGACGCCAATTTCCGGGATCTGGACGCCGCCGCGGCGGGCCCGGTGGTTCGGCAGGTGTCCCTGGTGTTCGACTACTTCTGGAACGGCGACTGGTCGGTTCCCATCGCTGCGCTCATGGAGGCGCCTGCCACGACCGGGGACCTGGAGGCCCTGACCGTTGCGATGCGAGAGCGCATCGCTGAAGACACCTATCCCTTTCCGCTCGATCAGGAGGTGGCCGAGCTCAAGTCCCAGCTGATGTCCTTGCGCGACCAGTTCATCTGGGCGCCCGGGACGGTCGTGTGGGACGACCCGGCGGTGATCGGAAAGCAAAACGTCGCCGGCGGTTCCTTGATAACGGGTTTCTTCAAGGAAACGGACGCTCTCGAAGACGAACTGCTGATCGAAGCCGCCTACTTCGTTCCGGGAGAACAGGGCGTCGCGGTGATCAAGGCCTTGACGGAGCGAGGCGTCCGGGTCCGCATTCTCACCAACTCCCTCGCGTCGAACGACGTCATCGCCGCCCACGCCGGCCATGCCAACTACCGCAAAGCGGTGGTGGCAAGCGGGGCGGAACTCTACGAGATGCGCCCGGACGCCGGGGGCGCGGACCAATCCGTCGTCTCCTTCGAATCGAAGGCAGCGCTGCACACCAAGGCCTTCGTCTTCGACCGCAAGGCGGTCTTCATCGGCAGCTTCAATCTCGATCCGCGCTCGGCCAACATCAACACGGAAGTGGGACTCTACATCGAAAGCCCGGAACTAGCCGAGCAGGTGATCGCCTACATGGACGAGGGCGTGCGGCCGGAGAACAGCTACCGGGTGCTGCTCGACGAGGCGGACTGCGTCCTTTGGGTCACCGAGAACGACGGCCAGGAAGTGCGCTACGAGTCCGAGCCGGAGACGAGCTTCGGACAGCGGTTCCTGTCTGGCTTCATCGGCATCCTGCCGATCGAGAGCCAGCTCTGATGCCTGGCGGCACTAGAAAACCGCCGAGGGGTCTCGTGAAGGTCAAGTCGGCTTGCTGCCTGACGTTTCTGGCGGCGGCTCTCTCAGCCGTGGCCGGCGGTGCGCGGGCGGGTGGCGACGACGCGGCGGAGGAGGGTGATCCCTTCGCCTACTGCGCGGCCGTGGTCACCGCTGACCGGCCGGGGCCGCCCTACGACGGGCCGGCGGTGCCCCCGGGTGTGGTGGAGGGCCTGCGGCGCGCTCTCAATCTGGCGCCGGACATGCCCGGCGATCTGATCGCCCGCGGGACCCGGTGGCGCTGCATGGAGGGTGCGGTCTACGGCTGCTTCGTCGGCGCCAACCTGCCCTGTTCCGAGAAGGCGGACGAAAGCCGCGTGCCCAGCCCCGCCATGAACGACTTCTGCGAGGAGAACCCGGGCTCCGAGGCCATCCCCATGGCGGTGACCGGGCGAGCCACCGTCTACGCGTGGCGCTGCCGGGACGGCGGACCCGAGATCCTCCGCCGGGTGGCGGAGGCGGACCCGCGGGGCTTCATCGCCAAGGTCTGGCACCGGCTCGCGCCACCTGGATGACGGCGGCCTACTCTGGCGGCTCGGCGCCGAGGCGTTCCGCGTCGGCGAAGAGCTCCCCCAGATATAGCTTCGTGGCGTCGGCCAGCACGTCCCGGTGGAGGCGCATGTCGTCGGCGAACACGGCCTGGGAGGCCTCCTGGTCGAGGATGGCCGTGCCCATGAGGTCCAGCGCCGCCTCCCGGTCCTCGCCCTCGAAGTAGACTAGGCGCTTGTCCGAGTACATGGAGGTGTGCAGGAGCCGGGCGAAGTACTGCAGGAAGTTCTCGTCCTTGTGGGCCATGTGGGGCCCCATGACCAGGACCCGCAGGCCGGCCCAGTCCTCCGCCGAGAGCACCTGTTCCTTCAGCCGCAGCATCTCTGCATGACAGGCGTCGAGCTGCACTCGGGTGGCGCCCGCGAAGCAGGCGTGCAGGTCCGGCACGTTAGCGCGGCAGTAGGCCGTCAGCTCAGCCGTGCTCATCCGGCCCTCGGCGAGAACCCCATCGAGGAAGGCGAGGCTGCGCGCGTGAATCTCGACCGGATGGCTCAGCAGTCCGGCCTCGACGACCTCGCGGGTGTCCAGAGCATCGGCCGTGGCGGCGAGCTCCGCCCGGTAGGCCCGCAGCTCGTCGAGCAGCTCCGGCACCATGGGTTCGTCGTCCTCGAGGCGGCCGCTCAGCAGACAGTAGATGGCGAGGGGCACATGGCCCAGGGTCTTGAGCCGGTCGTAGGGCGGCGGGCGCATCCCGGAAATGACCTCCGGCTCCCGGCCCCGATGATAGAACAGCATGACATCGTCGACGATGAGCAAGAGGGCGCGGTGCATCTGCGCCTCGAGCCTCCGTCGCCGCGCTGCCTCGTAGGTGGCGACGAAGCGTTCGTCCAGCGCGGCCGCCCTTTCCTCTGGTGTCATGTTCCGGCTCCCGACCCAAAGTGCCACACCGACCGTGAGGCAGATGCGCGAGCCTACCACGCCGCCGCACGGCGGTCCCATCGTGCGCAGGAGCGAGGCTGCGCCGTAGTCGGCCTTGGCGATGAAGGAGGGAAGGGGCCCGCCGCCTCATCACCGAGCGGTCGCGCGTTTACCAGAAAAGAAGGAAGCGCGGATGGTCCGCGCTTCCTCAGCTTTGCGGTTGTGCCGGCCGGTTCTACTTGGTGATCACCTCGCCCGAGGGCCGCGGCGTAGCTCCGGTTTCCGGGGGCAGCACCGGATAGGTCACGGTGGGCATGGTGCCGGTCAGGGATTCGAGGAAGGCGGTGATGGCCAAGACCTCCTCCTCGTTCAACTCCTCGCCGAGCTGAGAAGTGCCCATGATGGCCACGGCCTCTTCCAGGCCCCAGACCCGGCCAGAGTGGAAGTAGGGCGCCGTCACCGCGATGTTGCGCAGCGGCGAGGCGCGGAAGACGTAAGAATCGTCCGCGGTGGCCGTGACCGCGAAGCGGCCCTTGTCGCCCTCGGGCAGCACGTCGCCGCCCGGGCGCTCGACCACGCCGAAGGGATAGTAGCCGGTGCCGCCGACGTTGATGCCGTTGTGGCAGGCGGCGCAGCCCTTGTCCATGAAGAGAGCGAGGCCGGTCTTCTGCAGGTCGCTGAGAGCCGCATCGTCGCCGTTCAGGTAGGCGTCGAAGGGCGCCGGCGTGATCAGGGTCGCTTCGAAGGCCTCGATGGCCTTGGCCATGTTGTCGAAGGAGACCGGGTCGCTCTCGCCGGGAAAGGCCTCTTCGAACCAGGCGACGTACTGCGGCATGGAGCTGAGCGTGAGGACAACGTTCTCGGGGGTATTGGCCATCTCGACGCCGGCCTGCACGGGCCCCTTGGCCTGGGCCTTCAAGTCTTCGGCCCGGCCGTCCCAGAACTGGGCCTCGTTGAAGACGGAGTTGAGCGCCGTCGGCGCGTTGCGCGGCCCCTTCTGCCAACCGTGGCCGATCGAGGTCTCCAGGTTGTCGTCGCCGCCGGTCGCCAGGTTGTGGCAGGAGTTGCAGGAGAAGACGCCGGAGGCGGAGAGCCTGGGGTCGAAGAACAGCGCCTTGCCGAGCGCGATCTTCTCCGGTGTGATCGGGTTGTCGCGCACCGCCGGAATGGTCGATGGCAGGGGCTTGAAGTATTCCAGCGCCATATCGAGCGTATCATCGGCCTCCGCTGCCCCGGCGAAGGCCGCCAGGACAAGCGAACAGACGAGGAGCGATTGCAAGAAGTGCCTCATTTCAGACCTCTTCATTGGAAGGTTTCGACGGTTGGCTAGAGGGGATACCTGGACGAAACCTAGGGCCTTTTCTGCGTGTAACATTGAGGTATATCAATAGCTATGGATTTTCTTTGGAATTGAACTAAGTTAGGTGGATGACAGCCTGGCCCCCTACGAAAGCCTTGGCTCGCTCTCGATCCGGAACCTCTTTCCGTGCCGCAAGCCCGACACGCGGCCAAATGGCTGCTTCCTCGACGTTGTACGGAATGCCCCCTGCCGGCGAAGGAGCAAGCGGGCTATCATTCGCCCCGAGGGCGTTCGAAAGATGAAGGACGAAGGAGAGAGCCCCCCGTGACCGCGAGGCCCGATTTTTCGCTGGATGACAAGGTGGTGATGATCACCGGTGCCTCCCGGGGGCTCGGCCGGGCGATGGCCGCGGCCATGGCGGGGGCCGGCGCGAGGCTGGTGCTCTGCGGCCGCGACAGGAACGCCCTCGAGGCGCAGGTGGCGGCGCTGGGCGCGGACGGCGCGGCGGCCCGGGAGATCGCCTTCGACCTCCGGGACCGCGCCGCCGTCGAGGCGGCGGTGCGGGACGTGGTCCAGACCGAGGGCCGGCTCGACGTGCTGTTGAACAACGCTGGGCTGCAGCACCGACAGCCCTTGACCGAGCTTGCCGACGACGACTGGGACAGGATGGTCGAGACGAACCTGACCTCCTGCTTCCGGCTGGCGCGGGCCGCCGCGCGCCACATGGTCGGCCGCGGCGAGGGACGGATCATCAACACCGCGTCGGTCATGGGACCTCTGGCCCGTCCGACGGTCGCCGCCTATGTGGCGACCAAGGGCGGGCTCGCGGCGCTGACCCGGGCGCTGGCGGTCGAGCTCGGTCCGAAGGGGATCGCCTGCAACGCCATCGCACCCGGCTTCTTCGCCACCGACATGACCGAGGCGCTGGTGGCGGACCGAGACTTCGCCGCCTACATCGAGCAGCGCGTGCCGCTCGGCCGCTGGGGCGCGCCGGAAGAGGTCGCCGGGGCGGCCGTGTTCCTCGCCTCGCCGGCCGCCTCCTACGTCAACGGCCATGTGCTCTTCGTCGACGGCGGCCTGACCGCGGCGCTCTGAGGCGCGACGGCCCCAAAGCGCCTATGCCTTGATGGCGCCGGGATGGAAAGCGAGCGGCATGATCCTGGCCAGTGTCCGGGGCTCGGCCGCCCGACCATCCGGAAGGGGAGGAGCCTAGGCGCCGCGGCGCAGCACCATGCGGTAGGCCTGGCAGGTGAGGGCGATCGCGCCGGGGAAGCGCACGTCCAGGGCGGCGCGCTTCTCGGCCGGGATCTTGGCGGCGTCGAAAGCGCCGTGGGACGTGGCCTCCAGCCAGTCGCAAAGGGAGGGGAGGTCCTCGTACTCGAGGGGGAAGTCGGGGCTCTCGAAGACGACGGCCTCGAAACCGCACGCGGCGATCGTGTCCCGCCACGCGGCTTCGCCGAGGAAGCGGTTTTCCCCCAGGTGGCTCTCGCCGTCGGGCATCAGGCGGACGAGTTCCACCAAGAGCCCGACGTAGGCGCGCAGGAACTCCGCGACGAAGCGGCCGCCGGGACGCAGCACCCGTCGGACCTCGCCCAGCATCGCCGGCTGGTCCAGGATCCAGTGGATGGCGTAGTTGGAATAGACGAGGTCGAGAGACCCGTCCGCCACGCCCTCGAGGTCGGTGCCCGAGGCCTGCCGGAACTCGAGATGGTCCAGCCCCGGAGGCCTGTTGGCCTTTGCCTGTTGCAGGCGGGCAGGGTTGGGGTCCACCGCCACGACCCGGCCGGATGGCCCCACCCGCCGGGCCAGCTCGGCGGCGAGTTCGCCCGTGCCGCAGCCGAGGTCCAGCACCCACTCGCCTGCCATCGGCGCGGCGATCTCGATCAGCGCAAGACCGCGCGTCCGCTGCCAATGGCTGTTCTCGGCGTAGCGCCGGGCGAGCTCCGCCGTGTCGCGCAGGGAACCGGCCGGCAGGTCCCTCATCTTGCGCTCCTTGGATGTTCGGATTTCGCGACGCTCATGGCATCAGGATAAAGACTGCGTTTCCGGCGGCCAAATACGGAGGTCGCGTGGCTGGGCGTTGCGCCGATCTGCCCACGTTTCTGGCCGTCCTATTGGCGTACCGGCAGGACCAGGCTGGATTTGCGTTCGCCCCCGTAGTGCAGCGTGACCGTCGGAATCTCCTCGAACAGCAGGGACTCCGTGTTGTCGGCGTCGGCGCCCATGATGGCCAGGCGAACCCGGTCCCCCTTCTTGAAGGTCGTCGCCGTCGCCAGCAGGAAGAACTCGAGCTCGACCACCTCGCCCGGAGACAGGGTCTGCACGTCGGCCTTGGCGTGGCTGTGGTAGGGCAGGCCGAAGTTCTTCCAGGGGGCGGGGCGGCGCTTGCGCTGGGAGGCCCGCAGGATGCCCTCGCTGACGTAGTGGGAGACGCCCTTGCCGTCGACCCGTTCGAGCAGGGCGTGGAAGTCCCCGTCGTTGGCGGTCGAGGAGACGTAGAGGGTCACCACCGGAAAGCCGATGATTTCGGTGTCGGCCGCCAGGGGCTCCGACGTGTAGCTAAGGCTCTTCTTGTCGTTCGCCGTCATGTCGGGATAGTCGAGGGGAAAGCCGAAAACCGCGTTCCAACGGGAGTTGGGGCCGGTCGTCGTGGTGTAGTCCAGACGATAGGCGTCGGAGCCCTCCGTCGGCGCAGGCGGGCCGCTCGCGAGCGTCCGCTCCTTGGCGAGATGATAGGTTTGGCTGCCGATCCCTGGAGGCGGCCAGGCGGCGCTTTCGCGCCAGACGTGCGCCATCTCGGGGCCGGTCAGGACCGAGTAGTTCACCGCGGGCCCGTCCATGACGCCGTTCTCGATCCCTTTCAGCCAATAGTCGAACCAGCGGTGCTCCTCCGTCGTGGTCAGGCGGTTGCGCTCGTCGACGACATCTTGAGGGTCGCGCTTGGAGTTGTGAGTCCAGGGTCCGATCATCATTTTCTTGGGCCCGGCGTAGTTCTCGAACCAGAACAGCACGTCGGCGGTGAACATGTCGTTCCAGCCGTCCGATATGTACATGGGGATCGCAGCACGGTTGATCGCCTCGAGCCGGGCCGAGGGGCTGTTCCGGGCCCAGGCAAACTCCGGCTGGTCGTAGTCGCGGAAGGCGGCCGCGCGCAGGTGAGGCATCACCGGCCAGTTGCTGGCGTGCTGCGACTTCGCGGTTTCGAGCAGCAGGCCGTTCGGATCGTCGTCGACCGGCACGGAAGGCGCGATCACGTCCAGGCCGTGCCGAAGCTGGGCCCAGCGGTCCCATAGCCCGTCTCGAAGAACGCCGCCCGGGTAGACCGCGTAATAGAAGTCGAAGATCGAGACCAGTGGGAAGATGGCCTCCAGATGGGGCGGGTTCAATCCGGCGACCATGAGCTGGGTGATGCCTTGATAGGAGCCGCCGACCATGCCGATCTTGCCGTTGCTCCAGGGCTGCGCGGCCAGCCATTCGACGATGTCGTAGGCGTCCCTGGTCTCGGTCGGCGAGAAGAGGCCATGATAGCGGCCGAAGGAAGCCGCCGTGCCCCGGATGGCAACCGCGGCGATGATGTAGCCGTGCCGGATCAGCTCCTCCGCGCCCTGGTCCTCGACGGCGGTGCCGACGCTTCCGTCGTCGTTGATGTCGGCCCGCTTGTAGGGCGTGTAGGTCCAGAGGACCGGCAGGGGCTCCTTCGCCTGCTGGCAGTCGATGGCGGGGATCATGACATCCGTCGCGAGCTTGCCGCCGTCCCGCACCTCCACGTAGAGGGACAGGCGCACCCAGGAATCATAGACCGGCTTCGAGTAGCCCTGGTACTTGCCGAACTCGGAGATCTTCTCGTCGCTCTCGGCGGGCTTGGCGGGCTCCAGGCGGTGACAGGAAGCGGCCGCGGCCAGACCGGGCGCCAGCAGCAGCGTGGTCAGGATGGCTGCGACGAAAGCGGCGGGCCTCATGGTAGATCTCCCTCGGTTGCCTCGTGTCTCGCGCCGACCGCCCGGCGTGCTCATGGCGCATCGTGCTGCCGGCGGAAGCGCGGAGGCTTGCGGCGGCGAGGCGGAGTCTGCCGGCCTTTGACGACAATGCCGTGTCGAGACGGCACCATGGCTTGATCAAGCTTGCTGCCGAACGCGGATCCCCCGGCGATCGCCGCGATGCCTCTGAGTCACGCGGCCCCCTCAAGAGCGGAGCGGCCGCGTGATGCAGGCCCCGGTCTCATTTGCGGCCGCGGCGGCGTGGCCGGGATTCCAGCGCTGCCCGGCTCGGCCGTGCAACTAAAAATGTCGTGATACGCGACCTTGCGCGGCGTCTGGTCCTCGCGGAAGGCGCATTGCAGGGTGTCGGCGGGGAGCTTCGAGCGGAAGCCGAGGGCGCGGAGGTCGCTGGGGCCTTGCGGACCTCGATGGGTTCGGTGTCGTTGTTCCGACGTCCGCCCCCCTGTCCGTCGTTGCGGTGGCCGAAGCGAAAATGACCCCGGCGCCAATAGTCCCGAGAACCGAACGCCCCGCGAATGCCGTCGCGGGATCCCGACATGCGCTACCCCACCCCGGTTGGCAGGGTCTTCGCCCTCGTCAGGCCCCCGATGCGGCGTGGCGCGTCTGACCATCGGGGCGCGGTGCGGGCTATCTGTTGAGGTCCGGCAAGGGTCCGGGCGTGGTTTCGGAGACTTCGGTTGCTATGACGACGGCGCTGGTGACGCCTGGTTTCACTCTGCGTGATCTTGCACTGTGTAACGCCCTATCCTGCTTGAGCCCGGATGGCCCCTTGCCGGTGTCTTGAAGATGGCAAGTCGCTGTGGCGGAATTCGGAATGAAATAAGGGAATATTTAGGCAGCAACGTAAAATCCAGTATATTGCCCGTTAATTATTATGGTGAATAAAGTATTAACACGGGGGTTCATTGCGCTGATCTTGAGGATTGCCGGGCGCCTCCTCGCCGCCGTCCCGCCGCCGTCCCGCGCGGTTCTGCCCGGACACCGTCAGCCTGCGAAGACGCTTCCCGAGTCCGCTTGACCGCGGATTGGACCTGACGTATAGGAGGCGCATGAGATCGCGCATCGTCTTCCTGCACCGGCGACCGGAGCTGGCCATCGACCCGACCGGATAGGTCGGACGAAGACGCGCGCGCGAAAACCCGGTTTCTCCATCCCGTTTCCGAAGTTCCACGAGGTTTGACGCCCGCGTTTGCCGGCTGCGGCGCCGCGACACTCGGCGTTCGACGACCGGCGCGTTCCGGGGCCTGCCCCCGGGCTCCCTGTCACGCCTCATCCGGAAACGCCAATCATGAACACGACCCTCGAACCGAGCGACGCTCCGCTCGCTCCGGACCGCCCCTGGCGGCGGGAAGGCCACGCCATGCTGCTGCTGGCGGTGCCGCTCGTCCTCACCGAACTCGCCCATATGGCCATCGTCACCACCGACGTGGTCATGATGGGCTGGCTGGGCCCGGAGGAGCTCGCCGCCGGCTCCCTGGCCGGCCACCTCTATGGCTTCCTCGACTACTTCGGCCTGGCGGTGCTGAGCGCCGTTTCGCCCATCCTGGCCCAGCAGCTGGGCGCGCGCCGCTTCAGGTTCGTCCGCCGTACCGTGCGCCAGGGCTTCTGGGCGGCGCTGATCCTGGCGCTGCCCTGCATAGCCGTGGTCTGGCAGGCCGAGCCGCTGCTCCTGCTGCTCGGCCAGGAACCGGAGCTCGCCAGCGCCGCCCGGCCCTACCTGCGGCTCATGGTGCTGGGATTCCTGCCGGGCCTCTGGTTCATGGTGCTGAGCGAGTTCCTGGTGGCCCACGTCCGGCCGCGGGTCCTCCTGGTGGTGGCGGTGCTGGGCGTCGCTATCAACGGGCTCGCCGACTACACGCTCATGTTCGGCAACTTCGGCTTCCCGCGCCTCGGGCTGGCCGGCGCCGGCGTCGCCAGCGCCACCACCAACAGCTTCATGTTCCTCTCGCTGCTGGGCTTCGTGCTGATCGACCGGCGCCTCAGGCGCTACCGCCTGCTCGGCCGCTTCTGGCACGCCGACTGGCCGCGGCTCATGGAGATCTTCCGCCTCGGCCTGCCCATC
Source organism: Rhodospirillales bacterium (assembly GCA_965225935.1). GTDB lineage: Bacteria > Pseudomonadota > Alphaproteobacteria > Kiloniellales > JAKSDN01 > CALJXB01. Next base: position 107,074 of record CBDDCC010000010.1, read on the forward strand.
GGCGTGAGCAACGTCGCCGAGAGCGGCATGTTCTTCGCCTCGGCCCTCCTGATGGGGCTGCTGGGCACCGTGCCGCTCGCCGCCTATGCGGTCGCCGTCCAGTGCGTCGCGGTGGCCTACATGATCCCCTTCGGCGTCGCTCAGGCGGCGGCGGTGCGGGTCGGCCGGGCGATCGGCGCGGGCGATCACCGGGCCGCCGACCGGGCCGGCTGGACGGCCCTGGGCCTCGGCGTGGGCTTCTCGGCGGTCCCGGCGGCGCTCTTCTGGTTCTTCGGCGAGGCGCTGGCGGAGCTGTTCCTCGACCCGTCGCTGGCCGAGAACCGTCCGGTGATCGAGCTTGCCGTCGCGTTCCTCGCCGTCGCCGCCTTCTTCCAGATGGCCGACGCCATCCAGGCGGTCGCCGCCGGCGCCCTCAGGGGCTACAAGGACACCCGCGTCCCCATGCTGATCGCGGTGGTCTGCTACTGGGGCATCGGCTTTCCGACGGCGGCTTTCTTCGGCGTCCACCTGGGCGAGGGCGGCGAGGCCATCTGGATCGCCCTGGCGCTCGCCCTGGCGGTGATCAGCCTGCTGCTGGTGCGGCGCTTCCGGCGCCAGTCGGCCCGCCTGGCCGTGGCCATGGCGTAGGAGGAGGGCACGGCGGCCATTGGACGAGCGGCGCGGACTACTGGGCCATTTCCCGCATCTCCAGCTCCTCGTAGATCTCGTCCAGCATCCAGTCGCGGATCAGCTCCGGGATGTCGTCCTGGCTGAAGCTCTTCTGGGCCTGGGCGTCGAACACAAAGCGGGTGATGTGGGCCAGCTCCTCGCCGGTCAGCTCGATCTGATAGCCGAGTTCCATCTCCTGCAGCACGATCATGGTGGAGGCGCCGCGCCACATGCGGGCGACGAAGTCGTAGACATTGACGTAGGGCTGGCTCGGATCGGCGTCGAGGGCGGGGCCGGCGAGGCCGCCGATGCCGTTGATGGAATGGCAGACCACGCAGCCCTTGCCGACGAAGAGCTTGCGCCCACGCTCGGCGTCGCCGAAGGGGATGACCAGGCCGCTGGCCGGGCTCGTCTCGTCCTGGGCCAAGGCCCGGGTCGCGAGAGCCGGCGGGGCGAGCAAAGCGGCGGCGAGGAGGGCGGCGGCGAGGAGGGGGCTGGCGAAGACGCGCATGGGGGGCTCCTGAGAGGTGAGGGAAGAGGCATCGCCCGAGGCGCGGGGTCGGGGTCCCGCGACTCGGCGGTCGTCGATCCTGGCTGCGTGAAGACTAGGCGGCTCTTGCGGTCCGTCCTTGACCTGGCTCAATTCCAGGCCGGGCCGGAGCCTTCAGCCGCGTCCCGAAAAGTCCGGCTTACGTTTTTCCAGGAAGGCATTCACGGCTTCCTTCAGCTCCGCGGAGTCCAAACGCTCGACGAACTCCTGCGCCTCGGTGTCGATCCGCTCCTCGACCGCGAGTCGGTCCCACTTGAGGAGCGCCTTGGCGCGGCGCACGGCGGCCGGGGGCTTGGCGGCGACCTCCCGCGCCGCCTCCCGGCCTTGCGCCTCGAGCTCGCCCGCCGGACTGACGGCATTGACGAGGCCCAGCTCCCGGGCCGTCTCCGCACCAAAGGGCCGGGCCCAGAGCACCAGCTCGGCCGCCTTGGCGTGGCCGACGAGCCGCGGCAGGAGGTAGCTGGAGCCCGCCTCCGGCAAGAGGCCCAGGTCCACGAAGGGCATGCGGAAGACGGCCTCGGGGCTCGCCAGCACATAATCGCAGTGGAGCAGCAGGGTCGTGCCGATGCCGATCGCCACGCCGTCGACGGCGGCGATCAGGGGAACGGTCGAGCGGGCGAGGGCGGTGACGAAACGGAAGACCTGGGCCGAGCGCCGGTCGGGCGGGCGCTCCAGGAAGTCCTTCAGGTCGTTGCCGGCTGTGAAGCAGCCCTCGCTGCCGAGGACCAGGAGGGCGCGGACGTCGCCGTCCGTCTCGGCCTCCTCCAGGGCCTCGGCCATCGCCGCATACATGGCCTCGGTGAGGGCGTTCTTCTTCTCTGGCCGGGCGAGGCGGATCTCTAGGATGCCGTCTCTGCGTTGGATCGCGATGTCGTCGGTCATTTCCTTGCGGTCTCCCGGTCGTCGGGTGGCGGACAGGCCGTTAGACGGCGCCGATGGGCGGCGGCGGGCGGCGCAGGCCGCTCAAGGCGTTGCCGGCGATGGCGGCCAGCAGCACCGCGCCGCCGACCAGGGTCCAGATCCCGGGCAGCTCGCCGATGAAGAGCCAGACCCAGACCGGCCCCAGCACCACTTCGCCCATGGCGAGGAGCGCCAGCTCGGCGGCCGGCACGGACTTGGAGCCGAGGGTGAAGAGGGTCAGGCCGAGGCCGAGCTGGATCACCCCCAGGCCGCAGGCGATCAGGGTGTCGCGGGGCGAGATGAGGAAGCTCTCGCCGCCGCCCCAGAGGAAGCCGGCCGCCACCAGGGCCGTGAACAGGCCGCCCAGGCAGACCGCCGGCAGCATGTCCGTCTTGTGCTGCCATCTGAGGAAGATCGCGAAAAGCGCGAAACCGAGCGCCGAGAGGATCGCCGCCGCATTGCCGATCAGGTGGCCGAGGGCGATGCCTTCGGCCACCATCACCGCGACCCCCAGGCTGCCGACGGACATGGCGATCCAGGTGGCGCGGCGCACCGACTCCCCGAGCAGCAGCATGCCCAGGCCGGCCGCCATGAAGGGCGCGGTGGCGAAGAGGAACATGGCGTTGGCGACCGTCGTGTTCTGCACCGAGACGATGCTGCCGGTAAAGGCGATCACCAGAGCGAAGCCGCCCAGCACGGCGGAGATGCCGGCGCCCCGGATCACCTTGAGAGGCCGGCCGCGGCCGCGCAGGGCGAGCACCAAGAAGAAATAGAGGAAGAGCGCCAAGGAGCGGTAGAAGAGGATCTGCCACGAGCCCGCCGCCTCGATCGAGCGAACGGCGATCCCCAGGATCGACCAGCAGACGCCAGCCATCATCACCAGCGCGATGCCCTGGTGGTAGCTCGGCCCGCTCTTGACGGCCGGTGCCGCGCTGGTCATGACGACCGCTCCCCCGATTACAACTTCCTTGCAAGACAGCTATACGGGGAAGAGTGGCCGGGCGCACTCAAAAGAATGCCCTTCGCGCAGCGGCCGGACTGGCGTGCGCCGCGGTGTGAGCTTAGATCTCCAGCTTGGTGAAGTAGGTGAGCCGCTCGGAGACGACGCCCGTGGTGCCGATCTTGATGAGTCCGGCGCCCTCCAGCGCCGTGCCGGGCACCGTCCACCAGAGCCAGGTGGTCAGCAGGCCGGCGTCCTCCCGGGTCACCACCTCGCCGATGCGCATGAGCGGCGCCTGCTCCCGGCCGCCGCGCAAGGTCCGCACGGCAGCCTGCAACTCGTCGAAGTAGGCGGGCATGCCGTCCTTGGCGATGCGTCCGAAGTGGGGATCGTCCAGCAGGTAGACCTCGTCGAGCACCGGCAGGACGGTCTCCGCGTCGCCGTTGATCCAGCCCTCGGAATAGGCGGCCAAGTGCCCGTAGGCCGCCAGCCGCTCGTCTGTGCTCATCGGATGCCCCCGTCGGTCCGAGCGTCCTCGGGGCCCAGGATAGCGGGCCGGCGGCCGGAGGAAAGCCCTTCGCGGCGGAGGGATGGCCGCCGGGCCTGCGGGTACTAGTGGAAGGGGGCGCCGAAGACCACGCGGTGGAGCTGGTGGGCGGCGATCCCGAAGCAGAGGAGCGACAGGCCGCCCAGAGACACGAGCGGCCAGAAGAGGGCGTCGCGCGGCGAGATCACCTCTTCCTGGCCGCGCATCAGCCGTTGAATGCGCACCCAGGGACGGTTGTAGGAGGGCAGCAGCGGCCAGCCGAGCACGAAGGACCTGAGGGCGCGCTTGGCGAGGAAGAGGCGGAGCGCCTGGCCGTTCACATGGCCGTTGAGGGCAGCGCCTTCGTCGGCGTTGCCTTCGAGGGCCGCACGGTCGACCGTGATGCGCACGCAGTCGCCGGGGCGCACCCGGTCCGCCAGGGAGTCCTTGCCCCAGAGCGCGCCCAGGTAGTGCACGAACTTCTGCGGGTTGCGGTCGGTCTCGATCACCAGATAGGTGGGCTTCAGGGGAATGCGCCGGTTGCCCCGGATCTGGGTCTCGCGATTGACGTCGTAGACGCAAGCGCTGATCTCGCGGGTGTCCTTCGAGGTTTCCTCGAGGGCCATGACGGCGAAGGCCACGCCGAACAGGGTCGCGGGAACCGCGAAGACGAAGGCGAGGAGGCGTGAGATCATGGGGCTGGCCGAAGGGTCCCATCCCGGGGCGTGGCGGATGCTCCGACCCTAGGCCCTCAACCCCAAGCTTTGGTTAATCGGCCGGTCGGGACGGGGGCTCATACCAAATCTTGATGGTAATGACCCATAGGGACGGACTCTCAGATCTTTCGGCTAGGAGCCCGTGTCGCAGCGATGTGGGGCATCGGAAGGCTCGGGCAACGCCGTTCGAAAGGTCTGAAAGTCCGCCGTCCCGGTCGCTTCTGGAGCGTTTCGGAGGGCGTCAGCAGGCCTTGCCGATGCCCCACATCGCCTGCGGCCTGCTTCCTACCCGAAACGAACCAAAAGCGATCCCTAGGGGTCATTACCATCAAGATTTGGTATCAGTCACCGGCGCGGGGCCGCAGATTGTCCGGGTCGTAGGGCGGGCGCTCCTGCAGGACCGCCGGCACCTCTTCGCCGAGGATCTGCACCGAGAGCCCGCGTCCGGCCATGGCCTCCGGTTCGCGGAAGTACGCGAGGGCGAGGGGCTTGCCGACCCGGTGGCCGTAGGCGCCCGAGGTGACCAGGCCGACCGGCCGACCGTCTCGCAGCACCGGGTGGCCGAAGAAGGGGTCGGGGCAGCCCTCCGCGCCGCCCTCCGTGCTGCCTTCTAGGGCGAGTAGGGCGAGCTGCCAGCGGCCGGGGGCCGACTCCCGGGCCAGCATCGCGTCCCGGCCGACGAAGTCCCGGCCCTCCGCCTTGACCAGCGCCTCCAGGCCGGACTCCAGCGGCGTGCGCTCGCTGGTGAGGTCCGCGCCCCAGGCTGGATAGCCCTTCTCGAGCCGGAGCGCGTTCATGGCATAGGCGCCGTAGAGGCCGGCGTCGAGGGGCCGGCCGGCTTCCCGCAGGGCGGCGAAGAGCGCGGCCTGGCGTTCCAGGGGGTGGTGCAGCTCCCAGCCCAGCTCGCCAACGTAGGAGACCCTGAGCGCCAGAACCGGAACCCCGGCCACCTCGATCTGCCGGGCCGTCAGCCAGGGGAAGGCGGCGTTGTCCAGGTCGGCGTCTGTGAGGCCTGCCAGCAGCTCCCGCGCCCGCGGGCCGGCCAGGGCGAGGACCCCGCGTTGTTGCTTCACGGTCTCGATCCTCACCCTGTCATACGGCGCGGCCCGGGCGCGCAGTTGGTCCAGGTCCTGGCGCTCGGCCGCCGCGGCGCTCACCAGGTAGAAGCGGTCTTCGTCTCCTTCGGCGACGGGCAGGCGGGTTACGGTGAACTCGCTCAGGACCCCGCCGGCCGGGCTCAGCAGGTGGGTGAGGGCGATGCCGCCCGGCCGGCGCGGCGGGCGGTTGGCGCCCAGGCCATCCAGGAAGGCGGCCGCGTCGGGGCCGGAGACCTCGAACTTGGAGAAGGCGCTGAGGTCGGCCAGGGCGACGCGGTCTCTAACGGCGGCGCAGTCCTCGGCGACCGCGTCGAACCAGCCGGCGCGGCGGAAGCTCAAGGGCGGCTCGGGCGCCCGGCCGTCCCGGGCGAACCAGTTGGGCCTCTCCCAGCCGTAGACGCAGCCGAAGACCGCGCCCTCGGCGGCGAGGGCGTCGTGGGCCGGCGTCTTGATCCGCGGCCGGCCGGCGGGGCGCTCCTCGAAGGGGTAGTGGACGGCGAACTGCATGCCGAAACCCTCGACGGCCTTGGCGAGCCGGTAGTCCCGGTCGGCGTAGCCGCCGAAGCGGCGCGGGTCGATGGCCAGGGGATCGGCCGGCGGCGCGCCCTCGACGATCCACTCGGCGAGGAAGCGGCCGGCCCCGCCGCCTTCCATCACGCCCATGCTGGAGCCGGTGAGCAGCCAGGCGTTGTCGAGGCCGAAAGCAGGTCCGATCAAGGGGTTGCCGTCTGGCGTGAAGGTGATGGGTCCATTGACCACAGTCTTGATGCCGGCCTCCGCCAGGGCCGGCACCCGGGCCATGGCGGCGCCCACGATGTGCTCGATCCGCTCCAGGTCGGGCGGCAGCAGCTCCATGCCGAAGTCGGGCGGCACGCCGTCGACCGACCAGGGCTGGCCGCCGGTCTCGTAGGGCCCGCAGACGAAGCCGTCGCGCTCCTGGCGCAGGTACCAGCTCTCCTCCGGGTCGCGGATGATCGGCAACTCGGTCTCTCTCGCCGCCACCGCCTCGACCCGGTCGGTCACCAGGTACTGATGCAGCATGGGCACCACCGGCAGGTCGAGGCCCATCATCTCGCCGATCTCCCGGCACCAGGTGCCGGCGGCGTTGACCAGGATCTCGGCGCTCAGCTCCCCCTCGGGCGTCTCGACCCGCCAAGTGCCGCTCGCCGTTCGCTCGATCCCCGTGACCGGCGTGTGGCGCAGGATCTCCGCGCCGGCCTGGCGCGCGCCCCTGGCCAGCGCCTGGGTCGCCTGGCTCGGATCCACGAAGCCGTCGTTGGGCTCGTAGATGGCGCCCAAGAGGCTCTCGGTCTCGACCAGGGGGTAGATACCCTTCAGTTCGGCGGGCGTCAGGATGTGGAAGTCGAAGCCGGCGAAGCGGCCGAGGCCCTGGACCTGGCGGAACTCGTCCATGCGGTCGGGCGAGCGGGTGATGCGAAGCGCGCCCGATGGGTGGAAGCCGGCCGGCTGACCGGTCTCCTTCTCCAGGACCTCCTTGTAGAGGCGCACGCTGTGGGCGCGCAGGTTCATGATGGTGAGGTTGTGGGCGAAGTGGGTGCAGAGCCCGGCCGCGTGCCAAGTGGAGCCCGCGGTCAGCTCGCTCTTCTCCAGCAGCACCAGGTCGCGCCAGCCCAGCCGGGTCAGGTGATAGAGCAGCGAGCATCCCATGACGCCGCCGCCGATGACGGCCACCTTGGCCTCCTTGCGCATGGGCTCCCCCCGTTTCTCGCTCAGCCCTTCAGACGGGCGCCGTCGGGATCATAGGGCGGACGGGCGAGCGCCGTTGCCGGGAAGCGCTCCCCCGCCACGCCGATCTCGTAGGGCCCGGCGAGCAGGTCCGAGCGGGAGAGATCGGGCCCGCAGGTGACGTAGCCCAGCGCCAGGGTCAGGCCCGTTCGAAAGCCGCGCCCGCCCGAGGTAGTGCGCCCGACCAGCGCGCCGTCCCGGTAGATGGGCTCGTCGTGCAGCAAAAGGGCCTCGCCCGCGTCGGCCCGGAAGAGCAGCAGCCGTCGCCCGACGCCCGCATCCCGCTGGCGCAGCAGGGCGTCGCGGCCGAGGAAGGCGGCCGGCTTGTCGAAGGCGACGGCGAAGCCCAGCCCCGCTTCCAGCGGCGTGTCCTCGGGACCCATGTCGTGGCCCCAGTGGCGGTAGCCCTTCTCCAGGCGGCAGCCGTCGAGGCAGAGGTGCCCGGCGTGGCCGAGGCCGAAATCCGCCCCGGCCTGACACAGCGCCGCGTGGACGCCTCGCGCAAACTCCGTCGGGACATAGAGCTCCCAGCCCAACTCGCCCGCGAAGCTGACCCGGCTGGCGCGCAGGGACGCGAACCCGATCTCGATCTCCCGCGAAGTGCCGAAGGGAAAGGCCACCCTGTCCAGGTCGGCGTCGCCGACCGCCTGCAGCAGAGCCCGCGATTGGGGACCCATGACACCGATCACGGCGTAGGCCGAGGTGAGGTCATTGATGGCGACCCGCGCCTCTCCGGCTTGGCGCTTGAGCCAAGTCAGGTCCTTCACGCGGGTGGGTGCGCCGCTGACGACCCAGAAGGTCTCGTCGTCGAGGCGGGTGACAGTCACGTCGGCCTCGATGCCGCCCCGGCGGTTCAGCATCTGGGTGTAGACCAGCCGGTCCGGCGGAACTGCCAGGTCGTTGGCGCAGATCCGCTGCAGAAAGCGCTCCACGTCAGGGCCCTGCACCAGGATCTTCGTGAAAGGTGTGAGCTCGAAGAGGGCGGCCTTGTCCCTGAGGACCTCCGCCTCCCGTTCGGCGCAGGGCCACCAGGCCTGAGGGCCGTAGCTATATCGGGGCTCGGCCTCCTCCGGCGTGGCGGCGAACCAGAGGGGGCGCTCCCAGCCGGCCGGCGCGCCGAACGCGGCACCCTCGGCGGCCAGCGCGTCATGGAGCGGCGAGCGCTTTACGTCCCGGCCGGTCCGGGACTGCTTGAAGGGCCAGTGCATGTCGAACTGGTTGGCGACCGCTTCCGGCAGCCGGGCGCTCAGGAAGCGCGGCGCCGCCTCGTGCCGCTCGAAGCGGGCGAGGTCCACCTCCCAGAGGTCCATGGGCGGCTCGCCCTCGACGATCCATTCGGCGAGCGCCTTGCCGGCGCCGGCCGAGGAGACGATGCCGATGGAGTTAAAGCCGGTGGCGACGAAGTAGTTCCTGAGGTTGGGCGCCTCGCCCAGAGCCTGCCGGGTGTCGGGGGTGAAGCCCTCGGGCCCGTTCATGAAGTGCTGGATGCCGGTCCGTTCGAGGACCGGCACCAGGTGGAGACCCGCCTCGAGGAAGGGCTCGAACTGGTCCCAGTCCTCGGGCAGCATGAGGAAGGGCGTGTCGCCCGATGGGCCGGCCGGATCCCAGGCCTTGGCATTGAACTCGAAGCCGCCAAGCACCAGCTTGCCCGCGTCCTCCTTCACGTAGATGCCGCTGTCCAGGTCGCGCACCACCGGGCAGGGATCGGGCAGGCCCTCGACGGGCTCGCTCACCACGTACATGTGCTCGGCCGCCTGGACCGGCAGGGCGACCCCGGAGCGAGCGGCGAGGGCGCGGGACCAGACTCCCGTGCAGTTGACCGCCACTTCGCAAGGAATGCGGCCGCCGTCGGCCAGGGTGACGGCGCTGACCGCGCCCTTCTCCTGTTCGACACCCATGACGGTGCAGTTCTCGCGGATGCGCACCCCAGCCGCCCGGGCGCCCTTGGCGTAGGCCATGCAGAGGTCGACCGGGTTGGCCTGGCCGTCCTCGCTGACCCAGAGAGCGCCCGCCAGGTCGTCGGTCCGGGCGAGCGGAAAACGCCCTGCGATCTCCGGCGACGCTATGACGCGGGCGTCGAGGCCCGCCATCTCGCCCATGGCGGCGATGCGGCGCAGCTCGCTGAGTCGCGCCTCGCTGCGGGCGATCCAGAGGCCGCCGGTGCGCCGGTAGCCGGTCGCCTGGCCGGTCTCTTCCTCCAGGCGGGCGAAGAGCTCGGTGGCGTAGATCGAGAGCCGGGTCAGGTTCATGCTGGCCCGCAAGGGGCCGACCACGCCGGCGGCGTGCCAGGAGGTGCCGCTGGTGAGCTGGTTGCGCTCCAGCAGCAGCACGTCGTCGCAGCCCAGCCGTCCCAGGTGATAGGCCAGGCTGAGCCCGATCACCCCGCCGCCGACGATCACCACCCTGGCCCGGTCCATGGAGAGAACCTCCCCCTGCGCCCCATTCGCGGTTCCGCTTCGATCCTTGCGCGCCCCTGCCCGGTCTTCAAGGGTCGGCGGTCAACCGAGGCGGTCTCGCTCGCGAACGCAAGCAAGACTCGGATAGCGCCTGGCGTTGGAATTGCGGAACAAAGGCACGGTCGTCACCTGCATCCAAGGAGTATGTGAGATGGGATTCCGCATCACCGGCTTGTCAGCCGAGCCCTTCCGGCACCTCTACGGTCTTTCGGACGCCGAGCTCGCGGCGCGCGGCGTGCTGCGCTATGGGGTGGACGGGTCGAGCGCCTACACGGACCGCATCGAGATGCGCGATGCCAGGCCCGGCGAGACGGTCCTGCTGCTGAACCATGTCTGCCAGCCTGCGGACACGCCCTACCGGGCATCCCATGCCATCTACATCCGCGAGGGCGCCGAGGAGACCTATGTCGGCGTCGACCAGGTGCCCGAGACCATGCAGGCCTACCTCCAGTCGCTCCGCGCCTTCGACCAGGCGGGCATGCTGGTGGAGTCCGAGGTGGCCACGGGCGAGGAGGTGGGGCCGACAATCGAGCGCCTCTTCGAGAACCCTCGTACCGCCTACATCCACGCCCACAATGCCAAGCCAGGCTGCTATTCGGCCAGGATCGACCGTTGCTGAAACGCTGATATGGGCGGCCCGGCCGGTCCACTCGAGACCGCCGGTGCCGCCACGCGGCGGATCGCCTTTGATCCTGGCGCAAGGTCGAGCTTCGTGAGACTTTCCGGTCCTCGGGACCCCTTGTTCGACGACAGGGCTGGAGAGTCGTGGTGAGCAACTACGAAAGCCTGATGCGGCGGGTGCGCGACGGCGAGCGGATCCTGATCGACGGCGCGACCGGCACGGAAGTCGAGCGCCGGGGCGTTCCGCAGCTCGACAATGCCTGGAACGGCGGCGGCGCGCTCAGCCATCCCGACATCCTGCGGGAGGTGCACCAGGACTACATTCGCCAGGGTGCCGAAATCGTCATCTCGAACACTTTCGCCACGTCACGGCACGCCTTGCGGGACGCCGATGTCGAGGCCCGTTTCGAGGCGCTCAACCGCCGCGGCGTGGAGCTGGCGGCAGAGGCCCGGCATCGCATGGAGCGGCCCGGCGTGCTGGTCGCCGGCGGCATCTCCTACTGGTCCTGGACCGGCAATCGTCCGACCCTCTCGGCTTTGCGCAGAGATGTCGGCGCGCAGGCAGGGATCATGTCGGCCGCCGGGGCGGACCTGCTGATGCTGGAGATGATGGTCGACGTGGACCGCATGCTGGTCACCCTCGAGGCCGCGCGCGCGAGCGGCCTGCCGGTCTGGGTCGGCTTGAGCTGCGCGCCCGACGCTGCGGGCGACCCATGCCTCCTGAACGGCGAGCCGCTGGTCGATGCCTTGGCGGCGATCGAGCAGAAGGGCGTTCCGCTGGTCAGCATCATGCACAGCGAAGTGGAGCACATCGACGGATGCCTCGACGTCCTGCAGGAGCACTGGGCCGGGCCCATCGGCGTCTATGCGCATACCGGTCGCAAGCCGCAAAAGGCCTGGTCGTTCGAAGAGGCGATCTCGCCGAGCGGCTATGCGTCTCATTGCGAGCGCTGGCTCGGGCGCGGCGTCCAGGTCATCGGAGGATGCTGCGGTATGGGCGTCGATCACATTGCGGCTCTGCGAAAGCTGGTCTGATGGCGGGCGGAAGCGTCAAAAGGAGCCTGTCCAAGTCGCGGGCACGCGCCTTCTTGTTCCCTCACCCGGCCTCGTTCGGGCACACGGGAGGCCTGCGTTCGCGCCGAATGCGCGATGTAACCGAGCGATCGAGCGAATTGATACTTCCGGCTGTCCCGGCTAAAGAATTGGCGATGGAAACCGAGACGCTTCCGGCCGGAGGCCCCTGAATGCTCGAAGGCGCCATGCTGGTCTGGTTCGCCTTGACGGGCCTCAGCGTCGCCTTCGTCGTGCTCGACTCCCTGGTCAACGGGGTGACCAGCTGGGTCCAGCGCTGGGCCTGGATCCTGGTCACCCTCTACGCCGGCCCGGTCGGCGCCTTCTTCTACTTGCTGGCCTGCCGGCGGCCCTTTCCCGGCGGCCATGACGCCTTCACCCGGGCGACCTGGAAGCAGGGGCTCAACAGCGAGATGCATTGCCTGGCGGGCGACGCGACCGGCATCCTCGTCGCCGCCTCCATCGTGCCGGCCTTCGCTCTCGCCAACGGCTGGGACGTCCTGGTGGAGTACTTGGCCGGCTTCGTCTGCGGCCTTTTCGTCTTCCAGGCCCTCATGATGAAGGGCATGTACGACGGGGACTACTGGAAGGCGGTGCGCAAGACCTTCTTTGCCGAGACCGTCTCCATGAACTTCGTCATGGCCGGCATGATCCCGGTCATGGTCGTGCTGGCCGCGGTTTGGGAAGGCTCGGAGAATCCGCTGGACCCGGCCTTCTGGTTCCGCATGAGCCTGGCGTCGGTGGTTGGCGGCCTGCTCGCCTATCCGATCAACTTCTGGCTGGTAAAGAGCCACCTCAAGCATGGCTGCATGACCCTGCCGAACGCCGACGGCCCGGCGCCGGGCCTGGGACACCGTTCGCCGGAGGGCGGTCATGGCCAGGGTGAGGCGGCCGGTGGCATGGACAAGAAGATGCCCATGGAGATGAAGGACCTGTCGACGGCCGCGAAGGGCCTGTGGATCGGGCTCTCCTTCGCCTTTCTGCTGGCTGCCCTCTGGCTGGTCTCGCGCTGGGTGCCTATCACCTTCTCCTAGGCGCCACGATCCTGCGGGATCGGGGCCGGACCGAGAGGTCGGATGGATCGCGCCGCCGAAGGGGCGCCCAGCTTCACTCCGGACTTTCGCGGCCTCTCGATTGGTGGAATCATCCCGCTCCCAAATTTTTGTGCGCACCGTCTGGAGAGGGATCATGGGGTTGAGGTCGATGTCTTACCGTGTCGCTGTCGGCGCTTTGTTCGCCGTCTGCCTGACCGCCGGTCTGGGCGCGCTGCCGGACCGGGCGCTGGCCCAGAGCGACGAGAGCATGCTGGACCAGGCGCAGGAGGACGCCGAGGGGGCCTGGGACGCCACCAAGGAGACGGCGGAGGATGCCTGGGATGCCACCTCGGAGGCCGCCGAGGACGCCTGGGACGCCACTTCTGAGACCGCCGAAGAGGCCTGGGACGCGACCTCGGAGGCCGCCAGCGACGCCTGGGATGCCACCTCGGAAGGTGCCGAGGACGCCTACGACGGCACTAAGGAAGCGATCGAGAACGCGGGCGAGTGAGGCCGGCGGTTCCGCGTCGCGCGGGCGCGCATTCGTCCTGATCGAACGCCATCGCCGAGCTATCCGAGACGGGACGGCAGGGAAGGGCGGTTCGACGCCTGAAGGGAGGATCGTGCCCGCTGAGGCGGCGTAGGCGCCTTCGCCCGGCTGGACTTGGCGGCAGGAAGCGCCAATAGTTGCGCATCAACTAGAGCTTGCCGTTGGTGGGGGGTGGAACGTCATGGCGGGCGATCCAACGCATGCGCGTGCGCAGTCGGACGGCGCGCCCGGCAAGGCCGGCGCCAAGCCCGTCTCGGTCGACGACCAGCTGAAGGAGCTGCAGAGCTCCCGCGCGGGCCTCGCCAGCGACGAGGCGAAGCAGCGGCTCGCCAAGTACGGGCCGAACGCCATCGTCGCCAAGGAAGAGAGCCTGCTGCGCAAGCTGCTCGCCTTCTTCTGGGGGCCGATCCCCTGGATGATCGAGGTGGCGGCGGTGCTCTCCCTGCTGGTCCGGCACTGGACCGACTTCGCCATCATCACGGTGCTGCTGCTCTACAACGCCGGCATCGGCTTCTGGCAGGAGCGCAAGGCGGCGAACGCGCTGGCGGCCCTGAAGAAGGGCCTGGCGCCCCAGGCCCACGTGAAGCGCGACGGGGCCTGGTCGACCGTCGATGCCGCGGACCTGGTGCCAGGGGACATCGTGCGCCTTCGCCTGGGCGAAATCGTGCCCGCCGACGTGACCCTGATCGACGGCGACTACATCAGTATCGATCAGGCTGCGCTCACCGGCGAATCCCTGCCCGTCAACAAGAAGGTCGGCGACACGGCCTATTCCGGCAGCATCGCCAAGCAGGGCGAGATGGTGGCGCTGGTCACCGGGACCGGCGGCAACACCTTCTTCGGCCGCACCGCCAAGCTGGTCGCCAGCGCCGGCGCCAAGTCCCACTCCCAGCAGGCGGTGATGCGGATCGGCGACTTCCTGATCGTCACCGCCGTCGGGCTCAGCATCCTGCTGATCGGCGTCGAGCTCTACCGGGACCTGGTGGTCCAGTCGGCCTGGCACTGGAGCGACGCGGTCGAGATCTTGCAGTTCGTGCTGATCCTGGTGATTGCCTCGATTCCGGTCGCCATGCCCGCCGTGCTCTCGGTCACCATGGCCCTCGGGGCGCTGGCGCTCTCCAGGAAGAAGGCGATCGTCTCGCGCCTGGAGGCGATCGAGGAGATGGCCGGCGTCGACGTGCTCTGCTCCGACAAGACCGGGACCCTCACCAAGAACCAGCTCACCCTCGGAGAGCCGGTGGTGTTCGGCGAGGAAAGCGCCGAGGCCTGCATCCTGGGGGGCGCCCTGGCCTCCAAGAAGGAGGATGACGACGCCATCGACCTGGCCGTCATCGGCGGCCTGAAGGACCCCAAGGCGCTTGCCGGCTACACACAGACCGCCTTCACGCCCTTCGATCCGGTCGGCAAGCGGACCGAGGCCACGGTCACCGACCCCGAGGGCAAGAAGCTGCGCTTCACCAAGGGCGCGCCCCAGGTGATCGCCGGCCTCTGCAAGCTCGACGGCGACATGGGCGTAAAGGCCCAGCAGGCCGTCGACACCATGGCCGACAAGGGCTTTCGGGCCCTCGGCGTCGCCCGCTCCGACGACGACGGCAAGACCTGGGCCTTCCTCGGCATCCTGCCGCTCTTCGATCCGCCGCGCGAGGACTCCAAGGAGACCATCCTGCAGGCCGAGAAGCGCGGCCTGGAGGTCAAGATGGTGACCGGCGACGACGTGGCCATCGCCAGTGAGATCGCCGGCCAGCTCGGCATGGGGACGCACATCCAGCCGGCGGGCAATCTCTTCACGGAGGGTGTCGACCCGAGCCATCCGCCGGACCAGGCGGCGCGGGCCATCGAGGCGGCGGACGGCTTCGCCCGCGTCTTTCCCGAGCACAAGTACGGCATCGTCAAGGCGCTGCAGGACCGGGGACACATCGTCGCCATGACCGGCGACGGAGTGAACGACGCGCCGGCCTTGAAGCAGGCCGACTGCGGCATCGCCGTCAGCGGCGCGACCGACGCCGCCCGGGCCGCGGCGGCGCTGATCCTGACCGCGCCCGGGCTCTCGGTGATCATCACGGCGATCGAGGAGGCGCGCCAGATCTTCGAGCGCATCATGAGCTACACCATCTACCGCATCGCCATGACCATCGACATCATGTTCGTGGTGGTGCTGGCGACCATCTTCTTCGAGTTCCGCCCGCTGACCGCGGTCATGATCATCGCCCTCGCCCTGCTCGACGACATCCCCATCATGACCATCGCCTACGACAAGACGCGCATCGACCCGAAGCCGGTGCGCTGGCACATGGCCCGGGTGCTCTCCTGCTCGGCCGTCATGGGCATGCTGGCGGTGGCCCAGAGCTTCGGGCTGCTGCTGATCGGCATCGCCTGGATGGGTCACGCGGGCCTCCAGTCGTGGATCGCCATGGACTACCCCCATCTTCAGACCCTGCTTTTCCTGCAGCTGGTGGCGGGCGGCCACCTGATGCTCTTCGTCGTCCGGGCCAAGACCTTCTTCCTGGCGCCGCCCCTGCCGAGCCTGCAGCTCTTTGGGGCCATCTTCGGGACCCAGGTCTTCGCGGTCCTCATGTGCGGCTTCGGCTGGCTGGTGCCGGCGGTGCCCTGGACGCTGATCGCCCTGGTCTGGGTCTACGTGCTCGTCTGGATGTTCGTGCTCGACGTCGCCAAGCTGGGCCTCTACCGGCTGGTGGAGAACCGCGCCGCCCACCACCGCAAGCTCCTCGAAACCGTCAACCAGCCGCTGCACCCCCAGGCGACGCCTTGAGGGGTGGAAGGGAGTCGAAGAGCCATGAAGTACTACGAGCGGTTCATGGTCGAACCGGGCAGCAAGGTGAGGCTCGACAGGATCGACGCCGACTTCAAGGACAAGCACGAGTCCCACGAGGCGGCGCTGCCGGAGATCGAGAAGCACCGCCAGAAGCTGGGCGAGCTGCAGTACCGCCTCTACGCCGAGGGCAAGCGCTCGCTGCTTGTCTGCCTGCAGGCCATGGACGCCGGCGGCAAGGACGGCACGGTGAACCACGTGCTGAGCGCCATGAACCCCCAGGGGTGTTCCGTGCACGGCTTCAAGCAGCCCTCGGCCGAGGAGGCGGCTCACGACTTCCTCTGGCGCATCCACCAGGCCTGCCCCCGCCGGGGCGAGGTCGCGGTCTTCAACCGCTCCCACTACGAGGACGTCCTGGTGGTGCGCGTGCACAACCTGGTGCCCAAGGCGGTCTGGCAGAAGCGCTACGATGACATCAACTCTTTCGAGCGGCTGCTCGCCGACAACGGCACCCGCGTCCTCAAGTTCTACCTGCACATCTCGAAGGACGAGCAGCTGAGGCGCTTCAAGCAGCGCATCGACGACCCGGCCCGGCACTGGAAGATCAGCGACGGCGACTACGCCGAGCGGCCCTTCTGGGACGACTACCGGAAGGCCTTCGAGGCGGCGCTCGGCCGCTGCAGCACGCCGCACGCGCCCTGGTTCGTGATCCCGGCCAACCACAAGTGGTTCCGCAACCTGGCGGTCTCCCGCATCATGGTCGAGGCGCTGAAGAGCATGAACCCGCAGTTCCCCGAGCCGACCGTCGACATCAAGGAGATCGAGGCGCGCTATCACAAGGCCGAGGATGCGGCGCGGGCGGACGGCTGACGCCATGGGCCCGGTGATCGGGCTTCGGTCGGCCGGACGGTGAGGGACGGGACCGCGCCATGACCGTGGCGGTCGGCGTCTTCCTCGTCGTCTATCTCGGCATGATGCTGGGCAGCCTGCCGGGCCTCAAGCTCGACCGCTCGGCGATCGCGCTGATCGGCGCCATCGTCCTCCTGGCCAGCGGCGCGGTCAGCCGTCAGGAGGCCGCGGCGGCGATCGATTTCAGCACCATCAATCTGCTGTTCGGGCTGATGATCGTCTCCGCCAACTTCGACCTGGCGGGGCTCTACTCGGCCTTATCCGAGCGCGTCGGCCGGCTCGAGATGGGGCCGCGGGCCTTCCTCGCCCTGGTCGTCGCCCTGTCCGGCGTCATGTCGGCCTTCCTCACCAACGACGTGGTGGCCGTCGCCCTGGTGCCGGTGCTGCTGGGGCTCTGCGTCGACCGCGGGCTCAACCCGGTGCCCTTCCTGCTGGCCCTCGCCTGCAGCACCAACGCGGGCTCCATCGCCACCATCATCGGCAGCCCTCAGAACATCCTGATCGGCGAGCACTTCGGGCTCTCCTTTGCCGGCTTCATGGCCGACACGGCGGTGCCGGCGCTCATCTCCCTGGCGCTCGTCTGGGCCGTCGTCGCCTGGCAGTACCGCAAGTCCTGGCGGCTGCCGGCCGGCGTCGAGGCCAAGGCGACGAAGCACCGGGACTTCGACCGCTGGGAGGCGATGAAGGGCGCCGTCGTCACCCTGGTCCTGATCGCGCTCTTCGTTGCGAGCGACTGGCCGCGCGACCTCATGGCGCTCGCCGCCGCCGCGATCCTGCTGGCCAACGCCCACTTCTCGTCCCACAAGATGCTGCACAGGGTGGACTGGCAGCTCCTGATCCTCTTCATCGGCCTCTTCGTGGTGAACGGGGCCATGCGGCAGACCGGGCTGCCGCAGGTCTGGATCGCCGACCTCAAGGCCGCCGGCTTCGACTTGGTGCAGCCCGCGGCCCTCTACCTCATCACCGCCATCCTCAGCGACGTGGTGTCCAACGTGCCCAGCATCATGCTGCTGCTGCCCTTCGCCGAGGACCCCCGCCTGGGGCCGGTCATGGCGGTCGCCAGCGGCCTATCGAGCAACCTCATCGTGATCGGCAGCCTCGCCAGCATCATCGTCGTGGACCAGGCCGCCCGGCGCGGCCTCAAGATCACCTTCTGGGACTTCGCCCGCACCGGTATCCCGGTGACCCTGACCTCCATGCTGCTCGCCGCCGGCTGGCTCTGGCTCCGGGTCTAGTTCGCATCGCTGACGCAGCGGTCCAGAACGATTCCCGGCTGGTGCCGCGGAACCCGGCAGCGGAGAATGCCCCGGGGCCGCCGCGCGGTCCCAGGTCGCGTAGCTGGTTTTGCACGGACGAGGAGCCGGCCGCCCATGCATCCCATCATCGCCCTCTGGTCGCACCCGCGCTCCATGTCGACCGCCATGGAGCGGGTGATGCGCGAGCGGGGCGATCTCGCCTGCTTCCACGAGCCCTTCATGTACTACCACTACGTGGAGCGGAAGGTCCGGCAGATGCCCCACTTCGAGGTCGATCCGGCCAAGCCGATCTCCTACGAGGACATCCGCCAAATGCTGCTCACGGCGGGCGAGGCGGGCCCCATCTTCTTCAAGGACATGAGCTACTACGTGCTGGAGCGCATGGCGGAGGACCGCGCCTTCGCCGAGCGGCTCACCAACACATTCCTAGTTCGCGATCCGGTGAAGTCGATCCTCTCCTACTACAAGCTGGACCCGGACTTCACCCTCCAGGAGGTCGGCCTGGAGGCGCTCTGGAAGCACCTGGAATTGCTGCGGGAGCTGACGGGTGAGACGCCGGTGGTGCTGAGCGCCGAGGCGGTGCAGGCCGACACGGCGGACGTCATGACGGCCTACTGGCGTCGGATCGGACTGCCGCCGGCGCCCGAGGCTCTCAGCTGGACGCCGCGCCAGACGCCCGAGGACTGGAGCGAGGTCACCGGCTGGCACGGCGACGTGCTGGCGAGCGGCGGCATCCAGGCCATGAGCCCGGAAGAGGAGGCGGCCCAGCGCGCCGCCTTCGAAGAAACAGCCGCCAAGGCGCCCCAGCTGAAAGACTATCTAGAGCACCACCGGCCCTTCTACGAGAAGGCCCGGGCGCTCGCGATCTGCGCAGAGGATCGTTAGCGCCTCGGCTGGTCCGCCGCATCAGCGGGGAGCGGGCTCAGCTTCGGCGTGAGATGCTCCACCGCGCGACATACTCATCGAAGCAATGAGGGTTCCTGCCGCAAGGACTGGACCAGATGGTCGACGACGGCGCGGACCCGTGCCGAGGTGCGGCCGGCCTCCTTGTGCAGGACGTGGACCGGCACCGGTGGCGGTTCGTGGTCCTGCAGCAGGGTCTCCAGCGCGCCGCACTTCAGGTGCGGGGCGATCATGTAGGACAGCACCCGCGTGATCCCCCGGCCGGCCAGCGCGGCGGAGATGGCCGCGTCGGCGGTGTTCAGGATCAGCCGCGAAGATGGCCTGTGACGGACTGTCCGGCCGGCTCTCTCGAAAGCCCATTCGCCGCCGGGCGTCATGTTCTCGAAGTCGATGATATCGTGCGCCGCCAGTTCGGAGGGCGCGCAGGGGCGTCCCCGGCTCGCCAGGTAGTCCGGCGACGCGCACAAGACCCGCTTTACCTGGCCGACGCGGACCGCCTTCAGGGTCGAGTCCGGCAAGTCGGCGATGCGCACCGCGACGTCGATACCCTCCTCCAGCAGGTGGACCACGCGGTCGACAAACAGGGTCGAGACCGATATGTCCGGATAGCGGTCCAGGAGGTCGAGCACTGTCGGCACCAGGACGATGCGGCCGAACATGACCGAGGCGGTGATCGATACCATGCCGCTCGGCGCCGCGTGGACGCCTGCGGCGTGCCGCTCCGCCTCCTCGACGTCCGAGAGAATTCGCCGGCAGTCCGCCAGATAGCGCTCGCCCGCCTCGGTCAATCGCACCGTGCGGGTCGTCCGGTGAAACAGCCGGCAGCCGAGGCGCGCCTCCAGTTCGGATACGGCGCGTGTGATCGAGGGCGGCGACAGATTGAGCCGCCGCGCCGCCGGCGCAAATCCGCGCTCCTCGGCGACGGAGACGAAGGCGGCCATGGTTTGGAGCCGATCCATTATTATTCCGTATAATGGAATAATCTATTGCGAATCAACCTTATTCACTGAGGAATTGTGCATCGCTATCTTGCCCGGCACGGCAAGCGGCCCGCCCGAGACGGTTCGAGAGAACCCGGACCGGCCGGCCAATCGAGGAGAACAGCCATGTCGAGCACAGCCCTCACCCGCGGCACCCACCACGTCGGCCTGAGCGTTCCGGATCTGGCCGAGACGCGCGCCTTCTTCCTGGACGTCCTCGGTTTCGACAAGGTCGGGGAGGTGCCGGACTATCCGGCGGTCTTCCTGTCCGACGGCACGACGATGATCACCCTGTGGCAGGTCGCCGACCCGGAGGGCGCCGTTGCCTTCGACCGCAAGAACGTCGTCGGACTCCATCATCTGGCCTTGGGCGTGAAAGACGGCGAGGCCCTCGACGCCCTGCATGGAAGGTTGAACGCGGCGGACGGCGTAGAGATCGAGTTCGCGCCGGAACCGCTCGGTGGCGGGCCGGCCAAGCATCTGATGTGCGCGATCCCGGGCGGCATCCGGGTCGAGTTCATCGCGGCCGAGGGCTGAGCCCGCCGGCTTCGCTGCACCGCCTCAGCGCTCTTGCGGAGTGTGAGCCATGACCAAAGTTCTAACCGACGCTGACTCTCCGTTCCACGCAGGCGAGCGGAGCGTCCAAGCCCAGCTGGGCGTGCGAGATATCGAGGATTGGGCGCGGCAGGTGGTGCGCCGCTACCTGCCCGAGGAGCACCGCGCCTTCCACACCGCCTTGCCTTTCCTGGTCGCCGCGGCGCGGGACCGGCTGGGACGACCCTGGGTGACTCTGCTCACCGGACCGGATGGCTTCGTATCTTCACCGGATCCGGGAACTCTTGTCATCGGCACACGGACCGTGCCTGGAGACGCGCTCGAGGAAAGCCTCGTGGCCGGGGCCGATTTCGGGGTGCTTGGGATCGAGCTGGCCACCCGGCGCCGCAACCGGGTGAACGGCCGCATCGCCGAAGCGCACTCGGAGGCCTTGGTCTTCGAGGTGGAACAGACGTTCGGCAACTGTCCGCAGTACATTCGCGAACGCGAATGGCGACGCGTCGAAGACCCATCGCCTGGAACGCCTTCGCGACACGCGCGCCTCACACCGTCTCAGCAGGCCTGGATCGCGTCGGCCGACACGCTCTTCATCGCCAGCGGCTATCGCGGCGATGGCGAAAGCCCCGCCTATGGAATGGACGCGTCCCATCGCGGCGGCGATGCGGGTTTCGTGCAGGTCGACGGCGATACGCGCCTGGTCTTCCCCGACTACGCGGGCAACAACCATTTCAACACGATCGGAAACCTCGTTCTCGATCCCCGCGCTGGACTGCTGTTCGTGGATTTCGAGATGGGCGGCCTGCTCCAGCTCACGGGGCGGACGAGCATCGATTGGGACTCCGAGGCCGTGCGGCGGCTGCCCGGCGCGCGGCGCCTGGTGGTGTTCGACATCGAAGAGATCGTCGAGCTTCCCGCCGCCGTGCCTCTGCGCTGGGACGCGCACGCCGAATCGGTTCGCTCATTGCGGCTCGTCGACAAGATCCGCGAGAGCGAGGATGTCACCTCCTTCCACTTCGAGGCCCGCGACGGGGGACCGCTGCCGCCCTTCGAGGCAGGCCAGCACCTTCCAATCGAGCTCACGGTGCCGGGCTTCGAGCGGCCGGTCCGCAGGACCTATTCCCTCTCCGGCAGCCCAAATGACGAGGGCTACCGGATCAGCGTCAAGCGCGAGCCCCGGGGCGTCGCTTCGCGTCACCTCCACGATAGCGCGGCGCTTGGGGCGTTTGTCGAGGCCAGCCGGCCGGCCGGCGACTTCGTACTGCCCTGCGGACGGTGCCCCCTGGTGCTTGTCAGTGCCGGGATCGGCGCGACGCCGCTGGTGAGCATGCTCCACGACCTAGCGGCCGAGGACGGCGGGCGATCGGTCTGGTTCTTCCACGGCGTCCGCGATGGCGCCCACCATCCGCTGGCAGACGAGGTCCGCGCGCTTGCCGCGGGGCGCGCCAACATTCGAACCCACATCGCCTACAGTTCTCCGAAGCCCGAGGACGAGGCCGGCACAAACTACGACAGCGTGGGCCGTGTCGACGGGGTGTTGCTGGCCAGCCTCGCGGGAGACCTGGACGCGCACTACCTGCTGTGCGGCCCGAAAGGCTTCATGGCCGATATCCAGCGCGACCTCGAACGGCGGGGCGTCCCTGCCGAACGCATCCACACGGAATCCTTCGGGCCGTCGGGGTGATCTGCCGCCGCGGATCCGATTTGCCTATTCCGGAATCGGGAGACGTTCGGACCCGCTTCGGGCCGCCGCTCAGGCGGCGTCGCGGCGGGTCTTGCGCTCGACCAGCTCGCTCAGGCCGTCGACGATCCCGCTCAGCTCCTCGATCGCCCGCCGGGCGGCTGCGAGCTGGTCCTGGATGTCGGCCACGCTGGGCTCGGGCTCCTGCGGCTCGAAGCCGGCCGAGCCTTCCAGCAGCCAGGCCGGCGAGACGCCCAGCAGCTGGGCCAGCATGACCAGACGGTTCGGCCGCGGCGCACTCTCGTCGCGCTCCCAGCGGCTCAGCGTGCGGGTCTTGACGCCGAGACGGCGGGCGGCCTGGGCGGTCGACAGGTCGGCGCGTTCGCGGGCGACGGCGAGGCGGCGGCCCAGGGTCTCCTGCGACCAGTCGGTCGAGTCATCGAGTGCCGGCATGGGACTCCTTGGATCACGGTTGCGAGGGCTTTTGGCGGGGCCGCCGGTGTTTGCACCGCTCCGCCTCTCGGCGTGGCCCTCTTCGGGATCGGCACCGCTGGCGCGAAACCAACGGATCGGCTGGACGGCCGACTCCCGAATTTGGCCGCGACCCTAGGGGGATTCGTGTCGACGGTCAAACCGGGCCCGTTGCCGCAGTCGGGGGATGCTCTTGCCCCAGGACATCAAGCGCCGTAGCGCGCCACGGGCTCGCCCAGGCTCCCGAAGTCCGGCTCGACGCCGAGGCCGGGGGCGTCGCTCGCGAAGAGCTTGCCGTCGGCGGTCGCCGGCCCGGGCCTGCCGGTGGAGACGCTGTTGTAGTTGTGCAGGTCCGTGGTGTTCACCAGCATCTCTGCCGGGGTCGAGGCGGCGAAGTGAGCGACGGCAGCGGTCGTGATCTCGCCGCCCCAGGTGTCCTCGGCCACCACCGGGATGCGATTGTCCACCAGGAAGTCGCGCAGCCGGCGCGCTTTGGAGAGCCCGCCCTGCTTGGAGATCTTGAGGCAGACCGCCTCGGCCGCCCGGTCGGCGACGATGCGCTGGACCAGGCGGGTGTCGGTGACGCACTCGTCCAGCTTCATGGGCAGGTCGGTGCGGGCGCGCACCTGCAGGCACTCCTCGTAGGTCGGGCAGGGCTGCTCCAGGAAGAAGTCGAGGTCCCGGGTCGCCCGGGCGACCTGGATGGCCTGGTCGACCCGCCAGCCCTGGTTGGCGTCGGCGAAGGCCACCTCGCCCGTTTTCAGCAGCGGCACGGCGGCGCGGATGCGCTCGATATCGCCGGTCCAGTCGGCGCCCACCTTGATCTGGAAGTGCCGGTAGCCCTGGCCGCGCAGGGCCTCCATCTCCGCGATGGTCGCGTCCGTCTCCTTTTGCGGCACCACCCGGTACATGGGCGCGCCGTCGGTCAGCTTTCCGCCGAGCAGCATCCAGACCGGCTGGCCGGTCGCCTTGCCGAGCAGGTCCCAGCAGGCCGCATCGAAGGGCGCCTTGGCATAGCCGTGGCCCTTGATGGTGGCGTCCATCAGCCGCTCGATGCGGGCCACCTGGCGCGGGTCCTCGCCCAGCAGCCGGGGCGCCAGCAGGCGGGCCGCCGCCTCGACGCCCTCGCTGTGGGCCTCCATGTAGTTCTCGCCGCAGGGGCAGAACTCGCCGCAGCCCGAGAGCCCGGCATCGGTCTCCAGCACCACCACGGTACTCGAGGCGACGGAGAGGACGTTGCCCGCGCCCCAGCCGTATTCGCCGCCCACGTAGGGCAGGTCGCAGCGATAGACCGCGATGGAAGTGATCTTCATGGCGCCGCCGTCCCCGCTCCGCTCGGACCTTCGGCCGGGTTCGAAGGGCAGCGCCTGCGCACCCGCACGCCCGGACTATGCCCGAGGCGCGCGCCGCTGAGAAGCCGCGCTTGCGACAACCGGAATCGCCGACTGCTTGCCGCCTACAGGACGGATGCGGTCCGGCGATGGGCCTCAACCTGTTTGAATTATGACCGGCCCTTCCGAGATGGCGGGCGGGTCCGCGCTCAAGTCGGCGGCATTCTGCTGAATCCAGTCCCGAGCGACTTGCACACTCTCGTCGGTGCCTGCCTTGTCCTGGCAGACCGTTACCGTGACGCCGCCCCCGTCGGTGCGGATCAGTGTGTACGACCGGAAACCCGAGACGGTCCGGATGATGTCCTCGACCTCGGCTTTGCGCTGCTCCAAAAGGTCGATCAGCTCCTTCGCGCCCCGGCCGCTATAGCTTCTTACGACGGCGTGCATGAGATTTACCCCCTGTTCTGGATGGGCCCTGGCGCTCGTGGCTGTGCCTTGTCGGCATTCATTTTGCCGCCACGCCGCCCGGATCCAGGAAGCTTAGGCTCAATTGGCATGGGCAGCAACGCACGTCCTGGTTGGCGCGATACGCTGTGCCGAATCGGGATCAAGGTTGATCGCCCGATGGCGGCGGGGCGCAAAGCGTATTAGAGTTCGGAGAGATTGAGCGGCACTCTTGTGCCGGAACGAATTTGATTGGGCCGGGTTTCCCGTCACGCCGGCCTAGGAGAGGACGACCATGCCTGACGCCATGCCCAATTCCCTGTCCGCCAAGGACGTTGCCTATTCGCTCCATCCCTACACAAACCTGGCGCTGCACCAGGACAAGGGGCCGCTGGTCATCACCCGCGGCGAAGGCATCCGGGTCTGGGACGAGGACGGCCGGGACTACATCGATGCCCTCGGCGGCCTCTGGTGCGCGTCCTTGGGGTTCAGCGAGCCGCGCCTGGTGGAGGCGGCGAAGAAGCAGCTCGAGACCCTGCCGTTCGCCCACTCCTTCGCCCACCGGGCCCATCCGCCGGCCATCGAGCTGGCCGAGAAGCTGATGGCGATCGCGCCCGAGCCGCTCGCCCGGCCCTTCTTCGTCAACTCCGGCTCCGAGGCGGTGGAGACCGCCATCAAAATCGCCTGGTACTACAACAACGCCCTCGGCCGGCCCGAGAAGAAGAAGTTCATTGGGCGCAACCGCGGCTACCACGGCGTGCTGGTGGCCTCCGGCAGCCTGACCGCGATCCCGCCCATGCAGAACGACTTCGACCTGCCCTTCGGCGGGCGCTTCCTGAGGCTGACCACGCCCTGCCACTACCGCTACGCCGAGCCGGGCGAGAGCGAGGCGGTCTTCGCCGACCGCCTGGCCGCCGAGCTGGAGGAGCTGATCGCGCAAGAGGGCGCCGACACCATCGCCGCTTTCATCGCCGAGCCGGTCATGGCGGGCGGCGGGGCCATGCCGCCGCCGGCGGGCTACTTCGAGAAGATGCAGGCGGTCTTGCGCAAGCACGACATCCTCATGATCGCCGACGAGGTGGTCTGCGGCTTCGGGCGCACCGGCAACATGTGGGGCTCGGAGACCTACGGCATCCGACCGGATCTCCTCACCTGCGCCAAGCAGCTCTCCTCGGGCTACCTGCCGATCGGCGCGACTCTCGTCTCCGACCGCATCTACGAGGTCATGGTGGAGCAGAGCCGCAAGCACGGCATCTTCGGCATCGGCATGACCTACGGCGGCCACCCGGTCTGCGCCGCGGTCGCGCTGGAGACGCTGAAGATCTACGAGGAACGGGACACCCTCGGTCATGTGCGCGCCGTCGCTCCCCACTTCCAGAAGCGCTTGAAGGAGATTGGCCGCCATCCCTTGGTGGGCGACGCCCGCGGCGTCGGCCTCATCGCCGGGCTCGAGATCGTGAAGGACAAGGAGACCAAAGAGTCCTATCCGCCGGAGGTGAAGGCCGGCGCCCTGCTGCTGGAGAAGGGCATCGAGGCGGGCTTCCTCACCCGGCCGCTGCCGTCCGACACCCTCGGCATCTGCCCGCCGCTCGTGATCAGCGAGGGCGAGATCGACGAACTCTTCGACCGCATCGCCCGGGCCCTCGACGAGACCAAGAAGCAGCTCGACGCGCTCTAGGACCGGGCCGGAACAGGACGGGAGAAAGGGGGAGGCAGGCGCCATGCCCGACGACGGCCGCGGTTCCGAGGCTCCAGAAGCCAGGCGCGGACGCGCTGGCGGCCGGGCCGAGCGGCGCCGGGCCCGCGGAGGGGCGAAGACCCCACGGCTACCCTACATCCAGCGCCGGGTCGGCGTCTTCGAGCTGCTGGACGAGGAGGGGCTCAGCCTCATCGAGCGGAACGCGGAGACCATCCTGAAGGAGATCGGGATGGAGTTCCGCGACGATCCCGAGGTGCTGGAGATCTGGCGCCAGGCCGGCGCCGAGGTGAAGGGCGAGCGGGTGCGCTTCGACCCGGGCATGTGCCGCAGCCTGATCCAGGCGAGCGCGCCCCGCCAGTTCCGCCAGCACGCCCGCAATCCGGAGATGAGCGTCGAGATCGGCGGCGCCAACAGCCTCTTCTGCCCCAGCTTCGGCCCGCCCTTCGTGCACGACCTGGAGGCCGGCCGGCGCTACGCCACCATGGAGGACTTCCGCAACCTGACCCGCCTCCACCACCTGCTGCCCTCGGTGCACCACTCGGGCGGCGTGGTCTGCGAGCCGGTCGACGTGCCGGTGCCGCTGCGCCACCTGGAGATGGTCTACGCCCACCTGCGGCTGAACGACAAACCCTTCATGGGCGCGGTGACGGCGCCCGAGCGCTCCCTCGACACGGTCGAGATGGCGAAGATCGTCTTCGGCGAGGCCTTCGTCGAGGAGAACTGCTGCATCTACAGCGTCTCCAACGTGAACGCGCCTTTGGTGCTCGACGCCACCATGCTGGGGGCGCTCAAGGTCTACGCCCGGCACAACCAGGCCGTGGTGGTCTCGCCCTTCATCCTGGCCGGCGCCATGAGTCCGGTGACCGTGGCCGGCACCCTCTCTCAGCTCTTCGCCGAGGTGCTGGCCGGGCTCGCCCTGATCCAACTCATCCGCCCGGGCGCGCCCGCCGTCTTCGGCACCTTCGCAAGCCCCATCTCCATGCAGACCGGCGCGCCCACCTTCGGCACGCCCGAGGGCATGCAGATCCAGTTCTGCGCCGCCGCCTTGGCGCGCCGGCTCGGCGTCCCCTTCCACTCGGTGGGGGCGCTCACCGCCGCCAAGGTGCCCGACGCCCAGGCCGCCTACGAGAGCGCGCTGCAGCTCCAGGCGGCCTTTCTCGCCGGCGTCAACTTCATCATCCACGCCACCGGCTGCCTCGAGGGCTTGCTCACCATGGGCTACGAGAAGACGGTGATGGACGCCGACATTTGCGGCGCGCTCCAGGCCTTCGCCGAAGGCGTCGACCTCTCCGAGAACGCCCAGGCTCTCGACGCCGTGCGCGAGGTCGGTCCCGGCTCCCACTACCTCGGCTGCGCCCACACCCAGGCCAACTTCGAGACCGCCTTCTACCGCTCGCCGCTCGCCGACAACAAGACCTTCGAGCAGTGGAGCGCCGAGGGCGGCCGCTGGCACCAGGAGCGCGCCGCGAAGGCCTGGCGCAAGCTCCTCGCCGACTACGAGCCGCCCCCCATGGACGAGGCGGTGGACGAGGCGCTCCAGGCCTACATGGCCAAGCGCCGCGAGGAGATCGGGGTGGCGCCGGGGAAAAGCGGCGTTTGAGCGCCTGGGCACGCTCAAAGTCATTTATTGTCACATACTTGATCGATAATCTCTTCTCGAGATGAGAGGACGCGCGAACCGTCGGCTGGCCGCAATTCTCGCGGTCGATATGGTGGGTTACTCCCGCCTGATGGGCGTCGACGAGGCGGGCACGCTGGCGGCCATTCATCGGCACCGCAAAGAGCTCATCGTGCCCAGGGGGGCCCAGTACCGGGGCCGCATCATCAAGCTGATGGGCGACGGCATCCTCATGGAGTTCGCCAGCGTGGTGGAGGCCGTGCGCTTCGCCGTGGAGGTGCAGTTGGCCCTGCGGGACGAGAATGCCGAACGTCCCGAGGACAGCCGGATGCGCTACCGGATCGGCGTCAACATCGGCGACATCGTGTTCCAGGACGACGACATCTTCGGCGACGGCGTGAACGTCGCCGCGCGCCTGGAGGGGCTGGCCGATCCCGGCGGCATCTGTCTCTCCGGGATCGCCATGGGCCAGGTCAGGGGCAAGCTGCCGCTGAACTTCGAGCCTCTGGGCAAGAAGCGGGTCAAGAACATCGCGGAGGCCGTGGCCGCCTATCGGGTGCGGCTCGACGATGCGGCCGAATCCCTCCGGACGCCCATCGACCAGAGCGGGCGGCCGGGGCGTCGGCGGCTCGGCCGGTTCGCCGCCGCCGTTCTGCTGCTGGCCGTCCTCGCGGGTGGCCTCTTCTGGTGGCGGCCCTGGACACCGGGTCCCGTCGAGGTCGAGGACTTGGCGCTTTCCCTGCCGGACAAGCCCTCGATCGCCGTGTTGCCCTTCCTCGACGTCGCCGGCGACACCGAGCAGGACCACATGACCCGGGGCCTGACCGACGACCTCATCACCGAGCTGTCGAAGGTCTCGGGCCTCTTCGTGATCGCGCGCCATTCGGTCCTCGCGATGCAGGACAGGAGTAAGAAGGTCCAGGACATGGCAGCCGAGCTGGGCGTTCGGTACGTCCTGGACGGCACGCTCAGGCGGACCGGCTCGCGCATGCGCATAAACGTCACGCTGATCGACGCCCAGACCGGCCATTCCGTCTGGGCCGAGCGCTACGACCGGGACCTCGCGGACCTCTTCTCCGTGCAGGACGACGTCGTCGGCAAGATCATCGGCGCCCTGCAGGTCAAGCTGACCGCGGGCGAGGTGGTCGAGCTGGCCCACATCCCGACCGACAACCTGGAGGCCTACGACTACTACCTGCGGGCGGAGCAGGAGGGCTTCTACTACGGCGACGTCGACACCTACCGCCGCGCGCTGTCGTTCTACGAGAAGGCGATCGATCTGGATCCCGAGTTCGCCGAGGCCTATGCCGGCATCGCGCGCATCGCCGTGGACGTCTGGCGCAACGACTACAACTTCCTGTGGACGGCGGCGGTGGCCCGCAAGATCGCCTACGGCGCCGCCGGGCAGGCCCTGAGGCTCGATCCCAACAACGCGCGGGGGCACAGCGTCCTGGCGCTGCTGCAGCTGGTGGACGGCCGCCACGCCGAGGCGACCCGCTCCGCCCGGACGGCCGTTGCGGTCCAATCGAACGATCCCGAGGCCATCGGCAACCTGGCCCTGGTGCTGGCCTACACCGGCCATCCGGAGAAGGCCGTGGTCGAGCTGGCGTCGGCGCTCCGGCGCGATCCGACGCCGCCGCCGCCCTTTCAGCAGCTGGCCGGCGTGGTCTTCTATATCGCGCGGGACTACGCGCGCGCCATTCCCATGCTGGCGGCGGCGCGGGACGCCCTACCGGAGGCCGAACCGGCGCGCGAGTACCTGGCGGCGGCCTACGCCCTCAACGGCGACCAGGCGCGCGCCGAGAAGGAGGCCGCGAGCCTGCTGCAGCTGTTTCCGGAGAGCAATCTCACCCACTACGACTATCTCTACGACTACTGGCCCGAAGCCGAACGCCGTCGTCATCTGGACGCGCTGGGCAAGGCCGGGGTCCCTGAGTGGCCTTTCGGGTTCGAGGGGCGGGCGGCCGACCGGCTCGATGCCGGGGCGCTCGCCGCGCTGACCGACAACAAGACCTGGGTCGGCAGCCACCGCAACGGGACCGAGTTCATGCAGTACTTCGATGCGGCCGGCGACACGGCCTACCGCAGCGCCAACAGCAGCAGAACCGGGAAGGCGCGAATCGAAGACGACAGGCTCTGCCAGCGCTTCGAGGGCTTCTTCCTGGACCGCAGCGTCTGCGGCTACGTCTACCGCAACGCGGCGTCAGGCGGCGGAGTGCGGCCGGAGGCGGACTACGTGCATGTGACTCCGAACGCCCTCAAGTACTTTTCGGTCGAGGGGCAGGAGCCTTGAGAAAGCAAGTGCGGCCTCCTGCTTTCCAGTACGAAGGCGGGGGCAGCGCGAGCCTCTGACCGCGGCGGGACTATTCCTCCCAGTTCTGCGCGACCTTCTCGGAGATCAGGGTGTCCCTGACTCCCGGCCAGTACTTCTGGGAGCTGAGGATCTTGCTCGGGCTCTTCTCCAGGCCGTCGGCGGCGCCGGGATCGTAGCTCAGGTAGAGCTTGCCATCGATGATCCGCCAGGCCTCGGGATCGATGTTGGTGGTGATCGTCCCGAACGACACGCCGTCGGCGCAGTGGCCGCCGTACTGGGGCGCATACTTGACCGGAGCGCTGGCGAAGAGGTCCCGGTGCTCGGCGCTGGAGAAGTGCCAGGTGGCGCCCATCCAGCGGTGGGAATAGCGATCCGAGCCCCTGACCGCGTTGTTCTGGGTGAAGTAGGCGACCGGATCGTAGCCCTTGATGGCGACGTCGCCGAAGTAGCCGGTGTTGACGAAGGCTTGGGCCTCGCCCGCCTGAGCCTCCCGCACCACGGCCGGCTCGGCGAAGGACGCCAGCGCCAGGAACCCGATGGCAGCAGCTACGCTGCTCCGCGCCAACCTCTTTGACCGTTTCATCCGTTGCATGGTTCGATACTCCGCTGTTCGGCCGGCCCCGGGCGTCCGCTCTTCCGGGGTCACTGCCGCTTGGTGCATTCCTCGTAGAGCCAGCTGCCGACCAGGTCGGCCGGCTGGCAGGTGGCGCCCGCGTCGATGAGCAGGCCGGCGGCCTCCCAGTATTCGCGCCAGCCGGCCTGGGTGAGGGGCGTATAGCCGTTGCGCTCACGGGCCTCGATGTCGGCGCCCTCGGCGAGCAGCAGGCCCACCACCTCCGCGTGACCCTCTTCGGCCGCCGCATGCAACGGCGACATGCGGTAGAAGTTCTCGGACTCGTTCACGGCCGCCCCGCGCTCGACCAGCAGGCGCACGATGTCCGCATGGCCTCCGTAGGCGGCCGCGTGGAGGGCCGTGAGCCCGCCCTTGTTGCGGATGTCGAGATCCGTGCCGCCGTTCAGAAGCAGCTCGACCACCTCCGCGTGACCGTTGAGGGCCGCGACCAGCAGGGGCGGCTCGCCGGCCGTGTCCAGCTCGGCGACGTCGGCGCCCTGGTCCAGCAGCCGCTTGGCCGCAGCGGCGTCGCCGTCCCGCGCGGCATCGTGCAAGGGGCCGGCGACTGCCGTCGAGAGTCCGACGAGGACCCAGGCGAGGATCCCGGCGACCGCAAGGAACAAGCGATGCATGACAACCACCCTCCCTATCTCGTCCGACTTGCCGTCCGGTGGCGCGTGCAGTTCGCGTGGACTGTGTCTCCGGCGCTCCTTTGGCCCGACGAGTTCGCCGAAGGACCGGCTGAGCTTTTTGCCATCACATTCCCGTTACCAGACAGGCTAGGCTTCGTTTGTTTCGGAATCAAGTCGCCGCAGGGCGCCAAGTGTTTCAGTTGTTTCAAGCGGGCGGCAGGCCCCGCACCGGGCTTGCTGCCTCGATATCTCGTCGACTTGTAGAACGGACTACATCGTTTTCGGTCCGACTCCCTCGGCTTGGTCTTTCGGGCAGTTCGAGCAGGGTTGAACCAATCTGAGAGGGAGTTTTCAGTCCTCGACCACCGGGTTCTTGCGCATCTTTGATCTCCCAGCCTAGGCTTTGCGGCGGTCGGCGCGACGGGTCCCAGCCACCGCTCGGTTCGCCCATAGGCGTTGGATCGCCCATGGGACGCGGTATTCAGTCTCGGTTGGGACCCGATCTGATCTCTTGGGAGCACGTGGGAGTTTGTGGTGACGGCGGTCGCGACGTCGGGGGTGTCGCTGCGGGGAGTGCTCTGCCTGTTCGTGGGGCTGGTGTCGCTCACCCTCAACGATTCCATCATCAAAGGGCTCAGCGCGAGCTATCCGCTGCACGAGATCGTCTTCGTGCGGGCCGCCATCGCCCTGGCCTTGACCCTGGTGATCGCCCGCCTGGAGGGCGGCTTGGCGTTGCTTCGGACCCGGCGGCCGCTGCTCCATCTGGCCCGGGGCCTTCTCCTCGTCTTCTCGAACCTCTGCTTCTTCACCTCGCTCGCCGCGCTGCCGCTGGCCGATGCGGCGGCGATCTTCTTCATCTCGCCGCTGCTCATCACCGGCCTCTCGGCGGCCATGCTGGGCGAGCGGGTCGGCTACCGGCGCTGGCTCGCCGTCGCGGTCGGCTTGGCGGGGGTTGGGATCATGCTGCGCCCGGACCAAGGCGTGGCCGAGCCGGCCGCCTTCCTGCCGATCCTGGCCGCCCTCAGCTACGCCCTCACGCAGATCCTGACCCGGCGGCTCGGCGTCACCGAGCGGGGCTCGGCGCTGGCCTTCTACGTGCAGCTCAGTTTCCTCTTGGCGAGCGTGCTGTTCGGCCTCGCCATGGGCCACGGCAACTTCGCCGGCACGGGCCATCCGAGCTTGGTGTTCCTGCTGCGGGCCTGGACCTGGCCGGCCGCCGACGACGGGCTGCTGTTCCTCGCCTGCGGTTTCTTCTCGGCCGTCGGCGGCTACTTCATCTTTCAGGCCTACCGGCTCTCCGAGGCCAACCTGGTGGCGCCCTTCGAGTACACGGCCCTGCCCATGGCCGTGCTCTGGGGCTACCTCTTCTGGGGAGACCTGCCCGACGTCGCGGCGGTCCTCGGCATCGCCCTCATCGTCGGCAGCGGCCTCTTCGTGCTCTACCGGGAGTCCGCGCGCGGCCGCGCCGTCGCCCCGCGCCCGCCCATGCCGCGCAACCGCTGACGAGCGCAAGTCACTCATTGTACGATTGATTCTCGGGCGCACCCGCGAGAGAGTGCGCGCTGGTTCACGGCGCCGGCACGGCCGGGGAGAGGCGAGGGACATGGCGGTCGAGACGGGCGAGGCAACCAGGCTCCAGGAGCTTTCGCCCGAGGCGCGGCTCTACCGCATCGTCGAGGACGGTCTCTGCATCGGCTGCGGGCTCTGCCAGAGCGTCGCCGGGCCCGGGCGGGTCCGGATGGTGGTGACCTCCGAGGGCCACGAGCGGCCCTACGCCGTGGGCGATCTGGACCAGGAGACCGTCGACCGCATCTACGAGATCTGCCCGGGCACCCGCATCGAGGGGCTGCCCGAGGCGCGCCTGGCGCCCGAGGCCGAGATCGATCCCGTCTGGGGACCTTATCTGCGCATCGTCCGCGCCTATGCCGCCGACCCGGAGGTGCGCTACCGTGGCTCGACCGGCGGCGTGCTGACGGCCCTCGGCATCTATCTGGTGGAGAGCGGCCGGGTCGACTTCGTGCTGCACGCCCAGGCCTCGGCCGAGCGGCCCACCTTCGGCGAGCGCAAGCTGAGCCGCGACCGGGACGGGGTGCTGGCCGGCGCCGGCTCGCGCTACGGGCCGACCGCGCCGCTGATCGAATTCAAGGAGACCCTCGAGCGCGGCCGGCCCTTCGCCTATATCGGCAAGCCCTGCGACGTGACGGCGCTCTCCAACTACGCCCACCTCGACCCGCGGGTGGACGAGCTCTGCCGCTACCGCCTGACGCTGGTCTGCGGCGGCTTCATGCCGACGCCGGACATGCGGGTCTTCCTGAAGACCCTCGACGTGGAGGCGGACGAGCTGGTGGCGTGCCGCTACCGGGGCTACGGCTGCCCCGGCCCGACCCGCTTCGCCACCCGCGACGGGCGCGTCTTCGAGGTGAACTACTTGGACTTCTGGGGCGAGGACGACAGCGCCTGGAGCCTGCCGTTCCGCTGCAAGATCTGCGCCGACGGCATCGGCGAGGCGGCCGATCTCGCCGTCTCGGACACCTGGCCCGGCGGCGCGCCCACCTGGGAAGGCCAGGAGGACGACCCCGGTACCAACGCCGTGCTGGCGCGCACGGCGGCCGGCCTGGAGCTTCTGGCGGCGGCGGTCGGAGACGGCGCCCTCGAAGTGGAATGCGAGATCACGCCCCGCGACATGGATCACTACCAGCCCCACCAGGTGGCGAGGAAAGAGGCAGTCTGGGCGCGCCACCTGGGCCTCAGGATGGCGGGTAAGCTGGCGCCCGAGACCCGTCGCCTGAGGATCGCCGAGCTCGCACGCGGCAAGGGCCTTGCCGAAAATCTGCGCCAGGCCCGGGGCACCAAGCGCCGGGTCCGCGAGGGCCGCACCAGCGAGCCGACGCCACGCCCCGAATAGTGGCGGGGCGGAACAGTCAGGAGAAGGATCCCACGCGCATGGCAGCACGGCAGCCCAACATTCTGCTCGTCATGGTCGACCAGCTGGCGCCCCAGTTCCTCGCCGCCCACGGCCACCCGCTGGTGAGGACGCCCAACCTGGACAGGCTCTTCGACCAGGGCGTGGTCTTCGACGCAGCCTACTGCAACGCGCCGCTCTGTGCGCCGGCGCGCTACGTCATGATGAGCGGCCGTCTGCCGTCCAAGATCGGCGCCTGGGACAACGCGGCCCAGCTCTCCTCCGAGGTGCCGACCTTCGCCCACTACCTCTCGGCGCTCGGCTATGCCACCTGCCTCGCCGGCAAGATGCATTTTTGCGGCCCCGACCAGCTGCACGGCTTCGAGCGGCGCGTGACCACCGACGTCTATCCGGCCGACTTCACCTGGACGCCCATGTGGGACGAGCCGGCGCGGCGCCTCGACTGGTTCCACACCATGGAGGTGGTCGAGAAGGCGGGCGCCTGCCTGCGCTCCTCCTACCTCGACTTCGACGACGAGGTGACCTACGCCTCCAAGCGCTACCTCTTCGAGCTGGCGCGCGGCGGCGAGGAACGGCCCTTCTGCCTGGTGACCTCCTACATCCATCCCCACGACCCCTATATCAACCGGCCGGAGTACTTGGATCTCTATAGAGAGGACGACATCGATCTGCCGGCGACCTCCCTGGCCGACGCGCTGGCGGTGGACGATCCCCACTCGCGGCGCCTGCGCGCGGCCATGGGGATGGACGACCCGGCGCCCAGCGAGGCCCAGGTCCGCGCCGCCCGGCGGGCCTACTACGCCTCGGTCAGCTATCTCGACGCCCGCATCGGCGAGCTCCTGGGCGCGCTCCAGGAGACCGGCTTCGCCGAGGACACGCTGATCCTCTTCACCGGCGACCACGGCGACATGCTGGGCGAGCGCGGTCTGTGGTTCAAGATGTCCTGGTTCGAGCACAGCGCCCGGGTGCCCTTGCTGGTTCACTGGCCGTCGGCCTTTCCGGCGCGGCGGGTGGCCAACGCCGTTTCCCTGGTGGACCTGCTGCCGAGCCTGGTGGACCTCGCCTCCGACGGTAAGGGCTTCGACTACCCCACGCCGCTGGAGGGCCACAGCCTGGTGCCCCATCTCTCGGCCAGCGGCGGCCACGACGAGGCGATCGGCGAGTATTTCGGCGAGGCGACCGGCACGCCCCTCTTCATGATCCGCCGCGACCGCTTCAAGTACGTGGCGGCCGAGGGCGATCCGCCTCAGTTCTACGACCTGGTCGAGGACCCGCGGGAGCTGAACAACCTGGCGGCGGGAGAGCGGCGGCGCGACGCGCTCGCTCTCTTCGGCGAGGAGGCCGCGGATCGCTGGGACGCGGCTGCCCTCACCGAACGGGTATTGGAGAGCCAGCGCCGCCGGCGCTTCGTCGCCCCGCTGCTGCGCGGCCAGGGCGTCTCCTGGGACTACCAGCCGCCGGGCAGCGCCGCTGGCGCCTACATCCGCAACGACGTGCCTATCGGCGAGCTGGAACGCCGCGCCCGTTTCCCGGCGGTGTGATTCCAACGATCGAGGGGCTGGGGTCGCCGACCTCTCCAAAGAGAGATCCGCGGTCCTAGTCGGCCGAGGTCGCTTCCTCGTGCGCGGCGGCGCCCGACGCGGCAGCCGGCCTCGGCGTGCGCTCGAAGAGGATGACGGCGAGGCCGGCGATGACCACGAGGCCGCCGAGGGAGACCTGCAGCGTCAGGGACTCGCCCAGGAGCGTCACGCCGCCGATCACCGAGAAGACCGGCAGCAGCAGCAGGAAGGGCGCGACCCGGCTCACCGGGTGCCGGCGCACCAGGGTGTACCAGAGGCCGTAGCCGAGCGCCGTCATGATCAGGCCGAGATAGGCCACCGTGCCCCAGACCACCCAGTTGGCGCTGCGGATGTAGGGCAAGGGATCGCCTTCCACCACCAGGGAGGTGACGAAGAGCTGCGGCGCGGCGAAGACGGCAACCCAGGCGATCATCGGCAGGCCGCCCAGGTTCACCATGCGGCGCACCATGACCTGACCGACGGCCCAGGCGAAGGCGCCGCCCGCGAGCAGCGCCAGCGAGATCCAGGCGCCGCCCAGCTCCGGCTCTCCGGCGATGAGGCCGACGCCGAGGAAGGCGACCGCCATGCCGATCCATTTGCGCGGGCCCGGCGCCTCCTTCAGCAGCACCGCACCCAGGAGCACCAGGAAGGGCACCTCGAGCTGCAGCACCAGCACGGCCGTCGAGGCATCGACGCCACGGAGGCCATTGAAGGTGAGGCTGTACTGGAGTGCCGCCGAGATCAGCGCGATCAGGAAGATGCGCCCGAGGAGGCCCCAAGGCACGCGCACGAACCAGACCAGCGCCAGCGCCGTCACGGCGAAGCGGAGGGCCATCAGCAGGATCGGCGGGAAGTGCTCGATGGCCGCCTTGGCGAAGACCACGCCCATGCCCCAGACCAGGGCGACTGCGATCCCCATGACAACGTCCGAGGCGCGCAAGGCCACGGCAAGCTCCTCCCCCAAAACAGGCAAGAGGCCCGGCAACCCGCCGGGCCCCGCTGCTACGCTAGTCGAGATCCGGGTCGGCGGCCAGCGCAATGCGCCGTTCCCGCTGATCGCCCCGTCGCCGGGGCCGCCCCGCGGTGATAGGGTGCTAGCATGATGCATCCTTGCTTGCCGGAGGGTCGGACGATGCCGGTCGAACCTGGTCCCCACGATCTCGAAACCCTGCCCGTGGTCCTCGGCCCCGGGGGCGATGCCAGCCCCAGGGCCATGGGGCCCGGCTTCTATGAAGCCCTCGACCGGGACTTCGACGGCTTCGCCGGACACCTGCTGATCGCCAAGCACGTCTTCGAGGAGGCCTGGCCGACCTGGGAGATGCATCCCGCGGGCGACGAGATCGTCTACCTCTTGTTCGGCGAGGTCGACTTCGTGCTGTGGACCGGAACCGGCGAGGAGGTTCTCAGGGTCGACCGGCCGGGGTCCTACGTGGTGGTGCCCAAAGGCACCTGGCACACCGCCCGCCCGCGCCGGCCGAGCGGCCTGCTGTTCGTGACGCCCGGTGAGGGGACGCAGAACACCGAGACGCCGGGCGGTTCCTGAACATCCGCGGGTCGCCATTCCCCGACGGTGGTCGCCGACTGCCGCCCAGGCACCTGCAGGTCCTGCCGGCACCGCGGCTCCATGCACCTGGCCGGCGAGATCGACCGACCGAGCGGCGGTCGGCTCTGGCGCGCGCTCGCTATTGCGTTTAAAGGAGACGGGGCCGCGGGTTCCGCGCATGCGCGGGGACTCGGCCCCTTGTTCCATCAGGCGAGCGAACGGAGCGCAGGGTCTTGGAGGCCGTCACACTGTCCCGGGCCCAGCGCCGGCGGAGTCTCGCGGCGGCGATCTCCTGCATGGCGGTCTTCGGGATCACCGTCGCGGTCATGTCGCCGCTGATCTCGCTGATCCTGGAGGCCCGCGGCATCGACCGCACCACCATCGGCACCATGGCCGCGGTGCCTTCGCTGGCCATGCTGGCGACCAATCCCTTCATCCCCTACTGCGTGCGGCTGCTGGGCTTCCGGCCTTTCCTCTCCGCCTGCATCGCGCTGCAGTTCCTGCTCGTCCTCCTCATGCCCGTCTTCGACGATCTGGCCAGCTGGTTTGTGCTGCGGGGCCTGATGGGTGCGTCGGTGAACGGTCTCTTCGTCGCCAGCGAGGCCTGGATCAACGCGGTCGCCGAGGAGCGAACGCGGGGCCGGGTGCTCGCGGTCTACGGCGCCGTCCTTTCGGGCAGCTTCGCGGTCGGGCCCATGATCATTTCCGTCACCGGTATCGAGGGCTGGCCGCCGTTCGCCGTCAGCGCCGGCCTGATCGCGCTCGCCGCCCTGCCGCTGCTCTGGTCCAAGGACCTCTCGCCTGTGCTCGAGGGCCGGGCCTCCTTCGGCGTGCTCTCCTTCTTCCTGGTGGCGCCGACCCTGGTGGCGGCGGTCTACCTCTCGGCCTTCAAGGAGCTGGCCATGGGCGCCCTGCTGCCGGTCTACGGCGTGCGCAGCGGGCTCGACAGCGGCACGGCCGCTGCCATGCTGACCGCGGGCTACCTGGGGGCGCTGCTGTTCCAATTGCCCATCGGCTGGGCCGCCGACCGCATGAACCGCAACCTGCTGCTGATCCTGCTGATCGCGGTGGGCCTGGTCGGCGCGCTGTTGCTGCCGCAGCTGGTGGCGCTCGGCGGCTTTGTCATGTGGGTCGGCCTCGGCCTCTGGGTCGGCCTCTACTCGGGCACCTACATCGTGGCCATGACGCTCATGGGCGAGCGCTTCCGAGGTGCCGAGCTGGTCACCGCTAGCGCTTCCTTCGGCCTGCTCTGGGGGCTCGGCAGCCTGACCGGGCCGCTCCTGGGCGGCGTCGCCATGGACGTCTGGGATCCGGAAGGCTTCCCCGGCACCCTGGCGGCGGTCACCACCCTGGTGCTGCTGCTGGCCGTCTATCGCCGACTGCGCGCCGGCGGGACCTGACTTCCGGTCAGTCGAGGTGCGCCAGGTACTGGGCGACGAAGTCGCAGTCCACGTGCCGGGCGTAGGCGTCGACGATGGTCCTGGTGACCGGGCCGAAGGGCGTGCCTCGATCGCCCGGGCCGATCCTGACCCCGTTCATCTCGGCCAACGGGCAGACGCAGAGGCTGGTCGAGGTGATGAAGGCCTCGTCGGCCGAGTAGGCGTCGAAGAGGTCGATGTCGGTCTCCTCGACCGGGATGCCGGCGGCGCGGGCGAAGTCGATGGCCTTCTGGCGGCTGACGCCCGGCAGCACGTAGCGCTCCGAGGGCGTCCTCAGGACCCCGTCCTTGACCACGAAGATGTTGCTGCCCAGGCCCTCGCAGAGGTTGCCGTTCACGTCCAGCAGGATCGCCCAGGCGTCCGGGTCGCGGGCGTGCACCTCCTGGTCCGCGACGATCAGATTCAGGTAGTTGAGGCTCTTGACCCGGGGGCTCAGCACTTCCGGCGGCGTGCGCCGCACCGACGGCGTGACGCCCTTCGCGCCGTCGCGGTACATGTGCGCCCGGGACTTGAGGGGGAGCGGCATGCACTCGACCACCACCGTGGGGCCGCTGCGGTCCCAGTTGTCGCCCTCCACCTCGAAGATGCCGCGGGAGATGCGCTGGCCCACCCAGTAGTCCTCGTCGGGGCCGAGCAGGTGCCGGTTTCGGGCGAAGACCTCCTCGGTGACCCGACTCATTTCCTCCGGTCTCATGCCAATGTCGATGCGCAAGTAGTTGAGAGAGCGATAAAGCCGGGTGACGTGCTCCTCCAGGAAGTAGAGCTCGTGGTTGAAGCTGCGGGTGATGTCGAAGCAGCCGTCGCCGAAATAGAAGCCCCGGTCCCGGTAGGGGATGAGGGCCCGGCTCTCGGGCATGAACTCGCCGTTCAGGTAGACGGTGCGCTCGTTGGGACGTTCGCTCATGGGGATCTCGCTCAGCTCGCTCGCGGCGCGCTCATGCTAGGCCGGTCGGGCTCGGATTGGCAATCGGACATCAGTCCTCGGCGGCGAGATCGGCGAGGGCTTGGTCGCGGATGCTGTAGGCGACCTCGGCGGTGGCGCCCATGCCAATCGATTCGTAGAAGTCGCGCGCCCGGTTGCTGTCGAGCACCTTCAGCTCGACCCGGCAGCAGCCGCGTTCGACGGCAAGGCGGCACACCCGGGCCATCAGCCGCCGGGCCAAGCCCCGTTCCCGGGCCGCGGGCGCCACGTAGAGATCGTTCACGTGGAGGCAGGGCCGGCCCTTGTAGGTGGAGTAGGTCGGGAAGAAGGCGACGAGGCCCAGGGGCTCGCCGTCCGCTTCGGCCAGTATGGTTTCGTAGCGGGCGCTTGGCCCGAAGCCGTCGCGCCGCACGTCCGCCAGGCTGGCGACGAACTCCCGGCCCTCGCCCACCTCGCGCGCGAGGGCGCCCAGCATGTCGAACAGAACCTCCGCGTCCGCTTCCCGCGCATCGCGGAGGGTGACAGCCGTCACGGCGCGGCCGTCTCGAAGGCGCCGAGGAAGGCGGCCAGGTTGGCGCCCAGCTCCTCGGACAGATAGCCGCCCTCCTGCACGAGCAGGCTCGGCAGGCCGAGACCGGCGATCCGCTCGGCGACGCGCGCGAAGCCGTCCGTGGTGATGGCGAGGCCGCCGAAGGGATCGCGCTCGGAGGCGTCGAGGCCGAGGGCCACCACCAGGGCGGCGGGCGCGAAGGCGCGGATGCGCGCGAGCGCCGCCTCCAGCGCCTCGAGGAAGACGCCGTCGCCGCTGCCGCGGGGAAGCGGGAGGTTGAGATTGAAGCCCAGGCCGAGGCCGTCGCCGCGCTCCTGGGCGTGGCCCCAGAAGAAGGGGTAGAAGCGCGCCGGGTCGGCGTGCAGGGAGACCGTCAGCACGTCGGCGCGAGCGTAGAATATGCCCTGGGTGCCGTTGCCGTGGTGGAGATCCACATCCAGCACGGCGACGGGCCCGAAGGCGGCGCGCAGCAGCTCCGCCGCGATCGCCGTGTTGTTGAGGAAGCAGAAGCCGCCGGCCCGGTCCTTGAACGCGTGATGGCCCGGCGGGCGGCAGAGGGCGTAGGCGGCGCGCTCGCCCGCTGGCAGCAGCTGCGCGGCGTGGATGGCGCTTTGGGCGCTGGCGTAGGCCGAGCGCCAGGTGAGAGGACCGATGGGGCAGGCCGTGTCGGTCATGTGGTAGCCGGCCTGGCCGACGGCGGACTTGGGGTAGCCGGCCTGGCGGTGGTCGGGATGGATGTTGGCCAGCACCTCCTCGCCGGCGCCCTCGATGCGCTGCCAACGTTCGTAGATGGTCTCCAGAAACTGCAGGTACTCGGGGCTGTGGACGGCGGCGAGGGGGCGGCGGCCGTGGTTCTCGGGCGCCAGCAGTTCATGGCCCGCCTCCAGGGCCGCGTTCAGCAGCACCTGGCAGCGCTCGCGCAGCTCCGGACTCTCGGCCATCCTGCCGTTCACCAGGAAGGCGCGGGGCTGGTGCAGGCGGGAGTCCTCGTGGAAGACGACCTTCATGGTTCTGCCGGGCCTCCGCTCTAGAATCCGACCTGGTCGCCGCCCTTGAGCGACAGCATGTCGCGGGCCTCGGCCGGGCTCGCCACCTCCAGCGACAGGCCCTCCAGCACCTGGCGGATCTTGCCTACCTGCTGGGCGTTGGACTCGGCGAGCTTGCCCGGACCGATCCAGATGTTGTCCTCCAGCCCGACCCGCACGTTGGCGCCCATGGCCGCGCCGATGGTGGCGAGGGGGATCTGATTGCGCCCGGCGCCGAGGATCGACCAGCGGTACTGGTCGCCGAACAGGCGGTCGGCCGTGCGGCGCATGTGCATCAGGTCCTCCGGGTGTGTGCCGATGCCGCCCAGGATGCCGAACACCGACTGCACGAAAAGCGGCGGCTCGACCAGGCCGCGCTCCAGGAAGTGGGCGAGATTGTAGAGGTGGGAGATGTCGTAGCACTCGAACTCGAAGCGGGTGCCGTTCGCGCGGCAGGCGCCGAGTATGCGCTCGATGTCTTGGTAGGTGTTCTTGAACACCAGGTCGCGGCTGCCTTCCAGATGGGCCCGTTCCCAGTCATGGCGAAACTCCTTGAATCGCCCCAGCATGGGAAAGAGGCCGAAGTTCATGGACCCCATGTTGAGGGAGGCGACCTCGGGCTTGAGCTCCGCAGCGGGGCGCATGCGTTCCTCCACCGACATGGTCGGGCCACCGCCAGTCGTAATGTTTACAGCAGCTTCCGTGTTTTGCTTGATGCGCGGCAGGAACTGCATGAAGACGTCCGGATCCTGGGTCGGCCGGCCGTTCTCCGGGTCGCGGGCGTGGAGATGGAGGATCGCCGCGCCTGCTTCCGCCGCGCCGATGGCGGCCTCGGCGATCTCGTCCGGCGTCACCGGCAGATGCGGCGACATGGAGGGCGTATGGATCGAGCCGGTGACGGCGCAGGTGATGATGACTTTGCGGGCTGTGGCCATGGGAAGGGGTCCGCTGTTTGGAGGTTGGTCGGGAGCCTGGGCCCGGTCTAGCCGCGGAGCGAAATCGCTTCAGGCCATCTCCCGGCCGGCCGCCCAGGCCGCCGCCAGTTCCGGGCACTCGTCGCTGCGGCTGCGCGGCAGGCCGTCGTCAAGCTGGAACCAGGGCAACTGGCCCTGCACGCCCACGTGGCCGCTCGGCGTCACACGCTCCGGCCGGTCGAGGCAGCCGACGGAGAGACTGGTCCAATCGGGCCGGCCCGGCGCCTCCCAGACGAGGCGGGAGCCGCAATCGGCGCAGAAGCCGCGCCGCGCGAAGGGCGAGGACTTGAAGTACTTGGGCTCTCCCTCGGTGAAGACGAGCGTCCCCGCCTTGACGAAGGCCGCGACCTCGATGGGTGCGCCCGACGACCGTTGGCACATGCGGCAGTGGCAATAGTGGGCGCTCTTCAGATAGACCTCGGCCTCGTAGCGTACCGTGCCGCAGAGGCAGCCCCCCGTCACCTTCTCGGCCTGCTCGTCCGGGTCGCTCATGGTATCGCCTCCCCTCCTTGCTTGCCGGCTCTTTGAGTTTACGCAGTATCGCGCAGCGGCGGGTCGGCAGACAACCGGCAGAGTCCCCGCGGCGGTTCGAGCGAGGCTAGCGCCGCCGTTCGGCGCCCTCGGCCAGCAGCGCCTCCGTCACGGTCTGGCATTTTGTCACGAGGTGGGCCTTCAGCACCCGGCCGAGGGCCGCGCCGTCGCGCCGGTCGAGGGCGCTCAGGATGTCCTCATGCTCGGCCACCGCCTGGTCCCAGCGCTCGGGCGACATGCGGCCCTGGTAGCGCGAGCGGCGCACGCGGCCCGAGAGGGTGCGGTAGAGGCCGGCCAGCACGGGGTTGCCGGCGGCCTCGAGGATGCGCTGGTGGATCTGCTGGTTCAGGCGGTAGTAGGCGGCCAGCTCACCGCGTTTGTGGTGCAGGACCATCTGGTAGTGGAGCGCGCGCACCTCCGCCAGGTCCTCCTCGCTCATGCGCTCGGCCGCCAGCTCGCCGGCCAGCGCCTCCAGCGCGCCCATGACCGGGAAGACCGCCTCCACGTCCTCGGAGGTGAGGGCGGCGATGCGGGCGCCCCGGTTGGGCTGCAGGTCCAGAAGGCCCTCGGAGGCCAGCACCTTGAGCGCCTCGCGGAGCGGCGTGCGAGAGACCTGGAAGCGCTCGCAGAGCTCGCGCTCGCGCAAGGGGTCGCCGGGGGCGTAGTCGCCTTCGATGATGAGGTCCCGGAGCCGCGCCACCAGCTGGTCGGTGAGCGAGCGCCGCTCGATGGGCGCGAGCCGGTCGGTGGGGCCGCCGATGCCGGCATTGCTGCGCTGTGCAGACATCGCCGCCTCCGCTCAGGTCCCGCCGCCGAGCCGCTCGCCGCGCAGGGCTGCGTCGATGAGTCGCACGGCGTGATAGGCCCGGCGGCCCGTTCCGTGGGCGATCTGCTGGCGGCAGGAGATGCCGTCGGCGACGATCAGGTCCGCCGCCTCCGCTTCGCGCACGGCCGGCAGCAGCGAGAGCTCCGCCATCTGCATGGAGACCCGGTAGGTCTCGGCGCCGTAGCCGAAGGCGCCGGCCATGCCGCAGCAGCTCGAGGCCACAGTCTCGACCTCCAGGCCGGGCAGCAGGGCCAGCGCCTCCCGGACCGCGCCGAACGCCCCGAAGGCTTTCTGGTGGCAATGGCCGTGCAGCAGGGCGCGGGCGGCGGTGGACGTCTCCAGCTCGAGGTCCAGGCGGCCGACGGCGCGTTCGGCCGCGAGGAACTCCTCGAAGGTGAAGGCGCGCTCGGAGAGACGCGCGGTCTCGTCGCCGGGCAGCAGGGCGGCGAACTCGTCGCGCAGGGTGAAGAGGCAAGCGGGCTCCAGGCCGACGATCGGCAGGCCCAGCTCGGCGAGCGGCGTCAGGGCGTTGAGGGTGCGGCGCATCTCGGCGCGGGCCTGGTCCACCAGTCCGACCGAGAGGTAGGTCCGCCCGCAGCAGAGCGGCCGGGCCGAGCCGTCGACGGCGCGCGGCACCTGGACGCCGTAGCCCGCCGCCTCCAGCACCCGCCTGGTGGCCCGCAGGTTCTCTGGCTCGAAGCTGGCGTTGAAGGTGTCGGGCAGCAGCACCGCGAGCGGCCGTCCATCGCCCGGCGGGGCGGGGACCTCGGCGGCCCGGAAGGGATCGCGCCGCCAGCGGGGCAGGGGCCGGGCCGCGGCGACGCCAAGCAGGCGCTCGCTCAGGCCGGCCAGTCCCGGCAGGCGGTCTCGCAGGTTGAGAAGCGGCGCGAGCCGCGCGCCCCAGGGCGCCAGGCGCGGCAGATGGGCGATCAGCTCGTCGCGGGCCGAGAGCCCGTTCCGCCGGGCGGCTTGATAGAGGACTTCCGTCTTCATGCGCGCCATGTCGACGCCGGTCGGGCACTCGCGCTTGCAGCCCTTGCAGGCGACGCAGAGCTTCAGGGTCTCCAGCATCGCGTCGGAGGTGAGGGCGTCGGGGCCGAGCTGGCCGGAGAGGGCCAGGCGCAGGCTGTTGGCCCGCCCGCGGGTCAGGTGCCGCTCGTCGCGGGTCACCCGGTAGGAGGGGCACATGACGTTGGCGTCGAACTTGCGGCAGGCGCCGTTGTTGTTGCACATCTCGACGGCGCCCGCGAAGCCGCCCCAGTCGGACCAGTCGAGCGCCGTCTCCAGGGGCGCCACCCGGTAGTCCGGCTTGAAGCGGAAGAGCGCACGGTCGT
The DNA here is from genome assembly GCA_965225935.1 of Rhodospirillales bacterium. GTDB lineage: Bacteria > Pseudomonadota > Alphaproteobacteria > Kiloniellales > JAKSDN01 > CALJXB01. The sequence continues at coordinate 151,728 of CBDDCC010000010.1, forward strand.
CCATCTTGGGCGGGCGCACGATCTTGCCCGGATTGAACAGGCCGTCCGGGTCGAGGGTGTCCTTCACCTCCTCGAAGGCGCGGACCAGGCGGCGGCCGAACATGGCCTCGTGGAACTCGGAGCGCACCAGCCCGTCGCCGTGCTCGCCGGAGTGGGAGCCCTTGTATTCGCGCACGATCTCGAAGGTCTCCTCGGCGATCTCGCGCATGGCCCGGGTGCCCGTCTCCTCCTTCAGGTTCAGGATCGGGCGCACGTGCAGGCAGCCGACCGAGGCGTGGGCGTACCAGGTGCCCTTGGTGCCGTGCTTGGTGAAGATCTCGTCGAGGCGGCGGGTGTAGTCGGCCAGGTGGTCGAGGGAGACGGCGCAGTCCTCGATGAAGGAGATCGGCTTGCCGTCGCCCTTCATGGACATGACGATGTTGAGCCCGGCCTTGCGCAGCTCCCAGACCGCCTTCTGGAAGCCCGGATCTTCGGCCTCCACCACCGAGCCCGGCAGGCCGAGATCGGCCATCAGCTCGGTGAGCTGCTGCAGCTTGGCGCGTTGTTCGTCCGGGTCCTCGCCGGCGAACTCGACCAGCAGCAGGGCGTCCGGCCGGCCGTGCACCGCCTCGGCGATGGTCGCCTGGAAGAGGGGAATCTCGCGGGCCAGGTCGAGGAGGGTGCGGTCCACCAGTTCCACCGCCGCCGGCCCCAGCTCGACGATGTGCCGGGTCAGGTCCATCGCCTGGTAGAAGCTGGGGAAGTGGCAGATGCCCAGGGTCTTGTGGGGCGGGATGGGCTGCAGCTCCAGCTCCAGGGCGGTGAAGAAGGCGAGGGTGCCTTCCGAGCCCACCAGCAGATGGGCCGGGTTGGCGCCGTTGCGGCCGCTGAGGGCGTCCAGGTTGTAGCCGCCGACCCGGCGCATGACCTTGGGGAAGCGCTCGGCCAGCTCGGCGGCTTCGCGGCGGCCGATGGCGGCGAGCCTTTCGAGCAGGCAGGCGTGGGCCGGAGAATGATCGTTGGCGGTCCCCTTTGCGTCACCCGGCAAGGACTCCGGCGCGAGCTCGAGCCGGCTGCCGTCGGCCAGCAGGGCCTCGACGGCGCGCACGTTGTCGCGCATGAGGCCGTAGCGCAGCGAGCGGGCGCCGCAGGAGTTGTTGCCCGTCATGCCCCCCAGGGTGGCCCGGCTGCTGGTCGAGGGGTCGACCGGGAAGAAGAGGCCGTGGGGCTTGAGGAAGGCATTCAGGCTGTCGAGCACTAGGCCGGGCTGCACCCGCACCCGGCGCGCCTCGGGCTCGAAGTCGAGCACGGCGTCGAGGTGCCTGCTGACGTCCAGCACCACCGCCTCGCCCACGGTCTGGCCGCACTGGGAGGTGCCGGCGCCGCGGGGCAGGACGGGAGCGCCAGCCTCGGCGCAGATCGCGATGGCGCGCACCACGTCCTCGTCGCTCCGCGGCACCACGACGCCAATGGGCTCGATCTGGTAGTGGGAGGCGTCGGTAGCATAGCGACCGCGGCTGAAGGGGTCGAACAGGACCTCGCCGTCGAGCGCCTCGGTCAGGCGGGCCGCGAGGCGCCGGTCGCCGGGCCGCGGCCGGGCCGCCGCTCTCGACCGTGCGGGCCGCGCCTGGCGCGCCGGCTCGGCGTGGTGGGGCGTGCGGTCTTGGGCTTCTGCTTCAGCCATCTGGACGTCTTCTGCCCTCTAGGAGCCTGTCTTGCTACTGTGCAGGCCATGTCCATTACTCAGACATGCTCCTAGACGTCGCGCGGTAGGTCGCACACTCGCCTCGTTTCGCGGCGGTTTTCGGGACTCAGATGCAGCCAGCCCATCAATATTGCATACAAAATGCCAAATCTTCAATGGTTGCGACACATGAATTGAGAAAGTCGCTTTATTTTCAGTATTTATTGCGCACCTCTCAACCGAGGCCTGAAAGTTGACGTCGTGGTAGATTGCATGCGAAATATATAATACAAGGAAGTATCAAGAAACTGGGGAGGTTTCGGCAGGACATGCCTGCGTCGTCGGGACGTCATTTCCTGCAGATTCCCGGGCCGACCAACGTGCCGGATCGCATCCTGCGCGCGATCGAGCGGCCGACGATCGACCATCGCGGGCCGGCCTTCGGAGCCATGTGCCGCGAGATCTTCGCTGACCTGAAGCCCATCTTCCGGAGCGAGGACCCTGTGATCGTCTATCCGGCCTCGGGCACCGGGGCCTGGGAGGCGGCCCTGGTCAATACGCTCTCGCCCGGCCACCGGGTGCTGATGGCCGAGACCGGGCACTTCGCGACCCTCTGGCGGCGGCTCGCCGAGCGCCTCGGCCTGGCGGTGGACTTCCTGCCGGGCGACTGGCGCCGCGGCGTCGACCCCGCGGCCCTGGAGGCGCGCCTGGCCGAGGACCGTAGCCACGAGATCAAGGCGGTCTGCATCGTCCACAACGAGACCTCGACCGGCGTCACCTCGCGGGTCGCCGAGGCGCGCGCGGCCATCGACCGGGCGGGGCACCCGGCTCTCTTCATGGTGGACACCATTTCATCGCTCGCCTCCCTCGACTACCGGCACAGCGAATGGGGGGTCGACGTGACCGTGGGCGGCTCCCAGAAGGGACTCATGCTGCCGCCTGGCCTCGGCTTCAATGCGGTGAGCGAGAAGGCGCTGAAGGCCGCGGAGGGCGCCCGCCTGCCGCGCAGCTATTGGGACTGGCAGGACATGCTGGCGGCCAATCAGGGCGGTTTCTTTCCCTACACGCCGGCCACCAACCTGCTGTTCGGCCTCAAGGAAGCCATCGCCATACTGTTGGAGGAGGGCTTGGACGAGGTCTTCGCCCGCCATGCCCGCCACGGAGCGGCGACGCGCGCGGCGGTGCGTGCCTGGGGCCTGGAGCTGCTCTGCGTCGATCCCGGCGAGTACAGCAACTCCCTGACGGCGGTGCTGATGCCGGCGGGTCACGACGCCGACGCCTTCCGCGCCGCGGTCCTGGAGAACTTCGACATGTCGCTCGGCAACGGACTGGGCAAGGTCGCGGGTCGGGTCTTCCGCATCGGCCACCTGGGCGGCTTCAACGACCTCATGCTCGCGGGCACCCTGTCGGGCGTGGAGATGGGCCTGGCGCTGGCCGGCGTGCCGCACCAGCGGGGCGGGGTACAGGCGGCGCTGGATCATCTGACGGCAGCCGCGGCAGAAGGAGACGGGGAGGAGCAGAAAGGGCGAAGCATCGCCTGAGCCGGTTGCTGCTTGTGGCCGGAAAATCAAAGACTTGAACAATGAATCTGGTCGAGTTTGTCAGGGAGGAAACAACGATGAAAATTCTGAAACTCATGACCGCCGCGGCCGTCGCGGCCTCGCTCGGCGGGCCGGCGCTCGCCGACGAGATCGAGCTGAAGTTCGGTCACGTCGGCAAGCCGGGCTCGCTGTTCGAAATCTCGGTCGACGAGTTCGCCAAGCGCGCCAACGAGAAGCTGGAAGGCAAGGCGACCGTCGTCACCTTCGGCTCCAGCCAGCTCGGCAAGGACAAGGAGCTGCTCCAGAAGCTCAAGCTCGGCACGGTCAACTTCTCGCTGCCGTCCACCGTCATGTCGACCGTGGCCGACGAGTTCGGCCTCTTCGAGATGCCCTACCTGGTCAAGAGCCGCGACCACATGGGGCGCATCGAGGACGAGATCTTCTGGGCCCAGATCGCGCCGGCGGCCGAGGCCAAGGGCTACAAGATCCTGGCGGTCTGGGAGAACGGCTTCCGCCATATCACCAACAACGTGCGGCCGATCAACGTGCCGACAGACCTGCAGGACATCAAGCTGCGCACACCGAAAGGCGCCTGGCGGGTGAAGATGTTCCAGTCCTATGGCGCCAACCCGACGCCCATGTCCTTCTCGGAGGTCTTCACGGCGCTGAAGACCGGCGTCATCGACGGCCAGGAGAACCCCTTCGCCCAGATCTACAGCGGCAAATTCCAGGAGGTGCAGGATTACCTCTCCCTCACGGGCCACGTCTACACGCCGGCCTATGTGGTGGTCGGCAAGGACCACTGGGACAGCCTGCCGCCGGACGTGCAGCAGATCCTCGAGGAAACGGCCAAGGAAACCCAGGCCTTCGTCTACGAGCAGGCGGCGGCGCTGGAGGTCGATTTGCTGCAGAAGCTGAAGGACGGCGGCATCACGGTGAACGAGGCCGACAAGGCCGCCTTCATCGCGGCAAGCAAGCCGATCTACGACGAGTTCTCAACCAATGTGCCGGGCGGCGGGGACATGGTCTCCAAGGCCCTCGCTCTGGCGGAAGGCTCCTAGGCGACCTTGGGCCGCGCGGCCCCCGTCCGCCCCCTTCGTGGCGGGGCGGACGGGGGCGGCGGCCGGTCCCCGTTCAGCGCCTCACCTGAACACCAAGAAAACGGGGAGCCGCGCGAACATGCTGGCCCGTGCCAAGGCGTTCTTTGAACGCCTGCTCGAGACGGTGGTCGTCCTGCTGGTCCTCAGCCTGACGGCCGTGGTCGTCGTCGCCGTCATCTATCGCAAGGCGGGCGCCTCGCTCATCTGGTACGACGAGGTGGCCTCGGTGCTGCTGGCCTGGGTGACCTACTACGGCGCGGCGCTGGCGGCCTTGAAGCGCCAGCACATCGGCTTCGACGGCCTGGTCCACGCCGTGCCGCCGGCCTGGCGCCTCGTCTTCGTCATCGTCTCCGAGGTCTGCGTGGTGGGCTTCTTCATCCTGCTCGCCTGGACCGGCTGGATCGTGCTGGAGGTGCTGGAAGGCGACACCCTGGTGAGCCTGCCCTCGGTCTCGGTCCAGATCACCCAGTCCGTCATTCCCATCGGCGCCGTGCTCTTCCTGATCTGCGAGGCGCTTAGCCTGCCGGACTACTGGCGAAACCTGCAACGCGGCATCCGCGCAGAGGTGCCGGCCGATCAATCGGAGCAAGACGGTGCCGCGCCATGACCCTCCTGCTCATGATCGTCGGCCTCTTTGCGCTGATCCTGATCAACGTGCCCATCGCGGTCGCGCTGGCGGTGGTCGCGGTGCTGGCGATCTACCTGACCCAAGGGTCGGCCATGTTGGTGAACACGGCGCTCGTCATGTACGACGGCGCCACCAACTTCCCGCTGCTGGCGATCCCCATGTTCATCCTGGCCGGCGCCATCATGAACGCGACCGGCATCTCCCAGCGCCTGATCGCCTTCGCCTCGGCGCTCCTGGGCTTCATCCGCGGCGGGCTCGCCATCGTCAACATCGCCGCTTCCATGTTCTTCGCCGAGATCTCGGGCTCGGCCGTGGCGGACGTGGCGGCGATCGGCTCGATCCTCATGCCGGCCATGAAGAAGCGCGGCTACCCGGCCGCCTTCGCCGCGGCGGTCACCTCCTCCTCGGCGACCCTGGCCGTGGTCATCCCGCCCTCGATTCCCATGATCCTCTACGGCGTCATGTCCAACAGCTCGGTGGTGGAGCTCTTCGTCGCCGGCATCGTTCCCGGGGTCCTGGGCGGCGTCGGCATGATGGCCATGTCCTACTGGATGGCGCGGCGCCACGGCTGGCCGGTGGAGGAGATCTTCCAGCTCCGGCGGCTCTGGACCACCTTCAGGGAGGCCGCCTGGGCGCTGGCGCTGCCGGTCATCATCCTGGGCGGCATCTTCGGCGGCCTGGTGACGGCGACCGAGGGCGGCGGCCTGGCGGTGGTCGCGGCGCTCGTCATCGGCGGCCTGATCTACCGCGAGCTGGACTGGCGCTACCTGGTGGACTCGGTGATCGAGGGCGGCGTGCAGACCGCCGTGGTCATGCTGCTGGTGGCGGCTTCGGCCCTGGTCGGGGTCTACCTGACCGAGCAGCAGGTGCCCCAGCGCCTGGCCGGCGCGATCCTCGAGCTGACCGAGAACCGCTACGCCGTGCTCGGCTTGCTCAACGTCTTCTTCCTGGTGATCGGCCTCTTCCTCCATTCGGCGGCGGCCATCATCCTGGTGGTGCCCATCGTCATGCCGCTGATCAACGCGGTCGGCATCGATCCGGTGCACTTCGGCCTGGTGGTCACCCTCAACCTGGGCATCGGCCAGCAGACGCCGCCGGTCGCAAGCGTGCTGATCACCGCCTGCACCATCGCCAAGGCCAACATCTGGGAAGTCAGCAAGGTCAACGTCTACTTCATCTCGGTGCTCTTCGCGGTGCTCATGCTGGTGACCTACCTGCCGGCCGTTCCCTTGAGCCTGGTCGACTACTTCTACCGCTGAGCCGTGCCCAATGAGTGCCTCCCACGAACCATGAAACGAGCCCGGACATGAGCGAGCCCAGCGCCGAAGAGACCATCGTCGTCCAGCGGGACGGCGCTATCGCGACCCTGGTGCTGAACCGGCCCGAGAAGCTGAACGCCCTGACCAAGGGCATGTGGCGGAGGCTCGGTACGGCGCTGGCGGAGCTCTCGGCCGACGACTCACTGCGCTGCATCGTCCTGCGCGGTGCCGGCGGCCGGGCCTTCTCCCCCGGAAACGACATCTCCGAGTTCGAGGCGGAGCGCTCGAATCCCGAACAAGCAAAGACTTACGGGGATATCTTACATCGGACTCTCGGAAACCTGCAGGATTGCCGGCACCCCACCGTGGCGCTCATCGAGGGGGTCTGCGTCGGCGGCGGCCTCGAGATCGCCGCGCTCTGCGACATCCGCATCTGCGGCCGGTCGAGCCGCTTCGGGGTGCCCATCAACCGTCTCGGCCTGGTCATGGCCTATCCGGAGATCGACGGCCTGCGCCGCTTGGTGGGCCCGGCCGTCGCCCTCGAGATCCTGCTGGAGGGGCGGGTCTTCGGCGCCGAGGAGGCCAGGGAGAAGGGCCTGGTGAACCGGGTGGTGCCGGACGACAAGGCCGAGGCCGAGGGTTTCGAGACGGCCCGGCGCATCGCCGCGGGCGCGCCCTTGGTGGCGCGCTGGCACAAGCGCTTTCTGCGCCGTCTGGAGGACCCGGCGCCCCTCAGCGAGGTCGAGCTCGACGAGGGCTACGACTGCTACGGCACCGAGGACTTCCAGATCGGCTACCGGGCGTTCCTGGAAAAGCGCACCCCTGAATTTAAGGGGCGATGAACGCGAGGCATGGGATGAGGAAGGACGAGAGCGCGTGACGGCCGGCGGGCACGATCGGCAGCAGGAGGAGCAGCCCCAGGGGGAGCAGCGGGGTCCGCTCGCGGGCCTCAAGGTGATCGAGCTCGCCCACATCATGGCGGGTCCGGTCTGCGGTCTCATGCTGGCCGACCTGGGCGCCGACGTGATCAAGGTGGAGAAGGTGCCCGGCGGCGACGACTCCCGGCGCTTCCTGCCGCCCGACGTCGAGGGCGAATCCGCCGCTTTCATGATGATGAACCGCAACAAGCGCGGCATTGCCGTCGACCTCAAGTCCGAGGGCGGCCGGCGGGTGGCGCGGCGCCTGCTGGAGCGCGCCGACGTGGTGATCGAGAACTACCGGCGCGGCACCATGGAGCGCCTGGGCCTCGGCTACGAGACCCTGAGCGCGGCCAACCCGGGGCTCATCTTGTGCGAGATCTCCGGCTTCGGGCGCAGCGGCCCCTATGCCGAGCGGGCCGGCTTCGACTTGATCGCCCAGGGCATGAGCGGCCTCATGTCGATCACGGGAGAGGGCGAGGGCCGGCCGCCGGTGAAGGTGGGCGCACCCGTGACCGACATCACCGCGGGCATCCTGGGCGCCATGGGCGTGGCGGCTGCCTACGCCAACCGGCAGCGGACCGGCCGGGGCCAGCGGGTCGACACCTCCCTGTTCGAGGCCGGCATTGTCCACACCTACTGGCAGTCGGCCATCGCCTTCGCCACCGGCCAGTCGCCCGGTCCCATGGGCACGGCCCACCCCTTGAACGCGCCCTATCAGACCTTCAAGACCGCCGACGGCTGGATCAACGTGGGCGCCGCCAACCAGGCCAACTGGGAGCGCTTCGCCCAGCTCATCGAGGCGCCCGAGCTGGCGGCCGACCCGCGCTTCGAGGACAACGCCGGACGCAAGACCAATCGGGCGGCCCTGGTGGCGCTGCTTGAGCCTTATCTCGCCGCGCGCGGCTCTGCCGACTGGCTGGCGCGCCTGGAGGCCGGCGGCGTGCCGGCCGGGCCGGTCCTCGACATCGCCGAGATGCACGAGGATCCCCAGACACTGGCGCGCGACATGGTGGTGAGCGTCGAGCATCCGCAGGCCGGCCGGGTGGAGACCCTGGGCCTGCCGGTCAAGTTTTCCGAGACGCCGGGCAGGGTCGCCCGGCCGGCGCCGCTCTACGGCCAGCACAGCCGCGAGGTGCTGGCCGAGTTCGGCTACGACGGGCTGCAGATCGCGGCGCTGATCGCCGAGGGCGCGGTGGTTTCGGCGCCGGAGGACGGGAGGAAGAGCGCATGAGCGGGAAACCCATCGTGGTGGTGTGCCGCAAGCTGGCGCCGGCTGTGGAGGCGCGTCTGGCGCGCGACTACCGGCCCCGCTTCAACGAGGACGACCGGGTCTACAGCAGCGAGGAACTGCTGGAGCTGGCCGCGGATGCGGACGCCCTCATGCCGTGCCACACGGAGCACCTGACGATGCAGGTCATCGGCCGCCTGCCGCGCAGCGTGCGGGCCATCTGCAACTACTCGGTCGGCGTCGACCACGTGGACCTGGCGTCGGCCAAGGCCCGCGGCATCGTCGTTACCAACACGCCAGACGTGCTGAGCGACGCCACGGCCGAGATCGCCATCCTGCTCATGCTGGGCGCGGCGCGGCGGGCCAGCGAGGGCGAGCGCCTTGTGCGCTCGGGCGGCTGGACCCAGTGGAGTCCCAGTTTCATGGTCGGCCGCCAGGTGACGGGAAAGCGCCTCGGCATCGTCGGCCTGGGCCGGGTTGGCCAGGTGGTGGCGCGGCGCGCCCGGGGCTTCGACATGGAGATCCACTACCACAACCGGCGGCGGCTCGAGCCGGAGGCCGAGGCCGGGGCCGTCTTCCACGACAGCCTGGAGTCGCTGCTGCCGGTCTCGGAGGTGCTCTCCCTCAACTGTCCGGCGACGCCGGAGACCAAGGGGCTGCTCGATTCCGAGCGGATCGGCCGGCTGCCCGAGGGCGCCGTCGTGGTCAATACGGCCCGCGGCGCCCTGGTGGACGACAGGGCCCTGATCGCGGCCCTCCAATCGGGCAAGCTGGCCGCCGCCGGCCTCGACGTCTTCAACAACGAGCCCGACATCAACCCCGGCTACCGGGGACTCGAGAACGTCTTTCTGCTGCCCCACATCGGCAGCGCCACCCTGGAAACCCGCGACGCCATGGGATTCCGGGCCCTCGACAACATGGACGCCATCTTCGCCGGCCGGGAGCCGGGGGACCGGGTCGCATGAAGGGTCACATGAAGTTGAACAAGCCAAGGAGGAACGGTCGGGAGGAACGAGTATGGAGTTTTGGCTATCGCGCGTATGGCCAAGGCGGTAATCATGGTGTTTAATTTGGGCCACAATCTAGGCCTGACAACGGCTGGCGGCAAAGACGAACGTCCGTTTCTCTTGCATTCGGACAAGACTCGCCAAGCTTTCCACAGCAGTCCTTGCCAACGGTAAGTACAACAGGGAGGAAACTATGAAATCGAAGATCAAGGTACGCGATCGCACGCTTGCCCCCGAGACCAAGCGGGAGTCCGCCTCGCGGCGGCGCTTCCTGAGCGGGGCGGCCGGCGCGGTTGCCGGCGGCGCGGCGCTGGTCGCGGCGCCCAACGTGTCGCGGGCGCAGACCGAGACTCTGAAGATGCAGAGCTCCTGGGGCGCAAAGGCCATCTTCCAGGATATGGCGCAGCAGTACGCCGACCGCGTCGAGGCCATGTCCGGCGGGCGGCTGAAGGTCGACCTGCTGCCGGCCGGCGCGGTCGTCAAGGCCTTCCAGGTGCAGGACGCCTGCCACAAGGGTGTGCTGGACGGCGCCCATACGGTGACCGCCTACTGGTACGGCAAGAACAAGGCCGCGTCCCTGTTCGGCACGGGCCCGGTGTTCGGCGCCAACGCCTCGCAGATCCTGGCCTGGATCCACGTCGGCGGCGGCAAGGAGATGTACCGCGAGCTGGTTCAGGACATCCTCGGCCTCAACCTGGTCGGCTTCTTCGCCATGCCCATGCCGACGCAGCCGCTCGGCTGGTTCAAGGAGGAGATCACCAGCGCCGACCAGATGCAGGGCCTCAAGTACCGGACGGTCGGCCTCGCCACCGACATCATGCAGGGCATGGGCCTCAAGGTGACCCAGCTCCCCGGCGGCGAGATCGTTCCGGCCCTCGAGCGCGGCGTCATCGAGGCCTTCGAGTTCAACAACCCGACCTCCGATAGCCAGTTCGGGGCGCAGGACGTCTCGAAGGTCTACATGATGGGCAGCTACCACCAGGCAGCCGAGTTCTTCGAGATCATCTTCAACAAGGACCGCTTCGAGTCCCTGGCGCCCGAGCTGCAGGCGATCCTCGAGTACTCGGCCGAGGCGGCCAACACGGCCAACTACGCCATGGCGATGGACAACTACTCGCGCGATCTGCAGTCGCTGGTCAACGAGCACGGGGTCAATGTCTATCGCACGCCGCAGTCGGTGATGGACGCCCAGCTCAAGTCCTGGGACACGGTTCTGTCGAAGCTGACCGAGGATGCCTTCTTCGCGAAGGTGGTCGAGAGCCAGAAGGAGTGGTCGCACCGGGTCGCCTTCTATGACCTGATGAACTCGGCCGACTACAAGCTGGCCTACAAGCACTACTTCCCGGACGAGATCAACTTCTAGTCTCGCTCGGGTGACCGACGGGCCCGGGGCGGCGCCAGCGATGCGCCGCCCCGGCCGTGTCGGCTGACGGCCTTTCCCTCCTAGAACGGGGCGCGGATGGAAAGCTTCATCTTCTTCATCGACAAGGTGACCGCCTGGGTCGGCAAGGCCTTCGCCTGGTGCATCATGATCATGACGCTGGGCGTCAGTTACGAGGTCTTCGTCCGCTACCTGCTGGGCGACCCGACGTCCTGGTCCTTCGACATCAGCTACATGATGTACGGCACGCTGTTCATGATGGCGGGCGCCTATACGCTGTCGCGCGATGGCCACGTGCGCGGCGACGTGCTGTTCCGGCTCTGGAAGCCCAAGATCCAGGCCACCATCGAGCTGACCCTCTATTTCCTTTTCTTCTTTCCCGGCGTGCTGGCTCTCATCTTCGCCGGTATGGACTACGCGCTCGAGTCCTGGTCCTACCGGGAGGTGAGCGTCATGAGCCCGGCCAACGTGCCGATCTTCCAGTTCAAGACCATCACTCCCATCGCTGGCGCCCTGTTGTTCATCCAGGGCCTGGCCCAGTGCGCGCGCTGCATCCTCTGCCTCAAGACCGGCGAGTGGCCGAGGCACCTGGAGGACGTGGAGGAGATGGAGACGGTCCTCCAGCACCACCACGAGGACGAGGAGCAGGCCCTGGCGCAGCTCGGCCTCAAGGGCAAGAGCGAAGGGGAGCGGAAATGACCGATCCCCAAGTCGCCGTCTTCATGCTGGGGATCTTCGTCCTCACCATACTGCTCGGCTTCCCGATCTGCTTCACCCTGGTGGCCATGGGCGTGGCCTTCGGCTACTACGCCTATTACGACCCCGAGCGCATGGACTCGCTGCTCGACAACCGGGTCTTCGATCTCTTGGTCAACCAGACCTACTCGGTCATGGCCAACGACGTGCTGACCGCGGTGCCGCTCTTCCTCTTCATGGGCTACATCGTCGAACGGGCCAACATCGTCGACCGGCTGTTCTTCACCCTGCAGATCGCCGCGCGGCGCCTGCCGGGCTCCATGGCGATCGCGGCGCTGGCGACATGCGCCATGTTCGCGACGGCCACCGGCATCATCGGGGCGGTGGTCACCCTCATGGGATTGCTCGCCTTTCCGGCCATGCTGAAGGCCCGCTACAACACGTCGTTCGCGGCAGGCGTGATCTGCGCCGGCGGCTGCCTCGGCATCCTGATCCCGCCCAGCATCATGCTGATCGTCTACTCGGCCACCTCCAACGTCTCGGTGGTGAAGCTCTACGCGGGCGCCATCCTGCCCGGCTTCCTGCTGGCCGGCCTCTACATCGTCTATGTGATGGGCCGCTCCGTCCTGAACCCATCGATCGCACCCAAGCTGAAGGAAGAGGACGTGGGCGACCTTTCCACGGGCCGCGTGCTCTTCATGGTCTTGACCTCCTTTTTCCCGCTGGCCTTCCTGATCCTCTCGGTGCTGGGCGCCATCCTGGCCGGGCTGGCGACGCCGTCCGAGGCCGCCGCCGTCGGCGCGCTGGGCGGGCTGATACTGGCCATCGGCTACCGAACGGCCTCCATCGCGCAAGGACAGGTGATTCCTGACTGGATCAAGGAGGGCGGCCGCCTCGTCGACCGTTTGTTCCAGGCCGTCGGCGTCGGCGCCACGGTGGTGTTCCTCTTCTACGCAGCCTACGTGCTGGTGTTCCAGGTGATCCGCGCCTTCGCCTACGGTACGCCGGTTTCGCTTAAGGGCGGTCTTTTCGGTGGGCCGGTGGTCAACGTGTTGGTGGCGCTGGCGATCGGCATCGTGACGGTTTCCATCGGCCAATGGATTCCCTTGCTCAAACGGATTCGGCCGGAGAGCCAAGTCGCCAAGGCCATGATGACCTTCGCCGGCCAGGGCGCCGTCGTGGGCGGCGTGCTGGGCTTGCTCTACATCGTTGGGATGCTCTACCTGAACCTGGGCGCCATCCTCAGCGACTACTACACCATCAGCCCCTACGGCATCGACGTGGGCTTCTTCGTGGGCGGCGCGGCCTGGTTCGCCTGGCGGGTGACGGAGAAGGACAGGCTGCGAGAGTCCGTCTATCTGACCGTGCGCACCTCCGCTATGGTCTGCTGGCTCTTCGTCGGCTCCTGGACCTTCTCCTCGGTCTTCTCCTATCTGGGCGGCGAGCAGCTCATCAAGGACGTGGTCCTCGCCATGGACCTCTCGCCGATCGCCTTCCTGATCATCGCCCAGCTCATCATCTTCCTGCTGGGCTGGCCGCTGGAATGGAGCGAGATCATCATCATCTTCGTGCCGATCTTCCTGCCCATGCTAGACTACTTCGGCATCGACCCGCTGTTCTTCGGCATCCTGGTGGCCCTCAACCTGCAGACCTCCTTCCTCACGCCACCCATGGCCATGGCGGCCTACTATCTCAAGGGGGTGGCGCCCCCGCACGTGCAACTGATCGAGATCTTCAAGGGCGTGCTGCCGTTCCTCAGCATGGTGTTCCTGGCCATGTTCATCCTCTACATGGTGCCCGAGATCGCGCTTGGCCTGCCCGAGCTCTGGTACGGGTCGCGGTAGCCTGATGGACGGGACCCAGGACACGGCGCGGCTGGCGGACCTCTCTGCGCGGGAGGCGGCGCGGCGCATCGCCGAGGGGGAGATCACCTCGGAGGCGCTGGTGGATGACTGCCTGACGCGCATCGAGGAGAGTGAAGAGACTCTCAGGGCCTGGGCCTTCCTCGACGCCGACTACGCGCTCGAGCAGGCGCGCCGGGCCGACGAAGCCCGTCGCCGGGGGCAGGGCCAGGGCCCGCTCCACGGCGTGCCCGTGGGCATCAAGGACATCTTCGACACGGCCGATATGCCCACCGAGTGCGGCACGCCGCTCATGGCCGGGCGCCGGCCGGAAGCGGACAGCGCCACCGTGGCCCAGCTGCGTCAGGCGGGCGCGGTCATCCTGGGCAAGACCGTGACCACGGAGTTCGCCGTCTACGCCCCCAAGGCGACCACCAATCCGCATCATCCGGAGCGCACGCCCGGCGGCTCCTCCAGCGGCTCGGCGGCGGGGGTCGCGGCCGGCGTGATGCCGCTTGCCACCGGCAGCCAGACCAACGGATCGGTGGTGCGACCGGCTTCGTTCTGCGGCGTGGTCGGCTTCAAGCCCTCCCACGGGCTCATCTCCCGCACGGGCGGGTTGCTGCTGTCCCGGACCCTCGACCACGTGGGGGTCTTCTCCCGCAGCGTCGACGACGCGGCCCTCATGGCCGAGTGCCTGACGGCCTACGACCCGCGCGATCCGGACATGCGTCCGACGGCCCGACCCCTGCTGCTCGAGACGGCGCTGGAGGCGCCGCCGGTGACGCCGCTGCTGGCCTTCGTCAAGTCGCCGGTCTGGGAGCGCAGCGACCAGGACTGCCGCGAGGCTTTCGCGGAGCTTACCGAGGCGCTGGGCGAAGATTGCGACGAGGTCACGCTGCCAGAGGCCTTCGCCGGTGCCTACGACGACCTGGCGCTGGTGATGAACGCCGATCTGGCGAAGAACCTGGGCGGCCACTACCGGCGCGGCCGGGATCGGATGAGCGACAAGCTGGGCGGGATGATCGAGTCGGGCTACAAGGTCACGGCGGTCGACTACCATCAAGCCCTCGACCGGCGCGAGGTGCTTTACGCCGGTCTGGAGGAGGTCTTCGAGCGCTACGACGCGATTCTCACCCCGGCCGCCATCGGGCAGGCCCCGGGCCTGGAGACGACGGGCGACCCGATCTTCTGCACGCTCTGGACCTTGCTCGGCGTGCCGGCCGTCTCGCTGCCCCTGCTGCAGGGCGACGACGGCCTCCCGATCGGGGTCCAGCTGGTCGGCCCGCGCGGCGACGACGCCCGTCTGCTGCGCAACGCGCGCTGGCTGATCGACCGCCTGGCGCCCGAGGGCTAGAGTGCATGCCGAAGAGACGCCCGGAGCGGGCCGGAGACGGAGCATAACGATGTTGGACAGGGTGCTTGCGGTGCTGTCGATGGCCGGGCTGATCGCCTTCACCGGGGTGGTCGTGGTCTTCGTGCGGGAACCCGACCTTACTGTCGTCGTGGTGCTCTGCCTGCTGATGGGGGTCTACGACTTCTGGACCACGCTACGCGCCAGGACCGGCGCTGGCGGAAAAGAGAACCCGGACGGCTGACGCGGCCCCGCGCGCGCCGCCGCTGCTAAGCCCAGGACAAGAAGGAGCCACCATGCCCCGTTTCGCCGCCAACCTCTCCATGCTGTTCAACGAGGTGGAGTTCCTCGAGCGCTTCGCCGCCGCCGCCGGGGCCGGCTTCGCGGGAGTGGAGTACATGTTCCCCTACGACCACGAAAAGGAGCGGCTGGTCGAGCTGCTGGGGCAGCACGGCCTCAGCCAGGTGCTGCACAACCTGCCGGCGGGGGACTGGGCGACCGGCGATCGGGGCATCGCCTGCCTGCCGGACCGGGTCCAGGAGTTCCAGGAAAGCGTCGGGCGGGCGGTCGACTACGCCATGGCGCTGGGCTGTCCGCGGGTCAACTGCCTCGCCGGGGTGGCGCCCGAGGGGGCGGACCCGGACGTGGTCTACCGCACCTTCGTCGAAAACCTGGCCTTCGCCGCCCACGCTCTCGAAGGGGCGGGAATCAAGCTGCTGATCGAGCCCATCAACACCCGCGACATCCCGGGCTTCTACCTGAACCGCAGCGACCAGGCGCTCGCCGTCATCGCCGAGGTGGGCTCGCGGAACCTGGCCCTCCAGTACGACGTCTATCACATGCAGATCATGGAAGGCGATCTCGCCCCCACCATCGAGCGCAACCTCGGCCTGATCGGCCACATGCAGATCGCCGACACGCCGGGCCGCCACGAGCCCGGCAGCGGCGAGATCAACTACGCCTTCCTGTTCGACTTCATCGACCGCATCGGCTACGACGGCTGGATCGGCTGCGAGTACAAGCCGGTCGCGGGGACGGCGGACGGGCTCGGCTGGATCAAGCCCTACCTTTGAGGATGCCGGCGGCCGAACGCCCGGACAGCACGAGCACTTGGAGAGACAGGGGAGAACATCATGACCAACGTCGGCTTCATCGGCCTCGGCATCATGGGCCGGCCCATGGCCCAGAACCTCATGGCGGCGGACCACGCGCTGTTTCTGCACAGCCGCTCGGGCGTCCCCGACGAGCTGACGGTGGCGGGCGGCACCGCCTGCGCGAACGCCAAGGAGGTGGCCGAGCGGGCCGAGATCATCATCCTCATGGTGCCCGACACGCCCGACGTGGAGAAGGTGCTGTTCGGGGAGGGGGGCGTCGCCGAGGGCCTGAGCACCGGCAAGATCGTGGTCGACATGAGCTCCATCTCGCCCATCGAGACCAAGGACTTCGCCGCCCGCGTCAACGATCTCGGCTGCCAGTACCTGGACGCGCCGGTCTCGGGCGGCGAGGTGGGCGCCAAGGGCGGCACGCTCACCATCATGGTGGGCGGCCCGGAGGAGGCCTTCGCTGCGGTCCGGCCCCTCTTCGAGGTCATGGGCAAGAACATCACCCTGGTGGGCGGCAACGGCGACGGCCAGACCACCAAGGTGGCCAACCAGATCATCGTCGCCCTGAACATCCAGGCGGTGAGCGAGGCGCTGGTCTTCGCCGCCAAGGCGGGCGCCGATCCCGCCAAGGTGCGCGAGGCGCTGATGGGCGGCTTCGCCTCCTCGAAGATCCTGGAGGTGCACGCCGAGCGCATGATCAAGCGCACCTTCGACCCCGGCTTCCGCATCGAGCTGCACCAGAAGGACCTCAACCTGGCCCTCTCGGGCGCCCGGGCGTTGGCGCTCAGTCTGCCCAACACGGCCGCCTGCCAGCAGCTCATGAGCGCCTGCGTCGCCCGCGGCGGCGGCGCCTGGGACCACTCGGCCCTGGTGCGCGCCATCGAGGCGCTGGCCCAGCACGAGATTGCAGAGGGCTGAAGGAACGGGCCCGGCCGAGCAAGCCAGCGGCGAAGGGGAGAGATCGCAATGGCACCACGCATCGGGCCCGTCGCGGAGGCTGAGGCCGACGAGAAGGTCCGGGCGTTGCTCCAAAGGGTGCGCAGCGAGTGGGGCCGGGACTGGAACATCACCGGCGCGCTCGCGAACAACCCGGCGGTGCTGGAGGGCCTGCTGGCGCTCGAAGCCGCCCAGGCAAGGAGCGGCCTCACGGAGGCCGAGCGCGAGATCGTCTCCCTGGAGCTGGCCCGCGCCAACGACTGCCACTACTGCGTGCCGGCCCACCGCTACGTGGCCGATCAGCTCGGGATGGACCGCGCCACGGTCCAGGCGATCGCCCGCGGCGAGACGCTGGAGGGCGACGGCCCCGAGGCGGTTCTGCAACGCCTCGTGCGCCGGCTCGCGGCCACCGGCGGCAAGCTGGAGGAGGCGGAGTTCCGGGCCTTCCGGGACCAGGGCATCACGCCCGAGAAGATGATCGCGGTGATCGGCCAGATCGCCCTCTGCACCCTCACCAACAGCTTCAACCGCCTGGCCCGGACCGAGCTCGACGACTTCCTGGCGCCTTACGAGACCTGACCCTCGAGACGGGGGAGGACGAGGAAACCATCCGATGAGCGAGCCCCTGTTTCATCTCTTCGCGGCGGCGGCGAAGCCGGTCGCGCCCTACAGCCACGCAGTCGAGTCCGACGGCTGGGTCTTCCTGACGGGCCAGATCCCCAACGACCCAGCCGACGACGCGGCGGCCTTCCCCGACGGCATCGAGGGCCAGACTCGGCGGACCATGGAGAACCTCGCGGTCGTGCTGGAGAACCTGGGCCTGGGTCTCGAGTACCTGGTGGCGGTGCGGGTCTTCCTCACCCGCTTCGACGCGGACTACGGGCCCATGAACGCGGTCTACGAGACCTACTTCCCGGCCGAGCGCCGTCCGGCGCGCACCTGCATCGGCGTCACAGCCCTCGCCCGCGGCGCCCTCATCGAAATCGACGCCATCGCCCGGCGACCATAAGGAGGCCGTGAGGCGGCGGTACTGTAGGAAACATGTAGCGGCGCCATCTAGGCTCGATTGCGGGTTGCTCCACGTATCGGAACGTCGAAAACCGCCAACCCACAGCGTCTAGCCGATGATCTGGTCGAAGTGCTCGTCAATCTCTTTGAATACCACCTGAGATTGAACAATCTTCCCTGGCTGAGTAAAGTGTGACTGATGCCCGCAAAGGGTGCGGTCAGAGTAATAATTACATGCCCAAGTAAAGTGTCATTGGGGCGTCCCAGAATCGTTCGCACCCTTGCCGTTCCACTGTCCAGGAGGGCAGCGCAATGGGAAAGCGTTTGGTGGTGTGCCTCGACGGCACATGGAACAAACCGCAGGATAACATCCGTTCGACCAATGTCGTAAAAATCATGCGGGCCATTTGCCCCACCGGTGGCAACGGCACAAAGCAGATCACCTTTTATGACAAGGGCGTCGGGACCGGAGATCCGCTGGACAAGTTTCAGGGCGGAGCCTTTGGCAGGGGTTTGGACGACAACGTCAAGGACGGCTACCGCTTTCTCGGAAACAATTACGAGAAAGAGGATGAGATCTATATATTCGGCTTCTCCCGTGGCGCCTACACGGCGCGCAGCTTGGCGGGGCTCATCGGTGTTTGCGGTTTGCTTGGCAAGACCACGATGGGCGAGCTTGATAGGGCGTGGGATTTCTACCGGACGGACAAACGCAAACGGCAAGAAGAGGAAAGAAAAAGGATCCACGACGCTGCCGATACCGACATAGGGATTAAGTGCATTGGAGTGTGGGATACCGTAGGGGCGCTCGGCATTCCACTTCAGAGTCTCAACTGGTTGACCCATCGGAAGCACAAATTCCACGACACGAACCTGGGTGCGATAGTCGATTGCGCCTTCCACGCGCTGGCGATCGACGAGAAGCGGCTGTCGTTCGCGCCGACACTTTGGGAAGCAGCAGAGCCTGTTGAAAATCAGATTGTAGAGCAGGTCTGGTTTCCGGGCGTCCACTCGAACGTTGGAGGTGGCTACGATTCAGCAAGCCTCTCGGATCTGGCTCTCGAGTGGATGATCAATCGAGTGAGCGCAGCAACCAATCTCGAATTCGATACGAACTTCATCGAAGATAACTTTGACGGAGACGCTCTGGACAAGATGCACGAGAGCCGAAGAGGCGTCTTCAGGTTTCTCGCCCGGCAGTGGCCCTACGAACGCGTGATTGGCGGTCAGGACGGATGGGTGCGGCGCTTCATTGCCCGGCACAACAAGCCCAAACCAGGCCATCGTTTCATCAACGAGATGATTCATCAGAGCGCCCTTGACCGGTTCGGGAAGTCTGTCCCGTTGAAGGATGGGAATCACGAGACGAAGGCCGTCTACGAGCCTGATAACGTTGGTGCCGCAAGAGGTAAGCTTCCCGTGGTCGGATACGACGGAAAGACTATGTAAGTCGGTTCCTTGGTCGGTCGGGCTAACCGCCCAAAAACAGCCGGCCGACGCGCTCGTCTTGCAGCAGTTCGTCGCCGGGGCCGGCGAGCGCCAGCTCGCCAGCCACCAGCACGTAGCCGATGTCGGCGAACTCCAGGCCCTTCTTGGCGTTCTGCTCGACCATGACGATGGTCTTGCCCTCGCCGCGCTGCAGGTCGTCGAGGATCTCGAAGACCATGTCGATGAAGCGCGGCTCGAGGCCGATGGAGGGCTCGTCCACCAGCAGCACCCGGGGCTCCATGATGAGGGCGCGGGAGATCTCCAAGAGCCGCCGCTCGCCGCCGCTCAGGGTCCCGGCCTTTTGGGCGCGCCGCTCGGCGAGGCGCGGGTACTTCGACAGCACCTCCTCGGCGGCGGCCTTGGCGCGGGCCGGGCTCTCGGCCAGGTAGCCGCCCATCCAGAGGTTCTCCTCCACCGTCATGTCGGGAAAGACCGAGTTGTCCTGCAGGATGTAGGCGATGCCGGCGCGGCGCAGCTTGTCCTTGGGCGATAGCCTGGTGACCTCCTCGCCGTCCACCAGGATGCGGCCGCCGTAGATGTCGGTGAAGCCGAAGATGGAGTGGAGGATGGTCGACTTGCCGGCGCCGTTGGGGCCGATCAGGCAGAGGGACTGGCCCTCGCCCACGGCGAGGTCGAGGTCGCGCAGGATCTTCATCTTGCCGTAGCCGGCCTCGAGGCCTTCGATGGCGAGCAGCGGCCTACCGCCCGCGAGGGCGACGAGCCGGGCGCGCTCCGGGCGCTCGCCCGCCACCTCCTCGGCCTGGCGCGCCACCTCGTCGACCGACATGACGGTCTCCACGTCGCCGAAGCCGTAGCCCCGGGTGCTCTTGCGATCGGGTCCCTCGCCGCCGGGCGGCGTGTCGGCGCTCATCAGTGGCCCCCTAGGTAGGCGTCGATCACCCGCGGGTCGTCGCGCAGGACTTCGGGCGGGCCCTCGGCCAGCAGCTCGCCGTGGGCGAGGCAGTAGATGCGCTCGGCCAGGTTCATGATGACCCGCATGTTGTGCTCGATGACGAGAAGGGTGATGCCGAGCTCGGCGTTGGTCCGGCGCAGCCGGTCGATCAGACTGTTGATCAGAGTCGGGTTGATGCCGGCCGTGGGCTCGTCGAGCAGCAGCATCTTGGGCTCGTTCATGAGCGCCATGGCGAACTCCAGCAGCTTCTGCTGGCCGAAGGAGAGGTCGCCGGCGAAGAGGCGGCGCTTGGAGTAGAGCCCGACGAACTCGAGCAGCCCCTCGGCCTTCTCGTCCACCTCCGGCGGGAAGCGGCTCAGCATGGAGGCGAGCGTCTCGTGCCGGTGGGGCACCGAGATGCGCATGTTCGCCATGCAGGACATGCGGCCGTAGACCCGGGTCTGCTGGAAGGTGCGCAGGAGGCCGAGGCGCGCGATCTCGGGCACCCGCAGCTTGGTGATCTCCCGGCCTTCGAAGGCGATGCTGCCGGCATCCAACGGGTGAAAGCCGACGATGGAGTTGAAGAGCGTGGTCTTGCCGGAGCCGTTGGGGCCGATCAGGCCGACGATCTCGCCCGGCTCGACCGAGACGGAGATCTCGTGGTTGGCGATCACGCCGCCGAAGCGCTTGCTGGCGCCTTCGACCCGCAGCATGGTCCCATTCGTCGCTCCGGCGGCTGCCCCGCTCACCGGGCCGGCTCCTCGACCTTGCTGGAGGCCCGGTCCGGCGCCGCCTCGACCACCTGGCCGAAGCGCTCGGGATAGCGCTCGCGCAGCCAGCCGATGATGCCCTGGGGGAAGAAGACCACGATGAGGACGATCAGCAGGCCGAGGGCGACCCGCTGCCAGCCCAGCAGGTAGGTCCAGAAGAGCTCCTGGGTGACGTGGAAGACGGCCGCCCCCAGAACCGGCCCCCAGAGGGTGCCCTTGCCGCCGAGGATCGCCATCAGCACCATCCAGACCCCGAAGGTGGCGCCGGCGAAGGCCACCTCGGTCGGGTCGATGAAGCCGACGATGTTGCCCACGAGGCCGCCGCAGATCCCCAGGAAGAAGGCGGAGATGCACCAGGCCACGGTCTTGTAGCGGGTGGTGTGGAGACCCATGGCCTCGGCCTTGTCCTCGTCGTCGCGGATGGCGTTGATAGCGAGCCCGAAGCGCCCGGCGTAGACCCGCTTCAAGGTCAGGAAGGTGACAGCGGCCAGCGCGAAGCAGAGGTAGTAGAAGAAGCGGCTGCGAGTGCCGATCTCGCCGGGGAAGAGGGGTGTCACCATGCCCGAGCCGGCGCCGATGATGTCGATGCCCGCGGCGATCTCGCCGGCGGCGATGCCGAGGCCGAGGGTGCAGATGGCGAAGTAGTGGCCGCGCAGGCCGAGGATGCCCGAGCCGAGCACGGCGGCGACCACCACGGCGAGCAGCGCCGCCACCAGGCAGCCGGCGAAGAGGCCGGCGTAGTACTGGCCCGACGTCAGGCCGATGTCCTGGGTGCCGTAGGCAGAGGTGTATTCGGCGAGTTCGGTGAAGGGCGCCACCTGCACCACGGCGCAGACGTACATGCCGAGGCCGAAGTAGACGATGTTGCCGAAGGAGTTGTAGCCCATCTGGCCGCCCAGCACGTCCCAGGTGAGCGCGAAGACCACCATGACCCAGAGGAAGGCGAACTGGGTGGTATAGGCGGGCAGCAGCAGCGGCCCGGCGATACCGGCGGCAGCGATGGCCGCGTAGGTAAGGAGCGTCCGGGCGCGCCCGGTCTTTCGTATGGTCATTTGAGGTATTTGCGCTGGCGCCTCAGGCGCTGGCTGCGCCACAGCAGCACCACCACCAGCAGGCCGAACACGAAGGCGATCTGGAACTCGGCGCCCAGGATGAAGCCGGCCATCTGCTCAGCCGCGCCCAGGCCGAAGGCCGAGACGATGACGGCCGGCAGGTTGCCGAGCCCGGCCACCACCACGATCATGAAGGAGCGCACCGTGTAGGCGAGGCCCTGGAAGGGCTGGATGACCCAGGTCATGGCGACCAGTGCCCCGGCGGCGCCGCAGAGCGCCGCGTTGAGGGCGTAGGTGGTGGCGTAGACCCGGTCCGTGTCGATCCCCAGGATGCGTGCGGCCCGGGCGTTCTGGGCCGTGGCGCGGATCGCCTGGCCGAGGCGCGAGCTCTTCAGGAAGACCACCAGGCAGGCGGCGATCAGGAGCGTGAGCAGGAAGGCCACCAGCTTGACCTGGGGCACGGTCACCAGCCCGTCGAAGAAGAATAGGGTGTCGAGGCCGGCGTCGGCCGACTGGACGTCGGAGGTGAAGATCTGGTTCAGCAGCTGCTGGATCAGGATCGAAAGCCCGAAGGTCGCCAGCAGGGAGATGAAGAGGTCCCGGTCGACCACCCGGAAGATGACCAGGCGGTAGATGGCCCAGCCCAGGACGAAGAGCACCAGCGCCGCGGCCGGCACGCCGAACATGGGATGGATGCCTACCATGTAGAGGGCGTAGGCGACGTAGCCGCCGATCATGACGAACTCGCCCTGGGCCACGTTGATGACGTTCATGACGCCCCAGACAAGGGCCATGCCGTAGGCGGCCAGCGCATATATCGCCCCCACCAGCAGGCCGTCGACCAGCAGCTGGACGATCAGGATCGGCGCGTTGTAGAGGAGTTCGAGGTTGGACATGCCGGGCATCCGGCCTCAGCCGCCTCGCAGCCCCCGCACCGGCCGCACCCCGGCAGGCGGTGCCGGGCGCGGTCGGTGCGGGGGTGCGGTGCTTGTGCGGCTCGCTCTAGCGGTCCGACCAGTTGGGGCGCGGGAAGATCATCTCGCCCGCGGCCCATTTCGTCGGCGCCACCACGATGTAGGCGCCGTTCTGGATCTGGCGCAGCGCCATCGGCTTGGCGATGTTCTTGCCGGTCTCGTCGAACTTGATGTTGCCGTAGAAGGTCTCCATCTCGGTCTCCGCCAGGGCGTCGCGCACCGCGTCGGGCTCGAACGAGCCGGCGCGGCGGAAGGCGTCGATGAAGGTCATGACCGAGGCGGTCGATTCCGCGGCCTGGTAGGGCGGAGTGTAGCCGTACTTGGCCTCGAAGGTCTTGGCGTAGTCGGACGCCGAGCCGAAGAGGTCGTCGCTGTAGCTCATGGTCTCGGCCCACTGGGTGGCGCAGAGCGTGTAGTCGGCGTTCGCGCCGTACTTGCCGGTGACGTCGGCCGCCTCGCAGTGGGTCATGGCGAGGATCGGCACGTCGACCTTCATGTCGGCGATCTGCTTGATGGCCGTGGCCGCGCCCTTGGAGTGGCCGGAGACGATCAGGATGTCGGGCTTCAGCGCCTTCACCTTGGTCAGCGTCGCCGACATGTCGTTCAGCTCCTTCGGCAGCTTGTCGTCGATCACGATCTGCATGCCGTACTTGGAGGCGTCGTCGATCACGCCGGCGCGCACGTCCTGGCTGAAGGGATCGTTCTCGAAGGCGAGCGCGACGGTCAGGGATTGAGGCTCTCGGCCCTCAGCCTCGGCCTTCTCGGCGGCCAGCGAGATGGCGCTGGCGAGGTACTGCTCGGAGGTGGAGAGCACGGCGAAGAGGTACTTGTAGCCCTGGGTGAAGAGCGAGCGCGAGGCGCCGTTGCCCTCCACCATGGGGATGCCGTACTTCTCGGTGACCGGGGCGATCGCCTTGGTCAGGCCCGAGGAATAGGGTCCGAGCAGGAACTTGATGCCGTCCTGGCTGATCAGCCGCTCGGCGAGCTGGGCGCCGCGCGCCGGCGTCGACTCGTCGTCGTAGTAGACGATGTCCAGCTTGTAGGTCTTGCCGTCGACCTCGACTCCGCCGGCCGCGTTGATCGTCTCGACGGCCAGGTTGTAGCCGTTCATGGTGTGCTTGCCGTTGGTCGAGTACTTGCCCGTCACCGATACGGCCGCGCCGAGGACGATGGTGTCGCCCTCGACCTTCGCGCTCGCGGCGCTTCCCGCCAGGCACAGGCCGGCGACGCCCGCCGCCAGCACGAGGGGTTTCAGCTGTCGAAGCATGGAACAGAACCTCCCGTTCGTTGTCTCTTGGAGCCCTTCGCCGGTCCTTCGTCGGCCGGTTCGCGTCCCGCAAGAATACCGTTCGCAAGGCTGCAAGTCACCTTCGGCCCGGACGCCGCGGAAAACCGGGCCTTTTCCGCCGATCCGCGCGATGGAACTCAGGTGAGCCAAGGGGCGTCCTGGGCGACCTCGATGAGGGTGGGCCCGTCCGCCTTCAGCGCCGCCGCGAAGGTCTCCTGCAAGGCCTCGGCGCTCTCGGCCCGCTCCGCCGCGCAGCCGAAGCTCCGGGCGAGCGCCAGGAAGTCGGGGTTGCGGCCCTCAACGCCGATGCGCGGAAGGCCGAGGGCGTCCATGTCGTCGCGGATCTGGCGCAGGCTGTCGTTGTTCCAGAGCAGGATGGGCAGCGGCAGCTTCTCCTCCGCCGCGGTCGCCAGCTCCTGGGGCGTGAAGAGAAAGCCGCCGTCGCCGGCCGCGGCGATCACCGGCCGCTCGGGCGCGGCGATCTTGGCGCCGATCGCCATGGGCAGGCCGCAGCCGAGGGTGCAGTAGCCCGCCGGATAGAACCAGCGGCCGGGTTGCTCGACGGGAAAGGCGAAGCAGCCGGTGTAGACCAGCTGGGTGATGTCGCCCATGACCACGCCGTCGGCCGGCAGCACCTGGCGGATGGCCCGCCAGACGGCCGCGTGCTGGCGCTCGGCCGGACTGAGGCCCGCGTCGATCGCCGCCCGCACCGCCTTGAGCTCCGCCTCCACCTCGGCGCGGGGGCGGGCGGCGGCGTTGCCGGCGAGCGCCTCGGCCAGCGCCGCCAGGGTCGCCGCGGCGTCGGCCTGGATGCCGATCTCGGCGGGATAGAGGTCGTTAATCTTGCGCAGATCGATGTCGACCCGGATCAGCTTGCCCGGAAGCTCCAGGCGCTCGACGAAGCTGTCGGTCTCGGAAAGCTCGGTGCCGGCGGCGAGCACCACGTCGGCACGGGCGAGATAGTCCCGGGCGTCTGCGCGCACGATGCTGGCGCCCAGGTTGAGCGGGTGGCCGTCCGGGACGATGCCCTTGCCGGCGCTGCTGGTGATCACCGCCGCGTTGATTCGTTCGGCGATCTCCCGCGCCGCGTTGCCGGCGGCGAGCGCGCCGCCGCCCAGGAAGACGAGCGGACGCTCGGCCCCGGCCAGCAGCCCGGCCGCCGCCTGGACGCTCTCCGGGTCCGGCATGGGCCGGGTCGGCGGCGTGCGCGTCCGCCAGTCTTGCTCGGTGCTCGCGGCCAGCACGTCCAGCGGGATCGAGATGTGCACCGGTCGCGGCCGGGCCGACCTAAAGACGGTATAGGCCTGGGCCACCAGCTCGGGCAGCTCGTCGGGCGCGAGCGCGGTGGCGCTGAAGGCGGTCAGCGGCGCGGTCACGGCCTCCTGGTCGGTGATCTCGTGCAGGCAGCCCCAGCCCTTGCCCAGGCTGCGTGACGCCGTGACGCTGGAGATCATCAGCAGCGGCACGGAATCGCAGTAGGCTTGGCCGAGCGGCGTCGCCCCGTTGGTGACGCCAGGCCCGGAGATGAGGAAGCAGACGCCGGGCCGGCCGGTGACCCGGGCGTAGCCGTCGGCCATGAAGCCGGCGCCCTGCTCGTGGCGGGCCTGGACGTGGCGCACCCGCCCGTCGGCCAGGCCGCGGTAGAGGTCGAGGGTGTGCACCCCCGGGATGCCGAAGACCACCTCGACGCCGTAGTCTGCCAGCAGGTGGACCAGCGCCTCGCCGCAGCTCCGTTCCCGTCCCATGATCCTGTCCTCCCCCTGGACCCCTTCGACAGTGGGCGATCGCAGACGTCCCACGGCTAGATGACGCGGTCACGGCGGATTGTAAAGAAGCTCTTTGTCGGGCCTGCTGACTTTGCGCTGGGTGCGACGGGGCGGTCCGGAACCGGACGGTCGTCACTCGCTCAACCGCCGGCCCGTGTAGCGCTCGATACCGTCTCGGTTCCAAGCAACGCCAAGTCCTGGCCCATCGGGGATCTCGAGCTTTCCTTCCGCATCGAGGACAGGTGCCGTTTCCAGCAGACCGTCGATGAAGGGAGATGGGGTAACGTACTCCACCCATTCGCCTTGAGCCAAAGCTGCGATGATTTGCAGATCTGCTGCCAGCCCGACGGCCGTGTTCCAGCCGTGAGGCGCCACTTGAATTCCATGATCGAGCGCGTAGCTGGCGATTTTGAAGGCCTCGCTGATCCCGCCCACCCGCGTCGTGTCCGGCTGGATGACGTCGACGGCGCGTCGCTCGATCCAAGGAAGGAACTCTTGCCGGCGGCACAACACCTCGCAGCCGGCGACGGGCACCGTGGCTTGCCTCGAAAGCCATCTGTGGCCGTCGAGGTCATCCGGTTTCAGCGGCTCCTCGAACCAGACCACATCATAGTCGCTGAGCATTCTGCTGCGCTCGGCGGCCCAATGGCGATCCTTCGGCCAGAAAGGATCGGAACCGCCGGCATCCACCATGACCGCGACCTGGGGGCCAGCGGCATCTCTCGCGGCACGCACGATCGCCTCGTCCCCTTCCCGCGATCCGGCGCCGAAGGGACCCCAACCAATCTTGACGCCCCGGAAACCCCTTTCGACGACGGCTGCCACCCTCTCTGCCATGACCTTCGGTTCGGCCATGAGGATCGAGGCATAGGGTTTCACGCGCTCCCGGAACCGACCGCCGAGCAGCCGGCTGATCGGCTGGCCCGAGACCTTTCCGAGAATGTCCCACAGCGCGATGTCGATGCCCGACAGGACGTGGGAAACGGCGCCGCCGTGGCCTTCCCACAGCGCCAACTGATCGAGCGTCTCGCGAACGCGCGTCGGCTCGTGGGCCGGGAGACCGACGACGTGATCCCGCAAGACTTCGAGGCAGGCAGAGACGAGCGGTGCCCGCGTGTAGACGCTGCCGAGACCGCTGACGCCCTCATCGGTCAAGACTTCGAGAAGTACGTGCATCTGTCCCGGATCGGCGCCGCGCTCCCCGGAATAGGGGGCTGACTCACGCGCGAGAGGCAGGGAATTGATCTCGACAATCTTCACGTTTCGGCCCCGCCAAACTGATCCTCTAACTCCCGAACCAGCTCGCTCAGGTTTTGGACGGTCATGTGCACCTGGGCGTCGCTCCCGCCGGCCGAGCGCGAAGAGCGGCACACCCAGACGCTCCCCATCCCAAGGGCCCGGGCGGGCACGGCCTCGGACAGACCCTCGGCCACATGCAGGACCCGAGATCCAGGCTCGCCGATCCGCCGCAAGGCCAGCTGGAAGATCCCACTGGACGGCTTGTAGCAGGTCGCCTGTTCGGAGGTTATGACCTCGTCGAACGGCACGCTAAGATGCTGGAGAGAGGGCGCGATCAGGTCGTCGTCGACGTTGGATATGATCGCGATCCGGCAGTGCCGCCGAATCGCATCCAGAGCGGGAATGGTCTCCGCGAAGGGGCGCCAGTCGCGCATGGATTGCGCAAGGACTTGCGCGGTCTCTTCGGTGACCGGGAATCCGAAGTGCTCCCCGAGCCGGCTCGCGGTATCGGCCAAGACGGTCCGGTAGGAAACGAAGGGTCCGCGGGTCAATTCCTCGTCGAACCGCAGGAAGGCCTCCAGGATCTCGTGGTCCGAAACCTCGCGAGGCGATCGACCGACCAGGGGGCGAAGCGCCGACAGCAGACCTGCTTCCCAGTCGATTAGAGTGCCGTAGCAGTCGAATGTGATGGTGGGGTATGCCCTGAGATCGAGCGACGGCATGGTGACCTCGACATTGCGATTCTAACTTTCTAAAATGCATAATGATGGTTAGGAGTCAATCTTTGATGCGATCGAAGAATGTCTGAGCCAGGAGGGCCCGGACTTGGCCAGTTCTCGGACCTGGTTGGGATCGGAGGCTGCTTGAGCCTCGATTTCCTGAACACCATCAGCAGCCGCGGAACGGTTTGGCAACGCGATCGCCTGAGCTCCTACGAAGACCTGGCGGACTGGTCTTTGGCCACCGGCGCCCTGACGGCCGGCGAGGCGGGTCGCCTCCGAGCGTCCGCGCGCAGCGGGCAACCGGCAGCAGACCGCGTCTACCGGGCGGCGATACGATTGCGCGAGAGGACCTATCCGATCGTTCGAGGACTGGCCGAAGGGACAGCGCCTGCTACGGCCGAGCTAGAACCAGTGAGCGACCCATTGTTCTCCCTGGTACGCAAGTCCCGACTGACCAGTAGCAACGGCGTCTCCATTGCCTGGGGCGGGGCGGAGGGCGATTTGGCGGAACCGCTCTGGGCGGTCGCATGGTCGACCCTGAGGCTGCTGAGAGGGGAAGAAGAGGGACAACTTCGCCAATGCGGCAATGGGGATTGTACCTGGCTGTTTCTGGACAGGAGCCGCAACAAGAGCCGGCGATGGTGTGCCATGAGCCAGTGCGGGAACGTTCTCAAAGCAAGGCGGCACTATGAAAGAGCCAAGCGAAAGCGGTTCAAAGAATCGCCCTAGCGCCTGCCTTCCACCACCACGTTTTCCGGCCGGCCGGTCTCGAGAAAGGCGATGATGTTGGTGACCGAGCGCCGCCTGAGCTCCTCGTCGGATTCCAGCGAGTAGAAAGCCGCGTGCGGGCTCAGGACCAGCTTGGGATGGGCCAGCACGGGGTGGTCGGCGGCGGGCGGCTCCTCGGGCAGGACGTCGAGGGCCGCAGCCGCGAGCTGCCCGCTGTCGAGGGCCGCCAGCAGGGCTCCGATATCCAAGATCGGCCCGCGCGAGACGTTCACCAGGTGGCTGCCGGGCTTCATGCGCCCCAGCAGCTCGGCGCCGACCAGGCCGCGGGTCTCGGCCGTCAGCGGCATGTGCAGGCTCACCACGTCGCTCGCCTCGAAGAGCGCGCCCAGGTCGGCGATCCGCTCGACGCCCTCGGGCCAGGCCGCGTCCGGCAGATGGGGGTCGTAGCCGACGAGACGCCCGAAGAGGGGCGCGGCGTAGTCCGCCGTCAGGCGGCCGATCCGGCCCATCCCGACGAGGCCGAAGGTCATCTTGCCGGGCCGGGTCATTGGTCCGCCCGCCTCGTAGTTCCAGGCACCCGCGCGCACCGAGCGGTCGTAGAAGGGCAGCCGGCGGACGATGGACAGCGCCATGGCCAGCGCGTGGCTGGCCACCTCGGTGACGTTGCCGTCGGGCACGTTGGCGACCCAGACGCCGTGCTTCTGGGCGGCGGCCAGGTCGATCGCGTCGACGCCGATGCCGGGCACGCTGACGATCCTGAGGTCCGGCAGGGCGGAGAGGGCGCGCGCGCCGACCGGGGCGTTCTGCACCAGCAGGGCCGTCGCCCCCTGGGCCGCCCGGATCACGTCCTCCTCGCTCGCGCAGTGAGGCTCGGCGACCGTCAGGCTCAGGCCCGCCTCCTTGAGGAGTCGTTCCTCGACATCGTAGCCTTGCTGGACGAAATCCGTGAACACGACCTGCATCGCACCTCCCCTCGCGCCGTCCGTTGGCGCTGCGACCGGAGCCCATCCGGCGGACAAGACAACAGGGCCGTCGGGCGATCAAGCGCATTTTGCATCGCTTCGCGCGCTGATCTAGGTTTTGTGCCAGACGAGGGCTCAGCAGATGCGGGTTCAGCAGACTCAGGTTCCGGAAAACGAATGGCGCCCATGCGCGCACTCCTGATCGGGCTCTTTGCGGTTGTCGTGGCCGCGACCGCTTGGTCCGCCGGCGGCCGGGCAGGGGGCGTCGCTCCCGAAGCGCCGGAGGGCGACGGCGCGCTCGACGTCCCTACGGAGATCGACGGCTGTGGCGCCTGTACCCTGCGCCACCAGTCGATCTCCCGGCGCCTCGAGGAAAAGCGCGCCGCGGCCGGCCCGGACCCCGACTGCCAGGTGAAGGGCGACATCACCCCGGCGGGCGAGCGGGTCTATCACCTGCCCGGCGGGCCCGCCTACGACCTGGTCTGGATCTCGGCCGAGCGGGGCGAGCGCTGGTTCTGCAGCGCGGCCGAGGCCGAGGGCGCAGGCTGGCGCGCGGCCGGCAGCTGAGTTCTTTGAAGAAAGAAAGATACCAATAGTATCAACATGTTATAATTTGTTTTTGAAGCTTAGCATGAGATAGCCTTGTGGGCGGGGCATGGCCCTGTGCCGATGCCGTTCCGCTCGCACTATTCGGACTTGCCGTCCGGGGCTGCAGGGCCGTTGGCCTTCTGGGGCCGAGGCTGCGGAGCGCTGCGGCGGCCCCGGGTTTCGGCGAGCGCGATGCCGGAGAGGATGAGGGCGAGGCCCGCGAAGGCGGTCCATTCGGGCCGCTCGCCGAGGAACAGCATGCCCACCAGCACCGCCCAGGCGGGGATCAGGTAGTTGATCATGGAGAGGAAGCTGGGGCCGGCGACGATGACCAGCTTGAAGTAGACCATGGTGGCGCAGGCCGTGGAGACCAGCCCGAGCGCCGCCAGGGCGAGCAGGGCGGCAAGCGGGATGCCGGCCGGGTCGGGCAGGCCGCGCACCGCGACGCCCGGCAGCATCACCAGGCTGGCCAGCAGCATCACCCCCGTGGTCGCCATCAGGGTGTCGCTCTTCGGCCGGTGCCGGGCGATGACGGTATTGACGGCGTAGCAAACCGCCCCGCCCAGTATCGAGAGCTGCGACAGGAACACCAGGCCGTCGCCGCCCAGCTTCAGGAGCAGTTGCGGTCCCATGAGCACGACGATGCCCGAGAAACCCAGCAGGAAGCCGGCGGCCTTGGCCGGGTTGAGGCGCTCGCCGGCAACGAAGAAGTGGGCCAGCATCACCGTTGTGAGCGGCATGATCGCCATGAGGATGCCGGCGACGCCGCTCTCGATGTGCTGCTGTCCCCAGGAGATGAGCCAGAAGGGGATGCAGTTGCCGACGAGGGCGAAGGCGAGGAGGAAGAGCCAGAGCTTGAGGTTGCCGGACAAGCGCCGGCGCGTGACCAGCAGGAGGGCGAGCAACGCCAAGGCCGCCAGCATGATCCGCCCGGCGACCAGGTCACCCGGCGTGATGGCCGCCACCGCGACCTTGGTGAGCAGGAAGGAGCTGCCCCACATGACGACCAGGGCGAAGAGCAGGATCCAGTGGAGGAGCGGCCGGCGCTGATGCATGGCCAAGCTCTCTCGCCAATTCGGCGCGCCGGGTCAAGGCGGGGCTCGCCGAAGCGGCGCCGCGGCTCGAGATTCCTTCGGCTGAAAACTCGGGGCGGAGGCAAAACGTCCGATAGCGGGCACCGAGCGGACGCGCTCCAGGTACGCTCATACGGTCGACCCGCGACCGGGAGCTGCGGTCCGGGCGCTTGCTTTCGGGCATGGAATCTCCTGCCTACGGCCGCTAGGCTTTGCGGAGAAGGAGACAAGGGGTGGAACGCAGGCTCGCCGCCATTTTGGCCGCCGATGTCGTCGGCTATTCGCGCCTCATGGGCGCGGACGAGGCGGGTACCCTCACGCGCCTCAAGGCCCTACGTCGGGACTTGGTTCAACCGAGCATCACGAAACGCAAGGGCCGTGTCGTGAAGCTGATGGGCGATGGGCTGTTGGCCGAGTTTCCCAGCGTGGTGGAAGCCGTTCAATGTGCCGTCGATATCCAGAATGCCATGCCCGGTCGCGAGCCCGACCTGCCGGACGATCGGCGGATCGCACTTCGGATCGGGGTGAACCTGGGCGACATCATCGTGGAGGGCTCGGACATCTACGGCGACGGCGTCAACGTGGCCGCGCGACTGGAAGCGTTGGCCGCTCCCGGCGGTATCTGCATTTCCGGGACCGTTATGGATCACGTCAAAGACAAACTGGACCTGGGCTTCAGAGACCTGGGCGAGCAGAAGGTCAAGAACATCGGCCGGCCGGTGCATGTCTTTGGCTGGCCGGAGGCGGCCGAGCTGTCTGCCGGTTCGTCTGCCGATGGGACGGACCCGTCCGGGAAGCCCAGCATCGCCGTGCTGCCCTTCAGCAACATGTCGGGTGGAACTGACCAGGAAGCCTTCGTAGACGGGTTGACCGAGGACATCATCACGGCGCTTTCCCGCGTGCGCTGGTACGACGTCAAGGCGCGAAACTCGACCTTTGCCTACAAGGGGACGTCCCCGGACGTGCGCGAGGTCGGCCATGCCCTGGGCGCCGGCTACGTGCTCGAGGGCAGCGTGCGCAAGGGCGGCAAGAGCGTGCGAATCACGGCCCAGCTGATCGAGGCCGAAAGCGGAAATCACGTCTGGGCAGACCGCTTCGACCGCGACCTCGACGATGAGTTCGCGATACAGGATGAGATTGCCCAGCGGGTTTCATCGATCCTCGGGGAGCGCATCTGGCAGGACGTCGCCAAGCACATCGGCCAGAAACGGGAGAACGACTACACGGCCTACGACTATGCCTATTCCGCCATCGACATGCTGCATCGGCTCGAGCCCGCCGACATCGTACTTGCGCGGGACCGGCTGCTGAAGGCTCTGGAGCTCGAGCCCGACCTCCATACCTGCCACCTCGCGTTGGGTTTCTGTTATCTGGTGGACGGCCTCTATCTGGGCGATGCCGAAGGAAGAGCCATCGAGCAGGCTCACGCACATGCCATGAAGGTCTTGGAGGCCGCACCGGAGGACGCGCAGACCTACCGTCTGCTCAGCCGGACCTATTGGGCCCAAGGCCTGCACGCCGAGGCCTGGCAGAGCGTGCAGCGCGCTTTGCGCATGAACCCCAACGACGGCGACATCATAGCCAATCGCGGCGTCTACCACCTCTTCATGGGAGAGTTCGACACGGCTCAGGAATGGATCGACAAGGTTCTCGTCGTGCATGACGAGACGCCGCACACGGTCGACATCATGCATCACTGGAAGGCGATGGCGTCGTTCGGTTCGGGTGACTACGAGGAGTCCCTGGCGGAACTGGGGAAGATTTCCGGCCTGCGGTACCTCAAGCACCTCGGTCTCGCTGCCTGCCATGCCCAGCAGGGCGACCTGGATCGGGCCGGAGCGAGCATCGAATTCATCCTGGAGGCGCGGCCGGATCTGCGCCTCTCCACCTTGCGGTTCTGGCAGCTGTTTTGGCGCGAAAGCGACCGGGAGCACTTCCGCGACGCGCTGAGAAAGTCCGGGCTTCCCGAGTGATCGTTCCGGTCCTGCTGTGGCGAATTGCCGAGCGGCAAGACGGCACCCGCCGCCCCGAGTCCCCGGTCACGGCGAAGTGCTTTCTCGGGCCGGGGCGCGCGCGCTAGAGTGGTTCGAGCAATCCCATGCCGCGGCCAGGAGAACCCTATGACCAGCAGCCATAGCCTCGAACTGTTCAGCGCCCGCGTCTGCCCCTATGCCCACCGCACGCGCCTGGTGCTGGCCGAGAAGGACGTCCCCTTCGAGCTGACCGAGATCGATTTCAAGAAGAAGCCCGAGCGCTTCCTCAAGATCTCCCGCTACGGCAAGGTGCCGGCCATCGTCCACGACGGCAACGAGATCTACGAGAGCGCTATCATCAACGAGTACCTGGAGGAGGTCTTCCCCGAGCCGGCTCTGATGCCGTCGGAGCCCGGCCGCCGGGCGCTGCTGCGCATCTGGATCGACTACTGCGACGACCACTTCCTCGACGATCTCTACGCGGCGATCAGCAACCAGGAGGCCGGCCTGCACGCGGAGCTGAAGGGCAAGGTGGAGGCGCACCTGCGCAATATCGAGAGCGGCTTTGCGGCGCTCTCCGGCGAGGGACCCTATTGGCTCGGGGCCGAGGCCTCGCTGCTGGACTTCGCCTACTATCCCTTCTTCGAGCGCCTGCCGGCCTGGATCCACTACCGCGGCATCGCCATCCCCGAGGACTGCCCGCGCCTCTCCGCCTGGCTCGCGGTCATGGCCGAGCGGCCCTCGGTGAAGGACATCGCCACGCCGGCGGACTACTACATCGAGCGCTACGGCAACTACGCCAAGGTGGTGATGGCGGCTTGAGGTGCCCCGGGCACGGCTCCTCGTCGGGGGCCGTCACGAGGCCTCGTTCTCGGAGCCGGAGCCCTCGGGAGCGCTGCCTTCGACATAGTTGGCGAGCGCGCGCCGTGCGATCCGGTTGAGAAGGATCACGACCGTGGCCGCGGCGACGGCTCCCAGGCCGTAGAGACCCCACTCTAGAGGCGACCGCTCCATGTTGCGTTCGCCCAGAGTCGCGATGTCGGCCGCCAGTGAGCCGAGATAGACGTTGTGTACCGAGAAGGGGACGATGCCGACCAGGGTGCCGCCGACGAATCCGCGGAGAGAGAAGCCGGCAAGCCCGAAGACATAGTTGGAGAGCTTGCCGGGGAAGAAAGGGACCAGCCGGGTCAGCAGCACGATCTTCCAGCCCTGCGGGGCGAGCTCCTCGCGGATCAGCGCGAGCTTGGCGCGCCGCTGAAGGAAGCGCGCCGCCCGTCCGCCGAGACCGTAGCGCGCGATGAGGAAGGCGACGGCCGCTCCCAGGGTGGTGCCGACCACCACGCAGGCCGATCCCAGGACCACGCCGAAGGCGAAACCGGCGCCGGTCGTGAAGGGGATGCCCGGCAAAAGCACCACCACCACCAGCGCCATGATCAGGATGAACAGCAGCGGCCCCCAGTCGCCCTGGGCCTCGAGCCAGTCGAACATCCGAAGAACCGCGTCTTGGGCGTCGAAGACCAGCAGCGCGGCGAGCACCAGGGCGACGAAGAGGAAGCTGAGCACGATCACGCGGGTCATGGCTTGCCTCTGCGGATCTCCCTCTGGCGGCAGTTCGGAACGATGCTGGCTGTTGAACCAACGATGCTGGTTGTTGAACCTGGGGCCTGCCGGTGACTTTCCGCCGTTGGCGGGTCACCCTGCTTCACGCCGCGGATGGCGCGATCCGCTCTTGCGCGGCGCGGAAAGTCGGGTCTTGGATAACGGTGTGCCATCTCGTTGTGCCATGATCTGGCGCAGGTGACCGCGACTCCACGGTCTGGTGCCATCGTCTTGATCTTGGCGGAGGATCGACAGTCATGCGCCGAAAGAGCGAACGCCGCAGCGCGCGCCAGCGCGAGGCGGCGGGCCTGCAGCAGCCGCCCTGGCGGCAAGTGGTCAATCCCTACCGTCCCCTGGAGTTCCTCGACCCGGAGCAGGTCGAGGCGATCCACGAGGCCTCCCTCGAGCTGCTCGAGGAGGTGGGCATCGAGTTTCTCAGCGAGCGGGCGCTGGAGATCCTGGCCGGGGCCGGCGCGGAGGTCGACCGGGGCTCGCAGATGGTGCGCTTCGACCGCGGTCTGGTGCAGGAGCTGGTGGCCAAGGCGCCCGCCAGCTTCACCCTGACGCCGCGCAACCCGGAGCACGCCATCACGGTCGGCGGCAACCTGGTCTGCTTCTCCACGGTCGGCGGGCCGCCCAACGTGCACGACTGCGAGCGCGGCCGCCGGGCCGGCAACCTGAAGGACTACTGCGACTTCATCCGCCTCGCCCAGTCGCTCAACATCGTCCACTACATCGGCAACCAGCCCTGCCCGCCGGTCGAGCTGCCGGCGGAGAGCCGGCATCTCGACTGCTACCTGGCCGCCGTCACCTACTGCGACCGGGTCTACCAGTGCAGCGCCATCGGCGCCGAGCGGGCCATCGACGGCATCGACGTCATGGCGATCGCCCGTGGCATCGGCCGGGAGCAGATGGCGGCCTCGCCGGGCATCCTGACCAACATCAACTGCAACTCGCCCCGGCGCTACGACGGGCCCATGTCCGACGGCCTGATCGCCATGGCCGAGCACGGCCAGGGGCTGGTGGTGACGCCCTTCACCCTCATGGGCGCCATGACGCCCGTCACCCTGGCGGCGGCGCTTGCCCAGCAGAACGCCGAGGCGCTCGCCGGCATCGCCCTGATCCAGGCCGTGCGGCCGGGCTCCCCGGCGGTCTACGGCGGCTTCACCTCGAACGTGGACATGCGCTCGGGCGCGCCCGCCTTCGGGACGCCGGAGAACGCCAAGGCCACCGTCGCCGGCGGCCAGCTCGCCCGCCGCTACGGTCTGCCCTACCGCTCGTCCAACGCCAACGCCAGCAATGCCGCCGACGCCCAGGCGGCCTACGAGTCCCAGATGTCGATCTGGAGCGCCGTCATGGGCGGTGCCAACCTGCTCTATCACGGCGCCGGCTGGCTCGAGGGCGGCCTGACCGCCTCCTTCGAGAAGTTCGTGATGGACGCCGAGATGCTGCAGATGTTCAGCGAGATGCTGCGGCCCATCGAGGTGAACAAGGAGACCCTGGGCCTGGAGGCTATCGAGGAGGTGGCGCCCGGCGGGCACTTCTTCGGCTCGCCCCACACCATGGCCCGCTACGAGACTGCCTTCTATCAGCCCATGCTGTCGGATTGGCGGAACTACGAGACCTGGGAAGAGGCGGGCGCGCCGGACGCCACCCGGCGGGCCACGGCGCTCTGGAAGCAGCTATTGGCGCAGTACGAGCAGCCGCCCCTCGATCCTGCCGTTGCAGAGGAGCTGGAGGCCTTCGTGCGCCGCCGCAAGGACGAGATCGGGCGTCAAGCGGCGTAGAGGAACTGTGTGCTGGTTGGAGTTACACCCGGCTGGGTGAGCCCAGGGAAAAATGCATCGTGCTGGCTTCGCCGAGCGGGCCTGCATGGAATCTCGCCTGGGGCCCAAGGTCTCCGCGCGCTTTGTCTCAGCAAATGGATCCGGCCGGCAAACGTGAAGTATTGCCGGCCGGACAATCCGATTGTATCTGGGTCGCTAGTTAGCCTTAGGGTGTGGTATCACCCGTGCCGTCACCGGTGCCGTCGCCGGTGCCGTCACCGTCGGCACAGGCAGGTCCATCATTGATACAATTCGACGCGTCGTCCAACGCGCCTTCGATTGCATCTCCCAAGGAACCCGCAGCGACCGCCAGGCCGGCGGCGATGATGGCCAGCAGCAAGGCATATTCCGCGGCTGCCGCCCCCTTTTCCTCGCGCCAGAAGCGACAAAGGAAACGTACCGACTTCATCATTCTCTTCTCTCCCTTATACCTTACGGCCGGTCTCATCGGTCGAAGTTCATATAGAGCGTAAAACGCGGGCGCTCGGCCAATCGAATTTCCCCCAATAAAAACAAGCAATTAACCAAAAAGATTGACCTTAATCCCGATCTACGGTCGGCATCATAGCGCAATTTGCCGCT
The DNA here is from genome assembly GCA_965225935.1 of Rhodospirillales bacterium. Lineage (GTDB taxonomy): Bacteria > Pseudomonadota > Alphaproteobacteria > Kiloniellales > JAKSDN01 > CALJXB01. The sequence goes on from CBDDCC010000010.1 coordinate 188,916, forward strand.
ATGCCAAAGGTAATATTTCAGAAATTTTTAACCATAGAATCGCAGCCGAACCGCGGCGCCCGGACCGCCGTCCCGGCTCGTCCGGGCAGCCACGCCCTGGTTGTGAGTGCCGCCGGCCGGCGGCAAGGGATGCCGAACGCTCCAGGTTCAGCGGATCATGTAGGTCTTGCGGACCGTCTCCAGCACCTCGCAGGTGCCGTGCCAGCCCGCCGGAAAGAAGGCGGCGTCGCCGCCCGCGATCTCGAGGCGCGCACCGTCGTCCGCCTGGTAGACGCAGCGCCCTGCCAGGAACTGGCAGAACTCGTCCCGCTCCACCTCGCAGCGCCACGTGCCGGGCGTGCAGACCCAGACGCCGGTTTCGTTGGCGCCGTCTTCGTCGCGGGAAAGCAGGCGCCCGCTGGTGCGGGAGACGGGCGTGCCGAGCGGCGCCGCCACCGGGCCCCAGTCGGTGAGCTCCTCCTCGGGCAGCGCCGCCGGCTGCCGCAGCAGCTTGGCCTCCATTCAGGCCTGCGCTTTCAGGAGGCCGTCGAGCATCTTGGCGGCCGCGGCGGTGCCGCCGGCGCCCTGCATGTGGGCGCTGGTGGCCGCCAGGCGCTCGGCCATGGCCGGGTCACTCAGGCAGGCCTCGATCTTGGCGGCCAGCTCCGCATCGCTCCAGTCGTAGCGGTGCAGCTTGAAGCCGTGGCCGGTCTCCTCGACCCGGGTGGCGTTGTCGTGGCCGTCCCAGACGTAGGGCATGATGATCGCCGGCTTGCCGAAGTAGAGGCACTCGGTGAAGGAGTTGTTGCCCCCGTGGTGGATGACCAGGTCGACCTGGGGGATCACCGAGGGCTGGGGATACCAGGATGCCAGGTGCACGTTGGGCGGCATGGCCGCCAGGTCGTAGGACTCCATGTAGTCGCCCACGTTGATCAGCGCCCGGTAGGGCAGCTTGCCGATGGCGGCGATCACCCGTTTCAGCAGCTCCGTGTCGCCGGCGCCCAGGCTGCCGTAGGAGACGTAGATCAGCGGCTTGTCGTTGTTGGCCTCGAAGGTCGGAACCTCGTAGGGCTCCTCGGTGCGCACGCAGCCCTCCAGATAGCGGAACCTCTCGGGATCGAGGGGATCGCGGCGCTTGAACTTCACTGGCTCGGGATAGAGCAGCAGGTTGAGGTAGGGCGAGGGCTCGAAGAACTCGCCGAGAGGGTAGGGCGCCTCGCCGCAGTCCTTGAGGAAGGCGTTGAAGCGCTCATGGATCGGCCTCACCACCTCCTTGAAGCGCTTGTCGTAGGCCTGGAAGCAGGCCTTGTCGTTTTCGCCGCAGCCCGAGAGGTGGGGCGGGATGTCGGGATCTGGGATCTCGTTCTCCGAGCAGGAGATGATGCGCACCCAGGGCACGCCGTACTGCTTGGTGGCGGGGAAGAGCACCACGTTGTCGATGCATATGAGGTCCGGCTCGATGCGCTTGAGGATGTCCGGCAGCTCCTTCTGGGCCCAGATTGAGGTCTCGACAATGGCCTCCCAGCAGTCCTTCACGTAGTTGTCGATCTGGTCGTAAGGGCTCTTGGCGAAGTTGGGGATGTGGCCATTGATGAAGTCGGACCAGTACTTCGCCATCTCCTCCGGCGGCATGGGCTCGGACATGTTCACGTGGTGCTCCTCGAAGCCGTAGCCCTCGAAGACGCCCGTGAAGCCCGGGTCGGCGATGAACACCGCGCGGTGCCCCAGGTCGCGGCAGGCCTGCGCGATGCCGACGGAGTTGAGGGCCGGCCCGAAGGCGGCCTCCGGAAAGAAAGCGATGGTCTTCTGATCCGCCATGACTCCTGTCTCCCCTGTTGGGCGCTGCTGCGCTCAGTCCGTTAGTACACGAGCGGCCCCGCGCGGCCAACCGCACCAGACCCGCGTGCCCGGCTCCGCCGTCGCGTCGCGGCCCCGGGCGCTGTCCATGCGCAGGACGAGGGGCTCCGGCAGCCCGGCGACGCGCACGAAGACGCAGAGGTCCTGGCCCAGGTAGCTCGCGCCCTCGAGGACGCCCTCGACCAGGTTGTCGGGTCCCTCGGCCGGCCGGGTCCGGTAGAGCGCGATGCGCTCCGGGCGCACCGCCAGGCTGGCTCGGGCGCCGGGCGCCGCGTCCGTCGCCGCAGCCTGCAGGAGTCCGAGTCCGGCCACCTCGACGCCGCCCTCGGCGGCCCGGCCCTCGAAGAAGTTCATGCTGCCGATGAAGTCGGCCACGAAGCGGCTCGCTGGCTTCTCGTAGAGCTCCTCCGCGCGGCCGAGCTGGGCGATGCGGCCCTGCTCCAGGAGGGCGATGCGGTCGGCCATGGCCAGCGCCTCCTCCTGGTCGTGGGTCACCACGATGAAGGTGATGCCGACCTCGTGCTGCAGCTTCTTCAGCTCGAACTGCATCTGCTGGCGCAGCTTGCGGTCGAGGGCGGCGAGCGGCTCGTCGAGCAGCAGCAGGCGCGGGCGCTTCACGAGCGCCCGGGCGAGCGCCACGCGCTGGCGCTGTCCGCCGGAGAGGCTGTCGGGCCGGCGCTCGGCCAGATCGCTCAGCTGCACGAGCGCCAGCGCCTCGTCGACCCGGCGGGCGAGCTCCGAGCCGCGCACGCCTTCCATCTTCAGGCCATAGGCGATGTTCCCGCGCACGCTCAGGTGTGGAAAGAGGGCGTAGGACTGGAACATCATGTTGATGGGGCGCCGGTTGGGCCGGACCCCGGTGAGGTCGGCGCCGTCGAGCCGAAGACGGCCCTCGTCCGGCGTCTCGAAGCCGGCGATGAGGCGCAACAGCGTCGTCTTGCCGCAGCCGCTGGGGCCCAGGAGGGCGAAGAACTCGTTTTCCTTCAGGGCGAGCGAGACCCGGTCGACCGCCGTCACCTGGCCGAAGCGCTTGCTGACCGCATCGATCTCCAGCAGGCCGCGCGCGCCCATCATGGCGCGATGCCCCGGCCGAGGCGCTGGGACAGCAGAATGAGGGTGAAGCTGACACCCAGCACCAGGGTCGCGATGGCGTTGACCTCCGGGGTCACGCCGAAGCGGATCATGGAATAGACCTGCATGGGGAAGGTGGTGGAGGCGGGTCCGGCGCCGGCGGTGAAGAAGGCGATGATGAACTCGTCCACCGAGAGGGTGAAGGCGAGGAGGGCGCCGGCCAGGACCCCGGGGAAGATCACCGGCAGCACGATGCGCCAGTAGGTGCCCGCCTCGCTGGCGCCGAGATCGATGGAGGCCTCGACGATGGCGTAGTCGAAGTTCTTGAGCCGGGTGCGCACCACGGCGCAGACGAAGGCGATGTTGAAGACCACGTGGGAGAGGATGATGGAGTGCAGCCCCAGGGTCATGTTGAGCAGGTTGTAGAAAGAGAGCAGCGCGATCGCCAGCACGATGTCCGGGATGATCATGGGCACGAAGACGAAGGCGTCGAGGGCGCTGCTGCGCCGGCCCTGCTCCAGGCCGAGCGCCAGCAGGGTGCCGAGCGCGGTGGCGATGAGGGTCGAGGAGACCGCGACGATGAGCGTGTTCGCGACCGAGGAAAGGATCGCCTGATTGGCCGCCAGGGCGCCGTACCACTTGACCGAGAAGCCGGTCCAGGCGGTCGGCAGGCCGCTCTCGTTGAAGGAGAGCACCACCAGCACAGCGATGGGTCCGTAGAGGAAGAGGTAGACGAGCCCCGCGTGCAGGCCGAGGGCGCGGGCCTCGGGCGTCGGCCTAGTACCCTCTATCATAGATAGGTGCTCCGTGGGATCGCGCCCTGGCGTCGGCCGGGTAGGAAAGGGCGCGCAGGCGATGCCCGCCCATCGGCAAGTGTCCTTGACGACCTCCGGGGGCGCCAGGGTACGACCCGTAGGGCGGGAATGCAGGCTCCTCGGACGTCGTCGTGCGGCGCTCGTGATGCGCCCAGCATCACCGCGCGCCGCACTCCTAGCCGAGAAACCCTGCAATCCCGTCCCACGGTGCACCTATCTATGATAGAGGGTACTAACCACGGCGGAAGCCCCCCACGCCGCGGTTGACCAGCCAGGCCTGAACGAACAGCAGGCTCATCATGATGCCGATCAGGATGAAAGCGAGGCTGGCGCCGAAGGGCCAGTCGCGGGCCGAGAGGAACTGGTCGTAGATCAGGTTGCCGACCATGATGCTGCGCCCGCCACCCAGGAGGTCGGGGGTGATGAAGTTGCCGATGGAGAGCACGAAGACGAAGACCGAGCCCGCTGCGATGCCGGGCACGGTGAGCGGCAGGGTGACGCCGAGGAAGGTCTGGAGCCCGTTGCCGCCCAGGTCCGTCGAGGCCTCGCGCAGGTCTGGCCCCAGGCGGGCGATCGAGGCGTAGAGGGTGAGGATCATGAACGGCAGGTAGGCGTAGAGCAGGCCCACCACGATGGCGAACTCGTTGTAGAGGAGTGCCAAGGGTTCGTCGATCAGGCCGAGGCCGTCCAGGGCCCGGTTGATCAGACCTTCCCGGTTCAGCAGCACGATCCAGGCGTAGGTGCGGATCAGGTAGTTGCTCCAGAACGGCAGGATGGCGAGGATCAGCAGCACCTTCTGGCGGCGCGGCGGCGCGAGGGCGATGAAGTAGGCGGCCGGATAGCCGAGGACGAGCGCCAGCAGCGTCGTCACCAGGGCGATCTTGAAGGACTGCAGGAAGATCCTGAGATAGAGCGGATCGGCGGCGCGGATGTAGTTCTGGAAGCCGAAGATGTAGTCGATGCCGCCGTAGACGCCGCGCTCGAAGAAGCTGTAGACGAAGACCAGGGCGCAGGGCACCACCAGGAAGACGACGAGCCAGGCGAGCCCCGGCCCCATCAGCAGCAGGCGGCGCAGGCTCATCCCAGTCCAGCCGGTCGCCTGGGGACGGGCGGTCCGGCGGCCGGCCGGCCCTCAGCACCCCGACCACCGGCGCGAACCAGGGTCCGCGCCGGTCGCCCTCCCGTCTGCATGCCCGGCGCTATTGGGCGGCGGTGATCTCGGTGACCGCCCGGGTGTAGGCCTTCTGGGCCTGGCCGATGTCGCGCATGTGCTCCAGCTTCAGGAGCTCGCCTGCCGACATGCCCATGTTGGGGAAGGCGTCGAACAGGCTCTTGTCGATGCTTTCCATGGCGGTCTTGTTGGGCACCTTGTAGAGGATGTTCTCTGCCACCCATTTGTGGGTGTCGGCATCCAGCACGTAGTTGAGGAACCTGTGGGCCGCCTCCTTGTTGTCGGAGGCCTCCACGATCACCATGGTGTCGACCCAGAGGTCGCTGCCTTCCTTGGGGATGACGAAGCGGATCTGGTCGTTCTCGGCGATGCCGTAGTTGCACCAGCCGTCCCAGGCGTGCACCAGGGCCGCCTCGCCGGAGACCAGCTTGGAGTAGAAGGTGGTGTCGTCGTAGGCCAGCAGGTTGTCCTTGGCCTCGATCAGCAGGTCGCGGGCCTCGTTGATCTCTGCCTCGTCCTGGGAATTGATCGAATAGCCGAGCGCCTTCAGACCGGCCGCGAGCAGCCAGCGGTCGGTGCTGAGCATGGTGATCTTGCCCTTGAGATCGTCGCTCGGCGCCAGCAGGTCGTTCCACGAGCTGGGCGTGTCATTGACCATGTCCGAGCGGTAGCAGAGGCCCGTGGTGCCCCAGGCGTAGGGCACGGAATGCTGGTTGCCTGGGTCGTAGCCGAGCTTGGCGGCCTCGGGATAGAGGTTCGACAGGTTGGGGATCTGGCTGTGGTCGATCTCGGCGGTCAGGCCCAGGTTGGCGAGCGCCTCGACGAAGGGGCTGGAGACGAAGATCACGTCCAAGCCCTCGCCGCCGCCGGCGGTCACCTTGCCCATGATCTCTTCGTTGGTGGCGTGGAGCGCCAGTTCCGCCTCGATGCCCGTCGCCTTGGTGAAGTTCTCGAGCAGATCGGCCGGCATGTAGCCGTCCCAGTTGGAAATGACGATCCTGTCGGCCGCCAACGCGGCCTGCACGGCTAGCAGGCTCGCCAGGACCGCGCCGCCCAGCAGAGCCGTTGCGCGCTTCAATGGGGTCATCGGACTGGTCCTCCCTCATGACCTTGAATGTGCCGTACCGCGCATCGCCGGACCGAAGCCGATGCGCCGCGCGGCCGCCAGCTCGTTGGTTCGGCGCATTGTTTCGTCCTCGCCGGGCGGATGCAATGGGTAAAGCGCAGCTGCAGGCGGGCGACCGGGCAGGGGCAGGGTAGGGCCGCCGTCCGTCTGCCGGGCCGTTTTGCCTGGATGAATCGGGACCTGCCTCTCGTATCCAGTACGGCGGGCGGCGCAGCGGCGCGCCCCGATGCCAGCTCCGGAGGTACGGCATGCTGTCCCTGCGCGTGATCCTGTTTTCGGCCTTGGCGGCTGCGCCCCTGTTCGCCGTGGCAAAGCCTGTCGCGGCGGCCCCGGCGGCGGCGCTGGCCTTCGCCGTCACGTCGGTCGACGAGATGCCCCGGGACATGCGCCGGGCCTACATCCGCGGCATCCAGCAGGAGCTGGCGGCCCATGGCTACGATCCCGGACCGGCCGACGGCCTGATCGGACCGCGCACCCAGCGCGCCATTCGCAAGTACCAGCGCGACGCCGGCCTCGGCGTCGACGGGGTGGCAAGCAAGGAGCTGCTGGACCACCTGAAGTTCGCCCAGCCCAAGGTCTACGCCCAGCCCGATCCGGAGCCCGATCCCCTGGCCCTCCAGGTCCAGACGCGGCTCGGCGAGCTGGGCTACTACAGGGGCGAGCTCGACGGACTGGTGGGCGCCAAGACCCGCGAGGCGATCCGGGCCTACCGCTACGACGCGGGCCTGCCGATCAGCGGCGCCATCGACGGGCCGTTGCTGGAGAGCCTGCGGCCCCGGCGGGGCGAGGAACCGGCCGCTTTCGAGCTTCCCGAGAGCGCGGATCCGGATCTAGAAAACTAATGAAGAAATAGATTCAAATGCTTGATTAAAAATGAGAACGGGACGCCGAATTTGACAACTTTTGCGGTCGTCCCGGGCCCTCTCAAGGACGTTTCTTAATCACTGCTTTACGCCTGGTCCGCACCATGGTGGGGCCCGGAAAGAGCTCACCGGGCGCCCGGAAATTTGCCGAGGCCCAGCGTCCGAGATGCAGGTATTAGCTCTTGTGGCCCCCAGGGATGGGATCGGCCGGACAACGCTCGTCAAGCGCCTGGCGCTGCAGGTGGAACTCGACGGTGCCGGGCCCGTGGTGCTGCTCGACGCAGATCCCTCAAGCGATCTCTCCAACACCTGCGAAGGCGGCGAGCGCAATCCCTTCGTCGTGAAGTGGGACGCCTCCTGCGCCAGTTCCGCCTTCCACAAGCTGAAGACCACCAGCAAGGGAGTCGTGCTGGTCGACGCGCCGCCGCTCGGCGAGCGGGGCACCCTCGAAGAGGTGCTGTCGGTCGCCGACCTGGTCGCGGTGCTGGTGCGGCCGCGCGACGACGACTTCAACCTGCTGGGCGGCCTGCTGGACGCCATCGAGCAGGCGGGCAAGCCTTTCGTCTTCATCGTCAACCGGGCCAAGAAGGGCGGCAACATGGCGGCGGGTACCGCGATTGCGCTGGCCCAGTACGGCACCGTCTGCCCCGTCGTCCTGACCGAGGACGAGCGGACCGCGCCCAGCCTGCGGGCCCGGGTGTTCCGCCGCAACAAGCCAAACCCGGGCGAGTTGAAGCGCCAGGAATGCTGGCACTACCTGTCCGAACAGTTGAAGCGCCGGGCCCAGGAACGGAACCTGGCCGCCGACGGGCGCGAGCGGCGGCAGTTCCCGCGTCACAGCTACGACATCGGCGCCACCTTCACCTGGGAGCGGCGGGTCTTTCCCTGCCGCATCCTGGACATCTCCGCCTCGGGCATCTCGTTCACCACCGACGTGCCGCTCTCGATGGGCGCCCGCCTGGTGGTGCACATTCCCTATCTCGGCGATTTCGAGGCCGAGCCCGTGCGCAGCGACGGACGCGCGGTCGGGCTGCGGTTCATCATCGACGAGTGGCAGCAGGCCGGGCTGGTGCGCGACCTGGCCGGCCTGGTGAGCAACGGCCGCGGGCCGCAGACGGCGGGCCTGCGCCACGGCCCCGTGGAGCCGACCGAGCGCGAGGCCGCCCCGGCGCAGGAGCCGGGCGGCGCGATGACGGCGTTGGAGGCCGTGCGGCGCAGCGCCTAGGCGCACGGCAGGTCGGTTTCCTCCATCCCTGGCCTGCTGACTCGGACACCCATAGGCTCCGACGGTCGCCATTCAAGACGTGCGGCCAAGACCTCCGGACTTTTGTTACAACGCGGAAACGCCTTGCGTTTTTCCGGACGGCGTGCGCATATCCCCGCCCTCCCGGTCGTATTCACGATCCGGGTCGTCTACTGGTTGGGGGGGAAGTGATGGCCAACGTTGCCTCCTTCTTCCAATTGGGGACGGACTTGGATCCAGGTTCCAGTCATGCCCAAGCGGAAGAGCATGCCGCGCCCGCATCCGGGAAGCCCCACGAGGGGCCCGAGGAAGAGCGGAAGGATTTCTTCATCGAACGCGATGGTCGGCGCTACGCGGGCGTCCACCTGATCGTCGACCTGCACGAGGCCGAGCGCCTCGACGACATCGACCATGTCGAGAGGGCGCTCAGGGACTGCACGCGCGCGGCCGGGGCGAGCCTGCTGCACATCCAGCTGCACCACTTCACGCTGAACGGCGGCGTGTCGGGCGTGGCGGTGCTGGCCGAATCCCACATCAGCGTCCACACTTGGCCGGAATGCGGCTACGCCGCCTTCGACGTCTTCATGTGCGGCAAGACCGAGCCCCAGCGGGCGGTCGAGGTGCTCAAGGAGGCCTTCAAGCCCGGCCGCATCGCCGTCTCGGAACTGCTGCGCGGCGGCGATCCGGACTGACCGTCCGGCGCCGGGCACCGATTTCGCAAACGCCATTTGGCCGACAGCGGCGCCCTCGCGGCGCGGCTCCCGTCGTTTCGTCTATGCGGAAAAAACAGACCCCCGGGCGTAGAGGGGAAGGGAGAGGCGCGCCCGGGGGTGAAGGCAAGAGAGAGGAACTGTAGAGCTCAGAGTCCGGCGAGGAAGGGGGACAAGATCACCAGCGCGAAAGGCGTACCGATGATAAAAGCGCTGGCCAACGCTGCGATATCAACGGTGTATCTGGCGATCTTCCTGGAAAGCATGACCTTTCCTCCCGTTCCGTCCGGCCTGTTGTCCGGCTCTGTCTAGGGATGTGGGGGCTTGCGGCTTGTGGAAAAGTGACCCCCGTCACACTCGGGGCGAATGTTTCGAGAAAGTGACGGCCCGGTCGGCGTCGCGGCGGGGCTGGTAGAGTTGGCCGTCAGCCGGCCGACTTGGCGGGCTTGTCGATCTGCAGGGTGTTGATGGCCTGTTGCAGGCCCGCCCGGTCCATGAGGTAGAGGCTGCGGCCCTTCCGGCGCACCAGGCCGCTCGGGTAGAGCTGGGCGAGCGCCCGGGCCGCCGTCTCGCGGGTGGTGCTGACCCGGCTCGCGATCTCGCGCAAGGGGGGCAGGGGCCGGATCACCCAGAGGTCCGGCACGGCGCTGTCGGGCTCGGCCATGCGCAGCAGCTCGGCATAGACCCGCTGGGTCGCCGCCAGGGTGGAAAGCTCCATGATGCGCTGGTCGCTGAGGCGCACGATCTCCGCCAGGCGCTTGGCGACCCGGAAGGTGACCTCGGCCCGGCTTTGCAGCAGGTCGAGGAAGGTCTGGGGCGGCATGATGGCGACCAGCGAGGAGTCGACCGCGACCACGCTGGCCGAGCGCGGTTGGTTGTCGATGGCCGCCAGCTCGCCGAAGTAGCTGCCCGACTTGGCGGTGGCCAGGGTGACCTCTTTGCCGGAGAGGGAGAAGTTGACGATGCTGACCGCACCGCTGGCGACGAAGTAGACGTCGCGGCTGGCGCTGCCGCTATCGAGCACCCGCTCGCCGGTCCGGTAACGGCGCCAGCGGCAGCGCGCCTCGAGGCGGGCGATCTCCTCCGGTGCCAAGCCTTCGAAGAGCTCAATGCCGCTCAGCGACCGCTGGCAGCTCTCGCCGTCGTCCTGCACAGGTCCCCTCCACGCTCCCGGGCGCGCCGGTCCAGGCCTCGCGGCCGGCCGCCCCGCCGATCCCGGCCAGCCTCCGTCGGATGCTAGCACAGCCCAAGGCCAGGAGGCAGGCTTGTGACGAGGCCGGGCGAGGCTCAGTCCTTGTCGATGGTGTCGGAGATCGGCCGGGCCGCCTCCGCGGCATCGCCCCAAGCCAGCACCCGGACGGGCCGTGCGCATCTCGGCGACGGGCACCAGCGGGGACGCGGTCAGGACTCTGTTAAGGAGCGTTAAGTATAAGTCTTTCCAGGAACAAACATGGTGAACGCCGAGCCGATCAGGACCGCGCGCCGCAAGGGCGTCGCGGCGCCGGCCGCCGTGCTGGCGGCGGGGCTCTGGCTGTGCCTGGCTCTGGCGGCCGGCGCCGCGGCCCAGGTCGGCACGGCGTCCGGGACGGGACCCTTCTTCCGCATCGGCACCGGCGCCGAGGGCGGCAGCGCCTTCGCCGTCGGCGAGGCCCTGGCAGGGCGGCTGCAGGAGGCCCTCTCGGCCGCCGCGGCCGCGGACTGCGAGGTACCGCCTTGCCCCGAGAGCCCGCGCCTCGCGGTCGCCCAGCTCTCCAACGGCGGCGTCGCCAACCTGCGCGCCCTCGCCGAGGGCCGGCTTGAGGCGGCCCTGGTCGGCGCCCATGTCGCCCGCTGGGCGGCGGAGGGGAGCGGTCCCTTCGCGGAGGACGGACCGCTCACCGACCTGCGTGCGATTGCGGCGCTCTATCCGGCCAGCCTCCAGGTGGTGACCCTGGCCCGCACCGGCCTCGGCGGGATCGCGGACCTGGACGGGCGCCGCGTCTCTCTCGACGGCCTGGGCTCGGGCACCCTGCCGCTCGCCCTTCGGGTGCTGGCGGCCTATGGACTTGCTCCGGACGATCTGGAGCTGCGCCACCTGGAGCCAACACTGGCCATGGAGCGGCTGGCGGCGGGCAAGCTGGACGCCTTCTTCGCCCTCGACGGCGTGCCCCTCGCGCCGGTCGGCGAGCTGGCCGGGATGGCCGCGGTCCGCCTGCTGCCGGTGGACGCGGCGCGCCTCGCCCGCGGCGACCTGGCCGAGGTCGTGGCCCCCGCCGTCCTGCCCGCCGGCAGCTATCCCGGCGTCGGGGAGACCGCGACCCTGGCGGTGCCGGTCCTGCTGCTGGTGCGGGCCGACCTGCCGGAGGAGCTTGCCTATCTGCTGACGGCGTTGCTCTGGGCCGAAGGATCGGGGGAGGCGCTGGCGCTGGCCCACCCGAGCGGGGCCGCGATCGCGCTCCAGCGGGCGCTCGACGGACTCGGCGCGCCTCTGCATCCTGGGGCCGAACGCCACTACCGCGAACGCGGGCTGCTGCCCTAGCGCCGGTGCGCTTTCGTGTGGGGAAACCTGTCACTATGTTCGAGGCCCGATGTTCAAGGCGAGCGGCCTCTTGTTGAGCTTGGACCGACAATGCGAACAGGGATGAGCGCGCCGGCATGAGCGACACCGCCCAGCCGCGGCCCGCCTGGAGCCTGCCGCCGGTCAGCTTGCTGCTGGTCGGGGCGGTGCTGCTCGGCACCCTGGCCATGACCCTCTTCGCCCGCGTCAGCCTGAACGATCTGCGCGAGGGCCTGCCGGTGGCCGTCCTGCAGCAGCAGCGCGACGCGACGGGGCTCGCCCGGGACATCAACGCCGTGCTGCGGGCGGTTGAGGCCCTGCGCGCCGCGCCTTCGCCGGACCGCTTGGCGGCGGCCCAGGAGGCCCTGGCCGCGGCCGAGCGACGCCTGCGCATCCTGCGCGCCGCCCACGAGCCCTCGGCGCTGCCCGATACCACCGCCATGCTGGGGGTCATGCAGCCTGCGCTGGCCGACATCGGGCGTTGGCTCGACCGGGGCGTCCACGGCCTGGCGCCGAATTCGCCCGACGTGCTGGCGCTCGCCATCGAGCGCCTCTCCGAGGCCCAGCGTCGCTTCGACGCCCTGCACGGCCGCGCCAACGAGGAGGCCGTGGCTCTCCTGAAGGCCGATGCCGGCGATCTCGAGCGCCTGCGCGACCTGATGATCGCCCTGCTGCTGTTCGGCGCGCTGCTGGTGGCGGTGATCCTGGTCTTCGTGGTGCGCAGCCAGCGCGCGGAGGCGCGCCGCGCCGAGGCCCAGCGCCAGCTCCGGGATTCGATCGAGCTGATCTCCGGCGGCTTCGCCCTCTATGACGCCCAGGGCCGGCTCGAGCTCTGCAACGCCGAGTACGGCGCGCTGCTTCCCGGCGCCGAGGCGAGGCTCGTACCCGGCGCCGCCTACGAGGACCTGCTGCTGCACGCCGCCAGCGGCGGCGAGATCCTCGACGCCGTCGGCCGCGAGGCCGACTGGGTGCTGGAGCGCATGGGCCAGTTCGAAAGCCCGGGCGGGCCGGTCGAGCTGCGCCTGAAGGGCGGGCGCTGGATCCAGGCGGCCGAGCGCAAGACCGACGAGGGCGGCCTGGTGGTGGTCACCACGGACGTGACGGCGGCGCGCCAGCGCGAGGGCGAGCTGCGGGAGATCGGCCAGGACCTGCGCGACAACAACCTGCTGCTGGACGCGGCCCTCGCCAACATGTCCCAGGGTCTCGCCATGTTCGACCTGGACCACTGCCTGATCATCTGCAACGCCCGCTACCTGGCGCTCTACGACCTGCCGGCGGAGCTCGGCCGGCCGGGCACGCCGCTCCGGCGCATCATGGCGGAGAGCGCGCGCCTGCAGTCCCTGAGCGAGGAGCGGACGACACGGCTGATCGACGAGCGCCTCACGATTGCCGGCCGCAAGGAGCCCTGCCGCTGGCGCGAGGTGATGGCCAGCGGCCAAGTCATCGAAATCTTCCACCAGCCGCTCGCCAGTGGCGGCTCGATCGCGACCTACGAGGACGTGACGGAGAGCTACGAGGCCGAGACCGAGCTGCGTGCCGCCAAGGAGGAGGCCGAGGTGGCGAGCCGCGCCAAGTCCGACTTCCTGGCCGGGGTCAGCCACGAGCTGCGCACGCCCCTCAACGCCATCATTGGCTTCTCGGAGGTCATGCAGACCGAGATGTTCGGGCCGCTCGGCGACCGGCACTATCAGGAGTACGCCGAGGACATCCACGAGAGCGGCCATCACCTGCTCAGCCTGATCAATGACATCCTCGACCTCTCCAAGATCGAGGCCGGCAAGTTCGAGCTGCACGAGGAGGCGCTCAGCGTCCCCGACACGGTCCACGCCGCCCTTCGCCTGGTGCGCCAGCGGGCGGAGAAGGGTGGCGTCGTCATCTCGCGTGCCGTGGCGCCGCGCTTGCCGCGCCTTTTCGCCGACGGCCGCGCCTTGAAGCAGGTGCTGCTGAACCTTCTGACCAACGCCCTCAAGTTCACGCCCGAGGGCGGCAAGGTGACCATCGGCGCCGAGCTCGACCCGGACGGCGGGCTCGTCTTCAGCGTGGCTGACAGCGGCGTCGGCATGACGCCCGAGGACCTGGAGCGGGCGCTCACGCCCTTCGGCCAGGCTGACAGCGACATCGCCCGTGAACAGGAGGGCACCGGCCTCGGCCTGCCCCTTACCAAGCACCTGGTGGAGATGCACGGCGGCAGCCTGACCATCGAAAGCGCGCCGGGCGAGGGCACCAAGGTGAGCGTCGCCTTCCCCGCCGAGCGTCTGCGGCCCGAGGAGGAAACGCCGGAGGAGAAGGCTGCGGAAGAGAGGGCGGCCGAAAAGAAGGGGGGCGGGGAAGCGCCCGACCGCAAGCCCGGGAAGGCCGGGTCCGGAGACGAGACGCCGGAGGCCGAGTAGCGGCCCCGCGCCCGCCGCGCCCGCGGCTCCAAGCAACAATTGATCTGTTGACGCCCCGGCGGCGGGCGGCTAAGCGCGACGGAGGCTTTGCGCGCAAGGGGGCTGCCATGACCTTTGAACTGAAATCCCGTCGGGACCTGGGCCTGGACGCGGTCCACCGGGTCGCCTGGCGGGGCGAGGGGGTGCGCTTCCACCCCGACGCCGTGGCGACCATGACCCGGGCGCGCGGCGCTTTCCTGGACCTGCTGGAGAGCGACCCGGAGCTGGTGGTCTATGGCGTCACCTCGGGCTACGGCCAGATGGCGCACCTGCGCTTCACGCCCGAGGAGCGGCGCGACCACGCCCGGATGCCGCCGATCGCGCCCATGACCAGCTTCGGCGAACCCCTGCCCGAGCGGGTCGCCCGGGCCATGGTGCTGGCCCGGCTCGCCAACTTCGCCGAGGGCCACGCCGCGATCTCGCCGCCGCTCGCCGAGGCCGTGGCCGCCATGCTCGACGGCCCGCTGCCGCCGGTGCCGGCGCTCGGCAACGGCTGCCCGGGCGAGATCCAGGCGCTGGCACACCTTTTCGGGAGCCTGGCCGAGGGCTTCGAGCTGGGCGAGAAGGACGCCATCGCCCTGGTCAACGGCAGCCCCTGCGCCAACGCTCTGCTGGCCGATGCGGTGCTGGCCGCGCGCGGCCGCCTGGCGGTCGCCATCGAGGTCTTCGCGCTTTCCTACGAGGCCATCAACGCGCCCTTCGCTCATCTGGACCCGGTGCTCGAGGAGTTCTGGGAGGATCGCCACGAGGCGGGCGTGCTGCGCGCCCTGCGCGGCTGGCTGGCGATCGCGGGCGACGCGGCGCGGCGCGCCTACCAGGCGCCGGTCTCTTGGCGCATTCTGCCACGGGTGCTGGGCCAGGCTGCACGGGCGCTCGCCCAGGCCGAGGAGGTTGCCGAGGTTTCCCTGCGGGCGGTCTCCGACAATCCCGTGTTCGTGCCGCCGGAGAGCGACGGACTGCCGGGCCGCGTGCTCTCCAACGGCGGCTACCACAACGCCATGGCCTATCCGGCCATGGACAACCTGGCCGCCGCTTGGGCGGACCTGACGCTCCTGGCCGACCGCCACGTGAACAAACTGCTGGACGGCCGCACCTCCCATCTGCCCGATTACCTCATGGGCGCGGAGGGCGGCTATCCCGGCTGCCTCGGCTTTACCGCCGCCGCCTATGCGGAACAGGCGCGCCATGCGGCCCAGCGCAGCTTCCTGCCGGGCAGCGAGGGGGGCGGCTTCGGCCAGAACGACGTCGCCTTGCCGACCTTCTTCTCCTGGCGCCGGGAGGCCGAGGCGGGCGCCTGCCTGGAGGCCGGCCTGGCCGTCCTCTGCCTCATCGCCAGCCAGGCCCTCCACGTCACCGGCCGCCCGCCGCCGCCGCCGCTCAGGCCGCTCCTCGAGCAGATCCGCCGGCTCTCTCCGCCCATCGAGAAAAGCCGCGGCCTCGCCCACGAAGCCGAGGCGGTGAAGCGCCTGCTGACGGAAAAGATCTTCGCCGGCGTGAGGGCGGTGGACGGAGTGGCCGAAGTGAGCTGAGGAGTATGGGCGCCGTCAGTTTCGCCTTGTTTGAACAAAGGCAGTGTTCGTCGTTCACGATGCTGAGGTCTACGGTCCTTACCGCTTGGTCAATGGAGTTCTCTAGCGTGAAGTGAGCTCACGCTGAAACCACGAAAGCCAGGCGTTACGCTTTGTGTGTGCGACCGCAGATTGTGACTACTTTGTGCACTCGTCTACGAGATGGAGATGAGCCGGGTACCCGAAACTAGGGACGATTGTCGCAAGATGCTCTGCTTGTTCTGCAGTGAAGTCGCCATGCAAAACCATATAGCGCTCCATGGGTTTCTCGACGCGTCCTACCGCGACAACTTGATCATCGATGACCATTGCCAATGGGCGCTTGGGTTCTGGTAGGTGGTGGCGGATCTGCCAACCACCTATCACATCGAAGCGCATGACTAGAACGGGTTGCCCATTCTCAATCACGACCGAGGCATCAACCACGTGGTACCCAGAGATGACGATCCGCCTGTTCACGACGTGGCGTTCTCTGTCTTGTCCATTCGGCTGCTGCTGTGCTTCGAGAACTTGGTATCCCTTTGGGATCTCGCTCCGGTCCGGATCGATCGTCGGATCGATCACGTGGAACGTTAGCCTCGAGAACGATTGAGAGTGATTCATTTTGCGCTTCAACTTGCCGGCGGCTGGTTGCGGAACCAGTATGCAGTGCCGTCCTAAGGCGCGGATTCCGTCCGTTCCGATGCCATGCGCCTGCACAGATCTTCGGAAGGAGTTCAGAGCCTGTTGAAATATGTCCCTACGAATTTCTTCCAGCTCATACGGAGCGAACGTTAACTCGAAGCTGCCATCGTTTTGAGTTAGGACCATTTCCGGCCAGTCCTGTGAGAGCAACTGAGCAGCTTCTGCAGCTTGCGTAGGGTCTCGGAGCTTGAAGACAACTTGGCCTGACTTGACGCCCAGGCCCCTATAGCCGATTTTTGCTTTGCGCAAGACTCGCCCCGTGTAGTCGCCAACCGTTCTCAGATACCTGGCAACACCTCGTTCTGTATCCACTTCGAAAATCAGATCCCCGGCTGTAGCGCCAACAGAAGTAGGTTTGAGATTGCGGCCAACTGTGATTTCCCGTTCTTGCGATCCTACGGCCTTGGTGGTCCACACGGGCAGGGCAGCAATAGAAAGCACAATCGAGCGTCGCGAGTACATGCTTGTCAATTTATGTGCTCCAACGATATGTGCTGAAAGTGTTTCAATTTCAGTTAGTAAACGTATATCGAATTACCACTAATATATATAACTAGGCAATGGCCCCAGCTGGACGGTCTTCGTTAGCTTCCATCACAACAGCGAGGAACGTACGGGCTCTTGGGGGCGCAATGGGCTCGTTTGTATAGAGCAAATCTATTCGCCACGGACGATACGACGCCGTAGGTGCGGTTTCCTTACTTGCTGACCGACATGCGCTCAATCTCCATGTCGCGACGCTTACCATTTGTTCCATTGTGCTATCTCCATACACGGCCATTACATAGTCAGTTCTCCGCTCGGCCGCACCGATACGGCTGGCGTGGATTCTGCTGTCTTTGGCCGCTAGTCTCCGCGGCGAAGGAGACAGCTTCTTGGAACGCAGGCTGGCCGCCATACTCGCCGCCGATGTGGCGGGCTACACCCGGCTCATGGGCGCGGACGAGGCGGGGACGCTCTCGCGCCTGACCGCCCTTCGCCAGGAGCTGCTGGAGCCTCTGATCGCCCGCCACCGGGGGCGGATCGTCAAGCTCATGGGCGACGGCCTGCTGGTGGAGTTCGCCAGCGTGGTGGACGCCGCCGCCTGCGCTCTCGATTGGCAGGAGAGTGTGGCGGAGTGGGAAGCGGCGGGCGAGGAGGGGGCGAGGCTCCGTTTCCGCATCGGCCTCAACCTGGGCGACGTGATCGTCGAGGAGGGCGATATCCACGGCGACGGGGTGAACCTGGCGGCGCGCCTGGAGACCCTCGCAGAGCCGGGCGGCATCTGCCTTTCCGCCGACGCCTACCGCCAGGTGCGCGGCAAGGTGGCGGCGGATTTCGAGGACCTGGGCGAGAAGCACTTGAAGAACGTGGCCGAGCCCGTCCGGGTCTACAAGGTCGCCGGGGCGGGTTCCGGCTCGCTTTCTGGGGACGCCGCGGTGCCGCCGGCGCGGAAGGCTCTGCCCCTGCCGGACAAGCCCTCCATCGCCGTGCTCGCCTTCGACAACTTGAGCGGCGATCCCGGGCAGGACTACTTCTCCGACGGCGTCACCGAGGACATCATCGGCGAGCTCTCCCGTTTCCGGGAGCTCTTCGTCATCGCCCGCAACTCCTCCTTCTCCTACAAGGGCAAGGCCGCCAAGGTGCAGGACATCGCATCCGACCTGGGCGTGCGCTACGTGCTCGAGGGGAGCCTCCGGACCGCGGGGTCCCGCATCCGCATCGCCGCCCAGCTGGTCGACGGCGAGACCGGCCAGCACATCTGGTCGGAGCGCTACGACCGGGAGATGGCCGACCTCTTCGCCCTGCAGGACGAGATCGCCCAGAGCGTCGCCGGCACCGTCGCCGGCCGCCTCAAGCTGTCCGCGGGAGAACGGGCCGCGCGCAAGCCGGTCGAGAACCTGGAGGCCTACGACTACGCCCTGCGCGGCCAGAGCATCATTGGCGACACGAAGGAGAACAACCTGCTGGCGCGGGAGTCCTACGAGAAGGCCATCGAGCGGGACCCGGCCTGCACCATGGCCTACGTGGGCTTGGCGCGAAGCTACATAATCGAGTTCATAAACCGCTGGTCGGGCCCCGGGGACCGCCCGCTCGACCGTGCCCGCGACTACGCCGAAAAGGCGGTATCCCTCGACAGCACGGACAGCCTGGCGCAGCTGATCCTCGGCGGCGTCTATGTGCAGAGGGAGGAGTTCGACGACGCGAGAGCCCACCTGGAACGGGCCCTCGCGCTCAATCCCAACGACGCCGACGGCTTCGCGCTCATGGGCTTCTATCTGGACGCGGTGGGCGAGCCCGGCGAGGCGATCGGGCTCTACCTCAAGGCGATGCGGCTCAACCCCTACTATCCCGGCTGGTATCTCTGGAAGCTCGGGGAGGCCTACTTCGGCACGCGCCAGTACGAGAAGGCGCTGGCCTCTCTGAAGGACGCCTTGAGCCGCAGCCCCCGGCACAAGCGGGCGCGCCTGGCGCTCGCCGCGACCCTTGTCCGGCTTGGACGGACCGAGGAGGCGAAGCGGCAGGTGGCCACGCTCCTCGCCGCGCATCCGGACAGCTCCCTCGGCCAGGAATGCCGCCAGCACTTCCATAGCGAGGCCGCGCGCACGCACTGGATCGAGGCTCTGGAGACGGCCGGCCTGCCGGAGTGAGGCGCGCCCTAGGGTCGGGCAGAGCTCCTCACGCCTCCGCGGCTTTCCAGTCCCCGGCCTTGTTCCACCAGCGGTGCGGATTGTCCCTGTCGTCGAGGCCTTTGCACTGGCTGCGAAGCACCTCGGTCACCGTGATCACCGGCTCGTAGTAGCTGTGCACCGCATAGATGGCCTCGATCACCGCCTCGAGCATGGCGCTGTCGCGGGGCAGGAAGAAGCGCATTTCGTCCACCTGGGGGCGGTGGCGGGTTTCCTCCTCGGCGCCGGTCGGCGTGCCCTCGCGCGGCCGGTAGTACTCGACGCCGGCGGGGGCGCGATAGCCGTTGCGGTCGGTCTTTCCCTGAACCAGGGGTGCGACCTCGACCACGGCATCGAAGATGCGGTCCACGTCCTCCTCCGGGGCTTGGAACATCACCAGCCACATGGGCTGCATCTCGATGGGCCGGGTGTCGAACCCGTCGCGCAGTATGTTGGTGCTCATCTCGTCGACCTCCGCTTTCTCCCAACCCTTCGTTCAGCCGATCCGCTCCGGCAAGCCACGGCCATTGTTCCACCACCTGTTCGGGTTCTTGCTGTTCGGATCGTAGTTTGCCCGGCTGGCCCAATCCTCGCGAACGAAGATCACCGGCTCCTCGTAGTGGTGGACCGCGAGAATCGCGTCCATCACCGCTTCGAGAGACCCCGCCTCGCGCTCGATGGAGATCTTCAACTCGACCATGGGATAGGTTTCGGTCTCTCCAGGCTGGAATCCCTCGACATGGCTGCTGGTGGTCGAGTTGGCCTCGGGTTGCGCGGTTTCCTTGCCTGGCGCGGTGATGCTGGCGTTGCGCCGGTAGCGCCCGAAGCCGAGGGGATGAACGGCCATCACCGCGTCGAGAATCCTGTCGCAATCCTCGGGCAGGGTCTGAATCTCCAGCGTCCACACGGGAACCAGCCGCCCCGAGGAGGCCTTGTATTCGGAAAGATGCGTCATCGCCCGGCCACTCACCCGACCGCGTCGCCGTGAAGGGACGCGGCGTCCGGACGGTTCCAGTAGCGGTTCGGATTGTCGTTGTCGTCGAGGAGCTTGGAGCGGCTTCCCCAGACTTCTTCGACGCGGATCGTCGGTTCTTCGTTGACGTGGACGGCGAAGATCACTTCGAAGGCCTTGCCGAGCAGGGCCCGGTCCGGCGGAATGGAAAAGACGATCTGAGCGGCTCGGGTCTTCTGGATCGTGCCTTCCGCGCCGGCATGGGACCCTTCGAGCGCCCGAAACCGCTGGTAGCCGTTCTCGCGCACGTAGGTGCAGTTGTCGTAGGGGCCCTGAACCAGCGGCAGCGCGCGGCCGAGAGCCTCCAGAACCGGTTCCACGCCTGCGGCGGGCGTATCGATGGTGACCAACCACTCGCGCGCCAGCGAGGCCGGCGTCATGTCGAAGTCATCGAGCTCGTGCTGCTCGGGCATGGCTGTCGTCCCGTTCAAGTTTCCATCCCCGGCAGACTAGCAAGGCGTTCCTGACAACCTGCTGTCAGCAGTGTCTCGTTCGCCTGGCAGCGGCGACGGATGTGGCCGATTCAGTTCAATGGAATTTGCCACGCCCGGGTCAGCCGCCGCCCCGCACAGACTTCAGCCACTGCGGCCGGGTGATGCGGAAGCCCGGGCAGAGGGTCGCGTAGGCCGGCCGCAGGCCCTCGTCGATCAGGCCGCACTTGCGCAGCACTTTCTGGGAATTCACGTTGGCGGGGTCGGTGACGGCGACGATCTCCTCCAGCGCGGTCGCCTCGAAGGCGAAGCGCAGCAGGCGGGCGCAGGCTTCGGTCGCGTAGCCCTTGCCCCAGGCGGCATGCTTTATGAGGTAGCCGATCTCGATCTCGGCATCGGGCATGCCGTCCCCAACCACCAGGTCCCAGTCGATCTCTTCCTTTTCGACGGGCAGGGGCAGCAGGATCGCCGTTCCGAGCTTCTCCCCGCTCGCCCGGTCCGCCACGCACCAGATGCCGACCGCCCCGCCGGCTGAGCGCCTCGTTTTGATCGCATGCTCCGCGGCGACCCGTTCCCGCGTCAGGGGCCCGGAGACGTACTGCATCACCTTTGGATCGGTGAGCAGATCGTAGGCAAGGTCCAGGTCGTCCTCGGCCAAGGGCCGCAGCAAGAGACGCTCGCTTGTCAGATCCAGGTCCATGGGGCCGCCCTATAGCCAGTTTCGGGGGCGGAATCCAGCGAACGGACGCCGCAGCTTGCGGCGCTGCGGTCCTTGTACCGCCGATGGCAGCGTCTATGTGAGCTGAATGCCCGATGCACGGAGGATGCGGTGACTCGCTCGGTTAGGTACTGGGACAAGATCGCGGCGCGCTATGCGAAGCGGCCCGTGGCCGATGAAGCGACCTACCAGAGAAAGCTGCAGGTCACGCGCGAGCACTTTCGGCCGGACATGGAGGTTCTGGAGATCGGCTGCGGAACCGGCTCGACGGCCATCGCCCATGCGCCCTACGTGAAGCACATCCTCGCGACCGATATCTCGGCGAAAATGATCGAGATCGCCCGAGGCAAGGCCGAGATGCAGAAGGTCGAAAACGTGACTTTCGAACAGGCGAGCCTCGACGAGCTCGTCGCGCCCGATCATGGTTTCGACGTCGTGCTTGGGCTCAGCGTCCTGCACCTGTTGGAGAGCAGGGACGAGGCGATCGCCAAGGTCTATGGCTGGCTCAAGCCCGGCGGCATCTTCGTGAGCAGCACTGCCTGCATCGGAGACACCATGAAGGTCTTCAAGCTCATCGCGCCCGTGGGACTGGCCCTGGGCTTGTTGCCATTGGTGAAGGTCTTCACCACGAGGGAGCTGCTGGACAGCCTCACCGGCGCCGGTTTCGAGATCGACCAGCAATGGCAGCCGGGCAGGGGCAAGGCCGTGTTCATCGTCGCGAAGAAGGTGGCGTAGTCGATGCGCTGGCTCGCGTTGACCGAGACCGGAGTTTAGCCAGGTGCTGCGGGAGGGTTGCTGGCTGGGGGCCGCAAACCGCGCCCGGATCCGCGCTCTGAGCGTAAAGGGCGGACGGTCCAGCGTCTCCGACGATATGGATTTCACGGTTCTGGGGGGCTAGTCTGCGCACCGAAGGAGATCGGACATGCAGCGCCGGCTGGCCGCTATTCTTGCCGCGGACGTGGTCGGCTACAGCCGCCTCATGGGGGCGGACGAGGCGGGCACGCTCGCGCGTCTGAAATCGCTCCGCAAAGACCTCGTGCAGCCCAAGATCGCCGCGCGCCAGGGTCGCATCGTCAAGGTCATGGGCGATGGACTCCTGGCGGAGTTTCCCAGCATCGTCGAGGCCGTCCAGTGCGCCGTCGACATTCAAAATGCCATGTCCGATCGCGAGCCCGACCTACCCGAGGACCGGCGACTCCGGTTGCGGATCGGCGTCAACCTGGGCGACGTGATCGTCGAGGGGACTGATATCTATGGTGACGGCGTCAACGTGGCTGCGCGGCTGGAAGCGCTTGCAGAAGCCGGCCGCATCTGCGTGTCCGCCACCGTCTTCGACCACGTGAAAGGCAAGATCGGCTTGGACTTCGCGGACCTGGGCGAGCAGCAGGTCAAGAACATCGAGCACCCGGTCCGGGTCTACCGCATCGGACCGGACCACGGCGAGGAGGCGCAAGGGGCGGCAGCCACGCCAGCCGCCGGTGCCGAGCCACTCAAGCAGCCTGACAGGCCGTCCATTGCCGTCCTGCCTTTCACCAACATGAGCGGCGATACCGATCAGGATTATTTCGCCGACGGCATGGTCGAGGACATCATCACGGGGCTCTCGCGCATCAAGTGGCTTTTCGTCATCGCGCGCAATTCGAGCTTCGTCTACAAGGGCAGGTCCGTCGACATCAAGGATGTGGGACGCGAGCTCGGCGTGCGCTATGTGCTCGAGGGCAGCGTACGCAAGGCCGCCAACCAGGTGCGCGTGACCGGTCAGTTGATCGAAGCGGATAGCGGGCGGCACGTCTGGGCGGATCGCTACGACCGCGCCGTCGACGATGTCTTCGCGATCCAGGACGAGCTGACGATGAGCGTCGTCGCGGCCATCGAGCCCAGCCTGCGCCAGGCCGAGATCGAGCGGGTCAAGCGGGAGCGGCCCGACAACCTCGACGCCTACGACCTTGTGCTCCGCGCCATCCCGCACGTTTACCCGGCGATGCCGGAGGGGGCGGCCCAGGCGCTGCCGCTGCTTGAGAAAGCGCTCGAGATAGAGCCCGACTACGCGCTCGCCCACGGCTTCGCCGCCTGGTGCCACGAGATCCTGTTCGCGCGCGGCGGCGCCCATGAGGAGAACCGCCTAGGGGCGATCCGCCATGCCGAGGCGGCAATCGCCCATGGACGCGACGACGCCATCGCTCTGTCGCTCGGCGGTTTTGGCATGGGCATGATTGCGCATGATCGTGAAGCCGCGCACCAGGCCTTCGAGGCGGCGCTGGCGCTCAGCCCTTCCTGCGCGCTCACCTACGTGCTTGGCAGCGTCGTGATCGTCTTTACCGGCGATGCGGAGCGCGGCGTCGAGTGGGGCGAGCGTGCAATCCGATTGAGCCCCTTCGATCCCATGAGCTACGGCCCGTGGTATGCGATCACGATCGGCCGCATCCAGCTCGGCGAGTACGAGGCGGCTGCCGAGGCGGCCCAGAAGGCCTTCCAGGCGAACCCCTATTGGAGTTCAGCGCACGTACTGCTGGCCGCGACGCACGCCAAGCTGGGACGGCTCGACGCGGCCAGGTCCGCCGCCGCACGCGTCCTCGAGCTGGAGCCGGGCTTCACCATCAGCGGACACTGCGCCACCTTCGACATGCATCCCTCGGTCGCCGAGCCATTGAGCGAGGCGCTGCATGCGGCCGGACTGCCGACCTAGCATAGGTGAGGTGGGTCCGCCCGACTTCGCAACCGCCCTCGGCCGTCCTCCCGCTCAAGCCTCCGTCATCAACCGCCGCAGGATCTGCCAGTGGGCGGCGATGTAGCCGGGGGACTGGTGGACGATCTTGTCCTTCATCAGCTTGTGGGCGGCGGGCAGGGCGTGGAAGGGCAGGGCCGGATAGGCGTGGTGCTCGGCGTGGAAGCTCATGTTCCAGGTGAGCCAGCGCACCAGCGGGTTGGTGTTGGTGGTGCGCGTGTTCTCCAGCATGTCGGGCACCAGCGGGCAGCCCGTGTGCTCGGCCAGCAGGAACGCCCTGAGGAAGGGCTGTCCGAGGGCGAGCGGCAGCAGCCAGTAGATCACCGCGAAGGTGCTGCCCGTGTCGAACGAGACGAACGCGATCAGCAGGTAGAGCACGACAAGGCCCCGGGCCTCGCGGACCAGGGCCTTTTTGCGGCGCTCGGGGACGAATCTCTCCTCGACCCGGCCGGCCAGCAGGCGGCCGAAGAGGAGAGCCTGCTCGTTCCAATAGACGAAGCCCGAGAGGAAGAGCAGGTACTCGCCCAGGGTTTCCGGCTTGTCCCGGGCGAGCTCGGGATCGCGACTGGGGTCCTGGGTATAGCGGTGGTGGGCGTAGTGGAAGGCGCGGAAGTACTCCGAGGGCAGGAACAGCACCGCCCCGATGAGGAAGGCGACCGTGCGGTTGAGCGCCCGGCTGCGGAAGGCGGTGTAGTGGATGCACTCGTGCAGCGGCGCGAAGAGGAAGGCCAGCACGATGCCGTGGCAGACCAGGGCGGGCAGCAGCCAGCCGCTGCCGAAGGCGGTCCCGACCCAGAGTCCGGTCGCGATCAGGAGCGCGCCGTGGCCTGCCAGGTGCGCGAGGCCCCGGGCGTCGGAGCGCTCGACGAGCGCCTTCAGCGCCGGCTTGTCGAGCGCGTCCTCCGGGGCGAAGACCTCTTCCATGCCCCTAGTTTATCGCAGGACCGGGGCGCCGGGCCACCGACGAGGGGAGAAGGGGCGGGCCGTCCCGCCCTTCAGGCCCCCAGCGCCGCGGCGTGGTGGCGCAGGTGGTCCTCCACGAAGGTCTGGATGAAGAAGTAGCTGTGGTCGTAGCCCGGCTGCATGCGCAGCTCGAAGTGCTGGCCGGACGCCTCGCAGGCCTCGACCAGTAGGTCGGGCCGAAGCTGCTCCTCCAGGAAGGGGTCGGCCGCGCCCTGGTCGATGAGGAACTTGGCCTCCGAGGGCCGGCGGCGCACCAGCTCGGTGGTGTCGTAGTCCCGCCAGGTCTCCTCGTCGGCGCCGAGATAGGCGGTGAAGGCCTTGCGGCCCCAGGGGCAGCGCATGGGCGCGGCGATGGGCGCGAAGGCGGAGACGGAGCGGTAGACCTCCGGGTTCTTCAGGTGGATGGTGAGGGCCCCGTGGCCGCCCATGGAGTGGCCGAAGATGCCCTGGCGCGCCGTGTCGGCCGGGAAGTTGGCGGCGACCGCCGCGGCCAAGTCCCGGGTCACGTAGTCGTACATCTTGTAGTGCGCCGACCAGGGCGCCTCGCTGGCGTTCAGGTAGAAGCCGGCGCCGCTGCCCAGGTCGTAGGATTCGTCGTCGGCCACCTCCGGGCCGCGGGGCGAGGTGTCAGGGCAGACCAGCAGCAGGCCGAGCTCGGCGGCGACGCGCTGGGCGCCCGCCTTCACGGTGACGTTCTCCTCGGTGCAGGTGAGCCCCGAGAGATAGGTCACCACCGGAAGCTTTTCGCCGGCGAGCGCCCGGGGCGGCTGGAAGAGGGCGAAGCGCATGTCGACACCGCAGGCCTCGGAGGCGTGGCTGTAGACCCCCTGCAGACCCTCGAAGCACTTCTGTTCGCTGATGGTGGCGAGCTCGCTCATGGCTCTCCCTCCCTCCCCTGGCTCCGCTTCGACGGGCTGCGATCCTGGCAAGGCGGTTCTGGCTTGGCAAGAGCACCAAGGTAGGAGATGCTCGGCCGCCGCGCGCTGGCCGGAAATGGGGCCGAGCTACAGGAGGGAACGGGTGGACGAGACGTATTGGTGGCACAAGGTGGAGCTGGCGGCGGCGCTGCGCCTGGCCGATCGCTTCGGCCTCGGCGAGGGCATATCCAACCACTTCAGTTACGCCTTGGACGAAGCAGGCGAACGCTTCCTGCTGCACCCCTTCGGGCTCCACTGGTCGGAGGTGCGCGCCGGAGACATCCTGACCGTCGACGCCGAGGGCCGGAAGCTCGACGGCGAAGGAGACTTCGAGACCTCGGCTTTCGTCATTCACTCGCGGGTCCACCTGGCCTCGCGGCGCGCCCGCTGCGTGCTGCACAGCCATATGCCCTACGCCACGGCGCTCAGCCTGCTGGAGGATGCGCAGCTCGAGCCGGTGGAGCAGAACGCCCTCAGGTTCTATGGCGACGTGGCCTACGACGGCGGCTACGCGGGTCTTGCCCAGGCACTGGAGGAGGGCGAGCGCCTGGCTGCGGCCCTGGGCGACAAGGGCGTCCTCTTCATGGCCAACCACGGCGTGCTGGTGGTCGGCGAGACCATCGCCGAGGCCTTCGACGCCCTCTACTATCTGGAGCGCGCCTGCCAGCTGCAGGTGCTGGCCCGCTCGACCGGGCGGCCGTTCAAGCGCATCGGCGGCAACGTGGCCGCGGCGACGGCAGCCAGCTTCCGCGAGCCGCCGGTCTCCGAGGAGCCCGCCAAGCACTTCGCGGCCCTCATGCGCTTGCTGGACCGGGAGGACCCCAGCTACGCCCAATAGCGGATGGGCGCCAAGCCTCAAATCGGCAGCTATGGTAGCGCCTTAAGGAGATCCGTTAACTATCTGCTAACCTTGTAAGTATTCCGAATCGTTCCGATCTTCGGTTTTCTGCGACACGGACGACGTTCGAGGCGACGGCCGGCTGCGCGCGGAGGGACGCGCACGCCCCGCCCATCGCCGCGGCTGCCGGTCAAGTGGCCGTTAACCCTTGGGCCATAGTCTTTCGAGCGGGTTTCACGCCATAGACCTGTCCCGAGGCCCCGTTGCAGGACCTGTTCAACAGCGATCGCTTCCGCCCCTCCGCCATGCTGGCGGGCACGCTCGTGTTGGCTGTCCTCTTTCTCGCCCTCGATATCTGGCTGCCGAACTGGGGTGCCGGCGGGGTGCCCTACGTGGCCCTGGTCTGTGCCGGCTGGTTCCTGCGCAGCCCGCGGGCCATCGTCGCCCTCGGCCTGATCTTCTCCCTCATGGCGGCGGCGGGCGCGATCCTGGGCCCGGCGGTCGGGGGGCCCTGGTTCGATCTGACGGGCCGTTTCCTCGCCCTGGTGGCGATCTGGGTGGTGGTGGGTTTCCTAATCATCGCCAAGCGCGCCCAGCGTGAACTGGTCGCCAAGGAATCCATGCTGGAGCAGCGGGTGCAGGAGCTGGAGAGCGCCCAGAGCGACCTCGAGGAGCAAGGGGCGAGCCTGATCCGCTTCGCCGACGACCTGAGGAACGCGCGCGAGCAGGCCGAGCTCGCGAACATCGCCAAGTCCCAGTTCCTGGCCTCGGTGAGCCACGAGCTGCGCACGCCCCTCAACGCCATCATGGGCTTTGCCGAGGTCATCAAGGACGAGATGTTCGGCGCCGTGGGCAGCGCCAGCTACCGCGACTACGCGAAGGACATCTATCAGTCGGGCGACCACCTTCTGAAGCTCATCAACGACATCCTGGACCTCTCCAAGGTCGAGTCCGGGAACATGGAGCTGCACGAGGAAGGGGTCGACGTGGACGCCATTATCGCCTCGGTCGCGCGCCTGGTGCGTCAGCGCGCCAGCGAGCGTCAAGTCTCGCTGCTGCTCGAGGTGTCCGAGGGGCTGCCCGGCCTGTCGGCGGACGAGCGCAAGGTGAAGCAGATCCTGGTCAACCTGCTGGCCAACGCCATCAAGTTCACCGAGGCGGGCGGCAGCGTCACCCTCAAGTCCTGGTGCCACATGGAGAGTGGCTTCGTGTTCCAGGTGATCGATACGGGGATCGGCATGGCGCCCCAGGACATCCCCAAGGCGCTCTCCCAGTTCGGTCAGATCGACGGCGATCTGAACCGCAAGTACGAAGGGACCGGCCTCGGCCTGCCGCTCAGCAAGTCGCTGATCGAGCTGCACGGCGGCACGCTCGACCTGCAGAGCCAGCCGGGCATGGGCACGACGGCGACGGTGCGCTTCCCGGCGGCGCGGATCATTCTCCAGGAAACACTGCCGGAGGCGGAGGTCGCCTGAGTGGGTCCGGCCCACAGGCCGCCGGATTCCACTCGGTCTCCGGCACCTCCGCCGCATCCTCGCCCCGGGCCGTCCCGCCCGGCAGCCGCGCCAGCTCCTCGCCCAGGAAACAGGCGACCGCCATCATGCCGGTGAGCGGCACGCCGGCGGCGGCCTCTGCCTGGGCGTTGTAGTTGGTGTTGGTGTTGACGTCGTAGGTGAAGATCTCGCCCGCCTCGTCCCGGATGAACTCGATGCCCGCGATCTCGATGCCGCTGTCGGCCAGGAAGGTCCGGTAGCGCTCCAGGATCGGATCGTCGAAGCTCTCGAGGATGGCAAAACGCTCGGGCGCCGGCACGTCGGCCGGGCAGAAGTCCTCGCCGACCTGGCAGGCGTCCGCCGGACAGAGCTCGAAGCCGTCGCTGGTGTCGACCCGCACCGCGTAGTGGAAGCGCCCGCCGATGAACTCGCAGCGGGTGATGTAGGGTTCGGCGGAACGGATGTAGTCCTGGACCAGCCAAACCCCGTCGATGGGGCGCTCCTCCTCGGGCAGCCTGTCGAGATGATCGGCGATGGCATCCACGCTCTGGAAGAGGTGCACGCCCAGGCCCTTGCCGCCCCGGTTGGGCTTCAGGATATAGGGCCCCGGACCGAAGCTGCGGGCGGTCGCCAGCACCTGGTCGCGGCCGACGGCAGCCGCGGTGCGCGGCGTGCGCACGCCGGCACGCTTGAGGGCCGCGTACTGGGCGACCTTGCTGACCTCGAGCGAGAGGGCCTGGCTGTTGTTGATCACCCGCCGGCCGTGGGCCTCCAGCCACTTGAGCACTACATGGGTCATCTCGGGCGCATAGCGGTGGCCGCGGGTGTGGGAGGAGGCGCTCATGCGGTTGTAGAAGACGCCTTGCGGCGGCGCCCGGTCGAGCGCGACGCTGCCGCGGTCGAGGAACCACTCCTCGTAGGGCAGGGCGAGACGCTCGAAGGCCGACCGCAAGGGCTCGACCCAGGCGGCGTTCTCGTGCAGGACATGGATGCGCAGCATCGGCAAATTCCACATTTATTGGTGTGAAATAGTGCTTTTTACCCCATTCTCGAATGTTAAATTAATGCGACCGCGCGCCGAGTTCAAGCGATGGTTCAGCCGCCCACCTATGGGGCCCGGAGCTATGCGGCTTTCAGGCCTTGTGAAAGCACCGGCCGAGTGCTGTAGGCTGGCGGCTGGAGTGGAGTCATGTCCGGTTTGACCAGCACTTTCGGGATCGTGGTCGGCCTCTACGTGCTGATCGCCCTCGTCATGTTCGGCTGCCAGCGCAGCTTCCTCTACTTCCCCGACCGTTCCGAGCCGCGGCTGGCGGCGGCCGGCGCCGAGGGCTTCGCCGTCGTCTCCCTGAAGAGTCCCGACGGCCTGGAGCTCAGCCACTGGTACCGGCCGCCGCGGGAGGAGGGCGGCCCGGTGGTGCTGGTCTTTCACGGCAACGCCGGCAACATCGGCCACCGGGTGGCCAAGTTCCGGGCGCTGCTGGACGCCGGCTTCGGCCTCTTCCTGGCCGAGTACCGGGGCTACGGCGGCAACCCCGGCAAGCCCGAGGAGGCGGCCATGAGCGACGACGCGCGCGCCGTCATGACCTATCTGCTGGAAGAGGCCGGAGTTCCGGGCGAACGCCTGGTGGTCTACGGCGAGTCCCTCGGCGGCGGCCCGGCGGTCAAGATGGCGGCCGAGCACGATGTCGCCGGCTTGGTGCTCGAAGCCCCTTTCACCTCGATCGCCGACGTCGCCCAGTCCCACTACTGGTATCTGCCCGCGCGCTGGCTGGTGCTGGACCGCTGGGACAACGCGCGCCACATCGCGGACCTGGAGGCGCCGCTGCTGGTCCTGCACGGCGAGGCGGACCGGGTGGTGCCGACCCGCTTCGGCCGCGAGCTCTTCGCGCTGGCGCCGGAGCCGAAAGAAGCGCTCTTCCTGCCGGGGGCCGGACAC
The DNA here is from genome assembly GCA_965225935.1 of Rhodospirillales bacterium. Taxonomy (GTDB): domain Bacteria; phylum Pseudomonadota; class Alphaproteobacteria; order Kiloniellales; family JAKSDN01; genus CALJXB01. The sequence continues at coordinate 218,649 of CBDDCC010000010.1, forward strand.
AACGACCTGTTCGCCTACCCGGACGCGGCGGCGCGGGTGGTCGATTTCGTCCGTGCCCGTGCCACGGGGCCGGCGGCGGAAGCAGAAGCGGAGTAGAAGAGGCTAGGGGGTATCGCCCAGGCGGCCGAAGCCCAGGTCGTAGGCCCGGCGCAGATCCTCCTCGGCCTGGAGCTCGTTGCCCTGCGCCTTGTGCACGCGCCCGCGGTTGAAGTAGGCGGCGGCGAACTCGGGCTCCAGCTCGATGGCCAGATCGAAGTCGGCGAGGGCCTCGTCGTAGCGGGCCCCGTCGAACAGGCAGCGCCCACGGTTGTTGCGTCCGGCGATCAGTTGCGCCAGCGGCAGGCCGCCGGACTGGAAGGCCCGGCCGTAGAGGCGGACAGCGCTCTGGCAGTCGCCCTTTCGGAAGGCGGCGGTGGCGGACTCGAAGTCGCTCTGCGCCAGGGCGGACCGCGCCGCGAGCTCGCCCTCGCTCAGGCCGCTCGTGCGGGTGCCCGCCGCCACCACGAGGGCGGGTCCCAGGTCGTCCAGCTTCCCGGCCGTCGCCGGGTCGAGGGCCAGGGCGACCAGCTGGGTCGTGGGTGCCGGCGCCTTGGCGGCGCGGTCTTCCACACCGCAGCGGTAGCCCTCCTTGCTGATCAGAATGCAGAGCTCATTGGCGGTCGCCAGGGTGGGAAAGGGGCCCGCGTAAAGCCGGAACAGGACGTCCTGGTCCTTCAGGGTGACGCGATGAACCCGCGGCGTCATGTCGCCGAGCAGGCTGGGCAGCTGGTGCTGCAGGCGCTCCCACTCCTGGCGGATGCCGCCGGGCTCTTTGAAGGAGGCCAGGTGAAGCGCGAACTCCCAAACCTCCTCGCTCGCGCCGGACTCCTCCCCGTTCGCCGCCGTGGCCCCCGCCGCGGGCCGGCCGACGGCGTCCACGACGGCAAGCTTGGCGGGTCCTTCGACCTCGGGCTCGGGCGGCGGCTTCTCCGGCAAGCCCAGGAGGACGTTGCCCGGAATCGTGGCGAGAGACCGCGGCGCCGCCTGGCTGGCGGCCTGGGATGCGCTCCCTGTCGCGCTCGGGACGGCGACCTGTGTCGCGGTCAGTGTCGCGGTTTGGGCGGCGGGGGTGTTCGCCGGCAGGGGTGCCGGCGCCACGAAGCCGCCCTCCTGGACCGCCGGCATGGCGTCCATGACCCCGCGCAGCTCGTCCAGCAGGGCCTGGCTCGGCAGGCCGGTCACGGGCAGGGAGGCGAAGGACTGATAGTCCCTGATGGCGGCTTCGGTCTCGGCATCGGCGATGCCGTCGACCCGGCCCGGCGTGAAACCGAGACGGACCAGAAGCTCCTCGATCTCGCGGACCTGATCGGGCGTCGTATCGGCCTGTACCGGCGGCGCCGCGGCGAGCCAGAGCAGCAGCCCGACGGCAAGCGCCTGCCAGAGCAGCCGTCCCGCCGTGGCCTGTCGGCGGCGCGACGCCGCATTGTCTGCTGTCGCTACTTTTGCCGCCATTTTCCGTCTGCGTGGCGGAACCAGGTGCCTTTGGGCGCTTCCTGCATGATCTTGCTGGCGTAGACCTTGCCCACCTCTCCGGCGGAGACGCCTTGCGCGGCTGCCCGCTCTTCGTAGATGTTCTGGCGCTTCGCGTTGACCTCCTGGGCGACCCGCTTGGCGCTGGTGTTGCCGGGATCCCGCACCTCCACGAGCCCGTCGTGGCGCTCGCCGAGGGCGCCTGATCTGCGCAACTCGTCGAGCGATTGCGCGAAGGCGGGCGGCGCTGCGATGCTCAGCAGCAGGCCCAGGAGGAGCGCCAGCCAGCCGAGCCGCCAAAGCTCCGGGCGCGACGGGCCCTGTGTCGAAAGATCCATTGCAATAGCGCGTTTCATGTTCCTCTCCCTTGCGATCCGGGCAGGCGACCGAGGCCGGCCAGGTCCGTTCAGAAGATGTCCGGGTTCTCTTCGATGTCTTCTTCGGCCTGCTCTTCGATCTTCAATCGAACGTCGGCGTCCAGCTTGATATTGAGATTGATGGTGATCGGCTCGTCGGGCGCTTCCACCTTCACCGACGGCTGACAGGCCATCAGCAGGCTGGCGGCGAGCGCGAGGGTCGCAAGCAAGGCTACGGCGTGAACGTTCGCTCTCGAGGGCATGGGACTTGGCTCGCTCCTTCTCCCCGCACGCGCCCCCGAAAGGGCGGCCGGGAAGCCTATGCTGCGCAATCCCCGCGGCCAAGGCAAGCTTGGCTCGCATGGCGGCCGGGCGGGACCTCCCGCGCGGCTTAGCTCCATGATACGCGGATCAGGGCGATAGCTTCCACGCGCGGCTGAAGAAATCACTCGTTACCTGGTGGCCCTGGCGCAGGGCGTCGATGATCGGCTGCATGTTGCCGGTCAGATTGACGTTGAGCTGGAACTTCTGGCCGTCCAGGACCTCGGGATTGTTGCCCAGGATCTCCAGCCGCAGCAGCGCCTCGCCGTCGCGGTCCAGGTTGCCGGTGAGCGACAGGGTCTCGTAGCGGAAGTTCTTGAGGGCCTGCATGAGGAGATCGACGTACTCGCCGCCGCTCTTCATGGCCTGCTCCGCGGTGGCTGAACTGAAGCGCAGGGTGCCGGGGGCCGTCGATTCCAAACGCGCGTCGGTCACGGTCACGACCTTGCCGTCGCGCTCGACCGGAATGCGCCCGCTCAGCTCGCCGTCGCCGGACAGGCCGTCGATGTCCAGGGCCTCGAAGAGCGTCGTCAGATCCAGACTGTCGATCAGCAGTTGCGCCTCGGTCCTTTCGGACAGGGGGTCGATGAGAGTGTCGCGAACGGCGATACGGCTGCCGGCGAGGGAGAAGGCTGCGTCCTCCACGTAGACCTGGCCGGGCGTGCCGTGGGGCAGCCGGAAACGCACCTCGACGTCCTCCAGGTCGACGCCCACGTCGATGGTCTCGGCGGTGAGTCGCTGGCCCTGGGGGCTGCCGACAGGGTCCAGGCTGTCGAGATCGAGCCGCAGGTCGAGACCCTTCACGCTCGCGTCCTTGGACTTGAAGCCGAGCCCGGCGAGCAGCAGCCGCACGGTGCCGGCAAAGCCATTGCGGTCCCAGGTGAGCGCGGCCGTGCCCTCGGCCGAGCCGCGCGCGTCGCTGACCGCGGCGAGCTGGGGCGAGAGCTCGCTCGGCTGCAGGCCGCCGGTGGCGAACAGCAGGGGGATCAGGTCGACGTCGGCCGTGCCGCGTCCGCTGTCGAGGTCGTGGCGCGCCGAGACCTGGACGAGCGGCCGGCCGCCCGCACCGCTGGTCTCGGCGTTCACCACGACGCGCCCGCCGTCGCGCCGCGCCTCACCAACGACCGCGAGGGGCGCGAAGGCGGCCGGCGTCGCCAGGTGCTCGAGGGCGGCCACCGAGAAGCTGCCGGACATGGCCGCTGGATCGGCCGGGAGCTCGAGGGAGACGGAAACACCGTCGAGCGCCAGCTTCTTCTCGGGCAGCACGACCGTGCCGTCGCGGAGCGAGACCGCCGCTTCGTAGGCGCCACTCTCTTTGAGGCCGCCCGCGATCGAGACCGCGGGCGCCTGCAACCGGATCTTCAGGGGCGCGCCGTCTCCCGTGCTCAGCAGCAGCTCGCTCTCGGGCAGGGAAATGCGGGTGTCGTGGGTCAGGCCATGGGCGCTCTCGCCGCTGGCCAAGGTGATCTCAGCCTCGGTCTCGGGGATGGAGACGTTCAGGGGTGCGGCCGCCGCGATGCCGCCGGGCAGGCGCAGGCCAGCGAAGCTGGCGCTGCCCGGCGCCGACAGGCTGACGGTGAGACGCGTGCCCTCGCGGCCGAGCGCGAGCGGCAGGTCCAGGTCGGCGCGCTCGGAAACGACCTCGCCGGCGCGGAGCTTCAATAGGCGCGCCTGCACCCGGGCGTCGGAGCGGAAGGCGTCGGGCAGGCCCTCGAAGTCGCCGGCGATGTCCAGCTTGGCGACGGTCCAGCCGGCGAGCGCGACGTCGGTCGCCGTGACCGTCAGGTCCGGCAGGGTGACGCGCGTCAGGTTGGGCGCCTCGCCTAGGGAGGCCTCCACCAGTCCTTTCAGCGTGGCGCTGGCCGGACCGGCGGAGACGTCCAGCGTGCCGTCGAAGCGGGCGCCGGGTGAGGGGCTGCCGGGACGCCACAGAAGTTCTGTCGGTCGGTCGCTGTCCGCCGGCAATGAAAGGGCGAGGGTGCCGCCGCTCAGGCGGGCCAGGTCTGCCGCCAAATCGGGACCGAGACCCAGGGCGCCGAAGTCCGCGGTGCTCAGATCCGTTGCCGTGATGCGGGTCGTCCCCCGGGGGGCGAGGCTGAGCTCTTCCTCGGCCCAGGCGCCGGTCAGGTCGGTGACGGTGCTGAAGGTGGCGGCCTGGCCGGGCAGGGAAAGGGCGTCCAGGTCTGCCGTGATGTCGCCCGTCAGATCGCCCTGCTTCAGCCAGGCGAGGAGGGAGTCCCGGTTTCCTTGGAGGTCGGGCAGCGCGGGCCAGCGGCCCTTCGCCTCGACCGCGATGCGGCCTTTGCCCCCGGTCGGGAAGGCGGCGGGGAAGAGGGAGGGGCCGAGGGACCAGAGGGGGGCGGCTTCCGTAACCTCGGCGTTCAGGCCGAAGGTGCCCTTGGGTTGGCCCGCCAGGTCCGTCAGCTTGGCGTCGAGGGTGAGGTCGAGGCTGCCGTCGTCGCTGCCCAGACGGGCCGTGAGGTCGGCCGCCTCGTGGTTCAGGTCGAAGCGGAACCCGGCCTCGTGGAAGGGCGTGCCCGCCAGACTCAGACCGCCGAGGGTCAGGTCGCCCCGACCCTGGCGCGGCAGGCCGGAGTCGAGCGTCAGCGCAAGGTCGCCCTTTATGGCGTTCACCCGCAGCTCGCCGCCGGGCAGGGCGACCGTGCCGCCGGAGAGCGCCAGGCGCGCCTCGGTCTCCGCCTCGGGATCGCCGCTGGCGGTGAGGCGGCCGGAAAGCTCACCGAAGCCGCTGGTCATCGCCACGTCCAGGTCGAGATCGAGGTCCCGTGTCCTGCCGTCGGAGCCCTCCCGGTCCAGCCGGCCGGCGAGTTCCACGGACGCCGGGCCAAAGGGGGTGAGCGCCTCGATGTGGCCATTGCTGAGCCGCATGTTAGGGATGGGATAGCCGGCGTCCTTCGTTCCGCCACCGGAGGCGGAGACGGAGCCGGAACCCTTGCCTGTGCCGCTCTTCTCGCCTTTCCGCAGGCGATCGATCAAAGGCTGCAGGCTGCCGAAGGGGGCCTCGCCCTCGCGCAGGTCGAGGCGGAGCGAGAGGCCGTCCACGTCGATCCGCGCCACGCGGCCCTCCGCCAGGTCGAAGGGCTGGTAGCGGACCTCCAGGGAGGCGACGGAGAACTCGCCGTTGTCGCCCGCGGCGATGTCCACTACGCGCAGGTAGTCGCTGTCGATCACCTCGATGGTGGCCCGGCCGCCTGGCACGCCCTGATTGGCCAGCTCCCGGTCGAGCAGGGCCTGGGCGAGGGAGAGCCGCCAGACCGTCGCCGCGCCCACCAGGATGACGAGCAGCGCCAGCAGCAGGAGCCCCACGAGGAAAAGGCGGCGCGCCATATTCGGTCCGTCGGTGCCGTTCGTGTCGCTGCGGGTCAGTTCAGTCCGAAAATCGCGAGCAGCAGCAGGGTGATGGCGATCAAGCCGGGCACCCATAGGATAGGCGGCAGGCCGCGGCCTGCGTCGGCCGTCCCGGGCGGCTCCGCCGGCCCATCCGGGGCCGCCGCCTGCGGTTGGTCGTCTTGGCCGCTCATCGTTCGCTCATCGTTTGCTCATGGGCCGCTCATGGCATGCTGCCCGCGGTTCGTCGCTGACCGATCCGGGAGCCTATCGGCCGTATCCTGGGCGGGCAAGCGGCGGCGGCGAGGACCCGCTGAAGGGGGGCAAAGCGCCTTGGCGCGCCCCCGGCACTGCGGCTATAGTCCGCCGCGCCGCTACGGCTTGGGGTAAGCGGATTTTGCTCTTGGGTGGGGGGCAAAGCGTGCTGCACGTCGCCAGTCTGGTCGTTTCTCTGTCGGTCCTGTGGTTGCTGCTCTCGGGCTTTTTCACCGACCCGCTGCTGCTCGGCCTGGGCGCGGTCTCGGTGGTCGCGGTGGCGCTGCTCGCCTGGCGGGCCGGCATCGTCGACGCGGAAGGCCATCCGGTGCAGGTCGCCCCGCGGGCCCTGCTCTACTGGCCCTGGCTGATCAAGGAGATCGTGGTCGCCAACATCGACGTGGCCAAGGCCATCTGCCGCTCGCCCATGGCGATCGAGCCGCGGGTGATCAAGGTGAAGGCCTCCCAGAAGGACGAGCTCGGCCGGGTCATCTACGCCAACTCCATCACCCTGACGCCGGGCACGGTGACCATCGCGCTCGAAGGCGACGAGCTGACGGTGCATGCCCTGACCAAGGGCTCGGTCGAGGGGCTGGAGAGCGGAGAGATGGACCGCCGCGTCTCCCGGGTCGCGGGGAGCGCCTGATGTTCGGCGCCGCCGCTCTCGGCGTCCTCGTGGTCATGGCCATGGTGCTGGCGCGCGCCGTCCTGGGCCCGACGGTCTACGACCGCATTCTCGCGGTGAACGTGTTCGGCAGCCTGACGGTCGCGCTGATCGCCGTGTTCGGCTTCCTGACCGAGCGGCCCGACTTCCTCGACATCGCCCTGGTCTACGCGCTGATCAACTTCATCGGCACCATCGCGGTCACCAAGTACATGAGGTTCTCCCAACTGGGAGACCCGGACGAGGACGGGGACTGGGAGGACCTGTGATGGCGCTCGTCGCCGATGCGATCAGTTGGATCTGCCTTCTTTCCGGGGTCGCCTTGATGCTGATCGGCGGTATCGGCCTGCTGCGCCTGCCCGACGTCTTCACCCGCATGCACGGGGCCGGCATGATCGACACCCTCGGCCTCGGCCTCATCCTGGTCGGGCTGATGTTCCAGGCGGGCCTGACGCTGGTGACGGCCAAGCTGTTCCTGATCGTGGTCTTCGTGCTCTTCACCAGCCCGACGACGACCCACGCGCTGGCCCGGGCCTGCCTCCACGGCGGCGTGCGCCCGCTCCTGGACGCGCCGACCTCCGAGAAGGACCCGGACGGAGGCACGTCATCGAAGACCTGATCGACATCGCCCTGCTGTCGTTCATGGCGGTCACGGGGCTGGCCTTCGTCGTGCTGCGCAACCTCTTCGTGGTGGTCATGCTCTCGGGCATGTTCAGCCTGACGGCGGCTGTCCTCTACCTGACCATGGACGCGGTTGACGTCGCCTTCACCGAGGCTGCGGTGGGCGCCGGCATCGCCACGGTGCTCGGCCTCGCCACCCTGGGCCTGATCGGAGTGACCAACGAGCGCCGCTCCAAGGCAAGCGCGCTCGGGCCGTTCCTGGTGGTGCTGATCACCGGGGCGGTGCTGATCAACGGCACCCTCGACATGCCGGACTTCGGCGACCCCAACGCGCCGATCCACCACCACGTGGCGCCGCGCTACATCCAGGAGTCCGGCCAAGAGGTGGGCGTGCCCAACATCGTCACCTCGGTGCTGGCCAGCTACCGGGGCTACGACACCCTGGGCGAGGTGACGGTGATCTTCACGGCGGCCTGCGGCGTCCTGGTGCTGCTCGGCCGGGTGCGGCGGCGCAAGCGGCCGGCGCTCGGCCAGGATGGCGGCGAGACGCCGGCGCCAGACGCCCTCGAGACCGGCCGGCGGGACGAGGAGTCCCGCAAGGAGCCGGTGCCATGAAGTACAAGGCGGTCCTGCGCGTCACGTCCAAGCTGCTGATCCCGCCGATCCTGCTGTTCGCCCTCTACGTCCAGTTCCATGGCGACTTCGGGCCGGGCGGCGGCTTCCAGGCGGGCGTCATCTTCGCTTCGGCCTTCATTCTCTACGCCTTGCTGTTCGGCGTTTCGAGCGCCCGCCGGCTGGCGCCGGCCGGCGTCGTGCGGATCGCCCTGGCGCTGGGCCTGCTGCTCTACGCCGGGGTCGGGGTCGCGGGCCTGCTGCTGGGCGGCAACTACCTGAACTACTCGGTGCTGGCCCACGATCAGGTGCACGGCCAGCACCTTGGGATCATCCTCATCGAGTTCGGCGTCGGCATGACCGTGGCCGCGGCCATGATCACCATCTTCTTCATCTTCGCCGGCAGCGGGTCCGGTGCCGCGGGATCGGAGGACGCCTGAGGCCATGACGTTCCCCGGGCTCTTCAACTACTGGATCGTCGTGGTCCTGATGATGATCGGCTTCTACGTCGTCATCTCCCACGGCAACCTGGTGAAGAAGATCTTCGGGCTGAACATCTTCCAGGTCTCGGTCTTCGTCTTCTACATCTCCATGAGCAACGTCGAAGGCGGCACCGCGCCGATCCTGGAGGAGGGCTACAAGCTCTACTCCAATCCTCTGCCCCACGTGCTGATCCTCACCGCCATCGTCGTCGGCGTGGCCACCATGGCGCTCGGCCTGGCGCTGGTGGTGCGCATCCGCCAGGCCTACGGCACCATCGAGGAGGACGAGATCGAGCAGCAGGAGGACGACCTGCCGTGATCGCGCTCCACCTGCCGGCCCTCCAGGTGGTGCTGCCTCTGCTGGCGGCGCCCACCTGCGTGTTCTTCCGCAACCCGCGGGCCGCCTGGCTGCTGGCGTCGCTGGTCACCTGGGCGGCCTTCGCCATCTCGCTCGGCCTCCTGGTCCAGGTGCTCGACCACGGCACCATCTCCTATGCCATCGGCGATTGGCCGCCGCCCTGGGGCATCGAGTACCGGGTCGATCTCTTCAGCGCCTTCGTGCTGGCGATCGTCTCGGGCATCGGCTCGCTGGTCATGCCCTTCGCGCGCGAGAGCCTGGAGCGGGAGATCCCGCGCGAGCGCATCTATCTCACCTACGTCATGTACCTGCTGTGCCTGACCGGGCTGCTCGGCATCGTGATCACCGGCGACGCCTTCAATCTCTTCGTCTTCCTCGAGATCTCGTCACTCTCCTCCTACGTGCTGATCAGCCTGGGGCGCGACCGGCGGGCGCTGACCGCCGCCTTCCGTTACCTCATCATGGGCACCATCGGCGCCACCTTCTACGTCATCGGCGTCGGTATGCTCTACATGATGACCGGCACCCTCAACCTGGCCGATCTCGCCGAGCGGGTGCCGGACCTGATCCATCTGCGGACGGTCGACGCGGCGCTGGCTTTCCTGATCGTCGGCATCAGCTTGAAGTTGGCGCTCTTTCCGCTCCACCTCTGGCTGCCCAACGCCTACGCCTTCGCGCCCACCGTGGTGACCGTGTTCCTGGCGGCCACGGCGACCAAGGTCTCGGTCTACGTCATCATCCGCTTCCTCTACACGGTGTTCGACGGGCTGCCGATCTACCGGCCTGGGGTCATCGACGACGCCATGTTCGGCCTCGGCGTTCTCTCCATGCTGGCCGCCGGCCTGGTCGCCATCTTCCAGAACAACGTGAAGCGCCTGCTCGCCTATTCCAGCGTCTCGCAGATCGGCTACATGGTGCTGGGCCTCAGCCTGGGCAGCGTGGCGGGGCTCGCCGGCGGCATCATCCACATCTTCAACCACGCCATCATGAAGGCGGCCCTCTTCATGGCCGTCGGCTGCGCGGGGACCCGCACCCGGGTCGTCACCATCGACGATCTTGCCGGCCTCGGCCGGCAGATGCCGGTCACCATGGGGGCGCTGGTGGTCGGCGCCCTCAGCCTGATCGGTGTGCCGCTGACGGTCGGCTTCGTGACCAAGTGGTACCTGATCCGCGCTTCGCTGGAGGCGGGCTCCTGGTTCGGCGCCCTGGTGGTGCTGGCGAGCGGCCTCTTCGCCGTCATCTATACCTGGCGCATCGTCGAGGCCGCCTACTTCCGGCCGCCGCCCGAGGACCGGGAGGAGGTGCGCGAGGCGCCGCTTGCCATGCTGATCCCGCTGGTGGTGCTGGCGGCCGGCTGCGTCGTCTTCGGCGTCAACTCGACCTGGACCATGGACCTGGCGATCGGGGCCGCCGAGTCCCTGATCGGCGACGCGGCGATCACGCAGATGCAGGGCGAGGGCGGCGCATGACCAGCGGCACGGCCATGCTGCTGGCGCTGATCGTCCCCTGCGTCGGCGCCGTTCTGATCTGGCTCTGCCGGTCCCGGCCGAACCTGCGCGAGGGCGTGACCCTGGTGACCGCCTTGCTGCTGTTCGGACTGGTGCTGAGCGTGCTGCCGGAGGTGATCGCCGGAGGCCGGCCCCAGGTTCAGGTGGTGGAAATGTTCCCCGGCCTCGCCCTCAGCTTCACTGCCGAGCCGCTCGGGATCGCCTTCGCCGTCATCGCCAGCGGCCTCTGGATCGTCACCTCGCTCTACTCCATCGGCTACATGCGCGGGCACCACGAGGGCTACCAGACCCGCTTCTACGTCTTCTTCGCGCTCGCCATCGCCAGCACCATGGGCGTCGCCTTCGCCGGCAATATGCTGACCCTCTTCGTCTTCTACGAGGCCCTCAGCGTTAGCACCTATCCGCTGGTCACCCACAGCGGAACGCCCGAGGCGAAGCGGGCGGGGCGGGTCTACCTCGGCATCCTGCTGGGCACCTCCATGGGCTTCCAGCTCCTGGCCATTGGGCTCACCTGGGTCGCGACCGGCACCCTCGACTTCACCGAGGGCGGCATCCTCGCCGGCCGGGTCTCCGACATCATGGTGGCGGTGCTGATGGCGCTCTACCTCTTCGGCATCGGCAAGGCGGCGATCATGCCGTTCCACCGCTGGCTGCCGGCGGCCATGGTGGCGCCGACGCCGGTGAGCGCCCTCCTGCACGCGGTGGCCGTGGTCAAGGCCGGGGTCTTCGCGGTGCTGAAGGTGGTGATCTACATCTTCGGCCTCGACCTCCTGACCTCGACGGGCGCCAGCCTCTGGCTCGCCTACGTGGCGGGGGCGACCATTCTGATCGCCTCGCTGGTCGCCATGACCAAGGACAACCTCAAGGCCCGGCTGGCCTACTCGACCGTCAGCCAGCTCTCCTACGTGGTGCTGGGCGCCATGCTGGCCACGGGGAGCGGGGTGGTCGGCGGCGCCATGCACATCGCCATGCACGCCGTGGGCAAGATCACGCTCTTCTTCTGCGCCGGCGCCATCCTGGTGGCCAGCCACAAGACCGAGATCAGCCAGATGCGCGGACTGGGCTGGCGCATGCCCTTCACCTTTGCCGCCTTCTTCCTGGCCTCCATCAGCATCATCGGTCTGCCGCCCATGGGCGGGGCCTGGAGCAAGTGGGAGCTGGCGCTCGGCGCCGCCGAGACCGGGCAGGCGGTGCTGGTCGCCGTCCTCATGGTCTCCTCCCTGCTCAACGTCGCCTACCTCCTGCCGGTCGCTGTGCAGGGCTTTCTGCCGGAGCGCAACGGAAATGGGACCAGCGCCAGCCCTCTCGATCCGGGCGGTCGCTGGCAGATCAAGGAGGCGCCGCTCTTCTGCGTCGTGCCGCTCTGCCTCACCGCGCTCGGCTGCGTCGCGCTCTTCTTCTATGCCGGCGAGCTCTACGCCTTCCTGCAGCCGCTCGCAGCGGGAGGATCGCCATGAGCGAGAAGGGTGGCGACGGCGGCGAGAAGCGCTACTGGCTCGACGATCCGCGCAACGTGGAGAAGATCGTCTGGGCGATCTTCGCGATCTGCGCCGTGCTGTTCTTCGCCGACGGCTTCTACGAGAAGCACGGCGAGGTCGCGGTCGAATACCTCTTCGGCTTCTACGCCATCTTCGGCTTCACGGTCTACGTCGGCCTCGTCCTGGTCGCCAAGTGGCTGCGCAAGTTCCTGATGCGCCCCGAGGATTTCTACGAGCCCGATGATTGATTTCAGCCCAGGCCTGATCCTGATCCTCGGCGCGCTCCTGGTCCCCTTCCTGAGCGGCCCGGTGCGCAGCGCCTACATGCTGGTGCTGCCGCTGGTCGGCCTGGCGCTGGTCTTCACGCTGGAGCCCGGCGCCTATGGCAGGATCCCTTTCCTCGGGTTCGAGCTGACGACGCTCAGGGTCGACCGGCTGTCGAACGTCTTCGGCATCATTTTCTTCGGCGCGGCGGCCCTCAGCGTGCTCTACGCGCTGAAGGAACGGGAGACCATGCAGCAGGTGGCGGCGCTGGTCTACTCCGGCAGCGCCATCGGCGCGCTCTATGCCGGCGACCTGATCACGCTCTTCGTGTTCTGGGAGATGACGGCGATCTCGTCGGTCTTTCTGATCTGGGCGCGGCGCAGCGAGCGCGCCTACCGGGCCGGCATGCGCTATCTGATCATCCAGGTGGGCTCGGGCGTGCTGCTCCTGGCGGGGGCGCTCTTCCACATCGCCGAGACCGGCTCGGTCGCCTTCGGCGAACTCGGCCTCGGCAGCCTGGGCACCACGCTGATCTTCCTCGCCTTCGGCATCAAGTGCGCCTTCCCCTTCCTGCACAACTGGATGCAGGACGCCTATCCGGAAGCGACCTCGGGCGGCACGGTCTGGCTCAGCGCCTTCACCACCAAGCTTGCCGTCTACACCCTGGCCCGCGGCTATGCCGGCACCGAGATTCTGATCTGGATCGGCTGCGCCATGACCGCCTTTCCGATCTTCTTCGCGGTCATCGAGAACGACCTGCGCCGGGTGCTGGCCTACAGCCTCAACAACCAGCTCGGCTTCATGGTGGCCGGCATCGGCATCGGCACGGAGCTCGCCATCAACGGCGCCGTGGCGCACGCCTTCGCCCACATCCTCTATAAGGCGCTGCTCTTCATGTCGATGGGGGCCGTGCTCTACCGGGTCGGCCACGTGAAGGCCTCGAGCCTGGGCGGCCTCTACAAGAGCATGCCCTGGACCGCCGGCTTCTGCATCATCGGCTCTGCCTCGATCTCGGCCTTTCCGCTCTTCAGCGGCTTCGTCTCCAAGTCGCTGATCCTGGCCGCCGCGGCCCACGAGGGCTACACGGCCGCCTTCCTCATCCTGCTGTTCGCCTCGGCCGGCGTGCTCGACCACTCGGGCATCAAGGTCCCGTTCTTCTCCTTCTTCTTCCACGACAGCGGCATCAGGGTGAAGGAGGCGCCGAAGAACATGCTGGCGGCCATGGGGATCGCCGCCTTCCTCTGCATCGCCATCGGCGTCTGGCCGGGGCCGCTCTATTCGATCCTGCCCTATCCCGTGGCCTTCGAGCCCTACACGGTCTCCCACGTGATCAACCAGTGCCAGCTCCTGATGTTCGCCATGCTGGCCTTCGTCTTTCTCATGCGCACCGGCCTCTATCCGCCCGAGCTGCCGTCGGTCAACATCGACTTCGACATCGTCTATCGAAAAGGCTTGCCGGCGCTGGTCCGGATCCTGGTCCGGACCTTCAGGCCGGTCGACCACAACATTCGCCGGGCCTTCCTCGGGACCTTCCGCCGCATCGTCGATCAGATCTACCGCCACCACGGGCCGGCGGGCGCGCTGGCGCGCTCGGTCGGGGCGGGCAGCATGGTCTTCTGGGTGGTGGCGATGCTGGCCGGCTACCTGGTGATCGCGCTGACGGGCTTCCTGCGGATCCACTGACGGCCGGTCCGGCCGAAGCCTCAGCCCCTCTCAGCGCGGAAGATCAGCTTGCGATCCTTGAGGATGGCGATCCGCCCTTCTTCGATCTCGAAAAGAGCGTCCCGGACCGACGGGGAGGCCGCCAGCACGTGCGCCGCGATCGCCGCGACCGCCGCTTCGTCGAGACCGGTGCGGCGGATCCAGTGGCCGTAGGGGTGGCGCTTGGCGTAGACGGTCTCCCGCTCGATGGCGAGGCCCGCCGCAGCGCAGGCGCCGTGCCATTCCTCTCGGCTGAGCGAATGGACGTGGGTCGCGTCGCGGCGCTTCTCCAAATCCTCCAGGAAGGCCGCCACCTCCGGATCATCCGGGGCCAGGCTGTCCTCGATCACCAGGCGGCCGTTCCGTTTCAGGACCCGGGCCGCCTCGCGAACGAAGCCGGGCACATCGTGGAAATGGTGGGGCGCGATGCGGCAGGTGACGAGATCGAGGCTGCCGCTCGCGAAGGGCAGGGCGTGCACGTCGCCGATCAGGTAGGCGAGGTTCGTCCGGCCCGCCTCGACGGCCCGCTCGCGGGCCACCCGGATCATGCCCGGCGCAATGTCGAGGCCGATGGCCATTGCCGCCTTGTCCGCTAGGCGGGAGGCCGTGTGGCCGGGCCCGGTGGCGAGGTCGAGGCAGGTCTCGCCTGCCGCCGGCGCGGCGAACTCGATCACCAGGTCCAGGTCGTCGCCCCGGGCATGGGTGGCGCTCGCGGCATAGGCCTCGGCCTGGCGGGAGAAGAGCTCGGCGGCGGCGCGGGGCTGGTCGCTCATGGCGTCTCCGCCTGCCAGGGCAGCGCCAGGCGCAGCAGCCGGTCGACGGCGAAATAGAGCAGCACCGCGAAGACCGCGAGCAGGAAGAGGGCGGCGAACATCAGGTCGACCTGCAGGCGCGCGTTGGCATGGAGCATAAGATAGCCCAGGCCGGCGCTGGAACCCACCCACTCGCCGACGACCGCGCCGATGGGTGCCACGGCGGTCGCCACCCGGAGGCCCGAGGCGAGCGCCGGCAGGGCGGCCGGGATGCGGATCACCCGCAGCACGGCGAAGCGGCCGCCGCCCATGGTGCGCGCGAGATCCAGCCAGCCCGGGTCGGTGCGCCTGAGGCCGTCGAAGAAGGCCGCGGTGACCGGGAAGTAGATGATCAGGGTGGCCATGGCGACCTTGGAGGCGAGGCCATAGCCGAACCAGAGCACCAGCAGCGGCGCCAATGCGAAGACCGGGACCGCCTGGCTCACCACCAGGACCGGCAGCAGCCACTGGCGCGCTGGCCGGAAGGCGGCGATGAAGAGCGCGCTGGCGCAGCCGAGCAGGGTGCCGAGGGCGAGGCCCAGCAGGATCTCGGCCACGGTGACGCCCGCGTTGGCCAGTAACAGCTCCCAATGCGCCACGAGGGCGCGGGCGACCGCCAGCGGGCCCGGCAGAATGAAGGCCTCGACTCCGGTCAGCCAGACCAGGAGCTGCCAGGCCGCCAGCAGGCCGCAGAAGATCACGAGGCCGCGCAGCAGGCTCATGTCAGCTCCAGCACGTCCTGGCGGGCCCGGTCCAGGCGCTTCAGCAGGTCCGCCTGCTGGGCCAGCAGGTCGGCGTTGCCGGGATCGCGCGGCGGCGGTGGCAGGCCGCGCCCCGGCCCTTCGTTCGCGTCGAGGGCGGTCTCCAGTCGGGCCGGGCGGCCGGCCATGACGTAGATGCGGTGGCCGAGGCGGAGCGCCTCCAGGGGGTCGTGGGTGACCAGCAGCACCGTGCGTCCGGCGAGGAGGCGCGCGGCCAGCTCCTGGAGGGCGAAGCGCGTGATGGCGTCCAGCGCCGAGAAGGGCTCGTCCATCAGCACCAGGGGGCGGTCCTCCATCAGGGTGCGGGCGAGGGCCGTGCGCTGGCGCATGCCGCCGGAGAGGCGCGCCGGCAGGTCCGCCTCGTGCCCCTTGAGGCCCACCTGGGCGATCAGCCCGCGGGCCCGCTCCAACACCTCTGGATCGCGCTGCTCGCCGCGCAGCCGTGGGCCCAGGAGTACGTTGCCCAGCACGCCGCTCCAGGGCAGCAGCAGGTCCTGCTGGGCCATATAGGCGACCCGGTCCTGCACCGGCCGGCCGTGCTCGTCCACTGCCGTGCCCGGCGCCTCCTCCTCCTCACGGCCGCCGTTCTGGCGGACGCCGTCCCCGCCGGAGAGCCCGGCCACCAGGCGCAGCAGGCTGGTCTTGCCCACCCCCGAGGGTCCCAGCAGACAGGTGGTGAGGCCGGCCGGGATCTCCGCGTCGAGCTGCTCGAATATGGTCGTGCCGCGATAGGAGAGGCTCGCGGCGTGGAGGCGGACGGCGGGCGGCGCGGTGGTGGGCACGTGAGGACGGCCATTCCTTGGCTGCAGGATCGGGCGACGGCCGGCGCCGCCGGCATCAGCTCCAGCGGGACCCTAAAGCCCCCGGCGGCCCGGCGCCAGCCGTGGGAGGCGCCGGTCCTGCCTTGTGGAGCGACGACCTCCATTCCCAATCCCTCGGAGGGTTCTTATGCTTGGCCGGTCGGGAACCGGAGGACTGACGGGCCATGGACGGGGCGCCGCGCTTCATCGGCAGCGAGATCTACCGCAGCTCCAGCTACGGCTCGGGCCATCCCCTGGCGATCCCGCGGGTCTCGACGGTGATGGACCTCAGCCGGGCGCTCGGCTGGCTGCCGGACAAGCAGTATGTCGACAGCCCCCGGGCGAGCCCGGACCAGCTCGCCCGCTTCCACGAGCGGGACTACATCGCCGCCGTCGAGGCGGCCGAGGCCCACCAGGCGGTGAGCCCGGACGAGGCCGAGCGCTACAACCTGGGCCGCAACGGCAACCCGGTCTTTCCGGAGATCTTCCGCCGGCCGGCCACGGCCTGCGGCGGCGCGATCCTGGGGGCCGAGCTGATCCTCGAGGGCGGCACGGTCTTCTCGCCCGCCGGCGGCACCCACCACGGCCAGCGCGACCGGGCGAGCGGCTTCTGCTACTTCAACGACCCGGCGCTGGCCATCCTCCGGTTGCTGGACGGTGGCCTCGAGCGGGTCTTCTATCTGGACGTCGACGCCCACCACGGCGACGGCGTCCAGGCGGCCTTCGCCGGGGATGCCCGGGTCTTCACGGTCTCCCTGCACGAGGCCGGGCGCTGGCCCATGATGGCGAGGGAGGAGACAGGCGCGGGCTCGGCCGAGGACCGGGGCGGCGGCCAGGCCCGCAACCTGCCGGTGCCTGCCGGCTTCGGCGACGCGGAAATGGCCTACCTCCTGGAGCGAGCCATACTGCCGCTCGCCCGGGACTTCGCGCCCGAGGCGGTGGTCCTCCAGTGCGGCGCCGACGGTCTGGCCGACGACCCCCAGAGCCGGCTTGAGCTTTCCAACCGGGCGCTCTGGGGCGCGGTCGAGGCGGCCAGGAACCTCGCACCGCGGCTGTTGGTGCTGGGCGGGGGCGGCTACAATCCCTGGTCGGTGGCGCGCTGCTGGACCGGCGTTTGGGGTCTGCTGAACGGCCGGGAGGTCCCGGAGCGCCTGCCGCCGCAGGCCGAGGAGATCCTGCGCAGCCTTATCTGGCGGCACCGGCGGGGGCGGACACCGCCCGAGCACTGGTTCACGAGCCTGGCCGATCCGCCACGAAGGGGCGGGGCCCGGGCGAGCGGGCCCGAGGTTCGTCCGGCCGTCCGCGCACTGCCGGAACTGGTGTTGGAAACGTGAAGGACCGTTCGATGGGGCAGGGTGCGCCGGTTCGCCGGTTTTTTGCTGGACTATGGCTGTTGGCTCTGCTGCTCGCGGCCGTGCCTGCTCCGGCCCAGGACGGCCTCGTCAGCTTCGAGCGGGACAGCCTGCTCCTGCGCACCAGCGATGGGGCCGAGCACGCCTTCGAGATCGAGCTGGCCCTCGACCGCAAGCAGCATTCCCAGGGGCTCATGTACCGCCAGAGCCTTCCGGCGGACGCCGGCATGCTGTTCGTCTACCGGCCGGCCCGCCGGGTCGGCATGTGGATGCGCAACACCTACATCCCCCTCGACATGCTGTTCATCGCCGAGGACGGAGAGATCGTGAAGGTGGTGCAGCGGACCGTGCCACTGTCGCTCACCCCGATCGAATCGGATCAGCGCGTGCGGGGGGTGCTCGAGGTGAACGGCGGGACCGTCAAGCGTCTGGGAATCAAGCCGGGCGACCGCGTGGTCCACCCGGCCTTCGAGTCCGGTTCCTGATAGAGATGTGGGAGGAGGCGCCGCGGGACGGCGGCGGCTTGGTCTAGGCCTCCGGCTCCTTGGCCAGCTGCTCGAACATGCGCCAGCCTTCGCCGGCGGCCACCAGGCAGCTCATGCCCTTGGGCGAGGTGATGATGATCGACCAGGTTTCGCCGTCGCCGGTCGAAAGCACCTCCACCAGTCCGCCGTTGTTGGCCACGCCCACCGCGACCGGCGCCTCGGAATACTTTTGCGACAGCAGTTCCAACACCGTCTCGCGGGTGTTGCATTGCGGCGCGGCGAGGGCGGACGCAGACGCCAACGTGAGGACCGTGCCAACAACCAGGGACTTCCACATATCGAACCTCAAGCGTTCGTTGGTCCCGACACTTCGTCGAGGCCGAGACAACGAGTGTCCCATGCAGCCATGAAGAGGACCTTAAGAAGAGGCTAAGGACTCCTTAACCACGGCGATCCGCGGAATCCCTGGATTTCCCCGAGGCCTAGGGGCGCAAACCGCGAGAGGAGGGAGTCAGCGTTTGCGCGCCAGGGTGAGGCCGTCGCCGACCGGCAGCAGGGCGATGCTCACCCGTTCGTCGCCGTGGATTTTCGCGTTGAGAGTGCGCAGGGCGACGGTGTCCTCGTCGTCGCGCGCCGGGTCGGCCACGGCCCCGTCCCAGAGCACGTTGTCGATCAGCATGAGCCCTCCGGGACGCAGGAGCTCCAGCACGCGTTCGTAGTAGAGGTCGTAGTTCGTCTTGTCGGCGTCGATGAAGCCGTAGTCGAAGCGGCCGGCCTCGCCCTCCGCCAGCAGCGCGTCGAGAGTCTCGAGCGCCGGGCCCAGGCGCAGGTCGATCTTGTCGGCCAGCCCGGCCTCGTCCCAATAGCGTTGCGCGACGGCCGCCGTCTCAGGATCGATGTCGCAGGCGACGATCTTTCCGTCGGCGGGCAGCGCGCGCGCGACGGCGAGGGCGCTGTAGCCGGTGAAGGTGCCCACCTCGATCACCCGGCGGGCGCCGATCAGCTCCGCCAGCAGGGCCATGAACTGGCCCTGGTCGGGTGCGATCTGCATCATGGAGCGCGGCATCCCGGCGGTCTCCTCCCGCAGGCGGGCGAGCAGCGGCGGCTCGCGCAGGGAGACCTCGAGCAGATAGTCGTAGAGCGCATCGGTCAGGGTGACGGTCTTCCTGGGCATACCGGTGACAACTCCATCCAGGTTGATCTTCGGAGGAGGGGAGACGGCGAGCCATGAACGGGTATGGAGGCTCTCCGCGAAATCGCGCCAGCAGCGCGCCCGACTATCCTAGGTCATTTCGGGCGGCCCGCCAGTCGATTGTGACCATGCGGCGAAAGCGGCTCTGGAGAGCCGAGGGTCGACGAGGGCAACTGGCATGCGGTCCCGTCGACTCATCGGCACTCACTGATATCGATATATTTATTGAAATACAGCTAGATAAATGAGTTTTCTTATATATAAAGCTATCTATGAGGTATGCATTTTATTTCCGAATAAACAACAAGTTACATAGATAAATTGCTTCTTCAATGCAGACATTACTATCGTTGGGATGTCGTTTCAGTCTAGTTTCAGAGATTAGGTCTATTCACAGTGACAAATATCTGAAACTACTCCCATTAGCTCTAGTGTAAGGCAACGGATGGAGAATGCGATCCATTGGTACGGGCCGGACTCTGACGCCCTCGCAATGCCATTTTTTGGAGGAATTTGAGAGGCTTACACGCTTTCTTAAGCCGCGCCGACTATTCCGGCACCTGGGGCGCAAAGGCTCTGGGAGACGGGCCTTCGCGCGTAGGCGGCTGGCGGCGAGATGGCGGCGGAAAGAGGCACGAGCGGGTTGCTACAAAGCGCGCTCCGGCAGGTCCGGTTGCGGGCCGCCGTCGTGCTGCGCTTCGCCGTCTGCTGGGCCACCGTGGCGCTTGCCGGTTGCGTCGGCTTCGACGTGGAAGCCGTGCGCGAGCTAGATCCCGAAACGAACGACGCCTTCAGCCGCACCCTGGCGGAGGAGTACCGCGACTTCGCCCTTGTCGAGGCCGACGAGATGGCCGACTGGTTCGTCGCCGACCACTTCGCGCGCAAGAGCCTGCGGGCAGGTGCGGGCGAGGCCGTCGAGCCCGAGGCGCTCGAGGACTGGCGATTGCCCCGCGAGGCCCTGCCACAGCTTCAGGAGGCCCGCCAGGTGCTGGTCACGGCCCTGGAGGAACGCGGCGCGGACGACGAGGCGGCGGAGCTCGCGGCGTGGGCCCAAAGCCGCTTCGACTGCTGGGTCGAGCAGCAGGAAGAGAACCACCAGTGGGATGACATTGCCGAGTGTCGCGACGGATTCTACCGCAATATCAGAGATCTGAGCATTCATCTTGAGGCGCTGCGTAAGGCCGACCTCAAGGCAGCCGCCCTGCCGGAGCCGGCCCCGGCGCCGGAGGAAGACGAGGGCGTGCCCTTCGCCGTCACCCTGTTCGACTTCGACAGCGCCGCCCTCAGTGGCTCCGGCCGGGTCGCCGTGCAGGCTGCGGCCGAAGAAGCCGCACGCGCCCCGGAGGCCCGCGTCGTCGTGATCGGCCATACGGACCGTAGCGGCCCGGACGCCTATAACCTGGAGCTGTCCCTTCGCCGGGGCGACGTCGTGCGCGAGGCCCTAATCGCCGACGGGGTCGAGGCGGCGCGGATCGAGGTCACCGCCCGCGGCGAATGGGACCCGGCCGTGCCGACCGCCGACGGTGTGCGCGAGCCGGCCAACCGAAGGGTCGAAATTTTCTTCCAGCAGGAGGCGGCGGCGCCAGCGCCGACCTCCCAGCACACGCAGATGCCGCTGGCGCCGGCCGGGCAAGAAGCCGACGCACAAGACGCGTCGCCGGTCGTTGGACGGGCGGACGTCGATGCTGCTCCTGGAGCGCCCATGCCCCGGCCGGCGCTCGCGTGGCTGCCAGCAGAGGGGATCTCGGCCGCCATCCTGCCCGATCCCGGCTGCGTCCCCACGCCGCGCTGTCTCGCGGGTGGGCTCAGGGACGGTCCCCCGGCCCGGCGGCTGCGTCCGGCGCCCGCCAAGGCGACCGGTCCGCCCGGACCTCTGAGACCGGCGCGTCCGTTGCCGAACAATCTGCTGCGCAGCCATTGAGGGATCGCCAGCGGTTCAGCATGAGTGAACGAGAAGTTCGATCGTTTAATAAGTATGTCAATATGATATGATGTATTTTTAATGTATAGTCTAAATAAGAATCCGTTCTCGTTTCCCGACGTGCACCAAATCAGCCATGGATCGAGCCGCCGTTGCGGTGGGCCGCGAGCTGCCGCTGGGCCTGACGGGCGTCGGTCTGCTCGAACAGGCTGATGGCGCCGGCCACGGTCTCCGGATCGGTCTCGGATCGCCCCTGGCCGCTCAGTAAATAGAGAGCGGCGAAGGTCAGGCGGTCGAAACCGGCCGCCCGGCAGGCGAGGGCCAGCATCTCGCCGCTGGGGTCGTTCAGAAGCTCTCTGAGAGACGGTGCAGAAATATCTGATAAACCGGCAAACTCCCTATTCGCCACATCCCAGTCCTTGCGCCGGACCGCTTCCACGATTTCGGCCGGTGTTGCCGCCTCGAATGGTCGCGCCGAGGTCGACGGGCGTTCCGCCACCGGGGCGGCGGCCGGCTTGCCGGGCGTCTCGGCGGTTGCCGACCCGCGTTCGTTAGCGGGCGGCGGCGAGACGGGCTGGACGGATTCGGGAGCGGGTGGCGGTGTCTCGGGCATGGCGGGTTGGACGGACTCCCGCGGAGCTCTTTGCGGGGCCGGAGCGCTTGTCGCTTCGGCGGTGTCGGCGGAACGCGATCCCCCACGACTCCGTATGGCGAAGGCGACAAGTGCGACGAACATCAGGCCCGCCAGGACCGAGACGATCATCGTGTTCGTCGTCGAGGGTCCGCGCTCCGTGCCGGCGGTGGCTCCTTCGGCTTCGGGCGTGGCCGAAGGAGAGGCGCCGGCCTGACGGCGCAGGTCCTCGGCCTCGGCTTGCAGGCGCTGCAGTGCGTCCTGGCTCTCGGCCAGCGCGGCGCGGGCTTCCCGCGCGGCGCGGTCGGCCGCAGCGGCGGCGGCTTCCGCTTCCCCGGCCCGGGTCGCAGCGGCGGTTGCCTGCTCGCGGGCCGCCGCGACGGCGCTGCCGGTTTCGGCCAAGTCGGTCTCCAGCTCGCGCGTGCGCGCCTGTTCCTGCTCGAGCGCTCCGGCCGCCGCTACGGCCTCGCTGCGGAGGCCCGCCGTCTCGTCTTGCAGGCTCGCCAGTTCGCCGCGCAGCGTCTCCAGCTCCGCCCTGGTGTTCGCGGCGGCCTTGCTTTCGAGCTCGGCGGCGGCGCTGGTTTCGGCGAGCCGATCGCGCAGCGCCGCGTTCTGCGCTTCGCTCTGCTGCAACGCCTGTCGTGCCTCGGCGGCCTCGGCCGAGGCTTCACCGGCCGCGGCCTCTGCGTCCGTTGCGGCTTGGCGCGTCTCGCTCAGCGTCCGCTCCAGCTCGGTCAGCCGCGCGGCGCCGGCGTCCCGCTCGCGCTGCGCCTCATCGAGCGCCGCGCTCAAGGCGGCGGCTTCGCCCTCGGCGCCTTGCTGCAGCTCGCGCAAGCGCGCCGCGGCCGATTCCCGGGCGGCCGTCAGCGCCGCCTTGGTGTCATCAAGCTCGCTACGCAAGTCAGCCGTCGACTCCGCAGACTCGGCGGCCCGGTCCTGTGCGGCCCGAAGCTTTTCGCGCAGAGCAGTCTCCGACGCCGTGGCTTGAGCCAGCGTCTCCTGCAGCTGCTGGCTCTTCGTCTCTGCAGATTCCGTAGCTTCCGTCGCGGCGGCGAGTGCGGCTTTGGCTTCGTCGAGTTCGCTTCCGAGGCCGGTTGCCCGCGCTGCGCTCTGGTCCCGCGCCTGCTCGGCCTGTTCCAGGGATTCCCGCAGGGCGGCGAGCTCGTCCTCGGCTCCCTGCCGTACCGCCAACAGCTGCGCCGAGGCCGATTGCCGCGCCTCAGTCAGCGCCGCCTTGGCGTCGTCGAGCTCGCCCTGCAACGAGGCTTCCGACGCGGCGACCTTGGCAAGCTCGGCGGCAAGGCGCTCGTTCTCGGCCTCCGCGGCGCCGGCTGCCGCCGACGAGCGGCTGGCCGTCGCCTGTGCGGCCTCGGTCACGGCGGTGAGCTTCGCTTGCAGATCGGCCGCTGATCGCTGCGCTGCGGCTGCCTCTTCCCGCACCGATGAAAGCTCATCCTGAAGAGCGCTTTCCGATGCCTTCGCCTCGGCCAGCTCAGTGGCGAGGCGTTCGTTCTCGGTTTCGGCCGAGGTCGCGGCGGTGGCCGCGGCCCCGGTCACGGCGGCAAACTTGCTTTGCAGCTCGGTCGCCGATTGCTTCGCCGCGACAGCCTCTTCCCGGGCCGTCCGCAACTCATCCTGAAGAGCGCTCTCCGACGCCTTCGCCTCGGCCAGTTCTGCGGCGAGCCGCTTGTTCTCCGTCTCGCTGGCTTCTGCCGCCGCGGACGACCGGTCGGCTGCCGCTGTCGCGGCTTCGGTCACGGCGGTGAGCTTGTTTTGCAGATCCGCTGCGTCCCGTTCGGACGCGGCGGCCTTTTCCTCGGCCGTCCGCAGCGCCGCGCGCACGGCGGTCTCCGAAGCCTTGGTCCGCGCCAGCTCGGCGGTCAGCTTTTCGTTTCTGGCCTGTGCCGCCTCGGTCTCTTCGGTTGCCAGCCGGGCCGCCTCCTGGGCCGCGGTCAAATCGGCCTGCGCGGCCGCGAGGGTTTTGGCGCTGGCTGCGGCGGCGGCTTGCTGCTCGGCGAGCTCGGCGCTCAGGCCCGCGCTGCGGGTCGCCGCCTGCTCGCGGTCTTGCGCCGCAGCTGCCTGGCTTGCGGCCGCGGCCGCGCCGGCCGCCGTCAGTTGGTCCTGCAAGTCGGCGGCGGTGCGCTCGGCCTCGGAGAGGCGGGTTTGGCCATCGCGCACCTGGGCCTTCAGGTCCTCTTCCAGGGAGTTGGCCGCTGCGAGGGTCTTGGTCAGCTCCTCGACGGAGGTCCGCAAGCCTGCGGCCACCCCCCTGGCGGTCTCGGCGTCGCTGGCGGCGGTGGCGAGGGCACTGGCTTGCTCTTCGCCGGCCTTGGCCGCTGCCGCGACCTTCTGTTCCAGGTCGTCGGCCTCTTCCCAGGCGGCTTCCGCGGCCCGCTCGGCCGTCGCCAGCTGGGCCTGCAGCAGGGCCGCCTCGCTCTCACTGTCGGCCAGGGCGCCTTCCAGCTCCGTCAGCCGCGCCCTCAGGGCCGCGGTCTCTTCGTCCTCCGCGTCTTGATCCGCGGCGCCTTCTTCCGCCGGCTCTCCGACCTCGGGTTCTGACACGGTCGCCATCGGGGGCGGAGCGGAGGTCTCCAATGGGGACTGCGGCCCGGAAGAAGCATTGGGCTCCGCCGCCTCGGATTCGGGTGTGGTCACCTGTGAAGGCGTGGCCGCGAATCGCTCGGGTTTCAGGGGCGCCCCGGCAATGCGGGGCAGGGCGGGCGGCGGCCGACGGGGTGCCAGCAGCAGCCAAGTGCGCTCGGGCGCCGTCTTCTCGATCCGCGGCCGGTAGACCGACCAGTCCGACTGCAGGCGGGCGGCGAGCCCGGCGGTGGCGGCGTCCTCGGAGGCCGCGCCCAGCAGCTCGGCGACTTGCCCCTCGAGGCTCTGGGCCCGGTCGCGCCAGAGGGCGGCGTTCGCCGACTGGGCTGTGGCGGCCTCGAGCAGGCTGGCGCGCAGGAAGAGGTCCTTGAGGAAGCCGTAGCGGGTCAGCACCGTCGCACCCGGCGAGCCGGCCGCAGCCGAGCGGGCGTCGATCACGCCGATGCTCCTGCGATGCTGCTCGAACCAGGCGCGGCTGGCGTTCGGGTCGAGGCCGCGCCAGGCGTCGAACAGCAGGCCCGCCAGGCGCGCGACGTCGGGCCAGTCGTCGCCCAGGCGCCGCTGTTTGCGCACCTCCGCGGCGTTCCAGCCGCCGGCGAGGCTGGAGTCCACCCAGATCTCCCGGCCGCGGCGCGAGGCTGCCAGGCTGCCGCCGTCGGAGACGACGATGCGCACGCGCCCTACGCCGATGGCTGCGGCAAGAGCAGCACCAGCGGCGCCGTGGGCGGTCTCGGCCTGAGCCCAGACCAGGCTCGCGCCGGTATTCGGATCGGTCGCCGCAAGCTTGCCGAAAAAGTAGGCCTGGTCGTCGATCAGCCCGGCGGCGCGGGCGAGGTCGGCCTCGGTCAGCCAGCCGGCGTCGTCACCCGACGGCCGGTAGGCGCGAGGCCCTGCAAGGCGCCGCCATTCGGCGTCCGGCAACTTCGCCGCCGCCTCTTGGGCGAGAACCGTCCCGGCATCGCTCGGAAGTCCGGGGGCGAGCAAGACCGGTGCCAGGCCCAACAGCGCGGCAAGAGCGACGGACAACAGCTTCCTGCTGCGGCTTCGCTTCCTCATGCTCCCCCACGGACTGGCCACCAGGAGGCGTCCAAATCGCCTCCGCCGGCAAAAACGTGCGTTCAGTCGGGCTCCTTGGGCGCCAGGGCGAGGCGCAGCAGGACCCGGCTGCCGGCGCCGGCCCGGCCCGCCGTCTCGAAGTCGGCGCCCATGGTCCGCGCCAGGTGCTCCAGCACCACGGGGCCGAGATCCTCGTCCTCTTCGTCGCCGGCAGCGCCGGCCTCCGGCGTCTCCGGCGCGGCTTCGATCGGGCCTTGTGCGGCCTCTTCCGAGGGGCCGTCCCAGACGGCGACCTTGAGGGTATCGCCGTCTTGACGGGCGCGGATGCCGGCGTACCAGTCCTCGGGCGCCCTTTCGAGCGCTCGGGAGAGCGCGTGGAACAGGATCTGCCGGGTCATCTGGCGGTCGCCCATGACCCGGGGCAGATCGTCCGCCAGATCGAGGAAGAGGGAGACCCGGGCCGCTGCGGCGGTGTCGGCGAGCGTCTCGATGGTCTCGCGGACGATGTCCTCGACCTCCATGGGCCGCGCCTCGACCGATTGCAGGATGCCCTCGTGCTCGGCCGTGTCGAGGATGCGGTTGACGAGCTGCAGCAGCCGGACGCCGCTGCGGTGGATGTTGGCGCCGTACTCGGAATAGCGCTCAGGGTCGTTGCCGAAGGCCTGGTCGCGGATCAGCTCGGAGAAGCCGATGATGGCGTTCAAGGGCGTGCGCAGCTCGTGGGCGATGCCGGCGAGGCGCTCGTGCAGCTCGTCGCTGCCGGCCTCGGCGAGCTGCTGCTGGAGCTGGTCCCGTTCACTGAGCGCCGAGCGCAGCAGGTCCAGCAGCTCGCGGGCGGTCTGGGTCTGCTCGGCGGGCTCGGAGGTGGCGCTGCCGGTGCCGCGGAAACCGGCGAAGCCGCCGCTGCGGGGCTCGTAGTAGGGCAGGCCGGTCAGGCGGAAGCGCACGGTCCGCTGGGCCTCGGTGGTCCACTCCACGGTGCAGTCGCGGAACGGCCGGCGTTCGCGCAGCGCGATCAGGAGGGGCGAAGGCGTGGCCTCGCTCGCCTCGCCCTGGGCGAGGCCCAGCAGGCTGCGGCCGATCCAGGACTCGCCGGGTCCCTCGGGCACCTCGGGGAGGGCGTGGGAGACGTAGGTGAGGTTGCCCTCGGCGTCGGTCTGCCAGAGCCAGTCGACACCGGCGCGCAGGGCCTCGGCATAGGGCCGGCCCAGCTGAACGGCGGCGGCGAAATCGGAGTCCGACGGCTCGACCAGCCGCGGCGTACCCTTGCGGGGTCCCTTGGACGGGCCTTCTTCGGGGGGGGTCATGGAGGGCTAGACTGCACTCCCCCGCGGCTTTGGCAACCGCAAAATCGGAAGCTTGCGAATTTTCGTGTGGAATGCTCTGGATCGTCCGGTAGCGTGAATCGCCGGTCGGTGGCGGGCAATGACGGACCCGACCTAGCGCGCCACGACTGGACCACGAGCCTGCCGGACAGGACCGCCTTCGCGGCCGAACGGAGTGAGGAGACGCCCATGACCATCGGATCCGAAGACGAGCTGGAGAAGCTGAAGGCGGTCGGGCGCATCGTCGCCGACATCCTGCGCACCATGGGTGCGTGCCTGGAGCCGGGCATGACCACGCGGGAGCTGGACGAGCTCGGCCGGGCCCGCTTCGAGGCGCTGGGCGCGCGTCCGGCGCCTGAGCTCGCCTACGGCTTTCCCGGCGCCACCTGCATCAGCGTCAATCACGAGATTGCCCACGGCGTGCCTGGCGACCGGAAGATCGCGGCGGGCGACCTGGTCAACATCGACGTCTCGGCCGAGAAGGACGGCTTCTTCGCCGACACCGGCGCGACCTTCCCGGTGCCGCCCACCAGCGCCGCCCAGCAAGCGCTCTGCCGTGCCACCCGCCAGGCCCTCAAGCAGGCGATCGCAAAGGTGCGCACGGGCCGGCCCCTCAACGCCATCGGCCGCACCATCGAAGGGCTGGCGCGGCGGCGCGGCTATTCGATCGTCCTCAACCTGCAGAGCCACGGCGTCGGCGGCGCCCTCCACGAGGAGCCGGGACACATCCCCTCCTACTACGACCCGAGCGACCGGCGGGCCATGACCGAGGGCCTGGTGTTCACCATCGAGCCCTTCCTCTCGACCGGCGCCACCTGGGCCGAGGAGACCGGCGACGGCTGGACGCTCGCGACCGACCCGCAGTACATGACCGCCCAGTACGAGCACAGCCTGGTGGCGACCCGCCGCGGCGCGATCGTGCTGACGCGCTAGAGACTTAGCCCCGGATCCTCAGACCTCGGACAGGCTGACGTTGTGGGCCGCGACCTTTGCGGCCAGGTCCTGGCCGACCGCGGCGCGGAACACGTTGAGCAGATCCGGCCGGCGCTCCAGCAGGCGCTCCAGCTCGTCCTTCCGCCAGACGACGCAGCGCGCCGGCGTCTTGGCGATGACGGTCGCGGTCGCGGGCTCGCCGGACAGATAGCCGACCTCGCCGATGAACTTGCCGGGAACCAGACGGGCAAGGACCCGGCCGCCCAGCAGCACCGACGCCTCGCCCTCGGCCAGCAGCAGCAGCCGTTCGACGTGGACGCCCTGGCGGACCAGGTAATCCTTCTCGGCGAAGTCGGTCCATTTGCCGCGGCGCAGCAGCTTGCGCGCCGCCACCCGGTCGAGGGCCCTGAAGCAGCGGTCGTAGAGCCGCTGCTCCTCGTCGCTGAGGCGCTGCAGGTAGCGCTCGTGGATCAGCCAGAGGCTGTGCCCCAGGTTGATGGCGACGAAGGTGGCGGCCCAGGCGACCACCACCCACTGGGGGTTCATGCCGGCCCGGTAGGCGGCCAGGCCGACCGCCAGGTTGGCGGCGATGGCGAGGAGGCGCAGCCAGAGGATGTCGCGCAGCAGGAAGGCGAGGCCGGTCAGGATGTAGCCGGCGTGGATCAGGGCCTCGGTGAGCGTCACGCCGCCCGTGGGGGTCATCATGTTCATGCCGCTGAAGGCCTTTCCTCTGCCCGTCCTTCGGGCCGACCGAGGCGCCCTTCAGGAGGGCTCCCCGATTCCGCCGAGTGCAGCTTAGGTCAATATCTTGACGGGCGCATCGCAGATACCACGTGAGTAGGGCGGCCGTTCGGTCCACTCGCCTCGGCCCGGCGCTTGACCGGGGTCTCGCCGGGCGTATAAAGAGGGCCGGAATCGCCTGCGGGCAGAAAAGCGTTCCAAGCGCCGCGCGGCCGGTTCCCATCTCCGACGGTGGCTGTAGCTCAGTTGGTTAGAGCGCCTGGTTGTGGTCCAGGAGGTCGTGGGTTCAAATCCCATCAGCCACCCCAATTTTTTCAGTTGCTTAAAATCCATTCCTCAAACGTAGATGTAATGAAGCTGCGAGTGCGGAGCAGGGCGGCGGCGTAGACGCGCGCCTACCGGGAGTCTCGCATTGAAGGGATGGCAGCGCGGTGGCGCCCCGGCGGCTCAGCCTACTCGAAGAGGCGCAGATCGCTTGCCACGAGGCGGTAGCTGGTCGGGGACTGACGCTCGACCCGGCCCTTGATCCGGGCCCGGATGGAGCCGAGCAGGCCCACCTGCTCGATGGTCTCCTCCAGCAGACTCAGGTCCTCCGGCCGCAGGCTCCGGATGTCGACGGCGATGCTGTCGCCCGCGGTGCGCGACTGCAGCCGGTAGCGGCTGAAGTAGCGCGCCAGGGCGCCCGTCACCACCACCTCCTGGCCCAGGTAGCTGTCGGGTCCCAGCACCAGGTCGTCCAGGTAGATGGTGTCTCTGGTCAGCCGCACGGGCCGGGTGTTCTGCGGCGGCTCGAGGCTGGCGGTCTGCAACTGCCCGGGAATGACGTCCGCCTGGAGCGCGGCGGCCTCCGAGAAGGACGGTTGCTCGTCGAAAGCGACCTCCTTCTCGACCGGGACGATCTTGGGGGCGAGGCCCAGCTTCTCCCGCGCGGCGTCCAGCTCCCTGAGCACGCTTGCCAGCTGCGCGTTCAGCCGGCTCGACTGGGCGGTGGAGGTCTGCACGGCGGTGCCGAGGCCGGCGATCTTGCGCCGCTCCGCTTCCAGCTCGCGCCTGAGGGCCGCCGTCTCGGCTTCGGAGGCGGTCACGGCGCGGCTCATCTCCTGCTGCTGCGCCTCGGCCCGCTCTGCGGCTTCGCGGCGCGTCATCTCGACGGCGTGCTGGGCGGCGGACAGACGGCCCTGCAGGCTCCGGACCTCGGCGTTCGTGGCCTCGAGCGCGGCGCGCAGGCCCTCTGCATCCCGGCGGGAGGCGGCGCCGTCCTTCTGGGCCGCGGCGAGCCGCTCGCCCAGCTGGTCGGCCTCCTCGCTGGAGCGGCTGGCGGCGGTGCTCAATTCCGCCGCCTTGCTTTGCGCTGCCGCCAAGTCGCTCTCCAGGGCCGCGAGCTTCGCCGCGGCGCTCTCTGCGCTTCGGGCGGACTCTGCGCGCGCCGCCTCCAGCTCGCCGACCGCCGAGCGGCGCAGCTTGGCGTAGTCATCCTCCATCTTGACCAGTTGGGCCTTGAGCTCGGCCAGCTCGGCGTTCGAGGCTTCAAAGACCGTGCGTTGCTGTTCTGCGTGGTCTTCCCGGGCCTTGGCTAGCTGGGCCCTCAGCTCGGCCGCCTCGGCGCTCGAGGTCTCGAAGGCCGAGCGCTCCAGCTCGGTATAGTCCTCCTTCGCCTTGGCGAGCTGCGCGTTGAGCTCGGCCGCCTCGGCGCTGGAGGTCTCGAGCGCCGCGTTCAGGTTCGCGATCTCCCGCCGGGCGTCCGCGAGCTCCGCGGACTGCCGCGTCGCCGTCTCGTCCGGGGCCCTCGCCGCGGGCTGCTCCACAGCGCCCGCCGCCGCTTCGCCCGCATCCGGCTGCTCGGACATCTCGGAGCTTCGGTAGCTGCCCAGGCCGGACTCCGGCGCGGCCGGTGGCGCCTCGGGCGGGGAGGCATCCTCGCTCCGGGCGGCTGCCGGGCCCGAGGTAGCCTCCGGGCTCGGGAGGGCCTCCAGGCTCGAGCTTGCCTCCAGGCTTGGAGGGGCGGCCGGCCCGGCGACCTCGTGATCCGTCTGGGCCGGCCAGAGGATGAGGCCGCCCGAGACGGCCAGCAGGGCGACGACGACCGTCAGGACCAGCCCGGCCCCGCCTTTCTGCGAGCCGGACCGAGCCTGCGATGCCGGCTTGCGGGCCAGGCGGCGCAGGGCGTCGAGCTCGCGGCGCGTGGCAAGCAGGCGCTCGTCCAGGTCCTCGCGTTCCTGACCGGCCGTCTTCAGCTGAGCGTCGAGCTGGGCGATGCGCTGCCGGGCCGCCGTCAGCTGCTGCTCGAGGCCGTCGCCCTCGTTCGCCGTCGTTCGCGCCGAGGATCCGGGCCCGGTCCAGGCGAGGCCACGACCCGCGCGCCGCCTCGGCCCGGCCATCCACCTCGGGAGCGACTGGGGGTCTGACGGTGACGGCTCTGGCGATGGCGGGTCTGACGATTGGGGCGCTGACCGCGGGAGGGCCGAAGACGGGGCCGATGAGGAGGGGGGCGGCGATTCAGCCGGTGGGGCGCTTCGGACGGCCGTGGCCGCGGCGGGCTCGCCGGAGACCCAGAAGGCAGGCGCCGGGCGGGCGCGCTCCTTGAGGTAGATCTCGAAGGTCTTCTTCTGGAGATGGCGCGAGCCCAGGAGGCCCATCAGGAGGTTGGTGTTGTCCTCCTCGACGGGCTGGCCCTCGGCGTCCGGATCCTTAGGGCGCTTGAGGTACTCCTCGAACCACGCTTCCAGATCCAGCTTCAGGGTGTCGGCCTGCTCGCCGGTTTCCGCGCTCCAGAGCTGGGCGATCTCGTCGATGCTCAACCAGTATCGCGACGACATGATCCGGCGTTCCACTTCCCAGCGGCAAGAATTCGTTCGATCGGAACCCCATGGAACGGTCCGCAATTGACCGTCCGCAACCAAACCTTCCCAGTGCCGCCGACATCCCGGCGGATGTCAGGGCACCCGACCCGTCAGCCGAAGAAGCGACCGGGCCGCGATGTCACGAGATAGGTTTCTGGGCAGCTCCCGCGTGTGCCTGATCCCCCCGCGAAGGTTCGTATGACACCGCTTTCCGGAACCCCATCCATCAAGACCATATGACCACTCAATGTCGCCAATCTATGGTTCACAATTCGGTCAAATGCAAGCGCCCGATCCCGCTCGCGCGCGGGCCGGCGGCACGACGTTGCAGTTTTGATACAGTTCGGGGCCCGCGGAAGGCGCGACGGAAGCCGGGCTATGTCAGGGCTGAAGGACGCGCGCGTGCGTCCGGAAGCGGGCGGCTCAGGCGGCCCGTTGCGGGCGCGGCCGGCGGGGCAGCTTGATCCTGACGGTGCCGGCCGCCACGCCCTCCTTCGGGCTCTCCGACAGCAGGCAGAAGCGCACCGGATCTCCGAGCAGCGAGCAAGTCAGGGTCTTCAGTTCGTAGGGGCGGGCGACGTTGCCGAGTCGGGCGTGGGCGATGCCGCTGGGATCGGCGAACACGGCGAGCACCTGCCAGACGGTGGAGTCGCCGCCCACGCAATAGTACTGCTGCCCGATCTGCACGTTCTCTGGTGACATGGTCGCGAACCTCTCGCAGTCCTGCTCTTGCCGTCGCCTTCGGTTTATAGCGGGTTAACCTTAACGAATCGTTGATGTCTATGGCCTCCAGAGGCGGGCGCGCCCGCTGCGCCGACGGGCTGCCGGACCTGTGAAGAAACCCCGGAAACCTTGGGGCGTTTACTTTCTGTTAACCATCTAGGCAGAGTTTGGTTGAAAAAGCGCGCCGGCCGCCACGCCGGGAAGAGGTGTCCGGATCCGGTTCCGGTCCTGAGCGAAGGGACGGGGCCGTTCTTGATTCGCGGAACCTGCGCGCAAGAAAGCAAGGGGTCGTTGGAGCCATGATGTTCGAAGACGCCAAGGAATCCCTGGCCCTCGCGGTGCCGCCGCATCCCGGCGACCCCCTGGCGGGCCTCGCCCTGCCCGACGGCCGGTCGCAGGAGCGGATCCGCGAAGGCCAGCACATCGGCCACCAGTACTACACCGTCGCCTGCCACCTGATCGGCATCGCCGAGCGCCAGCGCAGGCGCCGGCCCTGGCAGCGCCTGGCGGGCGCGCTCGGGGACTTGACCGGCCGCAGCCGGGAGCGCCCGGCCTACCTCAACACCCAGAACCTGGGCGACGGCACGGTGGACGCCTTGGTGCGCCTGGAGGAGGCGGTCTGGACCGCCCACGGGCGCGGCGTCGATTTCTCGGCCGAGGAGCCTCAGTGGCGCGACGAGGCGGTGCTGGCCCAGTTCTACACCTCGCCCTGGCGCCTCCGCGAGGCCTGGGACCTGGCGGAGGACGTGGTCGATCCTGTCACGGGCGAGTCCTTCCTCTGGCCGCTGGAGCGGATCTTCGCCCTCGAATGGCGCGCCCGGGCCACGGCGGCGCGCGAGGTCTACAACGAGCTGCCGCTGACCGCCCGGGCCTGCGACGGCCTCAAGCAGCGCGCCGAAACCCTGCTGGAGCACCAGCCCGAGGATTGCAAGGCGCTCTACATGCTGCTCTGGGCCGACTTCGCAGAGAGCCTCTACTGGAGCCACTACGATCTCGCCAACCATCCGAGCTGGGAGCAGTACGCCGAGGGCCGCCTGGCCCAGCGCAGCCTGCGCCGGCGCACCTCGGACGCGGCGGTCGACGAGCTGATCCGGCTCATGTTCGGGTCCGGCTACGCGCCCCAGGGCCTCGCCTACCTGAAGCCCTGGCAGACGGTCTGGGACCACGTCGGCGCGCTGATCTCCAAGCAGCCCTTCGCCCGCAAGGACTGGTCCCACGAGGAGAAGTACGCCCTCGCGGACGCGGCCTGAGCCCGGGCCCGGCGTGCCGGCAACGGCCGGCAGCGCCTAGGGCCGCTCCGCGGTCAGTAGTCGATGCCGAGCACGTCCCGGAACAGGCCGCACTTCCAGCCCCAATGGCGCAGCTTCTCGACCAGATCCCGGGCCTGATCCTCGCAGAAGCCGCGCGACGACTGGGCTCGCCAGGGCACCTCGCGCATGGCCTCCTCCGGCGGGCTCTTCTCGTAGACCACCTCGCAGGGCGGCTCGCCGGCCGCCAGCGCGTACTCGACGTAGATCGCCCGGATCATGCCGTCTCGCAGGCAGGCGTATTGGTTCAGGTCGGTGACCGAGTAGTCGGCCTCGGGGTCTCTCGGAAAGTCCAGCTCCCCCTCGGCGGCGGCTGGCGCGGCCAGCGCGGCGAGCAGCGCGGCCAGAAGGACCGCTGCGGCGGCTCGCGGCCGGACGGACCGGCGTGCTGGTATCATGGCGGCGTCCCCAGACCCTCGTGGCGCCCGCCCAAGGCAGGCGCCTTTCCCTTGGCACGCATGATCCAAAGTTTCGGCCCGATGTCCAGTATCCTTCAGGCCGTTCGGGTTACTGTCTCTCCTTCACCCCAGGCCGGAGGTGCCTTGCCATGACCAAGCTGGTTGCCCTCAGAAGCATCGAACACGGCGCGCGGCGGGCCATCGCCATCCTCGGTGACCAGGGGGTGGAAGGCGCCATCGAGAGCCACCTGGGCCTGCGCCGCTCGGCCTCGCTGATCCGCAAGTGCGCCGACCCTGACGAAGAAGGCCATCACCTCCAGTGCCGCTACGCGGTCGCGCTCGACGTGGCCTGCCGGCGCCTGGGCGAGCTGCCGCCCCTGCTCGACGTGCACCGCTATCTGATCGATCGCCATGGCAGCGGGGGCAGCGGGCCGGAGGCGGACGGCCCGCCGGACGAGCGGGGCGTGCTGCACGCGGTTCTGGGGTTGCAGGCGGCTTTGGGGTCGCTCTCCCAGACCGTCGACCAGGCCATGCACGAGGAGGGACCCGGCGGCGCCCGCCTCACCAACCTGGAGAAGCACGAGATCCACGAGGCGCTGGAGGCCGTCGGCCGCAAGACCGAGGCCATCAAGCGCCTGGTGGCCGCCTGAGACCGGCGCGCCCTTTCGCAGCCGGTGGCAACCGATCTCAGCCGGGGTTGCGGGCGCTGATCTTCCAGGAGCTGGACTCCATCACAACGCCGTCGTCGGTCAGGTAGGGCGCCAGCTCTGCGGTCAGGGCCTCGTTGATCTCCCCGCGGCGGCGCTCGCCCTCGTGGCCGGCTTCCCGGACCACCTCGCCGGCCGGGCCGAGGGCGAGCTGGAAGCCGATGGCGTCGTCGGTCGAGTTGCCCACCAGGAGCGGCGCGTCGACGCGCTCGAAGGAAACGCTCTCGTAGCCCGCAATCTCGAGCTGCTTGGTCACCAGCTCCTGGTTCGCCATGGAGAAGGGGCCGGGCCCGCAGGTGCGCGCGCCTTCGCCCGGCGGCGGCAGGTAGCGCGAGACAACTTGCTTGGGCAGGTGGAGCCAGGGGTTATCGTCGATGCTGCGCCAGACGATCATGGTCATGCGCCCGCTGGGCTTGAGGGCGCGGCGCATGTTCCTGAGGCCGGCGACCGGGTTCTCGAAGAACTGGGTGCCGAAGCGTGAGAAACAGAAGTCGTACTCGGGCTCGAAGGGGTAGGTCTGGGCGTCGCCCTCGACAAAGCTGACGTTGTCGAGCCCGGCCGCCGCGGCGTCGGCCCGCGCGCTCTCGAGGAAGGCCTCGCAGCAGTCGATGCCCACCACGGCGCCACCGGTCCCGACGCGCCCGGCCAATTGGATGGCCGTGTCGCCGAAACCGCAGCCCACGTCGAGGGCCCGGTCGCCCTCGCGCACCTCGAGGCCTGGGAAGACCTGGGCGCTGTGGTGGGTCAGGCCGTCCACCAGGATGTGCCGGTACCTGGTGAACTTGGGGACGAGGATCTCGTTCCAGAAATCGACGAACTCGGTGTCGGGGGCTGCTTCGTCATACATGGGGGACCTCCTGGCCTGGCGCCGCCGCGGTGCCTTGTCTTCGGAAGGGACGCCGCGGGAGGCGCCCTGTCCAGTGCGTTCCAGTGAGATCTAGGCGCGCCTCGTTTCAAGGCGACGTCCCGCCAGCAAAAAAGTGTTTCAATTGTTTCTGAGATCGTGTTTCTGAGATTGGCGGCGCCGTTCCTGGCGGAAGGCGGGGCCGGTGTCACGCGGCGCGGCGGCCGGGGCGGGTCCAGATGGGCTGCAGGTGCTGGGTCCTGCGGGCGATGAAGGACTTGTCGAGCAGGATCTTCTCGACCATGGCGACGAAGCTCGCGGCGATCAGCTCGCCGGTGACCTGCTCGAGCGCGTAAGTGCCGAGCTCGCCGGACCAGCCCTGGGCGACCGGGCCGAAGGTGCACTCGTGCAGCTTCACGGTCTTGCTCTTGGGATCGCAGGTGAGCGTGATCGCCGGCGGCCCGGCGAGCGGCGTTTCGCCGCTTCGCATCCAGCCCCGCGGATAGAACTCGCAGCGGATGGAGTCCCCGCTGCCCTTGCCGTCCTTGCCGTCGAGGGGATAGAGCTCGTCGAGCTCGACGATCTTGCAGACGTGGCCGTGGCGTTCGAGCTCCGCCTGCAGATCCTGGAAGGCCGGCAGGACCACGTTGCTCTTGAAGGCGACGAAGCGCTGGGCGAACAGGACCTCGGCCATGTGCGCTTCGTCGATCCTGTCCTGCTCCCGGTCGATCTCTTGCTCGTGGGCGTTCAGGACGGCTTCGAGGCGCGATCGGGTCTTCATGTCCATTGGGGGGTCCGAGGTTTCCGCTGGGTCTGCATTGGCAGTTCGTAATATAGATTGGAGTAAAACCAAAAAACTTGCAAAATCTGTTAAATATCAGTAGCAATACATTTCGAATTTTAAATGATTTTGTCAAGTAAGCTGTTTGGATTTGCCTTAATACCAAGTCTTGATGGTAGTGACCCATAGGGACGGACTTTCAGATCTTTCGGCTAGGAGCCCGTGCCGCGGCGATGTGGGGCATCGAAAGGCACGGGCGACGCTGTCCGAAAGTTCTGAAAGTCCGCCGTCCCGGTCGCTCTTGGAGCGTTTCGGAGGGCGTCAGCAGGCCTTGGCGATGCCCCACATCGCCCGCGGCCTGCTTCCTACCCGAAACGAACCAAAAGCGATCCCTATGGGTCATTACCATCAAGACTTGGTATAACTCGTCAGCAGCGCCAGCAGCCCAATCGCCGATGCCAGAGGCCCTTTTCCGGCCATAGGCGGCGCGCCTAGAATGCGCCGGCTGCCGGCCGGCGCGACGGTTGGCGGCCTTGACGGCGAGGGCGGGCGCTCATGTCGGAGACTTCGGCGACGGGATTCCAGCCGGGCGGGGCGCGGGCGCCGCGGCGTCCGGTCGAGGCCGGCGACATCGCGCCGCGCTTCGTGCTGACGGACGCGGACGGCCGCAGCATCGATCCCTATGGCGACGAGAGGGCGGGCCGGCCCCAGGTGGTGGTCTTCTGCCCCAACTTCGCCGCGCCCGAGACCAAGGCGCTGCTCTCCGGCCTGCAGGAGATCCTGCCGGCCCTGAAGGAGAAGGGGGCCGAGCTGCTCGCGGTGACCCGGGGCACGGCCATGATCAACGCCGGCCTGGCCGGCCAGCTCGGCCTCGGCTTTCCCCTGCTGGGCGATCCGGCGGGCGAGAGCTTCCGGCTCTACGGCCTGGCGGGCGAGGATGCGGCCGGCGAGGACGAAGCGCCGGCCAGCTTCCTCATCGGACCCAACCTGCACCTGCGCCTGGCGCTGCGCGGCGGGCCGGCCGGCCATCCCGCCCAGATCCTCGAGGGCGTTTCATTGCTGGCCGCCGGGCGCCAGACCATGCTGATGGCCCCGCACCCGCCGGTCCTCGTCGTGCCCGACGTGCTGAGCCCGGCCGACTGCCAGCGGCTGATGACGGTCTTCGCCATGGAGGGCAACGTCTGGGTCGAGCCGGGCCACGGCGACCAGGGCCTCGGCGAGGACTACAAGATGCGGGTCCACGACTACGGCCGCCAGGACCGCATCGACCACTGGGTGATGAACCGGGAGACTCAGGCGCTCCTCATGTCGCGCATCCAGTCACGCCTCTTCCCCGAGATCCAGAAGGCCTTCCACTACCGGGTCACCCGCTCGGAGCCCTTCCGCATCGCCTGCTACGAGGGCGAGCGCGGCGGCAAGGCCCACGGCCACCGGGACAACTCGCAAGCCATCGGGGCGCACCGGCGCTTCGCCGTCTCGATCAATCTCAATCACGGCGAGTTCGAAGGCGGGACCCTGCGGTTCCCCGAGTTCGGCGACCAGCGCTACTGCCCCGACACGGGCGCGGCGATCGCCTTCTCCTGCTCGCTGCTGCACGAGGCGCTGCCGGTCACCAGCGGCCGGCGCTTCGTGGTGCTGGCGTTCCTTTCGGGCGACCGCTGACGTAGACGGCCTCGATCTCTTTTCAGGAGCACAGGCGTGAAAGCTGCTGCCGGCCGTCCTCGAGTTGACGGCCGCTCGGCCGGCGCCTCAGCGCGGCGCCATGAACCAGTCGAAGCCGACCACCACCAGCGCGCCGACGCACACGCCCACCAGCACCCCCAGCGCCGAGTAGAGCAGGCGCCGGGACTGGGGCGTGCGCTGGCTCTCGGTTACCGATCGCTCCATCGCTTTCCTCCCCTGTCACCTTAACCATAGCACGGGCCGCACCCGGAACGTGAGCGCAATTTTGCGTGCTGTGCGCATGGCGGGCATAAAGATATCATGCGCTTATAGCACATTTCGGACCTTACAACTGATGGTCTGTGGCGAAACCGTTCGACCCGCTGCAATCGCCCGCGACCGGTCGCAACCGCGGACGCTTTCCGGGACAGTCGTCCCGGGGCGCTGCCGCTGCCCACGGCGGAGCCGCCAAAGTGTCGGAATCCGGGCCAAAAACGGTCGCGGATTATCAAGGCCCCCCATCAATTTGTTGCTATTGGACCGAGTTGGGGTGCTGGTGTAACAAAGACACAAAGATCGCGGCGCTAGTGTGCGCCAAGAGAAGCAGGGGCCGTCTTCGCAGAAGCCGGCCCGACAAAGCGACAAGAAGAGACAAGGAGGTAGGTTCATGTCACGTGAACGAAAGCAGGATCCGATCACGGATCTGAAACACGAGCTGGCGGAGGGACGACTTTCCAGGCGCGCCTTCCTCGAGCGGGCGACGGCGCTCGGCCTGACCATGGCGGCGGCGACCACCATGATGAGCCAGCCCGCGAAGGCCCAGAGCAAGGGCGGCCACTTCAGGGCCGGCATGGGCCACGGCTCGACAACCGACTCGCTCGATCCGGCGACCTACGAGAACGGTTTCATGAACACCGGGCTGGGCTACGCGATCCACAACCACATCTCGGAGATCGGCACCAGCGGCGACATCGAGCCAGAGCTGGCGGAAAGCTGGGAGGCCTCCGACGACGCGGTCACCTGGACCTTCAAGATCCGCAAGGGCGTCGAGTTCCACAACGGCAAGACGCTCGACGCCGACGACGTGGTCGCCTCGGTGAACCATCACCGCGGCGAGGACTCCAAGTCGGCGGCCAAGCCCCTCCTGGAGCCGGTCACGGACATCAAGGCCGACGGCAAGGACACGGTGGTCGTCACACTGGAGAGCGGCAACGCCGACTTCCCCTTCATCATCAGCGACTATCACATCGCCATCATGCCGTCGAAGGACGGCACGGTGGACTGGCAGTCGGGCACCGGCACGGCCGGCTACATTTTGGAGAGCTTCGAGCCGGGCGTGCGCGCCGACTTCAAGCGCAATCCCAACTACTGGAAGGAAGGGCGGGCCCACTTCGATTCGGTGGAGCTGATCTCGATCACCGACGTGGCGGCGCGGACCAACGCGCTTGCCACGGGCGAGATCGACGTGATGGACCGCTGCGACATCAAGACCCTCAGCCTGCTGCAGCGGAACCCCAACGTGAAGGTGGAGGAGACCACCGGCACGGCCCACTACTCGATCCCCATGCGCACCGACACGGCGCCGTTCGACAACAACGACGTGCGCCAGGCGCTGAAGTACGCCCTCGATCGCGATGCCCTGCTTCAGACCGTGCTGCGCGGTCACGGGGCGATCGGCAACGACCACCCCATCAGCACGGCCAACCGCTACCACGCGACCACGGACGAACTGCCGCAGAAGAACTTCGACCCTGACAAGGTGAAGTTCCACCTGAACAAGGCCGGGCTCACAGAGCTCACCGTGCCGCTGCACGCCGCCGACGCGGCCTTCGGCGGGGCGGTCGACGCGGCGGTGCTCTATCAGGAGCACGCGGGCCGGGCCGGCGTCACCATCGACGTGATCCGCGAGCCCAACGACGGCTACTGGTCCAACGTCTGGATGGCGAAGCCCTGGTGCATGTGCTACTGGGGCGGCCGGCCGACCGAGGACTGGATGTTCTCCACCGCCTACGCGGATGGGGCGAGCTGGAACGACAGCTTCTGGAAGCACGAGCGCTTCAACAAGCTGCTGATCGAGGCCCGCGCCGAGCTGAACGAGGCCAAGCGCCGCGACATGTACGTCGAGATGCAGCGCATCGTCAGCGACGAGGGCGGCGTCGTCGTCCCGCTGTTCAACAACTACGTCTTCGCCATGGCGAAGAACGTCGAACACGGACCCATGCAGGGCAACTGGGACCTGGACGGCGGCAAGTTCATCGAGCGCTGGTGGTTCGGCTGAGGCCGTCGCGTTCGCCTTAAAGAGCCTTTAGGCTCCGTGGCGGGGGTCCGGCTGCCGGCCGGGCCCCCGTTTCTCTTTCGCAGTCCGGACCGACTTCTTTTGCCATGAAGCTGGCGAGCTACAACATCCGCTACGCCCTCGGCCAGGACGGCCGCTACGACTTGGCGCGGATTGCCGCAAGCGTGCGCGAGGCCGACCTGATCGCGCTCCAGGAGGTCGAGCGCCACTGGCCCCGCAGCGGCCTGGCCGATCAGCCGGCCGAGCTCGGAGCGCTGCTGAGCGACCGCTACTGGGTCTACGGCCCGGCCTTCGACGTGGACGCCAGCCGGGCCGAGGGCGCCGGGGCAGCGGACCGCGGCCGGCGCCGCCAGTTCGGGCCCATGCTGCTCTCGCGCAGGCCGATCCTCTCTTCGCGACTGCACGTGCTGCCCAAGATCGGCACGGCACCGGACGGGCCGTTCAACATGGATACCGGCGCCCTGGAGGCCGTCGTCGAGACGGGGGCGGGGCCGCTCAGGGTCTATTCCGTCCACCTCAGCTCCATGTCGGCCGAGGACCGCCTGCTGCAGCTCGACGCTCTGCTGGCGATCCTGGCGCGCGCTCCCAGGGACGGCGGCGCTTGGTCGGGCGACCCGGAGGCCCACGGCGGCGGATGGTCCTGCGGGGAGGCGCCGCCGCCCATGCCGGAGCGGGTCGTCCTCATGGGCGACTTCAACGCCGAGCCGGACAGCGAGGTCTACGCACGCTTGACCCGGCCCGAGGCGGGCGGCCTCGTCGATGCCTGGGCCGCCGCGGGCAACGAGGCGTCCGGGGTCATCACCTGGTCGCCCTATCCGGGCGCCGTCACCGACCGCGAGATGCGGCTCGACCATTGCTTCCTCAGCCCGGAGCTCGATGGCCGGGTCCGCCGGGCCTGGGTCGACCGGCAGGCGCTCGGCTCCGACCACTATCCAATCTGGGTCGAAATCGACCTCGAGAGCCACGACTAGCGCATTAACCTTCGCCCTGCCCGCAGGTCTCGCGCGAAGGGGCAGCGAATCGCCTTTGCGTTATCTATAGTCGGCGCACTGCGGCGCAACGGCGAGGGAACTCACGGGTTCCTCGTCGGTTGGTGTTCGTGTTGGTCTCGCGGTCGGTCTGGGGGCGCCCGCGCGTCTTTCGGATGAACTGCGGAGGTTTCTCGACATGTGGATGTTGCGTGTGCGGCGGGCCCTGGCGGGGGGCCTGGCGGCCCTTATGGTGTTGACCACGGTCCCGGTCGGCTTGGCCCACGCCAAGATGATGACGACCGACGAGGTCATCGGCCAGACGAGCCTGGACGCCGAGCGGGAGCGGATCAGAGACTTCCTGCTGCGCGAGGACGTGCGCGAGCAAATGGGCCTCTTGGGCGTCGACCCCGACGAGGCCGCGGACCGGGTCGCCAACCTGACGGACGAGGAGGTGCGCGAGATCGCCGGGCGCCTCGACGAGCTGCCGGCGGGCGAGGGCGCGCTGGGGGTCGTCCTGGGCGTCGCCCTGATCATCTTCGTGATCCTGCTGATTACCGACATCCTGGGCCTGACCGACGTCTTCCCCTTCGTCAGGAACTAGCGCGGCGGCGCCCGTGAAAAATGGGCGCCGGGCCGGCCGGATGGGACGCCGCCTCGCCGGGGCCGTGCTGAGTCTGGCCGGCCTGTGGCTGGCGGCCTGCGCGACGCCGGAGACTGCGGCGCTGATCGAGGCGCCGGGCAGCCTGCCGCCCCGGGCGGAGGTCTCGGGCGTGCCCTTCTTCCCCCAGGAAGAGCACCACTGCGGGCCGGCGGCGCTCGCCACGGTGCTGAACTGGAGCGAGCTCGAGCGCGCGCCGGAGGAGATCGCCCGGCGGGTCTACACGCCCGGGCGCGAGGGCTCCCTCAGGAGCGACATGCTGGCCGCCGTCCGGCGCGACGGCCGGCTGGCGGTGCCGCTCGCCGGCCTGCGCGACGTCCTCGCGGAGGTCGCGGCCGGCCATCCGGTTCTGGTGTTCCAGAACCTGGGCCTCGACTGGTATCCCCAGTGGCACTACGCGGTGGCGGTGGGCTACGACCTGGAGCGCCGGGAGATCGCCTTGCGTTCGGGCCGTGAACGGCGCCGGCTGCTCTCCTTCGAGACCTTCGAGCGCACCTGGCAGCGTGGCGGCAACTGGGCCTACCTGGTGCTGAAGCCGGACCGGCTGCCGGCCAGTGCCGATGCGGATGCCGTCGTGCGCGCGGCCCGGGCGCTCGAGGGCGCGGGGCGGGAGCCGGAGGCGCTGGCCGCCTATGGCGCGGTCCTGACCCGCTGGCCCGACAGCTACGGGGCGCTCATGGGCCTCGGCAACCTGTGGCACGGGCTCGGCGATTTCGCCGGCGCCGAGCAGGCCTACCGGCGGGCGATCGCCGCCGTGCCCGAGCGGGCCGAGGCCTGGAACAACCTGGCCTACGTGCTGTCCGCCCGGGGCCACCGGGGCGAGGCGGTCGAGGCGGCGCGCGAAGCTTTGCGCCGGGCGCCCGCCGACCGGGAGCCCTACCTCGACACCCTCAGGGAGATCGCGGGCGTCCAGGGCTGAGGGTGGGTCCGTAGCGCCACAATAAAAGCACGACAAAAGAAAAGAGCCCGCTCCGGGGAGCGGGCCCAGTCGGGCAGGAAGCTCTTCTGAGGGAGGTTGGCGGGATCACTCCCGCCAGATCGTCAAGAGGGGCAGTCAGACGTAGCGCATGCCCAGGAGCGGGAGAAGCCGCACGTCGATTCCGCCGTTGGTGATCTTCTTGTAGCCGCTGCGGTCGGCCTTGAGGAACAGGAAGCGGGTCATGGCTGGGTCCTCCTTACGTCTGGCCCCGATGAGGCGGTGGCCGGTCGATCTCTTCGT
The DNA here is from genome assembly GCA_965225935.1 of Rhodospirillales bacterium. Classification (GTDB taxonomy): domain Bacteria; phylum Pseudomonadota; class Alphaproteobacteria; order Kiloniellales; family JAKSDN01; genus CALJXB01. The sequence goes on from CBDDCC010000010.1 coordinate 261,121, forward strand.
CTGACCGAGAGATGGGGCTGCCCAGGAACTGCGACAATTTCCCTTCTCGCATTTCTGCTATGCAGTTTCCGCGAAGCTCCGTGCCGCGCGCCGTTGCGCGGCTCCGGTGCGAGGCGCTTGCAGGCGTCCGGCCGGGCCCGCACAATTCCCGGCCGAACGTTGGGAGGAGATCGACGCCGTGCGCTGCGAAAACGAGGACCTCTTCGCGCGGGTGATGCAACCGCCCGAGCGGGCGCATTCGCTGCCGCCCGACTGCTACACCAGCCCGGACTGGCTCGAACGGGAGATCGCCTGCGCCTTCCGACCGGCCTGGGCCGGCCTCGGGCGCGCCGACCGCATCGCGGCGCCGCGCGACTACGCCGCAATCGACCTCGCCGGCGTGCCGCTGCTGCTCCTGCGGGACAGGACAGGCACGCTCCGGGCCTTCGCCAATTCCTGCCGGCACCGGGGGACCAAGCTGCTCGACGGCAGCGGCCAGTGCCGCGCCATCACCTGTCCCTTCCACGGCTGGGTCTACGGCCTCGACGGGGCGCTCGTCCACGCCCCGGACATGGAGCGGGCCGAGGGCTTCGACCCGGCCGACCATGGCCTCGTTCCCCTGCGCCTCGGCGAGCGCGATGGTTTCGTCTTCGTCAACCTGGACGGCAGCGCGCCGGAGCTCGGCGCCTGGCTCGGCGACTTCTCGGCGCTCCACGCGCCCTGGCGTCTCGGCGAGATGGAGAGTGCCCGGCGCCTGGAGTTCGAGGTGGCGTGCAACTGGAAGCTCTTCCTCGAGGTCTTCAACGAGTACTACCACTTGGGAAGCGTCCACCCGCGCTCGATCGGCGGCTACTATCACGCGCCCGACGAGCCGGAAGAGGTGACGGGCCGCTACGTGACCCAGTTCGGCAGCCACGATGCCAGCAGCGGCCTGCTCGCGGCCGACCAGGACAAGGCCCTGCCGGCCGTCGCCGGCCTCGAAGGCAGGAACCGCGAAGGCACCCGCTATAGCTGGGTCTTCCCCAACCTGACCTTCGCGGCCTCCAGCGAGGCGATCTGGGTCTACGAGGCCTCGCCGCTGGCGCCCGACCGCACCCGTGTCGCCATGACCTGCGCCTTTCCGCCCGCGGCCCGCGCGCTCGCCGACTTCGAGGCCCGGGCGGCGGCCTACTTCGAGCGCCTCGACGTGGCCATCGCCGAGGACATCGCCGTCCTGGAGCGCCAGCAGGCGGGGCTCGCCTCGCCGCTCGCCCAGCCCGGGCGTTTCTCACACCTGGAGCCCAATGTCGCCCGCTTCGAGCGCTGGCTAGTCGAGCGCTGCGTGGCAATGAATCCGTAACAATAAAGGCTAGTTAGAGGACTTGTTTGAAGCTGGTGCGAAGGCTTCCTTGCGGGGGCCTGCCAATCTGGGCCGACGGAGCGGAGAGGCCATGGTGGATCTGGTCAACTACGTCGAGATCTCCCGTCTGCTGGAGGAGGTGGCGGCGCTCGAGGAGCGCCTTACCGGCAACGAGCGGGAGCTCTACCGCACCCTGGCGGCCCGCTACGAGGAGCCGGTCGACGGCACCTTCGACGACAAGACCTGTCTCGAGATCATTCTGCGCAACGTGAAGATCCGCGCGGGCTACGGCATGGCGCCGGGCGAGGCGACCCGCCGGGTCGACCTGCCGCGCAGCGCCGAAGCGGACGGCGGCGGGGAAGGCGGAGGAGAAGGCGGAGGCGAGGGCTGACGGGCGTCCCTGGTTCCCCCGCTCGTTTGGCTTGTCGCGACTCGATCCGCCTGATCATTGTGCGGCGAGAAAGGGGATCCCTGAAGATGACGCGAAGCCTGAGGTCCTTGAGCGGGGCGGTCCTGCTGCTGGCATTGGCCGGCCTGCTGACAGGCTGCCCCAAGACCGACGAGGACGAGATGCGGGTCGAGATCATCGACGGCGACGAGGAGGAAGTGAGCCTCCTGGTCGGCGTCGCCGCCAATCCCAAGGAAGAGGCGGCGGACTTCTGCGGCCTTTACGGGAAGCAGGCGGTGTTCCGGGACCTGGAGCCCGCCGGCACCCTGTTCGAGGCCTACGCCACAGGCTCGCGCTACTACGTCTACTACTTCGACTGCATCTGACCGCCGGTCCCGGGCGAAGCCGCCACCAGTGCCGGCCGCCTCGCGCGAGACCCAAGCGTTCCCGCGCCGATGCTCAGCGTTGCGGCGGGGCGTGCAGGTGAACTATCGCTCGGCGAGCGCGAGCTTGGCGCCGAGGCCCACGAAGGCGCCGGCGAAGGTTCGGCGCATCCAGGTCATGACCCGCGGCCGCTCGATCACATGCCGGCGGACCGCGGCGGCGAACAGCCCGTAGCCCACGAAGACGACGAGCGTGAGGGCCATGAAGACGGCGCTCAGCTCGACCATGCGCGCGAGCGGGTGCGGCGCGCCGACCGTGACGAACTGGGGCAGGAAGGCGAAGAAGAAGATCGAGAGCTTCGGGTTGAGGATGTTGACGAGGATCGCCGCGACGATCACCTGTCCGGCCGACCGGGGCGCGATCTCCTTGTCCACCGAAAGCGCGCCGCGCTGCCGCAGCATGGCCCAGGCCATGTAGAGCAGGTAGGCCACGCCCAGATACTTCAGGATCTGGAACGCGAGCGCGCTTGCGTGCAAGAGGGCCGCCAGTCCGGTGATGGCGGCCACCATGTGGGGGACGATGCCCAGGGTGCAGCCGACCGCGGCGATCACGCTGGCCTGGGCGCCGCGCGAAAGCCCGGCCGCCATGGTGAAGAGGACGCCCGTGCCCGGCGCCACGACGACGATCAACGCGGTGATCAGGAAATCCAGGCTCACGGCTCTCCCCCAATCCGATCCGGAACGCCCGGCAGTCTAGACGAGGCGTTCGCGGACGACCAGCCGCACCGGGCGCGCCGGCTTCGACGGCCGGCGGGAGCCGCTAAGGCCTGGCGGCCCGGCTGCGGGTCACGAGGTAGGCGCAGCGCCGCGCGCCGGCCAAGAGGTGGTCGCTCCGCTTCACGCTCGCCTCCGGCCGCAGCACGGCCCGGAAGACCGCCAGCTCGGAACGGCACAGCCCCTGGCACGCCGTGGCGGCGGCGCAGACCGGGCAATGGTTTTCGACCAGCAGGTAGCGGTCCTCGTCCAGCTTGCTCCAGTCGGCCATGTAGCCTTCCCGGGAGCGGATTCGCGCGAGAACATCGATCTTCTGCTCGAGGCCGGCGCAGTCCGCCAGTTCGGCGCGATAGTCGGCGAGGGTCGCCTTCTCCCGGTGACGGATCAGGCGCTCCAGCCCCTCTTGCCCGAAGAGGGCCTCGGTCGATTCCAGCAGGTCGAGGGTGAGGTCGGAGTGGCGGTCCGGGAAACGGCCGTGCCCTTTCTCCGTGAGCTGCCAGTAACGCTTGGGCCGACCGCGGGCCTGCCTCCTGTCTTCGGCCGCCACGAGGCCCGCAGCCGCCAGCTTGGCGAGCTGCTGTTGGGCGCCCGGCGCGGTGATGCCGAGGACTTTTCCGGCATCGCCCGCCGTTTGAGGTCCCCGGCTCTTCAGGAGGTAGAGCAGGCGTTCGTCCGTCGCAGCGGGCATGATCTTGCAGTTTTCTAAAGCATATGCTTTTAATAAGTTTCTCTTTACAAAATAACGTGGTCCGCCATGACAGGCAACACCGGGGACGGCAGGGCCGGCTGGGGCGAGATCCTCAACCGTCACTACGGCCCGTCCGTGGCGCTTGTCTGCCTGGGCGTATGGCTCCATGCAGCGGACAGCCTGCTGGTGGCGACCATGATGCCGGCCATCGTCGCCGAGATCGGCGGCGCGGCGCTGGTCGGCTGGTCGGTCGCGCTCTACGAGATCGGCACCATCCTGACCGGCGCGGCGAGCGGTTTGCTGGCGGCGCGTCACGGCGTGCGCCTGCCCATGGGGGTGGCGGCCCTCCTGTTCGCTGCCGGCTGCGCGATCAGCGCGACCGCGCCGGCCATGTGGCTGCTGCTGGCGGGCCGCCTGGTTCAGGGCGTAGGCGGCGGCGGCTTGATGGCGCTCTCCTTCGTCGCCACGGGGATGCTGTTCCCCAACAGGCTGATCCCCAGGGCCATGGCTACGGTTTCGACCGTTTGGGGCATGTCGGGCTTTCTAGGGCCCCTGGTGGGAGGCCTCTTCGTCGAGTATGCGACCTGGCGGACCGGTTTCTGGGTCTTCGCCCTCCAGGCGCTCGCCCTCGCGGCGTGGATCACGCTGGGCCTGAAGGTGCCCGACGGGCCGGCACGGGAGAAGGCCGGGGCCTGGGCGCCGCACATCGTCCTGCTGGGACTCGGCGTGATCCTGATCGCCTATGGCGGCGTGGCGGTGGCGCCGCTGCGCACCGCCGCCTTCGTCCTAGCCGGGATCGTCTTCCTGATCGGCTTCGTGGTGCTGGACGGCCGGCGCGAAGGGAGTCGGCTGCTGCCGCGGCAGCCTTTCAGCCTCGCCACACCGGCAGGCTCGGCCTTGATCATGATCCTCTGCCTGGCCATCGCCACCATCGCCCTGACGGTCTACGGCCCGCTCCTCGTGGTGCGGCTGCACGGTGCCTCAGCCCTGACGGCGGGCTACATCGTGGCCTGCTCGACCATCGGCTGGACCGTCGCCGCCATCCTCGTCTCCGGCGCTCCGCAGCGGCACGACCTGAAATGGATCGCCGCGGGGATGCTGCTGGCGAGCGCGAGCATCCTGGGCTTTCTCTACAGCGTGCCGAGGGGCCCGCTGTGGCTGATCGCGGTCTTCGCCGCGACGGAGGGTGCGGGCTTCGGCCTGGCTTGGGCTTTCATCCTGCGCCAGACGACGGCCCTCGCGCCGGCGCGGGACGTGGAGCGCGTCGCCGGCTCCATCCCGACGGTGCAAAGGCTGGGCTATGCCCTGGGCGCGGCCTACGCCGGCATCGTCGCCAACGCGGCCGGCTTCGCCGAGGCTGCGGACCTGGAGGAGACCGCCCAAGTCGCCCGGGTGATTTTCGCGTCCTGCCTGCCGTTCGCCGCCGTCGGCCTCGTGGCCATGGGGCGATTCGTCTATCTGGGCGCCCGCGGCCGAGCGGCCCGCGCGACCGGCTGACGGAAGCGGCCAGGCACGAACGGCTGTGTCGGGAAAAGAGCAGAGCTGAGCGGGCGCCGGCTGCGCCCCAGGGGCGTCCCAGGGCGTCCGAGGGGCGCTAGCGGTTGGAGAGCTGCTCTGCGGGTGCGCGGCCTGAGACCTGGCGAATGTCCGCGAAGGCCTCGGCGGAGGGATTCAGCACGTACTCGATCAGGGCGCCGCGGTGGTCGAGCAGGCCCACCTTCATGATGTTGCCGTCGGCGTCATAGTAGAGGTCGCGCTCTGTGTCCCCGGTCATGCGGTAGTGGCTGGCGGTGATCTTGCCCTTCATCAGCTCGATCTCCTGCTCGCCCACGTAGTCGACCGAAATCTCGTAGGTCAGGTCCTCCATGGGCGAGAGGAAGGAGTTGTAGCTGAAGAGGTCCTGGTGCCAGAGCGCCAGCACCTTGGTGGAGGGGTCGAAGGTCTCCTCCCGGCCATTGATCACCCGGGTGTAACCGTTCTCGCCCTTGGTGATGGAGATCTCGTAGAGGTCGCCGTTCTTGTCCGTGCGGGCGACCATCCGCTCCAGCTGCCCGTCGCGCCAGATCTCTTCGCGCCTATGCTCGAAGCGGTAGAGGGTGAGGGGGCCGAAGGTAATCGCGAGGTCGCTGGTGGCCTGGACCTCCAGGCCCCCCTCGCCGGGCGAGACCGTGACCCGGTAGGTGCCGATGGGATCGCCGTCGCGCAGCACCGTATATTCGTAATCGCCCAGGTAGTCCCCCAGGGCGACTCCCGGCCAGAGCGAGGCGAACAAGGCGGCGACAGCCAGCCTCGCCCAACCCGACAATCTCATGGAGCCTCCCCCCCAGGCGCGCCCGATCACGATCTGCATGCCCAACGGTTACAGGGTCTCCTTCCGTTTGGCTAGAAATATCTTAGGGTTAAGCACGCCGTCATTCAAGCATTCCGGGATTTTGCCCCGATCATGCATTCCTGCATGGGGACCCTGCGGGTGGGGACCGCGGCCCGACCATCTCCCCTGGCGCGCGCCTGCGTTCCGCGCTATCGGAAAGGGCCGGGCGGGCGTTGAGCGGTCCGGGATGGGAGAGACCCGCCATGGCGGATGCGAGCGAGGCGAAGGTCGGAACCGCCGTGGCCGTGATCGGCGCCGGCATCGTCGGCGCTGCGATCGGCTATCACCTGGCCCGCCGGGGCGCCGCGGTCACCTTCCTCGACCGGGCCGGGCCGGCCTCCCAGGCAACGGCCAAGTCCTTCGCCTGGATCAACGCCTCCTACGGCAATCCGGAGCCCTACTTCCGTTTGCGCTACCAGAGCCTCCTGGAGTTCCGGCACCTGGACGCGGAGCTCGGGGGCGCTCTTGCCGTGAAATGGGGCGGCAGCCTGCTGTGGGGGGTCGAGGACCTGGACCTCGAGGCCTACATCGCCGGGCACCGGGCCTGGGGCTACGCCATCCGCGTCGTCGGCCCGGAGGAGTTCCGGCGGCTCGAGCCGCGCTTCGCCGAGCCGCCGCCCTTGGCTGTCTTCGCCGAGCACGAAGGCAGCCTGGCACCGGTCGAGGCGACCCGGGCGCTGCTGGCCGCCGCGGAGCGCCACGGCGCGCGGCTCCTCACGGACAGCAAGGTGGGCGAGATCCGGGCCCGGGGCGGGCGCGTCACCGGGCTGGAGACGAGCCGCGGGCCGGTCGAGGCCGATCACGTGGTGCTCGCCGCCGGGACCGGCAGCGAGAGCTTGGCGGCCGGCCTCGGCGTCCCTCTGCCGATGCAGAACCTGCCGGGCTTGCTGATCCGCACCCGGCCCGTGGAGCCGGTGCTGAACCGACTGGTGCTGGGGCCCAAAGCCCATATGAAGCAGGATCCGGACGGGCGCATCCTGGTGGGCGAGAGCTTCGGCGGGGACAACGAGGCGGACGATCCGGAGGCGCTCGGCGCGGCCATCCTAGCCCGACTCAAAGACTGTTTGCCCGGGATCTCGGGCCTCGAGATCGAAGAAGTCCTGGTGGGGCTCCGACCGATTCCGGCCGACGGCTTTCCGGTCGTCGGCGCAGCGCCCGGGGCGCCCGGGCTCTACCTCGCCGTCATGCACAGCGGCGTCACTCTGGCGCCCATCGTCGGCCGCCTTGCCGCCGAGGAGATCCTCGGGGGCGCCCGCATCGGCCTGCTTTCGCCCTACCGGCCGGAGCGCTTCGCGGCGGTCCAAGCCGGCGGGCCCGGAAACAACTGAAACCTTTTTCCCCAGGCCGCGACATCTTCCGGACATCCGCGTCGTCTATTTCCTTGACCCAAGAGCGGAGGCGGCGGGCCGACAGCCGAGCCCATCGCTTCCTTCAGCAATCCGATGGGCGAAGGAGTCCGAATCATGTCCTACTCGACCAGGCCCGCCGCATCGGGCGCCGTCCTTCAGGCCGGCGGCCGGTCGCGGAGCGGCGTGTTGGCGGAGCTGTCGCGCGGCCTGCGCGACTTCAGGTCCTGGCTGCGGTATCGACGCGAGGTCCGGCGGACCAAGGAGATCCTGTCCTCGCTGCCGAATGAGATCCTGAGGGATATCGGCATCGAGCGCACCCAGATCTCCACGGTGGCCAGGATCGCCGCGGAGCATCCCGGCATCGATCTGCGCAGCTTGCTCGACCGCGAGGTCGACTGAAGCCAGGGAGGCGGGCCCGGCAAGGGGATCCCGCCTCCCTGCCGCCCCTACCTCCGGTGAGAAAACCGGATTAGAGTGCCTCCCTGTCCGCGGTCTTGGGGAGGGGCGCATGAAGGGTCGAATCACCTGGTCGCACGACCGGGCTTTCATCGGAGAATCGGGGACCGGCCACGGCTTGGTCATGAGTTCCATCGGCGCCGACGGCCGCAGCCTCGGGCCCTCGCCCATGGAACTGGTGCTGCTCGGCATGGGTGGCTGCACCTCCTACGACGTGGTCGAGATCCTGGAAAAGGGGCGCGAGGCCGTGACCGGCTGCGTCGCGGAGCTGGAGGCCGAGCGGGCGCCCGAGGTGCCGAAGGTCTTCACCCGGATCCACGTGCATTTCATCGTCAGTGGCCGCAGCCTCAACCGGGACAAGGTGGCCCGCGCCATCGATCTCTCGGCCGAGAAGTACTGCTCCGCCACCCTGATGCTGGCGAAGACAGCCGCGGTGACCCACGACTTCGAGATCGTGGAGAGCGATGGCGCCTGACCATGCGCCCTTCTGGCACCGCAAGACGCTGGCGGAGATGAGCCGAACGGAGTGGGAATCCCTCTGCGACGGCTGCGGCAAGTGCTGCCTGGTAAAGCTCGAGGACGAGGACGATGGCCGGGTGGACTACACCGACGTGGCTTGCCGCCTGCTCGACCTCCGGACCTGCCGCTGCACCGACTACCCGAACCGGCACCGCCTGATCCCGGACTGCGTGCGCCTCAGCGCCAGGCGCCTGGCCAAGGTGGCGAACTGGCTGCCGTCCACCTGCGCCTACCGCCTGCTGGCCGAGGGCCGGGACCTGCCCAGCTGGCACCCGCTGGTCACGGGCGATCCCGAGAGCGTCCACCGTGCCGGCGTCTCGGTGCGCGGCCGGGTCATCAGCGACAGCGGCTTCGACACCGAGGAGCTGGCCGGCCGCCTGGTGGACTGGCCCTGGTAGGGCCAGTAGAGATGGGGTGTGTTCAGAACTTGAGCTTCAGGCCCTCGTGGCTGGCGACGAAACCGAGCCGTTCGTAAAAGCGCAGCGCGTCGGCCCGGGACTTGTCGGCGGTGAGCTGGACCAGGCCGCAGCCGGCCTCGCGGCAGCGCTCGATGGCGTGGCGCAGCAGGCCCTCTCCCACGCCCTTGCTCCGCCAGAGCTTGTCGACCCGCACGCCTTCGATCTGGCCCCTCAGGGTGCCGGAGAGCGACACGCCGGGGATGAGGATGAGCTGCAGGCAGCCGACCACCTGGCCGCCGTCACGGGCAACGATGAGCTCGTTGCCGCTTTGCGCCGCCATGGCGCGCCAGGCGTCCAGGTAGACCTTCGGCAGGGGATCGGCGTACTGCTCGCGGTTGGCGCCCAGGGGATCGTCCGCCAGCAGGCGCACGACCGCCGGCAGGTCGGCTTCCGTGGCCGTTGCGAACGCGATCATGGCCGGTGGTAGAAGATGTGGCGGCCGATGGTGCGGCCCTCCGCCATCCTCTTGCGCCAGGACGGCGCGGCGTAGACCGCGTGGTACCAGAGGGCACCGCTGGTCGGGTCCCGGCTGGAGCCGTTCATGATGTCCCAGGCGATCGCCCGGCTCTCGTCCCAGGCGACGCTGTCCTCCGGCTTGTCGCTGCGCCCGTCGCACCACCAGGAGAACTGGCAGCGGTTGCGCCGGTTTTCGCCGCCCTGGCGCACCACCTGGCAGATGCTGGGCGGGAAGGCGGCGTCCTGCATCCGGTTGATCACCACGTGACCGACCGCCCGCTTGCCTTCGAGCGGCTCGTTGCGGGCCTCGAAGTAGATGTTGAGGGCGAGGCAGTCGAGCTCGACCAGATCGACGTCTTTCGGCACCGGCGCCGGACGGTCCTGGATGAGATAGGCCACCACCAGAAGCAGCACCACGATCCAGGCGACCCGCGGCCAGGTCACCTTGTAGGACCAGATGCGCAGGTCCATCTTGAGGCGCTGCCAGCGCCGATGGGCGTCGACCCGCGCGCGCTTCAGGGGGCTGCGCGTTCTGCGACGGCGGGAGGAGCGACTAACCCGAGCAACCATGACCGAATCACTAGGTCTTCAGGACAAACATCACATTAAGGAAGCGGTGACTTCCACAACAAATCGGCGGGGCCGTTGGACCGCATTTCACACAAATAAACGATGGACCGATAAGTAAACGATCCAGTAACGGACGCCCTCAACTATCAAGCCCCGGCCGGTTGCGATATCATTAACCTGTCGTCGCCATTATTCCTCCGCTGGGATTTGCGGCGAAATCACGCCTCTTTTGACCGAGGTCCCCGAGGGGACTAGGTCGGGTCCGGCGGCGTCGGGAAAGCTCTTTACATGAACATGGGATCATTGGATAGCTTTGCTCCGACCGGCGTTCGCGAGTCCACCCACCGAGGCGGCCGGTGGGACCTATGCGCCACCCGTTGCGGCGAAGGAATAGTGGACCATGCAGACCATGAGCCTAGGCTTGCGAGAGCTGAGGGTCCGGCGGAAGCGCCAACGGCGCTGGCAGGTTCTGAAGTGGGCGGCGGCCTTCGCCGGCATCCTGGCCGCCGGCTTCTATTCCTACGAGACCGGCAGCCGGCTGACCGAGCGCGAAGTCGAGCGCCTCGAGGAGGAGATCGAAGGCCTAGGGACGCGCATCCAGCAGCTGGAGCAGGACAACGACCGCCTGGCGGAGGCCGCGCGCACCGCGAAGGTCAACGTCCAGGAGTGGCAGCAGCGCTACCGCAAGGACATCCCCTCGGGCGAGCTGAAGTCCCTCTACGAGAAGCTGCGCCAGAAGATGGCCAACGGCATTCCCGGCGAGCGCCTGGCCTTCGTGCTGGACCAGGCCAGCGACCGCAAGGACTGCGCCGACAACGTCGACACCAAGCGCTTCTACGTGAAGACGCCGCTCTACAACGGCGGCAACGACGCCGTCGGTTTCGCCGACAGCACCATCATCGTCACGGCCAAGGGGGCCAACTCGGTCGACTCCTCGGGCAATCAGCGGGCCCGCTTCGATCCGGCCCAGGCCGTGGTGGTGCGCTTCGCGCGGCTCGGCGGCAACTCGGTGGAGACGGAGGGCGTGCTGCCGCTGCACCATTCCATGGTGATCGGCGACAAGGAATACCGTTTCTCCGTCGTGGCCGGAGATGCTGGTATGGTGAAGGTGACCGCCGGCAACTGCCCCTATCCCTGAGGCCGCTAGCGGCGCGGGGACTGCGCGGGCGCTGATCCAGGAAGGATGGGCCAAGGACGGTGAGCAGAGTGGCGCAGAAACCAGAGATCGGGTGCGAGGGACCGGCGCGGGCGCGCCTGCGGCCACGCAGGTGCGCTTTCCGGTCGTGCCTCGCCAGGGTCTGTCTCGCGCTGGGCTTGGCGCTGGCCCAGGGCGCTTTGATCCAGGGCGCGCTGGTCCAGAGCGCCTTCGCCCAGAGCCTCTCGGACGGCATCGAAGCCTACCGGGCGGGGGACTATCAGCGGGCGCGGGACATCTGGCTGCCGCTCGCCGAGGCCGGCGATTCGGTGGCCCAGTTCAATCTCGGCAAGCTCTACGAGTACGGCGGCGGCGGCCTCGCCAAGGACTATTCCCAGGCGGTGCGCTGGTACCGGGAGGCCTCGGCCCAAGGCGTGGCGGCGGCGGAGAACAATCTGGGCCTCATGCACGCACAGGGCCTCGGCGTGCCGCGCGACCTGCGGCGGGCGGCGGAGCTCTGGAAGAAGGCTTCGGAGGCTGGCTACGCGCTCGCCCAATACAACCTGGGCCTGGCCTACTTCCGCGGCGAGGGCGTGCCTCGGGACGAGCGCCTGGCGGCGGTCTGGTTCCACAAGTCCGCGGAGGCGGGCCTGGCCGACGCCCAGTACGCTATCGGCCAGCTCATCCGCATGGGCCGGGTGCTGCAGCGCGACGACGGCCTGGCGCTGACCTGGTACGACAAGGCGGCTGAGCAGGGCCACGCAGAGGCGACCCTGCAGGCCGAGGAGCTGCGCCGCTACGGCGTGGTCCCGAAGCCCCTGCCGCCGCTCGGCCTGGCGGTCACCTCCGGCCCGGGGACATCGGAGAGCGGTGGGGGCGCCGGCGCCGACGAGCCCGCCATGCCCGGGGCGCCCAGCGGCGGGAGCGCGCAGGGTGACGCGGCAAGAGCCGCCAAGGTCGCCGAGCTGATGCCGCCGCCGCCGAAGCCCGAGGTCCCGGCCAGCGTCCTCGCGCAGCTCCAGGGGAGCGCTCCGGCGGAGCCGGTGGCCGAAGCCACCGGGCCCAGCCTGGGGAGCGTCCTCAACGTCGAGCCGGCCCGCGACGGTGAAGACGGCTCGGACGATGGGGAGGCCGTGATCAGCGTCGGCTCTCTCGACGTGGGCGCGACGGAGAGCGCGGCCGCCAACGGCTCGCGAAGCGACACAGCGGATCCTCAACTGGCGGCACGGCCGGAGGGCGGCCAGGGCGGTGTGAGCGACGGGCAGGGGATCTATCAGATCTGGCTGCTGTCCGCCTACACCAGAGACGCCGCCAACGAGCTCTGGGAGCGGGCCCGGGACAAGCACGCCAAGGCCCTGGGCTCGGTGCAGGTCTCCATCAACGAGGTGGACTATGGCGACCAGGGCAAGTTCTACCGGGTCATGGCGGGGCCGCTCAACACGGCCTATGCCGCCCAGGAACTCTGCCGGCAAATTCGCAACGCAGATCCGCGCAGCTTCTGTAAGATACTGACGCCCTAACCGGGCGTCTCGACAACAACGAGGGCGCAAGCCCCGCCGGGGGAGGTCACGCATGGCCGAAGAGTCCTTCAAGGCCCGTCTGCAGGCGGGCCGGCGCGCCGACGGCTGCTTCTTGCAGATGTTCAGTCCGATCGCGGCAGAGATCGTCGCCGGAGCCGGCTACGACAGCGTCCTGATCGACCTGGAGCACGGGCCCGGCGGCATCATGGACGCCATGGCCCTGATGCACGCCGTCAAGGGCGCCGGCCTCGCCGTCATGCTGCGGGTCGAGGAGAACGACCCCGTGCCGATCAAGCGGGCGCTCGATCTCGGGCTCGACGCCATCATGATCCCCGCCGTCAGCAGCCGGGCCGAGGCGGAGGCCGCGGTCGCCGCCTGCCGCTATGCGCCGCGCGGAGGGCGCGGCATGGCCGCCCCCATCGTGCGCGCCACCGGCTACGGCGAAAGCTGGCAGGACTATTGTTCCGGCGGCGCCGACGAACTGCTGGTCATGTGCCAGATCGAGACCCCGTCCGGGCTCGAAAACGTCGAGGAGGTCGCCGCCACCGAGGGCGTCGACCTGCTGTTCCTCGGACCTTTCGACCTCTCGGCCAGCCTGGGCCACTTGGGGGCGCCGGACCATCCCGAGGTGCGCGAGGCCATCGGCCGGGTAGAGGCGGCGGCCAAGGCAGCCGGCAAGCTGCTGGCCGCCATCCCCACGCCCGGGCGCAGTCCCGAGGAGCTTTTCGCCGACGGCTACGATCTGGTGGTGGGCGGCCCGGACAATATCCTCTTGCGCGCGGCGGCGCTCGAGGAGGCGGCCCGCCTCAAGGCCGCGCGCTAATCCCGGACCCTAACCAGCTCTGATCAAGCGCTATCTGCCATAGTGCTCGGTCAGGTAGTCGAGCATCAGCTCCTGCTCCTCGGGGTCCAGCTCGGGCATGCCCTGTTCCTCGACCATCCAGTCGAGGGTTTCCTCCCAGCTCGCCCGGTCCAAGCCCTGCTGTACCACGATCTTGAGGGAAT
>CBDDCC010000011.1:0-335790 GCA_965225935.1 Rhodospirillales bacterium
ACCAAAAACGCGCACCGACTTGCACTTCCAGTTTCTGATTATAACTGAACGATTGTCATGTGTAAAGAATATATTCAGGCAAAAGACTATAGCAATTTCTATAGCAACGCTCGCAATAGATATTGGAAGTTGACTACACAATGACTGCATGCATGGAGTATTACAGTAAACGATTTCATATCACTAGCCATGAAGTATTTGTATAATGTGGGTTGTTGTAAGAGGTAAGTAAAGTCATAATAACTGGCGGTACATAAAAACGAACGACAATTTGTATGAAAAATATCTTAAGATATCATTTGAGCAGCATGACATGTATCACCGCGCGACATGGACATGTTTTTATGACAACGACAATTTATACTTAGACGTTCTCCGTTTAAAATTATTGTATTCGCAGTTTGTTTACTAGAATGCAAGATATTAGCTCATGAAACCAAAATTCTGTTTTGCTATACGCCGATTTTACGAACATGCTCTTATCGAGTTATATTAGAGATATAGTCCCGAACATGGTCTTATAGAGTTCGTCTTTTTCCGAAGGTGTTACGAAGACTGCGTCCAGCACACACAAAATTGCTGGACGCAGCCCGCGGGCAAGACGCGGGAAGCACAGACGCAAAACGCGGGCGAACCGCGGGCGAACTGCGGGCAGGACGCGGGCAGCTTAGACGGTGGACGCGGGGAGCCCTCGGGCGCCCGCGGGTAGACGCAGTGTTAAGTTATTTCTTGGCAGTACTGTATATATTTCACCACACACACCACATGGTGCAAACCTTGTAAATTGGATCCAAAATGAACTGGTTAAATCCTCGAACATAACCGTCTGAGTAACTCTTAGCCCACTTCTTGTCCTTAGCATTGTAGAATTGATCTCCCCACAGACGTTTCATCAACTCAGCTGGCTCAATCTTGAACTTTGCCGAATAGAATTCTGCAAAGTGTTTCATGGTAAAAGCCCAGCCATGAAGGCCGGATCCAAAACCAACAGTACCATTGGTGGGGTCAACCTTGGGATGAAAAAGCATCACTGTAGGCTATGGTGGTTTAATAGTTTATTTTTTTAAATAAAAAAGAAAATAAAATTAAAAATATCGCAAGAACCCTTCCCCCAAGAAAATTAAGAAAGAACACATGCTCAATTCTTATGTAGCTAGCCCGCCAAGGGCCCGGGCAAGGGCAGCCCCGGCGGCATGGAGCCCGAGCCCCAGCCCGGAAGCTGAACGCCCGGCGGTTCCTCGTACCAGCAAGAAGCCACAGCCAGAGCCCCGCTTTTCAGCGGGGCTTTGCGTCTCTATAAGCTCAGCGCCATGAGCCCTTCCCTCTATCTGCGCCCACTCGACCTGGGCGCGACCGGGGATCTGCCGCCGGGCGCCCGGCCGCTGGCCGGCGGCCCGCTCCGTTTCGCCCGCCTCGGGCTCGTCTGGCGGCAGGACGGCGCCGTGATCGCCCGCGAGCAGGTCGATCCGGCGGATCTCGCCGACCTGCTTGCGGCCCGCGACCCGGGACTGGCGGCCGAAGGCGAGCGGCGGCTGGAGCGGCTCTCGGCGCCGCGGCCGGACTTCGCGGGCCTCGCCCTGGACCGCCCGCGCGTCATGGGCGTCATCAACGTGACCCCCGACAGCTTCTCCGATGGCGGCGATCGCTTCGACGCCGGCCGCGCCGTGGCCGACGGTCTGGCGCTGGCCGAGGCCGGGGCGGCGATCCTCGACGTGGGCGGGGAGTCGACCCGCCCCGGCGCCGAGCCGGTCTCCGAGGCGGAGGAGCTGCGCCGCACCCTGCCGGTGGTGAAGGCGCTGGCGGCCGAAGGCCAGCGCGTTTCCATCGACACCCGCCGGGCCCGGGTCATGGCCGAGGCGCTGGCTGCCGGGGCGGCCATCGTCAACGACGTGACGGCGCTCGCGGGCGATCCCGGCAGCTTGGGCCTCGTCGCAGGCTCCGATGCCGGTGTCGTGCTCATGCACATGCTGGGCGAGCCCAGCACCATGCAGAAGGACCCGCGCTACGACGACGTGGCTCTCGACGTCCACGACCATCTGGCGGCCCGCATCGCGGCCTGCGAGGCCGCCGGTATCGAGCGCTCGCGCATCGCCGTCGACCCGGGCATCGGCTTCGGCAAGACCCTTCAGCACAATCTGGAGCTCCTGGACCAACTGGCGCTGTTCCACGACCTCGGCTGCCCGCTGCTGCTGGGGGTCAGCCGCAAGTCCTTCCTCGCCAAGCTGTCGCGCGGCGAGGCGCCGAAGGATCGCCTGGCGGGTTCCCTGGCCGCGGCCCTCGCCGGCCTCGCCCGCGGCGTGCGGATCCTCAGGGTCCATGACGTGGCCGAGACCCGCCAGGCGGTCGACGTCTGGCAGGCCATCTTCGCCGCCGCGCCCGGCGCGAAGCCGTAGCTCGACCGGCCGCGCCTTTGCTAGAAAGGTGCGGTTCCCACCAAGGAGTCGCCCCTGCGATGACGAGAGAGCTGTTCGGGACGGACGGGATCCGCGGCGAGGCGAACGTCGCGCCGGTGACGACGGAGACGGCGGTGCGCGTGGCGCAGGCGGCGGGGGCCCAGTTCACCCGCGGCGCCCACCGCCACCACGTGGTGATCGGCAAGGACACGCGCCTCTCGGGCTACATGCTGGAGCCGGCGCTGACCGCCGGCTTCATCTCCGTGGGCATGGACGTGGTGCTGCTGGGCCCGGTGCCCACACCCGCGGTCGCCATGCTGACCCGCTCCCTGCGGGCCGATCTCGGGGTCATGATCTCAGCCTCCCACAACCCCTTCCAGGACAACGGCATCAAGCTCTTCGGCCCGGACGGCCTGAAGCTCTCGGACGAGGTGGAGCGGGCGATCGAGGCGCGCATAGCGGCCGGCGCCGACGCCGACCTCGCGCCTGCGCCGGAGCTCGGCCGGGCCCGGCGGCTCGACGACGCGCTGGGGCGCTGCATCGAGTACGCCAAGGGCGCCTTCCCGCGCAGCTTGCGCCTGGACGATCTCAAGATCGTGGTCGATTGCGCCAACGGGGCGGCCTACAAGGTGGCGCCGGCGGTGCTCTACGAGCTGGGGGCGGAGACGCTGCCGCTGGCGGTGGCCCCCGACGGCTTCAACATCAACCGGGACTGCGGTGCGACGGCGCCGGGGGCGCTACAGGAGGCGGTGCTGCGCGAGGGGGCGGATCTGGGGATCGCGCTCGACGGCGACGCCGACCGGGTGATCCTGGTGGACGAGCGGGGGCACCTGGTGGACGGCGACCAGGTGCTGGGGCTGATCGCCAGGTCGTGGCAGGCGGCGGGCCGGCTCGCCCGGCCGGGGGTGGTGGGGACGGTCATGTCGAACCTGGGCCTGGAGCGCTATCTTGAGGGCCTGGGCCTTGCGCTGGAGCGCACGGCGGTGGGCGACCGCTACGTGCTGGAGGCCTTGCGCCGGGGCGGCGGCAACCTGGGGGGCGAGCCCTCGGGTCACGTGATCCTGACGGACTACGCGACGACGGGCGACGGTGTGATCGCGGCGCTTCAGGTGCTGGCGGTGCTGGTGGAGGCGGGGGCACCGGCGGGGGAGGTCTTGCGGGTCTTCGAGCCCCTGCCGCAGCTCTTGCGCAACGTGCGCTGCCCGGCGGCGGCCTTGGAGCGGGCGGAGGTGAAGGGGGCGATCGCGGACGCGGAGGCCTTCCTGGGCTCCGCGGGGCGTCTGGTGATCCGGCCCTCGGGCACGGAGCCGGTGGTACGGGTCATGGCCGAGGGCGAGGACGCGGCCCAGGTGGCCCAGGCGGTCGACGCCATCGTCGCCTCCATGGAAGAAAGCCAGGCCGCCGCCGGCTGAGAGCGCGGGAACAAGGGGAGGGGCAAGGTGCAGGGACGGGTCCTGATCGCTGCCGGCTCGGATTCGGGCGGCGGCGCCGGCATCCAGGCCGACATCAAGACGGTGACGGCGCTGGGCGGCTACGCCATGACGGCGGTGACGGCGCTCACCGCCCAGAACACCCGCGGCGTGTTCGGCGTCATGGGGGTGGAGCCCGCCTTCATCCAGCAGCAGATGCGCCTGGTGTTGGAGGACATCGGCGCCGACGCCGTGAAGACCGGCATGCTGCACGAGGCCGCGGTGATCGAGGCGGTGGTCGAGGTGCTGGACGAGACGGGCGCCGGCATTCCCCTGGTGGCCGACCCGGTCATGGTGGCCCAGGGCGGCGCGTCCCTCCTGGCGGCTGACGCGGTCGAGACTTTGAAGCGCCGCCTCCTGCCCCGGGCCGCGCTCCTCACCCCCAACGCTCCCGAGGCCGAAGCCCTGACCGGCCTCACGGTCGCCGACCTGGAAGGGCAGAAGGCCGCGGCCCGGGCCTTGCTGGACCTGGGACCCGAGGCGGTGCTGGTGAAGGGTGGACACCTGCCGGGCCCGGTCATGCGCGACGTGCTGGCGAGCGGGGAGGGCATCGAAGTGCTGGAGGGCCCGCGCGTCGAGACCGACCAGACCCACGGCACCGGCTGCACCCTCGCCTCCGCCATCGCCACCGGCCTCGCCCAGGGCCTCGCGCTCCACGCGGCGGTGGTGCGCGCCCGCGCCTATTTGCTGGAGGCCCTGCGCCGCGCCCCCGGCTTCGGCCACGGCCAGGGCCCCATAGACCATAGCCACACGGTTCGGCCGTTCGAGGGGTGACAGGGCAGGGCCCTACGTCCCTGTGCCGAAGGACAAAGACATCAGGCTCTCGTCGAAGTAGGTGCCGCCAACCTTCATCGCTCGCGGCTCCGTGCCATAGGCGGCGAAGCCCAAGCTTTCGAAGCAGTGGCGCGCGCGCTCGTTCGTGCTGACCACGGTGAGTCCGATCTGCTCCGCATCTCCACGAGCGCTTTGCAGCACCGCCTCGAGAAGTTTGCGCGCCAAGCCTGTACCTCGAGCCTCCGCCCGGACGTAGACGCCGAAGAGCACGGCCTTGTGCCTGGCCTTCTCGTGCGCAGGCAGGAAATAGCCGGCGGTGCCGAGCAGGTCGCTTTCGACAAACGCGCCGAACACGACGCTCCTCTCCAGCCGACCCTCGAAGAAATCCAGATCCTGGCTCGCCTCATCGGCGAGAGAGGCACCAAACGCTTCCGGATGCCGCTCAAGGGCCTCCAGCCGGATCGCCCTATAGACCTCACCGTCCGGTCTCGACAGTCTCCTGATGGTTGCCATGGGTCCAATCCGATGTTCCACCTCAGCGCTCAAGAGGCTTTTTGCTGACAGCAACTTGCGGCGCCGCGCGCGCGGCCAGAGACGGTCGGTCGGAGCCGGCGGGCGTTGGGGCGCGGCTGGTGAGCGGACTCAACTCGCGGCGCAGCTTGCGCAGGAAGACCCGGGCGAAGGCCTCGTAGTCGGCGGCGATCTCGACGAAGGCGCCGGGGCCGGTGATGACCTTTTCGCGGAAGTAGTCATCCAGGTTGTAGGTGTCGATCAGGATCGGCAGGCCGTTGATGGCGATATCGAGCGCCTCGGCCCGGCGCCAGGCGGCGAAGGGCGGCGGGCCGGTATTGTTGCGGCCGTCGGCGGAGACGTCGATCTTGAGCTCCCTCCCGGCGTAGGCGTTCTCCTCGATCAGCGCGATGGCCGTGTCGATGGCTTGGCCCATGGCGGTGAAGCCGCGGCTCGGCTCCCGGCCCATGTGCTCGACCCGCGCGGCGAAGTCCTCCACCGAGTCCGGCTCGCGGAGCAGCCGCCAGGGCAGCACGAAGCGGGGATCGACCGCGCCGCTCCACTGGAAGAGGGTCACCGCCACCCCGTCGCGCTGGCCGATCAGCTCGACGATCTCGGGCGTGCGGAAGGCCCAGGCGATGCCCTTCATCTGCAGCGCGAACTCGGCGTCGTCGACGCTGAGCGAGGTATCCACCGCCAGCACCAGCTCGACCGCCACCGGCGTCTGGGAGCGGGCGGCGCCGGCAAGCAGGGCTAGGGTCGCGAGGACGGCCCCAAGGACGGCCCCAGTGACAGCCCTGGGCGCGGGACGAGGCGCCATGGCGTCCTCCCACCGCTGTGTCGATTGCCGGCAGCATAGCCGAGGGGCGCCGGTCCAGCCATCGGCTTGAAAGCGGCGCCTGCCGCGCCGCGGAGCAAGGGGTCACCGCCGGATGGCCAGCATGCCCGCCGTGGCGATCAGGGCGATGCCGGCGACGGTGATCGCGTCGGGCACCTCGGCGAAGAAGAGGAAGCCCCAGAGGGCGGCGAAGGCGAGATAGGCGAAGTCGAAGGTCGAGACCACGGAAGACGGGCCGGACTGGTAGGCGATGGCGGTGAAGACGCTGCCGACGATGATGATCGTGGCCAGCAGACCGGCGGCCAGCCAGTCCTTTGGCCCCATGACGATCCAGCCGCCGAGCAGGAAGGGCTGCGCCGCCGTCTCCGTAGCCGGGGGGTCCCAGAGCCAGACCGTCAGGCTCGCCAGGCCCCCGACGGCGATGAAGGAGACGTTCAACGCCAGGGACAGCACCAAAGGACTCTCGCCCCGGCACTTGCTGCGGGTGAGGATCATGGCGCAGGCGTAGAGGACCGCCGAGGCGAGCGGCAGAAGGGCGTAAGCGTTGAAGTCCTCCGCCTGGGGCCGGAGGATCAGCAGCACGCCGCCGAAGCCGAGCGCGACCGCGAGCCAGCCCCGCGGGCCGACCGCTTCGCCCAGGAAGAGAGCGGCCAGCAGGGTGATGAAGAGGGGCAGGGTGTAGTAGACGGCCGCCGCGACCGAGAGGTCCACGTGGGGCAGGGCCGCGTAGTAGGCCACCCACATGAAGGTCAGCATGAGGCTGCGCAGGGCCGTCCAGCCCGGTCGGAGCGGCCGGAGGGCAAGACCGCGCCGGCGCGCCCCCGCAACCAGCAGCAGCGCCGGAACCGCGATGGCGGAGCGCACGACGAAGACCTGCCAGAGCGGCAGTTCGGCGCTGATGCCCTTGATCAGGGCGTCCCCGAGAGAGAGGGCGAAGACCGTGAAGACGATGGCGGTGACCGCCAGCTTCAGGTTGTCGCCATCGGAGGGCCGGTCTTTGTGCAAGAGTCTCACCCGAAGCCGGGTCATGGGGTGACAGGTCCGCCGGACGCGCGAGATTCGCCCGGACCCTGGATCAATAGGCCATGGACATTATTTTCGGTAGACGGCACAATTGAATAAGATTCATAAATAGAATCGAAGAATGGAACGGCTACCTTTCAGCGGCTTGGAGATCTTCCTGGCCATTGCCGAGGAGGGCTCCCAGCGCCGTGCGGCCGAGTGCCTGGGCGTCCGCCCGCCCGCGGTCAGCTATGGGCTCAGGGCGCTGGAGGAGCGCCTCGGCGCCGCCCTCTTCGTCCGGACCACCCGCTCGGTTCAGCTCACCGACGCGGGTCGCTCGCTGCTCGCCCGGGCGCGGCCCGCTTTGGCGGAGCTGGGTGCGGCCTTCGAGGACGCGCGGGCGGCCGGCGCGGCGCGCAAGGGAACGGTGAGGCTCACCATCCCCTACATGGCCTACGAGGCGACGGTCGCGAAGAAGCTCGCCGCCTTCCAAAGCAGGTATCCGCAGATCGAGCTGGAGGTCTCGTTCGACGAGGCCTTCGTCGATATTGCCGCCGAGGGATTCCATGCCGGCGTGCGGATGGGCGAGCTCATCCGCGAGGACATGATCGCGGTCCGCCTCGGCCCGCCGCTGCAGGAGGTCTTTTTCGCTGCCCCCTCCTATCTCGACCGGCATGGCCGGCCGGAACGGCCGGAAGACCTGCTCCAGCACAACTGCATCCGCTACCGCTACATCGCCACCAGGCGAATCGCGGATTGGGAGTTCCGGGGCGCTGCCGGCGTCGGCACCATCGACGTGACGGGCAACCTGATCGTCAACAGCACCAACGCGCTCTTGAGTTCGGTCCGGGACGGCCTCGGCATCGGCTGGCTGTACCGGCCGGCGGTCGAGGCGGACCTACGCGCGGGGACCCTCGAAAGCGTCCTCGACGACTACGCGCTGGAGAGGTCCGGATACTATCTCTACTACCCGAGGGCCAATGCGCGCATCGAGGTCCTGCGCCTCTTCGTCGATTTCATGCGAGATCGCTCCGCCACGGCGTAGAACCGCTCACCCCACGCCGGCCTTCTCCAAGCCCTCGATATAGCGCTCGAGCTGCTCCGGCACCTTCTCGTAGTAGACGGCGCGGCGCACGAAATCGGCCGAGAAATCGGGGTTGCGCCGCAGCAGCTCGCCGCGCGCGGCGGCGGCCTCTTCGCGCCGGCCGAGGTGGCCTAGGGCGGCGGTGTAGGTCGCATGGGCCCAGAACTGGGCGTTGGGCCGGCGCACCGCGCTGCTGGCGGGGGCGAGGGCCGCGTCGTACCTGCCCATGACCAGAAGCGCCCAGGCCTTCATCTCGTGGAACGAGGAGATGCGCGGGTCGTAGGGGCTGAGGCGGATCGAGGTCTCGAATCGGGGTACCGCCTCCGCCGGCCGGCCCGAGAAGATCAGGGAGAAGCCGAGGCCGTGGTGCGCGTCGGCGTAGCTGGGGTTGAGGGCGACGGCCGCCTCCAGCGCCGCCAGGGACTCCTCGTGCCGGCACTGCAGCAGCTTCATGCGGCCCAGCACCGTGTGCCCCAGTGCGTCCTTGTCGTCGAGGGCGACTGCCGTCTCG
Source organism: Rhodospirillales bacterium (assembly GCA_965225935.1). GTDB lineage: Bacteria > Pseudomonadota > Alphaproteobacteria > Kiloniellales > JAKSDN01 > CALJXB01. Next base: position 8,582 of record CBDDCC010000011.1, read on the forward strand.
GCGAGCGCCACGGCCTCGTCCACGGACTGGCCGGCGAAGTGCCGGTAGCCGCCGATCACTTCTTGGAACAGCACCTCGGCCGCGACCGCGTAGGGCGGCGCGAAATCGGGGCTGAGGGCGATGGCCTGCCGGAGCTCCCTGAGGGCCGCCGCGTTGTCGGCCTTGGTGTCCTTGTAGGAGTGCCAGAGGCCGCGCTGGTAGCGGTCCCAGGCGCTCAGGTTCTCCGGCGGCTTCTGGCGTGCGCGTGCGAGCTCCACCCGGCCCAGCTCCGGCTCCACCGCTGCGGCGACGGCGCGGGTGATCTCATCCTGCAGGTCGAAGAGGTCCTCCAGCTCGCGGTCGTAGCGCTCGGCCCAGAGGTGCTTGCCGCTCGCCGTCTCGATCAGCTGGGCGGTCACCCGCACCCTGTGGCCGGACTTGCGCACGCTGCCCTCGACCATGTAGGCGACGCCGAGGTCGCGGCCCACCTCCTCGGCGCGCACCGCCCGGCCCTTGTAGGTGAAGGCGGAGTTGCGGGCGATCACGCGCAGCGAGCGGAAGCGCGAAAGCTCGGTGATGATGTCCTCGCTGATGCCGTCGGAGAAGTAGTCCTGCTCCGGGTCGCCGGACATGTTGGCGAAGGGCAGGACCGCGATCGCGGGCAGGCCGTCGCCGGCGCCTCCATCTTCGCGGCTCGCAGGGCCATCGCTGTCCTGCGCCGCGCTGCCTGGGTCCGTTGCGGGGTTGGCGCAGTAGACCCGGATCGGGTCCGGCAGGTTCTTGACCCGCCGGGTGCCCTTGTCCTCGAAGGCGAGATCGATCTTGCCCGAGACCTGCTGGTGGACCGGTTCCGAGATGGCGATCCCGCCGGGCTCGGCGAGCGCCTCGAGGCGGGCGGCGACGTTCACCCCGTCGCCGTAGATGTCCTCGCCCTCGATCAGCACGTCGCCGAGGTTGAGCCCCATGCGGAACAGCATGCGGCGCTCGGCCGGCAGCGCCGCGTTGCGTTCGGCCAGGGCGCGCTGCATGGCGACGGCGCAGAGCGCGGCGTCCAGGATGCTGGCGAACTCGGCCAGCAGGCCGTCGCCCATGAGCTTGACGATGCGCCCGCCGTGCTCGGCGATGGCCGGCTCGAAGACGGCCGAACGGTGAGCCTTCAGCTCGGCCAGCGTGCCGGACTCGTCGGCCCGCATGAGCCGGCTGTAGCCGGCCACGTCGGCCGCCAGCACGGCGGCGAGCCTTCGCTTGGTTCCCGATGCCAAGGTATTCGGTCCCTCCCGACGAGGGACCATGCTAGCGCAGCTTGCGGGCGATTGGCATGGCCGGTCCCGGCCGGGTGCGGAGGCCTGCGGCGGCTCAGACCATGGCCAGCGCGCGGTCGGGCTGGCCCGAGAGCATATCGGCCAGCACCGTGAGCGCCCGCTCCACCTCGGCCGGGGCCGCGGCCGCCTGCAGGCAGAGCCGCACCGCGTGAGGCACCGGCTGGCGGCCGGCGGCGAAGACCTCGGCCGGCGCAACGCCGACGCCGCGCTCGCGGGCTTCGGCCGCGAAGATCTCCCGCCGCCAGGGCTCCGGCAGCTCCAGCCAGAGGTGGAAGGAATCCGGATGGGTGGAGACCTTCTGCCCGGCCAGGATCTCCGCCGCCTGGCGCTGGCGGCGCTGGGCCTCCTCGCGCTGCCATAGGGCGAGCTGGCGGGCCTGGCCGCGGCGGATCAGGCGGGCGCCGACCTCGGCCATGATCGTCGGCGTGACCAGGGTAGTGGCGCGCAGCGCCGAGGCGATCGCCCGCACCGCCTGGGGAAAGGTGCGCAGGAAGCCGAGCCTCAGGCCCGGTCCGACGAACTTGGAGAAGCCCGAGATGTAGACCGAGCGCTCCGGGGCCTCGGCCGAAAGCGGCGCGGGCGCGTCCTCAGGCAGGAAGCCGTAAACATCGTCCTCGACGATCAGCACCTCGTGGCGCGCGGCGATGGCGGCGATCTCCCGGCGGCGCTCGGCGGGCATGACCCGGGCGGTGGGGTTCTGCAGAGTGGGGATGCAGTAGAGCACCTTGGCGCCCGTGCTGCGGCAGGCGGCGTCGAAGGCTGCCGGGTCGAGGCCGTGCTCGTCCATGGCGACGCCGTGCAGACGCAGGTCGAGCTGGGCGGCGATGGTCTTGATGCCGTAGTAGGTGAGCTCCTCGGTCAGCACGCCCGCGCCCGGGCGCGCCAGCGCCATCATGGCGAGCATCATGGCGTTCTGGGCCCCATGGGTGAGCACCAGGTTGTCCGGCTCGCTCGCCAGGCCGGACTCGCCGATCCAGTCGGCGAAGGCCGCGCGGTGGTCCAGGCGGCCGGGATCCATGCGATAGCTCGAGAGTTCCTCCAGCTCGGCGGAGCGGGCCACCTCTGCGATGGTGTCCGACAAGAGGGGCAGCGAGGTCTCGAGGGGCGGGAAGTTGTAGGAGAGGTCGATGAAGTCCGCGCGGTTCGCCGTATGGTGGGGCAGCACAGAGGGCGTGCGCTCGCGCACGAAGGTGCCGCGCCCGACCTCGCCGTAGATCAGCCCGCGCCGTTCGGCCTCGGCGTAGGCGCGGCTCACGGTGCCGACGGTGACGCCCAGGTGCCAGGCCAGATCGCGGTGGGTCGGCAGACGGGCACCGGCCTCGAGCCGGCCGTTGGAGACGTCGGCGGCCAACGCGTCCGCGATCGCCAGATAGCGCGGGCCGTTTCGCTCCTCGATTTGGGGAGACCAATTTGTCATGGTGACAATATAAACATTGATCGAGACAATTGGCAAGATATATAGTGATTGTGCTGGTCAGAGATCAGCGTTTGCATGTCAATCTCACGATCTTGGGAGGATCGAATGCATACAATATCGATCAAGGGCCTCCCGGATCGGTCGCGGACCCTTCTGAGGCCGAACCGGGCGGACTACGGGCGCCGGATTACCGTCGTGATCGCCAGTCTCTGGCGTCTCCTGCTCGTCTGGCAGCAGCGGTCCAATGAGCGCCACGCCTTGGCAAGACTCGATCGGCATCGGCTCGAGGACCTCGGGCTGACGCCGCAGGACGTCGCCCGGGAGGTCGCCAAGCCCTTCTGGCGGGCCTGACGCCCGGGGCCCCCGCCCATGGTCCGGCCGGCGCACCTGCCGAGACCTTCCCTCTCCCCGTCGGACCGGACGGCCGGCGGGCCGGTGGAGAGCCACGCCGGCCCGCCGGCTGCGGCGCCTCTCCCGGTGCTCGCCGCGGCTCTCTCGGCCGTGGTCATCTGGGCCGGCACGCCGATCGCCACCAAGCTGGCGGTGGGCGAGCTGGACCCGCTCGCCGTCGGCCTCTTCCGCACCCTGCTGGGCACCCTGATCGCGGCGCCGCTGCTGCTCATCCGGAGGCACGGGCTGCCGGCGGCCGGTTGGACCCGCGGGCTGCTGGCGGTCTCCGCCCTCGGCGGCTTCGTCGTTTTCCCGCTGCTTTTCAGTCTGGGGGTGGAGCGGACCACGGCGGCCCACGGGGCGCTCGCCCTTGCGCTGCTGCCGATCCTGACCGGACTGATCGCGGCCGGCGCCGACCGCCGCCTGCCGGGCCCGCGCTGGTGGCTGGGCGCCGCCGTCGCGCTCGCCGGCACCTGGCTGCTGATCGACCGCCGCTTCGGCCTTTCCGCGCCGGGGGCCAGCGTCGAGGGCGACCTGATCGTGCTGCTGTCCTGCCTGGCCGCCTCAGCCGGCTACGTCGCCGGCGCCCGGGCGGCGCGCGAGATCGGCACCGAGGCCGTCACCCTCTGGGGGCTCCTGATCGGCGGCCTGCTGCTGCTGCCGCTGGTGCCCTTCGTGGTCGATCTTGAGGATCTGCGGGCCCTCGATGCCGACATCTGGGCCGCCGTCGCCTATCTCGGACTGCTCTCGTCCATCGTCGCCTACCTGGCCTGGTACTGGGCGCTTGCCCAGGGCGACATCGGCCGCACCGGGCTGATCCAGTTCCTGCAACCCTTCCTGGGGCTGCTGTTCGCGGTGGCCGTGCTGGGCGAGGTCCTGACCTGGCCCCTGGTCGCCTCGGGCCTCGTCATCGTCGGTGGGGTGGCGCTGGCCCGGAGCAAGCCCGCCGCGGCCCGGACAAAATAGCCGCGGCCCCGTCGACACTATGAAGCGAGGAGGAGCCTTGCCATGACGACAGAAATCCCGATCTACCAAATCGACGCCTTCGCCTCCCGTGTCTTCGCCGGCAACCCGGCCGCGGTCTGCCCGCTGGAGGCCTGGCTCCCCGACGAGGTGCTGCAGGCCATCGCTCTGGAGAACAACCTCTCGGAGACCGCCTACCTGCTGCGCCGGACCGACGGCGACTACGACCTGCGCTGGTTCACGCCGTCCATCGAGGTCGACCTCTGCGGCCACGCGACGCTGGCCAGCGCCTACGTCATCGACCAGGCGCTCGAGCCGGGCCGGGGCGAGGCGCGCTTCCACACCCGCTCCGGCGTGCTGGAGACCAGCCGACGGAACGGCGCCTATGCCCTCGACTTCCCCAGTCGTCCGCCGGAGCCGGTCGCCCCCGAGGCGGCCAAGGCGGTCGCCGAGGCCCTGAGCACGAGGCCGCTCGAGGTTTGCCAGGCCAAATCCTTCCTCGCCCGCCTTGCCGATCAGGCGGCGGTGCTGGCCGTCGCGCCCGATCTCGAGGCGGTGAAGCGCCTGCCCGGCGACGGCCTGATCGTCACCGCGCCCGGCGAGGACTGCGACTTCGTCTCCCGCTACTTCGCCCCTCACGCCGGCATTCCCGAGGACCCGGTGACCGGCTCGGCCCACTGCCTGCTCACGCCCTTCTGGGCCCGGCGCCTCGACAAGCCGCACCTCAGCGCGCGCCAGGTCTCCAGCCGCGGCGGCGAGCTCCAGGTGGAGGACCGTGGCGAGCGGGTGAGCATCGCCGGGCGCTGCGCCTTCTACCTCGAGGGCACCATCAGGGTGTAGGCCCATGAGGCGTGCCGAAGCCGGTTGCAACGGCGGCGCATTGCGGTATCACGGGCAAAGACCGCGTGCAGCAGCAGACAGCCGTCATGAGCCAACGCCTCCGACCGCCGGCCCTCGATCCCGCGACGCTGCCCGCGCGCAAGGGCTCGGTCTACCGCCATCCCTACCGGGCCGAGCTGGCGGGCCGTGCCAAGCAGGCGCTGGGCGACGCGCTGGGACTCAAGGGCTTCGGCGTCAATCTCGTGCGCCTCGGGCCGGGCGACTGGTCCTCGCCGCGCCACTGGCACAGCGACGAGGACGAGTTCGTCTACCTCCTGGAGGGCGAGCTGGTCCTGGTGACCGACACGGGCGAGCGGCGCCTCACGCCCGGCATGGCGGCCGGCTTCCCGGCCAGGGTGGCCGACGGGCATCACCTGGTGAACCGGGGCCCGGACGAGGCGGTCTACCTGGAGGTGGGCAGCCGCTCGGCCGAGGACGTGATCCGGTACGCGGACGTCGACCTGGTGGCGCGCAGCGGGCCCGGAGGGCGCGTCTTCACCAACCGCAAGGGCGAACGCTACTGAGCAACGGGTCGCGGGGGAGGGGGACGAGAGGAGCGGAAGCACTATGAGCGAGAAGCAGCCACCGGCCTTCGAAGCCGCCGGCATCGAGGCGCGCCGGGGCTCGGGCTATCCAGAGATCTTCAAGGCCGAGTGTGATGGCCGCGCCAAGCGCGCCCTGGGCGACGCGGCGGGCCTCACACGCTTCGGGGTCAATTTGGTCCATCTGGAGCCGGGCGCCTGGTCCGCCCAGCGCCATTGGCACAGCCACGAGGACGAGTTCGTCTACGTGCTGGAAGGCGAGCTCACCCTGGTCACAGATGCCGGTGAGCAGCGCCTCACGCCCGGCATGACCGCCGGCTTCCCGGCCGGGATCGCCGACGGCCACTGCCTGATCAACCGCGGCGCGGCGACGGCCGTCTATCTGGAGGTGGGCGACCGGGTGCCCGAGGACGTGGCGCGCTACCCGGACCTGGATCTGGTGGCCTGGCCGGCGGACGGCGGCCGGCGCTTCACCAACCGCGAGGGGGAGCCCTACTAGGCATGAGCCGGGGTCAGGGCTTGCAATGCCGCCTGGAGCCGGCGCGCTGGCCGGACGAGGCGCCGCTCGCCCGCGAGATGTTCCTGGAGTACGCCGATTGGCTCGCCATCGACCTCTGCTTCCAGGGTTTCGAGGCGGAGCTGGCGGGGCTCCCCGGCGGCTACGGGCCGCCCGACGGCGGGCTCTGGTTCACCCGGGTCGCGGGCGAGATGGCCGGCGTGGTCGGCCTCAGGCCCTTCGGCCCGGACGGCCGGGCGGAGGGCGTCTGCGAGATGAAGCGGCTTTGGGTGCGGCCGGGCTTCCGCGGCCTGGGCCTCGGCCGCCGGCTCGCCGAGCAGACCTTCGCCGCGGCGCGGGAGACGGGCTACCGCCTCATGCGTCTCGACACCCTCGACCGCATGACGGAGGCGCGGGCGCTCTATGACACCCTCGGCTTCCGCGACGTGACCGGGGAGGTCGCCGATCCCTACCCGGACCTGATCTACATGGAATGCGACCTGGTGCGCGCCCGCGCGCGGGCCTGACCGGGCGGAAATCTCCAAAAGGCGAAGGACGGAGACCGCATGGCCGAACGCTACTTCGAGGACTTCGAGACCGGCGAGCGTTTCATGAGCCGCCGGGCGACCCTGACCGAAGGCCTGATCAGCGACTTCGCGCTCACCTACGACCCCCAGCCCTTCCACATCGACAAGGTGGCGGCCGAGGAGAGCCACTTCGGCGGCCTGATCGCCAGCGGCTTTCAGACCTTGGCGCTCGCTTTCCGCCTGTTCTACCAGGAGAACGTGATCGCGGCCTCCTCCATGGGCTCGCCGGGCATCGACAAGCTGCGCTGGCACCGGCCGGTGCGCGTCGGCGACAGCATCCGGACCGAAGTCGAGGTGGGCGAGCTGAGGCCCTCGGGCTCCAAGGCGGACCGGGGCTACGCCACCTTGACCTACACGGTCAGGAACCAGGACGACGAGATCGTCCTGTCCTGGGTCTGCACGCAGATCCTGCGCCGACGTCCGGAACCCGCGTAGCGATCCGCCGCGTTACAGCGGCCAGACCAGCAAGATCATCGGCACGGCGACCGCAACGATCAGCAGGTCGAGGGGCAGGCCGAGGCGCCAGTAGTCGGCGAAGCGATAGCCGCCGGGGCCCATCACCAGCAGGTTCGACTGATGCCCGATGGGGGTCAGATAGGCCGAGGAGGCGCCGACCGCCACGGCCATGAGAAAGGGGTCGACGCTCGCGCCCAGGCCCTCGGCCAGGGTGATGCCGATGGGCGCCATGAGCACGGCCGTGGCGGCGTTGTTCATGACGTCGGTGAGCAGCATGGTGATCACCATGAGGAGCGCCAGGATCACCCACACGGGCACGCTGTCCCGCATTGCCAGCAACGGGGCGGCGATCACGCCGCTGCCGCCGGTGGACTCCAGCGCCAAACCGACCGGGATCAGCGCCCCCAGCAATATCACCACCGGCCAGTCGACGGACTCATAGAGCTGGCGCAGGTTGATCTGGCCCGACAGCACCAGCGCCGCGACCGCGGCGACAAATGCGATATGCGGCGCCAGCAGGCCGAAGGCGACCACCAGGATCGCCGCGCCGAAGACCAGCGGCGCGATCAGCGAGCCGGCCGGCCGCGGCCGCCCGATCTGGCGCTGGGCGAGGGGCAGGGCGCCCAAGGTCGCCAGGGTGTCCGGCATGGACTCGCGTTCGCCCTGCAGCAGCAGCACGTCGCCGGCCATGAAGGGGACCTGGCCCAGGCGGTCGGTGATCGGGTGGCCCTGGCGCGAGACGGCCAGCAGGTTGACCCCGTAGCGCGGATGCAGGCGGAGGTTCTGCGCCGTCCGCCCTTCCAAGCGCGAGCCGGGCATGACCACGATCTCGACCAGGCCGACCCGTTCCGAGCGCAGCGCCGCGGCGTCGAGCTCCTCGCTGCCGACCATCTCAAGCTGGGCGTCCTCGACCAGCCGCTCCAGGGCTGCCGTGTGGGCCTCGAGGATCAGGATGTCGCCCTCGTTGAGGCGCATGAAGCCCGTGGGCGCCAGCAAGCGGTCCTGGCGCCGGACCAGGGCGACGACAGCGATATCCGCCTGGCCCAGGGTCTCCAGGTCCACGAGCCGGCGCCCGACGTAGGGCGAGCCGGCCGGCAGGCGCACCTCGGTGATGTAGTGTGGGATCTCGAACAGGGACTCGCCCTTTTCCTCGGCTTGGGCGCGCAGGGGCACCAGGCGCCATCCGATGAGCGCAATGAAGACGACGCCGACCGCGGCCACCGCCAGTCCGACCGGCGTGAAGTCGAACATGCCGAAGGCCTCGCCGGTCCTGGCGGCGCGCTGGTTGGCGATGATGATGTTGGGCGGCGTGCCGATCAGAGTGATGAGGCCGCCCAGCAGCGAGCCGAAGGAAAGCGGCATGAGCACCTCGCTGGGCGGCCGTCCGGCGTCGTAGGCGCTCTTCAGCGCCACTGGAAGCAGGAGCGCAAGGGCGCCCACATTGTTCATGAAGGCCGAGCAGCCGGCGATCATGGTGCCGATGGCGAGGATGTGCAGGGTCGGCCGCGTGCCCAGCGGGCGCAGCAGCCGCGCCGCGAAGTCGACGATGTGCGTGCCGCTGAGCGCGCGCGAGAGGATCAGGACGGCCGCCACCGTGATGACCGCCGGGTGCCCGAAGCCGGAGAAGGCCATGGCCGAGGGCACCACGCCCGCAAGGACCGCCGCCAACAGGGCCAGCACGGCGACGATGTCGTAGCGCACCCGCCCCCAGACGAACAGCGCGAGCGCCACGCCGAGGATGGCGAAGAGAGAGATCTGTTCGGTGGTCATCGCTTCCCGATATGGCGGCAGCATCCCGCGGGGATGCCCCTCTGCCGGCGCCCGCGATTTACAGCCTAACCCAGGCACGATCAAGGCCACAAACGCAGCGCCCGGGCGGGCCCGGAGGCGGCGCCCGGCCCGTCTTGACGCACTGCAACATGCGTCCTAAGTTCCCTGCCACTTTCCGCCGTCGTCCTGCGCTCTCAGGCGCTTTCCGTTTTCGCAGTTGCGAAAGACCCGCTGCATGGCAAGCTCGACCGTGAAGAAGCCGCGGCACCGGCCGGCCAACCCCTGCTTCTCCTCGGGGCCCTGTGCCAAGCGGCCCGGCTGGACGCCCGAGACTCTCGCGCCGGCCCTGCTCGGCCGCTCCCACCGCTCCCCGGCGGGCAAGGCCAAGCTGGCCGAGGTCATCGCCTGGTCGCGCCGGCTGCTGGAGATGCCCGACGACTATCGCCTGGCCATCGTGCCCGCCTCGGACACGGGGGCGGTGGAGCTCGCCCTCTGGTCCCTGCTCGGGCCTCGCGGCGTCGACGTGCTGGCCTGGGAGAGCTTCGGCCGCGGCTGGGCCAACGACATCGTCAATCAGCTTCGCCTCGAGGACGTGCGGCTCCTGGAGGCCGACTACGGCCTGCTGCCGGACCTGGGGTCGGTCGATCCCGGCCGCGACGCGGTCTTCACCTGGAACGGCACGACCTCCGGCGTGCGCCTGCCCGACGGGGACTGGATCGCCGACGAGCGGGCCGGGCTCACCATCTGCGACGCCACCTCGGCGGTCTTCGCCATGGATCTGCCGTGGCGGAAGCTCGACGCGGTCACCTGGTCCTGGCAGAAGGTGCTGGGCGGCGAGGCGGCCCACGGCATGCTGGCGCTGAGCCCCCGGGCGGTCGAGCGCCTGGAAAGCCACACGCCCCCTTGGCCACTGCCCAAGATCTTCCGCCTGACCAAGGGCGGGCGCCTCAATGAGGGAATCTTCCGCGGCGAGACCATCAACACGCCCTCCATGCTCTGCGTCGAGGACGCGCTCGACGGCCTCGCCTGGGCGGAAGGCCGCGGCGGATTGAACGCCCTCGTTGCCCATGCCGAGGCCAGCCTGGCGCTGGTCGCCGACTGGGTGGCGGAGAGCGGCTGGGCGGACTTCCTCGCCCGCGAGCCGGCGACCCGCTCCTGCACCAGTATCTGTCTCAGGATCGCCGACCCCTGGTTCCGGGCCCTGTCGCCCGAGGCCCAGGCTGCCGCGGCCAAGGAGATGGCCGCGCTGCTGGAGCGCGAGGGCGCCGGCTACGACCTGGGGGCCTACCGGGACGCGCCGCCGGGTCTGCGCCTCTGGGGCGGCGCCACGGTGGCGCACGAGGACCTGTCCGCCGTCCTGCCCTGGCTCGACTGGGCCTATGCCCAGGTGCGGGCCGAGCGCCGGGCGGCGTGAGGCGCGGCGCCATGGCAAAGGTCCTGATCGGCGACAAGATCAGCGATGAGGCGCTCGAGACCTTCAAGTCCTGGGGCGTCGAGGCCGACTACAAGCCGGGCCTCTCGCCCGACGAGCTGATCTCCTGCATCCATACCTACGAGGGGCTGGCGGTACGCTCCTCCACCCAGGTGTCGGCCGAGGTGCTGGCCGCGGGCGAGGCGCTGAAGGTGGTCGGGCGCGCCGGCATCGGCGTCGACAACATCGACGTGCCGGCGGCGACCCAGCGCGGCATCGTGGTCATGAACACGCCCGGCGGAAATTCCATCACCACGGCCGAGCACGCCCTCGCGATGCTCTTCGCGCTTGCCCGCAAGATCCCGGCGGCCGACAGCTCGACCCAGGCTGGCAAGTGGGAGAAGTCCCGCTTCATGGGCACCGAGCTGACCGGCAAGACACTCGGCATCGTCGGCTGCGGCAACATCGGCGCCATCGTCGCCGACCGGGCGCTCGGCCTGCGCATGCACGTGATCGCCTACGACCCCTTCCTGTCGCCGGAGAGGGCCGAGGACCTGGGGGTGGAGAAAGTCGATCTCGACGACCTGCTGGCGCGCTCCGACGCCATCACGCTGCACGTGCCGCTGACCGACCAGACCCGGGGCATGATCGACGCGAAGGCGCTCGCCAAGACCAGGCCGGGCGTGCTGCTGGTGAACTGCGCCCGCGGCGATCTCGTTGTGGAGGCGGACTTGAAGGCCGCGCTCGAGTCCGGGCAGGTGGGCGGCGCCGCCCTCGACGTCTTCAGCGAGGAGCCGGCGACCCACAACCCGCTGTTCGGCTCCGAGAAGCTGGTGGCGACGCCCCACCTCGGCGCCTCCACCAGCGAGGCCCAGACCAAGGTGGCGATCCAGATCGCACAGCAGATGTCGGACTACCTCTTGACCGGCGCCGTCAGCAACGCCGTCAACATGCCCTCGCTCTCTGCCGAGGAAGCCAAGAAGCTTGGGCCCTACATGACTCTCGCGGGCCAGCTCGGCTCCTTCGCCGGCCAACTGACCCGCAGCGGCATCCGCGAGGTCACCATCGAGTACGAGGGCCTGGTGGCCCATCTCAACACGCGGCCGCTCACCCAGGCGGCCCTGGCCGCGCTGCTGACCCCCATGCTCGACAGCGTGAACCTGGTGAACGCCCCGGTGATCGCCCGCCAGCGCAACATCGACGTGGCCGAGGTCAAGCACGAGCGGGACTGCGACTACCAGACCCTGATCCGCCTCACCGTCACCAGCGAGACCCAGACCCGCGGCGTCGCGGGCACCCTCTTCGGCGGCGACAAGCCGCGCCTGGTCGAGATCAAGGGCATCCCCATCGAGGCCGAGGTCTCGCCCCACATGCTCTACATCACCAACGAGGACAAGCCCGGCCTGATCGGCGCCCTGGGCACCACCCTGGGTGATGCCGGCCTCAACATCGCGACCTTCCACCTGGGCCGGGCCAAGCCGGGCGGCGAGGCCCTGGCGCTGGTCGAGCTGGACCAGCGGATCCCGGCCGAGGTGCTGTGCGAGGTGCGCCGCCTGCCCCACATCCGTCAGGCCACGCCCCTCGAATTCTAGGGCGCGTCCGACCGACCACTCAAAGAGATCGCTCTTCGGGCGGTCCCTCCGCGCTGCCTTCGGCCAGAGCCCGGCGCGCGAGCACCCGCATGCGCTGGACGACGAGGAGCGAGCAGACGATGGCCGCCGTGAAGACGTAGACGCCGGGATGCACCGAGACGTCGTCGATCAGCGAACTGCGGATCGCCACCACGATGAGGGCCACGATGAAGACGTCGAGCATGGACCAGCGGCCCGCCGCCTCGAGCCAGGAGAAGGCCCGTTGCAGCGCCTGGCTGCCGGCCTCGACCCGGTACCAGAGGTAGAGCGCCAGACCCAGCTTGAGCGCCGGCAGCACAATGGAGAAGACGCCGATCACTGCCGCCAGGAAGCGCTCGCCCTCGGACCAGAGCTCGCCCACGCCCTGCAGGATCGAGACCTCGCGCGAGAGGAACAGGAGGCGCTCGACCGTCATGATGGGGAGCAGCCAGCCCGCCAGCAGCAGCGCGCCGGCGAGGACCGCCGCGGCCCCGAGCCAGCGGTCGGCCCCTTGTGCCGCCGCCGCCAGGGAAGTGGGTCGGCCGAAGCTCACGTCCAGCATGTCCCTGACACGTTTCTGGAGACTGGCCGGCGCCGGTCCCGCTTCAGGCCGCCGCGCTCTCGGCCGCCGGGCCGCCCGACCCCTCGTTCGCCATCATGTGCACGTCGCGCTGCGGGAAGGGGATGGTGCAGCCCGCCGCCTCGACCCTGAGCTTGCCCTGCTCGTTGAGCGTGAACAGCAGGTCCCAGTAGTGGTCGCGATGGGTCCAGCAGCGCATGTTGAGGTTGACCGAGCTGTCGGCCAGCGCCGTGACCAGCACCTGGGGAGCGGGATCCTTCATGATCCGCTCGTCGCCTTCGAGCAGCGCCATGAGCGCCGTGCGGGCGGCGGCGATGTCGTCGTCGTAGGAGATGCCGATCACCACGTCGAGGCGCCGGTTGGGCAGCCGCGAGTAGTTGATGATCGACTTGGTCCAGATCTGGTTGTTGGGCACCACCAGGTAGAGGCCGTCGTAGGTGGTGAATTCGGTGCTGAACAGGCCGATCTCGTCGACCGTCCCGGCCGTGCCCTCGGCGTCGATATAGTCGCCGATCTTGAAGGGGCGCAGGAGCAGCAGCATGAAGCCGGCGGCGATGTTGGTGAGAGTGCCCTGCAGCGCCAGGCCGACGGCGAGGCCCGCCGTGCCCAGGACCGCCAGGATGCTGGCCGTCTGCACGCCGAACTGGGCGAGCACCGCGACGATCACCAGCACCAGCACCAGATAGCGCGCCAGGCTCGACAGCGCCCGGGTCACCGTCGGGTCCGTGCGCGGCAGGCGCCCGAGCGCCTTGTTCACCAGCCTCTTGACCCAGCCGGCCACGATCCAGCCGACGACCAGGATGACAATGGCGCCGATCAGGTCCAGTCCGTAGGTCACTGCCATGACCTGGAGTTCATTCACAATGGTCGAAATCTGATCTTCCATCTGCCGTCTCCAACCGCTCTCGTGCGGCGCGCGCCGCATCGACCGGCGCAACCTTATCGGCAGCGCCCGGGAACCGCCAGAAGTAGGCGGCTTTTCCGTTTGCCGCGCCGGAGCAAACCGGGTAGTACCCTGTTCCGCCTTACTTTCCGCCGCCTCCGGGCCGGATCTCGCCCATCCGTGCGGGACCTTCCGGTCGCTTCCGGGCGCGGCGAGACGCGAGCGAGCCAATGACGGATTCGGCCGAAAAGGCGCTGCTGCCCGCCGGGCTTCAGGACCTGCTTCCGCCGGACGCGGCCCACGAGGCCGGCGTCCTCGAAAGCCTGGCCGCCTCCTTCGCCTCCTTCGGCTACGAGCGGGTCAAGCCGCCCCTCATGGAGTTCGAGGAGACCCTGCTGTCAGGCGCGGGCCTGGCGGTCGCCAAGGAGAGCTTCCGCCTGATGGACCCCATCAGCCAGCGCATGATGGCGCTGCGCGCCGACATCACGCCCCAGGTGGCCCGCATCGCCCGCACCCGCCTCAAATCGGCGCCGCGGCCCCTGCGGCTCTGCTATGGGGGTCAGGTCTTGCGGGTGCGCGGCGGCCAGCTCCGCCCCGAGCGCCAGGTGGCCCAGGCGGGCGCCGAGCTGATCGGGGCGCCTCAGGAGGCCGGCGACGCCGAGGTGGTGGTGCTGGCGGCCCGCGCCCTGGAGGCCGCCGGGGTCGAGGGTCTGAGCGTGGACCTCAGCCTGCCGACCCTGGTGCCCGCCATGACGGGGACGCTGGCCATCGAGGCGGAGGCCGCCGACGCGCTGCGCAAGGCGCTCGACCGCAAGGATGCGGCCGGGGTCGCGTCCCTCGCCGGCGCCGAGGCTGCGCTCTTCGAGGCCCTGCTGCGGGCCGGCGGGCCGGCCGACCGGACGCTTCCCGCCCTGGAAGCGCTCGACCTGCCCGAGGAGGCCCGGCGCGAGCTCGAGAGCCTGGGCCGGGTGGTTGCCGAGGTGCGGCGCGCCATGCCGGAGCTAGCGCTCACCGTCGACCCGGTCGAGCACCGGGGCTTCGAGTACCACAGCGGCATCAGTTTCACGATCTTCGCCCGCGGCGTGCGCGGCGAGCTCGGCCGGGGCGGGCGCTACCTGGCCGACGGCTTCGGCGCGGCGCGGGAAACCTCGACCGGCTTCACCCTCTACATGGACACCGTCATGCGGGCCCTGCCGCCGGCCGAGCGGGGGCGGCGGGTCTATCTGCCGGCCGGCAGCGACCCGGCGGAAGCGCGTTCCCTCCGCGAGCGCGGCTGGGCTACCCTGGCGGGTCTGGAAGCGGCGGCGGAGCCGCGCGCCGAGGCCCGGCGGCTGGGCTGCAGCCACCTTCTGACCGGCGGCCGGGTCGAAGAAGTCTGACTGCAGAGCGGACGGGACAAGAGGCATGGCCAACGTAGCGGTGGTCGGCTCCCAGTGGGGCGACGAGGGCAAGGGCAAGATCGTCGACTGGCTCTCGGAGCGGGCCGACGTGGTGGTGCGCTTCCAGGGCGGCCACAACGCCGGCCACACCCTGGTGGTCGACGACCACACCTACAAGCTCTCCCTGCTGCCCTCGGGGGTGGTGCGCCCCGGCAAGCTCTCGATCATCGGCAACGGCGTGGTGGTCGACCCCTGGGCCCTCTTGGACGAGATCGCCCGCCTGACGGACCAGGGCCTCGATATCGGCCCCGAGAACCTCAGGATTGCCGACAACGCCGCCCTCATCCTGCCGCTCCACGCCGAGCTGGACCGGGCCCGCGAGGCCACGCGCGGCGCCGGCAAGATCGGCACCACCGGCCGCGGCATCGGCCCGGCCTACGAGGACAAGGTCGGCCGTCGGGCCATCCGGCTCTGCGACCTGGCCGACCCGGACGAGCTGGCCCGGCGGGTCGACGGCCTGCTGCTGCACCACAATGCGCTCCGCAGCGGTTTCGGAGAGGCGCCCTTCGAGTGCGAGCGGCTGGTCGAGGACCTGACGTCGATCGCACCCAAGGTGCTGCCCTACGGCGACCGGGTCTGGCAGCGCCTGGCCGAGGCAAGGCGGGCCGGCCGGCGTATCCTCTTCGAGGGCGCGCAAGGGGCCATGCTGGACGTCGACCACGGCACCTACCCCTACGTCACCTCGTCCAACACGGTGGCCGGACAGGCCGCCGCCGGCTCGGGCATGGCGCCGGGCGCCGTCGGCTACGTGCTGGGCATCACCAAGGCCTACACCACCCGGGTCGGCAGCGGTCCCTTCCCGACCGAGCTGACCGACGAGATCGGCGAGCGCCTGGGAGAGCGCGGCCGCGAGTTCGGCGTGGTGACCGGCCGCAAGCGCCGCTGCGGCTGGTTCGACGCGGTCATGGTGCGCCAAGCCGTGAGCGTGGCCGGCATCGACGGCATCGCGCTGACCAAGCTCGACGTGCTGGACGGCTTCGAGACCCTCAAGGTCTGCACCGGCTACCGCATCGGCGGCGAGACCCTCGACCACCTGCCAGCGGGCGCCTCCCGGCAGGCCCGGGTCGAGCCCCTCTACGAGAGCTTCCAGGGCTGGAGCGAGAGCACCCAGGGCGCGCGCTCCTGGGCCGACCTGCCGGCCACCGCGGTGAAGTACATCCGCCGCATCGAGGAGCTGATCGGCGCCCCGGTGGCGCTCCTCTCCACCAGCCCAGAGCGCAACGACACCATCCTCGTCCGCGATCCCTTCGCCGGGTGAAGGGGAATTCGTCCGGACGTGGACAGGTAGGCCGCAAGGGTGATCGGATCAGGGATCCTGGGTGCGGGTCCAGCCAAAGGCTGAGTTTGCAGAACCTCTACCCATCGCATGCTTTTCAAAAAGTGATCGGTATTTGCTGGCTATACATTCAGATTGAACCAATTGAATCGGGCCACGGCGCCAAAAAATGGCTTAGTACAGCCTCGATCTCACAGTTTGTGGTAAACATTTTGCAGTTTCGCAAGTCACTTCAGTTCAAGTTGGATCGCTAGTGACATAGTTCTATTGGATGAGTACTGACCGCGTTTAGTGGTGCTATTGGCGGTCGAATTATCATGCCTAGGATTTTGGCATTGCGCACAACCACTAGTAGCAGTATATATTAAACCAACAATAATGCTTGGTATTGAAGCAAGATACCAGTGAATGGGGGCGTACATGCAAGCAATCGGATGCATCTGCGATCGCAGTTCGCGGGGGGGCGCTGCGAATTTCACTCGAAAGTTTGCGCAATCCATTCCAAACATATTCGTTTTGGCAATCGCCGGTGTTTTGACTGCATGTGCCACGCAGCCGGGCAGCATTCTGAATACGCAAAACCTCACGGAGAACGAGTCCTTTCTGATCGGCGCGCGCCAACGGGCGATTCTGAACAATCCCGTTGGTAAGGGTTCCAGGCCGGGATTGGTCAATCCGGAACGTGTGGTCTGTGCCGAACCTAGCCCGGATGTCGCCCTGGCGGTCGCCCAGTCGCTTGGCTTCGGTTTGTCTGTCTTGGGTGGCGGTGGCCAGGGCGCGCTATCAGGGACGGGTGCGACATCGGAAGGTGTAGGGCAACTTGGCGAAAGAACACAGGCCATTCAGCTGCTGCGCGACCAGATGTATCGCGCCTGCGAAGCCTATGCCAATGGTGCCATCACCGGCACCACATACAACCTGATCATGAGCAAGAACAACGATGCCATGGTGACGCTGATGATGGCCGGTGTGGCAGGCGGTGAGTTCGGCCGCGCCGGTTTGGCGATCGGTGGTTCGGCAAGCAGCGAGTCAAGCGCCAGTGTATCCAAGCTCCTGGAAACAGTGCAGGCCGTGGACGAAGCAGCGGACGAGCTGAAGAAAGCGGAAGAAAAAGAAGCGACGGCGGAGAAAAACCTGGAAGCATCGAAGACGGTTGCGGCAGACACTGAAGGAAAGAGTGAAGAGCAAGTCGAGGAAGAAAAGAAAGACGTAGAAGAGGCTGAGAAAGAGGTGGCCGCAGCCAAAGAGGACGTAAAGGAGAAGCAGGAACGCAAGAACGACGCCGATTCCAAGGCGCGGGCCGAGATCACCAAGGTGATCGGTGCTGGCTCCATCACCGCCAAGGCCAGTGTCGGGATCGGCCAAGTTCTTGAGCAAATGCAGGACAACTTCCTGCGCGAGGATTTTGCTGATGAATATGTTTCAGCCTGTATTGTTGAACTGGGTCTGTCAAATGCCGGTGCGCCAGAGTACGTGAGAGAATTGGCGCGCGCCGAAGCTGTGGCACGAGCCCATATGTTCGACAAATTCGTCGACGAGAATCCCGGTGCTCAGAGCAAACGCGCCAGTGCCTATGTGGATTTCGTTCAGGAGGTCGGAACTACGGAACGCTATTCGCTGCTAGCTAGGCACTGCCGGGAACGGTTGTTCGACTTTGTGATCTTCGCCCGCAACGGAGAAATCATGATTGAGCAGGAGAAGATTCGACTTGATGCGCGGCGTATCGAACAACAGGGTGACCAAACTCGTAAGGAAACGCTTGAGCTCTATAGGCAGCTCATCGATCGATGCGAGAAAATCGAAGATCCGAAGCTCCAAAGCAAGTGCCAGCAGAGCGCGGCCACCATCGTAGAGCGGCCGGGCGGCATACTTGAGCTTGGTGAGATAACGACGATTGAGGTGCCCACAGGCAAGCCTCCGCAAATTGTGATAGCTTTCGAAGCAGCAATTAAGAAACGAATTGAATTCGACAAACAGGAACAAAAGTTGCGAGAGACAGCCTTGCCGACGTTGGATGCTACCAAGGTGAGCGAGGCCGATGCAGTGGTTCTGAAGAAGTCTTTCGACAGTTTAACGGAGGCCAACACCAAGCTAAAGCAGGAAGCTGCGGCGCTCAAGCAAGAGGCCGCACGCAATCTGACGCCCGAGGCACGTCAGGGATTGGTGGAGCGGCAAAAAGCGCGGACTGTACTTCTGGACCAAGTCGAGCTTGCGGCGAATGCGAGCGAAGAAGATAGGGAGATCGAACGGGATCGATTGGCGCTGCACGACAAGATCTCGCAAAAAGTGATCAACGATCTTCGCAAGTTCGGTGAAAGGCTGGACGCGATGAGCCGCGAGATCAAAGCGCACCTGGTATCAATTGCAGAGCTGAAGCAAAAGATTGATGCTGCAGAAGCTGCAAAGGCGTCAGGTGGCTGAGCCTCGAGATCGAGACTTAGATCACGGCCCGACGCGCCGCTGCGAGGCGACCACTATCGAAGCCGCGAAGATCCAACACAGCGTTTTCCGGCTCTAAGGGAACCGTGACTTGCGTAGCGCCATCATCAATATCCAAAGATCGAATTGGTCGATCGTCGAGGTAAACGTCCAGGCGCCGCAGGTTGAGGGTTTTTACACGTACGCGCCGGCGAGTTGAGAGTGTCTTTACGCTCGCAATATTGAGCCGGTAGGCCGCTCCTTGCGAGAGCGCCTGGCCTGCGAAATCGAGCAGGTCGACGTTCCCCTCGAACAGGTCCCTACGCGATCTCTCGTAAGGCAGGTCGGGGATCACTCCTAGATCCTCCACGGGCGTGCCCGCAGCGGCACCGACTCTCAAAGTTCGCCTCATGGCAACGCGCATCTCGATGCCTTTCGGCAACGTCTCTATGGGACTACCTGGCACACCATCAAAGAGCTCTCTCAATAGCTTGTGCGTCCAGACATTCGCGCCCCCGGCGCCGGTGTTTCCGTCAACTCCGATAATAGGACCGATGTCGTGGTCCTGGAAGCCAGCGCCGAATATGTCAGTGGTGCTGTAGCAGCGTGCATCGGTAATGAGAACGATCGGACCATGGTACTGCTGCCCGACCAAATTGGCGGCGGTCGGATCGGTAATCGGAAAGGCTTGCGTATAGGTGGCACCCGTCCGTGTGGCCAGGTCCGACGAGGGCTTCCAGGCGCTCAGATTGAAATCTTTGAACGGGCGGGACTCGCCGCTATGCGCCGTGATAAGGGCGCGGGTGGCCGGTGTGTTGATGAATTGCACGCGTTCCGGCTCTATCGGTTCCGGCGTCAGCGTTTGAAGCATAAGCTCTCCGGCGAGTATGAGCCCACCACCATTGCCACGCACGTCGATCATCAATCCGCTCTGTGGCAACAGCGCCATCAGGCGGATGAACTCGTTCAGGAATTTCCATTCGTCGGGAACGCTAAATGTCCAAATCCGGATGTATCCGAAGGTACCGTAAGTCGTTTCGATGGCGCGCGCGTCGAATACATGCGGCATGAACGAGTCGATCCAGCCTTCCGACACGGTGGCTGACCCACGCGGTCGAGTTTTGTTGCCCACGGTCGGGATGGCGCTGCTGAGCGGCCAACTTTGAACCGGGAAACCGGCGAGTGAAAACGCGGTGTGCCCGAATCCCCGGATGGGCAGTTCTCGATCAGGTGGCTTTCGATCAGGCGACTCTCGGTCAGGCAATTCCCGATTGGGGAAGTCCCTACCCCGCAAAGCGCGCTCCGACGATACAAGGGTCGAGGACGTACGGCCGGGGAAGTCACGGTCCGGAAAGTCACGGTCCGGAAAGTCACGGTCCGGGAAGCCGCGAACAGGGAAGCCGCGATCCGGGAAGTCACGCGTCGTAAACGCAGATGCTGGAAAGTCTCCGTCGGGAAAATCTGTGTCAGGAAAGTCCGTGCTAGGAAATGTACGGCCGGACAGATCGCGTCGTGCGGCCTTTTTCTTAGCGCGGCGTCCGACCTTCGTCTTAGCTGGCGGCCTCCCGTGTCGAATCGGTGGTGGTTCGGGAGTAGGGAATCGTTCCTCCCGTCGTTCTTTCTGGTTGCCAACGACGTCCGGCACATAGAGTTGCTTCGTGGCTCTGCGCACCAGGTCCTGACCGAGGTCAAGACCAACGGTCGTTGCACGGAGCAAACTCGTTTCAACTGCAGCCGCGTCCTCTTCTTCCCCATCGTCGATCTCGATTCGGTCCCATTCGAAACGTTCTTCCAATTCCTCGCCGGCTGCAGTGCGATACCGCACGTCGACCCAATCGGCTTCCGGGGGAAGAGCTTGTGCTAGGGGGCGGATAGTAAGACCGGTCACACCACGGGCATGGCGTGCTTCGGTGTTGCTGCCAGCGTGCTGCTGGCCAGATATTTCAACGGCGCGTCCGATCGGCACGCCGCTCCAATACAGGAGCTCCACTCCTGGAACGAAACTGTCATGTTCGAAGCCTGCGATCCAATGAGTCACTACGTATCTTCGATTTCCATCTTCGATGTAGGCCTCAATCTGAAACGGTAGATAGGCGATCTGATTGGCGGACGGTTGAGGCAATATGTAGTTCGTGTGTAGATCACGGACTGAATTGAAGATCTCAATCAGCTCTTCATGGAAATCGCGGTCGTCGACAGTGGCGCCAGCTGCATCGCGAAGCAGTCGAAGTCGTTGAAGAGGACGAACCGCGTGCATCGCTTCCTTTAACGGCAAATGCACGTAGAGAGATTCAAACAGTGCAATAGCTTGACCAACGACTGCGCGTCGTTGCTTTGGGCCGAGTCGCGATAGTGCCGCGCGATCAACCAAGGCTTTTCTCTCTTTGTTTGGTGTGCTTACTCGCGGAATACGACACAGATGAGATTAGCTGCGTTTCAAAGGGCATGCAATAATAAGTAGCATTTTTTGCTCGTTAAAAACTATCTAGGGATTAGCTGTTAGCTTCGCATTTGGATTGCTAGCATGCTCATAGACCACACGGATTGCAAACTCGCCTTTGTATCAACGACTGCAATCGGTTGGCGGATTTTCACGAAATAAGGGGGAAACGAGATTCTTGGCTTGTCAATAAGCGCACGCTCCTGGGCCGACCTGCCGGCCACCGCCGTGAAGTACATCCGCCGCATCGAGGAGCTGATCGGCGCCCCGGTGGCGCTCCTCTCCACCAGCCCCGAGCGCAACGACACCATCCTCGTCCGCGACCCCTTCGCCGGGTGACGCCGTCGGAGCGGGCAGCCTGCCGCTAGGTCGCCCCGCTTGAGCTTCCGTTAACCTTATTTTTGACATCCCTCGCGTCTACTGGGCCGTCGGCGGCGGGTCTCGGACGGCCATGCCGCCCGGACCGGTTGAACGTGTGACAGGTCGGGGGACAGCCCTTGCAGAGCTTGGCCGATCAGAGCCCGCAGCCCGCCCGCCAGGGAGACATGGCGGTGGTCGCCGACCGCTATGGCGTCCTCTACGGTGCGCGCCTGCAGGCGCTCGATTCGCCGAGCGCCGAGGCCTACGAGGTGGCCGATCTGCAGAGCGGCACGTCGCAGCTCTATGCCCTGGTCTGCGCGCCGCGCCTGCCGGCCCGGTCGGAAGTCCTGTCGGGCTTTGCTCAGATCGTCCAGACGCCCCTCGTCGCGCCCGAGGAATGGGGCGTTGTCGACTGGCCGCCCGAGCGCGGCCGGCGCCTGGCCATCATCCTGCACAAGCCCGTCGGGCCGCGGTTCCTGGAGCCGGGCGCCACCGATATCCCGCGCATGCGCGAGACCGAGCTCAAGCACCGGGTGCTCCTGCCCCTGATGCCCGCGCTCAAGGCCCTGAGCGCGCGCTCTCTCACCCACTGCGCGATCCGCCTCGACAACCTCTTCTACAGCGATGCCGAGGCCAAGACGCTGATGCTGGGCGAGGCAGTCAGCGGACCGGCCGGCTATGCCCAGCCGGCGGTCTACGAGACCATCGAGCGCGCCATGGCGATGCCCGCCGGGCGCGGACCGGGACACCTGAGCGATGACCTCTACGCGCTCGGCGTCACCTTGATGCTGCTGCTGCTCGGCCGCGATCCCTGTGCCGGCATGTCGGCGGCGGAGGTCGTGGCCGCCAAGCTCGACCGCGGAAGCTACGCCCTCTTCTTCGGCGGTGAGCGGCTCTCCATGCCGCTCATGGAGCTGTTCCGCGGCCTGCTGTGCGACGACTGGCGCGAGCGCTGGAACCTGCCGGACCTGGAGGCCTGGGTCGGCGGCCGCCGCATGAGCCCGAAGCAGCCAGGCCTGCCGCCCAAGGCCCCGCGGCCCTTCGAGCTGGCCGGTCAGAGCTACCTGACGGCGCGCACTCTGGCGCACGCCATGGCCAACAACTGGGCCGAGGCCTGTGCGGTCGTCGACTCCGGCCGGCTGGCCGAATGGGTGCGCCGCAGCCTGGCGGACGACGCCAGGGCTAACGCCATCACCAACGCAATCCAGTCCTGCCGTGCCCGAACCGCGCGCCCGGAGAAGGCGCTGGACCAGGCGGTGGCCCTGACGCTCATCCTGCTGGACCCTTCGGCTCCGCTCCGCTTCCGCACCCTTGCAGCCAACCTCGACCATCTTGCTCCCGCCTTGGCCATCGAGTTCGAGCGCGCGGACATCCGCAGCGCCTACGCCGAGGTCATCGAAGGGCGCCTGCCGCAAGCCTGGTTCGCCGCTCAGCAGAAGGTCCCGCCGGAGATCAATCACGTCCGCAAGGATTTCGACCACGCCGACAATCTCATGGCCCAGTGGGGCAGCGACGTGGGCCTCGTCTACTGCCTCTACGAGTTCAACGGCGACTTTCCCTGCCAGAGTCCTCTCGTGCAGCGGGACTACGTTCTCGGCGCCGCTGAGCTGATGGCCTCCCTGGACCGGCTCGCCGCGCAAGGACCGCCCGACGCGGCGCCGATGGACCTGCACATCGCCGCCTTTTGCGCCGTGCGCCTGCGCCGCACGCCCAAGCGCCTCCTGGAGCGGCTCCTGCAGTCGAACGACGAGGGCGCGACGCGCCTGGCGACGCTCGACCTGCTGGCCCAGGTGCAGCGCCAGGACGGGCCCGGCGGCCTGCCCAACCTGGCCGCCTGGCTGGTGCGGCGTCTCGGTCCCTCGCTGGAGGGCTTTCACAACCGCCTCTACCGGGAGGAGCTGTTGAAGGCGGTGAGCCGGCGGGCCGAGCAGGGCGACCTGAAAGAGCTGTCGGCGCTGATCAACAACCCGGGTGCGCGCCAGCAGGACGTGGAGGGCTTCGCCCGGGCGCAGGCCTACTACCAGCAGATCGTCAACGAGATGAAGTGGCTGGAGGCCGGCGGTCTGACCAACCGCCAGCACGTGATGCGCGGCAGCCGGCACGTCTCGACGATCATCTCGGCCGTCCTGTCCGGCATCGGCCTGATCGTCCTCACCGTGGGGCTGGCCGTCTAGATGGCGAAGACGAAGAAAGCCCCGCCGGGCAAGAAAGCTGGCAATACGCCCGGCAAGAAGCCCGCCAAGATCCCCACGTGGCAGAAGGCGGTGCTCGCGGTCTTCTCGCTGCCGCTGGCGGCGCTGGTGCTGCCCAGCCTGATGGTCCTGGCGATCGGCATGGTGCCGACCGCGGTCGCCTTCGCCGGCGACCGCACCCGCGAGAAGTACCTGACCATCACCGTCGGTCTGCCGAACTTCTGCGGCTGCCTGCCCGCGGTGGGGAAGCTCTGGTCTCTCGGACAGACTTTTTCGAGCGCTCAGGAGGTGCTGGCCGATCCCCTGAGCTGGGCGGCGGCGGTGGGCGCAGCCGGGCTGGGCTGGCTAGTCTACATGTTCACGCCGCCGGTGGTCGCGGTCTACTACGCCTCGGCCGGCCGGGCCCGGGAGCAGACCCTGAAGCGCCTGCAGAAGACCCTGGTCGAGACCTGGGGCGAGGGCGTGGCCGGCGAGTCAGGGGGGGACGCTGCGGCCCAGGCCGCTCGGAATGCCGCGACGGGCGCCGCCCAGCCGCTTCAAAACGCTTGATCGTTTGGGGGCGGGCGAGAGGCCTCAGGCGCTCGCCAGACGCTCCTCGATGGCCGCGTTGCGAATCGCCTTCTGCAGCTTCTCGAAGGCGCGCACCTCGATCTGGCGCACCCGCTCGCGGCTGATGCCGTATTCCTGGCTGAGCTCCTCAAGGGTGGTCGGATCTTCCTTCAGGCGGCGCTCCTCCAGGATATGGCGCTCGCGCTCGTTCAGGTTCTCCATGGCGCTGACCAGGAGCGCCCGGCGCTTGCCCAGCTCCTCGTTCTCCGCCAGCAGGGTCTCCTGGTTCTCGCTGTCGTCTACCAGCCAATCCTGCCATTCCCCGTCGCCGTCGACCCTGAGGGGCGCGTTGAGGGAGTGGTCGGGAGCCGCCAGGCGCCGGTTCATCTGCACCACGTCGTCTTCGGGAACGCCCAGGGTGTCGGCGATGTGGGTCACTTGCTCGGGCGCCAGGTCGCCCTCGTCGATGGCGCGCATCTGGCCCTTCAGCTTGCGCAGATTGAAGAACAGCTTCTTCTGGGCCGCCGTGGTGCCCATCTTCACCAGCGACCAGGAGTGCAGGATGTATTCCTGGATCGCGGCGCGGATCCACCACATGGCGTAGGTCGCCAGGCGAAAGCCGCGGTCCGGATCGAAGCGCTTGACAGCCTGCATCATGCCGACGTTGCCCTCCGAGATCAGCTCGGAGAGCGGCAGGCCATAGCCCCGGTAGCCCATGGCGATCTTGGCCACCAGCCGCAGGTGGCTGGTTACCAGCTGGTGCGCGGCCTCGGAATCCTCGTGCTCCTGCCAGCGCTTGGCCAGCATGAACTCCTGATCCTGCTCCAGCATGGGGAACTTGCGGATCTCCTGCAGGTAGCGCGAGAGATTGCCTTCCGACCCGACGGCTGGGAGATTGGTCTTTGCCATTCGATTCCTCTTTCGAAACCGGCGATGGCTGCCCGACACCGCTACGAACGCCGGGCCGCATCGCGGATCCCTTACCCCTGCTGCAATACTATACGCACGAATGTGGCGATTTGTTGCACCGGCCCGGCGCGAAAGCCCCGGCGGACCGTCGCCGAAACAAACCGGCCGGTGCAAGACTCGCACGCCATACCGGATCGATCCAGTCCGGATTCAAGTCTATCTTATAACGCTTCTAAACAATCTAGCAAGGTCTTTAGGTCATCGGGCAATTGTAACGAAAATGTCATCCGCTCGCCGCTGGTCGGATGATCGAAGCCCAGGGTCTCGGCGTGGAGCGCCTGGCGCTTTAGTGCGCGCACCAGGCCGCGGGCCGGCTCCGGCAGCGCGGCGCCGCGCCGGGCCGCGCCGCGGCCATAGAGGGGATCGCCCAGCACGGGATGCCCGCGGGCGCTCATGTGCACCCGGATCTGGTGGGTGCGTCCGGTGAGCAGGCGGCACTCGACCAGCGCGATCCTGCCGCCGGCGAGGGCCCGTCGCACCCGGTAGCGGGTCGCCGCCGGCCGGCCGCCCCGTTCCAGCAGGGCCATCTTCTTGCGGTTGCGGGGGCTGCGCCCGATGTTGCCGGCGATCTCGCCCTCGGCCGGGCTGGGCAGGCCCCAGACCAGCGCCGCGTAGGCCCGCTCGATGCTGCGGGCGGCGAACTGGGCGACCAGGGCGGCGTGGGCGGCCTCGGTCTTGGCCGCCACCATGAGGCCGCTGGTGTCCTTGTCGAGGCGGTGGACGATGCCCGGCCGGCGCACGCCGCCGACCCCCGTCAGGCTGTCGCCGCAGTGGGCGATGAGGGCGTTGACCAGGGTGCGGTCCGGGTTGCCGGGCGCCGGATGGACCACCAGCCCGGCGGGCTTGGCGATCACGATGAGCGCCTCGTCCTCGTAGACCACCTCGAGCGGGATCGCCTGGGCCGCGGGCCGGGCGGGCGCCGGCGCCGGCACCTCGACCTGGAAGACCCGGCCTGCCTTCACCCGCTGGCCCGGCTGGGTTTGGGGCTGTCCCTCGCAGGTGACCCGGCCGCCCTCGATCAGGCCCTTGAGGCGCGAGCGCGAGAGCGCCGGCAGGGCCCGGCTCAAGAGCCGGTCGAGGCGCTCGCCGGCGTCCTTTTCGTCGGCGGCTACGAGGTGGCGTTCGCCGCCGCCTTCGGTCATGATCGCGGCTTCGCGGCCGGCGGCAGGACGGGGACCCGGGGGATGCAGGCGATCAAGGCGGTGGTCATCGGCATGGGCCTTCTCATCGTCGCCGGGCTGGCGCTGCTGTTCTATGGCCTGGTGGCGGGGGTAGGCAAGCTCGGCGGCGGCGCCAAGCCGCTGGGCGAGGTGGTGGTGCCGGTGCCCGAAGGCTGCGTCATCGCCGAGGCCAGCGTCGAGGCGCCCAACCTGGTGCTGCGCCTCGACGGCCTGGCCGAGCGCGGCTGCCAGCAGGTGGTGCTGATCGACCTGGACAGCGGCCGCATCCAGGGCCGGGTGCTGGCCACGCCGAGCCGCTAGAGGGCACACCGCGGTTGGAGTTCGACGGGGGAGTTCATATGGGGGTCAATTTCTGTTCCGACAACGTCTCGGGCGCCGCGCCGGAGATCCTGGAGGCGTTGGCGAAGGCCAACCGGGGCACCACCATGCCCTACGGCGCCGACGACGTCACGGCGCGGGTGGAAAAGCGTTTGCAGGAGATCTTCGAGACCGGCTGCCGGGCCTTTCCCGTCGCCACGGGCACCGCCGCCAACGCCCTCGGCCTGTCGGCGCTGACGCCGCCCTACGGTGCCATCTACTGCCACGAGGAGGCCCACATCCATGTCGACGAGTGCGGCGCGCCCGAGCTCTACAGCGGCGGCGCCAAGCTGGTGCCCCTGCCGGGCGCCCGCGGCAAGATCCCGCTCGAGACCCTGGAGGCCGCCATCGACACCTCGGGCGACCAGCACCACGTGCGTCCCTCAGCCATCAGCCTGACCCAGGCGAGCGAGGCCGGCACGGTCTACTCCCTGGACGAGATCGCCGCCGTCGGCGAGTTCGCCCAGAGCAAGGGGCTCGGCCTGCAGATGGACGGCGCGCGCTTCACCAACGCCCTGGTCTCGCTCGGCTGCACGCCGGCCGAGATGACCTGGAAGGCCGGCGTCGACGTGCTCGCCTTCGGCGCCACCAAGAACGGCGCGCTGGCGGCGGAGGCGGTGGTGATCTTCCGGCCCGAGCTGGCCGAGGACTTTCCCTTGCGCCGCAAGCGGGGCGGGCACCTCTTCTCCAAGATGCGCTTCCTCTCGGCCCAGCTCGAGGCCTACCTGGCCGACGACCTCTGGATCCGCAACGCCCACCGGGCGAACGCTCTCGCCCGGCGCCTGGCGGACGGCCTGGCGGAGATCCCCGGGGCCGAACTCCTCTACCCCGTCGAGGCCAACGAGATCTTCTGCCGCCTGCCCGGCGAACTGATGGACGGGCTCACGGCGGCGGGCTTCCGCTTCTACCGCTACGATCTCCCCGACGGACCGCGGGCGCGCCTGGTCTGCGCCTACGATCGCACGGAAGACGAAGTCGACGCTTTCCTGGCGGAGGCCCGGCGGCTCGCCTCCGAAGCAGCCTGAGCCGACGCCCAGCCCCAACGCTCAGCCCAGACGTTCAGCCCCGGTGGCGCTCCCAGCGGTCGAGCAGGAGGGCCGCGGCGGCGGGAACGGCGAAGACCACCGCCAGGATTGGCAGCTCCGCCGTCAACGGGTAGCCGGCCGAGAACACGCCCACCAGCAGGTTGGCCAGCGAGACCGCCAGCCAGACCACCAGAAAAAGCGAGATGTGGAGCCGCAGTGCGCCGCGGCTGCGGGCGAAGGAGCGCCGCGCCAGGTGAAAGACCAGGAGCAGCGCCAGGCCGGCGACCACCATGGAGAGGGTGTGCATCGAGAGGCCTCCTCGACCGCGCGCGCCGCGCCGCCGGGCCCGAGCGGCGGCAGGGCGCCGGCCATCTTGGGTCAGCCGAACCGGCCTTGTCGACCGGCAAGGCCGCCAGAAGGGCCGCCGCGGCGCGCGCCTGGGCGCGGCCAAAAGCGTCCGCGGCCCGCCCCAGGGCTTGAGTCCGGCCGCCGGATTCGCTAGAACACTGGGCTTTTTCCGGCCGCGTCCCCTTCGTCTAGTGGCCTAGGACACCAGCCTCTCACGCTGGAGACAGGGGTTCGACTCCCCTAGGGGACGCCAATGACTGTCGAGCAAAAATGAGCTTTCTCGGCGCGGCCCGTGGCGGATGACGTGGGAGTTCCGTCAAAGTCTCCGCTGGCTGGATACCACTCCAAGTGATGCGAGCCGCACTCCTTTCTTTGGCGCTGCTGTCATTGGCGGGTGCCGTGTGGCGTGCCGTCGTCGGCGTGAGACACTACGAGGCGTCTCTGGCCGTTCGCGACGATCCGTCTCACCGGGAGCTGGAGGAGGTCAGCACCTACATCGAAGGCGGGTTCTCGATTGTCCTGCTGCTCCACGCGGCCGCGTTTGTGGCGCTGTCCCGTCGCGGGCTGCTGGTTCACTGGACGTACGTGGGAAGCCTCGCGCTCTTCTGTGCCGTGGCCGTGGGAGGTTCGTTGCTCGGCCTGCCTCTGCTGTCCGCCGTAGGCGTCTATCCTTTGACGATGGTGATCGCTGTGTTCGCCCTCTCGCATCGTCTCGGCTGGAACTGGCTGTCGCTCTATCTCGGGGCTCTCGTCGGAGGCACCATTGGCTATCTCGTCGGTGTGCCGTCGATCGATGGCTTCGTGTGGCTGTCGGTCGTGGGGCCTTGCGTCTTGCTCGCGTTCCTGGGCGGCGGCCTCAGGTGGCTCTACCAGCGCATCGCCGCGCGGTCGGCTTCGTCCTGAACCGGAGGGCGCGTCTCCGATTCGCCGATCGGCGGCGCCGTCTTCCGCCGGAGGCTACGTCAGATCGAGAGCCTGGCGGAAGCGGCGTTTCAGGACCACGGCATCCCGCTCCGGCAGGACGCGGGGCAGTTCGTCCGCCGCCACCCGGATATCGGCAAAGAGCAGCCCCTCGCACCGCTTGAGGCGGCCGGCTAGGGTCTCCACGGCCGCCTCGTCGCCGACCGCCAGTGCGTCCGGGAAGCCGGCGGCTTTGGCCAGCTTTGCCAGGTCGGCTCCGAGGGCCGTATGGCTCGGCTGCATGCCGGTCTCGCCGTAGAGCCGGTTGTTCAGCACGGCGACCGTGAGGTTGGCCGGGGCGGCGGCGGCAAGTGTTGCCAGGGCGCCCAGGCCCATCAGCATCTCGCCGTCGCCGGTCAGCACCAGCACCGGCCGCTGCGGCTGCGCCAGGGCGAGGCCGAGACCCATGGCCGCAGCCCCGCCCATGGCGCCCCAGAGATAGAAGTTGCCCGGGTGGTCGCCCGCCGCCGCCAGATCCCAGGTCGCGGCGCCCAGGCCCGAGATCACCAGGAGCCCGCCCCGATCGGCCAGCAGGCGGGCCGTCACGTCGCGGCGTGAGAGGCGGGCTGTCATCGGCCGGGCCTCACCAAACCTTGCGGCCGACGAGGCGCTGGGCCAACAGCACGGCCACGGCCTGCTCGGCACCGAACGCGAGATCGAGGGCGGCGCCCACCACCTCCGGCACCGCCGCCGGCTCTTCGGCCCGCAGACATTGGAGCCCCATCAGCTCGAGGGCCGGTCGGGTCGCCCGGGCCATCGGTACCTGCCAGGGATTGAACTCCGCCCACTCGCCGCGCATGGTCACCAGCATCAGCAGCGGAAAACGCCCGTTGGCCGTGAGGCTCAGCATGTTGATGCAGTTGCCGACGCCGCTCGACTGCATCAGGAGCGCGCCCTTCGCCCCGCCCAGCCAAGCGCCGGCCAGGAGGGCGATCCCCTCCTCCTCGGTGGTCAGCGGAACGGATCTGATCGCGGGGTCGTCCTGGCAAAGCTCGATCAGGGCCTTGTGGCCGGCGTCCGGCACGAAGGCCACCTGGCTCAGGCCGGCCCGACGAAAGAGAGCATGAATTTCCGCCGGCCAGGTCTTGGGAGCCAGGTCGCTGTCCGACGGATCGTGCATGGGCGCCCCCTTCCGCTCATGTTGCCCGATAGGTTCGTCCCGCTGCCAGTTTGCAACGGAACCTTGGGCGAAGTCATCCCGGCTGGGTGAAAGGCGGCCTCAGGCCGGCAGCTATATTGCTGAGACGCGCCTATTGGGAACAATGCTGAAGGGAACGGACGGGGCCACGGGAAGGTGGGAGGTTCGGCGGCGTCCGCGATTGGCCAGGGGGACGAAAATCTTCCGACCGAGAAAACAAAGTGCCGCGACGGAGATCGCGGCACTTGGTGCAGTTATGACTAAATGGGCCGGGCGTACGCTACCGACGCCCGTCGCCGTCTTCCGGCTCCTGGCCTATCTCGCGGAGCGCCTCGCGGGCGTGCTCCTGCAGGGGGGTGAGGAACTCCTCGGTCATGCGGCTGAGGATCGACATGAGGTTGTAGGTGTGGTCGAGATACTGCAGCGAGGCGGTCCTGGCGAAGTCGCTCTCGATGGTGACGGCCTGCTCGGGGTCCTGGCAGGTGACCAGGGACTCCGAACGCGCGCCGTACTGGTCGAGGCGCTTGCGCCCGAAGGCCATCATCTCGTCGCTGAGCGCGGCCATGCCCTTCATGATCGCCTCGTTGGCCTGCACGAAGGCGTCCATGTCGTCCTCCACGTCGGCCGGCGCCTGGCGGGATGCCGCCTCGGCCGGCGGCACACTCGGTTTGGTGGACGCGGTCCTGATCGGGGCGGGCTTGGCAGCCCGGCGTGAGAGCGGCGCGTCGGCCTCGGCGGCGGGGACGGCTGCTCCGATCTTTTCGGCCATTGAGCCCTCGGCCATAGTCTTCGACTCCCTAGACTGACGTTCGACGGAACTTCGCGAAAGCTGGCGTTTCGCGATGCCGGGCGAAGCCACCCGGCATTCGGAACACGGCCGCCCGGGAGGCTTTTCCCGCGCGGCCCCCTCCTAAGGCGGCCCGCGCCGGGCCCTTGCGGCCGCCAAGAGCGGAGCCAGGGCGCGCGCGGCCTCGGCACGGACCTGCGCCGAGGCGCTCGATTTCGTCCGGCTGTGCAGGCGGGCCGACGTCGCCTTCAGGAACGGCCAGAGGGTCTCGGGGCTGAAACCATCGCTTCGCATCAGCTGCTGGACGATGGGGTCCAACATCACGTCCTGGAGTTTCGGCTCACCAGAGAGCCAAGACTCGGTCCGGCTCAACGGTCGTTCCTTGCGGCGGCTAATCTGTCTGAGATCGGTTGGCGGATGCGGCGGCTCGCTCTCAATATTGGGTCCGAATCGCACGCTCACGGCTC
This sequence comes from Rhodospirillales bacterium, assembly GCA_965225935.1. Lineage (GTDB taxonomy): Bacteria > Pseudomonadota > Alphaproteobacteria > Kiloniellales > JAKSDN01 > CALJXB01. The sequence goes on from CBDDCC010000011.1 coordinate 39,773, forward strand.
CCTTTGGAGCCGTCTGGGATCATTTGCCTCCCGTTGCCTGGCCGCAAGCGCATTTTTTCCACCGCAGGCAGAATCCTGTGGAGAAACGGCCTATCCACGCTTTTTCCACAGACTTGTTCCACCGGTCCGTCGAGGAATCGGGACCCGCGGAAACGCAGACGCCTGAGGGGCTTAGGCGCCGTTGATCAGGCTTTGGGATTCGAGCGAGGCGAGGTCCGTGAGGGCGCCCGTCATATCGCTTACCAGGATGACGCTGCCGCTCTCCAGGGTGAGCGTGTCGACCCCTCCGGGGCCGCCGCCGTCCGCGAATCCGGCAATCACGTCCTCGATGTCGATGGCCCCCGAGCCGTCGCTGTCGGTGACGCCGGTGAACGAAAGCCGGTCGCCCTCGTCCACCGAGAAGTCGAGGATCTCGTCACGGCCTTCCGCTGCCGCAAGGCTGTAGACGAAGAGGTCGGCCCCCGCGCCGCCGGTCGCCACGTCGTCGCCGCCCTGGGCGAGGATGATGTCGTCGCCCGCTCCGGCGTCGATCGTATCGCCCTGGCCGCGGCCCGGGCCGATCAGCTCCGCCTGGTTGGCAGGGTCCCGCAGGTAGGCGATGGTGTCGTCCCGGTCCCAGCCGGGGCCGTCTTCCAGCTCGGCGAAGACGAACCAGCCCGAGCCCGGCGGCAGGGCGATGCCCTCGGCGACGGCCAGCGCGTCCGTGTCAGGCACGTCGCCGAAGATGACGTCGGCGCCGCCGCTGCCCTCGATCCTGTCGGCCCCGCCCGGCTCCGGCAGAGTGGTGAGCAGGCCCTCGCTGAGGGAGGCCTCCAGGCTGTCGAAGCCGATTACGGCCACGTCGGCCTCCACGTCGCTCAGGTCGGGGTCGCCGACGTGCAGCGCCTCGCCCGCCTGCGCCGGCAGGCCGTCGTCCAGCAGGTTCAACTGCTCCGGGTCGAAGCCGGACTGGACACCGCCGAACGACTGGATGGCGAAGACCTTGATCTCGAGGCCCTGCTCGTCGATCAGGCCGCCGTCGGCGTAGATGTCGGGCACCCTAGCCGGGTCGAAGTTGTCGCCGGGACCGGAATTGTCCTGGCCGTCGGTCAGGAAGAAGATGCGGTTGACGTCCTCGGGCTCCGGCCCGCTGCCGCCGTTGAGGTCATTGAAAAAGTCGGCGGCGTCCTGCAGTGCCGGCTCGAAGTCGGTGAAGCCTTCCGGCTCCGCCACCTCATCGCCGATGGCTCCGGCGAGGCTGGTGCCGTCCGCCGCCACGAAGGCCGCGCCGTTCCAGGTGAAGCTCTTGGCGAACTCGACCGGGTCGGGGTCTTGGCCGCCGCGCACCGCGAAGGTGATAAGGCGGATGGTGGTGCGGTCGGCGATCTCCTGGGCGATGATCTCCTCGACCAGATTTTCGACCGCTTCGTTTAGGGTCTCGATGTTCTCGGGGCCGATGCTCGCTGTGACGTCCACGGCGACGGCGACGTTGAAGCGCCCGGCGAGTAGCACGCCCCCCGGATCGCCGACCAGCACGTCGTCGTCGTCTCCGCCGCGCACCGGGCCGCTGTCGTCGCCCTCGGGATTCGCCACGGTGTGGGGCGTCTGCTGGTCGTCCCCGTCATCCTCGTTGCTGCCGACCACCAGCACGCCGGGCACGCCGGCATCGTCCCCGCCGTCGGAGCCGCCACCGTCCGAACCGCCGCCATCCGAACCATCACCGCTCGAATCGTCACCGCCGGAACCGTCTCCACCCGAGCCATTTCCGCCGGAACCATCACTACCGGATCCGTCGCCCGAGCCATCCGAACCCGAGCCGTCCGAACCGGATTGATCCGAGTCCGTGTCATCCTGGCCGGCCTGGCCCAGGATGGTGCCTGCCGGGTCCTCGTCGGCCGCATCGCCCTCCGGGTCGATGGTCGGGAAGGCCAGCGCGGTCGGCGGAATCACGCCTTGGGGGTCGAGCAGCCCGATGGCCTGGCCGAAGTCGTCGCTGTAGCGGGTGGCGCCGGTGCCGGCCGCTTCGGGCCCTTGGGCCGCCGCGGTGCGCAGGGTCGGCTGCTCGCCGGCCAGCGCCAGCGCCTGCTGCACCACGAAGTCGGCGTTGAACAGCTCGCCGCCCACCTGGAGCTGCGGCGCCCCGGGGCCAGCGGCCAGACGCGCCATGTCGAGGAACAGAACACGGGACTCGCGCTCGGTCCCGGCTTCGAAGGCCAGCACCAGGTCGTCGCGGCCGTCGCCGTCGGCGTCCAGCACGCGCACGGCGGCCGCCTGGGGCGGGAAGCGCAGCTCGTAGACCTGGCCGGCGGTGGTCGCGATGACAGCGTCCTCGCCCGCCGGTGGGCGCTCGACCGGCACGCTCCCTTGCGCGCCGGCGTCGCCCTGACGTGCCGGATCGTCGGTCATGGTTTATTGAACTTGGGCGTATCGACCTTGACGGTCATCGCGGTATGCCCCTCGCCTGCGGCCACGGGAGAAGCCAGCGGTTGATTGTGACTGCGCTTGTGGCAGAGTGCGCGCGCTTCAGCGAAAGGTCAACCGAGCGAAAACGGGCCGAAACGCCGCAGCGCTATGGCTAGCCGGCGACCGCTGCTCGACCTTCGACGGCGCCGTTAACGAAATAGCAGAGCGGCGCCTGTTTCATGTGCCGGATTGCCGCCCTTCGGACCGCAGGCCCATGTCGACGCTGCACGACAAGACCGCCCTGATTTCGAGCACCGCCCGCCAGGCCTGGCGCCTCGCGCGGCTCGAGATGGAGCGGGCGGAGGTGCAGATCACGCCGACCGGCCGACGCTACCGCAAGCAGCGGCTCATCGATGCCTTCATCGCGCTCTTCGGCGTCGGTCTGAAGGCGACAGGTCTCCACGGGCGCGGCCTGCGCAACGCCGCCGACGTGCGGCTGAACCGCATGGAGCTGCGGCTCGACGGTTTGCCGGCCGAGTTCGATGGCTTCCGGCTGCTGCAGCTCAGCGACCTGCACGCCGACTGCCATCCCGGCGCGTTCCAGGCGGCGGTGGAGCTTGCCGCCGGCGTCGAGGCGGACCTCTGCCTGCTGACCGGCGATTTTCGACAGGAGGTGAGGGGCTCGTTCGAAGAGATCCTGCCGCCGATGGCCGAGCTCGCAGATCGCATCGCGTCGCACCATGGCGTCTATGCGGTGCTCGGCAACCACGACACCGCCGAGATGGTGGAGCCCTTCGAGGCGCTGGGCATCCGGGTGCTGGCGAACGAGACCCACAGCCTGCGGCGCGGCGGGGCGGCCCTGCACCTGACCGGCGTCGACGACGTCCACTACTACTACACCGAAAGTGCACGCGACGCGCTGGCGCTGGCGCCCGAGGGCTTCAGGATCGCCGTGGTCCATTCCGCCGAGTTCGCCGACGCCGCGGCCGAGGCCGGCTATCACTTCTACCTCGCCGGCCACACACACGGCGGCCAGATCTGCCTGCCGGGCGGGCGTCCGATCCTGACCCAGATGACCCGCTTCCGCAGCTACGCCCGCGGCCACTGGCGTCACGGCGCGATGCGGGGCTACACCTCGACCGGCGTCGGCGTCTCCAGCCTGCCGGTGCGCTTCAACAGCCGCGGCGAGGTCGCCCTGATCACCCTGCGAACCGGGAACGGCAGCGCGGGGCGCTGACCAGGAGCAAGATCGCATGCTTGTTCGGGCGAAGGCCGTCTAGACCGACCGGCGGACCATCCGTTACTGCTCCGATTCTCGCTGCTCCTTGATGTGCTTGTCGGCGATGGCGCGTTCCATGGTGGTCATTTCCGAGCGCAGGGCCTTCATGTTGCGCTCGATGATCTCGGCGAGGGAGTGGGTGTCCGGTCCCCGGGGGGCGTGGGCGAGGGCCATGTCGTAGAGCAGATAGGCCGTGATCTTGTCGCGCTTCACTCCCTGGCCCGACTCGTACATGGCGGCGAGCTCCCGCATGCAGACGCTGTCGCCCAAGTCGGCGCCTTTGGCGTAGAGCTGAGCCGCCTTGTGGGTATCCCGTTTCACGTGCTGGCCGATCTTGTAGAGGGTGGCGAGCTCGTGGATCGCCCGCGCGTCCCCCGCCGCCGCCCGCCGCTTGTAGTCGTTGACCAGTTCCGCCGCTTCGTGACTGTCGCTAAGGCGCTCTTCCCAGCGCTGGACCAGGTTGGCGGCCTGGCCTTCGCTCTCCACCAGGTCGCTGAACAGGTGGCCGGTCGCCTGCCGGCCGCGCTTGCGAAAGCGCCGTCGCCGCCGGTTCCGCCGGCGCGGCTTCGACCCGCCGGGCTCGCCGCCCTGCAGCAGCAGTCTGACGGCGAAGGCCCCGACGACCACGGCCGCCAGAAGCAGAATCAGGGCCAGAGCACCGGTCATCGGTTGGTCCTGGTGAGATCAAGTGCGAGAGATCAAAACTAGCACGCTTGACACCCGCAGTTGTGCTCGGCAATCGAGATCCCGGACACCCGTCGCCGGCGAGTGTAGGTCGAGGCGGAGCTTGCACTGGACGCCCAGGCTCCGGCGCCGGAGGGACTTGACCGCCATCTTGAGGGCATACGGCGAGGCTCAGGCGTGGGTTCGCTGGGGGTGCTGAGGCCGGTGTTGCCGAGGCCAGTGTTGCCCCGGCCGGTTTCGAGCGCCGGGTCCTCGGGCCGGTCGACGATCGTGCCCGGGCAGCCGTCCCCGGCCAGGAGGTAGGCCGTTGCCACGCCGCCCGCGCCGCCGTCCGGCACCACCGCCTTCATCGCGCCGGCTCTCCCCTTCGCGCTCTGCTGGAGCGGCTTGCCGCCGCGCGCGCTCACCAGCCGGCCACCGCCGGGTCGTCGATCTCGATCACGGTGGGGCCGTTGGCGCGGACCGCCCGCTGAAGCTCCGTCTTCAGGTGCTCGAAGCTCTCGATCCGCACCGCTTCGCAGCCGAAGCCGCGGGCGATGGTCTGGAAGTCGGGGGTGTAGATGTCGACGCCGATCTGCGGAATGTCGCGCTCCTCCATGTAGCGCTTGATCTCGCCGTAGCCGCTGTTGTTCCACAGCACGATGGGCAGCGGCAGCCGCAGCTCGACCGCCGTCGCCAGCTCGCCGATGGTGAACTGTATGCCGCCGTCGCCGATCAGGGAGATCACGGGCCGGTTGGGCGCCGCCAGCTTGGCGCCCATCGCCGCCGGCAGGGCGTAGCCCAGGGTGCCGTAGCCGGTGCTGGAGTTGAAGTAGCAGCGCGGCGCCGCCGGCTCGTAGAAGAGGTTCGCGCCATAGACCGGCTGGGTCGAATCGCCGACCACCACGGCGCCGGGCAGAGCCTCGTCCAGCGCGGCCATGAAGCGCTGGTGGGCCCGGTAGGGGGCCGGCAGCAGGCCGTCGACCTCGGCGCGCAGGTCGGCCACCCGGCCCTCGCCCGCCTCGGGCGCTCCCTGGAAGTCCCCGAGTGCTTCGTCCAGGGCCTCGAGGGCGAGGGCGGAGTCCGCGGCGATGGCGATCTCCGGCAGCACGTTTCGCACCAGCTGCTCGGGGTCGATGTCGACACGGATCAGCCGTCCGGAGACCTCGAGCTGGCTGTCGAACAGCAGTGTGTCGGTCTCGCTGAGCTCGGTGCCCACGGCCAGCACCACGTCGGCGGCCTGCAGCGCCGCCAGGACCGGCGGGTGCGGCAGGCTGCTGCCCAGGCTGAGGGGATGGCGCGGCGGCAGCACGCCTTTGGCGTTGATGGTGAGAATGGTCGGCGCGCCGAGGCGCTCGACCAGGCGCCGGGCCTCCTCCGCCGCGTCCTGGGCGCCGCCGCCCAGCACCACCATGGGGTCCTTGGCGCCGCGCAGCAGCTCCGCCGCCGCCCGGACCGCCGCCGGGTCGGGGCCGGGGCGCGAGCGGGTCGGATGGGCGCTGCGCTCCAGGTGCTCGCCGGAGGCGGTGATGACGTCGAGCGGCAGCTCGATGTGGACGGGCCCGGGCCGGGTGCTGTCGAAGACGGCGAAGGCGCGGGCCAGGATGCCGGGCAGCTCGTCGGCGCGCAGCACCGTGTGACTGAAGACGGTGACGCCCTCGGTCAGGTTGCGCTGGGAGGGCAGCTCGTGCAGCCGGCCCTCGCCGAGGCCCAGCTCGTGGCTGCTGTTGACGCTGGAGATCACCAGCATGGGCACCGAGTCGGCGTAGGCCTGGCCGAGGGCGGTGGCGATGTTGGTCATGCCCGGGCCGGTGATGATGAAGCAGGCGGCCGGGCGGCCCGCAACCCGGGCGTAGCCGTCGGCCATGAAGCCGGCACCCTGCTCGTGCCGCGGCGTGATGTGGCGCAGGCCCGTGTTCGGCAGGCCCCGGTATAGCTCCACGGTGTGGATTCCGGGAATGCCGAAGACCGTGTCGATGCCATAGGCGTCGAGGATCTCGACCAGTACTTCTCCGCAGGTCTTCATGGCGTCGGCCCTCCTCGGTGCAGGTCTTGAGCTGCCGGTCAGTCGTTTCGCTGCACCACGCCCGGCAGGGTGCAGAGCATCTCGAACAGCAGGTTGGCTGCCAGCACGGCGGTGTTGCCCGAGGGGTCGTAGGGCGGAGAGACCTCCACCAGGTCGCCGCCCACCACGTCGAGGCCGCGGCAGCCGCGCACGATCTCGATGCCCTGGTGGGAGGTGAGGCCGCCGGGCTCGCAGGTGCCCGTGCCCGGCGCGTAGGCGGGGTCGAGGCCGTCGATGTCGAAGGAGATGTAGACGGGCCCGTCGCCCATCTGCTCGCGCACCTCGTCCATCAGGGGGGCGAGCGACTTGTACCAGCACTCCTCCGCCTGGACGACGCGGAAGCCCTGCTCGCGCGGCCAGTCGAAGTCCTCGGCGGCGTAGCCCGTGGTGCGCAGGCCGATCTGCACCACCCGCCTGGGCTCGACCAGCCGCTCCTCCACCAGGCGGCGGAAGGGCGTGCCGTGGGCGATCTTCTCGCCGAACATGGTATCGTTGACATCGGCGTGGGCGTCGACGTGGACCACGCCGAGGGGCCCGTGCTTCTTGGCCAGGGCGCGCAGGATCGGCAGCACGATGGTGTGGTCGCCGCCCAGGGTGAAGGGCGCCGCACCGTGGGCCATGATGTCGTCATAGGCCTCTTCGATGATGTCGATCGACTTCAGCAGGTTGAAGGTGTTGATGGCGACGTCGCCGATGTCGGCGATCTGCAGGGAGTCGAAGGGCGAAATCCGGGTCCACATGTTGTAGGGGCGGACCATGACGGATTCCTGGCGGATCTGGCGGGGTCCGAAGCGGGTGCCGTTGCGGTTGGATGTGCCGATGTCGAAGCCGATGCCGACGAAGCAGGCGTCGAGCCCCTCCGCCGTCGGCTGGGACGGGAGGCGCATCATGGTCCCCGGCCCGGAGAAGCGCGGCATCTCGTTGCCGCCCAGCGGCTGGTTGAATCGCTCGGTCATTCCCGATCTCTCCCCATGGGATCTCGTGTCCTCTTGGCTCGCATCATAGCTCAATTCCGACCGCCGGAAGCCAGGCCTTCCTTGCCTTCCATTCGGGGCGTGAAGTCGGGAAGCGTCAAGACTAGCCCTGATCTCTCGCCGGGGTAGGGTTGGCCGGCCAAGGTATTCCGCCTGCTCATGTTTTATGCTTTACAGGACTCGGGTAGAACTATACCCGTCTGTTGGCGCATGTTCGGTGAATGACTTTGAAACCGGGGCGATATTCTTGAAGTTTGGTGCCCATATCTACTTTTTCGCGCTGCTTCTTCTTGTCGGCTTGCTGCCGTTCCGGGGCACCCTGGCGGCGGGCAACGGAGCCTGCGATGCCGGGGACGGTCATGAGGCCCAGCTGCGCCAGGACATGGCGGACGCCGTCGGGCGCATGTTCGCGCGCTCCGGCGCCTTCAACGGTCTGAACCACGCCTGCTACGGGGCCGGCTCCGTCGCCGACGGCTGGATCGACGCGAAGGGGGACCTGGCCTATTGGGACCGCTACCTGGACCGGGAGCAGCTCGAGGATGTGCGGGCCGCCTACCTGGAGAGCTTCGAGCGCTACAAGGACGTGCCCTGCATCGGCAACTGGCAGCGGACCTTCGTCGGCCAGCTGGTGTTCACCCGCAAGGTCTATCTGAGCCAGCAGGAGATCGCCCTCAGCCGCGCCCGCCAGCTGGGCGCCTGCGCGGAGAACTGATCCGCTGATCGGCTGATCCGCCGGACCGTCCGGCCGGCGCGCCGCCTCAGGGGTCGGGTTCGACGGCCAGGGCTGCGCAGTACTGTCCCCGGCTCGTCAGGTCCCGGCAGACGGCTTCGGCTCGGCCGAAGTCTCGGAAAGGCGCCGCCACGACCCGCACGTAGGGGCCGCGATCGCCCAGGTCCACCGGAAGCAGGACGAGGGAGGTGCCGTCCAGCTGCGCGGCGAATCGCGCGAGGTAGCCCGGCCAGGCGGCCTCTGCGTCCCTGGCGCTGCGGTAGGACGCCAGGTGGACGCCGTGGACCGGCCCGGCGGCGGGCTTCGGCACCTGCGCGACCGCCGTCCCCTTCCTGGGGCCCGGGTCCGCGCCCGGCCCCTTGGTTCCCTTCGCCTTGGCCTTGAGCAACCCGATGACCAGGTTTCCGACATCCTTCTGCTCGAGGGCCCAGGGTTCCTCGCTGTTGGCCGCCAGCATGCGGTCCCACAACTGGATCAGCTGCCAGGCCTTCTCCGGCTGGTCGTCGGCCAGGTAGGACATGGAGAGGTTCTCGTAGAGCACGCCGATGTCGCGGCCCGGCGCTTTGATCTCAAGGGCGAAATAGAGCGCGGCCTCGAGCTGCTCGACGGCCTCGTCGTAGTAGCCGAGCTCGTAGGCGCGCAGTCCCGCGGCCTGATGCTCCGGCCAGCCCGCGCCTTGAGCGGAGGGGCTCCAGGCCCAGAGGCTCAGCCACAGGGAGAGCCCGGCGATCGTCCTCATGAGCGCGGACATGTCGGCAGGCCGGTCCTTTCTTGCTGAACAACCGTAAGTGTTCCCGCGAAGTCATTAGAAATCAAGCGATCCCAGGACGCCAGAGGAGTCCGGCGCAGGGGACTCAAGGCGTGGCACCGCCGAGCAGGCGGGTCACGTGGGCGATGGGGATCGCGTAGCTGATGCCGCTGGGGTCGGTGAGCGCGTACTCCTTCGCGCCCTTGACGAAGGTGCTGTTCATCATGGCGATCACCTCGCCGGTGGCCGCGAGATAGACCGGGCTGCCGCTGTTGCCGGGAAAGACAGTGGCGTCGAGCTGATAGACCAGGTCCCCCTGCTGCAGGCTGCGAATGGTCTGGGCGTCGAGCTGCCTGGCGTCGAGGGCCCGGCTGGCGAACGGCGTGATGGCGGAAATGATGCCGCGGTGGGTCACCGGGTGGAGGCCCAGGATGGCGCCGATGGGAAAGCCGGTGATGGCGATCTCCTCGCCCTCGGCCTGGATCCCGTCACCGGCGAGGGCGAGGGTCGGCAGGGGGGCGCCGTCGATGGCGAGAAGGGCGACGTCGTGAGGTTCGTCGCTCGCCCGCAGGCGCGCGCTGCGTGCGGCAATCCGCTCGCCATCGCGTTGGAATACCGCCAGGCTCTCCCGGTGCTCCAGGTCGAGGCGTTTCGGCAGCACGTGGAGCGCGGTGACGACCGTCCGCCCATCGCCCGCCACGAAGCCGGTGCCAAGGAAGACGGCGGGCGGCCGCCGGGTCTCCTGATAGGTGCCGACCGCCACCACGCCGGGCTTGATGCGGGCGATGACCTCCTTGAGGGAGGCCGCCGGTACAGGCGCGGCCCATAGGGTGAGAGCGAGACTCAGGCCGGTCAGGAAGGGCAAGTGGAAGGAATGCTGCAGTGTCACGTGAAGAATAGTCCTCTCTCGCGTGTCTTTAAGTTTAGCGGCTTGGGGCCCACTCCTCATCCAAAACCATAGATGCCGTGAACGATTGCTGGGAGCCCGAGGCCGGTCAGCGGTCCGCCCAAAGGCCCCAGGGGCGCCCAGAGATTTTGATAAGGATCAATGAGCTTCCGGCCCGGGACGGGCATGAACTGGGCATTCGGAGGCGACCCCTTTGTTCGAGATCCGCTTGCACGGTCGTGGCGGCCAAAGCGTGGTGACGGCGGCGGCCGAGCTGCTCTCGGTCGCGGCCTTCGACGAGGGCAAGTACGCCCAGGCTTTCCCCAGCTTCGGCTCGGAGCGCACGGGCGCGCCGGTGATCTCCTTCTGCCGTATCGACGACAAGGCGATCCGGCTGCGCGAGCCGATCCTGGAGCCCGACGCCCTGATCGTCCAGGACCCGACCTTGCTGCATTCGCTCGATGTCCATTCCGGCTCGGTCGGCGAGGCCGCGGCTAGGGGAGGGATGCGTGGCTGACTCGCCGACGGCCCGATGCCTTGGCACCTCCCCCCGGGTCGCATGACAGGTTCCGTCAAGCCGAGACGGCGTGGCGGCCGGGCGGCCCGCCTCAAGCGGGCACGGGGTCCGGCCGGAGCGTCGAGCGAGGCCGATAGCCAGGTACTCGCCTCCGTCGGCGAGCCCGGTGACAGGGCCATGGAACCCGCCGCCGAACCGGCCGAGGGCCGGGTGCTCTTCATCGGCTGCGGCTCCCTCACGCCGGGCATCCGCGACCTGGCGCGGCGCAAGGGCTGGCGTCATTTGGACGTGGAGGCCCTGCCGGCCAGCCTGCACAACGAGCCGGCGAAGATCCCGGCGCTGCTGCGGGAGCGGATCGGGCGCGCCCGCCCGCGCTACGGGGAACGCATCCTGGTCGCCTACGGCGACTGCGGCACCGGCGGCGGGATCGACCGGGTCTGCCGGGAGGAGGGAGTGGCCCGCGTGCCCGGCCCGCACTGCTATAGCTTCCTCAGCGGCAATGCCGCCTTCGCCCGGGGCCACGACGAGAACGCCACCACCTATTTTCTCACCGACTACTCGGTCGACCACTTCCAGCAGCAGGTGATCGAGGAGCTCTGGATCGACCGGTACCCGGAGCTGATCGACCTCTACTTCGAGCACTACGAGAAGTTGGTCTACCTCGCGCAAGCGGACGATCCCGAGCGCGACCGCAAGGCCCGGCGCGCCGCCGAGCGCCTGGGCCTCGCCTACGAGCGCCGGCTGGTCGGCTGGGGCGAGCTGGGGGACTTCCTGGAGGCGGGCGCGGGGCGCCCCTAGCCGGTCTCTTAAGCGGGCTTCTCGTAGGTGCCGACGAGCACCGCCTCGGCCAGCACGTGCCCTGCCATGGCTTTCTCCAGCGCTGCCTTGGTGGGCGCTCCCAGGTCCGGCAGGACCGCGTCGAGGGCGTAGAGCTTGTGGAAGTAGCGGTGGCGTCCGATAGGCGGGCAGGGGCCACCGTAGCCCAGGTTCTTCCAATCGTTCTGCCCCTCCTCGGCGCCGGGAGGCAGGGTTTCCGGCGCGAGCGCCTCGGGCAGCCCGCTGACCTCCGCCGGCAGGTTATAGAGCACCCAGTGGACCCACGTCATCTTGGGGGCCGCAGGGTCGGGGGCGTCCGGGTCGTCCACCACCAGGGCGAAGCTTCGGGTCCCTTTGGGCGCGCCGGACCAGTTGAGCGGCGGCGAGACGTCCTTGCCCTCGCAGGTGTGGCGCGGGGGGATCTCGCCGTCGTGGGCGAAGGCGGGCGATGTCAGGGTGAGCGGCATGGCTGTCCCTTGTAATCTTGGCCGGCACAGGGTGATCGGACAAGTGGCGCTGGCCCCACGGCCGCCGAGAGTGCGGCAAGTGTCCGAACGGGTCAGGGTGGCGGCATTGACTCACGTCAAGGCCCCTGCCCGGCGGGCGGTTGCCGAGCAACACACATGGCCGCAGCCCGCAGCGGCGAGGGGCTCGTCCGCGCCCCAGTGATTGCGGATCCGCGGGATACTTCTACCGCTGACGCTTCCTTAACCATGCGCGGCTAGCGTCTCGGGATCGCCCCGAAATCGAGTTTCTCGACCATGGGCCTGATCAGGCCTCTAGCCGCCTTGGAAGGGCTGCCGATCCTCGGAAAGCTGCGCCGCGCGCGCTCCGACGGGGATGGACTGTCCGTTTCCGCCAGGCCCAGGGCCAAGAAGCGCCTGGTAGCCGGGAGCGGGATCGTCTTCGGGACGCTGGTGGGCCTGATCATCTGGGCCGCGATCATCTGGCTGCTGATCTAGAGGCCGCACGGGGCCGCCGGTCTGGTGTCCCGGCTCTCATTTGCCGCTGCCCGGCGCTGAGTTTCCGGATGGCGAATCGCCAAGGAAAATCAGTGACTTTCCGCTCGGAGCTGGAACTTCTTTCTTAAGGTTAACGCTCCGTTTACTTTGCGGGCCATAGCATACCGCAGCGCAGCAATTTCCTCCCATTCAGAAGGGGGGCAGGCAATCCAGACGCGCTCTAACGAGGCTGGAGATTGACTATGAAGATCAATGGGAAAGTCGCTGTCGTCACCGGTGCGTCCGGGGGCATCGGTCGGGCGGTCTGCGAGGAGCTCGTGAACCGCGGCGCCCGTTTCGTGGCCATGGTCGATCTCGACGACAACGTGGCTCTCGTGGCGGAGCAGCTCAACCGGGAGGCCGGGCGCGAGGTCGCCAAGGCCTATCACGGAAACACCACTGATTCCGACTTCCGCCGCCAGGTCTATGACGAGATCTGTCAGGCGCACGGACAGGTCAACGTCTGCGTGCCCGCGGCCGGGATCGTGCGCGACGCCCTGGCGGTGAAGATCGACAAGGCGACGGGAAAGGCCAACATCTATGCCGAGGAGACCTTCCGCCTGGTCACCGAGGTGAACTACGTCGCGCCCATCTACTGGGCCATGGAGATGATCGGCCGCATCGCCGAAAGCCGCTTCTCCCGCGACCTCGGAAAATGGGGACCGCTCGAGGAGATGGAGGGGGCCATCGTCTTCATCGGCTCCGTCGCCTCGCAAGGAAACAAGGGCCAGATCTCCTACGCTTCGGCCAAGGCGGCGCTGGAAGGGGCGGCCTCGACCCTGATGAAGGAGGCCATCTTCCACGGCGTGCGCTGCTCCATCATCCACCCGGGCTTCACCGACACGCCCATCCTGCAGGCCATGGGCGAGGACTACGTGGCCAAGCACGTGCTGCCCGACACCCAGCTCGGGCGCCTCATCAAGCCCGAGGAGATCGCCGACGCCATCTGCTTCATGATCACGAACCAGGCGGTGAGCGGCGAGATCTGGGCGGATGCCGGCTGGCACCCGACGGCGGCCTGACGGCCGGCAAGGCGGGGCGCGCGTCAGCCGGACGGCGGCCCCTTGAGTTCGATGGTGTTGCCGTCCGGGTCCTCGAGGTAGACCGACGGTCCCATGCCCTCGGCGCCGTAGCGCTCGGCCACCTCGCTGGGCGAGACGCCGTGGGCCCTGAGATGCGCCTCGAGGGCCTCCGGGTCGAAGGGCTCGATCCTTAGGCAGACATGATCCACGTTCCGGCCCTCGTTGCCGGGGCCGCTGCCCCCCATGCGGCCGAGCTTGCTCTCCAGCGGCACCAGATCGATCAGGGCCCGACCGGCGCGCATCTGGTAGAGGCCGAATTCCTCCAGCGCCCGCTCCAGATCGCAGCCCAGGACGTCCCGGTAGAAGGCGACCGCGGCCTCGATGTCGCGCACCCTGAAGACCACGTGATCGAGACCCAGCACTTGGAAGGCCATGGCTCACTCCGAAGGGTTGGCCGGCCGCAGGCAAGCAGGAAGCGGACCGCTCGGACGGCAGCATAGGAGGAGATCGCACGCTCGGCTAGGCGGCCGAGCCTCCCGCCGGCAGAGCGCGGAGACCCAGCTGGTCCCCGCTTCGGGGTCGAGACCGGCCCGTGGCGTCGATCGACGCGGATCGCATCAACCTTCCGGAAGGCGTGGCGGAGGTCGATACCGCCGGAAGCGGCGCTTGCCCGAGGACGGCTAATGCCGGGGCGAGGAGGTAGCCTATCCTGAGACGACGGCGCAGAACTGCTCGTGCCGCTGCATCGCCTGGCAGACGGAGTCCGCACCCTCGGCATCCTGGAAGGGGAAGGCCAGGACCCGAAAGAAGACGCCCCGGTCCCCCAGGTTGACCTTGGTGAGGGTGAGGCGCTTGCCCGCGAGAAGGTCGGGATAGTGCCGCTTCAGGCCTTCCCAGGCCGCGACGGCGTTCTCCCGCGCCTTCGCGGAGGCCAGGTGGACGGCGTAGACCGCTGACAAATTGGCGGTTTGTGGGTCTTGCTCGGATGGCGGCTGGGCCACGCCAGCGGCGGGCGCGACCTGCAAGTCCAGCGGCTCGAGGGCGCCCTTGGACGCGAGCGAGGCCAACTCGTCGCGGACCGCCCGATGCTCCGTGGCCCAGGCTCGGCCCTCGTTCGCCGTGAGGATCCGGTCCCAGCGATGGATCGACACCTGGGCCCTGCGATAGCGCTCGGCGGAAAGGTAGGCCGTCGTCAGGTTCTCCAGCAGGATCGCCAGGTCCTGGTCGCCGGCCTGTCCTTCCTCCGCCAAGGCGAGCGCGGCTTCCAGCTCCTCGACCGCGGCCGGGTAGTCACCCGACTGAAAGGCGCTGAACCCGGCCTGCCTGTGCTCCTGCCAGGCCGCGCCGTAGGCGTCGCCGGCCCAGGACCAAGCGATCAGGGCGCAGAACGTGCAAATAGTTCGTATCGAACCGGAAAGCATCGTGGAGACCAAAGAAGCTCTCTTGCAACATTCGGCAGAGTGAGGTCCCGTTTCTATGGAAACATGCTTAAATGTTCATGAATTCGAGAATTCTAAATATTGTGAAAATCATCGGCGATACCGATGCAATATTGGGTCAGTCATCGTACGCCGAAGTCGCATGTGCATGATTGGATCTACTCTCAGAGTCTGCGTTGGGGCCTCTTAGGGGAACTGTGGGCAGTGAGGTCCGGCGGACGGTCGGCTCCACCCCGCTTTGAGCCGGCTGCGATGCCGACGAACGTTGCATTGCCGCCCGCAGGGTTGAAAATGCAGCTAATTCGCGATTTGGGGGCTGTCCAGGAAGAGGGGAATGAATGGCTGAGAAAGAGAATGCCGCGTCGAGACCGCACGAGCATGGCTGGGCCGATGTTGCGATCCGGCTCGCCCTCATTGCGCTCGTCGTCTATTGGTCGTTCATCCTGCTGCGGCCCTTCATCGCGATCCTGATCTGGTCCGCGATTCTGTCGGTCGCCCTCTATCCGATTTATCTGCTGCTGAAGCGGGCCTTTGGAGGGCGGGCCACGCCGGCCGCGTTCCTTCTGACAACCATCGCGCTCATCGTCATCCTGGGGCCGATCAGCACCCTGGTCGTGGCGCTGGTGGACAATCTGACAAGCATCGCTGAGCGCGTATCGCAGGATACGCTGAAGGTGCCGCCCCCGCCGCCCTATGTGGCGGAGTGGCCGCTGATTGGCGGCCCTTTGTCGTCGTTCTGGCAGACGGCCTCGCTTGGACTGGATCAGGCCCTCGCTTCGATCGAGCCGCAGTTGCGGGGCGCCGCACTGAAGCTGCTGGAGGTGATCGGGGGCATCGGACTGGGGGTGCTCCAGTTCACCGTGGCCATAATCATCGCCGGCTTCACCTATAGCCGGGCGTCACGCATCCAAAAATCCCTCAAGACCTTCGCCATGCGGGCGGCCCCGGCCATCGGCGAGAGCTTCGTCGGTCTCGCCGGCGAAACCGTGCGCAGCGTGGCGCGCGGCGTCGTCGGCATCTCTCTCCTCCAGGCGATCCTCTTTGGCATCGGCGCGCTGGCGGCCGGGATTCCACTGGCCGGGCTATGGACCTTTCTCGCGCTCGTGCTGGCCATAGTTCAGGTCGGGCCGGGCCTCGTCATCATCCCGGTCCTCATCTTCGCCTGGAGCACGATGGAGACTTTGAGCGCGGTCATACTGACTGGCTATCTGGTGCCGGTGATGTTGCTGGACAACGTGCTCAAACCGATCGTCATGGGCCGCGGGCTTCCGGTCCCGGTGCTGGTCATATTCATCGGCGTCATCGGGGGCACGATGGCGCACGGACTGATCGGACTGTTCGTCGGGCCGATCGTCCTCTCCCTGGGCTACGAGCTCGGGCGGGCCTGGATTAACCTGGGAGCGGCCGACTCTCGACCCGCCTCCTAGTGCCATGTGAGAGGCCGCCGTAGTCGGCATCTTCCAGGGCCGGGCGGCGGTCGATGGGCTCGGACGTGGGCCTGTCGCGGAACGGCCCTGGGGACTCGAGGCGAAACCCTAGCCGGAGACGACCGCGCAGTACTGCTCGTGCCGCCGCATCGCCTGGCAGACGGAGTCCGCACCCTCGGCGTCCTGGAACGAGAAGGCCAGGACAAAACCAAAGGGCGCCTGGACACCCGTTCACTGCATTTGGACCGGATAGGCGTCGAAATCGTCTTGCCGTTCAGTCCATGACGAATTTTGCCTTGATAAATTAATCAATAGTTCATATGTTTTGAGTGATTGGTTGATAAATATATCATGCTAGGTGCAATTTGACCAAGCTCTCAATCAGACTGACAAGCCCAGATCGTCTCCTGGCAGGAGCGATGATCAGGGGGGTCATGGCTATGGCCAAGGAGAGAGGCATCGATCAGGTCACGCTCGCTGCTCGAGCCGGGATCTCACCGGAATCCCTTTCGCGCCTTAAGCAATCTGGGGGGTGCCGACTTGTAACCGCATTGGGGCTGGCACGCGCTGCGGGCTTTGGGATGCTCGAGTTCATAGGTCAACCTGGCGCTAGGGTCGCCGCCGAAATCGCGGCTCGCAAACTGAGCGCTGGGCGGCGTCTGCCAATCAGCGCCGAGGGACTCGTCCGGGCCCTTCAATCCGATCTGCCTCGAGACGAGTTCAGGGTCCATCTCTGCGGCTTCTTCGAGGAACTGCCGGTTGAGCTCGTGCACGACGTAATTTTGGATGAAGAGCTCGACTACGCACATCTGGTTCGGCTCGCCGAATCACTTGGGACAGAAGGTGACACCATTGACTGGCTCACGGAGATGGCCGGCGACGGCCTGGCGGACGCTGCTTGAGCTGGTATTGCCCGCCCTGGACGGGGTGGGGTCTGGTGCGAGGTGGACGCTCGGGGGTGGAACCGGTCTCGCGCTCAAGCTAGACCATCGCATCAGCTACGATATCGACATATTCCTCGAGGACGCAGGGCATCTGAGGGCGCTTTCGCCCAATCGAAATGAAGTCACCCGCGCAATTTCGGATCGCTGGCAAGAGCCCGGCCACTACCTGAGGCTCGAGCGCGAGGAGGGCGTGATCGATCTTATTCTGGCTGCCCAAGTGACGGATCTCGGGCCCTGGTACTACCGATTCAGAGGGCGAGATATCCCGGTCGAAGAGCCCGCCGAGATTCTCGCGAAGAAGCTCAAGTATCGGGGGTCACGCATCATTCCACGGGACATCTTTGATATCCTCGCTGTTCTCCGCTTCGATCCTGCGATTGCGACAGCGGCAGTAGAAGCTGCCCCAGACGGCGCACGCCGGGCGGCAGATCGTATCCGGCGCATTGCCAAGCGCTACCGCGAAACGATCGGCGACGAGGTGAATCCAACGGCGAGCGGTGCGGAGCTACTCGAAGTCGACCCGATTGAGGCGGCCGAGATCCTGACCCATTGAGCCCGCTGGATGGGGTACTCCATGGCTGTAGCAGATCACGATCAACGCAGAAGCTGATCGAGTGCCACCGACGGCCTGGGGCCTTGGGCAACCGGAACGGTAGCGGTATGGGTCATGCCCTGCTTCATGGTCAACTCGAGAGGGCCCACCTGGCTCCCAAAGATGCGCGTTTGCAGGTGAACAACGAAGCCTACCTGACGGCGAGCGCGATTGGTTCGACTGTCGACCCTTCTGACTAAGTAGAAGGTTTTGATAGCCGCTCGTAGACGGCGCGAATGTATTGTCGGTCGCTTTGTTCGAACTCGCCTTCGGCAATGTCTTCCTTGTAGCTTTCCAATTCCTCGCGCAAGCTCTCGGAGACTCCGGGCCTCGACAGCATTTTGTCTATCAGCGCGAGGGAGTCGGCGTCCTCTTTGGCCCTCTCGGCGGTCGGTTCAGCGCTCTCATTTTCCTCTTCCTCAAGGTGGTGTTCAGCATCGTCGCCGTTGTGGTCAACCTCGTCCGACACCAGCAGATCTTCCCAAGTCACGCCGGCATCCGTGACGTAGGCATGCAACTGACGCGCCGCCTCCAGCACATCGTCGTCCTGGTCACTTCCCAATCTATTCAAGAGATCGATGAACTTGTCCCGTTCCAGCCGTTCGGTCACTTTCGGCCTCCCTCAAAGGTTCCATTGTGCCAGCAGAAGACGGCGCCAGTAGGCTCCAGAGCCCCCCAACCGACAGCAATCATAGCGCTATTGCAGAGTCGGGAGAACGCCAATCGGCACGTGGCGACCCGATGAAGGAGGTGAGCTTGGGGCTTGAGCGAGGACCCGTCTGCGAATCTCTTGGTTGATGGAGATCACGCCGGTCAACAAACAATGCAGGAGATCAGCGTTTGTCCGAAGGCACAGGTTTTGCCCCCTTTGGCGTGAGGGCCGCAATGAGGCGGCCCCGGGTCTCGACGAGCGTTTTCGCTGAGTAGGGTATGGCTGCTCCTTGACCCCAGACCGGTCCGGGCCAAGCGCTGTCGCCAATGCGACGTGCGATCACATGGATATGGAGTTGCTGCACGATGTTGCCCAAGGCGCCAATGTTGATCTTGTCTGGATTGAAGAGCCGCGTTAGCACGCGCGATACCTGGGCAATCTCCTCAATGAGCTGCGACCTATCCGCGGCGTCGAGATCGTGCAGTTCACAAGGATTGGGCCTCGCTGGAACCAAAATCAGCCACGGGTATCGGGCATCGCACATCAGTAGCAGGTGGGAGAGCGGTAGGCGTGCCAAAGGAACAGTGTCTTGTTGTAGGCGGGGGTCGAGACGGAACATGTCGCCATGTTTGTCCGAAAACCGAGTGCTCGCAAGCCATGGTCCGACAGAGCAGCCATCAATTGCGGGGTGTGCCCAATTCGAAGGGGGCCCCTCGGGCGCGCAACCCATTTGAGATCATCGGTCACCTCCAGAAACATGAAGGCGTTCACTTCGCGCTGCGTACAGTCCGGTGCCCAGTCAAGCTCTGATCATTTCGGTCGGTCGTAGCCCTGGGCGCGTTCTCGAGGAAGGGATGAGGGGAGCCTAAATCTGCTCCCTGCGCCCGGCCCGGCCACCGCTGGCGGTAGTCGACGAGGACCTGGCGCCGCAGGCCTTCTGGAAGCCCCAGCCGCCCAAGCTCGATCGTCAGGGCCTGATAGCGGCCCTCGCCGTGGGCCGGGACGTCCCCGGCGCGCTCCTCGGCAATGCTCCCATGACCGTCTCCGTGAGGGCCAAGTGATGTTTACGGACCCCCAGGTGAAGGCGCTCTCCAGCAAGCTGTCCGCAAAGCACGTGCGCACCCGCCAGCAATGCGGCCTCACCCTCTCCTACATCGAGGGTTGGCATGCCATCGCCGAGGCCAACCGAATCCTCGGCTACGACAGCTGGGACCGGCAGACCATGACCGTGCGGTGCATCTGGCAGGGCCTCAAGGGCAACCGGAGCGCCTGCTCCTACATCGCCCGAGTCCGCGTGCGGGTGCGGGCGGGTGACGCTGAGATCTGCCGGGAGGGCTGCGGCTCGGGCCACGGCGTGGGGCTGACCCCTGGAGAGGCCCATGAATCCGCCATCAAGGAGGCAGAGACCGACGCCATGAAGCGGGCACTCTCCACCTTTGGCAATTCCTTCGGCCTCGCCCTCTACGACAAAGAGCAGCAGAACGTGCGGGGGAAGAGGCGGAGGCCCCAGAAGAACGGCCAGGACCGCGCCATCACTTGGCTGGCGCTGACCTCCGAGGGCGAGTACCTGAGCGCCCACGACGACCCGGTGGACTACTGCAAGGCCGTGCGGCAGCTTCTGGAGGTGATCTCGACCAGAAACCGGCTCAGAGCCTTCTGGCAGCGCAATCTCGTGACGCTGGCCATGCTGCGGCGGAGCCTCCCCCATCTAAAGTCCGATAAGGGCGAGCACTACGCGGACATCCTGACCGACCTTTACAAGCAACAGATGCGGGCTGTCTGGGAGGAGGCGAAGGCGGATCAGCGGAGGGCCCAAGAGCGGAAAGGAAAGAGGGGAGAGCAGGAGGACCGTCATCAAGCACCCTCGCCAAATCAAGGCAATGGCAAGCATTTCGAGACTCCTGAGAAGACACTGGAAGACCAAGATCTTGGTGTCTCCCAGACTCTACAACCGCACGAACCCGACGCCATATACGTCGGAAAGCTAGATTTCCGAACTCACACCGATAGTGGGCCGCAAATCGGGGAGTCAGTGATCGGTAGGGAAGCGCACGCCAGGGAGCGCACCGAGGCCGGTGGCCATGTTGACAAAAGCAATCTCCCGATCAGCACGCAAAGGCGTATCCGGGATAAAGAACACCTGCGCTATGTGGCCTCACGGCCGTGCATCGTTTGTGGTCGATCACCGAGTCAGGCCCACCACTTGCGATTTGCGCAGCCAAGTGCGTTGGCACGCAAGGTCAGTGACGAATGGACCGTGCCCTTCTGTTCAGGTCATCATGGGGCGCTTCACAGTGTTGGTGACGAAAACAGTGGTGGAAGGAGAAGGGGATAGATCCGACCGCACACGCAGTGCGGCTTTGGTGGGATACGAAACACGGGGAAAGAGACCGCCAAAATACGACGAGAACCATAGCAAGCGGAATTGCTCTCAAGGGGGCGGTCACAAACCGACGCTGAGAGGATCAGGAAAGGTATCTCATTCTGAGGCGGTGTCAGACAACTAAGAGGCAAGCACTTGATCGTATAGCTCTTGGTATCGATCCAGCATTAGCTGTAGGCCATATTCGGTGCAGCACTTAACTCTGTTCGCTTTGCCTAGCGTTTCTCGGAGGGATGGATTGGTGATGAGCTGGGTAATGGCATCTCGAAATGCGCCGACGTCGCGGCCTTCTATTATGAACGGCTGATTTGTGCTTGCCACCATGAGTTGGACGTCACCGACGTTGGTGGCCACGACAGGGAGCCCGCACGCCATTGCTTCGACGACCGAGACTGGCATCTGCTCGGTGACGGAGGTAAGGGCGAAGATATCCATGGCGCGGTAGGCGTCGAGTGGGTTGAGGATCTGGCCGGGAAATGTGACGCGATTCTCGATGCTGAGAGAGCGGGCAAGCTCCTTTAGAGTGTTTTGCTCCGGGCCATCACCAACGATGACGAGATGGATTGGCTTGCCGTTCTCGATTGGGTCGGCTGTGATCTGAAACTCGGTCTCAGCCTCTACCGAGGTGGCAGGTGGACCGGTTGTGGCCAAAGGTTCAGGATGTTGCGCCGATCGTACTCCTGGAAAGCTCTCGATCAGCAGTTCCAAACCCTTGACGTCTCGGAGTTTCGCTACGGTGCCAAGGACGACGGCCTCCTCAGGGATACCGTGCTGCCGGCGAAAGCCCGGCGAAGACCCTGGAGAATAGTGTCCCATGTCGATCCCATTGGCTATGCAGAGTGCCTTGGACCGTGGAACGTGCCAGGTTTCGGTTAGGATGCCTTCAAGCAGCCGAGACGGAACGACCACGCGCGTGGCGAGCTTAAGGGTGCCTCTACGCGCCAAGATCCGGCGCATTTTTTGAGCGTAGACCTCATCGCCGCCGAAACCGTCCTCGGCATGGATGATACGGCGCACTCCGGCGAGCCTCGCGCCGAGGATGCCTTCGATGGCGCCCCAATTATAGGTGAGCACGACATCGGGTGAGGTCTTTCGGATCAGCCGCGCCATCTGGATAGGCCCCAGTATGTGGCTCTTGCGCGGCGGAGCCATGGTTTCAAAGGCTACCTCGGGCTCCAATTTCTGAGCGCATTGCAGATCCCTATCGAGGGCGACGATGGTGTGGCGGTACCTGCCGGCCAGTGCATTCATGATCGAAGCAGTCCGCACTTGAGGACCAGCCACGGCAAAGGTAGAGAAAAGGTGGAGGAAATGCGGTGGCGCGTTCATCGAGGACGATTGGCCCCGAGTTCCTCTAGAGGCTTTTCAGCATAGTTGGCCGCCCCACTAACGGAGCTTACGAAGGTTCCGCTGGCGGCCCGTGATGGTTTGGACTGGTTTGCGATCCAATCTATCGCGAGTTCGAGAAACCTTGCTCTGTCGGCGACTGGCTGCCAGCCCAGCTCATCCTTCGCCTTGCTGTTGTCGAGGGGCCGGCGAAGGCTGCGCGATTGCAGGTCCCGGTAGCTTGGAAACTGGGCGTCGCTCCGCCAAAATCCCTTCTTAATGAGCCATTTGAACACCTCGATCCCCTGAAACAGCGGCAGCGGTAGCGGGTGAAACCGAAAGTCGCGGCCGGTGCGCTCGCGCAGCTGATGGACAAAGTCCCGCGCACTTATCCGCACGTCGCCGACCAGATTGTATGTGACGCCTTGCACTTTTTCATTGCCGAGAGCCCGCACCATGGCGTCCACCACATCCGACACCAGGACAAAGGGGAGCGGGTTGCGGCCGCGGCCCCAGCCTGTGCAGTGGATATCGCGAGCCCAAAGGCCAAGCCCCGAGTGCTGGATGGCCCCACCCTGCCCGACGACCACCGCTGGCCGAAAGATTGTCACGGGGAGGCTCTGCTCTTCATGCAAGCGCCGCAGCAGAGCTTCGGCGGCAATCTTTCCGCGGACGTAGTCGTTGCGATTTTCGGGGTGCTCGTCGGCGGGATCCCGCTCGGTGAGAGGGGGAGCGTTTGCATCGTTCCCGAGATTATAGACCGCGGTGGTGCTCGTGAAGAAAAGTTGCTGCACGTCATGCTTCAGGCATGTTTCCGCCATGGTGCGGCAACCGCCGACCATCAAGCGTTCGATCTCGCCCCAAGTGTCCGCCATGCCGGTCGCGAGATGGTACACGGCGCGAACTTCACGGACTGCGTCCTCGACCGCCGCCGGGTCGGCGATGTCTCCAAGGCGCACGTCCAGATCCAGGTCTCGCAGCGATTCGGGAAGGCGGAGCGGGTTTCGCACAAGCACACGAACCGGGTGTCCCTCGTTTCTGAGCCGCTGAACCAGATGGCTCCCGAGAAAGCCGGTCGCGCCGGTCACGAGGATGGTGCCGGACTTCGGCCGAGCTTTGGTCTTGCGGGCGGCAGGTTGCGGTGCGGTAGCGGCCGGAAGCTCTTCGGTGACAAGTTCGCAGAACTCGATCACCTTCTGCCCGTCTTGTCCCGAGGAGGGCACGGGACGCCGGCTGCGAACCGCCTTGTGGAACTCCCAGATGCTTTCCTTCATGGTCAGGTAGAATGCATCACTGCGGTCGCGGAACCTCAGAGTCGAAGCAACATAGCCCAGGGCATTTCGAGTCCCTGCTGCCATCAACCGCCCGGCATTCTTCCTGGCATTCTCGAACTGGTCATAGAAGTCGAGCCACCGCGTCTTACGCCAGGAAAGGGGATGACTGCGGAGCATGTCGATTCGTGCCGCACCATCCTGGCCGATCACGTGCAACCAATGCTCAGCGAAGTCCTTCCCAAAGCCAAGAACGACGGTGGCAGGTCCGCGTTCGCACTCGAGAGCGATCTGCCAGTCCTCGTAGAACGGCAAACCGGGCATGAGCTCTCGGCGGCCGCTGCAGGTTGTGGTGGCGGAACAAACGGATCCGAGGAGGTCATGGATCTGAGAAAAGGGATGTACGCCCTGCTCGAAGACGATGTTGCGCGGCTCTTGGAACATCCAATGCTGAAAGTCGCGCGCGGAGAGTTGCCGCAAGGGGACGTGAAGGCAGGCGAAGACGTGATCGATCCGGCCCAGCTCGTGTTTCACGAGCTGCTCCTTTAGCGACAGAAAACCAGGATGGAATAGGTGGTTGTGATTGACACCCAACGGCACTTCTTGGCGCGCTGCCAGGCTCACCAGTTTCCTACAATCTCTGGCGCTGGTTGCAAGAGGCTTTTCGACAAAGACGCCGACGCCTTGCTTCAGAAGACTCTCCGTGACCTTCGAGTGCATCGCGGGGGGCACGAGTACGTGGGCCAGTTTGACTTCTGTCCCCTCCAAGAGCGATTGCACCGAGTCGAAACAATGACTAATGGCGTACGCCTCCCCTAGCTGACGGGCTCGCCTAGCGTCCTGATCGACGATCGCGACAACCTCGACCCACGGTATGCGCTGGAGCACCTGAATGTGGTACTGGGCGATGAATCCTGCGCCCACTACAGCAATAGGAGTCCTTCCTACGGAAGGTGTCATCGGGATTGCCTCACTCCAGGGCACTCAAGGGCTCGTCGAGGAATTCGGCACTGCGGGGCCGCAGTTTCCGGGCAACATGAACCGGACGTTCGACATTTCCTTCAACATCGTACCTGACTTCCTAAACATGATGGACTTGGCAGCATGTGACGAAGTTGGCAAAAATTTCTATTATTATCAATAATATAAGAGATCATCTTGCTGCAAGGCATCGCAGAATTCCAGGTCGACGAGCCTGAGATTTCAACACTACGGGCGTAAAGGTTCGCCACCGAGGCTTGTCGGTGAAGTACTTCTCAATTCATTGCAAAGCACTTAGGTTCTTGCCTACCGTGGGTCGCCCTGGCGCGATCATGCGCGATTTGCCGGGGTCCGCTGGCTTCCTATGGTGCGGCTGTGCTTTTTTGGGGAGAGGGGTCCTCAGGTGCTCCCAAGGAACAACTGCACGAACAGAATCGGATAGAGAATCCAACAGCTTGAACCATCCTTCAATAGAATTTTATTCTGCAGTTTCAGGCGGGTAGCTCAGTGGCAGAGCGCTCCTGTTACAAGGGAGAAGTCGCAGGTTCGATTCCTCGCCCCGCCTACCAACTTGTGATGAACGATACTGTCTTGCTCTTGTTTGGACAGATAAGGATCGTTGGTCTGGGTCGAACCCCAGGACCGGCGGCCGATCAATTGCCGACCCGGGCGAGGAGTGAAATCTGGAAGGCGCTGGTTGGTCCGCTGCTCTTGGCGGCCATAGTCCAGTCGGGGGCCCAAGCCCAAGAGACGACCCAATCGCCAAGCTTCATCGGATTACCTGCACCGCCCGCGTGGAAAGACGGCGTCGACGTTCTCGGTGAGCCTGAGCGCAGATCCGGCCGGATCATTCGATCTCTGGACGGCTCCATCGACATTGATCCCGATCCCGAGCCGCGTATCCTTCGAGTCTGCCCGCTGCGCGCGCCTGCCGATGGATGCAACATTGCAGGGTTGGCTTCTGGCATGTCGACAGCGGAGTGGGGCGACATTCTTGTCCTGGCGCCGGGCGAGTACCGCGAGGCTGCGGTGCTCCGCAACAGCGGCGTGACGATCCGCGCCGAGGCGGGTGCCCATATGATCGGCGTGGCGGCGGAGGGCAAGGCGGCCCTGGTGATCAAGGGCGACGACACCGTCATCGAAGGGCTGGAGTGCTCGGAGATCTCCGTGCCGGACCGCAACGGCGCCTGCATCCGATTGGAGGGGCGGAACCTGACCCTGCGCAATGTCTACTTTCACGACAGCGAGCAGGGCATCCTCGGCGGGGGTGGCCGGATCCTGATCGAGGAGAGCCGCTTCGAGCGCCTGGGCAAGAACGGGCGGGCCCACGGCCTCTACGTCTGGGGCGACGAGGTGATCCTGCGGCGGACCTGGGTGCTGTCGTCGAAATCCCAGGGCCACGAGGTGAAGAGCCGGGCCAAGCGGACGGTCATCGAGGAGAGCGTGATCGCCTCGCTGGACGGAGAGGACAGCCGGCTCCTGGACATCTCCAACGGCGGCGAGGTGGTCATCCGCAACAGCGTCCTGGAGCAGGGCCCGAAGAGCGCAAACAACGAGATGATCGGCCTCGGCTACGAGGGCCTGCGCTACGAGGACAACGACGTCCTGATCGAGAACAACATCATCCTGGTGGACCGGCCGAGGAGCAAGATCGTCGGGGGGCCGCAGCCGGCCGTCGTTCACAACAATGTCATCGTTGGGGGCAAGCAACGCCCGGGAAACAGTTGGTATCGGGATCGTTCAGAGGCCGGACTGGCGGCCTATCCATTTCTGCCGGATCCGTGGGACAGCTTGCCCGTGCTCTCGGAGTAAATTGCCATCAGATCCGCAGTACTCATCTCGGGCGAGAATGGCAGTCAAGACCGTAGACTGTGACGGCTCGAGGCTTCAATCCGACCTAACCCGGTTTGGCCACCGATTCGGAAGCGTTGTCGCCAAATCGGCTTTGCAGCCGCATATAGGCCTTGGTCGCCAGATGCCGCATCAGCAGGAGAGGCGGCATCTTGAGCCAGTGGGAGCGGACAAAGAGCAGCCACATTGCCAGGTCACGAAGGGGCCGCGTTTCGCCCGGCGGCGGCGGGTTAAGGGCGCTGGTCATGAGCTGGTTCGTGAGCCAGCGGAGCGGCAGTACCGGCGCGCGCTTCCCGGCCGCTCTTTCGACGGCGTCGGGGACGGCCGTGCCCAGGAGGGCCTTCGTATGACGGAGCGCGTGGTATAGCGGCCGTTCCAGGCCGTGCAGACGGGCGCGCGCAAGCAGCGCATCCCAGAACTCCGGCTCCGCGCCGAATTGGGTGAGAAGGTCGTGGAGCGCTACGAGGTCGCGCAGGCCGAACGTCATTTCCTCGTTGAAGAGGTGGACGGCCGTGTGCAGCACCATGTCGGCCGGGCAGAGGACCTTCAGGCCGTTGCGGTCGAGATCGACCGCCGCCTCAAGCAGGGCCTCGGCATCGGGGGCATAGCGGCTGGTCACGGGCACGATGGTATGGTGGATGTCGACGGCGATCTTGCGTTCCGGGTGCCACAGGGCAGGCACCTCGTGCATCCATTCGCGGTAGTAACGCTCGTCATAGTCGCTGAGCGGGGCTTGCTGCCATCCGGCGCGCTTCAAGATGCGCTCGGCTGCGGGGATCAGGGGCTTGGGCAGCAGGATATCCACATCGCTCATGACCCTGCCCTTGGCGGCCGAGAGATCGGCCAGGAGGAACGCCGCCCCTTTGAGCAGGATCACGGGAGTCTCGAGGGGGGCGAGACTGCGTTGAAGGCGGTCGACCTCGTACCGAATCTGGGTCTGATTGTAGGCGGCGAGCGTCTCCGTTTCCTCGAGCCTCAGACGTGCCCGGTCAGGGAGGTTTAGCCGGTCCGCGGACTGGATGACAGCGGCATGCAGCCTCGCTGAGACAGCGCTTGCCATCGCCGTTTCCAGCAGACGCTCCCAGTCCATGTTTTGGAGCTGGTCGAGGGCTGCCGGATTGCGAACTGCGTCGATGAGCAGATTGCCGCGTGAGCCCGCGTTCATGCGATTGCTATATCTGTCTCGGTGCCTTTGCTCAGCCGCTCAACGATTTCGATCGCTTCGTCGAGGTCGGAAAAGCGCATTCTATAGTGGACGCTCGATTCCACGAAGTCCGCCAGAGCTCGGAATCCAGAGGCGGACAAAGTCTTATAGTTCGGCGACTGCTTAACGAGGAGCATGAACGATTCGCCATTCTCTATGCGCCGGCAAACCAATCGACTGCCGGCTTTGAAACGCGGCGCAAGAAGCAAGAAGGGGCGGGCCGATTGGTCGGAGCATAGAACAGAGCTCAGGGGTGCCTTCACAAAGGCAAGGGTTCCCTTCAAGGTCCCTTCGTAGCGTCTGCTCACGGTGAGGTCAGGGTAACGTTCGAGGATCAGATCGATTGCGTCATTCTTCAAAGAGATGGCACGGGGATAAGGCAGCAGGGAACCATCCTTCAAGTCGATGATCGCGACCTCGTCGGACAAGAGCCGCCAACCCTTGGAGATCAAAGCGGCCGTAAGCGTGCTTTTTCCCGATCCTGTATAGCCCGGCATGACAACTGCCCTGCCGTCGCGCTCCACGACTGCGGCATGGATGAGCAGCGCGCGCATCACACCGGTTCCGATACAGAAATTGATTGCAGATTCCAGCATTGGGTAGCCCAGGTGCCGAGGCATCGGCGCGAACCGCGCCTCGCCACCAACCAATGCCTTGATCCGTTTTCTCTTCCAGAGCCGAAGCGGCTGATGAGGCACCAGCGAAATCCGAAAGTCAGACAGCACGGTCCCCGGTTCGAATTGGTAGTCACCGTACAGTGTGAAGAAGTCTTGGGCGACCTCAGGATCATGGATGGTCAGCCCAACCGAGAACGGACCCAGTCTCAGGTTCACCCTAGTCTTGACGAGGTCGTGAAACTGCGATGGTGAAAGAGGTGCAGAACCAAGCATTAGTTCGCCGACTCGATGAGACCGATGTCGTCCAAGCTCTGCAGGATGCCATCTACTGCACTCGTGAGTTCTGGATCGATATCAACTTCGAGGAACTCAGCGACTTCTGTTAGCAGTTCTGTCGATGTGGCCGGCCCGCGTGTCAGCCGCTCGAAGACACTGCCGCTGACGATGTCTAGGAGATGAGTTTCCCCTGACAAGTGGCTGAATACAACATAGTGCCCGCCCCAGGCCCGCCACAGCCTGTCAGCTTCGGGGTGCACCTGCCAGATGTTCATGGAAGGCCTGTGGTGAGACTCTCAGATTTAGTTGAGTACCAAACCGCGAGCCTAAATGAAACCTAGAACAGATTCGCTAAGCAGCTGCTTGCTAATAGTGCATTATTAGGTGGCAAGGGGAAAACCGCGTTAAATATACTTACGAGGCAAGGTATGCTTGGCAGTGAGTTTAGCTGCGCGGCCTGAGAAGTATCGAGGGCTTCCAGGGCCAAAGGATCAACGCTCTCAGTCGCAAGACTTTCTGATTGAACCCCTAGAGTTGAAGAGGTGCAGGTCGTTGGAAGATTCAGCGATGAGGGATCAAACCCGTTTTGCTCGGCGATCTGAGCCAACTGCTCGATCGATATGCCGTAGTAATCAGCTAGCTCGCACCAATCCACATCTTGAGCCCGCACGGGGGTAGCCTTGAACATGAATGGCAACGCCGCGGCCCCGCCGATCAGGAAACGACGCCGGGCTTGGCGACGCGCCAGCTCTACGGCATCCAGCTCCTGCCCGCCGTTGCCCCATTCCTTTGCCAGCTGCTTTTGCCTGTCTGTCCGACGATCGTCAGACATCGAACAATTCCCCCACCGGACATGAAAATCTTCGTATCAAATGGCGCATAACTATATCATACTTCTAGGGTCTTGCCAGCTTGCTAAGGTGCCTGAGTGGGCCGGTTTGGCGTCTGGACACGAGGATTTGAGTTAACCCTAGTCGATGTCAGGACGTTGCTTCACGGTCCACCTCGTCGCCGGCGCTCGTCCCAATTTCATGAAGGTTGCTCCGCTCTACCATGAGCTCGCGAACCGGCCCTGGTGCCGGCTAGTGCTGGTCCACACCGGCCAACACTACGACGATGATATGTCAGGCGCATTTCTGCGGGATCTGGGATTGCCGGCGCCTGACATCCATCTGGAGGCGGGGAGCGGCAGCCACGCCGAGCAGACCGGCCGGGTCATGGTGGCCTACGAGCGGGTCCTGCAGCAGGAACGGCCCGATTGGACGGTGGTTGTAGGTGATGTCAATTCTACCTTGGCGTGCACCCTGGCGGCGAAGAAGCTGAACCGGCCCGTGGCGCACCTGGAGGCGGGGCTGCGGTCGCGCGACCGGACCATGCCGGAGGAAATCAACCGCGTGCTGACCGACGCCATCTCCGACCTACTCTGGACTCCGTCCGAGGACGCCGACGCGAACCTGCGCCAGGAAGGGGTGGAGGAAGGCCGGATCGAGCGCGTCGGCAACATCATGATCGACAGCTACGAGATGCTGCGGGACAGGTTGGACGCCGATAGCATGTTGAAGGAACTGGGATTGGACCCAGGCGGATATGGGCTCGTGACCTTGCATCGGCCCAGCAACGTGGACGAGAAAGAGACCTTGACACGGATCGTCGTGGCCCTCGGCGCGATCGGGAAAAAGATCCCGCTGGTCTTTCCGCTCCATCCCCGGACCCGGGGCCGGCTGGAAGCCTGGGACCTCATGCCCGCGCTCGAGGCGGCGCCCGGCCTGCGCCTCTGCGCGCCGCTCGGCTACCTGCACTTCATGGCCCTCGTGCAGGAGGCCCGGCTGGCGATCACGGACTCCGGTGGCATCCAGGAGGAGACCACCTATCTCGGCATTCCCTGCCTGACCCTGCGGGACACCACCGAGCGGCCGGTCACCCTGACTCTGGGCACCAACCGGCTGGTGCAGGTGGAAGAGCTGGAAGCCTTGGTGGGACAGGCCCTGGAAGGGCGGTGGCCGAATGGGCAGGTGCCGGAACTCTGGGACGGGAGGACCGCCGGGCGGGTGGCCGACAGCCTCTATGGCGCGCTTTTGGCCCGATCCAAGCGCGAGCCCGAAACGGTCTCGACCTCAGCGACGTGAAGTGCTCGCCGGTCCCTTTTCTCCGGCCAGATGACCACCCGGAAAGTCTGCAGCAGGACCAGTAAATCAAGGAAGATGCTGTAGTTCTTGATGTAGTAGAGGTCGTACTTCAGCTTCTCCTTGGCGTCCTCGATCGACGAGCCGTAGGGATAGTTGATCTGAGCCCAGCCTGAGATCCCGGGTTTCACGGTGTGCCGGTAGTCGTAGTAGGGGATCTGGGCCTCCAGCTGTTCCACGAACTCGGGCCGTTCCGGCCGGGGGCCGATCAGGCTCATCTCCCCGCGCAGCACGTTGTAGAGCTGAGGCAGCTCATCGATGCGGGCTCGCCGCAAGACGCCCCCGACCTGCGTGATTCGCGGATCGTCGAGGTCGGCCCATTTGGGCTTGCCGTCTTTTTCGGCGTCGACGCGCATGGACCGGAACTTCAGGAGCCTGAATCGGCGCCCGTTCAGACCGATGCGGTCCTGGCGATAGAAGACGGGCCTGCCGTCCTCGATGACGATGGCCAGCGCGGCAGCCGCCAGAAGCGGAAAGGTCACCGTGAGGATCACCAGGCTGGCGAGGATGTCGAAGGCGCGCTTGATCAGACGCTGAATCCGTGTCGCCGCGGTGAAGCCCGCCGAGAAGATCATCCAGCTTGGATGGAGGGATTCCGTGTCGACGCGCCCTTCCTCGCGCTCCAGGAAGGTCGAGAGATTGGTCACTGCGATGCCTTTGAGACGGCACTGGAGCAGGGCGTCGACCGGCAGGTGCTCGCGCCTTTCGTCGAGGGCCACAACCACTTCGTCCACGTTCTGCCCGACGATGAGGTCCTCGATCGGCCCCATGGGATGCAGCACGTCTTCCTCGGGAACCGCAACGGGCCCGTCCTCGATCTGCAAGTACCCGACGCAGCGGGTCATGGGTGCGTAGCCCGAGTCCAGCATTCTAGCGATCCGGGAGGCGACCCGGCCCGCGCCCAGGACCAGCACCCGCCTGCGCAAGCGACGGGAGGCGACCAAGCGGTCGAAGGCGTAGTGGACGGCAAAGATCCCGTTCATGCTGACCAGCAGGGCGGGGATCAGGGTGCTGAGCCAGATCCGGGTGCTCGGCAGGAGGTAGAAGAGGACCGTCAGGCTGACGAAGCTCAAGAGATGGCTGACGAAGATGACGATCGCCAGCGAGCGCAAGCTCAAGAGCGTTTGCCTTCGAAAGGCGCCAAGGATCAAGAGGTAGAAGAATCCAACCAGAACAAACAACAGGGCCTGAGTGAAATAGGGCCCCTCAGGCTCGAAAATTCCACTAATGGTTGTCCATCGAAGCGCCAGGCCGCCGACGATCACACCGAACAGTATCAACGCGTCCGCCACGGCCAGGCAAAGCACTGGCCAAGGAACGGGCAGGCGGAATATGTGGATCATCGAGCTTGGCTGCCCCTCAAAGCGCCCTCGCAGATATGGAAATTATCCACCGCACAGGATGCGGGGCGCAAGCAAGTTGTTGTCTCATCAGTAGTCACAAACGAACTGGTGAGACTGACTTCGCTCATTGGAGCGCCAGCCTAGTACCTCTTGGTTCCAATCGTGGGTCGGCAAGCGCGAGATTCGCCGGATCGGGACTTTTGGTCCGTATGTAAGCATTTGGACTGCCACAGTGCGCACAGGCAAGATTCCGCACAGATCGATCCGGAGCTTGGGTGAGTCCAACTGATCGAATTCGCCATCTCCAGGGAGAGGTACGACTAGGGATTGAAGAAATGTAAGACACTCTTGAGGTGGTGCCCGCGCGGCGCGGGCGGGCGAAGCGACGAGATGGCGCGGTCGGATCCTCCCCGCGCGGGTGACGTTGTGCGTGATCAACCCGAAAGAACCCCGGAGTTCTGCGGTCTCCTCAGCTCTGGGTAATGCTAGCCCGTTCACGGGCTTTGATTGTTCGGCAGGAGGTCGCGGTTGTGGTCGCGAAGCGTGTGTGCGTCCGCGAAATGGTGTAACATTGTTGTGGTACCGACCATCGTTCTGAGCTTATCGAGGTGCCCGGTGGAGGGGCTGGCGATCGTTTTCGCGGGAGTTGCGGTGATCTGGCTGATCATCTGGTCGATCCGCAACGAGAACGTGACTTCCATATCAGAGCAAAAGGGCCTTTTTCGAATGGTGGACCACCAGGCAGACGATGCCGGGTCTGATCAGGAAAAAGATGAAAAGGACCTCTAGGGATTCGTATTGAGGACGGCCAAAGAATGGGAAGGAGACGCAACGTCCATTTCTTTGGTTTGATGGAGTATTGACCACAGAATCTTCCATTTCGTTTGACGGTATTTCAGGAAGCCATGTAGCGAGCACGGCCGTGCAAGTGCGATTGGGGTTACAACGTTGACTCTGAAAAAATTCCTCTTGCCGTTGATGTGCGTCGCGCTGCTCGTCGCCTGCGACGAAGATCCCAGGCAAGCGGCTCAGGGGCATTTCGAGCAGGCGTCCGCCTACTATCAGCAGGGCGAGATTCAGGCCGCGGTCATCGAGCTCAAGAATACCCTGCAGGCAAATCCGAACCACGGTGATGGCCGGGTCCTGCTGGGCTGGATCTATCTGCGCACCGGGCAGGGTTCCAGCGCCGTCAAGGAGTTCGAGAAGGCCCGGAATATCGGGCAGTTGGGCGACGACATGCGCCTGCTTCTGATCCGGGCCCTGTTGCAGGAGCAGAGCTACGAAGAGGTCCTGAACGAGATTCCCGAAGATCTGTCATTAGAGAGTCCGGCCGGACGTCGGCTTTGGGTCGAGCGGGGAAGGGCTCTGATCGGCCTGCGGCAGATCGAGGCGGCGCGGGCCGTATTCGATGAGATCCTCGCGCGGGAAGCCTTGCCGGGCGCCTATGCTGGTTTGGCCCGGATTGCAATCCTGGCACCGGACCTGGAGGCTGCCGAGGCCCGCCTTGCCGAGGGATTGGAGCGGTTTCCGAGCGATCCCGAACTCCTGATTCTCGAGGCCGAGCGCCTCATGATCGGACAGGAGTTCGAACGGGCGGAGGATGTCTTCGCCCAGGCGACTGACCTAAACGAGTACCTGATACACGCCCGGCTTGGCCGGGTGCGCGCCGCCATCGCCCAAGGCGAGCTGGACGAGGCTTCGGAACAGTTTGCGGAACTGCCGGAGCCGGGCAAGGAGACCCAAGCCGCAGTCTTTCTGAGGGCGCTGATCGCCTTTCACGAGCAGGACTGGGAGACGGCACGTTCGGCCGCAGAAAAGCTCCTGATCGCCAGTGCCGACGATCTGGCCGCGGTCTTCATCGCCGGGGCGTCGAGCTACTCCCTGGAGCAAAACGAGAGGGCGCTCGATCTCCTCGAGCGCTATGTTAGCCAAGTTCCCCACGACCAGAGCGCGCGCAGGCTCCTGGCGTCCACCCAGCTCCGCTTGGGCGACCCGGAGGCGGCCCACCGCACCCTTCAAGAGGGGCAAAACGGCAAGGAGCT
Source organism: Rhodospirillales bacterium (assembly GCA_965225935.1). GTDB lineage: Bacteria > Pseudomonadota > Alphaproteobacteria > Kiloniellales > JAKSDN01 > CALJXB01. Next base: position 73,387 of record CBDDCC010000011.1, read on the forward strand.
CGACGCCAACTATCTGGCCCTGCTCAGCACCACGGCGGAGTTGACGGGCGATCGACTGAACGCCGTCCGCTATTTGGAGGAGGCCCTATTGAGGTCGCCGGACGACGGCCTGCTTCAGGCGCGCCTCGGGCTGGCCAAGATCGCCGCCGGTCAAACGGAAGGCGGCGAGGCGGACCTCAAGCAGGCGGCCGTGGTCGATCCCAACGTGGACAGCGCGCAGCAGGCGCTCCAGGCGCGGACCGCGGTCATCCTCGGCTACATTCGGGAGCGGGAGTTCGACCTCGCCCTACAGGCGGCGCGCGAGCTGCAGCGCGACCATCCGAATGCACCGTCGGCTCTCGTGTTGGAAGGCATCGTGCACCTGGGCCTGGCAGCGGAAGGGGACGCCCGCTCGGCCTTCGAAAAGGCCTTGGACCTGGAGCCAGGCAACCCGGACGCCAGCCTCAACCTCGCGGCCCTGGAACAGCGGCAAGGCAACAATGAGGCGGCCCTTGCTCTGCTGGAAGGGGTTCTGGACCGCAATCCGGACCACTATCTGACGTTGTTGAGGCTCGCGGATCTGACCGCACGTCTCAACCGCCCGGCCGACGCCAAAGCCTGGCTGCAGCGTGTGCTCGATAGCCGGCCGGGCGACCTCCAGGCCTCGGTAGCCCTGGCTCGCTTGCATCTGCGATCCGGTGAACCGGACAAGGCACTGGCCGCCGCTCGGCCCCTCGTGGACGACTATCCCCAGAGCTTCGCGCTGCTGGACGTGGTAGCGCAGGCCCAGCTGAGCCTGGTCCGCTACGGGGAGGCGGTGTCGACCCTCGAGAAGCTGATCGAGACGGCGCCCAATTCGGCCGATGCGCGCCAGCGCCTTGCGGTCGCCTACGCCGAAGTCGGAGAGAGCGACAAGGCCATCGCCCTGTACGAGCAGGCGCTCGAGATCGATGGCGGCCATGGGCCCTCCATGGCGGGCCTGGCGACCCTGTTGCTCAAGCAGGGGGACGCCGGCAGCGCGGAGCCGATCGTCGCCTCGCTGGAGCGGGCCGGCGGCGACAGTCTGGCAGTAGGGGTCATGCGCCTGCGTCTGGCCAAGTTGGCCGGCGATCACCAGAGGGCGACGGATCTGGCGGCGGCGTTGCAGGAGGGCCTCCGAAGCGAACAGGACGTGATCCGGCTGGCGGGGCTTAGATGGCAGGTCGGCGACGCCGACGGCGGCCTGGACAGCTTGGTCACCTGGCTCGCCAGCCGCCCGCAGGACCTGCGGGCCCATCTGGCCTTGAGCGGCTACGCCATCCCGCTCGGCCGCTTGAACCTGGCCAAGCGCAGTCTCGAGGCGGTCGTGGAGTCGAACCCCGACCTGCTGGCGGCGCGCAACGACCTGGCCTGGGTGCTGATGGAGCAGGACAATTTGGACGCAGCCCTGGAGCAGGCAGAATACGCGCGGCGCTTGGCGCCCAACGAGCCGGCTGTCCTGGACACGCTCGGCGTGATCCATCTGGCCCGGGGCGACGTCACCCAGGCTCTCGGCCTGCTGCGCCGGGCGGCGGCTGGCCTGCCGGGCAATCCCGACGTGGCCTATCATCTGGCCTGGGCCCTGACCGAGGACGGCCAGACGGACCCGGCGCGCGAGATCCTGGAAAAAATCCTGGTGGACCGGCGGACCTTCAGTGAGCGCAAGGACGCTGAAGCCCTGGCTCGCCGGCTCGGTTCCTAGATTTCATTTCCTCTCACGCTTGCCGTAGATTCCCGGCATGCCCGTGAGGATCTACGAGTCCCTGGAAGACCTGCCGGCGAGCTACGATGCTCTATTCAAGGAAGCCGGCCGACGCGATTTCTTCCAAAGCCGCGCCTGGTTCGCCAACCTGATCGCGACCGCCTTAGAGCCCGACGAGCGGCCACGGCTCTACGGCCTGGAAGACGACGCTGGCACTCCGCAGGCCCTACTGATCTGCCTCTGGCGCGAGACCAAGTGGCTGGGACTGTTCACCAAGCGCGAACTGCGAAGCTGCACCAGTATGTACAGCGTTTCCTTCGCGCCGATTTGCCGGGACGACGCAGCTCAACCGCAGGAGATCGCGGCCCCACTAGTGAAAGCGATCGTCGGGGACCGCCCTTGGGACCAGATACAGTTCGACTGCTGGCCCAAGGATTCGCCTCTTTTCAACGCCTTCGCCCAGTCCTTCCGCCGCAACGGCTTCTGGGTGCAGACGTACTTCCACTTCGGCACCTGGTATGAGCGGGTCGCGGGCGAGGCCTTTGAAAGCTACTTGGCCAAGCGCCCATCGCAGCTACGCAACACCCTACGGCGCAAGGGAAGAAAACTCGATGCCTTGGAAGGTGTGCGCTACGAGTTGATATCGGAGGGGCAAGCGCTAGGGCACGGAATCGCAGCTTACCAGAAGGTCTATGCCGCAAGTTGGAAGCAGTCAGAGCCCCAACCGGACTTTATGGAAGGCTTGTTGCGTGCAGCAGCTGCGGGGAACAGTCTCCGCCTAGGAGTGCTTTGGATCGGAAAACAGCCAGTTGCCGTCCAAGCCTGGATACTCTCTGGTGGGCGTGCAACCATCTTCAAGCTTGCGCATCGGGAGGACCGAAACGACCTATCGCCCGGCTCGCTCCTCACCCTCTACATGGCTCGCCAGGGACTAAAATACGACAACATCGAGAGGATTGACTTCGGTCGCGGTGACGATCGTTTCAAGAAGCAATGGCTAGCAGAACGCCACGAAAACTTTGGACTGTTAGCCGTTGGCCGAAGAAGTCCTTGCTTTTTCTGTCACACAATGCAGGCCGCGGGCCTTGGCCTCAAACGTAGATTAAAAATATTTGCCATCCTCAATCGAGTGTCTATAAGGTCAACCAGTTCTTTCCACAATACTATCGAAATGCTTGGAAAGAACAGTTGCTCTAAATCACTTTCAAATGGAAATCTCTACGCCAGAACGTTGTTTTCGATGAAAACAGAATGCCAGCCCTAGAACCAGTAGCCCAGCCAAGAATATTGAAGCTGTTGCAGGCTCTGGGACGGCATAGATGCCCGTCTGAGGGTCTTGGCCGGCCGGCGTAAAGGTTACCACCCCCGTTGTCGCGAAATTCAAAGTTCCACCGCCACCTGTATCCAAAAGAGTGCCATCTAGATCAGTGACTGTGGGGCCAGCCAAGGTATAAAAAATCGTTCCGAAATCAACGTCCAAATCGAAGGTTACCGAGCCAATGGTAACCACTAAAGCATCACCCGGCGGAGTTAGCGGCGCTGGAGTGCCGATCCCGGTCTCGTAAGTGATCGTCCCCGTTATAGGGCCGCCGGGAAGCCCAAACAAGCTGACGACTTTTGTCAATTGCACGGCGTGAGCCGGTGCCGCGTTGAAGACCGTGATGCCTGCGAAAAGTGCAAGGGCGGCCGGAGCGAGCAATCGACGTAGCATGAAATGTACTCCCATCAATTCATATTTACCTTAGTCCCAAAACCTTTGAGGAGCAAGCGGCCTCGGTTTCTCCGTGTCTTGGTATACACCTGAAAAGACTGCCTTAAGCGTCTGATGAATGACGAAAAGAGACGTTTTGCGCCGCTCCGAGCGGTGTTCGGGGATCACGAGGGCGTGAGGCCCTCGGCTATTTGTTGCAACGCCGACGGATTGTTGAGTCCCAGTCAATTCGGTGTCGGTTTGGTTGGTGCGTTCGTGGGTGTCGCGAAGGTCAAGGCCCTTGCTTGTACGGCGCAAACAGCACTGCCAGCCAGTCGTTGGGATCGCATGGACCGCTGCTGTACTCGATGGCGCCCAGATCCACCGCCCCTTGGCCGCGCGGCTGGCCGCAGAAGTCCTCAGTCACGTCTGGGAGCGGCAGGGCACGACCGAGGATCTCGGAGCCGTCCAGCAGGTTGAGGTCGCCCAGCTCCGGTGCGACGAACCATTCGTTCAGGCTGCCAGTGCCGTGGCCGACGAAGCTTTTGCCTAGCCAATCCGCCAAGATTTGGATCCTGCCCTGGACCCAGCGCACGTCCGCTTGGTCGACCCAATTGGGGAACTTCACGTGGTAGTCGGAGATCCGGTGCTTCAGTTTGACCGCGGCGCCGGGGATGTATTCGCCGATCGAGAGGCCCGTCTCCAGGTTGTCCGCGCCCTCGATCTCCGCGTCCTGGCGGGTCGCGATGGCGCCGGAGACGATGTTGTTTCGGGCCAGGTTTCCGGACGACGGAAACCGCCCCAGGATGCCGTAGGCGTTGACGATGGTGTTGTTGTCGACCCGCGATCCGCTCGCACGGTTGAGATAGACACCCGGTGCCTGTGGACAGTTCAGGATGATGTTGTTGCGCATCACCCCGTCGTACTGTTCCGGCTGGCAATCCGGGCCGGGGCATTTGAAGAAGCCGCCGCCGCCGAAGGAGAGACCGACCCTGCGGCCGCCCTCGTGCCGCCACTCGCAAACCACCAGGTTGCGTTCGAAGAGATTGCCCCGGCCGCCGCCCTTGAAGAAGGCGCCGTAGCTGATGCGGTTGCCGGCCGACTTGGCGAAATCGGCGATGAAGTTCTGCCGCACCACCCAGTCATCGGCCTCGTTCACGTCGATGGGTGTGACCGGCGCGCTGGTACCTCTAATTGCGTCATTATAGATCAAATTGCCTTGAATTATGACATTGTTCGGCTTTTTGTCTCTTTCTGGGTTGCCTTTGATCGCTGCGTGGAAGTTCCGCAACCGGTTGCCCCTGACGATCGTGTGGTGGGCGTCGGCCACGATGTGGAAGGCGTGGTCCGTGCGCTCGTTGCCGACGATGTCCAGGTTCTCGAAGATCCAGTAGGGGGCGGAGACCTTGAAGAGCTCGACGACGGAGCTGTGGATGCGGGCCTGGCCCGGCGCCAGGCTCGTCAGGGTGATGGGCGCATCGGGCGCGCCGCCGTTGCCGATCCTGGTCCGCCCCGGGTCGTAGTCTCCGGGTGCCAGGACGATCCTGTCGCCGGGGCGCGCCTGCCGGATCGCCTCGCGCAGCGCCTCGGTGGTTTGAACGAAACGTTCCTCGGCCGCTGCGCTCCGAACACCGGGACACGGCATGAGAAGCACCAGACATAGAAGGAAGCCTGACAATGCAGAATTTGTCGCCAGACCCCTCCGATATCGCCAATTCAGACTTGGAAAGAGTCGACGAGAGATTGTCATCTAATTGTAACACTCTCGAAAATGTGCAACGACGCTAGGAGTTTGCAGAGCATGCTCCGGAGGAAAGTGGGCCAAACAGTACCAGTCGGCTGCGGCATGACCGTCGCACTCCCTCACTTCGTCAGCGCCACGTAGACGCCGTCCCAGTTCTCGCCGGGCGGGGTCTGCTCGTAGTGGCCGATGCGGTCGCGGTAGACGTCGTAGAGGCGCTCCAGATGAGGGGCGCGCTCGGTGCAGGCTTCGGCGAGGCTGCGCGCCGTCGTCCAGTCCTGGGCCCGGTAGGCGGCGAGCAGGGCCTCGTGCTGGGCGGCCAGGTCTTTGAAGTCCGGCTCCTCGGCCCGTTGGCGGTCGCCCAGCAGGCCGAAGATGCGCACGGCCTCCTGCTTGCCCTTGACGGCGATGAGGTCGAGCTCGAGGGCCGCGAACTCCGGGGCGAGGCGGCGGGCGTTCTCGCCGATGATGATGCCGACGCCGTAGGTCTTGGTCTGGCCTTCGAGGCGCGAAGCCAGGTTCACGGGGTCGCCCAGCACCGAGTAGTCGAAGCGCCGGCTCGAGCCCAGGTTGCCGACCAGGCAGGGACCGGAGCTGATGCCGACCCCGATGTCGAGGCGGATCGCCTGGCCCTCAGCCTGCCTGGGCCGCCAGATCCGGGCCAGGCGCTCGGCCTCATTGCGCTCCTCCGGGCTCGCCTCGGCCTCGACCTTCCGCAGGCTGACCTCGGCGGTCGCCAGGCCCTGATCGGCGGCCAGCGTCAGCCACATGACGGCCTGCGTCCTGTCCTGCTCGATGCCGTCGCCGGAGGCGTAGCGGGTCCCCAAGTGGCGCTGGGCCTTGCCGTAGCCCTGCTCCGCCGACTTCTTGAACCACTGGGTGGCCTGTACGGGATCGCTCGGAACCAGCCTGCCGTCCCGGTAGGCCTTGCCCAGGCGGTACTGGGCGTCGGCCCGGTCCTGCTCGGCCAGGGCCTTGAGGTCTTCCGCGGCGTCGCTTGTCTCCTGACCCTCGCCGTTCGGCCCGGCCGGGCCGGTGGTCCCGGGCGCACCCGTGGGCGCGCCGCCCGTGGCGGCTTCCTCGGCCAGCTCCCCGTTGAGCGCCTCTAGGGCTCCGAACATGTCCAGCGCCGCCTGGCAGGCGTTGGAGGCGTGCTTCTCATCGTCGAGGGGCGCGTTCCAGAAGCCCATGAGGCAGTCGCCGATGTACTTGTCGATGGTGCCGTCGCGCGCCAGGACCGCGTCGGTCATGGGCGTGAGGAAGCGGTTGATCAGGCGGGTGAGGCCTTGCGGGTCGTCCTTGAAGCGCTCGGAAACGCTGGTGAAGCCGCGGATGTCGCTGAACATGATCGACATCTCGCGGGTCTCCCCGCCGAGCTGAAGCTGCTCGGGGTGGGCCGCCAGGCGCTCCACTACGACCGGCGAAAGATAGCGGCCGAAGGCGCCGCGGACCTGGCGTTTTTCCATCTCGGAGGTCAGGTAGGAGAGGACCGTCGCCGTCAGGAAGACGAAGAAAACCATGATCGACGGCGCGACGGGGTCGAGCATGAGCCTGTGCTCGGTGAAGGCGTACCAGGAGGTGCCGACAGCTGCCGCAACCGCGGCGGCGCCGAGGACGAGGCTCCAGACCGCGCCGATGTAAGGCAGGATCAGGATCAGCAGCAGGCCCAGGCCGGCGAGGTAGGCGATCTCCAGCATGTCGGAGTAGCCCGGGCGCTTCAGGTAGGTGCCGGTCAGGATCTGCTCGACCGCCTCGGCGTGAATCTCGACACCCGGGATGACGGCGTCCAGCGGCGTCGAGCGCAGGTCCAGCAATCCGGGGGCGCTGGTGCCCAGGAAGACGATTTGCCCGGCCACCCGGTTCGGATCGAAATCCTCCTCCAGCACCTCCCAGGCGGGGATGAAGCGCTCGGGTCGGTGCTTGGTGAAGTGGAGCATGACCCGGCCGTGGGCGTCGGTCGGGGCCAGGAACTGGCCGATCTTGATGGAATCGACGCCGGTCTGCTCGCCGAAGGCCTCGACGCCGCTGGCGCCCGAGGACTTGATGAGATAGGTCCGGGCGCCCTGGGCGACGCGCAGTGCCTCGGCGGCGAGGGAGGGGTAGATCTGCTCGTCCAGCCGGAAGACGAGGGGCACGTGCCGGATGACCTGGTCGATCTCGGGGATGGCGTTGAAGGCGCCGTTGCCCGTGGCGACGGCTTCCAGCTCCTCCAGGTTGGGGATGTCTCCGCTGAAGGCCGGCAGGAAGGGTTTGGGATCGTCGCCGGCGATGGCGAAAGTGGCTTTCGCGGCCGGTTGGCGCCCGCTGTCGCGATCGGCCAGCACGAACCCGGTGATGACGGGGGCGTTGGCAAAGGCGTCGGCCAGGATGCCGTCGTGGGGAGGAAGGACCGCCACGCTTTCCCTGAGGGCGAGCACCTCCAGGGTCTTCGGCCAGAGCTCCAGGGCCTGCTCCGGCGAGCTGCGGTCGGGCTCAGCGAAGACCACGTCGAAGGCGAGCGCCGCGACCCCCGAGGCGCTCAGGCGCTCCACAAGGTCGGCGACGATGGTGCGCGGCCAGGGCCACTGCCCGATCCGCGCCAGGCTCTCGTCGTCGATGTCGATGATCCGGACCGGCAGATCCGCCGTGTAGGCCCGGGGCGCGATGCGCTGGTAGGTGTCGAAAGTGAGCCAGCGCAGCTGCTGCAGGATGACGGGATCGACGAAGCGGAGTCCCACCAGGAAGACCAGGACGAGCAAAGGGATCAGGTGGTGCCGAAACCGCCGCATGACGGCGCCCATCCTATAGAAGCCGCGGCGCGGCCGGGACCACTAACTTAGACACCGAGCGTGCTGGTGCCAGCACTCCGGCGGTTTTCAGGCTGCGTCCTCAGCGCACCATCGGCGCTGCGACTCTCATGCCGAGTCCCTGCCGGTCAGTCTGTCCGGCGAGGCTGGCGAAATTTGGGATTTTGTGTTAGTTTTTCAGTAGTTCTGGGCCATTCAGCGGGTAACCATATTCGCCCAGCTGCGAGCTGTCGGGTGCCGAAAGGTTAATCCGGGGGCTCAAGAGCCTATATGAACGGTTGGTGGCTTTGCCGGGGGGCGGGCGGTTCGACTGCGGAACGAGTGTTCCCGGTGCTGCCCGCGAGAGGATCGAGGGACTCTGGACGTTGTTCTGGCCTCTGCGATACCCAGGCCTTGTCGCGTCGGCCTTGTCGGCGGCGCTGGTCATGACGGTGGCTGCGGCAACGACCTCGGCTGCGACCATCGAGGGTGAGCAGCCGGAGGCGCTGGCGGAGGAGGATCCCCGGATCGAGATTCAGGGGTTGCCGTCCGGGGCCGCAAGCGACGCCACCATCATTCATTTCTCCGTCCTGCCGACGGAAGCGGGCGGCGAAAAAGAGACGCGGATCTTCGTTCAACGCAAAGGGGGCCGCGACGTCTGCGTCACCATCCGGTCGGTCGACCTCATCAGCCGGGCCTACCGGAAGAAGGACGAGCAGGCCTTCAGCCCGAGCGTGCCCTCCACCATCCAGGGCGACACCAGCGGCCAGAGAGGTCGGCTGGTCGGCTTCAACGAAACCAAGGTGTTCATCGAGCCGGACAGCCCCGACAACGACTTCAAGCTGAACGAGTGCTTTACCGCCGGTGACGCGGAAGGCTGCTTCATCGACAGCCTGGACGAATGCGATCTGACCTTGGACGAGTACGAAGAGGTTTGCATCGGCAATGCCGTGAGCGAGGGCGCATGCGCCGGAGCCGATCACGCCGGTGCCATCGATCTCCTGAAAAGGATGATTGCCGTCAATGAACAGGAGGCCCTGATTACCGCGGCCGGCCCTATCACGGAAGCCGGCGATGTCGTCGAGTCCCCGGAGGTCGGCGGTCTCTTCCAGCCGCCAGGCGAAGGGGGCGGCCCGCCATTGGTGACGGGTCCCACGGCGACGGGCCCCCTCGGCCAGTCTCTCGTTCCGGGTGGGGGCAGCACGGATCTGACCATCGTGCCCAATCTGATCGGTATGACGGAAAGCCAGGCGCGGGACGCGCTGGAGGGCGCGATGCTGAACATCGGCAACGTCTCGTTCGCCAGCCTCGACTCCGGGACCTCGGTCGCCGGCCTGCTCCTCGTACGTCCGGCCCACGCCCAGCAGCAGGAGGACTGCGACTTCCAGGTCAACAACAACGAGGTCTGTACCCAAAGCGAGCAGGCCGGAGCCATCGTGCCGGTCGGCCTGGCGGTGTCGGTGATCCTGCAGACAGGTGGTCCGGTGCCTGAGCCAGGAACGGTGTTTCTCTTCCTGACTGGCCTGTTGCTGGTGGTTTTCCTGTTCAACCGTAACCGGAATGCCGTTCGTACCTCTTAGCGCCAGGGCGGGCCGCCCTCGCTTCGACATCCGCACAATTTCGAGACCTCTCATCGCGCCCCTCCTCTGCGCGGCTCTGCTCGCCTGCGAGGAGCCTTCCGCGGAGGACTACATGGAGCGGGCGCAGGCCCACCGCGAGAAAGGGGACCTCGCCGCCAGCATCATAGAACTCAAGAACGCCGTTCAGGCCGACCGCACGAACGCGACGGTGCGCCTTCTGCTCGGCCAGACCTACCTGCGGGCGGGGCAGCTCGACAGCGCCGAGAAGGAATTCCTGCGGGCGCGGGACCTGGGGCTGGAGCCCAAGACCGCGGTGGAGATGATCGCCACCGTCTGGCTGATGCTGGACAAGGCCGAGCACATCATCGGTGAGTTCCAGCCGGACGAGGAACTGCCGCGGGACCTGCGGGTCTCTATCCATCTGGCGCGGGCCATCGCCTACTACCACCTGGGCGACCTGGAGAAATCAGACGTGGAATTCCGCGAGGCGCGGGAGGCCGACCCCGAGAACCTGGTTGCGGCGATCGGGATCTCGAGCGTCGCCCTCGAGCGGGGCGACCTGCCGGAGGCCGAGGCCAGCCTGGACTTTGCCGGCTCGCGGGCCTCGGACGACTTGAGCGTGCTCGCGCTCACCGGCGACCTGAAGTTCCGCCAGGGCGACCTGGAGGCGGCGGCGGCGGCCTACCAGGGCATGCTGGAACAAAAGCCCGACGGCATCGGCTCCCGCCTGGCGCTCGCCCAGGTGCAGCTGGCGCAGGGCAAGCTGGACGAAGCCAAGCAGAACATCGAGCAGGTCCTCTCTCGCTTTCCAAAGCACACGGGCGCGAACTACCTCAGGGCCGCCATCGCCATGAAGCAAGGCGATATCGCGGCGGCCAAGATCCACAGCGAGCGGGTGCTCCACATCAATCCACAGCACGGGCCCAGTCTGCTGATCGCCGGCGCCACGGCTCTCGACCTCGCCCGCTTGGAGCAGGCCTACCGCTACCTGAGCGCTTTCGTCGCCAAGGTGCCGGACCACGAGCTGGGTGAGCGGCTGCTTGCCCAGGCGAGCGCGAGACTGGAGCGGCAGGAGAGGTTTCCTGCGCGGCTGACCCAGTTGCTCGATGGGACCGCGGACGACCGGCTGCTGCTCACCATCGAGGACCCGGACCTGGCATGGCGGGGCTTGCTGGGGGTCGCCGGCCAACTCTGGTCGGAGCTGCAAGAGGCGACCGATGCCGAGGCGCCCTTCGACCCCTGCCCGGACGAGACGGATGGTCCCGAACCAACGGCCGCCTTCCCGGATGCTTCCGCACCGCTTCCCTGGCTGCCGGGAGTTGCGGACCAGACCTGTCTCGACGTGGCACGGGATAGTCTGGCGCGGGCCCTGAAGAGGAAGAGGTACGCTTTCGTACCCGGCGTGCTGTCGGCCCAGCTGAAGGTCCGAGATCGGGAGTTCGATGAGGCCATTCACCGGGTCGAAGGTCTGCGGCTGGATGATCAGGAGCGACCAGATCTGCTTTTGCTTCAAGGGCTTGCGGAACTGGGTCGAGGCAGATCCTCCAAGGCTCGCGACATGTTTCGGCAGGTGGTGGCGGCCGCACCCAAGTCGGCTGCCGCCAGGTATCTGCTCGCCATGACCTATCAAGCGCCCGACGACTGGGACAGGCGCCGCGCCGAGTTGGAGGCCGCCGAGGACCTGGAGCCCGGCTTCCTGGAAGCCTCGCTGGCGCTGGTCCGCCAGCGGGCCCTGGAGGGCGAGCTCCAGGAGGCCGGGGCGCGCGCCCGGCATCTGGCATCGCGCAATCCCCGGCACGCGGGCCTGCAGGAACTGGACGGCACCCTGGCCCTGCTGCGGGATGCGCCGGACGCGGCGGCTGAGACTCTGAAGAATACCCTGGAGATCGAGCTGACCGCCATCCGGGCTTTGAAGCTGGCGCTGGCTCATGAGCGGGCGGGTGCAGCCGCCGAGGGCCGAGAGGTCCTGGAAGGCTGGCTGCGGTCCCATCCGGGCGACACGCAGGTGCGGCTGGCCTTGGCGAACCGCTACCTTTCCGCCGGCGAGCTGGAGGCGGCGCGATCCCACTATCGCAAGGCCGTTCTCGCGGTGCCCTACAACTTCGTCGCCCTCAACAATCTGGCCTGGATCGAGCTCAGCCTGGGCCGCGCCTCCCTCGCCCTCGACCTGGCCGCCAGGGCCCACGAGCTGGCCCCTAACGATGCCCGGGTGCTCGACACCTACGGCTTCGCCCTTATGGAGAACGGCGAACTGGGACGCGCGGTCGAGGCGCTTCGGCGGGCCGTGACCCGCGACCCGGGGAACGCCGGATCGCGCTACCGCCTAGCGCGGGCCCTCTCGGAATCGGGCGCGCGCGAAGAGGCCAAGTCGGTGCTGCAGGACGTCCTGGCCCAGCAGGCGGAGTTTCCCGAGCGCATGGAGGCCGAGCGGCTGCTGGACACGCTGTAGGGTCGCTTTTTGCGCAGGATCGCTGCTTGTCCAGCATTGGCGAAGCGCCGCTTCGCCCCTATGCTCGGGCCAGCCATTCATCCTGTCTACGCGAGTCCTGCCCATGAACGGCGGCTTTTCACATCGGCGGACCGCGTGGATCTGCACCATATCTGCGGTCCTTGTCCTGGCTGTAGGCCATCTTTCGGCCGCCAACGCCCTGACCCATGGTTCTGCCTCGCCCTCCGGCCAACTGGCCCAGACGGCGGGCGACGGGGAGCGGGCCCTCGAGGCCTACGAGGGTCGCGACTACGAGACCGCTTTCGAGGTCTGGCGGGCCCTCGCGGAGCAGGGAGAGGCGGAGGCGCAGTATCGCCTGGGTACGCTCTACGAGAACGGCGAGGGCACGGGCATCGACGCCGACTCGGCGTACGACTGGTACCTGAAAGCAGCCGAGGCCGGACATCCCCAGGCCCAGCTGAACCTGGGAGTGCTCTATGAGAACGGTGAGGGCGTGGCCCAGGACCTGGCGGCGGCGGCTGAGTGGTATGAGCGGGCGGCGGAACAGGGCGTCATGCTGGCCCAGTACTCGCTCGGCCTCATGTACCGGGAGGGCCGCGGCGTGGCGCGGGACGATGCCCGAGCCTACCGCTGGCTGCGGCCGGTGGCCGAGCGCGGCTTCGCCGTGGCCCAGATCAACCTGGCCTTCATGCTGCGCGACGGCGTCGGGGTCGACCGGGATCCGGCCGGGGCGGCCGGCTGGTTCCGCAAGGCGGCCGAACGGGGCCATCCGGTGGCCCAGAACAACCTGGGCCTGCTCTACGAGTCCGGGGAGGGCGTGCCGCAGGACGACGCGGAGGCGGCGGGCTGGTACGAGCGGGCCGCGGGCCGCGGGCTGGCGAACGCCCAGTACAACCTGGCGCGCGCCTACGAGGCGGGCCGCGGGGTGGCGCAGGACCCGGAGGCGGCGGCCGACTGGTACCGCCAGGCCGCCAAGCAAGGGGAGGGGGCGGCACAGCTTCGCCTCGCCCGGCTCTACGCCGAGGGACGGGGCCTGAAACGGGACCCGATCAGCGCCTGCGCCTGGTTCGACCTGGCGGCCGAGATGGCCGAGGCGCCGGCCGACCGGGAGGCGGCCGCCCGGGCCCGGGACCGGCTGGCCGAGAGCCTCACGCCCGAGGAGCTGGCCCAGGCCCGCGATCTGGCGGCGGACCTAAAGCGGAAGATGGAGTGAGGCGGCCGGAGCCGGTTCGGGCGGCGAGCTCGCCTTGAGGGCTATTGGAGGGCCGGGAGGCAGGCGCCGCTCGCGGCCTCGAGCCGAACGCTGGCCGCGCTCGGGGCGTCGATTGCGAAGGTCTCGCCGCCGCAGGGGGTCACCAGGGCCGTGCCGCTCTCCAGCACCAGCTCGACCGCTGCCGGGGTTCCAGCACCGTCCGCGCTGCGGACGCTCAGGGTGAAGGCCGTCCCGCGGATGCCGATAGTCGCCGTGGGGGTGTGGATCGTATAGGACTTCTTCGGCAGCTTGCCTGAGGCGAAGCGGAAGACGCCCTCGGTGGCGGTGACCACGAAGGAGGACTGATCCGGGTTCGGGTCGTAGACGAACTTGTCCAGCACCAGGCTGGAATCGGGCCCCATGGCGAGGCGGGTGTCGTCCAGGAAGATGATCTCGGTGGCGCTGTCGGCGCCGGTTTCCACCAGCTCGTTGTGGTAGAGGTCGTCAAGATAGACGATTTGGCGGATGTCGGTCTGGAAAGTACCCGTCACCGTGCGCACCACGGTGGCGGCGTTGCCCACGGTCGCTTTCTCGGCCGCAAGGGCGCCTGGCGCTGCGGCAAGCGCCAGCAGGCAGGACGCGGCCATCGGGGCCAGGGCAGGTCGCACGCTCGCATCCTCCACAGGATGGCGCCGGGAAATCCGTTGCGGCGCAAGGGCATATGTTAGCACGCCAGCGAGTTTTAAACAGCGGTCTCTAACAAACCGGTCAATTCGCGGCGCTAACTGCATGCTTTGTGACGGTTGTCACGGAATGACGGGTTGGCACACCAGCTTGGCCGTGCCGGCGCGCCCGAGGGCGAGCAGACCTACTCGAGCGGCAAGAGGGGGTAAGGCGGTAGCCCTGCCGCCGCGCGGTCGGGGAACCAGTCGTTCCCCTCGATCGGCTCGCCGCCGACGATGGTGTTGCCGCGGATCTCGGCTTCTACGGGACCGCCGTAGAGCACCCCGCCCGGGCGGTCGATGATGATGGTGTTGCCCTCAATGAGGGCCGTATTGACTTTGTGCTTGAGGCCCTCATAGCCGAGACCGATCATTTGGTGGTTGGCGCTTTTGGGGCCAATCTCGAGAATGTTTCCGCGGATGATGACCTCGCCGCCATTGGTTACGTCGAGTAGCCGGCTGCTCACTCCGTCAAGTGACGCAAGCAAGCTCCCCTCAACAACTGTTCGTGCAGCTCTGCTCTTGATGTGATGTCCCTGCTGCTTGCCTGAGAGGACCCAACTGTTCCGGACGATCATCTCGTCACCCGAGACATAGATCCCGTGGGCGCGCCCCGTGTTGGCGCCAAGGCGCTCGAAACGGCTATCCTCAATAACGATTCGGCCGCGACCTCCGAGGATGCCCGACTCGCTGTCGTGGAAATAGACATCTCTTAGAGTCAAATTCGTGCCTTCAAGGCGGATGCAGGCGCCGTTGCGGTCGGGCACCTGGATGCCGGAGCATTCGAGCCCCGCGATGGTAGTGTCGTTGCCCTTGATGACCAGCGCCGCCTTTTTTTCGGCCGCCTTGTCTCTCATGTGGGCACCGCGCTCCGCCAAGATGGTTACGCCGTGGGCGCGCAGAACAGCGGCCTCCTCGTAGACGCCCGCGGCAATGCGGATGGTGTCGCCCGTGTCGGCGTCTTTGAACGCCTCGGCGATCGACTTGAAATCGCAGTCGGAATTTTTCGAGCCCTTCGGGCAGACCAGCATCTCGCGGGCGCCTCCCGTCAGATCGAGGAAGGTCCGACCGGATTCGTCCGAGATCACCTGGTCGGGATTTCGCGCCGCGGGCCCTGGCAGAGCCTCCTCGGAGGCGGCGCGGCCCGGCGCGAAGGTAGTAGGCGGGACAAGCGCGAGCGTTAGTGCTAGTAAGACGCTGCTCTTGGCTAGTCGGAGGAGACTGAGATTCAGTGAAGGTCGTTGAACCATCGTGGCCCCCAGAAAAGTGTTGGCTTTGGTGGCGCCCCTTCTTGGTCTACGGCTTCGATACTGTCATATGATTTCGACTCGACGTCAAAGGGACCAACCCAATGCCAAGGCTCGGGTGTCTTTGGATACGAAAATGGGACTGCGGATCAAAGTGCCGACGGGATGAGCACCTATCCGATGCAGGCCCTTACGATGCGTCAATGCCTTGATTCAACACCCAAAAATGGTCGTTGCGGACCAAGTGCATCAATGGGGTGCGCGTGCCTTCGGAACGAAACGCGAGTAAAGCTCACCTGGTTCCAGAGGCTGTGGCTCGAACGGCGGTAGGCCGTTCTCCGACCTCAGCCGGTTTACGATCGAAATGTACTGGCGGCGCGGCTTGAGCTTCACGAAGTGGGCGACACTCGGCGAATGCCGTGTCCACTTTCGCGCCCAGAAACGATTGAGCAAGCGAAAGCCAGAAGGCTTGTCGATACGATTCACGCCAGTCCAGGGATCGAAATCGCAGTTTCTCGCATAGACCGTGGTGATCATGACCGAGCCTTCCTCCGGGCTGTAGCTGACCGGCTCGATCCGCAGCCGACCCATGGCCGCGCCAAAGAAGGGTTCGTCCGAGACCTCCTCAGCGATATTGCGGTGGTGAATTGCACCGAGCACGTCGCGCTCATCGAAAAGCAGCCGTTTTGCTTCTTCGAAGATCGACTTTGCATTCGCGTTCGACCTGAAATAGATCAGCCCTGTGTTCATCTGTACGATGTAATCAGCTCCAATTTTTGTGCAGGCACGAGCGATATCGAAGCTATACCAGCTGCCCTCGGTACGTTTGTCGCCGGCAATGTTGAAATCGTGGCGGGAGAAGCGCTGCCAATGGCGGTCCATGTCCGGCCGGACGATCAGACAGTCGGCGTCCACGTACATGGTCTCTTCGTAGGGGGTGTAGCTGAACAACAGGAGCTTGGTCATGCACCCCACGTATCCAGGATGGGGCTCCAGGCGCACCAGCGAATCAAAAAGTCCATTCGATGGCTTCGGCACTTTCACCGGATCATCGCAAATCAAACTGATCGGTCGTGTGGGGTCGCTCAAATGCGATGACAGCGCCAGGTTTGTCGCCATTTCGTAGTAAATCGGTTCGCCGACAGCGATCGTTACGTAGCCCTGTGTCATGGCAGGGTGGAAAAGAGAGTTGGTGTCACGAAAAACAGATTTCTCACGCGTCAGTTTACCATGATTCCCTCGGTTTGGCAGTTGTTCGTGTCCCTAATGCTGCTCTGTTCCGAGTGGCCTGTGGTTGGTTTTCTCTGGTGTCTGTTCAGCGGAGTACAGTCCAAGGCCTTGTACGCAATTGGCCTATTCTCACGGATTCGGCTAAGACTGCCATGCGATGCGAATCTGTGGATACAATTTGCTGCGACTGCCAATGCCTCGAATACTGTCGCTGCATCTACACGTCACTAGCTATCCTCTTGGCCGCTGCGACCAACGAAATCGAATCAAGCTGAGCCTCTCGATTTGAGTGAAGAATTGTGAATGCTCTTCGCGACCTCCAGATTTTCTGGCTACCTATGAGTTTGGATTTGGCTGCGCCGAGGAGGCCCAGATAGCAGACTCATATGTTCCTAGCATGGAAACTAGGGCGATTCGCCGTCAGATGATGACGCCAACGGCTGGCGGCCGAGTCGCCCATGAGTCATGAGGCCCCTTAGCCAAAGATGTAAGCAGAATGCAAACCATTTAAAATTGAACCTCAAAAGAAGAGCTTCCTTTCCATAGTACAAAGCCAAGTCATATGCCCGACTTTGACAGAGTTCTTCCGATAATTTCTTGATCGCATACATCTTGTGCAGCTTACAGTAGGCTACGAGACTTGCGTTTTGAGAGAACAGAATGCCTTTGTCGAGGACTCGAACCTGGTATAGGCGCTTCTCCAGATTGTTGACCACGGTGGTCATGCTCGAGTTCTCATCCGGGTTGGGAACGTTGTGCCTTGATACCACACGCGGGCAGTACTTGATGACGTCTGCCCGGTCGATTGCACGAAGGTAGAAATCTCGATCGCACTCCCAACGAATGGTCTCGTCGAAACCGCCAATCTTCAGATAGAACTCTCTTCGAACCACTATCGTGTTGACATGACAGTGGCCGGCGCTGCCAAGCAAGTCCTCTACTGTGACGCTGTAAGCGCCGGTCTCGTCCAACTGACGAGAGCCCTGAAGACGCTCTACCATGTCTCCAATCCAAACGGTCTTGCTGATCAAGTCGCCGTCCAAATAGGCATCCTGGTTGGTGAGATAGAGGTCGACCCTATTGCAGCTAGCTTCGATCGTGTTCTTGGCGCCTTGCAGGTGTCCTGTGTCGATCCATTGGTCATCGTCATCGAGAAAACAAAGATACTCGCCTTTCGCCGCACGCACCCCGACGTTGAGAGGATAGCTTTGGCCGTGTCCGCGCTCGGTCCGCGCAAGATGGATCAGCTCGACACGCTTGCCGACCTCCGCCTCGATTTCGTCGTATCTCTCCTTGTCGGCTTGATCGGACCCGTCATTGATGACGATCACCTCGAAGTCATCTAGGTCCTGAGCGAGAACCGACTCGAGAGCCGTTCTGAACAGATCCGGTCGGTTCCTCGTCGCAATGATGACGGTGAAGAGCATTCTGTTTGGCGCACTCCTGCTGATGTTCCGACAATGTGCGATATCCAAGCAAGGTAAACTAGCAAAGACCCCGATTTCCATTGAGAATATGTTCTGGATCGACAGCCGCCGCCAACGAGGCGGCGGAACCACTGCCAAGGTTTCGGCCGAATGATTGTGATTGGACTTGGATCAGGGCGGTCCGGCACCGCGTCGCTGGCGAAGCTGCTGAGCAGTCAGGCAGACAGCCATTGCTTTCATGAGATGAACCCAAGTTGCGTTCGCTTTTCCGGAACACCCCGGCCAATCCTGAACACGATCGAAGAGTTTCAGGCGATTCTCGATGGGGGCGACCCGGCCCGGCTCACCGCCGACCTATCCCGGCCGGTGACGGCACAGGCCTATGATCGGCTCTGTCAAATGCCCAGCGTCCGCCTCATCGGCGATGTCGCTTTCTACTATCTCTCCTATGTCGAGCAGATCGCCGAACTCAATCCCAATGTCCGCTTTGTTTGTCTGCGACGCGGAAAGACAGAGACGGTCGAGAGTTGGATGCGCAAGTCAACGATCAACCGCTGGCCATCCAAGCGAGTAGCTGACCGCCTGTCCGCCTGGATTGTTAGGGAGCCTTATCAGGAATCCTACAACTATTGGATGGAACATGACGGAAAGGTGTGGCGTAAGGATGCTGTATGGGATAAGTGTTTTCCGAAATTCGACGCCAGTAGTAAGAGGGATGCTATCGGCAAGTACTATGATTATTACTACGGAGTATCTGAAAAACTACAAGATCAACTTCCGTATAGATTCAGAATGTTCAATATGGAAGTTCTGAACAATCAGGAAAAACAAGAAGACCTTCTTTCATTTTGTGGTGTGGCTCGTGCGCAACTGGTGCTCAAACAATATCACATTCATGGGACTCGATAGCATTGTCACGCGTGATGATCTGCCAAAGCCAAGGGATAAATGGTTTTCGAGTCTAGTAACACTTCACAAACTGTCACTTCCTGGCGCGAATCGTTCTTGCCGAGTCAACTTTTAAGGTTCGGGATAAAGATGAAGCTGTTAACATAGTTGCGCCCGGTTCGTTTGATGTCCTGATGGATTTGTGCAGTGAATCCCGAAGCGCCAAAGAGTTTCGAATCCAATAGGGCTATACCCGTGTAATCATGTTGATTGAAAAACTGGAACACCCCTTCTGGAGCCATTGAGTGGTGCCGTCTCTCACTCTCGATCATAACAACTGGTCGACAGCCAGATACAATGCGCTTTGCACCCTTTAGAACTGATAGCTCGTGACCCTCGACATCGATCTTTACCAGTCCTATCGGGTCGCTGATTGCATCATCGAGAGTGACCTTTTCGCATTCCAACTCTTTCACATAGTCGGCGTCGCCTAACGGATTGGCCGGCTCAATTGTCGTTGTTCCGTGTTGTTCTATCGATGCTTTGTAGGGAATTCTTAGAGTTCCCTTCCCTAGCGAATCAGAAACGGCTGCCTGGTGAACAATGACATTTGGAGGCAACTTGCTTTCAAGCGAGCTGACGAGCCATGGAATGGGCTCGAAGCAGTGCACCACTCTCGTTAGCTGTGCCATCTTTCCAGCGTAGTAGCCCTCGTTGGCGCCCACATCGACAGCGGCTCGGTCCGGATCAACCAACATGGGCAAAAGATGATACCCGTGCTCGAACGTCCTCCATCTATCGATTCTCTTGAGACGAATCTGAAATCCTGTCCGTTGCGGCAAGAACCGTTCTGCCAGGTCGATGACATTTGATACAATGAACATTGATGATTTCTACTCCAGGCTCGATGATCAGGAGCCCATCACAAGATCTGCGTACTTTTGTGCCAGATGTTGGCGGTCCCGGGACTCTCGGATTCGAGCAATGTTCTTTACCCAGCCGCTGTAGTCTTCCTTAAGGCGTCTGCGATCTGTATTGGCGAAGAAGCTTCGCAGCTTCGACGGCTCTTCGAAAAGGATGCCGAAATCGCCATACTTTTGATGAATGGCGAAATGCATTTGGTTGGCAACCAGTAGGAGCGGTTTCAGAGCCGAAATGGCGTCGACAATGCTGCCGCTCGCAACGTATCCAGCTCCCGGTCGCAGTGGCAGACAGATCAGATCGACGGCACGCATAGCGGCTAGATAGTCAGAACGAGGTAGTGGCGTGGGCGAAGGTTTGCGAGCAAGGCGGGCCAGGTCGAGATCGCTGGCGTTGGGATTCGCAAGCCCTATCGCGTGAAACTCGAAATCGCGCCCTGCAAATTCATTTGCCAGCTCCACAAAGATGTCGAACCCCTTTCCTCGTCCACAGTGGCCGCAGAACCCGATGCGCAGAGGGCCGCTTGGATTTGGTGCTGTCGGGTCTGCGGCTTCTTCTTCAACCACGGGATGCTCTAAGGTCAGCACCCGCCCGCGATGAACGGGGAAAAGCTCTTGAATGGTAGTAGCGAGTCCCAGTTCCAAGACGAGGATCGACTGTCCTGAAGGAAGCGGTTTGGCAAAGGCAGATGAGAAGTCGAATGCGCGTACAATGGGGTTGCGACTTCGCCACGCCATCGCGGCAGAAAGCTGATTGTGCAGAACGTAATGCAGAGGAGCGCCGACCGACACGAACCACGCTTTTCGGAAGACCGCAAGCAGATTGGCATCCATTCCACACAACACCGCCAGATCTGGCCTTTTCCCAGCGAGGAGTTGCTCTGCCTCGGCCAAACAGGTGCGAGCCGCTGGTCTACCAGTCCACGGGTGATGTAGCGACTTGCCAGGTGGCGCGGAAAGAGGCGCAATGGGAACGAAATCGATTCCCTCGGTCTGACCAATGTTGGTGGTGAGGTTGTCGATATGTCCCTGAGACGCTGAAAACAATAGTCTTTTATCGGGAAAGGCTGTGCGAACTACTTTCAAGAATGCTTCATTGAATGGCAAGTGCATGTGGGCGTGACTGAGAAAGTCGAATACCGCTATGAGACCAGTCATGGCTGCTTGATGTGACTGCTGCAAACGATGAGAAATGCCATTGAGACTTCGATCGTCTCAAAGAGGCATTCAAGCACTACCACCAGACAACGCTCCGAGATTGAGTTTCGTCGGTCCCTTTGGACATGACGACGGTCTACGGTCTTGAGCGCGACTATTCTTCGGAGGTCGTAGCCGCTTCGAGATAGTACTTGGCTGCAGCATATTGTCGCGGGAGCGGTCGATCAAATCGGAATGACGGTGGTCGTGTTGCACTAATGGCGGCCCTGGGATTGTTCTTCGGAGCGGGCCGGTGTCAGAGGGAGGGTTCGTGGGTTAGTAGGTCGGCCGTTTACGTTTGAAGCTTGAGCGAATCTTGGAGCATTGTTACTTGCAACGAACCACACGCTGTGAATAGTCTTTGCCACACAGTCAAGAAATTACCTGGGACACGGTCGCCGACAACCCTTTCACACAGTCCGAAATTTGTTCGTAACATTGACGGAACTCAGACTTTTCTTTCCCAAACGGGTCGATTATTTCCTGAGCTCGAAATAGGCGTTGAGGCGAGAAGCCGGACAGGCGCACGACACGGTCCATGAGCGCTGGATAGCGCGCTCGTACGGCAGCCACATTGAGATCGTCGAACACGACCACCAGATCGGCGGTCTGCGCCATTTCCAAGGAGAAGTGCTGCGATCTGTGCGAGCCGAGCTCCACGCCGAATTCCGCTGCGCAGCATATCGCGGTTTCGGGGGCGCTTCGTCCGGCCAGGGGCACAGTTCCTGCGGACGAGATCAGGCCATCGGCCGGGCGTGCGTCCCATCGTTGTTCGAGGAGGGCGGCGGCGAATGGACTTCGGCAGATGTTGCCATAGCAAACGAAGACAATCCGGACGGATCCGTGCCGCCCGTCGCGGAGTTTCCGCGTAAGCGCTGATGGCAGTTCGGTGGGCAACAGTCGCGATCTCGCCAGTCTGCGCCTTACCCGGCGCGTGAACTGGTCCTTCGCGAATTCCCAGGCTTCCAGCGCGGCGGGCATTGGATCATCCCACGCCACGCTATCGATACTTTCACGGCCTAGGAGGACCCTGTGGAACGATGCCATGTAGCGGCCAGCTTCGCCCAACTTCCTCAGCGGTCCCTCGCTCTTCCGCCTGCTCAGCTCGGACCGAAGGTAGTAGAGGTCGGGTATGAGGTTCCTGGCGTAGACGCCGGTCCTATAGGGGATGCGGGCCGCACAGCCTTTTCGGGTCATGGCCTCATGATAAAGATAGGGGAAATCGATGCCGAGACTCAGGGGAAGCGGTAAGGATCCCCAGGGGCGGGCGTTCACCTCCAGCAGAATCCAGTCGCCGGTGGCCTCGTACCGCCGGAACTCGAACATGGCGAGCCCAGTGTAGGAAGTGGCCTCGAGGACCTTGGTGCAGGCGGATTCGAGCTCGGGACTGGGGGCGGCGCTCACCCGGTAGGTGCTGCCGCCCGCGAATGGGGACTCGTGCACACGGTGGTGCTCGAAGCCTTGCAGAATCTCGCCGTCGCGCGCCAGAACGGAGAAACCGACGCCGCGGCCAGGAAAGTAACGTTCCACCAGGACGCTCGCGTCCGGCAGTCTCTGAAGCGCCTTGTCGAGTTCTTCCGAGTTGCGGACCACGCGCACGTTTGCCCGCCAGTAGAGGTCGGGGAAGGCGATGGTCCGGAGGGGTTTCAGGGCCAATGGCCAGCCCAAGGCATCGGCCACGCGGTGGACATCGGACTTTGCCGGCACGACCTCTCCCGCGGCCACGGCGATTCCGAGCGACTGTGCGAGAGACCTCGTCGCCTGCTTATCGGCGAAGAGCTCGAAGAGAGGCTCCTCGGGCACGAGGATCAGGGCATCGAAATCAAGTTCGCTGCAATGCCGGTAGAGGGGAAGAATGGCTCGGTCCTCGCAAGGAAAGATCGCGTCGAAGCGCTCCCGGCGGAGCAGGTTTCGCACTGCCTCGACCCATTCGGCTCCGTCGCCCATGTGATAGGGCAAGTAGTGGACGGCCTTGACGTAGCGCGAGCGCAGCGCCGGCGCGCTCAGGTCGAGCGGCGCGGCATGGACCTCCAGGCCCCGCCGGCCCAAGGAGCGGACCACGGCCAGGAAACTGCGCGTGTCGTGGCCAAGGACCAGGATCTTCTCCGGCACCGCGGGCGCCCTCTGTGCTAGATTGGACGGGTAGAAAGGACCTTCGGGTGCCGGTCTTGCGTCTGTCAACGTCATTCGGCGATGCGCGCAAGGGGGGCCGCCCGATCGCTACGGATACGGGCCGTCGAACATGTCACCTCGCACCGAACCTGGACGGTCCGTCGTGAGCTTCCCCGCGGACTGGCCGCCGCGGCTCCTGACGGTGGTCCACACGGAGGAGGAGTTCGACTGGTCTCGCCCCTGCAGCCGCGCGGCGACCGGGGTCACGCACCTGCAGCGGCTCGCGGAGGTCTCGGACCTCCTGGCGGGCCGTGGCGTCGTGCCGACCTACGTGGTCGACCATCCGGTGGCGGCGGACGCCGAGGGCGCCGCTGCGCTGCGGGCCGAAGTGGCGCGCGGCCGGGCGGAGATCGGGGCGCATCTCCATCCCTGGCACTCGCCGCCCTTCGAGGAGGCGGTGACGCCCCGCAACACCTACCCCTGCAACCTGCCGGCGGACCTTGAGCGGGCCAAGCTCGAGAGCCTGACCCGGGCGATCGAAGAGGCCTTTGGCGCCCGGCCCCGGGTCTATCTTGCCGGGCGCTATGGCTACGGCCCCAACACCCGCGCCGCCCTGGCCGCGCTCGGCTACGACATCGATCTCAGCATCATGCCGGCCTACGACTATGGCGCAGACGGCGGCCCCGACTACCTGGGCGACGTCTGCCGCCCCTTCTGGGAGCCGGGCGCGCCGGGGCTCCTGCGCATCCCCCACACGGCCGCCTTCGTGGGCCCGCTCGCCGGCCTCGGGCCCGCCCTCATGAACGGGGCGCTGGCGGCGCTCAGGCCCTTGAGGGTCCCGGGCGCCCTCGCCCGCCTCGGCCTCTTGGAGCGCCTCCGCCTCTCGCCCGAGGGCTTCTCCCAGGCCGACATGCTGCGCCTCACCCGCTGGCTCTATCGAAGGGGCGTGCGCGTCTTCCTGCTCTCCTTCCACTCGCCCTCGATCGCCCCCGGCAACACCCCCTACGTGGTTACAGAGCGCGACCGCGAGGCCTTCCTACGGGCCCTCGACGGCTATCTCGAGGTCTTTCTCGGGGATGTTGGCGGCATCCCCGCAACACCGCGGGAGGTCAAGGCGCTGGCGGAGGCGGCGGGAGAAGGTTGCTGAGAAGCGCCGGCCCGGTCTGCGCGGCTAAGGTGAACTGCCAATGCCCAGCACCGCTCCGGCTTTTCGCTTGGCTGCCGAGAGGTAGATCTGGATCTCCTGCAGGATGGGATGCCGCGTGACCCAGACGCCGAGCAGCCATCCCGCAGCCAGGCCCGAGCCGGCGCCGAGGACCAGCAGCAAGGCGTGGTCGTGGCCGAAGCCGGTCGTCAGGGCGACAATCGTTGGGATGACCAGACTAAAGGCTGTAACGGCGAGGCTCTTGCTTGAGCACTGAAGCAAATCGCGCAGTCCGTAACCCAGCAGCCGCATCAACTGTCTGTGGGACATGACGGCGTAGAGCAGGGTGGGAAACGCGATCGAGGCCGCGACGGCCTCCAGACCGATGAAGCAGGCGCCGATCACCAGGGCGATGCGAGTGAGCTGGTGGATAGTTTGTAGCTTCAGATTGAGGTCGATGCGTCCGATCGCGATGAAAGCTTCGTTGCTAAGACGCATGAAGGGCAACAGCATTCCGGTGATGCAGAGCCATCGAGCCAACGGTATCGCAGCATCCCACTGGTCGCCGAAGAGCACGCGTATGATTGGGCCCGCCATCAGTGCGAGGAAGCCGTAAAACGGCCAGCAGATGACAGAGAACAGGGTGGTTCCGTAGAGGAACAGTCCCCGCAATGGACGGCCTTCCCTTTGGCTCAATGAGAAAGTCGGCAGCAACACCGGCAACACGCCTTGCAGCACGGATTGATGGAAGAGCGTGTAGA
The DNA here is from genome assembly GCA_965225935.1 of Rhodospirillales bacterium. Taxonomy (GTDB): domain Bacteria; phylum Pseudomonadota; class Alphaproteobacteria; order Kiloniellales; family JAKSDN01; genus CALJXB01. The sequence continues at coordinate 98,151 of CBDDCC010000011.1, forward strand.
GGCCGAAAGCCCGGCTGAACAACCCGACTTCGACGAACCCGATCAGTCGCCCGATCGCAAGGTCCGGAATTCGGAAGCCGAGCGTGCCGAGCACCGATATGGCGGTCGATTGGGCTCCGAAACTCGTGACGCGGCGCCAGTGTGCGTTGGAGGGACGCAATTGCCGTGCTGATGGGCACAACAACAAGACTGCCAGCGCAGCTGTAACCGCGTTAGCAAGCGCGCCCCAGACAAGGCTCATGTAACCTTCGCCCGCAAATGCAAAACCCACCGCCACCACGGCTCCTGCCAGTGCCGACGCAATGCCTACAAAATACAGCCGTTGAAAGTTCATCTGCCGCCGAAGCAGATTCGTTCCAATCGAGGATACCGGCGCGACCAGGAACGCCAGGCTGGAATAGAAGATCACATGCGCCACATCCGGCGAGTCATAGAACGCAGCGACAGGACCGCTCAGGGCCATTAGTAGGCCCGCTGCTGCAAGGGCCAAGACCGAAGTGACCGTGAACGCAGTGTTGGTCAACTGCGGCGAAAGCTCTTTTTCTTGTATGAGGTATTGGCCGACGCCGAACTCTCGGAACACTTGACATAGCCCGACGACGGCAAGGCCCACGGAATAGATGCCGATTTCCTCCGGCGTGAGTAGCCGCGAAAGGATCATGACCGACACGGTGGCGATCGCGAGCGCGGTGTACTTTTCAGCGAAGGAGAAGACTAGGGAGCGCCTGACCGTATTTTGCATAAGCCCTGTTCACGTGAACGCTTCATAGTTCTCTGTTGCGCAATGATATGTGGAGTGAAATTCTAGACCATTGTTCGAATCAAACATCCGACAGCCCGCTCTTCAACCTCGGTACGTGGTCTCGTGCCAACGCCTGGAAATCAAGTGTCCCTGTCGAAGGTGAGAGATCAAGTAGGAGTGTGACTGTATGCCTCGATCAGAGGCAAATAGTTAGAAGGAAATGTTGGAGAACATATTGGTGCTAACCTTCCCAGGAATGGCAGAAGATGACAGGGTAGATCCTTGGCAGACATTAAATAATTCTGAATACTGACGCGGACGGCAAGATATGTTTGATCAGTTGATTAGTGAACTAGTATTGTCAATATTGATAGTTATTTTGTTTATATGTATATATATATCTCATAAAGTTCGTCGAATTCATGTAAAATTGTATGAGTTTGAAGACAAATCGAGAACTCAACTAGTTGATCTTCATCATCAATTGGAAGCTTTACATACACTAAGCTGCGAGCTCGAATTTCAGCGTGGGCTTCCTCCAACAAGAGGTTGGAGTGCATCGCCAGACTTCCTTCTCTTGATCGCCCGCCACGTCCTGGAAGAACGGCCGGAGACTATTCTTGAATGTGGATCGGGCACGTCAACCGTAGTGATTGCGCGGGCCTTACAGCTTGCGGGAGCAGGTCATCTGTACAGTTTGGAGCACGACTCCGCATTTGCCGAAATCTCTAGGGAGAACCTGTCTCGCTACGATCTGACCGAATGGGCGACTGTGATAGATGCGCCGTTGCGCTTATGGGCGCCAGCAGTTGAGAACATACAGTGGTATGAGGTGGAACAAATACCGGACCAAATCTTCGATCTCTTGGTAATTGATGGCCCTCCCATGCCACTAGGGCCTCTCTCGCGCTACCCTGCAGGGCCAGTCTTATTCCCTGTACTCAAGGCTGAGGGACATGCTTTCGTGGACGACGCGAAGTCAGAGCAAGGAAAACGGATCATTCAGAGATGGAAAAACGAGTTTCCCAATCTTGAGGTCAAGAGACATGATTGCGAAAAAGGTTGTGTGGAGTTTAGAGCGCCTGAACTGCGAGGTTGATGTTCGTTTTTTATTGGTGGTCCTGGCACCTGTATTCGACATTCACATGTTGGGATGCATCGTTAATCAGCAAAAATTTGGCTGAAGTGCTGTGTGTAGAATTACATAGTCATTTCGCTAGGTGGCGACTAAATGACATCTAGGATATTGTACTTAACTAACCAGTATCTTCCGTATAACACTAGCGGCGCATGCGTCTCTACCCATACAGAATGCAAAGCATTGCTTTCACGTGACATGTGTGTGGCGGTTCTCGCCGAGCGGAAGAAACTTCCTTTGATCGGAGCAGACTTAACAAATCGTATTCGATCTTTGCTCACACTAAGTCGCGTCGGGCGTGATGCGATTTTGGGCTACCCTGTTTATCGCCGCGCCAATGCCGAGCTGTGGATCGAGGACATCCTCGATATTGAGCGCCCAGGTTTGCTGGTCGCGCACCCCGCGGGTCTACTTTCATATGCGACTGAGACGCTATCGACCTGCCAGAGGAGAGGGATCCCGACTATAGTGAACTTTCGTGCTCTTCAAGCGTTCTGGAGGAAGAGCAACAAGTTGGACTTCGAGGTCATTCGAAACACTAGCATACTAACGAACTCGCACTATATGGCAGGCGAATTGGTGCGACGAATGAAGCTAGACCAGTCGCCCCATGTCGTGTTCCCTATCGTTGAACCGGAGCGGTATGAGGTTGAGTCCTTTCGAGAATGCGTGGTTTTTGTGAACCCAGTCCCGATGAAGGGAGTGGATGTCGTCATTCGTCTGGCCAAGTCACGTCCCGACGTGGATTTTCTTTTCGTGGAAGCGTGGCGGCAGGACCGTCATCAGAAGAAAGCCGTTCGTGACCAAACTCGCTCATTGCCGAACATTCGATGGCAAGCACCCGTATCAGATATGCGCTCGGTCTATCGGCAAGCACGAATTGTACTCGCGCCGACACCAAGAAAAGAAGGATACGTTGTTGAAGCATGGGGACGGGTCGCTACCGAAGCGCACGTAAGCGGCATCCCGGTCATAGCAACAGCCGGGTGCGGCTTTGAAGAGTCAGTTGGTCCGGGGGGCATTCTTGTTGATTCGAATGCCGGGTTAGAAGCTTGGCAGGACGCATTGTCGCGTCTTTGGGACAATGAGAATGAGTACAGGAGAATTTGTGACGCCGCCAAAGAGTATTCGAAAAGAGATGAAATAAAGCCAGCACGTTTGGTGGATGAGCTATGTGGATTTTTCGAAGATTCGATACAAGGACGCGCTCAAGGCGATTCGTGATCTGAATAATAGGTTTGGCGGAGCTCAGATAATTTTCAATTGTGGCCCAATTCTATTTTGCCCTCTTTGGCGACACGCCCATCAGTTGGCGGCCTACGAGCCATTGCTCTTTGTCGAGGAATCAGCGCTTTCTGCTGTCTCCTTTGAGTGACTGAGGAATGGGCTATGCACCGCTGGAAGGTTTGACGGGGGAGTAAGCCTCAACTGCAAACAAGATTTGGAACCGCCCTCGCCACGCTGCGCACGTTCTCGTCCCAAGTGTACGCACCATCGGCAACCCTCGCCCTGGCCTCCTGTCCCAAGAGCGCGCGCAAGTCGCCATCCCGGCAGAGCGCCAGGACCGCGCACCCCAAGGCTGCCCAGTCCTGCGGCTCGAACAGAATCGCGTCCTTGCCGTCGGTGAGGACCTCCCGGATGTTGGGCTGGTCGGGCGCCACGATCGCCTTGCCGAGCGCCATGTATTCGAAGAGCTTGAGGGGGGAGGCGTAGGGGACGACGGCGGGCTGGAGGGCGATGTCGAAGGCCGCGATGACCTCGGGAACCTGCGCGCGCGGGACGGCGCCCAGGAAGCTCACGCGTTCTGCCAGGCCGAGCTCTTCAGCGCGGCGCCGCAGGCTGGGAAGGGCCGGGCCCTCGCCGGCTATCGCGAGGTGGAGCCTTAGTGCGGGATCGGCCTCGGCCAGGACGTCGAGCACCCGGTCGAGGCCGTGCCAGTCCCGGACGTAGCCGACGAAACCCAGCACCAGCCGGCCCTCTCCGAGGCGGCGCTTGCAGGCCTCGGGATCGGGCGGGTCGGAGAAGCGCGCCGGGTCGACGCCGTTGGGGATGACGACAATCCGCTCGGGCGGGACGCCCGCCTCCTTCAGTATTTCCGCCAGTACCTGGGTGACCGGAAAGACCCGGTCGGCGCTCCGCCAGGCGAGCCTTTCGGTCCGTGCCGCCAAGCGGCGAAAGGCGAGGCGGCCGAAAGTTTGGCGCTCCTCGGCCAGGGGCGCGTTGACCTCGAGCAGGTATGGCAGCCCGTAGCGCCGTTTCGCCCAGACGCCCGCGACCGTGAAAAGGTTGTAGCGCTCGTAGAGCACGTCCGGCCGCCAGTCCTTGATCGCTCTGCCGAGGCGCCGGTAGGCTGTCAGATTGTAGGCGAGCTCCAGGAGCTCGGCGATCCAGGCCGGCAGCGCTCGTCGCATGCGCGCGGCGAAGGCGGCCGCGGCCCGGCCGGTTAGCTCGGGGCCGACGACCCGCACCTCGTGGCCGGCCCGCCGCATGGCGGCTATAAGCTCTTCGATGTGAACGCGCTGGCCGTCGTCTGATAAGGTCCTGTGATGATAGAGTATTTTCAAGCCGGGAGTCCTGGGGACGAAACTGCTGCGCAACAGAAAAGACGGTAGAGTGAAAGCCCCGAGTGATGCGAAGGGATCTGCGCGTATGGTAAATCGGCTGAGATTGACTGGAAATGCTTAGCTGGCTCGCCGACCCGGCCTTCCTGATCCTTGCGCTCGCCCTTCTGGCCTTCCTGCTTCGCAAGACGGCGCCGAGACTGAGCTGGGTTTTGGTTTCGGCGGCCGGGATCTCCTTCTACCTCCTCAGCACGCCCATCGCGGCCGGCGTCCTGCTCGACGGCCTGCAGTGGTATCCGGCGCTCTCCGAGGAGGAGGCCAGCGAGCCAGATGCCGGCGCCGTCGTCGTGCTGTCGGCTGGGCGTCGCCGGCACAGCCCCGAGTACGGCGGCGAGACGGTGGACGGGCTCACCCTGGAGCGCATTCGCTACGCCGCGCGTCTGGCGCGATCGACCAGGCTGCCGCTCCTCGCCAGCGGCGGCGGCAAGCCGCCCGAGCTGGCGCCCATGGCCGTCCTCATGGCCGACAGCCTCGAGCAGGACTTCGGCGTTCCGGTCGAGTGGCTGGAGAGCGGCTCCCTGACCACCGCGGAGAACGCCGCGCTGACGGCCGAGGTCCTGGAGCGCCAGGGCATCGGTCGGATCTATCTGGTGACCCATGCCTGGCACATGCCCCGGGCCAAGCGAGCCTTCGAGCGCCATGGCCTGATGGTGGTCCCGGCGCCCACCGGCTTCGTCAGCCGGGGCGAGGGCCGCATGATCGGCGACTGGTTGCCCCAGGCGACGGCTTTCGCCAGCTCGTCTTTCGCCATCCACGAGTGGCTGGGACTGCTCTGGTACTGGCTACGCTTCGACGTCCTGAACGACAAGGTGCCCTAGGGCCGGCCTAGAGACGCCGTCAGCCGCGAAAGATTGCCAATGGCCGCCAGGTCCTCAGGGCCGACCGAATCGCGTGGCGCTCCTCGGCGGGAAGTCCGAGGCGGAAGGCGAGCCCCCCCGCAACGGCATATGCGGCCACGCCGAGGGGCAGGAGCGCGAAGAAGCCCAGGCCGGGCGAGAGGGCGAAGGCCAGATGGATCGGCACTTGGAGGCCCAGCGCCAGGGCGAGGGGCCCGGCTGTCGCCCGGAAGTAGTGCCCGAAGGGGAGGCCGACTGAGCGGCAGAGGTAGACCGGCAGGCCGACGCCCCTCAGCGCCAGCAGCGGTACCGTGGTGCCTAAGGCGACCCCGACGATCCCATAGGATCCGACCAGGAGAAGACTGAGAGCTAGGTTCGCGCCCGCCTCGATCAGGCCGAGCTGGGCGAGGAAGCGGTGGCGGGCCAGGGCGTAGAGCAGCAGCGCGGCGGGGCCGAGGGCGAGCTCGACCAGAATGCCCACCAGCAGGATCGTGAGCGGCACCGTTGCCGAGACGTAGGCCTCGCCCACCCAGACTTGGATGAAGGGCCCCGCCAATAGAAGGAGCAGGCCGGCGAGGAGCGTCGCGCCCATGGTGGCCAGCCGGGTCGCCAGCAGCAGCTTTTGGCGGAGAGCGTCCATGGCGCCCGCCGCCGCGTCGGCCGTGAAGATCGGCAGCGCCACGTTGATGGCGCTGGCCAGGGCCTGGGCGAAGTAGTGCACGATCCTGACGGCGATGTTGTAAAGCGTGACCGAGCTGGCGGCGAGGAAGGCGCCGGTCACCAGGATGTCGGTGTGGAAACGGACTTTGTCGGCGAGCTCGGCCAGGAAGCTGTAGATCCCGTAGCCCGCAAGCTCCCGGGCCCGCGCCCGACTGGCCGAGCGCGGGGAGAGCGACAGGTCGGGATGGAGTCGCAGGGCCATCCAGGCCTTCAGGCCCCGCTCCAGGACGTTGGTCGCCAGCTGGATGACGGCGATGGCGACGATCGAATAGCCTTGGGCGACGAAGAGGACGATGAGGCCGGTGCGCAGGACGATCTTCATGATCTGCAGCAGGCCGGCCAGGTCGTAGCGGACCTTTGCCACGATGATGCCGTTCAGCAGGCTGCCGGGGAAGAAGAGGGCGGCGTCGACCGCGAGGACCAGGATGGCCCACCGGATGGTCCCGAGGGCGTCGTCATCCGGCACGAAGGCCGGGGCCAGCAGAACGCAGAGCAGCCCGCCTGCCAGCGCCAGGAGGCCCGCCAGCGCGTAGAGGACAAGGCAGGTGCTGAGCACGGCATTGGCCTCGTCCTTGTCCTCCTTGGCCAGCGCATAGGTGACGAAGCGCTCGGCGGCGCTGAACAGGCCGAAGTCGAGCAGACTGAAGTAAAAGAAGAGGCTGCCCAAAAAGACCCAGGTGCCGTACCAGCGGTCGCCCAGGTGCGAGATCAGGAAGGGAAGCAGGAACAGCCCGGCCGCGACGCTGATCAGCAAGGCCAGCACCGAAACCGCCGAGCTGTTGAGAAGCCGGCCGCTGAGACCGTTCGAAGTCATGGGACCCTATCGCGCTCTGGAGTGAGGGATTGTCGCGTCATTGCCCGAATCTCCTCAAGGCTCGCGGGTCGCAGCGGTCTTGAAGCGTTCAGGGTCGAGCGTGCCGGCCCAAGCTGGCCTAGCCGGACACCGCCGAGGCCTCGGCGGTGTCCGCCGGCAGAGTGGCAGCCATGTCCAAGGGCGCGGTGTGAACGTTTCGCAAGAAGGCTTTGAACATGAGGACGGCCCAGAGGAGCTGGCCGCAAGTTCTGCGTTTCTGCAGGTGGGCGTCTAGCAATTCCAGGAGGCCGCCGGTCTCGAACAGGCCGCTGTCTTTCAGGAGCTGCGAGGCAAAAGCCTCCCGGGCCCGGCCCGCGAGGGGGCCCCGGAACCACTCGTCAAGCGGCACGGCGAAGCCCATTTTCTTTCGGTGGAGCAGCGTCTCCGGCAGCCGGTCCGCCAGGGCCGTCTTCAGCAGGAACTTGCCGTTCCGTCCGCGGAGCTTCTTGTCGGGGGCGAGGCCATGGGCCCAGGCGACCAGTTGGTGGTCGAGCAGTGGCACCCGGACTTCAAGGGAGTGGGCCATGCTGGCCCGGTCTACCTTGGTCAGGATGTCGCCCGGAAGATAGGTCATCAGGTCGGCCCACTGGACCTTGCCCACCGGGTGATCCGAGGGCGCGGACCGGTAGTGCCGGTCGAAGGCCTCGAAGGCCCGGTAACCCTGGAGGTCGCGGGCCAGCCGCGGCGTGAAAAGGGCGCGCCGCTGGCGTTCTTCCACGAGCGACAGGGTATGGAGATAGGCCTCGGCTGGAGCGCGCGCTAGCGCCTGGGCGGTTTCAGCGACGGCCCGCGCGAGCGGCCAGCGGTCCCGAAGGGGCAGGTGGTCTGCAAGGCGTCGCACGGTTCCGCCGCGCAGGAATGCCGGTAGTCGTTCACGCAGCCGGGCTTCATCCGCATGCCAGCGGTAGCGGCCGTAGCCCCAGAAGACCTCGTCCCCACCGTCGCCGGATAGCGCCACGGTGACCCGCTCGCGAGCGATGCCGCAGACCTGATAGGTGGGGATCGCGGAGCTGTCGGCGAAGGGCTCGTCGTAGATCCGCGCTAGCCGATCGATGGCGCCTTCGGGCAGGCTGTCGACCCGCTCCATGTAATGATCCGTGGCGAAGAGGTCGGCCACCTCCTGGGCGTAGGCGCTTTCGTCGAAGCGCGGGTCGGCGAAGCCAATGGAGCAGGTGTTGACGGGCGTCTCGGAGAGTCCTGCCATGGCGGCCACCACGGCGCTCGAATCGACGCCGCCTGAGAGGAAGGCGCCAAGGGGCACGTCGGCCACCATTCGTAGCCGGACCGTTTCCTCGATCCGCGCCTTCAGCGTTTCTGCCAGCTCGGCGTCCGGTCCCTCTTCGTAACGGAAGAGGGAGTCGAGGGACCAGTAGCGGATTGGTTCTTTAGGGGCCGCGCCTCGCCGATTGGTCAGAGTATGGCCCGGCGGCAGCTTCCGGATGCCCTCGTAGATGGTGCCGGGATCGGGGACGTATCCGAAAGTGAAGTAGTCCTCGACCGCCTGGGGGCTGATCTTCCGTGGCACCTCGGGATGGACAAGTAGCGCCTTGAGCTCGGAAGCGAAGACGAGCCGCCGGCCGCCCAGCAGGGTGTAGTAGAGCGGCTTGATGCCGATCCGGTCGCGGGCCAGGAACAGGGTCTTGTCGTTCCGGTCGAGGAGGGCGAAGGCGAACATGCCCCGGAAGTGTTGGACGCAGTCTTCTCGCCATTCCTCCCAGGCATGGACGATGACCTCGGTGTCGCTGGCGGTTTTGAAGCGATGGCCCAGCGCCTCCAGTTGAGCGCGCAATTCGCGGAAATTGTAGATCTCGCCGTTGTAGACGACGGCGACACTTTCATCCTCGTTGAAGAGGGGCTGGGCGCCGCCCTCCAGGTCGATGATGGAAAGCCGCCGGTGTCCCAGGCCGCAGCCCGGCTCCCGGAAGTAGCCCTCGCCGTCGGGTCCGCGATGGACCAGGGCGCCTGTCATGCGCGCCAGGAGACCGCCGTCGACCGGCCGCGCCTCGTCGAGATCGAAAATACCGGCCAGACCGCACATGAGGCACGATCACTCGGGTGCAGTGGCGGGGTCGGCTGTGAGAGCCTGAGCCGAGGCTGCGCGCAAGATCGATTCCAGGTCGGATAGGGCTGCCAGCAAGGAGGCCAAGGTCTCGTTCGCCGATGACGTGTCTTCTGCGAGGGGCGTCGAGACTACGATGGCGGCGGCGGCCCGGGACCGGTCGAGGAGGATGCCTCGAATCTGCAGCAGCTTGGCCATTTGTGGGCTGGGGGTGAGGGTGCCGTCGACCCAGTACCAGCGGACGGCCAGGTGCTTGCGGCCGCCGGGGCCCTGAATGACCGTGCCCAATCGAACCACGGCGCCGCCGCCCAGGTCCAGGTCGACCGGGAGATCCCGGACGCGGGCCCAGCGCTCTCCGTCGGCGAGGCGGTTGGCGGTGTTGACCACCTCGGCGCCCTCCCGCTGCTCGGCGTAGAAGGCCAGGTGGAGGTGGGCCAGTTTCTCGCCCGAGCGATAGGCGGCGCGCAGCTCCTCGTCGGCGTTCATGAACTGGGGCGACCAGCCGTCCTCGGAAACACTGGTCAGGACCCAGGGTGCCTGGGCTGCCGGCGGTACCAGGGCGACCTGATAGGCCTGTCTGCTGGGCGTCGTGATCTGGGCCGCGTAGACCGATGTTCCGATCACGAGCGCCAGGCCCCCGGCCGTGGTCGCGGCGAGCAGGCGGCTGGACGGCTCGGAAGGGGCGGATGTGGCGGCCGGCGGCTCGATTGGGGCCTCGTCGGCATTGGTATCCCGGAAGGTCAGGCCCAGGAGGAACAGGATCAGCATGACGAGAGAGAGGAAGACCCAGCCGTAGACCAGGTGGTCGGCCCCCACGGCCACTTCGTGATCGGTGGCGTAGGCGATGAGCACGATGCCGAGGGCTCTTAGGCAATTCGCGCCGATGGTGACGGCGATGGCGAGCACCATGAAAAGGATCTGCCGCCACAGGCTCCGGTACATCAAGTGGGCGTAGACCAGGCCGAGGGCGACGATCGCGATCATGAAGCGCAGGCCAGCGCAGGCCTCGGCGACCTCGAACTGGCCGGTCGGGATACTGAGGAAGATGCCGTCCAGAAAGACGGGTATGCCCAACAGCCGCAGCATGCGCACCACCGCCTCGGCGGTCACGTCTTGCAGAAACGGGATCAGGAAATCGCCGAAGGGGACCATGAGATAGAGGTAGGCGAGGGGGAACAGAAGTGCCCAGGCGACGCGCCAGCCTAGGAGCACGATGACGAGCGTCTGCAGGACCGCGACGAAGGCTAGCTGTGCCAGCAGCGCGATCGACGCGGCCTGGGCCACCACCCAGACCAGGCAGGCGCCCAGTGTCAGGACGAGGCCGAGGGGCGTCGGGCGAGGGGGAAGGGCGAGCACTTGGTCCCGGCGGCTCCAGACCAGGTAGGCGGCGATCGGCGGGATGAAAAAGCCGTGGCCATAGGCGTCCGAATTGGCCCAGAGGTTGACCAGGCTGGCAGAGGTGTCCCAGAAGGCGATGATCACCGCGACTATGGAAAGGGTAAGCGCGGCCAGCGGCCAGGACCAGGCGCCCAGGCCGTGTCGGGCGGTGGACAGGCTCGAGTTCGCAATCGGTGCGGCCATCACGCCACTCCAGCCTTCGCGGATGGAGCCCCTTCCTTCAACAGGCGATCGAGTTTCTCGTAGCTGCTCTGCCAAGTGTAGTGCGCCTGCACGCAGCGTCGAGCCTCTTCTCCCAAGGCCTCGGCCTCGCTCGGCCGGCTGAGGAGGCGCGATACCTGGGCGGCGAAGCCGGCCGGGTCGTCGGCGGTCAGAATATGGCGCTCCGGCGCGACGTGCCGCAGCCCCTCGATGGCGGCCGTCGTGGCGACCACCGGCTTGGCCATGGACATGGCCTCCAGCACCTTGTTGGCGACCCCGGGAGAGACCCGCAGCGGGATCACGGCCGCGGCCGAATGGGCCAGGTAAGGCAGCACGCTCTCCACGGCGCCCACCACCCGGACGCCCGCCAGCGCGCCCAGGCGCTCTACGGCGCGGCTCGGGCTGGCGCCAACGACGGCGAATGTGGCGTCCGGGTGGAGTTGCCGGACCAGCGGATGGATCTCCCGGGCGTACCAGGTGACGGCGTCCACGTTGGGCCAATAGTCCATGGTGCCGACGAAGACCAGCGTCTGGCCATCGACGCCGTCCGGCTTCGGAGGCTTGAGGGCGGTTCCTTGCACGGCCTCGACCCCGTTCTCTATGGCCACCACCTCGGTGCCCGGGCGCGGGCCCGTTTCGCGAAAGAGGGCGGCCTCGCTCTCCGAGACGAACAGGCAGGTGTCGAAAAAGCCCGCAACCTCATGCTCGTAAGCGCACAGCAACCTCGCTTCCCGGGCGTAGATCCAGGCCCTGGGCCAGGAGGAATTCTGGGCGAGGAGGCGCCATTTGTCGGAATCGACGTCCACGAAGTCGAGGATTCGGGTGCAGCCTTCGGGCATAGCGCCAGGGACGTACTGGGCCATGGCCCCGGAGTAGGCGAAGATTCCCTCGATCGGCCGCTGCGCCAGCAGCTCCTTGATCCACTGGGCCAGCTTGGGGCGGTGGAAGTGGCTGCAGGTGATCGGCTGGCCGGAGAGGAGCGCCGACAGGTTACGCCACTGGAGCGGCGAGCCTTCGAGCGGTTCGAGGTGGCACTGATCGCAGATGGCCCTCACAGCGGCGAGGTGGGCGGGCTCGACGGGCCGGTCGGCGAGACAGGCGAGATGGACCCGGCGGGTTGCCGCCAGATGTTGCAGGAAGTGCCAGGCCCGGATCTTCTCCCCCTTGTCCGGGGGATAGGGAAAGCGGTGTGCGATGAACAGCAGCTCGCGCATCGCCCTAGCCCAGGTTCCGGGAGATGAAGGGCCCCAGAAAGTTGGCGAGCGGCAGGGGCAAGCGCTGCCACATCGCGATGAAGCGCCGGTACTTGGGATTGAGCGGATTGATCTCCGGCACCTCATCCGCCCGGCCGAGCCAGTAGGAATAGGTCAGGGGCACCGGCTCGAAGCCCCAGTTCTTCTTGAAGCTGTAGGCGCCCGTCCCGATCTTGCTGCGGCCGAAGTCGAACCATTTGAGGCCCCGCTCCGCAGCGCGGCGCATGACCTCCCAGTACATGAAGTCATTGGCGGCCTTGGCGCGCGCCTCCTGGGTGCCGCCGCCGTAGTAGGGCAGGACCTGGTCGCGGAACAGGAAGCTCATGACACTGCTGAGCGGCTGCCCGCGCGCGTCCAGGACCGTGGTGATCTCGCAGGCCTCGCCGAAGACATCTTTCAGGGCCTGGAAGTAGCGGCGGGGAAAGACCGGCGTCCCCAGGTTCCGGACGCTGGTGGCATAGAGGTGGTAGAAGCGGCCGATCCCTTGGTCGATCTCGCTAAAGAGGCCGTGCTGCAGGCCCTTGCGCACCATGGCCCGCTGCTTTCGCGGGACGCGCAGCAGGTTCTTTTCCGGGTCGGGGTCGATGTCGCGGTGGAAGCCGGCGTAGAGGCCGCTCCGCGCCCGCCAGCCGTCTTCCTCGGAGAGAGGGCAGCGGACCTCCAGGAAGTCGGCGCCACACTCGGCGGCCAGCCTTTTCGCCTCGATCAGCAGCGCGGCACCCGCCTCCTCGCTTCTCGCCAGCGGGCCACCCTCGACGCAGAAGGCGTTGGAGACCAGGTAGTGGCCGAACAGGCGGCTGCGGATACGGGTGAGGGGCAGCACGGCCTCGATCTGGCCGTCGCGGAGAGCGCAGAGGTAGGGCAGCTCATGGCCGAAGCCGCGGGCGATCGCCTCCCGCCAGCCCCATCTATGGAAGAAGCCGGCCCCGGGGTGGCTTTCGACGAAGCGGTCCCACTCGGCGGCCCGGTCCGGCGCGAGCTCACGAGCGAGCAAGGGAGAAGCCGCTCTGCTCGAGGCCGTGTCCGGAGATTTGAGGGCGGAACACTTCATCCATCCGCGTCCAGGAAAACTGCTCGAGCAGCCGGGCCAGCCGGCCCTCCATGCGGTCCAGGTTCAGATAGTGGCGGAAGCGGGACTTGAAGGCGAGGCCGCCCTGGCGCGGCTGAGCCGGGTCGATCTCCCAGGGATGCAGGTAGAAGATGCAGGGCTTGCCTTCGCGGCGGTTGATGCGGGCGATCGCCCAGCGGCTGAAGACGTAGGGGTAGAGCCTGAAAAAACCGCCGCCGCCGCAGGGAACCCGGGTGCCGGCGAGCGCTAGGGTGGAGATGGGCAGCTCCACCACGCCCGCGTCGCCGGCCGGCCGGAAGGGATGGCGCGGTGCGTCCGGCATGCCGTAGAGGTCGTGCCGGATGGGGTTGATGCTGGAGCTGTAGGCGTAGCCGGCTTCCTTCAGGATCTCGTGGGCCCAGGGAGTGTTGCGGTTGATGGAGAAGGTGGCGGCCCGGTAGCCGGTGACGGCCTGGCCGGTCAGGTCCTCCATCAGGCGCTTGGTCTTGCTGCAGTCGGCCCGGAACTCCTCCGGCTCCTGCTGGTCGACCCGGCGGTGGGCCCAGCCGTGGCTAGCAACTTCGTGGCCCGCGTCCGAGATCGCCCGGATCAGCTGGGGCTGACGTTCGGCCACCCAGCCCAGGACGAAGAAAGTGCCCCGGACTCCGTGCTCGGCGAAGAGCGCCAGGAGCCGCTCCATGTTTTGCTGGAGGCGGCCCGGCAGGCAGTCCCAGTCATCGGGCGCCACGACCGAAGAGAGGGCCTCCACATGAAAGTAGTCCTCGACATCGACGGTGAGGGCATTCGCGAGGCCGCCTGACGGCAGGCTGGTCGCTGGCGGTTCCGCTGCGACGGGTGTTGGCTTAGTCCTCGTGGGGCTCGGCATCGCCGTTCTTCAGGTGTTGCAGAATCAAGCCAAGCGCTTGTTTGAGCAGACGTTCCTGGTCCCGGACATCCTCTTCGAGCTTCGCCATCCGCACGTCGAGCCCGGATCCGTTTTGAGCGGCGGCAGGGACTTCCTTTGCGTGAGCCCCATTCGAGGGCCGGCTGTAGTTGAAGCCGGAATTCGGCTCGTTGCGGAAGTCCGCGTAGATCTTCTCGACCATTTCAGCTTCGATGGCGTGAAGCTCGTCCATGTAGCCGGCCAGCAGAAGGCGCGCGCAGAGCTTGTTGATCTGCCGCGGCAGGCCGCGCGTCAGGGCATGGATCTTGCGGTAGGTCGCATCGGTGAACGCCGGGTCGTTGGCCCAACCGGCCACCTGCAGGCGGTGGACGATGTAGCCTTGGGTATCCTCCTCGTTGAGGCGGCCGAGTTCCACGGACGCGGTGACCCGTTCGCTCAACTGTGCAAGCTCCGGGCGGGCCAGGACCTCGTTGAACTGGGGCTGGCCGAGGAAAATGATCTGGAGGGCGGATTTCTGGCTGGGGCCGATGTTGGTGAGGAGCCGCAGTTCCTCGAGGGCCTCGGTCGAGAGAACCTGGGCCTCGTCGACCAGGAGCACGGGCTTCAGGCCGCGCTGGGCGCTGGCGTGGAAGAAGGAACTGAGCTTGGTGAGGAGGACCGCCTTGTTGTCGTTCTGGCAGTTGAGGTCGAACCCCATGGCGACCATGCGCAGCAGGTCGAAAGGCTCCAGCTGGGCGCCCGACAGGCTGGCCACGTGATAGCGCGCCCGGTCGACCTTCGAGGTCAGCTTCTGGGCGAGCGTCGTCTTGCCGCTGCCCACATCGCCGGTGATGACGACGATGCCCTCGCCCTGGTTCATGCCATAGGTCAGGTAGGCCATGGCCCGTTCGTGGCTATGGCTCTTGAAATAGAACCGCGGATCCGGATTGAGCCGGAAAGGCTCCGCAGTCAACCTATAGAAAGCCTCATACACCGAGATTCCACTTCGAGACGAAATGGATGAAACGCTGGGTTGGTAGAATGGAACGTGAACAGCCGGCAGATCCCCAAATGGTCCTCAACCATTCACCAGCGCCGATCTCGCCATCTTTTATGCATCGAATCTGTTAAGGTTTTAGTGCCCTGCAGCTTCCGATTATACAATACATATTAGCGACTTAAAAACCCACGGCGCCGTGATCTCGGCCTAAACTTGCCTGCGGCGGCTTTTCCCGCGGGCTTGCCCTTCGGCTCGTCGGGTTTCCGGCCGGCAGTCTTGTAATAATAGTAATAACTTCCAAATGGTTGTGAACCAATCAGGGTCTTGGTCTTGTTCAGGACCATCATGACCTTGTCCCGGTCGTAGATCATTTCGAGGGCCGTCTTGACCGCCCGTTCGCTGGTGCGGCCGGCTTCCACAACGAACAGAATCTGGCCGGCGTGGTGCGACAGGATCGAAGGTTCGCTGGTGGCCAGCATGGGCGGCGCGTCGAACAGAATGATCCGGTCTTCGTAGCGGTGGGTAATCTCGGCCACCAGCCTCTGCATCTTGTCGCTGGAGAGGAACTCCGTGGCGATGGAGCTGGATCGACCCGAATCCACGAGGGACAGACGCTCGACGTCCGTTCTCGAGATGACATCGCCCAGGTCCATGCTCGGATCCCGAAGGATATCGAGGAAGCCGAGCTGACGCTTCAGGCCCAGGGTCCGGAAGACGCCCGGATGAGCGAAATCGCCGTCGATCAACAGCACATGCTTGTCCCGCTCGGCCGCGATGCTGAGGGCGAGGTTGATGGTCAAAAAGGTCTTTCCCTCACCCGGCTGCGAACTGGTCACCATGATCACTCTTGATTCGGCGGTCTGCTCCGGATGAGACTTCACGATGTTGGTCAGGACCCGCCGCTTCAGGACGCGGAACTCCTCGGCGATCCGGGTGACCGGGTGGCGGGGAGAGAGGTAGCCGAGCCGTTCCAGATGATCGATGTCGATCTGGGCGACATGGCCTCCATGAGGGACCGGACCGACTTCGAATTCTTCGTCCTCCAACTCGTCCTGCTCCTCGAAATCCGGCTCGACCCTCTCTTCATAGGGCACGGGTACATTCGCCGGCTGATCGTGGCGCGACGCCTCTCTCGCCTCAGCGGACGGCGATGACGGCTGCGCCGAAGCCCCTTTGTCGGGCTTGCCGTCCGCGATCTTCCGTCCTGCGCGTTCGATGAGATCCATGGATATGGCTGCCGGCGCCGCCGCGAAGCTAGAGGGTCAAGACCTGCCTGGGCAGGCCGATCAACACGAAGAGAAACACGACGAACAACCCGCCCAGAGCGGTCACGTAGACGAAGTTCGAGAAGCGCAGGCGCCAGGTCTCGATGGGTCTCGGAACCCTCGTCACGGACCCGATCACCGGCAGCCGCGTTGCCTGCTCCAGGTCCTGGCTGGTGCTGATGGTGGGCAGGGCGAAGCTCAGGAAGACGGCAAAGCCGATGCCGGCCCCGAGCGCGCCGAACAGCACGCCGGCCCGAAGCAAGGGACGGTTGGGCGCCGTGGGCGTGGCCGGCAGGTTGGGAGGCTCCACGACCCGGAACTGAACGGGCTCGGTCTTGGTGTCCATCTCCTCGGCGAAGCGCGCGGCCTCGCGCCGCTTCAGCAGGGCGTCGTGATTGACCTTGGCCAGCTCGTATTCGCGCTGGAGCCGGGCATACTCGGTCTCGGCTTCCGGGATCTCCCGGACGGCAGCGCGCAGGGCGTCGATCTTCGACTGCAGGTAGGCGGCGCGTTCGTTCATGGATCGTATGCGCGAATTGTGCTCCGCTGCCTGGCCCCTCAGGAGCTGTAGTCTGGGCGACGAGCTGTCGCCGCTGCCGTCTTCCGCGCCATTGAGGTTCTGACTGAGCACCTGCTTTTCGTAGTCGATCAGCCGGCGGAGGGCGAGCACGTCGGGGTGGTTCTGCGTGTACCGTGTCAGGAGGACCTGAAGCTGAGCTTCCAGTTCCGCGACCTTGGCGGCCTGGGGGTTCAAGGGCGCGCCGCCCTTGATCGATTCCGCGACGGCGGCCATTTCGCGTCTAACCTGGTCGCGGACCCGGATCTCCTCCGCGCGGCGAAGCTCGAGAGCCTCCAACTCCTGTGTCGCCGAAAGCAACTCGCTTTGGACGTTCCCTAGGCCTGGCAGATAGTCTCGTTTTTCGACGCGGAACCGCGAAAGCGCCGTCTCGGCCTGGCGCAGTTGCAGCGTCATATCCTCGATCTGGTCTTCCAGGAACCGCTGGGTGCGGGCCAGGTCTTCGCGGCTCGCCCCGAGGTTCGATTCGACGAAAAGGGTCAGGAGCGCCTGCACCACATTGCGTGCCGTCTGTGGGTCGTGATCCGTGAAGGAGACGGAGAAGAGGTTTTCCTGACGGCCCTCGAGATTGATCTGGAGGCGGGTGCGGAGCGAATCGAGGATCCTTTCCTCGTCGATCTGCGAGTGCGCCAGGATGTCCAGATCCGTCATGCGCATGACCTGCTCGAGGTTCGGCCGGCTGAGCAATGTCCGGCGCACCAGGCTGAGGCGGGTCAGGAGGTCCGCGTCGATGTCGGCGGCGATGCCGCGCATGAGCGGGCGCAGCATGGATTCGGTGTTGATGTGAATGCGTGCCGAGGAGACGTACCTATCTGGCACGAAGATGATCGCGGCCCAGCCGGCACAGGCCAGGACCCACGCCAGGATCAGCCCATACCAGCGCCAGCGCCAGGCGGCTTGGGCTTGGATGAGCAGTCTGTGAACGAACTCATGCATGATCCATCACGCATGCGACCTCGCGTCCGCCAAAGCCGGGTGAAATCAAATACCTAGTGGTCAAACTCTACCAATCAACCAATCAGAACCACGATTCTGGAATTATGATGACGTCACCAGGCTGGACCGACACGTTGGCCGAGATGTCGCCGCTGCGCAACAGGTCGTCGAGCCGCACGGTATAGGCCATCTGGGTGCCGTCCTCGACGCGGACCAGCTGGGTCCGGTTGCCGTCGGCGAACTCGGTGAGCCCGCGCACCGCGATCATGACGTCGAGCACGGTCATATTGGCCCGGAAGGGGATTGCCTGCGGATCCGTCGCCTCGCCGACGATGCGGATCTGCTGGTCGAAGGGCCCGACGAAGCCGTTCACCGAGACGGTGACGATCGGGTCGACCACGAATTTGCTGAGGACCCTCTCGATGTCCTTGGCCAGCTCGACCGGCGTCTTCTCGGCCGCCACCATGTCCTCGACGAGGGGCAAGGTGACCCGGCCGTCCGGCCGGACGATGGCGCTGGACGAGAGCTCGGGGCTCCCCCAGACGAAGACGTCGATGGTATCAAGCGGTCCGATCACGTAGATCGGCACATCCTGGGCCGCCTGTGGCGTCGCCGGCGGTGCCGGCGGTAATCCCGGACCCTGCGCACAGGCCGCAAGTGATGCGACCAGCGCGACTCCGAGGATTCTGGCGAGCCTAGTCATCTCGTCCCTCCCCCAAATGGACACGAAGCTGACCCTGATGGATTTAGCTTACTCCCACTTCTCTTGGAAGCTTAACGTGCTGGCCCCAAAAGCGGAAGTGCGATCTTAAATGGCGACCGCTCCGGAGGGCGGTCGAGACTGGCAGCTAATCATCTCGAATAGACAAGTGTTTTCAATCGCTTCAGTTTGTTCTCCAGCCAGAAATCGGCTCTGGGCCGTTGCACCACTAGCCACGTGAGCTTGTTAGACCGGTTGGAGAGGCTCCGCTTGTATCGGGCATCACCTGCTAGGAAGTCGTATACCTCGTGCTGCAGGCGACGGTTGAGCTCAATCGCCTCGTAGTGACAAACGAGCCCCGGTTTCAGCCGATTGTCCGGCGACATTCGGAATCCGCTCAGGTAGGCATAAACTCGACTGCGATGAACGAAATTGTAGAGGCAGCCGATGACCCCATGCCTGTTTCTGACTCTAAGCAACTGAATTTGGCCAGTTTCAAGGCACCGGTTCATGAGCTGCATGTGCAAATGGTCGAAACCTGCATTGTCGAACGCGCTCTTTTCGCCTTTGCCGTGCCAGTAGTCGTGATGCAGTGACCGAAGGTCAGCCCAAATATCCAGAGCCTTCGAGATATCCCTGGCCACTTCCAGTTCAATGTGCCCGTAGAGCCGCCGCGAGCGTGTGATTTGTTGTCGGGTGTTGCGGCTGAACCGGTCTAACGTTGCTCGACCATCTCGTGCGCACAGTTCGAGAAAAGGGCAGACCTCCGTCTTGCGAACCTGGACCGGCCACCCCAATCTTGTGGCCACGGCCTCCCACTCGGCCTTCACGCCATCAAGGTAAAGCTCTTCGCACAGGCGCTCCTGCCGCAGCAGGTGTGCCAAGCAGCCAGCGGCGGTCTCCGGGGTCGCCTGGCGGTGCAACAGGAGACCATTGTATTCGACCGCTACGGCGTCCAGCTCGGGCTCTCCGGTGGTGTGAGTGTGGAGCTGTTGTGCCGTGACGAAGATGTGCCGCTGAGTCCTCCGAGGCGTGACCAAGGCGAGTCCCATCAAATCGCCATCAAGCCGGGCGCTGAGGCATAGAGGCTCTATTCTCTCCGGCAAGCACGCCAGCCAGTTCCCGATCCAGGCCCAGGTCTGAAAGAAGGACGCATCGGCCTCGCGTTCCAGGTCCTGCCACGACCCGGCCAGCCACGCGGACTCGCGCGCGGGCTCCAGGGATAGGCTTAAGCGGGGACCTGCCATGGGTTCCGGCATCTTGGAATCGGGTCCGACGCCAATGAAAGGGGCGCTTTCTTGTAGCATGGGCGAGGTCTTAGTCGCCTGCCATCCATCAAGCGCCGGCCCGCTCGCCATCGAGGATGCGTTCGAACAGCTCGATCTGGCCTCGGGTCGTCGGTTCCCAGCCCAAGCTTTCCGCAAAGTCGCGGGTCTCCGACCGGCTGGGCGGGTTTGCCAGAAGGGCCCTGATTCCTTCGGCCAAGCCTTCGGGTGTCCGCTCCCGGACCAGCAGACCGGCCGCCGGGCAGGTCACGACCTCGCGCGTCCCTTCGATATCGGTCGCCACCACGGGCGTGCCGCAAGCCATAGATTCGAGCAGCACGTTGGCCCAGCCCTCCTGGCTGGACGCCAGGACTGAGATTTCGGCGGCGCAGTAGTAGGCCCGCAGCTCCGCCTGCGAAACCTGACCGACGAGGCGCACTCTGTTCTCGAGCCCCATCCTCTTGACTAGGTCGACAAGACGCCTCCGTTCCGGACCCTCGCCCACGATCAGGAGATCGGTTTCCGGTATCACAGCGAGTGCTTGAACTATGAGGTGATGTCCTTTGTTTAGGGTAAGGCCCCCGACCGCCAAGATAGTACGAGTCGCGAATCCGAGCTGTCGGCGGGCTTGTTCATGTTCAATGGGATAGAAGCATTCAGGGTTCACTCCATTCCGAAGCGTGACAATCCGCTCGTCGGGTACCCCCAGTCTTGCCAGACGGATCTTCAAAGCCTCTGAGACTGTGACCAGTCCTGCGGCGCGACGAGCTGCCCAGGCGATCTGTCGCCGTGCGAGCCGAAACCCTGGAATGACGTTCAAATCCGTTCCACGTCCGGTGATGACGACGGGCTTTCCGAGGACGCGGCCGAGATGCACCGCCGCCACGCCGTCCGGGTAGAGGTAGTGCGCGTCGATGAGGTCGATCGATTCCCGCAGCTCGGGTCTGGGCTTCAAGAACCTAATCGCGGCATTGGACAGCAGAGCTGGGGCGAAGGTCATCCCGATCTTCGGAATGACAGGATAGCGCGGGTGGTGAACCTCCAAGCCGTGGCGGGATTCGATTCGGGGGACGCGCGCGTATTGACCATAGCGCCCGAACACTCGGTGACCTGCCGGAAACCAGGGCACCGGAGCCACTACGCGGGAGACCACGTCTCCCGTCGCGACCAGCTGCAGCAGGCGTTGTTCGACGAAGACTCCGTGAACGGGTTGAACCTGGTTGGGGTAGAGCGTGGTGAACAGTAAGGTGTTGATGGGCCTGTCTCTTTTCGGCCTTGGATGCGGCGGGTCGGCGGCTGCCTTTGTCAATTGACTGGACATGTGATTGCCGCGCGCTCAGTTCGAGCGCCCGAGGCGGACTCCAGAAACTGAGCGAACACCACTAAGGCCCAAAGCACCGTGTCATGATTGCGGCGCCCACTCAAATGAGCGTCGAGCAGGGCGCGCAGTTGGTCTCTGTCGAAGAAACCGCAATCCGCCAGAGCCTCTCCCAGGATCAGCGTCTCCACGCGTTGTCTCAGCTTGCCCCGAAACCAGGCGGCGATCGGCACAGAGAAACCCTGCTTGGGACGGTAGAGGATATCGTGCGGCAGGCGGGGCTCAAGCGCCCGCTTGAGGATCCACTTGCCCTGGGCGCCCCGGATCTTGGCCGAGCGCGGCAGGCGCAGGCCCCACTCGACCAGCCTGTGGTCCAGCAAGGGCGCGCGGACCTCAAGGGAATGGGCCATGCTCGTACGGTCCACCTTCACCAGGATGTCGCCGGGCAGATAGGTCTTGAGGTCGACGTACTGTGCCTGAAACAGGGCATCTTCGCTGTCCGCTGCCTCCAGGTGGCGCGAGAGTACCGTGCGGCTGGTGTAGCCCTGGAGGTTCCGGCGAAAGGCCGGACTGAAGAGCCTATCTCGGTGGTGTTCGGACATGATGGCGACATTGTTGAGGTAGCCGTCGAGGCTGCTCAGCGAGAGCTCCTGGAAAGTCGTCTTGGCGCGGAGCGGGCGAGGCGCCCAGTCCAACTTGGGATAGCAGCGGGCCAGGCCACCGAAGATAGGCCCTCGGAGAGCTTGTGGCATCAGTCCGCGTAAGCTCTCTTCCATAAGGTGCCATTTGTATCGGCGGTAACCGGCGAAGACCTCGTCCCCGCCGTCACCGGAGAGGGCGACCTTGACGTGCTGACGCGTGAACTCCGAGACCAGCAATGTGGGCAGCGCCGAGCTGTCGGCGAAGGGCTCATCGAACAGGTTCGTGAAGCGGTCGACGAGATCGAAGGCGTCGGGGGTGACGGTCTTCGTTCTGTGATCGGTGTCGTAAAGGTCCGCGACCTCCCGGGCATAGCGAGATTCGTCGAAGCGGGGATCGTCGACGGCGATGGTGAAGGTCTTCACCGGCTCCGGGGAGCCCCCGACCATCTGGGAGACCACGCCGCTGGAATCGACGCCGCCTGAGAGGAAGGCGCCCAGTGGCACGTCGGCCTGGAGGCGGATCTTCACGCTGTCGGCCAGCAGGGCCATGAGCTCTTCGCACGCCTCCCGCTCGTCGAAGCCACCGGCCTGGGCTCCGCTCGGGCGCCAGTACGCCTCGATGGTGGCCGGCCCGTGGCGAGACTGGACGAGGAGATGAGCGGGCTCGAGCTTGAAGACATTCTCGAAGATGGTCTTGGGGTCGGGCACGTAACCGAATGTGAAGTAGTCCGCCAAGACTTCCGTGCTGATCTTCCGCGGCAGATCCGGATGGCAGAGCAGAGCCTTTAACTCCGATGCGAAGACTAGCTGGCCGTTCGCTAAGTACGCGTAGTAAATCGGTTTCTTGCCAAGGCGGTCTCGGGCGAGCATGAGGATTTGCTCGCGCCCGTCCCAGATGGCGAAGGCGAACATGCCCCATAGGCGCCGGACGACCTCCTGGCCCCATTCCTCCCAACCGTGTACCAGGACTTCCGTATCGCTTTCGGTGGCGAAGACATGCCCTGCAGTTTCCAACTCTCGCCTGAGCGCGATATAGTTATAGATCTCGCCGTTGAAGACGACGGCGACTGTCCGGTCTTCGTTGTAGATCGGCTGGTCGCCGCTCTTTAGGTCTATGATTGCCAGCCGACGATGGCCGAGCCCAATTCCCGGGGCTAAATGGTAGCCGTAACCGTCGGGTCCACGGTGGATGAGGCTGTCGTTCATCCGCCGCAAGAGGCCCGGGTTAACTTTGCTTGGTTGGGAGGTATCGAAGACACCGACGAAGCCGCACATGCTGTTCCCCTACGAAACGGCCTGCCTGAGCGGCCCGAACTGAGGTTGTACGTCTTCGAAGGATCGCAAAGCATCCCTGGCGAGCAAGCGATTTGCATAACAAATTGCAATAATACAGTAAAACAAATCAAAAAAAGCGAAGTCGTTTAGAAAGCAAACGACCGCATAACCTATCATGCTGGTTTGCGACATCTTGGCGAGATCGGCCGACCATTTCATATATGGCATGTTCTTCACTAATTTCAAAGCCTTGCTGCAACTGAAGTAGGCAGTGAGGCAGAGAGATACGAAGAGAATGACTCCAGGGAATCCGTGCTCGCCCAGCATCTCGAAGAAAGCGCTGTGGAAGGCACGTGCGGCGGTTGTCCCCGGCACAAGTTCCCGGAATAGATCTGAATCCCTCCAAGCAAGAAAGCCGCCGCCAAGGATTGGCCGTTCCAATGCCAGGTTGATCGCGTATCGCCAAGCGTCCAGTCGTCCCACAACCGACGCATCCTCCTGGAACTCAGCAATTGTCTCCATACGC
The DNA here is from genome assembly GCA_965225935.1 of Rhodospirillales bacterium. Lineage (GTDB taxonomy): Bacteria > Pseudomonadota > Alphaproteobacteria > Kiloniellales > JAKSDN01 > CALJXB01. The sequence goes on from CBDDCC010000011.1 coordinate 121,406, forward strand.
GAGAACCAATGTTCCGGCGACACGAAGTAAACAAAACCAATAGTCACGAGGAGAACCAGAAGGATCCCCAGTCGGCGTGGCGATTTCATTAGCAAAAAAAGACACATTACGGAGCCAGCGATAATGGCGCCTCGTGAGAACGATCCGACGACCGACAAGGCCGACAAAATCATAACAAACAAAATAGAATACCTAAGTAACTTCTCTTTACTATTCAAATACAAGTAACCTGCAAATGGCAACATCATGATAATTGCAAGAGAAAGTAAATTGTTATCTCTCATGAAAGTATCTTGTGGTCCGAACACTCTGTATTGACCACCTTGGAGGATAGTGAACAACCCGCCTTTGGCAGCGTAGAAACCGATGGAGATCACCATGATCCAAACGAGGGCGTGTAAGCGTTCCCTTGAATTCGCGAGGATCATTGTCAGGAGCGTTGTAACGAGGATCTTTATTGTTCGGTCCCATTTCCAGAGAGCGGCGTCCTGATTGATGGCGAAAAGGGTCGTAATCGAGACCCAGCAGGCGATGATGACAACTAGCAGGGAGATGCCATCGAGCCTCAGCTTCTTAGGTTCGTTTGATAGCAGCCAGGCGACAATAGTTGTGATTCCAACCACCATGGCGACCGGGAAGTCATAGGCGATCCCCCACGTCAGCCTGTGGGGGTTCATGTAGGCGATCCAGTACCACAAGATGATCCCAACGAACGGCCTGAAGAAGACGACGGGCAACAGGCCAAAAACCATCGAGAGTACAAAAATGTCGCGCATGAGCCCTGACCCGTTTCAAGCGGACGCAGCTATAGCACGGCGGCGATGCCTACAGAGCATACCTTTGGCCAGCAACATCTGAAGCTTGACAAAGGGTTTAGGTTCGCTTCACGCGGAGAATACCTCAGTTGCCATAGGTAGAACGAGAGTTGACCGGCCATCTTCGAGGTTTGGAATGCCACAAGCCTGCAAATGCCGTTTCCCATGGCTGCAGCGATCTCATCCTACTTCGATGATAGAAGGCACGCTCGTGCTATGACTTCTGCAATTCTGTTGCCTCGCTTTGCAAATACGTCGTAGTCTGTGAACCAACACATTTAACCCTTTGATTTTTCTGTGTACGGGGGAGTGGGGCGCTTGGTCGGGGGGGAGTGCAGAGCGGGCCCGTTGTCTCCCGCCGGGAGCGGACCCTGGGGCCGCGACCGCGTTCTTCTCAAAAGCTTGGCCGCGGCGCTTGCCCGGCGCGATAGGCCCCCCCGAGGGGTCGGCCTGGTGGTTGGCCTCGGCGCGCTGCTCGCGGCCGGCACGGCGACGCTGGCCGGCGAGATCACCGTCACGCCCAGCGTCACCACCTCCATCGGCTACTCGGACAACATCGACCAAGAGCCCGACGGCCTCAAGACGGACGCCTTCATCTACGAGCTTACCCCGGGCGTCCAGGTGCGTGCCGAGGGCGGGCGCTTCGAGGGCGGCTTGGACGCCCTCACCCAGTTCTCCTACACCTCAGACGGGGACGACGAGGGCACGGATCTACGGCCCGTGGCGAGCCTCCAGACCACCACGGAGCTGAGCCGGAACCTGCTCTTCTTCGACGCCAACGGCTCCATCAGCCAGCAGCTGCTGGACGCTCAGCAGGCCAACACCGAGGCCAACCGCGACACCACCTTCGCCTACGAGCTGAGCCCCTATCTGGTCAACCGCTTCGGGACCTTCGCGGAATCCGAGCTGCGCTACGGCTTCGGCCAGGTCCACGTGGACAGCGACGACTTCTCCACCGATACCACCAATGCCGGCCGCCTCAACATCGAGAGCGGCAACGACTTCGGCCGGCTCCGCTGGGGCACCACCGGGCTCATCTCCCACACCGACCGCTCCGACGACAACAACATCGAGCGCCGCCTGGTCGACCAGGAGTTCGAGTACGCCCTCAACCGCCACTTCTCGCTGATCGGAGCCGGCGGGTACGAGTACTTCGACGACGGGGACTCGCAAAACCAGATTGACGGGCCGACCTGGCGGGCCGGATTCCGGCTGCGCGGCGCCCGGGGCGAGCTGCTCGCCACCTATGGCCAGCGGGACGGGGACGAGGTCTTCGGCGGAAACCTGAACTATGAGGTGGGCGCGTTCACCACCGTCCGGGCCGGATACACGGACACGGTCGAGACCGACCAGCAACGGCTTCTGGCCGGGACCGCGGGTATCGCCGTGGACCCGGACACGGGCGTCCTGATCGACACCTCGACGGGCCTTCCCTTCGACCCGGCGGCCAGCAACTCCAGCTTTTCGAACGAGGTGACCCGCAACAGGACCTTCACCGCCGGCGTCACCTTCAACAAGGGCCAGAACATCGTCGATCTGAACGGCCGCTACGAGGACCAGGAGGACCAGTCCGGGCCAGATGACGAGACCCACAAGTTCATCGAGCTGTCCTGGCAGCGCCGGCTCAACCGCCGCACCAACCTCCAGGTCTTCGGCAGCTACGAGCGCAGCGAGTTCCAGGACGACGACACCAACGACGACGAGTACATCGCCGGCGCCCTCCTGAGCTACAGCATCCGCGACAACGTCCAGGTCTTTGCCACCTACACCTATCGCCACCAGGACTCCACCGACCCGACCAATGAGTTCGAGGAGAACCGGGCGACGGTCGGCCTGCAGTACACCTTCGACACCTTCGCCAGGGGCGGTGCGGGTCCCTGAGCCGCACTGGGGCGAGTTCCCAGGAGCGGCCGGCGCTCCTTGGGCACGAGCACGTCACGAGCATGGCTGAACGGAGCGGCGGCCTATTCCGAGGTTCGGCTGGATCGCCGCCAGGTCCCTAGTGTTCGGACCTGTCCTGCCGATAGCCCTGGATGACCCACTCGATGGGAAAGGCCAGGAGGGCGGGCGCCAGGAAGGCGGCCAGCAGGATCAGCGCCATGACCCACCACCACATGGGATCGTAGGGCGCGCCATAGACGATCAGCACCATGGCCATGGCGAGCGCGCATCCACCCCCGCCGAGGCCGCCCAGCAGGAGGCAGAGCCGCCGACGACCCTTGCTCGAATTGATTTGCATCTATCCGATCCCATGCGCCCCATTGGCAAGCCGGTAGCATAGCATCCGGATCCGCCAGTCTCGAACCCCTAGCGGGCGCAGCTCTCGTGGAACGAGCGCCTGCCGGGTCAGGGTCTCACGCCAGAGGAGGATGATCATATGAGATCCCTCGCATTCGCGCTGCTGCTCCTGTTTGCCGTGCCGTCACCGGCCCTGGCCGCCACCGGCGACCTGCTCTATGCCCAGCGTGACGGCGTCAATATCCGCCAGAGCCCGGGCCTGGAGGCGCTGGTTGCCGGACAGATCGACGGCGGCGCCCGCCTAGTGGAACTGGGGCGAGAGGGCGACTGGGTCCAGATCGGCCAGGGCGAGCCGGCCCTGGTGCTGGGCTGGGTCCACGCCTCCCTGGTCGGTCCGGTCTGGCCCAGGGCCGAGCTGGCGGCCGGCCGGGCGGCGTCAACCGAGGCGGAGCTGCTGACCTTGACCCGCCGGCTCTCGGCCCAGGTCGAGCAGCTCTCGCGCGAGGTGCTGGCGCTCAGGCAGGAGATCCGGGCGCTCACGACCGACGTCGGGCACCTGAACACGAAAGTTAACCGTCTGCGGTGACGAGAAGCGCGGCATCCCGGTCCGGGTTTTGGTCGACCGGCGGCGACCGCAGATTGTTTCGTTAGGGTTTACCGTCGATCAACGTTAGTGCGCTCTAACTCTTCGTGGTCCGCCCAAGGGCCGCGTCGCCGTCAGAGCCTGTTCCATGGTGAAGGTCAGATTCATAGATTCCGCCCTCATGGGCCTCAAGCCTCGCAGGATCAGGTACGACGTCCATGATCCTGAGATAACAGGGCTTTTGCTGCGCGTCCTGCCCCATGGCCGGAAAGCCTGGATGGTGAGCTACCGCGCTTCCACCGGCATCGTCCATCGCAAGCAGATCGGCAGCTACCCGACCATGCGCATCGCCGAGGCCAGAAACGCGGCCCTTTCCGCCCTGAACGGGAGCCCCGGCGAGGCCGGCCCGTCTTCTCGCAGCCCCTTGATCCCGAGCACCGCGACCGGCCCGGCACCGGGCGCCTTCGGGGGTGCCGGCGGCAGGGGCCGGGTGATCGTCGTCGGCAGCGCCAAGGGAGGCACCGGCAAGTCGACCACCGCCATGCATCTCATCGTCTCGCTGCTCTACGCCGGCCGCAGCGTCGGCAGCCTGGACCTGGACAGCCCCCAGCTCACCCTCAGCCGCTACCTGGAGAACCGACAGGCCTCGAACCAGGAGAGCGGCCTGGATCTGCCCTGTCCCGAACACGTGGGCTCCTCCGATCCGGAGAAGAAGTCGGGCCCCTTCGAGGGGAACCTCAACCGGCTGACCAGAGCCTGCGACTTCGTGGTGATCGACACGCCGGGCAGCGATTCGGTGGTCTCCCGCATTGCCCATTCCAGGGCCGACGTGGTGATCACGCCGATCAACGACAGCTTCGTGGACCTGGATACCCTCGCGGTTCTCGACCGGGAGGCGGAGGAGGTCGTTCGCCACGGCCACTACGCCGCCATGATCGGCGATGCGCGCCGGCGCAAGATCGCCGAGACCGGAGGCGCCTTCGACTGGATCGTGCTGCGCAACCGCCTCTCCAACCTGGACGCCCGCAACAAGCAGCAGATGGCCGACGCCCTCGACAGCCTCTCGGACGCTTTGGGGTTCCGCAACTGCGCTGGCTTGAGCGAGCGGGTCATCTACCGCGAGCTGTTCCTCAAGGGGCTCACCCTGCTCGACCTGCGCGACAAGGGCTCCGGCGTCGACCTCTCCATGTCCCACCTGGCCGCCCGCCAGGAACTCCGGGCACTGCTCCAGTCGCTCGGCCTTTCCGAGACCGCGGACAGCGAACAGTCCTAGAAGCCTGTCGGGCTCAAATTTGACTTCCAGTCAATCTGAAGTCCTGGGCACCTTGGCGACCCAGATGTAAGACTCTTGTCGACGAAGAAGACGGCGCCTCGCTCAGAAGGTGTGTCGATGAGATTGATTCTAGCCCTGGTTTTCTTGTTGATCGCTTCGAGCTTGGCGGCCTGTGCCAGCGGTCCGAAGATCGTCGGCGGCGGTTCGGAAACCGTGTCGATCGAGGCCAGGCCATTGGACAACGTGAGCCGTTTCGCCGACAGCTATTGCCAGGGCTATGGGAAGCGCGCCGTGGCCATGGGGAACATGGCGGTGGGGCCGAGCACCACGAAACGCATCTACGCCTACAATTGCGTCAACCCCGCTGCACCGCACGGTTGACGGTGCGGCGGCGCCTTCGGGTCGATGGCGTCGGCCGGTTCGGCGCCGCCCCTGCTTTCAGGACAATAGACGCCCTCGCTGTTTCCAAGACCGGCATGTGGGCGCCCGAGGGGGTGCCGAGAAATTCAGCTGCTCATCCGAAGAGGAATCAACGCGACCGCCCGGCGGGTCGCGCGGCGGCTGGTCCCGGGGCGGGTGCCCCGGGACCTCCGATTGCATGCGATTGGCCGCTGGCTGCGGTTCAGGCGGAGCCGCTCCGGTCCCCGGCGGTGCCGAGCTTGAGGAAGGGCGCGGTCCCGCCGTCTTCCTGCTTGGCGGTCGCCTGGGCGGTTTCCGGGACCGGCTGCCGGGGCTCGGCGGCGGCGGGCCTGGCGAGGGGAACCAGCGGGGTGACGGTCGCGGTCTGCGGGGCCGGTTCGGTGTCGCCCTTCTCTACCGTCGGGGCCACGGCGGGGGCCGCCTTCGCTTCTTCGCGCCCGGGTTCCTCTCGGCTCGGCGCCGCGGCGGGCCTCGGCGCCCGCTGGCGGATGCGGGCCTCGATCACGGCTCCGGTCTCGACGGCGAGAGTCCCATGGAGCAGCTCGCCGGTCACCATGGCGCTGCTCATCAGGCTCACCGCGGTTGCCTCGATCCGGCCTTCGACCGCGCCGTAGACGATCAGCTCCTTGGCCTGGATCGAACCCTCGATCCGACAATCCCGGCCGACGACCAGGGTGTCGGTCTCGATGTCGACTTCCTGCCCGTCCTCTTCCGCCTCCGCGTGAGACATCTCGGCCATGCGGCCGGTGAGCGAGGTGTTCTCCCGCTCGAGCACGGCAATGCAGTCCTTGAGCTGCGCCACTTCCTCGCGCAGCGCCTCAAGTTCGGTCTCTGACTTCTCTGAATCGGTGTTTTCCGCCATAACAGCCCCCAAAAAGAAATCGCTATGCAATCTGTTAATAAATAAACAATAACGCTTTACCATAGCCTAGCATATGTTTTTCAGAGTGCAAGTAATTAACTAGTATAAATAAATATAGTTAACATCGGAAAAGCGCGTTTCACGGATGCGACTTGGAGGCTCAGGGCCCGCTCTGGCACCGGGGGGGATCCGGCCCGGGCCTTTTCAGGAGCGCATGAATCGGAGGCAATAGACAGGTCGGGTCATGCCTTCCGACAGCTTGTGACAACAGCCGCGACAGGCCAGGGCGTCTCTGGCAAGATAGTCCTCAGCTCGCTTGCCGGCCGAAGGGCCTCGCGCACGGGGAAGGCGGGCGGCGCGAACGGGAGGGGAGACCTCCGATGCGTTTCGAAGAGCTTTCCAGATTCGAGCTGCGGCGGGGCCGCCACGATCGGCCGGAAGAGGGGCTTTCCCTGATGGAGGCCGTCGCCTTCTTCATGGGCGAACCCCACAGCGACCACCCGGCCTGCGTCTGCCCCTTGCTGGCTCACTACGGCCGGGCCCTCAACGACCGGCTCGAGGCGCGCCGGCAGGACCTGGTCCCCTACATCCCGCGCCTCGTCGGCACGGCCGGCGGGAAGGCGGTGTTCCGGGCGCGGCTGCGCTGCCTGTCGGAAGCCTACTTGGCGCTCGGCGGCAGCCGGCCGCTGGCCGGGCGCCTGGAGGCGCGCTTCTCGAGGGCGGTGCCGCCGGCCTACGTCTCGTCGTTCGGCCTGGCGGTGCTCTGCGATGCGGTCATTCTCAAGCGGCCGGCCGCCGGGGCCTTCGCGCTCCTGGACCGGCTCCTGGCCATCGTCCCGGCGTCCGCTGCCGCGCCAGACAGGCTGCCCACTACGGTGCCGGTCGGGCCCCCGCGGTTGTCTGGCCCGGCCGAACTCGTGGGCAATGTCGGAAAAGGCGACCGGGGCGGCTGAGTTTTCCACAGGCGATTGGCCGCCGCGTCTCGAATCCGACTTCCCGGATTGCTATTCTTGTAATCAGCAGAAATGCGGTCCGGGTAAGTCGGACAGGATGAAAGAGGCCGCCACCTCTCACGAGAACACAGGGTAGATCGCGGAAAGCCGGGACGGACGTCCGGGCATTTTGACTGCTTGATAATCTCTTCCGGCCGAACCGTCGATTTCCTTCGACGCGTGTGAGGGGTGGGGCCAAAGGAGGAGACGACACATGCCAAGCGAGACCAGGAAGACCAGCCGGAAGCCCCAAGCCAACGCGAGGGAGGATCTCGGCGCACTCGTGGCGTTCAACGGCGCGGCGGCGGAAACCTTCATGAAGAGCTGTCAGGCCTACACCAACCACGCCGCCACCATGAACGCCGAGCTGATGAGCTTCATCAACAGCCGCCTGACCCGCGGTATCGAGTTCAGCGAGACCATGTGCCGCTGCGAAAGCCTGACGGACCTGGTCGACCTGCAGCAGCGCTGGGCCCGGCAGGCGACGGAGGAGTACTTCACCGAGGCAAGGAAGCTGACGGAGCTGGCCGCCAACCTGACGACCGAGAGCCTGGAGCCGCTGATCCGGCAGACCGGTCAGACGATCTCCGAGCTGAACAAGCCCCTCTCCTGACGGCCCGCCGGCAACGACGGCCGCTAGACGCTCTGGCTGTGGCGGCCGTCCCGGGCCTGGAGATAGCGGTCGAAGACCGCGGCGACGTTGCGCAGGAAGGGCCGGCCCGCCTCTGTGACCTGCAGCCGAAGGCCGTGGCGTTCCACCAGGCCGTCGGCCTCGAGCGGGGCCAGGGCTTCCAGTTCGGGCGCGAAGCGCGCCAAGGCTGTCTCGGCGGAGGGGCAGAAAGGCTCCAGGTCCACGGCCAGATCGCACATTAGGCGCTCGATCACGGCACCGCGCAGCCGGTCGTCGTCGTCGAGCACGATCCCCCGCGCGGTTGCGAGGCGGCCCCTGCCGACGGCCTCGGCGTACTGCCTGAGCGGAACCTGGTTTTGCACGAAGCCCTGGGGCAGCTTGCCGATGGCCGAGGCGCCGAGGCCGAGGAGGGCGTCGGCTGCGTCCGGCGTGTAGCCCTGGAAGTTGCGCCGCAGCCGGCCCGCCCCCGCCGCCACGGCGAGCGGGTCGCCGGGCCGGGCGAAGTGGTCGAGGCCGATCTGCCGATAGCCCGCCTCCCGCAGCCGCCGCGCGGCGGCCAGGAACTGGTCGAGCCGCGCTTCGCCGTCCGGCAGGGCCTCCTCCGGGATCAGGCGCTGGTGGCGCTTCAGGCGGGGCAGGTGGGCGTAGCCGAAAAGCGCGATGCGCGCCGGCTCCAGGGTGAGGATCCGGTCGACGCATTCCAGCAGGCGGGCCTCGTCCTGGTGGGGCAGGCCGTACATGAGGTCGCAGTTGATGTCCTCGATGCCGGCGGCGCGCAGGCGCTCGACGGCGCTCCTGGTGGTCTCGAAGGGCTGGATGCGGTTGACGGCCCGCTGGACCTCCGGGTGCAGGTCCTGGACGCCCAGGCTCGCCCGGTTGACCCCCGCCTCGGCGAGGGCCCGCACCGCCTCGTCGCCAAACCCCCGCGGGTCGATCTCGACGGCGACCTCGGCCTCGGGGTCGAAGCCGAAGCGCCGGCGCAGCCGCTCGGCGAGACGGCGCGTGTCGTCCGGCGTCAGGATTGTCGGCGAGCCGCCGCCCCAGTGCACGTGGGTGACCCGCTGCCCGCCGGAGAGGCGCTCGGCCAGCAGGTCGATCTCCCGCAGCAGGACCTCCAGGTAGGCGGCGACGGGCTCGTAGCGGCGCACCACCTTGGTGTGGCAGCCGCAGAACCAGCAGAGGCTGTCGCAGAACGGCAGGTGCAGATAGAGCGAGAGGCTGGCCTTGGCCGGCAGGGCATCCAGCCAGCCGCCATAGGTCTTCGCGCCGATGCCCCTATGGAAGTGAGGCGCGGTCGGATAGCTGGTGTAGCGCGGGGTCGGGCCGCCATAGCGCTGGACCAGAGCGGCGGCCGGGCGCCCGTCGGGGGCCGCGGCGGACGGTGCGCGGGTCATGGGGATCGCCTGGTTCATCAGCCGCCCACGACTTTCTCTCCTTCGCAGGAGGCGAGAAGGCCTCCGGGCCACGGGAGGGACCATGGCCGCAGCCGGAGCGGGGCGTCGTTGACCTGGATCAAGCCGGACCCGCCCGGCGGCGGGCTATGCTGCCCCTTCGGACGCGCCACCATTAGAGCGAGGTCGCGTGTGGCTGAGGTCATGAAGCGGTTGCGCCGGGAGCACGCGAACATTGCCAAGCTCCTCAAGGCCTTGGAGCATCAACTGGGCCTTTTCGAGCGCAGCGAGCGTCCGGACTACGACGTCCTCGCGGGCATCGCCGACTACTTCACCGGCTTTCCGGACCGCTGCCATCATCCCAAGGAAGACTTGATCTATCGGAAGCTTGGCGCTCGCGATCCCGAAGCGGCGAAGGCCATCGGCGACCTGGAAGCCGAGCACCAGCGGATCGGCGAGCTGGCCCGCCATTTTCGGGAGGCGGTCGAGAACGTGCTGAACGAGGTCGAGGTGTCGCGGGACGCCTTCGAGACGGTCGCCCGCCACTTCTCCGGCCAGCAGCGGCGCCACATGCGGATGGAGGAGGAACGCTTCTTCCCGCTCGCGGAGGAGACGCTGACGCCGGAGGACTGGGCCGAGATCGACGCCCGGATCAGCGACGAGACGGACCCGGTCTTCGGGACCGAGGCGGCCGCCGAGTTCGCGACCCTGCGCAAGGACCTGCTGCGCTGGGAGGCGGAAGACGAAGCCGCGGGCGACGGCTGAAAGTCCGCCGCGGCCGAGGGCCTCTGTTTGGACGGCGCCGGCTCTATTTTTTCAAGCTCAGGATGTAGGAGATCACGTTGTCGGTTTCCGCCTCGCTGAGGATGAGGTCCGGCATGTTCTCGTGGGGCGTCCGCAGGAAGACGCGGAGCGCGAGGGCGGTCGCGGCGGAGTCCTCGGCCACTTCCTGAAAGGCCGGGGCGCCCTCCAACGAGACGCCGTACTGGCCCTTGCCGACGGCGTGGCAGGCGGCGCAGATCTCCTCGGCGAACGCGCGCCCGGCTATGGCGTCGCCCGGCAGGTCTTGGGCCAGCGCCGCGCCGCTGGCCAGGAAAGCGGTCGTCGAAGCGAGCGTCAGGAGGCGGATCATTGAGGTCTTCTCTCTCACTGCGTGCAACCGAAATCTGGCATGTCCGGCCGCCGGACTCCGGCCATTGTCAGGATCTGCGGGGCGGTCTCGCGGAGCGGGGGCCTCCGGCAGGGGCCTTGCGAAGGGCCGCAAATGTCTTCATTTGTGACAGGCGCCGATATATGACAGGCACCGAAATGTGACAGGCGCCGCGGGGGGCGGCAAGCGTCCAAGCGTCGGCGGCCGGCGGGGGCCGGCGAAGCGGGCCGGACGCGGGTTTTCCGGGCGAGGGTATGGGTCCAATGATGGCGAAGGTCGCGGTCACGCAAGACATCCTCGAGGCGCTCGCCGATCCGATCGTCCTGGTCGATCAGCGGCGCCAGGTGGTGGCCGCGAACCTGGCGGCCCGGGGCGTCTTCTCGGACAACCTGACCGGCCGCAGCATCACCTTCTCGGTGCGCCATCCCGACGTGCTCGAGGCCCTGGAGGCGGTCATCGGCGGCGGGCCCAGCCGCGAGGTCGAGGTCACCCTGACGGGCACCGTGCCGAGGAGCTTCAAGGTGCGGACGACGGCGATCGGCGGCGCGGGCGAGCAGCAGGTGCTGATCTCCTTCCACGATACCGCCGCCACCCGCTATGCCGAGCGCATGCGCGCCGACTTCGTTGCCAACGTGAGCCACGAGCTGCGCTCGCCGCTCACCTCGCTGCTGGGCTTCATCGAGACCCTGCGCGGGCCCGCGCGCGATGACGCGGCGGCGCGCGACCGCTTTCTCGACGTGATGAACGTCGAGGCGAAACGCATGGCCCGCCTGATCAACGATCTCCTGTCGCTCTCACGGGTCGAGTCCGAGGAGCACCTCCATCCCGCCGGCCAGGTCGACGTGCCCCGGATGCTGAGCGAGCTCGCCAGCAGCCTCGACATGCGCGCCGGCGAGCGGGAGATGGAGATAGAGATCGACTGCGAGAAGGGCCTGCCCATGGCCCGCGGCGACCAGGACGAGCTCACCCTGGTGTTCCGCAATCTGATCGACAACGCCATCAGCTACGGCCGGGCCGGTACCCGGGTGACGGTAAAGGCGGTGGCGGTCGAGCGCATCCCGGATTCGCGCCTGCCGGGCATTTCCGTCTCGATCCGGGACCAGGGCGAGGGCATCGCCGCGGAGCACATTCCGCGCCTCACCGAGCGCTTCTACCGGGTGGACAAGGGGCGCTCCCGCTCCATCGGCGGGACCGGCCTGGGGCTTGCCATCGTCAAGCACGTGGTTAGCCGCCACCGCGGCCGGCTGGTGATCGACAGCACGGTCGGAAAGGGCAGCATTTTTACCGTTTATCTGCCCCGCGCTGCGGCCCCCGAGCGTTGTAACAAAACTGACATCTAGCTGTCATAAAAAGGCATTGCGTCCGCTCTAGGCTCCGGGGCGCCGGCGGCAGTGACGCTGGCGTGACGAGCGTTACTACGGACGGAAGGAAAGGTTCCCAATGCTCAAGAAAACCATCGCGCTTGCGGCTCTGGCGTGTGCCGTTCTGGGTAGCCAGGCCGAGGCCCGCGACCAGATTCGCATCGTCGGATCCTCCACGGTGTTCCCCTTCTCGACGGCGGTTGCCGAGCAGTTCGGCAAGACCACCGATTTCAAGACCCCGGTGGTCGAGAGCACCGGGTCGGGCGGCGGCTTGAAGCTGTTCTGCGCCGGTGTCGGCGTGGAGCACCCCGACATGACCAACGCCTCCCGGCGGATCAAGTCTTCCGAGGTCGAGAAGTGCGCCTCGAACGGCGTCACTGAGGTGACCGAGGTCAAGATCGGTTTCGACGGCATCGTCGTGGCGAACTCCCGGCAGTCGGAGCCGATCGAGCTGACCCTCCAGCAGCTTTGGCTGGCGCTGGCCAAGGAGGTCCCCGAGGGCGGCAAGGACGGCGGGAAGATGATCCCCAACCCCTACAAGACCTGGAGCGACGTCGACGCCTCCCTGCCCAACGTGGCCATCGAGGTCCTCGGCCCGCCGCCGACCTCCGGCACCCGCGACGCCTTCGTCGAGCTTGCCATGGAGGGCGGCTGCAAGACCTTCGACTCCATCAAGGCCATGAAGAAGGCCGACAAGGGCGCCTACAAGGCCGTCTGCCACTCGATCCGCGAGGACGGTGCCTGGGTCGACGCCGGTGAGAACGACAACCTCATCGTGCAGAAGCTCGAGGCCAACCCGTCCGCTTTCGGCGTCTTCGGGTTCAGCTTCCTGGATCAGAACAGCGACAAGATCCAGGGCGGCTTGGTCAACGGCGTCGAGCCGACCTTCGAGAGGATCTCGGCCCAGGAGTACCCGGTCTCGCGGTCCCTTTACTTCTACGTGAAGAAGGCGCACGTCGATTCCATTCCTGGCATGCGCGAGTACATCGCCGAGTTCACGAGCGAGCGCGCCTGGGGCCCCGACGGCTACCTGGCCGACAAGGGTCTCATTCCCCTGCCCGACGACGAGCGCAAGGCGGTCAGGGACTCGTCCATGAACCTCAGTCCGCTCACCATGTAGCGGTCAGGTACGACGCACTCCGAGGCGGCCGGCCATCTCCCTTCAACCTGCCAGGGCCGGCTGCCTTGGGGCGAGCGTTCGAGCGGTGATCGGGCAGGGCGGGTCCGAAACGCGGGGAGCGGACCAGAAGCGGCCTTGATCGACCGGAGCTTGGGGGGAGTTCATGCAGCTTTTCGTACTCGTGGCGGTGTTGCTGCTGCTCAGCCTGACCGGCTTCTACATGGGACGGAGCCGGTCCTTGGCCGTGGCGGGCGGCTCGGCCAGAAACCTGCACTCGCTGCCCAGCTACCACGGCTGGTATGTCGCGCTCTTCTGCGCGCTTCCCAGCTTCCTGATCTTCGTCATGTGGCTCGTCATCGAGCCCCACATCGTCGAAGGCATGCTGATCTCCTCCCTGCCGGCGGAGACCCGCGACCTGCCCCCGGCGCGGCTCAGGCTTCTGCTCAACGACATCCGCAATCTCGCCACCGGCAACATCGTCGGCGGTCAGATCGATCCCGTCGTCCGGGAAGCGGCGGAACGCTACGCCAGCATGCGCGAGCTGGGCATGGCGGCGCTGGCCGTGGTGACGCTGGTCGTGGCGATCGGGGGCCTGGCCTACGGCCGGCGCTTCATCTCTCCGACCCTGCGCGCGCGCCAGCAGGTCGAGCGGGTGCTGCGGGTGATCCTGATCGTCTGCTCGACGATCGCCATCCTCACCACCATCGGCATCGTCCTCTCGCTGCTGTTCGAGGCGATCCGCTTCTTCCATCACGTGCCGCCGACCGAGTTCCTGTTCGGCCTGGACTGGAGCCCGCAGACCGCGATCCGCGAAGGGCAGGTGGGGCAGTCCGGCAGCTTCGGCGCCGTGCCCGTCTTCGCCGGCACGCTGCTGATCACCGCCATCGCCATGTGCGTCTCGGTGCCGGTGGGCCTGATCTCGGCGATCTACCTCGCCGACTATGCCGATCCGCGCGTCCGCGCCGTGGTCAAGCCGCTGCTGGAGATCCTGGCCGGCATCCCGACGGTGGTCTACGGCTTCTTCGCGGCCCTGGCCGTGGCGCCGGCCATCCGCGGTTTCGGCGAGAACATCGGCCTCGACGTCGCCTCGGAAAGCGCGCTGGCCGCCGGCGTGGTCATGGGCGTGATGATCATCCCCTTCGTCTCTTCGCTCTCGGACGACGTGATCAGCGCCGTGCCCCACAGCCTGCGCGAGGGGTCCTACGGACTGGGCGCGACCAAGTCCGAGACCATCCGGCAGGTCATTCTGCCGGCTGCGCTGCCGGGCATCGTCGGCGCCGTCCTGCTGGCGGTCTCGCGCGCCATCGGCGAGACCATGATCGTGGTCATGGCCGCGGGCCTAGCCGCCAACCTGACCGCCAATCCCTTCGAAGCGGTGACCACGGTGACGGTGCAGATCGTCACCCTCCTGGTCGGCGACCAGGAGTTCGACAGCGCCAAGACCCTGGCCGCCTTCGCCCTGGGCCTGGTGCTGTTCTTCGTCACCCTCTGCCTCAACGTCGTCGCCCTCAGGGTGGTGCAGAAGTACCGAGAAAAATATGACTGATATCGCGCGAGAGGTTACCGTGGATCGTCGCCCCTCCGCCGCGGCGCAGCGCCTGAAGCGGCGGCACGCGGCCGAGCGGCGCTTCAAGATCTACGGCGTCCTGGCGATCTCCGTGGCGCTGATCGCGCTGATCGCGCTGCTGATCAACATCGTCGGCAAGGGCTATTCCGCCTTCGTGCAGAACCAGATCGAGCTGGAGATCCACTTCGATCCCGAGACGATCGATCCCTCGGGCTCGCGCGATCCCGCGGTGCTGTCCGGCGCCAACTACACCGCCCTCATCCGGCAGAGCCTGCAGGCCGAGTTCCCCGATGTGACCGGCCGCCGGGAGAAGCGCAGCCTCGCCGGTATCGTCAGCAGCGGCGCCGGCTTCGAGCTGCGCAGCATGGTGCTGGCCGATCCCGATTTGGTGGGCCAGACGAAGAAGGTCTCCCTTCCGCTCGCGGACGACGCGGACATGTTCGAGAAGGGCTACATCGATCGCGCCACCGACTCCTCCTCGCGCAGGGTCAGCGACGATCAGATCGCCTGGCTGGATGCCTTGAGGGAGCGGGGACAGATCCATACCGCGCTCAACGTGGACTTCTTCACCCATGCGGACTCCCGCGAGCCGGAGCTTGCGGGCATCTGGGGTGCCGTGGTCGGCTCGTTTCTGACCATGGTGGTGACCCTGATCCTCTCGTTCCCGCTCGCCGTGGCGACCGCCGTCTACCTGGAGGAGTTCGCGCCCAAGAACAAGATCGTCGACCTGATCGAGGTCAACATCAACAACCTGGCGGCCGTCCCCTCGATCGTCTTCGGGCTGCTCGGTCTCGCCGTCTTCATCAATTTCTTCGGCCTGCCCCGCTCGGCGCCGCTTGTGGGCGGCATGGTGCTCGCCCTGATGACGCTGCCGACCATCATCATCGCTAGCCGCGCGGCGCTGAAGGCCGTGCCGCCGTCGATCCGCGAGGGCGCGCTGGGCGTGGGCGCCTCGCCGGTCCAGGTGGTCCTGCACCACGTACTGCCGCTCGCCATGCCGGGCATGCTGACCGGCACCATCATCGGCATGGCCCAGGCGCTTGGCGAGACGGCGCCGCTGCTCATGATCGGCATGGTCGCCTTCATCGTCGACGTTCCGACGAGCTTCACGGATGCCGCCACGGTGCTTCCGGTGCAGATCTATCTGTGGGCGGACAGCCCGGAGCGGGCCTTCGTGGAAAAGACCTCGGCGGCGATCATGGTGCTGCTGTTCTTCCTTGTGGTCATGAACGCCATCGCGGTGTTCCTGCGCAAACGATTCGAAAGGCGCTGGTAAAATGAATGACGCGGCCACCCAACTGAGCCATCCGGCAGCGAGCCTGCATTCGACGAAGATCGAGGCCAGCTCGGTCGATGTCTACTACGGCGACAAGCAGGCCCTGAAGGACGTCAGCATCAAGATCGGCGAGTGCGAGGTGACGGCCTTCATCGGCCCGTCGGGCTGCGGCAAGACGACCTTCCTGCGCTGTCTGAACCGCATGAACGACCTGATCGACATCTGCCGCGTGGAGGGGAGCATCACCCTCGACGACGAGGACATCTATGCCAGGAACGTCGACGTGGTCACCCTGCGGGCACGGGTCGGCATGGTCTTTCAGAAGCCCAATCCCTTTCCCAAGTCCATCTTCGACAACATCGCCTACGGGCCGCGCATCCACGGCCTGGCGCGCGACGGCGACGAGATCGAGCACATCGTGATGACCAGCCTGGAGCGCGCCGGTCTGCTGGCCGAGGTGCAGGACCGGCTGAAATCGCCGGCCACCGGGCTCTCGGGCGGCCAGCAGCAACGGCTCTGCATCGCCCGGGCCATCGCCATCGAGCCGGAGGTCATCCTCATGGACGAGCCCTGCTCGGCGCTCGACCCCATCGCGACCGCCCGGATCGAGGAGCTGATGGACGAGCTGAAGGAAAACTACACCATCATCATCGTCACCCACTCCATGCAGCAGGCCGCCCGGGTCTCCCAGAAGACGGCCTTCTTCCATCTGGGAGACCTGGTGGAGCAGGGCGACACGGAGCAGATCTTCACGGCGCCCCGCGACGAGAGGACCCAGGCCTACGTCACGGGCCGCATCGGCTGAGGAGCCGGCAGATGGACAGCGAGCATATTGTAAGATCCTACGACGAGGAGCTGGCGCGCCTCGACGAGCTGATCGCCGAGATGGGCGGTCTGGCGGAAAGCCAGCTTGCCGACGCGGTCCAGGCGCTGGTGCGCCGCGACGGCACCCTGGCCGGCAGGGTGGCCAGCCGCGACGAGCGCATCGACGCCCTGGAGATCGAGGTCAACGCCCTGACCCTGCGGGTGCTCGCCCTCAGGCAGCCCATGGCCGCGGACCTGCGCACCGTCGTCGCCGCTTTGAAGACGGCAAGCGACCTGGAGCGCATCGGCGACTATGCCCGCAACATGGCGAACCGCACCCAGGTGCTGATCCAGATCCGCAACATCGGCGGCGCCGCCCACACCATCGCCCGCATGGGCTCGCTGGTGCAGGGCATGATCAAGAACGTCCTGGACGCCTACCTGTCGCGGGACGCGGCGCTCGCCGAGGATGTGCGGCAGCGGGACATGGACGTGGACCAGCTCCACACCAGCCTGTTCCGGGAGTTCCTCACCTACATGCTGGAGGACCCCCGCAACATCACCACCTGCACGCACCTGCTGTTCATCGCCAAGAACATCGAGCGCATCGGCGATCATGTCACCGACATCGCCGAGCACGTCTACCTGATGGTCCGCGGCGAGGCGCCGGAGCCGGGGCGGCCCAAGGGAGACCGCTCGTCCTTCACCGTCGTCGAGGTGCCGGAAACGACCGGCGAAAGCTCCTAGTCGTGAAGCCCATGATTCTGATCGTCGAGGACGAACCGGCGCAGGTCGAGATGCTACGCTACAACCTGGAGAGTGGCGGCTACCGCACGGTGGTTGCCACCGACGGCGACGAGGCCCTGCTGCGCATCGAGGAAGAGGACCCGGATCTGGTCATTCTCGACTGGATGCTGCCTCGGGTTTCGGGGCTCGAGGTCTGCCGGCGCATCCGGGCGAAGGATCGCACCCGCCACCTGCCGGTCATCATGGTGACCGCGCGCGGCGAGGAGGACGACCGCCTGCGCGGCTTCGACATCGGTGCCGACGACTACGTGGTCAAGCCTTTCTCGCCGGGCGAGATGCTGGCACGCGTGCGCGCCGTCCTGCGCCGCACCCGGCCGGGGCTGGGCGAGGACGTGCTGGCCTGCGGCGACCTGGTGATGAACCTGAGCACCCAGCGGGTCACACGCAACGGCCAGTCCATCCACCTCAGCCCGACCGAGTTCCGCCTGCTGCACACCTTGATGGAGCGCCCGGGCCACGTCTTCTCGCGGGAGACCATCCTCGACCGGGTCAAGGGCCGGGACGCTTATCTGGAGCTGCGCACCGTGGACGTCCACATCAGGCGCCTGAGGAAGGCGCTCAACGCCCACAACGGCGACGACCTGATCCGCACCGTGCGCGGCAGCGGCTACGCCATCGACGTCGAGCCCGCCTGACCCACCTCAGCTTCACGGCCGGGTGGAGGCGGAGAGGCTATGACTCCTTGCCGGCCGCGACCGCGGCCTCCAGCGCCCGCAGCAGGCCGGAGAAAGCCGGCTCGGGATGGAGCACCAGCCAGGTCGGTATGCGGGCCACGTAGTTCCGGAAGCGGCCCTTGGCCTCGAATTGCGCGCGGAACGGCGAGGTGGCGAAACGCTCGGCGAAGCGCGGGAGGATCCCGCCGGCCACGTAGACGCCGCCGTGGGCCCCGAACATGAGGGCCGCGTTTCCGGCGACCGTGCCGAGCATGGCGCAGAACATGTCGAGCGCGGCCTCGCAGACGGGGCAGCTTCCGGCCAGCGCGGCGTCGCTGATTTCGGCGTCGGTGCGCCGCGGCACCTTCGCCTCCTCGAGGCGGGCGAGGGTATCGTAGAGGCGCTCCAGGCCGTCCCCCGAAAGCACCCGCTCGGCCGAGACATGCCCCAGCTCGTGGCGCAGCGCGTCCAGCACCGCGGCCTCGCGGTCGCTCGTCGGGGCCATGGTGACGTGGCCCCCCTCGCCGACCACCACCAGGGCGCCGCCCGGGTGTGCCAGGTAGCCCGCCATGCCGAGGCCGGTGCCGGGGCCGAGCGCGACAGCGGGCGCGCCCTTCCGCGCCGTGCCCCCGCCGATCTTCAGCAGGGCGTCGTCGGGAAGCGCCGTGACCGCCCAGGCGACGGCTTCGAAGTCGTTCAGCAGCAGGACCTCGTCCAAGCCCAGCTCCGCCTTGAGGCCGGCGGCGTCGATCAGCCAGTCGCTGTTCGTCATCCGCACCCGTCCCGCTTCGACCGGCCCGGCGCAGGCGAGCGCCGCCCGCCTCGGGGCCGACGACGGCCGGGTCTCCTGCAGGTAGGACCGGATGGCTTCCGCGGGGCCCTCGTAGTCGGCGGCGATCAGCTTGCTGGCGGGGGAGGTCTCGCCGTTCCGGGCCAGGGCCAGGCGGGCGTGGGTGCCGCCGATGTCGGCCAGCAGGACCGGCGCCGGGTCGGCCTCAGGCGGCACGCGCGCTCCCCCGCAGCGCCTCCATGTAGGATTCCCGCCAGGACACCAGATCGAACTGCTTGAGGCGCTGGAACATGGCCATCCAGCGGTCCTTGCGCTCCTTCAGCGGCATGGAAAGCGCCCGCACCATGGCGTCGCTGACGCCCTCGATGTCGTAGGGGTTGACGATCAGCGCTCCGTCCAGCTCGCGGGCCGCACCGGCGAAGCGCGACAGCACCAGCACCCCCGGATCGTCCGCCGACTGGGACGCCACGTACTCCTTGGCGACCAGGTTCATGCCGTCGCGCAAGGGCGTCACCAGGCCGACGTCGCTGAGCCTGAGGAAGCCCATGATGGTCTGCCGCTTGAAGGCGCGGTTCAGGTAGCGCACCGGCGACCAGTCGAAGTCGGCGAAGCTGCCGTTGATGTGGCCGGCGATGCTCTCGATCTGCCGGCGCATCATCTGGTAGTCCGGCAGGTCCGCCCGCGACGGCGGCGCGATCTGCACGAAGACCACGTTCTCCCGGATCTCGGGATGATGGGTCAGCAGGTGCTGGTAGGCCTCCATGCGGTCGAGCAGGCCCTTGGTGTAGTCCAGGCGGTCGACGCCGATGATCAGCCGCCGGCCGGCGATGCTGTCCTTCAGGCGCACGGTCTGCAGCGAGCTTTCCGACGAGCGGGCGAGCTGCTGGACCACGTTGGTGTCGATGCTGATGGGGAAGACGCCGACCCGGGTCCTGCGGCCGTAGGCCTTGACCAGGCCGCTCGGTCGCACCTTGCCGCCCGCCTCCGTGCGGATGTAGTCGCTGAAGGCGTGCATGTCGTTCTCGGTCTGGAAGCCGATCAGGTCGTAGCCGCAGACCTCCTCCACCAGCGCCTCGTGGTTGGGCAGGGTCAGCAGCAGCTCCATGGGCGGCCAGGGAATGTGCAGGAAGAAGCCGATCTTGTTCTCGCACCCTGCCTGGCGCAGATAGCTGCCGAGCGGAATGAAGTGGTAGTCGTGCACCCAGATCACGTCGTCGGGCTGCAGCAGCGGCGCCAGGTGCTTGGCGAAGAGGGCGTTGACCCGGTGGTAGCCGGCCATATCCCGCCGGCTGAAGTCGGTCAGATGCAGGCGGTAGTGGAACAGCGGCCAGAGCACCGAGTTCGCGAAGCCGGTGTAGTACTCGCCGTAGTCCCGGTGGCTCAGGTCGAGGGTGGCGTAGGTGATCTTGCCCAGCTGGACCACCTCGGGCCCATCCGGCGAGCTCTCCGTCGTCCGGCCGCTCCAGCCGAACCAGACGCCGCCATGCTCTTTCAGGGCGTCCTGCATGGCGGTGGCGAGGCCGCCGATGCTGCCCGAGCCGCCGGAGCGGATCGGCGCCACCCGGTTCGAGACGACGATTAGGCGGCTCAAAATGCGTCCTCCCAGCGTCTGGAGAGCTTCATGGCGGAGTGAATCAGGCCCACCATGGAGTAGGTCTGCGGGAAGTTGCCCCACAGCTCGCCGGTCTTCGGATCGACGTCCTCGGACAACAACCCCAAGGGATTGCGGATCGCGAGCATCTGCTCGAACAGGTCCCGTGCTTCGTCCCTGCGCCCCAGTGCCGCCAGCGCGTCAATATACCAGAAAGTGCAGGCGTTGAACGCGACTTCCGGCACGCCGATGTCGTCTTCGGTGGCGTAGCGGCTGAGATAGGGTCCGCGCAGCAGGTCCTTTTCGACGCGCGCGACCGTGGCGATGTAGCGCGGATCGTCGGCCTCGACGAAGCCCAGCTGCGGCAGCAGCAGCAGCACGGCGTCGATGTCTTCGCCGTCGAAACTGGCCGTGAAGCTGTTCAGCTTGGGGTTCCAGGCGCGCTCCAGGATCGCCTTGCGGATCGGTTCGGCCTTCTTCTTCCAGTAGGAGGCGCGCTTCTGCAGGCCGAGGCGCGTGGCGATCTTCGCCAGGCGGTCGCAAGCCGCCCAGCACATGATGCTGGAATAGGTGTGCACCGCCTCCCGGCTGCGAAACTCCCAGATCCCTGAATCGGGCTTGTTCCACCGCCGTCCCGCTTGGACGCCCAGCTTCTCGAGCTGCTCGAAGAGGGCGGCGTCGCCCTGGCGGGCCAGGCGCTGGTCGAAGAACATTTGGGCGCAGGCCAGGATCACCGAGCCGTAGCCGTCGTTCTGCACCTGGCGGTAGGCGTCGTTGCCGATCCGCACGGGCCCCATGCCCCGGTAGCCGGCGAGGCTGTCCACGATGGCCTCGTTGAGCTTCTCGTCCAGCGCGATGCCGAACATGGGCTGCAGATAGCCGGTCTCGCTGGCGCTGGCGATGTTCGCGATGTAGCTCAGATAGCCTTCCATGGTCCGGGTGACGCCGAGCGAGTTGAGGGCGTGCACCACGAAGTAGGAGTCCCGCAGCCAGCAGTAGCGGTAGTCCCAGGTCCGGCCGCTGTCCGGCGCCTCGGGGACCGAGGTGGTGGGCGCCGCGATGATCGCGCCCGATTCCTCGAAGTTCGACAGCTTGAGGGTGATGGCGGCGCGGACGACGGCGTCCTGCCATTCGAAGGGCAGCGAGAGATAGCGGCACCAGTCGCGCCAGTACTCGTCGGTCTTCTCGAAGAACTCGCGCACCGTCTCGGCGATCGGCAGGGTGAAGCTCTCGTCCGGTCCGAGGATGAGGGTGATCGGCTCCTCGAGGATGAAGGGGATCTCCTCCGTCATGTAGGTCACGGGGCCGTCGGTGGTGAGCCGCAGGACGAGGTCCGGCATCACGTAGCGCACGTGGTTGGAGCCGCGCGTGGTTTCCGGCCGGTAGCGGCCGTAGCCGTAGGTCGGCCGCAGGCGGATGCGGATGCGCGGTGCGCCGGCCAGCGGCGTGATCTTGCGGACCAGCATGATCGGCCGGAACACCCGGCCGAATTGCTTGAAGCGGGGCGCGAAGTCCGTGATCAGGACGGCCGCGCCGTGGCTGTCGCGGAGCATGGTCTCGACCACCGCCGAGTTCGGCCGGTACCATTGCTCCGCTTCCTTGAGGTCGAACAGCTCCACGTCGT
The DNA here is from genome assembly GCA_965225935.1 of Rhodospirillales bacterium. Taxonomy (GTDB): domain Bacteria; phylum Pseudomonadota; class Alphaproteobacteria; order Kiloniellales; family JAKSDN01; genus CALJXB01. The sequence continues at coordinate 143,354 of CBDDCC010000011.1, forward strand.
AGAAGCCCTTGTCGCCGTCCCGATGGTCGTTGACCAGCGAGCAGAAACGCGGATCGCTGTCGAAGCGGGGCAGGCAGCACCAGACGATGCGGCCGCGCGAATCGATCAGGGCGCTGAAATTGCAGTTGCCGATGACGGCGAGGTTGAGCGTGCTCACGGCCGGCTCGCCCCGCTCCGCCGCCGAATGGCGGACGGCCAGGTTTCCAGCCAGTCGATCACCTGATCGACGCCGGCGATCTGGTAGCGCGCGGCGGTCGCTGCGCCGTCACCTACGTGGATAGAAAGTCCTTTCAAGGCGTTCACGGCCACAAATCCGTCCTCGTCCGTCACATCGTCGCCGATGAAGACCGGCAACCGCCCCGCGAAGGGGGCCTCGTCCATGAAAGCTTGAATCGCCGAGCCCTTGTCGGCGTGCCGCGGCTTGATCTCGCTGACCATCTTACCATGAATGATCCGAAGGTCCCGGACCGATGGCCGCACCAGCTCCTCGACCCGCCGGCGGATCTCGTCCGCCTTGTGCGGCGCCTGCCGGTAGTGGACCGCAAGGGCGCGCTGCTTGTCCTCCAGCAGGACGCCGTCGCCGCCCTCGGCCAGTTCGGCGAGTGGCGCCCGCAGGTGCTCGAGGGCCTCGGCCTCGCCCAAGAGGTGCAGGCGGCCCTCGGCGTCCCGGCGCTCCAGGCCGTGGAGGCCCGCCAGGCAGGTCACGTGGGGGCCGAAGAGGTGATCCAGATTGTCGATACTGCGGCCGCTGACGAGGGCCACGGCGCCCTCGAGGCAGCGGGAGACCTCCTGCAGCAGCCCCGCCACCCGCTCGCTGGGGGCGACGCCGTCCGGCGTATCCGCGAAATGCAGAATGGTGCCGTCCACGTCCAGGAATAGCGCCCAATCGCCCGCCGGGCGCAGGCTCCGGGCGCGCTTCGGCAGCTTCGCCGTCAAGTTCGGCTGATCCATGCTGAAGTCCCTGCCGCCCGTTCCGTCGGTTCCAAGCCTCAAGCTCCTAGCGCCGCCGCGCATCGGAAGCGTTTCCAGACCCGGGCCGGACTCCGGCCGCCTCCATCCCCTGTTAAAGGCAATACGGGCAAAGGATTCAAGGCCCTGGGGCAAATCTCCCGGCGAAACGCCGCGAGGGCTGTCGCCATTGCCGCGGCTCGGGTAGGGCCTCGGCCGCGCGGCGGCTTGCACGGGAACCGGCCGGAGTGTAAGCGGGCCCGCGATGACAGACAGCAATTCGACCGGCGGCAACGGGGCGGGCCGTGAAGCGGCAGGCGGCGCCCTGGTGCGCTGGGTCGACCAGACGATCCTCGACCTTGGGCGCCAGGCCCGCTGGTCCTACCTGCCGCCGCTGATGGTCTATCTGGCGGCGGGGGTCTCGGGCCTCACCGCCATCGTCGGCACCTTCTTCATCAAGGACTATCTCGACCTTTCCGCCGCCTTCCTCGCCGGCCTCACCTTCTGGGTCGGCATTCCCTGGGCGCTGAAGATGCCGATCGGCCATCTGGTTGACCTGATCTGGCGCTGGAAGGCCCTGCTGGTCTACCTGGGCGCCGGGCTGATCGCCGTCAGCGTCGTCATCATGTACGGCCTGATCGCCCACACGGCCGCCATGACCGAGATCATGAGCGCCGAGGCCTGGTACGTCACCAGCACCATCCTGGCGCCCAGCGGCTACGTGATCCAGGACGTGGTCGCCGACGCCATGACCGTGGAGGCGGTGCCCCGCTTCGACGCGGAGGGCAAACCCTTTTCCGAGCGCCAGACGAAGATCATGCACACGACCATGCAGACCCTCGGCCGCGTCGCCATCATCGGCGGCCTGGTGACGGTCGCCTGCCTCAACGTCTTCATGTTCTCCGGCGTCGAGAACATGACGGAGGCCGACAAGGTCGAGATCTACGCCGATATCTACCTGCTGGCCCTGATCATCCCCCTTGTCTCCGTGGCGGGGGTGATCCTGGGCGGCCTCACCCTGCGGCTCCGGGCCCGCCGCATGCACCGCCAGGGGCTCGACCGGGAGACCATCGAGCGCGCCCTCTACCGGCCGGCCGAGAAGACCGAGCCCAACTGGTGGATCTTCGGCGGCAGCCTGGCCTTCGTCGCATTCACCCTTGCCATGGGCCTCGGCCAGGTGCCCTTCGCCCAGGAAATCATCTTCCTCGGCTCCATGGCCATCGTCCTGTTCCTCATGTACCGGCTGATCCTGGAGCTCGATCCGGGCGTGCGCCGGGCCCTGGTGGGGACCGCGGTCATCATCTTCGCCTTCCGCGCCGTGCCCCTGCCCGGCCCGGGCCTGGTCTGGTTCGAGATCGACGTGCTCGGCTTCGACCAGCGGTTCCTCTCGATCCTGTCGCTCATCACCTACGGCCTCACGCTGGCCGGCTTGCTGTTGCTGCGGCCCCTGATGGCCACGCGCTCGATCGCCTACGTGGTCGCGCTCCTGACCCTTGCCGCTGGCGTGCTGTCGCTGCCCAACATCGGCCTCTACTACGGCCTGCACGAGGTGACGGGGCCCATGACCGGCGGCGTGGTCGACGCGCGCTTTATCGCGATCCTGGACACGGCGCTGGAATCGCCCCTGTCGCAGATCTCCATGATCCCCATGCTGGCCTGGATCGCCAAGAACGCGCCCGCCCACCTCAAGGCGACCTTCTTCGCGGTCATGGCCTCCTTCACCAATCTGGCGCTCTCGGCCAGCAGCCTGGCCACACGCTATGTGAACGAGATCTTCCTGGTGACCCGCGAGGTGCGCGACCGGGTGACCGGCGTGATCGAGGTGGCGGCCGACTACAGCGAGCTGGGCTGGCTGCTGATCACCGTGGCGCTGATCACCGTGTTGGTGCCCCTGGGGGCCATCATGCTCGTCCAGCGGTCGCCCTTGCGCACCCAGCAGTAGCCTCGGTCCCTCCTACGGAGGACCACCCAGCGGTGCGGACTCAGGCAGATGAGGTTGGGCGGACGAGGAGGGGCCTCCATCGCGAACCGGGCCAGGCCGGTCTGCCGGCGGCCCGGGGCGGGCTCCGTGAGAGGCCGCCCTCCGATCCCGCGGTCCCCGGATCGGGACCTGCGGGACTTGCTTTTGGGCTCCCCGTACCAGAACTGTGCCTTCAAAAAATATTTCGTCTTGTCACAATGCGTGAAGCGTACGAAGTCTTGCCAATACGCCGCCAGCCCAGGTTTTGTCTTGATCTATGCTTGTTTAGTTCTCGGATGCGCCCCTCGCAGGCCGATGGAGCACCCGACACGTACACCCCCGTTCAAAATCGCATATGAAATAATCGACTCCTTCTTGTAGAGAGAAACTAAATTCTATCTTCTTAATTTACAGTAATATTGCGAAATTACAAGAACTAAATCCATATGTATCGCATATATGGTCGAAAGCTATGAATATAATATCGAATTAGAATGTGATTATTACGTAGATTATACGATTATATACTTAATATAAGTTTGATTATGTGGATATATGCTGTATAGAATTAGCGAATACATAATCTTCTTGTATTCAATTGAATGGGGAACCGGGGCAATAACGCAATTGTTTAGCTAGAGGATTGTGACTATAAGCGTCGCGGACGTGATATGCGGCTTCCGAGTCGCCTGTTGCAAAGACGGAGAACAAGAACCAACCCCTACCGCCGCACCCATAAAATCGGCTGGGCAAACGGCTATCGACTGGCACGGGGCTGACTGAGGGAAAGGCACCGTATCAGTTATCACGGCGATCGGGCCGCGCTTCGAACGGCTCGTGTCGGGGGTTTCGTTTTTTGGGAGGCTGGAGTTCCAGGGGAAGACAGCGGGGCCGTAGTGGACTCCGGGCGAGGGGGAAGGCTCGGGAACGCTTGTGATCGTCGAATTGGGACTGGCTGCTCAGACGCGGGAACCATGCTACGTGTGACTCCATCCAGCAATCTCACCCTGCCGTTGCGGCGTGGCGAGTTCGAGACCATCGCCGAAGGGCTCGACTACGCGGCACAGGGAGAGACCGGCTGCAACTTCTTCTCCAGCCGTGGCGAGCTGGAGCATGCGTGCGGCTATCGCGAGATCCGCGAGCGGGCGCAGGCTCTGGCGCGCGGCCTCGCGCGCAGCGGCGTGGCGCGCGGCGAGCGCCTGGCGATCATCGCCGAGACCACGCCCGACTTCCTGATCTTTTTCTTCGGCTGCCAGTATGCCGGCCTGGTGCCGGTGCCCCTGCCGCTCAGCGTCAATCTGGGCGGGCGCGAGGCCTACGTAGCGCGCCTGCACAACATGATGGCCCGGGCGGGCGCCCGCCTCGCCGTCGCCAGCGCCGAGCTGGTCGGGCACCTGGAGCAGGCGGCGAAGGGACTGAAGGTCGACTTCCTGGGCACGCCCGAGGACTTCTACGCGCTGCCGGCCGAGGGCGGCGAGCTGCGCCCGCTCCAGCGCGACGAGCCCTGCTACATCCAGTACTCCTCGGGCAGCACCAGCCTGCCGCGCGGCGTGCTGGTCAGCCAGCGCGCCATCACCCACAACGCCCGCGGTATCGGCCAGCACGGCCTGCGCCTGCGCCAGGGCGACCGCAGCGCCTCCTGGCTGCCGCTCTATCACGACATGGGACTGGTCGGCTTCTGCCTGGCGCCGGTGATGAACCAGGTCACCATCGACTATCTCGCCAGCACCGCCTTCGCGCGCCGGCCGCTGACCTGGCTCAAGGTGCTGTCCGAGCACGGCGCCAGCATCTCCTTCAGCCCGACTTTCGGCTACGAGCTTTGCGCGCGCATGTCGTCCCGGGTCGAGCCGGACCGGTTCGACCTCTCGCAGTGGCGGGTCGCCGGGGTCGGCGGCGAGATGGTGCGCCCCAGCGTGCTGAACGCCTTCGCCGAGAGCTTCGCAGAGAGCGGCTTCGATCCGGCCGCCTTCGTGCCCAGCTACGGCCTCGCAGAGTCCACTCTGGCGGTGAGCTTCTCGCCGCTGGGCCGCGGCCTCAGGGTCGACCGGGTCAGCCGCGACGCCTACGAGCGCGCCGGGGTCGCCGTGCCCTACGAGGTCAACGGTCATGGCAACGGACACGGCAATGGTCACAGCAACGGGCATGGGCAGGCCAACGGGAACGGCCACGGCAAGGCGAACGGCTCGGCCCAGGCCTCGCGCGCCTTCGTGAAGTGCGGCGGCCCCCTGCCGGGCCACAGGATCGAGATCCGCGGTGAGGACAACCGCCCGCTGCCCGAGCGGCGCATCGGCTGGGTCTGCATCTCGGGCCCGAGCCTGATGCAGGGCTACTACGACGACGAGGATGCCACCGCCAGCGTGCGCACGCCCGACGGCTGGCTCAACACCGGCGACATGGGCTACATGGTGGATGGCGAGCTGGTCATCACCGGCCGCAGCAAGGACCTCATCATCTGCAACGGCCGCAACATCTGGCCGCAGGACCTGGAGTGGGCCGTGGAGTCCCGCTGCGGGGCGAGCCCCGGGGACGTGGCGGCCTTCTCCGTCGATGACGACGACGGCCGCGAGCGGGTGGTGGTGATCGTGGAATGCCGCAGCCGTGACCCGGAGACCCGCAGTGCACTGAGCCGCGAGGTCTCGAACGTCATCATGACAATGGCCGGCGTCAGCGGCGAGGTGGTGCTGGCGCCGCCGCGCTCGCTCACCTTCACCTCGTCGGGCAAGCTCAGCCGGGCGGCGGCCAAGGCCGACTATCTGGCCGGCAACATCGAAGGGCTGGAGACCGCACCCGACGCGCCCGCTCTTGCGGTGCCGGAACTGCGGGTCGCCGCCGGGGCCGGCAAGTAGACAACCCCGCGCCGCCGCGCTTGGCGTGGCCGGCGCACCCGTCACAGTGATCGAAATGGCTGGAACCGTAGCCTTGACCGGCGCGAGTGGGTTCGTGGGCGGCGTCTTGGCCGAGCGCCTGCTGGCGGGCGGATCGGGCGTCAGGGCGCTGGTCCGCCGGCCAGGCGCCGAGGCCGCCGCGGCGCTGGAGCGCCAGGGCGCGGTCCTGGTGCCGGGCGCCCTGGAGGATCCCGAGAGCCTGGAGCGCCTGCTTGAGGGCGCCGACACGGTCGTCCACGTGGCCGGTCTGGTGAAGGCGCGGGACCGGGACGAGTTCATGGCCGTGAACCTGGAGGGCACGCGGCGCCTGGTCCGGGCGGCCCTCACCGCGGACCCGAGACCTCGTTTCCTGCTGATCTCCTCCCTGGCAGCCCGGGAGCCCGAAGTCTCGCCCTACGCCGCCAGCAAGCGGGGCGGCGAGGAGGTGCTGGCCGAGGCCGGCGGCGACCTGGAGCATTGCGTCCTGCGGCCGCCCGGCGTCTACGGGCCCGGCGACCGGGTGACGCTCGCCCTGTTCCGCCAGCTCTGGCGCGGCTTCCTGCTGACGCCTGCGGGGCGGCGGGGGCGCTTTTCCCTGCTCCACGTCCAGGACCTGGCCGCCGCCATCGAGCGCCTGCTGGCCGGGGACACCTGGGACGGCGGCGTCCTGGAGCTCGACGACGGGCGCGAGGGGGGCTACGGCTGGACGGACCTGGCCGAGGCGGCCGGCCGCCACCTGGGCCGGCGCATCCGCTTGGTCTCGGTGCCGCTCGGCCTCCTGTGGCTGCCGGCCGAACTCAACCAGCGGCTCCAGCGCAGCCTCGGCCGGGCCAGCGTGTTCACGCCGGGCAAGCTGCGGGAGCTCTTTCACCCGGACTGGGTGGCGCGGTCCTCGCCCGATTCGCCCCTTAGCGACTGGCAGGCCCGCTTCACCTTCGAGAGCGGCTTTCCCGCCACCCTCGAGTGGTACCGGGCCCGGGATTGGCTCTAACCAAGGCGGAGCGCGGCGGACGGCCGGCGGCGACGCGCAGCGGGAGAATGAGACCTTGCCTTCCTACCAGTTGGCCTTAACTTCGACGGCGAGTGCCATGCAAGAAGACAGCGACCGGGTGTTCCAGGAGATCAAGTCCCTGCTGGGCGCCCACAACCCGAACGGCATCGAGATCACCCCTGAGACGGACCTGAGCGCCGATCTCAACATCGATTCCGTTGCGGCCATGGACCTCATCATGAATATCGAGGACAAGTTCGAGATCGATATTCCGCTCAATCTGGTGGGGGAACTGCGCAGCGTGCAAGACCTGGCAGAGGTCGTGCGCGGACAACTGAAGAACGGCTGAATCCCATGGACATCCTCGACAAGTACGACCTCATCGCCAAGCGCCACTCGGGCCTGCTGGACGTCGGCGAGGACCCCTTTGCCGTGCGCATGGAGCGGGTGCTCTCGGCCACCGAGGCCCTGGTGAACGGTCGCCGGACCATCCTGGCGGGCACCAACAACTACCTGGGCCTGACCTTCGATGCGGAGTGCATCGCCGCCGGGGTCGAGGCCATGCAGAGCCAGGGCACCGGCACCACCGGCTCGCGCATCGCCAACGGCACCTACGCCATGCACCGGGACCTGGAGGAGGCCATCGCCCGCTTCCTGAAGCGCCGTTCGGCCATCGTCTTCTCCACCGGCTACCAGGCGAACCTGGGCATGATCGCCGGCGTCGCGGGCCCCCATGACGTCATCTTCATGGATGCGGATTCCCACTCCAGCATCTACGACGGCGTGCGCCTCAGCGGCTCCAAGGTGATCCGCTTCCGCCACAACGACGCCGAGGACCTGGACCGCCGGCTGGCCCGCTCCGAGGACGAGGGCGCCTGCAAGCTGATCATCGTCGAGGGCATCTACTCCATGCTCGGCGACAAGGCGCCCATGAAGGAGCTGGCCGAGGTGAAGCGCAAGCACGGCGCCTACCTGATGGTGGACGAGGCCCACTCGCTCGGCGTCCTGGGTGAGCACGGCCGTGGCGCCGCAGAGGAGGCCGGCGTGGAGGAGGACGTCGACTTCGTGGTCGGCACCTTCAGCAAAAGCCTGGGGGCGATCGGCGGCTACGGCGCCGCCAACAATCCCAAGCTCGACGCGCTGCGCTTCAACGCCCGGGCCTACATGTACACCGCCTCCTGCTCGCCCTCGACCGTGGCCACCGTGACCGCGGCCTTGCGGCGCATGCAGGAGCTGCCCGAGCTGCAGCGGAAGCTCTGGACCAACGCCCAGAGCCTCTACGACTCCCTGAGCGAGATGGGCTACGAGATCTGCTCGCCGGCGAGTCCGATCCTGGCCGTGCGCCTGAAGGACGAGGCGACGGCCGTCTGGGTCTGGAACCGGCTCCTGGCGAGCGGGGTCTACGTCAACCTGGCCCTGCCGCCGGGCACTCCCAACGGCGCCTGCCTGCTGCGCTGCAGCCTCTCGGCCGCCCACAGCGACCAGCAGATCGAGGAGATCCGGCAGCACTTCGCCGACATCATGCGCGAGCTGCCGCTCGACGAGGCGGAGCCTGCGGCGGCGCGGGCTTGAGGGGGCGGGACAAGCGACAACCCGGGTGCTCGCCGCTTCGATTGCCGAGGTGAAGCTCTGTGAACCTTCTGAACGATATCAGACGGATCTATGCGGAGCTCCAGGAGAAGAAGCGAAGCGAGTTCAAGCGGCGCGTACCCTTCGGCGACTTGATCGTAGATCGCTGGGAGGTCGCGCGAGAGTGCGGCTTCGGCCAGGGCACCTCCTGTTACGACAATGTCTTGATCCTAGGCGAGGTTTCCGTGGGACGGGATTGCTGGATCGGTCCCAACGTTGTCTTGGACGGGAGCGGCGGTTTGCAGATCGGGGACTACGTCCACATAAGCGCCGGCGCCCACATCTATAGCCACAACACGGTTCGTCGCGCGGTTTCAGGGGGTGAGGCGCCCACCGACTATGCGGGCACCAGCATAGGTTCGCGCGTCTACATCGGACCCAATTCGGTCATAGAGATGGGGGTAACGGTCGGCGACGAGGTCGTGATCGGCGCGCTGTCGTTCGTCAACTGTGATGTCCCGGCGGGTAGCAAGGTTTGGGGCATTCCTGCACAGCCTCACGATGACTAGCAATGTAGCTGCCATCCGTGAACTGGCCAGCCCTGCAGGCCGACCGTGGCAAACGGTCGAAGAGACTCCGCGGTCAGCTGGCGGCGGCCGTCTTGCTCTTGCGTGCCTTTCGGCTCGTCGCTTTTCGGGTCTTGGGGGTTTGTGCCGTCAGATCCGCGAGCGAACCTGTCGAGGCCTCTATCACAAAGGGCGGTCGTGAACGCGCCTCGTCCAGCGCACGCCAGAGGTACTCGCCCAGGACCCCGAGCATGAGCATCTGAACGCCGCTCAACACCAGCACCACCACCATCAACGAAGCCCAGCCTTCCGGGGGATTGCCGGTCAAGGCCGCTAGGACGATCCAAACGGCATAGAGAAACCCGAGCAAGGCTATGAACAGACCGAGCAGGGTCATGGCGCGTATCGGCTTGTAGGAGAAGGCGGTGATCGAGTCCACGACCAGCTTGATCAGCGACGCCAGCGTCCAGCCCGAATGGCCATGCAGCCGCTCGGCCTTTTGATAGTTGATCGTGCCCTGTTCGAAGCCGAGCCAGCCGATCAACGCGAAAAGACTGACGTTGGTTTCCCGGAAATCGCGCAGGGCAGATACGACCGTCGCGTCAAGCAAGGCAAGATCGGCGCCCTTGGGCGGCAGCCGCTTTATGCCGACGAGGTCTCTCATCAACCCGTGATAGATCCTGGCCGCGAACCTGTACCCGCGGCTCTCGTCCGTGCTTCTTTCCCGCTCTCCCCAGACCACCTTCGTTCCCTCCCGCCACTTGCGTAGGAGCTCTGGTATGATCTCCGGCGGATCCTGAAGGTCGGCCGCAAACATGATCGTGCAATCGCCCTCCGCGTGCTTGAGGCCGCAACGGATGGCCAGGTGGGATCCGCAGTTGCGAGACAGGCGCAAGGCCCCGAGACGAGGATCCTTGTCCGCGAGCGCGCACAGGAGCTCGTAGGTGCCGTCTTCCGAGTTGTCGTCCACGATGATCCAGCGCCAGTCCTCGCCGGTCCCCTCCATCACGGCGCAGACCCGCTCGTAGAGAATCGGCAGGTTCTCGGACTCGTTGAAAGCGGGGGTCACCAGGCAGACCGTCGATGTCATATCTTGTTGCCTCGCATGATCATCATGCTATGTCTGATAGCACCGAGCCCCTGTCATCGCAAATTCGCACGACGATCCATTCGATATGGGTTAGACCGGCGGGCCGCCATGAGCCCCGGTCCCGACACCTGCCTCATGACCCAGATAACGACCGGCCTTCGTTCCATTCTGAACCTACCCGGGGCGTACGATTTGCTCATGGTTGCACTTGGGGCAAATCGACTCTACCGGGTCTTGATCGATACCTACGTGGCACCGCGGGAGCACGACCGAATCTTGGATGTGGGTTGCGGCACCGGGACGATCGTCGGCTTTCTCCCGCGAGGCGTTGCCTACGTGGGAGTCGATCTCAGTCCCGATTACATCGCCGCGGCGAACGATCGTTTCGGCGACCGGGCGGAGTTCTATGTTGGAGACGTGAGCACGTTGCGCTTCGGGCCCGATGATCGCTTCGACATCGCCCTGGCTGTGGGGCTGCTCCATCACCTGGAGGACCGGGAGGTCGAAGCGCTGCTGCTGTCCGTCCGCGGCCAGTTGAAGGCAAACGGTCGTCTAATCACGATCGACAACTGTTTTACTGACGATCAGTCGCCCATCGCCAGGACGCTGATTCGGCAGGACAGAGGGCGCAATGTCAGGGCGCCCGGCGAGTACGAGAAGTTCTTCCTGGGGGTTTTCGACAGCGTGTCGAGCGATGTACGACACGACCTTCTGAGAGTTCCCTACACCCACGTCGTCATCACGGCCGCGGCTTCCTAGACGTTGCCGACCGCCTTGACGTTTCCTGAGCTGTCCTCGAGCGCTGTGGCTATCGCGTTCGCCACGCGATCTTGCTGCTCGGGCGTCAGTTCGGGGTACAGGGGGAGCGACAGCTCTTCCAGAGCGATCGATTCGCTGACCGGGAAATCGCCCGTTTCATGGCCCAGGTATCGATAGGCCTCTTGAAGATGGACCGGAACCGGATAGTGGAGGCCGGTGGCGATACCATGATCTGCCAGCGCCGCACGCAGGCGGTCGCGCTGGCGGTGCCGGACGGCGTAGACATGATAGACGCTGCGGTTTTCCGGTCGCTCAGCAGGGAGCAGCAGATCTGAACTCTTCAGTAGGCCCTCGTAACGCTTGGCGCCGGCGCGGCGCGCTTCGTTCCAGGCTTGCAGGTGCCCGAGCTTGACCCTGAGAAAGGCGCCCTGGAGACCGTCCATCCTATAGTTGAACCCGATGACCGCGTGCCGGTATCGGGTCTCCTGACCCCAGTCGCGCAGCATGCGCACCTGCTTGGCTGCCGCCGGGTCGTTGGTGACCACGGCACCGGCTTCGCCGCAGGCGCCCAGGTTCTTGCCGGGGTAAAAGCTGAAACAGCCGAGCCGTCCGATGGCCCCGGCGTTCCTGTCTCTGCGGCGGGCGCCGTGGGCCTGGGCGGCATCCTCGATGACGGTCAGGCCGTGGGCCTCGGCAATCTCCATGACGGATTCCATGTCGGCCATCTGGCCATAGAGATGGACCGGGATGATCGCCTTGGTGCGGGCCGTGATGGCCCGCTCGATCTGCAAGGGATCGAGCGTGCAGGCGACCGGCTCCACGTCGACCAGGACCGGCCGCGCCCCGCAATAGGAGACCGCCGCCGCCGTGGCGATAAAGGTCATGGCGGGGACGATGACTTCGTCGTCGGGCCCGATTCCGCAGGCCAGGAGCGCAAGATGCAGCGCGCTGGTGCCGGAGTTCACGCCGATGGCGTGCTCGACCCCGACGAAATCCGCAAAGGCACGCTCGAAGGCTTCGACCTCCTGGCCGAGCACGAATTGGGTGCCTTGCATCACCCGCTCGTAGGCGGCGTCGAGCTCGGGCTTGAGGGTCCGGTGTTGGGCTTGGAGATCGACGAGGGGAATCATGGTGCGTTCTTCGGCAGACTGGGGAGGCAGAATGCCCGATTTGCCGGTTCGGGCAAGGTTCAATCTGGGTCTTTCCAAGGTATGGGCCTGGCGGGATTCCCAGCGACGGCGGTACCGTCCGGGACGTCTCCCAGGACCACGCTGCCGGCCCCCACCATCGCATTCTCGCCGATCGTCACCCCGCAGCGGATTGTGGCGTTCGCGCCAATGGAGGCCCGTCGCTTGACCCGGGTTTCCACGACCTGCCAGTCGTCGCCACCCTTCCTCTGGCCGTCCTGTCGAACGGCTCTGGGATAGAGGTCGTTGGTGAAACAGACGTGGGGGCCCAGGAAGACCCCATCCTCGACGGTGACACCCTCCGGGATGAAAACGAAGGCTTGGATCTTCACATTGCGGCCGATTTTGACGGTCTTTCGGATTTCGACGAAGGCCGCGATGCTCGTGCCGTCGCCGATGTCGCAGCCGTAGAGGTTCACCAGCGCGGGCTGATGGACGACCACGTCTCGACCCAGAACAACATCATCAGCAATCACGGAAGACCTCTCGAGTCAGTCACAAGGGATGCTTGCACCGCCATGCCGTCGGGATACCAACCCGGCGACCGGTCGCGGGGCCGCCACGCTCATGGCTGCGGCCGATCCACGGTCGCTCGCCCTTTCGGCCGCGTGAAGACCCACACGAGTCCGCCCAGCACGCCGATCGCAACGCCCAAGAGGCCAATGACGACGGACACCAGCGCAGCATCGCTGCTTGACACGCCAAGATATCCGAACCCGATGACCATGCCGCCTTCGCGCACGCCCCATCCGGCGACCGAAATGGGCAATGCGGCAAACAGCAGAACCGGTGGGACGATCACGAGGGTCGGGCCAAGAGGCATCGCGATCCCGAAAGCGGCAGCCGCATACCACACGGCCAGACAGTTCAGAACATGGCCCAGCAACGAAATCAAGACGAGTGCGCAGATCTGAGGCTTCTTTTTGAATAGGAACCTGATCTCGTTTGTGAACTCGTAAAAAAACTTCTGCAGTACTGTCGACCTTATCTTCTGTGCAATCCAGAACGTGAACGGGAGAATGGCAATAAGTAGAATACCCAGTGTGCTGAATACCAAGACCGCCACCACGTTTATTGTGGGAGCAAAAAATAGAATGAGAATCAGGGATGCGATGAGACTCAGGAGGAACAGGCCGAACAACCCAAGCGCCCTATCCAGCACCACCGAACGAAGCGCCACGCTCAAAGACGTGTCGCTTCGGCCCAAAAGCCAGGCGCGAACGCCGTCGCCGCCGAAGGTGGACGGTAGAATCTGATTGAAGAAGACCCCGATGAAGACCATCCGGCTGAGGTCGAGCCAAGCGACGGTCTTGTGGACGACCCGGAGAACCACGTACCAACGCCAGGTCCCGACGGCGATCGCCTGCGTGAAGAGACAGCAAAAGGCCGCCGCCAAGGGCAGCACGCGAATCGAGTCGAGACGCTCCGCCACCTGATCGAAATTCGTGTGCTGAAAGACGATTCCGAGGATCAGCCCGCTCACGGCGAACTTGGCGAGGAAGGCTAGATGCTTTGTCGTCATCTCGCGACAGCCGCTTGCCGGGCGCCCGTCTTCGCTCCGGCTGGCCGAGAGTTCATTTCAACTGGTGCCGGTTCGATCGCGTAGACGGCGTAGCGCTCGTTCTCGAAGGTCTTTTCAAGCGGAATGTCCCGTGGATGGGGGGCGAGCTTGTGGATCAGGATGTGAGTCCAGCCCCTCTCACCGGCAATCGACAGAACGGTCGGGTCCCAGATCGATTCCGTCAGGATTCTCTGCTCCGAAAGGCGGTCCGGAGCTTCCGGATAGGGTTCGAACGAGGTGTTGACGGCATAGGCCTGGTGGCCGAAGAGGGCCGGAATCTGCATTTGCCGCTGATCCCGTTTGAAGTGGTTGGCCGGATACCTGAGATCGTTGGTGGCGATCACGGAGCCATCGAGCGGGATGCGAGACAAAGCCTCGGCGATCGGCCGGTTGTCCACGTACTCGTGCCCCAGTTCCGGGCGAACCAGGTAGATGAGAGCGTGGGTCGCCTTGTGGCCCAGGGGAAGCACGACGACCAGGCCCAGGAAGGTAAGGATCGCGGCGTTCAGCCCTTTCCGCGTCGAGTCCCACACCGCCGTGAGGGCCAAGACAGCCGCGACCGCCAGCAGCTTGGGCGCCACCCGGAGCGGCACCAGGATGTTGGTATCGGGGCCGGTGACACCGGCGGCGTCGGTCCGGTAGAGGCCCAGAGTGTTCAGGAAGGCGTAGAGGCCGGCCAGCGCCAGGCCGAGCATCAAGAGGTGGCCCTTGTCCTCCGCCGAGAGCCTTTTCCATCCGCCGGTCAGCCACACGTAGACGGCCACGGGGACGAGGAACAAGGCAAGGTCCAAGAGATGCTTGAGCGATTTCTTGGGGAAGTTGCTGAACAGGTAGAACGGCTCGATGGCAAGGCTGCCGGTAATCGCGTGGCCGGTCGTCTGCATGATGGCCAGGCCGCAGACAAAGGCGATGCCGGGAACCAGCAGCCAGCGGACATCCCGGGTCCGGTAGACCTGAACCAGCGTTGCCGAGAACAGCAGCAAACCGGACACCGGGTAGTAGCTAGATTTGACCCCGGCAACCACGACGGTTGCCAGCAGGGCGAGGAGCATTCGGCGCCGGTCCCCAAGCTCGAAGCAGCCGTAGATGGTCAGGACGAACAGGAAGATCCCGAAGTAGACGGAGATGTCCGGGAAGTGATTGAAAAACAGTTGGGGATCGCCCACCCAATCCTTGAGGGCCCTGCCCGCGCTCCAGGCGGTGAGGGGGGCGGCGGCCAGGATGACCGCGAACCTGATCTCATAGCGAAGGCGGCCGCCCACGGCGCCGGCAAGGAGGGCTGAGGCCCCCACGATCCCCGCGGTCCCTGTCGCCAGGGTCAGCATGAAGCTGGGGGCCGGGGCGAGGCCGCTGGTCAAGCTGACGGCCGAGGCCGCCGCCGATGCGGCGTAGTGATAGCCCATGCGAATGCCGAGGTTGCTGAGCGACAGGGGCGGCATGCCCCTGTCCTCGATGAACTGGTAGGTGTGGATCAGACGAAAGGCCGTTCCGGCATGAAAGAAGGCCTCCGGATAGTCGCCGGTGCCCATGATCCATCCGCCGATGGCGCAGGGAAGAAGGAAGGCAACGGCGACCAGGACCGCCAGGAGTTTCGGGCTGGACCCCTCCGCCGGTCTGGGGATGGCGTCCTTGCCCCGGCGGGCGGCGGTCACGGCCGCGACGGCGAACAGCAGAGCGGTCGAAAGGAAGGCGGGCCAGCCGATCCAGCGCATCAGGAGCAGGAGAAAACCGAGGCACACCAGGCCGAGGGCGGCCGCGGCGACCGTTTCGGCCAGGTTGGCCCGGCGGCCCGCGGGCGCGAAGAGCGGCAAGGCGGCCAAGTAGCTCGCCGCCAGGAGGATGGCGAAGAGAAACAGGGAGATGGGCCAGGGCAGGAGAGAACTGACTGAGGCGCTCACTGTGGCAGGACCTTGTCGGGCCACGATGAGTTTTCGGCAAGACTTTGAAAATAAAGGGAAAGTCGAGCCATACCCTCGGCGCGGCGGCAGCTATGGCTAATCGTTTCGTCCGCCGAGATCAAGGCCAAATCCGGTGCCGGATTGAGCCCGGCAGGGGGCCTCCCGAGGGGCCTCCCGATGGCGCTGCGTACTGGAAGCCGGGGACCTGGTTCTGTATAAAGCCGCCCACACTGGCGGCCGAGTCGTGCCCCGGCAATCTCGTGCCGGCATCGGCGGGCCGGATGGCTTTCCTCACAGGCGCGGCATTGCAGCCGACGGACCGAAGCGCGAATCGAAAATGCGGCCAAAGCTCCTGATCACAGGCGGTTGCGGATTCATCGGAACCCACCTGGCCGAGCGTCTGGCGGGGCGCTACCGGCTCGTGCTGTTCGACAACTTGAGGCGCGATTCGCTGCAGTACGTGCCGGCCCTCCGGACCAAGCCCGATATCGAGGTGGTTTCCGGCGACATTCTCGATCGCGCCAAGGTTGGCGCGGTGCTCGAAGGTGCCGCGGGGGTCATTCATCTGGCCGCCATCGCCGGCGTCTCCAACTACTACGAGAGGCCCGTGGAAACCCTCAAGGTCAACGTCCAAGGGACCTTCGGCCTGCTGGAGGCCATGGCCGAGGCGGGGGTCGAGCGGCTGATTTACTTCTCAAGTAGCGAGGTCTACGGCCCCCGCGCCGAGAACGTCTCCGAGGCCGAGGCCATGATGGTCAGCGGACCGGTGTCGGACCGGCGCTGGGTCTACGCCGTCAGCAAGCTGGTCGGCGAGCACGCCGTCCTGCGCAGCGGGGAGACCTGCGGCCTGCGGTGCACCTGCGTGCGGCCCTTCAACGTCTACGGGCCTCGGCAGACCGGGGAGGGCGCCATCAGCAACTTCGCCCGCGCTTTGGTGCGCGGCGAGCCGATCCAGATCTACGGTGACGGCGCGGACGTGCGCGCCTGGTGCTATGTCAGCGATATGGCGGATGCGGTCGAGGAGATGCTGGAGAACGAGGCCTCCTTCGGCCTCTCCTTCAACATCGGCAATCCCGCCGCCCGCTGCTCCACCCTCGAGCTGGCCGAGTCCCTGATCCGCCTGAACGGCGGCGGGCGGCTGGAGAAGGTCTCCCGCGCCCACTCGCCGATCCCCCTGCGCTACCCGGACATCGGCCTGGCGCACGAGCGCCTCGGCTACGAGCCCCGGGTCGGGCTGGAGGAGGGGCTGGGCGAGACCCTCAACTGGTTCAGGGAGATCGAGCGATGAAGGCGGTCGTCGTCGGCGGTGGCAAGATCGGGCTGCCGCTCGCCTGCACATTCGCGGCCAACGGCGCCGAGGTGACCGTCTGCGACATCGATGCCGGGCTGGTCGAGGCCGTCAACGCCGGCCGCTCGCCGCACGCGGAACCGGGGCTGGAGGAGCGGGTCAAGGCCGGCGTCGAGGCGGGACGTCTCGGCGCGAGCCTCGACACGGCCGGGGCGGTGGCTGGAGCCGAGGCCGTGGTGGTCATCGTTGACGCCAAGCTGACACCCGAACGCGGCATCGACTACGCCAACCTGCGGGCGGCGACCGCGGCCGTCGCGCAGGGCCTGAAGAAGGGGACGCTGGTCTCCTTCGAGACCACCCTGCCGGTCGGCGGCTGCCGCGAGGTGCTGGTGCCCCTGCTCGCCTCGGGCGGCCTGACGCCCGGCGCCGATTTTCACGTGGTCTTCAGCCCGGAGCGGGTGAAGTCCAACCTGATCTTCGTCCACCTGGAGGAGACGCTCAAGGTGGTGGGCGGGCTCGATGCGGAGTCCGCCGCCGCGGGAGAAGCCTTCTACGGCAAGTACCTGGGCGTCGAGGTGATCAGCGTCGGAAGCCTGGAGTCGGCCGAGCTGGTCAAGTTGGCGGGCATGGTCTACCGGGACGTCAACATCGCCCTCGCCAACGAGCTGGCCGTTTTCGCAGAGGGCAAGGGGATCGACTTCTGGCCGGTGCTGAACGCCGCCAACACCGACAACGAGACCTTTCTCCTCAAGCCCAGCATCGGCGTCGGCGGCCACTGCACCCCGGTCTATCCCTATTTCCTCTTCCAGGGCGCCGAGGCCGCCGGCCTCGACCAGCAAATCGCCCGGCTGTCGCGACAGGTCAACGAGGAACAGCCCGCGCGCAACGTGGCGCGGCTGAAGGCGGCGCTGGGCGGCCTGGACGGCAAGAAGGTCCATATCCTGGGCCTGGCCTTCCGTCCGGGGGTGCGGGAGGAGTCCTACAGCCCGGCCTTCGCCCTGCGGGCCGCTTTGGAGGCGGAAGGCGCGCGGGTCAGCCTGGAAGATCCTCTCTTCGGCCCGGAGGAGCTCAGCGCCCGCGGCTTTCGGCCCGGCGACGTAGAGGAGGTCCGGCCCGACGCCGTAATTCTCAATACGGCCCATGCCGAGTTCCGCGAACCCGACTTCGTCCGCTGGAAGGCCTTGGGCCTGTCGGCGGTGCTGGACGGCCAGGCCGTTTGGGACCGTCGCCGGGTCGAGGCGGCGGGCCTGACCTACATAGGCGTAGGACTGCCTTGAGATTAGGTGGGGCACTCTTAGGCGTTTGCGCCGGTGCTGGACGCTCTATCCGCGCCTCACTATATGTCTGTCGCCAGTGGCGAGGGCCGCACGGGAGCGAGGTCGGTCCGCGTCAGCCGTGGTCTCGCGGCGATCCATGGGCTCAATGACATGACAAGGTTGGGACGCAAATGGGAACGCCGATAAGAATCGGGATCGTGGGCTACGGCTACTGGGGACCGAACCTTGTGCGCAACTTTGCGATCAGCCCCCACTTCCAGATGACGGCTCTGGCGGAACCGCGGGAGGACCGTCGCGAACGTGCGCTGGCGCAGTTCCCCTATCTGAGGCTCTACGACGCGGCGGAGGAGATGATCGCCGCCCCCGATCTGGACGCCGTGGCCATCGCGAGTCCGGTGGGCACCCATTTCGCCTTGGCCGAGCAGGCGCTCAGGACGGGAAAGCACGTCCTGGTCGAAAAGCCGCTGGCGAGCACCGTCGCGGAGGCCGAGGAGCTGGCGGCTTTGGCCGCACACCAGGGCCTAACGCTTCTGGTCGATCACACCTTCTTGTTCACGGGCGCGGTCCAGACCATCCGCCAGCTCTATCGGGACGGCGAGCTGGGGCGCATTTCCTATTACGATTCGATACGAGTCAACCTCGGTCTCTTCCAGCCCGACGTCAACGTGCTTTGGGACCTGGGGCCGCACGACCTCTCGATCATGGACTTCGTCCTGGACGAGGAGCCGGTCTACATCGAGGCTTCGGGCTACTGTCACGTGAACCCCGATGTTCCGGACATCGCCTATCTCACGCTCCATTTCGCGTCCGATGCCGTCGCCCATTTCAACTTGAGCTGGATGTCGCCCGTGAAGGTGCGCCGGATCGCCATCGGCGGCCTCAAGCGCATGCTGGTGTGGAACGATCTGGACAACGTGGAGAAGATCAAGCTCTACAACAGCGGCATCGAGTTCCACCGCGACAGGGAGCGCCGCATCGTTCTGCCGGAGTATCGCATGGGCGATATCTTCTCGCCGCGTGTATCGAGTCGCGAGGCCCTCTCCGGCGTGGTCGAGCATTTCTACGAGGTGATCGCCGGCAAGCCGGATTCGATCATCAGCGCTGAGCGTGGGATTCGCGTGCTGAGGATCATGGAGCGCGCGCAGGCCGAGCTGGACAGGAGCCTTCGAACGGCCAGGGAGCGCAAATCCACGATAGCGGACTAGCGGTGTCGGCCGATGCGGTCGATCGCGATTTGCTCGATGCTCTTTCGGTGTTGAGGATGCTCCGCCATCTTGGGCCCACGCGTCCGGCCTTGACCGCAACGTGCCGTAGCGGAGGGTGGTGGCTATGAAAGACCGGATTTCCTTCGCCAGGCCCGACTGCGGCGAGGCCGAGGCCCAGGCGGCGGCCGACGTGGTGCGCAGCGGCTGGATCGTGGGCGGCCCCAAGCTGCTGGAGCTGGAGCGCAGGCTCGCCGACCACTGCGGCGTCGCCGAGGGGGTCGGTGTCTCCTCCTGGACGACTGGGGCCTTCCTGGTGCTCCACGCCTGGGGGATCGGCCCCAGCGACGAGGTGATCGTGCCCTCTCTGTCGTTCATCGCCAGCGCCAACGTGGTGGCGCACACCGGCGCGACGCCCGTCTTCGCCGACATAGATCCGGACACCTGGAACATCGATCCCGAGGATGTGGCGAAGCGCATCACCGACCGCACCAAGGCGATCGTTCCGGTGGACCAGGCGGGTTTCCCCTGCGCCATGGACGAGATCAACACCATAGCCCGCCGTCATGGTCTCAGGGTCCTGCAGGACAGCGCCTGCGCCATCGGCAGCCGCTACCAGGGGCGACCCGTCGGCGGCCTTGCCGAGGTCTCGGCCTTCAGCTTCCACGCCAGGAAGGTGCTGACGACCGGCGAGGGCGGCATGGTCCTGACGGACGACCGGAGCTTGGCGGACCGCCTGAGGGTGCTGCGCCACCAGGGCATGAGCCTGTCCGATTTCCAGCGCGCCACGGCCTCGCCGACGACCTACGAGACCTACGACGAGGTCGGCTTCAATTTCCGGCTGACCGATATCCAGGCGGCGATCGGGCTGGTTCAGTTCGAGAAGCTGGACGAGATGCTGGCCCGCCGGCGGGCGGTCGCGGAGCGCTACAACGCGGCCTTGGCGAACCACCCCTTGTTTCAGTTGCCTCAGGTGCCCGACGGGGCCAGTCCGAACTGGCAGAGCTACTGGCTCGCGCTGCGCCCGCAAGCACCGGTCGCCCGCGAGACGCTGATGGAGCGGCTCCACGAACGCGGCGTCCCGACCCGGCGGGGCGTGATGGCCAGTCATCTTGAGCCGGCCTACGCGCAGCTGCGCACCTCGCTGCCCCACACCGAGGATATCGCCGCGCGCAGCTTCATGCTGCCGATGCACTCGGGTCTCGGCGAAGGGGAGCAGGAGTCGGTCCTGAACGCGCTCGACGAGCTCTACCAGGAGGTTTCCGGCTAGCGGACTACTCCCGATCCGCGGCCTAGCGGAACGCGCCCTTGCGGTAGAGCTGCCAGAAGAGGGTCGGGGACGCCAGGATGGGGTGGCGGCGCTGCCAGGGGGTGAGTTCCTGGCGCACGCCCGAGTGGCGCTCGATTTTCCACAGCAGGTAGGCGGCGCCGTCGGTGAAGGTGAAGGCCGCCTTCATCAATCGCAGCACCGAGAGGACCTTGCCGGCCAGGCGGCGACGGCGCCAGCGGGCGGCGGCCCGGCGCCGGTCCGCAGTAGGTGGCTCGGTGGGGTCTCCGTCCAGTTGGACACAGGCCGCGGCGAGGCGGGCGTAGTGCTCGCCCTCCGCCTGGACCAGCTCCGCAGCGCGCCCCTGGCGCTCGGACCTCAGTTCGGTCGCGTAGCTCTCCTGAAAGGCCCGGGTGAAGAGCTCGGCCGCGACGACCGGCGGGTCGATGAGCGGCCGGGTCTCGCGCTGGGTGGTCTTCGCGGCCTCGGCGAGGGCGCCAATCGCCCGGGCGCGGCTCGCCCCGTCCCGAGCCCAGACCAGCCGGACCGGCTGGGCGAAGCGCGCCCAAAAGTAGGGCTGCAGGGTCCGGCTCGAGACCAGGCGCTCGAAGGCGGGGAGCGAGACCACCGCGTACTTGGCGCGCACGGTGCGGTCCTCGAAGGGCGTCTCCAGATAGAAGACGTTGGGCGGCAGCAGCCGGTTGGCGATGGCGGGGAGGGGGTTCCGGTATGCCGCGCGGTAGTCCGAGACCAGCAGGTAGAGGTCGGCGATCTGGCCCCGGTCCTCGCCGCTGCGCAGGCAACTGCCGTAGAACAGCACCGCCAGGGCGGCGGCCTCGTGGCGCCGCCGGGCCGCCTCGGCCAGCGCCTGGAAGGCCGGGGCGACGGGCCGCTCGGCCTCGCCTGCGATCAGGGTCGCGATGGGATCGTCGGGCGCGTCCATTCGCCAGAAACCGTTCGCTTTAGAGCCGCAGGAACTCGACCGCTTCCGGGGCGGTGATGACGAGGGGCGCTTCCCGCGGCGCCTCGAACATCTGGCCGTCCAGGGTGAAGGGACCCTGGAAGCTGAGTTCGATGCGGTGGGCGCCCCGGCTCTGATAGCCCTCGGCCGGCAGCTTGGGCGCGTTGTCGCCGTAGAGGACCTGGCGGGCGGAGCGCAGCAGACGGCGCGGCGGGTAGGCGATGGCCGTGTAGTGCAGCGGCTCGCCCCGCTGGTTCCAGAAGGGCTGGGAGCCCAGCACCAGCTTGTCCAAGGTGGTGGCGAGCGCCAGGACCATCTCGCCCGTTTCCTCCGGCCCGTTGTCGAAGCGGGCGGCGATGCGCTCCCCGGCCACGACCTCGCTTTCCCGGCCGCGCAGCAGCCAGGAGAGGAGCAGGCGCGAGAGCGTCAGGGCCGAGGCCAGGTCCGCGCCGATCTGCCAGGGATGGATCCGGCTGTGGCAGTAGTCGATGGCGCGGCAGATGCTGGCTGCGCCGAAGAACATGCCCCACTGAGGCCGAAAGCCGGGAACGTTCTCCAGCCGCAGGATGTGGCGCGCGGCGACGGCGCCTTCCAGGTCCCCGGCCCGCCAGCGCGCGCTCAGACGCTCGATGGCCTGGGCCGGCCTGCCGCGCAGGCCCACGTCGGCCGCGGTCATGTTGGTCATGCCCCGTGGCAACAGCGCCAGGCGCGGCAGCCGGGCGAAGGGCCGCGCCTCCAGGAGCTCGGTGAGCACCGCCTGCACCGTGCCGTCGCCGCCGTTGACCGCCAGCAGCTCGACCCCGTGCTCCGACAGGTGCCGCAGGACGCCGGGCAGCTCGGTCATGTTGCCGAGCACACTGTGGTGCCAGCCGGCGCTTCTCGCCGCCGCCTCGATGGCCGACAGGCCGCGGCGGTTGCGCTGGCTGCCCGGATTGCTGACCAGACCGATCCCGCTCATGGCGCCGGCCGGTGGTCGCGCCCCGTGCCCCGTCGCCCGTGGCCGGCAGGTTCGGCGCCGTCCGCCCGCCTCACGCCGCCTTCTGACCCCGGCGCGGACTCGACGTCAGCACCTCGTGGTGCAGGATGAAGCGGCCGATCAGGGCGAGCAGCGCGAACACGGGCGCCCAGGCCGCCAGCCAGGGCGGCAGCAGCCCGGCCTCCCCCATGGCCGTGGTCACGCCGGTCAGGATGAAGGTGCCGAAGCCGATGGAGATGCCGATAAGGAACAGCCAGGCGAAGGAACCGGAGCGCGAGTAGGAGGGGATCAGCGAGAGGCTGAGCAGCAGCATGAGCAAAGGTTGCAGCGCCGCCACCAGGCGGGCCTGATACCAGGTGCGGTAGATGTCGGTCGGCCGCTGGCCGTAGCCGGCGTTTCGGATCACCTCGCTGAGCTGGGTCAGGCTCAGGTCCGAGGGCGGCCGCGCGAGCAGCTGCACGGTCTTGAAGTCGATGCGCCCGAGCCAGCTGTATTCGGGGGCCAGCGAGGTGCTGGCGTCGGCCACCCTCTGGATCACGGCGTTCTCCAGATGGAGCCCGTTGCCGGTCAGATCCGCCGTCGGCGCGTCGATGCGCTCGACCAGCAGGCCCTCGCCGTCGCGCCGGAAGATTGTGACCTGTGTCAGGTCGCGAGCGCCCTGGCGCGGATAGGCCATGCGCACGATGTCCCGTCCGCTGGCGATCCACAGCCATTCTCCGCCGCCCTGAAACAGCTTGGGGGCGCTGACGCCCTCCAGGTCCCAGCTCTGCAGCTCCTCGATGGCGCGCGGCGAGATTCGATCGTCCAGCACGAACTGCAGGGCGACCAGGGGCAGGCTGCCCAGGAGCGCGAGGCGGATCAGGCCGAGCGGCGAGACGCCGGTGTTGAGGATCGCTACCAATTCCTTCTGCCGGTGCAGCACGCCGACGGTCCAGAGGCCGGCGATCAGGGACGAGACCGGCAACAGGGTCGATACGAAGGTCGGCAGGCGCAGCAGTGCGTAGTCGAGGATCGCGCGCCAGCCGCCGTCTCCCAGCTGCACAACGTCCTTGCCGGTCTCCATCAGGTCCGCGCCCAGGGCGAACAGCGTCGTGCCGCTCAGGACCAGCGCACAACGCTGCAGGTACTGCCGGACGAGGTAGATGGTGAAGGTTTTCATCGGCCGTAGGTGTCGCTGAACCGGCCGCGCGAAACGGCTTCCACGATGCGGTCGGACAGCCGCTCGAGCAAGACGACGGGCCCCGAATCGCCGGCACGGAAGGCGGTCCGGTAGAAGAGGAATCCCGAGATCGCCAGGAAGCAGACCAGGGGAGTCCACAGCATCAGTGCAGGCTCGCCCCCGCGATTGACCATGCGTTCGCCGAACTGAAGCAGCTCGTGATAGAGGATCAGCGTACCCCCGCCCACGGCAATGCCGTAGTAGCGTGCGCTGCGCCGCCGGCCGAGGGCGAGCGACACGGCGAGGAACGGCAGGCCGATGATCGAGAGCAGACGCACGAGGCGGCCATTGAACTCGGACACCAGATGGTAGCGATAGTGAGGCTGCTCCGGCGTATGCATCAGCTGCCACAACTCGTAGAGCGTGTACTCCCGCTCGTCCCGGCCGCGCGGCCGGACCGGTCCCAGGTCCCCGTCGCCGAGCGATACCCGCAACTGGCTGAAGTCGAGCACCGAGGCTTCGTCGGCGCCCTCGTCCTTCGGAACGGCGAGCCGGACCCCATCGTAGAGCAGGGCGTAGGACGGCTTGCCCACGGGCTGCCTTTCCAGAACGCCTTGCTTGGCCGTGGTCACCGCCGACTGCCCCTCGGTGTCGTCCTCGTAGATGAAGACTTGGCCATAGGTTTCCCGGTCGGCGCTGATAGATCCGACCAGGAAGGTGACGTCGCCGCGGGTGGTGAAGACCCCCTCCTTGGCGGTGGCATAGAGCACCGGATTCTTCACCGATGCCACCAGCGCCCGGTAGGCGTAGCGGGCGTGGGGCTGCAGGAAGTTCAGGGTCACGCCCACGACCGCCAGGATCACGAAGGTGACGAGCAGCAGCGGCCGGATGAGCTGATGCAGCCCGATGCCGGCGGCCAGGAAGGCGTCGAACTCGCTCTCCCGGTTGAGCCGGTTGAAGGTCAGGAGGATCGCCAGGAAGAAGGCGAAGGGCAGCGCCATGCCGAGGTAGTGGGGCGCCAGATAGGCCAGCATGCGCGCCACGTAGTGCAGCGGCCCGCTGTTGCCCAGCACCAGGTCCAACACCCGCAGCATGCGCTCCACCAGGAGGATCAGGAGCGCCACGAGCAGGGTCATCCCCAGGCTCGGGAAGATCTGGTTCAGGATATAGCGGTCAAAGGTCGACATCCGGCGGGCCCGCAATAGGCGCGATCGCGCCCTTCAATACCTCATGACCCCGGGGTTTCCCAGGACGCGTTCGCCGCCTTCGGCCGTTCCAGCACGGCGGAGCGCACGAAGCTTTCGGCGATGGGCTGGTCCGGCGCCGCGAGGCCCCGGGCCCGCGCGGTCACCTGCCAGCCTTCTCGGGTGCGCGCCACCTCGTAAAGGAAGTAGTGCGCGCCCGGACGTCCCGCGTAGGGCCGCGCAGAGGCCGATGGCACGCCGAACACGGGAACCGGGCCGTCCCGGCCGGCGACCTCGGCCTCGAGGAAACGGTGGTCGTGGCCGTGCAGCAGCAGCTCGGCGCCGCTCCGGCCGATCGCTGCGCGCAACTCCGCGCTGTCCAGGAGCCGCTTGCGGCGCTTCGTGGTTTCGTCGAGCAGCGGGTGATGCACCAGCACGACCCGAAAGAGACCTTCCTCCCCCAGGCGCTCCAGCAGATGCTCCAGCGCCTCGATCTGCGGCCCGCCGAGTCGCCCGGTCGCACGGCCCGGTCCGCTCGGCACGGCGCTCGACAGGCCGATCAGGGCGAGCGGCCCGCGCCGGCGCAGCAGCGGGAAGTCGCCGTAGCCTTGCGGCGCCTGCGCGGGCCCGGCCATCTCCTCGCTCGTCATGTAGCCGGCCCAATGGCGCCAGCCCTCGGAAAAGGGCAGGCCCACGTAGGCGTCATGGTTGCCGGGAACGACGGTCACCCGCTCCTCCGGCCCCAGCCGCCCGAGCCAGCGGGCTGCGGCCTCGAACTCCGCGGGCAGGGAGATGTTGACGATATCGCCGGTCACCACCACGTGGTCCGGCCCCTGGGACGTCAGGTCGTCGCAGAGGGCGTCGAGGATCTCCGGCCGGTGGACGGCCTTGCGGCGGCGCTGCCAGGACAGGTAGCCGAGCAGCCGCTTGTTGAGCAGCTCGCCCACCCTGGGACTCGGCAGGGGCGGCACATGAGGGTCAGAGAGATGCGCGAGCCTGAACACGCTCTTGCTCCCGCTGCCGGAGGATCCGCTCCGCGAGCGCCAGGTCGGCCGGCCTGTCCACGTCGATTGCCGCCTCCGCGAAGGGCAGGTCGAGGATCGCCGCCTCGGCGCTGAAGATCCGCGAGGCCTGCCGGGCCGCTCCCTCGACCGTCAGCCGGCCAAAGAGATAGGCGAGGAGCGGCCGCAGCCCGAAGGCGCCCATGATGCGCCAGGGCTTCTTGCGGTCCTCCTCGATGCGCTTCCAGAACTCCACCGCCCGCAAGCCGCGCTGGTTGGCGATGGCGAAGAGGTTCGCGCCGCTGCGCCGGCCGTCCCCGAAGCCGAGATAGGTCCGCCGGGTCTCCGGGTAGGCCTGCTCGATGACCTGGGCCGGCGTCACCGCCGCGGCTACCTCGGCGCCGGAGGCCTCGAAGGCGGTCCAGAAATGGTCCACCATGGCGGCGCTCAGGAGAGGGTGGTCAGCGGTCGTGACCAGCAGCGGGAAGGGCTCGCTCAAGGCCCTGACGGCTTCCAGGATGCTGGTGCTGGGGGTTTGGCCGCTGGCCAGCGGAATGACGGGCTTGGCGCCGATTGGAGCCGCCAGCGCCGCCGCCTCCTGGTCGCTGCCGCCATCCTGGAGCGCGACCGCGATCCGGGCGACGTAGGGCCGGCCGGCGAGGGTCTCGACGACCCGCAGCAGCATGGGCACGCCGGCGACCGGGGCCCAGCACTTCTGCGCGACCCCGGCGGCCTCGGCGACCGGGTTGGCGCCGCCGCGCTCGCCGGCCAGGATCAGAGCCGTGACCCGGGCGCCGCTCTCGGCTGCGGGACCGCCGCTCACGTGAGCTCCTTCTCGTACATGCGGTAGGTCTTGTAGGGTGTCGCGCCCAGCATTTCTATGATACGCCGGACCCGGCGGTTTTCCTCCAGGACCCAGGATAGCTCGCCCCACTTGGTGCCCTGCGCTGCGTGGTGACGGCGCACCGCGTCGATCACGCCGAGCGCCAGGGCCGCCCCCAGCGGGCCGTTCTGGTAGCGCCGCCGCACGCCCATGAGCGGCAGGCGGGCGGTCGCGGTGCCCTTCACCTTGAGGCGCCAGAGCAGCTTCGCCCAGCCGAAGGGCAGCAGACGGCCGCCGAGATCGGCGATGGCTTCGTTCACGTTCGGCAGGGTGACCGCCATGGCCGCCGGCTCGCCCGCGACCTCGGCGATGGCCACGTGGCCTGGCGTGATCAGCGGCCGGATGTTCTTGGCCAGGAAGGCGACCTCGGGTGGCGAGAGGGGGACGAAGCACCAGTTGTCCGCCCAGGCGTCGTTGAAGATGTCGACCACCGCCGCGATCTCCTCCCGGTAGCGCCCCATGTCGAGGCGGCGGACCCGCACGCCGGGCTCCGAAGCGAGCCTGGCGATGGCCTTGGCGACCGTGGCCGGCGGCTCTTGCGCCAAGTCGTAGAGGTAGGCGATCAGGTCTACGGCCTTCTCGTAGCCGCAGGCCTCAAGGTGCCGAGCGTAGTAGGGCCGTGCGTGGCCCATCATGAGGTAGGGCGGGCTTTCGAAGCCCTCGACCAGCAGCCCGCTCTCGTCGTTGATGGAGAGGCTGAAGGGGCCGGAGACGCGGCTCAGCCCGTGGCCGCGCAGCCAGCTTTCGGCTGCAGCGGTCAGGGCGTGGAAGACCGCGGGGTCGTCCGCACCCTCCAGGAAGCCGAAATGGCCCGTGTCGTCGTTGTAGCGCTCCAGGTGGGCGCGGTTGACCTGGGCGCTGATGCGCCCGACCGGCCGCGCCCCCCGCCGCGCCGTCCAGTAGGCGGCCTCGGCGCGCGCGAAATAGGGGTTCTTGGCGGGGGCCAGGTGCTCCAGGCGCTCGAAGAGAAGCGGCGGCACCCAGTTGGGATCGTCCGCGTAGATCGTCCGCGGCACCTCCAGGAAACGCTTCAGGCCGCTCCGGCCCTCTACCTTCTCGAGGACGATGGACTGGTCGCCGGCGGCGTGCGGTTTCACGGCCTCCTCAGGCCGCCAGGGGCGGGGTCTCTTTCAGCACCTGGAAGGCGTCGTGGCGCACGTGGTTCTGCTCCATCTCCGCGCGCACCATGTCCTCGCTGACGATGCCCCGCTCCAGGCACTCCTTCAGCAGGCCGAAGAAGAAGCGCTCCTGGTTGCGATCCGGGTGGCGCATGTAGCGCCCGAGCAGCGCGTGGTCGCCGAACAGCCGGCGGCGCCAGCGCATGGCCCAGCCGATGGGCGGGAAGGGCCTGAAGGTGTCGGCCGGCGTCCAGTCGATGGGCAGGCCGGTTTTCCACGGCTGGGTCAAACGCCGGGTGTTGTGCAGGAGTCGAGTGTTTTCGGTCAGCTTGTCGAAGTCGTTCCACTTATGCTCGAACAGGCCGATCGAATCCTTGGGCTCCAGCTTGAGGCTGATCCAGTCCATATAGTCGCGCTTGAACTCGAACATCTCGTTGAACTGCGCCTCGGCCCGCCAGTGGGTGAGCTTGGCGCAGTCGAGCAGCATGACCGAGCTGGCGTAGCATCCCAACCATTTCTTGGGGCCCGAGCGCATCCGGCAGAAGATCGCCTTGCCCTCCATGTCGCGGGTCAGGAGCTCCCAGACGTCGCCGACGGCGAAGATGTCCGGGTCGATCACCACCGCCCGGCCCCGGTAGCCCATGAGCTCCGGCGGCAGGAACCTGAGCGGCGTGAAGGACTGCAGGTCGTCGTACTTCCAGATGCGCTCCACCCCGTCGCGCTTGAAGGGCCGGCCGTCCTTGGCGCGGATAAATGGGTGGTCCTCGGTGCTGATGATGCGCGCCTCGAACTTGTCGGCGTTGGGCGAGTTGCGAGAGAGGGCGTACTGCGCCACCAGCGCGCCCAGCATCTGGCGCTCGTTGGTGTGGACGAAAACGCAGGGCTTCGGATCGCGTGTCTCGTTGGCCATGGCTTCACCCTAGATACTGCGTTATCAGATCGCCGCCCGGCGCGGCAAGCCTTCTTCAGGCGCTGGCCGCCCGCTCGCGGCCGTCCGACGCGCCGTAGCCGTAGAAGGAGGACAGCTTGTCCCGGATCATCTCGTCGATCCGCGCCGCCTGCTCGTCCTCGAAGTAGTCCCGGTAGCCGCCGACCTTGGCCCGGCGCACCTTGTAGGACTCCGGGTTGTTGCGGTCGCCGGGGGCCATGCGTGAGCCGCTCAGCCAGAAGACCCGCTTGGTCTCAAGGTTGCGCATGTTCTCGATCGAGGCGAAGGCGACCGCTTCCTTCAATTCCTCCGGGCTGCCCGGCGTGCCGATGAAGGCCAGCAGCTTGCCCAGGGTTTCCTCCGGCGCCCGGCGCATGTCCTCGTAGCGCACCACGTGGAGGTCCGCGATCTTCGCGGCCTCCTCGGCCCAGAGGTTCATGAAGTCGATGATCTTCTCGAGGCCCGACTGCGGGCGCATGACGAAGTCGTAGACGCCCACCTCCACGCCCTCTACCGGGTAGTCGTTGATCGTCTTCTTGCGCGGGCGCATGCGGAACTTCCACTGGAAGTACTGGGAGACCGCCACGTCGGCGGGGTTGCGCACCAGTAGCACCACCTTCTTGCCGTAGTAGTCGGCCTTGCTGTCGGCGTGGCCGGTGTAGTCCTTCAGGTAGTTGTCATGGGTGAAGAAGATCTTGGGGATGGCCGGGTTCTTGCGGTGCAGGTTGTCGAACACCAGCAGGTGCCGCTCCGCCAGGCTGTGCTTGATCTGGTAGAAGCGCGACAGCATGACCCGGAGCCAGGTCCGCCCGCTCTTGCCGAAGGAGACGATGACGCAGTCGGCCGCGTCCAGCATCTTCAGCTCGTCGCGGCCCCTCAGCCGGCGCTCGGCGGCCACCTGCTCGGCCTCCGTCCGGTGGCGGTGGAACAGCATCCGCAGTTCCCTGAGGGCTTTCCTGACGACGGTGTTCATGGGTTCGAAATCCAGCCTGGCAGCCCGGCGGCGCGCCCGCGGGGGCTGCTATAACAGCGCCCGGCGGCCGGCGCAACGCCCGGAAACCGCCCCGAGTCGCTCCCGCATCACCCTTCGAGTCGCCCCCGTCCGGCGGCCGGCGGTCTCAGAACCGGCGGTTAACATTCTGAAATAATTCGTGAGTTGCAGCGGGGAGTCGTTTGTCCCATTTTTCAGGCTCTTAGGCCTCAACCCTGGCACGCGTTCGTTCTCCCGCGCCGCCCGGACAGTTTCGGATGTCCCGCCGGATGTTCCACGATCAGACCAAGCAGCGGCTCGAATCCGCTTTCGCGGCCACGCCGCCGCGGGTCTGGCTGATGATGGGCCACCGGGCCGGCGACAACTCCCAGGTCCAGGCGCTCGCCGAGGCGACGGGCTGGCCCTTCGAGGTGAAGCGTTTCGTCTATAAGCGCACCGAGCTTCTGAGCAACCTGCTGCTCGGGCCCACCCTGGCCGGCGTGGTGCGCGGGGAGTCGAGCGAGCTGACGCCACCCTGGCCGGACCTGATCATCACCGCCGGGCGCCGGAACGAGCCCATCTGCCGCTGGATCCAGCAGCAGGCGGCGCCCGAGAAGCACGTGCGGATCGTCCACTGCGGGCGCTCCTGGGCCAAGATCGAGCGCTTCGACCTGATCGTCACGACGCCCCAGTACCGGCTGCCCAAGCGGCCCAACGTGCTGCACAATCAGACGCCGCTCCACCGGGTGACCGAGGCGCGCTTGCAGGCGGAGGCCGAGCACTGGGCGCCGCGACTCGACGGCCTGCCGCGGCCCTATGTGGCGGTAGTGATCGGCGGCAACAGCGGGCCCTTCACCTTCGATCACCCGGCGGCCGAGCGCCTGGCCCGCCAGGCGAGCGCGCTGGCGAACCGTCTCGGCGGCTCGCTGCTGGTGACCACCAGCGCCCGCACGCCCGAGGACAAGATCGACACCTTCGAGCGCACCCTCGAGGCGCCGGCCCATGTCTTCCGCTGGTCCAAGACGGCGGAGGAGAACCCCTATTTCGGCTTCCTGGCGCTCGCCGACCAGATCGTCGTGACCGGCGACAGCATGTCCATGCTGACCGAGGCCTGCGCCACCCGCAAGCCGGTCCACATCTTCGATCTGGGGGTCGGCCGTCACGCCATGAATCCCGAGCGCGCGGCGGCGGCCGAGGAGGCCTCGGCCGGTGGCGGCCGGCGCTGGGGCTTCGATCCGGGCCACATCCGGGGCTGGATCTACCGCCTCACCATGCGCATCGGGCCGAACCGCATGACCCGCGACATCCGCATCGTCCACCGCTTGCTGGTGGAGAACAAGATGGCGGTCTGGCTGGGCGATCCCTTCCCGGCCGAGACCCCGCCGGGAGTGGCGAGCGTCGGCCGCGCGGTCGCCCGGGTGCATGCCCTTTTCGACCCGGAGCAGGCACCCCAGACGGCCGCCGGGCCCCTGTCCCAGGCCGGTGCCGGCGAGCTGGTGCGGGCCGCCTCCTAGAAAGCTTGAAAGTCAGATAGCCCGAGGACGGGTTGCTAGGTCACGCGGCCCTAGGTCACGCAGCCAGGGGCGGCGTGCGGTCGAGCACCTCGAAGGCGTCGTGGCGCACGTGGTTCTGGCGCATCTCGGCGCGCAGCATGTCCTCGGTCACGACGCCCTGGTCCAGGCACTCGCGCAGCAGGCCGAAGAAGAAGCGCTCCTGCTTCTGGTCCGGGTGCTGCCGGTAGCGGCCCATGAGGGCGTAGTCGCCGAAGAGGCGCCGGCGCATCCGGTGCACCCAGCCGATCACGGCGAGACCCCCCGGCTTTTCCGGCGGGAAGTAGTCGACCGGGAGCCCGGTCTTCCAGGGCTGGGTGCGCCGCTTGGTGTTGTGCAGCAGCTTGGTGTCCGGCGTCAGACGGTCGAAGTCGTTCCACTCGTTCTCGAACAGCTCGATGGTCTCGCGCGGCTCCAGGCGCAGGCTGATCCAGTCCATGTAGTCGCGCTTGAACGCGAACATGTCGTTGAACTGCTCTTCGACCCGCCAGTGGGTCAGCCTGGCGCAGTCCAGCAGCATGACCGAGCTGGCGAGATGGCCGCGCTTTTCTTTGATGCCGGAGCGCGGCCGGCACATGATGGCCTTGCCCTTCATGTCCCGCTCGAGCAGCCCCAGGACGTCGCCGACGGCGAATATGTCAGGGTCGACGACCACGGCCCGGCCCTCGTAGCCCATGAGCTCGGGCGGCATGAACCTGAGGGGCGTGAAGGACTGCAGGTCGTCGAAGTACCAGATCCGGGCGACTCCGTCGCGCAGGTACTTCTGGCCGTCGCGCGCCTTGAGGAAGCCGTGGTCGGCCGTGTCGATCAGGCGCACGTCGAAACGGTCGGGATGCCTGGAGTGGCGCTTGAGGGAGTACTGGGAGACCAGCGCCCCCACCATTTGCTTGTGGTTGGTGTGGATGAAGACTGTCGGTTGCATGGCTGCCGGCTCCGCTCACCTTCCCAGCCGGGCCCGCCAGGGCGCCCTGTCGCCCCCGGCAGCCCGGATCACGCTCAATGCCGTCCGAAGCCACGGCAATAGGTCAAGATGGCGCGCTGCGCAACCCCCTTTGACATGACCTGCCCAAGGGCTAATCACGGTCTCCCCGGGGCCTGTCCGAGGTCGCCGGGACGAGGCGAAATTGGGTGGCCTTCCCGGCTCCGCCGTGGCATCAATGCGGCCGTTGACACGCCCCGGCCACGGCCGGACAAGACGGGCGAGATCGTTGCAGAACCTCCGCATTCTTTGGAAGAAGCGCCGCCGCACGCGCAAGAAGATGCGCGCCTTCCAGGGCGCCGAGGTGGTGCTGGTGGCCTACGCCAAGAGCGGGCGCACCTGGCTCTCGGTGATGATCTCCCACCTGGCCCATCAGAAGTTCGGGACCGAGCCCAGCGACCTGATATCCAGCAGCGAGTTCGCCCAGAAGTATCCCGCCCTGCCCAGGTTCTTCCTGACCGCGGACAATTTCGCTCCCCCGGGGCTCGGCGAGCGCGAGCTGCTCGACCTCTACGCGGCGCGCAAGGTGGTCCTGCTGGTCCGTGATCCGCGGGACATCGCCGTCTCCCTCTACTACCAGCTCACCAAGCGCGCCTCGCCGCTCGCCCGCTCCGTCTTCGGGATCCCCGAGGATCTGGGGGAGATCGAGCTTTACGACTTCGTGTGTGACGAGCGCTTCGGCATGCCGAGCGTGATCGCCTGGCTGAACCGCTGGCAGCGCTGGATCGACGAGATCCCCGAGGGCCTCAAGATCAGCTACGAGGAGCTGCGCGCCGAACCGGTCCGCATCCTCGGCGACGTGAGCGAGCTGATCGGCTGGTCCTGCACGGACGAGGAAATCGCCGCTGCCGTGGACTTCGCCTCCTTCGACAAGCTGAAGGCGCTGGAGCGCGACCGCTTCTTCCAGTCCCGCCGCATGCAGCCCCGCGACAGCGGAGACAGCGACACCTACAAGGTGCGCCGGGGCAAGGTGGGCGGCTACCGGGAGGACTTCACGCCCGAGCAGGTCGCCCGGCTGGACGCCCTGGTGGCAGAGCGGCTCGACCCGCGGCTGGGCTACGGCGTCGTCGCGGCGGAGGACGCCGATAAGAGGGCCGCCGGCGGCACGCGCCCCTGATCCACCGGTTTCTTGCATGTCTGCCGGCGAGAGACCGGCGGGGCGATCCCTGACCTCCGGCCTCAGAGCCCGGAACCGCCGAGCTCCAGGTCGGCGGCGCGCATCTCCGCCAGCTGGAAGCGCAGGTCGCGCAGCATGAGGCCCACTTCCGAAGTCAGCTCGACGGCGGCGGCCGTCTTGGCCTCGTCCTGCACCGAGAGGGTGGCGCTGCCGCTGTTGAGCGAGCTTGAGAGCACGAAGGCGGCGTCCTTGGCCACCGCCGAGGCGAAGCCGTAGGCATAGCCGTTGCGCACGTCCACCAGGACCGCCTGGGCGTGGCCGTCGGCCGCGATGTTCTCGCTCGGCGCCACCAGGTAGCCGACCAGGGCCAGCTTGGTGAGCGCCAGAGGGTTGGGGATCTGCTCGCTCTGGGCGAAGGCCTCGTAGATCAGCACCGCGTCGACGTGCTGGCGCCGGGCGCCGCGGCGGATGTCGCGCACCGTATCGTCGATCACCGAGGCCTTGCACTGCCAGCCGGACCAGTGCTGGGGCTCGGGGCAGGCCTCGAGCGCCGGCGACTGGCCGCTGCTTTCCAGCTCGACGAGCTTCGGGGTGATGGGGACGAACTCGCCCCAGCCGGGCCCCAGCTCCTTGGCGAGAGCCAGCCAGGCCTCCGCCTCGGCCTGGGTAACCTCGCTGATGACGCCGTTCTCGATGCGGGCCAGGCCGATGCGCGCCGGGAAGGTGAGGATCGGTCCCTTGTCGGCGGGCCAGCGCAGCTCCGGATCGAAGGTGGCGTCCTGGGCCGGGGTGACCTGGCCGGCATAGGGGTTCAGGTGGGCCTCGCCGGAAGAGGACCTCATATGGGTCTGGCAGCCCGCCAGGACTATTGTGAAAGCGGCCAGGCCTGCCAGCTTGCGAAGCGGTTCAATCATCACGGCTCCCTGTAGAGCGATCGGACAGGCGACACTCTGGAAGATGCTCCCGGAAGCCGACCAAAGGTCGACCCCAAAATGGCGGGAATGTGATGTTTGGTACCCAGATGTCTTAAATTTGTTTCGTTATTTCAATAAGTTCTCTGTGTAGTCGCGCCAGCGCCGGGTGTGTGCGTTGGCGAAGCGCGCGTCGAGGGCGCGCACCTCTTCCATCAGGTTCCGGGCAAGCACGGCCTCGAACTGGGCCGGCACGACCTCGCCCCGGCCAGGATTGCGGCGGGTCTCGACGTCCTCGGGCACGGCGGCCTCGTCGACCCCCAGGAAGCCCAGGACGTCCCTCAGGAGACCGCCCGGATTCTCCTGCAGGTCGTCGAAGAAGCCGACGAAGACCTGCTCCGCCGGGTAGTGAGCCTCCCAGGCGGCCAGGTTCTTCATGTACTCGCCGTGGCGCCAGCTCTTGGGATAGCGCAGGCGGGCCTCGATCTCGCTCTCGGGAACCTCCTCGATGCTGCGCCGGCCGTCCTTGCGGAAGTGCATGGCCAGGCCCGACCAGGCCCGTTCGATGGGATTGCGGATCAGGTAGATGATCTTGGTGGCTGGCATGAGGCCGTGAATGTGGGTCACCTGCTCCGCCGCGATGCGGGCGTAGCCGGGGCAGATCTCGCCTGTGATGCGGCCCTCCAGCTTTGGGAAGAGGTCCCGGTACCAGCCGTCGCTGCGCGGGCTGAGGCAATAGCGGGCCGCCCAGGCCAGGCCCTCGCGGCCGCCCCCCGACAGGGCCTCGGCGAGCTCCCGGCGCAGCAGGGCGCGCCCGGACTTGAGGAACTGCTTGCGGCCGAAGAGGCGCTCCACCAGGTAGGGCGGGCGGTGGTCCAGGTAGTGGATCTCCTTGACCGGCGGCAGCCAGATTTGGGGGTGGCGCGACAGGTTGTCGTGCAGCCAGGTGGTGCCCGACTTCTGGGCGCCGATGCCGAGGAAATCCGGATACATGGTCAGCTGAGCCTGGCCACCCTGTCCGCAGCCGTCGCGGGCGCTAGCCGCTCTGGGCCCGGGCCGCGGCCTCGGGCGGCGCCGCGCCCTCCGCGCGTCCGTAGCCGAAGTCCGCGGAGAGGCGCTCCTCGACCAGGTCGTCGATCTCCCGCACCTCCTGGTCGCTGAAATAGTCCCGGTAGCCGCCGACCTTGGCGCGCCGGACCTTGTAGGAGTCCGGGTTCTTCTGGTCCCCGGGGCTGATCCTGCGGTCGCCCGCCCCGAAGGCGCGGCTCGCCTCCAGCTTCTTCATGTTCTCGTAGGCGGCGAAGGAGACCGCGTCGGCGACCTCCTCGGACGTGCCCGGGCTGCCGAGGAAGTCGAGGATCTCGGCCAGCCGCGCCTCGGGATCGCTCCGCAGGTCCTCGTAGCGCACCACCAGGGAGTCCTTCACCCGGCCCAGCTCGTCCCGCCAGCCGTTCATGAAGTCGGCAATGAGCGGCACCCGGAACAGGACGAACTGGTGCATGCTGGGGCCGCCCTCCTCGACCTCGATGTCCCTGAGGCCCTTCTTGCCGGGGCTGGGCCGGAACTTGCGCTGGAAGTAGGAGGAGACCGCCACGTCGCGGGGATCGCGCACCAGCAGCAGCACCTTCTTGTCGCGGAAGGCGGAGCGGCCTTGTCCGTCTGCGACGTAGTCCTTGATATAGCTGTCGTGAGTGAAGAAAACGCGTGGTATTTCAGCGTTGTATTTGTGGAAGTTATAGAATCCGATCAACTCCATTCTGTCGATCTTGTGCTTCCTCTGATAGAAGCGGGTCAGCATGGTGCGCAGCCAGGTGCGGCCGCTCTTGCCGAAGGAGACGATGACTACGTCCGCGTGGCGCAGCTTGTGGTGCTCGTGGCGTCCGCGCAGCCAGCGGTTGATCCTGAGCTTCCGCTCCTCCGGCAGGAAAAACAAAACCGCCAGAAGGGTTTCGCGGACGTGCTTGTTGGAGGGTATGTAAAGCGCCATGGGCGTGCGCCGAGTCCCGATCAGGCGCCGCCGGCCGCCATGGCCTTGGGCTTTACCCGCTTCCAGGCCCGCTTCATGGATGGCCAGAAGCCAGAGATGGGCACGTCTCCGGCGACGAAGAACTCGCCGCTCTTGCCCCGGTAGCACTCGCCCAGGAAGTTCATGTAGCGCCGTGGAATGTCGGTCACCGAGCGCTGCGTGACGCCGTGGATGGCGCCGGGCGCGTTGATGAACAGGACCAGGGTGTTGGCCCGGTAGGGCACGGTGCGCACAAGCTCCACGTTGCGCGGGTTGATCTTGGCCGGCCGCGGCGTCATGCCGCGGCCCTCCTTCAGGCGGTAGATGTCGAAGTCGCCGCCGGTCGAGCGGTCGTCGGGATGGCGGAAGTAGAGCAGCGCCGCGAACAGCTTGAAGGGACTGTCGAGATGGGGCCCGCGCACCGACGAGAGGCTCTTCACCGGGCTGTTGTAGCTGAACTGGCAGTCGAGCATGACGTCGTGGGTGAGGTTGGCCGTGTTCTCCTCCTTGCCCGTGTGCCGGATGCCGACCGAGAGTTCCTTGAGAGGCGCGCCGAAGTTCTCCTCCAGGGTCGGGTGGGTCCGCATGATGTCCGCCCCCCAGAGGTCGCACAGCCGTGCGTAGAACTCCGAGGAGCAGTGATACTTCACGAACTCGCGCCAAACATCTGGAATATCTGGATTATCCATGGTCTCGAGCGCCAGCATCCGGTAGGCCCGGTTGTTCTTGAGCGGGGCCCCGCCGGTGGCGGTCTCGATGGCGGGAAAGCAGGCCGCCAGCTCTTCGTAGTAGGCCGGGGGCAAAGCCTCCTCGACCACGGCGTGGGGAAAGCCTTCGCGGGAGATGTTGGTCTCGTCTATGCGGTCGAGGATGCTGTGAACCATGTCGTCCTCCGTGCCGCCGGGTCCTGCCCGGAGCGGGTGCGTCCTATTCCTGCTTCTCGATGTTGATGGTGAGCGTCCGGCGCATGGCGTCGCTGCCCTTCGCCTTCATCGGCCGCACGCAGTGGAGCGAGTTGAAGGTCTTGACGAAGATCACGCACTGGTTCGGCCCGAACTCGAAGCAATGCAGGCGGTCGATCTCGTCGAAGTCTAGCTGCTCGTTCTGATAGTTGAAGCTGCGCTGCGGGTCCTTGGGCCGGTTGACCTCGGTGCCGCCGCCGAGGGCCTGGTCCCAATCGCCGTTCTTGACCATGGAGACCACGAGGGTGATGACCTTGCGGGGCGTGTCCGTGTGGGGCGTGACGTA
This sequence comes from Rhodospirillales bacterium, assembly GCA_965225935.1. Lineage (GTDB taxonomy): Bacteria > Pseudomonadota > Alphaproteobacteria > Kiloniellales > JAKSDN01 > CALJXB01. The sequence continues at coordinate 180,771 of CBDDCC010000011.1, forward strand.
GCCGCCGTCGGCCGGCAGCATGGAGAACTCGAAGCGCGTGCGGAAGGCCTGGTCGCCGCGCGGCCAGCGGCCCTTGGCGATCTCCCCCAGGCGCCACGGCCAGACCGTCTTGCCGGCGAAGTGCGCCTTCTCCATGCCCATGTCGATATGGTGCTGGTAGAGCATGTCGACGATGGTGCGGAAGAAGTCCTCGCTCTTGATCCAGGCGTGCAGCTCGCGCCAGGGCGGCGTCTCCTTGATGTACTCGTGGTACTTCTCCGGATTGAACTTTTCCGAGAGCGTGTACTTGTTGCCGAATTTCGGCATGAACATGAAGAGGTCGGCCGGCGGAAAGCGCTCGACCAGCTGCTCGTAGAGGCCGTCCTCCATCACCGGCTTGATCAGGCCGATCGGGTAGGGCTCGTAGAGGAAGTCCACATGCTCGAACGAAAACATGACCTTGCGTCACCCTGCTGAGTCGTCGGTTAGGGGCGGTCGCTCCGGCGGCGCACTCATAGCAAGCCGGATCGGCCAGGACAAACCTGGAAACCGGCCCCGTCCGTGCTAGCGAACGCCGCCGGTCCCCTCAGAAAGACCCCTGATCCGCTCCACCACCTGGTGCAGGGCATCCGGCACCTCGCTCCGGCCTTCTGGAAAAGGATCGCCCAGTCTTACGGCCAGGCCGCTGGCGATCAGCCGTTCGTGCATGGCGCCGAGGTCGCGAATGTATCCGATCGCTCCGAGCCGGAAAAGGCCCTCGCCGAGGTCCCGAAGGAACGGCAGGGCGCGGCCCTCCAAGGGCAGAAAGAGGTTCGCGACAAAGCTCCGGAAACGCTGGAAGAGGGGGAAGCGGACCGGCAGGGAATAGATGGCGAGCGGCCTTCCCAGGCGCACCACCTCGGTCATCATGGAAATGCTGTCGCCGGTCACCACGAAGCGGTCGGCGAGCGCCAGCAGCCCCAGATAGGGGTTTTCGCTGGCCTCCGGTGTCCAGTGGAAGACCCGGCTGCCCGGCGGCGCCGCGGCCTCCAGCGCTTCGGCGACGCCGGCGCCAGTGCGGCGGCTGGTGGTGAAGTAGAGGGTGCCCTGGCCGTCGGCCGCCTCCGCCGTTCGCGCCGCCAGGTCGCGGGCCACCTCGGCGTCCAGCCGGTAGGGCCGGGTCACGCCGCCCACCAGCACTGCCGTCAGCGGCCGCGGCAGCTCGGCGAAGGCGTCGCGCCACTGCTCGGCCCCGCCGGCGATCCTGTTCCTGTCGACCCGCATCAGCGGCAGCTCGAGCTGCAGCACGTTCTTGAGCGCCGGGACCCGGAACTGGGGCGAGACGATGACCAGCGAGTAGGGGTGCAGACCGCGGCGCGGCCGGCCGATCAGCACCAGTTTGCTGTGCCGACGCGACTGCCGGCGGACCCAGAGAGCCGCCATGGCCGGGCGCCGGCCGACGGTCAGGATGATGTCCGGCCAGGGCGGCGCCAGCGGGTCGGAGCGGTCGGTGTCGACGTGTTGCAGCGTGGCCCGGAACCGCGGCTTGCCGGTCTCGTAGCGCGCCTTGAAGTGGAGCTCCTTGCGGGTGTAGGGCCAGCCCAGCGCGTCGGCGATGATCTCTGCCTGGGCGTTGTCGCCCATCTTGTCGCCGACCACGAGCCACATGTTCGGGGTCGGCGCCGCCGCTTCGGGCTCGGGGAGGCTGCTTTCGGCGAGGCTCATGGCTTGGCGGCTCTTGGAGTCATGGCGTCTGGAGTCGTGGCGTCATGGGAGGATCAGGCCTGCCGCGCGAGCCTCGCTTCCTGGTGCGCGACCGCCTCCGTCACCATGCCGTCCTCGAGCCTATAGACCCGGTCGGCGATGTCGAGGAAGCCGAGGCGGTGGGTGATCGCCAGGATCGCCTTGTCGTGGGCCAGGGCCTTCAGGCGCTGGCAGAGATCCCGCTCGGTCTTGGGATCGAGGGCGCTGGTCACCTCGTCCAGGATCAGCATCCGGGGCTTGGTCGCCAGGGCCCGGGCGAGGGAGATGCGCTGGCGCTGACCACCCGACAGCTTTGCGCCCTTCTCGCCGGCGATCGACATCAGGCCTTCGGGCAGGCCGCGCACGAAGTCCCAGGCGCCCGCCGCCTCCAGGGCGGCGCGGACGTCCTCCTCGCTGACCTCCGGGTCGCCCAAGGCCACGTTGGCGTAGACGCTGTCGTGAAACAGAATCAGGTCCTGGGGCACGTAGCCGATCATGCTGCGCCAGGCGTTGCGGTTGAGCTGGCCCAGCGGCACGCCGTCGACGAGCACCTGGCCGCGGTCCGGCTCGTGCAGGGCCAGGATCAGGTCGGAGATGGTGGTCTTGCCGGAGCCCGATGGCCCCGTCAGCACCGAGATCTCGCCGACCGGCAGCTCCAGGTCGACGCCCTTGAGCACTGGCTGGCCGGCGAAGGCGAAATCGACATGTGCCAAGCGCACGCTCTCGTCCAGGCTCGGTGCCCGGCCGTCGCCCAGGCCCTCGCGCGCCTCGCCCGCCTCTTGGATGAGTTCCTGCACCGCCTGGTAGGGGCTCTCGAAGACGGCCGCTTCCTGCAGGTACTCCTGGACCTTGCCGATGTTCTTGAGGGTCTGCAGCAGCAGCACTCCCATGACCAGGACCTCCGAGATCGGAAAGGCCCAGAGCGAGACCGCCGCGTAGAACACCAAGGCCAGGCAGATGACCGAAAGGATCTGCTCCAGGGCCCGGCGGATCTCCTTGCTCAGCACCTGGCGCCGCAGGGCCCGGCGCAGGGAGCCGATCTTGCGCTCGAACAGCCGTGCGAAGCCGTCCTGGCGGGCCATGGCCTTGAGCGGCTTGATGCTGTTGAGGGCGTCGGTGAGATAGGTCACCAGCTCGGCCGTGCGCTGGGTCTGCCGGAAACCGGCGCGGCGCGAGATCTTCACGAAGGCCTGCAGGACGACGGCGATGGCCAGCCCCGCGAAGAAGGCCACCAGGGCGAGCTGCCAGGAGATGAAGAGGGCGACCCCGACGTAGATGATCGCCTGAATGGCGTTGGCCACGAAGCTGGCGGAGATGAAGTAGGCCTTGCCGGCCCGGGTCGCGTCGTTGCTGATGGCGTTGGCGAAGCGGCCCATGGGCTGGCTCGCCAGATAGCTCCAGCGCACGGCCAGGAGCTGGCGGATCAGATCGCTGCGCAGCCCCGTCGCCACCCGGGCCGTGGTGTAGCCCACGTAGCTCATGGCGAGCAGCATCAAGAGGCTCCTGACGGTGATCCCGACCACCAGGAGCACCAGGAGCGGCGCGATGTTGGGCTCCAGGCCGAAGGCGGCCAGCAGCTCTATGACGAACTGGGAAACCGGCGAGTCGCTCTCCTGGCCGCCGCCGGCGACGCTGAACAGCGGCAGCAGGCTCGCCAGGCCGAGGCCGCCGGCCAGGCTGGATACCAGCAGGCATAGCAGCACGGCCCAGGGCCGGGTGCCCGGGGCCCGCAGGAAGATTGTCAGGATGCTGCCGATCATGGCGGCGCCTTCAGGTCTCCCGAAGCCAGCGGTATTCTGCGCAACAAAATTGCGCGGGTGGCGGGACTGTCACTACCTACGCCTTTCGAGTCTGGGCGGCAAGTCGGCAGAGAAGGGACGGTCGGACGCCGTTTCCCTCAGTCCTCCGGCGGTCCCGCCCGGGCTTCGCTCCTGGGAGCGCCTCTCCGGGCTTCGGCTCGGCGGGCGGGCCTCTGAGATGGCCGCTATCGGGGCAAACTGATGCCTAGGCCCACGGGCAAGGGGACGGTTCCGGCCTTCGCGGCGGCGCTGGGGCTGGGAGGGCGCGGGCTGTCCTTGCCGGCCGCGGCGTGCCGCGACGCGCGGGCGGCCTGCTGGGTCCGCCGACCGGTCTCCTCGACCGAGACCAGGCGCACCATCAGGGTGCCGAGGAAGTGCTTGGCCTCCAGCCTGACCGGCAGCCAGAGGCCGTCCCCGGCGAGCGGCGTCAGATAGAGGGTGATCGTATCGGGGTAGCGCTTGGACTTGCGCTCCTTGTCCTCGAAGCCGGTAATCTTGGCGATCTCCAGTCGGCACTTCATGCTGGGGACGGGCGCGTCCTTCTTGTAGGGCGCCTCCACCTCGGTGAAACCCAGGTGGCTCAGCTCCAGGCGGAACAGGCGCCGCCCGTCGTAGACGTCGATGGCGCCGTCACAGCGGCCATTCCGCTCGATCTGCTCAGACAGGGCCAGGGCGGCGCTCATGGGATCGAGGCTGTCGACCAGCAGGGCCGGTGGCACCTCGACGCGCTCGTCGTCCTCCGCCGGCGGCATCGCCTCGACCTGCGGCAGGGCGTCGGCGGCGTAGTCGATTTCGACCCAGCGGCGGCGGCGGTCGTTCTTCCAGTACTCGCTGCTGTAGCGCAGCGGTTCCATGCCCGCCTGGCTGCGCAGCCCCTCGGCCTCGGAGTTCAGGCGGAACTCCTTCAGCAGCGCGGGCAGGCCGCGGGGGCGGATCACCACCCCGGCGTCGAAGTAGTCGGGCGCCAGGTCGATATGGAACTTGCCGTCGGCGACGATGAAGCCGCCGGCATGGACCTCGTAGGTCAGCTTGACGCCGCCCGGCGGGGTGGCGGCCGCGGCGCCCGCGCCGGCCGGGGCCAGCGACAGGGCCAAGGCCACCACGGGGGCGGCCAGGGAAGCGATCAGGGGAAGGGCAGGAAAGCGGCTCATGAACCGCTTTACGGCCGCTCGGCGGCGAACATCCCCATGTAATCCGCTGGCTGGGCTTTGCGACAAGCTCGTCATACGGCGGCCCGATCGTTCCGGAGTTTGGCCGGCGGCCCGGCTTGGCCGCGCGCACGCCATATTTAGTGCTAATAGATTGAAAGTAAAGCCTGTTACGTGAAGACTTCGTAACAAATCCGACCTATAGATCGAAACTTCGGACGAAGCCGTCGCAAACAGCCTTAAAGAGCCGCTTCGCATTTGGCGGGCTGGCCGATCGGTCGCCGCTCAGGCGGGCCCAGGGTATCCGACGGCAGCCAGGCGGATCCCTGAAGCCGTGGCCCTCCGAGGGGTCTTGGCCGGCCCAGCGTCGCCGTTGTAGTTTGCGCCGCCCGAGGCCGCCAACGGCGGCCCATGACATCTCACGGTCCGGTTTCAGAGGCTTGGCGCCCGAGACGGAGGGGAGCAGCGTGTCTCGTCGAGGCAAGACGTCGGCCGGTGGCCGCAAGGCCTCGCATGGCCGGATTCGCGACCTGCCGGTCCTGCGCTGGCCGGCTTGGATGGCGGAAGCCGCAGTACTCTGGTCCTTCTGGTTCGTCTCGAGCTGCCTGCCGATAGAGCGCGCGGTCGCCATGGGAAGGGCTGTTCTAGGCGCGCTGGGACCCCGTTTCCGCCGCCATCGCCACATCCGGACCAACCTGAGCGTAGCCATGCCGCAGTGCGACGACGAGGAGATCGAACGCCTCGCGCGCGGGGTCTGGGCCAACTTCGGTCAGGTCCTGGCCGAGTTCGCCCACCTTCCGGAGCTTTGCGGTCCCCGGGCCAAGGAACGCATCGAGCTTGTGGCGCGATCCGATCTGGATATCTACAACGGTTCCGGCCGGCCGGTGGTCTTCATTGGCGCCCATCTGGGCAATTGGGAGATTTCCGCGGCGCGCGTGGCGGCAAGCGGCGTCCCCTTGACCGTCGTCTACACGCCCGAGGGCAACCCCCTGGTCGCGGCCATGTTGCAGCGCCGGCGGGCGGCGCTCGGCTGTGGTTTCATCTCCAAGCTGGATGGCCTGCGCCCGCTGATGCGTGATTTGTCCGAGGGCCGCTCGATCGGCGTGCTGACGGATCGACGCATCGAACAAGGCGACATCGTGCAGTTTTTCGGTCTGGACATGAGCGTGACCTCAAGCCCCGCGCGCCTGGCGCTCAAGTACGGCTACCAACTGGTGCCCGTGCAGGTCGAGCGCATCAGCGCCACGCACCTCAGGGTGACGCTCCACCCGCCGGTAGAGCCGGACGACGCCGACGCGCCGGAAGAGGACAAGGCCATGCAGATGACGCGCAAGGTCTACGCTCTGTTCGAGGCCTGGATCGAGCTGAGCCCGGCCGAGTGGTTCTGTTCGAAGCGCATGTGGACCAAGAGCGCGCTGGCGGAGCGCGCGGCGGCCTTGCAGTAGGCCGGAACGGCCCCGGCGAACTAGAGCGGGATGAGATGAGATTGGATCAACGCTGTTGGCCTGGGTTGGCTCCGTCCGCTAGGCGCGGGTCGCAGCGCGATGCGGGGCATCGGGCGAGGCCCGCAACGACGCGGCGGGCCAACCCAGGCCAACCCGTACGGGACGGGCGCTTTTGGCCGGACGCCGCGTCGCTCCTCCTCGAATATGCTTCGGCATGTCCTTCGTCCCCACAACTATCCTTGGCCTAACGTCCGGCCAAAATCGCTCCGTCAGCGTGGTTCAATCTTATCTCATCCCGCTCTAGGGCTGAGCCCGGTCGGACAACAGGCCTGCTGCTGCAGCCGGTCGATCTCGGCGTTGTCCTCGCCGTACTCGGTGATCTGCCCCTGGGTCAGGAAGGTTTCCCACAGCAGGTTCTGCGGGTCCGCCACCCAGGCCTTCTCGGATTTGTGGTAGCAGCAGTGGGCGTCCTCCTCGTCGAACACCCGCTCGCCCGCCTGGCGCAAGCGCTCCGCCGTTTCGTGGAGCTCCTCGGGGTTCTCGACCTGGATGCCGAAGTGGATGTCGTGGTTGACCGAGCAGCGCTGAGAGATGGAGAAGTTGACCCGCGGATCCTCCAGCATCCACTTCGCGTAGTCGTCCTTCAGCACGCTGGGCGTAGCCCCGAAGAGCTCGTTGTAGAAGCGGACCGAGGCGTCCAGGTCCTTGACGTTGAGGCCGATGTGGATGCGGCGCATGGGTCAGGTCTCCTTGGATTTGGGCCGTTCGCACGGCAGTTAATTCGATTATTCTAGAAATATTGTCTCCGATGGCCGCTGTCAAGGCTCCTGGGCGCGTTTTCACAGGACCCGCGCGGCGACTCCGATGCGGCGCCCGGCGCTCGGATCGGCCATGATGGTCTCAGCCGAAAGGCGCCGAACGAGGAGGAGGCCGTCATGCAGCTCGAAGGATCCTGCCATTGCGGACGGGTGCGCTTCCGCCTGCAGTGCGAACATCCCTATCCCTTCAATCTCTGCTACTGCTCGATCTGCCGCAAGACGGCGGGGGGCGGAGGCTATGCCATCAACCTCGGGGGCGATCACGAGACCCTCGAGGTCGAGGGGCGGGAGCATCTCAGTGTCTATCACGCCGTCATGCGCGACGGGGCCGGCGAGGCGGAGGGCGAAAGCCCGGCGGAGCGCAATTTCTGCCGTCACTGCGGGGCGGCCCTCTGGGTCTGGGACCCGCGCTGGCCGGAGCTGGTGCATCCCTTCGCCTCGGCCATCGACACGGAGCTGCCGGCGGCCCCGGAACGCACCCATCTCATGCTGGGCTCCAGGGCGGCCTGGGTGCCCGTCGAGGCCGGTCCCAAGGACCGGCAGTTCGACGAGTACCCGGAGGAGTCGATCGCCGACTGGCATCGCCGCCTGGGCCTTGAGTGCTAGGATGGGTGCGGCTCCAATGAGGCCGAGAGTTCACACCGACGGGGAGGAGAGGGGGAGTCCATGAGCAGGGACAAGAAGGTCGCCGTCGTCACCGGTGGCGGGCGCGGCATGGGCGCCGCCATCGCGCGGGAGCTGCACGCGCGCGGCTACACGCTCGCCGTCATGTCGCCCTCGGAGAGCGCCGAGCGGCTGGCCGGCGAACTGGGCGGCATCGGCCTCAGGGGCTCGACGGCCGAGGCCGCCGACCTCGAGGGCCTGGTGGCGCGCACGCTCGAGACCCACGGCCGGATCGACGCCGTAGTCAACCACACCGGCGGGCCGCCCAAGGGCGACCTGATCGCCATCAGCGACGAGGACTGGCTGAAGGGCGTCGACCTGATCCTCCTGAGCGTGGTGCGCATGGCCCGCCTGGTGACCCCGGAGATGGAGCGCCAGGGCGGTGGCGCCATCGTCAACATCACCACCTTCTCCTCCTTCGAGCCCAGCCTGACCTTCCCGGTCTCCTCGGTGCTGCGGGCCGGGATCGGCGCCTACACCAAGCTCTACGCCGACCGCTACGGCCCGGCCGGGATCCGCATGAACAGTATCCTGCCGGGCTTCATCGACAGCCTGGCCCATGCCCCGGAGACGGCCGGGCCGGTCCCGCTCGGGCGCATCGGCACGGTGGAGGAGATCGCCAAGACGGCCGCCTTCCTCCTCTCCGACGATGCCGGCTACATCACCGGCCAGAACCTCAGGGTCGACGGCGGCCTGACGCGCCACATGTGACGCGCTGCCGGTTCCTGCGGTCTCCGCCAGGGAGGGGGGCTGGAGCCTCGGGTCTGCTTGGGGCGCCGCTTAGTGCGCCGTGATCAGGCGGGAGAAGACGACCGGGATGATCTCATTGGTGGACATGCGTCCGCTGAGGTCCTTCTCCAGCAGGATGAGCTGCTGCTGGTCCTCGAGGCCGGCCGGGATCACCATGCGGCCGCCGGGGCGCAGCTGTTCCAGCAGCGGCGGGGGGATCAGCTCGGGCGCGGCGGTGACGATGACCTTGTCGAAGGGCGCGTGGCCGGGCCAGCCCTGGCCGCCGTCGCCGATCCGGATCTGCACGTTCTGGTAGCCCGCCTGCTGCAGGCGCGCCTCGGCGTCGCCGCCCAGCTCCTCGATGATCTCGACCGTGTAGACCTCGTCCACCAGCTCGGCCAGGATCGCCGCCTGATAGCCGAGGCCGGTGCCGATCTCCAGCACCTTGTCGTCCTCCTGCAGGTCCAGCAGGTCGGTCATGAGGGCCACGATGAAGGGCTGGGAAATGGTCTTTCCGTGGCCGATCGGCAGCGGGATGTTGGCGTAGGCCACTTCCTGCAGCTCGTCGGGGACGTAGTCGTGGCGCGGCACGTTGGCGACCGCCTGCATGACGCGGTCGTCGAAACGCTCCTTCCGGATCTGGTCCGAGCTCAGCAGGGCGTAGGCGGCGATCACCTCCACCATTTCCGCCCGCATGGAATCGAAATCGGTCTCCTGCCTCTCCGACATGGCTCGCCTCTCCCTCTTCTCCCCCGGCACCCCACCGCGCGTGCCCTAAGTGAATAATTTCTTTTACAACAAAGAGTTATATAATCCGCTTCATTTAGTTTATCGCAATTGCGTCGTCCGGTCTCGGCTTTTCGGCCCTGGTAAGCGAACTCGAACCGATTTTTAATCCTGCCGCCGTTGCCGGTAGAGACGACCCACCAATGGCGCAGCGAAAACCCATCCAGATCGGTCACCTCCCCGGTCCGCCTGCGGGCGCTTGTCCCGTCTCGCGGGCTGCCGGAACGTCAGCGGATCCAGGACATTGTGCACCGGGTTCGGTCCGGGCGGAAGCCTCTCGTGGCCACTTGGCGAGCGGCTTTGGACCGGCCGGAGGCCAGAGACCCTCTCCGGACCATCCGTGGAGGCTGCGTGCTGCGTGACATCGCGTTTGCGAGCGGGAAGACCGGTGCCGTCGGCCGGTGAGGAGAGATCTTCCGGAAGGGAGACGACCGCGGTCGAAGGCTTCTACGAGGACCTGAGCGCCCACTACCACCTGCTACACGGCGACAGGGATGCGGCGGCCGCGGTCCAGGGCCGGTGCCGAACGCACGGACGCTGCCGGCTTAATCCCTGAGAGGCAGCGCGGCGCAGCGGGCGCGGCGCGCGGGGAGCTGGGCGAGCAGGGCACCGAGGGCGACCAGGCAGGCGCCCCAGACTTGCTGGGCGAAGATCGTTCCGCCCACCGCGAGCGCCATGAGGATCACGTAGAAGGGCACGCCGTTCAGATGGATGCCGGCCACGGTGACGCCGAGCAGGCGGCTGGCGGTCATCCAGAGCACCATGGTGACGCCGTTGGCGATCACCCCGAGCCACAGCAGCAGGCCGATCGAGTCGAGGGAGAGGTCGTAGCGCGGCTCCACGGCGCCGGCCAGGAACGCGCCGGCCGCGACCAGCGACACCATCAGGCTCGCGGCCAGCATGGTGCAGGCGGCCCGCGCCAGGTCGGGCAGGTCGCCGAGGCTGAGGACCGCGCCCCTGGCGAACCAGGCCCAAAGGAAGACGGATAGGAGGGCGAGGATCTCGCCGCCGCGCAGGTCGAGCGTAGCGCTGCCGGGCTCGAAGCTGAGCAGCACGCCGCCGGCGATGGCGCAGGCGATCCCGAGCCCGAGGGCGAGCGTCACCCGTTCGCTGCCGCCGAAGTAGCCCATGACGGCAGAGACCAGGGGAAAGGTGGTGGTGATGATGGCGACGGTGACCGGGTTGGCGTAGTTCAGGGCGAAGACCAGCAGCGTGGTCCCCATGCCCATGCCCAGGCCGCCGAACAGCAGGATTCTCCGCCAGGGCGCGCGGCGGACGGCCTTGCCGTGACCGGCGGCCAGGCTCGCCAGCAGGATGACGATCGATCCCGGCACCAGCCTGGCCGGGGTCAGGAGCAGCGGGTGCCAATCCGCCAGCAGGGCGCCGGTGATCGGGAAGCTCGAGGCCCAGAGCACCATGCAGAAGAGCGCGACGAGGTTGCCGGCGAGGAGCGGGGGCATGGCGCTCTCCTCCTGCCGGCCGCGGGACCTAGAGAACCCGGAAGACGTAGAAGCGGCACTCCAGGTCGCCCTCCGTCTTCGAGCCAGGGATGGCCAGGAAGGGGCGAGTGGCCTCGCGGGCCTCCCAGCGGCCCGCCGCGCCGATGGCCTCCATGTGGGCCTCGAAGCCGCCCTCCTCGAAGGCCGGCCGGCTGACCGTGAAGATCAGATGGCCGCCCGGCCTGGTTACCCGCAGCATCTCGTCGAGCGCCCGCGGCGGCGCATGGCCGGGCGTGAGGACGCCCAGCGCCGCGGCAGCGGCGAAGCGGTCGTCCGGGAAGTCGAGCCGCGCGCCCAGATCCATGGCCTGCAGCTCCCGGTAGACCCCGCGCGCCTTTGCCCGCGCCAGCATCTCCGGCGAGAGGTCGACGCCGACCAGGTCGTGATAGCCCAAGAGATGAAGCGGCTCGCCCAAGAGGCCGGTGCCGCAGCCGGCATCCAGGACCTCGCCGGCATCCGGCGCCACGTGGCGTCCGAACAGCCCGGCGGCGAGGGCCGGCAGGTTGTAGCGCACGCTCTCGACGTCGCGGTCGTAGTCGGCCGCCCAGGCGTCGTACTTGCGCTTCAGGTCTTCATTGCTCTCGGCCCTGTAGACCCGCCCTACCCATTTGTCGAAACCCTTGTCCTGCATACGCCCCCCTTCGCGCGGCCTTCGCCCGGTCCGGCCCTGCGCGTCGACGTACCCGACCGCAACGATATACCAAAGCAAGGACTTGTCCGCGCAGATTCATAGCGTGAATCCGACGGCCGCGGGCAGCGCGGGGCAGGGGGCTGCCATGCCGAGAACGCAGGCCTGGCGGCGGGCGGGATCGGCTAGGCTCGTCTTCCGGATTCCTCGGAACGCGCGGGACGGGAACCGGGACGCGTGCGACACGTTCATCTGCCAGTCTGGCTCGGCACGGCGAGCGCCCAACGCGCGCGCACCTTCGCGGCTCTCTTCACCCTGGCGGTCCTCGGCCGCACCCTGCTGATCACCCTGGTGCCCTTGCAGGCGCTGGCGCACCTGGAAACCGCCCAGGCGGTCAGCGTGCTCTACTTCTCCCTCAGCCTGGCCAACCTGCTGGTCAGCCTCTCGATCCCCGGTCTGGTGCGCGCCATCCGCCGGCGCCGGGTTTTCACGCTGGGCGCGCTGCTGCTCTCGGGCTCGCCGTTGCTGCTCGCCCTGGACAGCTTGCCCACCCTGGTGGCCGGCATGGCGCTGCAGCTCTTCGCCGTCGCCTGCCTCGAGATCACCCTGCAGCTCTACCTGATGGATCACATCCCGCGCCAGGAGCTGGGGCGCTTCGAGCCTTTGCGCCTCTTCTACGCGGCCGGCGTCTGGGCGCTCGGCCCCTGGCTGGGAGTCTATCTGCAGGACCAGGTCACCCACTGGGCGCCCTATCTCCTGGCCAGCGCCTCGGCGCTTGCCACCCTGGGGCTCTTCTGGGTCCTGCGCCTGACAGAGAACCCGGCCGTCGCCCCCGCCAAGGGGCCGCCGCCCAGCCCGGCCAAGTACCTGGCACGCTTTGTCGCGCAGCCGCGCCTGCGCCTGGCCTGGCTGCTCGCCTTCGGGCGGGCGGCCTGGTGGTCCATGTTCTTCGTCTACGCGCCTATCCATGCGGTCAAGTCGGGCCTCGACGAGGTGACGGCGGGCGCCATCGTCTCGATCGCCTCGGGCGCGCTCTTCCTGGTGCCGCTCTGGGGCTGGCTCGGCCGGCGCTACGGCCTGCGGCGGCTGCTGGTGGCGGCCTACGCGGCGAGCGGACTGGCGACGGTGGCGATCGCGGCGATCGGCGGCGTCCCCTGGCTGGTGGCGGCGGTGCTGGTGGCGGCGGCCTTGATCACGGGCGCCATCGACGGCGCGGGCAACGTGCCCTTCCTGCGGGCGGTCCACCCCATGGAGCGGGCCGAGATGACCACCGTCTTCGCCACCTACCGCGACGTCTCGCAGCTCGCGCCGCCGGGGCTCTTCGCCCTGCTGCTGAAGGCCTTCCAGTTGCCCGCTGTCTTCGTGGCCGGGGGCATCGGCATGCTCGCCATCGCTTTATTCGCCCGCTACCTGCCGCGGCGCCTGTAGGGCGCCAGGCCGGCCGGATTCGCAAAGCCAGGATGGCGCTGCTCTGCTACAAGGTCTCTCGTGTGAGTCCATGACTTGCGAGGCGCCGGCATGACCCAGGCCGTACTCAACCTGCGCAGCTACCCGCGCGACGAAGAGAGCCATAGCCATCCCTTTGTCCAGGTGCTCCTGCCGCTGGCGGGAGACATGGAGCTGGAGGTGGAAGGCAGTAGCGACCTGGTCGGCGCGGGGCAAGGCGCGATCGTTCCACCCGATGCGCGCCATGCCTTCCGAGGGCTGGGAGAGAACCGCTTCGCCATCCTGGACGTTTTCGAGAGCGACACTGCGGGGCCCCCGCGTCTTGCGGATGCCGGACGGGCGCGCGCCTTCTTCACCTTGGGCCCGGGGCTCTACCACCTGACCGGGTTTCTCGTGCGCTCGCCCCTTGGGCCGGCATCGGAGGCGCTCGATGCCCATGCCGCGCCGCTTCTCCTGGCGGTGCTCGATTCCGAGCTGACGGGCGGCTCGGCGGACCTGCCGGCGCGGCTCGAACGTGCGCTCGCCTTCCTGCGGCGGAACTACGCCCAGCCGATTGGAAGCGCCGACGCCGCGGCGGCCGCAAGCCTCAGCCCGAGCCGCTTCCACGCCCTGTTCCGGCGCTGGCTGAACCAGACGCCGCAGGCCTACCTGACGGCTCTGCGCATCGCCCGGGCACGCGAGCTGCTGGCCGAATCGGATCTGCCCATCGCCCAAATCGCGCTGCTTGTCGGCTACGGCGACCAGACGGCGCTCAGCCGCGCCTTCCGCAGAGAGACCGGAACGACGCCTGCCCGTTACCGCCGCGCTCGGCGTTGTCCCCGCCTGGGGCTCCGGGAGGAAGAGACTCGGCCACAAGAACGCGAGGAGCGGTCAAGACAGGCGCTCAAAACAAGATCAGTCTAGCGGTCTTGCCCGGCGCAAGCCGGGTAGTAGAGCAGGAGAGCCGAGCCATGCGCCTGAGCGACTTCACCACCCTGACCTTCGACTGCTACGGCACGCTGATCGATTGGGAGAGCGGCATCTGGGCGGCGCTGCAGCCGCTGCTCGCGAACGATACCTCGGGCTTGGACCGCGACCGGGCACTGGAGGGATTCGCGGAGAGGGAGTCGGCGCAGGAAAAGGCCACACCCGGCCTCATCTATCCGGAGCTGCTGGCGGCCGTGCACCGGCAGCTCGCCGGCGACTGGGGCCTGGAGACCACGGAGGACATGGATGTCCGTTTCGGCGCCTCGGTGCCCGACTGGCCGGCCTTTCCGGACTCGGTCGAGGCGCTCACTTACCTGAAGGCGCATTACAAGCTGGTCATCCTCTCCAACGTGCACCGCGCCGGCTTCGCCGCCAGCAACCGGCGCCTCGAGGTCGCCTTCGACGCTGTCTACACGGCCGAGGACATCGGCTCCTACAAGCCGGCGGCGGCCAACTTCGAGTACTTGCTGGCGCACCTGAAGGACGATCTGGGCGTCGAGCCGGGCCAGGTGCTGCACACGGCCCAGAGCCTGTTCCACGACCATGCCCCCGCCAAGGGCTTCGGCCTGGCGACCGCCTGGATCGACCGCCGCAAGGACCAGGCGGGCTGGGGCGCCACCCTGCCGCCGCCCGGCGAGATCATCACCGACTTCCACTTCGCCAGCATGGCCGAGATGGCGGCGGCGCACCAGGCCGAAACCGGCGGCTGAGACCTCGGAGCCTCAGACGGGCGGCACCCGGCCGCGCACGGCAAAGGCCCGGGCGATCAGGGTGAAGGGCCCGTCGGGACGGTCGCCGAGAAGGCGCCGCCCGACTTCGGCTCTGACCGCCGCCCGGGCCTCGGGCGCGGGATCCTGGACGCGCGAGCCCGTGCCGCAGCCCAGGTCGAGATAGCGGCCAGGCTTGTCTATCCCGCAGAAGTCGAGGAACGGCGGGGCGAGCCGCGCGCTCCAGCGCCCCATGTAGAGGTCGTAGCCGTCCGGGTTCCGGTACATGGGGAGCGAGGCCGTCGCCGTTGGCTCGGGCCGGCAGTCTCTTCCCTCGCGGGGCAGAGGCAACAAGCGGGATGCTCAGGCGGCCTTGTCGCTGCTTGCCGTCTGGGCCGTGCTGGTCTCGTAGACCGTCTCGCCGGTCTCGGCGTCGACGCCGGCCAGGCTGACCTCGTAGCCCCAGAGGACGCGCAGGTGCTTCAGCACCTCGTCGCGGGTCTTCTCGGCGAGCGGAATGCCGTCGCGCACCAGGTGCTCTAGGCGCAGCTCCCGGTCGCCGCGCAGGTCAACGTCGACGATCTGGATGTTGGGCTCGATGATGCCGACGTCATAGTTGCGCGCCAGGATGCACCGCACCCGGTCGTAGCCGCGCTCGTCGTGGATGGCGGCCACCGTGTAGTGCGGCTCCTTCTCCTTGTCGTCGAGCACGAAGAGGCGCATCTGGCGGATCAGGCGCGGGCTCAGGTACTGCTTGATGAAGGACTCGTCCCGGTAGTTGGCCCAGGCGTCCTTCAGCACGCTGCGCCAGTCGCCGCAACCGGCGATCTCCGGGAACCAGTCCCGGTCCTCCTCGCCCGGATCCTCGCAGATGCGCCTGATGTCGCACATCATGTTGAAGCCCAGCGCATAGGGATTGAGGCCGCGGTAGCGCGGGTCGTCGAACTCGGGCTGCATGACCACGTTGGAGTGGTGGTGCAGGACCTCGAGCAGCACGCCCTCGGGCAGCCGGCCCTGGTCGTAGAGCGCGTTCAAGATGTAGTGGTGGACGAAGGTGGCGCAGCCCTCGTTCATCACCTTGGTCTGCTTCTGCGGATAGAAGTACTGGGCCAGGTTGCGCACGATCCTGAGGATCTCCCGCTGCCAGGTCTCCAGCGTCGGGCTGTTCTTCTCGATGAAGTAGAGCAGGTTCTCTTCCGGCAGGTTGAGCCGCTTCTTGCGCTCGGCGTACTCCCGCTCGGCCTCGTTCGCCTCTTCCTCGGTCTGGGGCTGGGGGATGGTGCGCCAGAGGTCGTTGAAGGTGCGCTCCTCGTGCTCGCGCCGTTCGCGCTCGCGCTCCTCCTGCTTGCTGAGCGTCCATTTCTGGTTGCGCCGGTAGCGGAACACGCCGTGGTCCATGACCGCGTGGGCGGCGTCCAGCATCTCCTCCACCGCCTCGGTGCCGTGGCGCTCGTCGCACTTGGCGATGTAGCGCTTGGCGAATTCCAGGTAGTCGAGGATGGCCTCGGCGTCGGTCCACTGCTGGAACAGGTAGTTGTTCTTGAAGAAGTGGTTGTGGCCGAAGGCCGCGTGCGCCATCACCAGGGCCTGCATGGCCATGGTGTTCTCTTCCATGTTGTAGCTGATGCAGGGGTTCGAGTTGATCACCAGCTCGTAGGCCAGCCCCATGAAGCCCTTGCGGTAGAGCTGCTCCTCGCGCACGAAATGCTTGCCGAAGGACCAGTGCTGGTACATGAGCGGCATGCCGATGGAGGCATAGGCGTCCAGCATCTGCTCCGAGGAGATGATCTCGACTTGGTTGGGATAGACCTCGAGGCCCAGGTCCTCCAGCGCCACCTGCTCGATGGCGTCGAAGGTGCGCTGCATGCTGTCGAAGGTCCACTCGGAGCCTTCGAAGAGGTAGTCGGGGGCTTTCGCTTTCGCCTTCTTCGCCATGCCTCGTGCGCTCCTCAGCCGACCTTGCGGACGGCGGCGAGGGGATCCTTCGGCTGCTTGGCGAAGAGCTCGCGGAACACCGGGTAGATGTCCGAGGGCCGGCCGATGCGCTTCATCTGGAAGTTCTTCCAGTCGTGGGTGACCTTGCGGTAGGCCTGCCAGAGGCGGGTGCCGCTGTCCTCGTCCTGGAAGATGTCCATCTCCCGCTCGTCCAGGATCTCGACGTAGGCGTAGTACTGGCAGAGCGGCATGATCTCGTTGCCGAGCAGCGCGACGCAGCGTTCGGAGTCGTTCGGGAAGTTGTCGCCGTCGGAGGCTTGCGCTGCGTAGATGTTCCAGTCGCGGGTCGGATAGCGCTCGAGCACCACCTCCAGCATCTTGTCGAGGGCGGAGCTGACCACCGTGCCGCCGGTCTCGCGGCTGTAGAAGAAGGTCTCCTCGTCCACCTCCTGGGCCTCGTGTGTGTGGCGGATGAAGACGATGTCGATCTTCTCGTAGCGGCGCTTCAGGAAGAGGTGGAGCATGACGAAGAAGCGCTTCGCCAGGTCCTTCTCGCGCTGGCCCATGGAGCCGGAGACGTCCATCAGGCAGAGCATGACGGCGTTGGTGTTGGGCTCGGGCTGGCTTTCGAAGCGGTTGTAGCGGATGTCGAAGGGGTCGATGTAGGGGATCGCCTTACGCCGGCGGTTGAGCTCCTCCATCTTCTCCCAGAGCGCCTTGAGGCGCGCCACGTCCTCGACCTCGAGACCGCTGCGCGCGCTCATGTCGGCGATCTCCTGCTCGATGGCCTCGATCGCCGCCCGCTTGGGGCGCTTCAGCGCGATCCGTCGCCCGAAGGAATTACGCATGGTGCGCGACATGTTGATGTTGATGGCGGTGCCGGTGACCGCGTAGCCGGCGCGCCGCGGCTTGAAGGCCTGCACTTCCTTGAGGCTGGTCTTGACCAGGTCCGGCAGCTCCAGGTCCTCGAAGAAGAGGTCGAGGAACTCCTCGCGCGACAGCACGAACTGGAACTCGTCCTCGCCCTCGCCGCTGTCCGAGGCCTGCTTGCCCTGGCCGTCGCCGCCGCCGCCCTTGGGCTTCTCGATGCGGTCGCCGGCGACGAACTCCTTGTTGCCGGTGAAGACCTGTTCCCGGTTGCCGCCGCTGCGCGCGTGATGGAAGCGCGGCTCGCCGATGCCCTTGGTGGGGATGGAGATGGTCTGCCCGCCGTCCACATCGGTGATGCTGCGGTCCTTCAAGGACTGGTTGACGACCTCTTTGATCTGCGCCCGGGCGCGCCTCAGGAAGCGCTGTCGGTTGCCGAGGGATTTGTCCTTGGGGTTGAGCCGCCGGTCTATGAAGTTGGGCATGTCGCCAGCACAGCGCGGTTTTTAGGCGCGTCCGTCAGGTTGCGGCCGTTATCCGGCCTTGTTGACCCGCATGTACCACTCGACCAGCCGGCGCACCTGGCGTTCGGTGTAGCCGCGGTCGGCCATCCGGTGCACGAACTCTTTGTGCTGCTTGTCGGTCGAGCTGTCCTTCTTGGTGCCGAAGCTGATCACCGGCAGCAGATCCTCGACCTGGCTGAACATGCGCTTTTCGATCACCTCGCGCAGCTTCTCGTAGCTAGTCCAGGAGGGGTTGTTGCCGCCGTAGTTCGCACGGGCCCTGAGGGCGAACTTCACCACCTCGTTGCGGAAATCCTTGGGGTTGGCGATGCCGGCCGGCTTCTCGATCTTGGAGAGCTCGGCGTCCAGGATCTCGCGGTTGAAGACCTGGCCGGTGTCCGGGTCCTTGTAGTCCTGCTCCTCGATCCAAGCGTCCGCGTAGGAGATGTAGCGGTCGAAGAGGTTCTGGCCGTACTCGGAATAGGACTCGAGATAGGCCTTCTGGATTTCGTGGCCGATGAACTCGGCGTAGCGCGGCGCCAGCTCTGACTTGATGAACTCCAGGTAGCTGTTCTCGATGTCCTCGGGGAACTGCTCGCGCTTGACGGCCTGCTCCAGGATGTACATGAGGTGCACCGGATCGGCCGCCACCTCCTCGGTGTCGTAGTTGAAGGTCTCGGAGAGCACCTTGAAGGCAAAGCGCGTGGAGACGCCGTTCATGCCTTCGTCCACGCCGCCGGCGTCGCGGTATTCCTGCACCGACTTGGCCTTGGGATCGACGTCCTTCAGGTTCTCGCCGTCGTAGATGCGCATCTTGGAATAGATGTTGGAGTTCTCGTGCTCGCGCAGGCGGCTGGCGACGCTGAAGCGGCTCAGGACCTCGAGCACCTCGGGCGCGCAGGAGGCTTCGCCCAGCTCGCTCTCGCTCAAGAGCTTGTCGTAGATCCTCTTCTCCTCCGAGACGCGCAGGCAGTAGGGCACCTTGACCACCGAGATGCGGTCGAGGAAGGCCTCGTTGTTCTTGTTGTTCTTGAACTGCTGCCATTCCGCCTCGTTGGAGTGGGCCAGGATCACGCCCTGGAAGGGGAAGGCGCCGAAGTTCTCGGTGCCCAGGTAGTTGCCTTCCTGGGTGGCCGTCAGCAGGGGATGTAGCACCTTGATGGGCGCCTTGAACATCTCGACGAACTCGAGCAGGCCCTGGGTCGTGCGGTTGAGGCCGCCGGAGTAGCTGTAGGCGTCGGGGTCGTGCTGGCTGTAGTGCTCCAGCTTGCGGATGTCGACCTTGCCGACGAGGGAGGAGATGTCCTGGTTGTTCTCGTCGCCGGGCTCGGTCTTGGCGATGGCGACCTGGCGCAGCTTCGAGGGAATGACGCGCACCACCGAGAACTTGGAGATGTCGCCGCCGTACTCGTCGAGGCGCTTGGTGGCCCAGGGCGAGATGAGGCCGGTGAGACGCCGGCGCGCGACGCCGTACTTCTCTTCCAGCAGGTCGCCCATGCGATCCGGCGCGAACAGGCCGAGCGGCGATTCGAACACCGGGCTGATCTCGTCCCCGGCCTTCAGCACGTAGATCGGATTGTGCTCCATCAGCTGCTTCAGGCGCTCGGCGAGGGAGGACTTGCCGCCGCCCACGGGCCCCAGCAGGTAGAGGATCTGCTTGCGCTCCTCGAGGCCCTGGGCCGCGTAGCGGAAGTAGCCCACGATGCGCTCGATCGTGTCCTCCATGCCGAAGAAGTCGCTGAAGGAGGGATAGATCTTGATGGTGCGGTTGAGGAAGATACGGCCCAGGCGCTCGTCCTTGGCGGTATCGATCATCTCGGGCTCGCCGATGGCCGCAATCATGCGCTCGGCCGCCGTGGCGTAGCTCGACGGATCTTCTCTGCAAGCAAGGAGATAGTCTTGCAGGCTCATCTCCTCCTGCCTCTCTCGCTCGTAGATTTCCGAGAAGATGTCGAAGACTTCGGCGGTCTGTGCGGTCATGGCTGCCTCTCGTGCAAGCGTGGGACAAACCGGCACCGAGGGTGAACGAACAAGGTTAACAAGAGTTTAAATTTTCCTGCTTTGAGGCTGTGCGAAGGCACGCTCGGCTTCCTCGTCCGTTAATGAATCGCCGGTCCGCGGCGGGGGTCCCGGTGCGCCTATCGCGCTTCCATTGGTGGGCATCCCGACAAACAGATACGCACGGCCAAAGCGCTTCCGCCATCGCCCCGGTGCCTTTTCAAGGGATTGTGACGGCGGCCCGTTTCCCGCCGTGCCAATGCCACATTCTCGCCCCATTTGGTTTCGCTCCCGGTCCAGGCCGGCGGCGGGCCGGCTCCAACGGGTCGGATGGATTGGGCCGCTGGCGCTTGGTCTGCTACCGCTTGCGGGGCCCGCACCCGGACTCCGGCGGGCGCGCTCGCAGACATCGCAGGGCATGCCGGCGGCACTCCCGGTGAATCGGCCGTTCAGAGCTAAACCCTTCACTTGACAAGTATTAAATGATCATTTAGAGTTTTGCTATATGATGATTTAGTCCCCGATAGAAGGTGAAGGAGGCCCCCCATGCAGCTCGACAAGGCCCAGGCGGCGCAGACGGCTCAGGCAGCCCAGGGTGCGACCGCGGCGCGGCGCGGGCAGCTCATCGAGGCGGCTGTCGCGGCGATCGCCGAGCACGGGCTGTCGCAAGTAACCCTGGCCAAGGTGGCCGCGGGCGCCGGGCTGACGGCAGCCTCGGTCAACTTCCACTTCAACAGCAAGGAGGCCCTGCTGCTGGCCACCCTCGGGCAGCTGGCCGAGGAATACGAGGCGGCCGTGCGCACCGCAGTGGCGGCGGGCGAGGAGGATCCGGCCGCCGGCCTCGTCGCCCTGGTCGACGCCATGCTGGACCCCGGCCTCTCGGACCCGGCAAAGGTCTCGGTCTGGTACGCCTTCATCTCCGAGTCCCGCGCCCGGCAGGACTACCAGCGGGTCTGCGGCGAGCTCGACCGGGCCTATTCGGCGAGCGTCTACGGCCTCTTTGCGCGGCTCTTCGCCGAAGAGTCCGGGCGGCTGGTCGACAGCGACGCGCTGGCCTGCGGTTTCGTCGGACTGCTGGAAAGCCTGTGGCAGGAGATCCTCTTCGAGGCCGAGGCCTACGACCGGGCCGCCGCGCGGCGGCGCTGCCTCGCCTATCTCGCCAGCATCTGTCCCGGGCGTTTCGAGATGCCCGAACCGGGCGCGCGGAAAGCGGTGACCGAGGCGCCGGCCAACGCCAACGATCCGGCAGTCCGGGCGCCGGCCGTCACGCTGCCCGCCTGGACCTATCACAACGACGAATTCTTCGCCCTGGAGCGCGAGGAGGTCTTCCTGCCCTCCTGGCAGATCGTCTGCCACCTGAACGACCTGCCCGAGACCGGCGACTACATGACCTTCGAGCTGCTGGGCGAGCGCGCCTTCGTGATCCGCGGCAAGGATGGGGAAGTGCGCGCCTTCCACAACGTCTGCCGCCACCGGGCCCATGCCGTGGTCACGGGCGAGCAGGGGACCTGCAAGCGGGCGATCTCCTGCCCCTACCACGGCTGGACCTACGAGCTCGACGGCCGCTTGAAAGGCGTGCCGGCGGCCGAGACCTTCGCGCCCTTCGACCACGGCGACTACGGACTCAAAACCCTCGACATGGAGGTCTTCCTGGGCTTCGTCTTCGTGCGCTTCCGCCCCGAGGGCCCGAGCGTGGCCGAGCGCCTCGCCCCCTACCGGGAGGAACTTGCCCACTACGGCTTCGAGGACATGGTGCCGATCGACGAGATGTGGAGCGAGCGGGTCGCGGTCGACTGGAAGAACGCGATGGACAACTACCTGGAGGACTATCACTTCCCGACCGGGCACCCGGGCCTCTCGGCTCTGATGGAGCGCGACTACGACCGGGAGGTCTCGCCGACCGGCGCCTCGCGCCTCAGCCACCGCATGAAGGAGTCGCCCCAGCGCTTCTGGAGCGTGCGTGCCTATCAGAAGCTGCTGCCCGACTGCGCGCACCTGCCGGAGGACCTGCGCCGGCGCTGGACCTACGTCACCCTCTTTCCGTCGAACAACTTCGACATCTATCCGGAGAAGATGGACTTCTTCCAGATGCTGCCGGCGGGACCGGGCGAGACCATCCTGCGCGGGCGCAGCTACGGGCGTCCCGACGCCGGGCGCGCGGCGCGCGCGGCCCGTTATCTCAGCAGCCGCATCAATTGGCGGGTCCAGGACGAGGACAACGACCTCACCCTGTCGGTGCAGGCGGGCCTGCGCTCCGGCGCCTACGAGGTTGGCCTCCTCTCCGACAAGGAAGTGGTGCTGAAGGGCTTCCAGGACTGGGTGCGCGAGAAGCTGCCGGTAACGCGGGAGCGCACGGCTCCGCCCGCCGGCCGGATCAAGGCCCGCAACCGGGAGCTCGCCAAGGAGGCCGCCAACTAGGACCCGAGGCCGAAGGGGCTAGCGCTCGTCCCGGTCCGGTTCCGCCTCGCGGTCCGGCGGCATGCGGTAGAGGTAGACCGGCGTCTCGTGCTGGTCCTCCGCGCGGCCGACCGCCGCGGGTGTCCAGCCCGGTACCGGGAAGCTGTTGCTCACCACCAGGGCGCCGTCGGCGAGCTCCCGCTCGAACTTGACCGCCAGGCGGCGCATGGCCCTCGCATGGAGGTAGCAGCAGACCACGGCCGCATTGCCGAGCGCGATCTTGTGGAAGTCGGCCAGATGAATGGTCAGGTTGGGCCGCGGCGACAAGCGCTGCCAGAGCCGCGAGACCAGCCAGGGCAGGGGCGACAGCTCGTAGGCGACGACGCGCGAAGCGGGAAAGCGCTCCGCCAGCCCCCGGGCGAGACCGCCCCAGCCCGATCCCAGCTCGTAGATGACGCCCCGCGTCCCGGACGGGATCAGATCGAACATCGCGGAGGCCACCCTAGGCATGGTCGGCAGCGGCGCGTTGCCGGTACGGACGATGAAGACCAGCAGCAGCGCGAGGGCCTTCAGGAGCAGAAAGAGACAAAGGAGTACGAGACCCATGACGAAACAGTTCGCATTGGCGCTGGTGGCCTGCCTGGCCGTTCGACGCAGACTGGAGGCGCGCGATCCGCGCTTGCTCGATGCATCTCTCGCGACCGCTCGACGCAAGGTGCCGCGAGGGAGGTCCATCGGAGACCCGAAGTCAGCCTAGGCGCTTCCCGCCACGGGTTCCACCGGGCCGGGGAGAGGCCTAGACTGGCAGCACTCTAGACTGGGAGCACTCTAGACTGGCGGCGGGGGAGAGCGATGGAAGACCCGCAATGCCGGCCGCGCTCGCCGCGCATCGCGCGCTTCGCCTGGGGCCGGATCGAGGTGGACGGCCATCCGCCGCTCAAGGACGCCAAGCTCTATCCCGGCGGCGCGCGCGAATGGGACTGGCGCGAGACCGGCACCCGCCATGTCCCCGGCATCCAGCCTGCCGACGTGGAAGAGCTGGTCGCCCATGGCGCCACAACGGTCGTGCTTTCGAAGGGCGTCTGGGAGCGCCTCGAGGTGCAGCCGGCGACGCTCGCCTGGCTGCAGGATCGCGGCGTCGAAGTGCGGGTGCTGCAGAGCGAGGCCGCCGTCCGCTGCTACAACGAGCTCCGCGGGATCGCGCCCGTCGGCGGCCTCATCCATTCGACCTGTTGAGTCGCGTGTCGCACGCCCGCGCGCGGCGAGGACGGGCGCCCCGCCGCTACGCCTTCGCTCATGCCACCGCGGGACCCCCGATGTTCCGGGCCGGATCGGACCAGAGCCCTTCGCGCGCCACGTCGTCCATGGCCCGCTCGATGCCCGCGCGCAGGGTGTCCACCAGCTCGTCGACCTGGGCCTTGGTGATGATGAGAGGCGGCGACATGACGCACATGTTGATGACCGGCCGCACCAGCAGGCCGAGCGCCTGGCAGTGGGCGTCGATGCGGTTGCCGATCTCGTAGTCCATGGTCAGGGGATCGCGGCTGTCCTTGCTGATGACGCATTCGACGCAGGCCATGAGGCCCTTGCCGCGCACGTCGCCGACGATGGGGATGTCGTTCAGCTCCTGCAGCCTCTTCTGCATGTAGGGGCCGACCTCGCGAGCGTGCTCCAGCAGCTTCTCGCGCTCCATGATCTCGATGTTCTTGAGCGCGGCGGCGCAGACCACGGGATGGCCCGAATAGGTGAAGCCGCAGGAGAAGACGGCGTCCTTGTGCTTGTCGCCGCTGATGCGGCTCATCAGGCGGTCCGAGATCAGGGTCGCGCCGAGCGGCAGGTAGCCCGAGGTGATGCCCTTGGCCGTGGTGATGATGTCCGGCTCGATGTCGAAGACGTCCTTGGAGGCGAACCAGTGGCCGAGGCGCCCGAAGGCGGTCACAACCTCGTCGGAAATGTAGAGCACGTCGTAGCTCTTGCAGACCTCCCAGGTGCGCCGGTGATAGCCCTCGGGCGGCACGACGACGCCGCCGGCACCGAGGATCGGCTCGGCGATGAAGGCCGCCACCTTGTCGGGCCCCAGCTCCTTGATCTTGGCCTCCAGCTCCTCCACCAGGAAGTCGCAGAATTCCTCGACGCTCATGCCGTCCGGCCGGCGGTAGGGGTTGGGGTCGGAGATGTGGTGGACGAAGCCGGTCTCGAAGTTGAAGTAACTCTTGTCGCGCTCCTTGCCGGAGACCGAGGCGCCCAGATAGGTGCAGCCGTGATAGGCCTTGTGGCGCGAGATGATGTGCCGCTTGTCCGGCTGGCCGATGATGTTGAAGTAGAACATGACGAAGCGCAGTGCCGAATCCACCGCCTCGGATCCGCCGGTGCTGAAGTAGACCTTGTTCAAGTCGCCCGGCGACAGCTCGCCCAGCTTGTCGGCCAGGATCGCGGCCGGCGCGGTGCCGAGGCCCCAGGGTGAGGCGTAGGTCATGTGCATGACCTGCTCGTGGATGGTGTCGGCCATCTCCTTGCGGCCATGGCCGATCTGCTGGCACCACATGCCGGCCGGCGCGTCGAGCAGGCGGTTGCCCTCGCTGTCGTAGACGTAGACGCCGTCGGCGCGCTCGACGATCGTGCGCTTGTTCTGGCCGAACAGGCCCATGGCTTCCCAGGGATGCAGGAAGCGGTTGTCCTTTTCCTGGAGCTCTTCGGTCGGGGGATAGTTCTGCAGAGTCATGCTGCCTCCTTCCTGAACCATAGGGTCGGGATGCCGGGTACGGCTGCCGGTTGGTGGGAGTGTAGCCGATCCGGTGCGCGATTGCTCACGCAGTCTCTCCCGTTTGCGTGTTGCAAGGGATCGATTTGACGAAGGCGTCCACGGCGACGCAGCCGTTCGGCCGCACCAGAACGGGGTTTACGTCGAGGCTCTCGATCCGCGCGCCGAGGCTGGCGGCGAGGACCGAGAAGCTCGCGGCGGCGGCGCAGAAGGCCGCGAGATCGACCGGTGGCGCGCCGCGCGCCCCGTCCAACAGCGGCCGCAGCTTCAGCCGGTCGACCAGGCGCCGCGCCTCGACGGCGTCGAAGGGCGGCAGGGCGAAGACCGCGTCCTCGAGGACCTCGGCGTGCAGGCCGCCGCTGCCGAGCGCCACGACGGGCCCGAAGGCCGGGTCGCGCACCAGGCCGAGGATCATTTCGACGGCCGGCCCCTGCACCATCTCCGCCACCAGCACCCGCGGGCCGATGGCCGCGGCTAGCTCTGCGTAGGCCGCTTCGAGCGCGCCTGCGTCGGCGAGCCCGAGGCGCACGCCGCTCCGCTCGCTCTTGTGGGCGATACCCGGCTCGGCGGTCTTGAGGACGACCGGATAGCCGATCTCTTCCGCGGCCGCGCGCGCCTGAGCGAGGTCCGCGGCTTCGCTGCAAGCAACGCCGGGCACGCCGAAGTCGTTCAGCATCGCGAGCGCTTCGGCCTCGCCCAGGAGCCGGTCTTCCGTCAGGCGGCGTTCCCATTTGGCCATGGCCTGCGCGGGCGGCGCGGCCGCCCTCACGGTCAGACGGGCGCGGAAGTCCCGGTAGGCGAAGAGGTGCCGCGCGCCCTTGAGGAAGGTCTCGAGGCCGTCCAGCACAGGCAGGCCCTCGCGGGTCATGTCGATGGCCTCCGGCGCGAAACCGCTGCCTTGGTGGTTGGAAACCAGCATCACCGGCTTGCCGCTGGCCTCCGCCGCGGCGCGCACGAACTGGGGGTACTCGGGAAAGATCCTGCCGTTCCTGCCGCGGTCGGCGACGACGGCGCCGAGCGCCGTGCCGGGGTCCTGCATCATGGCCGTCAGGCAGGTGGTGAAGTCGGTCCGGTAGTCCGCGCCAGTGCTCCAGGCGTCGAGCGGATTGACCGCCGGCAGCCCGGGATCGAGAGTCTCTTCCAGCCTGGCCGAGGTCTCGGGCCCCAGCCGGGCGAAGGGCACGCCGTGACGCTCTGCCAGGTCGAGGATCAGCGCCCGCTCACCGCCGGAATCGTGGATGGTGGCGAGGGCGCCCCGCCCGACCGGCCGGGGCTGGGCGAACATCATGATGGCCGCGGCCATCTCGTCGAGGCTGTTGACCCGGGTGACGCCGTAGCGCTCGAAGAGGGCCTGGTAGGCACCGTCGTTTCCGACCAGGGCGCCGCTGTGGCTTTCCGCCATCTCGGCGCCGCGGGCGCTGCGCCCGATCTTCAGCGCGATCACGGGGATTGCCTTGTCACGCGCCTTGGCGAGCGCCGCCACGAAGCCGTCGGGATCGCGCGCAGTCTCCATGAAGAGGGCGATCACGCGGGTCGCGGGCTGCTCGAGGGCGAAGTCCATATAGTCGGCGAGCGTGACGTCCAGCTCCTGCCCCGGCGAGATCGCCAGGCCGTAGGTGATGCGGGCCTCGCAGTCGACCAGGGCGTTGAAGACCGAGCCCGAGTGGGTGATCAGCGCGACGCCGCCCGGCCGGTGGTCGAGGCGGGTCTCGTAGCCGCAGAGCCAGACGCGGTCGGTGAAGTTGTAGAGGCCGTTGCTGTTGCCGCCGCAGAGCAGCACGCCCGCCTCGCGCGCCCGCGCCCGGATACGTTCGGCGAGCGGCGGATTGCGGTCCTCGGCCAGCATCAGTTGGGAGACGACGGTGGCCGCGCGGGCGCCCTGAGCGACCGCCGCCTCGAAGGCTTCCTCCAGGCGATGGTCGGCGAGAGCGAACACGACGTGCTCGGCCGGTGCCGGCAGTTCCGCGAGGCTGGGGTAGCAGGCCACGCCCTCGACGGCCTCGTGGTTGGGATTGACCGCGTAGAAGGGACCCTGGAAGCCGCCGCGGACCAGGTGCCGGACCAGCAGCTGCCCCACGCTGCCTTCGCGCCGGCGCGCGCCGACAACCGCGATCGAGCGCGGCCGCAGCAGAGGGTCGAGACGGTGGGTCTTCATGACCGAGGCGGCTTCAGAAGTCGTGAGGCGGCGTGGCGCGCCGGCGCTCGGGGTCGAAGAAAGGCCGCGGAACGATCCTGGCCCGCACCATCTGCTTGTCCCACTCGAGCTCCTTCAGCACGTAGATCTCCACCCAGAGCTCGTCTGTGATCTCCCGGCCGTAGGGGGCCCTGAGGCTGGCCAGCGCCAGGTTGCGCTTGCAGGTGGGCGACCACATGGCCGAGGTGATGTGCCCGGCCTCGGTCTTCTTCCGGTGGTAGATGAGGGCGCCGGCCGCGGGCTTGTTGCCCTCGATGTCGAGGCCGACGAGGGCGCGCTTCGGGCCCCGCTCCCGTTCCGCCAAGAGCGCCCGGCGGCCATTGAAGTGGCCCTTGTCGAAGTCGACCAGACGCTCCAGCCCCAGCTCGAAGGGCGAGCGGCCCCGGGTCGTCCTGAGGATCTGGTCGCCCGCCATGTAGTCGGCGTTGGTGGCGATGAAGCCCGCCTCGATGCGCACCAGGTCGAGGGCGTGCGAGCCGATCGGCCTGAGACCATGCAGCTTGCCGGCCTCGATCAGACTATCCCAGAGCGGCTCGGCCAGCATCGGCTCGCACCACAGCTCGTAGCCCAGGTCGCCGGTGAAGCCGGTGCGCGAGAGGGTGACCTTGCCGCCGGCGAGGTCGATCTCGCAGAGGCCGAAGGGCCGCAGGCTTTCCGCCTCGACGACGCCCAGGCGGCGCAGGATGGCGGCGCTGGTCGGGCCCTGGAGGGCGAGGGCGGCGACCTGCTCGGTCACGTCCTCGATCTCCACCTCGAAGCCGGCCGCCGCATCCGTCAGCCAGACCAGTTGGCGCTCCTGGCTGCAGAGGCGGAAGGAATCCTCGGCGAAGCGGAAGAGGGTGCCGTCGTCGAGCACGTGTCCGGCGTCGTCGCACCAGATGGAATAGGCAACCCGTCCGGGCTTCAGCTTGCGCACGTCGCGGGTCAGCAGATGGTTCAGGTAGCGCTCGGCGTCCGGGCCCTCGATGCGGTACTTCATCATGGGCGAGAGGTCGAACAGGGTCGCCGTGTTGCGCACGGCGAAGTACTCCAGCTCCACCTCGCCGAAGCTGTTGGGCGTGCTGAAGCCGGCCCAGCGGCCCCAGTCCCGGGTGTGGCAGAGAGCGGCGATGCGCGCGTGGAAGGGCGTCGGCTGGACGGGCGTGAGGTAGTGAAGCTGGTCGCTCATGCGGCGGCCTCCCGTGCGATCAGCCGGCCGGCGGCGTTGCGCCCGGCCGCCCCCATGACGCCGCCGCCGGGATGGCTGCCGGCGCCGCAGAGGTAGAGCCCGTCGAGCGGCGCCTCGTACTGGGCCGCGCCCGGCACCGGGCGCAGCATCAGCATCTGGTCGAGCACCAGTTCGCCGTGATGCCAGTGGCCGCCGGTCATGCGGAACTGCTCCTCCAGGTCGAAGGGGGTGAGCAGCTCGCTCTCGACGATCCGGTCGCCCAGGCCCGGCGCGTAGCGCTCCAGCACCTCCAGCACGGTCTTGGCGAAGGCCTCGCGGCCGGCCTCCCAGCCGTCCTTCAGGTCGTAGGGCGCATACTGCACCACGGCCGAGAGCACGTGCTTGCCCTCGGGCGCCAGGGTCTTGTCGTGCAGGCTGGGGATGGTGATCTCCAGCACCGGCTCTGGCGAAAACTCGCCGTACTTGGCCGGGTTGAAGGCGCGTTCCACGTAGTCGACATCGGGCGCGATCACCAGCCGGCCGCCGAGGGCCGCGGCCTCGAGGCCCGTGACCTCGGGCAGTCCGTCGAGGGCCAGGTTGAGTTTGGCGGCGTTGCCGCGCATGCGGATCTTGCGCACCCGGGTGACGAAGCCGGTGTCGAGGTGCTCCGGGCCCAGGAGGTCCATGAAGGTGCGGCGCGGGTCGGCGTTGGAGACCACGTTGCGCGCGGCGACGGTCCCGCCGCCCTCCAGCTCGACGCCGGCGGCCCGGTCGTCCTCCACGAGGATGCGACGCACCGGGCTCCCGGTGCGGATCTCGACGCCGGACTTGCGGGCGGCTGCGGCGAGCGCCTCGGTGACGGCGCCCATGCCGCCCTCGGGCAGGGTGAGCGCGCCGGGCGCGCCGCTACCGCGGCCGGTCAGGCGGTAGAGCAGGGTCAGCACCGAGCCCGGCGAGCGCGGTCCCAGGTGCGTTCCCAAGACGGCGTCGAAGGCGTAGGCGCCGCGCAGCAGGTCGCTCTCGAAAGTGTCCTCCAGCAGGTCGGCCACGTTCATGCCGCCGACGCGCAGGAACTCCCGCATGTCGTCGCGGCCCAGGCTGCGGACCGCCCAGCCGAGCTTGGCCAGGGTGCGCAGGTCGCGGCCGTCGCCGCTGCCGAGACGCGGCGGCACCGTGGCCAGCATGGGCTGCAGGTGCTTGGCGAAGCGAAGCAAGCGCTTCCGCCAGGCGGGCAGGGCGGCGCGGTCGGCATCCGAGAGGGCGCCGTGGGCCTTGCCGCCATCGAGGGTCAGGTGCTCGCCGTCGGCGCCGAGGGCGACGGTCGGCAGATCCTTGGAGGAGAACTTCAGCCCGTGGGACCTGAGCTTCAGGTCGCTCAGCACCTTGGGATGCAGCAGGTGCAGGATGTGGGCGCAGGCCGAGACCTTGTAGCCGGGCGCGATCTCGCGGGTGACCGCGGCGCCGCCGAGCTGCTCGGCCGCCTCCAGCACCAGCACCTTGCGGCCCGCCTTGGCGAGATAGGCGGCGCAGACGAGGCCGTTGTGGCCGCCGCCGATCAGGATGGAATCGTAGCTCTTGGCGTTGTCGTTCATGTCGCTCACCAGCGGGCGCCGGCCTTGGCGGCCTCGCCCTTCACCTTCAGGTCGCGCAGCACCTCGCGGGCCGCGTTGGCGCCGGGCGCACCCATGACGCCGCCGCCGGGATGGGTGCTGGAGCCGCACATGTAGAGGCCGTCGACTGGCCCGCGGTACTGGGCGTAGCCGGGGACCGGCCGGTTGAACAGCAGTTGGTCGAAGGTCAGCTCGCCCTGGAAGATGTTGCCCTCGGTGAGGCCCACCTGGTCCTCGATGTCCTGGGGCGTGCGGGTCTCCACGTGGACGATCATGTTCTCGAAGTCCGGGCTGTACTCGGCGATCTGGTCGATCACCGTCTTGGCGAAGGCGTCCCGGTTGGAGCCGTCCCATGCCTTCCCGTCGGCGAGGCTGGGCGGCGCGTACTGCACGAAGACGCTCATGTAGTGCTTGCCCGGTGGCGCCATGGTGGGATCGATCTGGGTCGGGATCAGCATGTCCACGTAGGGGTCCTTCGACCAGGTGCCGGCCTTCCAGTCGTCGTAGGCGCGCTCCAGGCGCTCCAGGCTGTCGGAGAAGTGCTTCTCGCCCGTGAGGGCCGGGCAGCCCTCGGGCACGCTCGGGAAGCTCGGGAGACCGTCGAGGGCGATGTTCAGCTTGCCGGAGGAGCCGCGGATCTTGAAGCGCTTGACCGCCTTGACGAAGTCGTCCGCCAGGTCCTTCTCTTCCATGCAGTTGAGGAAGGTGCGCTTCACGTCCAGGTTCGAGACCACGATGGGCGCGCGCACCTCCTCGCCGCTTTCCAGCACCACGCCGACCGTGTTCTCGTTCTCCACCAGGATGCGCGCCACGCCCGCCTCTGTGCGGATCCGGCCGCCCAGCGCGCGGAGCGCATCGGCCATGGTCTTGGTGATCGAGCCCATGCCGCCGCGAGAAAAACCCCAGGCGCCGATGGTTCCGTCGACCTCGCCCATGTAGTGGTGCAGGAGAACGTAGGCCGAGCCGGGCGAGTAGGGGCCGAGGGCGGTGCCGATGATGCCGGAGCCCGCGAGGGTCGCCTTCACGATGTCGGACTCGAAGTACTCGTCCAGGTACTCGGCGATGCTCATGGTCCAGAAGCGGATGGTGTCGTACATCTGGGCCTCGCCCAGATCCCAGAACTTGCGGCCGAGATAGAGCAGCTCCTGCACGTCGCGGGGCTTGAAGGACGTCGGGTCCGGGGGTGCGCGCATGAGGAGCGGCTTGATGAAGCGGCACTGGCGCATGACGTCCCGGGTGTAGTGCTCGTAGGCCTCGGCGTCGCGCGGCGAATGGCGCGCGATCTCGCGCCGGTGGGCGTCGTGGTCGGCGTAGCTGGCGAGGTAGTCGCCGTTGCGCATGAAGGACAGGCTGCCCTCGTAGGGCACCACCTGCAGGCCGTAGCGGGGCAGCTCCAGGTCGCGGATGATCTCCGGCCGCAGCAGGCTGCAGACATAGGAGCAGTTGGAGTACTTCCAGCCGGGATGGAGCTCGCGGCTGACCGCCGCGCCGCCGATGTAGTCGTTGCGCTCCAGCACCAGCACCTTGAGGCCGGCCTTGGCCAGATAGCAGGCGTTGACGAGGCCGTTGTGGCCGGCGCCGATGACGATGGCGTCGATGGTCTCCTTGCCGTTGGCTGCGGCGGTGGTGCTGTTGGTGTCAGTGCTGCCGTTGGCGGTGGTCATGGTGGCTCAGCCTCCGGCCGCACGGGCCCCGGACCTCTCGCTCGCGCCCAAGGTCTCGATGGTGCGGTCGACCGCCGCCTCGAAGGCCTCCAGGGTCTTCGCCAGGCAGGCCTCGTCGTGGGCCGCCGAGACGAACCAGGGCTCGCGGGAGTCGGGCTCGCAGAGCACGCCCAGGTCGTGCAGCACCGGGGCCATTGTGTCGTAGAAACTATAGTCGCTGCTCGCCCAGTCCCGGTAGTTGGTGGGCGGCGTCTCGCTGAAGAAGAGCCCGCCCATGGAGGGATGGCCGACGAAGGAATGGGGCACGCCGCGCCGGTCGAGGATCTCGCTCATGCCGGTCTGCATGGCGGTGCCGTAGGCGGCGATGTCCTCGAGGGCCGAGGTCTCGTCGAGGATCTCGAGCGTCTTTTCGGCCGCGGCGATGGAGACCGAGTGGGCCGTGTAGGTGCCGCCGTGGGCGACGCCGTCGCCGATCTTGCGCATGATCTCCTCGCGCCCGGCCAGCACCGAGAGGGGATAGCCGTTGGCGACCGCCTTGGCGAAGGTGCAGAGGTCGGCCTGGACACCCATCAGCTCCTGCACGCCGCCGCGGGCCACCCGGAAGCCGGTCTTCACCTCGTCGACGATCATCACCACGCCGTACTTGTCGCAGAGCGCCCGCACGTCCTTGACGTATTGGGGATCGGCGGTGATGCCGCAGCAGTTGCCCATGATGGGCTCGATCAGGAAGGCGCCGATGTCATCGCCGTGACGCTTGAGGACATCCTCCAGCTTGTCGGCGTCGTTGAGGGGCACCTGGTGGACCAGGCGCTTCAGGAGGCGCGGCACCCCCTCGCTGTAGGGCAGCAGGTCCGGCTCGCCCTCGCCCTCGGTCCAGTCCTCGACGGCGGTGTACCAGAGCACGGAATCGAAGAGGCCGTGATAGCCGCCCTCGACGATGACGTAGGAGTCCTTGCCGGTATAGCCACGGGCAAGACGCAGGGCCGCCATCACGGCCTCGGTGCCCGAGTTGGAATAGCGCACCATCTCGGCCGCCGGCACCATCTTGCAGATGCGCTCGGCCACGGTGAGTTCCCGCTCGGTGGCCAGCGCGAAGACGCCGCCCACCTCCATGCCCGCGCGGGCGGCCTCGTCGACCCGCGGGTCGGCGTAGCCCAGGATGGCGGGGCCGTAGCCCAGGCGGTAGTCGACGTACTCGTTGTCGTCGATGTCCCAGATCCGCCCGCCCTTGCCGCGGGCTATGTAGATGGTGCGGTCGTCTCCCCAGTAGCGGAAGTTGGAGGCGACGCCGAGGGGCAGGTGGCGCGAGGCCTTCTTGAACTGCGCGTTGCTCCGTTTCAAAGAGCGCTGCATGACGGGGCCCTTTTGTCGTTGTAACCGCAGCATCCTGCCAGGATCGGCGCACACTGTCCAGCAAAATTGATTGACTGTTCAATCAGAAAATATCACTATGACATTGCTTTGAACTGTATAAATGGAACTTTATCCTGACCATGTTCGTGAGAAACCTGAAAGATTCGAGCTCCCGCGATGGCGCGTGTGAAGACGAAGGCTAGGCCCGGCGGGCGGGCCGCGCCCGCTCCAGACGGCGGTGCGGCGGACGCGCGTGCCGCGATCGCGAAAGAGAGGGCGGCCGGCGACAAGGCGCCGGGCGAGAGAGCCGGGGGCGAGAACACGGCGATCCGCGAGCGCCGCCGCCAGCAGCTCATCGAGTCCACCGTCGCGGCGATCGCCCGGCGCGGCCTCTCGGACGTCACCCTGGGCGACGTGGCCAAGGGCGCCAAGCTGTCGCACGGCATCGTCAACTTCCACTTCAAGAGCAAGCAGCAGTTGCTGGTCGAGACGCTGCGCTCCGTCACCGAGGAGTACCGCAGCGTCTGGCGGCAGGCCGTGGAGAAGGCCGGGCCCGGCGTGGCGGACAAGCTGGCGGCGCTCTATCTGGCCGACTTCGATCCGGCGGTCTGCACCCGGGCAAAGCTCGCTGTGTGGCACGCCTTCTACGGCGAGGCCAAGTCGCGGCCGACCTATCGCCAGATTTGCGATGCCAGCGACCAGGAGCGCATTGACGCCGGTATCGAGCTGGTCCGGGCCATCGTCGCCGAAGGGGGCTACGACCGATTGAACCCGGAACGCACGGCCCGGGGGCTCGACGCGCTGAGCGACGGCCTCTGGCTGCAGCTTCTCTTGTCGGCCAACGGCTTCGACCGGGAGGACGCACGCCGCACGGTGCGGGCCTCGCTCGCCTGCCTGTTCCCCGAGCATTTCCCCATGACCGAGAGGGACGCGGCATGAGTTTC
Source organism: Rhodospirillales bacterium (assembly GCA_965225935.1). Classification (GTDB taxonomy): domain Bacteria; phylum Pseudomonadota; class Alphaproteobacteria; order Kiloniellales; family JAKSDN01; genus CALJXB01. The sequence continues at coordinate 214,479 of CBDDCC010000011.1, forward strand.
GATCTTCCCCCCGAGGCCCGCGAATGGCAGGCCCGCCTGCGCGCCTTCGTCGACGAGGACCTGATCCCCTGGGAGGTGGAGGCCGAGCTGAACGAGGGCGAGATCCCCGCCGAGGCGCGCGCGTCGCACGTCGCCAAGGCGCAAGAGATGGGCCTATCCGGCATGGACGTGCCGCGCGATCGCGGCGGTCTCGGCCTCAGCAACGTGACCCAGGTGGCGATCGCCGAGCAGCTCGGCCGGGTCACCAACGCCCTCGGCTGGTGCTTCAGCGAGGCCCACCGCTGGATGTTCGAGGCCTGCAGCGAGAACCAGATCGCCCGCTACGTGCTGCCGATCATGAGGGGCGAGCGCCACGAGTGCTATGCCATCACCGAGGCCGAGTCCGGCTCCGACGTGGACGGCATCGCGGCGACCGCCCGCCGCACTGATGACGGCGACGGTGGCGACTACCTGCTGGACGGCGAAAAGTGGTACGTGACGAGCGCCAACCTGGCCGACTTCTGCGTCTTCCAGGCCAAGATCGCCGGCGGCCCCCACGAGGGCGCCCACGCGCTTTTCTTCGTGGATCTCGACAGTCCGGGGATCGAGGTCGTCAGCTCGCCGCTCTTCTCCCACACCTACGCCCACCACCATCCCACCTACCGCTTCACCGAGGTGCGGGTGCCGGCGGCCAACCGCATCGGCGAGGAGGGCGACGGCATGGCCTTCTCCTACGCCTGGTTCCGGCGGGAGCGCCTGATGATCGCGGCGCGCTGCTGCGGCGCCGCCGCGCGCCTGATCGACGAGGCCACCGCCTTCGCCCGGGAGCGCATCGTCTCGGGCCGGCCCATCACCGACTACCAGGCGGTGCAGTTCATGCTGGCCGACAGCGTGAGCGAGCTCTGGGCGGCCCGGCTCATGACCTACGAATGCGCCGCCGCCCACGACCGGGGCGACGACGTGAAGGCGCTTCACACGCGCTGCGCCATGGCGAAGCTCTATGCGTCCGAGATGGCCAACCGGGTCGCCGACCGGGCGGTGCAGATCTTCGGCGGGCGCGGCTACATGCGCGAGAACGTGGCCGAGCGCTTCTTCCGGGAGCTCAGGGTCGACCGCATCTGGGAAGGCACCAGCGAGATCCAGCGCCTCATCATCGCCAACGGCCACCTGAAGCGCGGCCTGCCGCAGCTGGGCTCAGAAGGCTAGCGAGACCTCCGGCGGCTATCGGCCCTCAGGGCCGCAGGCAGCGGCCGAAAGAGTGGGGCGCGCAGGGCTCGCCGTCGGTCCAGGTGGCGCCCCAGAGGTCGGCGTCCTGGAAGTTGGCGCCCTCTATCCGGGCGCCGGTCAGGTCGGCCCCCGTGAGGTCCGCCTCCGCGAGGTCGGCGCCTGAGAGATCGGCGCCGCGCAGCACCGCCCCCACCAGGCGCGCCTGCCTGAGGTCGGCGCCGCGCAGGTTGGCACGGGTCAGGTCGGCCTCGACGGCGCTGGCCCGCCGGAGCCGGGCGCCGGCCAGGCTGGCGCCGGCCAGGTTGGCGTGGTTCACGTAGGCGCCGCCGCTCAGGTCCGCCCCAGCGAGGCGGGTGCTGATGAGGCCGGCCCCGTCCAAGGAGGCGCCGCGCAGGTCGGCCGCCGTCATGTCGGCGAGGTCGAGCTGGGCCGACAGCAGGTTCGCTCCCTTCAGCGAGGCGCCCCGCAGGTTCACCCGGCGCATCTTGGCGCGGGCCAGCCGGGCGCCCGTGAGGTCGGCCCCCGAGAGATCGGAGCCCCGCAGGATCACCCCGTCCTGCAGCCAGACCGACCGCAGGTCGCAGCCCGGGCAGAGCGCCGCCGTGCGGGCCTCGCTGGCCTCGGCCAAGAGGGCGTGGGCGGCCAGGTCGTCGGCGGCCGCGGGCGGCGAGGCCGTCGGCGCGGCGAGCAGCAATATTGCGAGCGTGGGCAGGAGACGTCCCATGGTCCTGTCCTTTCCGGCGAGAGCGTCGGGACGGTCGACCAAGTCGGGCAGTGTAACAGTCCTGCCTTGCGGGAGTCTCGCTTCCGACCTGCGGTGGCCGCTGGCGTCCCTTCCCGGGCTCCTTCAGGCTCCGGTCTTGCCGTAGGCCCGCATGGCGCGCTCGGCCAGCACCGCCACCACCAGGTAGGCGGCGAGGAAGATCAGCAGCTCGAGGGCCATCGACTGCAGGTCGAACACCATGACGATGCGCAGGACCGCGAAGGCGATGGCGGCGGCGAGGAAGCCAGGCAGGTAGTGGATAACGATCTTCATGTGGCGCGCGCTCGGCAGGTTCGGGGGCTGGGGCCCTTGCACGGGTGACGGGACATTCAATCGCGTAGCGGCCCCCTGCGCAATGCGCGAACCTTCGCAGTGCGGCGGACCCCGCGACCCGGCCGGCCAGCCAGCCTTTCCGCCGCTCTCCGCCAGCCGGCCATTTGTCCCAAAAGTCCGGGTTAACGCGAATGTAAGGGCATTGCCGTAGCAAGGACCCTGACTACCTATGAGGGGAGTCGCGGGCGTCCCCGGCGGCCGGCGTCCCCGGAACCCGGCCGGGCCCCGATGGGCCCAGGAATGGCCCGCGACAGGCTTCCGAAGCAGCCATGAACGGTCACGTCGATAGCAAGCCCCTGCCCTGGCTGGCGGCCTATCCCGAAGGGGTCGACTGGTACGCGAGCGTCTCCGAGACGCCCCTGACCGAAGCCTTCGACCAGAGCGTAGAATTATATAAATCAAATACTTGTCTGGATTTCTTCGGGAAGAAACTCAGCTACGAGGAGGTCGGCGATCTGACCGCCCGGGCGGCCAAGGGCTTCCAGGCGCTGGGCGTCGCCAAGGGCGTGAAGGTGGGGCTGCTGCTGCCCAACTCGCCCTATGCGGTGATCTGCTACTACGCCGTCCTCAAGGCCGGCGGCACCGTGGTCAACTTCAACCCGCTCTACGTGGCCGAGGAGATCGAGCAGCAGATCGCCGACTCCGAGACCCGGATCATGGTGACCATGGACCTGCAGCTCACCCTGCCCAAGGTCACCGCGGCGCTCGACACTACCCCGCTCGAGCAAGTGGTGGTCTGCTCCATGGCCCAGGCCCTGCCGTTCGCCAAGAGCCGGCTCTACAGCTTCCTCGGCCGCGGGCGCATCGCCAAGCTGCCGGACGACGGGCACCACCTGAGCTTCGAGACGCTCACCGACAACGAAGGCGACTACCGGCCGGTGACGATCTCGCCGAGCGAGGACCTGGCGGTGCTGCAGTACACCGGCGGCACCACGGGCGTGCCCATGGGCGCCATGCTGACCCACGCCGCCATCGCCGCCAACGCCCGCCAGGTCGCCGCCTGGAACCCGGACGCCGAGCTGGGCGGCGAGCGCATCGTCGCCGTGCTGCCCTTCTTCCACGTCTTCGCCATGACCGTGGTCATGAACATGGGGCTCCTGATCGGCGCCGAGCTGGTGCTGCTGCCGCGCTTCGAGATCGGCATGGTGCTGAAGGCCCTGAAGCGCCGGCAGCCGACCCAGTTCCCGGGCGTGCCGACGCTCTTCAACGCCCTTCTAGAGTATCCCAAGCTGAATGCCGGGGACCTCGCCTCCCTCAAGTTCTGCATCTCCGGCGGCGCGCCGCTGCCGGCCGAGGTGCGCCGCGAGTTCGAGGCGCTCACCGGCTGCGCCCTGGTGGAGGGCTACGGCCTCACCGAGACCTCGCCGGTGGTGACCTGCAACCCGGTAGACGGCCGCGCCAAGGACGGCTCCGTCGGCCTGGCCCTGCCGGGCACGCGGATCGAGATCTGCGACCTGGAGGCCCGCGACCGGCCGGTCGGCCTGGGCGAGCGCGGAGAGGTGCGCATCTCCGGGCCCCAGACCATGGCCGGCTACTGGCGCCGTCCGGAGGCGACCGCCAAGAGCCTGCGAAACGGCTGGGTCTACACGGGCGACGTCGGCTACCTGGACGAGGAAGGCTTCCTCTTCCTGGTGGACCGCCTGAAGGACCTCATCATCTGCTCCGGCTACAACGTCTATCCGCGGGTGATCGAGGAGGCCGTCTACCGCCATCCGGCGGTGGCCGAGGTCACCGTCTGCGGCGTGCCCGACCACGACAAGGGCGAGGTGCCCAAGGCCTTCATCCGCCTTAAGGAGGGCGAGGCGCTCACTGCCGAAGAGCTGCTCGCGTTCCTCGCCGACAAGCTCTCGCCCATCGAACGCCCGCGCCACGTGGAGTTCCGCGACGAGCTGCCCAAGACCATGATCGGCAAGCTCTCCAAGAAAGAGCTGGTGGCCGAGGAGAAGGCCAGGGCCGAGAACGGTATGGCGTCCGGCGCCGAGCCACCGATCCCCGAGCCGGGCGACTCCAAGCCGTCCGATTCCGCCCAGCCAGAGCCCAGGGCCTAGCTGCGCTTGGCCCCCGTGCCCCAGCTTTCGTCTTTCTGCGATTCGGCGAACGCATCCGGCGCGATGCCTCGGAGCCCAGGTTTTCAGGGGGTGAGGGGCCTGACGCCGCCGCGGCGCGGCGATGGCACACGGGCCCGCCAGCGCCGGGACCGGGCGCGGCCGAGGTTGATCTTGCGCGGTCCGCCCCGGCGCTTCACTCTGCGCAAGGTTCGGGACCGGCTCGACCTCCGCGAGCAGAAGCCCGGCCAGGCAGACCGGATGACCCGCCACAAGGACCAGCCGCGCGAGCCCATCGCACCTCTGGAGCGCGCCGTCGCGAGCGCCGCGCCCGAACTGCCGCGCGCCGCCTGACCGACCCACGGGAGGACCATTGCCATGCACAAGGATGTCGTGATCGCGGGCTACGCGCGTTCGCCCTTTCATTTCGCCCACAAGGGCGAGCTGGCGCGGGTGCGCCCGGACGAGATGGCGGCGCAGGTGGTGCGCGGCCTGATCGAAAAGACCGGCGTCGACCCCTCCGACATCGAGGACCTGATCATGGGCTGCGCCTTCCCCGAGGGCGAGCAGGGCCTCAACGTGGCCCGCCTGGTGGGCTTCCTCGCCGACCTGCCGCTCTCGGTCGCCGGCACGACGGTGAACCGCTTCTGCGGCTCCTCCATGCAGGCGATCCACATGGCGGCGGGCGCCATCCAGTTGGACGCCGGCGAGGTCTTCGTCTGCGCCGGCGTGGAGTCCATGACCCGGGTGCCCACGGCCGGCTTCAACCCCATGCTGCATCCCGACCTCGCCGGGCGCTATCCCCAGGCCTACATCTCCATGGGCGAGACGGCCGAGAACCTGGTCGACAAGTACAAGATCCCGCGCGAGCGCCAAGAGGCTCTGGCGCTGGAGAGCCACCGCCGGGCGACTGCGGCGCGCGAGGCGGGCAATTTCGACGACGAGCTGATCCCCATCGAGCAGGGCAACCTGCGCGTCGAGGCCGACGGCTGCATCCGTCCGGAGACCTCGGGAGAGGCCCTGGCCGAGCTGAAGCCGAGCTTCAAGGCCGGCGGCTCGGTCACTGCGGGCACCTCCTCGCCGCTCACCGACGGCGCCACGGCGGTTCTGGTGACCTCCAAGGATTACGCCGAGAGCCACGGCCTCAAGCCGCTCGCGCGCATCCGCTCGGTGGCGGTCTCGGGCTGCAAGCCGGAGATCATGGGGATCGGCCCGGTGGCCGCCGCGCGCAAGGCCCTCGAGCGGGCCGGGGCGACCATGAACGACATCGACATCATCGAGCTGAACGAGGCCTTCGCCGTGCAGGCGCTGGCCTGCGTCGACGAGCTGGCGCTCGACCTGGCCAAGGTCAACCTCGACGGTGGGGCGATCGCCCTCGGCCATCCGCTGGGCGCGACGGGCGCCCGCATCACCGGCAAGGCGGCGGCCCTGCTGCAGCGCGAGGGCAAGGCGCTGGCGCTCGCCACCCAGTGCATCGGCGGCGGGCAAGGCATCGCCACGGTGCTGGAGGCCGCGTGATGGCGATCGAGCGGGCTGCGGTGCTCGGCGCCGGGGTGATGGGAGCGCAGATCGCCGCGCACCTCGCCAACGCCGGCATCCCCGTGCACCTGCTGGACGTGGTGCCCGAGGGCGCCCCCGACCGCAACGCGCTCGCCGCCGGCGCGGTCCGGAAGATGCTGAAGACCGAGCCGGCGCCCTTCGTCTCCAAGCGGGCGGCGCGGCTCATCACGACCGGCAACCTGGAAGACCACCTGGAGCGCCTGGGCGAGGCCGACTGGATCGTCGAGGCGGTGATCGAGGACCTGAAGATCAAGCGCGCCCTCTACGAGCGGGTCGAGCAGGTGCGCAAGGTGGGCTCCATCGTCAGCTCAAATACCTCCACCATCCCACTGACACAATTGACGAAAGGCCTGCCGAAAGGCTTCGCCGAGGACTTCCTGATCACCCACTTCTTCAATCCGCCCCGCTACATGCGGCTGCTGGAGGTGGTGGCAGGCCCGGCGACCCGGGCCGATGCGGTCGCCACCGTCTCAGACTTCGCCGACCGGCGTCTCGGCAAGGGCGTGGTGGACTGCCACGACCGGCCGGGCTTCGTCGCCAACCGCATCGGCATCTTCTGGATGCAGTGCGGCGTGGTGGCGGCCCAGGACCACGGCGTCACCGTCGAGGAGGCGGACGCGGTCATGTCGCGGCCCGTCGGCATCCCCAAGACCGGCCTCTTCGGGCTGCTGGACCTGGTCGGCATCGACCTCCACCCCAAGGTGGACGCCAGCATGGGCCATCTGCTCGGTAAGGACGACGCCTATCAGGCCTGGCGGCGTCCATGGCCGCTGATGGAGAAGATGATTTCCGAAGGCTACACCGGGCGGAAAGGCAAGGGCGGCTTCTACCGGCTCGACCGCTCGGGGGGCAAGCGGGTCAAGGAGGCCCTCGACCTGACAACGGGCGACTATGCGCCCGCCCGCAAGGCGGCGCTCGAAAGCCTGGAGGCCTCCAAGCACGGCGGCCTGAGGGCGCTGGTGGAGCATCCGGACCGGGGCGGCCAGTTCGCCTGGACGGTGCTTTCCAACACGCTGGCCTACGTGGTCTCGCTGGTGCCCGAGGTGGCCGACGACATCGTCGCCGTCGATCGGGCCATGACCCTCGGCTACAACTGGAAGGACGGCCCCTTCGCGCTGATCGACAAGCTGGGCGCCGGCTACTTCGCCGGACGCCTGGAGGGCGAGGGCCGGCCGGTGCCGCCGCTGCTCGAGGCCGCGGCCAAGGCGGGCGGCTTCTACCGGGTCGAGGACGGCCGTCTGCAACACCTGACCACGGCGGGCGACTACGCCGACGTGACGCGCCCCGAGGGCGTGCTGCTGCTGGAGGACCTGAAGCGCCGCAGCGAGCCGCTCGCCAGGAACGGCTCGGCCAGCCTCTGGGACCTGGGCGACGGGGTGGTCTGCCTCGAGGTCCACACCAAGATGAACAGCATCGATCCCCAGGTGCTGGAGATCGTCGGCAAAGCCGTTGGCCTGGTGCCTCGATCCTACAAGGCCCTGGTGATCTACAACGAAGGCAGCAACTTCTCGGTCGGCGTCAACCTGGGTCTCGCGCTCTTCACCGCCAACGTCGGCGCCTGGGAGCAGGTCGAGGAGATGACTCAGGCCGGTCAGAAGGCCTTCCTGTCCCTCAAGCGCGCGCCCTTCCCGGTGGTGGCGGCGCCCTCGGGGCTGACGCTGGGCGGCGGCTGCGAGCTGATGCTGCACGCCGACGCGATCCAGGCTCACGTGGAAAGCTACGTCGGGCTGGTCGAGGCCGGCGTCGGGCTGGTGCCGGCCTGGGGCGGCTGCGCCGCCATGCTGGCGCGCTACGCCGCCGATCCCAAGCGCCCGCGCGGACCCATGCCGCCGGTGGCCGCCGCGTTCGAGACCATCGGCATGGCCAAGGTAGCGAAGTCCGCCTACGAGGCGCGGGAGCTGGGCTTCCTGCGCCCCGGCGACGAAGTCACCTTCAACCGCGACCGGCTGCTGGCGGACGCCAAGGCGCGCGCCCTGGCCATGGCCGAGGACTACAGCCCGCCAGAGGCGGTCGAGCTGATTCTGCCGGGGCCCACGGGCCAGGCGACCCTCGCCTTCGCCGTGCGCGACTTGAAGGCCAAGGGCTTCGTCACGTCGCACGACGAGGTGGTGGCCGGGACGCTGGCCGGCGTGCTGACCGGCGGTCCCGACGCCGACCTGACCGAGCCCTTGAGCGAGGCGGCGGTCCACAAGCTGGAGCGCGAGGCGCTGATGACGCTGATAAAGACCGGCCCGTCGCTCGCCCGCATGGAGCACATGCTGGAGACCGGCAAGCCGCTTCGGAACTGACCCGAGCTTGGGGAACTGATCGACATGGTCACCTACCGCGCACCCCTCGACGACCTGCGCTTCGTGCTGCGCGAGCTGCACAGCTACGACGGCGCCGTCGCCAGTCTTCCCGGCTACGAGGAGGCCAACTCCGAGCTGCTCGATGCGGTGCTCGAGGAAGCCGCCAAGTTCTGCGAGAACGAGCTGCTGCCCCTCAACCAGCCGGGCGACGAGGCGGGCTGCACCTTCGAGAACGGCGTGGTGCGCACGCCGGAGGGCTTCAAGGAGGCCTACGAGGCCTTCCGCGCCGGCGGCTGGACCGGGCTCGCCTGCGACCCGGAGCACGGCGGGCAAGGCCTGCCCAAGACCCTGCAGTTCCTGATCAGCGAGATGATCTGTTCGACCAACCTCAGCTTCGGCACCTATCCGGGGCTCAGCCACGGCGCCTATCATCTCCTGGAGCGCTGCGCCAGCGACGAGCAGAAGGCCACCTTCCTGCCGCACCTCGCCGACGGCAGCTGGTCGGGCACCATGTGCCTGACCGAGCCCCATTGCGGCACCGACCTGGGGCTCATCCGCAGCAAGGCCGAGCCGGGCGAGAACGGCGCCTACAGGATCAGCGGCACCAAGATCTTCATCTCCGCCGGCGAGCACGACCTGACCGACAACATCGTCCACCTGGTGCTGGCGAAGCTGCCCGACGCGCCGCCGGGCACCAAGGGCATCTCGCTCTTCATCGTGCCCAAGTTCCTGGTGAAGCCGGACGGCAGCCTGGGCGCGCGCAACGGCGTCGCCTGCGGCGGCCTGGAGCACAAGATGGGGATCAAGGCGTCCGCCACCTGCGTGCTCAACTTCGACGAGGCCGAGGGCTACCTGGTGGGCGCGCCGCATTCGGGCATGCGCATCATGTTCACCATGATGAACATGGCGCGCCTCACCGTCGGCCTACAGGGCCTGGGACTTGCCGAGACCGCCTATCAGTCGGCCGCCAGTTACGCCAAGGAGCGCCTGCAGGGCCGCGCGCTCTCGGGCCCCAAGCATCCGGAAAAGCCCGCCGACCCCATCATCGTGCACCCGGACGTGCGCAACACCCTCATGACCATGCGCGCGATGACCGAAGGCGCCCGGGCGCTCGCCCTCTGGGTGGCGCTCGAGCTCGACCGTTCGGAACGCCATCCGGACGCGGCGGAGCGCCAGGCGGCCGACGACCTGGTGGCGCTCCTGACGCCCATCGTCAAGGCGATCATCACCGACATCGGCTTCGATGCCGCCAACGACGGCATGCAGATCCTTGGCGGCCACGGCTACATCCGAGAGAACGGCATGGAGCAGCTGGTGCGCGACGCACGCATCGCCCAGATCTACGAGGGCACCAACGGCATCCAGGCCCTCGACCTGGTGGGCCGCAAGCTGGGCCAGGACTACGGCCGCCTGCTGCGCCGCTTCTTCCATCCGGTGCGCGCCTACATGGAGGCCAACCGGACCAACGGCCAGCTTGCCGAGTTCGTCGTGCCGCTGGCAAAGGCTTACAGCCGGCTCCAGCGCGCCACCCTGTGGATCGCCCAGCAGGGACTCTCCGATCCCGAGGAGGCGGGGGCGGCCGCCAGCGACTACCTGAAGCTCTTCGCCCTGACGGCGCTCGCCTACCTCTGGACCCGCTCGGCCGAGGTCAGCCTGACCCGGTCCAACGGCCTGGCGCCGGAGTTCTACGACGCCAAGCTGGCGACCGCCCGCTTCTACTTTCAGCGGGTGCTGCCCCGCTCCTCCGGCCACTTCGCGGCCATCATGGCGGGGAAGAAGCCCGCCATGGCGCTGGAGGACTCGGCCTTCTAGAGCGGGATGAGATGAGATTGAACCACGCTGACGGCGCGATTTTGGCGGGACGTTAGGAGCGACGACGAAGGACATGCCGAAGCATATTCGAGGAGGAGCGACGCGGCGTCCGGCCAAAAGCGCCCGTCCCGTGCGGGTTGGCCTGGGTTGGCCCGCCGCGTCGTTGCGGGCCTCGCCCGATGCCCCGCATCGCGCTTCGGCCCGCGCCTAGCGGACGGAGCCAACCCAGGCCAACAGCGTTGCTTCAATCTTATCTCATCCCGCTCTAGGCTCCCGACATTCCAGGCTGCCCGCCCAGGACCTCCGGGTTCGATTGATCGTTCGCCGGCAAAGCACTATGCTGCACCGCACATTAGCGATGCGGTTACCACTCGGAGTTAAGGTGCATGCGCATCGAAAGCGTTTCGTGTGGAGGGGTGCGAAATGGCAGACAATAAGAAATCAGGAGCCTCCGGGTCTGGGAACACCATGACCCTGACCGACAACCGCAACGGTCAGACGTGGGAATTGCCTATTATTTCCGGTACCTTAGGGCCCGACGTGGTGGACGTCCGCAAGTTCTACGCGGAAACCGACATGTTCACCTACGATCCCGGTTTCACCTCCACCAGCGCGTGCGAATCCAGCATCACCTTCATCGACGGCGACGAAGGGGTCTTGCTGCACCGCGGCTATCCGATCGAGCAGCTGGCCGAGAACAGCGACTTCATGGAGGTCTGCTATCTCCTGCTCAAGGATGAGCTGCCCAACGCCGAGCAGAAAGCGGCGTTCGAGAAATCAATCACTTATCACACCATGCTGCATGAGCAGCTGACCTACTTCTACCGCGGCTTCCGGCGCGACGCCCATCCCATGGCGATCATGGTGGGCGTGGTCGGCGCGCTCTCGGCCTTCTATCACGACTCCACCGACATCTCCGATCCCGAGCAGCGCCTCGTCGCCTCGCACCGGCTGATCGCCAAGATGCCGACCATCGCCGCCATGGCCTACAAGTACTCCATGGGCCAGCCCTTCATCTATCCGCGCAACGACCTGAAGTACGCCGACAACTTCCTCCACATGCTGTTCGCGGTGCCGGCCGAGGAGTACGTGGTCAGCCCGGTTCTGGCACGGGCCATGGACCGCATCTTCATCCTGCACGCCGATCACGAGCAGAACGCCTCGACCTCGACGGTGCGCATCTCGGGCTCCAGCGGCGCCAATCCCTTCGCCTGCATCGCGGCGGGCATCGCCTCGCTCTGGGGGCCGGCCCACGGCGGCGCCAACGAGGCGGTCCTGACGATGCTGCAGGAGATCGGCCACCGGGAGCGCATCCCCGAGTTCGTCAATCGCGCCAAGGACAAGGACGATCCCTTCCGTCTCATGGGCTTCGGCCACCGGGTCTACAAGAACTACGACCCGCGGGCCTCGGTCATGCGCAAGTCCTGCCACGAGGTGCTGGAGGAGCTGGGGGTGAACGATCCCCTGCTCGAGCTGGCCATGGAGCTGGAGCGCATCGCGCTGGAGGACGACTACTTCGTCCAGCGCAAGCTGTTCCCCAACGTGGACTTCTATTCGGGCATCATCCTCAAGGCCATGGGCTTCCCGACCTCCATGTTCACCGTGCTCTTCGCGCTCGCGCGCACGGTGGGCTGGGTCGCCCAGTGGACCGAGATGATCGAGGACCCGAGCCAGAAGATCAGCCGCCCGCGCCAGCTCTACACGGGCCCCGTGCGGCGCGAGTACGTGCCCATCGACCAACGCGGTTAGGCCGACCCGCCGCCTTGTCGGGAACTTCGCGCCCGCTTCGGCGGGCGCTTGTTCAGGCCGCCTTCAGGATGTCCCGCAGCACGTAGTGCAGGATGCCGCCGTTGTCGAAGTAGGCGAGCTCGTCCTCCGTGTCGATGCGACAGAGCAGCGTGGTCGAGGTTTCGCTGCCGTCGGCGCGGATGATGCGGCAGGCGAGCTCGGCGCGCGGCCGGAGGCCGGCCTCGATGCCGGCGATGTCGACCGTCTCCGCGCCGGTCAGGCCCAGCGACTTGCGGGTCTCGCCACCCGTGAAGACCAGCGGCAGGATGCCCATGCCGATCAGGTTCGAGCGGTGGATGCGCTCGAAGGACTCGACCACGACCGCCCGCACGCCCAGGAGCAGCGGTCCCTTGGCGGCCCAGTCGCGGGACGAGCCGGTGCCGTACTCCTTGCCGCCGAAGACCACCAGCGGCACGCCGTCCGCCTGATAGGCCATGGCGGCGTCGTAGATCGGCATGACCTCGCCGTCCGGCAGGTGCTTGGTCACGCCGCCCTCCACACCAGGCACCATCTCGTTGCGGATGCGGATGTTGGCGAAGGTGCCCCGCATCATGACCTCGTGGTTGCCGCGCCGGGCGCCGTAGGAGTTGAAGTGGATGGGCGTGACGCCGCGCTCGATGAGATAGCGGCCGGCCGGACTGTCCTTGGCGATCGCGCCTGCCGGCGAGATGTGGTCGGTGGTCACCGAGTCTCCGAGCAGCGCCAGGATGTGTGCGCCGCAGACGTCGGCGGGCGCCGTCGCCTCGGCCTTCATGCCGGCGAAGTAGGGCGGCCGGCGCACGTAGCTGCTCTCCGGGTCCCAGGCGTAGGTCTCGCTGCCCGCCGTCTGGATGGCGCGCCACTGCTCCGGCCCGGTGAAGACGTCGGCGTAGCGTTCGGCGAACATCTCCGGCGTCAGGTGGGCGTCGACCACCGACCGGATCTCCTGGTTGCTCGGCCAGATGTCCTTGAGGTAGACCGGCTGGCCGTCCGAGCCCAGGCCGAGCGGCTCGTTCAGCAGGTCGAGAGTGATCGAGCCGGCGAGCGCATAGGCCACCACCAGCGGCGGCGAGGCCAGGTAGTTCAGATGGGTGAGAGGATTGACCCGGCCCTCGAAGTTGCGGTTGCCCGACAGCACGGCCGCCACCCGGAGGTCGCCTTTCTGGACGGCGCTGGCGATGGGCGCGGGCAGGGGCCCGGAGTTGCCGATGCAGGTGGTGCAGCCGTAGCCCACCAGGTCGAAGCCGAGGGCGTCGAGATCCTTCTGCAGGCCGGAGGCCTCCAGGTACTCGGTGACCACCTGTGAGCCCGGCGCAAGCGAGGTCTTCACCCAGGGCTTGACCGTGAGACCCTTCTCGCGGGCCTTGCGGGCCACCAGGCCGGCGCCCACCAGCACGCTGGGGTTCGAGGTGTTGGTGCAGCTTGTGATCGCCGCGATCACCACTGCGCCGTTGGCGAGCGCGTAGTTGGCGTCCTCCACCGGGACGGAGGCGTCCTGGTCCTTCGCGCTGGCGGCGATGTCCGCGCTGGCCGAGGCGGCGACCTCGGAGAGCGCGACCCGGTCCTGGGGCCGCTTGGGTCCGGCCAGCGAGGGCTCCACGCTGGCGAGATCGAGCTCCAGCTTGTGTGAGAACACGGGGTCCTCGGCCCCCGCGTAGCGCCACAGGCCCTGGGCCCGGGCGTAGGCTTCCACCAGTGCCACTTGCTCCGGCGCGCGGCCGGAGAAGCGCAGGTAGCGGAGCGTCTCCCCATCGATCGGGAAGAAGCCGCAGGTGGCACCGTACTCCGGTGCCATGTTAGCGATGGTCGCCCGGTCGGCCAGGCTCAGCGTCTCGAGCCCCGGTCCGCAGAACTCGACGAACTTGCCGACCACGCCGTGGGCGCGCAGCATCTGGGTGACGGTCAGCACCAGGTCGGTCGCGGTCGTGCCTTCCTTGAGGGCGCCGGTCAGACGCACCCCCACCACCTCGGGGATCAGCATGGAGACCGCCTGGCCCAGCATGGCCGCCTCGGCCTCGATGCCGCCCGCGCCCCAGCCGAGCACCGCAAGGCCGTTGACCATGGTGGTGTGGCTGTCGGTGCCCACCAGGGTGTCCGGATAGGCGATCTGCCCGCCGTTCCCGTCGTCGCGGCTGAAGACCACGCGGGCGAGATGCTCCAGGTTCACCTGATGGCAGATGCCGGTGCCCGGCGGCACCACGCGGAAGTTGTCGAAGGCCTGCTGGCCCCAGTGCAGGAAGGCGTAGCGCTCGCCGTTGCGGGCGAACTCCATCTCAACGTTCTTCTCGAAGGCGCCGTGGCTGCCGAAGGCGTCCACCATGACCGAATGGTCGATCACCAGGTCGACGGGGGAGAGCGGGTTGATGCTCTGGGGATCGCCGCCGAGCGCCGCCATGGCCTCGCGCATGGCCGCCAGGTCGACGACGGCCGGGACGCCGGTGAAGTCCTGCATCAGGACCCGGGCCGGCCGGAAGGCGATCTCGCGTGCCTGGCGGCCGCCGTTCGCCCAGTCGGCCAGGGCGGCGATGTCGTCCTTGGTGACGCTGATGCCGTCCTCGTTGCGCAGCAGGTTCTCGAGCAGCACCTTGAGCGAGAAGGGCAGGCGGCCGACGGCCGCGAACCCGGCCTCGGCCAGGGCGCTCAGGTCGTAGTAGCGGAAGGTGGAGTCCCCGACCTCGAGGTCCCGGGAGACTTTGAAGCTGTCCATCGCGGCGCTCATACCTGTCCTCGCAAACAATTCAATGAGTTTGGGCGCACTCTACGCCGCTTCTTCCAGGAGTCCAGCGCGCCCCACGGGGCCGGCGGCGCTACCGAGCGACGCTGGAAAGGCGCTTGATTTCTCTCCGGTCCGGGCCCACAGATGGCGGCCTTGCGGGCGCCGGGGACCGAGCGGCTTCGTCTCCGGCGCCGGGCACGAGAGGCCGTTGGGGTCGGGCTATGACGGAAGGCGGGCAAGAGGCCGGGCAGGCCGTGGCGGCGCGCGAGGCGGGCGGGCCGAGCTATGCCCGCGGCGTGCTCTACACTCTGGCCGGCGGCGTCTGCCTCAGCATGGGCGGGGTCATGCTGAGGCATATCGAGTCCGCCGACGGCTGGCAGATCGTCTTCTACCGCTCGCTCGGCTTCATTGCGACGCTCCTGGTCTACCTGCTGCTGCGCTACGGCCGGCGCACCCCGGCGGCTTTCCTGGCGGTCGGCTGGCCGGGCCTGGTCGCCGCCCTTTCCCTGGGCGTGGGCACGGCCTGCTACGTCTTCGGCATGCTGCTGACCACCGTCGCCAACGTGGTCTTCACCCTCTCGGTCGGGCCCTTCGCCGCCGCCGCCGTCGCCTGGCTGGTGCTGGGCGAGCGCGTGCACCTGCCGACCCTCCTGGCCATGCTGGCGGCCATGGGCGGGATCGGCCTGATGTTCGCCGACGGCCTGGTGACCGGGAACTGGCTGGGCAACCTGGTGGCGCTCGGCGCGCCGCTCACCCTGGCGATCACGGTGGTGGCCTGGCGCTCGAAACCGGGCAAGGACATGGTGCCGGCCACCTGCCTCTCGGGCCTGGTGGCGCTGGCCTTCGCGGTCTTCCTGTCCGACGGCCTCGCCGTCTCGACCCACGATCTCGTCCTGACGCTGCTGCTGGGCAGCGTGCAACTGGGCGCCGGCTTCCTCTTCTTCACCCTCGGCGCGCGCTCGGTGCCTTCGGCCGAGGTGCCGCTCTACGGTCAGGGCGAGACCGTGCTGGCGCCCATCTGGGTCTGGCTGCTGGTGAGCGAGGTGCCGAGCGGGCTGACGCTGGGCGGCGGCGCGATCGTGCTGGCGGCGGTGGTCACGGCCGCGCTCGCCGGACTGCGGGCCCAGAGGGCGGAGCGCGTGGCGGCGCGGCAGCGCCCACGCGCCTGAAGCGGGGCGCGGGCTCTCGAAACCGCCGGCCGGCCGCATCCTGATTGCGGACGTCCTATTCGCGGGAGGGGTTCAAAGAGTCTGGGCGCCCGCCGTGGCAACGGATGCAGTCGAGCGCCAGGTCGACCGACTCCTGAGAAAAGCGGAACTGCAGGCCCAGTCGCTCGCCCTCGCGCCAGACGCAGCGGCCGAGGGGCGCGCTGCTGGTCCCGACGTCGAGGCGAGCCTGGGCGCCCAGGGGAATGTCGCTCTCGACCCGCAGCCGGGCACCGGCCAGGGAGACGTCCTCGATGCTGCAACGGGTCCGGCGCTCGCCGACGACCAGTTCCGCGGCGAGTCCGCCACCCGCCGCGTAGCGGGACCAGCGGCGGCGGTTGCGCCCTTTGGCGGTTGCAGGACTCGTCGTCGCGGACATGGTTCTCCTCCCATCGGCAGCGCTCGACCTTGCGGCCAGCATGTCCGCCCAGGGTTAACGAAGCGCTAACGCTAAGACTGCCGGTTGTGGCGAAAAGCCGGTCGGCTGCGGGACGTGGGGCCGAAGACGGCGCGCGCGGTTCCGCCTGTTGCGATAGGGCGGATCAACTAGCCCTTGTCGACGTAGAAGACGTGCTGGCCGATCTTGAGGGCGGGGTGGAAGACCTTGCCCCAGGAGGGCGACACGTGGTCGGCGTGATACCAAAGAGCCCCTGCAGTGGGGTCCGCCGAGAAGCCCCAGTAGACGGCGCGCGCCACGGCCCGGATACGCTGCCAGATCCGCATGTCGCGGGGCTCGTCGCTGCGCCCGTCGCACCACCAAGAGAACTGGCAGCGGTGACGCCGCTTCTCGCCGCCCTGACGCACCACTTCGCAGACCGTCTCTGGAAAACGCTCGTCGGCCACGCGATTGAGCACGACGAATCCGACGGCGACTTTGCCCAGGTCCGGTTCGCCGCGGGCCTCGAAATAGATATTGCGCGCGAGGCAGTCGATCTCTTGGACGACGTCGATCTCGCCGTCGGCGGCGGCGGAGGCGGGAATGACGGCGGCTGCCAGGAAGACCAGGGCGCCGAGCGCGGTCTTCGTGCGGCTCTTGAGAAGCGGAAAGGGGAACCCGGACGTCAGCATCTCGATCACTTGGCATTGCGCCCCGATTCTACCTTGAGAGTCGAGGCCCGAATCGCCGGCGAGAATGCGACCGTCATGGTTAAAGATTGGATAAAGCGACAAATGCCGTAAATGCCGTGGACCGGCGGGGCGGATGCCCGCCGGCCTCGCGGCGATTTCTTGCGGGGAGCTGGAACCAAGCGGTCCCGGACGCCGCCGGTGGCGTCCGGGGAAGCGCTCGCAGGTCAGTCGAACGAGGGAACGTAGCTCAGCTGCGGCAGGGGCTCGTCGACATAGAAGATGTGCTGGCCGATCTTGGGTCCGCGGTTCAGGATCTGTCCCCAATAGGGTGACACACTGTCCGCGTGGTACCAGAGCGCGCCGTCGGTGGGGTCGTTCGAGAAGCCCCAGTAGACCGTCCGGGCGACCGTCTGGATCTTGCGCCAGGAACGGGCGTCGAGCGGCTTGTCGCTTTGGCCGTCGCACCACCAGGAGAACTGGCAGCGATGCAGCGTCTGCTCGCCGCCCTGTTGAACGACCTCGCAGACCGTCTCGGGAAAGCGCCGGTCGGCCACTCTGTTGAGCACCACGAACCCGACGGCGATCTTCCCGATGTCGGGCTCGCCGCGCGCTTCGAAGTAGATGTTAAGCGCCAGACAGTCGATTTCCTCGACGATGTCGACTTCGGTTTCCGCCGCGGCCGGCGCGGCGAAGAGGAGGCCTCCCAATAGGGCCAACGCGTGGAGCGGCGGGATAAGGCTGCGTTGCGGCGGCAGGCCCAGGGACCGGCATCTGCAAATCAGCGTCTCGATCATTTCGCTTCGCGTCCTGTTGCATCTTCGTTGCTCAAGGTCTTGCCCTCGCGGCCCCGACGCCTGTTACCCGATCGCGTCCCGGCCGAGAGGATCGATAGTGATCATACTACAATTCGGTCGAATCTCAAATAAAATAAAACGGAATATCAGTATAGTTTGAGTGATATTTAGGATGTTCGGCAGTTAACTATGAATTTTAACTATTGTTACTCAAATAAAATCCGTTAATTCGATAGTTAATATTCAATATTCCTTAGTTAAATCTGCGATAACGATGAATTTGCGCAGTAAAAAGCAATTAGTGTTAGCGAAGTCGGTTAAAGACCGGACGGCCGTTAACTCTGCTTCGGGACCGCAGCCCTGCGACTTTCCGGGTAGAAACCGGCCATCGCATGGTAAAGGCGATCCCTCGCCCGGTAATGGGAAGCTCAGGAGGCGACCGCCAGGGTCGCCGCAGTGGTTAGGTTCATGGCTCGAAATAACAGTTCAAAAATGTAATATAAATATCAAAACCTTGACCTTCGGTGTTAAATATCTATATTACGCACCTGATGCGCACTAAGGGATAATTCTACACGGAGAGTTCGTGATATGAGATATTATCCCGCGTTCCTCGATCTCGCCGGACGCCCGGTTCTGCTCGTGGGCGGCGGCGAGGCCGCGGCCCGCAAGCTTCGTCTGCTGGCCAAGGCGCGCGCGCGCGTCACTCTGATCGCACCCCGGGCCACTCCCGAAATCCAGGAGCAGGCGCGCGCCGGCGCCGTCCTCTGGCAGGCGCGCCGTTTCCGCCGGAGCCTGCTGGACGGCCAGACGCTAGTGGTCAGCGCCACCGGGCTCGACCGGGTCGACGCCGCGGTCTCGCGCGCCGCCCAGGCCGCCGGCCTGCCGGTCAACGTGGTAGACCGGCCCGATCTCTCTACCTTTATCACGCCCGCCATCGTCGACCGCGATCCCGTGGTGATCGGCATCTCGACGGGCGGCACGGCGCCGGTGCTGGCGCGGCGCATTCGGGCCGGGATCGAGGCCATGCTGCCGGCCCGGCTGGGCAGCCTCGCCCGCTTCGCCGACAGCTTCCGCTCGGCGGTGGCGGCCATGGTGCCCGACGCGCGGGCCCGCCGCGCGCTGTGGGAGACGGTTTTCGACGGGCCGGTTGCGCGCCGCGTGCTGGAGGGCCAGGAACCGGCCGCCCGGGAAGCCATGCTCTCCCTCGTCAACCGCCCGGGGCCGGCGCCGCGCGGTTCCGTCGCCATCGTCGGCGCCGGCCCGGGCGATCCGGACCTCCTCACCCTGCGCGCGGCCGCGCTGCTGGAGAACGCCGACCTGCTGGTCTACGACCGGCTGGTCGGCCAGGAGATCGTCGAGCGCGCGCGCCGCGACGCCGAGCGCGTCCATGTCGGCAAGGCCAAGGGCCGCCACAGCGCCAGCCAGGACGAGATCGACCGGCTGCTGCTTGAGGCGGCGCGGGCCGGCAAGCGGGTCGTGCGGCTCAAGGGCGGCGATCCCTTCGTCTTCGGACGCGGCGGCGAGGAGGCGGCCTTCCTGCGCGGCCATGGCGTCGAGGTGGAGCTGGTGCCGGGCATCACGGCGGCGACCGGCTGCGCCGCCGCAGCCGGCATTCCGCTTACCCAGCGCGGCGTCGCGGCGGCCGTCACCTTCGTGACCGGCCACGGCGCCGAGGGCGAGCCGGAGGTGGACTGGGCGGCCCTGGCGGGCAGCGACCATACGCTGGCCATCTACATGGGACTCTCCAGCGCCGGCGCCGTGGCGGACCGTCTGATGGACCACGGACGCGCGCCCGGCACGCCGGTCGCCGTGGTCTCCCGCGGCACGCTGCCGGGCCAGCGGATCGAGACCGGCAGCCTGGCGGGGCTGGAGGCCCTGGTGCGCGAGCGGGCGATCGAAGGCCCAGCTCTCATCTTGGTGGGCGAGGTGGTGAGCCTGGCCGACGCGGCGGCGCTGGCCGAGACATTGGCCGATCCTGTGTCGCCCCGGGCCGCGGCAGTCTGAGGAGCGTGGAAGCGATGAATGCCAAGGTCATGACCGCCAACGGCCTCTTGAACGGCGACGTGGTCTACCTGACCGCTGTGGGCGACTGGTCGCCCTGGCTGCGCGAGTCGGTGGTGGCGCGCGACGAATCCGGAGAGGCCCGCCTGGAAGAACGCGCGGCCCAGGCCGTGCGCGATCGCCAGGTGGTTGGGCCCTACCTGATGGACGTGATTGACGAGGAGGGCGGCCTCCGGCCCCTGAACACGCGGGAGCGGATCCGCGCCGAAGGCCCCAGCGTCCATCCGGAGTTCGCCAAGCGGGCGTTGCTCGGCGCCGCCGATGCGGGCGATGGCCGAGAGGTGACGTGATGTACCGTTACGACGAGTTCGACGAGACCCTGGTGCGCGAGCGTGTCGAGCAGTTCCGCGGCCAGGTGCGTCGGCGCGTCGCGGGCGACCTGAGCGAGGATCAGTTCAAGCCGCTGCGCCTCATGAACGGCCTCTACCTGCAGCTCCACGCCTACATGCTGCGGGTCGCCGTTCCCTACGGCACCCTGTCGGCCAGGCAGATGCGCCAGCTCGGCTACATCGCGCGGCGCTACGACAAAGGCTACGGCCATTTCACCACCCGCCAGAACATCCAATACAACTGGCCGCGGCTGGAGGAGGTGCCGAACATCCTCTCGGATCTCGCAGACGTGGAGATGCACGCCATCCAGACCAGCGGCAACTGCATCCGCAACGTCACCGCCGACCAGTACGCCGGCGTCGCGGCGGACGAGGTCGAGGACCCGCGCATCTACGCCGAGATCATCCGCCAGTGGTCGACGCTCCACCCGGAGTTCTCGTTCCTGCCGCGCAAGTTCAAGATCGCCGTGGTCGGGACGCCCCACGACCGGGCGGCCGTGCGCCTGCACGACATCGGGCTGCACATGCGCCGCGCCGACGACGGCGAGGTGGGCTTCGAGGTCATCGTCGGCGGCGGACAGGGCCGCACCCCGGTGATCGGCAAGACCATCCGCGGCTTCCTGCCCAAGCGCCACCTGCTGTCCTACCTGGAAGCCATCATGCGGGTCTACAACCAGCACGGCCGGCGGGACAACATCTACAAGGCGCGCATCAAGATCCTGGTGAACAGCCTGGGCGCCGAGGAGTTCGCCCGCCAGGTCGAGGAGGAGTGGGCGCACCTGAAGGACGAGGTGCTGACCCTGCCGGACGAGGAGGTCGAGCGCATCACCGCCTACTTCGCGCCCCCGGCCTACGAAGAGCTGCCGGCGTCCGATCCCGCCTTCGATGCGGTGCGCCTCACGGACCCGGCCTTTGCCCGCTGGGTCAAGACCAACGTCGCCGCCCACAAGCAGCCGGGCTACGCCATCGCCAACGTCTCGCTGAAGCCCGTGGGCGGCATCCCCGGAGACGCCACCGCCGAGCAGATGGAGGGCCTGGCCGAGCTCGCCGAGCGCTTCAGCCTGTCGGAGATCCGCGTCACCCACGAGCAGAACCTGGTGCTGCCCTTCGTGCGCCAGCGCGACCTCCACGCCCTCTGGCAGGACCTCGAGGCGCTCGGCCTGGCGAGCCCGAACCTGGGCCTCGTCAGCGACATGATCACCTGTCCGGGGCTCGACTACTGCAATCTGGCCAATGCCCGTTCGATCCCCGTGGCCCAGGCGATCAGCCGGCGCTTCTCGGACCTTGGGCGCCAGCACGAGATCGGCGAACTGAAGGTGAAGATCTCCGGCTGCATCAACGCCTGCGGCCACCACCACGTGGGCCACATCGGCATACTCGGCGTCGACAAGCGCGGCGAGGAGTTCTACCAGATCACCCTCGGCGGCAACGCCGACGAGAACGCGGCGCTCGGCGACATCGTCGGCCCCTCGTTCGCCTACGACGAGGTGGTCGGGGCCGTCGAGACCATCGTCAACACCTACCTAGCCGTGCGCGAGGACGACAGCGAAGGCTTCCTCGCCACCTATGCCCGCGTCGGCCTGCAGCCCTTCAAGGAGAAGCTCTATGCCGCTCATTAAGGACGGCCGCGTGGCCGAGGACCCCTGGCTGCGCCTCGAGGACGGCGCGCAGCCCGACGGCGACCGGCCGCTCATCGTCGGCCTGGAACGCTGGCAGAGCGAGCGGGAGAGCCTGATCGGACGCAACGCGCCCCTGGGGCTCTGGCTGAGGAGCGACCAGTCGCCCGCCGAGGTCGTCGGCGACCTGGCGCGCTTCGACGTGATCGCGCTGGAGTTTCCCAAGTTCAACGACGGGCGAGCCTTCTCTTACGCCCGCCTGCTGCGCGAGCGCTACGGCTATCGGGGCGAGGTGCGCGCCGTGGGCGAGGTGCTGCAGGACCAGCTTCTGTTCATGCACCGCTGCGGCTTCAACGCTTTCGTCATCGACGCCGAGGACGCCCTGCAGCGCTGGCTTGAAGCGGTCGGCGAGGTCTCGGTCTGGTACCAGCCGACGGCGGACGGCCGCCCCTTCGTGCTGCGCCAGCGCGCGAGGACCGCGGCGCGCCGGGCCGCCGCCGAGGCGCCCCAGCGCGGCAGCGCCGAGGCGAAGCTGCCGGCGGAAACCCGGGCCGCCGCGGGCGAACGGTCCGTGACCGCCAACTGGGCCTACTAGAGCGGGATGGGATGAGATTGAAGCAACGCTGTTGGCCTGGGTTGGCTTTGTCCGCTAGGCGCGGGCCGAAGCGCGATGCGGGGCATCGGGCGAGGCCCGCAACGCCGCGGCGGGCCAACCCAGGCCAACCCGTACGGGACGGAGCGATTTTGGCCGGACGCCGCGTCGCTCCTCCTCGAATATGCTTCGGCATGTCCTTCGTCCCCACAGTTGTCCTTGGCCTAACGTCCGGCCAAAATCGCTCCGTCAGCGTGGTTCAATCTCATCCCATCCCGCTCTAGCATCGCAAGAACAGCCGTACCCCCAACCGTGAGGATCAGCCCTTGAGCAAGGAGCGCCTGACGCCCGCCCTGCCGGACGCCGAAGAGGCCGCCCGGCGGCTTTCGGAGAGCTACGGTTCGCTCGATGGCGCCGCTCTGCTGGCGCCGATGATCCGGCGCGAGTTTCCCGGCCGCATCGCCGTCGTCTCCTCCTTCGGCACCGAGGCTGCCGTGCTGCTCGCGCTGGTGGCCGAGATCGATCCGGCACTGCCGGTCATCTTCCTCGACACCGGCAAGCACTTCGAGGAGACCCTCGACTACCGCGACGAACTGGTGGACGTGCTGGGGCTTTCCGATGTGCGCAGCTACAGGCCCGATTGGGGCGAGCTGTTCGCCAGCGACTCCGACGGCTCGCTCTGGCGCAACCGGCCGGACGCCTGCTGCCACCTTCGCAAGGTGCTGCCGCTCAGGCGTGCCCTCGAGGGCTTCGACGCCTGGATCACCGGGCGCAAGCGCTACCAGGGCGGTGTACGTTGGGACCTGCCCGTCGTCGAGGCGCTCGACGGCAAGATCAAGATCAACCCGCTCGCCGGCTGGTCCCTCGACCGGATCGAGGCGGCCTTCGCCGCCCGCGGCCTGCCCCAGCATCCGCTGCTCGCCGACGGCTACCTCTCGGTCGGCTGCGAGCCTTGCACCGGGCCCACCGCGCCGGGCACCGACCTGCGCTCGGGCCGCTGGGCCGGGCTCGCCAAGAAGGAGTGCGGCATCCACCTGGCGCCGACGGGCGGCTGCTGCTAGCCGGAAGACCGTCGGGGATGTCTAGAGTTCGGTGCCGAAGCTGGCGACCGCGCGCTCCCAGGTGTGCGACGGCGTCTTGCTGAAGACCAGCTTGGGGTCGGCCTCGACCACGTACCAGTCGCCGCGCTCCAGCTCGTTTTCGAGCTGACCCGCGCCCCAGCCGGCGTAACCCAGCAGGAAGATGAGCCGCGACGGCCCGTCGCCCTCGGCCAGGGCGTGCAGGATCTCGCCCTGCACGTTGTACGCGGTCTCGTCGTCCACCGGCACGCTGTCGTCGAACATGACGTCTCGGCTGTGCAGGGTGAAGGCCCGGTAGGGCTCGACCGGCCCGCCGTAGTAGACCAGCAGGTCCGATCCGTCCTGGCCGGCCTGGCCGTCGCCCTCGCTTCCCGCCGCGCCCTCTTCGCCTTCGGGATGGCCCTCCAGCAGGCTCAGCAGCCGGTCGAGGGGCACGGCCCCCATGGGCCGGTTGACGACCAGGCCGAGGGCGCCGGTCGAGTCGTGACGCAGCATGTAGACGACGGTTTGACTGAAGTTGGGGTCCGAGAGGTCGGGCGTGGCGACCAGGAGCTGGCCGGTCAGGTTTTCGCCGGCCGTGGCTGGCTGCGGCGCCGTCCAGAGCAGGGAAAGCGCCAGGCCGACCGCCGCCAGGGCCGCCAGAGCCCGAGTCGCGCGCGCCGCCGGTTTGCCAAGTCTCTGCGCCACCGGATGCTCCTTCCCCTTCTATCCCACGGGCCGATCATGATATCAGAGGCGCCGGCGAGCGTCTTGTCCCGAGATGGGGCGATGCCCGCCCCGTCGATCCCAGCCGTCAGCCGGAGGCCGCCATGCCACGCCGAACCGATTGCCGCAGCCGGCGCGTCTTGAGCCTCCTCCTGGCCGGCCTGCTTGCGCCGGCGCTCGCGGCCTGCAGCGGCGAGCCCTATCCGATAGAGACCTCGGTCAATCCGCCCTGGTCGCCGGGCGCGCACCAGGCGCTGCCGCAGGTCGATCCGCCTCTGAGCGCACGGGCGCACCGGATCGCCGTCTGCTATGGCACCCACGTCAACAAGGAGGACGAGGTCCTCGCCAGGGCCGAGGACTTCTGCGAAGGCGGACGCCTGCTGCTGGAAGACCAGGACGTCTTCTGGAACGGCTGCAGCATCCTCCAGCCGGTGCGCGCCACATATATCTGCGACCCGCCGGAAGACGGCGCCGCCGCCGAGACGAACTGACTGTCGCAAGGGCCACTAGGAGAGGCGAGACGAGAGGAGGGACCTGGCGCCATGGGACATCTGAAGGACCTGCCTGAGCGGACCGATCTCTGGGACGTGATCCGGGCGCGCGAAGAGACTTGGGATTTTATCCTCGACGCCAGCGCGCGCATCATGCGCGGGGAGTCGCCGCTGACGCCCGCCGAGCGGGAGCTGATCGGCACCTACGTCTCGAGCCTCAACGCCTGCGACTACTGCGCGGATTCCCACGAGGCGAAGGCTCGGGCCCTCGGCCTCAGCGCCGAGGTGACCGCGGTCCTGCTGCGCGATCCCGCCGAGGCGCCCATCCATGCGCGGCTGAAGCCGGTGCTAGCCTTCGCCCGCAAGCTCACTCTCGAGCCCCACAAGATCGTCGACGGCGACCTGGCGGCCATGCGCGCGGCCGGCTGGGACGAGGACGCGATCAGCTCGGTGATCGCCGTGGCGAGCTGGTTCAACTTCCTCAACCGGGTGGTGCTCGCCCATGGCTGCGAACTGCGCGACGATATCCTGGCCATGTTCCCGGGCGACGGCGGTCATGGCCCTCGTGAGGGCTATCAGGCCTACCTGCGCAGCCTCGGCGAAGAGGCCTGATTTCAGGGGCCCAGTCGCCACTCCTCAAGGACCGCCGGATCGGCCTCGCGGTCGGCGCGCCGCGCCCTTTCGCCCTCGAAGGCCGCCGGGTCCAGTTGCGCCAATGCCCAGACCGCCATGGCGCGCACCAGGGTCGAGGCGTCGTCGAGGCGCTGGCGCGCGGTGGCCGCCAGCTCCGGACGCCCGCTGTTGCCGACGGCGATCAGGACGTTGCGCAGGAAGCGGTCGCGGCCGGTCCGCTTGATGGGCGAGCCGGCGAAGAGCCGCCGGAACGCGGCGTCGTCCAGCTCGGCGAGGTCGGCAAGGCGCGGCGCCGTCAGCTCGATTCGAGGCAGTAGGCCGGGCTCGCGGGTGCGCCAGGCGAACTTGTTCCAGGGGCAGACCGCCAGGCAGTCGTCGCAGCCGTAGATGCGATTGCCCATGGCCTTGCGGAACTCGCGGGCGATGTGGCCCTTGTGCTCGATGGTGAGGTAGGAGATGCAGCGCCGGGCATCGAGCCGGTAGGGTGCGGGAAAGGCGTCGGTCGGACAGGCGTCGAGACAGCGCCGGCAGGAGCCGCAGGCGTCCTCGCCCGGCCGGTCGGGCGCCAGCTCCAGGTCGCAGTAGATCTCCGCCAGGAACAGCCAGGAGCCCAGCTCCCGGGAGACCAGGTTGGTGTGCTTGCCCTGCCAGCCGAGGCCGGCGCGCTCGGCCAGCGGCTTCTCCATCACCGGCGCCGTGTCGACGAAGAGCTTGAGGGCGCATCCCAAGCGCGCCGTCATGATACGCGCCAGGCTCTTCAGCTTCCTCTTCGCCACGTCGTGGTAGTCGCGCCCCTGGGCGTAGACCGAGACGGTGCCTCGGTCGGGCCGCCCGAGCGGTGCCAGGGGATCGGCGGCGGAGGCGTAGTTGAGGCCCAGCACCACGACGCTGCGCGCCCCTGGCCAGAGCTTTTGCGGCTGGCCGCGCTCGTCGGCCCGGTTCGCCAGCCAGCCCATGTCGCCGTGATAGCCGCGGGCGAGGTAGGCCGCCAGATCCTGCCGGGCGCCGGGCGCGAGCTCGGCCGCGGCGAAGCCCACCGCATCGAAGCCGAGCGCGAGCGCCTCGGACCGGATCAGATCCTTGGCGTCGTGCGACTGAGCGGGGATGCTCATGTCAATCCGTTCACTCGTGGGGCGGCAGGTCGCCCTCGGCCTGCTGCGCCGCGAAGGCGGCTGCCATTTCGTCGAGGTTGCCGTCCGCGATCGCGTCTCGCAGGTCGGCCATCAGCTCCTGGTAGTAGTGCAGGTTATGGATGCTCAGGAGCACCGGCCCCAGCATCTCCTCGCAGCGGAAGAGGTGGTGGACGTAGGCCCGGCTGAAGTCGCGGCAGGTGGGGCAGTTGCAGTCCGGGTCGATCGGCCGCGGATCCGCCCGGTGTCGGGCGTTCCTCATGTTGAGGGCGCCGCGCCGGGTGAAGGCCTGGGCCGTGCGCCCGGAGCGGGTGGGCAGCACGCAGTCGAACATGTCGACGCCGCGCCGCACGGCCTCGACCAGGTCGCCCGGCTTGCCCACGCCCATCAGGTAGCGCGGCCGCTCCTCCGGCAGGGCCTCGGCGGTGAGCGCGACGGTCTCCAACATGTGCTCCTGCCCTTCGCCGACGGCGAGCCCGCCGATGGCGTAGCCCTCGAAGCCGGTCTCCGTGAGGGCGCGCACCGAGGCGAGCCGCAGGTCGGGAAAGACGCTGCCCTGGACGATGCCGAAGAGGGCGTGGCCGGGGCGCGGGCGGAAGGCCTGCTTGCAGCGCTCGGCCCAGCGCATGGAGCGCTCCATGGAGTGCTTCGCCTGATCATGGTCCGCCGGAAAGGGCGTGCACTCGTCCAGCACCATGGTGACGTCGGCGCCCAGCAGGTCCTGGATCTCCACGGCGCGCTCGGGCGTCAGCTCGTGGCGCGAGCCGTCGATGTGGGACTTGAAGGTGACGCTGTCCTCGCCGATCTGCCTCAGCTCCGCGAGGGAGAGCACCTGATAGCCGCCGCTGTCCGTCAGGATCGGCCCGGGCCAGTTCATGAAGCGGTGCAGGCCGCCGAGCGCCGCCACCTGCTCGGCGCCCGGGCGCAGCATGAGGTGATAGGTGTTGGCGAGGATGATCTGCGCGCCGGTCGCAGCCACCTGCTCGGGCCGCAGGCCCTTCACCGTCGCGGCCGTGCCGACCGGCATGAAGGCGGGCGTGTCCACGGACCCGTGGGCCGTCGCGACGCGCCCGCGCCGCGCCGCGCCGTCCCGGGCCAGCAGCTCGTATCCGAAGGGGGCGCCGTCCATCACGGCTTCCCAGGGTAGAGCAGGCAGGCGTCGCCATAGGAGAAGAAACGATAGCCCTCGGCGACGGCGTGTGCGTAGGCGGCCTTCATGCGCTCCGTCCCCGAGAAGGCGCAGACCAACATGAAGAGGGTGGAGCGCGGCAGGTGGAAGTTGGTGAGCAAGAGGTCCACGCTGCGGATCGGATCGCCCGGCAGGATGAAGAGGTCGGTCTCACCGGCGAAGGGAGAGATCCGTCCTGTCTGGTCGTCCTTGGCGGCGCTTTCGAGCAGACGCAGGACCGTGGTGCCGACCGCGACGATGCGGTGGCCGGCCGCGCGCGCGGCGTTGATGCGCGTGGCGGCGGCGGCGTCGATCTCGCCGATCTCGCTGTGCATGACGTGGTCGTGGGGATCCTCGGACTTGACCGGCAGGAAGGTTCCGGCGCCGACGTGGAGGGTCACGGCGGTGCGCCCCACGCCGCGGGCCTCCAGCGCCGCCAGCAGCTCGGGGGTGAAATGGAGCCCGGCCGTGGGCGCGGCGACCGCGCCCTCGTGCGCGGCGAAGACCGTCTGGTAGTCGTCGCGGTCGTGGGGATCGGGGCCCTCGGCGCGTTTGATGTAGGGGGGAAGCGGCATGGCGCCGTGGCGCCTCAGCCGCTCCAGCAGCTCCGACTCCGAGCAGGCGAAGTCGAGCATCACTTCGCCGGCCTCGGTCTTCTCCCGGACCCGTGCCGCGAAGCCGGGTGCGAAGGCGATCTCGTCACCGGGGCGGAGCTTGCGGGCCGGCCGGGCGAAGGCCCGCCAAACGCCGGGCGCCACGGCCTTGTGCAGAGTCGCCTCCACCTTCGCGTCGCCCCGCCGGCCGGCGAGTCGGGTCGGCAGCACCCGCGTGTCGTTCACCACCAGCAGGTCGCCCGGCCGCAGCAGCTCCGGCAGGTCCCGCACCTGCCGGTCCCGCAGCGTCTCGCCCACGACCAGCAGGCGGGCCGCGTCGCGCGGCGCGACCGGGTGCTGCGCGATCAGTTCGGGCGGCAGCGGGAAGTCGAAGTCGTCCGTTCGCATGGCGACTGGTCATAACAGGTGATCGAGGCGCGCTAAACCGGCTCGCCCGCCCGCACGTCGTGGCGCAGGCCGACGCAGACCCGCGTCTCGGTCACGTCGCTGAGGAGATGGAAGGGCCGGTCCTCGCGGCCGGCGAAGCCGGGCGCGCGCATGAGCAGCAGGCTGCACGGCGGAATGTCGATCTCCCGGGCGCCGGCGCCGGTGCGCTCCTTGCTGACGAAGAAGCGCGCCCTGCCGGTCAGGGTGACGATGGCCACCAGGTGCCGGTAGCGCACGTGGTCCCGGTGGGCGGTGATCCCCAGCGAGCCGGGGGCGTAGCGCTGCACCACCAGGTCGTTGAGGGGCGGCAGGACGGCGAGCGGCGGGTCCGCCATCTCGGCCAGCGCTCGGGCGACCAGCCTCTCCACCGCGGCGGCGCAGGCCTGGAAGGGACCGCCCGCCGGCACCGGCATGCAGATCTCGAACTCCTGGCGCACGGCGCGCTCGCCCTCGCCGATGACGGGCCTGGCCTCGCGGTAGGGCAAGCCGGCGCTGGCCGCGAGCAGCAGCGCGCAGGCGGACTCGGAAAGCAGCTCAAGCGAGACGGCATCCTCCTCGCCCAGGCGCCCGAGCGCGTCGGCGACCTGCCTTGGCGTCGCGACCAAATGGGGATCGAGGGGGGCCGGCGGCGCGGGGCCCGCGCGCAGGGCCGCGCTCATTCCGTCTCTTCCGGCAAGCGCTCGCCGGCGCGCCAGGCCCAGGGTGCGACGAAACGCCCGCGCCACAGGCCGCGCCCGGCCTCGCGGGCGCCGACCTCGACAGCGCGGTAGCGTGGCGGCGCCAAGTCCAGGGTCATCGCCCAGCCGGTGTAGGCCATGCCCTCGGACAGGTCGTAGCCGTCCGCGGTGCAGCGGGCGAGGGTTGTCTCGCCGGGGCCCGGACCGAGCGGCCGGCAGATCACTTCGGCGCCGGCCATCAAGTCGAGCAACGCGGTGCGCGCGACCGCGCCGCAGTCGTAAAGCCGGCTGCCGCGCCAGCAACGCTGCTCCAGGTCGGGCGCATCCACGCCGTCGAGCCGCAGTCGTTCTCCTTGCAGCAACAGCGTGTCGCCGTCCAGCGCCTGGGGCGTGCCGCGCAGGTCGCCGGCGGCCAAGGTCGTGGCGGCCAGAATCGTGGCGACGAAACACGCGGCGGCCAGGGCAGCGGAGGCCGCAAGAGGCTTTCTACTCGTCCAGGCCATCGCTGCAGGGCAAGAGATCGAAGCCGTGGTCCGGTGGTCGTCAACTCCGGCCGAAACGCCGGAGTTCTCTAGCTTATGTTTCGCTTCTGGCCACCGATCTTACAAGATCAATCAACTTTCGCCTGAGACCCGAGTCGATGATCTGGTAGTAGGCGGTGACCAGGTCCCGGGTTTCTCGGTCGCTCGGATGGCTTTGCTCGGCCTCGTCGGGCGCGGTCGGCGATCGGTCGCTCTCCTCCGGCGGCGGATCGGCAAAGAAATACTCGACCGGCACGCCGAGCGCCTTGGCAAGCTGGTAGAGCCGGCTCGCCACGATGCGGTTGGCGCCGCGCTCGTATTTCTGGATCTGCTGAAAGGTCACGCCGACGGCGGCGGCAAGCTCGATCTGGCTCAATCCCAGTTCGGTCCGGCGCTCGCGCAGACGTCGCCCGACGTGCCGGTCGATGGCCCGCCGCGGTTCGCCTCTGGTCGATGGTGACCGGGACATGCTCCCCCGAAAAACGCTGCAAGAACATCCGCTTTCTAGCGCAGGATTCCGACGCTTTGCAATCAAGTAGTGTATAGTGATATATTTATACAATCTTAACGATAGAAAATCCAGACAACTTACTCGCCTCCTGCGTTTCGCGGGCGCTGGCGGTGGGGCGGACTTTCGGCGGCGCCGGGAATGCGGTGCCGGGAATGCAGCGCCAGGAACGCTGTGCGGTCCGTTCGCGAACCGCGGCTAGCCGCTTTCGGCCTCTGCTCTTTGGTGGTAGGCAGGTTTTCGTGGCGAGACCGGCGCGGAGCCGCGGGCCAGGGCGATCCTTCGGGGCCCGCCCGCCACGCCGAGAGGCGGACCATGAGCGACATCGGCGATTCCGGCGAAAGCGACGCGGCAGAAGGGGGAAAGGTAAGACCCGCGCGCTTCGCCTTTCTCGACCATCCCGGGCCGCTCGCCTTCGCCCACCGCGGCGGCGGCAAGGAGCAGCCCGAGAACAGCATGGCGGCCTTCGCCCACGCGGTCGGGCTGGGCTTCCGCTACGTGGAGACCGACGTGCGCGCCACCCGGGACGGCGTGCTGGTGGCCTTCCACGATGCGCATCTGGACGCCACCACGGACGGCCGGGGCGAGGTGGCGCGCCTCACCTGGGACGAGGTGCGCCGGGCGCGCGTCGCCGGTCGCGAGCCCGTGGCGCGCTTCGACGAGCTGCTGGGTACCTGGCCGGACCTGCGGATCAACGTGGACCCCAAGAGCGACGATGCGGTAGAGCCTCTGGCCGAGGCCATAGGCCGCGCCGGCGCGCTGGAGCGGGTTTGCGTCGGCTCCTTCTCCAGTGCGCGCATTGCCCGCTTGCGCCGGATGCTGGGGCCCGGCCTCTGCACCTCCCTCGGCCCGCTCGGGGTCGCCCGCCTGCGGCTCGGCAGCGTAGGCCTCCCGGCCGGCAGCCGCTTCGCCGAAGGCGCGGCCCAGGTCGCCACCCACCACTACGGCCTGCCGATTGTGGACCGGCCCTTCCTGAAGGCGGCGCGCCGCCGCGAGCTGCAGGTCCACGTCTGGACAATCGACCGGGAGCCGGAGATGGAGCGCTTGCTCGCGCTCGGCATCGACGGGATCATGTCCGGGCGCCCGAGCCTCCTAAAGGAGGTCCTGCAGCGGCGCGGCGACTGGCACGACGGCTAGGCGCTGGGGCCAAGAATAGGAAACGATGCGATGATGCGCCTGTGGCTCTGCGCGGGAGCGGCGAACGGTTTCGTCGCCGTGGCGATGGGCGCTTTCGCGGCCCACGGCTCCGGCGCGCATCTGAGCGAAGCGGCTCTCGCCTGGATCGAGACCGCCCGGGACTACGGGATGGTCCACGCCCTGGCGTTGCTCGCGGTGGCCGCGCTCTCGGCCCGCGCGCCGGCCGGGCGCTGGCTGGCGCTGGCAGGCTGGGCCTTTCTGGCGGGGACCCTGCTGTTCTCCGGCGGCCTCTACCTCATGGCGCTCGCCGGCCTCGGCAGTCTGGGCCCTGTGGTCCCCGCGGGCGGCATCGCCTATCTGATCGGCTGGGCGGCCCTCCTGGTCCACGGTCTCCTCGGCCGCACGGCTTCCCCGCCGGCCTGAGCACCGATAGGATCGTCGACACCGCAAGCGGAAGGGAAGGCGCCATGGCCGACAAGAGTCTCGACACCAAGGGGCTGCGCTGCCCGCTGCCGGTGCTGAAGGCGCGGCGCGCCATGAAGGACATGAAACCCGGCCAGGTGATAGAGGTCGAGGCGACGGATCCCGACTCCCTGCAGGACTTCAAGGCCTTCTGCGAGACCACGGGGCACGAGCTGCTGGCGGCCCGGGAGGAAGGGGAGGTCTTCGTCTTCGAGATCAGGAAGGCGGGCTAGGGTCGGCGCGGCCTCCGGCGGCAGGCGCTCTTTCCCCTCATCTGTAGTACAATAGGTGTGCTGCTGTTTGGGCAGCGCCATTTCGCGCGCGGTTATTGCTGCTGAGGATCTTATTCATGCGGTGCGGCCACCGGTTACTTCTTTGCTTTGCGCTTTACCTTTTCGCTGCGGCCGGTCCGGCGGCTGCCGGCGGCAGTCTAGAGCCCTTCTTGGGCGACTGGACCGGGATCGCGATCACCGAGAATGTGGGGGAGACCGCGGGCGATCAGTCCGACTACACGCTCCGCGACCTGGACGTCAGCATCGCCGAGACCGCCGAGGGCCTGGAGCTCACCTGGACCACCCACTTTCGCGGAAACGGCTCGCGTAAGAAGAAGACAGCCACCATCGCCCTGACCAAAACGGCGCCCGGCGTCTTCCGGCAGGACGGGACGGGCGATGTGCTGGCGGGCGACAGCGCGGTCTGGGCCCGGGTCGAGGGGCGGAGTCTGGTGGTCTATCTGCTGGAGGTCGACCCCAAGGGTGTCTATCACCTGTCCCGCTACGAGCGGCGGGTCCTGTCCGGCGGCGGCATGGTCCTGAGCTTCAAGCGCGTGCAGGACGGCAAGACGACCCGGCTGGTCACGGGGGAGTTGGTGCGGCTGCGTTGAGCGGGCGCTTGCCGACCCAAGGTCTCGCGTTCCCTTCGCCTATTGCGCTACTCGCCGGGCGCCGGCAGCCGCGGCTCGCTTGAAATGGCCTCTGCGGGCTCGGAGGGCGGCGCGGCCGCGCGCTCGCGCTCCAGCAAGCGGACCAGCAGCGACAGCATGGGCGGGATGATCAGCAGCGTCAGCACGGCCGAGAGCGAGAGGCCGCCCACCACCACCGAGCCGAGGCCGCGGTAGAGCTCGGAGCCCGCGCCCGGGAACAGCACCAGCGGCAGCATGCCGGCGACGCTGGTGAGCGTCGACATGAAGATCGGACGGATGCGGTCGCGGGTCGCCGCCAGGATCGCGTCGTCCGGGCGCAGGTCCTCCTCGCGCATGTGGAACAGGGTCTGGTGGACCAGCAGGATCGCATTGTTGACCACGATGCCGATCAGGATGACGAAGCCGAGAAGGGTCAGCATGTCGAGCGGCTGGAAGTGGTGCTGGTTCAGCACCACCAGCCCGCCGACGCCGCCGGCCGCGGCCAGGGGCACCGAGAGCAGGATGATGAGCGGATAAAGGAAGCTCTCGAACAGCACGGCCATCACCAGATAGACGATGGCGAGCGCCAGCAGAAGCTCCAGCAGCATCGCATGCCAGGTCTCCGACAACTTGTCGGCGGTCCCCGCGAGGCGCATGCGCACGCCCGGCGGCAGGCCCTCGGCCTGGAGCGGATCGATCACTTGGGACTGCAGGGTTTCGATGGCGGCTTCCAAGGGGATGTCCGGCGCCGGGCGGATCTCCAGGGTGACTGTGCGGAAGCGCTCGCGGTGGCGGATCTCGGTCGGGCCGGCGGTCATCAACACCTCGGCGAGCGAGCTGGCCGGGATGATCATGCCCGAGGAGGTCACCACCGGCAGGGCGGCGATGCCCTGGGTCTCGATCACGTTGCTCTCGGGTCCCTGCAGGGTCAGGTCCATGCGGTTGCTGCCGACGGTCACCTCGGCGACCCGCAAGCCGTCGTTGAAGGCGTCCAGGGTCTCGCCCAGCTCGCGGGCGGTGACGCCGTTGTCGGCCAGCTTGGTGCGGTCGGGAAAGACCCGCACCTCCGGCGCCCCCAGCTCGAGGCCTGGGTTGGGGCGCAGCTGGTTGCCGGCCTCGAGCGGCATGGCCTGGACGACCCGGCGCACGGCGCGCTGGGCCACCTCGATCACCTGCTCCAGCTCGTTGCCGGAAATGTCCAGGTCGATCTTGCGGCCGCCGCCGATGCCGCGCCCGAAGATCGAGGGCTGGTTGATGAAGCCGAAGGTGCCCGGCTCACGGAACACCGGCTCGCGCAGCACCTCGATCAGCTCGCCGGCCCGCTGCGGCTCTTCGGAGATGGCGCCGAGGAAGGTGCTGGCGCGGGTGGCGACGAAGAAGAAGCGTTTGATTTTGGGCGGCTCGCCCGGCGCCGCGTCCGGCCCGGAGACGATCGACCAATGGGGCCGGATCTCGCCTTCGATGCCCTCGGCGATCTCGGTCATGGTGTCCAGGTTGTAGCCCGGCGGCGGGATGATGATGCCGAACACCAGGTTGCGGTTGCCTTCCGGCAGGTACTCCAGCTTGGGCAGGTAGCGCCAGGCCGCGACCGTGGCGGCGGCGACCACCAGCACGACCACCGCCAGGGCCAGTGTCCGGCTGCGCACAACGGCCCGGGCGAAGGCCATGATGACGCGCACGAAGAGCCGCGCCAGGCCGTCGAGGCCGGGCAGGGGCAGGCGCTTCACGGCTTCCGGTGTCCCGTCCGCCGACGCGCTCCGCCGGCCGCTCCAGAGGAAGCGGGCCAGGGCCGGGATCACCGTGATGGAGACGATGAGGGAAAGCAGAACCGAGACCGAGATCGCGACCGCGATGTCGCGGAACAGCTGCCCCACCTCGAGCTCCATCACCAGGATCGGAATGAAGACCATGACCGTGGTGAGCGCCGAGACCATGACCGCGCCCCAGACCTGGCGCGCGCCCT
The DNA here is from genome assembly GCA_965225935.1 of Rhodospirillales bacterium. Lineage (GTDB taxonomy): Bacteria > Pseudomonadota > Alphaproteobacteria > Kiloniellales > JAKSDN01 > CALJXB01. The sequence continues at coordinate 249,052 of CBDDCC010000011.1, forward strand.
CGTAGGCGGCCTCCCGGATCGGCCGCCCGGCCTCACGCAGCCGATAGATGTTCTCCAGCACCACGATGGCGGCGTCCACCACCATGCCGACGGCGAACGCGAGACCCGCCAGGGAGATCACGTTGATCGACCGCCCGAGGGCCGCCATCGCCACGAAGGCGCCGATGACGGACACCGGAATGGCGATCGAGATCACGAAGGTGGCGCGCAGCGAGCGCAGGAAGAGCAGCAGGATCAGCGCCGCCAGCGAGCCGCCGACCCAGATGTTCTGGCGCACCAGCGCGATGGCGGAATGGATGTAGACCGTCTCGTCATAGACCTGGGTCAGCTTCAGGCGGGCCGCGGGCACGATCGAGTCGTTCAGCTCCTCGACCGCCTCGGCGATGCCCTCCATGGTCTCGATCACGTTGGCGCCGGTCTCGCGGACCGCGTTGAAGGCGATCGCCGACTCACCCTGGACGCGGATGTGGGAGGTCGGCTCCTTGTAGCCGAAGTCGACGCTCGCCACGTCGTTCACCGTTACCCGCGCCAGGCGCCCGGTCTCGGGATCGTCGTAGGAGCGCAGGACCACCTTGCCGATGTCGTCCAGCCGGTTCAGCTCGCCCTCGGTGCGCACCACGTAGCGGCGCTTGCCCTCGTCCACGTCGCCGGCCGAGAGCGAGGCGTTGGCCGCCCGGAGCGCCTGGGTCACCTCGCTGACCGTCAGGCCGTAGCGGGCGAGCAGCTGGGGCAGCACGGTCACCTGGATTTCCCGCTCGCTGCTGCCGTAGACGTTGACGCGGCTGACCCCGGCGACCCGCTCGATGCGGTCCTTGATGATGTCCTCGACGAAGTCGCCGAACTCGTGCACCGGCCGCTCGTTGCCCTCCTGGCGACGTACGATGAACCAGGCGATCGGGCTGTCCTCGCTGCCGGCGGTGTCCAGGCTCGGCTCGTCGGCCTCGTCCGGGTAGCCGTTGACCCGGTCGAGACGGTTGGCCACCAGCAGGAGGGCCCGGTCCATGTCGGTGCCGACCTCGAACTCCAGGGTGATGCTGCTGCGCCCCTGCTCCGCGCGGCCGGTGATCTCGCGCAGGCCCTCCAGGCCCGACATCTCCTCTTCCTGCCGGTTGGTGATCTCGCGCTCGATCTCCGCCGGGGCGGCACCGCCCCATGTGGTGGTCACCGTGATCACCGGGCGGTTCACGTCGGGCGCAAGCTGGATGGGGATGGTCTCGAGCGCGACCAGCCCGAACATGACCACCATGAGAACGGCCGCGACGACCGCGATGGGCCGGTCGATGGCGGTCCGGATGAGGTTCATCAGGAGGCCCCGTCGATGCGCACCTTGTCGCCGGGCCGGAGGCGCTCGTTGCCGCGCACGACCACCAGCTCGCCCTCGGCAAGGCCGGCGAGGACCTCGTAGCGGCTGCCTACGGCCTCGCCCAGCACGATCTCGCGCGGCTGCGCCACGTCGCCCTGGGCGACGAAGACCATGGACTTTGAGCCGTGGCGGATCACCGCGTCCTTGTGGACCGAGACCACGGTCCTGGGCGCGCCGATCGGCACCATGACGGTGACGCTTTGGTCCGCTGCCAGGGGGCGCTCGCTGTGGCCGAACTCGGGCACGAAGCGTACCGCCCGGGTGCGGGTGAGCGGGTTCTCCTCGGGCACGACGGCCCGGACCACGGCCAGATGGGAGCTGCCGTCGTCCAGGGTGATGTTCACCCGGGTGCCCGCTTTGAGGCCCGAAATGCGCTGGTAGGGCACGTCCACCTCGACCTCGAGGGAGCCGTCGGCGATCAGGCGCACCAGAGCGTCGCCCACCTGCACGTAGGCTCCGGCCTCGCTCATGCGCTGGATGACGACGCCGTCGTAGGGGGCGACGATGGCCGTGTCCCGGACGTCGAGCTCGGCCAGATCCAGGTCCGCCTGAGCGGTCTTCACGGCCGCCTCGGACTCGACGACCTGGGCGCGCGCAATGGCGACGTTCTGCTCGGCGTCGTCGAAGCGGGCCTGGCTGAAGGCGGCGGAGGTCTTCAAGCCCTCCAGTCGCTTGAGCTCCTGGCGGGCGAGCTTCAGCTGGGCCCGGCTGGTGGAGAGCTTCGCCCGCGCCTCCTGCAGCCGCCCGTCGGTCTGGTCACGCTGGGCGGCCAGGCGGTCGCGGTTGAGAAGGGCGATGAGCTGGCCCGCCTCGACCCGGTCGCCGACCTCCACCTTGAAGGCGTCGATCGGCGCCTCGACCCGTGCGGCGACAGAGCCGGCCTGACGCGGCACCAGGCGGCCGAGGACAGGCACGGTCTGGGACAGCGGCTGGCTGACCACCTGGTCGACGCGCACCAGGGCGCCGTCCTCCTGGGCGAACGCTAGCCGGCCCGGCGCCAGGGACGCCAGGAGAGCCAGAAGAACCCCGCCCAGGACGGCGCCCGGGCCACGGACGGTCCTGCTGGCGGTCCTGCACTTGCGGCCACAGACAATCGCAGACAAACGCCTGCCTCCGATCACGCGATGGGATGTGAGCCCGCGTTTCCAAAGCGTTGCGACTATTGGCCTCCAATGGGGCCAAGTCAATCCTGACACAGCCCTGACAGCGGCGGCAAACCGTCCCGGATCACGCCCTCGCGAGGTCGCGCAAATGCGCCCCAAACCTTTTATTACGCAGGCTGCTGTGGCAAACATCCCCTGCCCGGGGGCAATTTCGGGGCAGGGTTCCTCGGGGCAAGGGGGCGTCGTCCATGACCACCATTCTCTACAGCCATCCGGCCTGCCTGGAGCACGACCCGGGCCCGTCCCATCCCGAGCGCCCCGACCGGCTGCGCGCCGTGCTGGCCGCCCTGGGGGCCGAGGAGTTCGCCGCCCTCGAGCGGCGCGAGGCGCCCCTGGCCACGAAGGAGCAGATCGCCCGCGTGCATCCCATGTCCTACGTCGAGAACGTCCTGGCCGCGATCCCGGGCGAGGGCCGGACCGGCCTCGACATGGACACCATCGTCTCGCCCGGCTCCGGGGAAGCGGCGCTGAGGGCCGCGGGCGCCCTTTGTGCGGCGGTGGACGCGGTCATGGCCGGCGAAGCGCAGAACGCCTTCTGTGCCGTGCGGCCGCCCGGCCACCACGCCGAGGCTCAGCACGCCATGGGCTTCTGCCTGTTCAACAATGTGGCCATCGGGGCCGCCCAGGCCCGCGCGGTCCATGGCCTGAAGCGGGTCGCGGTGGTCGATTTCGACGTCCACCACGGCAACGGCACCCAGGCCATGTTCTGGGACGACGCCGACCTCTTCTTCGGCTCGACCCATCAGTCGCCGCTCTATCCCGGCACAGGATCGGTGGCGGAACGCGGCGTCGCCGATAACATCGTCAACCGGCCGCTCCCGAGCATGGCCGGCTCCGCGGAGTTCCGCGCCGCCCTCTCCGAGGGGATCCTGCCCGCCCTGACCCGCTTCTCGCCGGAGTTCCTTTTCGTCTCGGCCGGGTTCGACGCCCACGAGGCCGATCCCCTGGCCGGCCTCAGGTTCCAGGACGACGACTACGCCTGGGCGACCGCGGAACTGCTGGCAGTCGCGAAGAGTTGCTGTTCGGGGCGCCTCGTCTCCACCCTCGAAGGCGGCTACGATCTGCGGGCCCTGGCCACCAGCGCGGCGGCCCACGTGCGGGCCCTCATGGCGGCCTGAGGCCACCCCGCCCGGCAAAGGAAGCGACATGGCCGAGACCAACATCCCCGCGGATATCCGCAAGATGAGCTTCGAGCAGGCGCTCGAGGAGCTGAAGCAGATCGTTGAGCGGCTGGAGCAGGGCCAGGGCGAGCTGGACCAGGCCATCGAGGCTTATCAGCGCGGCGCCCTCTTGAAGCAGCACTGCGAGGCCAAGCTGCGCGACGCCGAGCAGAAGATCGCCAAGATCAGCCTCGGCGCCGACGGCGCGGTCGGCGCCGAGGACATGGACGTCGAGTGAGCGCGCCCTTGCCCGATCTCAAGGCGGCGCTGACGGAGACGGCGGCGGCCATCGAGGCCCTTCTCGAGCGCCTGCTGGCGCCGGTCGCCGGGGCGGAAGGGCGGGTGGTCGAGGCCATGCGCTACGCTTGCCTCGACGGCGGAAAGCGCCTGCGTCCCTTCCTGCTGGCCCAGAGTGCGGATCTCTTCGACGTGCCGGAGGCGCGCGCCCTGCGCGCCGGGGCGGCGCTCGAGATGGTGCACTGCTACAGCCTGGTGCACGACGACCTGCCGGCCATGGACGACAGCGACCTGCGCCGGGGCCGGCCCGCCGCCCACAAGGCCTTCGACGAGGCGACGGCGATCCTCGCCGGCGACGGCCTGCTGACCCTCGCCTTCGGGGTGCTGGGCGATCCCGAGACCCATCCGGACCCCGCTGTGCGGGCGGAGCTGGTCTGCGAGCTGGCCCGGGCCGCCGGCGCGCCGGGCATGGTGGGCGGCCAGATGATCGATATCTCGCCGGAGCGCGCCAGCCTCGATCTGGAGGGCATCAAGCACCTGCAGAGCATGAAGACAGGGGCCCTCATTGTCTTCGCCTGCGAGGCGGGGGCGATCCTTGGCGGGGCCGGCGCGGCCGAGCGTGCGGCCCTCGTCGCCTATGCCCGCGACCTGGGCCTCGCCTTCCAGATCGTCGACGACCTCCTGGATGCCGAGGGCTCGGCGGCGGAGCTGGGCAAGCCGACGGGCCAGGACGCGGCGCTCGGAAAGGCCACTTTCGTGGGCCAGCTGGGCATCGACGGCGCGCGCCAGGAGGCGGTCCGAATTATCAATAGGGCTTGCGAACGGCTTGTAATTTTTGGTGAAAAATCGTCTCTTCTCCGGGAAACAGCCGGATTCGTCCTCGAAAGACGCTCTTAACCATATGAAAACCGGGGCGTCCTTAGATGACGTTCCGCGTCCGCCAGCGCCGGGAGGGTGCCAGTGAGCAAAATCGGCCATAACAGACAAAAGCCTCTGTTGGATCAGATCAATACGCCGCGGGACCTGCGGCGGCTGGAAGAGCGGGACCTTCCGCAGGTCGCCAGCGAGCTGCGCCAGGAGATGATCGACGTGGTGTCGGTCACCGGCGGACACCTTGGCGCGGGCCTCGGCGTGGTCGAGCTCACCACGGCCCTTCACTACGTCTTCGAGACGCCGCGCGACCGGCTGATCTGGGACGTCAGCCACCAGTGCTATCCTCACAAGATCTTGACCGGGCGCCGGAACCGCATGCGCACCCTGCGCCAGGGCGACGGGCTCTCGGGATTCACCAGCCGCAAGGAGAGCGAGTACGATCCCTTCGGCGCGGCGCACAGCTCGACCTCGATCTCCGCCGGACTCGGCTTCGCCGTTGGGCGCGACTTCCTCGGCGACGACAACCACGTCATCGCGGTGATCGGCGACGGCGCTATGAGCGCGGGCATGGCCTACGAGGCCATGAACAACGCCGGCGCCATGAACAGCCGCCTGATCGTCATCCTCAACGACAACGACATGTCGATCGCCCCGCCGGTGGGCGCCATGAGCGCCTACCTCTCGCGGCTGATCTCCTCCAAGCCCTACGCCTCGGTGCGGCATCTCGCCAAGGAGCTGGCGAGCCGCTTCCCGCGGCCCCTGGAGCAGGCGGCCAAGCGGGCCGAGGAGTACGCCCGCGGCCTCTTCACCGGCGGCACCCTGTTCGAGGAGCTGGGCTTCTTCTACGTCGGTCCGATCGACGGCCACAACCTGGACCACCTGCTGCCGGTGCTGAAGAACGTGCGCGACACCGACTACGACGGCCCGGTGCTGATCCACTGCGTGACCCAGAAGGGCAAGGGCTACGCCCCGGCCGAGAACTCCGCCGACAAGTACCACGGCGTCGCCAAGTTCGACGTGGTCACCGGCGAGCAGTCGAAGCCCGCACCCGCCGCGCCGACCTACCAGAACGTCTTCGCCCAGGCGCTGATCGCCGAGGCCGAGCAGGACGACAAGATCGTCGCGGTGACCGCCGCCATGCCCTCGGGCACCAGCCTCAACAAGTTCGCGGATCGCTTTCCGGATCGTTGTTTCGACGTCGGCATCGCCGAGCAGCACGCCGTGACCTTCTGCGCCGGCCTCGCCTGCGAGGGCTTCAAGCCTTTCGCCGCGATCTATTCCACCTTCCTACAGCGGGCCTACGACCAGGTGGTCCACGACGTGGCGATCCAGCGCCTGCCGGTGCGCTTCGCCATGGACCGCGCCGGCATGGTGGGCGCCGACGGCGTCACCCACCAGGGCAGCTACGACGTCGCCTATCTCGGCTGCCTGCCGGGCTTCGTCCTCATGGCTGCGGCCGACGAGGCCGAGCTGATGCACATGGTGGCGACTCAGGTCGAGGTGGACGACCGGCCGACGGCCCTGCGTTACCCGCGCGGGGAGTCGATCGGCCTGGAGCTGCCGGAGCGCGGCACGCCGCTCGAGATCGGCAAGGGGCGGATCCTGCGCGAGGGCAGCAAGGTGGCGATCCTCTCCTACGGGACGCGGCTGCAGGACAGCCTCAAGGCGGCCGACGAGCTGGCCGCACGGGGCCTCTCGACCACCGTGGCCGACGCCCGTTTCGCCAAGCCCCTGGACGAGGAACTGGTCGCCCGTCTGGCCCGGGAGCACGAGGTGCTGATCACGGTGGAGGAGGGCGCGGTCGGCGGCTTCGCCACCCAGGTCATGCACACGCTGGCGCGCGAGGGCCTGTTCGACCAGGGTCTCAAGTTCCGTCCGCTGACCCTGCCGGACTTCTTCATCGACCACGACAAGCCGGCTATCCAGATCGCGACTGCCGGACTCGACACGCCCCACATCGTCGGTGCGGCGCTCGCCGCCCTCGGCCGTGAGGAAGTGGCCAGCGAGGTCCGGGCCTGAGCCCAGCCGTCGCGGACTTCCGCAAGTCTCTACGATACGAGGGGCCGGCCGTCGCGCCGGCCCTTCCCGTTCCGGGGTCGGGCTGGGCTATGCTGCGGCCATGACCAAGCCGGAAAAACGGCGGGCCGATCAGCTGCTGGTCGAGCGCGGGCTGGCGGAGAGCCGCGCCCGGGCTCAGGCCCTCATCATGGCAGGCCAGGTCTTGAACGGCACCCGGCGCGTGGAGAAGGCCGGCGAGACCCTGCCTGAGGACGCGCCCCTCGCCGTCAGGGGCCAGGACCACCCCTGGGTCAGTCGCGGCGGCATCAAGCTCGCCCACGGCCTCGATCACTTCGCCATCGACCCCGTGGGCCTCGTCTGCCTCGACCTGGGCGCCTCCACGGGGGGCTTCACCGACGTGCTGCTCGCGCGTGGGGCGGCGCGTGTCTACGCCGTCGACGTGGGCCAGGGCCAGCTCGCCTGGAAGCTGCGCGGCGATCCCCGGGTGGTGGTCCTGGAGAAGACCAACGCCCGCTACCTGAGCGCGGAGCAGGTGCCCGAGCCCGTCGGGCTTATCACCTGCGACGCCTCCTTCATCGGCCTGCGCACCCTGCTGCCGGCGCCGCTCGCCCTCGCCGCGCCGGGCGCTCGGCTGGTCGCCCTCATCAAGCCTCAGTTCGAGGTGGGCAAGGAACGGGTCGGGAAGGGCGGCGTGGTGCGCGATCCGGCGCTGCACCGGGAGGTCTGCGAGGCGATCCGCGGCTGGCTCGCGGCCCGGCCGGGCTGGCGCGTCCTCGGCCTGACGGAAAGCCCCATCACCGGGCCCGAGGGCAACCGGGAGTTCCTGATCGCCGCCGCACGAGACGGAAGCTAGAGCGGGATGGGATGAGATTGAATCAACGCTGTTGGCCTGGGTTGGCTCCGTCCGTTAGGCGCGGGCCGAAGCGCGATGCGGGGCATCGGGCGAGGCCCGCAACGACACGGCGGGCCAACCCAGGCCAACCCGTACGGGACGGGCGCTTTTGGCCGGACGCCGCGTCGCTCCTCCTCGAATATGCTTCGGCATGTCCTTCGTCGTCGCTCCTAACGTCCGGCCAAAATCGCTCCGTCAGCGTGGTTCAATCTCATCTCATCCCGCTCTAGGGCCGGGCAGATCCGTTGCCGAGGTCGGGCGCGGGGAGCAGGGGATCGCGCAAGCTCCCGTCGGCGCCCTCCAGGGCGTTCAGGAGCGGCCGGAAGACGGTCGCCAGGCGCCCCAACTCGGCCACCAGGGCACGCAGCCGCATGGCTTCCACCTGGCCCGAGAGGATGTCCTCCATCAGCGCCTTGAAGGGGTCGCGAGGCTCGGGCAGGATCTTGACCTTGGCCCGTTCGCCCGGGGCTCCGGCCGCCTCGGCGGCCAGCGCCAGCGCCCGCTTAAGGCCGCCCAGCTCGTCCACCAGGCCGACCTCCCGGGCGTCCTCGCCGGTCCAGATGCGCCCGCCCGCGACCTCGCCCACCTGCTCGGCCGAGATCGGCCGTCCGGCGACCACCTTCTCGGTGAAATCCTTGTAGACCCGGTCCAGGCTCGCCTGCAGGCGCGTCCATTCCTCGGGCGTAAAGTCCCGGTTCATGCTCCAGAAGCGCGCCGCCTCGCCGGCCTGGGTGCCGTCCCAGGAGATGCCCAGCTTGTCCCAGAGACCGGTCAGCACCAGCTTGCCCGAGACCACGCCGATCGACCCGGTGATGGTGCCGGGCTGGGCCACGATCTTGTGGGCCGGCATGGCAACGAAGTAGCCGCCAGAGGCGGCCAGGTTGCTCATGGAGACGATCAGCGGCTTCTCCGCCTCGCGGGCCAACTGCACCTCGCGCCAGATGGCGTCCGAGGCCACGTAGGAGCCGCCCGGGCTGTCGATGCGCAGCACGATGGCCTCGATATCGGGATCCTCGACCGCCTCCGCGATGGCCTCGGAAACGGTGTCGGAGCCGATGACCGTCTCGCCGAAGGAAGGATCGTTCCGGTCGCGCGCGAGCACGACCGGCCCGATGCCGTAGATCAGGGCCACCGTCGGCCCCGGCGTCGGCAGCGCCTCGTAGACTTGGGCGTAGCTTTGGAGCGGCAGAAACTCGGCACCGTCTCCGGCCCGCTCGAGGACGGCGCCCGAGACCTGGTCCCAGTAGCCCAGCTGGTCGACGAGGCCCCGGTCGAGCGCCGCATGGGCAGCCTGGGGCGCGGCGTCGATGGCCGCGCGGACCTCGCCTTCCTCCACCGAGCGATCGGCCGCGATGTCCCGCGTGATCTGGCCGAACCAGGAATCCAGCAGCCTCTGAAGATTGCGCCGCTGGGCCGGCGGCAGCGAGCGGTCGGTGAAGGTGTTCATCAGGCCCTTGTATTCCTCGCGCTGGGCGAGCCGCGGGACGATGCCGAGCTTGTCCAGGGCGCCGCGCAGGAAGAGCGATTCGACGGCCAGGCCCGTCACCTGGAAGGCGCCCGAGGGCTGCATCCAGACCTCCTCGAAGGCGCTCGCCAGATAGTAGTGGAGCGTGCCGTTGCCGCCCTCGCCGAAGCTCTCGGCAAAGGCGACCGCGAACTTGCCCTGGGCGCGGAAGTCGGCGATCGCCTCGCGCAGCTCCTGGATCTGGGCGATGCCCAGATCGCCGATCCCCAAGCGCGCGACCAGGCCGCTCACCCGATCGTCCCGGCCGGCGGCCTCCAGCACCTCGATCAGCTCGCGCATGGTGAGAGTCGGCCCCATGGAGAAGCGTGCGAAGGGGTTGTTCGGACGGACCTCGGCGATGCCGGCCGAGAGGTCGAGCGACAGCACGTTGCGCTCGGCGATCTCCGGCTGGCGGGCCTTCCACGGCTCGGCGCCGTCGGCCAGGAAGAAGAGCGCCAGCCCCGCGGCCACGATCAGCAGACCGACACTGGCCAAGAGGCCGACCACGCACTTCAGGAGGAAGATGATCAGGCGCATCTGTCAGGGCACATGAGAAGAGACCGCAGGCTACCGGCTGGGGCTTTCGGTGCCTCCTCTTAAGGCGACATGCCCCGTCTGTCGAGCCCCGATCGCGCCGCTATGCTGGAACGGATTCAGGTGCCGCGAGCCAGGCCGCGCGCTGCGCCGCACGCTCTGCCGCTCGCGCCTGGGCGGCCAGGACCGTCTCCAGGGCGGCCTCGATCACCTCCGGCCCGGCGCCGGGGCGGTGGGCCCGCTCGCTGAGCGCCCGGCGCCACTGGCGCGCGCCGGGCAGGCCGTTGAAGAGGCCCAGGATATGGCGCGTGATGGACTTGACCGGCACGCCGCGGATGCATTGGGCTTCCGCGTAGGGCAGCAGGGCGCGGACCACGGCGGCGCGACTCGGCGGCGCCCCCGGCTCGCCGAAGAGGCGCCGGTCCGCCTCGGCCAGCAGATAGGGCGACCGGTAGGCGGCGCGGCCCACCATGACGCCGTCGACCCGGGCCAAGTGCGCCTCGACCTCGTCGAGCGAGCCGATGCCGCCGTTGATGACGATCTCCAGCTCCGGCAGCTCACGCTTCAGCCGGTAGACCCGGGGGTAGTCCAGCGGTGGGATCTCCCGGTTCTGCCGGGGGCTGAGGCCGCTGAGCCAGGCCTTGCGGGCGTGCACGGTGAAGCTGCGGCAGCCGGCGGCGGCCACCGTCTCGACGAAGGCCTTCAGTTCGGCGTAGGAATCCCGCGCGTCGATGCCGGTGCGGGTCTTCACCGTGACCGGCAGGCGGGTCGCCGCCCGCATGGCCGCCACGCAGGCCGCGACCTGCTCGGGCTCGGCCATGAGGCAGGCCCCGAAGCGGGCGTTCTGGACCCGGTCGCTAGGGCAGCCGACGTTGAGGTTCACCTCGTCGAAGCCGTAGTCCTCGGCGATGCGCGCGCAGGCCGCGAGCTCCGCCGGCTCCGCACCACCCAGTTGCAGAGCGAGGGGGTGCTCCAGCGGGTCGTGGCCCAAGAAGCGCTCGCGCTTGCCGTGGAGGATGGCGCCAGTCGGGATCATCTCGGTGTAGAGCAGCGCCCGGCGCGTGATGAGCCTGAGAAAATAGCGCTCGTGCCGGTCGGTCCAATCCATCATGGGCGCAATGGAGAATCGGACTCCGCCAGGGAGCCGATGGCTGTCGTCGAAAATCATCCACCCAATCTATCAGCGGCGCTAAAATCCTGCCAGAACCTTGACGCCAAGATGATCCAGTGACGGAGGGAAGGGGCGCCTTAAATGACTGGTGTCGACCCAATTGAGCCATTTGCGCAAACCGGCAAATGTGTCGGCTTGCGGATCGCAAAGCGGTCGTTCAAAAGCCTTGGTATGTCGGGCAGGAATTGTGCCAGGATTGGAGATCGCAAGATACCTAGCGGCCTTCGAACCGAGGTGATCTTCCTTCGATGGCAGCAGAGTATCCCTCTTACGCGTCTTTCGACCGCAGAATGCTCTGAATCGCTTGCTCCTCAAGTATTGCCGCCCGGTCTGGAGTATCCCGCCATTGTGCAAGGACACACTCTTTCAGGGCTTGAACCGCCAACGGGGCGGCCATTGCCAGTCGGCTGGATAGGCTTTTCACTTCTTGCCCGAACCGATCGTCAGGTACCACACAGGTGACGAGCCCTAGCTGATGTGCTTCATCGGCAGTAATATCACTACCTAGCAGCATCACATCCAGTGTCCGGTTTCGGCCTATGTAGTGGACCAATCGGACCATACCGGTGCTCCAACTCGGACTTGTACCCCCATACACATCTCCGGCATTGAAGACCGCACTTTCCGATGCGACGCGGATATCGCATACCCAAGCCAAAGCCGCACCACTTGCTGCACATCGGCCGCGGACGGCAGACAGAACAGGCTTGGGGAATGTTTCCAGCCGATGGAGTACTTTTCGTCCAGCCTCGCGGAACTCGCGTGCTTCCGCCGCGGTTTGCTGATCTCTCTGATTTAAGCCACTACCAGACGAAAATACGTCGGCACTCGAACTCGTGATTATCAAGCAGCGCGTAGCGTCTCGATCTTCAGCCATATTGATTGCGTCGTTCAACTGACTGAGGAGTTCTCGTGTAATGAAGTTCTGTGGTGGCTGGTTGAGCTCGACGGTGGATACCGCGCCGTCATGGGTGAGCAAGATTGAATTTTCCAAGGTTTTCATCATGAGTGTTTCTGGCTGTAGTGCGAACCGCGCATCGCTGTGCCTACCTGCCGGGTTGCTCAGTTAGATCGATGCCAAAACTTTCGCGGAAGCCACGATGCCCTTTCGACGTGATCTTCAAGGCGCGACTGTTCGGCAGGCGCTCTATCCAACCTTGATCGAAGTAGTGCGCAGCGAGCGCCGCCCCAGCGGCACCGGCCAGATGAGGGCGGCGTTCGCTCCAATCCAGGCACGGCCTCGCAAACACGCGGCGTTGGGATCGAAGGTGAGCGAGATCGATACCAACACTGCGAAACCAAAGCTCGCCAGGCTCGGTAATGAACAGCCCTTGCTCACTTTCGGCAAGATAGGCTTGCCGTGACAAGTTCTCCATGAGGCCGACACCAAGCCGACCCGCAAGATGATCGTAACAGGTCCGCGCCGTTCGCATGGCTTGGTCGCGGGGCCCGCTTCGCTTTGGGCGTCGTTGCGGGATGTCTGCCGCAAGTCCAGCTAAGGCTTCGAGGGCTTCTGCCACCTTGTAATTTGCGAGACGAAAGTATCGATGACGACCTTGCTTCTCTGTTACCAGCAGATTTCCGTCTACCAGCTTCCGCAGGTGGCCGCTTGTCGTCGGCCTGGAAACATCCGCGGATACAGAAAGCTCGGTAGCTGTCCAGGCCCGACCGTCAAGCAGTGCTGTTAGAATAGTTGCCCGTGCCGGGTCTCCAATGAGGGCGCCAATCACGGCAATCGATGGACCTTCAGTCATGGGCTCCCTCTCTCCCCTCTTCTGCACGCTTCTCACCTATCCGGCGCGAGGTCGATTCCGAAGGCTACGCGTTTGCCATGACTGCGGCCGGAAAGCCTCTGTACCATTTTGAGTGATCGTCCTCGAAGTTGGACATGCCTGGTTTAGTCAATTTTCCGCGCGGAGCGATGAAACTCTCTATCCCATCACAGCCCTTCTCACGCCATAGAATGTTGAATGCGCATAGCTTTGGGTAGAACTGCATGTGAGCGTATCTCAGATGATCGTGAATCCACCACGCTAGTGAGCGCCAATCTGCGCCATCTGCATAGCGATCTGCAAACCAGGGAATGACGATGCAGGCGGCTGCCCCGATCCGGCCTTTTCGATCTTTAAGATCCCAGACATGGTATCCAGAATTCCATTCTACTGTCGCGCCATGCCCCCGCTCGTTGCCAAACCTGGTTACCTCCGCGGACCGGTACCCTGACCGTACTGCTATGCGCCCAAAGGTGTCCTGAAGGGGTTCCAGTAGCTCTTGGCATAGTTGCTGACCCGCGTGGATCGCAAGGTTAGGGTCACTTGGAATGTTTGATAATCCATAGAAGCCTGCGATCTCTGAATACAAGAAATCACGCATATAGAAGTTTGCGCTCAGCCTTGTCCGGCCGAATTCCTCAAGTCCGCACATCGATTGGGGTTTTCGCAATCTGCGCGATGTATTCCCTTTCATTCCTTTGCAACCTGCGTGGTAGGAGAACAAGCGTGGTCAGGCGCGAGCTAGAACGCGATGTACGGTACGAATGGAACTCGCTCACGTCTTGTTACAAGTGGCAACAGCGCGTCGATCGCCTCAAGGAAATGGCTAGTCTCTTGATGGGCAGTCCAGGCATCTTCATTCTCATATAGCTCAAAAAGAAAGAACTGGAGCGGGTTGGTGGGAGAGCGGTACGGAATGAAGATTTTCACACCAGGTTCCGCCATAGTCGGCTGCACCAAGTTTTCCAAAATAGCGGCGACCGCGTCTCCTTCGTTTTCTTTGGCATCGATGTTAATTGCGACAACCAAACCTTTGTTCAAATCGGAAAATTGGAAATTAGGGGCCAGCATGTCTACCTCCGCTATGGCTCACGGCATTTGCAGGACCCTACCACACCAATCTCATCTGATGGTTCGGCCGTGACCGAAATGTCGTTGTAGATGGTCGGGAGCTGCCGGCTATTGTCGTCTGTAGACGTTGATCTGGCCTCATGGGTCTGAGAGCGTAGGCCTTGACAGGCCCTACTGGTGCAGGCGCTTCATGCGCCACCTCGGCGGTCGGTTTCGGCAGTATCACCGGCCCTTCGATGCCGGGTAGGGGGTCAAAAGTGAGTCTCACTGTCAGGTCTGCTGAACGGCCGGTTCGAGATCCGTAAGCGGACGTTAGTCGCTGCCCAAAGAACGGCCGTTCCTGGCCGATCTTGGCCGTCTGCACGAGAGGTCGCAGCCTTCCGCCTAAGAGTGAGCCTTCTGCTATCTAATGGATCTCAGCAACAATGTCGGCCCAAGCTCAAATACGTGTGGCTGGTCGGCAGGAACCGGATCATCCTAGATCTACTTAGATCTCTTGGTGCACACAAATCGCACACGACGCCCAATAACATGCTATTCTAATTGCGTTTTCACTCCAGTCCATCATGGGCGCGACCGAGAAGTGTCGGTCCAGTACGGGCGTCGGGTCGGCGCTTGTCATGGCCCCCTATAGCCCTTCCCGGCCGGAATGCCGAGGGCGGGTGGGAGTCCAATGCGGCTCCTATCGCCGGCGTGACGCCCCGGCAGCGATGTGCCCAAAGGAAGAACTGCCGGACGGCCTAGCCGCGGGGCCGGAAGCTCTGGAACGGGTCGGGACCGGACACTACGAACTCGGCATCTTGTGTGCTCTTAGATCTTCCAGAATGGCTTTGGACTGTCGGCAATCCAGGAGGCCTGGCTTGCAGACATAGTGCAGTGCCTCCGGGAGGTCTTTCGTGCCTGTGGACTTTGGGATTGTTGTCAATGCGAGGTCCCCATAAGGCCCGCCGCCGAGCCGGACCAGACAATCAATCTCATTGTTCCTGACCAGCTCGACATCGGTTGTCTGGACCCAATCTCGCACATAGGGCTTCAGGCTGTCGCAATGATTGGGCCAGTTTGGGGGCAAAAAGGCCATTGCTTTGGCGCAAACACCGACACTGAATTTCTTGCCATTGATGTCGGGCGCAATCGCTTCCGTGGCCTCTGTCAAATCTTCGAACACCTTGGTGATTCTGGGTAGGTAGGTCTCGCCCTCCACCGTTAGAAGGAGCCCGTTTGGCAAGCGGCGGAACAGTGGCACCGCCAGAGAAGATTCCAGCTTCTTGACCTGTTGGCTGACCGCTCCCGGCGTCACGCCAAGCTCGCGGGCGGCCGTCTTGAAGCTCAGATGGCGCGCGGCCGCTTCGAAGGCCCGCAAGGTGTTCAGCGAGGGAAGCCTGTAGGTCATCTCGTTCTCCTTGGCGCAGGATTGCACAGTAAGGTGCCGCTCAGAGACTCAGTATTCCTATCCCTCCAAAGGAGGTTTTCTGAGTTGTGCAGCGATCTTCCAGAACCATATCGTCATGCCGACATAGCGGTTCGATGAAACACGGAGTGGCCCAAGAATGAACCAGAAGCAATCCGACACCCTTCTAAGCGACGCCATCAAGGAACGTGGACGGATTTATCTCGAAGTGTTTCGAGAGCTGTCAAAGCGGTTTGGTGAGCCCGAAGCTGTCAGCGTGATGCGCAGTGCCAGCCAGGCGCGCGGCACGGCCCTGGGCCAGACATTGGCGCATCTTGGCCCGCGTGATCTTGCAGGCATGGCCGAATGCTATGCAAAGACCCCTGACAACGGTGTGACCTATTCAACCGATATCAGACAGCTAGACGATACCTGTCTCGAGTTCAAGAACATGGCCTGCCCGTTGAAGGATGCCTGGGTGGAGGCTGGGTGCGGCGACGAAGAAATCTGCACTCTGCTGCACTGTGCATCGGCCTTCGATGAAGCCGCCTTGGAAGCTGCAGGGTTCGACTACGAGATCGAACTTTGGGCGCCGGGAAAGGAAGGGTGCTGTCTTACAAGGATAAAGCCAAAATCCCGTTCCTAGACCGGGAGGTTTCAATGCAGATGACCCTGTTCTGACAGGGTCATTTAAGACTTTTACAAAGAATGTTAACGGCTGCTTTGAGCCCAAGACTGACGTCGGTTGGCATCTCGCTATCCAAGGTCAATCGCCAAATGCTTGCATGGAGATCTTTTCACAAACTCATCTTCAATCCAACGAAGCACTCGCCGTTGGCCACCGAAGGCAACCATTTCGACGGCCTCATCGAATCCGACCCAACGGAAATCACTGTGTTCGTGGTTCAAAAACACCTCCGAGGTGCTATCGACGAAACCAACAAACACAGGGGCCATTGTAATACTATCTCGATCTGCTTCGTAGAACTGTTCGCATATGTCAGCCGAATACAAAGCGAAAGGCTTCAAACCGGTCTCTTCGTAAAGTTCGCGCAAAGCAGCCTGCCAGGCCGTCTCACCTTTCTCGATACCACCCGCCACCTGACACCACTCGCCAGCTAACGTCTCCGTTCGTTTCAGTAGAAGCACTTCATACCGAGCTTCTGTTTTCCTGACGGCGACGAGGGAAACAAGGAATCCTCGTATTGGAATCTCCGGCACGTTCAATCTCCTGTCAAAATCCGGTGACGCCTGTTCTTGCCCCGACGCAGATCTGAAAGCGCCTGCCCCGCCAGATCGGTCAAGCCGAGAACCTCGTCCAATTCTCGGAATGCCAGAAGTCCGGCGTCGGAGGTGATCTTGCTGCCGTGGAATTCGAGCTTCAGACGACGGTCGAAGTCGACCCGCAGCGGCGCCATTTTGGGGTCACCCGCCGGGTGAAGCGGCCTCGAACCGACGTGGTGATGGTATTCCATTGATTCTTATAGCAGAATCATTGAAGTGGGCCAGCAAATTCGAACTTCATCTGGCAAATCCGGGATCAAATCGACCGGCCTGAATAGGGATATGCGGCCTGTCCGCTGACTTCTTGCAAGCGAGGGAGACTCCAAGTGCCAATAGTCAGACACAACCCCAACGACGTTTTTCCGCAGTACAAAAACTACAGCCATGCGATTGAAGTGAGTGCCGACTCACGCCTTCTGTTCATCAGTGGGCTTAACGGGTACGAAATCGACAGGGAGACCATGCCAGAGACCTTCACCGAGCAAGCCGATCTCGTGTGGGGTCACATCGGCGCAATATTGAAGTCGGCAGGAATGGATTACAGAAACATCGTCTCCTTGCGCACCTATCTGTCCGACCCGAAGTACCGTGAAGAAAACAATCAAACGAGTATGAAGTACTTGGGCGCGAATGAACCTTCGTCGACCGTAGTTTGTTGCCAGCTTCTAGAGTCGAAATGGAAGTTGGAGATTGAAGCTGTGGCTGCAGCCTAAAAGGATGAGTAATTGCTTGGGCAATGGCCCTAAGTGGAACGACTACGTTCGAGGTTGTCGAACGAGCGCGTGTGCTTATTGTGGGCCCGGCTAGCGACTCTCCACGGTTGCTTGCCCATGCATTCGGTTCCGTTGACCGGGCGGTTTCAAACCGATGGGCCCGGAATTGGACACGCGGCCTGTCTGCTGGTTTGCTGCAAGGGAACAATGTCTCGAAGAGATGATCGCGGTGCCCACAATGATAGACCGGTCGGATACGGGCGGCCACGAGGTCGGCTACAACATTCCGGCTGCCATCGGGATGGACGAGTCGGAGGTCCATACCCCCTGTTTGCTCCTCGATCTGGATGCGCTCGAACGAAACGTCAAGAAAATGGGCGAGATGGCTGCCCGTTTCGGCGTGCGCCATAGGGCTCACGCCAAGACGCACAAGTCCGTCGACATCGCCATGCTGCAGCAGGAGCTGGGCGGCGCTTGCGGCGTATGTTGTCAGAAAGTGTCCGAGGCCGAGGCCTTTGCGCGTGGAGGACTGAAGGACATCCTCATATCCAATCAGGTGCGAGATCCGGCGAAGATCGACCGGCTGGCCCGCCTTCCCAGGCTTGGGACCCGCACCATCGTTTGCGTGGATGACTTGGAGAACGTGCCGGCACTGTCGAAGGCGGCAAGTCTGCATGGGACGGTGATTGAATGCCTTGTGGAGATCGACTGCGGCGCTGCCCGCTGCGGCGTCTCGACGAAGGCCGACGCTGTCGCGATCGCAAAGGCGATTCGCGATGCCCCTGGTCTCGGATTCTCGGGCGTTCAGTCCTATCAAGGCAATGCGCAACATCTCGAGACCTATGACGAGCGCAAGCGGGCGATCGACAGCGCCGTTGCCATCACGGGGGACACCCTGGAGGCACTGTCTGAGGCAGGGTTCGCATGCGAGATCGTGGGCGGCGGCGGCACCGGGAGCCTCCACTTCGAGGGCGGCTCCAGTGTCTACAATGAGCTGCAGTGCGGCTCCTACGCTCTCATGGATGCCGCCTATGGTCGCATACGGGACGAACATGGCAGTCGTATCGACGACGGAGAGTGGGAAAACGCGCTCTTCGTTCTAACGTCTGTTATGAGCACCGCTATTGCCGGCCGACCGGTTTGTGATGCGGGGTTGAAGTCCCACAGCGTCGATAGCGGTTTGCCGATCATTCATAGACGAGAAGACCTAGCCTACATCGAACCATCCGACGAGCACGGCGTGATCATCGATCCCAATCGAACGCTTCGCGTTGGCGACAGACTCAGACTCGTGCCTGGACACTGCGACCCCACCTGCAACCTCCACGATTGGTACGTGGGTCTGCGAAATGGCAAGGTCGAGACGGTTTGGCCCGTCGCGGCGCGGGGTTTGTCCTATTGAGGCCTGCCGGAGTTCGATGACTTTCGAGTCGGCCTGAAAGCCGAGGGTAGGGGCGTGGCGCTGGCGTTGCATTGACGGGCGAGGGGGCCTTGCACCACCATCGCGGCCGGCCCAAGTTGCGCAAGGCGGATCCACCCTTGGCGAAGAAGTCCCGCAAAGCCCCTTCCGAGTCGTCCCGGGCCTGGCAGCGCATGCTGTCCGGCCGGCGGCTCGACCTGCTGGACCCCTCGCCGCTGGATGTGGAGATCGAGGACATCGCCCAGGGGCTCTCCCGGGTCGCCCGCTGGAACGGCCAGACCGAAGGCGACTGGGCCTACAGTGTAGCCCAGCACTCGCTCCTGGTGGAAGGGCTGGTGGCGCGCTTCCGGCCCAAAGCGCCCGTCGCCTGGCAACTGGCCGCCCTGCTGCACGACGCGCCGGAGTACGTGGTGGGCGACCTGATCACCCCCTTCAAGGCCGCCGTGGGTCTCGACTACAAGGCATTGGAGAAACGCCTGCAGGCGGCGATCCACATCCGCTTCGGCCTGCCCGCGGCGCTGCCGGAAAGCGCGAGCGCCCTCATCAAGCGGGCCGACCGGGCCGCCGCCTACCTGGAGGCGACCCAGCTCGCCGGCTTCTCCCAGGGCGAGGCCCACCGCTACTTCGGCCGGCCGCGCGACCTAGACCGGCTGCGCCTCGAGCCCTGGCCGCCCGGCGAGGCCAAGGACCGCTTTCTCGACCGCTTCGAAGAGCTGACCGGGCAGCCTTGAGGTACGTATCCGTGACTGGCGCGGCGCGGTCCGATGACCTATTGCTGTGCCCCGAAATCGGGATCGTCGTCACAGCTTTACCATGAGCCAGTTCCTCGCCGGACCAGCCCTCCTGCCGCTCGCCGTCTGGCTTTACCTTGTGTTGCTGCGTAGCGGCTTCTGGCGCGCCGACGTGCGTCTGGGGAGGGACGGCGAAACGGATGGCGTCTGGCCCGCCGTGACGGCGCTGGTGCCGGCCCGCAACGAGGCGACGGTGATCGCAGAGGCGGTCGCTTCCCTGCTCACCCAGGACTATCCGGGTCCCTTCCGCGTCGTCGTGGTCGACGACGACAGCAGCGACGGCACGGCTGAGGCGGCCCTGGCCGCGGGCGCGCGGCTGGGAGCCGGGGAGCGGATGACGCTGGTGACGGCCGCGCCGAAGGGGCCGGGCTGGGCCGGCAAGCTCTGGGCCCTCGACCAGGGCCTGGCCGAGGTTCGGCGCGCCGGCCCCGTGCCCCACTACTTCTGGCTCACCGACGCGGACATCGCCCATGGGCCGGACACTCTGCGGCGCCTGGTCGCCAAGGCTGGTCGGGAGCGCCGAAGCCTGGTCTCGCTGATGGTGCGCCTCTCCTGCCAGGACTTCTGGGAGCGCTTGCTGATCCCGCCCTTCGTGTTCTTCTTCCAGAAGCTCTATCCCTTCTCCTGGGTCGCCGACCCGAAGCGCGCCACCGCGGCGGCGGCGGGCGGCTGCGTCCTGGTCGAGGCCGAGGCCCTGTGGGCAGCGGGCGGCTTCGCCGCCATCAAGGGCGCCCTCATCGACGACTGCGCCCTCGCGGCGCTGATCAAGCGGTCGACCCGCGGAAAGGGAGAGGGGATCTGGCTCGGTCTCGCCGACGACAGCCACTCGATCCGGCCCTACGAGGGCCTCGGGGAGATCTGGGACATGGTGGCCCGCAGCGCCTACACCCAGCTCCGCACCTCGCCGCTGCTGCTCGCCGGCACGCTGCTGGGCATGGCGGTTACCTACTTGGCGCCGCCGCTCCTGCTGCTGCTCTGGCCCTGGCACGGCTCCACCCTCGCCGCGCTGTCGGGGGCCGTTGCCTGGGCGCTCATGGCGGCGGCCTACCTGCCGACCCTCAGGCTCTACGGTCAGCCGGCCTGGCAGGCCCTCACGCTGCCGCTGAGCGCCGTCTTCTACACGGCCATGACCTTCGATTCCGCGCTGCGCCACTGGCGCGGCCGGGGCGGGCTCTGGAAGGGGCGGGTGGCCGCCAGGCCCCTGGAAGACGGCGCGGCCCAAGGCTAGACTCTGCCGCCGAGCCGACACCTGCCCCGAATGCCGAGCGCCATGCCCCAGAGCGAAACCGCCGCCCCGCCGCCCGAATCGGCCGCAGCCGACTATGGGCAGGCCGCGGAGACGCCGTCCGGCAAGGGCTCGGGCGACGAGAACTTCCCCGTCGGCTCCTGGCTGCTGCCGGCCCGCCTGCGTCCTCACGTGGCCAAGTTCTACGCCTTCGCCCGGGCCATCGACGACATCGCCGACAATCCGGACCTGGCGCCCGAGGACAAGATCCGCCGCCTCGACCGCTTGGAGCAGGCCATCACCGGGCGCGAAACCGGGGATCCGGCGCTCGCCACCGCCCACCGCCTGCGCGCCAGCCTGACGGAGACCGGGGTGACGGCCCAGCATTGCGTCGACCTGGTGGCCGCCTTCAAGCGGGACGCGGTCAAGCTGCGCTACGACGACTGGGACGACCTGCTGGGCTACTGCGAGCTCTCGGCCAATCCTGTCGGGCGCTACCTGCTCGACCTGCACGGCGAGGATCGGGCCGGCTATCCGGCGAGCGACGGCCTCTGCAGCGCCCTCCAGGTGATCAACCACCTGCAGGACTGCGGCGACGATTATCGCAACCTCGACCGGGTCTACCTGCCCCGGGACTGGATGGGCGAGTCGGGGATCACGGTGGAGGCCCTGGCCGGATCCTCCTCATCCGCCGGCCTGCGCCGGGTTCTGGACCTCTGCCTGGACGGCACCGACGGTCTGCTCGACCTCGCCGACAGCCTGGCCGGCCGGCTGCGCTCCCGCCATCTGGCGCTGGAATCTGCGGTCATCGTCGCCCTCGCCCACCGGCTGGTGCGGGAGCTGCGCCGACGCGATCCCCTGGCCGAGCGGGTCGTCCTGGGCAAGGGTCAGGTCTTGCGGGCCGCCGTGCCCGCCGCCGGCAGCGAGCTGATCCGCCGAATTCTCGGCCGGTCCCGATGACCGCCGCAGAGAGCCTGGCCCCCGCCGATCTGGCGGCGGCCCGGGAGCACGCCCGGGACGTGGCCTTCCGCTCAGGCTCCTCGTTCCTCTTGGGCATGCGGGTACTGCCCCGGGCGCGGCGCGAAGCCATGTACGCCATCTACGCCTTCTGCCGGGAGGTCGACGACATCGCCGACGGTTCCGGCGAGGTGGCGGAGAAGCTGGCGGCGCTCGCCGCCTGGAGGGCCGAGATCGAGCGGCTCTTTGAGGGCCGCCCGGACCGTCCCACGGCGCGGGCACTGCTCAACGCCGTGGAGGACTTCGGTCTGCCCAAGACCGAGTTCCTGGCGGTCATTGACGGTATGGAGATGGACGCCCGCGAGGCCATGCGGGCGCCCAGCCGGGCCGAGCTGGAGGCCTATTGCCGTCGAGTCGCCGGCGCCGTCGGCTGCCTCTCGATCCGGGCTTTCGGCGCCGAGGGGCCGGCCGCCGAGGAGCTGGCCGTGGTCCTCGGCGAGGCCTTGCAGTTCACCAACGTGCTGCGGGACCTGGACGAAGACGCCGCGCGCGGGCGCCTTTACCTACCGGCCGAGCCGCTGGCCGAGGCCGGGATCCAGGTCACGTCGGCGGCTGCCGTTCTCGCCCACCCGGCTCTCGACGGGGTCTGCCGCGGCCTGGCGGCGGACGCGCGCCATCGCTTCGCCCGCAGCGCCGAGCTGATCGAGGCCTGCGACCGGCGGGCGGTGCGGCCGGCCGTACTCATGATGGAGGTCTACCGGCGCGTCCTCGACCGCCTGGAAGAGCGCGGCTGGGCGCCGCCGCGGACGCCGGTGCGGGTCTCTCGGCCCGAGAAGATCTGGCTCGCCCTGCGCTTCGGCCTTTTCTAGATGGCATCGGGCGACGGCGCGCAGCAGACCGTGCACGTGGTCGGCGCCGGGATCGCGGGCCTCGCCTGCGCGGTCCGGCTGGCGCTGGGCGGCCACCGGGTGCGGCTCTACGAAGCGGCCGGGCAGACCGGCGGCCGCTGCCGCTCCTATCACGACCGCCAGCTCGACCGGACGATCGACAACGGCAACCACGTCCTGCTCAGCGCCAACCGGGAGGCGCTCTCCTATGTGGAGGAGATCGGCGCCCGGGCGAGCCTCACCGGTCCGGGCCGCGCCGCCTTTCCCTTCGTCGATCTGGCGACCGGCGAGCGCTGGACCCTGCGGCCCGGCCGCGGGCGGGTGCCCTGGTGGCTGCTGGACCCGCGACGGCGTATCCCCGGCACCCGGCTCGGTGCCTATCTGAAGGGATTGCGGCTCGCCTTGGCCGGGCCCTCGGCGACCGTGGCGGAGGTGCTGGACCCCGGTGACCCCCTCTGGCCGCGCTTCTGGGAGCCCTTGACCGTCGCCGCCCTCAATACGGCGCCGGCGGAGGCCTCGGCCCGGCTGCTGTGGCTGGTGCTGCGCGAGAGCTTCCTCAAGGGCGAAGCCGCCTGCCGGCCCCTGATCCCCCGCGACGGCCTGGCCGAGACCTTCGTCGAGCCGGCGCTCGCCCGGCTGCGGCAAGCGGACGCGGAGGTCGCCTTCAATTGGCGCCTGCGCGCCCTCGAGCTGGAGGAGTGGGCCGTGCAAGCCCTCGACTTCGGCGCCGAGCGGGTCGTGCTGGGCCCCGGCGACCGGGTCGTGCTGGCGCTGCCGCCGACCGTTGCCGGCGAGCTGCTGCCCGATCTCTCGATCCCGGACGACAGCCGGCCCATCGTCAACGTTCACATCCGACTGGAGCGGCCGCCGGCTCTGCTGGCCGAGCTGCCGTTCCTCGGCCTGGTGGGCGGCTGGGCCGACTGGCTCTTCGTCCGGGGCGACGTTGTGAGCCTGACGGTGAGCGCCGCCGATGCACTCGCGGAGGAGGACAACGAGAGCGTCGGCTATCGCCTCTGGCTGGACACGGCCAAGGCTCTCGGCCTGCCGCACGAGCCCCGGCCGCCACTACGGGTGATCAAGGAGCGCCGCGCCACCTTCGCCCAGACCCCGGCCTCGCTGGCGCGCCGCCCGCCGGCGCGGACCCGCTGGCGCAACCTGCTGCTGGCCGGCGACTGGACCGACACGGGCTATCCGGCCACCATCGAGAGCGCCGTCAGGTCGGGGCGCGCGGCGGCCCGGATCGTCGAAAAGGGGCCATAGAATCGCCCGGTCCGGAGGCCATACAACTGTTTCGCCGACACGGGAGCGTGAACGGGAGCGCGGGCCGGTGGGGATTGGCTTTCCGAGCGACAAGGGGTATCAATCGACCCTTCTCAGGGGATTCCCCCCGATTCACCATCATCTGGAGGCAGTAGATTGACCATGCGGGCCGTCGCCGGGCTGGACCTCTGGACCCAGGAGCTCGATCAGGTCATCGACAGCGCGAGCGAGGCCCTGAAGGCCCGCCAGCGCGACGACGGCCATTGGATCTTCGAATTCGAGGCCGACGCGACCATCTCCTCGGAGTACGTCATGCTGCGCCACTTCCTCGGCGAGGTGGACGATCCTTTCTCGCGCGAGATCGAGGCCAAGATCGGCCGCTACCTGCGCGCCCGGCAGAACGAGGACGGCAGCTGGCCGCTCTACCGCGACGGCGACATGAACATCAGCGCCACTGTGAAGGCCTACCTGGCGCTCAAGCTGATCGGGGACGACCCCGAGGCCCCGCACATGAGAAAGGCCCGCGAGGCGGTTCTTGCGCGCGGCGGGGCGGCCCACGTGAACGTCTTCACCCGCATCACCATGGCGCTCTTCGGCCTGGTGCCCTGGCGGGCGGTGCCCAACATGCCGGTGGAGATCATGCTGCTGCCGCGGCCCTCGCCGTTCCACCTGGAGAAGATCTCCTACTGGTCGCGCACGGTGGTGGTGCCGCTCCTGATCCTCTACGCCCTCAAGCCGAAGGCGCAAAATCCGCGCGGCGTGCGGGTCGACGAGCTCTTTCTCGAGCACCCCGACGACGAGCGTTATCCCATGAATGCGACCGGCACCACGGTGGGCGCCTTCTTCGTCGGCGTCGACCGTGTGCTGGGCGCCATCGAGCCCCACTTCCCCCGCGGTGCCCGCCAGCGCGCGATCCAGCGGGCGATCGACTTCATGGTCACCCGCCTCAATGGGGAAGACGGCCTCGGCGGCATCTTCCCGGCGATGGCGAATGCCGTCATGGCGTTCGAGGCTCTGGGCTACTCGCGCGACCATCCCCACGCAGCCGTGGCCCGGCGCTCCGTCGACAAGCTGCTGGTGATCCGCGACGACGAGGCTTACTGCCAGCCCTGCCTGTCGCCGATCTGGGACACTTGTCTTGCCATGCACGCTCTCCTTGAGGCGGGCGAGGATCCGACCGGCCCCGCGCTCAGCAAGGCGAGCGACTGGATGCTGGAGCGCGAGATCACCGACGTGGTGGGCGACTGGAGCTGGAAGCGGCCGACCCTGCAGCCCGGCGGCTGGGCCTTCCAGTACTGGAACGACTACTACCCCGACGTGGACGACACCGCCGTTGTCGTGCTGGCGCTCGACCGCGCCGGCGAGGAGCGCACCCGCCCGGCGGTCCGGCGCGCCACCGAGTGGGTCATCGGCATGCAGAGCAGCAACGGCGGCTGGGGCGCCTTCGATGCCGAGAACCAGTACAACTACCTGAACAACATCCCCTTCGCCGACCACGGCGCGCTGCTCGATCCGCCGACGGTGGACGTCTCGGCGCGCTGCCTCTCCATGCTGGCGCAGCTCGGCTACGGCAGGGACCACCCAGCGGTGCGCCGGGCGATCGCCTTCCTCGAGCGCGAGCAGGAGGCTGACGGCTCCTGGTACGGCCGCTGGGGCGTGAACTACGTCTACGGCACCTGGTCGGCGCTCTCCGCCCTCAACGCAGCCGGTGTGGACGCCCAGTCCCTCATGGTGCGCCGGGCGGTCAACTGGCTGAAGTCGCGCCAGCGGCCCGACGGCGGCTGGGGCGAGGACTGCGCCACCTACTGGCAGAACCGCCGCAACGAGGTGAAGGCCAGCACGCCTTCCCAGACCGCCTGGGCGCTCCTCGGCCTGATGGCGGTCGGCGAGGTGCGCAGCGAGGCCGTGCGCCGCGGCGTCGCCTATCTGCTCACGCAGCCGCGCGACGGCTGCAAGTGGCGCGAGGACCACTACACCGGGATCGGGTTCCCGCGGGTCTTCTATCTGCGCTACGATGGTTACAGCGCCTACTTCCCACTCTGGGCCCTGGCGCGCTATCGCAACCTGATCGCCAAGAACGATCCGCACGTCGCTCACGGCATGTGACCAACACAGGATTCGTCGTCGGCCTGGCCAGCGAAGCCCGAGTTCTCACCCGGGCGCTGGGGGCCCACGACCCGGAGGCGTCGCGGCGCGTCGCCGTCGCCGGGGCCGACGAGGGGCAGGCGGGCGAATGCGCCCAGCGGCTCCTGGCCGAGGGGGCGCAGGCCCTGGTCAGCTTCGGCATCGCCGGCGGTCTCGACCCGGCGCTCCGGCCCGGCGATCTGGTGGTTCCCGAGGCGGTGCGTCTGCCCGGCGGCGGCCTGATCGCGACGGCCCCGGTCTGGCGGGGGCGCTGGATGGCGCTGGCCAGGGACCTCGGCCTGCACTGCGCCGGCGGCGGACTGGCCGGCAGCCCGGAGCCGGTCCTCGGCATCGTCGAGAAGCGGCGCCTGCGCGAGCAGGCGGCCGCGGCCGCTGTCGACATGGAAAGCCATGCCGTCGCCGTCGTCGCCTCGCGGGCCAAGGTGCCGTTCCTGGCGGTGCGCGCCATCTCCGACCCGGCCGGCCGCGCCTTGCCGCCGTTCGTGATCGGCAGCATCGGCGCGGACGGACGCCCGCGCCTCGGCCGGCTGGCGATCCGGCTCTGCTTCACGCCTTGGAGGATTTCCGGATTGCTGCGCGTCAGGAAGGACGCGGCGGCGGCGCACCGCTCGCTACGCCGCCTCGCCGGAGCTCTTGGACCTGCGGTCCTGGACGCCAGTGGTGGCGGATCGTGACTCGCCCTGGTGCAGATCGGAGATCGCGCCGCTCACCAGCTTGTCGAAGATGAACTCGGCTGGGCGCTGGCCCGCCAACGGGATCTCCGGCGCCATCTCGCCCTCGGTGCGCACGCCCGAGAGCGCCACCTTGGCCGCCTTCAAGGGCCGGGCCACCGTGTCGGCCACCGCCGTGCCCTCGAAGCCGCAGTGGACCATGCAGTCGGCGCACTTCTCGTAGCGTCCGGTGCCGTAGGCCTCCCAGTCGGTCTCCTCCATCAGCTCCTTGAAGCTGGCGGCGTAGCCCTCGTTCAGCAGGTAGCAGGGGCGCTGCCAGCCGAAGATGTTGCGCGTCGGGTTGCTCCAGGGCGTGCAGCGGTAGGTCTGGTTGCCGGCCAGGAAATCGAGGAACAGGCTCGACTGGGTGAAGCGCCACTTGCGGCCGCGTCCGCGCCGGAAGACGTCGCGGAACAGCTCCTTGGTCTGGCGCCGCTTGAGGAAGTGGGCCTGATCCGGCGCCCGCTCGTAGGCGTAGCCCGGCGAGACCGTGATGCCCTCGATGCCGAGGCCGTTCACGTAGTCGAAGAAGGCGGCGACCCGCTCCGGCTCGGCGTTGTTGAAAAGGGTGCAGTTGACGTTGACCCGGAAGCCCTTCTCCCGGGCCTTGGCGATGGCCTTCACCGCGCGGTCGAAGACGCCGGTCTGGTCGACGGCCTTGTCGTGCTCGTCCTCCAGGCCGTCCAGGTGGATCGAGAAGGTCAGGTATTCGCTGGGCGTGAAGCGCTCCAGGCGCTTTTCCAGCAGGAGGGCGTTGGTGCAGAGGTAGACGAAGCGCTTGCGCTTCACCAGCTCGGCCACGATGCGGTCGATCTCCTTGTGGAGCAGGGGCTCGCCGCCGGGGATCGAGACCACCGGGGCCTCGCATTCCTCGACCGCCTGAACGCAGTCCTCGACCGAGAGGCGCCGGTTCAGGATGGCGTCCGGGTAGTCGATCTTGCCGCAGCCCGGGCAGGCCAGGTTGCAGCGGAAGAGCGGCTCCAGCATGAGCACCAGGGGATAGCGCTCGCGGCCCAGAAGGCGCTGCTTCAGGATATAGGCGCCGACCCGCACCTGCTGCTTCAGGGGAACTGGCAAAGGCGTCTCCTAAGCGCTGCGGCCGGCTGTCCAGGGCGGAACCGGCCGCCGCCTATATGGCGGTTTCGCGCCGATGGGACAAGAGCCGCCTGCAAACCGTTCGCAAGCCACAGTCTACCAGGCGCGGCCGATCCTGGCGAGGCGGAGGGCCGGCCTATCGGGCCTTGAGGACCGCACTTTTGGGTGAGCCGACGCGCCTCTCCAGCTTTGCGACTAATTCTTGCGGCAAACCCATATTTGCTCTTTGGCGTACTCAGGCATGCCATAGTCGAAATCGGAGTATTGTTGCTCAACGCTAAAGCCGGTCAACTCAAACAGGTAGCGCATTTCTTGTTGATACGTCCAACGCAGGGACCATCGTGTTTCTTCCCGTGATATCGCGTCGCCAGTCGCATCAAGCACTTCCAAGATCATATGTTCGGTAAGGGTCTGCGTGAGAGGGTCAGTGACACGGGATCGGAACGTTCGCCGAATTTTCTGTCCGGACTCGGGATCGGCAACCTCGTTGTGCCTTACCGGCGGCTCCGCATTCGGCATGCAGTATTCGAGCTTTGGATCGAACTGGTTCATTACCAGTGTTCCGCCCGAGTCTAGATGGTTGTGGATACAAACCAATGCCGATCTCTGATCATCTGGTGTCATCAGGTGCTGAAACGAACGTCCCGGAATGAAAGCCGTCTTGAACGTTCGGCCAAGCTGAAAGTCCGCCATATCCGCTTCAATGAAGTCGATACGCTCACCAATTGAAGACGGAACCGAGTCCCGCTTTGCGGATGCGATTTCGAGCATGCGGCCTGATAGGTCGAGGCCAGTGATTTCGTGGCCGTCCCTGGCAATGGCCCAGGTAACCAATCCCGTTCCACAACCAATCTCTACGAGCGGACCTCCATACTTGCGGGCACAACCGACGTAGAATTCAAGTGCCTTGGAATACACCTGAGCATGGATACGATCATAGGTTTCTGGACCGAGGACGCTTGCGACATAATAGTCAGCTGCGTCCTCGCGATGGTCACCGGGTCTCATCAGACTGAGCTTTCCACTGATTGATGTAACAATATCAATATGCGTATACGACATATGATCTGACAACGTCAGATGTTCGAAACCTATAAGGCATGTAGATCGGCGGTAGGCAGATGTTGCTTCGTCTCGATGTTGCACAATCCCTTGTGATCTGTCTCATACGATGAAATCGCACTGAATCAGGGGCTTGGTGAGGCGTGGGGAAGTATCCCCTGCAACGTCACAAGTAGTGTTCTCGTTGTGGCCAACGATGGCGCTTGACAGCCGAGATCCGACTACAGGAGGGGATGGTGAATCGCGGGGGGCAGGTGGCGACCAGGTCCTGCCCGCTGGACGCTTGATTTTCCGAGCCGCCTCTGTTTTGGCTCGGGGGAGCGAGATAGCGAATGAAGGAGGGGAGGCATGTCGCCGGAACTCTGGATCGCCTTCGCCCTGGCGAGCACGGTGCTGCTGGCCGTGCCGGGGCCGACGGTCATGGTGGTGGTGAGCTACGCGCTCGGGAAGGGCAAGTCGAGCGCCTGGGCGACTTCACGGCCATGACGGTCTCCCTGCTCGGGGCCGGTGCCGTCCTCGCCGCCTCGGCGACCCTGTTCACGGCGCTCAAGCTCGTCGGCGCCGCCTACCTGGTCTGGCTGGGCATCCAGCTCTGGCGCGCCGATCCGACGCTGGAGGTTGCCGAGCGGCGCGGCCGCGGCGCCCACCGTGGTGCCCGGCGCATGTTCTGGAACGCCTACGTGGTGACGGCCCTCAACCCCAAGAGCATTGTCTTCTTCATCGCCTTCGTGCCCCAGTTCGTCGATCCTGGCGAGCCGGCCCTCGTCCAGTTCGCCATACTGGAGGCAACCTTCCTCGTCCTCGCCGCCGTCAACGTCCTTATATGGGCGCTGCTGGTCGGCGAGATGCGGGCCCGCTTTCAGCGGCCCGCGGTGCTGCGCCTGGTGAACCGGGTGGGTGCCGGCTTCCTGATCGGCGCCGGCCTGATCACCGCCACGGCCCGGCGCATCGGGTAGGAGGAAATGAAAAAGGCCAGAGGAGAGACCAGCCGGCGCGCCTTCCTGGCGGGAGCGGGCGCCCTCGGGGCTGCCGTCCAGCTCGGGCGGGGTAGCGCCCTCGCGGCATCCGATGCCGTGGGGCCGGTGCTGACCAAGCCGATCCCGAAGACGGGCGAACGCCTGCCGGTGATCGGCATGGGCTCCTGGCTCACCTTCGACGTCCACGGCGACGCCGGGGCGCGGGAAGCGCGGCGGGGCGTGCTGCAGGCCTTCTTCGACGCCGGCGGCGCGATCGTCGATTCCTCGCCCATGTACGGCTCCTCCGAGGAGGTCATCGGCTACTGTCTGTCGCGGGTCACCGGCGGGGACGCGCTCTTCTCGGCCACCAAGGTCTGGACCCTCTTCCAGTCCCGGGGCATCGCCCAGATGGAGGAGTCCGAGGGCCTCTGGGGCGTCGATCGCTTCGACCTCATGCAGGTCCACAACCTGCTCGACCTGGAGGCCCACCTGGAGACGCTCGCCGACTGGAAGGCGCGGGGGCGCGTGCGCTATGTCGGCATCACCACCTCCCACGGCCGCCGGCACGGCGACCTGGCAGACTCCATGGCGGAGGACCCCATCGACTTCGTCCAGCTCACCTACAACATCCTGGACCGGGAGGCCGAACGGCGGCTCCTGCCGCTCGCGGCCGACCAGGGCCTCGCGGTGATCGTCAACCGGCCGTTCCGCCAGGGCGCCCTGATCGACCACTTCGCCCGCCACCCCTTGCCGGACTGGGCCGGCGAGATCGACTGCGCCAACTGGGCCCAGTTCTTTCTCAAGTTCATCGTTTCCCACCCGGCGGTGACCTGCGCCATCCCGGCGACCCGGCGGGTCGACCACATGCGCGAGAACATGGGCGCGCTCCGCGGCCGTCTGCCCGACGCCGAGCTGCGCCGGCGCATGATCGACTACGTGGAGAGCCTGTAGGCCCCTGAGTGGGGCGATCTCGTCAGGAGGTCACTTCGACGGCAATGTCCGCCGGCTGGGCGTCCAGGCGGCCGGCGCAGCGCACCCGGGCGGTGTCGCCGCCGAGGGCCTCGGGCGCCGCTGGGATCAGCCGCACCTCGAGCTGCACCACCGCGAGCAGCTTCTTGCCGACGTCCTCGAAACGGCTGGCCCAATAGTGCCCCTGGGGCTGGAAGGCGTTCAGCAGGTACCAGCCCGCGGCATCCGGCCCCTCGGGCGCCGTCTCGATCAGGGCGCCGACGATATCCTGGAAGGCGATGGCGCAGACCTGTTCCGTGCGTTCCGCCCGTGGCAGAGCGAGGGTGGCATACATGATCACCTGCTTGGTGCGCCAGTCGTAGACGGCGCCCGTCCGCGGCTCGCCGATGCCGAAACCGCCGCGCAAGGTGCGCCGCGCCGCGTAGGCGATGTCCCGGTCGAGGTTGGCCATGCCCCAGTCGAACAGGGTCACCGGCTCGGACATGAGCCGGCGCAGCACGTCGCGGTCCTCGCTCCTGGCGACCTCGGCCGGCAGCGCCAGCAGGACAAGGATGAACGCGGTTGCGAGCCTGATCATGCGCCCCTCGAACCTCCCGTCTCGAACGCCGAAGGCTAGCACAGTCCCGGGCCTGCGGACCCTAACATTGTTGGGCGATGTTTCGGGGGACGTTGCCAGGATCGACCCGCGTATAGTAACCGGACCGCAACAAAGTAGAGGCCGAGACCCGAGAGACCCATGCGTACCACCAAGGCCATCGTCCTGTCCTTTCTGTTCCTCGCCCACGGCTTCACCGCCGGCCTGGGCCTCGGCGCCCAGGCGCTGGCGCAGGAGGGCGAGGGCGCGGAGCCGGCGGAGGTGGTCGCCCGGGTCAACGAGACCCTGCTCTCGGTCATGCGCGAGGCCGACGCGCTCGGCTACGAGGGGCGCTACGGGCGCCTCCAGCCGGTGCTGGGCGAGGCCTTC
The DNA here is from genome assembly GCA_965225935.1 of Rhodospirillales bacterium. Lineage (GTDB taxonomy): Bacteria > Pseudomonadota > Alphaproteobacteria > Kiloniellales > JAKSDN01 > CALJXB01. Next base: position 280,636 of record CBDDCC010000011.1, read on the forward strand.
CACTTTCCCTTCATGGCCCGGGGGGCGGCAGGGCGCCACTGGAGCGATCTCGACGCCGGGCAAAGGGACCGCCTGGCCGGGGCCTTCGCCGACATGAGCGTCGCCACCTTCGCCGCCCGCTTCGACGGTTACTCCGGCGAGAGCTTCGAGGTCGGCGAGACCCTGGAGCAGCCCCGCAGCGCCGTCCTGGTGCGCAACCGCCTGATCCGGAACGACGCGCCGCCGGTCGCCATCGACTACCTGCTGCGGCCCTTCGACGGGCGCTGGCGGATCATCGACGTCTTCCTCGACGGCACCATCAGCGAGGTCGCCACCAAGCGCTCGGAGTACGGCGCCATCCTGAAGAACGAGGGCTACGAGGGGCTGATCGCCCGCATCGCCGAGAAGAGCGCGGAGCTGGCCGGCCAGTAGCAGGGGCGCTCCGCCAGAGCGCTCCCGGGAGATCCGGGTCAGGTATCCAGGAACGAGCGCAGCTTGCGCGAGCGGCTGGGGTGCTTCAGCTTGCGCAGCGCCTTGGCCTCGATCTGGCGGATGCGTTCGCGGGTGACCGAGAACTGCTGGCCCACCTCCTCGAGGGTGTGGTCGGTGTTCATGCCGATGCCGAAGCGCATCCGCAAGACCCGCTCCTCGCGGGGCGTCAGGCTGGCGAGCACCCGGGTCGTGGTCTCCCGCAGGTTGGCCTGGATGGCCGCGTCGAGGGGGATGACCGCGTTCTTGTCCTCGATGAAGTCGCCCAGGTGGCTGTCTTCCTCGTCGCCGATGGGGGTCTCCAGGGAGATCGGCTCCTTGGCGATCTTCAGCACCTTGCGCACTTTTTCCAGCGGCATCACCAGACGCTCGGCCAGCTCCTCCGGGGTCGGCTCGCGGCCGATCTCGTGCAGCATCTGGCGGCTGGTGCGCACCAGCTTGTTGATGGTCTCGATCATGTGCACCGGGATGCGGATGGTGCGCGCCTGGTCGGCGATCGAGCGGGTGATCGCCTGGCGGATCCACCAGGTGGCGTAGGTCGAGAACTTGTAGCCGCGCCGGTACTCGAACTTGTCCACCGCCTTCATCAGGCCGATGTTGCCTTCCTGGATCAGGTCCAGGAACTGCAGGCCGCGGTTGGTGTACTTCTTGGCGATGGAGATCACCAGCCTGAGGTTGGCCTCGACCATTTCGGTCTTGGCCTTGCTGGCCTCGCGCTCGCCGGTCTTGACGGTGGTGACGATGCGGCGGAACTCGCTGATCGGCAGGCCCGTCTCCTCCGAGATGAGGGAGATCTCCTTGCGGATGGCGCGGCCGTCGTCGCCGTGGCGCTCGGCGAACTTGGCCCAGCCCTTGCCCGACAGACGCTTGACCCGGCTGACCCAGCGCGGATCCAACTCGCGGCCCTGGTAGTACTTGAGGAAGTCGGGCCGAGACACGCCGCAGTCGGTGGCCATGCGCATGAGCTTGCCTTCCAGGCGCAGCAGGCGCTTGTTCAGCTCGTAGAGCTGCTCGACCAGCTGTTCGATGCGGGCGTTGTTCAGCCGCACGTTCTTCATGTCTTCGATCAGCTGGTGCTTCAGCTTCTCGTGCCGGGTCTCTGTCTGCTTGGGCACCTGCTCGCCGCGCTGCAGGTGGCTGAGGCGCTTGTCCTGGGCGCGCGACAGCTTCTTGTAGGTGCCGGCGATGGCGTCGAAGGTCTCGACCACCTGGGGCAGGAGGGCCTGCTCCATGGCGGCCAGGGAGAGGCCGGCGTCCTCCTCGTCCTCGCCGTCGCCCGCGCTCTCGTCGGACTGGTCACCGCCTTCGTCGTCGGACTTGGCGTCCGTCTTCGCCCCGGCGGACTTGCCGTCGGTTTTCGCCTCGGCCTTGCCGCCGGAGTTGGCGCCATCCTTGGCCCCGTTCTTGCCCTGGGCGTTGTCGTTCTTCTTGTCCTTGTCCTTGTCGTCCTCCGTCAGCTCGGCCACGGCCTCGGCCATTTCGGCCTCGCTGGGATCGGAGTCGTAGGTGGCGTCGAGATCGATGATGTCGCGCAGCAGGATCTTGCCTTCCAGCAGGGCGGCGCGCCATGTGAGCAGCGCCCGGATGGTCAGCGGGCTCTCGCAGATGCCGCCGATCATCTTCTCGCGGCCGGCCTCTATGCGCTTGGCGATGGCGATCTCGCCCTCGCGGGAGAGCAACTCGACCGAGCCCATCTCGCGCAGGTACATGCGCACCGGGTCGTCGGTGCGGCCGATGTCCTCGTCGTCCAGATTGCCGGTCGGGCGGACGGAGGTCTCTTCCTCCTCCTCGTTGTTGGAGGAATCGTCCTGCTCCTCGCTCTCGATGACGGTGATGCCCATCTCGGAGAGCGCGGCCATGCTGTCCTCGATCTGCTCCGAGGACATCTGGTCCGGCGGCAGGATCTGGTTCAGCTCTTCATAGGTGATGTAGCCGCGGTCCTTCGCGCGCTGGATCAGCTTCTTGATCGCCGCGCTGTTGGCGTCCATGAGCGGGCGGTCGCCCGACTCTTCGCGGTTCTCGGTGGTCTCGGTCGTTTCGCTGGGCTTCGTCGCCATTCGCTCTCGCCTCTAAGTCAGGCCCCGAATTCGCACGCCTGATGCACTGCGGTCCAGATACGAACAACAGCCACCGGTTCCGCGCTTGACCGTCGCGGCGGTGCCTGCCTGCCAAAGCATCGCTGAGCTTTCGGCTTGGCCGTGCCCTGCGACGAACCGGTGACGCGACGTCCTTGCCCGACCCCTATCGCCTCGCCCCAATCGACGCGCTCACGGCACCCCACCGCAGTCCGCCTCGGAATGTGCGGCCGGACCACGCGCCTTCTGCTCGGCCAGGGCCTCCAGCCAGTGCTCGCGTGCTTCGCTCAGCGATGCCTCGGGTCTCGCCGAGCGAAACAAGTCATAGACGGTCTTGCTTAACAGGCCCTTCAGAATTGCCGTAAATCCTTGCTGTTCCAGGTGGCATTTCAGGCCTGCGCTGTCAAGTGTGGGGTCGTCGGCGATCAAATCGACCAGCGCCCGGCGCAATCCGTCGAGGTCCCGGCTGTCCAGCCTGAGGGCCACGATCTCCTCGGTGAACTCCGACAGCAGTTCCGGATGGTTAACCAAGTAGACTAGCATGGCCTGCTGCTGGCGGCTGCGGAGCTCGCGCGGCGGCTGGCGGATGCCGCGTCCGCCCCGTTCCGCGCCGAGCGGCCGATCTCGGCCGCCGAACCCACCCTTCTGCGGACCCCGGAAGCCGCCCGCCCGGCCCTCGCGACCGCTGCGTCCCCTGCGTCCGCCATCCGGCGGGGCGAAGGCCAGCTGGAGTCGCCGCTCGACTTCTGCCTCGTAGTCGGCCCTCAGGTCGGCGGCCCCAATGGCGCGGACCGCTGTGCGCAGCTCCTGGCGCAGGCCGGCCCGGCGCTCGGGGGTGTCGAAGGAGCGGCCTTCCGTATGCTGCAGCCAGATCAGGTCGGATAGCGGCAGAGCGGCCTCCAGGACCTCCCTGAGCGCCCGCGGGCCCCGGTTCCGGACCAGGCTGTCCGGGTCCTCGCCAGCGGGAAGAATGGCGAATCTCAAGGACTTGCCGGGCCGCAAGCCCGGCAGGGCCCGTTCCGCCGCCCGGTAGCCGGCGCGCCTTCCCGCGGCGTCGCCGTCGAGGCAGAGGACCGGCTCCGGCGCCAAACGCCAGAGCTCCTCGATCTGCTCCTCGGTGATGGCCGTCCCCAGCGGCGCGACGGCGGCGGGAAAGCCCGCCTGGGCGAGGGCGATCACGTCCATGTAGCCCTCGACCACCATGACCTCGCCGGTGTCGTGGGCGGCGCGGCGGGCGGTGGCCAGGTTGTAGAGCATGCGCCCTTTGTGAAAGAGAGGCGTTTCCGGGGAATTCAGGTACTTGGCCTTGGACTGGCCGAGAGTGCGGCCCCCGAAGGCGACGATCCGGCCCTGCCGGTCGCCGATCGGGAAGATGACGCGGTCGAAGAAGTAGTCACGCGCCTCGCCGCCCTCTTCGTCCGGCTTGATGAGGCCCGCCTCGGCCAGTAGCTGGTCGTCGACACCCTTGGCGTTCAGCGCCAGCCTGAGGGCGCCGCGCTGGCGCGGGGCGTAGCCGAGTCGGAAAGCCTCAACCGTCGCCTGGTCGAGGCCGCGGCCGCTCAAGTAATCCCGCGCCTCCCGGCCGGCGCTGCCCTGCAGCTGTGCGCTGAACCAGAGGGCGACCGCCTCCAGCACCTCGTGCAGGCGCTGGCCCTGCTTCGCCGCGGCCTGGGCCTCCGGCGTGCGCCGCGGCAGCTCCAGTCCGGCCTCGCCGGCCAGCTTCTCCACCGCCTCGGGGAAGCCCAGACCCTCGCTCTGCATGACGAAGCCGATGACGTCGCCGTGAGCGCCGCAGCCGAAACAGTGAAAGAAGCCCTTGTCCGGACTGACCGTGAAGGAGGGGGTCTTCTCGTTGTGAAAGGGGCAGAGGGCCGTGTACTCGCGGCCCCGCTTGATCAGCTTAACGCGGCGGCCGATCAGGCCCGCCAGGTCGCTGCGGGCGCGAACCTCGTCGAGGAAATCCGGCGGGAAGGTCATGATGGCGGCGCGCGACTCCTAGGATCGGCCGGAAATCTAGCAGAGGGCGCGCAAGGGCACAGGCCCGATGCGCCAGACCCGGTGCAAATCGGTGGAAAACTATTGATAGGGCTGTGGACAAGCGGTCCGCCCGCCTGTCGGCCTTCGCGCCGAGGCTGCTAACCCAGAGCTTCCTTGACCATGGCGCTGGCCTTGCCGAAGTCCATGCGCCCCGGGTAGCGCCGCTTCAGCTCGCCCATGACCCGCCCCATCTCCTTGATGGAGGCGGCGCCCAGCTCGCCGATGACCGACTGGACGGCATCCTCGGCCTCGGACTCGCTGAGCGGCTTGGGCAGGAAGCGCTCGATGACCTGGATCTCCCGCTGCTCCCGGTCGACCAGGTCCTGGCGTCCGCCCTTGGCGTACATCTCGATGGAGTCGCGGCGCTGGCGGACCATCTTCTGCAGCACCTCGAGGATCTCGTCGTCGCTCAGCTTGCGGTCCGAGCTCTCGCTGCGGGCGGCGATGTCGCGATCCTTGAGCGCTGCCAGGATCAGCCGGACCGTTGAGGTCGCGCAGCTGTCCTTGGCCTTCATGGCGTCCTTCAGTGCCTCGTTGAGTTCTTGTCGCAGCACGAAAACGGCTCCCTGCGATGACGGCGGCAGAGGTTAGACCAATTAGGATCAAATGGCAAAATGACAAGGGTGCGCCTTAACTATCGGAAATATATGAAGAATTAGGAAACGCGGAAGCTTGACCCATCGGGTCCTTTCTCGTAAGAAAGGGCCGCAGCCGCAGCCGGCCGGGAGCCCGAATGCCGCCGCGGATTCTGCTCGAGGGCACCGTCGGACATGAACGATTCCACCTCGACCGCCGCCACGGCCGACCGGACCGGGGCCGGGCGTTCCGCGGCCTCGGAGACCGCGAGCGCGGCCCTCGTGCTGGCCGACGGCACCTCATTCCTCGGCCAGGGCCTGGGCGCCACGGGGCGGGCGGTGGGCGAGGTCTGCTTCAACACCTCCATGACCGGCTATCAGGAGATTCTCACAGACCCCTCCTATGCCGGGCAGATCATCACCTTCACCTTCCCCCACATCGGCAACGTGGGCGCCAACCCGGAGGACATCGAGACGGCGACGCCGGCAGCCCGGGGCCTGGTGCTGCGCGCCGGCATCACCGAGCCCTCCAACTGGCGCGCCGTGCAGGGCCTCGACGCCTGGCTGACGGCGCGGGGCCTGATCGGTATCGCCGGGGTCGACACCCGGGCGCTGACTCGGCGCGTCCGCGACCTGGGCGCCCCCCAGGGCTGCATCGCCCACGATCCCGAGGCGCCGCAGCGGGGCGGGCTCGACCTCGAGGCCTGCCGCGGCGAGGCAGCCGCCTGGCCGGGACTCGAGGGCATGGACCTGGCCAAGGAGGTCACCTGCCGCCAGACCTATGCCTGGGACGAGACCCGCTGGGCCCTGGGCGCGGGCTACGGTCTCCAGGAGGCCCCCGAGCATCACGTGGTCGCGGTGGACTTCGGCGCCAAGCGCAACATCCTGCGCTGCCTCGCCTCGCTCGGCTGCCGGGTCACCGTCGTGCCGGCGACCGCCGGCCCGGAAGACATCCTGCGCCACGAGCCCGACGGCGTCTTCCTCTCCAACGGGCCCGGCGATCCGGCGGCCACCGGGGTCTACGCGGTGCCCACCATCAAGGCCCTGCTGGAGCGGCCGGAGCTGCCGATCTTCGGCATCTGCCTGGGCCACCAGATGCTGGCGCTCGCCCTCGGCGCCAGGACCGGCAAGATGCACCTGGGCCATCGCGGCGCCAACCATCCGGTGAAGGACCTGGCCAGCGGGCGGGTCGAGATCACCAGCCAGAACCACGGCTTCGTGGTCGACCCGGAGAGCCTGCCGCCCGAGTTGGAGCCGACCCACGTCTCCCTGTTCGACGGCTCCAACGAGGGAATCGCGCTGAAGGGCCGGCCGGTCTTCTCGGTCCAATACCATCCGGAAGCCTCGCCGGGCCCCCAGGACAGCCACTATCTGTTCGAGCGCTTCCTGGCCAATATCGAGGCCTGCAAGGCGCGGCGCTAGCCGCACCGGGACGGACCGACGATCCTCGGCCGCCAACTTTCGGCGCCGGTGTTAGCAAATATTGGGGGAGGGGAGCATGACGAAGCGCAGCAATCGCCGCGGCCTCAGCACCACGGCCATCCACGCCGGCGAGACCCCGGACCCGGAAACCGGCGCTTCGGCGCCCAACCTGGTCATGTCGACCACCTACGCCGTCGAGAAGCCGCTCGGCTTCTCGATCCACGCCATTGGCGAGGACTCGCCCTACGTCTACACCCGCTGGAGCAATCCCACGGTGCGCCAGCTCGAGGACAAGCTGGCGGCCCTCGAAGGGGCCGAGGCCTGCCAGGCCTTCGCCTCGGGCATGGCGGCCTCGGCGGGGCTGCTGCTGAGCGTGCTCTCGAGCGGCGACCACCTGATCATCAGCGACACCAACTACGCCGGCACCGCGGAGCTGGCGCGCCAGACCCTGCCGCGCTTCGGCATCGAGGTGACGCCGGTCGACAGCTCCGACCCCGAGGCGGTCTCCCAGGCCTTCCGCAGCAACACGCGGCTGCTGTGGATCGAGACCCCGGCGAACCCCATCCTGCGGCTCTCGAACATCCGGGCTCTCGCTGACCTGGCGCATGGCCTGGGTGCGCGCCTGGCCGTCGACTCCACCTTTGCGACGCCGGTCGCGACCCGTCCCCTCGAGCTCGGCGCCGACTACGTGGTCCACTCCCTCACCAAGTACATCGGCGGCCACGGCGACGCCCTCGGCGGCGCGGTGCTGGGAACGGCGCGGGACATCCGGTCGCTCAACCAGGAGGCGGCGGTCCACCACGGCGGCGTGCTCAGCCCCTTCAACGCCTGGCTGATCCTGCGCGGGGCCGCCACCCTGCCGCTGCGCATGCGCGCCCATGCCGAGGGGGCGCTCGCCGTCGCCCGTTTCCTGGAGGCGCATCCCAAGGTGACCCGCGTGCTCTATCCGGGGCTGGCCTCCCATCCCCAGCACGAGCTGGCCCAGCGGCAGATGGAGAACTTCTCCGGCATGATGGCCTTCCGGACCGACGACGGCCCGGGCGTGGCGGCGCGCATGGCGGAGCGGCTCGAGGTCATTCACTACGCGGTCTCCCTCGGCCACCACCGCAGCCTGATCTACTGGATCGGCACCGAGGACGTGATGGGCTCCTCCTTCGCCCTCGAAGGCCGGCAGCTCAAGGCCTACCGCGCCCTCGCCGGCGACGGCGTATTCCGCCTCTCGGTCGGACTGGAGGACGCGGAGGACCTCTGCGCCGACCTCGACCGGGTTCTCTAGGAAGTGCCGGCGGGAATCTTCGCCGGGCACGCCTTTCGGGTCTTTTCAATACGCCCGCACCGTGGCACATAGCCGCTTTAGCCGACAATTCGCCAGCCACGAGACGCCCCCGGAGCGGGGCGGCGAGCCAAGACGCGCCCATGCCCAAGCGTAGCGACATCGACTCGATCCGAACGGTCTGCGCCGGGAGCATGTCTCACCACAGAGGCACAGAGGCGCAGGAAGGCCTCAGAAGAGCGGCGAGGTGGAGGTGAAAAGGTTCCCTTGGAATGCTCGTTTCGCATCGGAACGGACCAGATATCAATGATTTGGTCTGATCGATCGTCGAGGCCGAACGATGTCTGACAATGCAGAGATGAGAGGCCGCGACCCCTTGAGTGACAAGGTGATCGGCTTTGCCATTGAGGTTCACCGGGGACTTGGTCCCGGACTTTTGGAGTCGGCCTACGAGGAATGTCTCTGCTTCGAACTACAATCCCACGCTGTTCCATTCCAGCGTCAAGTGTCGCTGCCGGTCGTCTACAAGTCCGTGAAGCTCGACTGCAGTTATCGGATGGACGTAGTGGTGGAGGATCGGCTTGTCGTCGAGATCAAGACCGTCGAGAAACTCCTGCCCATCCACGATGCTCAACTGCTGACCTATCTGAAGCTCAGTGGCGTTCGAACGGGATTGCTGCTGAACTTCAACACACCGGTTCTCAAGAACGGCATCAAGAGGCTCGTCCATTGATGGCGGCGATCAGTCCAACCCCTCTGTGCCTCCGTGTCTCTGTGGTTCCCCTGGAAGGTTAGGGTAGGCGAACGTGCCCAAGCGTAGCGACATCGACTCGATCCTGATCATCGGCGCCGGGCCGATCGTGATCGGTCAGGCCTGCGAGTTCGACTACTCGGGGGCGCAGGCCTGCAAGGCTCTCAAGGAGGAGGGCTACCGGGTGGTGCTGGTGAACTCCAACCCGGCCACCATCATGACCGACCCGGGCCTGGCGGACGCCACCTACGTGGAGCCGATCACGCCGCAGGTGCTGGCCAAGATCCTCGCGCGCGAGAAGCCCGACGCCCTGCTCCCCACCATGGGCGGCCAGACGGCTCTGAACACGGCCCTTACTCTCGAGCGGCAGGGCGTGCTTGCGGAGCACGGCGTCGAGATGATCGGCGCCAAGGCCGACGTCATCGACAAGGCCGAGGACCGGCTGCTGTTCCGCCAGGCCATGGAGAAGATCGGCATCGATTGCCCGCGCTCGCGCCTCGCCAAGACCTTGGAAGAGGCCGAGGCGGCGCTGGAGGAGATCGGCCTGCCCGCCATCATCCGTCCCTCCTTCACCTTGGGCGGGACCGGCGGCGGCATTGCCTACAACCGGGAGGAATACGAACAGATCGTGAGCGGCGGCCTGCGCGCCTCGCCGGTGAGCGAGATCCTGATCGAGCAGTCGGTGCTCGGCTGGAAGGAGTTCGAGATGGAGGTCGTGCGCGACCGGGCCGACAACTGCATCATCGTCTGCTCCATCGAGAACGTCGATCCCATGGGCATCCACACGGGCGACTCCGTGACGGTGGCGCCGGCGCTGACGTTGACCGACAAGGAGTTCCAGATCATGCGAGACGCCTCGATCGCCTGCCTGCGGGAGATCGGCGTCGACACCGGCGGCTCCAACGTCCAGTTCGCGGTCGACCCCGAGACGGGCCGTATGGTCGTCATCGAGATGAACCCGCGGGTCTCGCGCTCCTCCGCCCTCGCGTCCAAGGCGACCGGGTTCCCCATCGCCAAGATCGCCGCCAAGCTCGCCGTCGGCTACACCCTGGACGAGCTGGACAACGACATCACCCGCATCACGCCGGCCTCCTTCGAGCCCACCATCGACTACGTGGTCACCAAAATGCCCCGCTTCACCTTCGAGAAGTTCCCCGGGGCGGAGCCGTTGCTGACCACGGCGATGAAGTCGGTGGGCGAGGCCATGTCGATCGGGCGCTGCTTCGCCGAGTCGCTGCAGAAGGCGCTGCGCTCGATGGAGACGGGGCTGACCGGCCTCGACGAAGTGGACCTGCCGGGGACGACCCGCGAGGGGGGCCTGTCGGATCGGGAGGCGCTTCTGGCGTACCTCGGCGAGCCGCGGCCCGACCGGCTGCTCTCCGTCGCCCAAGCCATGCGCTGCGGCCTCGGTGTGGACGAGATCGCCCGCGCCACGGCCGTCGACCCCTGGTTCCTGCGCCAGATCGCCGGCATCGTCGCGGCCGAGACGCGGCTGCGCGCGGAGGGCCTGCCGCAAGACGCGGCGGAGCTGCGGGACCTGAAGAAGCTGGGCTTCTCCGATCAGCGCCTGGCGGAGCTGACCGGAGTGACGGTCTCCGAGGTCGCCACGCGGCGCCTGCACTGCCGGCTCGCGCCCGCCTACAAGCGGATTGACACCTGCGCCGGCGAGTTTCCCTCGGTCACGCCCTACATGTACTCGGCTTACGAGACCGGCTACGCGACCGACGGCCAGTTTCTCGGCAGCCAGTGCGAGGCCGATCCCAGCGAGCGGGAAAAGGTCATGATCCTGGGCGGCGGCCCCAACCGCATCGGCCAGGGGATCGAGTTCGACTATTGCTGCGTCCATGCCGCCTACGCGCTCGCCGAGGCGGACTTCGAGACCATCATGGTCAATTGCAATCCGGAGACGGTGTCGACCGACTACGACACCTCCGACCGGCTCTATTTCGAGCCCCTGACGGCGGAGGACGTGATCGAGATTGCCCGGGTCGAGGCGTCGCGCGGTCGGCTGCGCGGCGTCATCGTGCAGTTCGGGGGGCAGACGCCGCTCAAGCTGGCCCATGCGCTGGAGGCCGCCGAGGTGCCGATCCTGGGCACCTCGCCGGACGCCATCGATTTGGCCGAGGACCGTCAGCGCTTCCAGCGCCTCTTGGCCGAGCTCGACCTGAAGCAGCCGACCAACGGCACCGCCACCTCGGTCGAGCAGGCGCGGGCCGAGGCGGAGCGCATCGGCTATCCCGTGCTGATCCGGCCGTCCTATGTGCTGGGCGGACGGGCCATGGAGATCGTCCACGAGAGGGCACAGCTCGAGCGCTATATCGCGAGCGCAGTCGAGGTCTCCGGCAAGAACCCGGTGCTGATCGACAGCTACCTGCGAGACGCCATCGAGGTCGATGTGGACGCCGTGTCGGACGGCCAGAACGTGTTCATCGCGGGCGTCATGGAGCACATCGAAGAGGCCGGCATCCATTCCGGCGATTCCGCCTGCGCCTTGCCGCCCCACAGCCTCCCTGAGGAAACCCTGAAGCGGATCGAAGAGCAGACGGCGGTGCTGGCCAAGGCGCTCGGCGTGGTCGGCCTGATGAACGTGCAGTTCGCGGTGCAGAACGGCGAGGTCTACATCCTCGAGGTCAATCCACGGGCCAGCCGCACCGTGCCCTTCGTGGCCAAGGCGACCGGCGTGCCGATCGCGAAGATCGCGGCCCGGGTCATGGCCGGCGCGCGGCTGGAGGAGTTCGAGCTCGAGCGCAGCCGAAACGGCCACACGGCCGTGAAGGAGGCGGTCTTCCCCTTCGCGCGCTTTCCCGGCGTCGACGTCATGCTGGGGCCGGAAATGCGCTCCACCGGAGAGGTCATGGGCCTCGACCGCGACTTCGCGCGCGCCTTCCTGAAGTCCCAGCTTGGCGCCGGGGTGAACCTGCCGCAGTCGGGGCGGGTGTTCATCTCGGTACGCGACGGCGACAAGCATGCCATGACGCCGCTGGCGCGGCAACTGAGCGACATGGGCTTCGAACTGGTCGCCACCTCGGGCACGGCGGCTCATCTGGTCGGCGCCGGGCTCGAAGTGGAGCGCATCAAGAAGTACTACGAGGGGCGGCCCAACGTGGTCGACGCGATGATCTCGGGCACCATCGATCTGGTTTTCAACACCACAGAGGGAACCAAGGCGATTGCCGATAGTTTTTCTTTGAGGCGTACCGCGCTGACCAACCAGATCCCCTACTATACGACGGTTTCCGGAGCCACGGCGGCCGTCGAGGCGATTGTCGCGTTGCGCAGCGGTCAGCTTGAAGTCGCTCCCCTACAGTCGTATTTTAGGGGATCGTTCTAGTACGGCATGCCTTCCCGACTGCCGGGGCAGAGCCCGGGGGTAGGGAGTTCCTTGCTGTCGATCCCGGGGCTTTTTACGCATGATCGAAAGAATGCCCATCACCAAGCAGGGTCTGACCCAGCTTGAAGAAGAGCTGAAGCATCTGAAGTCGGTGGCGCGGCCGGAGGTGATCCGTGCGATCGCCCAGGCGCGCGAGCACGGCGACCTGTCGGAGAACGCGGAGTACCATGCCGCGCGCGAACGCCAGAGCTTCATCGAAGGCCGGCTGGCGGAGCTGGAGGACAAGATCGCCCGCTCGGAGGTCATCGACGTCACGCTGCTGTCGGGCGAAACCGTCAAGTTCGGCGCCACCGTCAAGATCGTCGACGAAGAGACCGACGAGGAGCTGACCTATCAGCTGGTCGGCGAGGTCGAGGCCGATGTGAAGTCCGGCCGCCTGGCGATCAACGCGCCGCTCGCCCGTTCTCTCATCGGCAAGTCGGTGGGCGACTCGGTCGAGGTGGTGACACCCAAGGGCGAGAAGGGCTACGAGATCCTCGAGGTCAAGTTCGCCTGATCGCGCCGCCAGCGGCGAGGCGTGGTTTCCGCTCCCGACCTGCCTTCAATCAGCCAACGCTATTCGGTCGATTCGGTCTCGGCCCGCTCCGGATCGATCGGCACGCCCGGCTGCTTTTTCGAGGTGCGGATCACCTGGATGGTCTGCACCGTCGCCACGTGGGGGGCGGCGGTGAGGCGCGTGGTGAGCTCGTTCTCGTGCGCCGTGTTGCGGGCGACGATCTTCAGCACGAAGTCGTGCGGCCCGCGGGCCATGTGGCACTCCCGCACCTCCGGCCAGGCCGCCATGGTGGCCTCGAACGCCTCCAGCACGGCTTCCGACTGGCTGTCGAGGCCGACGAGCGCGAAGAAGGCGACCTCGAAGCCGATCCGCTCGCCGTCGAGGTCGGCGTGATAGCCGCGGATGAAGCCGGCCTCCTCGAGCGCCCTCACCCGCCTGAGGCAGGGCGGCGCCGAGATGCCGGCGCGCTGGGCCAGGGTGACGTTCGTCATGCGTCCCTCGTCCTGCAGGTCGCGCAGGATCTTGAGGTCGATCTTGTCGAGCTTGACGCGGCGCATGGGGAGCGAAGGCGGTTCGGATCGTTTCGGTTCTGCGACAATTCGAGCAATGATATTACCCAGGCCGCCGCAAGCCGCCAAGTGGCGCGCGGCCTCCCGGCGACGCGTTCGGCCATACGGGCTCCACCCCGGCGGCGAGGCCAAGCAGAAGCTTGAAGGCCGGCCCCGGCCGCCGTATCTAGAAGCATCCTTTCTCTCCGCGTTACCGAAAGCCGCGCCATCATGACCCAAAGCCATCACAGCAAGGTTCTGATCCTCGGATCGGGGCCGGCGGGCTACACCGCTGCCATCTACGCCGCCCGCGCCAACTTGGAGCCCCTGCTGGTCTCCGGCATGGAAGAGGGCGGCCAACTCTCCATCACCACGGACGTCGAAAACTACCCCGGCTTCGCCGACGTCATCCAGGGACCCTGGCTCATGGAGCAGATGAAGGCCCAGGCGGACCACGTGGGCACGAAGCTGGTTTCCGACCTCGTCGTCGAGGTCGACCTTGGCCAGCGGCCGTTCCGCTGCGTCGGCGATTCGGGCGACCTCTACACGGGCGACAGCCTGATCGTCGCGACCGGCGCCCAGGCGCGCTGGCTCGGGCTGCCGAACGAGACCCGGTTCCGCGGCTTCGGCGTCTCGGCCTGCGCCACTTGCGACGGCTTCTTCTACCGCGGCAAGGAGGTGGCGGTCGTCGGCGGCGGCAACACGGCGGTGGAGGAGGCGATCTTCCTCACCAATTTCGCCAGCAAGGTGACCGTCATCCACCGGCGCGACGCCCTAAGGGCCGAGAAGATCCTGCAGGACCGCCTGTTCAAGAACGACAAGATCGAGATGCTGTGGGACCACGTGGTGGACGACGTGCTGGGCGGCGACGAGCCGCTCGGCGTCACCGGCGTGCGCGTGCGCAATGTCAAGAACGGCGAGCTCAACGAATTGTCGCTGGACGGGCTCTTCATCGCCATCGGGCATGATCCCGCGACCGCGCTGTTTCGCGGCAAGCTGGACATGGATGCGGAAAACTACATCCTGACCCGACCCGATTCGACCGCGAGCAGCGTCCCGGGAGTCTTTGCCGCCGGCGACGTGCGGGACAAGGTCTATCGCCAGGCGGTCACCGCCGCGGGGATGGGCTGCATGGCGGCTCTGGAGGCCGAGAAGTTCCTCGCCGAGATGGAGAGCGAGGAGGTTCAGGCAGCCCAGTAGGGCGAGCCGGACGAGAGACTTTCCGCATCCCCTTGCCTATACTCCCGCTCTTGTAGTCGGGCTCCCCGGGGTGGACCCCAGGTGGGGGGACTTCGTCCAGCCTTGGACCAACCCGGCCGGCGCGTCCCGGCACCGGGATCGAGGGAACGGTCGAGCATGGATTGGGACAAGCTGCGCATTTTCCACGCCGTGGCCGAGGCCGGCAGCTTCACCCATGCCGGTGAGAAGCTGAACCTCAGCCAATCGGCCGTCAGCCGTCAGATCAGCGCGCTGGAGGGCAGCCTGAAGGTGCCGCTCTTCCACCGCCATGCGCGGGGGCTCATCCTGACCGAGCAGGGCGACCTCCTCTACCACACGGCGCACGAGGTCTTCGGCAAGCTCGCCATGACCGAGGCGCTGCTGACCGAAAGCAAGGACCGGCCGCGAGGAGAGCTCAGGATCAACACCACGGTGGCCTTCGGCTCCACTTGGCTGGCACCGCGGGTGAAGGAGTTCCTGGACACCTTTCCGGAGATCGAGATGCACCTGATCCTCTCGGACCGCGCCCTCGACCTCACGGTCCGCGAGGCCGACGTGGCGATCCGCCTGACGCCGCCCACTCAGGCGGAGCTGATCCAGCGCCATCTCCTGACCGTGCACATGCACATCTTCGCCTCGGCCGCCTACATCAAGCGCCACGGCATGCCGGCCAGCGCCGAGGACCTGGACGACCACCGCATGATCGTCTACGGGCACGACACCAGTCCTCCGGTTCCCGACGTCAACTGGCCCTTGCGGATCGGCCGCAAATCGAACGACATGCGCCGGCCGGCGCTTACCGTGAACAACGTCTACGCCATCATGCGGGCGGTCCAGAACGGCGCCGGCCTGGGGGCGCTGCCCCAGTTCATGGCGCAGGACGACAACGAGCTGGTGCGGGTGCTGCCGGAAGTGGAGGGCCCCAGGATCGACGCTTTCTTCGTCTATCCCGAGGAACTGCGCGCCTCGAAGCGGATCGCCGTGTTCCGGGACTTCCTGCTGCGCAAGGTGGCCGAATCGCGTTTCTAGGACCCAGATGTCTCTAAGTCTCAAAGGTCGATGTCTCTAAACCCCAAACGTCCGAAAAAGTTCCAAACGGTAATCAAGGGCCAGCTATGCGCTGGACGCATAGCTGGCCTGCACAAATGCTCTTGTCAATCTAAAGCCCTGTCCCTATTTTCCTGACTGTGGATGTTGCATTGCAGCATCCGGGCCTTCCGGCGGCTTGCCGCCGAAGGCGTGTCTGGGCGCGAGGCCCGGACACATTCAGGGTCTTCGGATCCTACGTCTCCCAGACGTAAAGCCTCCCTGTTCGACTTGCCGGGGCCTTTGGCCCCGGCTTTTTTCATCTGGGCCTCGCCCGGGCTTTCAGGCATGCAGATTTTGCAGGTCGAGAGGCCACTATCCCTCCACGGTCGGCGCCCAGGTGAACGAAAACTCGGGAAACGCCTCTATTGTCCTCATAAAGCCCTTAACGGACGATCCGTGCCTGAATGACCGACCGATCCGGTTGACGCGGTCAGGCCTGTGGCGGGTCCGGCTGAGGCAGCAGTTGCTCCAGGGTATGGGTACGGGCTTCCCGGGTGCTGGCGGCGTAATCGCCCAGCACGGACTGGACGTCGTCGGGCCAGCCGTCGCCCGGGTCGAATGACAGGCCCAGCATCCGCACCAGGTCGCCCAGGTTGACCGTGGAGAGATCGCGGCTGAGCAGCCAGCGGCCGCCGGAACGTGCCACGATGCGGCCGCGGCGCAGGGCGCGCAGAACCAGGTCGAGATCCGCCAAGGTGGCCGGCAGGCCGCGGGCCAGCGCCCGTTCTCGCAGCGTCCGGCCCTCCCGGTTGGCCCGCCGCAGTCGCAGCAGAAGCGTCAGGGCGAGGGCGATCTGGTCGCCGGGGCCGCTGCCGCGCCGCCGGCGGTCCTCGACGGCGCGCCATTCCGGCAGGGCGGCCGCCACCTCGGCCCCGTAGATGACGACGGCCCAGGAGAGGTACATCCACAACAGGAAGATCGGGATGGCGGCGAGGGCGCCGTAGATCATCTGATAGGTGGGGAAGTTGCGCAGGTAGAGACCGAAGCCGACCTTGAGCGCCTCGAGCAGCAGGGTGGAGACCAGCGCTCCGAGCAGCGCGTGCTTGAGGGTCACGGCCCGGTTGGGCACGACCAGGAAGAGCAGCGTGAAGCCCAGCACCGCGAGCAGCGCCGGCAGCAGGCGCGCAACGACAAGGCTGGGCGTTTCGTCCTCCAGGCTCGGCAACTGGACGGCCGCGAAGGCATAGCTGGACAGCGACAGGGAAGCGCCGAGCAGAAGAGGTCCCAGGGTCAGCAGCGCCCAGTAGACCAGGAAGCGCAGCACCAGCGGCCGCGGCTCGGTGACGCGCCAGATCGCGTTCAGGCCGCCGGTGATGGTGTTCAGCAGCAGCACCGCCACCAGGCCGAGCCCGACGATGCCCACGCCGGTCATGCGGTTGGCGTTTTCCATGAAGGTGGTGATTTGCGCGCTGACCGCCTCGCTGAGATCGGCCGGCAGGATCTCGAACACCAGGGATTGCAGCTGCTGGCGCTCCTGGTCGAAGCTGTCGAAGGCGGAGAGGAGAGCGAAGCCGACCGTGAGCAGCGGAACCAGCGCCAACAGGGAGGTGTAGCTCAGCGCCGCCGCCGTGCGCGGCCCCCCGTCGGCCAGGAACCTGCGGCCGCTGTAGAGCATCACGCGTCCGAAATCGGCCAGGCGCGGTGGCAGGGTGGGCGCTTGCATCAACCATCTCTCCTTCATGCCGCATCGACCCCTTCGTGAGGGCTCATGATAGGGCAAAGTCCTGCGAAAGCGATGGCGGCGGACCGCCGGGGACGCCGCCGCGGGCTGGCCCCGGTCCATTTGACCCCCGGGAGCCTTGGTGTAGGATGCGGCCAGATTCCGGGGAAATCGAAGGCACCTGAGAGAGCAGAATGTCCGATCGAGATGGGCTGATGGCGGGCAAGCGCGGCCTGATCATGGGGGTCGCCAACGACCGCTCCATCGCCTGGGGGATCTCGCGTGCGGTCCACGCCCAGGGCGCGGAGCTCGGCTTCACCTTCCAGGGCGAGGCCCTGGAGAAGCGCGTGCGTCCGCTCGCCCAGTCGCTCGGCTCGGATCTGGTGCTGCCCTGCGACGTCGCCAGCGACGAGAGCATCGCGGGCGTCTTCCAGGAGGTCGGGGAGCGCTGGGGCGGCCTGGACTTCCTGGTCCACGCGATCGCCTACGCCGACAAGGAGGAGTTGAAGGGCAAGTACGTCAACACGAGCCGCGAGAACTTCGTCAAGTCGCTCGACATCTCCTGCTACAGCTTCACCGCGGTCTGCCAGAAGGCCGCGCCGTTGATGCCGGACGGCGGCAGTCTGCTGACCCTCACCTACTATGGGGCGGAACGGGTCATGCCCCATTACAACGTGATGGGCGTGGCCAAGGCGGCGCTTGAGGCCAGCGTTCGCTATCTGGCGAGCGACCTGGGCCAGGACCGGATCCGCGTGAACGCCATCTCCGCCGGCCCCATCAAGACCCTCGCGGCTTCGGGCATCGGCGATTTCCGCTACATCCTGAAATGGAACGAGTTCAACTCGCCGCTCAAGCGCAACGTCAGCCTCGATCAGGTGGGCGGCGCGGCGGTCTATCTGCTGTCGGATCTCTCCGGCGGCGTGACCGGCGAGGTGCACCATGTGGACTGCGGCTATCACGTGGTCGGCATGATGGCGGTCGACGCGGCGCCGGAAGTCTCCCAGCTCTTGCAGGGTCTGACGCCGTCCTCGTCGTGAGCGCCGGCCCGCCGGAGCGGCGGCCGCCCGTCGCGGCGGGGTGCGCCGCAGGATTCGCAGATGCCCGGTAACTCCTTCGGTCAGGCCTTCAGAGTCACCACCTGGGGCGAGAGCCACGGACCCGCCATCGGCTGCGTGGTCGACGGCGTGCCGCCCGGCCTGGCGCTCGGCGAGGGCGACATCCAGCCCTGGCTCGACCGGCGCCGCCCGGGCCAGTCCCGCTTCACCACCCAGCGCCGGGAGCCGGACCGGGTGCGTATCCTCTCGGGCCTGTTCGAGGGCCGGACGACGGGGGCGCCCGTTGCGCTGGTCATCGACAACGTGGACCAGCGCAGCAAGGACTACGGCGACATCGCCGAGAAGTTCCGCCCTGGCCACGCGGACTATACCTACTGGAAGAAGTACGGCCTGAGGGACTACCGCGGCGGGGGGCGCTCCTCGGCCCGGGAGACCGCCATGCGCGTCGCCGCCGCCGCCATTGCCCGCAAGGTGCTCGACGAGCTGGCGGAGCGGCCGATCGTCATCCGCGGCGCGCTGATCCAGGTGGGAAGCCTCGCCATCGACCGCGGACGCTGGGACTGGGAGGAGGTAGGCCGCAATCCCTTTTTCTCGCCGGACGCGGGGATCGTCGACACCTGGTCCGACTTCCTAGACCGGGCGCGCAAGGACGGCTCCTCGGCCGGCGCGGTCATTGAGGTGGTGGCCGAGGACATGCCCGCCGGTCTCGGCGAGCCGGTCTACGACAAGCTGGACGCAGATCTCGCCAAGGCCATGATGAGCATCAACGCGGTCAAGGGCGTGGAGGTCGGGGCCGGCTTCGAGGCGGCCACTCTCTCCGGCGAGGAGAACGCCGACGAGATGCGCATGGAGGACGGCCGCGTGCGGTTCCTCTCCAACCGGGCTGGCGGCGTGCTGGGCGGCATCTCGACCGGCCAGGATCTGGTGGTGCGCTTCGCGGTGAAGCCCACCAGCTCCATCCTGACACCGCGCAAGACGATCACGGTGAGCGGCGAGAACACCGAGATCTCCACCAAGGGCCGTCACGACCCCTGCGTCGGCATCCGCGCCGTGCCCGTGGGCGAGGCCATGATGGCGCTGGTGCTGGCCGACCATCTGCTGCGCCAACGGGGCCAGTGCGGGCTCTGAGCTCAAATTTGCCCGGCAGCGAATGCTCCCGGCACGCTGCACGACGGTTTGCGGGGCTGCCGCCGTGGACCTGCTGATCTTCGATTGCGACGGCGTGCTGGTGGACAGCGAGATCATCGCTTGCGAGATCGATGCGGCCTGCCTTGCGGACGCCGGCGTCCGGATCAGCGTGGACGAGGTCAAGGCGCGCTACGTCGGCGTCAGAACGGCGGACATGCTAGCGGACCTGGAGCGCGAGCGCGGCCTGCGCCTTCCAGAGGGCTTTGCCGACATGCTGCTCCAGCGCACGCTCGAGGCCTTCGATAGGGAACTGCAGGCGGTTCCGGGTATTCCGGAGCTGCTCGCGCGGCTGTCGGGGCCGCGCTGCGTCGCCTCGGGCAGCGATCCGGAACGCATCCGCCACAGCCTGCGGCTGGTCGACCTGCTGGACTACTTCGAGCCGAACGTCTTCAGCGCGAGCATGGTGAGCCGCGGAAAGCCCGCGCCGGACCTTTTCCTGCTGGCGGCGGAGCGCATGGGCTGTGCGCCCGGGCGCTGCCTCGTGATCGAGGACAGCGTTGCCGGCGTGCGTGCCGGGCGCGCGGCCGGCATGGAGGTGGTCGGTTTCGTCGCCGGCCGGCACTGCGACGACGGGCTCGGCGCCAGGTTGACGGACGCCGGCGCGGCCGTGGTGGCATCCAGCAGCCCCCAGCTCCTGGAGATCCTGGCGAGCTAGGGCGCTGTCCGGCTAGCGCTCGAAGCGGCCGACCAGCTCCACGTGGCCAGACCAGAGGAACTGGTCGAGGGGCGTCACCGACGTCAGGCGGTAGCCGCCGTCCACCAGGGTGCGGGCGTCGCGCGCGAAGGTGGCTGGATTGCAGGAGACGGCGACGAGCAGGGGCATGGCGGAGCGGGCGAGCTCGGCCGCCTGTTCCCGGGCGCCGGTGCGCGGCGGGTCGAACAGGACCGCATCGAAATCCTCGAGCTCCTCGGGCAGCAGGGGCTGGCGCGCCAGGTCGCGCCGCCGGGCATCGACCCGGTCCGTCACGCCGGCTTGCCGCGCCGCCTCCAGGGCCCCGAGCGCCGCGGCGTCGCCCTCGACCGCCAACACCCGTGCCCGCTCGGCGAGCCGGAAGGTGAAGGTGCCGCAGCCGCAGTAGAGATCGGCGATCCGGCCGATAGCCTCGGGCAAGGAGTCCAGCACCAGGGCGGCGAGCGCGCTCTCGCCTTCCAGGCTGGGCTGCAGGAAGCCGCCCGGCGGCGGTGTGACGGGCACCCTGCCGAAGGTCACGACCGGCGCCCGGCGCTGAACCAGGGGTTCGGCCTCGGCCCCTTCCTGCCGCCAGCTCACCCGGGCGAGGTCGGCGCGCTCGGCAAAGGCCGCCAGCGCCTCGCGGTCGGCGAGCGCCGCCTCGCGGCGGGTCTGCAGCAGGAGGTCGATCCCGCTTTCCGTTTCGGTTGCGCTCAGGGTCCAGCGCTCCTCCGGCCCGATCAGGGGGTCGAGAGCGCGGCGCAGAGGGCCCACCAAGTCCACTAGGCCGGGAGTCAGGACCAGACATTGCTCCAGCTCCACCACCCGGTGGCTCTGGCGGGCGTGAAAGCCGACCTGCAGCGTTCCCTTGGCGTCCTGGCGGTCCTGCCGGCGGGCGCCCAGCACGGCCCGGCGGCGGGTTCCCGCCGGGATGCGGACCAGGTCTTCGACGTCGATTTCGGCAAGGCCCCGCCGGGCCAGGGCCTGCAAGACCTGGCCCCGCTTCCATTCGGCGTAGAGGCCATCTTCCAGATGCTGCAGAGTGCAGCCGCCACAGGGCCCAAAGTGGGGGCAGGGGGCCTCGCGGCGGCCGGGACCGGGCGCGATCAGCTCAAGCGCCTCGCCCCAGTGGCCGTCGCCGCGACGCCCGGCCACCCGGACTCGGACCCGGTCGCCGACCAGGGTTTGCGCCACGAAGAGGGGGCGGCCCTCCAGGTCCGCGTAGCCGTCGCCTTGACGGCCGAGTCCTTCGATGGTGACCTCGATCTGCCGGCCGCCGGCAGGCCTGGATTTCCGCCGCACGGTTGGTTGCGTCCGCTGCGTCCCCCTGCCGCCGCGGGCGGGGGACTCACCCGATCCTCCGCTAGGCGACGGCGGCCCGTTCCTGTTCCGGCTGCGTCCGTCGGGCGATGGCGGCGCCCAGCAGTTCGCGGACCTCCCGGCGGGCGTTCCAGTGGCTCGGATTGAAGCGCGCCTCGTCGCCGGTGATCGGGATGTCCTGGATGGTCAGGCCGCTGAAGAAGAGCTCGCGGTAGACGACCCGCTCGCTGAGGCCAGGCTGCAGGCGGAAGCTCATGCGCTTCGACAGTTGCTCCAGCAGACGCGCCATGTCGCGGGTGTTGCGGGCGTCGAGCTGGGACAGCCGGTTGCGCATGACGATCCAGTCGATGGGCGCCCGGCCGCCGGCGCTGCGGATCTCGTTCTGCTCCATGACAATGCTGGCGTAGGCGCTGGGGCCGAGCACCTCTCGGCGCCGTCGGTCGATGCGCGCCAGCACGTCGATGTCCAGGAAGCTGTCGTTGAGGGGCGTGATCAGGGTATCCGCCCGTTCGTGGCCGAGGCGCGCCAAGTTGCCGTCGCTGCCGGGCGTGTCGAGGATGACGAAGTCGCAGGCCCGCATGGCCGCGAGCGCCTCGTCCAGCAGCTTGCGCTCCTCGGCCGCCGCGCTCTCGCGGTCGCGGCCCTCCACCGGCACGATGCAGCGCGACAGCGGCATGGGAAGGCTCGGGCCGCGGCTCTCGGCGTTTTCCGACCGGTTGGCGAGATAGCGCGAGAGCGTCCCTTGCTTGCCGTCCAGGTCGATGCAGCCGACCCGGTAGTTCCGCTTGAGGAGGCCGACGGCGAGGTGCATCGCCGTGGTCGATTTGCCGGTGCCGCCTTTGAAGTTGCCGACGGCGATGTGGTAGCTGCGCACGGGCGGGGCACCGCTCCGCAAGGGCGCCGGCTCCTCCAGCTCGGGCAGGCTGCCGCCCAGGTGGTCGGCGATTTCCCGCACCTTGGCGAGGCCCGCTGCCGTGAAGCCGCCGTCGGCGCGGGCCACGGAGCAGGCAATGCGCAGCAGCATCTGGACCGCCTCGGGATCCTCCTTGATCGCGGAGACCGCCCGGATGGCGCGGTCGTGGCCCTCTTGGGGCCGACTCTGGATCTCGCCGGCGAAGCTCCTGAACAGGTCGATCGCGGCGTGCACGTCGAAGCCCTGGAGCGGCTCGACCCTGGCCAGCACCTCGTCGACCCGGGTCCGTTGGGCGAAGCTGGCCTCGCCGTCGGCCGTCGCCACCAGGGCCGAGGCCGCCATGGCCGCTTCCAGCAGTGACCGGTTGCGGGTGCGTTCGCCCTTGGGGAAGAAGGAATCGGATAGCTTGTCGAGCAGGTTCACCACTGGATCTTCTCGGTTTTGTGGGAGGCGACCGCAACCCGCCGATCGTCCGCGGCGTCGGCCCCATCCCCGAATTGGCCCTAGCGCAGGCGCGATCTTAAGCACCTGCGGCGAGTCGCCTCCAAGGGTTTCTCCGAGGCCCGCTAAAGCCCTGCTCTCGTAGGTTTCTTTTGCGGTCCGGCCAGGCCATGACCGGCGACGGTGCCGGCGCCCAGTCCGCGACTCCGCTTGGGTAGTCTATTCGACGTGCAGCTTGCCGTCCGGTCGGAAGGCGTGGAACACGAAGGCGAAGGTCAGATCGTAGGCGACGTCTTCCGCGCCCTCCGGCCCGATCCGCTGCACCACCACGTTGCCCACGTCCCGGCCGTCGCGGATCGAGCGGCTGTCCAGGGCCGAGTTCTGGCCCGGCTCCCAGGTGAGGACCAGATCGCCGGCCTCGATCTGCCCGGCCGTCTGCAGCAGATCGAGCGCCCAGGCCTGGTCCGCCACGGCGACCACCCGGGCGAGCGGCTCGATGCCCTCGGGATAGCTGCCGCGATAGAAGTAGGGTTGGCTGAAGCCGTCGTAGCCCACGTAGGGGTTCTCGCCGTAGGGCCGGATGACGGGGTTGCTGGGAACCAGGACCTTGCCGTCCGGGTGGCGGGCGGCGAAGCGCTCCCAGGACTCCAGGCGCGAGGGCAGGATGCGCAGCTCCACGCCGGTCCGCTCGCCGACGATCCCGACCCCGAGGAACTGCTGCCACCAGCTCTCGGTCGCCCGGTCGTACATGACCATGTCCGAATGGCGCAGCTTGCCGCTGACGCCGAACTCGGTGGCGGCGCCGTCGACCCGCCGGTCGTAGACGATGGCGGAGTTGCAGAGAGGGCAATAGGTCACGGCCACGGGTACGCCGCCCACCTCGTCGTTACAGATCTCGTGCCAGGTGAGGATGCGCAGCGGATAGGCCCTGGCGTCTCCGTTGATCACCAGGCCGATTACCGGTTCCTGCGGCCCCAGGTCCGTCATCTCCGAGACCGGCACGAACTTGGGGTTGTCGATCGAGGGGATGCCGTCCTTGGGTGGGCCGCCGCTCACGATCTCGGCGAAATCCACGCTGCTCTTGGTGAAATCGGTGCGCGGCCATTCGTAGCGCCAGGTGCTCGGGTCGGCGCTCGCGGCTGGCGGGAGCAGGAGCAGCGCCAGGACCAGCGCGCTCCCCGGGGCGAGAGCGCGCAACAAAGTCAGAAGGGGTTCCAAAGTTCGCATGGCGACCAGTATCGGGCCGCCGGGGGCGCGGCACCAATCACGAAGCCATCACGTTGGGTTGAGTTCCAAGCCGTCTCGCCGCTGAAACAGACGGCCAAGCGATTGGCGGGACATGCTTGCTGAAATATTAACCAAGATCTCGCACGTATTTCGTGGCTGTTTGAATTCGTTTCCTGCCAAGAGAAATTCCATTACTATGATGGGTTAGAAATTACTGTGGGATTCACGGCGCAAGGATCGATGAAATACATCGTACGGATTATGCTCTTGAGCATAGTTCTCGCGGTTCTCGGTATAATTGCTTACGCGTATTTCGGCGGCGACGGCAAAGACCACGAGGAGCGGTTGATCGGCGCGCTCAGTTTCGTCGCGGACGAGATCGAGGCGTCGGCCCAGGTGCTCAAGGCCGATGTATTCTATGCTCCCTCGATCGAGATGGAGGGGGAGTCGGACGTTTGGACGGTCAGCGGCCTGGCCGTGATCCAAAGCTCGTCCGGCGGCACCTATCGCATGAAGTACTCCGCCATGGTGCGGAATCTCTGCGAATCCTACACCGATGGAAGCTGCTGGCGTCTCGAGGCGCTGAGCGTGGGTGAGCCGAGCGAGGGCGAGGCGAGCATGGCGGCGGCCGTGGTCGTCGAGGACGAGGCGGTCGAAACGCCGGTCTCGGCTGCGCCCGCTGCGCCGGAGGCCGCCGCGCCCGACGACCCGGCCGTGGCGACGCCAACCGTCGAGGTGCCAGCTCCGCAATCGGGTGCGGCGGAGAGCGGGGCGCCCAGTCCGGCGGCGCCACGGGAGATGGTCGTGGAGACGACCCCGGATACTCCGCCGATGGAAGGCGGCGGGGCCAGCGGTTCGGCCGGACAGGCGGAAACGGTGGAGGTTCCGGTGGCCGGCGCGGAAGTCCCGGACCTGTCGGAAGCGCCGGAGCCACCGGGCGAGGAGGCGGAGGCGCAGCGATCCGACGCCGCAGCGGAGGTCGAGGACGCGCAACCGGCCCAGGCAGCCGACGTGGAGCCCGCAGCGGGCCCGGCCGCCGAGCCGGTCGAGACCGGCCTTCGGTCTTCGCGGGACCCGTCCGCCGAACTGACTCCGCGGGAAAAGCCGGCGGCGCCTCAGGCACCGGACCCCGAAACGGAGATCGCTCTGGAAACCGAGGAACCTGGTGACAGCGGCGAGGGGACATCGGGCGGCATCGAGATCGAAGGTCTCGGCACCGTTCAGCTCCCCAGCGCCGACGAGGGGCAGACCTTCCTCGGCGACGAGGTGCGGCATTTCTCCTGCGCCAAGGGCGACTACGTGCGGGACGTCTACGTGAAGTACCTGAGGACCGTCGGAGACCCGCCGTGCTCGGTCATGTACGAAAAGCGGCCGCCTGAGGAGCCCTCGACGAAGGTGATCTGGCACGCAGACAACGAGCGGGGCTTCTGCGAGTACCGGGCCAAGGAGTTCGTCGAGAAGCTGCGCGACATGGACTGGGATTGCTCGCCCGTCCCGGAAGGCAAGCGCGCGGGCGACTAGGCTCGGCCGGGCCCCTTGGCGGCCGGGGCCGGCTCCCAGCCGGCGTTCAGGCGCTTGGGACGCCCAGGGTCCGGGCAGGCATGCGGCGGCGGTTCATGACCATGCGGTCGTGCAGCTCCTCGATGATGCCACTGCCGGTCTTCACGAACAGGAAAGGCAGCGCCGCGTGCACCAGGCAGGCGAGGGCGGCCACGAACAGCCGCAGGGCGAAGCCGCCGGCGGCCGCCATGTGCTCCAGGTAGGTCTCGTCCACGGAGGCGGGGTGGGCGCAGAACAGGGCCTTCAACATGATTTGTCTCCCGAACCTTACGGTTTTGAGAATCCTAGCCCAGTTGCAGCGGAAAATGTTTGCAAAGTTTCGCTATATTCGAATATTCTTAGAATAACATGCTATAACAATCTGAAAACCAGGAATGACATCCCTTGGATTCGATTGACCGGAAAATCCTGACCTGTCTGCAGGAGGACGCGACGCTGCCTGTGGCCGAGGTGGCCGAACGGGTCGGGCTCTCCACCACCCCTTGCTGGCGGCGGATCCAGAACCTGGAGAAGGCGGGCGTTATCCTGCGCCGGGTCGCCCTGCTCGACGCCCAGCGCATGAACGTCGGCGTTTCGGTTTTCGTGCGCGTCAAGACCAGCCAGCACAACCTGGATTGGCTGGACCGCTTCGCCACCGGCATCGCGGCCATCGACGAGGTGGTCGAGTTCTACCGCCTCAGCGGCGATATCGACTACCTCCTGCGAGTGGTGGTGCCGGACATCGCCGCCTACGACCGGGTCTACAAGCGCCTGATCGCGGTGGCCGAGCTGGCCGACGTCAGCTCCAACTTCGCCATGGAGACCATCAAATACACTACGGCCCTGCCGGTCACCTACGCCGAGTGAGGATCGGGCGGCGGGTCGGTTGGGGCCGCCTCATATGCCGAAGGGCCTAGGCGGCTTCGCCGGGTCGGACTATGCTGGCCGGGCGATTCAAGTTTTAATTGGTTGTTAAGCAGGAATGCGCAGTTTCGAGCCAATCGAAAGTGTAGTCAGGACTTTCGGTTGCGTCCCCGCCAAGGTGCCGTGGGGCCATAAAGCGCACCGAACCGGAGGATAGCCGCTTGTCGGCGGGCGAAGCGACAAGGCCAACCGCGCTGGTCACAGGGGCGGCCGGGTTCATCGGCAGTCACCTGGTGGAGCGGCTGCTCGCGGACGGCCACCCGGTGATCGCCGTCGACGACCTCTCGATCGGCCGCGCGGAGAACCTGTCCTTCGCGGAAAAGGCCGCATCGGAGCAGCGCTTCTTTTTCCACCAGCGCGACGTGGCCGGCGACGGTCTGGGCGACCTCTTCGACGGGGCCGACTGGGTGTTCCATCTAGCGGCACTGGCCGACATCGTGCCGTCGATCGAGCGGCCGCTGGCCTACCACCGGGCGAACGTCGAAGGCACCATCCGGGCCTTGGAATCCGCCCGGGCGGCGGGCGCGAAGCGCTTCGTCTACGCGGCCTCGTCGTCCTGCTACGGCATTCCCGAGACCGTGCCCACGCCCGAAACCGCACCGGCCTCGCCCATGTATCCCTATGCCCTCACCAAGTGGGTCGGCGAGCGCTACGTCCTGCACTGGGCACAAACCTACGGATTGCCGGCGGTCTCCCTCAGGCTGTTCAACGTCTTCGGCCCGCGCCACCGCACGACCGGCGCCTACGGCGCGGTCTTCGGCGTGTTCCTGGCCCAGAAGCTGGCCGGCAAGCCCTTCACCGTGGTCGGGGACGGCAGCCAGAGCCGGGACTTCACCTACGTGAGTGACGTGGCGGACGCCTTCGTGACCGCCGCGGCCTCCGATCTTTCGGGCGAGGCCCTGAACGTCGGTTCCGGCGGCCACTACAGCGTCAACCGCCTGGTGGAGCTCTTGGGCGGCGACGTGGTCCACGTGCCCCGGCGGCCGGGCGAGCCCGATGTCACCTTCGCCGATACGGCGAGGATCGAGGCCCTGCTGGGCTGGCACGCCCGGGTGCCCTTCGACGAGGGCGTGAAGCGCATGCTGGCGGAGATCGAGCTCTATCGCGATGCGCCGGTCTGGGAGCCGGACACCATCGCCGAGGCGACCGCCGACTGGTTCCGCTACCTCGGCCCCGCGGAGTCCCCTACAAAGGCTCCCGTGGAGGCGGCGGGATGAGCAAGGCGGCCAAGACCTTCCCCCGGGCCGCCGCGGCGGGCCCGTTCTCGCCGGACGAGGCGGCCTCGGCCCGCGCCAAGATCAGGACGCTGGATGCGCTGGCCGAGATCGCCGCCGAGGCCCAGGCCACCGGCCGGCAGGTCGTTCTGGCTCACGGCACCTTCGACCTGCTGCACATGGGCCACGTGCGCCATCTGGAGCAGGCCCGCGCCGAGGGCGACATGCTGATCGTCACGATCACCGGTGACGCCTTCGTCAACAAGGGCCCGGGCCGGCCGGTCTTCACCTCCGCGCTGCGCGCCGAGATGCTGGCGGCGCTGGGCTACGTGGACTGGGTCGCCGTCAACGAGGCGCCGACGGCCGAGAACGTCATCGCCACCCTCAAGCCCGACGTCTACATGAAGGGCGGGGACTACGCCGAGGCCGAGAACGACGCCACAGGCAAGATCCTCGACGAGCGCGCGGCGGTCGAGGCATACGGCGGGCGCATCTCCTTCACCGACGACATCACCTTCAGCTCTTCGTCCCTGCTGAACCGCTTCTTCGACATCCACGATCCCAAGCTGCGCGGCTACCTGGAGCAGCAGCGCGACCGGGACATGGCCGACACGCTGCTCGGCATGATCGAAAAGGTGCGCGACTATCGGGTGCTTTTGGTGGGCGACGCCATCGTGGACGAGTACCACTACGTCTCGCCGCTCGGGAAGTCTCCCAAGGAGAACCTGATCGCCACGCTCTACCGCGACCGCGAGCTCTTCGCCGGCGGCGTGGTGGCGGCGGCCAACCACGTGGCCGGCTTCTGCGGCGAAGTGGAGGTGCTGACCTGCCTCGGCGAGGAGGACAGCTACGAGGACCTGATCCTGGCGGCCGCCAAGCCCAACGTGAAGATCAACACGCTGCGCCGGCCTGGCGTGCCGACCACGCGCAAGAGCCGCTTCGTCGACGCCGACTACCTGCGCAAGCTGTTCGAAGTCTACCACATGGACGACAATCACCTGTCGGGCCACCTCGAGCAGGACCTCGCCCAGAAGATCCGCGCCCGCGCCGGGGACTTCGACGTGGTGATCGTCACCGACTTCGGCCACGGCCTGATCACCAAGAGCGCCATCGAGGCCCTCAGCGAGAGCGCCAAGTTCCTGGCCGTCAACGCCCAGAGCAACAGCGCCAACCACGGCTTCAACCTGGTGACCAAGTACCCCTGGGCCGACTACGTCTGCATCGACGCGCCGGAGGCCAAGCTCGCCGTCTCAGACAAGTTCAGCGACCTGGGGCTGATCGCCAGCAAGCTGCTGCCGGAGCTGATCGTCTGCGACCGCATGATCCTGACCCACGGCCGCTACGGCTGCGTCACCTACGACCGCAGCGAGGGCGTGCACTACATCCCCGCCTTCACCGGACAGGCCCTCGACACCATGGGCGCGGGCGACGCCTTCCTGGCGGTGACCGCGCCGCTGGTCGCGAGCGGCGCCAACCTGGAGCAGGTGGGCTTCGTCGGCAACGCGGTCGGTGCCATGAAGGTGGGCATCGTCGGCCACCGGGAGTCGATCGAGAAGGTGCCGCTGATCCGCTATCTGCAGACGCTGCTGAAGTAGGCTAGGTGATGGACCGGCAGGACATGGACGGGCAGGTCGAAGGCTACTTCGCCACCCTGGGCGCCCTCGGCGCCGAGATCAAAGCGAGCGATGGCGCAGGCGCGCCGTTGACCCTCGCGGCCGCCCTCGAGTGGTCTATCGCCAGAGTCGAAGGCACCCGCGCCAAGGGCGCCAAGATCCTCTTCGTCGGCAATGGCGGCAGCGCCGCGGTCGCCAGCCACATGGCGATCGACTATAGCCGCAACGGGGGCTTCAGCGCGCTGGCCTTCAACGACGGTGCGGCGCTCACCTGCTTCAGCAACGATCTCGGCTACGAGCAAGTCTTCGCCGCCCAGGTGGAGGTGCATGGCCGCGAAGGCGACCTGCTGGTGGCGATCTCCAGCTCCGGCAACTCCGACAACATCGTCAACGCGGTCGCCGCCGCGCGCTCGAAGGGCCTCGACGTGCTGACCCTTTCGGGCTTTGCGCCGGACAACCGTCTGCGCGCTCTGGGCGACGTGAACGTCTACGTGCCCAACGGTCTCTACGGCTTCGTCGAGATTGCTCACCTGGCCGTCTGTCACGCCATCCTCGACGTCGCCATGGGCTGGCGGGTCGAGGGCGCGCGGCCGGTCTACGCGGCGGCCAAACGGCGGCGGGCATGAGCGGCAAGGCGCGCAACGTCCTGGTGACCGGCGGGGCCGGTTATGTGGGCGCGATGCTGGTGCCCAAGCTGCTGAGCGCCGGCCACCGGGTGACGGTGCTGGACCTCTTCATCTACGGCGACACCCTGGCCGGGGCCGCCGAGCATCCGGGTCTCCGCCAGGTGCGCGGCGATCTCAGGGACCCGGCCGTGGTGGCCGATGCGCTCGCGGGCTGCGACGCGGTGATCCATCTGGCCTGCATCTCCAACGATCCCTCCTTTGAGCTGGATCCGGGACTCGGCAAGTCGATCAACCACGAGTCTTTCCGGCCGCTGGTCCGCGCCGCCAAGGCGGCGGGCGTCGAGCGCTTCATCTACGCCTCGTCGTCGTCGGTCTACGGCGTGAAGGAGGAGGAGAACGTCACAGAGGACCTGAGCCTAGAGCCGCTCACCGACTACTCGCGCTTCAAGGCGCTCTGCGAGGACGAGCTGCTGGCCGAGCGGGCGCCGGGCTTCGCCGTGCTGATCCTGCGGCCGGCGACGGTCTGCGGCTACAGCCCGCGGCTGCGGCTCGATCTGACGGTCAACATCCTGACCAACCACGCCGTCAACAACGGGCGCATCAAGGTTTTCGGCGGCAGCCAGAAGCGGCCCAACATCCACATCGAGGACATGACCAACATCTACCTGGCGTGCCTTGACGCGCCGGCCGACGCCATCGACGGCAAGGTCTTCAACGCCGGCTACCAGAACCATCCGGTCCAGGCCATCGCCGAGATGGTGCAGGGGGTGGTGGGCGAGGTGCCCATCGAGGTTCTGCCGACCGACGACCTGCGTTCCTACCACGTGAACTCGGAGCGCATTCGCCGTGAGCTCGGCTTCGTGCCGCGCCACACCATTGAGCAAGCCATAACCGATCTCTGCGAGGCCTTCGCCGCCGGGCGGGTGCCCGATCCCATGAACGACCCGCGCTACTACAACATCAAGCGCATGCAGGAGCTGTCGCTGCAATGAGTGCGGGCGCGAGCACCGTCACGCCGTTCGACAGGCCCCCCGAGCCGGAGCTGGACCTCCGGCCGGACGCCCTGCTCGGTTACTTCCGGGCCATGCTGCGCATCCGCATGGTCGAGGAGGAGATCGCCGCCCGCTATCCGGTCGAGGAGCAGAAGATGCGCTGCCCGGTACATCTCTCGATCGGCCAGGAGGCGATCGCGGTCGGCGTGAGCGCGGCGCTTCGGACCGACGACCAGGTGGTCAGCAACCACCGCTGCCACGCCCACTATCTCGCCAAGGGCGGCGACCTTGAGGCCATGCTGGCCGAGCTCTACGGCAAGGCGGCGGGCTGCTGCGGCGGGCGCGGCGGCTCCATGCACCTCTTCGACAGCGCGGCCGGCGTGCTCCTCAGCCTGCCCATCGTCGGCGCCTCGATCCCCATCGGCGTCGGCGCGGCCCTGGCTCTCAAGCAACGGAGGCGGGACGCGGTTGCCGTCATCTACCTGGGCGACGCCGGCCTGGAGGAAGGGGTCTATCACGAGAGCGCCAACTTCGCCGCGCTCCACGGACTGCCGGCCGTCTTCGTCTGCGAGAACAACCTCTATTCCGTCTACACCCATCTCGAGGAGCGGCAGCCCCCGCGGCCTCTGGTTGAGATGGGCCGGGCCCACGGCCTCTCGAGCTGCCACGTGGACGGCAACGACCTCAGGGCCGTGGCCCGGGCCGCAGGCGAGGCGGTCGAGCGGGCCCGCGACGGTGGAGGGGCGAGCTTCATCCTGGCCGACACCTACCGCTGGCGAGAGCACTGCGGGCCCTTCTACGACAACGATCTGGGCTACCGCAGCGAGGAGGAGTTCCAGGAATGGCGCCGGCGCGATCCCATCGCCCGTCTCAGGCGCCTCCTGACCGAAGCCGGACTGCTGGACGCTGAGCGCGAGGCGGAGATGGCGCACGCGGCCGAGGACGAGATCGCGGACGCCTTCGCCTTCGCCGAGGCAGCCCCCTTCCCGGATGCGGCCTCGGGAGCAGGTGGCGTCTATGCCTGAGCCCCGGATCCTTAGTGCCGCCGAGGCCCTGCGCGAGGCCATGGACCTGGCGCTTGCGCGCTGGCCCGAGGTCTATCTCATGGGCGAGGGCGTGGCCGATCCCAAGGGCATCTTCGGCACCACGGCGGGACTGGTCGAGAAGTACGGTCCCGAGCGGGTTGTCGAGACGCCCGTTTCGGAGAACGGCCTGACCGGCATCGCCATCGGCTCCGCCCTCCTGGGCCAGCGGCCGGTGCTGGTGCATCAGCGGGTCGACTTCGCCCTGCTCAGCCTGGAGCAGCTCTTCAATAGCGCCGCCAAGAGCCATTACGTGACGAACGGCCGCCACGAGGTGCCCCTGGTGGTGCGCATGGTGATCGGCCGCGGCTGGGGCCAGGGCCCGCAGCACTCCCAGAGCCTGGAGGCCATGTTCGCCCAGGTGCCGGGCCTGAAGGTGGTCATGCCGTCCACGCCCGGTGAGTTCAAAGGCCTGCTGCTGGGGGCGATCGCCGACGACAACCCCGTCCTCATGCTGGAGCATCGCTGGCTGCACTACGTGACCGGAGAAGTGCCGGACGGCTTCCATGCCATCCCCATCGAGGGCCCGCGCCTGGCGCGCGAAGGCGGCGACGTGACCATCGTCGCTTCCTCCTACATGGTGCTGGAAGCCCTGCGCGCGGCCGACGCGCTCGCCGAGGCCGGCTGCGAGGCCGAGGTCTTCGACCTCAGGGTGCTGCGGCCGCTTGCCCTCGACCGGATCGTTCAGTCGGTGCGCAAGACGGGCCGCCTGATCACCCTCGACACGGGCTGGCGCATCGGCGGCATGGGGGCGGAGCTGGTGGCCGAGGTGAGCGAGCAAGCCTTCGCGGCGCTCAAGCAGCCGCCGCGGCGGATCGGCCTGCCCGACCATCCCACCCCCAGCAGCCGAGCGCTCGCCGCCGCCTACTATCCGGGCTCGGTCGACATCGTCGACGCCGTGGAAGAGCTGCTGCAGCTCGACGGAGCCGCTGCCGAGAGCGCCCGCCAGGCCTGCATCGCGGCGCGCCAGGGCGTGCACATCGACAAGCCCGACCCGGCCTTCAAGGGGCCCTTCTGATGAGCGATCCGGCCGAGAAGCGGGACCTGCGGCCCCCCATGCGGGTGCGCTACTCCTACCTGCCTCAGCAGTTCGCGGAGATCGACGATCTCTGGGCGGAGCTGAAGGCCTTCGTCGCGACCGGCGACTTCACCCTGGGCAAGCCGCTCGCCGAATTCGAGGGCCGCTTCGCCGCGCTGATCGGCAGCCGTCACGCCGTCGGCGTCAACTCGGGCACAGACGCCATCAAGCTGGCCCTCAAAGCCGTCGGCGTGATGCCGGGCGACGAGGTCATCACCGCGGCCAACACCTTCGTCGCCACCGTGGGCGCCATCAACGAGCTGGGCGCGACGCCGGTCTTCGTCGACGTGGACGACAGCTTCTGCATGGACGTGGACCTGGTGGAAGCCGCCATCACCGAGCGCACCCGAGCCATCGTGCCGGTCCACTTCACCGGCTACATGACCGACCTGCGCAAGCTCGTGCCCCTTGCCGAGCGTCACGGGCTGCCGCTGGTGGAGGACGCCTGCCAGTCGATCCTCGGCGCCCTCGACGGGCGCAACGCCGGGACCTGGGGCCGGGCCGGGGCCTTCTCGCTCCATCCCTTGAAGAACCTCAACGTCTGGTCGGACGGCGGGCTCATCGTGACGGACGACGACGCCCTCGCCGATCAGCTGCGCCTGCTGCGCAACCACGGCCTTGCCGACCGGGATACGGTGGCGCTTCTGGGCTACAACTCGCGCCTCGACACCATCCAGGCCGTGGTGGGCAACTGGCTGATCCCCCAAACGAGTGCGATCGCCGAGGCGCGCATCGCCAACGCCACCAACTACGACCGGGGCCTGGGCGCGATCCCGCAGGTCCGCGTGCCGCCCCGGCCCGAGGGCATGCGGATCGTCTACCATCTCTACATGGTTTTCGCCGAGGCGCGCGACGCGCTTCTCACCCACTGCCAGGCGGCAGGCATCGAGGCCAAGGTCCACTACCCGGAGCCCATCTACCGCCAGCCCGGACTGGCCCACCTCGGCCACCGGGAGGGCGACTTCCCGGTCACCGACCGGCACGCCCGGGAGATCATCACCTTTCCCGTCGACCAGCACCTGTCGCCCGCCGAGCTGGACTACGTGATCGAGACCGTGAGGGACTTCTATGCCGGTCGCTGAGCCGAAGGTCCTGGAGCCGCAGGCGGCGCCGCGAGACGACGCGGCGCGCAGGGTCCCCTACGTGGACCTGGCGGGCCAGTGGGCCGAGGAGCGGGACGAACTCCTGCCCATCATCGAGCGGGTGCTGGCCGGCGGCCACTGGGTCGGCGGCGCGGAGGTTGCCCGCTTCGAGCAGGCCGTTGCGGCGCTCTGCGGGGTGAGGCATGCCGTCGCGCTCAACTCCGGCAGCGACGCGCTCTCCCTTGCTCTCGCGGCGCTCGGCATCGGCCCGGGCGATGAGGTGATCACGCCGCCCAACTCCTTCATCGCCTCGACCGCAGCCATCGTCCAGGTCGGCGCGCGGCCGGTCTTCGCCGACGTGCAGGACGACCAGAACGTCGATCCCGAGCGCGTCGAGGCGGCGATCACGACCAGGACCAAGGCCGTCATGCCGGTCCACCTGACCGGCCGCATTGCCGACATGACACCGATCCTGGAGATCGCGGAGCGCCACGACCTGCCGGTGGTCGAGGATGCCGCTCAGTCGATCGGCTCGCGCTACGACGGCCGCATGAGCGGCAGCCTGGGCCAAGTCGGCTGCTTCTCGACTCATCCCCTGAAGAACCTCAACGCCTGCGGCGACGGCGGCTTCGTCACCACCGACGATGCCGGGATCGCCGAGGCCGTGCGCGCGCTCCGCAACCACGGCCTGGCGGACCGGGACACGGTGACGCGCTTCGGCCAGGTTTCGCGCATGGACAGCCTCCAGGCCGCGATCCTGGCCTACCGCCTGGGCCGCCTGGACGACACGATCCGACAACGCCGGGCCAATGCGGCGCTCTACTGGGAACGGCTCGATCCCGCGTCGGTCTTCGTCCCCGCAGAGCGGGAGGGGACCATCGACAGCTACCACACCTTCGTCGTTCAGGTGGACCGGCGCGACGAGCTGCAAGCCTTCCTCAAGGCACGCGGCATCGGCAGCGCGATCCACTACCCGGTGCCGATTCATCTGCAGCCGGCGGCGAAGGATCTGGGCTACGGGCCCGGCGACTTTCCCGTGGCCGAGCGTCAGGCCGGCCGCATCCTGAGCCTGCCGGTGCACCAGATGATGAGCCGCGAGGACGTCTGCTACGTCGCCGAGCAGGTCAATGCCTTCTACGGGGCATGAGGCGGGCGGGACGATCATGAGCGAGACGTCGGCAATCGACTACGAGGCCCTGGTGCGGGCCTTCGAGGAAGCCCTGGTCACCAAGCTGCGCGGCCACGGCGCCGAGGCGGACTATCTGGAGATGTGGGTGCCCGACGAGGATCCGGTGAAGAGCCTGCTGAACATGGTCGAGGCCGCCGAGGCCTATGGCCGGGAGGAGATCGCCATTCGCGTGGCGGCGGAGACCCTGAACGACGGGCAGCTCGAAGAGCTCATGGGACTGCTGAACGGGATCGGCAGCGCCCGCGCTACCCCCCGGGAGGGTGGCCGGCTGATCGAAGTGACGGGGATGCAGGGCTGAATGACGGGCGCGCTCGACCAGGTCCAGCCAGCCTTTCGCGCGGCCCTAGAGGCGGCGGCGGGCGGGATCTGCCGCGAGGGCAGCCTGACCAACGGCGACGCGAGCGAGGAACTACTGACGGCGGCGGAGGACGGCCGGCTGCTGCAGCTGACGGTCCACAAGGGCACGATCCGCCGCGCGGCGCACAGCGGGTCCGAGGACGCGGCCGAGCGGGCGGTGCTCGATGTCGTCTGCCAGATCGTCGAGGGCCTGCCGCTGCAGGAGGCGGCCGATCACACCGGGCACCACTTGGTGGCGCGCCTGCGCGATCCGGAGGCGTCCTCGCCGGTCCCGGGCATCCTGACGCCCTGGAACGCCGATCCCCTGTTCCACCGGCCCTTGCGTCTGGTGCGCCGGATCCATGCCGACCACGCGGCCTGCCACAATACGGTGTCGCGGGAGAACTTCTGGAACCCGCAGATCTCCCGGGACTGGCTGCGCCTCGGCGAATCCGAGCAGATGGCGCGGGTCGAGGAAGTCCTGGCAGCTTTCCGGGCCGATCAAGCCTTGGCCGACGGTGAGCTAGTCGTCGCCGGGGTCGAGAACAACATTCGCATTCTTCTCGCCTTCGGCGACGGGGTTGCCTACGCCCGCAAGCCGGGCCTGCTGATGGCCTTCGAGGCTAGGCTGCGCGCCGCTACCGGCGACCGTCTCGAGGTCTTCGCCGAAGAGATGAAGGACGACAACCGCATTCGCCGCCTCTAGGAGCACGTGCCTGAATGACCGGCATGACCGACCATACGGAACTGATCCTGGACGGCACCAAGATCGCCTGGCACCAGGACCGCATCCGGGCCTGGGAGCGCGGCGAGAAGATCGCGCCGATCACCATCGATATGGCGCTGACCCGGGCCTGCAACTTCGCCTGCCACTACTGCTACGCCATGCTGCAGGAGAACGACCGAAAGGTGATCAACAAACAGGTCATCTTCGATTTCCTGGATGACTGCGCGGAGATCGGCGTCAAGGGCATCAGCTTCGTCTCCGACGGCGAGAGCACCATCTCGCCGGTCTTCGTCGACGCCTGCCGGCACGGCCACGAGCTGGGCCTCTCCATGGCGGTGGGCACCAACGGCTTCGTGCTGAACCGGCGCAAGCTGGAGGAGGTGCTGCCGGCGCTCACCTACATCCGCATCAACATCTCCGCCGGCGAACGCGCGCGCTACGCAGAGATCATGGGCGTGAAGGAGCACTGGTTCGACAGGGTCTGCCAGAACATCCGCGACATGGTGGAGATCAAGAAGCGCGACGGGCTGCCGGTCACCATCGGCCTGCAGATGGTGCTCATGCCCGAGTACGAAGACCAGATCCTGCCGCTCGCGCGCCTCGGCCAGGAGCTCCGGCCCGACTACCTGGTGATCAAGCACTGCTCCGACAACGAGGACGGCGACCTGGGCGTCGACTACCGGGCGTACAAGAAGCTCTACGACACCCTGCGCGCCGCCGAGGCCATGTCAGACGAGGACTACCGGGTCACCGTCAAGTGGTCGAAGATCGCGGCCGAGGGCCGGCGCTCCTACCAGCGCTGCTATGGCGCGCCCTTCATGATCCAGCTGTCCGGCTCGGGCCTGGTGGCGCCTTGCGGCATGCTGTTTAACGAGCGCTACAAGAAGTTCCACATCGGCAATATCTGCGACCAGCGCTTCAAGGATATCTGGGCCTCCGAGCGCTACTGGGAGGTCATGAACTACATCGCCAGCCCGGCCTTCAATGCCCAGACCATGTGCGGCTCGCTCTGTCTGCAGCACAAGGTGAACGAGTTCCTCGACGGCTACCAGAAGGGCCAGCTCGAGCTGCCGAAGCTGAACGGCCAGGAGCCGCCCCAGCACATCGATTTCGTTTGAGGTTCCTCCGCTTGGTCAACGAGTTGGCTCTCTCAGACATTGACATGCAGAAACTGGTACTACAGCCCACTTCAAAAGTGATTGCCTTGCATTCCAGTTAGCTCCGGGCGACAAACACCAGCTCAATTACAGGCGAGCTTTCAATTCCGTTTGATGCTCCAAGTGTGGAATGCTCGTGAGCTAACTCACCAGCTATCTCGACTTTAGAGTATCGCTCTCGCAGAAGCTGAACCAAACATTCTCGGGGGTTAGGGAGCAATCCGTGATCGGGGTAGCTCAAGATTAGTGTCGCCTCCATCCGCGCAGCGGCACCTATCAAGTCTTTGAATGATTGTTCAACTTTAGATTTTATTGAGAATGGAGAGTAGAACCGATCAAGCCTGTACTGCCCCTTCGATTCGATCTTAGGATAGTCATATAACAGAAGAGTCTCCAGCAAATGATAGTATCGCGAGTAGTGATCGCTTGTGTAGGGGGGATCGCAGTAAATGACAGTTGGTTGGACGCGACATCGTGATAGCCGGCGGAGAAGGTCGATCGCCTCACCATGATAAACACGATTGGATCGTCGCCACTCTCTCGTGCCCAACGGCCGCATGTTATCTAAGGCATTTTGCCACTCCGACCAGATTGATCTGCGACGTTTGGCTAGAAAACGTTTCTTTGTGTGTCTTTTCACAGCCAAGTACTGGGCAAAGTGGCCTGTTGAATTCGAAACCTTTCCAAGACTACGGCACAACGCAATCAACATCCAATCGCGTGTCTCGGAAGTTATCAATTCTTGCCGTGAGAGCCCATCGATAGCATAGCGGAGAGAATCTATATCGATTGCTTGTTCGAGACCAACGTAGCCGCCAGCATATGTTATTGAGAACAGACAATACGGGGATTGCTTTTGCCCTAGTTGATAGGCTAGTCGTGTCTTAACAGATTTCATCGACTGACTACGCTTTGTTAAGTGGCTAGATATCTCACAGATCTCTTGCAGATCCTCGGAATGATGTGCACGCCTTTCACGAGCGAGAATCGATGCAAACGAGCGTTTGAGGGCCATTCTGTTGTTTTCAAATAGCTTTTGGCACTCACTAGATGCTTTGGGAGTTAGTTTGGGTTGGAATCGAGCAGTAAAAAAAGAAGTGGCGACACTACATGCAAAATGCTGAACATCATTGCACCAGACAGTCCGCTCCGGCCCAACAGCAGTTCCAACTGCAGACATGCCAGCGAATGCGTCCAGAACAGGACCATCGGGCGCCTGAGCTATAACATTCGCTATTTCGCTCGCCAGCTGCCGTTTGGTCCCCATGTATGTGAACTGGAGGGTCATCCAGAGTCGCTCAAGGTGGCAATGGCACATACCGTGGGAACAAGCCTTCCCACCTTTCATGAAAAGCGTGGAGAATCGGGATTGTGTTGTTTGGTGTTTTGTGACTCAGAACAAATAGCAACCCGCAGTCGCTGAAACCCTTTGGATGTCTATTGTCTGCTCTTCTACCATATCTTTCTAAGGTTATTTTCTCTTGATGTGTAAACCGCCTACATTCTGGACTAAACACGTTGTCGTCTTCTTCTAGTACAATGTGTACGACCAACGCCAGGTTGATGAGATCGTCAATCTTTGACATGGCCATTCGTGTGGCCGAGGTCAGGATCAGGTGGCATTCGGCGTCCGATGCGATCAGTTCTTGCAAGGTTGGCCACACAGTGCAGACCTGACGTCCTGATCCAGAAAAGTCATCTATGAAAACAACATGATCTTGGGCTGTTAAGTTTTGAAAAGGCAAATCGGTGGCGCCACAGAAAAGATGATTGTAAGCGGTAGATGTTAACTGATTGGCTTCGCGAAAAATTCTAACCATCGCATGGCCGCTTTCACCATGACCGCCGAACCCAACAAAGAACCATCTACCACTGCGGCGAGCCGGGTCAATGTTCCAGCCTTCAACTCTTTGCAGGGCGTTTCGGTAGCCAATCAGGATTTCCTGCTCGGACACAACTTGGACGCAATCGAGCACGCGGGCAGCAACGTCCCGGTCGGCATTTGTGAACCGTCCAAGCCATTGCTCGATGGATGGCTCAGTGGGCGGGTGCCTATAGAATCGAAAGACAGCAAGCCATCCATCAATTCTCTCTCGTGTGATCGGTGAGCGGCGCCGACGGGGTTGTTTCATCTTGAGCGCCTATCCGCGGAAGCCAGCTTACGCTCTATCAGCCTAAGGAGTTTTTCTAGCTCTTTCCACAGTTGCTCTTCGCCAAAAAATTCTTGCACGTCAATTCCCTGCAAATCGTCATACAGCCTGCTCAGAGAATTGATTAGTCTGCCAGCTCTGCGATGTATTTGGACAACATCAATCTCCAAGTAAGAAATATCAATAGTGTCATCGAAAACAAACATCTTGAATCTCTTCTCGAACTCCTTTTCATGACCGGCTCGACGAGAATTCGATATATACTGCTTAATTTTTCGAAAATCAGTAACAGATCGAAATCCGGATAGTTTGTTTTGATACTTGAACAAGAATCTATCTATGAGTTCATCTCTCTTATACCAGCCCATACTTGAAACGAATCGGTCACGTATTATGGGATAGAGTTCTATAAAGAAATCAGCTTTTATTCGCTCCTTTGGTTCAGCAAAAAGCATCATTTCTTGATAGCGCTTTGGAAATCTAAGTAGCTTCTTGCAGCGAGTTACGACCGCCAAATCCAATCCAGTTAACTCGGCGAGAGGTTTGTCCCTATTCTCATGCAGTTCCTTCATCAACACACCAAGCTTAAGGGCCGTTGGCATTAGCTCCCAATCTTGCCGAAGCTTGTGGATTTGGAACATTGTAACGATGTTCTGGGCGGTTGTTGGCTCAGCAACTTCATTTATTGGCACTTCAGGAAGGTTTAGTTCCTGCGCACACATCCATCGGCGCTGACCATCCAGTATGGTAAACTGATCAGAACCCTTGGCTCTAAATACTGTCAGAGGGACGAGGATCCCAACCTTCCGGATGGATTCTTCAAGTGTCTTTAGTGGTAGAGCGTCAAACAGCATACGAGGATTGTGTGGATTCGGCCTAAGCGATTGAGTGGGAACTGTGGCCGGTCCAACCGGTGCGTGTTGTTGCCGAGGGATTTTTGTTCTCTTTGCCATGATTTCACCTGGCCAATCGGAATTCCATCCATTCTCGACTTGTGGGGTTGCGGAGCGGGTCACTTGAGTGACACACATGACTCAAGGTAAAGAGTTTCATCAACCCCACTATGTGGTCTTCCAACAGTTGATCGCTCGAACCCAAGCAGTGGATAGCTTTGGTCCGGGGAAGGCCCGGAAGATCTCTGCCGATAGAGTAGGATAACCAACTGGTACGTAGAGCTGGACGGACTGCAACGCGATTCCTCTACAGCACTCAAGACCGATAGGTTGGTATAGAACATGGAGCCGAGAAATCAATCGGAGATGGCTACAGTCCTGTTTCACCTGATACTCGGATTGTTTGAATCTACTGCATGACTTTGATGTGGTCCAATTCCGCCGGAGGCACGCAGGTGATTCGCGAGTTCAACCGACCTGGCGCTTCAGGTCCCAGAGCGCCCGGGCAACCTTCACCAGGTTGGAGAGGCGGAAGGCCTTGGTGCGGTCGTGCTCGCGGGCGCTGATCTCGACGCCGACCGTGGTGAACGCTACGCCGCGCTTCAGGAGCTTGGTGATGGCCTCGGCCTGGTAGGCGAAGCTGTCGGTCTCGATCTCGATCTCCCTGAGCCGGTCGAGGCGGTGGACGACCAGGCCGTTGTAGTAAGGTACCCGGAGACCGAAGAGGCCGTTCATGACGGCGACGAAACCCCAGGAGGCAAGCCGCCTGGCGGGTCCGCGGACCTCGGGATTGGTGACGTAGGGGATCACCATGTCGGCGTCGCCGGCCGCAATAAGAATCGGCACGATGCCGTGGGCCGGATGGGCGTTGTCGCCGGGGACCATCATGACGTAGAGGCCATGGGCGGCGGCCACGCCCGCCTTGTAGGCTCCGCCAAGACCCAGGTTTTGGGCATTGTAGACTGGCTGGATCCGGGGACGCTCTCCGGCCAAGGCGCGGATCGCCCCCGCGGTGCCGTCGGCGCTACCGTCGTCCACCAGGATGATTTCGTAGCCGGCGAGGCCGGCCTCCTCGGCGGCCCTCTCGATCTCGGTCACCGTGCCCGCCACGTTTTTCTCTTCGTTGTAGCAGGGCACGACGAAGCTGAAATCGGGTCTGGAATCGGAGCGGCACAGGCCGGGATCGGCTTCGGTCATGGGTTCGAGGTGCGCTGCTGTCATGTCCATGAGAGAACCGCTTCGGGAGCATGGCCGATTCGGGCCGGTCCGGCGAGGCCAATCGGGACCGCGGCCAGGGCCGTTAGTCTGAGCCGCCCTCGGCGGGGTTCGTGGCGGGACCGGCCGGGCGGCCGCTGCCCTGGAGCATCCAGACCAAGCCGCCCAGGAGCCCGAATGCGAGGAACAGCAGGCCGAAGAGGATGGAAATCAAGGCGGCCTCGCCCTCGCCGATGCCCAGCAGGCCCAGCCCCACCACCATGGAGCCCTCGCGCACGCCCCAGCCGGCGATCGAGATGGGAAGGGAGGCGGCGACCAGCACGCCGGGCA
Source organism: Rhodospirillales bacterium (assembly GCA_965225935.1). GTDB lineage: Bacteria > Pseudomonadota > Alphaproteobacteria > Kiloniellales > JAKSDN01 > CALJXB01. Next base: position 322,600 of record CBDDCC010000011.1, read on the forward strand.
CCACCGCCATGGCGCCCCAGAAGCCCAGCGGGATCTCCAGGGCCAGGGCCAGAAGGTAGACGGCGCCGCTGAGGACGACCTGGCCGATCAGCGAGGCCAGCACCAGGTCCGCCAGCCGCCGCGGCCGGCCGGCCAGCAGGTGCACCTCCCGCGCCAGGACGTCGAGACCGGCGCGCAGCCGCGCGAAGGGGAGCCAGCCCAGGCTGCGCACCAGGACCGGCGCCAGGGCGACGAGGACGAGGCCCGCCGCGCTGGCGGCCGCCATGATCCAGGCGGGCCCCGAGCCGCCGAAGATCAGAACCAGGCCGAGAGCGCCGACCAGGCCGAGGGCCAGCAGCGCGAAGAGGCCGATGATCCGGTCTATCAGGACCGAGCGGAAGGCGAGGCCGATCGGCCGGCCCAGGCCGCGCAGCAGCCAGACCCGCATGCCGTCGCCGCCGATGGTGGACGGCAGCACCTGGTTGAAGAAGAGGGAGACGACGGTGGGCCCGAAGAGCTGCCAAGGACGCGGCTGCACGTCGATGATGCCGACGACACGCTCCCAGCGCCAGGTCATGACGACCGCGTTCTGGAAGAAGACCAGCACCGCAGCCGCCAGGAGGTAGCCGAAGGAGATCCGGTCCAGGCGCTCCAGCAATGCATCGAGCTCGACATTGCGCAGCACCCAGTAGATGAGTCCGGCGGTGATGGCGAGCTTGACGGGAAAGATCAGCGCGTTCTTGGACATGCCGTGAGAGGGCCCGCGGCGCGCGGTCCGGCGATTGCCGAGAGGCGGATGGGAGGCCACTCCTTAGCACCCGGCCGCGCGGCCCGGAATGCTTTTCTGGGCTGCCGATCCGGGGGCATGGGGATGGATGGCGGGCGCGCCCTCAGGCGCGGACGCTCAGGCGACCTTCAGATCGTAGAAGTGCTTTTTCAGCAGCGCCGAAGGGTCGGGCAGCGCCTTCAGGGCAGAGACGATGCGCGGGGCGCTCTTGCCGTCGCCGTAGGGGTTCTCGACCCTCGAGCAGTCGAGCGACATGGCCTTGATGATGGCCTGGATGATGGCCGTGCTCTCGGCCGGGCAGTCGATCACCGACTCCGCCTTCAGGCGGCCACGCTGGCGCTCGCCGATGTTCACCGTCGGGACCTTGAAGGCGGGCGCCTCGTAGAGCCCGCTGGAGGAATTGCCGATCAGCGCGTCGCAGTGGGACAGCGTGCTGAGGTAGAGCTTCTGGCCGAGCGAGATCCGCAGAATGGCGTTCTCGTGATCGCTCACGAAATCCTCGATGCGCCGGGTGAAGCTGCGGCCTTCGCTGTCGCTGTTCGGGCCGCTGATGATGAGACCGAACTCGGGGCCCAGCTCCGAGAGGGCGGTCATCAGCTCCTCGAGCTGGGAGAGGCTGCGCTCCATGGCGAGCGTCTCAGGGTGGAAGGTGACCAGCAGGTTGTAGGGCCGGGCCGGGATGCTGAGGGAGGCGAAGGTCTCTTCCTTGGAGAGGCGCTGGATCCCGCGGATCTGATCCAGGCCCGGATTGCCCACCAGGTGGATGTTGTCCGGGTTCTCGCCCATCTGGCGCAGCCGCCGGGCGGCCGCCTGGTTGGTCGCGAAATGCAGGTGGGCCATCTTGGTGATGGCGTGGCGCACGCCCTCGTCGTAGGCGCCGTCCGAGGTGTCGCCGCCGCAGAGATGGGCGACGGGCACTCGCGCGATGTGGGCGGCCTGGACGGCCGCCAGCACCTCGTAGCGATCGCCCAGGACGATCATGATGTCGGGGCGCAGGTGCTGCAGGGCGTCGGCGAAGCCGATCACGCCTTGACCGATCGACTTGGTGACCGAGGCCACGTCGTCGCCGCGCTGCAGGCACTCGACCCGCGCCGCGACGGCGAAGCCGTCCTGCTCGATGCGCCGGTAGGTGAAGCCGAACTCGGTGGTCAGGTGCATGCCCGTGACGATGACCTGGAGATCCAGGTTGGGGTCGTCGCGGATCAGGCGCATCGGCGGGGCGAGGAGGCCATAGTCGGCCCGGCTGCTGGTCACCACGCAGATGCGCCGGCGGGTCATGCCATTGTTCCTTTGCAAGATTCGGGGCCTGGCGGGCTCGCGGCCGCATCGGGGTCGCCGGAGGGCGCCCGGCACGCATTGTCGGCGTGCGTCGTCGTCCGAGGGGAAGGGGTGAACCCGCCGGCCCCAGTCACGAGAGGCTTGCCTTGACCGAGCCGCATGCTCCACCGTTGGCCGCAAGCCGCGGCCGGTCGGCGGCCGCGGAGTTTCGTTGGGCCCACCTTAGGCTTGCGCGGTTTACGGACCCTTAATCCACAACGGCAAGAAAGCGTTGACGGATGGCCCGTCGGGGCCGGGAATCGGCGTCCGGCCGCCTAGCGGAGCCGTAGGCGAAGATGACGGACAGCACCCATCTCGAGAGCGACGGCATCTGGTGTCGGGCGGGGCGAGACCACGGGGCCGGCTGGGAGGGCGACGGCGGGTCGCCGCGCCGGCCGGCCCTCTTCCTCGACCGGGACGGGGTGGTGGTGGAGGAGGTGCATTTCCTCCACCGGCCCCAGGACGTGCGGCTGCTGCCCGGAGCGGCCGGGATCATCCTCGAGGCCCGGTCGCGGGGGTGCTCGGTGGTGCTGACCACCAACCAGTCGGGCATCGCCCGCGGGCTCTTCGGCTGGCCCGCCTTCGAGGAGACCCAGGACGAGATCGAGGCCAGGTTGGCGGCCGAGGGGGCCGGCTTCGACCTGGTGCTGGCCTGTCCCTTCCATCCGGACGGCAAGCCGCCCTACGGCCGGGAGCACGACTGCCGGAAGCCCCAGCCGGGCATGCTGCTGAGGGCCGCCGAGCGCCTTGGCGTCGACCTCTCAACATCCTGGGTTGTGGGAGACCGGGCCCGCGACCTGGAAGCCGGACTGAGGGCCGGCTGCGCGGGCGGCCTGCACGTGCTGAGCGGCCACGGCGAAGGCGAGCGGCAGGCCGCAGCCGCCCTCACCACCGGCGCCTTTCAGGTCCGCTTCGGCCGGGACCTGCGGGACGCCGCACACCTCCCAATTCTTGCGCGGCGGCCCTAGGAGGCGGCCGCCAGGTGGGTCTGCCGGACCGCTCCGGCACCCCCGCACGGCGTCCGGTCCGCACGGGCCAGGCCTCACGCACGGCCCGGCCGGCCGCGTTGACAAGGCCGCTGCGGGGTGTCTCAATGGTTTGAAAATAAAGGGCTGGTCGAGGGGTACGGCACCTCGGAGGCTTGGCCGTTGCAGGACAGAGGAGAAGTCTGGAAGGTTGACACAGCGCCGTTTCGGTTTACTCCGGCCTTGGTGCGCAAGCAAATCCGGAGCATGGGTTTGACAGGCGGGTGGATCGCCGCTGGGAAAACCGATTGGACGCGCGACCTTGGCAGCGCCTGCCCGCGGGACCGCTTGGACGGTCCGTGGAAGCTCACCTCAACTTTGCGGTTCAGGAAGGGTTCGGAGCGAGACCGGCCCACGGCCGCGGATCGGCGGTTCCCGGTGGGCGCCGGCAACTGCGAGTTTCGTCCCCGGGGCAGGGCGCCTGCCGACCGGTCGCCGTTCTCGGGAGACCACTTGGCCAAAAGGGAGATTCAAGAAGATGGAAGCCAGTGAACTGAAGGATCAGCTAATGTCCGGCAGGATGAGCCGCCGGGAATTCAAGAAGGCCCTGGCCTCGTTCGGCCTGGGCCTTTTCGCCGTTCCCCTGGTGGCAAGGCACGGGCTGGCCGACACCGAGGATCACCCGGTGATCTTCACCTGGGAAGGCTACGAGGAGCCCGGCCTGCACGAACACTATCTGGCCAAGCACGGCGAGAGCCCGAACTTCACCTTCTTCGGCGACGAGGACGAAGCCTTCGCGAAGATCCGCGCCGGCTTCTCTCCCGATATCGTCATGCCCTGCTCCTACAAGGTGGCAATCTGGCGCGATGCCGGCGTCATCCAGCCCATCGACGACTCTCGGCTCAGCAACTTCGGCGACACCATCCCGAGCCTGAAGAACGTGCCGGGCATGATCGCCGAGGGCAAGCGCTACTGGGTCTGCATGGACTGGGGCCAGACCTCGATCACCTACCGCGCCGACATGGTGGACCTAAAGGAGGAATCCTGGGGGCTCTTGTGGGACAAGCGCTACCGGGGCCGCCTGTCGATGATGGACAGCCTGATCGACGGCGTCATGGTCGCGGCCATCTACGGCGGCGCCTCCGATCCCTTCAACATGACCCAGCAGGAGGTCGCGAAGACCAGGGAGCTTTTGCGCGAGCAGCTGCCGCTGCTGCGTTACTACGCGAACAGCCCGACGGACATCGAGAACGCCCTGGCCTCAGGCGAGCTGGTGGCCGGCGTCACCTGGAACGACTCCTACACTCGCTTGAGAGAATCGGGCATCCCGGTGAAGTTCATGAAGCCAAAGGAAGGCGCAATGACGTGGACCTGCGGTATCTGCCTCACCTCCAAAGCCGACCCGGCCAAGCTGGACAAGGCCTACGATGCCATCGATGCGCTTCTTTCGCCGGAGGCCGGGGCGTACGAGATCGTGGAGTTCGGGTTCGGCCATGCCAACGAGAAGACATACGCCCTCGTGGACGAGGAAACCTTGGCCGCCCGAGGTCTGTCGCGTAACCCGGACGACCTGATCAGCTCCGGCATCTTCCAGGAACCGATCGGCAACGAGCCCGAGCTTCAGACCATGTTCGAGGAAGTCAAGACGGGCGCCTAGGCGGCGCCGAGGTTTGGACTGTCTCCGCCCGGCGGTCCGCTCCTGCCGCGGCGCCGGGCGGCCGGTCCTGTGCCGATGGACGTTGCAGGGGTTCGAAATCTCGCGAAGGAGCCGGAGGGGATCGTGAGCTGTCCAGCGGACCGGCATTCGGTCGAGGTGAAGCGGTTGGATGGCTGACCGGGCCGAAGCGGCACCGGCGCAGCTGAAGGCGCCGCGGCTCGGGCTGGTCGGCCGTATCCGCGCGGCCGCCATGCGTCACGAGCCGCTCAGGGGCTATGCCCTGCTTTCGCCGACCCTCCTGTGGATGATCGTGGCGCTCGCCATGCCGCTGGCGGTGCTGCTGACCCTCAGCTTCTGGACCCAGAACTACCTTGAGTTCGACAGGACCTTCTCCCTCAACAACTACGTGGTCTTCTTCGAGAAGCCGATCTACGCGAAGCTGCTCTGGAAATCGATGAAGATCTCCGGCGCGGTCACCATCGCGACGGTGCTGCTGGCCTATCCGGCGGCCTACTTCATCGCCTTCAAGGTGAAGAGGAACAAGTTGGTTTGGCTGATCCTGATCACCGTGCCTTTCTGGACAAGCTATCTCCTCAGGGTCTTCGCCTGGAAGGTGGTGCTGGGATACAACGGCGTGATCAACTCCGGCCTGATGACGCTGGGGATCCTCGACGAGCCGCTGGAGTTCCTGCTCTACAATCCGACGGCGGTGGTCATCACCCTCGCCCATGCCTGGGCGGCCTTCGCCATCCTGCCGCTCTACGTCTCGCTGGAGAAGATCGACCGCTCCCTGCTGGAGGCGGCGGCGGACCTCGGCGAGGGACCGGTCATGAGCTTCTTCCGGGTGACCCTGCCGCTTTCCATGCCTGGCGTCATCGCTTCCAGCCTGCTGGTCTTCATTCCGACGGTGGGCGACTACGTGACGCCCAATCTCGTGGGCGGCCCCACCGGCATCATGATCGGCAACATCGTCGCCTCTCTCTTCGGCAAGGCCAACAACTGGCCCCTCGGGGCGGCGACGGCGATCATGTCCATGCTGTTCATCACGCTCCTGGTCTGCGCCTTCCTCTGGCTGACCAAGCAGGTGCGGGAGCGGGTGGCATGAGGAGCTGGACCCAAAAGCGCGACGCCTTCGGCGGCCTCGGCCTCTACACCGTCATCTATCTCGCCTTCATCTACGGGCCCGTCCTAGTGCTGCCGATCTTCTCCTTCAACGATGCGATCTACGTCGCCTTCCCGCTGAAGGGCTTCACCCTCCAGTGGTACGAGGAGATGATCAACAATCCGGGCATGCTGGCCGCCCTGGGCAACAGCCTCAAGGTCGGCGCGATCGTGGCGCTCGCCAGCACCATCTTCGGCACCCTGGCCGCCAAGGCGGTGACCCGCTACCGCATGCCCGGCCGGGGGCCGGTGGTCGGCTTCATCATGCTGCCCCTGGTGATTCCCGAGATCATCATGGGCATCGCCCTCCTGGTGCTGGCGAGCACCGGCGGAATTCCTCTCAGCCTCTACACCATCGGCGCCGGGCATCTGCTGCTCTGCATTCCCTTCTCGATGGTGGTGATGATTTCGCGCCTCGAGGGCTTCGACAAGCACCTGGAAGAGGCCGCGCTCGACCTCGGCGAGAACCCCTGGTGGACTTTCTGGCGGGTGACCTTTCCGCTCGTCATCCCCGGCCTGATCGCGAGCTTGCTGCTCACCTTCACCATCTCCTTCGACGAGTTCATCCTGGCCTTTTTCCTGGCGGGCACGGACGTCACTTTGCCGGTTTTCATCTGGAGCCAGCTGCGCTTTCCGCAGAAGCTGCCGGGGGTGCTGGCGCTGGGCGCCACGATCCTGACCGTCACCTTCGTTCTGATCACTTTCGCCGAGTGGCTCCGCCGGCGGGGCGGTCAGGCCAACGGCGGCGGAGGACTGTAGCTTGAGCGAGCAGGCCATCATCTCGATCCGCGAGGTCTCCAAGCGGTTCGCCGGGGTGCGGGCGGTCAACGACGTGAGCCTCGACATCCGGCGCGGCGAGTTCTTCTCGCTGCTGGGGCCGTCGGGCTGCGGCAAGACCACGCTGCTGCGCATGCTGGCCGGCTTCGAGGCACCGACCAGCGGCGAGATCTTCATCGACGAGCAGCCCATGTCGGCTATTCCGCCTCACCGGCGGCCGGTCAACATGGTGTTCCAGAACTACGCCATCTTTCCGCACCTGGACGTGCGCGGGAACATCGCCTTCGGCATGCGCAAATCCGGCCTCTCCAAGGACGAGCTGAACGCCCGGGTGGACGAGATGCTGGAGCTGATCAAGCTGCCGGGCTATGCCAGCCGGGGCGCCACCCAGCTCTCCGGCGGCGAGCGGCAGCGGGTGGCGCTGGCCCGCGCCCTCATCAAGCAGCCCAAGGTGCTGCTGCTCGATGAGCCGCTCGGCGCCCTCGACAAGAAGCTGCGCGAGCAGATGCAGCTCGAGCTGCGCGCCCTGCAGAAGAGCGTCGGCATCACCTTCGTTTTCGTCACTCACGACCAGGAAGAGGCGCTCACCATGTCGGACCGGGTCGCCGTCATGTCGAAGGGCCAGGTGCTGCAGGTCGAGGAACCCATGGGGCTCTACGAGCGACCGACGACGCGGTTCGTGGCCGACTTCATCGGCACCATGAACTTCTTCGACGGCTCGGTCCGGGAGGCCGGCAACGGCACGGCGACCATCGATGCGGGGCCGCTCGGCGAGGTGCGGGCCGCGACCGGCGGCCAGTTGCCGGGGGTCGGCTCCCCGATCGTGGTCGCCATCCGGCCGGAGAAGCTGCGCCTCTCTTTCGAGGCCACGGGCGAGACGGCGAACGCGGTCGAGGGTCGCATGGGACCGGCGGCTTATCTCGGCGACCGCAGCCACCTCTACGTCCACATTCCCGGGCGCGACGAGCCGGTGGCCGTGGCCATGCAGAACGCCGGACGCTCGGCCGTCGGCATCGATCAGGCCGATCAGCCGGTCTGGCTGAGCTGGCCCAATGAGGCCGTCGTCCTTCTCGCGGCCGACTGACCAGGCGCCGATTCCGTTCCGGCGCCGGACCAATACACCCGGTTTCCAGTCGCGGCCGGGTGCGCCTTCCGACGAAAAGCTTTATACTGAAGAGGGTTGGGCCGCCGCCCGGGGATGGAGGACGTGCGAGGGGCATGGTGCTGACAGAGGCAGGCGGCGCGGATAGGGGGCGGTTGCTCGTCGTTCTGCGGGACAGGCTGCTACGCGAGGCGCTCGCCATGGCGCTGGCCGCGCTCGGCCACCGGATCTCGGAATTCGACGCGGCGGCCGATGCGCTTGCTTACATCGAGGAAGGTGGGCCCTGCGATGGCCTGCTGATCGACGGCGCCCTGGCAGGCGAGGTCGACGATCCTCTGGCGCGGCTGCACGCCGCGCGCTGTGTGGTCCCAGTGATGGTCTTGAGCCGGCCGGGGGAAACCCGGCGGGCGGTCGAGCGCTGGAACGCGGTCGGCGTGGCGGATCCCAATCAGCCGGTCGCCGCCCTCGCAGCCACCTTGTCCAAGGCCATGTCGGCCGGGTCCCTGCTGGCCGCTGGCGCGCAGACGGCGGCCTTCATGAGCCGGGGGCCGCTCAGCGTCGGGGCGGCGGGCGGCGTCTTCTGGAAGGGCAGCCGCCTCGACCTCGACGAGACCGAGCGGGCCTTGCTGAGCGCCATGACGGCAGAGCCGGGCACCAGCCTGACCTACCAGCGAGCCCGGGCGGTCCTGGCCTCGCTCGACGAGGCAGAGCCGGAAGGGGAGGCGACGGGCCAGGATCAGGGCGAGATCGACCCGGAGCGGATCAGGACCCTGATACGGCGCCTCAGGAAGAAGTTCCGCGAGGTCGACCCGGACTTCGACCACATCGTCCTGGTGCCGGGCCGCGGCTACTGCTGGCGCGAGGCCTCGGAGCGGCCCACCGAACTGGTATGACGGGTACGCCGGTCGGGCCTCAGGTCTCCGAGACCGCCCGCAGGATGCGGGGGTAGTAGGCCCCCAAGGTGACGGCCCGGGCGGCCATCAGGATCATGAAGCTGAGCCAGAGCCCGTGGTTGCCGAGGGCGGGGATCAGCAGCCAGCAGGCGGCCAGATAGATGGCGACCGAAAGCAGCATGGCGTTGCGCATCTCGGCGCTGCGGGTGGTGCCGATGAAGATCCCATCGAGCTGGAAGCCCCAGACCGAGACCAGCGGAGTCAAGACGACCCAAGGCAGATAGGCGGCGGCGGTCGTCCGCACCTCCGGGATGTCGGAGAAGAGGGCGACGATGGGCGGGCCCGCCAGCCAGAAGATCAGGCAGGCCAGCAGCGCGAAGCCGAGCGCCCAGAGAGTCGAGACCTTGACCGCCTGCTGGAAATCCGCCCGGGAGCCGCGGCCGAGCGCGGCCCCGGCCAGGACCTCGACGGCGTGGGCGAAGCCGTCGAGGGCATAGGCGGCCACATGCTGGAACTGCAGCAGGACGGCGTTCGCCGCCAGCACCAGGTCCCCCATCTCGGCACCGCGCGCCGTGAAGTAGGCGTAGCCGAAGACCAGGCAGAGGGTGCGGATCAGGATGTTGGCGTTTACCCGGAAGAGGGCCAGGAGCCGGCCCCGGTCGGCCAGACGCGACCAGGCGAGCGGCAGGTCACGGCCGAGCAGGTCGGCGCGGGCGAAGACGAGCCCGAGGCCGACGCCGGCGATCTGGGCCAGCAGCGTGGCGAGTGCGACGCCCTCGATGCCCCAGCCGAAGCCGACCACGAACAGCAGATCGAGGGCGATGTTCGTGCCGTTGAGCACGAGCTGGAGGACGAGCACGAGGGAGGCCCGCTGGCGCCCCAGGAGCCAGCCGAGGAGCACGTAGTTGACGAGGGCGAAGGGCGCGCTCCAAATCCGCACCCCGTAGTAAGCCCAGGCCAGGCCTTCGACCGCCGGGCTCGCCTCCATGAAGGAGAAGGCGATCCGGATGATCGGCAACTGCAGAAGGATCAGCAGGGTGCCGAGGGCCAGGGCGATGGCGAGGCCGCGCAGCAGGATCGCCCGGACCTCCGCCCTGTCGCGCGCGCCGACGGACTGGGCGGTGAAGCCCGCCGTGCTCATCTGCAAGAACCCGAAGCCCCAGAACAGGAAGTCGAAGATCAGGGCGCCGACCGCGACGCCGCCGATATAGGCCGGGTCGGGTAGATGCCCCATGACCGCCGTATCGACGGCGCCCAGCAGGGGAGTCGAAATGTTTGCCAGGATAATAGGGCCGGCCAGGCTCCAGACCCGGGCGTTCCACTGGCCGTGGGGATCGCCCGCCAAGCTGCCGGAAGAAGGGGCGGTCACCGACGGCGGCGCTTCCTGCGGATAGGCCCTTACCTTCCGACCGCGTAGCCCTGCATGACGCGGGGGTTGGCTGCCGCCTTCAACAGGTCGCCGTCCTTGACCGCCGCCGATAGCCGGCCGAGGGACCAGTCTTCCGCAAGATCCATCCGATGACCGCGCCTTGCCAGCTCCTCCAACGTGGCTTGCGGGAAGCGGCTCTCGATGGTCAGGGAACCGAGATCGGCCGCCCGCGGCCAGAAGGAGCTCGGCAAGTGATCGGTCTGGAAGGCCGGCGCGTCGATCGCCTCCTGCAGGTTCATGCCGTGGTGCAGGTGGCGCAGGACGAAGGTCATGGTCCACTGGTCCTGGTAATCCCCGCCAGGCGTGCCGAAGACCATGTAGGGCTCGCCGTCGCGCAGGACGAGATTCACCGAGAGGGTCGTGCGCGGACGCTTGCCCGGAGCGAGGCTGGCGGGCTGGCCCTCCTCCAGCCAGAACATCTGGCCCCGCGTGTTGAGGCAGAAGCCGAGCTCCGGAATCACGGGAGAGGCGTGCAGCCAGCCGCCCGAAGGCGTTGCCGAGACCATATTGCCGTGGCGGTCGATCACGTCCAGGTGGCAGGTGTCGCCGCTGGCGTCGTCGGCCTTCACGGTGGGCTCGCCAGCGCCGAGGGCCGCTTCCTCGATGTGCTGGCGGCGAGCCGCCGCCGCGGCATCGACCGTGCCGCCGTAGCCTGGGATCTGGCCCGGCCTGAGCTCCAGCGAGGCCTCTTGCGAGATCAGGTCCCGGCGAGCTGCGTTGTAGTCCGCCGACAGCAGCCGCTCGAGGGGCACCTCGACGAAGTCCGGGTCGCCGTAGTAGGCCTCCCGGTCGGCGAAGGCGAGCTTGGCCGCCTCGACCTCCAGATGGACGAAGTCGGGCCCGAGGGGATCGAGGGCGGCGAGGTCGCTGGAAGCGAGCAGGGCCAACTGCTGCAGGAAGACCGGCCCCTGGCCCCAGGGTCCCGTCTTGCAGAAGGTGTAGCCCCAACAGTCGAAGCTGACCGGTGCCTCGTAGCTCGCCTGCCAGTTGGCCATGTCGTCGGCTGTGAGGACGCCCCGGTGGCGCTCGCCGGAGGTATCCATCAGCGCGTTGCTGCGGCAGAAGCCCTCGACGGCCTCGGCGACGAAGCCGCGGTACCAGGCCGCCCGTGCCGCCTCGATCTGGTCCTCGCGGTCGCGGCCCTTGGCCTCCGCCTCGGCGACGAGCCGCTGGTAGGTCGCGGCCAAGGTGGCGTTGCGGAAGCGGCTGCCCGCTGCCGGGACCGCGCCGCCCGGCAGATAGACCTCGGCCGAGGTCGGCCATTCCCGCTCGAACAGCGTCCTGACGCCGGCGATGGCCTCGCAGATGTTCGGCACCAGGGGATAGCCGCCGCCAGCGTAGTGGATGGCGTAGTCCAGCACCTCGCGGGGACGGAGCGTGCCGCGGTCGCGGAGCAGCAGCATCCAGGCGTCGAAGGAGCCGGGTACCACCGTAGCCAGTAGGCCGCTGCCCGGCACGAGGTCGAGGCCGAGGCCCCGGTAGTGCTCGATGGTGGCGGCGGCGGGCGCCACGCCCTGGCCGCAGACCACCTGGCGCTCGCCGCTCTTCGCGTCGTGAAAGATGATCGGCACCTCGCCGCCCGGCCCGTTCAGGTGGGGCTCCACAACCTGGAGCACGAAGCCGGCCGCCACCGCCGCGTCGAAGGCGTTGCCGCCGCGCTCCAGCACCGCCATGCCGGCGGCGGAGGCGAGCCAGTGGGTCGAGGCGACAACGCCGAAGGTGCCCTGGATCTCCGGGCGGGTCGTGAAGCTCATGTCAGGTCGGGGTCCCGTCTGTCATGGGAGAACATCACTCTGTCGAGACGCCGTCAAGGCGCTGCAGTGATAGGTTAGCCTATACATTTCTGTTGTGAATTTGCCAATTTGGCATAGTCTACAAACAAATTTTTTCAGATGATCGGGGCGGGAGATCATGTCGATCAATTGGGACGATCTGCGCATATTCCTTGCAGTGGCGCGCGAAGGCAACCTTTCCGCGGCGGCGCGCGTCCTCAAGGTGACCCAGCCGACCGTCGGCCGGCGACTGCGCGCGCTGGAGCGGAAGCTGTCCGCACGCCTCTTCGACCGTCTGCCCGACGGCTTCGTGCCGACGGTGGCGGGCACGGAGCTGCTGCCCCTGGCGGAGGAGATGGAGCGCTCGGCCGAGGCTTTGGAGCGCCGCCAGGCCACCCTGGCCGACACCGTCAGCGGCACCGTGCGCATCTCGGTCATGGAGATCATGGCCCAGTTCCTCACCGAGTCCCTGACCGAGCTGAGGGAGCGGCTGCCCGAGGTCGAGCTCGAGCTCGCCGTCACCCACCTGGGCGCCAACCTGTCGAAGCGCGAGGCCGATCTCTTGATCCGCGAGTGCCTGCCGGACAACCCGGGCCTGATCGCACGCAAGCTGGGCGGCGTCGCCTACGCGGTCTACGGCGAGGTCGGTCTGGTGGCGCGGCATCCGGCGGCCCGCAGCGAGGCCCGCTACCGGGATTGCCCCTGGGTCAGCTTCGACGAGGAGCACGCCTATTTCACCGAGCAGCAGTGGCTCACGGAGCGGCTCGGCGAACGTGTCGCCGGGGTGCGGGTGACGAACGGCCTTGTCCTGCATGAGGCCGTGCGTCGTGGCGCGGGGCTGGGAGTTCTGCCGTGCTTCGCCGGCGACTGGGACCCGGCGCTGGTCCGCCTGACACCGCCGATCCCGGGCATCGTATGCAAGCAGCACCTGATCGTGCATCGCGATCTGCGGCGCTCGCCCAGCGTGCGGGCGGTCATGGACGAACTGGTCGGACTCTTCCAAAGGCAGATGCCGCGGCTCGGGGGTGAGGTCGAGACGGTCGCGAAGCGTGCTTGATCAAGAGATGAGCTTGAATAAATAAGCTTCTGATATATTTATCTGATTGCCTTTCTTTTCAAGCAAAACATCAGGTTCGGGAGTGCAGAGGGCTGAGATGGTGATCAGGCAACCCTACTTGCTGTTTCTGGGCGATGTCGGCGACCAGCTCGCGGCCAAGACGGCCCAGGGCATCGCCGACTGGCGACCCGAGAAATGCGTGGGACAGCTGCGCTTCACTGGCTGCAACGCCGACCTGGGCCTCGAGGAGATGAGCCTTGCCGACGGCATCGCCGCGGGAGCCAAGACGTTGGTC
>CBDDCC010000012.1:0-14270 GCA_965225935.1 Rhodospirillales bacterium
CGCTCGACCAGCGGCAGGAAACCGATCTCGGCGGTGATGTGCAGGGCCGTCAAACCGTTCTCGTCGGCGGCGCCGGGCGGCGCGCCGGCCGCGAGCAGCAGCTCCGCCGCCGCCAGGTTGCTGCGGCTGGCGGCGGCCATGAGCGGGGTCCAGCCGTCATCGGCCGCCGCCGCCGGATCGGCGCCGCGGGCGAGCAGTTCCGAGAGCGCGGAGAGGGCGAGCGGGTCGAGGGCGGCCAGAATCAGCGCCGTGTTGCCCCGCGCCGCGCCCCTCGCGCCCGGCCTCGATGTCGTCGCCGGCGAGCAGCGCGGCCAGCGCCGCCCGGTGGCCCCGGCGGGCGGCCATGTGGAGCGCCGTGTTGCCGTAGCGCGCCTCGCGCGCCTCGAGCGGCGTGCCGGCGGCGATCAGCAGGCGCACGACGGCGGCGTGCCCCGCGTCCGCCGCGTGGTGGAGGGCCGTCACCTGCAAGGCGGTAACGGCGGCCGGATCGGCGCCATGGTCGAGCAGCAGGGAGACCACGTCCGGGTTGCCGGCGAGGCTGGCGAGGTGCAGTGGGGTCTCGCCGTCCGGGCCGCGGGCCTCGGGGTTGGCGCCGCGCTCGAGGGCGTAGAGCACCAGGTCGGGGTCGCCGCTGAAGGCGGCCTGCAGCAGGGCCCGGTCGATCTCGGAGGGCGTTTCCTGGGCGCCTGCGGCGCCAGTCGCAATCGTTGCGGCGGCCCAGACGAGCAGCAGGACGAGGAGACGTTGGCGGAACGTGTGGCCGCCGATCCGCACGGCCCGCTGCCGCTCGGCCGCCGGCCCGGGGCTACTCGGCTGCCTCGGCAACCACCGCCTCAACCCGGGCGGCGCAGAACTTGAACTCGGGGATCTTGCCGTAGGGATCGAGCTGCGGGTTGGTCAGCAGGTTGGCCGCGGCTTCCGCGAAGCAGAAGGGCACGAAGACCATGCCCTCGGGCACGTCCCGGTCCTCGCGCACCTTGAGGACGATGGCGCCGCGCCGGGTCTCTACCTTGATGAAGCTGCCCGGCTCCAGGCCCAAGCGCGGCAGGTCCTTGGGCGAGAGGCAGGCGACCGCCTCCGGCTCCAGGCTGTCGAGCACGCTGGACCGCCGGGTCATGGCGCCGGTGTGCCAGTGCTCCAGCATGCGGCCGGTGGTCAGCACCATGGGATAGTCCTCGTCGGGCAGCTCGTCCGGCGGCACGATGTCGGCGGGCACGATGCGGCCGCGGCCGCTCGAGGTCGGGAAGCCGTTGGCGAACATGATCTCGTTGCCCGGCTTGTCCGGCGCGTCGACCGGGTAGGTCACCGCGTCCTCGCGCTCCAGCCGCTCCCAGGTGATGTTGTTGAGCGAGGGCATGATCTCGGCCATCTCGCCGAAGACCTCGCTCACATGCCGGTAGGTCCAGTCGAGGCCGATGCGCCGGGCGATCTCCTGGATCAGCTCCCAGTCCTGGCGCGCCTCGCCCGGCGGGTCGATCACCTGGCGGGCGAGCTGGACCTGGCGGTTGGTGTTGGTGAAGGTGCCGGTCTTCTCCGCGTGGGCGGAGGCCGGCAGGACCACGTCGGCGTGCCAGGCGGTCTCGGTCAGGAAGATGTCCTGGACCACCAGGTGCTCCAGCATCGCCAGCGCCTCGCGGGCGTGGTGCTGGTCCGGGTCCGACATGGCCGGGTTCTCGCCCAGGATGTACATGGACTTGATTTGGCCGGCGTGGATGGCGTCGACGATCTCCACCACCGTCAGGCCCTTCTTGGGGTCCAGCTCCTGGCCCCAGAAGTCCTCGTACTCGGCGCGCACGGCAGCGTCCTCGACCGAGCGGTAGTCGGGATAGACCATGGGGATGAGACCGGCGTCGGAGGCGCCCTGCACGTTGTTCTGGCCGCGTAGGGGATGGAGGCCCGTCCCCGGCCGTCCGACCTGTCCGGTGGTCAGCGCGAGCGCGATCAGACAGCGGGCGTTGTCGGTGCCGTGGGACGTGCTGGGAGATGCCCATGCCCCAGAAGATGATCGAGGCCCGGGAGGTGGCGTAGAGCCGCGCGACCTCGCGGATGGTGGCGGCATCGATGCCGCAGACCGCCTCCATCTCTTCCGGCGAGAAGTCCTGCACGCGGGTCTTGAGCTCCTCGAAGTTCTCGGTGTGGGCCTGCACGTACTGCAGGTCGTAGAGGTTCTCCTCGACGATGGTGTGGAGCATGGCGTTCAAGAGCGCCACGTCCTGGCCCGGTTTGAACTGCAGCATGTAGTCGGCGTAGCGCGACAGGCCCTGGCGCCGCGGGTCCATGACGACCAGCTTGGTGCCGCGCTTGGCGGCGTTCTTCAGGTAGGTTGCCGCCACCGGATGGTTCTGGGCCGGGCGGGCGCCGATCACGATGACGCAGTCCGAATCTGCCGCCGCCGTGAAGGGCGCCGTGACCGCGCCGGAGCCGATCCCCTCCATCAGCGCCGCGACCGAGGAGGCGTGGCAGAGGCGCGTGCAATGGTCCACGTTATTGGTGCCGAAGCCGGTGCGCACCAGCTTCTGGAACAGGTAGGCCCTCCTCGTTCGAGCCCTTGGCCGAGCCGAAGCCGGCCATCGCCGAGGGGCCGTCGCGGTCGAGCACGGTCTTGAGGCCGCCCGCCGCCGCCTCCAGCGCTTCTTCCCAACTGGCCTCGCGGAAGTGGGTCCAGGGGTTGGCCGGGTCGATCTGGATGTCGCCCGACTTGGGTGCGTCCTCGCGCCGGATCAGGGGCTTGGTCAGGCGGTGCGGGTGGTTTGATGTAGTCGAAGCCGAAGCGGCCCTTGACGCAAAGGCGGTTTGTTGTTGGCTGGCCCGTCGCGGCCGTCGATGTAGAGGATGCGCTCGTCCTTGACGTGCACACGGGTCTGGCAGCCGACGCCGCAGTAGGGGCAGAGGGTGTCGACGTCCCCGCTCCTCGTACCCGCTGCGCACGCCCTTCTCGTCCAGCAGGTTGGCCTCCATCAGCGCCCCGGTGGGGCAGGCCTGGACGCATTCGCCGCAGGCGACGCAGGTGCTCTCGCCCATGGGCTGGTCGAAGTCGAAGACGATCTTGGCGCCGTGGCCCCGGTAGGCCAGGCCGATCACGTCGTTCACCTGGACCTCGCGGCAGGCGCGCACACAGAGGTTGCAGTGGATGCAGGCGTCGAGATTGACGGCGATGGCGCCGTGGCTGGAGTCCGGCGACACCTTGGCGCGCTCGGGAAAGCGCGAGGCGGTCATCTCGAGCCGGTCGGCCCAGCCCCAAAGCTTCGACTGCGGGTCGTGGGCGGCCTCGCGCGCCGGCTGGTCGGCCAGCAGCAGCTCGAAGACCATCTCCCGGGACTTCTTGGCGCGGGCGCCTGTTGGTGGTGACCTTCATGTCGGGCGCCGGCTGACGCACGCAGGAGGCGGCGAGCACCCGCTCGCCCTCGATCTCCACCATGCAGGCGCGGCAGTTGCCGTCGGGGGCGGTAGCCCGGCTCCGGCTGGTAGCAGAGGTGCGGGATCTCGATGCCGCGGCGCTGGGCCACCTGCCAGATGGTCTCGCCGGGAGCGGCCTCGACCTCCTCGCCGTCGAGGAAGAAGGTGATGACCTCGCTCATGAAAGCTCCTCCGGGAAGTATCTCAGCAGCGTATCCAGGGGGTTGGGCGCCGCCTGGCCGAGTCCGCAGATGGAGGCGTCGCGCATCACGCCGGAGAGATCGGCCAGCAGCTCGCGCTCCCAGCGGCCGGCCTGCATCATCTGGACCGCCTTCTCCGTGCCGTTGCGGCAAGGCGTGCACTGGCCGCAGCTCTCGTCCTCGAAAAAGCGCATGATGTTGAGCGCGACCGCCTTCATGTCGTCCTGGTCGGAGAGCACCACGACCGCGTGGCTGCCGACGAGGCAGCCGTGCTCGGCCAGGGGTCCGCCGAAGTCGAGCGGCAGGTCGGCGAGGCTGGCCGGCAGGATGCCGCCCGAGGCGCCGCCCGGCAGGTAGCCCTTGAAGCCGTGGCCCTCGGCCATGCCGCCGCAGTGCTCGTCGATCAGCTCGCGCACGGTGATGCCCGCCGGCGCCAGCTTGACGCCCGGCTCCTTGACCCGGCCCGAGACCGAGTAGGAGCGCAGGCCCTTGTGGGTCTCGGACTTGCCTTGGGCGGCGAACCAGTCCGGGCCCTTCTCGACGATGTCCCGGACCCAGAACACGGTCTCGACGTTGTGGGCGAGCGTCGGCAGGCCGAACAGCCCCTTCTCGGTCGGGAAGGGCGGCTTGTGACGCGGCAGCCCGCGCTTGCCTTCGATGGACTCGAACATGGCCGACTCTTCGCCGCAGATGTAGGCCCCGGCGCCCCGGCGCAGGTCGATTCGCATGCCGCCGGTGAGACCTTCGGCTTCGAGGCGGGCGATCTCGTCGGCGAGGATCTTCAGGACCGCCGGATATTCGTCGCGGATGTAGACGTAGATGGTCTCGACCTCGCAGGTCCAGCCGGCGACCAGCATGCCCTCCAGGAAGCGGTGCGGATCGCTCTCCAGGTAGAAGCGGTCCTTGAAGGTGCCGGGCTCGCCCTCGTCGCCGTTGATGGCGCAGACCCTGGGGCCCGGCTGCTGGCGCACCAGCTTCCACTTGAGGCCGGCGGGAAAGCCCGCTCCGCCGAGGCCGCGCAGGCCGGAGTTCTCCATGATGCCGACGATGGCGTCGCGCTCGCGCTTGCCCGCCAGGCAGTCGCGCAGCAGGGCGTAGCCGCCCTCGGCGACATAGTCCTCGTAGCTCTTGTAGGCGGGGATCTGCGGATGGGTGTCGCCGCTGCGCGCCGCCTCGGCCACGCTCTCGACGCTCGCCCGGTCGATGTGCCGGTGGCCCACCTCGGCGACCGGCGCGCTGGCGCAGCGGCCCATGCAGGGCGCGCGGACGACCCGCACCTCGCCGCCCAGCTCGGCCCCGAGCCCCGCCAGCAGGTCCTGGGCGCCCATCATCTCGCAGGTCAGGCTGTCGCAGACCCGCACGGTGAGCGGCGCCGGCGGCGTCTCGCCGTCCAGCACGATGTCGAAGTGGGCGTAGAAGGAGGCGACCTCGTAGATCTCGGCCATGGGGATGCGCATCTCATCGGCCAGCGCCTGCAGGTGCGCAGCCGAGAGGCTGCCGTAGGTGTCCTGGACCAGATGCAGATGCTCGATCAGCAGGTCGCGGTCCCGCGGGCGCTCGCCCAGAAGGGCGGCGATCTCTGCCTGCGCTTCCGCTTCGAGTTGCCTGCCCTTGGGGAACAGCGGCGCGCTGCGCCGGCCGGATCCCGGGTGTATCGATCGTTGCGGCGTGCGCCTGGCGCCGTCTTGCTGCGGCATCTTTTAGCCTGTCCTCCCCCGGGAATGCGCTTCTGGTCTATTGTATACCACAAGCCCCCAGTGCAGTTCTATAGATCAGTCTGCTCCACCGGGGTCAAGGTCACTTTTTCGCTATTGATCAGCACCTTGCCTTCGTGCTCGAAATTCACCGTCACCCGCGTTCCGATGGCCGATTGCACCTGGCCGATCCCCCAATTCGGCTGCAAGGGATGGCGTACCAGCATGCCCGGCGCGAGCGTCTGCGTCATGACATGGTCCTCGACACTGCGGCTCGCGTGCCCCCTCGCGTCTCTCCGCGGTGAAGTCTATAGGGACTGTCCACGCGGCGGAACCGTGCAAGGCACGACTCCAAAGACTTTGCTAAACACTTCCTCGGCGCGGGGACCCTGGGCCGCGGCGGGCAGAGGCTCGCCCGGCCGGTGATCGGAGCAGTAGGAGTGTGCGCCCATGGATCTGCAGATCGACCTTAGAGTGGCCGAACTGATGGCCTCCCGCCTGTGCCACGACGTGGTGGGTCCGATCGGGGCCGTCAACAACGGCATGGAATTGCTGGCCGAGGGCGGCAGCGAGATGATGGACGACGCCCTGGAGCTGGCCAACCATAGCGCCCAGCAGGCCTCCGACCTCCTGCAGTTCTACCGCATGGCCTACGGCATGGCCGGCAACCGGCAGGGCGGCGACCTGAGGCCCATGCGCGATCTCGCGATGCAGTACTTCCGGCACGAGAAGGCGGATCTGGAGTGGGCCGCCGACGCCCTGCCCGGCGGCCTTCCGGAATCGGGCGGCAAGCTGATCCTCAACATGCTGATCCTGGCCGGCGAGGCCCTGCCGCGCGGCGGCACGGTCGCCATGCAGTTCGCCGAGCAGGACGGCGGAACCGAGATCGCCGCCATCGCCGTAGGGGCCGACGCCGGCCTGCGCGACGAGACCATGGCGGGCCTGAACGAGAACGTGGCGATGGAAGAGCTGACACCGCGCGGCGTGCAGGGCTATTTCACCCGTCTGCTGGCGGTCCGCGCGGGCGGACGCCTGGAGGTGGTGCCCGCCGGCTCCGGCCACCTGCGCCTGACGGCGAGCCTCCCGGCGGCGGCCTGACGCTCCAGCACTTCTCCCGACTTTCGATCCGGGGCCAAGCGGCAACACAAGCGGCAACAAGGTTCCGCCCGGGCACGCGGGGCCGCCTTGTCGCTCATCGCGGCGCCGAAACGCCGGCCTTTGAGGTAGGTCAATGAGCCGGCACGGGGCGGGTCCCTAGCATCGCAGCGCGCTCTGCCGCCATGTCGAAAGAGATGGGACGGAGTTTCGAGAGGTGCTTGACTGTTGCGAGTGATTTGCATTATCACATTATTATGTAAATGAAACTCATTCGCACATGCCGCGCAGGATCGGCGGAGCGGGTGCAGTTGGGAGCATCCTGCAAGGGAGCGGAAAGACCATGGGTATTGCTCGAACAATGGCCATGTCGCTGGCGGTGGCCGGCGTCCTGGCCGGGGCTGCGCTGGCGGGCGTTTCGCCTGCTCAGGCCGAGGAGCTCAACATCTATTCGTCGCGCCACTACCAGACCGACGAGGCCCTCTACGACGGCTTCACCAAGGAGACGGGCATCACGATCAACCGTCTGGAAGGCAAGGGCGACCAGCTGATCGAGCGGATCAAGAACGAGGGCGTCAACAGCCCGGCCGACATCCTGATCACCGTCGACGCCGGGCGTCTCTGGCGGGCCGAGCAAGCCGGACTGTTCCAGCCCGTGACGTCGGATGTGCTCGACGCGCGAATCCCGGCAAATCTGCGCCATCCCGACGGCCTCTGGTATGGCATGTCCACGCGGGCGCGGCTGATCTACTACAACAAGGACGAGGTAGGCGAAGGTGAGATCCAGTCCTACGAGGACCTGGCCGACCCGCGCTGGCAAGGCCGGATCTGCATCCGCTCCAGCAGCAACATCTATAACCAGTCTCTGCTCGGCTCCTTGATCGCCGCCCACGGCGAGGACCAGGCCGAAGCCTGGGCGAAGGGCGTGGTCGGCAACTTCGCGCGCAGCCCCCAGGGCGGCGACACCGACCAGATCCGCGCCGTCGCCGCCGGCCAGTGCGGTGTGTCTGTGGGCAACTCCTACTACTTCGTGCGCCTGATGAAGAGCGACAAGCCCGAGGACCAGGCCGTGGTGGAGAAGATCGGCGTCGTCTTCCCCAATCAGGATAGCCGCGGCACCCACGTCAACGTATCGGGGGCCGGCGTGCTGAAGAACGCGCCGCACCCCGACGCCGCGCTGAAGTTCCTCGAGTATCTCGCCAGCCAGAAAGCGCAGGACTACTTCGCCGACGGCAACAACGAGTATCCGGCGGTCAACGGCGTGCCGGCGGATTCTGCTCTCGAGTCCCTCGGCAGCTTCAAGGCCGACGAGCTCAACGTCTCCGTCCTCGGCCGGAACCAGCCCGAGGCGCAACGCATCTTCGACCGGGCCGGCTGGCAGTAACCAGCGCTTCGCTGGTTGGAGGGCCAGTCTCCAGTCGGGGGTCTCCCCGGTGAGCCGATGGCGGTTTCCTTCCGCCATCGGCTCGCTGCTTTCTAGACAAGCGCTGCCACGTCTGACCTCTGACCCGCTGCGCCGGGCCGGGCCCGGGCGATGGTCCGGCTGAGGAGGATCACCGGCAGGATGCCGACGGCGACGATCACCAGGGAGGCCGTGGCGGCCTCGCTGAGGCGCTCGTCCGAGGCCAGGTTGTAGGCCTGGACGGCCAGGGTGTCGAAATTGAAGGGCCGCATGACCAGGGTGGCCGGCAGCTCCTTCATCACGTCGACGAAGACCAGCAGGGCGGCGGTCGAGAGGCTGCCCCACATGAGGGGCACATGCACCCGCAGCAGGGTCCCCGACGGGCCCTGGCCCAGGCTGCGCGCCGCGTCGTCCATGGAGGGCCGGATCTTGGCCAGGCTCGCCTCCACCGTGTTCAGGGAGACGGCGAGGAAGCGCACCAGGTAGGCGTAGATCAGGGCGAAGATGGTACCGGTGAACAAGAGTCCGGTGCTGACGCCAAGGTGGGCGCGCATGAAGGCGTCGATCACGTTGTCGAAAAAGGCGAGCGGCAGCAAGGTGCCGACGGCGATGACGGCGCCGGGGACGGCGTAGCCGAGGGAGACCGTGCGGTTGGCGAGGGCGGCCAGCGGCCCCGGGCGCAGCCGCGCGCCATAGGCCATGAAGCTCGCCAGGATCGCCGCCAGGACCGCCGTCAGGCCGGCCAGGCTGAAGCTGTTGAAGGCGAGGCCCAGGAAGCGCGCGCCGAACTGGGCGTCGCCCGCCTCGACGGTCATCTTCAGGAGGACCGCAGCCGGCAGCAGGAAGCCGAGGGTGAGCGGCAGGGCGCAGGCGAGGAAGGCCAGCACGCCGCGCCAGCCGGGCAGGGGATAGTCGGGCAGGCGCTGGTAGCGGCCAGAGGTGTGGTGATAGCGGGCGCTCCGCCGGCTCCAGCGCTCCAGCAGCAGCACGACGAAGACGATCGCCAGCAGGGCCGTGGCAAGCTGGGCGGCGGCCACCCGGTCGCCGAGGGCGATCCAGGCCTTGATGATGCCCGTGGTGAAGGTCGGTACCCCGAAGAAGGAGACCGTGCCGTAGTCGGCGAGCGTCTCCATCAGGGCCAGCGCCGTTCCCGCCGCAATCGCCGGGCGCGCCAGCGGCAGCGCCACCCGGAAGAAGCTGCCGGCCGCGCCGCAGCCCAGCGTGCGGCTGACCTCGAGCGCGCAGACCGACTGCTCGAGGAAGGCCGCGCGGCACAGCAGGTAGGTGTAGGGATAGAGCACGAAGATCAGCATCGTCATGGCGCCGCCCAGGGAGCGGATGGCCGGGAACCAGTAGTCCCCGTAGCCCCAGCCTGTCAGGTCGCGCAGCAGGCTCTGAACGGGCCCGGAGAATTGCAGGAAATCAGTGTAGGTGTAGGCCATGACGTAGGCCGGCACCGCCAGCGGCAGGATCAGCGCCCACTCGAAGACTCGCCGGCCGGGAAAGCGGCACATGGTCACCAGCCAGGCGGTGCCCGCGCCGATGACCGGCACGCCCAGTCCCACGCCGAAGACCAGCCACAGGGTGTTCGAGACGTAGCGCGGCAGCACGGTCTCGACCAGGTGCGCCCAGGTGCCCTCGCTCTGGGCGAAGATGTTCACCATCACGGCCAGGATCGGCAGGACGAAGAGCCCGGCGATGGCGAGCGCCGCCCAGGTGAAGCCCCGGCCGCCGGGCCCGCCCGCAAGGCGCCGCGAGCCGGCACTCCGCGGATCTGCGGGTCCCGCGTCCGGGCCGGCTATGAGGTCCTTCGTGCTCACCCTGCGCGTTCTTCTCGGTCCGGCTCTTCGCCCGGCCGGCGATGCCGGACGGATTGTCGCTCCTTGGGCTCCGTCCACGGCTGTCCCGGCGACTCAAAGGGGCACGCCCGGCGTCGCGGAGCGTAACTTCCTATAATTGCGAGCGATTTTCATTCGCACAAGGACATCGTGGGCCGCGCCTGCGAATCCGGGCCCATGGGCCGTAATCGATTGATCGGACGTGCAATTCTGCAACTTCGGCTAACCGCTTCTTAATCTCGATTTGAGAGCTTCGGTAATTGGTTTGGGGGCTCCCGCTCGGGTTCTCCCGCAACGGGCCGTGGTTCTGCGGGGAGAGCGGGCGCAGCCGCCGGACCCTGGATGACGGTGGGGTGCCGGGATTGGAAGACCTGCTGAGCGAATTCCTGCAGGAAACGTCGGAGAACATCGCGACCGTCCGCTCCGCGGCCGCCAAGCTGCGGAAGGATCCGGCGGACTGGCGGGCTCTCGACACGGTCTTCCGCACCCTTCACGGCATCAAGGGCGCCTGCGGCTTCATGAGCCTCGCCGACCTCCAGGCCGAGGTCCACGAGGCGGAGGAGCTGCTGGCGCGCGTGCGGGCCAAGCGGCGGGCCCCCGGAGCCGACATGGCCGATCTGGTCGAGGGCGCGCTCGAGCGCATCTCCGCGGGCCTGGCATCGCTGGCGCCGGACGCCGGCGGGACGGCGGCCTCGCCTGGGGACCCGCATCCCGGCAAACGCCAGAGCGTCAACGAGATCTGCCAGGCGCTGGCCCCCATGACCGAGCGTCTGGCGGCCGACCTGAAGAAATCGGCCCGGCTGGTGGTCCGCGGCGGGCATATCCGGGCGGACCGGCCGGTCATGGCCGCCTTGAAGGCGGCCCTCATGCAGCTCCTGCGCAACGCCCTGGACCACGGACTGGAGCCGGAGAAGGAGCGGGTGCGCCGCGGCAAGCCGCGCACGGGAACCATCCGCGTCACCGCCTACGAGGGCGACGGGCGCCTGTTCGCCGACGTGTCGGACGATGGCCGTGGCCTTGATCTCGACGCGCTCCGCCGCCGGGCGCTCGAACTGGGGCTGATCGGCCCGGACGAGGCGTCGGCCATGGACCGGGACGCGCTCATGCGGCTCGCCCTGGCGCCGGGTCTCTCGACAGCCCGCGAGGTCACCTCGGTTTCCGGGCGCGGCATCGGCCTCGATGCCGTGCGTGCGCGCCTCGGCGCCCTGGGCGGCGAGATCGCGCTCTCCGAGGCTGCCGACGGCGGAACCCGGGTCCGCGTTTCCCTGCCTCTCGACCGGAAGCTGGCTGCCGCCGAGGGCCCGCGCCGCGGGCGCATCCTCCTGGTCGACGAGAACCCGCTCTTCCAGCAGGCCCTGGCACCCCGTCTGCGGGAGGCCGGCTACGAGGTGACGGCGGTGCGCAAGATCGATCAGCTGCTGTCGCTCTATCAGGCCGGCGCCAGCTTCGACGTCATCCTGTCCGACCAGGAACCGCCCGCCGGCGGCCGGCGGGCTTCGCTGTGTGATGCCGCGGCGCCCGGGCCGGCAGCCCCGGTCGTCGAGCTGGCGTCCCGCGGCCGGGAGGACGCCGGCCCCGCGCCCGAGCGCGGCATGCGGCCGGGCGGGGCGGCGAAGGGGGGGAGGCGATGAGGACCTGCCTTGTGGTGGACGACTCGAAGGTCGTGCGCATGGTCGCGCGGCGCATCCTGGACGGCCTCGGCTTCCAGGTGGAGGAGGCGGAGAACGGCCAGGAGGCGCTCGACTTCTGCCGGGAGGCCATGCCCGACGCGGTGCTGCTCGACTGGAACATGCCCGAGAAGAACGGCCTCGAGTTCCTGAAGGAGCTGCGCGCGCTGCCCCACGCCGACCAGCCCATCGTCCTCTTCTGCACCGTCGAGAACGACGTCGAGCACATCAAGCAGGCACTCGGTGCCGGCGCTAACGAATACATCATGAAACCCTTCGACAATGAGATCCTCGCCGACAAGTTCGCCCAGGTCGGGCTCATCTAGGGGTCGTCATGGACGTCAATGATTTCGAGCTGATCCGGACGCTCCTGGTGGAACGGGCGGGCATCGACCTGCCGCGGGACAAGGCCTATCTGATGAAGGGCCGGCTCGCCCCGGTGACCCGCAAGTGGAACTTCAATCGGCTCGACGACCTGGCCCAGGCGCTGCGCCTGCAGTCCGACAAGGCCCTCATCGCGGACATTATCGAGGCCCTCCTGATCAAGGAGACCCACTTCTTCCGCGACGGCCGGCCCTTCCTCCAGTTCCGCGACCTGGTGCTGCCCCACCTGCTGCAGCAGAACCACCAGACCCGGTCGCTCAGGATCTGGTGCGCCGGCTGCTCCAGCGGCCAGGAGGTCTATTCGCTGGCCATGCTGCTGCGCGACCGGGAGCGGGACCTGACGGGCTGGGAGGTGCAGATCCTCGGCACCGATCTCTCGGCCGAGGTGCTGAACCGGGCCCGCGACGGCATCTACTCCCAGCTCGAGGTCCAGCGCGGCCTGCCCATCACCTACCTGATCCGGGACTTTTCCCAGGACGATGGCCGTTGGCGTGTTGCCGATGTGCTGCGACAGATCGTCGAGTTCCGGCCGTCCAACCTGCTGGACGACTGTGCGCACCTGGGGCGCTTCGACATGGTCCTGTGCCGCAATGTCCTGCCCTATTTCGGCCGGGAGCTGCAGAAGGCCGTGCTGGAGCGCCTGGCCGGCCAGCTGAACGGCGAGGGCTTCGTTTGCCTGGGCGTCGACGAGCCGGCGACCGGCCTGAGCGAGCGCCTCCAGCCCATTCCCGGCCTCCAGGGCATCTACGGCCTGTTCGACGCCGAACCGGCCGCCTCCCGCGCCGCCGGCTAAGCGGCTCTCCGGAAATCGTCCCAAAAAGAAACCGGCGCGCCCCAGAGGGCACGCCGGCTTCGATCTTGCCTTGCCGTCGGGTGTGGAACCGGGCGGCGCCTCAGGCGGTCGCCACCTGCGGCTCCATGTCGGACTTCTCGTTCTCGCTGGGCGCCGGGTCGCGCAGCACGTAGCCGCGGCCCCAGACGGTCTCGATGTAGTTCTCGCCGCCGGTCGCCGCCGAGAGCTTCTTGCGAAGCTTGCAGACGAAGACGTCGATGATCTTGAGCTCGGGCTCGTCCATGCCGCCGTAGAGATGATTGAGGAACATCTCCTTGGTGAGGGTCGTGCCCTTGCGCAGGGAAAGCAGCTCCAGGATGCCGTATTCCTTGCCGGTCAGGTGCAGCGGCTGGCCGTCCACCTCGACCGTGCGGGCGTCCAGGTTCACCTTCAGCTTGCCGGTCTGGATGATCGAGTCGGGATGTCCCTTGGAGCGCCGGACGATGGCCTGGATGCGGGCGATCAGCTCCCGCTTGTCGAAGGGCTTGGTCAGGTAGTCGTCGGCGCCGACGCCCAGGCCCTTGATCTTGTCGTCCAGGCCGCTCAGGCCCGAAAGGATCAGAATCGGCGTCTGGACCCTGGCGGCGCGCAAGCGGCGCAGCACCTCGTAGCCGTCGATGTCCGGCAGCATGAGATCCAGAACGATGATGTCATAGTCGTAGAGCTTCCCGATCTCGAGCCCGTCTTCGCCCATGTCCGTGGTGTCCACAGACGTATCCTTCCGACCGCAGCATCATCTCGATGGACTGGGCCGTGGCAGAGTCGTCTTCGACAAGCAGTACACGCATCGTTGGTTCACCCCGATCTAACGAAGTCCGCGAAAATATATCCTATTAACCATTTTCGGGAAGGATCGTTAATAAACTATTAGCGTGATTAAATAAATTGCCATTCCGTTTTACCGACGCTTAAGCCGGAAGAACCATACTAAGCCCTCAGATTCGTGGATTTTCCCTGAAATCCCACGTGGGGGAGCGCGCGTTTGGGCACGGCCATTCAGAGCGCGATCGAGGAGCTGGAGCAGGTTCCGAGCCATCAACTGTACGGGCGCGTGGTCAGCGTGCTGGGACTGGTGGTCGAAGCCGCCGGTCTGGAGCATGGGCTCTCGGTCGGCGAGCGCTGCCGGGTGAGGACGCGCGACGGTAGCGCCGTCATGTGCGAGGCGACCGGCTTCCGCAAGGGCCACGCCATCCTTCTCCCGTTCGGCACCCTGGAGGGAGTCGGGCTGGGTTGCAAGGCCGAAGTCGCCGCCGCCGAGCCGGTGATCAAGCCGACCGACGCCTGGCTCGGCCGCGTGGTCGACGCCCTCGGCCGGCCGATCGACGGCAAGGGGCCGCTGCCGGTGGGCAAATCCGGCTTCCGCCTGCGCGCGGCGCCGCCGCCGGCCCACGCCCGCGGCCGGGTCGGGGGCAAGATCGACCTGGGCGTGCGCGCCATCAACACCTTCCTGACCTGCTGCCGGGGCCAGCGTATGGGCATCTTCTCCGGCTCCGGGGTGGGAAAATCGGTGCTGCTCTCCATGCTTGCCCGCTATACCCACTCGGACGTGAACGTGATCGGCCTGATCGGCGAGCGCGGCCGCGAGGTCCAGGAATGGCTCGAGGACGACCTGGGCCCGGAGGGGCTCGCCCGCTCGGTGGTGGTGGTGGCGACCTCCGACGAGCCGCCTCTGATGCGCCGCCAGGCGGCCTACACCAGCCTGGCGCTGGCGGAATACTTCCGAGATCAGCGCCGCGACGTGCTCCTCCTGATGGACTCCATC
>CBDDCC010000013.1:0-612822 GCA_965225935.1 Rhodospirillales bacterium
ACGAGGTCTATTATTTGGAGGACTGCCCGGCCGGCGAGAGCTACTCCTCGGAGCTCTACGTCTGGAGTTCGGGCCAGCGCATCAGCGACATCGACCGCGCCGCCGGCTTCGTGAACGAGTGCCTCGGCCTGATCGGCTGCGCGGACCGCTGGATCTTTCGCGTCGGCGAACAGTCGCGCGGCTTGGCCCTGGCGGAGTTCCAGGAGATCTGTGCCCAGGCCGACCTGCTGATCGCCCGGGCCAGCCCCTTGTGGAACTGGCGCCCGGAGTACTCCTGGCCGAAGCGCCGGGTCTTCATCGATGTCGACCCCAGCTTTACCCAAGGCGCAATCGCCGATTCCTCCACTGGCTGGGCCGAGGCGCTGGAGAGGTATCATCACCTCTTCACCATCGGCCTGGGTGTCGGTAACGGCAACGGCCTGATCCCCACCAACGGACACGAGTGGCACCGGACCCGGCCGCCCGTCGCGCTCGAGCACTGGGATTTCGCGCAGAACGGCCCGGCCGCCCAGCTGACCTCGGTCATCCGCCTGAACGGGCCCTTCAACGACCCGAACTGTCAGCGGCGCGGCGTCTTCGATAGCTATCTGGATCTACCCAAGCGCACCGAACAGGACATCTGCCTGGCGGTCCGCAGGACCGAGCGGGACTACCTGGCGGAGAACGGCTGGGGCACGATCCTGGCCGACGAGGTGGCGCACACGCCCGCCGCCTACCGCCAGTTCGTCGAGGGCTCGCGCGGCGAGTTCCTGCTGGCGAAGAACGGCTACGTCTCTTCCAAGAGCGGCTGGCTGAGCGACAGGAGCGTCTGTTACCTGGCGGCCGGCCGCCCCGTGGTCATGCAGGACACGGGCTTGCCCGACTGGCTGCCGAGAGGCGAGGGCCTGCTGACCTTCGACTCGCTGCCGGAGGCGGTCGAGGCCATCGAGGAGGTCAACGCCGACTACGAGCGCCAGCGCCGCGCCTCGCGCCGCCTGGCCGAGGACTACTTCGCGACGGACCGGCTGCTGCCCGAGTTCCTCGAGATCGCCCTGTCCTAAAGGTTTGACAGAGACGGAAGCGCCCCGGAGGGGCTCTCTCGGTCCGCTGCAAATGCAAGTCTGCGGCTCGGGTGCCACGATCTCCATCACGCTCGGCGATGCCGACCGGCGTAGGCTCGAGAGCATTGGCGCCGACCGCAACAGGTTTCAGCAGCATGTCTGGCGCCCGACGGGACATGGTACAGGTCGGGATCGGACCCTTGTCGGTCACAAGGCTCCGGTTCGAGATAGTCCTACGCTCAGATCCGGACCGGAAATCGAAGCTTCGGAAGCAGGCAATGGATCAGGACAAGAGCACGTTCAAGGCTAGGATCTTGCGCAAGCAGTCCGACCTGCCCCGATACGTCGTTGTCAAGCCGGAACACGTGCAAGGTCGTACGCGGACTTTTTCGGCCTTGGTGAGGTTGAACGACAGCGAACCGTTCGAGAGGAATGTTCGGCCATGGGGCAAGGGCTCCGATGTTTTCTTCTTCAATCTGACCGAACCGCAGTGCAGAAAGGCCGGTCTCGAAACGAATGATGAATGCGTCGTGACACTGATCCCGAAGGACTGATGGTACGGATCGACTTCGTCGCAATTCAACGGGTGACGATACGCGACCGTTTGCGGGGCGCCCATAGCGCTACAGACAGCCCGCGTGCGACCGGCGATGCCGCTCAATCGGCTGCGGGCCCCGAATAGCTACTTGATGGAGTATCAACGCTGCTGCGTGCTGGCGCGGTCGTGTCTTAGCTGACCGCCTCGACGCTGCCGTTGGAATGCAGGCGGAGGGTGTCGCCGGTCTCGATTCTATCGAGGGCGCCGCGGGCGCCTACGATGGTCGGCACGTTGTACTCGCGCGCCACGATGGCGGCGTGGCTCAGCCAGCCGCCCACCTCGGTGATGATGCCGCCGGCCCGCGGGAAGGCGGGCGTCCAGTCCGGATGGAGGTAGCGCGCGACCAGGATCTCGCCCTGCTGCAGGGACACGATCTCGCCGTTCATGACCACCCGCGCGCGGCCTTCCACCGGCGCCTGCCCGGCCACCAGGGTGCCGTGCAGGTCGTTCGCGGACTTGGCAGGACCGGCGGCCTTCGAGCCGTCCAGGCGCAGCGCCTCCAACTGCTCCAGGCTGAGGTCGCTCGGTAGCAGGGGCAACGTCTTGAAGGCCTCCTCCTCGAGCCGCCGCTGGGCGATCCGCTCCTGGGCGATGGCGAGGAAGCCCGCGTTGCGTAGCTGGGGCAGCTCCTGCAGGGTCAGATAGAAGATGCCGCCGTCCAGCTTGAGCCGCTGGTCGAGGGCCAGCAGCAGGCGGCGGATGACGGCCAGCTCCCGCAGGCAGATGTGCTTGGCCTCTTCCTTGAGCGCCTGGTAGCCGCAGGCGCGGTTGACGGCCAATGCCAGGGGACGCCCCTCGGGCAGAGGCGGCGGGTTGCCCCGCAGGTTCGCCGCGACCTGGTTCTCGTGGGCGCGCTCGACCAGGCGCTGGACCAGTGCCGGATCCTCGTTGTAGCGGGGCTGGGCGAACTCGTAGTCGTTGGTGGCACGATGGCCGAACACGTTGAGGAAGTCCGCCGTCGACCTGTGACCGTTGCGGATCTCCTGCAGCAGGACCATGGAGCGGTGCGCGGCCGTCTCCGGGATGTGACTCAGATAGGCGGAGGGCGAAAGGTCCTTGCGCTTGAGCTCCCGTTCCGCGGTCCTGAAGTAGAAGTCGGCCGCGATATTGATGATGTCGGCCTGGACGTAGTGCTCCTTGATGAAGGTCTCGCAGGTCTCCTCCAGCAGGTTGAACAGCGCCTCGCTGCGCAGGCGCGCGGGGTCCACGGCCTCCAGCAGCCGGACGTGGCCGAGGAAGGGCGGAATGAAGTCGTTGAGAAAATCCGATGCGATGGACTCGGCCGCGCGGGACAGGCGGTAGGAGCTCAGCGTGCCCGGCGAGCGCGCGAAGCGGCTCTTCTCCTCCAGCTTGTTGATGTAGAGGGCGCCGAAGGCCGTCGTCACCATGGAGTCCGAGTCTTCGCTGGCCTGGTACTTGATGCCCAGCTGACGGCAGGCCAGGTCCGTGCTGCCGCCCGGCGCGAAGAGGGCCTCCATGAAGGAGAGGCTGAAGGGGGTCGGGCGCGGCAGCAGCTCGCTGAGTTCGGTCTGGGCGAAGACCACCTGCTCCGGCGCGGCGGTGGACGCGATCTTCAGGAGGCGGTTCCGCTCCGCCTCCAGCGCGGCGCGCGCCGGATCGGACGCCGGGTCGCTAGCCCGCGCCGTGATGTCGCGAGCTTGCAGCAGGAAGAACTGGCCGTCGCCGTAGGCCCACTCGATGTCCTGGGGCCCGCCGAAGAGCTCCTCGGCGCGCCGGCCGAGGGCCAGAAGAGGCGCCAAGTCCATCGGCGGGGTGTTGCCGTCGAGGCTCCTGCCGCTGTAGCGGCCGAAGAGGTAGCCCTCCGGCGCGACTGTGCCGTCCGCCACCGCCTGGCCCAGGCCGGACACCAGTTCGACGTGCATGCAGCTCGACTGGCCGGGGTGCTCCGTGAAGAGGACCCCCGCGTAGTCGGCGTCGATCATCTCCTGGACGATGATCCCGCCGGCGCGGGTATCATCCCCGCCGTAGGCGGCCGCGCGCTCCGACGTCATGGAGGAGCGCACCACCTTGACGGCGGTGGTCAGCTCCTGCGGTTGGACCTCGAGCACCGATTCGAAGACGCCGGCATAGCTGCGCGCCTCGCCGTCCTCGGCCAGCCCGGAGCTGCGCACGGCCAGCACCAGATCCTCGTCCGCGCCGTGCCAGGGGACATTGTCCCAGACTTCGCTCTCGCAGACCCACTGGTAGTTGCCGATGTGGCTGCTCAAGAGGTGATCGGTCAGCACCAAGCCCCGGGGCACCGGCAGGCCGGCCCGGATCATGTGCGCCAGGCGGGCCGCCTTGTTGCCGCAGCCGGCGGTTTCGTCGGACTCGGAGAGGTCGACGATGTCGGCCGTCCGGCTAGGCTCGGCGCGCCGCTGCTGCGGCCGGGCCTCGGACTGGCGGCGGCCGACGAGGTAGCGGACGATCTGGCTCTGGGCCATCATCAGCCCGGTGCTGAGCACCAGGTAGAAGTTCACGCCCGCGCTCAGGTTGAGGGTGATGGAGGCCAGGCCGATGCCGATCGCCGCGCGCAGGACCAGGTAGCGGAGCCTGTGGGAGGCGGCGTTGAGCTGCAGGTGCAGGAACACCAGCAACCCCAGGCCGACGGGCAGGATGCAGTAGGGATCCCGCTCGCCCAGCGAGGACAGCCAGAGCAGCGAGCCCGAGCTCGTCTCGCTGACGCGACCGACGGCGTAGAAGAAGATCAGGAAGAGCGGAACCTGCAGGCAGATGCCGAGCACGTTGAGGCCCGGCGTCAGGCGGTGCTTGCGGTAGAGCGACTTGAGGGCGCGCGAGAGACGCGTGCGGTCCTGGTCGAGGCGCTCCTTCAGCTCGGCGATCTGATCGGCGAGCCGGCGCAGCACGTACTGATCCCGCTCCGCCTTGGCCGTGAAGGGCAGGATCAGCAGCCGCAGCAGCAGGACCACCAGCAGAATCGCCGCCCAGAGCGCCCCGGTGCGGTCCCGGGTCCACTCCAGGGCGGTGATGAAGGGGGTGCTGGCTGCCGCCATCCAGCTGCGGTCGTCCACCCCCAGCCAGTCCGTCTCGAAGGGCGCCGGCGTTGCCGGCAGGTAGTACTCGTGGGGCAGGGTGTAGCGGCCGCGGAAGTCGTAGCCGAGCCGGTGCAGCCGCAGCCCGAGGATGGTCGAGTAGAAGCAGCTGCGCTTGTCGTAGCAGGGCGCGATGACCGGCCGGTTGGGCACCGCCTCGAGGCTCCGCCACATCTCCTCGCTCTCGAGCCTGCGGAGCGGGATGTTGATGGCACCCGGGAGGTGGCTCTGCCCGAACTCCTTGGGATAGCGCACGTCGACGAAGATCGCATCGTCCTCGGCAACCATGCGCTTGACCTCGGGCGTGTCGAGCAGGACCCCCTTGTTCGGATAGAGAGGCACGTCGCGCTGGCTTGTCGTGCGCTGCGACGGCGGGTAGCTGACCGGCCGGTTCTCGGCCCGCCATTTGCCGTAGCCGCCGACGATGAAGCTGCAGTCGATGCCGGCCGCGGCCAGCTTCTCGCAGAGCTCGGAGCTCCTGTTGCCCGACTCGCAGATCAGGATGTTCGTGCGGTCGGCGAGCTTGAGCTTTTCCGCCTGGGCAAGCAGGTCCGGATAGCGGACGGAGGAGAAGCCGGAAAGCCAGCCGACCTCGATCTCCTCCGGCTCGCGCACGTCGATGAAGTTGATCTCCTTGCCGTCGCCCGGCTCCTGCGCATTGAGAATCTGGTCCAGGTGGTCGGTCGTGATGCCGAGGGGATGGTGGATCTGCTCGCTGTAGGCGAGGGTCTTGATGGAGACGTCGCCGACCGACTTGCCCGCCTCCACGGAGGGGCGCAGCAGATTGTACTGCATCCGCCGCTGCTGATCGTCGACCTGCCAGGTCCAAAGAAAGATGTTGGAGCCGACCGAAACCACGAACAGCAGGGCCAGGATGCCGAAGGCCCAGCGCAGGCCGCGGCTGGGCAGGTTGAACGAGCCGGTCCCGTTTGCCATTCCGGCCTTGCGCCGGCCGAGCGCTGCGCCGCCGAACATGGCGGTGGCGAGACCGAGGAGCTGTGCCGCGTTGCTGCTGAAGTTGATGGCGAGATCGGGCGAGGGAATCGCCCACGCGGTCCCAGGCACCAGCAAGGCCGGCAACGCGAGCCAGGCGGCGGCCGCCAATGGCTTTCGTCCCCCGCGCCGTCCGAGGCGAACTGGCGCCCGGTTGCGGAGGGTCCTCGCGGCCAAAGCCCAAGCCCGGCCGAGGCCGATCGACTCCGCCCCCTTCCGGTACTCTGGCAATGAACAGCCTACCTGCAGCACGACGCCCCCAAACCCGACGACAATCCACAGGGTCCTCTGATGGGAGCCCAGGATCACCGTTAAGACCAAGTAAATTAGGTTTGTTGGCCAGGGAGGCGGAACGGAAAACGGTGTATATGGGGTATACGCGTTCGAGATCGGCCTTTGCCGCCGCTGACCTTGCCAAGGCTGTCCGCGACGGTCAGGCGGCTTCTACGCTGGCAAACGTCCGAGCAGAGCGGGAAGTGCCGGCGAGACCGTCCGCCTCTGCCTAGGTCGAGCGTTTCTGCTGCTTCTTGCCGGTCCGTCCGCCGGCCGGCGCATCGGCGTCGCTCGCGGCGTCGGGGCCACTCTCGTCCGGGCCGGACTTGCTCTGGAAGGGCCGGCGCAGGGCACGCAGGTCCGTCAACCCGGTCAGCAGCACGGCGATGGCCACGATGGCGATGATGATCAGAATATCCATCTAGGGCGACTGGGCTGCCTCCTTGGTTCGGGCCCGGGCCAGCGATGGGGACCTCGTCCGGGGACGTTACTTCGGCTCCTTGAAGAACATATGACAGTCAACGATATCCGCCCCGGGTTCTTGGCGTGGCGTCCAAGACGAACCGCAACCCTCCGAATGAAATCGGCCCGATGCTGCGCCCAATCGAACAACAGGGGAGGCAATCTAGTTCGCCTGCTTCGACTGCTTCTCTGTAAACGAAGCGCCGCTTCATTGAAATAGCGACTTTCAATAACTTGAATATTACAATTGCATGACAGTTACATGACAATCATTCTGAGTGCTCAAGTGTTAACCACTCAATAATTCTATTTGCATATTCTGATGTCGATTTCACAGGCGACTGGGTAGCCGACGTCATGCCTTTGTTTTCCAAGCCGTCCCGTGCCCGCGGCCCCAAAGGGATCGCGGGCTTTCTCGCGTGCCTGCTCATGCTGCTCTGCACCAGCACTGCGCGCGCGGACATCGAGCTGGTGTTCGGTCTCTATACGACCGACAAGCCGTCAAAGATGATCCTGCAGTTCCGTCCTGCCCTGCACGAGCTGGAGGAACGCCTCTCGGCGGAGCTTTCGGAGCCCGTGACCATCCGGACCCATGTGGCGAAGAGCTACGAGGCGGGGCTGAACGACCTGGTCAGCGGCAAGGTCGACTTCGCCCGCTTCGGCCCGGCGTCCTACGTCCTGGCCAAGCGCCAGGAGCCCGACCTTTCGGTTCTGGCGGTCGAGAGCAAGAAGGGCATCAAGATCTTCTTCGGCGTCATCTGCGTCCGCGAGGACAGCGACATCCGGGACGTCTCCCAGCTCGAGGGCCGGACCTTCGCTTTCGGCGACGAGAACTCGACCATCGGCCGCTACCTGTCCCAACTCTACCTGCTGAAGCACGGCATCGCGGCGGACGACCTCGAGTCCTACGACTACCTGGGCCGGCACGATCTCGTCGGCTCCGCCGTCGCCCTCGGCCGCTACGACGCGGGCGCACTGAAGGAAAAGACCTACAAGGATCTGGTGAAGCAGGGCATGCCCTTGCGCGCCGTCGCCCGCTTCACCAACGTGACCAAGCCGTGGATCGCGCGGGCCGGGCTGCCGGAGCGCATCGAGACCGCCCTCAGCCAGGT
The DNA here is from genome assembly GCA_965225935.1 of Rhodospirillales bacterium. GTDB lineage: Bacteria > Pseudomonadota > Alphaproteobacteria > Kiloniellales > JAKSDN01 > CALJXB01. The sequence continues at coordinate 7,532 of CBDDCC010000013.1, forward strand.
CCTGTTGAACCTGGACGACCCGGTCGCGCTCAACGCGCTCAACAAGGACGGCTTCGTCGCTGGCGACGACAGCACCTACGACGTCATCCGCGAGGCCATGGACAGGAACCCCGAGTTCTTCTCCCCGTCTTCCGTGGCGAACACCGACTGATAGCACACGGCCGAACCCGCGCCCCGACCGCTCGGTAGGGCGAACTCTCGCCTACCCCGTCCGCGGGCCCCTTGGCCCGTTAGCGGGTCGCCACCACCACCCCAGCACCGACCAGGGTCGTGCCCAGCAGGCGCCCGATCAGCCGGCGCGCGGGCTCGCGGCGGAGAAGACGGCGGGACCTCACCGCCGCGGCGGCGTAGCCCGAGAGCATGGCGGCAATCACCGTGAAGGTGGTGAGCGCCATCAGGGCGACGTCCCAGCCGTCGATGGCGGCCAGGTCCATGAAGGCCGGCAGGAATCCGAGATAGAAGGCGATGGCCTTGGGGTTGCCCAGGGTCAGCGCGAAGCCGGCGAGGAACGGGCCGAGCGGCCGCCCCGCCGTCGGCGGCGCATCCGGAACGGCCGGTGGATGGCGCCACAGCCGGATGCCCAGCCAGATCAGGTAGGCCGCCCCGGCCAGCTTGACGGCGAGGAAGAGGGCGCCCAGCGCCTTCGCCAGCAGCACCAGGCCGAAGACGGCGAACAGCAGGAAGACCACGTCCGCCAGCGCCACGCCCAGCGCCATGGCCGCCGCCGCCGCGAAGCCGCGGGCGATCGAAGTGGCGACGACGCTGGCCCAGGCCGGCCCCGGCGAGAGGCCGAGCAGGGTCAGGGCGAAGACCAGGGCGATCCAGCTTTCGAGGCTCATGGGCTGAAGCTAGCATGGCGCCGCCGGCCGGTCTCGGACGGGCAAGGATCGGATTGCGAAGAGTGCGTCGTCGGGACTAACGTTCGAGACGGGCCCGGGTGAAGCCACGGGATCGGCGAACGGCCGAAGGGAGTTGAGCGGTGCCGACAGCGCGGGAGGAGAGGGTCGTGCCGGGGCCGACGCCCCGGTTCGTCGCCGAGATCTTTTCGAACGCCCGGCCCGCCGAGGATCCGGTGCTCTACGGCTCGGCCGACCTGGAGCCCAAAGGCTGCTTCGAGGCCCGCAGCCTGCAGACCTTCAGGATCACCTACACCACCGGGCGCTACGGTCTCGACGACACCGGCTCGATCCGCATCGTCTTCCGCTTCACCGCCGACGGCGGCCCGCTACAGACCGGGGATCCGAACGCCCTCAACTACGTCACCGCGAAGAGCTCCAACGGCATTCCGCTTCAGATCGCCTTCGATGCCAACGGCCATCAGCGGCCCTGGTACCAGGCCCTCACCGTCGCCGCCCGCAAGGGCTATCTGCGGGAAGGCGACACCATCGAGGTGGTCCTGGGCGACACCTCCAGCGGTTCGCCGGGGCTCAGGCTTCAGTCCATGTGCGAGACGGCCTTCTCCTGGCGCGTTCTCGCCGACGTCTGCGCCACCGGCCACTTCGTGCCCGTCGCAGACAGTCCCGTGATCAGCATCGTGCCGGGCCCGCCCGCCGTCTGGAAGGCGGTGCTGCCGAGCCTGCGCCGGCCGGGCGAGCCCTTCCGCTTCAGCCTCAAGGCGGAGGATCGCTACGGCAATCCCTCGGACCGGGTCGACCAGCGGCTGACCTTGAGGCCGTCGCGGCCTGTCGCGGGCCTGCCCGAGGAGATCCCGTTCGCGAAAGGCGAGCGCGCCCTGGTGGTGGAAGGGCTCACGGTCGAGGGGGAGGGCACGCTCGCGATCGATGTCCTGGACGCGGGCGGCCTGCCGCTGGCGACCTCAAATCCGCTCCTCGTCCGCGCCGGCGGGCACCTGTCCTGCTGGGCCGACATGCACGGCCAGAGCGGCGAGTCCGTCGGCATCAACACGGCGCGGGAGTACTTCGCCTTCGCCCGCGATCTCGCCTTCCTCGACGCCACCAGCCACCAGGCCAACGACTTCCAGGTGAACGGCCCCTTCTGGGCTCACATCAACGAGCTGACCACCGAGTTCCAGGAGGACGGCCGCTTCCTGACCTTGCCGGGCTACGAATGGTCGGGCAACACCGGCGTCGGCGGCGACCGCAACGTCTATTTCCGCCGCGAGGGCCGTACTATCCGGCGCTCTTCCCACGCCCTGATCGCGGACCGCAGCGAGATCGACACGGACGCGCCCACGGCGCGCGACCTCTTCGCCGCCCTCCAGAACGAGGACTGCGTCGTCTACGCCCACATCGGCGGGCGCCCGGCCGACGTCGCCTATGCCCACGACCGGCGCCTGGAGACGGCCATGGAGATCCATTCGGCCTGGGGCACCTTCGAGTGGCTGATGGAGGACTGCTTCCGCCAAGGCTACCGGGTCGGCGTGGTGGCCAACAGCGACGGCCACAAGGGCCGGCCCGGGGCGAGCTATCCAGGCGCCTCGGACTTCGGGGCCTACGGTGGCCTCACCTGTTTCCTCATGGATCGGCTCGACCGGGACCGGCTGTTCGACTGCCTGCGGCGTCGGCGGCACTACGCCACCACAGGCGACCGCATCCACGTCGACCTGTCGGTGACCGCCGAGGCCGGCTTTGCGCGATTCGCGACCGACCCGCAGGTCGACCCGGAGGCCGAGAGCGCGCCGGCCGAGCGGCTCACCATGGGCGACATCGCGCGGACGGCAGCGCGGGAGGTCGAGCTGGCCTTCTCCGTCCATGCCCGGGCGCCGGTCGAGCGGGTCGACGTGCTGAACGGCATGGAGAGGGTGGCGACCCTCCGCAACACCGCGCCGCTCGCGCCGCCCGGCCGGCTGCGGCTGCTCTGGCGGGGCGCCATGGTCAAGGGCCGTGGCGCCAAGGCTAACTGGCGCGGCCGGGCGGTCTTTCATGGCTGCCGGATCCTGGAGACCCGCGAGATCAACGCCTGGCACCCGGAGCGCGGCCTGAAGCAGGAGGACGAACGCACGCTCGCCTGGGAGTCCGTGACGGCGGGCAACTTCGGCGCCATCGACGTCTGGCTGGAGGAGGGCGCCGAGGCCGCGGTCGAGATCGAGACCAACCACATGGGCGCACGCCTGCCGCTCGCCGAGATCGGCGCCGAGGACAAGGTGATACCCGCGGGCGGCCTGGACTTGGAGCTGAGGCTCTTCCGCCTGCCGGGCGCGCTGGAGGGCGGCCCGCTCGCGGGCGAGGTGCGCGTGCCCATCGCCGCGGGCCGCGACAACCCCTTGTGGATCCGCGCCACCACCGAGGACGGCTTCCAGGCCTGGACCAGCCCCGTCTATCTGTTCCGGGACTGACGGAGCGGGGCTTCCCGAACAGGTCGCGATCGGGCAAGTCGGTTCCTGTGCCTGCCGCAACGGCGGTTCGGAACCTTGCGGTCGCCGAAGCGTTGCACACGTTGAGGGCGTTGCACACATTGAAAGCAATCGCTGGCCGCTTGCCGTGAGGCGCCGGCCGATCGGCGCCGGTTTACCTCCGGCGCGCCGTCGATCAACTGAACGGGGACCGAGAGATGACCATCCGCCTGCCCGACCTTCCCTATGCCTATGACGCGCTCGTGCCGCACATGTCCGCCGAGACCCTGAAGCTGCACCACGGTAAGCACCACCGTGGCTATGTGGACAAGCTGAACGGGCTCCTGGACGAGACCGGCATGAGCGACCTTCCCCTCGACGAGATCGTGCGGAAGTCGGCCGGGAGCGGCGATCTGGAAAGTCTCTTCAACAACGCCGCCCAGTGCTGGAACCACAGCTTCTTCTGGGACTGCATGTCGCCCGACGGCGGCGGCGCACCTGTGGGCGACCTGGCCCGCCGGATCGACGAGGACCTGGGCGGTCTGGAAGCCTTCAGGCAGGAGTTCCTGGCGACGGCCACGGCCCGTTTCGGCAGCGGCTGGGCCTGGCTGGTGCTGGACGACGGCCGCCTGAAGATCACCTCGACGCCCAACGCGGTGCCGCCGAGCGTCTACGGGCAGCATCCGCTGCTTACCTGCGATGTCTGGGAGCATGCCTACTATCTCGACTACCAGAACCGTCGCGGCGACTTCGTGCAGGCCTTCCTGGACAAGCTGGTGAACTGGCGCTTCGTCGCCGAACGCTTCGCCCTCCAGGGCGAAGGCGGAGCAGCGGCCGGGCGGCGTTCTGAGGACGAGCAGCAGGAGCTCGTGCGCTCCAGGCGGGTCCACGCGGGCGGACGCTGACCTGCGCACTCGCGCGCCATCGAGCACACGCGGCCAAGGCGCCCATCGGCCAATCGTTCCTTGTCGGCGCCGCCGTTGCCGCCTATTCCGGAGGGGAGGGACTTCGCGGCGGTGCTGCGCCGCCGGGTCAGGGCCCGTCGTTCCTTGCCGGGGCCAAGGGGACGATCCGACCCGGCGGATCAAGGAGGAGAAGACGAGATGGGTATCGAATTCGGGGGATTGATCGGGCTGCTGATCCTGGCGGCCGACATCTGGGCGATCATCAATGTGGTTCAGAGCGGCGCTTCCAACGGGGCCAAGGTGCTCTGGATCCTCGTCATCCTGATTTTGCCTTTGCTCGGACTGATCATCTGGCTGCTCGCGGGTCCGCGCGGGCGGGCCACCTAGGTTCGCACCCGGACGGGAGGCAGCTCGGGGCCCTTTGGCGTTTGCCCCCTGCCGAACCGGAGAGCCCGGGCAGGCGTCGGGATGGCCATGTCCGGCACAGATCTCGCCGCCGTTTCGACACGGCTTCCGACAGGCGCGTTGCCGATCTGGCCCTGCGGCCGGCGATGTGGCTAATATCGCAACGGCGGTCGGGGCGGCGGCGCGGCGGCGGAGGGGACGGTCGAGTGGATCGCCGGGGGACCTGCCTCCAATTCGGTTCTCGCATGGGCCGGCCGGCCCCAACCGGGGAGCCGCCTGCTCGCAGCAGGTTCGAGGTACGAGAGAGAGGAGCAACGACATGGCCACGAGGGACGCCGCCTCCGACGCGGAGCAGCTGAAGGCCGATCTGGAGCAGCTCAAGCGGGACATGGCCGCCTTGACGGATACCCTGAAGGGCATGGCCGCGGAGCGCGGCCACCAGGGCGCCGACGCCCTGAAGGGCGCCGCGGCGGCGACGGAGGAGCAGGCCAAGGCCGCCATCCAATCGGTCGAGAACCATATCTCCGAGCGTCCCTTCGCCAGCGTCCTCGTGGCCTTCGGCGCGGGACTGCTGCTCGGCAGGTTGCTGGGCCGCTAGCGGGCCGGCCGCGCGACGCTCCGGCGGTTCGGGCCGGGTCGCGGGGGCCCGGGTCAGGGGGATCATGGTGGAAGACGCGCTCAACAGGATCGCCGTCCGCTTCGCGCTGGTCATCGTCGCGGCGCTGCTGGCGGTGAGCGGCGGGGCCTTCCTGCTCCTGGCCATTTTCCTCGGCCTCGCGGACGAGCTCGACGAGACGGCGGCGGCCTTCCTGACAGGCGCCATCGCCGTGCTGGGAGCCGTCGCGATCATTCTGGCGCTGAGGTTCGGCCAGATCGGCGGCGCGGGCAAGAAGCCCCGGCCGTCCGTCCGCAAGGCGGGGCTGTCGGACGCCGAGGCCACGGCCATGGCCGGCGCCATGGGCGCGGAGCTGGGGACCTGGATCAAGGCGAATTCCCGCACGGCCGTCATCGGCGCCTTCTTGGCCGGCATCGTCCTCGGGGCCAGCCCCCAGGCCAGGACGGGACTCTGGGACCTCATCAAGACGGCCACGGGCGGGCGCAAGCCGCGGGGCTAGGCGGCCGGCTTCGACGATCCCCGCTTTTCTCGAGTCGGTGGAGAGGATCGAGCGTCATGGCCAGGATCGATCGGCCGGTCGCCGTCACCATGGGCGATCCCGCCGGCATCGGCCCAGAGATCGTGCTGAAGACCTTCGCCGATGCCGCCTTCGGCGAACCAGCCGTCGTCGTCGGTGACGCCGCCATCCTGGTGCGGGAGGCGCGGCGGCTGGGCCTGGCGGTGGAGATCGCGGCGCTCGACGAGGTCGGCCAGGCGCGGCCGGCGGCCGGCGTCGTCAACGTCCTCAAGGTCTCCCAGCTGCCCGAGAGCCTGCCGCTCGGCCAGGTGTGCGCAGAAGCCGGAGCCGCGGCCTATCGCTACATCGAGCGGGCCGTCGACCTGGCCCTCTCCGGCGCCGTCTCCGCCATCGCCACCGCGCCGATCCACAAGGGAGCCTTGCAGGCGGCCGGTGTGGCCCATCCCGGGCACACGGAGATCCTGGCCGCTCTCACCGGAACCGACGACTACGCCATGATGCTCGCCAACGACGAGCTGCGGGTCATCCTGGTCACCATCCACATGGCCCTGCGCGAGGCCATCGAGAGCGTCACCACGGAACGCGTGCTGAAGACCATTCGTCTCGCGGCCCGCGCCGTCGCGGGGCTCGGCGTCCCGCGTCCGCGGGTCGCCGTCGCCGGACTCAATCCCCACGCCGGGGAGGGCGGCCTGTTCGGCCACGAGGACGCCGAGATCATCCGGCCCGCGGTCGCCGCCGCCCAGGCCGAGGGGATCGAGGCCAGCGGCCCCTGGCCGGGCGACGCCGTGTTCCGCCAGGCCCGCGAGGGCCGCTTCGACATCGTGGTCGCCCAGTATCACGACCAGGGGCTGATCCCAGTGAAGTACCTGGGGATCGACAGCGGCGTGAACATCACCGTCGGCCTGCCCTTCGTCCGCACCAGCGTCGACCACGGCACGGCCTTCGACATCGCCGGCCAGGGCGTCGCCGACCACACCAGCCTGAAAGTCGCCATCGAGCAGGCGGCGCGCATGGCGCGGGCGGGCGAAGACTAAGTCCGCAGACGCTCGAACTGGATGGGGCCCGATCCGCGCGGGCTCCAATCGTCTGCTGTACCTAGGGTTTTGATGGTGCCGCCGGGGTGAATTGAACACCCGACCCCTCCCTTACCAAGGGAGTGCTCTACCCCTGAGCTACGGCGGCACGAGGAGCCTGGTTTCCTGGCCGGATGGCGCGGACCATGCCACCGGGATCTGCCCAAGGCAAGCGCCAACTGGCGGCGCCGACGCCGCCCACGATCGGCCCGTGATCGGTCCATCCTCGGCCCCGGCCGCGCCTTGACCTCGCCCCAATTGGCCCCCAGAGTCCCGCTCCCATGAGCGAGCGGGCGGGAAAGGACGGCCGGCAGGCGGCCCGGTCCGAGCGCGAGGCGCGCCGGGCCGCGGCGCTTCGGGAAAACCTCCGCCGCCGGAAAGCCCAGGCCCGCGGGCGCGGCGCACTGGAAGGCGCTCCCCGAGGCGACGGCCAGCCGGACCCGGCTGGCGAGAGGACGGGCCATGCGCCGGACGCGCCCGAGGGCGGCGGGTCCTGAGGTGCGCTCGGGAGGGCCGGCCGCTCGAGAAGGCCTGTTGCTTGAGAAGGCCCATAGCTTGAGAAGGTCGGGACGCTCTAGTAGAAAGCGCCAGCGGTGGCCGCGAAGGCGCGGCGGCCGCGAGACGGGAGCTTCGAACACCATGGCCATCATGCCCGACAGCTGGATCCGCCGGCAGGCCCGCGAGAAGGGCATGATCGAGCCCTTCGAGGAGAGCCAGAAGCGCGACGGGGTGATCTCCTACGGCCTCGGCTCCTACGGCTACGACGCCCGGGTCGCCGACGAGTTCAAGATCTTCACCAACGTCGACAACGCCAACGTCGACCCCAAGAACTTCTCGGAGCAGAGCTTCGTCGAGCGCCGCGGCGAGGTCTGCATCATCCCGCCCAACTCCTTCGTGCTGGCGCGCACGGTGGAGTACTTCCGCATCCCGCGGGACTGCCTGGTGATCTGCCTCGGCAAGTCGACCTACGCCCGCTGCGGCATCATCGTCAACGTGACGCCGCTGGAGCCGGAGTGGGAAGGCCACGTGACGCTGGAGTTCTCCAACACCACGCCGCTGCCGGCCAAGGTCTACGCCAACGAGGGCGCCTGCCAGTTCCTCTTCCTCCAGGGCGACCCGGTCTGCGACGTCTCCTACGCCGATCGGGCCGGCAAGTACATGGGCCAGCAGGGCATCACCCTGCCGAAGCTGTGAACCGCCGGGCCGGCCAGCGGCTCCCCGCGGCGTCGGCCGAACCGCCTTCCGCCTCACCTCGGGAACTCGTTAGATGGACAAGATTCGAATCCGCGGCGGCCGTCCCCTGAAGGGCGACATCCGCATCAGCGGCTCCAAGAACGCGGCCCTGCCGCTGATGGCAGCCAGCCTGCTGACGGAAGAGACGCTGACCCTCACCAACCTGCCGCACCTCAACGACATCACCAGCATGGCCGGCCTGCTGGCCCAGCACGGCGTCGCCATCAACATGGACGGCGCCGCGAAGGAGGCGGGCCACCAGGGCCGGGTCATCGAGCTGTCGGCGGCGCGTCTCACCAGCACCCAGGCGCCCTACGACCTGGTGCGGCGTATGCGCGCGGGCGTCCTGGTGCTGGGCCCGCTGCTGGCCCGTGCCGGCCATGCCGAGGTCTCGCTGCCGGGCGGCTGCGCCATCGGCACCCGGCCGGTCGACCTGCACCTGAAGGGGCTGGAGGCGCTGGGCGCCCGGATCGAGCTGCGCGACGGCTACATCCACGCGAGCGCGCCCGAGGGGCTTAAGGGGGCCGAGGTCGTCTTCCCCATGGTGTCGGTCGGCGCCACCGAGAACCTCATGATGGCCGCCGCGCTCGCCAAGGGCGAGACCCGCCTGGTCAACGCCGCTCGCGAGCCGGAGATCGCCGACCTGGCCGCCTGCCTGATCCGCATGGGCGCGGCCATCACCGGGCTCGGCAGCGACACCCTCATCATCTATGGCGTCGACCGTCTGGGCGGCGCCCGCCATCCCGTCATCCCCGACCGCATCGAGGCCGGCACCTACGCCATGGCGGCGGCCATCACCGACGGCCAGCTCGACCTGGTGGGCGCCGATCCCAAGCACCTGCGCTCGGTGATCGAGGTGCTGACCCACGCCGGCGTCGAGATCGTCGAGACCAACCGCGGCCTCTCGGTCAGCCGCGCCAACGGCCGGCTCTCCGGGGTCGACGTCATGACCGAGCCCTTCCCCGGCTTCCCGACCGACCTGCAGGCCCAGATGATGGCCCTCATGGCCACGGCCGAGGGCGCCTCCATGATCACCGAGAGCATCTTCGAGAACCGCTTCATGCACGTGCCCGAGCTCATGCGCATGGGCGCCAACATCAACGTGCACGGCGCCTCGGCCCTGGTGCGCGGCCGGCCCAGCCTGACGGGCGCGCCGGTCATGGCGACCGACCTCCGGGCCAGTGTCAGCCTGGTGCTGGCCGGCCTGGTGGCCGAGGGCGAGACCGTGGTCAACCGGGTCTACCATCTCGACCGCGGCTACGAGCACGTCGAGGAGAAGCTCTCCGCCTGCGGCGCCGACATCGAGCGCATCAGGGACTAGGAAAAGAGGACGGTCCGGCATGGCCGAATCCCGGCCCCTCAAGCTGCGCGCCCGAGGTCTCGAGGACTTGCGGGTGCTTGCCGCCATGCTCCAGGACGCCGTCGTGCGTCCGGCGGAGATGACCTACCTGCCGCGCGAGAAACGCTTCGTCATGGTGGTCAGCCGCTTCCGCTGGGAGCACCCCGAGGCAGCGGCGGCGGCGGGTCGGCCGGACGGTGAAATGGAGGACGCGCCAGCGAACCCGGGCTCCGGCGGCGAGGTGCAGGAGGATGTCCGCTTCGAGGACGCGGAGGCGCGGACCCACTACGAACGGGTCAACGCCGGCGTCTGCGTCGACCGGGTGCGGCGGGTGCGCACCCAGGGGCTCGACCTTCACGACCGGGACCAGGTGCTCAACCTGCTGACCGTCGATATCCGCCCGAACGCCCTCACCCTGGTCTTTTCCGGCGGCGCCCTGGTGCGGCTCGAGCTGTTCGGCATCGCCTGCCACCTGGAGGACCTGGGGGAGCCCTGGCCGACGCCCTGGCGGCCGAGCCATGAAAGCGGCGCCGGGCCGGGCGCCGGTCCGTGAGCCGGCGGGCGGCTCGACCATGATCGCCAACGACAACCTCACCCTGGCCGTGCCCAAGGGCCGCATCCTGGCCGAGCTGTCGCCGCTCCTGGTCCGGGCCGGGATCGACCCGGAGGCGGCCTTCGCCGACGAGGACGCCCGCCAGCTGCGTTTCGCCACCAACCACCGGGAGCTGGAGATCATCCGGGTGCGCAGCTTCGACGTCGCCACCTTCGTCGCCTTCGGCGCGGCCGAGCTGGGGGTGGCGGGCAACGACATCATCATGGAGTTCGACTATCCGGAGCTCTATGCCCCCGTCGACCTCAAGATCGGCCGCTGCCGCCTCTCGGTCGCCGAGCCGCGGGACCTGGGCGCCCGCGACGACCCGGCCCGCTGGAGCCACATCCGCATAGCCACCAAGTATCCCGCTATCACCCGGCGCCACTTCGCCGCCCGCGGCGTCCAAGCCGAGTGCATCAAGCTGAACGGCGCCATGGAGCTGGCCCCCGGGCTCGGGCTCTGCCGGCGCATCGTCGACCTGGTCTCGAGCGGCGCCACCCTGGCCGCCAACGACTTGGTGGAGGTGGAGCGCATCGCCGAGGTGACCTCGCGCCTGATCGTCAACCGGGCCGCCCTGAAGACCCGCAGCGAGGCGGTGACCCGCTGGATCGACCGCTTCCGCGAGGCCGCCGATGCCGCTTAGGCTGAACGCGGGGGCAGCCGGCTTCGAAGCCGATTTCGCCGCTTTTCTGGCGGCCAAGCGGGAGATCCAGGGGGACGTGGACCAGGCCGTCGCCGCTATCCTGGCTGACGTACGCGAGCGGGGCGACGTGGCGGTGATCGCGTACAGCGAGCGCTTCGACCGGCTGCGCCTGACGCCCGGGGAGCTGCGCGTCGCGCCCGCGGAGATCGCCGCCGCCGAGGCGGCCTGTCCCGGGGAGCAGATCGCCGCCTTGCGCCACGCGGCCGAACGCATTGCCGACTTCCACCGACGCCAGAGGCCGGACGACCTGGACTACCGGGACGCGGCCGGCGTACGCCTGGGCTACCGCTGGACCCCCCTGGACGCGGTCGGCCTCTATGTTCCGGGCGGGACGGCGGCCTATCCCTCCTCGGTGCTGATGAACGCCCTGCCGGCCAAGGTGGCCGGGGTGGCGCGCCTGGTGATGGTGGTGCCGGCCCCCGACGGCCAGCTCAATCCCCTGGTGCTGGCGGCCGCCGCCGTCGCCGGGGTCGACGAGCTCTACCGCGTCGGCGGCGCCCAAGCCGTCGGGGCGCTGGCCTATGGCACCGAGACCATCAGGCCCGTCGACAAGATCGTCGGGCCCGGCAACGCCTACGTGGCGGCGGCCAAGCGACGGGTCTTCGGCACGGTCGGCATCGACCTGATCGCCGGGCCGTCTGAGATCCTGGTGATCGCCGACGGCGCCAACGAGCCGCGCTGGATCGCCGCCGACCTCTTGTCCCAGGCCGAGCACGACACGGCTGCCCAGGCGGTGCTCATCACCGACGACGCGGACTTCGCGGAAGCTGTCGTGCGGGCGGCCGAGGTCCACCTGCAGGCGCTCCCCCGGGCCGAGATCGCGCGCGCCTCCTGGCGGGACCATGGCGCGGTCATTCTGGTCGGCGACCTGGCGGACGCGCCGGCGCTCGCCGACCGGGTGGCGCCGGAGCACCTGGAGATCGCCACGGCGGACCCGGAGGCGCTCGCCGCCCGGGTGCGCCACGCCGGCGCCATCTTCCTCGGCCGCCACACGCCGGAGGCCATCGGCGACTACGTGGCCGGCCCCAATCACGTGCTGCCGACCGCCCGCAGCGCCCGCTTCTCCTCCGGCCTCTCGGTGCTCGACTTCATGAAGCGCACCTCGCTGATCGGCTGCGCGCCGGAGTCCCTCGCCAAGATCGGCCCCTCGGCGGTCGCGCTGGCGCGGGCCGAAGGGCTCGACGCCCACGCGCTCTCCCTCACCCTTCGCCTCGAGGAAACGCACAAGCCCTGACGAACAGGCGTCCGCCGCCGTGGCGGCGCGCGACCTGGAAAAGCGCCGTCCTTTGGTATAAAGCCGCCCCATGAGCGAGGAGCCGAACGACAGCGCGACCGGCCGACTGGTCAACATCACCCTCGACGAGCGCACCGTCGTGCGGCGCAGCGCCGACGTGGAGCACGAGCGCGCCGTCGCCATCTTCGATCTTCTGGAGGAGAATCGCTTCGAACTCGCCGGGGCGCACACGGGACCCTTCAGTCTGCACCTTTCGGTCCAGGATGACAGGCTGCTGTTCGACGTGCGCGATCCCGAGGAGCAGCCGCTCGAGGTGGTGGCCCTGGCGCTGGCCCCCTTCCGGCGCATCGTGAAGGACTACTTCACGGTCTGCGAAAGCTACTTCGAGTCCATCAAGACGGCGAGCCCGTCCAAGATCGAGGCCATCGACATGGGCCGGCGCGGGCTCCACAACGAGGGCTCTGAGCTGCTGCGCGAGCGCCTCGACGGCCGCATCGACATCGACTTCGACACCGCGCGCCGCCTCTTCACGCTGCTCTGCGTCCTGCACATCCGGGGCTAAGCGCCGATGGAGGACCAGCCCCGTGCCGTCCTGTTCAGCTGCACCCTCAACTCGGTCCGCTCACCCATGGCCGAAGGCCTGCTGAAGCACTTCCTCGGCCACCGCATCTACGTGGACTCCGTCGGCGTGCGCTCCCAGGAGGTGGATCCCTTCGCCGTCGCTGTCATGGAGGAGATCGGCATCGACCTGTCGCGCCACCGCTCCAAGGCCTTCGACGAGCTGGCCGACACCTCCTACGACCTGATCGTGTCCCTCTCGCCGGAGGCCCAGCACAAGGCGGTGGAGCTGACCCGCACCATGGCCTGCGAGGTGGAGTTCTGGCCGATTATGGACCCCACCTGGGTCGAAGGCAGCCGCGAGACGCGCCTGGAGGCCTACCGCCAGGTGCGCGACGAGCTGCGCCGGCGCATCGAGGCCCGTTTCGCCCTCGATCTCAAGCCGGTGCCCTGAAACCGGTGTTCTGAGGCCCGGCCCGGACCTCGGCAGGCCCGCCGAGGCTCAGTGTTGCAGCAGGGTGGGGATCTTGGTGGCGCTGACCACCTTGCGGGTGGCGCGGCCCAGCCCGATCAGCGCGGTCAGCCGGTTCTCGCCGTAGGCTCCCATGACCAGCAAGTCGGCGCCGCATTCGGCGGTGGCCGCCAGGATGGCCCGGCCGCGGCCGCGCGCCGTCAGGCCCGCGCCCTCGAAGCTGCGCAGCTCTGCCTTGACGCCGTGGACGCTCAGGTAGTCGGCGAGCTCGGTGGGATCGGCATCCGCGCGCTCGCTGTTGGTGAGCACGGTGACGCTGTCGGCCGTCTGCAGAATAGGCAGCGACGTGCGCACCGCCCGGGCCGACTGCACCGTCGGGCTCCAGACCACGGCCACGTTGCGGCCGATGGCGGCGGGCGCCTTGGGCGGGGTCACCAGGACCGCCCCCGGCGTCTCGAAGAGGGCCGTGTTGAGGGCCAGAACCTTCGGCCCCTCGTCGACGAAGGCACGTTCCAGGATCACGGCGTCGCTGTAGAGCCCCTGGCTGACGATGGCCTCGGTCTCCGTCTCCTCGGTCTCCTTCCAGTGGGCGAACTCGAGCGCGCCGCAGACCTCGCCGTAGGCCGCGCGGGCGGCACTGGAGCGGGCCGCCACGTCGTCCTCGTCCCGGACCAGGACCACGGCGTGGGCGTCGGGCGTGGCGATCACCGTGTCCTGGGGCATGGGGTGGACGACCCGGAGCCGGCCGTCGATCCGCCGGCAGAAGGCCACGGCCGTCTTCAGGGATTCTGTGTCGTTGGCGCTGCCGTCGATGAAGATGGTCACGGTCTTCATGGTTTCGCCCTCGCGTTCGCCGGTCTCGCGCGCGCCCGGTCCGGGGCGCGGCGGGCACAGCATGCCCCTCCGGAGGGCCTTGGGCAACGGCGCAGATGGGGCAAGGTGCCGACCGATGTCAGTCGATCGCCGTCTCCGTCATGACCGTGAGCAGGTGGTCGACGCGCGCGCCGTCCTCGCAGAGCGGCAGGTCGATGAAGGCGACCGACCAGTGGCCCTTCTTCAGCCAGTCGAGGGTGCCGTGGCTGCGGCCGATCGCGCCTAGCCGCGAGACCTCGGCGAGGTAGGCGAGATCGGTCTCGGTGTAGCTGGGTCCGATCTCGGAATAGCGCTTGCCGGTGTTGTCGGTGCCCAGGATCTCGGTGAGCTTGGAGCCCCAGAGCCGGTACCTCAGGTCGAAGGGCTCGGCGAGGATCTCCTGGACCGCGACCCAGCCGTGCCAGCCCTTGAAGTCGTAGAAGTCGTAGTCCGACCAGGCCGGCAGGTCCCGGGCGCCGCGCTTCTCGTTCCACCGCCGGACCAGGGGTGCGAAGGGGCCGAAGGCTTCAGCCGGGGTGTCCCGCTCGAAGAGCTCGTAGGTCCAGTTCGCGGTCTTTTTCCAGACGGCCATGGGATCGCTCGCCCGTATCGTGGCGGCCGAGACTCGGCGCAGGCGCTGCGTCCATCTTGGCCCAAAGTGGTAAATTTTCCGACAGGGAGGGCGGCGTGCCCGCCCCTCAGATGATGGCGTGGCGGACCTTGGCGGAGACCCACTCGCTGACGATCACCGTGGCGATGATGACGAGCAGGATCAGGGAGACCTCGGTCCATGCCAGGTTGAGGATGGAGGCGTTGAGCTGCAGGCCGATGCCGCCGGCGCCGACCAGGCCGAGCACGGTGGACTCCCGGATGTTGATGTCCCAGCGGAACACGCTGATGCCGGCGAAGGCGGGCAGCACCTGGGGCACGATGCCGTAGGCCAGCACCTGGGGGCCGGCCGCGCCGGTGGCGGTCACGGCCTCGACCTGGCTCTCGTCGATCTCCTCGATGGCCTCGTAGAGCAGCTTGGCGCAGAAGCCGATGGAGCGCAGCCCGATGGCGATGATGCCGGCAAAGACCCCCGGCCCGACGATGGCGACCAGCAGGAGGGCCCAGATCAGCGAGTTGATGGAGCGCGAGGAGACGATGATGAAGAGCGCGATGGGCCGCACGACGAGCCGGCTGGGCGTCGTATTGCGCGCCGCGCAGAAGGCGGTCGGCACCGCCAGGACGAGGGCTAGAAGGGTGCCCAGGGTGGCGATGTTGATGGTATCCCAGAGCGGCCGCCAGAGCTTTTCCATGTAGCCGAGCTTGGGCGGTATCATGCGCTCGCCCAGGTCGGCCGCCTGGGTGTGGGCGTCGGCCACGAAGAGCCAGACCGTCTTCTCGGAGATGAGCTGCCAGCAGTAGATGAAGATCAGGGTGCCGACGAACCAGCCGGCCCAGATGGCGAGCTGCCGGGCGCGGGCGCGGCGGCGCCAGACCTGGGTTTCGCCCTGGGCCTCGACCGGCATCACTGCACCCACTTGCGCACGTAGCCGGAGGTGTATTCGACGGCCATGACGATGGCGATGATGATCAGGAGGATGGCCGCCGCGGAATCGAACTCGTAGCGGTCGAAGGCGGTGTTGAGGGTCGCCCCGATGCCGCCGCCGCCAACGATCCCCACCACCGCCGACTCGCGGAAGTTGATGTCGAAGCGGTAGAGCCCGAGGCCGATCATGCGTGGCATGACCTGGGGCTGGACCGAGTAGTTGAGCCACTGGAACCAGCCGGCCCCGGTGGCCCGCACCGCTTCGGCCTGGCCGGGGTCCATGTCCTCGATGTCCTCGGCCAGCAGCTTGCCGTAGAAGCCGACGGTGGCGACGCTCAGGGTGACGAAGCCAGCGAAGGGGCCGAAGCCGAACAGCTTGACGAAGAAGATCGCCAGGATGACCTCCTGGAACGAGCGGCTGACCGCCAGGACGCCCCGGCAGAAGAGGTAGACCGGGCGCGGCGCCAGGTTCTTGGCGGCGCCCAGGCCGACCGGGACCGAGAGCGCGATGCCGACCACCGTCGAGGTGACGGTCATCCAGAGGGATTCGTAGATGCCGTCGAGGATGGCGTCTGAACGGCTGAAGAAGTCCGGCGGGAAGAAGGCGGAGATGAACTTGATGCCCCGCGGCAGGCCCTCGGCGACCCGCCCCCAGTCGACATCGGTGGTGCCGAAGGCGAGCGCCAGATAGGCCGCCGCGCCGAGCCCCAGAGCCCAGCGCAGGCGCCGGTTGGCGATGAAGGGCGGCTTCTTCCAGCGCCGGGGCTGAACCGTGGTCTCCGCCATCGCCCGCGGCCTCAGGTCATGCCGGCGAGGCGGTCGCGGTCGAGCTGGGGCCCGCCGTGCTCCCCGTCCCGGGCGGCGGCCTCGTCCGCCGGCGCTGCCTCCTCGCCCTCCTCGTCGACCGGGCGGATGGTCTGGGTCCAGTCCTCTTCGCCGTAGATCTCGGTCAGCACGTCGGGCGTCAGCTTGTCGGGCGCGCCGTCGTAGACGATCTCGCCCAAGCGCAGGCCGACGATGCGCTCGGCGAACATCTGGGCGAGCTGCACATCGTGGATGTTGATGATGGCTGACAGCCTGCGCTCGCCGCAGAGCTCGCGGATGAGGCGCATGATCTGGCGCGAGGTCTTGGGGTCGAGGCTGGCCGTCGGCTCGTCGACCAGCAGCAGCTCCGGGTCCTGGATCAGGGCGCGGCAGATGCCGACCCGCTGACGCTGGCCGCCGGAGAGCTCGTCGGCGCGCTTGTCGACCATGTCGTCGAGGCCGACCCGGGCGAGCAGCCGAAAGGCCTCGTCCACGTCGGCCTGGGGAAACTTGCGGAAGTAGCTGCGCCAGAAGCCGACGTAGCCGAGCCGCCCCGAGAGCACGTTCTCCATGACGCTCAGGCGTTCCACCAGGGCGTACTCCTGGAAGATCATGCCCATCTTGCGGCGCATGCGGCGCAGCGCCCCGAGGCCGAGGCGGGTGACCTCCACCTCGTTCAGCTCGACCCGCCCGGAGGTCGGCTCCACCAGGCGGTTGACGCAGCGGATCAGGGTGGACTTGCCGGCGCCCGAGGGCCCGATCAGCGCCATCACCTGGCCGTCCGGCACGTCCAGGTTGATGCCCTTGAGGGCGAGGTCGCCGGTCCTGTAGCGCTTGACCAGGTCCACCAGGCGCAGCATCGCGGGCCGCCTCTCGGGATCGCCGCCGTCAGGTCATGGGAGAAGGAAGACGGACCGCGGTCCCGCCGGACGCCTGGCCCGGCAGGACCGCCGCCGCTGCCCGTGGGCCTACTTGCAGTCGTAGGTCACGCCGTTGGCCGTGTCGATCTTGCGGATCACGTCCCAATCGGACTTGTGGTGGATCGAGACGAAGCGGCCCTCCTTCTTGAACTCCTCCTGCAGGTCGGAGCCTTCCCAGGGGAAGGTGAAGAAGGCCTGCTTGATCTTGGCCACCAGGGTCGGATCCAGGTCGTGGGCGTGGCCATAGCCGGTGGTCGGGAAGGTCTGCGACTTGTAGACCGTGCGGATCTGGTCGTCGCTCACCACGTCCCGGTCGATCATGCGCTTCTTCACCGAGTTGGCGATGGCGGCCGCCTCGTAGTCCTTGTTGGCGACGCCGAGGATCGAGTTGTCGTGCTTGCCCGAGAAGGTGGTCTGGAAGTCCTCGTCGGCGTTCAGGCCGAACTCGGATTTGAGGATCGCCGACGGCGCCTTGAAGCCCGAGTTGGAGGTGGGCGAGGTGAAGGCGAGCGTCTTGCCCTTGAGGTCGGCCGGCGTCTGGATCGGGCTGTCGGCCGGGACGATGATCTCCATCTCGTAGCCGTAGGAGCCGTCCTTGGAGGCCATCATGGCGAAGGGCACGAAGCCGGCGCAGCTCACCGCCACCGGATTGCCGCCCGTGTTGACGCCCGCGATGTGCAGGCGGCCGGAGCGCATGGCCTCGTACTGGGCGGCGTAGGACTGGACCGGGAAGAACACCACCTTGCGGCCGGTGATCTCGGCCATGTGGTCGATGAAGCCCTGCCAGACCTTCTGATAGACCGCCGGGTCCTCGACCGGCGTGTAGGAGAAGATGATGGTGTCGGGATCGACCCAGTCGTTCGGGTCGAGGGGCAGGTCGGCCACCAGATCCCCGTTGCGGTCGCAGTAGCGACTGTCGAGGGTGCCGCGTTCGCAGTCCTCCGCCGCGGACGCCGGCCCGCCGGCGAGCACTGCCAGCGCGAGCGCGAAGGCGGCCAGGGTGGTGGGTAGATTGATCGTGGGTTTCATTCTCGTCCTCCCCTTGGACTTCGTTGCAGGTATCGCTCGGACTCTGCCGGCTGTCCTGGCAATCTTCGTTTGGCGAGCCGGCGACGACGTCCGTTCGGTTCGCGCATACGCGAACCCTAGAGCGCTGCCCTACCTTTGGCAATGAATGTGACAGCGTCATTACGGCGTCGGCCGGGCGCACTTTGCCGCGGTCTCGAGGGGAAATTTGTCCGAGTACGTGCCTTGGGCTGGACCAGTTTCGGAAGAGGCGGCGCCGACAGAGGGGCGGCTAGTTGCGCATCTCCTGGATTGGCCGCAGCCACTGCAGGCGCTTGAAGAGGAACAGCAGCAGCGCCGCCAACAGTACTAGGCCGATCGCGAGCTCCAGGAAGCCCCAGGGGTTGTCGGTGCCCGGGATGCCGCCCACGTTGACGCCCAGGAGCCCGGTGATGAAGTCCAGGGGCAGGAAGACGCCTGCCATCAGCGACAGCAGATACATGTTGCGGTTCATGCGCTCGGTGAGGGCGTCGGAGATCTGGTCGTGCAGCACCTCGGCCTGCTCCTGGCCGGCGTCCAGGTTCTCCACGTAGCGGGTGACCTGGTCGATGATCTCGTGGAGCCGCAGCCGGTGGCCCGAGTCCAGCCAGGCCGCCTCGGCGGTGCGCAGGTGGTCGAGCGCGTCGCGCTGAGGCGCCAAGTAGCGGCGCAGCGTGATGGTCTCGCGCTGGATGCCGGCCAGCCTCGGCTTGGTCTCGGCGTACTGGGTACGCTCCATGTCCTCTTCCAGGGTGTCGAGCTCGTCCTTGAGATCGGTCAGCTTCGGGCGCATGCGCTCGGTCAAGGTTTCGGCCATGGCGATGAGCAGATCGGCCGATCCCAGCGGCCCAGTGCCCTGCTCCAGGGCCGAGCGCACGTCCTCGACCGCCATCAGGTGCTGGCGCCGCACGCTGATCACGCGCCTCTGGTCGACGAACATGCGCATGGAAACCATGTGGACCGGATCTTCGCCGTCGTTCAGGTTCACGCCCCGCAGGAACACCAGCAGGCTGTCGTCGACCTCCGTGGTGCGCGGGCGAGAGCCCCTGGCGAGCAGGGCGCTGACGAGGATGGGGTTGAGCCCGCTCTTTTCCTTCAGCCACTGGCGGGCCTCGAAGGCGCAGCGGTCGAGATGCACCCAGAGCACGCCCTGATCCGGACGCCAGCGGTCGACGCCCTCCCAGTCGAGGGGCCGGCCGCGGCCCTGGCCGTCCAGCAGGTAGGCGCAGATCAGCCCCTTCTCGCCGCTCGTGGTCTCGCTCATGGTCCCTTTACGTTCGCCTGCGGCAGCCCTGGCGAGGGCGGCCAACGAGTCTAGGGCGGCCGGCTTAAGGATCGATAAAACCGACGGAATCCCAGCGGAGACCGGCGTTCGCGGCGGAATCGGCGGCGCCTAGCGCTCGGCCCGGTTGGACCAGATCTCCCAGGCGTTGCGCAGTCCCACGCCGAGGTCGAGGAGGGGGCGCGGCGGCAGCCTGGCCGGGGCGCCGAGGGCCTCCAGGTCGGCGATCATGGGGTTCTCCCGCCCGCTCGCCAGATCCGCGGCCAAGAGGCCCGAAATGGTGCCCCGGGTGACCCCGATGGCGTTCTGGCAGACGGCGGCCGTGACATGGGGGCCGACCCGGCCGAATCCTGGGGCGTGGTTGCTGGACAGGCAGACGAAGCCGGTCCAGGTGTGCTCCAGGGCGACCTCCGGCAGCATGGGAAAGCGTCGGCGGAAGGCCTCCTCGTGGTGCCGCCGTGCGGCCCGGCGGTCCTCCGCGCCGCGCCGGAAGCTGGGGCCGTGGGAGACCCGCTGGCGGATCAGGATGCGGTGGTCCCGGGTGAAGCGCAGGGTCACCCCGGCGTAGGCGTTGGCCGGCGTCACGCCCCAGTCGTCGATGCCGCCGAGGAGCTGGCGCTCCTGGGGGGTCAGGCGCCGGCTGAGGCTGGCGTGGGCGGCGAAGATCAGCAGCCGGCCCCGGAAGAAGCCGAACTGGCTGGCGAAGCCGTTGGCGGCGAGGATCATCTCGGGGGCGAAGGCGCGGCCTCCGGACGTGGTCAGGCGCACGCCGTTGGCGTAGTCCGCCTCGACCACGGGTGTGCGCTCGCAGAGCGTCACGTTGGCCGGCAGGCTGTCGGCCAGGCCGCGGGCCAGGGCCGCCGGATTCATCAGTGCGCAGCCCGGGGTGTAGACCGCGGCCTGGTGGTAGGCGGTGCCGATCTCGGCGGCGAGCGCGTCCCGGTCGAGCCAGCGGTAGGGTTCGCCCAGCGCCTCCAGCTCCCTGACCAGGGGCTCCAGCACCCGCTTGACGCCCCGGGGCGAGACGGCGGCGTGGTACTCGCCCCGGTGCCCCCAGTCGCATTCGAAGCCGCCGGCCAGGACGCCAGCCTCCAGGTAGTCGATGGCGGCGCGGCTCATGGCCATGTAGCGGCGGGATGCCTCCAGGTCCTTGAGCGTGCCGCCGACGTTGCGCGGCACCTCGAGGGCGAAGCCCGAGTTGCGGCCCGAGGCGCCTTCGCCCGCTTCCTGTGCCTCGAGCAGCAGGATCTCATCGTCCAGGCGGTTCTCGGCCAGGCGGCGCGCGGCGGCCAGCCCGGCGAAGCCGGCGCCGACCACCAGCCAGTCCGCCCGCCGCTCGCCCTCGAGCGCCGGCCTGGGCGTGCGCGGCGGCAGGATGCGGCTCCAGCCATTGCTGTCATCGTCGGCCGGCAGGGTCCCGATCTTGGCCATGGCAGGTCCCGCCGCTGCCCGACGGCCGTCAGGTGCCGCTGGCGCGCTCGGCCCAATCGGTGCGTTCGGACCAGTCGGCCGGATGGATGGCGTAGGCGATCAGCGCCTCCTCGGCCTCGTAGACCAGCGGCGTGTCGCGCGGCAGCCAGACGCTGTCCCGCGGTCCGGCGGTCAGGCTCTTGCCGCCTGCGTGCACCGTCAGCTCGCCCGCCAGCACGATCAGCACCTCGTCGTAGCGCACGGTCCACTCGATCCGGGCCTTGGTGAGCCGGGCCAGGCCGACGCCGAGCTCGGTCCCGTCCTTGGCGCCCGCGACCTCGGCGAGCTGGGCCACGTCGCCGTGCTCGAAGCGGGGCACGAAGTCGAGGTCCTGAAAGCGCACCAGCCGGGGCGGCGCAGGGGTCTCGGTCATGGTCTTGCCTCCCATCTCGGTGTTCGGCGCAGTGTGCAGGAGCCGGGCGGCCGCGGACAAGGCTCCGGCGGATCCGACTGCTAGCGAACGACCAGCAGCACGACGCAGAGAAGGTAGGCGCCCACCGTCGGGTAGAAGGTGGTGGCGAAGCCGAAGGCGCGGCCGCCGGCGCCGCGCGGGTAGCCCAGCCAGAAGGCAAGGCGCCCGACACCGAAGAGGACGACCAGGAGTGGGATCAGGCGCAGCTCGTCGCCGCGCAGCAGAGCCGCCAGGCCCAGGTGGGCGCCCACGGCAAGCAGGCATTGCTCGATGGTGTTTTGCAGGATGGCGCTCGGCACCCGGATGCGCGGGCTGGCCTCCGAGAGACCGCTGCCGGCCAGGTCGGCGGGCGAGTAGAAGCGCACGTTGGCGACACGTCCGATACAGGGGACCAGCCACACGAACACGAAGATGTCGGCCTTCAGCGCGAAGGCGAGGCGGGCGCCCGCCGTCTCGAAGGGGCCGACGTTGGGCGCCAGCCAGAAGTAGCCGATGCCCGAGAACACCGCGACGAAGGCGAGCGCCGCCAGGATACCGTGCGTGACCGACCTTTGTCCGGGATTCAGGGTCATTGCTTACCGTCCCGCAAGCTGCTGCGAGAGACGCATGGAAGGATGGGATTCTGTTGGCGGACGGCGAATGCCGCAAGGGCGGTTCACCACGTCTCGGTCACGGGTCCGGAGGCCGTTGTGACGGCCCGCCTGAAGGTTTGTTTCGTACCAACCTTTTATGTATGATCCGCGCGCCTGCGTCCGGTGCCGCCCCGAACGACGGGGAGCGACCGCGCCGAACGCCTCAATCAACAGCGGAATGATGACTGTATGCCGAAGGAGGATTTGATCGAGTTTCAGGGTACCGTGGTCGAGCTTCTGCCCAACGCCATGTTCCGGGTGAAGCTGGACAACGATCACGAGATCCTGGCTCATACCGCCGGCAAGATGCGCAAGCACCGCATCCGCGTGCTGGCGGGCGATCGCGTCAACGTCGAGATGACGCCCTACGACCTCACCAAGGGCCGCATCACCTTCCGCTACAAGTAGCTCCCGCGTCCGGGGACCGGCGCCGTCCGCCCGACGGATCCGTGCCGCTCCGCCAGTCCGTGCAGCCCGTCTGCGGCGAATGTCCGACACCGCCACCGCGCCCACCGTGCCCCCGGTCCTCGCCCACTTGGTTCTTGCGTCGGCCTCGCCCCGGCGCCTGGACCTGCTGCGCCAGATCGGCATCGAGCCCGACCTGGTGGTCCCGGCCGAGGTGGACGAGACCCCCTTGGCGAAGGAGCGGCCCGCCGACCACGCCCGCCGCCTGGCCGCCGCCAAGGCGGAGGCGGTGGCGCCTGCCCACCCGGACAGCTTCGTGCTGGCGGCCGACACCGTGGTCGCGCTGGGCCGGCGCATCCTGCCCAAGCCGGCGGACGAAGGGGAGGCCCGGCGCTGCCTCGAGCGGCTCTCGGGCCGGCGCCACCGGGTGCTGGGCGCCGTAAGCCTGCGCGCGCCCGGCGGCCGGAAGGCCGCGCGCCTGGTCATCACCCAGGTCCGCTTCAAGCGTCTGGCGCCCGAGGAGATCGCCGGCTATCTGGCCTCGGAGGAGTGGCGGGACAAGGCCGGCGGCTACGCCATCCAGGGGCGCGCGGCCGCCTTCGTGCCCGCCATCAACGGCTCCTACAGCAACGTGGTCGGCCTGCCGCTCGCCGAGACGGCGGCGCTGCTGCGCGGCCTGGGCTACAGCTGGTGAGGCTGCTGGTCTCCGCCCAGCCGGGCGAGCTGCGCGCGGCCTGGATCGACGGCGGGCGGCTTGCCGACCTGCTGGTGCAGCGCGACGACCATCCGAGCCTCCTGGGCGACCTCTGGCTCGGCCGGGTGACGGCGCTGGACCGGGGCCTCGGCGCCGCCTTCGTCGAGCTGGGACTGGCCCGCCCCGGCCTGCTGCCGCTCGCCGAGGCGCCCGGCCGCAAGCTCGCCGAAGGGGCGGCCGTGGTAGTGCGGGTGCTGCGCGATCCGGCGCCGGACAAGGGCCCGCGCCTCAGCGCCCGCCTGATCGATCCGCCGCCCGACCTGGAGGCGCGGGCCGCAGCGGCCAAACCGCCCGCGCGCTTGCTGCCCGGCGGCGACCTGTCGGCGCGGCTCCTGGCCGCGGCCACGCCGCCCGACGAGATCCTGGTGGACGACCCGGAGACCCTGCGGGAGATGAAGACCCGCTTTGCCAACGCCGGGCGTCCGGACCTGGCGGACCTCCTGAAGCTCGACCTCGGGCCCGAGCCCCTCTTCGAGCGGCCCCTGCTGGACGAGTCTCCCGTTGGCGGCAGCGTGGAGGCGGCGATCGAGAGCCTGCTGGACCCCTGCGTGCCGCTGCCCGGCGGCGGCCGGCTGTGGATCGAGCCGACCCATGGCCTGGTCGCGGTCGACGTGGACAGCGGCCGGCACGCGGCGGGCGATCCCCTGGCGGCGGCCCGGGCGGTCGACCTGGAGGCGGCGGCGGAGATCCCCCGCCAGCTCCGCCTGCGCGGGCTCTCGGGCCAGATCGTCATCGACTTCCTGGAGCTGCCCTCGGCCGACGACCGCCGCCGAGTGACGGCGGCCCTGCGCGCGGGCCTGAAGGCCGATCCGGAGCCGGGCCGGGTCCAGGCCATGGCGCGCTCGGGCCTGCTGGTCATGACCCGCCGACGCGGCCGGCCGGCGCTGCACGAGATCCTCACCGCGCCCTGCGGCGAGGCCGGCAGCGGCCGCAGCAAGACCGCGGCGACCTTGGCCTTCGAGGCTCTGCGGGCGATGAGGCGCGCCGCCGCGGCCGACCCTGGCAAGCCTCTCGTCCTTGAGGCCCGACCAGACCTGCTGGCGGCCCTGGACGGCTCCGCCAAGGCCGCGCGCATGTCGTTGGAGTCTCGCCTCGGCCAGCCGCTCGAGACACTGGCCCGGCCGGAGCTTGGGGAGCGCGGCTACGAGGTAATCTCCGAGCGGTTCCAGCCTAGTCGGGCTGAAACACTCCCCGGCAATAAGAGTTGAAGGCAGAATCCCCGACCTTGAAGTTGGCCTGGTTGGGTTTGTCGACCGGCACTCGCGATGCCCGGCAACGAAACCCTATCGACGTAGCTCGAAGGCCTCTTTGAGCAGCCTATTCAAGGTGTATCGCTTTGCCACGATATCCTGCTCAGAGAGCCTCAATCGATAGCTGCTCCAGCGCGCATCGTAGTCAAGCATGTCCAACTCGGCATGGGCGATCACCTCGTCGGCAACATCGGACTTCGGCAAACGAATTTCCAGCCGCAGTGCATTTCTCTGCGGGCGGCAGATGGCGAAGTTGCAGGCCCGGCCGTCCACCCAAATGCCGATGTAGTGCTTGTTGTAACTGAGGTCGGCGGTGGGGGCGAAGTCTCTGCATATTTCCAAGACACTATCTGCCAGACCCACTGTTTCCCTGGTGCCGCGTACGGTTTCCCAGTAGGTGCGGTCCGTGACTTCCGCTCTTTCCTCGTCCTCGTCCAGGTACCCGAGTTTCACGGTATCCAGCACTTTGGTGAATACAAGCCCGACTCCATCGGGTGCCTCAATCGCAGTTACCTGAATCGCCATGATCGGGATCACGCCGTTGAACAAGCCGATCACGTTCAGGAACCGCGAAGTGATGTCTTCTGCAATGATGACCGCGGTATGATCGTATTGGGGGAACTTGCGACGCTCGATATCCCAATATTCGAGCGTGCGGATGATGTGGGACTCGTCGGTTGCACCCAGTTGAATCTCCACTTCGTATCGGCCGTGTCCTTCGGCCTCCTGGAGGAGTAGATCGAGGCGACCCGTCCCCCTGTGAACGCGTTCCTTGTCCTTCAGGATCAGATCGCCGATCTGAAGAATAGACGGATCTTGTGCGATCACATCCTGTAGCCAGCGCTCGTTAAGAGTGGGGTGCGTCTTGAGACTGACGGTCTTGAGGTTGACATGTTGCACGACCCAACTCTCCAACACCTTGTGGAGCATTCAATTGGACTCTTGCTGGCGGGACTGGGGTGTAAGCCCGGGCGGAGACACATGCCACCATTCGGCGAAAAGCCGGCGATCGGCATAGCTCGCTAGAGTATCTTTCAGTGCTAAATCAACCATTAATAGTTGGCGGGGAGGCCTGTAGCAGGGCTGTGCCGACAGAGCGCCGTCGATGTTGTGGAGAGCTCGCCCTGGCGGGCCGGTTCCCGGTGAGACAGACAAGACCGCGCTGCAGTCTGCTGGGATGCAGCTCGGCACGATTGGCGCTTTTCTTGGCGAGATGCTAGCGTCGTCCTGCTGGCGACCGGCATGGGAGCTTGCCAAATCGGACCTGTCTGCGAACGGCGGCCATGAGCGGCGACCCCGAGGACAAGGGCGGGCGCAAGGACGACAAGGTCGTGACCCTCGCGCCCAAGCCCAAGCGGCCCTGCCCGATCTGCGGCCGGCCGGCGGTGCGCGAGCACCGGCCCTTCTGCTCGGGCCGCTGCGCCGACGTGGACCTCGGCCGCTGGTTCTCCGGCAGCTACCGGGTCCCGACCGACGAGGTCCCGGACCCGGAGGCGCGGCACCCGGACAGCGAGGATGACTGAGGCCCGCCGCCCGCTGGCAGCTCTGCTGATCGCGCTTGCGTTCTTGCTCCAAGTGATCGCCGCGCCGGCCGCAGCCTTTGAGGCGAAGGTGCTGGAGTCGGTGGTGAGCCTGCTGCCGCTCTGGCCCGGCCACGCCCTCGGCGGCACGGCCGGGACGCCCCCCGGCAGCGCGCCCGAGGCCTCGGCGGTGGCGATCCTGCCCGGCGGCTACCTGGCGACGGCGCTCCACGTGGTGGAGCGGGCCGAGGCGATCACCGCGCGGCTCTCCGACGGCCGGCGCTATCCGGCCGACTACGTGGCGGGCGACCCTGCGAGCGACCTCGCCCTCCTGCGCGTGCCGCTCGACCTGCCGGTGCTGGCGCCGGCGCCCGAGCCGGCCTTGGGGGCGCCGGTCTGCGCCGTGGGCAACACCTTCGGCCTCGGCCTCTCGGTCACCTGCGGCGTGGTCTCGGCGACCCGGCGGAGCGGCGTCGGCTTCAACGCCGTGGAGGACTTCATCCAGACCGACGCCAGCGTCAATCCCGGCGCCTCGGGCGGCGCCCTGGTGGACCGGGAGGGCCGCCTGGTGGGCCTGCTCTCGGCCATCTTCACCAAACAGTCCGACGCCGACATCGGCGTCAACTTCGCCGCCTCGGCGGCCCTCGTCCTGCGGGTGGTCGAGGACCTGGCGGCCCACGGCCGGGTGCGGCGGCCGCGCTCGGGCTTCCGGGTGGCCGACCTCGCGCCGGACCCGCCGGGCCAGGTGGGCGAGGCGGTGGGTGCCCGCGTCGTCCGGGTCGACCCCGGCGGGGCGGCCGCAGCGGCCGGCCTCCAGGCGGGCGACCTCCTGACCGGGGTCGCCGGCCGCCGGATCCGCAAGGCGAGCGACGTCAGCGCGGCGGTCCAGCTCCAGCGCCCGGGCGACGAGGTTTCGCTCGAGGTCGAGCGCGCCGGCGAGCCCCTGGAGCTCACCCTGATCCTGCCGCCCTGAGCCCGGGAACAGAGGCCCGTGCTCCGCTGCCGCCCCGCCGCCGCCCAGCGCTGCCAGCACTGGACAGCCCCCGGGACTTTGCCTATAAGCGCTGACGTTTCGCGGGCCCGGCCCCACGACCGGAGCGCCGCAGCGCCCATAGTGCCCAGGTAGCTCAGTTGGTAGAGCACATGACTGAAAATCATGGTGTCGGTGGTTCGATTCCGCCCCTGGGCACCATAATTTCAATAACTTAGCTGAACTCATAAACAGATATTCACGTCTAGGCACCAGGACAGGTACTACGTAACATTGACGAAACCCCGACCCACGCTCCTCAGGTCGTGAATTCGAACCCTACAGGCAGCGCATCCACCTATCTCAGAGACGAACCGGCAAGCCCTTTGTTTTCAGTGCATCCCCAACAGATTGATGCAGGCTCTTACAGGTTCGGTGTAGCGCCTCGTTCGCGGGGCGCTCAAAGTAGCCTGTTCTCAAATAACGAGATTGGAACACAGCTTCCTGATCGCCCATGTATTCGAGCACGGCGACATCCTCGCTATCGAAATGCAGTCCATGCTGCTTGGCCTCGTCTCGAAGTCTGACGGCGTTATGGCCAAACTCCCTGCTTCGTAGCTTCTTGACGGAGTGACCCTCGCTCCGGAGGAACGCTTTCAGGTAGAGCTCTATAGCGTGGTAGTAGAGGAAGCAGATAGGTGCCTCTGGATGAGTTGCTTTGACCTCCACGTTCTCCAAGGCTTGTGCAGAACGCCAGTACGAGTTTGCATAGTTGAATAAACCGACTGGGGTTGTGCGTTCGTTTTCGTCTTCCAACTATACCTCCCGAATTCTCACCAATGGGCATTGTCGCAGCCCTGGTGCGGGCCTTTGCCGTCAACCCGGATCGTGGCGCGCTATCCATCGAGATCAAGTTTAAGGAGGCGGGTCGCCGAATTGTTTTGCTTCCGACCCCCAACAGCCTGACCGGCTTGCCGCCGCGTCCGTCGCATTGAAGGCGTTAGGCTGGAAGAGCCGGTCTGGAAGTTCAAGAACTACCGCCTGTTGAACTCAGAACTCCGGGGGCAGTGAAAGTAAGCAAAAAAAAAGCCCCGGCTCAGTACGGGGCTGTGTCGTGACGTCTGAGTAGGATCCAGGTCAGCCGGTGCTCTTACCCCTGGGCTTGGCCTGCCGCTTGCTTGTCGGCTTGGTCGTGGCCTTGCCGGTGCCCTTGGCAGGCAGGCTCACCCGGTAGCATGTCCGCCCGTCTACCTGCTCGCGCCGCTCAGCCAGCTTGCCAGCCTTCACCAGCCTGTTACGCAGCACCGCCTTGGGGCCACCCAGGGCTACCCTGCGAGGGCCAATTCAGCACTGGGGCCCCGGTTTCCGTGCGGATACTCCTGCCAGGCTGCTCCCCCTGGACCGGACTCGTGCTTCGGGCGGCGACACGACGTCAGCTTGCTGCCGGTTTGGACGGCCCGGTCTCGGACGCGCGCCGCCTGCCGAGCGCGCTCAATCGCTGCATCACCAGGTAGAAGACCGGGGTGAACAGGAGAGACATGAGGGTGGCCGCGACCATGCCGCCGACGACGGCCGTGCCGACGGCCTGCCGGCTGGCTGCGCCCGCGCCGGCCGCCACCACCAGGGGCATGAAGCCGGCGATGGAGGAGATCGCCGTCATCAGGATCGGCCGGAAGCGTAGCCGGGCGGCCTGGAGCGCGGCGTCCGCTACGCTCAGCCCCTTGGCCCTCTCGGCCTGGGCGAACTCGACGATGAGGATGGCGTTCTTGCTCGCCAGGCCGATCAGAAGGACGATGCCGATCTGGGTGTAGACGTTGTTGTCGAAGCCGCGAGCGAGCAGGGCGACGACGGTGCCGAGCACGGCCAGGGGCACGACCAGGATGACCGCCGCCGGGCTGGTCCAGCTTTCGTATTGCGCGGCCAGGACCAGGAAGACGAGCAGGATGGCCAGGGCGAAGATGAGGATGGCCTCGTGTCCGACCTGCTTTTCCTGATAGGAGATGCCCGTCCAATCGTAGCCCATGGAGACGGGCAGCTTGGCGGCGGCCATGTTCTCCATCAGCTTCAGCGCTTGCCCGGAACTGAATCCGGGCGCCGCCTGGCCGGTGATGGAGGCCGTCGGATAGAGGTTGTAGCGGAGGATCGTTTGGGCGCCCGTCACATAGTCGACGTCGACCAAGGTTCCGATCGGCACCATCTGTCCGGCGCGGTTTCGCACCTCGAGCTGGCGTATGTCCTCCGGCTGCAGACGGAAACGGTGATCGGCCTGGACCTTGACCTGCCAGGTCCGTCCGAAGCGGTTGAAGTCGTTCACGTAGGCGGAGCCGAGATAGGCCTGGAGCGTGCCGAAGACCTCGTTGAGGGAGACTCCCAGCGTCTTCGCCTTGGTGCGGTCGACCTCCGCGAAGAGCTGCGGCACGTCGGCGCGGAAGGTCGTGTTGAGGTTGGCGAGACCCGACTGCGCGTTGCCGTCGGCGATCATTTCCTCGGCGACCTTGCCGAGCTCGATCAGCCCGACCCCGCCGCGATCCTCCAATTGGAACTGAAAGCCGCCAGCGACCCCCAGTCCGCTGATCGCCGGCGGCGGAAAGGCGAACACGATAGCTTCCTGGATGGCCGAGAACCGGCCTTGGAGGCCCGCCAGGATCGCCTCTTGGCTCAGGCTTGGATCCCTGCGCTCGTCCCAGGGCTCCAGGGTGATGAAAACGATCGCCGCGTTGGACGCGTTGGTGCCGTCGATCAGGGAAAAGCCGCCAAGCGAGACCCAGTCCCTGACGCCGGGCGTGGATTCGACGATGTGGTCCATCCGCCCTAGGACCTCTTGCGTCCGACCCAAGGACGCCCCGTCGGGCAACTGGACGCTCGCCATGACGTAGCCCTGGTC
Source organism: Rhodospirillales bacterium (assembly GCA_965225935.1). Lineage (GTDB taxonomy): Bacteria > Pseudomonadota > Alphaproteobacteria > Kiloniellales > JAKSDN01 > CALJXB01. The sequence continues at coordinate 37,204 of CBDDCC010000013.1, forward strand.
CTCTTCCGGCAGGAAGCCGGTCGGCAGGCCGGCGAACTGCCATCCGGTCAGGCCGGACAGGGCGGCGAACAGCAGCATCACCAGGCCGGCTCGGCGCAGCAGCGAGCCGGACAAGGCCCCGTAGCCCGCCCCCATCCTGGCGAAGGTCGCATCGAAGCCGCGGAAGAAGAGGTTCTTCTTTTCGGCCTTCTGCGGCCTCAGGAGCAATGCCGAGAGGGCCGGGCTCAAGGTCAGGGCATTGATCGTGCTGAACACGGTCGCGACGGCGATGGTGAGGGCGAACTGACGGTACATCTCGCCGGTGATGCCGGGCAGGAAGGCCGACGGAACGAAGACCGCCAGCAGGACCAGGGTGGTCGCCACGACCGGCCCGGAAACCTCCGACATGGCCTTGATCGCCGCCTCTCGGGCTTTCATGCCTCTTTCGATGTGGACGGTGGTCGCCTCGACGATGACGATAGCGTCGTCGACGACCACCCCGATAGCCAGGACCATGCCGAACAGGGTGAGCATGTTGAGCGAGAAGCCCAGGACCCCCATGACGGCCAAGGTGCCGATCAGGGAGACCGGTATCGTCACGGCGGGCACGAGCGTCGCCCGCCAGTCCTGCAGAAAGATGAACAGCACCAGGAAGACCAGGGCCGAAGCCTGCAAGAGCGTGATGAAGACTTCCTTGATCGAGGCGTCGACGAAAAGCGTGGTGTCGTAGGGAATCGAGTATTCGATGCCCCGCGGGAACAGGGGGGCGAGTTCCTGCATCACCGTGCGCACGTCCGTCGCCACCTGCAGCGCATTGGCGCCGGGGAAGCTGATAGATGAGGATGCTCGTCGAGGGCGCGCCGTTCAGCCGCGAGACCAGATTGTAGTTGCTGCCGCCCAGCTCGATCCGGCTGACGTCCTCGAGCCTGACGATGCGGCCGTCGGAGGATTTGACGATGATGCTCTCGAACTGCTCGACCTCGGTCAGGCGGCCAAGCACGTTGACCGACAGCTGGAAGCTCTGGGTCTCGGGGGCCGGCGGCTGGCCGATCTGGCCGGCCGCGACCTGGACGTTCTGCTCGCGAATGGCCGCTAGGACCTCCTCGGTCGTGATGCCCAGCGTCTTCAGCTTTTGGGGGTCGAGCCAGATCCGCATGCTGTAGTCGCTCGACGGAAAGATGGACACGTCTCCGATCCCGTCGATGCGGCTCAGCCGGTCGCGCAGCTGCAGGGTGGCGTAGTTGCTGAGAAAGAGTTCGTCGTAGCGGCCGTCCGGCGAATAGAGGGCGACCATGAGGACGATGTTGGTCGACCTCTTCTTGGTGTTGACGCCCTCTCGCTTCACCTCTTCGGGCAGGCGGGGTTCCGCCAGGGACACCCGGTTCTGGACCAGGATTTGAGCCAGATCGAGATCCGTTCCCACCTCGAAGGTCACGGTGAGCGAGTAGGAGCCGTCGCTGGCGCTGGTCGAGGACATGTAGATCATCCCCTCGACCCCGTTCACCTCCTGCTCGATCGGCGCGCCCACGGTTTCCGCGATGACGCTGGCGCTGGCGCCGGGATAGGTCGCACTGACGCTGACAGTCGGCGGCGTGATCTCGGGATACTGGGCGATCGGCAGGCCGCCCAAGGTGACCAGGCCGGCGATGACGATGACGATCGACACCACGCTGGAGAAAATCGGCCGCTCGATGAAGAACTTCGAGAACATGCCCGACCGCCGCTCCGGCTACTGGGACGCCGGATCCGGGGCCGGTTCGGCACCGTCCGTCTCTTCGCTTCCCTCGGACGCTGTGTCTCCGGCGGGCCCGCCCGGGCTTTCCGCGTCGACCCCGGTCGCGGACGCCGACAGGTCCGCCATGTCGACCTCTTCGGTCTCGACCTCGATCCCCTCGCGGGCCCGCTGCAGTCCGTTGACGACGATCCGCTCGCCGGCGACCACGCCGCTCTCGATGGCCATCAGGCCTTCAACGGTGGGGCCCAGCACGACCGGGCGCTTCTCCACGACGTTGTCCGCGTTCACCACCAGGACGTATCGCCCGGACTGATCGAATGCGATGGCGCGCTCCGCCACCAAGGGCATATCGGGCCGCTCGGCGATGGGCGCGCGAATCCGGACGAAGAGGCCGGGAATCAGGCTGGGCTGCTGGCCCGGGTTGTCGAAGACGCCGCGCACCCGCAGGGTCCCGGTCTCGGGATCGACCTGGGACTCGGCGAAGTCACTAAAGCCCTTGTGCGGATAGCCCGTTTCGTTCGCCAGGCCGAGCTCAAGGAGCCTCGATTTGCGCTTGCCCGCACGGCCTTCGTCGTCGCCCTTGTCGAGATTCATCGACATGACCCGTAAGAGATCGCGCTCGTTCAAGTCGAAGTAGACGTAGATGGGATCGTAGGTCGTGATGTCGGTCAGAAGGGTCGTCTCGCCCTGGCCGACGAGATTGCCCACGTCCACCAGGTTCCGCCCGACCCGACCCGATATCGGCGCCGTCACCTCGGTGTAGCCGAGATCGATCTTGGCACTCGTGAGATTGGCCTTGCGAATGAGGACCTCGGCCTTTGCCGACAGGAAGTTGGCCTGCGCTTCGTCCAGCTTGGCCTGTGAAATGTTCCCCCGCTGAATCAGCGATTCGGAGCGTTCGAGCGACTTTGCCGCCTCCGTCTGGCGGGCCTCGGCCTGGGCCAGTTCCGCTTCGGCGGCTTTGACGAGCGCCTCGTACTCCACAGGGTCGATGGTGAACAGGAGGTCGCCCGCGTTCACGGGCGTTCCGGGCTCGAAATGCATGCCCGTCAGAATCCCCGGAACCCGGGCCGATACCTCGACCTGGGCATAGGGCGCCGTCGTGCCGGTGAACTCCAGATACTCCGTCACCTCCTCGATCAGCGGCGTTGCCACAGTGACCTTGGGAAGCGGCGGGGGAACGTAGGTGTTCTCCTCCTCACACGCGAGCAGGACGAACAGCGCGCCGAGCACCCCCGCGAACGCAAAGATACGCGCAAGTCCCCGACCCAGCATCAACACCTCCCCACTCGGCATTCGCCTCGCCATCGACCCCGCAACCCGCGCCTGCTAGGGCAGCTCGCCGAGCATTCTTGGAATCCTAGCAGCCAAATCCGGCAAGGAAAGCCATCGAATTGAAGCGGCCGTCAAGCAAGCCCGAGAGGGGCGCCCGGCCCAGGTCCGCCACCGAACTGGGGCGAGGGAGGATCCCGCCGAAGCCGTGGCGGAAGATGAGCGCTTTGAGGGCCTGCCGACCTGGAAGAGCGGTCCGCCGGGCCGCCAGGGCCCTCTGACTGAAAGCGTCCGACCCACTTGCGCACCGTGCGTTCGCAGACCCCGAAGGCCGTGGCCACGGCCTTCGGGGTCTGCCCCTCGACCAGAACACGACGCACCAGCTCGCCTCGACTATGCCATGTCAGACGGGCATTCTTGTGGATGTCCATTCGGTCCCTCCGGGTTTGCCAAAGCCTCGACAACTTCAGCTTCCCCGGTCGGGGCCGAGTGGACAACCTGTTGAAAGCTCACAGCTAGCGCACCGTCATTACGAGAAGGTCCGGAAGGTCGAAGATGAAATCGGCGTCCTCCGCGTCCTCGAGGGACTCCTCGTAGATTGCGGCCAGAGAGGGCGGGTTCATGAGGACCGTCTCGATCCGCGCGGCGGGGATGGACACCGCATGGCGCGCCTCCTGGTGAGGGCTCGTGAAGAGCACGACGTCTAGGGGCTCCTCGCGCGCCGCGTCGCCGAGACTCTCGGCTTGCTCCTTCGACGTGAAGGCGGCGATGGCGATGACGCCGCTCGGACGCTTGTGCATCTCCAGCTTCGCCGCGCCGCCGCTCAAGGGCGACCAGGGCATCGCCATGGCGTCCGCCTGGCCGACCACCCAGGCGACGGAGAAGCCGAAGACCCCATCCGGATAGTCGCTGACCCGAAGCGACTCGTCGAACGCCTGGACGGGCTGCAACTGATAGAGGTCCCGCAACGGCTGTGTAGTGGCGCTCCCAATCGCAACGTCGATCCGATAGGCATCGGACCTTCGCGTCGCGGCATCCGGCTCAAACTCCTCGTTCTTGGCTTTCAGCGCCCTGCCGGTCTTGGTGGCGATCAGGATATTGCCTTCGCCCTTCGCGACGACGACGTTGCCCGTTCCTTCTACATGGGCGATGTTTCCCTCGCCTTCCATGAAGATGCGGTCGCCCCCGACCCCTGCCTGGCTGTCCGACTCGTCGATCGGTTCGGAGACGACGGTGTTGCCCCGCGGCTCGCCGGGACTCGCGCTCCTCGCGCTCTGGCCGATAATCAGATCACGCTCTACGTTGCCGTGAACGACCGTGTCGTCGCCGGATCCGGTGATGATTTGCGTGCCATCGACCTTCAGCACGGTCTGGGTATCGCCGCCGGTCGCTTTCGCCGCCAGGTATGTGGCGAGGCCAGCCAGGAAGATCACGATAAAGGCCCAGAAGCTCCGGCGAATTACGTCCGAGGCCAGCCGGTAGAACTGATCGCGGGTGAGCTTGTCGCGAAGAAGATTGTAGAGGTACTCGAGCCCGCGCTTGTCGTTCACGGAGCGCCGATAGATCGCCAGCACCACGACCGCCAGGAACGCGATCAGCGTCAGCGGGCCAGTGACAAACCCAATCGAATCGAGGAACGCGCTCATCGGCTCGGGCCGAGGGTTCCCGGACAGCATGTCTGGCTGATCGTGAAACATAGCACATTCACTGGTTGAAAGCGATTCAGGTTTCGCTTCTCGACTTGGCCCGATCTAGGCTGCTAGCTGGCTGGATCTCGGCGTCGCTCGGACCCATCGCGCGACCTAGATCGGCCCCGGGCCCGCCAGGTCGATGTCTGGGCAAGACCAGGGTCGTCGGCGAGAAAGGCACGCGTGCGCGCCGGGCGGTTCGGCCGAGGGCGGAGTGACCAGCTTGACGTCCGAAGCTCCCGGCGCGCGCCTATGCGCCGAAGGTCCGTTTGAACGCCCGCTCGCCGGCGGGGCTGAAGAGGACGGCGCGGGAGCCCTCCTGGCGCGTGGCCCAGCCCCGATCGTAGATCTGCTCGAGGAACGCGGTGCCCAACGCGCCCGCCAGGTGGGTGCGGCGGGAGCTCCAGTCGAGGCAGGTCCGGCAGAGGGGCCGGCGTCCCTTCGAGAGCGCCGCCAGGTCGATGCCGAAGCCCGCCACGAAACGCTCGCCCGCGGGCGTCAGCGTCACCTCGCCGCCTGTCTCCTCTAGCCGCCGCTTGGCGATCATGCCGTCGTAGAGCTGCACGCCCAGGTCGCCGGCCAGGTGGTTGTAGCAGACCCGCGCCTTGCGCAGAGCGGCGTCCCGCGGGCCGGTCCGGGTGCGCAGCATGCCGCGCTTGGCCGCCATTCCCATCATGGCCTCCAGCAGGCCGCCCACGTCCTCGCCGGCCAGCGCGAAGTAGCAGTGCCGGCCCTGCTTGCGCCGGCCGAGGAGATGCGCCTCCTCGAGCTTTTTCAGGTGCGAGCTCGCCGTTTGCAGGGTGATGCCCGCCTCGGTCGCGAGCTCGCTCGCGGTCAGCGCCTTTCCGGTCATGAGCGCCGTCAGCATGTTGGCCCTCGCCGGATCGCCGATGAGCGCGCCCAGCAGGGCGATGTCCGGACCTTCCTTCATGGTTCGATCTTAGCCGTAGCATTCTCGCGGCGCAATATGCCATGCTTCGCCGGCAACCGAACTATGGAGACCGCGATGATCACCTGCTTCATCCGCTACCGCATAGACCCGAGGAAGACGGAGCAGTTCCGCCAGTATGCCCGCACCTGGGGCCAGGCCATCCCGCGCTGCGGGGCAGACCTGATCGGCTACTTCGCCCCGCACGAGGGCTCGACCACGCTCGCCTACGGCGTCTACAACGTGGAGAGCCTGGCCGCCTACGAGGCCTACCGGGAAAGGCTTGCGAGCGATCCCTTGGGATGTGAGAACTACGCCTTCGCCCAGCGCGAGGGCTTCCTGCTGCGCGAGGAGCGCTGCTTCCTGAAGCTGGCCTCGGCGCCCCACGCCCCGGGCGCGACGTCATGATCGCCGTCATCTTCGAGGTCCGCCCGGACGAGGGGCGGAAGGACGACTATCTCGATCTGGCGGCCGCCATGCGCCCGCTCGCCGAGGAGGTCGAGGGCTTCGTCTCCGTGGAGCGCTTCCAGAGCCTCACCGACCCCTCCAAGCTGCTCTCGCTCTCCTTCTTCCGGGACGAGGCGGCGGTCCGGCGGTGGCGCACCCTCGCTGGCCACCGCGCGGCCCAGAAGAAGGGCCGGGAGGGCGTGTTCGCGGACTACCGGCTCCGGGTCGCGGAAGTGATCCGCGACTACGGCCTCGACGACCGCGAGGAGGCGCCCGCGGACAGCCGGCAAGAGCACGGGTGACGGCCTCCCGCTCTGCGCCGCGCGGCGGGGAGCGCCTCGCGGTCGAGCTGCTGCTGCTCGGCCTGCTGGCGCTCCTCTGGGGCTCGTCCTACCTCTTCCTCAAGCTAGCCGTCGCCTCGATCCCGCCCATCACCCTGATCGCGGCGCGGGTGCTGATCGCCGCGGGCTTTTTGATGGCGGTCCTCGGCTGGCGCCGCGAGCGCCTGCCCCGGGACGCCCGGACCTGGCGCATGCTGCTGGTCCAGTCCTTCTTCGGATGCTTCGGCGCCTGGACGCTGCTCGCCTGGGGCCAGCAGTACATCGACAGCGGCCTCGCCAGCGTGCTCAACTCGATCTCGCCCATCTTCGTCTTCCTCTTCACCCTTCTCGTCACCCGCCACGAGGCGCTGCCCGTCTCGAAGCTCTTGGGGGCCGGACTCGGTCTCACGGGCGTCATCCTGATCGTCGGCGTCGACGCCCTTGCCGGGTTGGGGCAGCAGGTGGCCGGGCAGCTCGCGGCCCTGGGCGGCGCCATGCTCTACGGCTGCGCGGCGATCTACGGCCGGCGCTTCGCGCACATCACCCCCGCGTCAGCCGCCGCGGGGGCCATGATCTGGGCCTCCGCCGTGCTGGTCCCGGCCAGTCTGGTCTTCGAGCGCCCCTGGACCCTCGCGCCCTCGAACGAAGCCCTGCTCGCCACCGGCGCGCTCGCGGTGCTCTGCACGGGCTGCGCCCTGCTGATCTACTTCCGGCTGGTGCGGACCCTGGGCTCCCTGGGGGTGGCGAGCCAAGCCTACCTGCGCGCCGGTGTCGGCGTGGTCCTCGGCATGGTCTTCCTCGGCGAGCGGCTCACCCCCTTGGTCGCCCTCGGCCTCGCCGCCGCGATCCTCGGCGTCGCCCTCATCAACTGGCCGCGGCGCGGGCGCTGAAGCGACGGCCCCTGAAGGTCTCTGGCGCTACCTGTCTTTAGTTTCTAGGCATTCTTGAAGTTGAGCTCGAGGGCATCGTCCATCTTTCGCAGAAGATCCTCCGCCCATGTGAAACCGATCTTCGCCGGGTATCGGTGTTCCTGCATGCGCGCGAGAAGGGCTTCGGACAGGAAAACCTCCGCGTCGTGGCACGGTCTTTTCGTCTCGATGATCTTCTTGATCAGCGTGTAGACGAGCACGGGATAGATGAAGAGGGAGAACTTGAACCCGATGTGGACCGGGTTGCTCGGTATGACGCCGTCATGATCGTGGAAGGCCAGCCCGGGCGTCGAGATCACCACGTGCCCTTCGTCGAACCGCTCGGTCACCTCGTGAATGACGACCTCTCCGAACTCGCCGTTCTCCTGCCGGATGCCGGCCGAGATGGTGTCCGTGAAGGGGTCGACCCCCCTTATGCCCCGGGCCGTGTCGGAGGGATGCAGGTTGTAGATGCCGAAGCGCGGCGTGCTGATCACCTCGCCAGGGATGAGCTGGCCGAAGAACGCCGACAAGACGATATCGGGCTTCCACGTCCGGAGCAGGTCCGGAAACGGCGGCATCTTGATCGAGCCGGAATAGAAGCTGATCCGATGGCCCATGCAGTAGGCCCTCGCGCGTTCGTAGGATTGCGCCTGCTCCTCCGCCGTATAGTCCTTCCACATCCTCTTTCTGGCCGAGATCCTGGCGGCCGGATCGGTGATCGCATCGCTGCAGACCGCCGCGACCGTCACGCTCTCGCCGAGAGCCCTGTTGATCCGATGGACCGCGCTCAAACAGGAGAAGAGCGGCACATCGCTCGCCAACAGCAGGATGCGCACACCCTTTGTAGGAGGGACGTCCGCCGGGACAAGCTCACCCCAATTTCCCGCTTGAAGTCGCATGCCGTTATCGCGAGCCGCGCTCTCGGACCCTTATCTCGGCGAGACTTTATCATGCGTTCCCGAAAGTCCGCGAAATCGACTCAAAGAACCTCGTGCCGTCCTGACCGGCAAGATGGGCTGCGACCCGGATTGACACTCCAGCCGGCCAGCTTGTGCGCTGCGGCGATTCACCGAATCCACAGGCGTTGATCGACGGCGCACCCATGAAGCGGGTCGCGATTCTGCGGGAGCTTGCCAATTGCATCCGCTACATCGCCAATGCCGCGTACGGGCTTTTCACCGGCGCTTCTTGATTTGGTCCAGCTGATCCACAGTGGCCAGATGTAGCAATTCAATGATGGTCTCCCGAAAAGATTGCAGCACAAAGATCCTTCTCGAAGTAGTCCGCAGAGGAGTCTTTGCTGACCGAAATGAAAGCTTCGATGTGTGCGTCACCGAACAAACCAAACCCTCCAATTGCAGGTAGCATTATTACATTAGAACACACCTGAAATACTTCGAACGCTTTTTCTACATCGTCCAGATTTTTTGAGCGAAATATGACTGCAATGAATTGATAGCCCCTGTTCGTTGTTGCTTCGAGGATTGTCGGGTCAGTAAGATCAAATTGAGACAACGATTTACCCTGTTCCGACCACGACTCCGTGGCAAGCATTTGTTGAAGAGTGAGCGCCGAACTAAAGACCGCCAACTCGGTTCTACTAGACACCTTGGCGATTTCTGACACAATCACTGAAATACTATCTTGTGCATCACCCCAAGATTGTGAGCTTTGACATATGAGTGCTGATAGGGACCCAGCTATCGCAAGGCCACTTGAGAGTCGGTGCGTGGATCGAACCATATCCTCTCTCATCTGATCATTTGTGGGTGATGACAAGTATTATCTGAGATTCTGAACCTATCTCTTAACTTAGCCTTGTCGTTGCCAATATTTTTTCAATTCACAAAGAAATCGTCGGGTGCGGTTGGGACTCAATGGTGTGGATCCGAAAATAAGGCACAGCTGTCTCGTTCAAAATAGTCTGTTGACGAATCTTTGCTAGCTTCAATAAAACTATTGATGAGCTGTTCTCCATGCAAGTAAAAACCGCGCTCAGAAATAAACAATAGATCGTTCCAGGGACAGACTTGAAAGATCGTAAATCCTACTCCGGTGTCATTTTCGCTCGTTGAAGGGAAGGTGACGAGCAGATACGTTCTGCCGAGATCTGTCGTAACTCTGTCATATGTTGGACGAGCAAGATCGTAGTGAGACAGTGACTCGCCCGTAGCGGCCAATACCTCGGACATTGCCAGTTCCTGCAGCGACAATGCCGAATAGATAATCGCCAACTCTGTCTTGTCGGTCACGTCATTCAGACCCGCCAATATTTGGGTGAGTTCATTGCGTTGTGAGGCATTAGTCGGAAGCGGAATGCTTTGCAATGCTGCTGTTAGTAGAAATGTACACATTGTCAGCTTGAGCAACATGCCTCGCGAAGCTTGGCGCATAGATCCTACCTCACCATTTGCGAATTATGATAAATCGGTGGCTGCAATCTTGCCCCTCTGAACAATTGGGTTCCTTGGCGGATCTCTACATGCAAATGCGTTCCGGTTGATCTACCTTGATTCCCAATAACTCCAACTCGTTGACCCGCTGAAACTTGCGCGCCTCTTGCTATTCCAGGCGCAAACCCATTCATGTGACCGTAGATTGCCTGGTTCCCTAGTGGCGTACGAACTACTAGTGTGTAAGGCCCAAACCCTGTTGCCACACTTGCAAAGACCACCACGCCATCGGAACCACTCAAGGCCCAACAATCCTGACACACGGTGCCATTTGGATTCAATGGAACCAAGTCAACTCCGAAGTGATATCGCATCGGTGTCTGCCCGAATGGCGATGACACAACAAAGTCTCCCTCCACAAACGCCGTCGTAATCTCACTTGAAATCACCGGATTTCCGTTTGCGTCGAGCAATACCTTACCGGATCCTGGTTGTCCCTGTCCGGTTCCGTATCCATTTGGGTCCTGCTCTGCCGTTTGGCTTGAGTAGTACTCTTTGACGATCTCCCCAAACAGCGCCGCGAAGGCACCCGTCGCGGCGCCGTTGGCGAAGGAGCCACCGGCGGCCTCGGCTGCGATGCCGCCGATCACGGCGCCGGTAGCGATGCGCGCCGCGGAGCTGAGGGCATTGTCGCCGAGGCCACTACCGATCACGCCCGAGGTAGCACCGGCTGCGGCGGAGACAATACCTTCGCGGGCCGAGCCGCCGCGGGCTAGGGTGGCGCTGAAACTGAAGCCAGCCTGGGCGCCGATGCGCGCGCCTTCCGTAAACCCTTGCGAGGCTAGAAAACCCTCTGCGTGAGGCGTGCCGAAAGTCGCGACGCTGGCATAGGCGATGGCCCCTGCCAGTACGGCGTCGCCAAGCGAGCCGCCGACGGCGAGCGTCGAGGCGACCGCGTAGGCCGGGCAGGTGAACGCTGCTGCCGGATTGGAGCAGGCGACGATCTGGCCCGCCAGGTTGAGGAACGGCACCTTGACCAGCAGCTTTCCGAAGGTCGCCTTCAACGCTGAGGTGACGCCATTGTAGACGCCCGAGACGAAGTTCTTGAATCCCTTGGCAATTGACTTGAAGAAGAAGCCCGAGGGGTCGGTGTAGGAAAGCGGGTTGTTGAGGACGTAGCTGTAGCGGTTGAGGGCCTGGGTGTTGGTGGCGTCCTGCACCACCGGGTCGGCGGAGAGGAAGCGGCCGAGCTCGGGTTCGTAGACGCGGCCGTTCATGTGAACCAGGCCGACGCCGTCCAGCATCTCGTGGCCGGTGAAGCCGCGCGGCGTGGTGGCCGACTGGTAGGCCTGGGGGTTCGAGAGCGCCGTCCAGTCCTCAGCCCGGCGTTTTCCCCAGGCGTCGAAGGAGGTGCGCTCGACGACCGCGCCGGCCTCGTCGGTGATGGTCTCGACCGAGCCCAGGTGGTCGCGCAGCAGGTAGTGGACCTCGTCGTTGCTGCCGTCGTCGATCAGGACCGCGACGCCGGCGATGTAATGTTTCTCCTTGGTGCCCGAGGGGCCGGTCTCCAGCTCGTAGAAGGCGCTGCCGATGTAGGTGGTGACGGTGGTGCCCGAGGGGCCGACGTCGGTCTTCTCGAAGCGCGCCCGGTCGGGGCCGTAGCGGAAGTAGGTGGTGTAGAGGCCCTTGAGGATCTCCACCGGCTTGTCGTAGGCGCTGTAAATCACCGCCCGGCCGTCGCCGGAGGTCATGTTGCCGTTGAGGTCGTAGCAGTAGGTGGCGTTCTTGGCCCCGGACACGGTGGTGACGGCGTGGGGGCCGGCGTGGCCGGAGCTGCAGCCCGGGTGGGCCTGCTCGTAGGTGTAGGCGCCGATGTCGGACTTGGAGGCGATGTTGCCGAGGTCGTCGTAGGTGAGCGTAACGTTCTGCTGCCCGCCGCCGCCCAGCGTGCTCACCGAGGTCAGCCGGTTGAGGTCGTCGTAGGCGAAGGTCTCGATGTAGCCCTGGCGCAGGTCCTCGCGCGCCGTCAGGTTGCCGAAGTCGTCGAAGTCGTAGACGAAGTCCTGGTAGGTGGTGCCGCCGTCGACCGAGAGGACGCTTTCCAGGCGTCCGGTGAGCGGATCGTGCTGGCGGGTGCTCTCGACGCCGTTGCCGAGGCGGAACCTCTCGATGTTGCCGCGGGCGTCCTGCTCGAGCGCCCGCCAGTATTCGACCGCGCCGCTGCTGTCGGTCACCGCCTCCAGGTGGCCGTCCAGGTTGTAGACGTTGCGCACTTTAACGCCCGATGGGTAGGTGGTTTCATCCACCCGGCCGAAAGTGTCGTAGCTGGTCGAGGAGGTGTAGGTGACCAGGTCGATCTCCCGCTCGGTGGAGGCGGGACGACCGAGATTGTCGTAGCTGTAGGTCGCTGTGTGGCCCGGCAGGGTCTCCTCGACCAGCTTGCCGACCGCCTTGTTGCCGACGTCGTAGGTCCAGCTGGTGGTGCGGTCGATCGGGTTGGGGGCGTCGGCGTCGTCGATGCGGGTGAGCGCGCGGCCCAGCACGTCGTAGGTGAAGCGGGTGGTCTGGCCCTTGGCGTCGGTCTGCTCCACCAGCAGGCCGAGGGCGTTGTAGCGGTAGGTCCAGTCGCCCTTGTCGGGATCGCTCATGGCGATCTTGTTGCCGCGGATGTCGTAGGCGGCGGTGGTGACGTTGCCCTCCGAGTCCTCGGTCTCGACCAGCTGGCCGATGGCGTCGTAGGTGTAGGCGACCGTGTTGCCCAGGTCGTCCTCGACCTCGACCACCTCCCCGAGGGCGTTCTTCAGCACGGTCTTGGTCTGGCCGAGCTCGTTGGTGGAGACCTGTTCCAGGCCGTTGTAGACCACGCTCTGGGTCGAGCCGTCGGGATTGGTGGTGAGGGTCGGGCGGCCGAGCAGGTCGTACTCGACCTCGGTCCAGATCGGGGTGTCGCCGTCGAAGTAGGGCTCCGATTTGGCGCTGACGCGGCCCTTGGTGTCGTACTGGGTGTCGACGAAGACGAGCTGGCCGTCGAGGGCCATGGTCTCGACCCGCAGCTCCCGGTGCAGCTTGTCCTTGTAGACCGTCGACGGCGGCGCGCCGTCGGTCTCGGTTGTGATGTAGTATGCACCATTGGCCGGACAGCCACCGCCGCAGGCCTCTCGATCGTGTTCGGTCACGACACCGTCGGTGCTGGTTACTCTCACCATCCAGCCGAAAGAGTTGTAGTCGTGGTCGGTGATGAGGTCGTTGGGGCCAGTATGCTTGTTTAGTAGGCCGTGTCGCGCATTCTGGGTCATCAACTCTCGGTGGCCCAGCGGGTTGGTTTCTTTGATGAGCCAACGGCCCTTGCTGTCGTAGTCGTAGGTGGTGGTTCGGCTGGTCGGGCCGATGCCGTCGCTGCCGGTGGAGGCCCAAGTCTCCCGAACCGAGACAACGCCGCCGAAGTCGTTGTGACTGTAGATCTTGGTGTGGCGGAGGGCGTTGCCGGGCTGGATTATCTCGCGGGTGAGCTGGCCGGTATCGGAGTCGTAGACAAACTCAGACGTGCGGACCAGGTCGGGCTGGCCCGTGCGCTCGTGGGTCACCGTTGCGCTGGTGAGGCGGCCAAGGTGCCATTTCTGCTGGCTGTTGCTATAGACGTTCGTGGTGGTCTTGACGTAGGTGTCGGCGCCGTCCTGGGTGGTCTGGACGATCTCCGTGGGGTTGCCGTAGGCGTCGAACTCTGTTTCCTCGGTGACAGTGGAGATAAGGGCGCCATTGAGATCCCGCTTGGTAACGACTGACTGAGGCGAGTAGCGGAAACATCGAGTTCCCGTGCCTGCCACCGAAGATAGGATGTCCACCTCCCAGGTGCGCGTCTCGTGGGACAGCACGGTTCCACCGGGCGCAGTGGTCTTGCTCCAGAGCAGCAAGCCTTCCTTGTGGTTGGCGTAGTCGTAGCTGTATTCGAACTGTGTCTTGATTCCCGTGGCGTCGTCCCAGATCCATCTCCGATTGAAGCCTAGACTGCCGCGGCCCTTCAGGTGGATGCGCAGGGCGCCGTACTTGTAGGTGTTGGAGCTCTGCCCGCCGAGGCCGTCGTCGGCCAGCAGCCGGCGGACCACGTAGATGGACGGGCGGATATTCATCAGGGGATAGTTGCCGGCTGTGCCCTTGTTGTAGACCGTGCCGCTGGTCAGCGGCAGGTAGGTGATGTCGCTGCGCAGCCCCAGGCCGTTCTCGATCGACGTCAGGAGGTCGGGTGCCGACCTGGATGAATGCCAAGTCTCGTAGTCGCGGCTGCTTGCGAGTCGGCCGTATCCGTCGTCGTGGATCCAGAAGATGTCGGCGAGACCGTCACCGTTGAAATCTCCCGTCGCGGAGACTCCATAGTTATAGTATTGGCTTCCGGTGATCCCTGAACTGGCTCCCAGCGCGACTTCATCGAACGTACCGTCGCCGGATGCGAGCCAGATATGGTCATTAGTGTTGCCCTTGGCCAAGGTGGGCTGACTGTCTCGGGCTCGGAAAACATACAAGTCGGTAAGCCCGTCGCCGTTGAAATCCCCGGCCGCGCCTACTCTGTGGCCAGAATAGGTAGAACCAGTGACTCCGGAGCCTGTGCCTAGACTCACTTCCTCGAAAGTGCCGTCACCACGCGCGAGCCAAACGTAGTCTGTCGCGTTGCCAGTCGAACGGCCATTGCCGTCGTCCCGCCACCAATAGATGTCGGTAAGTCCGTCGCCGTTGAAATCTCCCGTTCCGGCGACACTGTAATTGTAGTATCCGCTTCCGGTAATCCCTGAACTGGCTCCCAGCGCGACTTCATCGAACGTACCGTCGCCGGATGCGAGCCAGATATGGTCATTAGTGTTGCCCTTGGCCAAGGTGGGCAGACTGTCTCGGGCTCGGAAAACATACAGGTCGGTAAGCCCGTCGCCGTTGAAATCCCCGGTCGCGCCCACCCTGTGGCCAGAATAGGCAGAACCGGTGATGCCGGAATTCGTACCTAGGTTTACTTTCTCGAAAGTGTCGTCGGTTTCGCGAGCCAGCCAAACGTAGTCTGTCGCGTTGCCAGTCGATCGGCCTTTGCCGTCATCCCGAAACCAATAGATGTCGGTCAGACCGTCACCGTTAAAATCGCCGGTCGCCTTGACCCCGTAATTGTAGTATTCACTGCCGGTGATTCCTTCGTTTGGACCCAGTGCGATCTCTTCGAAGGTTCCATCACCCTCCGCAAGCCAAACATGGTCATCAGTGTTGCCCTTGGCCAAGGTGGGCTGACTGTCACGGGCTCGGAACAGATACAGGTCCGTCAATCCGTCCCCATTGAAGTCTCCGGTTGCACCCACCCTGTGCCCGCTATAGGCGCTGCCTGTGATTCCAGAACCTGATCCAAGGCCGATCTTGGAGAAGTTTCCGTTGCCTTTCGATAGCCATACCGTATCAAAGTGATAGCCGGTCGAACGCCCGTTCTGGTCGACCCGCATCCAATAGAGGTCGGTCATCCCGTCGCCGTCGAAATCGCCACTGGCAACAGGAGCGCGTTCGGCAAACCCGCTCGCGATGTTACCCGCTAAATCGGTAAACCCCTCGGCCCCGTCGTCGCTCCAGTCGAAGGTAGTTGCCGGGAAACAGATGTAGGCAGCACACTCCTTCACCGAGGCGAGGCGCGAGCGGCCGCTGGCGCCGGTCTCGTAGGTGAAGCCGTAGTCGCGAAACTCCAGTGTGCTGTTGTAGTAGACCATCACGTTGGTGAGCCGGTGCCGGCTCTTGCTGATGGCCCCTGCCTGGTAGCCGATCGCCGGATCGGGGCGGGTCTCGTAGAGGAATTCGACGGCGTTGTAGGGTGAGAGGCCGGCCGCCGTGTTGCCCGTAAAGTCGATGCGGTCGATGCGGAACTCGCCGTTGGCGTTGTCCTCGATGTAGCTGAAGTCGATGTAGTTGCCGTTGCTGTCAGTGATCCGATTGAGCGCCCAGAGCCGTACTGTCGAGCTGCCGGGCACCTCGATTCGGGAGTCGCTCGTAAATCCGAACTCCAGGATTTCGCCGGATTTGCGCCAGACCTTGAGCTTTTGAGGACCGCCACCGACCGAGCCGTAAGAGACGATCGCTGAGAACTCCTCATATTCTGTGCGATACGCGGTCCCGTTGGCGCCATATATGCCACGGTAGCCGACAAGCCGAGCGCCGTTCAGGCAGAAGCGGTCCTCGCTGCCATAGTCCACACCTTTGATCTCATCGTCTTGAAAGAGGGTGCGCGGACAGCGCGTGATCGCCGAGAGGCCGCCGACGCTCCAGCCGACGCCCAAGGGACCGGGCCCGGCGCTGCTGTTGTACTCGAGCGACAGCTTGGGCTGCATGCCGGCGGTGCCGGTGGGTACCGTGATCGGGATCGAATAGGCGGCGCTGCCGGCGGCGGAGACGTTCAGCTGGCCGGCAGTGGCGCCGACCACGTCGCCGGCATGGCCGGCGCGCGGAACGGCGATCAGGAAAAGGCTCAAACTAAGGCAAACGGAAATCCAGTGCGCTTTCGTCCACATGGCCAGCAAGCTCCCCCCACCCGGCTGCAAGGGTCCCCGACCCAATGCGCGCACGGTCTGTCGAAAGACGTGAAATCGACGGGATGAATTGGGCGTCTAGCCCAAAGGTAGAAATTCGGTATCGATTGAGTTTGGGAGGACGTTGCCGGGTTTTCTGCTTACGCTGCCTCAAGCAACACGCATAACAACTTGTTGAATGGGAACGATCCCGCGTTAGGAGAGTTCGACTCACGTCCCTGCTTTCGCCCGAAGGCGCCCCCAAGCCTGTCATTCATTATGTTTTTTGGACTGTCGGCAGGCTATTTGCTCACGTCGCGGCCGTAGACTCGGAATGCCGTATAGCTGGTATACGCAAATCGCACATGCCTGAGCCTCTGCGACCGAGGAACAACCAAACTTAGAAATACTTTGTGACTCTATGATTTCAGTTTGCCTACATCTCCATGTCGTGGACGCTCCGGTAGGCCAAACCGGTACCAATTGGTGGCAGCTTACTTGCACAGCTTCGGCACGCGGGCTCGGGCCTGAGTCGGAACGAGATACGGGGAGACGTTCATGGGTTTCGAGGGCTTGCTGGTTCTGGTCACGGGGTCGACCTTGGGAAACGAGTGGGCGATGGTGACGGGTCTTCGGCGCAGGTCGCAGTTCATGGCCGTCGGGAGGCGGACGCGGCCGGGTGGCGGAGGAGCTGGGCGGTGAGGGACTCTCTGCCGTCGCGGGCGATCTCTCGGAGCGTGACACTTGCTACAGAGAGGTCGAGGGCGCGTTCGCGGCGCTCGGCGGGCTCGACGTGCTGGTGAACAATGACTGCGTCTTCACCGAGCGGCCGGTCGGGGGAGGTCGGCGAGGAGTCCTACCACTGGCTGATGGACGCCAGCATGAACTTCTTCTGCAGCCAGGCGGCGGTGCCGGTGCCCCGGGCCGCCCGGGCTCGATCGTCAACGTCTCCCCGGACTCGGGCCTCGCCGGCAATCGCCAAATGGCGCTCCACTGAGCCTCCAAGGGCGCCGTCAGCAAGTTCACCCGGAGCCTCGCCCACGAGCTGGCGCCCGAGGTGTGGGTGAACGCGGTCTACCCGGGCGGGACCAGGACCGCGACGCCGGCGATCTAGTGCTTCTCCTTGGTGCCCGAGGGGCCGGTCTCCACGGCGCCGCGGCCGCACTCCCCCTTCGCGGCGGGACGTGGCATAGTCTGGGCGTGTCTCGGGCGTTTTGTGGGGGATCGGGCGGAGAGGCCGTGGCATCCGACGTCATCATAGCCGCCTGCCGCAGCTGCGACCTGCGGCAGGCGGTCGGCGCGCTGGCGCCGGGGGGCGCGGCGCTCTGCCGGCGCTGCGGCGACGTGCTGCGCAACCAGCCCCGGGCCGGCCTCGACGTGGCGCTGGCGCTGGCCCTGACCGCGTTCACGCTCTTCGTGCTGGCCAATGCCTTTCCCCTGCTCACCTTCGAGCTGGCCGGGCGCAGCCAGTCCGGCCATCTCGTCTCCGGCGTGCTCGGGCTCTACCGGGAGGGCTACTGGGAGCTGGCGGCCCTGGTCCTCCTGACCACCCTCCTGGCGCCGCTGCTCTACCTGCTGGGCCTGCTCTACGTCCTGGTCCCCTTGTCCCTGGGGCGGCGGCCCTGGGCGCTCGGCCGGATCTTCCGGGCGGTCCTGGCGCTGGCGCCCTGGGCCATGATGGAGGTCTACACTCTCGGCATCCTGGTCGCCTTCATCAAGCTGGGCGACTTCGGGCAGGTGATCCCGGGCGTGGCGCTCTACGCCTTCTTCGGCCTCGCGCTGGTCATCGTCGCGGTCAACGCGGGCCTCGACCGGGAGGCGGTCTGGGAGCGGGCGTCGAAGACGCCGACGGGCCGGGTGCGCGAACACAATCGGGCCCGCGGCCTCTGGTCCTGTGCCGCCTGCGATCTTCTGGTGCAGCCTGCGGCCGGCGGCGCCCGCTCGGCCTGCCCGCGCTGCGGGGCGAGCCTCGAGAAGCGCAAGGTCAACAGCCTGGCGCGCACCTGGGCCTTCCTGATCACCGGCTACCTGCTCTACGTGCCGGCCAACCTGCTGCCGGTCATGACCATCGTTTCCTTCGGCAAGCAGCAGACCACCACCATCTATGGCGGCGTGATCGAGCTGGCCAACAGCGACATGCTGCCCATCGCCGCCATCGTCTTCCTGGCCAGCATCGTGATTCCCGTCCTCAAGCTCGTATCCCTCTCCTTCCTCGCCGCCTCGGTGCAGCTCGGCTGGCGCTGGCGGGCGCTCGACCGCACGCGGCTCTACCGCCTGGTCGATGGGATCGGCCGCTGGTCGATGATCGACGTCTTCGTCATCTCGATCCTGGTCGCCCTCATCAAGCTGGAGAAGATCGCCACCATCGAGCCGAGCCTTGGCGCCGTCTGCTTCGCCGCCGTCGTCATCCTGACCATTTTCGCCTCTAGGAGTTTCGATCCGCGGCTCATCTGGGACCGCCGGGAGATGGAGACATGAGCGACAGCAAGACCGAAGAGAGCGGCGAGACCGCCGCCGCCCAGGCAGAGGTGCGTCCGCCGCGGCGGCTCTCCCTCGTCTGGCTGGTTCCCCTGGCGACCATCGCGGTCGCCGGCTGGGTGGCTTACCGGACGATCAGCGATGTGGGCCCGAGGATCGAGATCACCTTCGACACGGCCGTGGGCCTGGAGGCTGGCAACACCAAGATCCTCTACAAGGGGGTGCAGGTCGGCACGGCCGAGGCGATCCGCCTCAACGACAAGCTGTCCGAGGCCGTCGTCGAGGCCGACATGGTCAAGGAGGTCGAGGGCCACCTGAACGAGCACACCAAGTTCTGGGTGGTCCGCCCCCGGGTCGGGCTGAGCGGGATATCCGGGCTCAGCACCCTAGTCTCGGGGGCCTACATCGCCATGGAGCCGGGGGACGGCGCTCGGATCAAGCGCTTCAGGGGGCTGAACGAGCCGCCGGTGACCGAGGAAGGGGGCCGAAGCTTCAAGCTGCTCGCCCAGGATCTGGGCTCGATCCGGCGCGCGGCCCCCGTCTATCACCGCGGCGTCGTCGTGGGCGAGGTACTCGACAGCGAGCTGGCCAAGGACGGTGAGAGCGTGGTGATCCACATCCTGGTTCACAAACCCCATGGCGACCTGGTCCGCAAGGGCAGCCTGTTCTGGAACGCGAGCGGAATCCACGCTTCGATCAACCTCTTCCGGGGCGCCGAGATCGATGTCGAGTCTCTCACCTCGCTGCTGCGCGGCGGCGTTGCCTTCGCCAACCCGCCGGGCGCGGGCGAACCGGCGCCGGTGGAGACCGCGTTCCAGCTCCACGGCAGCCGGCCGGAGGAGCTCGTCAGCGAGGCGGTGGAGGAAGGCCTGAAGCTGGTCCTGACCAGCGACAGGTTGCGGGGTGTCCAAAAGGGCGACAGCGTCACCTACCGCCAGGTCACCGTCGGCGAGGTGCTAGACACGCGCCTGGACGAGACCGGCGCGGGCGTCGAGATCGACATCAGCATCGCGCCGGAGCACAAGGGGCTGGTGCGCAGCGGGACGCTGTTCTGGAACGCAAGCGGGGTCGAGCTGGACCTGGAGCACATACTGAGCGCCTCGGTCCAGATCGAATCCCTCCAGGACTTGGTGGCGGGCGGCATCGCACTCGATAACCCGCCGGACGCCGGTCCGGAGGCCGGGCCCGGCACGCGTTTCGCCTTGCATGCCGAGCGGCCCGTCGCCCAGCTCGACGCCGAACGCGACCGGGGGGCGCTGCACCTTCTCCTGCAGTCGGAGGTCCAGGGCTCGATCACGGTCGGCGACCCGGTGCTCTACCGCGAGGTCGAGGTCGGCAAGGTGACGGAGATCGGCCTCAGCGAGGACGCCAACCATGTCGCCGTTCGGGTGGAGATAGAGCCCCACTACGCGCCCCTGGTGCGCGCCAAGTCGGTGTTCTGGAACGCCAGCGGGATCCATGCCTCGATCAGCCTGCTCGAGGGCGCGAAGCTGGACGTGGAGTCCCTCGCTTCGCTGCTGCGCGGCGGCGTCGCCTTCGCCACGCCCAAGGAGGGTGGTCCGCCGGCCCGCCAGAACGCCAGGTTCGCGCTGCACCGGGAGCCCAAGAAGGAGTGGCAGAAATGGGCGCCCCATATCCGCCTGCCGCCGGAGCCCGCGCCAGCTGCCTCAGCAGTGAGCGGCGCCCCCGGCGGCGGCACGGCTGCGGGCGGGGCGGGCGCAGGCACCGGTCCGAAGGCCGCGGAGGGCGCCGCGGCCGACACCTCCTCGGCGCCAGGCGAGTCGACGCTGGAACAAACGGCGGCGTCGCCGCCCGAGGAGGACGACATACCGCCGGTGCCCCACGCCATCCGCCTGCCGGGCGGCCACGTCAGTTCCTCCGTGGTGAGCGAGGCCCTCGCCAAGCTCGGCTTCACCAACGTCGGCTCGATCCACATCTCCGGCGGCATCGTGCGGACCAGGGCGGACTGGCAGGGCGAAACCGTCGACCTGCACATCGACACCCACACGGGCCGCATCGAACGCAAGGACTGAGGTCCGGCGAAGGAGCAGCGCGCGGCACACCGCGAATGGCGGCCACGGCTACTCTTGGTCGAGTCCCAATTCGCGGCGTTTTTTCTTGGTCAGGCCGCGGGCGACCAGGCTGTGGGACTGGCGCAGGTAGTCCTTCAGCTCGTCGTCGCTCAGTCCCGGCTCGGCGTAGTGCTGGATCCACTTCATGCCCCGCGAGGCGAGGTAGGGGGCGGGGCGCAGGCCGGGCTGGTCCTTCAGCATCTCGTAGGAGAGCTCGCTGGTCTTGAAGGTGAAGGCCTCGCGGTCGTCGGCCCAGCCGCCGATGGCGAAGACCTTGCCGCCCACCTTCCAGACATGGGCGCCGCCCCATTGGACCACGTGGCTGGTGGCCGGCAGGGCGAGGCAGAAAGCGTTGAACTCGTCGTAGGTCACGTTCCGGGGCGCTCCTGGCTAAGTGTGCCAGTCTAGCGCCTTTCGCCCGGCGTTTCGCGTCCGTTCAACCTCTGCACGGCTACGGATGCATGGCGCGGGCCGCCTGTCCCTCACGGTCGCCTTCGCCGAGGGTCGCGGCGGCGGCCGCCAGGCGCTGCACCCTGGCGGGATCGATCTGCTCGGACAGCGCCGCGTGGGCCGCGCGCCAGATCGGCATGGCCGCCTCCAGGCGCCGTGCGCCCCGCTCGGTCAACCAGACCGCGCGCCTGCGCAGATCCTTCTCGACGACAGCGATCTCGACCAGGCCCCCCCGCTCGAGGGCGCGCAGGTTGCGGGACAGGGTGGACTGGTCGAGGTCGATGCGCTCCGCCAGGGCGCCGATGGTGTCGTCCCGGGCCGCCGCCACGTGGGTCATGAGAGCGAACTGGGCCAGGCTGAGCCCGGCGGTCCGCATCTCCCGTTCCAGGAAACGGGTGATGCGGCGCGCGGCCAGGCGCACGTTCATGCCCGCACAGGCCTCGATCGCCTCGCGGGCGCCGGCTTCGTCGTGCCCCTCTGGGACCCCTCGCTGGTGGACGAGATCGCCACGGTCTCGACCGAGGCGGCCATGGCGACGGCCCGCCGCCTCGCGCGCGCCGAGGCCCTCTTCGCCGGCACCTCGACCGGCGCCAACCTGGTCGCGGCGATCGAGCTGGGCTTGCGCCTCGGCCCGGAAGCCACGGTGGTCACGGTCCTCTGCGACAGCGGCATCAAGTACCTGAGCACGGAGCTCTACGACCGGGACCAGTGCGGGTGATCGAGTGAGCATCTGCCGGGTGCCCTGCAATTGGCGCCGTGCAACGGACCGGCCACTCAGCTCTGACGCCATCTGGCGCCGGGCGCATCCCAATGCCGGCCGGCTGGACAAGCGAACAGAGCGGTGCCAGTTTCGGGGCCCCGACGCCGGCTTGAAAGTGGGAGACCCGCCATGGACCTTCGCAAGACCGTCATCGTCAAGGAGACCGTCGAGCGCGACGGCGTCGGCGAGCCGTGCGATCCCATCACCCGGGTGGCCGCCCTCGCCGTGGTGAAGAACCCCGCGGCTGGCCGCTACGTGGAGGACCTCTCGCCGCTGTTCGATATCGGCGGACAGCTTGGCGAACGCCTGATGAGCGAGGCCGTGGCGCTGCTGGCCGGCCCGCCGGTCAGCTACGGCAAGGCGGCGCTGGTGGGCGTCGACGGCGACCTGGAGCAGGGCGGCGCCACGATCCACCCGAAGCTCGGCAAGCCCATGCGCGCCGCGGTCGGCGGCGGCAAGGCGTTGATCCCTTCGAACGCCAAGCTGGGCGCGATGGGGGCCGCCATCGACGTGCCCCTGGGCCACAAGGACGAGCCCTGGTCGTTCGACCATTTCGACACGCTCACCGTCGCCGTGGCGGATGCCCCGCGGCCCGACGAGATTGTGGTCTGCATGGCCGTCGCCGACGGCGGCCGCCCGCATCCGCGGGTCGGCAGCGGCCCGATCACAGACTGACGGCTGAGCGGCTCGCGCCGGGTTCAGCCCTTGGACATGACGACCCTGCCGTCTTCGGCGATGGCCCAGTAGGGGTTGTAGGCGACCTCCCAGGCGTGGCCGTCGGGATCGGCGAAGTAGCCCGAATAGCCGCCCCAGAAGACCTTCTCGGGCCGCTTCAGGATCGTCGCGCCCTGCGCCTCGAGGCGCGCGAAGATGGCGTCGACTTCTGCCTCGCTGGCGACGTTGTGGGCGAGGGCAAAACCCTGGTAGCCCCCGGCGCCGGGCTCGGCTGACGTGGGCGGCCCGGCCGCCATGTCCTTGGCCAAGTCGCCGTGGGAATAGAGCCCGAGGACCAGGCCGCCGAGATCGAAGAAGGCGATCTCGGGCGGGCTCTCGACCGCCCGCCAGCCGACCACCTGCTCGTAGAAGGCGCGCGCCCGCGCCAGGTCGGAAACGCCGAGCGTGATCATGCTGAGACGCTGCTGCATCCTGGGGCTCCCCTCGATCCGGACCGTCCCGGCACTCAACCACCGGCACTATGCCTGCCGCAAGGACGTCTCGGGACCGCCCCCTATGCCTTTGGCTCCGGAGGGGCTAAGGTAGCGGCGATTTGGCGCATGGGGCGCTGCCCTGGAAGGACCTTGGCTGGCTGGTCATGCAACGCGTGCTGCCCGGTTTCTTGCCCGGACTACTGCCTGGAGTAGTGGTCGCCGTTGGCTTGGCGCTGCCGGCCTTGGCCCAGGAAGCGGCGGACGACCTATCCCCCGAGGACGCCAACCTGGCCGAGCTCGAGGAGCTGATGGCGCGGACCCAGGCCCGCATCGCCGCCTTGAGCGAGGCCGGCACCGAGCGGGACGACGCGCTCGAGTTCCTGACCAAGCAGATCGAGCAGGCGATCGGCAGCATGGCGGGCCAGGAGGACACCAACGAGAGCCTGAAGCGCAAGAACGCCGACCTCAACTGGGAGATCGAGACCCTGCTGCAGTCGGACGCCGCGCTCAGCGAGAAGCTCGCCCTGGCGACGGAAGAGCACGCGGCCACAGCCCAGGAGATGGAGACCCAGATCGCCGAGCTGACCCAGATGCTGTCCCTCGAGGAGGAGGAGAAGGCGCAGCTCATCGCGGCGAACGAGGACCTGCTTTCCAAGCTGGAGGCCTCGGACCTGGCGCTGGCCGAGGTGCGTTCGGCCATGACGGCCGAGGAGCAGGCCGCGGCGGACAAGCAGGAAGAGATCTCCCGCCTCAGTCAGCAGGTGGCGTCGCTGAAGGCCGATATCGTGATCATGCAGGCGGCCCTGGTCAGCTCCAAGCGGGACCTGCAGCAGAAGCAGAAGGACATCGCCGCCCTGGAGCAGAAGCTCGACGTGGCGCTGGAAAGCCAGGCCGCGGAGCTGACCGAATTCCGCTCCGAGTTCTTCGCCCGCCTCGTCAACGCCATCGGCTACCACCCGGACATGCGGGTCTCCGGCGACCGCTTCGTCTTCCAGTCCGAGGTGCTGTTCGAGTCCGGCTCGGCCGATATCGGCCCCGAGGGCCAGAAGCAGCTCGCGCAGCTGGCGAAGACCCTGCGCGAGCTGACACCGATGCTTCCCGGGGATCTCGACTGGGTGCTGCGGGTCGACGGCCACACCGACCGGCGCACCATCAGCACGCGCGAGTTCCGCTCGAACTGGGAGCTGTCGACGGCCCGGGCCATCACCGTCGTGCGCTTCCTCATGCGCCACGGCATCCCGCCCGACCGCCTCGCCGCCACCGGATTCGGCCAGTACCAGCCGATCGATCCCACCGACGACGAGATCGCCTTCCGCCGCAACCGGCGCATCGAGTTCAAGCTGACAGAACGTTAGTCGCCAAGCCGTCTGCGTCGATCCCTTTGCGCCGCCTCCGGTACCTTCCTGCCCGCAATCTTCGGTGATCTCAGGCGCTGTCGTCTCCGCACCTGCGATGGCTTCGCCGCGATCCGCTCGCCGCGGCCGCCGTCAGTCCGGCTCGCCTTGCAGCACGGCGGCGAAGTCCATGTGCAGCGGGATCGATGTGTTCAAGTGATGCCAGGCCAGCGGCACCACCTGGTGGTCGACGCCGAGCCGCGAGTTCATGCCGCCGAACCAGTCGGTGGCACCCAGGTACTGGCCGGCGTTGTCGAAGCCCTCGGGCAGGGCGACTACGGCGCCGGCGGTCGTCACCCGCGTCGCCTTCGCCTTCTTGATCGCCCGGCGCTGGCCGGTCAGCACCAGGCCTTCCAGGGCGTAGGCGATGGAAAGGCTGCCCTTGCTGTGGCCGGCGACTGACTTGATCTTGCGTGCCTCGTCCAGCAACAGCTTCAGCAGGGTGACGGAATCGCTGTGGCCGACCACCGTCTGGGCAGCTTGGCGCGCCTGGGGCCGTTCCAGGTCCTCGTCGCTGGCCTCCAGGCTGCGGGTCAGCGTCCGCACGTCGTTTAGGGCGTCGTGATAGGCCTTCATCCAGAAGTTGGCGGCGCCCAGGACCAGCCAGCCGCCGAGCGCCTCGGCCAAGAGGTCGGCGACCCCATAGCCCGCCACCACCGCCCCGACCGGCTCCTGGTAGCGGTCGGCCAGGGTGCGGGCGAAGGCGGCGGCGCCCACGTCGGAGCTGCCGACCCCGGCGACCGCGAAGCGGGCGAGCAGCTTGCCCGGCGCGGCGCAAAGCTCCTCGTGGTCGGCGAACTTGCGCACGGCCATCTCGCCCTTGGCGCCCGACGGCCAGATCACCAAGATCGCGCCCTCCTGGTTGCGTTCGCGCACCAGCAGGGAGAACTCGGCCGGCGTCAGGTTGCCGATGTCGTAGAACAGCCAGTCGAGGGCCGTGTTGCGGCCCTTGGCGCCCTGGGTCGCCGGCAGGGCCGAGGCGTCGATTGCCCGCGCGGCGCCGGCGGCGGCCGGCGGGAAGGGTGTCGTCGGCAGCAGGGGATTGAGGAGCATGAGGGTCGTCCCGGTACGGGAAAGGAGGCGCCGGGCGCTTCCGCGCCGCGCCGTTCTGACCGATACCCCAGCGGGCGCCCGTGCCGCAAGGCGAAGCTGCGAAACCTCAGTGCGGCTGGGGCGATTTCTCCTTCACCCGGCCGGACATCGCCGCGCGCTGAACGATTTAGGCGATGCGCTCCCAGAGGTCCGTTTCGTGGTTCAGCCTGGCTTTCTCCTGGCCGTGGAAGTCGCGGCGTGAGACGATGCCCCGCACGTCGCCGCCGTCTACCACCGGCAGGTGGCGGTAGCCGCCGTCCTGCATGAGCCGGAGGGCCTCGATGGCTGTGGTCTCGGAGCCGATGGTGTCCGGCTCAGGGGTCATGACCTCCGAGACGGGCGTGCTATCGGGATCCAGGCCTTCGGCCACCACCCGGTAGGTCATGTCGTTCACGGTCAGAATGCCCTTCAGCGCCGGGCCGCTCATGATCAGCACGGCGCCAACGTCGTTCGCGCGCATCAGCCGTGCGGCCTCGTGAACCGTGGCGTCCTCCTTCAAGTGAACGACGCTGCGCTGCTGGATCACGTGAGGAATGATCTTGCGCGGCATCAATGGTTCTCCTTTTCCGCATGCGAACCTCTCCAAGTTAGTGACACCGCTATCGACGGCCGCGAGTCCCCGCATTGATCCAACGCAAAGGATGGGGTCTCGGTTCCCGGCCCTCGCTGGCGCGCGGAATGGCCGGTTGAACCATCCGGCTGCAAGCTGCGATCATCCCGGCGCCGACGGGGGAGGGACGGGCCATGCCGGTGAAGCTGCGACGGGGAACCGCGGAGGACATGCGCCCGGTCTTCGCCGTCTCCATGCAGGCCTATTACGACCTCCTGGCCCGCTTTCAGCTGGCCGAACCCGGCGAGCTCAGCGACGGGGCGATCGCCGAGGAATGGCTCGACTTCCAGCCGCTGCTCGAGCACCTGGACCGCACCCACGACCAGTTCTGGGTCGCCGAGGACGCGGGTCGGGCCGTCGGCTCCGCCCGCTCCGTGCGGCGCGGCCGGGTGCGCATCCTGACCGAGCTTTTCGTCCTGCCGGGAACTCAGGAGGACGGCGTCGGGCGCCGACTGCTGGAACGGGCCATCCCCGATGGGGAGGACCGCGGCGGCCTGGCGGTACTCGCGACCAGCGACCTGCGCGCTCTCTCCCGCTATCTGCGCCTGGGCCCGCAGTCCCAAGGCGTCGCCTGCCGCTTCGTCTGTCCGCGGCCGCGCCGCGAAGCCCCGCCCAAGAGTGTCGAGCGGCATGAAGACGGCAGTGCCGAGGACCTCCTGCCGGAGCTGGCGAAGATCGACCGGGCGGTGCTCGGCTACGCGCGGGAGGCCGACCATCGGTGGCTGCTCGAGACCCGCGAGGCCTGGCTGCTGCGGCGGAACGGCGCCCTCGCGGCCTACTGCTGCGTGGCGCCCGGCTACACGGGGCCCGGCGCCGCCCTGGAGTCCGACGACCTGCCGCCCCTGCTGGTCCAGGCCGAGAGCCGCGCGAGCGAGGGCGGCTGGGAGCATGGCCTGCGGGTCTGCCTGTCGAACCGGCGCACGGTGGACCTCCTGCTCGCGCGCGGCTACCGGATGGACGGCTTCTGGCTCCACATGCTGGCGGACTTCGCGATGCCGGGCCTCGACCGCTATGTCCTCTCGACGCCGCCCTACTTTCCGTAGCGGTTTCTAGTCGTCGCTCTCGCGGATGAAGCGCCGCACCACCCACTCCATGGTGAGGCCCTGCACCACGATGGAGAAGATGACCACCACGTAAGTGGCAGTCAGCAGCAAAGGCTGGTAGGGGCTCATCGGCAGAGACAGCACCAAGGCCACCGAGACGCCACCCCTCAGGCCGCCCCAGGTCATGATGGTGACGGCGCCGGGCGTGAAGCTTCGACGGAATCTCATCAGCCCGATCGGCAGGCCGACGGCGACGAAGCGGGCGGCGATCGCCAAGGGAATGCAGAGCGCGCCGAGGCCGATGTCCCGCTCCTCGAAATGCAGGGCGAAGACCTCGAAGCCGATCAGGAGGAACAACACGGCGTTCAGAATCTCGTCCACGAGGCGCCAGAAAGCATCAATGTGCTGGCGGGTCTTTTGGCTCATGCCGTGCTTGACCCCGGTGTGGCCGATCAGGAGGCCGGCGACCACCACGGCGATCGGGCCGCTGATGCCGATCCCGTCGGCGAGCGCGTAGCCGCCCATCACCAGCGCCAGCGTCAGCAGCACCTCGAGCGCGTAGTCGTCGATCTGCTTCATGACCTGGAACACCAGCCAGCCGGCGATGCCGCCGAGCAGGGCGCCGCCACCGGCCTCGACGACGAAGAGCCGCAAGGCGTCGAGCGCGCCGACGGGCGCATGTTCGCTGGCGCCGAAAGCGAAGCTCGAGACGATCAGGAACACGACGAAGGCCACGCCGTCGTTGAAGAGGCTCTCGCCCGCGATCTTGACCTCGAGGGACTTGGGCACCTTCACCGCCTTCAGCAGGCCGAGCACGGCGACCGGATCGGTCGGCGAGATGAGGGCGCCGAAGACCAGCGAGACCGTCAGCGGCACTCCCGTCAGGTAGTGGAAGCCGAAGCCGATGATGGCGGTGGAGATCAGCACCCCGATGCTGGCCGTCAGGGTCACCGTCCACTTCTGGTCGCGCAAGGCCAGGACGTCCACCTGGAGCGCGCCGGCGAACAGCAGGAAGCCCAGCATGCCGTGCAGCAGGGTCTCGGAGAAGTCGATCCCCAGCACCAGGTTCCGCACCGTGGACTCGATCCCGTGGCCGGGGAACAGGGCGTCGATGGACATGAGAGATAGCGAGGTGGCGAGGGCGATGATCACCAACCCGATGGTCGAGGGCAGCTTCAGCACGAAATGGTTGATCACGCCGAAGACGGCGGCCAGGCAGACCAGTGTGGCGGACAGTTCGAAGACGCTCATGGGCGGGCGGCAGTCTCGGCCAAGGCGGCGGACCGCTCAAGCCCCTGGAAGCCGAGCAGCAGCAGCCCTTCCGTGGGCCGGTGCCCTCGCGGGCGTTGCCCTGGGCCCGGCGCCGGCCCTATGGTCGGAGTGGGATGGACGGCGAGGGAACCGGCGGGGGCATGAGGGTGCTGATCCTGGGGGTGCCGGGCTGATGGGGGCCGGCACGGTGCGCGACCTCCTGTCCGATCTTTCCTCGGGCGTGGACCGGGTGCTGGTGGCGGACGGCTTCGCCGACCGATTGGAGGCTCTGGCGGGCCGGTTCGACGACCCCCGGCTCGAAACCGCGCCTCTCGACCTGGCCGACCGGCGGGGGCTCCATGAGCTGATCGGTCAGGCGGATGTCTGCGTCAACGCGGTCGCTACCTTCGCCGGCTTCCAGATGGACATCTTCGAGGCCTGTCTGGAAGCCCAAAGGCCCTATGTGGACTACGGCGGCATGGGGGTCTACACGGTGAAGCAGAAGGCCGCGCACGATCGCTGGCGCGAGGCCGGCGTCACCGCGGTGCTCGGCCTCGGTGCCGATCCGGGCCTCTCGAACATCATCTGCCGGGCCGTGGCCGACCGGCTGGAGACGATCGACAGCATCAACCTCTATTGGGCCGCCGCGGCCGTCGGGCCCGAGAACCCGGTGCTGGTGCCGCCCTACGCGGTCTCCACGGTGCTCGCGGAGTACGCCAATCCCAGCCAGCAGTTTCTGGACGGCGCGCTGCGCGAGGTGCCGCCCCAAAGCGGCCGGGAGGTGCTTGACCTGCCCGAGCCCTGGGGCCGTACCACCTTCATGCACACCCAGCACTCGGAGCCGCTGACCGTGCCCTTCGCCGCGGGCATCGCCGAGAAGGGCATCCGCGAGATGACCTGGAAGCTGCACCTGCCCGAGGCCGAGCACGCGGCCTGGGTCGGTCTGGTCAAGGCCGGCTTCGGCGACTACGACGAGCCGGTGCGCCTGCGCGACGGCTCCGACGTCAAGCCGATCGACCTGCTGCAGGCGGTGATCGAGCGCAACATGGCCAAGAACGCCGGGCGCATGCCCGAGCAGGAGGCCCACGAGATACACCTGGCCATCGGCCGCGGTTCCGTTGGCGGCGCCCCGCGCGAGGCGGTCTGCCGGGTCATGTCCCATCCCCATCCGCTCTACGAGGGATATCTCGACGCCGGCACCAGCATGTGCATGTCGATCGGCGTTCAACAGCTGATGGCCGGGGCGCTGCGGCCGGGTGTTTGGGCGCCCGAGGAGTACTTCGATCCCGAGGCCTTTTTCACCGAGCTGCGCCGCCGCCATTTCATCGTGGAACAGGACGTCTCGGACGCCCCCTGAGCCCTGACAGGTGGAAGAGCGTCTGGTCAATCCAGCACGCCGGTGAACCTAGGTTCACCGGCGTGCTGGCAAGCGCGAATGCGCGCCCGCAGCGTCAGCGAGGAGAGCCAAGCGGCCCCAGACAGTCTGAGGTCCGCGCCCGGCGATTGAGGGGGCATGAGGCGAGCCCAAGCTCGGGCTCGCCCCTATCAGGGATCCACGCGCTTCAGGCCCAGGCGCTCCTCGATGGACGGCGGCGCCGGTCCCAGGGTCTCGTCGAAGATGCCGTAGGCCCGCTCCAGCAGCGGCTCGGCCTCGTCCAGGCGGTCCTGGAAGATATAGGCCTCGGCTAGGTAGATGAGGATCACGGCGGTCTTGGTATGGTCGGGACCGAGCGTGGCCTCGTAGCCGCCCAGCGCCTCCTCGTAGACCGCTTCGGCCTCTTCGAACTTGCCCTGCACCAGATAGCTGCGGGCGAGATGAATGGTCGTCTTGGCGAGCCGGGGATCCTCGGGCGGCAGCTTGTTCTGGTAGATCGCCAAAGCCCGACGGTAGAGCGGCTCGGCCTCGCGCATGCGGCCCTGCTGCTGGTAGAGCCGGGCGAGGGCGATGAGGCTGGGCGCCACCTCGGGATGGTCGGGGCCGAGGGTCGCCTCCTTGCTGGCCAGCGCCCGGCGGTAGAGCGGCTCGGCCGCGCCATAGCGCTCCTCTGTCCTATGAATATGGGCCAGGCCCTCTACGCTGAGCGCCGCGCCGGGATAGTTCGGGCCGTAGGTCTTCTCCTGGATCGCGAGCGCCCGCTCGAAGAGCGGCCGGGCCGCCTCGGGGCGGTTCTCGACGGTGTGCAGCCGCCCCAGGTTAGCCAGCACCGTCGCCACGTCGGGATGCTCCGGACCGAGCGCCGCTTCGAGCAGCTTCAGGGCACGCTCGTAGCGAACCCTGGCCTCGCTGAAGCGTTCCTCGGAGCGGTAGAGCTCCGCCAGGTTGTTGAGGCTGATGGCTACCTTCGGGTGCTTCCGCCCGAGGGCGCTCTCCCGGATCTCCAGGGCCCGCTCGAACAGGGCCTCGGCCTCCTCCAGGCGCCCCTGGTCCTTGCGGAGCAGCGCCAGGTTGTTGAGGGTCGTGGCCACGTCCGGGTGCTTCGGCCCCAGGACCTCTTCCTTGATGTCGAGGGCCTCCAGGTAGAGGGCTTCCGACCGCTGCCGCTCGCCTTTCGACCGGTAGAGGACCGCCAGGTTGTTCAGGCTCTCGCCGAGCTCGGGATGGCGCGGCCCGAAGACGCTGCGCCGGATTACGAGCGCGCGCTGGACGAGGCGCGCGGCCTCGCCGTCGCGGCCGCGGGCGTGCTCCAGGGCGGCGAGCGCGTCGAGGCTCTCGGCGGTCAGGGGATGTTCCGGGCCCAGGGTCTGCTCGCGAATCCCCAAGGCCTGGCGGTGCAGCGTCTCGGCGTCGTCGTAGCGGCCGCGGATGCGGGAGAGGTCGGCCAGATGAGCGAGGCTCGCCGCCACGTCGGGATGGCCGGAACCCAGCCGGCCGGCGCGCAGGGCCAGGGCCCGCCGGTAGAGCGCGTCGGCCTCCTCGTAGCGGCCCTCGGCCTCCTGCAGCAGCGCCAGGGTGTCGAGGCTGTCCGCGACCTCGGGGTGCTCCGGTCCAAGGGCCGCCTCGCGGATGGCGAGGCCCCGCTTGGCCAGAGCCTTGGCCGCCGGGTAGCGGCCCAGGATGCCGTAGAGCCCGGCCAGGCTGTCCAGGGTCTCGACGATGCCCGGGTCGGTCCGGCCCAACGCCGCCTCCTCGATCGCCAGTGCTTGCAGGTAGAGCGCCTCGGCCCCGGCGTAGTCGGCCTGCAGCCGCCGCAGGTCCGCGAGGCTGCCGAGGCCCGCCGCCACCTTGAGGTGCCGCGGGCCAAGGACCCTTTCCCAGACCTCGAGGGACTCGAGGATCAGGGGCTCGGCCTCGGCGTAGCGGCCCCGGTCCATCAGCAGCGCCGCCAGGTCGATGGCGCTCGCCGCCAGATCGGGATGCCCGGGGCCGAGGGACGGCGCGGACTGCTTGATTTCCAGGGCGCGCCGGTAAAGCGGCTCGGCCTCCGCGTAGCGCCCTTGCAGCCTGGCGAGTTCGGCCAGCTTGCCGAGGGCGAGCGCGACCAGCTCGTGGTCCGGTCCGAGGTTCGCCTGCCAGACCGCCAGCGCCCGCCGGACGTGGCGCTTGGCCGCGTCGTAGCGGGCCAGCACCCGGTAGGCCTCGGCCAGGCTGTTGTGGCAGGTAGCTAGGCGGGGATCGAGGAGCCCGAAGTCTTCCGCCGTCGCGACTGCGGCGCGCCAGTGGCGCACTGCTGCGGCATAGTCGCGGTCTTCATAGGCCTCGGCGCCTGCTGCCATCCGCGCTTGGTAGGTCTCCCGGTCGGCCTGGGCGGCGGCCGGCAGTAGCGCCGCTCCCACGCCGAGCAGCAGGACTGCCAGCCCGCGGCGAAGCGCCCGCGTCGAGAGATGAGTCAGCACGGGGTGCGCGTCTCGCCGGCAGAAGGGGCGGCGGCGGCTTCGGCGGCCTCGCCCGCCAGCAGCAGCAGGCAGTCGTCCGCCAGGGGCTCGATGGGCGTGAAGTCGCGGTGGGCGATCCACTCCGGGCGCTTAAGCTGCCGGATGTGGTTCTCTACCTCGCAGAGGCTCAAGTAAACGATGGTCCGGCCCCAGGGCGAGATGTTGGGCGGGCTGGCGTGCACCAGGTTGCAGTGGAACATGAGCACCGAGCCCGCGGCGCCGGTGGGGGCGACGATGCCGCCCGCGTCGGCGAGGCGCGTGACCGTCTCCCGGTCGAGGGTCCAGAGCGGATAGCTGGTGGTCTCCAGGTCGTGCCCGGCTTCCAAGACGCCGCCCGTGTGGCTGCCCGGGATCAGCATCAGCGGGCCGTTCACGGTCGTGACCTCGTCCAGGAAGACGGCGATGTTCATGGCCCGCGGTTCGGGCATGAGGTCGTCGCGGCACCAGGTGCCGTAGTCCTGATGCCACTGCCAGACCTCGCCGTCGAAGGCCGCCTTGGCGTTGACCTTGAACTGATGCATGTAGACCCGGCCGTCGAGCAGCTGCATCACCGGCTCGATGAGGCGCGGGTGGGCGCCCAGGCAACGGAAGGGCTCACTATAGGTGTGGGCGGCAAAGGCGGTGCGCGGGGCCCCGCTCTCCTCGCGCCAGACCTCCTCCCGGTCCAGGGCGTAGAGCCGTTCGGCCTCCCGCTTCAGCAGCGCCGCCTCCCAGGGCGAGAAGCGCCCGGACAGGAAGAGATAGCCCGACTCCTGGAACTGCTTGACCTCGGTTTCGCTCAGACGCATGGCGGTGCCCCTTCACGCGGCGGCGAGTCTGGGCCGGGACGCCCCTTCATGCAAGACGCGATGAGGGGTTGCCGGAGCCGGTTGACCCGCGGGCGTCGCCTGTGCCGAGATGAGCCATGAAACTGGCTAGCCTGAAATCCGGGTCCCGCGATGGGACGCTCCTGGTGGTGCGCCGGGACCTCGCGCGCGCGGTCGCGGTGCCCGAGATCGCGCCCCACCTGCAGGCCGCCCTCGACGACTGGCAGGCCGCGGCGCCGCGCCTGGAGCTGGTTGCGGAGGCGCTGGAGGCGGGGGGGCTCGACGGCGATTTCCCGCTCGATCCCACGCGCTTCGCCGCACCCCTGCCGAGGGCCTACCATTTCGTCGACGGCAGCGCCTACGTCAGCCACATGGAGCTCCTGCGCAAGGCCCGCGGGGCCGAGATGCCGGAGACCTTTTGGCACGAGCCGCTGGTCTATCAGGGCGGATCCGACGCCAACCTGGGCCCTTGCGATCCCATTCCCCTGGCCGACGAGTCCTGGGGCCTCGACTTCGAGGCCGAGATCGGCGTCGTCACCGACGACGTGCCGCAGGGCACCGGGCCCGAGGCGGCGGGCGCCCACATCAAGCTGCTGCTGCTCTTGAACGATGTCAGCCTCAGGTATCTGGTGCCCGGCGAGCTGGCGAAGGGCTTCGGCTTCTACCAGAGCAAGCCGGCCAGCGCCTTCTCGCCGGTGGCGGTGACCCCGGACGAGCTGGGTCCGGCCTGGGACGGCGGCAAGCTCGCGCTGCCGCTCCGGGCCGAGGTGAACGGCGAGCTCTTCGGCGCTCCCGAGGCGGGCGAGGACATGACCTTCGACTTCCGGCGCCTGATCGCCCATGCGGCCTGCACCCGCAGGCTCGCAGCCGGCACCATCGTCGGCTCCGGCACCGTCTCCAACCGGGACCGCAGCCGGGGCAGCTGCTGCATCGCCGAGCGACGCATGCTGGAGAAGCTCGAAGGCGGCGCGGCCAAGACGCCTTTCCTCAAGCCGGGCGACCGATTGCGGATCGAGATGCTGGACAGGGACGGCCACAGCCTCTTCGGCGCCATCGAGCAAGAGGTAGTCTCGGTCTAGGGGACTCAATCGTTGTTGCGGCACCAGCCCTCTCCCCTTCCCGACCGCCCCAATGATGCTGCCGTGGGTGGTCGGGAGGGGGAGAGGGCCGGCGCCGTTCTCCGCGAAGCGAAAACTAGGACACGCAGTCGGTCATAGGGCCGAGCTGGCTGACCCGGCGCTGGATCACCGCGGCGCGCTGGTTCAGATAGTCGCTGGGCTGGGCCGGGGAGGAGCGGCGCGGGCTCGGCAGCAGCGCCACAAGGAGAGCGGCGTCACGTTCCCTGAGGGCGGCCGCGGGCTTCTGAAAGTAGTGCCAGGAGGCCGCCTCGGCGCCGTAGATGCCGGGGCCCATCTCGGCCACGTTGAGATAGACCTCCATGATGCGCCGCTTGCTCCAGACCAGCTCGATCTGCGGCGTCAGCCAGGCCTCGACCGCCTTGCGCACCAGGTGTCGATGGGGCCACAGCAGGATGTTCTTGGCGGTTTGCATGGTGATGGTGCTGGCCCCGCGCGGCCGCTCGCCCTCGCGCCAGTCCTGGAAGATCTCCTGGAACTCCTCGAAGTCGAAGCCCCAGTGCTCGCAGAAGAGGTTGTCCTCGGAGGCGATGGCGGCCCGCGCCAGGTGGGGCGAGATGCGCTCGAGCGGCCTCCAGCGATAGTCGATGCCCTCGCCCTCGAGCAGGCGGATCAGCATCAGTGGCGTGCCCGGCGGCGGCACGAAGCTGTAGAGCAGGATGATGAGCGCCGGCCCGCCCAGGAGGACGATCAGGCCCCACTTGACGAGGCCGAAGCCGCGCCGCCGCTCCCGGGCGCGCTTCTTCTCCCGCTTCTTCTCGGCCTGGGCCTTGCGCTTGGCGCCGCGATCCTTTGTACGGTCCTTGGCGCGCGGGCGCGCTTCGCCGCCGCTCAGAACGCTCGCCCGGCCTTCGGCGTGGAGACGTCTGGATTTCTGCTTGGCCATGGGCGGTCGACTCCGGTCCGGGCCCGGGCGCGCCGGGCGGGGACGCGGGAAAACGCGGCCTGTCTAGCCGCCCCGGCGCGCCGGTTCAATGACGATTTGAAGGCGGCCCGGCCCCGGCCCGGCAGTCATCATATTCGTTTGGTTTCGATTCATGGGAACCGTGCTAGGCTCTGGCGCCGAACCGCCCCGGCATGACCGGCGGCCGCCCCCGGCCGGTCGTGGCGGGGCTCCCCCCGAACCCGCTCGCATCCCCCGGTCACGCGAGCCGGACTGGAGACGCCTTTGCGCCGCCTCGCCGTCATCACGCTCACGCTGGCTCTGAGCGTCGGGGCAGTAGTTGCCGGTTCCGCCGCGGCCGAGGACCTGGAGAACTGCCACCTGGGCCAGGACGCCTACTACGCCGGCGACCACGAGCGCGCCGTGGGCGCCTTCACGCTCTGCATCGAATCCGGCGACCTCACCGACTTCAACCTGGCGGCGGCCTACTTCAACCGCGGCAACGCCCACGCCGACCTCAAGGAGTTCGAGCTGGCGATCGAGGACTACGACCGGGCCATCGCCATCGATTCGGGCGGGTCCGACACCTACGCCAACAGGGGCCTCGCCTACGCCAACCTGAAGAATTACCGCCAAGCCATCCTGGACTTCAACGAGGCGATCCGCCGTGATCCCAGGTTCTCGCTCGCCTACCACAACCGCTGCCTGGCCTACGCGTTGCAGGGCGATCCCGACCGCGCGCTGCGCGACTGCGACCGCAGTTTGGATCTGGTGCCCGACAACCCGCTCTCCCTCGACAGCCGGGCGCTGGTCTACTGGCTGCTGGGGGACCACGATCGCGCGCGAAAAGACCTGGAGACGGCCCGCCGCCTCAACCCGGCGATGCCCGACTGGCGCGACCGCTTCCAGGACTTCGAGCAGATGTTCTGAAGAAAGATTCGATAGCTCCCCGGCAAGTCGGCGGACCCCGCCGTAAGGCAGTTCTGCTATGGTCTCGGCAGTAAGGCGATTGAGCGGGGGTGCCCGACTATGGCCCAGGTCCGTTACATCGTGAAGGACGTGCAGCTTGCGGTCGACTTCTACACCGGCCAGTTGGGCTTCCGGCTCGTGCAGCAGTTCGGCCCGGCGATGGCGATCGTGGCGTTGGACGATCTTCAGCTCTGGCTCGCCGGTCCCCCGGCGTCCGCGTCGAAGCCCATGCCCGACGGCTCGCAGCCCGCGCCCGGCGGGTGGAGCCGGATTGTCGTGACCACAGGCGACCTGGAGGGACTGGTGACACGGCTTCGCGGCGACGGCGTCACGTTCCGAAACGAAATTCTTTCCGGTCCAGGCGGCCGGCAGATCCTCTGCGAAGATCCCTCGGGCAACCCGATCGAGCTGTTTCAGCCCGCCTAGAGTAGCGACCGCCGGCGCCGTTCGAATGGACCGGGGCGACAACGGCGGAAGCCGGCGCGCCGGGTGGCGGTTGGTCCGCAACTCTTTGGAATCACGCCTGGAATCTCGTCGCCGTTAACACTTTGTTAACCAGTCTCATCGAATAGTTAACCGTCGACTCGAGACAGCCCGACGAGGTGCGCCGGAGCCATCCGGACAGCCGCTCACACAATGCTTCGGGAGAGTCTACCGGCGCTCGCCGGCACGCTCGATTCCATCGCGCGCCGCCCACGCGGGCACGAGGACCACATATCCGCGCTCGGGTCGCTTCGCTGCCATCGCTTAAGGACGTAAGGCACGACAATGAGCTGGACAGAGGAACGAATCAACGACCTCGTGCGCTTGTGGGCCACCGGCCGCAGCGCGTCTGAAATCGGCCGGGCCCTGGGTGTCTCCAAGAACGCGGTCATTGGAAAGGCGCACCGCCTCAAGCTACCGCCCCGACCCTCGCCGATCCGCTCTTCGCCAGGACCCAAGGTGCCCAAACCCGCGCGCCTGCCCAAACGGGTGCGCAAAGTGCGCAGCTACGCAGAGGTGCGCCCGCGGCGCGCCCGCAAGGGCGAGGCCGCCTGCCTATGGCCGATCGGCGAGCCCGAGGACCCGGATTTCCACTTCTGCGGGGCGGAGGTCGTGCCCGGCAAGCCCTATTGCGCGGAGCACTGTGAACGCGCCTACGTCAACCGCTCGCGCGACGACCTCCAGGCCGCCTGAGCGACGGTTTTCAGGGTTTCGCCAGTCCGGCGCCGGCCCCTCGGGGCCGGCCCGGATCCACCGCCGGCCCGCGAGGGTCAGTTGCGGAAGCCGTGCTCCAGCACGAAGAACTGCGGGTTGAGGCCGGCAAGGGGACCGCGCAGCTTGGCCAGCTCCGTCTCGGGTCCGTGCACCTCCAAGCGCGTGATCTCGGAGATCTGAAGCGCTTCCTGCAGCAGCTCCCCAACGTTCTCGAGATGCGCCAACAGCCCCTCGGCGTCCGCGTAGCCCTCGCGGCAGTGCATATTGTCGCCGTCGAAGGAGAAGCCGTAGTAGAGGCACTTGGGCTCCTTGCTGGTGAGCTCGACGAATTGATCGCACTTGGCCTTGAGCTCGTCCAGCTTGCCATCGTGCGCCTTGAAATAGGGGTGGAGCGTGCAGCAGGTGTCGTCGGTCGCCATGATATCCTCCTCTGCCTGGTCCTTGTTCTCGCTGGGATGCCCCTCGAAGCGGCACGCTAGCATAGTCGCTTCCCGATGACGAAGCGGGGCTCTTCGCGGCCTTTCACGGTCGCGAGAGGCTGTGTTACAGACTGCTGCCATGCACTTTCTAGAGTTCGAAAAGCCCATCGCCGAGCTCGAAGGCAAGATCGAGGAGCTGCGCCACCTTTCGGACAGCGGCGACCTCAACATTGCCGACGAGGTCGCCCGCCTGCAGGGCAAGGTCGACCGCCTGCTGCGCCAGACCTACGCCAAGCTGACGGCCTGGCAGAAGACCCAGGTCGCCCGGCATCCCGACCGGCCCCACTTCGGCGACTACGTGACCGCGCTGATCGACGATTTCACGCCGCTGGCCGGCGACCGGCTCTATGCCGAGGACCGGGCCATCGTCGGCGGCCTGGGGCGCTTTCGCGGCTACACGGTGATGGTCATGGGCCACGAGAAGGGCGCGGACACCACGACGCGGGTCCACCACAACTTCGGCATGGCGCGCCCGGAGGGCTACCGCAAGGCCCAGAGGCTGATGGCGCTGGCCGACCGCTTCCAGGTGCCCGTCGTCACTCTGGTGGACACGCCGGGCGCCTATCCGGGCGTCGGCGCGGAGGAACGGGGCCAGGCGGAGGCTATTGCCTCCTGCATCGATTCCTGCCTTCAGCTCCGCGTGCCGCTTGTCTCGGTCGTCATCGGCGAGGGTGGCTCCGGCGGCGCCATCGCGCTCGCCGCCGCCAACCGGGTCTTCATGCTGGAGCACGCTGTCTACTCGGTGATCTCGCCCGAGGGCTGCGCCTCCATCCTCTGGCGCAGTAGCGCCCAGGCCCAGGACGCGGCCGAGGCCCTGCGCCTGACGGCGGGCGACCTCCTGAAGCTCGGGATCATCGACGAGATGGTGAGCGAGCCCCTGGGTGGCGCCCACCGGGGACGCGGCGAGACCGTCGAGGCCGTCGGCGACACCATCGAGGGCGCCCTCGTCGACCTGCGGGGCGAGGCCGGCGCAGCGCTGCGCGAGACGCGGCGCCAGAAATTCATCGAGATGGGGCAGAAGGGCCTGAACTGAGGCAGCGGTGCCTGCTTCTTTCAGATCGAGTCAGGCCTGCCGCTCAGGTCGTCTGGCCGTGGCAGCGCTTGTACTTCTTGCCGGAGCCGCAGGGGCAGGGCGCATTGCGCGGCACCTTGCCCCAGGTCTCGGGGTCGCCGGGATCCAGGGTCTCTGCCGTGCGCCGGCGCACGGTCTGGGCCATGGCCTGGCCGGGCAGGGGCACGGCAGGCCCGTGTCCGCCGTCGGCCATCGCCATCTCCGGCTGGGGCCGGCCCTGGGCCGCCGGGTCGATGCGCGTCTCCTCGATCACGCTGGGGTCGGGCGGCTGCATGGCGAAGTCCGGGCTCATGGGCCGAACCCGCACGTATGACAGGAGCGACGTGGTCTCCGAGCGCACGTGGCCCAGCATCTCCTCGAACAGCCCGAAGGCCTCGCGCTTGTACTCATTCAGCGGATCGCGCTGGCCGTAGGCGCGCAGCACGATGCCCTGGCGCAGGTGGTCGAGCGAGTGCAGGTGGTCCTTCCACTGCTTGTCGAGGACCAGCAGCAGCACCTCCTTCTCCAGCATGCGCAGCAGGTCGGGCCCGAAGTTGGCGGCCTTGGCCGCCATGTGCCGGTCGGAGTCCCGCATGACGCGCTCGAGAAGCTCCCGGTCGGCGATGCCCTCCTCCTGGCCCCACTCTTCGATCGGCAGGTCGAGGCCGAGCAGCCGCAGGCACTCCTCGTGCAGGCCGCCGAGGTTCCACTGCTCCGCGTAGGCGCCCTCGGGAATGCATTGGGCGACCGCGTCCTCGATCACCTGGTGGCGGAAGTCGGTGACAGTCTCGTGCACGTCGTCCGTGCTCATGAGGTCGCGGCGCTGCTCGTAGATGACCTTGCGCTGGTCGTTCATCACGTCGTCGTACTTGAGCACGTACTTGCGGGCGTCGAAGTGATGGGCCTCGACCTTCTGCTGAGCCTTCTCCAGCGCCTTGTTGACCCAGGGATGGACGATCGCCTCGCCCTCCTGCAGCCCCAGCTTGCGCAGCATGGAATCCATGCGCTCGGAGCCGAAGATGCGCATCAGGTCGTCTTCCAGCGAGAGGTAGAACTTGGAGGCGCCGGGATCGCCCTGGCGTCCGCAGCGTCCGCGCAGCTGGTTGTCGATGCGCCGGCTCTCGTGGCGCTCGGTGCCCATGACGAAGAGCCCGCCGGCATCGATCGCGACCTTCTTGAACTCGTCGACCTCGGCCTGGATCTTGTCGATCTTTCGGGCCCGGGCGCCCTCGTCCTCGATGGCCGCGGCCTCGAGCTGAATGCGCATGTCCGGATTGCCGCCGAGCTGGATGTCGGTGCCGCGGCCGGCCATGTTGGTGGCGATGGTGACCGCGCCTGGGACGCCGGCCTGGGCGATGATGAAGGCCTCCTGCTCGTGATAGCGGGCGTTCAGCACGTGATGCTTGATCTTGCGCTTCTTGAGCATGGCCGCCAGGTACTCGGACTTCTCGATCGAGACCGTGCCCACCAGGATCGGCTGCTTGTTGTTGTGGCATTCCTCGATCTGCTCGAGGATGGCGTCGTACTTCTCCTTCGCCGTGCGGTAGACCTCGTCGTCGAAGTCGACGCGGACGAAGGGCACGTTGGTCGGGATCTCGATCACCTCCAGGCCGTAGATGTCCAGGAACTCCGCCGCCTCGGTCATGGCCGTGCCGGTCATGCCGGCGAGCTTGGGGTAGAGGCGGAAGTAGTTCTGGAAGGTGATCGAGGCGAGCGTCTGGTTCTCCTGCTGAATGCTGACGCCTTCCTTGGCCTCCAGGGCCTGGTGCAGGCCCTCGGAGTAGCGCCGGCCCTCCATCTTGCGCCCGGTGAACTCGTCGATGATGACCACCTTGTCGTCGTCGACGATGTAGTCGGTGTCCCGCTCGAACATCTTGTGGGCCTTGAGCGCCTGGTTCACGTGGTGCAGCAGCGAGACGTTCTCGATGTCGTAGAGCGAGGCGGAGGCCAACAGCTTGCTGTCGCGCAGCAGTTCCTCGACGCGTTCGACCCCGGCCTCGGTCAGGGTGATCGACTTGCCCTTCTCGTCCTTCTCGTAGTGCTCTTCCGTCAGCTCCGGGATCAGCTTGTTGACGGCTATGTAGAGTTCGGAGGAATCCTGCGTCGGGCCGGAGATGATGAGCGGCGTGCGCGCCTCGTCGATCAGGATCGAATCGACCTCGTCGACGATGCCGAAGTTGAAGTCGCGCTGGACCAGGTCCTCCAGCTTGAAGGCCATGTTGTCGCGCAGGTAGTCGAAGCCGAACTCGTTGTTGGTGCCGTAGGTGACGTCGGCGGCGTAGGCGGCCCGGCGCTCCTGGGGCAGCAGGCCGTGGACGATGCAGCCCACCTGGAGGCCGAGGAACTTGTAGATCTGGCCCATCCACTCGGCGTCGCGGCGGGCCAGGTAGTCGTTCACCGTGACCACGTGGACGCCCTTGCCCGTGAGGGCGTTCAGATAGACCGGCAGCGTCGCCACCAGAGTCTTGCCCTCGCCGGTCTTCATCTCGGCGATCATGCCCCGGTGCAGCACCACGCCGCCCATGAGCTGTACGTCGAAGTGGCGCTGGCCGAGCGTACGCTTGGCGGCCTCGCGGACCGTGGCGAAGGCCTCGACCAGCAGGTCGTCCAGCTCCTCGCCCTGCTCCAGGCGCTCCTTGAACCAGGGCGTGCGGGCGGCCAGATCGGCGTCGCTCAGCGCCTCGAGCTCGCCCTCGAGGGCGTTGATATCGTCGACGATCTTGGCAAGACCCTTGACGTAACGGTCGTTGGCCGTTCCGAACAGCCGCTTGCCGAGCGAGCCGAGCATGAGGACCTCAACGTCGGGTGAGCCGGCCGGCGCGGCCGGTGGGCGCGACCCAGACATAGGGTGAGAGGCAAGGCCTGTCAACGCCGCCCCCACCGGGGCCAGGGGCCTGGGACCGGCCGTTCCGGAGGCCGCCCCAGGGCTGGTGCGGTGGGGTTGAACGTGCGAGGTTACGCGCCAAATCCAAGCTCCGGCGTCGGCGGGGGAGGCCGGCCAGCAGGACGAGCCACGACAAGGACCCTTGCCATGATCCGAATTGACCCAGTTTCGGGCCTCGCGCGCGCGCTCGGCCTCTCCGCCGCGCTGTGCGCGGCCTCGCTTGCGGCCGTTGCCCAGGACAGCGCCGAGGGCGAGGATCCGACCGTCGCCATCGTCAATGGCGAGCCCATCCTCACCTCCGAGGTGGCCGAGTACGCAAGGACCCTGCCGCCCCAGTATCAGCAGGCCATAGACCAGATCTTCCCCTATCTGGTGGAGCGCATGATCGACCTGAAGCTGATCGATCAGGCCGCCCAGTCCCAGGGCCTGCCGGCGGACGCGGAGGTGCAGGAGCGCCTGGCGCGCCTGACCCGGGAGATCGTGCGGGAGGTCTACCTGGAGCGTCTCTTGGGCGACATGGTGAGCGACGAGGCGGTAGAGGCGCGCTACGAGCAGTATCTGGCCGAAAACCCGCCGGGCGAGGAGATCAAGGCGCGCCACATCCTGCTGGAGTCCGAGGAGGATGCTCGCGAGGTCATCGCCGAGCTCGACGGGGGCGCCGATTTCGCCGAACTGGCCCAGGAGCGCTCGACCGGTCCGTCCTCGGCCCAGGGCGGGGACCTCGGCTACTTCGTCGAGGGCCAGATGGTGCCGTCCTTCTCGGAGGCCGCCTTCGCCCTCGAGCCCGGCAGCTACACCAGCGATCCGGTCCAGACAGAGTTCGGCTGGCACGTGATCCTGGTCGAGGACAGCCGCGCCCAGAACCCGCCGGCCTTCGAGGAGATCTCGCCGCAGCTCCGCCAGGAGCTTCAAGGCGCGGCCATCGAGGGCCACATGGCCGAGCTGCGCGAGGATGCGGAGATCGAGCGGCCGGCCGCGGCTGAGGAGCCCGTCGAGGAGTCCGGTGACGCGGCGCCGGAAGGCGGCGAGAGCAGCGAGTAGCGGCTGGCAGGCGTCCGGCGGCGCCATGGATCCGCCCATCTCGCCCCTGGCGCCGGCCCGTTTCCCCGCCCTGCCGCCGGTCCCGGGCGTGCGCCTGTCGGCGCGGGCCTGCGGGATCAAGTACCGAGGACGCAGCGACGTCTGCCTGATGGACTTCGCGCCGGGAACGGCGATCGCCGGGGTCTTCACCCGCTCAAAGACCGCCTCGGCGCCGGTCGACTGGTGCCGCCGGGCGCTCTCCGGCGGGCGGGTCCGCGCCGTCGTGGTCAACGCCGGCAACGCCAACGCCTTCACCGGCAGACTGGGCGAGGAGTCGACCGAGGCGGTCGCGGCGGCGGCGGCGCGGACGCTCGGCTGCAAGCCGCGCCAAGTCTTCCTCGCCTCGACCGGCGTGATCGGCGAACCGCTGCCACACGAGCGCATCCTGCGGGCCCTGGACCGGCTCAAGGCGGACCTGAAGCCGGGGGCCTGGAAGGCGGCCGCCAAGGCCATCATGACCACCGACACCTATCCCAAGGGCGCCACCCGGCGGGCCCGGATCGGCGGCTGTGAAGTCACGATCAACGGCATCGCCAAGGGCTCGGGCATGATCGCCCCCGACATGGCCACCATGCTGTCTTTCGCCGCGACCGACGCCAAGCT
Source organism: Rhodospirillales bacterium (assembly GCA_965225935.1). Classification (GTDB taxonomy): domain Bacteria; phylum Pseudomonadota; class Alphaproteobacteria; order Kiloniellales; family JAKSDN01; genus CALJXB01. The sequence goes on from CBDDCC010000013.1 coordinate 80,654, forward strand.
GCCGCCGGCCCTGCTCCAGCGCCTGCTGGCGCGGGCCGCGGAGCGCTCCTTCAACTGCATCACCGTCGACGGCGACACCTCCACCAGCGACACCGTCCTGCTGGCCGCGACCGGGCAGGCCCGCCATCCGCGGGTGCCGGCCGACTGCCGGCTCGGCGACCCGCGGATCCGCGACTTCGCCCGGGCGCTCGACGAGCTGATGCTGGACCTGGCCCACCAGGTGGCCCGGGACGGCGAGGGCGCCCAGAAGTTCGTCGCCGTCGCCGTGAGCGGCGCGGCCTCGAACGCCGCGGCCCGGCGCATCGGCCTCGCCATCGCCAACTCGCCGCTGGTCAAGACCGCCATTGCCGGGGAGGATGCCAACTGGGGCCGCATCGTCATGGCGGTGGGCAAGGCCGGCGAGCGGGCCGAGCGGGACCGGCTGAAGATCGCCATCGGCGGCGTGGAGCTGGCCGCTCAGGGCCGCCGGGTCGAGGGCTACGACGAGGAGCCGATCGCGGCGCACATGAAGGGCCGCGAGATCGACATCGCCGTCGACGTGGGCGTGGGCCGCGGGCGCGCCACGGTCTGGACCTGCGACCTGACCCACGGCTACGTGGACATCAACGCGGACTACCGCTCGTGAGCGCGGGACCGGGCGGCGCCGGCGAGGGCCCCCCGCCGGGTGCGCCGGACGTGCCGGATGACGGGGGCTGTTGGGGCGCCGCCGGCCGGCCGGGCGCGGCAACCGGCAAGCCCCTGGTGCTGGTCGCCGCCGTGGCGCTCCTCGACCCGGACGGCCGGGTGCTGCTGGCCCGCCGCCCCCAGGGCAAGTCCATGGCCGGGCTCTGGGAGTTTCCCGGCGGCAAGCTTCAGGAAGGCGAGACCCCCGAGCAGGCCGTGGTGCGCGAGCTGGCCGAGGAGCTGGGAGTCGACACCCGCGAGAGCTGCCTGGCGCCGCTCGCCTTCGCCTCCCACGCCTACGAGGACTTTCACCTGGTCATGCCGCTCTTCGTCTGCCGGGTCTGGAAAGGCCAGGCGCGGCCCCTGGAGGGCCAGGAGCTGGCCTGGGTCCGCCCGCCGCGGCTCTGGGACTATCCCATGCCCCCCGCCGACCGGCCGCTGGTCGCCTTGCTGCAGGACTGGCTCTGAGGTCCGTCACCCGCTCCGAGCACAACCCACCGCGCCTAGGAATATGTAAGTTGTCGAGAAGGAGCGTCTCTTCGTCGCTACAGAAGCACGAGACGGGGCATAGGAGTACGCACCCCACAAAGGGACATGACCGTCAGTAGGCTGTGAAGAAATCTGGCAGGCCTAGAGCGGGATGAGATGAGATTGAAGCAACGCTGTTGGCCTGGGTTGGCTCCGTCCGCTAGGCGCGGGCCGAAGCGCGATGCGGGGCATCGGGCGAGGCCCGCAACGACGCGGCGGACCAACCCAGGCCAACCCGTACGGGACGGGCGCTTTTGGCCGGACGCCGCGTCGCTCCTCCTCGAATATGCTTCGGCATGTCCTTCGTCGTCGCTCCTAACGTCCGGCCAAAATCGCTCCGTCAGCGTGGTTCAACCTCATCTCATCCCGCTCTAGTAGGCCCCATCCGGGAGCCGGGTGCCGAGGTAATGGTCCCGATGGCCATTGTGCTGAAGCACGGTGTCGACCCAGGCTCGACGTTCGAAATCGATCACGACGAGCTCCCACACGCATGCCATGAAGGAGTCCGGCGCGGCTCCGAACGCTGCTGGCGATTCTTCGTGTGAGTGCCAGAGGGCTTCACAGCAGACCGATTCTTGAGCCCACCAGTGGAGCAGCAACCAATCTCCGCCAATTGCTTCATGAATAATGACGAATCCGGTGTGATGGTGTTCACCCGCTCGATCCGCCTCGGGCAAGTGAGACCTGACTCTTGCACGCGCCGCGGCAATGATCGCCGGATCGATGAGTTGTCCACTCGAGCGCTCGGCTTGATGGTTGATCCCATAGACCTTGAGCGCCCATGCACCCTCGTTCCATAGTCCGAGAAAGGCATAGGTGCGCTTCTTGTAGGGCGTGAGTTCCATGACGTGCGTTGAGGGCGCTTCCGCCGATTTGCCGTGGACGTTGCGAGCTTCCATTGAGTGAGACTCCTAGAGATGTTGCTTCTCGACCATCGATACCTTTCCGGCCGGGAAGCCGGCTTAGCGGTCAGCATGTGGTCGGTCTTGAAGGATGGCTTCGACTTCAACGCAGTTGTCGTGATAGACCGCGCCTTGTCCCATATCGGAATCACGCTCCTCGACGGTGGTGTTTGCGTTGGAGCGTCGGCCTGTCAGCTTCGGCCAGTATCCCTTCGGACTCATGGCGACGCCTGGCCGAACCATGTCATTGATTTCCAGGGCTGCTTGAAACTCGCCGCGGTCGTTGAAGATTCGGACCTCGTCGCCGGGCAACAGTTTTCTAGTTGCTGCGTCCGTCGGATGGAGAACGACCCGGCTAGGACCGTTCTTCTTCAGCAGGTCCGGCTTGTTCGCGAACATGCTGTTCAGAAAGTAGTGGGACGCTGGCGTGATCAGAGTCAGGGGATATCGCTTCGAAAGGTCCTCTTTGCCAGCCTCGCGGGGCGGCGTGTAGGCCGGCAGCGGATCGAATCCGTCATCGGCGGCCTTCTGCGAGTAGAACTCGATCTTGCCCGAGGGCGTCGCGAAGCCATGAGGGTAGGCGGTTCCGGATCGCGGGTAGTTGAGTCGCGCCCATCCCAGTTCCTTCAGCTTGTCGAGTGTTATGCCCTTGAGCGATGGATGCTCGCCGTCGAGCGCTGCGCGTGCCAGATCTTCATCGCTGTCATAGAGGCAGGGATGATTCAGTCCCATCCGCCGAGCCAATCGCCGGAAGATCTCGGTGCTCGGCAAGCATTCGCCTGGCGGCGGCACGGCCGGCTCGTTCCACATCAAGTAGAGGTGTCCATAGGCGCTGTTCAGCTCCCTATGTTCGGGTTGCATCGTCGTGGGCAGGAGCAGGTCGGCGTAGTCAGCGGTGTCCGTTTGGAAGTGGTCGATTACCACCGTAAACAGGTCTTCGCGCTCCAGTCCTCGACGCACCTTGTTCTGATCCGGATTGCTCGCGACCGGGTTTGCACCGAGGACCATGAGCCCCATCACCGGTGGGTCATCGACTTGCAGCAACCCCTCGCCAAGTCGCGTCATCACCAAGCTGCGCGTCTCCGGCGGCCTGAGATCATCCCGCCGGAGCTGCGAGGCATTGAGCCCGAAGTAATCGCCAGTGGAATAGACCGCGCCACCGCCCAAGAGTCGCCAGTCACCTGTAACACCCGGGATCGCCATGATTGTCCGTAGAGCCATGCCGCCACCGGCGTGTCTTTGTATTCCCATTCGCGTCAGTATGCCGGTTGGCCGAGTGGCGGCGAGCCGTCTGCCGAGATCGATGATTTTCTCTTCCTCGATGCCCGTTATCTTGGCGACACGTTCGGGCGGATACTCGAGAATTCGCTCTCGGAACTGCGCCCAACCGAGGGTGTTCTGCTCGATGTAGGTCCGGTCCTCGGCACCCATTCCAACAACGACGTTCAGAAGTCCGAGGGCCAAGGCGGCATCGGTCCCAGGCTTGATTGACAGGTGCTGGTCGGCTTTCTCTGCGGTTCGCGATCGGATGGGATCGATCACGACCACGAAGGCGCCCTCTCGGCGTGCTTCGGTGATGAAGCGCCAAACATGGTTCGCGCTCGTAAGCGGGTTCGTTCCCCAGAGGAGTATCAACCTCGAATGACGGAGGGCCTCAGGGTCTAGTCCCTGGGTCGAGCCAACTGTGTAAGTCGTGCCGATTGTGCCGGCGATGGAGCAGATCGTCGGCAGGTGGATCGACGCGCCGACTGTGTTCCAGAGCCTTTGGCCGACACCGGCTATCCCCTGGAGATAGCCCATGTTGCCGCTACCGGCATAGGGCCAAATGGCTTCTCCACCATGCTCGGCGATGATCGTTTGGAGCTTTTTCGCCATCTCGTCGATGGCATCGTCCCAAGTGATAGGTTCGAATCGCCCCTCTCCCTTTTTGCCGGTGCGTCGCATCGGATGGAGCAGGCGGTCCGGTGCGTACATGTGCTCCAAGTATTTGTTCACCTTGGCGCATAAGCTCCCTTGGGTGAAAGGGTGATCCCGGTTGCCGCGCAGATTGGTTGCTCGGCCGTTCTCAACCGTTACCACCCAGCTACAGGTATCGGGGCAATCGAGCGGACAGGCGCCTGGAACTTCACGTGCTAAGGTGTTCGCCGACATCGTCCCTGACCTTCTGTTCCGAATACCTGCAGATGACGCTACCCGAGGTCTCCTGACAGTCAGCTGTCAGGAGCATCGCGGTAGGATTGTTCAGATGGAGACCAGTGGTCATGCGCCGTACCGTTGATGAGGAATTGTCTGCCTGGAAAGTTTCGATCCAATCGGCGTTGAAACTGCCTAGCAACGACGATCTATCAGATGATTCGGCAATCCCGGAAAGCCTGCAAACCAGAAGTTTTGCGGTTGGGGGGATAGAAAAACTATAGACCCGTCATGCTCTACCGCTTGCCTCCTCTGAACTCCTTGCGGGCCTTCGAGGCCGCAGCACGCCACCTCAGCTTCAAGAAGGCTGCGCAGGAGCTCAACGTCACGCCGGGCGCAATCAGCCAGCAAGTCAAACGCTTGGAAGCCAATCTCGGCATCCAGTTGTTTCGGCGTTCGCCAACGTCGCTACAGCTATCGCAGGCTGGCCAAGAGTATCTGCCCGTCATCCGCCGCGCCTTCGAGCGGATCTCGGAGGCGACCGAGCGCCTGCGGGTCGATCGAGGGATCGATATCGTGACCGTGAGCACCATGAGCGGGTTCGCCGCGAAATGGCTAGTTCCGCGTCTTAGCCGGTTTCGAGAATCGCATCCGAACATTGATGTGCGGATTTCGACGTCCTGGCACTTGGTCGACTTCGGCAGGGAGGACGTGGACGTCGCCGTTCGCCATGGCTTGGGCCGCTATCAAGGACTGCGGAGTTGGCGCGTGCTTGTTGAAGACATGGTGCCGGTCTGCAGTCCAAAGCTGCTAGCAGGCCGGCCCGACCTGGGAACGCTCGCGGACCTGCGCAATCAGACTCTGTTGCACGATCAGGAGCGGCGGGACTGGGGCCTCTGGTTGGAGGCGGCCGGCGTCACCGGCATAGATGGCACGCGCGGTCTCAGCTTTACCGACGAGACCTTGATGCTTGAGGCGGCGATCGAGGGTCAAGGTATCGCGCTTGGACGGTCTGCGCTGATCGAACGTGACCTGGCGGAAGGCCGTTTGGTGAAGCCATTCGACGTCCGGATCCCAAATGAATTCGCCTACTATCTCGTATGTCCTGATGGCAGGGCGGACACGCCGAAGATCGTCGCGTTTCGAGACTGGCTGCTGCAGGAAGCGGGCCAGGAGAAAACCTCCGACGCATCTTCGGCGGCCTCGACCTGGTCGCGTCGATCTCTCCGAGATTGCTGAGGTGATCGGCTGGCACCTTGAGGCAGCCCGACCGGCGGATCGGTCATGGAGAGTTCAGAATGCCGCTGCAGAACCGCGTTACGCCCTTTTCCAGCATCGAAGCCGTGCATTGCCGCGGCCTCGTCATGGGCAATCGCGGCTGCCTGCACGACGACCACCGAAAGCTGCGCACCCAACGCTGGCGGACCAAGTCCTGGATCATCTGCCGCCTGGCCTGGAAAGGCGCTCGGCGGCAGCTCATGACGCCCGGTTCCTGGACCGAGCTGTTCTTCCTCGACGAAGCCGTGGCGCTGGCGGCGGGCCATCGCCCCTGCGGCTACTGCCGACGCGACGACTATCGGAAGTTCCTCGCCTGTTGGGCCTCCGGGACCGGCTGGGACCTGGCGCGGCCGCCGCGGCAGCCCGACCTCGATGCCAGGCTCCATGGCGAGCGCGTCGACCGGCAGGGGCGCCAACGCCATCATGACGCCAAGCTCGACCATCTGCCGGACGGTTGCTTCGTACTCCTGCCAAACGATCCGAGGCCGTGGCTGGTCCAGGGCGCAGGCCTCCACCCTTGGTCGCATGCGGGCTACGGCCTTCCCGTCCGCCGAACGGCTGGGATCACGGTCTCCGTCGTGACACCCGCGTCGACGGTCGCCGCTCTCGCCGCCGGCTACATCCCGATCGTTCATCCCAGCGCCATCCAAGGCGGTGCCTCGGTCGGGCGGGACCGCGCCTAGGGACTTTCTTAACCATTACTCTCTAATGGCTGGGACGGTTCGAGGGGCCGGGTTCGAGGGTCCGGGTGGTGAACTCCTTCATCCAGGGAAGCCTGCCGATCGGAAGGAGCGATACTCATGACCAGATATTGGCGGTTGATTGTGATCCCGGTGGTCTGCGTCGGCTGGCTGCTGGCCGCGGCCGGCGGCGTCGCCCAGGAGGACGAGACCTCCGCGACCGGAACCGAGACCAGCGGCGAGGAGACCGCGGCCGAGGGCGGCCTGGTGTCCGACTTCATGGACTGGGTCGAGAGCAGCGTGGAGAACGTCGAGATCGAGTACGAGGACCTGCAGCCGGCCAGCGGGCCCAGCAGCGGGCGTATCGGCGGTGGCGGCGACGGCGGTAGCTCCGGCGGCCACGGCGGCTGACCGGCGCACACCAAGCCCTTCATTTCGCAATCCGGCGCGCAGCTCGCCCATGACCGTGGGATTTGCGTTCAGGTGGGCGCTGCGGAGCGCGCTCCTGCTGCTCCTCGCCCTGTTTGGGCCAATCACGGCCGGGACGGCCCTGGCCGGCGATTGCGCCCCGGAGGCGCGCGCCGGCTGGAGCGAGACCGAGGCCGACGCTTGGGCCGTCCTGGCCCGCGGCGAGGTCTTCGACGCCGAGGCCTACGCGCCCGAGGGTCCGCAGCGCCGGGTCCTGCGTCCGCAGGTCCTGCGTGCCTTTCTGACTTGCCCGACGCTGGCGGGAGCGCTCGGCCAGCGCGGCGTGGCGCTGAAGGGCGCCGTTGTGCCAGGCGTCCTCGACCTGGCGCTCGCCGATGTCCTCGTCCGCTTCTCCTGCAGCGACTGCTTTCTCGCCGGCATCTCCGCGCCCAACGCCCACTGGCATGAAGCCCTCGTGCTGGATCGCTCGAAGGTGCGCGGTGCGCTCGACTTCGATCTCGCCCGCTTCGACGGCGAGTTCCAGGCCTGGGACCTGCGGGCCGGCAAGGACCTCACCTTCAACGAAGCCACGGTCGGCCGCGGCCTCGACCTGAGGGGCCTCGGCGCCACGGGCAGTCTCAAGATGCGCAACGCCACGGTCGGCGCGCGCTTGCGGCTCGACGGCGCCCGCCTGGCGGCCCTCGACCTCGGCGGCAGCAAGATCGGCGGCCAGGCCATCCTGAGCGGCATCCGGATCGACGGGCGGGCGGTCCTGGACGGCATGGCGATCGGCGACGACCTTCTGCTGCGCAGCTACGAGGATGGACCCAATCCGGTCATTGGCGCGGCCTTCGACGCGACCCAGGTGGCGCGGATGAACGCGCGCGGCGAGAGCGTCCTCAACCTCAACAACAGCCACATCGCCGGGCGCCTGGAGATCGCCGAGGCCACTCTCAACGGGCCGCTCAGCCTGGACGCCGTCCGCGTCGGCGAGGATATCTGGCTGCGCGACTGCTCCCGGGTCGCCGGGCCCATCACCATGCCCTTCGCGCGCATCGGCCAGAACCTGGACTTCTCGACGACCCGCCTCCACAGCATCGACGCCACCGGCTCCAAGATCCAGGGCGAGCTGCGCCTGGGCGCCATGGGCAGCGCCCGCCTGACCGCGCCGGTCTGGAGCGAGGCGGCCGAGTTCGTACTGCGCAACGTCTCCGTCGCCGCCTGGGTCGACGCCGCCGACAGTCCCGCGAACGGCACGTCCGCCGGGCGCAAGACCTGTCCCCCGCCCGGCGCCGAGCAAGGCGCAAACGGCGTCGAACACGGCCGCGACCCCTGGCCGCCGCGCATCGACGTGATCGGCTTTTCCTACGACCGGGCCGGCGGGCTCGGGCGCGGCGTCGAGGCCCAGCGCGCGGAGAGCTGGTACGTGGACTGGCTGGCGCGCCAGCAGCCCTTTTCTCTCGACCCCTACGGGCGCCTCGCCCGCTTCCTCTCAGACAATGGTCGCGAGGCCGCAGCCGATGAGGTGCGCTACGCCGGCAAGGAGCGCCAGCTCGCCGAATCCGTCGGCCTGCCCAAGACCCTCCTGTTCCTGCAGAAGATCTTCGTCGGCTACGGCATCCACACCTGGTACGTGCTGGCCTGGGTGATCGGGCTGGTCCTCCTGGGCTCCCTCGTCTTCGCGCGCAGCCCTGAGGCCAAGGCCAGCCGCATGCCCTACTGCCTCGCCTACAGCACGGAGATGCTGTTGCCCTTCGTGCGCCTGCGCCGGCTCCACGGCGACGTGGAGTTCGCGGGGCCGACCCGCTATTACCTCTACCTCCACAAGTTCATGGGCTGGGTCTGCGGCCTCTTCTTCGTCAGCGCCCTCGCCGGCCTCTTCAAGGTCTAGGATAAATTTGGAAGTTGGGGGTCAGGTCTTGCGTTCAGATTGGCCCGGTGCCGCGGCCTCGCCCGCCGGACGTTCTTCGCTCCCGAGCGCCTCGGCCAGGCGGCGGGCGGCGCTGCCGGGGCGGAGCGGCCGCTGCTGGCTCTCGTGGGGCGCCCAGCCCGTCAGGTAGATGACCTGGAAAGTGGCCGGCAGGCGGCCCGGCCCTTGGTCCTCCCTGTCCTGCGCGCCGCCGTGACGCTCGGCGTAGAGGGCGGCGGCCCGCAGCAGGGTGGTCCGTCGGGTGAAGCCCTTGCGCCGCTCGACAAGGGCGTTGGCCTCGCCCATGCCCCGCAGGTCGGCCATCAGCTTGAGCGCGTTGGGGTAGTGCACTGTGATGCTGTCCACGTCGGCGACCGGCAGGGCGAAGCCGGCCCGCTGGAGAAGGGCGCCGGCGTCGCGCACGTCGGCGAAGGGCGAGACCCGGGGGCTGGCGCCGCCCTCGACCTCGATCTCGGCCTCCAGCAGCGCCGCGCGCAGTTCCTTCAGGGTCTCGCCGCCGAAGAGCGCCGCCAGGAACAGGCCGTCGGGCTTCAGCACCCGTCGGGCCTGGAGCAGGGCGCCCGGCAGGTCGTTCGTCCAGTGCAGGCTCAGCAGGCTGAAGACCGCGTCGAAGCGACCCTCGGCGAAGGGCAGGGCCTCCTCGTCGGCCGCCAGGGCCGGCCGGCCCGCTGCTTTGGCTGCGCGCGCCAACGCGGGGGCGAGATCCGCCTGGATCAGGGTCTCGATCCCGCCCCGGCCGGCGAGCGCCCTGCCCAGCGTGCCGTCGTGGCAGCCAAGGTCGAGGGCCAGCGGAAAGCGGCGGGCCACGTCCTCCAGGCGTTCGGCCAGGCGATCCGCCACCTCGCGCAGCAGGAAGTCGTGACCCGCGAGGCCCGCCGCCGCCCGGTTCCGCTGCCGGCGCACCGCCCGGCGGTCGAAAAGCGCGATTGCGGGTTCCATGGCGCCACTATGGCCCAGCCGAGCCGCCCGAAAAAGACGAGCAGGTCGCATGGCGGGACTATACGCCGTCGCCATTTCACGGCCGGCGCCGCCCTCCCGGCCCCGCCTGCATGGCGGAACCGGGAGAAGGAAGGATCCGGCCTCAGCCCCGGTGCAGGACCGTGGCTGGCCACCTGGGCCCCGTGCCCGTCGAGGGCGGGCCGATCCACATCTGGTCAGATCTCTATGTCGGCCACGAACTTCTGGGCATTGGGCCCGAGCTTGTCGATGACCGCCTGGCGAACGGTCGCATAGATCTGCTCGTTGAGGATGACCCGCTCATTGGCCGAATAGATGTTGATGTCCTGGGTCTCCCACGACCAGAACAGGAAGCGGCCCTCGTGCTTCGTGGCCTCGAAGTAGAAGGCCCCGAACGCCATGGTCACGTTGCCGTTCTCGTCGAGCGAGGCGGTGCCGAGCTGGAAGTTGCCGCCCTCGTTGCTCGAGCCGTTGGCGTCGAAGATCGCCATTTGCCGGCTGTCCGGGTCCAGCTTTTCGAGCGCGCTCAGGGTCGCGGTGAGCATCTCGGCCTCGTTCCCGGAGGCGATTGCCGCGATGATCTCGAGCGCCGCCTTGTCCATGCGGATGGTCGCGCCCGAGCTTTCGTAGCGCATGAACTGAAAGCTCTGGATCACCCAGCCGACGTTCTCCAGCACTTCGCGGTATCTGGCGTACCACTGGTCGGTTTGCTTCTCCCGGTCGTAGTCGTGGTTCGCGGCGAGCTGCGCCAGAAGGGCCGAGTTCAGCACGTCCTGCTGCTGCACCGCCGAGACGCCGGATACGAATGCGACCGCGCTGCCGCAGTCGACATAGGCCGCCGGTTTGCCGTCGGCCAGCTTGACCTCTGACGGCGCCAACGACAGCGGCGCGCCGCTCGAGGACGCGAGCTCCAGGCCGCTGATGTACTCAAGACGAGATTGCGGTCGATGGATTTGCATGGTCTCTGTCTCCCAGTCTCCAAGTGTTCCCGCGTCCACGTCCGAGAAGTTCACGTATCGCGAGATATGTAACATGGAGATACACGTATAGCGAGTCTTTGTTAAACGGCGATCGAGCGGGGGTTGCCGGGCGGGCTTTCCGATGGGGCGTGGTGGGCCGCGCAGTCGCGTCGTCTGGACGGGAAAGCTCGGCGTTGCCCGCGGCCGTTTGACAGGCCTTCGCGCGGCGGTCGAGACTGGTCTCCATGTCCAGCCTGGAACGCCTGGTTCGGGCCGTGCCCCGGATCGCCCTCAACGCGCTGCTGCCGCCGCGCTGCCTCGCCTGCGGCGCCGGGGTGGCCGCGACGGGCAGCCTTTGCGCCGCCTGCTGGGGCGACCTCACTTTCCTGGCGCCGCCCCACTGCGCCGCCTGCGGCTTTCCCTTCGACTACGATCTGGGGGCGGGCGCGCTCTGCGCCGCCTGCAGCCGCGAGCCGCCGGCCTACGACCGGGCCCGGGCGGTGCTGCGCTATGACGAGACTTCGCGGGGCCTGCTGCTGCGCTTCAAGCACGGCGACCGTACCGAGGGCGCGCCGGCCTACGGCCAGTGGCTGAGCCGCGCCGGGGCCGAGCTCGTCGAGTCCGCCGAGGCGATTCTGCCCGTGCCGCTTCACCGCTGGCGCCTCTTTTCCCGGCGCTACAACCAGTCCGCCCTGCTGGCCCAGGCCCTCGGCCGGGCGAGCGGCCTGCCGGTGCTGCCCGACGCCCTGCGGCGGACCCGCAACACGCCTTCCCAGGGGCGCCTCAGCATCGCCGCCCGGCGGCGCAACGTCTCCGGTGCCTTCGCCGTGCCGTCCCAGGCCCGCGCGCGCCTGGAGGGCCGCCGAGTCCTGCTGGTCGACGACGTGCTGACCACGGGCGCCACGGTGGAGGCCTGCGCCCGATCCCTGAAGCGCGCCGGGGCGGCCGGCGTCGACGTGCTGACCCTTGCCAGGGTGGTGCGGCCGCAACAGGGATAGCGGCAGGTCCGAGGCGTTGGGCTCTCCTGTCTTGCGCGGGCCCGGCCAAGGCCCTTACTAGAGAGTACGATGGAACGAACGAGGTCAAGCGAGGGGCCGATGGCCGGAACCGTGCGATCTGAGAGAAAAGGGCCATGAGCCGGACCTTCACGGCAGCTTGCGTACAGCTCGCCTCGGACGTGGATCCCGCGGCCAACATAGCCGCCGCCGCCGCGGGCATACGGGAGGCGCGGGCCGCCGGGGCCGACTTCGTCCTGACGCCCGAGACCACCGACATGCTGGAGATGAGGCGCCCGGCGGCCTTCGCCAAGGCGCGGCCCGAGGCCGAGCACCCGGGCCTGGCGGCCCTCGGCGACCTGGCGGCGGAGCTCGGCTGCTGGCTCCTCATCGGCTCCCTGGTGATCCGCCTCTCGGACACGCGGCTCGCCAACCGCTCCTTCCTCATCGACCCGTCGGGGGCGGTGCGGGCCCGCTACGACAAGATCCACATGTTCGACGTCAGCGTGCCCGACGGCCAGAGCTACCGGGAGAGCGCGGCCTACGAGGCGGGCGGCGCGGCGGTGCTGGCCGAGCTGCCCTGGGGGCGCCTCGGCATGACCGTCTGCTACGACCTGCGCTTTCCCGCCCTCTACCGGACGCTGGCCCAGGCGGGCGCCGATTTCCTCACCGTGCCCTCGGCCTTCACCCGGGTGACCGGCCGCGCCCACTGGCAGGTGCTGCTGCGGGCCCGGGCCATCGAGACCGGCGCCTTCGTGCTGGCGCCCGCCCAGTGCGGCGAGACCGGCCAGGGCCGCCAGACCTACGGCCACTCGCTGATCGTGGCGCCCTGGGGCGAGATCCTGGCCGAGGGCGGTGAGGCGCCCGGCGTCTTCGCCGCCGAGATCGATCCCGCGCAGGTGGCCGAGGCACGGTCCATGATCCCCGCCTTGAGCCACGACCGTCCCTTCGCCGCGCCTGGGGGGCAAGAGAAGCTTGTGCGCAAGGGCCCGCGGAGCGACGACCCTTGATCTCGCTCCGTCCGCGCGCACAATGGGCGCCGCCGCGCCCTCATCCGCAGGCGGGCCCGTAGTTCAGCTGGTCAGAACGCGCCGCTCATAACGGTGTTGTCGCAGGTTCGAGTCCTGCCGGGCCCACCAGCCACCCACCGCGTCCCATGTGTCCAATTCCCAGTGGCCGCAAAGTGGCGGGATTCTGCGGTTTATCGGGCGATCTCCAAAGTACGGAGACGCGAATGTAGACAGTCTCATGGCCAATTCGGCCCGTCGTCTCTGTCGGCCATTTTCGCGGTCAATACTTCGCGTGGCCGGTCCGGCTCAATCGGAGGCTTTTCAGATCTGGAAGCCCAGTAGGCGCCGCTGAGCGCGCCAATCGGTCGGTAGGTCGCCGATCCGCATGAGGCATCTTGGTGTGAGTTCTACCGGCTGACGACCGGCGAGGATGGCCTCCACGATGTCGGGTGCCAGACACGCGAGCTGGACCGTGCGGCTGACCTCGCCGGGATCGTATCCATCGCGTCGCGCGATTTCACGCGCGGAGCGAACCTCTCCTCGGGCCAATTGGCCGAACCATCGTTGGGCCCGCACGAGTAGGTCGATCAGGTTCGCATCTGGCTCCGCGGTCTCACCCTGAGGGCCGCGCACAATCAGCTTGGCCTCAACACCGCGACGCTTCAGTAGGACGGGCGCCGTCAGTTCGATCGGCTCTGACAACTGCGTTGCGCCGCTTGGAGACGGTCCGACTATGGCAGCGGCGAGCTCTGAGCGCCTGAGCGTGATCTGGATTGCGTGGGGTTGGAGTGTGACGCCATGCAGCAACAGCTGCAGCCGATGCCGTCGATCATCGCCCACGCTATCTTCAAGTTCGCCGGCAAGCCTTGCGGCACGTCGGAAGACCTGGCGGAGTCGGCTCGGTGCGGAGCTGGCCAAATCCAAGACCTCGATCAATCGCAGCTTATCTCTGAGAAACTCGCTGAGCGTCCGGATGACTGTCTGGTCCAGCTCCTTGGCCGGGAGCCGGCAACCATCTTCACACGAAGCGCTCCCAATCATCAGGCGCCTCGAGATGTAGTAACGGTAGCGCCGCCCTTTCTTGCTGGCGTGGGTTGGGCAGAGCCGGTCGCCCGTCTCGTCATGGACAAGCCCTGCCAAGAGGCTCGGCGCTTTGGCGTTGGTCGTGGAGGTGCGTTTTGTCGCATTGGCTCTCAGGAGGTGCAGAACGGCTTCGAACACCTCCCGATCGACGATGCCTTTATGCTGCCCCGGGTAGACGGCGCCCTTGTGAGGGATGTCGCCGACATAGATCGGATTGGCGAGCAGCTGATAGAGATGGCCACGTGCAAAGGGCTGTCCGCCTAGGCATCGACCCCCTGCAAACTCACGCCGTTTCGTGACGAGCCCGAGACGACCGGCTTCCGCGACAAGCCTCTTCACGGTCCCGAGTTCCAGGTAGAGGCGAAACAGGATCCGGACCGTTTTGGCCTCAGCCTCGTTGGGGACCAGCTTGCGGTCGACCGCGTCGTAGCCCAGCGGCACCACGCCGCCCATCCACAAGCCCTTCTTCTTGGAGGCCGCGATCTTGTCGCGGATGCGCTCGGCGGTGACCTCCCGCTCGAACTGGGCGAAGGAAAGCAGCACGTTGAGGGTCAGGCGGCCCATGGAGGTCGTGGTGTTGAACTGCTGGGTGACCGAAACGAAAGAGACGCCCTTGGCATCGAAGATCTCCACCATCTTGGCGAAGTCCGAGAGAGCCCGGGTCAGGCGATCCACTTTGTAGACCACCACGATGTCGATTTTGCCGGAGCCGATATCGGCCAGCAGGCTCTGGAGGGCAGGGCGGCTCATAGTCGCGCCGGAAATCCCGCCGTCGTCGTAACGGGCCTTGAGGCAGGTCCAGCCCTCGCCGGCCTGGCTCTTGATGTAGGCGGTGCAGGCCTCGCGCTGGGCGTCGAGGGAGTTGAAGTCCTGCTCGAGCCCCTCCTCGGTCGACTTGCGGGTGTAGACGGCGCAGCGCAGGCGCCTCATGGGCCCCGCTCCGAAGTGAGCCCAAAGAACCTCGGCCCGGACCAGCGGGCCCCGGTGATGGCCCGCGCGACGGCGGAGAGCGAGCTGTAGCGGGCGCCGTTCCAGAGGACGTGCCCCTCGGCCACGTCGACCACATGGGTGACGCCGTTCCACTCCCGGACCAGGCGGGTGCCGGCCGCCAACCTGGCGGAGGCCTTGGCTCTGCTCCTCTCCGGCGTCGGGCCATCGCCGCCATTGCCAAGGAGTCTCTTCCGCGCAGCAGGGCTCAGCCCGCCGTAGCGCTTCACCTGCATGCGGTAGGCGATGGCGAGGACCAGGAGGCGCCGGCTGAGGCCCTTGGGCGGGTCGCTGCGGTAGAGCGCCCGCCAGCGAGCCACCAGGGCCGGGCGGGGAAGATCGGCGAGGGCGCCAATCTCCCGCTCGAGGGCGCCGTCAGTCGCCAGGTCCGGCATCTCCAGGTTCTCCCGCAGAGTCAGCCGGCAAGCCGGCCCAGGGGCTGGTTTGGCACCCTGGGGCAGTTCTTAGGTTCAGATCACGGCGCGCCTGCTCCAGGCTGCGGCACGGCCGCAGCAGGTAGGGACTGACGAAGTGATCCGATCGTGAGATAGGCCCTTGCCCGGCCGGTCCGCCGCGCATCAGCCCTTCCGGGCCATGCGGTATACGCGGCCCCGGCCCTCGACTTGTGCTGACGTGACCTTCAAGCCGAGCTTCTTCTTGACGGTGCCGGAGAGGAAGCCGCGCACCGAGTGGGGCTGCCAGCCGGCCTTGGCGGCCATCTCGGCCACGCTGGCGCCCTCGGCGCAGCCGAGGAGCCCGATCAGGAGGGCCTGCTTGGTGCCGTTCCGGGACGCGACCTTGGCCGTCCTACGGGGACTCTTGCGGCGCCGGCTGGATGGGGCGCCGGCCGTCCCGGATGTTGCACTGCGGCGTGCTACCTTGGCGGGCTTGCGCGGGGTCGCGCCTTTCGCGGATCGGGACTTGGGATCAGGCTTGCCGGATTTTGGGGACTTGCTCATGGGAGCCTCCTTCGGTGTCCTGCGCCGCGGCCATCGCGGCGCTTCCACCTCCGGAGGCCCCGCCGGCGGGCCGGTCGGGGTGGAACGGGGCCGAAGGCGGCCCGTTCGTCGGTCACTAGCAACGCTTCCTTTGGGTAGGAAGTCCAGTCCTTTCAGCGCGATCGGCCCCGCCGGTCTGGCGGGCCGTTGGTGCCGGAGTCCGCGACGATGGCCGCCGTCTCGGCGACGGCGGCGATATCCTTTGCGGCCGCCTGGAGCCGGCGGCCAAGAGCCGCAAGGGCCGGTGAGTCGAGCCGGGAGGACTGCCCAGCAGCCGCCAGCTCAGCAGCGTCCTCCAGCAACGCGGTCATGGTCGCAAACAGGTGCCTGGCCAGATCTCGGTCGTCGTCATCCATGACTTGCGCCTCGCCCTCGCCGGCGAGTGACGCTTCCTTCGGGGCGGAAGTCCAGGCCAAAGGGCGCTGGCGGTGTTGCGACGAAGATCGGGGCGTTCAGAATCTACCATCTGCCAATGACCTTCACGGGGACTATCTTGTTCCGCTTGCGTTTCTCTGCCCACGTCAGGAACTGAGAAAGACTATCGACCTGGTCGTCGAACCTGTCGTTGGGGAAGGCGAGGACCTCGGCCTTGAAGTCTTCCAGCCAATCCGCCTCCTCGGGCAGGATCACGTGACCGGCTTCGATGTTGGCCGACTGGTTGCTCAGTCGGGTGACCTTGTCCCCCACCGGCTTGATCGGGATGGGACGGATACCTTTCTTCGCGTCCCGCAGGTCGTCGATTAGCTGCGTCCCCGAGCCTTTGTCCTCGATCAGCACGTTATGGGCTGCGAAGCGCTCGGCCATCTCGATGGCCATCCTTCTGAGGCTCGGATAGTCGAGCCGCTCGCGCAGCACGTGGAGGAGGTGGTGCTCGTCCTCCTTCATCAGCCAGGTGGTGCAGACGGAGTAGTCGTGGAGCTCGCCGGCCTTGGAGGCCGTATCCCAGCTCTGAATGATGCGCCCGTCGCTGTTGTGGGCAGGTGGGTAGGCATAGACTCCGAACCAATGCCATTTGACCAGGTTGCCCTCGACCGGCACCGGACGCTGCTGGTACTGCGCCGAGAAGGCCGCGGTGCCCATCACGTCCTTCATTTGGTCGAGGAGCTCCTTCGACTCCCGCTCGGGATGAAGGACTTTGCCGATCTGGCGGTGATAGACCTCATTGGGCCCGATCGGGATGTCTTGCGCCTCTTCGGCGATGGCCGGCAGGTCGAGATGCACCCAACCGCTGTCTTTCTCCAGCAGATGGCCGACCAGATCGTCCACATGGACCCGCTGCATGACGATTATGATCACGTCGTCTTTCTTGCTGTCGAGCCGCGAGTAGAGGGTGCCGCCGAACCAGTCCTTGACCGCTTTGCGCTTGACCTCGGACATGGCGTCGGCCGGCTTGATCGGGTCGTCGACGATGATGAAGTTGCCGCCACGGCCGGTCAGGGCGCCGCCGAGGGAGGTGCCGTAGCGATAGCCCTGGCGCGTGGTCTCGAACTCGAGCTCGGCCGCTTTCTTGGGGTTGAGCCGGGTCTGCGGGAAGGCTGACTGGTACCAGGCGCTTTCCATGACGGCCCGACAGTCCCGGGCATGCTTGGAGGTGAGCTCGTTGGCATAGCTCGCGCAGATGATGCGCCGGGTCGGATCGCGGCCCAGCACCCAGGCCGGAAAGGCCACCGAGGCGCAGATCGACTTCAGATTGCGCGGCGGCAGGGTGATGATGAGGCGCTTGATCTCGCCCTCGAAGCATTGCTGCAAGCGCCAGGCGATCGCACTGACATGCCAGTTGTCCTGGTAGTCCTGAGCGGGCGCCACGGTCTGGAACGATCGGTGGATGAAGCTGGCGAGGTCTTCCCGGAGCGCGGCGTTCAGGAGATCGCGATCGAAGACGCTCATGGTGCGCCTCCGTCATCGGCATCGGATGGCGTGGCCAGCCTTCTTCGAATGCGGGCTTCGAGGCCCTCGAGGACGGCGCGCTCGTCCTGGGTCTCCGGCGGCTTGGGCTCGTCGTCTTGGTCCTCGATCCCGAAGACCTTGAGGATGAGCTCGAAGATCTTGGCGGCCGCCCGGGGGTCGCCCTTGATCCCTCGAGTAACCTGCGCCTTGATGAGGGCGCGCTGCTTGCTGATGCGCCGCTCCCGGCCGCCCTCGCTGATCCTCATGGTCTCGGCCAGCTCTTCGAGCAGGTCGGTCTTGAGGTTCTTCGAGCCCTTGGGCCGGCCCTTGGCGTTGCCGGACTGGCCGGGCTTGAACTGCGTGTGTTTCGGCGGCTTCTTGAAGCCGACCTCGTAGTCACCGGGCATCGGCCGCCTCCCTCTCTTCCGGGCCGGCCGCGGGCGCCTGGCCGCGGTCCGCCATCACCTGATCGAAGGTCTGGCCGGTCTCGCCATGAGTTGCCGCCTCGCCGGTGTAGGTCTGCCAGCGCCGGACGGCGGTATCGACGTAGCCCGGGTCGATCTCCAGGCCGTAGGCGCGCCGGCCGCTCTGCTCCGCGGCGATGATGGTGCTGCCGCTGCCGGCGAAGCTGTCGAGGATGAGGCCTCCGCGCCGGGAGCAGTCCTTGATGGCGTCGGCGATCAGGGCGACCGGCTTCACGGTCGGGTGCATGCGCAGCTCCTCGAGGCGCTCGGCCCCGAGGACGTTGGCGCCCGCGTAGGTCCAGACGTTGGAGCGGCTGCGGCCATGCTGGCCGAGCTCGAAGGTATTGATATGAGGCGCCGTGCCGTTCTTGTAGACGAAGACCAGCTCGTGCTTGGAGCGGTAGAAGGTGCCCATGCCGGCGTTGGTCTTGTTCCAGATGCAGAGGTTCTTCAGCTCGCTGTAGGCGGCCTTGCCGGCGGCCAGCAGCTCGGCCATGTGCCGCCAGTCCATGCAGACGAAGTGGATCGAGCCGTCTGCGCTGTGTTTCGCCAGGTTCTCGAGGGCCTTGGTCAGGAAGCCCGTGAACTCGGCCTGGCTCATCTCCCCGGAGGCCATGGCGAAATCGCGGTGCCGGACCGAGCCGAGGCCCGAGACGTTGCCCTCGATGGCAACATTATAGGGTGGGTCGACGAAGACCATCTGGGCCAGGTCGCCGTCCAGAAGCCGGTCGAGGGCCTCCGGCTTGGTGGCATCGCCGCAGAGGAGCCGGTGCGCACCGAGGTGCCAGAGATCGCCGGGCCGGCTGACCGGCGAGCCAAGCGGATCTGCTTCGGGCAGGGCGTCGGCGGCCGGATCGTCAGTGCTGCCCTCGAGGTCCTCGATGATGAGATCGATCTCGGCGGTCTCGAAGCCTGTCACCTCCAGGTCGAAGCCGAGCTCGAGCCCGTCCAGGGACTGCAGCTCCAAGGCAAGGATCTCGGGGTCCCAGGAGGCGTTCTCGGCCAGCTTGTTGTCCGCCAGGATGTAGGCCCGCTTCTCGGCCTCGCTCAGGTGGTTGATCAGCAGGGTCGGCACCTGGCCGAGGCCGAGCAGCTTGGCTGCCTCGACCCGGCCGTGGCCGGCGATGATGCCGCCCTCGCCGTCGATCAGGACCGGATTGGTCCAGCCGAAGGTCTCGATCGAGTCGGCGATCTGGCGGATCTGCTTCTTGGAATGACGCCGGGCGTTCTTGGCGTAGGGCCTCAGATCGCCGGGAGCGATATACTCTATATGTTTGTGCGGCATGGGCCGGCTCTTCGACTTGCCGGAGCCTGCGCACGAAAAAAGCGCGGCTCCGAGTGTTTTCGGGAACCACGCTTGACCCATGCCAAACGGTGGTGCTGTCAGCCGACGCGCTGCCCCATGGTCCGCTTTCGGCTAACGATGAGTGCTTGAGGCGAGCTATGTCGCCAGTACAAGCATCAACTCAGGTTGCTATTACTTAATCTATCAAAGCAATAAATACAACTCCGTTCTTTCCAGGGTGTATTCAAACAAACGCCAACTTACTACAAGATAATATGGCGGAGGGAGGACGGCCAATTCTTTTGGTCGACCTCCCGATCCTGCCGACGGAGACGGCGCTTTCTGGCGCCTATCCCGAGCCTCTGGCTAGAATACTGATACTACTTTTGGTGTGGTGATCCTCACGGGATTCGAGCCTGGTCTCCTCTGCTCCAGTCTTTTGACCAGGGTGAGAACTTCTCGAACCTGTTCGATCGGGGCCATTCTTGCCCAATCAGCCAGGCGATTCCGCTGCTCTTGCCCGTCACTAGCCTCCTCGACTCCAGTTCCTTCACCGCCGTTACGTAACGGCGGTGGACCCATGAGGTCTTCCGGATGGCTATGGCCGGGCTCCGCTCCGGTTTCGCTCAGGCTTTTCGAGGCCTCTGGCGTCTTGCCGGTCTGGTCCTTGTCGGTTGCCAACGGCACCGCCTGTTTGGCCTTGGCTCTGCTTCGATGCTTCTCGACCCGGCCCCGGATCAGCGCCCGCTGCCGCTCGAGTTCTTGCCGCGGATCTTTGGCTTCCGCGATGCGCAGCAGATCGCGCAAGCGAGACTCTTTGAGGCCTATGTTCCGGCTCGCCCACACGTACCATTTCGTATTGCCGACTTCTCCGCTTTCTACGCGCGCCCTTGCCTCGCGGAGCAACACAGCCGCTTCGATGATCTTCTCGTCTGCCTCGTTGGCGCACTGGGTGATGCGCTTGGCCAGAGCCTCCAAAGGCTCGTTCTGTACGCTTTCTTTAACCATATCTGTGATGCTCCATGTGGTTGATCTGGAGCCTCAGATTTGAACTCAAACCCGAACAATGGCAGTGACATTAATGGGCACCTCTCCGGGGCGGAATTCTTGAAGTTGGCCCATGAGCTCGATATTCCCGAGTACTTGCTGGAAACCGCTTTGGACGACGCCGCCCGTCTGATGCGGCAATCGCCGCCAAACGTTCGGCCGGCCAACAAGCAGGCCCTTCGCGGCATAGCCGATTCACTTTGTGGGATAATCGAAAAGCTATCGACGGCCGAAGTCCGGGAACGCCTCGCGACGGCCGTCTTCGAGGACCCGGGGAATAAGGATACAGATGACTGCGCGTTATACTACGCCTGGTCAGATGCGCGGGATCGAGTAGATCGAACGATCGAGGATTTGCGGGGTGTCCTCGCAATGGTGAAACGCGGAGAAGCGATTACCCTTCCATCTGGCAGGCCGCTCCAGGATCGCCGCATGGTTGCCATCAGGTCGCTCCTATGGGTCTGGACCGAAGAACTCCATCGGAAGGTGACGATCTCCGGCCACCGCTCCGACGGGCGCGAGGTCAGGCCGAGCCCCACTTTGCGATTCATTCATGAGTCGATGCGCTTGATCGGCGAGGAGATCCCCGAGCAGACCTGCCGCAGTATGCTGCAGGACCTCCAGACAGAGTCGAAAGCCTCGGGGACGAAACCCTGGGCCAATCTAGACCAATAGACGCAAGAACGATCGGCGTCGGACATATTCGAACCGGTTTTCTCAATCTCGGGGTCGCTCCCCCACATGAACGCCCGATTGATGTCGGGCCGAGCTCAAGGGCGGCATGGCTCACCCGGCTTTCTTCAGGAGCCAGTCGAAGAGCCCCGAAGTCAGGACCATTTCGGCCAGGCGCTCCGGGCCCACCAGGACCACACCGCCGCCCGCCGCCCGAAGGGGCGTCCGGGCCGTGTGATAGACGTAGAACATCTTGCTTTCCGGCCGGTCCGCGAGGCGCGCCATATAGTCTTGCAGCTGGCCCTGGTCCGTGCGGGACTTGACCTGGACGAAGGCGCGCTCGCCGGTGCTCGGCAGCTCGAGCTCGATGTCGACGGTCTCCTGGGTGCCGCCGGTCTCGCCGGTGCGCCGCCAGCCGCTCTGGGAGAAGATCAGCTCGACCAGGAGCTCGAAGTCCCGCCAGGTGAGCAGGCGCATGAGGTCCCGGATAGAATCCAGGGCCCCGTTCCGGGCGCCCTTGGCCCGGGCCACCTCGGGCAGGTCCTCGTCGTTGATCTTGCGGACGAGGTAGTCGAAGGGCTCGACCGCGCAGATGGTCATGCGGTAGGCGGCGGTCTTAGTGAGCGCGCCGTTCAGCTCCGAGACCCGCAAGGGGCGGCCGCCGAGGCTGGTCTTCTGCCAGCCGTCCCGGGTGCAGCGCAGGCGCGAGCCGCGGGCGTCCATCTCGGCCTCGGAGCCGCCGAGGAACTCGACCGGGCCATCGGCCCGCGCCCACCAGAGATGCCCGTCGGAAAAAGTGATCCACAGGGTCTCCGGGCCGGCCCGGTAGAAGTCCAGGACCTGCTTGGCGTGGCTGCTGGCGACTTGTGAGGTGCAGCCGCCGCGACGGAAGTAGGCGCGGAGGGCCTCCAAATCGCCGGTCTGGGCCAACTCGTGCGGCACCTCGTAGTAGCCCAGGCGCAGGGTGCCATCCGCCAGGCACAGGCCCTCCCAGCAGCCCGATCGCCCCAGCTTGATGTACCTCGCCTCTTTCGCGGTAACTCTTTGCATTTCCTGGCTCCCTTGGATCGAAACGACGGCGGGGCCAGTACCGCTTGCAAAGGTTAAAATGTTACTTATCGTCTGTAGACCCATAATCATCATATTGGCCTGCTGCCGGGATGGATATTCGGCGGCAGGTCGGGCGGAACGTTAAGCGGATACGCAAGGAACGGGGCTGGTCCCAGGAGCAGCTGGCCTTCGAATCTGGCCTGCACAGAACCTATATCAGCGGCATCGAGCGGGGTGCGCGAAATCCTACCATCGTCATACTAGACCGGCTGGCGAAGACGCTAGGAGTCTCAGTCGATCAGTTGCTAAGAAACCATCTCTTGCCAACCAGCAAGAACTCAAGAGAGGCATCTGGTTCATAGAAGGGAGCCCATGGACCCGCTCTTTTCCAACAAATTGAATAGGAGTTGCAATGGCATCCTGCCGGAGAACAAGCTCAAACTGCGATTGCAGCGGCAGGTCCGGCACAGCCTACAGCCTGCGCCACAGTTACAATTGCTTCCGTTTGTTGGAGGGTGCTGACATTTACCAAGTTGCCAAGAACTGCCGCACCAGCGTCGAGATATCGAAAAGCACTACGCGGCACACCTGAAGGATATGATCGATACGACCCTGATCAACATTCACAAGAAAAAACAGCAACTTAAGGAACAAGAAAGCAAGCAGAAGGACTCCTGCAAACGGCCGGACGCTGAATCAGACTGCCTTTCCTTCAAGCCGAGATCGGCGGTGACACTGCTGTTGCCGCCTCGGCGCACCAGGATGGACCCATTCCCGGACCCGCGAAGAGCAAAGGAAGGGGGTGCCTGCCTTTCCCACCACAAACTTGCCTGTTTCTCAGCACGAGCACCCGTGCGCAAGGCAAGCTCCGCTCCGCAAACGCCGAAGGGCCCTTGCGGCGCGAATCGATATACTACTACTACTTCTACGACTTTAGGCTACACAAATGTGTATCCAATGGGTACACTCCCTCGCCATGAAGGATGTTGGCCTCCGCATAAGGATTCAGCGCGAACTGCGCGAGCAGTTCCTCGAAGTCTGCCGGGCGCAGGACAAGCCGGCAGCTCAAGTCTTGCGTGAGTTCATGCGCGACTATGTCGCTCGCCACCGCAGAACCCAGCAGGGGCAGCCACATCCTAACAATGCGCCGCCAGCTATAGGAGTGGGTGGCCGGAAAGGTTAGTTACCTCAGGAGAGGCCTTTGCCACAAAGCACAGCAAAAGTTCAGAATCTCAGTTCGTTCGTTTGGTCGATTGCGGAGATTTTGCGCGGCGATTTCAAGCAATCCGAATACGGCAAGGTCATTCTGCCTTTCATCGTGATGCGCCGCTTGGACTGCATTCTTGCAGGCACGAAAGACGCAGTCCTCGAGGCCGAGAAAGGCCTGCCCAAAGGTGTCGATGACGCCACGCGGGATATGATCCTGTTTGGCGCGGTCGGCGGCAATGCAAAAGTCTACAACCTTTCGCGTTTCACCTTCGAAACGCTGAAAGAGCAAGACCCTGGCCAGCTCCACGCCAATCTCGTGGACTACATCACAAAGTTCTCCGGCAATGTCCGCGACATCTTCCTCGACAAGTTTCTCTTTACTGACCAGCTCAAGCGCCTGAAGGACGGCGGCATACTCTGGCAGGTTTTCGAGCGTTTCTGTGAGATCGACCTGCACCCGGATCGTATCTCCAACATCGAGATGGGCTACCTGTTCGAGGGGCTTATCCGCCGCTTCTCTGAAATCTCCAACGAGACGGCCGGTGAGCATTTCACGCCGCGCGAGGTCATCCGGCTCATCGTCGACCTGCTCATCGCCAATGATGCGAAGGCCCTGACCGGCACCGGCATTATTCGCACCGTCTACGATCCGGCTTGCGGCACCGGCGGCATGCTGGCGCTGGCCGAAGAGGCGATGGCCGCGCTCAACCCGAAAATCCGCGTCGAGCTGTACGGACAGGAACTGAACGGCGAGTCGTTCGGCATCTGCAAGTCAGACATGCTGGTGACGGGCCATAACCCGGAACAGATCGCCTTCGGCAACACGCTTACCGGTGATGCACACACCGGGAAGCGCTTTCACTACATGCTGTCGAATCCGCCCTACGGTGTGGACTGGAAGAAGTACCAGGAGCCGATCAAGGACGAGGCCGCCGAGAAGGGTTTCGACGGACGCTTCGGTGCGGGACTCCCGCGAATCTCAGACGGCCAGCTTTTGTTTCTCCAGCACATGATTTCCAAGATGCGGGATGACGAACAGGGCTCCCGCGTCGGCATCGTGATGAACGGTTCGCCCCTGTTCACGGGCGGGGCCGCTTCCGGCGAAAGCGAGATTCGCCGCTGGATGCTGGAGAACGACTGGATCGAGGCGATAGTCGCCCTGCCGACAGACCTGTTCTACAACACCGGCATCCAGACCTATGTCTGGCTGCTGAACAACCGCAAGCCGACCGAGCGGCGCGGCAAGGTCCAGCTCATCGACGCCAGCTCCGAGCGGTTCTGGCAGGCCATGCGACGCAATCTCGGCTCCAAGCGTCGCGAGATACCGGAAGAAGCGCGCCACAAGATCGTCCGCATTTATGCTGACATGCTCAATGGCGAAGAGCCGGAGGACTGGGGCGACTATTCCAAATTCTTTGACACGTCGGATTTCGGCTTCCGCGAAATCCGCGTTGAGCGGCCCTTGCGCCTGAACTTTCAGGCCAGCCCAGAGCGATTGGCGCGGCTGGCCGACGAAAAGGCGATCCAGAAGCTTGACGCCAGCGAGCGGCAAGAACTGATCGACGCGCTGTCTGGTCACCTACCGACAACACTATTTACGAACCGGGACGAATTCGAGAAGGCCCTGAACAAGGCGCTCAAGGGGGCGGGACTGAAACCCGGCGCACCTGTGAAGAAGGCGATGCTGTCAGCCCTATCCGAACGCGACGAGAACGCCGATATCTGCACCGACAGCAAGAGTAACCCTGAACCGGACACCGAGCTGCGAGACCACGAGCTTGTCCCGTTGAAAGAGGACTGGCGCGACTACGTCGTGCGTGAAGTCACGCCCTTTGTGCCAGACGCATGGGTGGATGAAAGCCACACCGATGCTCGTGACGGCGAAGTCGGGCGTGTCGGCTATGAGATCAACTTTAACCGCTACTTCTACAAATACGTCCCACCAAGACCGATAGAGGAAATCGACAAAGAGTTAAAGCAGCTTGAAGCTGAAATTGCCGGGCTTCTGAAAGAGGTAGCGGCATGAACCTGTACGCAGAAAGCGGAAACAGCGCTGGCGGGTGGAAGAAGTACCGCATGGCCTCTTTGTTTCGTGAGGTTAAGGAACCGGGACATAGTGATTTACCAGTCCTATCAGTTTCAATCCACGACGGCATTTCCGACAGGCAACTTGAAGACAAGGAACGAGACAGAAAAGTTCTGCATATCGAAGATCGCGAAAAGTACCGCAGGGTAAGACCGGGCGACATTGCCTATAATATGATGCGTGCATGGCAGGGGGCATTCGGCGCTGCTAAGGTCAATGGCTTGGTTAGTCCAGCTTACGTTGTTGCACGTCCGATTATGCCAGTGAATTCGCAATATTTTGACTATCTACTTAGGTCAGACCTTTTCGCTTCACTTGCCTATAGCTACTCCACAGGAATTGCAGATTTTCGTCTAAGGCTCTATTGGGAGAAATTTCGACAGATCGAAGTCAATATTCCGCGCATAGAGTATCAGACACGCATTGCGAATTTCCTAGATCGCGAAACCGTTCGCATTGACCGCCTGATTGCTAGAAAACTGCGATTAGTGGATCTAATTCGTGAGCGAGAAGAGGCGGTGTTCCTTGGTGCGGTCACGGGAAAAGAGTTTGCGGGCGAGAAGATTTCGTCAGGTGTTGAGTGGATCGGGAACATCCCCGTGCATTGGAAAGCTCCGAAGTTTACTCAGGTTGCTCGCCAAGAAACCGGCCATACACCAAGTCGTAAAGAACCAAGCTACTGGGTTGCAGAAGAATGCGTGATACCTTGGGTGTCTCTTGCCGATATCTGGCAAGTCCGCAATGGGGATCAAGTTTGCATTTCGGATACCGCCGAGAAGATCAGCCAGATCGGCATGGACAACTCTGCCGCCCGCATGCTGCCCGAAAACACCGTCATCCTTTCCCGTACTGCGTCGGTCGGTTTTCCCGCAGTTATCTCGAAGCCCATGGCGACCACGCAGGACTTTGCCTGTTGGATATGCGGTAAGAGTATCCGCCCCAAGTATCTTTATTACGTTCTGCGCGCCATGAAGCCGGAGTTCAGACGTCTAATGATGGGCTCCACGCACCAGACCATCTATATGCCGGACATTCGGGCCTTTCGGACGCCTTTACCGCAGCTTGAGGAACAGGATACGATAGTCCAGCAGCTCGACGCATCTCTTGGCGCATTCAGAAAAATCGCAAGCTCTGTTGAAGCTTCCGTTGAGCGACTTCACGAATTCCGTGCCAGCCTTATCACCGCTGCCGTAACCGGCCAAATCAATGTTGCGGATTGGGGCACGTGCGGCGAAACCGACCGACGGCTGGACCGGATCGAAGAAGAAATGGCCAAGCCACGCGCCGCCAAGCAGCCGGAGGCGCGCGCATGAACGTAAGATGGGCCAATCGCGACGATGCAGGAACCGGCGATGTCTTTCACGCGCTGCACGCCGGGCTGACGGTCGAACTGATTTCGACAAAACGTCGGCATTTCATGACATGCGCTCTGCACGAGCCCCTTTCCGATGTCATGGCGCGAAATACGGAGCCGTACGATTTCCTTCCCGTCGTGGCGTCAGGCGATGGAGCACTAGATCGCATTATCGGCTTGTTTCATGCGGCGACGTTCTTTGACAACAAGCCGAGCACAGGACGTATCGAACAGCACTTCGCCCCGCTCTCCGAGGATTATCTGATCGGGGCTGACGCCAGTATCCTGAACTTCGTCGTGGATGCCGACAAGAAGTCTTGCCGCCTCGTCGTCTCCGGGCCGAACATTGTCGGCTTGGTCAGCTTGTCCGACCTCCAGAAACTCCCGGTCCGGGCCGCGCTTTTCGCCCTGATTACCGGCTTTGAAATTGCCATGTTCGAGGCGATCAGGAGAGAGTTTGCGAGCGACGAAGACTGGAAAGGCCATCTTACTAAGGGCCGTCGGGAGAAGATCGTCGAAGAGATAGAGCAGTCGCACGAAGGCGACGGATTCGTTGATGATCTGCTGTTCACGCAGTTTTGCGACAAGTCGGACATTCTGCTGAAAGGCTTCCAGCTTCCTGAAAGCAAGACGGCCTTCGGCGGCAAGCTGAAACAGATACAGGTGCTACGGGACAACCTTGCGCATGCCAACGAGTATGCGGCATCGCCTGACGACGCGCGCCATGTGTGCCAGGTCATTCGCGATTTATTGAGGCTACGGGGCAACATCGCCGTCATGGAACGGCGTGACCCCGATGTCGCCGGAGTCAACGCAAAGCGGCGGGAGGCGACATGACCGAAATCCGTTCCGCCGATACCGTTCACCGCGAGATCGTCCTTGAGGACCACCTTGTCGCGCAGCTTGTGCGAGAACGGGGATATTTCGAGCGGTCGCCGGAGGACTTCGACCGGGACCTGGCGCTGGACCGGGAACTTGTCCTGCGGTTCGCGCAGGAAACCCAACCGGATGCATGGGAAAAGCTGGAGGCGCAGTATTCGGGAAGCGCCGAGGCGGAGTTTTTCAAGCAGCTTGAAAAGGGGTTGAAGGATCGCGGCACGCTCGACGTATTGCGGCGCGGGTTCAAGATGATCCCGAACATCAACTTCGCTTTTTGCTTCTTTCAGCCCGCGTCGGGGCTGAATCCCGAACTGACCCGGCTGTACGAGTCGAACATCCTGAGCGCCATGCGGCAGGTGCGCTACAGCCGCAAGAACGAGAACGCGATTGACGTGGTGCTGTTCATCAACGGCATTCCGGTTGCCACGCTGGAGCTGAAAAACCTGCTGACGGGCTCCAACTTCCGGCATGCAGAGAAACAGTACCGGACGGATCGTTCCCCGGCCGGGGAGCCGCTCTTGTCCTTCAAGCGCGGTGCGCCGGTGCATTTCGCGCTGGACCAGGACAACGTATCCATGACCACGCGTCTGCTGAACGGGCGCACACGGTTCCTGCCCTTCAATCGCGGGCGCGACGGCGGTGCGGGCAATCCGGACATCCCGGACGATTTCAGGGTGGCCTACCTGTACGCCGACCTGCCGGACGGCAAAGCCGTCTTCGGACGCGAGAAGTGGCTGAGCATCATCGGCCGCTTCATGCACCTGGAGAAAGCCGACCGCAAGGAAGTGATGATCTTCCCGCGCTTTCAGCAACTGGACGCGGTGACGAAGCTGATGCAGCACGCCCGTTTGAACGGGTCGGGCTGCAACTACCTGATCCAGCATTCCGCTGGATCGGGCAAGTCGAACACAATCGGCTGGACGGCGCACCAGCTCATCAACCTGCATGACGATGAAGACAAGGCAATTTTCAACACCGTCGTCATCGTCACGGACCGCGTTGTACTCGACCGGCAGCTTCAAAACACGGTCGCGCAGTTCGAGCAGACCAAGGGCGTGGTGAAGAAAATCGACGGCACGTCACGGCAGCTCAAGAAAGCGATACAGGACGGCGCGCGGATCATCATTACGACGATCCAGAAATTCGGCACGGATCACCTGAAAGAGGTCTCGGGGCAGAAGAAGCGCAAATTCGCCATCCTTGTGGACGAGGCGCACAGCTCGCAGTCGGGAAAGAGCGCGCTGGCGCTCGCCGACGCGCTGACGCGCGAGGCGACTTCAAGCGATGATGTCGAGGACATCATCGCCGCCTACCAGAAAAGCCGGGGACCGCAGGACAATATCAGCTATTTCGCGTTCACGGCCACGCCGCGCAACGTGACGCTGGAACGTTTCGGCGTCATGGGAGCGAACGGCCTCCCGCATCCTTTCCACCTCTATTCTATGTGCCAGGCAATCGAGGAAGGTTTCATTCTCGATGTGCTCCAGCAGTACATGACCTACAAGGCGTACCTCGAACTGGAGAAGGCGATTGAGGACGATCCTCAATTTCAGGGGCGCAAGGCACAGCGGCGTGTTGCACGTTTCGCTTCGCTCCACCCGACGCAAATCGCGCAGAAAGTCGAGGTGATCGTCGAGCATTTCCGTCGCCATGTGCAGAGCGAGCTGGGCGGACGCGCCAAGGCGATGGTGGTGACGCAGAGTCGGGAACACGCGCTGCGCTACTTCTTCGGGGTGCGGGAATATCTCAAGAAACAGAACTACACCGAACTGAAAGCGCTTGTCGCTTTCTCCGGTGAACTTCACCTTGACGGCGAGACCTGGACGGAAGCGGCTCTAAACGGTTTTTCGGAGACGGAACTGCCGCGCCGGTTCGACGGCCCGGACTATCAGGTCCTGATCGTCGCCGAGAAGTACCAGACCGGCTATGACCAGCCCAAGCTGTGCGCGATGTATGTGGACCGCAAGCTTGCCGGGTTGCAAGCGGTCCAGACGCTGTCACGGCTCAATCGCACCATGCCCGACAAGGACCGCACTTATGTTCTCGACTTCCAGAACACCATCGAGGACATACAGCAGGCGTTCAAGCCGTTCTACGAGGTGACGGGACTGGAAGAGACGTCAGACCCCAATCAAGTCTACGAACTGGAACAGCGTCTCAATACCTTCGGCATCATCGACCGCGAGGAGGTCGACCGCTTCGCGCAGACGTACTACAAAGGATCGCTCGATGCGTCCGACCGGATCAGACTCGAAGGGCTGGTCCGGCATGCCGTGCAGCGTTTCGAGGCCGAGGACGACGAAGGGCGGCAGGAAGAGTTTCGCCAGCTTCTGCGCAGCTTCATGCGTTTCTACAGCTTCGTCGCGCAGGTTGTCCGGCTGGACGACACCGACCTTGAAAAGCTCTATTCGTACAGCGCCTGGCTGTCCCGGTTGTTGCCGAACCGCGAGGTGCCGCCGGACATCGAGATTACTGACGAAATGCTGCGCCTGCACGCCTTCAAAGTCGTGCAGAAGGAGAAGGGAAGCGCGTCGCTGGCTCCTGGCGACACGGCGCCGCTCGCGCCGATCCGGGAGTTCGGCGCGAAACCCTACACCGACGACGAGCGGCGTTCACTATCGGAAATCATCAAGGCGTTCAACGAGCGGCACGGCACGCAGTTCACGGAGGAAGACATCCTGCGCTTCGAGCAGGTGAACCGCGAAATCCTCGATGACGATATGACCGAGATGCTGCGCAACAACCCGCCCGATGTCGTCTACGCCGCATTCTCGCAGGCGTTCTTTCAGGGCGCGATCCGCATGTTTCAGCGGGACACCGACATGAAGAGCATCGTGCTCTCCGACGCCGAAGCCCGCGAACAGGCCATCCGGCACTTCTTTAACCGGGCGCTCCGGGAGGTCAGGGAGCAGAGAGAATAGCGTATGCGCATCACCCGGATCCATATCGAGAACTTTCGTTCGATCCGTAACCTGGAAATGGATCTGGGTGATGCGACCGTTCTTATCGGTCAGAACAATGCGGGCAAGACGGCAATCCTCGATGCGGTCCGAATTGTCCTGACTCGCCGCTGGGGGCAGAGAGGAACCGGTTTCACCGAGAATGACGTTCATCGTCCCGACCCCGAGGGCGATCCCCGGACGCTTCCTCCGGTCAAGATTGTCCTTGTCATGGAGGAACCCGAAACCGGGGAGTGGGACCCGGACATGGTCGCCGCCCTCGACGATATTATCACCTTGCTGCCGGACGGCAGGAACATTCTGACAGTGCAAGTCACCTGTGCCTGGAGTGAAGAAAGGAGGCGTTCGACCCTGCGTGGCAGTTTCTCGACTCGGCCGGGGAACCGTTGCCGGAGCGCCGCCGTTCGATAAATCTGACCGGATTTTTCAGTTACATGCCCTTGTTCTGGCTTGGCGCGCTGCGTGATGCATCGAATGAATTCACGCCGCGGTTCGGTCATTGGGGACGCCTACTCCGCAGTGTACGCATTCCCGCCGAGCTTGAGGCGGAAGCGATGGAGATACTGGCGGACCTCGACGCTCGGATCGTCGCCGCTGATCCGAAATTGTCCGAGATCGCGGACATGATCGGGCAGGCAACCCGCGTTGCCATCGGGGAAGGACCGGGCGCTGCCCGCCTCAATACCCTGCCATTGGGTATCGAGGACATGCTGCAAAGAACCGGCATAGTCCTGCGTAACGAAGAGCTGCGCCCGTGGTTGCCGCTTGGCCATCACGGACAGGGGCTGCAAAGCCTTGCGGTCATTTTTCTGTTCCAGGCGGCGGTCTTGCAACAGCTCGCCGAAGCCGAACAGCCGGGCGTCGAGCCGGTTTTCGCAATTGAGGAACCGGAAGTCCACCTCCACCCCCAGGCCGCGCGCACGTTGTGGGAGCGAGTGCAGGAGCTGTCCGGCCAGAAAGTGATGACGACCCACTCCCCGTATTTCGTTCAGCATGTGCACTTGCGTGATATCAGGCTGATTCGGTTGCGGGGCGGCTGTACCGAATTTTCCTCCCTGCCGCCACACATTGTCGCCGAACTACCCTGGAATGACAGCCTTGACGCATTCGTCGCAGGCTCAGGCGGCCGCATCTTTATTCGGGACATACCCACAAATCGAGTCGCGGCGCGGTCCTGGTTCGACATGACGATGGCCAGTCGCCTTCTCAAGTGCTACAGGCGCGATCCCGACCGCCATGAACGCGCCGAAGCGATCCGTCGCCTTCGTCACCAATGCCGCATACTCCCGACCAGCGAGGATGAAGAAGAACTCGGCTTTCACGGACGGCGTGTCCGTGGGGAAATCTTCTTTGCCCGCCGCTGGCTTCTCGTCGAGGGCGTTACCGAATACCTCCTTGTACATGCGCTCGGCAAAGCTCTGGGCTGGCCTCTCGACACGCACGGCGTCGCCGTTATCGACTTCAAGCAAAGCGGGAACGCCGGAATCTATCCGGCATTGGCGGAAGCATTCGATATTCCCTGGCACATGATCGTGGACGGCGATCAGGAGGCTGAGAAGTTCAAAAGAGAGATTTTGAAACGCGGTTTCAATGAAGAAGACCTGACCGGACATTTCCAGACGCTTCCCCCGCCCAACGGCCTAGAAGATCAGCTTGTAACTGACGGTCACGAACAGCTATTGCGGGAAGTGCTTGCGGAAGTCAGCGGCGATTCGGCGCTCACCTGTCCGTTCGATGAATTCGTCAGGCGACTGAAAAACGACAAGTCCGGCTATATGGGAGGGCTGGCGCTGCGAGTCGCCGCCGACCCGGCGCTTGCGCAACGCATGCCCGCACCGTTTGTCGATCTGATTACAAATCTCAGGGACGGTGCCGCATGACTCCTGAACTTGAAACGGCGCTGGCGCGATTGAGTCCCACGCAGCAGCAGGCGGTGGAGTGGGATCAGGGCGCGGCATTGGTGCTGGCCGGTCCGGGTGTGGGTAAAACGACTGTTCTCACGACCCGGATCGCCCGGATTCTTAACGATACGCGGAATCGCAATTTTCGCATTCTCGCCCTGACTTTCACGACGAAAGCGGGCGACGAGATGCGCAGTCGCGTTGAAACGATGGTCCCCGGATTGTCGGAGCGCACCGTCATCGGTACCTTTCACAGCTTCTGTGCGCAGATGCTGCGGCAGCATGGCTCGCACCTGAATATCAAACCTGACTTCGGTATCTACGATCAGGATGACGACCGCGCCGAGTTGCTGCGTGACGCTCTCGAGACGGCTGCCGTAAACGGGCAACCGGTTACGCCGGATGACGTGCGCTGGCTCAAGGTCATAGATCGGCTGCGAAGCAGCCTGATTAGCCCCGAAAAGACGGCGAAGCATTTTCGTGACTCGAAGTCCGGCGAGAGGGCGGCGCGTGTCTATGCGATCTACGAGAACGCCTTGCGCGAACGCAATGTCACGGACTTCAACGGGATGATCCTCGATACCTGCCGTCTTGCGCACAATATACCCGCCGTTGCCGCGCGAATTCGCCAGTCTTATCCCTATTGGCTGATCGACGAGTTTCAGGACACCACGCCTGCACAATACCGACTCGTGCGGTTTCTTGCCGGTGACGACTTCAAGAACATCTTCGCCGTCGCTGATGACGACCAGATCATCTATCAGTGGGCGGGAGCGAGCTACCGCCAGATCGTTTCATTCCGGGAGCATTTCTCTCCCGCGCTGTTGCAACTTGTCGAAAACCGTCGCTGTCCGCCCGAGATCGTTCAGGCTGCCAACAACCTGATCGCGCACAACGCCGAGAGGACGCCCGGAAAAGAACCTCTTGTCTCGACCTTGCCAAATTCCGGTCCGGCCATCGACCTTCGCGAGTTTCCTACCGACGCCGAAGAGGCCAATGCCGTTGCGTCTGAGATCGCTTACCTTGGGCCGTCGGTCTGGGGACAGACCGCAGTGCTGGGCCGTACTCGGGCAATCCTTCAACCGGTTTTGGATGCTCTGAGAAACGCCAGCGTCAACGCATCACTTGCTACGCGGCGTGATCGCTTCGTATCGCCGCAATTCGTTTGGCTTCATAGCTGTCTGGAACTGTCGCTGCGTCCTACGGACAGACAGATGTTCACGGAAATGGCCGGGGCCGCCAACCGGATTGCCGGTGTCGAACTCGATGCAGCCATTCTCGCCGCAGAGGCCGAGTCGTCGGATGCGGGTTATCTTGAATTCTGGGCTTTGGCCGCACAGGACACGGACAATGAAACTGTCAAGCGCCTGGCTGAATTCGCCTCGCGGCTCGTGCAGTCCAGAGCGAGTTGGCGTCAGGTGGTGTTAGATGCGCTTGCCTGGCTTCCTACGACGGCCGCTGCCCTTGAGGGCGTTGTCAATGATGCGGAGGAAGACAAGGCCGCGTGGGAGGTCGCCGCTACTGCTATTCGCGCGGAGCGGGGAAGCCCGCCGGACCTGAATGAACTCCTTCAAGGCTTCGCTCTCAGGCCCAAAGAGCCGCCCCCTGATCCCAATGCCGTTCGGCTGTTGACGATTCATGCGGCAAAGGGACTCGAATTTCAGAATGTATGGCTCGTAGGCGTTGCGGAATCGATTTTGCCGTCATGGCAGAGTCTCAAGCCTGATGCGCAACCTGCTGAGCTTGAGGAAGAGCGCCGAAACTTCTTTGTTGCAATTACCCGCACCCGCAAGCGTCTGATCCTGTCATACGCAAACCGGTATCGCGGTTGGGTTCGGCAGCCGTCTCGGTTTATTGCCGAAATGAACCTGAACGACACTGGTTCTACCGACTGAGTTTCTGTGAGCAGTTTGAACGGCGCGCCCGGCTGCGCCGGGCCAGGCTCAGCTCGCTGCGCTCTGTACCTACCAAAAACTACGTCCGGATGTAGACGTGATGCAGTCCACCCAGCCTTGGGAGAGAGGCAATCCGTCCGACGCGCTGAATAGCGCGCCAAAGTGGCGTATCTTTAGCTAGGCCGAGGTGAGTCCGATCACCGTTGTAGTACGCGGCGTAGCTACGCAGCAGTGTGCGCAAGTGGCGTCCGTTCAGCACGACGATGTGTTCAAGCAATTCCCGCCTGATCGAGCCGATCACGCGCTCGACATATGGGTTCTGCCACGGCGATCGCGGCGCTATAGGACGATCCCTGATACCCATCTTCGCCAAGTGTTGAACTGCGACGCTGGGCTTGATCGAGAACCACGAGGCCCAAGAGGAGCCTGAACCCGAACGTTGGAATGACGAACAGATCGATGGCCGCGATGCCTTCGGCATGACTGCGCAGGAACGTCCGCCAGCCCTGCGATGGCGGTCCCGGCCGTTTCACCATGTACTTCGCGACGATCGACTGGGAAACGTCGATCCCAAGCTTCAGTAACTCGCCGTGGATACGCGGCGCGCCTGTCCCTTCCAGAAATTCCATCCGGGTTGGAATTTGGCTTGGCAGCTTCCGGCGAAAGAGTGCTTGGAGCCTGGGACTGCAATCCGCCGGCAGGCGCAGACTCCTGCAGCTGACCGGATG
The DNA here is from genome assembly GCA_965225935.1 of Rhodospirillales bacterium. Taxonomy (GTDB): domain Bacteria; phylum Pseudomonadota; class Alphaproteobacteria; order Kiloniellales; family JAKSDN01; genus CALJXB01. The sequence continues at coordinate 115,582 of CBDDCC010000013.1, forward strand.
TCCCGCCGAAAGAAGCCTCTGACTGACTGACTGACGTCGGGCGGAGCGTCCTACAAGATTTGATGCTGTGTTCTATGGGGCCGAGCGCCCGGTGCTTTAGGCCGCGATCCGCTCATAGCGGTGATGGAGCCCACCGACCTGCGGGAATGAGATGACCTTCCCCATGCTAGGCGGCTGCATCAGGCGAGGCTCTGGGCAATCCTTCTCTAACGACAAGTGAGTTCGGCTCTGGTGATAGTAGGTGAGATAGGCCTTCAGAATTCGGCGAAGATGGCTTTGATCCAGCACGATCACATGGTCCAGGCAATCCCGCCGGATCGAGCCGATGACGCGTTCAGCATAGGGGTTCTGCCAGGGTGAGCGGGGCGCAATGAGAACCTCCTCGATATGCATGGCCCGAAGTCGGGCCTGAAAGATCGTGCCGTAGGCGCGATCACGGTCGCGGATGAGGTAACGTGGTGTCGTCGCCCATGGGAACGCTTCTCGCGCCTGCTGAGCGGTCCATTGCGCGGTTGGGTGCGTTGTCACATTGACGTGGATGATTTGGCGGCGCGCGTGATGCAGTACGATGAAGACAAAGAGGATGCGAAAGGTGAGGGTCTGAACGACAAAGAAGTCGACCCCTACCAGGCAGCAGGCGTGGTTCTGAACAAAGGTTCGCCAACTTTGGGAGGGCGGCTTGGGATGCCGGGTCATGTACTTGGAGACCGTCGCCTGTGAGATTTCAATGCCCAGCTTCAGCAACTCACCATGGATGCGAGGCGCACCCCACAGAGGTTGACCTGAGCCCTGGAAACTGGACCGTTTGAAGTGAGAATTTTCTCGTAATGTCCATGGCTGGCATCGCGAGGAAAGATGATGAAGAAGTCGCGGTTTTCGGAGCAGCAGATAGCCTTCATTCTGAAGCAAGTGGATGAAGGCACGTCTGTTGAGGAAGTGTGCCGTAAGGCAGGGGTTTCGCAGCAGACCTATTACCGCTGGCGGAAGAAGTATGCTGGCTTGATGCCGTCGGAGCTACGGCGGCTCAAGCAGCTTGAGGAAGAGAACAGCCGTCTCAAGCGGATAGTTGCCGACCTCAGTCTGGACAAGGAGATGCTTCAGGATGTGATCCGCCGAAAGCTATGAAGCCTGCGGTGGGCCGGCAGCTGGTCGAGCATCTTCGCGGCACCTGGCAGGTGAGCATTCGCCGAGCGTGTAGCCTCTTGCTCTTCGGCAGATCAACTTATCACTACCGGTCCCGCCGCCCATCGCAGGCTGCTTTGAGGAAACGTATCCGAGAGATTGCCGAGACCCGTGTGCGCTACGGCTATCGGCGCATCCACGTGCTATTGCGGCGGGAGGGTTGGAAAGTGAACCACAAGCGCGTCTACCGGCTCTATGTCGAGGAAAGCTTGCAGATTCGGAACAAGCATCCCAAACGCAAGGTCTCGGCGAAGCTGCGCGAAGACCGCAAAGCGCCGGAGGCTCCCAACGAAGTCTGGTCCATGGACTTCTTATCGGATCAGCTCTTCGATGGCTCCAAGATCCGAGTCCTGACCATCGTGGATGCCTTCTCCAAGCTATCGCCGGCGATCGACGTCCGGCAACAGTATCGCGGCCGTGACGTCGTGGATACGCTCGAGCGCGTGACGGCCATCTATGGGTTGCCGAAGACTATCCGGGTCGATCAGGGGCCTGAGTTCATCTCCAAGGATCTTGACCTTTGGGCCTGGAGCAAGGGCGTAACGTTGGATTTCTCCCGGCCTGGCAAGCCGACCGACAACGCCTTCGCAGAGTCCTTCAACGGCAAGGTCCGAGCGGAGTGCATCGACCAGAACTGGTTCCTCACGCTGGACGATGCGAAGTCAAAATGCGAGGCTTTTAGGAGAGATTACAATGAGGAGCGACCGCACAGTGCCATCGGCAACAAGACCCCGATGGAGCTGATGAAAACCATCGGGCAAACCAGCTGCCCGGTGGCCTGAGAGGACGGGAGGTTCCGCATCAGGCTGGTCCAGCGTTCGGGGCAAGTCCAGAGGAGCCGGATCTCTAACACTCAGATTGGTCCAGATATCCGGTAGCAGACCAGTCATCCAGGATAAGTACGCCAGCCTGCCGTACAAGCCGGGCCTCGGCATCGGGATGAACGACGACGCGTTGCGGTCCCTGGCGCCCTGAAGTTTTACGCTGGGCGCCCAATTAGAGCTAATCGCCCCGAACTGCTAACAGAGCAATAGTTTACCGACTATAGTGCGAGCCCAAACCGTCCGGTCAGTGATCGATCGCAGCGAAGTTTGGTGAGATGGAGCACATTTGTGATAGGTCGGCTGATGCGTAAAGCGAACGGAGCCTATTTGCATCATGTTCGAACCAGGCAACTAGCCATCGTTCATATTCTTCAATCACATCGAATTCAAGCGCGGTTCTCGAGATGGCTTTAGCGATTAGGTGTGACGCCATCATTCCGGACATGATCGCACGCAACACGCCGTGAGATGAGGCGGGGTCGAGCAGCACTGCTGCGTCACCGACGACGAAGTAGCCGGCCCCGGCCAAACGCTCAGCGCACCGCCATGTGACGTCTTCGCCACGGATCGGTGCATCGCCCGCCAAAGCGTCTAGTGGTTTGGGTCGCCAATCAGTTGCGGGCTCATCGCCCCGCCGCGAGACGCGCGTCCAGTGGTATCGACCTTGCGAGACGCGTGCCATCCAGGTCCAGCCGTTTGCATCGGTGATGATCGATGGGGCTTGATCCAGCGGCGGCACGCTACCGCAGACGTAGCCGTACCGCGCGGTCAGTGCGGGCGATTGATAAGTCGGCTCGTGCCCGAGTTGTCGGCCGATCCACTGCCGCCCTCCGGTCGCGTCAATGGTCCAGCATGCCCGGATAGCGCCACGGTCAGTCTCAACACCCGTTACTCTATCGTCTTCTTGCAACACGCGGTCGGCGGCTAACTCGTGATTAACGCTTACACCGGCTTGTGGAGCGCAGCGTAGCAACGCCGCATCAAGTTCATCGCGCGGCACCTGAAAACCAAGCCATGAACCGTCGCTGTCTGCTCCAAACGCTTCGAAACGTGAGCTTTCGCCCCACTTCACCTGAATACCCGCGTGCCGAATGGGATCGTTCAGCGTGGCAGTCGATAAGCCGAGTTTGTGTAGCAGAGGTTCTATACCCGGATGCAGCGTCTCGCCAGGTCTGTGGCGTGGGAACCGCGCGCGTTCGAGGAGCGTGACGCGCAGCCCGGCCCGTGCGGCGGTGATGGCCGCGGCCGACCCTGCGGGCCCGCCGCCAATGACCACGACGTCAGTATTGCTCTCTGGCGACATCTGATCCGCCTAGTGCGGTATGAACTGAAACCGCTGGCGGCCTCTTTTGTGCGCCACGCCGTTGTCTGCATAGTGACAAATGTGGTGCAGCCGCACGGCTCGGCGTACGCGGTCAAGTTCGGAGGTCGCGATGGCACCTGGTGTGCATTCTGCGAACTCCAGCACGTACCCACTACCGGTAAGTGCAGGCGATCCTCCGCCAAAAGCTGACCAGCCATCAACCGCGCGAAACACGACAAGACAGAACGGTTGGCTCGAAACCGAACCGATAACCTTGATGCATTGGCGCAACGCCTGATTCCTACGCACCAGTTCCTCGGTTTGCACTTCCGCGGTCAGTGAAACGCGAATGCGATTCGCAAGCGAATGCGTCACATAGTCTGAACGTTCAATCGGAACATGATTGACGTGCAACCGTCCGTTGACGCGTTCAAAGAACGGGCCAAACTCCCCATCCCAACCGTGATACGACTGGACATCACCTGCCGCAACTCGCTCGTGCTTGGGGTGGAATCCAAGCTCTTCATCCAGCATCGGAAGCTTGTTCTCGAAATTCTCGTTGCCGAAGGTTCGGCTGTTATCGGGCGCTACAGCCGGCCAGAAAGACGAGAGCGCCGCACAGAGCTTTGCATCCTCGGGGAACGGCGAACCCAGCCCGCTGCTGGTGAAGTGGGACGCGCCCTGGGCATCGCGGCTGCGCGACGTGTCCCATCCGGGCGCGAAGATGTTCGAAGCACCATCAGGCAGCATGCTTACGGCGTGATTCGGTGTGCCCATGATGCCCACCTGTGGACCGTTCGCCAGGTCGCCCACGATTGCAGTTGCCGTCGAATCGTCATGATTAAACGCGAACTCGGTCGGCGTCGACGGGCGCGGTAGCGCTGTATTCGGTGGCAAAGTGCCATTTGTCAGTGGGTTGGCAAGCGGAAAACGCCCCACCTCATTAATCTCGCTCTGGTCGGCAAGCGGCATGAAGTCGGGCGCGGTGACCAACGAGAAGGCGGGCTGGTTCTCTATACCCCTATCGAGCCCGCCCACAACGGCTTCGACACAACCGTCGCACGTATCGTCGACAAAGTGCGCCGCGGCATAACCACCATCATTGAGCTTGCGCGCGAATGCCGTTGAATCCAGACGGTTTAGGTCATCTGGGACCTGGTCGGCCGGCCCAGTCGGATCAACTTCGTGCCGGATGTTGAGAAATTCAGGAGCGAGACGGTCGCCATTCGAACTGCTGCTGATTTGAAGACTCGACGTTACGAACCGACCAGATGACTGTGCTGGAGGTACAACAAAGTGAACAATCTGGTCCGCTCGAATGACGCTGTTGCGCTGCTTGACGGTTCGCAGCAGTCGATCGCCAGGTACGGGTTCGACCAGCGTTGTGGCGCCCGCATCTTTCAGCTTGACAAGCTTTCCGCCGTTGGTCGAATCACGAACGAATGGCAGCTTGTCGATATCGAAGCCCACCGGCGCAGTGATGCCACCGCGCTTGGTTGGCAGCGCATGGATCCTTCGGAGCTTTTCGTTGCGATGAAACTCAGCAAACTCAACGGCCAGGTTGCGCCCTTTGATGCATTCACGCCCGGAGAACAGCTTGTGGACAGGGAAGATATACTGGGCAACATCCGACCCCGATCCGCCCAGGCGGCCCATGACCGAACCATCGCCGCGATTCCCCCGCCGCGCGAGAAACGCACCATACCGTGCAGGCAACACGGGCAACGCATCGCCTCCACCCGACGGAATGACCCAGAAGCTTCGTCGTGACCGGTCATAGTTCGGCCCTGTTGTGCCGACGCGCGCCACACCTGTGCGCGAGAAGGCCAAGTCGGCATGTCGGCGGTGTGACGTTCGACTCGCCGTACGATACTGGTACGCAAAGACTGCGACGATCGTATTGTGGAGGTCAGCGCGATCGGCGACCAAACTGTAAATGTAGTTCTCGAGATCGTCGAGTTGCTTAAGCGTTGGGTAATTGGCTTGGTTTGGCGTCGCCGGCGGCATGCCATCGGCCGTCGGGTGCACATCGGGACATGCCAGGGCATGATAGAGCAGGCTGCGCCCGGGCGCACCGCCTTCGATGCCACGATTCGCTGACCGATGAAACCCTTCAAAGCCGGGTACCGACCGATCGATGTTCAAAAGCGGCGTGGCCAATGCATCCGCAAGCTTGGTCTTGCTTGACTGATGAATATCCAGGTCACCGTCGGTGACACGCAGCAACAAATCGCGCCAGCCACGACCCTTCAGTTGATCGCAAAGCTTCTTGACTTCGTCGAGTACGGCCATATTCCTGTTCCGTGTTTGGGGATCGCGAGGGCTAGATGCTCAGGTCAATAAACACACACGCGTGATCAGACGCCTGTTCTTCTCCCGTTGTCATCTCCGGATACGTGGGCCACTGGTCGGGTCGGGTCTGCCGGTTGCCCCACAGGCCCATACGGAAGATTCCCCCCCCGTTGAAGGCTAGGCGCAGGTTTTGCGAAATGAAGATGTAGTCCAAGCGATTGCGGAGCGTGCAGGAATCAAATGTGCCGGGCCGATTTCCGAGAGCAAATCCCGGCAGCGTGTACACCTCGATTAACGGACTGTTCTGCAAGTAGAGTGACTTGAGATTGTCCGCTCGTGTCTGGCCGTTTCTCGGCCCTTCGTTCAAGTCACCAAGCACGATGACGTGCTCTCCGGCCGCGACAAGATCATCCACAATCCGTCGCACCGCCTGGGCTTGACGGCGGCGCTTCACGTCGCCGCCGCCGGACTGCGATTTGAAGTGATTCACAAGGACGTGCAGTGTGTTCCCATCGGGCGTATGAACCTCATATTGTGCACAATCGCGGCTGAAGACGGTGCCCACGTTGTCGGTTAAATCCACATTGGATTGGATGGATTGGATCTTGTATCCGGCGCGTGTCATAATGCCCACGTCGATACCGCGCGGATCGTTACCATCGACGAGCATCACGTGGTCATACTTGTTGGCCACCATCTCCTCGTTGAACCGCACCAGCGACGGTCGGTCCTCCGCCTCGACGATCCCGATAATGTCGGCATTGACATCGCCGATGACACGTCCGGTCAGACGCGTTGCTTTCTCGTTGGTTGGTTCGGTGGCCAAGTCGACCCAGCCGATCCACGCCCTACGACCGGTCGCGATGATCTCGACCGGTTGCGTCGCGTCGCGGGGTTGGCGGTCAAAGCTACCCTTGTTGTTCCGAAGCCACGCCCAGCGCGGCGTTGGGGTTCGCTTTCGACGCGCCACGCTATTGTCATTGATCGAATAGATGTCCAGCCGCACCAGCAAGTCGCGCATCCGCCGTCGATCTGCGGTCGAGTAACTCGGCTTATTGAACAACTCGTTCACTTCATGGTAGGCCGCGATGATCGGCTTACCAGCGCCCCAATCCATCGGATCAAACGCATTGGGACGCGCAAAGAGGTTCTCGACGTTGTAGCAGGCGATGCGTGTCATCAGATTCTCACTTTTTGGTTATAGCCAGTCAATCATGTCACCGAACGTCTGAACACTGTGATCAGCCAGTTCCTTAATCTGTTCCGCCAGCACTTGCGCACAAAGTCGCGTGTCGGCCAGCGCATCGTGCAGTTCTTCTTCGTCGAATTCGATGCCGTAGTGCCGACCTTCATCCGCCAACGTGTGCGGTCGACCCGGATGAAGCCTTTGCGCTAGCAGCAGGGTGTCGATGTAGAAGTCTGACTGCACATCTATGCCCGTGCGCGATTCGGCGCGGCGAATGAACGGCAAGTCAAAGCGCTTGACGTTATGACCCGAAACAACACGCCTTTCGACACGCTGATCGAATTCGGCGAGCACGGCGTCGATCGTCGGCTGGCCCTGCAGCGAGTCAGACGCGATACCCGTAATCTGGGTGATGATCGGCTCGAGCGGTAGATGCTCATCGCCGGGGAACACGAGCTGCACCCACTCGTTGTCGGTCGGCTGGCCCTGGTCGAACAGCACAACAGCGATCTGGATGATTCGATCTTTCGAAGGCAGCAGGCCCGATGTTTCCAGGTCAAAGACCGCTGCTTCAAGTTCGATCAGTTTCGTTTCATAGAGTGGAAATGGCATGGCGCCTCCTTCAAATTGGCGTCGATGTCGGTCAGTCGCCGTGCTGGTGGTACTGCTTGCGCCCGGCATAATCCTCTTCGTAGATTTCACACATGTGATCCACCGTGACCTGCTCGGCCTTTACCTCCAGTTCGTCGGTGAGGTTTTCGGGAATGAAGATCGCGCACAATTGACCCGGCGTGACCAGATCGGTTTCAATCTGCAGCTGATCTTCGTAGGCCAGCAGCCCGGGTGCGATCTTTTTTGCCCAATCGGTTTCGACATTGGCCTGCACAGCCGAGAGGTACCATCCTTCGCCGAGCAGATCGAAGACCGGAACGATGCCCGCCGCCTCTTCGTTGGTTGTCAAAAAATGCGACCCGCGCCGGTCAAACAGATCGAAGTTGCCCTCGGCGACCGCGTAGAGCTTTCGACTCTCCGGTGTATAGACCAGCGTTCGGGTGCGATACGCCTCGTTGCCCGGGTCTTCCTGCAACAGCACACGGCCCCACGGATCGATTCCAATGCTGTCGAGGGAATGGAACAGATACTCCGCACCGGAAGACTTATCCTCGGGGTTGACGCGCGCGTTGAGGACGATCTCAATCTTGCCGCAGGGCTGGTCGTTATCGCCTAGCGTTTCGCAATCATAGAACGTCAGGCGAAACAGGCGGCTGTTACCATCGAACTGATCGGTCGTGCCAAAGTAGAAGACTTGGTCGTGTTGGTGATGCGGCTTGGGGCGAGGATCCCATGCGCCGTCTTCGGGGCGGAGAAACTGCGTCACGCCCAGACGAATGCTGTCGCGCTGCAGCGCAATGCCCGGATTATCTTGCGCGAGCGGTTCACAATCGCCGCCTTTTATTTCAGGCGGCAAGGCAACCGCCTTGGACCGATCACCCAGGTCGATTAGGCGGAACTCCGCTTCAGCTTCGTAGGCCATTTGGCCAAAGCCGAATTCACGGTGCTCCCACTTGATCGGCTCGCCTTTAGATACAACCTGAAACCCGTAGAGCTTGCCACCGACCAACCCGGCCTGCGCCAACTCGAGCGGCATACCAGAATTTTTAGCTTCCTCATGCGTCATCTTCTCGCCGACGTAGATGTACATCTCGCTAGGCGGGTGGTAGTGGTCGTAACCCGCCGCGCAGGAGTTAGGCGTGGTGCGCGGCGGGTCATCCGAACTCTCCGTGTTGTAGACGCGATGTGATTCAGCATCGTCCGGGAGGATGACCACAGTCTTGCGCCCCGCCTTCGGACACGCCAACGCATTCTCATAGCTGCCGCGGCCCAAGTGCGGCAGCTCATATGTGTGACCTTCACGCGGTCCGGTTAACACGTGCGCAAAAGCCCGGCCGTGCTCAGACTTGAACCGCGTATGTGTTTCTTCAGCACCGAGGAATATGCGCTCGGTCGTGCCATACTCCGTACCCGTTTCATCTTTGAAGTACAGCGCGCTTATCGGCGGCAGGTCCGCAGAACACAACCGTTCGATTGGCACGCTGCGGCTCGTCCGATACCCGCCACCAGCGTGTTGCCAGTGATGAACTGCCTGGATCTGGTCGCGCCCGGAGACGACGCCGATGCGCCCTTTGCCCTTACGGGCGCTCCAGTGCGTGGTATCGATCTGCCAACGCGAGACAAACGCCCCGCTGCTGGCGTGTGCGCGACGTCGGCCGGCGTTAAAGCGAAGTTCGTGAGTCAAAACGATGTCAAAGCCGTTGTCTACACCGGGCAGCGCAAACGCTCCGATACCGTCCGGAACGCCGGCGAATTGATACTCCCCATCGGGCGCATCGGGCACAGTGAGCAACGGACGAACGAGGATATCGTGATGCTTGGGGATCAGATACTGGATGTACATGCAAACTCCTTTGGTGTCGCGTTTGCAGGCACGCTGTCAAGCAAGCAGTCGGCTATCCTATAGTTTCTCGGTTCGTTCAATCGTGTTGATGCTGATGTGCGGCCAGCGGATCAGGCCTTCTCCTTGCCCGGGCGGACGATCAAAGAAATCGAGCATGACGATCTGGAGGTACTGCAGGCGCAGTTTGTGTTCGCCATCTTCGTCCCTCTCCTCTAACTCCTGAATCCAGACAGTAGACTCCATCTTTGTGGCATCGGCCTGGTCCTCGATGAAGGGAATGTTGACGATACCGCCGGTCAAAATGTCGGTGTCTACATCCAACACGGTTGTGCGGATGATGTTGACATCCGCGTTGGCTGCCTTCAGCAGGGCAGACGTGTCCATCGGGTCAAACAGGTTCTCGAATAGATTGTCATTGAAGTGTTTGTATGGCAGCAGGTAGCCGTGGTTAATGTCTTGTTCTACGCCGATCGGTAGCGCGTGGACACCATCGGGGATGTCCGGTGGGCCGTCGTGCTTGTGAACGTTGCTGTCGAAGCGGCCCAATCCTAGGACGCTGTTGCCGTGAGGAATCGTCGCTAAGCGTCCGATGTTCACGCCGTCGGTATCGGCGTTGGACATGAACAGGAACAAACCTGGCTCGTGATGGATTGCTACGCCAGGAGTGCCCGCGAGACCACTGTCTGGAAAATCTGCTGCGGCGATCTGCTCGATCTTTTGCTCGTAATCAAGTGTCACAATCAACTGATTGATGTTCTGCCGCGGATCATCATCGGTCAGGCCACGATTTGGCACTGCCTTGTCGACCGTAGTGAAACGCAGCTCTTCGTTGTATTGATTCATCAGCAAGCGATAGTTCAGTTCGTGGTCCTGTGAAACGAACGGCAATGCGATCAGGTTCCAGCCGCGCCCCGGCAGGTTGGGCAGGTTTTTCCAGACGCCGGGCAACAACTGAAACGGACCGAGTTCATCGTCGCCGGCTTTGGCTGGTGAGATGTTTCGACGCTGGGCTTGGAGTTTTTCAAATGTCGACATAGCTGAATCCCCTCGACATTTCTTGGCACGCCACGCTGCGGCGCGCTCGGGTTACGATTCGATCTATCTGAACACCGGAATGATCCCTCCTCCGCTGGATTGCATCAGTGCTGTCATCTGATTTTTGACATCGAACATCAGGCCGCCGACACTGCGGAAGTGAGTAGCCTTCTCGCTGAGTTCTTGTCCCTTACTCACCTTCTTCGAGCTGGTGAAGCCGAGTTCCAATTCGCGCAACAAATCCGAATAGGTCCGCTGAAACGCGGCTAGCCTTCTCTGGACGCCTGGCGTCTGTTTCGTTACTTCGTCATGACCAATGAACTTGGCCTGATGTACTGCATTCTCGCTAAAATCGACAGTGAGCTGCGAGCCGGTCGGGTCGGCACCGGGCGAATCGGTGGGCAGATATCGCCTACCTACGAGCAGTTCATTGAACTTAAAAAAGTGGGCGAGGTCCGGTTCTTCGCCAAACTGTTCGTGATCGCCGCTGAAAATAGTGTGGCCGAAGCCTTCGCCCTCATCGACGATGATCTTGATTGCGCGCCGGGCGGAATCGTAATCGGTCACTTCGACGATCTCACCACCACCGCTGTAGTACTCTTCCGGCGGTGTCTGTAGGTCGGGATCGCCGGTGAAAAGTTTGGAGAACTCGCCTTTCTGGACCTTGTCGCAAAAGTAGTCCAGCGCGTCTTTGATGGAGGCATAGAACTGCCCAATTGACGAGTAACCTGGGCCTTGTGGTTCTGCGTCGATGGGCATCGGCCGCTCGATGTCGAGAAAGACTTTCAACGCTTCCGGTGAGAAACAGTTGAGCGAGACGGTGACTTTGCCGTCACTTTCAGGGAGGGGCTCCGGGTAGGTTAGCATGAAGTCGGGGGCAGTCATTTTGGGGGTGCCGCCAATCGCGAGCAACAGGTTCGCGACTAGCGCCATGTGAAGCATCTCTTCCTTAGCGACGCTTACGATGTTGTTGACTGCTGCGTGGTTGGTTTGATGCTTGATGGAGTAGAGCGCACACAGATAAGGTGGGACCGTCGCGTGCTCTAACTGCAGAGCGATCTCCAGATGGCGGCGCAGTTGGGCACGACGGTCCGCTTCATTGTCGCCACAGAGGTCGAAGGGTGTTTTGATGCTCGTCGGCAGGCGGCGTTTGACTTTGATCGGTTTCATAACAAAGCTCCGGAGCCGACGGGGCGACTAAGCCAATTCCTTTGTGATGGCATCGGCGGCCTTGAACGCGAGCGCGGCGGCGGTCAGAGTCGGGTTGGCCGTGCCGACTGTGCAAAAGTTTCCGCAGCCAACCAGGAACAAGTTGGAGTGATCCCAGGTGCGCTGTTCGCTATCTACGACCGAATCGCGCCGCGACGTGCCCATGCGATGAGTGCCCACCGCGTGCCCCGCGCCGTGGAATTCGTACCACTGACCATCGACCTCGAACCGCCCCGCCGCGATTCCGCTGGGCCGGTCGTAGTTGGTCTCGTCCGTCGCGCCGAGTTTCGCGAAGATCTGGTCCGACGCTTTCTTGGCATTGACAATGCCCTTGATGCAATAGTCATCAAGACGGTAGGAGATGACCGGCCGGTAGTTACCGATCGCGTCTCGATAGCGCGTATCGATCGTCACACGGTTGGCAGGATCGGGCAATTGCTCGAGCTCAAAGCCCAGGCGGAACTGCCGGGAGCAGACTTCCTGCATCTCACGGCGTAGCACCTTGCCGAACACATCACCAGCGTGTTTGGCCTGGCGAATCCCCTCGGGGTGACTCCCAAACGCCGCGTTGAAGTGCTCGCGATCGACCAGCGACATCAGCGTCGTATGTGGTGTGCCATTGGGAAAATCGACGCCCCAGTTGCCGATCTCGATCCGAAACGCGGCTGATTCCCTGCGGAACACGCCATCACGGAACAGCGGGATGCCCGATGTCGAGCCTGGCCCGCGATAGCTGCCGATTGGCTTCGGCATCAGGCCCCAAGTCAACACAAACGGGTGATCCATAAGGTTGCAGCCGACCATGCCGCTTGAATTTGCGGCCCGCGACGCGAGTAATAGCTTGGCCGTCTCTATCGCGTGCGCCGCAATCACATAAACGCGGCCACGCGCGATGTGCTCGGTAAAGCTGGGTTGGTCGGGGTTTTCGTACTTCTTGTAGCGCACACCCACGACGCGCTCCGATTTGGGATCGATCTCGATCAACGTCGCAACGGCTTTGGTAATCACGTCGAGCCAAGCGCGGTTTCGATTGATCGCGGCACGCAGTGTCTTGAGGGCTGAATACTTCGCCTGCACCGGGCAGATCGGGATACAGCTTGCGTTCCCCTGGCATCGCCCGCCGCGCTCGTCCGGCAGATCGGGGTCTCCGACCGGGCGATATGGCCCGTCGGTCTTGCGGGCTTCGCGCGGGTCAGTCAGGTCAGCACGCGGGATTGAATTGCGGGCGGCCGGGGTGCTGGATACTTGAAGCGAATAGGTACGCCCATCAATGTCAATAGACTTGCCTTCAAAGCCTTCGCGGATCGTATCGTCCAGATAGCTGGGTGGCACGCGCTCCATCGGGTAGTCGTAGCCCGTGGCGTAAAGCTGGTCGTTACGATCGACGCGCTCTTGCTCCGCGGAATTCGCCGACACACCCAGCTCCCACTCGGCCATCTGGTAGTACGGCTCTAGGTCAGCGTAGGTAATCGGCCAGTCGATTCCATAGCCGTAGAGCGATTTGAGCTGAAAGTCCTCCGGAAGGAAGCGCAGGCAAGTGCCCATCCAGTGCAGCGTCGTGCCGCCGACGTGGCGCATGTAGTTGCTGCCATAGTTCATCGGTCCGCGCTGCTCGTAATACTGATGGAATGGTCGCTGAATCGGTGCGTTGTCGCTGTGCGGGTAGGGCGAAGTTGGCGTCTTGAGTTCCTGAGTAAGAAACCGCTCGACGAAGCTTTGAAACCCTCCCTGCTCCAAACCCGTGCCCGGACCGGCCTCGAGGATCAACACGCGCTTGCCACGGTCAGCCAACTGCTTGCCGAGGATCGAGCCGGTCACGCCTGCGCCGACGATCACGATGTCGAAGAAACTATCCTGGATCATGGCTGGTGCCACTGCTTTTGGATGTATAGGTATCCGGCATCTCCGGCGCTGCGCGCCACATGCCAAACCCCGCGGGCTTCACACCACGCGGATGCGTGCCCATATTCGGCCAGACCAACCCCTCGCGATACGCATTCGCCGAGATTACCTGCCCCGCCAGCGGCGAATGCGACGGCGGCGCAAATGCCTCGTGCCAATCCACCGTAAGCGGATGCCAGTTGCCGACGTACCACATCACGATGATGCTGCGCGCCATCGGGCCGAAGCGGTCGTCATCCCAAATTGCCTGCTTGATTGCCTGTTCGTTCGATCCCTCCGACTGCGCTGCGACGAGCAGGTCATCGACATTCGTCTGCCCCGCGCCACGAATCAGCGTGTCGAGATATTCCTGTCCCACGCCGGTCAGCAGGAGATCCGTCTCGTCGAACCCGGTCAGGACAACGGACAGGTCAATGAACTGCTGAAGCGATGTTGAAGGTGTCGCCATTTCGAGTATCCTTGTCTGCGGGCCGCGCGCCATCTATGCCTACGGAAAGGTTCGATTCAGCGGATTCAAATCAAGCGACCCGCCTGACTTCGGCGGTGATGGGTTGAACTCCGATCCAAAGCCCTGTTGGAAATCGAAACATCCGTTGGGGTCTTCGGTCTTCTTGATCTCGACGAGCCGGTCGTAATGCTTTCCGTAGTACGTCTGCTGGCAGCCGACCAGCAGCGGGTCGATGTAACTCATGTACGCCCCGACTGCGCCCGATGCCTCGGCCGAGATCGCCCGGTGCTCGTTGTCCCCGACCGCACCGTAGACTTCAATCCACTCCTGGGAGAGCGGCAACCAAGTTCCCTCGTACCAGAGTCTCATAAGGCGCTCCGTGATGGGCCCGTAACTCCCATTCTCGGCCAGGTGCCGTCAGATTGGCTCGTCGCGTTTCGCCGCACTTCCTACCCTCGACACGATGGCTGCGACGTATTCGAGGTAACTGTCGAAAAGCTCGTGGCCGAGTCCGTCTCGGAGCGCGCCGCGCAAGAGCTCCACATTGCCGGTTCCGTCCAGGTCAACCTCAACGAACGCGGTTAGAACTCCCGAACTCTACGGAATGCCCCTACTTTCGGGAGCGTCCCAGCCATAACCTCTGCGCTCCTCTTAAGCTTGTATTAAATCATAATTTATATCATATTACTAGAAATATTCTATCTAAATTAGCATATTGGTAAACACCATGTAGATCAGACGGGGAGAGGTCGGGTTATGTCCAACAGCCGGGAAGAGACGGTCTATTACCGGGACCGGAAGGACCCTTTTGCACACATGTTCTTCTTTCGGTTGTCCGATACGTCGGAAGAGGCCGTGGCCAAGTTTTTGCACGCCTGTAAGGAGTGCCTGTCGGGCTATGAGGGCCAGACTCATTTTTCTATGGGAACGCGGGCGCTGCAGATCCGCCGTGCCGTCAGCGCGGTCGACTACGACGTCGCCGTGAACATGATCTTCGAGAATTACGCGGCCTACGAGAAATACAAGACGGCGCAGCGGCACATGGATTTTGTTTCCGAGGTGGCGGGCATGAGCAATCACCGTATCGTCTACGACTCCTTTCTGACTTACCAGGCCAAGCAGCTTGCGAAGAATGCAGAGAAGAAGAAGACCACAAAGAAGACGACTGCGAAGTAGAGGCTACAACATGAACACGACCATCGCGCGAGTGTTTCGCGATATCTCGTCGTTGATCGACGGCGTAGTCCTAGACTCCGGCGATCCCGGCTACAGCGAGACCTGTACCATCGACAACGGTCGCGTCAATCACGAACCAAGTCTTGTCGTACGTCCCCAACACACGAAGGACGTCGCCGCCCTCGTCAAGTACTGCGTGACGAACAGCATCCGCTTTACGGTCAAGTCCGGCGGTCACAGCGCCAATGGATACAGCCTAAACTCAGACGGTATCGTCATCGACCTCGTCTACATGAACGAGATCCGCTACGTTGGGAAGCAAAGTCTTGAGGTCGGCGCTGGCACGCGCTGGATTGCCGTCTACGACTTCCTTAGGGAACGGCGTGACCGGCACATAATCGTCGGCGGGGGCTGCCCCGGAGTGGGTATCGGCGGTTTTCTGCTCGGCGGGGGGTTCAGCTTTCTCTCGCGCTCGTTCGGCCTCGGCTCCGATAACGTGAACGAGATGGAGTTTGTCGCCGCCGACGGCTCGGTCCACACCGTCAATGCGGAGAAGACGCCCGATCTTTTTTGGGCGCTGCGCGGCGGCGGGGGGGGTAATTTCGGCATCGTCACCAAGTTCAACATCCGGCTGCGCGAGGTCCACGATCCGCTCATGGTCGGCCAAGTGGCGTTCCCGTTCCATAGGATCGACGAGATTCTCGAGTTTTACGACAAGTGGGTTCCTACCCTGCCGAACGAGATGGCCGTGTACGGCATGATGCGCGAGTATCCCGATCCCCGGCGCGCTGGCGAGCCGTTCCTCGCCTTGCGATTCACTCCGATCTTCAATGGCCCTTATGCGGACGGAATTCAACTGCTACAGCCGTTGTTGAAGCTGCGCCCGATCACCTCCGAGTTCCACGCGATGACATTGCCGGAATGGGAGCAGTTCATCGGCTCGGCAACGATAGTGGAGGGGCGATCCGCCTATATCCGCTCGGTGGTAGTAGAGAAGAACAAGATGCACCAGGCCACGCCCGTATTCAGAAAGCACATGGCGTTCCGGCCGACACCCGCATCGTTCATCGTCTGGACACACCTGGGTGGCGAAGTCGACGAGGTCGACGTGACCCATTCGGCCTACGCCCACCGCGATGCCCAGGCCGTGGTCGAGGTAAAGTCACTCTGGCCCTCGTCGGAACCGCGACTTGCTCGCAAGAACATCGAATGGGCGTTCGACTTTTTCAACGATCTGGATGAGTACGCGATCGGTGCATACATCAACTACATCGATCCCCTGCTCGCCGACTGGCAAAAGAAGTACTACGGCAAGCTTTGGGAAAGCCTGGTCGAGGTCAAGATGAAATGGGATCCGAGCGGCGTATTCGATTTCCAGCAGGGCATCGGCTCGGAGTTTCAGCCCGACACCGAAAAGCCGTTGGACCTGACGCCGCTGGACACTACGTTCTGACCGCCGGGACGACGGAAAAGGGAGCGAAGGAACAATGCTTGAATCCTGGAATGGCAGGCGCGGGCGCGAAGTTGCCGCCGGCCTAGGCGCAAGCGGGGTCATGGCATTCGGTGTAGGAATGGCCGAGGCACACGACATTAGCCCGGGCGCTCCTGACTGGTGCAAGGAGCACAACGCGGAAGTGGATGCCCGGCCGGAAACTGACGCTCGCCGCCCGTTGACGGACTACAGCCCCGGCGACTGGCCCGGTCCACCCCCCCCCCCCCCCCCCGCCCATTTGAGGAGTTGGGCGTGAAGCGGACCGAACTCGGCGCCACCAGTCTGGGAACGGCGTTTATCGGTTTCATCGGGCGCAACCTGCGGGCACGCTACTGGGTCATGGAGCCAGGCGGAGTCATCCCTCATCACTGCCACGACGATCGACCGATCCTAGTTTACCTTTTGACCGGAAATGTGAAAGAGACCAAATGGTTCGACGGAAAGACGCAGATCAACGAATACAAGGCGGGCGATGCGATTCCCGAGGGCCGCAGCACGCGCCATTGGTGGGTCAACCCGTTGGAGTTTGACAAGACTGTGACGATCATCGCTGTTGATCTCGCCAACATCGACCACACTCGCCCGCCCACCAGCGGTACCGATGGCGGCGAGCGGACTGTCGGCGCCTGGTTCAACCTTGCTGACGAGTTCCCGCACATCGGGGGCCTTCGGGGCATCGAGGCCCGAGGCAGCGCCCTGATCCTTCAGCTGGGCGACGCAACCGAAGTAACCAATCATACGCGCCGTCCGCGCTTCGCCTTCGTCATTGAAGGCGCTGTGACTGAGCACCGCAGCGACAGCGTCGAACCGATTTCCCACGCGAAGGGCGGATCTTCTCACGCGTCCGGAACCACGTGGTCTTATTGGGTGAACGACGGCTCCGGGCCGGCGACGATCTACGTTTACGAGTTCATAGACTGCGAGCGTGTCGGCGACGGCGACTGCCGCCCAACCGGGCACACACCCCACGACTAGGCGGAAAGAACGCCGCGCGTCTACGGGCGGGTTAAGGCGACGAGTTTGTCTTCCTGATCGGGGAAGGCCGCAATCAGCGCCGCGCGCTCCGCGATCTCGTAGTCGACTGGATTGAAGCCCGGGGCCATCGAGACACCCATCTGAGCATAGTCCGTGTCGCCGATCAGGCGTGATCCGAGTCAGGAGCCGCCAACGACCGGATGGACCGGCTGCATGCCAGCTCAGAGATCAGAGCCCAGCATCACGGTTTCGGGCGCTGGGCCGTCGGCGTTTTTACTGAGCATGAACATCTCGACCGGACCGCCGAGGTACAAGTGATAGAGCATGTCGCCCTTCACCCGGTGCAGGACGGAAACTTCGGTACTGTCGAGTAAGTAGTAGATCGCATCACAAAGGGCGCGCGGCGGATCGACCGCCGGAAACCCGTTGAGGATCGCACTAGGGGCAGCCCAGGACGCCTAGTAGACCGGCGCCAGATATCCGCCTTCCGTGTTGTGCGAGAGATTGAGAAGTCCTCGATTGTCGTCCGCGCTGAGCGTCGTCATGGCTGGAGCCTCCCTGTTGGAATTTACGCTTCTGGCGCACGACTGTAGGGCCCTCGCTCGCGTTAGGCGAGGAGAAGGCAGAGGTGGACAGCCATGGAAACAGTAAATCTGGAGGTTATGTCAGCTGGGTGCGGAAAACAGTAGCCGCCATCGGTCCTCAATCCCTCTCAATGATGTGTAGCCTATCAGACAGAGCGGAATCCACGTTCTATGGGAGTCTAAAGGCATATTTTGCAGAAGGTCTTACGTCACTCACTCTGACTCGAGACGGTGGCGTAGACCGCTGCCAAAGTGAATGCGTATTGTCTGCCTTGGGCTATGAGTGTGCATCAGCGTCGCTCCTGTTGAACATCCGCTTACTGTGCCAACCCAGACCCAGGAGCCGCGCACCACGATCGGCCGTTCTTGGCCGATAGCGTTGAAAAAGTCGGCTGATGAGGCTGTTTTCTTCGTATTCGACTGGCAGACAGCAGGGTTGAGTTCTGGTCCTGCGGCTTTTCGACGTCGTGGTTGTGCCCTTTCGTCGTCTTAGGATGAGGGATCAGGCCCATGAGGTGCATGGCGGGCTTGGTTTCGGGACGAGTTTGGCGAGCTTTCGGAGGTTCTGGGCGGAGGCGGCGAGGTGGAACTCGTCGCGGGCTCGGCTCCGCCCCCGCAGTCGCAACCGGTCGAGCTTGATGATCCTCTTGAGATGGGCAAAGAGCATCTCGACCTTCTTGCGCTCGTTGCGGGACCGTCGGTAGGCGGGCGTCCCCTCGAGCCGCCGAACGACGTCGCGCACGGCCTCGTGCACGCTTCTCGAGACCTTGCGCATGGGCTGGCCGGGACAGCATTTGGGTTTGAGGGTGCAGGCTTCGCAATCGAATTGGCTGGCGCGGTAAATCCTGGTTTGGGCCTTGGTGACGCCGCTGCGCGGTCGCGTGAAATTGCGCCGATACTGCTTCAGGAGCTTGCCGCCAGGGCAGCAGTAGCTGTTCGAGGCCTGATCGAAGACGAAGTCGGAGCGGCCGAAGGTCCCGTCGTCCCGCTCGCCCTTCTCCCAAAGCGGCACATGCGGCGCGATCGCCTTCTCCTCGACGATCCAGGCCAGCATCTCCGCCGTGCCGTACGCGGTATCGCCGATGAGGCGGCTGGGCTTCAGGCCGAATCGCGCCTCGGTGCGATCGATCATCCGCTTGGTGGTGTCCGCCTCAGCGTTGCGGATCGCCGCTGATGGCTCCACGTCGACGATCACGGCCGCCCCGACATCGACCAGATAGTTGGCCGACCAGGCGAAGTAGGCCGGCCCACCCATGGCCGAGGTCCAACGCGCGCCCGGATCGGTCAGTGCGAGGGTCTTGGGCGGCTTGGTCTGAAGTTCTACGCCATCCAGATATTCCGCCACCGCCCGGCTCGCCAGCGCGGGATCGGACCAGTCGATGTCCTCGCCCCCCTCCGCAGACCTCTTGCGGCTCGCATCGGCGCGGATCAGGCTGGCATCGGTGGCAAAGCCCTCGCCCCGTACCAGGCCTTCTGCCATGCAGCGCACCACCGTCGTCTCGAAGAGCTCGCGGAATAGGTCGCTCTCGCGGAACCGGCCGTGGCGGTTGACCGAGAAGGTCGAGTGATCGGGAACCCGGTCCTCGATACCGAGGCGGCAGAACCACCTGTAAGCCAGGTTCAGATGGACTTCCTCGCACAGCCGCCGCTCCGAGCGGATGCCGAAGCAGTAGCCGAGCAGGCGCATGCGGACCATCAGCTCCGGATCGACCGAGGGTCGACCGATGTCGCTGTAGTAGGGCCGCAGATGCGCCCGTAGTACTTCAAACTCGAGAAACCGCTCGATCTTGCGCAGCAGGTGATCCGAGGGAACCGCCTCCTCAAGCGAGAACTCGTAAAACAGCTTCTGCGTCCCGCCGTCCAAACGACCCATCATCGATCCGCTCCGAGCTCGTTCCCTTTGCCCAAAATGAATCAGATCGCCTCCCAAGCCGCCCGGGCTTTTTCAACGCTATCGGCTGGACCTTGCCGTTGAGGTTAGGGTCGTCAATTGGTCATCAAGGGTCATTGTGCACTCCAGCAGTGTTGGTCTGCTACCGGCGAGGAGCGCTACAAACACGCAACCTGCAACCACACCGAATGATGAGATGTCCCGTTTTTGAGCTAGGCATGGAGAAGCACTAGGTGTTTAGTCCCGTCATTTGATGGTGCATTCTTATCTCAGGCTTGGAAGGACGCGCTATGGGACAGGTTCTACACGGCAGCGCCACGACGACAGAGGCGGTGCGTCGAGCAATACAAGATAGTCAAGAGAGCCTGAGGGTTCTGGCCAGACGCTACGGGATCAACCCCAAGACCGTCGCCAAGTGGAAGAAGCGCAAGTCGGTCAAAGATCGGCCGACGGGCCCGAAGGCGCCGCACTCGACGGTCCTGTCGCTCGAGGAGGAGGCAGTCATCGTGGCCTTTCGCCGGCACACGCTGCTGCCGCTCGATGACTGTCTCTATGCCCTGCAGGCGACGATCCCAGAGCTCACCCGCTCCTCCTTGCACCGCTGCCTCCTGCGCCACGGCATCAGTCGCCTGCCCGAGGTCGAGGGCGACAAGCCAGCGAAGAAGGCCTTCAAGCGCTATCCGATCGGCTACTTCCACATCGACATCGCCGAAGTGCGAACCACCGAAGGCAAGCTCTACCTCTACATTGCCATCGACCGGACCTCGAAGTTCGCCTTCGTGCAGCTCGTCGAGCGCGCCAACACCAAGACGGCAACAGCCTTCCTCGACGCCCTGGTCGAGGCCGTGCCCTACCTCATCCACACGGTGCTCACCGACAACGGCATCCAGTTCACCGACCTGCCGAAGAACCGCAAAGGGCCGACGGCCATGCTGCGCGGCCATCCCTTCGATCGGGCCTGCCAGCGCCATGGCATCGAGCATCGGCTGACCAAGCCGAACCATCCTTGGACCAACGGCCAGGTCGAGCGAATGAACAGGACGATCAAGGAAGCAACCGTCAAGCGCTACCACTACGACAGCCACGACCAGCTGCGCGGCCATCTCGACGACTTTATATCCGCCTACAACTTCGCTCGGCGCCTCAAGACCCTCAAAGGCCTCACACCCTACGAGCACATCTGCAATACCTGGACAAATAAGCCAGACAGATTCAGGCTCAACCCGATCCATCAAATGCCGGGACTAAACACCTAGATCTATCTTGCATACTTGCTATCAAAAGTGGCATCTCGGCAACCTACCGCATTGGTGGTTAATCATGTATCAGCAGAGCTGAAGTGAGTACCGTCGCCTAGCACCTTGCTAGGAGTTCTTTATCGAGCCCAAACGTTCCGCACTGCCTATTGGCTATGCCGGTCGAGGACTGGCCCCGCAGCTGAGACGAATGATCTTAACGGCTACTAAACAGAACTTGGACGGAGCAAGATCTCCTTGCGCGCCAATTTCGGCGATCTCAGAGAGAGGTGAGGTGCTTGGCTACCTGGTCTGGAGGCGGGTCGTGGTGGCGGTTAACGAGATCCAGCGGAAGGAGTGGCCGGAGGGGGAAGCGGTCAACTGACGGTGCTCGCCCGACGCACGACAAGGCCAGTTGGCTTGCATCTGTAATCCACGGCGCTGCATAGCAAGCGTAGTTGGAAGAATTACACGTTCCCGTGTGTTCAACCTCGCATCCCAGGAAGGGCCTCGATCCAATTTTGCCTCTCAGAGAATCCCTTGTTCCAGTGCGGATATGTAACAAGAAGATAACTTCGCACATTGTCAGCTTCTACGGTCGGTCCAGCCCGATCACAGGCAGAATTATGACTGCATGCCTTGGAAGTATGGAACGAACAGAAGGTCTGGTGCTGATACCGGATGGCGGTCTCGATCACTAGACCCAACAAAAGTGGTGTCCGGAAACTAGGTCGAAGACCTTGGTGGATACAGATCAGAGGTGGTAGGATTTGCTTGCCACATAGCTAGAACTCGAGAGCTATAGAATCCGTCTTCGAAACATGATCGAGCGGGGAAAATGCCGAGAAAGAGTATCACTGTTGAATGGAGAAAGGCGCTAGCTTGATGTTGGAGTTATGTTTCACACGGAAACCCCGTATTGCGCTGGCCCTGGCAGCATTACTAGTCATTTCCGGGGAGACCGCGCTTGCAGGAGGAAAGAAAAACGGCGAACGTTGCCAGGCTGCATCCGGAAACTCACGAGAATGTCGGTCTGGATACTGCATGCCCGGGCCCGATCCTCGCCCGGACGGATCGGGTGAATACTACTGCACATCCGCTAAGATGAATTGTGCCCTTCCGGGAAAGAACGGCGGAAGATATGGCAACACGATCAGCTGGTACGGACAGCGGCTGCACTGCGCCAATCCAGGAGGGGGAAACTGGGGTCAATACATCAGCCTGAGATGACCGCTAGGCCATTCTGGTAACATGTTGACATCGGGGGGATTTTGAGCCAACCAGATCCACTGCAACCGACGCTGCCCGAAGACTCATTAGGTCTGGCCTTGGACTACAGAGGCCGCGCCGATGATCTTCAGAAGAAAGCTACAAATTACCTTTCTTCTACTATTGGGATCTTAATTATAGGCTTACTTTCTATAATATTTTTACCACCTATACTAGACTCTGTGGACAACTATTTTAGTGTGAGCGTCACTTCTTCTATTGAAACGAAAAGGCAAAAACTGACAGCGATTGATGCAGACATCAAGGAGCTCAAGACCAAAATATCTTCCACAATTGATAAAGTTAGAATGGAACTGGTCAATCCTGAAAGTATAGTCGAGATTGATCGCCCAGACGCTGAAGGCTCGTCCATCAAAGGTTCATTACTCGACATCGTCGACCTCGGAAAAAAGCTCATCGCTGTTGGGTACAGGAAACCTGGAGGCATTCGAGAGTATCCACTTTTCATGGAAAGTAGTTCGTCCGCTGGGATGCACTGGAGATCGATACAGTTCAAATTCGCGGGGCCGGAAATTGAAGGATGGCTCGAGAGTGTTGTTGATAGAAAGGAACAGGGAATTGTTGCCGTCGGCTCGCGGTATCAAGACAAGAGAATCGTACCGCTAGTTGTACAAAGAGGGGCAAACGAACAAGATGGATGGGAAATAGCTCAAATCAGGACAGGCCAAGATCACGTTGAAGGAACGCTGTTCGGTGTTGTCGACACAGGCACAGAGGGGCTCGTAGCTGTTGGCTCTCGACGGATTGAAGGTGGCAGAAATGTGCTGCTAATAGCTCATCGTGGTCAAAATGAGAGTTCGCGCTGGGAAGCAATTTCGATCAAGGAAAAAGGCGTCCCCATTGAGGGCAAACTTCAGAAAATCATCATTACAACGGATAGTAATGGCCTGATTGCCGTCGGGTCTAGACGAATGAACAGCAAGTTATTACCGGTAATTGCCCGGGCAACAAAAGAAGACCTTACGCAGTGGAGTATAGAAGTACCTAAATTAAAAGACGATCAAATCGAGGGCCACTTGTATGATATTGTTGACCTTGATAGTGGCGAACTAGTTGTGGTCGGATCATTGCGAGACGGGTTTCAGGATCACCCGCTAATCTTGCGGCAGTCGGTCGACGAACGAGATGTATGGGAAGTCGCCGAACTGGATATTGGAGGCAAGACTATTTTCGGGACCCTCTTCGATATCGTGGAATTGATTGACGGAGGACTACTGGCAACCGGATCTCGACAGATTGGAGAGGATGAAGCTCCGCTCGTCGTAAGGAGTTTCGGCAGCCAACTCAACAGCTGGGAGCCAGCAACCATAATGAAATCGAACGAGCTGGTGCGAGGGATCCTCTATCGCGCCATTGATCGTGGTGACGATGGATTGATCTCAGTCGGCGGCATGGTGGCTGAAAGTACTCGGTACTCCGTGGCAGTTTTGCGTTCATCTGCGCAGTTGAGACGCGATATCCTGAGCACACTGGACGAGCTGTTGTCGGATCCTACGATCACAGAAGGGTTGTTTCAATCAAAAGCGTTGTATTCCGACAGTCTGAGATCCTTTCTCGATCCTCTTGACCCAGAATCACAAGTTAGCCTAGTGAACAAACTATCGGCGATGAAGGACGACAGAAAATCCATAGAGGAGGATCTGAAGGCAATGACGGAATCAGAATCGAAGAATGATATATTGAAACAAGGGTTAAACGGCCTGGCTCGGCTGGCGGTATTAGGTTTGCTCATCTACCTTGTCCAAATTTTCGTGAACCTTCACAGGTATTACACCAAGCTAGCATCTTTCTATCGCGCGCGGTCTGATTCATTAGTTTTAGTTCAAGCCGCCGGTACCGACCTTAAGGACGTAACGAGCGTACCGTTTTCGGATCTAACGCGTGCGCTTTCACCGGAGGATCTTGACTTTGGAAAGACACCGAAATCACCCATTCAGGACGCCGTGGAAATTGCGAAGGAACTCGTCCGATTTGAAAAGGCAAAAGATAAATCTCTTCGAAGGGAGGAAGATTGAATAGATGCCGATGTCAAATGAACATGGAAGGAGTGCGAGGCGTACTCCCGTTCTTCAGCAAGCCGACTAGTTGTTGAAGTGATTAATATGCCAGTTTGGGCATCAGAAACTCGGAGTGTGTTGGTTTGTCGAGAGTAATACAGATTTGCTGTATCCTCGTTCAAGCATCGATAATTTGGGGTGTAGGCGTGTCGATCTCATCGGCTCAAGAGCGAGTTCAAGTGAATTCAGGGCCGCAGAACACGAGAGCCAGAGCATATTCGGATAGCGTGAGACGGGTGTGGCAAGCAGCAGGACAAAGATGCGGGAACAACTTCCACGCTATGATTAGCTGGGAAGATGTTCGGTGCTCGCAAGAGGGGAGTAATCATTTCTGTAGAGCCGTCGCAACAATTCATTGTGCGGCGAATCGTTGTCCGCGACAGTTCTGTGGTACTCGTTATCCGTCGAATTGATCAGTCCTAACGAGCCCAAGATTCGGTTCGGCATCGCTGCTGACCGAATACAAAGAAGGTGACCCTGTTCAAACGAGGGGAAAGCTAACTCAAGGACGAATTCAAGGATTGGCGCGCGGCGCGACTAAGCGTTGCTGGCGATGCCTAGAGCGGGATGACTCTATGTTAAACCATAGCCTGCGTTTTTGAAGTAGTTGGCGCATTCCTCTGGGCTATATGTCGGGAGGATTTGGGCGATGGCCTGGCAGATGTCGTCCGGGGTTCGGGCGGAGGCTTTTCTGAGGCGGTGCTTGAGCTTTGAGAAGACCTGCTCGATGGGGTTGAGGTCGGGCGAGTACTTGGGCAGGAACAAGAGCCTGGCCTGGGCGGATCGGATGGCCTGACGCACGGCCTTGGACTTGTGGCTTCCCAGATTGTCCATGACGACGATGTCGCCGGGCCTGAGGGTGGGCAGGAGGAGCTTTTCCACATAGAGCCGGAAGCGTTCGCCGTTGATCGGGCCATCGAGCAGCCACGGCGCCTCGATGCGGTGCTGGCGGAGCGCGGCCAGGAAGGTCAGGGTCTTCCACTTGCCGTGCGGCAGCTTGGCCGGGAGCCTCTGGCCGCGCGGCGCCCAGCCTCGGAGTGGTGCCATGTTGGTCCGTGCCCAGGTCTCGTCGATGAAGACCAGGCGCTGCGGCGCGATGCGCCCGCGGTATTTCTTCCACCGAGCCCGCCGGCGCGCGACGTCCGGGCGCTCGCGCTCACTGGCGAGGAGCGTTTTTTTTGAAGCTCAGTTTCTCTTCGTGCACGAAGTTCCAAACCGTACGATAGTCCACCCTCAGGCCGCGCTCCGACAGCTCGTCCCGAAGGCCGCGCAAGGTGAAGTCGCCCCCAGAGCAGCGCGCAACCAGCCAGTCGCGATGGGCACCGATGATCTTCTTGGGCCGGTGTCCGCCGATCTGCCCGGGCGCCACGCTGCCCGTCTCCCGGTAACGGCGCAGCCAATTGATCGCCGTCGAGACCGATACACCGAACCGCGCCGCAGCCTGCCGGCGCGAAAGTCCCTCATCCTCAACAGAACCGACAACCCGCTCGCGAAGATCCATCGAATAGGGCTTGCTCATACATGCTGGCCTCCTTCTCCAGTCAAAATGTTGAATCAAATATCCCCCGAGTCGCGAATCCCTAAAAGCGATTCACTGCAAAATCATCCCGCTCTAGTCCTGGTTTCCTCGAAGGATTTGCGAGGACGGGAGGTCAACGTTTGCAGCTAATCATACCAAGACGCCCAAAGCGCCTTTGTCGAATGGATGATTCTCGAAACATAGCGAACCTAGGTGTTTAGTCCCGGCATTTGATGGATCGGGTTGAGCCTGAATCTGTCTGGCTTATTTGTCCAGGTATTGCAGATGTGCTCGTAGGGTGTGAGGCCTTTGAGGGTCTTGAGGCGCCGAGCGAAGTTGTAGGCGGATATAAAGTCGTCGAGATGGCCGCGCAGCTGGTCGTGGCTGTCGTAGTGGTAGCGCTTGACGGTTGCTTCCTTGATCGTCCTGTTCATTCGCTCGACCTGGCCGTTGGTCCAAGGATGGTTCGGCTTGGTCAGCCGATGCTCGATGCCATGGCGCTGGCAGGCCCGATCGAAGGGATGGCCGCGCAGCATGGCCGTCGGCCCTTTGCGGTTCTTCGGCAGGTCGGTGAACTGGATGCCGTTGTCGGTGAGCACCGTGTGGATGAGGTAGGGCACGGCCTCGACCAGGGCGTCGAGGAAGGCTGTTGCCGTCTTGGTGTTGGCGCGCTCGACGAGCTGCACGAAGGCGAACTTCGAGGTCCGGTCGATGGCAATGTAGAGGTAGAGCTTGCCTTCGGTGGTTCGCACTTCGGCGATGTCGATGTGGAAGTAGCCGATCGGATAGCGCTTGAAGGCCTTCTTCGCTGGCTTGTCGCCCTCGACCTCGGGCAGGCGACTGATGCCGTGGCGCAGGAGGCAGCGGTGCAAGGAGGAGCGGGTGAGCTCTGGGATCGTCGCCTGCAGGGCATAGAGACAGTCATCGAGCGGCAGCAGCGTGTGCCGGCGAAAGGCCACGATGACTGCCTCCTCCTCGAGCGACAGGACCGTCGAGTGCGGCGCCTTCGGGCCCGTCGGCCGATCTTTGACCGACTTGCGCTTCTTCCACTTGGCGACGGTCTTGGGGTTGATCCCGTAGCGTCTGGCCAGAACCCTCAGGCTCTCTTGACTATCTTGTATTGCTCGACGCACCGCCTCTGTCGTCGTGGCGCTGCCGTGTAGAACCTGTCCCATAGCGCGTCCTTCCAAGCCTGAGATAAGAATGCACCATCAAATGACGGGACTAAACACCTAGCCCGACTGAAACAAAGCTTCTCTTGAAAGGAATGTGCCCCATCGCCACCAGGGAGGCTCTGCTGCATGAGGAGTCAATAAGCTCAATCTGAACGCGTACGAGACTTAGACCTGGGCGCCACTAAATCTCTCCGTTGTCGTGGGCATCCTACGAATAGCGATAGTCCAATTATTGTGATCCCATACATTTATTACTTGATAGAGCGATTCTCATTGCAACTTTTCCCGAGTAATGATATTGGACTCCGGAAGATCCAAAACAAATATCAAAGTGACCAAGCAGGAGGGAGTAGCAGTCTCGCAATGGCTGCAGTTGCTCGATTCATATCGTCACTACATGTCGCAGTTCCAGCATTCATGTCTTGAATTCGAACCTGCGGTCGATCCCGACGCCGAACTCGGGGGAATAAGATGGGGAGCGTCACGATGATACGGGATGTCGTAAAAGCGTGGTTTACCACATGCGTGCAAGCGGGTTTTGTTGCCGGCCTGTTCGTATCTCTCTTTGCTTGCTCATCGGCAGGGCTGCCTCCGTCGACGACTGGAGCGAACGAGACATTACAACACGACTCAGCCCAATACGTCCTGATGATCGACGCAGGAAGTAGAGGCTCGCGGATCTACATTTATCGGGTGGAGCACAAGGATGAGGATGAACTTCCTTACATAAGAGTAGCTCCTATACAAAGAGAAAAAGATGAAGCGACATGGGTGCACAAGGTTGAACCAGGACTGTCCGAGTACCAAACGAACCCAGAAGCTGCAGGTCGGTCGTTGGAAGAGCTCATTTCCTTCGCGGAGGAAAAACTCGGAAGTGATCCGAACACCCTGGCGGCAACCCCCGTCTACTTGATGGCCACCGGTGGGATGCGCGCGGTTCCGGAGGCTCAACAAAACCAGATTCTCAAAAACGTTCGTGAATACCTGCAGTCAACGCCGTTCAGGTTCATAGGCAGTGAGGTCATTTCAGGTCAGAAAGAAGCGCTGTTCAGTTGGATCACTGTGAACTATCTGCTCGGGCGCTTGGGTAACGCTCAAGGAATACTCACAGTCGGAGCGCTCGAACTTGGTGGTGCGTCAACGCAGATAGCATTTGTTGCACAAGAAATCTCGCCAGAGGATCACATGGTGGTAAGGCTGGGGGGCACAGAGTTCGTTGTCTATACTCGGAGCTATCCTGAACTAGGCCAAAACAAAGCTGAGGCTAAAGTGAATTCGCCGGCGTGCTATCCCAAGGACTACCAGGGATTGGGGGCCGGCATTGGTGTGGGGGACTATGACGCCTGCCGAGTAGCGATATTAGAGACACTTGCCGAACCTTGTTACGGCTCAGCATGTTCGCTGATGGGTTTCGACCAACCGCCCATTAGCGGCGAATTTTGGGCGCTGTCCGGCTATTACTACACCGCAAGTTTTTTTCGAACCGGCGAGCCGCTATCGATTTCTGATCTCGAGCGCGAAGGGCGGGTATACTGCGCGACTGATTGGGTAGATATCTTGAAAACCTTCTCCAATGAGAAACCAAAGTTCTTAGGGCAATATTGTTTCTCATCGGCTTACATAGTGACCCTACTTGTCGACGGCTATGGGTTTGATAGAGATGCGAGCGTCATAACGACTTCGAATGAAATCGACAACCAGAAACTGAGTTGGACTTTGGGCGCTGTTCTTTACATGTACAGCAGACTAGGAAGTTAAGACCTCACCGTCAAAATGACACCTCGATCCATTGAACGCCACCATAGAGATTGGGTCTGTCTCAGCTGAAAATTATGTCCGCACGATCGATTGAGGCAAATCGCATATAGGACGAATTCAATCAGTGGCCCCGGCAAAGCTCGAGAGTTCCGGTTCTGTTTCATGTTGTTGCGATTTCCCTACTCTTTCCCTGATACGGCGTTCATATTCCCTGATCCGTCGAGCAGGGAATTGGCCACAAAATCGCAATAATTTCAGCAATTTGCAGAGAGCGAGTGGGTGAAATCCGGCCAGAATCGCGAATGTTCCCTGTATTTTCCCTGTATATCAGGGAATTTGAGAGGAGACGGGTTCGCTCGAGACTCCCTGCACCACCACTAAGTCATTGTTTTTCCATGAATTTCGGAGGCACGATGCGCTGAGTCCGATGTGAACTTGCGTCAACAGATAACATTCTGAACCCGGTCTCTGCGTCAACTGGCGCTATTTTCTTCTGTCCCTACCAAAAACTACATCCGGACGTAGGCGTGGTGCAGTCCGCCGAGTTTCGGCATTGAAATGATGCGTCCAATCCGCTCAACGGCACGGCCGAATGGCGTATCTTTCGCCAACCCGAGGTGTGTTCGGTATCCGTTGTGGTAATCGGCATACCTGCGTAGCAACTGCCGAAGGTGGCATTCGTTGAAGATGATGACGTGGTCGAGCAAGTCTCTTCGGATTGATTCGATAGCCCGTTCCACATATGCGTTCTGCCACGGCGAGCGCGGTGCGATCGGTCGATCTCTGATGCCCGTTACGGACAGACGATTGACGTAGACCTGACCGTAGGATGCGTCACGGTCTCGTATTAGGAACTCCGGCGCACCCTCCCAGGGGAATGCCTCGGTAACCTGATGTGCGACCCACTCGGCTGTCGGGTGGTAGGTTGCGTTGACGTGAAGGATACGTCGTCGACTGTGATCGAGGATCACTAGGCCAAACAACAGCTTGAACCCAAGTGTCGGCACGACAAACAAGTCGATCGCAGCGATCCCGTCTGCTTGATTGCGAAGGAAGGTTCTCCAGCCCTGTGACGGCGGGCCTTTGCGTTTCATCATGTATTTGGCGACTGTTGACTGGGAGACATCGATGCCGAGCTTTAGCAATTCACCATGTATTCTGGGCGCGCCCCACAACGGGTTGTCTTCACTCATCGCCCTGATGAGTTCGCGCATCTCCACTGGAACCTTCGGTCGCCCGACGCCTCTCAAGCACTTCATTCGCCAGAACAGTCGAAACCCTGCGCGGTGCCAACGCACCACCGTTTCCGGCTTTACGATCAGCATGTTCAAGATTGAACGCGGCTTTGCTCGATAAGGCTCTGCGAAGAACATCCGATCCCAGGGGTTGAGCTTTGGTCTCCCAGGAACCTGACGGCGCAATGACACAACTTGATGCCGCAGCGCCGCGACATCAGCCTCTGTTGCTGGGCCGTGAACCAGGCGGCGCAGAAAGCACCAAATGATCGTTCGCAAGACATCAAACATCTTAAGTAGATGGTCATTGGATCGAGCGGACCGTCAAGCCCAGAGAAATGGATGAAGTATCTGGTAGGGACAGGGCTTTTTCATGCGCGATTAAACACGATCCGGGCGCTCTCGCCGGTCTTTGCGAACAATTAACGCAGACCGAATACATGGCCGAGCTCGTGCGCCATAGTTTCGATTTGCTACATCCGACTCTGGCCGAACATCCGAGGAGACTACAGTTGTCCTCGTATTGGACGACCATCTCGAAATCTCACGGATGATACTTTGCCTCCCGGAAACGGTAGCGATGTTCGTTGTATTTCTTGTTTTGGTTGTTCTGGTGAGCCCGGTGGTGGGGTCCGATAGCGGCAGTGTTCCGCTTCCGTGATCGCCTCAAAGCGTGAATGGTCTGCCGGTGAATGCCAATGCCTGGGGATAGCCCCCTGCCTCGCTGCTGAGGCGTAGTGTCCGGTCTAAATCGGAGCCGGTTCAGTCAGACAGATTCTCTGTGTGTTTGGTCACTATGTTGGATCTTTATTGTTCTCATTGCGAAGTTACGATGCGCTCTAACGAGATCGACCAATGAATCCGAGAGAGGTCGATCAAAAGGATATCCCATCGGTCGAGTGTCGGGATACCGATCTTTCGCCCCGCAATAGCTCATTGAACCGCACGCGCCAGGCGCAGGAACTTGATCCATTTTTCCGTCGGTTGCTATCACCAAGAGGGCAAAGCTCATACCGTCATCTGTCCCTTTGGGTAGCAGCAAATGATAGGGCCAACCGCAATCACAATAAAAGTTGCTCGGGGGGACGGTGCTGCCGGCAGGAATGTCTACATCTTGCACCTCAGCCGGTGACTCGACAGCGGGCCTTCGAATAACCGATGAATCCTTGTCGGATCGGCAGACTATGCGTTTTTCGTTTGCAGGTACTGTTACCGAGAACTTGTCCAACTCGATCCAGAGCGAGCGATCATTAAGCCATGGATCTTCGGAAGATAGCGATTCGACTATTTTCATTGGACACAAGAATGTGCGCAAAGTCGCGGCCACCTCTTCGGTTGTATCGTTTTCGACACGGAATACATAATCAAGACCTTCGTGCCATAGATACTTGTATCTATAAGCCGATGTGCCATCCACAAGCTCGAAGATACCGTTCCTGGTCTCGGTTCTTATTGTTTCGACGGTGGTAAGCTTGGTTCCATCGGCATCCGATGGAAACTCATCTGAAGCTGGATCGAGGTCCCAGTTTCCACCACCCAGAGCGGCGGACGCAAGATCGTCCAGGCTTGAGCCGTCCGGCACCTCAGCGGTTCGCACAAGTGCGATCCCTTCCGATCGCAACTCACTTTCTCCAGCAAAGCGAAGCGGAGGCGCATCCTCGAACGTATGTGGCGGCTGAGTCTCTTGGTAGTCGTAATTGAGTGAATCAATATGCTTATGCCAGCGCCAAAAGATCGGATCTCGTATGTTGCCTTCAGTCGCGGCCATAATTCCAGCAAACGCATTTGGCAAATTTCCTACCGCACTGATCAAGATGTGACCCATACCATGATGGTTCCCATAGTATTCAGGATTGATCTGCCGACGAGACGGTTCGTTGGTCGCGCCGAGAGCATCGCTCCCTTCATGTCCCGACAGTGGAGCAGAAGACCCATCTCTATTCACCAACGCAGCATCAGCAGTTGCTTTCTCGAATCGGTCTCGGAGCACTTCATGTCGATTTAGTGTATAACCATCCGTGATGAATGGGGTAAGTACTGGAATGTCTTCTAGCTGAACATTAGCGGCACGCGGGGGAAACGTCCTTTCACCTAAGGCAAACGCTCCGGGATCATAACCAATCTCAAGTGGGGCACGGTAATCGGAAAATGGCTTGACTCGATCAAGACCTACAGCAAGCCGTTCGGCATCATAGCGAGCCAACATCTGCTCGTGCATGTAGAAGAACATTTCTCCTTGACGCTGTTCTTCCGGTAGCGGGGTATCCCTAGGAAATCCAAGAAACGGATATACCACGTGCCAGTGCTCATGATGCTCGTTGGAGAGGGGATCTTCTCTGAACCAGTTAAGCTGATTTTCTTTAGGCGAAGTTGTTGTGCCGCCCAAAGGAGGAGGTGCGGCCGTCACTGCTTCCGCAGAGGCTCGGGCGCCTATGCGTCGCATTAGGCTTGGAATACGTACTGACCTTGCATGATCGTGGTGCGTCATGAAAAGCTTCAGCGCGTGTTGAACGACACCAGTTGAGTAGTTTGTTGCTTCGCCAGCTGCTGCATCTAAGGCTTTGCTAACCGCTATTTCAGAAGTTTCACCATCAGCAAGGGCTTGGTCAGTGATTTCTTTCAGCCGTGTTGCCAGATCAACCGCCTTTTCCAGGTCTTCTTCGAAGAACACCGAAAACGGGCGTTGGTCCACGCTCGTCCTTTCCGCATCTAGGAAACGCATCGAAAAGCGATTCACCTCTGCGTCATCTGTGCGTCGCGCAGAAACGGCTCCAAGAAGGACGTTTGCTTTTGTTTGGTTGTTCATTTCCAGATCCCTTCCCAGTGAAGTAGGAACTTGGAAAAACGCTTTGCTCTCCTTTTGTAGAAAAATCTAAGCTCCAATATGTTTGACCATGTAGAATGTTGCTACATATCCAGCAGGAGCATCACCATGAGCAACCGTACGGATTACTGTGCCAACTATTACATCCTCTTGGCCCGATGCTCCTGACCACTTTTCGGTTCTTGCTCCACGGTAGTCGTAAACCCAGCCCTCTGTTGGTGCTCCAATAACACCAGTACCGGTCCAGCGCAGCCCGACTATCCTTCCAATGTCTCGCAGCAATTCCCCACGAAGGAGGAGTTCATAACCGCCGCCCATATCTAGATTTCCGTCTAGAATTTGATCATATGCGATCTGACCAAACGTTATGATCCCCGCCCCGAACCTTAGGTCATTGAATTCCTTGGATATGTCAGGGTCGTCGCGAAGGCTTCTGTAAGTCCAGGCGCCCTGATAGAAATCATACTCAGCCTGCATGATGCTCCCCAAAGCTATAGGTTGAGTCAGTGTGAGTATTCATCTCATTTGGGTCAAGCTTGAAAATGCACGATATAGTTGCAATAATTGTCCGGCATCAGCGCCTATGAGAAGAGTCGGCGGGAATGAGTTAAGGAGGATTTCAGGCTCACCGCAACGACGTAGGAGTAACGACGTAGGAGTGAAGATGAGACTGAAACCCGGCATCGACAAGCCGAGTTCGGAGAAGGTCATCAAGGACATCCGCCGGGCGACCCGCAAGCGCTACTCGGCCGAAGAGAAGATCCGTATCGTCCTTGACGACCTGCGTGGCGAGAGCAGCATCGCCGAGCTGTGCCGGCGCGAGGGGATCTCTCAGGGCCTCTATTACAGCTGGTCCAAGGAGTTCCTCGAGGCTGGCAAGCGGTGCCTGGCGGGCGACACGGCCCGCCAGGCCAGCAGCGGCGAGGTGAAGGAGCTGCGCCGGCAATCCCTTGCCCTCAAGGAGGTGGTGGCGGAGCAGGCCCTTGAGCTCAGGCTCATGAAAAAAAGCATGATCGCGGATGGGGACGACGACGAATGAGGTACTCCGCCGCGGAGAAGCTGGAGATCATTCGCCTGGTCGAAGGATCGCACTTACCGGTCCGGCGGACGCTGGAGATGCTCGGCGTTCCTCGGGCGACATTCTATCGCTGGTACGATCGCTATCAAGCCGGTGGCCCCGAAGCCCTTGAGGACCGGCCCTCCAGGCCCGGCCGGGTGTGGAACCGCATTCCTGACGCCACAAGGGAGCGCATCCTCTTGCTGGCCTTGGAGGAGCCTGAGCTGTCGCCGCGGGAGCTGGTCGTTCGCTTCACCGACAGGGAAGGCTACTTTGTCTCAGAAGCTTCGGTCTATCGCCTGCTCAAGGCCTACGACCTGATCACCAGCCCGGCCTACGTGGTGATCAAGGCAGCTGATCAGTTCGAACGCAAGACCACGGCGCCCAACCAGCTCTGGCAGACCGACTTCACCTACTTGAAGGTAATCGGCTGGGGTTGGCTCTATCTCTCGACCACCCTGGATGACTATGCCCGCTATATCGTTGCCTGGCGGCTCTGCACCACCATGAAAGCCGAGAACGTGACCGAGACGCTGGACCTCGCCTTGCAGGCCTCGGGATGCGATCAGGTCAAGGTCTATCGCAGGCCCAAGCTGCTATCGGATAACGGCTCCAGCGACATCTCCGGCGACCTGGCCGACTGGCTCAGGGCGCAAGGCATGGAGCATATCCGCGGCGCTCCCTACCATCCGCAGACCCAGGGCAAAATCGAACGCTGGCACCAGACCCTGAAGAACCGGATATTACTGGAGAACTACTATCTGCCCGGCGACCTCGAGGCTCAGGTCGAGGCTTTCGTCGAGCACTACAATCACTGTCGCTACCATGAGAGCCTGAGCAACCTCACGCCCGCCGACGTCTACTTCGGCAAGGCTCAAACCATCCTAATGCAAAGGGAAAGGATCAAACGAAAGACCATAGAGCAGCGGCGCTTGCAGCACCGCAAAGTCGCCGCTTGAAATCACAAACCAGATGGGTCAGAGCCTCCTTTGAAACAGATGCCCATATGTCCCATTTTCTCTGACGACGGACAGCTATCGATGGCTAGATTGAAGAGGGCCAAGTCCCGGGTCCGTCCCGCCAGCTGAAGACGGACGCGAATGGCCCAGATTTCCTCACGTTTGAAAGGTGGCTTCTGACCCGTCAGCTTGGGCTCAATCTGCGGGCATGGCTAGCGTGGCTTACCGAGTTGTTCTCTCATAGCGTAGCTCCTTCTTGAGATGAAGAGTGCTAGACTCTCCTGCCTCCGGGGTCATAGGGTAACCCCCTCAACCTGCCGGCAAGATGTTCAAGTCCGGTCGGTTGAGTCGATACTCGGCAGCCTTGATACCCTATCGGGAAGCCAACGGCTGGGTTTGGGGGCAAAGGGGACGGCCAAATCATAGTCCTGAGCGGCTATCTGTAGCCACTTCTAGCCATTCAGCACAGCGCTGATAGGTCGCGGCGGAAGGCAAGAATCGACCCAACTCAGCCGTTCCTGAACTTTCTAGCAAAGGTCCGTTATAGAATCGGATTCTGTTGCAAAACTATTTTGGGAGCCCTCGGTTGGAACTTTGATACGTGCGGAGCTTGTCCACCGCAACAGTGATTCGCGGTGGACACGGTTTTGATTCCTTCATTACGCGGAGGCGGTGACGGCCGGAGTTTTGCAACAGAATTGAATCGCAAACCAGTCGTCCAACTGTCTGGAACACGAGCTGGTGAGCGGGTAGGTCGCGTGGAGAACGGACTCGACCTGGTTGTCTTCGAGCAAACGCTGCACCTGATCGCGCAGCTCAGCAGCGATGGTGCCCTTAAAGTCGACCGCACTTGCGCGTAGCGTCGATCCGGTGAGCGTCAGGCGTTTCGCCATGATCGGGGCCAAGTCGACGTCCATGCGCGAGCCTGCCATGAGATTGATGAAGACGAGACGGCCCTAGGGTGCGGGGATCGAGACCTTGCGCGCGACGTAATCTCAGCCGACCAAATCGAAGACGATGTTGACGCCGCTCTCGCCGGTCAGGTCTTGCAGCACGACCACGAGATCCTTGATGTGATATTTGACTGCCCGTTCTGCCTCGAGATTCTCGCAGGCCCGGCATCGCTCGTCGCTCCGTGCTTTGTCGATGGCGCGCGCGCCCAAGGGCCCATGCAAGCTGGATTACCGCCCTGCCTATGCCGCGGGCGCCGCCGTAAACGAGGAAGGTCTCGCCCGGGCTCAGTCGGCCGCGTTGAAAGACGTTGCTCCAGACAGTGAAGAAGATCTCCGGCAAGGAGGCGGGCGGCCTTTGCCAGCCGACCCAGAGCCCCCAGAGCGCGCGGTGCGACCAGAAGACGGCCCTATCCCCAATGTCAGAGTTGACTCCGCCATGCCATGGTCGATAATCATGAATTCAAATGCCCTCCTGTGGGGATATTACAGGAATGAATTTGCGAAACATCAATCTGAATCTCTTGCTCGTGTTCGAGGCTATGGCAGCTGAGCGAAGCACGACCAAGGCAGGACACGTCCTGGGCATCAGCCAGTCGGCAGTTTCGAACTCGCTTGCCCAGCTTAGGAGTACTTTCGATGATCCGCTGTTCGTTCGCGTCAAGAACGTGATGGTCCCAACTCCCAAGGCGCTCGAACTCGCGAGACCGATCCATGAGGCGTTGCAACTGTTTCGATCTGCCGTCGGCAACGGCAAGCCGTTTGATCCGGCAACCGATAGCTGTGCTTTTCGCATCGGAATGGCAGATTACTGCGCATTCTTGCTTCTTGGCACGATCGCAAAGCACGTTCGCAAAGAGGCGAAGAATGTGAAACTACGCGTCCGAAATGTGGCCGCCGACAATTTCGAGCGTGTTCTCGACGACGACGAGGTCGACCTGTGCATTGGCTTCTACGAGGGTTCTGAGGGCAAGCATCAGTCGGAACTGCTGTTTTGGGATGACTGGGTCGCGGCGTCGGCCGGCCATCGCGGGCCGCTGGATATCGAGACCTATCTCAATGCCAATCACATTGTTGTCGGTGACCGAATGTGTAATCACATTGACCGCATCTTGAAGGAACAGAACCTGGTCCGCTGCAATGTGGTGAGCCTGCCGTTCTGTCTTGCCGCTCCGGTTCTGGTCGAAGACACCGATTTGATGTTGACTTTGCCGCGTCGGCTCGCCCGGGCATTCCTCGAGGAGCGGCAGATCGGAATCAGCGAGCTTCCCTTTCCCACGGATGGCTTTCCGGTGCAAATGACATGGCACACGCGCGTCGATGCCGACTTGAAGCTCAAATGGCTGCGGTCGCTAGTTTCCTCCTTGCTGTCTGAGCGGGAGACGGCTTCCAGCGCATGACTTCAAATATCAGCGGTGCAAATAGGAAGTATTTCGACAACGAGTTGGTCAGCGCGGAGGCTAGTGTGTAGTTTCGCGTTTCATTCAGACGGAAGCTGCCAATGACGCCAACTCGAAAATTCCTTCATGATTTCATGATCCAGTCCCCGCTTCATGCGTGGCTCGGTTGCGAAATTGCCGGCTACCGGGCTGAGGACGGAGAAGTTACGGCGCGGCTACCCTTTAAGGCAGAGTTCTTGGGCGATCCGGACGGCGAATCCGCGCATGGCGGGATCGTGGCCACGCTGGTCGACTTGGCCGCCCATGCGGCGGTTCACGCCGTGATCGACCGCGGTGCGCCGACGATCGATTTGAAGGTCGATTTTTTACGTGCTGCGATACTGCCACTCGAGGCCCGCGCCGTCCCTCTGCACATCGGACGGACGATTGGCTTCGTCGATGTCGAAGTTTTCGACCGGGCGGGCAATTTGGCTGCGGTCGGACGGGTGCTCTTCGCGACGCGTCAGCGGGATGGGGACCATCGATAATCGATCGTTACGCCCCTTGGAGTGGCGAATCACAAAACGTGATGCGAAGCAATCAGCACATTAAATTTGCTTCTTGACTTAGTTGGCGCAACCCTGAAAGCGGAAAATCACGAAGGGGGATTGTCGCTATGAGCAAACATGGATTGTCACGTCGCGCGTGCTTGACGGGAATGACCGCAACGGTAGCCCTTGTGGGAGGATTGCCGACCGCCGTCAAAGCGCAATCCAGTAAAAAGGCCACGCTGCGCCTGAACTGGATCCCCAATGCTGAACATGCGCCATACTTTGTGGGCAAGAAGAAGGGATTCTATTCCGAGGCTGGTGTGGATCTCGAAATTCTGCCGGGAAGCGGTTCAGCCAATGCGGTAAAGTTCGTGGGCTCGCGCAATGACATGTTCGGAGTTTCGCTGTCCGATTCAGTGGTCATAGGCCGCGGCCGCGAAGTGCCGGTGGTCTCCACCGGGGTCTTGTTGCAACAGCACCCCCATATCATCGTCTCCCTGGCGGTAAAGAACATCAAGACCGCAAAGGACCTTGAAGGCAAACGGGTCGGTGTCGAGGCGCGCAGCTCCAGCGGCGCATTCTTCCAAGCCTTTGCTCAAACGGCTAACCTCGATGTGTCGAAGGTGCAACAAATCGAGCTTGGAACCACCGCCCCGGTCAGCGCGATTTTGGGCGATGTGGTCGATGCCAGCATTCTCCTGGCGACCAACGAAAAAGTGGTGATGGAGGCCGAGGGCGCGGACGTGAACATCATCGAAATGGGCGAATACGGTGTTAAAGCCTATGGCCAGTGTCTGTTTACCAGTGCCGGCCTTGCAGAGGAAGATCCGGACTTAGTGACGAGGGTGAGCGAGGCAACCTTCCGATCTTGGGAGTATTGTATCGGCCACATCGAGGAAGCAGTCGCCGTGTTAAAGGAAAATGTGCCCGAAACGGACATTGCACTCGAGACCGCCAAGTGGGACGAGATTGTGCCACGCACGAAGCCGGCCGAAAGCGATGCGCCCTTTGGATCGCAGAGCGTCGAGGGTTGGACGTCGACCTATGCAACCTTCAGCCGTGCCGGCTTGATAGATACGGAGTACGATCCGGCTGTCTTGATTGCCAAGCTCTATTGAAAGGCCCGGAGTGAACCACGTGCCGCGAGGCAACACCGCGGTTGCCAGCTCAAACACTACTACGTCGAGGGTCGGGGCCGGCATGACGGTGGACAAGGTTAGCCTGACGTACTCGGGAGGAAGCCAACAGGTCAAGGCTCTCGACGACGTTACATTCTCGGTTGAACCTGGGCAGTTCGTCTCGATCCTTGGTCCCTCCGGTTGTGGAAAATCGACGTTGCTCCGACTTGCGGCGGGCTTCATGCGGCCAAGTGCGGGATCGATTACGATGGGCGGTCTGGATCCAGCAGCTGCGCGGGAACAGGGCTTGATTGGTATTGTCTTCCAATCGCCGGTTTTGTTGCCATGGCGATCTGTGCTTCAGAACGTCGCCTTTCTGCTTGAGTTATCCGGGATTGTAAAATCTGAACGGCATGACCGTGCAAAACGCTATATCGACCTGGTCGGATTGCGAAACTTCGAGAACAGCCGACCGCACGAATTGTCAGGCGGGATGCAGCAGCGGGCGTCAATCGCGCGCGCCCTGGCCTTTCAACCGTCGGTGCTGCTGATGGATGAGCCGTTTGGCGCACTGGATGCGTTAACGCGGGATCGAATGGGCTTTGACTTACTGAAGATCTGGCGCAAGGAGCGGAAGACTGTCTTGTTCATTACCCACAGCGTGCAGGAGGCTGTTCTTTTGTCCGATCGCGTGCTGGTTATGTCGCCACGGCCGGGGCGGATCCGCAAGGCCAGCTCGATCGAGCTCGAGCGACCGCGGTCTAAGGACGACCGGCACCGGCCGATATTCGTCGACTATTGCCGACAGTTTTTAAGCGATCTAGAGGCGGTTTGAGCGATGACAATCGAGCAGGGGGTATCCACGGACAAGCCGCAGACAGCGTGGTGGACTTCGATTGGTTGGGCCAAGGCCGCGGCCATTCTAAGCTTGCTCGGCATCTTGGGGATTTGGGAGCTCTATGTCCGAATCAGCGGTACTAGCGTTTTCATCCTGCCTGCGCCTTCACGAATTGCCGAGGCCGCATTGAGGCTTGGTCCGCTCTTGTTCGAACATACGTGGGTAACGACTGTTGAGATTCTGATCGGCTTCGTCATCGGTAACCTGCTCGCCATTTTGATTGCTTACCTCATTGTGTTGTGGCCGCTGGTCGAGCGGGTGACGTATCCGGCCCTGATTATGTCCCAGACGATCCCGAAAATTGCCATCGCGCCATTGCTTGTGATCTGGTTCGGAACGGGACTTCTGCCCAAGGTTATCATCGTGGTCCTGATGTGTTTCTTCCCGACCGCCGTCAATCTCATAGAGGGTATAAAAACGACTCAGCGCGAAGCCATCGATCTCGTGCGAATCGTTACGTCGTCACGACACACGATCTTTGCCAAGGTGCAGTTTCCCGCCAGCTTGCCGTATTTGTTCGCCGGGCTGAAGATCTCCATGACCGCAGCGGTCATAGGCGCCATCGTGGGCGAGTGGATCGGTGCCACCCAGGGTCTGGGCTACCTAATTCTCTATGGTGGCCAGAGTATGCGAACGGATCTCACCTTTGTCGGCGTCGTCGCTGCAGTGTTGCTTGGTATGGTGCTGTATGCGGCGGTTGGCTTGGCGGAGCGACTGTTTTCTTGGCGCGCCGACGACCCGATGGAGTGACGTGCAAGTTTTGGTAGTTGGTAAGAATCTCGCGGGGCTTAAGGTTCCACGGCTACTGGAGAAAAGTGTATGAAGGCAGCAGTCATTGAACGGCAGGGTGGGCCAGAGAACATTCAAGTTCGTGATTGGCCGGATCCGCAGGTGCGGGCCGGAGATGTTCTCGTCGCCGTGAAGGCGGTCGGTCTGAACCATCTCGATATCTTTATGCGGAAGGGAATGCCCGGCTTTCCGGTTAAGACGCCTTTTATATCGGGCGGCGACATCGCCGGGGTCATTGCAGACCGCGGCCCTGATGTGAACAGATGGAAACCGGGTGACCGCGTCGCGGTGAATCCCGTCACCCCGGAGGGCATGATCGGGGAGGACATTCAGGGTGGCATGGCCGAGTATGTCCGTGTTCCGGCCAGCCATCTAATCGCCATACCGGCTGGCATGGATTTTGCCACTGCCGCTGCCATCCCAATAAACTTCGGCACCGCATTGCGTATGCTGGAAACGATCGGTCAACTGCAGAGCGGCGAGCGGGTCTTGATTCTCGGCGCAAGCGGCGGTGTTGGCACAGCCTGCATACAATTGGCCAAGAAAACGGGCGCGTCGGTACTCGCCGTGACTCGGGGGCCGGAGAAGGTAAAACACCTCAGTGCACTTGGCGCCGACTTTGTCATCGACATGGCGAAGGACGATTTTAGTGCAGCGGCCTGGCGGATAAGCGGCAAGAAGGGTGTCGACATCGTAATCAACTATACGGGTGGCGATACCTGGGTTCCGTCCTTGCGCGCGTTGCGGACCGGCGGCCGGCTGGTAACCTGCGGGGCCACGGCGGGATTCGATCCCAAGACCGATATTCGTTACATTTGGACGCGAGAGCTAAAGATACTCGGTGCCGACGGTTATACTCAGCAGGACATCGAGAACGCTTTCGACTTGATTGCCGGTGGCGAGGTCAAGCCCCTTCTGGCGCACGTTCTCAACGTTTCCGAAGTGCGCAAAGCTCACAATCTTCTGGAGAGCAGCCGGATCGTGGGCAAGGTAGTCCTGTCTTTCGAGGATAGTGACGGTTGATGTCCGACTTGCATCGGTGCTCGAGTTGGAGGACAGGATCGCGAAGATGAATACTGAAGCTGGTGTCGAGGAATCGACGCGCGAACGTGTTCTGCGCCTTCATCCAACATTGAACCTCGGAGCATTCATTGAACTCTCGCCGGCGGCGGACAATGATTTTTGCCTGATCGACTTAGCAGGCGATCTGCCCCAAACGTTGACCTATGGTGAATTTCGCGAAAAGGTCGCCCGCTCTGCAGGGGCGTTTCGGGAACTGGGCCTGGGATTCGGCGACAAAATAGCGCTCTGTCTTCCAAATTCGGCAGCGTTTGCAATCTCCTTTCTCGGCTTAATGCGAATCGGCGCGGTACCGGTTCTTGCCAATCCGCAAACCACGCGTGATGTGTTGCGGTTCGTCATCGCTGATTCAAAGTGCGTTGGCGTGCTGACGGACACGATCGCATATCCAGGGTTGGCCCAAGTCGCTGACGAGAAACAATTGGCGGTGCGGATTGGCGCCGCCGCCGCACCGCGGGGATGGCTGCGTTTGGACCAGCTACTTGACGGGGCAAGCCCGGATTCGCTGGTCCACCCTATGGAGTTCCAGGATCAGGCGTTTCAACCCTATACTGCCGGCTCGACTGGCGAGCCAAAAGGCATAGTGTTGACCCATGGCGGTATGCTTTGGGGCATAGAACACAGCCAGCGGTACTGGCCCGGCAGCCCGGCAGAGCGCGGGATCATTGCAGCGCCAATGTATCACAAGAATGCTCTGCGTGGTACGTTAAAGCCGATGCTCCGGTGTGGGGCTTCGACCGTGATACTAAAGCGATTTGAGGCCCGGCAGTATCTAGCTGCGTTGGCGCAGTACCAGGTCACTAGTTGCGCCGGTGTGCCAGCCATGTTCGCTGCCATCTTGGGGCATCGCGATCTACTCAAGTCCCTGGATTTTTCGAATCTCAGGTATGTATCGCTGGGATCTTCGGTCGTTCCGGAAGAGCTTCTGCGCGAGCTTGGCGTGGCCTTTCCCACCGCTAACATCAAGGAAAGCTATGGTCTGACGGAAGGAGGTGGCCCCTTGAGGCCACCGCTGGACCAGCGTGCCACGCCGGTGGGGAGCGTTGGTGTGCAGGTGCCCGAGGTGGAGGTTAAGCTGGTCGGCTCCGGCGGAGACACGAGTGAGGGCGAGCTATGGATACGCAGCCCTTATGTTCTCAAGGATTATGCAAATCGGCCTGATCTGACAGCGCAGAAAATCGTTGACGGTTGGTTGCGGACTGGCGATTTGTTTCGGGTCGACGAGAGTGGGTTCTACTACTACCTTGCGCGCACAGATGACATGTTCGTCTGCGGTGGCGAGAACATATACCCGAAGGAAGTCGAAAACCTGTTGCTTAGCCATCCCGATGTTCGCGATGCGCTTGTCGTTCCCCTACCGCATGAAACAAAGGGCTTCGCTCCCGCGGCGATCGTAGTGTCGCGTGCTGGCAGCGCCCCGGAGCCGGATGAGTTGCGGGACTTCTGTGCCCGCGAGGGCGCCGCCTATGCGATCCCCCGGGTCATTCTGACGGCAACGGCCATACCGCTGACTACCGCTGGCAAGCCGGATCGTGCCGAGGCGGCAAAACTGTTGGTCAAAGCCTTTGGCCCCATCCTTGCCGCAAGTCGAAGGGCACGGCCGGGTCAAGATAGGACAATTGCCTGAGTCCAATTCTATGCCAACCGGCTTTGGGGAAGACGTCAGTCGCCTCTCGGCAATACTCCAAAGCTTGGAACTGGCGATCATCTTTACGGAACACGCTGATGACCCTACTGCGATATCTTGATGAAGAAACGATCATTGACTGGACCTGCCGTTTCGTGGCCCGGCCAAGCGAGATGTCCGATGACATGGAAATGGCAGCTGACGTGCAGGCCTTCGTAAGGGAATGCGTGCGGCCGATCTTGCAGGAACACGCAATAGAATGCTCCAGTGACGGTTTTGGCAATCTTCGGGTGGTGTTGGGCCCACCTGACAGTGAAATCGACTTGGCTGTCTTTAGCTATGCCATGACGCATCCCCAAGCGTCGATGAGCGAACCATTCAGCGCACAATTGGTGGATCGGCCCGAAGGGCGGGCGGTCCGTGGCCGAGGTGTCAGCGAGCAGAAAGCCGCCATGGCGGCCTCTCTCGTCGCACTGATAGATCTCGCCAAGTCCGAAGACATGCACAAGCGAATAGCATGGTTCGCATTGACTGCTGGAGAGACAGGGCGCCATGACGCCATCGCCGAAGCTCTCACTACGCTTCGCGAATTGCCTCAAAATGCAATTCTTGCGGTGGGAAGCGACGGTAAGATCTCACTTGGCAATCGCGGTCGGTTGGACATCGACGTGACCATCAAAGGCCTTGCGGCGCATAGCAGCACACCGTGGCTCGGTGTAAGCGTCGTACCGGCGGTGGCCGAAGTGGTAAAGACGATCATTGCCATCAACGACGCGCTGCCGACACATGATATCCTCGGACCGGCGTCGTTAACCTGTACCTCAATATCGACCGGACCACGCGCGACTCATACCATTCCGTCGGACGC
Source organism: Rhodospirillales bacterium (assembly GCA_965225935.1). Classification (GTDB taxonomy): domain Bacteria; phylum Pseudomonadota; class Alphaproteobacteria; order Kiloniellales; family JAKSDN01; genus CALJXB01. The sequence goes on from CBDDCC010000013.1 coordinate 159,905, forward strand.
TCACCTCGTTCTCGATCGACGCCTTTTACCGCATGAAGATCCGGAACAGGTCTTTGCGCAGCTAGCGCGGTCCCTTTCATCTTCGGCCGAGCCGTCCGTTTCGTTGTCCAAGGGGCCGCAAATGTACGGCGCCGAGGTGCCGGCCGACAGCCCGCTCCTCAAGGTGATATCGGAGGCCATGAAAAAGTACTCCCTGCAAATGCCCGATTGCTACTATTCCCAAGGTGCGCTCGATGCCGGCTATCTCATGGCGAAGGGGATCAGCGCGGTGATGTGGGGGCCGGGGGAGACCGAGCAGTTTCATACCGCGGAAGAATCGGTGCTTTTGAAAGATTTGGTTGAAATGACCTCAATGTATCGAGCCGTGCTTGGATATATCGCGGCCGAAGACTCATCGACATAGACGCGCAGAAATACAACTTGCTGTCCGACACGAGAGAGAACCCACCCCTTGTATTCCCCCTTGATTCCAGTGTGTTTGCCTGTAAGGCTCAAGAATTGGAACCACGGCACTTCTCTCGCGTTCGATAGCGTGGAGCGCTCGCGTCGGAGCAACGAGAGGCGGGGGAGAATGTGATTGGGTGGATAGCACGAGCGATCGTGACTTTGTTCAAGCCAAAGTCTCGGCTGGTAGCGGAAAATTTCCCGCTTCGGCCGCAACTTCTGATTTTGCAGCGCAAGCCTACGCGACCGCGCCTAAAGAGTTCTGATCGTCTCGTTTGGATCTTGGCCTGTTGAATATTCTGCTGCTGGCAAGAGTCACTGCATGTTGTGAAACCCGAGACGGTATTGTGTTGGCATCGCGAGGGTTGGGAAGTCTATTGGTGTCGACGTTCGCAACTCGGCGGCAAAGGCGGCCGGCGAGGGATCCCATTGGAGCTCAGGGCTCTCATCCGACGGGTCGTCTCGGAACATAGACTATGGGGCCAGCGGAGGATCCAGGCGGAGTTGTCCCGGTTGGGTTTCAGAGTCTCGGCACGAACCGAGGCGAGATACATGGGCCGCCCCCATGACGGCGTACCATCTCCGAGTTGGCAGATGTTTCTCAAGCGGCACGCAGCAGATGTTTGGGCCCGTGACTTCTATTGCGTCCACATGATCTTTTCCCGGACCCTTTATGTCTTCTTGGTAGTTCATCACACAAGCCGCAAAATCCTACGCATCCGAGTCACACGACATCCGACGGCCGAATGGGCGTCGCGGCAGACCGCAGAAGTTTGCGCTTGGGGTCGTTCACCGCAGCATTATCCCAACCGAGACCGTGACAGTCGTTACAGGGTGATGTTCGATTTCCGTGTCCCTGGGTTTGGCATCACGCAGGTGCTTACTCCGTTCAGATCCCATCAGGCCAACGCCATCGCCAAGCGGTGGGTCAGACCGGTGAGAACCGAGTTGTCCCTTCTCGAAATTGAGGTTCCATTAGTTTTACTGGGCGTTAGCTGGTTCAAGGCGCTAACCTTTGGCGCATGACCACACTCATCAGATTGCTGCTTACCCAAGTCCTTTCTGGTCTCAAATCTCGAGCGGAACTGCAATCAGAGAACCTCTTGCTGCGGCATCAGATCGAAATCCTTACGCACTCGCAGCTAAAGCCAGTCAAGGTCACAAGGTGGGATCGTCTAATCCTGCTGTGGCTCTCACGGTTATGGCCGAGGTCCAAACGGGCGATCCTTGTTGTGCACCCCAAGACGCTAGTGCGCTGGCATCGAGAAGGCTTTTGTCTCTATTGGCGTTTGCGCTCACGGCGAACTGTTGGGAGACCAAAGGTCTCAAACGAAATCTGTTCCCTTGTTCGACAAATGAGCAAACAGAACCCGCTCTGGGGCGCCCCCGCGGATCCACGGCGAACTTCTGAAGCTCGGCTTCGATGTGAGCCAGGCCACGGTCTCACGCTACCTGTCACGACGGCCGCCAAACCCGGACCAGACCTGGAGCAGCTTTCTGCGAAACCACCTCGACTGCACGGCCGCCATCGATGTCCTGGTGGTGCCAACCCTGACTTTCCGCATGCTATTTGTCTTGGTCGTGCTCAGCCATGGCCGGCGCAAGCTGGTTCACGTCGCCATCACTGCGAACCCGACTGCGGCCTGGACGGCGCAGCAGATTACCGAGGCCTTTCCCTGGGACGAGGCGCCCAGATACCTCCTTCGTGATCGGCACTGCACATACGCTCAGGTCTTCCGTGATCGAGTCGCAGTCATGGGCATCATAGATACCCCCATCGCACCGCGCTCTCCCTGGCAGAACGGCTACGTGGAGCCTGTGATCGGCTCGATTCGCAGAGAGTGCCTCGATCACATCATCTCATGGGACAATCACCACCTCAGACGCAGGCTCAAGTCGTACATCTCCTATTACAACGAAGCCCGCACGCATCTGGCGCTCAGCAAAGACGCGCCTGTTCCAAGGCCAGGAGCGGGACGCTCCGACGGCAAGATCATCGCCATTGCCGAGGTAGGTGGCCTGCATCACCGATACGAGCGGCTTGCTGCCTGGCAGCCGACGCCTCGAAGCTCACTTTGCATCGACAGAGTCGCCTTCACGAAGGGTGAGGCCGTGCCCAATGAAGAGGCTCCGACCCCTGGTCCAGCCAGTTCGCTTCGATCTCCACCCTGGCGTTCGGACCTCTCAAATCCAACCGCCTCCTCAAGCCAAACTCCTACAGAGGAGCTTCAATTTTGAGAAGGCACAGCCGGGCTAGGCGTACCCTAGGTTCCCCCACCAACGCTCAAACGTTACGTGAGCGCAGCAAACTTGGCCTTAAAGGCCGTAACGCTTCCGACTGGGTTCTGCCGTTGCTCGAGGTCGGACAGCAGACCATCAATTCTGTTTATGAACGGATCCTTGTCGTAAATTCGATAGAGCATTGACCCGAGACGAACAGGATCGCCTGAATAATAACGCTCGTAAAGCTGCTGGCGGCCGGCAAAACTTGAAACGGCGCTGTCGAAAGCTAGACGGTTCAACTTGATCCGCGTGGAAGAATCCGCATTGGCAGATTCGAAGTATTTCTCCACATCATCCGCCACTTCGCCTTGGAGTTCAGCATAGGACGGTACCGCCACGAGGCCCCCGGCTCCGATGATCTGGATGATTTCACACGCGCGTATGAACATTTTTGGAAACATCATGCGTATGGTCCAGAGCGGCATCTCAGCCGGGGAAAAAACTCCATCCTCATTTATGGTGGCGTCAATTTCCGCGGCCCGTAAACACGAGCGGACGAATTCCGTAGACTGAATGAGTTCGGCCAGCATGCCCTGCACTTGGAGATGGACATCAATGTTCGTCGATTTAACCAAACGGAATGCCAACGCCATCATAAACTCGGCCTTGGCAAGGTTTTTGGTCGAGAACTGATGCATTGAGTGGCGCATCGCTATGGTCTTTGAATAGAGGCTATTACACATCTCCGGATCCCGGTGAATGAAGACCCGCTCCCAAGGAACCAATACGTCGTCAAAGATCACCACCGCATCGCCTTCATCAAACCGGCTAGAAAGCGGATAATCCATCGGCGATGCCGCTTTTCGGTGAATAATCGAAGGGCGGCAGATGAATTTCAGACCGGGGGTGGCGATCGGGATACAAAATCCTAAGGCGTAGGGTGCTGCCTCTTCGGAAACGGCAATATTGTGCGTTGGAAACACCATCAGTTCGTGCGAATAGGCGCACAAAGTTGACACCATGCGCGCCCCATTAACTATTATGCCCGCGCCGGTTTCCTTGACCACCTTTGCCGCTAGGTCATTTGATTGTTTCTCGACCGGCTTCGACCTGTCCACCTGCGGGTTGATGAGGGTATGAGTCATTGAAGTATCATTTTCACGAATGTACTCGTAGTAATTCCAAAGGTTATCCCCGAAGTTATTGCCATTCCTGTTGAAGGCTTTCCAGGAAGCAGCAAATCCCGTCATATTGATGTTCATGAAGTCCGGGCTGCGCCCCAACATGCCGCAAGTCGAATCCATCCAGGTCTTGACCATATTGCGGCGTTTCACCAAGTCGTCGACCGACCTCGGAATGATATAGGAAAGTCCGACCCTATCGCCCGTCGTCGGGGACTCGAACGTCATCCCGTCAATCAATCGCGGGTCATGCTGCATGTCATACAATTCGGCCAGAGTTTGACATGCATCAGCAAACCGTGGATCGGTCGTTACATCCTTTACGCGTTCCCCATCTATATAGATGAGACGATCATCCCGGACCGAGTCCAAAAATTCCTGACCTGTTCGAATCCCCATGACAATTTCTCTCCAATTCGGCGCAGACAGACACAATCACTTGGTTGGGTCGGCTGCACACTTCCCTGGCGGAGTTCCAACAGTGATGGAAGCTCAGATTCTCAGAAAATGACCATATTCAACAATCACAGTTCGGTCAAACAAAAGTATTATTATCATACAAAATAATGTATTATGAAGGAACAAGATAACGAAAGGCGCCGAAGCGATCCGAAGACGCAATCTGATCTGCCAAGCGGGCACTCGAGCTCTTGGCCGTGACTTCAGATGTGTGGCTCCCGCAGATCGGAGCGACAACTGTCGCACAGTCAGCGATGCCGGGGCTGACCGCAAACGATCGAGTTGCTGACGTCATGGACAGATCTGTATAAACCGCCGGTTCAACATTTTCTAATTTGGATGGGAAGGCACCGATGAGCTATGTGAGTGATAAAGCGTTGAATGTTTTGTGCGACCCGAAATCCTAGGCGGGCAGGAAAGAGGGATAGGGCGTGGCTTTCGAGCACACGATGACTAGGCGGATGGCCGCTGGGCCGGCACCTCTCTACACGACATATCTACGCTTGTTGCTCGCGCCACCGAAGTCGAGCAATACAGGTGCCAGGTTCCCAATCCTTGATGCCATCCGAACATTGCGCCGCCAGCTCGCGCCAGAAGAGGGGGCGACGGCCCTGACGGAGCAAGTTGTTCGCACGGAGGCCGGGACATGAGACTTGCTGGACGCAAGATATTGGTTACGGGGGCCGCCTCCGGGATAGGCTTTGCCGTCGCCCAGATGTTTCGAAAAGAAGGCGCCGTCGTAGCAATCCTCGATCGCGACAAAACGCGCCTTATTGAGAACGTCGCAAAAATCGAGGGGGCTGTACAATTCGCTTGCGATGTGGCTGACGAAGACAAGGTACGAGCGGCGGTTGCCGGAGCGGCCGCGACACTCGACGGTATCGATGGTGTGGTTAACTGCGCCGGTATCGATCTTGTGCGACACTTCGAGCACATGAGTTCAGAAGAGTGGTGTCGGGTGGTGGCAATCAATTTGACCGGGCCGATGCTGGTTTGTCACGCAGCGCTGCCAGCCTTGAAGAAAGCGGGAGGTGGAACCATCGTCAACATCGCCTCCGGTGCAGCCCTTCGGCCTCTTCCGGGCCGTACTGCTTATTGCACCACCAAGGCAGCTTTGGTGATGTTCGGCAAAACCCTGGCTGTCGACCTCGCAGAGTGGGGAATCCGTGTCAACTCGATCTGTCCGGGTCCCATCGACACCCCTATGTTCTGGGGACAGTTCGAGGCCGATAGTAGTCGCAACGCCGAGCTGGCGCGAATCTTCGATCGCTATCTTATCAAGCATCCGGGCAAACCCGACGACATTGCCAATGCCGCGCTATATCTCAGCAGCGACGAATCTTCGTTTGTGACCGGCGTCGCCTTGGCGGTCGACGGAGGCCGCGTATTTCACTAGGTTTTGGCAATGCAAAGCGCGCCATCGCAGTCTTGCGCACAACTGCACTCATCAGCCTAGATGGAGCTGGCTGAACAGAACTTGGCGCGACACCGACGAGAGGCTCGTAAGATGGGCCGCTGCCACAGGTGTGACATTCGCCGAAAGCCGCTTTGCAAGCCTAACCGTTTGCAATTGCAGGGCAACTCGGGAGCGCTGCGCAGAGACTATGGTTGCACTGGGGGCGAGCGGCGCAGCACACCTAGTCGCGCAGGATCCAGGATCGACGCGCAACTAGCGCGAGCCGACCGACACCATGGGTCGCCTAGAGCGTTTTCGATTTTCACGAAACCGGCCCTCTCCCCCTCCCGGTCACCCCAATGATGTTGCCGTGGGTTGTCGGGAGGGGTAGAGGGCTGGTTTCGATTCGACGAAAGTCGAATATGATCTGAAGGTACTTGCAGCGGAAGCGAGCCCGCTTGGATGATGTTCGCCTAGTGCATCACCAACCCGCCGGAGAGATTTATGGCTTGGCCGGTGATGTACCCGCCTTGATCCGATGCAAGAAATGCGACGAGGTCTCCAACGTCTTCCGGCGTAACAAGCCGACCGAGCGGGATGGATGTACTCTTTTCCGAAATCATCTCATTCCTGAGCTGCGGATCGTAGGTACCGTCCGATCGGCGGCCGAGATAGTGCAGGCGATTGGTAACACCCGATCCAGGACAGATGGAATTGACCGTAATCCCCAGTGGTGCGAGTTCCATCGCCAGTGCTTGGGTGAAGCCAATGATTCCGAATTTGGAAGCACAGTATGCCGCACGGTTCGCCAACCCGATCTTCCCCAGATCCGACGAGACATTTATGATCCGTCCGCCACGCTTTTGCTCAATCATGAGCGCCGCAGCCGCTTTGGAACATAGAAACGTCCCTTTGAGGTTGGTGTCGATGACAAGGTCCCACGCGGCTTCTGACACTTGGGTAACCGGTACCCGGTCCTCACCAATTGGCGCGGCCGCGTTGTTCATGACAATGTCAATGCCGCCAAATTTCTCACGCACCTCGGCGAAGACCGCCTCGACTTGAGAGGCGGAACCAACATCCAGGGTGGCCGTCATAACTTGGCCGCCAGCCTCGCTAATTTCTTCAGCCACTGATGCCAGACCTTTCCACCCCTGTGCGGGCTTGGCGTTTCCGTCGGATGTGCCTTGCTCGAGAATATCAGTCAGCACCACTGCCGCGCCCTCATCCGCCAGTCGGCGCGCGGCCCCACGGCCGAACCCTCGCTCCTTGGCACAGCCCGTGACCAACGCGATCTTTCTGGCAAGCCTTGCCATTCGCCCAATCTCCCTTTTTCACTCAGATCCGCTGTCCGTTTGCGGCTGTCTCGACTTACACCAATCGCTGTCACTGCGCCTCGCAAAGACGATGCGCCTCGAAATCGCATTCTGCACCCACCGCTCGGACGACCGGACGAGTAGGCGGAAGGGCGGATGGGCCGGCGCTCCCCCAATTTCGTTCCTGCCGAGCGACACGGTTCGGCGCGACAAAGAACACCGTGGCCATTTTTCGAGAGTGACAGCCATGGAGTTAACCCGGTCGTATGAAGCGTCCGCCTCCCGCTTTTCCGGTAACCGTGCCACCCTCGAACACAGGCGCCCCGCGCAGAAATGTCGCGACGACGCGCGCGCCGAAGGTTCGCCCGTCGTATGGACTCCAATTCACCTTGGATGCCATTTGCGATTGATCGAATGTCCAATCGCCGCATTCGACTATCGAAAAGTCGGCGTCGGCGCGCGGCACAAGAGCACCTTTGCGCGGGTACAGGCCGAAGTGCCGCGCAGGCCGTTCGCACAGCAGGGCGGCAACGCGAGCGGGATGGAGTCCGCGTTCCGTGACCATGCCGGTGAATAGCGCGGGCAATAGCGTCTCGAGGCCGGGCACTCCGGAGCTGTTCTTGAACATGTCCGGATCGGATTTGCGAGAAATCGGCCAGTTGACGTGATCAGAAGAGACAAATTCGATTTCGTCTCCAATAAGCTTCTCCCACAGCGCCAGCCGCTCTTCGGCAGAGCGAATGGGCGGATTCTGCTTCAGGCGCGGTCCGGTCCGCAGAACGTCGTCCTCGTCGAAAACAAGGTACTGCACGCAAGTTTCCGCGCTTACCGACGCGCCTTGCGCGCGATACTGCGAGACATGATCGAACCCGCGCGCAAGGGAACTATGCACGATGTGACAACGTACACCGGTCGCACGAGCGATTTCGAACACCGCAACGTTGGCAACGAGTTCCGCGACGGGCGGGCGACTAGCGCCGTGGCTTTCCGGTGTGTTTCGCCTCTCGGCGAGCAACTTTTTCGTCAACCGCTCGACCAGAAATGGCTCCTCATTGTGAAAGGCCACGGAAAGTCCGGTCTCACGAATCGCGGGAAACATCTCGTAGAGCTCGCCCGCATCGTATCCCGGGAAGCGTACGGGGTGGTACTCATAGGTTGACACTTTGAACGCGCAGGCACCCGAGTCGGCCATCTCGGCAATACCGTCCGTGCCCGCACCTTTCCTCGCTGTCGCATAGAGCGCTACGTCCACAGCCGCGAGACGCTCAACGGCGTCCACTTTGCGCCTAAATCGCTCCACGGTGTTGACCGGATCCGGCTCGTCGAATGGCATGTCGACGATAGTCGTAACGCCGCCCGCTGCGGCGGCAAGCGTCGCGTCTGCCAGCCCCTCAATGCCGTCAGCGCTCCCTGCATGCACTTGCCCGTCGACAACACCTGGGAAGATGAGCTTCCCAGCGGCGTCGACGATTCGGGCCGCCTCGGGCGCCTCGCCGACTCCGAGTGCCGCGATCGTCCCGCCGGCTACACCAAGCCATGCGTCGCGAAGGACCTTGTCCGGGAGAACGAGGTCTCCCCGCACCACTAGATCGAACATTCTCAGATCTCCCTTCAGACTCACCTAGCAAGCGTTGCAATCGTACTGGCCAACACCTTTGTTCCCTTCGCAAAGTCGCCAATCTCCATAGCCTCGTCCGGGTTGTGGCTGCCTTGGGCATTTCGCACAAGCACCATGGCGGAAGGAATACCAGCGCGCGCGAACACGGAAGCGTCGTGACCGACGGTTGCAAAGATCTCCGGCTCGACGCCTAAATCGCATGCCGCGTCGATCAGTTGTCTACGCAAGCTCGAATCAAGTGGTGTGGGATCGGATCCAACGTACTCGCCTAGATCAAATCGGACCCGACGGGTCTCGGCAACCTCACCGGCGAGCCGCTCAGTGAGCTTCCGGCAGCCATCGAGAAACTCCGGCGTCGTACCTCCGAAATTGAGTGTGAATTCGCAGCGCCCAGGCACCTTGGTCATCGCATGATGCTCCGGATCCGTGAAGAACTTGCCGACGGTGAACACTGTGTCCGGAATGCCGGTTGCCTCTTGCTCAATCCAGTGACATTCGAGTCTGTGCAGGAGCTCGACCGTCGCCAGAACTGCATCGTGCCGATAGGCGCGCGGCGTCGCAGCCGAGTGGTCGTACTGCCCCAAGCACCTGGCATAGGGGAAGCGCACATTGCCGCGGATTGTGGTCGGCACACCGACCGGAACTCCCCTGCCGACAAGGATCGGACCCTGCTCGATGTGCAGCTCCAGGAAGGCTCGAGTATTGGCCACTCCAAACCACGGCTCGTCCATCCTGCGCAGGCGGTCGACGTCTACAGCAGCTCCGGCCATGTGTTCGGCGAGCGTTCGGCCGGTGTCGCCGCGCCGCAGCCTGTCCAACTCCTCCACTTCGAGCGATCCGACGGCCAGCCGGCTGCCGACGTAGGCAATACCGAACCACACCGATTCCTCCCCGCGAATCCCTATGACCGTAACGTCACAGACGGGCTGAAAGCCGGCGTCGCGGAAGGCAGCAAGCGTGACCAATCCAGCTATCGCACCGGCAAGGCCGTCGTAGTTTCCCCCGGTTGGAACCGAATCGAGGTGAGAGCCTGTAAGCACGCGTGGCGTGGTACGCTCCCGGCCCGGCAAAGTGCACAGCAGGTTTCCGGCCGGATCGTATCGCACTTCGAGATCCAGACCGCGTGCCGCTTCGGCCAGGATCTCAGCCGCGGCGCGGTCCCGCGAGCTCCAGGCCGGCCGAGTAACACCGATGACGTCTTCGCTGACCTCCCGGACGGACTCGAAGAGATCGCTGGCAAACGGCATTCGAGCCTGAACCAAGGTCGTAATCGCTGCTGTACTCGGGCCACTCACACCTTCGCGCTCCTTCTGCCTAGTCCTTGATCCCGCCGGCGGTGCTCCGGCGCCTTCGACCTGGCCGCCCGGCGTTTGCTCCAGACGCCGTTTCTCTGCGTCGACGTCGCTAGCGAGCCCTTGCTCTGAGTCCGTTGGGAGATGCCGTCCTCACTCCTCTACGCAGGTGCGCCGCACGTGATGCGGTTCACTCGCCAGACCGACGCAATGGAGGCCAACCGCCTCCGCCAACGCGTCAGCGGTTCGGCGGTCCTCGGCTCCAACCTCGAACAAGCGCATCACCGTGGCTTCCACCTGTTCACGCAAGCGATCGAAGTCGAAGGTCGTGAACCGGCCCTCGTCCAGCACCGTCTTTCCGCCGATCATCACGCTGCGGACCGAACTGCTGTCCTCGCTCATGACGATCTGATTGACCGGATCGTTGAAGGGCACGAAGTTCACACTTCCGAGGTCGAGGAACACTAGGTCGGCTTTGTACCCTGGCGCGATCCGCCCAAGCTTTCCTGCGAAACCAAGAGCCGCCGCACTTCCTTCGGTCGCCATTTCGATTACATCGGCTGTTTCGAGCCAGGTTCGGTAGTCCGGAGATACGATTCGCGACACGAACGCCGCCATACGCATTGCATCGAACATGTTCTGGTGGTCGCCGCAATTGGAGCCGTCCGTGCCAATTCCCACGTTGAGCCCCCTCTCGAGCATCGCGCGCGCGGGAGCGATCCCCGACCCGAGTCGCAGGTTGCTGCCGGGGTTGTGGGCGATCGAAGATCCGCGGTCCGCGAGCCGGGCTATGTCGTCATCGTCCAGCCATACACAGTGAGCCGCAGTGAAATTCGTGCCTGGGAAGTCGAGCTCCATCAGGTGCGCTGTGAGCGACCGGCCATAGCGGCGCATGGCGGAAACCGCTTGCACTTTCGATTCAGCCAAATGCATGTGGAGACCCACGCCGTGCTCTCGCGCGAGATCCCGACAGCCCAGGATGAACTCATCCGTGCAGTGGAGCGGGATGGTCGGCGCCAGCGCGAGACGCACCCGATCCAGGTCGTATGTCCAGTCGCTGAGCAAGGCACGGCATACTGAAAGACTGTTGTCACCGCTAGTAGGGCGAGGTGCCGCTCTTTGGGTCCGGCTGAAATTCAGTGCGTCGGCAAGCCCGGGGATGGCCTCGAAGAGTGTACGATCCGCCATCATGGGGGCGATCACGGCCCGCACCCCGACATCCATATAGGCCCGTGCCGCCGCGTCGAGCCCCTCGACGGTCGGGAGCGGAAGCTCGAAGTAAAGGTCGTAGGCGGCTGTGCATCCTTTGCGCACTAGTTCGGCAGCATTCAGTTTCGCCGCGATGTATTTGTCCTCGAGTGTCCGGTTGCCGCTCAACCAGGGGGCCGCATTCAGCAGAAGCTCCAGCGACCAGCGGTCGCCCATTCCCTTTCCAAGGCTCCCGTGACCGTGAGTATGCGCGTTGATAAGTCCGGGGATAAGTAGGCGGTCTGACGCATCCAGTTCCGCGGCGCCAGCTGGCACGGCCATGTCCGGATGGCCGATCTCCAGGATGATGTCCCCGTCTACAAGTATGTCGGAGCGATCTGCGCGATGCCGGCGGATGTCGAGGATGCGGCCGCCACGTATCACTGTGTACCGTGCGTTTGGGGTGGACATTCCAGTTCGCTCCTCGCTTGCCGCGCCGCTCAGCCAAGCGCCCCTAGGAATTCGGCGATGTGCACCTCCGGGTGTTGCTTCCCGATGAGCATCAGGGACCTCCAGCCCATCTCCAGATGAAGTTAGCGGCATGCTGGTGGCCGAGTTCGACTAGGGAGACGGCGGCTGCACGCAGCGCAGCAGCGTTACGTGTGCCGACGACAACCAACCGACCTAGTTCATGTCGAACCCTCAGTGTGTCCATCGAACGGACCTTGCCAGGTTTTTTGCATCTAGCAGGCGCGTGGCTCATCGAACTGAATGATTCAAGCTCTGCCTCCTGGCCTGGATCGTGCATCTGATACCTTCTGTACAGGTACTCTCTGTGCAGGCGTTCTGCCCAAATCCGCCGGTCCAGCACCAAACGCTCGATCAGAATCCTCGCACCCGACCACCACTTACGTTCATGATCGCTCCGCTGACCCAATTCCCCGACGGACGCAGAAGAAAGCGCACAGCGTTGGCGGTCGGCTCCGGCCCTCCAAAGCCCAATGGGTAGCGAGCAAGATACTGGGCTTTTTGCTCCTCGTTCAGCGGCGCCCCGGTGTTACCTGTGGCCCCCGGCAAAATGCCGTTGACCAGGATTCCGAACGGCTCGAGTTGGATCGACAGATGGGCGGTCAGGCCTATGAGGCCGGCCTTGGCGGCAGCGTAGGCTGGCGAGGTTTGCGGATTCCCGCCGCGGGCCGAGCAAGAGCTTATGGACACGATTTTTCCCCTGCCTCGCTCGATCATGTGCGGCAAAACGGATTTGGTGCACCACCAGGCACCACTGAGGTCTACGTTAATAATCTCGCGCCAGTGTTCTTCGTCGATCTCCTGTGGAAGCCCTGGCGGAGCGTCGATTCCGGCATTGTTGACGAGGGCGTCGACCTGGCCGAAGCGACTGATCGCGGCAGACACCATTGCCTCGGCATGTTTCGGATCTCCAATATCAACAAGCATCGACTCTACCTCGGCCCCCTGGCGCCGGAGTGAGTCGGCGACATCGCCCGCCTTCTGCTCTTGAACATCGACGAGGAAGATCGTCGCGCCATCTGCCGCCAAGGTTCTAGCAATACATTCGCCGATTCCCTGGGCGCCACCAGTGACAATGGCGACGGTGTCGCGTAGCTCCGGCATCAGTATTCTCCTCCAATACCTGCTGGATTGAATCTTGTGGAGCCCTCGCGACCGACAGCCGCGCGCTGCTGCAAGCAAACTGGGCTGACACCCCGGGAGAGTGGCGTGGCTCGACCAGCGTTGTAGTTTAGAGCCACCGGGATGCGCTCACGCCGGGTGACGGTATGATGCGAATCCGGCTTCGACACGGTTCAAGTTTCCCAAGACCAGTAGACCGCCCTTTGGCGGTTGCCGGTCATGGCGCTTGCGTACTTCGGATCCATCGCGTTTCAATCCTCCAGTCGGCTGTGCTACCGGCGTTTACCGACCTCTCGAGTCCTGCCAAGCAGTCGGGTCGGAAGAGCCCATCAGATTGCCCGGTGCCGACCGCCACTCACGTTCATAATCGATCCGCTGATCCAGCTCCCCGAAGGACGCAAGAGAAAGCGCGCGGCGTCCGCGATTGGTTCCGGTCCCCCGAAACCAAGTGGGTGATTGGCGAGATAACTCGCCTGCTCTTCGTCGGTTAATGGCACGCCGGTTCCCGTCGGGCCCGGCAAAATACCGTTGACCAGTATGCCGTATTGCTCCAGCTGAACCGACAAATGTGCGGTAAGCCCCACAAGTCCCGCCTTGGCAGCAGCATAGGCGGGAGAGATTTTGGGGCTGCCGCCGCGAGCGCAGCCAGAGCATATGGATAGGATCCTGCCTTTGCGTCGTTCGATCATGTGCGGCACGACGGCCTTCGTGCACCACCAGACTCCATTGAGATCCACCTCGAGAATCTCGCGCCAGTGAGCCTCGTCGATCTCGTGCGGAAGCCCCGTGGGGGCATCGATACCGCCATTGTTTACGAGCGCGTCGACCTGGCCGAATTGCCGCAACGCCGCGGCGATCATATCATTCGCCAATGCGGGATCTGCGATGTCGACCCGCATGGATTCGGCCTGTGCACCCTGCCGCCGAAGTGAGTCAGCGACATCGGCCACCTTCTCCTCCTGAATGTCAGCCAGAAAAACCTTCGCGCCATCAGCCGCCAAGGTGCGCGCTATGCACTCACCGATTCCTTGGGCGGCGCCAGTTACGACCACGGTTGTGCCAGCAAGCTCAACCATCATGCAGCTCCCGTCGTAGTGTTCTCTCTCCCGCATCCTCGAGGTGTATCCAACCAGGCTTGGTCCACGCCTGTACCGGCTGGCAATGGCTTTCGACTACCCAACCTTTGAAAGCGCTTTCGCCATGTCCCAGAGCCAACGACACTCTCGGCTTCCGAGACGCAGGAAGAACGCTCGAAATCGCCGGATCGGTATGGATCGTCGCCTGAAACCACCTTTGCGGTTCTTGCCGGGCGCACGAGACAGGATGTGCAGTGCGCTTTTTTGCTTCGATGCCGTTGCGGGACCGCATCCGAAAGCACCTCAACGATCGCCGGCGAAGACGCTGTACCCGAAGAACCGCTGGATCAGCAGTACGAGGACAGCCGAAAAGACCACCAGGAGCGTGCAAACGGCCGCGATCAAGGGGTCCGAGTAGTACCGGATGTAGTCGAAAATCCGAATTGGAAGTGTCACCATCTGAGGGCCAGTTATGAATAGCGTGACCGTCAGATTGTCGAACGACACCGTGAATGCGAAGAGCGCTCCAGCAAGTACGCCCGGCTTGATGAGGGGTATTAGGACATGGCGTGCCATCTTGAACCAAGTCGCCCCGAGATCTCGTGCTGCCAGCTCTAGGTGTGGGTCGAACGCCATGGCGCTTGGAAGAACACAGCGGACGACATAGGGAATACAAACCACGACGTGGGCGAGAATCACCCCCTGGTAGGTAGCGACCAATCCCAATCGGCTGAAAAAGATCAAGAACGAGAGGCCGATTATGACCACCGGGAGAATCAAAGGTGCGCCCATCAGCAGTTGAACCAACGGCCTTCCCGGAAATTGGTACCGCACAACGGCGACTGCGCCAGCGGTTCCGAGGAGCGTGGCAATCCCTGCTGCGGCCAACCCGATGTACAGGCTCTTCAGGAACGCATCGAGGAACTCCGGCTTGTTGGCTAGTTCCTCGTACCAGCGAAGTGAAAAACTCAGTTCCGATAGCGCGAAGTACGTCGACCCAGAAAATGAAATCAGAATGATGACGAGTATCGGAGCGGCCAAAAAGAAGATGACGCTCCAGCTGACAATTTTAACCCAGAGTGGACAGGTCATCGTATCGCCCTCGTCCAGCGAGCCTCGGCGATACGCTGTAGAATCAGCGTGACGGCGCAGATAACCACGAAGAGAATCACGGTCACAGCCGCGCCAAATGGCCAATTGACCAGTTCCAGCGCTTGCTCATAAGCGATGTAGGACATGACCCGCACCCTGCTGCCGCCCAGGATTGCCGGAACCGCGAAGAAGCTGCAGGCCAGCGTGAACACCAGAATTACGCCGGCCATGACGCCGGGCAGCGTAATCGGGAAAATGACGGAGAAAAAGGCTCGCCGAGGATTCGCGCCAAGGTCGGCGGCCGCAAGCGGTAGCGCCGGATCCATCCGTGCGAGCGAGCTGTTCACCGAAAGTATCATGAAGGGCAGAAGTACGTTCAATAGACCCAGGGTGATACCGAAGTCGTTGTACATCAATCGAAGAGGTCCCGATGAGAGACCATTGCCGACAAGGAAGGAGTTGATAACGCCGGTGGGCCCGAGAATTACCAACCAGCCATATGCTCGAATGACGATGCTCACCATCAGCGGACCGACGACGCAGAACATCAAGATGGATTGCATGCGCCCGCTTCGTTGCGTGGCGATGTAGTATCCGACGGGGTAACCAAGCAACACGGCAAGCACGCTGACGATCACGCCAATTCCGAGCGTGCGCCTGAGCACCCAGAGGTAGTAGTCGTTGCTGAGGAACTTCCAATAGAACTGAAACGTGAACTGCGATCCTTCGCCGGGCGGCCCCTTCTCCAGCACACTCAATATGAACAAGCTCCAAGTCGGCCATACGAAGAAGATCAGGAGCACCAGTACGACAGGCAGGCTCAGCAGAAGGCCGGCTGGCTGCAGCCGTCTCGGTTGGCCCTTGCTCAATGCTTTGGCAAAGGAACTCACTCGCTTGTAATCACGTCATCGGCGCGCCAGTGCACGACGACGGGATCCCCCTGATCGACCATTCTGGCCTCGCTCTGTTGGACATATGCCAACACGATCATCTGACCGGTATCCACCAACAGATGCACAATCGGCCCAAGGTAGATCTTGCGTTGAACTTTTCCGGAGAAGCAGTTCGCACCGGTCCGCTCACTCTGGGAAACCCGGACGTTTTCCGGGCGCACCATAAAGCGGTGCGGTTCGCCAACTGTCGGATTCGAAGCCGATCGGTAGGTCGCGACGATGTCTTGGCCCGCCGCAACCCGGGCCGTGACCTCTCCTCCCGCTACCTCGACAACGCTGGCGTCGAACGTGTTCAACGGGCCAAGAAAATTCGCCACGGATTCGCTCGCAGGATTCTCGTATAGCTCAGCTGCGGTTCCGACCTGGACGATCCTTCCTTCGCTCATGACGGCGACACGATCAGAAAGCGCGAAGGCCTCTAGGATGTCGTGCGTGACGAAGAGCGTGGTGATCTTGATTTTGTCCTGCAGCTCCTTCAGCTCTAGCCTCATTTCGTCGCGCAACCGTGCATCCAGGTTGCTCAGCGGTTCGTCTAAGAGCAGGATGTCCGGCTCGATGACGAGAGCCCGAGCAAGAGCGATCCTCTGCTGTTGGCCCCCGGAGAGCTGCCTGGGGTAGCGGTCCTGAACGTCCGGTAGCTGCACCAGCTCAAGAACTTGCTGGACCTTCGCTTTGCGCTGGTCCCGCGCCATGCCGCGCATCTTCAATCCGAATTCCACATTTCCCTCGATCGTCAAGTGCGGGAAGAGGGCGTAAGACTGAAACACGATGGCCGTGGGGCGCTTGTGCGGTGGTATTCCGTTGATCCGGCGGCCGCTCAGGTTCAGATCGCCGGCATCTGGTTGCAGGAAACCGGCGACCATGTTCAAGATAGTGGTCTTCCCGCAACCCGAGGGCCCGAGTAGCGAAACGAACTCGCCGTGCCCAATATCCAAGGAAACACCGGAAACCGCAGTGACGGAACCAAAACTCTTACTGAGATCCCGTAGCTCTAGATGGATATCCACAATACAGTTCCCACACATGGATTGTTGCTGCCAAAGAGACATCTTCTCAACAAGATTCACCCGCCAGGAACCTCAGTGCCAGGTCCACTCTAGCGGAGTGACTCTGGCTGCACATGCGAGAGTTCCCGGCGGGCAAGCTCCGGCAGGTTGCTCCAGGAAGAGGCGGGAGTTTCCTAACCCCCGACCCTTGGTCCTCGGAGCCTAGCGGTTGGCGACCTCGCGGTTGAACCGCTCGATCCAATCCGGTCGATGCTCGTTGACGTAGGCTATGTCCAGTGGGATTAGTTTGCTGACCTGTTCCTCGCCGTATACAACCCGGTCTGCCACTTCCGGCGAAAGCTTCGCTTCTTTGTTGACGGGCCCAAAGTTCATCTCGCCGGCCATCCAAACTTGCGACTTCTCGTTCAGCAAATAGTTGATCAGCTGCTGAGCTAGATCGGCATTCTTGGCGCCCTTGACAAGGTTGATGGTAACCGTCTGACCCGTGGTCCCCTCGTCCGGCAGGACGAACTTAATCGGCATGCCCGTGCCCTTGGTCACCATGCCCACGTCCGCGTCGGACCAGAAGCCGATCCAGGCGGCGCCCTGTTGGAACAGCGCGCTCTGCTCGCCCTGCGTGCCTACCCACTCGACGACACTCGGAGAGAGCTTCTTCACCATCTCGAAGCCCCTGTCGATTTCTCTCTCGCTTCCGCCGTTCAGGTAAGCCAACAAAAGCAAGGCATTGAGCCCGTTCGTGTTGTTCGGATTCGTCACGACCACCTTGCCTTCGTGCTCAGGGCGATAGAGATCGTGCAACGATGTGGGGATGGGCAGCCCTCGTTCCTTGAACACGTCCTCATTGTAGACGACCCCGAAGGAATAGAGCCCGAAGCCAACGCCAAGATCGTCCTTAGTGCGAGCGAAATCGTAGAGGTTGTCAAGATTCGGAACGAGATCGGCATCCAAAGGCGCGAGCAAGCCTTTCTGAATTGCAACGCTCTGAGGGATCTCGTCGAGCATCACAAGGTCGAGTGTCGGATTGTCTCGTTGCGCTTCAAGTTTGGCTATGTGATGGACGGAAAGGCCGGCGGTCCACACGACTTTGCAATCGCAGATCTTCTCGAAATCGTCGAGAACGCCGAGGCGGAAAATTTCCTCGTTCTTTCCGGTAAAGCCAGCTAGCTGGATCTCCCGCTTCTCAGCTGCCGTTGCACCGTTCACGGCGACAAGCATCGATAGCAATATGCCAGCCAGCAAGATTCGACCTCCTACTCTCATTGTTCCTTCCTCCCTACTCCGCGGTTGGTCGCTGTTCTCACTTGTATTATTGAAGATGCACATGTTGTATTCTATTATAACAAACTGACCTTTGCAATTCGTAAGTTCGTACCGCGGACATGGCCCCCCAGCGCCGCACAGGACGAGCCCCGCTGTCCTCTCAGGAAGCGGCGACCGACGCCGGGCACTTCATGGAGCCGAAGTGAGAGGACTCAACCACAATCTGTTGGCAGGGCTGTTCTTTGTGGCCACCTTCAGTCGCGGCATACTGCTTTCAGTACTCCCTTTGAAGTCCCTCGAATTGCTGGGCTCCGCCCAGCTGGTGAGCTTCACGTACTTCGCCGCCAGCGGGCTTGGCATTGTATCCAGTTTGTCCATGCCATCTATGGTGCGCTTCCTTGGTGGACGGTACACATTTCTGGCCGGAAGCATTGCCATGGTGGCATCCAGTCTGCTTCTGGCCGCAAAGCCGACACCAATCTTCCTCACGGGCATGTTCGTCCATGTGTTCGCGGTGGTGTTTCTGGATGTCACGTTGAGCCTGCATGTTATGGAACGGATCGGCCGTAGCGAGTTGACGCGGTTCGAACCCAAGCGCGTCTTTTGCATGGTTGCCGCCTTGTCCGTGGGACCTTGGTTGGGCGTGTACCTGGGAACACGCGCTATGGACTGGATCCCTTACGGTGTGGCAACGCTGTCGGCGCTACTCTCCGTCGCCTACTTTCTTGCCCTTGGTCTGCATAAGGACCAACTGCTCAAGTCGGAAAGACGCGGGTCCAGCGTTCTACGCAACGTGCGACGCTTCTCCTCCCAGCCTCGACTGCTTTTGGCGTGGCTGCTGACCGTGGCGCGGTCCTCATGGTGGGCGATGTTCATAATCTACACTCCCATCTATGCTGCGCAGTCGGGGCAGGACAGTCTCATGGGTTCGGCGGTCGTCTCCATAGGCGCGGCGTGGACGCTGACCCTGCCATTGTGGGGCTGGATAGGGCGTACCTACGGACTGAGACGTTTGATGTATGGCGGATTCTTGTCGAATGCTTTGGTCATGGCCATCGTATTCGCTTGCAGCGATAGCCCGCAAACGGTCTTGGTCTTGCTGGTTGTCGCCGCACTGGGTACGACCGCGATCGACGGGGCCGGCAATGTGCTTTTCATGCGCGCCGTGCGACCGTTGGAGCGACCCGAGATGACCGGTGTTTTTCAGACTTATCGCGATTTCGCCCAGCTGGCGCCTCCCGGGATCTTTGCGTTCTTATTGCATTTCTTTCCTCTCTCGATTGTATTCATGAGTTCCGGTGTGTGGATGTTTCTCGCTGCTTGGTTCTGCCGTTTCATACCCAGACGCATGTAGCTCGATGCGCCTTTGCCGGAAATGGACTTCCTGAGGCGACAGAATTCAGAACAGGAGGCTGACGACGCCAATCGCCGCCGTTCAGATTGATCGCAGGCGTTGGTGAACAGCGCGGATCTGCGCTCGTCTTCTTCATGGCGCCTATCGCCTGAATCCATCGACTGCAGACCCCGGTCGGCGCGACGCAACTCTTCACTTACTCCGCGGTAAGAACGAGGGGCGAAATATCGGTGCTCCGGCGATGCTGAGGATCGAGGGTCGACACGTTCTTTTCCGCCCGGAACTGTGACGCCTCGAGCCGATCTGTCGCCTTCTCGATATCGAGAGTTAGCACCCGACCATCCGCCAAGACCTGCCTGCCATCTACGTAAACGTCTCTGACGGCTCGCTCGGCGGCAGTGTAGATGAGGTTGCGCAGCGGGTCTCGCATCGGCCGCATCAGCGAGTGGCGAAGGTCAACCAAGACGAGGTCCGCTTTGGCCCCCTTGGCAAGACGGCCAATGTCGTCACGGAGATAGGCCCTGGCCCCGCCGACAGTAGCGGCGTGAAATAGGTCACCAGCGGTGAGATCATAGATGTTGCGACTGGCGACGCGGGCAAGAATGAGGCCCTGGCGTATCTCCTCCAGCATGTTGTGAGGCGCAGTATCGGTGCCTATCCCAATATTGACGCCGGCCCGGAGATAGCCGCCGACGCTTTCCAGCGCTTGACCGTATCGTGAGAAGACCAGCGGACAATGGGCGACTGTCGTCCCGGACTCGGCCAGAAGCCGCACATCCTCGCGTGTCGGCCAGCAAGTCATCGAGTGCGCGTCAATGAAAATGCCATGGGCGACCGTCGTGCGGCGGCCAAGAACTCCGATTGAATCAAGCCACTGCACCGGCGTCTTGCCGGTGCGCCTGGTCATCTCCTGAAACTCCACCACGCTTTGCGAGGCGTGGGTTTGCATCATCAAGTGCTTGTCCTCAGCCAGTCTCAGCGCCTTCTGAAAAGTTCTCTCGGTGCAGGTATCGACCTGCGATGGGGCTATGACGCCGGACAGTCGTCCGCAGGGATGCCCGATTGCCGCTTCCACGAGCGACACCGCTTGCTCGAATGCACGCTCGCCCGCCCGTTCGTCCCATTCGTATTCGAGGCGGCTGCCGTTCACGACGCGCCACTGTGCGTCACGGAACCCAGGACCCGCGAAAACGCGAAGGCCTGATTGGACCAACACGTCCAGCCATCCCTCCGGCACCCTCGTAGCGAAGTCGATGACCGAGGTGACGCCGCTTTTGATGAGCTCACAGAATGCCACCTGCATCCCATAGATCATGCCATCCTGGTCCGCCTCCCACAGCCCGGTTCGGTCGTAGAGGGCGCTCATGTACATCGATGGGTTACCCAGCTCCTCGCGCACGCCACGTGTGATGGGCTGGCTCGTTGGATGACAGTGGACATTGACGAAGCCAGGCTGAACGCAGAGGTGTCGACCGTCGATCTCCGTCTGAGCCTTGCCTTTGAAGTTCTTGCCGACATGGTCGATCGTGTTGCCCGTGAACGCTATGTCGACGTTGCGAAGGTACTTGTGCGACCTTGAACGTGCATCCCAGACAACCGCCCAGTCGGCTTTCCGAATGCAAGTCGTTTGTTCCATGACGCACCTCTTCGTTAGAAGGCTTCAACTCTTCATGCCGGAGTGAGCGGCATAGCCGGAGAAGCCTGCGCATCGGCCAGCTTGCCACCCGAATTTGGCAATTCAGCTCGGCTCGAAGCGAAACTCGAAACCGAGCGGAAAGTTCGGCACCACCGCATCGCTTGAGCTCTCTATCGCGTCGCCCGCAGTGCGCAGGCGGTGCCGATCAACGAATATTCTTCCAGGTGGCGGTTGCGGACGAAACAATTCGGCGGAATCGACGCTTTCTGATGTCTCAGCCATGAGCGATTCTTGTCCTTTGGGCCTGTACGGCAAAGCCATCACTCCAGCGCCATCTTTCACGCGAGCCTCTTCGCGAGCCTAAGTCATGTATTCGAGAGAGACAAGTTGCATAATCAGATGTGATCAGACATGCTCGGACGGAGTTCGGTCGGCGAGCGATCTCGTGAGGGAAACCGATGAAACAGGACCGACGGCGATTGCGCTGATTGGGGTTCGGCCAAGGCCCTTCGGAGGGATTGCATCTGGGTAGTTCGCTTCTTCGCCGTCCTATCAAGCGGCAAGGGTTGCGGTCCGACCGACCGTCGGAACAATCGGCCTTCAAGGGCATGCACGGCAATGCTCCCTGGGGGGCGATCCTGGGACTGAGAATGACGAGCCGCTGTCCAGCCGTTCGGGTCTGTGAGATGGCCGCTCTGGAATTGCCGTCGGCGAGGAATGGCATTGCGCCGCGGGCGCCAATGCGGGAGAGACGATGAGCAAGGATCAAGATCCAATTTGGTCATGGCCCCTCGACCGCGTGAAACGGTTGACCGACGCGGTCACGGCCGGTCGAGATCTGACACCCGCGGCTTGGCCGAATGGTGCCAGGGTGGCTGTGGCGATTTCGTTCGATTTCGACGCCGAGACCGGCTGGCTCTACCGAAACCAGCGGTCGCCAGGATCGCTTGCAAGGGGTGCCTATGGCGCCCGAGCGGCTCTACCTAGAATTCTGAAGCTTTTGGCCGAATTGGATATTCCGGCGTCCTTTTTCGTACCGGTAGTATCCGCACAGCTGCATCCCGAGGAAGTCGACTCGATTCTGGAAGGCGGGCATGAGATCGGCGCGCACGGCTGGATTCACGAAGTCTCCAGCGATTTGGAGCCGGATCAGGAGCGACAGCTTCTGGTGCAGACGTGTGACTACTGGACCCGTCGTTTGGGGCATCCGCCAAGCGGAATCCGGACGCCGTCCTGGGATTTCACTCCGCACACTTTGGGAATTCTGCGCGACCTTCGGTTCGAATACGACAGTAGCTTGATGGGCGACGACCGTCCCTACGAACTGGTTGAACGCGGAGAGCCGACGGGCGTCGTGGAGCTACCGGTCGAGTGGCTTCTCGACGATTATCCCTACTTGCAGATTATGAGGGAGACAGGGTTCTTGCCGTACATCAAACCTAACGACGTGCTCGAAATCTGGAAACAGGAATTCGAAGTGGCACGAGACGAAGGAACCATGCTGCTACTGACTATGCACCCGCAAGTGATCGGCCATAGGTCTCGATGGGCGATGTTGAAGGACCTGTTGACGTTCCTTCGGCAGAAGACCGACGTTTGGTTCGCCCGACACGATGAAATCGCCCGCTACGTTATATCTTGCGAGGAAGCTCCTTAAGAAATGTTTCGGCATGACCCGGCGCGAACCCATGTGCCACATCAGAAGAGTATGCCGGCACTCGAACCGCCCATGAGAGCGCATCGTACACCCTCTGGCCCGAAAGTCATGTAGAACCCAGGTGTGTTACATCATTCACCGGTTCCAAGCGCCGTACATCCCATAAGGAGTAGGCCCGAGATCACATCTATGACGGTCGTTCACCGATCCAAGCGGGTCTCGACGGAATACTTGTAGCGGTCACCGCGAAAGAACGCCTGTGTATGGTACACAGGCTTTCGAGTCCGACCGACAAAGTCGCGTTCGACAAGCAATATCGGAGATCCGATCGGCACCTCAAGATGCCGAGCGACTTCAATATCTGCGACAATCGGCTCGATCGTTTGCACGATCTTCTCTAGCGGCACACCGAACCGCCTCGGCAGAAGCCACTCAAGCGGCTGGCGCTCCAGCGCCTTCTTGGTCACCCGGTGGCCCACGTTATAGGACATGAAGGATACTAGGTAGTTCACCGGTGTTCCATCCAGCAACATCACCCGGCGCACGACTGTCAGCGGCTCCTCGGAACCGAGCCTTAGCCGCCGCCTGAACTGCGGCATGCCGGCCTCCGTCGTTATAGAGAGCACTTTCACCGACGTGTTCGAGCGATAGGTCTGCAACCTATCAAAAAGTTGAGACAGTTGGGGCTGGCGGTGCACGCGCGGCGATGACGAAACGAACGTTCCACGACGAGGTTCGCGCCGAATGAGGCCTTCGTCCGCAAGGGTGCTGAGCACCCTGCGAATCATTGTCCGGCTAACCTGGAATTCCTTGCACAGCTCTGGCTCGGAGGAGAACCGGCTGCCAGGTTCGCACTCATGCCGGATCCGCTGACGCAGGATCTGTTCAACCTGAGCTGATGAGACGGGAGCGGGTGCGCCAATTCCTCTCTTGGCCTGACTTCCACGGGTCACCGATCGATTCACCAAAAGCCCTCACGTATCATGGTACTCGGCCAATATCACAACCTACGAACATGCTTGTATCTCGAAATGACAACTGCTTGTAACAGATTATGCGACTGAAAGGGTTCCGTCAATGTATAGCACCGAGCATCCCGCGTAAACATATCGTTTCTCAGCATTGATACCACGCCGTCAAACACACTTTGCAGCTCTTTGGGCCTCTTTAGCCCGCCTACGGTCCACGCGGTTGGCGGTGTCGAGCCAATGCTCGGTACAAATCCCTTCGCCTTCGGTTTCCCGACGGCGGGGGCGCACCCCTTTCTGTTCGATATGGCGAGCTCCGCCGAATTGTCAGCCCGTATGCGAATTGCTGCTCATTGTGGCGAACGACTGGCGGAAGGTTGCGCCATCGATTCCGAAGGGAGGCCAACGACCGATCCGGTGGCGGGATTGGCGGGTGCGGTAAGTCCGTTCGCGGCCTCGAACGGATTCGGGCTCGGCCTCATGGTAGCCTTTCTCTCCGGATGCCTTCTCGACAATGCTGTTGGCCCAGATCAGGCGGAGTGGCACGACGAAGCGGCGAGTCGCGCTCGGCCAAAGGGGCACCTTTATATCGCGATTGATCCCAATGCCTTTGCCGGGCTGGAGGCGTTTCGCGCCTAGGCGAGCGCTGTGGTTCCTCAAAAGGTAGGTTCCGGCGGAATTCCTGGGCTTTGGACTAGGGATTGATAATCTGGATTGTATGATCCAGTTGCTCAGATTGATCGCATTCCAGGCGGTTGCCTGCCTGAGATCGCGGGCTGATCTCCAGGTGGAAAACCTGCCTAGTGCTCCGTCATCAGCTTGACATTCTGAAGCGGTCCTCACCTAGGCGCACGCATCTCAAGACGTTGGACCGTCTCATCCTCTCGTGGCTTTATCGGATGTGCCCCAAAGTTGTATCGTCAACCTGCATCGTCCACCCGAAAACTCTGGTGCGGTGGCATCGAGAAGGCTTCTGGATCTATTGGCACTGGAAGTCGAGACGTCGCGGTGGACGACCAGGACATCGAGTGAGATACGAGCCCTCGTTCGGCAGATGAGTGCGCAGAACCCACTATGGGGTGCGCCGAGGATCCACGGCGAGCTCCTGAAGCTCGGCTTCCAAGTTAGCCAGGCTAGCGTCTCCAGATATCTGCCCCGACGCCCTCCGGATCCAGATCAAAGATGGAAGATCTTTCTCCGCAATCACCTCCACTGGACGGCCTCGATCGATTTCTTGGTCATCCCCACTTTGACCTTCAAGATCCTCTTCGTGCTCGTCGTCCTGAGCCACGATCGACGCAAGGTGGTTCACTTTGGTGTCACGCCGAACCCAACGGCCGCGTGGACGGCCCAGCAAATCACAGAAGCATTCCCCTGGGACGAATCGCCGAGTTTCCTCATCCGCGATCGCCACCGCACCTACGGCCAGGCCTTCCGCGATAGGGTGACTGCGATGGGCATACTGGATGTCCCGATAGCGCCGCGATCACCCTGGCAGAACGGCTATGTCGAGCGGGTGATCGGGTCGATCCGACGAGAGTGTCTGGATTATGTTATCGCTCTTAGCGAAGGTCACCTGAGGCACACCCTCAAATCTTACTTCGCGTACTACAACCGGACCCGAACTCACTTAGCGTTGAACAAAGACGCTCCTGTCCCAAGGCCAACAATCTCGGGGTCTGGAGGCCAAATCGTGGCTACTCCGGAGGTTGGCGGCCTACATCATCGATATGAGCGTCTCGCCGCGTAGAGACCGAGCTCCGGCGCTTACCTGTTTTGACCCGTGCCGCTCCGACCTCCAAGCGTTTAGATTTCCGTCTGAGTTCGACGGCCTCCGATCTCCTGACTCTGTGAAAGACTGCCCATGAACCGCACAATTCAGCCGATATCCGGTGACAGGTCTCCACAAGAATGGCGTGCCAGCCTTCGGAATTAAGGTTTTGAGAAACGACACCCAGCCCGGTGCCATCGGACGACCGTCTCGGGCTTCACGATCAAAATGTTCAAGAGTGATCTGGGTTTCGCCTTGCAGATCGCCGCGAGGAACCAGCGATCCCAGCTGGTCAGCTTTGGCCGAACCCGAACTTGGCGCTGCAACACGACGGTCTGGTGGCGAAGCGCTGCGATGTCCGTCTCGCTGGCCGGACCGTGCAGGAGCCGTCTGAGAACGCACCAGAAGAGTGTTCGTAGGACGCCGAGCATGACCCGATGATCGCCTGATCGACCTACCGGTCAAGCCGAGATCGCCGGATCGAATTTTCAGTAGGAACAGTCAGTTCGACGTAGACATCTGCTTGTTCCGAATGGACCTCTTGAGCTTCTGCGCGAGCAGTGTTGCGGCATTGCCCGGATCACGTTTGCGGATTGCGAAGTAAAGGTTCGACAAGTAGGTGAGCTCGTCCTCGAATATGGGTTTCATGAGGCCTTGGTCCACCCAAATGCGAGCGTAGTGGGCCGGCAGATATGCGATGAACTGTCCCGACAAGACCAGCATCGCCAAGCACTCCATATCGGTTGCCACCGCCTTCACTTTATAGCTGAGGCCTCCAGGGTGCGCCCAGCCCTCCATGTGTCGTCGCGCCGCGAACGGAGCGGATTCCAGCATCTCCGTCGTGATCTCCCGCGCGCGCCGGTGAAAAAACTCGTGCGTCGACCCGCAGTACAGCGTTTGGGGGTCATCGAGCATAATGGGTGTGAGTCGCAGTTGGTTGGGGCGCCGGAATATCGGGAGAACCGCGGCGTCGAAGCGCCCATCGAGGAGGCCACGCACCAGGGCCTGCGGCGAGTCGATCTTCATCTTGAGGGTGATTCCGGGGGCATCGACGACGAACTGGCCCAATACGGTCCACCAGGGTGCCTCGGACATCGTCGCAACAGCGTCGACCATGCCGAGTTGAAAAGTGCCGACCAGCTGATCGTGAATATCGCCGACTTCGCTGCGAAACCGATCCAGATCTGCAAACAGCGTTTCAGTCGCCTCATGGACGCGGATCCCGTGATTGGTGAGCCGAAAGCCGCCGCGGCCGCGCTCGCAAAGCTTGACTCCGAGGCGCGCCTCGAGCTGGGCCATGCAGCCGCTGATCGTCGACTGTCCAATGTTGAGCTCGGTCTGTGCAGCGGTGAATCCATTGTTGCGCACCACCGCCATGAAGGTCCGCAATAGCCGCAAATCGGCGTCTTGAAGGCTTGGGATCTGCAGGTGCCGCGTGGTCATGCACATAGACTCCGCGAAGTTGCGCCGTAGCAACAATGATAGCTGTTACATCGACAACTGTCGATGTTGGTGGGTGGCCAAACGCTGGCGGAGTCTTTGTGCTGGCGAAGGGTTGGATCGCGAGGCGATGGCAGCGGTTGGAGGGGGGACAGCGTTTCCGAGAGGAGACGCGCGTTACCGTGATTGCGCAGGGATCAACTGTGAAAGACAACCGATGCTGCGGGGGCTCGGCTTATTCATCGTTCCGGCACGAAGTATGTTTTCCATCTGATCAATGGATAGTTTTGGCCGATCGTCCTATCAGATTGGGCATCCGCTAGAGGCGGCCCGAGGGAGCGGAGCACGAGAAGAGCGGCTAACGCCAGGCTCCTGGGCCCATGCCCGCTTCGAGCCTAGAGGCTCGCGGGAGCGTTCACCTGTGACATGCAGTCCGGGTGCCAGAGAATGGAGGCAAGAATGAAGGTCAACTTGTTCGCGTTCATGGTGGCGCTGACAATTGCGGCGCCGGCTGGTGCTGCCGATATGTCGATCAAGATGGGAAACGAGGGAACCTATCCACCCTTCAGTATGACGAATTCCGACGGCTCGTTGACCGGGTTAGAGCCGGATCTTGCGCGAGAGGTCTGTAAGAGGTTGGATGCGGATTGCGAGATCGTCGCCTACGAATTCAAGGCGCTGCTGCCGTCTTTGGTGACGGGCAAGATCGACATGATCGTATCCCAATTGACTCCGAAGCCTGAGCGTCTGGAAAAGACCGAGTTCACCGATCCGGTGCTCACCAATCCGACCGATTGGATCGTGCCGATCTCGTGGGACGATCCCTTCGATGCCGAAGGCTTGTCGGGTAAGCGGATTGGCGGCATCAAGGGCTCTTGGTTCATTCCCCCGCTCAGAGATCTGGCGCCCGACGCCGATTTGAACCTCTACGACAACATCAACCAGATGGCGCTCGACCTGGAAGCGGGACGCATCGATTTGGTCATGGGCGGACGCATCAACTGGGCGAGGAAATTCGCCGATAGCGACCTCGACAGCAAGTTCAAGCTGGTGTCGAACGACTCCTTCGATGGGGGCGACGAAGGACGCAGCTGGGCCGTTCAGAAAGGCAATACCGAGCTCCGAGACAAGGTCAATGAGGCCCTTGTATCGATTTTCGAGGACTGCACCTACACGGAGATTCGCGAGAAGTATATCCCTGTCCCTGTCAGCGACCGTGAGCCGGCGAACTGTACCTAGCAGCGGTCAGCGTATTGGGACCTTCGGTTGGTCGCTGCGCTTGAGATAAGTCGAGCCAAGCGACCAACCGCTTTATGAAGTCATCGGTCCTTTACCGTCGCTCGCTCTTCCCCTGGGGCCGATCTCGGGTCGGTCGAATGTACAGGACAGGTAATGCGGATTTCGCAAGGTTTGACGCATGTGGGCACTTCTTTTCGGTGAGGACGGCTGGACGCCGCAGTTGCTGCACGGCTTCCTCATCACCATGCTCGTCGCGTTCTCCGCCTATGCCTCTTCTTTTGTCGTCGGGATCGCTTGGTCGATGGCGGCATCGTCGAGGCGCCGGCTGGTCCGCTCGGTTTGGAAGGTTTACGCATCCATGGTGATGGGTGTGCCGCCGCTCCTTGTCATCTTCTTCGTATACTACAACCTTCCGGTTCTGCTGAGCGCCATCAGCGGCTTGAGTGTCGAGGTGACGCCCATGGCTGCCGGAATCACGGCTCTTGCCATTGTCTACTCGGCCTACCTCGGCGAGGCCTTTCGAGGTGCCTATCTGGATATTTCGGCCAGGCAATTCGAGGCGGCGCGGTCGCTTGGACTGAAACGCTACCCCATGTATCGCATCGTGATTTTACCGCAGGTCCTTCGCTTGGCGGCGCCCGCCTTGTCCAATATCTGGCTGATCGTGCTCAAGGACACGGCCTACGTGTCGTTGGTCGGTTTGACGGACATTGTTCGGGTGGCTTACGTCGCTTCTGGTACGACGAACCAGCCGTTTCTCTTCTTTATTGCCTCGGGTGCCGTGTTCGTTCTCCTGGCAATCGTCAGCGCCTATCTCATGCGTCGCATTGAGGAGAGACTGGACCGACCTTACCGGCAGGCCGACGACGCGAGGGGCGCCGCCGCGCAGACAGCCGCGGCCTAGGAAGCCAGATGCTCTTCGACACCGCCCTTGCCATAAGACTGCTGCCCGACCTGCTGCAGGGTGCCGTGGTTACGGTGGCCCTGATGGTACCGGTAATTGTGATCGGCCTCGTGGTATCGGTTCCTATAGGATTGGCGCGACTCTCGACCAAGCGGTGGATACGGTGGCCGGCTGAATGCTACACGACGGTCTTTCGGGGCGCCCCTTTGCTTCTCGTTCTCTACCTTATCTACAACGGTTTGGCGCAGGTCGGGTTGGTCCGCGACACGTTTCTCTGGGCATTCTTCAGGGAGCCGTTCAATTGCGCTTTGCTGGCACTGTCGATCAATCACTCCGCGTTCTTGAGCGAAATCTGGCGAGGCGGTTTCCTGGCGTTGCCGAGGGGACTGAGCGAAGCCGCATCGTCTCTCGGCCTGCCACGCTATGCCTACTTTGCCAAAGTCCAAATGCCCCTGGCATTTCGCTACGGATTCTCGTCTTACCGAAACGAGACGATCATGTTCATCAAGACGACTGCGGTGGTTGGCGCGATTACCGTTTTCGATCTCTTGGCCTTCGCGAACGACGCGGTCTTCTTGGAGTTCGATCCCTTCACGCCCTTTATCATGGCTGGGCTCTGCTACTGGTGCATGGTCCAAGCCATGCAATTCGGCTTCGACCGCTGGGAGCGGTCCCTATATCGGCACCTGCAGCCGGCCTACTAGCGGCCTGGCGGCACCGAAAGTCCTTGGGAGGATAGGCATGCTAACGGAAAAGCAAATCGATAGGGCGGCCCACCTATTGGCCGATGCTCGGGTTCAGAATGCCGTCATTGACTGCATACCCGAGGATTGCCGACCGCGCAGCCTGAAGGAGGCTTATGCAGTGCAAGAGCGCTTCATCGAGGTTCTGGGATGGAGTGTCGGAGGTTGGTTCTGCGCCTGCACGAACCCCGTCATCCAGAAGATGCTGGGCCTCGACGAGCCCTATTATGCACGCTTGCTCAAGGACTTCATCCTGGCGAGCCCGGCGACTCTCGAGGCTGCGAAGTTTCCGCCCATCCTGTTGGAGTGCGAGTTCGGTTTTCGTCTGTCCACTGACCTTCCGAGCCGAGCCGAGCCATATAGCCGATTGGAGGTGGAGGCCGCCGTTGCCTCGGTTCATCCGACGATCGAGGTCGTTGCTGGCCATTTGAAGGATTGGCCGGAACAGGGTGTGTTCTCAGTGATTGCGGACAATGGCACAGACGGTGCCTTGGTGTACGGAGCCGGCGTGACTGATTGGTGGTCCTTGGATCTGTCGAGCGTGGCGGTCACCTTGCGGGTGAACGGCCGCGTCGAACGCGAGGGCCTGGGTGCGAATGTGCTTGGCGATCCCTTCGAGGCTCTGGTTTGGCTTGCCAATGCACGTTCGCGGGACAGCGGCGGGTTGAAGGCCGGCGATATGCACAACACGGGAACGGCGACCGACATCTATTGGATCAATGCCGGAGATGACGTCGTCGCCGAGTTTGTTGGCTTGGGGACGACTGAACTCAGTTTCGTTTAGTGGGGGAAAAGCGTCGGAAGAAACGAAGACGCCTTTTGAGTCGGGCGGATTTTGAGGAAAGGTTTGATATGCCAGGCAACTGCGCCATCGTTCGCACCGTGGATGTTCACATTGGAGGCGACGTTCACCAGATCATCATGTCGGGTGTGAAGTCACTGCCGGGAGACACGGTCGGAGAGCAGATGCAGTATCTCGAGTCCGAGGCGGACGGCTTGCGGCAGCTTCTCCTCCATGAACCGCGAGGCGGTCATCCGTCGCACTTTGCCGACCTTGTCGTGAGGTCCGGCCGGCCGGAGGCGGAAGCCGGGTTCGTGATCATGGAATACATGGGATATCCACTGTTCTCCGGGTCCAATACCATGGCAACAGCAATCGCGCTCTTGGAGGATGGGCATCTGCCCATGGCCGACGGACGCCGGGAGCTGGTGCTAGAGTCTCCTGGCGGCTTAGTCACCCTGATCGCCAACTGTCAGGACGGAAAGGTCGTCGACATCACCTACCAGCCCGACTCGACGGCCTACGTGGCGCAGAAGGGCGCCCGGATCGACGTGCCGGGGTGGGGCAGCATAGAGTTCGATGTGGTTTGGAGCGGTTGCTTCTACTCGGTGATCGACGGGCCGAGCTATGGCTTGGACATGGTCAAGGAGGAGGAGGCCAAGATGGGCGCTTTCGCGGAAGCCTTCATGGAAGCGGCGCGAGAGCAGGTATCCTACGAGCACTTCGAGTTGGGCGACCAAGGCCCGGCGGTCTTCGTCTTGTTCACTGCGCCGCCTATCAAGAGCGAGGATGGCATACTCGAGCGCCGTATCTCGCCGGTCGTCTATCCGCACTCCGTGTCTCGCTGCCCGTCGGGAACCGGGACGACGGCCGCCGTTGCTCAGTTGGTCGAGTATGGCGACATGCAGCAAGGCGATCCTCTACGCACGCGCTCGTGCTGGGACGTGGTGTTCGAGGGGGAATGCTACCACGTCGGCCCTCACGGCAGCGGTCTTGGCTGCCGCGTCGAGGTCAAGGGCCGGGGTTGGGTCATCGCGCGCAAGGAACTGATCGTCGACTTCGATGATCCCCTGACGCCATCCCAAGGCCTGGGCTCGGTGTTATTGTAGAACTGAGGCTGGCGCCGGGTCGGACTTTAGGAGACCCTCACCTAGACTTTCTCGGGAGACGGCTTTGACGACATACAGATTGCTGCCGCAGCCTCAGGCCTATGGCTACAGGATCGGGATGCTGCTTCTCGATGAGGTCGAGACCCATGTGCCGGGCGACACGGCCCATGCGGGCACTTACGACTTTCCGGTCCTGTTCAAGGTGGTGGACGGCGCAACCGCAACTCGGGTCACCAATGGCGATCCGTCGTTAGAGGAGACGATCGTGACAGCGGCTCGGGAATTGGCGGCTATGGGCATAGCAGCGCTGTCCAGCAACTGCGGATTTATGATCCACTATCAGGAGGCGGTTGCCAACGCGGTTAGACTGCCGGTTAGTTTATCGAGCCTGCTGCAGCTTCCACTCGTTCACCAGGCCGTTGGCCCGAACGGGCGAATTGCCGTTCTAACGGCCTTCCAGGATCGTCTGACCCAAGAGGTCTTGAGCAAAGCAGGCCTTCCAGCCAATGCGAAAGTCGCGGTTTCCAGTATCCAGGAGACAAGAGAGTTCAAGAGTCTCGCGCAAGAAAATCTCGACTCGGCAAGCTTTGGTGAGCATCTCGTGGAAGCGACCGATGCGCTCATCGGTCAATACGGCGATGTGGAAGCCGTGCTTCTGGAGTGCGCTGTTTTCACACCCTATGCCGACATCTTGCGGGAGCGATTTGGGCTGCCGGTCTTTGATTTCGTTTCTCTGGTGAGATATCTGGCGTCGACTGCAAGCTATCGGGAAACCGCGTGACCCAAGGGCTCACTTTCCGAGAACGGATTCCTGTCAGGATAAATTCGCGATCACGGCCTTGCCCAGTTCGCCGGTCGATGCGGTTCCTCCCAGGTCGGGGGTGAGGGCGGCACCGGCACCACAAACGGCATTCAAGGCGTTCTCAATGGCGGCCGCGGCCGTCGTTTCGCCGAGATGCTCCAGCATCATCGCGGCGGACCAGATCATCCCCATGGGGTTGGCGATATGCTGGCCGGCGATGTCGGGCGCCGAGCCGTGTACCGGCTCGAACATCGAGGGGTAGAGACCCTCGGGATTGATGTTGCCCGAGGGCGCGATGCCGATAGAGCCGGCGATCGACGGTCCGATCTCCGAAAGGATGTCACCGAAGAGGTTCGAGGCGACCACCACGTCGAACCAATCCGGGTGCTGGATGAAGTGCGAGACGAGAATGTCGATATGGAAGCTGGCAGTCTCGACATCCGGGTAATCTTGTAGCACGTCAGCGAAACGTTCGTCCCAGTACGGCATGGTGTGAACGATGCCGTTCGACTTCGTAGCCGAAGTGAGGTGCTTGCGTGGCCGGCCGCGGGCGAGCTCGAAGGCGTAGCGCAAAGTGCGGTCCACGCCTTGCTTGGTGAAGACGGATTCCTGGATCGCCATTTCCTGGTCCGTGCCGGCGTAGATTCGCCCGCCGATCTCGGAGTACTCGCCCTCGGTGTTCTCTCGTACGACTATCAGATCGATGTCCTCTTGGCCGCGGCCGCGCAGCGGCGACTGGATGCCGTCGAGCAGCCGGCAAGGCCGCAGATTGACATACTGCTGGAAGGCCCGGCGGATCGGGATCAGGAGGCCCCAGAGGGAGACGTGGTCCGGCAGCGAGGGTAGGCCGACGGCGCCTAGCAAGATAGCGTCGAAGGGCTTCAGTTGATCCACGCCATCCTCGGGCATCATCGCGCCGTGTTGCGCATGATACGCGCAGGACCAGGGAAACTCCTTCCACTCCATGGAAAAGCCATGGGCCGGTCCCAGGGCTTCGACGACGGCGATGGCCTCAGGCATGACTTCCTGGCCGATCCCGTCGCCGGGAATGACCGCTATGGCATGCGTGCGCAAAGTTCCGCTCCCTCTCAATCCAAGTGTCCGTTGGCGCGCGTGAAGGCGTAGGTATCCTCCAGGGTTCGCCCGAAGCGCTCAAGCAACTCGTCGACCTCCGCCTCGTTGATGATCAGTGGGGGGCACAAGGCGACGGAATCGAAGATGTTGCGAACGATCAAACCTTGGTTGTGGCCGAGTTCGAAGAATTTGAGCCCAATCGCTCCCTTGGTGTCGAATTCCGCTTTGGTTTTCTTGTCGCGGACGAACTCGACGGCCGCGATGAGGCCGACGCCGCGGACTTCGCCGACCAGCGGATGACTCGCGAAGCGTCGCAGGCCATCCTGCAAGCGCCGGCCGGAAACGACGGCGTTCTCGACCAGGCCTTGTTCTTCGATGATGGTGAGGCACTCGTTGGCTACCGCCGCAGCCACGGGATGACCCGACGCGGTTATCCCATGGGCGAGGACGCCAAGCTCCGCGCTGTTGTCGGCGATGCCTTGATAGAGCTCGTCGGTGATCATCAGCGCCGCCATGGGGATGTAGGACGAGGTAAGCTGCTTCGAAACCACGAGTATATCTGGCTCGATGCCGAACAGCTCGCTGGCGAACATGGTTCCGGTTCGCCCGAAGCCGGTAATGACCTCGTCGGCAATGACAAGGATGTCATGCTTGCGGCAGACCGACTGGATGCCGGGCCAGTACCCCTTCGGCGGAACGAACACGCCGCCGGACGCCATGATCGGTTCGCCGATAAAGGCCGCGACGGTCTCCGGTCCTTCCTTGAGCACTAGTTCCTCGAACTCTGCGATCAGGCGCTCGGTGAAGGCCGTCTCGGATTCTCCGTCCAAGGCGTAGCGGTAGTAGTGGGGGCAGGCGGTATGCAGGATGTTGGCGATCGGCAGATCGAAGTGGATATGATTCCGGGGGATTCCGGTTAAGCTTCCAGAGCCGATCGTGGAGCCGTGATAAGCGTTAAGGCGGGAGATGATTTTCTTCTTTTTCGGCCGCCCGCGGGCATTGTTGTAGTACCAAACCAGCTTCAAGACCGTGTCGTTGGCCTCGGACCCGGAGTTCGTGAAGAAAATCCGCGAAAAGGGGCGCGGCGCCATTCGTAGCAGGCGGTCCGACAGCTCGACGATCGGGTCATTCGATTTCTGGGCGAAGGTGTGGTAGTAGGGCAACTTGTTCAGTTGCGCCGTGGCGGCATCGACCAGCCTTTTATCGCCGAAACCGACGGCGACGCTCCAGAGGCCGGCCAGAGCCTCGATGTACTCTGTCCCAGCGTCGTCATAGACGTATATGCCCTGACCGCGCTCTATCACGAGCGCCCCGTCGGATTCGAGGGCGCGGCAGTTCGTGAAGGGATGAAGAATCTGCTTGGCGTCTCTGGCGCTCGGGGAGTTCGGTCGTTCGACGTTCATTTGGTCCTCACTTCAGTGAATTGCCATCGGCCGGCGTCTCGGCCTCGGCTGTGCGGGGCGAGTTAGCTGCCGCTACGGTTGAGCGTGACGCGCTGCAACAATGTCCTGGCCAGGGGAGCGGTGACGAAAACGACGGCGACTAGGAGTAGGACTGCCGTCAGTGGGCGCGTCAGAATCTCCAAGAAATCGAAATTGCTCATCAGCAGTGCACGCCGTAGCGAGGTCTCGACGATGGGTCCGAGCACCATGCCTAACACCACCGGCGCCAAGGGATATCGTGTCGCCTCCAACACCAGGCCGAGAAGGGCAAAGGCCAGCATTACGGCCACCGAGTTGACGTCGCCGAAGGAGAGCGAGCCGATGATACTTACGGATAGGATCGACGTTGCTAAAACGGGGTAAGGCAAGAGCACGAGGCGGGCAAAGAAACGAATGAAGACGGCGGCCAGCAGCAACACTGTCAGGTTGGTGATGGCGATGCCGCTGAACAAGGCGTAGGCGATGTCGCTGTGGTTCAGGAACAGAAACGGCCCCGGTTGCAGATTATGAATCAAGAAGGCACCTATCAGGACCGCAGTGGTGCCGCTGCCCGGGATGCCTAGCGATAAGAGCGGAATCATGGCGCCGACAGCTGCTGCATTGTTGGCAGACTCCGGCGCCGCCACGCCCTCGACTTTTCCTTTTCCGAAGCCGCCGGGGTCTTTCGATAGCCGGACCTCTGTGCTGTAGCCGAGGATTGCGGCCGTGGTCGCGCCTGCACCGGGCAGGATCCCAACGAAGAGGCCGAGCAAAGAGGACCGCAGCACGGTCCAGCGCAAGCGCAGGAGTTCAGCCCAGCGTGGAAGCCGAACCCGGAAGTGGCTGCCGGCCCCTCCCGCGTCGCCCTCCTGGACCTCGGAGACCAGCACAAGATCGCGCTGGGCGATCCTGCGATAGACCTCGGACGCCGCGAAGAGGCCGATCATGGCCGGCACGAAGGGAATGCCAGCCAGGATCGAAGTGATGCCGAACTCGAACCGCTTTACGCCGGTGATCTGATCGATTCCCACGGTCGACAGCAGCAAGCCGATGAGCGCCGCGATCAAGCCTTTGAGCGGATCCTTGGCACTGACCGCCGCGATGCAGCTCAATCCGAGCACGCCGAGCGCGAAGTACTCCGACGGCCCGAACTGGATCGCTACCGAGGCCAGTATCGGGGTTACCGTGAACAGCGCCACGGTGGCGACGATCCCACCAATCGCCGAGCAGGTGACCGCTATCCCGAGCGCCACGCCGGCTTCCCCTCGGGCCGTGAAGTGGTGCCCCTCTATCGCGGTCATGATCGCTTCGGACGAGCCGGGGATGCGAAATAGGATCGCCGTGATGGAACCGGCGAACACGCCCGCCGCATAGAGAGATACGAAGAACAACAGTGCGGGTACCGGCGCCAGCACATAGGTTACCGGCAAAAGCAGCGCGACCCCCGTGGTGGCGTCAAGACCTGGCAATGCGCCTAGCACCAAACCGGTCAAGGTGCCGAGCAGAATGAAAAACAAGGTTTCCCACTGAAGCGCGGTTTCGAGGCCTTGTAGCAGCTCCATCGCCTCGCGCCCGCTAGTAGATCAACCTATTGAGCTGATAAAAGATGCCGTGGCCACGCGGCAGAGGCACGCTCATCAACTCTATGAAGATGACGAAGAAAACCGTCGTCAGGACGAACGGTACCCCGAGCGCGATGCGCCAGCGCCGTTGGCGGAACACCGCGAAGAGTAGTAACGCCTGAAAGGCGATCGTCGACAGAATGAAACCGATCCAATGCAGGGCCGCCACATATCCAATCGTAATGCCGACCGCAAGCACTAAGTCGAAGGGAAAGAAACCTGCCTTGGCTCCGTCGGGTGCCCCGCTGCCGAATGCTGCGACACTGCGCTGCCGTGCAACCAAGGTCCGAATCACTTCCACGGCGCTCAGGGCGATGATCGCGATCAAGAGGATCTTGGGAAAGAACGAAGGGCCGATCAGTTCGTAACGGCCGACGCCGCCGCGAAACGACGAGGCGACGAACCACAGATAGATCGCCGCGGCGAAGAACGACGCCGGCACCAGTACAGCGTATCTCACGGCATGATCCAGTCCGAGTTTGGTCGCCTGACTAGGCTTAAGAGGGAGAGGCAGTTAGCCTAGTCAGGCGACTCCTGCGGGACCGGCAACGCTTGAACGGAACAGAACCGACGAAACCGTATCAGCCGATTCGATGCGACCGAGCAGGACGGGAGCTGTCGTTAAGCGCTGCCTAGTCACGCACTTTTGGGGCGATTCCTAGTTCTGCAGGCTGTCGATTACGCCCTTGTAGAGGCCGTGCTCGTCGGCGATGACTTTCGCGAAGTCTTCGGACCCTAGGCGTCCCGGATAAAGGTTGAGCAGTCGCCCTTCCTCGAACTCCTTGTACGCGTCGGAGTCGGCGGCCTTCATGTAAGCTCCCTCCAGCATGGCCACGATCTCGTCGGGCGTGCCCTTCTTCACCGAGGCTCCGCGCCACAGCGACGGCGGCACCTTGTAGCCCAGCTCTTTGGCGGAGGGAACGTCCGGGAACTTCTCGAGCCGATTTTCGGCAAACACGATGAGCGGCCGCGCCTGGCCAGCCTCTATCATGCCCGACATAACGCTGACTTCGTCGTAGATCACGTCGAGCCTGCCACCCAGCAGATCGGCGTGCATCTCCTTGGACGACTCGTAGGGGATGTATCGGAAGGTCGAATCGGCGGAGTTCATAACCACGTCGACGACGATCTCGTCGAAGCTCGCCGCGCCGGTGCCGCCGATCAGCAACTCACCTTCGTTGGCCTTGGCATAGTCGACCACGGAATCCCAGGTCTCGAATTTGCCGCCTTCTTGGCTGTGGAGCATGCCCACATCGACGTGCGCCCGGAACACCGGCGTCAGGGTACCGAGAGCGGAAAGTTCGGTTAGGCCGGTCAGCTCGTTGGTGATCTGGTCGGGCGTGATACTGAAGATCGTACAGCCATCGGCGGGCCGCTGTATGGTCTCCTCTTGCGCGAGGACCGATGAGCCGCCCTTCATGTTGATGACCTTCACAGGCACACCGAGAACATCGGATACGCCAGGCGCGATGCTCCGCGCAAATCGGTCGCTACCGCCGCCAGCGCCCCATCCGACGATCCACTCAACGCTCTTGCAGGGATAGTCGGTTGCGTTCGCTGGGCCTGTCCAGCCTATGGCGACCAGACCCAGAAGTAGGATACCGATCCAGTCGGCGACACGGTGAGTTGAAGGCATGACTTCCTCCTCTGTTTGGGCAAATGCTTCTAGCGGCACGCCTCTGTTGCTTTTCCTTCAGCGCTTACGCTGCTTGGGCGGCATGCCAGCACAAAGACCGAAGGATGCTACAGGTCATAAGGTTATCTGACAAATATTTTGTGATAACTGATTGGCATTTTCTCAGAGTGCCTTGCGTCCATATTGAACGATGACCGGGGCAGCCTTGTGAAAGCCCCAGCAGAGATGCCGGTCCGGGCTAACGACGGATCTTGGCGGCGTGATCGAACATGCGTTTGTCCAACTTCAGGTCCCGCGCGCCCTTCAGCAGATGTTGCAGGGTCGCGCCCCGAGCGGCATTCGGGTCTCGGCGGTGGATTGCCTCGAAAATCTCCCGATGCTCGTCGATGTCGAGCCGAGCGCGGGCTTCGTTCTGCAGATAGTCGTAGCGGGCAGCGCGGATGCTCCCATCGATGCGGCCTTTCAAGAACTCCGTGAATTGCTTGAAATAGGTATTGTCCGAAGCCTCCACGACCGAGCGGTGGAAGGCGGCGTCGGCGTCGTCGCCCTGGACCTTGTTGCGGACTGCATCCTCTAGGGCGCCGATTGCCGTCTCCATGGCGGACAGTTGGGCGCGTTTGCGGCGCAAGGCTGCGAGTGCGGCGGCCTCCGCTTCGAGAGTCATGCGCAATTCTAGTATATCGCTCAGGTCCCGGCGGTCCTCGAGTGCCTTTGGCTCGATGCGAAAGGCATGGCGGGTGGCGGGCGGCGAAACGAAGACGCCCCGACCCTGGTGACTCGTGACCAAACCGTCGTACTTCAGGCGTGACACAGCCTCGCGAATCACTGGGCGGCTGACGTTGAAGCGCTCCGAAAGCTCTTGCTCTGTCGGCAAACGGTTTCCTGGGGCTATTGTGCCCGAGTCAATCTCCTCGCGCAGGACCCGGGCAACTTCCTCGGGAAGCGAGGGCGTGCGCTCGAGGGCTTCGGATCTAGTCATTCAATCTCCAGTTCCCGATTCTGAACAGCGGCCACCGACGGATCGAGTCCGAACAAACCAACTTGTCAGATAACCTTACATCTGATAGTTAGTGAGGTACAAGGCTAACCCGACAATGCCCGCATTTGACACGCAAAATGTCGCCGTGGATTGCCGCTGCCGGTCTATTCACAAGGTGCCGAGCCGTCGAAATCGAAATGGGCGAACTCTACGTCTAGTGCGTCTCAAGGAAGGGGAATGTTGAGATGAGCGGATCCATATCGGTGCAGCTGGAGCGAGACGTCGCAACAGTCGTGCTGAACCGTCCTGAAAAACTGAACGCCATGACAAGCGCAATGTATCGGCAGTTCGGCGAGGTCTTCGACCGTCTCAATTCGGACGACTCCGTGCGTTGCGTTGTCTTACGCGGTGCCGGCGAGCGAGCCTTCTGTCCGGGCAGTGATATCGAAGAGTTCGAGTCCCAGCGAATGGGGCGGGACCAGGCAAAGGCCTATGCAGCCCTGACTCTGCCCCCGACCCTCAAGCTATGGAACTGCCCACATCCGACTGTTGCGCTGATCAATGGTGCCTGCGTCGGCGGCGGATTAGAGATGGCGATGATGTGCGATATCCGGATCTGCGGCACATCGAGCCGGTTCGGGATTCCCATCAATAGGCTGGGGCTTACGGTCGACTACGATGAGCTCACGATACTGACGCAGACGTTAGGGCGCAGGGTGGCGCTCGAGATCCTCCTCGAGGGGCGCTTGTTCGATGCCGAAGAAGCCCTGGGGCGGGGGCTTGTCAGCGAAATGGTCGCGGACGACCTGGTCGAGAAGACTGCCGTCACGGTGGCGAGACGGATTGCGGACGGCGCCCCGCTGGTCAACCGCTGGCACAAGAAGTTTTTGCGCCGGCTTACCGATCCGCAGCCGCTGAGCGATGCGGAACGCGACGAAGCCTACGACTGCTACGAGACCGAGGATTTCGAAACGGGTTGCAATGCCTTCGCCACCAAGACGAAGCCGGTGTTTAAGGGACGTTGACTCATGGGACAGGACGCTAAGGCTGTGAAGCCCCTGACGGGAATCAAGGTTGTCGAACTGGCGCACGTGATGGCAGGGCCGGTTTGCGGGCTGATGCTGGCGGACCTGGGCGCCGACGTCATCAAGGTGGAGAGGGCGCCACACGGCGATTCGTCGCGAGAAGACGACGCTTACACCATCGACGGCGAGGCGGCCTCCTTCATGATGGTCAATCGCAACAAGCGCGGCATCGCCGTCGATCTCAAGACGGACGGCGGACGGCGCGTCCTCGAGCGCCTCCTCGAGGACGCGGATGTTTTACTCGAGAACTATCGCCGAGATACGATAGAAAAGCTCGGTTTCGGATATTCCTCCTTGAAGGAGCGATTCCCCCGTTTGATCTACTGTGCGATCTCCGGTTTCGGCCGTTCCGGTCCCTATGCGGACAGAGCCGGCTTCGATCTCATTGCCCAAGGCATGAGCTCCCTCATGAGCTTCACAGGCGAGAGAGGGGGGCGCCCGCCCATGAAGTGTGGAGCGCCGGTGACTGACATCGTCGCCGGTATCCTAGCTGCCTTGGGGACCGTTTCTGCCCTGCACCAACGTGCTGCCACTGGACGGGGCCAAATGGTAGATACCTCGCTCTTGGAAGCCGGCATCGTGCTGAGCTATTGGCAGTCCGCCATCTTTTTGGCCGGCGGCGGGGTGCCTGGCCCAATGGGCTCGGCCCATCCCCTCAATGCACCCTATCAAGCTTTCGAGGCCGCGGACGGCTGGCTCACCTTGGGTGCGGCCAATCAATCGAACTGGCTGCGCCTGGTCGAGGCCATGGGAGTGCCGGAATTGGCTGTCGACCCGCGCTTCGTGTCCAATGCGCTTCGCTTGCAAAATCGTGCTGCGCTCGAGGCCACCCTTAATCCGACCTTCAGATCCCGCACACGGGACGAGTGGATGGACCGGCTGCGGGCAGCCGGAGTCCCGGCAGGTCCGATCCTGAATGTTGAGGAAATGCTCCAGGACCCACAGGTCTTGGCGAGAAAGATGAGCGTGGCGGTGCCGCACAGCCGTGCCGACTCGGTCCAGACGTTGGGCATGCCGATCAAGTTCTCGGAAGCGGAGGTCGGCCCTGTCACGGGCGCGCCTCTTTTGGGCGAGCACACCCGGGAAGTGCTGAAGGAGCACGGATTCTCCGAGACTGAGATCGAAGGCTTCGTAGCGGAGGCAGCTGTCGTGTCTCAGTGATCCCGATGCTGTAATTACCGGCGGAGGGGTAGGGAGCCCGGCGGCGCCTGCTAGGAGGCAGGCCGTGACGATCCGAGATTTAGAGATGCTTGGACGGTGGGCTAGAGTAACCGCATTGGGGCGGCTGTGATTCCTCAATACATAGATTCCGGCAGTTTTCCTGGGCTTTTGGGTTGGTGACGCTAGTCTCGATTGCATGATCCAGATTGTCCCTACCAAAAACTACATCCGGACGTAGGCGTGGTGCAGTCCGCCGAGTTTCGGCATTGAAATGATGCGTCCAATCCGCTCAACGGCACGGCCGAATGGCGTATCTTTCGCCAACCCGAGGTGTGTTCGGTATCCGTTGTGGTAATCGGCATACCTGCGTAGCAACTGCCGAAGGTGGCATTCGTTGAAGATGATGACGTGGTCGAGCAAGTCTCTTCGGATTGATTCGATAGCCCGTTCCACATATGCGTTCTGCCACGGCGAGCGCGGTGCGATCGGTCGATCTCTGATGCCCGTTACGGACAGACGATTGACGTAGACCTGACCGTAGGATGCGTCACGGTCTCGTATTAGGAACTCCGGCGCACCCTCCCAGGGGAATGCCTCGGTAACCTGATGTGCGACCCACTCGGCTGTCGGGTGGTAGGTTGCGTTGACGTGAAGGATACGTCGTCGACTGTGATCGAGGATCACTAGGCCAAACAACAGCTTGAACCCAAGTGTCGGCACGACAAACAAGTCGATCGCAGCGATCCCGTCTGCTTGATTGCGAAGGAAGGTTCTCCAGCCCTGTGACGGCGGGCCTTTGCGTTTCATCATGTATTTGGCGACTGTTGACTGGGAGACATCGATGCCGAGCTTTAGCAATTCACCATGTATTCTGGGCGCGCCCCACAACGGGTTGTCTTCACTCATCGCCCTGATGAGTTCGCGCATCTCCACTGGAACCTTCGGTCGCCCGACGCCTCTCAAGCACTTCATTCGCCAGAACAGTCGAAACCCTGCGCGGTGCCAACGCACCACCGTTTCCGGCTTTACGATCAGCATGTTCAAGATTGAACGCGGCTTTGCTCGATAAGGCTCTGCGAAGAACATCCGATCCCAGGGGTTGAGCTTTGGTCTCCCAGGAACCTGACGGCGCAATGACACAACTTGATGCCGCAGCGCCGCGACATCAGCCTCTGTTGCTGGGCCGTGAACCAGGCGGCGCAGAAAGCACCAAATGATCGTTCGCAAGACATCAAACATCTTAAGTAGATGGTCATTGGATCGAGCGGACCGTCAAGCCCAGAGAAATGGATGAAGTATCTGGTAGGGACAGACGCAATTGCGGCTCTTATACTGATCAGATCGCCCGGGCGTCTCCGTCGGCCGATTCCATCGCCTTGTCATCGGTGCCGTTGCGTCTATCGCCCGACGCTAGGGGCTTGGGCGGTATGGTCCTCCGGCTCTACGTGCCCTTCTTCGCCGCATCAGCCTTCTTTTTCCCCTCGGCCGGTTTCTTCGACGAGTCCGGCTTTTTCGACGTGGCCTTTTTCTTTTTGGGTTTCTTTCCTTTCGCCGGTTGAGCCGCGGCCTTGCCGATCTTGTCGAGACACTTGTCGGTGTCTTCCAGCTCTACGGGGAAGAACTTGGAGCCGTGCGGCGTGCCGATCCACAAGGTGGCTTTGTCCGGCCGCGTCGGACGCTTGGCGATCGAGTCCATATTGAAGACGACCGAAATTCCCGACATGTCGGGGAGAACCTTCGTGGAACCGGCCTTCACCGGCACGCCATCGAGGTTCTCGTCCGTTGCCCGCCAGATGCCGGCGCCGCGGATCAGCAAGGTCGTTTCGCCCCCGCAGACCGAGACCTTGTCCGGTACAACCCCGCTGACGATCAACGGCCGCCGGTTAATCCCGACGAGCTTACGCTGGAGCAATTCGGTCAAGGCGTCGAGATCCGCACTGTTCTTCTGCAACGGCACCGTAACAACTTGCTGTAAGGACCGGCTGGACTCGTCGACGATCACGCGCCCAGGTCGTTGCTCCCAGTTCGGCGCCCAGGCGGTCGCGACCTTGATCGTCACGTAAGGCCACCAGGACGGTATCGAAACATCGACGCCGAGGTCGCGGTAGGTAAAGCTGTGCGCGAAGGCGATGTCCTCGTTTTCCGGGTCCGGCTTCAGCTTGGGTCCCAACAGCCAACCGAACTCCGCCGACTTTTCGGAACTCCGACAAACTGTCTCGGTTGTCTCGCGTCTCTCCGACTCATCGCCGGCGCCATCGGACTCCACGGTCGCTTCTCCGCTCACCTGAACGGTTTCCATATAACAGTCCGGAAGGACATATCCGACAGCTAGCGGGTTGCGCTCCAGTGCATCCAACTTGCCGCCGACGGAGCGCGAGACGCCACCGCCGACACCCAATCCAAGACCGGTCGACGGGATGCTCGCCGAAATCGATGCCGCCAGGTCGAAGGCCTGGGCCGCGCGCGCCGCCGTCGAGATGCGCTGGGTGATTTCCCGCGGCGAAATGGCGTAGACATCGGTTTTCGTCGTGGAATCCAGCGATCTGATGGCATCAACGAACTTTGGAGGCGCTGTCGGTATACTTCGCCCCCGTACGAAGTCGAGAATTTCTGTCTCACAGGCCTCCTGAGCCTCTATGAGCTTCATCAAGAACGCCTTGGTCTTGCTGAAATGCTCGAATCTTTGCTCCCGGATCTGGCCAATCAGTTGGAGTGCAAGACGACCGACGTCTGCCGGGCTGTCAGAGGGAGAGCGACGCCAAACCTCTGCAGCCGACAGCAGGTTGGTAGAGATCGGCCCTTTGAATAGGGTATTGGCGAGCTGTTGGCTGAGCGCGTAGTCAAGAGCATCGTTCCACTCGGCCGGGGCCGTCTCGAATGCCATGCAGGACGAGCCCAAAGGGGGAATTCTGTCGGGTTCAGACCGGACCACATCGAGGACCCGTTCCACAATTCGAAGGGACTCTTCCTGCTCGGGCAAGATAGAACCCAGATTCTCCAGAACCCCATACTTGTGGTAGGGCGACACCGGCAAATAAAGAACGGCGCAATCGCTTGTCGTGGGCGGCCGG
The DNA here is from genome assembly GCA_965225935.1 of Rhodospirillales bacterium. Taxonomy (GTDB): domain Bacteria; phylum Pseudomonadota; class Alphaproteobacteria; order Kiloniellales; family JAKSDN01; genus CALJXB01. The sequence continues at coordinate 204,513 of CBDDCC010000013.1, forward strand.
CTCAGGAGTTGCGGAGGACATTGCCCTTCCTTGCCCGGGAGAGGAAGCGCGACGTAGATCAACTCGAATAGCAGTCCAGTCGTCCCCATGTTCAGAGTTACCAGGTCTCCTTGATCTTCGCCGATCCGAGAATTGAGTCGCTGAGCAACGCGTTCCAGCCAATCGGGGTACAATCTGTCCACTGGACTCACCTGATCACCGTCCAACGAACTCGTTCGTTCTGTCTCCGCTGGATTGGCTTGATCGTCGACCGCTAGCTTCAGGTCGGGCGGTTCGACAGCCACTTCGACGACGCCGAAACCGGTGAAGGACTTGGGCGGCAGCACCGTGGCATCGAACTGAAATCGATAGAGCGAGTTCCCGTCCAGGTCATGCAGTTCGTCCAGCGCCACCGCGTTGATCGCCCGTTGAATCCTGGCGCGGTAGGCTTGCCATTCCTCGAAAATCTCCAACGGATGGGCTGCCGAGGTCGCCGCCCTGGGGGCGGTGGCCGTCAGGCGGCTCGTGACGGTCTGGATCAACTTGTCGATCCGAGTGGTAATAGTGGAGACCGCCGCCGGGTCAACGGCAACGGATCCAGAGACCGTCGGCGCCGCCACGGAACCGCCGGCGCCCGGCTGAGTTACGGGCTGGGTTCGAGAGGCGATCTGGTCGCGCAGCAACTCCAGATCCCGCTTCACCGACTCGAGCTCCATTTCGAGCTGCGTGCGCGCTATATCCTGCTTCAGCTCCGCCACCTCGAGGCTGTTGCTGAAATTGATGCCTGCGGCCGGGTCCAGCTTTGCGCTCAGGGAGAGCGCGACGGCCTTGATCTGCTCGAACTCGCGCAACAACTGCGGCGCAAAGGTTTCGCTCGCAGCGTTCGCGAGCTGTTGTTCCAAATAGACGACCTCCTGATTGCGCTCGTTGATCAGCGCGGCGCGGCTGTACAGCTTCGGTCCGCTGACGAGAATCGAGGCCGGCTGCTGTTCGCCTCCCGACTCAGGCGTATCGATGGTTGGGCCGAATGGCGGTGTACCTGGACACGCGGTCAAGGAGACAAGCAGCAGCCACGGCGCCACCAAGCGGACCGACGCAGATCGTTTCATCGACGGAGATCCTCTTCGGTATTCCCCCACCTACCCAAGAGCCAGCAAGCGCGATTATCGCCGCCGGTCGGGAAACTTGCAACTTTCCGTTTAGTTTTGGAAACTCTTGCGACGCCGCGTTGGAAAGGAGGCGTGAGCCGCCGGACACCGGCACGCGTCGCTGGACCACGAAACGGCCGGCGAGTCCGAATCTAAACAAGGAACCTCTTCGGCTTCGTCGTCCCGTGATTCCAGGCCCTCGATAAGGAGGTCGTTCTCGGCCGTCTCGAGGCCCGTCAGCTCCAAGTCGAAGTCGGGGATGCTGAGCGACCGCAGCTCAGTAGCGAGGGTTTCCGGATCCCACGAGATCCGGGTAAACCCAGCTAGCCACCATGCGTCATTCGAAAATGGGCATTTCAATCACATCAGATATTTCAATGGATCCCTTTTGGCAATTCGGCCGTCGAGTTGGTTGAATTCGTCTGCCAGCGAACTGGTCGATTCCGCTATCAGCAAAGCGACCGGCCACGCTTTCGGGAATTCCCTGATAATTCCCTGATATGGCAATCCAATTCCCTGTTCAGCCGAGTAGGGAACTTGCTAGAAAACAGAAATGAATTCAGCGGCTTACGGTGAGCAAGAAGGCGGAACCCGGCCTTGTTCGCGAATATTCCCTGTATTTTCCCTGCTGAACAGGGAAACGGTGACGGAGACGGGTTCGCTCAAGACTCCCTGCACCTTTGTGCGAGCCGATGCAGAAGCTCTGCGACGCTCTCGAAGTTCCCGTCGCGGTCCTATTCGGGGCGAAGGCCGAATCGGCGGCGCATGGTCAGCGCGGCGAGTTGCTCGGACAGATAGGCAGTCACCTTGCCAGATTGAACGACGCCGACCTGGAGCGGACTGAGGCCATGGTCAGGCCCCCGACCCGAGCCTGTCGATCGCAGATCGCGCACAATCGGCCATATGGCGAATCGCAGATCTGCAATGTTTGCCCACCGTCATCGATCACAATAGACAGCAGAAATCGGCCAAAAATGGTCGTTTCTTGTTGAGCTCACCATGGTCCACCTTTCAATCGGATAGCGGTCCTTGGGCCAACATGCAAAACGCCCCCCGCGAACGACGATTGGCAGTCTCGACAGGTGCCAAGGGGCGTCATCGACGAACGCGCCAAGTGGATCTGAAATGTCTCTGCCAGCCCTTCAAAGCGATACAATAGGGACGGCCAGGACGGATGGCAGGAACAGATTTCAGACTGTGACCTTCATTTGCGGCGATCATCCGGCGTCTTGAGGATGTAGCGATGCGCGTTCGGGAAGCCGGCCCATTGCAGCGATGTAGGCCGGGGCCGTTTCCTTCTGCTCGCCAAGTATGGCGATCAGTTCCCGCACCAGACGCGACTTCTGGCGGTCGGGTGGGAACAGCAGCAGAGTGCGGAAGTGGATGGCCGGCTCCAGCGGCTTCAGGATCAGTCCACGCTCGATGAAGCCCGGGGCGGTGATGGGATCGACGATCCCGCAGCCGAGGCCCGCGAGAACCAACGCGCAGACCGTCGAAGAGTAGGGCGTCTCGACGACCATGCGCGGCCGGACCTGAAGCGCGGCGAAGATCCCGTCGGCCTCCCGACGGGTGGTGTCCTCCGGCGCCAGGGCCACGAAAGGAAGTTCGTGCAGGTCCTCGGGCCGCACCACCGCCCGCTCCGCCAGGGGGTGGCCGGGCGGCAGGGCGATCGCCGCCCGCGGTTCGGCATAGGGCTCGACCTCGACACCGGTGGTGTCGATCTCGTCGGCGGCCAGACCCAAATCGAACTGGCCCGATGCCACCAGGTCCCGGATGTCCGAGGAGCCCTGCACCTGGAGGGTGATGGCGACGTCGGGATGGGCAGCCCGGAAGCGGCTCAAGGCATAGGGCAGGAGGTTGGCGCTGAAGGCCGATAGGCAGGCAATCCTCAAATCCCCCGAGCCGAAGTCGTGGATCCGCGCGGCCGCGCTACGCAGGCGGGTCAGGCCGACGAAGGAGCTCTCCACCTCCCGGAAGAACAGTTGGCCTTCGGGGGTCGGAATCATGCGCCCCTTCACCCGCTCGAACAGGGGGAAGTCGACCGAGCGTTCCAGGCTCTGGATCGCCTTGCTGACGGCCGGCTGCGAGATCCCCAGGACCTCCGCGGCACGGGACGCCGTGCCGCACACCATGACCGCGTGAAAGGCTTCGATCTGGCGCAGATCCATCGCACCCTCCGAGTCTACGTCCATAACCTGGGAGAATAATGCTACTGGAAATCAATATTGGACAGAATAGTTTTGACGGTCGAACGTAGGGGCCTCCGCTCAGGGACCCCCACGATGGACGACGAAACGCGCTGCGTCACCAAGGCCAAGGTCAGCTTCCAGGGCTACGATAGCCTGGCCGTACCGGTGTGCCGGGCGTCGACCATTCCCTTCCCGGACGCGGAAGCCTACGCGACCCGTTTCGAGCGCGGCGAGGACAGCTACACCTACGGCCTCTACGGCACGCCCACTCACCGCTTCCTGGAGCGGAAGATCACCGAGCTGGAGCAGGGCGCGCGCACGGTCCTGACCCCCTCGGGCCAGGCCGCGGTCGCGCTCGCCATGCTGTCGGTGCTGAAGGCCGGAGACCGGGTCCTGATCCCCGACTCCGTCTATCCGCCGGTGCGCGGTTTCGCGGACCACGAGCTGCGGAGGATCGGAGTCCGGCCCGCTTTCTACGATCCGAGCGACACCGCGGCCCTCGAGGCAGCATTGGACGAGGCCACCCGGCTGGTCTGGGTCGAGTCGCCGGGCTCCACAACCATGGAGGTTCAGGATCTCCCTCGGATCGTCGCGCTGGCGCGCCGGCGGGGCATTCTCGTCGGCTGCGACAACACCTGGGCCACTCCGCTTTACTGCAAGCCGCTGGCCCACGGCGCCGACATCGTGGTCGAGGCGCTCAGCAAGTACCTGTCCGGCCATTCCGACGTGCTCATGGGCTCGATCACGGTGCGGAACCCGGAGTTTGGCGCGTCTCTCAAGGAGACCCTCGGCCGGATCGGTATCGGCGTCTCGCCGGACGACTGTTCGCTGGTGCTGCGCGGCCTGGAGACCCTGGCCGTGAGGCTCGAGAGGTCAGCCAGGCTGGGTGAGGCGCTGGCGCGTTGGATCGCAGGACAGCCGATGGTCGAGCGCGTGCTGCATCCGGCCCTGGAGGACTTCCCGGGGCACGCGCTCTGGCGCCGCGACTTCGCGGGCGCGAGCGGCGTCTTCGGCATCGTGCTGAAGGCGGAGGCCGTTCCCCACGTTCCCGCCTCTCTCGACCTGCTGGAGACCATTGTCATCGGCGCGTCGTGGGGGGGCACCAAGAGCCTGCTCGCGCCCATGACCGTGAAGGAGTTCCGCACGGCCAAGCCCTGGAACGGACCGGACCCGGTTCTGCGCCTCAGCGTCGGACTGGAATCGGAAGCCTCCCTCAAGCATGACCTCGAGAGCTTTTTCTCGGCCGTGAGCGAACGGGCCGGCGGCGGCCGGACGCGCGTGGACGGCCAATCCTTCGCCGACTGGAGCGGAGGGACCTGAGAAGCGGATCCGAGGATCCGGAAACTGAAAGAACAAGGAGGCTTGAAAATGCCGACAACCAGAAAACAAGTCATGATAGCTATCGCCGTGGCTGCGGTGTTGCCCCTGCTGCCGGGTTCGATCCCGGTTTCTCGGGCCGACGAAGCGGGTGATACCATCAGATTCGCCATCGCCAAGCCGGCAGGCGATCTCAATCCCCACACCTACGCGGGACTCTGGGGCGTGCAGGACCTGATGTTCGAGCCCCTGGTGAAGTACGGCCCGAACGGCGAGGTTCTCCCCGGGCTCGCCACCGACTGGTCGTTCGAGGACGACGGCCGCCTGCTTCGGCTGAACCTCCGCAAAGGCGTCCTGTTCCAGGACGGCACGCCATGGGACGCCGATGCGCTGAAATGGAACCTGGACCGCTGGATCAACCTGGACGACCACAGCTGGATCAACTTCGCGCGCCTCTTCGATGGTCTGAACATCGTGGACTCCCACACCGTCGAGCTGAAGTTCAAGGAAGCGCCGCTCGGACTGCTGTACGAGTTGTCCTACGTTCGTCCGGTGCGTTTCCTGAGCCCCGGGTCCGTGGCTGCGGACGGGTCCTACCAGGAGCCCGTCGGGACCGGTCCCTGGAAGCAGATCAAGGCGGACAAGTCCGAGAGCGTCTTCGAACGCTTCGACGACTACTGGGGCGAGCTGCCCAAATACAAGTACCTCGAGATGAAGGTCCTGCCGGACTCCCGGAGCCGTATGGCCGCCCTTCGCGCCGGCGAGATCGACGTTTCGGGCGGCGACTTCCTAGCGCCGATCACCGCGACGGAGGCCCGCACGCTCAAGGACGCGGGCATCGACGTGGATGTCGAGACAGGCTCGACGACCATTTTGCTCGGCTTCAATCCGGATCAGGCGCCTGCTCTGGGCGACCCGAGGGTGCGCAAGGCGATCAGCCTGGGCTTCGACCGGGAAGCGATCGCGCAGATCCTCTACCACGGCTTCGCCACGCCGGCGGGAAGTCTCTTCTCCGCCGCGGTCCCCAGATCGGGAACCCAGTTCCCGGCGGACAAGCGGGATGTGGAGGCGGCGAAGTCCCTGCTCGAGGAGGCGGGCTGGACTGGATCGCCGGTGCGCATGAAGGACGGCCAGCCGCTCGCCCTCGAGCTTGTGGTGAGCGAGGAGCAAATCGCCGGCTCGCGCTCGATGGCCGAAGCGATGCAGGCCCAGTTGAAGGAGATCGGGGTCGATCTGACCATCCGGTCCGTGGACCACGCGTCTCGCCATAGCGACATCCCGGCCCGCAAGTTCGACATGGCGCTCTTCCTGACCTTCGGCGCGCCCTACGAGCCCTACGGCACGGTGATCGGATATCTACTGTCGACCTACGACAACGGCGTCGACGGCAAGCTGTTCGTGGACGCGGAGAACCTCGATCCCCTGGTGACGGCAGCCATGTCGGCATCGGAAGACGACGCCGAGGCGAAGCTGCAGGCGGTCTACGACTGGCTACACGACGAAGCCGCCTTCGCCCCGCTCCTCTATGCCCCTAGCATCTGGGCACACACGGAGCGGGTCGGAAGCTTCAAAGCGCCGGCGACCGAGTATGATACGCCTTACGAAGGCATCACCATCGGGCACGACTAGGGAGCAAGCCAGGTGCTGACACTGGTTTTCAGGCGGATTCGGCACTCCGTGGTCCTGCTGGTCTTGGCGTCCATGCTGTGCTTCAGCCTGGTGGTGTCAGCACCTGGCAACGTCGCGGTGCTGATCGCCGAGCTCCGCTCGCCCAACGCGACTTTCGAGGACATCCGAAAGATCGAGGAGGAGCTCGGCCTCAACGATCCCTTGCCGGAGCGCTACGTGAGCTGGCTGGGGGGCGCCCTACGGGGCGACTTCGGCATCTCCTACAAGACGGGGGAGCCGGTGGGAGAGGCCATCGCGAACCGGCTTTCGACCACCGCCACCCTGATTGCTGGCGGCTCTCTGGTCGGCCTCGTTCTCAGCATCCTGTTGGGCTTCGCCGGCGCCCTCAGGCCCTACGGCATCGTCGACGCCCTGACACGGGGCGTGGCCCTGCTGGGCGCCTCGACGCCGTCTTTCTTCGTCGGCGCCATGCTGATCTATGCCTTCGCCGTCGAGCTGGGGCTGTTCCCCACCTTCGGCCAGGGCGGGCCGAAGAGCTGGATCCTCCCCTGGATCACCATTGGTCTGCTGCCCGCGGCCGTGCTCAGCCGCATCGTGCGGGTCGGCCTCGAGGAAGCCATGACCTGGCCCTTCGCCATCACCGCGGTCAGCAAGGGACTCTCCAGAAACGCGATCCTGTTCCGTGACGCGCTGCCCAACATCGCCCCCACCTACATCAATGCCTGGGGCACTCAGACGGCCTTGATGGTCGTGGGCGCGATCGTCGTGGAGCCCCTGTTCGCCTGGCACGGGATCGGCGACCTCTTCCTCCAGGGTGTGCGCTTCCGCGACTTCATGGTGGTGCAGGCCGGCCTGCTGATCTTCATCACCTTCTTCATCGTCCTCAACCTGCTGGTCGACATCGCCATGGTCCTGACCGATCCGAAACTCCGGCGCCAGGGAAGCGGGGCATGAAGGCGCTGCGGCGCGTCGCCGAAACCGTGGCGAACATGCCAAAGCTGGCGGTCTATACGGTCGGCGCCTTCGTCCTCATCGGCATCACGGCGCCGTGGATCGTGCCCTACGATCCCATCGCCCAGGACCTCTTCAGCGCGAGCCAAGGGCCCTCCGCCGAGCACTGGTTGGGAACCGACCACCTGGGCCGCGACACCCTGAGCCGGCTCATCGCGGCGGCGCGCACCTCTCTCGTGGGTATGTCGCTCGTGCTGGGTTCCGCGCTGGCGTTTGGCATCGGTCTCGGCACCCTGGCGGGCTACAAGCGCGGCTGGGTGGAGGAGGTTCTCATGCGCATCGTCGATGTCGGCCTGGCCATACCGAGCCTGATCGTGGCGCTCGCCGTGATCGGGATCTTCGGCACCGGCTACTGGAACATGATCCTGGCCCTGGCGTTGGCCTGGTGGCCCGGCTTCGCGCGCATCAGCCGCGCCGTCGCGATCAACGTCATGAACCGGCCGCACATCGAGGCCCTGAGGGTCCTGGGCGCGAGCCCGCTGCGCATCTACTTCCTCCATCTCCTGCCCGCCACGACGGGCTCGGTGCTGGTCTACGCGACCGCCGACGCGGGCGCCTTGGCGCTCTCCATCGCCACGCTCAGCTTCCTGGGGCTCGGCATCCAGCCGCCAACCTCCGAGTGGGGCCAGATGTTGGTCGACGCTCTGCCCTATCTGGAATCCTCGCCCCGTCAGGTGATCCTGCCAGGCCTCGCGCTCACCTTCGTCGTCGTCGGGTTCAATCTGCTGGGCGAAGCGATCGCTCTCAACCGGGTGCCGAGGCCTCTCAGCCGGAGCTTCCTGAGCAAGCGCCGGGCCGTCGCTCGAAGCTGGACCACGGGTTGACGCGGCATGGCGGCTCAACACCTCTTGATGGTCAACGACTTGGTTATTGACCTCTTCACCGAACGCGCCGCGGTGCGTCCGGTGGACCGGGTGAGCTACGCGCTCGCTCAGGGCGAGACCCTCGCCATCGTGGGCGAAAGCGGTTGTGGCAAGACCGTCATGAACTTTGCGCCGCTGGGCCTGATGCCGGCCGGCGTCGCCGTCGATGTCCACGGCAGCATCCTGTTCGACGGGCGAGAGCTGGTCGACCTCGACGAGACTTGCTTGCGGGCCGTGCGGGGCAAGGAGATCGGTGCGATCTTCCAGGACCCCATGAGCGCGCTCAATCCCGCCCGCCGCATCGGGCGCCAGATCGCCGAAGTGGCCGAGCTGCACCTGGCATACAGCACCCGCCAGGCCGAGGCGCGGGCGCTCGACCTGATCAGGCTGGTCGGCATATCCGACCCCGAGGCCCGCATGAAGCAGTACCCGCACGAGCTCTCCGGCGGCCTCCGTCAACGGGTAATGATCGCCATCGCCATCGCGGCGGAGCCCAGGCTGCTGATCGCCGACGAACCGACAACGGCGCTCGATGTCACGGTCCAGGCCCAGATCCTGGCGCTCCTGAAGGATCTCCAGGGCCGGCTCGAGATGGCCATCGTGCTGATCACCCACGACATGGGCGTTGTGGCCGGCTGCGCGTCGCGGGTGGCCGTCATGTATGCCGGTCGCATCGCCGAGTACGGTCCGGTCGAGCCCGTCCTCACCCGGCCTCGGCACCCCTATACCAAGGGGCTGATCGCCGCCATTCCCAGGGCCGAGGACGAGACCGGCTCGCCCTTCCGGGGCCTGCCCGGGGCGCCCCCCATCCTGGCCGGCCCGATTGCCGGATGCGCCTTCGCCCCGCGCTGCGGGCTCGCCATCCAGCGTTGCGCCGAGGAGCGGCCGTCTCTCGTCGAGGCGGAGACCTGCGGAGTGCTCGCGGCCTGCCCAGTCATCGATGGGCCCGAGGTCCGGGGAGAGCTGCGATGACGGCCCGTCCCCTGCTGCAGGTCGAGGACCTGGTAACCCATTTCAAGAGCGTCGAGCGCGGCAAGATGATCCGGGCCGTCGACGGGGTGGGCCTGAAGTTGATGCCGGGAGAGATCGTCGGCCTGGTCGGCGAGTCTGGCTGCGGCAAGTCGACCCTGGGGCGCTCGATCGTGGGCCTCGAAAGGCCCAAATCGGGCCGGATCCTGCTCGACGGCGTCGATCTCGCGTCCTTGCGGGGGCGCAAGCTGCGGTCGACCCGGCGCGCCGTTCAGTACGTCTTCCAAGATCCCTACGCCTCCCTCAACGACCGGCAGACCATCGGCGAGACGATCGGCGAAGCCTTGCTGATCGCCGGCTGCACGGAGCGCGACGCGCAGCGCCGACGGACCGGAGAGCTGCTGGACCAGGTCGGGTTGCCCGCCTCCCTGGCGGACCGCTATGCGAGGGAGCTTTCCGGTGGCCAGCGCCAACGGGTGGCCATCGCCCGGTCGCTGGCGGTCGAGCCGCGGGTCCTGATCTGCGACGAGCCGGTGAGCGCGCTCGACCTTTCGATCCGGGCGCAGGTCATGAACCTCTTCCTGAAGCTGCAGCAGGAGCTGGGCGTGGCCTGCCTGCTCATCGCCCATGACCTCGCCCTCGTCCGCCAGGCAGCGACCCGCGTCTATGTCATGTATCTGGGCCGTATCGTGGAGGCTGGCAGTTCTCGCGACGTCTACGGAAGCCCGGGCCATCCTTACACACGGGCCCTGCTGGCCTCGGTACCGAGCGCCGATCCCCGGATCGAGCGCGCCCGTCCTTTGCCGCCCATCATCGGCGACATTCCCAGCCCGACCAATCCTCCTTCCGGATGCCGCTTCCGCACGCGCTGCCCGCTGGCGGTGGACCGCTGCGCGGACGCGGTACCGGAGATGCGCGCCCTTGCCGGCGGGCATGCGGCGGCCTGCTTCTTCGCGGACGAGGCCGATCCCGTCCAACTGGACGAGGCCATGGAGGCCAGGGTATGAGCGAACTCGGCGTCGCCGTCGCGGCTCTGGAAGGATCCTACGATGCGGCGGAGAGCTTGGCGCGCCACGTCGCCCTAATCGACGCCGCCCAAGCGGACGGCGCCTCTCTTCTGGTGTTTCCCGAAAACAGCCTGCACGGCTACCCGCCCGAGAAGTGGGGCGCCGAGAGCCCGGAGCTCATCCGCGCGGTCTACGATGCGGCGGAGCCGCTTCCCGGCGGCGAAAACGTGGACCGGCTGATCCACCACGCCCGCGCGAAAAAACTCCACGTTGTTTTCGGCATCCACGAGCTCGCCGACCGCTCGGGTCTCGTCTACAACACCTCGGTGCTGGCCGGCCCCGAGGGGCTGGTCGGCGGCTACCGCAAGGTGCACCTGGGCGCCATGGAGCGGAGCTACTGGATCGCCGGCGACGACTGGCCGGTCTACGAGACGGCCATCGGCCGCATCGGCATGGCCGTCTGCATGGACATCATGTGGCCGGAATCGATGCGGGAACTGACCTTGCGCGGCGCGGAGCTGCTCGTCTGGAGCACCGGCTGGGATCTACGCTTCGACGGCAGCGAGAGCTTCGACTACTTCACGCGCGCCCGCGCCGCCGAGAACAGCCGCTGGCTCCTGGCCTCGAACTACCTGGGCAGCCTCGGGCCCGGACGCTTCGGGGGCGGTAGCCGGATCGTCGACCCTGGCGGCGCGGTTGCGGCCAAGCTGGACGAGAACGAGGCGGGTTTCGCGATCGGCGTCGTTGACGTGAAGGCCGGCATCGCCAAAGCGAATGCGGAGCTGACCCGACAGTGGCTTTATTGGGACCGGCGCCCGGAAACTTACCGAGCCCTCCGGGGCGATCTTGCGGTGACCGCACCGGGCATACGGAATTGAGCGCAGGGGCGGCAGCCTAGGTCTCGCTCATCATTCAAGTGCGGAACCAGTTCCGCAATCGTATGGCTCGCCCAGTGTCCGCGGAGGCGTAGCTAGCGTCCACGACGCGCATCACGGCCTCCAGATCACCCAGGCCAGCGACCGGCGGTGTACCGGCACGGAGATCGGAAAGGACGCGCTGGACGAAGATGGCGTAGAGGTCGTCGGTCTCCAGGCTCAGTTCCTTATCGATCGGCGCCCCTCCGGCCGGGCCTCGTGGAGTGACGCGAAGGCCCTCGTCCGTGGCCCGCAGATAGTGGGACGAGGAAGACAGGCTGAAGGTGAACTCCCGCTGCTCGCCTTCCGCCATGGGAAAACTGTAGCCGGTCTCGATCGTGGCCACCGCGCCGTCGCTCAAAGTAAGCGCGACGAGTGAGTAGTCCTCGACGGGGGTATTGTGAATGCGGCGGCTCATGCGCGCATAGACCGAATCGACCTCGGCGCCCGTTATCAGACGGACCAGGTCGATGAAGTGGACCGCCAGGTTGATGGTACAGCCGCCCCCCGATAGCGCCGGATCGAGCATCCAGGGCGAGCCCTTGTCGAGATAGCGCGATGGCGGCCCGGCGATGAAGCGGAACGACAGGTGCCCATAGTCCGCCCGATCCGAACCTTGAATCCTCCTTATCTCCTCGAGCAGCGGGCTTATCCGCTGGACGAACGGTACCGCAACGTAGAGGTTCCGCTCTTCGGCCTTCCTGCGCAGAGTCGCCACGTCGTCCGCAGTGACGCCGCCGGGCTTCTCAATGGCGAAGGGGATCCCTCGCTCGATGAGCGAGGAAGCGATTGTCGGCATGTCCGCATGGCGCCCAAAGACGAAGGCGAAGTCCGCCGGCTCTCGAACCAGGTCCGCGTGGTTGGCATAGGCGGGGCAATCGAAGTAGGCGGCGGCGCGGTCGCGATACGCGGCCTGGGTGTCCGACACGCCCACGACCTCGATGTCCGCCTGGCGCAAGGCCTCTTGATAGAGCGGGAAGTGCCAATGACTCACTTCAAGAAGGATGACACGCATATCGGCGCTTCTCTCGTTATTGGCAATGTCTGCCAACCACTCCTGCTCTCGGATGGGACTTATGCTCTTGAACCAGACTGGTCCGCTCGCCGCGCCGGCTAGGCAGCCGCCCGGGCTTGCGCCACAGCGCTGTCAATCGACTCGCCGAGCATCCCCACGATGGTTTCCAGGTCTTCCGGTGTCGCGATGAGCGGCGGGCATACGACGACATGATCGCCCACCACACCGTCGACCGTCCCGCTCAGGGCGTGAGCGATCAGCCCGCGGGACATGGCGTTCTGATAGATGCGGGCGCTGAGGCCGTTTCGCACCGGGAAAGGAGTCTTGCTTTCGCGGTTCTCGACCAATTCAAGGGTCATCAGCATGCCGCGGCCACGTATGTCGCCGACATTGGAGTGCTGGCCGAACCTTTCCTCGAGCCCGGATCTCAGCAATGCGCCCAGCGTTCGGACGTTTTCCAGGAAGCCGTCGGCACGCAGGGTCTCCTGAACGGCGACGGCTGCGGCGCAAGCGACGGAGTGACCGGAGTAAGTGAAACCACCTCGGAACACGCCCGAGCCCGAGACGATGGCGTCGTAGATCGTCTGGCTGAGAAGGGTCGCCCCGATCGGCTGATAGCCCGCAGCTATTCCCTTGGCGACAGTGAGGAAATCCGGCGCAACACCGTCCTGCTCGCAAGCATGCAGGGTGCCGGTGCGGCCTAGCCCGCAAAACACCTCGTCCAGCACGAGGAGTACGCCGTATCGGTCGCAGATCTCGCGGATCCTCTTGAAATAGCCCGGCACCGGCGGCACGGCGCCGGAGGTCGTGCCTGTCACGGTCTCCGCCACGAAGGCCATGACCGTTTCCGGGCCGAGGCTGAGGATCGCCTGCTCCAGCTCGTCGGCCACACGAAGGCCGTATTGCTCGGCGGTCTCGGCCTCCCGCCGGCCGCGATACTCGTAACAAGGCGCGATATGCAGAACGTTGGGCAGAATCTCCTCAAAAGGCGCCCGCCGTGCGACCTGATGGCCCACACCTATGCTGGTCAAGGTCGCGCCATGGTAGCTGCTGCGCCGGGCGATCACGTTGCGCCTGGTGGGCTGGCCGATCTCGACGAAATACTGGCGCGCCAGCATGAGGGCGGTTTCCACCGCCTCGGAACCACTGTTCACAAAGAATACCTTTGTAAGGCCTTCCGGCGCATCAGTCGTGAGGATGTCGCCAAGCGCCTCCAGAGGTTCAGAGGTGAACGTCGCCCCGTGGAAGTAGGCGAACGTCCCGATCTGGCGCTGTACGGCCTCTATGACCGCCGGATGGCTGTGGCCGAGGCAGGAGACGCAGGCCCCGCCAGCGTAGCTGTCCAGGTAGCGCTTGCCGTCCTTGTCGATGATGTACATCCCATCCCCCTTCACGGCGACCGGCAGCTCGCGGTTGGGGATCCGATGGAACACGCTGGTCATCTCGCTCTTCTCCCTATGACCTCGGTACAAGCACCGGATCGACGGTGGCAAACCGCAGCCCGAGCGTCTGGCCCTTCTTGACGAGTTCGGCCTCCTTGGGGTTCGCCATGACGGTCAGGGATCCGACCGGCGTGGCGACCTCGGCACGAATCGTGTTGCCGAGATAGACGGTGTTCTCGACCCGGCCGACGACCGTCCCTTCGGATTCCGCGCATAGCTCCACGTCCTCCGGTCGCACCATCATCAGGTAGGGTCGTGACGGCTCCTCGCTCCCGTTCGAATCCACGCTCAAAAGCTGCCCGTCTGGGAGGGCAAACTCGCGCTCCGAACGGCGATCAAGCGGGATCAGGTTGGCTTCGCCGAGGAAGTTCGCGACAAACTCCGTTGCAGGCCGCCTATATAAGACCTCGGGATGGTCGATTTGCTCAATTCGCCCCTCTTTCATGACCGCGACGCGGTCCGACAGCATCAACGCTTCCCCCTGGTCGTGGGTAACGTAGATGATGGTGAGTCGAAGCCGCTCCTGGAGGTTTATCAACTCCAGTTTCAGTTCCTCTCGCAGGTTCTTGTCGAGGGCCCCCATCGGCTCGTCCATCAAGAGCACGCGGGGCTCGTAGACCAGGGCCCGGACCAGGGCGACGCGTTGGCGCTGACCGCCCGACAATTGCTGCGGAAACCGCTGGGCAAAGACATCCGCGGGCAGCTTCACCATTTCCATGGCCCGCAGCACCCGCTCCCTAATCTCGGCTTTCTGAATCCTGCGGAGCTTCAGGGGATAGGCGATGTTGTCGAAAACCGTCATGTGCGGGAACAAGGCATAGCTTTGGAAGACCATCCCAATGTCGCGCGCAAAGGGCGGGATGTTGGTGACGTCATGATCCGCGATCGTGATGACGCCCCGGGTAGGGGTCTCGAAGCCGGCCAGCATCATGAGGATCGTTGTCTTTCCTGACCCGGAGGGACCGAGCAATGACACGAACTCGCCAGCCGCAACGTCGAGAGTCACCTCGTCGACGGCCGTCACCGGGCCGAAACTCTTGGTGAGCCCGGCCATGCCTACGCTCGAACCGGCCATGCCCTCCGTCTCCGCCGTCGCATCGGTCATAGGAAGACACCGTCCCGATTGTGCAGCAAGCGAATTGGTCGACACGATCTATCCTTTCGGGGCCCGAACGTCCGGGGTCATCTCAGGCCGCCAACCGCAGAACTTGGGCCCGGCGCTGCTGCCAACGCTGCAGCAGGCCCAACTGGGCCAGCAGTATGACCGCCACAAGGATCTGCACGGTGGAGACCGCGGCGATGACCGGCGATACGGCGAGGGAGAGGCTCGAAAAGACGCGAACCGGCAATGTCGGCCCTAGGGCGCCGGAAAGGAATATCGTCACCACGACCTCGTCGAAAGAAATGAGAAACGCGAAGAGCGCCCCGGTCATGATCGACGGCAGGTTGCTCGGGATCGTCACGTCCCGGATTGCCCGCCAGCGGTTGGCCCCCAGGCTGAGGGCCGCGAGCTCCGTATTCGGGTCGGTACGGGTCAAGGCCGCCGAAACGATCAGATAGACATAGGGCACGCCCAAGACGGCATGCATGACGGCGAGACCGAAGTTCGAGCCGATCATGTTGAGGTTCACGTACATGGTGTAACCCCCGGCCGCCAAGATGATCGGCGGCACGACCAAGGGGGCCACCGCAAGCACCTCTATCAACTGCTTGCCCGGCAGTCTGCTGCGGGCGACGGCGAATGCACCTGCACAGCCGATGATCGTCGCGGAAAACGTCGCCATACCACCGACGAGCAAGGATCGAACGACCGCATCGTTCCAGTGCTCACTGAGGAAGAACTCTTCGTACCAGCGCCAGGAGAACAGCGGCGGGGGAAATCGCAGCACGTCGCTGGTGGTGAATGACATCCAGATCACGAATAGCGTAGGCCCGATGAGGTACAGCGAAACGAGCACAAGGATGCAGGAGCGGATCCTACGGGCGGTTGCCGTGTCCCCCATGTTTACGAACTCTTGAAGTGCGAGGTGATGCTGCCGACGCGGCTGACACAAATCAGTAGACCAAGCGTTACGACGAGCAACAGCAACGACATGGCGGCGCCGTCCTTCAAGTCGAAGAAAACATTCACCTCGGTGCTGATCAGGTTGGAGATCATTGAGCTGCGTGGGCCGCCGAGAATCGCTGGCGTAATGAAGAAGCCCAGGGAAACGACGAATACGAGCACACTGGCAACTATGGTGCCTTGCTTGGTTAAGGGCAGCACCACGTTCTTGAAGGTCTGCCAGCCACGGGCGCCCGCGATCGCCGAAGCGCGCAGGAGGTCGGGGTCGAGGCGAAGGAGGATCGTATAGATCGGCAGGATCGCGAACGGCAGCATGACCTGAACCATGCCAACGAGCACGGCCGGCTCGGTCTTCAGCATGCGTAAGGGCGAGTCGATCAAGCCGAGCTCCAACAAGAGGGTATTGAGCATCCCATTTCTGCTGAACAACGTCGTCCAGGCATAGGTTCTCACGACGATGCTGGTGAACAGCGGGAACATCACCAAGGTCAGGCCAATGGCCCGGAAGCGCGGCGGGCACCTCCAGATCGCATAGGCCATCGCGTAGCCGATCACGACTGTCAGGGCCGTAACGATCACAGATATGCGAAAGGTTCGGATAGCGACAGTTTGGAAGAGGTTCTTGGAAAGGATGACGCCGAACAGTTCGGCCGCGCTTTCGAAACCATCATCCAGTATTTCGAGGAGAAGCGCGATCAGCGGCCCGAAGAAGAACACGCCTACGAGGATAAGCAGAGGGGCAAGGAGCGCGAAACCGACGGACGCTGAAAGGACGATGCCCTTGCCGGTCTCGGCGATATCGGCTCCCTGCCTCTCGTTCATTGCAGTGTCAAGCGCTCTTCAGCTGAACCCAGCCAACCTGGTCCGCAATCTCGGTTACTGGCTGACGAACTCAAGCCAAGCCTCGCCGATGTCCTGCTGCTGTGAGGCGAGCGTGTCGTTCAGCGCGTCCGTGACAGTGATCAACCCCGACTGGGCCTCGGGGGTCACACTCACGAAGGGCTTCAGGTTGTCCGGCAGATAATCGACGGAGTCAGGGTTCGGTGCGCTGTAGCCCACCAGCTTCGTGAACTCCGCCTGGAGCTGCGGATCGAGCATGTATTCGACGAAGGCGTCCAATACGTCCTCATTCTCCGTCCCCTTCGTGTAAACGAAGTAGGTGAAGAACTGAATCCCGCCGTCATGTGTAATGTGCCATTTCGGGTTGGCCAAGGCGGCTTGGATGATTCGGCCATCCCAGCAAAGGCAGTAGTCGACTTCCTCGTCGATCTGCAGCTGCGCCATCTCGCTACCGTTGGTCCAGTAAGCCGTGACCTGATCCTTGATGCGGCTGACGATCTCCAGGCAGCGGTCGACGTCAATTCCTTGAACCAGCTCGTCAACGGTCGCGCCCTCACTCAATAGCGCCAGGGTGCAAATGAGCTGTCCTTCGCTTGCGTTGGCACTCATGGCGCGGGCGCCCTTGATGTTCGGATCGAAGAAGTCCTTGACGCTTGATAGCGGCGGCACCCCATCAGCGGAACGATAGGACACCGTCACGGCAGAGTTCAAAACGGCTACGCCGTAGTCGATGACGGCGGACTCCGGCAGCCGGTCTATACCGGTCATCCCCGAGGTGTCCACCTTCTGAATGACGCCTTCCTTGACCAGCCTCGGAATGTAGGGCGCATCGATCGACGACAATCCGTCCCATTCCACATCGCCGGCCTTCGCTTGGGCGCTGGCGGCGCCTAACGCCTCATCGATGTTGGCTTCGATCAGGCGGATCTTCGCGCCGGTCGCCTCTTCGAACGGCTTCGAATAGAGCTCAAGTGCGGTGGTGTACTTCCCGCCTGGGCTCCATACAACGGCTTCACGTCCCTCGAGTTCCGCGGCCTTCGCCGCGTTGGCCGACATGGCCACGGCGACGGCAATACCTAAGAGCCCCGCTCCCTGTTTCAGCAATCTTGTCATCTCTACCTCTCCCATTTCCTCACGTGGTTGCGGTAACAAACGTTCAACCGGTTTGCCTCCGGTGGGCGGCAGAACGGTGGCCATTGCCCGGCCGAGCCGTGCGCCCGCCGCTCACACGGCGGACTGGCATCGTTCCATGCAGGTCCGCACGACCTCCTCGGGGTCTCTCTTCCACCAATCCTGCTCCGAGAAGATCTCGACCTCGACGGGACCGCTGTAGCCAGCGCCCTCCATGGCACGGCGGATGCCTGGGATATCGATGACTCCGTCGCCCATCATGCCGCGGTCGAAGACCAGGTCCCGGGTCGGCACCAGCCAGTCGCTGACATGGAAGCCCACCAGACGATCCGAGCCCGCGCGTGCGATCTCGCGGTCCAGGTGCGGGTCCCACCAGACCTGATAGACATCGACGACGATGCCGAGTCCGGGCCCAAGGGAGTCGCAGAGATCGTTGGCGGCAGCCATCGTGTTGAGGCACGAGCGGTCGGCCGCGAGCATGGGGTGCAGCGGCTCCAGCGCCAGGACCACGCCGGCCTCACGGGCTGTCGGAAGCAGCTCCGCAACCGTCTCGCCAAAGAGCCCGCGTGCATGCGAGATGTCCTTGGAGCCCGATGGCAAACCACCCGGGAGCAGGAGGAGACAGGCCGCGGCCAGCTCTGCGGCTTCCTCTATGGCGGACCGGGCATCGTCCAATGCCTGTATTCGCGTTCTGCCGTCGGTTCCGCTGAAAGGACCCGCCCGGTTCAGTCCCGTAACCCACATGCCGTGGTCGCCGAGCACGCGCTTGGCGTCCCCAAGGCCGATCTCCGCAAGCTTGTCCCGCCAGATGGCAACGCCGTGAACGCCAAGACGGGCGTAACCCTCGACCGATTGGCGAAAGCCCCACTGGGTGCGGGTCGTCGCCTGGTTGATGGCAACGCGGCCGGGGTCGAGCATCGAAGAAAGCCGGGACACCTGTTGACTAACTCTCGTTGTTCCGTTAAACGGAATAGTGTTCTGGATGTAAACTAGGTTTCATATACATGTCAAGCACCTCGATATTGGAACGCTGTCTCGCGATCCTCGAAATCCTGGCCGAAGCGCCCGAGGGCCTGCCGCTCGGCGAGATCAGCGCCCAGACCGGCATGCCGAAAAGCGCCACCCATCGCATGCTCTCGGCCTTGGCCGAGAGCGGCTACGTCCGCCAGAGCGATAGTCGCGATTATCGGCTCACCATGAAGCTGGCGACCTTGGGGTTCCGCCACCTGGGCCAGACCGGTCTCATCGAGCATTGCCAGAAGGTCCTCGACGTGCTCGCAGACGAGGTCGAGGAGCTGGTCCGCATGACCATCGTCGACGGCGACCGGCTGGTCTGGGTCGCCAAGGCGCAAGGGGCTCGGGGAAGCCTGGTCATGGATCCGGTCATGGGCCACGACGTCGTCCTTCACGCCACGGCGACGGGCAAGGTCTGGCTTGCGTCACTCTCGACCGAACAAGCCCTCAAAGTCGTCTTGCGCGATGGCTTCGGCACGCCCCAGGAACACGGCCCGAATGTCATTCAGTCCGTCGAGGCCCTGCTGGAGGAGCTGAAGGAAACCCGGGAACGGCGCTACGGCCTGGCATGGGAGGAAGCGGATCCGGGGATTGGGGCGGTGGCCGTGGGCATTCCCGCCACCCCGGATGAGGACTCTCCCTTGATCGGCACGGTCAGTGTCGCCGGACCCGTCTTCCGGCTGTCACGCGAGCAGCTGATCGACTTCGTGCCGCGGCTCGAGGCGGCCTCGCGGGAGCTTTGCGAGCTCGGGTCCCTGCTGAGGTTCTGGCGCGACGAATTCCGATCGACGAAACGGCGCGACCGAACAACGGGCTAGCGCCGAAGACGATCGCACGAAGCATATGCGGTGGCGGCCGGAACAGAAAACCGAGCCCGCTTTGAAAGAGCAAAGTTGTTGGGGGTACAGGCAGATGAATGAGTTCAGTGTCAGGGGTATCTTTGCGGCGCCGGTTCTTCCCATGACCCCTGACTTCGAGATCGACTGGGCGACCTTGCGATCCTACATCGATTGGGTTGCCGCTCAGGGGCCTGCAGCTATCGCCATGAACATGGATGCGAGCGAGGTGCCTTCGCTCAATCGCGAAGAGCAGCTTGGGATCGTCGAAGTCTGCCGTGACGTGATCGCCGGGCGGTGCCCTCTCATCTCCGGTCTCATGGCGTCCTCGACGGCGGACGCCGTGGCGTGGGGCAATGAACTGAAGGCGGCCGGCACGGAGGGGCTGGCGATCTTTCCACCCATGCCGACCTTCCTCGGAAAGCCCGTGCCGGGCGAGATGATCTACCGCTATCACGCGGCCATCGCAGAGAGCGTCGAACTGCCGATGATCGTGTTCCAGTTTCCGGTCGCCTGGGGTCCGGACTTCCCGCCTGATGTCCTGGCCCGCCTATCGGAACTGCCGCAGATCGTCGGCATGAAGGAAGCGTCCTTCGATGCCATGCGAACGACCGAGACGATCGATGCGGCAAAACGCCTGCCCCGCAAAATCGGCATCCTGACGGGCAGCGACACCTTCATTTTCGAGGCCTTCGTCATGGGCTGCGACGGGGCTTTGATCGGCTTCGCCGCGACCGGCACGGCCGAGATGGTGGCCATGCAGCGCGCCGTCGAAGAAGGTCGATACGCCGACGGCAAGGCGATCTGGGACCGATTAGGGCCGCTCGCTCGTTATGCCTGGCGCGATCCCTTGCGCGACTATCGCCCGCGCATGAAGGAGGTGCTCGTTGCGCAGGGGCTCATTCCCTGCGCCGCAGCTCGACCACCGCAACTGGGGGTAAGCGACGGGGAGCGTGCCGAGCTGCGCCGCCTTGCCGCCGAAGCCAAACTGTTGAGTGAAGAGTCCGTTGGCACATGAGGGGGAGGGTCTGGGCTCGATCGATCTCCCGAGGCCCTCGACCCTCACAAGAAGACCGCCGGCATCAATGCTTCTGGATCCTATCGAGGTTAGGGGCGTCAGGATACCCAATCGGGTGGTTATGCCGGCGATGACCACGCGTCTTGCGGCCGCGGACGGATCCGTGACCGATGACCTGATCGCCTACTACGAGGCACGGGCACGAGGTGGCGTCGGCTTGATAACACTGGAACTCAGTTCGCCCCACCCCTCGGGAAAGCACCGTCGCAATGAACTCGGAGTGTATGACGACTGCTACGAAGAGGGTTTGCGCCGGCTCGTCGGTCGGCTCCAGGAACACGGCACAAAGGTCTCGATTCAAATCGGCCATGCCGGCAGCCACGCGCGACCCGATGTCACGGGCACGGAGGCGATCGCGCCGTCCACGGTCCCGCACCCAGTCCAAGAAGGCGATCACAAGACGGTGAGACCCCGCGCGCTCACGACGGAAGAGATCCAGGATGTTGTCGGGTGGTATGCCGAGACGGCGGCCAGGATGAAACGCATCGGCCTCGACCTCATCGAGCTCCAGGGCGCCCACGACTATCTCATTGCCCAGTTCCTGTCTCCGGCGGACAACAAGCGGAACGACCGTTACGGCGGCAATGTCGCCAACCGGGCCCGCTTCGCCCTGGAAGTGCTGGCTGCTTGCCGCAGGGCTGCCGGCGACATGCCGATCTCCTTTCGCATGAACGGCGATGAGTTTGCGCCGGGAGGTTTCACGAAAGTCGATGCCGTCGCCCTTGCGCCCATGCTCGAGGCCGCCGGGGCCGATTTGATCAGCGTTTCGGGCGGCTCACATCGCTCTCGGCCAATTCGCCAGAGCACCGTTCCCTCTATGTCGGGCCCCACTGGCCTGCTGGTGCCCCTGTCCCGGGCAGTGAAAGCCTCTGTCAAGGTTCCCGTGGTTGCGGTTGGCCGATTGCACGATCCGCAACTGGCCGAATCGGTTTTGAAGGACGGTTCCGCCGACATGATCGCCCTCGGCCGCGCTCTGCTCGCCGACCCGGAGTGGGTCAACAAGGTCCGGGAGCAGCGGATCGAGGAGATTCGGCCCTGCATCGCCTGCAACACCTGCGTCGATTCTCTGCGCGGGGGGAGCAGCGTCATCTGCCTGGCCAACCCCTTCACGGCACGGGAACGCTCATTGATCGCCAAGGCCACGCGATCGCCCAAGAACGTCACGGTCCTCGGGGGTGGTCCGGCCGGCATGGCGGCCGCCATCCAGCTGGCACAACGGGGTCACCGGGTAAGGCTCTACGAGCGGTCGGATCGCCTCGGCGGGAAACTGCAGTTCGCCTATTTGGCGCCCTTCTTTCAGAACGTCCACAGCTCACGAGAGCACCTCATGAAACTGGTGGATTACCTCGCGCGGATGACGCGGCGCTCGGGGGTAGAGGTGGTGCTCGGAAGACAATTGGAGCCATCGGAGGTCGTGGGCGAGAACCCCGACGCCGTAGTGGTTGCAACCGGAGCGCCATACCCGCCGGGCATGTTGAGCCTCTTGAAGATGTCGTGGGCACGTCGCCTGGCAAGACTTCCCTTTTTGCGCAAGCTCTTCCTGAAAATACGATTGCCGGCAGGTCGCGCGCTCGTCGATGCGCTGAACCGCTCAGGTGTCGAAACCCACGTGGTGGGCGACCACAGCGGGACGCGTGGCGTTCAGGAAGCCCTGCTGCGCGGCACCGAGATAGGAGTGCAACTGGGACGATGACTCAAGCCACGCCACTGGCGACGCAAGGCCGGTCGGTCCTCCCGACCGACCCGGAAACCGCGACCTTGGTGTTTCGCGCGATGACCTCCCGGGGCCCCGCTCTCTGCACCCTGAGGGGTGGGGCGGCAATCGATATCACACCTACCTTTCCAACCCTGGCGCATCTTCTGCACAGCCCGTCGCCGGGGGCCTCGCTCGGAACGGCAGACGGCTCCGCGCTCGGATCCATCGACGAGATCATCGCCAACAGCGACGAAGCGGCCCGCGAGGCATCGGCGCCCTATCTGCTCGCCCCGATCGACCTGCAGGCGGTGAAGGCCTGCGGCGTGACATTCGCCAGGAGCATGGTGGAGCGGGTGGTGGAGGAGATGACCGGCGGCGACCCAAGCAAGGCGGAGACGGCGCGCATCGAGCTCTCGGCCCAGGTCGGTGGCCGGCTGGACGAGATCACGCCCGGGTCAGCGGAAGCCGAGGCGCTGAAGGCGCTACTTCTAGAGAAGGGCTTATGGTCGCAGTATCTCGAAGTCGGCATCGGCCCCGACGCCGAAATCTTCACCAAGGCCCAACCCCTGTCGTCGGTCGGTTATGGCGCCACGGTCGGTCTGCATCCCCGGTCCGGCTGGAACAACCCTGAGCCGGAAGTGGTGCTCGTGTGCGATCCACGAGGAGAGATCGTCGGGGCGACCCTCGGCAACGACGTCAACCTCCGCGATTTCGAAGGCCGCAGCGCTCTGCTGCTGGGCCGGAGCAAGGACAACAATGCCTCCAGTGCTATCGGACCGTTCATTCGCCTGTTCGATGACGGCTTTGGGCTGGAGGACGTCCGGCAATTGACTCTGGACCTGAGAGTCGAGGGGCCGGATGGCTTCGTCCTCGAGGACACCAGCAACATGTCGGCGATCAGCCGGGATCCGGCCAGCCTCGCCGAGCAGCTTTTCGACTGCCACCAGTACCCGGACGGCGCGGCGCTCTACACAGGTACACTCTTCGCACCGACCCAGGACCGCGGCGAGCCAGGACAGGGCTTCACACACAAGCTCGGCGACATCGTATCCATTTCCACTCCAGCGCTCGGAACGCTTGCCAACCGAGTCGGACTCGCCTCCGAGCTGCCGCCCTGGCAGTTCGGTGCGGTCGAGCTCTTCCGCTCGCTCGCCCAGCGCGGAATCACGGTTTGAGTATGGCGATGTCCGTTCAAACTTCGGCCCGGCCGCAGACGAATCGTTCAGAGGCAAGCAAGTTCGATGCGATCATTGTCGGCGGCGGGCACAACGGCCTCGTCTGCGGTGGATATCTCGCCAAAGCCGGGCTCAAAACCCTGGTCTTGGAACGGCGTCCCGTTATCGGCGGCGCCGCCGTATCCGAAGAGGTCGTGCCCGGCTTCATCTTTTCGGTCTTTTCCTATGGCCTCGGCCATTTGCATCCCAAAGTGTACCGCGACCTAGAGCTGGAGCGCTTCGGGCTGCGAACGGTTAGCTTCGGTGACACTTTCGTCCCGATCACGAGGAAAGAGTTCTTCCTCCATAGCAGCGATACGGCCACGACACAGCGTCACATTGCGCGCTTCTCACAAAAGGACGCGGCGCGCTATCCGGAGTTTCTCGACTTTCTCGCAGCCCTGAGCCCGATCATGCACCAGTTGCTCCTGGAGACTCCCGTCGATCCGGCCAAGCGTGACTGGCGGTCCTTCAAGAAGACCTTTGCCTTTCTCTGGAAGTACCGAAGGATTGGCGACCGTCTCTATGACATGACCGATCTCTTCACACAGAGCGCCGACGAGTTCCTGTCGCAATGGTTCGAGAGCAGCGTGATCCGCGCCCATTTCTCCTATTGGGCGGGCGTGGGCAACATGATGGGCCCAAAGACACCGGGATCGGCCTGGGCGACGCTCTATTACCTCTTCACCATGGAGACACATGGCGGCGTGCCGCGCGGCCAGGTGGTCGGGGGCATGGGTAGTGTCAGCCAGGCCATCGCGACCGCTGGCCGAAGTCTCGGCCTGGAGGTCAGGTCGGACAGCGAAGTGGTCAAGGTCGAAACGCGGAACGGACGCGTCATGGGCGTCGTGACAGGAGACGGGTCGGACTATTCCGCGCCTATCATCGTCAGCAATGCCCACTGCAAGGTGTTGTTCGACAATCTTGTGGGGGAGGCGGCGCTTCCGAATGGTTTCCTCGACGATATTCGTCGATTCAAGACACATTCCACGGCCTGGAAGATCAACATCGCCTGCGAGGCACCGCCGGAATTCACCGCATTCGACCGGAACGAGAGCGGGACCGACCATTGCGCCTTCGCCCACATCGGACCCGATGTCGACTACCTTGAGCGTGCCTACGACGACGCCAAGTATGGCTGGTATTCCGCGCGACCTTGGATGACCGCCGCGACGCCGTCGCTCGCCGACGAAAGCCTGGCGCCGAGCGGCAAGCATGTGGTCAATCTCTACGGCGGACACGCACCCTACGAACTGAAGAACGCCAGTTGGGAGACGGAAAGAGACCGCTTCGTCGATAGCGTCATGAGCGTCATGGATGACTTTGCACCGGGCTTTTCGAGCAGCGTGATCGATATGCAGGTTCTCCTGCCGCCCGACATCGAACGCATCCTCAACATTCCGAACGGCCACATCCTGCATGGCGAGATGTCACCCGATCAGCTCTTCTTCAAGAGGCCTGTTCCCCACTACGCCGACTACCGCACGCCGATCGATGGCCTCTACCAGTGCGGTTCCTCCTGCCACCCAGGCGGCTGCGTCAGTGGAATCCCGGGCCACAATGCCGCGCGAGAGATCCTGCGTGACCACAGCAGAGGCAGGCGCCTATGACCGCGAAGATCACCAGGATCACCGCCCGTGATATCCGCTTCCCGACCTCCCGGCAGCTCGACGGCTCCGACGCCATGAACCCGGCGCCAGACTACTCCGCCGCCTACGTCGTCCTGGAGACCGATCACCCGGACGGCCACACCGGGCACGGCCTGACCTTCACCATCGGCCGGGGCAACGAGCTCTGCGTCGCCGCCATCCGGTCCCTGGCGCCCCTCCTCGACGGCCAGGAGCTCGACGCGGCCTTCGCCGACATGGGCGCGATCTGGCGGCGGGTCACGGGCGACAGCCAGCTGCGCTGGGTCGGGCCGGAGAAGGGGGTGATCCACCTGGCGTCGGCGGCTTTGCTCAACGCCCTCTGGGACCTCTACGCCAAGGTCGAGTGCAAGCCTGTCTGGCGCCTGCTCGCCGACATGACGCCGGACGAGCTCATCGCGCTGGTCGATTGGCGCTACCTCCTCGACGCGCTCTCGCCGGAAGAAGCAAGAGACATCCTGGAGAGCCGACAGGACGGCAAGGCTGCGCGCATCGCCGAGATGGAGCGCGACGGTTATCCGGCCTATACCACGTCGGCCGGCTGGCTCGGCTATTCCGACGAGAGGATGCGCCAGCTCGTACGCGAGGCTGTCGCCCAGGGTTGGAGCCACTTCAAGATGAAGGTGGGCGCCGACATCGAGGACGACCTGCGCCGGGCCGCCCTGCTGCGGGAGGAGATCGGGCCGGACCGCAAGCTGATGATGGATGCCAATCAGGTCTGGGGCGTCGGGGAGGCGATCGCCAGCACCAGGCGATTGGCCGCCTACGATCCCTGGTGGATGGAGGAGCCGACCAGCCCGGACGATATCCTGGGCCACGCCGCAATTGCCGAGGCGGTGGCGCCGGTGGCCGTGGCGACCGGCGAGCACTGCCACAACGCGGTCATGTTCAAGCAGCTCTTCCAGGCCGGGGCGATTCGCTTCTGCCAGCTCGACTCCTGCCGCCTGGCCAGCCTCAACGAGATCCTCGCCGTCCTGCTGATGGCCGAGAAGTTCGGCCTCCCGGTCTGTCCTCATGCCGGCGGCGTCGGGCTCTGCGAGTACGTTCAGCACATCGCCATCTTCGACTATGTTGCAGTCTCCGCCTCCCTGGAGAACCGGGTGCTCGAGTACGTCGACCACCTGCACGAGCACTTTCTCGATCCCGTGGTGATCAAGGACGGCCGCTACATGCCGCCCACGGCACCGGGCTACAGCGCCGCCATGCGCCCCGAGAGCCTCGACGCACACGACTATCCGAACGGCCCAGTCTGGCGGCACGTACCAGCGCCACTAAACGGCAATGGATCGTGAACGCGACAAAGACCAGGGCGAAGATTCTCCCTGCCACCTGAAACTCCGGCGGCATCACGCCGCCGGCCCTTCTTCGAGAGGCCCGGATACGTCGACTTACTTCCGGCGTTTCGCACCTTTCTCAAGAGAACTGAGGACTGTCCGCACCTGCAGGTAGGTTGATCGCGCCATCAGGGAGCACTATGGCACGTGGACCGAGTGTTCCGCGCATTCATACTTCGCATGCCAGTGGGCAAAGCCATCCAGAATGGGGAGCAAACCAGTTGGGCGCGGCTTCGAGCTTCTACCAATAGCGTCGAGGCCGGCAGCGCCGAGTAACTGAACGACTTCGTCGAACGGATGGTCGGGTCTGCCAACATGCAGATGAGACGACTGCTTTGTTGTTCCGGCCCCCATGAAGAGATGGGCCCGCCTCACGAGGGAGATAGCGGGTCGATCATACGATGCTGTCGGATCCTGCAACGAGGAACAGCGTCATGCACTGCGATCCGAACGACCGATTTCTGCAGAGAAAGCAGACCTTAAAGTCGCTCGCGAAGAACGGCAGTTCTTGGCCGACTCCTGCCCTCGGACTGGCTGGATTTGGCCGCCGACAACCTGCTCGATCTAGCCATCAATTGGGCGGCGGCTGGCAATGCGCCACGGGAATTCCCTGTTTAATCCCTGTTCCGTCGAATAGGGAATTTGGGCATAAACACGAGTCAATTCAACGATTTACACGGAGTGTCACAGCTTGATCAGGGCTGAGTTCGCGAAAATTCCCTGTATTTTCCCTAGGACCAGGGAATATCCAGCAGAGACGGGTTCGCTCGAGACTCCCTGCACCACCACCCAGTCTACCCATCTTGAGAATTTGGGAGAGCGAGGCTGGAAAGCCCGCAGTTCTGCGGGGTTCGGGCCGTTGCCTGTTGACGAGAGACGGCGGGATCGGAGTTGAATTGGCCGGAAGTCTCTCACGGCCCATTTGCCGTCAACGCGTTAGTCTAGAGCGGTTACGAGAGCCTCTTGTTCCTGCCAGAATTTCGGCAGGTCGACCTGGCGTGTGAGGGTCTCGATCGTCAGGTTGGCGGGATGAGTGCCCGCCTGGATGCGGCGTACCAGTGTTGGGGACAGAAACGCCAGACGCAGCCACTGGGCCACCTGGGCCTTGTCGATGCCTTCGTGCCTGGCGATCTCAGAGAGGGATGCCATCTCGCCGGTCTTGATCCAGTACCACCAAACATGCGCCTTGGCGACGGCTTGGGTGAGAGCTGGGTTCCGACGGCCGAAAGTGTTGGAGTCTCCCTGCAGAGGCAGGATGAACTTCAGTTCTTGCCCCTGCCGCGCCAGCGTGCAGGGCGAGGTGATGACGTGGATCGGGTTGTCGGATTGGGGCTCTACGCCCATGAGCTTCCCCAACTCTTCTCGGCGGAGACGAAGCTCAAGAGCGTTCGGGTGGACGACCACTTTGTCGATCACCTCGCGAGTAAGACGGTGTGCCGCGTGGTGATCTGTGGCGGTTTCCGGCTAGAGCGTGATGACTCTAGGTTAGGCCATATCCGGCGTTTTTGAAGTAGTTGGCACATTCCTCTGGGCCAAATGTCGGGAGGATTTGGCCAATGGCCTCGCAGATGTCGTCCGGGGTGCGGGCCGCGGCTGTTCTGAGGCGGTGTTTGAGCTTGGAAAAGACCTGCTCGATGGGGTTCAAGTCGGGCGAGTACTTGGGCAGGAACAAGAGCCTGGCTTGGGCCGAACGGACCGCCTGCCTGACGGCCTTGGACTTGTGGCTTCCCAGGTTGTCCATGATGACGATATCGCCGGGCCTGAGGGTGGGCAGCAGGAGCTTTTCCACATAGAGGCGGAAACGTTCGCCGTTGATGGGTCCGTCGAGCAGCCAGGGGGCCTCGATGCGGTCCTGGCGAAGGGCGGCCAGGAAGGTCAGGGTCTTCCACTTGCCGTGCGGCAGCTTGGCCGGCAGCCTCCGGCCGCGCGGCACCCAGCCCCGCAGCGGCGCCATGTTGGTCCGCGCCCAGGTCTCGTCGATGAAGATCAGACGCTCCGGGGCGATACGGCCACGGTACTTCTTCCACTGGGCGCGCCGGCGCGCCACGTCCGGGCGCTCGCGCTCACTGGCGACGGCGGTTTTTTTTGAAGCTCAGCTTCTCACCGTGCACAAAGCTCCAGACCGTGCGGTAGTCCACCCGAAGGCCGCGCGCCGCCAACTCGCCCTGAAGCCCGCGCAAGGTGAAGTCACCCGCAGAGCAGCGCTCAATCAGCCAGTCGCGATGGGCGCCGACGATCTTCTTGGGGCGATGCCCGCCGATCTGACTAGAGGCCACGCTGCCCGTCGCCCGGTAACGCTGAAGCCAATTGATCACCGTCGAGACCGACACCCCAAACCGTGCCGCCGCCTGGCGACGCGAAAGCCCAGCTTCCTCAACAGCCCCTACAACACGCTCACGAAGGTCCATCGAATAGGGCTTGCTCATACAGGCTGGCCTTGTGCTCGAACCGGCTGCGCGCTTGCGGCCTCACCCGGGAACTCTTTCGACCATGATTGACATGGGCTTCCGGCAGTGCCCTTGCGCCGACACCGTGCGGCGATGTTCTCCTCGTCGCGAGCCCGCCACGGGAATACGGATATTCGCGCCTTGAGGACTTCGATGAACCGGAGGTCCTCACGTGCAATCCCACCACTCCGTCCCATAGGCGCTCACGTCAGACATCGGCACTTGGGTGCTTTTTCGTGATTCCGATTTATGTCCACAAATGCACGGGCAACTCTAGCTCTGCTCGGTCCCCGGGAACTCAGGGCCGAATCTTGATCCAAATAGCAGTTTGCGGGGATTGACTACCGACATCTGAACGATTTCATCCTCGGTTATCCCTTCACCTTGAAGCAGCGCAAAAAACGTCCGCATACATTCACTCACACAAGGCGTGAAGGTTTGGCCGCAGTCGGAGGATAAAATTATTCCCTCCGCTCCAACCGCACGAATGATCTCAATATAATCCCCAATAGTCAGATCATCTATTCCGTGCATGGCCAGATTTGTGAAGCAAAGTTCTGAATAAGCACCATAATTTCTATATAGTTCAGCCACTGACTCGCCGCCCAGCTGTATTCCTGGCCAGAGCGGGTGTGTCAAAATCATCCTACGAACTCCAGCGTTGAAGGCGGTCTCGACGAGCAACTGGGTTTCATCGCCCGCCAGATGCCCGCTTGCCAGCACCAAATCGCGATCTGCAATGAGCTTGAGAGCACGGTGAAGGCCCTGATTCAGCTTGCCATCGGCCCCTGCAATCGTAAGCCCCTCGCCTTTTTCAATGCGGATTGTGTGTTCTTCATCGACACCCCAATTAAGGTCGATATCACGACGGTTGAACAGCTCCAGATGTGATTCAGCGCACACAGTCGGCATCCATACGACAAAGCGGTCGGTGTCCGGGCTGGATGCAGCCAGGTCCATTTTCCAACCGGACAATGCTGAACGCACGCCATGATGATCAATGCCGCCGCAGCCAAGATTGAGCGCGACCGAACCTACCAACGGGACAGTGTCATCAGGCTTACGAATGACAGAAACCCATCCGGTCGTCGGTTGAAAGTGGTTCTTCATGACGACGCCGATCCCCTCACGCCGCGCCTCCTCGGCCAACATTTCGGCATTGTATCGGCGCCGGATAAACTCCGGCCCAATATGCACATGCATATCGACAATGCCTTGGCCATCCAGTCGGGGGAGGGGGGTGATCTTAGCCATTTATCCTATTCCGGTGGAGCACATTGAGAGGTTTTCGATCATGAGACCTATACTTGCGCCGGTAGTTCAATTGGAGTTCGGTGATAATTTCGAAGCGATGTAAGCATCATATATCACAATTAGCAAAATTGGTATATACTTTTTACCTAACTAATTGTTTTTACGTATTTTAATCATAATTGTAATGTTATTTAGAGAGATTCGGCTCACTCGATCGCCAGCAGCGAATCCGCGATCAATAAAAACGGAATGGATTTGGATCGCATGACCCTGGTGTTGTTGTTTGCGGACGGGCACGGGACGTCGGCCATCCAATGGAAAATAGCGATTGAATTCGCCAGATACCGGACCGCCAAACTTGCTTGACTTGGCGGATTCTTGATACTGACATTCATTGCATGTGAAACGTACGTATTGCAGATTGCATCGCACCTGAAGGGGCATCCTCCATGACGCTACCTACGTCGGTCTTGATGAGAAGTTCGGGGCCGCTTTACGTGCGCGTGAAGAATTTTGTACTCGACGAGATCGCTAGGGGCCGCTGGCAATCCGGTGACCGCCTTCCGTCGGAAGTCGAGCTGGTGAACACGCTTGGCGTATCTCGCATGACGATTCACCGGGCTCTGCGTGAACTTCAAATGGACAACATCATTGCCCGCATACCTGGCTCGGGGACATTTGTCGCTGATCGCCCGCCGCAGGCAACGCTCATGGCGATCAGGAATATCGCTGAGGAGATAACCGCGGAAGGTCACAAACACTCAAGCGATGTCATTACCCTGGAGAGCAAATCGGCGAGCCGCCTGATTGCTGATGAGCTGGGAATTCAGCCCCATCGGGAAGTGTATCACTCCGTCGTTGTACATCGAAGAGACGGACTGCCCGTTCAGTATGAGGAGCGATTTGTCCTGCCAGGCATTGCCACCGGATATCTGGAGCAGGATTTCACCTCCATAACGACCTATGAGTTCCTTCATGCGCGAAGCCCGATGACAGAAGTCGAGCATGTTTTAAACGCCATACTTCCCACCTCTGAAATGCAGACTTATCTTGACATAGATGAAAATATGCCTTGCTTGCAGCTAAAGCGTCGGACATGGAACGGCAATACGATCACCAGCACAAACAGGTTTATCTATCCCGCTTCGCGCTACAGTCTTGGTGGCCGCTACAAGCTGAATCGCAAAGACGCGATTAGGCTGGGTTAGAGCAAATACTTCGTCGCTATTGTGATGTGACCCGGTGTTAGACTGCCCGCCTTTGACGAACACAAACGGTTTCCAGCGAGTGCGCGACCCTGTAAATCAAATGCTCTTCGAAGTGCCGGCCCGTTAACATCAACCCGACCGGCCGGCCACTACTTTTGCCGCATGGAACGGAGAGTGATGGATGCCCCGTCAAATTGAACGGGCAGGTGTTCCGGTTCATATTCCAGCTTTGACCAACAACCACTTCCATGCGTGCATCGGCAGGAGGCATGCGTGTCGCCTTCATCGGCGTTGTGGGCATTGCGAGGATATCGAACTGCTCCAACAGCCGATCATAAGACTGTCGAAGGCGGCGCCTCAGATTTTGCGCCTTGGCGTAATACCGGCCCTTGTTGAGCGTTGCGCTATGCAGACCATTTAAAAGGCTGATCCTGACTGTATCCGCCATCTCACCGCCCGATTGCATCACCCGGTCGATCAAGTCCATTGTCGCATGGTTACAATAACCTTCGATGCCAAGGGCACAGCCATGACCGTTGATGAGCGTATGCAGGCCGCCTTCAAGTGCGATCGGTGTCCATATCGCCGTAGCGATCGCGTGCATGGGAACGCTGACATTCCGAACGTTTGCTCCCATATCAGCGAGTTGATTCACAGCCTGCCGGACCGCATGATCCACGTCCGCCTCGGAATTTTCGTGACCGAACCCCTCGTCAACAACGGCGATCTTCAAATCGGAGATTCCCTCGGCAATGCTCTCCAGATAATCGATGTGCCGGGCCCGTTGCGGTTGCCGGGAATCTATGCCATCTGCCCCAGCCAGAACGTTTAGAAATAATGCGTTGTCAGAAACATTGTCCGATAATACTCCCACATGGTCGATGCTCGCATCGACACCCATAATTCCGGTGTAAGGGATCAGTCCGAATGTTGGCTTCATACCGTAAAGGCCGGAAAACGAGGCCGGAACCCGAACTGAGCCAGCTTGGTCGGTTCCAAGTCCAACGTCGACTTCACCGGCCGCGACCAGTGCCGCGCTCCCGCTGGAGGATCCACCGGTCGTGTAACCGGGAATATTTGGATTTTCGACGGGCCCGGAAGCGCAGGTAAAACTGCCGCCGGCAAAAGCAAGATACTCGCAAACCGATATTCCGGCGATTTGTGCGCCTGCATCCAGCAGCCTCGTGACGACCGATGCATCTCTTTCAGGTATGATCCCGTCAACTGATGTCCCGCACGATATCGGCACGTCCGCAACGCAGATATTGTCCTTGATTGCGACCGATTTTCCCGCCAGCACTCCGTTCGGCTTCCCCTTGATCGACACCTTTACCCGCCAGGCGCCAACTTCGTTGTCTGACTTTGCAGGACGATGTAGCGCGGTTCTGGGGTAGGCGTGAGATGGCGGCGTATCGGCAATTTCGTCCAGCATTTTGTACGATCCGGCAATGGACTGAAAAATGTTGCGCGCTTCATCGAAATAGGACGGTCGCAAGTCCAGCCCCAGCTTCTCGCCATAAACTGAAAGTTCCGATCGGGTTGGTAGGCGGTATCCCATGGCGACCTGGCTCATAAGCTGTCCTAAATTGGGTCCTAACTTTGGCGATCGGGCGCTGTCTTCAGGTAATCGGCTGAGGCCAATTCACGAACGGACCGGGCGGTTACTCTGTCTCCTGCACTGCCCCGCTCACAGACGTTTTTTGCAGGCTAACCTGTCGCTTTTGAATAAGCCACGGACCAAGGCTTGATCCGGCCCTATCGAGCGCGGCTGCGAACACCAGTGCAATCCCCGACACGATCAGTTGGAAATAGGGTGTAACATTCAGCAGGGTCAGTCCGTTGGTCAGAACGCCAAGAAATATCCATGCGGTAAACACTCCAAGAACACGGCCGCGCCCGCCGGCAAACGCCACGCCACCCAACAGGATGATCGTTAGCGCCTGCAATTCCATCTGCAAGCCAAGCGATCCGGGCGACGAGCCGTCCAGTCGCGCGACCAACAAGACGCCGGCAACGCCGGAAACCGTGCCCGTTAAAGTATAAAGCGCAAATGGCAGCGCGCGAACCGGCAATGCGGCCATGAATGCGGCCTGAGGATTGATGCCGATGGCGTAAATGTACCGTCCCCAGATGGTGAAATTGACAAACGCGGCAGCTGAAACGAATGCAAATATGACTAAGATCAGCAGGATGGGAACACCCAGAAACTCACCATTGCCGAGATAATGAAACACTTCTCCCAGTCCGTACATATCGGTCGGGCGGATCAGAAGGATTGAGCCGCGTAATACGCCCAACATACCCAGTGTCACGATGATCGGATTGAGCCTCAACACGCCGCACAACAGTCCGTTGACCATCCCCGCGACCATCCCCGCCATAATTCCAATCACTATCGCGCCGAATTCCGGCACGCCCCAATCTATGACGGCCAAGGCTGCCAACGATCCCGAAAATGCCATGTTCGAACCAACAGACAGGTCGACGTGGCCGGAAATCAGTAAAAGAGCGACCGCAGCAACAACAATTCCGATTGCGGCATCATTGGTCAGAATGATCACGAAATTTTGCCAGGTTAAGAAGTAGTTGGATTGAAAAGAAAAAAATCCAATCACACCGATCAGAGCCAAAATTAGTACATTGTTGAGCGCCACCTCACTGCTCAGAAAATCACCGATCTTTTTTGTCCCCGACCCTACTGAACCACTCAGCTTTGTGTTCGCGTTCATCCGCGCAAATCCCGTTCCGGCCTTTGTTGAGCGGCTTTAAGAAGTGTTGTCTCAGTGATTGCCGCCCCCTTAAGTTCCGCCGATATTAGACCGCCGCATAACACGATCACCCGATCTGCCAGTCTCATGAGCTCAGAGGGTTCTGATGATGTGACAATCGCGGCCCTGTCCCCTGATGAAACAAAGTCCTGAAGCGCGTTGTAGAGATCCTTTCGAGCACCTACATCCACGCCCTGCGTCGGCTCGTCCATCAGCAGCAGCTTGGCATTGTCTCCCTTTTGCATCCATCGCCCAATCACCAGTTTTTGCTGATTGCCGCCGGAAAACCGCTGCGCCTGTTGCTCGGCCCGCGGAGGCTGCAAATCGAGCCGTTCCGCCACGTCTTCAAACCGTTGTGCCTCGATCGCTTTTCTTCTGATTCCCAGATCCGAAATCATCGAGAACCTCGGCAAAAGCGTATTGTCGCTTGCAGACATCGACGCAAGGATGCTCTTTCGCCGTCTGTCGGACGGCACCAGCGCTATGCCTTGTGCGACCGCCTGCGCAGGGTTTGATGCCGTCACCCTCTTGCTATTCAGCACCATATCTCCACTGTAGAGGCGCTGCGAGCCGAAGATCGTCTCCAGAAGTTCGGTGCGGCCGCTGCCGGTCAGCCCGTAAACGCCAAGTATTTCACCGTTGCCGACTTCAATTTCTATGGGACCGATGCCGGGCGAAAGCAGATTGTGCGCCTGAAAGACGGAAGGCTTGGCGCTGTTTTTGCCGTGCTTACCGCCAACGGCCGGCAGCGCTTCAAGGCTACGGCCTACGATCGCCGTCACCAGCGATTCCTCGTCGGTTTCCGATGTTGCTTCGGAAAGCACAACCTTCCCGCCACGTATCACGCTTACCCGGTCTGCAAGGGCAAACACCTCGCCCAGCCTGTGTGTGACATATAAAATTGGAATACCCTTCTGCTTTAGTAGTCTCAGATGCTCGATAAGCTGCTCTGCCTCAGCATCTGTCAGTGAGGCGGTCGGTTCATCAAGAATGAGGATGCGGGGAGAGCCCCGCAACGCTTTGATGATCTCGACCAGTTGAAGCTGAGCACTGCTAATCTCGCTCAAGCTTGCGCGCGGGCTTAAATCTACCCCGAGCTGCATCAACCATTGACGCACCTCCTTGCGCTGCTGCTTGCGCCGGATGAACGAGCCGATGCGTAACTCCCTTCCGAGAAAAATATTGTCGGCGATATCCAGACTGTCTGCTAGCGAAAGGTCCTGGTAAACGACGCAAACGCCGGCATTTTTGGCTGATTTGGGTGTTAAAATATCGTACCGCACATTGCCGACAACGATTTCACCGGAGTCGGGATAATGGGCGCCGGAAATGCACTTGATCAATGTTGATTTACCGGCTCCGTTGGCACCGAGCAGAGCATGGATCTCTCCGTCTTCGACAGTCAGATCCACGTGATCCAGAACGGAATTGCCGGAGAAAGATTTGCACAGCCCAGTTACGGCAAACGACATTTCTCCGGCCCTTTCGGTGTGGCGCTACTGCGCACCCTGCTGCTTCAGATGATCGTCGGCCAGCGGAGATCCGCGGGGAATGAGCACCATGGGTACAATCCGGTCGCCAGGCTTAGCGCCGCCAACATATTCATTGGCAAGTTCCGCCATGGCCGTTCCAAGCTCGACCAGCGGTATCGCCATGGATGCCCGATAAACCGTGTCGCCGTCACGCAACAGCTTGAGCGCAGGAATGCTGCCATCCAGTCCGCCGATAAATGCCTTCGGATCGTTTTTGTCCCGGCCGGAATTGATCCATGCCTTGTATGCGCCTTCAGTGGCCGGGTCGACCACACCCAAAATCACATTGGCATTCGGATTAGCTTGCAAAATGGCTCGCGTCGCATCAAGGCCCTCGCCCGGCGACAGCGCATCCTGTTCGGCGACAATTTTCACATCGGGAACGACCGACCGGAGGCCATCTTTAAGGCCGTTTGCCCTTTTTTGTCCCCACGCGCCTTTTTCGAATCCGAGAATGACGACTTCGGCTGCATCGCCCAAGTTTTCTGCAATCCACGTACCCGCATATTTGCCGAGTTCAAACGCAGGCTCATAGAGGCCAAATCCTACGGTGGCATCCTGGTTTTGCAACTTGGCAGCATAGGTAATCCAAACGATATCGGCTTCCCTGGCTTGCTTGGCCAAACCCTCAAACACCTCTGGATTCAATGCGACCGCGATAATGGCCGGAACTTTCTGGGCGATCCATGTCTTGATCGTGTTGACTTGCTTGTTCAAGTCGTCGCCGGGATCATCCAGTATGACTTTATAGCCCAGTTCAGCCCCCCGTTTTTGCGCTTGTTCGAGCGTGGTAATTACCGCCCCTTGTTTGGAATAGTTGGGGAAGCTGACAGCGATTATCTTGTCCTGCGTATAGCCGATCGTTGAGCTCGCCATCGACAAAATCGACACCAATAGCATGGCGATCAGCCCCTTTGCGGTCGAGCCAATTTCGCCGCCTATGCGCCATCGGCAAATCGGGTGCCCCTCAATTCTCGGTGACATGTGACGTTCCTTTCATTGGTTGTGGAATCCCTGGAATCCGATCCCACCTGCTTGATCCAGACCAAACGGTTGGGTGAAGACTATCGGCAGTTAATTATTGATAAGTATATACATTTACAAACAAAAGACAAGCCTCGCATGCTCTTACCGAATCTGTTTGAAATTCTCTTAATATACTGTTATTAAACTATTATTTTCCTCACGCTCCCATCTCTCAGCAATTTCAGCGCATCTTCCAGGCTAACTTAATTGTACATACTAATGAAAGTTTGATAATGTTGCCGATGCAGGGAAGAGAACAGCAAGCTGAAGCGCCCGTCCGCCGCCAGATAATCACTCTACATTCCAGGCGGCTGTGGTTCCTCAAAAGCTAGGTTCCCACGAAATTTCTGGCCGTCGGATCTTAGAACCCTAGCTCCGCATTCTTGCGCGCCAGCCGCGGCGCGATCAGTCAACGGATCTCGGCTGAACTGTGCGTTTCGTGTGTGAACTATCACTGGGCCAGAAGATCGAGGGCAGCCGGTCTCAGAGCAGCGCCCACCCTCTCGGAGACTGGAGCGGCACCGTTCAAACCAGGAATGCGCCGGAGCGTCAGTCTCTACGCAGCGAGACGCTCATATCGGTGGTGCAAGCCGCCAACTTCAGGAATGGCCACAACGTGGCCTCTAGATGTTAAAGCCGTCGGCCTTGGGATAGGGGCGTCCTTGTTCAAGGCTAGAGCGGTATGAGTTTGTATTGAGTCGCTATTAGGGGTTCTCGACTCGTTCGATATTTGATTCAACATGTTGGCTGGAGAAGGAGGCCAGCCTGTATGAGCAAGCCCTATTCGATGGACCTTCGTGAGCGTGTTGTAGGGGCTGTTGAGGAAGCTGGGCTTTCGCGTCGCCAGGCGGCGGCACGGTTTGGGGTGTCGGTCTCGACGGCGATCAATTGGCTTCAGCGTTACCGGGCGACGGGCAGCGTGGCCTCTGGTCAGATCGGCGGGCATCGCCCCAAGAAGATCGTCGGCGCCCATCGCGACTGGCTGATTGAGCGCTGCTCTGCGGGCGACTTCACCTTGCGCGGACTTCAGGGCGAGTTGGCGGCGCGCGGCCTTCGGGTGGACTACCGCACGGTCTGGAGCTTTGTGCACGGCGAGAAGCTGAGCTTCAAAAAAAACCGCCGTCGCCAGTGAGCGCGAGCGCCCGGACGTGGCGCGCCGGCGCGCCCAGTGGAAGAAGTACCGTGGCCGTATCGCCCCGGAGCGTCTGATCTTCATCGACGAGACCTGGGCGCGGACCAACATGGCGCCGCTGCGGGGCTGGGCGCCGCGCGGCCGGAGGCTGCCGGCCAAGCTGCCGCACGGCAAGTGGAAGACCCTGACCTTCCTGGCCGCCCTTCGCCAGGACCGCATCGAGGCCCCCTGGCTGCTCGACGGACCCATCAACGGCGAACGTTTCCGCCTCTATGTGGAAAAGCTCCTGCTGCCCACCCTCAGGCCCGGCGATATCGTCATCATGGACAACCTGGGAAGCCACAAGTCCAAGGCCGTCAGGCAGGCGATCCGTTCGGCCCAAGCCAGGCTCTTGTTCCTGCCCAAGTACTCGCCCGACTTGAACCCCATCGAGCAGGTCTTTTCCAAGCTCAAACACCGCCTCAGAACAGCCGCGGCCCGCACCCCGGACGACATCTGCGAGGCCATTGGCCAAATCCTCCCGACATTTGG
Organism: Rhodospirillales bacterium; assembly: GCA_965225935.1. Lineage (GTDB taxonomy): Bacteria > Pseudomonadota > Alphaproteobacteria > Kiloniellales > JAKSDN01 > CALJXB01. The sequence continues at coordinate 242,748 of CBDDCC010000013.1, forward strand.
CCCAGAGGAATGTGCCAACTACTTCAAAAACGCCGGATATGGCCTAACCTAGAGTCATCACGCTCTAGGTGCGTTCGGGTCTCGTTGTAGTAAGCGATGTAAGATCTGAGAGTTCGCCGTAGGTGGCGTTCGTCCACGGAAATGATGTGGTCCAGGCACTCTCGTCGGATTGACCCAATCACCCGCTCGACATAGCCGTTCTGCCAGGGTGACCGCGGTGCCGTGGGGACTTCGTTTGTGCTCATCGCCCTCATCCCATTGCGGAATGCATCGCCATAGGTGCGGTGGCGATCGCGAATGAGGAATCTCGGCGCCTCCTCCCAGGGGAAAGCTTCGGTGATCTGCTGAGCCGTCCACTCGGCCGTTGGGTTCGCTGTGACGCCGAAGTGAACTACCTTCCGTCGATCGTGGCTCAGGACGATGAGGACGAAGAAGATCTTGAAGGTCAATGTCGGGACAACAAGAAAATCGATCGATACCGTGCATTTGAGGTAGTTGTGGAGGAACGTCCTCCACCGGTGATCGGGATCTGGAGGGTGTCGGGGCATGTACCTGGAGACCGTGGCCTGGCTGACGTGGAAGCCGAGCTTCAGGAGCTCGCCATGAATCCTCGGCGCACCCCACAGCGGGTTCTGCGCCGCCATTCGTCGAATAAGTACTCTTAACTCACCGGGTGCCTTAGGTCGGCCCCCATGACGCCGTCTTGACTTCCAGCGCCAATAGGTCCGAAAGCCTTCGCGATGCCACCGCACCAGGGTCTTCGGGTGGACGATGTATATTGACGATACAACTTTGGGCCACATTCGATAAAGCCACGAGAGGATGAGACGGTCCAACGTCTTGAGATGCGTGCGCCTAGGTGAGGACCGCTTCAGAACCTCAAGCTGATGACGGAGCACCAGATTTTCCACCTGAAGATCTGTCCGCGACCTCAGGCAGGCAACCGGCTGGGATGCGATCAATCTGAGCATCTGGATCATACAGTCCAGATTATCAACCCCCAGTCCAAGCGCAGGAATTCTGCGAGAATCTAGGTTTTGAGGAATCACAGGTGGGGATCGTCATCGAGGGCCGGCTCGAAGTATGTGTGGGAGACCAGCGGGCAATCCTGACGCCTGGGGATTGCTACCGCTTCGATGGTAAAACACCGCACCGGTTCCGGGTGTTGGGCGACACCCGTGTAGTTGCCATTTCCTGCACGGTCCCACCCTCGTTCTGACGCACTACTGACAGTCATTAAGTGGCGATGTCAAACTGTTGAATATTCCTAACATCTAGAGCTTCTAACTTCACTTAAACAAAGGGCTGTCGTCCTCACTGTTAAATATTGTTGACCAGTGGATCTGCTCCTAACCTCAGGAGGTCGGTATCTCCTTCGGAGGAATGGGAGCCATGCGAAAGCACGCGCGGGTCGTGGTCGTGGGCGGCGGCATGATGGGCGTCGGGCTCGCCTACCATCTGGCCGAAGAGAGCTGGTCAGATGTGCTGCTTGTTGAGAAGGGGGAGTTGACCTCTTGCTCCACCTGGCACGCTGCCGGACAATGCCCGAGCTTCATCGCCGACTTCAACATGGCGAAGGTGCATCACTACTCGAACACGCTCTATCCGAAGCTCGAAGCGATGACCGGCCAGTATACGGGTTGGCATGGCTGCGGCGGCATCCGTCTAGCGACCACCAGGGATGAAGTTGACTGGTTTCGATACGTTCAAGGATTTTCATACCTTATCGGTTTCCGCATGGAGGTGATCGGGCCGAATGAGATCAAGCGCTACAATCCCTTTCTAGATACGAATGGCGTGCTCGCGGGTGCTCTTACTCTCGACGACGGTCACGTCGATCCAGCGACCTGCTGTACTGCCTTGGCCGCGGCAGCCCGCCGGCTGGGCGCGGAGATCATGGTGCACAACCGTGTCATCGGGATTGAGCGAAGCCCCAGTGGCGAATGGCTCGTTAAGAGCGAACAGGGCGACGTCACTTGCGAACATCTGGTCAATGCTGCCGGCTGCTACGCAAATGAAGTGATGAAATGGGTCGGATCGTCCGCGCCCACTATCAACATGGAGCACCAGTATCTGATCACCGACGCGATCCAGGAGTTCAAGGAATGGGACGGCGAGCTGCCCGTGATGCGCGATCCCTACACGGCTAGGTATTATCGTCAGGAGCAGAAGTCCGGTCTAACCGGAATCTATGAGGATTGCGCAAAGGAAAGTTGGACCCACCAAGGCGGCATTCCCACGTGGGATAGCGAAAGCGAACTTTTTGAATAGGATATCGAGCGGATTGCACCATGGATCGAGCGCTGCTTCGACCGCATGCCGGTCTTCGCCAATGCTGGCATCAAGCGGGTCATCAACGGCGCTATCCCCCATACGCCTGACGGAAATCCCTTGCTTGGGCCGACTGCCGCGTTGCCCAATTTCTGGATGTGCTGTGGATCCTCTATCGGCATCGTTCAGGGCGCGGGATGCGGCAAGTATCTTGCTCAATGGATGGTCCATGGAGACTCCGAAATCAACATGAGCGCGCTCGATCCGCGCCGTTTCGGCGACTACGCGAAGGAAGACTACACTCGCGCCAAGTCCTTCCAGGACTACGAGCACATGTTCGTCACCCACTTGCCAGGCGAGGAGTACCCTGCAGGCCACCCAGCCCGCATATCGAAGCTTTACGAGAAGCTCGGCGCCAAGGGAGCGGTGCACACCGAAGCCGTCGGGTGGGAGCGGCCGAAATGGATCTCGCTAGACGGCCGCGAAGAGCAGTGAGGCCTCCGCCGCAATAACTTGCATACTGTTATCGCCGAGGAATGCAGCGCCGTACGTGAACGGGTTGGCGTGCTCGATCTCTCCAGCTTCGCCAAGTTCGATGTTTCAGGACCAGACGCAGAAGCGACGCTGAATCGACTCTACGCGAATGCAATGCCGAGCAGGACGGGAGGGATCGTGCTGGCGCATCGGCTCGGTCCGGAGGGCACGGTCCAGGGCGAATCCACCATAACCCGCTTGGGCGACGATCACTTCTATGTGCTGTCCGGCGCAGCGTGGGAGTTGCGGGATCTCGATGCTTTCGCAGGCGAGATCCGCGAAGGCGAGACCGTGGCAGTCGCCAATGTGACGGACGACTACGGGGTTTTGGTCGTGGCCGGCCCCTGCGCCCGCGACACACTTTGCAGCTTGACAGACGCCGACCTGACCACTGACGACTTCCGATGGCTGACCGGCAGGGAGGTTACCTTGGCGGGGATCAGGCTGCGAGCGTTAAGGGTGAACTATGTCGGCTCACTGGGCTGGGAGCTGCACGCCCCCATGGACCGCCTTCCCGAGCTTTATGATGCCATCTGGGCGGCAGGTGAGCCGCATGGAATCGCTGACTTCGGAACCTATGCTGTCAATTCACTGTGCCTCGAGAAAGCTTACAAAGCCATTGGCGCGGAACTGACCAACGAGGTCACGCCGGTCGAATCGGACATCATGCGCTTCGTCAGGATGGATAAGGATTTCGACGGCAAGGCGTCGGTTGAGGCTGCGGCCGAGAAAGGCCCCTGGACACGGCTGGTTTACGGAGCGCTCGTCGCATCTGGCTCGGATATCCGCGGCGGCGAACCTGTGCGTGCCGGCGATGAGATCGTTGGCGTGACCACTTCTGGCGGGTTCGGCCACTGGGTCGAGCAAAGCCTGTTTTTCGCCTATGTCGATCCGAAATTCGCGGAGGCGGGGGCGCAGCTTGAGGCCAAAGTGCTTGGGGAATGGCGAAGCATCACCATCCTGTCGGAACCGGCCTACGATCCACAGAATCACGTGCTGCGCTCATGACAGTGTTGAGACGACATGCCCTGATAGTTCGATAACCGGACCAAAGCAGCGTGTGGCGGAATGATTGCGACAGGCTTGTCGCCGACATGGAACGCGGGGGGTTCGCGGGACAATCGACCAAGGCTCCCTCCGGCAGACTAGAATCAATCGCTGATGCCCAAGCGAGGAATGCAGATATCCAGATCTTTCCCGAGGAGCGGGAGGAAAGTCCACAATTGGCAAGAGTTCAACTGCTTAGGATTCTTGCAACCAAGCGTCGTTTTCCGTGATCTCGATCACGGTCGGCCGATCTGTCTCAAATGCGTCTCCTACTGCCTGGGCAAGTTCGTCGCCGCTGCGACACTGCATTCCGTGGCAGTGGCAGGCTTTTGCGAGCGCTACGAAGTCGGGGTTAATGCCTTCGACGCCAACCAGGGAAATGCTACGGCCGTTCATGCCGTCTTGGATCTCCTTGAACCCGCCATTGTTCCAGATCACGATCGGTATCCCCAGTTTCTGCTCGGCGCCGGTGACCAGTTCCTGAACGGAGAACATGAACCCGCCGTCTCCAGCAATTGCGGCGACGGGTCGTTCCGGCTGGGCTAGTTTGGCGCCTATGGCGTTGGGGAGCGCGGGCCCCAAGCTGCAGTAACCGGTCGGATAGTGCCATTGACGTGGCCGGCTAACGGGGAAGCTGAAAGCGCCCGTATAGACTAGCTGACAGGCGTCACCCATGACGATGGTGTCTTTTGGCAGGACTCTGCGAAGGACGTCAAGCGCCTTGACGTGCTGGGTCTCACTGTCGGTAAGGGCACCGCCGATCTCCGCCCTGACCATTCTCACCTCATCTTCGGCCCTCGCTCGGGGCTGGTTCGCGCCGGCGGCAGCGAGGATTGCCTCGATCGCGCTCGTTGCGTCGGACATCAGGGCGACATCAGCCGGATAGAGACCGCTCATCATCCGCGGATCCAGGTCGATGCGGATCAGCTTTCCTGGCAGCTCCATTGTGTCAACGAAACTGTCGCTTTCCGACAGCTCGGTTCCGACCGCGAGAATGACATCCGCCCGGCTCATACAGCTCCGGGCCTCGGGGCGGACCGTCGAGCCGCCCAGGTTGAGCGGGTGGCCGTCAGGCACGACGCCTTTCCCGGCATTGCTGGAGACCACTACTGCGCCGAGACGTTCGGCCAAGCGGGTTGGCGGATTAGCGGCTTCCGCTGCTCCGCCGCCGACACAAATCAAGGGCCGTTCGGCTCCCGTGAGCAGGCCAGCGGCAGCCCCAATCTGGTCAGGATGTGCTACCGGCCGTGCAGGCGCCGAGCGCGGTCGCCATTGCTCGTCCACAGGCAATTCGAGAATATCTAAGGGAACGGAAATGTGAACTGGTCGCGGGCGTTCCGAGGCGAACAATGCGAACGCCCGTCCGAACAGCTCCGGTATGTCCTGTGGGCAACTTGATGACGCGCTAAATCCGGTGAGATGCGAGGTCAACGCTGTCAGATCGTCGACCTCGTGAAGGCACCCCCACCCCTTCTTCAAGGAACTGCTTCTTGCATCACTCGAGAGCAGGAGCAGTGGCACGCTGTCGGCGTAGGCATGGCCGATCCCGGTGAGTGCATTGGTCACGCCGGGCCCGGATATCACCTGAACAACGCCGGGCCGGCCCGAGGCCCTGGCATAGCCATCCGCCATCAAGGCAGCACCAAACTCGTGACGCGCCAGGACATAACGGATACCGCTTCCGGCAAGACCCCGGCACAGCTCCAGAGTATGTGTGCCCGGAATACCGAAAATAGTGTCTACGCCGTAGGCTTTGAGGAGATTGTTGATCGCTTCACCACAGTTCATGCCACAGATCCCATTTGCTTGAGAAAAACATCGCGATCGACCTGGGCGCGCTCGCGAAGGAAACCCACGTCTTGCATCGCCGGGCTGTCGAGCTCCCGCGCAAAGCGGTGCCCGCTGTAGATGGCATGAACGATAGCGCCTGGAGCCAAGCAGTCGCCGATCCGAGAAATAGATTTGATGCCCCAGTTTTCGAGATTCGCGTTATCCGAGACGAGTTCACGATACAGACCGTCTTGGGGAGATCTCGCTCCGACTAGGACCAACGAGCAATACTCGAGCTTTTTGGTGCGCGCTGTGTAGATACAGCCAAGGATCACTTCCTTTTCTGCGACCTTGACCAAACCATGTTCCGTAATGAGTTCCACGCCCAGGGACAGGAGATTGGCCTGAATTCGATCGTGTTCATTCGTGTTGTGCGTCCAGCTGCAGGCAACGCTGGCGGGTGTCGCCAGAGTGACGGAGTGGCCTTCTGCCGCTAGCTTTTCGGCTAGGCATCCCCCCATGTAGTAGTGGTCATCATCAACAATCACCACCGGGCTTTTCACTTCGGCGCCCGCCATGACCTCAGCTGGCGTTAGCAACGGAACCTCCCCTGCACCGGGAGCAGGTTGGTACCTATGATGTCCAGCACCGTCACGGCGCCATTCAGCACCGGTTGCGACAACCACGTGATCGAAGTCTCCGTCTTGAAGCACCGAAGACGTCATCCGGCTATCCAGGTAAACTTGAACATTCGGCATTTTGTTGAGGGCATTCACGCGGTAATCGATGACCCGCGCCCAGCTTGCCAAGCCGGGCAGCTTGGACTCCTGGATCAGCCGTCCTCCCAACATTTTTCGGGCCTCGGCCAGAGTGGTCTCATAGCCGCGTTCACCAAGTGTACGAGCGCACTCGAGGCCGGCCGGTCCGCCACCAATGACCAATACCTTGGCGCTCGATCCTTTAGGCGGCACCCGCTCCGGATGCCAGCCACGACGCCACTCTTCACCCATGGTTGGGTTCTGGGTACAGCGCAACGGTGCCCCCTGATTGTTCGAAGAGCGACAAATGTTGCAGCCAATACATTCGCGTATCTCATCTTCTCGCCCTTCTTTGATTTTGATTGGCAGGAAGGGATCGGCGATCGATGGTCGGGCGGCACCCACAAAGTCGAGTAAACCCCGCTTAACCTGGGAGGCCATCGTATCTGGCGATGTAAAACGGCCGACGCCGACAACCGGCTTCGAAGTTACTCGTTTGACGAATGCGATGTAGGGTTCCTGCCAGCCTTCAGTCGCGAATCGCGCACTGGCGGAATCCTTGTCGCCTATATTGCCGACTTGAACATCCCAGAGGTCCGGGAGTTCCGCCAGCATCTCAACAACTGCCCGACCCTCCTCATCACTGGTGAGGCCGTTGTCACCGGATAAATCATCCACAGTGAGACGAACCGCAACGGCCGCTCTGCCAGCAATCGTGTCTATCGTATCATCCAAGAGTTCGCGCAGGAGCCGCGCGCGATTCTCCAGCGGGCCGCCATATTGATCGCAACGTTGGTTGTATTCGCGGCTGAGAAACTGGGCCGGCAAATACCCATGCCCGGCATAGACATAGACAATGTCGAACTGGGCTTCGAGAGCACGTCGTGCCGCCGCTCGATGCCATTCACGTAATGCTTTGATATCGGCCCGATCCATTGCTTTGGTCTGGCGCGGATTTAGGAAGTACGCAGGTGCGCCAGAGGGCGATAGGGGCGCGTCTCGTGAAAGCAGATTGTTGTTCTGATGGCCGCCGTGTGCCAGTTCGACACCCGCGAGTGAACCATGAGCGTGAACGGCCTCGGTCATCAAGGCGTGGGCCTTAACATCCTCGGCGTCCCAGAGGGTGGCGTAGGGAAAGGAGGTATCGTCCGCACTTGGGTGGATGATGCAGTATTCAGTACAGACGACCCCCCAACCGCCTTCGGCCTTGGTTGCCCGCATGGCGGCGAGGCTGTAGGGCTTGGCGTAACCCATTCCAGTACAATGCGGCACTTGATAGAAACGGTTTGGTGCTGTGACTGGTCCGATGGGTACCGGTTCAAACAGAACGTCGTATCGGGGACTTCTGGCCAATTACTTGACTCCGACTTCCTGTCGACAGGAGCCACTCTGAAAGGGTTCTTGTGCCGATCTAACCGAGCATCCGAAGTGCTGTATTCAGATAGACTTTCGTTGCGATTTTGACCTCCTCAATCTCTACGTACTCACAAAGCGAGTGGGCCTGCTCGCAGGACCCGGGACCGAAGATGATTGTTGGAAATCCGAGGTGAGGCGCATCCGTACCTGCTGTGAGCGCCTCCACTCTCGCTGGCTCACCCGTTACCACTTCGAAAGCGGCGATGGTGGCTTTCACAACTTGATTATTGAGGGGAACATTCAGAGGCGGCGTTTCAGTTATTGCTTCGCTAAGTTCGTATTCAAGATTAGGCATGCTCTCCAGAAGGCATCTGTACTCCTCCCGTATCATTTCTCCGGTTTCGCCGGGTAGCGTGCGGCGATCGACCTCAAGTTCGCAGCTATCCGGAACGGTGCAAACCATTGTCCCACCCCGAATGACACCCATGGAGAAGCGGCCGTGGCCACAAATGGGGTCAGGATCGCGACTACGCAGGTTTTGGTCATGATTGGCCAACTGGTTGATCACGCGGCCCATGTCTTCGATCGCGTTGTGCCCTTTTTCAGGGACACTGGAATGGACAGCCCTTCCAAAGGTGCGAATCTTTAGTGCGTAGGCACCCTTGTGCGCGGGACAGACTGCCAATCCCGAAGGTTCGCCGATGATACCAAAATCCGCCCATGGGCCATTTCGACCAACATCTTTTGCCCCCGTCATCCCCCATTCTTCATCCGCGATTCCGGCGACTATGAGGTCGCCGCGCAAGTGGATATCGCTTTCTACGATCAACCGAGTCACTTCGAGATAGGCTGCAAGGGCGGCTTTCATATCGCAGGCGCCACGGCCGTAGACACGACCACTCTCGACCCTCGCGTCGAATGGCGAGTCATAGCCCTGGGTGCCGACGGTATCGAGATGGCCGGCTAACATCAGGGCCGGACCACCGCCCTGACCCTTCAGCCGCCCCCAGACGTTCGGGCGACCGGGCACAACGTCTCGCGACTCGACCTCCAATCCCAGGTTGGCTAAGCGGGAGTGGAAATACTCGCCAATCTCTTGCTCCCGGTATCCAATAAGAGGGGGATCCTCGAAAGGGTTCTCGCTTCGGATCTCGATCATATGGCAGAGATCGTCTATGACGGCGTTACCATCGAACTTCTCAATGAGCGCGTTATAGAGGATGTCGATGTTCCTCATTTCTCGCCCCCCTTTGCTAAGCAAGCAGGCTTTCCGCCTTGTTTCCCGAGTTCCGCAAGGTACGGGAGCGAACTATTTCGAGGCGACCGCAGTCACCATGATCTCGACGCGGCAGCGCTCATCCCAGAGGGCTGCCTGGGTGCAGACCCGAGGCGGGATGTTCTGGGGGTCGAGCCAGGCCTGATAGACTTGGTTCATCGCCTCGAAGTCAGCCATGTCGGCGATCCAGACCTCCGTTCTGAGTAACCGCGATTTATCACTGCCGACCAACTCCAGGGCCCGATCGACACTGGCTAAGGCCTCGACTGTCTGGCCCGCTATATCGCGGCTAAGATCGTCCGGCGTAAGCCCCGCCAGGTAAGCGACGCCACCATAGACCGCAGCGGTGCTGAGATAAGGCCCGGGCTCGTAACGCCGGATCGACATGATTGAGACTCCATCTCTGTGTTTCTTGTGGGCTGACGATCTTGATTGAGATCTGCAAAATTTCCTCACCGCTGCGCAAACCGACCGTCTCAGGAGTTGCGACAGCTCACAGAAGCTGGGGTTCGGACTGAAGTCGGCCTGCTACCCGCCTCCAAACGAACTTCACGCATCTGTTCTTCTCCACATGTAAGGCGTGTACTTCATTGCTATTTCTACAATCGTATCTGCGGGGCAAGTCGCTCCGTCCGCTCGTCGAGCTCCATAAGTTTCGATTCATAGAGGGAAGTTTCTATTTTGAGAATGCTTTTTTGTATAGTAGTATTTTAGACGATGATTCGTCAGCATCTATGATCTTGGGAAGATGAAACAAAACTTCGACTCGTCAGCCGCTCTGGACAGAACCGATATCGAGCTTTTGGAGATCCTTCAATCCGAGGGACGTATCTCCAAGGCAAGACTTGCCGAAAAGGTTGGACTATCGGCCCCAGCGGTCTTTGAGAGGGTCAAGAGGCTTGAGGAAACTCAGATCGTTCGATCTTTTGCCGCCATTCTAAATCCGAAGAAACTGGATCTGGGCTTCCTCGTCTTCATCTCCATCTCCCTAACACACCATCAACGCAACGCGGCAAGGAACCTAGAGAAGGCTTTATGTGAGCTGCCGGAAGTACTCGAGTGCCACCAGGTTACGGGAGAGGCGGATTTTTTGCTCAAGGTTATCACCAAGGATACAGACGACTATCAACGCTTCCTGGCGGACAAGATGTCCAACATCAGTGGAATTCAGAAAATTCAGACGCATGTTGTTCTGTCCACTGGTAAATGGGAAACAAAACTTAAACTGCGGGAGGATCACGAGTGATTTGCCGCCCTTGTCAAAGAATTGGTGCTCCGGCTGTGGGATGATTTTGATCGATGATCGAGATTTTGAGAGCAGCCGCCTTTGGCACCCTGACTCAGCGAGGGACCACGTACGAACCGTACAGTTCAGCCAAGGTCCGTTGAGCGATCGTCCCGCGACCGGCTGGCCATACTCCGGTACCGTGGTTTCGAGAAACGACGCCCTGCGCTCAGCCGCTTCGGCACCTCGGTTGTTGTGGTTCCTGTGCCGGTGACAGTTTGGGCGGATAGCAAGTGAGTCATGAGGGCCAACAAGACCTCTCACCCTTTTCTTATCTCGTGGCACTCAAAGACGATTGGTGAAGCCAAGTTGTGCTGCTGCGTCGGCTAACGACCTCCGTCCAATGCCCGCCGGTCCACTAGTCGCGATAATCTGGCTCCTCTCGGTCGAGGATCGCCTTCGCCTCGGCTAGGTGATCATCGGCAAGGTTCGAGTAGTCGGCCCACTGCTGCGCCGTCAGCCGTGCCACGTTGTCGGCGGCAACTCGCAGCTTGCGGCCGGTCGCATAGCAGGTGATCAGCGTTTCGGCCGCGCGTTCGACGTAGCACATCTCGTCCAAGGCCTGCGCGACCGTCGGCCCGACGACGAGAATGCCGTGGTTGCACATCATCATCACGCGCTTGTCCCCGATCAGGCGAGCCAGTCGTTCGCCCTCCTCCTCGCATAGCGCCATGCCGCCATAGGCGTCGTCGATGACCATCCGGTCATAAAACCGCATGGTGTTCTGATCGACAGGATAGATCGAGCTGTCGTCCAGCGCGGCCAGCGCCGTGGCGTGCTTGGGATGCAGGTGCATGACACAGCAAGCCTGGGGCAACAGGGCGTGAAGTCGGCCATGGATCACCCAGGCGGTGGGATCCGGTGCGTTAGCGCCGCTCATGGTATCGGGATCGTGCGCGTCGAGCAGCAGAAGATCGCTCGCCCGGATGCGCCTGAAGTGCCGGCCGCGTGGATTCATCAAGAACTTCGACCCATCGGCGGAAACGGTAAGGCTCAGATGATTGGCCACCCCCTCGTGCATTCCAAGACGGGCGAGCCAGCGAAACGCCGCCGCCAGATCAACGCGCGCCAGTTCGATATTCGACGTGGGCGCCAGCGAGGTCAAAACAGACATTGCAGCACTCCTTCGCGCTGGGTCATCGTTGTGGACTCTCAAACTCCGTGCCGACCACGGTCCGAGCCCGCTCGATCGGTCTCAGCCCGATCTAGGATCTATCCGACAAACCCAACCGGCCGGGAGAGATCGCGGTACACGCCGTCGGGATCGTTGTAGAATGGGTCCGCTCCGGGTGGCAGATACACAGACTCTCTGTGCCAGCCCGACTGCTTCGCGGCGTGGAGTTCCCAGTAAACTTCCGCAACTCTATCCGCATCGAAGTCCCCGCCCAGCTGCACGATGCCGCAAACGGCGATCACAGCGACGTAAATGTTGTCGTCCGCTAGAGCCTTGTGCAGAGATAGAGCGTAGCTGCGCAAGGCTGACTTGCCCGCCGCAAGCGCTGTCCAATCGGGATACGGCTCGAGGGCCAGTCCGCCTCCTGTGATGAGAATTGATCCGCTGCCGTTGCGGCGCATATCGGGCAGCACATGCGAAACGGACGCGATCGCACCAAGCAGGTTCACGCGCATCGAGGCTTGCATTTCGTCTATGGTTAGATCGGCGGCGAAGTCCGGCTGCATCGCAGCCACGTTGTAAATCAAGACCTCGATCCTACGCTCCCAGGACCGAATCTGCTCGAATGCTCTCGCGAGTTCATCCGGATTGCCGGCGTCGGCAGGGAAACCACGCACGTCGAGTCCGTCCGTTCGCAGCTCGCGAGCGTGTTCCGCCAGTAAGGCGGACCGGCGAGCGATCATGGCGATCGAGTACCCGCGGGCCGCGAACTTTCTCGCGATTGACAGACCCAGTCCAGCTCCTGCCCCGACGATAACGCACGTCGGCCGATCCATGGTGCACGTCCTTCCTTTTCGAACGCCACAACGCGTCGCGTGCACCGCGCTAGACCGGCACCGCCTTCGAGTACATCGGGCCGCACTGTCCCAAAGGCGGGGCTCCCTTTGGGATCGGAGTATCGGCATGCTTGAACTTGATCGGGCAGGCAATGGCTTTCGCCGTTCCCAGCTCGGCGTGGGGAAAGTCGGCTATCATCTCGCGCGCCAGAACCTGCGGGTGCGTCAGCATCTCCGACACCGTCAGGACGGGGCCACAAGGAATGCCGGCGTCGGCGAAGCGCTCGACCCAGTGGCCGCGCGGTTGCTCGATCAGCCGCTTTGTCAACAGGGCATACAAAACCTCCCGATTGCGGACACGCTTGGTAACGGTCGCGAAGCGCGCGTCGTCCTCGATATCCAGCAGGTCGAGAGTTTCCAATAGCTTGCGCCAGCCTTTCGATCCCGCCGTGGTTCCGAAGGCGATCCATCCGTCTGCCGCTTGGAAGGCCTCGTAGGGCGTGTAGTTGGGATAGCCGGTGCCCATGGGCCGGGGGTCGACCTGGGAGGCCAGCGCCATCGCGGTCTGCATGTAGGTGAACATTACGCCAGTCTCCAGGAGCGACGTCTCCACAAGGTCGCCCTTCCCTGTTCTTGCCTTTCGGTACAGGGCGGACACGACACCCAACGCGCCCAGGACGCCGGCTGCAATGTCCGTAACGGGCGGACCGCATTTGACTGGATGGTCGCTATGTTCGTCGCCAGTGAACGACAGGATGCCGCTCATGGCTTGCATGATTAAGTCGAATCCGCCTCGCTCGGCCCAGGGGCCGCTGCGACCGTAGCCCGAGATAGAACAGTAGACGATGCCGGGAAGGCGCGCGCTCACCTCTTCGTGGCCAAATCCGAGTCGGTCCAGAACCCCGACCCGGTAGTTCTCGACCAGGACGTCCGCCGCATCAAGGAGCGCCCACAGATCGTCCCGACCCGCTTCGGTCTTCAGATCGAGAACGACACTGTCTTTGCCTCGATTGAGCAGGAAGAAGCTCGCACTGTCGCTGCCCAGCCGGTCATCGTCCGACACGTCCCAGCGCTGGCCGTCGCCGTGTGGCGGACGTTCGACCTTCACCACCTGGGCTCCCAGGTCGGCCAGCATAAGCCCACAGATTGAGCCCGCGAGCACGTGGGATATCTCCACCACTTTGACACCGGCGAGAGGCGTGTCTCGTCCAACCATTGTCACCTCTTCTTTGCGCTGGATCTGTCTAGGCGCCAGTGAATATGGGCCTTCGCTGTTCCAGGAAAGCTTGGCAGCCTTCCCTGTAGTCTTGATGGCTGTGATAGGCGAAGGCGAGGTCCGCTAGACTCCGAGCCTCCTCCGGCGCTGTGGCCAGCAATCGCAGTGCACGCTTGTGCCAGCGCGCCGCGAGCGGCGCACCTTCCGCGATCTCCAAGGCGGTCGAACGGGCGGTCTCCTCCACGCTGTCGGGCGCGACGATCCGACTTACGAATCCCCGGTCATGGGCCTCACGCGCGCCGAGCATCCGGCCGGTCAGAAGTAAATCGAGACACAGAGCATGGCCCAACGTCGTCATCATGCGCTCAAGGTCCTCGATTTCAGCGTGTACTCCTAGTTTTCTGATTGGAATGCCGAATTGGGCTCCATGGCCGGCCAACCGCACATCGCATCCCGCCGCGATCTGAAGTCCGCCGCCGACGCAAGCGCCGTTGATCGCGGCGACAATGGGATGGGGGCAGGCGTAGAGAGCATCCATCGCCCACCGTCCGGTCCTCGTCTCGGCGGCTTGACGATCCGGATCACCAAGGGAATCACGAAATTCCTCGATATCGGAACCCACGCAGAAAGCCCGCTCTCCCTCGGCGCGCAGCAGAACACACCTCACCGTGTCGTCGGCCGCGAGCGTCACGAAGGTGTTGCCGATGTCCACATACATATCTTGAGTGCAGGCGTTCAGCCTGTCCGGCCGGTCGATGGTAACCAGGGCGAGATGCCCGGACCGCTCGAGCCTGATGGCACCGGCGGCCATCACGATGCCATGCTCTGGCGCTCCTGTGCGGCAAGATCGCGCAGGTCGTCACTCAAGCTCGTCATGATCTGATCGTGGGCAATCCTTGCTGCGCGATCCGGTTTCCCCGCGCAGATCGCCTCGACCAGCGGTGCGTGCCAGTCAGTCAGGTCTATTCGTTCCGGCGAGCGCGTCTCTGAGACGGTATAGATCCAGCGGAAGCGGTCGAGCGTTTCCTGGTAAAGCTCGGCCAGCCGGCGATGCCGGGCGTGCCGGACGATCGCTAGGTGGAGCGCCAGGTCCGCCTCGAGCCGGGCGGCCGGTTTGCCAGTCTCGGACAGAGCCGCCAGATGTTCGTTGAGGTCGGCGCGGATCGCCTCGTTGACTTGCTCGGCCGCGAGGCGAGCAGCCATCGCTTCGAAGGCAGCCCGCAAGCTGTAAGTCTCCCAAATTTCCGACGGGCCGAGTGAGGACACGCGCCAGGCGCTGTATCGCTCCCGTGCGACGAAGCCCTCCGATTCGAGGGCGGCTAACGCGCCGCGCAAGGTGCCGCGGCTGACGGAGAGAGAGTCCGCAAGCTCTGTCTCAACAAGCCTCTGGCCGGGCTGGAGCCCGCCAGTGATGATAGCCTCGCGCAGATTGCCGGCCGCCTGCTCCGTCAGGCTCATCCTCTCGACCCGCATGGGCGACAGGCGGGTAACGTCCTGCCGATTTTTCTCCTTCACCGCCAACTCCACTCCTCATTCGCCGGAAGATGAATAGATAGTGGCCAGTTACCAACGATCCCAATCACTCGCTCGTTTCGAGGGCCCGGGCCGATCGCAAATCCTAGCCTTCCATAGATGATGAAGGTGCGAGTCGATCCAATAACCCTGTGCCGCCCCCCCCAGTTGAATGACAAGGAGCAAATTGGATCCGGGGGTCCGAGGCGACAGGGAGAGTTGCGCCCGGCACTCTGGCAAGAAACGGTTCCATGAGCCCTCGTTTCCCAATCATGTCATTTCGTCCTTCGGACTATCTCGCCTGCTCGCGAGTCACTTGACTCCCGAGAATAGGTCAGTATAAATAATTGTCAACAATTATTCCCCGATGATCAATCCTCTAACACCAGCTATGTTCATGGAGTCTGGATCGAACCTTCCGAGTGCAGTCGCGCCCCAGTCGAGGTGCAACGGCCGAGACATGGGCCTCATTGCTCGAGGTCCTCACCGCCTCGAAGCGCTCGCCGAGCCCTTCGGACTGTTCGATCGCGATCCGGATGTCGGAGAGAGGCGGAGCTCTGCCACGAGGCTGAAAAGGCGATTCGAGCGCGACCCCATCGATCGGCCGATGGGCACTGACGGATGCTGCGACCCTCCCACTCGCCAGCACCGGGCGACGGCGACAGTTCCCGAAAACCCGGAAGAAATACCCGTGGGAGCCGGAAATGACTGACATCTTCATGGACGACGGCGTGCGACTGTTCGTCGACGTCGTCGGACCAGGTGACGCGCCTTCTATCGTCTTTGCCCATGAATTCGGAGGCGACTGGCGAAGTTGGGATGGCCTGATCGACGCTCTCGGCACGCGCTTCCAATGCATCAGATACAGCGCCCGCGGTTTCAACCCCTCCGAGACGCCGGCCCACCCCGCCGAATACGGACAGGCACGTGCCACGGCCGATCTCGCTGCGATCGCGACCGCTCTCGATGTCAACGGATTCCATCTGATCGGCTGCTCGATGGGCAGTTACACGGCCCTGTCGTTCGCGCTTTCCGAAGGGGCGCGGTTGCACTCGCTGACACTGATCGGGTGTAGCTCGGGACCGGCCGACGAGCTCGCGCGCGTCTCCTATCGGCGCGACCTGGAGCGGGAAATTGACCTCCTCGAATCCAAGGGCGGCAAGGGTGCGGTCGAATGGTTTGCCGACGACGACGCCTATCTGCGAATGCCGGAAAAGGCGCCAAACCTGTGGCGCGAATATCTCGACCGCCTGACAAGTCAATCGGTTCCTGGTGCTCTCAACACCTTGCGGACGGTGCACTGGGATCGCGAATCCCTCTTTGAACAAGCCGAGCGGCTCGCTGCGATCTCCGTCCCGACAATGCTGCTCTACGGCGACGAGGATCACCAGCTCGTCGAGCCCACGAACTCCTTTCTCGAGAGGACATTGCCCAATGCGCGGTGCGTGCCGGTGCACAAGACCGGCCATCTCGTCCACCTCGAGGAGCCTGCGATCGCCGTCACGGAGCTGGAGCGGCACCTGAATCGGGCGACGGAGACATGAATGACCATGCACTCGAGCTGCAACGCTCAAGCCGAGAGAAAGCGCCAACAGAAGAGATTCAATCAGGGAGGATGAAATGACACAGGTGAAGAGCTTGACACGACGGCAGTTCATCGAGGGCACAGCCGCAACGGGACTGGCCCTTGGTTTGGCCGGGTCTCCCTATTTCGAAGCCCAAGCCAGCGAACCACGCCGAGGCGGCCGGCTGAACATCGGGCTCGGCCACGGCAACACCACCGACGGCTACGACCCCGCAACCTGGGACAACGGGTTCAACCAGTGCCTCTCCCACGCGATGAACAGCTATCTCACAGGGATTTCGCCCGATGGATCGCTGAACGCGGAAATCGCCGAGAGCTGGGAGGCGTCCGATGATGCGACAAGTTGGATCTTCACGCTGCGGAGCGGGGTGGAGTTTCACGATGGCAGGACGGTGACCGCCGACGATGTCGTCGCGTCGCTGAACTACCACAGGGGAGAAGAGTCCAAATCCGCCGCAAAGCCGATCGTCGATCCGATCGCGGAAATCAGGACTGACGGGCCAGACAAAGTGATCGTGACATTGGAGGCCGGAAACGCCGATTTCCCTTTGGTGCTCAGTGACTATCACCTCCCGATATTGCCGTCCATGGAGGGCAAGGCCGAGATCGGATCAATCGGTTGCGGACCCTATGTCATCGAAGGTTTCGAACCGGGTGTACGCGCTGGTTTGCGCCGACATCCCAACTACTGGCGGAACGACGCGGCCTACTTCGACGGCGCGCAAATCCTGGCAATTCTCGATGCGGCAGCGCGCCAGAACGCGCTTGTCACCGGCGAAGTCGACGTCGTCGACTCGGTCGACCTAAATACCGTGCAATTGTTGCAGCGCGCTCCGGGTATCGAGGTTCTGTCAGTTAGCGGAACACAGCACTACACCTTCGCGATGGACACACGCACCGAGCCGTTCAACGACAACAATGTGCGTCTTGCCCTGAAACACGCGATCGATCGCCAAGAGCTCGTCGACAAAATTCTTAATGGCTACGGCGTTCTGGGCAATGACCACCCGATCGGCCGTGCCAACCGCTACCACGCGAGCGATCTTGAGCAGCGGGAATACGATCCCGAGAAAGCGCGGTTCCATCTCAAGCAAGCCGGTCTCGAGAGCCTCGAGGTCACGCTCTCTGCTGCAGACGCAGCCTTCGAGGGCGCGGTCGATGCTGGCGTTCTCTATGCCGAAAAGGCGGCCGCAGCCGGCATCTCGATCAATGTGATCCAGGAACCCAACGACGGCTACTGGTCCAATGTTTGGATGAAAAAGCCTTGGAGCGCCGTCTATTGGAGCGGTCGGCCGACCGAAGACTGGATGTTCTCGACGGCCTATTCGTCCGGCGCCGCCTGGAACGACACCTACTGGAATCATGAGCGGTTCAACGACCTCCTATTGACAGCACGTTCCGAGCTGGATGAGGTGAAACGGAGAGAGATGTATGTCGAAATGCAGCGTATCGTTCGCGACGAGGGCGGCGTCGTCATTCCGATGTTCGCGTCCTACGTTTCCGCGTATTCCGAAAAAGTCGCTCACCCTCAAGATGTAGCCGCAAATTGGGCGCTGGACGGATGGAGACTGATCGAGCGTTGGTGGTTCGCCTAGTATCGGGAACCAGGCGGACAAACATGATTGGATTGATGGTTCGACGGGCGTTCCCAATGTCGATGCCAAAACACTGAGGGCACGGACGAGAATTGAGACCTGAGCGGCAACGATACGTGATCCTGGCGCGACCTCGGGAAGGCATGATATCGCCACGGCCTCCCGACAGTGCATTCCTGTCAGATCAAGACGAACGCCTCACGCCCGGTCCACTCGATCGCTGGAAGTCTCGCGCTCGCGGTTGGTAATCGGTGAGAGACTCCCTCCCCGGAGTGTCCGGGCGTTGCGGAAGCAAGAGGCCCACAGATCCTGAGCATCAATGTCGTCTGCATTGATGGGCCGTCCGGAGGACGCGGTGGCGACCGTGGTCTGCGACCCCGGCGCGCCGGATCATGGCGCCCGAAACCTGTCACCTGCTGAGGATCGAATATCGGGTGCTGTTCACCCGATACCTGACGACGCATCTCTTCACGACGCTTGCCATGTCGCGAACCAGGTGGTGCAAAAGATCGATACCGGCCAGCGGGTTCTCGACATCGATGGACATGGTGGTTTGAGGCTGTTGGATGAGCCTGTTTCCGGCGTCGAGGCTGGCGTCGCAATCCTCGAAGACGCGGTTGGAGAGCCCGTTCTGGCGTAGGTGCTGCCAGATGTTCTCGACCGGGTCCAGCTCCGGCGGCCGGGACGGCAGCAGGATGATGGTGAGGTTCTTCGGGACCTTGAGCTCGTCGGTCTTGTGCCATTCCGCTCGGTCCATGAGGACGACGGCGTGGGCCCGGGCCGCGACGTTCCGGCCGCGACGTCTCGTGTGCGATGCGTCTGCATAGCACCCATATTGGCTTTGGGCAGCATGAGGGCCGCGCCTTTGCCCTGCCTGGGACGGACGGCCGCGAACAGATCGGCGTTCCGGTGGCGCTGGCCGGCCGGCGGACGGGGCCGCGTGCCGGTCTTGGTTCAGGGCCGGGTGCGGCCCTTCTTCCGGCCGAGCCTGGCTTCGTCCTGGAAGCGGATTTCGATCCGCCCGTCCTTGAGCGGGTGGCCCATGTGCTTCGATGTCGACCGGACTGCATAGATGGGTCGCGCGCCGCAAGAAGACGCCGGGAGCCGGCGAACGGTGCCGCGTTCAGACACTCGGCCTCGGTGTCCAGCACCTCCTGCTCCGGGCCAGGTCCGCCTGAATTGCAGGAAGGGCGCAATGGTAAGGGCGCCAAGACCGGGGTCTCGGCGCCCTTCCATGGGGCGTAGACTGCCCTATTGGGTCATCGTGGTCTCTTCCAGCATGAAGCGACCGAGCGGATTCTGGAGGAAGTTCTCGACGTTGCTCCGGGAGATGTTGCGGTAGGGAGCGTAGTAGAGATCGATCCAGTGCACGTCATCCTTGGCGATCTGTTGGATCTCGTAATAGATGTCGCGCCGCTTGTCGGCATCGAGCTCGACCCGTCCTTGGGCCACCAGGTCCGCCACCTTCTGGTTTTCATACCGCGTGTAGTAGTTGAGGTTTTCGTCCATGCCAACCGAGAAGGTCGACTTCTGGTCTGGGTCGATAATGTCGTTGGTCCAGTAGGCAACCGAGACATCGTAGTCGCCCGACACGAACATATCCCAGACCTGGCCGGGGTCGACCTTGCGGATATCGACGTTGACGCCGACCTTGCCAAGTTGATCCTTGAGCATGACGGCGATCTGCTCCTCGACCTTGTCGCCGGCGGCCACCACGTTGGTCAGCGTGATATCCGTCGCGCCCTCGGCCTCGAGCATGGCCCTGGCCTTGTCGGGGTCATAGGGGTAGTTCGGATTGTCGGCGTTGTAGTAGAGCGCACCCGCGGGAACGTACGAGTTTGCCGGCTGACCGTAACCAAAGGTCACCACGTCGACGATCGACTTCACGTCGATCGCCATATTGAGCGCCTGACGGACGTTCTTGTTGGCCAGCCACTCGTTCGTGTGGTTCAGCAAAAGGTGATCCTCGCGGGTCGAGGGATCAAGGTGCACGTTGATGTTCGGATCCGCTTCCAGGTCCGGAATTCGGTTGAAGGGGATGAAGATGGCAGCGTCGAGCTCGCCGGCCTGGACCTTCAGGATCCGCGTGTTGTCGTCCGCAATGTTGTACCATTCGACACCATCGAGCTTGGGCAAGCCCTCTTCCCAGTAGTTGGGATTGCGCTCGATTTTGACGACCTCCCCGCGCCGCCATTCCTTCATGCGGAAGGCGCCGGCACCGACTGGGTTCATGCCATAGTCCTCGCCCATCTCCGTGACCGCCTTCTCAGGCACGATCGCCGCCGAGAACATGGCCAAGGTCGCCAGGAAGGGTGTGGAGGGTTCCGACAGCTTGATCACGATGGTCTTGTCGTCGGGTGCCGTGACTTCCTTCATGATACCGTACATGGCGGACTGCACTGACTCCGGATCGTCGCGCAGCCGGGTCAGACTGAACACCACGTCGCTCGCCGTGACCGGGCTTCCATCGGAGAACTTGGCGTCGCGTAGGTGGAAGGTGTAGGTAAGCCCACCGTCGGAGATCTCCCAGCTCTCAGCCAGATCAGGCTCCAACGTGGCGCCGTCGCGCGAGCGGACCAGGAACGCATGCATGTTGTTCATGACCCAAATATCGACGTTCTGGATCGTCTTCACCGGGTCAAAGGTCGTGCTGTCCTCGTTCCGTCCAATCTTGAGCACATTCTCGGCTGCGACCGCGTCGCCCACCAGGGCAATGGACGCGACGACGGCCATGACTCCGAGCCAACGTCTTGCAACAGACCGAATAGCCATGAGCCCTTCCTCCCTTTGCTGGTTTCTGCTTTGTTGGTGGCTCGTGGTCGCGGCGTGCCGTCCGTTGCGGCAGCCACGGGACTGCGACCGGGAACCTGCCGCGTTGTGACAGGCTTGAGGTCTCGACCACACCGCGCCTCGGCCAATTCGATCATGTTAGGCGATATCGCTGGATTTTCACAATTGAAAATTCGAGGGATCGGTCGGCGGCCGGCTGCCGGGCGCTGTGGGGCGCGGGTGCGAAGGGCGACGAACCCGGTCAAAGCCCGCCGGTTCCGAGACGGGCGCAGCGCGAGGACCGGCTATCGCTTCGCTGCGGCGGCGTCCTGGCGTTCGGCATAGAGATGGCACCAGACATGGATGTTCTCGGTTTGCCTGGGCGCCGGTGGTTGCCCGTTGCGGCATTCCGCCATGGCGTGAGGACAACGGGGATGAAAAGTGCAACCCTCGGGAACGGAAATGGCACTCGGTGGCTCGCCTGTGAGCTGCGCCTGCGCCATGCGGGCGTCGGCCTCCATCCGCGGTATGGCCTCGATCAGGCCCATCGTGTAAGGGTGCTTCGGGGCGCTGAAAATCTCTTCGGTCGGACCGAACTCCACGATGCGGCCGAGATACATGACGGCGAGTTTCTGGCAAAGATGGCGTACGACGCCAAGGTCGTGCGAGATGAAGATCATCGCAAGGTTCATCTCGCGCTGCAGCCGCATGAAGAGGTTGAGCACCTGGGCCTGAATGGAGACATCGAGGGCGGACACGGACTCGTCGGCGATGATCAAATCGGGTTGCACCGCAAGCGCCCGGGCAATGCCGACCCGCTGACACTGCCCGCCGCTGAGCGACGCCGGCCGTCGCGAGGCGAGGTCCGACGACAGGCCGACCCGCTCCATCAGCCCTGCGACCCGCTTCGCTTGCTCCGAGGGCGAGCAGATGCGGTGCACCGTGAGAGCCTCAGTCAAGGTCTGTGCAACCGTGAGTTTCGGATTCAGCGAAGCATGGGGATCCTGGAACACCATTTGGGCCCGGCGGCGGAAGGCGAACAGCTCCTCGCGCTGGAGCACCATGACATCGTCGCCCTCGAACAGAACCTTGCCTGATTCCGCCTGGAGCAGACGCAGGATGGCGCGTCCCAGGGTGCTCTTTCCGCAGCCGCTCTCGCCCACGAGGCCCAAGGTCTCGCCGCGGTTTAAGGCGAAGCTCACGCCGTTGACGGCCTGTACCATTTGGCGTGGCGAGCGGCCGATGAGATTGGCCAGGCTGTAAGGCAGCCGAAAATGAACCGTCAAGTCTTCGACCTGGAGCAGGGCCGTCATGGCGCGTGCGCCAGTTGCCGCCAGCGAAGGCACGCGGCCACTCGCCCCTCGGCGACCGCCTCCAGCGGCGGCTTCTCCGCTTCGCAGCGGGGTTCGGCATAACGGCACCGCGGATGGAATCGGCAACCCTCGGGCAAGTCGGCAAGGGACGGCGGCTGCCCCGAAATCGAGGCCAGCTCCTCGCCGGGCACGGCATCGCCCGGCTGCGAGCCGATCAGGCCCTCGGTATAGGGGTGAACGGGGCGTCTCAGAATGTCGCGCTTGGCGGCGCGCTCTATCACGCGGCCGGCATACATTACGGCGACCTGGTCGCAAGTTTGGGCAACCACACCAAGATCGTGAGTGACCAGGATGATCGCCAGACCCGTCGTGTCCCGCAGGCCCAGCAGTAGGCGAAGGATCTGCGCTTGAACCGTTACGTCGAGCGCCGTCGTCGGCTCATCGGCAATCAGGAGCTTGGGCCTGCAGGCAAGTGCGGTGGCGATCATCGCCCGCTGCCGCATGCCGCCGGAGAGTTCGTGCGGGTAGGACTTGAGCCGCGTGCCCGGATCGGGAATGCCGACTTGGCGCAACAGCTCGACGGCGCGCTTCAGGGCTTCCCTGCGGGAGAGGTTCTCATGGACGCGCAGCGGTTCGGCGATCTGGTCGCCGACCTTCATCACCGGATTGAGATGGGTTGTCGGGTTCTGAAAGATCATGGCGATCGTTTCGCCGCGGACATGCTGCATCTCGGCATCGCTGAGCGCCATGATGTCGACACCGTCCAGGCTGATCTGACCCGCGACGATGCGTGCACGGCCGCTCGGCAGGAGGCGCATGAGCGTTCGGCAGGTCACGGTCTTGCCAGAACCGCTCTCGCCCACCAGGCCGAGCACTTCGCCCTGGTCCAGAGTGAAAGACACGCTGTCGACCGCCCGCAGAACACCGCCCGGCGTCGCGAAATCGACGGTGAGGTCTTCGACCGTCAGCAGCGGCGCACTCATTCGCGGATGCCGAGCTTCTCGCCGAGACCGTCGGCCAGCAAGCTGAACCCAAACGCCAGCAAGACGATCGCGCATCCGGGAAAGGCCGTGATCCACCAAGCTGTGGTCATGAAGTTCTGGCCCTCGGAGATCATGACGCCCCACTCGGCGGTGGGCGGCTGAACGCCGAGGCCGAGATAGCTGATCGACGATCCGGCGAGGATCACCAGCACCACGTCCGACATGGAGAACACGATCGAAGGTACCAGCGCATTGGGTAGGATGTGCCGGAACATGATGCGCAGGTGGCTATAGCCCAAGTTGCGCGCCGCCAGGATGAATTCGCTGTTCTTGAGCACCAGGACCTGCGAGCGCACCAGACGGGCATAGGAAACCCAGCCCACCAGGGTAATCGCGATGTAGAAGCTGGTGAGTCCGGGCCCGAGGGCGGAAATAATGGCGATCATCAGCACTAGGAAGGGAAAGGCCAGCGTGATGTCGAGCAGGCGCATGATAAGCATGTCGACGACGCCGCCAAAGTAACCGGAAGCGGCGCCCAAGGCCGTTCCCAGCAGGAATGGCCAAAGGACGCCCATGATGCCCATCTCCAGATCGACCCGCGTACCGTGGATGACGCGCGACAACACGTCTCGCCCGAAGTTGTCGGTGCCGAGCGGATGGGCCCAGCTCGGCGGCTTGAGAAACTCCCGCAGATTGTGGGCGTCGGGGTCGTAGGGCGCGATGACGTCGGCGAAAATCGCGAGCAGGACCCAAAAGGAGACCAAGGCGACGCCGAGGTAGAGCGCGGTGGGCTGCCCGGCCAATCCGAGAAATCGCGGCAGGTGAGCCACGGCCCGCTGGGCGGCGCTCACAGCTCAATCCTTGGGTCGAGGGCGACGGTGACCACGTCGACCGCAAAGTTGACCAGCACCGTTGCGCAGGCGAAGGCCATGGTGATCGCCTGCACGACCATGTAGTCCCGCGCGAAGATTGAGCTGACCATGAGGGAGCCGAGGCCCGGCACCGAAAACACGGTTTCGATCACCACTGTGCCGCCGATCAGCCAACCGAGGTTAACGCCGAGCAGATTGATCGTGGGGATCAGCGAGTTGCGGAACACGTGGCGCAGGAAAATCCAGCGGCCCGGAAGACCCTTGGCACGCGCGGCGTTGACGTAGTCGGAGTCGAGCTCGGAAAGCAGGCTGGCGCGCAGGTTTCGGGTTAGGATCGCCGACAGGGCCAGGGCGATGGCCAGCGACGGCAGAAAGAGATGGTGCAGGTGGCCGAGAAACCCTTCGCCGTAGCCCGAGACCGGAAACAAGCCGAGCCGCACGCTGAGCAGGATCATCAGCATGATGCCCAGCCAAAAGGCCGGGAAGCCGAGCCCGGCCGTTGATATCATGCGAATCATGTGGTCGGGCAGCTTCCCGCGATAGGCCGCAGCGGTCACCGCCAAGGGCACGGTCAGCAACAGCGCCAGAACGATACCGTATCCGAGCAGGAAGATGGTTGCCTCGAAACGCTCGGTCACCAGTCCGGTAACGGAGGTTTTGAAAACGACCGATTTGCCCAACTCGCCGCGGGCCACGTTCTTGAGGAAGTAGACGTATTGGACGGCAACCGGCTTGTCGAGCCCGTACTGAGCCCGCACGCGTTCGATCACCTCGGGCGTTGCCTTGGGCCCGAGGATCGCGCGCACGGGGTCGCCTGGGATGGCATGGATCAGGATGAAGGTGACGACGCTGATTCCAAACAGCACGGGAACAAGCTGAAACGGGCGAAACAAAACGAACCTGAATCGTTGCATGAACGGCCTCGAATGCTCGTGCGCTTCGCCGGAGTGTGCTCGGCCTCTCCTGTCAGGAAACTCGGTGCCGGTCGAGAAAATCTGTCAACAAAGCGTAGTAGGCTTCGGGCTCTTCGTAGAACGGCATGTGCGAGCTGTTGGGAAACACCTTCAGCGTGGCATTCGGGAGGGCCAGCTTCATGCGCAGCGCGCAGGCCGGCGTCAGTTCGTCATACTTGCCGACCGTAATCAGGGCCGGTGCCGTGATCCGATGCATGTCGGGAATGCGGTTCCAGTCCTTCAGGTTGCCGGTATAGAGGAACTCGTTCGGTCCCTGCATGGCGCCGTAGACGTCCATGTTCCAGCCATCCAGAGATCGCTTGACCGGCGCCGGCCACTCCGCGAGACGGCACACGTGGCGATAGTTCAGGAGCGTGATCGCGGCTTCATACTCCGGATGCTCGATCGTGCCCTCGGCCTCGTGGCGCTGCATCATGGCGACGGTCTCGGGACCCAGGGCGGCGCGCAGACGCTCGAGTTCGGAGACCAAGTGCGGCATGTCGCCGCAAGTGTTCTCAAGGATGATGGTGTTGAGGTTGTCGGAGTAGGTGATCCCATATTCGATGCTGAGCCAGCCGCCCCAGGAATGACCGAGCAAATTGACCTTGCCGAGATCGAGCGCCGTGCGGACCGCCTCCACCTCCTCGACGTAACGGGTGATGGTCCAGAGCGACGGATCCTCCGGTCGCGCCGAAGCGCCGCACCCCAGCTGATCGAAGGCGATCACGCGATAGCCATGGTCCGCCATGCAGGCATGCGGCTCGCGCAAGTAGTCGCAGGGAAGGCCAGGGCCACCGTTCAGACAGAGCAGAACATCCGAACCGTCGCCGAAGCTGTACACGACGATGCGATGCCCCTCGACCTCAAGCTCGATGACGTCATCGGGTTTGCGTTCCTCTGACATAGCGCTCCTCTGCCCTTGTTTCCTTTTATTGATCGCCGAGGGGCGCAAATTAGTGCACGGCCGAGGCGAGACCGTCAAGAACATGGGCCCGTGTCCTACGGCGTTGCGCGGCGGAACGGACTACCGTCGCGGGAAGACGGCAGGGTCGGTGCGCGAGTGCGGGCCGTCGTCGCCATGATGCAGCACGAGACCAACACCTTCTCGCCGGTGTCTACGCCACTGCAGCGTTACGGCAGCCCCGGCATTGCGGCGAGCCGAGAAGTCTATCGTCGCCTCAAGGGGGCCGGCACCGGCATCGGCACGCTTCTCGAGGTTGCGGATGCCGAAGGCATGGAGATCGTGACGCCATCGCTGGCAATGCGGCGCCGAGCGGCGAGGTGGAGGCCACGGCTCCTGCCAATGGGTCACGACGACCGGCGCTTGGGGGCCATGCTCGACTTGGCCCGCGAGGAAGGGGCGAGAGGCCGGCCGGCGGCGAGCGTCCTAGAAACAGGTGATCGATCACGGACTCGAGGACCTCGCCATGTTCGCCGTCTGCGACCCGCAGGCGGTCGCCAGCATGGAGAGGGCGAGCGTCGGCATTGAGCCCGCCGCCAAACGATATCTGATCCTGAAATCGAGGACTCGTTGCGAGGCGGGATTCCGTGCCATCGCCAAGCACGAGATTCCACGCAACGGTGTTGGCATGTCCAGTAGCTACAACCTTCGGTTTATCTTGAGGAAGGCGCGGCGGCCGATTAATCGGCTCGACCCAGGCGGTCCGGAGCGGCCCAATTGCGAGACTTCCCCGTAGAACGAGAGTTGCTGGCGCCGGACGGTTTCCTCGAACGGATGGCCTGTCGGCTCGCCTATTTCCAAACTTGCTATTTTATGGAAGGCTGAAAAGCAGTTGTTCTCGATTAACTCTTGTGGCTCCGAGTGTGGCAGCGTGATGACAGAACCCGTTCCATTTTCAAGTGGTTGCTGCGAGCGATGCAGGGTTCCGGCAGGGGCTGAGCGCGCGCGCCGGCCGCTGCCTCATGGCAGGCGGCGCAATGTCGGCTTTTTGCCCTTTCCTCACAACGCCTACGGGAGTGGGTCCGCCAATCGCGCCACGCGAATCGGATCTCCTGGGTCTCAGACCCTTCCACAGCCTGCTCTGGACCGATGAGCGAGCGCCCGAAGCCGGTCGTTGGGGAGCTGTCGATTGGCGTCAAAATCCGTCGCTATCGCGTGGCCGAGGGGCTGACCTTGAAAGAGCTTGCCGAACGAAGCGGCGTCTCGATCGCGACAATCAGCAAGATCGAGAATGGCAGGATATCGGGCGGATTCGAGACGATCTATAAAATCGCCCGCGGACTGGGCGTGCTGGTCACCGAGATCATCATCGATGATACCGGCGGCGAGGAGTCTCTCGTGGTGCATCGCCGCGACAAGCGCGATATTCACCGGACCCAGCTCTACGACTACTACCCGCAAGCCTTTCGGCGCGCCGGGGCGCTCAACCCCTATGTCATGGTCATCCATACCCGCGAGCCGCCCGACTTGCGTGACTGGTCCATTCATGACGGCGAGGAAGTTGTCGTAGTTCTGTCGGGCGAAATCGATCTTCATCAAGAAAACGCCGAGCCAACGCGCCTGCGGACGGGCGATAGCGCCTGCTTCGAATCCGGCCTTCGTCATTGCTTCGTCTGCGTCGGCAGCCGGCCGGCGCGAATCCTCTCGGTTTCGACCCGCGGCCCCGCCACGCGCAACGCCGGACGGCTCGTGCACTCCTGACTCGAATTTTCAATTATGAAAATTTTTGAGTTTCGACTAACATGCCCACACCGCGCCTGATGCGATCAAGGTGCGGACCAATAAACAACGGAGGAGGCTATGGCAATCCAGAGACTTACGCTGACGAGCGCGCTTCTCGGCGCGCTGTTGCTGGCGCTGCCGGCGACCGCCGCCGACGACGAGATTCTCATCGGGGGCGCGCTGAGCCTGACCGGCGTACAAGCGCCACTGGATACCCCGGGCTTCAAGGGCGCCCAGGTGGCGGTAAAGGCGTTGAACGACTCCGGCGGGCTGCTGGGCAAGCAGGTCAGATTCGTCAATATCGACGGCAAGTCGGACCCGGTGACGGTCGGCAACGTGGCCGTCGAGCTGATCGACGATGGGGCGGCCTTGATCGTCGCGCCCTGCGACTTCGACTTCGGCGGTCCGGCGAGCCGGGAAGCCCAGTCGGCAGGCCTGGTCGGTATTTCGACCTGCGCCTCGGACCCGCTCTATAGCTCCTGGTCGCTCGGCGACAAGCAGTTCACGCTTTCCATGTGGAACACCACCATGGGTGCGACGGCCGCGGACTATGCTTTCAAGGAACGCGGCTGGAAGACGGCTTATGTGGTGACCGACCAGTTCATCGCCTACACCAAGTCACTGTCGAAGTACTTCGTCGAGCACTTCAAAGCCATCGGCGGCGAGATCATTCTGGAGGACACCTACACCAACGGTGACAACGATTTCTCCGCACAGCTCTCGCGCCTTCAGGCGCTCGGCAAGAAGCCCGACGTGATCTTCATATCGTCCTATGGCACGGACATCGCGGTGATGATCCGCGCCCTGCGCGAAGTCGGCTATGACGCGCCGGTCATGGGCGGGGATTCTTATGACGATCCAGCCATCCACGAGGCGCTGGGCGAGAAGCTCGGCAACGATATCTATTTCGTGACCCACACCTGGATGGGCCCCGAGGCGCATCCCGATATGCCGAAGTTCATCGAGCTCTACGAGGAAATGTATGGCGAGGCGCCCGATACCTCCTTCGTGGCCACCGGTTGGGATACCATTATGCTGATGGCCGAGGCGGTCAATATGGCGGGTTCGACCGATGGCGCGGCAGTCGCCCAGGCGCTGGAAGAGGGCGAGTTCAAGCTCCTGACCGGCGAACTTTCCTACAAGAATGCGGAAGAGGGGCATGCGCCGGACAAGGCGGCCGTGCTGGTCGAGTTGAAGTCTGGCACGCCGGGCTTCCTGGGCTGGAGGCGTCCCGAGAGCATACCCAATCCGTAGGGAGCATACCGGCGCCGGGGCAATGTCGCCCCGGCGCCTTATTGCGTACGAGTTGCGATGGCGGACGGCTCCCTCCGAACAGATGGCGTATCGGTTGAGTTTTCAGGCCTACGCGCCCTCAATGCTGTCTCGCTGTCCGTCGCGCCGGGCGAGATCCTCGGCCTCATCGGGCCCAATGGATCCGGCAAGACGACCCTGGTCAACGCGGTCACCGGCCAGGTGCCGGTGACCGCGGGCCGCATCTACTACCATGACGAGGACATAACCGGACTGTCGCCTCGGCAGGTTGCGCTGCGCGGCATCGCACGCTCGTTTCAAGTCGTCCGACTGTTCGAGAACCTGACAGTCGCGGAGAATGTCGAAGTCGCGGCGTTGGCGCACGGTGTTGGTCGGCGTACGGCACGAGAAAGGAGCCGCCGTCTCCTGGTCGAGTTTGGTTTGGAGGCGCGCGCAGAGGACCTTGCCGTCGGTCTGAGCTACGGCGACAAGCGCCGCGTTGAGATTGCGCGCGCCCTTGCCGGCGATCCTTCCCTGTTGCTTCTCGACGAGCCCGCCGCCGGAATGAACGAGGCTGAAACCTCCGGGCTCCTCGAGATCTTGGAAGAGCTGCCGAGGTCGCGAGGCCTTAGCCTGCTGATTATCGACCATGACATGGGCCTCATCATGCGTCTCTGCGAGCAGTTGCACGTGCTCGCCTCCGGCCGCACGATTGCCGAGGGCGACAAGGATAGCGTGCGCGCCAACCCCGTCGTCATCGCTGCCTACTTGGGAACGGAAGCCGGGGCGGTCGCAGATGCTTGAAGTGTCCGGCCTGCAGGTCGACTACGGGGCAATCCGCGCCGTTCACGATCTTTCGCTGAGCGTGGCCAAGGGCGAACTGGTCACGCTGCTCGGCGCCAACGGGGCCGGCAAGTCGTCGACACTGATGTGCATAGCTGGCGCCCTGCCGGCCAGCGCTGGATCGATCCGGCTCGAAGGCGTGGACGTTACCTCGGCGCGTCCCGAAGCCATGGTTCGCAAGGGCGTGGCGACGGTTCCCGAGACCCGTGACGTTTTTTCCGATTTGACCGTCATCGAGAACCTGCAGCTTGGCGCCTATGTCCGGCGCACCGACGCCGAGGGCGTTGCCCGGGACCGCGCGGAGATGTTCGAGATGTTTCCCGTCCTCGCCGAACGCTCGCGACAGCCGGCGGGCACGCTGTCGGGCGGCGAGCAGCAGATGCTGGTTATAGCCCGGGCCATGATGTCGAGGCCACGGTTCCTGCTGCTGGACGAGCCGTCCTTGGGGCTGGCGCCGGCCATCGTCGATCAGATCTTCGACATGATCGTGTCGCTCAAGCGCTCGGGGCTCACGATCTTGCTGGTCGAGCAGAACGCCTCCAAGGCGCTTTCTGTGGCCGACCGCGCCTACGTCATGCGCTTGGGCACGATCGAGGTCCAAGGATCGGCGTCCGAAATCGCTGCCGCGACCGACCTCAAAGCGCTCTATCTGGCGGGGTAAGCGGGTGAGCACGTTCCTCCAGTTCCTGATCGACGTTCTGAGCTTGGGTGGTGCCTATGCACTGATGGCTCTGGGGCTTGTCATCGTTTACGGCATCCTGCGGCTCGTGAACTTTGCCTATGGCGAGCTGATCATGGTGGCGGGCTATACCATGTACCTGGTGAACCCGTCCGGCCTGCCTTGGCTTGCTATGGCGGCGGTGGCCGTGTTCATGGCGGTCCTGGCCGGGGTCGCCACGGACTACGTCGCCTTCCGCCCGGTCCGCGCGAAATCGGTGACGGCGGTGCTCATCACCTCCTTTGCTTTCTCCACCTTGCTGCAAAACGCGGCGCTCTTGTTCATTTCGCCCCGGCCGCGGAACGTTCCGCTGCCCGAGATCTTTTCTGAGACGGTCGAGATCGCCGGTGTCATCACCCCGGCGCGAAACCTCATCACCATCGCCGCTGCGGTGCTGCTGCTGGCACTCTTTTCCTATCTCATGCGCCGTTCGGTGCTGGGTATCGCCATGCGCGCCGCGGCCAGCAACTTCACCATGGCGCGTATGCTGGGCGTGCCCGCCGACCTGATCATCTCCTCGGCCTTCGCGATCAGTGGGTTCTTGGCAGGCGTGGTCTCGCTGCTCTGGATCGGGCGGATCGGTGCGGTGGTTCCCGGGATTGGGCTAGAACCCCTGCTGATCGCGTTTATCGCCACGGTCATCGGCGGCATGCGAAGCCTTCAGGGCGCGGTATTGGGAGGGTTCTTGCTGGCTTTCATAGATACGACGCTCAATTTCACCCTACCGCAGGACCTGCTCAAGTTCCGCGACGCCTTCACGTTCAGCCTTGTCATCCTGATCCTGTTGTGGCGCCCCGAAGGCCTGGTCAAGGGCCCCGCCTCGGGCCGCCGAACCTAGCGTTGCCATGCTGAAGAATCTCAGCACCATCGCAATCCTGGTCGGGCTCATTTTGGTCGTGGCCGTCGTCACCAGTCTGCTCGGCGTGCGCCTGTTCGACCGGATCGCGGTCAACCTGTGCATCGCCCTGGTGTTGGTGCTGGGACTCCAGGTCTTCATGGGGAATTCCGGAATCCTCAGCTTCGCCCACATCGGCTTTATGGGGATCGGCGCTTACACCTCCGCAGTGCTGACGATACCGACCCAGATGAAGGGCATGTCCCTGCCCGAGCTCTACCCGTTTCTGGCGACCGTCCAGATGTCCCCGTACGTCGGAATCCTGCTCGGCGGGCTGGCCGCGGCCGCAGTGGCGGCGATCGTGTGCTATCCGCTCATGCGGCTCTCCGACGCCGCGGCCGTCATCACGTCATTTGCGCTTCTCGTTGTGCTTCACACCATCATGACCCATTGGAGCGTGGTGACCAACGGGCCTCGAACCCTGTTTGGACTGCCGAAAGCGACCGACTTGCCGTTGGCCGCCGGAGCGGCGGTGCTTGCCGTTGTCGCGGCGATTGCCTTCAAGGAATCGAAGAGCGGCTTGTTGCTGCGGGCAAGCCGGGACGACGAAGTGGCTGCTGGGGCCATGGGCGCTCACATTCCGCGCCTACGATGGCAGGCCTTCATCATCAGCGCGCTCTTTGCCGGCATCGGCGGCGCCATGTGGGGCCATTTCATCACCTCCTTCTCGCCGAAGGCTTTCTTTCTGAAGGAGACCTTCGTGATTCTCAGCATGCTGGTGATCGGCGGACCAAAGACGGTCTCCGGCGCCGTCATCGGCGCCATGATCGTCACGGTCCTGTTTGAAGGCCTGCGTGCCACCGAGACAGCGATCAACAGGGCGCAGATGTTCTCCGAGCAAGTCGTGGGGCTCACAGAGATTGTACTGGCGCTTGCCATGATTGCGGTTCTGGCCCTCAGGCCCGGCGGGCTTTTCGCAACGCATGAAATTGGTGCGCTTAGGCCCGGCGGCCTTTTCGCAACGCATGAAATCGGTGCGCTGTTGAGCCGGCGCGCCAGCAAGAGTGAGAAACGATAGCGGGTTGGAAGACAGCTTATCGTTCGTTTTGGCGCGCGACCGCCGAGGAACCGGACGACACAAGCCCCAATCCCGAAACCACAGCGCTGTTGGTCATCGCTTTCCAAAGCACCTGTCTCGAGGGCACGGACACGCACACGCCGGAAGAGACCGTCCGTTGGGGGCCATTGTGATCGCCTGCGCGGCACCGTGATCCCGAATGCGCCATCGCGCGCATCAGGACCGGTGAGAGAGACCTCCCGGTCGGGCGCGCTTCAAGCCGCTGGGCCTTGAGCTTTTCCAGGCGCTCCATCTCCTGCTTGAGGATGGCGATCTTGTCGTGCAGGTCATCCATTCCTATAGTTTTCTTGCCCATCCCGGCCGCGCTTCGGCAAGGACTCGCTTTGCCATGACACTCGAGCAGACATTGCGATACATCGCCGCGGGGCGAACGGATCTGGTCTTTGACCTTCTACAGCAATCCGATTGGCGCGCGGCCCTCTCCGACGGTGCGGTCACGCCCACGCAATGGTTCGTCTATTACAACGACGTCACGGCCTTAAGGGCCGTGGAGGCTGCGGCCGGATCGCTGCCCGGCATCGATCTGAACCAGGAGTTGAATAGCGCGGCCTTTTTCGGCCACTGGAAGGTCTGTGACTTTCTGATTTCGCGCGGCGCCGATCCCAACGCCGCCCTGGCGGGGACCGGCGAGACTCCTTTGCACAGCGCCCTCTGCAAGGCAGGCAGGCCCTTTTTCGCCTACACGGTGCGGCTGCTGCTCGAGCGCGGCGCGGACCCCAACCGTCGCACCCTGCCTGATCGCGAGACATCGGCCTTCATGCGCGACGTGCGCACCAAAGGGGAAACGCCCCTCCACCGCGCCGCCGCATTCGCCGATCCGGCAACCATAGAGCTGCTCCTCGACCATGGAGCCGACAAGGAGATCCGGGACGCCCAAGGCGACAGCGCCCTCACCTGGGCAAGCTGGCACCTGCGGCCCGGCCGGGTTCTCCAGCTCCTGGCCTTTCCACCGCACAAGGTCGGCGAGCGACATGTCGCGCAGAGCACCAGTGACCACGGTTGCGGTTGGGGCGAAAGCATGGAAAGAAAGTTTCTCGGGGACTATCTGCCCCTCAGCCCAGAAAACAAACAGAGCGGCCGGGCCTAGATCGGTTCCACGTTAGGCGGAAGCGTATCCTGCATTTGCGAGATAGGCGGCGCATTCCTTGGGCTGGAAGCGTTCGAGGACAGGAGCGAGGGATCTGTAGGTTTCCCCGATGGACCGGGCCTGCGCCTGTCTGAGCCAGTGCTTGAGCTTTGCGAAGGCCTGCTCGATGGGATTGAGGTCGGGGCTGTAGGGCGGCAGGAAGAGGAGCTTGGCGCCGGCTTCTCGGATCGCCCGGCGTACGGCCTTGCCTTTATGGCTGCCGAGATTGTCGAGGATGACGACGTCGCTGGTCCGGAGGGTGGGGATCAGGAACTGCTTGATGTAGGCGAGGAACTTCTGGCCATTGATCGGGCCATCGAAGAGGCAGGGCGCGTCGATCCGGTCGACACGGCAGGGCGGCCAGGAAGGTGAGCGTGCGCCAGCGGCCATGGGGGGCTTGGCGATCAAGCGCTGGCCGTGTGGGCCCCAGCCGCGCAGCGGGGCCATGTTGGTCTTGGCTCAGGTCTCGTCGATGAAGACGAGGCGCTTGGGGTCGATGCTGGCTTGACGGGCCTGCCATCTGCGACGCCGCCGGGCCACGTCCGGCCGGTCTTGCTCAGTCGCGAAGGCGGTTTTTTTGAAGCTCAGCCCTTCGGCGTGCAGAAACGTCCGCACCGTCTCCTCGCATACCCTGATCCCCAGCGCCGCCAGCTCGGCCCGCAGCGCCCTGAGCGAGTGATGCGGCGTCTGCGACACCAGGGCGCGAACCGTCTCCCGGTGCGGCTCCAGCAAGCGGCGGCGGTAGCCACCGAACTTCGCTGGCCGTACGCTCCCGGTCTCACGCTGGCGCCGCACCCACTTCGACACCGTCGAGGGTGCAATCCCAAACAGCGACGCCACGGCTCGGATGCTCTCGCCCGCGTCATGGCGGGCCACAACACGCTCTCGCAGATCATTGGATAGGGGTCGAGCCATGTCCGCTGGCCTCCTTCTCCAGCACACAGCTTGAACCACATCTTCATGAAAAAGGGAATCCCGCGCGCGATTCCGACTATCCTAGCTCCGCTCTAGTACCCGACCCGGATGGAATAAATGGTAGGGACAGGAGCCATCGATAATCGGGTTTCCGTGGATCCGATCACATCACGGAGGAGTCGGATCTCTGGTGCTCGAACAAAGCCCGGTCATATAGCCGCAGGCAATTTCGTGAGAGCCTAGCTCTTTTTTCGGCACAGGAGGCTTACGTTTTTGCCCATCTCGATGACATCGATCGACTCCAATATGCCGCTCGCCTTGTTGACCTCCCTGGCGGCTTCCTCAATTGTCTTCCGTTTGCTCATCGCGTCCTGCCGCAAAACCGAAAACGCGGTCCGTCCGGAAAGCCCGTAGTTCTCCATCAGAAATTCTTTAGCGGACTCGACTTGACGAAAGCCATCCAACTTGCGCTTGAGAACCCGCGTCCGCTTTTCCCGATCCTTTAGCATCTGCTTGCGACGGGAGGCATAAACCAGCTGCGCCAACAATCCGAACGGCCTGAAGGGCTTTGTGATGATCGCATCCCACAGGACTATCTCCCGCAGAACGGTGGGGCTTTCACTCTCGATGATCAGCACACAGACCGTGCTCTCAGTGATGAAGGGCGCCGAGACAACGACGTCGTAAGCGGTCTGCCGCGAAAGTGGAGCGAATATGAAATCCGCCTTTCGGATCCCCGACGTCGTGTTGTCCCAAAGATGCTCGACATCGAGCCCGATGCGCGACAGGTGACGCAAGAGCTCGTTGGAGTCGCTGTCATCGGGATGGAAAACGACGGCGCGCTTGCCCCTCAGATTGACCTCTTCCTGACCCTGCATCCAACTTCTCCTGCAGTTTTCATGCGGTGGTTTGTCCGAGGATCTGATCGAGCGAGCCGCTGTACTCCACCAGATAGGGGTCCGGCCGGATTGGGTGAAGAATCTCCTCAAGAACTTCAAATCGATTGGATCGGTTGATCCTGCCAATTCGACAATTGACGTAGACATGATTGTTGTGCGGATCGACCTTGATCAGTCCCTGCGGTGCGGTCATCTCGCGCCCGTGCACACGCTGTAGAATCGACTGGGGATAGACCTCCTTGCCGGAGCGCAGTGCGTCGCAAACCAAGATCGTCGAATAGTAGGCCGCTTCCGCGCACATGTTGAGTGCTGGCCCGGCCGGAAACCGGTCATAGTATCTGGCCGAAAACGATTTGCTCTCGGGCGTGTCGACACTGCCAAAGTAGGGCGCCGCGCAAACGTGCCCTTCTGCCTCGCCATCCTTCAATTCGCCGAGCTCCGCCTCGGTCGCCGTGATGCTCGCGATCGGCATGTCCCGCGCTTGGATGCCGCGGCTTCGATAGGCCTTGTAGAACTTCGGGATATCGCCGCCGACGATGGTCGAGAAAACGGCGCTCGGCTTCCGCTCGAGTATCTCGTCAATCACCGAGTCCACGAGGTCCATGGGTGAATCGAGCGGCAAGTACGACTCGCCGACGACCACGCCCCCTTCCCGCAGCAATATGTTGCGCATCAACCGGTTCGATTCGTGGGGGAATATGTAGTCGGAGCCGACACTGTAAACTCTGTTGCCGTATTCCCGGAGAATGTGACGCGCAAGCACGATACTGGTCTGATTCGGCAGGGCGCCGCCGTAGAGGACGTTCTTCGAGTACTCGAAACCTTCATAGAAAGTTGGATAGCACAACAGGGCGTTCCAGCGTTCGACAACCGGGATCACGGCGCGTCGCGCGCTCGACATATAACATCCGATAACTATAGAAACGCGATCCTCGGAAAGAAGCCGCTCAGCCAGGTGGCGATAGCGGTCCGGCTGCGAGGATGGATCGTAGATAATGGGCTCAATCCTGAGGCCGGCGTTCTGCAGATCACTCTCGGCCTCCTCGATCGCCAGGAGAGTCGCATTCAGCTGGCTCCTCTCGACTGCTGCCGTCACGCCGGTCTGGGAAAACAGGATGCCTACCTTGACGGTTTGAACTTCCGATTGACTGCTCATCGTTCCACCAGAAGATCTTTCAATGTCCCTTGCGGTTCTCCCGAACGCAGGGACTTCGCTCCGTCTCGAGCCATCGGGTTGGAGGAGGGAGGCGCGCGCATCTCAATGCCCTGCCATGTGACGGCCAACGACGCTCCGGTTCGCTCCGGCGATCAAGGTCTCGAAGGCGATACCTCCTTGAAACATGACGAGTATCCTATCAGCAAGTTCGAATATCTCATCCAGATCCTCACTGATCAGAAGTACGGCCGCGCCCTTGTTCTTGGTATCGACAATCTTTGCGCGGATTTCGCTGATCGCCTTGACGTCCAAACCGAAACAAGGGTTGGCAGCAACCAAGACCTGAACGTCGTGCGACAATTCGCGGGCAAGAACCATGCGCTGCACGTTCCCGCCGGACAGAGTTTCGGCCGCGGCATCGACCGACCGGGTCCGTATCGTGTATTCCTCGACCAGGCGTCGCGCCTCCTCGCGCATGGCCCCTTCGTTGACGAACCACTTTGCTCTCACAAAGGGCGGAAGATCGAACTGTCGAAGCGCGAGGTTCTGGGCGACGCTCATTCGCCCCACCGCCGCGTTCTGAAGAGGTTCTTCCGGCAGGCAGAAGACCTTGTGCCTTCGCATTTGCGCCCGCGTAGGCTTGTAGGCCTCGCCGTGCACGACGATCGAGCCTCTGGTCGGACTCCTTTGACCCGATAGAACCTCGACCAGTTCTTTCTGGCCGTTGCCCGAAACCCCGGCGATGCCAAGAATTTCCCCGGCGCGGACCTCGAGGGAGACCCCGTCAATGGCGGTGTGCCCCCGATCGTTCAACGCTGCCAGATCCTTCAGCTCCAGGCGTATCTCACCCGCTTCGTCTCCCGTTCGGTCCGGCGCGCCGGCCATATCGTGAACACCCACCATCAATTCGGTGAGCGATGCCGGATCATGGTCTTTCACCAGTCCTTCGCCAGTGACCCGTCCGCCGCGAAGAACCGTCACCTGGTCGGCGAAAGCAAACAGCTCTCGCAGCTTGTGCGTGATCAACAGAACGCTGAGATCTCCCGCTTCGGTCATGTTCTTGAGCATGCCAAGGATTTCGCTGGCTTCATCGGGCGTTAGAACCGAAGTCGGTTCGTCTAGAATCAGAATCCGGACTTTCAGAAAAAGCTGTTTGACGATCTCAACTTTTTGCTTTTCGCCCGCGGACAAGAGCCGAACGGGCGCGTCGAGATCTACCTCGAATGGCATCGCCTCCAGGAACTCCAGCATTCCTTGGCGCTCCCGCCGCCAGTCAATGATGGCGGAGAACCGGGCTTTGGCCAGAAGGAGATTCTCCGCCACGGTCATGCTGGGGACCAGAGTGAACCGCTGGTACACCATGCCAAATCCAAGGCCATGGGCCTCCAATGGCGATCGGATCCGATGGTCTTCTCCGTCGATTACAACGCTTCCGGAGTCGGGATGATAAAAACCCATCACGCACTTCACGAGTGTGCTCTTGCCCGCGCCGTTTTCGCCCAGAAGCGCATGGAAACATCCTGGTTGAACATGCAGCGAGACATCGTCCAGCGCGACAAGAGGCCCGAACCTCTTGCACATTCTTGAGATCACAATGTCCGGTGGCGCTTTCCGGACGAGACCACCGCTGGTCGTCGGCGCGTTCAATCGGATGCCCTCGCTCTCTATCCGTACACTCGGTTTTCCGCACCCATCCCCTGCCGGCAAGACTGGGAGGTTGGAAGAAGCGCTCCGGAGTCCCTGTGGCGGCGGTGCGCGCGCTTCGATCGGCTCTTCCGGTCGACGCTTCCGTCCAATCCGCGGCGGCTTGACCGGCGCGGCAAGCGCCGGCCCGGACCGAGTCTGTCCGGCTGGGAGCTGGGGCGTAGCAGCCCCCCGCCGGTCCGGGTCGGGTCGACCACCATGTGCGATCAGTTTTCCTTGTAACGCCTGTTGGGAATCGGGAACCCGCAGCTGGTCCCGTCCTTGACCTCGACCTGGTCCTCCCAAGGCAGTCTGTAGCGGCCGGATACGAGATCGTGCATGTAGGTGTAGGGGCAGTCCTGGGCGCCATCCTTAACCGCGACGTAGCCCCGGTGCCCGAACTGATAGATGTTGTTCTCCACTCCCCAGAGGCGCCGGGCCTCGTCCGCCTGTTTCGGCCTAACCTCGGCGGTTATGATCTCGTCGGGCACGCCATTGCCTTCGACGAGTGGCTGACCGTCGTAGTTCACGATCATTCCTTCGCCCATCGAGTTGAAGGCTCCGTCGGTTCCCGCCATGCAGACATTCGCGGTGTACATGAGGTTGCAGAAGGAATTGGCTTGGTTCGTGATTTTCCACGAGTGCCGGATCGGCGCCGTGTAGCCCGCCGTTCTCAGCATGATATTGGCTCCCTGATATGCACACTCCCGCGCCACTTCAGGGAACATGCCGTCGTGGCAAATCGCCAGGGCCAGCGTGCTTCCGTTCGGCCCGTCACAGACCTTGAGGCCCAGGTCGCCCGGTTCCCACGGCTCCACCGGCACCCAGGGATGCAGCTTTCGATAGTAGAGTTTGATGTCTCCGCTATCATCGATGATGAGACCGCTGTTGTACGGATTTCCTCCGTCGTTCTGCTCCATGATCGAGAAGCAGCCCCAGATCTCGTTCTCCTTGCAGGCGCGCTTGAATTCCGCGACCTCGGGTCCGTCGAGGCTGCACATTATCTCGGGGTTCGTGTCCATCGAAAGGCCGTGCAGCGCGTATTCCGGAAACACCACCAGGTCCATTGTGGGCATCCCGCGCTTGGCCTTGCGGACCATGCTGCAGATCTTTTCGGTTTGGGCCGCCAAGTCATCCTTTTGAACCACGTTCGGCAATTGCAGCTGAACCAGCCCTATAACGACCCCGTCAGGTGATTTGTTCAGGCCACCGAGACCACTCATGACGTTCCATTCCTTTCGTTGCGTGAGTGAACCTCCATGAGCACTCACTTTGTCACACTAAGTTCCCCCGGCGCGCCGATGAGACGGCGTTTTGGTGAACTGCTGATCACCATTATCGCCAAGGTGAGAATGTAGGGCGCGGCATTGAATAGGTAGTATCCCCAGGTGATGCCCACGGACTGCAACGCCGGGCCCAAAGCTCCTGCGCCGCCGAAGAGAAGCGCGGCAAACAGGCAGTTGATCGGGTTCCAGCGTGCGAAAATCACCAGCGCCACGGCCATCAGGCCTTGGCCGCTGGAAAGCCCTTCGTTCCAGCTTCCCGGGTAGTAGAGCGAGAGAAATGCGCCGCCGACCCCGGCCAGAAAACCGCCAGCCACAGTGGACGCGCCGCGGATCAGCAGGACGTCGAAGCCGACAGCCCTCGCTGCCTCTTCGCTATCGCCGACCATGCGCACGACCATGCCCCAGCGCGTATTCTTGAAGGCCCAATACATCGCGGGGGCGAGCACTACGCCGATGATGAACAGGACGTTGACCTTCAATGCCTGCTCGACCTGCGGGATGCTGCTCCACCAGCCCAGATCAATGTCCGGCAGGTTGGGGGCCTTCGGTTGCACGTACGGCTTGCCGAGGAAAAACGCTAGCCCGGTTCCGAAAAGCATCAGCGCGATACCGACCGCAATGTCATTCACGCGCTTTAGCGAGCAGACAGTCGCGTGAAGGATCCCGAGCGCCGCGCCGCTGACCCCCGCCACCAGAACGCCAAGCCAAGGCGAGCCGGTAAGGTAGGCCACGCCATAGGCGCTCATCGCGCCCATGACCAGATTGCCCTCGAGTCCTAGGTTGAGGCGCCCGCTTTTCTCCGTGAGGCACTCCCCCAGGCTCACGAACAAGAAGGGCGTGCTCACACGGATCGCGCCGCCAAGCACCGCGATCGGAACGCCCCACCAGCCAAGAGCAGTTGCCGCCTCCTCCATGGTCTAGTTCCGATTGAGGCGCATTGCACGAATGCCCGCATAAAGCGGTTCGCTGCCGAGAATCACGATGAACATAATGCCCTGCATTACCAGCACGGATGCATCCGGCAAGTCATGCCAACGCTGCAGCAGACCGCCACTAGCCCGAATTCCCCCCAGAAGGATCGCCGCCGGTATGATGGCGATCGGATTCTGCCGGGCGATGAAGGCGATCAAGATGCCCGTGTAACCATAGCCGGTGACAATCGAGCTGCTTACGCGACCATGGACTGCCACGACTTCCGCCATGCCCGCGAGCGCGGCCGCGGCGCCACCCAGGAAGCAGGTGATGATGACCAATCGGCCGACGTTGAGCCCCGCCAACTGCGCCGCGCGCACGTTGCCGCCCACGATCCGGCCCGCGAACCCGAACACGGTCCGACGCATGACGATAAACATTGAAACGCAAACAACCACGCCGACGGCCAGACCCCAGTGCACATCCATTCCGGGTATGGTCCCGAGCATGTTCGGCTCCCCGATGTGCCAGCTGGACGGGCGATGAACCACGCCCGGGTCACGCAGCGCGCCATCTATCAAGTGGTACATGATCGCGATGGCGATGTAGTTCATGAGCAACGTGGAGATGGTTTCGTTGACGCCGCGGTAGTGGCGTAGCGCCCCTGCGGAGGCGACCCAAAGTCCGCCGGCCAGCATCGAACCGAGGATCATCCCTCCGATCACCACCGGCGCCGGCAATCCGGCCAGCACCAGGCCGCACAGCACGCTGGCAACCGCACCGATGACAAGCGCACCTTCCCCGCCGATGACGATCATACCCAACTGCGCCGGCAACGCGGTGCACAAGGCCGTCAGCATCAATGGCGCCGCGCGCTGCAAAGTGTTCTGCCAGGAGAACCAGCTGCCGAACGCGCCTTTGTAGATCGAGGCATAGACGTGGAGTGGATTTGTCCCAATGAACAGCAGGAAAAGCCCGAACACGAGCAGCGATACGGCGATGGCGACGATAGGGACCGTCAGCGCCTCGACAATCCCAGCGGATCGCGACACCAGGATACTTTGAATGAACGGCTGGGGCGCTGCCGCAACTTGCCGATCTACCGCCACACCGCCGCCGCCCGCCATCTAGGCTTTCCAGGCTGCAAGCATTGGGAACAGCTCAACCGCCGGTCTGACCGATGACACCGTCCACGAACCAGTTCATGGACTCGAGCCACAGGGCGGTTTCCTCGTGGGATGTGCCCTCGGGAATGACCGTGTTGCCAGCGTTGTCCGACATCGGGCCCGAATAGATGCGGATCTCCCCGGTCTCGAACTTTGCAACCGCTGCGTCGGCGTCCTTGCGTGCGTCGTCCGTGACGTCGGGACCGTATGGCGAGTTCTTCACCAAGCCGTCCTTCAACCCGCCGCGCCGCATATGGGGCCAGTCCTCGCCGGCCAGCAGCCAACTGACATAGTCGCTGTAGACCTTGGACCAATTCCATTCCGCACCGGTGAGATAGCCTTGAGGCGCCAGGAACGACTGGTCCATGTGGTAGCCGCAACTGTAGAGGCCGCGTTTCTCTGCGGTCTCGACCACGACTTTCGGGCTGTCGACGTGACAGGTCACGACCTCGATGCCTTGATCCGCCAGCGAGTTCACGGATTCCGCCTCCTTGACCGGCAGGACCCAATCGCCGGTGAAGACGACCTGCGTCGTGGCGTCCGGGTTGACGGTTCGCGCGCCCAGGGTGAACGAGTTGATGTTCCGAATTGAGGCGGGATAGGGCTTGGCGCCCACGAAGCCGAGTTTGCCTCCCTTGGCCATATGGCCGGCCACGATGCCAGAGATGTACTGGGCTTGGTCTATGTAGCCATTGTAGCTGCCGGCATTTGCGGGCATGCCGTCTTCCCAGACCGTTGGCGCCGCATGGAGGAACTGAACTTCCGGGTACTTCTCGGCCACCTTCAACATGTGATCCCAATAGCCGAACGATGTCGCAAAGATCAGCTTCGCATTGTCGAAGTTGATCATGCTCTCCATGCTTTTCTGCACCTCGACGGTTTCCGGGACCCTCTCCTCATCGATGACGCTCACGCCGTCCAGGTTCGACAGGCTGGAAATACCCTCCGCATGGGCCTGGTTCCACCCGACGTCGGTCTTCGGCCCGACATAGAGTGCGCCGACAACCAAGTCCGACGCCCGAGCTTTCCGCGATAGAAGTGATGCACCGAGGGCAGTGACACCGGTCGCTCCGAGACCCTTGACGACGGCCCGCCGATTGCACGTATACCTTGCAGTCATAACCTTGCCTCCCCACTCCAATGACGCTTTCTAGTTCGACCTCGAGGCTCTCGCTGAGCGCTCGCCAGATCCTGGCGTTCGATCGGATCCGAATTGACTGAGACGGCTGCACAAAAGACAAAAGCCCTGTGCGCAATTCTACGCACGGGGCTTTTTCGACCCTTAGAAAGTCGCGACTGTGCCGGCGCGACTTCCAGTATGCTGCTCGTCTGAGTTTGGTTCGATCGACGCTGGTGTCTGACTCAATGCTACGGTGATGGGCTGCCTTTGTCAACGAAGCGCGCATGGCGGTCCGTGCCAAGCCGGTGCGCAGTGTCTCGGTCGATCCGGAATCGCGAGCTTGAGAGCTTGGCCGACCAGACCTGAGCGGCTCGCCTTTGGCGCCGACCTTGTGCCGGCATTCATCGCTCTGTCGTGCTCACCTCGATCGTTTTCTTC
Source organism: Rhodospirillales bacterium (assembly GCA_965225935.1). Classification (GTDB taxonomy): domain Bacteria; phylum Pseudomonadota; class Alphaproteobacteria; order Kiloniellales; family JAKSDN01; genus CALJXB01. The sequence goes on from CBDDCC010000013.1 coordinate 285,962, forward strand.
TGCGGCCAGCGAAACCACTTCGGGATCCGCAGGGGTCCGGCAGAGGCAACCGCATGGGAAGGTGAGCCAGAGGCAATCGACTCCGAGGATCCAAAGACTCATGTAAACGCAATCGAGTTCGATGGTGCCGCGGAACGACCCTTGCAGCATGGGATTAGGAACAGCTCCTGGTCGGCTGCTGCGCCGCCACTGCCGCTAGCGGAGGGGGGAATCGTCCTCGCGCTTATACTTCGCCCGCCAACTCCCGAAAGCCTTCAGCGCGCCCCCTTGTGACTCTCAATACTCCCGTTGATCTTGGCCGCTCCGCTTCCACGCCTCGTCGTGTGTACACCAGAGAGCCTCGCCGTATCGCGGCGGCGAGGCGGCCGATTCTCCAGACCTGCGGTCCCAAGGATTTCCTCCGGGCTGGATCTAACCGACCGGCACCGAGCCTGCAAAGATGTCATGGGAGCAAGTGCGATCGAAGAGCATCGGCGGCTTCGACGAGCGGGATTGGAGACTCGGCGCCGATCCACGCTCGGATTTGCGAGATTGAGCGCGTCCCAGGGAGTGAGTCATGGCTAGGGTCCTAGGCATACGCGGATTTGTGATAGCGGTAGGCGCAGCATTCCTCACAGGCATTCCATGGGGTGCGGTCTCGGCCTTCGACTTGCCGGATGAAACCTACGAGGCGCTGCAAATCGACAGGTCGGCGTCGCCGAAGGAACTCTACGACGCCCTGACAAAACGCTACTACGATCCGGAACAGGGCTTCGGCGAAGGCACGCTCGCGGAGTTCTGGGAGCCGATCGCCATCACCAAGTATCTGGCGCCGGGCGTGTACTACGAACCGCCGGCAGAGCCGGAGGTGGAGGCGACGCGGGGTCAATGCATCGAATGCCATACCTCCGTCACCCCCGGCTGGGTCCATTCCTGGCGGGGCAGCGTTCATGCCAATCTCAACACGATCCGCGCGCTGCCCGAGTCCGATTCGAGGGCCTACAAGAAGGAGATCATCGCCGAGGTCGAGGACAACCTGCGCTCTCTCGGCAAGCTGGCCGAGGGCCAGGAGCTGGCGGAGGTCGGCTGCATCGACTGCCATATCGGCGTTGGCGCCGAGAAGGGCACGCACCACACCGAGCTGCGGCTGCCCGACGCCGCGGTCTGCGGCACCTGCCACCTCAGGCAGTTTGCGGAACGCGAATCCGAGCGCGACACGCTGACCTGGCCCCAGGACCAATGGCCGGCCGGCCGGCCCTCCCACGCCCTCGACTGGAAGGCGAACGTGGAGACTGCCATCTGGGCCGCCATGGAGCAGCGCGAGGTGGCCGAAGGCTGCACCTTCTGTCACATGAACCAGAACAAGTGCGACACCTGTCATACGCGCCACGAGTTCTCGACGGTCGACGCCCGCAAACCGGAGGCCTGCGCGACCTGCCACAATGGCGTGGACCACAATGAGTTCGAGAACTTCATGCTCTCGAAGCATGGCACGGTCTATCAGACGCGCGGCGACACCTGGGACTGGGATGCGCGCCTCGCGGAGTCGATCGACAAGGGCGGCATGAAGACCCCCACCTGCCAGTTCTGCCACATGGAGTTCGAGGGCGAATTCACCCACAACCTGGTCCGCAAAGTGCGGTGGGCCTTCAACCCCACCCCCGCGATCGCCGACAATCTAGACCACGAATGGTTCAAGGGGCGCCAGGAGTCCTGGGTGGGAACCTGCACCAACTGTCATTCAGAGCGGTTTGCCCGGAGCTACCTCGACTTCATCGACAAGGGCACGATCGACGGTTTGGCTCTCGAACAAGAGGCCGGAGAGATCGTGAAGCAGCTCCACGCGGACGGACTGCTGCCGGGTCAGCAAACCAATCGTCCGGCGCCCCCCGCGCCCGAGAAGGACGGCCCCGGCGCGTTCTTCCAGCTTTTCTGGGCCAAGGGCAACAACCCGAGCAACGTCGAGTACGAGTACGCCGAGATGTGGGAGCACCACGTGATCAAGCACTACAAGGGCTTGGCGCATGTGAATCCCGGCGGCTACACCTACACCGATGGCTGGTCGCAGCTGATCAAGAGCTACGCACGGATCCAGGACGAGAACACCAGGCTGAGAGAGATGGCCGACCTGAAGGCACGCTTGGCTAAGCTCGAGGGCCAGGACCATGGCAACCTTCTCGACCTCGATGGCGAATTCCAGAAGGCGGGACTGGCCGGCGCCGGCGGCCTGATGCTGCTGATCGGCCTCACGCAGCTCGCACGGCGCCGGCGCAGAGAGGAAGACGATGAGCTGCACGTCTAGTGCCTCTCCCTAGGAACTTTCGAGCCCCCCGATGGCCGGCGGTTGCGCTGATCGTCGGGGGCTTGATTTGCTTGGCCTGGGTCGCTTTCAAGACCCTTGAGCCGCAGCCCCTGCCTTACGAGCGTGTGCTGGTCGAAGAGGTTCCGCCGGACCGGTTCCCAGAACTCGGCCTGGAAGCGGACTCCGGCGTCACGGTTCGCAGATATGAGGTCCGGACGGAAGGCATTGCACGGCCCATCGTCGATTTTCACCTCGCCTACCGCCGGGATCTCCCGCCGGTCCCGTTGTCCTGGCAAAGCCACCTGAATGAACCGGTCCTGCACTCCGACGCCGATCCCCTGCCGGTGCAGGACGTGGCCAGAGTCATGGTGGAACATCTTCCCGAGGATGCCGTCGTCTATGCCTGGTGGGACACCTCCCGGCGGCTGGGTCTCTTCGAGGAGATCCCGACGGTGTATGGCGCCTCCCATGTCGGCCCGGTCTTCGTACCGTCGGTTTGGCAGGGTCAGGCGGATGCCGTCCGCGAAGAGGAGCGCAGCTTTTGGGGTTCGAGCGCAGGCCCGCCGCCGACCGGGTCGAATGGCTTCGCCCGCTTCGTCGACGCGCTCGCTCTGGACGTTCACGCGGGCACGGCTGCGCTGCGCGAGATGGCGGACGGGAAGCCCGCTTTCATCGCCCTCAGTCTATCGGATGCCTACAAGCTCGGTGCCATGGCGCCCGAAAAATTCGGCATCGGCTTCAAGGATTTCGCGAAGTCGAGCCAATCCCATGGGCTGATCAAGGGCGTCAAGGAGTGGATCAACGACAACGGCTACGGCGCTTATTCCGTCTACCCGACCCACGAGAGCGTGGTCCGGATCTTTTTCCTTACCGACGAGGTCAGTCAGCATACCTTGCTTGCGTCGCTTTTGCCCTTCGACAGCTCGAACCCGGCCCAGGTGCCGGGGACGCGCTTGGTCTACCAGCACCGAGGCTATTGGATTTATGAGCTGTTGGAGGGTGACGCGCCCCGCGCGACCGCAGAATCCGATTCTTGAATACGGATTTTGATATTCCTATGCTTCACATGCACTTAGATCGGGATTGGCGCAAAGGCAGCCGACCTTGGTCCCATATATGAGTCTTCCTGCGGCACTAAAAAACGCACAACCAGTGGCGCTATCATGGTGCCACGCGAGATGGGGCCAGAGCTGCATGAGACGGGAGGGGACCTATGTCTCTTGTGCTCGAGTTGAACCGAAGCACCGATACATCCCTGCAAGTTCAGATCTTCGATCAGATCCGAAGCATGATACTCGACGGGCGGCTGAGGAGCGGTGACTCCCTGCCGGCCTCGCGCCTGCTCAGCGAACAAATCGGCGTTTCCCGCAATACGACGCTTCTCGCCTACGAGCGCCTGCTGGCCGAAGGCTATATCGAAACCAGGCCCTCGGTGGGCACTTTCGTGGGGCCTTGTCTTCCCGAATCGACCATGCAGCTTACCTGTCCGTCACCGGGAACCCTTGGCGGGATCGTCAACGGGAAGTGCCCTCCGGTCTGCTTCTCGGGCCGTGTGCAGCGGGTGGTCAACCCCCATCGCAAGGACATCGATCAGGACTTCTGGATCGGTCGGCCGGACCCGGCATCGTTCCCGCTCCAGCGCTGGCGCCGGCTTGTCATGCAGCAACTGCCGCGGCTCGGCACCAATCTCACGGAGTATGGCGACCCGGCCGGTCTGCCGGTTCTGCGCCAGGCCATCGCGGACCATTTGGGCCCGGCGCGCGGGTTCGTCACCTCGGCCGACAACGTGGTGATCGTCGCCGGCTCCCAAGAAGGCCTCAACCTTGTCGCAAGGCTTCTCGTCAGGCCCAAGACACCCGTGGTTCTTGAGCAACCCTGCTACCAGGGCGCGGCCTATGTGTTCGAGAACCATGACGCCCATGTCCATCCGATCCCCGTAGACCGCTCCGGTCTGGACGTCGGTCTCTTGCCGAATCGCAAGTGTGGGCTTTGCTATGTGACGCCGTCTCATCAGTACCCGACCGGCGTCACCTTGTCCCTGGAGCGGCGGCTGCACTTGCTGGACTGGGCCAGCCGAACGAACTCCTACATCATCGAGGACGACTACGACAGCGACTTCCGATACCAAGGCGCCCCGTTGACCGCCCTCAAGGGTCTCGACGGACAAGGCCGCGTCATCTACATGGGCACCTTCTCCAAGTCGATCGGCGCCGGTATCAGGATCGGCTACCTTGTTGTCCCCGACGCCCTTGTCAAGCACGCTCACTGTCTCAAGGGCCTGATGAACAATGGCCATCCGGTGCTCGAGCAATCCACCTTGGCCGAGTTCATGGTGCGGGGCGGATACAGTCGGCACCTCAGGCTTATCCGCCGGCGCTATAAGCTGCGCCGCGACTGTCTGATCGAAAAGCTGCAGGAGCATTTCGGCGACGTCGAGCTCATCGGAATCAGGGGCGGCATGCATCTCGTCTGGCGCCTGCCCAGGGACTTCCCGAAACCGAGGACGTTCGAGTCGATCGCGCTCGCAAACAGAGTCGGTATCTATTCCCTGGAATCGGCGGCGGCGGAAACCTTCGGCCCCACGGAGTTCTGCGATCGCCTGATAGTGCTCGGCTATTCGTCGCTCACCGAGAAGGAGATATCGAAGGGTATCGAGAATGTGGCGCGCGGCCTTGAGGCCTACACCCGGTCGAAGAAAGCCAAGGCGTCGTGAGCGGCAACACCATCGAGCTTGGCCTTGCGGCGACGGTTCTGGCGCTCGGATCGGCGTGTCTGGCGGTCACCCTGGCAATCGCTGCGCTGCATCTCACCCGCCCGGCCTTCATGGCAGCCGCCCGGCAGGCCATGTACCTCAACTTCTTTCTGATCACACTGGCCTGTCTCGCAATCGTTTGGTCCTTCGTGGAGCTGGATTTCACGGTCCTCTACGTTGTCCAGAACGCCAACCGGGACCTGCCGATGATCTACCGCCTCAGCGCCTTGTGGGGGGCGCATGAAGGCTCGCTCATGCTGTGGCTATGGTTTCTGACCGGGTACTCGGCGCTGGCCGCCTTCCTGCATCGCTACAGCCATCCCCTCTCCATGCCCTACGTCGTCGTGACCCTTGGCCTGATTCAGATCGGCTTCCTCACGTTCATCCTGTTCCTTTCAAGTCCATTCACGAGGATTTTCCCCGCTGCGGCCGTGGGGCGCGAGCTCAATCCCTTGCTGCAGGACCCGGGCCTCATCTTCCATCCACCGATGCTTTATCTCGGCTACGTCGGCTTCTCGGTTCCCTTCGCTTTTGCCATAGCCGCGTTGATCCGCGGGCAGGCGGGCAACGAATGGGCCGTCGCCACGCGACGCTGGACGCTTTTCGCCTGGGCGGCTCTGACGAGCGGAATCCTGCTCGGCGGCTATTGGGCCTACTACGAGCTCGGCTGGGGCGGCTACTGGGCCTGGGACCCGGTCGAGAACGCCTCCCTCATGCCCTGGCTGACGGGGACCGCGTTCTTGCATTCCATCATGGCGCTGGAGAGGAGGGGGCTGTTCCAAAGCTGGAACGTCTTCCTGATCGTTACCACCTTTTGTCTCTCGCTCCTCGGCACGTTTCTGGTGCGCTCTGGCGTCCTCACCTCGGTTCACGCCTTCGCGGTCGACCCCGAGCGCGGCGTCTACATCCTGATCTTCCTGGCCGCCGTCATGCTGACGAGCTTCGGCCTCCTGGTGTTCCGCGGCGACAGACTCAGAACGCCGAACCGGGTCAACACGCTGCTCTCCCGGGAGTCGGCGATACTCTTCAACAACATCTTCCTTCTGACGGCGGCGGGAACGGTCTTTCTGGGCACCCTGTATCCGCTGGCGGCCGAGGTGGTCTCCGGCGATCGCCTGACGATCGCCGCGCCCTATTTCAATCTCGTCGTGCTGCCGATGATGATCGCGATCATTGCCTTGATGGCCTTCGGGCCGGTCGTTCCCTGGCGGAAGGCGAGCGCCCGCTTCCTGCGCCGGAGCTTCTCCGTACCGGCGCTTTTTGCGCTCGGCGCTGTGGGTCTCGCAGCCGTGGCCGGGGTCGCAGATCTCGTAGGGCTGGTCGCAGTCGCCACGGTCGGTTTGGCTTTCGCGGCGACACTGACGGACGCCTGGCGCGCCGTGCACACGCGTGCCCGTACGTCGAAGACGTCGCTCGCATCGTCCTTCGGGCACCTGCTGGTCCTCAATCGCCGCCGCTACGGCGGACTGGTCGTTCATCTCGGCGTTCTGGTCGTCGCCATCGGCATGATCGCGTCGGGCACCTTGGGGCAGGTCTCGACGGTCTTGATGGCGCCCGGGGACCGGTTCGAATCGGGCCGCTACACCGTCACCTTCTCCGGCATGGAAAGCGTGGACGGACCGAACTACCTGGCGCGCCAGGCCACGCTCGCGATCTCGGAAAACGGCCATCCGGTAGACGTTCTCAGGCCGCAAAGGCGCAGCTATCCGCGCGGCGACATGATCACCACGGAAGCCGGGATACGTACCACTTTGTTCGAGGACCTCTATCTGGTCCTCGGCCAGGAGCAGGGCGACGGATCGGCGATCATACGCGTCTATAACACGCCCTTGGTGGTGTGGATCTGGATCGGTTGGCTGGTCATCCTCGTAGGCGCGTTGCTCGCCATCAGCCAGGGTCGGCGGGAGCCCGCCCGGGATAGCGCCCGCGACGCGAAGCCGGTCCTTGGAACTCTCCCCGACGGATATCGCGGCGGCACAGCATGAACGAACGACCGCCGTCGTCGATCTTGTGGAAAGTCGGCGCCTTGGCCGGCATTGCGGCCTTCCTCGTTGTTCTCTATGTCGCTCTATGGCGCAATCCCTCTCACATTCCATCGGCACAGATCGGCAAGCCTGCCAAGGCGTTCACTCTGAATCGGCTGGGCGAGGATGGCTTCGTCAAGCTCGCTGACTACCGCGGCAAGTGGGTCGTGGTCAATTTCTGGGCATCTTGGTGCGGAGCATGCCGTCAGGAGCACGAACTCCTCGTAGACGCGGCCGAGCGCTTCGAGGACAACGCCAGGATCGATTTCCTGGGTGTCAACTTCCGTGACCAAGAGCGAGCCGCGCTCCGCTATCTGAAGCGAGAAGGGGCCTTTCCCTATCCCTCGGGCCGGGATCCCGATGGGCGCACCGGGATCGACTTTGGCGTTTACGGCCTTCCCGAGACCTTCTTCGTCAATCCGCGCGGTCAGATAGTCGCGCGCCACGTTGGCGTTTTGACGGGCGACGTGCTGACGAGGACTCTCGCGCCGGCCGTGGGGACGCAGGCCCAATGATACGTTTCGCCATCCCGGTCCTGCTCGCGATGGCACTCTCGACGGCGGTCGAGGCCGGCAAATTGCGGGAGGAGCTGCCGGTCGACACCCGCGTGCGCGAGGTTGCCTCCAAGCTCCGCTGCCCGGTCTGTCAGGGCGAGTCGGTCTACGACTCCCATGCGGCCATCGCGCTCGAGATGAAAGCGATCATCTCGGAGAGGGTCGAAGCCGGCTACAGCGATGAAGAGATCGTTGCCTTCTTCGAGGAGCGCTATGGGGACTACGTTCTCATGCAGCCCCGCTTCAACGAGAAATACGCCTTCGTCTGGTTGGCGCCCTTCGCGGTTGCCCTCGGAGCCGTCCTGCTTGCTCTGCGCCGGCTTCGCATGCGGCGCGCCGATAGCGGGTCTCTCGACGGGCCGACAGAGGCCTCGCGATGACGATCTACTTCACGATCGTGCTGATGGCGCTGGTGGCCGGGGCCTTGATCCTCTGGCCCTTGTGGCAGCGGACGGCCGACAGGCCCTTGGGCCAAGGACGGGAGAGGCTCGTCGATACGGCCCACTTGGTCGATGAGAGAGACCGGATCGCCGTCCAGATGTCAGAGCTCGATATCGCTTGTGCCGAGGGAAAGATCGATGCCGGCACGTGTGAAGCGGAGAAGGCGGCCCTTGCCGTCCGAGGAGAGCGACTTCTGACGCAGTTGCAGCACAGCCGGTCTTTGGGTCGGGACGTCTCGGCGAGCTATGTTGCGCGTAGCTATCCCTGGCTCGGCCTGGTCTGCGGCATCGCCTTCGTCTTGACGACCACGGCTCTCTCCATCGAGTTGGGCGGTCAAGGCCTGGACCCCACCGTTTCGCCGCATGCGGATGGGACCATCCCCTTGCCTACCGATCCCGAGATTGAGGGACAAAGGGTGGACGAAGGAGGCGAGGAATCGGAGTCCCTGCAGCCGCCGGTCTTCGGTGCGGACGGGCAGCCCGATATCGCTGCTATGGTTGCGCGCCTCGAAGCCCGGGTCGACGAGCCCGATGCGACACTCGACGACATCATGATGCTCGCCCGCAGCTACCGTGTTCTTGGCCGGGACGAGGAAGTGGGCGAACTCTATGAGCGAGCCGTGCGCCTGGCGCCGAACGATCCGGAGGTGCTGATTGCCACGGGTTGGTTCCTGTCGTCGTCCGATGACGAGGCAACCCGGCAGCGGGGCGACGCCCTGATCGACAAGCTGTTGCAGGCCAGCCCCGACAACCCGGAAGCCATGTGGCTGAAGAGCTTGGGCCTCGTCCGCCGACACAGAATCGACGAAGCGGTTGTCCTGCTGGAGCGGTTGGAGCCTCTCGTCGCCGGCAATCCGAAGGCAAGGCAGGCCGTTGCCAGTCTGCTCGACCGGTTGGCGCAGTCCGCGGCCGCGCCGGCGATGGTGCCCAACGAGAACTGAGAGCCCGCCAGGGAGGGAGCGATGAACGAGACCGCGACGGCCGCCGCCCAGAAGGCCGGATGGACGCGCTCGGACTACGACGGCTTTTTCGAAAGCCGGATCGGCGACCTGCATCAAGAGGGCCGCTATCGGCGCTTCCTGCCCTTGCGCCGGGTGGCCGGTTCCTTCCCCCGAGCCGAGGCGCGATGCGCGGACCGGTCCAAGGAGATTACCTTGTGGTGCTCCAACGACTATCTCGGCATGGGCCAGCATCCGTCGGTTCTCCAGGCCATGACGGACGCGGTCGCTGATTTCGGAGCGGGCAGCGGGGGAACGCGCAACATCTCCGGCAGTCACCTCCTCATCGCGGATCTGGAAAGCGAGCTTGCGGACCTGCACGACAAGCCGGCTGGCTTGATCTTCACCTCCGGATACGTCGCCAACGAAGCGGCTCTGGGCACCATCGGACGGTTGTTGCCGGACTGCGTTATCTACTCCGACGCGCTCAACCACGCCTCCATGATCCACGGCATCAGGGCCAGCCGGGCCGCCTATCACATTTTTCGCCACAACGATCTGGAGCATCTCGAGGCGCTTCTCAGGACCGCCGATCCGGGGGTGGCCAAAGTGGTCGCCTTCGAATCCGTCTATTCGATGGACGGGGACTTCGCCCCCATCGAGGAGATCTGCGACCTGGCGGAGGCCTATGGCGCACTCACCTACCTCGACGAGGTGCACGCCGTCGGCATGTACGGGCCGCGCGGCGCGGGAGTTGCCGCGCGAGACGGCGTCATGGACCGCGTTGATGTGATTCAGGGGACGCTCGCCAAGGCCTTCGGCGTGATCGGCGGGTACATTGCCGGCTCAAGGCATCTGGTCGATGCCGTGCGCAGCTATGCGAGCGGCTTCATCTTCACGACCTCATTGCCGCCGGCCGTGGTCGCCGGCGCGCTCGCCAGCGTCCGGCACCTGAAGAAAAGCGATGTAGAGAGGCGACGCCTGCACGAGCAGGCTCGCCGTCTGAAGCGATCGCTCGCCGAGGCCGGCATCGAGGTCATGCCTGGCGAGAGCCACATCGTGCCGGTCATGGTCAAGGATTCGGTCTTGTGCCGCCGGATATCCGATCGTCTTGTCGAGAGCTACGGCCTCTATGTCACGCCGATCAACTACCCCACGGTCCCGCGGGGCACCGAGCGGCTGCGGATCACCGCGTCGCCGGTACACACCCATATGCAAATGGACGAGCTGGTCGGGGCGCTGCGCGAAGTTTGGCGGGACTTCGGCCTTTTGGGCGTCCGGCCGATATCGGACGGCTAGGGCAGTTCCGGCTCAATGGGCGGGTTTCTGGAGATGGGCGGCTATGGTGCCTATGTGTGGCCATCGTACGGACTGGTGGCAGTCGTCATGATCGCACTACTGGTCCAGTCATGGCGGAGATTGAGCGCGCGCCGGCGGTCGCTCGAACGGCTTCGAGCCAAGCTGACGACGCGCCGTGGTCTCTCGCAGCCGCCCGGCCGGAAGGCGGCCGATCCATGACGCGCCAGGACTCCATCGGTTCCTCGGCTAGCGGCGGCGCAGCGGCCTTTTCATCGACGGCCTCTCGGGACGAACCTGTCCTTCGTGGCTGTCGTTCGCTGGACCGGGATTCATGGCCTGTCCCCGAGGCTTGCACCATGCAGCCGCCGCGCGATGTCGCGCTTCCTGAAGACCGCGTCGGCCAGGGTACGGCGGTCGAGCGCACCGAAGAAGGCCTCGCGGCCCTCGTGGAGAATCCCCTCCAAGCCGCAAGGGCCGGCGATCGCGCAGCGGCCGTTCTTGCGCATGCACTCCACAAGGCCGGTTCCCGCCTCCGCTTGGCGAATGACCTCGCCAATCCGTATGTCTTCGGGCTTGAGGGCCAGTCTGAGGCCACCGCCCTTGCCTCTGCTGGCCGCGACGTATCCTTGGCGCGCCAGCCATTGCGATGCCTTGGCCACGTGATGGGTCGATATGCCGTAGCGCTCGGCGATCTGCCGCGCGGGCGCTTTCTCCCCGTCGGCGACGGCGAGATAGATCAAGATCCTGAGGCAGTAGTCGGAGAAGGTTGTTATCTGCATGCGTCATTCATGACCGATCGCGATTGACATGGCAAACATGGTATCGATAATAGGTATTTCAAATTCGTATTTTCCAGAAATCGCGGAGAACCCATGCAGACGACCGTCTTGACGATCACCCTCGTACTCATGGCCGCCGTCGCTCTGGTCTTTCTCATGGCTGTACGGTCGGCGAACGCCGATTCCGGTGCGGGCGTTGCCGAGGCGCACCGCGGCAAGCTTTTCTGGGCGCTGCTCCTTCTCGGGGCGGTGGTGACGGTTCTCTCGTTGCGGGAGTGGCCCTATGCCGTAGCGGCCGGAAGCGACGTCGTCACGGTGAATGCGACCGCCGGGCAATGGTACTGGGAGATCGATCGGCGAGAAATCCCGGTCGGCAAGACGGTGGTTTTCAATCTGCACGCAGACGACGTGAACCACGGCTTCGGTGTGGCCGATTCCTCCGGGAACCTCCTGTTCCAAACGCAGGCCATGCCGGGCTACGTCAATCAAGTGGAGTATGCCTTCACCGAGGTCGGGAGCTACCGGGTGCTCTGCTTGGAGTTCTGCGGTGTCGGTCATCACGACATGATCGACACCTTCGACGTGGTCGCTAACTGAGGAGAGAGCCTGTGTCCGAAGCCAAGCTGGCGCCTCACGCCGGCGCCGTGAAGCTCACGATGTTGATCGCCGGCGCGGTCTTCGCACTGATGATGGCGGTTGGCCTTTTGATGCGCGCCGCGCAGGGAAACATGGTCGCGCTCGATCCGGCCTTCTTCTATCAACTGCTGACGGCTCATGGCGCCGGCATGGTGGGCACCGCGGCTCTGTCGGGCGCGGCCATCATGTGGTACTTCGTCGGCCGCTACGTTCGGCTGAGCGCCGGATCCTACTGGGCCTTCCTGGCCCTGTTCCTCTTGGGCGTCGTCTTCATCCTCGTCGCCATATTCATCGGCGGATACGGCGGAGCCTGGACCTTCCTTTTTCCCTTGCCCGCGAAACCGGGCGGCGCCTGGGACCCTTGGGCCGCGGCCTTGTTCATGCTGGGCTACACCGCGATCGGCGTCGGTTTCCTCCTCTATCACCTTGCAATCGGTCTCGCGATCATCAAGCGCTACGGGGGACTCGCCAGGGCGCTCGGCTGGCCCGTCGCCTTCGGCGGCGCCGATCCCAACGACGGCCCGCCGCCGACCATCGTCGCGGCGGCTACCGTCACCATCTTCAACACGCTGGGAATCGTGGTCGGTGCGGCCGTCCTGATCGCGAGCCTGGTGAACTTGCTGGTTCCGGGTTTTGCCGTCGATGCGCTGCTGGCGAAGAACATGATCTATTTCTTCGGCCATGTCTTCATCAATGCGTCCATCTACATGGCCGTGATCGCGGTCTACGAGATTATCCCCGAGTACACCGGGAAGCCTTGGAAGGCATCGCGGGTATTCGTGCTTTCCTGGACCTCCATCCTCCTGTTCGTGATGGCGGTCTATCCGCATCACCTGCTTCAGGACATGGTGATGCCGGGCTGGATGCTCGTCATGGGGCAGATTGTGTCCTACCTGAGCGGCTTGCCTTTGCTCGTCGTCACCGCCTTCTCGCTTTGCGTCTTCCTTTCCGGTTCCAAGCTTCGCTGGGACCTGGCGTCGTCCTTCCTCGTGCTGGCCGTGGCCGGATGGTCCATTGGAACGGTTCCCGCAATCGTCGACGGCATGATCGTCGTGAACAAGGTGATGCACAACACCCAGTGGGTGCCGGGCCATTTCCACATCTATCTGCTGCTCGGCGAAGTGGCGATGAGCTTCGGCTTCATGGCTTGGCTGGTTCGCCGCGAAGACGCCGCGCGGACTCGGATGAGCGTCCTCGATCGCGTGGCCTTCTCGCTCTATGCCGTCGGCGGGGCCGGGTTCGCGCTGGTCTTCTTGGTCTCCGGCGCCATGTCGATACCGCGGCGCTGGGCAGTGCACTTGCCGGACTGGGTGGTGCAGGACCGAATCGCCACGGCCTTCGCCGCTCTCGTCGTGCTCTCGACCCTGGTCATCGTTCTGAAGTACCTGTTCGGTTTAGGGCGGACCGGGAAGGCATGACCTACCCCTCCTCGATAGGCAACGTGGTTCCATCCTGCCTCGCCGTGCTGGTCGGCATCTCTGTTTTGTGGACTGCGACGGACGGCTTTCGGGCCGTTACGGAGGAAGCCGCGCGGAGATTGAGCGCCGCCGAGAACCGTCCCGTTCTGCCTCGGTTGGTTCTCGAGGATATGAACGGCGGACCGCTGCGGCTCGGCCACGAGCCGGGGTCGGCCGACAAGATCACGTTTGTCGAGTTCATCTACACAAGTTGCGCGACGATCTGCCAGACGTCGGCGGGCGACTATGCGGCTCTGCGGGATCGGATCGAACGGTCGAACCTTGGCGACGCCGTCCGGCTGATCTCCATCAGCTTCGATCCTCTGCGCGACGAACCTGCGGACTTGCGCCAGTATGCCGAGCGCCACGGCGCCGACGGATCGGTTTGGACCGTTGCCCGTGCGCAGCCGGACGACGTCGCGCTGATCGCCCGGACTTTCGGCTTGAGGGTGATCCCCGACGGCTGGGGCGGCTACCAACACAACGCCGCCATCCACCTGATCGATCAGCGGGGCCGTCTGGCGGCCATTGTCGATACCGACGCCGTCGATCTGGCGATGCGGAACCTGCGCGAAATGCTGTGATGCGCTCCGCCGCCTTTGTCCTCTCCGCCCTGCTTTTGTGCGGCTGCGCGGCCGGCCATCGCATCCTGGAAGCTGACCCGGTGACACATGTGCTGGTCATGCTGCCGCTGCTGGCGATCTCCGGCAGCCTGCTCGTGGCGGCGACCGAATTGCGGTCCCTGGTCATAGCCGAGCGCTACGCGAACGCCCTTTCTCTCCTGGCGACCTTCACCATTCTCTTCTGGATGTTGCCCCGCTACATCGATGCCTCCCTGACCAGTCCGGCGATTGCGTGCGCCAAGTTCGTATCCCTTCCGATACTCGTCGGTGGAGTCCTGGCTGTCGCCTGGAGACAGTCGACCCCCCTCCTGCGCGGCTTCCTGAAGGCCAACGCCATTTCCATGCTGGGGGTTCTTGCCTTCCTCTACACCCACGCGCCCGTCCGCATCTGCAATTCCTACCTGGTCGCCGACCAGGAACGGCTCGGCTATGGCTTCCTCTTCGCCGCCTTCGGCTTGGCGGCGGCTTGGACCCTACCGCTGTTTCTCCCACCTTCGAGCAACCGGCCCGTGCCCTCCGCCGCCGCGGAGACCGCAGGGCCATGACCTACAAGGACTCCATCGCTGCGTTCGGCACCATGTCCGAGACCAAGTCCGCGTACCTTGCCGACAACCCCATCGGCTTCCTGATCGCGTCGATGATGGCCGGCGCCTATGTCGGCATGGGCATTCTGCTGATCTTTTCCGTCGGCCAGAGCGCCGATCCTTCGGTGCGAAACCTGATCATGGGCGCCAGCTTCGGCATTGCCCTGACGCTCGTCGTTTTTGCCGGATCCGAGCTCTTCACCGGCCACACCATGTACATGTCGATCGGGCGCCTGACCGGACGAATCGGCACACGGGACATGCTCCGGGCTTGGGGCGTCACCTGGTTTGGCAACCTGCTCGGATCCGCCTTGCTCGGCGCGCTCTTTGTCGCCGGCGGCGGCGGTGTGGTCCTTCAGCAGGGCGGGCACGAACTGGTCTACATGGTGTCGGCCAAGAAGATGTCGGCTCCGGCGGTCGAGCTCTTCATTCGGGCGATCCTTTGCAATTGGCTGGTTTGCCTGGCGATCTGGGGCGCATCGCGGACCGAGAACGATGCGGCCAAATGCCTGATCATCTTCTGGTGCCTATTCGCCTTCATAGCCGCAGGTTTCGAGCATTCGGTGGCAAACATGACCTTGTTCTCAGTCGCCCTTTTCTCGGATCATCCCGACAGCGTGTCTTTGGCCGGCGCCGCCTGGAACATCGTCTGGGTTACGTTGGGCAACACGTTCGCCGGCGCATTGTTCATGGGCCTGGGCTACTGGGTGGCGGCCGGTCGACCCGGGATCGACACTGACGTCGATCTGCACTGATCGCCTCGAAGGCAACTCGATTCTCGCAGGAGATTCGGATCGGTCGGACGCAGGCGTCGTGCCGGCGCTCGGTCGGGACAACCGGATTCGAATGCCATCGGATGGCGGTGCGCGGAGAGGTTTCGGACGGGGAACACGAGACCCGAACCGGCCTTGCCTCGACGATCTGAAAGAGCACATCCAGCCGCCGAAAATTCAGCACATAGCGGACCTGGCCATCGGTCCTTGCGTTCGGGTCGGACTCCCTGCCGCACGTAGCCCCCTAGGCTTTGCCTTGGATGGCCGCCGACGATCCGCCTAGAGACTGTAGCGGCGGGGTCTCAAGGGCGACAACGCGCGGCGATGAAGTCGATATCCAAAGCTACCCTTTGGGTCATCGCATCGAAGCTCATTTGCGGCTCGGACAGGAAGCGATGAAAGTGAGAGATTAGACTATCGTAGAAGACCCTGGCGGCCGTATTGGGATCGACTTCCGGATCGGCGTCCTGGCGGCTAGCGTACGATCCGATCAAACCCGCGAACGCCCGTACAAGCTCCTGGTCGAGAGCCCGGTAGTGCTTGCCGAACTCCACGTCATCCTGGGTCATGCTGGCGGCGACGACGTGGCGCCAGGTATCGCGATCGAGCCGAGACAAGGAGTGATCCAGTATCGCCATGCAGTAGTCGTAAACGGCTTCATTCAGCGGCTTGCCGGCCGCTTGCGACGACAAGGCTCCCAGGCGGTCGACGAGGAGCTTGTCCCCCTCGATGATGATGGACAAGAGGACGCCGCCCTTGGTCCTGTAATAGTTGTAGATCGTGACGGCCGAGACCTCCGCTCTTTCGGCAATGTGTTCGATGGTCGTCGCCGAATAGCCGAGCTCAAGGAAACAGGCGCGCGCGGCGGCGAGGATGCGCATCTCCCGGTTCAGTCTTTGCCGCGCCCTCAAGCCGCTCATGCCGTCTCCTCGGGACAGTTTCAGCGCAAGTCATCCTGCCGCACCGCGCCGGACCACTCCAGACGGCAGGGATTAGCAAAGTAAGTTTAGTCACACCAAATAATTTAGTTGACTCAAAAATTGCATCGTGGTCCTTTTTTTTTTGGAACCTGGGGGGCGAAACGACGGCGACTGGTTGCCGCCGGGCTACGTCAGCCCGAAGCGATGCCGCGAGCGGAGCGCGGAACGCACCCGGGACATGAGGGCGAACAGGTGCCGTGATCGATACCGGATCCGATCGGGTGGGGTCGTTTTGGCTGCACGCTCTTCTGGGGCTCAGCCGCCGACGCACCTACCGTGCTTTGCTCGGGGTCGCCTCACTCGTCGTCCCCCTGGCTCTCCTGGCGGTGCTGGCGAGCGCCGTTTTCGGCAAGGCCATCCAATCGACGGTAACCCTGCTCCTGATCAACACCATCGCCGTCATCGGCTTCGGCATCTATTCCGGCAACACCGGCATCATGAGCTTCGGTCATGTCGCCTTCATGAACATCGGAGCTCATGTCTCGGCCCTGCTGACCCTGCCGCCGGCGATGAAAGCGCTTCAGCTCCCCGAACTGCCCGGTTTCCTCGCCGAAGCGCAGTTCGGTCTGCTGCCGGCAGTGGCGATTACCTTGGCGGTCGCCGCGCCGTTCATCTTGGCCGTCGGCTGGCCCATCGCGCGTCTCGCCGGGGCGAGTGCCATCATCGCGACCTTGGCGCTGTTGGGGGCGGTCTATAGCCTTTCCGTCGGGGCGGTCGAGATCACCAAGGGAGGTCAAGCGCTGTTCGGACTGCCGCGCCTGACGTCCCTCTGGGTTGCCCTTGCCTTTGCTTCTCTCGCGATATTGATCGCACGCTTCTTTCGCGACTCCCGGCCGGGCCTGGAGGTCCAGGCCATGCGCGAAGACGAGCTCGCCGCCGCCTCGATCGGTGTTGCCATCGTGCCGCGGCGGCTCTTGGCTTGGCTCCTGAGCGGCCTCGTCGCGACTGTTGCCGGCATCCTCCTCGGTCACTACCTGACCGTCTTCTCGCCGCGGGAGTTCTACTTCGCCCAGACCTTCTCGCTGCTCGCCATGCTCATCATCGGCGGCATGGCGACTGTGTCGGGCGCCGTGCTCGGCACGCTCCTGGTCACCGGCCTCATCGAGATCCTGAGGTGGCTGGAGGAAGGGCCGCAGATCGGTCCTTTCGATCTGCCTCAGATCTACGGCCTAACGACCTTCGCGCTCGGCATCTGCATGATCCTGGTGATGATCAAGCGCCGTGACGGCCTGGTCGGGTTTCGGGAGATCGACGAGCTGCTGATCAAGCGCCTTCGAACGTCCGCACGCGTCCCGGCAGGAAGGCAAGACAGCGGGGTGGAACCCGACCCGCAGCTCACCGTCAGGCCGCGTATCGGCGGCGGCCGGGACTACAGCCTGAGCGCGAGTCACCTCGACAAGCGCTTCGGCGGCGTGCGTGCCAATCAAGACGTGTCCTTCTCCCTCTCCAGCGGCGAGATTCTGGGGCTGATCGGTCCCAACGGGTCGGGCAAGACGACGCTCCTCAACATGCTCTCCCTCGCCATTCCGCCCTCCAGCGGCCAGGTCAAGGTGAACGGGATCTCTGTGACGGGGAAGCCGACCCACTGGATGGCGAGAAACGGTGTCGCCCGCACGTTCCAGAGCATTCGCTTGTTTCACAACCTAACGGTCTACCAGAACGTCCATGCCGCCGTGCTGGCCAGCGACAGCACGGAGACGGCGGAGGCTGCCGAGGCAAGGGTCGAGCAGTTGCTGGACAAGTTCTCGCTGACGGAAGAGTCGGACGCCATGGCGTCGAGCCTGTCCCACGGCGCCCAGAGGCGTCTGGAGATTGCTAGAGCCCTGGCCACCGACCCGCGGCTGCTGCTGCTCGACGAGCCGGCGGCAGGCATGAACGAGGTCGAATCCGACGACTTGCTGAAGCTGCTATCGGATCTACGCCAGTCCGAAGGCCTCGGCATCCTGATCGTCGAGCACGACCTCAGCCTGATTCTCCGCCTCTGCGACCGCATCATCGTCCTCAACAAGGGCGAGATCATTGCGGAAGGCTCGTCCGACTCCATTCAAGAGAATCCAGCCGTCATCGAGGCCTACATCGGGACCAGAAAAGCCCGGCGGACAGACTCGCAGCCAAACACACAAAGGAGGGAGAAAAGAGATGCATAGCCACTTGAACACCATAACCAGGCGCAAGGTTTTTGGTTCCGTCTGTGGCGCGTTCGCTTGCGGTGTCATCTTGGCGAGCGGTCCGGCGGCAGCATCGGACGACACGCTGAACATCGGCTTCGCGGCAGCGCTTTCAGGCTATCTTGCACCCTTCGACCAGCCCGTGCTGAATGGGGTGCAGCTCGCCGTCGAAGAGATCAATGCGGCGGGCGGAATCGACGGGAAGTACAAGATCGACTTGCGGGTCAAGGATACCCGCTCGGAAACCGCCCAGTCGGCGATCGCGGCGCAGGAGTTCGTCAACGACGAGATCGACGTGCTCTTCGTGCCCTGCGACAACGATCCGGGAATTGCGGCCGGATCGGTGGCGCAAGCTAACGAGCTGGTTTCGCTTTCCCCCTGCAACTCCAGCTCCTCGGTGGCCACCGCGGTCGGTGACTACATGTTCACGGTCAACGCCATGGACAGTCTGCAAGGTTCCGTGTTGGCGACCTATGCCATGTCGCAGGGCTACGAAAATGCCTATCTCCTAACCTCACCCGACACGGACTACACGCAGATGCTTCCCCGCTTCTTCGCCATTTCCTTCGAGAGCAAGGGCGGCAAGATCGTCGGCGAAAGCACCTTCTCGTTCGGCCAGCAGGATTTCAGCGCCGAGGTCACCAAGATCAGGACGACGACGCCGGCACCCGACGTCATCATGACAGCGAGCTATGAGCCCGAGTTTCCTGCCTTCCTGACCCAGTTGCGAGCCGCAGGCCTATCGACTCCCGTCATCGCCAGCGACGGTGTCGATTCGCCGACGACCTTCTCCCTCGGCGAGGTGGGCGAAGGCGTCGTCTTCACCGGCGCTGGCTTTCCGTTGCCCGGTAGCCGCCTGGAGGCCTTCTATAAGAACTATGAGGCGCGCTATGGCCACCCGCCCGAGTCCGCCTATACGGCCGTGGGCTACGACGCGGTGAAGATTGTCGAGGCGGCGGTCCTTGCATCGGGCGCGCTCAGCGGCGCGGCTCTGCGCGATGCCATCGACAACCTCGAGAACATGCAAGGCGCGGTTGGCATCGTGACCTACAAGGCGAGGGATCGCGTGCCGCTGCGCGAGGTTTCGCTGACGCGGGTAACCGGTGGCGAGCGGCAGTACATCGACCAGTTCGTGCCCGATCCCGCGGACCTGCCGACCGCCAATTGAATGCGACGCTGGCCTTGATCCTCGCCGTCGACAAGCTGTCGGTCTACTACGGGCCGATTCAGGCCGTCCGCGACATCAGCTTCGAGGTCGCGGAGGGAGAGATCGTGGCGCTTCTCGGCGCCAACGGCGCGGGGAAAAGCTCGACCTTGAACGCGATCATGGGGCTCGTTCCCGCCCGCGCGACCCAAATCCGTTTGCGGGACGAGCCGATCGCGGGATTGGCGCCGGAAGCCATCGTCAGGCGCGGCATGACCTTGGCTCCCGAGGGACGCCAGGTCTTCAGCGAGTTGACGGTCGAGGAGAACCTGGTGCTGGGCAGCTTCGCGAAGGGCATCCATTCCACCTTTGCCCAGCAGAAGCGGGAGGAGATGCTGTCGCTCTTCCCCATTCTGGCTGAACGCTGGCTGCAAGCCGCCGGCACCCTGTCCGGCGGCGAGCAGCAGCAATTGGCGATCGCTCGGGCGCTCATGTCCGATCCCGCCGTGCTCCTGCTGGACGAACCGTCGCTCGGACTGGCGCCGCAGATCGTCGACCGCATCTTCGAGCTTGTCGCCGAGCTGCGGCAGCGGGGTTTGACCATACTTCTGGTCGAGCAGAACGTGGAGCAGTCCCTGGAGATCGCCGACCACGCCCACGTGCTCGCCAACGGCACGGTCGTGCTCTCCGGCCGATCCGCAGACCTGCTCGCGACCACGGGTGTCGAGCGGACCTATCTCGGCCGCCGAGGTTAGCGTCTTGGAACTCTGGATCCAGCATATCGGGAACGCCCTTAGCCTCGGCGGAACCTACGCCCTGCTGGCCCTCGGTCTTGCCATCGTCTGGTCGGTCGTCGGCCTCGTCAACTTCGCACATGGCGAGCTCATGACGGTCACGGGCTACACGCTCTACTTCATGCTGGCTGCCGGACTGGGGCTTGAGTTCGCGATCCTCGTTGCCGTTCCCGCTACCGTGCTGGCCGCGATGACCATGGAGTGGGTCGCTTTCAGGCCGGTTCGTAACACCAACTACTCGACGACCTTGCTGACCAGCTTCGCCGTCAGTGCCATCCTGCAGGTCTTCTTCCAAAACGCGATCTCCGCACGGCCCAAGACTATCGTAATGCCGCGGGCGCTCACCCAAATCATCGAGATCAAGGGGATTCAGATCGGGGTGCTTCAGCTAACGTCGGTCTGCGTCACGGCCCTGATGCTCGTCGCCCTCTCGCTTTTCATCAAGAAATCCGTCTACGGCATGGCGATGCGGGCGGCAGCCGAGAACTTCACCGTGACGCGCCTGATGGCGGTGCGTGCCAACTTCATCATCGCAATCACCTTTGCGCTCTCCGGTCTCTTGGCCGGCGTGGCCGCCATCCTCTGGGTCGCCCAGCGCAGCTCGGTCGATCCCCTTATGGGTTCCGTCCCCATTCTGAAGGCCTTCATCGCCGTCGTCGTGGGCGGGCTTGGAAGTCTGACCGGAGCGGTTGCCGGCGGCTTCTTCCTGGCGGCGATCGAGATCGGTCTGCGGGCCTCCTTGCCGATCGCCTGGGCGGATTACCGCGATGCCATAGCGCTCTTCATTGTCATCATGGTGCTGGTCGTGCGGCCCGACGGCTTGCTGGGCAAGCGGCGCGTCGCCGTCCGTTGAATAGACGAGAGACGAGGGAATCGGGATGACATACGACTTTGATGACAAGACCGTCATCGTCACCGGCGCGACCTCCGGCATCGGCGTAGCGATAGCACGGGCTTTCGCCGGCACAGGAGCCGCGCTCTCCCTGACCGGCCGAAACGTCGAACGGGGCGAGAGCCTGGTGCGCGACTGCACGGCCATGGGCGCGCGCGCGACCTTTCTCCCTGGAGATGCGACCCGATCGTCGTTTGCCGCGGAACTCGTCGAGCAGACCTGCAGCCTGTTCGGCGGCCTCGACATCCTCGTCAACAATGCTGGCGTCCTGCATATGGGTACGGCGGAGGAGACAGACGATCGGACCTGGCGCGAAACCCTTTCCGTGAACCTGGATGCCGCCTTCTTCATGAGCCGGGCCGCAATGCCGGCAATACGGCGAGACGGCGGTGGCTCCATCGTCAACATTGCCGGCGATTGGGGGCTCAAGGGCGCCCCCCAGGTCGTGGCCTACTGCGCAAGCAAGGGCGGACTGGTGCAGCTCACCCGTGCGATGGCCATCGACCATGCCCGCGAGGGCGTGCGGATCAACGCCGTCTGTCCCGGCGACGTCGACACGGAGATGCTGAACGAACTGGCCGAGATCGAGAAGGTCGACGCCGGTGAGCTACGCGCGGCCCGCATTGCGGCCTCGCGCAACGGGCGGCTGGCCACGACCGAGGACGTCTCCAATGCCGTCCTCTTTCTGGCGTCCGAGCTGTCGACCCACATTACCGGGGCGATGATCTCGGTCGACGGCGGCAGCATGGCCGGCTAGCAGCCGGCAGACCAACCTGTGGGGAGGCAAACGACGATGACGCGGAAGATAGTTCGGGGAAAGCACGTCATAAGCAATCCTGAGACCGTCTCGGCCGATGGGACCCTGGCCGACGGCGCTCTGCTGGTCGAGGATGGCCGCGTGGTCGAGGTTCTGCCCTACTCTGCGCTGAAGGCGAAATGTCCGGATGCGCCGGTGGTCGGATCGGACCGCCATGTCGTGATGCCGGGTCTCGTTAACGCCCACCATCACGGCCGCGGCCTCATGGGCCTGCAGTTGGGAATCCTCGACGACTACCTCGAAGTCTGGCTGCTCGACTACTGGCGCCAGCGTCCGCTCGAGGTCTATCTCGACACCCTTTACGGCAATATCCGGCTGTTGCGCGCGGGCGTCACGACGACCATCCATTCCGGCTATTCGCGCGACTGGAGCGAGACCGCGACGGAGGCGCGCGACACCTTGCGGGCCCACGTCGACTCGGGCATGCGGGTCGCCTACGCCCTGGGCGTGGAGGATCAGAACACTTTCGTCTTGCAGGACAACGAGACCTTCTTGGGCTCGCTGCCCGCGGATCTCGGCGCCCGGGCGCGCGAAGTCCTCTATCGGCTGGGCCCATCCGAAGGCTACGACTATTTCGAGCTTTTCGAGGAGCTGGCCGGAGCCTACGACGGCCATCCGCGGATCAGGTTGCTCTATGGCCCGACAGGACCGGAATGGTGCTCGCCGGAGCTGATGGGCAAGATCGCCGAACGTGCAAAGTCCGTTGGCGCGGGCGTCCACATGCATTGCCTGGAGTCGCCTCTCGAGCATGACTTCTCCTTCCGGTGCTATGGCAAGTCCTCGCTCGCCCATCTGCGCGATCTGGGGATCCTCGGCGAGCGAACCTCGCTCGCGCACGCGACCTGGATGAGCGAGGAGGACATGAAGATCTGCGCCGATCACGGCGCCTCGGTCTGCCACAACGCGAGTTCCAACCTGCGTCTCCACAATGGCGTCGCGCCGGTCGCCCGGATGCTGGAGCTCGGCGTCAATGTGGCGATCGGAATCGATGGCTGGGGCATCAACAACGACGACGACATGCTGCAAGAAATGCGGCTGGTCTCCTGCCTGCACAGGATGCCGCGTCGGATGCGGGCAATGACCGCGCCGTCGGCGGCCGACGTCCTGCGCATGGCGACCCTGGGCGGGGCTCGGCCATCCTGCTTCGGTGACGGGATCGGGCGCCTCACGCCAGGTGCGGAGGCCGACGCCGTCCTCCTCGATCTCGATGCCCTCGGCCGGCCCTACCTCGATCCTCGGACGCCTGTCTGGGAAGCGATCGTCGGGCTTGCCAATGCGCGCCAGGTCGACATCGTCATGGTTGGCGGCGAGGTGCTGGTCGAGGGCGGCCGCTATCTGCAGCACGACGAGGAGAAGCTCCTCGAGGAGTTGTCGCGCGTCGCCGAACAAGCGTTGCCGGAGCATCTGAGCCAGTTCCACGGAGTCGTCGAGGATCTCAAGCCCTACGTGCGGAAGTTCTACGACGACTGGCCGGCGGCCGCGGCGACCGATCCCATCTACACGCCCAACTCGCGAATATAGCGCTCCGGACTTCCGTTCCGGCAAATCTCGGAGAAATCAGATCCATGACCGATACCCATCTCATCGCAAAGCTCGATTGGCAGACCTACAACCGGATTGTGGCCGAGGCCTCTCCAGTAGTGCTCCTGCCGGTCGGCGCGCTCGAGCAGCACGGCCCGCACCTGCCGATGGACGTCGACGCCATCATCCCGACCAGGATCTGCGAGGCCGTGGCGCCGAGAGTCGGGGGCCTGGTCGCGCCGACCATCTGCTACGGCTACAAGTCACAGCCGAAGTCCGGCGGCGGCAACCACTTTCCCGGCACGACGAGCCTGAACGGACAGACTCTGGTCATGACGGTGCATGACGTGATCCTGGAGTTCGCCCGCCACGGTGTCCGAAAGATGGCCATTCTAATCGGGCACTACGAGAACGCCATGTTCATGGTCGAGGGCATCGACCTCGCGCTTCGCGATTTGCTGATGCTTGGCGTCGACGACATGAAAGTGCTGCGCGTGGACTACTGGGACTTCACCTCCGACGAGACCCTGAAAGCCGTCTACCCGGACGGCTTCCTCGGCTGGCCGCTGGAGCACGCAGGTGTCATGGAAACGTCCGTGATGCTGTACCTGCACCCGGAGTTCGTCGACATGGCTCAGGCGCCGTCGCATCCGCCGACCTCCTTCCCGCCTTACGACGTCTACCCCTTCGATGGCAATCGCGGGACGCCGTCGGGATCGCTGTCGGCGGCATGTGACGGAACGGCGGAGAAGGGGCGCCTGATGTTCGAGGAGTATGTTTCCGGGATCAGCGAAGCTCTGAAGGAGGAGTTCGCGCTGCCGGCGTCGGGCGCTCGAATATGGCAGTCGTTGGGCTGAACGACCCGCTCGATCGGGTGGGCACGACTCTCTGAGCCAGACGACCGGAACGGAGGTCGTGGCGCCTCCGCCACCAAAGCTTTTCAAGCGCGACCCAAAGCTCCAGTTCGAAGGTCCCTTGTGATACGGCCGAGGGCCGCAGAGAACAGAGGGCGAGACGCTCATATCGATGACGGAGGCCGCGAGCTGCGGGAACGGCCGCAACTGACCTCCGGAAGCCGATGCAATGGGACTCGGGGCAGGTGCATCGTCGTGCAGGGCCAGATGCGTTCCGACCCGGTTGTTCCGCAAAGGGGATCGCGCCGACCTCCATGGCGAGCTTGCGCAGGTCTCGGCCCCATGGTCGTTGCCAGGCAGTTCCCGGATAGTTCGGTTCCGTTGCCAATCCATGGCGTGCGCCGGATCGCGGACCTCGCAGGGCGCGGCGGGACCTCGGGACGTCGTCGCGTCAAGGCCGGAGGCGGTCTAGCCGCCCAGCTTGAGCCTGACACGGTCGGTTCTGAACAGGGTCACGCCGAACTCGATGGGTTGGCCCTGCTCGTCCACATTGATCGCCTTGGATACCAAGACCGGCCGCGACACCGGCTGTTTCAATAGGCGCCCCTCGCGGGACGTCGGCATGCGCGCGGAGACGGTGGTCGAGCGACGGAAGTAGTTGTCGATGCCGAGCTGCCGCAGGGCCTTGGAAATGCTGGCAGTGTCGCGTACGACGCGGGCCAGGCCGGCGAAACGGGCGGCGGGAAAGAAATGCCGGGCTACACCGACCACTTCTCCGTCGGCGCGGCAGGTTCGCTCGACCATCACCAGGCGGGACTCCCGGCGGAGCCGCAAGGCCTGTGCGATCTCCTTGGTCGCCGTCTTGTGTTCGATTTGCAACACCTCGCCGGCCGGTTCCATGCCCTGGTCGAGGATGATCTCGGAGAACCTCGTCCGCTGCGAAATCGGATAGTTAACGACGCGGCCGTTGACGAAGCTGCCGGCCCCTTGGCGCGTCTCGGTTAGGCCGGCCTCGTCGAGGGCTTTGAGGGACTGCCGCACCGTGTGGCGATTGACGCCGAAGCGTCGGGCGAGCTCGTTGGCGGAGGGGAGTTTTCCGCCCGCGCCGAATTCGCCCGTGCGGATTTCCGAAAGTAGGACATCGTAGATCTGCCGCCAGATCGGCTGCGGCCCGCTCCGGTCGATCGTCTTTGTGCGATGTGACATGAAAACTTCACCGGCGTGTCACGGTGCCTTCATTGGGGCAGTGTAACTCTTGAATCTAGACTTGTCTAGACAAGCGCGGAATCTGTCGATGCCGACTGCACAAGCCGAATCCCGAACCCGCACCGAGGAGCGCCGGTCCTGGTTGACGACCCTGGCTCTCGCCGATGGCGGTCTGTTGCAGAAGGCTTGGGACGATTTGTCGGCACCCTCGGACTGCGCTTTTCTGCGCCGACCGGAGATCGGCCTGGCCATGGTCCGGGGCCGGGCAGGCGGGTCGGGCGCGGCCTTCAACCTGGGCGAAATGACCGTGACGCGTTGCGTCGTCACAGCACGGGACAGTGTGAGCGGCGCCCGTATCGATGGCATCGCCTGTGTCGCCGGACGCGACCCGCGCCGGGCCGAGCTGGTGGCCAGGTTCGATGCCGCCTTTCAGGACCGCGGGCTCGGCAGCGCCGCACGCGATGCCGTTCTGCACCGCTTGTCCGAGGCGCGTCGGGAGGCGGAAGACGCGCAGGCGGCCAAGACACGGGCCACACAGGTCGAGTTCTTCACCATGGAGCGCGGCCATTGAGCGAACTGACCGCAGCGGCCCCACCTGCCGGATTTGCAGACCCGGTGCTGGAGTCCCAGCGGGTCTTTCGCGCTGTCCTGGACGCCGTCGCCCGGCCAGGGCGGGTAGTCGGTATCGAGCTTGCGCCGCCGCCGGCACCGCTGCAGACAGCCACCGCTGCGGTGGCGCTGACCCTGCTCGATTTCGCGACTCCGGTTTGGCTCGCGCCGGCGCTGGCATCGCCGGCTGCGGTCGAGTATCTGACGTTCCACACGGGCTGTCCGCTGGCCGAAACCCGCGCGGCGGCCGGCTTCGCGGTCCTCGACGGCGGCCGGGAGGACGAGGATTTCGACGGGTTCGCCCGGGGAACGCCGGAGTATCCCGATCGCTCGGCGACTCTCATCGTTCAGGTGGGCGACCTGCTCGAAGGCGCCGGCATCCGTCTGACCGGTCCCGGCATAAGGAGCGAGCACCGGCTGACGGCGACGGGCTTGGCTCCGGCCTTCTGGCAGGCCGTGCTCCGCAACGCCTTGCTTTTCCCCCGCGGACTGGATTTCGTCCTGACGGCCGGCCGGAATATCGCCTGTCTGCCGCGCACCACGCGCGCCGAGGCCTGACATGTACGTGGCGATCAAGGGCGGCGAACGGGCGATCGACAACGCCTTCGCGCTGTTGGCCGAAGAACGGCGAGGCGATCCCGCCGTGCCGGACCTTTCGGTCGCTCAGATCAGGGAGCAGATGACCCTGGCGGTGGACCGGGTCATGAACGAGGGCTCACTCTACGACCGGGACTTGGCTGCCCTGGCGATCAAGCAGGCCCGCGGCGATCTGGTCGAAGCGATCTTCCTGATCCGGGCCTATCGGACCACGTTGCCGCAGATCGCCGAGACCTGTCCCCTCGAGACCGGCCGCATGACCGTTCGCCGACGCATTTCGGCGACCTACAAAGACCTTCCCGGCGGCCAGGTGCTGGGACCGACCTTCGACTACACGCACCGCCTGCTCGACTTCGCTCTTGCTGCCGAGGACGCCGCCACACCGCCGGTCCAGATGGTTGAGCGGGAGGCTGTCACCATGCCGCGCGTGACCGACCTGCTGGCCGGCGAGGACCTGATCGAGCGGGACGAGGCGCACGAGGCCGAGGATCGGCCGGGCGACCTGACCCGCGAGCCGCTGACGTTCCCAGCCGGCCGCGACCTGCGCCTGCAGGCCTTGGCCCGCGGCGATGAGGGCTTTCTACTCGCCCTCGGCTATTCCACCCAGCGCGGCTACGGGCGCACCCATCCCTTCGCCGGTGAAATCCGCATGGGCGAAGTGGAGGTCGAGGTGTTCGTCGAGGAGCTGGGCTTTGCCGTGGTGATCGGCACGGTCACCGTGACCGAGTGCGAGATGGTCAACCAGTTCAAGGGCTCCAAGACGCAGCCGCCTCAGTTCACCCGTGGCTACGGCCTGACCTTCGGGTTCGCCGAGCGCAAGGCCATGGCCATGGCGCTGGTCGATCGCGCCCTGCGCAGCCGCGAGCTCGGTGAAGAGGTCGATGCGCCGGCCTGCGACGAAGAGTTCGTCCTGATGCATGCCGACAATGTCGAGGCGTCCGGCTTCGTGCAGCACCTGAAGCTTCCCCACTACGTGGACTTCCAGTCCGAGCTCGAACTGGTCCGCAAGATGCGCCGCGAGATCGCGGAGGCGGCCGAGACTCCGGAAGAGCGAAACAATGCCGCAGCCGAGTGAGTCACCGGCGCGGTTCGACCGCGCCTTCAATTTCGCCTTTCTGGACGAGCAGACGAAACGGATGATTCGCCGCGCCATCCTCAAGGCCGTCGCCATTCCCGGCTACCAGGTGCCCTTTGCAAGCCGGGAAATGCCCATGCCGTACGGCTGGGGCACCGGCGGCATCCAGGTCACCGCGAGCCTCATCGGCCCGGATGACGTATTGAAGGTGATCGACCAGGGCGCCGACGACACTACCAACGCCATCAGCATTCGGAAATTCTTCCAGCGGATGACCGGCGTGGAAACGACCGAGCGCACCGAAACCGCGACCCTGATCCAGACACGTCATCGGATCCCCGAGACCGAACTGCGGGAGAATCAGATTCTGGTCTACCAGGTGCCGATCCCGGAGCCCTTGCGCTTCCTCGAGCCGCGCGAGACGGAGACCCGGCGCATGCACGCTCTCGAGGACTATGGCCTGATGCACGTGAAGCTGTACGAGGACATCGCCCGGCACGGCCACATCGCGACAACCTATGCCTATCCGGTGCAGGTCGCCGGCCGCTACATCATGGATCCCTCGCCGACGCCCAAGTTCGACAATCCGAAGATGGACCGTATGGCCGCCCTGCAGCTGTTCGGCGCCGGGCGCGAGCAGCGTATCTACGCCGTGCCGCCCTATTCGGAGGTGCGCAGCCTCGACTTCGAGGACTATCCCTTCGAGCTGCCGACCTGGGACGAGGTCTGCGCCCTCTGCGGCGCCGGCGATACCTTCCTCGACGAAGTCATCCTCGACGATCAGGGCGCCCGCATGTTCGTCTGCTCGGACACGGATCACTGTGCCGAGCAGCGCCGGAACGGCCGCATCGGGCCCGGAGTCGGCGTCTAAGAGGCAGCGGCGCGATGTTCGAATCCGAAAAATCCATTCTGCTGGTCGACGAGCTGTCGTTCTTCTACGGCCGCCAGCTGGGATGCCAAGGCGTGTCCTTCGATCTCTTTCCGGGCGAGGTCATGGGCGTCGTCGGGGAGTCCGGCGCCGGCAAGTCGACCCTGCTGAGCCTCCTGTCGGGCGACCTGACGCCGACATCGGGGTCTGTGGTCTATCGCGCGCGGGCCGGCAACCCGGTCGACGTCCACCGGACCGGCGAGCCGGAGCGGCGCCTTCTCATGCGAACCGACTGGGCCTTTGTGCACCAGAATCCGCGCGATGGTCTGAGGATGAACGTTTCAGCCGGCGCCAACGTCGGCGAGCGGCTGATGGCCATAGGCGAGCGCCACTACGGCAACATCCGCGGGCAGGCCGTCGACTGGCTCGTCAAGGTAGAGGTCGATACCACCAGAGTCGACGATCTGCCCGAAACCTTTTCCGGCGGCATGCAGCAGCGTCTCCAGATCGCCCGAAACCTGGTGACCGGGCCGCGTCTGGTCTTGATGGACGAGCCGACCGGCGGCCTCGACGTGTCCGTTCAAGCGCGCCTGCTCGACCTGATCCGCGGTCTGGTCGCGGACCTCGGCCTGTCGGCGGTGATCGTCACCCACGATCTCGCGGTGGTCCGGCTGCTCGCCCATCGCTTGCTAGTGATGAAGGACGGGCGCGTGGTCGAAAGCGGATTGACCGATCAGGTGCTGGACGACCCGCAGCACTCCTACTCCCAGCTGCTGGTGTCCTCGATCCTGCGGACGTGAGGGCGACATGACGGTCATGCTGAACCTGGAGTCCGTCGGCAAATCGTTCACCCTTCACGTTCAGGGCGGCGCGCGCATCCCGGTGTTCGAGACCCTGGACCTTTCGGTCGAGGCGGGGGAATGCGTCGCACTGACCGGTCCGTCCGGGGTCGGCAAGAGCACGCTGATGCGGATGATCTACGCCAACTACACCTGCCCGGACGGACGGATCCTGGTGCGCCACGACGGGGATTGGACCGACATGGCCTCGGCCCATCCGCACCGGATCCTCGACGTCCGGCGCCGGACCATGGGCTACGTCTCCCAGTTCCTGCGCGTGGTGCCCCGGGTGCCGGCCATCGAGATCGTCGCCGAACCCCTGCGAAGCCTCGGCTGCGACGCGCGTGAGGCGAGCGACCGGTCTGGCCGGGTCCTGGATCGCTTGAACCTCCCGGAACGGCTGTGGGCCCTTTCGCCGATCACCTTCTCGGGCGGCGAGCAGCAACGAGTGAACCTCGCGCGAGAACTCGTTCACCCCTATCCGTTGCTGCTTCTGGACGAACCCACGGCGAGCCTGGACGCGGAGAACAAAGAAGTGGTCCTGACGATGATCCGCGAGGCGCGAGATCGCGGCGCCGCCGTCGTCGGGATATTTCACGACAAGAGTGCACGCGACGCGGTCGTCACGCGGGCCTTCGAGATTGCCGCATTCGGGAAGCGGGCGGCATGAGGGACCGCATCCTCACCAACGCGTCCCTGGTTCTCGCCGATGAGGTGATGCATGGGACCGTCGTGATCGAGGACGGCAGGATCGTCGATCTCGGCACCGGCGTGTCGACGCTGCCGGACGCCAGGGATATGGAGGGCGATCTGCTGATTCCCGGCCTGTTCGAGCTCCATACGGATAATCTTGAAAGCCACATGATGCCGCGCCCGAAGACGGAGTGGCCGGCGACCGCGGCAATCATCGCCCACGACAACCAGATCGCCGTTTCCGGCATCACCACGGTCTTCGACGCCATCGCCGTCGGCGCGCTGACAGAAGCCAGCGTCCGCCTGCGGCGCTTGAGCGACATGGTCGAAGCCGTCACCCACGGCATGCGCAACGATCTCTTGCGTGCCAAGCATCGGATCCATCTGAGATGCGAGGTGGCCTATCCGGACCTACGCCGGCTGCTCGATCCGCTCATCGGCCGGCCCTTGGTCGGCTTGATTTCCGTCATGGACCACACGCCGGGCCAACGACAGTTCGCGTGCGAGACCCAGTACCGCGTCTACTACCAGGCCAAGTACGATCTGAGCGATGCCGAGATCGACGACTTCATCGCGCGGCGCAAGGAGGATCAGAAACGCCACAGCGCCAAGAACCGCCGCTACGTGGTCGAGCGGGCAAAGGATCTCGGCACCTGCCTCGCGAGTCACGACGACGCGACGGAAGAGCATGTCGAGGCCGCGGTGGAGGACGGCATGTCGATCGCCGAGTTCCCCACCACCATCGCGGCGGCTAAGGCGTCCCATGGCAGGGATCTCGGCGTGCTGATGGGGGCGCCGAACCTGGTTCGCGGCGGCTCCCATTCCGGCAACGTGTCGACCCGCGAACTGGCCGAAGCCGGTGTCCTGGACATGGTATCGAGCGACTACGTTCCGAACAGCCTGCTGCATGCGGCGTTTCTCCTCCATGACGAGGTCGAAGGCTACGATCTGCCGCGAGCGATTCGCACGGTGACCAAGGCGCCGGCCGACTCGGCGGGGTTGCATGACCGGGGCGAGATCGCCCTGGGCAAGCGGGCGGACCTTGTGCGCATCCGCCGCACACCGCATCATCCCCTGATCCGGAGCGTTTGGCGGGACGGCATACGGGTCGTTTGAAGGCTGGAGGGAGAATGAACCCGGTTGAGGAGATCGCGGCGGTCCTGCGGAACGTCGGCGCTGAGCGGTATGGCGACAACGACGTAAGCCAGCTGCAGCACGCCCTGCAGTGCGCAGCGCTAGCGCAAGCCGACGGCGCCTCCGTGGAGCTGGCCACGGCGGCGCTGCTGCACGATATCGGGCACCTGGTGGACGTTCACTACGAGGGCGCGGCCGAGGCCGGCAGGGATCGCAGGCACGACAGATCGGCCGCGCCTACCTGGCGCAGTGGTTCGGGCCGCAGGTCACCGAGCCGGTCCGCCTCCACGTCGCCGCCAAGCGTTATCTTTGCGCCGTAAGTCCGGACTACTTGGACGGGTTGTCCGCCGGTTCGGTTCGGAGCTTGGCGCTCCAGGGCGGCAGGTTCGATGGACTCGAGGCGACCGAGTTCGCCAAGCAGCCTTTCGCGCACGACGCCATCCGGCTTCGCCGCTGGGACGATCTGGCCAAGGACCCCAGCGCCGAAACGGCAGAGGTCGCTCACTACCTGGGTCTGGTCGACCTGGCGCTGAAGAATGCTCCGGCCAAGTGAGGCGGCGGCGCGCTACGCAGTCTATTTCGCTCCGCCTCCGGGAAGCGTCCTCGAGTCCGTTGGCGCGGCGTGGCTCGGCCGCAGCGTCTGGGAGGGCGCGGCCGCTGCTCGTCCGACGGTCCCCGGCCTCGGCGCGAGGCGCCTGCGCGATCTGACGGCTGGGCCCCGTAGCTACGGGTTTCACGCCACCTTGAAGGCGCCGTTCCGGCTCGCCGACAGTCTCGACGAGGCGGCCTTGTGCGAGGCCGCGGCGCTGTTCGCGAGATCCGCTGCAAGCTTTCCCCTGCCGACGCTGAAGATCGGCGTCCTCTCCGGATTCATCGCCTTGTTGCCGGAGAACAGGAGCGCCGAGTTGGAGCGACTCGCCGCGGACTGCGTCAAGGCCTTCGAGCGCTTTCGGGCGCCGCCGACGGCGACTGAACGAGCACGGCGCCGGCCGGATCGCCTGTCGCCGCGTCAAGTCTCATATCTCGACGCCTGGGGCTACCCCTTCGTGCTCGAGGAGTATCGCTTCCACATGACCTTGACGGCAAAGGTGGGCTCGGACGAACGGGAGATCCTTCTGCCCCTACTTGAATGGCTCTTCTCGCCCGCTCTCACCGAGCCGTCAGCGTTCGACGGAATCTCGCTGTTCCGCCAGGCGGCACCGGACCAGCCGTTCGAAGCCTTGCGGCGGTTTCCCTTCCGCCCTCCGGTCACGGTGCCGGGTTGACTGCTAGCATGCAGTCAGGCGCGTCTCAGGTAGGCCGGGCGACCCGCGATGAAGGTGCCGATCGCCCGCGGCAGCAGAGGATCGCTGTCGTCGACGACGACGATGTCGCCGCGCTGGCCTTCGACGACCTCTCCCCGGTCGGTGAGGCCGGCGGCGCGCGCCGGCGTAGCGGAGACCAGGCGCCAGGCCGACGCCAGATCCGCATGTCTTTGTTGGACCAGCATGAAAACGGCCTGGAGCAGGCAGGGATAGAAGTAGTCCGAGGTCAGGACGTCGCAGTGGCGTTCGGCGACGGCGGTCGCGGCGTGGAGGCGGTCGCAATGGCTGCCGCCACGCACCACGTTGGGCGCGCCGAGGATGATCGGATCACCCAGCTCCTGGCTGGTTCGGGCGGTTTCGATGTTGGCCGGAAACTCGCACAAGGTGCAGCCGATCGCGTTGTAGCGTCGCCGCATCTCCGGCGTCTCGTCGTCGTGGGACGCCATTACGACCCCGTGCTTCCTGGCAAGGGAGGCCACTCGCCCGATCGCCCCGGGGACCTCGTCGCCGCGGGCTTGAAGGTCGCGAACCAGGGCGGAGAGCGCCTCGGCGGTCAGACCGGTTCGCTGCAGGTACTTGCCGCGCTTGGCAGGGTTGTCGATCTCTCTGGCGATTCCCGCCATGTGATCGTTGAAGGCCAAGAGATCGATCCGATCGGCCGCGAGCCAGCCGGCGATCTCCGCTTCGGCTTGCAGGTTGTACACCTCCCAACGCAGGTGAATGCGCGTGTCGCAGCTGAGTCTGGGGCGAAGGGACTCGATGGCGTCCAGAAGCTCGATGGCCCGTTGCCGCCCGCGCAGGCCCGGCTCCCAGGAATAGGTGATGCCGTGGTAGGCGGTGGTGATGCCGTTGGCCGCCATCTGACGGTCGGTTTCCAGCAGGGCCAGGTCCGCGGGAAACGGGGTCTCCGGGCGCGGCAGTAGCTGACGCTCCAGGGCATCGCCGTGCAGGTCGACGATGCCCGGCAGCACGAGTGCGCCACTGGCGTCCCAAACCTGCGCCCCGTTGGCCGCAAGGGCATCGGCGACCCTGGCGATGCGGCCGTCCGCGAGCTCGACCGAGGCCTCCTCGAGCGATCCGTCCGGCCGCAGGACCCGTCCGTTGGCGATGATCAGGTCCATCAGGCGACGAGCTTCCGCAGTTGCTGGGAGATGATGTCGACGATCGACACGGCGACGATGATGACCACGATGATCGCCGACGCCTTGTCGTATTCGAAGGCGCGGATCGACTCGTGCAGAATGAACCCGATGCCGCCAGCGCCGACGATGCCGAGCACAGTGGCCGAGCGAACGTTGGTCTCCAGCCGGTAGAGCGACAGAGAGATCCAGTTGGGCAGCACCTGGGGAATGACGCCGAAGACGATCTCCTGCAGGCGACTGGCGCCGGTCGCCCGGATCCCCTCGACCAGCCGCTGATCGGTCGTCTCGACCACCTCCGAGAAAAGCTTTGCGATCACGCCGACGTTGTGAACGAACAGCGCCATGACGCCTGCGAAGGGACCGAGCCCGACAGCGACGATGAACAGAACGGCGAAGACGATCTCGTTGATGGCGCGCGCCGCATCCATCAACCGCCGCACCGGCTGGACGATCCAGAACGGCACGATGTTGTTGGACGACAGCAATGAAAATGGCACGGCGACGACGACGGCGAGGAAGGTGCCCCAGAAGGCCATCTGAATGGTCAGGATCATCTGCTCGACGTAGACTTCCCAGCTGTGGAAGTTGGGCTTAAGGAAGTCGGAGGCATAGTCCGCCATGTTGGCGGCATCCGTGAACAGACTGGTGAAGCGGTAGATCTCCGCCGGGCCGTAACCCCACACCAGGATGATGCAGATCGACCCCCACATGGCCCAGCGGTAGACGCGCCGACTCAGGTCCTCCTTGGGAACCTCCATTTCCTCGACGGGCGTGGTTATCGCGGCAGTCGACATCTGAGAAGCCCTCCAGCGATCTGCATGTCCGGTCGCGGCCCCGACTCGTCGGGCGAATGCAAAGGGCGGTGAGAGCGGTCTCCCGCCGCCCAATTTGGCCTGCCGCCGCTAGTTGATCAGCTTGGTTTGACCGAGATCGTTGGGCAGCTCGGTCGCCAGGGCCTGGATCTCTTTGATCTCATCGGTGAGCTCGGCGATCTTGGCCTGCTTTTCCTCTGCCGTCATCTTGGCGTCCGCCTGGATGCTCAGGATATCTTTGTTCAACGCCATCTCCCGGATCGGGAACAACTGGGCATTGGACGACGGTTTGAAGCCGGCATAGGTCGCATAGTTCAGGATCTCTCGTTCCTTGCGGACTTGTTCGGGCGTGCCGAAGCGGCCCAGGCCAACGAAGAAGTAGAAGATCTGCGCCTTCACCTGTTCCGGCAGATTGCCGCGGTAAGCCAGCGGATCCGAGGGAATCAGCGGCGAGCGCCAGATCTCCTTGAGCTTGCCGTACTTGTCTGGATGGTTCCGCTTCAGGCGAATGTGCAGAGCCTTGTTGTTTGCCGTTGCGACGTCGACCTGGCCGTTGGCGACCGACAGCAGGTTGGTCTCATGGCTTGCGTTGCGCACGGACTTGAAGCAATCCAGCGGCGAGACGGCGTGCTTGGCGAAGATGAAGGTCGTCGGAACCAGGAAGCCCGACGTGGAGTTCGGGTCCCCGATGCCGAAGTCGATCGATTGGTCGCAGGCCAGGACGTCGTCGAGCGAGTTGATCTTCTCGTTGCTCTTCAAGGTGTGGAGGACGGAGTAGTAGCCCAGCCCGCCACCGGGCTCGATCACCTGAGCGAAGATCTCGGCGTCGGCCCGTTTGACCGCCTCCATGGCCGACTTGTTGCCGTACAGCACGACGTCGACCTTGTCGAAGCGCATGCCCTCGATCACGCCTGCGTAGTCCGAGGCGAAGAAGGGTTTCACGACAAAGCCGGTCTTCTCCTCCATCAGGTCGATGATCGGCCCCCAGCGCTTCATCAGGTTTTCCTGGGACTCGGTGGCCAACAGTCCGACGTTGATGAGGACCTTGCCGTCCTCGGTCTTGTTCACGTGAACATCCTTGGCCGCGGCGGCGAAGGAAACCGCCGTGGCCATGGCCGCAATGGCGATGCCTTTCAACATTCCCATAGGAACCTCCTGAGTTCGCTATTGTCTTGACAGTCGAAGAGATGGCCGGATCACGCGTTGGCCAGCGTCTGTTCCCTCGGTGGGCAAGATCTAAGGCTCGACGGCGGGGGCGCCATGATCTTTTCGTCGTCGGCGTCCGGCAGCACGAGCTCTTCGCTGGCGTCGCCATAGATTTCGCGGAGGAACGCGTCGGTGAGCGCCGTGCTCGGCCCATCGTAGACCAGCTCGCCGTCGCGCAGCGCCACCGTTCGGCGGCAGAACCGGCGAGCGTACTCGACCTGATGCAGCGACACGACCACGGTGATGCCGTCCTCGCGGTTGATCGACGAAAGAATCTCCATAACGCGCTTCGCCGAAGAAGGATCGAGGGAGGCAATGGGTTCGTCCGCCAGGATCATGCGCGCCCTCTGAACCAGGGCGCGGGCGATGGCGGCGCGCTGCTGCTGGCCGCCGGAGAGTGTGGCGGCCCGCTGCAGCGCCGTGTCGGCAATGCCGACGCGCGCCAGGGCATGCATGGCCTGCTGCTTCTCACGCCGGGTGAAGCGACCCAAAGTGCCGCGCCACCGCGGCACGCTGCTGAGCAGCCCCACCAGAACGTTCGTCAGGACCGACAACCGGGGCACAAGATTGAACTGCTGGAAGATCACGCCGATGCTGCGGCGCAGGTCGGCGACGTTGCTGGCGATCTTGCCGTCGGCCTGCATCTTGCGGTCGAACACAGCGATGCTGCAGCGGCCCCTGTCCGACTCGACGAGCCCCGCCACGTGGCGTATGAGGGTCGACTTGCCCGATCCGGACGCGCCGATCAAGGCCACCATCTCGCCTTCCGAGACGGACAGGTCGACATCGTGCAGCGCTCTCTTGTGGCGACCGAAGGTCTTGTTCAGGCATTGCACGCTGATGGCGGATGTCATGGGCCGGCTCCGTCTCTGCTGCGCCTTTCTAGCAATGCGCAATGACCGGCCCGTGAAATCTCCGTGACAATAGGGATTCTTGCTCTAGCCAGGTTCCGAATAGGTCTAGGTGTCGCACGCTTGCGGCCGGCGTTTGTACGCGTTGCGACGGACTATGTCCGGTCCCGCGGACGGCTAACCATGCGCAACGAACGAGTCACCGTTCTTTCACCCAGCCGTCATCTCTAGATCATCGAAATGCGGAATTCTCTCGTGACGCGGCTGGCTCAGCCGTGCCTTCAAGAAAATCGGGAGAATCGAACGATGAAGGGGTTTGGAACCGCATTGAAGGCTGCGTTCGTGGCGTTGACGCTGGCTGTCGCCAGCCAGTCGGCGACCGCAGCGGAGACCGTCCGTCTGGCGGTGACCGACATCACCGGTCTGGAAAACCTGCAACGCGAGTTCGGTAAGTTTCGGGATCTTCTAAGCAGCAAGTCGGGCTACGAAATCGATTTCTACGCGGTCTCGAGCCGTACCGCCGCGGTCGAGGCTTTGAAGTCCGAGAAGGTTGACTTCGTTCTGACGGGACCGGCGGAATACGTCGTGATCCGCAAGAAGACGGACGCCTATCCGGTCGTCGGCTTCAGCCGCCCGGACTACTTCTCGTCGATCATCGTCATGGCGGACAGCGGCATCACTTCGATAGACCAGCTGCGTGGCCATCAGGTCGCCTTCGGCGATGTCGGGTCCACGTCCAACCATCTGGCTCCGGCACAGATCCTGGCCGACTACGGCCTCAAGCCGACCGATGACATCAAGTCCATGCATGTGGCGCGGAACGTCGCCTGGGAGGCCCTGAAGCGGGGCGATATCTCCGCCGTGGGCATGAACTACGGCAAGTTCCTCAAACAGCGCAGCGGTGAAAAGGAGCTGTCGCCCGGGGCTTTCCGTGTGATCGGACGCGGGCCGGATCTTCCGAACGATTTGCTGATGGCCGGGACCCACGTCGCGCCCGAAGTGGTCGAGAGGATGCGTGCGGCAATCGTCGACAATTCGGACGAGATGATCGAGACCATCTTGGTCGGCGAAGATAATCAGAAGTACCTCGGCATGAAGTTCCTCGATGGCGTGAAGGACAGCGACTACGACTATGTCCGGTCCATGTACACGACGATCGGCTATCCGGAGTACGCGGAGTTCGTTGGCAACTGATGGCGCAGGCCGAACGCCAGGACGCCGGCGCAGGTAGCGCCCCGGAGTCGTCGGTGGCGCGCGACAGTCTTTCGGTCGCGGGACTGACGAAGGCGTTCGGCCGGACGCCCGTGCTGCACGACATAAGCTTCCGCCTGGGAGGTCGCGAGTCGGTCGCCCTGATCGGGGCCAACGGGTGCGGCAAGTCCACTCTGCTGCGATGCTGCTTGCGGCTGGCGGAGCCCGACGACGGCCGTGTCACTCTGCTCGGCGAGGACGTTCGAAGCTTGCGAAGTGGTCCCTTGCGCAGATTGAGGGCCAAGGTCGGTTTCGTCTTTCAGAAGCACAATCTGGTGCCGCGGCTTTCCGTCCTCAGCAACGTCATCCACGGCGTTCAGGGCCGCGACGGCGGCCCGCGAAGCTGGTTCCATGAATTGGCCACCGAGGATATGCGCCGGGAGGCCATGACCTGCCTCGCGCGGGTGGGATTGGCCGACCTGGCGGTGCGCCGCGCCGATCAGCTGTCCGGCGGCCAGTCGCAACGGGTGGCGATTGCCCGGGCGCTGATGCAGCGGCCACGAATCGTCTTCGCCGACGAGCCGGTCGCCAGCCTCGACCCACGGGCCGGCGAGGCGGTCATGGAGC
The DNA here is from genome assembly GCA_965225935.1 of Rhodospirillales bacterium. GTDB lineage: Bacteria > Pseudomonadota > Alphaproteobacteria > Kiloniellales > JAKSDN01 > CALJXB01. Next base: position 324,426 of record CBDDCC010000013.1, read on the forward strand.
TCTTCTCGGACCTCATGCGCCAGGAGGAGCTGACGGTGTTCTTCACCTCCCATGACCTGCGTCATGCCGTAACCTACGCGGACCGTATTCTCGGATTGCGCAACGGTCGTGTGGCCTTGGACGTTTCGGCAGCCGGCCAGCCGGTCCGGGAGCTGCGGGCGCTCTATGTCTGAACGGGCCTTTGCAGGTAGCCTCGTGGCCAAGGCGCCGCCGTCCCGGTTCGAGCGTCCGGGTCTGCTGGCGTTCCTCGCTTACCTTGTCTTCGCACTGTTCTTCGCCTTCGCCGTATCCGGCGCCGAGATTTCGCCGGCCGAGTTCTTTTCCGGCCTGCCCAACATGGCGCGGGTCCTGAGCGAAATGTTCCCGCCGCGCGTCGACCGCCTTCTGCCCATCGCGGGATCCCTGCTCGAGACCTTTCAGATGGCCCTGGTCGGCACCGTGTTCGGTATCCTGTTCAGCTTGCCGCTCGCCATTCTATCGAGCCACAGGCACAGTCCTCACCCGCTGGTCTACAACGCCGCCCGTGCGCTCATTTCTCTCTTCCGCACGGTGCCGGACCTGGTCTGGGCGCTGTTCTTCGTCGCCACCGTCGGCCTCGGCCCCTTCGCCGGCACGTTGGCGCTGACCGTCGACACCATCGGCTTCTGCGGCCGCTTCTTCGCCGAGGCCATGGAGGAGGTGGATCCCGGCCCGCAAGAGGCGCTGACCGCCTTAGGCGCAAAACGCCTCGGCATCGTCTCCGGGGCGGTGATCCCGGCGGCCATGCCTTCCTTCATCGCGACCTCCTTGTTCAGCCTCGAGAAGGCGACCCGTTCGTCGGTCGTCCTCGGACTGGTCGGCGCCGGGGGCATCGGAATCGAGTTGAAGGTTGCCATGGATATGTTCGAATACGATCAAGCGGCGACCATCATCATCTGCGTGTTCGCGCTGGTGCTCGCCGTCGAGCGGGTGAGCGCCATACTGCGGCGCCGGATCCTTTGATCACCACGCTTTGAGTCGCGAGGATCGCCCATGGAGTCGGCCGACGAGACTACCGCCACGGCGCACCGGCATTGGGACCGGCGATGGCGCAGCGCCGACGGGCGCCGCGGGTGGGAGGAGCCCGAGCCGGCGGTTCTGGCCCTGGCGGACGAGCTGCGGCGGCGCGGCAGGCTTCGGGTGCTCGACCTCGGTTGCGGCGTCGGTCGCCACGCTGTGGCGCTCGGCGAAGCCGGATTGTCGGTGGCGGCGTTGGACGCCAGCCGCGCCGGCCTGGAGGTGCTGGCGGCCGCGCTCGAGACTGCCTCGCTCGACGTCCGGCCCGTCGAGGGCCAAATGACCGCCCTGCCGTTTGCGGACGACTGTTTCGATGCTGTGGTGTCTTGGAACGTCATCTATCACGGCTCGGAGTCGGTGGTCCGCATGGCCATCGCGCAGATTCGCCGCGTGCTGCGCCCGCGCGGCCTTTACCTCGGCACAATGCTGTCGAAACGCAACGTCCACTTCGGTCAGGGCCAGGAAGTCGCGGCCGATACCTGGCAGAAGCCGGGCGAGGGGGACAAGGACCACCCCCACTACTACTGCGACGCGCTGCGCCTGGTCCAACTGTTCGAGGGCTTTGAGCTCCGCTCCCTGCGCGACGCACCGCAAGGCAAGCCCGGATCCTATCACTGGCATCTGTTGGCCGAGCGCAAGCCGGACCGGGCGGCCTAGGATCACCCGTCGGCTCGGCCTCGGCCTTGCGGATTTCCTTGGCGTCCAAGATCTTGGCCAGGCGAGCTTGCTTGCTCGCCATCTGCTCCGGCGTCTCGTCGGCTGATGCCTCTGCGCCAAGGGCCCGGTCCTCCGCCGCATCGGCGCCATCGGCTTGCTCCAGCCGACCCTCGACCTTCGCCTTCGCTCCGGTCCCGGCCTTGACCGTCCGGACGCAGGACATGCCTTGTAGTTGGACGCGTTGGCCTTCGGCCTGGTGCCGTCCGGCGAAACCTGGCGGAGCTTGGCCGCTCGCCGCTAGAATGGGCTGGCGCGAATCGGGGGGTGGCTGTATGCAGCGGCGCATGCTAGGTCTGCCCAGCCGGGCGCCCGGAGCCTTGCGTCCGTCGCGCCTCCGCGAGCTTTGAGAGCCATGTCCTCGGGCCAGGGATTTCTTCGTTGTGTCAGGGCCTTGGCCGCCACCGCCCTCGCTGTGCTGGCCGGACTGCTGGTGTCGGCACCGGCCCTGGCGCAGGAGGCCGAGCCGGCGATCTCGGTCATCGACGGCGACACGCTGGAGATCGACGGCAGGGCCTTGCGGCTGTTCGGCATCGACGCGCCTGAGCTTGGCCAGACCTGCCTGAATGCGGGCAAGCGCTGGCGCTGCGGTCTACAGGCCGCGGTCGAGCTGCGCCAGCTCTTGGAGACCTGGAAGGAGCTCACGTGCGAAACCGCGCCGCTCGCGAGCGCCGGCAACGTGGTCATCTGCCATGACCCCCAGTACAACGATCCGGCGGAGGTGCTTTTGGCCCGCGGCCTCGCGCTCGCCCTGCCAGACAGCTTCCCGGCCTACAAGCGGGCGCAGAACCAAGCCAAGCTTGCCAAGCTGGGCCTCTGGCGCGGCGAGTTCCTGGAGCCGGCGATCTGGCGGATGGGCCACAGGTTGCCGGGCCCCGAGGACAGCCCCGCCGAGATCTGCGACGTGAAGGGCACCATCTCGGAGAAGGGCAACAAGGTCTACTACGTGCCGACCGATGCCAACTACGAGAAGTTCGAGATCGATCCGGAGCGTGGCGAGCGCTGGTTCTGCAGCGACGACGAGGCGGAGCTCGCCGGCTGGCGCCACTTCCCGCGCAAGTGAGCGGTTGCCGGGGAGCGCCATGGGCCTGATCCTGGCCGGCCTGCCATGTTCCCTACGCCTTGCCTGGCCGTTCGCCCTGGCGCTGACGCTGGCGGCCTGCACCGCCGGGCCGAAGGTGGTCGCCGGGGACGAGAACACGGTCTCCATCGAGGCCGTGCCGCTCGCCGACCCGGCGGGCTTCGCGGAGGACTACTGCCAGCGTTTCGGCAAGCGCGCGGTCGCCATCGGCGACATCCCCCTCGGCCCGGACACCCCCACGCGCCTCTACGACTACAACTGCGTCGCCCTCGAGGCGCCGCAGAACTGAGCGGAAAGAGGGCGGCAGGCCTCAGGGCTTGCGGGCCCAGGCCTGCACGATGCGCGGCATGCTGAGCACGGTCCTCTCGTCCCGCGCCTCTTCATAGAGGGCCGCGGTGAGGCGTGCGACCTCCTCGGCGGTCGCCAGGCCGGAGGCGATCACCTGCGGGCCGATGCTCTCCAGGGTGATGGGGTTGATCAGCTTGGCCTCGCCGCGAGTGCCGGCGGGCTGGCTGACGGCCAGGTCGACCTCGGAGAGGCCGGCCGCCTGCAGCAGCAGCGGCAGGCGCGGCCCGATGTCCGGGTCGCCGCCGCGCGCCCGCACGGCCTCGGAATAGAGGCGCACGTAGTCGCGGAAGGCCGGGCATTCCGGGCTGCTGAAGTGGCCCGAGAAGTCGATGTCCTCCAGGGCGATGCGGCCGCCCGGGCGCAAGGCCCGGAGCATACGGTCGAGCGCCGCCTCCGGCGCCGCCAGGTGGCTCAGGAGGAAGCGGGCGTAGACCAGGTCGAACTGCGCCTCCTCCTCCAGTTCGAAGACGTCGCGCGTCTCGAAGGAGAGATTGGCCGGGCCCTGATCCGCCGCCTCCCGCCGCGCGGTTTCGAGCACGGCGGCGTCCAGGTCGAGGCCCAGGACGCGGCCGCCGGGGCCGACCCGCCGCGCCAGCTCGCTGGAGACGTCGCCCCCGCCGCAGCCCACGTCGAGGCAGGCTAGGCCCGGTCCGACGCCGAGCTCGTCCAGCAGGCGCGCTGTCGAGGCCGAGAGGATCCGGGCGAGCAGCCGTAGGCGCTCGCGCCCTTCATGCCCCCTGGCGAGGACATAGCTCCCGTCGCTCACGCGGATCGGCTCCTGATCGCAGGGAGACGGGCGGTCCCGTCCCGTGGGGCGCGGCGCGCTTCAGATCTCCGGCAGGTCCATGCGCTTGGTCAGGCGGATCTGCAGGTCGAATTGGGGCCGGTCGGGGCGGCAGATGGTGCCGTCGATCTCGCCGTTCTTCCAGACGCCGGTGATCACGGTGGTGAACTCCTCCTTGGCCTCGCCGAAGACCGTGCGTGGCGGCCCGTAGTAGTGGACGCGAAGCTCCGCCGTCACCTCCGTGCCGGCGACGCGGTAGCTGCCCATGGTGTATTGGCGGTTGTCGCCGCCCACGATGCGGCCCTTCTCCAGCAGGAAGACGCCCCGGTTCTCCCAGCCGAAAGGTCCGTAGACCTCGCCCGTCCATATGCCGTCAACAGACATCGTTCGTTCCTCCGGCCCGTTGCCCCTCCCGGCGATGGGGGCATTATAGGACGAGCGGGGCGGCCCGCACCAACGGAAGTTGGGGCGTTGCGAGGTTGCACCGGAGGGGGGGCGAAGGTGACCGGGGCCTCTCGTGCCTGCCCGGTTGAGCCGGGGCGCCGGCTGCTGCAACATGCCGGGACCGCGAGGGGAGGGAGGCACCCATGAAACGCTCGCGCCGACGCCTGCCGGCCGTTTCGCCGTTCTTGACAATGCTCTGCGCGGGCTCATGTGCCGGCCTGCTGGCGCTTGCGTCCTGGATGCCGCCCGCCGCGGGCGCCGATCCGAAGCCGCTTAGCAGCGACGACCGCAGCGTCGAGGAGTCCCTGCTCGACCAGGCCCTGGCGGAGGTCGACCGGCCGCTCCTGACGGCGCGCTACGACGACGACCTGGACGGCCTCATCAAGCGCCGGGTGATCCGCATCCTGACCTCCTACAACAGGACCAACTTCTTCGTCGCCGACGGCGAGCTGCACGGCTTCGAGTACCAGTTGCTGCAGCAGTACCGGAAGTACCTGAAGACGCGGGTGCGCAAGCGCAGCTGGCCCACGGTCTTCCTCTACATCCCCATGCCCTTCGAGCAGATCCTGCCGGCGCTGGCCGAGGGCCGCGGCGACATCGCCGCCGCCGGCCTGACGGTCACGCCGGAGCGCGCCCAGTACGTCGCCTTCACCGATCCCTACCTCAAGGACGTGAGCGAGATCGTGGTGACCGCCAAGGGTGTGGAGGGCCTCTCCAGCGTCGAGGACCTGTCGGGCCGTTCTGTCTACGTGGACCCGGGCACCAGCTACGCCCAGTCCCTCGCGGCCCTCAGCCAGAAGCTCGCCGACGCGGGCCGCGCGCCCGTCGAGATCGTGCCCGCCGACCCGACGCTTGCCACCGAGGATATCCTGGAGCTGGTGAACGCCGGGGTCGTCGAGATCACCGTCGCCGACAACCACATCGCCGAGATCTGGTCGAAGGCCCTGCCGGACATCGTGCTGCACCCGAACCTGGCGCTGCGCCAGGGCGGGCAGATCGCCTGGGCGGTGCGCAGGGGCAATCCCGATCTGCTGAAGAGCCTCAACAGCGTGATCCCCGAGAACGCCAAGGGCACCCTGGTCGGCAACATCCTGTTCAAGCGGTACTTCGAGGACGTGGACAACATCGAAAGCCCGCTGGCGGGCAACGGCAAGGGGCGCCTCGACAAGCTGGAGCCGCTGTTCCGCAAGTATGCCGAGAAGTACGACTTCGACTGGCTCAAGGTCGCGGCGCTGGCTTACCAGGAGTCCCGTCTGGACAACGAAGCCCGGAGCGACCGGGGCGCCGTCGGCGTCATGCAGATCCTGCCCGAGACGGCGAGCAACGCGCCCATCGAGATCGCCGACATCCACAACGTGGAGTCCAATATCCACGCCGGCGTGAAGTATCTCGCCTACCTGCGGGACAGCTACTTCGACGCACCCGAGCTCACTTCCGGCGCCCACACGGACTTCGCGCTGGCGTCCTACAACGCTGGCCCCAACCGCATCCAGACGCTGCGCCAGCGGGCCGGAAAAGAAGGCCTCGACCCCAATGTCTGGTTCGCCAACGTGGAGCAGGTGGCGCGCCGTGTCATCGGGAACGAGACGGTCGAGTATGTCGCCGACGTCAACAAGTACTACATCGCCTACAAGCTTGCCTCGGTGACCCAGGAAGAGCGAGAGCGGGCCCGCGAGGCCGTCAAGGAAGCGAGCCAGTAGGGGCCTGAGGGCCTGGTCGGCCCGGCCGGCCGGCCGGATGCGGCATTTCCCTTCCATTCGGAATTGTCTATTATATGCGATCCATGTCCTGAGTCCCTGGCTATGAATCCATAGCCTCACACCAACGATAGTTGGATGTCCTTGCCCTAACGTCGGATTGCAATGCTGCCGAGCTTTGGGGCGCCGAGCACAAGGTTGAGAAGTCGATGGAGCTGGACCTCGGATCGAGGATTCGCCAAATCCGCAAGAATCATAACCTGTCTCAGCGAGAGCTCGCGCGGCGGGCCGGGATGCACAACGGCACGATCTCGCTGATCGAACGCAACAAGATCAACCCATCGGTTGAGTCGCTGAAGAAGCTTCTAGACTGTCTGTCGGTTTCTTTGGCCGATTTCTTTGCTGTCGAGAATAGTAAGCAGTCGCCGTATTTTTTTGGGCAAGACGATATGGTGAGTTTGCGGGTCGGCCAGATCAACTACCGTCAACTGGGACCTGACGTTCGCGGACAAAAGCTTCAACTGATTCACGTGCGCTACGAACCCGGAGCGGATTCGGGAGATATCACTTTGCATACGGACGTCGAGGAAGTTGGTTTTGTGCTGAAGGGCCATGTCGAAGTCACGATTGACGGGCATACCAAGCTCCTTGGACAAGGCGAAGGCTATTTCTTCCCCTGCGAACGAGTTGGGCGATTTCGCAACAACACGAAAGAGCCTTGCGAGTACATAGCCGTTTCGACGCCCCCTGGATTCTGACCTTCCCACAGCAGCTGCCGCTACTTCGTCGGACCGAGGCGCGGATCATCGAAAGCCCCGCAGCGCTCCAGCTTTTCGATAGATGCCGATGATATTCGCTCATATGCTACGAATATAATAGACACCTGTCCCCCTATCTGCCATCATTCTGTTGATGCCGACCATTGCTTGGACTGCACTTGCCCGGCTGGGCGAGTCTCCGGAGGCTGGGCCGGCGGTGGGCGAAAGGGGACAACGTGGGCCGACAACCATTTCCTGCGCACGGGAAGAACCCAGAGCGAATTTCTTGCGAACTCAACAGCCGCCGACAAAACGATTCCCCGTGGCTGGGTCGGCAGCTGTTCCGCCCTGCCTATTTCGCCGGCAACGACGCTCTCGACGTGTCCATACAGGCCTACAATCGATTCATCGCGGAAAACGGCCTCTATGGCCGAACGGCGTTTCCAAGTCTCCATGAAATGGAGGTCGAAATCGTCGACGGGCTGCTTGACTTGGTCAATGGCCCGGAAGGCGCATACGGCAACCTAACCTCGGGTGGTACCGAGGGGATCCTAATGGCGGTCAAGACCGCCAGAGACTGGGCCCGCGAGTGTCTGCCCCAGGCCAGTTCTCCTCAAATCGTGGTGCCTCGTACAGCGCATCCCGCCTTCAGCAAGGCCGCTCACATATGTGGCATCGAAGAGGTGCGAGTATCGACGGGCGCCAACTGCCGTGCAGATCCTCGAGCGATGACTGCGGCCATCGGCAAGAACACTATCATGCTCGTCGCGTCTGCCCCGCCCTATCCCTACGGGATTGTCGACCCGATAGAGGACGTGGCCAGCCTGGCTGCTGCTCATGGATTGTGGATGCACGTGGATGCCTGCCTCGGCGGCCTCGTGTTGCCTTTCGTTGAGCGGCTCGGCGGGGCCTTGCCCAAGTGGGATTTCAGGGTGCCCGGGGTCACTTCCATGACTATCGATCTTCACAAGTACGGCTATTGTGTGAAAGGGGTCTCATCTCTTCTGTTCCGCGGCACGGATCTGGAACAGTATCAAAGATTCACATTCGACGATTGGCCGTCCGGCACCTATTCCACTTCCAATCTAACGGGTTCGCGTCCCGGTGGGGGCGTTGCGTCGGCCTGGGCCGTGATGAACTACCTGGGTGCAGACGGGTACTTGGACGTGACCCGACGAGTCTTGGAGATTCGAGACGAGCTCATTGAAGGAATCGGCCGTATCGAGGGACTCGAATGCATTGGGGCGCCACATTCCTTTCATTTTGCCTTCACTGCGCCCGATTTGGACATAAACGCCGTTGCCGATGGCATGGAGGATCGCGGGTGGAGGCAGCCGCGTGGCAGAACCCCTCCGATGATCCAGCTCGTATTGAACCTCATTCATGTCGGTGTGGCGCCCGACTATCTCCGCGACCTGGACGAGGTGGTGCGCGACGTAAGACGCGGAAGGATTGCGAACCGTGGGGAGCTGCCGGTCTATGCAATCTGAAGAGTGCGAGGAAAGCTCAGCACAAGGAACTTACCAACGCTGGAAACAGGGAGGGAGCTGTGAATACAACAAACAAGCTGGCAGGCATTCTGTCATTGGTTGTGAGCGTTCTTTGGTTCAGCACGGCATGGGCTGAAGAGTTGCGAATCGTTTCATGGGGGGGCGCAGTCAACGACGCGTTCCGAGAATCCATGTGGCAGCCATTCGAGGATGCAACGGGGGTTAAAGTCCTTGAAGACTCGTATAATGGAGAGTTCGGCAAGATTCGGGCTCAAGTGGAGAGCGGCAACATCCAGTGGGACATCGTCGAGGCACAATGGCCTGAGATTCAACAAGGGTGCCAGGAAGGGCTGTTCGAAACCATCGACGTGTCGCGGTTCCCAACCGACGACCTGTTGGATGGATCCATCAGCGATTGTGCCGTCAAGACCATTCTCGCGTCGGCGGTGCTTGCATATAATCCAGACCGCTTCTCGGAGAAACCGGACTCGTGGGCCGACTTCTGGGATGTGGGCAAGTTTCCGGGAAAACGTGGCATGCGTCGTTCAGTTACCGAGACCATTGAGGTCGCGTTGCTCGCCGATGGAGTTCCGCCAAACGAGATCTACGATGTCTTGCGCACCCCGGAGGGCCAAGAGCGTGCATTCAAGAAGCTCGATGAGCTTAAGCCGCACATCGTCTGGTGGTCTTCCGGTACGGAGCAAGTGCAAGGATTGCTCGCGGGCGACTATGACATGGCGATGGCCTGGAACGGGCGTATAGCCACCGTGAATGCAGAGGAAAGCGCCGGTCTGTTGATCGCGTGGGAAGCTGGTCACGTCTTGAATGGCGACCAATGGGCTATTCTCAAAGGAAGCCCCAACAAAGAAGCGGCGATGCGATTCTTAGAGTTTGCCGTCCAGCCGGAGCCGCAGGCGGAGTTCATGCGCCAGATTCCCTACGGGCAGATCAACAAGCGAGCATATGATCTAGTGTCGGAGGATATTCGTTCGGCTTTGCCGACAACCGAGGATCACGTCCGATATGCCGTTTGGGTCGATCCGGAGTTCTATCTCGACTACAGGGAAAACCTGACAGAGCGGTTCAACAACTGGGTCTCCCGGTAGGTCTGTCCCTCGCCGACGGAGAGGGTTCTTGACCCTCTCCGTCCTTCTCCTCGCCCGGCGAGTTCACGCAAATTGCGAATCGTCTCCTTCGTTGGCACTCCAGAAAGGCGACGGTCTTTTGCCGTGAATACGAAAGCAATAGCCCACACGCACAAACGCGACTTTTTCAAAGTCCTGCCGAGTTGCGTTTTCTTGATTGCCGCCTTGATTTTGCCGGTTCTCTATTTCCTCTATCAGTCCATCGCGAACCCGGAGATACCGAATGCGCTGCCGCGAACTATAGCGGCTCTACAGTCATGGCACGGGTCCAAGACGACGTCAGAGAAGGTCTATGCAGCACTTGCCGCAGACTTGCATGAAATTCGAGGAAAGCCCGAACTGTTCAAATTGGCCCGTCGCCTCAACGATGACCACACCGGCTATCGCACTCTGGTTCTCAAGGCAGCAAATGCGCTTCCCGAACGTTTGGAAGCAACGTCGTACAAAGCCTTCTTTGTCGCAAACGACCCACGTTGGGCGGGACCGGAAATCTGGCTCGTCATAAAAAGGGAGTCCGATCCGCTTACCCTACATTACCTCTTGAGGGCGCTAGATCTCAGGTACGACGACCGCGGCGAGGTTGCTTCCGTCGGCTCAAACATAGCCATCTATCGTGATGTCTACGGGCGAACCTTCTGGATGAGTCTGGTAATCACGAGCGCCTGCCTCGTGTTGGCATATCCGGTCGCCTTCCTGCTCGCCAACACAAGAGGCCGGCACGCCAGATGGTTCATCTACGCCGTGTTGCTGCCGTTCTGGACATCGCTCCTGGTGCGCACTTTGGCGTGGATCGTCTTGCTTCAGAACGATGGCGTCGTCGAGGCCATGTTCGGGTTGCTCGGCGTTTCGGAAGGGTCGATCCAACTGCTTTACACTCGGGCATCGGTGTATGTGGGTATGATCCACATCATGCTTCCTTTCATGATTCTCTCCCTCTTGGCCGTCATGAGAGGGATCTCTCCGTGGCACGTGCGAGCGGCGCTCTCGCTCGGCGCCAACCCAGTCGTTGCCTTCTGGCGTGTCTATGTTCCCCTCTCCGCGCCGGGAATCGGTGCGGGCGTCATGCTTGTATCAATTCTGTCCCTCGGGTTCTACATCACGCCGGCCTTGTTGGGGGCACCGGACGATCAGATGGTCAGCTACTTCATTGCCTTCCACACCAATGAGACTGTCAATTGGGGCCTGGCTGCTGCCTTGGGCGTATGGCTCTTGGTGTTTGCCGGCGCACTGTTTCTCGTCGTCAATGCCACGTTTGGAATCAACCGGCAGGGGTTGCGTTAGATGATCGCTCCCGCCTATCGATCTCCATTCTATATTGCTGTTCACACCTTGTTTATAGCCATATGTGTTGTTGTGTTGTTGTTCTTGGTCGTACCTATACTGGTAATTGTTCCGATGTCCTTCAATCCATCAAGTTTCTTTTCGTTTCCACCGGCAGGATTCTCGACGAAGTGGTACGAAGACTTCGTTTCCAATCCAATATGGTTTCATGCGGTCAAGAACAGCCTCATTGTGAGCTTGTCGGCGACTGCTCTTGCAACAGGACTTGGCACCCTAACCGCCTTGGGTCTTGCACGCTCCAAATCACGCTGGAGGCCCTACGTTCTAGCCTTGTTGGTGATGCCGATGGCCGTTCCGATCGTAATCGTCGCGGTCGCGTGTTTCTTCTTCTATAGTCTGATCGGACTCGTCGGGACCTACTTTGGACTAATCCTGGCACACGCATGCCTGGGCCTGCCCTTCGTTGTGGTCGCGGTGACGGCAGCGCTGCAAGGCTTTGATCAGAACATGGAGCGGGCGGCGGCAAGTCTCGGTGCCGGTCCGTTGTATGCCTTTGTGCGTGTGACCTTGCCACTGATCGCGCCAGGGGTGTTCGCTGGCGCCGTGTTCGCATTTGCGGTTTCTTTCGATGAGGTGGTGGTGGCCCTGTTTCTGGCGTCTCCCGAGCAAAGGACCTTGCCGATTCAGATTTTCTCCGGAACAAGACAGAACATCACACCGACGGTTACAGCCGCCGCCAGTTTGACCATCGTTTTGTCGTTCTGCCTGATGGCCGTAGTGCAAAGGCTGGGGCGGCGAAGTCAATGATTCCCAGCGACTAGTCCTGGCGAGTGGCCGCGCCGTCGGGCGCAAGACGGTCGAGTACGTCGCCGACGTCAACAAGTACTACATCGCCTACAAGCTCGCCTCGGCGACCCAGGAAGAGCGCGAGCGGGCCCGCGAGGCCGTCAAGGAAGCGAGCCAGTAGGCGCCTGAGGGCCTGGTCGGTCCGGCCGGCCCCGTCTTGACGCCCTGTCGGCTTGCCCTCCAGACTGCGGCCCTCCTGGAAGAAGAGTGACCTAACTTTGGGGGAAGGTGGAGATGACAGAGCCGAGGAAGCCCGACGAGGAGCGGCGCCTGGAGATCGACGGCTGCCAGGTGGTGACCTACAGCTACGGGGAGGGGGACGAGGTCCTGTTCCTGTTAAACGGCGGCCCCGGCCTGCCGTGCGACTACCTGCGCGATCCCCATCTGGTGATGGCCGACAAGGGCTACCGGGTTGTGACCTACGACCAGCTCGGCTGCGGCGCCTCCGACAAGCCCAAGGACAAGAGCCTCTGGACCATCACCCGCTATGTCGAGGAGGTGGAGAGCGTGCGCCGGGCGCTCGGCCTGGGCAAGATCCACCTGCTCGGCCATTCCTGGGGCGGCTGGCTCAGCATCGAGTACGGCATCACCTATCCCGAGAACCTCAAGACGGCGATCCTGGAGAACACCTGCGGCGACATGCCCCACCTGGTGACGGAGCTTGAGCGCCACCGCAGCGCGCTCGGGCCAGAGACGGTGGCCATGATGCAGCGCCACGAGGCGGAGGGGACCCTAGACCATCCCGAGTACCAGGCGGCCATCACGCTCCTCAACTACCGCCACGTCTGCCGGCTGGCCGACTGGCCGGCCTCGATCCACCGCTCCCTGGACGATTGGAACATGGACGTCTACAGCACCATGCAGGGCCCCAACGAGTTCCTCTACGTCGGCAACCTGAAGGACTGGAACCGGATCGCGGACATGCACCGCATCACGGCGCCGGCGCTGATCACCGTGGGCAAGTACGACGAGCTGACCCCGGCCTGCGCCATGAAGATGCAGCTCGCCCTGCCGAACGCGCGGCTCAAGGTCTTCCCCAACAGCTCCCACATGCCCTTCTACGAGGAGCCCGAGGCCTACTTCGAGGTTCTGACCGGCTTCCTGGCGGAGCAGCGGCAGGCCTAGCCGCCGCCCTCGTGCCGAAGGGCGGCCTCGAGCCGAACCCGCTCCCCTTCGGCATCGGCCCGGTCGGCTTGGTGCCGGCGCAGTCGATCCGCGGCGATCCGGTGCCCATGCTCATGGCCGCGCGCGGCACCGCGGAGCCGACGCCAGGCTGCGCGCCCGACACGGCCTTGGCGAGCTGGCCCCGGTGCGGTTTCGCCACGTCCTGAAGAACCTGGCCCTGGACGAGTTGGTGCGCGCGCCGCTGCCGTACCCGGGGGAAGCCGACACGCTGGCCCGCAGCGGCCTGGCGGTGGGGCTTGCCCGGCGGGATGTCGTCGCCCATGCGGCCCGCCTGATTGTCGGTGAGCCGGAGCTCGCCGCCGGCCGGATTGAAGTCCAAGCCGACCGAGTTGCGCACGCCGTAGCTATAGACCTCTCGCCCGTTGCCGTCCGCGACTCCGCGGATGGTTTCGCCTCTTTATTAGCGTCTTAACCATGAGGCTTAGGCCTTCCCTAAGGCCGGCGGGCTATGCTCGGCGCCAGGCAGGTATGCGGTCGCCGCCGCGACGCGCAGTGTAGCCAAGGTCAGCCATGGAGAAGGATGCCATGCCTTCCGGTCGCTCAGGTAGGGCGGCCCAGACGATCGGACCGTCTGGCGAGCCCCTGACGTTTGAAACCCTTCCGCCCCCGGACACCAAGCGCTGGGTGGTGCGGCGCAAGGCCGAGGTGGTGGCCGCCGTGCGCGGCGGCTTGCTCACCCTCGAGGAGGCCTGCGAGCGCTACCGCATCTCCATCGAGGAGTTCCAGTCCTGGGCCGACTCGCTTTCCAAGCACGGCACCCGGGGCCTCCGCTCCACCCGCCTCCAGCAGTACCGCAGCCTGGAAAACTAAGGGCGCCGCCTGGCTTTGGGCCGGGTGCCACAGGTGCCGGAGGCGCCTTGACTAGGCCTCGTCGTCTGCTGTGCGCTCTTCCTCCAGGCGCCTGAGGGCGGCTTCCTTCAGCACGGCGTTTTCCGCCGCCCGCTGGAGCGCCGCGGCGACTGCCTGGATCACCGGCGACGTTTCGCCGCGTGCCGCGTCGTTCTCGCCCTCGCTGTCGCCGCGCCAGGCCGTCCCTATTTCGTCGAGGGCGGCCTCGGCCCAGGTCAGGATGCGCCCGGCCGGCTCGAAGGGCGGCTCGGCATCGATCTTGAGGATGTCGTAAAGGGCCTCGGCAAAGATGCGATTGGCGGCCGCCTGCCGCACCGCTTCGGCGTCCAGGCTGACACTGGCCACGCGGCTCTCACAGAGGGATTCCACCATGGTCTTGGGCACGATGGCGCGGACCTCGGCCGTGACCTTCCGCTCCACAGCGCCCCAGTGCTCCGACGTGCCGTTCTCGCGCGCCTTGCGGTTTCGCCTGCCTGTCGCCTCGGGTTCCCGGCGCCCGGACCGCTGCGCGACGCCGGACAGGCCGGGGGTCTCGTTCCGGCGGCGACGGGGCGGTTCGTCGTCGTCCGGGAGCAGATGGTCCCATACCTTGCCGAGCTGTTTGCCGAACCAGGACATATCCAAAAGATCTTTAATAAATGAACCGAATGAAAAAGATGGTCATTTCAACTTACTATTATAGATCACCGGCTTCTGTCAGTGAACGGCAAAGAGTGTAAAGGCTTTTAGTTAAAAGTTATTAATGTTCTGCGATCTCTCGTTTCCGGTCACCTCCGCACCGCGGATTTCCGTTTTCGTTCCCGGTTTCGCCTCTCCTGCATCCGCGTCCCCGTTCGAGGCCCGCGCGGCTGCGGCGGTCGCGTATGAGAGGCGGTGCCGCCGCGTCCGGCGTTCGGGCAAGGTTCTATACCAAATGGCATAGTTCCGGAAGCCGCAGGCCGCATGGGGGAGCGTCCTGCCGGCAGGCCGGACCGGCGCCCGGGGTGCAGGCGGTCGTCGCTCCGGCCCCGGGCCGGACGGGTCCGCCCCGGAGCCCGCCAGGGACCGGCGCAGGACGGACGCTCTTGCCAGTAATCCCCAGATTTCTGCCGTTGGCGCATGAATTCGGCTGGAATTGGGCGGCGAACTATGCCCAATATGCCCGGCCGAAAGCTTAACCGATCCTAACAAGCATGGTTAACGGCCGGGGTTGACGAACAAGGTTAACAACGGCCGGCAAGGCCGTGGGTTGGTTAACGGCGAAGGAATCTATTACTTTAGTAATACTTTCTGAGCCTCAAGCATGCGCCGATCGCAAAGTTGCAGGAACCCGGGTGTGTTGCGTTTCTGGCGGGAGCGGAATGGCGCGGTGGTCGCCGAGTATGCGCTGTTGGCGGCCGTGATTGTCGTCGGGTTGGGGGTCGCCGCCTACAACCTGAGCCAAGAGGTCGCCGCCACAGTGGACGACGCATCGGCGTGTCTGGTCGCGGAGTCCGATTGCGCTTCTTGAGGGAACGGCACGCGGGGGCCGTTCGGAGCATCCATACGGTAGGAGGCAAGATGCAAGATTGCCTGCCTATCTGCTCCGGTCCTGCGGCGGCCGGGGTAGAGGGTCCGAACACCCGCATCCACGATCGGCACGCCGGCGCCGTTGGGGCGGCGCGGGCCCGCGCCGATGACTCCCGTGCAGCAGGAGGCCGCACAGAAGGACGCTCAGAAGGACGCTCAGAAGGACGCTGCGGCCTGCTCCTCTCGTGCCGGGGCACGGCGGCAACCGAGTTCGCCATCATACTGCCGCTGCTGCTGATCTTCCTCTTCGGCATCATCACCTTCGCCTCGACTCTCTTCGTGCACAGCAACATGCTGAACGCCGCGCGCGAGGCGGCGCGCAAGATGTCGGTGGCGGAGGCCTCCCACACCCCCGGCAGCGGGGTCGCCTGCTCGCAGCCCGAAGCGGCCGTCGCGGGCTCGGCCGAGGCGACCGCCTGCGCCTATCTGGTCACTTGGGGCAACGACTTCGTGGTCGACGCGACCGACTTCTGCCCGGCCTCGCGGGAGGTGGCGGTGCGGATCTCCACAGACGCCTCCAACGCGGCCCTGCTGGACATCTTCGGCTTCTTCGAGGGCCGCACCCTCGCGGCCGAGGTGAACATGCGCAAGGAGCAGTCCTGTGCCTGAGTCAGGCGGCAGGGTGCAGGGCGCGCCACGGGCCGGGAGGCGCGCCAGCCGTGCGTCGGGCATTGGGTGCGGCCGGATCCGGGCCTTCCTCGGCGACCGGCACGGCAACGTCGCCGTGGTGCTCGCCGTGGCGCTGCCGGCGGTCTTCGCCTTCGCGGCGCTCTCCATCGACCTCAGCTACGCCTACTGGATGCGCAACAAAGTCCAGGTCACGGCCTCTACGGCGGCGCTGGCGGCGGCCAGCCAGCTGCCGGATCAGGCGCAAGCGATCACCACGGCCAAGACCTTCGCCGCCAAGAACATGGCGACCGGCCAGCACGGCCTCGTCATGCAGGACTCCGACGTGGTGCTCGGCCACTGGGATGAGGACAGCCGGGCCTTCACGGCCGCCGACACGCCGTTCAACGCCGTCAAGGTGACCGCCCGCCGCACCGAGGCCAACGGCAATCCGCTCGACCTCTTCCTGTCGCCGGTGATCGGCAAGTCCTCGGCCGACATCTCCGCCTCGGCGATCGCCGTCTCCAGCACCCGCTCGGTCTGGGACGTGGTGGTGGTCCAGGACCTGACCCGCTCGTTCTCGGCGGAGATCGACGAAGCGCGCGTGGCGAACGTCTCGCTGCTGTCGTGCATCCGCGACAACCTGCTGAACTCACAGGTCGGACTCGCGGCCTACACCGGCGACGCGCACGACATCGAGGACATCCTGCCGGTGGGCGTTCAGGAAGACTACGAGACCCTGGAGCGGGCGATCGAGGACCTTCGCACCTGCGACCAGCCGGCCTCCGTCGCCGAGTGCAGCGGCACCCACATCGCCGCCGGCATCCGGCAGGCGGTCGAGCTCTTCGCCAACCCCCTCTACACGCCAGGCGCGGGCGACGTGCAGAAGGCGATCGTCCTGGTCAGCGACGGCATTCCCAGCCCCGGCGGGCCGACCGAGGGCCTCAGCAGCGAACAGATGATGAGCATGGCGGTCACCCAGGCCGACGCCGCCGCCCGGGCGGACATATCGGTCTACGCCGTCTACCTGGAGCAGAACGAGTTCTCCGAAGACGCGGTGACCGCCCAGAACTTCTTCCCGCAACTGATCCGCGGCGAGGGAGTGTTCGAGTTCACCACCGACCCGAACGACCTGGCGGACCTCCTCTCCGGCATCTGCGAGGACCGGCTGGCCCTCAGGCTGGTCGAGTAGGGGCGGGGACCCGCGCGCCCGCGGCCGGCGCGCTCTCCGGGCCCGGCGGAAGTGCGGAGCCGGCGGCTTTCCGAGGGTCTGCCGGTCGACTTGTCCAAGGCCCTTATGACGACTGGACGTTCTCTTTGGCCGCCGGGCTATGCTATTATGGTTATGCGCCGCTGATAGAGGATCGTTCCTGGGGGGAACTCAGTTCGAGAGATGGAGCGGCTGTTCAAGATTGCCCTGGTTCTGATTGTTGCCGCGACCTTCATGCGTTGGGACAGCAAGGAAGAGGCGCCCCAGGTCAGCCAAAAAGTTTGCCAGAGCAAGAGCCAGGCCTGGGTCATGGCCAAGGTCATGGTGCGGCAGAACCTGAGCCGTCCCGTGTCGGTGGAGTTCCCCAATCGGTCCTCCATCAGCGGGCTGGAAGGCATGAGTTTTCAATATCTTGGCGACTGCCGGCATAGAATCTCCGCCTTCGTGGACGCCCGTTACCGCTACAGCAACGGTCCCATCCGGCGTTACTTCACGGTCGACATCTCCTATCACGGCCGCAGCGGCTGGCGCCTCGACCAGCTCGACTTCACGCTGCCGCAAAGTTCTTAGGCAGAACTCCTGAAGAGCCCGCCGGCGGCCAGGCGCCGTCCCCGAGTCCCTGTCTCGGGACTGTATGCGCGCGCGTCCGCGGCCGCCATCTGCGCTTCGGCCTATTCCTCGAGGCCGGCGACGATCTCTTCGGACTCCTCGAGGCAAACCCTCAGCAGAATGAAGTAGTCGCCCGCCAGGAGGGTCTGTTCCAGGCGCCGCTCGGCCGCGGCCTTGGCCTGGCGGACGTAGGCCTGATCGAAGCCCTCGATCTTCGCCATGGCCTCGATCAGGGCCGCCATGGTGGCGAACCGGTCCCGGGCGAGCTGTCCCTGTCTGCTGGCCCGCTCGGCGGGCGGCAGGCTCTCGTAGTAGGTGCGCAGGATCGGCCCGCAGGTCAGGCCGAGGGAGAACATGCTGCGCACGTCCACGCCGCCGTTCGTCGTCGCCCGCCAGCTCGCGCTCTGGGCCCGTGGCGTGGCGGTGCCGGAGAGGCAGAGGCCGACTGACAGCAACACCGCGGCCAGGGGGCAGAGGATCGCTCTCAAGGTGCTTGGGAACCGCTTGGGCTCCGGTCCGTTCCTCATCTGCCTCGGCCTCCAGCGACCCCCGAGGCGGCGCAAAGAAAGGCCCCTGCAGCAGCAGGGGCCGAGGTTTCTACAGGGGCAATACTGTGACTTCCGAAACAACTGTCTTTGCAATAACAAACACTGTCTTAGAAATGACAGACATTGACTTAGTATAGTACAGAATAGGCTTGGTTAAAATATGTTATTGATTAATATCTATGGTTAACAGTTACGGTAAAGAAATATGGTTAACGGCGATGCTTAACGTGCGGCCGATTCAGCTGCGTCCGTTAAGCATGGACTGATAGGCCCCGGCCGCCTGGGAACGGTTTCCGATGGAATCGGTCCCTCCGCTGCCGCGGCCGCGCTCCCGCCAATCTTGCGCCGGGGCGGGAGGACGGATCTGCTAGGCTTGCGCCGCGGCGACGGCGGATCTGGAGGGCTTCCGTGATCACCGAGACGAACCGCAGGTGGTGGATCCTGGCCGCCATGGGCGGCACTCTGGGGCTGGTGGTGCTCGACGAGACCATCGTCGGCGTGGCCCTGCCGACCATCCGGCGGGATCTCGCCATGGGCCTGGTGGCCTCCCACTGGATCGTCAGCGCCTATCTGGTGGTCTTCGCCGGGCTCGCCGCCGCGGCGGGCAAGATCAGCGACCTGGTCGATGTCCGAAAGTATTTCGTGGCCGGGGTGCTGGTCTTCGCGCTCTCCTCGGTGGCCTGCGGCTTCGCCCAGAACGGGATCTGGCTGATCGCGGCCCGTGCCGTCCAGGGCATCGGCGCCGCCGTCATCTTCCCCACTTCCGTCGCCATGCTCACCAAGGCCTTCCCGCCGGAGCAGCGGGGCCTTGCCTTCGGCATCCACGTGGCCTGCGGCGGCACGTTCATGGCGCTGGGACCGCTCGCCGGCGGCGTCATGATCGAGATCCTGTCTTGGCGCTGGATCTTCTGGATCAACTTGCCGGTCGCCGCCGCGGTCATCGTGATCGTCTGGACGGGCTGGGCCGGCCCTTCGGCGGCGGCAAGCCGGCCGCCCTTCGACCGGGCCGGTCTGATCACCCTGGTGCTCGGCCTCTCGGCCTTCGTGCTGGGCCTCATGCAGAGCGCCGACTGGGGCTGGTCCTCGCCGGCCACCCTGGCGATCTGCGCCGGTGGCGCGGGCCTGCTGGTCCTCTTCGTCGCGGTCGAGGCCCGCAGGAGCGCGCCGCTGATCGAGACTGGCCTGTTCCGCAACGCCACCTTCAGCAGCGCCAACCTCGCCATCTTCGCCGGCCAGTACGGCCAGATCTCCGTGGTGGTCTTCGTCGCTGTCTACCTCCAGCACGTGCTCGGCATGAGCGCCCTCAACGCTGGTCTCGCCCTCCTGCCGGGGGTGTTGCTGCTGCCCGTCTCGCCGATCCTGGCGGGACGGCTCAGCGACCGCTTCGGCGCGCGCCGGCCGGTGCTGGCCGGCCTGCTGCTGTTCGCGCTCTCGCTGCTCGGCATCGCGGCTGCCGTCTGGGCCGGAAGCTACCCCCTCATGGTGGTGCCGCTCGTCCTCTGGGGCTGCACCATGACGCTCCTTTACGTGCCGACCCGCCGCGCGGTCATGGCGACCGTGCCCGAGGCCGCGCACGGCCAGGCGGGCGGCATCAATTTGACCGCCCAGCTGGTCGGCGGCACCGTCGGCATGGCGGTGAGCGGCACCCTGCTGGCGGCGACCGGCGACTACCGCCCGATCTTCCTGGCCGCGGGCGGCCTGTCGCTGGCGGTCCTGGTTGTTGCCTGGTTCACCCTCGAGCGTCCCAGCGTGCAAACGCCCGCCGGGCCCTCCGGGCCGGTCCGGAAGCGGAGCGGGCGGACATGAGCGGCCAACGGCGGCGCTCGGGCACCCGCGCCCCGGTCTCGCCGTATCGACGCGCCGAGGGGACCCGGGCGCCGTCGCGCCGCCCTACTGGCTGCGCTTTTCCTTCAGGAACTCCTGGAGCTCGATGAAGGTGAAGGGCTTGGTGATGCGGTCGCCGTTGAGGGACTTCACCGGATAGGGCCCGCCCGAGGGCGCGATGATCTCGTAGCCCATGGACCGCAGTTCGCGGATGATCTGGCTCTCGTTCATCTGCGAGGGATCGAGGCTGGAGGCTTTGGCGTCCTTGTTGGGGAAGCGCCGGCGGATCTTGCGCGTGACGGCGGTGAGGTCGGCCGCCTCGCCCAGGATCCCGATCACCCGCCGGAACTCGGCGGCGGCCTCCTCGGAGATTTCCCGCATGTCCGCGTGGGCGGTCTCGATCTTCTCGTTGTCGGAGAAGCGCTTGCGGGCCTTCTCTTTTTCCAGCACCTGCTTGGCCAGGGCCTCCAGATCGGCGGCCTTGGGGTTCTCCATGAACAGGCGAGCGAACTCGATGCCCAGGTGCTCGCCCCGCCCCTTCAGCTCGTCGAAGGTCTTGCGGACCTTGTCGTCGTAGTCGTAGTGGGTCTGCCAGACCTCGTCCTCGAGCACGGCGGCGTCCTCGGAGGCCGGTTCGGGCTGCACGGCTTTCGCGTCCGCCGCCGCTTCCGCCAGGGCTTCGACGACCGCGTCCTTCACCGCGTCCTTTGTGGCGGCCTCGGTTGTGGTATCTGCGCCGGCGGTATTGGTGGCGTCCTTCGCGTTGTTCGTGGCTGCTTTCGCCGGGGTCTCCTTTTCAGGATCCTTGGCCGCTTCCGTCTTGGCGGAGACGGCCTCCGGCTTCGCCGACCGCTTCGCCTTTGCAGCCGGCTTTCGCGCCGCCTTCCGGCGACGGGAGGCGCGGGTCTTGTGTCCGTTGGGCGTCTCGGCCTTCTCGACGGCGTCGACGGCGGCCGCCTTCAGGGCCCGGAACTTGCCGTTCTTCGCTCCGACTTTCTCGGTCTCGTCGTCCTTGGCCTCGGCGTCCTTGGCTTCGGCGTCCTTGGCCTCAGCGTCCTTCTCCTTGGTCTCGGCGTCCTCGGCCTTGGCGTCTTTCGCGTCGCCGTCCTCGGCCTTTGTCTCGTCGGCCTTGGTGTCCTCGCTCTTGGCGTCCTTCGCCGTGTCGCCCTCGGTCTTGGACGCCTTGTCCTCCGTGGCGTCGGCCTGGGGGTCCTTGGTTTCGCCGTCGTCCTCGGCCGTCGCCTTGGTGTCTTCCGCGTCTTTCGTGTCCTTGGCGCCTTTCGTGTCCTTGTCCGCGTTTTCCTCGCCGTCGGCCGTCTCGGCCTCTTCCTCGACTTTCTCGTCTTTGGCGCCCTGGCGCTTCTTGTCCACTCCGTTGGCCTCGTGCGCGTCTTCGTCGATCAGCGCCGCGTCGGCGATCGCTTCGCCCGCCAGGCGGGCCGCCTTGCGGTCCTGGGCGAGGGGCCCCGCCTTCTGGAAGGGGTTCGCCGACTTGGCCGGCAATTCCGACTTCGCCGGGCGGTCCAACAGCAGAAAAGTGATGCAGAAGAAGACCAGGGCGACCGCCGCCGGAACCAGGCCCGACCAGTAGGAACCCGGCAGCACCAGGATGTCCTGCGCGTTGACGGTCACGTAGGTGAACCATTCAGCCTTTTTCGGGTTCGCCAGGGCCCAGGAGACGGCCGTGGCGTCCGTCAGGTCCACCTCCACGCCGTCGAGATAGAGCCTGGCGACCAGGAAATTGTCGCTCAGCGCGAGCCCCACCGCGATTCCCGCGATGCCGGCCAGTATCGAAACGATCCACTTTTGCATTCTGCCGTAAGAACCTCGAAATCAGGGCCGAAGACGAACCGGGACGGCGGGCCGGATTTTGATCGTCATGCCCTTCGGAATGAAATCTCTACACCTATGAATAATCTAAATAAGCCGTATCTTGGTGATCCTAGACTATTGGCTTATTTTATATGACTTTGGTTATGTCCAACACTGTTTTTTTATGACTTTCTATAGTTAACGGCGTGCGGGGAAATATTGCGTTTTGGTGGCATGGGCGCAGCCTCCATCTCCCGCGGAAGCTGCGCTGGAGAAGGCTCTCGGCCGGGCTCGAGCATCCGCCCAGCCGGAGCGCGCCGGACGGTTTGAGAGGAGGTTGCGCCCGCGCCGCTCAGCAGCGGGGCAGGTCTCCCGGCGCCAGGCTGCGCACCCAGTCCACAGCCGAGAGTGCCTGGGCGGACGACCAGTCGGGCCTGAGCCGGCAGACGACGCCCACGGCGAGCTCGGTCTGTTTCGAGGGATCCCAGCCGGCGGCAGAGGCGTAGTCCAGGGATTGGCGGATCGCGGTTTCAACGGTCATGTCAAACCAGCCCAATCTCTATAGTATGGCCCGACAAAGTGTCGGAGCGAAGTTCGGGCGACCGAGAGAACCAATTCCAGGCCTTATACGGTATTCCTCCTAAATATATACTAATATCTGAGTAAAATTTGTCGCGAATTCTATCTATTCACTTCAGCCTTGCCCGGTCCGTTCGGCATGAAGCGGAAGCCTTGACGACGGCGCTTGACTGTGCCGCCCGTCGGTTCAGATAGGTCGGGAACCGTCAGCTTTCGAACGGCCAGGTGTAGCCGAAGGCGACCACGCTGTCGGCGGCGGCGCGCACCGGCAGGGTGAGGTCGTTGAGGAAGCGCACGGGGCGCTTGTCGCGGCCGAGATCGTAGGCGCAGAGCGTCGGACAGAGCTCGAAGAAGTTGAGCTTGTCACACTCCTTCCAGAGGTCCTGGGTGGCGCCTTCGGCGTAGTCGTCCACGGCGAGGCCCTGGACATTGAAGCCGTTCACCTCGCGATAGAACTCGCCGGCGAGACGAATCCGGCTCTGCTGGCGCTGGCCGTCCCACTCCTCGATGTAGATGGCATGCAGCAGTCCCGGCAGCTCGCAGGGGTCGATCTCCGCCTTGGCGGGCAGACCCGCCTCGCCGCAGCGCGAGAGCCAGTAGTCGAAGAAGGCCAGGGCGTCGGGGTCCGCAAGCGCGTCGCGGAAGCCGTCGAGCTGGCGCGCGCAAGGCCGCCCGCCGGCAAACGACGGTCCCTTGATCAGAAAGGGGATCGTGTGGGCGTTCACCCCGGTGCTCCACGCCTGACACCCAGTGAATGCCCGGGATTATGACAAGATTATCGTTGACGTTTTCCTTACGGCGCCGAAGTCCCGGGATCGGCCGATGATTCACCCGGAGATCTGCGGAACGCGGCCGGCGGACCCCTGTTGCGGGCCGGGGTCGATTCGTTAACCTGTGTCGATTGGCAGGGAGGGAGACTTCAATGCGTGCCGCCGTCATGGACGACTTCCGCGCGCCCATCGAGGTGCGGGAGGTGCCCGAGCCCGAGTGTGACGCCGGGGGCGCCATCGTGCGGGTCGAGGCCTGCGGCATTTGCCGCAGCGACTGGCACTCCTGGATCGGCCACTGGCCGGACGATGTCCCGCTGCCGGCGGTCCTCGGGCACGAGTTCGCCGGCGTGGTGGAGGAGGTGGGCGCCGGGGTCCGGCGGGTGCGGCCCGGCGACCGGGTCATCGTGCCCTTCTGCGGCGGCTGCGGGCTCTGCGAGTGGTGCCTCCACGGCCACCACCACGTTTGCGACGAGCCCTATCAGCCGGGCTTCGCCGTCTGGGGCGGGTTCGGGCGCTACGTCGACTTGCGCCAGGCGGACCTCAACGCGGTGCTGCTGCCCGACGAGGTGGATTTCATCACGGCCGCCGGCATGGGCTGCCGCTACATGACCGCCTTCCATGGCCTGGTGGGCCGTGCGCGCATCTCCGCCGGCCAGTGGGTCGCGGTGCACGGCTGCGGCGGCGTCGGGCTCTCGGCGGTGCAGATCGCCGCCGCCCTGGGCGCCCGGGCCATCGCCGTCGACATCGATTCCAAGAAGCTGGACTTCGCCCGGGAGCTGGGCGCGGCCGAGGTCGTCAACGGCTCCAACGCCGATCCGGCCGAGGCGATCCGCGACCTGACCGGGGGCGGCGCCCAGGTCTCGATCGACGCCCTCGGCATCGCCGCCACCTGCCGCAACTCGGTCCTGAGCCTGCGCAAGCGCGGCCGCCACGTGCAGATCGGCATCACCTCGCCCCAGGAGGGCGGCGAGGTGTCCTTGCCGGTCGACCGCATCATGGGCGACGAGCTGGAGATCCTCGGCAGCCACGGCATGCCGCTCGGCAGCTACAACTCCCTGCTGGACCTGGTGACGGCCGAGACCCTGGACCCGGGCCGCCTGGTCACCCGGCGCGTGCCCCTGGAGGAGACCGGCCCGGTGCTCGCTGCCATGGAGCGCTTCGAGACCACAGGCTTCGTGGTGATCGACCGCTACTGAGCGGCCGTCGAAGTTCACTCGTCTCTAAGGACTGGACTTCCCAGCGAGCCGACGACGCATTTGCCGCACTGCCTAGCTCGCTGGCAAGCGCCAACGCGCGCCCGCAGCGCAAGCGAGGAGAGCCAAGCGCCCCAAACGGTTGTTGGTTCGCGCCCGGCGCTTGAGGGGGCATGAGGCGTGCCTAGGGCACGCCGGAATCAGTAAGCCCGCTCGATGCAGAAGTCGACGGCCTCGATCATGGCCTGGCGGTAGGGGCCGTCGTCGAAGACTGACAGCGCCCGGATCGCCTCGTCGCCGTGGGCGCGGGCCCTGGCCAGGCTGTCGTCGAGGGCCCGGTGGCGGTCCATGAGTCCGAGGGCCCGGGTGAGGTCGTTCTCGCTCTGCTCCAGCTCCTCCAGGCAGCGGCGCCAGAAGGCGCGCTCCGC
Organism: Rhodospirillales bacterium; assembly: GCA_965225935.1. Classification (GTDB taxonomy): domain Bacteria; phylum Pseudomonadota; class Alphaproteobacteria; order Kiloniellales; family JAKSDN01; genus CALJXB01. The sequence continues at coordinate 349,210 of CBDDCC010000013.1, forward strand.
CTCGTCGCCGCGGGCAAACGCGAGCACCACCGGCAGGGTGATCTTGCCCTCGCGGAAGTCGTCGCCGATGGTCTTGCCGAGCTCGGCCTGGCGCGCCGAGTAATCGAGCACGTCGTCGACCAGCTGGAAGGCGATGCCGAGGCTGGCCCCATAGCGGCCGAGGGCTTCCTGCTCCGCGGGCGGGCGCTCGCCGACCACGGCTCCGATGCGGCAGGCCGCCTCGAAGAGGGCCGCCGTCTTCTCGCGGATCACCCTCAGGTAGTCCTCCTCGCCGGTCTCGGTGTCGTTTGCGGTGACGAGCTGCGCCACCTCGCCTTGGGCGATGATGGCCGAGGCGTTGGAGAGGATCCGCAGTACCTCCAGCGAGCCGTCCGCCACCATGAGCTGGAAGGCCCGGCTGAACAGGAAGTCGCCCACCAGCACGCTGGGCTTGTTGCCCCAGAGCGTGTTGGCCGTCGCCAGGCCGCGCCGCAGGTGGCTGTCGTCCACCACGTCGTCGTGCAGCAGGGTGGCGGTGTGGATGAACTCGACGCAGGCCGCGAGCGCCAGGTGGCGGCGGCCCTGGTAGCCGCAGAGCCGGGCCGAGGCGAGGGTCAGCATGGGCCGCAGGCGCTTGCCCCCGGCCGCGATGACGTGCCCCGCCAGCTGCGGGATCAGCGGCACCTCCGACTGCATGCGCTCGAGGATGACTTTGTTGACCGCCTGCAGGTCGTCGCGCACCAGCGCGTTCAGGCGGGCCAGTCCGCTGGACGGCTCCGTCTTGACCAGGTGCTGGGCGTCGGCGATGGCCACGTGTACCCTCCCCCCAGGACGGCGATCCCGCCTACTATAATGCCAAAATCCTGATTTGGCTTGGAATATCAGGCGAGGGCTTGGCAGCATAGAAAGAAGCGCCCGGGCGTCAAGCCCAACTGGGCGGGGGCGTCAAGCCCATGGCGGCATGGCGCCGGGCGGCGGTGGACGAGCGCGGGAGGGACGGTGAAAGAGCTGTTGCGGACCAACGACCTGGTGAAGCTGACCTGGCTGACGGCGCTCCTGGCAGACGCCGGGATCGAGGCCCTGGTGCTCGACAGCCACACGAGCGTGCTGGAGGGCTCGGCGCTGGCCATTCCCCGGCGCCTAGCGGTGGCAGAGGCGGACTACGAGCGGGCCAAGCGCATCCTAGCAGAGGCGGGGGAGGAGCTGCCGGAATGAGCCGCCGGGCGCCGGAACCGGTCCAGGCGGGTGAGGTCCAGGCGGGGGAAGCCCCGGCGCGTGAGACCCCGGCGCGTGAGACCCTGGCGGCCGAGGCGGTCCCGCAGCGCGAGGACGCCCTGCTGGACGGCCGGGTGCGCCTGCGCCAGCCGGCGGCCGGCTACCGGGTGGCGATCGACCCGGTGTTCCTGGCCGCCGCCGTGCCGGCGAAGCCGGGCGACCGGGCGCTCGACCTGGGCTGCGGCGTGGGCGCTGCGGCCCTCTGCCTGCTGGCCCGGCTGCCGGAGGCCCGAGTGACCGGCCTCGAGATCGAGCCCCGGGCGGCGGCGCTCGCCCGGGAGAACGCGGTCCTCAATGGCCGCGGCGAGGCCTTCACGCTGGTCGAGGGCGATCTGGGCGATCTCGGCGCGCTGGAGGGCCTGCCGGCGGGCGGCTTCGACGAGGTGTTGTGCAACCCGCCCCATCAGCCCGCGGCCATGACGGCCGCGCCGGACCCGGCGAAGGCCCGGGCGACCCACGAGGGTGCGGCCGGGCTCGCGGCCTGGGTCGGAGCGGCGCTCGTGGCCGCCCGGCCGGGGGGCGGCCTCACCTTCATCCACCGGGCCGACCGTCTGGGCGACCTGCTGGCGGCTCTCCGGGGCCGGGCCGGCGGCGTGGTGGTCTTCCCCCTCTGGCCGAAGCGCGGCCAGGCCGCCAAGCGCATCCTGTTGAGGGCCCGGAAGGGCGCCCGCGGTCCGCTCCGCCTGTCGCCGGGGCTGCTGCTGCACGAGGACGACGGCCGCTTCACGGCCGCCGCCGAGGCGGTGCTGAGAAAGGGCCGGAGCCTGGACCTCTAGGAAATTGCGGACCGGGGGCCATTGGCAAGGCCCCGGCGACTACCTACATTTCCCGACCATGGACGCCTACACCCTGCTCGGCCGCCTGCCGATCAAGCGTTTTCGCGAGCCGCCGCCGGTGGTCGCCGTGCTGCGCCTGACCGGCGTCATCAGCGGCTTCGGCCGGATGCGCCGGGGGCTCAACCTGGCCGCCCAGGCGCCGCTCATCCAGCGCGCCTTCAAGCTGCCGCGGCTCTCGGCCGTGGCGCTCGCCGTCAACTCGCCGGGCGGCTCGCCGGTGCAATCGGCGCTCATCGCCCGCCGCATCCGGGCGCTCTCGGAGGAGAAGGAGGTGCCGGTCGTCGCCTTCGCCGAGGACGTGGCGGCCTCGGGCGGCTACTGGCTCGCCTGCGCGGCCGACGAGATCTACGCCGACGAAAGCTCCATCGTCGGCTCCATCGGGGTGATCTCCGCCGGCTTCGGCTTTCCCGAGCTTCTGAAGCGCTACGGCATCGAGCGCCGGGTGTATACCTCGGGCGAGCGCAAGTCCATGCTCGATCCCTTCCGCGCGGAGATGCCCGAGGACGTGGAGCGCCTCAAGGCGATCCAGGGCGAGATCCACTCCGGCTTCCGCGATTACGTGAAGGCGCGCCGGGGCGGGCGCCTCAAGGCCGAGGAGGCGGAGCTCTTCAGCGGCGAGTTCTGGACCGGCCGGCGGGCGCTGGAGCTGGGCCTGGTGGACGGCCTGGGCGACCTGCGCCAGGTCATGCGCGCGCGCTTCGGCGAGAAGGTGCGCCTCAGGGTGATCGAGGCGCCGCGCCGGCTGTTCCGGCTGCCGTTCGGGTCCGGAGGTTCGGTCCCCGATCTGGCGGGTCCCGACCTCGCCGGCGGCGCGGCCGCGCTGGTGGACGCGGTGGAGGAACGGGCCTTCTGGGCCCGCTACGGCCTGTGAAACTGGCCGCGAACCGGGGGAGCGCACCCGCCGGGGCCGCTTGACCGCCTGCCGCCGCCCTCCTAGAACGAAGGCATGCTGGGATTTTCCATTCAGAAACTGATGGTGCTGGCCGCCATCATCGGCGCGGTCTGGTACGCCTTCAAGTTCGTCGGCCGGCTGCAGGAGACCCGCGACGCACAGCGCAAGGCGGGTGCCGCGGCGGCAAAGCGTTCCGGCGGCCTGGGCGACACCATCCGCGACTGGATGGCGCGCCAGAAAGGCGGCGGCGCGGCCGAGGCCAGCCAGGGCCAGGCCGAGGACATGGTGCCCTGCCCCAAGTGCGGCGCCTACGTGGCCGCCCGTGGCGCCACCTCCTGCGGGCGCAGCGACTGCCCCTACTGAGCAGCTTCCCCGCCAGACAACGCGGACCTCGACAGGGGGTGCCGTAAGGGGCAATGTGACGGCAACGCGACTCGCGCGCGCCGCTCCCTTCGACCGCCGTTCCCGCCCAGCGCCCGCCTTCCATGACCGACAGCAGCAACGGCACCAACGGCACCGAGAGTCCGGCCTTCAAGGTCCGCGTCTCCGGGCTCAACATGAGCTTCGGCGACAACCACGTGCTGTTCGACATCGACTTCGACCTGCCGGCCGGCAAGAAGTCGGTGCTGATCGGGCCGGCGGCCGCGGGCAAGTCGGTGCTGATGAAGTGCATGGTGGGCCTCTATCGGCCCGAAAGCGGCACGATCCTGGTGGACGGCGAGGACATGACCCAGCTGCGCGGCCGCGATCGGTCCGAGCTGGTGGAGAGCTTCGGCATGCTGTTCCAGCAGGGCGGCCTTTTCGACAGCCTGCCGGTCTGGGAGAACATCTGCTTCAAGCTGATCAACCGCCAGGGCCTTGGCCGCAAGGAGGCGCGGGACCTCGCCGTCGAGAAGCTGGCCATGGTCAACCTGACGCCCGATACCGCCGATCTCTATCCGGTCGACCTCTCGGGCGGCATGCAGAAGCGCGTCGGCATCGCCCGGGCGATCGCCGGCAACCCGCAGCTGCTGCTGCTGGACGAGCCCACGGCCGGGCTCGACCCCATCACCACCAACACCATCAATGCCATGATCCGCAATGCCGTGGACCAGCTGGGCGCCACCGCCTTCTGCATCACCAGCGACATGGATTCGGCGCGCCACCGTTACGACCATCTCTTCATGATCAACGAGGGCCGCCTGATCTGGTCCGGCCCCAACAGCGAGATCGACGGCGCCGACAACGCCTACCTGCAGCAGATGATCAATGGCTGCGCCGAGGGGCCGATCAAGATGCGCGTGCATGCCCGGCCGTGAGATCCTGCCGCGCCGCCGCAAAGGGGCCGAAGGGGTCGGGGCCGCTTGATTCGGCCTAGGACGGGGGATAAGGTCGGCCCGTTCATTGCAGTGCAACATAGACCGGACGGCCCATGCCTCCGCCCGCATCCGTCGCCGTCGACGGCTTCCGTCGTCTCTCCCGGACCCGAGCGCAGTCCGCCTTGTCAGGCCGGGGGCGGCCATGAGCCGTCCCGCCAAGCGCGCCGATCCGGAGACCGCGTTCCAGAACCTGATCCTCAAGCTTCAGGCCTACTGGTCGGATCGGGGCTGCGTGATCTTGCAGCCCTACGACCTGGAGATGGGTGCCGGCACCTTTCACCCCGCCACCACCTTGCGGGCGCTCGGCCCCGAGACCTGGAACTGCGCCTACGTGCAGCCCTCGCGCCGGCCGACGGACGGGCGCTACGGCGAGAACCCCAACCGGCTGCAGCACTACTACCAGTTCCAGGTGCTGATGAAGCCCTCGCCGCCGAACAGCCAGGAGCTCTACCTGGGCTCGCTCGAAGCCATCGGCATCGACCCGCTCGCCCACGACATCCGCTTCGTCGAGGACGACTGGGAAAGCCCGACCCTCGGCGCCTGGGGGCTCGGCTGGGAGGTCTGGTGCGACGGCATGGAGGTGACCCAGTACACCTACTTCCAGCAGGTGGGCGGAATCGACTGCGATCCTGTCTCCATGGAGCTGACCTACGGGCTTGAGCGTCTGGCGATGTACGTCCAGGGCGTCGAGAGCATCTACGATCTGGACTGGGACGGGGTGCCGGCCGAGCAGGGCGGCAAGTCCTACGGCGATGTCTTCCTGCAGGCCGAGCGGGAGTTCTCCGCCTTCAACTTCGAGCACGCCGCGACCGAGATCCTGTTTCGCCACTTCGAGGACGCCGAGGCCGAGTGCGCGAACCTGCTGGGCCACGGCCTCTCGCTGCCGGCCTACGACCAGTGCATGAAGGCGAGCCACCTCTTCAATTTGCTCGATGCCCGGGGCGTCATCTCGGTGACCGAGCGCCAAGCCTACATCGGCCGGGTGCGAGAGCTGGCCAAGGGCTGTTGCGAGGCCTGGGTGGCAAGCCGCAGCGCCGGCCTCGCCGCCGCGGCGGAGGCCTGAGGCCGTGCCCGAACTGCTGCTCGAGCTGCTGTCGGAAGAGATCCCGGCCCGCATGCAGGCCCGCGCCGCCGAAGACCTGAAGCGTCTGGTCTGCGGCGGCCTGAAGGAGGCCGGGTTGGCGTTCGCGGAGGCACGGGCCTACGTGACGCCGCGCCGCCTCGCTCTGGTGGTGGACGGTGTTCCGAGCCAGACGAGCGTCGATACCATTGTGCGGAATGGTCCGCGAGTGGGATCGCCCGATCAAGCTATCCAAGGTTTTCTACGATCTGTGCAAAGGCCAAGTGTGGCTCATGAGGACATCAAAGTCCGCAAGACAAAAAAGGGCGAAATCTATGTATTTGAGGTGCTAGCCGCTGCAAAGCCTACATTGAGGGAATTGGACCCACTACTGATCGATGCCCTGGATCATTTGGTTTGGCCGAAGTCGATGCGATGGGCGTACAACGAGATTCGATGGGTCCGACCATTGCAAAACATTCTTGCTGTGTTCGATGGCCAAACAATTGCACTGGACTATGATCTCGTTCGAGGCCAAGCCTTCAGAGAAATTCCCTCGGTCGAAGAGTGGTCGGAGGACACTGGGCCCAAGGCCGCAAGAGCATTTGCAGGTATTCCAAGGTTGGTGGCAGGAAACTCGACCTCCGGTCACCGCTTCCTGGCTCCCGATCCCATCACCGTCAAGGACTTTGCCGACTACGAGACGAAGCTGCGCGACGCCTTCGTCGTCCTCGACCGGGAGGAGCGCAAGGCGATCATCGCCGAAGGGGCGGCGAAGCTCGCCAAGGCCGAGAAGCTGGCCCTGAAGGACGATCCCGGCCTGCTCGACGAGGTGGCAGGGCTGGTGGAGTGGCCGGTGGTGCTCATGGGCACTATCGACGAGGCCTTCATGGATCTGCCGCCGGAGGTGCTGACCACCTCCATGCGCAATCACCAGAAGTACTTCGCCTGCCTCGACAAGACGGGCGCCCTGGCCAACCGTTTCGTCGTGGTGGCCGGCACCGAGACCGAGGACGGCGGCGCCCAGGTGGTGGCCGGCAACGAGCGGGTGCTGCGGGCGCGCCTGGCCGACGCCCGCTTCTTCTGGGACCAGGACCGCAAGCGGAGCCTCGCCTCGCGGGCGCCGGAGCTGGCCAGCATGGTGTTCCACGCCAAGCTGGGCAGCCTCGACGACAAGGCGGACCGGCTGCAGGCGCTGGCCGCCGAGCTGGTGCCCTTCGTGCCGGGGGCGGACGTGGACCGGGTGTGCTTGGCCGCCCGCCTCGCCAAGGCCGACCTCACCTCGGGCATGGTGGGCGAGTTCCCCGAGCTGCAGGGCGTCATGGGCCGCTACTACGCCTTGGCCGACGGCGAGCACGCGGAGGTGGCCGAGGCCATCGCCGACCACTACGCGCCGCTCGGACCGAACGACCGCTGCCCCGACGCGCCGGTCTCGGTCGCCGTGGCGCTGGCCGACAAGCTCGACACCCTGGTCGGCTTCTGGGCGATCGGCGAGACGCCGACCGGCTCCAAGGACCCCTACGCGCTGCGCCGCGCGGCGCTCGGCGTGATCCGGCTGATTCTGGAGAACGGCCTGCGGCTGCCGCTGGGCGGCGCCATCGAGACGGCCCGCGGGCTCTACCGCGGCCTAGAGGGCCCGCCGGTGATCGAGCCCTTGCTGGCCTTTTTCGCCGACCGGCTCAAGGTGGCCCTGAAGGACAAGGGCGTGCGACATGACCTGATCACGGCGGTCTTCGAGCTGGGCGGCGAGGACGACCTGGTGCGCCTCCTGGCGCGGGTCGGGGCGCTCGGGGACTTCCTTGAGACGGAAGATGGTAAAAATCTGTTAACTGCTTATAAACGCGCGGAGAATATCGTCCGCATCGAAGAAAAGCGTGACAAGGCCTCATACCGGGAAGATCTGAGCCCGGACCTCTTGACCGACCCCGTGGAGAAGAAGTTGGCCGAGCATCTGTTCGAGGCGACCAGCGGCGCCAACGAGGCGATCACCCTGGAGGACTTCACCCTCGCCATGGCGGAGATGGCCAAGCTGCGCCGGCCGATCGACGAGTTCTTCGACCAGGTGCTGGTCAACGCCGAGGACGAGGCGCTCCGCGCCAACCGGCTGCGCCTGCTCTCGGCCATCGGCGACACCCTCGGTCAGGTAGCCGACTTCTCGCGGATCGAAGGGTGAGGCGACGTCGATGGGGCACGTGTCGGGCGATTCGAGAGAGGCATCCGGAGAGACTCGAGACATGAGCAACTGGGTCTACGGCTTCGGCGGCGGCAGCGCCGACGGCAACGCGGGCATGCGCGACCTGCTGGGCGGCAAGGGTGCGAACCTGGCCGAGATGTCCGCCCTCGGCCTGCCGGTGCCGCCCGGCTTCACCATCACCACCGAGGTCTGCACCCACTTCACGGGCCACGAGGGCGCCTATCCCGACGGCCTCGACGGCGAGGTGAAGGCGGCGCTCGCCAAGGTCGAGGAGCTGCTGGGCGCGCGCTTCGGCGACCGCGACAATCCGCTCCTGGTCTCGGTGCGCTCGGGCGCCCGGGCCTCCATGCCCGGCATGATGGACACGGTCCTCAACCTGGGCCTCAACGACGTGACGGTGGAGGGCCTGGCGCGCCATTCCGGCGACCGGCGCTTCGCCCTCGACAGCTACCGGCGCTTCATCCAGATGTTCGGCGACGTGGTGCTGGGCGTGGAGCACCACAATTTCGAGGAGATCCTGGAGCTCCACAAGGAGGACCGGGCCCTCGGCCAGGACACCGACCTGAGCGCCGAGGACTGGGAGACGGTGATCGCCGCCTACAAGGAGAAGATCGAGGAGGAGACCGGCGCGCCCTTCCCCCAGGAGCCCGAGGCCCAGGTCTGGGCCGCCATCGGCGCGGTCTTCCGCTCCTGGATGAACCAGCGGGCCATCACCTACCGCCGCCTGCACAACATCCCCGAAAGCTGGGGCACGGCGGTCAACGTCCAGGCCATGGTGTTCGGCAACATGGGCGAGGACTGCGCCACCGGCGTCGCCTTCACCCGCGACCCCTCGACCGGCGAGAACGCCTTCTACGGCGAATACCTTGTGAACGCCCAGGGCGAGGACGTGGTGGCCGGCATCCGCACGCCCCAGCCGCTCACCGTGGCGGGCCGCCAAGCCAACGGCTCCGACCTGCCGGCCATGGAAGAGGTCATGCCCGAGGTCTTCTGCCAGCTCATGGAGGTGCGCGAGCGCCTCGAGCGCCACTACCACGACATGCAGGACATCGAGTTCACGGTTCAGAGCGGCACCCTCTACATGCTGCAGACCCGCTCCGGCAAGCGCACCGCCTCGGCGGCGCTGAAGATCGCCGCAGACATGGTGGCCGAGGGCCTGATCGACGAGGCCGAGGCCGTCGGGCGCATCGACCCGGCGGCGCTCGATCAGCTGCTGCACCCGACCCTGGATCCGACGGCCGAGCGCCATCTGATCGCCCGCGGCCTGCCCGCCTCGCCGGGCGCGGCCTCGGGCAAGCTGGTGTTCAGCGCCGACGAGGCCGAGACTCAGGCGGCGGCGGGCGAGGCGGTGATCCTCTGCCGGGTGGAGACCAGCCCCGAGGACATCCACGGCATGCACGCGGCCAAGGGCATCCTCACCACCCGCGGCGGCATGACCAGCCACGCGGCGGTGGTGGCCCGCGGCATGGGCCGGGCCTGCGTGGTGGGCGCGGCGGACCTGCGCATCGACTACAAGTCGGGCGTCCTCAGGGTGCGCGACGTGGAGCTCTCGGACGGCGACGTGGTGACCATCGACGGCTCCACCGGCGAGGTCATGCTGGGCGCGGTCAAGACCGTTCAGCCGGATCTCTCCGACGACTTCGCCCAGCTCATGGCCTGGGCCGACAAGTACCGCACCATGGGGGTTCGCACCAACGCCGACACCCCGCTCGACTGCCAGACCGCGCGCGACTTCGGCGCCGAGGGCGTCGGCCTCTGCCGCACCGAGCACATGTTCTTCGACGCCGGGCGGATCGTCGCGGTGCGCGAGATGATCCTGGCCGACAGCGCGAAGGGCCGGCGCAAGGCGCTCGACAAGATCCTGCCCATGCAGCGCCAGGACTTCGCGGAGATCTTCCGCATCATGGCCGGCCAGCCGGTGACCATCCGTCTGCTCGACCCGCCGCTGCACGAGTTTCTGCCCCACGAGGACGAGGCGGTGGCCGAGGTCGCCGAGGCCTCGGGCCTGTCGGTCGAGCACGTGCGCGCCCGCGCCCTGAAGCTCGCCGAGGTCAATCCCATGCTGGGCCACCGCGGCTGCCGGCTCGCCGTCACCTATCCCGAGATCTACGAGATGCAGGCCCGCGCCATCTTCGAGGCCGTTGTGGAGGTGGCCAAGGAAGGCGAGACGGCCCATCCCGAGATCATGATCCCCCTGGTCGCCATGCGCGAGGAGCTGAAGATCCTGCGCGATCTGGTGGACGAGGTGGCGAAGCAGGTGATGGCCGAGGCGGGTGTCGAGATCGCCTACGAGGTCGGCACCATGATCGAGCTGCCGCGGGCCTGCCTGCGGGCCGGCGAGATCGCCGAGGTGGCCGACTTCTTCTCCTTCGGCACCAACGACCTGACCCAGACGGCCTACGGCCTGTCGCGGGACGATGCGGCCAACTTCCTGAGCGCCTACGAGGCCCGCGCCATCATCGAGCAGGACCCCTTCATCTCCCTGGATGCCGAGGGCGTGGGCGAGCTGGTGGCGATCGCCGTGGAGCGCGGCCGCGCCCGGAACCCCAAGCTGCACATGGGGATCTGCGGCGAGCACGGCGGCGACCCGGCCTCGATTGCCGAGTGCCAGCGGCTGGGGCTGGACTACGTCTCCTGCTCGCCCTTCCGGGTGCCCATCGCGCGCCTCGCCGCTGCCCAGGCGGCGCTGGCGGGCAAGGAGTAGGGCCGCCCGCCGGCCCCGAGGCCTGATCGGGCCCCAACTGGACCTACTGGATCCCGAGGATCTCCATGGCTTCCGCCAGGGTGTCCACCGACTCCTGGTGATTGCCGGCGTTGTGCTGCTCCTCGCCCTGCTGGCGCAGCTCCGTGACCTTGGCCTTGTCCTCCTCGCTGATGTCCGGATTGGCGGCCATGGCGGCGTCGATCTTGGCCATGTCGGCGGGGCAGTGGAACGCGAAGGCCTGGGTGGCCGAGCCGGCGAGGACAGTGACGAGCGCCGCGGCGCCAAGTGTTCTCAGAAGCATGTCATACCTCCCAGATGGACGGTCCGCCCGGCATCTGCACGCCTAGGGCGGGCCCATGTCGCACGAACGGACGGCGCAGCTTAGCAAGCGCCGGGAGGCCGGGCGAGGGGCCTGACCCGCCAAATCCTGCTTGACCTGACTCCGCGGCTCTGGCACCAGCGCCGGCATGGACCTGCTCGGCGGCGCTTTCTCCCACATCGACTGGACGATCTTCGCTTATGCGTCCCTGGTCGTGCTGTTCGCCTCCTTCGTGCGCGGCTTCAGCGGCTTCGCCGGCCCCATGATCATGGTTCCGGCCTTTTCCCTGGTGCTGCCGCCGATCCAGGTGGTGCCAATCGTGCTACTGCTGGAGATGGTGACGGCGGCGGTGCTGGTGCCGCGGATCTGGCGGGTCGCCGATTGGCCGACCCTGCGCTGGATCATGCCGGCGGCGCTGATCGGCGCGCCCTTCGGGATCCTGCTGCTGACGCTAGTGCCGGGGCCGGTGATGGCGCTCGCCATCGCGCTGGTGGTGCTGGTCTTCGCGACCCTCTTCTGGCGCGGCTTCGCGCTGCCGGCCATGCCGGGGCGCGGCGTGGCGCTGGGCGCCGGCGCCATGTCGGGCGCCCTCAACAGCGCCATCGCCATACCGGGGCCGCCGGTGATCCTGTTCTATTTCGCCTCGCCCGCCGAGCCCGCGGTCAGCCGCGCCTCGATCATCGCCCATCTGGCCGTGGTCGACGTCATCGCCATCGCGCTCGCCGCCTGGCACGGCCTGCTGGTGCCGGAGGTGATCGCCTGGGTGCTGCTGCTGGTGCCGGCCCAGGCTATCGGCGTGCTGCTGGGCAACCGGCGTTTCCTCGCCACCAGCGAAGAGCTGTTCAAGCGCGCGGTGCTGATCCTGATCATGCTGATCGGCGTGACCGGCCTGGCGAAGTCCCTGGTGCAGCTCCGGAGCGTCGGTCTCGCCCTGATCGGCAGTTGAGGCCCCGGGCCTCAGAACCGTGCCCAGTCCGGCTTCGTGACCGTCAGGCGGGCCCCGCCCGCGGTCAGCGGCGGCTGGCCCTCCTCCAGGTACTCCAGGCGCAGGAGCGCCAGTCCGTGGCCGTTGGCCGTGGAGCGCAGCACGCCTGCCTCCCGCTCCGCGCAGAGGACCGGCGTGCCGGGCGCGGGGGCAGGTCCCTCGAACGCGACCGGCAGCAGGCGCTTCTTGGTGAGACCCCGGTACTTGGTGCGGGCGGTCAGCTCTTGGCCCATGTAGCAGCCCTTGTCCCAGTCGAGGCCGTTCAGCTCCTCGAAGCCCGATTCCAGCAGCAGCGACTTCTCCACCTCCAGATCCCGGCTGCCGTCCGGCACGCCGAGGGAAAGGCGCAGGCCGTCGTAGTCCTCGCGCGCGGCGGCCGCGAAGCCCTCGGGCGGGGCGGCCTCGGCCGCCGCCCGGGGCAGGATCGCGCGCGCGCCGAGGGCCGAGAGGCGCGGGTCCGCGAAAGCCGTTCCTTCGGCGTAGTCGATTGCTTGCCCGGCCTCGCCCGGATCCAGTCCGAGCCGGTCGAGGGCGCCCGCGCCGAACAGGGCGGCGACCGCCAGATCGCCGCTCCGGTCGCTCAGCTCCACCTTGGCCCGCAGCTTGTAGATCTTGAGGCGGCGCAGCAGGTCGTCGCGCCGCTCCGCCTCGCAGTCGAGCCAGAAGAGCGTTTCCGCCTCCGCCGCCGCGGGCCGCGCCACCAGGAAGAACTCGTGCAGGAACTTGCCCTGGGGCGTCAAAAAGGCGGTCCAGACGGCCCGCTCGGTTGACACCCGGTTCACGTCGTTCGATACGATGCCCTGCAGGAAGCTCCGGACGTCTGGTCCCGAGAGCTCGAGCACGCCACGGTTGGGCAGGATCGCGAAGGACGGCTGGTTCATGGTCGTTCCGTTTCGGGCCGAAAACGCCCGTGCCTAAAGGTGGCGGGAGAGAGGATGCGTTGCAAGAGGGCGGCGCAAGCGCACCAGGGAATTTGGGAGGAGGCCTGCGATGACCACGGCCGGCAAGACAGCTTACGACCTGATCGTCGGCGGCGGAACGCTGCTGACGCCCGGCGGCCCGGTCGAGGCCGATCTCGCGGTGAAGGGCGGGCGGATCGTGGCGATCGGTGCTCTCTCGGGCGACGACGCGGCCGAGCGCCTCGACGCCAAGGGGCTCCACGTGCTGCCCGGGGTGATCGACACCCAGGTGCACTTCCGCGAACCGGGCAACGAGCACAAGGAGGACCTGGAAAGCGGCACCCGGGCGGCGGCGCTGGGCGGCGTCACGGCGGTCTTCGAGATGCCCAACACCAAGCCCAGCACCACCAACGCCGAGGCCCTGAACGACAAGCTCGAGCGCGCCCGCGGCCGGGCCTGGACCGACCACGCCTTCTTCGTCGGCGCCGCGGCGGAGAACGTGGAGGCTTTGGCGGAGCTCGAATGCCTGCCCGGCTGCTGCGGGGTGAAGATCTTCATGGGCTCCTCCACCGGCAACCTGCTGGTGGACGACGACGAGACCCTGCTTCAGGTGCTGCAAGCCGGGCGCCGTCGCTGCGCGGTCCACTCGGAGGACGAGGAGCGGCTGCGCGAGCGTCTCGCCCTGGTGCGCGGCGGCGCCAACGTCGACCAGCATCCGGTCTGGCGCGACGCCGAGACGGCCTTCAAGGCGACCACGCGGCTCTTGGGCCTCGCCCGCCGGGCCGGCCGGCCGGTCCACGTGCTGCACATCACCACCGCCGAGGAGATGGCGCTCCTCGGCCGCAACAAGGACATCGCGACCGTCGAGGTGACGCCCCAGCACCTGACCCTGGCCGCGCCGGACTGCTACGAACGCTTCGGCACCCTCGCTCAGATGAACCCGCCGATTCGCGGCGAGGAGCACCGGGCCGGCCTCTGGCGCGCGGTGGCCGAGGGGGTGGTCGACGTGGTGGGCTCTGACCACTCCCCCCACAGCCGGGAGGAGAAGGACGGCGACTATCCGGCGACGCCCTCGGGCATGCCTGGCGTGCAGACGCTGCTGCCGCTCCTGCTCGACCACATGAACGCGGGGCGCCTGAGCCTCGCCCGGGTGGTGGACCTGACCAGCGCCGGGGCCCAGCGCATCTACGGCATCGCCGGCAAGGGGCGCATTGCGGTCGGTTACGACGGCGATCTCACTCTGGTGGACCTCAGGGCGCGGCGGGAGATCACCGGCGACTGGCTCGCCTCCAAGTGCGGCTGGTCGCCCTTCGAGGGCCGGACGGTCACCGGCTGGCCCATGGCGACCGTGATCCGTGGCCGGGTGGTGATGCGCGACGGAGAGCTGCAGGGCCCGCCCGCCGGCCGGCCGGTGCGATTCATCGACACCCTCGAACCGGAGGCGGCCGGGAGCTGAGGCTCATGGACATCTACCATATCTTCTGCAACCTGAAGCCCGGGGTCAGCGACACCGATTTCGCGGAGAAAGCGGCCGCCTATTTCGCCTACCTGAAGGACGAGGGCCTGATCTCCGGCCACCGCATCACGCGGCGCAAGCTGGGCCTCGGCCCGCCGCAGCTGCGCGAGTTCCACATCATGCTGGAGGTCGAGGACATGGCCCAGCTCGACCGGGCGTTCAACCACGTGGCCGCCCGCAGCGATCCGGTCGAGGGCTTCCACCACGCGGTCAACGCGCTGGCGGCCGACGCCTTCTTCGCCCTCTACCGGGACTTTCCGGATCCGGTCCGGGTGCGCGGCGAGGAGAAGTTCTGAACCGCGCCGGACCGGCTTCGGGCACTTTCACCGGCCGCTCACCATGACCGCCGCCCCGATTGGGAGGCCGTTTGCGCGCCCTTGCGGGCCGCGGGGCCGCGCGCTACCACTCCCGCTATCGGCCCGCCCGTGAGCACGGTGCGGGCGGCGAGCGAAGAGGGGAGGGCGGCCATGTTCAGGGCCCTGGTGCTGGAGGAAAGCGACGGCAAGGTCTCGTCCGAGATCAAGGAGCTGGAGGAGAGCGCGCTGCCCGAGGGTGACGTGACCATCGCCACCGAGTACTCCACCTTGAACTACAAGGACGGCATGATCATGCAGGGTCTCGGCCGTCTGGTGCGTCACTATCCCCATGTGCCCGGCGTCGACCTCTCCGGCACGGTGGCGGAAAGCGCCCATCCCGATTTCGCGCCGGGCGACCGGGTGGTCTCCACAGGCTGGCGGGTCGGCGAGATCCACTGGGGCGGCTACGCCCAGAAGGCCCGGCTCAAGGGCGACTGGCTGGTCAAGCTGCCCGACAGCCTCAGCACCAAACAGGCCATGGCCATCGGCACGGCCGGCCTGACCTCCATGCTCGGCGTCATGGTGCTGGAAGAGCACGGCCTGACGCCCGAGCAGGCGCCGGTGCTGGTGACCGGCGCGGCGGGCGGCGTGGGTTCGGTGGCGGTCGCCATCCTCGCCAAGCTGGGCTATCAGGTGACGGCCTCGACCGGGCGGGCCGAGACCCACGACTATCTGCGCGACCTGGGCGCCACCGACTTCGTCGACCGGGCCGAGCTGGCCGAGCCGCCGACCCGGCCGCTGGACAGCGAGCACTGGGCCGCCTGCATCGACGCGGTGGGGGGCACCACGCTGGCCCACGTGCTGCCCCAGATGAAGCTGCACAGCTCGATCGCCTCGGCCGGCAACGCCGGCGGCATCAAGCTGGAGACCACGGTGATCCCCTTCTTGCTGCGCGGCATCAACATCCTGGGGATCGATTCCGTCACCTGCCCGCAGGACCGGCGGCGCGCCGCCTGGGACCGCATCACCCGGGACCTGCCCATGACGAAGCTCGAGGCCATGGTCCAGGACGCCGCCCTTCAGGACCTGCCGCGCCTGGGCCAGGAGATCCTGAAGGGCCGGGTGCGCGGCCGGGTGGTGATCGACGTGAACGCCTGAAAGCGGCGCCTTTTGCGACTGGCACCGTCTGTCGGACCTAACAGGTCGACCAGCGGCGGCGTTTCCCTGCGCCGCGCGATTGCCCTAGACTGACCGCATCCAGCGGCATCGAGGGGCGGAGCGGAGCCTCATACTCGACCCATGACCAGAACGAGCGACGCGAACGGATCTTCGTCGGCCTCCACCCGACCCCTTTCTGGGCCGGGCGAGACCCCGGAAGAACTGCGCCTCGCCCGCTTCTCCCTCGACCGGGCCGGCGACGCGGTCTATTGGATCGACCCCACCGGGCACTTCGTCTACGTGAACGACACGGCCTCGCGGATGCTCGGCTATTCCATCGACGAGCTCCACGGCATGACCATGGCCGACATCGATCCGGAGGTGGAGCGTCCGGCCTGGCCGCGCATCTGGGAGAAGATCAAGCGCCGCCAGGCCTACACCTTCGAGGCCACCCATCGCGCCAAGGACGGCCGGCTCTTTCCGATCGACGTCTCGATCTACTTCCTGGCCTACGACGGCCGCGAGTTCGTTTGCAGCTTCGCACGGGACATCAGCAAGCGGCGCCAGGCCGAGGAGGAGCTGAAGGCCGCCAAGGAGCGGGCCGATCAAGCGAACGCCGCCAAGACGCGCTTCCTGGCCGCCGCCAGCCACGACCTGCGCCAGCCGCTGCACGCCATGGAGCTCTTGGTCTCGGCGCTCTCGGGCCGCACCAACGATCCCGAGTCCCTCACCATCATCTCCAACATGCAGGACTCGCTGGCCTTCACCCAGAGGCTGCTGGACTCGCTGCTGAATGTCTCGGAGCTGGAGGCCGGCGCCGTCCGGCCCCAGCTGGAGGACGTGCCGATCGGCCCCCTGCTGCGCCGCCTCCACCAGCAGTACGCCGGCATCGCCAAGCAGAAGGGCCTGGAGCTGCGCCTCGTACCGAGCAGCGCGGCGGTGCGCAGCGACCCGGGCCTGCTGGAGCGGATTCTGGACAACCTGCTCTCCAACGCCGTGCAGCATACGGACCAGGGCCGGGTGCTGATCGGCTGCTGTCGCGCGGGCGATGCCCTTCGGCTGGAGGTTTGGGACAGCGGTCCCGGCATCCCGGAGGACAAGCAGTCCGAGATCTTCGGCGACTTCTGCCAGCTCGACGGCGGCGCCAAGGAGCGCGGCGCCGGCCTGGGCCTGGGTCTGGGGATCGTGCGCCGGGTGGCCGACCTGCTCGACCATCCCATCGGCGTGCGCTCGGTGCCGGGCAAGGGCTCGGTCTTCTGGGTAGAGGTCGCGCGCGTGGAAGGTCCGGCCGTCGTCGAGGCGGCCGAGACGCCAGCCGCGCCGGAAGGGGCGGCCGAGCCCGAGGAGGCCCAGGGCGCCACCATCCTGGTGGTCGAGGACGACGCCATGGTCCTCAACGCTATGCGCACGGTGCTCGAGGCCTGGGGCTACCGGGTGGCGGCCGTGGCGACGGCCGAGGAGGCGAGGCGTTCCGAGGTCGCGCCGGACATGGTGATCGCGGACTTCCGGCTGCCGGGCGGGGAGACCGGCGACAAGGCGGTCGCCGCGGTGCGCGAGCGCTGGGGCGGGGCCCTGCCGGGGATCATCGTGACGGGCGACATCGACCCGGAGGGCCTGCCGGACCTGGAGGCGAGCCGCCTCCACCTGCTGAAGAAGCCGGTCCGCCCGGCAAAGCTGCGGGCGCTGATGCGCCACCTGCTGCAGGACTGAGGCGGCCTACGCAACCCCAAACCCTTGCGAGACGTCCGGGCTAGTCGGCTTCGGCCGGCTCTTCGCCCAGCAGGTCGGCCGCGGCGATGACCGCCTGGGTCCGGTTCTGGACATCGAAGGCCCGCAGGATCCGGGAAATGTGGATCTTCACGGTCCCGGGCGCCAGGCCCAGGACGTCGGCGATCTGCTTGTTGGACTGGCCCTGGGCGAGCAGCCGCAGGACGTCGCGCTGGCGCGGCGTCAGCCGGTCCAGCAGGTCGTCGGCGTCGGCCGCCGGCTCGGGCGCCGCCGTCCGGCCGCCATTGCCCGGCGTCTCGTGCAGCAGATGGGGCGGCAGGTAGATGCCGCCCGAGAGCACGAGCTGCAGCGCGCTCATCATCACCTCCGGGGTCGAGGACTTGGGAATGTAGCCCATGGCGCCGGCGTCGAGCGCCTTGCGCACGTCCTCGGCGGTCTCGCGCACGGAGATGACGATGACCGGCACGTCCGGGGCCAGCGCGCAGATCTCCTTGACCGCGGGGATCCCCGTCATACCCGGCATGTTGAGGTCCAGGAGCAGCAGGTCCAGGTCCTGCAGCTCGGAAAGCCGCGCCACGGTATTGGCGTGGTCGTAGGCCTCCTCGATCTGGACCCGCTCGCCGATCTCGGAAAGCAGGTGGCGCAGGCCCGCGCGAAACAGCGCGTGGTCGTCCGCCAACAGAATTCTCAACGGGGCCTCGTCAACCGCCGACGCCCCCGACTTGCCCTTAGCAGGCTGATCCATCTCAACCAAAGCCATTTTCTTTTTTCACCAGATCTGAATAATTAATACATATCAATAGCTTGAAATAATACGGGAGCAGCCGTCACCGGCCCGGAAACTGGCGGACAACGCCAATCCGTCCACAAATAGTGGCACCATCTCCCTGAAACACCCCATCAACGATAACCCAAATGCCCTAGGCGAATGTCTAAAGTCGTTATCCTTATTATCTATGGTAATCCTTTTTCGGTCCCAGGGCCACCAGCAAGCCGCCTGCTCAGCGTGAATCGTTCGCAACCGGCCCCATGAGCTCGACGGCGCGCCGGTGGAGCCGGTCCATGATGACGTCCAGAGTGCGCGCCTCTTCCGGCGTCAGGACCCCCAGCAGCTCCCGCTCGCGGGCTCTCACCAGCGGCACGATCCGCCGGTAGGTCTCCCGGCCCTTGCGGGTCAGGGCCAGGGGCGCGCGGCGGCGGTCGCGCCGGTCGGGGTGCCTCGCCAGCTGCCCGGCGGCCTGCAGCTTCGCCACCGCCCGGCTCACCTGGACCTTGTCCATGCTGGTGCGGGCGGCCACCTCGCCTGCGGTGAGCGGCGCTTCCGCCCCCAGCACGGCCAGCACCCGCCATTCGTGGCGGCTCAGGTCGAAGCGCGCGCCGTAGATCTCGGCGAGCGCCCGGCTGACGGCGAGCTGCAGCACCGACAGGCGGTAGGGCAGAAAGCGGTCGAGGTCGAGCGCCGGCTGGGCGCCGCGGTCGGCGGGTTCCTCGTTCCCTTCCGCGCCTTCTTGCCGCCTATCCCGGTCCCCGGTCATGGCTCGCTTCGTAGCTGCTTGTTAATAGTTTCATTTGAAACTATATCTAGATTCGGACTGACCGATCAAGGGCTGGCACGCCTGATAGGCAAGGACGCCGCGGCCGGCCAAGAGCGTGGGAGAAGGGCGACATGCGCCACTGGATCTCGTTTCCGAGGGTCGAGGGCACCGCCAGCCGGCAGGCCCACTGCGACCTGCCCGAGGGCACCTACGAGCGCGAGGTGGGCCGCGAGGGCTTCTTCGGGCCGGCGACCCAACTGCACCACCGGCACCCGCCGACCGGCTGGAGCCGCTTCGAGGGGCCGCTCAGGCCCCGTGCCTTCGACTTCAACGAGCTGAAACCCGCCGCGGCGTCGCCCTGGGAGGCGCAGCGGGTCCTCGGCAACCGGGCGGTGGAGGTTCGCTTCTGGCGCACCCACGGCAGGATGGACCATCTGGTGCGCAACGCCGACGGCGACGACTGCCTCTTCGTCCACGAGGGCAGGGGGCACCTCTTCTGCGACTACGGGCACCTCGCCTTCCGGGACGGCGACTATATCGTGCTGCCGCGCGGCACCTCCTGGCGTCTGGACTGCGACGGCGCGGCGGAGCTCCTGATGATCCAGGCCACCAACAGCGCCTACCGGCTGCCCGACAAGGGTCCGGCCGGCGCCCACGCCATCTTCGATCCGGCCATGCTGGACACGCCGGCGCTGGACGAGGCCTTCCGCGACCAGCAGTCGGAGGAGGAGTGGGCCGTTTCCATCAAGCGCGAGGGCACGCTCTCGACCCAGGTCTTCCCCTTCAACCCGCTCGACGCGGTGGGCTGGCACGGCAACCTGGCGCCGGTGCGCATCAACTGGCGCGATATCCGCCCGCTCATGTCGGCCCGCTATCACCTGCCGCCCTCGGCCCACACCACCTTCGTCGCCGAGCGCTTCGTCATCTGCACCTTCGCGCCGCGGCCCATCGAGTCCGACCCGGGCGCCCTCAAGCTGCCCTTCTACCACTCCAACGAGGACTACGACGAAGTCCTCTTCTATCACCGGGGCGACTTCTTCAGCCGCGACAACATCAAGCCCGGCATGATGACGCTGCATCCCACCGGCTTCTCCCACGGGCCCCATCCCAAGGCCTACGAGACCGCCATGAAGCACGCTCGCAAGGAGACCGACGAGGTGGCCGTCATGATCGACACCCGCGACATGCTGCAGGTCGGCGATCTGCCGGCTGGCTTGGAGTGGGAGGGCTACGTAGACTCTTGGCAGCCTAAGCCGTGACGTTGGCCCGCGGCTTCACACCAGGTCTTTCACCATGAGGGCGAAGTCGGTGCCCTTCAGCGCGAAGCGCTCCATGACCCGCCAGCCGAGCCGCCGGTAAAGACTCTCGGCGCTGTGGGTGTAGAGGTAGAGCCGGTCGTGGCCGCGCGACTGGGCCTCCGCCTCGATGGCCGCCAACAAGCGCGAACCGATCGAATTGCGCCGCCGCTCCGCCAGGACGTAGAAGCCCGAGACCCAGGGCGTGAGCTCGGCGCGCGAGTCGAGGTCGCAGGCCACTAGTAGGCAAACCCCGACCGGCGCGCCGCCGTCCAAAGCCACGAAGCCCGCCTCGCCGGAGCCGGGCGCGATCACGGCCTCGAGCCAGTCCCGGGTCGCCTCGAGGCTGTACCCCTGGGCCCTGCCCCATTCATCGTTCAGCCAGCGGGCGCAGACCGGAAGCGCCGCGGGCGCCTCCTGCAGCGGGACGATGGCGATGGTCCGGGCGGGTCTCTCGGTCATCGGTGGGGCGTCCGTGCGGCCTCTGCGAAGCGCGACCAAAGAGCGCGCCGGCGGGACTGTCAATGGCGGACGCGGCGCGGGACCGGCGGCGCTTGACTTCCCGAGGGCGAGCCCGGACTGTGCCGCGACCATGAACAATGTGCCGGGAGTGCGCGGCGGCCATGCCCAAGTCGCGGTCCATGTCGCGGTTGAGGCGCGCGGTGGAGGCGGATCTGGACTGGATCCTGAGCCAGGAGGCGAGGCCGGACTTCGCCGCCTTCATCTTCCGCTGGCCGCGCGAGCGGCACGCGCGGAACCTGGCGGATCCCGAAAAGGGCTATTTGATCGCCGAGGACGCCGAGGGCGCGCCCATCGGCTACGCCATCCTGTCGGGCTTGCATTCCCGTGCCCGCAGTATCGAGCTGGAGCGTATGGCCGTCGGCGAGCCGGGCAACGGCGTGGGCCGGGCCATGCTGCAGGGAATCGTCGACCTCGCGTTCGGCGGGCTCGGCGCCAACCGGCTCTGGCTCGACGTCTTCGACGACAACGAGCGCGCGCGCCGGGCCTATATGTCGGCCGGCTTCGTCGAGGAAGGGACGCTGCGCGAGGCGGCGCTGAGGGAGACGGGCGAATTGGGAAATCTCGTGGTCATGTCGATTCTGGCGCGTGAGCGCCCGGCCGCGACCGACGCACCAAGCGGAGCGGAAGGATCGGAGGGGCCGCCGGCATGAAGGAGGCTTTCTCCCTGACACCCTGGCAGGTGCCGGGTTACCTGGAGACACGGGGCGGCCACCTGGCGATGGAGGGCATCGACCTGGTGGCCCTCGCCGAGCAGCATGGCACGCCGCTTTTCGTCTTCTCGGCGGGGCGCATACGGGCCAACGCGGCGGGGCTAACCGAGGCCTTCCGGGCCCATCATCCCAACACCACCGTGGCCTTCGCCAGCAAGGCCTGCTCGCTGTCATCGGTGCTCAGGCTGATCCGCGACTGCGGCTGCGCGCTGGAGGTCAACTCCGAGGGCGAGCTGGCCAAGGCGCGTCTTGCGGGCTTCGCCGATTCCGCCATTGTCCTCAACGGCGTCGCCAAGTCCCGCTCCGAGATCGCCGCCGCGGTCGATCCGCCGATCAAGGCTATCAACGTGGATTCCCTCTTCGAGCTGGGGCGCATCCGCGAGGTGGCTGAAGCGCGGGGGACGCGGGCCAACGTCGCCCTGCGCCTGGTGCCTGAGTTGGAAAGCGGCACCGCGCCCGGCACGGAGACCGCCTCCAGCCGCACCAAGTTCGGTATGACCGTGGACCAGCTGCCCCCGGCGCTGGAGATCCTGCGCGAGGGCGCCGACCATCTGAGGCTCGCGGGCCTGCACGTGCACGTGGGCTCGCAGGTCACCGACCGGGCGAGCTACGCCGTCGCCGGGCGCTTCATCGCCGGGCAGGCCAGGGCTGTGCAGGAGGCGCTCGGCGCACCCCTCGACTGTGTCAACGTGGGCGGCGGCTTTCCCGTCGACTACGTGAAGTACCACGACCAGTCGCGGGCCATCGGCTACTACCGCGCGGGCGCGGAGATCGGCGAGTTCGCCGAGGCGCTGTTGACGCCTGTGCGCGAGGGTCTGGGCGGGGAGGTAGAGATCGTCACTGAGCCGGGACGTCGGCTGATGAGCGACGCGGCGTTGCTGCTGAGCCGGATCGAGAACGTGAAGGCCCGGGGCAGCGAAACCTGGCTCTATCTGGACGCGGGCTACCACACCCTGCTCGAGACCTTCGCCTACCACTGGTATTTCCACGCAGTGACGGCAAACCGTGCCGAGGACAGCGAGACCGGGCTGTTCCGCCTGGTGGGACCGCTCTGCGACAACGGCGATTCCTTCTACGACGTAGACGGCGAAGGACTGCTGCGCCGCCTGCTGGCCGAGACGCCGGAACTGGCGAAGCACCAAGCCAGCTTGAGCGCCCATCTGGTGCGCCTGCCCGGCTTCCGGGAGCTGCCCGCCGCCACCCGTCCCGGCGACCTGATCGCCTTCCTCGACACGGGCGCCTATTCCATGGATCAGATCTACGCCATGAACGGCCGCGGCCGCCCGACGGTCCTGCTGCTGGAGGAGGACGGCGAGGCGCGGGTCATCCGCCGCGCCGATTCCTTCGAAGACCTGCTGCTGAACGAGGTGAACCGACCATGAGCGAGGCGGCCGAGCCGAGCGGCCGGGCGCAGCTCCTGCTGCGCGGCGGCCTGGTGATCGACGGCAGCGGGTCGACCGCCTGCCACGCCGACGTGGCGGTGGAGGGCGAGCGTATCGTTGCCGTGGGAGAGCTCTCGGGCTGGCGCGCGGAGGAGGAGATCGACGCCACGGGCTGCGTCGTCGCGCCCGGCTTCATCGACGTGCACACCCACGACGACCGGGCGGCGCTCGCAACCCCCGGCATGGACTTCAAGGTCTCCCAAGGCGTCACTACGGTGATCGCCGGCAACTGCGGGGTCAGCCTGGCGCCCTTCAAGGCGGGGACCGGGCTGCCGGACCCCATCTCCCTCCTGGGCGGGCCCGGCGACTTCTACCCGACGGTGGCGGCCTACCGCGAGGCGCTGGAGGCCTCGCCGCCGGCCTTGAACCTGGCGCTCCTCACCGGCCACGGCATGCTGAGGGTGGAGGCGCTGGGCGACGACTACGGCCGCGCCGCCGGACCGGCCGAGGTCGAGGCCATGGGCACGCGCCTCGCCGAGGCGCTCGACCAGGGCAGCCTGGGCCTCAGCAGCGGCCTGGGCTATCCCAACTCCGAGGCCGCCTCGACGGAGGAGGTGACCGGGCTCGCCCGGTGCATCTCGGACAAGACGAACGCGCTCTACGTCACCCATATGCGCGACGAAGGCGATCACGTGCTCGAGGCGCTGGAGGAGACCTTCGCCATCGGCCGCGACGCCCGACTGCCGGTGGTGGTCTCCCACCACAAGTGCGCCGGGCCGAAGAACTACGGCCGCAGCCGGGAGACCATTGCCGCCATCGACGCGGCGGCCGAGCGGCAGGCGGTCGGCCTCGACGTCTATCCCTACACGGCGAGCTCCACCGTGCTGCTGCAGGAGCATGTGGACGAGGCGACCGACGTCTTGATCGCCAACAGCGGGCCCTGCCCGGAGGCGGCGGGCCGCTGGCTCGCCGACGTCGCGGCGGACTGGGGCTGCGAGCAGGAGGCGGCGGTGCGCCGATTGCGGCCGGCCGGCGCCATCTACTTCCAGATGGCCGACGAGGATCTGGAGCGCATCCTCGCCTACCCGCGCACCATGGTGGGCTCCGACGGCCTGCCCGGCATGGCCCATCCCCACCCGCGCCTCTGGGGCACCTTCCCCCGGGTGCTGGGGCGCTACGTGCGCGAGAAGGGTCTGCTGCCGCTCGAAGCCGCGGTCCACCGCATGACCGGCCTCGCGGCCAAGACCTTCCGACTGAAGGAGCGGGGGCTCCTCAGGCCCGGCTGTTTCGCCGACTTGGTGGTCTTCGATCCGGCCAGCGTGATCGACCTGGCGACCTACGAGGAGCCCGAGCGGCCGGCCGCGGGCATCCGCGGCGTCTTCGTCAACGGCGCGCCGGTGTGGGGCGAGGCGGGTTCGAGTGGCGCGCGTCCCGGGCGATTTCTGGCGCGGGCCGAGGGGACGGCCTGAGCGGCGAGCGAACGAATCGAAACGACGTAGAGGAACGGGCGAGACGATGATCGATCTCTTCACCTGGGGCACGCCCAACGGGCGCAAGGTCTCCATCATGCTGGAGGAGCTGGGCCTTCCCTACGAGACCCACGCCGTCAACATCGGGGCCGACGAGCAGTTCGAGCCGGCCTTCCTGGAGATCAGCCCTGGCGGCAAGATCCCCGCCATCGTCGACCGCGACACCGGCACCTCCCTCATGCAGTCGGGGGCGATCCTGCTCTACTTGGCGGAGAAGACCGGCAAGCTGATGCCCAGCGACGAGAAGGCGCGCTGGCAAGCGATGGAATGGCTCATGTGGCAGATGGGCGACCTGGGACCCATGCTCGGCCAGGCCCACCACTTCCTCAAGCACAACGAGGGCAAGGCGCCCTACGCCGAGACCCGCTATCACGAGATCGCCGAGCGCCTCTATGGCGTGCTCGACCGGCGACTCGAAGGCCGTGCGTTCATCGTGGACGACTATTCGGTCGCCGACATCGCCACTTGGCCCTGGATCTCCCGCTTCGAATGGCACCGCGTCGATCTCGCCTCTTTCCCCAACGTGGCACGCTGGTACCGCGAGATCGCGGCCCGACCGGCGGTCGAGGCCGGCTACCACGTGCCCCGCAAGCTGAACGAGATTCCCATGCCGTGAGCGCGGGCGCGGCGCGGGACGCCGGGGACGGCCTGAAGAAAGCTACATCGTGAAGCGCGCGCTCGACGAGGTCTGGAGAGTTCTGCCGATCTTGGGGCCGGTCCTCGTCATGGCCGTCGCCGTCGCGGTCTTTCACTTGGTCAACCGGGCGCCCCTGCCGGCAGGCTTCGTGGGGGAGGCGGCCTCCTTCGACAACGCCATCCGGGCCGGCGAGTGGCGGGCACGCTTCCTCTGGGAGGCGACGCTGATCCTGCTCGCGGTCTCGGCGCTCGCCACCATCTTGCTCGCCGGCTGGGTGTTCCGGCATCTATTGGAGGAGCCCCGTCGGCGGCCGGTGCTGCTCTGGGTGCTCGCTTTCTCGGTAGTCGGCTTCTTGGCGGCGGCGCGCAGCGACGTCTCCTTCCGCTTCACCGAGGCCGGGATGTTGGGGCCGACCCTCGGCGCTTTCGCCGACGGCACCGGCGCCATCTTCTCCCTCGACGCCTTCGAGTGGACGCGCATGGTCTCCAACGGCCTGGTCGCCGTCGCCACCGTCTTCCTCGCCTTCGCGGTCATGTCCTGCAGCACCCTGGCGCCCTCGGCGGAGGTGGAGGCCGGCGCGGGCGAGGCCCAGGTCCGGCGCCTCGGGGCGCGGCTCAGGGCCACGAGCGCGCTGCTCTACGCCGGGACCCTGGTGCTGGTGGTCCTGGTGCTCTCAATGGTGGCCTGGCTGCGCTGGCCCGCCGCCCTCCTCGCCGACCCCGACGCCCAGGAACGGGTGCGCCAGGTGGGGCTCGGCCTCAGCCTCTACTGGGGCACCGCCTTCTCCCTGGTGCTGGCGGCCATCTACCTGCCGGCGGCCTGGTACCTCAGGGCCGAGACCTACCTGCTGGCCGAGCGCGCGACCGGCGGCGGCACCCCCGCCCAGCAGGAGGCCTGGATCGGCGAGCGCGGCCTCGGCCTGTCGCTCGCCGCGCAGGTCTCGCGACTGGCAGCGCTCGCGGGACCCTTGGTCGCCGGCGCCCTGCCGTCGCTGCAGACCCTGCTGGCCTGAGGGGCTTTCGAGCCTGTCCCAGTCTCCGGCTTGCGGCCCTCGTCGTCACAACATGTGCTTGATATCGGAGGCGAAGGTCGGATAGCCGTAGACCGCGTCCGACAGACCCTCGGCCGTCACGCCGTGGCGCATGGCGAACGCGAAGAGGTGGATGATCTCTTCGCCGCCGTGGCCGACCAGATGGGCGCCCAGGATTCTGCCGCTCCCCGTCTCCGTCAGCACCTTGGAGTAGGCGACGCTTTCGGCATGGGTCGCCGACGAGCGCCAGGTGGCGAGGTCGTTGGCCTTGACCTCGAAGTCGAGCCCCTGCTGGCGCGCCTCTTCCTCGCTCAGGCCCACGCTCGCCAAGGCCGGCACGGTGTAGATGTTGGCCGGCACGGAGCCGTAGTCCGGGACCTGCGGCGTGTCGTCCAGGATGTTGTGGGCGATCACTCTGCCTTCGTAGCTGGCGACCGGCGAGAGCTGGGCCGAGGACCAGAGGGCGTCGCCGCCGACGAAGACCCGTGGGTTGGAGATGCTGCGCAGGTGATCGTCGACCAGGATGCGCGTCCCCTTGTGTTCGATCTCGCCGACGGCGAGATCCAGCCCGTCCAGATCGGGGACGCGTCCCGTGCCGTTGGCGACCTGGGCGGCGGTCAGGCTTTTCACCTCTCCGTTGTGCTCGAAACGGACCGTCAGGCCACCGTCGGCGGGCACGATCTCCTGCACCGTCACCCCGGTCAGGATGTCGATCCCGATGCGCGCGCTCTCCTTGTGGATCTCCGCGACCGCGTCGGCCTCGGTGCGCGGCAGCAGGCGCGGGAGGGCCTCAAGGATCGTGACCTTGGTGCCGGCGCGCGCGTAGACATGGGAGAACTCGAGCGCGATCACGCCGCCGCCGATGAAGATGAGGGACTCGGGCAGCTCGCGCCGCTCCAGGATCTCCTCGCTGGTGATCAGGTGCTCGGCGCCGGGGATCGGCAGCGGGCGCGGCTTGGAGCCCGTGGCGATCACGATCGTGCCGGCCTCGATGCGCCGGCCGTCGACCTCGACGGCGTCGCGGGCGACGAAGCGGGCCCGCCCTTTGATCAGCTCGACGCCGCGATCCGCCAGGCTTTTCTCGAAGGCCTCGGGCACACCTTCGACGAAACCGCGTTCGCGTTCGATCAGCCCGGCCCAGTCCAGCTTCGCTGGTCCGACCTCGATGTGATGGTGAGGCGCGCGCTCGATCTGATGCAGCACCTGTGCGGCCGCCACCAGAACCTTCTTGGGGACGCAGCCGCGCAGCGGGCAGGTGCCGCCCACGTCCCGGGATTCCACCATGGCCACCGACTTGCCGGCGGCTGCAAGCGGCCCGGCCGCGCCCATTCCGGCGTTGCCGCTGCCGAGGATCAAGGTGTCGTAGCGTTTGCTCATGTCTTCGCCTCCGCTGTCTCGGGGCCGGTTTTCCGGCCGCGCAGGTTTGCGATTTCCGCTTCCAGCTCGGCGATGCGCGCCTGGAGCGGCGCGACCGCATGGGCCACCTCCGTGGCCGTGAAGCGGGGTGTGATGTGTTGCGGGCAGTTCACGTCCCAGGCCTCGATCCGGAACAGGATAGCGCGTTCGGGCCGGCCCTCGTAGCCGGTCTCGGTGAGGCGCGCCAAGAGCTCCGGGTCGTCCTCCACCACCTGCGCGCGGCCCCAGATCTTGATCCGGCGTCGGTTGGGGTAGTCCATCAGAAAGATGTGGGCCTTGTCGTTCTCCGACAGGTTGCCCAGGGTGATGTACTGGCGGTTGCCGCCGAAGTCTGCGAAGGCGAGGCTGCGTTCGTCCACGACCTTGAGGAAGCCCGGGGGACCGCCGCGGTGCTGGATATAGGGCTGGCCGGCGGCGTTGGCCGTGGCGAAGTAGAAGGAGTCCCGTACCGCCAGGAAGGCCGCCAGGTCGGGCGTCACCCGGTCCTGCCAGTCGCGCTTCTCCGTGGCTCTCGCATAGGCGGCGCGCGAGCCGCGCTGCGCCTGCGCCGCCTTGACGGCCGGCGTGAAGGCGATGTCGCTGACCTTCTGCTCCATGGCGCGGAACTCCCTTCTCCTGGCCGGACTCAAACCGCCGGCGCGGCCGCGACCTCCCGGTCGTGGCGGTAGAGGTCAAAGGCCTGCTCGTACTCCATGATGCGGGCGACCTCGCGCCGGAACGCCTCGTCATAGCCGGCCCGCTCCAGCAGGTGGAAGCCCATCTCCATGCCGCTGGCGATGCCGCCTGCGGTGACGATGCGCCCGGCGTCGACCACCCGGGCCCGCGAGATCTCGGCTTTGGGGGCGATCACCGCCAGCCGGTCGATCGGCACCTGGCCCATGCCGGAGGCTTCGAGGCGGTCAGGCTCCTTGCGGTTGGTCGCCTTCAGTCCGTCCAGGAGGCCCATCTGGCCGTAGATCCAGGAGCCGGTGCAGACGCTGGTCAACAGGGTCTCTCCCGGCAGGGCGCGGATGAAGCGGTGCAGGTTGGCGTTGTAGGTCTCCTGGCGCGTGCCGAAGCCGCCGGGGATCAGGAAGGCGTCCATCGCCGGCTGGTCGGCGAAGGCGTAGTTGGGCAGCACGGTGAAGCCGGCCTGGGTCTGCACCGGGCGCTGGCTCTCGGCGACCAGAAAAGCGTCGAGCGCGGGATCGAGCCGCCGGGCGACCGAAAAGACGCCGTAGGGCGCCGCGAAGTCGACCACCTCGGCGTCCTTGAAGACGTAGACGCCGAGGCGAAATCCGGGCTTGTGGGGCATGGCGCAGGTTCCTTGCGGTTGGGGACCGGGAGGGGGTGGCCGGACTGCCGTCTCAGGCCGCGGCTTGCCGGGGCTCCACCAGGGGGAAGTCCACTTCGGTCTCGCTGGCGATGTTGAAGAGGTTGGTGAAGAAGTTGAGGGCGACAACCGCAATGATCTCGGCCATCTCGCCGTCGCTCACGCCCGCGAGGCGCAGCGCCGCGATCTCGGTGTCGCTCACCCGGCCGCGTCGTTCGGTCAAGGCTGCGGCGAAGTCGAGGACGGCGTCGAGGCGCGGATCGGCCGAGCGCCCGTCCAGGTTGGCGGCCAGCTCGTCGGCCGGCACCCCGAGGCCACGGCCGACCGCCGTGTGGGCCGAGGCGCAGTAGCGGCAGCCGTTGATCCCGGCCACCGTCAGTGCAAGGGCCTCTCGGGTCTTGGCGTCCAGACGGCCGCCGGCGAGCGCCTGGCTGAAGCCGAGATAGGCCGCCAGCACGGCCGGCGCGTTGGCCATGGCACGGGTCATGTTGGGGGTGACGCCCAGCTTCTCCTGCACGGCGTCGAGGAGGATCTTGGCTTTGCCGTCGGCCTCGGCCGGATCGACGAGGGGAATACGGTTCATGTGCTGGCCTTCCTTGGTTTTGGCGGCGGCTCCGCCTCGCCGCGCGTTGAGCGGTTTTCGATGCCTCGGATGGATCTCGTGGTTGCGAGGTCGATATATAGACAGTACGGTCTGTATATGCAAGTGCTCAAAATGGAAAATCCGGTCTGATTGGCCGCCCAATGATTATATAATTGATTTTCAAGTTAAATATTAGACTAGATCTGGATTTTCGTTGGCCGGTGTGGTTGGTATCCGGCTCCGTGGAGGCGAGTTGTCCTTGACTTGGGCAATTTTCATAGACAAGTTTGTACAGGTACGGAATCGTAGGATTGGAACGAGCGATGGCACGCGGACGGCGCGATCATCTGGTGGACACGGCCCTCGAGCTGTTCGCCCGGGAGGGCTACCACGCGACCGGCATCGACCGCATCCTGGCCGAGGCCGGGGTCGCCAAGATGACCCTCTACAATCACTTCAGGTCCAAGGACGAGCTGATCCTGGCGGTCCTGCGGCTGCGCGACGAGCGCTTCCGCAACTGGTTCATGCGCTTCGTGGAATCCCGCGCCAAGGCGCCGCGCGACCGGCTGCTCGTGCTGTTCGACGCCCTGGCGGCCTGGTTCGCCGAGCCCGATTTTCGCGGCTGCATGTTCATCAACGCCGCCAGCGAGTTCGCCGACCCGGAGGATCCCATCCGCGGCGCGTGCACCGAGCACAAGCGACTGATCCTCAATTACATTCGCGAACTGGCGCGGGACGCCGGTGCCGCCGACCCCCAGGCGCTCGCCGAGGGGCTCAACCTGCTGGCCGAGGGGGCCATCGTCATGGCCCAGGTGGGCGGCGACCGGGAGGCGGCCCGGAAGGCCAAGCGGGCGGCCCAGGTCCTGATCGACGCGGCCCTGAGACCCAATTGATCCCCGGACGGCCCCGGGGCCGGCGAGGCGGGCGCGCGTCCGAGCCGGCCGAACCAGCGCAGCGGCGCGCCTTGCCCGCCATTTGACGATTTGTTAGGCAGGGCAGGGATAGAGCTCCTTCGCGGCCGAAGGACCGAGACCCTTGAACCCGTCGTCACCGTTGCCCCAAAGCGGACTCGCCTCCTCCAGCGAGCGCGGCGCCGGCGCCATCCTGACCATCGACCTGGACGCGCTGGCCGAGAACTTCGCCATCCTGGCCGGCCGGGGAGGCCCGAACGTCGCCTGCTCCGCCGTGGTGAAAGCGAACGCCTACGGCCTCGGCCTGGAGCAGGTGGCGCCGGCGCTCTTCCGGGCCGGCTGCCGGGTCTTCTTCGTCGCCCTGCCGGAAGAGGGGGTCGCCCTGCGCGGCCTGTTGCCCGAGGCGCAGATCTACGTCCTGGGCGGGCTCCTGCCGGAGCTGGAGGACGACTTCCTGGCCTTCGGTCTGGTCCCGGTCCTCAACTCCCTGGAGGAGATCGAGACCTGGGCTGCCCGGGCCCGCCGGCTCGGCCGGGCGCTCGCGGCGGGGCTGCACGTGGACACCGGCATGCGCCGGCTCGGCCTGCCGCCCGACGAGCTGGATCGCCTCGCGGCCGCCCACGAGCGGCTGGAGGGCATCGAGCTATCCCTCGTCTCGAGCCACCTGGTGAGTTCCGAGGAGCCGGACAATCCTCTCAACGCCACGCAGCTGAAGTCCTTCCGCCGGGCGCTGAAGCGCCTGCCGCCGGCGCCGGTCTCCTTCGCCAACTCCTCGGGCATCTTCCTCGGGCCGCGCTACCATTTCGACCTCTTGCGCCCCGGGGTGGCGCTCTACGGCGGCAATCCGACCCCCGGCAAGACGAACCCCATGCGCGAGGTGGTGCGCCTGCAGGGACGGATCTGGCAACTGCGCAACGCCCAGCCGGGCGAGACCGTGGGCTACAACGCCACCTACCAGGTCAGTCGGCCGAGCCGCCTCGCCACCATCGCCGTCGGCTACGGCCACGGCTATCCCCGTTCCCTCAGCAACGCCGGCGAGGTCTACCTCGGCAATCAGGCCGCGCCGGTCGTCGGCCGGGTCTCCATGGATTCCATGACCGTCGACGTCACCGATCTACCCGAGGCCCTGGTGCGCCCGGGCACCCTGGTGGACGTGATCGGCCACCACAATCCCATCGACGCGGTCGCGGCGGCCGCCGGTACCATCTCCTACGAGCTGTTGACCGGCCTCGGCCAGCGCTACCACCGGGTCTATCGGG
Organism: Rhodospirillales bacterium; assembly: GCA_965225935.1. Taxonomy (GTDB): domain Bacteria; phylum Pseudomonadota; class Alphaproteobacteria; order Kiloniellales; family JAKSDN01; genus CALJXB01. The sequence continues at coordinate 380,530 of CBDDCC010000013.1, forward strand.
GGAGCGGCGCCACCTAGCGCGGGATGGCGGCCTCGGCCGTGCCCTGAACTCTCGTCTCGTCGGTCGTCCGCCGCCTATGGCGCGCCTTGCGTCTCCTGCGCCGGAGTTCGTCCCAGGGTCGCGGCGGCCGCTTTGGCGGCGTCGATCCCAGAAAGATAGGCGCCGTGGCAGGTGGAGAAGAAGTCGGGCGAGGTGGCCTCGCCTGCGAAGAAGAGGCGCCCGTCGATCGGCCTGGCCAGGGCGGCGCGCTGCCGGCTTCCGCCCGGCACCGCGGCCGAATAGGCGCCCTGGACCCAGGGGTCGCCGCGCCAGGCCGTCACCAGGTGACGCCCCGCGTGCTTGGTGATGTCCGATCCGTAGGTCTGCTTCAGGCGCTCCTTCAGCAGATCGACGGCGGCATCCGGTCCCGCCCGTTCCAGCCAGTCGGCGAAGCGGCCGCCGGTCAGCCCGACCACGTAGTTGTAGCCGAAGGGGCGCACGCCGACGGCGAAGGGCTCGCTGTCCGGCGACAGCAGGGAGACGGACTTGGGGTGGTCGTCGCCAAAGACGTCGCGGTCGAACAGCAGGCCAATGCGGTTGTGGCAGCCCAGCGGCAAGGCGGCGACGGCCTCCTGCTTCCAGTCGGGCAGGTCGGGGTCGAAGCGGATGCTGCCGCCGCCCAGGATGCCGGTGGAGACCGCGACGATCGCGGTCCTGGCGGTGACCCGGCCCTTGGCTGTCTCCAGGCCAATCCGCTTGCCGGACCAGTCGATCCGGGTGACGGCGCTGTTGAGGGCGACCGGCAGGCCCTCGGCGAGGCGCGACACCAGGTTGCCGTAGCCTTCCTTCAAGGGCCAATTCTCGTCGGTGTCCTTGTAGGTCACCAGGTCGCTGGCCGAAACCTGGTCCGCATCGACCGAGGTGTAGATCGAGATCATGTAGTCGTGGAGTGCGGTCCAGGGACTGTCGCGTTCGGTCGCGTCGGCGACGGAGATGTCGTGGCCCTCGGCGTGGGCCCGCCCGAGCGCTTCGCCGCAGCGCTCGAAGAAGGCGTCGCGGTCCCGCGCTTCGTCGTCGGTCGCCCAGCGCGGGCCCATGCGCAGGCCCCGGTCGAAGGTGCCCTTGAGGTAGGTGAAGCCGGCCGCGTCGGCGAGGGCCACGAAGGGGTTGAGGCTGGCCGAGTGCATCCAGTGGCAGCCCAGGTCGAAGAAGACGCCCGGCGCCATCTCCTCGGTGTAGGCGCGGCCGCCGACCCGGTGGGAGGCCTCCAGCAGGGCGTAGCCGAGACCGAGCTCGCCCAGCGTCTGCGCAGCGCCGAGGCCAGCGGCTCCGGCCCCCACCACGGCGACATCCACCTCCCGGTGCAGTCGTTCCACCTCGGCGCCTCCGATGTTTTACTGGCCCAGGCAGTCTGCCCATCGACCGGGCATTGGCAAGGTCCACCGTTTCCGGGCAGGATGCACCCTGCCGCGAGAAGGGACCCGCCGTCTGGTATGGCGGCGGCAGGCTTCAGGGGAGCGAGACCATGGGCGAGACCATCGGCATTGCCTGCCCGGACGGCAGTACCTGCCAGGGCTACTTGGCGGAGGCGGCCGGTGCGCGCCGGGGCATCGTCGTGCTGCAGGAGTGGTGGGGCCTCAACGACCAGATCAAGGGCGTGGCCAAGCGCTTCGCCGCGGCCGGCATCACGGCGCTGGCGCCGGACCTCTACGACGGGCGGGTGACCCAGGAGCCCGACGAGGCCAACCACCTGATGACCGGCCTCGACTGGGTTGGGGCCTGCCAAGTGGAGGTGCGCGGCGCGCTCGCCCACCTCAAGGCGACGTTGCCCCGGACCGCCGTCACCGGCTTCTGCCTGGGCGGCGCGCTGACGGCGATCGCCGCCGCCAAGCTCGAGGACTGCGACGCCGCCGTCTGCTACTACGGCCTGCCGCCCGAGGAGCAGACCGACCCGGCCGAGATCCGGGTGCCCTTCCAGGGCCACTTCGCGGACGAGGACGATTGGTGCACGCCGGCCGACGTCGACCGCTTCGAGGCGCGGCTCGCCGCGAGCGGCGGCCCCCGGGAGATCCACCGCTATCGGGCCAAGCACGCCTTCTTCAACGAGGCCGTGGACGCCTACGACGCCGAGGCGGCCGAGCTCTCCTGGCAACGCACGCTGGCCTTCCTCGACGCGCATCTGTGAACGGCCCGCCGGCGAAGCGCGTCGCGGGCCGCGCACCGCCCGGCGCGATGACGCCCCTACCCCTTGTGAGAAGTCCGGGCTAGCTGTCACAATGGATGAACCGCCCGATGCCTCTGTTGGGGGAGGAAGACAGCATGCGTATTTCCGACATGCTCCATAGCCGGGTCGAGAAGTATCGCGACAAGACCTTCTTGAAGGCGGCCATGGCGGCAAGCGCGCTGACCGCCTACGCCGACGGCTCGGTCAGCGTTTCCGAGCGCTTCAAGGTGGAGGAGATCCTCGAGCGCCTGGACCGCCTGCACATCTACGACACCCAGAAGGCGGTCGAGAAATTCGAGGACTACGTACGTGAACTGGAGGACGAGACCGAGCAGGCCGAGGAGGTCCTGCTCGCCAAGCTCGAGCGCATCTCGGAGGACCGGGAGGCGGCCGACCTGATCGCCCAGATCGCCATCGAGGTCAGCAACGCCGACCGCTACGTGAACCGCGCCGAGCGCATGCAGCTCGACCTGATCTGCAAGGCCCTCAGGCTGGACCCCAAGGCCTACGCCTAGGGTCCGAACTCTGGTCGCCGCAGGTGCCGATCTCGCCGATCTTCAGCCGGGCCAGGCGGAGGGAGCGCCTGGCATGACGATCTCGCTCGCGGCTTTCAAGCGGCTGTTGGTCTGGTTCTGGGCCGTCTGGTGGCTGCTGGCCTTTCTCACCGACGCCCTCGGCGGACTGAAGCAAATCGGCCTCGTCGCGGCCGCCTGGCTGCCGCACACGAACTATCCGTTCCTGGTCTCGTCGCTTGCGCCCTACGCCGTGCCGACTTGGGTTCCGGCGTTTCTTTTCGTCGGCATCATCGCCTGGTCCTTCCTCTCGACCGTGCTGCTCGGCCTCGCGGCGGTCACGCCGCGGGCGCCGGAGGACCGCTGGCGCCGGCGGGTCGACACAGGCTTCATCGTTTCGCTCGGCCTCTGGCTCGCCTTCTTCATCGCCGACCAAATCGTGATGAACTTCGATCTCGAGGAGAACCACATGGTGCAAGGCGGCTTTCAGCTCTTGTGCTACATGGCGATCCGCCTCTTGCCCGACGAACCCTCTTCGTGAGGAACGAACCCGCTTTGCCCTGCCCGCGCGCACGGCTGGCGTAATAGGGCGCTTTGAGGAACAATCCCTGGGAATGAGGGACGCCCCACAGCGAACGGGGGCGCCACCAGGGGAGGCGGTGCGGATGGACGAGTTCGACTACGTCATCGTGGGCGCCGGCTCGGCCGGCTGCGTGCTGGCCGACCGGTTGAGCGCCGACGGCGCGGCGCGGGTGCTGCTGATCGAGGCCGGCGGCAGCGACAAGAGCATCTTCATCCAGATGCCCACCGCGCTCTCCATCCCCATGAACATGGACAAGTACAACTGGCACTTCGAGTCCGAGCCCGAGCCTCACATGGATGGCAGGCGCCTCCATTGTCCGCGCGGCAAGGTGCTGGGCGGTTCCTCCTCCATCAACGGCATGGTCTACGTGCGCGGCCATCCTTGCGACTTCGAGGAGTGGGAGGCGGAGGGTGCCCGGGGCTGGGGCTACCGCAACTGTCTGCCCTACTTCCGCCGGGCCGAGACCTGGAAGGGCGGCGCCGACGACTACCGGGGCGGCGAGGGGCCGCTCGGCACCTGCAACGGCAACGAGATGCAGAACCCCCTCTACCGGGCCTTCATCGAGGCGGGGCGCGAGGCGGGCTACCTCCCCACCGAGGACTACAACGGTTATCAGCAGGAAGGCTTCGGGCCCATGCACATGACCGTCAAGGACGGCGTGCGCTGGTCCACCGCCAATGCCTACCTGAAGCCCGCCTTGGGCCGCCCAAACCTGGAAGTGGTCTCTGGCGCGCTGACCAAACGGGTGGTCCTGGAGGGGCGCAAGGCCGTCGGCGTGGCCTACGAGCTGGACGGCGAGATCCGGACCGCACAGGCGCGGCGCGAGGTGATCCTCTCGGCGGGCTCCATCGGCACGCCCATGCTGCTGCAACTCTCGGGCATCGGTCCCGGCGCGGTGCTGGCCGATGCCGGGGTGCCGCTGGTGCACGACCTGCCGGGCGTGGGGGAGAACCTGCAGGACCACCTGGAGGTCTATTTCCAGTACCGCTGCACACAGCCGATCACCCTGAACGCCCAGCTCGACCCCTGGCACAAGTTCCTGATCGGCGCCCGCTGGTACTTCTTCAAGAGCGGCCTGGGGGCCACCAATCACTTCGAGTCCTGCGCCTTCATCCGCTCCAAGGCCGGCGTCAAGTGGCCCGACGTGCAGTATCACTTCCTGCCGGCCGCCATGCGCTACGACGGCCAGAGCGCCTTCGAGGGCCACGGCTTCCAGCTCCACGTCGGGCCCAACAAACCGAAGAGCCGCGGCTGGGTGCGGATCGCCTCGCCGGACCCGCGGGCCAAGCCGAGGATCCTCTTCAACTATCTGGCCGAAGAGGCCGACCGGGAGACCTTTCGCGCCTGCTTGCGCCTCACCCGCGAGATCATCGCTCAGCCGGCCATGGACCCCTACCGGGGCGAGGAGATCCAGCCGGGCGCGTCCATCGTCTCGGACGCGGAGATGGACGCCTGGATCCGCCGGAACGGCGAGAGCGCCTATCACCCCTCTTGCACCTGCAAGATCGGCGGCGACGGCGATCCCATGGCGGTGCTCGACCCCGACTGCCGGGTGCGCGGCATGGAGAACCTGCGGGTGGTGGACTCCTCGGTCTTCCCCACCATCACCAACGGCAACCTGAACGCGCCCACCATCATGGTGGGCGAGAAGGCGGCCGACATCATCCTGGGCCGCGAGCCCCTGCCGGCCTCGAACGCGCCCTTCTACCTGGACGAGGACTGGCAGGGACGCCAGCGCTCGGGCTCACCCGCGCGGACCGTCTGAGGCGCGCCGTCCGCTTGGCGGCAGCGGCTTGCCCGGTCCGGGGCATTTTTCACAAATTCTTAAGGGTCGTTGTCGACTAATCGATACCGGACCTGCGTGACTCCGGAGCGGATTCCGTTCGGCGGATCGGTACTCATGGGCTCTCTGGCTGACCGACTTTTCAGGAGCGTCGACGGCGCCTCGCTCGCTGCCTTCCGGGCCGTCTTCGGCTTCATCATGCTGTGGGAGGTCTGGCGCTTCTTCCGGTACGGCTGGATCGAGCGCTACTACATCGCGCCCGATTTCCACTTCACCTACTACGGCTTCGGGTGGGTCGCCCCCTGGGACGGCTACGGCATGTACATCCATTGCGCCGTGCTGGGCGTCCTCTCCTTCATGATCATGATCGGGGCCTGCTACCGCCTCTCCATGGTGCTGTTTTTCTTCTTCTTCACCTACATCTTCCTGTTGGACCAGACCCAGTACCTGAACCACTTCTATTTCGTGATCCTGCTGGCCTTCCTGATGATCTTCCTGCCGGCGCACCGGGCCTATTCCGTCGATGCCTGGCTGTCGCCCGAGATCCGCTCTCAACCGGTGCCGGCCTGGTCGGTCTGGGCGCTCAGGGCGCAGCTCGAGGTGCTCTACCTCTACGCCGGCATCGTCAAGATCAATCCCGACTGGCTGCGCCTCGAGCCCTTGCGCATGTGGTTCGCCCACATGGCCGAGGCTTCCGCCGCCGGCTGGTTGCTCGCCCAGGACTGGGTCGTGGCGCTCGCCGCCTACGGCTCCATCGCGCTGCACGTGATCGGTGCGCCCCTGCTGCTGTGGCGCCGCACCCGTATCTGGGTCTTCGCCATCTACTGCCTCTTCCATACGGCCAACCATTTCATGTTCCAGATCGGCATCTTCCCCTGGTTGACGCTGTTCGGGACCCTGATCTTCTTCGACCCCGACTGGCCGAGACAGGTCATGCGGAAGGCCGGAAACTGGCTGCAGCGTCAGGCCGGCAGCGGGGAGCGTCTGGCCCATGAATGAGCGCACGCAGGCTGCGGCAATCGCCGAAACCGGGTTTGCGGCGCTCGACTGGCGGCGCAAGCTGATCGTCGTCGGTCTCGGCGTCTGGCTCGCTTTCCAGGTGCTGTTTCCCCTGCGCCACCTGCTCTATCCCGGCAGCCCGAGCTGGACCGAGGAGGGGCATCGCTTCGCCTGGCAGATGAAGCTGCGCGACAAGAGCGGCTTGGCGAGCTTCCACGTGCGCGACCCGCGGAGCGGCGAAACCTGGCAGGTCGACCCCCGGGACCACCTGACGCGCCGCCAGGCGCGGAAGATGCCGACGCGCCCCGACATGATCCTCCAGTTCGCCCACCATCTGGCCGAGATCTGGCGGCGGGACCACGGGGTCCCCGACGCCGAGGTGCGGGCGACCGTCTGGGCCTCGCTGAATGGTCGGCGCCCGGCACTCCTGATCGATCCGGCGCGGGACCTGGCCCGGGAGGAGCGCAACCTGTCCCACGCCGACTGGATCCTCCCCCTCGAGGTGCCGTTCCGCGAGTGACGTAGAAGCAGGGACTCACCACAGAGACTGAGAGACACAGAGGGCCGTAGAATCCTCCCTGTCTCTGTGCCTCTGTGGTGAACACGACTCCTCTCGATGGCTGTTCAATTTTCGGTGGGAGCCTGGCTTCCCGCTCTGCACCTGGATAGAGTCCGGGCGGGGAGGGACCGTCATGGATCTGGGAATCGCCGGCCGCAAGGCCATCGTGTGCGCCGCCAGCAAGGGGCTCGGCAAGGGCTGCGCCCGGGCGCTGGCGGGCGAGGGCGCGGCACTCGTGATCAACGCCCGCACGGCGGAGACGCTCGAGGCCACGGCCGCCGAGATCGCCCGGGAGACGGGGGTCTCCGTCACGCCGGTGCCGGGTGACATCGCCACGCCCGAAGGGCGCGCGGCCGTGCTCGCCGCCTGTCCCGAGCCCGATATCCTGGTGACCAACGGGGGCGGGCCGCCCGCCGGCGACTTCCGCGAGTGGGATCGGGAGGTCTGGCTGAAGGCGCTCGACGCCAACATGCTGACGCCCATCGCCCTCATCCAGGCCACCCTCGACGGCATGATCGACCGCGGCTTCGGGCGCATCGTCAACATCACCTCGGCCTCGGTGAAGCAGCCCTATCCGAGCCTGGGCCTCTCCAACGGCGCGCGGGCCGGGCTCACCGGCTTCGTCGCCGGCCTCGCCCGCCAGACGGCGCGCCACAACGTCACCATCAACAACCTGCTGCCCGGCTCCCACGCCACCGACCGCATCGCCCAGCTCGCCGAGGCGGAGGCGCGCGAGAGCGGTAAGACGGTTGAGGAGGTGCTGGCCGAGCAGCAGGCGGCGGAGACCGCCGGGCGCTTCGGCACCATCGAGGAGTTCGGTGCTGCCTGCGCCTTCCTCTGCGGCACCCAGGCCGGCTACATCACCGGTCAGAATCTGCTGCTCGACGGCGGCAGCTATCCGGGCACGCTCTAAACCTGGCCGGGTGCCAAGGCGGCCTGGCCCAGGATCCAGCCCTCGATGCGCCGGATTTCCGGGTCTTCGGGCGCGCCGGCCGGGCGACCGCCCAGCACCACGTTCAGCATGCCCGTGAGGCCGACGGCGGCGTCGAATGGGTCCTCGCCGTCGCCCGCCGGGCCGAAGCCGTCGAGGAGAGCCCCCCGCAGGGCCGGCTCCGGCCGGATGCCGAGGCGCCGCAGACGCTCCAGCAGCCGCGGCCCCCGCTCGGCTCGGGCCGCCTGGCGCCGCTTGCCGAAGGCGCGGCCGCCGGCCTCGTTGAGCCCCAGGTGGCCGTAGATCTCCCCTGGATAGGTCTCGGCCGCGACGATGTCGCGCTCTGCCAGCAGTGGCCCCAGCGACCCGTCGAAGGGCCAGAGCGCCAGGTCCCGGCCATCCCGGAGAGCGGGGATCAGGAGGTCGCGCCAGCCGACGATGGCGGCCTTGCCCACCTGCTGGGGACCTAGGGTCCAGAAGAGGACGCAGGCGGCCCGCCGCGCTTCGCTGGCCTGGTCGCAGCGCCGCAGCAGCGCGCCGTAGGCGGGAAGCCCGAGGCGCTCGGGCAGGTGTTTGCGGGCGACCGTGCCTCGGGGCCCGGGCCGGGCCGGATAGAAGGGCCTCGCGAGGCCGATCTCCTCTGCGCATTCGGCGACACGGAAGAAGTCGCGCCAGCGGCCGCGCCCGAGCTCGGGGAAGAGGCGGGCGAAGTCGCTGACGCCGGCGTGCCGCGCGTAGGCCAGCGGCAGGCCCAGGGGAAAGTCGACGCCCAACAGCAAAGCCCCCGGCCGCGCCGTCTGCCGACGGAGGTCGTCTAGGAAGGTCGGCAGATCGCCGGCCGGTTCCGGCGCCAGGGCCCGGTAGAGGCCGCCGCCCTCGTGGACCGCCCGAGCGACCCAGCGTTTCCTCGGGTCGAGGCTCCAGTCGGCGTGGGCGACGACGGCGGGCAGATCGCCCGGGTCAGCGGCCATCGAGGGTCATGCCGGCGAGTTCGATCTCCGGCGCCGCGCCGGCCACCAGGTCGGCCACCGCTTTGGCCGAGCCGCAGGACATGGTCCAGCCCAGGTGGCCGTGGCCCGTGTTCAGGTAGAGGCCGCGGACCGGGGTCGCGCCCAGGTAGGGGATGCCGTCGGGCGTGGTCGGCCGCAGGCCGGCCCAGACCTCGCCCCCGTCCGGATCGGGGAAGTCGGGAAAGAGCTCCAGGAAGGCGGTCTTGAGGTTGGCGATGCGCCTCGGGTTGAGGCTCTGGTCGTGGCCGTTGAACTCGGCGGTGCCGACCGCCCGGATGCGCTCGCCCAGCCGCACGATGCCCATCTTGCGCCCGTCGTCGATCAGCGGCACCAGGGGCGCGCCGTTCCAGCCCTCGACGGAGTAGGTGACCGAGTAGCCCTTCACCGGATAGATGGGCAGCCGGATGCCGAGGGGACGCAGCAGGCCGGGGCTGCCGTTGCCGAGCGCCACCACGCAGGCTTCGGCCTCCAGGCGCCCGGCGTCGCTCTCCACCGCGGCGAAGGCGCCGCCGCGGGTCTCGATGCGCTCCACCGTCACGCCGTGGCGCAGGCTCACGCCCTCGGCTTCGGCGAGCGCGGCCAGGTTGCGGGTGAAGAGGTGGGCGTCGCCCGCCTGGTCGTCCAGGTAGTGGAGGCCGCCGGAGATCTTCCCGACCTGAGGCGCCAGGCCCGGCTCCAGGGCCGCGCAGGCTTCGGCGTCCAGCACCCGGGACTCGATCCCCAGCTTGCCCACGATGTCGGCGGCCCGGCGGGCGCCCTCGATGGAGATCCGGTCGCGGAAGAGGTGGAGAGTGCCCCGGTCGTTGAGGTCGTAGGCGATGCCGGTCTCGCTGGTCAGCGCCTTCAGGGTCCGGTGGCTGTAGCTCGCCAGGCGCAGGATGATCCCGGTGTTGCGCCGCCAGGTCGCCTCGTTGCAGTTGCCGAGGAACCTGAGCCCCCAGGCCAGCAGGCCAGGGATCGCCCGGGCCCGCAGCAGGAAGGGGGAATCCTCGCGGCCCATCCAGGAGAGCAGCTTGCGCGGCAGGCCGGGCGAGGCCCAGGGATCGGCCATGCTGGGGGTGAGGAGGCCGCCGTTGGCGAAGGAGGTCTCCAGGCCCACCCCCTCGCGGCGCTCGACGAGCGTGACCTGAAGTCCGCGCCGGGCGAGGTAGTAGGCCGTGGCCGTCCCGATGACGCCGCCCCCCAGCACCAGCACGCTTCGTGGCTCGGCCACGCTTCACCCCCTGGTCCCCTAGCGCACGGCGGGCGCGCCGTCCGCGCCCCTCTATAGCACCCGGCGGGCGCCTGCGGCCATCCGGCAGATGCCGGCCGGCCGCAATGAACGGTCAGGTGGAGGGTGAGGCGGTCAGGCCGACAGCAGGCGGTCGTAGGCCTCGAGGAGGCAGGGCTCCGAGTGCTCCCAGGAGAGCTTGCTGCGCAGGCGGTCCTCGCCGTAGGCGGACATCTTCTTGCGCTTCTCGGCGTCGTCCAGCAGGCCGGCGATGTTCTCGGCGAGGGACTCCTCGCTGTTGGACTCGGCGTAGATTGCCGCCTCCTGGGCCGAGTAGCTGTTCTCCCTCAAGGGATAGGCGACGATCGGCAGGCCGAAGAACATGTACTCCATGATCTTGTTCATGGTGCTCTTGTCCGACCAGTCGGTCTTGGGGTCGGGGTCGACGCCGACGTCGGCGGAGGAGAGGATACGGCAGAGATCCTCGTCGCTGACCCGGCCGGTGAAGGTGCAGCTGTCGGCGACGCCGATCTCCTCGGCATAGGCGGCGATGGCGGGCTGGTGAGGGCCGCCGCCGACCAGCACGCAATGCACGTCGTCGCGGCCGAGCTGGTCGCGCAGGATCTTCACCGCGCGCACCAGATGGTCGACCCCGTCCTGCTCGCAGATCTCGCCCAGATAGACAATCAGGTGCTTGCTGCCATTGCGCCAGGACTTGTCCACCGGATACTTCTTGAGTCGCGTCAGGTCGGGGCCCGAGCGCACCACGGTCACCTCGTCGGGCGCCATGCCGCCGCGCTCCACCGCGATGGTCTTGTGGCTCTCGTTGGTGGCGAGCACGTGATCGGCGGTCTTGAAGGTGGCCCGCTCCAGGAACACCAGGCCCTTGTAGAGCAGGCCGTCGGTGCGGCCGAACTTGGCGGCGTACATCTCCGGCGAGAGGTCGTGGTGGTCGAACAGGAAGCGCACGCCGAAGGGCCGCCAGAATCGGGCGAGCAGCCAGTAAGTCTCCGGCGGGTTGCAGGCGTGGATGGCGTGGAAGCGCCCGCTCTTGAAGGCCACCTGGATCGACTTCATGAGGGTGCGCAGGAAGCACCAGCCGAATTCGATCAGGTAGCCAGCCGGCCCCTTGGCGTCGACCGGGAGCGCGTAACGGTAGATGTCGACGCCCTCGAGACGCTCGAACGACTTGTCGAAGCCCTTTAGCTTGGGGCAGATGACGCTGACCCGATAGCCCGCCTTCACCAGGGTGGTCGATTCGAGCCAGACCCGCCGGTCGAAGGGGACCGGCAGGTTCTGCACGATGATGAGGACATGGCGTTTCTTACCAGCAGATGCCTTTGTACTCACCGTTGCCATCCATGTTTTCGCTAATCCGCACAAAGTCGATCAGGCACTTGTCCGAGGCGAGGCCTTCGACCACCGGCGCGAAGCGCTTGTCCCGGTTGCCCACGACCACAGTCTTGCCGTGGCTGGCCACGTCGTCGGTGCTGTCGGCCAGCAGGCAGGCGATGTGGGGCAGGTGCTCGAAGACGTACTCCCGGTTGGCGCCCACCAGGGAGTTCAGGTTCACGTTGCTGTCGTAGATCCTGAGGTTGTAGCCCTTGCCGATCAGGCGCTCGACGATCTCGACCATGGGGCTTTCGCGCAGATCGTCGGTGTCCGCCTTGAAGCTGAGGCCCAGCACGCCGACGTCCCGGTGGCCGGCGTTCATGATCATGTCGAGCGCCCGCTGCACGTGGGTCTGGTTGCTCGGCAGGATCGATTCGATCACCGGCACGCTGAGATCCAGGCTGCGGGCCCGATAGACCAGGGCGCGGATGTCCTTGGGCAGGCAGGAGCCGCCGAAGGCCAGGCCGGGCTTCAGGTAGTTGGTGGAGATGTTCAGCTTGCGGTCCTGGCAGAAGACGTCCATCACGTCCTGGCCATCGATGCCGAAGCCCTTGCAGATGCTGCCGATCTCGTTGGCGAAGGCGACCTTCAGGCCGTGCCAGACGTTGTCCGAGTACTTCACCATCTCCGCCGTCTCGTAGGGGAGATGGAAGCGCGGCGCGTCGAGGCCCTCGTTGATCTCCTCCAGCCGCTTGCGGCTGGTCTCGTCGCTCGAGGAGTAGACGATCTTCGGCGGGGCGTAGAAGTCGGCGACCGCCGTGCCCTCGCGCAGGAACTCCGGATGTGTGCCGACGCCGAAGCCTTCGCCGGCGGTCTTGCCGGAATGGGCCTCGAGCTCGGGCATGACGACCTGTCGCATGGTGCCGGGCAGGGTGGTGCTGCGCACGGCGACGGTGACGAACTTGTCGGTCTCGGCCAGCGCGGCGCCGATCTCCTGGCTCACCCGGCGCAGGTACTTGAGGTCCAGATCGCCGTTCTGCTTGCTGGGCGTGCCCACGCAGATCAGGATCAGGTCGCTCTCGTGCACCACCTGGTGGCCGTCGGTCGTGGCCCGCAGCCGGCCCTCGGCGACGTTCTTTGCGATCAGCTCCTCCAGGTCCCGCTCGATGATGGGCGCGCGCGCGTCGTTGATCGAGTTGACCTTGGTCTCGTTGGGATCGATGCCGACGACCTTGTGGCCTCCGTCCGCCAGGCAGGCGGCCGCCACGGTGCCCACGTATCCCAAACCGAAGATTGCAATATTCACGCTCTGTTACCCCGACTGCTTAGGAAATCGATCTCTCGTTCGCGCCGTCACGCGGGTACGGCGCAGTTCTCCGTGGCCGAACACTTGTCGGCGCTGGCCCGAAAGCGAAGCTCGCTCTTCAACGTCGCGCCGCCGGCGAGACGCCCCTCGCCCAGAAGGCAGGTGGCGGGCCGCTTGACCCCGAAGGTCGGCGAGTACCAGCCGAGCGGCGGATCCTGTTGTCCGCGCACGGCGCGCCAGGCAAGGGACTCGGGCAGATGCAGAATGGCCTCGTGGGTCTTGCCGTCGCGCTGCCAGCTGAGCGCCGCGCGGCTGCCCTCCAGAACGCAGCGGACCTCCGGCCCCAGGTGGAAGGCGAGGCGGCAGGCCTGCTCGCCGGTACACTCCAGGCTGTCGGCGATGAGCAAGCTGTCGGCCTCCCGGTCCAGCACCACCCGGCGCTCGTGGATCGCAGGCGGCGCCAGCTCGCCGTAGCCGTCGTGGCGGGCGCGCCACTCCATGGCCGGCGCCTGTGGATCGTCGGTCAGCTCGACCAGGCTGGCGTTCGCGGAGCGCGTCCACATGAAGGGTCCGCCCATGGCCGACTGGCTGGTGCCGGCCAGCTCCAGGCAGTTGTGGGCCAGGGTGGAGCGGAAGTAGGAGCGCCACTCCGCCTCGCCCTGGTAGGTGTAGGTGCCCGGGTCGGTCAGGATCTCGACGCCGCCCCGGCGCACCTCGACCGAGAGAGCGTCGGCGTGGGCGTGGGCGGCGATGGAGAGGAAGCCGTGGGGGCCGTGGTCGCAGCGGCACCAGATCTCGTCCGTCTCGCCGGCCCGGTGCCGCAGGATCGCCATGCCGGCGCCCGGGAAGTCGGCGGCGCGGCGGTCCGGCCGCTGGACGGGCAGGGGCGGGCTCTGGGCGAGCTGGGTCCAGATCAGGGTCCGCAGGTCGGCCCGCGGCACCTGTGGCCACCAGTCGCGGGCGCCGAAGAGCGCCCCGCCGGTCGCCAGCAGCGAGGCCCAGCGGTCGAACTCCGGCGCGTCGAGCAGCAGGCCCTGGCCCTCGTCGTCGTCGCCCTGGCGCGGTGGCTTCAGATCGCAGTCGACCATGGCGGCGAGCGCGTCGCACATGTCGCGCAGCGTGCGCCAGTACTCGGACCCGAGCGAATGGCCCGCCGCCTCGCCCTCCAGTCCGGCCGCCAGCGCGAGCTCCAGGACGAAGCCGTGGTAGCCGGTCGCCAGCTCACGGTTGAGGCCGCAGGCGAAGGTCTGGACCGGGATCTCACGCTTCAGGTGGGCCGCCGCCTCGCGCTGCCAGGCCGCGGACTCGGGGAAGTGGGGGAAGCCGCAGCAGGCCGCGAACTGGCCCGCCATCTCGGCGATCAGGTGATTGTTGGCCGAGGAGCCGCCGCTGGGCAGGCCGGCCAGGTACTCCTGGTGATGGTGAAGCTGCTTGAGGAAGGTGGCGTTCTCCTCGAACAGGGCGGGGCAGCCGGACCAGCCGTCCAAGAGGCGGCGCACCCAGACCCAGGAGATCAGCCGCACGCCCAGCTCGATGCCGCTGGTCCAGTGGACGCCCGAGAGGAAGGGATTCTCGTCCCACCAGGAGCGCAAGTGTCGGGCGGCGAGTTCGGCATAGGCCTCGTTGCCGGTCAGCCAGTAGGCCGCGGCCAGCATGCTGAGGTACTGGTGGCGCGAGATCTCCCAGACGTACTTGATGGTGCCGACCTGCTCCACGTCGCGGATGTTGCAGTCGAAGGTGTAGCGCTTCTGGGGCCCCCGGCGGCCCGTGCGCAGGTCGAGGAACCAGTCGGGGGTCTCGGCCATGTCGTCGCGGGTCCGGTCGAAGACCGGCCAGCGGCCGGCCAGCAGCCCGTCGGCGGCGGCGAGCAGCGCGTCTCTCGCCTCGGCCGGAACCTCGGCGGGATCGGGCGGCGCGAGGGGCGTTGCCAGCGGCCCGGCCCGGCTCGGCACCTGGAGCGGGTCGCGCGCCATGTCGCGGACCTGGCGGCGGCGCCAGCGCAGCTTGACCGAGGCGTCCCGGCTGCGCGCCAGGACCTCGGCCGGAGTCATGCGCCTGAGGCGTCGGGCGTACCAGAGAAGGTTCATTGTGCCGCGTCGACCTCGGAGGAGTCGGGGGTTTCGTCAGTCCCGGCGGCCGACCCCGCCGGCTGGTCCCAGAGGGATTCCAGCGTTCGGGTGCCCAGGCTGCGCACGGCCGCGAAGGTGGCCGCCGTGGTGGCGACCAGGGAGCCGAAGGGGATCGGCATGTCGCCGCCCGACTTGGCCGCGGCGATGAAGGCCTCGACCTGCCGGCGCTGGCCCTTGTCGATGCCGCGCGATCCTTTGAAGGTGCGCTTCTTGCCGCCGGTCCAGCCCTCGGCGCTCTCGAAGTTGTGGAGCTTCGCCACCTTGCCGTCGCCGAAGATTTCCAGGATTTCCTTGGGGTAGCGGGAGTCGCCGTCGCAGAGGTAGGCGATCTCGCCCACCGAGCCGTCGCCGTAGACCAGGGTTACGACCAGGTTGTCCGGGTCGTTCGGCGTCGCTACGGCGAAGGCCTCGACCGGATCGTCGCCCAGCCACCAGGAGATGGTGTCGACGAAATGGCAGCCCTCGCCGATGAAGCGCGGACCCTCGCTGTCGGCGCGGGCGTACCAGCTGCCGGCCTCGAGGCGGCCGGCGTTGACGGCGTAGCGCAGGGCGACCGGCCCGTTGCGCTCGCCCCAGAAGCCCTTGAGGTCCTGCAGGAGGGGCGCGAAGCGCCGGTTGAAGCCGACCTGCAGACGGTAGTTGCCGGCCTCCTCGGCGGCGGCGCGCACCGTCTCGAGCTGCTCCGGCGTGACGGCCAGCGGCTTCTCGACGAAGACCGTCTTGCCTGCGCGGAGCGCCTTGGCCACCAGGTGGGCGTGGCTGCTGTGGCGGGTCATGATCATGACCGTGTCGACGCTCTCGTCGGCCAGCATGCCGTCCATGTCCGTCGAGGCCCGCTCGAAGCCGAACTTCTTCTGGGCGTTGGCTGCCGAAAGCGACGTGGTGGTCACCACCTCGGTCAGCTCCACGTCCGCCCGGTCCTTGAGATGGGGCAGGATCATGCTGGAGGCGTAGTTGCCGCAGCCGACCATGCCGATACGGACCTTGTCGCGGGGCGCCCGGGCGGCGGTCTCGGTCTGGACCGCGGGCGCGCCGACCCGGCGCTCCAGGGAGGCGTCCTCGGGGTAGCGGAAGAGGATGCCGAGGCCGGCCAGATCGCCGCTGTTGATCTGCTCGTAGATCTCGACCGCTTCGTCAAAGGGCGCGATATGGTCGACCAGCGGCTCCATGTCGATCGCCCCGCTGGCCAGCAGGTCGAGGAAGCAGGCCATGTTGCGGCGCTCGGTCCAGCGCACGTAGCCGATCGGGTAGTCGACCCCGTCCTCCTCGTAGCTCGGGTCGTAGCGCCCCGGCCCGTAGGAGCGGGAGAAGCGGACGTCCAGCTCCTTCTCGTAGTAGTCTTTCCAGGGCAGGTCGAGCTTGCACTTGCCGATGTCGGTCACGCGCGCCCGGTCGCGGGCGAGCTCGGCGGCCATCTCGACCGGCTGGTTGGAACTGGCGCTGGCGGTGAGGAAGATGTGGTCGGCACCGGCCCCGCCGGTGATGCGCGTGAGTTCCGCCTTGAGGCTCTCGTAGCCGTCGCCCGAGGGGGAGCCGCAAGCCACCGCGCCGAAGGATTCGGCCATACGGCAGCGCTCCGGCACCACGTCGATGCCGACCGCCTTGACGCCAGCGGCCCGCAGGACCTGCACCAGGATCTGCCCCAGGAGGCCGAGGCCGATGACACAGGCCACCTCGCCCAGCACGGCCTCCGACTGGCGGAAGCCCTGCATGACGATGGCGCCCACGGTGGTGAAGGCGGCGTACTCCGGCTTCACGCCGTCGGGCAGCGGCACGTAGAGATTGCGCGGCACCCAGTTGTGCTCGGCATGGAGGGCGTAGAGGTTGCCGCCGCAGGCGACCCGGTCGCCGACCGCCACGTCGCGCACGCCCTCGCCGACCTCGACCACCACGCCGCTCAGCGAGTAGCCGAGCGGCGTGTAGCTGTCGAGGCGGTTCATCACCTTCTCGTAGGTCGCCGAGAGGCCATGCTGGGAGACCGACTGCATGACCTTCTTCACCTGGTCCGGGCGTGCCCGGGCCTTGCCGATCAGCGAGAGCTTGCTCTCGTGGATCTTCATGGCCTCGGTGCCCATGGACACCAGCGAGAACTCGGAGCGCACGAGCACGCCCCCGGCCTTGGTGGCGGGGGCCGGCACGTCGAGGAGGACGAGGTCCCCCGTCTTGTAGTTCTGGGCGATCTGTTTCATGTCTCAGGACAGCAGCAGTGGCACGGAAGCGAACCTTATCGAAAAGTTCTAGAAAACGATTTACGGACTGTAACCGTTCTGTTGCATCCAGCTTTCCAGGGTCAGCAGCTGCCAGATCTCCTTGGAGCGGTCGCTGATCCCCTGGCGGTCGTCGTCGATCATCTGGGCCAGGAAGCCCTTGTCGAGCATGCCGCTTTCGACCATGCGTCCGCGCAGGAGCTGGTCTTCCACCATCTCCGTCAGGTCGCGCCGGGTCCAGGCCCGCAAGGGAGCGCTGAAGGGCATCTTGGGCCGGTAGATGATCTCGCTGTCGAGCCAGCCCTGGGCCGCCTGCTTGAGGATGGCCTTGGTCTCGCGCCCGTCGATCTTGTGCCGCCCGGCGATGGCGCCGCCCGCGGCGATCACCTCCTTGTCGACGAAGGGCACCCGGACCTCGGTCGAGGCCGCCATGCTAGCGCGGTCGGTGTAGGCCAGGTTCAGGCCGGGCAGGAAGAGCCGGATGTCCGTCGCGCACATGCGGTTGATCTGATCCCCGGGCGGGCCCTCGTTGTAGATCTCGGCGTGCTCGGCGAAGAGCTCGTCGACGGCCGGCATGAGGTCCGGGTTGAGCAGGCCCTGGAACTCCTCGTAGCCGTAGTGGGTGTAGCTGCGCCGGTAGGCCTCCTCCTCGGGCAGGGAGGCGAAGGAGAGGAAGCGCTTGGCCCAGCGGATGGTGCGGTAGCCGCTGTTCTTGCCGGCCACCGGCAGGCGGTCGACCAGGGCCGAGACGCCTGCGCGCGCCAAGCCGGGAACCCGCCGGTACTTGGCGGCGAGCAGGCAGGCGTAGTGCCGGCGATAGCCGCCGAAGATCTCGTCCGCGCCCATGCCGGAGAGCAGCACCTTGGTGCCGGCGTCCCGGGCCGCCTGGCAGATCAGGAAGGCATTGATGGCTGCGGCGTCGCCGATGGGCTCGTCCAGCATGCGCACCATGCGCGGCAGCAGGTCCGTCACGTCGGGCGCGATCTCGATGGTGTGTAGCTTGAGGCCGTGTTTCTTGGCGATCCGCTCGGCGTACTCCAGGTCGTTCGGCATGGCCTCGAGGCGCCGGTCCTCCTCGCGGAAGGAGATGGTGTAGCACTCGAGATCCGAGGCCAGCTTCGAGGCCATGACAGTGATCAGGCTTGAATCGAGGCCGCCGCTGAGGAAGGTCGAGACCGGCACGTCGGCCACCATGTGGGCCGCGACCGAATCTTCCATCACCTTGGACAGGCCGGCAGCGCCGTAGGCATCGTTCGGGTGATCGACGAAGGCGTCGCCGGCCCGCCAGTAGCGGTGGGTCTGGCAGGACTGGTTGGGCGAGATCTCGGCCCAGCAGCCGGGCGGCAGCTTCTCGACGCCGCGGTAGACGCAGCGGCTGTCGGGCACCCAGTAGTACATGAGCGAGGCCACCAGCGCCGTGGTGTCGACCGCCGGGTTGGGCCCGAGGCAGGGCCGGATGGACTTGAGCTCGGAGCTGAAGGCCAGGCCGCCGTTGTGGCGGTAGAGGAAGAGGGGCTTGATGCCGAAGGGGTCGCGCGCCAGCACCAGGCGGCGGGTCTTCTCGTCGTAGAGGGCGAAGGCGAACATGCCCCGCAGGCGGCCGAGGGACTCAGGCCCCCAGTTGCGCCAGGCCTCGAGCACGACCTCGGTGTCGGACTTGGTGCGGAACCGCACCCCTTCCGCCTTCAGCTCGTCGGCCAGGGCCTCGTAGTTGTAGATCTCGCCGTTGTAGACCAGGACGAAGCCGTCCTTCTTGAAGGGCTGGTTCGCCGCGTCGCTGAGATCGATGATGGAAAGGCGCTTGTGGCCGAGCAGGACGCTGGTGCCGTCGTCCGGCGAGCGGTACTCCCCCGTGGCGTCGGGCCCCCGGTGGGAAATGACATCCAGCATCTCCGGGAAGGCGCCCTCGGCGGCGGGCAGATTGTAGAGACCGACGATTCCACACATGTTCGATACCTACCGGTAGCCTGGCTCGTACGCTTCACGCGTGGCCACGCGAGCCAAAACCCGCCGCCGCGCCCGGTAGAGGCAGCGGGCCGAGCGGGCCGGCACGATGGCGAAACGCGTTCGAAGCATCATTGCGTCGTCCGGGGACACGGTCTGTTGCCGGCGGATCTGACTTCGCGGGCCTGCCGTGCGCCGAACAGATCGACACACGCCGCTTGCGTGCCGCCCGAGCAACCGGTCCCTATCTTGTCCTCTTCGTTTTCGCCGGCCACGGCTCAATCCTTGCGCCGAAGCGCCCTCCCGGCCGGCTTTGAAAGACTTGCCCCTGGATTACAAATTCGCTCTTCAAGTATCCAGACGCGCTCGCCGCAGAAGCTAGCAGGCGCATCCTAAATTCCTGTTTATAAGAAACTAATTAAACGCGTGCGGCTGTCGTTAACCTTGTTCCTGGCGGTCTAAGAACCAAGTGCCGCGATTATAAACCAAAGCTTGCCGGTTCCCCAACGAAAAACCCTTTGGGGCCCCCGAGCGCGAAACCGGTCGGCCGCTGCCCGGCCTTGTTCTCGGCCTCGCCCGCGCCAAGTTATCCACAGTTTCGGGGCGATAAAAAAGACTCCGTTAACACAATTGAGGTCGAACCGACACCGGGATTGGGGTACCATAGGGCATTCAAATCGCGATCTTTATTATTGTGGTTCATATAGTTAACGGGTGATTTCCATGTTCGACGGCCTGGAATCCGCCATTTCCACCTTGCGAAGCCTGAGCGACGAAGAGCGGGCGATCCTGCAGGGGCGCTACGAGGCGGCGATTCTTTCGCTCCTGCACGCGCCCCAGTCCGACGAGGCGCTTCACAACGCGATCGAGGCCCTCCGGAGGGACTGGGTCAAGTTCCGCTTCATCGCCGATCAGCTCGCCCAGACGATCGGGGCTTTGGACGACCACCTGCTGCACAAGCAGAGCCTCGGCTCATCCGCCGAGGCCGGCGACGGTGTCACATTATTTGCCAAGTAGTTTGCTCGGCGGCGGACCGGCCGGGCACATTCAAGGACTTTTCGAATGACCTATGAGCGATCCTACGATAGCGAAGGGACGGTTTCCGCCCGCCCGGCTCCGGTGGGGGCCGCGGACAAGGCATCGCGGATAGAAGACATGACTGCGGATCGTAGGGCCGTCGCTCTCTTCGGTCTGCTGGGCGTGGGCAACTTCGGAAACGACGGCTCCTTCGAGGCCGTTCTGAACGCCGTCAGGAGGGTGGCGCCCCACGAGCGCGTGATCTGCGTCTGCGGCAACCCGGCGGAGATCGAGCGCAATCACGGGATCGACGCTGTTCCCATCTACTACAACCCGAAAGACTTCACCGGCAGCCGGTTGTTGCTGCTGCTGCGCAAGATGGCGGGCAAGGCCGTGCTCGGGATCCATGCCCTGCGCCATCTCCGGCGCATCAAGGTGCTGATCGTCCCGGGCATGGGCATCCTCGACGACTTCGGCACGTACCCGTTCGCCTGGCCCCTCGACATCATGGTCTGGTTCGGCCTGGCGCGTCTCATGGGCGTCAAGGTCATGCTGGTCAGCGTCGGGGCCGGCCCGATCCACAATCCGCTCAGCCGCCTCTTCATGAAAACCGCCGCCCGGTCGGCCCACTACCGCTCCTACCGGGACCGGCCTTCGAAGGACTTCATGGGCAGCATCGGGCTCGACGTGACAAACGACCGGGTCTATCCCGATGTCGCCTTCGGCCTGCCGGCGCCTGACAGCACGACCTCGGGCCAAGCGCCGCTGACGGTCGGCGTCGGCGTCATGACCTATTTCAGGTGGAACCAGGACGCCGGCGGCGTGCTCGACGCCTACAACGGCTACATCGCCAAGATGGCGGCCTACGTCGAGTGGCTTCTGGACCAGGGCCACCGGGTGCGTGTCATGATCGGCGAGGAGTCCGACACCCGGGCCGTCGAAGACCTCTTCGAGTTGCTGCGGGGGAAATCGCTCGAGAGCCTCGAGGAGCGCGTGGCCTATCGGCCCGTGCGAAACATCCACGACGTGCTCGAGAGCCTGGCGGACGTCGACCTGGCCGTGACGACCCGCTATCACAACGTGATCAGCGCCCTCAAGATGGACAGGCCGACCATCTCCATCGGCTACGCGGCCAAGAACGATATCCTGCTGGCCGACGTGGGGCTCGCCGACTTTTGTCAGCACATCGAGCGGCTCGACCTGGATCTCCTCAAGTCCCAGACCGAGCGGCTGATCGCCGAGCGGGCGACCCTGGTATCGAAGGTCCGCGAGGTCCGGGCGCGCTACCGGGAGCGGCTGCACGACCAGGACGAGCGGATCGCGTCGATGATCCGGGAGGCGTCCAAGTAGCGCTCGCCGGAACCCCGGAGTACGCGACCGGATTTACGGAAAGAGCAGGGTTCTGATCGAACTTGTAGATTTAGAGCAGATTCACGCGAAGGGCTGGCATCGCGAAGCGATTCCAGCTCATCACGATCTGCTCTAGGCGACCACCTCGAGCGGACGGCGCGCTTCTCTGACCGGCGCCCTGGCGCCGATGGCCTCCTCGTAGACCTGGATGAGCAGCTCGTAGTTCCGCTCCGAGGAGTACTTCTCCTTGTAGATGCGCCAGGCGTTGCGCCCCATCTCGCGCATCTCGTCGGGATGCTCCCGCGCCCAGCGGACCTTCGCGGCGAGATCATCTGCGTCGTCGGTCGTGAAGTGGAGGCCCGTTCTGCCGTCCTCCACCACCTCCGCCATGGCGCCCAGGCGGGAGGCGATGACCGGCAGCCCGGACGCGAAGCAGAGGGTGAGCGTGACCGGGAAGCCCTCGTACCAGGTGGACGGCATGACGAGGAACTCGGAACGCTGCATCGCCGCGATCAGCTCGGGCAGCGGAACCCAGTCCTGGACTGTGATGACGTCGCTGGCCGCCGCCTGCATCTGATCCACCAGGGGGCCGTTGCCGATCGCGTGCAGGGGCACGTCGAGTCCGCGCCAGGCGCGGAGCAGCGTGTCGATGCCCTTCTCCTGGCTGAACCGGGCGGCGAAGAGGGCGCCGTCGCGCTCGGGCTGGTCGTCGATGTCGGCGAGGCCATGGGTCTCGGGCACGAAGTTCGGCTTGACGAAGACCTTCTCGCTCGGGAAGCCCGCTTCCACGAACTTGCCCTTCATGAAGTGGCTGGGCGTGATGTAGCGCTGGACCTTGTCGTTCCAGGTGCCGCGGCGGTTGTGGGTGACGATCATGCGCACCCCGGCGGCCGAGGCCAGCGCCGAATTGCGGTAGCACTTGTGGATGACGCCCCAATGATGCTGGCCGTGGATGCAGAGCTCGCAGGGCTTGGCGTTGCGCGTCAACTGCGCGCCGATGCAGATGAGCCGGTAGTTGTGGAGGGTCTGGACCACGGGCACGCCGGCATCGCGGCAGGCGTCGTAGACGGAGGGGCTCAGCACCGGGAAGTAGTTGTGCACATGGACCACGTCCGGCGCGAAAGCGGCGATTTCGCGCGCCACCTGCCTGTGGGCCTCGTGGGAGTAGGTCGCCATCCAGGCGACGCGGAGCCGATCGACGGCGTTCTGGATCTTGTCGTTGGTGGCCGCGAAGATCTTCACCTCGTGGCCGTGGCGCTGGAGCAGCTCGCTCTCGTTCTTTACGACGTCGTCTTCGCCGCCGGGCCGCTGATAGTAGTTGTGGACGATGAGGATCTTCATATTGCTTCCGGAGCCTATCAGTTGAGCGCCTGGCTGTCTGCCCGCGTGCGGCCGGGCAGGGCCGGCCGGCGCGCAGGACGCGCCGCGCCCCTTCTACACCACAAATGGTTGAGGCTTGTTAAACGTAGGGGCGCCGGCCCGGCCGCCCCCGGCGCCGGAGCGGAAGGTGTATACTCGTGCCCGGCCGCTGCCGGGGGATGGCCGGGGAACAGTCGGAACGCGTCATGGGCAAGGTTCTCGTGGTCGGCAAGAACAGCTTCCTCGCCCGGCAGTTCCTGTCGCGGGCGGATGCCCCCGAGCGCTGCCTGGCGCTGGGCCACCGGGAGGCGCTGGACCCGCTGCTTCTGGGGCGGGCGGATTGCGTCGTCAACTTCGCGTTGGATCCGGGCTTGCGGCGAGAGCCCTACGACCCGGAGCGGGACTACGACGCCCGCCTGGGCGCCCTGGTCGCCAGAGGGCGGGCCCGCTACGTCATGTTGAGCTCCCGCGCGGTCTACGCGCCGGACGCCGCCATGAAAGCCCGCGAGGACCGCCTGGGCGGCGAGCCCGCCTCCCACTACGGCCGCAACAAGCGGCTCACCGAGGAGAGGCTCGTGGACCTGCTGGGCGAGCGGGCGACCCTGCTGCGCATCGGCAACGTGATCGGGAACGAGCGCGGGCTCGGCCGCCGCACCTTCATGGGGCAGGCCCTCGACCGGCTCGCCACCCACAAGGAAATCGTGCTGGACATCGATCCCCGGGTGCGGCGCGACTTTCTGCCGGTCGGCCGCTTCGTCCAAATCCTCGAGGCGGTCTCCCGCGACCCTCTTGCGGGCCCGATCAACGTGGGCTCCGGCCTGCCGCTCCCCGTGGGCTCGCTGGCGGGCTGGCTGATCGAGGGCTTCGGCGAAGGTGAGATCAGAGTGGTGGACGATCGTATCCATGACGAGTTCTTTCTGGACCTGACCAGGCTGAAGGGGCGCTACGGCTTCGAGATCGGCGAGGCCGAGATCGCCGGCCATTGCCGGCAGATCGGCGCCGAGGTCCGGCACGCTCTCGACCCCTGAGTCCCTTCGCTGCGCCGCTAGGCCGGGGCCGAGGCTCCTACTCGTTGCAGGTCAGCTCGAGCCGCGAGCGCCGTTCGACCCGCAGTTCCCCGTCGGTCTCGTAACCCAACTGCTGCACCCGGTTCCAGTGCTGCAGGTCGCCGTCGACCTCGATATAGTTGTGCTCGGCGTCGGGCACCACATAGGTGTTCCCGTTGAAGCTGTTCACGCCGTTCCGGTAGAAGCTCTCCCTGTCGTAGTCGGCGGCCATCCCGCTCCTGCCGTTCCTTCCGAGGTAGATTATGGTGTTGTCGCGGATGTCGTTGTTGACTGAGATCCACGGTCCGTAGGCGCCTTCGCCGCGATTCTGCTGGACTATGCTGATGCCGTTGCCCGAGTGGGCGCCGATCTGCACCGTGTTGCCGTAGACCTCCACGTCGCGACTGTTCTGGACCAGGATCTGCGAGCCCCAGAACCAGACGTCGTAGCCGCTGCCGTTGAGAGCCGCGATGTTGTCTCGGATCACGGCCTTGTAGGAGATCTCGTGCTTGATGCCGTCGCCGGCGTTGGCGAAGACCTTGTTGTTGGCATACTCGACGTTGATGTTGTCGATATCGGTCCAGAGGCCGGGGCCGAAGTTGTGGTGGACGCAGGAGTCGCGCACCACCAGGCCGTCGGTCTCGACGAACTTGGTTCCCCCGGCCTCCCAGCCGACGGAGAAGCTGGCGTAGTTGTTGTAGGCGATTTCCACGCCGACGATCCGGATGCCGCTGCCGTAGCCGCCGCCGATGCCGAGCTGGCCGTTGTGGCTGTAGGAGCCGCCCGTGAGCTGCGCGCCCGGGCCGATACGGGCGCCGACTCCGTGGTTCCAGCGGGCGGTGACATCGACCAGTAGCCAGTTTTCGCCGTTCAGGAACTCGATCGCCCCTTCCTGGGCGGCCGAGGCGTACTTCTCGACGACGATGTCCCTGAGCGCGACGTTGGGGGCGTCGCCGACGAAGGCGTACGGCGTCACGCTCAGCTCGGTCGTCTTGCCGCTCGGGTCGTCGACGATGTAGACCCGGTCACCGCCGTCGTACCACTGGCCCCGTTCCAGGTCGTCCAGGGACTCGTTGCGCCAGTAGAGCACGTCGTCGACAAAGAGATCCTCGCGCAAGGCGCAGAGGGTGCCGTCGTCGGCGCACTCCCCCGCCGGGGAAAGGCGCTCAATCGGCGCCTCGGCGACCCAGTAGCCGCCGTCGCGCCGCCAGCCGTCCAGCACCAGGGCGCCGTTGAAGATCACGCCGGGCTGGCCGATGAACGACTGGCCGTCCTTGGGGATCACGCGCTGCATTCGGTAGACGCCCGGCTCGAGGCGGAAGGTCGTTCCCTCCGGCGCGTTGTCGACGATGGCTTGAACATCGAGACCCGGCCTGAGGGTCACGGTCTGCGGGCTGCCGGCGTCGATCGGCGTGGCGCAGGAGACCAGCAGGAAGAACAGGGCCGGGTAGATCAGGAATCTGGGCACTCTAGACATGTCGGTCAGCGTCCTCGACTGGGCTCGAGATCCAAGGTGCTGTACGGCCGAGGCAGGCCGCTCGGGCTGATCCGGAAGCGACCAAGGAACCAGCCTCCGGCCGGCGAACCCGTGGCGCGAAGCCTTTACCTTGCCCGGCCGAAGTCCTCCGGGACGGGCGCGCGGCGTGCAATCTTGGGTCCTGGCAGGTCCCTCTCCCGGGACCGTAAATCAAATACAAACTATTGATTTCACACACGAATAACGCCTGGATCGAATAATCTACCAATGTACAAAAATAGCAGTTTTCGCCAAATCCCGCAATAAATTGAGAGTGACCGCCGTACTGGCTGCGGCACTGCCGAGGGCCCCGCCTTCGTGGTGCAGTGAGGGGCGGGGTTCAGGCCTGGAAGTCGGGGTAGGTCGCGTCCCGCTCGTTGATGATGGGTTTGGAGTCCGGCCACTGGATGCCGAAGGCCGGGTCGTTCCAGCGCACGCCGCGGCCGTGTCCGGGGCTGTAGGCGCGCGACATCTGGTAGAAGATCTCGCAGTCGTCCTCCAGGGTCTGGAAGCCGTGGGCGAAGTCCTCGGGAATGTAGAGCATCTTGCGGTTCTCGGCCGTCAGCTCGACCGCCACGTGCCGGGTGTAGGTGGGCGAGTGGGGGCGCAGGTCGATGATCACGTCGAGGATCGCTCCGCCGGTGCAGCGCACCAGCTTGGCCTCGCCGTGGGGCGCGGCCTGGTAGTGCATGCCGCGGAGCGTCCCCTTGCGCGTGTTGAAGGAGATGTTGCACTGGATCACGGCCGGATCGAGGCCGTGGGCCTCGGCCTCGGCCGCGCACCAGGTGCGGGCGAAGAAGCCCCGCTCGTCGGTGAGCCGCTCAGGTTCGATCACGAAGGCGCCCTTCAGCTCGGTCTCGGTAAAGATCACCTGCCCGCCTCCTCCTCCGCCTCCTTCAGCAGGTCGACGCCGGCGAGCGCGTCGGCGGCCCGCTTGATCTGGGCGAAGGCGAGGCCGGAGCGCTCGGCGATGTCGAGCAGGCTGTGATCGCCGTCGCTCATGTTCAGCACCCAGAGCATGGGCAGCTCTTCCAGCTTCTCGTCGGTCTGTCCGGAGACTGCCCGATAGAGCCCGCGGCGGCCGAGCTGGGGCTCGCCCTTGGGGCTCTGGTTCACCAGCACCCGGTTGTTGTCGAGCACGTGCATGACCGAGAGAACTTTCTGGAAGGAGTCGGCGAGCGCCTCGGGCCGCACGAAGTCCAGGTTGTCCGCCGAGGTGTGGTACTCGGGAAAGCGCTCGTAGGGCGTGCGCATCAGGAGGCCCACGGGCAGGTCGAAGCCGGGCGAGTTGAACTGCCGCTCGTCGTAGCCGTAGGGCGAGAAGTCGCGCACGTCGAAGGCGTCGCCCGACTGGCCGAGCACGTGCAGCACAGCCCGGTCGATCTCGCGGTCGCCGTGGCGGCTGCGCTTGTAGGTCGGGTGCCCCGGATCGCCCAGGCAGGAAAGCACCAGCCCCGCCTTGATCCGGTCCACGTTGGCCTCGTTGCGGGCCAGCCAGGTGATGGCCCCGATCAGACTGGGCACGAAGATGAAGCGGTAGTTGTAGGTGGTGTCGAGCGCGCGCAGCCGGGCGGCCAGCGCCGTGGCGACGGCGATGCCCGAAAGGTTATCGTTCGCGAGGGAAGGGTGGCAGACGTGGCAGGAGACCAGGATCTCCTCGGGTCGGCGCCCCTCGATCAGGCACTCGCCGTAGGTGAGCGCGCCATCCTCGAGGCTGGTGTCGATCTTAACCCGGTAGTCGCCCTCCGGCAGCGCCTCGAGCTGCCTGTGGGTCAGGCAGAAGCCCCAGTTGTTGCCGTAGTGGGAGTAGCGGTAGGGGATCCAGTCGGGGTGCTCCGGCAGGCTGTAGAGCCGCGGGCGCAGCTCCGAGAGCGGCAGCGTGGTGTCGACCGGGGCGGCGGAGAAGACGATGTGGAGGTTGCAGTCGGCGAAGTCGACCACGGTCTTTCCGTCGGCTGTCTCGAGCCTGGCGCCGCGGATGTTCCATTCCTTGGGCACCGTCCAGTCCAGCACCTGGGTCCCGGTCGGCACCTCGTGCAGCGTGAGCGGAATCCGCTCGCCGATGCGCCGCAGGGTCTCGCGCACGCCCTCGCCGGTGATGCTGCGGGGGATGGGGAAGAGCTCGGCGATGAGCTCGTGGATCTCCCGCCCGATGCCCTCGAATCGGGGCAGCCGGTCGAAGGACGGGCGAGGGCTGCTATCCGGTGTGGCGGGCGCGGCGCTGGGAGAGGCTTCGGCGGGCGGGCTCATGGCGGCTGGCGCTGTCAGGCGAGGACCACTTTGCGGCAGTGGAAGCCTTCCGCATAGCCGTCGCGGGCCCGACACTCGATGCCGCGCAGGCGCGCCAGGCCGCGGAAGGTCTCGTCGGTGAACCAGTGCTTGGAGCGCTGGGTCGCGAAGACGTCCATCAGGTGCTTGATCTTGCGGTCGACCGCTTCACGGCCGAGCTCGACGTAGACGTTGGGCGTCTCCAGGTCGCCGTCGAACTTGGGGATCTCGTACTCGAGGATCGCGTGGTCGCGGAAGGTCTGGTGGGTCAGCTCGCCGAGAAGGCGGTGATCCTGGTGCAGGTCGGCGCGCCGGTGGGTGAAGACCAGGTCGGGCTCGATGTCGCGCTTGAGGGACTCGAAGCGCTCCTTGATCTCGACCCCGAAGTGGGGGAAGAAGCCGTCGCGGTGGCCGTCGACGATGATCTCGCCGGCCCGGTCGCCGATGAAGCGCCGGGCGCTGTCCCGGGCCTCCGCCACGCGCTCGGGCGTGGAGCTGAAGACCACCCAGTGCACCTTGACGTCCTGCCAGCGCGCCAGCAGTTCGAGCAGGGTGCCGCCGCAGCCGATCTCGATGTCGTCGCTGTGGGCGCCCAGGCAGAGCAGGGTCCGGACCGGCCGGTCGGGGGAGAGGGCCAGCATCTCAGACGACCCCCTGCCGCCGCCGCGAGCCGGGGCCGGCGTCGGACCGAGGGACGGCGCCCCGGGGACGCGCCCGTCGGCCGCGGTGGGGTGGCATCACGATGGCGGTCCTTCGGCGCTAGTGCGGCTTGTTGTTCCAGACTTCCCAAGGGGCTTTGCCGCTGGCGAAGAGGTCGTCCAGCTTCTGCTTGTCCTTGAAGGTGTCCATGGCCTCCCAGAAGCCGGTGTGAGAGTAGGCCAGCAGCCTGTTCTCGGCAATCAGCCGCTTGAAGGGCTCGTTGGCCAGTTCCTCGCCGGGCTTGATGTAGTCGAAGATCTCCTGGCGGAAGATGAAGAAGCCGCCGTTCAGCCAGATGTCCGACTCGCCGATCGGGCCGATGTTGGTGACGCCGTTGCTGTCACCCAGGGAGACGATGTAGAAGGACTCGTTGGGCCGCACGGCGACTAGGCTGGCGACCTTGTCCTCGCTGCTCTTGAAGGCGTCGACGGCGTCGGGCAGGTGCATGTCGGTGACGCCATCCGAATAGTTCGCCATGAACATCTCCTCGCCCCGCAGGTGCTCGCGCACCGCCATCAGCCGCTCGCCGATGTTGGAGGAGATGCCGGTGTCGACGAAGGTGATGGTCCAGTCGTCGATGTCGCTGTTGAGCAGGCGCACCTCGCGGCCGCCCCGGGCGATGACGAAGTCGTTGGAGATCGCCTCGTCGTAGTTGAGGAAGAACTTCTTGATGACGTCGCCCTTGTGGCCCAGGCAGAGGATGAAGTCCTTGTGCCCGTGGTGGGCGTAGTACTTCATCACATGCCACAGGATCGGCCGGTAGCCGATCGGCACCATCGGCTTGGGGATGGCTTCGGAGTAGTCTCTCAGGCGGGTGCCTTGGCCCCCGCAGAACAGTACAACCTTCATCGCCTGATACCTGCCTTTGGTTTGCTTGGCCGTCCGACCGCTCAGTCGTAGACGCGCACCTCCGGAATGAAGACCACGAACTTGCCGCCCCATTCGCGGATGTAGTCGAGCTGCGCCATGATCTCGTCCTTCAGGTTCCAGGGCATGATCACGACGTAGTCGGGCTTGGTCTCCGCGATCTTCTCGGGCGGGTAGATGGGAATGTGTGTGCCGGGCAGGAACATGCCGTGCTTGTAGGGATTGCGGTCGACCGTGTAGGCGATCATGTCGCTCCGGACGGCGCAGTAGTTGAGTAGAGTGTTGCCCTTGCCCGGGGCGCCATAGCCGGCGATCGACTTGCCCTCGCGGCGCCGGTTGATCAGGAACTCCAGCAGATTGCGCTTGGTGGCCTCGACCTGCTCTCGGAAGGAGGTGTAGGTCTCCGGCTCGTTGAGGCCAGCGGCGATCTCCCGCTCCTCCAGGGCCTTGGCGCGTCCGGTCACCGGCTTGCTCTCGTCCTCGTCGTGGCGGGCGAAGAGACGCAGCGAGCCGCCGTGGGTCGTCAGTTCCTCGACGTCGAAGAGGGTCAGGCCGTGGCGCGCGAAGATGCGCTGGGAGTTGGTGAAGGAGAAGTAGGAGAAGTGCTCGTGGTAGATGGTGTCGAACTGGTTCTCCTCCATCAGCCGCATGAGATGCGGCACCTCGATGGTGACCACCCCGTCGGGCTTGAGGAGAGCCTTGATGCCGGCGACGAAGTCGTTCAGGTCGGGCACCTGGGCCAGCACGTTGTTGCCGGCGATCACGTCGGCCTGCGTGCCGTCTGCCGCCAGCTTCTTGGCCAGATCCTCGCCGAAGAACTCGACCAGGGTGTTGACGCCCCGCTCCTCGGCCACCTTGGCCACGTTCTTGGCCGGCTCGATGCCCAGGACCGGCACCTCGCGCTCGACGAAGTACTGCAGCAGGTAGCCGTCGTTGCTGGCCAGCTCGACCACCAGCGAGGAGCCGTCGAGGCCGCAGCGGTCGATCATCATCTCGACGTAGGCCTTGGCGTGGGCCAGCCAGCTATCGGAGTAGGAGGAGAAGTAGGCGTACTCCTCGAAGATCTCCTCCGGCGCTACGTAGGACTCGAGCTGCACCAGGAAGCAGTTGTTACAGACGTAGGTGTGGAGCGGATAGAAGGGCTCCATCTGGTTGATCTGATCGGCGTGCAGGAAGCTCTCGCACATGGGCGACATGCCGAGGTCGACGAAGGTCTGGGTCAGCTCGGCGCCGCAGAAGCGGCACTTGGGCGTCACCACGGGCGGGCGCCCGCTGTGGACCTCGCTGGCGGCGGTCGGGTCGATCATCTTGTTCATCTCGCGGCCTTTCTCGGGGTTTCGTCGGCCTCCTGCCAGCGCAGGTCGGCATCCAGCCGGCCGCCGTCGATCAGTTCTCTGATGCGCTTGATGCGCAGGAAGGTGGGGCCCTCGAACCAGTCGGCGGTGAGGCCGTTGGCGCGGTAGGCCTGATAGAGCTCTTCCACGCCGCGGTGCAGGTTCCACTCGGGGTTCCAGTTGGGGAAGGCCTTGGCCAGCTTGCTGAAGTCGACCTGATAGCTGCGCTTGTCGGGCTCTCCGCCCGGCGCGTAGGTCACCTCGCAGTCCGGCACGATCTCGGCCACCACGTCGGCGATGTCTCGGATCTGGAAGTTCTCCTCCGAGCGGCCGACGTTGAAGGCCTCGTTGTGGATCGTCTCCCGCGGCGCCTCCAGCATGACCAGGAAGGCGCGGCTGATGTCCCCGATGTGGACCAGGGGGCGCCAGGGCGTGCCGTCGCTCTTGATCAGCACCTGTCCGGTGGTGAGCGCCGAGCTGACCAAATTGTTGACGACCAGGTCGCCGCGCAGGTGGGCCGACATGCCGTAGGCCGTGGCGTTGCGCAGGTAGGTCGGGCTGAAGCTGTCGTCCGCCAGCGCCGAGACGTCCCGCTCGGTCAGCGCCTTCGACTCGCCGTACGGGGTAACGGGGGCGAATTCTGCCGTCTCCTTGACGGCGTCGGCTCCGGCGGCGCCGTAGAGGCTGCACGACGAGGCGAAGAGGAAGCGGGGCACGCCGGCGCGCTTCGCGGTCTCGGCCAGGTGGACCGAGCCGTGATAGTTGATGTCGTAGGTGCAGTTGGGGTTGAGGTCGCCCAGGGGGTCGTTGGAAAGCGCCGCCAGGTGGATCACGGCGTCGAAGCCGGCCAGATGCTCGGGCCCCACGTCGCGGACGTCGAGCCGCAGGGCGGGCGGGTCCGCGACCTCGGGGCCGAAGGTGCAGCCCTCGTAGTAGTAGGTGTCGAGGCCGACGACCTCGTGTCCTGCCTTCTGGAAAAGCGGCACCAGGACCGCGCCGATGTAACCGTTGTGACCCGAAACCAGTACCTTCATGAGTTAAACCCCAGTAGGAAATTCATTGCTATCCGCGGCACCGCCGAGGGCCGCCCGTTCGCTCTGCGCCGGACGATCGGTCCGCCGTGCGGTCGGCTCTGCGCTGAGTTCACGCCGGAGCCGCTCGAAATTCGGCCGAAATCGTGCCAACGCACCATCCTGAAACTCTCTGCGGCGCCTCTGCTGAAACGAGTTTGGCGCCGCTGGCGATTAGTTCATATCTTGGTTAAGAATAGCTTGCGAGCCCGCCCGCCGGCTCAGTCTGCGGCTCGTTCCGCGCGGCCCAGGAACCGGGTGAAATCGATGCCGAGATAGTTGTTGGGGCCGGGCACGAAGATCTTATGCAGCAGGCCCGGACGATGCACCATCTTGGCGATGGCCAGCATCATGTCCGTGCGCTGGGAGAGGGTGAGCGGTGTGCGCCAGATCGAGGCGATGTAGTCGCGCACCATCAGCAGCTGCGGGTTCCCCGAATAGTGGTTCGGGTTGATCATCTTGGCCTTTTCCTTGGTGGTGTGGTTGGTGGCCTGTCCCGCGTGCCAGCGCCGGAAGAAGAGGACCTCGTCGGACTGGTGAAAACGGCCGAGTAGGGCCATTTCGGCGCACAGGACCTTGTCGTAGCCGAAATAGTTCTTTGCCCAGTCGATCCGCTTCAGCTCCTCGGAGCGCATGACGCCGAAGATGTGGCTGCAGCTGTTCATGTTCAGCAGCACGTCCCGAAAGCGCGCCTCGGGCGTTGCGGCTTCGGCGATGTGGGGCTTGTCGATCCAGCAGTCCCACACCCGGTCGCCACGGACGGTCTGGAATGCACGGGCCTGCTCGTTGAAGTGCAGCGATTCGCCGCGCTCGTCGATCAGGCCCTCGGCGCTGTGGCTGATCACCACGCCGGGGTCGCGCTCGAGCACTTCGATGCAGCTTTCCGCAAACGTCGGGGCGTAGCGGTCGTCGTGGCAGATCCACTTGAAGTAGCGACCGCGGCTCAGCTCGAACACGCGGTTGAAGTTGGGGCAAATGCCCAGATTCTGTTCGTTCGGACAGTAACGGACCCGTGGGTCGCCGGCCGCGTAATCCTGGCAGATCTCGCTCGTCCGGTCGGTCGAGGCGTTGTCGGAGATGACCAGCTCGAAGTCCTCGAATGTCTGGGCGAGCATGCAATCCAGCGTCTCGGGCAGATAGGTCTCGCCGTTATAGACCGGCAACCCAATCGACAATTGAGGATCCCTGTTCGACATCTGCTATCCCTCGGTTCTGCGATCGGGCCGGGTCACGCGCCGGTGCACCCGCCTGGTGGAACCCTCGCTCCGTCCGGACGAGACCGGACACCTGCCTTTCGGCGTTTGGACTGCCGCCTGCCGTCACAGGTTTGCGACCCGTTGTTCACAAAGCCTCTAGCAGAGCGACGCCTTCGGGATCCGAGATTTCGACGGAAGCTGGCCGAGATGCCCGCGCACTCCGGTCGCGCCAGCCCATTTCGCGATTTCCAGGAACCCGTGATCGCCGAACGCCCGTGTCACCGCCCTTGCCACTGAACCGAGGTCGGGGAGCCTGAAACGCACTCCGGTCGTCCTCCAGTCATCGGCTTCCATCGAGAGGGAACGGGCGTGCACCAAACCGCTAGGTCCACCGCCCATGATCGCTTGATCTGAAAATACCTTCTTCTACTATGCCCTTGATTAACAACGCATAAATACACTACCGAAAACTGGACACATAATATCACGGGCGGCCTCTGGTTTCAATTGCTTCGGCGCCCGAAAGCGGCCTCGGAAGCGATCGAAAGGCCGGCCCGGGCTGCGCCGACCTCCGTGCCGCCGATTGCCTCATGGCGCGGCGCGCTGCGCCTCCAAGGGCCCGATCTGCGGGGCGGCCGGGACGGTCTCGTTCTGCTTGATCAAGAGGTCCTGATAGATGGTATAGGCGATGATGTAGCCCACGAGGCACCAATACCAGATGCCGCCCTGCGGACCCTCCAGATAGACGTCGAACGACATGTTCACGTTGAACGCCAGCCAGTAGACCAGAAGGAAAAGGTTCACGTCGGCCATGGTCGTCAGACCGCGGCTGTTGGCTGTGAAGAAGCGTTTCAGCAATGCGAACGCGATGACGAGCTGCAGGATGATCCAGAAGGCGGCACCCGGCACGCCGGAGCGCGCCAGAATCGTCATCAGCGCGTTGTGAGGACTTCGGTTGGGGTCTCCAGTATAGAACCCGTCATCCAGCGCGAGATTGGCTCCGAAACCTTTTCCAGTCCAAAAATAGTCTCCGAAAACCGTATAGTCTATTATCGACTTCCACCAATCCATTCGCCATGACTTGGTATCTTGCAAGTATTGAGCCGTCCGATTGCCCGGAATCATGCTTTCTATGTTCTGATATATCTGGTTGGGCGATATGGAGCGGCCGCCGCCCGTCGGGATGGATATATCCACGGACATGATCGTCAGCACGACCAGCAGGGCCGCCGGCACCATGATCTTGACCGCTTGGTTCGCCGGCTTGAACATGGTGATGATCGACATGGCGGCGATGAACGCCAGCAGTCCCGCGCGGACCCGCGAGCCCACCACGATGATTCCCAAGGCCAACAGGCCCCAGCCAACGTATTCCAGCATGTTGTTCGAGGTGATCGAGCGGCCCGGAAAGATGCGGTTCAGGCGCAAGGCCAGGAAGGCTCCGACTCCGGCCAGGTGAACCGCCAGATCGCCGCCCTTCAAGGTCAGCATGCGCACGTCCGCGCCCGGCATCAGCGGAAAGGCCGTGGCGAAGCGCTCGCCGACGACGAACCCTATGGGCGCCCAAAGAAGCAGCCAGGGCATCCATTTGCCAAACCAATCGAGCGAGCGCTCGACGTTGTCCGTGCGCAGCAGCACGGCGGCCAGGATGAAGGCGAAGGCCGAATAGGACCAAAGCACGCTGTTGCGCAGGGCTTCGAAGCCGTAGAACCCGACGGACGGCAGCGTCATGGCGGCGCCCCAGCCGGCGTAGAGGACCATGGCCAGTGTGATCCAGGACCGCAGCACCATCAGGGTCGCCCCACCCATGACGAAGGCGATGAGGCCGACCGCCAGGGTCACCTCTCCGATGTAGATCGGTGCGACGCCCAGGTACGCAAATCCCTTGTCCAGGTAAGCGTACCCGAACAGCAGGACCGCCAACATGGCGAGGAATGTCTTAGAGCTGGTCATCGGACCTTTCGTCGAAGGGCCGGGCCTGGACCCGATAGGGACCGTTGCGCCTCAAGCCTCCGGCCGGCGCCGGAGCCTGGCCGGTACAAATCCCAATTCTACGGCTTTGTCTGAAATCTCGATTAACGTGCAGGCGCCGTGAATCGACGCCCTCGCGGCTCACCATAGGGCCCAATGGCCGATTGGCAAACAGGTCATTCATCTCAGCCAGTCCGTTTTTCCACATGCCGGTCGCCGGATATCAGCCATTTCGGGGGCTCACGTCTGCTGCAGAAGCTCCAGATCGATCCGGAAGTCGCCGCCACGATCCTTGGCGCCGACGATCGACTGGTAGAGGGAGTCGTAGAACGCCACCTTGCGAGTCCAGGTGTAGTTTCCGAGGACGCGCTCGTGCCCGGCCTCGCCCATGCGTCGGCGCAGGTCCGCGTCGCCGGCGAGAAGGGCCATGGCCGCCGCCAGGTCCGCGACGGTCTGCCGGGGGTCGCGGGCCGCGACGCGAATGCCCGATTCGTCGGAGACCTGGATAGCTGGGCCGCCCAGGTCGAGGCAGACCACCGGCTTGCGCGCGGCCATGGCCTCCAGGCAGCACATGCCCCCGGACTCGTGCAGGCTGGGGTGGACCAGAACGTCGCACTCGCGCAGCTTGTCGAGAACCTGATCGCGCGGTATCCGGCCGAAGAACACGACCCGGTCGGTGATGCCAAGATCCTCGGCCAGGTCCTTCAGGCGCTCGAGTTCGGGGCCGTTTCCGATGATCCAGAACTCGGCGTCGGGCAGCCGGGCCTGCGCGAAAGCCCGCAGTCCCAGGTGGAATCCCTTCCAGTGCAGGACCCGCCCGATGCTCAGGAAACGCACCGGCGTGCCGCCGCGGCTCTCCGCCGAGGCGAGCCGGTTGATCTCGTCCTCCAGCAGTCCGATGGCGGGATAGACGCTCAGCTGCCTCGGGCCGAGCCTATCCAACCTCTGCCTGGACTGTTCCGATGTCGCCAGGACCAGGACGCTCCGGCGTGCCGCCAGTTTCAGAAAGGGATCGCGCTCGCCCACCCAGCGGGCCGTGCTGCGCAGGATCTCGTAGACCTTGCCGCGCAGGCTGAAGCCGGACCAGAACGCCAAGGGGGCCGATTCGCCGCCGCCCACGGGACCCCAGATCAGCGGCACCGGCAGGCGCCAGAGAAAGCTCGGCATCCAGTACTTTTGCAGGGTGACGTGATGGGCGATATCGAAGCCGACTTCCCGGTGGAGCCGGCGGGCGTGGCCGAGCGCGATGACCTGCCAGATGTAGTAGGAGATCTGAGCGACCCGCTGGTCTCTCTGCAGGCGCCGCACCCAGGCCGGCGTGTTCACGTAGTGGACGCTCAGATTGGGGACCGGATTGCGCGCCAGCTCGGCCTCGATCCCCTCACGATAGCGTTCGAGCGTGATGATCCAGATCTCATGCTGACGCGAGGCGATCAGGGCGCAATCCCAGGCCGTACCCGCCTCGGAGCCGTATCCCGGCAGGCACTCGAAAGCGGACAGCAGTATCTTCAGGCGGGCCATGGGACGAACAGGCTCTTCGCAAGTTTTCCGGCACCACGCGCAATGCGATCATGGCCGGGCAGCGAAACTCTGCCGAACGGCCCAAGCGATCCACCCCTCGATTGTCCAAGCGGTCCACTCCTGGCCCGCCTGGACAATCGAGGGGTAGGTTCTCGAAGCACTCGAGACGCCGACCGGAATCTCCCGGGGTGAGGCTCGAATCGCGGCCCACCCGGTTCAACCCCGGTCGGCGAAGCGTCAACTACTCGGCGGCGGTCATCTCCGGCACATCCAGGCTCGTCAAGGCGTGCCGGAACATGTGCCCGTCGTCTTCCTCTACCTCTTTGATGAACTTCCGCATGGCGTCGAGCACCGGAACCTCCTGGCGGTCGTAGACCTCGCCCTGCAGCAGCTGCAGCACCTCCAGCCTGTGCTTCTTCGACTGGATGAAATAGGTGAACAGCGGCAGCAGCTTGTAATAGAGGCGGATGAACTCGTACCAGACCCCGACGCCGCGGCGCAGCTTTTCCTCGTAGGGCGCGAAGGCTGCTTCGCTGAAGTCGTTGTTCTCGAAGGCATAGACGATGCGCTCCGAGGCGAACTTGGCGCTGGTCAGCGCGACGCTGACGCCCGAGGAGAAGATCGGGTCGACGAAGCGGGCGGCGTCGCCGACGCAGACGTAACCGTCGCCGACGAACTTGTCCATGCAGTAGCTGTAGTCGGCCTCTTTCTTGAAGTCGTTGATCCGCCGCGCGTTGGCCATGGCCTTCTGCAGGTTCGGGTTGGTGGCGATATGGGTCTTGAAGTAGCCCTCTTCGTCCTGATTGGCGTTCTTGAAGACCTGCTTTTCGGCGACCACGCCCATGGAGGTGATGGTCTCGGTGATGGGGATCTGCCAGACCCAGCCCCGTTCGCAGGGCAGGAAGTAGATGTGGATGTCCTCGGCCCGCTCGCCCACGCCGCGGTCGACGTCCTCGTACCAGGCATGAACCGCGAACTGGTTGAAGTCGGGATCGGGGCGCTTGATCTTCAACTGCTTGCCCAGCAGCGTGTGGCGCCCGCTGGCGTCGACCACGACCTTGGCCTTCAGGTCCTGCTCCTTGCCGAAGCTGTTCACGCGGACGCCGACGGCCTTCCCATCCTCGAACAGGACCTTCTGCACCCACATGCCCTGGTGGACCTTGGTGCCCGCGTCTTCCGCGTGCTTCAGCAGCAGCAGATCCAGCTTCGAGCGGTCGACGTGATAGGTGTAGTCCTGATGGACGCCGGGCTGCGGAAACTCGCGGAACTCGATCGAGAACACGCCTTGCCGCTCCGGGGCATGCCAGGAGGCGCCGTACTTCCGAACGAAACCCTCGCGCTCCATGGTTTCCAGGAACCCGATCTCGTCGAAGATCCGGGTGGTCGAGGTAACCATGGACTCGCCGACATGGGGACGCGGGTGATTGGCACCCTCGATAATCGCGTTGTCGATTCCAGCCATCGAAAGATAGCGCGCCAACGTCGAGCCGGCCGGCCCGCCGCCGATGATGATTACATCTGCCATGTTTTTCTCGCTTGCATGATTGGTTAATCCTGAACGCCCTTGGGTCGGCCAGTTAAGGGCGGAGCGTCCCGAGCAATATATGTAGCAACAGAATAAAAATTCCTTAGTAGTATAGGCGCTCTTGGCAGACGCGAAAGCCTTTTTTGTATTGACGTTTAGCGTTAACCCGCCTTTACCGATCGTCAACCGCCATCCATCGGGCAACCGGCCCCGCGGGGCCTCACGGGGTATCCCGACCCCGCCGGGCCGGCGGTGCTTTCCTGCGCAGGGAACATCCCGGCGATCGAAGGCCAACGCCCCAGAGGCCGGCGGGCACACCCTCGGCGCTATGCGGGTGTCGCCTCCAGGGGCCGCGCGTCGGCCAGTTCCCCGGCGATGTGTTCGGCCAGGCGCAGTGAGAGCGCCACGATGGTTATGGTTACCAGATCGTTACCGCTGGTCGGAAAGACCGAGCTGCCGGCCACGAAGAGGTTGGCCAGGCCGTGAACCCGGCTGTTCGCGTCCACGACCCCCTGCTTGGGGTCGTCGTGCATGCGGGTGGTGCCCATCTGATGCCAGCCCCAGAGCAGCTCGTCCGGCCAGTCGTCGTGGCTGTCGTCGAGGAGCTCGCCTTCCATCCTGCCATAGCCGGCCCGCTCCAGCTCTTCCGCGATGATCTGCTGGGCGCGGCGGATGGTCCGCTTCTCCTGCATGCTCAGGCGCCAGTCGACACGCACCCGGTTGAGCCCGAAATGGTCCTTGTCGTCGCCCAGGGTGACCCGGCTCTCGGGGTTGGGCACAGCCTCGCAAAGATGAATGAAATCGGTCGACGCGACGAACCAGGGGTGCTTGGACAGGCGGCCGCAGGCCAGCGCCGCGGCGTTGGGGAAATCCGCGAGCGCCACGCCGAAATTCGTCAGCCAGAAGGCCGGGCCGGTGTCGATGAACTGGTCAGGCAGGGTCGGCTGTCTGGCCGCCCTGTAGATATTCCTGAGAGCCTCGCCCCCCTTGGTTTTCTCTCCCCGATAGACGGATACGACCCAGGACTTGTAGTTCAAGAGCTGCTCCGCACGCTGCACCTCTTCGGTGAGGGCGAGGTTCGCCGAGACCGGTGAATGGAAGAAGGTGTGGTGCGGGTCGTAGAACTTGGTGGACTCGTCGGCCTTGTCGAGCGCTAGCCTGCCGAGACTGAGCTGCGGGTGCTCCATGAAGAAACGGCCGACGAGGTCGTTCCCGTTGCCCAGGCCCGCCGTCTGGGTTTTGTTCGATGCCAGCAGCAGGCGGGGGTTCTCGATGCCTCCTGTGGCCAGAACGATGTACTTGGCGGTGACCCGGAACTCTGTGCCGGCGAAGGTGCCCACGCGAAGATGGGTGACCCGGCTGGCCGTCTCGTTGACCTCTATCTCGAGCACGTTGGCGTTCAGGTAGGTCTGCACGTTCTCGGCGCTGCCCAGTTCGTCCCCGTAGGTCCGGCTGAAGCGGGGCTCGCGGCTGATGTGCGATATCTGCGTCACCACCCGATCGTCGGACAGCGGCATGGGCCGGAAGCCGTCGTCCTCCATGGCATTGGCCCAGTAGTCGGGCCCGTATTCGTTGGGGCCGAGGCTGCAGATGTCCTGCGCCCGTTCGTAGTAGGGCACCAGCTCGTCTCTGCCGAACGGCCAGCCGCTGTGGGGGACCCAGTCGCGCTTCTCGAAATCGATCGGGTCCAGGGGCCGGCACCAGCCTCCCCAGCAATTGGTGCTGCCGCCGAGATAGCGTGCCCGCAGGATATGCAGGTCCGCGTAGCGGTGGCCGATGTTCTCTCCCTGGTACAGGGACTGGTTGCGCCGCTCCATCTCGTGCCCCCCGCTCTCCAGCAGGATCACGGGCAGGCGCCGTCCGATGAACTCGCGGGCGATCGTTATCCCGGCCGCGCCCGCACCGACGATGCAAAGCTGCGCCTCAAGCGTTGTGCCCCGAGGCACCTGACGTGCGTCATGGATCATGGCGGTGGTCGCGAAGCGCTCGAAGACACGGCCGCTAAAAGCTCCCCTCACGCGTCACGTTCGAGAGGGCATCATCCCAGATAAAACGCAGGAATAGCTAAAAATTGCCTGAACTTCTATATGCCAATATATGGCAAGAGGATAGTGCGCAAAGCATTCCCAGCCGGCTGGGCGGTCTTTCTCGTCGGCCTGGAGCCAGCCGGCGCGCGCACTCGAACTCCCGCCTGGACGGACCGGTCCGTGGGGCAGCCGGCCGCGGTAGCCGGCGCCCCGGTCCGGGTCGTGCTGCCGCTCGGGGTCTCGCCAACGGCCCCGTCCAGGGCCCGGTCTTGGGCGCGGCCGGCGGCGGTTGTCCGGGTCAGCTCGCCATCTTGAGCAGCTGGCCGACCAGGAACTGGCTGATGCCGTCGGGAAAGCGATGGGCCGCGGCCAGCGCCGAGTCGAAGGACTCCAGGAAGTACTCGATGTCCTCCTCGGACATGGCGTAGGCCGGATGGATGCGCAGCATGTTCCGCTGCCGGACCGGCGCCGTCATGATCCGGTGGTCCTGCATGAGCTGCATCATCACCATGTGGCCCAGCAGGCCCTTGCGCTCCAGCAAGGTGCCGCTGATCTTCTGCATGATGCTGGTGGGGCTGCGCAGCTCGATGCCGATCAGCATCCCGTAGCCCCGCACGTCGGCGATCATGCTGTACTTGTCCTTGAGGACGCCGAGGCCGTCGAGCAGCTTCTTGCCGGTGACCGCCGCCTGCTCGATCAGACCCTCCTCCTCGAGGACGTGGATCGTGGCCAGCGCCGCGGCCATGGCGAAGTCGTTCTCCATGAAGGTCGAGCGGTGCACGAAGGTGCCCTGCCGTGCGTAGGCCTTCTCGAACAGCTCCTCGCTGACCATCAGGGCGCCGACGGGAACCACGCCGCCGCTCATGGCCTTGGAGACCAGCATCATATCGGGCTTCAGGTCCAGCTGCTCGCTGGCGAACAGGGTGCCCGTGCGGCCGAAGCCGACCAGGATCTCGTCGACGATGAAGACCGTGCCATGGCGCTTGCAGAGCTCCTGGGCGCCCGCCAGGTACTCCTCGCTGAGGGCCTCGACGGTGGCGCCGCGGATCGGCTCGATGATCAGCGCCGCGACGTCGTCCTTCGCCAGCTCGCCGCGCAGCCGGTCGAGGTCGTTCCTCGGCAGCTGGACGCACTCGGGCAGCATGGGCTGGAAGCCGTCGCCGATCGCCTGGACGCCCTCGTGGGTGTCGGTGACCGAGAGGGCGCCGTAGCTGTTGCCGTGATAGTCGCCGTGCAGGTAGAGCAGGCGGGGCCGGCCCGTGACCTTGCGCGCGAACTTCAGCGAGGCTTCCGTGGTCTCGGCGCCGGCGTTGGTGAACAGGGCCTTGCCGAGGTTGCCCGGCGCGCGCTTGGCCAGCGCCTCGCCCAGCAGGCCGGCCAAGAGGTGCGGATTGCGGTTGATCAGGCTGGGCGGAGACATGTCCAGCATCTGATGCATGGTCTTGCGGATGCGCGGATGATTGCGCCCCAGCACGAAGACGCCGCTGCCCGCGTCCAGATCGAGGTAGCGGTTGCCCTCGTCGTCGAAGAGGTGGCTGCCCTCGCCGCTGACGAAGTGCTTGTCGAACCCGAGACGGCGGGCGGTGTGGACCACCCAGGGGTTCACGTACTGACCGTAGAGATCGAATTTCTCTGTTCGCCGGGATTCGATGAGGGTTTCGATGTCGAATGCCACCGGAGTCTCCAATAAGTATTTTGTCTGGCGAGGGATGCCTGACGAACTAGTGTTAACCAAACCGATATAGTTAATAATACCAACAAGATATTAAGAAAATTTGGAGGACTCCTGCATGTTGCCGAAGTCTACGACATTATATGTCGTCGCACGATGACGGACAACCGGGAATAGCTTGGCGGAGGCGCCACAGGCGCAGGCGACACGCCGTTCGTTGGCCGCCGGCAAGGCGGGGAGTTCGGCGCATCGCAAGTCCCTGCTTGGTCAACTTGGACGGTCCGTCCTGTCGGGGATCGAGGCTCACGAGATGCAGGCCGTG
The DNA here is from genome assembly GCA_965225935.1 of Rhodospirillales bacterium. Classification (GTDB taxonomy): domain Bacteria; phylum Pseudomonadota; class Alphaproteobacteria; order Kiloniellales; family JAKSDN01; genus CALJXB01. The sequence goes on from CBDDCC010000013.1 coordinate 421,998, forward strand.
CCTTGTGAGCGGACGAGATCCCAGCGGTGAAACGGGTCTTTGTCCACGTCCTTCGGTACTAGCCGTGCGTTGTCGGAATCAGGTTGCCGATGTCGGTTTGCAGCGCTTCCCGCGCGCGCGCGGCGTAGGCGCAGATCTGCTCGGAGAAGGCCGCGTGGTTCTCCAGCATCTCCTCGATGTCGCGGAGCAGCGGGGCGCTGTCCAGGTCGTCGATGTCGTGGACGAACCGCTCGAGCCCGGCCTCGGCCATGACGCCTTCGGTCTTGTAGCCTTGGTAGCGGATCGCCACGACGGGGGTGCCGGTGAGCGCCGCATAGATGCAGGAGTGAAAGCGCGTTGCCAGCGCAAGCCGGCAGCGGCCGTAGAGGTAGGAGAGCTCGGACGGCCAGAGCTCGCCCTCGAGGACTTCGGCCGGGACCTGCCGGGCGCGCAGGTCCTTCAGCATCGATTCGACCAGTTGGACGTCGCTCGAGCCATGCTGCTGCACGAACTCCTGCAGGAAGAAGAGGGGCCGCAGGTTCCAGCGCGTATGGGCCTCGCTCAAGGTGTCGAGAATGGCGTCGGCGTAGCGCTGTTTCTGCCGTTCCGGCTCGCGGCTTTCCGGGAAGGTCCAGTTGTTGATGCTGACCGCGAGCCAGGCGTCGTGATCCTGGAAGAAGGCGGGGATCTCCGGGGCCTTGGGTTCTGTCAAGAAAGCCAGGTCCGGCGCCAGGGCGACGTTGTCGGTGACGCCGAGGTTGGCCAGCACTTCGCGGCTGCGCTTCTCGCGGACCACGATGGACGAGCAGCCGGACAGCACATCGCGGGCCAGCCGCCGCGCCTTCCGGCCATAGATCGGGCCGATGCTGTGCCCTAGGAGGAGGGTCGGCTTGCCGAGCCGGATCGGCGTCGCGATGCCGGTGAAGAGCCGCCAGATATAGAGCGAGGCGCGCAGGCCTCCCTGGTCGTTGTAGAGGTAGTGGCCGGCCTTGGCGATGACCAGGTCGGCCGCGCGCAGCGAGGCGTAGGCCTTGGCCTGCGGCTTGCGGATCAGCCGCCCGAGACCCGGGTGGAGCGCCATCAGCTTCAGGCAGAGGAAGTCCCGTGCGACCCGGAGCAGCGCCAGGAGGTTCCGGACGGCGTTCGGCTCCTCCTCGTCGATATAGGGCGACGGCAGAATGCCTTCTTCGACCCGGAGGTCGAGCGCGCGAACGCAGCGCGTATGATAGGCCCACCTCTCGTGAGACTCCGAATAGAGCGACTGGACCACGATGTTCGCATCCGGAACCAGGCGTCTGAGCTCGCCGATCGTGCCCATCAGCATGCCGAGGTCGCCCTTGTTCGAATCGCTGTAGCAATGGGTGATGACCACGTTCATGGATGAGCTACTCCGCCGGGGCCTTCAGGGCTGGCTTGCCGGACTCCGCTACGGCGTAGGCCGGCGGTCGGGCTTCTTGCCCTGCACATTTCGGAAATCGGGATCTGCACCGTCGACGCACCTGGAAAGGTGTCAAAATGCCACTCGCCGGCTTCGCCAATCTTGACAGTCCGGCGAAGGGGACCTTAGGGTTATATGAAATATGGTATTGGTATAGTTAATTTATTTCGGCCGGGGGAACCCGGCTTGAGCTTGCTTGACGACCCGGGGGCGGCCTTGACAAAGGCAACGACCGGCCATCGGAAGATCTACGGCCGCAGCCTCTGGGCGCTGCTGGGGCAGATATCCCTGTGCGTTGTGTTTCTCCTAGCCAACTCATTGAGTTCGACACTCGCCATCGAGCTTCAGAGTCGATTGCACGAACATCCCGGCGCTATCGCGCACGGCGGCGACTGGCATGCTGGTGATCACGGAACCGTCGATGCTGACCACGGAACCTTCGATGGTGATCACGGCGACTTCGATCCAGGGAATAGGCACAGAGGACACTCTCACTCCGGGCATTGGCACACCGTAGAACTATCGGTTCTGGGCATACTGCCCGCCGCCCAGAGCGAGCCCGAGTTGGTGAGAACCACGGTTCGAACCGCTTCCCCAGCGTTGTGGACCGGTCTGACCGGCGGCTCTCTCGACCCTCCTCCTAGACGACTTTCTCTCGACTAACAGCGTTTCGGCTCGGCTGGTTCGGCCGCAGGCGGCTTCCCTTCGGATACGGCCGCTCGAGGCACTGCCGGCCGGACCGGACGAGCGCCGGTACGTCTGCAAGGACTCCGGCCAAAGCGCGCTCTGGATCGCTTGGCGTGATTGACAAGTGAACAGTCCTGCGCCCTTCGCAGAGAGAAAGACTCTAGGAACGTTACTGCCATGTTGTCGAAATCGAACCAGGACTCCTATGCCGCGACAGACCGCAGCGGCGCGACGCTTGCAATGCCCTCTCGCTCCACCTGGCGAAACGGACAGGGTTTGTTGTCCAAGCTTCGTCCGTGGGCGAAAGTGACGCTCAACCGGATGGTGGCGCCTCTGGGGATCAGGGTCGTCGGAACCCACGACTGGAGCAACACGCGAGACTTCATACCCTTCGAGCCAACGATCAAGGCGGCCGAGCGGGCCGGCCTTTCGGTCGGCGACTACATCGATGAGGTGATGAGCAACACACCGGGCGCGACACAAGCCGTAGTCGACGAGATGTCTCGCTTGGGCGTCTTCGCCGGGCGCATAGAAAGCGTGGTGGAGATCGGCCCCGGCTCGGGGCGCTATCTAGAGAAGGTTCAGGGCTGCTGCGCCGCCGTCCACTACGAAATCTACGAGACGGCGGGGCTTTGGGCCGACTACGTGGTCTCAAAATACAAAGTCGTGCTTCAGCCCACGGACGGCAAGACCATGAGGGTGACACCGGATGCCTCTGCCGATCTCGTCCACGCGCACAAGGTGTTTCCTTCCATCCCGTTCGTCGAGACCTGTAGCTACTGGATGGAGATGGCGCGCGTGGCGCGGAGCGGCGGACACGTGGTCTTCGACATCATCACCGAGGATTGCATCGATTCGGAGCTGTTCGAGAAGTGGGTGGCTGCAGAGACCGGGGGTGGATCCTTTCCCGCGATCATGCCGCGCAGCCTCGCCTTGGACTGTTTCGAAAGCCGCGGCTTCGACCTCGTGGGTAGCTTCTTCGTTCCTGTGGGGCCCGGCAAGGCCGAGGTGTTCGTGTTCCGCAAGACCTGAAGCGGCCCCGGTTCCCCAAGGACGATCCTCTTGTCGGGCTTCTCCCTGGCCGACGAAAAGAAGCGGTTGGAGCCCTGCGGTTTCCCGAGGATTGCCGCCTGGCCGGCCAACTGTGAGCCGGTCCGGAATGACAGGCTTAACCGGCGGCTGGCGCCCTACCGCAAGGCGGTCCACGGGCGTTCGATCCTGCCGGGCTTCGTGCGGCGGCCACGGCGCGAGGCGGCCCCGACGATCCGGGGCGTACCTCGGTAGCGGGGCCGTCGGGCCCCGGCGGAAAACCAGGCTCCGGCGGGAGGCGATGTTCTTGCGGCGCGCCGGACGCAGGCCGGGGGTGCGTCCTCAGGGCCGCGATTCCAGGAGCAGGACCCAATCTTCGAACCCTGAGCTGTTCGTCGAAGGTTCCGGCGAGAAGCGTCGCGTACCGGCAGCGGCGAAGGGCGCGCCGTCCACCGTCACAAACGCTCCGCCGGCCGGGTCGTACCAGCGTGCGGCGACCTCCGGTCCGGCGAGCCGGCCCAGGTCGACCGTTGCGGCGCGGCGGCTGGGCAGATAGATCAGCGCGAACGAGCCGTCGGCCGCCCGCGCGGCCAGCGCCCGTTCGTCGTCCGGCCCCGCCCCGTCGACCAGCAGTCTGCCGCTGCTGTCGGGTTCCAGCAGCCACCACGCGAGGGAATCGAAGAGCCGGTGAAGATGGGTCATGCTCTGGGTGCCGCGGCTGGAGAGAGCCTCCTTCCAGGAGTAGGGGGCCGGGTAGAGGCCCGGGCCGTCGAAGTGCCAGATCGGGTTGTTGCCGAAGACCTGGCCGGCGGCCCCGGACAGCATGGCCTGGTAAGCCTGCATGCGAAGGTCCCGCTCGGTGGCGCCGTGTTCGTTCTCGTAGCCGCTTTCGATCAGGAAGAGGGGCAGGGCGTCCGGCCGGAGGTACTGCGCCAGGACCGCCGAGTGAACGGGCTCGCTGTCCCGGTAACTGTAGGCCGTGTTGACGCTGAGCCAGGGTTCCCCGGACCAGTAGTCGAGTGCCGCCGTCTGCGGCGCCCCGTGGGCCGTGTGGAGGGCTTGCGGATCGACCTCCCGGATGCCCTCGGCAATGGCCCGCACCAGGTCCTTGTCAGGGGGATCGTAGTCGCCGGCGTGAACCCAGAGGATGTTGGCGAAGGAGCCGTAGCGCCGCCCGAGGAACTGGCCGTAGCGCCGTAGGCGCTCGGGCCCGTTCGCCTCCATGACCCGGTACCAGCCCTGGGATCCGCCGCCCCATCCCACGTAGGAGGGGGTCAGCAGCACCAGGAGTCCCTTTTCCGCCGCCCGCCGCAGCACCCAGTCGGCATGGGCGAAATAGGCTTCGTTCGGCGCCGCGTAGTTCGCCTGCATTTCCGGCGGAAGCGGAGGGTCTGACGGGTCCAGCGTCGCGGCGGTGTCGCGGTGAAAGGGCGGATCGCCGAAGAGGTTGGCGGGCGGGTTCGCAGATCCAAAGGCTTCGAGCAGGTTGACCAAGATGGTGTTGAAGCCGCGGGCGCGCCGGTCCTCGAGATAGAGCTCGGCGTCCTCGCGGCTGAGCTGCGCGATGAGCGACCAGGCTGTATCGCCCTTGATCAGGAAGGGCCGGCCCTCGGCGTCCTCGAGGTGCCTCCCGCCGGCTGCGACGCGCAAGGGAAAGGCCGCCGGAGCCGTCGCGACGGGCCGGTCCCCGGCAGCTGAAACGCTGTCGACCGGTTCCGTTGCCATGCTGCATGCACCCATCAGAATGGCCACGACCAAGTGGCGGACCCCGGCCGCTAGGCCGCCCGGGCGGCCCCGTGGCGAGGTGCTGGTCATCGAGGCTTGGAAAGCGAGGCATGTCTCGCCACCAAGACCGCTAGCGGTTCCGCGGTCGAACCGCCGTGCTTCCCGTCAGCTGTAGCCATGTCCGGACACCGTCTCAATTGAGGCGTCGCGCCGCGCTGAGCTCTTCCCGGAAGACCTTCCGGGCGCGCGCACCCGTGGAGTGCCTCTCCGCGGGATGCGAGGTGGCCCGGCGCAGCTTCGCCTCCGGATCGTCCGGGTTGCCGGACGCTAAGTAAAGCCCCGTGCGCCCGTCCTTGATGCTCTCCTCCATGATGATCTCCGCCAGGGCGCCGCGCCGCGAGGCGATGACCGGCTCGCTTCACCACCAGTCCGAAGGTCGTATCATTGCGAGGGGACATCACGAAGTCCACATGGCCGAGCCGCCGCATGACACCGGTCCGCTCCAACCGGCCCAGGCTTTTCAGGCCCGGGGATTTGCCGGCCGAGGAACGGGATTGCCGAACGGAGGAGCCCTGCGGCCGAGAAGCCGCACCTGATCTCGGCGGGCGGGATCCTAGGTCGGGTCGCTGCGCACGAGCCCGAGCATGACGGCGCCGGAACGCAGGAAAGACTGGCACGCCAGATAGAGGTGCAACAGGGTCGGGATGAGTGCCGAGGCCCCCATGACCATCCCGAAGTAGATCTGGCGCAGGCTGTCCGGATTGAAGGGATCGAGAAGCACGCCTTCCAGCCGTCCGCCGTAGAGCCAGACCCTTGAGCCGATCGTCTCGGGGTTGGCCAGCATGTAGCTGACGACCCAACCGGAAATGGTGAAGACAAACAGTACCCAGAAACTGGCCAGAACAGCGATCAAGAAGTCGATGCTCAGATAGAAGACGTAGGAGGAGCTCTTCTCCGAGGAAAGGGCGCACTTGATGATGAAAATCGTGACCAGGAGCGACAGGCAATCGAACAGCGCTCCGAACAGCGCCACGGGGAATCCCATGAGGATGTATTCCTTGGCCTTGTAGCTGAACACATACTCGGGATAGGTCGTGAGCAGGGCCCACCAGAAACAGGAGAGGTTCAATACGACGAATACGGCAAAGGCCTTGGGATAGAAGTATTCGGTCGTGCTGCGAATCCGCTCGAAGCGCGTCAGAATGCCCAGCAGCGAGCCTCGCCATAGGGTGATGATCCTAGATGAACTTCCCATTTGGTTCGTCCTATCGTGGGGGGACCGCTTTCTATGGAATGCAGTCTTGGAAATGTGGTCTCGATGGAGCCGGCCCCGCTTCGACCCGGCCAACACGCAATTGATGACCTGAACGTTTGCCTACCGAGCTATCGACGTCCTTGCACGCTCTCCAGCGGCGCTTCGTTCCCTAGCGGCGGGCCAAGCCCGCATCGGACCGTCGGGGAGTCGCGATGGGCGGGTTCCGGCGACATCCGGCATCAGAGACCACCGGCGCCGCCGAAGTCTTCGAGTTTCCACCCTCCAGCCCGCCGTTACTCTGCGGTCGCGACGTCCTCGACGAGCGAGCGATGGCCGTGCTCCGGCTGCCGGGGCGAAGCCTGAATGTGCTTGATCGCCTCGCAGATGCCGACCCAGGTGTCGGCGAAGGAATCGAAACCCTCGCGCCTCAGGTTCTCGGCGCGCCGTTTCGCTGTGTCCAGGGCTTCGTCTCCGAAATCGGTAATCAATTCTTCGGCGGCTCGAATAAATTGATCATTGCGCATAGTTAATGACATCCCCCACAACACCCTACGAATATTTGCCTAGTATAAACGCCTGCGCCCGATCTGGAAGACAATTTGTGTCAACATCTAGGGTTAATTCGGCGGCGCGAGTGGCCGCCGGCGACCCCGGCGCCCGGCATGGCATGACGCACGTGGTCCAGGCGGTCCCGGCCCACGCCCGAAGCCTCTCCGAAGCTTCCCGAGAGTTGCGGCCTTTCGGGCGGAAATGGTATTATTGGCACATTAGATTTCATACCGTCTGCTGCGAATCTTCCAGTGTATTCTTTCAGGTGATTGTCTGATGTGCGGTATTATCGGGATCCTCGGGGATAGGCCCGTTTCCCCCCTCCTTTTGGAAAGTCTCAAGCGCCTCGAGTACCGGGGCTACGATTCTGCGGGTGTTGCGACGCTTGTGAACGGGCGGATCGAGCGGCGGCGGGCCGAGGGGAAGCTGGTGAACCTGGAGGCGCTCTTGGGCGAGGAGCCGGTCGCGGGCACCATCGGCATCGGCCACACCCGCTGGGCGACCCACGGCCGGCCGAGCGAAGCCAACGCCCACCCCCACGCCAACGAGCATGTGGCCGTGGTCCACAACGGCATCATCGAGAACTTCCAGGAGCTGCGCGGCGAGCTGGCGGCGGCCGGCCACCGCTTCGAGACCGAGACCGACACCGAGGTGGTGGTCCACCTGGTGAGCGAGCAGCTGACCCGGCAGCTCGACCCGGAGGCGGCGGTGGCCGCGGCGCTGGCCCGCCTCGAGGGGGCCTTCGCGCTCGCCATCATCTTCGCCGGGCGCCACGACCTGATGATCGGGGCGAGGAAGGGGAGCCCGCTGGCGGTGGGCTACGGCGAGGGGGAGATGTATCTGGGCTCCGACGCGCTGGCGCTCTCGTCCCTGACCGACCGCATCTCCTACCTTGAGGAGGGCGACTGGGCGGTGCTCGACGGCAGCGGCGCCCAGGTGCACGACGCCCGGGGCCAGGCGGTCGCGCGGGCGGTCACCCGCACGGCCTTCTCCGGGGCGCTGATCGGCAAGGGCCAGTACCGCCACTTCATGGAGAAGGAGATCTTCGAGCAGCCGGCGGTCCTCGGCGACACCCTGACCGCCTTCATCAACCCCTTGAGCCGCCGGGTCGAGCTGCCGGAGCTGCCCTTCGACTTGGGGAGCCTGCCGCGCCTCACCATCGGCGCCTGCGGTACGGCCTTCTACGCCGGGCTGGTGGCGAAGTACTGGTTCGAGCAGCTGGCGGGCCAGCCGGTGGAGGTGGACATCGCCTCGGAGCTGCGCTACCGGGAAGCGCCGCTGCCGGCGGGGGGCCTGGCGCTCTTCATCTCCCAGTCGGGCGAGACCATCGACACCCTGGCGGCGCTCAACTACGCCCGGGCCGAGGGCCAGCACATCGCGTCCGTCATCAACGTGCCCGAGAGCGCCATCGCCCGGGCCTCGGACGCGGTCTTCCACACCCTGGCGGGGCCTGAGATCGGGGTCGCCTCGACCAAGGCCTTCACCACCCAGCTGGCGGTGCTCGCCTGCCTGGCCATCGCCACGGCGCGGGCGCGAGGCGCCATCGACGAGGCGCGCGAGGCGGCGCTTACCCTGGCCCTGAGCGAGGTGCCGGCGCGGGCTGCCGAGGTCCTCAACCACGACGCCCGCATCCGGGCCATCGCCCACGAGCTGGCCGAGGCCCGGGACGTGCTCTACCTGGGGCGCGGCACGGCCTATCCGCTGGCCATGGAAGGGGCCTTGAAGCTGAAGGAGATCAGCTACATCCACGCCGAGGGCTACGCCGCCGGCGAGATGAAGCACGGGCCCATCGCCTTGATCGACGAGGCGGTGCCGGTCATCGTCTGCGCGCCCTCGGGGCCCTTGTTCGAGAAGGCGGCCTCCAACGTGCAGGAGGTGATCGCGCGCGGCGGCAAGGTGGTGCTGATCTCGGATCACGAGGGCGTGGCGCGCCTCGGCGACCAGGTGGCCCACGTCGTCGAGCTGCCGGCGGTCGACCCCTTCGTCGCCCCCCTGCTCCAGGCCATCCCCATCCAGCTCCTCGCCTACCACGCCGCCCTCGCAAAGGGCACCGACGTCGATCAGCCCCGGAACCTCGCCAAAAGCGTCACCGTGGAGTGACGGGACAAAGGCCCTTCGCGTCCGGCCCAGGGCCGGCGCGCCGACAGGGGTGGAGTGGGATCAGCCGGCCGCGGGATGGAGCGGCAGAGGCTCGGCCGAGATCGTGCCGTTGGGACGGGCCGCTTCCAGCTTCGCTTCCGCGATCAGCCGCTTGAGGTAGTCGCCGTAGCTGCTGGTGCCGCAGCGCTCGGCCAGGGCCACCAGGCGCTCCAGGTCGATGAAGCCCATGCGGTAGCAGATCTCCTCGATGCAGCCGATCTTGAGACCCTGGCGCTGCTCGACGATGCGCACGAACTCGCTGGCCTGCACCATGGCGTCGTGGGTGCCGGCGTCCAGCCAGGCGAAGCCGCGCCCGAGCGGCACCACGTCGAGGGCCTGGCGCTCCAGGTACCACTCGTTCACGGCGGTGATCTCCAGCTCGCCGCGGGCCGAGGGCTCGAGCTGCCGGGCCACCTCGACGACCCGGTTGTCGTAGAAGTAGAGGCCGATGACCGCCTGGTTGGATTTGGGGTTCTTCGGCTTTTCGACGATGCTGACGGGCGCCCCTTCCTTGTCGAAGCTGACGATGCCGAAGCGCTCCGGATCGCTGACCGCGGCACTGAAGACGACCGCACCCTTGGAGTGGTTGGCGACCGCCTCCTGCAGCGCCCGCTGCAGGCCGCTGCCGTAGAGCATGTTGTCGCCGAGGACCAGGGCGCAGTCGTCGTCGCCGATGAAGTCGGCGCCGATGATGAAGGCCTCGGCGATGCCGTTGGGCTCCGGCTGGACGGCGTAGGAGAAGGAGAGCCCCAGCTCGCTGCCGTCGCCGAACAGGGACTGGAAGCCCGCCTGGTCCCGCTCCATGGAGATGATCAGGATCTCTCGAATCCCGGCCAGCAGCAGCAGGGACAAGGGATAGTAGATCATCGGCTTGTCGTAGACCGGGAGCAATTGCTTGCTGAGCGCCCGCGTGACCGGGAAGAGGCGCGTGCCCGATCCGCCGGCCAGAATGATTCCCTTCATCTCACCACCTATTGCGTCTTTTGCGTCTTGCGCCCGCCGGACGGCCGAGCCGCGGCCCGGAACCGGGAGCCCGGGCTGCGGACGCCGTCAGGCCGCGTAGTAGTCCTCGACCGCCGCCGCGACGCTGGCGGTCTCCTCCTCCGTCATGCCCGAGAAGAGCGGCAGGCGCAGCAGGCGCTCGCTCTCGACGGTGGTCCAGCGGTCTTCGCCGGCGAAGCGGCCGAACTTCTCGCCGGCCGGGGCGGAGTGCAGGGGCACGTAGTGGAAGGTCGCCTGCATCCCCCGGGCCTTCAGGAAGGAGATCAGGTTCCCCCGGTCCTCCCGGTTCTTGGTCTTGATGTAGAAGATGTGGCCGTTGTGGCGGCAGTAGTCGGGCACGTGCGGCAGCTCGATGGTGCCGGCGCGCGCGAGCGGCGCCAGGCGGTCCCGGTAGAGCTCCCAGGTGCGCACCCGCTGGCCGATCAGCTCCTCGGCGTGCTCCAGCTGGGCCGAGAGGAAGGCGGCGCTGATCTCGCTCATGAGGTAGGAGGAGCCGGTGTCCTGCCAGGTGTACTTGTCGACCGCGCCCCTGAGGAAGCGCCGCCGGTCGGTGCCCTTCTCCTGGACGATCTCGGCCCGCTCGAAGAGGTCCTTGTCACGGACGATCAGGCAGCCGCCCTCGCCGCAGTGGATGTTCTTGGTCTCGTGGAAGCTGATGGTGCCGACGTCGCCCAGGGTGCCGCAGTAGCGGCCGTGGTAGGTGCACAGCAGGGCCTGCGCGGCGTCCTCCACCAGGAACAGGCCGTTGGCGCGGGCGATCTCCTCCAGCTCGTCGAACTCGCAGGCGACCCCGGCGTAGTCCATCACGGCGATCGCCTTGGTGCGGTCGGTGATCGCCTGCCGCACGCAGTCCGGGTCGATGTTCATGGTCTTGGGGTCGATGTCGACGAAGACCAGGCGCGCCCCGCTGCGCACGAAGGCGGTCGCCGTCGAGGTGAAGGTGAAGGACGGCAGGATCACCTCGTCGCCCGCCTCGATGTTGCCCAGCAGCGCCGCCATCTCCAGCGAATGGGTGCAGGACGGGGTCATGAGGGCGCCCGGGGTGCCGTAGACCTGCTCGAACCAGGCCTGGCAGGCCTTGGCGAACTGTCCGTTGCCCGAAAACCTGCCGATCCTGAGTACCTCTTTCAGCTTGTCGAGCTCCTCGCCCGACATGGCCGGAATCGAAAAGGGAATGGACCTGGTCCTGGTGTCCACGACGTTCATGCCTTGCTTGTCTCCGTCCTGCTTGCCTGCCCTGCCGTCAGCCGGCGGCCGGTCCGCGCCCTGCGCGACGCCGTCCCGGGAGGGATATCATGGGCATGCGAGCAACTGGTTAATGATCCGACGAATAGGCCGGCCGCGTCACGAGGAAAGCGCGGCCGGGTCTCGAAAATAAGCTACTTCAATCCTTTGCCCTGGCGCTAAGCCGCGTCGGCGTCCAGGTTCACGATGCCGCCGTACATCTCGACGCCCTTGGTGAGCTCGTACCAGTCCGACAGCGCCTTGTACCAGTCCAGGGTGATGGTCTGGACGGTCTTGTCCGTGCGGCCCTCGTCGAGCGCCTGGCAGACGTCGGCGACGCCGTCCTGGGCCGTCCGGGTCGCCTTGTAGCCGATCGATTCGATCTTCTCGAAGGCGACGCGGTAGGAGCGGTGGTCCGGGTCGCCGTACCACTCGATCTCCACGTCCCGGGGCACGGCGGCGGCGACGATCTCGCCCAGGTCGGCCAGGCGGTAGTTGTTGGCGTCCGAACCGACGTTGAAGATCTCGCCGTTGACCTTCTCCTCGGGCGCGCCGAGCATGAAGGCGATGGCGCCTGCGATGTCCTTCACGTGACACATGGGGCGCCACTGGGTGCCGTCGCGCATGAGCGGCAGCTGGCCCGTCTTCCAGGCCCCGTAGGTCATGCCGTTGATCGCTAGGTCGAAGCGCATGCGCGGCGAATAGCCGTAGACCGTGGCCTGGCGCAGCACGACGACGCAGAAGTCGGAATCGGCCTGGGGCAGGCAGCCGTCCTCGGCCGCCTTGTTGGCCTTGGCGTAGGTGGTCAGCTCGTTGGTCGGGCTGGTCTCGTCGACGATGACGCCCTCGGCCTGCCAGCCGTAGATGCTGCAGGAGGACGGCAGGACGTAGCGCCGGCAGCCCGCCTGCTTGGCCAGCTCGCAGGTGCGCACGCGGGCGCGGTGGTTGATCTCCCAGGTCGCGTCCTGGAACAGCTCGCCGCTGGGGTCGTTGGAGATCGCCACCAGATCGACGACGCCGTCGACGCCCTCGAAGTGCTCGGGGGCGAGCCTGCGGCAGTCCTCGCGCAGGATCTCCAGGCCCGGGTCCTCCGTCGGCAGGTGCTGGCCGAAGAAGAAGCGGTCGACCGCGCGGACCTGGTATCCCTGCGAGAGAAGAGAAGGAACAAGAGTCGTTCCAATATAACCACCGGCACCGGTAACCAATACACGCTTCATTATTTACTATCTCCATTAACCATAAAGGAGAGCAAGAATTGATCCGTACTTGCGGGCAATTGTAAAGGATAGACGAAATTGCCGCAATCATCCTTGCTCGTCGGTCGGGGTAAGACATCGGCCGTGCGCAGAGCCCACCCGGTCGCGGGCCGGAGCGTTCCCGCTCGCTGGTCGCGGGTCTGTCCGTCGAGGCTTGCTGGTCGTTCGCGATGCATGTCAGTCGTGATGGCTGCTTGCTAGTTCCAAGGGCCGGTCGTCACGGGTATCGGGTGCCCTGGCGGAGCCCGAGACCGAGGCCGGGGTGCACCCCTTTTCCTGCGCGCCGACAAAGGTCTGGTAGAGCGAATCGAAGTACGCCACCTTCTGGTCCCAGGTGTAGTTCCGCACCACCCGTTCGTGTCCGGCCTCTCCCATGCGCCGGCGCAGATCGGCGTCGCCGGCGAGCCGGGTCATGGCCTCGGCAAGCGCCGCCACGCTCTCTGCAGCGGTGCGGGCGGGAGCCCGAATGCCGGCCTCGTCGGAGACTTGCAGTGCCGGGCCGCCCAGGTCGAGACAGATCACCGGTTTGCGCGCGGCCATGGCCTCGAGGCAGCAGAGCCCTCCGGATTCGTGCAGGCTTGGATGCACCAGGACGTCGCAGTCGCGCAGCCGGTCGAGGACCTGCGCGTGGGGCAGCAAGCCTAAGAACTTGACCTGTTCCGCGATGCCCAGGTCTTCGGCCAGGCCCTGCAGGCGTTCGAATTCGGGGCCTTGCCCGATGACCCAGTACTCGGCGTTCGATAGCCGCGCCTTCGCGAAAGCCTGCAATCCCAGGTGAAATCCCTTCCAGTGCAGAATCCGGCCGAGGCTCAGGAAGCGGACGGGCAGCGGGCCTTGGCTCTCCGCTGTGGGGTCCTGCGTCCCTGCCGTAGCGAGCCGCGCAATGTCCTGTTCCCAGAGCGCGATCCCGGAGCAGACGCTGAGGCGCTTGGGACCCAGCTTTTCCAGCCGCGCCCGGGACTGCTCCGAGGTGGCCAAGACCAGGGCGCTCCGGCGCGCCGCCAGCTTCAGAAAAGGGTCCCGCTCGCCCAGCCAGCGGGCCGTGCTCCGCAGGGCCTCGTAGAGCTTGCCGCGCAGGCTGAAGCCCCACCAGAAGGAAAAAGGCGCCGACTCGCCTCCGCCCACGGGCCCCCAGACCATGGGCACGGGCAGCCGCCACAGGAAGCTCGGCATCCAGTACTTCTGCAGGCTGACGTGGTGGACGACGTCGAAGCCGATCTCGCGATGGAGCCGGCGGGCGTGCCCCAGGGCGACGACCTGCCAGACGTAGTAGGTGATCTGGGCGAAGCCCGTCTCCATCGCCAGGATCCGCGTCCAGGCGGGCAGCTCGACGAAGACGAAATGCAAGTTGGGGATGGGGTTGCGCGCCAGATAGTCTTCCGTCGCCTGACGGTGCCGCTCGTGCGCCAGGACCCAGACCTCGTGCTTCTGCGCCGTCACCCGCGCCACGGCCCAGGCGACGCCGGGCTCGGAGCTGCTTTCCGGCTGGCAGGCAATGGCCGACAGCAATACCTTCAGATGGCTCATCACGCAAAAAGGAGTCCGAGGTCGAAAAACTGCGCGGAGTGTTAGGAATAAAGTTTGAAGATTCTGCGAACTGTGACAAACTTGTCGGGCCGAATATACGGCGAAGCGATCTGTAAATCCGATTTGTCGGCGAGCGCGGCTCGCCAGGAATTCTCGAATTGATATCGCTGCAATAGAGACAAGGCAAGGGTCATGACGTCTGCCGTGGCGACATGGGCGGACGTTCGATCAGGAATTCGGTCGAAAGGATTTCGTTCGACAAGATTTGACGAGGATGACGTTTCCCCAACCGTTGGCTTTGCTGGGTGAGAAGCTGTTCCGCGGTCGCTGCCGTCACAATTCTCCCCGATCCGCATGAAGTCGAGAATCTCGGCGCTGCCGCGTCCGAGCCTCATGGGTGCGTCACCGGCTGCTAGCGGCCCATCGCCGGACGGACGAGAGACCGCTCGCGGCATTCAGGTCAATCTTTAGTAATTGTTGCGATTTATAGTTAAGGTTCCGTAATAAAAGAATTTTCTCATATGAAATCATGCCTGTGATTATGGTTGTTGGTTAAGATACATGAAAGGATTTCGACCTAGGGTGCCCTCGCGGAGCGACCATCGCCGGTCCGAAGTTCGTGCCTTGTTTACCGGTTTCGTTCAGCTTGCCCGAGATCACTTAGCATCCAGGTGGCGCGATCAATGAATTTCGACTGGACAGACGAGCAGCTGGCCCTGCGGGATGCCGTTGTCGCCTTTGCGCGCGGAGAGCTGAACGAAGGCTTGGCCGAGCGCGATCGCGAGAGTGCCTTCTCACGCGAGAACTGGCGCAAGTGCGCCGAGTTCGGCCTTCTCGGCAGCGCCGTTCCCGAGGCCTACGGCGGCAGCGGGTTCGATGCCTTGACCGCCACGCTGATGATAGAAGGCCTGGGCTACGGCTGTCAGGACAATGGCCTGATCTTCGCCCTGAACGCGCAGATGTGGAGCGTGCAACATCCGATCCTGGCCTTCGGCAGCGAGGCGCAGAAGCAGAAGTTCCTGCCCGCGCTCTGCCGCGGCGAGCTGATCGGCGCGCACGGCATGACCGAGCCCGATTCGGGATCGGATGCCTTTGCCCTGCGCACCCGGGCGGTGAAGGGCGACGGCGGGTATGTCCTCAACGGCTCCAAGACGCTGGTCACCAGCGCGCCGGTGGCTGATTTCGCCCTCGTGTTGGCGACCATCGACCCGAAGCTGGGCCACTGGGGCATCACCGCCTTCCTGGTGGAAAAGGACACGCCCGGCCTGAGCTTCGGCAACGACATGCACAAGATGGGCCTGCGCACCGCCCCGATGGGCGAGATCGTGCTGCAGGACTGCTTCGTGCCCGAGGACAACCGTCTCGGCGAGGAAGGCGGCGGCGCGGGCGTGTTCCACAGCTCCATGGAGTGGGAGCGCAGCTTCATCCTGGCCGGCCACGTCGGGGCCATGGAGCGCCAGCTCGAGAACTGCGTGCGCTACGCCAAGGAGCGCCAGCAGTTCGGCCAGCCCATCGGCAAGTTCCAGTCGGTCGGCAACCGGATCGCCGAGATGAAGGTGCGCCTCGAGACGGCGCGCATGGCGCTCTACCGTGTCGCCTGGTTGAAGAGCCGCGACGAGTCCGCCGAAATGGATGCCGCGATCGCCAAGCTGTACCTCAGCGAATGCTTCGTGAAGTCCAGCATGGACTCGATAGCGATCCACGGCGGCTACGGATACCTGTCCGAGTTCGAGATCGAACGCGATCTGAGAGACGCCATGGGAGGCACCCTCTACTCGGGCACGTCGGACATCCAGCGCGTGATCATTTCTCGCTTGCTGGGCCTGTAGAGCGAGGGCGCCATGGCCTATCTCCTGCATCAGCTCTTGAGCGACTCGGCCGCGCGCGACCCCGAAGCGGAGGCCGTTCGCTCCGACGGCGAGTCGCTCAGCTACGGCGATCTCGAGACGCGCGCCAACCAGCTGGCGCGGTCCTTGGTTTCGGCCGGGGTGCGGCGGGGCGACCGGGTGGGTATCTACCTGCACAAGTCGATCGCCTCCATCGTTGCCGTGTTCGCCATCATGAAGACCGGCGCCTGCTACGTGCCCCTCGATCCCAACGCGCCGGCGAAGCGACTGGCCTACATCACCGGGAACTGTGGGATTCGCGTGCTCGTGTCCGCGCCCGAGAAGCAGGCGGACACCGTGGCGCTGCTCGGCGAGGAAACGCCGGTCGAGGTCGTGGCGATGATCGGCGACGCGGAAGAGGAGCCAGCCGAGGTCGCCGCCGCGGCGCGGGTCATCTCCTGGCAGGAGACGGGCCGGCAAGATCCCGAAGGCCTGCCCGATCCTGGCGCCATCGAGTCGGATCTCGCCTACATCCTCTACACCTCGGGGTCCACGGGCATGCCCAAGGGGGTGATGATCACCCATCGCAACGCCCTGACCTTCGTCGATTGGGCTCACGCGACCTTCGGGCTGCGGGCCGAGGACCGGATCACCAGCCACGCCCCGCTGCATTTCGATCTCTCGGTCTTCGACATCTTCGCGACCGTCAAGGCGGGGGCCGCCGTGGTCCTGGTGCCGGAGAACGTGTCGATCTTTCCCGTTCGACTGGCGGATCTGCTGCAGGACGAACGGGTGACAATCACCTACCTGGTGCCGTCGATACTGACCATGATGGTTTCGCACGGCGATCTCGAGCAGCATGACTTCTCGGCCCTGCGCGCCGTGTTGTTCGCGGGCGAGGTGTTTCCAATCAAGAACCTGCGGGGCCTGGCCCAGGCCGTTCCGGGGATCGACTACTACAATCTCTACGGTCCGACGGAGACCAATGTCTGCACCTACTACAAGGTGTGCGACGAGGACCTAGACCCGGACCGCACGGAACCCGTGCCGATCGGTATCCCTTGCGAGAACACAGCCGTCTTTGCCGTCGACGAGGATGGCGAGCTGGTCACCGAGATCGGCAAGAAGGGCGAGCTCTGGGTGCGGGGTCCCTGCGTCGCCAAGGGCTACTGGGGCGACGCGGACAAGACCTCGAAGGCCTTCGTGGGCAACCGCTTCGAAGCACGTTTCGAGGAAACCGCCTACCGAACCGGGGATGTCGTCCGCTTGGCGGAGGACGGCGCCAATTGGCTTTACAACGGGCGCCGGGACCAGATGGTGAAGTGCCGCGGCTACCGCATCGAGCTGGGCGAGGTCGAGACGGCCATCCTGGATCATGCGGAGGTGGGGCAGGCGGCGGTGGTTGCCGTGCCGGACGAGATGGTGGGCAACCGCCTCAAGGCCTTCGTTGTCGCGGACGAGGCCTGCAAGATCACGGAAAGAGAGCTCGGACGCCACTGCGGCGAGTATCTGCCGCGCTACATGATCCCGGAGTCGATCGAGTTCCTCGACACCCTACCGACGACCTCGACTGGCAAGATCGACAGGGTTCGGCTTCAACAGTTGGCGGCTGACGGCCGCTGAGCACCGGTTCAGATGTGATTGCGATCCTAAGGAGCAGAATTGATGAGTACGGCGAGCGTGATTGGAGATTTCATCAACGAAGAGCTGCTGCGCAGCGGCGACGAAGCGATCGGTCAAGACGATGAACTCATCGCGAGCGGCCTAATGGACTCCCTGACCATTATCAGGCTCGTGCACTTCATTGAGGAGGAGTTCTCCGTCAGCGTCTCGGGCGGCGAGGTCGTTCCCAAGAACTTCAGCTCGGTTGGCGCGATCACGAGCTTCATCGACGGAAAGCTCGCCAGCTAGACTGGCAACGCGGGTGTTGAACCCCATGGCCACGGCCGGCGCTTAGCCGGTCGAGCCCGGCAGACGAAACGCGAAGGAGCGTCATGAGAGCCGAACTTTACGACCGGACGAACCTGACCAAACGGCAGCTCATGATCTGGGCCAAGCAGGTGCTTGTGCCCGAGGTCCCCCTGTTCAACATGGTGATGATGTTCGAGATCACCGGAGAGGTCAGTCCGGAGCACTTCTCCAAGGCGTTTCAGGCCGTGGTCGATGGCAGCGATGCCCTGCGCACGGTGGTCGTGGTGGAGGACGGCGTTCCGATGCAGCGGATCGTGGCGGAGATCCCCTACGATGTAGAGCTGCAGGACCTCTCGAACGAGCCCGACCCAGACTCGCTGCTCGGCGAATGGGTCGAGGCGCGGCGCGCCCGCAGGCTGCCGCTCGACCAGCGCCTGTTCGACTCGGTGCTGATCAAGCTCGCGCCCGATCGCTACCTTTGGTATCTCTGCCAGCACCATCTCATCGCGGACGCCTGGTCCGCCGGCCTCGTCTACAGCCGCGTGGCCGAAGCCTACGGGCGCTCCGTCGAGGGCGCCTCGGAGCTGGTCGGGGACCTGCCGCACTTTCAGACCTATGTGGACTTCGAACGGAAGTACCGCCAGTCGGAGCGCTGCGAAAAGGACGGGGCCTATTGGCAGCAGCGGCTGGCCAAGGCGCCGGTCCTGATGGAGCAGGCCACCCGGGCCAAGCCTAGCGATGTGATGCAGACCCGGGGGCGCACGCACATGCTGTCCCCCGAATCCTCAAAAGCCCTGAGGGACCTGGCCGGAAGTCCGCAGTTCGCCGGGATCACCCCGAGCCTGATCCAGTTCAACCTCTTCACGACGCTGCTGTTCGTCTTCCTCAATCGGGGAGGCGTCGGCCGGCAGCTCACCCTGGGTGCGCCGTTTCACAACCGTGCCTCGAAGGATTTCCAGCAGACCATCGGCCTGTTCATGGAGATCTGCCCGGTGCGGGTGGAGATCGAGGAGGGCGAGTCGTTCGTGTCGCTCTACCAGAAGGTGGCCGGCGACATCCAGGACGTGCTGCTCCATTCGCAGCACGGCGTCGGCAATCCGCCGGAACGCAGGGCCTACGACGTACTGCTCAACTTCAACACCGTCGCCTATCCGGACTTTCACGGCCTGCCGACGACGCCGCGCTGGCCGGAGAGCGGCTACGAGGACAGCGGCCTCTGGTTGACCCTCAAGGTGCAGGACTTCGGCGAAGGCGACGTCTTCGCCCTGCATTTCGACTTCAACGCCGCAGTCTACGATGACGAGCAGGTCCAGGAGGCCATCAAGGGCTTCCTCGCGATCCTTGAGGCCTTCCTTGCGGACGCCGAGCGGCCCATCGCCGAGCTCGACCAGGTGCCGATCTCTGGGCGCTGGTCGCCGCAGGCCGCGACGGCGCCCGCTGACGGGTCGCTGACCAGCGCGCCCCCCAGCAAGTTCCGCCAGCCCACGTCGTCCCTGGAACGGCGCCTCAGCAAGATCTGGTGCGAGGTTTGCGATGTCGAGCGGATCGGCGTGGACGATCGCTTCTTCGAAAGCGGTGGCGATTCCCTCGCTGCCATAGAGTTCATGCTCCAGGTCGAGAAGGAGACCGGGACGAAGCTCGCGCCGTCCGTGCTGTTCGAATCGGCGACCATCGCCGAGCTCGCGAAGGCGATCGAGGGCCAGGTGTCGACGCGTTGTCTGGTGACGATCCAGCCTTCGGGTTCGAAGCCGCCCTTCTTCTGCGTGCACGATGTCAGCGGCGACGTCTTGAACTTCGTGCATCTGGCGCGGTACCTCGGCCCGGACCAGCCCTTCTACGGACTGCGCGCGAGGAGCCTGAGCGGCGACGCGCCGATCCTGCGCTCCATCGAGGAGGTGGCCGCGGACTTCATCAAGGAGATGAAGACGGTCCAGCCCCACGGGCCGTACTACATCGGCGGCTTCTCCTTCGGCGGCTACGTGGCCTACGAGATGGCCCGCCAGCTCCGGGCGCAGGGAGAAGAGGCGGCGATAGTGGCGCTCCTGGACACCTACTATATGAAGGGCGGCCGAAAGCTGCCGTCCGGGCGGGAGTGGCTGCAGCGGCATATCGAGCGCTTCCTTCAGCTTTCGGGGCGCGGCAAGATCGACTACGTGCTGGAGCGGGTGAAGAATCTATTCGTCCAGCCGATCCTGGGGTTCTGGCACCGCTATCTGACGTCTCAATGGTCGCGTTATCGCTCCAGCGACATGCCGCTGCCGTGGAGCCTGCGGAACATCAGAACCATCAACATCATGCTGGTCCGCTTCTATGAGTTCCCGACTTACGAGGGGAAGGTGGTGCTGTTCAGGGCCAAGATCTACGCCCTGGCGCACCCGGACTCGCACGATGGCTGGAATAAGATCGCGAAGGGCGGAGTCGAGAGCGTGATGGTTTCCGGCGCCCATCATTACGACCTCTTGTCCGAACCCCACGTGTTCGGTCTCGCCGACGCGCTGACGGAGCAGCTCGACAATGCAAGAGCCGAGCAGGACAGGTTGGCGGCGAGAACCACCTCCGGCGCCACCTCCAGCGCCGGCTCCAAGAGCTTGGCCGACGCGCTTCAGGACTGAACCCTAACGGGACTCCCGGCCAGTCACTCGGGCAGTCACTCCGGGAGGGACTCGCGCGCACGGCAGGTCCGTGGTCGAAGCGTGCCGCACCGGGAGGGCGCTTGCCGTGTCCCGGTCGTTTTTGGATTTGGAGCGTTTCGGAGGGCGTCGGCAGGCCTTGGCGAGGCCTCACATCGCCTGCGGCCTGCAGCCGAGCTAACTGTACTGCCGGAACACCGGCTTCACCGGGCGACCGACGAGATACTTCTCTACGCCGTCGCTGAGGGCCCGGCGATAGATGTCGAGCGCCTCGCCGACCGCTTCCACGGTGTGGGCGATGTCCTGGTCGCCGTGGGCCCGGCTCACCACCAGC
The DNA here is from genome assembly GCA_965225935.1 of Rhodospirillales bacterium. Lineage (GTDB taxonomy): Bacteria > Pseudomonadota > Alphaproteobacteria > Kiloniellales > JAKSDN01 > CALJXB01. The sequence continues at coordinate 442,509 of CBDDCC010000013.1, forward strand.
GACGGCATGATGACTCCGCGCTTCAGGGTTTCCTGCAGGAACAGCGTGCGGAAGGGCTGCGAGGGCTGCTGGTCCTGGTCGCGGGTGGCGTAGATGAGGTTGCTCGGCCTGCCGAGCAGCTTGAAATGGTCGCCAATGCCGAGATTTTCGATCTCCCGGTTGATGCCGGAGATCAGCCTCTCGCCCAGCTCAAGCATCCGCTCGACCACATTTTCGGTCTGGTAGATCTTCATGACCTCCAGGCCCACCGCCAGGCAGGCCAGCTCCGAGCCGTGAGTGAGGGACAGCAGGAAGACCCGCTCCTTGTCGTGCTGGAGCCCGCCTAGTTCCATGATCTCCCTGCGGCCGACCAGGGCGGCGACGGAGAAGCCGTTGCCCATGGCCTTGCCCAGGGTGCAGAGGTCCGGCTGCACGCCGTAATGGATCTGCCCGAAGTTGTCCGGCCAGCGGAATCCGGTGATCATCTCGTCGAAGATGAGGACCGCGCCGTTCGCGTGGCAGAGCTCCTTGGCTTTCTCGAGGAAGCCGTCCTCGGGCTCCATGAAGGTCGCGGGCTCCATGATCAGGCAGGCGATCTGGCCCGGATACTGGTCGAAGAGGGCCTGGATGCTGGCAGGATCGTTGTAGCGGAACTTGAGCGTGAGGTCCCGGATCGCCTGCGGGATGCCGGCGTTCATAGCCGTGGTGCCGATGAACCAGTCGTCGACGGAGAAGAAGGGGTGATCGCCGCAGATGGCGATCAGGTCCCGGCCGGTGTAGGCCCGCGACAGCCGGATCGCGCCGCTCGTCGCGTCCGAGCCGTTCTTGCCGAACTTCACCATGCCGTCGTAGCCGAGCATGCCGAGGAGCTCCTCGGCGCATTCGATCTCCATAGGCGAGGGCCGGGTGAAGCCGCTGCCGAGGAGCATCTGCTGATAGGCGGCCTGGATGACGGGCTCGTAGGCGTAGCCCAGGGTGACCGCCCTCAGGCCCATGCCGTACTCGATGAACTCGTTGCCGTCGACGTCCCAGACGTGGCAGCCCTTGCCCCTCTGGATGAAGGCCGGCGCGGCTTCGGGATATTGATCGTCTCCGCGCGCGTAGGTGTGGGCCCCGCCGGGAATGAGCGCGTGAGAGCGTTCCTGAAGAGCCTTGGAGGCTTCGAAGTTGGTGATAGGGCAGATCGCATTCTTCAGCATCTTCGCTACATGCTCCTCGGCAGGGCTTCTACGTTTCGGACGCGGGTCCGCCGGGCGGAAGGTTTCGGACCTTGTCGCCGCGGGACCCGGCGGCCTTGTGAAGCGGACAGCGTTCCGGCGGTCATCTCGCGGCTACCTCCGCCTCGGGCGGCAGGTGCCGCAGGTGCCTTCTCAAGGCCGTGTACATGATGACTGGCCTCATACAGGCGGTCACGGTGTAGCCGATCATCACCCCGGGCACGCCCAGAAAGGCCACCAGGGGATAGCAGAAGATGACGCTGAATATGCTGGCGCTGAGGTCCGATAGGAAGATGCCGAGCCCGCGCTCCATCGCCCGCAGCCCCATCGACGCGGGGGTCGTCGCGAAGGAAACGAGGTAGAGCACGGCGAACCAGCGGACCACGTAGGACTGTCCGGCGTACTCCGGTCCGTAGGCCAGGGTCAGCCAGAAATCCGGCGCGGCCGCGATAGTCAAGAGGATTGCCAGCATGGCCGAGCCGGTGATCCAGCCGTAGCGCCACAGGTAGGAGACCATGGCCGCGGGACCTTGCTGGTTCAAGGCGCGTGCGGCCTGGCCCGGAACCACGTTCTCGATGCCCATCAGAATGATGTGGGTCAACCCGAGGAGGCTTTGAACCGCGCGGATGCCGCCCACGGCGGCCGTCCCGATCAATGCGCCCATGGTGACGTTGAAGACGCCCACGATCGACCAGCGCAGCATCGCCGAGGAGGTCAGCCAACGCGCCAGACGCCAGTGGCGCGTGGCGATCGACAGGATGCGCGACATCTCGAGCACGGGCCGCTCGATGAAGCAGGATCCGACCAGCACCGCGACCGCGCCGCTTCCGGCGATCGTCCAGAGGACGGCGATGGTCGTGAAGTTGCCTGTGTAGGCGAGGTAAAGCAGGACAAGGATCTGGCCGGGATAGCGCACGACATCGCAAATGAAAGCCGGAAGGGTCCGTCCCCGCATGAAGAGGTAGCGACGGAAGAAATGCTGGGTCTGAAAGCATAGGACCGCGAAGGCCAGTGGAATCGTCAGCCCCGCCACGTCGTAGTCGGGAAACAGGTAGCTCGCGAGAAAGCCGCCGGGAATGATCAGGGCGAAGGCGGCGGCGGTGATGCAGGCCTGCTGTACCAGCACGGCGCCCAGATAGCTGGCCACCTCGTCGTCGCTCTGCTTCGGTCCGACGCTCATCATGGGGGAGGTGATCAGGGAATCCTGAATGTTGTTCATGAATTCCGCCACCATCCACACCAGGGTGTAGCGGCCGAACTCCTCGATTCCGAGGAATCGCGCGAGCAGGAGCCCGGTCATGAAGTTGGTGGCGCTCACCATGGTCTGGTCGACCATGGCCCAGCTCACAGGCTTGGCGCCCTTGATCAGGTGTTGACTGCGCTTCAGATTGAGTGAGAGGGCCATGTCGGGGCGTCGGCTTGACTAGTTTCGCGGGACGAGGATAGCAACCGGGGCGCCGTGCCGGCGCCCTTGCGGGTCGATCGTTCCGGGTGTCGGGCCCGCTCCCGGGCCGGCGGGTGCCCGCTGTGCGAGGTCCTCATCGGGTTGTTCTCTGCGAACTTCAGGCATGGATGGCAGGTCCCGAACAGCTAGCGATCACTTCTGTGCCCAAAGCCCCGGCGGGGACGACTCTCAACGGAGGGCCGAGAGACCGTCAGGCCTGAATTCGACGAACCGCCGGGAGTCGCATGTCTGGGCCGTATTCGGCGGCAATCAGTCTGTTTGGTTCACGTGCTTTAGTATCGATCCGCGGAGTTCATGAAGTAGGCCAATAGGGTGAAAATGCCCTTAATCGTGAGCTGGCCCCACGCGTCTCGGCCCGCACCGGCTTGATCTGCCGCAAATCGACCGCCCGCGTCGAAATCCCGTGACGGGGCGCTGCATCTAGGAAATCACAAGCCACTCTCGCGATCAAAGACTTTGTCGCCCCGTTGCCGTCGGGATCGCGGCGAAGCGGCCGTTCGCGGCCCGGAACAACCGGAACGGCATCCCGGAGGCCGGGTTCTGCGGAGCCCGGCGGCGCAGGCGAGCCCGGGCGTGCCGGGCGGCCCAATGATTAACGCTCGCTTTACCGGTGGCGCGGATACTCGGCGTTCCTTCCCGTCGAGGCCGAGGCCAGCACCCTTCATCGCGGCTCTACGGGTTCTTCTGCAACGGCTCAGCGCGGCGATGGGCACCCAGACACCAAAGCACGGCAGCGTGCAGATCGAGCATTTCAAGATCGATCCGGGACCGGGAAGCCGATCCCACAGCCCCGAGACCGTGGCGCTGGGGCTGGACTCGCCGAACCAAGACAAGCGGTGGATCGTCCGGGCCCGGTTCTGGCTCTCGGTGATCATGTGCTTCGCGCTGGTCTCCGGCGCCTTCTTTGCCGGTTATAGCGCCCACGAACACCGGGTTTTCCCGCTCAGGCCGTTCGCGAAGCGCACGCTTCAGGAAATCGGCATCCTGGACCAGGCACGCCTGTTGAAGAAGACCCACAAGCTGCCCGAGATCAATTCGGTGTTCGGAGCCATCGACGTCGGCTCCGCCTACTACGACTTCAAGGGCGAGATCTACGATCTTCCGGTGCCGGAAGACCACGCCTACGGGGGGATCGCGGCCTTCCGCGAGGGCCTGGTCTTCGTCGACGCGATCGGCCACGTCTGGTTTTTCGAGAACGGCGGCTTCACGAAGGTCGAATCCGGCGAGATTCCGAACGACAGGGATGCCTACCTGAAGAGGATCTCGGGCATCGATGTTAGGTGGCCGGCCGCCTTTGCCGTTAAGGACATTGAAGTCATTGAGGCCCCGCGAACCTACATCTATGCGTCGGCGAGCGACTACGACCCGGCGGGCGATTGCCTTAGCCTGTCGGTTTTCCGATCCGAGATCTCCGGCTCGCGCGACGGAGCCATGACGGCCGGTCCCTGGTCGAGGGTTTTCTCCACCCAGCCCTGCCTCGAGATCGACATGACGAACTGGAAGCCGAAATCGGCGGGCCAGTTTCCCGAGTTGGCGCAGTCCGGCGGGCGTATCGTCAGGTACTCGGAGTCGGAAATCTTGCTCTCCGTGGGCGATCTCCAGGCCGACGGTGTGCAAGGCCCGCAGATGGTCCAAGACATGGGCAACCACTACGGCAAGATCATCAGGCTCGACCTCGCGACCTTCACGCCGAAGATCTTCTCCATCGGCCACCGGAATACGCAGGGCCTAGTGCGCACGCGCGACGGCAGGGTGTTCTCGACCGAACACGGACCCGAAGGCGGCGACGAGCTGAACCATGTCGTCGCCGGACGAAACTACGGCTGGCCGTTCGTCACCTTCGGAACCGACTACGGCGCCGAGTCCTGGCCTTTGGACCAGGGAGCCAAGGATCACTCCGGCTACGAGAAACCGACGATCTCCTGGGTCCCGTCCATCGCCACCTCCAATCTCGTGGAGGTGACCAGCGAGGATCTTCCCTTCTGGGACGGCGATTTGCTGATATCGACCCTGGCGGCGTCCTCGCTGTACAGGGTCGAGCTGAACGGCCTGGCAGCCATTGTCGTCGAGCCGATCTACGTCGGTTCGCGCATCCGCGATATCGTGAACTTCGACGGTGGCTTCGCGCTCCAGACCGATCAGGAAAACCAGCTCATATTGCTGCGCAGCCCGGCCCTCGAACGCAGACCGGTCTCGCTCTCGGAGCCACCGATGGCGGGTGAGTTTCCCAGGGACATCGTAAGACCCGAGGCCCGCGAGCCGGCGGTTACCACGGCCGATACCGAGGGCCCGCGGCGCTGATCCTCTCCCACTCCGGGATTTCGTTCGCCTGACTCCGCGGGCTCGGGCCGGGTGGAGGATCGTCCTCGCGCCCGTCCGCGCTCTCAGCCAGCGGCGGCCTGGCTTTCTTCCATGGAGGCGACGATGGCGTCGACCGCCTGGGCCACCTGGGCCGCGTCCTCGCCCTCGGCCATGACCCGCACCACCGGCTCCGTGCCCGAGGGCCGGATCACCAGGCGCCCCGCCGTGCCCAGGAAGGCCTCGGCCTCCGCGATCGCCCCCTTCACCTCCGCCCGCTCCAAGGCCGCCGCCGGGCAGCGCACGTTGCGCAAGAGCTGCGGCAGGGGATCGAAGACCCGCAAGACCTCCCCCGCCGGCGCCCCCGCCTCCACCAGCACCGCCAGCACCTGTAGCGCCGCGATCACCCCGTCGCCCGTCGTCGCGTAGTCCGTCAGGATCACGTGACCCGAGGGCTCGCCCCCCAGGTTGCCGCCGCCCCGGCGCAAGGCCTCCAGCACGTAGCGGTCGCCCACCGCCGTGCGCTCCAGGGAAAGGCCCAGGCCCTCAAGATAGCGCTCCAGGCCCAGGTTCGACATGACCGTCCCCACCACCCCCGCCCGGGCGAGCCGGCCCGCCGCCTGCCAGGACCTGGCGATCAGGCCCAGCACCTGGTCGCCGTCCACCAGCTGGCCCCGCTCGTCCACCAGGATCACCCGGTCGGCGTCGCCGTCCAGTGCGATCCCCAGATCCGCCCCCTCGCGCAGCACCGCCTCCTGCAGCGCCGCCGGCGCCGTCGCACCGCAGTCCCGGTTGATGTTGAAGCCGTCGGGGGCCACCGCCAGGGGCAGCGTCTCCGCCCCCAGCTCGTAGAGCACCGCCGGCGCCACCTTGTAGGCCGCCCCGTTGGCGCAATCGACCACGATCTTGAGATCGTCCAGGCGCAAGCTGCGCGGGAAGGCGCCCTTGGCGTACTCGATGCAGCGCCCCAGCGCGTCGTCGAGCCGCCGGGCCCGGCCGAGCTCCGGCGCAGGCGCCAGGTCGGCCTCGGCGCCTGCCGCCATGCGCGCCTCGATCGCCCGCTCCACCTCATCCGAGAGCTTCAGGCCGTCCGGGCCGAAGAGCTTGATGCCGTTGTCCTGGAAGGGGTTGTGGGAGGCCGAGATCATGACCCCGAGATCGGCCCGCAGGGAGCGGGTCAGCATGGCGACCGCGGGTGTGGGCACCGGTCCCAGCAGCACCACGTCCATGCCCACCGAGATGAAGCCGGCAGTCAGCGCCGGCTCCAGCATGTAGCCCGAGAGGCGCGTGTCCTTGCCGATCACCACGTGGTGGCGGTGGGCGCCGCGGGTGAACTGGGCCCCCGCCGCCTGCGCCACGCGCACCGCAGTCTCCGTCGTCACCGGCGCGACGTTCGCCTCGCCGCGGATCCCGTCCGTCCCGAACAGCTCTCTCGTCATCGCAGGGGGCTTTCTCCTCGTCGCAGGGGGGGGGCGGATCGGCGAGAGGGCCCGTCGTCGGATCGGGGCCGCCGGCACCGTCGGCCTGCGCCAGCTTGCGAGGTTGCCGAGGTCGACCGATCTGCTCGCTGATCCTCTGTCCTCGGACAAAGACCCCTAGGGAAGAACCCTTAAGAATGCAATAAGGAGGGTCGATGGCGGCCGGGCGCGGATGCGGGCCCTCGCGGCGCGGACGCTCGAGTCCGGTGACGCATGCGCGAGGACCGGAAGGGATGCAGGTCACCCTGGTGAGCCACTACGGCACGAAGCCTCGGCCGCTGGCGGCCCTGATCCGCCATTGCCAGGGGCTGCTGTCGGACAGCCTGGCGGGCCGTTTCGCGCCCTATGGCCTGCACCAGGTCCACGCCACCCTGATCGGGCTGGAAGGCCATCGCGACGGCGCGCGGATCGTCAACCGCAATGCCACGGAGCTGGGCGCGCCCGGCGAGATGGATCCAGACGGTCTGCTCCGCTTCCTGCGCGAGGAACTCGCCCCCATAGAGGTGCGGGTCGGCGGCTTTCGGCCCGGCCGCGACTACGGCTTCGAGAGCCGGGGCGGGCCGCCTGCGGAGCGCTCCTTCTCGATCCAGGGGGACACCGCCGTCGCCATGGGCTGGCCCTTTCGCGAGGGGGCCTACTGCGATGCGATCAATGAATTGCGCTGGACGCTCTTCCGGCGTTTCGGGGTGCGCCACCGTTGGCACCTGGAAGAGGGCGCCGCGGACAACGACGTCTATTTCGTGCTCGGGCACCTGGATAGCCGCGGGGCCGATGCGGCGGAGCTGCGGCGGGCCGCGGCCGAGATGCGCACCTACCTGTCCGGCCTCGAGGGTCTCAGCCTCAGCATCGGCCGGGAGAGCCTGCGTGTCGTCGCCTACGAGGACAAGCGACTGCCGCCCAAGACCTGCAAGGCCTGGGCCCTGGACGACCCGGACCTGACGCCGGAGCGCCTCCGCGCCCTCTATCCGCCGCTGGACTGAACGGGCAGGGGCGGTTCAGGCCGCTCCGGCCTCGCTGCCCTCGAGAGGCGCGCCCAGCTTCTTCCAGGCATCGATGCCGCCCTTGATGTGGCAGGCCTTCGAGAGCCCCGCCTCCTGGGCCGCCTTCACCGCCATGGCCGAGCGCTCCCCGTAGGCGCAGTAGAAGACCAAGCGCTTGCCGGTCGCCGTGGCGATCTCGTGCAGCATCCCGCCGGGCTTCACGTTCTGCTCCAGGTCGGGATAGGGCGCATGCACCGAGCCTGGGATCGAGCCGTGTGCGCGTCGCTCGTTCGCGTCCCTCAGGTCGATCAGCACCGCGTCCTTGGCGCCCACCAAGTCCTTGGCCGCGGCGCAGTCGAGAGACCAGCCCCGCGCCTCGATGTCGGCCTGGGGCATGCCGATCTTCAGGTTGGCCGGCACCGCCACGTCCATCATCTTGGGATTGGCGAGCTGCAGGTTCTCCATGATCTCGGCGTAGTCGTCGGCGCTTTTCACCTGCAGGCGCGGGTTGAAACGGCGCTCCTCGCCGATAGTGCTGACCGTGTCGCCCTTGTAGTCGTGGCCGGGGTAGACCAGGGTCTCATCCGGCAGGGTCAGCAGCTTGTTGAACAGGGAGTCGTAGGCGGCGCGCGGGTCGCCGTTCTGGAAATCGGTGCGCCCGGTGCCGCGGATGAAGAGGGTGTCGCCGGTGAACACCCGGTCGCTCATCAGGTAGCAGTAGGAATCGTCGGTGTGGCCCGGCGTGTAGAGCGCCTTGAGCGCGATCCCTTCGATCTCGATGCAGTCGCCGTCGGCGACCCGGATGGAGACCACGTCGGTCTTGCTCTCGCGCCCCATCACCGTGGCGCAGCGCGTGCGGTCGCGCAGGGCCCCCAGGCCGGTGATGTGGTCGGCGTGGACGTGGGTGTCGATCGCCTTCACCAGCTTGAGCTCCAGCTCCTCCAGCAGCTGCAGGTAGCGCTCCACCTTGTCGAGCACCGGGTCGATGATGAGGGCCTCGCCCCCGGCGCGGCTGGCGAGCAGGTAGGTGTAGGTATAGGACACCTGGTCGAAGAGTTGGCGGAAGATCATGACGGCCTCGCGATGGATGGCTGCAGCCGGCGCCGCCGGCTCTGGCGCACGGCTCGGCGGCCCGCTTTGGATTTCCACATGGGCATTGTGGGCGCTGCTGTGCAAGAGGGCAAAGGCTAGGAGGGCGGCGAACCCTCTTGCGGTTCCTCTTCTGGACCGTTGGCCAGCCAGCGGATGTCGCCCGGCTCGACGTTGGTCTTGAAGACAAGATAGCCGAAGGGCGCGTCGCCCTCGTTGTGGGTGCTGTGCACCTCGCCGGGCCGGCAGGTCAGGGTGTCGCCCGGCCCCAGCTCGAAGCTGCGGCCGTCGATGACGAAGCGTCCGCGTCCCTCCAGGCCGTGGAAGACCTCCGTGCAGCGCTCGTGGTAGTGATCGGCGACAGAGGTGCGCGGGGCGATCTCGATCACCTGCACCAGGGCGCCCGGGTCGTCCAGGTCGTCTCCGGTGAGGAGGATCTTCTTGGCGTAGCCCGGACACTGCTGCCAGTCGCCGGCGTCGGCCGCGATGAACTTCATGGCTGGGGCTCCCGCTAGTCCTGACGGCCCCTCGGGGCGCGGGCCCATGGTGCCTCTCTGGTCGCGTGAATGCACCGCTTTTCAGGACAGCCCTGGTTTTCAGGACAGCCCTGGTGCACATCCGAATCTTGGGAGCGCTGCAGCGCTGCCGCCCCGACGCGGGCTACCGCCGGGTCCCGGTATTAATCGGTGAACTCGTGGCTGCGCCGGTTTATATTGCGGCCATGTCGCCTTCTGGACCCTTCTCGGTTTTCTTGCGTACGCGGCCCCTGAGGCGGGGCGCCGGCCTCGTCCTGCTCGCGCTCATGGTCGCTGCGCCTTGGAGCGACGCCCGGGCCGACTGCGGCTCCCGGCCGAATCCCGGGGTCGACTGGACCCTCTGCCAGAAGATGCGCCTCAACCTCAAGGGCGTGGACCTGAGCCACGCCGTGTTCGACCGGACCAACCTGGGCAGCACCGATCTGATGGAGGCGAACCTGAGCGGCGCCACGCTGACTGGCGCCAATTTGGCCCGTGCGCGGCTCAAGGCGGCCGACCTGCAGGGCGCGGATCTCACCAAGGCCCAGGCCGGACGGACGAACTTCGCCGGCGCGAACCTGACCGACGCCATCCTCTCCAAGGCGGAGCTGCCGCGCTCGGTCTTCACCGGGGCCAATCTGACCGACGGCGACCTGTCCAAGGCCGAGCTCGGCCGGGCGGTGATGGAGGACGCCAAGCTGATCGGGACCAGCTTCAAGTATGCCAACATCTCGCGCGTCCGCTTCCGGGGCGCGCGCATGACGGGCGCGGACCTGACGGGCGCCTATACGCTGCTGGCCCACTTCGAGGACACCGACCTCTCCGAGACCGTCGGCCTGGAGCAGGATCAGCTCGAGATCGCCTGCGGGAACGAGGCGACCAAGCTGCCCGACGGCCTCACCCATCCCGCGTCGTGGCCCTGTCCCGAGTAGCCGCCGACTGCTGACGTGAGCGACCGTCCATCGGCGTCCGGGACGCCCCCCAGAAAAGTCGCGGTCATCGGCGCCGGCATCGTCGGCGTCTCCACCGCGCTCTTCCTGCAGCGCGACGGCCACGCGGTCACCCTGATCGACCGCAAGGGACCCGCGGCCGGCGCCTCCTTCGGCAACGCCGGGGGCGTTGTGTTCAGCTCCTGCGCGCCCCTCGGTATGCCGGGGATCGTGCGCGAGGTCGCCGGCAAGTTGTTCGACCCGCTCGGCCCGGTCGCCATCCGTCCGGCCTACCTGCCGCGCATCGCGCCCTGGCTGCTGCGCCTGGTCTGGGCCAGCCGGCCGTCCCGGGTGGCGCGCATCGCCGACGCGCTGGCGGCGCTCAACCGGCAGGTCGAGGCGGCCTGGCGCACCCTGGCTGGCCAGGCCGGCATCGCCGAGCTCTTGCGCCCGGTCGGCTGGCTGACGGTCTACGAGACCGACGCAGGCTTCGCCGGGAGCGAGGACACGCGCAACCTCATGAGCGAGCGCGGCATCGCCTTCGAGGTCCTCACAGCCGACGAGTTGCGCCAGCTCGAGCCCGGCCTCGCACCCATCTTCCGGCACGGCTTCTTTCGGCCCGAGTGCCTTTTCGTCACCAACCCGGGCCGCGCGGTCGAGGCCCTGGCGGCGGACTTCACCGGGCGGGGCGGGAAACTCGCGATCGCCGAGGTGACCGGCTTCGACCGTGCCACCCGGCCTTATCGGGTGCTGACCACGAGCGGCGAGGCTCTGGAGGCGGATGCCATCGTCGTGGCCACCGGGGCCTGGTCGCGGCCGCTCGCCCGGGACCTGGGCGTCCGCGTGCCGCTCGACACCGAACGCGGCTATCACCTCATGCTGCCTTCGCCGGAGAAGAGCTTGAACCGGCCGACGGTGCACGGCGAGCTCAGCTTCGCCCTCTGCCCCATGGAGCACGGCCTGCGCCTGACCGGCCCGGTGGAGTTCGGCGGCCTCGAGGCGCCGCCCGACTACAGCCGGGCGCGGCGCCTGCTGCCAACGGCCCGGCGCATGCTGCCCGCGCTGGAGCCCGAGGAAGCCAGCGCCTGGATGGGCTTCCGCCCGTCGCTGCCGGATTCCCTGCCGGTGATCGGCCCGGTGCCGGGCCTGCCGGACGTCTATCTCGGCTTCGGCCACGGCCACTACGGCCTGACCCAGGGTCCCGCCACGGGCCGCATCCTGGCGGACCTGGTGGCCGGGCGGGACCCGGGCCTGGATCTCGCGCCTTACGGCCCCCGGCGCTGAGCGCCTGCTGGAAAAGCGCCGGCTCAGGGGCCATCTCTCGACCATGAGCGACCAGGACTACGGCGAGGAGGACTCGACCCTCGGCGGGCGCGTGCGCCGCTTCGCCCAGGTCGGCGGCCAGGTGGGCGGACTGGCGGCTCAGGTGCTGGGCGCCCGGGTGCTGGGGATCGCCCTCGACCGGGGCCGTCACTCCGAGGACCTGCGCCTCGCCCTCGGCGGCCTCAAGGGTCCGCTGATGAAGGCGGCGCAGATCCTGGCGACCATCCCCGACGCCCTGCCCCGGGAATACGCGGAGGCCCTCCGCCAACTGCAGTCGAACGCCCCGCCCATGGGCTGGCACTTCGTGCGCCGGCGCATGCGCAGCGAGCTGGGCGCGGACTGGCAGGGCCGCTTCGCCAGCTTCGAGCACGAGGCCGCGGCCGCCGCCTCCCTCGGCCAGGTGCACCGGGCCGCCGCCCAGGACGGGCGGGCGCTCGCCTGCAAGCTGCAGTACCCGGACATGCTGTCGGCGGTCGAGGCCGACCTGCAGCAGCTCAAGCTCGCCTTCGCCGTCTACCGCCGCTACGACAAGGCGATCGATCCCTCCGACGTCTACGCCGAACTCGCGGCCCGCCTGCGCGAGGAGCTTGATTACGGGCGCGAGGCCCGGCACATGCGCCTCTACGGCGCCATGCTGCGGAAGGAGGCCGGGGTGGTGATCCCGGAGCCGCTGGACGAGCTCTGCACCGACCGACTGCTCACCATGACCTGGCTGGAGGGTGCGCCGCTGCTTGACTTCATCGCCCGGAACCAGGACCAGGAACTGCGCAACAGGGTCGCCCTCCACATGTTCCGGGCCTGGTACGTGCCCTTCTACGACTACGGCGTGATCCACGGCGACCCGCATCTGGGCAACTACACCCTCCGTGAGGACGGCACGGTGAACCTGCTGGACTTCGGATGCGTCCGGGTCTTCCCGTCCTCCTTCGTGCGCGGGGTGATCGACCTCTACCGGGCGCTGCGGGACGACGACGAGGAGCTGGCGGTCTCCGCCTACGAGACCTGGGGCTTCGACAACCTGGAGCGGGACCTGCTCGACGCCCTCAACATCTGGGCGCGCTTCCTCTACGCGCCGCTCCTGGAGGACCGCCAGCAGCCGATCCTGGAGGGCGAGAGCGGCTTCTACGGCGCCCGGGTCGCCGGCCGGGTGCACGAGGAGCTGCGCCGCCTGGGCGGGGTCAAGCCGCCGCGGGAGTTCGTCCTGATGGACCGCGCCGCGATCGGCCTGGGCTCGGTCTTCATGCACCTGAAGGCCGACGTCAACTGGCATCGCCTGTTCCACGACCTGATCGACGATTTCGACGAGAAGGCGCTCGCCCAGCGCCAGAAGACGGCCCTGATGCGCGCCGGAGTGCCGGAACCGGCCTGATAGACCCTTGGCAAACCCGACCTGAAGCGCCATCTTGGCCGCGGCTTCCGTTGGCCGGAGGCCGACCCGGGGACATCCTAGAGCCGGACCGACCAGAGCAATGAAGATCGCCATTCCCAAGGAGCGGCGCGCGAACGAGGCGCGTGTCGCGGCCTCGCCCGAGACCGTCAAGAAAATGGTCGCCCTGGGCTGCGAGGTGGTCGTGGAGAAGGGCGCCGGCGCGGGCGCGTCGATCCCCGACAAGGACTACAAGGAGGCGGGCGCCAGCATCGCCGCCAGTGCCAAGGCGGCCGTCGACGGCGCCGACGTGGTGCTCAAGGTCCAGGGCCCCGAGGCTGGCGGCAAGGGCGACGAGCTGGGCCTCCTCAAGTCCGGCACGGTGCTGGTTGCCCATCTGGACGCGCTGCGCGCCCGCGACGAGATCGCGGCGCTGGCCAAGGCGGGCGTGACCGCGTTCGCCATGGATCTCATGCCGCGGGTGACCCGGGCCCAGTCCATGGACGTGCTCTCCAGCCAGGCGAACCTCGCCGGCTACAAGGCGGTGCTCGACGGCGCCTCCGAGTTCGGCAAGGCCTTCCCCATGATGATGACTGCGGCCGGCCGCATCAATCCGGCCAACGTCATGGTCATGGGCGCCGGCGTTGCCGGCCTGCAGGCCATCGCCACCGCCCGGCGCCTGGGCGCCGTGGTCCACGCGACCGACGTGCGGCCCGCCGCCAAGGAGCAGGTCGAATCCCTCGGCGGCAAGTTCGTTGCCGTGGAGGACGAGGAGTTCCGCCAGGCCGAGACCGCAGGCGGCTACGCCAAGGAGATGTCAGACGCCTACAAGGAGAAGCAGGCGGCGCTGATCGCCGAGACCATCCCCAAGATGGACATCGTCATCACCACCGCCGCGATCCCCGGCCGGCCGGCGCCCAAGCTGGTCTCGGCCGCCATGGTGAAGTCCATGAAGCCGGGCTCGGTGATCGTCGATCTGGCGGTGGAGACCGGCGGCAACTGCGAGCTCACCCAGCCCGGCAAGGTGGCCGTCAAGCACGGGGTCAAGATCATCGGCCACTACAACGTGCCGAGCCGTCTGGCCGCCGACACCAGCCTGCTCTACGCCCGCAACGTGTTGAATTTCCTTCAGCTCCTGATCGAAAAGGAGAGCCAGGAGCTGAAGATCGATCTGGAGGACGAGCTGATCACCGGCACGCTGGTGACCCGCGACGGCGCGGTGGTGCATCCGGCCCTGGCGCCGGCGGAGCCGCCGGCCGAGGCCGCGGAGCCCGTTGAGCCGGCCGAGGCAGAGGAGCCCCCAGAGGACTCCAACGAAGACTCGGGCGGAGAAGGCCAGGACGACCAGGAAAGCGCCAAGAAGGGGACCGGCGATGGCGAGTGAGTCTCTCTCCAAGCAGGCGGGCGAGCTGGCCGAACAGGCCAGGACGCTGGCCGACGGCCTCTCGAGCCTGGCCCAGGAGGCGGCCCAGGTCGCCGCCCCGGCGGTCGAGCACGTGGGCCTCTCGCCCCTCGTCATCGGCCTGACGGTCCTGGTGCTGGCGGTCTTCGTCGGCTACCACGTGATCTGGAGCGTGACGCCGGCCCTGCACTCGCCGCTCATGGGCGTCACCAACGCCATCTCCTCGGTCATCATCGTGGGCGGCCTGATCGCGGCCGGCTCCGGCGGCAGCGCGGTCAGCGACATCATGGGCTTCCTCGCCGTGACGCTCGCCAGCGTCAACATCTTCGGCGGCTTCCTGGTGACCCACCGCATGCTCTCCATGTTCAAGAAGAAGAAGCGTTAGGTCGGGGACGGGATCATGGACGCGAATTGGGCCGCGCTCTTCTATCTGATCGCCTCGGTCTGCTTCATCCTGGCGCTCAAAGGGCTGTCGCACCCGGAGACCAGCCGGCGTGGCAACTTCTTCGGCATGGCCGGCATGGCGATCGCCGTGCTGACCACCCTCTTCGTGCTGCCGGACCTGGGCTTGAGCTTCCTCACCATCCTGGCCGGCGTGGTGATCGGCGGGGCCATCGGCACCGTGATCGCCATGCGGGTGCAGATGACGGCGCTGCCCCAGCTGGTCGCCGCCTTCCACTCCCTGGTGGGCTTGGCGGCTGTCTTCGTGGCAGTGGCCGCCTTCTACAACCCCAGCGCCTACGGTATCGGCACGCCCGGCGCCATCAAGATCAACTCCCTCATCGAGATGTCGATCGGCACCGCCATCGGCGCCATCACCTTCACCGGCTCGGTGATCGCCTTCCTGAAGCTCCAGGGCATCATGAGCGGGCGGCCCATCGTCTTCCCGATGCAGCACTGGCTGAACCTGGCCCTCGGCATCCTGACGGTGCTGATGGTGATCTGGCTGTGCAGCGCCGAATCGGGCACCGCCTTCTGGCTCATCGTGCTGATCACGCTGGCGCTGGGCGTCCTCATCATCATCCCCATCGGTGGCGCCGACATGCCGGTGGTGATCTCCATGCTGAACTCCTATTCCGGCTGGGCGGCGGCCGGCATCGGCTTCACCCTGGAGAACAACCTGCTGATCATCGCCGGCTCCCTCGTCGGCTCCTCGGGCGCCATCCTCAGCTACATCATGTGCAAGGGCATGAACCGCTCCTTCGTCTCGGTGATCCTGGGCGGATTCGGGGGCGAGACCGCGGCGGCGACCGATCTGGGCGAGCGCACCTACCACCAGGGCTCGGCCGAGGACGCGGCCTTCATGATGCGCAACGCCGAGAAGGTGATCATCGTCCCCGGCTACGGCTTCGCGGTCGCCCAGGCCCAGCACGCGCTCAGGGAGATGGCCGACCTCCTGAAGGAGGAGGGGGTCGAGGTGATCTATGCCATCCACCCCGTCGCCGGGCGCATGCCAGGGCACATGAACGTGCTGCTCGCCGAGGCCAACGTGCCCTACGACGAGGTCTTCGAGATGGACGAGGTCAACCGGGACTTCGCCGCGGCCGACGTGGCCTTCGTGATCGGCGCCAACGACGTCACCAACCCGGCGGCCAAGACCGACAAGACCTCGCCCATCTACGGCATGCCGGTCCTCAACGTGGACGAGGCCCAGAACGTCTTCTTCGTCAAGCGCACCATGGGGTCGGGCTACGCGGGCATCGACAACCCGCTGTTCTACATGGAAAAGACCCGCATGCTGCTGAGCGACGCCAAGAAGATGTGCGAGGACATCGTCAAGGCGCTGGGCAACTAGAGCGGGATGAGATGAGATTGAACCACGCTGACGGAGCGATTTTGGCCGGACGTTAGGAGCGACGACGAAGGACATGCCGAAGCATATTCGAGGAGGAGCGACGCGGCGTCCGGCCAAAAGCGCCCGTCCCGTACGGGTTGGCCTCGGTTGGCCCGCCGTGTCGTTGCGGGTCTCGCCCGATGCCCCGCATCGCGCTTCGGCCCGCGCCTAACGGACGAAGCCAACCCAGGCCAACAGCGTTGATTCAATCTCATCCCATCCCGCTCTAGGCGCGGGCACGCCCCTGACCCGGGCAGGCCCTAGACGCGGGCACGCCAAAAACCGGCCGGAGGTCCGCCGGTTTCCAAAAACGATAGGGGAAGGGTTGTCGCCGGGGCGCCGGGCCTCTTGGCGGGCGCCGTCGCGGGACCGGGTAGGCTCTAGTAGCCCTCGCGCTCCAGGCGCTTGCGCAGGAGCTTGCGGTAGCGCCGCTTGGCCTCGGCCCGCTCGCGCTTGCGGCGCTGGGAGGGCTTCTCGAAGTGGCGGCGGAGCTTCATTTCCCGGAAGATGCCCTCGCGCTGCATCTTCTTCTTCAGCGCGCGCAGGGCTTGGTCGACATTGTTGTCGCGGACATGAACTTGCACGGCGGAGGGGTTCTCCTTTCGTCTCGACCCAAGCTTACGGAGATGGCTGGAAGTGGGCACATACCCACCCCTGCCGCCGCTCTCCACCGCGACGGCGCGCCTGTCTATCACAGGCTAACGGCTTTGTGAACCCGCCGCGGCCCGGAATGTTCCCGGCAGGGCGGTCGTCCGCGCCGGTGCCGGCGCCCGCGATTTCAGAGGCTTAACAGGGGCGACGGCGGCCCGGCGGCCTTTACCGCCGGGGGGACTCCAACTATATCAAAGGGATGGCTGTGCTCGACATCGCCCGCATGGGCAACCCGGTGCTGCGGCGCCGCGCCGCCGAGGTGCCCGACCCGACGGCGCCGGAGGTCCGGCAGTTGGTCTCCGACATGCTGGAGACCATGGAATTCGCCGGCGGCACCGGGCTGGCGGCACCCCAGGTGCACGTGCCCTTGCGGGTGGTGGTCTTCTTCGTCGAGGCCGAGCGGGCCGCCCGCGAGGACGGCAACGAGGAAGAGGAGGAGGGCGCTTTCGCCGCCGCCGAGGCAGGGGTGCCGCTCACGGTGCTCATCAACCCGGAGATCGAGCTGGTCGACCCGACATCGGTCATGGGCCTTGAGTCCTGCCTCTCCCTGCCGGGCCTGGCGGGCGATGTGCCCCGCGCCACGGCGATCCGCTACCGGGCCCGGGGCCTCGACGGCGCGGTCTTCGAGCGCGAGGCCAGTGGATTCCACGCCCGGGTGGTGCAGCACGAGTGCGACCACCTGGACGGCATCCTCTATCCCCAGCGCATGGCCGACATGGCCCGCTTCGCCTTCACCTCGGAGCTGGAGCGCCTCTCCCGGCGCCCGCCGAAGGAATCCTAGGCGCGCAGGAAGGAATGGGGGAAGCACCGATGGACATCGACAAGACCCGCGAGAAGCTGCTGCTGGCGACCCTGGCCCATGTGTCCTTCGACGGCTGGAGCGAGGCGGCGCTCAGGGCCGGGGCGGCCGACGCCGGACTGACGCCGGCCGAGGCTCTCAACGCCTTCCCGAACGGTCCGGCGGAAGTGGCGGCGCTGTTCAGCCAATGGGCCGACCGGCAGATGCTGGCGCGCCTGGAGAAGACCGATCTCGCGGCCATGAAGGTGCGCGAGAAGGTGGCGGCCGGGGTGCGCCTGCGCCTGGAGGCGCTCGCCCCCCACAAGGAGGCGGTGCGCCGGGCGCTCGCGCTCTTCGCCCTGCCGGGCCACGCGGCGGCCGGGCTGGCCTGCGTCCACCGCACGGTCGACGCTATCTGGTACATGGCCGGCGACCGGGCGACCGACTATAACTACTACACCAAGCGCCTGCTGTTGGCGGGCGTCCTCACCTCGACGACCCTCTTCTGGCTCAACGACCGCTCCGAGGGGCAGGCCGAGACCTGGGCCTTCCTGGAGCGGCGCATCGACGAGGTGCTGAAGGTGGGCGGACGCCTGGGCAAGGTCATGAAAGGCTGCCTCGACCTCCCCGACCGCCTCATGGCCCGGCGCGGGCCGGCGGGTTTCCCCCGCGGCGGATTCGCCCGGCGCTGAAGCGGCAGGGCTCCAGGATTAACGAAACCTTAAGGCCGGCGGCGTAGATCCTGGCCCGCTAACGGCCTAGATTGGTCCCTTCCGCCATCGGACGCCCGCGCCCGCGCCATGACTATTCTCTACGTCATCCTGGGTCTCGCCGCCCTCGTCGGGCTCTACGTCATCGTCACCTACAACGCGCTGGTCAGCTTACGGGTCAAGGTGAACGAGGCCTGGAGCGACATCGAGGTGCAGATGAAGCGGCGCTACAACCTGATCCCCAATCTGGTGGAGACGGTGAAGGGCTACGCCAAGCACGAGGCTGGGACCCTGGAGAAGGTGGTGCAGGCCCGCTCCGAGGCCATGGCGAACCACGGCTCGCCGGAGGAGCAGGCGCGCTCGGAGAACATGCTGGCCGGCGCGCTGAAATCCCTCTTCGCCCTCGCCGAGGGCTATCCGGACCTCAAGGCCAACCAGAACTTCCTCAGCCTGCAGGACGACCTGGCCGAGGTGGAGGACAAGATCCAGGCCGCCCGGCGCTACTACAACGGCAGCGTCCGCAACAACAATACCAAGGTCGATCAGTTTCCGAGCAACCTGGTGGCCGGCTGGTTCAAGTTCTTCAAGGCCGAGTTCTTCGAGCTGGACGAGGCCGACAGCGCCGCCCGCCAGCCGGTCGCGGTCAAGTTCGACTAGCGGGCGGGCCGGGACGGCAGAGGGCGCGATGACCGGACTTCTCTCGCGGTTGGATGGCGCCTCGAGGCTGATGCGGCGTTCGGCCCTGCTGGCCGGGCTGCTTATCCTGCTCCTTTCGGCGGCGAACGCCCAAGCCCAGGATCGCGAGCGCATCCTCCATTTCGACAGCGAGATCTGGGTGCACGCCGATTCCAGCATGACGGTGCACGAGACCATCACCGTGGTCGCCCAGCGGCAGGAGATCAAGCGGGGCATCTACCGGGACTTCCCCACGACCTACGACGACCGCTTCGGCAACCGGACAACGGTTGCTTTCGACATCCTGGGGGTGCGGCGCGACGGCCAGCCCGAGTCCTACCACACGGAGCGCCTGTCCAACGGCGTGCGCCTCTACATCGGCCAGAAGGACCGCCTCATCCGCAAGGGCGAGCACGTCTACACCATCGAGTACCGCACCACCCGGCAGCTCGGCCACTTCGGGGATTTCGACGAGCTCTACTGGAACGTCACCGGCAACGGCTGGGCCTTTCCGATCGAGCGGGCGTCGGTGCGGGTCCACCTGCCCAAGGGTGCCGAGGCCCTGGAACTGAGCGCCTACACCGGCCCCGAGGGCGCGCAAGGCCAGGACTTCACCGCCCGCTTCACCAACGACGGCGCCGCCTTCGAGACCACGCGCACACTCGGCCCGGCCGAAGGGCTGACGGTCGCCGTTGCCTGGCCGCCCGGCTTCGTGGCGCAGCCGACCCAGGCAGAGCGTCTTGGCTACTTCTTCGACGACAATGCCGCGCTCTTCGCCGGACTGGTCGGGCTCTCGGTGCTCGCCCTCTACTACCTCCTGGTCTGGCGCAAGGTAGGCAGGGACCCGGAGCGGGGCACCGTCGTGCCGCTCTACAGCCCGCCCAAGGGTTTCTCGCCCGCCGCCGCGCGCTACGTGACCCGCATGGGCTTCGACGACAAGGCCTTCGCCGCGGCCATCGTCAGCATGGCGGTCAAGGGCTACCTCACCATCGAGGAGGATTCCCGCAAGACCTACACCCTCAAGAAGACGGGCGAGGCCGCCAAACTGTCGCCGGGCGAGCAGGCGCTGGCGCGCAAGCTCTTCTCGCACGGGCGCCGGGAGATCGAGCTCAAGCAGAAGAACCACAAGAAGCTGCAGGCGGCCCGCAAGGCGCTGCGAGAGTGGCTGCGCACCGAGTTCGAGAAGGTCTACTTCGTGCGCAACACCAACTATTTCCTGCCCGGCCTGGGGGTCTCCGCGCTCGCCATCGTCGCGCTGGTGCTGGCCTCCGCCGAGCCCATGGCGGCCGCCTTCTTGTGCGTCTGGCTGTCGATCTGGTCGGTCGCCGTCTACTTCCTCTTCCGCCAATGCCTGAACGCCTGGAAGGGCGCACTGGCAACGGGCGGGGCGCTGCAGATCGTGCCGGCGCTCGTCATGAGCCTCCTCGCGCTGCCCTTCTTCGGCGGCGAGATCATGGGCCTCTGGTTCCTCTCTGCGATCACTGGCGTTCCGGGCACGCTGGTCCTGGCCGGCATCCTGCTGGTCAACATCCTCTTCTACCACCTGCTGAAGGCGCCGACCTTGCTGGGCCGCCGGGTGATGGACCAGATCGACGGCTTCGCCGACTACCTCTCGGTGGCCGAGAAGGACCGCATGAACCTGCTCAATCCGCCCGAGCGCACGCCGGAACTGTTCGAGCGCTTCCTGCCCTACGCCCTGGCGCTCGGCGTCGAGCAGGCCTGGAGCGAGCAGTTCGCGGACGTGCTCGCCCAGGCCGGCGCCGAGGCCGGCGGGCACGGCGGCCGCTACCGGCCCCACTGGTACCATGGCCGCAGCTTCGACGGCGATTTCGGCGGCTTCGCCTCGTCCTTCGGCAGCAGCTTCGCCGGCGCCGTCTCCTCGGCCTCGACCGCGCCCGGCTCCAGCAGCGGCTCGGGCGGCGGCGGCTCGTCCGGCGGTGGCGGCGGCGGCGGTGGCGGCGGCGGCTGGTAGCGCCGCCGATCCCGTCGCAGACCGGGACCGCCTATTGATCGGCTGAGTCTTCCAAGCCGTCTTCCGACCTGCGGCGACGCAAAGTCGCCCTGAGGGCGACCGGCATGAAGAATGTGTTGGCGAGCGCCATGATCACCAGGGCGGAGAAGAGATTGTCCGCGACCGGGGAGTCGCCCGGTTCCACCACCGCGAACACGCCGGCCTCGTAGGCGACCCCGAGCACCACCAGCTCGACCGCGCCGCGCGAGGTCATGCCGGTCCCCACCGCCAGAGCCTCGTCCCGCGGCAGGCCGATCAGCCGGGCCGAGATGCCGGCGCCGGCCACCTTGCCGGCGAAGGCCAGCACGATCAGAGCGGCCACCGCTAGGGGCGCCGCGGTGAGCGCGCCCAGGTCGACCCGCAGGCCGATGGAGACGAAGAAGAAGGGCCCGAGAATGCCGGCGGTGGCAGCGTTGAGGATCAGGCTCACGTCCCGGTAGACGGTCTTGCCGACGCGCGCCCGCTCGAAGAAGAGGCCGGCCATGAAGGCGCCCAGGATCCAGTGGGTGTCGAGGGCCTCGGCCAGCAGTCCGTAGGCGAGCGCCGCGATCACCAGGGCGCTCAACTCCAGCGCCACGGCCTGCATCTCCTTCAGCCGGCGGCTGATGCGCGGATAGATGTGCACGCCCAGCAGCATGGTGACCGCGAAGAAGGCCGCCACCTTGCCGAGCAGCCAGAGCAGGGACGGCAGGTCGGGGGCGTTGCCGGTCTGGGCGATCGAGACGGTGACGGCCAGCAGGATCAGGCCGAAGACGTCGTCGAACAGGGCCGCCGCGATCAGCGTTTCGCCGAGGCGCGTGTGCAGCAGGTCGAACTCGCTCAGCACCTTGACCGTCGCCGGGATCGCCGTGATCGACAAGGCGACCCCGACGACCAGGGTCTGGGCCAGCTTGAGGGGGCCGTCCGGCAGCACCAGCCAGGCGAAGGCGCAGCCGGCCGCGAGCGGCAGCAACATGCCGCCCAGGGCGACGAAGAGGGCGCCGGAGGACTGCTGGGCGATCTCCTTGGGCTCCATCTCGACGCCGGCCATGAGGACGAGGAAGAAGATCCCCATGTTGGCGAGCCCGTCCAGGAGGGGGCTGCCGGGGATGCCGCCCAGCATGGCGAACTCTGGGCCGAGATGGAGGACGGCAAGCGCCAGGACGATGCCCGCCAGCAGCTCGCCGACCGACGACGACTGGCCGAGACGCTGGGCCAGTTCGCCGAAGACGCGGGCGAGCAGCAGGACGATCAGGATCTGGAACAGGATTTCCAAGGAACGCGGCTCCCCGAGCCCCGCGGGCGGGCGCCCTATTCCGCCGCCTTGGCGTCGCCTGGGGTGGCGCCGGGACCGATCGATGGCAGGTCCTCGGCGTTCAGGGTCTCGCGCTCCAGCAGCAGGCGTGCCGTCTCGTCCAGCTCCTTGCGGTGGCGCTTCAGGATCTCCGTCGCCCGCTGGAAGGCATCGCCCACCAGCTTGCGCACGGCGCAATCGATCTCGCGGGCGGTCTCCTGGCTGTACCAGGGGATCGAGGGCGCCTGCTGGGAGGGCAGGCCCTGGAGGAAGGCCGGCCGGTCCTCGGCGTAGATGGCGTGGCCCAGGGTCTCGTCCATGCCGTAGCGCATGACCATGTTGCGGGCGATGTCCGTCGCCTTGTCGAGGTCGTCGGCGGCGCCGGTCGAGAGCCTGCCGAAGACGAGCATCTCCGCCGCCCGGCCGCCCATCAGCACCGCCATCTTGTTCTCCAGCTCGCCGCGCTCCATCAGGTAGCGGTCCTCGGTCGGGCGCTGGATGGTGTAGCCGAGCGAGCCGATGCCCCGGGGGATGATCGAGATCTTGTGGACCGCCTCGCTGCCGGGCAGCGCCAGCGCGACTAGGGCGTGGCCGGTCTCGTGGAAGGCCACCACCTCGCGCTCCTTGGGGTTAAGCAAGCGGTTCTTCTTCTCAAGGCCGGCCACGATGCGCTCGATGGCGCTCACCACGTCGGCCATCTCGACCACGGTGGCGTCCCTTCGGGTCGCGAGGATGGTGGCCTCGTTGACCAGGTTGGCGAGGTCGGCGCCCGTGAAGCCGGCGGTGAGCTGGGCGATCTTCTCCGGGTCGATGTCGGGCCCGACCCGCACGTTTTTGAGATGGACCTTGAGGATCTGCACCCGGCCCACCCGGTCGGGCCGGTCGACCAGGATCTGCCGGTCGAAGCGGCCGGCGCGCAGCAGCGCCGGGTCCAGGATCTCCGGCCGGTTTGTGGCGGCCAGCAGCACCACGCCGGCACTGGGGTCGAAGCCGTCCAGCTCGCTGAGCAGCTGGTTCAAGGTCTGCTCCTTCTCGTCGGAGCCGCCGGAGACGGGCGAGAGGCCCCGGGCCCGGCCGAGCGCGTCCAGCTCGTCGATGAAGACGATGCAGGGCGCGTTCTTGCGCGCCTGCTCGAAGAGGTCGCGTACCCGGGCCGCGCCGACGCCGACGAAGAGCTCGACGAACTCCGAGCCGTTGATGGAGAAGAACTTCACCTGGGCCTCGCCGGCCACGGCGCGGGCCAGGAGGGTCTTGCCGCAGCCCGGCGGGCCGACCAGCAGCACGCCCTTGGGGATGTGGGCGCCGAGGCGCTCGTAGGACTCGGGCTCGCGCAGGAAGCGCACCACCTCCTCGAGCTCTTCCTTGGCCTCGTCGACGCCGGCCACGTCCTCGAAGGTGACCTTGGTGTCGGTCTCCATGTAGACCTTGGCCTTGCTCTTGCCGACGCTGAGGAAGCCGCCCATGCCGCCCTGGCGCTCGGCGAGGCGGCGGAAGAGGTACATCCAGGCGACCACGAAGATGAGGACCGGCACCACCCAGGAAAGGATCGTGCTGAGGAAGGTGTTCTCGGCGATGCCGGTATAGGTCACGCCGTACTGATCGAGATCCTTGGCGAGACCCGGATCGACCCGGAGGGCGAAGATCTCGCTGCGGCCGTCGGTCAGGGGATTCTTCAGCTTGCCGCGGATGTAGTTCTCGGCGACCGAGACCTCGGCGACCTGGCCGTCGCGCACCATGGCCTCGAACTCGCTGTAGGGCACGGTCTCGACCCGGCGGGATTCGAACAGCCACTGCTGCAGCATCAGGATCGCCAGCATGGCGATCACGAAGTACCAGAAATTGAAGTGGGTTTTGCGTTCCATCTCCGGCACGCGTTCTTCCTCCCGGACCGGGGCGTCCTGCGCCCGACCCCGTCGGGCCCGCCCAGCGGCCCGCCACGACCCTTCCCCGGGGCCGATTCGGGGCCCGATCGCCTGCCGCGTCAACTCCCTTGTGCCCGAACCCTCTTGCGGGACCTTGGCCGCTTCGCCCGGTAGGGCACATTGACGCAGCTCAATGCAGCCGGCCGTGGCCTCCGGGATTGTCCGGCGGCGGCCTTGTCGCGGCGCCGGAAATGAGGGATCTATCGGCCGACACGCGGGACCGGAGACCTGGAAGCAGCGGCCCTTATGTCGACCCTGACGGTTTCGCGAGGCGAGGCGGATGGCATCGAACGCTGAGACTCTGCCGCCGGAGGCGGACGCCGACGGCGTCCTGAGCGCGCGCGGACTGGTCAAGATCTACCGCAGCGGCGAGGTGGAGGTGCACGCCCTCCGGGACGTGGACATCGAGCTCAAGGCCGGCGAGCTGATCGTCCTCCTGGGGCCGTCGGGCAGCGGCAAGTCGACCCTGCTGAACATCCTGGGCGGGCTCGACGCGCCCACCGGCGGTTCTGTCTTCTTTCGCGGCCAGGAAGTGACCGCCTTCGACGACCGGGCGCTGACCGCCTACCGCCGCAACCACGTGGGCTTCGTGTTCCAGTTCTACAACCTCATGCCCAGCCTGACGGCGCTCGAGAACACCGCGCTGGTGACCGAGATCGCCCGCGACCCCATGACGCCCGAGGAGGCGCTCGCCATCGTCGGCCTTAGTGAGCGCATGGACCATTTCCCGGCCCAGCTTTCCGGCGGCGAGCAGCAGCGGGTCGCCATCGCCCGGGCGATCGCTAAGCGCCCCGACCTGCTGCTCTGCGACGAGCCGACCGGGGCGCTCGACAGCAAGACCGGCGTGCTGGTCCTCGAGGCCATCGACGAGGTGAGCCGGCGCCTCGGCACCACGACGGCGCTGATCACCCACAACGCCGGGATCGCGGCCATGGCGGACCGGGTCATCTCCATGGCCGACGGCCGGATCGCCGAGGTCCACGAGAACCCGCGGCGCGTCCAGCCGCGGGAGATCACCTGGTAGCCGACCATGGGACCCCTCGACCGCAAGCTGCTGCGCGACCTCTGGCGCATGAAGGGCATGGTGATCGCCATCGCCGTGGTGATCGGCACCGGCGTCGCCACCTTCGTCATGTCCTCGGGCACCGTCTACTCTCTCGAGGAGACCCGCACCGCCTACTACGAGCGCTACCGCTTCGCCGACGTCTTCGCCAGCCTCAAGCGGGCGCCGGAGAGCCTGGCCGAGCGCATCGGCCGCATCCCTGGCGTCAAGTGGGTGCAGACCCGGATCGTGCGGCAGGTGGTGCTGGACCTGCCGGGCCTGGAGGAGCCCGCCACCGGCCGCCTCGTCTCGATCCCCGAGCGCGGCGCGCCGCTGCTCAACGCCGTCAAGATCCGCCTGGGCCGCACGGTGGCGCCGGGCAGCACGGACGAGGTGGTGATCAGCGAGGCCTTCGCCGAGGCCCACGGCTTCCTGCCGGGCGACAGCTTCCACGCCGTGCTCAACGGCAAGCGGCGCGAGCTGGCGGTGGTCGGGGTCGGCCTCTCGCCCGAGTACGTCTATTCCATCGCGCCCGGCACCTTCATGCCCGATGACGAGCGCTTCGGCGTCATCTGGATGGGCCGCGAGGCGCTGGAGGCGGCCTTCGACCTGGAAGGCGCCTTCGACGACGTGTCGCTGGCCGTGCAGCCCGGCACCTCCACCGATGAAGTCATCGACCGCCTGGACGACCTCTTGGAGCCCTACGGCGGGGTCGGCGCGATTGCCCGCGAGGACCAGACCTCCAACTGGTTCCTCTCGGGCGACATCGACCAGCTGCGCACCATGGCCACCATCATGCCGTCCATCTTCCTGGCGGTCTCGGCCTTCCTGCTCAACATGGTGGTCTCGCGCCTGGTGGAGACCGAGCGCGAGCAGATCGGCCTGCTGAAGGCCTTCGGCTACACCAGCACCGGGGTCGGCTGGCACTACCTGAAGTACGTCCTCGCCATGGTCGCCCTCGGGATCATCCTCGGCTACCTCAGCGGCGCCTGGCTCGGCCGCTCGATCACCGGAGTCTACACCCAGTTCTATCGTTTCCCCTTCCTCTACTACCGGCTCGAGCCCAGCGTCTTCGCTTCGGCCGCGCTGATCAGCCTGGCGGCCGCGGCGCTGGGCGCCTTCGGTGCCGTGCGCCGGGCGGTCTCCCTGCCGCCGGCCCAGGCCATGGTGCCGCCGCCGCCGCCGCTCTACCAGCGCGGCCTGCTGCGGCGCCTGGGCGTGACCCGCTCTTTCGACCAGCCGACCCTCATGATCCTCCGCCACATCGCGCGCTGGCCGCTGCGCTCGGGCGTGACGGTCATGGGCATCGCGCTGGCGCTGGCGCTCCTCATCAGCTCGACCCACTGGTTCGACGCCATCGACCACATGATGGAGGTCGACTTTCACCTGGTGCAGCGCCAGGACGTGTCGGTGAACCTAACCGAGGCGCGGGCCGCGGGCGTCATGCACGAGCTGAATCACTTGCCGGGCGTGATGGCCTCCGAACCCTACCGCAGCGTGCCCGTGCGCTTCCGCGCCGGCCACCACAAAGAGCTGGAGAGCCTGACCGGCGTGCCGCCCGACGCCGACCTCCAAATCGTGCTCGACGTGGAGCGCGGGCCGCTCCGCGTGCCCGAGACCGGCGTGCTGCTGGCCGACAAGCTGGCCGAGCTGCTGGAGGTCGCGCCCGGCGACAGCGTGACGGTCGAGGTGCTGGAGGGCCGCCGTCCGGTGCGCGACCTGAGGGTCGCCGGCACCTTCGAGACCTACATGGGGACGCCGGCCTACATGGATATCGCCGCCCTCAACCGACTCATGCTGGAGGGGCCGGTGGTCTCAGGCGCCCACCTGCTGGTCAACCCGGCGGAAGAGGCCGCGCTCTACCGCGACCTCAAGTCGACGCCCCAGGTGGCGGGCGTCACCTTGCGGACCGCGGCCATCGAATCCTTCGAGGAGACGCTCGCCGAGTCCCTCGATTACATCCTCTTCTTCTACGTCGTCTTCGCCTGCCTGCTGGCCTCCGGCGTGGTCTACAACAGCGTGCGCATCACCCTCTCCGAGCGCGGGCGCGAGCTCGCCAGCCTGCGGGTGCTCGGCTTCACCCGCTACGAGGTCTCCTACATCCTGTTGGGGGAGCTGGCGCTGCTCACCCTGCTCGCGGTTCCCCTCGGCTGCCTGCTGGGCTATGGCTTGTCGTGGCTGATGACCGATCTCTTCGAGACCGACCTCTACCGCATCCCCATGATCATCGAGCGCTCGACCTACGGCTTCTCGATCGTTGTGATCACCCTGGCGGCCCTCGGCTCGGGCGTGCTGGTGCGCCGGCGCATCGACCGCCTGGACCTGATCGCGGTCCTGAAGACCCGGGAGTAGGCGGCGATGACCCACCGCTACCGGCGCGGCATCTTCTGGGGGCTCCTGTTCCTCGCCCTCCTGGCGGGGATAGTCTACGCCTTTTGGCCCCAGCCTGTGCCGGCCGACCTTGGCGAGGCGTTCATCGGTCCGCTGCAGGTCACGGTGGACGAGGAGGGCGAGACCCGGGTCAAGGACGTCTACCTGGTCTCGGCGCCGGTCGGCGGGCGGCTCCTGCGCATCGAGGGCGAGGCCGGCGATCCGGTGGTGGCCGGCGAGACGGTCCTGGCCTTGATCGAGCCCGCCGATCCGGCCTTCCTCGACGTGCGCTCGCTCTCGGAGCGCGAGGCGCTGGTGAAGGCGGCCGAGGCGGCGCGGGCGCTCGCCCGGGCCGAGGTCGAGCGCGCCCGGGCCGAGGTGGACTTCGCCGTCAGCGACCTCGCCCGCACGAAGCGGCTCTACGAACGGGGCAACGTCGCCAAGCGCACGCTGGAATCGGCCGAGCTGGAAGTCCGCACCCGCACGGCGGCGCTCACCTCGGCCGAGGCGGCCTTGCGGGTCAAGGACTTCGAGCTGGAGAACGCCCGCGCTGCCCTGATCACGCCACGCAGCCCCCACGACGCAGGTGGCGCTGGCGACGGGGAGCAGGGTGCCGACGACGGGCTTTGCTGCGTCGAGGTGCGCGCCCCCGTCGGCGGGCGCATCCTCAAGGTCATCCAGGAGAGCGAGAGCGTGATCGCGAGCGGCGCGCCGCTGCTGGAGATCGGTGACCCAGAGGCGCTGGAAATCGTCGTCGATCTGCTCTCGGCCGATGCGGTCAAGGTGGAGGAGGGGGCGGCGGTGCTGATCGAGGGCTGGGGCGGCCAAGTCCTGAACGGCCGGGTGCGGCGGGTCGAGCCCTACGGCTTCACCAAGGTCTCGGCGCTCGGCATCGAGGAGCAGCGGGTCAACGTCATCATCGACTTCGAGGATCCGCCCGAGAGGTGGCGGCGTCTCGGCCACGGTTACCGGGTCGAGATCCGCATCGTCGTCTGGCAGGGCGACGACGTGCTGGTGATCCCAATCTCGGCTCTATTCCGCGAGGGTGATGCCTGGGCCACTTTCGTCGTCGAGGACGGCCTGGTCGAGAAACGCCCGCTCGTCGTCGGCCACCGCAACAACCTGGCGGCCGAGGTACTCGACGGCCTCAGTCCCGGCGAGCGGGTGGTGCTGCACCCCTCCGACCGCATCGCCGACGGCACCCGCATCGTCGACCGCCGGGAAGCAGCCCCTTAGCGCCCAACTGAAGTCGAGCCGTCGTTCTTCGTAGGGAACCTCTGGGTCAGCGAAGTCACTGGAGGGTCATGATGTAGGCGACGATGTCCCGAACCTCTTGCCCTTTCTGCAATTGGAGAATGTCGACACGCATCTGTCGGCCTGGTTTGTCCTCTTCGCCGGCGCCGCGAATCTTGTCTTTGAAGTACTCGATCTGGCGGATCAGATACCAGTCGTGCTGGCCCGTCAGCCTCGGCGTGGGATATCCCCCCGGTGTATCGGTGAGCAGGCCCTGAGCCTTGGTGCCGTGGCAGAAGCCGCAGATCGAATAGGCCTCCCGTCCCCGCTCGGGATCGCCGGTCGGCTCGGTTCGGGCCGGCTGGCTGGCATCCAGGGTAGCGATATAGGCCACGACATCCTCGACCGCCTGATCGTCGGCCAAGGCCCGCGCCGGTTCCGTCATGATCTGCCCAAAGACGTCGTCAGGGTGTTGTCCCCGCACGCCCGAGCGATAGTTTTGCATCTGAGACAGCAAGTACCAGTCGTACTGGCCTGCCAGGCTGGGGGCGTTGAGCTCGATATTGCCCTCGCCACTCTCGCCATGACAGTCCAGACAGGCCGCGTAGAGGTCCTTTCCTCTCGCCACGTCCCCCTCTGACATCGCCGCCGGTGAGACAGCCAACATGGCGGCGGCTGCCACGACGAAAGTGCTTGCCCGACCCATTTTCCATTCCCCCGGTTCGGTCGGCCCCAGGGGCCGATGCCGATCATGCTAGACCAGCCTCTGGGTTCGAGCCAGAGACGGTCGGTCGGCTCCGGATTGGGTTGGCGCGAGGCAGATATACGCGCACGGTATGTTGCTTGCACCTGACAGGCGCCGTCGCGGTCTCGGGAGGGCCGCTTCGACATCAGGCGAGTGGGCCTGGAGCAAGGGGTCCACTATGGCCTCGAAGGCGGATTTCGGCGCGGCGGCAAGCGCCTGCGGATCGCCGTTCCGCGTTCTCGGTAGGACGGTCCAAAGAGACTTCGAGGGATCGTTTCAGGGATCGAGCCGAAACGGGTCGATCTCTGCCGAATCCTCCGCCAGAAGCGGTGCCTGGGCCGGAAGGCCGTCAGGTAGGCCGAACTCGGGCCTAAGTCTCCTCCCTAGGATGTCCGCCAGGATCCGCCCCCACTTCATGCCAGTCCAGCCAGTCGGCGACGGCCTGGTAGGCTTCGACCCTGGTGCGCTTCGGGTGATAGATCCGAAACACCTGCACGGCCGCGTCGTAGGCGCGGTCTTCCCGCTGACCCGCCTCCGTCAGTTCCTTGTAGGTCCTTAACACGGCGTCGTGACATTGGCAGGACATGGCTCGTTGCTCCGGCTCACGGCGGTGACGGGCGAGTGTGCCAACACTGGACCGCCGGGTAAACCCGTCTACTCGCCTGGTCCGACAATCCGCCCTGACCGCCTTGGGCCTCAATACTGGGAAACCGGAGCCGGCCATCTTCGTCCGCTCTCTCCTGCGCGAGCAGACATTGGACGCGGTATCGTGGGAGGGTCCGTCTAGCCAGGCCCCGGCGATGGATACTCCGCAATCTGAAAGAGGCTCTGGCGCAGAGCCCATTGGCGGACAATACTGCTGGAGCCGAAACGACAAGGAGGAGGGCGAGGCATGAGAGGTCTCTGCGCCGTTATGGTGGTGGGGCTGGCGATGGCCCTGATCGACGGCCCGGCGTTGGCCCAGGAAAGCGGCGCCAAGCCAATAGAGCTTTCAGAGGCCGACCGCGCCAATATAGAGAAGTTTCTGGGCCAAGGCGTCGTGGGCAAGGCGCTGGCGGGCAACCCGATCGCCGACACGGCCAAGTTCTTTCCCTTCGAGCACGGCAGCTGGACCTTCAAGTTCACCAGCGGCAAGAACAAGGGCAAGCTCCAGGAGCAGAGCTTCAAACCGACCAAGAAGGACGAGTCCGGCGAGACCGGGCGGTACCAGAACGGCAAGGACCAGGTCTACTTCCTGATCCGCTCACAGGATGGCGGCATCTCGGTGGTAAGCGAGCAGGATTCGAAACAAGGGGTCATATCGCGCTTTTCGCCGCCCGAGCCGATCTATGTCGGCGGCCTGAAACCGGGTGAAAGCAAGAGGTACACGCTCGGCGTCAAGGTCTACGATCTCAGCGACCCGAAGGATGTCACCCACAGCGGATCCCTCGATCTCACGTACAGCTATGTCGGGGCCTACGAAGTGACGGTACCGGCAGGGACCTACGAAGCAGCCCTTCTAAGATGGGACTACAACGGCGAGGTCGGACCGGCCTCCGTCGAGGACACGCAGTACCGCTTTCTTGTCGAAGGGGTCGGAGTGATCGCTATGATCGAGAAGAAGAACATCTCCGCGATGCTCATCTATCACGACCACGCAAAGTTCGGCAAAGTCCTGATGAAGAGTAATTGAGCGGCAAGCCGGTTCCAGAAAAGGCGGCTCAAGGTCATAGGGCGGCGAGGTCGTTGCCGGCCATTTTCTTCCGCTTTCTGACCACAACGCCGATCTAGCTTCGGCCAGGTTCTTCTGTGCCGCAGGATTTGGCTGGATCGCCGACTTTCTACTGCACAGGCAGACAGTGGGAGCGGTATTTAAGGAGGTCTCAGTTCAACCAAGAAACAACTTTACAATCACCTATCGTTGGCGCCCTGAACTAGACGGACTTTCTGCCCTTTCGATCAATTGGATACCCAACTGCTGGGTCGCGCTCGCGGGAATAGGCATCGGTGCGCGGCAGATCGTCAGCGAAATCTATCCAAGGCAACTTCATTCGCCAGTAAGCATGGGCCTCTGGGCGGAACCTTTCCGGATTATCCAAAAAGCCAATGTTCAGGTAAACCTCGTCCTTTGTACCTTCGTCCGTGTAGCCGATCGATGTGCCACAGACTTGGCAGAACGTCCGAACGACTCCTTTGGTTTTCGAGAAGGACTTCGGGGTGCCACTTTTGGGGCGAAGTTGATGAGGTCGATAGCCTACCCAGATGGTAAGAGGGCTACCAATGGCACGGCGACAGTCGTCATCGTGATCAAAACATACCCAAAACGGTTCGCCGTGCATCTCCATTGAAATCGCCCCGCAAAAGCACCTACCGGTCTCAACTCGGGTCCCCATTCCAGAACGCTCCCTATATGCCAGCTCCTCTCTCCGCAAATCTAGGATAGCAGAGTGTAGGCCCAAGCGTTCCTTTGTGGGGCCATCCCGAAAACAACATCCGTCCGTTCGGGGTCAATTGGCGGCGAAATCGGGGCCAGGCGGTCCTGCCTAGAACGGCCTCTCGTCAGAGGTCAGGTCGAGCCAGTCCAGTTCGGCTCTGGTCAGCTCCAGGTCGCCCGCGCGCGCGGAATCGGCGACCTGCTCGGGGGTCGCGGCGCCGCAGAGGGCGACCACCGGGAAGTCCTGATTGATCACGTATCCGAGCGCGATCTGGAACAGCGACAGGCCCCGCGACTTGGCCAGAGCCTCCGCGCGCTTCTTTCGCTCGAAGTTGCCATCCGAATAGAAGACGCGGACCAGATCGGGATTGCTGCGGTCCTTCGGGTCGCCCTTGGCGAAGAAGCCGCGGCCCAGGGAGGACCAGGCGACGACGAGAAAGTCATTGGCGGCGAACCAGGCGCGGTCGGGCTCGCCGGCGACGACGGTGTCGGGCCAGAAAGGCTCGTTCGCCCGTGCCAGCGAGAAGTTCGGGCTGGAGCACATCATCTCCGCCTTCCCGTTGGCGCGCGCGTAGTCGATCGCCTCCTGGATACGGTCCGGCTTCCAGTTGGAGGCGCCGTAGGCCTTGATCCGGCCGGCCCGCACCTCCTCGTCGAGGGCATCGACAAGGGGCCCCACGGGATGGTCCCGGTCGTCCCGGTGAAACATCCAGATGTCGAGATAGTCGGTCTTCAGTCGTTGGAGGGAGCCATGGATCGCCTTGTGGACCGATGCCGGGTCGATCCTCGCTCCGCCGGGGTAGAGCGGTGCGCAATAGCCGGGAATGAGCCCCTTCGAGGCCAGGACGATCTGCTCGCGCGCGGTGGGGCAGGCCTTCAGCCATTCGCCGATGACCATCTCCGAGTAGCCGTGCTCCTCGACCGCGCCGTAGACCTCCGCCGTATCGACAAAGGTGCCGCCGCTCGCGACAAAGGCGTCCAACAGCTCGAAGTCCCGATCCTGGCTGTCGGGATGGAAGATCATCGTGCCCATGCCGATCACCGAGAGGGGCTTGTCCAGCCCTGCTACCGAAAGCTTTCTCACTTGGGCGCACCCTTCGCGGGGAACCACGTCGGGGACCCTAATACGTCAAACGATGGCCGAGCGCGAGACGGAAATGTCTTGGATGGGCGCCCGTGCCAATATCCCGGCGCGTCAAGGGGGTGACCAACGACCAGGGCGCCTCGGCTCGCGCTGTCGGGCGCTCATGGGCTCGCGATCTAGCCAAATCGCCGGACCGCCAGGCGGACCGGCCAGGGGCGCCGATGCACTCCAGGTGATGGACTGTGGGCGCTGGCGCCCGTCAGACGTCGCCGTATCTGGCTAGATGGCGGCGGAACGCCCCGGCCAGGTACTCGCTCTCGTTTGGGCCGGCGAGCACGGCCCGCCTTTGTCCGGAGCCGTCGAACAGCAATAGGGTGACATGGCCAACGCCGTGGGCCCTTGCAAGCTGTCGGCCCTCGTCGCTCCGGATGTTGGCGACGAGGAACTGCAGTTCCGAATCGTCGAAATCGCAGAGAGCGTCCCGCGCCTCACGTTGCAGGGCCTGACACTGGGGGCACTGGGGATCGTGGATCTGCACGACCGCGGGAATCCCGTTGCCGATGCGCGAAAGGTCTTGTTCGCGCATGGTCGCCATGACGCTGTCGGCCAGAAACCAGCTCGCGCCGCCAACGGCAACCGTGACCGCCGCGCCGGTCCGGAACTTGCCGAGAAAGGCGCGTCTCGTCAGTTTTTCCTCAGAACCTCCCTGGCCCGCAGGTGGGTTGCGATCCTTCCTGCTTGCTTGCTTGCTCTTGCGTTTCTGCCGTTTCATAACGCGCGACTACTCCCAAGAATGGCCGACAGGCGCTGTTGGACACGCCGCCCGTGGGTGACATGGGAGCACAGTATCGGCGATTGGGATTTGCAGTGTCTTTTCGCTTTTCCTCAATTTCTCGTGATTGAAGCGAAAGGGCGGGCCCGAGAGCGATTGCGACCTTGCCCGATCCAAAGCTACCTTTGATCCAGGTCGCGGCCGTAAACACGCGGCAACTCTCCACGCCGGCAGGTCGCCCGAATTCCGTTCAGCAATCGGGCGAGCGCCTTATAGAATGCTCATTGCATGTAGCATGGGGCTCGCTCGAGAGCGGTCCAGCTTCACCGCTCGAACCGAGACGCGCAGAAGATGATCATTGCGAGATACCGGCATGCAGCCAGGTTTTATGCACTCGCCACTGCCGTTCCGTGGACGTTCTGGCTTGCCGCCGGCTATGTCAGCCATTTGGCGCCCTACAGCGATCGGAACCTGAAGATCGCCAGCGTTCTGGCGTTCATTGGCCTCCTCAGCCCGATGGGCGCGGCCTACTGGCTGATTTCCAAGGATCCCGAGTTGCGGTCGGACGTGCTCGGAAGGCTATGGAGCTTCAGATCGGTCAAACCCCTCTATGCCCTTCTCACCTGCTTTCTGATGCTGGCGAGTATCCTGCTGGCTCAGGCCATATCCTTATTGTTTGGCTATAGCGCGTCCCAGTTCACCATCACGGGGCATTTCACTTTCTCCTCCGGGATCTTTCCAGTCTGGTTCATGCTTCTCATCGCGCCGATTGTCGAGGAGCTGGGCTGGCATACCTACGGTACGGATTGTCTGCGCGCCAAACTCAATCTGTTCAACACGTCACTGCTGTTCGGCGCCTTCTGGGCGATCTGGCACGTGCCGCTCTCCACAATAAGAGACTACTACCAAAGCAACTTGGTCGAGGCCGGCTGGATCTATGGCGTTAACTTCCTGGTGAGTGTCATCCCATTCGTACTGCTAATGAACTGGCTGTACTACAAGACAGGGCGGAACATTCTGGTGCCGATCGTTTTTCACATCACGGCCGTCTACTTCAACGAGATCTTCGCCACCAACCCGGACAGCAAAATCATTCAGACGGCCTTGCTACTTGTGTTGGCCAGCGTGATCGTCGCGGGTGACAAGGACTTCTTCTTCAGGAAGGCGTTGCCGGATCTGGGCCGGCCAACCCCCGCTCGGTGACATGAGGCGAAAGGCAGCTTAGAGGTCTCTTACCTGTCCGAACTCCTCAAATGTCATTGATCTCAGTCCGTTCGGATAGGGCAGCAAGTATTCGGTCGGGTCGTTGTCATAACAAACCGGCAGCGGCTCGCACGCCTCGTACTCAAATAGTTCCGGTTACGGGTTTACGGTCTTTAGTCACATGCGGAAGTTCATAGCGTTCCGCGAGCGTGCCGGATCCCGGGAGTGGAGTTGAAGTGAGGCGTCACGATCCGAACTTCTGCTGATAGTCGCTCGGCGAGACGCCGACGTGCCGCAGGAAGGCGCGGCGCAGGCGCTGCTCGTCCGTCAGGCCCGTCCTCCTGGCGATGGTCGCCAGCGGGATCCGCCCCTGCTCCAGGAGCCGCTTGGCGGCTTCGACCCGGATCATTTCGACGGACTTCGCCGGCGTCCGGCCCGTGCGGTCCTTGTAGACCCGCGCGAAGCTGCGCGGGCTCATGCCGGACTCCTCGGCCAGGGCGACGACGCTCAGGTCCTTCTCCAGATGCTCCGCGATCCAGCTGTGCAGCCGCGAGAAGGTGCCGTCGCCGTCCTCCCGTTGCGCGCTCAGGACATTGCTGAACTGGGACTGCCCGCCCGGCCGCTTGAAGAAGACCACGAGCGCCTGGGCGACCTCCATGGCGACCCGGTGACCGAGATCGTCCTCGACCATCGCCAGGGCCAGATCGATCCCGGAGGTCACGCCGGCCGCGGACCACATGTTTCCGTCCCGGATGAAGAGCGGGTCCTTCCGCACGTCGGCCTTGGGGTACTGGCGCTGCAGCTTCGCGGTGTAGCGCCAGTGGGTCGAGACGCTGCGCCCGTCGAGCAGGCCGGCCTTGGCGGTCACGAAGGCCCCCATGCAAGTGGTGGCGAGGCGCCGGCACCTGCCGTCCATCTTCCCCACCCAGGCCAGGAAGCGCTGCTCGTCCAGCATGTCGAACACGCCGACCCCGCCGGAGATGATCAGCGTGTCGATGGGCTTGCGCGCGGCCGCCTGCAGCGAAACCGTTTTGAGGACGATGCCCGTGTCGGTCTCGACGTCTCCAGCCATGGGTGAGGCGAGAACGATCTCGTAGGCGGGCTCGGCGCCAGACCGCATGACCGCCGCGTCGGCGCTCGAGAAGACCTGCGCCGGGCCGGCTGCGTCCAGCAGCGTCACGCCGGGATAGACGACCATGACCACCCGCCGTCGCGGCGCTTTACTGGACCCCGGAGCTTTGGCAGGAATTGAAGCCATATTGTCATTTATGTCATCCGGCGCCATGAGTAAACCGGCAAGCGAGCAGAGCGGCGGCGGACGGAGGCGCCTCCACATGACATGCGCCCTGACATGACACCTGCGCAGACATGACCTGGACCCTGACATGACACAGACGCTGACATGACACAGACGCTGACATGACACAGGCCCAGACGACGGCCTGGCGGCCCTGGTTGATCGTGGGCCTCTCCTTCCTGGCCCTGGCGCTCTCCTATTCCGCGCGCGGCGCCTATGGGCTCGTCATTCCCCATCTGGAGCAGGAGTTCGGCTGGACCCGCAGCTTCACCTCAGCCATCGCCGCTGGCGCGCTCATCATGACCGCGATCCTGGCGCCGGTCGGCGGGCGCTTCGTAGATCAGCAGGGCGCGCGGGCGGTGATCCTGATCGGTCTCGGCCTGCTGGCGCTGGGCTGCTT
Source organism: Rhodospirillales bacterium (assembly GCA_965225935.1). Classification (GTDB taxonomy): domain Bacteria; phylum Pseudomonadota; class Alphaproteobacteria; order Kiloniellales; family JAKSDN01; genus CALJXB01. The sequence continues at coordinate 478,963 of CBDDCC010000013.1, forward strand.
CCTCGCCGCCGCGACCAGCCATCCCTGGGCCTTCGTGCTCGCCTTCGCGGGCGTCGCGGCCACCGGCTTCGGCCTGCTGGCGGTCCACGTGGTCTCGACGGCGGTCGAGCAGGAGTTCGAGACCAACCGGGGGCTCGCCACCGGCATCGCGACCTCGGGCTCGACGGGGGGACAGTTCCTGATCGTCCCCCTCTTCGCGGTCCTCATGGCCGCCTTCAGCTGGCGCTGGGCCTTCGCGGGGCTCGGGGCGGCGGCGCTCATCATGATGCTCTGCGCGCGCCTCTGGCTGCCCGCCGGCAAGCGCGGCGCCTCGACGCGGCGGCCGGCCGGCCCGTCCAAGAGCCTGGTGGGAGACACCCTGGCGGTCGTCAGGATGCCGGCCTTCCAGATCCTCTTCTGGAGCTACTTCATCTGCGGCTACACCACCTCGGGCGTCATCGAGACGCACTTTCTGCCCTACGCGGCCTTCTGCGGCTTCGGACCGATTCCCTCGTCCACGGCCTATGGCCTGCTGTCGGCCATCAACCTGGCCGGCATGATCTTCGTCGGCTGGCTCACCGACCGGGTGAACCGGCCCCTGCTGCTCGGCAGCATCTATCTCGCGCGCGGGCTGACCTTCATCCTGCTGGTCTATGTGGGCAGCGACCTGAATACGCTTTTCCTTTTCGCCATCGTCTTTGGCCTGGTCGACTACTCCACGGTCCCCGTGACCGCGAGCCTGGTCAGCAGCCATATCGGATTGCGTGTCATGGGCCTGGCCTTCGGGCTGATCTCGGCGGGCCACCAGATCGGCGGGGCCGTCGGCGCCTACTTCGGCGGCGTCCTCTTCGACCTCTACGCCCGCTACGACTGGGTCTGGTGGTCGTCCCTCTGGCTCGCCGTGCTGGCGGGCCTGCTCGTCTACCTCATGACCGACCGACCCCGGCGGCCCGCCCTTGCCTGACCCCCAGTGTCTCGGCGTGGTCGTGATCTCCTCAAGGGAGTGACTGCGTCCCTGGCGAAGTGCGCGTACCTGCCTGTTCAGGCAGACACTCGGGTCGCGCACCGAGCTCGTCGAGCAGCGTTTTGGATTCCGTAACGTCGAGCGTATCGAAGCCTTCAATGAAGTGGGCATGTATCGGAAGAAGGACTTCTCGCGCATCGTCGATGTTGTCGCCGTCAACGCAAAGTTGAGCCGAGCCACGAGCGGTCTGATGATCGGTTGGCGGCTCATCCAAACCGGGTTAGGGCGAAGGGTGCGAGAAGCGCCGGTCGTTCGCCCTCATGGGCCCAGGCCGCCAAGAGCTTCGCCACCGCTGGAGCGATGGCCCAACCATGGCCGCTCCAACCGGTCGCGAGGAAAACGTTGCTCACCTTCGGGAGCCGGTCGATGATCGGGATGCCATCGACGGAGTCCGCTTCCAGGTGGCCGGCATCGGCAACTTCGATCTCCAGGCCCTCGAGGCTCGGGTAGACGGCCACCGCATCAGCGACATTAGCGGCGATTTCTGTCTCGATCGCTTCCCCGCGTTGCCGATCCGGATCCCACCTGCCTGGACGTCCGCCGGAGATCATCAACCGTCCATTGCTCTCCCGCTTGAGGGACAGGGTCCTGTGGGCGTGCCCGATGAGATGGCGGACCGGGTTGTCCCGCAAGGGCTTCGACACAAGAACCTGAAACGGTAGATTCCAGGTCGGGAGGTCCGACCAGGGACTGACCAGCTCCCGGACTCCACTGTTCGCCAGCAGGAAGAGATTGCCGACAACTTCGATCTCCTCGCCTTCCGTGGTTTCAACCGCGACCACCCGGTCGCCCCGGACGAGAAGCTGGCGTGCGGTGATTCCCTCCCGAATCCTCGCATCTGCCGCCATTGCGGCTTCGGCGTAGGCTCGCGTCGTCCCCTCGTGACAGGAGACCCCGTCACCGGGGCAAGAGACAGCCGCCAGGACTGCCGGTGCCAAGTCCGGCTCGTGCTCGCGGAGTTCCTCGGCCGTCAGGAAGACCGTCTCGATTCCGAGCCGGTTCTGCAGTGCGGCGCGCGTTCGGGCCTCCGGGAGATCCATCGGCCTCTCGATCAGCATGAGGTGCCCGGTACGCTCGAACAGCGGCGATGTTCCGAGGTTTTCATGCAAAGCCGGCCAGATCTCGCGCGCCTTGATCATCAAGGGCAGCTCGCGGTGGTCGCGGTAGTTCGCCCTGACACCCCGGCGCCCCGGCCCACCGGAGGCGCCGGATGCAATGCGCCGGGCCTCGACCAGTTGAACGTCATGACCTCGCGAGGCCAGCTCCCAAGCCAGGGCGGCGCCGTAGACCCCTCCGCCAACGATCAGATTCTTTGCCATGCTTCGGGTGCTCCGTCCTGCCGTCTACGATTCGGAATCTCGGCCTCCGACGTGCCGCGGGACTCGATGGCGTAGTTTCGCCTTGGTTTCCAGCCCAAGTCGATAGGATGCCCGGATAGAGAGACCCATTCGACATGGCTGAGCGGATGTTTGGACTTGCGGAGTGAACGGACCGAGGGCGTCATGCCACCGGACGGCGACCGATCGCCAGCATTGGCCGCTGCATCGGCGAGGGACCTGTGCGGCGGGGCCCTTCCAAAGCACGAAATCTGAAATGCGGGAGACGTGCCGGACCTTCGGCGACGATCAACCGAAAAGCAGATATCCTGCCAGTCCAGGGTTCTCCAACCTGACGAGTCCGAGAACCGCGAGGCCGGCGCAGAGCAGGAGCTCCATGAAATAGCGCCCGGGCCGCCGAGGACCCGGCAAGGTCTGCATCGCGTCCTGCTGCAACAGGAAGACAGTGTGGTGGGCTTCGCTCATCTCCGAATGGGTGCCGCGCCGATAGGGAGCCAGGTGCCAGAAATACGACCCGACCGCCAGCGCCATGAGCCCCAGCCCGCCGAAAAGCAGATAGATCACCAGCGTCAGTCCGAGAACCACCGGCACGAAGTTGCGATTGACGGTCAACCGACCCACTCCCCGCCCCGTTGCAGGTCGCGCAGGGGCACTGTGGACTCCGAGCCCCAAAGTTAGCATAGGCCGCCGAAAGGCGCCAAACCTGCCCGCTTTCAGAGAGAGCGACGTTCTGGAAGACCGCCGATTTCGTCTTCGATGACCCGCAAGCCGCCATGCGACGTGCAGGTATCAAGATGTCGTTCGACTGTCTTCCGCCGTCGCCAGTACGCCAACGGCCGTTTCGAGCCCCTTGAGGATCTTCTCGGCCACAAGGGTCGTCGGTTCGGCCAAACGATCCGCGAAGTCTTGAGAGAACAGAATCGGCCTGTGGAGCTCGCCGCACAGACCTTCGATACGCGCCGCAACGTTCACCGCTTGTCCCAGCACGGTAAAATCGATGCGGGTCTTCGACCCAACGTTGCCGTAAAGCACTTCGCCGAAATGCATGCCGATTCCGAAACTCAGATCTAGTGGCGGGTCCGCCTCCCGGGCGATCTGCATGGCTTGCCGCGCGGCTGCCAGGGCCCTTTCGCACACCGGATCTCTATCCGGCGTCTCGTCTTCATCGGCCGAGAAGATCGCCAAGACGCCATCGCCCAAGAACTTCAGGATTTCGCCCCCGTTGGATTCTACCGCCTCCGCAATGGCTTCGAAGTATCTGTTGGCGAGTACCACGGCATCCTCGACTGTGTGGTGGTTGTTGAGGCCCGTCCAATCGCGAATGTCGCTGACGAGGATGGCCGCGTTGATCTTCTCGATGTCGCCTCTGGTGATCTGTCCGTCCAATACACGTTGCCCGGTTCTGGGACCTAGGTAGGCTTCGGCGACAGCGAGCGACACGCTTCTTGAGTTGAAGACTTCGACGATCGGCGCAAGGACGGAGGCGATCCGCGCAAACCCTTGGATGTCCCTGTCCGAGAAGCCGTCCGCGACATCCGCCGTGAAGACAATGAATGCCATGGCGCCGTTCGAGAACTTCATCGGAATGCCGATATAGTCTGTGGCGCCGCGCGCCTTTAGGTCATGAAGCACTTCGTGGTCGGTGCTCGATAGGGCGTCCGTGAGCCGCTTCCTGAATGGCGCGCGGGTGCGGTTCATGGTTTCGAGGGGGCTTCCGATATAGCCGGATCGGCCTTCCAGCCCGTGCGGCGAGGACAAAGGCGTGGTGGCTCCGCTATCCCTTTCCCAGAGCGATGTGACCGCTGCCACGAGGGGGTGCAACGTCCGCATCGACAGGCGAAGCCGCCAGAGCGGCGCTCCCGAGGCAAGCATGCGTGAGCCGAGCTGACCAACAAACTCGTCGATGTCGCTCAGCAAACGGCCTTCATCCAACAGCCAATCAATGATCGGGCCCGGTTCCCACTGTGAGATTGCAGATCTGTCCGAGATTTTGGGCATAGCCTATGATGTATAGCCTAATTGAAGCGAGTGAGTACTCTGCTGATCTCAAGGATTAATCCATTGGACTATTTGATATTCTTTTCTGAAAAGCTCTCCGATTTCTTCTTTGGCAAGGGCCCCTTCAGTTCGTGAAAGTTGCAGGACACATTCCATCGGTCAAGTGCGGTCCCGAGACCGTCCTTCCCCTTGGGAGCCGGCCGCCAACAGCACCAACCCCCACATCCCGCGTCGAGACCCTGCCGACTGGATGGCCGCCTCGGATCATCCTCCGCTCACTCGACCGCGCCATCCGAGCGGCAGATCCTGGACACGTGACACGTAGATAGTTCTAACCCGCCGATCTGTCCGCTTTCGGTCTGTTCGGCCCCCTCCGCGGCGGCCCTCCAACACATGCGACGGGTCGGCGCCCCTAGCCGCGCGCTGCGTCCTGTAGGTTCAGGCGGACCTCGACCACGTCGTCGTCGGGCACGAGGCGGCGGCTGAAGCCGACGCGCTCGGCGAGCGACAGCATGGCCTTGTTGTCGGGCAGCACCTCGCCCACCATCTCGGCCGTGCCGCGCTTGCGGCAGTAGCGGATCAGCTTCTCCAGGAGCGCGTGGCCGAGGCCCTGGCCCTTCAGGTCGGAGCGCACCACGATGGCGAACTCGGCCGTCTCGTTGTTCGGGTCCGTGACGGCGCGGACCACGCCCAGGGTGTCGCGCTCGTCCGCCTCCGAGGGCTTGGCGACGAAGGCCATCTCCCGGTCGTAGTCGATCTGGGTGAAGCGGGCGAGCTGGGAGTGGGGCATCTCGCGCACCGAGCCGAAGAAGCGGAAGCGGATGTCCTCAGGCGTGAGGCGCGAGATCAGGTCCCGGTGCTCGGGCTCGTCTTCCGGGCGGATCGGCCGCGGCAGCAGGCGATTGCTATGGAGCACTAGGTTCATGATCGTTCGATACCCCATTCGGCCCCGGGCCGAGGATCTGCGATGCCGGGTCGAGGCCACGAGCACTTTCGAAGAACGGTAGGCGGGTTTCCTACCTTCCGCAATTTTTGCAGACTCGACTGCTTGAAGCATCGGAAGGACTCTGTCACATGGCTGCGAAGGAAGGACTTGGATTACTTGTGCGGCTGTCGGACCAGCACTCAGAAAGAATTGAGGGCTCGTGCGTGAAATGGGAGAGAGCGCACAGAAGCGGGACGATGAGGCCCGATCGTCTGCGGCACAATGGCTAGAATTGAGGACAATTCGGCCGCCTTTCCGGTGCGATCCTGAAGATCAATTCTAGCCAGAAGCGAGCCCCCCGCTTAGCCGTTGGAGCGGCGGCCCACAAGCACACCCGATGCCGCCAATATCCCAAAAAGCAGAACAACAGCCAGTGGCTGTGTAAGAGATATCCAGCGGTAAGAATCTGGGGCAAGCCGTATCTTTACGCGTGAATCACCCGGCTCGACAACTACGCCCGAGTGGGTCCCGTTTACCCGCCAAACGGTTGTAGGTTTGCCATCAATTGAGGCCAGAAGGTCTAAGGCGAAATTGAGAGGCATCACGAGCATGGCGGTCTCTTGAACAGATACATCGAAATCCGCTCCGTCGTACCGGTAGGTCATCTTCAAATCGTCATTGTCGAAAGTTTCACTTGATGTGCCACTCCAATCAAATACAGTCGTGTCAAAATCGGATATGATCTCATCGCTTTTTCGAGAAAGTGTTTCTTCGAGAAAAATGAGTTGATTCTCGACCGTTTCCACTCCTCCGATTACTTTTCTAGTAAGGTAGGGTTCCTTAAACAATGCCTCCTCGCAACAATGATTGGCTCGTGTTCGCTCTTCGTATTGCAGATAAACAGTCTTAGGGTTGGTGATTGCACGGCTTTGCGGCTCCGTTTGTAGGGCTGACATGATTCCAAGTGGCCGATCTTCAACTGTGTATTTCGAGATATAGTGCAGATCGAATAAGGCCAATTCGAATACGAGCAGGGCAAAAACCGAATTCAATAGTATAGGGCCGGCAAGTCCAAGAAGTGCCTTGAAGCGAGCGATTGTAGACGCCAAAGCTATAGCCGCCAGTGCCGATAGGCAAAGATTGACCATTGGAAAGAAATGAAACCACTGGCGAAACGATCCCATGACCTCGGGCGATAAATCGAACAGATAGTTCACTAGCGGAAAGGGTAGGTGGACTCCTATAGACAAAATGGCGAAGACAATCCCTATGCCCAGGATCGGCCAGGATTTGTGCCAAGCTACGAGTGGGGCGCACACAGCTAACCATACACCGACCCGTCCAACGAATAAGGACGCATTGTCGGGACCCAGCGGTGGAAAGTCGGGAGAGATGTAGTGAAGGTATCTCATTGGCAGTACCGAAGATCCGGGCATGGACCTTAGGGAGAGATCCCGGTACTCCTCGCCTGTCATTGCCCACATCGGAGCATTTTCGGCAACTCGCAACGGACTGGACAGTTCTCCTATTGAGGATAGAAAGTACAGAAGAGGCGCTACAGCAATCGCAAAAAGGCCAATGGCGAGGACTATCCGTGGTTTCAGGAATGCTCGAATGCAAGCAACCGACGCTTGCGGTTCCACAATGACCATGGTGGTAACGAAAACAAGAAAGGAAAGAAACAAGATGTGCGGATAGTGGATCGTTCCTGCTAATCCAAACATCAGCGCTAGTGCTAGGATCAAATTGCGATCTTGAGGAAGGAAACGAATTGCCAACAAGAACCAAGGCACCAAATACGTGGTACTTAGCACCTGCTCCTGATGAAAGGTAATGCCAGTGCCACCCAGAGTCACCATGAGAGAAGCAAAACTGGCAGCAAGCCGCGATTTTGTCATCATTTCTATAACCAGCCACCAACCGATGGCCAGTAACAACACGCCAAATACGTGCTGGACCTTGAATGCTGTAACGGCGTCAAGTGGCGTGAAGGCATACAATGCATAGCCCACCAGGCGGTGTGGCGCGAAATAGAACAATGGGATCTGAGTAAAGCCGGTCCGGACACCACCCGCGGTCGGAAACCATTGTGGAAACTCTGAGGTTTCCGAGACTGCGGCCCCAATGTACTCGAATGCAGGAAACATGTAGTTGTAGGAATCGTAACCTGGAAGCCGAGGCGACAGCATGAAAGGAGTTGTGATAACCAAGTAGGGTAGCAAAGCGGTCGCGATCGCGAGAAGGCGTGGACCGCGAGCCGATGCAAGGACAATAATGGGTGAAAAAGCAGCCAGTCCTGCTGCAATTAAAGACTCAATGCTCATACAATTGTGATTAGATCCTTTCAACCATATACACAAGCGTTACTTCGTGCTGAAGGACTGCGCCGGTTCTAGCGTCGGAGTCTACTCTTCTCCTGTAGTTGAAAACGCCAGCCCAAGAAGAACCCGGTAATGTTGGCGTGTGGCTGGGCCGTCAGTCTAGTGGCGGATCTGATCCTAGGTTGCACGGAAACGTTGGCTGAGGCGAGGTGGCTCCGCATGTTTGGTGTGGCGGCGAGGTGATTCGAAGGATCTCCGGATATCGGTTTGTGCTGGCGCTGGTGAGCCTGCGAGAGGGATTTGGGCGGAACATTCACGAACGAGACCCAGCAATCTCACGTCCTCATGGCTTGGCGCAGAAGCCTGACGCCCATGGTCCGGTTCAGGTTGTGGGCGAGAACGCTGAACGCCATCTCGGTACGCACATACCTCAACCGCCCTATGAGGCGGTGGGTGGCACCCTTGCGGGTCTTGAGGTTGCGGAAGGTATGCTTGGCAGTCTCGCGGTGCCGGCGCATCCCCTCCGGGTCGTTTTCGATATCCGCGTCGGCGGCGACCAAAGATCACAGCAGCGGGCGGTTGCTCTTGAGGGCCAGTTTCATGGCCGTTCTGTACCCGGTTTGGCCTCAAGTTCGAGTGGCCGCGATGCCGATACAGATCTGTAGCGGCGCCCCTAGCCGCGCGCTGCGTCCTGTAGGTTCAGGCGGACCTCGACCACGTCGTCGTCGGGCACGAGGCGGCGGCTGAAGCCGACGCGCTCGGCGAGAGCCAGCATGGCCTTGTTGTCGGGCAGCACCTCGCCCACCATCTCGGCCGTGCCGCGCTTGCGGCAGTAGCGGACCAGCTTCTCCAGGAGCGCGTGGCCGAGGCCCTGGCCCTTCAGGTCGGAGCGCACCACGATGGCGAACTCGGCCGTCTCGTTGTTCGGGTCCGCGACGGCGCGGACCACGCCCAGGGTATCGCGCTCGCCCTTCTCCGAGGGCTTGGCGACGAAGGCCATCTCCCGGTCGTAGTCGATCTGGGTGAAGCGGGCGAGCTGGGAGTGGGGCATCTCGCGCACCGAGCCGAAGAAGCGGAAGCGGATGTCCTCAGGCGTGAGGCGCGAGATCAGGTCCCGGTGCTCGGGCTCGTCCTCCGGGCGGATCGGCCGCAGCAGCAGGCGCCGCCCCGAGGGCAGGCTCACCTGCTCTTCAAGCTCCTGCGGATAGGGCCGGATCGCCAGACGCCGGGTGCCGGGCGCCGCCGCGGGGGCGACGCGGATGCGGGCATCGAGCACCAGCACGCCCTCGGCGTCGGCCAGCAGGGGATTGACGTCCAGCTCCTGCACCTCGGGGACGTCGACGACGAGCTGGGAGATCCGCAGCAGGGCGGAAGCGATGGCCTCCAGATCGGCGGCGGGGCGGTCGCGGTAGCCCTCGAGCAGGCGCGAGACCCGGGTGCGCGAGATCAGCTCCCGGGCCAGCTTCATGTTCAGCGGCGGCAGGGCGACCGCCCGGTCGCCGATCACCTCGACGGCGACGCCGCCCTGCCCGAACAGCAGCACCGGTCCGAAGACGGGGTCCGTCGTGGCGCCGAGGATCAGCTCGTGGGCGCCGCTGCGCCGGGCCATGCGCTGCACCGTGAAGCCGCGCACCTTGGCTTTCGGCTTCAGGCGGGCGACCCGCTCCAGCATGGCCTGCGCCGCCGCCTCCACGTCCTGCGGCCGCTCCAGGTCGAGCACCACGCCGCCCACGTCCGACTTGTGGGTGATGTCGGGCGAGAGGATCTTGATCGCCACGGGGGCGTCGAAGGCTTCCGCCCGGCGCGCCGCCTCCTCCGGTGTCGTGGCGATGCCGGTCTCCACCACCGGCAGGCCGTAGGCGGCGAGGATGGCCTTGCAGTCCGGCTCGCTCAGGACCTCCACGCCCTCGGACACGGCCCGCTCGACGATAAGGCGCGCCGTCTCGATCACCGGCGGCGCGCCGGGCGGCGCCGCGGGCGGAGTCTCCATCAGGATCTCCTGGTTGCGCCGGTAGTCGGCCATGTGCAGGAAGGCCCGGACCGCCTGGTTGGGCGCCTCGTAGGTTGGGATCCCGGCGCCGGCGAAAGCCCTGCGGGCCGCGTTCATGCCGTCGCCGCCGAGCCAGCAGGTCAGCAGGACGGGCTTGCGCTTCAGGTTCCGGCCGGCCTCTATCACCGCCCGGGCGACCTCCTCTGGCGCGGCGATAGCGGTGGGCGCGTACATGACCAGGACGGCGTCGACCTCCTTGGCCTCGCCGAGGATGGCGAGAGCCTTGGCGTAGCGCTCGCCTTCGGCATCGCCGATGATGTCGACGGGGTTGCCGCGGGACCAGAAGGCCGGCAGCAGCTTGTCGAGCCGCGACAGGGTGCCGGCGCTCAGCTCCGCGAGCCGGCCGCCGCGGGACATGAGTGCGTCGGTCGCCAGCACGCCGGGCCCGCCGCCGTTGGTCAGGATGGCCAGCCGGTCGCCGCGCAGGGGACGGGCGCGCGCCAGGGTCTCGACCGCGTCGAACATCTCGGCGGTATCGAACACCCGCAGCATGCCGGCGCGTCCGATGGCCGCGTCGAAGACCTCGTCGGCGCCGGCCAGCGCGCCGGTGTGGGAGGCGGCGGCGCGGGCGCCCTCTTCGTAGCGTCCCGCCTTGATCGCCAGCACCGGCTTGTTGCGCGCCGCCGCCCGGGCCGCCGACATGAACTTGCGGGCGTGGGTGATGGACTCGACGTACATGAGGATCGCGTGGCTCTCCGGGTCGCTGCCCAGGTAGTCCAGCAGGTCGCCGAAATCCACGTCCGCCGCGTTGCCGAGGGAGATGAAGTGGGAGAAGCCGATGCCGCGCGAGGCGGCCCAGTCGAGCAGCGCGGTGCAGAGCGCGCCCGACTGGTGGATGACCGAGATGCGGCCCTTGGCGGCGTTGGTGTGGGCGAAGCTGGCGTTCAGGTTGGCGCCGGGAACCAGCAGGCCGACGCAGTTCGGGCCGAGGATGCGCAGCAGGTGGGGTTGGGCGGCCTCGAGCGCGGCCTGGCGCAGCGTCCGTCCCGACTCATCGGTCTTGTGCGACAGGCCGGCGGTCAGCACCACGGCGGCCTTGGTACCCGCCGCCCCCAGCTCGGCGATGAGGCCCGGGACCATCTGCGCTGGCGTGCAGATGACCGCGAGATCGGGCGTGACCGGCAGGCACGACAGGTCCGGGTAGGCGAGCACGCCGGCGACCGCCGGGTACTTCGGGTTGACCGGCATGATGGGGCCGGCGAAGCCGCCTTCCAGCAGGTTGCGCATGACCGTGTGGCCGACGCTGCGCGGCCGGTTCGAGGCGCCGATCACGGCGACCGAGGAGGGGCGGAAGAGGTGGTTGAGGTTTCGGACGGTCATCTCGTTACCCCCGGCGGAGAAAGCCGTTCAGTCGATAGATGGCAGGCGCGGGCGCCCGGGTCCAGTAGCACGGGCCGTGGGTCAATGCGAAGGCGGTTGACGCGGGCGCCCGAAGATCAGGTGGCGCCCGGCTCGGGCGGGGTGCCGTAGAGGCGGTCGCCGGCGTCGCCGATGCCGGGCAGGATGTGTCCGTGTTCGTCCAACCCCTCGTCGACGGCGGCCAGATGGACCGGCACGTCGGGATGGGCCTCGTCGAGGGCCCGCAGGCCCTCCGGCGCGGCGACCACCGCGACCAGGCGCAGGTCGCGGGCGCCCGCCGCCTTGAGGCGCGCGACGGCCGCGACGGCCGAATGGCCGCTGGCCAGCATGGGATCGAGGACCAGGACCCGGCTCTCCGACAGGCCCGGTGGCATCTTGAAGTAGTACTCCCGAGCCTCCAGGGTTGCGGGATCGCGCCGCAGGCCGATCAGTCCGACGCGCGCGTCGGGCGCCAGGTCCAGGAGGCCGCCCAGCAGACCGTTGCCGGCGCGGAGGATGGGGACCAGCACGAGCTTCCCCTCCGGCACCCGGGCCGCGCGGGTCCGGCGCAGGGGCGTCTCCACCGCGACGTCCTCGAGCGGCAGGTCGTGGGTGACCGGGTAACCGAGCAGGCGCCCCAGCTCTCGCAGCAGGCTGCGGAAGGCCGCCCGTCCGGTCTCCTTGCTGCGCAGGCGCGCGAGCTTGTCCTGAACCAGGGCGTGGTCCGCGACGGTCACCCGCGCCGGGGCGGCCGTTGTCATTTCACGGTGATGCAGGAGCAGGGACTGAGCTGCGAGACCTTGTGGGAGACGCTGCCCATGAGCAGGCCCTTGAGGTGGCTGAGGCCCCGGCTGCCCATGACGATGAGATCGGCCTTCTCGGACTCGGCGGTCTCGAGGATCGCGGCGGCGGGGTCGCCGGTTTCGAGCCGGGTCTCGACGTCGGGCGCGGTCTCGCCTTCGGACTGGGATCTGGCTTCCTGCAGGATCTGCTCGCCGATGGCTTCCAGCACCTGGCGGTTCGTGCCGCCTGGAATCTCATTTTGGGCAAAGCGCTTCAATTCGTCTGGCAGGCTCCCGGCGTCGATCGGCGGCATGACGTGGACCGCGATAACCCTGGCGCCGTACTTCTCCGCCAGGTCGACGGCGACGGAGACGGCCTTGCGCGCGTGATCCGAGCCGTCGGTCGGAACGACGATGGTCTTGAACATGGCAGGGGCTCCTCTTTCGCGCTCTATTGCCTCGGTTCATGCGACCATGGCTACGCACCTCGCATGGCCGGGGCATTGACCTGGGTCATTCGCCGCCAGGCCTATCGGGAGCCTTTGCTGGAGGCCCTGCTGGCAAGACGCTTGTAGACCTCCATCACCACGATGAGCGAGGCCCCGATCGCCGCCACCATGATCCAGTCCACGAGAGAGACCGGCTGCGCGTCCAGCACGTCGCTCAGGCCCGGCATGTATAAGGCGCCGATGTGCAGGCCCTGGGCGCCGAGCACCGCCAAGATCAGGAAGGGGTTCGCCTTGAAGGGCACGGCGAAGACCGAGCGGGTCTCGGAGCGGGCATTCAAGGCGTGGGCGTTCTCGAACAGCACCATGAGCAGCAGCACCAGATTGCGCGCCGCCTCTAGCGCCATGCCCTGGGCCAGGCACCAGTCGTAGAAGATGAAGCAGATCGTGCCCATGTAGACGCCGGCGACCATCACCCGCCCCACCATGGCCCGGTCGAACAGCGGCTGCGAGGGCGGGCGCGGCGCGCGCTCCAGCACGTCGGGCTCGCCGCGTTCGAAGGCGAGCGCGATGTGCTGCACGCCGTTGGTGACCAAATTGAGCCAGAGCAGCTGCACGGCGAAGAGGGGCGCCGGCAAGCCCCAGCCGATGGCGAGCAGGAACAGCACGATCTCGCCCAGTCCCGTGGTGATCAGCAGGAAGACCAGCTTGCGCACGTTGTCGTAGGCGATGCGGCCTTCCTCGATGCCGTTGACGATAGAGGCGAAGTTGTCGTCGGTGAGGATCAGGTCAGCGGTCTCGCGCGCCACGTCGGTGCCGGACTCGCCCATGGCGACGCCGATGTCGGCCGCCTTCAGGGCCGGCGCGTCGTTGACCCCGTCGCCGGTGACGGCGATGAAGGCGCCCTCGGCCTGGAGCGCCTGAACGATGGCGAGCTTCTGCGCCGGTTCGACGCGGGCGAAGACCCGGCCATCGCGCACCAGGCTTTCGAAACGGGCTTCGTCGTCGCTCGCCGCCGCAAGCTCGGCGCCGGTCACGACCTGACCGGGCTCGCTCGCGATGTCGATCTGTCGGGCGATGGCGAGCGCCGTTGCCGGATGGTCGCCGGTCACCATGCGCACCGAGATGCCGGCCCGCTGGCAACGCGCCACGGCGGCGGGCACTTCGGGGCGGATCGGATCGATCAGGCCGACGAGTCCCAGCAGCTCGAGACCAGCGAGGGAAGCGGGGTCGCCCGCCTCGGCGGCGTCGCGCTCGACCGGGCCGCGGGCGACGGCCAGCACCCGGTAGCCCTCCGCCGCCATGCGCGAGACCTCCTCCAGGACCCGGTCGGCCTCCACGCCGGCGCACATGGGGACCAGCGTCTCCGCCGCGCCCTTCACGTGCGCCAGCGCCTTGGACTCCGGATCGCCGTTCGGGGATTCGGTGAAGACGGCGGCGAAGCGGCGTTGCGGCTCGTAGGGAATCAGGCCGACCTGCGGCAGGCGGGCCAGCAAGGCGGCGCGGTCGAGGCCCAGCTTGGCCGCCATGATCAGAAAAGCCACGTCCACCGTGTCCCCCAGCCAGTCGGGGTCTTCACCGTCGAGCCGCAGGCTGGCCTCATTGCAGAGGGCGCCGCTCTCGGCCAAGCGGTGGAGCGCGGCCGCAGCCGCCTCGTCGGGCGCCCGGCCGTCCTGCCGGAAGCTGCCCTGGGGCGCGAAGCCTTCGCCGCCGACCTCGACCGGCAGCTCCTCGGGGCCGGCCCCGAAGAGCCGCACGCGCTTGATGGTGAGCTCGTTGCAGGTGAGGGTGCCCGTCTTGTCGCTGGCGATCACCGTACAGGCGCCGAGGCCCTCTACCGCGGGCAGAGTGCGCACGATCACCCTGCGCTGGGCCATCCGGTTTGTGGCGACGGCGAGGGCGACCGTGATGGCCACCGGCAGGCCTTCGGGGATGGCCGCGACGGCGAGCGCAACGGCCACCAGGAAGACCGTGACCAGCGGCGTCCCCTGAAGGATCTGTGCCACGGCTATGATGGCGATCAGCACCATGGTGGCGATGCCGATCACGCGGCTGAAGCGGGCCAGACGGCGGACCAGCGGCAACACCTCGCCTGCCCCAACGGCCAGGGACTCCGCGATCCGGCCGATCTCGGTGACGCTGCCGGTGCCGGTGACCACGCCCTGGGCCCGGCCCGTCAGCACAGAGGTGCCGGCGAACAGCATGTTGAGCCGTTCGGCGAGGGGCGCATCGGCCGCGACGAGGGCGCCGGGGTGCTTGGCGACGGGCGTCGATTCCCCGGTCAACAGGGACTCGTCGACGCTGAGCTCGCGGCCCTCGAGCAGGCGGGCGTCGGCCGGCACCCGGTCGCCGGACTCGAACAGCAGCACGTCTCCCGGCACCAGGCCCGCGGCCTCGATGCGACAGGGCCGCCCGTCGCGCAGGGCCACGGTGCTGTCTGCGACGATCTGCTGCAGCGCCTCGGCGCTGGTCTCAGCCCGCCACTCCTGGACCGTGCCGATGGCGGCGTTGAGTTGCAGGACGCCGAAGATGAAGAGCGCGTCCAGGACCTCGCCGAATGCGAGGGAGACCAGCGTTGCCGCCAGCAGCAGATAGACCAGCGGGTCCTTGAACTGGCGCAGATAGATCAGGAGGGGCCCGGCCCGCTTCGCGCGCGGCAGGACGTTGGGGCCAACCTCTGCCAGCCGTGCCTCGGCCTGAGCGCTCGTCAGCCCGGACTCCCGGCTGGCGAGCGCCTCTACCGCCTGGCGGCCGCTCAGAGCGGTCCAACGACGCGACCCCTCCGGGCCGCCGGTCGCATCGAATGCAAACTGTGATGTTTCCGACGCCCGGCCGGACGCGGAGGCTTCGCCGCTCAGTGGCGCTGCCGGCGGCGTCGGCATGGCGCCGCGATCACCGCCGGCCCCGGTCCCGCGGGTCCGGTTCCGGGCTCATTTCACGGTGATGCACGAGCAGGGACTCATCTGGCTCACCTTGTGGGAGACGCTGCCCATGAGCAGCCCCTTCAAGGTGCCGAGGCCGCGGCTGCCCATCACGATGAGATTGGCGCCTTCCTTCTTGGCGTAGTCCAGGATCAGATCGGTCGGTTCGCCGTCCTCGATCACGCCGGTGACGGTCTCGACGCCCTTCACCTTGGCGATCCGCTTGGCGTCGCCGAGGATCTTCTCGGCCATGAACAGGCGCACCTCGTCGGACTCCTCGGCCTTTCCCAGGATCGTCGAGGCCGGAAACCTGCCCTCGGGAGAGAGCGGCGCGCTCGGCCCGCTCTGAGCCTTGGAGATGTGTTCCGCCTGGGCCATGTGGCGCAGGGACTCCGGCAGCGGCCCCTTGGGCAGCACATGGAGAAAGACAATACGCGCCTGGTATTTCTCTGCGATGTCCGAGGCCAGTTCGACCGCCTTGGTGGCGTGATCGGACCCGTCCGTCGGAACGAGAATCGTTTCGAACATGGTGACCTCCTCGAAAGCCACGGGCGGCTGAGCCGCATCGGCTGGGGAGCATGCTAGCGTGGGTCGGGACGCTCATTGACCCAGGTCAAGACAAGACACGGCCATCGGCGGATACCGCCGGGCCTTCAGGACGACGAGCGGTCGCTGTCCTTCACCAGGGGCGCCGGCCGGCCGTCACCGCTCTCCTCCGCGTGGGGCTTGAGGGGGGCCGGCTCGGCGTCGCCGGCCTCCTCCGCATGGAGCTTGAGCGGCGCATGCTGGCCCGGCTCATCGGCCTGCGGCGTGCTCGGTGCCGACGCGGCCTCGCCGCTTTCTTCCGCGTGGGGTTTCAAGGGTTCCGGCTCGCTGCCGCCGCCCCCGTCCCCATGGGCTCCAAGTGGGACGGGTTTGCCGTCGGCTGCGTCCTCCGGCGCGTCGTCGAGCCGCGGTTCGCTGCGCTCGGTCTTCGGGGCGGGGCCGATGCGCAGCACCAGGAAGCCGACGACGGCGCAGGCAAGCGACCCGGTCAGCACCCCCAGGCGGATCGGGGCGTCGAAATCGGAGTGCTCGAAGGCGAGCGATCCGATGAAGAGGCTCATGGTGAAGCCGACGCCGCAGAGCAGGGAGACGCCGTAGAGCATTCGCCAGTTCGCGCCTTCCGGCATGGGCGCGATGCCGACGCGGATGCACAGCCAGAGCATGAAGAAGATGCCGATCTGCTTGCCCACGAAGAGGCCGAGCGAAATGCCGAGCTTGACCGGCTCAATGAAGCTATGGACGCCGATTCCCTCGAAGGAGACGCCGGCGTTGGCGAAGGCGAAGAGCGGCAGGATCGCGAAGCTGACCCAGGGGTGCAGCATGTGCTCGAGGCTCTTGAGGGGCGAGGGCTGGTCCTCTTGCCGCGATTTCAGCGGCACCGCGAAGGCGGTCAGAACGCCGGCCAGGGTGGCGTGGACGCCCGATTTCAGCACGCAGACCCAGAGCACGATCCCCAGCAGGATATAGGGCGCGAGGCGCGTGACGCGGAACTGGTTGATGATGACGAGCGCCGCGACGGCGACAGCGGCGGCGTAGAGCGCGCTGGTCGCCAGGTTGTCGGTATAGAAGATGGCGATGATGACGATCGCGCCCAGGTCGTCGATGATGGCGATCGCTGTCAGCAGGATCTTCAGGGAGAGCGGCACCCGGCTGCCGACCAGCGCCAGGATGCCGAGGGCGAAGGCGATGTCGGTCGCCGCCGGAATGGCCCAGCCGTTCAGGTTCTCGGCGCTGTCCAGGTTCACGACCACGTAGATCAGGGCCGGAACCACCATGCCGCCGACCGCGGCCATGGCCGGCAGGGAGACCCGCGAGGCGCTGGAAAGCTCGCCCTCCAGGAACTCGCGCTTGATCTCGAGCCCTACCAGGAAGAAGAAGACCGCCATTAGGCCGTCGTTGATCCAGAGCAGCAGCGGCTTGGCGATCTCCAGGGCGCCGACCTGGATGGCCACCGGGATGTCGAGGAAGGAGTCGTAGAAGGGACCCAGGTCGGTGTTGGCCAGCACCAGCGCCGCCGCCGAGGCCAGGATCAGCATGATCCCGCCGGCAGCCTCGAACCTCAGGAAATCTCGGATCGTGCTGATCGGCATGGATGCACCCCCAACCCCTTGATGCCCAGGCTCTTTCCCGCTGGCGATGTTAGCCGACGGCCGTCCGCGCCGCACTGAAAATCCCGCGCCCGTTGGGAGCGGCGCTGTGCCATAATGGCGGGAAACGCCGGACGGGCTTCCGGACGGCGGCGGACGAACGGCGAGGCACGCCTTGGGACGCGCGACCATCCTGGCGCTTTTGACGGTGTGGGTCCTGACCACGGGCTCGTCCTGCAGCGCCACCTTCAACAGCAGCGGCGGCACCGTCTCCGGCACCAACGCCGCGGCCGGTGTCGGCATCGGCCTGTTCCTCGTCGGCGGCGCCGTCTATTGCATGGTGGAGACAGAGGACTGCTTCCCCGACCAGGAGGCGCTGGCGGCCCAGGCCGAGGCCTACGACGAGGCCCAGGCGATCTACACCGCCGGCCTGCGGCAATACATGGGCGGCGACCGCGCCGGCCTGGAGCTGATCTGCCTCTCGGCCCGGCAGGGGTACCCCAAGGCCCAGTACTTCTTCGGCGCCCGGCTCTATCAGGCGGGCGGCGCCCGCCAGGCCGAGGGCGTCGACTGGCTGCGCCTTGCTGCCGCTCAGGGCCAGCGCGAAGCGCAGATGATGCTGCGCCAGGTCGCCCTGCCGGTCGCGGCCGATGCAAACGGTGCGAACAGCACCAGCAACCCGGAGTCCGGCGCGGTACCCTCCTGCGTGCAGGACGAGACCGACGGCCCGGTGCTGTCCGACACTTGACGCCGCCGCTGCCCGTCCGCCGTTTGGCCGGACGGCCGCTTGCGGCGAGATCCCACGCTGACGACAAGGCAGAGGGAGCCCCGAGACCGTGACGCTCGCAGAACGCCTGGACCGGGGGACCGTCGTCGTCATGGACGGCGGCATCGGCACGGAGATTCAGCGCCGGGGCCATATCATGGACGCGCGCGCCTGGAGCGGAATCGCCCACATGCGCGCCCCGGAGGGGGTGCGCCGCATCCACGAGGACTACATCCGCGCGGGCGCCGAGATCGTCACCAGCAACACCTTCGCCACGGCCCGCCTGGTGCTGGAGAGCGCCGGCCGGGGCGCGGATTTCGAGGCCGTCAACCGCCGGGCCGTCGAGATCGCCGCCGAGGCGCGCGACAGCGCGGCCGAGGGCCCGGTCTGGATCGCCGGCTCGCTCTCCAGCATGCCGCCGCTGACCGAGGCGGGCGCGACCGCGCGGGGCGAGGGGCTTGAGGAAGCCTACCGCCATCAGGCCGAGATCCTCGCTGAGGCCGGCGCCGACCTCTTGCTGGCCGAGATGATGATGGACGAGGCGGGTGCAACCCCGGTGGTGCGTGCGGCGGCGGGCGTCGGCCTGCCGCTCTGGGTCGGCTTCAGCGCCGCCTTCGATGAGGACGGCCGCGTGGTCGGCTTCCGCACGCCGAAGGAGAACCACGAGCTGCCGCCCGAGGACTTCGGCGGGCTGGTGGACGCGGTCCTCCCCCTTGGCGGCGACGTGGCGGGCGTGATGCACAGCGAGGTCTCGGCCACCGGGCCGGCGCTCGACATCCTCTCCGCCCGCTGGACGGGACCGAAGATGGCCTACGCCGAGACCGGGCGCTTCGCCAACCCCGAGTGGGTCTTCGAGGAGGCCGTCTCGGCCGAGGACTACGCCGCGGCGGCCGAGGGCTGGGTGCGCGACCAGGGCGTGCAGATCGTCGGCGGCTGCTGCGGCACCGGCCCGGACCACATCCGCGCCTTGACGGAGCGCCTGGTCGGGCAGCGGCCGGCCGCCTGACGGGCGAGGTGAGTCAGAAGCCCAGGTCCCGGTCCACCTCGCCGATCAGCGCTTCGCCGCGACGATAGCGGCCCAGGTTCTCGACGAAGCGGTCGATGTTGCGCCCGGCCCGGAGCTGGCTGGCCCCGGCCGTGTGGGGCGTCATGACCACGTTGTCGAAGCCCCACAAAGGGTCCTCGGCCGGCAGGGGCTCGACGGACGTCACGTCGAGGCCGGCGCCGCCCAGGCGCCCTGACTCGAGTGCCGCGACCAGCGCCTTGTGGTTCACCAGTTCGCCGCGGGTTACGTTGATCAACAGGGCGCCCGGCTTCAGGGCCGCGAAGCGTTCGGCGTCGAACAGGCCTCGGGTTTCTTCCGTCAGCGGCGTGCAGAGCGCGACCACGTCGCTCTCGCCCAGCATCGCGTCCAGGTGTTCCAGCGGCTCAACCTCGTGAACCTCGGCGGTCCCCGCCATGGGCGCCCGGTCGACGGCCCGGATGCGCATGCCGAAGCCGGCGGCGCGGCGTGCGAGCGCCCGGCCGGTGCCGCCGAAGCCGACCAGGCCCAGCGCGAGGCCTGCCAGCTCGATCTCCCGCCGCCGGTAGTCGAGGCGCCGGTCCCAGGCGCCGGGGCCGGCGCGCACCGCCGCCGCGAGCTGCCGGGTCAGGGCCAGCAGCAGGGCCATGGCATGGTCGGCCAGGTGCGGGCCCACCAGGCCCTTCTCGCAGGTGAAGAGGACGTCGCTCTCCCGCAGCGCCGGATAGAGCATGAAGTCGACGCCTGAGGCGGCGGCCTGCACCCACTTGAGACGGGGCGCCGCGGCGAAGACCTCCTCGTCCACGCTGCCGAGGATGACCTCCGCCTCGCCCGCCGCCGCCAGGGCTTCGGTGTGGTCGCCAGCGACCGTCACGCGCGCTGCGGGGCCGGCGGCCTCGGTGATGGCGGCGCGCTGGGCCTCGCTCACCTGGGGCAGCACCATGTCGAGGAGGACCAGGACGTTCATGCTGCGGGTACCTTCGGTATCGTCACGTCGTTTTCTCAACAGAAATCGGGCCCGCGATGTTCGCGAGCCCGATTGCGCCAATGATGTGGATGGTTATGGCTTCAGATCATAGGAACAGCTTCCATGCAACAATGTTGCCGTCCTTGTCCTTGACGTAAAATTCGTCCCCTCGTTCCGTCGCCTCGACGACCTCATGGTACAGCCGAAGGGCGTTCTTGAAGACCCCCGTGTAGCTCGACTCGCTCTTACGAGCCAACTCTTCCAGCATGTCCAACGAACGTGGTGCCAGGGTGATGTGAACCCTTTCTTTCCGTTCCCTGTCAGTGGCTCGCTTCTTAGCGGCGACGGCCTTTCTCCCCGGCCGACGCCCGATACCGGGAGCTTCTGCGACGGCGGCAGGATTTGTGATGGCCATGTCTTAAATCTCCTCCTTAATTCTCCCTTTCTTCCTCGGGGCGAGAGGTGCCACCGCCCTGCAACGATTCGGTTGCCTAGCGACGGTTTCGGATGCTCTGGAGCGCCCAACAGTGTTCTCCACCCCATGATGGGCTAATGATGGTGGGGTTTTGCCCAATACACAAGGAATTTCTGCATCTACATGTAGAGAGTTTTCGTATTTTCTATATAAATCAATTAGATATAATAAGTCTGTGAAATGGGCTAAAAATGGGTTAATATGTTCATGTGAGGGTGGCATTCAGGAGAGGTTATGGATCCAGACCTTGGAAGGAAAAATGGATAAGGGCAACTGGCGTGTAGAAATTGTTGGCGAGGTAGAGGTCAAGCGACGTTTCCAGATCCGGTTCCAGCGCGATAAGTACAGGGAAGTACGGGTCGAGCCGGACAGCCGCAATGATCTAGTGGTCAAGCGGTCCAAGGCGCGTCGCATGAGGCGTTTGGTAGTGGAGGTTCTTGTCGGCCTCTGCACGTCGGTGGCTGGCGCGGCGATCTGGCATTTCTGGTAGGCGCACCGGGCACACCTTACTAAAGGCCGCTCCGAGGCCTGAGTATGCCCCAGGTTGGTCTGATGGCTAGACGAGCCCGTAAGAGATCAGTCGTGGCTGGCTTTGGCACCAGGCTGGGCAGGGTCGGGCCGAGGCATAGCTGGATCATTGAGCGACCCTAGGGGCGGTTCGTTGTTCGGTGACCGTGGCGGGTGTATGCCTATGCAGGTCGTCAGCCCCAGGCGGTCGCGCACCAGCTCAAAGCGAGCCAGGGCAATACTGTCACGTCATTTTCTCAACAGAAATCGGGCCCGCGATGTTCGCGAGCCCGATTGCGCCAATGATGTGGATGGTTATGGCTTCAGATCATAGGAACAGCTTCCATGCAACAATGTTGCCGTCCTTGTCCTTGACGTAAAATTCGTCCCCTCGTTCCGTCGCCTCGACGACCTCATGGTACAGCCGAAGGGCGTTCTTGAAGACCCCCGTGTAGCTCGACTCGCTCTTACGAGCCAACTCTTCCAGCATGTCCAACGAACGCGGTGCCAGGGTGATGTGAACCCTTTCCTTCCGTTCCCTGTCAGTGGCTCGCTTCTTAGCGGCGACGGCCTTTCCCCCCGGCCGACGCCCGATACCGGGAGCTTCTGCGACGGCGGCAGGATTTGTGATGGCCATGTCTTAAATCTCCTCCTTAATTCTCCCTTTCTTCCTCGGGGTGAGAGGTCCCAACGCCTTACGACAGGTGTCGATGGATTGCGGCGGTCGAACCCGAATTGGTCGGACGCTTCGGAGTGCTCGGCCAAACCAATGTCATTTCCCCACCCCATAATGGGCTAATGATGGTATATTTCCCACCATTTTACAAGAAATTTTTTGCAGAAAACGCAATATTGTGATAGAGAATGTATAAAAAACAATAAGTTAAATTGATTTGCGTGATGGGCGAAAAATGTGTTAAATTAAATGCTCAAGCATGGCTTGGGGGAGCGCATGGACGTGGCGAGGCTCTGAAGATCAATGTGGACGGTCAAATGGACGACAATGTTGAAGGACACGGTTGGCGTGTAGAAATTGAAGGCAAGGTAGAGGTGAAGCGGAGCTTCCAGATCCGGTTCCAGCGCGACAAGTATGAGGAGATGCGGGTTGCGCCGGACAACCACAATGATCTGGAGGCCAAGCGTTCTAAGGCTCGGCGCCTTCGGCGGTTGGTATTGGAGATTTTCATCGGGCTCTGCACCTCGATGGCTGGCGCAGCGGTTTGGCATTTCTGGCTGGGTTAGGGGGACGTGGCCCCGAGGTAGGCGCCACCTGGCGCACCTCTAGCAGACCCCTCCAGGGCCCGGCGATGTCGTAGAAGAGCGGGCCGAAAAGCTGAACGAGGTCAGATTCGGCATCGGGCCGGGCAGAGCCAGGAGACTGGATGCCGGGTGCCTTAGCTTTTTTGCAGGTTCGACGGCGCGTTTGCTCTCGAGAGGCGGGCCGGGCGGGGGCCGTCAGCGGTCGCTCGGCGGCTCATGCGTCGCTGTGGCCCCGGCCCGGTGGCGCTCGAGCCGCTCGATCTCCCGCTCGGTCTTCTCCAGGTCCTTGCGAGTCAGCTTCACGTTCCGCTTGAGGGCGCGGGCCCGGGCGTCGAGGGCGTGGGAATGGCCGCCAACCCGCTCCAGGGCGTCGCGCACCCGGCGGGTCTCGTGCAGGAACTCGCCGAGCGCCAGGTCGAGCTGGCGGCGCTTGACCTCGAGCCGCTCGATCTCCGCTGCGAGGCGCTCCGGTTCCGACGACGGCGCGGCGGCGCGCTCGGGCGGGTACTTTGCCATGAGAATCCCATAACGTCGTTGGCGTTGCGGTGCGCTCCAGTCTATCGCGAAGGCGCTTTTCGTGTGGCAAAATCCCCTTTGACAGAGGGAGGGGCGGTGCTTTATCGCCGTCATGAGACGCCGCCGATAGGAGGACCCATGAACGTCGTCGTCGAACGCCCGAACGCCTTGCCGGAGGCCTTCTCCTCGACAGAGGAGATGCTGCGCGCCTGGCGCCCGACGCGCCCCGTCTACTGCCTCTATCCCCACGTGCTGCGGCGGGACGCGCGCCGCTTTCTCGACGGCTTCCCCGGCCACGTGCTGTACGCCGTCAAGGCCAACCCGGAGCCCGCGGTGCTGCACGAGCTCTACGCCGCCGGCGTGCGTCACTTCGACACCGCCTCGCTGGGCGAGATCGCCCTGGTGCGGGGCCTCTTCGCCGATGCCCAGTGCTACTTCATGGCGCCCAGCAAGCTGGTGGGCGCGGCCGAAACGGCTTACCGGGACTATGGTGTGCGGCACTACGTGGCCGACCACGAGAGCGAGGTCGACCGGTTGTTGGCGGCGACGGGAGCGGACGCGCGAATTCACATCCGCCTAAAGGCCCACAGCAAGGAATCCATCTACGAGCTGTCGAGCAAGTTCGGCGTCGAGGGCGAGGAGGCTGTGCGCCTTTTGCAGCGGGTGGACGCGGCCGGACGTCGCCCTGGCCTCGCCTTCAACGTGGGCTCCATGTGCCTCCATCCCGACGCCTACCGACGCGCCATCGCCGCGGCGGCCCAGGTGGCGAAGGACTCCGGCGTCGCCATCGCCTCCCTCGACGTGGGCGGCGGCTTTCCCTCGCCCTATCCGGGGCTCGACCTGCCTGCGCCGGGCGACTTCTTCGCGGCCATCGACGAGGCTGCCGGTGCCGCCGGGTTGCCGGAGGACTGCGTGCTGCTCTGCGAGCCGGGGCGGGCGCTGGTGGCGGAGGGCCAGTCGCTCGTGGTCCAGGTGGTCCTGATCAAGGACGACCAGGTCTTCCTCAACGACGGGGTCTACGGCAACCTGAGCGAGCCCGGTGCCTCCGAGCGCCTGGTGACCTTCCCCCTGCGGACGCTCCGTCCCGGCGGCAGCTTCGCCGACGAGACGAAGGAGTTCGCCGTCTCCGGGCCGACCTGCGACTCTTCCGACGTGCAGCCCGTCAAGATGACGCTGCCGGCGGACGTGCGCGTCGGCGACTGGATCGAGATCGGCATGCTGGGCGCCTACACCAACGCCCTGTGCACCCACTTCAACGGCTTCTATCCCGACACCTGGTCGCGCATCGACGACCGCGGCGTCCTGCCGCCGGGTGTGGACGGCGCTGTGGGGGAATAAGCAGATAGCCTCTGCAAAAGGTCTGCGGGAGCGAAAAGTTGGTGAAGGTCTGGGACATCTTCGTGTGCGTCTCGCACTGGCTGGTCGCGGTTGGCTTCTTCGTCGCCTTCTTCACCGAGGACGACCTCATCACGCTCCATGTCTGGGCCGGCTACCTGGTGGGCGCCCTTGTGGTGCTGCGCGTGCTCTGGGGTTTTGTCGGTCCGCGCCACGCCCGGTTCACGGATTTTGTCAAAGGGCCGCGTGCCGTCGCCAGCTATCTGGGATCGCTCGTTGCCTTCCGGGCACCGCGCTATATTGGCCATAGCCCGGCCGGCGGGGCGATGGCGCTCGCGCTCTGGATCGACATGCTGGCGATCGTCTGGAGCGGGCTGGAGGTCTATGCCCTGAAGGACGGTCGCGGACCCCTCGCCGCGGCCGCGCCGGTTATGGAAGCCGCCATCGTTTCCCCAGCGCGGGCCTCCGAGGGAGAAGAGGAAGGCAGCGAGCAAGACGGAAGAAGCGGCGGCCTCTGGGAGGAGGTCTACGAGGTCCTGGCCGACCTGGTCATGGCCCTGGTGGTCCTGCATATCGCGGGTGTGGTGCTCGCCAGTCTGGCGCACCGGGAGAACCTGGCGCGCACCATGGTGACCGGCCGCAAGCGCCCGGAGTAGTCCCAAACCGGCCTCTATGGAGACGGGCCTTCAGCCGCCCTTGGCCTGGATCTTGGCCCAGGTGTGGGACCAACCTTCTACGCAGCGACACCAATGGTTGGCAGCATCAAATCTGCACAATTTTGCATGGAGATTATGCTCGAGCTCTGCTTCAATCTCTAGCCAGGAGGAACATTGTGTGGAGAGCCGAGTGTTTAGTTTGGAGATCTGACTTAACGAGGGTGCGACCAATTCGTGTATCATCGTTCGGAAAAAATTCAGAACACACAGTAGATAGTTGGAAATGCGATGACAAAAGTATTCTCACTGCTTGATCCGAATCTTTTGTGCGCAGCCGCGAGAAAGCAGCCTTTGTTAGTTTTCCTGTGTGGCCCGGGAGAAGGAAGCCCTCACTATGAACTACGGCAAACCATAAAAAGAACATTAGAAAGCTTTCAAAATGTCAAAGCGAGATACGGAGAGGAGATTGACGCAAGAAAGCTGGCCAAAAAGGGATTAGATCTCCAAACGATTGAAGCGCAATTTGCACATAGCGTGGATTTTACAATGCTAATGCTAGAATCTCCCGGTGCCATAGCTGAGCTTGGGACTTTTAGTATGATATCGAACATTCGGTCACGGCTGTTTGTAGTTGTTTCTTCCCAGTATTATGAGGCGACTAGTTATATAGCGCGAGGACCGTTGAGCTTGATTGCGTCAAATCACGCAAACAATGTGATTTATTTCGACAGACTTCACCACGAGAGCATGGTTGAAAATATTATGTTTCCTGTGACAATGTACAAGTTCATTAGGTTCAAGAGAACAAGCTATGTATCACAAGCATTGTTTGGCCATAGAGTGCGAGACTATTCTCCAACATACTATGAAGACTACATTTCTCCGGCTAGAAGTGAATTCTTTGATACACTGGTGCTGATGGCCATTAATGTGTTGGTTACGCCAACATTTGCCGAGATTATAAACAATCTGAGATTGAGTCCGGCTCAGGTAAACTCGTCACTGAAGAAGCTCTATGAAGGCGGAAAGATCAAAAAGGGGGCGAATAGCAGCTACTTTTCAATTGGTTCGTTTTCTGATGACGCGTTGGATGCATTTAGTACGACGAAGCTGAGTAGGCTCCGTGCGCAGTTGATATCGGTTGCAGCTTGACCGAAAGTACCGATGGTGTGACATTGATATGTCCTTAGCAAGTCCTTCGGGAGCCGTGATGAATCGTCACGGGCAAGAAAAAAACGTAGAAGCTTGCACTCTTTCCAGCTGATCAAAGCGATTCTCTTGATACAGCTGGAAAGAGTCCATGGATGAAGAATCGCAGTAAGGACATGGATGCTGTGGCGCATTGCAGGGGACTAGTGGGAATCTCACAATTGCTCGGTTTTGCGCCACAGCACATTTTTTATTTGGTGAAGAATTCAGACCGCTCATATTTCGACATCGAAATCCCCAAAAGATCTGCGCCGAACGAGTATCGTGTGATTTCCATTCCATCCACAGAATTGAAAGGCGTATAGAGACTGATTCTTTCCGTAATACTACAGGAGTTTCATGTAAGTGAGAGTGCTTTTGCTTATGTAAAGAGAAAATCCGTTGTTTCGGCGGCGAAAAAATTATGTGGAAACAAATCTGTTCTAAAGTTGGACATAAAGAACTTTTTTCCTAGTATTACGTCAAGTAGAGTTTTTGGCTTGTTTCGATCAATGGGTTTTGAAGACAAGTCCGCATACATCTTGACCAAATTGACGACCTACAATCGGTGTCTCTGCCAAGGCGCTCCGACTAGCCCCTACATTAGTAATTTGATATGTAGGAAAATGGATTCTGAGTTGAACAAGTTGTCGCAGAAATGGGACCTACGATATCTACGGTATAGCGATGACATGTTCTTTTATAGGCCGGAGAATTTTCCCTTTAGGGATTTTTCTCAGATTTGCGACCAAATAATCATCGACAACGGATTCTCTGTTAACAAAGAAAAGTGTCGTTATTCACCACGTGGCAAACCGAGGTACACTTTGGGTTTGACCACCCATGGCAGGTCACCGCAGATTCCGCGACAAACCAAACGAAAGTATCGAGCGGCGTTTCATAGGGCCGCTAATAATATTAGGTGGGCTAAAGACAATATTTCTGAGCTAAACGGAATGTGTGAATGGTACAAATCCGTTTATGGGATGGATGCGACGTATAGAAACTATAGAAAAATCATCACCAATGTTCATCGCTTACAACTACATGAACCCTATAGGGCGTAGAAACAAAGAAAGTGCCGATTTTTAACTGCCTGGAATCGAAATGAGGGCGCGAATCGTTTTTGATTGACCGTAAGTTTCTGTTCTTCAATCAGGATTCTTTCGCCTGGATCTTCGCCCAGGTGTCGCGCAGGCCCACGGTGCGGTTGAAGACCGGACGCTCGGGCGTGCCGTCGGGATCGGGGCAGAAGTAGCCCTGGCGCTCGAACTGAACGGTTTCTCCCAACGGCGTCTCGGCCAGGGCCGGCTCGAGCTGGCAGTCGGACAGGATCACCAGGGAGTCCGGGTTGAGGTCGTCCAGCACGTCGCCCTCGGCGCCCGGGTCAGGCCGCGCGAAGAGATGGTCGTAGAGCCGCACCTCGGCCGGGACCGCGTGGGCCGCCGAGACCCAGTGGAGGGTCGCCTTCACCTTGCGTCCGTCGGGGGCGTTGCCGCCGCGGGTCTCGGGATCGTAGGTGCAGCGTAGCTCCACCACCTCGCCCCGCTCGTCCTTCACCGCCTCCCGGCAGGTGACGAAGTAGGCGTAGCGCAGGCGCACCTCGCGGCCGGGGGCGAGACGGAAGAACCTCTTGGGCGGCTCCTCCATGAAATCCTCGCGCTCGATCCAGAGCTCGCGGGAGAAGGGGACCTTGCGGGTTCCGGCGGTGGCGTCTTCCGGGTTGTTGACGGCCTCCAGCGCCTCGCTCTCGCCGTCCGGGTAGTTCTCGATCACGACCTTGAGGGGGCGCAGCACCGCCATGCGCCGCAGGGCGGTCTTGTTCAGGAGCTCGCGCATGCAGTGCTCCAGCAGCGCCACCTCGATCACGTTGTGGGCCTTGGCGACGCCGATCCGCTTGGCGAAGTCGCGCAAGGCCGCCGCCGGCACGCCGCGCCGCCGCATGCCGCGCAGGGTCGGCATGCGCGGGTCGTCCCAGCCGCCGACATGGCCCTCGCGCACCAGCTGGATGAGACGCCGCTTGGAGAGCACCGTGTAGGTCAGGTTGAGGCGGGCGAACTCGTACTGGTAGGGCCGCGTGGGCACCGGCAGGTTCTCGATCAGCCAATCGTAAAGCGGCCGGTGGTCCTCGAACTCAAGGGTGCAGAGGGAGTGGGTGACGCCCTCGATGGCGTCCGACTGGCCGTGGGCGAAGTCGTAGGTGGGGTAGATGCACCAGGCCTTGCCGGTGCGCGGATGGGCCGCGTGCAGGATGCGGTAGAGCACGGGATCGCGCAGGTTCATGTTGCCCGAGGCCATGTCGATCTTGGCCCTGAGCACCCGGGCGCCGTTCGGGAACTCGCCGGCCCGCATGCGGCGGAAGAGGTCCAGGTTCTCCTCGCGCGCGCGCGCGCGGTAGGGGCTGTCGCGGCCGGGCTCGGTGAGGGTGCCACGGTGCTCGCGGATCTCCTCGGGCGAGAGGTCGTCGATATAGGCCTTGCCATGCTCGATCAGGTGCTCGGCCCAGAGGTAGAGCTGCTCGAAGTAGTCGGAGGCGAAGTAGAGGTGTTTGCCCCAGTCGAAGCCGAGCCAGCGCACGTCCTCCTCGATCGCCTCGATGTACTCGTGCTCTTCCTTCACCGGGTTGGTGTCGTCGAAGCGCAGCGTGCAGTGGCCGCCGAACTCCTCGGCCACTCCGAAGTTGAGGCTGATCGACTTGGCGTGGCCGATGTGGAGGTAGCCGTTGGGCTCCGGCGGGAAGCGGGTGACCACCTCGCCGACCTTCCCGGCGGCCAGGTCGGCGCGCACGATGTCGCGGATGAAGTCGCGGGTCTCCTCGCCGGCCGGCCCGGCGCTGGTCTCGGCTTCGCTCATGGTCGGGCGTTCATCTGGCTGTCGACGGCAGGACGGCGCCCTGTCTGCCAGAAAAGGGCCGTTGCGCCAAGCCCCGCGCCGACTCAGGCGCTGGTCGCGGGACCGACACGGGCCGCCGAACCGCTTGCGGACCTCGACGGGGCGACCTAGCATCCGCGCCAAGGGGCCTTGTTGCGGCCGCCCCGTCAGGCGAGATCGCCCAAGCGCCGCTCCGTTTCAAATACGGAGTGAAAGCAAGGGGCGATTTTTTCATGGAAGCTTCGGACCTTATCGCGCGTCTCGGCACCCCGGCGGCGCCGCTAATCTTCGACGCGCGGCGCCGCGAGGCCGAAAGTGAACGGGCCTGACCTCGCCCGCCCGGCGGCGGTCACCCGCGGCGAGGCCTTCCGGCTCTGGGCGAAGATCGGCGTGCTCTCGTTCGGCGGACCGGCGGGGCAGATCTCCCTCATGCACCGCCTGCTGGTGGACGAGCGCAAGTGGCTCTCCGAGAGCCGCTTCCTGCACGCCCTCAACTTCTGCATGCTGCTGCCGGGACCGGAGGCCATGCAGCTCGCGACCTACGCCGGCTGGCTGCTGCATGGCTGGACCGGCGGTCTCGTCGCCGGACTGCTGTTCGTGCTGCCCGGCGCCCTGGTCGTGCTGGTCCTGGCCGCCGTCTATGCCGCCTTCGGCGAGGCGCTGGTCCTCGAGGCCGTCTTCTTCGGCGTCAAGGCGGCGGTCTTGGCGATCGTGCTCGAGGCGCTGCTGCGCATCGCCAAGCGCGCCCTGAAGGTTCGTTTCGACTGGCTGGTCGCGGGCGGCGCCTTCCTTGCCATGTTCGTCTTCGACGCGCCCTTTCCCCTCGTCGTGCTGGGCGCGGGCTTGATCGGCCTGGCGCGGGGCGCGGCCGCCGCCAGCGACCCCGCGACGGACGAGGCTGCCGGGAAGGTGGGCCTCTCCCGCACCCTCCTGACCGCCCTGACCTGGCTCTCGGTCTGGCTCGCGCCCCTGTTCCTGCTGGCGCTCGCCCTGGGGCCGGATCACGTCTTCGCCCAGCTGGCCTGGTTCTTCTCCAAGCTCGCGGTCGTCACCTTCGGCGGCGCCTATGCGGTGCTGGCCTATATGGCCCAGGAGGCGGTTGCCGGCTACGGCTGGCTCGAGCCCGGGCAGATGCTGGACGGCCTCGGCCTGGCGGAGACCACGCCCGGGCCGCTCATCCTGGTGACCGAGTTCGTCGGCTACCTGGCCGGCCACGGCCACGGCAACGCCCACGGGGGTGGTCCCGCCTGGCTCGCCGGACTGGCCGGGGCCGCGGTCGCGCTCTGGGCGACCTTCACGCCCTGCTTCCTGTGGATCTTCGTCGGCGCCCCCTACGTCGAGCGCTTGCGCCACAACCGGCGCATTGCCGGCGCCCTGGCGGCCATCACCTCGGCGGTGGTGGGGGTCATCCTCAACCTGGCGCTCTGGTTCGGACTGCACGTCCTGTTCGCCGATCTCTCGGCCTGGTCCTGGGGACCGGTGCGGCTCCTGCTCCCCGATCCGGCGAGCCTAGACTGGGCGGCCGCCGCGCTGTTCCTCGCCAGCGCCGTGGCGCTCTTCGCCTTCCGCCTGGGCATTCTGCGGACCCTCGGGCTCGCGGCCCTGGTCGGTCTCGCCTGGCGGCTGCTCGGATGATGCTGCCGGGGACGGGCCGCCGCGCCTCCTCCGTGGGGGCGGGCGGAGATTGACCGGGACCCGCAATTGTGCTGAAAAATCAAGGGACAACCGGCGGCGGACCTCCATGAGCGGCGACAAGCGCGTCTATCTCTTCGATTCGACCCTGCGCGACGGGGCGCAAACCCAAGGCGTCGACTTCAGCGTGGCCGACAAGGCGGCCATCGCCGAGGCGCTGGACGGGCTGGGCCTGGACTATGTGGAGGGCGGCTGGCCGGGCGCCAACCCGACCGACGACGCCTTCTTCGCGGAGCCGCCGGCCCTGACGACCGCACGGCTCGTCGCCTTCGGCATGACGCGGCGCGCCGGGCGTAGCACCGCCAACGATCCGGGCCTCTCGGTCCTCGCCGGCGCCAAGGTGGACGCGGTCTGCATGGTGGGCAAGACCTGGACCTTCCACGTGGACGTGGCCCTCGGTATCGATCCGGGCGAGAACGTGGAGATGATCGCGGACAGCGTGGCGCACCTGAAGGGGCGCAAGTCCGAGGTCATGTTCGACGCCGAGCACTTCTTCGACGGCTACAAGGCCGACCGGGACTATGCGCTCCGCTGCGTCTGCGCAGCCCACGAGGCGGGCGCGCGCTGGGTCGTGCTCTGCGACACCAACGGCGGCACCCTGCCCGACGAGATCGGGCGCATCGTCGCCGAGGTGGGCGAGGTGGTCCCCGGCAGCCACCTGGGCATCCACTGCCACAACGACACCGAGAGCGCGGTGGCGGGTTCGCTCGCTGCCGTGCGGGCCGGCGCCCGCCAGGTCCAGGGCACCCTGAACGGCCTGGGCGAGCGCTGCGGCAACGCCAACCTGACCTCGCTGATCCCCAACCTCATGCTGAAGGCGGGCTACGACGTCGGCGTGAGCGAGGATCAGCTGGCCCAGCTCACCCACGTCTCGCGGCTCCTCGACGAGCGGCTCAACCGGGCCCCGGCGGCCAACGCCGCCTACGTCGGCGACAGCGCGTTCGCCCACAAGGGCGGGCTCCACGTCTCCGCCGTCGAGAAGGACCCGCGCACCTACGAGCACGTGGATCCGGCCGTGGTGGGGAACCGGCGGCACGTCCTCATCTCGGACCAGGCCGGGCGCTCCAACGTGCTGGCCCGCTTCCGCGAGATCGGCCTGGACAGCCACGCCGATGACGCCCGCATCGCCAGCCTGGTGGAGCGGGTGAAGGCGCGGGAGTTCGAGGGCTACGCCTACGACGGCGCGGAGGCCTCGTTCGAGCTGCTGGCCCGGCGCGCCCTCGGCCAGGTGCCCGAGTACTTTTCGCTGAGCCGCTTCCGGGTCATGGACGACCGGCGCTGGAACGCCCGCGGCGAGCTGGTCACCGAGTCCGAGGCCACGGTGACGGTGGAGGTGGCCGGGCGGAACTACATGACCGTGGCCAACGGCAACGGCCCGGTGAACGCCCTCGACATCGCCATCCGCAAGGCCCTCCTGCCGATCTACCCGCAGCTGGAAGGCATGCGGCTCGCCGACTACAAGGTGCGCATCCTGACCCCCCAGGCCGGCACCGGCGCCGTCACCCGGGTGATGATCGAGAACGCCGACGACGAGAGCCGGCGCTGGACCACCGTCGGGGTCTCCAGCAACATCATCGACGCCTCCTACAACGCTCTCCACGACGGCATAGTCTGGAAGCTGCTCCAGGAAGGGGCGGAGCTGCCCGCCGCCGGCTGAGGAGCGCCCGCCCTTCAACGTGGCCGGAACCATGGCCGGAACCGACAAGCGCCGTCCCTCGCTGACCGGAGGTCCCGGGGTCATCCTGGTCGACCCCCAGCTGGGCGAGAACATCGGCATGGTGGCCCGCGCCATGCTGAACTGTGGCCTGACCCACCTCGCCCTGGTGCGCCCGCGCGACGGCTGGCCAAACCCGGCGGCCGAGGCCGCGGCGGCGGGCGCGACGGACGTGCTGGAGGAGGCTCGGGTCTTCACCTCCACCGCCGAGGCGGTGGCGGGCCGGCAGCGGGTCTATGCCACCACGGCGCGGCCGCGGGGCATGGTGAAGCCCATCCTGACCCCCAAAGCCGCCGCCCGCGACATGCGTGCCGCCATCGCCCGGGGCGAGGCCGTGGGCCTGCTGTTCGGGCCGGAGCGCTCCGGGCTCACCAACGACGACCTGGTGCTGGCCGACCGGGTGATCGCGGTGCCCCTCAACCCAGCCTTCTCCTCCCTCAACCTGGCCCAGGCGGTGCTCATCATCGGCTACGAGTGGTTCCAGGCGGGCGACGAAACGCCGGCCGAGGAGTTGGCGCTGGGCGGCGGCATGCCGGCCGCGCGGAGCGAGCTCTTGAACTTCCTGGAGCGTCTCGAAGCCGCCCTCGATGCCGGCAACTTCTTCCATCCGCCGGAAAAGCGCGCGGTCATGGTGCGCAACCTGCGCAACATCTTCCAGCGGAGCGACCTGACCGACGCCGAGGTGCGCACCCTCCACGGCGTGGTAAGCGCCCTCCTCAAGGCCCGGCCGGAGGGGAGCGGCGGACGGGGCGCCAATGGTGCCGAGTAACGAGATGAGCGAACGGACGGACCGACCCAGAGTCGCTGCCGCGTGGGGCACGAGGGGACTGGAGGCATTGCTGTCGCACTGTGATGTTGTGGTGATCGTTGACGTGCTGTCGTTCTCGACGGCCGTCGATGTCGCGGTCGGACGCGGCGCACTCATCCTTCCCTACCCCTATGACTACGACGACGCGGCGGACTACGCCGCGGCCAACGAAGCCGTGCTGGCCCGGCCCCGCGATGCAGCCGGTGGAGAGCCCAGTCTCTCTCCCCGGTCCTTGAGTGCCGTGGCGCCGGGCACGCGGATCCTTCTGCCGTCGCCGAACGGGTCGAGCCTGTCCCGACTGACCGGACCTGTGCCCACCTTGACCGGATGCCTGCGGAATGCCTCGGCTGTTGGACGGGCCGCCGCCTCGTTGGGCAAATCCATCGCGGTCGTCGCCGCGGGGGAACGTTGGCCCGACGGCAGCTTGAGGCCCGCAATCGAGGATCTTCTGGGTGCTGGCGCGATCATCGACCGCATTCCGGGGTGTCTGTCACCGGACGCCGAGGCGATGTGCGCCGGCTACCGCGTCCTGCAGGATCGGATCGCGCCCACTGTCCGTGATTCGCAGTCAGGGCAGGAGCTGATCCAGGCCGGCTTCGCCGACGACGTGACTGTTGCCGTCGAGATCGACGTGAGCCGCGCGACACCGCTGTTGCGCGACGGCGCGTACTGGGACGCTGCAATCGGAACCACCGAGCCGGCGTCCTCCCGCCAGACACGATGAGGTTTTGAAGCTATTGCGGAGGCACCCTCTCTGCCCCATCCAAGACCCAGTCGACGGCGGGCGAACGTCGAGCCGGCTTAGACGGCGCGGGCTTTGGCCGCCGGGGACCTGAGGGAGGAGAGGGCATGGCCGGCCAGGGCGCCTACGACGATGGCGCCGCCGAGGAAGGCGCGGCCGCTCGGCTCCTCGCCGAGGAACAGCCAGACCCAGAAGGGGCCGATCACCGTCTCCAGCAGCAGGATCAGGCTCACCTCCGGCGCCGGCAGATAACGCGGCCCGATCACGATCAGGGCCGTGCTGACCGGCATCACCAGCAGCCCCAGCAGGCCCAGCCAGAGGGCGTCGAGGGCGCTCACCGAGAGCGGCGCGGCCAGTGGCAGGCTGACGAGGGCGGTGATCAGGCTGCCGAGGGCGATCGCCGGAATCATGTTCACGGACCGCCTGTGCCGCAGGATGTTGAGCTGGACGGCGAGTCCGAAGGCCGTGAAGAGCGCCGCCATGTCGCCCAGGAGCGCCCCGCCGTGCGTCGAGCCGGAGACGATGATGACGATGCCGACGAAGGCCACCAGGATGGCGATCCAGGTCCTCAGCCGCACCCGCTCGCCCAGGAACAACCTGGCGATCAGCGCGGCGAAGAAGGGCGCGGCGCTGATCAGCACCAGGGTGTTGGCGACCGTGGTGGTGCTGACGGCGATGACGAAGCTGAAGCTGTTGAGCGAGAAGAGGGCGGAGAAGACGAGGCCGCTCCAGCCGATGGCCGTGAGCTTGTCCAGCAGTTGCCCCCGCTGGGTGGCGGCGAGACCGGCGCCCAAGGCGAGGCAGATCAGCAGGCCGCGCCAGAACATGAGGGTCCAGAGATCGGTCGAGACCAGGCGGATCAAAAGGCTGTCGGGCGACACGACGAGCGCACTTGCGACCGTGATCAGCATGCCCTTGGTGTGGTCGGAAAGCTGCCCCAAACGCCTGCTCCTCCCCGCCCGGGCGCACCTTTCGCGTTGGTTTCGGGCGTTTGACTTTTCCGGGGCGCGGCCTATAGTCGCGCCCGCTCATTCCCGGGAACGTGGGGCCTGGCCCCCGCCCGACCTTGATAGAGGCTCGGGCCTACCGGGACAAGACGGCAACCGGAAAAGGAGCCTCGGCGACCATGTCCAAGCGCGCCACGTCCAAGTACAAGATCAACCGCCGCCTCGGAGTGAACCTCTGGGGCCGGCCCAAGAGCCCCGTCAACAAGCGCGAGTACGGCCCCGGTCAGCACGGCCAGCGCCGCCGCAAGCCGTCCGACTTCGGCGTGCAGCTCGCCGCCAAGCAGAAGCTGAAGGGCTACTACGGCAACATCGGCGAGCGCCAGTTCCGGCGCTACTACCAGGAGGCCGTGCGCCGCCGGGGCGACACCGGCGAGAAGCTGATCGAGCTCCTGGAGCGGCGCCTCGACGCCGTGGTCTACAGGTCCAAGTTCGTACCCACCGTTTTTGCCGCCCGGCAGTTCATCAGCCACGGCCATATCCTGGTGAACGGCAAGCGGGTGAACATCCCCTCCTACCAAGTGAAGGACGGGGACGTGGTGCAGATCAAGGAGAAGAGCCGCGAGCTGCCCCTGGTGCTGGACGCCATCGATTCCGTCGAGCGCGACTTGCCCGGCTACATCGAGCTCAACCTGAAGGACATGTCGGCCACCTACGTGCGGGCGCCCGCCTTCGCCGACGTGCCCTACCCGGTGCAGATGGAGCCGCACCTGGTGATCGAATACTACTCGCGCTGAGCCGCGCGGGCGGCTTGGCCGGCTAGCGCGCGCGTTCGGCGCCGGCCTCGATCATGGTCGTGGAGAGCAGGACGTAGGCGGCGGTCCAGGCCTCTTTGGTCTCGTGCGTGAAGTCTTCGCCCAGGCTCCGTTCCAGGGTCCACAAAAGCGCTGTCGCCACGGTCTCGTAGTGCCGGGGCTCGGCGCCGTAGCCGGCGTGGCGCCGGCCGAGCGCCCGGACCTCGTCCAAGATGGAGTCCGGCTCGTCCAGGCCCTCCACCACGAAGGCGATCGCGCTCATCAGCTTGCGGCCCTGCTCGTTCATGTCACCACGGAATTTGGCTCTCATCCGAGGATCTAGCTCGAACAGGCGGGCGTAGAAGAGCTGCGCCGCCGTCTCGCGGCTGGGCGCGACCTTGCGGAAGCTGCTCTGGACCAGGGTGATCTCTTCGGGGCTCATGACGCAATCCTTCGGTTTGTCCGATTGAAAGCGTCCGGTCTTGCGCGGACGCCAAGCCGGATGTAGCGGCACTGCGTTTCCAGACTGCGTCTGACAAGCCCCTTTCCCGTTTCAATTGTATCCCGGCCGCTCGCTGGGAACGGATCGTCGATTCCCTGGTGTCCGTTGTGTCGCCTTGGCGCCGGCCCTTGGCGGGACCCTTGACCCCAACAGGAGGAGCCCGCCGCCGGCCGCGCCCGACGGCTTCTCCTGGCAAGCTGCGGTGACCTGAGAGGCGGTTGACGCGCGCCCGGTGTCAGGCGGGACCCCGACCGCGGGGCTAGAGCCCGAGGCGCTTCATGAAGCTGAGGTCGTAGGAGACGCCTTCTTCCTTGGAGGTGTAGGAGATCTCCGGCAGGTCGTGTACGTGCACGTCCTGGGCGCCGTTGCGGGTCAGGATCTCCGTCGCGCGCTGCTCGTGCTCCGGATCGACGGTCCTCACCCACAAGAGCAGGCCTCCACGGTCGAGCTGCTCCTGCATCTGATCGGCGTGGTGCTGATCGACGAAGTGCGCCAGATAGGCGCCGATCAGTCCGCCGGCCCCGGCCCCGATGGCCGCGCCGGCGACGGCGACCGCGACAGCCCCGCCGGTGGCGACGATCGTGCCGGCGGTGCCGACGGCGCCGATGTAGGCCAGCCCGCCTGCGACGAGGCCCTTGATCTCGCTCGGGGAATCGGGTCCGACATAGGCGACGTGGGGGGCCTTCGGGTCGTCCTCCAGCTCCTCCACCTTCTTGTAGCTGTGGCCCAGCTTCTGCTCCACCGCGTGCTCGCTGGCCAGGAGGCTGAGATGGGAGCGGTCGAAGCCGTTGTTCAAGAGCTCGTCCGCTGCCGACTGAAGTGCCGATTCCTCGTGAAAGACGCCAACCGCCTCGCGTACCCTCGCATCCGCCATGTTGCCCTCGCTTCGCCTATCGTCCGATCACTGGGCCCCGGCTTGCCAGGCCCCCGCTTTTGCCGCGGCCAAGCTACCACAGTCCGCGCCCCTGCCGAGAGCCAAAGTCGCGCCGCCCGCGCTGGTGCTGCGCCCCCGCTGGGCGCTCAGGAACCTGCCCTGCGGCCGATGACGGTCAGGTCGCGCCACTCGATCTTGAGGTTGGGAACCTTGTGCCCGAAGATGTCCTTGTCTTCCTGCGCCGTGCGGACCCCGCCGAGGCTTTCGTAGAACCCGATGGCCCGCCGGTTCGCCTCGAAGACCCAGAGATAGATCGTTGAATGTCCCAGCCGTTGCAACTTCGCGGCGGCGGCAATCATAAGCTCTCTGCCGATGCCCTGCGATCGCCGTTCCGGCAGGACGTGCAGGTTGTCCAGGTAGGGCTCGGGCCGGCACCAAACGGCGATGAAGCCGGCGATCCCCTCGTCCTCGGCCACGAGCACGACGTCCCCGGCGGCGATTTCCAAGCCGGCCCAGTTGCGGCGCATCTCCTCCTCCAGCGCGCCGTCGAGGTAGGCGTCGGGCAACGATCCGCGATAGGCCGTCCGCCAGCTCGCCGTGTGGACGGCGGCGATGGCGGGCCGGTCGGTAGGGATCGCCACGCGTATTCGCATCCCGGTCAATCCAGCCATGGGCGACATCTACCGAGAACCAGAGGCTCCGCCAAGCTACTGCCTGCCTTGGCGGGCTCTCTGCGCCCTCAGTGTCTCTGTGGTGAACCCGTCGATCACCCGCCCTTGAGGACCGCCAGGAACTCGCGGAACTCCCGGGCGCTGAGTCCGCTCCTTTCCTTCAGCGTCTCCAGATAGGCCTCGTCGGCGAGGCGGGCCTCGTCCAGCAAGCCGCTGAGGGCGAGGCGCGCGGGGCCGGAGAGGGCGGCGGCGTCGAGGCGGTAGTCCTGGAAGGCGCCCCAGGCCATCGGCACCCATTTCTCCACCACCTGGCAGATGGCGTCGGCGTAGGCGCGGATCTCGTACTGGGCGTGGGCGTCGGCCCGCAGGCTCAGGAAATGGAACAGGTTGTGGAGGTCCACCTTCCAGTACCACTGGGTATAGGTGTTGGCCGGCAGCACCATGCGGGCGAGCTCGCGGGCGAGGCCCGTGCGCTCTTCGTCGATCACCTCGCCGGCCTGGGTCTCGTTCAATAGCCGCTCGTAGAGGGTATAGGCCCGCGCGCTCAGGTCCGCGATCTCCTGGCGCATCTCGCGCTTCTCGGCCGCCGGGATCTCGCCCTCGCGGCCCTGGCGGTTCGAGGCCGACTGGGGCGCCAGGTGCGCCTCGGCCGGCAGGTAGAACTCCTTATCGAGGATCGAGTAGCGGGCCGAGTATTCGTTCACGTTGGCGGTGCGGTGGCGGATCCACTGGCGGGCGACGAAGATCGGCAGCTTCACGTGCAGCTTGATCTCGCACATCTCGAAGGGCGTGGTGTGACGGTGGCGCATGAGGTAGCGGACAAGCCCCCGGTCGCTGCTCACCGTCTTGGTGCCCTTGCCGTAGGAAACCCGAGCCGCCTGCACGATGGCGCCGTCGTCGCCCAGATAGTCGATCACCCGCACGAAGCCGTGGTCGAGCACCGGCAGGAGTTCGTAGAGGATCTCCTCCAAGGCCGGCACCGTGGCCCGCCGGGTCGCCTGGCTCTCGGCGCGCAAGGCCGCGATCTCGGCCGCCTCGTCGGCGCTCACGCCCGCTTCGGTCTTGCTTTCCTTGTCCGCCATTTTGTCCGCCGTCCTGCTGACCTCCTGGGCCGGCACTCTATACCCCCGCGGGGCCGCCGCGGCCATGATTTGATCCCGATTCGGCTCAGCTTATCCACAGCAAAGGGCGGCGCGCCAGGTCCCCGGGCACCTTGACGCCTTGCCCGGCCATGCCGTCGACTGGGGCCTTCCGCATCCAACGACGAGGCAAAAGGGGAGGAGAGGCCCATGGGCGCATCGACATCGGAAGACAATGCCAGGCTGGTCATGGAGAGCCTCAACTGGTGGGGCGTGCCGACTCTGTTCCGCTGCCCCCACGACCCCGACCCGGCGGGCTGCGACATCGCCCTCGTGGGCGTTCCCCACAGCACCGGCAACGGCACCACCGAGCGCGACCAGCACTTCGGGCCCCGCGCCGTGCGCGACATGTCGGCCAACGCCCGCCGGGTCCACATGCGCTTCGGCATCTCCCCCTGGGAGATCGCCCGCATCCACGACCTGGGCGACGTGCCGCTGCCCGAGGGCAACGACAACGAGCGCTCCATCGAGCGCATCACCGAGTTCTACCGGGCGCTCGATGCCGCCGGCACGCGGCCGGTCTCGATCGGCGGCGACCACTCCATCACCGGCGGCATCCTGCAGGGGATCGCCGGCGAGGGCGCGCGGCTCACCGGCGGCGGCAAGGCGGCGCTCCTGCATCTCGACGCCCACACGGACGCCTACGAGAAGGTCGACCACTTCCTGGGCGCCCGGAAGTCGGCGGCCCACTGGGCGGCCTTCCTGGTGCGCCAGGGCCAGGTGGACGCCAGCCGCAGCGTCCAGCTCGGCATGCGCGGCAACCCGCGCACCTTCGACTGGCTCGATCCCAGCTACGAGCTTGGATACGAGGTCGTCACCATGGAGCGCTACCGGGAGCTGGGCACGGCGCAAACCATCGAGATCATCCGCCAGCGGGTGGCCGGAATGCCGCTCTACATCACCCTCGATCTCGACTGCTTCGACCCGACCGTGGCGCCGGGCGTCGCCAACCTGGAGCCGGGCGTGGCCGGCTTCCTGGTGGACGAGGTGATGGAGATCCTGCAGTCCGTGCGCGGCGAGAACGTGATCGGCGGCGACGTGGCTTGCCTCATGCCGACCAAGGATTCCCCCAACAAGATCACGGCGCTCCTCGCGGCCGCGGTGATGTTCGAGATGGTCAGCCTGATCGCCGACGGGTTGAAAGCAGAAGACTGAGGGGCTAGGAGGAGGTCTGGGTGGCCCGCTCAGTTGCTTGACGGGCCGGGTGGGCGCGGCTCAGCAGCAGACCCAGGCCGGCCGCTGCGAGGGAGAAGCCGGCGGCCAGCAGAAAGGCGTACTCCAGCTCCAGGTTGGCGACCAGGCCGGCCAGCCAGGCCCCCAAAGCCCCCACGCCGTCGAGCAGGGCGAAGGCGAGGCCGAGAGTGGTCGCCTCGCGCTGGCTGGAGTAGTCGACCGCGGCGGCCAGGTGGGCCGAGCGCACGGCGGTGAGGGCCAGGATGGCGACCGCGAAGCCGGCCAGCGCCAGCAGGATCGAGCCGCCCAGTAGGAAGACCGCGAGCGCGGCCAGGGCGGCGGTCAGGTTGCCGGCCAGGATCAGGGGCTTGCGGCCGAGGCCGTCCGAGAGGCGGCCCGCGAGGGGCTGGCAGATGGCGCCCAGGAAGATCATGGCGGAGAAGGCGATCCCCGTCTCCACCGGCGCGAAGCCGTGCCGGGTCTGCAGGTAGAGGGGCATCATGGCGAGGATCGCCATGTTGGCCATGTTGTAGGCGGAGATGGTCCCGACCAGGCGCAGGCCCGCCGGGCGCCGCCAGAGGCGCAGCATGTCGAGGAGGTCGGCGCCGGAGATCCGCGCCGTGCGGGCGCGCGGCACCCGGCGGACGATGGCGAGGAAGGCGAACGCCGTGACCGCCGCCGGCAGCGCCGCGAAGAGCAGCGAGGTGCGCCAGTCGACGAAGCTCAGGAGCAGGCCCATGGCGAGCGGCGCCGTGACCTCGGCCAGGGTGCCGCCGATGGCGTGGATGCCGAGGGCCTCGGCCCGCCGGCCGGGCTGCAGGCGCACCAGGACGCCCGTGGCGATGGGGTGCCAGGCGGCGTCGCCCAGGCCGGCCACGGCCAGCATGAGGGCGATGCTCCAGAAGCCGGGCGCCTGGGAGCCGAGCGCGTAGCCGGCAGCGACCCAGACGAAGGTGAAGAGCAGTAGCCGGCCGTGATCGGCCACCCGGTCGGCGAGTATGCCGGCCGGGACGTAGGCGAGCGCCGCACCGACGCTGTGAATGGCGATCAGGAGGCCGAGCTCGCCGGGGCTGAGGCCGAGCGCGACGGCGATCGCCGGGGCGATGATCCAGACCGCCCCGGGCGCGCTGTCGTTCGCCCAGTGCCCGAGCGAAAACCAGATGGAGAGCGGCCGTGCGCCGAGCTCGCCAGGCATCGAAAGTCGTCCTTCTTTTTTTGGACCGCCGCCAGGGTACGGCCGTGCCGCCAAGACCGGCCAGCCTGATCGGTCCGGCCGCATCGCGCCAGCAGGATTTTGGGGTCCGCGAGGGGGCTCGGCAAGGCCGGAGCCGCGGATTCGCGCCGCAGGGCGGGCGAAGCCGGCACCGCCTCGACGGCCATGGTTTCCGCTTAAAGTAAAAAATATAAGTTTACATATATAACGATATTTGTAACTTGGTAAATTCACTATACTTCGTATGTATTCCATATAGTTAATGGCTGTTTTCTAGTTTTATTTTATATTTGTTTGTGTTATTCTTCGGCCGCTTTTCAAGAAGGCTTTTGCGCACCAGGGCGCCTTTCCGCTGTTCCCGTCAATTTCACAGGGTCCTGCACCATGGGGATGACGATGTTCAAGAAGAGACTTCGCCGGAACAAGGGCATCATCGGCCTGGCCTTTGCCGACGACCACGGGCCGCTGGCGGTGGACGCCCAGCCGTCCAACCGGGATGCTCAGGTCACCGACGATTTCCTGAAGGCCCAGGTCGCGGCGCTCGAGCCGCTCGATCCGCGGATCCTGCCTTTCAGCGAGATCGGCGGCGGAACGAGCCGCGAGCGAAGCGCTTTCGAGTCCGTCTGGTCCGAGGGTGCGTTGCCCGAGGAGGCGCCCGAGCCGAGCCTCATGGGGCCGGGCGAGGCCGAGCGCGTCCGCGAGGCGGAGCGTGTGCGCGAGGCGGAAGACAGCCTGCCGATGTTCTCGCCGATCCCCTCCGGCGCCCTCTCCCCGCAGCCGGGGCTCATGGGCAGCGCCGGCCGGGCCAGCCACAGCTTGCTCTGGGAGGCCTTCACCCCGAGCCGCCCGAAGCACTCGAGCCGCTTCTTCTCCGGCCGGCGCCGGGCCATCCAGCGGGTCATCACCGCGGTCGAGCAGGACCAGGCCCACGTCATCGTCTACGGTCCCCGCGGCATCGGAAAGACGTCGCTCGCCAACGTCCTGGCCGAGGGCGCGCGCGAGGTCGGCTACGTGGCGCTGCGCTATTCCTGCTGCTCCGACACGACCTTCGAGGAGATCTTCCGCGGCCTGCTGCGCGGCCTGCCGGCCGACCGCATGGACCGGGCCACCAAGGCCAGGTTCGCCCACGCGGAGAGCTTCGAGCAGCTCCTGCCCGAGGGCGAGTTCGGCCCCACCGAGCTGACCGATGCGCTCAGCCAGCTGCAGCTCGAGCACGCCATCCTGATCATCGACGAGTTCGACCGGGTTGAGAGCCAGCACCTGAAGAACCAGCTGGCCGAGTCCATCAAGAACCTGTCCGACGCCTCCAGCCGGGTCACCTTCATCATCGTCGGCATCGCCCGCAGCCTGGACGAGCTGATCGGCATGCATCCCTCGATCCAGCGCCACCTGGTGGGCATCCAGTTGCCCCTCATGGAGGATGGCGAGCTGGAGCGCATGATCCTCGCCGGCGAGAAGGCCTCGGGCATCCGCTTCGACGCGGCCACGCGGGAGAGGATCGTCGCCCACTCCCAGGGCCTGCCCTACTACGCCCAGCTGCTGTCGCTCCACGCCGGCCGTTCGGCCCTCGAGCGCGGCTCGGACATGGTGGAGATGGCGGACTTCCAGGCCGCCGAGGCGACGGTCCGGGCCGAGATGGGCTCCTTCGCGGCCCAGAGCTTCGCGCCCGAGCTGCCCAGGCCGGTCGCCGCCCAGGAAACCCCGGCCCAGGAAACCCCGGCGGAGGCCCTTCCGGAGACCCCAGTGGAGACGCCGGTGGAGGCCGAGCAACAGTGCGAGGCCGAGCTCGAGCGCGCCGTCGAGGAAACGCCTGAACTGGTCGCCGAGGTCGAGGCGGAAGCCGAGGAGGGTGCGGAGGTCGAGGAGGCCCCCGCGGTGGAAGAGATGCCGCTCTACGAGGAGATCCCCGTGGAGGCTGCGCCGCTCCCCGAGGCAGAGTACGAGCCTTTTGCCGAGGAGGGGATCGAGCCGTCTCCCGAAATGGAGATGGAGGCAGTCCCCGGGCCCCAGATGGAGGCCGAGGAGGCTTGGTCGGTCGAGGAGGTTCCCGCGGCGGTAGAGGCCCCGGCGTGGCAGGAGGCCTCATTGGAGGCCGCGCCGTTCCCCGAGACCTGGGACCAGGTTGGCGCCGAGGAAGCGTCCGATCCGGCCGCCTGGTGCGAGGCGGAGGCCCACCCCGAGATGGCGGCGGGTGGCGAGGATGCTCCGGCCATCGAGGA
This sequence comes from Rhodospirillales bacterium, assembly GCA_965225935.1. Lineage (GTDB taxonomy): Bacteria > Pseudomonadota > Alphaproteobacteria > Kiloniellales > JAKSDN01 > CALJXB01. Next base: position 522,263 of record CBDDCC010000013.1, read on the forward strand.
GGCCACCGCGGCGGTGGAGCAGGAGCCGCCCGGCCAGCCTTGGCCCCTGCTGCTCGAATGCCTGGACCGCCCGGCGCTCCCCTACCTGGGCGCGGACGAGGTATCCCCGGCTGACGAGGCGCAGGAGAGCCAGCCCGCGATCGATGGGACGCCGGACGAGACGCCGCTGCCGCAGGAGGCGGTGGACGGGGAGTCCTGGCCGGTCGAGGCCGTCGAGGAGGCATTCACGCCGCTCGAGGCGGAGGCCTTCGTGCCCTTCGCCAACATGGACGATCTGGCCGAGACCTATTGGACCGACGAAGAGGCGCCCTTGCAGGAGGCCTGGCGGGCCGAAGAGGCGCTGCCTGCCGAGACCGCCGGCGACGCCGAGACGCCGGAAGAGACGGCGGACGAGGGTCCTGCGGCGGACGAGGCTCCCCTCGACGTGCCGCTGTCGATGGAGCTAGCGGACGACCAGCCCCTGCCGGTGGAGGCCGTGGAAGCAGAGCCCGTGGTGGAGGACGGCCCCGCCGACGAGTCCTGGACCGATGGATCCTGGGCCGACGAGCCCCATGCCGACGAATCCTGGACCGACGAATCCTGGACCGACGAGTCCTGGACCGACGAGTCCTGGACCGATGAGTCCCGGATCGGCGAGCCCCGGCCCGAGGAGGCCATGTCGGATCCGGACCTGACCTGCGAGGCCGAGGACGATCCGACCGGCGAGGCCGCGGAGGAGCAGGCCCCGATGACCGAGGCAGAGGCTCACGAGACCGAGGCTCACGAGACCGAGGCTCACGAGACCGAGGTCCTTGAGACCGAGACCGATGAGGTCGCGGAGGACCAAGCCCCGCTGGCCGAGATCGAGGCGGATGGGGATCGCGTCGAGGAGGCCGCCACGGACGAGGGTACCGAGAACGAGGCTGCCGAGGTCGAGCATGTGGAGGAGGAGGCCCAGTCGGAGGAGGCCGCGGAGGTGGTTCCGTTCGGCGCCATCGAGACCCAGCCTCTCCTGCTCGAGGCCATGTGCGACCAGCCCCTGCTGCTGACGGTCATGCAGGATCCGACCCTCGATGCCGCGGCGACGGAGGCACAGGCCCTGTCGGACGGGGCCGAGGACAGCGGCGAGGCCGCCGAGGCCGAGCAGGCCCACGACCTCTGCTTCTGGGTGCGCGGCGACCTCAGGGCCATGGGCGGCTAAGTAGTTCGCCCTGCCACCTGCGGCCGGGGGTTCTCTCTCTAGCGGGGACCGGCGTCTTTGGCCGCATGGCGGCTGCGTACGTGCCGCCCGGCACGATGGCGCCCTTAGCCTGGTAAGACAACCGGGCTAACGCCGATCCTCTTCGGCGGCATGCGGCCCGCGGCCTATTGCAGCCGGGCGGGGTCGACGTGCTCGAATCTGAGGCCGCGGCGGTAGCTGTCGTGGTAGACCACGTGCGGCTGCGGGACGTCCTCGGCACAGTACATGCCGAACTTGAAGTAGGGCCCGCGGATCTGGTTGGCGTAGCCCAGGGGGCCGCGGTAGTCGACCACCTGCTTGCCGTTCAGCCACATCTCGATCTCGCCGGGGCCGCCATTGGGCCAATGGACCCGGTAGACGTAGTCGTGCCAGACGCCCTTCACGTTCTCGCTGGTCTCGAACAGCACGCCCCTGTGCTCGGGCGAGTCGCTGGCCATCGGCGAGGCGGCCAGGGTGACGTAGAAGCGCCCATCGCGGATGCGGTGGGCGATGGGAGGCTTGCCCGAGGGGTCGCCCAGCTCGGCCTGGTCGTGCCACTGGGCGAGGACGCAGGAGTAGTCGTGGTCCGGATAGTCGGGCGGCAGGTAGGTGCTGAAGGCGTACCAGACGTCCCGGCCGAAGCTGACGTTGTGGCGGTCCTTGATCTCGGCCCGCCAGCCATGGGAGACCCGGTCGCCGTTGCGCAGCTCGAAGCGGGCGGCATAGCGCCCGTGGCGGACGATATCGGTTTCCATGGCGCCCGAGTAGGGCCCCACCAGCCGCCGGACGTCCCAGCCCTGGAAGCTGCCCACCTCGAAGTCCAGCTGGACCACCTCCGAGTGGCGGGTCGCGTCCGCGGCCTCGGGCGTCGCTGCCTCGATGGCCGGGTTGGCGGCCAGGGCCGAGCCACCCGCCAAGAGCGGCAGGACCGTCAGAAGGGAAGCAAGGCGTCGCACGGCTCCTCCTCCGGCTGTTGTGCCTGGGCGCGGGCGGCGGGAAAGGCACGTTTCGGCCGTCGCACGCGGTCCCCCGCCCGGGTGCTGGCGAGGCTAGCATAGCGGCCGCCGGAGGTGAACCGCGGCCTGCCGCCCGCGGTACACCTCTCCGAGATAGGGGGATAGTATGCCGTGAGCGCGGCCCGGACTGCCGCAACCAGTCAGGCCGGGCCGGAACCGGGAGGCGAGCCATGAAGATCGACGGAAGCTGCCACTGCGGGCGAATCACTTACGAGGCCGAAATCGATCCCGAGAGCGTCTTCCTCTGCCACTGCGCCGACTGCCAGGCCATCTCCGGCTCGGCCTTCCGCTGGGCCGTGTCGGTCCCGGAGAGGGACTACAGGCTGCTGACGGGCGCGCCCAAGACCTACGTCAAACAGACCGACAGCGGACGGACCAACCACCAGGTCTTCTGTCCCGACTGCGCCTCGCCCCTCTACTCCACCTCCCTCGGCGATGGCCCGACCTACTTCAACGTCCGCCTCGGCACCGCCCGCCAGCGCGCAGAGCTGCGCCCCCGCAAGGAGCTGTGGTGCGTCTCGGCGCGAGATTGGGCCTACGCCGAAGGCCCGGCCGAGCGGGTGGAGAGGCAGTAGGGCGGCGGCCCCCGGGAGTGTACCGATCTGCCGTCGATTGACTGAAGGTTCCAAATATGAGAACATAACAAGATCATATAACTGTAAATTGATTAAGTAGCTATGGTGTTGAAATTCTTTCATGTCTTGCCACGAACGAACACATCTTTAGCCATCATCGCAATCTTCGGTTTCCTGGCCGCTTGCCAAACCATTTCGGAAAAGGGGCAGTGGATCGAGGAGAGCCGAGCGGGGTGCCTAGTCTGGAGCGCCCGGCCCGAACCTGCTGAAAGTGCGAGTTGGAGCGGGCCGTGCGTCGACGGCGTGGCACATGGTTCCGGCATCCTGACCTGGAGCTACTGGAAGCAGGGCGGGGAAAGGACCGATCGCTATGACGGCGAGATGGTCCATGGCAAGAGTCACGGCACCGCAACCTACTACTTCGATGGCGGGGATCGCTATATCGGGGAGTTTCGCAACGGCAGTCCGCACGGTGACGGACGATATCTGTGGGCGAATGGGAATGAACTGGAGGGCCAATTCATCGACGGCCAACTGGAGGGCCGCGGGACCCTGCAGATGCCGGATGGTGACTACTATGAGGGCACGGTAAAGGGCTACACCGCCAACGGCCACGGGACCTATTGGTGGTCAACGGGCGAACGGTACGAAGGCGAATTCAAGGACGGCCAGCCTTACGGGCAAGGAATCTACGTCGACCGAGACGGCAACCGGATTGAAGGCGAAATGGTCGATGGAGAGATGAACGGTCCCGTCGTTTACTCCTTCGTGAACGGGAGTCGGTTCGAAGGCGAAATGCGCGACGGCGAAATGAATGGCTATGGCGTCTTGAGGTCTCCGGCGGGAGACCGGTATGAAGGGGACTTCGTTCGTGGCAAGTTCTATGGCCAGGGAGTCTTGGTTCTGGCTGACGGCACACGCTACGAAGGCAGCTTTCGTGCCGGCGAACCCAACGGCATCGGTGTCTTCGAGTGGCCGAACGGCGCCCGCTACGAAGGGGAGTTCCTCGACGGCGAACGGCACGGTCACGGACGCATGCAGTTGTCGAGCGGCGAGTTCTACGAGGGAGAGTTCGTGAACAGCGAAATGCACGGCATCGGTACTTTGGTGCTTTCTGACGGCTCGCGATACGTAGGTGAGTTCGCGCACGACGCCATGCATGGTGAGGGCGTGGCGGAGTTGGCCAGCGGCATAGTCTATTCGGGTGATTTCAGGGACGGGTTCCGCGAGGGGAGAGGCATTCAAACCTGGTCCGACGGAAGCTGGTTCCAGGGACCATTCGTCGACGGCATTGCTCACGGTACCGGAACCTGCATGAACACAGCCATGCGGGTGGGTCCCTGCGAGTTCAGCTACGACATTTTCATTCGCTGGCTGGACTGATCGGTGCCACCCGAGAACAGAGGGCTGCGCAACAGTCTCTTGAACCGGTCGGCCAGGTTAATTGGCCCGCCTCGCCCAGCGAAGTGGACCGGCTGCTGCCATGAGGAACGAGCCTGACCAGGAAGCGGCGACGGCCATCGCCCGGGAGGTGCTAGCAGGCTCAGTCGAAGTGGCCCGCTTTCCCACCGGAATGCAACATTTCGTGTTCCTTGCGACCTCTCATGGAAAGCAAGAGGTCGTCGTGCGGATCTCGCGCCGCGACCAGCTCGAACTTGCACGGGACGCGCTCTACTGGTCCCAACGGCTCCGGCCGCTCGGCGTTCCCCTGCCGGAGGTTCTGCTCGCCGATATGACGATGGAGCGTCACCCCTTTCCGTTCCTGATTTTAGAGCGGCTGCCGGGCCGCGACCTTGGGTTCGTAGTCGATCGACTCTCCCGTGACGAACTGAGCGGCTTGGCACGGGGGCTGGCGAGAATACAGGCGATCGTGACCGCCCTCCCGCCGGGATCGGGCTACGGCTTCACCCCGCGCCTGGAAGGTCCCTTTCCCCATCGCAGCTGGAAAAGCTCCATCGAGGCGGACATCGCACGCAGCCGTCAGCGCATTCGCGAAGCCGGCATCGTGCGGGAAGGTCATGCCGATCTGGTCGACGCAGCCTGCGAGAGCCTCGCGGACTACCTCTTGTCGGTGCCGCCGACACCATTCCTGCACGACATCACGACCAAGAACGTCATTGTTGGTGGCGTGCGCCTGAGCGGCATCGTCGACGTGGACGACCTGTGTTTCGGCGACCCGCTGTTCCTTGTCGGCCTCATCCGCATGGCACTTCTCGCGAACGGTCACAACTCGGCTTATGCCGACGCCTGGATCGAGGTGCTCCGGCCCTGTAGGGACCAGCGGAGGGCTCTAAGTTTCTATACCGCGCTCTTCGCCCTGAACTTCATGGGTGAACTCGGACATCGCTTTAATCGACAGGAGGCGGCACCTGTCGAAGCATCCTATGTCGAGAGGCTGCAGGCCCTATTGGAAGGCCATATTTCCGACCTTCACTAGCGGAAAACGGTCTAGGTGTTTCAGTGATCGAGCAGCGCGGCCGGCCGTTCCTGCCGGGCCTTGTCCCACGAAGCAGCGCGGTGGATGAGCGCCGGGGTCAGATCCGGGCCGGGGCCGGGGCGCTCGCCGGGAACGCCTGTGCCTCGTCGGAAAGGATCAAACCTGCGTGAGCCGCTTTCCCATCTTCACGCACGCCATGGATTGGCCCGAAGCCAGCTTGTGCTGTCCCCTTTCGCGAACCTCGTAGCCGAGGGCGCGATAGAACGGCTCAGCCGTGATAGACGAATCCATTTGCAGAAAGACAAGTCCACGACCCAGCGCGACGCGCTCGATTTCCTGTACCAGGGCGGAGCCAACTCCTCGGTGCGAAGCCTCGGGCGCAACGTAGCACGCGCGCAATTCGTTCCTGTCTAAGACGAGGGCACCAATTCCGATGATCTTGTCGTCGGTCTCCGCCACAAGGCGGACTTCGTCGTCGGGGTTTTCGAGAAAGCGGGCGACGGTCGTTTCCGTGATGGGCAGCGGCGCCCAGCTTTCCACGACGGCGCGCGAGTAGTCCTTGGCGGCGATACCGCGCACTGAGGCACGATGCACCTCCAAGAAGGCGCGGGCATCCTCCTTGCGCATTGCGCGAACCTTGCACGGTTTCGCCACAGGCGTCTCCCTCGGAAGACCAAGCCTACCAACTGGCTGGCAGGAGGGCCCTCGCCCAAGCAAAAGGGCCGCGCGGGGTGCGTCCCCGGCACGGCCCTCTTGTGTCTCTCGCGCCGGGCGGCGGCGCGGCGGCGGGCGTCAGGCCATGGTCTGGCTGGCGACGCCCTTTTCGGAGAAGAGCTGCTCCAGCTCGCCGCTCTCGGCCATCTCGCGGACGATGTCGCAGCCGCCGACGAACTCGCCCTTGACGTAGAGCTGGGGGATGGTCGGCCAGTGGGAGAAGTCCTTGATGCCCTGGCGCAGGCCCGGGTCCTGCAGCACGTCGATGGCTTTGAACTTCACCCCCACATGGGAGAGGATCTGCACCACCGCGGCGGAGAAGCCGCATTGGGGGAACACGGGCGAGCCCTTCATGTAGAGCACCACGTCGTGGTCCTCGATTTCAGAGCGGATGCGCTCGGCAACATGGGCGTCCATCGGCCAGACCTTTCGTCTGTTGGTTACTTCCGTTTCGCATGCGCGCGGGGCGGTTCCCGCGCTTCGTCCTCGTTTCTCTTCAGTCCCTAGTGCGGCGGACTAGGGAGCGGACTAGGCCTCGGGCGGGGCGGAGGTCTGCAGCGCCAGCGCGTGCAGTTCCGTGCCCATGCGCCCCTGGAGCGCCTGATAGACCATCTGGTGCTGCTGCACCCGGCTCTTGCCCCGGAAGGCGGTGGAGATCACGTAGGCCGCGTAATGGTCCCCGTCGCCGCGCAGGTCCTCGATGGTGACCTGGGCGTCGGGCAGGGCGGCCTTGATCAGCTCTTCGATCTCCGCCGGGTTCATCGCCATCTCGCGGGCTCCTCCAGATCCGCCATCCACATCCACTGCCAGCCGCCTGGGGCGGGCCGTGCCGTCTTCAGCGTCCGTCCATATAGGCGGGAAGCCAGCCTTCGTGCGCCGCCCGGAGGCCGTCGAGGGATATGGCCTCTCCCCCGGGCAATATCAACGCCTCGCCGCCCGTCGTGCCGATGACCGTCGCCGGGATGCCTGCCTTGCGGGCCTCCTCCGCCAGCGCCGCGCCGTCCGCCACCGTTACAATGTACCGCGCCTGGTCTTCCCCGAACAACCATGCGTGCAATGGGGGTGTCCCGGGGCCGTCTTCGTCCGAGGCCTCGATCGGGGCCTCGATCCGCGCCCCGAGGCCACCGGCCAGCGCCATCTCGGCCAGCGCCACCGCCAGCCCTCCGTCTGAGAGGTCGTGGCAGGCGCTGACCTGCCCGGCCGCGATCAGGCCGCGCACGAAGTCGCCGGTACGGCGTTCGGCGGCGAGGTCGACCGGCGGCGGCGCGCCCGCCTCCCGGCCCGCGACGACCTTGAGGTAGCTGGAGGCCCCCAGGTGCCCGCGGGTCTCACCGAGGAGCACGATGGCCTCGTCGGGCGCCGCGAAGGCCAGGTCCGCCACCCGCGCCAGGTCGTCGATCAGGCCGACCCCGCCGATGGCCGGCGTCGGCAGGATGGCCTCGCCGTTGGTCTCGTTGTAGAGCGAGACGTTGCCCGAGACGACCGGGTAGTCGAGGGCCCGGCAGGCCTCGCCCATGCCCTCGATGCAGCCGACGAACTGGCCCATGATCTCTGGCCGCTCCGGGTTGCCGAAGTTGAGGTTGTCGGTGACCGCCAGCGGCCGGGCGCCGACCGCCGTCAGGTTGCGCCAGGACTCGGCCACCGCCTGGGCGCCGCCGCGGCGCGGGTCGGCCTGGCAGTAGCGCGGCGTGCAGTCGACCGCCACCGCGAGGCCCCGGTCGCTGCCGTGGATGCGCACCACCCCGGCATCGCCGCCGGGCCGGCGCACCGTGTCGGCCATCACCATGTGGTCGTACTGCTCCCAGACCCAGCGCCTGGAGCAGAAATCGGGCGAGGCCAGCAGCTCGAGCAGCGCCGCGCCCGTGTCGGCCGGCACTGGCACCTCGGCGGCGGAGATATCGGGGGCGGGCGGCGGCGCGCGCCAAGGGCGGTCGTACTCGGGCGAGGCCTCGGCCAGCGGGTCGATGGGCAGGTCGCCCACCACCGCGCCGTTCAGGCGGAGCACCATGCGCCCCGTGTCGGTCAGGCGCCCGACCACGGCGAAATCCAGATCCCACTTCTCGAAGATGGCGCGGGCCAGGTCCTGCTTGTCGGGCTTGAGGACCATGAGCATGCGCTCCTGGCTCTCCGACAGCATCATCTCGTAGGGAGTCATGCCGGCTTCCCGGCAGGGCACCGTCTCAAGGTCCAGCTCGACCCCGGCGCCGCCCTTGGAGGCCATCTCGAAGGAGGAGCAGGTGAGGCCCGCCGCGCCCATGTCCTGGATGCCGATGATGGCGTCGGTCGCCATCAGCTCCAGGCAGGCCTCGATCAGCAGCTTCTCGGTGAAGGGGTCGCCGACCTGGACCGTGGGGCGCTTGGCCTCGGAGTCCTCGCTGAACTCGGCCGAGGCCATGGTGGCGCCGTGGATGCCGTCGCGCCCGGTCTTGGAGCCGACGTAGACCACCGGGTTCCCGGCCCCCGCCGCGGCCGAATAGAAGATGCGATCGGCCGGCGCGATGCCGACGGTCATGGCGTTGACCAGGATGTTGCCGTTGTAGGCCGGGTGGAAGTTGACCTCGCCGCCCAGGGTCGGGATGCCGACGCAGTTGCCGTAGCCGCCGATGCCGGCCACCACGCCTGCCAGCAGGTGGCGGGTCTTGGGGTGTTCAGGATCGCCGAAGCGGAGCGCGTTGAGGTTCGCGACGGGCCGCGCGCCCATGGTGAAGACGTCGCGCAGGATGCCGCCGACGCCGGTCGCCGCTCCCTGGTAGGGCTCGATGAAGGAGGGGTGATTGTGGCTCTCCATCTTGAAGACGGCGGCGAGGCCCTCGCCGATGTCGACCACGCCGGCGTTCTCGCCCGGACCCTGGATCACCTGCGGCCCCTTGGTCGGCAGGGTCTTCAGCCACTTCTTGGAGGACTTGTAGGAGCAGTGCTCGGACCACATGACCGAGAAGATGCCGAGCTCAAGCAGGTTGGGCGTGCGGCCGAGGATCTCCAGCACCCGGGCGTATTCCTCGGCGGAAAGACCGTGCTCGGCCGCGGTCTCCTGGGTCACTTCCGGCGCTGACGCGTCACTCACGAGAGCGCCTCGACCAGGCTGTCGAACATGAGGGCGCCGTCGGCGCCGCCGAGGATCGGGTCCGCCAGGCGTTCCGGGTGGGGCATGAGGCCGAGGATGGTCTTGGACTCGTTGTAGATGCCGGCGATGTTGTGCCGGGAGCCGTTGGGGTTGGCCCCGTCGGTCGGCTCGCCGAGGCCGTCGCAGTAGCGCAAGGCCACCTGGTCCCGGTCGTAGAGCCGCGCCAGGGTGTCGTTGTCGGCGAAGTAGTTGCCGTCGCCGTGGGCGATGGGGACGCGTATCACCTGGCCGGCCTCGTAGCGGCAGGTGAAGAGGCTCTGGCTGGTCTCGACCCTGAGCAGCACGTCTCGGCAGACGTACTTGAGGTTGGCGTTGCGCAGGAGGGCGCCGGGCAGCAGGCCGGCCTCGGTCAGCACCTGGAAGCCGTTGCAGATGCCCAGCAGCGGCACGCCGCGCCCGGCCCGCTCCACCACCTCGCGCATCACCCGGGCGTGGGCCGCCATGGCGCCGCAACGCAGGTAGTCCCCGTGGCTGAAGCCCCCCGGCAGCACCATCAGATCGACCGGGTCGAAGTCGGCATCCTTGTGCCAGACCATCAGCGGCTCCTGGCCCATGGCCCGGCGCAGGGCCACCTGAACGTCGCGGTCGCAGTTTGAGCCGGGGAAGACGATCACCGCCGCTTTCATGTCTCACCAGATCCTGCGGAAGGTATCGGGGTAATCCACCACGAAGCCGTCGGAGTCAACCGGAAGATCGGCGCTGTATCCGCTGGTCAGGCTTTCGTAGCGGAAGAGCCCGCCGGCGGCTTCGAGAGGCCTCAGGCAGGCGTAGCTCTGCTCGGCCGGAAAGGGCGTCAGCTCCGGCACCGGCAGGTAGACGACCCGGGTGTCGCCGATCTCGCCCGGCTCGAGGCCGAGGCGGCGAATCGGCAGCGTGTTGGTGAGCGGCGTCACCTGGATGTCCAGGTCGAGGCAGCCGTCGAGCTCGGGCACCCGCCGGCCGTCCTGGCGCCAACGCCCCTTGCCGTCGGAAGCGAGGGAGAGGCTCGACTCATGCCCGCCGCTGCCGGCCGTCCCCTCCTGGACCGCCAACGACAGCTTGCGGGTGCGCCAGTGCCGGTCGGCCTCCAGCCGGTAGTGGCAGCGCAGGGCCCGGCCGTCCCGGTAGAGCAGCACCAGGCCGTCGGCGACGACGCTGGCCTTGGTCCCGGTCCCACGCCGCGCCACCCGCACGTGCTCGCAGCCGGGCGCGTCCCAGGGCTTCCAGTAGATGTCGCGGATGAACGCCCGGTCGCCGGCTTCGCCGCCCACGCCAGGCTCAGGCCCCCAGCTCGATCGCGTAGTCCTCGATCACCGTGTTGGCCAGCAGCTTGCGGCACATGTCCTCGACCCGGGCCTGGGCCCGCTCCCGGTCGGCCTCGTCGATCTCCAGGTCGATCACCTTGCCCTGGCGCACCTCGTCCACCCCCTCGAACCCGAGGGCGGCGAGGGCGTTGGCGATGGCCTTGCCCTGGGGGTCCAGGACGCCCCGCTTCAGGGTCACGTGCACGCGCGCTTTCATGGACGCTGTTCCGCTGACAGGGTTCCGGCTCGGGGCTATCGCGGGCCGTCCGGGACGGCCCGCGAGTGACGCAGACCCTAGCGACGGGCCGACGGCTTTACAAGATGCGGGGCGGGGATACCGCCGGCCGCCGGGCCTACTGCATCACCTTGGGGCCCTTGATGTCGATGGGTCCGGCCTCGGGCAGTACGCCGAGGCGGCGCGCCACCTCCTGGTAGGCCTCCTCGACGCTGCCGAGATCGCGGCGGAAGCGGTCCTTGTCCAGCTTCTCGTCGGTCTGCAGGTCCCAGAGCCGGCAGGAATCGGGGCTGATCTCGTCGGCCAGCACGATGCGCATGTCCTCGTCGTCCCAGAGCCGGCCGAACTCCAGGCGGAAGTCCACCAGGCGCACGCCGACGCCGCGGAAGAGGCCGCTCAGGAAGTCGTTGATCCTAAGGGAGAGCTGCATCATGTCGTCGATGTCCTGGGTCGCGGCCCAGCCGAAGGCGGTGATGTGCTCCTCGCAGACCAACGGGTTCCCGAGCTCGTCGTTCTTCAGATAGAACTCGACGATCGAGCGCGGCAGGGGCGTGCCCTCCTCGAGGCCGAAGCGCTTGCAGATGGAGCCTGCCGCCACGTTGCGCACCGCCACCCCGACCGGGATGATCTCGACCTGGCGGACGAGCTGCTCGCGCATGTTGAGGCGGCGCACGAAATGGGTCGGGATGCCGATCTCGGCCAGGCGCACCATGAGATACTCGGAGATGCGGTTGTTCAGCACGCCCTTGCCGGTGATGACGCCCTGCTTGCGGTTGTTGTCGGCGCTGGCGTCGTCCTTGAAGTACTGCACCAGGGTTCCGGGCTCGGGGCCCTCGAAGAGGACCTTGGCCTTGCCCTCGTAGATGCGTCTGCGTCTCATCCTGTCACCCGAGGTTTGCGGGCCGGATCCGGATTTCCCGGCGACTTGGCCCTCGACGCTCCCGACCCCAGCGTCCGAAGCATCATATAGCAATTGCCCGGCACGCCGACAATGCGGGCCCGGAGCCTTGGCCCGGGCCTCCGGGACATACCGGCGAGCCCTGAAAAATGATTAGCCCGGCAAATGAAAATCAAATGTTAATGGATTGAAATTCCGCGATATCCGGGCGGCCGGGCGCGAACAGCCAGACCGGCTTGCGCTCGCCTTCGCCGTAGCGCCCAGCCCGCGAAGGGAGCGCGATCAGCGAGGAGGAGACGGTGCCGAAGCCGGTGTCGGAGACCACGGTCATGGCGGCGTAGGGACTCTCGTCGGCCTTCTCGTCGGCCCCGGTCCGGCGGCTCGCCAGGATCTCCTGCCAGGCCGTCCAGTCGCCGCGTTCGGGATCGGGCTCCGCCGCTTCGCGGAAGCGCGGCAGGTGGGTGCGGATGCGCGCGCTCGTGGGGTCGTCCAGGTCCCGCTCGGTCAGCATCGAGAGGCCCGCCAGCGGCGCGTCGACCTCGATCCGGCCGGGGCCGTCCTCGCCCCGGTTGCGCAGCCAGAAGCAGTCGCGATCGTCGCCGATCACCAGGTTGAAGGTGCGATAGGCCCGCGGGTCGAGGTGCAGCAGGGCCTCCGCGGCCGTCTCGGCGTCGGCGTGGTCGAGGGCCTCCAGAACCAGCTCGCCGCGGCTGCGCTTGCCCGCCTCGGGACCGAGGGAGTCGCGCCGGTTGAGGACGGCCGCCACCACGCCGTCGTCGTTGAGGCCGAGCCAGGTGCCGCCGGCCAGCTCGTCGCGCCCGGCCAGCACCTGCGGCCGGTCGGGCCAGTGGCGCGCCGGCGGCTGCCAGGGCCGGTCCACCATCTCGTCGCGGTTGGCGGCGAGCAGCAGCGGCCAGTCGTGATCGGGGCGGCGCAGGATGACCAGGGTGCACATGCTCTTGCCGGGATGCTTTGCCGGGTTAGACTGCCGGAGCAGCGGCCGTGAACGGTTCCACTCCGGGCGGCCAGGGTCTATAACGGGGCCCCGCGATAGCATTGCCGCATGCGGATGGCAACGCTGCCAATGGAGCCAAGGGGAGGCGTGGGATGACGACCTTCAAGGACCGCGAAAAGGCCTTCGAGGACAAGTACAAGCACGATCAGGACCTGCAGTTCCGGGTCGAGGTGCGGCGCAACAAGCTGCTGGGAATCTGGGCGGCCGAGCTCCTAGGGCGTGACGACGCGGATGCCTACGCCAAGGAGGTGGTGGCGGCCGACTTCGAGGAGCCGGGCGACGACGACGTGGTGGCCAAGGTGCTGGGCGACCTGCAGGACGCCGGCGTCGACATGTCGGAGCACCGCCTGCGTCACAAGATGGACGAGCTGCTGGCCGTGGCCAAGGAGCAGGTCATGCAGGAGTAGGACGCGGCGTCGGGGTCCATTGGGCCTTTACGCGGGCCTTTGCACAACCCTTGAAGTGCGCCCCTGAAGTGCTGAGAAACAGCGTTAGAGAATTTCTATAATACGCTGATATTTTTGAACAAATAGACGCTTGCCAGCTTTAAAGCGACACATGAAGTGCGGCGCCGGGCCCAGCGCACTTAGCCGGCCTTGGCGAACACCCGTTCGAAAATCTCGTCGACGTGCTTCAGGTGATAGGCGAGGTCGAAGCAGGCCTCCAGCTCCGCCGCGGGCAGGTGCGCCGTGACCTCGGGATCCGCCTTCAAGAGCGCCAGGAAGTCGCGGCCCTCCTCCCAGGCCGTCATGGCCGCCGTCTGCACCAGCCGGTAGGCCTCCTCGCGGCCCGCGCCGGCCTGGGTCAGCGCCAGCAGCACCCGCTGGGAATGGATGAGCCCGCCCAGCTGGTCCAGGTTGCGGGCCATGGCCTCGGGATAGACCAGCAGCTTCTCGACCACGCCGGCGAGGCGGTTGAGGGCGAAGTCGAGAGCGATGGTCGCATCGGGGGCGATCACCCGCTCCACCGAGGAGTGGGAAATGTCCCGCTCGTGCCAGAGCGCCACGTTCTCCAGCGCCGGCACGACCGCGGCCCGCACCAGGCGGGCGAGGCCGGTCAGGTTCTCGCTCAGCACCGGATTGCGCTTGTGGGGCATGGAGGAGGAACCCTTCTGGCCCGGGGCGAAGTACTCCTCGGCCTCTCGCACCTCGGTCCGCTGCAGGTGGCGGATCTCCGTCGCCAGCGCCTCGACCGAGGAGGCGACGACGCCGAGGGTGGCGAAGAAGGCCGCGTGGCGGTCGCGCGGGATCACCTGGGTCGAGACCGGCTCGGGCGCGAGGCCCAGCTTCTCGGCCACGTGGCGCTCCACCCGCGGGTCCACGTTGGCGAAGGTGCCGACCGAGCCCGAGATGGCGCAGGTGGCGACCTCGCGCCGGGCCGCCTGCAGGCGCTCCCGGCCGCGGGCGAAGGCGGCGTAGTGGCCGGCGAGCTTGAGGCCGAAGGTGGTGGGCTCGGCGTGGATGCCGTGGCTGCGGCCGAGGCAGGGGGTCGCCTTGTGCTCCCGCGCCCGGGCCTCCAGCGCCGCCAGCAGCCGCTCGAGATCCGTGAGCAGCAGGTCGCTCGCCTGGGTGAGCTGCACGGCGAGGCAGGTGTCCAGCACGTCCGAGGAGGTCATGCCCTGGTGCACGAAGCGGGCCTCCGGGCCCACGTGCTCGGCCAGGTTGGTGAGGAAGGCGATCACGTCGTGCCTGGTCTCGGCCTCGATCTCGTCGATGCGCGCGATCTCGAAGCCGCCGCGCTGCCACACGGCCTTGGCCGCCTCCTTGGGAATCACCCCCAGCTCGGCCTGGGCATCGCAGGCGTGCGCCTCGATCTCGAACCAGATGCGGAAGCGGTTCTCGGGCTCCCAGATCCGGGCCATCTCGGGTCGGCTGTAGCGGGGGATCATCCGCGGGCTCGGCTCACCTCGGGGTCGGGCGGGCGGCTAACGAACGCCCGGCAGGCGGGATTGTCAAGAGCGGGTGGGCGGCGCCCCGGCGACCGCGGCCGGGCCGTAGCGCGATGGCGCGAGCGGCGCCGAAGCCGCTAGACTGGCGCCTTTCGGGCGAGCGGCCGGACCCCCGGCGCGAGGCGCTTGCCGGAGGGGAGGCCGGGCCATGGAAGAGTCCCGCTACGAGGTGCTGTTCGAGCCGGTGAAGATCGGCCCGGTGACGGCGCCCAACCGCTTCTACCAGGTGCCCCACTGCACCGGCATGGGCTGGTACCTGCCCAAGACCCTGGCCGCCATGCGGGGCGTCAAGGCCGAGGGCGGCTGGGGCGTGGTCTGCACCGAATACTGCTCCATGCACCCGACGTCCGACGACTCGCCGATGCCCTATGCCGCCCTCTGGGACAGCGACGACGTGAAGGCCCTGGCCCTCATGACGGAGGCGGTGCATGCCCAGGGATCGCTCGCCGGGGTCGAGCTGTGGCATGGCGGCACCAGCACGCTCAACCTCCTCAGCCGGCTGCCGACGCTCGGCGTGACGAGCCGTCTCTATCCCTTCTCCAGCAGCGATCCGGTCCAGGCCCGGCCGATGGACAAGGCCGATATCCGCGACCTGCGGCGCTGGCAGGCGGCGGCGGCCCGGCGCGCCGTCGAGGCGGAGTTCGACATCGTCTATGTGTACGCCTCCCACGGCTATCTGCTCTCGGAGTTCCTCTCGCCGGGGCTCAACCAGCGCAGCGACGAGTACGGCGGCTCGCTGGAGAACCGGGCGCGCATCGTGCGCGAGCTGATCGAGGAGACCCGCGAGGCCGTTGCCGGGCGCGCGGCCATCGCCTGCCGCTACCAGTTGGGCGTGCGGGAGCACGGCCCCTCCCATGATGAGGACTCCCGGGAGGCTTTCGCCCTGCTCTCCGAGCTGCCTGATCTCTGGGACATCGTGGTGCCGCCCTACGAGACCGAAATGGGCAGCTCCCGCTTCGTGCGCGAAGCGGCCCAGGAGGCGGCGGTCGCCTTCGTGAAGGGCGCGACCTCGAAGCCGGTGGTGGGCGTCGGACGCTTCACCTCTCCGGACACCATGCTGCGCCAGGTGAAGAAGGGCGTGCTCGACCTGATCGGCGCGGCCAGGCCCTCGATCGCCGACCCCTTCCTGCCCGCGAAGATCCGGGAGGGCCGCATCGAGGACATCCGCGAGTGTATCGGCTGCAACATCTGCTACGCCCACAACTCGCGGGGCGTGCCGATCCGCTGCACCCAGAACCCGGCCATGGGAGAGGAGTGGCGCCTCGGCTGGCACCCGGAGCGCATCCCGCCGGCCCACGCCGAGGAGAGCGTGCTGGTGGTGGGCGGCGGCCCGGCGGGGCTCGAGGCGGCGCGGGCCCTGGGCCAGCGGGGCTACCGCGTGACCCTGGCCGAGGCCGGCGCCGAGCTAGGCGGCCGGGTGAGCCGCGAGAGCCGCCTGCCGGGTCTGGCCGAATGGGCGCGGGTGCGCGACTGGCGGCTCGGCCAGCTCACCAAGCTGGCCAACGTGGAGACCTACCTGGAGAGCCGCCTCGGTCCCGAGCAAGTGCTCGACTTCGGCTTCCGGCACGTGATCCTGGCGACCGGCGCGCGCTGGGGCCGGGACGGGGCCGGGCGCTGGCGCAGCACCCCCTTCGCGGGCTGGCGGGACGAGCGGGTCTTCACCCCAGACGACGTCATGGAGGGCCGCCTGCCCGACGGGCCGGTGCTGCTCTACGACGACGACAACTACTACATGGGGCCGGTCCTGGCGCTCCGCCTGCGCGCCGCCTGCCTGCCTGTGACCTTCGCCACCAACGAGGGCCGGGCCGGCAACTGGAGCCGCTACACCGCCGAGCAGGAGTTCGCCAACGCAGCGCTGATCGAGGCGGACGTGGAGATCGTGACGAACCACGTCCTCGACGGCTTCGACGGGGCCGAGGCGCGGCTGGCCTGCGTCTTCACGGGCCGCACCGTGACGCGCCCGGCCGCGGCCGTGCTGGTGGTCTCGGGCCGCCAGCCCAACGATGAACTCTACCGGGCGCTCGCGGCGGATCCGGCGCGCCTGGCGGAGAAGGGCATTGCCAGCCTCTCGCGCATCGGCGACTGCGCGGCCCCCGGCACCATCGCGGCGGCCGTCTACGCCGGCCACCGGGCGGCGCGCCTGCTGGGGGAGGATCCGGAGATGGCCGAACGGGTCCCGCGCGAGCGACCGGCCCTCTGAGGCGCGGGACTCAACTCCGCGCCCGGGTCAGCGCCGCGCTGGGGTCTCGTCCAGGAAGGCCCTGACCTCGGTCATGAAGCGCGCCCAGGCGGGCTCGTCGGGCAGGATCAGGTGGTTGGGGCTCTCCAGGGGCACGAAGCGCGCGCCGGGGATGCTTGTGGCGAAGAGGCGGCCCTGGTCGAACGGCGCCACGGCGTCGTCGCGGCAATGGAGCACCAGGGTCGGCGCGCTGACCTGCGGCAGCAGGCCGCTCACGTCTATGGTGCTGAAGGCGTCGTGCAGCCGCGCGGCGTTGTCCGGGGAGGTGCACTTGCGCTGCAGCTCGTTGTGCCAGCGGATCTGCTCGGACGTGCCCTCGGGAATGAAGAGCGTGGTGAAGACCTGGCGAAAGGCCGGATTGTCCTGGCCCCAGCCCTGGCGGATCAGGGTTCCCGCCGCCTCGCGCCAGGCGATCTCCTTGGGGTCGGAGCGGGCCCGCCAGCCCTGGGCGTAGCCGCCGTAGATGACCATGCGGCTGACCCGCTCGGGATGGCGCACGGCGTAGGCGACCGAAACCGCCGCGCCCTGGGAGATGCCCAGGAGCGCGAAGCGCTCGAGCCCGACCGCGTCCACCACCGTCTCCAGGTCGCTCACCAGGGCCTCGAAGCTGAGCTCCTCCACCTCCCAGTCCGAGAGGCCGTTGGCCCGCTCGTCGTAGCGCACGAACTGGTGGTCCCGGGCCAGCTCGCCGACCCAGTGGCGCCAGATCGGGCTCTCCCAGTCGTACTCCAGGTGGTTCATCCAGTTGGCGGCCTTTACCAGCGGCGGGCCCTCGCCGACGGTGGCGTAGGCGATGCGCACGCCGTCGGCGGTGGTGCAGAAGCGGATGTCCTGGGAGAGCCTCTCTGCCCCGCCGGGCGCACCGCGGGAGCCACCGGCCCGCGCGCTGGCGCCGTCGCGACCTTCCGCGGCGTCGCCGCCCGGGCTGAGCCGGTAGACCTGGACCCGGCCGGCGATGTTCTTCAGCTCCCGGCGGCCCAGGTCCTCGAAGGCCAGGCTGGTCTTGCCCTGGACCTGGCGGTAGACGTCCTCGGAGACGCAGATGCCGCCGGGCTCGGCGAGCGCCTGCAGGCGTGCCGCCAGGTTGACGCCGTCGCCGTAGACGTCGCTCTCCTCGACGATGACGTCCCCCAGGTTGATGCCGATGCGGAAGGCCAGGCGCTCGGCCTCGCCGAGGCTCTCGTTGCGGGCCTCCATGCCCTCCTGGATCGCCACCGCGCACTCGACCGCGGCGACGACGCTTGCGAACTCGGCCAGGAGGCCGTCGCCCATGAGCTTGAAGATCCGGCCGCCATGGTCGGCGATCTTGGGGCCGATCAGCTCCTCGCGGTGCGCTTTCAGCCTGGCGTGCGTTCCGGCCTCGTCCGCGCCCATGAGGCGCGTGTAGCCGGCCACGTCTGCGGCCAGGATCGCGGCGAGACGGCGTTCCATGGCGCCACTATAGCAGCACTATAGCAGACAGTGGCGCGGCTCGGCGGCGTCGTCCCCGGTGCGGCGCGCGTGCCCTCGATGCGAGCCTGGATGCGCGCGTCCGGCCAGGCGGTCGTGCGGCGAAGGGAGCGGCTTTCGCTACCTGCCGGTCGACAGTGCCTTGTGTCCGTTCACCCCGTTCACCTGGCGGTTCCGGCGCACGAAGTCCGTGGCCAGGTCGCCCGACAAGGCCGTGCTGCCGCAGCGCGGGCATTCCACCGAGGGTCCGAGGTTTCGCACGATGAAGACGTGCTCGTCCGACTTGTGGTTACAGAGAATGACGTAGCCTTCGGTAATCTTCGCGTCGATCAGCATGTAAAACCAGCTCTCGAAAACAGGAAGCAATAATAAAAACGGTTAAGAAAATCGGGTGCTGACAGCACGGGAAATCGTGCTAACTGCCAAACCCTATTTATACAATGCCTAGCCGCCCAAATCCAGCGCTATGGTGTTAAAGGTCAGGGTAAAGATCGCCCGCGAGGCGGCACATGCACGGGCCCGCCGCAGGAGATTCGACGCCCCATCAGGGCGACGCGCAGCCCCGGCCTGGGATCTCCCGATCGAAGACCTGCCCGGCAGGCCTCGAACGAGGAGCGGGAGCCATGGTACGAGCGAGGCCCCCGGCCCGCAGCAGGCAATTGCAATGGCAGTGCCGTTCATTGTAGCCATTCCGACCGCTTGAGTTTGGAGGAGACGCAGCATGGATCGATTCACCGGCGGTTGCCTGTGCGGCAGCGTCCGATATGTCGCGTCCGGACTCCCATACCGGGTCGGCCTTTGTCACTGTCTCGACTGCCGCAAGCACCATGGGACCCTTTTTCACGCGTCCGCCGTGTTCCCTGAGGATGCGGTGACGATCGAAGGCGAGACACGCGACTATGCCGGGCGGCACTTCTGTCCCAACTGCGGCTCCTCCGTTTTCGGACGCAGCGGGGACGAGATCGAAGTGAACCTGGGATCCCTCGACGCCCCCGACCAACTGAAACCAACCTACGAGCTCTGGACCATCCGCCGCGAGTCCTGGTTGCCGCCGTTTCCGCTCGCGAGGCGATACGATCGCGATCGTGACGCCACGGGTCGCTCCGAGGAGTAGCTCGCACGAAGGGCGCGAAGGCGGGGACGCTGTAGGAGACCAGCCAGCCGATCTCAACCGCGCACCAGCCAGTTCGGACCAGGTTCCCGGCGACCATGCCCAAGTAGGTGCGCGGCCCCGCTCCCCGCCGGCCGCCGGGTCCTACAACAGCCCCGCAGACTTGAAGCTGGTCTGACCGGACTTGCCGATCACCACGTGGTCGTGCACGGCGATGCCGAGCTTCTCGCCGGCGGCGACGATCTCGTTGGTCATCTCGATGTCGGCCTTCGAGGGCGTCGGGTCGCCCGAGGGGTGGTTGTGCACCAGGATGAGGGCGGTGGCGCCCAGCTCGAGGGCCCGGCGTACCACCTCGCGCGGGTAGACGGGCGTATGGTCGACGGTGCCGCGCTGCTGGGTCTCGTCGGCGATCAGCCGGTTCTGCCGGTCGAGGAACAGCAGGTGGAAACGCTCCACCCGCTCATGGCCGAGGGCGATGCGGCAGTAGTCGAGCAGCTTCTGCCAGGAGGACAGCACCGGCTGGTCCATGACCTGCTCGCGGGCGAGGCGCCGGGCGGCCTCGGGCACGATCTTGAGGGCGGCCGCCGAGGCTTGGCCCATGCCCGTCACCGTGGCGAGGTCCGAGGGCTCGGCGGCGAGCACGGCCGAGAGGCTGCCGAAGCGCGCCATCAGTGCCTTGGCCAGCGGCTTCACGTCGGCGCGCGGCTTGGCGCCGAACAGCAGCAGCTCGAGGATCTCGTAGTCGGCGAGCGCGTCGCCGCCCTTCTCGAGCAGGCGCCGGCGCAGGCGCTCCCGGTGGCCGTGGTAGTGGGGCTTCGCCGGCGGCGGCTTCTTTGAGGCGCTCATGGCGGCCCGAAACCTGCCGCGCGGCCCATGTGTGGCTCAGGCCTCGTAGGGCGGGCTGTACCAGCCCTTGGGCGACTGGGTGAAGACCTCGACGCCGTCGGCGGTGACGCCCACCGAGTGCTCGAACTGGGCCGAGAGCGAGCGGTCGCGAGTGACCGCGGTCCAGCCGTCCTCCAGGATCTTCACCTGGAAGCGCCCGGCGTTGATCATCGGCTCGATGGTGAAGAACATGCCCTCGCGCAGCACCACGCCGTCGCCGGGCTCGCCGAAGTGCAGCACGCTGGGGGCGTCGTGGAACACCCGCCCCAGGCCGTGGCCGCAGAAGTCGCGCACCACCGAGAAGCCCTGGGCCTCGGCGTGAACCTGGATGGCGTGGCCCACGTCGCCCAGGGTGGCGCCCGGGCGGACCTGGTCGATGCCCTTCCACATGGCCTCGAAGGTGGTCTCCACCAGGCGCTTGGCCCGCACCTTGGGCGTGCCGGCGTAGTACATGCGGCTGGTGTCGCCGTGCCAGCCGTCCAGGATCACGGTCACGTCGATGTTGAGGATGTCCCCGTCGGCGAGACGCTTGCGCTCGTTCGGGATGCCGTGGCAGACCACGTGGTTCACCGAGGTGCAGATCGACTTGGGGAAGCCCCGGTAGTCGAGGGGCGCCGGGATCG
This sequence comes from Rhodospirillales bacterium, assembly GCA_965225935.1. GTDB lineage: Bacteria > Pseudomonadota > Alphaproteobacteria > Kiloniellales > JAKSDN01 > CALJXB01. The sequence continues at coordinate 543,013 of CBDDCC010000013.1, forward strand.
CGCCGCGCTTGACGATGAAGTCGTGGCAGAGGCGGTCGAGCTCCTCAGTGCTGACCCCGGGCTGGACGAAGGGCGTGATGTAGTCGAGCGTCTCCGCCGCCAGGCGCCCGGCCGCCCGCATGGCGGTGAAGTCCTCGGCGCTGTGGATCGTGATGCGGCGCTCTTCCGCGCTCATGCGCATGGCGGCCTCGCCCGAACCCGTGCCTGTCATCGCGTCTCTCGTGATTTCCGCCGCTCAGCCGCCGAGCGGCAGAGGCCGGTCCAATTCAATGGCCTCAGGCCCGACTTTGCAACCATAGCAGATGGCCTCGACGCCGCGCGAGCGGGCGTCGGCGAAGGCCCGGTCGTAGGCCGGGTCGATGTCGGCGGCGATCGCCAGGCGGGCGCAGTCGCTCCGCTGCACCAGGTAGAGCATGACCGCACGCGCGCCCTGCTCGGCCATGGCGGCCAGCTCCGCCAGATGCTTGGCGCCGCGCGCGGTGACCGCGTCGGGAAACTCCGCCGCCGCGCCGTTGGCCCCTCCCGCGCCGGGACGGCTCAGGGTGACGCTCTTGATCTCCACGTAGCAGGCCGGACGGCTGTCGGACTCCAGCAAGAGGTCGATGCGGCTGTTCTTGCCGTAGCGCACCTCGCGCCTCAGTCCGTCGTAGCCGGTGAGCTCCGGGATCTGGCCGGCGCGCCAGGCCTCCGCCACGATGGCGTTGGCCCAGCCGGTGTTGATGCCGACCAGAGAGGGGCCGGCGTCCACCAGCTCCCAGGTGTAGGCCAGCTTGCGCGCCGGATTGCGGCTGGGCGAGAGCCAGACCGCCATGCCCGGCTCGGCCAGGCCCATCATGGAGCCGGGATTCGGGCAGTGGGCGGTCACCCGCTCACCGTCTTGTAGTTCGACATCCGACAGGAAACGCTTGTATCGTTTCAGCAAGCGGCCGGCGATCAGGGGTTCTGCGAATCGCATGAGGTCTTGGTACCCTCGGGCGGGATCGCGATCAACCGGCGGCCCCGGACTTGAGATGTCGCGCGCCCAACCCTAAGTGAGGTCGGAAGCCGGCGCCTGCGAAACAAGGGACGACCGAAGATGAAGGTTGTTTTCGTCGCCGTACTGGCGCTCGGCCTCTTTCTGGTGGCCGCCTGTTCACCCCGTCCGGAGCGCTCCGAGCTGCCCGGCGGCGAGGCGCTGCCGCCGCCAGATCCGACGGCGGGACCTCTTGCGGCGCCGTCCGGCGAACCTGCGGCGGCCAGCTCCGGCGCGAGCCTGGAGAGCGCCGGCCCGGTCGTCGAGACCATCAGGCCGGACCCGACGGCCTCGGCCGGTCCGGCGGCCATCGCGATCCCAGACGCCAGGGGCTGGACCAATCCGGAGGTTCCCCTGAACCAGCGCCAGATCGACATCGCCGCCTGCTACGAATCCGCCGCCGCCCAGATCGCCCGGGAGACCCAGATCGACGACGACCGCTACGATTCGCGCAACGACCGCAGCGAACTCTGGCAGCTGGACAGGATATCCCAGCGGCTCGATTACTACAGCGAGGACCGGCGCCGCGGCACCCTCTTCGAGAGCTGCATGCGGGCCAAGGGCTACGTGAAGAGCTGAACGGGAAGCGGGGGCGCGCTTGATCGGGTCGAGGCATCGGGGCCCGCGCGGCGGCGGAGCGGCGTGAGCGCGACCGTCAGTGCCGCGCTGCTGATCATCGGCAACGAGATTCTCAGCGGCCAGACCCGCGACGCCAACCTGGCGTTTCTCGGCGAGCGGCTGAACGCGGTCGGGGTGCGCCTGCTGGAAGCGCGGGTCGTCCCGGACGACGAGAGTGTCATCGTGGCCTCGGTGAACGCGCTGCGCCGCGGCTACGACTACCTCTTCACCACAGGCGGCATCGGCCCCACCCACGACGACATCACCGCGGCCTCGGTCGCCAAGGCCTTCGGCGTGCCGCTGATCCTCAATCCCGAGGCGAAGCGGATCTTGGAGGGCTACTACAAACAGGGCGAGCTGAACGAGGCCCGTCTCCGCATGGCCCACACGCCCGAGGGCGCGAGCTTGGTCGAGAACCCGATCAGCGGCGCCCCCGGTTTCCAGATGGAGAACGTCTTCGTCCTGGCCGGCATCCCGGCGGTCATGCAGGTCATGTTCGAAAGCCTCAGCCACCGGCTGACCGGCGGCCGGCCGCTGGTCTCGGAGACCGTGGTCGCCTACCTGCCCGAAGGGCGGATGGCCGAGGGCCTGGGCGCCATCCAGTCCGCCAGCCCCGACGTGGAGATCGGCAGCTATCCCTTCCACCGGGAGGGCCGCTACGGCGCACGATTGGTGATCCGCGCGACCGAGCCGGCGCGTCTGTCCGCCGTCCGCAGCGAGGTCGAGGCCCTGGTGTGCGCCCTCGGCGCCGAGCCCGGGAAGACCCTTGATGGGTAAAGGAAGGCCGGCCGGTTAAGGCGTCATGCCGAGGTCACGGAGACGCCGGCCGGCCCATTCGTGGCTGCGCGAGGCGGCCTTGCGGTACCAGCTCACGGCCTGGTCCAGATCCCGCTCGACGCCCCAGCCGTTCTCGTACATCTGCCCGATGTTGAACTCGGCGTAGCCGTAGTCCCGGTCGGCGGCCAGCTGGAACCAGTAGAGCGCCTGGCCATAGTCCTGCGGCACGCCGCGGCCCTGGCGGTAGAGATAGCCCAGGTCGTTCATGCCGTTGAGATGACCCTGCTCGGCGGCGCGGCGGTGCCACAGAGCCGCCTGCATCAGATCGGGCTCGCTGCCCTCGCCGCGCTCAAGCATCCAGCCGAGGCGGTTCTGGGCGCCCGCATGGCCGCGCTTGGCCGCTCGCAGGTAGATGCGGAAGGCGAGTCGCAGGTCCTTCGGCTCGCCCCGCCGGTAGATGCGCTCGGCCTTCTGGAAGAGGTCCTCCGGCTGGACCGTGAGGCCCGACACCAGCCGCTCGATCAGCCCGCTTTCCTGAGGCGCCGCGCCGGGCTCGGCCGGTTCAGCGGCCGTCTCCGCAGCCTCGTCGAGCGGGTCGGTCAGCTCCAGGACGTCCTCAGGCTCTTCGGGCGTCTCGGCGGCAGTTGGCGCTGGCGCGGCAGACCTCTCCTCCCGGGGCGGCGGTGCGGGTGGTTCGGCGGCCGGCGGGGACGGGGAAGCGGCGGCTTCCGACGCAGGCTCGGACGGGCCCGCCCCTGCTATCGGAGGTGCCGGCGCTGGCTGGGGCTCCGCTGGGGCGGGCTCTGCCTGGGGCTCCGCCGGATCCTGTGGCAGGGCCTCGTGGTCGCGGTTGGAGACCAGGCTGAGCATGGCCGCCCGGGCCGCCGACTGGGACCTGGGCGCCGTGCCGTTAAGGCCGGTCGCCACCAGCGAGACGCGGATCCGGCCGGACCGGCCGGTGTCGAGGGCGGAGCCGAAGATAAGCTCGGCCGAGGGGTCGATCCGCTCGCTGATGTGGGCGACAGCCTGTTCGACCTCGTGCAGGGTCAGGTCCTCGCCGCCCGTCACGTTGATCAGCAGGGCGCGCACCTGGTCGAGCGGCAGCCCTTCCAGCAGCGGATTGCCGACCGCCGCGGCGGCCGCCTCGATCGCCCGGTTCTCGCCCTCCGCCTCGCCGGCGCCCATCAGGGCCCGGCCCATATCTTCGATCACCACGCGCACGTCGGCGAAGTCCAGGTTGATGAGGCCCGGCAGCAGGATCAGGTCGCTGACCGAGCGCACGCCGTCCTGCAGCACCCGGTCGGCCAGGGCGAAGGCCTCGCCCAGGCTGGTCCGCCGGTCGACCACCCGGAACAGGTTCTGGTTGGGAATGACCAGCAGGGTGTCCGAGTAGCGCTGCAGCTCCTGCAGCCCGGTCTCGGCCGTGCGCATGCGCTTGGGGCCCTCGAAGTCGAAGGGCTTGGTCGCCACGGAGATGGCGAGGAGGCCCGCCTCGCGCGCGGCTCGGGCGATCACCGGCGCGCCGCCGGTCCCGGTGCCGCCACCCATGCCGGCGGTGATGAAGACCAGGTTGAAGTCCTCGAGGGCGTCCAGCAGATCCTCCAGCACCTCCTCGGCGGCCATGCGGCCGACCTCGGGCTGGGAGCCGGCGCCCAGGCCGCCCGTGGTGTTGCGGCCGAGCTGGATGCGGTTCTCGCAGGGCGAGCCGGCGAGCGCCTGGACGTCGGTGTTGGCGACGATGAACTCGACGCCCTCGAGCCCGGCCCGGATCATGGCGTTGACGGCGTTGGTGCCCGCGCCGCCGACGCCCAGGACCGCGATTCGGGGCCGCTGGCCGTCCGCAGACTCGCCCGCCGTCAGCTTGAGCACCATGGATAGGTTCCCCTGCGACTCGCGTCGGTCCGGCGCTGGCGGCCCCGACCGACTCGAAGAAGAAGGAACCTTAGTGGGGAAGGGAATCGCCCGCAACCAAGTTAAGCTCCGGTTCTATTCGTCCCGGATTAATGGTTTGTTAAGGACTCGTCGGAGCAGGACTGGTCCTTGATTACGGCGATGCTCTAACATTAGGTGCGAGTCCTTGAGGGCCGTCGCTGCTGACGATGCCATTAGTCCTCTGAAACCACTTTGGCGCTAGAGCCATCGGCCGTTGACAAGCTCCGGTCGCTGAAGTCTTGTGGGGAAAGAGACCCGGACGGCATTCGGGAGCGGGCGTGACGGGAGGCTCCGCGAAGATGGAACCGGGCGCGTGAAAGCGTGCTTCAAAGGTGAAGCGGACAAGCGGTTCGCCGGCGTGCGGGACGCCTTCGCCCAGAACCTGACCGAGGGACTGGACCAGGGCGCGGCCTTCGCGGTGGTGGCCGACGGACGGGTCGTGGTCGACCTCTGGGGCGGCTACGCCGACGCTATGGGCGAACGGCCCTGGACCCGGGGCACCTTGGTCAACATCTGGTCGACCACCAAGGGCGTGGTGGCTCTCGCGCTCGCCATGCTGGTCGAGCGGGGCGTGCTCGACTACGAGGCGCCGGTGGCGCGGGTCTGGCCGGAGTTCGCGGCGGGCGGCAAGGGCGAGGTCAGCCTGGGCTGTCTGCTGTCCCACCAGGCCGGCCTGCTCGGCTGCCTCGAGCCGGTGAGCATGGAGGACCTGCTGGCCTGGCGGCCCTTCGTCGACCGACTGGCCGCCATGGAGCCGCTCTGGCCGCCGGGCGAGGACTGCGCCTACCACGCGGTCAGCTTCGGCCATCTGGCGGGAGAGGTGCTGCGCCGGGCGGATGGCCGATCGATCGGCCGCTTCGTGGCGGAGGAGATTGCCGGGCCGTTCGGCGCCGAGCTCTACCTCGGCCTGCCCCTTTCGGAAGACGCGCGTACTGCCGAGATCATCGCCGGCCCCGGCTCCGACGACGACCTGATCGAGGCCGAAGGCCGGCCGTTCGCCGAGCTCAGCTATCTCAATCCGCGGATCGACCCGCGCGTGCCCAACTACCGGGCCTGGCGTGCCGCCGAGGTGCCATCGGCGAACGGACAGGGGGACGCGCTCGGCCTGGCCCGCCTTTTCGGCGCCCTGGCGGGCGACGGCAGGCTCGACGGCAAGCGGCTTGTCGCCCCGGAGACCATCGCGGCCGCGACCGCCGAGCGCTACCGCGGCTACGAACTCTCCTTCGGCTGGCCGATCGCCTTCGGCGCCGGCTTCATGCTGAACGAGGTGGAGGAGCTCGGTCCCGGGCCAAGGGCCTTCGGGCACAGCGGCTGGGGCGGCTCCTACGCCTTTGCCGATCCGGACGCCGGCATCGGCGTCGCTTACGTGATGAACCAGATGCTCGGCTTCGGCAACGACTACGATCCGCGCCAGCTGCGCCTGCTGGGGGCGCTCTACGACGCCTTGTGACGCGGACTGACCTTCCCGTTTCTGAGCCGGGGCGGGATCAGTCCTCGCCCGCCGCCGGCCCGGCGAGGCTCTCGGCCTCCTCGGCCAAGTGGTGGCGGCGCATCAGCGGGGTCTGGGACAGCGCGAAGAGGAGGGTCAGGCCGAGGATGCCGAAGACCTTGAAGGTGACCCAGAAGTCGGTGCTCTGGGTGCGCCAGACTGCCTCGTTGAGGCCCGCCATGGCGAGGAAGAAGATCCCAAAGCGGAAGGTCAGCTTGCGCCAGCCCTGATCGTCCATGGACCAGGCCGCGCCCATCAGGGGCTTCAGGAGCGGCCGCCCGGCGGCGAGGCCCCCCAGCAGCACGACGGCGAAGAGCACCTGGACGATGGTCGGCTTCATCTTGATGAAGGTCTCGTCCTGGAGCGCCAGGGTGAGCCCGCCGAAGACCGCCACCACGCCGGCGGTGATCAGCGGCATCAGCGGCACCCGCCGGGCGATCGCCAGCGACAGGGCGAGGGCGACGGCGGTGGCGGCCATCAGCGCGCCCGTCGCCCACAGCAGGTCGGAGAGGACGTAGGCGGCGAAGAAGACGGCGATCGGACCGTAGTCGCTTGCCGGCTTCAGCCAGGCGGGTTCGGGGCGCGCGCTCATGGACCGCGACCCTAGCGCGCCCCTGGCTCACAAAGCAACGCGGGTGGTGGAGCGAGGCTATTTGAGATCTGATAGGACAGCCGGCATCCAAGCAACTGTGAGCCTCGATTCATTCCAGCCCGCGCTTCTCATTGCGCTCTGCCTTGGGCCTTCCCACCCAGTCCCAGAATCTTTGGAGCAGTTTGCTGTACCCATACAAAGCAAGGCAAAACAGCACGCCGACAATCGGGACTATATAGGCCCCCGGAACCTCTCTCATTTCGACGCCGAGACTCAGCGTTCCCAAGTAAAAGACAAGAAACGCGGTGCCAATGGACAGGAAAGCTCCGACTGTAAGGTCGAACAGACACCCCGCAACGAGATCTATAGCTGCCTCTGACTTCCGTTTGGCCTTCTTCATGACGCCGGTCAGACTGTGTGAACAACGCATCCTGGCATTTGGTGTAGGGATGCTTGTCATGCAAGAACTTCCATCAGTGAGTGTGTCTGTGCTTTCGCTTGCGGCGGCCGGGTGAACTCGACCGTGACAGCGGGGCGCCGCCGGTCTATCAGGTGACGATTGCTCAGACGCGGGCGAGGGGGACGATGGCGAAGGCGGAGCTGAAGAGCGGCGGCGAACTGCTGGTGGAGGCCCTGCGGCTCAACGGCACCGAGCACGTCTTCTGCGTGCCGGGCGAGAGCTACCTGGCGGTGCTCGACGCGCTGGTCGACGTGCCGGAGATCGCGGTCACCGCCTGCCGCCAGGAGGGCGGGGCGGCGATCATGGCCGAGGCCGTCGGCAAGCTCACCGGCCGGCCCGGCGTCTGCCTGGTGACCCGGGGGCCGGGGGCGACCAACGCCGCGGCCGGGGTCCACATCGCCTTTCAGGACTCGACGCCCATGATCCTGCTGATCGGCCAGGTCGCCCGCGACATGCGCGAGCGCGAGGCCTTTCAGGAGATCGACTACCGGCGCATGTTCGGCCAGATGGCGAAGTGGGTGGCCGAGATCGACAGCGCCGAGCGGGTGCAGGAGTTCATGAGCCGCGCCTTCCACACGGCGACCGCGGGGCGGCCCGGCCCGGTGGTGCTCGCGCTGCCCGAGGACATGCTGACCGAGCGGGCCGAGGCACGGCTGTCCGATCCCTGGCGGCCGGTGGAGGCCCATCCCGGCTCGGGCGATCTGGCGCGCCTCGAGGCGCTCCTGGCCGAGGCCGAGCGCCCCTTCGCCGTGGTCGGCGGCGGCGGCTGGGACGCCGAGGCCTGCCTCAACTTCCAGCGCTTCGCCGAGGCCTGGCGGCTGCCCGTCGGCGCCTCCTTCCGCTGCCAGTCCTACTTCGACAACGACCATCCCAACTACGTGGGCCACGTGGGTATCGCCATGAGTCCCGGTCTGCGCGAGCGCATTCTCGACGCCGATCTGCTGCTGCTGGTGGGCACGCGCATGGGCGAGACCACCTCCGACGGCTACCGCCTGCTCGACATCCCCAGGCCCCGGCAGCGCCTGGTCCACGTCTATCCCGGCGCCGAGGAGCTGGGACGCGTCTACCAGCCGACGCTTGCGATCCAGTCCGGCATGAAGGCCTTCGCCGCGGCGGTGGCCGACAGCGCGCCCGCCGCGCGGCCGGCTTGGCGCGAGCGCCTGGAGGCGGCCCGGGCCGACTTCGAGGCCTGGGGGGAGCCGGTCGCCAACCCCGGCTCGTTGCAGCTTGCCGAGGTCATGGCCATTCTGCGCCGCACCCTGCCGGGCGACGCCATCGTCACCAACGGCGCCGGCAACTACACGGTCTGGCTCCACCGCTTTTTCCGCTACCGCCGCTACCGCAGCCAGCTCGCCCCGACCTCGGGCTCCATGGGCTACGGCGTGCCGGCGGCGGTCGCCGCCAAGCGGCTCCATCCCGAGCGCACGGTAGTGGCCTTCGCTGGCGACGGCTGCTTCCAGATGACCGGACAGGAGCTCGCCACCGCCGTGCAGTACGGCGCCAACATCATCGTCGTGGTGGTCAACAACGGCATGTGGGGCACCATCCGCATGCACCAGGAGCGGAGCTACCCCGGCCGGGTCAGCGCCACGGAGCTGGTCAACCCGGATTTCGCCAAGCTGGCCCAGGCCTACGGCGCCCACGGCGAGCGGGTCGAGGCCACGGAGGACTTCGCCCCGGCCTACGAGCGGGCCCGCGCCGCCGGACGCCCGGCGCTGATCGAGCTCCGCCTCGACCCGGAGGCCCTCACCGTCAGCGAGAGCCTGAGCGAGATCCGGGCGAAGGCCCTGGCGGCCCGGGAGAGGTGAGCGCACGCCGGTCCCGGGTTCGCGTCTCCCGCTGTGTCGCACTCGTCTTTCTGTCCCTGACCGCTGTTTCACCAGCAGGCGGCGAATGGAGCGAGCCGCCCGGCGAGCCCGATCCGGGGGCGGCCGCCCGCCAGGCCTTCGCCCGGAGCTGCGGCCCTTGCCACGCCGGGCCGGCGACTGGATCGGCCGAGGCGCCGGTCAACTTCTTGAACCCCGCAGGCGGCGCGCCGGCCGAGGCCATCGCCCGCTGCGCCGAGCGCATCGCCGCGCGCCTCGCCCTCTGGGACTGGCCGGAGACCTTGCGCCCCCGGGATCCCATGCCGCCCGCGGACTGGCTGAGGGAGGCCGGCCTTGGCCCGGATGCGTGGCGCGCAAGCGAGGACCGGGCCGTGCTGCATGCCTACGTCGCCGGCTTGCTGGCGCTCACCGGCTCGTCCTTCGCCCGTGCCGAGCGGACCGCCGGGCTCGACTACGACGCCTTGCGGCCCTGCCTTGAAGAGGCGCAACCTTGAACGGTCCCGGCGCGCGCCTGATACACCAGACCGCCAGCGCCAGACCACGAGCGCGCCAGACCACGAGGAGGTCCCATGTCCGAGCGTTCCGAGCTTTCGCCCCGCTCCCTCGCTGCCCAGGCCGGGCACGCCGTCGACCCGGCGACGGGCGGCGTCGTGCCGCCGCTGCAGCCTTCCACCACTTTCGCCCGCGACGCGGCCTACGAATTGATCGGCGTGCACAGCTACAGCCGCTCGGGCAGCTCCGGCGGCGACCGGGTGGAGGCACTCGTGGCGCAGCTCGATGGCGGCGCCGAGGCCCGGGTCTTCGGCTCCGGCATGGCGGCCGTCGTCGCCCTCTTCGAGACCCTGGAGACGGGCCAGCACGTGGTGGCGCCCACCATCATGTACCACGGCGCCCAGGACTGGCTCAGACGTCTCTCCGAGCGGCGGGGCATCGGCCTCACCCTGTTCGAGGCGGCCGACCCTAACGCGCTGTCGGCTGCGATCCGGCCCGGCGAGACGGCGGTCGTCTGGATCGAGACGCCGGTCAACCCGACCTGGGACGTGATCGACATCGCCGCCGCGGCCGAGGCGGCCCATGGGGCCGGCGCGCTCTTGGCGGTCGACGCCACGGCGGCGACGCCGGTCCTCACCCGGCCGCTCGCCTTGGGTGCCGACCTGGTGTTCCATTCGGCCACCAAGTATCTCAATGGCCACAGCGACCTGACCGCCGGCGTGCTGGTGACCGGCCGGCCCGACGCTCGCTGGCAGGAGATCGCCCAGGTGCGCCGCATGATGGGCGGCGTGCTGGGCGCCTTCGAGGCCTGGCTGCTGCTGCGGGGCTTGCGCACCCTCTACCTGCGGGTCGAGCAGGCCGCGGCCGGCGCGCTCCGGATCGCCCGCCACTTCGAGAGGCACCCGAAGCTGGCGGCGGTGCTCTATCCGGGCCTGGAGAGCCATCCCGGCCACGCCATCGCCAAGCGCCAGATGACGGGCGGCTTCGGCGGCATGCTCTCGCTCCTGGTCGACGGCGACGCCGCGGCTGCCAAGGCCATCGCCGGCCGCGCGCGCCTCTTCGTGCCCGCCACGTCGCTGGGCGGCGTCGAGAGCCTGATCGAGCACCGCGCCACCATCGAGGGGCCCCACTCCCAGGTGCCGGCCAACCTGCTCCGCCTCTCCGTCGGCATCGAGGACCCCGAGGACCTGATCGCCGACCTGGAGCGGGCGCTCGAAGCGGGCTGAGGTCGTGGACGACCAGGCCATAAGCGATCCGCCGGCGGCGCTCGCGGCTATCTCACGCGACGGCAGGGGCCTCGGCTTCTCGGCCGCCTCGGAGCCGCGGATCGGCGCCTTGCTGCGCGCGCTGGCGGCGAGCAGGCCGGGCGGGCGGCTGCTGGAGCTGGGCACCGGCACGGGGCTCGCCACCGCCTGGCTGCTGGACGGCATGGACGAAGGCGCGGCGCTCACCAGCGTCGACGAGGATGCCGAGACCGTCGCCGTGGCGCGGCGCCACCTGGGCGCCGACCCGCGCCTCACCCTGGCGGTGGCCGAGGGCGGCACCTGGCTGCGCGATGCCGGGGACGGCCCCTACGACCTCATCTTCGCCGATACCTGGCCCGGCAAGTTCCGGGATTTCGAGGCCGCCTGGCGGTTGCTGGCGGTCGGCGGGCTCTACGTGATCGACGACCTGCTGCCTCAGGCCAACTGGCCCGCCGGTCACGGCGACGCGGTCGCACGACTGTTGAGCGAGCTGGAGGAACGCGGCGACTGCCGCCTGGTGCGGCTGGCTTGGGCGAGCGGCCTGGCTATCGCCGTGAAGACGGGTGGGGGCGGCTGCTCCGCCGCCCCCTCGGACAGCTCCCGCTGAGCCTTTCCGCCTACGCCCTTTGAAGGCGCGTGGCGCCGGAGCGCAGGCGCAGGACCTGGCGCAGGGCCGCCAGGTGGAGGAGGATGAAGAGCGGCACGCCGAAGCCCGGGATGAGGAAGAGGGGCCAGACCTCCATGGGCGCGCTGCTCGGGCTGCCGGCATGGATCGCCGGGATGGCGCCGGAAGCGAGCATGGCCGTGCCGACCGCGGCGACGAAGTCCAGCAGCCCCAGCAGGTGGAACCAGAGATAGCCCCGGCTGGCTGCAAAGCTCGGATCGCGGGCGAGACGGGCGGCGACGAAGGGCGCGGCCAGGCCGATGGCCACGTCGCCCAGCCCCGCCGGCCAGGCGAAGAGGCCCGGTAGCACGCCGTAGGCATAGAGCGGCAGGAAGGCGAAGCCGATCACCCGCCAGCTCTGGAACAGGGTCAGCATGCGCAGGTCGAGGGAGCCGAACCAGTTCCGCAGGCGGGGCAGGACTGCGTAGGCCGCCGCGAAGGCGGCGAGGGGCACGGCGATCCCCAGCAGCACCGGCCGCAGGGCCTGGTCCGGGTCCGTGGCCAGCAGGCCTGTCGCGCCGACGGCGGCGGCGATGGCGAAGGCGGCCGCCAGGACCGCCGCCAGCCAGGTTCTCGCGGCGGGGGTCAGCCGCAGGTCGAAGCTTTCATCGGATGTCCACATGGTCTTGATCCTTGTCCTGAGGGTTGATAAGTGTATCTACACTTAATTTGAGAAAATTTTCTATATTAGAAGGTCGACGGCCTCGCTCAGCTCGTGCAGCAGGCGCTCGCTGCGCGCCGCGCCCAGCTTGCGGCGCACCCGGTTCTGGGCCTTGCGCCAGTCCGGATAGGCCCGGGCGAGCAGGGCGTGGCCTTCGTCCGTCGCCTGGACCAGTCGGGTGCGCCGGTCCTCGCCGGGGGCGACGGTGACCAGCCCCTGGCGGGCCAGGGCGGCCAGGTTGCGGGTCAGGGTCGTGCGGTCCGTCACCATGGCCTTCGCCAGGTCCTGGATGGTGACCGGCTCCATGAGGCGCAGCGCCACCAGCAGGGAGAACTGGGTCATGCGCAGGCCGAAGGGGCGCAGCGCCGCGTCGTAGTACTGCATGACGGCCCGGTCGGCGCGGCGCAGCCGGTTGGCGACGCAGCCTTCGGCGATCTCGCGCGCGCCCTTGAGGTGCAGCCTGCCGGTCCGTCTTTGTGCCATGATAGATGTATATGCACTTAATCGGCGATGTTTCAAGAGGGTGCGGGCCGGGCGCGGCGGCGCTTTCGCGTCAGGCTGCGGGAACGGCGGCGAGCGGTGCGCCGGCGGGCGCTCGGAAGGCCTCGCGGATGGCGGCGGCCATGCTGTCGACGGCGCCGGAGCCGCCGTGGCCGAGGCGCAGCACGACGGTCGAGGCAGGCAGGTCCGAGAAGCCCTCCTCGGGCGTGAGGCGGCGGACGCCCGGCGGCAGGGTGCTCTGGCCCAGGACGCCGACCGCGAGGCCCGAGGCCACCGCCGCCTGGATGCCGGCGATGCTGGCGCTGGCGTAGGCCACGCTGTAGGCGCGACCTCGCTCGTCCAGCAATCGGAGCGCCCAGTCCCGCCACCAGCAGTCCCGCTCGAACATGGCGAGCGGCAGGGGCGCGCGCTCGTGGGCCAGGTGCCGCACGGACGTGGCCCAGACCGTGGGGTCGTGGAACAGCACCTCGCCCCGGGACGCCGGCCCGCTGCCGCCCTGGTCCGAGACGAGGACCGCCAGGTCGAGCTCGCCCCGCTCCAGCGCCGGTCCGAAGGCCTGGCTGGTCTCGCAGCGCACGCTCACCTGGACGCCCGGGTGCCGGTCGGCGAAGCGGGCCAGCACGCCGGGCAGTAGCGTCGCGCCGTACTCCTCGGGCACGCCGACCCGGACCGCGCCCTCGACCGGCGGGCCGCGCAGGGCGTCGGCCGCCCGGTCCAGCAGCCGCACGATCCGGCGGGCCTCGGCCAGCAGCCGCTCGCCCGGGTCCGTCAGACGCACGCCGCGGGCCTGGCGGGCGAACAGGGGTTGGCCGACCGCGGCCTCGAGCCGCTTCATCTGCATGCTGATCGCCGACTGGGTGCGGCCGACCGTCTCGGCGGCGCGAGTGAAGCTGCCCGTGTCGGCGATGGCCAGGAAGGTGCGCAGCAGGTCGCTTTCGAGTGCTGGGGTCATGGGTTCGATCCAAGATATCAATTTAATTGATCAATCGATAAAATATTATTCGTTGGCCGAATGTCTTTCAAGCTGCCAATCTGCCCGCGCGATGCCGAATGACGGACGAAACGGGCGATGACGGACATCTCGAAGCCAAACGGCGGGACGGCCCAAGGACGCGCGCCGTGGGGCTGGCGCCATTGGAGCCTCCTGCTTGCCGCCGCCGTGCTGGCCGGGCTGGCGCTCGCCCGCCCGGTGATCGCCTTCGAGACGGCCACTTTCGCCCTACGCAGTCTGGTCCTGCTGTCGCCGCTTCTGGCGTTCGCCGTCGGGCTCTCGGCCTTCATCCGGGCGAGCGGCCTCGACGGTCAGATCGCCCGGGTGTTCCGCGGCCGGCCTCTGGCAGTGATCCTCGCCGCCTCCCTCTTCGGCGCCCTGACGCCGGTCTGCGGCCTCGGCGTGCTGCCGCTGATCGCCGGGCTGCTGGCGGCCGGCGTGCCGCTGGCGCCGATCATGGCCTTCTGGCTCTCCTCGCCCATCACCGACCCCTCCATGCTGCTGATCACCGCCGGCACGCTCGGTCCGGTCTTCGCCCTGGCCAAGACCGTGGCCGCCTTCGCCGTCGGCCTCTTGGGCGGCCTGGCGACTGAGGCGTTGCAGGCGCGGGGCGCCTTCCCGGCGCCGCTCAAGCCCGCCGCGGTCTCGGCCGGCCGGCGCCGCGAGACCGGCGACTGCGGCACGGTCTGCTGCGGCGGGAAGGGGCCGGTCGTCTGGCGTTTCTGGCGGGATCCGGAACGCCGGGCCCAGTTCCTCGACGAGACCCGGGCCGCGGCGCTTTTGATCGCCAAGTGGCTGACCCTCGCCTTCGCCGCCGAGAGCCTGCTGCAGCGGGCCCTGCCGCCGGAGCTGATCGCCGGCTTCGTCGGCGGCGAGAACGCCTGGGCCATCCCGCTGGCGGTCGCCGTCGGCACGCCCATTTACCTGGACGGCTACGCCGCGCTGCCCCTGGTGCGCGGCCTGATCGATCTCGGCATGTCGCCAGGCGCGGCCATGGCCTTCCTGGTCTCCGGCGGCATCACCAGCGCCTACGCCTCGGTCGCCGTCTTCGCCCTGGTGCGCCTGCCGGTCTTCGCCTGGTACCTGGCGCTCGCCGTCATCGGCTCGTTGATCGCCGGCTACGGCTTCCAGGCCGCCCTTGCCCTCTAGCCGGCGGTCTCGGGCGTCCCCACGACCCCGGCGTCGGCGAGTTCCGCGATCTCGGCCTCATCGTAGCCGCAGGCGGCGAGGGTCTCCCTCGTGTGCTCGCCGAAGAGGGGGGCGCCTTGCCGCCGCGGCCCCTCATGGCCGGAGAACTTGATGGGGCAGCCGATCGCCGGCACCCGTCCTTGGCTCCTGTGTTCTACCTCTGTCACCATCTTTCTCGCGGTCACCTGGGGATGGCGGTGCATCTCGTTGACGGTGAGGACAGGGCCGGCGGGCATGCCGGTCGCCTCCAGCGTTTCCATCCACTCGGCAGTAGTGCGGCCGCGGAATCGCTCGGTGAGGAGGGCGTCGAGGGCCGGCAGGTTCTTCATGCGCGCCGCCGCGTTGGAAAAGCGCGGGTCCTCGGCCAGCTCGGGGACCTCGAGGATCTCCAGCAGGCGCCGCCAATTGGCCTCGTTGGCGGTGCCAAGCGCCAGCCAGCCGTCCTTGGTCTCGAAGGCCTGGTAGGGGGCGTAGAGCGGGTGGGCCGTGCCAAGCGCCCGCGGCGTCTGGCCCGAGGCGAAGGCGAGCGCCGACTGCCAGTAGGTCATGATGACCCCGGCCTCCAGCAGGGAGGTGTCGACCTGCTGGCCGCGGCCGCTGCGGCCGCGCTCGTTCAGGGCCGCCAGCACGCCCAGCGCGCAGAGCAGGCCAGCGACGATGTCGGTCATGGGCGAGCCGCACTTGAGCGGCGGACGGTCGGGGCCCTCGCCGGTGATGCTCATGAGGCCGCTCATGGCCTGGGCCACCAAGTCGAAGCCGCCCCGCTCGCGCCAGGGGCCGGTCAGGCCGTAGCCGGTGATCGTGCCGTAGACCAGGTGGGGGTGGCGCGCCGAGACCTCTTCGTAGCCGAAGCCGAGGCGCGCGAGTACTCCCGGGCGGTAGTTCTCGATCAGCACGTCGGCCCGGGCCAGCAGGCGCTCCAGCACCTCTTTTCCGCGCGGGTCCTTGAGGTCGAGGGCGAGCGAGCGCTTGTTGCGGTTGACCGTCATGAAGCTCGCGGTCTGATCGCCGATCCAGTCCTCGGCGACGGTGTCGTAGCGGGTCGTCTCGCCCCGCGGCGGCCGCTCCACCTTGATCACCTCGGCCCCCAGGTCGGCCAGCATCAGCCCGCAGGTAGGGGCGGCCAGGATGTGGGACAGCTCGATCACCCGGATCCCCGCCAAGGGCCCCTGGCCGCTGCCGGCCGGCTCGTCGTCGCTCGCGTTCATGGGCAGACGCCTCCCTCGTCGTTCACCGTTGGCCACGGTAGACGGCGCGCGCACGGAAGGGAACGCCGCCCAGCGCGAGCGGCGGGAGCGGTTCGTCGACACGAGAGAAGTTCAGGGGGTCTGGCAGTAGGCGCCCCTCCGGGCTGTGGTGAAGGACGAGTCCGAGCTCGACGGCGACTTCAAACCCGTGGTGGTCCTAGTTGTCGAACACGGGGATGGTAGGGTGCACATGAAGTGGATGAACAAGACGCTCAGTGACAGCCCCGCCAGTATCGACCGGAGGACGACGCTCTCGGGCGCCCCGGCGCGCGGCACCGAGAAGGTCGTGTTCGTCGGGTCGGAGGCCGGCCGGCGGGCCCGGCCGCCGAGGACGCGGAGTTCGAAAGCGCGGAGTTCGAGGAGGTCGGAAGCGGCTGAGATGTCCCGCGTCAGGATTGCTGGCAACCCTGGCCAGGTCAGCTGGGTTTCCTATGTCGGCTTTGCGGACAACAGCGGATGTTCTGACCCACCTTTTGGACTGGCCGAGAGTAGCCATTTCCGGTCAATGGAGGGTTTCCAAGTAGCGTAGATTCTCGAACCCATGGCCGTTAGTCTCCGTTCGAGGGAGAGACGGTGTGGAACGTAGATTGGCCGCCATCTTGGCCGCAGATGTTGTCGGATATAGCCGCCTTGTGGGCGTGGACGAGGCTGGCACTATCTCCGCTCTCAAGAACCTTCGCACGGATTTCATCGAGCCCCTGATCGCAGCCCATCGGGGCCGGATCGTGAAACTAATGGGTGATGGTGTGTTGGTGGAGTTCCAGAGTGTGGTCGATGCCGTGGAATGCGCGATCGGCTGGCAATCGCGCCAGCCTGAGTGTTCCGGCGGAGTGTCTCTGCAGTTCCGTATCGGCATCAACTCTGGCGACATTGTCATCGACGACGGTGATATCTACGGCGACGGCGTCAATGTCGCGGCGCGACTCGAAAGTTTAGCCGAACCAGGCGGGATCACTCTCAGTCGACTTGTTTACGACCAGGTTGCGGGCAAAGTCGAAGCCGCTTTCGAGGACACGGGGGAACATACCGTCAAGAACATCGCTAAGCCTATTCGGGTCTATCGCATCCGCCCTGGCAAGAGGGACCGTGGTGGCCCCGGTGGGGCGGCTGATAGTCCAGCGGCACCCAGGTTCACCGAGAAGCCGGCCATCGCGGTCCTTCCCTTCAACAATATGAGCGCTGATCCGGATCAGGAATACTTCGCCGACGGCATCACCGAGGACATCATCACCGCCCTCTCACTGTGGCGCAGCTTTCCGGTCATCGCGCGAAATTCCAGCTTCACTTACAAGGGGCAAGATATTGACATACAGCGGGTCGGACGTGAACTGGGTGCGCGCTACGTGCTGGAGGGCAGCGTGCGCAAGGCAGGCAAGCGCGTGCGCGTTACTGGTCAGTTGATCGATGCTGCAACGAACGCGCATCTATGGGCCGAACGCTATAACAGAGACCTAGTCGATATCTTCGATCTACAAGATGAGATTGCCGAGCGAATCGTCACGCATATGGTCCCTGAAATGGGACGGGCCGAAGAACGACGGTCCGTCCGCAAGAGGCCTGCCGAGCTGGGCGCCTGGGATCTGTTGCAGCGCGGATGCTGGCACTATCACCGTCTCACCGAAGCGGACATGGGCCAGGCGCGCGAGTATTTCGAGAAGTCGCTTGAGATCGACCCTCTGTCCGGCCTGGCCCAAGGATATATCGCAGCAACCCATATGTTCGATGCGGTCATGGGCTGGAGCGATGATCGGGACCAGTCTATCGCCAATGGCATCGCGGCGGCACAACGTGCCACCATCCTGGACCCGAATGAGCCGGTTCCGAGAACCGTGCTGGCTTCTTTGAATGTTTTCAACCGCCAACCCGAACGCGGCGTTGAAGAGGCCGAGCGTGCGATAGAACTCAATCCCTCCTATTCCGTTGGTCACCTGGCCCTGGGTTACGCGCTGATGTTTTCAGGCCGCCCAGAGGAGGGAATCGAAGGGATGCTAAAGGCCTTGCGTCTCAGCCCGCGCGATCCGACAAACGCGGTGGCCTGGGCCCAATTGGCACTGGCGCACATCCTGACAAAGGATTTTGACGCCGCCGTGGACTATGCGCGCAAATCCCTTGCGGATAATCCGGCCTACGTGACCGCCAGTCACCGGCTCGTCTCCGCCCTTGGACACAAGGGTGACCTCGAAGCTGCCAAGGTCGCCTTGGCAGACTCGAAGCGCTATCTGCCTGACCCGACATGTACCTATTTCGAACAGGCCTACGCGTTCAGGGACGGCGAAACGTTGGAGTTCTTCCTCGACGGCCTGCGCAAAGCGGGATGGGAGGGGTCGTAGCCTCGGAAGGGCTGAGTTGGGTCAATCTGAGACGTTCTGGAACCCCCTCGAGGACGTCTGCTTTCAGGGTCAGAGCGGACCGAAGGGGCGGCCGAGGTGCGCCGGGCTGCTGGGCGTCGCCTGGGCGGGCACGCCGCGAAGGCGGGCCCTGCGGGCGGTTGGCACCAGTCAGCGCGAGTGGAAACCGCCTCAACGCCGCCGGCCGCGCAGGATCGAGACTGCGGCCAACAGGGCGTAGGTGATGCCCAGCACGAGCGGCAGGCCGTGGGGGCCGAACGCGTCCATGGCGGCGCCCGCCAGGGTCGGGCCGGTGATGCCGCCGAGGCCGAACATGGCGGTGAGCGCCGCCGTGCCGGCCAGGAGCGTCGCGCCCTGGAAGCGGTCGCCCAGCTCGGCCAGCGCCAGGGTGTAGATGCCGAAGCCGGTGGTGCCCCAGATCAGCACCAGCGGCCACTGCCAGGGGGTGGCGATGGCTACCGGCAGGACGGCCGAGCCCAGGCAAGTGGCGAGCGCGCAGGCGATCAGCATGGGGCGGCGGCCGAACCGGTCGGCGAGCCAGCCGAGGGGGAACTGGAGCACGATGTTGCCGGCGATCATGGCCCCCAGCAGATAGCTGGCGCCCGCCTCGTCGAGGCCCTGGCGCAGGCCGTAGAGGGGGAAGAGGGAGAGGCTCGCCGTATCGAAAACACCGAAGAGGAAGGCGGCCATGAGCAGGGTCGGGGCGAGCGGCAAAAAGGAGAGGAAGGAGACCCGCTCCTCCAGCCGGGCCGCCGGCACGCTGCGCCGGGCATTCAGCAGGACAACCAGGCCCGCGAGGGCGAAGCCGATGCCCACCAGGAAGGGCGGCCAGCCCTCGGTGCCCGTGGTCGGCAGCAGCAGCGGTCCGCTGGCGAAGCCGAGGGACAGAAAGCTTGCATAGACCGCCATGACCCGGCCCCGGTTGGTTCCGCTGGCGAGCTGGTTGACCCACATCTCGCTGATGGCGAAAAGGGCGCCCTCGACCGCGCCCAGGAGGAAGCGCAGCACGAACCAGGCGCCCAGCGACGGCCAGAGCTTTATCAAGGCCAGCAGTCCGGCCGTCGCCAGGATGCAGAAGATCGCGAGCCGCCAGGCCCCGAGCCGCGCCGCCAGGGTCGGGATCAGCGGCGCCGTCACTACCAGGCCAAGGGGCAGCATGGCGGCGTTGAGGCCGTTGACGAAGGGGCTGACTCCCCGCTGCTCCAGCAGCAGGGAGAGCAGGGGATAGCTGAGCCCCATGGTGACGTCGAAGACAGTGAGGCAGACGATCACCGTCGCCAGCGCCCGCCAGTCCAGCCGGGGCGTCTCGGCTCCGACCCCAGGCCGGGATCGGGCGATCACCGCTCCGGGCGCAACCGATGTCGCATCGGAGGATGCCTGCCCAGACCCCGCCGGAGACCCCGCGTCGGCCGGCCGGGCCTCGCGGGCGCCGCGCGAGGGGCCGGCGGAGGACCCGGTGGCGGACCCGTCGCCGGAGGGCGCCCCCGGCTGTACCGGACGGTCCGGTCGCTTCCGCTCCAAGGCCTACTCCCGATCTCGGTGCTTTACCGGCAAAAATAATTTTGATAGTTATACAGATCCATTGCATTTCCACGGTAACCTGTCAAACTGATTTCAATGGTTATCTGCCTGCGAGCATCCGCCGCGCACCCGTTTCGGGGATGGAAGTAGTGGCGGAGGCGGGCGCACCGGCCTCCGATGGAGGCCCGCCGCCCGCGGGAGGACCGCCGCTGCTTGGCGGCGCACTCTCGCTGGACTTCGCCAACACCCTGGAATGGCGCGGCAGCGATCGCCGACTGGACTGGCTGACCGACTACGGCGCCCTGGTGGACTGGGGCCTGGCGGCGGGCGCCCTCGACGCGGGCGCGGCGGCGGCGCTCAGGGCCCAGGCCGACTGGGCGCCGGGCAGCGCCGCCGAGCTGCTGGCCGAGGCGGTGGCACTGCGGGAAGCGCTCTACCGGGTAGCCTCGGCGCTGGCTGCCGGCCGTGCGCCCGAGGAAGAGGAGCTGGCCGACCTCAACCAGCGGCTGGCGCCGCTCCTGGCCGAGACGCGGCTGCTGCCCCATGCGCGCGGCCTGGGTCCCGCCTGGGGCGGTGCGCCGGACGCGCTCGAAAGGGTGCTCTGGCCGGTGGCGCGCTCGGCCTTCGAACTGCTCGGCGGGGGGGAGGTGGCGCGGCTTCGCGAGTGCGCCGGCGCAGACTGCCACTGGCTGTTTCTCGACCGCAGCAAGAACCGCTCGCGACGCTGGTGCGCCATGTCCAACTGCGGCAATCTGGCCAAGGCGCGCCGCCACCGCCGCCGGCAGGGGCGAGGCGCGCGCCAGGAGGCCGGTGACCAAGGCGCAGGAGACGAAGCGGCATGACGGGCGACACTACGGGCGCCATGAGCGACGGCATGACGATCGGCTTCATCGGGCTAGGCAACATCGGCGGCAAGCTGGCGGGCAGCCTGCAGCGCAACAGCCTGGATCTCACCGTGCGCGACCTCGACCGGACGGCGGCGGCGCCCTTCCTGGAGCGGGGTGCCGCTTGGGCGGAAAGCCCGCGCGAGTTGGCCGAGACGGTCGACGTGGTCATCACCTGCCTGCCCAGCCCGGCGGCTTCGGCGGCGGTGCTGGAGGCCGAGGACGGAGTGCTCGCCGGCCTCAGCCCCGGCAAGGTCTGGGCCGAGATGAGCACCACCGACGAGGCCGAGGTGAAGCGCCTGGGCGCGCTGGTGGAAGCCAGGGGCGCGGCCGCCGTCGACTGCCCGGTCTCCGGCGGCTGCCACCGGGCGGCGACGGGCAACATCTCGATCTTCGCCGGCTGCGAGCGCGCGACCTTCGAGCGCATGCTGCCGCTGCTGACCGTCATGGGCCGGCGCATCCTGCACACCGGGCCGCTCGGCTCGGCCTCGGTGCTGAAGGTCATCACCAACTACCTCGCCACCGCGAACCTGGTGAGCATTGCCGAAGCGCTCACGACCGCCAAGCTCGCCGGCATGGACCTCAACACCGCCTACGAGGCGATCCGCATCTCCTCCGGCAACTCTTTCGTCCACGAGACCGAGGGCCAGGTGATCCTGAACGGCAGCCGCGACATCAACTTCACCATGGGCCTGGTGCTGAAGGACGTGGGCCTGTTCCAGGCGCTCGCCGACCGGGCGGGCCTGGACCTCCAGCTCTCGCCGCTCTTGATCGAGATCTTCAAGGAGGGAGCCGCGCGCTACGGCGCGAACGAATGGTCGCCCAACATCGTCCGCCGCCTGGAAGAGGCCGCGGGCGTCGAGATCCTGGCCCCCGGCTTCCCGGCCGAGATGACCGACGACGAGCCCGAGGAGCCGGGCCACGAGGTGACGGTCGCGCGCGGCGGCTAGGCAAGTTTCGCCAAACTGGCTAGCGTCATCCCCATGGCGCCGACGAAGATCCTGGACGACATCCCGGTCATGTATGCCGTGTTCTACGGCAACCCGGCCGAGAACGACGCCTTCGTGCGCCTTGAGAGCAAGCTCGACTCCCTCAAGGGCCGCAAGTTCTACGGCGTCTACTTCTGGGAGCGCGAAGAATACCGCGCCTGTGTCCGACGGCAGGACGGCGACGATCCCGAAGCGCTCGGCTTGCGCACGGCCACGATCCCGGGCGGGCGCTACGCCTACCGCAGGCTCAAGGGAGACTACGAGACGATCATCGCCGCCATCGCACCGACCTTCGATGCCCTGGCGCGGGAGCACAGGGTCGATCCCAGCCGGCCGTCGGTCGAGTTCTACCGCCGCCACGAGGAGTTCCTGCTCTACCTGCCGGTCCTGGAGGGATAGCGCTGGGGAGCGAAGCCTTGCGCGGCCTGCTGCCGGAGCACGCTTTCGGGACGGCTGTTGCCAAGCTCCTGACAGGAGGCTGTCAGCACCGCTCGGCTAGACTTTTCCGTAGAGAGACGGGAGCCCCTTGCGGGCGTGGATCGGGAGGCCGACGATGGGTCGCGTGAACGCAGACGATGGAGAGGGCAAGCTGGAACGGAACGCCACGGCGCGGAAGGCCCAGGCCTTCCTCGAGCTGCACCGGGCGCCGGGCGCCTTCGTCATGCCCAACGCCTGGGACGCCGGCAGCGCGCGCCTGCTGGCCGCGGCCGGCTTCCCGGCCCTCGGCACAACGAGCGCCGGCATCGCATTTGCCAGGGGCCTGCCGGACTACGAGGACCGGATTTCCCGCACCGACATGCTGGAGGCCTGCGCCGGCATCGCCGGTGCCGTGGACCTGCCGGTGAGCGGCGACCTGGAGGCGGGCTACGGCGCGACGCCCGAGGAGGTGGCCAAGACCTACCGCCTCTCCATCGATGCCGGTCTTGCCGGCGGCAGTATCGAGGACCACAGCACCGCCGCGGCGGACGGTCTCTACGACGTCGAGGAGGCGGCCGAGCGGGTCGCCGCCGCCCGCGCGGCGATCGACGGCACGGGCGTGCCCTTCGTGCTGACGGCCCGGGCCGAGTGTTACCTGGTGGACCACCCGGACGCCTTCGCCGAGTCCGTGCGCCGCCTCAACCGCTACCGGGAGGCTGGCGCCGACTGCCTCTACGCGCCCGGCCAGCGCAGCGCGGAGGAGATCGGCGCCCTGGTGCGCGAGGTGGACGGGCCCGTCAACGTGGTCATGGGCCTCGTCGGCGCGGCGCTGACGGTGGCCGATCTGGCGGGGCTCGGCGTCAAGCGCATCAGCGTCGGCGGCAGCCTCGCCCGCACCGCCCTCGGTGCTCTCGTGGCGGCGGCCAAGGAGATCGCCGAGGCCGGCAGCTTCACCTACGCCAAAGATGCCATTCCCGACGGCGAGCTGAGCGCCTTCCTGGCGGGCTGCGAGGACGAATGAGCCCGGGTCGGCAGGTGCCGGACAAAGCCGACGCAGCGGACGCCACGAACGCCACGGGTGCCGCAGACGACGAGGTGCGGGACCGGCTGTTGGCGCTCGTGCGGCGGGACCGGGAGACCCGCGCGCGCCTCGTCGCCGACGGCACGCTGTTCGACGGCTACCAGGCGGTGATGGAGCGCGTTCATCTGGAGAACGCCCGCGCCCTCGACGCCCTGCTTGACGCCACAGGCTGGCCGCCGGCGGCGCGGTTCGGCGAGGCGGCGGTCGAGGCCGCGCTCCTGGTGGCGCTCCACTCCATCAGCGCGCCCGATTTTCAGCGTCGCTGTCGCAATCTGCTGGAGGCCGCGGTCGCCGCCGGCGGGGTGCCGGCCAGCCATCTCGCGCGGCTCGAGGACCGGATCGCCTTCAACGAGCGCCGGCCGCAGCGCTACGGCACCATCTTCGACTGGGACGAGCGGGGCGAGCTCAGCCCCTGGACCCTGGCGGAGCCGGCCGAGGTGGAGGATTTGAGACGCGCCGTCGGCTTGCCGCCGCTGGCCGGCGAGATCGCGCGGCTGCGCCGCGAGTCGCGTGCCGAGGGCAACGCGCCGCCCGCGAGCCACGCCGCGCGCCAGGCCGAGATCGCGGCCTGGGCACGCAAGGTCGGCTGGATCGCCTGACCCGGACGGCTCTCGGGCAGGCATACCAGAAGCTACGCCTGCAGGGGTGGACACGAACAGAGGGGGCGGACGCCACATGGCACAACTGGAGCTCGACCATCTGGTGATCGGGGCGGCGAGCCTGGATCAAGGCGTCGCCTGGCTGGAGCGGCAGACCGGCATCGTGCCGCCGCCAGGTGGGGCCCATCCGCGCATGGGCACCCACAACCACGTGACCGCCTTCGGGCCGTCGAGCTATCTTGAGGTGATCGCCGTCGATCCCGTGGCGCCGCCGCCGAGCGTGCCGCGCTGGTTCGCCCTCGACGATCCGGACGAGCGAGCAAGCCTGGAACGCTGCCCCCGGCCGCTCACCTGGGTGGCGCGGACGACCGACATCGAGGCGAGCCTGGCGGCGGCCCGGGCGGTCGGCCTGGACCTGGGCCGCCCGGTCGGTATGAGCCGGGGCGATCTCGCCTGGCGGATCTCGCTCCGGGATGACGGGGGCCTGCCGGAAGGGGGCACCCTGCCGGCCCTCATCGAGTGGCCGCCGGGCCCGCACCCGGCGGGCCGCATGGCCGACCAGGGCCTCCGCCTCGAGACGCTGGAGCTCCACCATCCCGAGCCGGAGCGGCTCGTCGGCCTGCTGGACGCCCTCGGCGCGGGGCGTCTGGCGGCCTGCGTGCTGGACGACGCGCCGGCTGTGCGGGCAATTGTGCGTACCGCCGAGGGCGCGCACGTGACCCTGGGCGACGCGGGCGCCTGAGCCGCGGCCGGCGCGGACCGCCCGGAGCCGACGATCAGGGCGCGGCCTGGGGCGTGATCGGCTGGGACATGATCGCCAGCGGCCGCCCGTCGGGATCGTCGAAGAAGGCCATCCACTCCTCGGTGCCGTCGTCGTGCCGGTGGATCATGTGGGGCGGGCTGGTGAAGGCCACGCCGCGCGCCTGCAGCGTCTCGTAGGCGCGGGCGATGTCGGCGACCCGGAAATAGAGCACGGACTCCGGCGTGACCGACGCCTCGCTCTCCTCCAGGAACAGGCGCGTGCCGCCGCAGTCGAAGAAGGCCAGGCGGCCGAAGCTGTAGAGATGGGGCAGCCCGAGCACGTCCCGGTACCAGGCCACGGCCCGGGCGAGGTCGGAGACGGAGCGGGAGACCTGCCCGATGGGACCCAGTTGCAGCTCTTCCGTCATGGCGTCCTCCTGTCGTGCGAGCGCGCTGGCGCGCGGGACCGCGAACCAGCCGGCGAGCGCGCGCTTGTCCGCGAGGCCGATCTTGGCGCGCGCGTTGGCCAGGTGGAACTTCACCGCGTCCCGGCTGACGCCCCGGCGCCGCGCGATCTCGCCGGTGGAGAGGCCGTGCTGGGCCGCGTGCACCGTGCGCCACTCGGCGGGCGTCAGGATATCGTCGTGGGGCGGCCGTCCGCGCCTGGCTCGGGTCGTCATAAGGCGACTCTAGCGGGGCGGGGACGCCTTTACACTCCCCTACCCGGCCGGTGTCGTGGCCTACTCGGCCCGCATGTCCAGCCAGGCGTACCAGGAGGCGATGGCGAAGCCGATGAAGACGGCCGAGAACAGCAGCCGCTGCCAGGCCTTCATGGTGGTGGTGTGGTTCGGGTTGGCGGCCCGGTAGCGCAGCTCCACCGCCTGGCCGAGCGGCCATTCCTCGTTGAGCCCGATGTCGCCCCGCACCTCGTAGGTCTTGCCGTCGGCGGCGCGGAACTCGATGCGCGGGAAGTAGGCGTAGTCGTTGCCCGGGGTCGAGCGCATCTGAGTCACGTTGCCGACGACCCGGCCGCTGGCCTGCGGCCAGCGCGAGGCGAGCAGGAAGAGATGGACGAAGGTCCCCAGGCCGACCACGCTGGCCACCAGGGCGGCGATCAGGGTGACAGTGGCGACCGACATGGCAGGCGTTTCCTCGGTGGCCCTCTTGGGACAAGATTGTGGGCCTCTTCGGACAAGATAAGGCGGCAAGGCTTAAGAGAAGACTAGAAGCGGGCGCGAACGCCCTCCGAGCGCCATCCGCGCGCGGGCAAGGGTCCAGACAGGCCGGAGGAGCCCATTCATGACGGACAGGCCGGCATGACGGAGCCCTTCCTCTTCACCTGTGGGCGCTGCGGCGAGACCCACGAAGGCCTGCCCGACTTCGGCTTCGACGCGCCAGTCTATTACCACGAGACACCCGAGCCCGAGCGCGCCCGGCGCTGCCGCCTGAGCGACGACCTCTTCGTCCTCGACGAGACCCACTACTTCGTGCGCGGCGTGCTGCTGGTGCCGCTCCGCGGCACGGAGGCGCAGTTCGGCTGGGGCGTCTGGACCTCCCTCAGCCAGCCCAACTTCGAGCGCTACCTGGAGCTCTGGGACCGGCCCGTCCCCGCCGGCGAGGGCCCCTACTTCGGCTGGCTCTCGAACCGCCTCCCGTTCTACCCCGACAGCCTCAGCCTCAAGCTCGCCGTCCACCTCCGCGACCAGGGCGAGCGCCCCCACCTGGAGCTGGAGCCCACCGACCACCCCCTTGCCGTCGACCAGCGCGAGGGCCTCAGTCCCGAACGCGCGCGGGAACTGGTGGAGCGGCTGTTGCATGACGGGGGTGTCGCTAGCGGATAGATCGCCTTAAGGAATACAACTAAAAGGATGTTTAGCATTAGAAATATTTGTATTATAGTTGTGGTTGTGATCCTTTGAATAGGAGAGTTTTGATTGGCTACGCGACAAGACTTAAATGACTGGGTGCTTCAGGCGCTAGTTGACCTAGGTGGTAAGGCGAAGATCGTTGATGTTGCCAAACACATTTGGACCCATCACGAGGAAGACCTACGCGATTCCGGCGACCTCTACTACACTTGGCAATACGACATGCGATGGTCGGCAAAGCGGCTTAGGGATCAAGGCAAGATAGCCGTCCCTGATGTCTTGCCAAAGGGCGTATGGGCTCTCAAAGGCCAATCAATCTCCTGACAAGAGGAAGCTGGTGCGGGCGGGGGGACTTGAACCCCCACGGCCTCGCGGCCTCAGGATTTTAAGTCCTGTGCGTCTACCAGTTCCGCCACGCCCGCACCGTGGGGAAGCGTAGAAGGGCCCTCCTATAGCGCGTTCGTGGGGTGGGGTCACCTTTCGCCTGGGAGCCCGCGCGACCTGTCTCGGGGGCTGCCAATCGGGCGGGGGGTGGCGTAGGGTGGCGCGGGCGGCCGTTCGGGGCCGACGGAACGACGCAACGAGGGGGAGACCTTTGCCATGGCCAGGATCGTCGGCAGCGCGCCGGTGCTGCTGGTGGCCGATGTGGTGGCCGCCGCCGAGTACTACCGGGACAAGCTGGGCTTCGAGATCCCGCGCTACTGGGGCGAGCCGCCCTGCTTCTGCATGCCCCAGCGCGACGGCCACATCGTCATGCTGAGCCAGGTGGAGGACCCCAAGCACGTGGTGCCCCACTACAAGGCGGTCGAGAACATGTGGAACGCCTACTTCTGGGTCGACGACGCCGAGGCCTTCCACGCCGAGTTCGTGGAGCGCGGCGCCACCATCGACTACGGGCTCTGCGTCCAGCCCTACGGGGTCAAGGAGTTCGGCGTGCAGGACCTGGACGGCTACGACATCGCCTTCGGCGAGGACCTGGAGCCGGCGGATGGCTGAGGCGGCGCGGGCCCTGGCTTCATCCGAGCCCGCGCTGGCATCCGCACCGGCCGGCTATCCCGTCGCCGACCTGCGTGCCTATCTCGCAGGGGCCTGGGGGGCCTGGCGCCTCGTCCGCACGCTGGAGGACCGGCGGACCGGTCAGGCGGGCCGCTTCGAGGGGCGCGCGGTGTTCCGGGAGGACGACGGCAGTGGGAGCGGCGGCCTCACATACCGGGAGGAAGGGCGCCTCGCGCTGGGTGGCTTCGAGACCCTGGCCCACCGGGACTACCTCTACCTCTTTCCCGCCCCCCATCTGGCGGAGGTGCGCTTTCCCGACGGCCGGACCTTCCACCCGCTCGACCTTTCGGGCGGCGCCTGGGCGGCCGAGCACCGCTGCGGGGATGACCTCTACCGCGGCCGCTTCCGGACGCTTGGCCCGGACTGCTGGAGCGCCGACTGGGAGGTTGCCGGGCCGCGCAAGGACCAGCGCCTGGCCGGCCGCTACAGCCGTCGCGCCTGATACCAAATCTTGACGATAGTGACCCCTAGGGATCGCTCTTGGTTCGTTTCGGGTAGGAAGCAGGACGCAGGCGATGTGGGAATGTGGGACGTCGGTAAGGCCTGCTGACGCCCTCCGAAACGCTCCACAAGCGACCGGGACGGTGGACTTGCAGACCTTTCGGACAGCGTCGCCCATACCTTCCGATGCCCCGCATCGCTGCGGCACGCGCTCCTAGAGCGGGATGAGATGAGATTGAACCACGCTGACGGAGCGATTTTGGCCGGACGTTAGGAGCGACGACGAAGGACATGCCGAAGCATATTCGAGGAGGAGCGACGCGGCGTCCGGCCAAAAGCGCCCGTCCCGTACGGGTTGCTCTGGGCTGGCCCGCCGCGTCGTTGCGGGCCTCGCCCGATGCCCCGCATCGCGCTTCGGCCCGCGCCTGGCGGACGAAGCCAACCCAGGCCAACAGCGTTGCTTCAATCTTATCCCATCCCGCTCTAGCCGAAAGACCTGAACGTCCGTCCCTATGGGCCACTATCGTCAAGACTTGGTATGAGTCCCGCCGACGCCGCGAAAGCCGGTTTCCCTCCGCCGCGTCCTGCGCTATGACCTTGGCGGGCCCCGGCGCTACCTGGGGCCATGCCATGTGGGGCCGTGCAACGAGGGGGAAAACGCCATGCCGCCGCTGACCGCTACCGCCGATACCCTGGCCGCGACCCTGTGGCCGAGCCGCGCCGGCGAGACCTGGAGCCGCCGGGCCCTGCGCAACGCCCTGCTGGCGATCGCGGGCGCCCAGCTCATGTGGCTCGCCGCCAAGATCCAGGTGCCGTTTCATCCGGTGCCCATGACCATGCAGACCTTCGTGGTGCTGACCCTCGGCATGGCCTACGGCTGGCGCCTGGGGGCGGCCACCATCCTGCTCTACCTGGCCGAGGGCGCGGCGGGCCTGCCGGTCTTCGTAGGCACGCCGGAGAAGGGCATCGGTCTCGCCTACATGGCGGGCAGCACCGGGGGCTACCTCTTCGGCTTCGTGCTCGGGGCGGCGGCCTGCGGCTGGCTGGCCGAGCGCGGCTGGGACCGCAACGTCATCACCACGGCAGTGGCCATGCTGGCCGGCAACGTGCTCATCTACGTGCCCGGCCTGCTCTGGCTCGGCACCCTCTTCGGCTGGGACAAGCCGATCCTGGAGTGGGGCCTCTCTCCCTTCGTCCTGGGCGACCTCGCCAAGCTGGCTCTTGCGGCCGCCCTGCTGCCGCTCGCCTGGCAGCTTATCGGCAAGCGCCGAGGCTAGACACCCGAACTCTCGCCACAGACACCTAGTCCTCCTCCTGGGCCTCCGGCTTCTTTCCGCCGGTCAGGCGGAAGGCGATCGGCGCCATGACCAGGATGATGAAGACGCGCACCAGGTGGTGGGTGGCGACGAAGGCTGCGTCCATGGAGAGGGCGAGGGCGATCAGGCTCATCTCGGCGAGGCCGCCGGGGGCGTAGGCCAGCACCAGCACGCCGGTCGGCAGGTCGGCCAGGGCGTGGACCAGGGCCGCCATGCCCAGGGTGATCGCCAGCAGGATCGCCGTGCCGCCAGCCGCCGCCAGCACGATGCGCAGCAGCACCGGGAAGGCGAGGCCGGCGAAGCGCCCGCCGATGGCCGAGCCCACGACCACCTGGGCGGCGGCGACCAGCAGGCCTGGCGGCTGGGCGTCGGTCCAGCCGGCTAGGTGCACCGCGGCGCTGAGGATCATGGGGCCCAGCACCGCCGCCGCCGGCAGCCTGAGCGCCCGCGCGGCGAGGTAGCCGGCCAGCCCGCAGAGGGCGAGCAGCGCGAGATCCAAAGGCGCGACCGCGTCGAGGGCTGCGCCCAGCGGCGGCCGCGCCGCCGGATCGTAGCCCAGCTCGAGCTGGAAGGCGAAGGGCAGCGCCAACACCACCAGCAGCACCCGCGACGCATGGGTGACGGAGATGACCCGCGCCTCGCCGCCCATGGCCGAGCCCACCAGCACCATCTCGGAGAAGCCCCCGGGCATGGCGGCGAAGTAGGCGGTGACCCGGTCGTAGCCGACGAAGCGGTGGAAGAACAGGACGCCCGCGGCGCCGGCAACCAGGCAGTAGAGCAGCAGGGCGCCCAGGCTCAGGCCCCATTCGTCGAGACGCTCCAGGATGGCGGGCGAGAAGCTGCTGCCCAGCATGATCCCCAGCACCACCACGAAGAGGTTCCTGAGGCTCACCGGCACGGCGACGGGAAGCCCGGCCATGGCCGCCGCGGTGGTCGTCAGCATGGCGCCGATCATCCAGGCGAGCGGCAGGCCGGCCCAGTGCGCCAGGGCGCCGCCCAGGCTGCCGAGGACAAGCGCCCCGGCCAGGCGGCCCCAGCGGCGGGGGTCGGCGAGGCCCGGCGGCAGCTTCACGAGAACGGCCGGGCGGCCCGCGCCGACCTGCGAACCCCCGAGACGACGGGGAGCGCGCGTTTCGGCGCGAGCGGTTGCGGGGATCGGGGCGGCCTGGTCATGCGGCGGGGCGTCCGGAAAGGGGCGGTCGGTCGGCAGACTCCGCCAGCCGGCCGGCGGGCGCAAGAGCCTCGCAGACCCGGTTTCGTGATCGGCCGGCCTCGGCTAAAACGGGGAGCCGGGCCAGCCGCGGCCAGGACGAGGGTTCAGCAACGAGAGGGCGAGCGCATGGCGAACGAAGGATACCACGAGCCGGTCGGCGATCTGTCGGACGCAACCAAGGACATGCACCGGGCGATCACGTCGTTGATGGAGGAGCTGGAGGCGGTCGACTGGTACAACCAGCGGGTCGACGCCTGCAAGGATGGCGAACTGAAGGCCATTCTCGCCCACAACCGCGACGAGGAGAAGGAGCACGCCGCCATGGTCCTGGAGTGGATCAGGCGCCAGGACCCGACCTTCGACAAGGAACTGCGGGACTTCCTCTTCACCGAGAAGCCGATCGCCCACGAATAGGAGCGGCATCTTCCGGTTCTGGGGGCGCATCAGGACGGCTTGCCGCCGCGCGCCGGGACCGTCTTCGGCGTCTCCGCCAATAGGCTCGCCGCAGTCGCCATCAGCAGCAGGCTGGTGGCGATCAGCGCGGGCGTGAAGCTGAGCGTCAGGTCGTAGAGGAGGCCGGCGAAGAGCGGCCCGATGATCTGTCCGGTGGCGAAGGCCGCGGTCATGGCGGCCACGTGGCGCAGCGCGTCCTCCGGCGGGACGGTACGGTGGACCTCTTGGAGGCCCGCCATGGTGACGACCATGAAGGTGCCGCCGACGGCGACCCCGGCCGCCATGATGCTGGCGAGGTGCGGCTGGACGGCGGGCAGGATCAGCCCGAGCGCCATGACGCCTTGGCTCACCGCCCAGACCCGCCGGTTGGAAAAGCGCGCGTGGAGCCGTGCCGCCAGCAGCGTCGAGAGGAAGGCCGCCAGGCCGAAGACCGGCCAGCTCCAGCCGAAGACAAGGGGCGAGGGGACGCTCGCGCGCGCCATGATCGGCAGGTAGGTGGCCGGAATGATGTAGCCGAGGCCGGCGGCGCCGTAGGCGAGGAGGAGCCGCCAATCGAGTGGCGTGCGCGCTGCCGCGGCGTGCCGGGCCTCGGGCCGGCCGTTGGGAACCTCGGCGCCCAGCCGGTAGCAGACGGCGAGCGCCACGGCGAGGGCGGCGATCCCGAAGACGATCCAGCTGGCGGCACTGCCGATCCCGCCGGCCATGAGGGCGAGGACGCCCAGGCCGGCGACGGCGATTCCCGCGCCGACGCCTGAGAAGACCCAGCCCTGCTGCCCGGCGCGGCCCGTCTCGGCCAGGCGCTTCACGATGAAGGTGCTGACCAGCACCAGGATGAAGGCGCTCGCGAGGCCGGCGATGAAGCGCAAGGCGAGCCAGGCGGGAAAGCTCTCGGTCAGGCCCATGCCCAGGGTGGTGAGAGCGATCAGGATCAGGGAGAGCCGCAGTCCTGTCCGCGGCGCCCAGGGCAGCCTGGCCGCGACGGCGGCGCCCAGCCAGTAGCCGAGGAAATGGACCGAGGCCAGGAGGCCGCCTCCGGCGATGCCCACCAGCCCGTCGGCCTGCATCATGGGCAGGAGGGGGGTGAAGGCGAAGCGGCCGATCCCCACCGCCAGCGCCAGAGAGACCAGGCCGACGAGGGCGATTCGCATGCTGGTGGTGTCCGGCGGCATGGGGACCTGGAGGTCTAGATTTCGGCTGGGCGGGATTGCCGGCAGGGTAGCGGCTGGGATACATTAGCAAAAATGAAATAAAGCGATAACTTATATCTTGTTCCGAGATATAAGCTGGAGATATCGATGGATGGCCTGGACCTGCGCGCCCTGGAAATCTTCCGAGCAGTCGCGACCGAGGGCGGCGTCTCCAAGGCGGCGGCCAAGCTGAACCGGGTGCAGTCCAACGTCAGCACCCGCCTGAAGCAGCTCGAAACCCAGCTGGGCAAGCCCCTTTTCCTGCGCCGCGGCCGCGGCCTGACCCTGACGCCGGACGGCCGCCTGCTGCTGGCCTACGCCGAGCGCCTCCTCGCGCTCTCCCGGGAGGCCGCCGAGGCCCTGAACGAGCGCCGGCCGCGGGGTACCTTCCGCCTCGGCGCCATGGAGAGCACCGCGGCGGCGCGCCTGCCCGAGGTGCTGGCCCGCTACCACGAGCTCTATCCTGAAGTGCGCATCGAGCTAGAGACCGGCACGGCCGGCGCGCTCCTGGAGCGCCTCAGGCACTACGACATCGAGGCCGCCTTCGTCGCCGAGCCGGTCGCCTTCGAGCGGATCGCCACCCAGCCCGTGTTCGAGGAGCGGCTGATCCTGGTGGCGCCCGACGCCTTCCCGCCGCTCACCGACGTCGGGCGGATCAGCGGCGAGACGGTCGTCGCCTTCGAGCCGGGCTGCGCCTACCGCCGCTATCTGGAGGACTGGCTGCTCCAGGCTGGCATCGTCCCGGGCGGCATCCTGTCGGTGAGTTCCTACCTTGCCATCCTCGCCTGCGTCGCGGCCGGCACGGGCTACGCCGTCGTGCCCCAGTCGGTCCTGGACATGGTGGCGGCGAAGGGACGGTTCCGGCGCTATCCCCTGCCGGACGGCCTGTCGCGCATCAAGACCCTGCTGGCCTGGCGCGCCGACCACGGCTCGGCCAAGCTGGACGCCCTGAGGGAGCTTTTGCCTACTGTCTGAGACTCCTGCCGGGCCGGGCGATCCCGCTCTAGGCGGGGATGCGGCCGGCGGCCCGGTCGGCGTCGGCCTCCTCCAGCAGCCAGGCGGTGAATAGCCGCACCTTGGCGAGCTCCGCATTCGCCTTGGGGTAGACGACGTAGTAGCGGTTGAGGGCCGGCGTGATCGGCCCGAAGGGGATCACCAGGCGGCCGGCGGCCAGGTCGCTGGCGGCGAGCGAGCGGCGGGTGAGCGCCACCCCTTCGCCGGCCATGACCGCCTCGATGATCAAGTTGGAATCGCTGAAGCCGGGGCCGCGCTCCGGGTCGACACCGGTCTCGCCCACCCGCTCCAGCCAGTTGCGCCAGTCGCGCCCGCCGGCCTCCCCCGAGCTGTCATGCAGCAGGGTATGGTACTTCAGGTCGGCCGGCGTCCGCAGCGGCCGGCCGTTCTCCTGCAGCTTCGGGCTGCAGACCACGAAGGTCTCGTCGCTCATCAGCAATATGGTCTCGAGGCCCGGGTAGTGGCCCTTGCCGTAGCGGATCCCCATGTGCACGTCGTCGCGGCGGAAGTCGGCGAGCTCATGGGAGGCAGAGACCAGCACGTCGATCTCCGGATGGCGAGCGCGGAAACGCGAGAGGCGCGGCAGCAGCCACTTGGCGGCCATGGAGGGGAGGGTGCTGACCCTGAGGCTCCCGCCACCACGCTGGGCGCCGAGTCGCTCCGTCGCCTCGGCGATCCGGTCGAGGGCCTCGGTCAGGCTGGAAACGTAGGTCTGGCCCGCGTCGCTCAGCAGCAGGCGCCGGTTGAGCCGGCGGAAGAGGGGCAGGCCAAGCTGCTCCTCCAGCGCCTTCACCTGGTGGCTGATGGCGGCCTGGGTGACGTTCAGCTCCTCGGCCGCCTTCGTGAAGGAGAGGTGCCGGGCCGCGGCCTCGAAGGCGCGCAGCGCGTTCAGCGACGGCAATCTACGGGCCATGGACTTCGCATGAGAATTTCTAATCGAAACGATGAAATATCATCGTTTGCGGCCGGCCGCAAGCGGGCCTAGATCAGAGATCGGGAGATGCCGTGGCGAATTCGGTGAATTGGCTTATATGGCGCGCAAGATTCGGAGTTACCGTCGCGTGTGACAGGGCTATGAAAAGGCCATGACGGGCTCGAGACGAGCGCAAGATTCGGATAAGGAGAATTGATATGCCTAAGTCCCTGATTCCCACCGTGACCAGCGCCTCCCGGCCCGATCTCGGGGGCAACCTGGATCTCCTTTCCCAGCTCAGCCGGGCGCCGTCCCGGGTCGCTGGCGTGATGCTGCTGTGGCACACCCGCGCGGTCGAGCGCTCCCACTTGGCCAAGCTGGAGGACTACCACCTGCAGGACATGGGGATCAGCCGCGCCGAGGCAGACCGCGAGGCGGCCAAGCCCTTCTGGAAAGCCTGAACGCCGGTCCAAGGAGCTAGCACGAAGCCGACAACGCCTGGGGCCGGCCCCAGCACCCGCGATCCTACGGGACGCTTGTCCGTGATAGCGGGTGTTAGAAGACGAACTGCTCCTGGAGGATGCGCTGTTCCAGGTTGTGCTCGGGATCGAACAGCAGCTTGAGCTCGACCGACCGCTGCTCGGAGACCTCGACCCGCAGCACGTCGCGCACCTCGAAGGAGTCGGCCGTGGCGCCCACTGGCCGTTTTCCCGGGTTGAGCACCTCGAAGGAGACCTGGGCCGTGCTGGGCAGCAGCGCCCCCCGCCAGCGCCGCGGCCGGAAGGCGCTGATCGGCGTCATCGCCAGCAGCTGGGCGCCGATCGGCACGATGGGCCCGTGGGCCGAGAGGTTGTAGGCCGTGCTGCCGGCGGGCGTCGCCACCAGGATGCCGTCGCAGACCAGCTCCGGCACCCGCGTCACGCCGTCGACGGCGACGGCGATGTGCGCGGCCTGGCGGGTCTGGCGGTAGAGGGAGACCTCGTTGATGGCGAGACCCTCCGATTCCCTGCCGTCGACCGTCTTGGCCAGCATGCGCAGCGGATGCAGCGTCACCCGCTCGGCCTTGGCGAGGCGCGCCGGCAGGCCCGCCTCGCCGAAGGCGTTCATCAGGAAACCCACGGTGCCGCAGTTCATGCCGAAGATGGCGACGTCCCGGTCGAGGGTGGCGTGCAGGGTTTCCAGCATGAAGCCGTCGCCGCCGAGGGCGACGATGACCTCGGCCTCCTGGGCCGGGACCGCGGCCGGATAGCGCTCGATGAGCCGCTGGCAGGCGTCGCGGGCCTCGTCCGTGTCGGCGGCGGCGAAGGCGAAGCTCGGGTGCGGCATGGTCGGGGGCCCGGGGTTCGGCCGGAACGCCCGCGATCCGCGCCGGCATTCCTGTTGCTGGTTCGCCGGAGTATAGCGGCTGGCCCTAGGGGCGCCAGCCTGGCCGTCGCCAGGCGCGCACCGGTCCGGGCCGTTTCCGGCCTGCCCCTGGACGACCCCCGGGCCACACTCAGGGGGGCGCCCTTGGGGGCGCTTGCCAAGCGCGGCGGCTTCGCCCACTCTCGCCGCGCGGAACGACAGGAAAGGATCGGGGCGATGACGAAGGGGCGGTTGATCTTCGCGATCTTGGCGGGCGTTCTGTGGCTGGGCCTGGCGGCGCCCGCTGTGCGAGCCGAGGACCGCCACGCCGGCTACTACTACCCGCCGCCCGAGAGCCGCGAGGTCTACAAGGCGCGGGCCCGCACCCTGCCCGAGGCGAGCCGGGCGCTGCGCATCAACTTCATCGTCGGCGTCTACCAGCAGCTCCAGGCCCGGCCCTATCCGCCGACGGCGGCCATGTTCGCCAAGGGCACGGAGGCCGAGAAGCTGATCATCGTGGCGCTCGAGGAGGGGCGGATCGACACCCTCTACCGCGCCCGCGCCCTCTTCGCCAACCTGACCGCGGTGGCCCGCTCGACGCCGATCTTCCAGGAGTTCGGGGTCGAGGACTTCTTCACCTTCTTCGATCTGGCCAAGATGCTGGGCTTCGTCCAGATCACCATCTCAGACGGCCGCGACTTCGCCCACCAGGTGATTCTGGAATGAGGGGCTTTCCGGCTCGGAACGGCCAGTTCTTCGGCATGACCGGGCATGGCCGAGACGGGACCTTCGGAGGCTGACCGACAATCGGCCCGGCCGCCAACGCTCGGGTCTCAGAAATCAGCTTTCGTCGTCGGGATCAGCCGGGCGTCTGCCGAACCGCTCGCCGTCGATCACTCGGCACTCTCCGCCGACGCAATACAGTTGAAGTGCGTAATGACGCCTCCAGCCGCCTCCTCCGAGTGATCGAACTTGGCCATCTTGCCGGCCTTTTCACATTCGTCCTCGGCGATCTCGGTGGCCGATTGCAGCGCGGAATTGAGGTCCTTGGCGTCCTTCTTGGAAATCGAGATGACGACCTCGTCACCCGTCGAGGTGACGACCTGGCCCCCAGAGCCCCCGCAAGCGGACAGGCTTAGAGCGGCGGCGATAGCGCAGACTGCGAGTGACGTGGCGCGGAGCATGTCGGTTCCCCCCTCATTGACCCTGCGGACCTGGATTTTATGGATGGGCGGCGGCTTGACAATCCATATCTGCCGGACCTGGAAAGGACAGCGGAGCCGCCGCCGCTCAAAATCCCGAAGACCGCGTCCTCCTCATCCGAGACGGCCGGTTTCCGGCATCCTCTTCCTATCGGCTGCTTTCGATTGCCATCCTCGGCCCGGCGAAAGGCCTTCCGGGACCCCGGCGAACACCGCTTGCAACCGAATCATGCGGGCAGTAGCGTCCCTTGGCCCGGCGGAACGACTCGATGCGCGCGTAGGGCCTCAAGCGTTGTCTCTAGATCATCGGGTTGGTGAGAACACAGATGGCTAGTTCTGTTTTCCGGGTTTCTGGGGCAGAACCTTGGCAGACGCACGGGCCAGATCCGTGGACACTTCCTGAGCCAGTTCCGGATCGAGATGAAACGGAATGCCGGATCTTTCATGTGGATACAGGGTCAATCCCACATGACTGCTCTTTGCGTCGAAGGATATCCGAGCTGTTTTGGCCACGATCACTGTCACAGGATCTCCTGCGTCCTTGGCCAACTCCGCCTGAGCGGCCAAAAGACGGGCGATGATCTCACGAACCGCCCCTGGCGGGCATGAATAGGTCTGCACCGTACCGTCGTGACACTCGAGCTGAAAGACGACGGTGTTCCGGTCTCCGTCGAACCCCGCGAAAGGCATCTTGGAGAGAGGTTTGGCTTCTACCTTCTTCTCTTTCATGGCTGAATCCCCTCGCTGCTCGGCACCATCGTCCCTGAGCCGGACGACCGACGATCCGTCACCCTGATCTGCGAACTGCTCCGCCTGCTTGCCGGCGGCACGCGGCGCTTCCCGATCCCCCGACGACATCAGATCCAGGGAAGTCTTGAGATCGTCCCGCCCAGGCGCCTCCCTCACGGCTCGTGAGACTGGACTGGGCGTCATAGTGCGGCTCTATGACTCTCTGCCACTTGACCTTGCTTCACGCTTTGCGACTGGACGGCCCGATTCCGATCCCAGCAATCCATGAAGGATTGTCAGTCTCCACGCGTTCCGGGACGATCCGCAACGACCATCGACGCTCATCACGCGGTGTTCATCGGGCTTGAGCGGGTGTGAGCGGGACAGACTGTCCCGCCGTCGCGCGTCGCGGCCCAATGGCTTGCTTGCTACGGATGAATAAGAAAGCGAACTATTCTTCCATTGCGAGATGGTTTGGCGAGCCGCGAAGAAGCCGCGTCCCCATCAAGACCGTCTGGCATGGCGGCCCGGCGGTCAGCGTCCTGGCCAGTAGCGGGCACGTGTGCCACGAGACCCAATCCGGCCGACGGCTGCCCTCGGCCAGGGCTGGGCCATCGCCGCCTTCACGGGGGCCGGCACGTCCCGAGCCGGACCAGGTCCAGATGGGTGGAAAGGCGAGGGGACTTACCCGCCGGTCACGCTCATGTGGCGACCGACGGCGGGGCCGCGGCGGCGGCGGTCGATGACGAAGTCGTGGCCTTTGGGCTTGCGGGCGATGGCCTCGCGGATGGCCGCCTGGAGCAGCTCGTCGTCGTCGCTTCTGCGCAGCGGCGTGCGCAGGTCGGCAGCGTCCTCCTGGCCGAGGCACATGTAGAGAGTACCGGTGCAGGTCAGGCGCACCCGGTTGCAGCTCTCGCAGAAGTTATGGGTGAGCGGCGTGATGAAGCCGATGCGGCCGCCGGTCTCGGCGACCCGCCAGTAGCGGGCCGGCCCGCCGCTGCGGTAGTCGATCTCCTCGAGCGTCCAGCTCTCGGCCAGCTTGGCGCGCACCATGGAGAGCGGCAGGTACTGCTCCAGGCGGGTCTCGCCGGCCAGCTCGCCCATGGGCATGACCTCGATGAAGGTGAGGTCGAAGCCCTCCTCGCCGCACCAGGCGACCATGCGATCGAGCTCGTCGTCGTTGACCCCGCGCAGCGCCACCGCGTTGATCTTGACCGCCAGGCCCGCCGTCTTGGCGGCCGCCAGGCCCTCCATGACCTGCTCGAAGCGGCCCCATCGGGTGATCGCCGCGAACTTGTTGGGGTCGAGGGTGTCGATCGAGACGTTGATCCGCTTGACGCCGCAGGCGACCAGCTCCTCGGCGTACTTGGCGAGCTGGCTGCCGTTGGTGGTGACCGTGAGCTCGTCGAGATCGCCGCTCTCCAGGTGCCGCGATAGGCCGCGGAAGAGGCTCATGATGTTGCGCCGCACGAGGGGCTCGCCACCGGTCAGGCGCAGCTTGCGCACGCCCAGGCGCACGAAGGCGCCGCAGAGGCGCTCCAGCTCCTCCAGGCTCAAGACCTCGGCCTTGGGCAGGAAGGTCATGTCCTCCGCCATGCAGTAGACGCAGCGGAAGTCGCAGCGGTCGGTGACCGATACGCGCAGATAGGTGATCGCCCGCTCGAACGGATCGATCAGACCGGACATGACGTCAAAACCCCCAA
The DNA here is from genome assembly GCA_965225935.1 of Rhodospirillales bacterium. Taxonomy (GTDB): domain Bacteria; phylum Pseudomonadota; class Alphaproteobacteria; order Kiloniellales; family JAKSDN01; genus CALJXB01. The sequence continues at coordinate 581,726 of CBDDCC010000013.1, forward strand.
GCCTTCCTTCGCCTTCGCGGGTGGTGCCCGCGCCGTTTCGTTATGCTCAGCCGAATATAAGGCTTTCGACGAGGCTTGTCGCCCCCATCTTTTCTACGAGTTTCAAACGCTTTGGGTTAGCCTCCGATCCCATGCCCGTTTCGGCGCCCTCCGAGCCCCCGACTCCGGCCGCCGCCGATGCCTCTGCGCCGGCCGGGCGCGCGTCGTCCCGGCTCGACCGGCCGCTCGCGCGCATCGCCGCCCTCGCGGTGTTCCTGCTGATGGCGGCGGCGCTCGGCTACCTCCACCGCGATGACCTCTTCCCGCCCGAGGCGGCAGTGCCCGACCCCGACGACCCGGTGGCCCTCTGCTTCGCCGACCGCGCCCGGGGGATCGACGCCATGCTGGCCGACGGCACCATCGGCGCCGAGCAGGCCGCGCTCTTCAAGACCCGCGCCGAGGCCATGTGCCAGGACCAGTTCGGCGCCGGCGCGACGCCCGCGCCGCTCCAACAGTAGACCGCAGGATCCGGGGAGCGGGATGGCGAAGCTGGACCTGGATCGCTGGCTCGAATCGCTCGGCCTCGGCCGTTATGCCGAGGCTTTTCGCGACAACGACATCGATGAAGAGCTGTTGCGCGAGCTGACCGCCGACGACCTGAAGGAGCTGGGCGTCGCATCGCTCGGCCACCGCAAGACGCTGATGGCCGCGATCGGGAAGCTCGCCGGGGCCTCAGCCGCAGAGGAGTCCGAAGAGGCGGTCGGAACGAAGACGGAGGCCGCCGTATTGCCGGCCGGCGAACGCCGTCAGGTGACCGTGCTGTTCGCCGACCTCTCGGGCTTCACGGAGCTGTCGAGCGCGCTCGGCGCCGAGGACACCCACGCCCTCCTGAACAGTTACTTCGAGGCCGTCGACGGTGTCGTGGCGGACTACGGCGGCTCTGTCGACAAGCACATCGGCGACAGCGTCATGGCGCTGTTCGGCGCGCCGGTCGCTCACTCCAACGATCCCGAGCGGGCCGTGCGGGCCTCATTCGACATCCACGCCGCCATGGGCAGTCTCGGTGCAAAACTCGGCCGCGATCTCAAGGCCCATATCGGCATCGCCAGCGGACAGGTGGTCGCCAGCGGCACCGGCAGCGCGGCGCACCGGGAGTACACCGTGACCGGCGACACGGTGAACCTGGCCTCGCGCCTGCAGGACCGGGCCGGGCCCGGCGAGACCTTGATCTCCGACCGGGTGCTGCGCGCCGTCGCGCCCCTGGTGGACGCGCGGGACCTGGGGGAAATCCAGGTCAAGGGCTTCGCGGCGCCGGTCCCGGTCTCGCGTGTCGATGGCTTGCGCGCCGCCCCCGCCGGGCGCTCCGCAGCTCCCCTGGTCGGCCGCCGCCCGGAGCTGCGCCAGTTCACGGCCCTGGCCGAGGACTGCCTGGAAGGCGCCGCCGGCCATTCTCTGCTGGTGCGCGGCGAGGCCGGGATCGGCAAGACCCGGCTGATCGACGAGTTCGGCAGCGTCGCCGAGGGACGCGGCTTCGCGGTCCACCGCGGTCTGGTCCTCGACTTCGGCGTCGGCCAGGGCCAGGACGCGATCCGCACCCTGGTGCGCAGCCTGCTCGCCATTCCCGCGGGCAGCGGCAAGAAGCGCCGGCAGGAGGCGGCCGACGCCGCCGTTCGGGACACGGCGCTCGATCCCGACCTGCGGGTCTTCCTCAACGACCTGCTCGACCTGCCGCAGCCGGTCGAGCTGCGCTCGCGCTACGACGCCATGGACGGCGCGCTCCGCAACGAGGGAAAGCGGGAGGCCGTCTCCGCCCTGGTGCGCGCGGCCGCGGCCCGCCGCCCGCTCCTGCTCGCCGTCGAGGACGTGCATTGGGCAGATGCGCTCACCCTGGCGCACCTCGCGAACCTGGCTGCCACTGTCGCTGACTGCGCGGGCCTCCTGGTCATGACCTCGCGGATCGAGGGCGACCCGCTGGACCAGGCCTGGCGCGCCTCGCGTCCCGGCGGGCGCCTGACCACGATCGACCTGGGACCGCTGCGCCAGGACGAGGCGAAGGAGATCGCGGCCAATTTGCTGAGCGGCAGCGGCGCGCTGCTGGAAGACTGCGTCGAAAAGGCCGATGGCAATCCCCTGTTTCTCGAGCAGCTGTTGCGCAACGCCGAGGAGGGGGCGAGCGAGGACGTGCCGGGCTCGATTCAGAGTCTTGTGCAGGCCCGCATGGATCGACTGCCGGCCAAGGACAAGCTAGCCCTGCAGGCCGCCTCGGTCATCGGTCAGCGCTTCGACTTGGACGCCCTGCGTCAGCTTTTGGATGATCCCGACTACGGCTGCGGGCCGCTCCTGGAGCATCACCTGGTGAGCCCCCGAGGCGAGGGCTATCTCTTCGCCCACGCTTTGATCTGCGACGGCGTCTACGCCTCGCTGCTGAAGGCGCGGCGGCGGGAGCTGCACCAGGCCGCGGCCCGTTGGTTCGCCGCCCGGGAGCCGGTCCTTCGGGCCGAGCACCTGGAGCGTGCCGAAGACCCGGGCGCCGCCATGGCCTTCCTGCTCGCCGCCGAGCGGGAGGCCGTGGCCTACCACTATGAGCGGGCCCTGGAGCTGATCGCGCGGGGACTCGCGCTCGCAACGGATGATGGCGAGCGCTCCAGGCTCATGTGCATGAGGGGCGACCTGCTGCACGACAGCGGGGAGTCCCAGGCGTCCCTCGACGCTTATCTCGAAGCGCGCTCGCTGGCGGCGGACGACCCGCAGCACTGCAAGGCAGAGATCGGCTACGCCGCTGTCATGCGTATCCTCGACCGCTACGACGAGGCCTTCACCGCCCTGGAGCGCGCCGAGCCGATTGCCCGCAAGCACGGCCTGCACCTGGAGCTCGCCAGGCTCCATCATCTGCGGGGCAACCTCTATTTCCCTCTGGGCGAGATCGAGCGCTGCCGTGAGCAGCACGGCGCGGCCCTCGAACGCGCGCGCGAGGCCGAGTCACCAGACTTGGAGGCGCGGGCCCTGGGAGGGCTGGCGGACGCGGCGTACGCCCGCGGCCGCCACCTGTCCGCCGACCGCGACCTGAAGCTCTGTCTCGAGCTCTGCCGGCGCCACGGGTTCGGGCGCATCGAGGTCGCCTACCTTTCGATGACTGGCGGCGGCGGCACAGGGTTTTATCAAGGCGATCTCGAGCGGGCGCTCAGTGCCAGTCTTGGCTCGGAGGCTCAGGCACGGGCCGTCGGGCACGACCGGGCCGAGATCATCGCCCAGGCGGCCTGCTACATCTGCCTCTTCGCGATGGGCGAGACAGAGCGGGCGCGCCAGCACGTCGAGCGGGCCAAGGAGCTGGTCGAGAAGATCGGCGCCCGTCGCTTCATGGCCCGCGCGCTGCAATATGAAGGCAAGATCGAGCTGGCGAACGGCAATCGGCAGGAAGCGCTCGACCGCCTGCGGACGGCCATGGCGATCAGCCGCGAGACGGGGATCCAATATGCCGGCCCCTCCATCTTGGGCGACATGGCGTTCGCGACCGGCGATGCGGGCGAACGCGACGTGGCGCTCGACGAGGGCGAGCGGCTCCTGCGGGAGGGCAGCCTAAGCCACAACCACTTCGAGTTCGCCGGCATGGCGATCGAGACCTGTCTCAAGTGGCAAGATTGGGACGGGGCGGAACGCTATGCGGCGCAGTTGGAGGACTACACGCGCGAGGAGCCGCTCGCGTATTGCACCCTGCTGATCGCGCGCGGGCGCGCACTGGCCGCCTTCGGCCGCGGCCGGCGCGACGAGGAAGGGCTGGGCGAACTACGCCGCTTGCGGGAAGAGGCGGCGCGCATGGGCTTCAGAACCGCGCTGCCGGCGCTCGACGCGGCATTGGCCTGAGGGTCAGTCGAGCCGGCGGATGGCGGTGACGCCCTGGCCGCTTTCCGTGCGCACCCGCGCGACCACGTCCTCGAGCGGCTCGATGCTGGTCATCATGTCGTAGGCGTTGGCGTGGACCACCCGCCAGGCGTCGAGGGCGATCGCCACGTGCGCAGGCATGTAGAGCAGGTCGCCGCGCCGGGGCGCCTCGTCGAGCGGCCGCGCGGCGCCCAGGCTGCCTTCCTGCATGTCGCTGTCACGCAGGGACGGGACGCCGGCGGCGGCGAGGGCCACCTGCACCAGGCCCGAGCAGTCGAGGCCGAGGCTGGTCCGCCCGCCCCAGAGGTAGGGGGCGCCCATGAAGGCGAGGGCCGTGGCGACGAAGTCCTCCAGGGTCTCGCCGGCCTCCGCCAGCTGGCGCGAGGGCACCCAGGCGGACCCGGCGCCCCAGGCGATCTCGCTGAAGGCCTCCCGCTCGGACAGCACACGAACCTCCGCGGTCATGGGCAGGGCGTCGAGGGGCGGGACCTTCATGTCGGGCTCGGGGAAGACCAGACTGCGCGGCACCTTGACCCAGTGGCTCGCCGCTCCCGCCGCCTCGCCGATCCGTTCCGCCGGGACGTAGCCCACGTAGCCGTCGGCCCGCTTCTGCACCCAGGCCCAGCCGTTCGCGATCTCGTAGACTCCGACCTCGTCGCCGTGGATCAGCTGATTCATCAGCATGGCGCCGTCGGAGGGCGCCCGGCGCTGGTCGGCCGTGCCGGCGATGACCCGGGCGGGCCGCGCCTCGACGAAGCGCGATGCTTTGACCCGGCCGCTGAGTTCGGCGCCGGCGAGGTCGTCGCGAAAGGGGTGGAGACGGAAATCCAGGTCCTCGGTCACGGGAGGCATCTCGCATCGGCTGGAGGAGGTCTTCCGAGAGGATCGCCTCAAGGGGTTTCGGAACCGTTGCCGCCGCTCTTGCCGCCCGCTTGGCCGTTTCCCTTGCCTTCCTGTGCGGCGCGCTCCTCCAGCAGCTTGGCGCGGGCCTCCTCGATCTCCCGCTCGCGCAGGTAGTCGTCGGTGGTGCGCGTGACCGGCCGCGGGGCACCGGCCATGGGTGCATCGGGCGCGTCGAACTGGACGATGACCCGGCAGTCGTCGCACATCATGAGGCGCTGGACCTGCTCGTCGGCACCGAACATCCAGTGCTTGCCGGCGAGTTGCTCGGCGATGCGCTCGATGGTCTGCTGCACGCCGTAGGGCTTGCCGCAGCGGATGCAGAGGAAGGGCTCGGCCTGGTTCAGCTCTACCGTGCCGCGGGCCTCCTCGGCGAAGTTGAGCCGGGGCACCAGGGTGATGACGCTCTCGGGGCAGGTGTTGCGGCAGAGGCCGCACTGCACGCAGGCCTCCTCGTTGAAGCCGATCCAGGGCCGGTCCGGATCGTCGGAGAGCGCCCCGGTGGGGCAGGCGCCGACGCAAGCAAGGCAGAGGGTGCAGCCCTTGGTCCCGATCTCGATGGCGCCGAAGGGCGCGCCCGGCGGCAGGGCCAGGACCTCGCGCGGCTCCGGCGCCGCCTCGTAGAGGTGCCGGAGTGCCAGCATGGTGCGGGTCCGCTTGCCGCCCATGGGAAGGAAGGTGCCGGCCTTCGCTCCCGGCCGTGCCTTGGCCTGGGCCGCGAGCCCGTAAAGCGCCGCCTCGACCGCCTCGGGGTCTTGCTGGTCCAGCACGTGGATCCGTCCGCCGCCGTAGCCGAGCCCCTCCAGCACCGCCTCGGCGATGCCAATCTGCCCGGCCAGGCCCTCCAGCTCGCCGGCCTTCTCGGGCCCCACCAGGATCGCCACTTGGCTCGACCCATAGGCGAGCGCCAGGCCCAGCAGATCGAGCCCGATCTGGGTCACCTCGTTCACGTGGAAGGGCAGCACCGTGCCCGGCAGTCCGCGCCCCGCCCGGGCGACCAGCGAGATCATCTCGGCCCCATGGCGGTCGTCGTGGAGCAGCAGCACCGGGTCCGCGCCGCCCGCCTTGGGATAGGCCTCCAGGAGTGACCGCAGCCGATCGAACAGGCTGTTGCCGGCCGGGAGCTGGTAGCTCGCGGCGCCGGTCGGGCAGACGCTGGCGCAGGCGCCGCAGCCGGCGCAGGCGTGAGGGTCGAAGGCCACGTGGTCGCCGTCCGGGGTGACCGCCGAGGTCGGGCAGACGTCGATGCAACGGGTGCAGCCGGTCTTGCGGCTGCGGGCGTGAGCGCAGATGTCGGGCTCGTAGCGCACGTAGCGCGGCTTCTCGTACTCGCCCACCATGTCGGCCAGGTCGAAGAGCGCCCGCTGCACCGCCGCGGGATCGCCCGGATCGGGCCTGAGATAGCCGTCGCGCCGGCCGTGGGCGGGGAACAAGGGCGCGCTGCCGGTCAGGTCCAGGATCAGGTCGCACTCGGAGTAGGCGTTGTCGCGCGGCGGGTCGAACGCCAGACGGCCCCGCGCGGAGGGCCGGGCGGCGGCGTAGTCGTTGACGTTGATGGCGAAGGCGCCCAGGTGGCCCTTGGCCTGGACGATGGTGCCCCGGAAGATCGGCACGTCCATGACCGGCGGCGGCACGATCTCGCCGGGCTCGCTCAGCAGCACCGTCACCTCGAGCCGACCCGAGAGCTGCTTGGCGGCCTCCATCGCCTGCTCGTCGCGGCCGTAGACCAGGCAGATGCCCTTCGACTCGAACGACACGCTGGGCGCGGGCTTGGCCTCGACGCTGCCGGCGGCGAGGAGAGCCGCGATCTTGGCCCGCGCGTTGGCGCTCGCGCCCTCTTCCGACCAGCCGGCCGTCTCGCGCACGTTGACGAAGGCGAGCGGCGTCTCGGACTCCAGCTCGCCGGCCACTTCGCCGAACAGCGGCGCCTCCTGGGTGCAGGCGACTAGCAGGGGCTCGCCCGCCTGGAGCGCCTGCTCGAAGTTGTCGAGCTGGGCGCGGCAGAGCTGGGTGTTGAGGTCGAGCTCACCCTCGGCGCCCGCCTTGCGGCAGGCGGCCTCCAGGGCCTCCGCCTCCAGCGGCATGGTCTTGTCGCAGTCGCAGACGAGCAGACGCTGTCCGCGCAGAGTCATCGCCAAATTGTGTCTCCCTCGCCCAGCGGGCGTTGGCGCGCCGCACCGCCTCCGAAGTGCGGCGTTGCCTTCTTGTTTTGGCGCGGCATTCTAGCGGGGCGTGCGGCGGCGGTGCGACCCTCTTTTGTCCGCAAAGTTCCTGGGGCCATGGCGGCTTCGGGGCGGCCGTCCGGACGCATCGGCGGGGACCCGGGAGTGCCATGAGCGACTTCATGACCACCAAGGAGGTGGCCGCCTATCTCCGCATCAAGGAGCGGCGGGTCTACGAGCTGGTGCGCCAGCGCGCGATCCCCTGCACGCGGGCGACCGGCAAGTGGCTCTTCCCCAAGACCCTGATCGACCTCTGGCTAGCCGACCGGGCCGAGGGCGAGCGCCCGCCCGAGCCGCCGCCGCCGGTGATCGCCGGCAGCCAGGACCCGCTGCTCGACTGGGCGGTGCGGGAATCGGACTGTGGGCTCGCGCTCCTGGCCGGCGGTAGCCTCGACGGTCTCAAGCGCTTCGCCGAGGGCGCGGCCGTCGCCGCGGGCCTCCACCTCTTCGACGCCGAAAGCGGCGAGTTCAACCTGGCGGCGGTCAGCGGCACCGTGCCGGCGCTAGGCGTGGTGCTGATCGAGTGGGCGCGGCGGCGCCAGGGCCTGGTCTTGGCTGCCGGCAACCCGCTCGGCATCGCAGGCCTCGGCGACCTCGCGGCCAAGGGCGCGCGGGTGGTGCTGCGCCAGCCGGAAGCCGGCAGCTATCTGCTGCTGGTGCAGATGCTGGAGCGCGAGGGACTGGCGCTCGACGCCCTGACCCGCGTCGAGGAGACCGCGCGCAGCGAAAGCGACCTGGGCCTTGCCATTCTGGAAGGCCGCGCCGACGCGGGCCTCGCCGTGGAGGCGGCGGCGCGTACCCTGAAGCTCGACTTCCTGCCGCTGATGGAGGAGCGCTACGACCTCCTGATGCGCCGTCGCGACTACTTCGAGCCGCCCATGCAGCGCCTGTTTGCCTTCGCCCGCGGGGACAAACTCAGCGCCCGCGCCGAGCAGATGGGCGGCTACGACCTCACCGGCCTCGGCGCGGTGCGCTTCAATGGGCCCTGAGCACCCGGTCGCCGGCGGCGGCGCGTCTCAGGCGTGCTTGGCCACCATGCGGTCGATCTCGACGAAAGGCACCTTGCCGACCCGGCGGTCGACCAAGGCTCCGTCCTTGAACAGCAGCAGGCTCGGCACGCTCCGCACCTCGAACTCGTCGGCGAACTCGCCGTTCTGCTCGATGTCGACCTTGAGGACGGTGAGCGCCTCGCGCCGGCCCGCGATGTCCGCCAGCACCGGCTTGAGGGAGCGGCAGGGGCCGCACCACTCGGCCCAGAAATCGACCAGGACCAAACGGCCCTGGTCGATCAGGTCGCGGCAGGCGCCCGCGTCCGCGTCGCGCAGGTTGGAGATTTCCGCGGCCTGGCTCATGACGTCACCCCGAGAGCCGTCATTCCGCCGCCACCTTGGGGGCGTCCAGCGGGTAGGTCATACCCGTGGGGTACTTGCTCTCGTCGGTCGCGTCGAGGCGCATGGTGATGTTGAACTTGTTGCCGAAGTTGAAGACGCTGCAGCCGAAGATCAGCTCGACGATCTCGTCTTGGCTGAACTCCGCCTTCAGCTCATCATAGAAGGAGTCGGGGATGTAGTTGGGGTCGCCCGCCATATATTCGGCCAGCTTGATGCCGAGATATTCCCGCCGCGACAGGGCGTTCTCGTCGATCTCGCCGAACACCGCGCCCTCCTTGGGGGCGACGTCCTCGCGCACGCCCGCCGCGCGCACCGTGGCGCAGTAGGTGCAGCGGTTGATCTCTCCGGTCTTGAGGCGCATGAGTTCGAACATGTGCGGCGGGATCCGGCCGGCCATGAAAAAGGCCTCGAACACCGGCACGATCGTCTTCAAGAGGTCCGGCTGCCGGGCGATCACGCCGAACATGGCCGTGTCGTTCCACCAGCCTTCCTTGGCCTGCTGCAGCAGCTCGTTGACTTTAGGATCCGGCGAATCGCCGACCTTCACCGGCTCGACCACTGACGACATGGATACCTCCCGTTTTTCTGGATGTGGCGTTGAAGGGGCTCCGTCGTTCGATTCTTGAACGATCGGTCAAACATGCTAGAGATGAATCCTCCGCTGGTCAACAAGTGGGGCGGTCAACAAGCGGGCCGGTCTGCGCCAGCCCGGCGGATCGGTCGCGCGTGCCGCCAGAAGAGATGAGGTTCAAAGGCAAGCGAGATGTCGCAAGAGCTGATCTACTTCGCCGACCCCATGTGCTCCTGGTGCTGGGGCTTCGCGCCGGTCGTGGAGCAAGTGCGCGTGCGCTACGGCGCCCGGCTGCCGTTGCGGCTCATTCTCGGCGGGCTTTCGGTCGGGACGACCAAGCCCCTCGATCCCCGCGGCAAGGCGACTATCCGCGAGCACTGGGAGCACGTGGCCGAGCTGGCGGGCCAGCCCTTCGATTTCGGCTTCTTCGAGCGGGAGGATTTCGTCTACGACACCGGGCCTGCCTGCCGGGCTGTTGTCACGGCACGCCGCTTGAGGCCTGAACAGGCGCTCGACTTCCTGAACCACTTGCAGCGCGGCTTCTACGCCGAGAACCGGGACGTGAGCGACCGCGCGACCCTCGTGGCGGCGGCCGAGGAGTTCGGCCTGGACGGCGCGGCCTACGCCGCCGCGTACGACGACGAGGCGACCTGGCAGGAGACCCTGGCCGACTTCCGGATCACCCGGAACACCGGCATCGACGGCTATCCCGCCCTTCTGGCCGGCGACCGGGAAGCGGGCTACGTCTTCGTCACCCTTGGCTATCAGCCCTGGCCCAGGATCGAAGGCGTGCTGGAGTCCTGGCGGGAGAGCCGCGGCCAAGCGGCCCCCTCGTGAGCCGGGGCGCCATTCTTGAACAGGCGTTCCAGGCTCGCTAGACTCGGACCATGCCAGGGCAGAGACAGTTCGACGAAGCCGAGGTGCTGGACAAGGCCATGCTGGCCTTCTGGTCGCGCGGCTACGAGGCCACCTCGATCCAGGACCTGGTCGACTGCATGGGCCTCAACCGCGGCAGCATCTACGCCGCCTTCGGCGACAAGCGGCAGCTCTTCCTCAAGACCCTGGTCCACTACGAGGCTTGCCACCGGCGAGCCTGGTTCGAGTCCCTGAGCCGGCGGCACAGCCCGCGGACCGCCATCCTCTCGGTCTTCGAGGGGGCGATCGGCGGGGCGCTCACGGACCGGGACCATTCGGGCTGCTTCCTGATCAACACCGCGATCGAGCTGTCGCCCCACGACCCGGAGGTCGCGAAGGCGGTGGCCAAGGGCCTGCGCGAGACCGAGGGCTACTTCCGCGAGCTGATCGAGGAAGGCCAGGCGGCCGGCGAGATCCCGTCCCAGGTGGACCCGGAACGGACGGCCCGCACCCTGCTCGGCCTGCTGAGCGGCCTCCGCGTCCTCGCCCGCAGCCGCCCCGAGCGCCCGCTCCTGGAAGCCCTGGCGGACCAGGCCGCCTCGCTTCTGAAGTAGCCGTTGTTCCGGCGAGCCTCTGTGGGCTCGCCTAGTGCCCCCTCACCAAAATCTCGTTGATGGCGCCGGGCCAGACATCCGTCCGCTTGGCTATCCTCGCTTGCGCTGCGGGCGCGCGTTCGCGCTTGCCAGCGAACCTTCGGCAAAGCCGACGCGAAACAGCGAAGCCCTTCAACGGCTCGCTGGGATCGGTGGAGCCTGTCAGGGAATCAGAACGGCGGCGCCTTGGAGGCGGCCGTCGCGCAGGCGGGCGAGCGCTTCGTTTGCCTGCTCCAGCGGCAGGGTCTCGACGCTGGTCTCCACCGGGATCTTGGGCGCCAGCGCCAGGAACTCCTCGCCGTCGCGCCGCGTCAGGTTCGCGACCGAGACGATCTGCCGCTCGCGCCAGAGGATCTCGTAGGGGAAGGCGGGGATGTCGCTCATGTGGATGCCGGCGCAGACCACCCGGCCGCCGGGGCGGAGCGCCTTGAGCGCGGCGGGCACCAGGGCGCCCACCGGGGCGTAGAGGATGGCGGCGTCGAGCTCTTCGGGCGGCGTGACGTCGGAGGGGCCGGCCCAGACCGCGCCCAGCTTGCGGGCGAAGGCGGCCGCGGCCTCGTCGCCGGGGCGCACGAAGGCATAGACCTCGCGGCCCTCGTGGCGGGCCACCTGGGCAACGATGTGGGCCGCCGCCCCGAAGCCATAGAGCCCGACCCGCCCAGGATCGCCCGCCATGCGGAGCGAGCGGTAGCCGATCAGCCCGGCGCACAAGAGCGGCGCGGCCTCGGCGTCGGAGGCCCCTTCGGCGATGGGAAAGCAGTAGCGCTGGTCGGCCAGCAGGTACTCGGCGTAGCCGCCGTCCAGGGTGTAGCCGGTGAAGCGCGCGGCCTCGCAGAGATTCTCTTGCCCCGCCCGGCAATAGCGGCAGTCGCCGCAGGTCCAGCCGAGCCAGGGCACGCCCACGCGGACGCCTTCCTCGAAACGTTCAACGCCGGGGCCCAGGGCGGCCACCCGCCCCACCACCTCGTGGCCGGGGACGAGCGGCAGCTTGGGCTCGGTGAGATCGGCGTCGACCACGTGGAGGTCGGTGCGGCAGACCCCGCAGGCACTGACCCGGACCAGTACCTGACCCGGCCCCGGCTCCGGCCGTTTCAGCTCCGCCGGCCGCAGCTCGCCCGGCGAGGATTCGAGCAACATGGCGCGCATGGTGGTGGCCAAGGCCGGTCTCTCGCAGCTTCAGCGCGCCACTATAGCGAGCCGTTCGCGGCCGTCGATTGACCCAGCTCAGCCGGCCGGAAGTTGGGTCCCTAACTCCCCGTCTTACGGGCGTTGGGGAAGAAGGCCTGGGTGCCCTCGATCCGGTATTCGCCGATGGCCTGCTGGCCCTCCTTCGAGATGACCCAGTCGATGAAGGCCTGGCCCGGCCCCGTCTTCACGTGGGGGTGCTTCCGTGGGTTCACCAGGACGATGCCGTACTGATTGAACAGGCGCTCGTCGCCTTCGACCAGGATCTCCAGGTCGCCCTTGTTGGCGAACTTGAGCCAGGTCGCCCGGTCGGTGAGCGCGTAGGCGTTCATGCCGCTTGCCGTGTTGAGGGTGGCGCCCATGCCCGAGCCGGTCTCCCGGTACCAGTCGCCGCTCGCCGCCGCCGCGTCGACCCCGGCCAGCTTCCAGAGGAACAGCTCCTTCTTGTTGGTGCCGCTCTCGTCGCCGCGCGAGGCGAAGGGCGCCGCGCGGCCGGCGATCCTGGCGAGCGCCGCCGGGGCGTCGGTCATGCCCCGGACGCCGGCCGGGTCGTCCTGCGGGCCGACGATGACGAAGTCGTTGTACATGACGTCGAAGCGCTCGACCCCGAAGCCCTCGGTGACGAAGGTCTCCTCCGAGGGCGTGTGGTGGACGAACAGCACGTCGGCGTCGCCGTTGCGCGCCATCCTGATGGCCTGGCCGGTGCCGACCGCGACCACCCGCACCTCGATGCCGGTCTTCTCGGTGAACCTGGGCAGGATGTGGCCGAACAGGCCCGAGTTCTCGGTCGAGGTGGTGGAGGCGACGGTGATGAAGCTGTCGTCGGCCCTGGCGGGGGCAGGCGCGGCGGCTAGCAGGGCCACAACCGAGAGGGCGGCGAAGGCGGTCAGGACGGTGCGACGAAGAAGCATGTTCTCGGTCTTCCTTTCGTTCTCTCAGGCCGATGCCTGGAGATCCGTCAGATCAGCAGCTCGCCGGCCAGAAAAGCCTTGGCCTCCAGGCTCCGCGGCTGGTCGAAGAAACGCTCCGCCGGCGCCGTCTCGAGCAGCCGGCCCCGGTGCAGGAACAGGATCTCCTCGGCCAGGCGGCGGGCCTGGCCCAGATTGTGGGTGGTCATGACGATCTTGGTGCCCTCCAGGGAGGCCTGCTCGATCCGGCTCTCGACGGCCTGGGTCGCCGCCGGGTCCAGGTTGGCGCAGGGCTCGTCGAGGAAGAGGATGCGCGGTCGGAGGGCCCGGGCGCGGGCGAGGGCCAGGCGCTGCTGCTCGCCGCCGGAGAGCACCCGCGCCGGCCGCTCGGCCAGGTTCGACAGCTCCGCCTCCTCCAGCGCCGCGCGGGCCCGGGCGCGGCGCTCGGCCGCGGGCACGCCGCGGGCCGCCAGTGCCTGCATGACGTTGGCCAGCACCGTGCGGCGCAGCAGCACCGGGCGCTGGAACACCATGGCCTGGCCCCGGCTGATCTCTTTCTCGTCGCTGGCATTCCAGCGGATGCGACCGCCGGTCGGCGCGAGCAGGCCGTGGCAGAGGCGGAGCAGCAGGCTCTTGCCGGCGCCGTTGGGTCCGAGGATCACCGTGCGGGGGCCGGCCGCCAGGGTCGCGCTCAGCTCGTCGATCAGGCGCGCGCCGCCGGCCTCGAAGGTGACCTTTTCCAGAGTCAGCGGCAGGATGTCGTCTGGCCCGGGAAGCCGTCCGTTGCGTGGCATGGCGGGCGGCCTCAGGCGCCGTAGGCCTTGCGCGCGGCATCGCGTAGGCCCATGGCCGCGGCGTTCACGCTGAGCGCGATGGCCAGCAGGATGACGCCGAGACCGAGGGCCAGGGCGAGATTGCCCTTGCTGGTCTCCAGCGCGATGGTGGTGGTCATGACGCGGGTCACGTGGTTGATGTTGCCGCCCACGATGATGACCGCGCCGACCTCGGCGCTGGCCCGCCCGAAGCCGGCGAGGATCGCCGTCAGCAGGCTGAAGCGGCCGTCCCACAGCAGGGTCGCGATGGCGCCCAGCGGCCCGACCCGGAGGGAGCGCAGATACTCGTCGTACTCCTCGTTGAGGTCGGCCACGGTCTGGCGGGTCAGCGCGGCGATGATGGGCGTGACCAGAATGCACTGGGCGATCACCATGGCGGTCGGCGTGAAGAGCAGGCCCAGCGGGCCGAGCGGCCCGGCGCGCGACAGCAGCAGATAGACCAGCAGCCCGACCACCACCGGCGGCAGGCCCATGAAGGCGTTCAGCAGGGCCACCAGCAGGCCGCGCCCGGGAAAGCGGAACAGCGCCACCGCGGCGCCGAGTGGCAGGCCGATCAGGGCCGCCAGGGCGACGGCGCTCAGGCTCACCCGGAGCGACAGCAGCACGATCTCGGTCAGGTCCGGATCGAGGGTCGCGATCAGCCGGAAGGCCGTGGCGAAGGAATCGCCCAGGTCGCTCATACGCTCTCCACAAGAAACGTTCCGCGTGATTCTGCGCAATAATATGCATTTTTTACAGGATTCGGCGCAACCGGCAAAGGATGCGCTGACCGAAGGCGCGGTTTCGGCGGCCCGGCGCTGCCCTGCCGGCCCGCGGGCGCTCACTTGCCGTGCTACCGCCGGGCGCCCATATTGCCTCCTGTCCGGGGCCGCCGGAGCTGGCCCCGGATGGCCGAAGCGGGGTGGGATCGCGTGACCAGCAAGACCGAAAGCGACGCGGCACCGCGGCTGGTCCGGCGCGGCCGGGCCAAGGCGGGGCCCGGCGACGGCTTGGCCGACTACCTGCTGCGGCCGGATCCCGAGGACGCCCGGCTGACCGAGCGGGTGCTGGGCGTCGACGAAGCGGGCGCCGCGGTCGAGACGGCGGTGGTGGCCGAGCGGCCGCTCACCCTGTTCCTCAACGGCCAGGAGATCGTCACCATGATGACGATCGGCGACTATCCCGACTACCTGGCGCTCGGCTACCTCCTGAACCAGAACATGCTGCTGCCCGACGACGTGGTCACCGGCATCGACTACGACGAGGAGCTGGAGACCGTGGTCGTGCGCACCGAGCGCGAGACCGACTACGAGGACAAGCTGAAGAAGAAGATCCGCACCTCGGGCTGCGCCCAGGGCACCGTGTTCGGCGATCTCATGGAGAAGTTCGAGCGCATCGAACTGTCGCAGACCGCGGTGCTGAAGACCTCCTGGCTCTACGCCCTCTCGCGCAAGATCAACAGCGCGCCCAGCCTCTATCTCAGCGCCGGCGCGATCCACGGCTGCGTGCTCTGCGAGGGCGAGCGGCCGCTGGTCTACATGGAGGACGTGGGCCGCCACAACGCCGTCGACAAGATCGCCGGCTACATGTTCCAGAACGGCCTCGGCCCCGAGGACAAGATCTTCTACACCACCGGGCGCCTGACCTCGGAGATGGTCCTGAAGACCGTGCAGATGGAGATCCCGATCCTCGTCTCCCGCTCCGGCTTCACCGCCTGGGGCGTCGATCTCGCGCGCCAGGCCGGCCTCACCCTGATCGGCCGCGCCCGGGGCAAGCGCTTTGTCGCCCTCTCCGGCGCCGAGCGCATCGTCTACGACCAGCCGGCCGACGCGGCGGAGGAGGAAGACCGCCGCCATCAGCGCAAGGCGAGCCATGGCGACGACTGAGCGCACGGCTGGCCAGAACGACGGGGGTCGTGGACGGATAGGCGCGGCGGGGGTGATCCTGGCGGGCGGCCGCTCCCGGCGCATGGGCGGCGGCGACAAATGCCTGCAGGCGCTCGGCGGGGAATACCTGCTGTCCCACGTCGTCACCCGCGCCGTCCACCAGGTCGACGCGCTGGCGATCAACGCCAACGGCGACCCCGCGCGCTTCGCCGAGTTCGAGCTGCCGGTGGTCTCCGACAGCGTCGAAGGCTTCGCAGGCCCCCTCGCCGGCGTGCTGGCGGGCCTCGATTGGGCGGCCGAGACTGCGCCGGACTGCTCCTGGCTCGCCACCTTCGCCTGCGACGCGCCCTTCTTTCCGCGGAATCTCGTCACCCGTCTTTCGGCCGAGGTCGAGGCGGCCGGTGCCGATCTGGCCTGCGCCACGTCGCGTGGGCGCGACCACCCGGTCTTCGGCCTCTGGCCGCTGGCGCTGAGGTCGGAGCTGCGCCGGGCGCTGACGGAGGAAGAGATCCGCAAGGTCGATGTCTTCACCGGCCGCTACAAGCTCGTCAGGGTCGAGTTTCCCGATCTCGCCAGCGCCGAGGGGCCGGTCGACCCCTTCTTCAACGCCAACAGTCCCGAGGATCTGGCCGAGGCCGAGCTGATCCTGTCGCCCTGAGGCGCTTGCGTGTCTCTGCTAGGCGATCATTCAAACGCGTTTGATATGCAAATGCCGCGCGGTTGCGCTAGGATCGGAGATCTCTGGGGCCGGTCGCCCGAGTGACGCGCGGCCAGCAAGGCGCGAAAGATCGCGTGAGCGCGAAACACGAGGAACGAGCGGAGGGATGAAGGCCATGCGGATTGTGCTCGAGCAATCCGATTTCCGCGAGCTGTCGCCCGAGGCGCAGCGCGAGATCGTTGAGAAGTTCGCCGGCGAGGCATTGAAGGTCGGCAAGCGAAACCTTCCAGGGGCCAGTCTGAGCTGGAGGGACCCGGTCGACTTGACCGAGGACCAGGCCGCGCGTCTGGTGCACGGCCTGTCGGAGCCTCACAAGCGGCGCCTGGAGCTGTTCGCGAAGACGGGCGGGCGGGTCAGTCAGAGGGACCTTCTGGCGGTGACCGGCGACACCGACATGCGCACGCTCTCCCACTTCCAGGCCGTGCTCACCCGCCGGCTCAGGCGCTTTCTCACCGACCCGGAAAAGCGCGCCCATCTGATCGGCTGGGATTTCGAGACCGAGACCTGGGACCCGGATCACAAGGTCCTGCTGGACGGCACCTATTACGTGACCGACCGCACCGCCGACGCCCTCAAGTCTCATTTCGGCATGGCGGCCTAAGTCCGCGCAGGAAAGCCCCGAACCACAGCAGGCCACGGCAGGCAAAAGCGCAGCATCCGGCCCGTCGCGCGGATTGGCCGGCGGGCGCGGCGCCCGGCCGCAGGGGGGCGGCCGCTTGCCGCGTGCCCGGCCTTGGCCTTTAATTGAGGCATGGGCGCCGAGGTCACGAGCAAGAACCAAGCGAGCCTGCCGCTCGGCATCGTTGTCGAGCGGCGGGACGTCGACAATCCCTGGATCGACCATACCTGGAAGCCGGTGGCGGTGATTCCCGGCGCCGGACCGCTCTCGCCCTTCGACGACTGGACCCTGCTGCGCAGCGGCGCGGACTGGGCCCATTTCCACGCCGGAACCCTGCCGCTCAACCTCTTTCCCAAGGAGACGGAGGGCTACAAGGTCAACCTGTCCCAGAGCCCGCCGCGGCTCTACGTGGTCCTGCGGCCAGAGGAGGAAGGCATCTGCGACCACGAGATGGTGCCTTTCCTGGTGACCGCCTGCCCCTACGAGGCTCAGGACTATCTCGACAGCGGCGAGGAGCTGGTCGAGGCGGTGGCCATGCCGGAAGGTGTGATCGCCTTCATCGAGGACTACGTCGAGCGCCATCACGTGGACGAGAAGTTCGTGAAGCGCAAGCGCAAGCCCGCGGCCGGCGCCGACGAGATCTTCGCCAGGCGCCCGCGGGGCGCGCGCGACGGCCGCGAGCAGGACGGCTGAGCGGAATGGCTGAGGACGAGAGCAACTTCCTGTCGCGCTGGTCCCGGCGCAAGCGCGAGCCTCGCCGCGAGCCCCACCGCGAACCCTGGCCCGATCCTGCACCGGAGCTCGACAAGAAGGCCGCGACGGTGCCCCCCACACCCCCCGCGGCCGCCGTCCCAGACCAAGCGCCTGCCGTTGCGCCCAGCGGCCTCGAGGAAAGCGAGGAAATCGACCCGGAGGTTGTCGCCAAGCTGCCCGACATCGACAGCCTCGAGGAGGCCTCCGACTTCACGCCCTTCATGGCCAAGGGCGTGCCCGAGGTGCTGCGCCGCCGCGCTCTCAGGAAGCTGTGGCGCCTCAATCCCGTGTTCGCGAACCTGGACGGCCTCAACGACTACGACGAGGACTTCACCGATGCCGCCACCCTCGTCGAGGGCGTGAAGACGGTCTACAAGGTCGGCAAGGGCATGCTGTCCGACGAAGACAGGGCCGCGGCGCCGGCAAGCGCGCAGGCCAACGAAACGCCCGAGACTGAAGCAGCCGACAAAGAAGGCGCCGAGGCGGCCTCCACGGACAAGGACGCGGAGCCGCAGGAGAATGCGAGCGAGGACCACGCGAAGCTCGAGCGTGTGGCGGAGGAACCGGCCGCACCCGAGGCGGTACCGCTGGCGGGCGAGACTGCGCCGCTAGCCGCTGGCCCTCGGGAAGAAACGAAGCCGCAGCCCCGGCGCCGCGACTCGGGCAAGAGTCCCATCCGTTCCGCCGCCGCCCGCAGGTGGGGCGAGCCTCGCGGCTGAACGCAAGCCCCTTGGTCAGAGGCCGTCTATGCACAAAATGAGTGTTGCAGCCTATCCCTATGCTCTCATTGCGAGCTGACACAAAGCCGCCAAGTCTTCGGAAATCAACGCGTAAAACGGATTGCTCCGCGTTGGAAGGCGCTACTTGCGAATAGTACGCATTCTTAACATCGCCGCACTCGCCCACCGTGTTGGCGAGAGATCGCCGAGCGCGGCCGGCGTCGAGTTGACAGGGTCAGGGAAAGGGTTTCTAATTCATTGTGAAACAACAAAACCCTTGAAAAAACAAGGGATACTGTCTTCCGCACGAGTGCCCAAAATAGGGCCAGGTAATCTTGTGCAATCGGGCACTCGACCAAAGCGAGAAGACGGGGAGGAAGTCTGGCTTGGCGCATGCCTTAGCCAATGTCGTCATGGCAGATGAGGATCGTCTGCGCGCGCAATGGTATGGGCTGCTCGGCGCTCTCTTGAGGGCGGCGCCCGACGAAGCGCGCCTGCGCACGCTCGCGGACCTGGAAGGCGACGAAACCGACTTCGGCCAGGCGGTGGCTGGTCTCGCCGCAGCCGCGGCGGCGGCCGACGCGAAGGCCGTGAAGGAAGAACACTTCGACCTCTTCACCGGGGTCGGCCGGGGGGAGCTGCTTCCCTACGGCTCCTACTACCTCGCGGGATTCCTCTACGAGAAGCCCCTGGCGGAGCTGCGCGGCGACATGCGCGCGCTCGGCATCGAACCGGCCGAGGGCGTCAAGGAACCCGAAGACCACATCGCGGCGATTATGGAGATGATGAGCGGCCTGATCACCGGCGCCTTCGGCGAGCCGGCTGATCTCGCGACCCAGAAGAGGTTCTTCGAAACCCATCTGGGCTCCTGGGCGCCGCGCTTCTTCGAGGATTTGGAGAACGCCTCGACGGCGAAGTTCTACAAGCCCGTTGCCAGGATCGGCCGTTTGTTCACGGCCATCGAGGCGGAGGCGTTCCAGATGACGGCCTAGCGTCACGACAGGAAGAGTCACGAGGCCGGGGGCGGGCCTCCTAGGCAAGATGCAGCCCCGACACGCTTCACCAAGGAAGGAAGGTGGGCACATGAGCAGGAAGAAGGAAGAGGCGGCGATCGGCCGTCGGGACTTCTTCAAGAAAGCGGGCCTTGGGGCCGGCGCCGTCGGCGCCGCCGCGGTCGGGCTCGCCGCCGGCGAGAGCGAGGCGGCGGAACCGGCCGAGGACGGTCGCGGCGGGCGCGGCTACCAGGAGACCGCCCACGTGAAGAAGTACTACGAGCTCGCCCGGTTCTGATCGGGCGCGGCAAACCGCGAAGTCAAAGGAGAAGTCCATGCTAACCAAAAAGACGAATGGGGTGGCGAATGGCCCCCGTTTGTCGCGGGCGTTGGCTGGCGTCGTCGGCAACGCGATGGACCGACGCACGTTCCTCAAGCGGTCGGGCTTGACCGCCGGAGGTGCGGCGCTTGCTGCCTCGGGGGCCCTCGGGATGGTCAAGAAGGCGTCCGCCCAGCAAGCCGGAGCCGCTCAGGTCCAGACGGTCAAGACCGTCTGCACCCACTGCTCGGTCGGCTGCAGCGTGATCGCGGAGGTGCGCGACGGCGTCTGGATCGGCCAGGAACCCGGCTGGGACAGCCCGTTCAATCTGGGAGCACACTGCGCCAAGGGCGCGTCGGTGCGCGAGATGGCGCACGGCGAGCGCCGCCTGAAGTATCCGGTCAAGATGGAAGGCGGCAAGTGGACGAAGATCAGCTGGGACCAGGCGGTCGAGGAGATCGGAGACAAGATCCTCCAGATCCGCGAGCAGTCCGGTCCGGACTCGATCTACTGGCTCGGCTCGGCCAAGCACAGCAACGAGCAGGCCTATCTGTTCCGCAAGTTCTACGCCTTCTGGGGCTCCAACAACGGTGACCACCAGGCGCGGATCTGCCACTCGACAACGGTCGCGGGTGTTGCCAACACCTGGGGCTACGGCGCGATGACGAATTCCTACAACGACATCCACAATTCGCGCGCCATTTTCGAGATCGGCGGCAATCCGGCCGAGGCCCATCCGGTCGCCCTGCAGCACATGCTGAAGGCCAAGGAGCAGAACAACGCACCCTTCATCGTGTGCGACCCGCGCTTCACGCGCACGGCCGCGCACGCCGACGAGTACGTTCGCTTCCGCCCAGGCACCGACGTGGCACTGATCTGGGGCATCCTCTGGCACGTGTTCGAGAACGGCTGGGAGGACAAGGAGTTCATCCGCCAGCGCGTCTGGGGCATGGATCAGATCCGGTCCGAGGTGGCCAAGTGGACGCCGGAGGAGACCGAGCGGGTCACCGGCGTGCCGGGCTCGCAGCTCCGGCGCGTCGCACGAACGCTGGCCAACAACCGGCCCTTCACCATCATCTGGTGCATGGGCGGCACCCAGCATACCAATGGCAACAACAACACCCGGGCCTACTGCGTCCTGGGTCTTTCGCTGGGGATCATCGGCACGTCCGGCGGCGGGGCCAACATCTACCGCGGCCACGACAACGTGCAGGGCGCGACCGACATGTGCGTGCTGTCGCATTCCCTGCCGGGCTACTACGGCCTCAAGACCGGGTCGTGGAAGCACTGGGCGCGCGTCTGGGATGTCGACTACGACTACCTGCTCGGACGCTTCGCCAACCAGGAGCTGATGGAGAGCAAGGGCATCCCGGTCTCGCGCTGGATCGACGGCGTGCTGGAGGCGAAGGAGAACATCGACCAGCCGGACAACGTCCGGGGCATGGTGTTCTGGGGCCACGCCCCGAACTCCCAGAGCCGCGGCGTCGAGATGAAGAAGGCGATGGAGAAACTGGATCTCCTCGTCGTCATCGATCCGGTGCCGACGGCGACCGCCTCGATGCAGGACCGCACGGACAACACCTATCTGCTGCCGGCGGCCACGCCCTTCGAAGGCTACGGATCGGTGACCGCGTCGAACCGCTCACTGCAGTGGCGCGATCAGGTCGTCGAGCCGATCTTCGAGTCCAAGCGTGATCACGAGATCATGTATCTCCTGGCCACGAAGCTGGGCTTCGCGGACGAGATGTTCAAGAACATCCAGGTCGACGGCACGGTGCCGTTGATCGAGGACATCACCCGCGAGTTCAACGGCGGCATGTGGACCATCGGCTACACCGGCCAGTCGCCGGAGCGCCTGCGGAAACACATGGCCAACCAGCACACCTTCGACAGGACCACGCTCCAGGCGATCGGCGGTCCGGCCGACGGCGAGTACTACGGCCTGCCCTGGCCCTGCTGGGGCACGGCGGAGATGGGTCATCCGGGCACACCGCTGCTCTACGACCCCTCGAAGCCGGTGGCCGAAGGGGGCCTTTGCTTCCGCGCCCGTTTCGGCGTCGAGAAGGACGGCCAGAACCTGCTGGCGGAGGGCTCCTATCCGGTGGATTCGGAGATCCAGGATGGATATCCCGAGTTCACCATGGCGATCCTCAAGAAGCTCGGCTGGGACGTCGACCTGACCGACGACGAGAGGGGCGTCATCGAAGGCATCGCCGGCGACAAGACCAACTGGAAGACCGACCTCTCGGGTGGCATCCAGCGGGTCGCCATCAAGCACGGCTGTGCGCCCTTCGGCAACGCCAAGGCGCGGGCCGTGGTCTGGACCTTCCCGGACCCGGTGCCGCTCCACCGCGAGCCGCTCTACACGCCGCGGCGCGATCTGGTGGGCGACTATCCGACCTATGCGGACAAGCAGGCCTATCGCCTGCCGACCCTCTACGAATCGATCCAGAAGAAGGACTTCTCGGGCGACTACCCGATCGTCCTGACATCCGGCCGGCTCGTGGAATACGAGGGCGGTGGCGACGAGACCCGTGCCAACATCTGGCTGGCGGAGCTGCAGCAGAACATGTTCGCCGAGATCAATCCCTACGATGCCAATTCCAACGGCATCAAGGACGGCGAGATGCTCTGGGTCCACACGCCCGAAGGCGCCAAGGTCAAGGTCATGGCCCTGGTGACCGAACGGGTGGGACGCGGCGTGGTCTTCATGCCGATGCACTTCGCGGGGATGATGCAGGGCGAGGATCGCCGGCATAAGTATCCGCCGGGGGCCGATCCCTACGTCATCGGCGAGGCGGCGAACACCGCGCTCACCTACGGCTACGATTCGGTCACGCAAATGCAGGAAACCAAGGTTTCCCTGTGTCGCATCGAAGCCGCTTGAGGAGGACCTGAGCTATGGCACGAATGAAATTCCTCTGTGACGCGGAGCGCTGCATCGAGTGCAACGCCTGCGTCGTGGCGTGCAAGAACGAGCACGAGGTCCCCTGGGGCATCAACCGCCGGCGCGTCGTCACCATCAACGACGGCAAGCCGGGCGAACGGTCGATCTCGGTGGCCTGCATGCATTGCTCGGACGCGCCGTGCATCGCGGTCTGTCCGGTCGACTGCATCTACACGACCGAGGAAGGGGTGGTGCTCCACTCCAAGGACCTCTGCATCGGCTGCGGCTACTGCTTCTATGCCTGCCCCTTCGGCGCGCCGCAGTATCCGCAGGCCGGCAACTACGGCAGCCGGGGCAAGATGGACAAGTGCACTTTCTGCGCCGGCGGTCCGGAGGAGGACCACTCCTCGGCCGAGTTCCAGAAGTACGGGCGGAACCGTCTGGCGGAGGGCAAGCTGCCGCTCTGCGCCGAGATGTGCGCCACCAAGGCCCTGCTCGGCGGCGACGGCGACGTGGTCTCCGACATCTACCGCGAGCGGGTGGTCGCCCGCGGCTTCGGGTCCGGTGCCTGGGGCTGGGGCACCGCCTATCAGCAGAAGTCGGGATCGTGATCCCGGGCGTCGCTTCTCCTAGGAGATGACGGCGGAGATAACGGGGGGCGGCGAGCAATCGCCGCCCCTGCTTCGACGGGGCCGCTGGCGGTCATCTGGCGAGTCGTTCCGGCAACCCGGGCGGTAGCGCCGACGCAGGATCACTTGTCCCGCCGGGGGTGCGGCGGGTGAATGGACGTCGAGAACCCAATCCGGAGCCCGTCGGCCGGGCGGAACAAAGCGGGAGTTGAGACCCTTCATGCGGAAAAAGACCTCGGCCGTCTGTATCGCCGCGCTGGCGGCGGCCCTCCTGCTCGGGGCTTGCGACGAATCCGAGCAGGATCGCATGCTGCGCTACGAGAAGGGCACCTATCTCGGCCAGCCCGACACGGACTTGACCGCCGAGCAGCTCGATGACCTGCGCCATCGCGCCAAGCTGCAAGGCGCGAACTAGACGCGGCAGGCCACGCGCGGCGGAAAGAGCTGCCGCGTACCGCAACGGCCACTAGCGAACAGGCCCTTGGGCACGGAGACCTAGGAATGAACAAGCCCGGATCGACCTGGACGATGTCTCTTGCCCGCAGGGCCGCCCAAGTCCTCCTGCTGGCGCTCGCGCTCGCCCTGTTCGCCGACCTGCCACCGGACATGGGCACGCCCGCCTGGGCCCAGACCGAGGGCCGCAGCGTGGCGCCCGAGATGCCGATGGGCGGCAACGTTCCGGGACAGTCCCAGGGCAGCACCAGCGATTCCGAGATCTGGCGCGCCGTGCGCCACGGGATCCAGGGCAACGTCTCGATCCCCGACAAGCAGGCCGGCGTGCTGGTGCAGTCCGAAGGCGAGAACTGGCGCGCCTGGCGCAACGGCCCGGTGACGGTCATGGGCGCCTGGATCGTCCTGGGGATGCTGGGCCTGCTGGCCCTCTTCTTCGCGATCCGCGGGCGCATCAAGGTCGACAGCGGCCCGAGCGGCAAGACCATGGAGCGCTTCAACGGCATCGAGCGCTTCGCCCACTGGCTGACCGCCGTCTGCTTCATCGTCCTGGCGCTCACCGGCCTCAACATGCTCTACGGCAAGCACCTGCTGCTGCCGGCGCTGGGGCCCGAGCTCTTCTCCCTCCTTATGTTGGGCGGCAAGTACGCCCACAACTACCTCTCCTTCGGCTTCATGCTCGGCATCCTGCTCATGTTCCTGCTCTGGGTGCGGCACAACATCCCGAACAAGTACGACATGTACTGGATCGCCGAAGGCGGCGGCCTCTTCAGCAAGGGCGTGCACCCGCCCTCTCGCAAGTTCAACGCCGGTCAAAAACTGATCTTCTGGATCGTGATCATCGGCGGTGTATCGATCAGCCTCTCGGGCGTCGCGCTGCTGTTTCCGTTCCAGTTCGCCTTCTTCGAGCCGACCTTCCAGGCCATGAACGCGATCGGCTTTAGGCTGCCGACGGGGATCACGCCGATGGAGGAGATGCAGCTCTCCCAGGTCTGGCACGCGATCGTCGGCCTGATCTTGATCGCCGTGATCCTGGCCCACATCTACATCGGGTCGCTCGGCATGCAGGGCGCCTTCGCCGCCATGGGCAGCGGGCAGGTGGACGAGAACTGGGCGCGTCAGCACCACAACGTCTGGGTGGCCGAGGTCAAGGGCGAGCCCATTCCCGATCCGGACGAGCACGGACCGGGCGCGGCCCAGCCGGCGGAATAGGCGAGGGAAGGCATGACGCAGGCGGTGTCGACAGCCTTCGGTCAGGCGGCCGCAGAAGCGCGGGTGATGCTCACATGTGGCGTCTTGCTCTCGTCTTGATCGGCTTCTTCGCGATTCCCCATTCGGTGCAGTCCGCTTGGGCCCAGCTTGCTGCCGTCGGCGACGGCGAGGTTCAGGGCTTCTCCTACCGGGAGGTGCCGGACCGCGTGGCCGTCTCGCTTGTTCTCTACGATAACAGCGACCTCGATCTGGAGGTTCGCGACCGGATGCGGCTGGCCCTCGAGAGCGCGAAGCACAGCGTCGTCGCCAAGGCACCTTTCGAGCTCGAGCTGAGCCACGAGTTCCGCACCGCCGCCTACCGGCGCTACGAACCCAGCTTCGGCGAGGTGCAGGGCGGGTCCAGCGACGTGGAGGTCGAGATGAACGTCTGGTCGACGACCCAGGACAGCATCCTGGGCGGGCGCCGCGACCCCGAGCACCAAGAGGGCGACAGCCGTTTCGTGATTCTCGCCGTGCTGCGCGAGAAGACCGGCGGGGACGTGGTCTGGAACGGCGAGGCGATGGTCAGGTGCGAGCGGGGGCAGGCTGGGCGCTACGTGGCGCCGATGGCCTCCGCCCTGGCACGCGTCCTCGGCCGGACCGTGCGCCGCGAACGCTTCGTCGCCCGCTAGGCCGCCCGGATGACCTGCGCGATGCGGCAGAGGAGAGGCTTGCTCGCGGCGGCGTTTTTGCTGACGGCGTCGCTGCTCGCGGCATTGCCGGCGCCGGCCGGCCTGCTGGGCCACGGCGGCGCGATCCGGGGACTCGCCGTCTCGCCCGACGGACGCCGTGTCATGACCGCCAGCTTCGACTACACCCTCATGCTCTGGGACCTGGAGCGGCAGCAGAAGCTGCTGACCTTCGATGCCCACGAGGGCGCGGTGAACGACGTCGCCATTCTGCCGCCGGGGGACCGTGCCCTCTCGGCCAGCGACGACGGCAGCCTGCGCCTCTGGGATCTCGGCGACGGCGCGCTGCTCCACACCTTCGAGGGCCATCAGGGCAACGTGGCCGGCCTCGCCGTCACGGCGGACGGCAAGCTGGCCGCCTCGGCCGGCTGGGACCGCACGGTGCGCCTCTGGGACCTGGAGAGCCGGAGCCTGCTGCGGACCCTGGAAGGGCACGGGGACAACGTCAACGCGGTCGCCTTCTCGCCCGACAGCGCGTACCTGCTGAGCGCCAGCTACGACGCCACCCTGAAGCTCTGGCGGGTCGCCGACGGCAGTCTGGTGAGGACCCTCGAGGGCCACGAGTTCGCGGTCAACGCGGTCAGCTTCACCCCGGACGGCGGCATGGCCGTTTCCGTCAGCGCCGACGAGACCCTGCGGGTCTGGGGCCTGGAGAACGGCCAGGACGCCCAAGTGATGAGGGGTCACGAGGGCCCGATCCTGGCGCTCGCCCTGTCGCCGGACGGCCGCAGGGCGGCCTCGGGCGGGATCGACCGGACGATCCGCATCTGGGACCTGGAGCGCGGCGAGCTGGCCGGCCAGCTCTACGGCCAT
Source organism: Rhodospirillales bacterium (assembly GCA_965225935.1). Classification (GTDB taxonomy): domain Bacteria; phylum Pseudomonadota; class Alphaproteobacteria; order Kiloniellales; family JAKSDN01; genus CALJXB01. Next base: position 607,806 of record CBDDCC010000013.1, read on the forward strand.
GCCAAGCCGGTCTGGTCGCTCCGCTTCACGCCCGACGGCGAGGGGCTGGTTTCCGCCGGTGCCGACGAGGTGGTGCGGATCTGGGACCTGGCGACGGGCGCGGAAATCGGCGGCGGCCCGGACGGCGCTGTCGACGGCATCGCCCGGAACGGCTGGGACGACGGCAGCCACGGCGCCCAGCTGTTCCGCAAGTGCAGCGCCTGCCACACGGTCACCGAGGACGGCGGCAACAAGGCCGGGCCCACCCTCTACGGCCTCTTCGGCCGGCCCTTCGGTCAGGTCTCGGGCTATAACTACTCTGCGGCCCTGCGCAAGGGCGGCCACGTCTGGAACGAGGAGACCATCGACGCTCTCTTCGCCGAGGGCCCCGACGAGTACGTGCCGGGCTCCAAGATGCCGCTCCAGCGCATGCCCAACGCGGACGACCGCGCGGCGCTGATCGCCTTCCTGAAGCGCATCACCGCGCCGAAGGAGTAGCGTGGAGGCTCGGAGATGACTGCACGCAGGCGAGGAAGAAGTATCGACGGTGAGTGAGAGCTGTTGGCAACGAAGGAAGTCATGACATGAAATCGTTCCTTGCCGGCTGCCTGGCGGCGATCGTCATCGCCGTGGGCGCCTACTTCGCCCTGGACGCGCTGGGCTTCTCCTCGGCCGACGTCTACTCCTCCAGCAACGTGCGTCTCTAGGCGCCTCTCTTTTCCCCAAGCTTGGCCCGGCGCACGGGCTTTTTCGATCGGGTCTCTCGGCTGGGCTGGTCGGCTCTTCCTCCTGGCCGCTGCTTGCCGGCCAGCCTTTGGCGGGCGGCTTCGGCCAGGAACTCCGAGCGACCCCGGTCGCCCGCAACCTGGTCGATGGCCTTCAGTAGGTACTCGTCGAGCATAACGTTCACACGGATCGCCTTTCCCCGGATCCGCGGCGCCGGGACCAGGGCGGCCACCGCGTCTCTGTTCTCAGGGTTCGCCATCACCGATTCCAGACTGCTCGGCTCGGGCCGAGGTTCGCCGTCTTCGGCTAGCAGTGAAAGGTGCCCGGCCAAGGCTTCACGGGCGAAGGCCAAGGCCTCGTCCAGGTCTCTACCGGCAGTCACGCAGCCCGGAAGATCTGGAAAGTCGACGCTGTAGTCGCTGTCCGGTGCTTTTCGAATCAGCGCCAGGTAGCTTTCCATTTCTTACTCCTTCTCGACGGGGCCGGTCCAAGTCCTACTTGGGCTTGGGCAGGCCTGCCGCCTTGTAGACGCTTGCCAGTGTTTTCGGGTGCAGGCTCCGCTTGGGATGCGGCACCGTCACCAAGCCCGACTTCTCGGGATGCTTGAAGTGGTGATGCGATCCGGTCACCCGCACCAGCCGCCAACCATCCTTGGTCAACTCCCTGATGACGTCTCGGCTGTTTTTGCTTGGCACGTCTGCATCCGATACTTGTGTGGAATATATACATACGGCAGCCAGATGACAAGGACTGGTGTGTAATTAATACACATGATAGATGCTCGTTCTTGAGCGGTCCGCAAAGCGACCGCGATCTCTTTCGCTGCCGCGGCCTCACGCCGGTTGGCGAGGGTACCCTTGGGTGCCGATCATGCGTCACTGGGAAGCGAGGTCCCGCCCTATGAGGGCCAGTCGACTTCACACGGCGGTTTCGCGAACCGAGGGTCAGGACATCCGGAATAGCTGCTTGCGGCGAAGGTAGAGGACGAGCCACACGGCGGCGCCGACGGCGACGCCAACTAGGGTTGGAATCTGCAGCCCATGGTCCGCCGCGACGGCGCCGATCAGATAGGCGCCGATGCCTGCGGAAAGCTGCGAGAACATGAACAGGGTGCCCATGACCCGGCCGCGCTGGCTTTCCTCCACGCTCAGTTGGATAAGCGCCATGGTGCCGGTCCGACGCGTCCCGGCGGCGAAGCCGATGACGACCGCGATGGCGGCCGCGAGATAGAGATTCTCGGTCACGACGAGGGCCGCCAAGGCGAGCATGGCGATGATCGCCGCCCAGAGGACCCGCTCCAGACGGACTGCCTTGGTGCCGCCATGGGCCAACCAGAGGGAGGCCCCGGTGGCGCCGAGGCCTTCGCAGGCGAGAATCGTCGACAGGCCGACGACGCCGAGGCCGAGGACCTGTTCCGAGTAAGCCGGCATCATGTGGTAGAAGCCGGAAACCAGGCTGCTCGTGACGAGCCCAAGCAGCAGAAGGAAGAGGATGGTCCTGTTGCCGACGAGATAGGCGACACCGTCGAGAATGTCGTGGCCGATTGAGCGCGACGGAGGCTTGGGCTGCTGGTAGTCCGCGGGCGTCTTGAGGTTGAGGAACGAGATCAGGAGTACGAGGTAGCCCACAGCGTTGACGACGAAGGCCGCGACGGTGCCGTGGTTGGCGATGATCCAGCCGGCCAGCGCGGGGCCGGCGAAGACTGCCAGTTGCGTGTAGGACGACGACACCGCGATGGCCGAAGGCAGCACGGCACGCCCGACGAAGCGAGGCAGGGTGCCGTACATCGCCGGCACCATGAAGCTGATGATGACGCCGTGGACGAGCACTAGGCCCGCCAAGGGCAGGATGGTCAGCAGCCCCAACGACGCGAGCGCGGCGAGCGCTGAGGCCTGCAACAGCGACAGGAAACTGGTGGCGAGCATGATCCCATGGCGATCGATGCGATCTGCCAAGGCGCCCGTCAGCGGCATGAGGACGACGTTCGGCACGATGTCCAGCAAGGCCACGATGGCCAGCCACGTCGTCGACTTGGTGAGCTCCCAGGTCAGCCAGGAAACGGCGACAAACTGGACGAAGAAGCTAATCCAGGACGCGATGGAGCCGACGGAATAGACCCGGAAGTTCCGGTCGCCAAAGGCCTGTCCGATGCCTCCAAGCCAGTTTCGTTTTTTGGGAGCTTGCATCCCCGCAGCCATCCTCTGGGCCAAGTGCGGCAGCCGCCGCGCACGACGCGCGGAGGCAATCTAAGCTGAACCGAACGGCGCTAAGTCAGTCGGATTGCTGTATTGGATGCGCGTGCCTCAATCTGCCAGACGGACGCACAAGTCGACACCCTGATCAGGGCCAATGGCGCCGGAGGCAGACGGATGGAAGACCTCGTAACACCAACGCGGCTCGTAGCCTTCGCCGGAGCTTCGGCGCCAGGTGGAGGTCATCCATTCCCAATGGGACAAAAGCTCCTCACTGGGACAGGCGACCGTGAGGACCGCGTAGCTGCCGGCCGGGATGGTCTGGATGCTGACGACCTGGTCTTCGCCGACCTCCGGCGGGACCGGCAGGCAGGCGTCGTAGGTGCAATGGGCCTCCGGCGTGATTCGCCGATTGTCCGGGCAGACGCCGATGCGCGGCAGATCCCGAATGCCAAGACCGCGCACTTGCGCCCAGGCGTTGAGCCGGGAAAAGGCGGCGGAGATGCCCCCGGCCTCGCGCCGATAGGATCCGAAGTGCCGGAGATAGGCGACGCGACGCGCCGTCCGGCGTTCGACCCGGACCATGCCGGTCGTTGGCGTCCGGGTGAGCGGCGCGATCGGCCAGTTCTGAGGGATCCAAGCCGGATGGGCCCGGAACGACGTGGGCGACCTGTCGAAGTGGCCCCTGAAGGCCTGGGACAATGTCTGTGTGGAGGCGAAGCCACAGTCCAGGGCGACATCGGTCACGGCTGCCTCGGGATCGAAGACCAGCCGCCGCGCGGCCCGCTCGAGGCGGATGCGCCACAGGTAGCGAAACGGCGTTTCGCGGCAGTGGGCCTGAAAGACCCGCGTGAAGTGGAACTTCGACAGGCAGGCGACCTCGGCCAGGCCATCGAGGTCGAGCGGCCTGTCCAGGTTGGCGTGCACGAAGTTGATGACACGGTTCACGCGATGGCGTGTCGCGGCTTCCCGGTTCAAGAGCGCCCTCCCACAAGTGCGCCCGACCATAGGGTGCGCTCATCTGCTGTCGCAAGCGACGGCGGATCGCCTTGGCGCACCCCTCACTCCTTCGCCCCGGCGTCGCGCAGGATGGCGAGAGTGGCTTGGTCGCCGACCATTTCGGCGGCCTGGAGCGCCGTCCAGCCGTCGGCCGCCCGGAGGTTCGCGTCGGCGCCGGCGGCGAGCAGGCTGCGCACGCTATCGGTGAAGCCCCGGTTGGCGGCCAGCATGAGGGCCGTGTGGCCGCTGCCGGCGGCCGGGGCGTCGGGGTCGGCGCCCCGCTCCAGCAGCAACAGCACGATCTGCCGCTGCCCAGACCGGGCGGCCTGATGGAGGGGCAGGTAGCCGCCGCGGCCGGGCAAGTCGAGGCGCGCGCCGGCTTCGAGCAGGGCCAGGGCGACGGCGCCGTAGCCGGAGAGGATGGTCCGGCCGAGGGGCGTCTCGCCCTCCGCCGCTTGGGCGTCGGGATCGGCGCCGGCCGCGAGCAATCGCTCGACCAGCGGCAGGAAACCGATCTCGGCGGTGATGTGCAGGGCCGTCAAACCGTTCTCGTCGGCGGCGCCGGGCGGCGCGCCGGCCGCGAGCAGCAGCTCCGCCGCCGCCAGGTTGCTGCGGCTGGCGGCGGCCATGAGCGGGGTCCAGCCGTCATCGGCCGCCGCCGCCGGATCGGCGCCGCGGGCGAGCAGTTCCGAGAGCGCGGAGAGGGCGAGCGGGTCGAGGGCGGCCAGAATCAGCGCCGTGTTGCCCCGCGCCGCGCCCCGGGCCTCGATGTCGTCGCCGGCCTCGAGCAGCGCGGCCAGCGCCGCCCGGTGGCCCCGGCGGGCGGCCATGTGGAGCGCCGTGTTGCCGTAGCGCGCCTCGCGCGCCTCGAGCGGCGTGCCGGCGGCGATCAGCAGGCGCACGACGGCGGCGTGCCCCGCGTCCGCCGCGTGGTGGAGGGCCGTCACCTGCAAGGCGGTAACGGCGGCCGGATCGGCGCCATGGTCGAGCAGCAGGGAGACCACGTCCGGGTTGCCGGCGAGGCTGGCGAGGTGCAGTGGGGTCTCGCCGTCCGGGCCGCGGGCCTCGGGGTTGGCGCCGCGCTCGAGGGCGTAGAGCACCAGGTCGGGGTCGCCGCTGAA
>CBDDCC010000014.1:0-372500 GCA_965225935.1 Rhodospirillales bacterium
ACAAGGCCGCCGACCCGGAATGCGGCATCGAACTGGCGCATTTCTACCCCCTGGGCGGCCTGCGCCGTACCGCCGCCTGGGCCTATGCCGTGGCCGATGGCAATTTCACCCTCAAGCGGGACGGACGGGGCTTTACGGTCGACCGCACTATCGAGTAATCAGCCGCAGCCACTTCATCGTTTTTGAACAACTCCCCGTCGCTGGGACGCCAGCCGGGGCGCCGCCGTGCTGGCCTCCTTGAAGGAGAGTGCGGTTCCCGCGCCTAGGCGTCCGGTCGGACGGGCCAAGCCAGCCAGGAGTGCTAGAGGGCAATGACCCACACCGTCGTTTCCTCCCACAAGAAAGAAGTCATCATTGGCTTCGACCGCCCGTTCTGCGTCATCGGCGAACGGATCAATCCGACCGGCCGAAAGAGGCTGGCGGCCGAGATGGCTTCGGGCGACTACAGCACCGTTGAGTCCGATGCCCTGGCCCAGGTCCAGGCCGGCGCCCACATGCTCGACGTCAATGCCGGCATCCCGCTGGCCGACGAGCCGGCGATCCTGGCCGAGACCGTCAAGCTGGTGCAGTCGCTGGTCGACGTACCGCTGTCGATCGACTCCTCGATCGTCGAGGCGCTGGCAAGTGGCCTCGAGGTCTACCAGGGCAAGGCGCTGGTCAACTCGGTGACCGGCGAGGAAGAGCGCCTTGAGAGCGTGCTGCCGCTGGTGAAGAAGCACGGCGCCGCGGTGGTGGCGATCTCCAACGACGAGACCGGCATCTCCGAAGACCCCAATGTCCGCTACGAGGTTGCCCGCAAGATCGTCGAGCGCGCCGCCGACTACGGCATCCCGCGCGAGGACGTAGTTGTCGATCCGCTGGTCATGCCCGTGGGCGCGCTGGGACAGGCCGGCAAGGCCGCCTTCCAACTGATCCGCCGGCTTCGCGAAGAACTCGGCGTCAACACCACCTGCGGCGCCTCCAACGTCTCTTTCGGCCTGCCCAATCGCCACGCCCTCAACGGCAGCTTCCTGGCCATGGCCTCCTGCGCCGGCATGACCTCGGCGATCCTCAATCCTCTGCATGCCGAGGAGATGGCCTCGATCCTGGCCGCCGACGTGCTCAACGGCGTGGACGCGAACTGCAGCCGCTGGCTGCGCAAGTTCAGGGAGCCGGCCCCCGAGGGTTCGGAGCAGGGGCGCAGGGAGCGCCGCCGCCGTCGCGGCGCCACGGCCGTTGCCGGCTGAAGACGCCCTTATCGTCTTCACGCCGTCGGGGCGGCGCGGCCGCTTCCCGATCGGCACCCCGGTACTGAACGCCGCGCGCTCGCTTGGCGTCGACATCGATTCGGTCTGCGGCGGCCGCGCCATCTGCGGTCGCTGCAAGATCGCCCCTTCCGTCGGCAGCTTCGCCAAGCACGGCATCGAGAGCCGGGCCGAAAATCTCAGCGAAATCAACGAGGCCGAGCGCTTCTACGCCGGCAAGCGCGATCTTCCGGCCGATCGGCGCCTGTCCTGCCAGGCCACGATCCAGGGCGATCTGGTCATCGATGTCCCGCCGGAGAGCCAGGTCCACAAGCAGGTCGTGCGCAAGCGCGCCGAAGTTCGCGACATCAAGATCGATCCGGCGATCCGGCTGCACTACGTGATCGTCGAAGAACCCGACATGCACCACCCCAGCGGCGATCTCGAGCGACTACTGACCGCGCTCAAGGAGCAGTGGGACCTCGACGACCTCGAGGACTGCGACCTGCGGACGCTTCAATGGCTGCAGTGGGCGCTGCGCGAGGGCGAATGGAAGGTCACGGTGGCGGTGCACCGCGGCAAGCGAATCACCGCGATCTGGCCCGGCTTCCAGGACCGTGCCTTCGGCCTGGCGGTCGACGTCGGCTCGACCACCATTGCCGCCCACCTCTGCAATCTTTCGAGCGGCGAGGTCGTCGCCTCGGCCGGCATCATGAACCCGCAGATCCGCTTCGGCGAAGACCTGATGAGCCGGGTCTCCTACGTCATGATGAACCCGGGCGGCGATGCCGAGATGACCGCCGCGGTCCGACAGGCGATCAACTCCGTCGTGGCCCAAGTCGCCGCCGATGCGGCCATTGATCCGGCGGAGATCCTCAACGTGGTGCTGGTCGGCAATCCGATCATGCATCACCTGCTGCTGGGCATCGATCCGACGGAGCTGGGCGGCGCGCCCTTCGCGCTCGCCAGCAACAGTGCGATCACGCTCTGGGCCGCGGAGCTGGACCTCGCCGTCCACCCCGACGCCCGCGCCTATGTCCTGCCCTGCATCGCCGGGCATGTCGGCGCCGATACCGCGGGCGTCATTCTCTCCGAGAATCCGCACCTCTCCGAGGAGATCGTCCTGCTGGTCGATGTCGGCACCAATGCCGAGATCGTGCTCGGTAATAGGGACCGACTGCTGGCCGCCTCCTCGCCGACCGGCCCGGCCTTCGAGGGCGCGCAAATCTCCGGTGGCCAGCGTGCCGCACCAGGCGCTATCGAGCGGGTCCGCATCGATCCCGAGACTTTGGAGCCGCGCTTCCGCGTAATCGGCTGCGAGCTCTGGTCCGATGAGCCCGGTTTCGACGAGGCCACCGCGCAGACCGGGGTCACCGGCATCTGCGGCTCTGGGATCATCGAGGTTCTGGCCGAGATGTACCTCACCGGAATCCTCACCACCGACGGTACGATCGACGGTGCCCTCTCGTCGCGCAGTCCACGCCTCATGGCCGACGGCCGCACCTTCAGCTACCTCCTGCGCGAGGGCGAACCCGAGATCCGCATCACGCAGAACGACGTGCGCGCGATCCAGCTCGCCAAGGCCGCGCTCTACGCCGGAGCCCGCCTCTTGATGGACAAGCTCGGGATCGATGCGGTCGATCGTATCGTCCTGGCCGGTGCCTTCGGCAGCCATATCGACGTCAAGTACGCCATGATCCTGGGCATGATCCCGGACTGCGATCTCGACAAGGTCACCGCCGCCGGCAATGCCGCCGGCACCGGCGCGCGCATGGCCCTGTTGAACCAGAGTGCCCGCGACGAGATCGAACGCGTGGTTAAGACCATCGAGAAGATCGAGACCGCCGTCGAGCCGCGTTTCCAGGAGCACTTCATCGGGGCCATGGGCATTCCCCACACCACGGCCGAGACCCCGAATTTGGCCGCCGCCGTGACCCTGCCGCCGCGCAAGACCGCGGCGCGCGCCGAGGGCGGCGAGACCGAAGGCCGGCGCCGCCGCCGGCGTGGCCGGTCCGGCTCCGAGACAGGCGGCGATGGCACGCCAGCCCCACGCGCGGTCTCGGCCGAGTAGCGTCGCCGCGCCTCGATCGCCGATCGAAAGTTCCCGTTAACCATCCCGCGGCAAGCTCCAGAGCGATCGACAGCCGGGAGCCGAGTGCCGCGATGCGCCTGCTGGTGTTCAACTGCCACGAGGCCTGGGTCCACCAGCTCACTGCGCTCGACAGTCACCTCGACATCGTGGTCGGGCTGAAGGGCCATCATGCCGAAGGCTGGGACGAGCGCATGCGGCCGGTCCCGCCAAACTCGCGGCTGCTGACCCTGGAGCAGGCCCGGGCCGAGCGCCTGTCTTACGACGCTGTCATCTGTCACAACCCGTCCGATCTCTTCGAGAGCGCCGACATCGCCGGGCCGCGTCTCCTGGTGGTCCACTCCACCTTCGAGGGCCGTAAGGCCAGCGAAGGCGGCTCGGTGCCGCTGGCCCTGCTGCGCGAGAAGCTCCGCCAGTACCTCGATCTGGTTGGCGGTCACGCCATCGCGGTCTCCGAGATGAAATGTGTCGACGGATTCCCGGACCAGGTTGTCGCCGCCGGTGTCGATCTCGCTGGCTATCCGCCGCACAAGGGCGACCTCGCGGCCGGCCTCCGCATCGCCAACCAGATCACCCAGAAGCGCGAGGTCCTGGCCTGGGACCTCCACGAGGCGGCTTTTGGCGGGCTACCGATCACCCTCGTCGGCCACAATCCGGATCGGGCAGGCATTGCCCCGGCACGCGACTGGGACGATCTCAAGGCGACGCTCTCGCGCCACCGCTTCTACATCCACACGGCGGACCCGCGCTACGAGGACGGATTCAACATGGCCATGCTGGAAGCGATGGCGGCCGGCCTGCCGGTGGTCGGCAACCGGCATCCGAGTTCGCCGATCCGGCACGGTGTCGATGGCTTCCTCGCCGACGATCCCGCCGAGCTCCGCGTCCATGCCGAGCGGCTGCTGAACGACACCGATCTCGCCCGCCAGATGGGCAGAGCCGCACGCGAGGGCGTCACCCGCGGCTTCCACTACACGCGCTTTGCCGCTGGCATTCACATTGCCCTGGGCCGGGCCCGAGAGGCTTGGAAAGCGGCGCCACGGCACGGCGCTGTCGCAGCAGACGAGCGCGCTTCCAGGCTTGTGAAGGCTCCAGACGCGGTCCTAAATTCCCTTCAGGAGAATCAACCGCAGCGCTAGGGAAACGGGCATGGACCAGGTCAACTTCACGCGCATGGACGAAGGCACGGCCGAGGAATACGAGCTGGTCGAGCGCCTCTATCACGACCACAAGCGGGACCACCTGGTCGATCACCTCCTGGGCCAGCTCAAGCTCATGCAGGGGCCGAAGCTCGGCTATCTCGTCGACCGCTACGAGCACTCCCTGCAGAGCGCCACGCGGGCGCTACGCGAGGGTGCCGAGGAGGAGATGGTCGTGGCCGCCCTGCTGCACGACGTCGGCGACGTGATCGCGCCCGACAACCACAGCGCGGTCGCCGCCGCGATTCTGCAGCCTTACGTCAGCGAGCGGACCCACTGGGTCATCCTCCACCACGGCCTGTTTCAGGGTTACTACTACTGGCACCACCTGGGCCAGGACCGGAACGCACGCGACCGCTACAAGGGCCACGAGCACTTCGAAGCCTGCGCCGACTTCTGCGAGCGCTGGGACCAGATGTCCTTCGACCCGAACTACGATACCGAGCCGATGAAGACCTTCGAACCGATGGTGCGGCGGCTCTTCGCGCGCGAGCCGGTCTACGGCGCCTGAAGAGCCGGGCAGCAGCGCGCTCATCACCGCCGTCGCCGCTCCTGCTGGTCGCACCAGCGTTTGATCTGCCAGTAGATCGCGTCGCTCCGATCCATCCGGATCAGATAGCGGCAGTACTCGGGCGGATAGAAGCTCGTGCTCGTCCAGTTGGGATCGAGGAAGGGATACTTCTCCGCCAGCGACAGGGCGGCGCTTCCACCCTGCTGAGCCGCCGGCTCCTTGGTGGAATGCTCATCGGCCTGCGCGACGCCGACAAGGGCGAACACGGCAGCCGCCGCAATGACATATGCACGAGCCTTGGTCATCCGATATCTCCTCGAATGCTCTTCCCGCAAGGTCCCGAACGAGACAATGCAGGCCGGACCCCCGTGACGGCTGAAAGTGGGACGCACTGAGATGCGAGACAAGTCACCGAGACCAATTCGTTTGATCACTGTATCGCGACCGGCCGGACGGTGTTCAGCCGGCCGCAGAGTTGCGAGATCCCTCTTGGCGGCGAATGAGTTGGATACGAAGTGCTGCTCAGCCCTTACGCCTTGGCGGCCCTGCGCCGGAGCCACTCGTCGGCGACCTCGCCCATGGTCTTGGGCTGGCCGTCCTTGATCCAGGCCATGAAGGGCCGGTCGAACTTGAAGGCCTCGCCGCATTCTGCCCTGAGGAATCGCCTGACGTTCTGGGTGTTGCGGTAGGTCCGGGTTACCGGCGTTTGGCGCGTGATCGGATCGGCGTGCCAGTCGAAGTCGGCCATCCTGGTACCTGCTCCGAAAGTCTGATCCTGGTGCTACGACAGTGCCGCCGCCACCTCGTCCTCGTCGGCGCCGGCGAGCGCCGGCGGCGGGCCCGGCGGAAGACCGCGCTCCTTGCGCGGCGTACGGCCGAAGTAGTCGCGGTAGCACTTGGAGAAGTGCGAGGCCGAGACGAAGCCGCAGGCCAGGGCCACGTCGATCACCGACATGTTGGTCTGCAGCAGCAGGAGACGCGCCTTGTTGAGCCGCAGCTCCAGATAGTAGCGGGCGGGCGAGCGATTGAGGTACTTGCGGAACAGGCGCTCGAGCTGGCGGGTCGAGAGGCCGGCATCCCGGGCCAGCGAGGCGCGGCCCAGCGGCTCCTCCAGGTTGTTCTCCATCAGCTCGATCACCGAGAGCAGCTTGGGATGGCGAACCCCCAGGCGTGCCGGCAGCGACATGCGCTGGTGGTCATGCCGGTCGCGAATGCGCTCGTGCAGGAATTGATCCGCCACCGCGGCGGCCAGCTCGTGGCCATGCTGGGATGCGATCAGGTTGAGCATCATGTCGATCGCGGCCGTGCCGCCCGAACAGGTGAAGCGGTTGCGGTCGATCTCGAACAGCTCGGAGGAGACCTCAATATCCGGGAAGTCCTCGGCGAAGGCCGGCAGGTTCTCCCAATGGATCGTGCCGCAATAGCCGTCCAGGAGCCCGGCGCGGGCCAGCACGTGGCTGGCGGTGCAGAGTGCCCCGAGATCGGCGCCCTGCCGGTCCATGCGGCGCAGCCAGGAGGTCAGGCGGCGGTCTTCGAAGCGCTGGATGTTAATGCCGCCGCAGATCATCACCGTCTGGCAGTCCTCGATCGACGCCAGATCGCCGCCGGTTGTCAGCTCCAGACCACAGGAGGCGGTCACCGGCGCCCCATCGACCGACGCGAGCCGCCAAGCGTAGAGCGACTTTCCGCTGACCCGGTTGGCCAGCCGCAGGGTCTCTACCGCCGAGGTGAAGGCGATCAGGGAAAACTCGGGAATGAGGATGAGAGCGATCTGCTGCGGCAGCTCGCGCGGTGCATCTCCGAACATCTCACGCCTCGATTGAAATTATCTCCCGGCCTTTTGCCGTCCGAAACGAGACTGTCATCTTGCACAACACGAGGCATGTCGCGAAAGGAAAATATGCTGGCGTCGACGCGATAGCCCTTGGCCTGGTCCTGGCGTTCTTGACCTGCCAGAGGGTGCGCAAAACGGCGCTCCCCGGCCCGCCGCATTGCATTCCGCCAGGGCGCCTGTAGTCTCCCGTCAAGGCGGCTCCAGGGGCAGTTTTCGGGGCCGTTTCGGGGCCAGATCCGGGGATCGTCAGTCCATGACCCGCTATTCAGTTTTCAGCCTGCTCCGAAACGCCCTGACCTACCATCAGGACTGGCCCGAGGCTTGGCGCAGCCCCGAGCCGAAGTCGGCCTATGACGTGGTCATCGTCGGCGGCGGCGGGCACGGTCTGGCCACCGCCTATTACCTGGCCAAGGAGCACGGCATCACCGATGTCGCGGTGATCGAGCGCGGCTGGATCGGTGGCGGCAACACCGGGCGCAATACCACGATCGTGCGCTCCAACTATCTCTGGGACGAGTCGGCAGCGCTCTATGAGCACGCGCTCAAGCTCTGGGAGAGGCTGTCGCAGGAGCTGAACTACAACGTCATGTTCAGCCAGCGCGGTGTGCTCAACCTGGCGCACAACCTGCACGACCTGCGCGAGGTCTCGCGGCGGGTCAACGCCAACCGCCTCAACGGCATCGATTCCGAGCAATTGACCGCACAGCAGGTCAAGGAGTTCTGTCCGGTCATCGATCTGCGTGGCAACGGCCGCTACCCGGTGCTGGGCGCTTCGCTGCAGCGGCGCGGCGGCACTGCGCGGCACGACGCGGTGGCCTGGGGTTATGCACGCGGCGCCGATGCACGCGGCGTCGACATCATCCAGAACTGCCCGGTCACCGGGTTCCGCATCGAAGACGGCCGCGTCACCGGCGTCGAGACCGCCCGCGGCACGATCACCGCCGGCAAGGTCGGCGTCGTCGCCGCCGGTCACTCCAGCGTGCTGGCCAACATGGCCGGCTTTCGCCTGCCGGTGCATTCCCTGCCGCTGCAGGCCCTGGTCTCGGAGCCGGTCAAGCCGGTGATCGACTGCGTGGTCATGTCCGGCGCGGTCCACGCCTATGTCAGCCAGTCCGACAAGGGCGAACTGGTGATCGGCGCCGGTGTCGACCACTACGTCGGCTACGGCCAGCGCGGCAGCCTGATGGTCACCGAGGAGACCCTGGCCGCGGTTTGCGAGCTCTTCCCCCTGTTCCGCCGGATGCGCGTGATGCGGCAGTGGGGCGGCATCGTCGACACCTGCCCGGACGCCAGCCCGATCCTCTCCAAGACCCCGGTGGAGAACTTCTTCATCAACTGCGGCTGGGGCACTGGTGGCTTCAAGGCCACACCCGGCTCCGGCCATGTCTTCGCCCATACCATCGCGACCGGCGAGCCACACCCGCTCAACGCCGCCTTCTCGCTCGATCGCTATCAGGGCGGCTATTTGATCGACGAGCACGGCGCCGCCGCCGTCGCCCACTGACCGCCGAAGGACCCCGCCCCCGATGCTGTTGATTCCCTGCCCCTACTGCGGCCCGCGCGGCGAGGCCGAGTTCTCCTACGGGGGCGAAGCGCACATCCTGCGGCCCGAGGACCCGGACGCCCTGAGCGATGCCGAGTGGGCCGACTATCTGTTCATGAACAGCAACACCAAGGGCGTGTTCCTCGAGCGCTGGGTGCACAGCCACGGCTGCCGGCGCTGGTTCAACGTCGCGCGCGATACCGTCACTTACGAGATCCTGGCGGTCTACGAGATGGGCGCCAAGCCGCCTGCGAACCTGCCGACGCGAACGGCGATCTGAGGAGCGCGCTGACGTGGCCACGCCGGTCCAGAAATTCCGACTCGCCGAAGGCGGCTCGATCGATCGCACCCGCTCGCTGGTCTTCAACTTCGACGGCCGCGAGCTGGAAGGTCATCCGGGCGACACCCTGGCCTCGGCGCTGCTGGCCAATGGCATCCATCTGGTCGGCCGCAGCTTCAAGTACCATCGTCCGCGCGGCATCTTCACCGCCGGTGCGGAAGAGCCCAACGCCCTGCTCCAGGTCGGCGAGGGTGCGCGCACCGAGCCCAACACCCGCGCCACGGTGCACGAGCTGACCGAGGGCTGCGTCTCCTTTACCCAGAACGCCTGGCCCAGCGTCGAATTCGACCTGGGCGCGATGACCGGCAAGCTGTCGCGGCTGTTCCCGGCCGGCTTCTATTACAAGACCTTCATGTGGCCGGCGTCGTTCTGGATGCGCTACGAGCACGTCATCCGGCATATCGCCGGTCTTGGCGAGTCGCCGCGGGAGCGTGATCCGGACCACTACGACAAGACCTACGCCCATTGCGATGTCCTGGTCGTCGGCGCGGGGCCGGCCGGCCTCGCCGCGGCGCTGGCCGCCGGACGGGCGGGCGCCCGGGTCATCCTGGCCGAGCAGGACTTCGCGCTCGGCGGCTCTCTACTGTCGACGCCGGAGGAGAGCATCGACGGTGAGCCCGCGCTCGATTGGGTGGCCGAGACGACGAGGGAATTGGCCGAGCTCGAAAACGTGCAGGTCCTGACCCGGACCGTCGCGCACAGCTACCTCGACCACAACTTCATCGTCATGCACGAACACGTCGCGCCGCAGAAGCCGGAAGGCCCGGACGTGGGCCAGAGGCCGCGCTACCGGCTCTGGAAGCTCCGGGCCAAACAGGTTCTGCTGGCGACCGGTGCGATCGAGCGCCCACTGGTCTTCGACGACAACGACCGACCCGGCATCATGCTGGCCTCGGCCTGCCGGACCTATGTCAATCGTTTCGCCGTCAAGCCGGGCCGCACCGCCGTCGTCTTCACCAACAACGACAGCGGCTACGGCGCGGCACTCGATCTCAAGGCGGCGGGCTGCACCATTTCGGCGGTCATCGACCTTCGCGAGCATCCCGACGGGCCGCTCAGCGACCGGGCCGAAGCCGAGGGAATCAGGATCCTCGCCGGGACCGCGGTCATCGGCACGGAAGGCGGCCGCCGCATTCGGCGCATCCGGGTCGCGCCGATCAATGCCGACGGCGACCGCGTGTTCGGCGAGGGCGAGCGAATCGACTGCGACCTGCTGGCGGTCTCCGGCGGCTGGAGCCCGACCGTGCACCTCTGGTCCCAGTCGCGCGGCGGCCTCGCCTGGTCCGAGGAGCTGGGCTGCTTCCTGCCCGATCGGCCGGCCCAAGCGATCCATGCTGCGGGCGCGGTCAACGGCGCTTTCGGGCTGGCCTCCTGTCTGCGCGGGGGCCACGAGACAGGCCTCGCCGCCGCCGCGGCGGCGGGCAAGAAGAGCCGCAAGCGCAAGGCTCCCGACTACGTAGCCTCCGACGACGACTTTCTTCCGGCGCGCTGGCTCTGGCTCGTGCCCTCTGACAAGCCGCTCGGTGAGGGCGGCAAGCCCTTCCACGACCTCCAGAACGACGTGACCGCCGCCGATCTGCGCCTGGCCCTGAACGAGGGCTACAGCTCGATCGAGCACGTGAAGCGCTACACCACCACCGGCATGGGCACCGACCAGGGCAAGCTCGGCAACGTCAATGCCATCGGCATCGTCGCCCAACATCAAGGGCGGCCCCTGCCTGAGGTCGGAGTCACCACCTTCCGGCCGCCCTACCACCCGGTCACCTTCGGCGCCTTCGCCGGTCGCGACGTCGACGACCTGCTCGACCCAGTCCGGCGCACGCCGATGCATGCCTGGCACGAAAGCAACGGCGCCGAATTCGAGGACGTCGGCCAGTGGCGGCGGCCCTGGTTCTACCCGCGCGCGGGCGAGACCATGCAGCAGGCGGTCGACCGCGAGGTGGAGTCCTGCCGCGCCTCGATCGGCATTCTCGATGCCACCACCCTCGGCAAGATCGACATTCAGGGGCCGGACGCCGCCGAGTTCCTGAACCGCATCTACACCAACGCCTGGTCGAAGCTGGAAGTCGGCCGCTGTCGCTACGGCCTGATGCTGGGCGAGGACGGCATGGTGATGGACGATGGCGTCACCACCCGCCTCGGCCCCGAGCACTTCCTGATGACCACCACCTCAGGCAATGCGGCGGCGGTCCTGGCGCATATGGAGGAGTGGCTGCAGACCGAGTGGCCGGAGCTTCGGGTCCACATGACCTCGGTCACCGAGCAATTCGCCACCGCGAGCCTCTCCGGCCCCAACGCGCGCCGGCTGGTGGAGGAGCTCTGCGACGACATCGATCTGGATGCCAAGGCCTTCCCGCACATGAGCCTGCGGCACGGCACCGTGGCCGGCCTGCCGGCGCGGGTGTTCCGGATCTCCTTCACCGGCGAGGCCGGCTTCGAGGTCAATGTCCCGGCCCGCTACGGACTGGCGCTCTGGCAGGCCTTGATGTCTGCCGGCCAGAAGTACGGCATCACGCCCTTCGGCACCGAGGCCATGCACGTCCTGCGCGCCGAGAAGGGTTACATCATCGTCGGCCAGGAGACCGACGGCTCGATCACGCCGCTCGACCTCGGGATGGACTGGATCGTTTCCAAGAAGAAAGACTTCATCGGCCGTCGCTCGCTCTATCGCGCCGACATGTCCAAGCCCGACCGCAAGCAGCTCGTCGGCCTGCTGACCGAGGACCCGGCCGAGCGCCTGCCCGAGGGCGCCCAACTGGTCGAGACCGCGGCCCCGCAGGCGGCGACCGGAACGCCGGTGCCGATGGTCGGGCACGTGACCTCCAGCTACCACAGCCCGGCCTTGGGGCACTCGATCGCGCTGGCTTTGGTCAAGGGCGGCCGCGACAAGAAGGGCCAGCCGCTTTGGGCGCCGCTGGCCGGCGGCCGGACCATCGCCTGCAAGATCGTGGACCCGGTCTTCTACGACCCCAAGGGGGAGCGCCTCCATGCCTGACAGCCACTTGCGCCAGAGCCCCCTCGCCCACCTCGGCCTGCAGGGTCGCGCCACGCCGGCCGAAGCCGGACCGGACGCCGGCGTGCGGCTCGCGGAGTTACCCTATCGCGGCATCATCGATCTGCGCGGCAATTCGGGCGACCTGGCGTTCCTGGGCGCGACCGAGCGCATTCTAGGCGTGGGGCTGCCGCTGGAGGCCTGCCGCGCCGCCGTCCGCTCCGAGGTCACGCTGTTGTGGCTGGGTCCCAACGAATGGTGGATCGTCACGCCCGAGGTCGATGACGAGTTGGCCGAGAAGCTCGGCGAAGCGCTCGCGGCCAGCCGGGCCGCTGTGACCACCATTGGCGACAGCCGGACCTGCATCCGCGTCGCCGGACCCCGCGCCCGCGATCTGCTCGCCAAGGGTTGCCCCCTGGACCTGCACTCGAGCGTCTTTCAACCCGGCCACTGCGCCCAGAGCCTGATGGCCAAGGCCGACGTGCTGATCCATCAGATCGGCGACGATCCGGCCGAAGGGCCGTCTTACGAGCTCTACGTCCTGCGCAGCTTCGCCGACTATCTCTGGCGCTGGTTGGAGGACGCGGCCGGCGAGTACGGTCTGGCCATCGAGGGCTGAACACCGATGGCCAACGGCAAGCCAGGCGACGGTCCCTTCAGCGACATCGTCGTCCACGGCTTGGATGTCTATTCGCCATCGATCGACGCCCTCGTCCGGGAGATTGCCGAGGCAAGCGACGAAACGCGGCGACACCAACTGGCTGACCGTCTCTATCAGGACTTCCATCCGATCCACGCGCCGGACCTTGCAGAACTGGAGCGCTTCCTGATCGAATGGCGCCAGCGGCTGGCGAGCGACGAGTCCTAGCGGTCATCGACCGGGCTCGGCACAGGATCGGACCTGCAACCCGGCCCTAAACCCCTGAAACAATTGAATCCGGGAAGTGTGACACACGTCACTTACAACCCGCCCCCTATGACCGACATTAGGTGTAACGTTAAGATCCGAAACCAACCGCCGTCCTCGGAGCCGAAGCAATGCCGTCCCTCGCACAGAACGCCGCCAAGAGCCTCTACGCCGTTGTTTTCGCAGCGGTTTTGGTGATCTCTCTGGCCCCCCAGGCCTCCGCGAAGTCCTGGATGGGCGTGCAGGTCGGCGCAGTGCCGGCGGAACTGGCGGAGGCCAACGGCCTGCCCCCGGGCCTCGGTGTCTACGTTCTCGACGTGCAGCCGGACAGCCCCGCCGCCTTGGCCGGCATGGAGCCGGGTGACATCGTGGTCGAGATCGACGGCATCCTGCAGATGGGCCCGCGGCACCTGCAGATGATCGTAGCCAATGGCGCCGCGAGCCAGACCCTCTGGGTCGGCCTGTTCCGCGGCGAAGAGATCATGTCGGGTCCGGTCACGCTGGCTGACGCGCCCAGCCCCGCACCGCAGCAGGCCGATGCCTCAGTCTCCAGCGTCGCCGATCTTCCCGAAGAGCAGCGCTGGTACTGATCCCACCAGCGGATCTCGGGCGACCCCCGGTCAGCCGTTCCGGTAGACGTAGCTGTAGGCATTGATGGCCGGGACGCCGCCGAGGTGGGCGTAGAGGATCCTTGAGCCGGCTGGGAAATAGTCCTTCCTCACCAGGTCGATGAGACCCTGCATCGACTTCCCCTCGTAGACCGGATCGGTCATCATTCCCTCCGTGCGCGCCGCCAGGCGGATCGCCTCATTTGTTTCCGCCGAGGGAACACCGTAGGCGGGATAGGCGTAGTCCTCGATCAGCACCAGATCGTCGTCCACGATGTCACGTCCCAGCTCGACCAGCTCGGCCGTGTTGCGGGCAATCTCGAGGACCTGAACCCGGGTCTGCTCCAAGGTACCGGAGGCATCGATGCCGATGACCTTGTCGGCCCGCCCGTCCCTCGCAAATCCGACCAGCATGCCGGCATGGGTCGAACCGGTGACGGTACAGACGATCACGTAGTCGAAGGCGAAGCCCAGCGCGGCTTCCTGCGCCCGAACTTCCTCGGCAAAGCCGACGAAGCCCAGTCCGCCGTATTTGTGGACCGAGGCTCCGGCGGGAATGGCGTAGGGCTTGCCGCCCTTGGCCTTGACGTCCTCGATCGCCCGTTCCCAGCTTTCGCGGATGCCGATGTCGAAGCCTTCGTCGACCAGTTCGATCTCGGCGCCCATCACCCGGCTCATGAGGATGTTGCCGACCCGGTCATAGACCGCATCCTCGAAGGGCACCCAGCTCTCCTGAACCAGCCGGCACTTCATCCCCAGCTTGGCCGCGACAGCGGCAACCTGCCTCGTATGGTTCGACTGAACGCCACCGATGGTGACCAGGGTGTCCGCGTTGGAGGCTATGGCATCGGGAACGATGTACTCGAGCTTGCGGATCTTGTTGCCGCCGAAGGCCAGACCGGAGTTGCAGTCTTCCCGCTTGGCGAAGATCTCGACCTTGCCACCGAGGTGCTCCGAGAGACGGCCGAGCCGTTCGATGGGCGACGGACCGAAAGTGAGCGGATAGCGTTCGAAGTTCTCCAGCATGCCCTGTCTCCCCTCTCCCTGATCTGCGCAAGACCCTATAGAAGAACCTCTGAGAGGTGCGATCGAAATTGGTTGTCCTTGTTGTCTAATCACCCAATCATATGTCAATATATGGATGTTTCTCTCGTAATTAAGCAACAGTATGGTAGATTCTTTGATAGCCCATGAACTGGATCGCGTAGACCGCCGGATTCTGCATCTGCTTCAAGGCAATGGCCGCCTGACCAACGCCGAGCTGGCGCAGCGGGTCAACGTGAGCCCGGCGACCTGCCACCGTCGCACGCAACGGCTCTTCGAGGCCGGGTTCGTGAAATCGGTGCGGGCGGAGGTCGCCCCCGAGCGGGTAGAACGCGGGACGCTGGTCGTGGTGGGCGTGGTCCTCGACCGCTCGACACCGGAGAGTTTCGGCGCCTTCGAAGACGCCATAAGGGAACTGCCGTTCGTGCTCGACTGCCACCTCGTCGCCGGCGACTTTGACTTCTTCCTCAAGATTCGCGTCCGCGACATCGCCGACTTCAATCGGCTGCACGGCGAGCAGTTGATCGCCCTGCCCGGTGTTCGTCAGACCCGCACTTTCTTCGTCATGAAGGAAGTCATCGACAACGCGCCGCTGGACTTCTGACCGGCGCCGACCGGATCAGGCGATCAGCAAGCCGCCGTTCACCGAGAGCACCTGTCCGGTGATGTAGCTCGACTCGTCAGACGCCAGGAACAGGCAAGCTTGGGCCACGTCCGCGGAGGTCCCGAGACGGCCGAGCGGGACCCTGGTCGCCACATCGTCCTTGATCTCGCGGGTCATCCGGCCCCGAGTGAAGTCGTTGTCGATCACGCCGGGGGCGATGGCGTTGGCGCGGATGCCCTCCGGCGCCAGCTCCCGGGCCAGAGCCTTGGCGAGGCCAAAGATGCCCGCCTTCGCGGAAGCATAGTGCGAGCGCCCGAACAAGCCGCCGCCGACCTGGCCGGCGATCGAGCCGATCAGCACGATCGATGCGCCGCCCTGACCCGAGGATTGGGCTTTGCGCAACTGCGGCAGCACCGCTTGCGCCATCTGAAAGTTGCCGCGCAGATTGACGTCGAGCACCAGGTCGTACTCTGCGGGCTCGATCTGCTCGATCGGCGTTCCGAAGACGACGCCGGCATTGCCGATCAGGATATCCACTCGCCCGCAAGCCGCGGCCACCCGGTCCACGGCCTCGAAGCAGGCCTCGCGCTCCCTGACGTCACAGGCGAGACCGAGATGCTCGGGCCCGAGCTCGGCGGCTGCGGCGGCCGGATCGGCCTCCTCGAGGTCCAGGATCGCCACGCGAGCACCTTCGCCCGCGAAGAGGCGCGCCGTTGCTCGACCGATTCCCCCGGGAGATCCGCCGCCGGTGATGATCGCTGTCTTGTCCGCGAGCCGTGACATCAAGTCAGTCTCGCCGTCGATCGGGCCTTTGCCAAGTGACGCAATCTGTGCGGGCCTGGCAAAGATGGACTATGTACATTCATATATCTTATGTACTAATATCTAACCATGTCTATGTCGGTCGACCAGGTTCTAGAGAAGCTGCATTCGCCCGTCACGCGAGAAGCTCTGGCCTATTGGCAGCGGATTCGTGGTGCGCGACTGATGCCAGCGCGGCGAGACCTGGATCCCGCGCAGATAACCGGAATCCTGCCTCACGTGATGCTGATCCAGGTTCTGCGCGACCCGATCGACTTTCGCTACCGCCTGATGGGCACCTACCTCGACGACCGCCTGGCTCAACGCTACACCGGCCGACGGGCGCGGGAGTTCGAAGACAAGGGGCCAGGCTCCGCGCTCTGGGAACGGCTCTGCGAGGTGGTCGAGTCACGCTCGCCGGTCGCTTGCACCCTGCCCTACACTGGACCCGACACCAGGCTGCGCTCCGCCGAAGAGGTCATGCTGCCGCTTTCGGAGGACGGCATGCAGGTAACGACCATCTTCAGCACTATTGTCTTCACCCGGTACTGCGAAGCCGAACGCCTTCGTCAGTCGGCGTAATCGAGCGGCAGGGCCGTGGTGTGCTTGATCTCCTCCATGGCAAAGCTGGCTGAAACGTCGGCCAGTCCCGGGACCTGGATGAGCCGCTTATAGACGGCGTCATAGGCCTCGATATCCGGCACCACGATCTTGAGCAGGTAGTCGGTGTCGCCGGTCATGCGGTAGAACTCGACGACCTCGTCAATCGCCTCGATTGCCTGGGCAAAGCCGGAGAGCCAGCCTTCCGAGTGATCGCTGGTCCCGACCCGTACGAAGACCACCGTCCCCAGATTGAGACGACGCCGGTCCAGCAGCGCCACGCGCCGGTTGATGACGCCGGCCGCTTCAAGGTTCTGAATCCGCCGCCAGCAAGGGCTCGACGACAACCCGACCTGCTCCGACAGCTCGGCCAGGGACAGCGTCGTATCGCGCTGCAACAGGTTCAAGATTTTTCTGTCGATGCGATCCATAGCAAAATTTTCTATCCATCAGCGTCATAAAGAATTTTCTTCCACAAATGACCACACTTCGGGGCAACTTCGCAATCAATTATCAAGCCCGTTTTGATAGGATTCCTGCAGTCAAGGCCGACAGACAGACCGCAACTGAAAGGAGCCCGGTCATGATCGCCAACCTGTTCCGTGACCATCCCGCCTCGGTCGGCGAAAGCTATCTGGAGCACCTGGCGGCGGCCGCCGGCTTCGCTTTCTGGCTCGCTCTCGCCGCCTTGGCCTGCACGATCCACGCGCTCCTGCCCTTCATCTTCGAGCGTACCGGCAGCCGCATCATCGATCGTTTGCACGACCGCATGGTCCGCAATCGTCGTCGCCGTTCCTTGCCCGCCGGTCCCGGTCTGACCGAGGCAGGGTGAAAGCAGACTCATGTGCCGCTGGCTGGCCTACGCGGGAAGCCCGCTCTACCTCGAGGAGCTGATCGCCAAGCCCAGCCATTCCCTGATCGCCCAGAGCCAGAACGCCGTCGAGGCCAAGGCCAGCACCAATGGCGATGGTTTCGGTATCGGCTGGTACGACAGCCGGCCCGAGCCCGGCCTGTTTCGCGAAGTCCTGCCGGCCTGGAACGACACCAATCTGCGCTCGCTGGCTGCCCAGATCCGCTCGCCCCTGTTCTTCGCCCACGTCCGCGCCTCGACCGGCACGGAATCGATTCGGCCCAACTGTCACCCCTTCTCCTCCGGCCGCTGGCTGTTCATGCACAATGGCCAGATCGGCGACTACGGGCTTCTCCGACGCCGTCTCGAGGCACTGGTCCCGGACGAGCTCTACGCGGAACGTAGCGGCACCACGGACAGCGAGTTGATGTTCCTGCTGTTCATGGCCGAGCAGCCCGAGCACGATCCGGTCGGGGCGCTGGGCCGCATGTTGGCCCGGATCGAAGCCGAGATGGTCGCTTCGGGAGCGACCCTGCCCTTGCGATTCACCTCGGTCGTGAGCGACGGCAAGCGGGTCTACGCTCTGCGCCACGCCAGCGACGACCGCCCACCCAGCCTCTACTGGCGGCAAGACGAGCAAGGCTTCGTGGTCGTCTCCGAGCCCCTGGAGCTGGACTGCGACGGCTGGCAGGCGGTGCCGCCCGAGCAGGTCCTGATCGTCGAGCAGGACGCCCTGGTGGGCTTCGTTCCGCTGGAGGTCGCCCGGCGCGCCGCCTGACGCGTCGCGCTATAGTGCCGGTCCAGGCTGTTGAGGCTCGGGATGGTGGCACCGGAGCGGATGCGCGACTTGCCCTTCACCACGGTGGACTGCTGGCGGATCGTGCTCGCGAGCCTCGCGCTGGCGTCGCTCTTGGCCGCCTGCTCCCCGTCGCGGATGGTCGAGTCGAAAGCGCTGTTGGAGGACCTCGCGGCCGGTAGCGGGCCGAGCAGCCTCAAGGCCGAGACCGCCGCGCCGACACGCCGGCCGGTGCGCTTCGCTTCCGACGGACGCCGACACGAAGGCGATCTCTACCGGCCCGGCGAGGGAGGAGGAGCTGCCGCCCTTGTCGTGGTGCCGGGCGTCAGCCCCGCTGGCAAGGACGATCGCCGGCTGGTCGCCTTCGCGAATTCCCTGGCCCGCGCGCGATTCGAAGTCCTGGTGCCGGAGATCGCCAACCTGCGCGCGCTCAAAGTCGGGCCGGGCGACGCCGAACCGATCGCCGATGCAGTCCGGGCGATCACCGGCGCCGGCCAGATCGACGGCGCCGCCGCATCCAATCGTCAGGCCGGGATCGTCGCAATCTCCTATGCCGCCGGCCCAGCGGTGCTGGCCGCGCTGGAGCCGGAGCTGCGCGACCGCGTCGCCTTCCTGCTCTTGATCGGCGGATATCGCGACATCACCGCCGTCGTTACCTACTTCACGACCGGCCGTTATCGAACCGGGCCGGACGTGCGCTGGCAGCGCGGCAATCCCGAGCCTCGCGCCAAATGGGCCTTCCTGGAAAGCAATCTCTCGCTGATCGAAGACCCCGACGATGCCCGGACCCTCGGCGCCATCGCCCAGCGCAAGAACCGCCGACCCGAGGCCGAGATCGCGGACCTGGTCGCAGGACTCGGGCCGCAGGGCCGCAGCATCATCGCCCTCCTGACCAACCGCGACCCGGATGCCGTGCCGGCGCTGATGGGCGCGCTACCCGAGAAGATCGTCGCGGACATGCGCGGTCTCGATCTCGCCGGCCGCGACCTGTCCGCGCTGAAAGCCGAGTTGATCCTGGTCCATGGCCGCGACGATCCGGTGATCCCCTACACCGAGAGCGAGGCCCTGGCCGCGGCCGCGACCGGCGCCGAGACTTCGCTGACCCTGCTCGACAACCTGCCCCACGTGGACCTCGCCACACCGGGCGCGGAGGACGCCCTGCGACTCTGGTCCGCGGCCTACCGCTTGCTGGAGGAGCGCGACCGATTGCGCACCGAGAATTGAACGGGACCTCGACCGTGGAGCCTTGCGGCACTTTCCTCATGCAATAGGCTTAGCGAGGGGAAGTCGAATCCACGAAGCCTAACGGGCCTTTCAGGGGAGAGCGACATGACAGCAACATTCAGCAGGCTGACCCTCGCAGCATTCGCGGTCTTCATCGCACTCGGTACCGCCGCGCCGTCCGAGGCGCAGGACGAGCCGAAGCGCGCGATCACCCAGATCGCCGGCGATCTCTACCGGTTCCAGAACAACTTCCACTTCTCCGTGTTCCTGGTCACATCCGAAGGCGTGATCGCCACCGACCCGATCAATGCCGACGCGGCCACCTGGCTGGAGGCTGAAATTAGGGAGCGCTTCGGCCAGGAGATCCGCTATCTCATCTACAGCCACGACCACGCCGACCATAGCGCCGGCGGCGAGGTTTTCGCCGACACCGCCACCGTGATCGCCCATGAGAACGCCAAGGACGTGATCATCGGCGAGAACCGGCCGACGGCAGTTCCCGACATCACCTTCGCCGAGGAGATGGTGCTGGAGCTGGGTGGCAAGAGCGTCGAGCTGACCTACGTCGGCCGCGGGCATTCCAATAACTCGATCGTCATGAACTTCCCGCAGGAACGAACGCTCTTCGCCGTCGACTTCCTCAGCGTCGACCGCCTGCCCTTCCGCACGCTCTCCGATTCCTACTACCCCGACATGTTCGAGGCGATGCGCAAGGTCGAGGCCATCGACTTCGACATCCTGGCCCCCGGGCACGGCAAGATGGGCAAGAAGTCCGACGTCGCCGCCCACCGCGCCTACCACGAGGACCTCTACGCTGCCGTCCTGGCCGGTGCGCGGGCCGGCAAGGGCCTCGACGAGCTGACCCAGTCCGTCACCATGTCCAACTACAAGGACTGGGGCCAGTACGAGGCCTGGCGCGCCGAGAACGTCCAGGGCATGTACGGCTACGTCCAGATGCACCGCCGCGGCAACTGATCGAGCGCTCTCCTGCGGACCCGTACTCGGACCGCGCTCACGCCTTGAGATAGCCGATCAGCATTTCCTTGGCGTGGGCGCGGCGGGCGGCCAGCCAGTCGGGATCGGTGAGATCGGTCTGGAACATGGCCGTGAGCGTGTAGCGGTTCGAGTTGTGCACGAAGCAGAGCGAGAGGATCGAGACATAGAGCTGGATCGGGTCGACGCCGGTCCGGAACGTGCCGGCCCGCTCGCCTCTGTGCAGGATGTCCCGGATTGCCTCGAGCAGCGGCAAGGTGGTGTGTGGAACCACCTGCGACTGCTTGAGAAGTTGTCCGCGCTCGAGGTTCTCGGTGCTGATCAGGCGCACGAACTCCGGGTGCTCTAGCAGGTAGTCGAACGTGAAGTCGAAGAGCTGGCCCAGTGCCTTCACCGGCTCCAGGTCGGCCAGGTGCAATGCCTGCTCAGCGGTGCGGATGTCGAGATAGATCCGCTCCAGACAAGCGACATAGAGCGGCTCCTTGCCGCCGAAGTAGTGATAGATCATCCGGATGTTGGTCTCGGCGCGCGCGGCGATCCTCTCGATGCGCCCTCCGCGATAGCCGTGGGTCGAGAACTCGGCGATGCCGGCGGCAAGAATACGCGCGCGGGTGGCCTCCGGATTGCGCCTGACCGGCCCCGTACGCTCACGTTCGCCAAAGGCCTCGCCAGGTCCAGCGCTTCCCCCGGTCGCGGCGGCATCTCGCCTCTGGCGCATTCTGGCTGCGCTTCGCGACGGCATTCTGGCCCTTCTCTCCCAGTTCATTTGCAGCCACGGCTTGACGCTTGCCGCGCATTTGTAAGAGCATACTTACTTATTGCAGGGCGAAAAGCCCAACGGGCGGTCCGAGCCCCTCCATGAGGGCCTCGGCTTCAAGTCCGACAAGAATGCGCTCGCAGGGCAGAAGACGGGCGCGGGGGCCTGCCGCCTCCGACGGAACGGCAGCAGAGGCTGCCAGACACAGGGAGCCAAGAGATGACGGTTACAAGAACACTTCTGGCTGGGGCGCTGAGCTTTGCCCTGGCGGGCGGCGCTTTGGCGGCGGACCCGGTCAAACTTGGCCACGTGGCCGCCTTGTCCGGACCTTCGGCGCAGTCCGGCGAGGCCATCACACGGGGCCTGACCATCGCCATCGACGAGATCAACGCGGCCGGCGGCATTCTCGACGGACGTATGATCGAGCTGGTGCAGCGCGATGACGAGTCGAACCCGCCCAAGGGCGTGATCGCCGCGCGCGAGCTGATCTTCAAGGAGGAGGTGGCGGCCTTCTTCGGCGGCATCGACTCGCCGGTGTCACTGGCCGTCGTGCCGCTGGCCAACAAGGAAGGCGTGCCCTTCATGGGGGTCTGGGCCGCCGCCACGCCGATCACGCGCAATGGTGGCGATCCCAACTATGTCTTCCGGGTCTCGGCCGTCGACGCGCTGGTCGACATCAAGCTGCTGAACTACGCCAACGGAAAGTTCGGGGCCTCCAAGGTCGGCCTGATGCTGATCAACAATCCCTGGGGTGAATCGAACGAGAAGGGCCTCAAGGCCGCTGACGAAGACAACGACGCGGTCGAGATCGTCGGTATCGAGAAGTTCGAGAATGCCGACGTCGACATGGTGCCGCAGCTGACCCGGCTCAAAGATGCTGGGGCCGAGGCCATCGTGTTGGTGGTCAACGCACCGCCGGGCGCACAGATGATGAAGTCCCGCGAGCGCATGGGCTGGGACGTTCCGGTGGTGTCCCACTGGGGCATCTCCGGCGGACGCTTCCCGGAGCTGGCGGGACCGACCGCGGGCGAGGCCCACTTCGTCCAGACCTACAGCTTCTTCGGCAAGCAGGGCCCGGTTGGCGAGCGTTTCCTGGAGTCGCTCAAGGCCAAGTACGACGCGATCAACGGCCCCGAGGACATCTTCTCGCCGGTCGGCACAGCCAACGCCTATGACGCCATGCATCTGCTGGCCAAGGCGATCGATCTGGCCGGCAGCACGGATGGCGACGCGATCCGCGAAGCCCTCTACAAGATCGAAAGCCACGAGGGCCTGATCAAGACTTACGAGAAGCCGTTCAGCGCCGACAATCACGACGCGCTCGGGCCGGACGACTACATCATGGTCCACTACGAAGGCGACAGGATCGTCCCGATCGAATAGTCGGCGCGTCTGGCGAATGGGGGCGGGGCGCGGCCCCGCCTCCCTCCTTTCGGCCGTCTTTTCCCCTGCAGGACTTGGGGCGTCATGCTTATTCCCTCGGCTCTGATCACGGGCCTCGGCCTCGGCAGCATGTACGGGCTGCTGGCGCTGGGCTTCTACGTGACCTACGCCGTCTCCAAGACCGTCAACTTCGCCCAGGGCAGCACCATGATGCTGGGCGCGGTGCTCTGCTTCACCTTCGGCGTCACCCTGGGCTGGCCGATGTGGATCGCGGTGCTGCTGGCGTTGGCGCTCTGCGCGCTCTGGGGCCTTGCGGTGGAGCGCATCGCGGTGCGGCCCTTCGTTAAGCGCGGCTCTGATTCCTGGCTCATGGCGACCGTTGCGTTGGGCATCGTTCTCGACAACGTCGTGCTCTTCACTTTCGGCAAGGACCCGCGCGGCATGCCGCCCTCCTTGCTGACCACGGAAACCTTCCAGGTCGCCGGCATCAACATCCAGCTCATGCAGGTGCTGATCCCGATCGTGGGTCTCGCCATCGCCGCCGCATTGCACCTGGCCTCGCATCGCACGCGCCGCGGCAAGGGTCTGCTGGCGGTGGTGCAGAACCCAGACGCCGCGCGTCTCATGGGCATCAACGTCGGCGCCGCGATCATGCTGACCTTCGCGCTTTCCGGGCTCTTCGCCGGAATCGCCGGAATCCTGATCGCGCCCCTGTTCACGATCTCCTCGACCATGGGCACCCTCTTCGGCATCAAGGCTTTCGCGGTGGCGATCCTGGGCGGTATCAACAATGCCTGGGGCGTGGTCGTCGCCGGTCTCATCTACGGCCTGGCCGAGGCGCTGATCACCGCCCTCTTCGGCTCCACCTACACCCTGATCGCAACCTTCGCGCTGGTCATCGTGGCGCTTGCCCTGCGCCCGGACGGCCTGTTCGGGCAGGCGGCGGTGAAGAAGGTATGAGCGCCTTCGGCAATCCGCTCGTCGCGCGCCTGGCAGTGGGAGTCCTGCTGGCGCTCGTCCTGGCGGCGATCTTCGCGGCCGACGGCTACCAGATCTACATCATCGCCCTGGTCGGCCTGACCGCCGTGGTCGGCGTCGGTCTCAACGTCCTGCTCGGGCTCACCGGGCAGATCTCGCTAGGACATGTCGGCTTCTACGCCATCGGCGCCTACGTCGCGGCGATCCTCACCGCCGATGCCGGCTGGAGCTTCTGGATCGCCTGGCCGCTGGCCGGTCTGGCCGCCGGCCTCGCCGGAACCCTGCTCGCGATCCCGGCGCTCAGGGTCAGTGGCCCCTACCTCGCCATGGTGACGATCGCCTTCGGCTTCGTCGTTGAACAGGGCGCGGCGGAATGGAAGGGCCTCACCGGCGGCTGGAACGGGATCATGAACATCCCGGTGCCGGAGCTCTTCGGCCTGCGCTTCGAGGAACAAGGCATCGCGCTCCTGATCGCAGCGCTCGCCACGGCAGCCTTTCTGATGTTCGCACGCCTGGCCGTCAGTCCCTGGGGCCTGGCGATGCGCGCCACGCGGGACTCCGAGATTGCCGCCCAGTCGCTGGGGCTCAACCCGGTGGCGATCCGCACTGCGGCCTTTGCGCTATCGGCAGTCCTGACCGGCCTGGCCGGTGCCCTCTTCGCCCCGATCACCGCCTTCATCAGCCCGGAGTCGTTCCCCTTCTTCCAGTCGATCCTGTTCCTACTTGTGGTGATGATCGGCGGCACGGGCACCGTACTGGGACCGCTGATCGGCGCCCTGGTGATCGTCCTGCTGCCGGAGTTCCTGTCGTTCCTGGCCGAGTACCGCTTGCTCTTCGTCGGCGCCTTGCTCCTGGTCGTGCTGCGCCTCGCACCCGAAGGTGTCGTCGGAACGGTCCAGCGGCTGCTGCCGCAGAAGACGGTGGCAAGTCGAGAGCCGGCGCCAGTCGAAACCGTGACGCCCGCTATTTCGCTGGAAGGCCACGCGGAGCCTCTGAGGATCGAGGGCCTGACCATCTCCTTCGGCGGCGTCCACGCCGTCGCCGAGGTCGATCTCGAAGCCAGGCCGGGCCAGGTGACCAGCATCATCGGTCCCAACGGCGCCGGCAAAACCACACTGCTCAACATGATGGGCGGCTTCTACAAGCCCGACGCCGGCTCGATCCGGCTCGGCGAACGGGAACTGGCGGGCCTGCCCGGTCATGGCCGGGCTCTGGCACCCGGACGGCGGCACGGGCCGCCACGACGCGGTGGCCTGGGGCTACGCCGCGCGGGCGACCGAGATGGGGATCGAGTTCCACCAGCGCACGGAAGTGACCGGCCTCAAGGTGGAGAACGGCCGCATCGCGGAGGTCGAGACCAACCGCGGGCGGGTGCGCGGCGGTCATGTGATCCAGGCGGTGGCCGGCATGTCCTCAGAGTGGTCGCCAAGATGGCGGGCATCACCCTGCCGATCCGCTCCTTTCCGCTGCAGGCCATGGTGACCCAGCCCTTGAAGCCCTTCCTCGACCCGCTGGTCTCCTCCTCGGCGCTGCACTGCTATGTCTCCCAGACGGCGCGCGGCGAGCTGGTGATCGGCGGCGGCTCCGATCCCTACGAGCTCTACTCGACCCGCTCGACCCTCGATCTCAAGGAGAGCCTGATCGCCCACGCGCTGGAGATGTTCCCCTTCCTCTCGGAGGTGCGGCTGCTGCGCCAGTGGGCCGGCATTACCGACATGACGCCGGACTACAGCCCGATCATGGGCGAGAGCCCGGTGCGCAACTACTGGCTCGACGCCGGCTGGGGCACCTGGGGCTTCAAGGCGACCCCGGTCTGCGGCAAGCGCATGGCCGAGACCATCGCCCGCGAGAAGGCGCCCGCCATCCTCGAGCCCTTCCGCCTCGACCGCTTCCGCACCTTCGCGCTCACCAACGAGATGGGCGCCACGGCGGCGAGCCACTGAGGCGCGGGGAGGAACCGGGAGGAATGGCCCTATGAAGATCATGCCCTGTCCGCTGAACGGCCCGCGCAACATCTCCGAGTTCATCTGCCGCGGCGAGGTGATCGAGATGCCGGATCCCGCCGGCATGGCCGATGACGACTGGGCCGACTTCGTTTGGATGTCCAACAACACCGCCGGCGTGGTGCGCGAATGGTGGTGCCACACGCCCACCAGCTACTGGTTCATCGCCGAGCGCAACACCGTGACCGACGAGATCGTGAAGACCTATCCGGCGAGCGAGGTCTTCAACGCCCGCCGCGACTTCGCGCCGCCCGAGGACCAGGGAGCATGAGCGGGAGCGCAGGCGTGGACGGCGGCATCAACCGCATGCCGGCCCCGGCCGGGCTGCTGATCGACCGGGCGCGGCCGGTCTCCTTCAGCTTCGAGGGCCGGAGCTATCGGGGCCTCGCGGGCGACAGCGTGGCGAGTGCGCTGGCCGCCAACGGCCGCTGGCTGCTCTCGCGCTCCTTCAAGTACCACCGCCCGCGCGGCGTCCTCACCATGGCCGGTCAGGACGCCAACACCCTGGTGCAGCTGAAGGGCGCGCCCAACGTGCCCGCCGACTGCCTGGCGATCAGCGACGGCCTCGAGGTCATGGGCCAGCACTACACGGGCTCCCTCGACCACGACCGCGACACCTGGATCGGCTGGCTCGCACCCTTCATGCCGGTCGGCTTCTACTACCGGGCCTTCTTCAAGCCCGGCAAGATCTGGGAACGCTTCTGGGAGCCCATCGTGCGGGCCAAGGCGGGGCTCGGCCGGATCGATCTCGACGCGCCTCACGGCTACTTCGACAAGGCCTATGCCTTCTACGACCTGGTGGTGGTGGGCGGCGGGCCGGCCGGCCTCTCGGCCGCCATCGTCGCCGCGCGGGCCGGCGCCGAAGTGCTGCTGGTGGAGGAGAACCCGGTCTTGGGCGGCTCCCTCACCTATGCCCGCTTTGGCGCCGAGAGCGGCGAAGGCGAGGCCAAGCGCCAGGAGCTGCTGGCCGCCGTCGAGGCGCTGCCCAACATCCAGGTCATGACCGACGCCGTCTGCAACGGCTGGTTCGCCGACAACTGGCTGCCGGTGATCCGCGGCGACCGGCTCTACAAGGTGCGCGCCCGGGAACTGGTCCTGGCCTGCGGCTCCATCGAGCAGCCGGCCCAGTTCCGCAACAATGACCTGCCGGGGATCATGCAGGCCTCGGCGGCCCAGCGCCTGATCCGGCTCTACGGCGTGCGGCCGGGCGGTCGCGCCGTGGTGCTGACCGCCAACGCCGAGGGCTACGCCTGCGCCCTCGACCTGGTGGAGGCGGGGGTCCAGGTGGCGGCGGTGGTCGACCTGCGGCCGGAAGGCGACGCCTCCCCGGCCTCGGCGGCGGTGGAGCGCGGCGGCGTTCCCGTCTGGCGCGGCTACTGCGTCTCGGAGGCCCAGGGCACCCGCGGCCACCGGCACCTGCGCGGCGTCTGGGTCAACCAGATCGGGCCGGACGGCGCCGCTAACCCGGGCGGCCGGCGCATCGCCTGCGACCTGCTCTGCATGGCGGTCGGCTACACCCCCACCTATCAGCTCGCCCTGCAGGCCGGCGCCAAGCTCGACTACGACGACGAGACCGCGCTCTTCTCCATCACTGGCCTGCCTGACCACATGCGGCTCGCCGGCTCCATGCCCGGCCGCTACGACCTGGAGGGCGCGCTGGCCGAGGGCGCCCAGGCCGGCTGGCATGCGGCAGCGGCGCTCGACCTCGATGCGGGTGCCGAGCCGTCGGCACCCGAGGAGGGCGGATCGCCCGCGGTCAACCACCCCTGGCCGATCTTCCCCCATCCCCGCGGCAAGGACTTCGTCGACTTCGACGAGGACCTTCAGGTGAAGGACATCGTGAACGCGGTGAAGGACGGCTACCGCGAGCTGGAGCTGGTCAAGCGCTTCTCCACCGTCGGCATGGGGCCGAGCCAGGGCCGCCACGCCGCCCTCGCCGCCGCCCGACTGGTGGCGCACGAGACCGGGCGCAGCGTCGCCGAGACCGGCGTCACCACGGCGCGCCCGCCGTTCGGCGCCGAGCGCCTGGGCGTGCTGGCCGGACGCAGCTTCGAGCCGGAGCGTCTCACCGCCATGCACCACCGCCACCTTGAGCTGGGCGCCCAGATGATGCCGGCCGGGCTCTGGTGGCGGCCGGCCTACTACGGCGCCGAGGGTGCGCGCGAGGCGCGCATGGCCGAGGAGGCGCTGGTGGTGCGCAACCATCTCGGCATGATCGACGTCTCGACCCTCGGCGGACTGGAGGTGCGCGGGCCCGACGCCGCCGAGTTCCTCGAGCGCATGTACACCTGGGCCTACACCAAGCAGCAGGTGGGCCGCGCCCGCTATCTCCTGATGACCAACGACGCGGGCACGGTGATCGACGACGGCGTCGCCTGCCGCTTCGACGAGGACCACTACTACGTGACCGCCACCACCGGCGGCGTCGACCGGGTCTATCAAACCATGCTGTGGTGGAACGCCCAGTGGCGCCTGCAAGTGGACGTGGCCAACGTCACGGCGGCCTACGCCGGGGTCAACGTGGCCGGGCCCGCCTCGCGCGAGATGCTGCAGCCGCTGGTGGAGGACGTCGACCTCTCGGCCGAGGCCTTCCCCTACATGGGGGTGCGCGAGGGCACCTGCGCCGGCCTGCCGGCGCGGCTCATCCGGGTCGGCTTCGTCGGAGAGCTGGGCTACGAGATCCACGTGCCGGCGGCCTACGGCGAGGCCCTCTGGGACCGACTGATAGATGGTGGCAAGGCCCACGAGCTGAAGCCCTTCGGCGTCGAGGCCCAGCGCATCCTGCGCCTGGAGAAGGGCCACATCATCATCGGCCAGGACACCGATGCCATGACCACGCCCGACGAGGTCGAAATGGCCTGGGCCATCGGCAAGAAGAAGCCCTTCTTCGTCGGCCGCCGCTCCATCGAGCTGCGCCGCCGCCAGCCGGTGCTGCGCAAGCTGGTGGGCTTCAGCTTCGAGGACCCGGAGGCGCCGCTGCCGGGGGAATCGAACCTGGTGCTGCGCGGCGGCGAGATGGTCGGCTTCGTCACCTCGGTGACCCGCTCGCCCAGCTTGGGCAAGGTGATCGGCCTCGCCTACACCGCCGCCGACGAGGCGGAACCCGGGGCGCCGATCCGCATCCGCCTGGTCTCGGGCGAGATGGTCGAGGGCCAGGTCTGCGCGCCCCACTTCTACGACCCCGATAACAAGCGCCAGGAGATGTGAGGCCATGGCCGCGCCGCAAGACTTCGCCTGCCGCAGCTTCGTCTACCGCAAGCTGGCCGAGCGTGGGGCGAGCTTCGAGGCGCTCGGCGACTTCGCCGTGGCCCGGGACTTCGGCGATCCGGCGGCCGAGGCCGAGGCCGCCCGGCGCATGGGTCTCGCCGACCTCTCGCCCCTGGCGCGTCTCGGCGTGAAGGGCGCGGGCACGGCGGACTGGCTGGCCGGGCAGGGCATAAAGGTGCCGGAAGAGAGCAACCGGGCCGTCCGCCAGGCGAGCGGCGTGCTGGCGGCGCGACTGGCCCCGGCCGAGCTCTTCCTGCTCGCTGGCCTCGCGGGCGAACGCGAGCCGATCGATGCCATCGCGAACGCCTGGCGCGCCGAGAGCCAGCCGCCGGCGAGTCCCCAGGGCTATCTGGTGCCGCGCCAGCACAGCCACTTCTGGTTCCTGGTGACGGGCGATTGCGCGGCCCCCATGTTCGCCAAGCTCTGCGGTGTCGATCTGCGCCCGGGCAAGTTCCCCGACGGCCAGATCGCCCAGACCTCGCTCGCCCGCATGACCGGCTTGATCGTGCGCGACGACCAGCGTGGGACGCTGGCCTACCACGTGCTGGGCGACGGCGCCTCGGGCGAGTACCTCTGGGACTGCCTGCTGGATGCGATGGTGGAGTTCGACGGGGCGCCGGTCGGCCTCGACGCGGTGCGCGGACTGGCCGGCGCAGCCGGGTCCTGATATGGGCCTTGGCGCAAACGGTTTGGCGCGCGGTCGGTCTTGAGACATTGAAGGAAAATGCGCCGCGCCAGGGTCCGGCGGTCGCAGGTTCTCTGAACGGGAAGGTGAGGGAGATGCCCAAGAGCGATATTGAGATTGCGCGTGGGGCGCGGATGCGGCCGATTGTGGAGGTTGCGGAGCGGCTGGGGATCCCGGATGAGGCGCTGGTGCCCTTCGGGCATCACAAGGCGAAGGTCTCCTTCGACTTCATCGAGGGCCTGAAGGAGAAGCCCGACGGCAAGCTGGTGCTGGTCACCGCGATCACGCCGACGCCGGCGGGCGAGGGCAAGACGACGACCTCGGTCGGCCTCAACGACGGGCTCAACCGGATCGGCAAGAAGGCGGTGGTCTGCCTGCGCGAGCCCTCGCTCGGGCCCTGCTTCGGGGTGAAGGGCGGGGCGGCCGGCGGCGGCTACGCCCAGGTGGTGCCCATGGAGGACATCAACCTGCACTTCACCGGCGACTTCCACGCCATCGGCACGGCCCACAACCTGCTCTCGGCGCTGATTGACAACCACGTCTACTGGGGCAACGAGCTGGGCCTCGACACCCGGCGCATCGCCTGGCGGCGGGTGGTGGACATGAACGACCGGGCGCTGCGCTCGATCGTGAACTCGCTGGGGGGCGTGGCGAACGGTTTTGCCCGGGAGGACGGCTTCGACATCACGGTGGCCTCGGAGATCATGGCGATCTTCTGCCTGGCGCGGAACCTTCCGGACCTGACCGAGCGGATCGGCGAGATCGTGGTGGGCTACACCCGCGAGCGTGCACCCGTGCGGGCCAGGGAGCTGAAGGCGGCGGGCCCCATGTCGGTCTTGCTGAAGGACGCGCTGGCGCCCAACCTGGTGCAGACCTTGGAGAACAACCCGGCCTTCATCCACGGCGGGCCCTTCGCCAACATCGCCCACGGCTGCAACTCGGTGATCGCGACGACGACGGCCCTGAAGCTGGCGGACTACGTGGTGACGGAGGCGGGCTTCGGGGCGGACCTGGGGGCGGAGAAGTTCTTCGACATCAAGTGCCGCAAGGCGGGGCTGAGGCCGGCGGCGGCGGTGCTGGTGGCGACGGTGCGGGCGCTGAAGATGCACGGCGGCGTGGCGAAGGAGGATCTCGGCCGGGAGAACGTGGCGGCGGTGCGCGCGGGCTGCGCCAACCTGGCGCGGCACGTGGAGAACGTTCAGAAGTTCGGGGTGCCGCCGGTGGTGGCGATCAACCAGTTCGTGAGCGACAGCGCGGGCGAGCTGGAGGCCGTGCGCGAAGCCGCCAGCGCCCTCGGCGTGGAGGCGGTCTTGTGCAGCCACTGGTCGGACGGCGGGGCGGGCACCGAGGCGCTCGCCCACAAGGTGGTCGAGCTGGTGGAGAGCGGCGCGGCGGACTTCAAGCCGCTCTACCCGGACGAGCTGCCCCTGAAGGAGAAGATCGCCGCCATCGCGACCGAGCTCTACGGCGCGGACGGCATCTCCCTGGACGCGGCGGTGGAGAGCCAGCTCAAAGCCTTGCAGGCGGACTACGGCCAGCTGCCGGTCTGCATGGCGAAGACCCAGTACAGCTTCTCGACCGACCCGGCCTCGAAGGGCGCGCCCTCGGGCCACGTGGTGCCGCTGCGCGAGCTCCGGCTCGCGGCGGGCGCCGGCTTCATCGTCGCCATCACCGGCGCCATCATGACCATGCCGGGCCTGCCCCGCGTCCCCGCCGCCAACAGCATCCATCTCAACGAAAAAGGCGAAATCGAAGGACTCTTCTGAGGACCCGTTCCGAGCATGGGGCCGAGACGCGTTGGAATCCGGAGTTGCGGTCCGTTCCGCCTATTGCACAGCGGAGCTGGGCGCGGCTTAATTCACCGATCGGGAAATGCCGGCCGGGCGTTCCGGACGCCAGGCCGCAAGAAAGGCGTGCCATGAGGTCACCAGGTCTTGCCGGGCGCCGGCCCGGCCGTTTCGCGGCACCTTCGATCCTTTTCGCCATGGCGGCGCTGGCGCTCGCTCTCCAGGCCGAGCCCGCCCGGGCGCTCGACCTGCTGAAGAGCGTGGAGGAGGCGGTCGAGGACCTCGGCGGCTCCACGGGCGGGCTGGGCGGCCTCGGCGGCACGAGCGGGGCGCTGAGCGACCAGGAGATCGGCGACGGCCTGGTCGAGGCGCTGAGGGTCGGCACTGAGCGGGTGGTCGGGCAGGTCGGCGCGACCGACGGCTACAACCTGGACCCGGACATCCACATTCCGCTGCCCGGCGCCCTCGAGGACGTGCAGAAGGTGCTGAGCACGCTCGGCCTGTCGGAGATGACGGACGACCTGGAGCTGCGCCTCAACCGCGCCGCCGAGGCCGCCGCGCCCGAGGCCAAGGAGCTCTTCTGGCAGGCCATCGGCGAGATGACCATCGACGATGTGCAGGAGATCTACAGCGGGCCGGACGACGCCGCCACCCGCTACTTCCAGCGCAAGATGACGCCGCCCTTGAGCGAGCGCATGGCGCCGGTCGTCGAGCGGTCGCTGGCCGACGTGGGGGCGATCCAGTCCTATGACAGCGTCATGCGGCAGTACGAATCCGTGCCCTTCGCCCCGGATGTGAAGGCCGACCTGACGGGCTACGTGGTGGAGCAGGCCATGGACGGCCTCTTCTACTATGTCGCCAAGGAGGAGGCCGCGATCCGCAACAACCCGGCGGCCCGCACCACCGAGCTGCTGCAGAAGGTCTTCGGGCCGAGCTAGGCGCCCGTGCCGCACGAGGGTTTTGGGCCATGAGCGACGGCGGTCTCACGCTACTCGACGGCGGCATGGGCCGGGAGCTGCAGCGCCGCGGCTTGGCTTCGGTCACCGCGACCTGGTCGGCCGAGGCGCTGCTCGCCCACCCGGAGACGGTGCGAGAGATCCACGGCGACTTCATCGCCGCCGGCGCCGAGATCGTCACCACCAGCAACTACGCCGTGGTGCCCTTCATGCTGGCCCGCGGCGGCCTCGAGGACCGGCTGGAGGACATGCTGGCCGCAGCCGTCCGCCTGGCGCGCGAGGCCCGCGACGCGGCCGGCCGGCCGGAGGTGCGCATCGCCGGCTCCCTGCCGCCGCTCGCCCAGTCCTACCGGCCCGAGCTGGTGGGCCCGCCCGAGGAGATCGAGCCGCTCTACCGGCGCATCGCCGAGATCCTGGCGCCGGGCGTCGACCTCTTTCTTTGCGAGACCATGGCGAGCGGCGCCGAGGCCCGTTCGGCGGCCCGCGCGGCGGCGGTGTTCGGCAAGCCGGTCTGGGTCGCCTGGACCCTCGACGACACGGCGAACGGCCTCTTGCGCAGCGGCGAGACGCCCGCGGAGGCGGTGGCGGCGCTGGGAGACCTGCCGGTCGAGGCCCTGCTTTTCAACTGCTGCGTCCCGGAGGCGGTCTCGGCGGCGCTGCCGGCGCTGGCGGCGGCCGCGAAGGTGCCCGTCGGCGCCTACGCCAACGCCCTCACCGGCTTCAAGGCGGACTACGTGATGGGTGGCCAGGACGGTGCCGGCGGCGAGACGCCGGCCCGTGAGGACCTGGGCCCCGGTGCCTACGCGGACTTCGCGCGGCACTGGCGCGCCGCGGGCGCCCAGATTCTGGGGGGCTGCTGCGGCATCGGGCCGGATCACATCTCCGAGCTGCGCCGGGCGCTTGCCTGACGCCACCGCCGCACGAGGTCGGTGCCGCACGAGGCCGGTGCCGGAAACCGCTGCCCATTCCGATGCCGGGACGGGACGGCGATTAAATGGAATTTTAACCCTTTTCAACCATCCACAGAATTGTCGGACTGGGGTCTGGGCCGAATCGGGGCCGTCTGTCATAAAGAACTGCTGCGCACGGGAATAGACACTCATGACGGGCAAGATCATCGCCATCGGCAATCTCAAGGGCGGGACGGGCAAGACCACCCTCGCGATCAACCTGGGCGCGGAACTGGCGAGCCGGGCCAACACCTCGGTCATGCTGGTGGACGCCGACGCCCAGGGCAGTGCCGCCGCATGGCTGTCTCTCAAGGGCCAGACGGGCCTCGAGTGCACACCCATGCCGCTGGACTCCGCCGGGCGCGCCAACGGATGGCTGAACCGGGTGCGCAAGCTGGCGGGCGAGCACGGCTACGTGGTCATCGACCTGCCCGCCAACTGGGGTGCGGCGACCCAGGCGGCGCTGGCCTGCGCCGACGTGGTGGTCGTGCCGGTCACGCCCTCGCCCGTCGATTTCCACGCCGCCATGCAGGTGATCAAGCTGCTGCGCGGCGCCCGCAAGGCCCGCGGCAACGACGAGCCCGCCTGCCTCCTGGTGGGCTCCAAGGTGGACCGGCGCACTGTGGTGGGCCGGGGCATCGAGGTCGCCCTCAAGGAGTTCGGCGAGCCGGTCGGGCCGGCCATCTGCCAGCGCGCGGCCTTCGTCTCCAGCGCCGTGCGCGGCGGCTGGGTGGGCGCCTTCGAGGCGGACAGCCCGGCCCGCGAGGAGATCGCCACCCTGGCCCGGAAGGTGAAGCGGCTGGCCAAGGCGGCCCAGGGCTCGGGCGGCCGCGGCCAGGCGGAAAGCGACCACGGCGAAGGGCGCCGCTCCTCCGCCGCCTGAGGCGCCCCGGCCGCGGGGCCCGTGCCGCGCCGGCCCTTCTTCGACCTACCAGCCGTTACAATTGAAACCCTTCGGGGTGTCCCGAGACATGGTGGCGAAACGACCGCGGCCTAAGTCTTCCTCCGATGGGCGCGCGGCTGAGCCGGCGCGTCCCTTGTGGAGGACAAGCCATGTCGAACGCCTCGACCATCAAGGCGGTGACCGAGCAGGCCGCGCGCAGCTACGCCGCGAACCCCGAGACGGCGGTCGCCGGTGGCCGGACCCGGGTCCGCTCGCTGAACGGCCTCACCTGCGAGATAGCCGACGGACCCTGGCGGCTTCGGGCCGACCTGCCGGTCAGGGCTGGGGGCGGCAACGAGGGCCCCAACCCGGGGGTCTACATCCGCAGCGCCCTGGGCGCCTGTTTGACCATCGATATCGTGACTTGGGCGGCGCGCTTCGAGGTGCCGCTGACGGCGGTCGAGGTGGAGGTGGAATCGACCCTCGACGCCCGCGGGATGTATGGCATCGACGACGAGGTGCCGGCCGGCTACCAGGGCCTCAAGGTCAGTATCCGGGTGGAGAGCCCGGCTCCCGAGGCTGAGGTGCGCCGCGTGATCTCCACGGTCGAGGCCCGCAACCCGCGCCTCTACGACCTGACCCATGCCATCCCGGTCGAGCGCGAGGTCACCCTGGTGCGCCCTTCGTCCGCCACGGTCGACGGCGAGCAAGTCCGGCTGGGGGCCTAGATCCATGAACGTGATGCTGAAGACGCGGCCGGACCGGACTGTGATCCGGCCGGCACGGCGCGAGGACTGCGGGGCCATCGCCGAGCTGTTCCTGATCGCCTCCGACGGGCTGGCGGCCTACATCTGGCAGCGCCTGGCGGGCGAGGGGGAGTCCCCGCTCGAGGTCGGGCGCCGGCGCTACGCGCGCAAGGGCGTCGACTTCTCCTACGAGAACTGCCTGATCGCCGAACGCGACGGCGCCGTCGTCGCCATGGCGCACAGCTTCGCCATGCCGGCGCGCGACCCGGCGGCCCCGCGCGCGGAGGAGAGCGACCCCGTGCTGCGGCCGGCGGCCGAGCTGGAGGACCCCGGCAGCCTCTATCTCTCCGGCCTGGCGGTCTACGGTCCGCACCGCGGCCGCGGCCTGGGCACGCGTCTCCTGAAGACCACCCACGCCCGGGCCGGCGCCCTCGGTCTGCCGCGGGTCAGCCTGCTCTGCTTCGAGCGCAACGAGGGGGCCATGCGCCTCTACCGCTCGTTCGGCTACCGGGAGCTGGACCGCCGGCCGCTCGTGCCTCATCCCACCTTGCACTACCGGGACGGCGACGTCGTGCTGCTGGCCCGGTCGTCCGGGTGAGCAGCCGGCAAGGGGCGTACGGGCAGGCGGTACTATGAGCGAAGGGCCGCCGCGTTCACCGCATCGGACCAACGGGCGGGGAGGCCGGCTTTCGCGTCTCGACGCCGGAGCGCCCCCGAGGCCTATGCGATGCGGTCTCGGGATACGAAAGGTTGTCTGACGAGGCCGCCGTCTTCATCGTCGGAGATCCCCATTTGCATCGGACCGGGCTTCTCACCAGGATAGGGGGGCGTCGCGCCGGACGGTGCGCGGATCGCCGGGAGAGCCGAGAAGCCAAGTGGGCCTATGGTCGAGGCGTTCGGAGAGGGCGGGCGGACCGGAAGGGCGGGGCCGCTTGGCCAGCAGCCTGTGTCGAAGCTCTCGCCCGATGCCCCGTATCGCGCCGCGGGCTTCTCCCGGTCTGTCGGCCAAGCGGTCCCTGCGACGTCCCCACCAGCCCCCGGTGAGGTGTCCGGGCAGGCCGAGAAACGTCTACAGCGGAGGCAGAGACATGCCGGAGAGGTTCAACCAACCCTTGAGCGGATTCGTCGTTCCCCGTTTCGGTGGCATTCCGACATTCATGCGTTTGCCCCACCAGGAGGATCCCTCGGGGGTCGATATCGGCCTCATTGGGGTGCCGTGGGACGGTGGCACTACGAACCGTGCCGGCGCGCGCCATGGACCGCGGGAGATCCGCAATCAGTCGTCCTTCATCAGGCGCCTGCATCCCGTGACGATGACGTCGCCCTACGACGTTTGCAATGTCGCCGACCTTGGCGACACCAGCGTCAACCCCATCGATCTGATGGATACCTTGCGGCGGGTCGAGGAGTTCTACGCGCGCATCCACGCCGCGGGCACGGTGCCGTTGACGGCGGGCGGGGACCATCTCATCACTTTGCCGATCATGCGCGCCATCGCCCGGAGCCGGCCGGTCGGGATGGTGCATTTCGATGCGCACACGGACACCAACGACCGCTACTTCGGCGAGTCCAAGTACACTCACGGCACACCCTTCCGCCGCGCCGTCGAAGAGGGCCTGCTGGACCCGAAGAGGACCGTGCAGATCGGTATTCGCGGGTCGCTCTACACGAAGAACGACTATGATTATGGGCGGGAGGTCGGCATCCGCGTGATCCCCATCGAGGAGTATTTCGAGATGGGCGTCGACGCCGTCATCGATGAGGCCCGCAGGGTCGTGAAGGATGGACCCACCTACATCAGCTTCGATGTGGACGGCCTCGATCCGACCTTCGCCCCCGGCACGGGAACGCCCGAAATCGGCGGATTCTCGACCTTCGACGCGCAGAAGATGATTCGCGGACTGAGCGGCCTCGACCTCGTGGGCGGGGACGTGGTCGAGGTAGCGCCTCCGTTCGACCCCTCGGGGAACACGGCACTGGTCGGTGCCACCATGATGTTCGAGATCCTCTGCGTGCTCGCGGAAGCCGCGGCGCAGCGGGGTCGGACCGGGTAGCTCGCCGCCTCACCGGTCTTCAGGTTTTCCGCGCCTACGGCACTCATTCCGAGGGCCGGTCCGATAGGTTCGCTTGGCCATCTCTGCTGACCTCGTCGCGTTGCAGGCCGGTGCGTTCACCTCGGCACCCCGGCTTTGCGAAGCGCTCGCACCACCTTTTCCCGGTGCTCGGGAACCCTAAACGCCGTGCTCTCGCCACTGAGAAACCGTGAAAGAAACCTCGGTGCGAACCTCTTAGATGCTCCGAATGCTCCGCCAACAGGGTCTCGTCCCCGACGTCTGCCGCGTGCGCAATTCTGGCGGTCGAGGCGGCTCGCGCGCATGGCTGGACCGCGCCCGGGGATCGCCGGTACCGTCAAGCGGGGATCGATGGTCGCCGGACGACTACCAGGCGAACCCGAACGATCTCAAGGCTCTTCGCAGGCCTCCGGACGCGAGGCGCGCGCCTCCTCGAGCAGCCAGTCGCGGAAGGCCGCGACCTTGGGCCGCTCGGCGCTGTCTTTGGCGCTCAGCAGATAGTAGGAGAAGGTGAGCGGCGTGCTGAGGCGCGGGTCGAAGGGACGCACGAGGCGGCCG
The DNA here is from genome assembly GCA_965225935.1 of Rhodospirillales bacterium. Classification (GTDB taxonomy): domain Bacteria; phylum Pseudomonadota; class Alphaproteobacteria; order Kiloniellales; family JAKSDN01; genus CALJXB01. Next base: position 37,184 of record CBDDCC010000014.1, read on the forward strand.
GCGGCGAGGTCGTCGGCAACCAGGATGTCGCCGATCAAGGCCACGCCCTGGCCGTCGAGCGCGGCCTGCACCGCCATGTTCTCCATGCTGAAGCGCGGCCCGCGGGTCGGGTCGATGTCGTGCAAGCCGGCCGCCAGCAGCCACATGCGCCAGCTCGCCTCGGCGTCTTTCCAGTCGATGTGCAGCAGGGTGTGGTGGCGCAGATCGTCGGGCCGGCGCAAGGGGTGCTCGCCGCTCAGGAGCGCCGGGCTGCAGACCGGCGTGTTGACCTGACCGAACAGCCAGTCCACCCGCACCCCGCTGTAGCCGCCGGGGCCATAGCGCAGCGCGACGTCGGCGTCGTCGCGCGCCAGGTCCACCAGACGGTCGGTGCCGTCGATGCGGATCTCGATGTCCGGGTGGCGGATGCGGAAGTGCTCGAGCCGGGGCACCAGCCACATGGCGCCGAACGCAGGGCTGACACTGACGGTCAGCACCCCGCTCTCGCAGTGGGCGCGAATCTGCTCGACCCCTTGGGCCAGCTTGGCGAAGCCCTGGCCGATTGTCGGCAGGGCCGCCTGACCGGCCTCGGTGAGGCGCAGCGCCCGGGTCAGGCGCCGGAAGAGGGGCACCTCTAGAAGCTCCTCGAGCGCCTTGACCTGGTGGCCGACCGCGGCCGGCGTGACGTTCAGCTCGGCCGCTGCCTTGGTGAAGCTGAGGTGCCGGCCGGCCGACTCGAAGGCCCGGAGGGCGTTCAGGGGCGGGAGCGGTCGAGCCATAGCCTATACCCAAATTTTTCTAGCAAGTGAGCCGAGATCATCTCGTTTGTTGAAGGTCTTGGATATTCATATCCTTTCGATAATACAAGGCCGAAACGCACGATACCGGCGCGCATGAGCGCCCTCATGGATCAAATGGATCTAGACCATGGGAAGGCCGGCGGGCGGGCTGGCCGGAACCCGAGGAGTGAGGAAAGAAAGTGAGCTCCAGTCGTCTACCAGTCCTCTACGCAAACGGCTCCTGCCCTTACGTGTTTAGAGCGCGGATTGCCTTGACCTACGCCGGAATAGAAGTGGAACACAGGGAGGTGGATCTCGATCACAAACCGCCATCCATGCTGGGCGTCTCGCCAAAAGGAACAGTGCCGGTCCTGGTCTTGTCCGACGGGTCGGTACTCGATGAAAGCTGGGACATTATTCGTTGGGCGATCCGGCAGAACGACCCGGAGGATTGGGTCGGGGACGACGATGCCGCACTCGATCTGGCGGAAGAGCTTGCCAGGCAAAATGATGGAGAGTTCGGAGAGCCCTCAATGTACTACAAGTTCTCCAGCTACTATTCAGACCGGGACAGGTTGCAGGACAGATCCGACTGCGAGCCGTTCTTGGATGAGTTGGAAAATCGGCTTTCCGGGCGGTCCTTCATGTATGCGGACGAGATTTCCGTTGCGGACGTTCCGGTCTTCCCCGCGGTGAGCGGCTTCTCCAGGATCGAGCCGGAATGGTTTGCCGAGCGGTTTCCGAACCTCAACAAGTGGTTGGAGAGGGTATCTGCCTCGCCTCACGTTCAGCGCGTGACATTCGGTCATACGCCCTGGAGGTATGATTAGATAGCGATCTGCTGTTGCCGCGGGTGCGTCGGCATCGATCTCCCGTGTATACTCTCCAGCGGGCGTTCTGTGACTCCCGATTTGGCCCATGTAGACTCTCGGGAGGCGAACGACGGGTGGATTTCGCCCTGGTTCGTCTCGCGGAGCTTCGCTTTCGCTGCGATGGCCCGGCCCAGAAGTCTCGAAAGAATGCGCCATGTCGGGATGGAGCGGGCGCCCGAGCAGCAAGGACCGATAGGAAACACCGGCGGTAAGGAGAGATGTCCGTGATGTCGCAGGCTCTGTTCGCTGCTCCCTCCACGATGTTCGGGCTGCCCTTCAGTCAGAACTTCGGTCAAGCGCGCGCTGCCGTGCTCGGCGTTCCTTTCGACTGCGGCCTCTCTCCGACCCGGTTCGGTTCCCGCTTGGGGCCGAACGCCATTCGCCAAGCATCGGTGCTCACCGGTTCTCTGCTGAAGGACGCTGACATTGAGCCGCTCGATGGCGTGGTAGATGCCGGCAATGTGGTGGTCTCCGCCGGCCGCATTCACGATGCGTTCGAGGCTATCGAGCGGGCGATGTACACGATACTCGATGCCGACTGCATACCACTTGCGCTTGGGGGCGACGGCGCGGTGAGCCTACCACAAATGCGCGCCATCCGAAGATCCCATGGTCCCGTGGCGGTCCTGCATTTCGACGCGCATACCGATACCGCTCGGTTGAAGTCGAACGATCACTACGACAATGCAACGCAGTTCACGCACGCGGTCAACGAATCGCTGATCGATGTTGAGCATGCCATCCATGTTGGAACCCGTGCTCCGGTGAACGCCGAAAACGGCATCGCCTATACGCGGAGTCTTGGGTACGAGGTCATCCCGTACGAGGTCGTGAGAGACTGGGGCGAAGCGGAGCTGATCGCCCATCTCCAGCAGCGGCTGAAGGGAAAGAAAGTATATCTGTGCTTCGACATGGATTTCTTCGATCCGTCGGTGGCACCGGGAGTGCAGACACCGACGCCCGGCGGCGCTCTCGCGGCCGAGGGGCTGGCGCTGATACGAGGGCTGAAAGGGCTCGATGTCGTTGCTTTAGATATCAACACCGTTACGCCAATGCATGACACGGCAGGCGTGACGGCAACGCTCGCGGCTTCGGTGGCGGCGGAGATGCTGGCGCTGCTCCAAGGTCGTCGGGAGATAGCAAGAGATGGGTGATCGCACTCGAAGGGCGATCCCACGGCACAGCTGTTTGCGATAGGGGGACAGACCAGGTCGGATCGTCAGAGCACCGTCGCGATCACGACCACCTCGATCAAATACCCATCTTCAAGCTCTACCCCGATACAGGCGCGCTGCGGCCAGTTCTGCTCCGCACCGATCCACTCGCACCACACCGAATCCATTTCGGGCTTGTGCGACATGTCGCTGAGATAGACTGTCGCCTGTACCAGCCCGGTCTTTCCGCTTCCTGCCTTGACGAGCACTCTTTCGATGTCTTGCAGCGTGTTCCGAGTCTGCTCGGCAATGCCTTCTGCGCAGTTCGGATCGGTAGCGACGGCGTAGACGAGGCCGCCCGATACGACGGCGCCGCACCTGCCTTCGCGTCCTTCCGGAAATCGCTTCACAGTGTCCTCCAAACGATTCTTCTCGGGCGCCAGCCCGCTTGAGCGGTCCGGCTTGACTATGGGACTTCTACCTGGGGAGCTCTGCCGGTCCCGGGCGAGGAGATAGCACGACCGGCTTGACGGGTGTGGTCAAAATCTGCATCGAAATGGCGTTTTTGGTCACCGTTCCCGTATGCAAGGACTATCGCGTCCCGATCCCCTTGGCGTGGTCCATCGCGTTCGATGTGAATCGGCGTGGAGCCGATCTGCTCCATAGAAGGTCGTTCTTCGAACGCGCTGACCTCCTGCCAGAGTCGCAGAACTCGGTCCCCTGTGGCGTTCCTCGAGCTGATCGAAATTGCCCTGGGCATCGAATAGGGATGCCGGCCGCGAGCCTGTCTTTCAAGCGTGGAGTCGATAGTGAATCGGCTTTCCGGCTGCCAGGGCACCATGCCCCGTAGCGATTTGCCGTGCTAGGCTGCGACCGGTGACCGGGATTTCCGTCGGGAACGATCATGGCTTTCGAGGCGGAGTTCATCGAGCGTGCGGCGCTGGCCGATCTGCAGGCCGCCGCCACGCCTGAGCTCGCCGAGGCGCTGGGGCTGGGGGCGGTCGAGGTCGGCTCGGCGCTGGTGTCCCTGGCCGCCCGGCTGCCGGCCTCGGCCATCGTGATCAACCGGACCATCGGCCTCGGGCTGTCGTCGCCGGCAAGCGAGAATGCGGTGCGCGAGCTGGTGGGCGCCTATCGCCGTGCCGGGGTGGCGCGCTTCTTCGTCCAGCGTCACCCCTCGGCCCAGCCTGCCCGGCTGGTCGACTGGCTCCTCGCCGCGGAGCTGGAAAGGGCGCGCGCCTGGCAGAAGTTCAGCCGCGGGCGGGCCGCCCCTCCGAACATCGAGACCGGCCTCCGGATCGAGGAGATCGGCCCGGAGCGGGGAGAGGCCTTCGCGAGGATCGCCTGCGACGCCTTCGACCTGGGCGACGCGGCCGTCCCCTGGTTGGCCAGGCTGCCCGGGCGCCCCGGATGGCACGTTTTCATGAGCTTCGACGGGGACGAGCCGGCCGGGACCGGGACCCTCTTCTGCCGGGATGGGTTTGCCTGGTTTGATTTCGGCGCCACGGCGCCCCGCTTCCGCCGCCGTGGCAGCCAGAGCGCCTTGCTGGCGCGGCGGGTCCGCCACGCCCTCGATCTCGGCTGCCGCGCGCTTTTCACCTGCACCGGCGAGGCGGTCCCGGGCGACCCCCAGCATTCCTACGGCAACATCAAGAAGGCCGGATTCCAGGAAGACTACCTGCGGGAAAACTACGCGCCGCCAAAACCAAAGTAGTAGGTCGGCGCCCGTTCGCGTCGTTTCTCGGACGGCGCGGTCCGGCTCACTGCAGGGTGGCCAGGGCGTCGGCGTAGCTGGAGCGCTCCTCCAGGTGCCCGAAGCCCAGGCTGCGCAGCTCCTCGAACAGGATCGAGAGCACGTCACTGCGGCCGAGGTGCTGGGCGGAGTCGGCTAGCAGCTGGAAAAAAAGATCGCGCTGGGCGTGGCTGCCGCCCATCTGCCAGAGGTTGCGGCGCGCCGGCAGCAGCACTTCCAGGACGCGCCGGTGCTCACCTCTGCGGTGGGCGAGGGCGGCCTCGGCCGCGGGGATCGCGGCGAGTGCGTAGCGGGGGCCGAGCGGGCCGCGGTCCTCCGCCACGAAGCCGCGCATGCTTTCGACCAGCTCCTCCGCCTCGGCGAAGCGGCCCGCGGCGGCGAGGGCGAGGGCGCAGTGGGGCGAGGTGAAGGGGCTCTCGTGATTGCCGATCCGGGCCGCCGCCAGATCGGCCACGTCGGTCCAGCGACCGCCCACGTCGAGGCCCCGCAGCTCGAGCCGCTGCAGCAGCGCCACGTCGTTCTGGATGTCGACGTAGAAGTCCGGCATCGCCTGCATGAGGGGCGAATCGAGATCGCGCAGGCGATGGTCGTAGATCTCGAGCGCCGCGTCGTACTCGGCCGCCTCCGTGTGGAACAGCGCCAGGTGCCACCAGTTGTGGTGCCGGATGTGGTTGACCTCGTCCCAGTTGCCCGAGAGCTCCCGGCACCAGGCGATCCCGTCCTTCAGCCGTCCCTGCATGATCAGCACGTGGGCGACGGCGTGGGCGCCCCAGGGGTCGCCGGGATCGAGCTCGACCGCTTTCCTGCCCCAGCGTTCCGCCTCGCCGTAGGCGCCGCACTCCTCCAGGCCGAAGGCGCGGACGGAGAGAAAGGCGGCATAACCCGGATCGTCGTCGCGCCAGGTCGGCGCGGCCCGTTCGGAGATGTCGCGCATCCAGGCGACCTCGCCGATCCAGAAGAGCTCGAACTGGGACTGCCGGAGCGCGAAGAGGTCTTTGGGATGGGCCCGCGCGATCGCCTCGTAGTGGCTGGCGGCCTCGGTGATGCGGCCGCCGAGGGCGGCCTCGAGGGCGGCGAGGTAGCGGCGCTCGCGCTCGGTCTCCGGCGCCCGGCCGGCGCGGGCGGCCTCGAGCAGCTTCGCCGCGGGCGGGTGCAGCTCGGGCTTGCGCAAGCCGACCATCAGGAGGCCTTTGACGGCGTGGGGCAGCGCGAAGTCCGGGTCGGCGGCGCTCGCCGCCTTCAGGTGGTCCATGGTATCCGTGTGCCAGCCCAGGTAGCTCGCGACCGCCCGTTCGAAGGCCGCGGCCGCCTCCGCGCTCTCGGTCGTCAGTCCATGGCCGTTCCGGTCCTGCTGCATCCCGCGATCTCCCTGCCGTCGAGCGGCAGGAGGATAGCAACGGGGCGGCCCGCGCGGAACAGCGAGGCGGCCGCTTGTGGAAGGCCGGAGCCACAGAAGCGGGAGACCTGCACGCGCCACGCGATCACATTCCCGCCAACGCGGTCGACTGCTGTAACTTATCTGCCTAGAATGACGTGCTATTCGGTGTGCTTGTTGGGGGGATCATTGAGAGAATTTGCCCCCCTTCGCGGTCGTCGCCCATAGAACCAACTGGATTTCAGGGGAGCGAGAAGAAAGATGAAACTACGCAAAGCGTTATCAGTGATCGCCTCTGTCGGCGCCTTGTTCGCTTTCGTCGCCTCGGCCAATGCGCAGAACAGCGACCCGATCGTCGAAGACTTCAGGTTCTTTTCCAAGAGGATCCTAGGGCAGACCTGTGTGGAAAGTGAGGACAAGTCGACCAAGTGCACGACACTGGACGCCGCCGGCTTCGCCCCGGTCGCCAACATCGGTTTCCGGACCCGCGGCGCGCGGGACCTGATGGTCCAGTTCTGCGCGAAGGTCGAGGACAAGAGCTTGCAGGGCTTGGAGTGCCAGGCCCTGGTCAACACGGCGGCAACGTCGCCCGGCTCGATCACGCCGAACGACAATCTGACCGAGACGATCTACAACTTCTGCACCACTTGGTTCGGGACCGCCTCCGGCCGCTGGCGAGGCATCACGAGGGTCGAGGTCGAATGTGAGAACAAGCAGAAGGTGAACATGACCGACCCGGTCGAAATCGTCGACTACGTCATGTCCGTCTTTACGAAGTAGGGGACCTACGCGGCAAGCGGGGCTCCGGGGCGCTCTTGCCGGAGCCTGCGCACCGCCCGAGGGCACGCGCCCGGCCGGCGCGCGTCGCCCCTTTCGCATATCCCGACATCGAGCCCCCGCTCGAAACGCCTTGTGTCGGCGTGCCCACGCAGTTCGAAGAAAAGGCCGAGGTTCCAAGCCGCCTGAACGCTTCGGTGGCAGCACCTCAACTTCGACTCACGAGCCTGGCCATCCGGTCGGCACGAGAGGCGCAAGCCGGAGGACTTCAACCTCGCCAAGACCGGGCTGATCGCCCGGCGCGATCCGAATATCGAGTCCAAGGCGAAGAAGAGCGGCAAGAAGAGGCCCCAAGGCAATCCTCGCCCTGCGCCTTCTGCGACGAGCCCATGGGCGAGGCGGCGTTCGGTAGGTTCGATCTCTCGGTCGATTTGGGCGGCGGTCACCCCATCCGCCTGGCCAAATGGGCGCACCTCCAGTGCCTCGACGCCCGCCTGCATCCCGCGCACATCGTGCAGGTCTGGAAGACCGATCCGGTGGCCACTCAGGCTGAGGTGGACCGGCTACTCGGCGGAGAGGACCCGGAAGACCGACCGGCGAACGCAGGTCTCGTTCCGACGGCGGCGGCTCGCTCAGAACAGTCCGAACGGCCGGCTAGCCTCTCCCCGGGAACGCCTTCTCCAGGCGCACGATGGCCTCGTCGAGCACCTCGTCCTGCTTGCAGAAGCAGAAGCGCACGAAGTGGTCGACCTCGCCTGAGATGTAGAAGGCGCTGACCGGGACGGCGGTGACGCCGGCCTCCAGGGTGATGTGGCGGCAGAAGTCGACGTCGTTGCCCTGGAAGCCGAGCGGCCGGTAGTCGCCGGTGATGAAGTAGGTGCCGGCGCAGTCGAGGACCTCGAAGCCGACTTGCGCCAGGCCGGCGGCGAAGCGGTCGCGCTTCGCCTGCATCTCGGCGGTGAGGTCCGAGAAGTAGGCGTCCTCCTTGGCGAGGCCGTAGGCGACGGCCGCCTGCAGGTTGGGCGCCGTGGTGAAGGTGACGAACTGGTGGGCCTTGGCGATGGGCGCCAGGAGCTCCGGCGCGGCGGTCACGTAGCCCACCTTCCAGCCGGTCAGCGAGAAGGTCTTGCCGGCGGAGCCGATCCGGACGCAGCGCTCCCTCATGCCCGGTAGGCTCATGAGCGGCAGGTGCGGACGCCCGTCGAAGGCGATGTGCTCGTAGACCTCGTCGCAGACGGCGTAAGCGTCGAAGCGCTGCAGAAGGCCCGCGATGAAGTCGAGCTCCGCCCGGTCGAAGACCTTGGCCGTGGGGTTCATGGGATTGTTCAGCAGGAGCAGCTTGGTGCGTTCGGAGAAGGCGGCCTCCAGCTCGGCCCGGGGCAGGGTCCAGTCCGGCGGCTCGACCCGGACCGTGCGGAACTCTGCCCCGGCCCGGCGCACCAGCGGCAGGTAGCAGTCGTAGAGAGGCTCGATCAGCACCACCTCGTCGCCCGGCTCGATGAGGCCCATGAGGCAGTCGTTGAGGGCCTCGGTGGCGCCAGAAGTCACCATGACCTCCTGCTGCCAGCCCACCTCCAGGCCGTAGAAGCGCTTGGCGTGGCCAGCGACCGCCTGGCGCAGCGCCGGCAGACCCATCATGGGCGGATACTGGTTGGGACCGGCGATGAGCGCGTCCGCCGCAGCTTGCAGGATGTCGGCCGGCCCGTCCTCGTCGGGGAAGCCTTGGCCCAGGTTGATGGCCCGGTGCTCGATGGCGAGGCGCGACATGACCTCGAAGACCGTGGTGCCGTAGCCCGACAGGACGGAGTTCGCCGCTTTCACCCTGGCCCCCTTCGGCGCGACCGGCCGCATTGAAGTGGAAACCATAGCAACCGCGCGAATGCCGCCCAAGGGCGGAGGGGAGGCGGCTCCCAAGCCTGCTCGGCCGAGATTGCCGCCCGCCGACTCGGGGTCCATGGGGTAGCATCGCCCGCCTGCGACACCAGAGGGACGAGAGGCCCGTCATGGTCCGGCTGCTGCTCACGCTTCAATTGGTCTGCTTCCTGCTGACGGCGGCCTCGGGGGCCGCGAGGTCCGACCTGCAGGAGGGCATCAACGCCTATTTCGACGGCGACTACGCCGCGGCGGTGGCGGCCCTCACGCCGGAGGCCGAGGGCGGCGACGTGGTCGCTCAGTTCTTCCTCGGCGAGATCTACCTGCACGGCAAGGGCGTCGCCCAGGACTTCGCCCAGGCCGCCCAGTGGTACGAGCGCGCCGCCGAGCAGGGCCATCCCGAGGCCCAGGCCGCTCTCGGCAGCCTGCAGATGCTCGGCCTCGGCGTGCCCAAGCAGCCGTCGAGCGCCTACTTCTGGCTCATCGTCTCGGTGGTCTGGGAGGACAGCCAACTGCGCGAGGACGCCATGTGGGGCCTGGGCGAGGTGGCCCCGCAATTGAGCCGCGAGCAGAAGGCCGAGATCGCCCGCGCCGCCTTGCCCCAGTGGAAACGCGCCCCATAGGCTCGAAGCCCCCTGGGGTCGGGGCTTGCGACGCTCTGGGGCCATGGCGTGCGCCCTTGGGATCACGCAGTACAGCTGGGGATAAGTCGAGAGGGTCGGGCCTTGCCCGACTCGGGCGCGCGTCTTTAGCGTGTCCTCATGGCCAGACCCCAGCGCATCGAGTTCGCCGGTGCGCTCTATCACGTCAGCGCGCAGGGACGTGGCGGAGAGCGGGTGTTCCGCGACGCCGAGGATGCTGGGCGTTTTCTCCGCGTCCTCGCCCAGGTCTGCCGGCGCTCGGACTGGGCGGTCATGGCCTACTGCCTGTTGCCAAGCCGCTTCGAGCTGGCGGTCGAGACCCGGCGCCCCAGCCTCTCGGCCGGCATGCGCCGCCTCACGGGCCTCTACGGCCAGGCCTTCAACCGGCGTCACGGGCTGAAGGGGCCGGTCTTCCAGGGGCGCTTCAAGGCGGTGCTGGTGGAACGTGAGCCCTACCTGCTGGAGATCTGCCGCGGCGTCTTGCGGGCGCCGGTCGAGGCCGGCCTGGCGCCCCGGGCCTGCGACTGGCGCTGGTCGAGCTGCCGGGCCATGCTGAAAGGCGCGGTGCCGGACTGGCTGGCTCGGGAGGCGCTGCTCGGCCTGTTGGCGCCGGAGCCGGCGGTGGCGTCCGCGCGCTTCGCCGCCCTGGTGGAGAACTTCCTCTCGGGCGCCGATCCCTGGTCCGACCGGCGGGCCCAGATCTTCCTCGGCTCCGAGTGGTTCGCGGAGACGGCGCAGCGCCGGGCCCGGGCGCGCGCCGACAGCGACGAGGCCTCGGCGCGGCCGCCGCTCGCCTGGTTCGCCGGGCGCTATCCCGAGCCCCGCGAGGCCATGGCCCGCGCCCACCTGGAGGGTGGCTACAGCCTGAGCCAAGTGGCGCGCCAGTTCGGTGTCCACTACAGCACCGTGAGCCGCGCCGCCGCCCGGCTGGCCGCCCGCGAGGACATGCCCGCCGCGGCCTGACCGCGCTGCGCTTTCCCTCTGTTGTCTCGCCTCGCCTCAGGCCCTAGGCTCGACCGCTTCGCCGCTCGTCGATCCGAAGGCCATGACCGCGACCCAACTCTTTGCCGAACGCGCCCTCTTGCCTGACGGCTGGGCCCGGGACGTGCGGCTCGAGGTCGGCGACGACGGCACTCTGGCGAACGTCCGGCCGGGCGCGGTGGCCGACGGCGCGCCGCTGGCATCGGGGCCCGTTCTGCCGGGCATGCCGAACCTGCACAGCCATGCCTTCCAGCGCGCCATGGCCGGGCTGGCCGAGCGGGCGCGCCTCGGGTCGGAAGACGGCACGGCTGGCGGCGGCGCCGGGCGGGACAGCTTCTGGACCTGGCGCGAGGTCATGTACGGCTTCGTGCGCCGCCTGACGCCCGAGCAGGTCCAGGCTATCGCGGCCCAGCTCTACGTGGAGATGCTCAAGGCCGGCTACACGGCAGTGGGCGAGTTCCACTACCTGCACCACCAGCCGAACGGCCAGCCCTACGCCGACCTGGCGGAGATGTCGCGCCGGGTGATCGCCGCCGCCCGAGAGACCGGCATCGGCCTCACCCACCTGCCGGTGCTCTACGGCTACGGTGGCTTCGGCGGCCAGCCGGCCGGCGAGGGGCAGCGGCGCTTCCTCAACGACCCGGAGCGCTTCCTCGCGCTGATCTCGGACCTCCATGCCGAGCTCGCCGGAGATCCCCAGATGCGCCTCGGCATCGCGCCCCACTCGCTGCGCGCCGTGACGCCCGACAGCCTGGCCGCTGCGCTCCACGGCCTCCGCGGGCTGGACAGGGAAGCGCCGGTCCACATCCACGTGGCCGAGCAGCAGCAGGAGGTACGCGACTGTATCGAGTGGAGCGGCCTTCGCCCGGTCGAGTGGCTGCTCTCGAACGAGGCTATCGATCCCCGCTGGTGCCTGGTGCACGCCACCCACATGACCGACGAGGAGGCGGAGGCCCTGGCGCGCAGCGGCGCCGTGGCCGGCCTCTGCCCGACCACCGAGGCCAACCTGGGCGACGGCCTGTTCCCGGCGGGCGCCTTCCTGGAGGCCGGCGGCCGCTTCGGCGTCGGCTCCGACAGCCACATCTCCATCAGCCCCATCGAGGAACTGCGCTGGCTGGAGTACGGCCAGCGCCTCGCCCTCAAGCGGCGCAACCTGCTGGCCGGCGATGACGGCACCGCCTCGGTCGGCGCGCGGCTCTACCGGGCGGCGCTCGAGGGCGGCGCCCGGGCCCTCGGCCGGCCCATCGGCCGCCTGGCACCCGGCTGCCGGGCCGATCTGATCGTGCTCGACGACCGGCTGCCGACCCTCTTCGGGCGAGACGGCGATCTACTGCTTGACGCCCTGGTGTTCGCCGGCAACCTGAACCCGGTGCGCGATGTCATGGTGGGCGGCCGCTGGCTGGTGGAGGCGGGCCGGCACCGGGGCGAGGAGGCGGTCTTCGCCGGCTATCGCCGCGCGGTCGCCGAGCTCGCTGCCTAGAACGCCGGGAAGGAGAGGCCCCCTTGGCCGAGATCCACTTCACATATCTGAGCGGCCCCGACATCGCCGCCCTGGAGATGAGCGACCGGGAGATCCTGGACGCCGTCGAGGCGGGCCTGCGCGCCCAGGGGCTCGGGCAAACGGTGATCGAGCCGCGGGTGCACCTGGAGCCGGACCCCGCCTTCCGGGGCCACTTCAACGTGCTGCGCGGCTACGTGGCGCCGCTCGGCTACGCCGGGGTGAAGGTCGTCGGCGACTACATTGACAACTACAAGGCGGGTCTGCCGTCGGAGATGGCGCTGCTCAACCTCTTCGACCCTCGGACGGGCATGCCGCTGGCCTTGCTGGACGCCGCCGCCATCACGGACATGCGTACCGGCGCGCTGACAGCCCTCGGCGCCAAGTACCTCGCCCGCCGCGACAGCAAGTGCCTCGGCCACGTAGGCGCCCGGGGTACGGCCTACTGGAACGTGCGGCTGCTCGACCACCTCTTCGACCTCGAAGAGATCCGGGTCCACTCCCGGCGGCCCGAGAGCCGAGAGGCCTTCGCCGAGCGCTTGAGCGCCGATCTCGGCAAGGAGCTGGGCAAGGACGTTCGGGCCGTCGACAGCTGGGAGGCCTGCCTCGCCGGCGCCGACATCCAGGTGGAGGCCGCGCGTCTCGCCGAGCCCGAGCCGCTTTTCCGCACCGCGTGGGTGCCCCGCGGCGGCTTCGTCGTGCCCTACGGCACGGTCTCCGCCCTGGAGCTCGAGCTGACCGACGTGATGGACAAGATCGTGGTCGACGACTGGGGTCAGTGCCGCCAGGGCAAGCTGGGGGCGCTGCGCCGGCACGTGGAGACCGGGCGCCTCAGCGAGGCCAACCTGCACGGCGAGCTGGGCGCCATCGTCGCCGGGCACCTGCCCGGCCGCGAGCGGGACGAGGAGACCATCCTTTTCTGGCACCGCGGGCTCTCGCTCTCCGACATCGCGCTCGGCGCCGCCATGCTGGAGAAAGCCGCCCGTCTCGGCATCGGCCAGCGCCTGCGCTACGCCTGAGCGCCCACCCCCGAGGGCGGCCCGCCGCCACCGCCACGCGGCGCAGGAAAGCGTTAACCGCCTGGGAACCCTTGGGCCGCTAGAGTCGCGCCCGGACGGATAAGAGGGGCATCGCGGGACCCCGCGATGTGGGCGAGATGGGTCACGAGAGCAGCACGATCGGCGCCGGCACCCAGTGGGAATACCGCACCGAGAAGCTCAAGCTTTACGGCGTGCTCGGCGGCAAGATCGACCAGGGCGAGCTCGACAAGCTGCTCAAGGAGGCGGGCGACGACGGCTGGGAGCTGGTCTCCATGGTCGCCACCAACCTCTACCAGGGCCGCACCCAGGACACCGCCCTGGTGTTCAAGCGCCCCAAGGCCGTTTGATCCCTTCTTCCGTTCCGCCGCCGCCCACAGGGCCTGGCCGCCCGGCAACCTGTGGCGGCCGGCGCGAGATCCCGCTTGACAGAAGCCCGCCTTTGACGCCCAAGCTGGTGCGTCGAACAGCTAGATCAGAACCCACTCAGATGGAATCGCGTCGCGGTTCCATCTGAGTGGGTAATTCTGATCGAACTTGTAAGTATCGAGCAGGTTCACGCGATGAGCTGGCATCGCGAAGCGATTCCAGCTCATCGCGATCTGCTCTAGGGAGGAGGGCAGTCTCGACCATGGCGCGTGATTCGTCCCGCCGCCGCGGCGGCACGCGGGCCGAACGGGGCCTGCGCACCGGCGGTGGACCGACGCAGCTGCCCTGGCGGTCGCTGCGGAACCCGCTGTCCCCCATCGAGGTGCTGCGCCCCGAGCAGGTCGAGGCGATCCACGAGACCTCCGTGCGGATCCTCGAGGAGGTCGGGATGGACTTCCTCCATCCCGAGGCGCTCGAGATCCTGCGCTTGGCCGGGGCCGAGGTGACGCCCGGCTCCGAGCGCGTGCGTTTCGACCGGGGCCTGATCGAGGGGGCCATGGCACGCGCCCCGTCGAGCTTCCGGCTGCACGCCCGCAACCCGGAGCATGCTCTCGAGATCGGCGGCAACAGCATCGCCTTCGCCTCGGTCGCCAGCCCGCCCAACGTCTCGGACCTGGAAGGCGGCCGGCGGGTCGGCAACTTCGCCGACTACTGCGACCTGCTGCGCCTCGGCCAGTCCCTCAACATCGTCCACCTCTTCGGCGGCTATCCCGTCGAGCCCGTGGACCTGCCGCCGGAGACCCGGCATCTCGACTGCCTCTCCGCCTTCGTGAGCCTGACCGACAAGGCCTTTCACGCCTATTCCCTGGGGCGCACGCGCATCCGCGACGCCCTGGAGATCGCGCGCATCGCCCGCGGCCTCGACGGCGAGGCCCTCGAGCGCGAGCCCAGCGTCTTCACCATCGTCAACACCTCCTCGCCCCTCAGGCTGGACGGGCCGATGATCGAGGGCGTGATCGAGATGGCCCGCCACAAGCAGCCGGTCGTGGTGACGCCCTTCACCCTCTCGGGCGCCATGGCGCCGGCCACGCTTGCCGGCGCGCTCGCCCAGCAGAACGCAGAGGCGCTGGCCGGCATGACGCTGGTGCAGCTCGTCAGCCCCGGGGCGCCGGTGGTCTACGGCGGCTTCACCTCAAACGTGGACATGAAGTCGGGCGCGCCCGCCTTCGGCACGCCCGAGTACACCCGGGCGGCGCTCGCCGGCGGACAGCTCGCCCGGCGCTACGGCGTGCCCTACCGCTCGTCGAACGCCAACGCGGCAAATCTCGCCGACGCCCAGGCGGCCTACGAATCCGAGATGTCGATCTGGGGCGCGGTCATGGGCCACGCCAACATCGTCCTCCACGCCGCCGGCTGGCTCGAGGGTGGGCTCTGCGCTTCCTTCGAGAAGATGGTGATGGACGCCGAGCTGCTCCAGATGATGGCCGAGTTCCTTAGGCCCATCGAGGTCAGCGAGGACACCCTCGCCCTCGATGCCGTGCGCGAGGTTGGTCCCGGCGGACACTTCTTCGGCGCCGCCCATACCCTTGCCCGCTACGAGTCCGCCTTCTACAGCCCGCTGCTCTCCGACTGGCGCAACTTCGAGAGCTGGCAGGAGGACGGCTCCAAGAGCGCGACCGAGCGGGCCCACGCCATCTACAAGGCCTTCCTCGCGGGCTACGAGCCGCCGCCTCTCGACCCGGCGGTGAGGGACGAGCTCGAGGACTTCGTCGCGCGGCGCAAGCAGGAAGGCGGCGCCGAGGCGGCGTGAGCCTGCCGGCCCGTCAGCGGAGCTGCCAAGAATTCCGAGAGATGGTCAGGCGGCGCGGCCGGCGTAGGGGTGGACCACCGGCTCCTTGGGCCGCAGCAGATAGCGCGCCGCGATCTCCAGATAGTTCCGGTAGCGGTAGCCCCCGTTCCTGGCTAGCAGCTCGTCGCGGCGCTCACGGTAGCGCGCCGGCAGGCGGTACCAGGCGACGCCCGGCTCGGCGTGGTGCAAGGCGTGCAGATTGTTGTTGAGGAAGACCAGGGACATGACCGGCCCGGCCTCGATCAAGACGCTGCGCTCGCCCGCCTCCGGCCGCGCCCGGTGCTCCAGGTAGGAGCGCAGCAGGGTGAGCGAGACGCCGGGATAGGCGTAGAGCAGCAAGTACTCGCCCAGCGGGATGCGGCAGACGCCCAGCACCCAGATCAGCACCACTGCGGCGCCGGCCAGGTGGACCAACCAGGCCCGCCCATGGCTGAAGTCGTCCCTCAGCAGGCGCGCGGCTTCCGCCGAATACAGCCGCCAGACCGACACCAGCGGCCCCAGCGCCAGACGTCCCAGGAGGCTGTTGTGGACCACCAGGAAGGCGCGGCGCAGGCGGCTCATGCGCGCCCAGGCCTGGGGCGTCACATAGTAGGACTCGGGGTCGTCCAGGGGATCGGTCAGGGTGGCGTCCCGGTGGTGGGCGAGGTGGCTGTCCTTGTAGAGCCGATAGGGCATCCACAGCCAAAGGCTCGGGAAGACCATGGCCTCGTTCACCAGCGGCCAGGGAGTCGGGTGGCCGTGTACCGCTTCGTGCTGGAGGGAGCCGTGCAGGCAGACGAGATAGCCGGCTAGGGGGAAGATGACCCACCAGGGCAGGGCCTCGTACCACCAGGTGAGCAGCCCGAACAGCAGATAGACCGCGCCGGCCAGGGCCACGGTCGACCATTCGATCCGCATGGGCCGGCCGCGGCCGACCCGACTGCCTTCCTGTCTGTTCGCAAGCATTCCTGCGCCCAAGTGCCCCCCATCGCGGTGCGCCGACAACCGCCTGTCATCGCACCGTAATTCTAGAGTAGGGTCTGAATTCCCCTCAAAACAATGAGGGAATGTGCAGATTTCATGGCATTTAGTCACCGTGCACAATGATTGGTGACTATATGCGGCGAATGGGGTATTAATACGGCATATCTTTGAAAGGAGCCCCATGGACCGGCGCGAGATCGTCGAGGTCTTCCGTGAGCGGCTGGACGAGGTGATCCGACGCTCCGGCCTCAGCCGCTCGGCCTTCGCGTCGCGGATCCGCCTCGACCGCTCGACGCTCTCTCAGCTCCTCAGCCCGGAGCACGTGCGCCTGCCCAGGGCCGAGACCATCGCCGCCATCGCCGAGAGCGCCCAGGTCAGCGTCGACTGGCTGCTGGGCCTGAGCCAGGAGGGCCAGCTCAGCGCCGATCTGCTGCCCCAGGCCCTCGAGATCGAGCCGGGCGCCGGCACGCCGGCCGACGAGCGGCTGAAGCGCTGGCACGCGGAGGCCGTCGGCTACAAGATCCGGTACGTGCCGACCACCCTGCCGGACCTGCTGAAGTCGGAAGACGTGATCCGCTACGAGTACCGGCAGCAGGACAGCCGCATGCCCGACGTGCGCATCGAGGAGGCCGAACGGCGCCTCGCCTACAGCCGGCGGCCGGAGACCGACATGGAGGTCTGCAGCTCGATCCAGTCCCTCGAAGGCTTCGCCCGCGGCGACGGCATCTGGCGCGAGCTGCCGGAAGAGGCGCGGCGCGAGCAACTCGTGCGTATGGTCCGGACCCTGGACGAGCTTTACCCGACGTTGCGCTGGTTCCTGTTCGACGGGCTCCGCTCCTACTGCGTGCCCATGACCATCTTCGGGCCCCTGCGGGCGGCGGTTTACATCGGCGACATGTACCTGGTGCTGAACTCGACGGAGCACGTGCGCGAGCTGACCCACCGCTTCGATAACCTGATACGCGCCGCGGTCGTTCAGCCGCCCGATGTGGTCGGCCACATCACGGGGCTGCTGGAGGAGTTCGACGGCCGAGACCGGGAGCGAGCGGCGCGAGCGATGGGAGTACCGGCATGAGCGAGACCCCTGTCCGCGCCAAGGGCGCCTGCCTCTGCGGCGGCGTGCGCTTCGAGGTGCGCGGGCCCCTGCGCGACGTGATGGTCTGCCATTGCGAGCAGTGCCGCCGCACCCACGGCTACGCGGCCTACTACAGCTCGGCGGCGCAGACCGACGTCGCCTTGCTGAGTGACGAGACCCTCCAGTGGTACCGCTCCTCGCCGCGGGCGCGGCGCGGCTTCTGCGGACGCTGCGGGGCCAGCCTCTTCTGGGCACCCGAAAGCGAGGACCGCTGGGCCGTTTCGGCCGGCTGCCTCGACCCGCCGACGGGCCTCAAGACCGTGCGCCACATCTACCTGGACGAGGCCTCGGACTACTACGAGATCGCCGACGGCTTGCCACGCGAGCCCGGCAGCCACTACCGGAAATGAAAGGAGAAGGGGAGGGCGCGCCATGACGCTTGCCTGCCTGCCCATGTACGATCTGCCGGGGCTGCGTGCGGCGACCGATGCCTGGTGGCGCGGCCTCGCCGGGGCGCTGGCGGCGGCGGGGGTCGAGGACCCGCCGGTGGCGCTCAGCCGGGACCGGTCCATTCCGGAGCTGCTGCACGATCCGGCCCTGCTGCTGGGCCAGACCTGCGGCTATCCCCTGACCCACGATCTGGCGGAGGTGGTGAAGCTGGTGGCGACGCCGGTCTACGGCTGCGAGGGCTGCGAGGGCCCGCGCTATCGCAGCGCCTTCGTCGTGCGCGCCGACGAGCCCGCCGAGAGCCTGGAAGCGCTGCGCGGGCGGCGGGTCGCCATCAACGCGCGGACCTCCCAGTCGGGCTACAACTGCCTGCGACACGCGGTCTCGGCCCTGGCTGGGGGCGCGGCCTTCTTCTCCCAGGTGGTGGAGACCGGCGCGCACGGCGCGTCGCTGGCGGCCGTGCGCGAGAGCCTGGCGGACCTGGCGGCGACCGACTGCGTCACCCTCGCCCTGATGCGGCGCACGGAACCGGCGGCGTTCGAAGGCCTGCGGGTGCTGGACTGGAGCGCCCCTGCGCCGGGCCTGCCCTACGTCACCCGCGCCGACGCGGCGCCGGAGCTGGTGGAACGCCTCCAGGCCGGCCTGGCGGCGGCGGCGGCCGATCCCGCTCTCGCGGCGGCGCGCGAAGCCCTCTGCCTCGAGGGCTTCGAGCTGCTGCCTCTCGAGGCCTACCGGGTGATCGACGAGATGGAACAGGCGGCCCGGGACAGCGGCTACCCGGACCTTGTCTAGAGAGTCCTTGATGGTGGGGGAGGCGGCGAGGGCTTCAGGCGGGGTCGGCCGTCTGGGGCCGGACGGGCCGCCCGGCCTGCAAGTCGCGGACGCAGCGATGGATGGCCTCCCACATGTCGGCGCCGGCCGGGTCGCCGTCCTGGCGCAGGCTGCGCGCACGCTCCTCGGCCACGTTGCCCGCCTCGGGCCCGTACTGGGCGATCAGCCGCTTTGCCGCGATCCAGGTTTCAAGACGCTCGTCCATGACCCTTAGGTCATAGCCGGACAACCTTTGCGTCCCGTTAATAGGATTAAGAAATATTTATACTTTACAGAAGCTTAAACGCCAATCTTAAGACTTCTACCAAGAATTCCGCAGCTCGCGCAGCTTGAGGAACACGGTCCGCGGATCGGGCTCCGCGGGCAGGTCCGGGAAAGTCTCCCTGAGGGCCGCGACCACCGAGGGGTTGTGCAGGCGGAAGAAGGTGTTGACCTCCTTCTCCAGGGCCAGGGTGGTGACCAGGGCATCGTCCGGATCCTGGTTCTCGATGTCGGCGAGCAGGGCTGAGGCGCGGGCGTTGTCGGGTTCCCGGTCCAAGGTGAACTGCAGGTTGTTGGCGATATAGTCGTGGCCCGGATAGACCAGGGTCTCGTCCGGCAGCTCGGCGAGCTGGGCCGTGAAGGTGTGATAGAGCTCTGCCGGGTGCCCGCCGTTGTGGCAGTTGCCGGCGCCCGCGTTGAACAGGGTGTCACCGCAGAAGAGCGCCGGCTGGTCCGTGTGGGACAACAAGCAGATGTGGCTCATGGTATGGCCAGGGGTGTCGAGGGCCTCCAGCTCGACCCGCTTGCCGATGCGGATCACGTCGCCGGCCTCGAGGCCGCGGTCGATACCGGGAATACTGTCGCCGGCCTTGGCGTGGGCCAGCAGCTTGGCGCCCGTGGCGGCGATCATCTTGGCGTTGCCGCCGGTGTGGTCGGCGTGTTCGTGGGTGTTGAGAATCTGGGTGATATTCCAGCCCTTATTCTTTGCTTTCGCTAGACATTTCTTGTGGTCGAGCGGATCGATGGCGAGCGCCTCGCCGCTCTCAGGGCAGGCGATCAGGTAGTTGAAGTTGCGGTAGGCGTTACCGGTCCAGATTTGTTCGACGATCACGGGCTCGGGCCTCCAGGGGTTCTCCGGTCGCGGCGCTGCAGTTTCAGACGCCGAAGCGGAAGCCGGCCGCCTCCAGCGCCGCGTCCTGCTCGGCCGCCGCTTCGGCCGCGGTCGGTAGCAGGGGCGGGCGCAGGGCGAGCCAGGCCTCGTCGCCGTGGGCCTTCGCCAGCAGCCGCTTCAGTGTGGGGATCATGGCCTGGGATTGCAGCGCCGCGCGCTGGGCGCCGATGACCTCCTGCAGGGCGCCGGCCTCGCCGCTCTCCGCCTTCCAGGCGTCGTAGACCTGGCGGATCGCCGGCGCGTTGACGTTGGCCGAGGCGGTGATGCAGCCGGCGCCGCCCAGCTCCAGGCCGTGCAGCAGGAGGGTTTCCGTGCCGGGAAAGACGGCGAGATCGGGGAAGCCCTTGATGAAGGTGCGGGCGCTCTCGGGATCGCCGGAGCTGTCCTTGATGCCCTTGATGGCACCCGCGTAGGGCGAGGCGAGCAGCCGCTCGACCAGGCCCGGGGTGATGGGCACGCCCGAGAGCCGCGGGAAGTGATAGAGGTAGATGGCGAGCTTGCCGCCGTCCAGGCGGTCGATCAGGGTGGCGTAGCTGGCGTAGAGCGCCTCGTCGCTCAGCCCCTTGTAGTAGAAGGGCGGCAGCATGAGGACGCCGGCGCAGCCCGCCTGGACCGCGTGTAGGGTGAGACGCAGACTGTCGGTGAGAGCGCAGCAGCCGGTACCGACCATGAGGCGCCCGGCCGGGATGCCTGCCGCTAGGGCGTCGTCGAGCAGGGCCATGCGCTCGTCGACGGAGAAGGAGGTGGCCTCGCCGGTGGTGCCGAACACGGCGACGCCGTGGCAGCCCTGTTCCAGCAACCACTTCACGTGGGCCGCGAAGCGGCCGGGGTCGGGTGTCAGCTCCCGGTCGAGGGGCGTCACGGCCGGCGCCCAGACGCCGTAGGCCGCGCCGCTTTCGCTCTGGGTGCGGGGCTCCAGTTCCGTTACCGACATGATCGCTCCTCCCTCCCTGGCGGCCGCTTCTCCGATGCTTGGAAGATAACCCGCCCGTGCCGCCATGCAATGGATCATGCACCGGTCGATCGTGCAAAGGGGCCGTCGCCGGAAAAGTCGTTGCAGGGCGCCGGGGGCCCATGGATCATGACCGAAGGCTGAGGCCCGGGCGGCCGCCGGGCGGGAAGGGATGCGGCATGGGCGAGAGCGTCGCCTTGGAGGAGACGGACGTCCTCCTTGTGGTGGACATCCAGAACGACTTTTGTCCCGGCGGCGCGCTGGCGGTCCCGGGCGGGGACGAGGTCGTGCCGCTCGCCAACCGCCTCATGGCCCGCTTCCCCCATGTCGTGCTGACCCAGGACTGGCACCCGCCGGGCCACGAGTCCTTCGCCTCGGCGCACTCGGGCAAAGCGCCCTTCGAGACCGTCGAGGCGCCTTACGGGAGCCAGATCCTCTGGCCCGACCACTGCGTCCAGGGCAGCGCGGGCGCCGCTTTCCACCCGGACCTCGACCTGACCCGCGCCGAGCTGATCGTCCGCAAGGGCTTCCGCCAGGCGATCGATTCCTACTCGACCTTCTACGAGAACGACCACAAGACCCCGACCGGTCTCGCAGGCGCCCTCCGCGAGCGTGGTTTCAGCCAGGTCCACATCTGCGGCCTGGCGACCGATTTCTGCGTCGCCTGGTCGGCGCTCGACGCGCGGCGCGAGGGCTTCGCGGCCACGGTCATCGAGGATGCCTGCCGGGCCATCGACGTGGAGGGCTCGCTGGCGGCGGCCATGGCCGAGCTCCGGGAGGCCGGGGTGACGGTCGTCCAGAGCGGCGGCCTGGCGCAATGACGGCCCGGGGCCCGCGACGGAAGGCCGGCCGCTGATGGCCATGCATGTCCTGCGCCACTACGAGGAGGTTCCCGAGGAGCTGCGGCGCTCGGTGGTGGCGATCGGCAGCTTCGACGGGATCCACCGCGGCCACCAGGAAGTGATCGGCAAGGCCGGCCGCCTCGCCCGCGAGCTGGGCGCGCCCCAGGCGGTGCTGACCTTCGAGCCCCATCCCCGCAGCTTCTTCGCGCCGGAGGCGGCCTCCATCCGCCTGACGCCTTTCCGCACCCGGGCCCAGCTCATCGAGGCCCTGGGGGTCGACCTGCTGGTGGTGCTGCATTTCGACGAGGCGCTGTCGCTCATGAGCGCCGAGGACTTTGCCGGCCGGGTGCTAGGCGAAGGCCTCGCGGTGCGCCACGTGGTGGTGGGCGACAACTTCCGCTTCGGCCACAAGCGCCAGGGGGACACGGAGCTGCTGCGCCGGGCCGGGCGTCAGTGGGGCTACGACGCCAGCGTGATCGAGCGCATCCGCGGGCCCGGGGGCGAACCCTACTCCTCGACCCTCATCCGGGACTACCTGAAGAAGGGCAATCCGACCCGTGCGGCCTTGCTGCTGGGGCGCTACTTCGAGATGGAGGGACGCATCCAGAAGGGCGCCGCCCTGGGCCGCACGCTCGGCTTTCCCACCGCCAACATCGCGCTCGGCGACCAGCTCTACCCGGCCTTCGGCGTCTACGCGGTGCGCGCGGCGGTCGAGGGCGGAAGCGACAGCCAGCGGGAGATCCGCTGGCATGCCGGGGTGGCGAACCTGGGCGTGCGCCCCACGGTGGACGGCGAGACGCCCCTGCTGGAGGTCTATCTCTTCGACTTCGACGAGGACATCTACGGGCTGCACATGCGCGTCGCGCTGGTGGAGTTCCAGCGCCCCGAGGTCAAGTTCGACAGCCTCGAGGAGATGCGGGTGCAGATGAAGGAGGACGAGCGCCAGGCCCGCATGACGCTCGCCTGGGAGGACTGGGACGCGAGCTGGCCGGCCAGCCCCTTCATGGCGGGGCCGCTCGACCTGGGAGACTAGGCCCGGCCCACGGAGATCCAGGGACGCTCAGGGACGCTCAGGGACGCTCGGGGACTCCCCCGGGGCGGCGTCAGCTCCCGGTCGCCGCCTCGACCACCAGCTTGGGCCAGAGGGCGCCGTTCTGGAGCGCCGTCAGGACCTGGTCGCCGGTGCCCCAGTCGTTCTCCCAGTACTCCGCGAGATAGCCGCCCGTGACGCCGAACACGCCGAGCAGATAGAAGGCGACGACGGCGATCATGATCCTCTTGACCATGGGGACATCACTCCGGTCGGCGGTGACCCCCGTTTCGGCCTCGTCGCTCTGCCAGGCGCGCCCGGCGATGCGCAGACGCAGTTGGCCCGCTCCCCAGTGACGGGCGCTGAGCGCCCGCCGCTGCAGCAGCGAGCGCTTGCGAACCGTGCTGCCCACGCTGTGCCGAAGTTCAGCCCAGCTGTTTGTGCAGCCTGGCGAACTCCTTCTTGACCTCGCGCTGGCCGTTGGCCTCCCAGAGCGGGCAGGCCGTCACCACGTGGAGACCGCCGTTGCGGAAGTCGCGGTTGATCGTCTTCACCCAGTACTGCAGCTCGCTGGCGAGCTTCTGGCGCTTGCGGGTGTCGATCGCGGAGTCCTCGATGGCGATCATGATCGACTGGCGGATGTTGCTGGCTGAATCCGTGGCGCCGCAATGCTCCGCCATGACCGACCACTGACCGAGGTTCTCGACCGACTGCAGCGCCTGACGCAGGTCGAAGGCCTGTGCGGGCGCGGCGGCGGTAGCGGTGGCGATTGTAGCGGCGACCAACGATGCTTTGAGAATACGCACCTTGTTTCCCTCTCTTTTAACTTGAACACGTTTCGAGGTTCGAGGACCGGTTTCCCCGGCTGCCTCGCCCTCCATTTGCCCCCAGATTTATTAACAGGTGTTCAAACATACATTCCCAATTAAATCCTAGACTTATTAAATATTTATAACCCCAATACAGAACTTTTGCAGGCCCCGCCAAGTAACGCGAAAGGCCACCCATCGAGAGGGCAAATCGTGTACTCGAAGGCGTGCCGAAAGGCCCTGGCCGGAGCCGGCCGGCGTCCACATGTTCGCTCTGTCGTGAGCGCCCTCGAGAGGGCGGCCGGCGCGGCCTAGGACCCGGCCCCGGTCGGTTCCCGGGAGGCGCGGATCTGCCGCACCGCGGCCTCCACCTTGAGCCGCAGCAGCTCGCGGCCGCGCTCGGCCGTGGCGCGGGTGGGATCGCCGTTCACGCCCGTCGGCTCGTTCGCCCGGCCGCCGTTCGCCGCCAGGCGCTCCGGGCGCAGCCCCTCGGGATAGACGGCCATCAGCTCGGAGCTGTCGCGGATGCCCGCGTGCCGGCCGATGCTGGCCTCGCTCTCGCCCTCCGCCAGCAGCCAGTCCACCTGGCCGTTTTCGGCGTAGTAATCGCCCACGTGGAGCACCCGGACGCCGTCCGCCGCCCACGCCCGCGAGAGCCGCTCTGCGACCTCCGCTTGGGCGGCCTGGTTGCCGCCGCTGTCGCCGACGAAGGCGATGGTGGCGAAGCCGTGGGCGCGCAGGCTGCGTGCGCTGTGCTCCAGCACCGCGGCGAACACGGGCTCGGGCACCGAGAGGGTGCCGGCGTAGGCCATGTGGCCCGACGGCGGCTCGGTCTCGCCCTCGGGCACGTAGGCCACCACCGGCGCCACCAGGGCGTCGCCCAGGGCCTCGGCGATGGCGCCGGAGGTGGCGCGGACGACGTAGTTGTGCTTGCCCAGCACCATGTGCGGGCCGTTCTGCTCCGTTCCGCCGGTCGGCACGATGGCGATGGTCATGCCCCGGTCGACGGCTTCGCGCACCTCCACCCAGGTCATCTCCTCCAGATAAACGGTCTGGGGGAGCGGTGCCGTCAAGGGTCGCGGCATATGGATCAAACTAACCAGCAGGACCGCCAGGGACAGCGCGCCGACGAGCCTGAGCACCCGGCGCTCGCGCTCGGCCGGGCCGGCGAAGAGCTTGCGGAAGGGCAGCAGGTAGAGCGCGAGGACCCCGTCGAACTCCTTGTGCTCGCCCCGGTGGAGCCCGAACTCAAGCTCCTCCTTCTCCCGCGGCACGTAGAGGGTGCCGGCCATCCAGTCCCAGAAGGCGAAGATGAAGCCCATGTTCTTGTCGAAGTGGCGGGGCGCCGAGCTGTGGTGGATCTGGTGCTGGGCCGGGCTGATGAGGAGATGGCTGAGGCCCCGGGGGTAGGGCAGCCAGACGTGGCTGTGGCGCAGGTTGTAGCCCAGCAGGTAGAAGGCGAAGATCCCGACATTGAGCCCGAAGACGGCGAGGCTGCCCGGCATCTCGGCGAAGAGATAGGCGAAGACGCCGTGCACGGCGCCGCTCATGGCGCCGGCCACCGTGGCGGTGAAGACGGTGTCCACCGGGTGCATCCGGTAGACGGTGATGGGGGTCATCACCTCGGCCGAGTGGTGGACCTTGTGGAACTCCCAGAGCGCCGGAATCTTGTGCTGCAGGTAGTGGGTGACGAAGATCGCCAGATCGAGCGCCAGCAGGACCGAGAGCGTCATGGCGGCCATGGCGAGCGGGCCGCCCTCCAGGCGGGCCCCCTCCGGCCCCCAGACGCGGGCCAGCAGCAGGGCGGTCCCGTTGTTGGTGGCGGCGGTGCCGAGCACGAGGGGCGCGAAGAGGAAGGGGTAGACCGCCTTGTTGATCAGGAAGAACTTGTAGTCGGTCTTGGCCGAGCGGTGGCCGTAGATGGCCTTCGGGAAGATCTGGCGCAGAACGTGCCCGATCCCGCCTTCGGCTTTCGCGGCCTCGCCGCCTTCGGCCCGTTTGCGGTCCCGGGCGCGGGCGTAGATCAGGTAGGCGAGGGCGAGCGCCGTCGCCAGGTAGAGAACATGGATCCGCTCCGCCGGCTTGACCGGGAAGAGCAGCGGCGCCACGGCCGCCTGCAAGAAATCGTAGAGCGTTTCCATGCCCGCGAGGATAGTGCGCTGGTCGGCCCGCAACTATACGCGGCGGCGGCTTAACGTGCTTTTAAGCCTGCCTGGGCCAGTGATGGGGCAGCGAGACGGGACGAGCCCCCCTGATGTCGCCAATACCGCCAATGCCGCCATCCCCCAACAGACCGGCGAAGACCTCATGAACCGCCCCGGCATGGTGCGCGCCCAGCCCGCGCCCTTGACCATACCCCGGCCGCCGACGCCGGTGACCGAGATGCCGCCGGTGCCGGCCTGGCTGCTGATGGCGGTGCTGCTGGTCGGCGCGGCGGCGCTGGCGCTGGCACTGCCGTCGCCCGCCGGGGCCGCGGTCTTGATTCTCGCCCTCCTCGCCATCTGCCTGGGCTGGGCGGTCTTGCTGGCGCTCTACTTCAGCCGGGCTTTCATGGAGGCCCGCTTCGTCCACCGGCGGCTGCTCAAGATCGCCTATCCCACCGCGCTGCTGCTGCTGCCCGCCTCCCTGGTGATCGTCGATACCGGCTCCGGCCTGGGCTGGTCGCTGCTCTTCCTGCTGGCCTGGGGGCTCGGCTGCGGGGCCGCCGGCTTCGTCCTCTGGTCGGCGGCCAAGGCGCTGGTCTTCGCCGAGGAGGCGCGGGAGGTGCCGGCCGAGCACTGCCTTCTCACCTTCCTCATGTGCCTCGCCCTGCCGGTCAGCGTCGCCTACCTGCAGTACCGGGTGCGCGCGGTCCTGGCCGAAGCGCGCGAGGCCGCGGCCCGGGACATCCGCTGAACCGGCGCGGCCCCGCGACGCAAGGCCGTAACTCCTAGACCTCCGCCCAGAGGCGCAGCAGGTTGAACTCGGTCTTGTGCAACAGGTCCTCGGCGGTGTCCCGCTGGTCCCGGGGCTGATCGCCGACCACGCCCCTGCCGCCGTCCGGCGCCAGCTCGCGCAGGGCCTGGCGGGCGCAGGCGATGTCGTAGAGGATCTGGCGCTTCTCCGGGTCCTTGACCAGGCTCTGGATCCAGGTGACGACGGCGAGGCGCTCGCCCCGGGTCACCGGGTTCACCTGGTGGCGCAGCACGGTGGCGTAGATCGCCGCCCCGCCCGGCGCCAGCTTCACCAGGCGCGGCCCGAAGGGCGTCACCAGGTTCAGCTCGCCGCCGTCATAGCTCTCCGTCTCGCTCAGGAAGACGGTCATGGACATGTCCGAGCGCATGGGATTGCGGCTGCCCATGACCGGCTGGTCGTAGTGGCTGCCGTAGGCCATGCCGGGGGCGTAGCGGCTGAGGATCGGCGGCCGCACCTTGCGCGGCCAGGCGAAGCGCTGAATCTCGGCGCTGCGCTCCATGGCCCGCTGCAGCACCTCCACCATGACCTGCATCTGCTCGGGCGCCGCCTTGAGCTGCTCGTTCTGCTTGATCTCGGAAAGCGCGGCGCCGGCGGTCTCGCGGCCGTCGACGAACTGGCCCCGGGCTGCGACGGCGCGCAGCGCCTCCACCTCCTCGGGGGTCAGCAGGTGCGGGATCTCTAGCAGCATGGCAGGCCTGGCCTCCTGGATTTATCGAACTCGACCGTGGATTTGCGGCGAGAAACTAGCACAGCCGGCCGGCCTGTCATGCCCCGCCGATGGCCGGCCGGTCGCCCCCAGCTCAGCCGCCGGCCAGCCGCGCCGCGTAGTAGACCCAGCCGATCTTGCCAGCCTCCGCGAAGTCGATCCAGAGCTGGAACTGCGCGAGGGCGCGCGCGATCTCGGCCTGGGGCAGATCGGGCGGGTTCCGGGCCAGGTGCGCGGCGCCGCTGGCCTTGATGGCGGCATAGCTGGTTGCCACGTGGCCCGACCAGTCCTCGAAGCGCGCCACTTGGAAGCCGAGCTCCGCGAGCGCCCGGTCATAGTCGGGGGCATCCCACATGACCGGCGACTTGACCCGGGCGTAGACCGCGGCCCGGTCCTCGTCGGAGACGCCCTGGCGCACCGTCACGTCGGAGATCACGATCCAGCCCTCCGGGCGCAGCACCCGGTGGGCCTCGGCGAGCACGGCCCGCTTGTCGGGGGAATGGAGCAGGGCCTCCTGGCACCACCAGAGATCGAAGCTACCGTCGGCGAAGGGCAGGCGGTGGTAGTCGGCCCCGGCGAAGGCGACCAGCGCCTCGAGCCCGGCCTCGCGGGTGAGCGCCGCTCCTTGCTCGAGCTGGCGCAGGGAGATGTTGCTGGCCAGCACCGGACAGCGGTAGCGCCGGGCGAGGTGGCGCGCCGCCGGGGCCAGGCCGCAGGCCACCTCCAGCACCCGGGAGCCGGGCGCGAGCGGCAGGTCGGCCGCCATCTCGCCGACCGCGCGCTCCTGGGCGTCGCGCAAGGGGTCCTCCGGCGTCTCGAACAGGCCGAGATGCAGGTGCTCGCCCCAGACCGGTTCCATGGCGACGCGGATGCCTCGGTCGTAGAAGGCCTGGGTCTCCGCCAGATTGTCCTGTCGAGAGGGGTCGCTCATGCCGCTTCCCGGGGCGCCAGCCCGTCCGCGAGCGCCGGGGAACTCTTACCCCGGGTCGGCGAGGGGGTGCCCTCCGGGACGACGATACCCGGACCGGCCGCCGCGGAACAGGGCCGGTCCTGGGGACACCGCGGCGCTCGCTAGAGGATGCCCGCGAACACCATGGCGAGGAGGAGGATCATGGGGCCGCCGATGGCGATCGACGCCATCACCACCAGGCCGTCGGTCAACAGGGCTATGTGTTCGGGCCGCATCTTGGATCGGGTCTCCACCCTAGGGTCCAGAGTGTCGGACTTGCTCCATTTGATATGGCGCTGCCCACACTCTTCCGTTAGTGACGTCGGTCACAGTCGGGCCCATTCGCTGTGCGATCGCGAGGAAAAATGTGGTTTTGCCCGGATGCCCGGCAGGCAGGAACGCGAAAGGAGTGCCGCGACGTCCCGCCATGGGCGCCGGTGAAAGATCGGATCAATCAATCTTGTCAGAAGGTTAAGGGAGCGTTTTCCGTGCAGGCGAGGCAGCCGGGTGCCGCTCCCTGGAGCACCCGGGCCCCGGCTGTTCGGGCTCAGAACCCGCAGGCGAAGATCGCGGCCAGGACGACCATCGTCGGGCCGCCCACGGCAACCCCTCCGACGACGAACAGGCCATCGATCGCGTAGCTTCTTAATTCCTGCCAAACCATTGTTCTTGCTCCTGTTTGCCCCTTCAGGGCCATGTCCTAGGGTGATCTTGTACTTGAGCCGGCGCCAGCCGTCTGTGACGCCTGTCACACTTCAGTGACTTTTTGTGGATTTTTGTGAGATTCGTTGGGGCGCTTTCCCCGTGGTCCCGCCACGGCCGAAGGGGCCGATCTCGTGGTTTCGGCCGCCCGCTGGGCCGGACTCGGCCGTCGGGTCGGCGTCGGCCCGCCCAAGTTCACGAATTACAGGAAGTTAATGCGCCGGTCAGGCGGCCTTAATGTCGGCCGCCCACCTCCTTTCTCGAGGGCGTGCGCATAAGCCCGATCGGGGCCCCCGCGGCGTCTTTCAGTGTTCGATGAACCCATGATTGGAGATGAATGGGATGTTTGGCAAATCACGGAACCCCAAGGCGCTCGCCACAGGCGCGACGCTGATGACCCTGGCGCTCGTCGGAACCGGCGTCGCGCTCGCGAAGTCCGAATCCCTGCAGTCGAGCACGGCCCTCACGGCGCCGGGCGAGGCGATGGAGCAGTCGGTCTACGGCGGCTTCGCCGACATCGTGGAGAGCGTGCGCCCGGCCGTGGTCAACATCGAGGTGACCCGCAAGGCGGGCTCGCGCATGTCGATGGAGGGCGAAGGCCAGAACCCCGAGGAGTTCTTCAAGCGCTACTTCGACGAGGAAGGCGGCGAAGGCCCAAGCCGTGAGTTCTTCGAGCGCTGGTTCCGCGAGTTCGGCGGTCCGCGCGGCGAGCGGCAGGGCCCGATGCAGCAGCCCATGCAGGCGGCCGGCTCCGGCTTCATCATCGACCCCGAGGGCATCATCGTGACCAACAACCACGTGGTGGCCGGGGGCGACGAGATCCGGGTCATCATGAGCGACGGCCGCGAGTTCGAGGCCGAGCTGATCGGCCGCGACGCCGCCACGGACCTGGCGGTGATCTCGATCGACGCCGGCGAGGTGCTGCCCTTCGTCGCCTTCGGCGATTCCGACGCGACGCGGGTCGGCGACTGGGTGATCACCATCGGCAACCCCTTCGGCCTGGAGAACAGCGTCACCACCGGCATCGTCTCCGCCCGCGGCCGCAGCATCGGCGCCGGGCGCTACGACGACTTCCTGCAGATCGACGCGCCCATCAACCGCGGCAACTCGGGCGGTCCCGCCTTCAACACCCGCGGCGAGGTGATCGGCGTCAACACCGCGATCTTCTCGCCCAGCGGCGGCAGCGTCGGGATCGGCTTCGCCATCCCCTCCGACATGGTCCAGGAGATCGTGGCGGAGCTGCGCGAGGACGGCTCGGTCGAGCGCGGCTGGCTGGGCGTCCACATCCAGCCGGTCACCGAGGACCTGGCCGAGGGCCTGGAGCTCAAGGAGGCCAAGGGTGCGGTGGTGGCCGAGGTGACCGACGACAGCCCGGCCGCGGCGGCCGAGCTGCAGGCCGGCGACGTGATCGTGGAGGTCGACGGCAAGCCGGTCGGCGACGCGCGCGATCTGACCCGCATGATCGCCCGCATCGATCCCGGCGAGACGGCCAAGCTCGGCCTCTGGCGGGACGGCGAGCGGCGCGAGGTCAGCGTCGAGCTGGGCACCTTCCCCGAGGCGGACCAGATGGCGAGCCTCGGCCAGGAGGGGCCGACCGCCGAGGGCGAGAGCGTGATGGGCATGGGCTTGGCCAAGCTCGATCCCGAGGCCCGCGCCGCCTTCCGCATCGACGAGGATACCGATGGCGTGGTCATCACCGACGTCGAGCCCGACAGCTGGGCCGCCCGCAAGGGCATCCGGCCGGGCGACGTCATCGTGCAGGCGGGTCTCGAGCCGGTCTCGTCCCCCGCCGACGTGATGGCCGCAGTCGAATCGGCCAAGAAAAAGGACCGCAAGAACGTCCTTGTGCTGGTCAGCCGCGAGCAGCTGGAGCGCTTCGTCACGCTTCCGCTGCAGGACGTCTGACCGTTCGCCTGAAGCCGGCGCGCCGGGTAGCCTACCCCCACCCGACGCGCCGGCTTGCTCTTGACATCTCTCGGCCTATCCTCAAGTGGACGATTGGGTAGGCGCGGCGAGGCCCCAGCCATGAAGATCCTGGTGATCGAGGACGACGAACAGACCGCCCGCTACATCGCCAAGGGCTTGCGGGAGAACGGGCTGGTCGCCGATATCGCGACCGACGGAAAGGATGGCCTGGTGCAGGTTCTGGGCGAGGACTACGACCTGGCCATCGTCGACCGCATGCTGCCGGGGCTAGACGGCCTCAGCCTGGTGGAGCGCCTGCGCGGGGCCGGCAAGCCGACCCGGGTGCTTTTCCTCAGCGCCATGAGCGGCGTGCAGGACCGGGTGAAGGGCCTGAAGGGCGGCGGCGACGACTATCTCACCAAGCCCTTCGCCTTCTCCGAGCTGCTGGCCCGGGTGGAGGCCCTCCTGCGCCGGCCGGCCGCCGAGGAGACGACCACCGTGCTGCAGGTGGGCGACCTGGAGATGGACCTCCTGGCGCGGCGGGTGGTGCGCGGCGAGGTGCCCATCGAGCTGCAGCCCCGCGAGTTCCGCATCCTGGAGTACCTCATGCGCCATGCCGGGCAGGTGGTGACCCGCACCATGCTGCTGGAGAACGTCTGGAACTATCACTTCGATCCGCAGACCAACGTGATCGACGTGCACATCAGCCGGCTGCGGGGCAAGATCGACCGGGATTTCGACCGCCCCCTGCTGCACACGGTTCGCGGCGCCGGATACTGCCTCCGTGACACCGGCTAGGCTCGCCCGCTCGCGCATCTTCCGCCTGGCGCTGATCTACCTCTGTCTGTTCAGCGCTGCTGTCCTGGCCATGATCGGCTTCGTCTACTGGTACGCGACGGGCTCCCTGTCGCGCCAGATCGACGCCACCATCGACGCCGAGATCCGCGGCCTCGCAGAGCAGTACCAGCAGCGCGGCACCGTGGGCCTCCTGAGGGCGGTCGAGCGCCGCGCGGCCGGCGCCGCCGCCAACCGGGGCATCTACCTCCTGGTGGACCGCAACTACGCGCCCCTGGCGGGCAACCTCTCCCACTGGCCGGATCAGCCGCCTGGGCCGGACGGCTGGATCACCTTCCGGCTCGATTTTCCCGAGGACGGGGACGACCCCGGCGTGAACTTCGGCCGCGCCCGCATGTTCGACCTGAGCGGGGGCTTGCATCTTCTGGTCGGCCACGACGTGCGCGAGCGCGCCCGGGTGCGGGACCTGGTGAGCGAGGCGCTCGCCTGGGGGCTCGCCGTGGTCCTCGCCCTCTCGCTGGTGGGCGCGCTCCTGATGAGCCGTCTCCTGCTCCGGCGCATCGACGACATCAACACGGCCAGCCGCGAGATCATGAGCGGCCACCTGGACCGCCGGGTGCCGGTCAGCCCGCGCGGCGACGAGTTCGACGAGCTGGCCGGAAACCTGAACGCCATGCTGGACCGCATCGCGCGCCTGCTGGACGCCACCAAGGAGGTCTCCGACAACATCGCCCACGACCTGCGCCGGCCGCTCGCCCGCCTGCGCAGCCGCCTGGAGCTGCTGCTGATGGAGAACCCGGACGTGGAGGGCTACCGCGCCGCGGCCAACGAGACCGTGGCGGAGATCGATCAGGTGCTGAAGACCTTCGGCGCGCTCCTCACCATCGCCGAGGCGGAGGCGGGCGCCGTACAGCGCAACTTCGAGACCCTGGACCTGAGCGAGCTGGTGCGCGACGTGGCCGAGCTCTACGAGCCCCTCGCCGAGGCCAACGGCCTGAAGCTCCGCGCCGCGATCGGCGGCAACGCCCGCATCTGGGGCGACCGCAACTTGCTGTTCCAGGCCGTCTCCAACCTGGTGGACAACGCCCTCAAGTACGCCCCGGCGGGCAGCCCGGTCGAGATCGCGCTGGAGACCAGGGAGCAGGGCGCGCGCATCGCCGTTTCCGACCAGGGGGCAGGCATCCCGACGGAGCTGCGGGACAAGGTGCTGGAGCGCTTCTATCGCGCCGAGGCCAGCCGCAGCACCGAAGGCAGCGGCCTCGGCCTCAGCCTGGTGGCCGCGACCGCCAAGGTGCACGGCGGCGAGATCCTGCTGCAGGACAACGCACCGGGCCTTCGCGCGGTCTTGAGACTGCCGCGCACGCCCGAGCCGCGGGTCTCGGCCGGCGCCGACGCCAAGGACGTGCCCCGGGCCTGAGCCCAGCGGCCGTCACGGCGCCCGGCTGAACGGATAGAACGCGATCCGGCCCCCACGGGGCCAATCCTCAAGAACCTGGAGAAGGTGTGCGGTGGAGGCGGCCTCTATCGCGGCGGGATCAGTGTGCGGGGCGGCCCGTTAACCTAGAAATTCAACGAACCACTATAAAAATGTGGCCGCCCCGCGAAAACTGATACAACAATACCAACACAACCAAGAACATATTGAATAAAAACTTGCCGAAAGTCAAATAAAAAATGAACTTTTTCTTTAATAGTTAATATTAATTATTGTGACACGGTTAATTTCATATGCTCTGGCAAATCCTGGTGGCGGCTTCGGGCGTCGCCGGGACGTTCGTCTCAGCCGCGGTTGAGACCGACGATGCGATGAGAGCCGCCGATGGCTGCCGTCCGGAGGGCCGTGCTCCAACGGGCCGCGCCCGGTGAGCGGCGGCGGACGGCGGCATGGTAGATCTCATGACCGTCCGCGACGCGCACCCAGTCAAGGTGAGATCCTCGCGAAGCTGGCGGAGGAGGGGATCGGCGCGGAGAACGCGAACCCGGAGGATCTGTCGGGTTCGACCAAGACCGCTAAGTCGCCCGGATCGACGACGGGGCGCTCGGCGGCGGGCATTTCATCGTCCGGACGCGCTAAGCCATTGATTTGCGGATCGCTTGCCCGGCTCGGTACCCGGATTAAGGGATGTCTAACCTTCCTGAAGTAAAAATGTAGAAATTGCCGCAGTATTGGGCGGAAGATCGGGAATGCGTAGAATACTTTTAAAATTTCTGCAAGACGAGAAGGCGGCGACGGCCATCGAGTATTCCATGATCCTCGCCCTGATCGTGCTGGCGCTGATCGCCGCGCTGCAGGTTCTCGGCGGCAGCATGGACGACATGTACAACTACGTCTCCAGCGGCGTCACGGGCTCGCTGGGCGGCTGACCGTCCGGCGGTCGGACCCGCCGCCGCTCCGGGTCGCGCAGCGGCGAATTGCCGCGTTCAACGGTGCTGGTCGGCCGAGACAGGATCGGACCGCCGCGACCGTCGCCGGGACCTCCGGATCAGATCGAGATGCGCCGCGCGATGCCCCGGGGGCGCCGCCGGCGCAGGCGGGTGGCCTCGAAGTGGCGCTGCTCGGCGGCGTCGATGAGGAGCTGCTGGCTGCTCTTGTCGCCGTCCTCGAAGGGGCGCTGGACATAGCTGCCGTCGGGCTGCATGTCCCAGGCGCCGCGGCGCTCGCAGATCTGCAGGTCGAGGATGGCCGCTAGCTCCTGCTGCAGCGCCGGCTCCTCCACCGGCGCCAGCACCTCGACCCGGCTCTCCAGGTTGCGGGTCATGAGGTCGGCCGAGCCGATGAAGTACTCGTCCTCGCCGCCGTTCTGGAAGTGGTAGATGCGGGTGTGCTCCAGGAAGCGCCCGACCACGCTGATCACCCGCACATTGTCGCTCAGACCCGGGATGCCGGGCCTGAGGCGGCAGGTGTCGCGGATGAGGAGCTCCACCTTCACGCCGGCCTGGGACGCCCGGTAGAGCGCCCGGGTGATGTCGGCGTCTTCGAGGGCGTTGCACTTGAAGCGGATCAGGCCGGGACTCTCGGGGCCGTGCTTCTCGATCTCGCGCTCGATCCGCGCCAGGATCCCCTTCTTCATCTGCTTGGGCGCGGTCAGGAGCTTGTGGAAGCGCCGCGAGGGCTTGAGACCCGTGGTCAGATAGTTGAAGAGTTCCGTCACGTCCTCGCCGATCGCCGGGTCCGAGGTCAGCAGCCCCAGGTCCGAATAGAGCCGCGCCGTGCCGGCGTGGTAGTTGCCGGTGCCGATGTGGACGTAGCGGCGCAGTCCGTCGTAGTCCATGCGCAGCACCTGGATCACCTTGGAGTGGGTCTTGAGGCCGACCACGCCGTAGTTGACGTGTACGCCCACCTCCTCCAGCAGGCTTGCCCAGGCGATGTTGGCCGCCTCGTCGAAGCGCGCCTTCAGCTCGACCACCACGGCCACCTGCTTGCCGTTGCGCGCCGCGTCCACCAGGTAGTCGATGATCTTGGTGCCCGCGGAGGTGCGGTAGAGGGTCATCTTGATGGCCCGCACCTTGGGGTCCTGGCTCGCCTCCAGCACGAAGCGCTCGACCGAGGTGGTGAAGGACTCGTAAGGGTGGTGCAGCAGGATCGCCTTGGCGTCGCGGATCATGTGGAAGATGATGCGCCGGTCCTGCAGGCGCACGTTGCCCATCGGGTGGTGATCCGGGTCGTGCAGCTCGGGGATGTCGAGCCCGGCGATCTCCATCAGATCGCGCACGCCGAGCGGTATGTCGGTCTCGAAGACGTCGACCCCCTCGTCGAGCCCCAGCTCGGCGGCCAGCATGCCCCGGTGCAGCGGCCGGATGCCGGCCGCCGTCTCCAGGCGCACGATGGGGGCGAACTTGCGGTCCCGGAGCTCGGTCTCGATCAGCGCCAGCAGGTCGTCGGCGCTGTCCTCGTCGCGCTCGGTGTTGGCGTTGCGGGTCACGCGGAAGAACTCGCAGCTCGCCACCTTCACGCCGGGGAAGAGCAGGTCCAGGTTGTTGGCGATGACCTGCTCCAGCGGCACGAAGCGCCGGCTCTCACCGACCCGCTGGAAGCGCGGGGCGCCGGAGCTGACCGGCACCTTGACCCGGGCCAGCACCTCCTCCTCCCGGTCCGGGTGGTGCAGCGAGACCAGAAGGTTGAGCGAGAGGTTGGAGAGGAAGGGGAAGGGGTGGGCCGGGTCCATGGCGAGCGGCGTGACGAGCGGGAAGATGTTCCGCCGGTAGTCCTGGCGCAGCGCCTCGCGCTCCTCCTCCGTGAGCTCCTCGTAGCGGGCGACGACGATGCCGTTTTCCGCCAGCTCGCCGACGATCTCCCGGTAGCAGGCGCGCATGTCGGCCTCGATGGCGCGCACCAGGGCCGTGCACTCCCGGATCTGCTCCTGGGGCGTGCGACCGTCCACCGTGCGCTCGTGCACCCCGGCGCCGGCCTGCTGCTTCAGGCCGCCGATGCGCTTCATGAAGAACTCGTCCAGGTTCGAGCCGACAATGGCCAGGAACTTGACCCGCTCCAGCAGCGGGGTGCGCCGGTCCTCGGCCTCGTGCAGCACCCGCCGGGTGAAGTTGAGCCAGGTCAGCTCCCGGTTCAGATACCATTCCGGTGACGTGAGATCGAAGCCGCCATCCGTCGCGGCTGTCTTGGCCACCTCTTCCAGCACTGCCGGCACTGACTCCGCCAGGGCCGCCTCTCCGGGCGCCGCAGTCTGGGCCGCGCTCTCTCCGTTGGCGGCCGGTGCCCGACCGGCCTGGCTGCGCGGGCGCGCCTGTGCGGTTTTTCTCGCTCCGCTTTGGGACCGCCGCGCGGCCGGCCGCTTGGCCGGCTCGCGCCGCGTCGCCGCGGGCGAGACCGGGCCCGTTTCCGGTTCGGCGCTGGACTCGGACGCACCGTCCGCGGGGCTGCCGGTGGCGGTGACGGGATCGTTCGTGTCGTCCATTCGGCTCACCTCGTTTCGACGGTCGGCCGTGCTGCCCCAGGTGTATCGGCACCTGGGCCAAGAGCACCCAACACCTTATCGGGGGGCCACCCGCAAAGACCTGCGGATCGGCCGTCCGGCGGTCCGGTGCTCCAACCGGCCACGCGGCGGCAGGGTGCGCCGCCACTGCCACGCTGTTACATGGTCCCCCAGTCTTTCCGACCCGTTCTTGTCAATCTAAGTAATCACTATAGCACGCATATCTAGCTCACTGGACCAATGACATGGATCATTTTCCTCGATCTGGCGTAGGCGGCCGGCCAGGTCGCCTGCGAAACGGCAACGCTGCTTCCCCGACGGCGCCGCGCCCCCCGCTGGCCGGCCTATTCAACCTGCGACGAGTGGCGGCCGGGTGCGCCACGGCTGGACTTGAGGTCGCGATCCGGGCGATCCTTACAGGCGAGGATCTGTTTTGGCGCTTCGGACACGCCGGCTTCGACGCTGGAGCGGGCGAGGCGCGGTAGGGGAAGGGGGACGACGTTATGAGACGAGGGCCACTTGCGCCGGTCGCGGCGGCGCTTCTGGGTGTGGGGCTGAGCGTGGGCGGATGCGCCATGCCGGCCTGGACCTCGCCGCCGGGGCCGGAGCGCTATCAGGTCGGCTACCACGACGGCTGCGAGGCCGGCTTGGCCATCGCCGGCAGCTTCTTCTACGAGCGGATCGAAAGCGCCCGGCCGGCCTACGAAGACACCGACTACGTCACGGGCTGGAAGGAAGGTTACACGAACTGCAAGAAGAAGCAGGACCGGATCCAGGCCACCTGGCATTCGATTCTCGGCGAGGGAGACTAATACCAAGTCTTGATGATAATGACCCATAGGGAACGCTTTTGGTTTGTTTCGGGCAGGAAGCAGGCGATGTGGGGCATCGCTAAGGCACGGCCCCTAGAGCGGGATGGGATGAGATTGAATCAACGCTGTTGGCCTGGGTTGGCTCCGTCCGCTAGGCGCGGTCCGAAGCGCGATGCGGGGCATCGGGCGAGGCCCGCAACGACGCGGCGGGCCAACCCAGGCCAACCCGTACGGGACGGGCGCTTTTGGCCGGACGCCGCGTCGCTCCTCCTCGAATATGCTTCGGCATGTCCTTCGTCGTCGCTCCTAACGTCCGGCCAAAATCGCTCCGTCAGCGTGGTTCAATCTCATCTCATCCCGCTCTAGCCGAGAGATCTGAAAGTCCGTCCCTACGGGGCATTGTCATCAAGACTTGGTATTAGGCGCGAGGCTCCGGATAGCCGAAGGCGCACCGCCTGTCCGGAGCGGTACGCCTTCTCTCATGTGCTTGCACTTTGCGCTTGCGAGCCGGTGCGCTTCTCTGCGGCGGTCCGGCTCCGTCGCCCTCTGTCTCAGGCGGGCGAACCCTCGGCGGCGTTCGGCTCGTCGGGGCCGGCGGCGCGGCGTCTGCGTTCGGCCATGAACTGGTCGAACTCCGCCTTGTCCTTGGCGTGACGCAGGCGCTCCAGGAAGTCCTTGAACTCCTGCTGCTCCTCCTCGAGACGGCGCAATGTCTCTTCGCGGTACTCGTCGAAGGCACTGTTGCCGCTTGAGGCCTGGCGCCCGCGCCCGCCGAACCAGCCTTCCGAGCGGCCGTTGCCGCGCGCCCTATCGTAGCGGTGCCAGCGGCCGGGGCCGCCGTTTCTCCAACATCCCATGCGTCCACTCCATAGCAGATAGGCCAGGATCGCGAGGCCAATGGGCCAGAAAATGATGAACCCGAGAACCATCACGGCGATCCAGGCCGGCTTGCCGTAATCGTCCAACTTCGCTGCCAGTTCCATCGGTCCCTCATGTAAAAGGTTTTTACATTACTCTAGCTAGGGTCGGCCCGCCCGCTTTCAAGAGCCAAAAAGGGCGTCTCGGTAAAAAAAGTGTTGCCCGGGAGGCGTGCCCACAGAAGCAGGGCCGGGGCCGGCTTGGCCGGGCTCGCAAGCGTCCCTGTTTCAGTCCTCGCCCAGGCCGAGGCCCTGCAGATAGATCAGCACCTCCGCCTCCAGCAGCTCCTCCGGCGTCATGGGCAGCTTGCGCCGGGCGGCGTCGCCGCGGGCGAAGAGAGAGGCGATGCCGTGGGCCATGGCCCAGACATGGAGGCTCACCATCAGCGCCGGCGGGCGCCGCGACGGGGGCAGGGTGGCGCAGACCGCCTCGGCGGCCTCGCGCAGGACCGCGAAGGCCTGGTCGCCGGCCCGGGCCAGCTCCGGGTTGGCGTCCGGGGCCACCTGGGACTCGAACATGGCGACGTAGTAGGCGGGCTCGCGCCGGGCGAAATCGAGATAGGCCCGGCCGACGGCCTCGAAGGCCTTCAGGGCATCCGGCTTGCCGCCGTCCCAGGCCTGCGACAGCGCCTCGGCGAAGCGCTCGAAGCCGCCCCGGGCGACCTCGGCCATCAGCTCGTCCCGGTCCCGGAAATGCCGGTAGGGGGCGGCCGGGCTGACCCCGGCCGAGCGGGCGGCCTCGGCGAAGGTGAAGCCCGCCGGCCCTTTCTCGGCGATCAGATCCAGCGCCGCCGCGACCAGCGCCTCGCGCAGATGGCCGTGATGGTAGCCGCGTCGCCGCCGATCCTTGCGCGACCAGCTCATGTAAAGAAGTCTTACATGACACCGCGCCGGGACGCAGCCGAAATCCTGTTGGCCTTGTGTCGCAGTGCGCCCCTGGTCGGACTGCATCCACATCCAATCTGGTGTACTTTAAACACCAGAAAGAATGATTAAGCGACCTCGATACTCACTAAAGCCCCCGAGGTCTCCATCAATCGCGCCGATGATGGCACAGAGGTCATGGCCTGCTCTCGAGTGGGCATCAAGCTTGAATAGTGCGAGCTAGGGAGCAAGTTGGTCTGCTGTCGCATCCCAGTGGTTATTAACTAGGGCGAGCGCCAGGCGTTGCACGAAGGCGAGACGCTCGACTAGTCAAATTCAGCGAGATCGGGAATTTCCGACGGATCACGAAGTCGAATGAGTATTAGTCCTTTCGTCTTGGCTTCATCAACCACATCGAAGATCCGATTGGGGTCATTTTTCGCATGGTCGATGTCTTTGCCCCAGAATGTGCCGCCTCGGAGATGCCAGTTTTCCATTTTCGCCATCTCCATTTCCACTGATACCTGCTCCCGCCAACCAATTCGCCCTGTGAACAAAGGATTGTCAAAGTCAATTGCATTTTGCGAATCGAATTTTTGTTCTTTGTAGGTTATGCAAAACTTAATATGTCCTTTTTTCCAATGTTTCTTAGCAGGCTTTACGTTCCAACAGTATCGGAGTCCTTGAGGAGTGCTCGGTCGGAGATCGATCCATGCACGTCCTTTGTCACTGCTTTTCTTGCGTAGGACCGCTGAATCGAGCACGATTTTCCACTTTTTTCCTGTACTTCGAATTGTGGAACAGCCGTCCCGATGTGAGCTCTTTCCGCTACGTTTTCTGAAACTGTTCGATTGGCGAGTTTTTGTTTCGACAACAACAGCGTCACGTTTTACGGGATACACCTCAATATCTACAGGCTTCTCCGGAAGAAGAAATAGTGGCCACTCGTACCGAATTTCCTTTGGGGATCGCAAACCCCACCATCTCGGGATCGAGACTGTTAGAGTCAGATCTAAGCGGCGAATCTCTGCTGCCTCGTTGTCGTCAGCGGCAGGTGGAATGTTGCCTAGTTCTACGCGTATTCGACCATCATTCACCAACTTCGCTGAGCACGTAGATTCTTGGTGTTGGACTACTAGCGAACAATTGAAACCCGCGCGACTAAATCCGTTTCCAAAAACAGTTACAGTCTGAGATTGATTTCCTATCAACGTGTTGGGTCGAATAAAAGTTGGTTCATGATCAAGTACTAGACCTTCTCTCGCTCCGGGAAGTTGAGCTGCGATTATGCTTAGTTTAATTAACGCATCATCTAAGTCGGCATCAACGTCGTCTACTAGATAGTCGAGTTGTTTCAGAAATGCATCAAGTTCGCTTACGAACGTTGCAAATTCCTGTTGGTAAGTATCTTGAGTTTCTTCTAGCGCATCACCATATCTCGATCTTAGGTAGTCGATTAGCGCTTTGAGGCGAGCAGCAAATTTCGCCGATGCACGATCTGCACCTGCTTCCGCCCTGTTGGCGAAACGATCAACGAGAAATCCACCGCTTGCCAATAATGCGGCACCTTCTGCTTGAGCGAGGACCGGCAGGGGTTAGGACACTGTGCTCATTAATAGCAAGGCAGAGACAGCTAGCGCGCGAGGGATGAGCCTAATTACATCAGGCATCTAAGATACCTCTTGTTTCGACGCAGAAAACGGAACTGATTGCGACAGCCACTTCCCATAATTGGCGAGTATCCGACATCCTGATTTGCATATCAAGATATCATACAGCAGCACCTCAAGAAATACAGCAGACGGACTTCACATGTTGGGAAAGCAACCGACCTCTTAGGAGTGTGTCGTCATTGAATGTGAGTAGACGTTGCCAAATAGTTACTGCGTATTCGGAAGCAGGATTTGCGCAACCGACATCAAGTACTGATAGTCATACCCACAACTTGTTCTAGGTAATGGTGTCCACTCTATGTGCCTCGAAACCGCGGCCATGATGTGAAGAGTTGGTTCTTGGTGCTATTGGTTTCGGCGTGCCGCTGCGCAGAACAGTTCTTTGGTGCGTATGAACCGACGCCCTGTTCCAGGACCACTTGGAGCCGCCCAATGCCATTCGGAGCAGCTTTCACCAGCTTCGCCAGCACTGTGCGAGGTAGGGCAGAAGACAGCTTAGGGCGGGTGCGGTGAGTTTCCCTTGTTGAGCACATAGGATTCGAAGCGGTACTCCTGAGCAGGAAGTACGGTGGTCAATAGGTGCGACAGTATCGCAAGAGATAGACCAAACTTGCTATCTGAGGGCCCCCCTTCCTGTTTGGGATACCCTATGAATACTTAAGATGTTGACTTAGCTGTACTACAGAATCCGTTCGAATCCCAACTCCTTTGACTGAGAACAAGGTGCTTTGCCAGTTGAGTGGTCGCGAAAGGGGGTGGCAATCAAACCGGCCGGAGTTCGTCCACCTTGGACCCTGCCTCAGTACGGCCGGAGCCTTCCGATGTGACTGTTAGATTGCGATCGCAACCCTAAGCCCCGCTCACAAGCAGAGTTGCGTCTCGGAAGGTCTTACCACCTCCTGGCAGTACTGTACGCCTAATCCATACTTTGCAAAGCAAAGCCTACAACTCAGCTTAGCGGGACCTTCATTTGTTTGCTTGGACAGCAAGACCGACCGAACGCCGCTCCAACGAGTCCAGGCAATCTTACGCGCTTCGTTTCATCTTGGTTTCGACTTCCTTGACGCGTGAGCTCATCTCGGAGAGGAACTCGCCCATCGCGTTCACGTTCTCCGGGGGTATCGGCTGTCCGGTCTCTGCCTTGACGCAGTAGTCCTGCAGCATGATGAGCCATTCGCGCGACATATCTATCTCGATCCGGAACATGGCGCCCTCCATCCATGGTCTGCACTTGCGCGGCATTCTGTCACTGTTCACCCTGGCAGGCCAGAGCGGAAAAGCCAGGACGGGGCACAGGCCATGCTCAACCGGTCTTCGCGACTGGGACGAGCAAGCGACACAGGCGGAGATGCCCGCCGCGGCGACAGGCGCCCACGCGGCTCGAATTCATAGCGGTTGAATTCAGACGGTGCCGCAGGAGGGACTCGAACCCCCAACCCCTTGATTACAAAACAACTCGACCCCCATATCAGCGCCTATCACCCCGTAACCCTATTGCCGACTTAAGATACTAAAAAACCTATCTATTATGCTTGACGTTAGGGCTTGACGGTCACATCCTCAAACACCCTAAAACGCAAAATTTTATCACCCCGTGATCACCCCGTGGTGACCCTTTGATTTTTGCGGCGTGGTCACCCCGGTGATTTGCCAAGTTGTTGTTCACACAACACAACCCCATGAGGTTTTGTCAAATGCCCACGAAACGACTGACTGAAGCCGGCATTGGGCGGCTGCGCCCAGCACCCTCAGGTAAGCGCGACGAGCACTACGACACGGTGGAACCTGGGTTGCTGTTGAGGGTGACGGACACCGGCCACAAATCGTGGTGCCTGTACTTCTACAACGAGGCCAAGGGCAAGCGAACGCACCAGCGCCGCACGTTGGGCAGATACCCCGACATTGGGCTTGCTGAAGCCCGACAGTTGGCCCGTGAAGCCAAACAGGCGATCCGCCAGGGGTTGGCCCCGGACCACCATGAACGCCAACGACGGCGTGCTCAGCAGCGCCAGCGCGCCAACACCTTTGCGGCGGTCGCGAAGCTCTACATGGACGAACGCGGCAACAGGCTCAGGTGCGCTGGTGAGTACCAGCGCAAACTTGACGTAGACCTACTGCCGACATTTGGTGATCAGCCCATTGCCGATATCGGCCGTGCCGAGATCCGTGAGTTTCTTGTTGAGAAGGCCAAGCACGCGCCCATCGCTGCCAACCGGTTACAGGCCCTATTGAGCGTCGTCTTCAATTACGCCCTCGACACGGAACTCGTACCTGCCAATCCCATCCATCGGATGAAGATGCCGGGAGTGGTGAACGCCAGGGAACGGGTTCTGACAAACGACGAGCTGCGGTCGGTTTGGTTGGGTGCTGAGACACTGCGCTATCCGTTCGGCACCCTCGTCCGCTTCCTGATCTTGACCGCTCAGCGCCGGGGAGAGGTTGCGGGCCTGACCTGGGATGAGATCAACGGGACCGGTTGGCGTCTTCCGCAAGCGCGCGCCAAGGGTGGCACAGGTCACATCGTCCCACTAGCACCGCAAGCTTTGGTACTGCTCGACGAAGCACGTAAGGCACAGGAGGACATGGATCCGGACGGGACTTTGACCTGGGAGCACGTGTTCACGAGCAGCCGGGCCGACCTGCCGATCTCGGGTTGGAGCAAATACCGCCCACGACTGGAGAGCAAGCTGCCTGAGCCGGTGCCAGACTGGCGGCTCCACGATTTGAGACGGACCGCCGCTACCGGTATGCGCAGCCTTGGCGTTGATAGGCTCACTGTGTCGAAAGTGTTGAACCACGCGGAAGCGGGCGTCACCAAGATCTACGACAGGTACGCTGCCGACCCCGAGAAGCGTCGCGCGCTGGTGCTTTGGGCCAGCCACGTAGACCGGATTGTTCGC
The DNA here is from genome assembly GCA_965225935.1 of Rhodospirillales bacterium. GTDB lineage: Bacteria > Pseudomonadota > Alphaproteobacteria > Kiloniellales > JAKSDN01 > CALJXB01. The sequence continues at coordinate 80,331 of CBDDCC010000014.1, forward strand.
GGTGAGCCGACACCGGAGAACGTCTTCAAATTGCCGCTTCGTAGATAGTTAGAAAACCAACTTTCGTCTCTAATTTCAAGGGCCTAGCACATGCTAGGCCTTCTGTTTGTCCTGTCCACCAGGAACCGAAAATTGCCAAACGTATGTATTTGATAGGAGATGGTAAATGGAGTGATCAACATGGATAAAAATACTGACCTGATCACCGCCGCTCAGGTCCGTGAACAACTCGGCGGAATAAGCGACATGACCCTTTATCGCTGGGTTCATGACCAGGAGATGGGCTTCCCGCACCCGCTATACATCCGTCGCAATCGGTACTGGCGTTTGGCGGACATTGAGCAATGGCTGGATAAGCAGAAGCCCAAGCGCGTGCGCATCCGTCTGTAGCTGTCGAAGACAAGACCGATAAATCAGTGCTGAAACCGCACAAACATCGTAGGTCCCCCTGGGCACTTCAACCTCACAGGAGACTGCTATGCCAAAATCAAAACAGACTAACTTCGATCACCTGATTGATGCCCATCTTATACTGGCCATCAGTATGTATGAGAGATCCGAGCGTAGATTAAGACAAGCTGCGGTAGATCTTGCGGAAGCAAAATCAAGCATTAACGAAGCCATTGAGTCCAGCATCGAACGTAGTCTTGGGAGTTGCGAAGCGACGGACGAATACGTGGAGGCAGACCATGAGTTAAACGCGTGGGCGGCTTGGCGCATCGGTCATCCCATCTAGCAGCCGTCACGGTCCTGTACGGCCTGCTCCCGCTCAGCCAGAGATTGCCAAACGGCCCACACGAGGCCGAGAGGCCATTCGAGGAGCGTCGAATGAAAGCCCCGCACCGGAGGAGGTGGGCCGGTGCGGGGCTTTTGGCTGGCACAAGTAAGGAGATTCATTCAGAACCAAAGGAGCAGTATTGTACAAAATAACCAAAGAATTTTCAAATATTCATTTTTCGCTTATTATTAAATATCAGAACAAAACTGCGCCCCTCGTCTTGGATCGGAACGAGGGGCGCAAGAAAGATCAATTGGTAGCCAACGACAGAACCAGACAGCAGAGGCAATGCCGTCATGCAAAACAATAAAACCATATCAAGTAACCGAAGTCCAGTAGATCAGTTTAATATTATCGAGCGTCATTTTTTCTTTGATAAAGTCCAATTCTGGACAAGACGTAAGCTGACTACGCAAGAACTTAACATCATCAGGCAGAACGCCAAGTGCAGACGCACTAAGTTCACCAAGGATGAGCGCAAGACCAAGAAGCCATATATGGCGCAGCTTGGCTGGCATTACCGGTACCTGCTGCTACAGCCCAGACAGCCAGCGCTACGCTATCTACAAGAGCTGCTCGGCAACAACGTGCTCATCAACTACGTCGAGCCTGCCGTGGAGTTAATCACAGACACCAAAGAGACCAAGCGGCGGCTGCATGAATTCCTTGAGCTTCACTGGTGGCAACCGTGGCGCAGCAAACGGCAGGTGGGCTGCGACTACCATGGCACCATTTACAGCGGCAACCGTCGAGCCCGCAACAGGACCGCATGCTACGCGGACAAGCCCAGCAAGATCACTGGCGACGAACACTGCTGTAAACCCGAGTGGCGCATCAACGGACGAGCAGCATGCAAGGCAAAGGGTTTGATCGACTTTACCGCATTGATGAAGTTTGATCATGTAGAGTTTTGGAGAACAAATCTACGGCTTGGCAGAATTGATACGGAAAAGCTGGAGCGAGACATTGACCGAAAAAATGGACGAGGACCGAGATACCTACGCAATCATCCCCGTAATGTCTATCACAGATCCCGTGCAAAGATACTGCTACGGGCAGCCAACTGTCGTGGACTAAGTGGATCTAGGTCCTATAAGCAGCTAGGAGCTGTTCAAGACATTAGATCTGGATGGAGATCACAAAGATACAATCTGAGGAACTATCTAGTTTCCATGTCTAATCACTGTATACTAGGGATAGGAGCGTACTGATATATATACCAACTCCTGCGCACCCCATACATAACATATTGATTTCATTCACTTAAGGTTTCAGTTTTTCACTATCAGTTATCATGCCATATGTATGGACTTACGATTTGCAGTTACCCTTTGCTTGGGTGCAACGGTAGTCGGTTTTTATACACGAGTACAGCCCTTGATATGAATTGAGGTGGAGTTAGATAGCGTTGCCAAAGACAAATAAGCACGTAAAGGGTTTTTTGGAGTCGAAAAAGAAAGACAACGAAGAAATACTTGCGACTCTTGAAGGCCGGATTGTCAAGTTCATGGGGCGTGACGAGGGAACTCAAGCAGCAGGCAGCCTCATTTTGACAAGTCGTAGAGTCGTATTTTTCCGGAAAAGCTTCTTTGGTGAGGCCTTTCGATCTATACAACTCGACAAGATTACTTCTGTTGGAACACGGTCTATGATGGGATTCCATACCATAACGATGTATATGTTCAATGACGAGTTTCGTTTTAAGGCAGTTGAAACGAAAGCTTCCTTTGAGGCATTCTATGAACTTCTAGAGCGACTATTAGACAACTCAGAATTTCAGGAGCAAGTTGGCAATGTGCCCAGTTCTGAGATGATGGACAGCGATGCAGCCATTTATACAGAACATAGTGGAGACGCTGGACAACCTAACTTGGTAGCCGACCCTGGTTCCGCGATTGCGCATGTACAGCGACGCAAAGATAAGCGCACCACGTTTACCCGCAAACTCACCCTCGCGATACTGTTGCTCTGCTTTATGTTCACGTGCACCGTTTTCGTTGGCAAACACGAACGTGAGCAGACGCAGCACCAAACCAAGCCGACAGAGCTCGCAGAGCCCAGCAATATTGAAAGACAGGGAAAACCCAATTCAAGTCAAACAACTTTGACCAGAAACAAGATTACCAAGGCAGAAGTAGAGCAACAATTAAGCTCTATTCAATCTTGGGGATTAGAGATGCTTGAGTCCAACATCATAGTAGGAGATGTCGACTTTGAGCTCGTCAAAGGTGCTAGAGTGACCATTCTCATATCCGGTTACAGGTGCGATACGATATCAGAGGTAACAGTTATCAGCGACCAACGGCTATTGATAGATTGTAACTCACATAGACTGAAGTATCGGATCCGCTCCTACAATGGAATCCCGTATGCTGTACCGAGGTGACTTCTGACAGCAGATCGCCGTCCACACCTCCGTAAATAGTAGCACCCTAATTTAGATAAAATCGCTTCCCTTATTGAGTATTACAATAATTCATTGAATAATGAATTTGACATTATCTAATATTGTCAAGTATTCTTTCGAGTATGACTTATAATCAGAGAATAAAACTATCTAAATACAATACCGAAACCCTTCAGTTCTTGCTAGAGAGGTTTGTCGGAGACGACCCGGTCGGCAGTTTCGAACTGACCCGTAGTCTGCGCGACGAGCTGGCGAACCGTGATCGGGGGTTTGCCAGCAGTGGTAGCTACGCCGTGCCCCAGTTCTCCGACGAACGCGACCTGCATGGTCTCTGCCACAAGGCGCTGTTACTAGCTACGGACGCTGAGGGACAAGGACTGTCAGGGGCTCGGGATTTCTTCATTGAGCTATACCAGAACTTCCTTGCCCAGCTTGGCGTCGATGCCGTGGACGTTGCCGATCAGGCAGAGCCGGGCGACAGGGTGGTGCATTGATGCTGGATCGGTTTCTGCATTTGGTCGGGCTTGAGCGACGCGGCCAACTAGCAGTCCCCAGCCCCGAGCTGCTGAGCCTGTTCGGAGCAACTCCAAACGTGGCTGGCGTCAATGTTGGACCCGAAACAGCTCTACGATCACCGACAGCCCTTGCCTGCGTCACGGCAATTGCCAGCGCGGTCGGCAGTCTCCCGATCCATCTGTTTCGCAGGGGACGCGACGGCTCCAAAGAGCGCGTACGGGATCATCCCGTTTCCCTGCTCTTGTCTAGCGATTGGACGCCCTGGTCAGGGAACACAGAAGTCCGCACAGCATTGCAGGTTGACCTGTTGACGCGCGGGTTTGCTGCCGCCCAAGTGATCAGAGTGGGCAACGGTCGTCCGACTGAAATCCACCGCCTTGCGCGGGTCTCAATGGAGGTAGACGACGACACTGCTGAGCCTGCCTTCAAAGTCAATGGCAGGTCACAGCCACTACCGCACAAAGAAGTCCTGTTCCTACCTTGCCCCGGCTGGTCCTGGGATCGCCCGATATCGATTGTAGACAAGGCACGACAATCCATTGGCTTGGACATCAGCATGGCTGAGCGTCAAGGAGCGCTATTCGGGAACGCTGTGAGTTCATCTGGCAAGCTCAAGGTCCCGCAGTCGATGGGAAAAGAGGCTGCACAGGAACTAATCAAACTTTTTTCTGAAAAGCATGCCGGACCACGACGAGCCGGAGGAATCATCGGTTTGTTTGGCGGTTTAGAGTTTGAAGAAACCCCTCCATTCAATTCCGTGGATGCACAGTTTCTCGAACTTAGGAAGCTAGCGATTGAGGACATAGCTCGTGCATTTCGTGTTCCATTGCCACTAGTAGGCTCACTTGAAAGGGCTACGTGGCGCAACATCGAAGAGCTGTCGATTCTTTTTGTCCAATATACGCTGCTACCACACCTAGAGGTCTGGCAAAGCGCCTTGGAACGAGCGCTACTTACGCCAGAGGAACGGCAAGATTTCTTCGTTGAATTCCAGATCAATGAATTGCTGCGGGGCGACATCAAGGCCCGTTTTGAAGCACTCAACAAAGCTGTCGGCGGTGCATGGTTGTTACCGAACGAGGCCAGAGCGCTGGAGAACCTCGCGCCTGTGGACGGTGGCGATGAGCTTGTGCGACAGGCTGGACAAACCGGCGCCAGCGATAATGAAGATGACGACGAACAGACCCGCGACTTGAGGGTAGTCAGATGATGCGAGAGCGGAAAGATGCGGTTGTGTCGGACCTGCGCTTTCAGGATGCCGACGCAGGCACGTTTACGGGCGTAGCGACGAACCCGTTTGGGGAAAAGGACAACTTCGGAGACGTCATTGTCAAAGGGGCGTTCGCAAAAACCCTACAAGCGAAAACGCCGAAGATGTTCTTGAACCACGATGGAACGCCAATTGGCGTTTGGGAGGAACTGAAGGAAACCGATGCATTAGCAGGCTGCTGAAAAAGTCTCTCGCGGCTTTCGGTGTAACGTGATTCTCTGTTCTGGTGAGATCTGGAACGGAGGGTTGCGATGCGCGGCGGGGATGGGGACAGCGGGGCGTTGTTTTCATATGTGAGCTGTGAGGCTCGGGTGCCTGCGGACCATCCGCTGCGGGCGATCCGGGCGATCGTGGACGAGGCCTTGGAGGTGCTGTCGCCGGAGTTCGAGGGGATCTACTCGAAGCTGGGTCGCCCGTCGATCGCGCCGGAGAAGCTGCTGCGGGCGCTCTTGCTGCAGGCCTTCTACTCGATCCGCTCGGAACGCCAGCTGATGGAGCAGCTGGACTACAATCTGCTGTTCCGCTGGTTCGTGGGCCTTTCGATGGATGCGCCGGTGTGGGACGCCACGGTCTTCTCGAAGAACCGGGACCGTCTGATCGAGGGCGAGATCGCGGCGAAGTTCCTGGCCGCGCTGCTGAGCCAGGATCGGGTCGAGGCGCTCTTATCGGAGGAGCACTTCTCGGTCGACGGCACGCTGCTCGACGCCTGGGCCTCGATGAAGAGCTTTCGGCCCAAAGACGGCGCGGGGGAGGGCCCCGGCGATGGCCCTGGGGAGGGCCCCGGGGAGGGCGGCAGGCCGCCGGCCGGGCGCAACGCGGAGCGGGACTTCCGCGGCGAGCGGCGCTCGAACGAGACCCACGCCTCGACCAGCGATCCCGACGCCAAGCTCTACCGCAAGGCCAACGGCCAGAGCAGCCGGCTCTGCTACATGGGCCACCTCCTGATGGAGAACCGCAACGCCCTCGTCGTCGACGCCGAGCTGACCCGGGCCGGCGGCAGGGCCGAGCGCGAGGCCGCGCTCGCCATGCTCGATCGCCGCAGGGAGAGCCGAGGGGGGCGCCGCCGGCGCGTCACCCTGGGCGCCGACAAGGCCTACGACGTGCGCAGCTTCGTCGAGGGCCTGCGCGCGCGCAGGATCACTCCGCACATCGCCATCGACGGCCATGTCCGGGTCACCGGCAGGCCGCGCCGAACCGCCATCGACAAGCGCACCACCCGGCATGCGGGCTACGCCGCGAGCCAGCGCCTGCGCAAGCGCATCGAAGAGGGCTTCGGCTGGATCAAGACCACCGGCAACCTCGCCAAGACCCGCCACCGGGGCCTCGAGCGCGTCGGCTGGACCTTCACCCTCACCGCGGCCGCCTACAATCTCGTGCGCATACCCAAGCTGCTCGCCGCAACTTGATCGCACCAGGGCATCGAAAATTCCGCCCACGCAACCAGCCGAACCCAAACCCCTCGACCATCGGATCAGAATCCCGGGCTACAGCCCAAATCCTGCCCTCAGGACAATTCTTCAGCAGCCTGTTAGAGGTACGTGGTCGCTTCCTCAACACCCAGATGGGTCGTGATGTCCGGACGATGCTCAAGGAGAAGACCCTGGACGGACTCTCTATTGGCTTCGTGCCTACCAAGGCCAAAAACACCAAAGGCGGGGTTCGCATCATTGAGGAATTGGATTTGTGGGAAATCTCCGTCGTGAGTTTCCCTGCCGCCAACAAAGCCCGCATTCAAGCCGTTAGGAGCCTACCTTCGGAATCAGATCTTAGAGCTTTCATTGACACTGTTCGCAAAGCAACTTTGGTTCTTAGACAGGAGTAACTTCATATGCGCCATGTAGGCAATCAGGGCCAGGTAGGCCCGCTCGAAACAAGACAAATAGATTTTCTTCCTCCAAGTGACCTTGAGACCCGGGACGATGACCCGCCTGAAAACCGGGATCTCCAGCAAGCAATTCAGGCGGTGGAGGAAATGCGGCAGCAATGGCAAGAGCACCGCTCCCAGAACACGGAGGCACTCACAAGGATCAACGAGTTCATTACGCGGCTTGATGACCTGGAAACGCGGCTCCAGCGGCCACGCCAAGATGCAGCTAACCGTGATGACGAACTGGAAACGCGTGCCTTTACAAACTTCCTGCGTACAGGTGGCCGTCCTCAGCAGCTTGCCCAAATGGATCCGGACGAGGTCCGCGCGTTATCTGTCACCGGCGGCGCTGACGAGGGCGCAACAACAGTTCCCGAGACATTTCTCCGAGAGCTGATCAAAGAACTTACAGAAATCTCCATGATGCGTCAGCTTGCCCGCATCACGCCGGTTTCTGGAACGCCTGCCATATTGCCCCGCCGCACTGGAAAGCCAACAGGGGCTTGGGAAGGTGAGACAACCGACGCCGGCGAGACGTCCTCCACGTATGACCAATGGTCAATTCCCGTGCATGAGGTACGGGTCTACACGCGCGTCAGCAACCGACTGCTAGAAGATTCAGCGTTCAATATTGAGGGTGAGATCAGAAGCGATCTGGCCGAAGCATTTGAGGAACTGGAGGGCACAGCGTTTGTTAGCGGCGATGGCACTGGCAAACCGCTGGGCTTTCTCGCAGATACCGATTTCGTCACCGTAGCCGCCGCTGCAAGCGTTGGTGAAGTGGATATTGTCTACGAGGATCTAGTGGATCTCTATTTCGCACTTAAGAGCCGACACGCGGCCCGAGGCGTGTGGGTCATGAACCGCACAGTCATGGGCGTCGTAATGAAACTCAAGGATCAGGACGGACGCCCGCTGTGGATCGACTCAATCAAGGAAGGACGCCCCCCTGTTCTCTTGGGCAAGCCCGTATTTGAATTGCCCGATATGCCGAACAACATCGCTGACGCGGTGCCAATCGCTTTTGGGGATTGGCAACGGGCATACCGCATACTTCAGCGCATGGCGATGACGGTGACGCCTGACCCCTTCACCAGGGCAAAACAGTCCCAGGTCGATTTCAATGCACGGATGAGAGTAGGTGGGAAACTGGTCCTGCCGGAAGCGGCTGCCGGTCTCCTACTGCCAGCGGCTTCGTGATGGTCAGCTATGGGCCTGACCCTGGTCACACCGCCTAGTGAAGATGCGGTCAGTCCATATCGCATCTTCGAGCACTTGCGGTTGGATGCCCAGCCGCAGGACGAGGCAATCTTTGAGGACTACCTGGAAGTCGCGATTGCCCGGTTAGACGGACGCAACGGACTGCTGGGTCGTTGTCTGATCACTCAGGTCTGGAAACTCACACTGCCGTGGTTTCCACCCGAGATCGTCGTTCCTCTGCCCCCGCTGCAGTCTGTAGATCAGATTGTTTACATAGACGACGATGGCAATGAGCAAACACTAGATTCATCAGGCTACGCCGTTTATGGGACAGACCCGGCAACTATCAAACCCGCACACGGCACGTCCTTTCCAAGCACCCGCCTGACGCATCTAGAAGCCGTCTCCATCACGTTCACCGCAGGCTACGGCGATAGCATGGCTGACGTCCCACAGCCAATCAGGCAAGCGATTGCCATGGATGTGGGTCATTTGGATCAACACAGGGAAACCGTGTTGGTGGGTCAGACCGTCAATGAGATCCCTATGGGCTATATGGATCTGATCGCACCATACAGACAATGGAGCTTCTAGCCGTGCCTTGGTCGGCCCCAAATCATCATAGCTGTGGACATCCGCCAACACGCGGTCGCTGTCCTATCTGTGCTGAACAAAGCAAACGTCAGTACGACGCAAAGAGGCCCAATGCGACTGACCGTGGATATGATCGTCAGTGGAAGAAAGAGTCAAAGGAGTTCCTTGAACGAAACCGTTACTGCGCACGGTGCGGCAAGCCAGCGACGATTGTCCATCACACTGTCCCGCATCGTGGCAACAAGCGACTGTTTTGGGACAAGTCACTATGGGAAGCAGTTTGCCGGACTTGTCACGACGGACCTATTCAAAGCGAGGAAAAGATACAGCATGCAAAAGCTGCCGGTAGGAAAAGTCCATGGGGAGGGGGTATCTAAGCTTTGGACATAACGGTTTGAACACCGGCCGCCGCAGGCTTCGTAGCTTTTTATCTAGGGAAGCACAGATAGATAGTATCTTTGGATGAAAAAGGAAACCGTACCGCAGTTCAAAGCATCTAAATGGCGGGGACCACGTGTCAGATTGGATGGCCCCAATAGAAGGGGAAGTCCCGACGCGACAGGACGTGCTTCAGCAGTTATCAAGTTCATAGAAGATCTGGTGCTTTGGGAAGGTGCCTGCGCAGGCCAGCGTTTCATTCTCCACGGCTTCCAGAAATCGATAATCAGACGAATCTACGGGCCATCAAAAGCGGACGGCTCCAGGCTCGTAAACACAGCGGCGATCTGGATACCGCGCGGCAACGGGAAGACCCCATTGGGTGCTGCACTAGGGCTAGTTCACTTGTTTGGCCCGGAGGCCGAAGAAGGTGGACAGATTGTGCTTGCTGCCGCCGACAAAAGCGATGCGACCACCGCATACAATCATTGCTACTTCATGGCCATGGAGAAGGAGTGGCCCAAACACATACTCAGGCCAAGGCGGATGATGAAGGAGCTTGAGTATCATCCCAACAAGAGCCTGCTGAAAGCTATCAGCACCAAGCCGGAGAACAAATTCTCCTTCAATGTGTCTTGCGCATTGTTCGACGAGATCCATGCCTGGCCAGCGGTATACGCCCGTGACCTGTATCAGATCATACGCGACTCAATGACCAAGCGGAGCAACCCGCTTTGCATCATTATCAGCGTAGCACCACAGGGCCAAGGCGGCCTAGCACACGACCTTTGGACCTATTCTCTCAAAGTAGCCAGGGGCGAGATCGACGACCCCACGTTTGCACCAATCATCTACGCAGCCGATCCAAATGTGGAGGACTGGCAGGACGAGGAACTCTGGCACAGGGTGAATCCGGCGCTTCCATTTGGACTATTGAACATAGAGGACCTACGGCGCAAAGCGAAAGAAAGCGAGCATTTCCCCGCCAACGTAACCGGCTTCAAAAGATATCATTTGAACATACCTGCCGAGAGTGTCGCTGAGCCTTGGATAGACTTGTCCATCTACGATCAACAGCAACCGCGCGCAGCACTGGATGAGCTTGCAGGGCAAACTTGCTGGGTCGGCGTTGATCTTTCCAGCACAGAGGACCTAACCGCCGTCTGCGCTGTCTTTGTGGAGGGGGACGAAATCAACAAGAGCTACTCGATCTTGCCCATGTTCTTTCTCCCTGAAATCGCATTAGACAAGAAGGCGGATTTGGACGGTGCAGATTACTTGCGCTGGCGCGATCAAGGCATCCTACGTGTCACTGATGGGAACTGTATAGATAAACAAGCGGTGGTTTCTTACATCTGTGAACTGGCTGAGACGTACGACCTCAGGGAAGTTGTTATTGATCCTTACCGTGCCGTGGACGTGACGGTGCCATTGCAGGAAGGGGGATTCGAGGTCGTGAAATTTGGCCAAGGCTTCCTCCCCATGTCCGCGCCAATGGCTGAGACAAAGAGGGCCATCTTATCCAAGCAGTTCAAGCATGGTGGAAACCCACTGCTGCGGATGTGCTTTGCAAACGCGGTCGCTATCGAGGACGGACATGAGAACGAGAAACTGACAAAGGGGAAGTCACGCGGACGGATAGATGGGGCGGTTGCATCTGTGATTGCAATTGGGAGGGCAATGCAGGCTGAGCCTGAAGGCACACCCGGCTTCCTATTTGTCGATTCTCAGTTGGAGTTCTTTGCCTGATGCGTGCCGGACGGATGGATCGCTATATCACCATAGAAGAACCGACTACCATCTTGGATACCTTTGGCGGCGACCATACAACCTGGTCTGAGTTTGCCAAGTGTTGGGCGCAGCGTGCCGACGTGAAGGCACGTGAACGCTTCAATGCCGATCAGATTATGGCGGAAGAGGTTGCCACGTTCAGAATACGTTGGCGGGAAGGCATCAAACCGACGTTCCGCATTCTGTCCGAGAACAAGATCTATTTGATCGTTGGCTTGGCTGAGCTTGGGCGACGAGCCGGATTGGAGATCACAGCCATTGCACAGGATGTTTCGAATGCCTAAACCTGCATTCAAGTTCGAACTGAGGGGAGTGAAGGAGCTGGACCATGCCCTGGCTCAGCTCCCCAAGGCTGTCGGGCGCTCAGTGCTGCGACAGGCGCTCACCCGTGCTGCGGCCCCTGTGGTAGCTGAGGCTGAACAAAACGCGCCAGTGGGCGCGACAGGCACGCTCCAGGCCAGCATAACGGCGAAGACTACCCTGACCCGCAGCCAAAAGGCGCAAAGGGTCAAGGCAGGTGCCGTCGAAGTGTTCGTGGGCAGCGTCGATCCCAAGTCCCACCTTCTGGAATTTGGCACGTCAAAGATGACCGCCCAGCCCTTCCTGCGGCCCGCCTGGGACGCCAACAAGCATCTAGTCGCAAGGATACTGGCACGGGAGATCTGGGCAGCCCTGGCACGTTCAGCACGGCGTCTCGCTAAACAGGCCGAAACCGGCAAATTGTCCAAAGCCTCGAGGAGACACTTTGGCGCATGACCACGCTCGAGGACGTGCGGGATCACCTGTTGGCGGATGGGACGGTAAGCGGTTTCATCGACGACCGCCTCTATGCGCTCAAGCGTCCCCAAGGCACCCCTCTCCCGGCCGTCGTCTACCAACTCATTTCCACTAGCAGGCCGCACACCTGGACGGGCTCAGCAGGGATGCAGCGTCAGCGTGTTCAGTTCACCACTTGGGCCGAGGTATACACCGACGCCCATAGGATCACGAAAGCGATCATAGAAAGCTTAGACGGTTTCAGTGGAGCGATTTTCGATAACCAGCGCGACTTGCTGGACGAGGACACTGAGTTCTACGGCCGCACGGTGGATTACTTCATATGGCTGGAAGAAGAATGACGAACACACACGTTGGCGAGGCTACGCTCACCCTTGACGGCAAGGAATACATCCTCGTCTACGATTGGGATGCCATCGCCCGTTTGCAGTCATCGCTAGGCAAGGATTTCGATCAGAAGATTGCCCAGGCATCCATTGACGTAAATTTGGAAGTGATCGCTCAAACCCTGTCCATTGCGCTAATCAAGCGCAATCCCCTGACCGTTGAAGAGATCAAAGCGCTGTCACCACCAATCTTGGAGGTGACCAGTGCGCTAGGCCGTGCCTTGAACCTGGCTTTCTACGGCAAGGAAACACTGGAACAGGAGGTAGCTGCACAGCAGCCAGAAAACCCTCCGCTGGAGACTTCATTGAAGACGGACGACGAGCAGCCTTCAGAGCCGGACTCAAACCAGGGGAGTTCTGGTGCCTGACCCCACACGAGACGGTCATCTATGTCCAAGCCAACGCTGACAGGGAGATGGACGATTTCAAGATACGGCTATCGCAGGCGTGGCACACCGTCGCATTTGGACGGACAAAGACACTCCCCAAGCTGCAAACGCTGTTGAAAAAACTGGACGACGGCACCGGCAGCTTACCTAACCGCAAAGTTGCCTGGGCCAGTGAAGAGGAAGAGGACGAAGCCCGTCAGGAGTGGATAGCTGAGCGGCTAAAGGAGAAGGAACAGGAAGACCAACCTCAAAAAGGAGGACCCTGACCATAGCTGAACCCATTGGAGCCCTACGGGCTGAGTTATCTGCCAACGCTGCGCGGTTTGAAAGAGACATGGGACGTGCCCGCAGCGCAGTGAAATCGTCTGCCTCGTCCATGACCAAGAACATGACCCGCTTCCGTGCCTCGGTTGAAAGTGGCGTGAAGTCCTTATTCAGCCTGCGCACTGCGGCTATCGCTGCCGCTGGCGTCTCAGGTCTCTTCCTGTTGGCCAAGCGTGCCGTCTCAACCGCAGACGAGATCGGCAAGATGGCCCGGCAGATAGGAGTGACCGCAGAAGAACTCCAGGAACTACGGTTTGCCGCTGACAGGTCAGGCGTTAGCCAGGACAAGTTAGATCAGTCGCTCGTCGCGTTCACCAAGCGTTTAGGGGAAGCGAAACAGGGCACAGGGGAAGCCAGGGCCGCATTAGATGAGTTGGGTATCTCAATGGCTGACCTGGAAGATAAGACGCCTGTCCAAGCCCTTGAACTCGTCGCAGATAGGCTCCGTGCCATTGAAGACCCGATGCGCAGGAACGCCATCCTATCTGACCTGTTCAGCCGTGCAGGGATAAGGATGGGGAATGTCCTCGCTGACGGCGCAGATGAGATGAACAAACTGCGCCAGCGTGCCCGTGACCTGGGCGTGGTCTTGTCCAATGACATTGTGGCCCGTGCTGAGACAGCCGCAGACGAACTGGGCGATATGTCCAAAGTGCTGAGCGTCGCGGCTACGTCTGCAGGGCTTGAACTGCTACCGGCTATGCGCGCCCTGGCTCAGGCGTTCACTGACCCTCAGTTCATTGCGTCCATGCGCGAGATAGGAAACCTTCTGTCCCGCCTGATCATCTTCTTTGTGAACTACCACAAGGAAATCCTGACTGTTGCCGCAGCCCTGATCGTCTTCGCCAAGGCGCAGGACATTGGAGGGAAACGCCTGGGCAAAGCCTCACTGGCGGTCAGTGGCCTACTGGCTGCCCTGGCAGGCTTGGCAACCAACTTGATAGTGAGTGGTGAAGCGACTGCCGACACGACAGCCCAGGTTGAGAAGCTGCGCCAACAGATGGACGCCCTTGGCGTAGGCGGTGGCTCAGTAGACAAAGCCGCTGCGGCGGTAGCCAAGCTGAACGCTTCCCTACAGACACAGAATCAGGAGATGCAGGACCTCGTTGCCCGCTACCGCACCGCCCCAGGTAGCGTCCAGGCATTGAAGGACACCATTGAATTGGAGAACGCTGCCCGGCAGGCCAACATAGACTTGTCTACTGAACAGGGCAGGACGTGGGCTGACCTGTTCAGCCGAGGACAGGAACTCAGGCGGGTGCTTGCCGACGTGGAAAGGATCACCAGTGAGGCAGTCACCCCACAGCAGGCTTACACCAATGAGGTTGCTAGGCTGAACGAGCTACTGGCTGCCGGTTTCATCAATCAACAGCAGTTCAACAAGGGGCTGGAAGCAGCCAAGGGGAAGCTGGAGAAGGTCAAGGACGAGAGCAAGGCATTGCAGAGTGCTGCCACTGACCTTGGCTTCACCTTCAGCAGTGCATTTGAGGATGCTGTGATCGAAGGTCAGAAGCTGTCTGAAGTCCTCAAGGGTCTGGAGAAGGACATACTGCGGATCATCCTGCGGACTGCCGTCACTGAGCCCCTGGCCAATGCGGTGACTGGGCTAGTGGGCTCAGCGTTAGGTAGCCTGTTCAACCCTGGCACAGCAGCTATCCCTGCCAAACCCGGTTTGTCGTCTGTTCCCGGTCCTCACCTTCAGCATGGCGGTGTCTTCACAAAGCCAACACGCTTCGGGATGGTCGGTGAGGCAGGGCCAGAGGCAGTGCTGCCATTGACCAAGGTAGGCAATGACCTGGGCGTGAAGGCTGTTGGCGGTGGTGGCAACGTGCAAGTGATCATCCAGAACAACAACCCGGATAATGAAGTGCACCAGGAACGGCGATCCGCCAATGGTCAGGAGGAAGTGATCGTAAGGATAGACCGTGCCCTGGGTGCCATGGCTGGCAGGGGTGAAGGGCACTTGTTCAGATCCATCCAAAGAACATTTGGCAGCAAGGTTTCGCCGGTCGCAAAGTAGAAACTGTCTTTCGCATTGCATCTATAGATTGTGTCTACTATCTATCGACAACCTTAGAGTGTGCCTGCGTCATGGATAGGAGGAGAGACAATGCGCGACTATGACAAGGATTGGATCAAGCTGGCTGACCCTGCCCCTACCAAGGCTGAGCTTGCCCTGGCTGAGCAGTTTGCCAGGAAGGGCACCAAGGCTGCCTTTGCACTGGCCATGTATGCCCGGCCCTGTGGGGCTACCGACAATCAGATCAGGGTGGCCCTGGGCGGCCCCCAGGCAGTGCTGCGCAACAGGCTGGTGAAGGCTGGCAAGCTGGCTGAGCGGCGTGAACAGGTAGACGGGCGGACGTGCTACCGGGTGAGCCTGCCCGCCAAGGGCACCGCCAAGACCACGACAAAGCCCGCTGGCAAGCGACAGGCCAAGCCCAGGGGCAAGGGCACCGGCTGACCTGGACCCTACTCAGACGCCACGACACAGCCCCGAATCTGGACTAGGGACCTTCATTTGTGCAGGCAGTCAACGAGATCCATTGGAATGAGCGGTGGAAAAGCGAGAATACACATTGAGGATTGGAGCATGGTTGGTTAAGCTTCGACACTCCTTCCGCCCTTCAGCCCGCCGGTTTCTCGCTTGCGCTGCACGTGAAAGTGTATAGAGTTCTCCGGCGATTCACCAATCAGGGGGCGGTCAGAGCGGCGGCGTTTACCAAAAATAAATCGGTCTCAGCTTCTAACAGTCTTTTGTTCTGAGGGGCACTGGGATGGCCGACAACACGCCAAAGGCCGACAGCACGCCACAGGCGGGCAACACGTCAAAGGCCGACAGCACGCCACAGGCGGGCAACACGCCGCGGACCGGTACGACGGTCGAAATGAAGCCGGGGCCAATAGTCGCATCTATCTCAGTCGCGGTCATGCTCGTTTTGGCCGGGTTTGGAGGCAGCGCCTGGATGATCAAGTCTGGGGACGAGGCTACAAGAGAACTCGTCAAGTCAAGTAATCAATTAGTAGAGTCAAACAGAGGCCTCATCCGTTCCGTCGAAGCAACACTATCAGATCTTACACGAGCAGTTGGGAGCCGCGACAATGCTCAGGACCTTACAATTTCTGAGTTAAACGCTACGCTTGTGTCAACCATTTCAAATCTGGGTGACCGGATAGAAAAGTCTAACGGTTCACTTCGGCAGGAGATCAGAGATCTTGGTAAGACTTTAACGGCAAGTTTTCAGAAAGACCTAAGAGATCAAGGAAAACATCTTGACGAGAAATTTGAAGGTCTCGGCGAGAAGCTGGAGGCTATTGAGAAACGGATTTTATTTGAGCTACCATATAATGCGCCAGCATTTGGTGCGCCACAGTATGATACTTGGCTCAACGATTTAAAGAATCAGTCAGGTAATTGGGCAGTGTACAATAAGGAAGATCTTGAGCGCTTGATGTCGGGCGAAGGGAGTTGGATACTTAAAGAAAATGTTCGCTGGAAAATCTTTGATACAGGAGAAGTCTCCAAGAAGCTGAACTAGTTCGAACAGCCCAATCCTCGCATTCAGCACTCTTACTAGTCAGCCGTGTCTCTGACTTGCTTTCTTCCAATGTTCGATTGAAGCTATTTCTAGTTCCTAGTGCACCGACTCAGGCGGAAGGTTCATCTCGGAGCCAGGTGTGGCGCGGTCCCGAGACCGATTCATGTACCTTGCAGGTTATCACCCCGGCTATCACCCCGACAGCGATAAGGAATTCCTCATTTTAGCTAAGTTATTGATTTTACGGTGCCGCAGGAGGGACTCGAACCCCCAACCCCTTGATTACAAATCAAGTGCTCTACCAGTTGAGCTACTGCGGCACGGGTGAGCCGCGGCCGTCGGCCGGAGCGGGTCGGACCTTAATCTCCGCCGGGCCCAGCGGCAAGCGCCGCCGGGGGCGCTGGTCGCGATGTGGGGATCCGTGGCTTCGCCGGCCGCGGCCTTGCTCCGCCCCTGGACCGCCCTTGGACTACCCCCGGGGCCACCCTTGCGGCCGGATGTCCTCTCAGGCGCTGGCGGTCTCGCCTTCGGGCGCTTCCGGGCCGTTGGTCGTGGTGTGCTGGACCATACCCTCCTGCAGGGAGATGTTGTCGAGGGCGTCGACCAGCAGGTCCACGTTCATGCGCGGGGCGGTGCCGTCGTATTTGCAGGCGGCGATGATCTGCTCGACGATGAAGCGCGGCTGGTAGAAGGCCAAGGGCTGGTTCAGCACGTTCTGGATCTTGTCGATCACGTAGTTGGCGACCGAATTGTCGTAGGGCACGTTGTGCTTCTCGCAGAGCATGCGGAAGACCCGGCGGTAGTGCTCCTCGGTCGGCTCCTTGACCTCCACCTTGTAGGCGATGCGGCGCAGGAACGCCGGGTCCATGAGGTCCTCCGGCGTCAGGTTGGTGGCGAAGATGACCAGCACGTCGAAGGGCACCGTGAAGGTGCGGCCCGAGCTCAGGGTCAGGTAGTCGACCCGCTTCTCCAGCGGCGTGATCCAGCGATTGAGGAGCGCCTCGGGCTCGACCAACTGGCGGCCCAGGTCGTCGATCAGGAAGGTGCCGCCCATGGCCTTCACGTGGAGCGGCGCCTCGTAGAACTTGGAATGCTCGTTGAACTGGAGGTCGAGCATCTCCAGCGTCAGCTCGCCGCCGGCGATCACCGTCGGCCGGCGGCAGGCGACCCAGCGGGCATCGATCTCGCGCGACTTGTAGCCGGCGATCTCCGGCACCGCGCGCAGCAGGGTCGAGGCGTCGCTCTCGCGCACGTGGATGGCCGGGTCGAAGACCTTGATGATGTGGCCGTCCACCTCGATGCAGTAGGGGACGAAGACGATCTCCTGGAAGACGCCGCCGACGATCTCGCCGATGGTGGTCTTGCCGTTGCCCGGCGCGCCGTAGAGCAGCATGGCGCGGGCCGAGTTGATGGCCTGGCCGAGCCGGCGCACCAGCGCCTCGGGCACCACGTAGTTGTTCAGGCCCTGCTCGATCGCCTGCTTCTCGACCCGCTCGCCGATCAGCGGCTGGCGCCGGATCTGCTGGTAGTAGGCGTTGAGGGAGACCGGCACCGGGCCGATGTACTGGGAGAGGTTCAGCGCGTCGGCCGCCCAGTCCTTGCCCTTGTCGGTCAGGCCGTAGCGGATCTCCGACTGCAGGCTGGCGCCCGCCGAGCCCCGGGTCTCCACCAGCATCTGGGCGCGCGCCTCGTCCAGCAGGTCGTTGACGATCGCCCGGCTGATCTTCATGACGTCGGCCAGCTCGGATTCCAGCTCCAGGCCGTGCACGTACATGGCCTTCATCATGATCCGGAGCAGGTTGTTGAGGCCGATGCCCGTTTCCTTGATGGAGTTCGGGGCCTCGGGCACACGGGACGCGGAGCGGGACTCGAATACGCTGTTCATGGGAAACCTTTGCAGTCGTGCAGCGTGCGGCAAGATTACAATAAAAACACGAAAAATTCAAAGTCTATATTGGCTTGGTCAACTAAGGTTTATAAACGTGGTTAACGAGGATTTCCGCTGTCCTTGGGAACTATTGTTGCCTCTGCAAGAATAAATCCAAGTAGTCCGTGACGATTGAGCATTTCAGCCGCCCGGCCCGATCTCCGGGTCCGCCGGGGTCCACCTGGCCCGCCGCCGCTCGAGGCGGCCGCCCTCATCCTCGCCACCATAGTCCATATCGCGCGGGCTTTGTGCGAATTGATGGGCCTCGTCGCAGGCCCTGACGTTGATCAGCCCGAAGGCCCCGCCGCCGTCGGGCATGAGGGCGCCGACGTAGACCCCGCAGGCCCGGCAGACGAGGAAATCTGCGGTCGCCAGGCCGAAGCGGTAGCGGCTGAGCAGGTCCGGGTCGCGGGCGGCGAAGCTCAGGCGCCCGGCCGGATCGGAGGAGGAGAGGGCCGCGTGCTGGCGGCAGAAGCGGCAGCCGCAGGCCCGCACCGGCAGGTCCTCCGCCGGCTGGCTGGCGCGCAGGCGGAAGCCCAGGTTGCCGCAGTGGCAGCCGCCCCGGATCTCATACTCCCTCTCATGGTCTTGTGCGGTCATGGCGGTCCCTCACGATCTTGTGGGGCCGCCGTCGAGGGTCAGGATCGGCCTGTAGAGGTCCGGGCGGCGGTCGCGGAAGAGGCCCCAGGCGGACCGCTCGGCGCGGATGCGCTCGAGATCGAAGCTGGCGGTGACGACGGCCGGCTCCTCGCCGCCGGCCTCGGCCACCTTCGCGCCGGTCTGGTCGGCGATGAAGGACTGGCCGTAGAAGGTCATGGTGCAGCTCTCGCCCGCCTCCCGGCCGATGCGGTTGGAGGCCGCGAGCGGCACCAGGTTGGCGGCGGCGTGGCCCTGCATGGTGCGTTGCCAGTGGCCGCGGCTGTCGAGATCGGGCGCATGGGGCTCGGAGCCGATGGCGGTGGGATAGAGCAGCAGCTCGGCGCCCTGCAGCACCATGATCCGAGCCGCCTCGGGGAACCACTGGTCCCAGCAGATCGCGGCGCCGAGGGTGGCGTAGCGGCTCCGGAAGGTCTTGAAGCCCGTGTCGCCCGGGTTGAAGTAGAACTTCTCCTGGTAGCCGGGCCCGTCGGGGATGTGGCTCTTGCGGTAGCGGCCGAGGCAGCTTCCGTCGGCGTCGAAGAGGGCGAGGGAATTGTAGTAGGCCGTGTTGGCGCGCTCGAAGTAGGAGACCGGCAGCACCACCTCCAGCTCCGCCGCGAGCGCCGACATGCGGGCCAGCGTCGGATGCTCCTCGAAGGGCCGGGCGAGCGCGAAGAGCTCCGGCTTCTGGTCCTTGCAGAAGTAAGGAGTCTCAAACAGCTCCTGCAGCAGCACGATCCGGGCGCCGCGCCCGGCCGCCTCGCGCACCAGGGCTTCGGCCGCGGCCACGTTCGCCTCCGGGTCCTCGCCGCAGGCCATCTGGGTAGCGGCGACGGTGATCACGCTCATGGCTCTCCGCTCGTGACTTTCGGCCTACAGGCCCCCGCCGCGTCTCGCGCGGGTCCGGCCCGGGGGCGGCGCGCCACCGCCCCCGGGGCGCCTCGATCAGGAGACGCCCAGGTCCTCGGCCGTCTGGTCGATCGCCTGGCGGGCCCGGGCGATCAGCTCGTCGACCTCCTCCCGGCTGATGACGAGGGGCGGCGACAGCACCATGGCGTCGCGGGTCGCCCGCATCACCAGGCCGTTGGCGAAGCAGTGGTCGCGGCAGCGGGCGCCTGCCTCGCCGACCGGCTCGAAGTGCTTGCGCGTGTTCTTGTCCTCGACCAGCTCGATGGCCGCGATCAGGCCGACGCCGCGCACCTCGCCCACCAACGGGTGGTCGCCGAAGGCCTCCCGCAGGCCGTTCTGGAAGTAGGGGCCGACGTCGTCGTGGACCCGATCGACGATCTTCTCCTCCTCCAGGATGCGGATGTTCTCGAGCGCCACGGCGCAGGCGACCGGATGGCCCGAGTAGGTGTAGCCATGGGCGAACTCGCCGCCCTTCTCGATCAGCACCTGGGCGATCTCGTCGCTCACCATGAGGGCGGAGAGGGGCTGGTAGCCCGAGGTCAGCCCCTTGGCCATGGGCATGAGATCCGGCTCGATACCGTAGCAGTGGCTGCCGAACCAGTGGCCGGTGCGCCCGAAGCCGCAGATCACCTCGTCGGCGGCGAGCAGCACGTCGTGCTCGCGGCAGATGCGCTGCACCTCGGGCCAATAGGTCTCGGGCGGCACCAGCACGCCGCCGGCGCCCATGATGGGCTCGCCGATGAAGCAGGCGACCTTGTCCGGGCCCAGCTCGAGGATCTTGTCCTCCAGGGACTTGGCGGCCACCCGGCCGAACTCCTCGGGCGAGAGGTCGCCGCCCTCGTCGTACCAGTGGGGGCATTGGACGTGGTCGAAGCCCGGCAGCGGCAGGTCGCTCTGGACATGCATGTTGCTCATGCCGCCCAGGCTCGCCGCGGCCATGGTGCTGCCGTGATAGCCGCTGTCGCGGCCGATGAAGACCTTCTTCTCGGGCCGCTCCTTCAGGTTCCAGTAGTAGCGCACCAGGCGCACCAGGGTATCGTTCGCCTCCGAACCCGAGCAGCCGTAGAAGACGTGGGCGAGCTTCTCGGGCGTGAGGGCGCTCAGCTTGTCCGACAGCTCCACGGCCGGCGGCGTCGCCGTCTGGAAGAAGGTGTTGTAGTAGGGCAGCTCCTGAAGCTGCCGGTAGGCGGCCTCGGCCAGCTCCCGGCGGCCGTAGCCCAGGTTCACGCACCAGAGGCCGGCCATGCCGTCGAGAATGCGCTTGCCCTCGGAATCCTCGAGCCAGACGCCCTCGGCCTTGGTGATGATGCGGGGCCCCTTGGCCTCGGAGAGCTGCTTGTGGTCGGTGAAGGGGTGGAGGTGGTGGGCCGAGTCGGCCTCGCGCCACCAGGCGGTGGTGTTGCGCAGGGGTTGGACTGTCATCTGTCGAAATCCTCTAGCTTGAACGCGCGTTGGAAGGTTCGGGGCGGGCGGCCCGGCCGGTCGCCCGGGCGCGCCCCTGAAAGCGCGTTCCGGCTAGGGATTGAAGCCGATGCGGGCGCAGAGGATCAGCAGCTCGGCGTGCCGGGTGCGCCCCGAGCCGCGGGCGGCCTCGCGGGACCTTCGTCCGAAGATGCCGAAGTACGCGGGGGTGCCGTTGTGAATGCCGTCGCAGCGCATGGCGTGACCTCCAGGAAAGTTCCCGGCCGCTCCCTACATAGCATAGATGCGAGGGCTATACATTTAACAGAAGGTGCTCGCGCTCCCAAGACGAGATCACCTGCTGGTAGGCGTAGAGCTCGGTCTCCTTCACGATCCGGGCCGCCTCCACGAACTTCTCGCCCAGGACCGACTTGACCGCCTTGGTGCCGTTGAAGCGTTCCAGGGACTCATAAAGCGTGCGCGGCAGGGTGTGGGCCAGGCGGTAGGCGCTGCCCGTGACCGGGGCGCGGGGGCTCAGGTCCTGGGTCATGCCCAGGTAGCCGCAGGCGAGCGAGGCGGCAAGCGCCAGGTAGGGATTGGCGTCGGCGCCGGCGATGCGGTTCTCGACCCGCCGCGCGCCCGCCTCCGAGTGGGGCACCCGCAGGCCCACGGTGCGGTTGTCGTAGCCCCAGTGGGTGTTGATGGGGGCGTCGGAGTAGGGGATCAGGCGGCGGTAGCTGTTCACGTTGGGCGCCAAGAGCGGCATCATCGCCGGCAGGTACTTCTGCAGGCCGGCGATGTGGGCGTGGAACAGCTTGGTGTCCTTGCCGTTCTTCTGGCCGAAGAGGTTGCGGCCGCTCTTCAGGTCGACCACGCTCTGGTGCACGTGCATGGAGCTGCCGGGCTCGCCCTGCATGGGCTTGGCCATGAAGGTGGCGTAGACCTTGTGGCGCAGGCCCGCCTCGCGCACCGTCCGCTTGAACAGGAAGGCCTGGTCGGCCAGCTCCAGCGGCGGCCCGTGGTTGAAGTTGAACTCCATCTGGGCGGCGCCGGCCTCGTGGATCAGGGTGTCGATGCCGATCTCCTGGGCCTCGCAGAAGTCGTAGATCTCCTCGAACAGGGGGTCGAACTCGTTGACCGCATCGACGCCGTAGGCCTGGCGGCTGGTCTCGCGGCGCCCGGAGCGCCCGATGGGCGGCTCCAGCGGGTAGTCCGGGTCGGTGTTGACGTCGACCAGGAAGAACTCCAGCTCCGGCGCCACCAGGCTCTTCCATTTCTTCTCGGCGTAGCGGGCGATGACCCGCTTCAGGACCTGGCGGGCGGAGAAGGCGACTGGGCTGCCGTCGAAATAGAAGGGGTCGCAGATCACCTGAGCCGTGGGCTCGGGATACCAGGGCACCAGGCGGATGGTCTCAGGGTCGGGAGCGAGATAGACGTCCGAGGTCGCCGGGTCGGTCACCGTGTCCTCGCGCGGGTAGTCGCCGGTCACGGTCTGGACGAAGAGGGCTTCCGGGATGCGCAGGCCGTTCTTCTTCATGCCCTCGAGGAAGCGCTCGGCCGGCAGGATCTTGCCCCGGCCGATGCCGGCCATGTCCGGCACCAGGCACTCGACCTCCTCGATCTTGTGGTCCTTCAGGAACTTCTCGATGACGCTCATGGCGCTGCTCTCGTGCATCGACCCGCGGCGCCCGGCTGGGGCGCGATGTGGCGCGGCGTGGGAAGACGGTGCTTCGTGTCGGACGCTGCCGGGAGAACCCCTGACATCGTTGAGCGCTAGCACGGGGCCTTCGGGCCTGGCAAGCCGCACGTGGCGGGGCCCTCCGGCGCCCGCGCGCAGCTTGACCGGGCCGGCGAGGGCGGCGTAAGCAGCGCCCCCGACCAATAGCGCCTCCGACCAATAGCGCCTCCGACCAATAGCGTCCCCGGCCATGAGCGCCCAGCCCCACGTCCTCTCTTTATATGCCGCAGACGTCGGCCCCCAGCCGCAGCGCCCGGCTCTGGCCGGAACGCGGCGCGCGGACGTCTGCGTCGTCGGCGCCGGTTTCACCGGCCTCTCGACCGCCCTCAATCTGGCCGAACGGGGCTACAACGTGGTGGTGCTGGAGGCCAACCGGGTCGGCTGGGGCGCCTCGGGCCGCAACGGCGGTCAGGTGGGGAGCGCCTACCCGGCCGACATGGACTGGCTGCTGCGGCAGGTCGGCCGCGACGACGCCCGCCGCTTCTTCGCCCTTGCCGAGGAGGCCAAGACCATCGTCCGCCAGCGGGTCGAGCGCCACGGGATCCCTTGCGACCTCAAGTGGGGCACCTTCCAGGCCGCCTCCCGGCCGCGCCATCTGAAGGAGATCCGGGCGGCACGGGACCTTTGGGCCGGGACCTTCGACTACGAGGGCCTGGTCCTGGCCGAGACGGGGGAGGCGGCCCGGCGCTACGTGAACAGCCCGCGCTACTTCGGCGGCCTCCATGATCCCGGCGCCGGCCAGCTGCATCCCCTGCGCTACTGCCTGGGCCTGGCGGCGGCGGCCGAGGCCGCCGGGGCCCAAATCCACGAGGCCTCGCCGGTGGTCGACCTGGAGGGGCTGGACGGCCGCGGCAAGGTGGCCGCCGGGACGCCGGACGGCCGGGTCGAGGCGGACAGCCTGATCCTCTCAGCCAACGCCTACCTGGGCGACCTGGTGCCCGAGGTGCGCCGCTACCACGCGCCCTTGGGCTCCTACATGGTGGCGAGCGAGCCCTTGGGCGAGGCGCGGGCGGCCCAGGTGATCCCGGCCGACTGCGCGGTCTTCGACAGCAAGCACATCCTGGACTACTACCGGCTGTCGGCCGATCGGCGCCTGCTCTTCGGCGGGCGCATCGAGACCTCGCCTTTCCGCGAGCCCGACCCCCGGGGCGTCCTCGGCGCCCGCATCCGCCGCCTCTTCCCCCAGATCGCCGACACGAAGCTCGACTATGCCTGGGGCGGCACCCTGGCCATGACCTATATCCGCATGCCCCAGGTCGGCCGGCTCGGAGGGCGGACCTATTTCGCCCAGGGCTATTCCGGCGAGGGGGTGGCCATGAGCGGCCTGGTGGGCAGGGTCCTGGCGGAGGCGGTGGCCGGCCAGCTCGAGCGCTTCGACCTCTTTCAGCGCCTGCCCCATCGGGTCTTCCCCGGCGGCCGCCTACTGCAGAAGCCCGCGCTCGCCCTCGGCCTGCTCTGGTATCGCCTCTGCGATCTGATGCCTTGAGAGGCCTAACGCGCCCGGCCGAGCAGCTCGTAGAGGGCGACGGCGGCGGCGTTGGAGACGTTGAGCTGGTCGATGGGCGGCCGGGTCGGCAGGCGGGCCAGCAGGTCGCAGGCCTCGCGGGTCAGGCGCCTGAGACCCTTGCCCTCGCCGCCGAGCACCAGCACCAGGGGACCGCCCGGGTCGGCGGCGGCCAGCTCCCGGGTGCCTTCGCTCGCCAGGCCGAGGATCCAGAAGTCGTGGTCTTTCAAGAGCTTGAGGGCTCGGGCCAGGTTGCCGGCGTCGAGGTAGGGGACATGGTCGAGGGCGCCGGAGGCGGCCTTGGCGAGCGCGCCCGTCTCGGGCGCCTGGCCGTGGCGGGGCGCCAGCACCGCCAGCGCCCCGAAGGCCGCCGCCGAGCGCAGCACCGCCCCCACGTTGTGGGGGTCGCTTACCTGGTCGAGGGCCAGAAGCAGGGGCCGCCGCGGCGCCTCATCCGCTTCGGCAGGCTCCGGAGACCCGGATTCAAGCTCGTCCAGCCACTGGGCGAGGGTGGGCGGCTCCAGCGGGCGGACCTCGAGCGCCAGGCCCTGGTGCACCGCCCCGGCCGGCAGCAGGTCGTCCAGGTCGCCCCGGCCGGCCCGCCCGGGCGTCAGGCCGCGGGCCGCGAGGCCTTGTTTTCCGCGGGGTTCCAGGCGCTCCAGGGCCTCCGGCGTGGCGACGGCCCGCAGCACCTGGCGGTCCGGGTTGGCCAGTGCGGCGGCAGCGGCGTGCACGCCATAGAGCCAGTAGCGGCCCCGGCCGTCCGCCGCCTGGGCCGCCTTCTGGGCCGCCTTCTGGGCCACCGAGCCCGGCCGTTTGCCCGGCTGAAGCGGGCGCCGCTGGCGGCCGGGGGGCTTGCGTTTGGCCATGCCGCTTCCTACAGTTTCTGCCATGGAGCGCACCGCTCCAGAGTGGCCGCGCAGGGCCGAGCCATAGTAGTGGCCGATTGCGCGCGTTTCGTCATGTTTGAAGTTGACAGTCCCGGTTAAATCACCATAGTGCGCAACGCCGTTGCGCTGCTCGTCGTGAAATCAAAGGGAGGGGTGCCCGAGTGGTTAAAGGGGACGGGCTGTAAACCCGTTGGCTATGCCTACGTTGGTTCGAATCCAACCCCCTCCACCATCGAGCCTCACTCCGGGACAGGGCCATCGACCTTCGAGACGGTCGCGATCCCTGTGATTCCAATGACTTCAGCAGCAGACGGCCGGCGAGGGCGAGATCGATCGCGGGTGTAGCTCAGTGGTAGAGCACCAGCCTTCCAAGCTGGCTACGCGGGTTCGATTCCCGTCACCCGCTCCATGCGCGGGACTCCACCGGCAAGGGGCCGGCGGAGCCTTGTGCTTGTCGGCGCGCGGGAGGGGTCCGTCGACGGGCCCGTAATGAATGGGCCGGGCAAGAGGCCCGGCGGCGGAACGGCGAACCAGGGGCAACCGGTCCTCGGCGGATGCGAGGGCGGACCTGAACAAGGATACCGACGGAGATGGCGAAGGCGAAGTTTGAGCGAACGAAGCCGCACTGCAACGTGGGGACGATCGGTCACGTCGATCACGGTAAGACGACCCTGACGGCGGCGATCACGAAGGTTCTGGCCGAAGGCGGCGGAGCGACCTTCACGGCGTTCGACCAGATCGACAAGGCGCCGGAGGAGAAGGCGCGGGGCATCACGATCGCAACGGCGCACGTGGAGTACGAGACGGAGAACCGTCACTACGCCCACGTGGACTGCCCGGGCCACGCCGACTACGTGAAGAACATGATCACCGGGGCGGCGCAGATGGACGGGGCGATCCTGGTGGTCTCGGCGGCGGATGGTCCCATGCCGCAGACCCGCGAGCACATCCTGCTGGCGCGCCAGGTGGGCGTTCCGGCGATCGTTGTCTACATGAACAAGGTGGACATGGTGGACGACCCGGAGCTCTTGGACCTGGTTGAGCTGGAGGTGCGGGAGCTCTTGTCGTCCTACGACTTTCCGGGCGACGACATCCCGATCATCCGGGGCTCTGCGCTCTGCGCGCTTGAGGGCCGTGAGGACGAGATCGGCAAGAACTCGATCCTTGAGCTGATGGCGGCGGTTGACGACTACGTGCCGCAGCCCGAGCGTCCGAAGGACAAGCCCTTCCTGATGCCGATCGAGGACGTCTTCTCGATCTCGGGCCGCGGCACGGTGGTGACGGGCCGCGTGGAGCGGGGCATCGTGAAGGTGGGCGACGAGGTGGAGATCGTCGGCATCAAGGACACGCGCAAGACGGTTGTGACGGGCGTGGAGATGTTCCGCAAGCTCTTGGACGAGGGCGAGGCGGGCGACAACATCGGGGCCTTGCTGCGCGGCATCGGCCGTGAGGAGGTGGAGCGCGGCCAGGTTCTGGCGAAGCCGGGCTCGATCACGCCGCACACCAACTTCAAGGCCGAGGCCTACATCCTGACGAAGGAGGAGGGCGGTCGCCACACGCCGTTCTTCACCAACTACCGTCCGCAGTTCTACTTCCGCACGACGGACGTGACGGGGGTGGTTTCGCTGCCGGAGGGGACGGAGATGGTGATGCCGGGCGACAACACCTCGATGGAGGTTGAGCTGATCGCGCCGATCGCGATGGACGAGGGCCTGCGCTTCGCGATCCGCGAGGGCGGGCGCACGGTGGGCGCCGGCGTCGTCGCCAGCATCATCAAGTAGGAACGCGCCGATCTCGCCCCGCCTCGGCGCAGGCGGGAGCGCTCGGCCGACCGGGGGCTCGCAAGTCCGGGAACCGGTCACAATGTGTAGGAGTGTAGCTCAACTGGCAGAGCACCGGTCTCCAAAACCGGGGGTTGGGGGTTCGAGTCCCTCCACTCCTGCCATCATGGCATGTGCGGGACGTGAGAGCGGATAAGGAAGCCGGCGTTCGACGCGGCGGCGGGCCTCGGCCCAAGGCGGGCGGGCGCTAGCGGCGCCGGACCGGGTTCGGTCGTGGGACGCGAGTTCGAAGGTTGAGTGCAGGGATATTGCTTCGGCGGGCGGGCGTGGCGCGCCGGTGGGACGCGAGAAGGCGGCAGCATGGCGAAGATCAATCCGGGCCAGTTCGTCCGGGAGGTGCGGCAGGAGGTCTCCAAGGTCACCTGGCCGACGCGCAAGGAGACGGCGATCACCACGGGCATGGTGCTGCTCATGGTGTTCCTGGCGGCCCTCTTCTTCTTCCTGGTGGACCAGGTGCTGTCGCTGCTCGTGAAGCTGATCCTCGGTTTGGGAGGATGAACTAGATGGCCCAGCGTTGGTACGTCGTCCATGTCTACTCGGGCTTCGAGAAGAAGGTCGCGGACTCGATCCGCGAGCAGGCCCGCCAGAAGGGCATGGAGGAGGAGTTCGAGGAGATCCTGGTGCCGACCGAGGAGGTCGTCGAGATGCGCCGCGGCCAGAAGTTCAACGCCGAGCGCAAGTTCTTCCCGGGCTACGTGCTGATCAAGATGGAGCTGAACGACGAGACCTGGCATCTGGTCAAGGACACGCCGAAGGTGACCGGCTTCCTCGGCCCGCGCGGCCGGCCCTCGCCGATCTCCGCCGCCGAGGCCGAGCGCATCCACCACCAGGTGCAGGAGGGCGTCGAGCGGCCCAAGCCCTCGGTGGTCTTCGAGGTGGGCGAGCAGGTGCGGGTCAGCGACGGGCCCTTCACCTCCTTCAACGGCATGGTCGAGGAGGTGGACGAGGAGCGCGCCCGGCTCAAGGTGGCGGTGTCGATCTTCGGCCGCTCGACGCCGGTGGAACTGGAGTACGGCCAGGTGGAGAAGCTTTAACGGCTGGGGCCGTCCGCGAGGGGGCCGCGAAGGCGTCTCCCGAGCGGCACGCGGCACCGGCGACTGGCGCGGGAGGCTACCCCCGGAAGTCCACGGGAGGGGCCGCACCGCGCCGCCCTGACATTGATAGGGACTGAGAGATGGCGAAGAAGATAGCGGGTTACATAAAGCTGGAGATCCCGGCGGGGCAGGCCAATCCCTCGCCGCCGGTCGGTCCGGCGCTGGGCCAGCGTGGCCTCAACATCATGGAGTTCTGCAAGGCCTTCAACGCGGCGACCCAGAACATGGACCAGGGCACGCCGACGCCGGTCATCATCACGGCCTACGCGGACCGCTCCTTCTCGTTCGAGACCAAGACGCCGCCCGCCGCCTACTTCCTGAAGAAGGCGGCCGGGCTGCCCAAGGGCTCGGGCACGGCGGGGCGCGAGGTCATCGGCAGCGTGACCATGTCCCAGGTGCGCGAGATCGCCGAGAAGAAGATGGTGGACTTGAACGCCAACGACGTGGACGCGGCGGCCAAGATCATCGCCGGCTCGGCCCGCTCCATGGGCCTGGAAGTGGTGGAGTAGGGATCATGGCACGCAAGGGAAAACGCCTCGGCAAGCTCCACGAGGGCCTCGACGCGACCCAGAGCTACGAGCTTCCGGACGCCGTCAAGATGATCAAGGAGCGCTCGGTCGCCAAGTTCGACGAGACCATCGAGATCGCCATGAACCTGGGCGTCGATCCGCGCCATGCCGACCAGAACGTGCGCGATGCCGTGGTGCTGCCCAACGGCACCGGCCGCTCCGTGCGCGTCGCGGTCTTCGCCAAGGGCGACAAGGCCGAGGAGGCCAAGGGCGCCGGCGCCGACCTGGTAGGCGCGGACGATCTGGCCGAGCAGGTGACCGCCGGCAAGATCGACTTCGAGCGCTGCATCGCCACCCCGGACATGATGCCGGTGGTCGGCAAGCTGGGTAAGATCCTCGGCCCCCGCGGACTGATGCCCAATCCCAAGCTGGGCACGGTGACCAACGACGTGGCCGAGGCGGTGCAGGCCGCCAAGGGCGGCCAGGTGCAGTTCCGCGCCGAGAAGGCGGGCATCGTCCACGCCGGCGTGGGCAAGGCGAGCTTTTCCAACGAGGCGCTGCTGCAGAACGTGCAGGCCTTCATCGAGGCGATCAACCGGGCCAAGCCGAGCGGGGCCAAGGGCACCTACATCAAGAAGGTGTCGCTCAGCTCGACCATGGGCCCGAGCGTGAAGGTGGACGTCGCCAGCCTGGGAGCGAAGGGCTAGGCGGCGAGGAGACTGACGAGATGCCGCCGTCCTCGACCGAGGGCGGCGCATAGGGGCGGCGGGGCGACCCGCCGGCCCATCCTGTCCGAGACTGCAGGTGCGCGCGTCCGTTCGCGGCGCGGCTTAAGCCCCGAGGGGGCCTGCATAGACGGGAAGCGCGAAGGCTCCGGTCCCTGAAGGGACCGCCGAGGCTTGAGCTTCCGGGACAGGCGAACCGGACTTCCGGGGAGGTGTCCCGGGGGTCCACGTGCAACCGGGTCGGCCAAAGGTTTGTTGCCTTGCGGCCGGCTCAAGGAAGAGCGGAGAGCGTCCGTGGACCGAGCACAGAAAGAAGCAGCGGTTGCCGGGCTCAACCAAACCTTAGGCGAGGTCAATCTGGTCGTCGTCACCCATCAGTCGGGACTGACGGTAGCCGAGAGCATGGCCCTGCGTCGCAAGGTGCGGGAGGCCGGCGCCAGCTTCAAGGTGGCCAAGAACCGGCTCACCCGCCGCGCTCTTGAGGGCACGAAGTTCAAGGCGTTGGAGCCGCTGTTGACCGGGCCGACGGCCCTGGCCTTTTCGGAGGATCCGGTCGCGGCGGCGAAGGTTTGCGTCGAGTTCGCCAAACAGAACGAGAAGCTGACCATCGTCGGCGGCGCGCTGGGCGAGCAGTACTTGGATGTCGACGGGGTCAAGGCCCTGGCCAAGCTGCCATCGCTCGACGAGCTGCGCAGCCAGCTGATCGGCCTGGTGCAGGCCCCGGCCACCAAGGTGGCGGGCGTCCTGCAGGCCCCGGCCGGACAGCTGGCCCGCGTGTTCAACGCCTACAGCTCTCAAGGCGATGCGGCCTGAGCCGCGGACCCGAGCGGAAGTTCAAGCCAAGGAGATAGGTTAGAGATGGCTGATCTGGACAAACTGGTAGACGAGTTGTCGAAGCTCACCGTCATCGAGGCGGCGGAGCTGTCGAAGAAGCTGGAAGAGGCCTGGGGCGTGTCCGCCGCGGCGCCGGTCGCGGTCGCGGCTGCGGCGCCGGCCGCGGGCGAGGCCGCCGAGGCCGAGGCCGAGAAGGACACCTTCGACGTGGTCCTGGCCGCTTTCGGCGACAAGAAGATCAACGTGATCAAGGAAGTACGGGCGATCACCGGCCTTGGCCTCAAGGAAGCCAAGGACCTGGTCGAGGCCGCGCCGAAGCCAGTCAAGGAAGGCGTCGGCAAGGACGAGGCCGAGGAGATCAAGTCCAAGCTCGAGGGCGCTGGTGCGACGATCGAGCTCAAGTAGTTTGTGGACCGAAGTTGATCCGGGGACCCGGCCGGCGCATCGCCTCCCGAGCGGTGGCGGCGCGCCGGACGGGCGCTCCGCGTGCCGATCGCCGGGCGGCGATCACTTGGGGCCGTTCCGCGAGGCGGACGGCCGGCGTGGCTGACCTAGCCGACGTAGCAGACGAGGACGCGAGATGACGAAGTCTTTCACTGGTCGCAAGCGGATCCGCAAGTCTTTCGGTCGCATTCCGGAAGTGACGCGGATGCCGAACCTGATCGAGGTCCAGAAGACCTCCTACGACCAGTTCCTGCAGATGGACACGCCCATCGAGGGCCGCGAGGACCTGGGCCTGCAGGAGGTGTTCAGCTCGGTGTTTCCGATCCGGGACTTCTCGGAGCGGGCCGAGCTCCAGTTCGTCCACTACGAGCTGGAGGAGCCCAAGTACGACGTCGAGGAATGCCAGCAGCGCGGCATCACCTACGCCGCCCCGCTCAAGGTGACGCTGCGCCTGGTGGTCTGGGACATCGACGAGGACACCGGCTCGCGCTCCATCCGCGACATCAAGGAGCAGGACGTCTACATGGGCGACATGCCGCTGATGACGCCCAACGGCACCTTCATCATCAACGGCACCGAGCGCGTGATCGTCAGCCAGATGCATCGCAGCCCGGGCGTCTTCTTCGACCATGACCGGGGCAAGACCCATTCCTCGGGCAAGTTCCTCTTCGCCGCGCGGGTCATTCCCTACCGCGGCTCCTGGCTCGACTTCGAGTTCGACGCCAAGGACCTCGTCTACGTGCGAATCGACCGCCGGCGCAAGCTGCCGGCCACCACGCTGCTGATGGCGCTCGACGGGGCGTCCACGGTGGCGCTGCGCAAGGAGCGCGCCGAGGCGGGCCAGGAATTGCAGCCCAACGAGATCGTCGGCATGACGCCGGAGGAGGTGCTCGCCTTCTTCTACGACACGGTCTCCTTCAGCCTGACCGACAAGGGCTGGAAGACGGATTTCGCGCCCGAGCGCATGCGCGGCGTGAAGCTGGCCAGCGACCTGGTGGACGCCAAGACCGGCAAGGTGGTGGCCGAGGCCGGCGCCAAGATGACGCCGCGACTGGCGCGCAAGCTGGCGGAAAAGGGGTTGAAGCAGCAGTTGGTCTCCGACGAGGAGCTGCTCGGGCGCTTCCTCGCCAACGACTACATCAACGAGGAGACCGGCGAGGTCCTCTGCGAGGCCGGCGACGAGGTTACCGAAACCATGCTGCAGACGCTGCGCGAGGCCAGCGTCAAGGACCTGGTGACGCTGGCGATCGACCACATCAACGTCGGCCCCTACATCCGCAACACGCTCGCCGCCGACAAGAACAGCACCCGCGAGGATGCGCTGATCGACATCTACCGGGTCATGCGCCCGGGCGAGCCGCCGACCCTGGAGACCGCGGAGGCCATGTTCCACGGCCTCTTCTTCGACGGCGAGCGCTACGACCTCTCGGCGGTCGGCCGGGTGAAGATGAACTCGCGGCTCGGCTTCGAGACCGAGGACCAGCTGCGCACCCTCAGGCGCGACGACATCCTGGCGATCGTCAAGCAGCTCTGCGAGCTGAAGGACGGCCGCGGCGAGATCGACGACATCGACCACCTGGGCAACCGCCGGGTGCGCTCGGTGGGCGAGCTGATGGAGAACCAGTACCGCATCGGCCTGCTGCGCATGGAGCGGGCGATCAAGGAGCGCATGTCGTCGGTCGAGATCGATTCCGTCATGCCCCACGACCTGATCAACGCCAAGCCGGCGGCGGCGGCGGTCCGGGAGTTCTTCGGCTCCTCCCAGCTCTCCCAGTTCATGGACCAGACCAACCCGCTGTCGGAGATCACCCACAAGCGGCGCCTCTCGGCCCTCGGCCCGGGCGGCCTGACCCGCGAGCGCGCCGGCTTCGAGGTGCGCGACGTGCACCCGACCCACTACGGCCGGATCTGCCCGATCGAGACGCCGGAAGGGCCGAACATCGGCCTGATCAACTCCCTGGCCACCTACGCCCGGGTCAACCAGTACGGCTTCATCGAGAGCCCCTACCGCCGCGTCGAGAAGAACAAGGTCACCGAGGAGGTGATCTACCTCTCGGCCATGGACGAGGGGCGCTACACCATCGCCCAGGCGAACGCGCTCCTGGACAAGAACGGGCGCTTCGTCGAGGACCTGATCTCCTGCCGGCGCGGCGGCGAGTATCTGGTGGCGCGGCCCGAGGACATCGAGTTCATCGACGTCTCGCCCAAGCAGCTGGTCTCGGTGGCCGCCGCCCTCATTCCCTTCCTGGAGAACGACGACGCCAACCGGGCGCTCATGGGCTCCAACATGCAGCGCCAGGCGGTGCCGCTGCTGCAGACCGAGGCGCCGCTGGTCGGCACCGGCATGGAGGAGACGGTGGCCCGGGATTCCGGCGTCGCCATCGCCGCCAAGCGCTCGGGCGTGGTGGACCAGGTGGACGCGACCCGCATCGTCGTGCAGGTGAGCGAGGAGACCTCCAGCGGCGAGCAGGCGGTCGACATCTACAACCTGCTGAAGTTCCAGCGCTCGAACCAGAACACCTGCATCACCCAGCGGCCGCTGGTCCGGGTCGGCGATCACGTGGAACGCGGCGACATCATCGCCGACGGCCCGTCCACCAACCTGGGCGAGCTGGCGCTGGGGCGCAACGTGCTCTGCGCCTTCATGCCCTGGCAGGGCTACAACTTCGAGGACTCGATCCTGATCTCCGAGCGCATCGTGCGCGACGACGTCTTCACCTCGATCCACATCGAGGAGTTCGAGGTCATGGCGCGCGATACCAAGCTCGGCCAGGAGGAGATCACCCGCGACATCCCCAACGTCGGCGAGGACGCCCTGCGCAACCTGGACGAGGCCGGCATGGTCTACATCGGCGCCGAGGTGCAGCCGGGCGACATCCTGGTCGGCAAGGTGACGCCCAAGGGCGAATCCCCCATGACTCCGGAGGAGAAGCTGCTGCGCGCCATCTTCGGCGAGAAGGCCTCCGACGTGCGCGACACCTCCCTCAGGGTGCCGCCGGGCGTGAACGGCACGGTGGTCGAGGTCCGCGTCTTCTCGCGCCGCGGCGTCGAGAAGGACGAGCGTGCGCTCGCCATCGAGCGGGCCGAGATCGAGCGCCTGGCCAAGGACCGCGACGACGAGAAGGCGATCCTGGAGCGCAGCTTCTACGGCCGCCTGAAGGACCTGCTGGTGCACCAGACCGCGGTCAGCGGTCCCAAGGGCCTGGCCGACAACACCAAGATCTCCGAGAAGGTGCTGTCCGACTTCACCCCGGGCCAGTGGCGCCAGATCGCGGTCAAGAACGACAAGCGTCAGACCGATATCGAGGCCCTCAACAAGCAGTTCGACGAGTCCATCGACGAACTGACCAAGCGCTTCGAGAACAAGGTCGACAAGCTGCAGCGCGGCGACGAGCTGCCGCCGGGCGTGATGAAGATGGTGAAGGTCTTCGTCGCCGTGAAGCGCAAGCTGCAGCCGGGCGACAAGATGGCCGGCCGGCACGGCAACAAGGGCGTGATCTCCAAGATCATCCCCATGGAGGACATGCCCTACACCGAGGACGGCACGCCGGTCGACATCGTGCTGAATCCGCTCGGCGTGCCGAGCCGCATGAACGTCGGCCAGATCCTCGAGACCCACCTGGGCTGGGCCTGCATCGGCCTAGGCCGGCAGATCGGCGAGGTGCTCGACGCCGCGCGCCGCGGCGGCAAGGCCGACGAGCTCAAGAAGAAGCTGAAGCAGGTCTACGGCGATTCGACCTACAAGTCCGAGGTCGCCGAGCTGAACAGCGAGGAGCTGGCCGAGCTCGGCCACAACCTGCGCCCGGGCATCCCCATCGCCTCGCCGGTCTTCGACGGCGCGCGCGAGGACGACATCGTCGAAATGCTGGAGCAGGCGGGGCTCGCCACCTCCGGGCAGGTGACGCTTGTCGACGGGCGCTCGGGCGAGACCTTCGACCGGCCGGTCACCGTCGGCTACATCTACATGCTGAAGCTGCACCACCTGGTGGACGACAAGATCCACGCCCGCTCCATCGGCCCCTACAGCCTGGTCACCCAGCAGCCGCTGGGCGGCAAGGCCCAGTTCGGCGGCCAGCGCTTCGGCGAGATGGAGGTCTGGGCGCTCGAGGCCTACGGCTCCGCCTACACGCTGCAGGAGATGCTGACCGTCAAGTCGGACGACGTCTCCGGCCGGACCAAGGTCTACGAGGCCATCGTCAAGGGCGACGACAACTTCGAGGCGGGCATACCGGAATCCTTCAACGTCCTGGTGAAGGAACTGCGCTCCCTCGGGCTCAACGTGGAACTGAAGCAGGATTCTTACTAGACGTGCTCGGGCCGGCCGCGGCGCCGGCCCAGGGCGCGGGTGGACAGACGCTGCTATCTAGCGATTCGGGAGATACCGATGAACGAGTTGATGAACTTCTTCGGCCAGCCGAGCGGGACCCAGAGCTTCGATCAGATTCGCATCTCGATCGCCAGCCCGGAACGGATCCTCTCCTGGTCGTACGGCGAGATCAAGAAGCCGGAGACCATCAACTACCGCACCTTCAAGCCGGAGCGCGACGGCCTCTTCTGCGCGCGCATCTTCGGGCCGATCAAGGACTACGAGTGCCTCTGCGGCAAGTACAAGCGCATGAAGTACCGCGGCATCATCTGCGAGAAGTGCGGCGTGGAGGTGACGCTGTCCAAGGTGCGGCGCGAGCGCATGGGCCACATCGAGCTGGCCAGCCCCGTCGCCCACATCTGGTTCCTCAAGTCCCTGCCGAGCCGGGTCGGCCTGCTGGTCGACATGACCCTGAAGGATCTCGAAAAGGTGCTCTACTTCGAGAGCTTCGTGGTCACCGAGCCGGGGCTCACCCCGCTCAAGGTGCAGCAGTTGCTGACCGAGGAGGAGTATCTCGACGCCCAGGACGAGTACGGCGAGGACGCCTTCACCGCCATGATCGGCGCCGAGGCCATGAAGCAGATGCTGGGCGCCCTCGACATGGAGGAGGAGCGCACCAAGCTGCGCGTTGAGCTGAAGGAGACCAACTCCGAGGCCAAGCGCAAGAAGCTGGTCAAGCGCCTCAAGCTGGTCGAGGCCTTCCTCGCCTCCGGCGCCAAGCCGGAGTGGATGGTGCTCGACGTGGTGCCGGTCATCCCGCCGGAGCTGCGGCCCCTGGTGCCGCTCGACGGCGGGCGCTTCGCCACCTCGGACCTCAATGACCTCTACCGCCGGGTCATCAACCGCAACAACCGCCTGAAGCGGCTGATCGAGCTGCGCGCGCCCGAGATCATCGTGCGCAACGAGAAGCGCATGCTGCAGGAGGCGGTGGACGCCCTCTTCGACAACGGCCGCCGCGGCCGGGTCATCACCGGCGCCAACAAGCGGCCCCTGAAGTCGCTCTCCGACATGCTGAAGGGCAAGCAGGGCCGCTTCCGCCAGAACCTGCTCGGCAAGCGCGTCGACTACTCGGGCCGCTCGGTCATCGTGGTCGGCCCGGAGCTCAAGCTGCACCAGTGCGGCCTGCCGAAGAAGATGGCCCTCGAGCTCTTCAAGCCCTTCATCTACTCCAAG
Source organism: Rhodospirillales bacterium (assembly GCA_965225935.1). GTDB lineage: Bacteria > Pseudomonadota > Alphaproteobacteria > Kiloniellales > JAKSDN01 > CALJXB01. The sequence goes on from CBDDCC010000014.1 coordinate 116,538, forward strand.
CTCGAGCTCTACGGTATGGCCTCCACCATCAAGGCGGCCAAGCGCATGGTGGAGAAGGAGCGGCCCGAGGTCTGGGACATCCTGGAGGAGGTCATCCGCGAGCACCCGGTGCTGCTGAACCGGGCGCCGACGCTCCACCGTCTCGGCATCCAGGCCTTCGAGCCGGTGCTGATCGAGGGCAAGGCGATCCAGCTCCACCCGCTTGTCTGCACCGCCTTCAACGCCGACTTCGACGGCGACCAGATGGCGGTCCACGTGCCGCTGTCGCTGGAGGCGCAGCTCGAGGCCCGCGTCCTCATGATGTCGACCAACAACATCCTCTCGCCGGCCAGCGGCAAGCCGATCATCGTGCCCTCCCAGGACATCGTGCTCGGCCTCTACTACCTGACCACCGAGAGCGAGGGCGAGATCGGCGAGGGCATGGTGTTCGCCGACGTGGGCGAGATCCAGCACGCCCTGCAGGTGGGCGCCGTCCGGCTGCACAGCCGCATCAAGTCGCGCATCACCACCCTCGATCCCGAGGGCAAGCGGGTCACCCAGGTGGTCGAGACCACGCCCGGTCGCATGCTGCTGTCCGAGATCCTGCCGCAGCACCCGGCGGTGCCCTTCTCGCTGCTCAACCGGCTCCTGACCAAGAAGGAGATCACCGAGGTCATCGACATCGTCTACCGCCACTGCGGCCAGAAGGAGACGGTGCTGTTCGCCGACCGCATCATGGCGCTGGGCTTCGGCCACGCCTGCCGGGCCGGCATCTCCTTCGGCAAGGACGACCTCTTGGTGCCCCAGGCCAAGCACGACCTGGTGGAAACCGCCCAGAGCCAGGTGAAGGAGTTCGAGCAGCAGTACCTCGACGGCCTGATCACCCGGGGCGAGAAGTACAACAAGGTGGTCGACGTCTGGTCCACCTGCACCGACAAGGTCGCCGACGAGATGATGAAGGTCATGTCGCACGAGACCGGGCGCAGCGTGAACTCGGTCTACATGATGGCCCACTCCGGCGCCCGCGGCTCGGCGGCCCAGATCAAGCAGTTGGCCGGCATGCGCGGCCTCATGGCCAAGCCCTCGGGCGAGATCATCGAGACGCCGATCATCTCCAACTTCAAGGAAGGCCTGACGGTGCTGGAGTACTTCAACTCCACCCACGGCGCCCGCAAGGGTCTCGCCGACACGGCGCTGAAGACGGCCAACTCCGGTTACCTGACGCGCCGGCTGGTGGACGTCGCCCAGGACGCCATCGTCATCGAGCCCGACTGCGGCACCGACAACGGCCTCACCATCAAGGCGGTCATCGAGGGCGGCGAGGTGATCGCGCCGCTCAGCGACCGCATCCTCGGGCGCACCGTCGCCAACGACGTGATCGGGCCGCTCGACGGCGAGCTGATCGTCGCCGCCGGCAACCTGATCGACGAGGAGAAGGCCGAGAAGATCGAGACCGCCGGCATCGACTCCGTGAAGATCCGCTCGGTGCTGACCTGCAACTCCCGCGGTGGCGTCTGCGCGGCCTGCTACGGCCGCGACCTGGCGCGCGGCACCTCGGTCAACGTGGGCGAGGCGGTCGGCGTGATCGCCGCCCAGTCGATCGGCGAGCCGGGCACCCAGCTCACCATGCGGACCTTCCACATCGGCGGGGCCGCCCAGCGCGGCGCCGAGCAGTCCAGCGTGGAAGCCCAGCTGGACGCCAAGGTGACCATCAAGAACCGCAACGTGGTCATCGATTCCGAGGGCGTTCCCGTGGTCATGGGCCGAAACCTGGAGATCGTGCTGACCGACGAGGCGGACCGGGAGCGGGCGCACCACCGCGTGCCCTACGGCACCAAGCTGCTGGTCGACGACGGCGCCCAGGTGGAGAAGGGCCAGAAGCTGGCCGAGTGGGACCCCTACACGCAGCCGATCATCACCGAGAAGGAAGGCGTCGTCAGCTACGTGGACCTGATCGAGGGCGTCTCCATGCGCGAGATCCTCGACGAGACCACGGGCATCTCCAACCGCGTGGTGGTCGACTGGAAGCAGCAGCCCAAGGGCAACGAGCTGAAGCCGCGCATCACCCTGCGCGACGAGAAGGGCAAGGTGGTGAAGCTCGCCAACGGCCTGGAGGCGCGCTACTTCATGTCGGTGGACGCCATCCTTTCGGTCGACAACGGCACCGAAGTGAAGGCAGGCGACGTCATCGCGCGCATCCCGCGGGAGACCTCCAAGACCCGCGACATCACGGGCGGCCTGCCGCGCGTGGCGGAGCTGTTCGAGGCCCGCAAGCCCAAGGACTACGCCATCATCAGCGAAGGCCCGGGCCAGGTGGAGTTCGGCAAGGACTACAAGACCAAGCGGCGCATCGTCGTGGTGCCCCAGGAGGAGGGCGCGGAGCCCACGGAGTATCTCATCCCCAAGGGCAAGCACATCTCGGTCCAGGAGGGCGACTACGTGGAGCGCGGCGACCTGCTGATGGACGGCAATCCCGTGCCCCACGACATCCTGGACGTGCTGGGCGTGGAGGCGCTCGCCGAGTATCTGATCAACGAGATCCAGAGCGTCTATCGCCTGCAGGGCGTGAAGATCAACGACAAGCACATCGAGGTGATCGTCCGCCAGATGCTGCAGAAGGTCGAGATCTCCGATGCCGGCGACACCACCTTCCTGGTCGGCGAGCAGGTCGACCGGGAGGAGTTCGACGAGGTCAACGAGCGCGTGCTGGCCGAGGGCGCCGGCGGCGCGGAGGCGAGCCCGGTGCTGCAGGGCATCACCAAGGCGAGCCTGCAGACCCGCTCGTTCATCTCGGCGGCCTCGTTCCAGGAGACCACGCGCGTGCTCACCGAGGCGGCGGTCCAGGGCAAGACCGACAACCTCCTGGGCCTCAAGGAGAGCGTGATCGTCGGCCGCCTGATCCCGGCGGGCACCGGCGCGGTGATGAACCGGGTCAAGCGCATCGCCTCCGAGCGGGACCGCGAGATCATCGAGGCCAAGGAGCAGGCCGCGCTGGAGCTGGCCGAGGCCGAGGAGGCCCTGGCCGAGGCGGCGGCCGAAGGCGAGCAGGCGCCGGTCGCCTGAGGGTTCGTCCGCCCGGCCGCGGAGGTGCCGCGGCCGGGTCGCCCTCCGGCACCTGTCGGCTTGCATTAACTGGCTGTAATGTCTGTGTTTTTCGGCCCTTGACGGGGTCGGGAGGCGTCAATAGTATGCGCCGACCTTTCGGGGCTGGTGGTAGGTCCGCGCGGCCTAGACGCAGCCCTAAGTTATTGCGGGAACAGACATAGCCGAAGAACGGCGCCGATCGGTCCGCTGGGAGCAATGCGGTTGCTCCCCCGCGGGCGTTCGCAATCGTGACATCGCCATCCGGGTGCTGAGGGTATAGCTCTATGCCGACGATCAACCAGTTGATACGCAAGCCGCGGCAGCGTCCCGTGGCGCGCAACAAGGTCCCCGCGCTGGAGGCTTGCCCCCAGAAGCGCGGCGTCTGCACGCGTGTCTACACCACGACGCCGAAGAAGCCGAACTCGGCGCTGCGCAAGGTGGCGCGGGTGCGCTTGACGAACGGCTTCGAGGTGACCAGCTACATCCCGGGCGAGGGCCACAACCTGCAGGAGCACTCGGTGGTGATGATCCGCGGCGGACGGGTCAAGGACCTGCCCGGCGTGCGCTATCACATCATCCGCGGCACCCTCGACACCCAGGGCGTCCGCGACCGGCGCCAGCGCCGTTCCAAGTACGGCGCCAAGCGCCCCAAGTAGGCCGCAAGAGGCCAGGAGGACTGCGTCCATGTCGCGACGCCGCAGAGCCGAGAAGCGCGAGGTGCTGCCGGATCCCAAGTTCGGCGACCTGGTGCTCAGCAAGTTCATGAACAGCCTGATGTACGACGGCAAGAAGTCGGTCGCCGAGGGCATCGTCTACGGCGCCTTCGAGCGCATCGGCCAGCGCGGCGGCAGCGACCCGATCCGTGTTTTCCACGAGGCCCTCGACAACGTGAAGCCGGACCTGGAGGTGCGCTCGCGCCGGGTCGGCGGCGCCACCTACCAGGTGCCGGTCGACGTGCGCGCCGACCGCGCCCAGGCGCTCGGCATCCGCTGGCTGATCGCCGCCGCGCGCGGCCGCTCCGAGGCCACCATGTCCGAGCGGCTCGCCAACGAGCTGATGGACGCCTCCAACAACCGGGGCACGGCCGTCAAGAAGCGCGAAGACACCCACCGCATGGCGGAGGCCAACAAGGCCTTCTCCCACTACCGCTGGTAACCGGGACCGCCGGAGGCTCGATCATGGCTCGCCTGACCCAGCTCGATCGCTACCGCAACATCGGTATCATGGCGCACATCGACGCCGGCAAGACCACCACGACGGAGCGCGTTCTTTATTATACCGGACGCTCCTACAAGATCGGCGAGGTGCACGAGGGCACCGCCACCATGGACTGGATGGAGCAGGAGCAGGAGCGCGGCATCACCATCACCTCGGCCGCCACCACCTGCTTCTGGCGCGATCACCGCATCAACATCATCGACACCCCCGGCCACGTTGACTTCACCATCGAGGTGGAGCGCTCGCTGCGCGTCCTCGACGGCGCGGTGGCGGTGTTCGATTCCGTGGCGGGCGTCGAGCCCCAGTCCGAGACCGTGTGGCGCCAGGCCGACAAGTACCAGGTGCCGCGCATCTGCTTCATCAACAAGATGGACCGCATTGGCGCCGACTTCGGGCGCTGCGTGGAGATGATCGTCGACCGCCTGGGCGCCCAGCCGCTGGTGGTGCAGCTCCCGGTCGGCAGCGAGGCCGAGCTCAAGGGAGTGGTCGACCTGATCGCCATGAAGGCGGTCATCTGGAAGGAAGAGACCCTCGGCGCCGAGTTCGAGATCTGCGACATCCCGAGCGATCTCGAGGCCGAGGCGCTCGAGGCCCGCGAGAAGATGATCGAGCTGGCGGTCGAGCAGGACGACGCCGCCATGGAGGCCTATCTGGAGGGCAACGAGCCCGATGCGGAGACCCTGAAGCGCTGCATCCGCATGGGCACCTGCAGCCTCGCCTTCGTGCCGGTGCTCTGCGGCTCGGCCTTCAAGAACAAGGGCGTGCAGCCGCTCCTGGACGCGGTGGTGGACTACCTGCCGTCGCCCGACGACGTGCCGCCGGTCAAGGGCGTCAAGCCGGGCAGCGACGAGGTCATCGAGCGCAGGTCGAGCGACGACGAGCCCCTCTCGGCGCTCGCCTTCAAGATCATGACCGATCCCTTCGTCGGCTCGCTCACCTTCGTGCGCATCTACTCGGGCGTGCTGGAGGGCGGCAGCCAGGTGCTCAACTCGGTCAAGGACAAGCGCGAGCGGGTCGGGCGCATGCTGCACATGCACGCCAACCACCGCGAGGACGTGAAGCTGGCCCACGCCGGCGACATCCTGGCGATTGCCGGCCTCAAGACGACCACCACCGGCGACACGCTCTGCGATCCGGGCAACCCGGTGATCCTGGAGCGCATCGAGTTCCCGGACCCGGTGATCGAGGTGGCGGTCGAGCCCAAGACCAAGGGCGATCAGGAGAAGATGGCGACGGCGCTCGGCCGGCTGGCCCAGGAGGATCCCTCCTTCCAGGTGGCGAGCGATCCCGAGAGCGGCCAGACCGTGATCAAGGGCATGGGCGAGCTGCACCTGGAGATCCTGGTCGACCGCATGAAGCGGGAGTTCAAGGTCGACGCCAACGTGGGCGCGCCCCAGGTCGCCTACCGCGAGACCATCACCCGCTCGAACGAGATCGACTACACCCACAAGAAGCAGACCGGCGGCGCCGGCCAGTTCGCCCGGGTGAAGATCCTCTTCGAGCCGCTCGCACCGGGCGGGGGCTTCCAGTTCGAGAACGCCGTCTACGGCGGCTCGGTGCCCAAGGAGTACGTGCCCGGAGTCGAAAAGGGCCTGCAAGGCTCGCGGGAGTCCGGCGTGATCGCCGGCTTCCCGGTGATCGACTTCAAGGCGACCCTGGTGGACGGCGCCAGCCACGACGTGGATTCCAGCGTCATGGCCTTCGAGATCGCGGCCCGGCACGCCTTCCGCGACGGCATCACCAAGTCCGGCCCGGTGCTGATGGAGCCGGTCATGCGGGTCGAGGTGGTGACGCCGGAGGAGTACATGGGCGACATCATCGGCGACCTCAACAGCCGGCGCGGCAACGTCTCCGGCATGGATACCCGCGGCAACGCCCGGGTCATCACCGCCATGGTGCCGCTCGCCAACATGTTCGGCTACGTCAACACCCTGCGGTCCATGAGCCAGGGCCGCGCCCAGTTCACCATGCACTTCGACCACTACGAGAAGGTACCCCAGGCGGTAGCCGACGAGGTGGTCGCCAAGTTGGCGTGATGCCGTTCGGTTTGCTTGACGGGAATGTCCCAAGAGGATGGCCCAGTCTTAGGCGGGAATGGAGATAAGGATCGATGGCGAAGGCGAAGTTTGAGCGAACGAAGCCGCACTGCAACGTGGGGACGATCGGTCACGTCGATCACGGTAAGACGACCCTGACGGCGGCGATCACGAAGGTTCTGGCCGAGGGCGGCGGTGCGACCTTCACGGCGTTCGACCAGATCGACAAGGCGCCGGAGGAGAAGGCGCGGGGCATCACGATCGCGACGGCGCACGTGGAGTACGAGACGGAGAACCGTCACTACGCCCACGTGGACTGCCCGGGCCACGCCGACTACGTGAAGAACATGATCACCGGTGCGGCGCAGATGGACGGGGCGATCCTGGTGGTCTCGGCGGCGGACGGCCCCATGCCGCAGACCCGCGAGCACATCCTGCTGGCGCGCCAGGTGGGTGTTCCGGCGATCGTCGTCTACATGAACAAGGTGGACATGGTGGACGACCCGGAGCTCCTGGACCTGGTTGAGCTGGAGGTGCGGGAGCTCTTGTCGTCCTACGACTTCCCGGGCGACGACATCCCGATCATCCGGGGCTCTGCGCTCTGCGCGCTCGAGGGCCGGGAGGACGAGATCGGCAAGAACTCGATCCTTGAGCTGATGGCGGCGGTTGACGACTACGTGCCGCAGCCCGAGCGTCCGAAGGACAAGCCCTTCCTGATGCCGATCGAGGACGTCTTCTCGATCTCCGGCCGTGGCACGGTTGTGACGGGCCGCGTGGAGCGGGGCATCGTGAAGGTGGGCGACGAGGTGGAGATCGTCGGCATCAAGGACACGCGCAAGACGGTCGTGACGGGCGTGGAGATGTTCCGCAAGCTCTTGGACGAGGGCGAGGCGGGCGACAACATCGGCGCTCTCTTGCGGGGCATCGGCCGGGAGGAGGTGGAGCGCGGCCAGGTTCTGGCGAAGCCGGGCTCGATCACGCCGCACACCAACTTCAAGGCTGAGGCCTACATCCTGACGAAGGAGGAGGGCGGCCGCCACACGCCGTTCTTCACCAACTACCGTCCGCAGTTCTACTTCCGCACGACGGACGTGACGGGGGTGGTCTCGCTGCCGGAGGGGACGGAGATGGTGATGCCGGGCGACAACACCTCGATGGAGGTTGAGCTGATCGCGCCGATCGCGATGGACGAGGGCCTGCGCTTCGCGATCCGCGAGGGCGGGCGCACGGTGGGCGCCGGCGTCGTCGCCAGCATCATCAAGTAGGAACGCGCCGAACTCGCCCCGCCCCTTTGGCGGGGCGTTTTCATGGACGGATAGACGATGGACAGCCAAAACATCCGCATACGCCTCAAGGCGTTCGATCACCGGGTCCTCGACCAGTCGACCTCGGAGATCGTCAACACCGCCCGGCGGACCGGCGCGCAGGTGCGCGGGCCCATTCCGCTGCCCACGAGGCTGGAGCGGTTCACGGTCTTGCGCTCGCCGCACATCGACAAGAAGAGCCGCGAGCAGTTCGAGATCCGCACCCACAAGCGGCTGCTCGACATCGTCGACCCGACGCCCCAGACCGTCGACGCGCTGATGAAACTCGACCTGGCGTCCGGTGTGGACGTCGAGATCAAGCTGAAGGGCTAGCCCCATGAGGACCGGGCTGATCGCGCAGAAGATGGGCATGACCCGCGTCTTTACCGAGGCGGGCCAGCACGTCCCCGTCACCGTGCTGAAGGTGGACGGCTGCCAGGTGGTGGCCGTGCGCACCGAGGAGAAGGACGGCTACAGCGCCGTGCAGCTCGGCCTGGGCGCGGCCAAGGTGAAGAACATGAGCAAGGCCCGGCGCGGCCACTTCGCCAAGGCCAAGGTGGCGCCCAAGCGCAAGCTGGCCGAGTTCCGGGTCTCGCCCGACGCGCTGCTCGACGTGGGCGCGGAGCTCTCGGCCAACCACTTCGTCTCGGGCCAGTACGTGGACGCCACCGGGACCTCCATCGGCAAGGGCTTCGCCGGCGCCATGAAGCGCCACAACTTCGCCGGCCTGAGGGCCAGCCACGGCGTCTCCATCAGCCACCGCGCCCATGGCTCGACGGGCAACAGCCAGGACCCGGGCAAGGTCTTCAAGGGCAAGAAGATGGCCGGCCACCTGGGCGACGCCCGCATCACCACACAGAACCTCGAGGTGGTCTCCACCGACGAGGCGCGCGGCCTGATCCTGGTCAAGGGATCGGTGCCGGGGTCCGAGGGCTCCTGGGTCCTGCTGCGCGACGCGGTGAAGCGCCCGGCGCCCGACGGCCTGCCGTTCCCGGCCGCCCTGCGCGAGGCCGCTGCCGCGGAGGAGAAGTCCACGAAGGAGGCGGCGCCCGAGGCCGAGACCGATCAGGACGAAGCGCCCAAAGATGAAGCCCCTGCTGCGGAAGCGTCCGAGGCCGAGGCGGCTGAGCCCGCCGAAGACAAGACGGAAGCGAGCGACGACTCTGGCAGCGACGAGGCCGGGGACAAGGACAAGAAGGACGCCTAGACCATGAAGTGTCCGGTCACCACCCTCGAGAACAAGAAAGCCGGCGAGATCGATCTCGCCGACGAGGTCTTCGGCGTGCCGTTGCGCCGGGACATCCTGGTGCGCGCCGTCAACTGGCAGCTCGCCAAGCGCCGGGCGGGCACCCACAAGGTCAAGGGCCGCAGCGAGATCCGGGGCTCGACCGCCAAGCGCTACCGCCAGAAGGGCACCGGCCGTGCGCGCATCGGCTCCGGCAAGGTGAGTCAGTTCCGCGGCGGCGGCCACGCCTTCGGGCCGAAGGTGCGCGACCACGGCTTCCACCTGAACAAGAAGGTCCGCAAGCTCGCCCTCAAGACCGCCCTCTCGGCCAAGCTCGCCGACGGCAAGCTGGTGGTGCTCGAGGCGGCCAAGGCCGAGCAGCCCAAGACCGCCGATCTCGCCAAGAAGATCGCAGGGCTGGGCTGGACCTCGGCGCTGCTGATCGACGGGCCGGAGCTCGACGGCAACTTCGCGCGCGCGGCGCGCAACCTGCCGGGGCTGGACGTGCTGCCGCAGCAGGGCGCCAACGTGCACGACATCCTGCGGCGCGACACCCTGGTGTTGACCAAGAACGCGGTCGAGGCGCTGGAGGCGCGGTTGAAATGAGCAGAGCCCGGTCCCGCGCGCCCGTGACGGCCAACCCCTCGCGCGAGCGCCTCTACGAGATCCTGCGCGCGCCCGTGGTCACCGAGAAGTCGACCCTGGGCTCGGAGCACAACCAGGTCACCTTCAAGGTGCCGATGGATGCCAGCAAGCCCGAGATCAAGGCCGCCGTCGAGGAGCTCTTCAAGGTCAAGGTCAAGGCGGTCAACACCTTGCGCCAGAACGGCAAGGTCAAGCGCTTCCGCGGCATCCGCGGGCGGCGGGCGGACAGCAAGAAGGCCTTCGTCACCCTCGAAGAGGGCCACAGCATCGATGTCACCACGGGGATCTAGGCCATGGCGCTGAAGACCTACAAGCCGACGACGCCCGGCCGCCGCAACCTGGTGCTGGTAGACCGCTCCAGCCTGTGGAAGGGCAAGCCGGTCAAGACCCTGACCGAGGGGAAGAGCGATTCGGGCGGGCGCAACAACCACGGCCGCATCACCGCGCGCCGACGCGGCGGCGGCCACAAGCGGCGCTACCGCCTGGTCGACTTCAAGCGGCGCAAGTTCGACGTGCCGGCCAAGGTCGCGCGCCTGGAGTACGACCCCAACCGCTCGGCCTTCATCGCGCTGCTCGAGTACGAGGACGGCGAGCTCAGCTACATCCTGGCGCCCCAGCGCCTGGCGCCCGGCGACAGCGTGATCTCCGGCGAGCGGGCGGACATCAAGCCCGGCAACGCCATGCCGCTCGCCAGCATCCCGGTCGGCACCATCGTCCACAACGTGGAGATGAAGGCGGGCCGCGGCGGCCAGATCGCCCGGGCCGCGGGCACCTACGTGCAGCTCGTGGGACGCGACGCCGGCTACGCCCTGCTGCGGCTCTCCTCCGGCGAGGTGCGCATGGTTCGGGCCGAGTGCATGGCCACCATTGGCGCCGTGTCCAACCCGGACCAGGCCAACATCAAGCTGGGCAAGGCGGGCCGCAAGCGCTGGCTGGGCAAGCGGCCCTCGGTGCGCGGCGTGGCCATGAACCCGGTCGACCATCCACACGGCGGCGGCGAGGGACGCACCTCGGGCGGCCGCCATCCGGTGACGCCCTGGGGCAAGCCGACCAAGGGCGCGCGCACGCGGTCCAACAAGAAGACGGACCAGCTCATCGTGCGCCGCCGGCACAAGAGCAAGAGACGGTAAGGGGGCCAAGGTGGCGCGCTCTGTTTGGAAAGGCCCGTTCGTCGACGGCAATCTGCTTAAGAAGGCGGATGTCGCGCGCGGTTCGGGCCGCAACGAGATCATCAAAACCTGGTCACGTCGGTCGACCATCATGCCGCAGTTCGTCGGCCTGACCTTCGGCGTCTACAACGGGCGCAAGTTCCTGCCCGTGCTGGTGACCGAGAACATGGTCGGCCACAAGTTCGGCGAGTTCGCGCCGACGCGGACCTTCTACGGCCACGCTGCGGACAAGAAGGCGAGGAGGCGCTAGGCCATGAGCAAGCAGTCTCGCGGCCGGCGGGTGGCGGAGAACGAGGCGCTGGCGGTGGCCAGGCCGCTGCGCACCAGCGCGCGCAAGCTGAACCTGGTGTGCCAGAGCATCCGCGGCCGCAACGCGGAGCAGGCGCTGGCCGAGCTCAACTTCTCCAAGCGCCGCATCGCCCGCGACGTGAAGAAGACCCTGGAGGCGGCGATCGCCAACGCCGAGAACAACCACCAGCTCGACGTCGACCGGCTCTACGTGGCCGAGGCGACCGTCGGCAAGGCCTTCGTGATGAAGCGCTTCCGCGCCCGTGCGCGCGGCCGGGCCGGGCGCCTGCTGAAACCCTGGAGCCGCCTGACGCTGGTGGTTCGCGAGCGCGAGGAGACGGCCTGATGGGTCAGAAAGTCAATCCGGTTGGCCTCAGGCTGGGCATCAACCGCACCTGGGAGTCGCGCTGGTACGCCGACGACGACTTCGGGCCGATGCTGCACGAGGACCTGCAGATCCGCGAGTTCCTGCGCAAGCGCCTGGCCCAGGCCGGGGTCTCGCGCATCGTCATCGAGCGGCCGGCCAAGAAGGCGCGCATCACCATCCACACGGCGCGCCCGGGCGTGGTCATCGGCAAGAAGGGCGCCGACATCGAGAAGCTGCGCCGCGACCTGCAGCAGATGACCGGCAGCGAGGTGCACCTCAACATCGTCGAGATCCGCAAGCCGGAGATCGACGCCACCCTGGTGGCCGAGAACATCGCCCAGCAGCTCGAGCGCCGGGTCGCCTTCCGCCGCGCCATGAAGCGGGCCGTGCAGTCGGCCATGCGTCTGGGCGCCGAGGGCATCCGCATCAACTGCGCCGGGCGCCTGGGCGGGGCCGAGATCGCGCGGACCGAATGGTACCGCGAGGGCCGGGTGCCGCTCCATACGCTGCGCGCCGACGTCGACTTCGGCGAGGCCACGGCGCGCACCACCTACGGCACCTGCGGCGTGAAGGTCTGGGTCTTCAAGGGCGAGATCCTGGCGCACGACCCCATGGCCCAGGACAAGAAGCTGCAAGAGGCCCAGGTGGGCCGCTGAGGCCGGGCCGAAGAGTAGGGACGACAGGTTATGCTGCAGCCGAAACGGACCAAGTACCGCAAGGCCCACAAGGGCCGCATCCACGGCAACGCCAAGGGCGGCACGGACCTCAACTTCGGCGCCTACGGCCTGAAGGCGGTGCGGCCGGGACGCATCTCCGCGCGCCAGATCGAGGCGGCGCGGCGCGCCATCACGCGCCACATGCGCCGCGCCGGCAAGCTCTGGATCCGCGTCTTCCCGGACGTGCCGGTCTCCCAGAAGCCGGCCGAGGTGCGCCAGGGCAAGGGCAAGGGCTCGCCCGAGTGGTGGGCCGCGCGGATCAAGCCGGGGCGCATCATGTTCGAGCTGGACGGCGTGCCGCGGGACGTGGCCGAGCAGGCCTTCACCCTGGCCGCGGCCAAGCTGCCGATCGCGACCCGTTTCGTGACCCGGCTGGGCGAGGAGTGAGCGAGATGAAGTCCGGCGAGCTGCGCACCAAGTCGGAAGACGAGCTGAAGGACAGCCTGATCGGGCTGCGCAAGGAGGCGTTCAACCTGCGCTTCCAGCGCGCCAGCGGGCAGTTGGAGAACACCGCGCGGATCCGCGAGGTGCGGCGCGACATCGCCCGCATCAAGACGATCCTGCGCCAGCGTCAGCAGCCGGCCGCGCCGGGAGCCTAGGAGTCGAGAGCCATGCCGCGTCGTGTGTTGCAGGGAGTGGTGGTCAGCGACAAGGCCGACAAGACGATCACCGTCTTGGTCGAGCGCCGGCTGATGCATCCCCTCTACAAGAAGTTCATCAAGCGCACCAAGCGCTATCACGCCCACGACGAGGCCAACAGCGCCAAGGTGGGCGACCTCGTCCGGATCGAGGAATGCCGGCCGATCTCCAAGTCCAAGTGCTGGAATCTGCTGGACGTCCAGGGCGGCTCGGCCGCGGCGGGACGCTGATTTAAGGAGTCCCGGAACCATGATCCAGATGCAGACACAGCTCGACGTGGCCGATAACTCCGGCGCCCGGCGCGTCCAGTGCATCAAGGTCCTGGGCGGCGCCAAGCGCAAGACCGCGCACGTGGGCGACATCATTGTGGTCAGCGTGAAGGAGGCGATCCCGCGCGGCCGCGTCAAGAAGGGCGACATGCACCGGGCCGTCATCGTGCGCACCGCCAAGGAGATCCGCCGCGAGGACGGCAGCACGATCCGCTTCGACAACAACGCCGCGGTTCTGATCACCCGGCAGAACGAGCCCATCGGCACCCGCATCTTCGGCCCGGTGACCCGCGAGCTCCGGGCGCGCAAGTTCATGAAGATCATCTCGCTGGCGCCGGAGGTGCTGTGATGGCCCGCAAGTTCAAGATCAAGAAGGGCGACAAGGTGATCGCCATCACCGGCAAGGACAAGGGCAAGACCGGCGAGGTTCTGCGCGTGCTGCGCAAGCAAGAGCGGGTGCTGGTCCAGGGCCTCAACATGGTCAAGCGCCACCAGGGCCCGACCCAGATGAGCCCCGGCGGGATCATGGACAAGGAGGCGCCGCTCCATATCTCCAACGTGTCCCTGATCGACCCCAAGAGCGACCGGCCGACCCGGGTCGGCTACAAGGTCATCGAGGGTGAGCGCAAGGTGCGCGTGGCGACCCGCTCCGGCGAAATGATCGACTCCTAAGCGGACGAAGAACGATGAAACCCCGTCTTCAGGAACATTACGATGCGGCCGTGCTGCCGGCCCTGATGGAGCAGTTCGGCTACAAGAACCGCTACCAGGCGCCGTCGATCGAGAAGATCGTGGTCAACATGGGCGTCGGCGAGGGTGTGTCCGACCAGAAGAAGGTGCACGCCGCCAGCAGCGACCTGACCCGGATCACCGGGCAGAAGCCGATCATCACCCGGGCCAAGAAGTCGATCGCCAGCTTCAAGCTGCGCGAGGGCATGCAGGTGGGTTGCAAGGTGACCCTGCGCCGTGCGCGCATGTACGAGTTCCTCGACCGGCTGGTCACCATCGCGCTCCCGCGGGTGCGCGACTTCCGGGGCATTCCGAGCCGCTCGTTCGACGGCCGCGGCAACTTCGCCATGGGCCTGAAGGAGCAGATCGTGTTCCCCGAGATCGACTACGACAAGGTCGACGAGATCCGCGGCCTGAACGTGGTGATCGTGACCACGGCCAAGACCGACGAGGAGGCCAAGGCCCTCCTCGAGCAGTTCGACATGCCGTTCCGGAACTAGCGGACGCACTGGAACCGAGAGCAAGGGAAGCAAGAGACAGATGGCCAAGAAAAGCGCGGTTGAGAAGAACAAGCGGCGCAAGCGCCTGGCCCAGAAGTATTCCGGCAAGCGCGAGCGGCTGAAGGCCGTGGCCCGCGACCGTTCGCTGCCGCCGGAAGAGCGTTTCCAGGCTTACATCAAGCTGGCCGAGCTGCCCCGCAACAGCGCCGCGAGCCGCGTGCGCAACCGTTGCGAGCTGACCGGCCGGCCCAGGGGCTTCTACAGGAAATTCCGTTTGTCGCGTATCGCGGTGCGTGAGCTTGGCTCGGTCGGGCAGATCCCCGGCATGGTCAAGTCCAGTTGGTAGGAAAGGAGCCGCAAACATGGCGATGAGCGATCCCCTCGGGGATATGCTGACCCGGATCCGCAACGGCCAGCGTGCGGGCGACAACGCGGTGCGCGCGCCCGGCTCGCGGCTGCGCGCCAATGTGCTCGACGTGCTGAAGCGCGAGGGCTATATCCGCGACTTCAGCACCAAGGAGTTGCGGCCGGGGATCTCCGAGCTGCGCATCGAGCTGAAGTACGCCGACGGCGAGCCCGTGATCAGGGAGATCTCGCGGATCTCCAAGCCGGGCCGGCGGGTCTACTCGAAGATCAAGGACCTGCCGCGGGTCTACAACGGTCTCGGGATCTCGATCCTGTCGACGCCGCGCGGCGTGCTGTCCGACCAGGAGGCGCGCGCCGCCAACGTCGGCGGCGAGGTCCTCTGCCGGGTGTTCTAGGGACAAGGATTTCAGGGAAACGGTCATGTCGCGCGTAGGCAAGAACCCTATAGAGGTGCCCGACGGCGTCGAGGTGTCGATCGCCGGCGCGATCTGCACGGTCAAGGGCAAGCTGGGCGAGCTCTCCCAGGAGATCTCGGACTCCGTCACGGCAAGCCTGGAGGACGGCAAGATCTGGGTGCGGCCGGTCAACGACAGCAAGACCGCGCGGGCCATGTGGGGCACCACGCGCTCGCTGCTGCAGTCGCTGGTGACCGGCGTCTCGACGGGCTTCACCAAGGATCTGGAGATCAACGGCGTCGGCTACCGGGCCGCGGTGCAGGGCCAGACCCTCAATCTGCAGCTCGGCTACAGCCACGAGATCAACCACCCGATCCCCGAGGGCATCAAGATCACCTGCGAGAAGCCGACCTCGATCAGCATCGCGGGCGCCAGCAAGCAACGGGTCGGACAGGTCGCCGCCGAGATCCGCGGCTACCGCCCGCCGGAGCCCTACAAGGGCAAGGGCATCAAGTACGTGGACGAGACCATCCTGCGCAAGGAAGGCAAGAAGAAGTAAGGCCATGTCGTCATCGCAAAGCCTCTACAAGCGCCGCAAGCAGCGGGTTCGCTCCCAGATCAGGCGCAAGAGCCGGGCGCGGCCGCGGCTTTCCGTGTTCCGCTCCTCCAAGCACATCTACGCCCAGGTCATCGACGACGCCAAGGGCGTCACCCTGGCGTCCGCCTCGAGCCTCGAGAAGGACCTGCGCGGGTCGCTGAAGACCGGCGCCGACAAGGACGCGGCGGCGGCCGTCGGCAAGCTGGTCGCCGAGCGCGCGACCGCGGCGGGCGCCAAGGAAGTGGTATTCGACCGCGGCGGCTATCTCTATCACGGGCGCGTCAAGGCCTTGGCCGATGCGGCGCGCGAGGGCGGCCTGGCGTTCTAGGCCGCATTGGAAGGACACGGCAGTATGGCGAGACAGCAGAGGAACGGCCGCGGCCAGCGGGACGACCGGGGTAGCCGGGAAGACAGCGAACTGGTCGAGAAGCTGGTCGGCATCAATCGCGTGGCCAAGGTGGTGAAGGGCGGCCGGCGCTTCGGCTTCGCGGCGCTGGTGGTTGTCGGCGACGGCCGCGGGCGCGTCGGCCACGGCCACGGCAAGGCCCGCGAGGTGCCCGAGGCGATCCGCAAGGCGACGGAGCAGGCCAAGGGCAACCTGGTGCGCGTGCCGCTGCGCGAGGGCCGCACCCTGCATCACGACGTGAACGGGCGCTTCGGCGCGGGCCGGGTGGTGCTGCGCGCCGCCGATCCGGGCACCGGCATCATCGCCGGCGGGCCCATGCGCGCCGTCTTCGAGGCCCTCGGGGTCCAGGACGTGGTCGCCAAGTCGATCGGCTCGGCCAACCCCCACAACATGATCCGCGCCACCTTCGACGGCCTCGGCAAGTGCTGCAGCCCGCGCATGGTGGCCCAGCGCCGGGGCAAGAAGGTCTCCGACCTGGTGGGCCGGCGCGAGCACGAGGCCGAGGCGCGGGAGTAGGCGGGAGCAGGCACCATGGCCGAGGCGAAGAAGACCATCAAGGTGACCCAGGTGGGCAGCCCCATCGGCCGCCCCAAGGACCAGCGCGCGACGCTGATCGGCCTGGGCCTCAACAAGATGAACCGCACCCGCGAGCTGGAAGATACGCCCGCCGTGCGGGGCATGATCGACAAGGTGAGCCACCTGGTGCGCGTCGAGGACGGCGCCTGAGGCGGCCGGAAGCGGCCTGCCCTCCGGGTTCGTAGCGAGGACGACGTCCGATGAGACTGAACGACTTGAGGGACAACCCGGGCGCCCGCGGCGCCCGCAAGCGCGTCGGCCGGGGCATCGGCTCCGGCACCGGCAAGACCGCCGGGCGCGGCCACAAGGGGCAGAAATCGCGCAGCGGCGTCGCCCTCAAGGGCTTCGAGGGCGGCCAGATGCCGATCCACCGGCGCATGCCCAAGCGCGGCTTCAACAACATCTTCGCCAAGCGCTACGTGGCCATCAATCTCGACCGCCTGCAGCAGGCCATCGACGCCAAGGCGCTCGACCCGAAGCAGCCGATCGACGCCGCGGCCCTGAAGGCGGCCGGCGTGGTCAAGAATCCACGCGACGGCATCCGCCTCCTTGCGCGCGGCGAGCTGAAGACCAAGATCACTATCAACGTGGCCGGCGCCTCGAAGAAGGCCGCCGAGGCGGTCGAGAAGGCGGGCGGCAGCCTCTCCGTCGTCGCGGCCGCGGACGCCGGCCAGCCGGAAAGCGGCAAGGCCGCGGCGGCGAAGGGAACAGCCGCGAAAGGCAAGGCCGCGAAGGACGCGCCGGCCGAGAAGTCCGGCGCGAAGGAAACCGGCGGCGAGGCATAGCGCGCCGCCGCGGCGGCCGGGCGCGGGCGCTCGTCCGCCCGCTCTTGAACCAGCCGCCTTGGGACCGAGTGAATGGCATCTGCCGCAGAACAACTGGCGCAAAGCTTCAACTTCGGGGCGATCGCCAAGGCCACGGAGCTGAAGAAGCGCCTCTGGTTCACCCTGGGCGCGCTGGTGATCTATCGCCTCGGCACCTATATCCCGGTGCCCGGCATCGACCCGGCCACCCTGGAGCAGATCTTCCAGCAGCATTCGGGCGGCATCCTGGGCGTCTTCGACATGTTTGCCGGCGGCGCGCTCGGGCGCATGACCATCTTCGCCCTCAACGTGGTGCCCTACATCACCGCGGCGATCATCATGCAGCTGGTCACGCCCATGTCGCCGCAGCTCCAGGCCCTGAAGAAAGAGGGCGAATCGGGCCGCAAGAAGCTGAACCAGTACACCCGCTACGGCACCGTGCTGCTGGCCGCCTTCCAGTCCTTCGCCATCGCCGTCGGCCTCGAGGGCATGACCGGGCCCGGCGGCTCGGCGGTGATCGATCCGGGCATCTTCTTCCGGGTGACGGCGGTCATAACGCTCACCGGGGGCACCGTCTTCCTCATGTGGCTGGGCGAGCAGATCACCCAGCGCGGGGTGGGCAACGGCATCTCGCTGATCATCTTCTCCGGCATCGTGGCCAACCTGCCGTCGGCCCTGGTCAACACCCTGGAGCTGGGCCGCACGGGCGCGCTCTCGGCCGGCATCATCGTCGTGCTGCTGGTCATGGCGGTCGCCGTCATCGCCTTCATCGTGTTCATGGAGCGGGCCCAGCGCCGGGTCGTGGTGCAGTACCCCAAGCGCCAGATGGGCAACAAGATGTTCGGCGGCGAGAGCACCCACATGCCGCTGAAGGTCAACTCGGCCGGCGTCATCCCGGTGATCTTCGCCAGCTCGATCCTGCTGCTGCCGCTGACCGCGGCGGGCTTCTCGGGCACCGGCGGGCCCGAGTGGCTGATCACCTTCACCGCCCTCATGGGCCGCGGCTCGCCGCTCTATCTCGCCCTCTACGCGGCCTGCATCATGTTCTTCACCTTCTTCTACGTCTCCCACGTGATCAATCCTGAGGAGATGGCGGAGAACCTGAAGAAGCACGGCGGCTTCATCCCCGGCATCCGCCCGGGCAAGAACACGGCGGCCTATCTGGACTATATCCTGACCCGCCTGACCGCCGTCGGCGCCATCTACCTGACCTCGGTCGCCCTGCTGCCGGAGATCCTGATCTCCCAGTATCAGGTGCCCTTCTACTTCGGCGGCACCAGCCTGCTGATCGTGGTCTCGGTCACCATGGACACGGTGGCCCAGATCCACTCCCACCTGCTCGCCCACCAGTACGAGGGCCTGATCAAGAAGGCCAAGCTCAAGGGGCGGCGCGGATGAACATCATCCTTCTCGGCCCGCCGGGCGCGGGCAAGGGCACCCAGGCCAAGCGCCTGGAGGACAGATACGGCCTGGTCCAGCTCTCGACCGGCGACATGCTGCGCGCCACCGTGGCCTCGGGCAGCGCGCTGGGGCGCCAGGCCAAGGAGATCATGGACGCCGGGCAGCTCATGCCCGACGCCCTGATGGTGCAGATGATCTCCGAGCGCATCGACCAGCCCGACTGCGCCAAGGGCTTCATTTTGGACGGTTTTCCTCGCACCACCGCCCAGGCAGAGGCGCTCGACGCCATGCTGAGCGAGAAGGGGCTGAAGCTGGACACGGTGATCGAGCTCAGGGTCGACGAGGAGGCCCTGGTGGAGCGCATCACCGGGCGCTTCACCTGTGCCGGCTGCGGCGCCGGCTACCACGACAAGTTCCAGCGGCCCCGCGAGGAGGGGATCTGCGACCGCTGCGGCGGCACGGAGTTCACCCGCCGGGCCGACGACAACGAGGAGACGGTCCGCGCCCGCCTGGAGGCCTACCACGAGCAGACGGCGCCGATCCTGCCCTACTACGAGGCCCGCGGGGTGCTCCAATGGGTGGACGGCATGGCCGATATCGACCAGGTGACCGAGCAGCTCTTCGAGCGGCTGGGGGAGCCATGAGCGGCGTTGACAGCAAGGGGCGCGTCCCTATAATCCCCCGGCGCTGGCGTGGCAGCGGCCGGCCGATTCCGCATGTCCGGACAGTCTGAATAAGCGAGCCTGAAGGAGATCGCCTCGTGGCACGTATCGCTGGCGTCAACATACCGACACAAAAACGCGTCGAGATCGCGCTGACCTATATCCACGGCATCGGCCGCAGCAAGGCCGCGCAGATCTGCGAGCGGGTGGGCATCCCCGCCGAGCGCCGGGTCAACGAGCTGACCGACGACGAGGTGGTCCGCATCCGCGAGACCATCGACCGGGATTTCGTGGTCGAGGGCGACCTGCGCCGCGACATGGCGATGAACGTCAAGCGGCTCATGGACCTCGGCTGCTACCGCGGCCTGCGCCACCGCAAGGGCCTGCCCGTGCGCGGCCAGCGCACCCACACCAACGCCCGCACGCGAAAGGGCCCCGCGCGCCCGATCGCCGGCAAGAAGAAGGCCTGACCGGGCCTGGACTAAGCAGGAGACGACCCCAAGATGGCCAAACCGCAGGCCCGCCTGAGGCGCCGGGAGAAGAAGAACATCACGTCCGGCATCGCCCACGTGAGCGCCACCTTCAACAACACCATGATCACCATCACCGACGTGCAGGGGAACGCCATTTCCTGGTCGTCGGCCGGTGGCCAGGGCTTCAAGGGCTCGCGCAAGTCGACGCCCTACGCCGCCCAGCTGGCAGCCGAGGACGCCGGCCGCAAGGCCATGGAGCACGGCATGAAGACCCTGGAGATCAACGTCAAGGGACCGGGCTCCGGACGGGAGTCGGCGCTGCGCGCGCTGCAGTCGGTCGGCTTCACCATCACCGCGATCCGCGACGTGACGCCGATCCCGCACAACGGCTGCCGGCCGCCCAAACGCCGCCGGGTCTAGAGCGCCCCGGCGAGGGGCCGGCACACGGCCGGTCCCGGACATTGAACACGAGGGGTTCGTCTCTACCTCTATTCGGCCGGTTCCGCCCTGGGCCGGTTTGGTTTCGAAAACGCCCGCCCTATCGGGCAACCGCCTGAAAGCCGTGAGGTCACAGTCGTGCTGCAGAAAAACTGGACCGAGTTGATCAAGCCCAACAAGCTCGACATTCAGTCGGGCGATGATTCGCAACGCTTCGCCAAGGTCGTCGCCGAGCCGCTGGAGCGCGGCTTCGGCCTGACGCTGGGCAACGCGCTGCGCCGCATCCTGCTCTCCTCTCTCCAGGGCGCTGCGGTGACCAGCATCCAGGTCGACGGGGTGCTGCACGAGTTCTCCTCCATCGCTGGGGTGCGCGAGGACCTGACAGACATCGTGCTGAACGTGAAGTCGATCTGGCTCCGCATGCACGGCGAGGGGCCGAAGCGCATGCGCCTGCGCGCCGACGGGCCGGGCGAGGTGACGGCGGCCCAGATCGAGACCGGGCACGACATCGACGTCATGAACCCGGAGCTGGTGATCTGCACCCTCGACGACGGCGCCCACCTGGACATGGAGCTGGTGGTCGAGAACGGCAAGGGCTACGTCGCCGGCACCCAGAACCGGCCCGAGGACGCGCCCATCGGCCTGATCCCCGTGGACGCGGTCTTCTCGCCGGTGCGCAAGGTCTCCTACAAGGTGGAGAACACGCGCGTCGGCCAGGTGACCGACTACGACAAGCTGACCATGGAGATCGAGACCAACGGCGCCGTCACGCCCGACGACGCCGTGGCGCTCGCTGCGCGCATCCTGCAGGACCAGCTGCAGCTCTTCATCAACTTCGAGGAGCCCCAGTCCCGCACGGCCGAGGAGCAGGCCGCCGAGCCGCCGTTCAACCGTAACCTGCTGCGCAAGGTGGACGAGCTGGAGCTTTCCGTGCGCTCGGCCAACTGCTTGAAGAACGACAACATCGTCTATATCGGCGACCTGGTGCAGAAGACCGAGGCGGAGATGCTCCGGACCCCGAACTTCGGCCGCAAGTCGCTGAACGAGATCAAGGAGGTGCTCGCCCAGATGGGCCTCCACCTGGGCATGGAGATCCCGACCTGGCCGCCCGAGAACATCGAGGAGCTGGCCAAGCGTCTCGACGAGCCCTTCTAGCAACCGGCCGGCGGGCCGCGTCCTTTGGCGCGGCCCGTTCGGCGTTTTCATGGGGCCACGGTGGCCCCGGCCCGGCGTGCCTGGGCGGCGGCGAGAGCCCGCCGGCCGCGGCGTCCGGGATCCGCAATCGGTCTCGCGCGCGAGGCCCGGCGAAGAGGAGGACGCGCCATGCGCCACGGCATCAGCCGTCGCAAGCTGAACCGCACCAGCACCCACCGCAAGGCCATGTTCGCCAACATGGCGGTGGCGCTGCTGAAGCACGAGCAGATCAAGACCACCCTGCCCAAGGCGAAGGATCTGCGCCGGGTGGTCGACCGCCTGATCACGCTGGGCAAGCGCGGAGACCTGCACGCCCGGCGACAGGCCATGTCGGTGCTGCGCGACCGGGTCATCACGGCGAAGCTGTTCGAGGAGCTGGCCGAGCGCTACCAGGAGCGCGCCGGCGGCTACACCCGCGTCCTTAAGGCCGGCCACCGCTATGGCGACATGGCGCCCATGGCGGTGATCGAGCTGGTCGACCGCAACCCCGACGCCAAGGGACAGGATTCCGGCCCCACCAGTGAGCCGGACGAAGAAGAAGACGAAGACTAGCGGTCGTCATGAGGCTCGGTTTCACGTACACGCCAGGGCGGCCCGGCCGGGCCGCCCTGGGTGATTCTCGGAGCCAGGCGGCGCGGCGCCTGTGTCTCTCCTTGATTGCGGCCCTCGCGCTCGTCGTCCCGGCCGGGGCGGCGGCCCAGCAGGCCAAGGTGCCCGAGTCCCGCGCGGAGATGCAGCTCTCCTTCGCGCCGGTGGTGCGCAGCGCGGCGCCGGCCGTGGTCAACATCTACGCCAAGCGGGTGGTCCAGCAGCACGCCTTCTCGCCGCTGTTCGACGACCCCTTCTTCAAGCGCTTCTTCGGCGAGAGCTTCGGCAGCCTGGGCAAGCCGCGCGAGCGGGTCCAGAACTCCCTCGGCTCCGGCGTGATCGTCGACCCCAGCGGCCTGGTGGTGACCAACCATCACGTCATCCAGGGCGCCTCGGAGATCACCGTCGTCCTGTACGACCGGCGCGAGTTCGACGCCGAGCTGGTGGTGAGCGACGACCGGGCCGACCTCTCGGTGCTGCGGATCGACACCGGCGGCGAGCCGCTGCCCTCGCTGGCGCTGAAGGACTCCGACGAGGCCCAGGTGGGCGACCTGGTGCTGGCCATCGGCAACCCCTTCGGCGTCGGCCAGACCGTCACCAGCGGCATCATTTCGGCGCTGGCGCGCACCCAGGGCGGCATCAGCGACTTCAATTTCTTCATCCAGACCGACGCCGCCATCAACCCGGGCAACTCGGGCGGCGCGCTGGTCACCCTCGACGGCAAGCTGATCGGCGTCAACACGGCCATCTACTCGCGCGGCGGCGGCTCCATCGGCATCGGCTTTGCGGTGCCGTCGGAGATGGTGCGGGTGGTGCTCGCCAGCGCCCGGACCGGCGGGCGGATCATGCGGCCCTGGTCGGGACTGGTCGGCCAGACCCTGAGCGCCGACCTGGCCGAGGGCTTCGGGCTCGACCGGCCGGGCGGCGTCATCGTGAACCGGGTCTACAGGAGCGGGCCGGCCGATGGGGCGGGTATCCGACAGGGCGACGTCATCGTCGAGATCGGCGGCGATCACGTGGACGACGTGGAGTCCCTCGAGTTCCGCATCGCGACCGGGCTTCTCGGGGAGACCACCGAGGTCAAGGTCATGCGCCAGCACAAGCTCATGAGCGTGCGGCTCGCTTTCGCCGAGGCGCCGGAGAGGCCGCCCCGGGACCAGCGGGTCCTGCAGGAGCAGCACCCGCTCAGGGGCGCAACGGTGGCCAACCTCTCGCCGGCGCTGGCCGAGGAGCTGGACCTGCCGGGCGCTTGGAGCGGCGTGATCCTGCTCCAGGTGCCGCGCCAGAGCGTCGCCCGACGCCTGCGCTTCCGGGCCGGCGATATCCTGCTCGAGATCAACGGAGAGAAGGTGGTGCGCGCCGCCGACGTGGAGCCCCTGCTGCTCTCCTCCCGCGAGCGCTGGATCATCGAGTTCCGCCGCAACGGCCGGGTGCGCAAGGTGGAACTCTCGGCATGAGCGCCGATCGGCCGGCCGGGGGGAGCCGGGGCCTGTTCGAGGGTCAGGCGCCGCGTCCCCTGGCCGACCGTTTGCGGCCGGCGAACCTCTCCCAGGTCGTGGGCCAGGACCACCTGCTGGCGCCCGATGCGCCGCTCGGGCGGATGGTGGCGGCCGGGCGCCTCGCCTCCATGATCCTCTGGGGGCCGCCAGGCAGCGGCAAGACCACCATCGCGCGCCTCCTGGCCGAGACCGGCGAGCTCGCCTTCGAGCCTCTGTCAGCGGTCTTCTCGGGCGTGGCGGACCTGCGCAAGGTCTTCGAGCGGGCCAAGGAGCGGCGCTTGGCCGGCCGCGGGACCCTCCTTTTCATCGACGAGATCCACCGCTTCAACCGGGCCCAGCAGGACGGCTTCCTGCCCTACGTGGAGGACGGCACCGTCATCCTGGTGGGGGCGACCACCGAGAACCCCTCCTTCGAGCTGAACAGCGCGCTGCTCTCCCGCTGCCAGGTCTTCGTGCTCCAGCGCCTCGACGGGGCGGCGCTGGAGACCCTGCTGCAGCGGGCCGAGGCGGACGCCGGCCGGGCCCTGCCGCTCGCTGCCGACGCCCGCGAGGCCCTCATCGCCATGGCTGACGGCGACGGCCGCTACCTCCTCAACCTGGCCGAGGAGCTCTTCGCCCTCGATGCCCCGGAGCCGGTCGATACCGCGGCGCTGGCCCGCATCGTCCAGAAGCGGGCGCCGCTCTACGACAAGAGCCAGGAGGGCCACTACAACCTCATCAGCGCCCTCCACAAGTCACTCCGGGGCTCGGACAGCGACGCCGCGCTCTACTGGCTGGCGCGCATGCTGGCCGGCGGCGAGGACCCGCGCTACATCGCCCGGCGCCTGGTGCGCTTCGCCGTGGAGGATGTAGGGCTCGCCGACCCCCAGGCCCTGGTCCAGTCGCTCTCGTCCTGGGAGGCCTACGAGCGCATCGGCTCGCCGGAGGGGGAGCTGGCGCTCGCCCAGGCGGTCATCTACCTGGGCACCGCGCCCAAGTCCAACGCCGCCTACAAGGCCTTCGGCGAGGTCCAGCGGGCGGCCCGGGAGACCGGCTCGCTGGCGCCGCCCATGCACATCCTGAACGCTCCCACAGGGCTCATGAAATCGCTCGGCTATGGGTCCGGCTACGACTACGACCATGACGCGCCCGAGGCCTTCTCGGGCCAGAACTACTTCCCGGAGGGCATGGAGCGGCGCCAGTTCTACCGCCCGGCCGAGCGCGGCTTCGAGCGGGAAATCGCCAAGCGCCTGGCCTACTGGTCCAAACTGCGTGCCGAGCGCCAGGCGGGTGGCGGGGGCGAGGGAGAAGAGGACGAGAGCTGAGGATAGGCGCGCCGGCGGGCCGACGGGCCAGCAATGCGGAATCCGCGACGCAGCCATTCCGGGTTGTCGGTTGTTTCGCTTCGGATGCATCTATATTCAAGTGCCAACCCGGATGGCATGGCTTGGGGACCGGGGGCCCGTTCAACCGGAGAGGAACTGAATGCCCGATTACACGACTCCCGAGCGGGATCGTATTGCGCTCCTGACCTTCGCGGTCCAGAAGGACTGTCTGCAGCCCGGCTCGCCGGTCGGCTACCTCGGTGGCCGGCGGACCCTGGACCGGATCGGCCAGCTGGCGCGGGGCTTCCGCGCGCGCGGTGCGCCCGTCGTCCACCTGGTGCGCCTCTACCGGCCCGACGGCTCCAACGTGGACGCCTGCCGGCGGCGGGCCGTCGAGGAGGGCATGAGGGTCCTCATGCCCGGCACCCGGGGTGCGGACCTGGTGGACGAGGTCAATCCGGCGCCCGAGATGCGCCTTAGCTGCGCCGAGCTGCTGGATGGCAAGCCGCAGCGCCTGGCCGACAAGGAATGGGCGCTCTACCGCCCGCGCTGGGGCGCCTTCTACAAGACCTGCCTGGAAGACCATCTGCGAAGCCTCGGCGTCTCGACCATCGCGGTCTGTGGCTGCAACTTCAGCACCGCGATCCGAGCCACCGTCCTGGAAGCCAGCGCCAGGGACTTCCGGGTGGTCGCGGTGCCCGATGCGCTCGCCTGTGCCGGCGAGAGCGACTTGGCGGATCTCGCGCGCATCGGCGTCTATCTCATGAACACCGACTGCTGCATCTCCTGGCTCAACTCGCCGCCGAAACCGCTCGCGGCCTGAATTCCAGTGGGCGGGGTGCGGTGACGGCACCGCGCCCCTCGAAAGCCGTACTCAGACCGGTCGACATCGCCTAGAATCTGCCGGTGTCGGACGTCCAACTCCTGACCGTCGACGAGGACGAGGCCGGGCTGCGGCTGGACCGCTGGTTCCGGCGGCGCTTTCCCGCGCTCGGACACGGCCGGCTGGAGAAGCTGTTGCGCACTGGCCAGGTCCGGGTCGACGGCAAGCGGGTCAAGGCGAGCCACCGGGTCGCGCCCGGCGAGAGCGTACGCGTACCCCCTGGCGCGGGCGCCGCGGCGCCACCGGGGAGCGAGGCCAGTCCGCGGCCGGCGGCCCGGCTGGACCCCAAGGACGCCGCAGACCTGCAGGCCCGGGTTCTCTTCCTGGACGACTGGCTGATCGCCCTCGACAAGCCGGCCGGACTGGCAGTGCAGGGCGGCAGCGGCCAGACCCGGCACCTCGACGCCATGGCCGAGGCCCTGCGCTTCGGCGCCAAGGAGCGTCCGCGCCTGGTGCATCGCCTCGACAAGGACACCAGCGGCGTCCTGCTGCTGGCCCGCACCGCGGCGGCGGCGCGCGCGCTGGGCGAGGTCTTCCACGGCCAGGACGCGCGCAAGACCTACTGGGCTGCGGTCGCCGGCGTGCCGTCGCCACGGGCCGGCCGGATCGACCTGGCGCTCGCCAAGCAGCGGGACCGCGTGGCCGGCGAGGAGAAGGTCTCGGGCGCGGCCATCGAAGGGCGGCCGGCCGCGACACTCTACCGGGTGGTCCAGAACGCGGACAAGCGGGCCGCCTGGCTTCAGCTCCGCCCGCTCACGGGGCGTACCCATCAGCTCCGGGCCCACTGCGCCGCCATCGGCCACCCGATCCTGGGTGACGGCAAGTACGGCGGCAAGGCCGCCTTCCTCGCCGACCCGGCCGTGCCGCGGCGGCTCCAGCTGCACGCCCGGGAGCTTGCCCTGCCGCACCCGGCCGACGGCACCACCTTCCGGATCAGCGCCCCGTTGCCGCCCCACATGGCCGAGACCTGGGCGCGCCTCGGCTTCGACGCGGCGCGCGGCGAGGGCCTGCCCGAGCTCGAGCCGTGAGCGGCCAGCAAGCAGTTACTTCGGTAATTGAATAAAAATTGGAGTGTATTTCAGTATAGATCAAATAATAATCTACATGTAATTTGAGTTTTATTAGCTTCCAATCGGCCGCAATATATTACATTCATTATATATTAAGCGATTAAATCTACCTTTCCGAAAATCGGGGGTCGTGGGCGCCGAAGAAGCGTTCCGGACCCATTCGAGACGGCCGTCGGTCCCTGGCCGAGCGGGAGGCGCGCGAGGCCGGCCGGCGGTGAATCGGGAGTAGTCTTTCATGCGGGTTTTGACCTTTGCGTCACAGAAGGGCGGGTCCGGAAAGACCACCTTGGCCGGCCATGTCGCGGTCCAGGCCGAGCTCGATGGCGCCGGCCCGGTGGCGCTGATCGACACGGACCCACAGGGCAGCCTGTCGGAGTGGTGGAACGCCCGCCAGGCCGACACGCCGGTCTTCGCCCAGACCTTCATTTCACGCCTCAATGCCGATCTGCGGAAGATGGCGGAGCTGGGTATCAAGCTCGTGGTCTTCGACACGCCTCCGGCCATCACCACGACCATCGAGCACGTCATCCGGGTCTCCGATCTGGTGGTCATTCCGACCCGGCCCAGCCCGCACGACCTGCGGGCCGCAGGCGCCACGGTGGACCTGGTGGAGCGCTCCCACGGCTCTCTGGTCTTCGTGGTCAACGCCGCCACGCCGCGGGCACGGATCTCCGCTGAGGCCGCCATCGCGCTTTCCCAGCACGGCACGGTGGCGCCGGTGACCTTGCACCAGCGCACCGACTTTGCCGCCAGCATGATCGACGGGCGCACCGTCATGGAGCTGCCCAACAGCGCCCGCTCAACCCAGGAGATCGCCGATCTCTGGGACTATCTGGCCGACCGGCTGAGCCGCGTCGAGCCTCAGAGCTTCGGCCTGGCCCAGCCCGCCGCCCATGCCACGGCGCGGCCGGCGATCCGGGCGATTCAAGGTTCCTTGGCGCAAAAACTCGAGACGGCAGGATGAAAGCGGCACGACTGAACGGCGGTCTCCTTCTGCGCAAGGGGGCCGCGCAGCCGGTTCCCGGCGTGGTCAACTCCCATCCCGGCGGGCTGGAACGCCCACCGCTCTCGGCCGTCAAGCCGGGCGCCAAGGCAGGGCGCCGCGCCCGGCAGCCCGAAGGTCTCGAAGCGAGCATTGCCGAAAGCCAGCAGGGCCTGGTGCGCGACCACTTCGGCCGCGTGCGGGTCTCCCTGCGGCTCGATCCCCACCGCCATCTACGGCTCAAGCTGCTGGCCGCCCACAGCCGCACCAGCATGCAGGAGATGCTGATCGCCGCGCTCGACGCCTTCCTGGACGGCGAGGGCGAGTGCGTGAAGGACGGTTCGTGTAGCTGCCTGACGAATGCGGGCCCGGGGCGCGAGGACTGCGCCAAGGCTTGCGACGCAAAGGCTGCGGAGGCGGAGAAACAAGGTGAACCAACCTGATCCGAACCAGGGGATCCAGCCGGACGACGACGAGCTGGACTGCCACGAAGAGGCACTGCACAGCGAGGACGAGGACAACCGCCCCCCGGCGGCCTCGCTCACCTCGATCCGCCTGACCCGGCGGCGCCCGACCCCGGAACCGCGCCTGGTCCAGCGGCTGACGCTGCCGCTCGCGGCCGGTGCGGTCGATGCTGGGCGGGACTCCGGCCCCGAAGCCGGGGCCCCACTCGAGGAGGATCCATCTGGGCACGAGGAGGCGAGCGCGCCGACCGAGCCCGAGTCTCCGGAACCCCACGATCCGGTCCCGCCCCTTGCCCGGGCGGCCCCAGCGCACGGCGGAACGGCGATCGGCAGGCAGAACGTCGCCCAGCAGCAAGAAGCCATCCGACGGGCTCAAGTGGCCCAGCGGCACGACAGCGGCCACCGGCCGTCCAACATCGTCGACTACTGGTCGCGGCTCCGGGCCGGACGGGCCTATCCCGCGCCCGCGGATCTCGACTCCGAGCTGATCGTCGCGACCTGGCCCAACTCCATCCTGTTGCGCCACCAGGCCGGCGAGAGCGGTATGCGCGCGGCCGCCCTCTACAAGCCGTCGAGCGGCCTCGACGGGGCCTCGGACCGCACCATGGACTTCAGCCCCATGGTGGTGGAGTGGATGCTGGCGCTCGCCGAGGAGACGGTGCGCAGCGGTCAGCCCATGGCAGAGAAGGAGCTGTTCGAGCGTCCGGGCGGCGGACCTGTCCGCTTCGCCGCCTGCGCCCTGCCCCTGAGCGCCGACCAGGAGACGGTCGACCACGTGCTCTGCTATCTCCGCGCCCTGGGATAGCCCCTTAGACCGGGCCTACCACCTGGCTAGCAGCCCGGATACCGGCAACTAGAGCCTCTTGCCGGCCGGCCCAACCCGGTGCCAGACTTCCCCTGCGCCCACAGAGGCCCCGGCGCGGGAGGCCCCATGGCCAGGAAAGCAACCAAGAAGACGGCAAAGGAGACCGGCGAGACGGCGGCGCGCCCAAGCGGCGACGACGCCACCGATCTCCGCCGGCGGATCGTCGACGAGACGCTCCTTGAGGCGGCCGAGGTTGGCTGGGACCAGGTGCGGCTGCGCCGGGTCGCCGAGCGCCTTGGGCTGCCGCTCGCCGAGCTCCGCCTACACTACCGGGACCTGGACGCCGTGGCCGACGCCTGGTTCGCCCGGCCGTTGGAGGCCATGCTGGCGCCCGGCGAGGCGGGTTTCGCCGACCTGCCGGCGCGCGAGCGGGTCTATCTCGTCATGATGCGCTGGTTCGAGGCCCAGCATGCCGAGCGGGAGCTGGTCGGCCAGATGCTGGGCACCAAGCTCTATCTCTCCCATCCCCATCACTGGGTGCCGATGATCTTCAACCTGTCGCGCCTGATCCAGTGGGTGCGGGAGGCGGCGCGCCTGGACGCGCCCGGCCTGCGGCGCCAGGCCGAGGAAGTGGGGCTCACCCTCTTGTTCCTGGCGACTCTCAGAGTTTGGCTGAGAGATGACTCGGAAGATATTGAAACTACAAGAAGATTTCTTCGTCGCCGGCTCCAGGCTGCCGACGGCGTGCTGGCCGCGGCCTTCCGGCGGCCGCGCAGGCGCGCGGCGGGCTAGGGCGCGCCCATAGGGATGCCGCGCCTGCGCCTGGTCATGTTCGACTTCGACGGCACCCTGGTCGACAGCCAGCACGGCATCGCCCAGGCCATGGCCATGGCCTTCGCCAAGGCCGGGCGTCCGGCGCCGGCCCACGCCCAGGTCCGGCGGGTCGTGGGCCTGCCGCTGGAGGCCGCCATCGCCCGGCTGCTGCCGGCGGTGGAGACGCCCCTGGCGGCCGAGCTGGCGGCGCACTACCGGGACGCCTTCCACGGCCTGCGCCGCAGCGCCACCTACCACGAACCCCTGATGGACGGCGCCCGGGCCGCCTTGGAGCGCCTCGACCACCCCGAGGTCCTGCTCGGCATCGCCACCGGCAAGGGCCAGCGGGCGCTCGCCGCCAGCCTGGAGCGCCACCAACTGGTCCGGCATTTCGTGACCCTCAAGACGGCCGACGACGGCCCCGGCAAGCCTCATCCCGGAATCCTGCTGGATGCCATGTCCGAGCTCGGCGTGGAGGCCCGAGACACCCTGGTGGTGGGCGACACCACCTTCGACATGAAGATGGCCGTCAACGCGGGCGCTCGTGCACTGGGCGTGTCCTGGGGCTATCATGAAGTGCAGGATCTGAGGGCGGCCGGCGCGGAGCGCGTGCTCGGGAGCTTCCGCGAGCTGACCCCGGATCTGGTCGGTTTGGAGCGCGAGGGATGAAGAAGCTCAAGTGGTTCGTCACCATCCTGGTGACCCTGGTCGTCGCCGTTGTGGTGGCCGGCTACGTGGTCCTCTCGACCATGGATTTCGAGGACCTGCGCGAGACCATCCAGGCCGAGGCCAAGGAGGCGACCGGCCGCGACCTCACGATCGCCGGGCCGATCGATCTGGAGGTCTCCCTGACCCCGGCGATCGCCATCGAGGACGTGAGCTTCGCCAACGCCGACTGGGGCAGCCGCCCCGAGATGGTCAAGCTGAACCGCCTCGAGGTCGAGGTGGCCCTGATGCCGCTTCTCTCCGGCGACGTGGAGATCCGCCGCCTGGTGGTGGTGCGGCCCGACATCCTCCTGGAGACCGACGCCGAGGGCGCGCCCAACTGGTCCCTCGAGGGCATCGCCGAGACGGCGGAAGAGGTCGCAGAGGAGACCGGACCCGATCCCGAGACGACGATCGGCGGGATGCCGATCCTGAACCAGGTGACGATCGAGGATGGCGTGCTCACCTACCGGGACGGCCAGACGGGCGAGGAGATGATCGTCGAGCTGAACGAACTGACCAGTAGCGCCAAGGGACCCGGCGCGCCGGTCACGCTCAACCTGGACGGCAGCTACAACGGCGAGCCCTTTTCTTTGTCGGGCAGGCTGGGCGCCCTCGCGCAGCTCAATGTTGGCCCCTATCCCATCGACCTGAGTGCCGCAGCCGGCGATGCCGCCTTCACCGTCAAGGGTGCCATCGCCCAGCCTGTGGCGGGCCAGGGCCTCGACCTCAAGATCACGGCCAAGGGCGAGAGTCTCGCCAGCCTCGGCGCGCTGGCGGGCGCCGAGCTGCCGCCGCTCGGCCCCTACGACGTGGGCATGCGGGTGAAGGCGGACAGTCTGGACGACGGCGCCCTCTCGCTCTCCGAGTTCGCCGCCAAGATCGGCGGCAGCGACCTGACCGGCCAGGCGACGCTCACGTTGAACGCGACGCCGCCGGCGGTCAGCGGGTCCTTCTCGTCCCAGCTTCTCGACGTGGCCGATTTCGCGCCGCCGGACGGGGAGGGGGCCGAGGCGGTCGAGGCCGCTGGGAGCGACGCTCCCGCGAGCCCCTACGTCTTCACCGAGGAGCCGCTGCCGCTCGACGGGCTCAAGGCGGCCGACGCGAACCTCAAGTTCGACGCGGCTACCCTTCGGCTCCCGAACAAGATGGAGATCAAGGACCTCGACCTGACCCTCCAGCTGGCGGGAGGCAACCTGAGCGTCGCCCCGCTGACGGCGGGTCTCGCTGGCGGCACCCTCGAGGCGAACATCGCGCTCGACGGCGCCAAGGCGCCGGCCGGCGTGAGCGTCGCGCTCAAGGGCGCGGACATCGACTATGGCCAGCTGATGCGGGACATGGGGATCGAGGACAGCGTCCAGGGCACTATGGATCTCGACATCGATCTCAAGGGCGCCGGGGATTCGCCGCGGGCCATCGCCGCCGGGCTCAACGGCAAGACCGAGATCGTCTCCGATGAGGGCGTGATCAACGATCATCTCCTGAAGACCGTCGGCGCCGGCCTGAGCGACATCCTGGGCCCGATGCTGGGCGGTGACGACGACGCCAAGCTCAACTGCATCGTCAGCCGCTTCACCATCGAGAACGGTCTGGCCACCAGCACCGCCATGATCTTCGATTCCGAGGCCTTCACGGTGGTCGGGGCCGGCACCGTCGACCTCAAGGTGGAGAAGCTGGACCTCCAGATGGACACCTCCTCCCATAACGCCAGCATCGCCAGCCTGGCGGTGCCGTTCAACATCGGCGGCACCCTCAACTCGCCCAGTTTCACGCCCGATCCTCTGGGGACCGCCTTGGGCGCGGCCAAGATCGTCGGCATGTTCGTGATGCCGCCGGTGGCCATCGGCCAGTTGATCGCCGAGCGGGTCGTCGCGAGCGCCGGCGAGAACCCCTGCGTCGCCGCCCTCGAAGCGGCGGAGAGCGGCGAGGCGGGCGAGCAGAAGTCGACCGTCGAGTCGGTCTCCGAGTCGACCGGCAAGGCGATCGAGGGTGTCGGCGAAGGCGTCGGCGATGCCTTGGAGGGGGTCGGCGAGGGGCTGAAGAACCTGTTCGGCAACTAAGCACCGGACCCGGGCCGGCGCCTTGGCTACGCACCCCAAGCGCTTCTACGAGGAGGTCGGCATCGCGCCGGTCGAGGGCGGATTCGAGGTCCGACTCGACGGCCGCCCGCTGCGCACGCCCGGGCAGGCGCCGCTGATCCTGTCGGGCGAAGGCCTGGCCGAGGCGCTGGCCGAGGAATGGCGGGCCCAGGGCGAGCGCATCGAGCCGGCGAGCATGCCGCTCATGAGCCTCGCCTGCACGGCCATAGACCAGGTCGCGGCCGCCCGTGCCCAAGTGGTCGAGGCGCTGCTCGCCTACGGCGGCGCCGACCTATTGTGTTACAGGGCGGAGCACCCGGCGCCCCTGGTGGCGCGCCAGGCCGAGACCTGGCAGCCCTTGCTCGACTGGGCGGCGCTGGAGCTCGACGCGCCCTTGAAGGTGGGCCGGGGCATCGTCCACGAGGCCCAGCCGGAGGCCGCCCTGGGGGCGCTGCGCCGTGCGCTCGAAGCGCTCGACGACCTTTCGCTTACCGCCCTCGACTGCGCCGTCAGGGCCTCCGGTTCCCTGGTGGTGGCGCTCGCCCTGCAGCGGAGGCGGCTCGATGCCGAGGCCGCCTTCGAGGCGGCCGAGCTGGACGCCAGCTTCCAGATCGAGCAGTGGGGCGAGGACCCGGAGGCGACGCGCCGCCGGGACGCGGTGCGGGCCGATCTCGCCGCGGCCCGCCGCCTCTTCGACCTGCTGTCCAAGTGAGCGCCCCAAGCTCGATTGATCTCCCGGAGCCCGATTGAGCCCCGGGAGCGCCCGTGCTATCAGCAGCGGGCAGCGAACAGCCAAGACCGCGGGTCTGGGAGCGGCCATGCAGGAGATCATCCGACAGCTCGAGGAAAAGCGCGCCGCGGCGCGGGCCGGCGGCGGGCCGCGCCGGGCCGAGGCCCAGCACAAGAAGGGCAAGCTGACCGCGCGCGAGCGCATCGAGGTATTGCTCGACGAAGGCTCCTTCGAGGAGTGGGACATGTTCGTCGAGCACCGCTGCGTTGACTTCGGCATGGGCGAGAACAAGATCCCCGGCGACGGCGTGGTGACCGGCTACGGCACCATCAACGGGCGCCTGGTCTTCGTCTTTAGCCAGGACTTCACGGTCTTCGGCGGGGCGCTCTCCGAGCCCCACGCCGAGAAGATCTGCAAGGTCATGGACAAGGCCATGCAGGTGGGGGCGCCGGTCATCGGCCTCAACGATTCCGGCGGCGCGCGCATCCAGGAGGGCGTCGCCTCCCTCGCCGGCTACGCCGAGGTCTTCCAGCGCAACGTCATCGCCTCGGGGGTGGTGCCGCAGATCTCGCTGATCATGGGCCCCTGCGCCGGCGGCGCGGTCTATTCGCCGGCCATGACCGACTTCATCTTCATGGTGAAGGACAGCTCCTACATGTTCGTGACCGGGCCCGACGTGGTGAAGACCGTGACCCACGAGACGGTGACCCACGAGGAGCTGGGCGGCGCCGTCACCCACGCCACCAAGTCCGGCGTCGCCGACCACGCCTTCGAGAACGACGTGGAGGCCTTGCGCGAGCTGCGCCGCTTCGTCGACTTCCTCCCGGCCTCCAGCCGCCAGGCGCCGCCGATGCGCCCGACCCGGGATTCTCCTGACCGCCAGGAGATGTCCCTCGACTCCCTGGTGCCGGCCGATCCGACCAAGCCCTACGACATCAAGGAGCTGATCGAGAAGGTGGTCGACGACGGAGACTTCTTCGAGCTGCAGCCGGGCTACGCCGCCAACATCGTCATCGGCTTCGCCCGCATGGAGGGGCGCACGGTCGGCATCGTCGCCAACCAGCCCATGGTGCTGGCGGGCTGCCTCGACATCAGTTCCTCCATCAAGGGCGCGCGCTTCGTGCGCTTCTGCGACTGCTTCAACATCCCCATCGTCACCTTCGTCGACGTGCCCGGCTTCCTGCCCGGCACCGCCCAGGAGTACGGCGGCATCATCAAGCACGGCGCCAAGCTGCTCTTCGCCTACGCCGAGGCGACGGTGCCCAAGGTGACGCTGATCACCCGCAAGGCCTACGGCGGGGCCTATGACGTCATGTCCTCCAAGCACCTGCGGGGCGACGTGAACCTGGCCTGGCCGACGGCCGAGATCGCCGTCATGGGCCCCAAGGGGGCGGTCGAGATCATCTTCCGGGCCGACATCGGCGACAAGGAGAAGATCGAGGCCCGCACCGAGGCCTACCGGCAGAAGTTCGCCAATCCCTTCGTCGCCGCCTCGCGAGGCTTCATCGACGACGTCATCATGCCCCACGGCACCCGACGGCGGATCTGCCGCTCGCTCGCCATGCTGCGCGACAAGAAGATCGAGGAACCCTACAAAAAGCACAATAATCTGCCGCTTTAAGTCATTTTGCTAATGTATTGCATGAAGTGCGGGGCAGTGTCCGAACCCGCGCCGGGGGCGTGACAGTCCCGGCCATTGCGGCTACTCATTGGGGCCGGTGATGGCAGCGTAGAGCGGCGGACGGGCGGCGCCCCGGGTCCGCAAGTGTCGGGGGGACCATGGGGACCAGCGTCCGTCCCAAGTCGGGAACGAGCAAGGCAGCGGCCAAGGCGAAGGCAACCGAAGGCAAGGCGGCGAAGCCGGCGAAGGGCCCGGCCGACCGCGCGCACCCACAACTCTTCGACAAGATCCTGATCGCCAACCGGGGCGAGATCGCCTGCCGCATCGCGCGCAGCTGCCGCCGGCTCGGCATCAAGACCGTGGCCGTCCATTCCGAGGCCGACCGCGGCGCCCTCCACACCGAGATGGCCGACGAGGCCATCGCCATCGGGCCGGCGGCCTCGGCCGAGAGCTACCTGGTGGCCGAGAAGATCCTCGAGGCCTGCCGGACGAGCGGCGCCGAGGCGGTGCATCCGGGCTTCGGCTTCCTGTCGGAGAACCCGGGCTTCGTGGCGGCCCTCGAGAAGGCCGGCCTGGTCTTCATCGGCCCGCCGACCGGCGCCATCGCCGCCATGGGCGACAAGATCGAATCCAAGCGCCTCGCCCTTGAGGCCGGTGTCAGCACGGTGCCCGGCCACATGGACCTGATCGAGGACGCGGACGCGGCGGTCGCCATCAGCCGGGAGATCGGCTATCCGGTCATGATCAAGGCCTCGGCGGGCGGCGGCGGCAAGGGCATGCGGGTCGCCTACAGCGACGAGGAGGCGCGCGAGGGCTTCGCCTCGGCCCGCAACGAGGCCCGCGCCAGCTTCGCCGACGAGCGCATCTTCGTCGAGAAGTTCATCGAGGAGCCGCGGCACATCGAGATCCAGGTGCTGGCCGACGCCCACGGCAACGCGGTCCACCTGGGCGAGCGCGAGTGCTCGATCCAGCGCCGCCACCAGAAGGTGATCGAGGAGGCGCCCTCGCCCTTCCTCGACGAGGCGACCCGCGCCGCCATGGGCGTCCAGGCGGTGGCCCTGGCCAAGGCGGTGGACTACCGCTCGGCGGGCACCGTCGAGTTCATCGTCGACAAGGACAGGAACTTCTACTTCCTGGAGATGAACACCCGCATCCAGGTGGAGCATCCGGTGACCGAGATGATCACCGGCCTCGACCTGGTCGAGTGGATGATCCGCATCGCGGCGGGTGAGCCCCTGGACTTCTCCCAGGATGAGGTGGCATTCAACGGCTGGGCGATGGAGACCCGGGTCTACGCCGAGGACCCCCTGCGCGGCTTCCTGCCCTCGATCGGCCGGCTGGTGCGCTACCAGGAGCCGACGCCTGGGGACCTGCCGCCGGGCGCGAGCCTGCGGGTCGACAGCGGCGTGGTCGAGGGCTCCGAGGTCACCATGTTCTACGACCCCATGATCGCCAAGCTGGTGACCCACGCGGCCGACCGGACCGCCGCCATCGATGCCATGGGCGCGGCCCTCGACGCCTTCTACCTGCGCGGGGTGAACCACAACATGCGGTTCCTGGCCGCCGTCATGGCCCAGCCGCGCTTCCGCGAGGGCCGGCTCACCACCAACTACATCGCCGAGGAGTTCCCCGACGGCTTCCACGGCTACGAGCTGCCTGCGGCGCTCCAGGACGACCTGGCGACTATCGCCGCGGTGCTGCAGCGCCGCCAGGCGGAGGTGGACCTGGCCATCTCCGGCCAGCTGCCGGGCCACGTGCCCCAGGCCGGCGCGGACTGGGTGGTGATCTGCGGCACCGCCTCCTGGGAGCTGTCCCTGGAGGCCACCCCGGGCGGCTTCCTGGTGCGCGGCGGCGACCGGGAGATGGCGGTCGAGAGCGGCTGGCAGCCGGGCCAGGCGATCTTCCGCGGCACCCTCGACGGCCGCGCGCTGGCGGTGCAGATCGGCCGCCGCGGGCCCTGCTGGCGTCTTGCCCACGGCGGCGGCGAGATAGAGGCCCTGGTGCTGTCGCCCCGGGCGGCGGCCCTGGCCGCCAGGATGCCCATGAAGGAACCGCCGGACCTCTCCCGCTTCCTGCTGTCGCCCATGCCGGGGCTGCTGGTCTCCCTGTCGGTCGAGGTCGGCCAGGACGTGAAGGCGGGCGAGGCGCTTTGCGTGGTCGAGGCCATGAAGATGGAGAACGTGCTGCGCGCCGAGCGGGACGGGACCGTGGCCCAGATCCACGCCGAGCCGGGCGCCAGCCTGGCCGTCGACCAGGCGATCCTCGAGTTCGAGTAGGTGTGACGGGCCGTCCCGCTCGGCGGCGTTCGGCACGGCGGGAGAGCCATGAAACGGGTGAGGGTGGTGATCTCGGGCCGGGTCCAGGGCGTCTGGTTCCGCGCCTGGACCCGGGAGGAAGCCCAGCGCCGCGGCCTCGACGGCTGGGTGCGGAACCGCCGGGACGGCACGGTCGAGGCGGCCTTCCAGGGCGAGGACGCTGCAGTCGAGGGCATGCTCGAGGCTTGCTGGGAGGGCCCGCCCTACGCCGCCGTCAAGGGCGTCGAGACCTTCGCCCAGGACGAGTCGCTCGAGCCCGGCTTTTCCGTGCGCTCGAGCGCCTGAGTTTCCCTGTCGCAGATTTGCGCCCCGCCGCCGGTCCGCGCGCGCTAGGATGCGCGGAACTGGAACAGGAGGATGGAGCGATGGTGCGCGCGATAGTCACGACCGCGCTGTTGGCCGGGGCGCTCGCCAAGGGCGTGGCGCTCGGGGTCGCGCTGGGCACCGCCGGGGCGGCCTGCGCGCGCTGCGCCTGCCGTGCACGGCGCAAAACCGCCGAGCCTCCCGCTGAAGGCGAGGCGCAGGAGGCGAAAGCCTAGGTCGTTTCGGGCGGTTCGCCGAAGACCTCTTCGAAGGCGTCCTTCAGGGCTACGTCCAGATCGGCCAAGGTGACCGGCAGGCCGAGGCCGACTAGGGAGGTGACCCCGTGCTCGGCGATGCCGCAGGGGACGATTCCCGCGTAGTGGCTTAGGTCCGGATCGACGTTGATGGCGATCCCGTGATAGCTGACCCAGTGGCGCAGGCGAACGCCGATGGCGGCGATCTTGTCCTCGCGCCCAGGCTGGCCCCCCGCTGGCCCGCCGTGGCGGGCCCGGTCGATCCAGATGCCGACCCGGCCCTCCCGGCGCTCGCCCCGGACGTTGAAGCGGGCCAGCGCCGCGACGATCCAGGCTTCCAGGTCGTGGACGAAGCGCCGCACGTCGCCGCCCCGCCGCTTCACGTCCAGCATGACGTAGGCCACCCGCTGGCCGGGCCCGTGGTAGGTGTACTGGCCGCCGCGCCCGCTGCGGTAGACGGGAAAGCGCCCGGGGTCGACGAGGTCGGCGTCCCGGGCCGAGGTGCCGGCGGTATAGATGGGCGGGTGCTCAAGCAGCCAGACGAGCTCCGGCGCACGGCCGGCCCGGATCTCGGCGACCCGCCGCTCCATGAAGGCGACCGCCTCGGGATAGGCCACGGGGGCCGGCGCGACCCGCCATTCCACGCCCGCCGTCAGTGGCCGCTCGCTCTTCAGGGCTTCCGCCATCATCGCCGTCCAAGGCCTTCAATTGCCGCAGTTTAGCGGCCGCCGGGCCGCCGGGACAGCCGCGTCTTTGGTCTTTGCGCCCCGTGGTGGCGATGGGTATCTTCCCGGAGTCCGCTGGACCAAGAAATCGGGGGAGAGGGATGGGCGACACTCTGCGCGACGCAGCGCTGACCTACCACCGCGAGCCCACGCCGGGAAAGCTGGAGATCAGCGCCACCAAGCCCCTCGCCAACCAGCGCGATCTGGCGCTCGCCTACTCGCCGGGCGTGGCCGCCGCCTGTGAGGCCATCGCCGACGACCCCCAGCAGGCGGCCCGGCTCACCACCCGCGGCAACCTGGTGGCCGTGGTCACCAACGGGACGGCGGTGCTCGGCCTCGGGCCCATCGGCCCGCTCGCCTCCAAGCCGGTCATGGAAGGCAAGGCGGTCCTCTTCAAGAAGTTCGCCGGCATCGACGTGTTCGACATCGAGGTGGACGAGGGCGACGCGGCCAAGCTGATCGACATCGTGGCGGCGCTGGAGCCCACCTTCGGCGGCATCAACCTGGAGGACATCAAGGCCCCCGAGTGCTTCGAGATCGAGGCCGCCTGCCGCGAGCGCATGAACATCCCGGTGTTCCACGACGACCAGCACGGCACGGCCATCATCGTCGCCGCCGCCATCTACAACGGCCTCAGCCTGGTGAACAAGAAGCTGGAGGAGGTGAAGCTGGTGACCTCGGGCGCTGGCGCGGCGGCGCTCGCCTGCCTCAACCTGCTGCTCGCCATGGGGCTGAAGCGCGAGAACGTCTGGGTCACGGACATCCTCGGCGTGGTCTACCGCGGCCGCAAGGAGCAGATGGACCCCTGGAAGGAGCCCTTCGCGCAGCAGACCGAAGCGCGCGGCCTGGACGAGGTGATCGAGGGCGCCGACGTCTTCCTCGGCCTCTCGGCGCCGGGCGTCCTCAAGCCCGAGATGGCGCAGCGCATGGCGGCCTCGCCGCTGATCATGGCGCTCGCCAACCCGGTGCCGGAGATCATGCCCGACGTCGCCCGGGAGGTCCGGCCCGACGCCATCATCTGCACCGGCCGCTCCGACTTTCCCAACCAGGTCAACAACGTCCTCTGCTTTCCCTACATCTTCCGCGGCGCGCTCGACGTGGGGGCCACCACCATCAACGAGGAGATGAAGATCGCCTGCGTCAAGGCGCTGGCGGAGCTGGCCCGGCTCGAGCCCTCGGAGGTGGTGGCCAAGGCGCTCGGCAGCGAGGCGCCGATCTTCGGGCCCGACTACCTGATCCCCAGCCCCTTCGATCCCCGGCTCATCCTGCAGATTGCGCCGGCGGTGGCCAAGGCGGCCATGGAGAGCGGCGTGGCGACCCGGCCGATCGCCGACTTCGAGGGCTACTGCGAGAACATGACCCGTTTCGTGTTCCGCTCGGGCATGGCCATGAAGCCGCTGTTCCAGCGCGCCCGCGGCGTCGGCAAGCGGCTGGTCTACGCCGACGGCGAGGACGAGCGGGTGCTGCGCGCGGTCCAGGTGGTGGTTGACGAGGCCCTGGCCGAGCCGATCCTGATCGGCCGGCCGGGCGTGATCGAGAGCCGTCTCGAGCGCTTGGCGCTTCGGATCCGGCCGGGCAAGGACTTCGAGCTGGTCGATCCGCAGGACGATCCGCGCTACCCGGATTACTGGCGCGGCTACCACGAGGTGATGCAGCGCAAGGGCGTCACTCCCGACGGGGCGCGCACGGTGATTCGCACCGACAGCACCGCCATCGCGGCGCTGGCGGTCCGGCGGGGCGACGCCGACGCCATGCTGTGCGGCCTGGAAGGCAACTACCAGCGCCACCTGCGCCAGATCCTCGACGTGATCGGCCTGGCCGAAGGCGGGCGCGATTGCTCCGCCGTCAACATGCTGATCCTCAGCTCGGGCACCTTCTTCCTGGCGGACACCTACGTGAGCGAGGACCCCTCGGCCGAAGAAGTGGCCGAGATGTCGCTGATGGCCGCCCCGCCATGTGCGCCGCTTCGGCGTCGAGCCCAAGGTGGCCCTGCTTTCCCACTCCAACTTCGGCAGCAGCGGCTCGGCCTCTTCGCGCAAGATGCGCGAGGCGCTGCGGCTTCTCCACGAACGCAACCCGGAGCTCGAGGTCGAAGGCGAGATGCACGCCGACGCCGCCCTCAGCGAGGCGGTCCGCAGCCGCATCTTCCCCAACTCCCGGCTCGGCGGTCCGGCCAACCTGCTGATCTTCCCCAACCTGGACGCCGCCAACATCGCCTACAACCTGGTGAAGTCGCTGGCCAACGG
Organism: Rhodospirillales bacterium; assembly: GCA_965225935.1. Lineage (GTDB taxonomy): Bacteria > Pseudomonadota > Alphaproteobacteria > Kiloniellales > JAKSDN01 > CALJXB01. The sequence goes on from CBDDCC010000014.1 coordinate 157,403, forward strand.
CCTTTCGGTCGGGCCGATCCTGGTCGGCCTGGCCAAGCCCGCCCACGTGCTGACGCCCTCTATCACGTCGCGCGGCATCGTCAACATGAGCGCGATCGCCGCCATCGACGCGATCGACGCCGGCGACCAGCGCCGGGTCGCCGCGGGCTGACGGCGTGGCCGAGAGCCATCAGGACTGGCAAGCCGAGGGGCAGCCCGGGACCGAGACGCCGCTCGAAGAGGATTACTATCTCGCGCCCGAGCTGGTGCGCGAGGTCCAGGAGGCCCTCGACCGGGAAGACCTGGAGCAGGTGCGGGAACTCATCGAGCCGCTCCACGTCGCCGACCTGGCGGACCTCATGGAGTACCTCTCCAAGGACGAGCTGCGCCTAGTGGTCGACGGCCTCTGGTCCGTCATCGATTCGGATGTCCTGACCTATCTCGACGCCGCGGTGCGCGAGGAGGTCATCGATCTCCTCGGCCCCAAGGAGCTGGCGCGCGCGGTCTCGGAGCTGGACAGCGACGACGCCGTCGAGGTCTTCGAGGACCTGGACGAGGAGGCCCAGCACCGCATCCTCTCGCGCCTGCCGCGGGCCTACCGCACCCTGCTGGAGGAGAGTCTCACCTATCCCGAGGACTCCGCCGGTCGCCTCATGCAGCGCGAGATGGTGGTTATCCCCTCGGCCTGGTCCGTGGGCGAGACCATCGACTACATGCGCGAGTCCGAGGACCTGCCGGACGACTTCTACGACCTCTTCATCGTCAATCCCAAGCACAAGCCCATCGGCTTCGTGCCCTTGAGCCGGGTGCTGCGCACCAAGCGCCCGGTGCGCCTCACCGAGATCATGGACACGGACCTGAGGCCGATCCCCCTCACCATGAACCAGGAGGACGTGGCCTACGCCTTCCGCCAATACGGCCTGGTCTCGGCGCCGGTGCTGGACGACGCCGGGCGCCTGGTGGGCGTCATCACGGTGGACGATGTGGTTCACGTGATCGACGAGGAGGCCGAGGAGGACATCATGAAGCTGGGCGGCGTGGGCGAGAGCGGCGACCTCTACACCGCCTACTGGCCCACGGTGCGTGCGCGCAGCGCCTGGCTGGTGGTCAACCTCATGACCGCCATCGTTGCCTCGCTGGTGATCGGCCTTTTCCAGGGCACCATCGAGCGGGTGGTAGCGCTCGCCGTCCTCATGCCCATCGTCGCCTCCATGGGCGGCAACGCCGGCACCCAGACCCTGACCGTGGCCGTGCGGGCGCTCGCCATGAAGGACCTGACCTCGGCGAACGCCTGGCGCTTCATCAACAAGGAGCTCCTGGTCGGTGTCTTCAACGGCGTGCTGTTCGCGCTGGTGACCGGGGCGGTCGCCTGGGCCTGGTTCGACCAGCCCCAGATCGGCCTGGTGATCGGCGCCGCCATGATCGTCAACATGATCGTGGCGGGCCTGAGCGGCGCCCTGATCCCCATGGGCCTGGAGCGCCTCGGCGTCGACCCGGCGATCGCCTCCTCGGTCTTCCTCACCACGGTGACCGACGTGATCGGCTTCTTCGCCTTCCTCGGCCTCGCCGCGGCCTTCCTGCTCTAGGGGGCCGCCGCCCACGCCAACCGCGCCCCTAGTTCCCGAGGCTCTCCGCCAAGTGCACGAGCTGCAGGAACTCCGAACGGTAGCCCCAGGGATCGGCGCCCCGGGCACCTTTCGCCAGTTCGATGGCGTCGGCCAGGGTGTAGTCCTCCATGAGCTCGCCGCCGCGCAGCAGCTGCCCGAAGGCGGCCACCGCCGCTGCAAATCGGAAGTTCTCCGACGCGGTCGATAGGTTTTCGGAACGTTCGTCATAAAAGATCGGCTTACTTACGGCTTGGCTGCGGTCGCTCTTGGGCGGCTTGAAGCGGAGCTTCAGGAAGGCGATCTCTTCGCTGTAGGAGTCTCCCGCCATTCCCTTCTGGTAGCGCAAGTCCGGCAGGCGTGCGCCGCCACGCCCGGTCAGGGCGATTTCGTAGATGGCAGTGATGCTGTGGCCCGCCCCGATGTCACCGGCGTCCACCTGGTCGTTCCTGAAGTCCTGGCGACGCAGCAGGCGGTTCTCGTAGCCGATCAGGCGGTACTCGGCGACCTGCGCCGGATTGAACTCGATCTGGATCTTCACGTCTTTGGCGATGGTGAGCAGGGTCGCGTTCATCTCCTCGACCAGCACCTTGCGCGCCTCCTTAAGGCTGTCGATGTAGGCCGCGTTGCCGTTGCCTGCGTTCGAAACGCGCTCCATCAGGGCGTCCTGGTAGTTGCCGGCGCCGAAGCCGAGCACCGACAGGGCTATGCCGCTCTCGCGCTTTTCAGTGATCAGATCAACCAGCTGGCGGGGGTCGGTCACGCCAACGTTGAAGTCTCCGTCGGTCGCCAGGATCACCCGGTTCACCCGTGCCGCATCGAAGCTCTCCTCGGCGAGGGCGTAGGCAAGCTCGAGCCCGGCGCCTCCGGCGGTGGAGCCACCAGCCCGTAGCCGCTCCAATGCGGCGAGGATCTTCCGGCGCTCGTCCCCGGGGGTCGGCTCCAGTACCACGCCCGCGGCGCCGGCATAGACGGCGATGGCGACCCTGTCGCCCGGACGCAGCTCCTTCGCCAGCATCTGCAGCGAACGCTTGACCAGAGGCAGCTTGTCGGGGTGGTTCATGGAGCCGGAGACGTCAACCAAGAAGACCAGGTTGACATCCGGGCGTTCGTCACGCTCCACCTCGTAGCCCTTGATGCCGATGTGCAAGAGATGGGTCCGGGTGTTCCAGGGCGTGGGCGCCAATTCGGTTGCCAGCGAGAAGGGGGCGTCCAGGCTGTCAGGGGCTGGGTAATCGTATCTGAAATAGTTGATCAGCTCCTCGACCCGTACCGCGTCCCTGGGCGGCATCCGGCCTTCTTCCAGGAAGCGCCGCACGTTGGCGTAGGCTGCCGTATCCACGTCGATGCTGAAGGTGGAGACTGGCTTCTCGGCCACCCGCGTCACGGGATTGCTCACGATGGGGTCGTACTTCTCCCGATCCTGCGGCGAGTAGGCCGGCTGTGTGGCCGGGAGAGTTCCCGCCGTCGCAGTCGTTGCCGAAGGCGCGGCGGAGCGCCCTGCGATTTCTCCACCGGCGCAAGCGGACAAGAGGCTGGACGCGAGAAGAGCTATGGCTATGGGGAAACTTCTTCTTGGCATGACGCCCCTCCTTGAGTCAGGCCGGGCAGCGACAGTCCGACGCTCGGGCTCGCGTATGACTTTTGCGGGGCGGGAATTCGAAAAATTCGCGGCTAAATTGAATCGAAATTGCGGCAGCCGGCGGTTTGCCCCGGGCGGGTTTGGCCTGTAGGAAGGGCCGGGGATGTCCAGTTGCTTGGCGGGAGACATCGCATGACGGCGTTCGAACCGGCCGACCCGGAATTCGAGGCGCGGGTGCGCGCGAGCTTCGCCGGGCAGAGCGTGATGACGCTGATCGGTGCCAGCCTCGCGCGGGTCGAGCCCGGGCTGGTGGAGATCGAGCTGCCGTTCCGCGACGACCTCTGCCAGCAGCACGGCTTCTTCCACGCCGGCATCACCTGTACCGTCGGCGATTCCGCCGGCGGCTACGCCGCCTTCAGTCTGTTCCCGGCGGAGAGCTCGATCCTCACCGCCGAGTTCAAGGTGAACCTCCTGGCGCCGGCGGCGGGCGAGCGGCTGCGTGCGGTCGGACGGGTGGTCAAGTCCGGCCGCACGCTCAGCGTCTGTGACGTGGATGTCTTCGCCATTGCCGGGGGCCGCGAGACCCTCTGCGCCAAGCTGCTCCAGACCCTGATGCGCCTCGACGGGCGGGCCGATTGCAAGACCCCCGACGGCGGGCGGCCGGCCTGAGCCGGTCCCTCGCCAAGGGGTCCGGCCGGGCGTAGAGTCCCTCCCTGAGTCCTCGAACCTGGGAGCCGCAGATGATCGCCAACCAGATCCCCGGCCTCGACTTCGGTCTCGGCGAGACCGCCGACCTGCTGCGCGACACGGTGCTGTCCTTCGCCCAGGACACCATCGCCCCGCGCGCCGAGGAGATCGACCGCACCAACGAGTTCCCGCGCGATCTCTGGCCCAAGCTCGGCGATCTCGGCCTGCTCGGCATCACGGTGGAGGAGGAACTGGGCGGCGCCGGCATGGGCTACCTGGAGCACTGCGTCGCCATGGAGGAGATCAGCCGCGCCTCGGCCTCGGTGGGCCTCTCCTACGGCGCCCACTCCAACCTCTGCGTCAACCAGATCCGCCGCAACGGCAACGAGGATCAGAAGCGCCGCTATTTGCCGGGCCTGATCTCGGGCGCCCACGTGGGCGCGCTGGCCATGAGCGAGCCGGGCGCCGGCTCCGACGTGGTCGGCATGAAGACCCGGGCCGAGCGCAAGCAGGACCGCTACGTCCTCAACGGCTCCAAGATGTGGATCACCAACGGCCCGGACGCCGAGGTCCTGGTGGTCTACGCCAAGACCGATCCGGAGGCCGGGCCCCGGGGCATCTCCGCCTTCCTGGTGGAGAAGGGCATGGCTGGCTTCTCCACCGCCCAGAAGCTCGACAAGCTGGGCATGCGGGGCTCCAACACCTGCGAGCTGGTGTTCGAGGACTGCGACGTGCCGGCGGAAAACCTGCTGGGCGCCGAGGGCAAGGGCGTGAACGTGCTGATGAGCGGCCTCGACTACGAGCGCGCGGTGCTGGCAGCAGGGCCGCTGGGCATCATGCAGGCGGCGCTCGATCTCGTCGTGCCCTACCTCCACGAGCGCAAGCAGTTCGGCCAGAAGATCGGCGAGTTCCAGCTCATGCAGGCCAAGCTCGCCGACATGTACGTGGCCATGAACGCGTCCCGGGCCTACATCTATGCCGTGGCCCAGGCCTGCGACCGGGGCGAGACCAGCCGCAAGGACGCGGCCGGCGCCATCCTCTATTCGGCCGAGCAGGCGAGCTGGGTGGCCAGCCAGGCGATCCAGGCCCTGGGCGGCATGGGCTACATCAACGACACGCCCGCCGGCCGCCTGCTGCGCGACGCCAAGCTCTACGAGATCGGCGCGGGCACTTCGGAAATCCGCCGCTGGCTCATCGGCCGCGAGCTCTTCGAGCAGACGGGGTGAGGCGGTCTGGGTGGGCTTGAATCCAGAGCTATCGGTCCAGCAGCCAACGCAGCGAGCATCATAGTAACTATTGAAGAATTTGTGGTAACTATCATTGATCTGCAAGAGTCAAAGATATATGTTAGTAGGTATATATGATAAGTAAGGAGTTAATTATGGGTGAGTTGTCGAGGACAAGTCGCAGGAAGATGGATGAGTTGATAGGCGGGCTTTCCGCCAAGCCTGAACAGCTCAGCAAGTCTGAGAAAATACGACAGCTGGCCGATGCAGGATACGAGAAGGCTGACATCGCGCGCTATCTCAACGTCCGCTATCAATTCGTCTACAATGTCCTCTCGGCTCCGCGCCCCGCCAACGACAGGCGGAAACAATCAGTAGCACCGCAGGTGTCCGACCCCGACCCGCGCATGGGCGAAGACAAGACGGAACGACGCAGCCGATCTCCTAAGTGGATTTGGGCCACGGTCGGCAAGGGCGGTCGGGTCGAGCTTCCGCCTTTCTTTCTGGAAGCACTGGAACTCCAGGAAGGCGACGCCGTGCAGCTCGGGCTGGAAGGAGACGCGGTGCGGATTGTGAGCCGCGCGGTAGCGCTCCGAGAACTGCAAGCCGATGTGAGGCGGTGCGTTCCCGAAGGCGTGAGCCTGGTCGACGAGTTGATCGCCGAGCGGCGGGCCGAGGCGGCGAAGGAGACGGAGTCCGCGTCGAATGACTGACGCGGTCCTCGATGCCTCGGCCGTCCTCGCCGTGCTGCAAAAGGAGCCCGGCGCGGAGGAGGTCTGGCGGCACCTGCCGGGGGCCTGTCTTTCGGCGGTCAATGCTGCCGAGGTGGCGTCAAAACTCGTGGACGGTGGCAGCGACCCGGAGGAGGCGGGTGAGTCTCTCGAGCGGCTTGGCGTCACGTTGATGCCTTTCGAGGACTGCGACGTCGTTCCCTCTGCTCGCTTTCGAACTGCAAAGGGTTCAGCGCGGCTGTCGCTCGGCGACCGGGCTTGTCTCGCTTTGGCGCTGCGTTTGGAACTCCCGGCAGTTACCGCCGACCGGGCCTGGGCGGAGGTGGATACCGCTGTCGACGTCAAGTTGATCCGCTAGCGTGCTGGCACATGAAATGACACTCTCCTCCGAAACCCTCGAAACGCTGCGCGGGATCACCACGGCGACGGTCTCCATGCAGCTCTTGAAGCGGGGCATCCGGCGCTCGTGGATGCGCGGTCCGCGGTCGATCCATGGGCCGGACCAGGCCGCTGGCGGGCGGCTGGTGGGCGAGGCCTTCACCTTCCGCTTCCTGCCGCTGCGCGAGGACCTGGGCGGGCTCGAGAGCTACGCCCGGGAGGGCTCGATCCGCGACGCCATCGAGGCCATGCCGGCGGGGACGGTGGCGGTGCTCGATTCCCGCGGTGAGGCGGGCTGCGCCGTCCTGGGCGATATCCTGGCCGCGCGCATGCAGCAGCGGGGCGTGCTGGGCGCCGTCGCCGACGGTTCGGTGCGCGACTTGTCGGCCGTCCGGGCGCTCGATTTTCCGGTCTTTTGCGCGGGCACCGCGGCGCCGCCCTCGATCGCCGGCCTGGTCTTCGCCGGCTGGCAGGAGCCCGTCGGCTGCGGCGGGGCGGCGGTCGTTCCCGGGGACGTGATCGTCGGCGATGAGGATGGCGTGGTGGTGCTACCCCGGTCGCTGGCCGACGAGGTGGCCCGCGACGCCGTCGAGCAGGAGCGCTTCGAGCGCTTCGTCCAGCTGAGGATTGCCCAGGGCGCGCCGGTCAAGGGCCTCTACCCGCCGAACGAGGAGACCCGCACGGCCTACCAGGCTTGGCTCGACGCGGGTCAGCCCGAGACGCCCTGAGGGAGGGCTGCGGCAAAGAAATCTTAGGAATTTCAGGGCAGTATCGGTCCCGTTTGGTGCCTTTCCCCGCGACCAATGGGTCCCCCGATGCCACGCCTGATCCTCGCCCTCTTCCTGCTTCTCGCCAGCGCCGTCCCGGCTTTCGCCTCCTGGGACGAGATCCGCGCGGCCTACGGGCGGGGCGACCACGTGACGGTCTACGAGAAGGCGCTGCCGCTCGCCGCGGACGGCGACCCCACGGCCCAGATCCTGATCGGCTACCTCTACGAGAACGCCCTCGGGGTCGAGCGAGACTACGCCCAGACGGAGAAGTGGTACCGCTGGGCCGCCGAGCAGGGCAGCGACGACGGCCAGTACCGCCTGGGCGTGCTCTACGTGAACGGGGTCGGCGTCGCGCTCGACGAGGCCGAGGCGGCGCACTGGTTCCGCAAGGCGTCCGAGCAAGGCAACGCCGACGCCCAGTACAATCTGGGCGTTCTCTACGACGAGGGCAAAGGTGTTGCCCGGGACTATGCCGAGGCCCGCTCCTGGTACGAGCAGGCGGCGGCGCAGGGCAACCCCGACGCCCAGAACAACCTCGGGCTCATGTACAAGGAGGGCAAGGGCGTCGAGCAGAGCTTCGCCGAGGCCGCCCTCTGGTACCGCAAGGCGGCCGAGCACGGCAACGCCGCGGCCCAGTTCAACCTCGGCACCCTCTACGACGAGGGCAAGGGCGTGGAGCAGGACTTCGCCCGCGCCGCGGCCTGGTACCGCAAGGCCGCCGAGCAGGGGATCACGCCGGCCCAGTTCAACCTGGGCGCCATGTACTACGACGGCGTCGGCGTCGCCGAGGACCAGATCCAGGCCTACTTCTGGCTGCACCTGGTGGCGGCCAGCGGGGACGCCAACGCTGAGGCGAGCCGAGACGTGGTGGCCAAGACCATGTCCGAGGCGCAGATCGCCGAAGCCCAGGACCTGGCCGAGCAGTGGCTGGACAAGCGCACGCCCAACTGAGGGCGCGCTGACACGCCATCGATCTCCCTAGCGCGGCCGCGAGCGCAGCTCAGATCGAAACCCAAGGATGGCCTCGTCGAAGGGGCCGGCCCCCTGGCGGGCGGAGGCGGGCTCGGGCACACTGCGCCCGCGTCCGGGCCGGCCGTGCCCGGAGCACCGCGGGGAGGGGGATCGCATGCGGCTGTCGGTCGTGCTGTCGGGGGTGGTGGCGGCCCTGGTCGGCTTCGGCGGCACCCTGGCGCTCATCGTGGCGGCGGCCCAGGCTGTCGGCGCCGACCCGGCCGAGACCTCGTCCTGGGTGGCGGCCCTCTGCCTCGCCGTGGCGGCCACCACCATCTACCTCAGCGTCCGCTACCGCATGCCCATCGTCACCGCCTGGTCGACCCCGGGCGCGGCGCTGATCGCCGCCTCGGCGGGCGGCATCGGGCTCAACCAGGCGGTGGGCGCCTTCCTCTTCTGCGGCCTGCTGATCGTCCTGACCGCCGCCTTCCGGCCGCTCGCCGACTTCATCGAGCGCCTGCCCAAGTCGGTCGCCGCGGCCATGCTGGCGGGCGTGCTGCTGCGCTTCGTGGTGGCGGTCTTCGAGAGCGCCGGCAGCGATCCGCTCCTGGTGCTGCCGCTGGTCGGCCTGTTCCTGGTGGTGCGGCTCTTCACCCCGGCCGGCGCGCCGCTTGTGGTCCTGGCCGCCGGGCTGGCGCTGGCCTTCTCGACGGGGCTGATGGGCGATCTGCCAGGGGCGGAGCTCTCGGACCTGGTGCTCATCTCGCCGGTCTTCGAGCCCTCGGTGCTGATCGGCCTGGGGCTGCCGCTCTACATCGTGACCATGGCGTCCCAGAACCTGACCGGCTTCGCCGTCCTGCGCGCCGCCGGCTACGCGCCGCCGACCCGGGCGATCCTGGCGGTCACGGGGCTGGGGTCCCTCGTCACCGCGCCCTTCGGCGCCCACGCCAGCAACCTGGCGGCCATCACCGCCGCCATCTGCAGCGGGCCCGACACCCATCCCGATCCGGCCAAACGCTGGCCGGCCGGCACGGTCTTCGGGCTCTCCTTCCTGGTGCTGGCGGCCTTCGGCGCCTCGCTGGTGGCCCTGCTGTCGGCTCTGCCGGAAGCCCTCATCGTGACGGTGGCCGGCACCGCTCTCATCGGTCCGCTGATGGGCGCGCTCGGCGCCGCCTGGTCCGAGGAGCGCGAGCGCTTCGCGGCGACGCTCACCCTGGCGGTCACCGTCTCCGGCTTCGCCGCCTTCGGCATCGGCTCGGCCTTCTGGGGCCTGGTCGCCGGCCTCGTCGCGATGGTGGTTGAAGCTGCCTATCGGAAGGTCCGACCCGGCGCGTAGCGCCGGGCCTGACCGCATGTCCCCTCAAACGCCGGGCGCGGACATCCGTCCGCTTGGCTCACCTCGCTTGCGCTGCGGGCGCGCGTTCGCGCTGGCCAGCGAGCCCGTGAAACTTGGCAAGCGCCGTCGATGGCTCGCGAGGAGAACCGGAGCTTCTACCGATAGGGCGCCTCAGAAGGCCGAGACGCTGATGCGGTAGTCGCCGGTGCGCGTCGGGTTGTAGTGGCGCACGATGGCGTAGTAGGTGCCCGGCTCCAGGTCGGCGCTGATGCGCGCGTTGCGGCCCACACCGCTGTCGTCGTCGCTGGCCACCAGCTTGGTCGCGCTGTCGGGGCCGAAGAGCGACATGATCACGTCGGTCGAGCCCGCGGTCTCCACCAGGTGGACGCCGGCCTCCTCGACCTCGAAGCGGAAGACGTCCTCCTCGTTGGCCTCGGAGATCTCGCCCTCGGCGCCGCGGGCCACGGTGAGCTCGAAGGCCCGGTCGTCGATGGTGTCGCCGGTGCCGCGCCCCGGGTACATCTGCTCGCTGCGGATGAAGCCCCGGTCAAGGTCCGACAGCTCCTCGTTCTCGTGGGTCGCGCCCATGTTGCGGGTCCAGTCGTCCGGGAAGGCGTAGAGCATGATGGAGTCCGGGTCGAACTCGGTGCCGTGGATCTGGTCGGCCGTGTACTTGTTCAGCACGTTGTGGCGGATGGTCTGCTCGTCCCAGAAATTGGGCGGACCCGAGAGGTCGCGGATCACCGCTTCCTCGTTCCACTCGATGCCGCCGGCCGGGTTCTGGTGCTCGTGGCTGAGGCCGATCATGTGGCCGAACTCGTGCAGGATCACGCCCTGGTCCTGCCAGCCCAGGTTCAGGGTGGCCGCGTGCAGCGGGATGCTCAGGTTGTCGAGGCCGACGTAGGACCAGGCGCCATCGCTGGCATCGAAGCTGACGCGGATCTCGGAGCGGGGGTCGTCGCCGAACTCGAAGGTGAGGTTGGCGTGCTCGGTCCACTCGGGCGCGATGGCGCGCACCATGTCCTGCTGGGCCTGGCTGCCGCCCATGAAGCGGATGCGGATGGTGCTGGTATTGGGCCACTTCTTGCCGATCAGGCTTATGGCACGGGCCCGGCCGTCGGGCATCATCCGGGTCAGGTGCTGGCGGCCGACGTGCTGCGGCAGGATACGGTCGAAACAGATCTTGGGGGCCTGGGGCATGGCTCCGCTCTCCCTTCTGGGGTGGCTGGAGGTAAGCTGAGGGTCGCAATGGTAAAGAAAGGCTGAACGTTCAAGCCTCGAAGAGCGGCCGGTCCAGAAGCGGGCCCGGGGCGACCACGTTGGGCTGCTGGTCGTAGTTCATCGCACGTAATTGCAATGCGAGATCGGCGCAGAGGTTCCGCACGCCCGGCGGCCGGTCGCCCGCCTGGCGCAGCTTTTGGGCCAGGCTGTAGGTGAAGGCGCCGTAGGAGGTGGCGCCGTGGCGGTACTCGAAGGCGAGCTGGTCCTCCTGGCAGGCCTGCAGCAGCACCGGCAGAAAGGGGCCGTAGTGCCCGTAGGTCTCCCGCGCCTTGTCGTACGCCTTGTTGCTCAGCACGCTCACCAGGTCGGCGGCTCGGCCGAAGCGGCGCAGGCTGCCGCTCTTGCCCAGATAGTCGAGCCCCGCCTTGGTGGTCGCGCGGCTCATCAGCGCTTTGTTGGGGACCTCCAGCTCCCGCGCCTTCCAGACCCCATTCTTGGCGTCCCATTCCAGGTTGCGGTGGCGGATGTCGTCGGGCGGGTTGAGGCCGCGGGGCCGGCCGACGCCAGCGCGGGTCATGCCGCCGGAGTGGCAGCAGTCGAGGATCACCCGGAAGCTCGTGTCGTAGGGCAGCTGGCTGTAGAGCTCGTGGAACCAGTCGTCCATGATGGCGGTTTCCCGCGACCACTCGAAGTCCCAAGGCACCAGGCACTCGTCCATGCGGTCGATGGACTCGTCCGGGCCATAGTCGGGGACCTGGGCGCCGTGGCCGCTGAAGTAGAGGATGCGCCGGTCGCCGGGCCTGACGCTGTCCAGCAGCCATTCGATGCGGCTGCGGATGGCCGCCGCCGTCGCCCGGTCGTCCAGCACGGTGCGGATCTCCCGCGCGTTGATGCCGTTCTCCTGCAGCACCTCGCTCATCAGGAAGACGTCGTTGATGCAGCCCTCCAGGCGTGCCTCCGGATCCGGGTAGTCGTTGATGCCGATCAGCAGCGCCCGGTGCCTGTGCTCGCCGCCCCGCTGCACCCGCGCGCGCTCGCGCCGCGAGGCCGCCCGGGTCTTCTTGCTGGAGACCAGGTCCACCCAGACCGGCGTCGAGGCGTTGGGATGGGCGAGATAGACCGGGGCGTCGTGGTCGGCCATGCCGGCGATGTCGAAGAAGCAGTCGACCTGCTCGAAGTTCTTGTCGAAGAGCCGGATCGGCGCGGTGAAGATGTCGTCCTCGGCGTTATAGAGATGATACCAGTGCTCGCAGTCGATCATCCGGATCCGCCCGGCGTACTGGGAGCGCACGAAGGGATTGCCGATCTGGGAGCCGAAGGTGACGAAGACCCGGCCCTTCATCAGCCCCGTGTGCTTGGGATGGACGAAGGTGTCGTAGGCGACCAGGCTGCCCAGGCTATGGGCGCAGACCAGGTCGGGCTTGGTTTCCTCGACCGCATCGGCCAGGCGCTCGCGGGTCTTGCGGCGCAGCCCCCCGTTCTCGATCCACTGGACCACCATGCCGGCCGTCCAGCGCAGCCGGTCCGAGCGTCCGCGCACCGCCCGGGCGGGCGCCCGGCCGCGGCCGAGGATGCCGCCGATGGCGTCGCCTATGCCGTAGCGGATGCCGCTGCCGAGCAGCTTGCCGATGGCCTCGAGGGTGCCGAGCGTTGTGATCTCTTCGGCCTGGAAGAGGTCGTCGTAGGTGACGAACTCGATCTTGACCTGCTGCTCGGGTGCGGCGCGGGCCAGGGAGGCCTGGATCGCCTCGGACCAGGCCGCCTGCCAGGGACCGCCGCCTTCATGCCGCCCGACGCCGTGGACGGCCAGAACCTTGAGCGCGCCAGCCATGATGCCTCCCGCGACTCACTGCCGAAATCGCTCGGCCGCTTCGCTGGTATTCCTTTTTCGGCGCGTTGGCAACTCTATACACGTATAGCGGGTAAATCAATCCTATTGCACAGGAAGCTTTGGCCCAGTGAGCAGGGGAAAAGGCCTGCTCGGGTCAGGGGCCGCCCGCCTCGTCACGCGGATCCTCGGCGGAGGATTCGTCGGTCGGGCCGGGGGTGACGGTGAGGACCGAGACGCCTTTCGGGGCGCGGAACTTGTGCCAGCAGCCCTGGGGCACCACGGTCATCATGCCGGCCTTGAGGTCGAGCTCCACGGTCTCGGCACCATCGAGAATGGTGAGCCGGGTTTCCCCGGCCACGATCTGCACGATCTCGTCGCCGTTCCGGTGCCGCTCCCAGGCGCTCTCGCCGTCGAAGCTGCCGACCGTCACGTCCTCGCCGCGGAAAGGGGCGATGCCGCCGAAGGACGGGCCAGCCGTCTCGGGCGACGTCGTCGGCCTGCGATCGTGCAGCACCGGCAGCTTCGCCAGCTCCGCCGCGATGTCGACTGCCTTGGTCATGGCTCGTTCCTTTCGGTTCCTGCCACCAGATCCCATTTCACAGGGCGAGGCCCAGCTTGCGGCCCTCGTAGGTGGCCATGTTGGCGAGCCGCGGGGCGACGCTGTCGCCGATGCTGTGGACCTCGAGTCCGCTGCCGGCCAGCGCGTCGGCGAGCCAGGAATTGGCCTCGTTGGTGGTGGCGAGCACCAGGGCGTCGGCCGCGACCCGTTGCTCGCTGCCGTCGCGCAGGTCCACCACCGTGGCGCCGTCGCCATGCCACTCGCGGACGGCGGACTCGGTGTAGCAGACGACCCCGAGCTCCTTGAACTTGCGGCGCAGGGGCCAGTCTGCGGTGGTGCGCGCCAGCTCCGCCGCCGCCACGGGGTAGCGGGTGACCAGGCTGACGGCGTGGCCCTGCTCCGCCAGGTGCCAGGCGGTGCCGCCGCCGTGCCAGTGGCCCAGGTCGTCCAGCAGCAGCACCCGCTCACCGAGCCGCGCCGCGCGGCCCATCACGTCCTCCACCGACCAGACGTTGCCCCGCTCCAGGCCCGGCAAGCTCTCGAACTGGGGCAGGTCGCGCTGGAAGCCGGTCTCGGCCGGCAGCGAGCCGGTCGCCAGCACCACCGCGTCGGCGCCGAAGGTCTTCACCTCGTCGGGCTCCAGCGGTGCGTTCAGCAGCACGGTCACCTGCAGCTTCTGGAGCTGGGTCTCGTACCACTGGATGAAGTCGAGGATCTGGGCCCGGCGCGGCTGCAGGCCGGCGAGGCGGAAGCGCCCGCCGAGCTGGGGCGCCGCCTCGGCCAGGGTCACCTGGTGGCCGCGCTCGGCGGCGACCCGCGCGGCTTCGAGGCCGGCCGGCCCGCCGCCCACCACCAGCACCCGGCGGGGCCGCTCGGCCGGCGCGAAGCGGTCGCCGCCCCACTCGAACTCGCGGCCCGCCGAGGGGTTGATCAGGCAGGAGATCCAGTAGTCCCGCGAGCGCCGGCCCCAGCACATCTGGTTGCAGGAGATGCAGGGGCGGATGTCCTCGGGCCGGCCCTCCCTGGCCTTGGTCGCCAGATGGGGGTCGGCGATCTGGCCGCGCACGATGCTCACCATGTCGGCCTGGCCGGCGCCGATCACCGCGTCGGCGTTCTCCGGCGTGCGGATGTGGCTCTCGGCCTGGACCCGGGCGTGGGTCACCGCCTGCTTCAGGGCCTCGGCGTAGGGCGCGCCCAGCTTGTCGGCGTACATGACCGTGGGCATGAGCGGGTAGAAGTCGAAATAGCTGCCGGTGCCGCAGGTGACGTAGTCGATCAGGTCCCGCTCGTCGTGGTAGCGGGCGACCTCCTGCAGCGCCTCGAGGGAGAGGGCGACGGAGGTGCCCTCGTCGACGCTGACCGCCAGGCCGACGATGAAGTCCTCGCCGGCCATGCGCCGGATGCGCTCGCAGATCTCCCGGGAGAAGCGCATGCGGTTCTCGAAAGGGCCGCCCCAGCCATCCTCGCGCCGGTTCGACCAGGGCAGCCAGAACTGCTCGATGAGGGCGTTGTAGGCGGCGAACAGCTCGACCCCGTCGAAGCCCGCCTCCTGGGCGCGCCTAGCAGCCTGGACGAAGGATTCGATGGTCTCCTCGATTTCGGCCTCGCTCATGGCGTGGCTGCCGTCGGAATCGTGGTAGGAGGGCCGGCCCGAGGGCGACCAGTTGGGCTCGAAGGCGTTGTCCGGGTCGCCGTGGGCGCCGACGTGGTAGAGCTGGTGGATCATCACCGTGCCGAACTCGTGGCAGGCCTCGGTGATGCGCCGGAAGGCTGGGACGACGGCGTCGTCCTGGTGGCGGAAGTTGCCTCGCGTCAGCACGGCGGTGCGGTGGACTGGCACCGGCTCGACCACGATCATGGCCGCCCCGCCGCGCGCCCGCTCGCTGTAGTAGCCCAGATGCCGCTCGCCCGGCAGGCCGCCCTCGGCCATGTTGGCGGTGTGGGCGCCGAAGTTCAGCCGGTGCTTGAGCGTCTTGTGCCGCAGCGTGAGCGGCTGGAAAAGGTGGGAAAAAGGCGTCTTTGTCACGGCCCGAGCCTCCCTGGCGCGGCTTCGGATCGGCCACGCTCAAGGCGACACTAACCGATCGCGTGAACGCAGGGGAGGGGCCTTCTAAGGCCGGCCACCTACTCGCAGTGGGCGCCGAAGAAGGAGACCTGGCAGTGCTCGGCGAACCAGTTCGCCAGGTCGCCGGGCACGGCGGCCCAGGCGGCGCCCAGGCCCATGAGGGCGAGCGCCATGATCTGGTAGAGGAGGGGCACCCAGCTCTTGCGCTCCACCCCGTTGCACCAGATCGACTTGATTTCCAGATAGGGCATGGGCGCGCGCCGGTACCAGCCCTCGACCGTCACTTCCTGGCCGTTGTACTCGCCGGCCCGCAAGAGGCCGAAGAAGAACTCCCAGATCCGCAAGGGCTGGCGGTAGTCGAGGAAGATGATGCCGGTCGAATCCCGCATCACGAAGTCTTCGGAGAAGATGTAGCCCGGCACGCCGCGCCCGATCACCGTGCCGCGCAGGGTGCAGGGCACCGGCCGCACGGCGGAGACCTTCACGCACTTGAGTAGTGCCGCCACGCTCATGTCGGCGAAGATGTCGCCGCGGTAGACGAAGAGGTAGCGGGTCAGCATGGCGAGGCCGACGGCGATCATGGTGACGGGGATGATCTGGTCCAGCATGCCGGTCCGGCCCCAGAGCCCGAGGCCGGCGAAGACGCTCGGCACGCCGACGAGGGCGATGGTCGGCAGCAGGTGGATCACGATGTCCACCAGGAACTCGTCCCAGTAGGACTCCGGCCGCTCGTCGGTGAAGGCCACGTAGGGCGCCTTGCCCATGTGGAGCGCCTGGTTGGAGAGAAACTGCAGGCGCTTGGCGACCAGGGGATGGGTCGAGTGCAGCTCGTACCACTTGGCCCAGGGGTTCCAGAGGTCCCAGCGCATGGCGCCGGTCAGGTTTTCCTCGTTGATGACGCCGCCCCGGGTATCGCCCCGGGTATCGCCCTGGCCGTCGTCCGTGTCGGCGCTGGTCAACGCGAGGGACTGGGCCGCGCCGGCGTCGAAGATGCCCATGGCGCCCACCGCGTCGACCCGCTTGTGCTTTTCTTCCTTCTCCTCGTCCACCTTCTGGGCCGCCAGGCCGTAGGCGATCTTGACGAGTGCGCTGGCGAGCTTGCCCGGCTTGCCGGTCGCCTCGCCGGCGAAGCGGTCGGCGTGGTACTCGCGGGTGCGCGAGAACCAGAGCACCATGTATTCGCTGACGATGTAGAGGAGGTAGGCGCCGATGGCGACGGTCGCGACGCCGCTCTTCTCCTTGCCGTCGCCGTTGGAGTCGGCCGAGGCCTCCATGAGGGAGCGGTAGAGGTAGTAGAGCAGCAGGGGGACCAGCTGGGCGATGGTCATGAGGGCCATGTCCCAGTGGACCGCGTGGCCGACCTCGTGGGCGACCACCGCCTCCACCTCCTCGGGCTCCAAGAGGTCCAGGATGCCGCGCGAGAGCACGATGCGGGCGTTGCCCGGCACGTGGCCGTAGGTGAAGGCCTGGGGCGCGCCGTCGTCGATCAGCAGGAAGCGGGGATGCGAGATGTCCTTGGACCGGCAGAGACGCTCGACGAAGCCGCGCAGGTGGCCCGGCAGCTCATGGTGCTCCAGCCTGCGGGTCTGGTAGAGCCAGCGCAGGGAGAGGTCCATGAAGAAGGGGCCCAGCAGGAACTGCAGCAACACGACGAAGATGCCGATGCCGACGGCGAGATCCAGGTTGACGCCAGCGAACTCGACTGCGGCGATGACGGCGAGCCCCAGTATCCCGTACATGCCGGCGAGCGTCAGGGTGGAGCGCAGGAAGAGGTTGGGGAGCGGCATGAGGGTCCGCGCCGCGCCGCTCGCCGCCGCCAGGCTCGCCTGGCCGGAGCCGAACCGCCGGTCGGACATGCGGCTGCCGTCGAAGCTGATCCCGTTTTCCTTGCCCTGGATCGCCTTCACGGCGTCCCTGCCGAGCCACAGACCGCCCGACTTGAGGCAATGCAGCATTTCCACGCCGCCGTCGTAGGCCAGGCGGTTCATGGCCTCGCCGGTCGTGGGCGAAGGGCTGTCGCTGGGCTCGGGGTGCTGCAGGGCCTCGACGAAATGCTTGCGGACCGGCTGTGGGTCGCGGGCCAGCTGGAACAGCTCACCCCGGTCGAGCCAGACGCCGCCGCAAGACTCGCAGCGGTCGATGACGACGCCGGACTTGGTCAGGACGGGCTGCAGCTTCCCGCGATCTCGTTGGGGGCACTGCACGAGGGGCCCTCCGCTGCTGCTGATGCGCCCGGACGGCGGCGCCGGGATCGCAACTCAAGGAGGGATCGGAAGAGCCACCGTCGGGTTCCGCCACTCTAGTCTGTGGCTTGTTAAGTATCGGTAAGGGCGGAGGCCGAAGACGCGGCGATATTCACTTGGAAGATCAATAATGATCTATAATTATCTGCTTTCAAACGATCTATTCTTGAGTTGACGCGACCTACTCCGCGCTCTGCAGCTCTTCCAGTCGGCCCTTTAGCCAGGCGTGCTCCTCGGACTCCTGCGGCAGCTGGTCGAGCAGACGGCGCCAATAGAGATCGGCCGCGGCCGCGTCGCCCTGGCGGCGTGAGGCCTCGCCCAGATAGTAGAGCGCGTCCCGGTTCATGGGGTCGCGGGCGACGACCCGCTCCAGGCGCGTGACGGCCTCCGACGGCGCGCCGGAGGGCTCGGCCTCGATCAGCGCCGCCGCGTAGTCGAGCTGGGCCGTCAAGTCGTCGGGCAGCAGCTCGGCCGCGCGGCCGTAGGCCTCGGCGGCCTTCTCAGGCTGGCCCAGGACGCCGTAGGAGCGGCCCAGCATGCGCCAGCCCTCGACATCGTCCGGCTCCTCCTCGAGGCGCGCGGCGAGACCGTCGACCATGCCGCGGATCATCTCCTGCTGCTCGTCGGGGCTCATCTCGGAGGCGGCTTCGATGTCGGCGGCGCTGGGACCGCGCTGGCCGCTGTCGCCGGTGCCAGCGGTCTCCGCCGGCGCGTCGGCCAGCCCCAGGGCGGCCGCCACCTGGCGCAGCTGCTGCTGCACGAAGGGCGCCCCGGCGTAGACCTCCGCGGCCTGGTCCAGGGCCGCGCGGGCGCCCTCCGGATCGTCCAGCTTGACGCGCAGGCGGGCCAGCGCGATCCAGCCTTGGTAGTCCTTGGGATCTTCCGCCAGGCGGGCGGCGAGACGCTCCGCCTCGGCCCGACGGGCGGCCGGGTCCTTCTGTTCCGCCGCGGCCAGCAGGTCCGCCGGGTCAAGCTCCAGGCTCTCGGCCCAGGCCGTGATCTGCTGGCGCACGCCCTCTGCCCAGGGCGCGCCCGGCGGCGCATCGGACAGCAGGGCCACCAGGTCGTCGATGGCCTCCCGGCGCTTGCCGTCCTGGTCGCGGGCGAGCGCCAGGAAGAAGCGCGCGCGGGCGTCCTGGGGGTTGCCGACAAGGACCTCTTCGAAGCTCCGTCTCGCCGCCTCGGTCACCACGCCGCCAGCCACCATGACCTGGGCCTCGCCGAGGGCCGAGCGGACGGTGCTCAGGCTCTCGTCGAGCGCGAGCGCTTGAGTGTAGGCTCCGATCGATTCGTCATACTGGCCCAGCATGAAGGTGGTGCGGCCCAGGTTGATCCAGCCCTGAAGATCATTGGGGTCTTCGGCCAGGCGCTCTCGCAGCTGGCTCATCATGGTCTCCACGTCGGGCAGGGTGCCCGCTTCGCCGCCCATTGGGCCGCCCATCTCGCCGCCCACATGACCCTGGGCCAGGCTGCCGTCCCCACCCTGGCGTTCGGCGAAGGGCCGGCTCTCGGTCCCCGGGCTGCCGAGCCAGAGATAGAGGCCGATGGCGGCCAGCGGCAGGGCGATCGCCGCGCCGACGGGCAGCCAGGGCCAGCTTTGCCGACCGGCGGCCGCCGGGCCCCCGCCGCGAGCGGCGTCGGCCGCCAGCATGCGGCGCTGGACCTCGAGGCGGGCGGACTCGACCTCCGCCTCGCCGAGCACGCCGCGCTCACGGTCGCGCTCCAGCTCCTCGAGCTGGGCGCGGTAGACCGCCAGGTCGTGCTCGGCGGCGTCGGGAAGCTCGCGCTCCCTCGGCCGCACGCCGACCAGCAGCACCGCCACAACCACGGCACACAGGGCGCCAAGAATTATCCAAAGCAGCATTGCGCCAAGAGAACTGAAGAGTACTGGCTGCCTACTTAGGGCCTGCGCACCTGGCGGGCAAGCGGCAAGGCGGAAGTCCGCCTGCAGAGATCCTTGCGAAGCCCTTTCCCATGAATAGAAATGCGCCACCCTTCTGGCAGTTCCGAGGAACGATCATGGACGCCGCCGCCGTCTACCAAGTCCAGCCGATCCACGTGCTCATGCTCAGCGTCCTGGTGCTCTATCTCGGCCTCTGGCTCAACCGCCGGATCCGTTTCCTGCACGAGAACTTCATTCCCCCGGCGGTGACCGGCGGGCTCATCTGCAGCGCCCTGGTCGCCCTGGTCTACGCGGCGGCGGATCTCGAGATCGATTTCGACATGCAGATCCGGGACGCCCTGCTGCTGGTCTTCTTCAGCACCATCGGCCTGTCGGCCAAGTTGCGCACGCTCGCCGCCGGGGGCAAGGCGCTCGCCATCCTGGTGGTCATCGCGGCCCTCTTCCTGATGCTGCAGAACGCGACGGGCGTGGGGATCGCGCTCCTGCTCGGCGCCCATCCGGGCTACGGGCTGATGGGCGGCAGCATCTCCTTCGCCGGTGGCCACGGGACCGCCATCGCCTGGGGCCGCGAGGCGGAGGCCGCGGGGCTGGCCGGGGCGGGCATGGTGGGCATCGCCTTCGCCACCTTCGGGCTGGTCGCCGGGGGCCTGCTGGGCGGGCCGGTGGCGCGCCGCCTGATGGGCAAGCGCGACCTCCAGGCCGACCGGAGCGAGACAGGGGCCGCGCCCGCTCCGAAGACCGCGGCAGAGGCGGGGGAGAAGAGCGGCGAGGAGGTGCTCTTCAACATCCTGACCGCCATCCTGGTGCTCGCCGTCTGCGTCGCCGTCGGCGACACGGTGAACCGCTACCTCTTCGACAGGGGTGTGCTGCTGCCGGGCTTCCTCACCTCCATGTTCGTCGGCATCGTCATCACCAACCTGGCCGACGTGCTGAACTTCCGGATACACCGCAAGACCATCGAGGGGTTCGGCGAGGTGGCGCTCAACCTCTTCCTCGCCATGAGCCTGATGAGCATGAAGCTCTGGAGCCTGGCCGGGGCCGCCGGGCCGATCCTCTTCGTGCTCATGGTTCAGATGCTGGTGATCGCTCTTTTCGTGAGCCTGGTGGTGTTCCGCGTCATGGGGCGGGACTACGACGCCTGCGTGATCTCCGCCGGCTTCGTCGGTTTGGGGCTGGGCGCGACGCCGGTCGCCATCGCCAACATGGACGCCCTGACCAGCCGCTACGGCCCGTCCCCGAAGGCCTTCTTGGTGGTGCCGCTGGTGGGCGCCTTCTTCGTCGACCTGCTGAACGCGGCCGTCATCAAGTTCTACATCGGCATCATCAGCGGCTGGCTGCTGTGACGGCCCGGTTCCGGGCTTGCCCGGATATCTCACCAGGATAGGGGCGTCATCGCGCCGGGCGGGGCCGCTTGGCCGACAGCCCGCGTCAAAGCCCTTGCCCGATACCCCACATCGCGCTGCAGGCTTTTCCTAGTCTGTAGGCCAATCGGCCTCCGTGCCGCCCCTATCCTGGTGAGAAATCCGGGCTAGGGTCACCCGGGGCGCCGGGCCAGCAGGAAGGTGATCTGGCCGAGCAGCGGACGCTCGGCGTCCTGTTCGCGGAGGAAGGCCTCGAGCCCACCCTCGGCCTCGAGCGAGCGGAGCTTGGCCAGGCTGCGCTCCAGCTCGTCCTCGCTCAGCTCGGCCCAGAAGGAATCGCCGTTGCGCCAGGCCGGGTCGAAGGGCCCGCGCGGGTCGAAATAGGCCTCGCCCTGGCAGGCGGCGTCGAGCGGCGCGTGGCTGCCGCCGTAGACCAGGCCCGCCTCGCCAAGGAAGCGCTCGATGGTCTCCAAAGGCGCGAAGCGGCGGCAATAGCGCTCGGTGGCGTCGGGCACCAGGCGCCAGTACCAGTAGGCCCGGCGAAGCTGCTCCCGGCTGCAGGTGTTGATCACCAGGGCGCCGCCGGGCCGCAGCACCCGCGCGAACTCGCCGATGGCCCGGCGCAGCACCGGAAAGGACTCGTCCCCACCGCCGTCCAGGTGGTGCAGCACCTGGTTGGTCATGACGGCGTCGAAGCGCGCGTCCTCGAACGGCAGCTCGGCGATCGAGCCTTGGTGGAAGGCGATGCGGCCTGCCGCGGCCTCGTCCGCCAGCTTGGCGGCGGCCTGGGAGAGCATGCCGGGACTGAGGTCGATGGCGTCGATGTGCCCGACACGGCCGGCCACGGCCTGGGCATAGGCCCCGGTGCCGCAGCCGGCGTCGAGCAGCGCCACCTGGTCGAGGGGTCGGTCCAGTCCGGCGAGGCAGCCCAGGATGATCTCAGAGCCGATCGGCCGGCGGGTCATGTCGTAGTCCGGGCTGACCCGGTCATAGGGGGTGAAGGTGCTCATGGCGTCCAGTCGATGGCGTGTCCTGGGTGGTGGTGGCGGCGGTCTCGGGCCTCCATCCGGCGTCTCATGCCTTGGAGCAGATGAGATAGATGTGGACGTAGTCCATGGCGTGGCCCTCGGGCGCCTCGCGCACCCGCGCTTCGTAGCTGTCGTAGAAGCGGTCGACGATCCGGCGCCGCTCGTGTCCGGGGCGTTCCGTGGAGAGTCCGGTCAGGAAGACGTTCTCGCTCCAGGAGCGCAGGGTCGGGATATAACTGCGGGCGAACTTGCGGGCGTCGCCGTGCTCGGCGAAGGCCCGGGCGAAGGGGCAGCCCACGACCCGGGTCTCTACGTGCTCGAGCCGCAGGCCTGCCTGGTGGACGGGGCTTCCCGGGTCCTCGAGGGGGGCCACGAACTGCGCGACCGTGCGGTAGCACTGGGGAAAGTTGGTGCTGTCGTACTCCTCGGGTGTGATGACGCCCTCCGCGGCGAGATCGGCCCAGAGCTCGTTGAAGGTGTCGAACATGCTGATGCCGCCGGTGTGGCCGAGGTAGCGGCCGTCCTCGTCGATGCCGAAGTTGAAGAGGGCGAGCCGCCCGCCCGGCACCAGCTCGGCGGCGCGCCGGGTCAGCATGGTCTCCCAGTCCCTGCGGCCCTGGTCCTCGTAGGCGGCGCGCTCGGCCCCTTCCGCGCCCACCATGTGGACGTGGTTGGAGATGTTGCCCGGCGTCTCGCTGATGTAGTGGGAGGCGGTGGCGGAGAAGCCGAGGTCGAGGCTTTCAGGCGGAAAGATCGCCTTGTGGAAGGAGGTGGCCGAGGCGAAGACGTGGACGCCTGGGATCTCCTCCAGATAGCTCTCGATCTCGGTCTGGCCGTGGATCACCCGGAAGAGCTGGCTGAAGTCGTTGCGCGGCAGGTCGGTGTAGACCATCTGGATCGGACGGCCGGGCGCGCGCCGGCGCACCTCCCGGAGCACGCTGCCCACCAGGCCGATGGAAGTGCCGCCGTCGGCGCAGCCCATGTCGGCCATGGTGAAGGGCCGGGCCTCCTCGGCGACCTCCATGGCCGCCAGCGCGTCCAGCACCAGGGGCGTTGCGCCGTCGATCACGTCCTTGGCGCCGATGGTGGCGAGCGAATAGTAGCCGCCGCCCTTCATGGCGATGTCGCGGTCGGTGGTCCTGGCCTGGCTCATGGCGCGGGTTTGCAGGGCTCCGGAACGGGCTCTGGGCCGCATCCTGGCAGGGCGCCGGCCTACAACTCAAGCTTTAAAGGCCGGCCGATATGGGTAGACTGTCGGCCCCGCCAGAGCCGGCCGAGGCTCGGCGGGGAACACCGGGGATCGCCGCTTCCGCCGCCCGGCGGGCGCGGCTGGAGACAAGAGAAGAGGGGGTAGGTTCTATGGATCAGAGCATTACCGATACGACCGATCAGGTCATGGCGCTCGTCACCGAGTACGGCCTGAACATCGTGGGCGCCATCGTCATCCTCATCATCGGCTGGATCGTCGCCAAGTGGGTCCACTCGATGGTCAAGAAGGCGCTTAGCAGGTCGAGCAAGATCGACGCCATGCTGCGGGGCTTCTTCGCCAGCCTGGCCAAGTACGTGGTGCTGATCTTCACCGGGCTGATGGTGCTCTCCCAGTTCGGGGTGCAGACCGCCAGTCTGATCGCCGTTCTTGGTGCCGCCGGCCTGGCCATCGGCCTCGCCCTCCAGGGCACCCTCAGCAACGTGGCGGCCGGGGTCATGCTCCTGATCTTCCGGCCCTTCAAGATCGGCGACTACGTGGAGGTTGCCGGGCACGCCGGCACGGTCAAGGAGGTCTCCCTCTTCATCACGGAGCTGAGCACACCGGACAACGTGCAGATCATCGTGCCCAACAGCCAGGCCTGGGGCTCCTCCGTGGTCAACTACAGCTTCCACGAGACGCGCCGCGTGGACCTCGTGCTGGGCATCGCCTACGAGGACAACATCGGCGCGGCGGTCGCGGCGATCGAGGCCACCATCGGCGGCGACGAGCGGGTGCTGAAGGACCCGGAGCCCATGGTCGCGGTCTCCGAGCTGGCCGACAGCTCGGTCAACCTGGTCATCCGTGTCTGGTGCAACGCGGGCGACTACTGGCCGTTGAAGTTCGACCTGACCCGGGCGCTCAAGGAGAAGATGGACAGCGAGAGCATCTCCATCCCCTATCCGCAGAGCACGGTGCACATGGTCCAGCAGGCGGGATAGCGCCGGGCCGCTTTTGCCGCTGCCTTTCTCGCACCGGCCTCTCGTGGGAGGCCGGTGCGGCTCCCTTCTTGAGGCCGCGCCCTGCAAGGCAGGTCGTGCCGTCCGGACGCGGCCGCGCTAGACTGTGGCCCGCGAATCGGGCACTTCGGGAGCAAGAGAGCAAGGCACCATGGTCGAGCAGAATCCGACGGGCCGCGGCCCCGTCTCGAGCAATCAGCCGATCCGGCCGGTGAGCGGCGGGCCCGAGACGGGAAGCCCTCAGAGCGACAATCAACGCCAGTTCCTGCAGATCTCCGTGGCGATCGCCATCGCCCTCTTCGCGGTGGTCGCCGGCCAGGTCTTCTTCCTCGCTCGGGACGTGAAAATCATGTCCCAAGACCTTGTAAACATGGGAACTCGCCTGGAGCGGGTGCACGCGGACTTCACCAAGAACCAGACCATCTTCAACGAGGTGCCGGTGCTGCGCTCTCAGGTCAGCGAGATCAAGCGCCTGCTCCAGGGCGGCGAGGCCGCGGCAGGTATTCCGCCCGAAGGTCCGCAGGGCTGGACCGGCGTCCAGGTGAACGACCTGGGGCAGCTCCTGCCCTATCTCGCGCGGCTCCAGGGCGACTTGGGCGAGGCCTGGATCTACTCCAACAACGACAACTTCCTGACCGGACTGGCCCAGACGCTCCAGGATCTCGAGGCCGGGGGCGCGGGCGGCGAGCTGCCGCAGTAGGGGCGTTGCGGGAGCGGCCTGGGTCGGCCGTCCCTCAGACGATGCCCCGCTCGCGCAGGGCCGCGATCTCGGCGCCGTCGAGGCCGAGCAGCTCTTCCAGCACCTCGTCGCTGTGCTGGCCCAGCAGGGGTGGCGCGGCGCGGTAGTCGGGTGCCGTCTCCGAGAACTTGATGGGATTGGCGATCAGCGAGACCTCGCGCCCGCCGGCAGCCGGGTGGGGCAGGGCGATCTCCATGCCGCGGGCCCGGACCTGGGGATGGTCGAAGACCTGGTCGATGCTGTTGACCGGCCCGCAGGGAACGCCGGCTTCGGTCAGCCGCTCGACCCACTCGGCCTGGCTCCTGGTCCGGGTAATCTCCGCCAGCAGCGCGTAGAGGATCTCCCGGTTGCGCACCCGTCCCGCGTTGGAGAGGAAGCGCGGGTCTTCGCCCAGCTCCCCGGCGCCCGCCACCCGGCAGAAGCTCTGGAACTGCCGGTCGTTGCCGACGGCGAGGATGAAATGGCCGTCGGCGCAGGGCAGAACCTTGTAGGGCACGATGTTGGGATGCTCGTTGCCGAGCCGGCCGGGCGCCGCGCCGGAGGTCAGGTAGTTGAGGCCCTGGTTGGCGAGCCAGGCCACCTGGGTGTCGAGCAGCGCCAGGTCGATGTACTGGCCCCGGCCGGTCTTCTC
Source organism: Rhodospirillales bacterium (assembly GCA_965225935.1). Taxonomy (GTDB): domain Bacteria; phylum Pseudomonadota; class Alphaproteobacteria; order Kiloniellales; family JAKSDN01; genus CALJXB01. The sequence goes on from CBDDCC010000014.1 coordinate 182,433, forward strand.
CCGGTGATGCAGGGCGGCCAGGATGGCGCTGCTGGCGTACATGCCGGTCATCAGGTCGGCGATGGCGACCCCCACTTTCATGGGCTCGCCGTCGGGCGCGCCGGTGACGCTCATGATCCCGCCCATGCCCTGGATGAGGAAGTCGTAGCCGGGCCGCGATGCGAAGGGGCCGGTCTGGCCGAAGCCGGTGATCGAGCAGTAGATGAGGCCGGGAAAGTCTTCCTTCAGGTCGTCGTAGGCGAGGCCGTACTTGGCCAGCCCGCCGGTCTTGAAGTTTTCCACAAGCACGTCCGAGCGGCCGATCAGGCGGCGGGCGAGGCCGGCGCCTTCGGGCTGGGCGATGTCGAGGGTGAGCGAGCGCTTGTTGCGGTTGCTGGAGAGGAAGTAGGCGCTCTCGCTGCTGTCCTCGCCGTCGGCGTTCTTGAGGAACGGCGGTCCCCAGCCACGGGTGTCATCGCCGGCGCCGGGGCGCTCCACCTTGATCACGTCGGCGCCGAGATCGCCCAAGAGCTGGGTGCAATGGGGGCCGGCCAGGACCCGCGACAGGTCGAAGACCCGGAGGCCGGTGAGGGGACCGCTCATGACAGCTCCGCCAGGCAGCTTGTGGGAGAGGGCTTCGGCGCCTTGTGGCCCAGCCCGGCGCGGCCGTCAAGCGTGGCGCGTGCCTCCGGTTGGGCGCGCCCAGTCGGTCGCGTCCGCCTATCGTTTTCGTGTGCGGATGTTATTTGCCCGCGCGCGGCGCCGCGGCGATATAGTTGGCCAACGTGGGCGCGCGAGAGGTGCGCGCCGGCCCTTGAAAAGGCGGGTAGACCCAGGGTGCGCCGTCACCGGCGCGATACTTTCCAAAGCGGCCCGCCCACGCCAGCGGAAAGGACCGAGGTATGAAGCGAGTGACGCGTTTCCTGGCCGGGGGACTCCTGGCGGGCCTGCTGCTCGCGGGGGCCGGCGGGCCTGCCGCGGCGGCCGCGCCCGAGCGGGTTCAGGTGACCGGCGAGGTGATCGACACCTGGTGCTACATCACGGACATCATGTTCGCCGAGGGCAGCACCCACCACCAGTGCGCCCTCTGGTGCGCGGTCGGCGGCATCCCCGTCGGCGTGCTGGGTGACGACGGCGAGGTCTACATGGTGCTGAAGGTCGGCGACGACACCACCAACGTGGCCAACCCGGCGATCCTCGAGATCCAGACCCACCGGGTCACCGTCGACGGCAATCTCTACAAGCGAGACGGCATCAACTACCTGCTGATCGACCAGGTCGTGAACGACGAGGGCATCGTGACCGTCAATCACGAAGACTTCGGCATCCAGCCGTTCGGGGAGTAGCGACATGACGCGCACGACAAGACGGACCCTGGGACTGGCGTTGGGTGCTCTGGCGCTGGCGCTGATGATGCAATCGATCTCCGGGCAACCCGCGCAGGCGGCCCAGGAATGGGGCCTGCCCGAAGAACAGGTGGCCCGCTTCGACGCCAAGGTGGTGGACGTGCTCTGCGAGCTGACCGGCGACTGTCCGGCCAACTGCGGCAATGGCACGCGCCAGCTCGGCCTGCTGGACGACGAGGGCGTGCTGCACCTGCCGGTGAAGAACTTCACGCCCTTCACCGGCGCATCCTGGGAGCTCGAGGACTTCTGCGGCAAGAAGGTGACCGCCGACGGCCTCTTCTCCACCAACAAGGGCTACACCATCTTCGCGCTCCAGTTCGTCCGCGAGGCGCCGGACGGCAAGTGGCGCCGCGCCAACCGTTTCACCAGCAAGTGGGCGGAGAAGAACGGGGTCGCGGCCGACGGCAAGGAGGCCAAGCAGTGGTTCCGCAACGATCCGGAAGTCATGCGTCTGATCGAAGAGGACGGCGTGTTCGGCCTGGGGGCCGACGCGGACAAGGCCTACTTCGAGGCCAACCAGTAGGACCGCAGCCGATGAGCAGCGGCTGCGGGTTCCCTCGCGCGCCGGTCGCCTTCCTGGCCGCGGCACTGTTCGTCTGGGGTGCTGGGGCGGCGGCGGCGCACGAGAACCACGACCATGGCGAGGCGCAAGCCGTCGAGACGCCCGCGGCCAATGGTGATGCGCCGCCGGCTGAGACAGAGGCTATGGAGGAGGCCGACTTCGAGCCCTTTCCCGCCGATATCGGCGGCGCCTTCGCCCTGGTCGACCATACGGGCAAGGCGGTGACCGACGCCGACTTCCGCGGCCGCTACATGCTGATCTTCTTCGGCTACGCCCGCTGCGACAGCATCTGTCCGGTCGGCCTGAAGCGCATGACCGAGGCGATCGACATTCTGGGCGAGCGGGCGGACGCCGTGCAGCCGCTGCTGATCACGGTCGATCCGGAGCACGACACGCCCGAGGTCCTGGCCCAGGAGCTGCCGGCGGTCCACCCCCGGCTGGTCGGCCTGACCGGGACGAACGAGGCCCTCGCCGAGGCCCGGAAGTCCTACAAGGTCAATGCCAAGCTCGTGGGGCAGTCCTGGAAGGGCACCCCGGTGATCAGCCACGGCTCCTACATCTACCTGATGGGCCGCGACGGCGAGCTGCTGACCGTGCTGCCGCCGGTGCTGAGCTCCCAATCCATGGCCGAGATCATCGGCCGCTACCTCTCCTAAGGCTCTATCCCTGAAAGCGTGCGGGCGGCGGCTTCAAGGCCGCCGTTCCCCTCTTTCCCTCCTTGCCGCGGGCGGCGGGATCGTCTAGGCAGGGCGCTCTTCGGGCCGCACCGTTGCTGGCCGGGCGCCGCCCTAGCTTCTCGGTCCGCTAACTGGGGGTAGACATGAAACGCTTTATTCTGATTGCTCTCGTGGTGCTGGTCGTCGTGGTCGGCGTCGGCCTCTACGTCTTCATCTCCTCGCTGGATTCGGTCGTCAAGGCGGCGGTCGAGCAGGTCGGCTCCGAAGCCACCGGCACCCAGGTGACCCTGGGAGAGGTCGAGATCTCGCCGACCAGCGGCCACGGCGCCTTGCGCAAGTTCCGCATGACCAACCCGCAGGGCTTCGCCGCCGGCGACGCCTTCAAGTTCGACGAGGTCAGCGTCACCATCGACCTCATGACCATCTTCAGCGACCCCGTGGTGATCGACGAGGTGGTGATCAACAAGCCCGAGATCACCTACGCGCTCGGCAAGAGCAGCAGCAACGTCGACGAGATCCGCAAGAACGCGGAGACCTACGCGGGTGCCGGCGAAGGCGGCGGCAGCAGCGGCGGTGGCGGCGAGTCCGGCAGCGGCCCGAGGCTGGTCATCAAGAACCTCTACCTGCGCGGCGGCGAGGTCGCCGTGAGCGCGCCGGAGATCACCAAGGACACCCTCTCGGCGCCGCTGCCCGACATCCACCTGACCGACATCGGCGAGGACGGCCGCGGCGCCACGCCCGCCGAGGTGGTGAACCAGGCGATCGCGGCGATCGCCGGCTCGGTGAAGCAGGCGGTCCAGTCGGTCGATGTCGACAAGCTGCTGCAGAACGCGGGCGAGATGGCCGACGAGGCCAAGAAGGCCCTCGAGGGCGCGGCCGGCGAGGCCGGCAGCGCGGCCGATGAGGCGGGAGGCGCCGCCAAGGGGGCGGTCGACGAGGCCACCGAGGGGCTCAAGAAACTGCTCGAATAGAGCCGTCCGCTACGCCTTCGCGAGGTCCTTCTTCGGATCGTAGAAGGGCATCTGCACGACTGTGGCCGCGAGGGGACCGGAGGGCGCCTCGACCTCTAGGCGCGTGCCCGGTGCGGCCCGCTCGGCCGGCACCAGGGCCATGGCGATCGACTTCTCGAGCCGCGGCGAAAAGACGGCCGAGGTGACCTTGAAGCGCGCCGGGTCCTCTTCGGCCAGCGGCCAGAAGTGCTCGTTCGACGTGGCGAGCGGCGGGCAATGGAGCTCCAGGCCGGCGAGGCGGCGGTCAACGCCGGCGGCCTTGATGCGCTTCAGGGCCGCCTTGCCGATGAAGTCGGCCTTCTGCTCCAGGTCGAGGAGGCGCTCCAGGCCCAGCTCGAAGGGGTTCTCCGCCAGGGTCGCGTCGGCGCCGTAGGAAATGAGTCCGGCCTCGATGCGGCGGATCTGGTTGGGCGCCCCGGGGCCGATCCCGTAGGGCCGGCCGGCCGCCATGATCCGCTCCCAGAGCTCGTCGCCGCGGGCGCCGTCGCGCAGGAAGACCTCGAAACCCTTCTCGCCGCTCCAGCCGGTGCGCGAGACCACCAGCGGGATGCCGTCGAGCTCGCTCTCCCGGAAGCGGAAGTACTTGAGCTCGTCCACCCAGCCGCCGAAGAGGTTGCGCAGGACTTCGGCCGACCTGGGCCCCTGGACCTGCAGCGGCGAGACGTCGGGCTCCGAAAGCCGCACGTCCAGGCCCGAGGCGACCGCCAGGCCCTTGGCCCAGAGCAGCACGTCGCTGTCGGCGAGGGAGAGCCAGAAGTGGTTCTCGCCCAGGCGCAGCAGCACGGGGTCGTTGATCAGGCCGCCGTTCTCGTCGGTGATGGGGACGTACTTGCACTGCCCGACCTGGCAGGCCGAGAGGTTGCGGGGCGTCAGCAGCTGGGCGAAGCGCGCCGCCTCGGGCCCGGCGATCTCCACCTGCCGCTCGACCGCCACGTCCCACAGGCTGACGTGCTCCACCAGGCGCCAGAAGTCGGCCACCGGGCTCTCGTAGTAGAGCGGCAGGTACATGTGGTTGTAGCAGCCGTAGGCCTTGCAGCCCCAGCGCCGAGTCGCCTCGAAGAAAGGCGACTTGCGCACCCGGGCCGAGATGCCGACCGGCGCCGGATCGCTCCGGCTGGGCTCCCGTTTCTCGGTCATGAGGCCTCCCGTGCCCGCTCGCGCAGCACGAACTTCTGGATCTTGCCCGTGGAGGTCTTGGGCAGGGGGCCGAAGACGACCGTCCTGGGCGCCTTGAAGTGGGCCATGTTGTCCCGGCAGAAAGCGATGATTTCCTCCACTTCGGCAGTCGCGCCCTCGCGCAGGGTGACGAAGGCGCAGGGGCTCTCACCCCACTTCTCGTCGGGTCTGGCGACCACCGCGGCCTCCAGCACCTTGGGATGCCGGTAGAGGGTCTCCTCCACCTCCAGGCTGGATATGTTCTCGCCGCCGGAGATGATGACGTCCTTGGAGCGGTCCTTGACCTCCACGTAGCCGTCGGGGTGGACCACCGCCAGATCGCCGCTGTGGAACCAGCCGCCGTCGAAGGCGGCCGCCGTGGCCTCGGCGTTCTTCAGGTAGCCCTTCATGACGGTGTTGCCGCGCAACAGGATCTCGCCCAGGGTCCGGCCGTCCGCGGGCACGTCCTCGAGGGTGTCCGGATCCTTTACGGCGAGGCCGTCGAGGGTCAGGTAGCGCACCCCCTGGCGCGCCATCTTGGCCGAGCGCTCGGCGAGCGCCAGGCCGCCCCACGCGTCCTGCCAGGTGCAGACGGCCGCCGGGCCGTAGCTTTCGGTGAGGCCGTAGAGGTGGGTGACCCGGAAGCCGTTGGCCTCCATGGCCTCGATCACGGCCGACGGCGGCGCGGCGCCGCCGGTGGCGCACTCGACCATCTGGTCGAACGTCTCCTTGGCCTCCTCGGGCGCGTTCGCCAGCAGGGTCAGCACCACGGGCGCGCCGCACATGTGGGTGACGCCGTGCTCCTTGATGCTGCGGTAGACCGCGGCGGGGTCGAGCTTGCGCAGGCAGACGTGGGTGGCATGGGCCGCTGTCACCGCCCAGGTGAAGGTCCAGCCGTCGCAGTGGAACATGGGAAGCGTCCAGAGGTAGACCGAGTCCCGCGTGAGGCCCATGGTCACCATGTTGCCAATGGCGTTGAGATAGGCGCCGCGCGAGTGGTAGACGCAGCCCTTTGGATTGCCCGTCGTGCCCGAGGTGTAGAGCAGCGAGACGGCCTGCTGCTCGTCCTCCGGCTGGTCGCTCGCGAACTCGGGATCGCCCTCGGCGAGGAGCGCTTCGTAGTCGAGGGCGCCCAGGAGTTCGCCACCCTCGGCCAGGGGATCGTCGATGTCGATCACCAGGAGGTCCCGGCCCAGCTCCGCGAGGGCCGGCGAGATCGTGGGCGAGAACTCCCGGTCGGTGATGAGGCACTTGGCGCCGCCGTGGTCGAGGATGAAGGCGAGGGTCTTGGCGTCGAGGCGGAAGTTGAGGGAGTTCAGCACCGCCCCCAGCATGGGCACGCCGTAGTGGGCCTCCAGCATCTCCGGCGTGTTGGCGGCCATGATGGCGACGCAGTCGCCTTTCTCGATGCCGCGCTTGGCGAGCGCCGAGGCGAGGCGGTGGCAGCGCTCGCGGAACTGCCGGTAGCTGTAGCGCCGCGCCCCGTGGATCACGGCGGTCTTCTCCGGGAAGACGGCGGCGGCGCGCTCCAGGAAGCTGACCGGGCTGAGCGGCGCCGAGTTGGCCGGATTGGGCCACAGATGGGGTTCGTTCCAATGGTCGCTCATGCCAGTCCGCCTCAGCGTCTCCCCGACCGTTCGTCTTTTCTTTGCGCTCCGTCCACACAGCCTGCGCCGGAGCGTTCGCATCATGTAAGCCACGCCCCCCGGCCCGGCGCAAGGGATAGCGGAACCTCCCGCGCGCGGCCGCTTGCGGCAGGCGGGCGGCGGTGGGAGAGTGCCGCAACCTTGGAACGGCACGGGAAGGGAGCGGAACCAATGCGAAGGCATCTTCGGATCGTCCTGACGGTTCTGGCGTGGGCGGCGCTGGCCGGCGGCGCCCTGGCCCACGAGTACAAGATCGGCGATCTAACGGTCGAGCATCCCTGGGCGCGGGCCTCCATCGGGGCGGCCAAGGCGGGGGCCGCCTACCTCATTATCGTCAACGAGGGGGCCGCGCCCGACCGCTTGGTTGCCGTCGCTTCGCCGGTCGCGAAAAGGACCCAGCTCCACACCCATCTGATCGAGGACGGGGTGGCGAAGATGCGGCCCGTGGAGGCGCTCGAGGTGGCGCCGGGAGCGCCCACGGTGCTGCAGCCGGGCGGCCTGCACATCATGCTCATGGGCCTGAAGGCGCCTCTCGAGGAGGGCGGTCTGTTTCCGCTTACCCTCACCTTCGAGCGCGCCGGCACGGTGGAGGTCGAGGTCTACATCGACTCCCCAACCGCGGGCACGGAAAGCGACCATGAAGGCCACGGCGAGGGCCACGGGAGCTAGAGCAGTTTCCGATCATATTGAGCCACGCTGTTGCTCTGGGCTGAGTCCGTCCGCTAGGCGCGGGCCGAAGCGCGATGTGGTGCATCGGGCGAGGCCCGCAACGACGCGGCGGGCCGGCCCAGAGCAACCCAGGTGGGACGGGCGCTTTTGGCCGGACGCCGCGTCGCTCCTCCTCGAATATGCTTCGGCATGTCCTTCGTCGTTGCTCCTAACGTCCGGCCAAAATCGCTCCGTCAGCGTGGCTCAATATGATCGGAAACTGCTCTAGCAGCGCACGATCTCGTGAGGCCGTCCGGGCGCCGAGGAAACCGCCTGCCCCTGCCTTGGAACCGCTTGCGCGGCACCCATATTTGAGGGCGGAAGCTCCTTTATGCGCAAGGGGCGGAGTCCTATGCTGACGTACGGCCAAAGACCGGCGAGAGCGGCCGACAGGCGCCAGGCGCCGGCCGGGTAGGGGCCAATCACCAACGACGAACCTGCAGGAGGTGTGCCATGTCGCTCAGAATCAACGACGAAGCGCCGGACTTCACGGCTGAGACCACCGACGGGACTATCAAGTTCCACGACTGGATCGGCGACGGATGGGCGATCCTCTTCTCCCATCCCAAGGACTTCACGCCGGTCTGCACGACCGAGCTTGGCTACATGGCCGGGCTGAAGGACCAGTTCGCCAAGCGCAACTGCAAAGTCATCGGCCTCAGCGTCGATGGCGTGCGCGACCACGACAAGTGGTCGAAAGACATCGAGAACACCCAGGGCCACGCGGTGAACTATCCCCTGATCGGCGACCCCGATCTCCACATCGCCAAGCTCTACGAGATGCTGCCGGCCGGGGCGGGCGACAGCTCCGAGGGCCGCACGCCCGCCGACAACGCGACCGTGCGCACGGTCTTCCTCATCGGCCCCGACAAGAAGATCAAGCTCTCGCTCACCTATCCCATGAGCACGGGCCGCAACTTCGACGAGGTGCTGCGGGTGCTGGATTCCTGTCAGCTCACCGCCAAGCACAAGGTGGCGACGCCGGTGAACTGGAAGTCCGGCGAGGACGTGATCATCGTGCCCACCGTTTCCGACGACGAGGCCAAAGAGAAGTTCCCCGGCGGCTGGAAGTCGCCGCTGCCCTATATGCGCATCGTCCCGCAGCCGAAGGACTGAGACCCCGGCAGAGCCGGAAAACCGGCCGGGGCGTGGGGGTTTCTGCCGAGACCAGCGCCCCGGCCAAGGCGCCCGCTCCGAGCGATCCCGCAATCCATAGTCGCCCGCCCGACAGGGCGGCGCGGAGCGGTCTCCAACGCTTCGTTGAACGCGCAATCGCGCGGGCGTATGATCCCTGAGAGCCCCGGCGAACCCGGGCGAAACATGCCCTTGAGGTGCCTCGAAGCGGCGTCACGACACGCCGTGTCGCACCCGGAAAACAAAAGGCTCTCGCCGGGCGGCTCGGAAGGGACGGCGCATAATCTCTTGTCGCCAGATGCCATGCGTGGGACCGCGATGGGAGCCTCGAGAGGCTTCCCGGCCCGGGGCCCTCGCGTTGCCGGGCGGCGCGAGAGCGCTTTCTCCAGACCGATCGGAAAGCACGCCGGACCCCGCGCGCCAGTCGCGGGGCCGTGACGCCGTGCGATCCAGACTATGCGTTGAAACAATGGGTTGAGCCTACTTTCGCAACCAATGTCCGAAGGGGGAGGATGCACTATGGCGACTTGGAAACCCGATCCCAGCTTCTACCCGTCACCGCGCATGGCGGCGAAAGCGCCGAAGGAGAAGCTCGCCTACGTGGCGACCTTCGATCCCGAGCGCAAGGAACCCGACGCCATGGCCGTTGTCGACGTCGATCCCGGCTCGTCGAACTATGCGAAGATCGTCGGTCAAGTCCACATGCCCAACACCGGTGACGAGCTGCACCATTTCGGCTGGAACGCCTGCAGCTCCTGTCTCTGCCCCAACGCGCCCCACCCGCACGTGGAGCGGCGCTATCTGGTGGTGCCGGGCCTGCGCTCCTCGCGCATCCACATCATCGACACCCAGCCCGACCCGACCAAGCCCAAGATCGTGAAGGTCATCGAGCCGGAGGAGATCGCCGAGAAGACCGGCTACTCCCGCCTGCACACCACCCACTGTGGGCCCGAGGGCATCTACGTGAACGCGCTCGGCAACGCCGAGGGCGACGCCCCCGGCGGCATCTTCCTGATGGATCACGAGACCTTCGACGTGCGCGGGCGCTGGGAGGTCGAGCGCGGGCCCCAGCAGCTGGCCTACGATTTCTGGTGGCACCTGGGCTACGACACCATGGTGACCAGCGAGTGGGGCACGCCCAAGACCTTCGAGGACGGCCTGGTGCCCGAGGTGCTGCTGGGCAGCCAGTACGGCCGGCGCCTGCACTTCTGGGACCTGCACAAGCGCAGCCACCAGCAGGAGATCGACCTGGGCGAGGAGCACCAGTTGGTGTTCGAGCTGCGCCCGGCCCACGACCCGACCAAGGCCCATGGCTTCGTCGGCGTGGTCATCAGCCTGAAGGATCTCTCCTCGTCGATCTGGACCTGGTACCGGGACGGCGGCCAGTGGGCGGTGAAGAAGATCATCGAGATCCCGGCCGAGCCGGCCGATCCCGACCTGCTGCCGCCCGTGCTGAAGGGCTTCAAGGCGGTGCCGCCGCTGGTCACCGACATCGACCTCTCGATGGACGACCGCTTCCTCTACGTCTCCTGCTGGGGCACCGGCGACATGCACCAGTACGACGTCTCGGATCCCTTCGATCCCAAGCTGACCGGCAAGGTCCGCATCGGCGGCATCGTCTCCCAGGCGAGCCACCCCGGCGCCAAGAACGGCGCCCTCAACGGCGGTCCGCAGATGGTGGAGATCAGCCGCGACGGCCAGCGGGTCTACTTCACCAACTCGCTCTACGGGGCCATCGACCCGCAGTTCTATCCCGATGGCATCGACGGCTGGATGGTGAAGCTGGACGCCAAGCCCGAGGGCGGCATCGAGTTCGATCCTGACTTCTTCATCGAGTGGCCCAAGAGCCACCGGCCCCATCAGGTGCGGCTCGAAGGCGGCGACTGCTCGTCGGACTCCTACTGCTACCCCTGATCCTTCGGGCCCGGGTCGTTGGAGACACGTGACCGGATGACATGGCCGAGCTCTGGCCTTGGGTGACCCTGGCCGGGCTCGGCGCCTTCCATGGCCTGAACCCGGCTATGGGCTGGTTGTTCGCCGTGGCCCTGGGCATGCACCGGGGCAGCCGCCGGGTGGTGATGCTCTCGCTGCTGCCCATCGCCCTCGGCCACGCACTCGCGATCCTGGCGGTCGTGGCGGCCGTGCTGGCGCTCGGGGTCCTGGTCGAGCCGGAGGTCATCCGCCGGGCATCGGGGGTGCTGCTGATCGCTTGGGCGGCCTATCACGCCCTCTACGGCCGCCGCCACCGGGTCCGCTTCGGCATGCAGACGGGCATGGCCGGCCTCGCCGTCTGGTCCTTCCTCATGGCGACCGCCCACGGGGCCGGCCTCATGCTGGTCCCCGTGCTGCTCCCGCTCTGCCTGGCGGCGACGCCGGCCCGGGAGATCACGGCCGCGGGCGCGCTCCCGGTCTCGCTGGCCGCGGTCGCCGTGCACACGGTCGCCATGCTGACCGTCACGGGGGCGATCGCCGTCGCGGTCTACGAATGGCTCGGGCTCGCCTTCCTGCGCCGGGGTTGGATCAACCTGGACCTGCTCTGGACGGTCGCGCTCATCGTCGCCGGTCTGCTGCTGCTAGTGCTCTGAGCCCGGCCCTGCGGCGCGCGCCAGGGCGTCGAGGGCGCCCTGCAGGATGTAGGCGGCGGCCATCTTGTCGACCACCTGGCCGCGGCGTTTCCGGGTCATGTCGGCCTCGGCCACCAGGAAGCGCTCGACCGCCGCCGTCGACAGGCGCTCGTCCCAGAAGGCGGCGGGCAGGACGAGGCCGCGCTCGCCCAGGTTGGCGACGAACTGGCGCACCGACTGGCAGCGCGGCCCCTCGCTGCCGTCCATGTTGACCGGCAGGCCGACGACCAGCCCGCCGATCCTGCGCTCCGCGCAGATCCGTGCGAGGGCGGCCACGTCCTCCGCCAGCTTGCCGCGGTGCAGGGTCTCCAGCGGCGAGGCCACCTTGAGGCCTCGGTCCGAGATCGCGAGGCCCACCGTCTTGGCGCCCACGTCGAGGCCCAGGAGACGCTCGTTCGGGCCGAGCCCTCTCGCCAGATCCGCGAGCGCCAGGATCGCGGCCGTCACGCCTCTTTCAGGTCCTTGGGCACGACGAAGCGCCGCAGGCGGCCCTGGCCGTTGCCGATGGCGGACCAGGTCTCGGCCTCGAACTCGATCTCGGCGAGCGCCGCCGTGGGGAACTTGGCGTGCAGCCGGGCGAGCGCTTTTGCCTTGGAGCCGGGACCGGCGAGGCCCGCCGCCAGGTTCTCCATGCCCGGGTTGTGGCCCAGCAGCATGACCGTGCGGACGCTTGCGGGCGCGCGCCGGACGGCCTCCAGCAGGCGGCTCGGCGGCGCCAGATAGAGGCCGCGTAGGAACTTGACCTCGGGCGTGCCGCCCAGCACCTCGGCGACCCGCTCCCAGGTGTCGCGAGTCCGGGTGGCCGAGGAGCAGAGCACCAGGTCCGGCATGAGGCCCTTCTTTTTCAGATAGGCCGCCATGCGCGGCGCGGCCTTCATGCCCCGCGGCGCGAGCGGCCGGTCGAAGTCGGGAATGCTCATGTCGTCCCAGCTCGACTTGGCGTGGCGCAGCAGCAATAGCCGTAGAGTCATGGTTCCTCCCCCCAATGCCGGGCGCTCTCCGGCGGCGGTCCGCCGATCTCAGCGGTTCACCATCGCCAGCCCGTGCGGCTTGTAGCGCTTGCCTGCGGCCGCCCCGGCCGCGTAGGCCCGCTCGAGCCCGGCCAGTTCCGCCTCGCTCAGGCTGAGATCGAGCGCCGCCAGGTTGTCGTCCAGGTGCGCCCGCTTGCGGGTGCCGGGAATGGGCACGATGTTCTCGCCGCGCGACAGCAGCCAGGCCAGCGCGACCTGGGCCGGTGAGCACCGGCGGGCCGCCGCCAGCGCCTCGATCTCGGCGAGCTGGGCCAGGTTGGCGTCGAAGTTGGCCTCCTCGAAGCGGGGCACGCCGCGGCGGTCGTCGTCGGCCGCGAGGTCCTCGCGCCGGCGCAGACTGCCGGTGAGGAAGCCGCGCCCGAGCGGGCTGAAGGGCACGAAGGTGATGCCGAGCTCCCGGCAGAGCGGCAGGATCTCCGGCTCCGGGTCGCGGGTCCAGAGCGAATATTCCGATTGCAGGGCCGAGATGGGGTGGATCGCGTGGGCCCGGCGGATGGTGGCGGCGCCTGCCTCGGACAGGCCCAGGGCGCGCACCTTGCCGGCCTCCACCAGCCGCGCCATGGCGCCCACCGTCTCCTCGATCGGCACCTCCGGGTCGACCCGGTGCTGGTAGTAGAGGTCGATGGTCTCGACCCCCAGGCGCTCGAGCGAGGCGTCGCAGGCCCGGGCCAGGTATTCCGGCCGGCCGTCCAGGCCGTTCGGCCCGCTGGCCCGCGGCACCTGTCCGAACTTGCTGGCCAGCACCACGTCGGCGCGCCGGCCGGCGACGGCTCGGCCCACCAGCCGCTCGTTGTGGCCGCCGCCGTAGATGTCGGCGGTGTCGAGGAAGTTGAGGCCGCGGTCGAGGGCGTGGGCGAGAGTGGCCAGCGCCGCCTCGTCGTCGCTCGGCCCGTAGCCTGACGAGAAGGGCATGCAGCCGAGCCCGATGGCGGAGATCTCGAGCGTGCTGTGGCCGAGCCTGCGGTAGTGCATGCGTTTGCGCCTCTTAGGGAGTGTCGGGTTGGTTGGCATTGTCGAAAGGCTCGCCGGCCCCTGTCAATGGCCGGCAGGATGCGAACCCGCCGCTAGTGCGCCCGGGCGAGGAAGTGCGATCGGGTGTTTCGCAGCACCTGGGGTTCGCGGATCTCGGCCTCCCAGCAGGCGCCGCTGGTGCTCTGCAGCTGGATCAGGGCGGGCAGCGCGTGCGGCAGGTCGGGCAGGCTGAGGTTTCGCCCCTCCGCGCGCACGCTCAGCTTGGCCCTGCGGTCGTGCCCCGCGTGCAGCAGGATCTCGGTCAGGCCGTCGGGTGTGCCGCTACGGTCACGGTAGCGCAGCATCTTGTCGCCGAACCGCCTCCAGCATGCGCGCTTGCCGCAGGTGCCTCCGGCCGGCGCCGCGGCGGAGAAGGTCAGCGTCTCGGGCAGGCCGCGGGACTGATCGTAGAGGCAGAGCGCGAGGGAGTCCGCTGTCAGCGGATCGCCGACCTCCTCGAGCGTCGTGCCCTCACCGCGCCAAACCCACCTGAGCCGGTCCCTGCCGTGGCCGCGCACGTCGACCAGGCCCAGGGCGCCCTTCGAATGGCCGATGGTCCGCTTGCAACCCGGCAGCGGCGTGGGCGCGCAGGCGGCCGGCGGCTCCTGGAACAGGTTCGGGCAGACGCTCACGACCCAGCTCTTGGGCGGCACGTCTGCGATGACCTGGACCGTGGTGTCCGGTTCGTCGACACGGAAGAAGCCGACGGAGACCGGCGCCGTATTGGGGTTGAAGACCATGCAGGTGGTCTTGGCGGTCTGCTCGCCGGCCGGGTCCGAGACGTCGCGCTGGGCGAAAGCCGCGGTGAAGACGTAGGGGTCGCCATCGTCTAGCGGCCGCCCGACGAGCGTCCAGTCGGGCGGGCCGAGGCTCTCCAGGGTCCAGAGGAGGTTGATCATGGAGGCGACCGTGTGGGAGTTGGAGTAGTTCACCGAGATGGGGATGGCGTCCGCGGCGAACTCGGCTTCGGTGCCGAGCTGGTCGCTCAGCAGGGCCGAGGTCTGCGAGGCGTTGAACATGGTGTCGAAAGGCGGATTGGGAGGGTTGCTGGTGCTGTTGAGGGTCATGAGGTTCAGGTAGTACTGCAGCGGCGTCACGCCGGCGGAGCTCAGGTTGGCCGGCCCGGGGTAGGGCGCGATGGCCGTCTGTCCGGCTTCGTCCAGCCGGGTGCCGTAGCCGCCCAGCGCCTGGTTGACCAGCATCATGGCCGCGAAGCCGTAGTTGTAGACCGTGGTGCCGAGGCCCTTGCCGGTCTTGACCAGCGGCCAGTCGGACCAGGCCCGGTAGTTGTCGTTGTCGAAGGCGGCGTTCCAGCTGTGCCAGTACTCGGCGTTGCGACCGCTCGCCAGCATCCAGGGAAAGCCGGTGGCCGCCTCGATGAAGGCGTGAGCCTGGGGATAGCCGCCGAACAGGGTGGCGACCGGAAGCGCCAGCACGTCCATGTTGTTGATGCTGGAGTTGCCGCTGCCGGGCCCCGCCGATCCGGTGGCGATGAACTCCGACAGGGCGGCGCCTGCGGGATACTCGGTGGTGTTGTCCAGGCCGCCTGTGAAGCCCGTCGTCGCCAGGGGCACGAAGCGGCCGGCTGCGTTGCGATCCGTGTTGAGGCCGGCGGGCTGATAGGCGTTCGTCTTGTCGAAGAAGTAGTAGTCGGCGGCGAAGGAGTGAGTGGTGAAGAGGTATATGCCGAGTTCGGTCACGTCCCGCCGGCCCGTCGCCATGCCCCAGAGGATGATCGACGCGAAGGCCTGGCCGGACTCGGTGACTGAGTTCTCGTTGTGACCGTTGCCGCCCTGGAAGATGGGGGCGGTGCCGAGGATGCCGGTGGTCCAGCTGTGGCCGGCGAACTGGTCGAAGTAGGGCATCTTGGAGAACTTGAAGACCGCGGGATCAGGGAACCAGCACGCGACCGCGGGATCGAAGGCGATCCCCATGACCGCGAGGTCGATGGCCGCGCCGTAGTTCGCCGCCTGGGCCCAGTTGCTCGCCGCCGGCGCGCTCTGGGCGGCGTTCTCGTAGATCGCCGTCAGCGCCGCCGCCGCGATCCAGCCGCCGATCCCGTAGGCGCCGTCGGTGAACTTGGTGCCGGTGCCGAAGGCCTCGTAGACGCCGGTCGGGTCGCAGCCGGAAAGCGTGTTGAGCTGGTTCGAGCCGTTGGGAAAGTTCTTGCCGGCGGCGCAGATGCCGTTCTGCGGGTAGAAGATCGCGAAGCCGAGCGGGTCGTAGTAGAGGAAGTTCTGCAGGCTGGCCGGCGAGCCGTTGGAGGTCGGTGGCGTCGCCGAGCCGAACCATTTCTGCAGGCTGGCCTGAAGCTGGGCCACCGAGGTATCGAGGGCCGTCGCGGTGCTCTTGCTCGGCAGCTCGTCCACCGTGAAGGGCGGCGGCGGTCCGCCGATCCAGGACTGTCCGGTCGCGTCGGTGAAGTCGCTGGGCACCTGGTCGCCGAAGGCCTGGTACAGCGAGTGGATCAGCGCCAGGTCCTGGGCCAGCCCGACCATCAGGTACTGATTGCTGTAAAAGGACCCGATCGCGTTGTTCAGGTTGAAGCCCCAGGCGCCGTTGAAGGCGGCGTTCGAGGCGTTGGTCACGAAGTCCCGGTCCATGGCCGCGGTCAGGAAGCCGCCCAGGTTGTTGGAATTGAGGGAGTCCGATGCCGTCACGTCGACGCCGGCGAGCGTGCTCTGGAAACGTGTGCTCCGCATGCTGTCGGGCGAGCCGCCCAGCAGCGGCAGGCCGTGCAGGAAGTTGTTGAAGGGATAGATCGTCTCGTAGCTGGCACTGGCGGCCGCCTCGGGCTCCACGGCGATGGCTTTGTGGCTGCCGCGCACACTCCAGTATTTGGCCTCCCAGGGGGTGGCGAGCCCCGGGGCCGGGTCGTCCGGATTGAAGGGAATGACGTTGGGAGAAGCCGTGAGCGGCGTGTTGACCACCTCGGCGCCGCTGGCCGGATTTCGGCCCAGCGACATGGGCTCGTACTGGTGGCGGGGCAGGGCGAAGACGGAGCCAGGCTGGGCGTTGCCGTAGACTGGCGTCAGGCTGGTGCTGAATGTGGTCCCCACCTGGCTGTGGTCGACGATGTCGTAGGCGATGGCGGTCGCCGTCGGAAAGTTGAAGGCGTAGGGGCCGAGGGCCGTGGCGTACTCCTGGGCGGCCTGGGTCGGTGCCTGGGCGATGCGCTGGCTGGTGTAGCTGCGCTCGATGGGGAGCGCCGCGATGACGAAGAAGTTCTTGGCCGCCGGGTCGTCGAAGGCGAGGTAGCTGTTCCAGCTCGCGTCCTCCTTCGGGCCCGAGGGGCTGCCGGTCTCGCTGCCCTCGTAGTTGACGAAGCGCGCCTTGGTGTTGTCGAAGTAGACCGCCCATAAGCGCCAGTTGTCCTGAGCGCCCTTTGGGTTGGCCGGCTCTCCCGCGAGGCCGGGGTCGTCCGCGTTGGCATAGAGCAGGGCCACCGAAATGTTGGGCTGCTGGGGTATCGGCGTCGGCGCCAGCACGCCGGTGAAGATCGCGCCGTTCGTGCCGGCCGGCGCGATCTGGTCGCGCAGCACCAGCACCGGAATCTGATTGGCCTCGACCCAGACGAAGGGACTCGCCTGGGAGACCGTGTACTTGAGGTACTGGCCCTCGCCGGGGGCGTCGTGGGCGCTGCGCCGGTAGGGCTGGTCGTCATTCTGATAGACGAAGTCGACGTCGAAATCGCCCTGCCGGTCCACCAGCAGGTTGACCGGGAAGAACAGCACGCCGCTCGGGTCGTTACGGATCACGCCGGTCGCATCGGGCATAGGCGCGCTCGCCACAGGGACCAGCCTGAGATCCTCGAACTGGGGGTTGGCGAAGACGCCGAGCGGCGCGTGGCTCTGCCAGTAGGACTTGGCGGGATCGGACATGGCGTCGACCACGCGCGGATCCCAGACCGCGTTCTGGGCGATGAAGGGGTAGATGCGCGACAGCCGGAGGCCGGTGTCGCCGGGCCCGAAGTTACTGTCGATGGGCGGAACGCCGTTCAGGTTGGGGTTCTTGCCGTAGCCGGCCACGATGAGGTCAGTGAAGAGCGCGCCTTGGGTCTGGACGTTCCGGTTGGTCCAGTCCGTGGAGCTGCCGCCGCCGCTGTTGAATTGGTTCGGGATCCAGAAGCCGTCGTTCAGCTTGTTGGTTCCCCACAGCAACCCGCCGAGCCAGGAGCGGATGCGCGGCAGCTGATTCGAGAGGGGACCGCTCGCGAAGTCCGCCTTGAAGTCCTCGGTCATGGCGTCGAGGTAGGTGTCGCGTGCGGTGGTGGTGGGATAGAGGACGGTGTCCGGGATTGAGGTGACGACGAAGGCCTGAGAGGCGCCCGCGGTCGTCTGGATCGGCTCGGCCTGAACCGGATCTGCCGTGCGCGCCGGGGAGGAGGCGCCAACCACGGCGCACGTCAAAATCAGTCCGATCGCCAAATGACGCATAGTCGTTTCTTCCTGTCGCGGTCGGGCCGTTCAGTCTGAACGGAGGCGGGACCAATCATCCCGGAGACTGAAGACCGCTGCTTTACAAAAGGCGGCTCGGAAACACTCTAGCCTGCACTCTTGGTCGTTTCATGTCATGGCGCCGCGGGGCGCCGGCGCCCACCTCACGGGTGGGCCACCCAATAGACCGACAATCTTGCCAGCACGGGCGGCCATCGCCAAATCACGTTCTCCTTGATCGGGCGCTCCCGTCGGCCCCTGTCAATGGCGCGGCCTGTAGTTGACGAGGCCCGTAGCCGCCCACCGCCTCCGCCCGGCTTGCGGGCGGCGGGGCGCGGGTGCTAGGTTCCGGCCGCCCGGCGGGGACTTCGGAAACGCCCGGGCGCGGCCCTTCTTTCTTCATGGCGAGAGGACGCCCAAGCGATGGCGGTGGACAAGACGACCGTTGCCGGGATCGCGAAGCTGGCGCGCATCCGCATCACCGAGGCCGAGAGCCAGGCGCTGACCGGCGACCTGACCAACATCCTCGAATGGGTCGAGCAGCTCTCGGCCCTCGACACCGAGGGCGTGCCGCAGATGACCAGCGTGGTGGCGCGCGATCTGCCGCTGCGCGCGGACCGGGTGAGCGACGGCGGCTACGCCGGCGACATCGTCAAGAACGCGCCGGAGCCGGCCCACCACTTCTTCACCGTGCCGAAAGTGGTGGAGTGATGTCTGCCGGACCAGAGCGATGACCGGTGGCGGGCTGACCGGCCTGACCCTCAGCGAGGCGCGCGACCGCCTCGCCGCCGGCGAGGTCTCGGCCGTCGAGCTGGCCGAGGCCCATGTGGCGGCGGTCGAGGCGGCCCGGCCCTTGAACGCCTTCATTACCGAGACGCCGGAGAAGGCGCTCGCCATGGCCGAAGCCTCCGACGCTAGACGTGCCAAGGGCGAGACCGGGCTGCTGGAGGGCATCCCCGTTGCCGTCAAGGACCTCTTCTGCACCGAGGGGATTTTGACCACCGCCGGCTCCCACATCCTCGACGGCTTTCACCCGACCTACGAGTCCACGGTGACCGCCAACCTCTGGCGTGCCGGGGCCGTCATGCTGGGCAAGACCAACATGGACGAGTTCGCCATGGGCTCGTCCAACATGACCAGCTTCTATGGCTACGTGGAGAACCCCTGGCAGGCGCGGGGCGACAAGCGGGCGCTCACGCCCGGCGGCTCCTCGGGCGGCTCGGCCGCCATCGTGGCGGCGCGGGCGGCCTTGGGCGCGACCGGCACCGACACCGGCGGCTCGATCCGCCAGCCGGCCTCCTTCAGTGGCGTGGTCGGCCTCAAGCCCACCTACGGGCGCTGCTCGCGCTGGGGCATCGTCGCCTTCGCCTCCTCCCTCGACCAGGCGGGGCCGCTCACCCGCAGCGTGCGCGACGCCGCCCTCATGCTGGGCGCCATGGCCGGCCACGACCCCAAGGACTCCACCAGCGTCGATGTTCCGGTGCCCGACTACGAGGCGGCCATGACGGGCGACATCCGCGGCCTCAAGGTGGGCATCCCCAAGGAATACCGCATGGACGGCATGCCCGGAGAGATCGAGGCGCTGTGGCGCCAGGGCGTCGACTGGGTGAAGGCGGCGGGCGCCGAGGTGATCGACGTCTCCCTGCCGCACACGGCCTATGCGCTTCCCACCTACTACATCGTCGCGCCGGCCGAGGCCTCGTCCAACCTGGCGCGCTACGACGGCGTGCGCTACGGCTTGCGCGTGCCGTCCGACGATCTCATCGAGATGTACGAGGCGACCCGCGGCGAGGGCTTCGGCGCCGAGGTCAAGCGCCGGGTCCTGATCGGCACCTACGTGCTCTCGGCCGGCTACTACGACGCCTACTACAACAAGGCGCGCCGGGTGCGCTCGCTGATCCTCGGCGACTTCACCGAGGCCTTCGAGCGGGTCGACCTGCTGCTGACGCCGACCGCGCCCTCGGCGGCCTTCCCCCTGGGCGAGAAGCTCGACGACCCGATCGCCATGTACCTCAACGACATCTTCACCGTGCCGGCCAACCTGGCGGGCCTGCCGGGCATCTCGATCCCGGCCGGGCTCAGCGCCGAGGGCCTGCCGCTCGGGCTGCAGCTGATCGGCCGGGCCTTCGACGAGGAGACCCTGTTCCGTGCCGGCGAGGTGCTGGAAGAGGCCGCCGGCTTCGACGCCCTGCCGGCCTTCGTGGCGGGAGGCTGAGGCCATGACCCTGATCGAAGGCCGCTCGGGCCAGTGGGAGACGGTGATCGGGCTCGAGGTGCACGCCCAAATCGTCTCCGAGGCCAAGCTCTTCTCCGGCGCCGCCACCGCCTTCGGCGGCGAGCCCAACAGCCAGGTCTCGCTGGTGGACGCCGCCATGCCGGGCATGCTGCCGGTGCTGAACACCTACTGCGTCGAGCAGGCGATCCGCACGGGCCTCGGCCTCAAGGCCGAGATCAACCTGACCTCGGAGTTCGAGCGCAAGAACTACTTCTATCCCGACTCGCCGGCGGGCTATCAGATCTCCCAGTATCTCTCGCCCATCGTCGGCAACGGCACCATCCTGCTCGACCTGCCCGACGGCTCGCTGCGTGAGGTGGGGATCGAGCGCCTGCACATGGAGCAGGACGCCGGCAAGTCGCTCCACGACCAGCACCCGAACCAGACCTTCGTCGACCTCAACCGGGCCGGCGTGGCGCTGATGGAGATCGTCTCCAAGCCGGACCTGCGCTCGGGCGAGGAGGCGGCGGCCTATCTGCGCAAGCTGCGGGCCATCCTGCGCTACCTCGGCACCTGCGACGGCAACATGGAGGAGGGCTCCCTCAGGTGCGACGTGAACGTCTCGGTCCGGCGCGAGGGGGAGGCGCTCGGCATCCGCACCGAGACCAAGAACGTCAACTCCGTGCGCTTCGTCGAGCAGGCCATCGCCTACGAGGCCCGGCGCCAGATCGAGCTGCTGGAGGACGGCGGCCAGGTGGTGCAGGAGACCCGCCTGTTCGACGCCGACCGGGGCACCACCCGCTCCATGCGCAGCAAGGAGGAGGCCCACGACTACCGCTACTTCCCCGACCCGGACCTGCTGCCGCTGGTCCTCGATCCCGCCTGGGTGGAGGAGATCCGGGCCTCCCTGCCGGAGCTGCCCGACGCCAAGAAGGAGCGCTTCATGGCCGACTTCGGCCTCTCGGCCTACGACGCCGGGGTGCTGGTGGCCGAGCGCGAGACGGCCGAGTTCTTCGAGGTCGTGGCCGAGGGCCGGGACGCCAAGCAGGCGGCCAACTGGGTGACCGGCGAGTACTTCGCCGCCCTCAACCGCTCGGGCCAGGCGCTCGGCGAGGCGCCGGTCGATGCCGCCAAGCTGGGCGGCCTCCTCGACCTGATCGCCGACAAGACCATCTCGGGCCGCATCGCCAAGGAGGTCTTCGACGAGATGTGGGCGAGCGGCGAGTCCGCCGCCGAGATCGTCGACAAGAAGGGCCTCCGCCAGATCAGCGACGAGGGCGCCATCGCCGCCATCGTCGAGCAGCTGATCGCCGACAGCCCCGACCAGGCCGAGCAGTTCCGCGCCGGCAACGAGAAGATCCTCGGCTGGTTCGTCGGCCAGGTCATGAAGGCGACCCAGGGCAAGGCCAACCCGGGCGTGGTGAACCAGCTCCTGCGCAAGAAGCTCGGTTAGCCGAACCAACAAGCACGATAGATAGCGGAACCACAGAGACACAGAGATCACAGAGGGTCTTTTTTCTTCTCTGTGTGCTCTGTGCCTCTGTGGTGAGACTCTGTCTCAGGGCGACGCCCGGCCGTCGGGCCCGAGGCGCTCGGTTCTCTGAAGCGCAAGGCCAATTGTCTTCGTTCCTGCCAGTCCAGTCCTCCTTCGATCTTCACACCAAGGGATGTCGCCGGTCGCTCATGGGATCCTGTACTGACCGCTTCTGGGGACGAGGAGGGCGCGGACCCAGGGGCTTGTCGGGACCTCTGGGGCCGTCGTCGTCCACCTGGGCGACGATGGCCCAGATCAGCAAGACCAGCCACACGATGCCGGACCAGCCGAGAAAGAGATTGATCCACAAAAGCAGCACCCGATAGGGATGCTGCCGGTTGAAGGCAATGAAAGTGGGCAGCAGGTAAAGCAGAAGCCCGAACAGGAGAAGGAACATGACCCAGACGATGGAAGCGCCCGTACTGACAATGCTTTCCATGAATATGACCTTTCCCGTAATATGAGAACAAATATAGAACAATCGAAAGGATCATACAACCCCGGAGTTGGATTCAGGCGAAACCCGTCAAAAGCGTAAGCGCCGCCTGGCACCGAAGACCGACCACAGAGACACAGAGATCACAGAGGAACTTGCGCTCTCTCAGTGATCTCTGTGTCTCTGTGGTGACCACGTGATCCTTGCGCCGGTGCGCGGTTTCGAATGGCTTGGCTCAGCACGAAAGCATTTGAGATACGGAGCTTGGATTTTTGAATCTTCTTGATTCGGAGTTGGGTCGGAACGAGGGCCTTCGCAAAGTCGTGTGATGCGTCCCTGGGCGCTGTCCCTATGATGTCGGGCGGATCGGGGAGCCGGGACCGGAGAGCCATGCGGGCGAGCATCGTCGAGACGGCGGGCGAGATCCCGCTGCGGCCGCCCAACCTGCTTGTGGTTGCGACGGCGGGCGGGCTGCTGGCGGCGGGCGCGCTGGCGCTCACGGCATCCTACGGCGGCCGGCACGCCCTGCTGTTCGTCCTCGGCGGGGCCCTCGGCCTGGTGCTCTATCACGCCCTCTTCGGCTTCGCGTCGAGCTGGCGGGCGCTGGCGAGCGAGGGCAGGGGGGCGGGCCTGCGCGCCCAGATGGCCATGCTGGCGCTCGCGAGCCTCTTGTTCCTGCCGGCGCTCGCCGAAGGCAGCCTGTTCGGCCAGCCGCTGCGCGGCGCCGTGGCGCCGGCGGGGCTCTCGGTGCTGGTTGGCGCCTTCCTCTTCGGCATCGGCATGCAGCTCGGCGGCGGCTGTGCCTCGGGCACCCTCTACACCGTGGGCGGCGGCAACACCAAGATGCTGGCGACGCTCGCGGGCTTCCTCGTCGGCTCGGTGCTGGGCACCTGGCACCTGCCCTGGTGGCTCGCCCAGCCCGGTCTCGGCGCCGTCTCCCTGACGGAGGCGCTGAGCCTGCCGGGCGCCCTGGCGGTGCAGCTCCTGGCCTTCGCTGCAATCGCGGGAGCCAGCGTGGCCATCGAGCGGCGGCGCCACGGCCACCTGCTGCGGGAGCCGGCGGGTGGCCACAGCCCCTGGCTGCGGCTGCTGCAGGGGCCCTGGCCGCTGATCGCGGGCGGCCTGCTGCTGGCGCTCCTGAACTTCGCGGTGCTGGCCGTCTCCGGCCATCCCTGGTCGGTCAGCTTCGGCTACACCCTCTGGGGCGCCAAGCTGGCCGCCCTCATGGGCCTCGACCTCTCGGCCTGGAGCTTCTGGACCTGGCCCTATCCGGCCAAGGCCCTGGCCGGCGGCCTGTTCGCCGAGGACACCTCTCTCATGAACTTCGGCATCATCCTGGGCGCTGCCCTGGCGGCGGGCCTCGCCGGCCGTTTCGCGCCCACCTGGCGGGTTCCCTGGCGCCCGATTGCCATCGCCCTGATCGGTGGAATTCTAATGGGTTACGGCGCCCGGCTCGCCTTCGGATGCAATATTGGCGCGCTCTTCAGCGGCATCGCCTCGGGCAGCCTACACGGCTGGCTCTGGATGGCGGCGGCGCTCGTGGGGACTTTCCTCGGGGTGCCGCTCAGCCGCCTGGCCCTGGGCCGCCACGCGCCGCGCTGAGCGGGCCGGGTCCCAACCGAAGGAGCCTCAGCCGCCGTTCAGCATCTCCGTCAGGTGGCCGCGCTTGACGTAGAAAGTGCAGCCCTCGGGCGAGCGCGGGCTGTGGCCGGCGCCGGGCGGGAGCCGAAGCCAGGCGCCCGTCTCGTAGATCCCGTCCTCGTCCTCCAGCCTGCCCTCCAGGACGAAGAGCTCCTTGCCCCCCGGCGCCTCTTCCCGGGGCAGGACGGTGCCGGGCTCGAGACGCTCCAGGGCGACGGTCTCGGGCCAGGCCAGGTCACTGTAGAGGGGCAGCAGCTCGACGCCCGGCTGCGGGCCCGGCGTCCAGGGGGCGGCGCCGGTGTCGATGGCCACGTGGTCGCGGCCCTCGCCGGCGAACTGGCACAGCTTGACGAACAGCACGCAGCCGTCCCGCGAGAAGGGGGCGTGGCGGAAGCCCTTGGGGTTCAGCAGATAGCTGCCCGCCGGATAGTCGCCGTGCTCGTCGGAGAAGACGCCATCCAGCACCAGGATCTCCTCGCCGGCCGGATGGCCGTGGGCGTGGAAGGAGGAGTCCGCGTCGTAGCGCACCACCGAGGTCACCCGGCCGTACTCGCCCTCCCTCAGGTCGAGGCGCTTGCGCCAAACCGTCGGGCTGGGACTCGCCTGCCAGTCCATCGCGCGGGTGTGCATGACCGCGCGCTGGGTGAAATCGTCGTTGAGGCTCTCCATGGGACCTTACACGCGTCCTTCCGGGCTGCTCGCCGCTCCCGAGAGGAAGAGGATAGGACCGGGAGGCCGGCTTCGCCAGGGACAGGTCGGAGATTTTGGCCGGATACGACTTGACGGACGGTCAAGGTTTCGTGCGTGCTAGAGCCGGATGTGAAGGGGAGCGTTGAGCATGGCGAGACGTGGCGCGCCGGGGACACCGGAGACGGCGAGATCCAAGGGTGCGGCCAGGGCCGGCCGGCGCAGGGAGCGGCGGGGCGGTGGTGCCCGGGCGCGCGCCGAGCGGGCCCAGCCAGCCCCGGGGCCACGGCGGGAGAAGGCGCTCACCCTCACCACCGTGCGCGAGGCCGACGCGGCAGCCATCCACGGCGCCGTGCTGCGGGTGCTGCGGGAAGTGGGCGCCGTCGTCGACGACCAAGCGGTGCGGCGCTGGCTGGTCCACGACCACGGCTGCCGGGAGACCGGCGACGGCCGCGTCGCCTTCCCGGACGACCTGGTGGAGCGGGCGCTGGAGAGCGTGCCTGCTCGGGTCGTGCTCTACGACCTGGACGGCAAACCGCGCATCGACACCCAGGACCGGGTGACCCGCTTCTGCCCCGGCCACAACTGCGTCCAGGTGCTCGACTTCGAGACCGGCAAGCACCGCCCGGCGAACCTGGCCGACATCGAGGCGGTGGGCCGGGTCTCCGAGGCGCTGCCCAACATCGACGCGCTCGCCTCCCTCGGCTACCCGAGCGACGTGCCGGCCGAGGACGAGGCCCTGCTGACGGTGAAGACCCTGAGCGGGGCCTCGCGCAAGCCCGTGGTCTTCACCGGCCACGACGAGGTGGAGGTGGAGCGCATCTGGGACTTCCTGGCCTCCCAGGTGGGCGGCTGGGACAAGCTCTCCGAGCGTCCCTGCGGCCTCGACCTGATCGGCCCGGTCTCGCCCCTGAAGCTGGGGGAGGAGACCTGCCGGCGCCTGCAGCTGGCCGCCCGCCACCGGCTGCCCGTGGTCTGCTATCCGGCCATCTTCCCGGGCATGGCCTGCCCCATCACCCTGGCTGGCGCCATCGTCCAGTCCTCGGCCGAGTCCCTGGCCGGCATCGTCATCAGCCAGATGACCGAGCCGGGCGCGCCGATCATGGCCGGCTCCTCGATCCTGCCCATGGACATGCGCCGCGCCGACCTCGCCTACGGCTCGCCCGAGTACGTCTTGGGCGGGCTGGGGTCCACCGACTACCTCAACTACATCGGCGTGCCGAGCTGGGTCGGCGCCGGCTGCTCGGACGCCCACGACCTGGACCTGCAGGCGGCCGCCGAGGTCGGCGCCAACATGGCGGCTGCGGTCCTGGCGGGGACCAGCTTCGTCCACAACCTGGGCTTCCTCTCGGGCGGGCGCACCGGATCGCTCGAGATGCTGGTGCTCTGCGACGAGCTGGCCGGCATGGCGAACCGGCTCGCCGCCGGCGTCGCCGTCGACGAGGACGCGCTGGCGGTCGAGGTGATCGAGCGGGCGGCGGCCGAGAACGCCTTCCTCACGGACCCCCACACCTTCGAGCGCTACGAGACCGAGATGTGGATCCCCGGCCTCTTCGAGCGCTCGGACGTCTCTCTCTGGCTGGAGAGCGGGGCGCCCGGCATCCGCGAGCGCATCGGCGAGAAGCTGCGGGCCATCCTGAACCCCTGAGCGCCTGAAGCGCTCGAGATCCGGGGTGCGCTCAAGGTTCGCGGGCGGGCGTCCGGGGCTTGCCGAGCCGCGATTCCCGATGGGCGATGTAGAGGCCGGCGGCGGCGATGACGGCGGCGCCCGCCAGGGTCTGGCCCGAGGGCAGCACGTGCCAGAGCAGCAGGTCGAGGCCGATGGCCCAGAGCATGATGGTGTAGTCGAAGGGCGCCAGCACCTGGGGCGGCGCGTACTTGATGGCGCTCACCAGGCCGAGCTGGGCGAGGCCGGCGAAAAGGCCCACCAGGGCGAGCAGAGCCAGGTCGCCGGCGCCGGGCGTGATCCAGACCCAGGGCAGGGCGGCCGAGGCGACGAGCAGGCCGACCGCCGCCTGATAGAAGGCGATGGTGCCCACCTGGTCCGTCCCGGTCAGGATGCGGGTGATGATGACCATGCCCGCGTAGCAGAAGGTGCCGGCGAGGACGAGGATCGCCGCCGGGTTCACCTCGCCGGTCGGCGGCACCATGATCAGGACGCCGGCGAAGCCCGCGAGGACGGCGAGCCAGCGCCGCCGCCCGACCGGCTCGCGCAAGACGAGGGCGCTCAGCGCCGTCACCAGGATGGGGCCGGTGAACTGGATCGCCGAGACGTCGGCGAGCGCCAGCGAGCCGATGCCGAGATAGAGCAGGATATGGCCGGAGACCGAGACCAGGCCGCGGGCGATCTGCAGGCCGGGGCGCCGGCTGCGCAGGCTCGCGAGCCCGCCCGAGGCCTGCACCAGGAGCAGGAAGATCGGCAGGGCGAAGAGGTTGCGGAAGAAGAGGATCTGGAAGGCCGGGTAATCGGCGACCTGCTTGACGGTGGCGATCATGCAGGCGTAGGCGCCGATCGAGGCGAACAGGATGGCGATGCCGCGCCCGTAGTGCCGCCGCCCGCCGCGCTCCTCCGCCAGCCCCGCCATCTCCCGGCCCGTCCCCTTTGCCGCGCCCTCAACGGCCGCCAGCTTGCCACGGGCGGTCGGGGCGAGGAAGGAACGCCTTGGCCTCCGGTCGCGCCTCGCGCCGGCCGCGAAAACCGTTTGGCGGGACTCGCGCTTTGCTTCCATACTCCGGCCGCTTTCGCGTCAATGGATCGGGAGCGATGGACATGATGACCTTGGCATTCGCGCTGCTGGCGGTGAATTCCTTCTTCCTGCTGCGGCGCAAGGCGCCTTTCGGGGCGATGGTGGCGGTGGCGGCGCTGGTGGTCGGCGTGATCATCTTCATGGGCGACGTGGACTTCGCCTCGGATCTGGGGATCCAGCTATGACGGCCATCGGCCTCGCGCCCCATCAGGAGCGGGCGCTCAACGGCTTCGGCCTGCTGGCCATGCTGAGCGTGCTGCTGGGCGCCATCGCGTACCAGTTCGCCTTCCGGGACGTGCCCTGCACCCTCTGCCTGCTGCAGCGCCTCGCCATGCTGGCGGTGGCCTACGGCGCCGCCATGAACCTGCGCATTGGCCTGACGCCCCGGCACTACGGCGTGATCATGGTCGGGGCCGTCTTCGGGCTCGCCATCTCGATCCGCCAGTCGCTGCTGCACATCAATCCCTATTTCGACACCGAGAAGGGCGAGCCGACCCTGGACCCCGGCACCAATCCGCCCTTCGGCGACCCGGTGCTGGGGCTCGACCTCTACATCTGGGGCGTCATCCTGTTCGTCTCGGTGTTCCTGGCGGTCGGGCTGGTGCGCCTGCTGCGCCGGCCCCGCGGGGCGGCGCAACTGGGGATGCCCCAGGGGACGCCCCAGGGGACACCCCAGTCAGCGTCGCAGCAAGCGCCGGACCCGGCCTGGCTCGACCGCTTCGCCCTATTCGGCGTCGGACTGCTGTTCCTGGTGGCGGCGGCCCAGGTGGTGCTGGTACTCCTGGAGTGCGGCCTGGGCGACTGCCCCAACGACGGGGGCTGGACCTGGAAGCTGCTCGACTGAGCGCCGGCCGGACAGGAGAGGTAGGAGGGGAGCGTCATGAACGATCGCGTCGAGCTCGATCTCGAGTTCTGCCGGGCCCAGTTTCCGGCGCTCGAGAACGGCTGCGTCTACCTGGAGAACGCCGGCGGCTCCTACGTGCCGCGCCAGGTGGTGGAGCGCATGACCGCCTACATGACCGAGACCCCGGTGCAGCCCTTCTTTCCGTCCGAACCTTCGCGTCAAGCCACCGAAAGGCTGACCCAGGCGCGGGACGGCATGGCGGCGCTCTTGAACGCGGCGCCGGAGGAGCTGGTGATCGGCCCCTCGACCACCCTCAACGTCTACGTGCTGGCTCAGGCGCTGCGGCCGCTGCTCCGGCCCGGCGACGAGATCGTGGTCACCAACCAGGATCACGAGGCCAACGGCGGCGCCTGGCGGCGGCTCGCCGAGTTCGGCGCCGAAGTTCGCGAGTGGCGGGTCGATCCGGAGAGCGGCGACCTCGACCTGGCCGGGCTCGACGCGCTGCTCGGCGAGCGCACCCGCCTGGTCTGCCTGCCTCACGCCTCCAACATCGTCGGCTCCATCAATCCGGTCGCCGAGGTGGCGGCCCGGGCCCACGCCTGCGGCGCCTGGGTCTGCGTCGACGGGGTGGCGACCGCCGCCCACCTGCGCCCGGACATGGGCGCGCTCGGCGCCGACTTCTACCTGCTCAGCCTCTACAAGCTCTACGGCCCCCATCTCGCCGTTCTCTACGCCCGCCGGGACTGCGCCCTGCAGCTGGCCAACCAGAACCACTACTTCTTCGCCGAGGACAGCCTGCCCCAGAAGCTGAACCCGGGCGGGCTGGCCTACGAGTCCGTGGCCGGGGTCGCCGGCATCGTCGACTATCTGGAGGCCGTCTACCGCCACCACTTCGGCGACCTGGACAACGACCCGGCGGCCCGTTTCGACAAGGTCTTCGCCCTCTTCGCCGCCCAGGAGGCCCGGGTGGGCGGGGTCCTCGCCGACTACCTGGCCGGCCATCCCAAGGTGCGCCTCGTCGGCTGGCCGACCGGCGACCGGGCGCGGCGCTTTCCCACCTTCTCCTTCGCCGTCGAAGGGCGCGATCCGGCCGAGGTGGCTGCCGCGGCCGGCGAGCGGGGGATCGCCGTCGGCCACGGCCACTTCTACGCGCCGCGCTGCCTGGAGGGCGTCGGCCTCGCCGCCGAGCCGGGCGTGGTGCGGGCGAGCGCCGTCCACTACAACGGCGTGGACGACGCGGAGCGCCTGATCGCGGCCCTCGACGCCGTGCTCTGACGGCCGGGGCCGCCGGCCCGGGCAGGAACCCCGCGGCAGGCCGGAAGGCGCCTCGCGAGCGCCTGGAGACGACTCGCCGGGCCGTGTCATAGTCACGGTCCGGACACCCCTGGTCGCTACGAGTTCAGGGAGGAGACCCGTGAGCCAGCTTCCGCTGCAACCGACCCCGGCCGTTCCGCCAACGGCCTCTGCCCCCGCAATGAAAAGGAGATCGGCGCTCCGGCCCCTTGCAGGGGGCCTGGCGGCGGCGCTTCTCCTGTCCTGGACGCTCTGGGCCGGGCCGGCCGCGGCGGACCCGCTGACCGGGGTGCGCAGCGTCAAGCTCGCCGTGGCGGAGGTGGGCTCCTTCGGCCGCAGCTGCGGGCTCAACCGGGACGACCTGGGCAAGGCCCTCTTCGAGCCCTTGCGGGAGCGGGGCGTCGAGGCCGTGACCTCGGGCACCGGCTACCGGCTCTTCGTCCGCGCCACCACCATCGCCTATCTTGAGGACTCTTGCGTCTCCTACGTGGACGCCCAGCTCCTCCTCACCACCCGCTACATGAACCAGGCCAACGGCGAGGAGCTGCCCGGCAACGTGCAGATCTGGACCGACGGCGGGCTCTACGCCTCGGACCGGGAGGAGCACGCCGCCACCCTGGCCCTGGCGCTTCGCCAGTTCGGCAACAAGCTGGCGGAGAGCTGGCAGGCCGCCAACTGAGCCCCGGGGCGGGGCCCCGGGTGAGCAGGCGCCGCCCGCGGGGGCGGCCGGACGGATTCTAGAGCGGTATGAGTTTGTATTGAATCGCTATTAGGGGTTCTCGACTCGTTCGATATTTGATTCAACATGTTGGCTGGAGAAGGAGGCCAGCCTGTATGAGCAAGCCCTATTCGATGGACCTTCGTGAGCGTGTTGTAGGGGCTGTTGAGGAAGCTGGGCTTTCGCGTCGCCAGGCGGCGGCACGGTTTGGGGTATCGGTCTCGACGGCGATCAATTGGCTGCAGCGGTACCGGGCGACGGGCAGCGTGGCCGCTGGTCAGATCGGCGGGCATCGTCCCAAGAAGATCGTCGGCGCCCATCGCGACTGGCTGATTGAGCGCTGCTCTGCGGGCGCCTTCACCTTGCGCGGGCTTCAGGGCGAGTTGGCGGCGCGCGGCCTTCGGGTGGACTACCGCACGGTCTGGAGCTTTGTGCACGGCGAGAAGCTGAGCTTCAAAAAAAACCGCCGTCGCCAGTGAGCGCGAGCGCCCGGACGTGGCGCGCCGGCGCGCCCAGTGGAAGAAATACCGTGGCCGTATCGCCCCGGAGCGTCTGATCTTCATCGACGAGACCTGGGCGCGGACCAACATGGCGCCGCTGCGGGGCTGGGCGCCGCGCGGCCGGAGGCTGCCGGCCAAGCTGCCGCACGGCAAGTGGAAGACCCTGACCTTCCTGGCCGCGCTGCGCCAGGACCGCATCGAGGCCCCCTGGCTGCTCGACGGACCCATCAACGGCGAACGTTTCCGCCTCTATGTGGAAAAGCTCCTGCTGCCCACCCTCAGGCCCGGCGATATCGTCATCATGGACAACCTGGGAAGCCACAAGTCCAAGGCCGTCAGGCAGGCGGTCCGTTCGGCCCAAGCCAGGCTCTTGTTCCTGCCCAAGTACTCGCCCGACTTGAACCCCATCGAGCAGGTCTTTTCCAAGCTCAAACACCGCCTCAGAACAGCCGCGGCCCGCACCCCGGACGACATCTGCGAGGCCATTGGCCAAATCCTCCCGACATTTAGCCCAGAGGAATGTGCCAACTACTTCAAAAACGCCGGATATGGCCTAGCCTAGAGTCATCACGCTCTAGGCAAAAAGAAAGAGCGCCCTGGGGCGCTCGAAAGAGGGCAGACCGCGGCGGCTAGCTGGACCGACGCGCCGCCGCTCCCGCGCGGCCGGCGCGGGTTCGCGGCGGCCGTGCGCGCCTGGTCCCGCGCGCCGGCCTCGGCCTTCAGACTGCGGCGCGGCTGCGCTTTCCGGGGCCCGACGGGAAGGCCACCATCTGGCCCGCCCCGGTCAGCATGTTCCGCAGTTCGCCCAGGCAGCGCTCCAGATTGGCGAGCTCCCGGGCGTCTTCCCGATCGTAGATTTCCATGCAGCTGAGCTTGATCTCCACCAGGTCGATCAAGGTCTCCAGCGTGCGCTTCGATATGCTCATTGGCGTTTCCCCCTCCGTCGAGGAGCACAGGGGAAAAGCTTGGCCGCGCCTGGATTAAAAAGTCGTGAAGCCGGAAGCGGTTCGCTGGCGGGATCCGGCCGGCTACGGCGGCGGAGGCCTCCGGGCCCGCTTTCGCCCGCCGCGGCGTTGACAGTCCCGCCCCGGCGCGGCTAGAACCCGCGGGGTCCGCACCCGGGCGGCGGCCACCGGCCGCCAGCGCCGGCGAGTCTCCCGCGGAGGGATGGCCGAGCGGCTGAAGGCGCTCCCCTGCTAAGGGAGTAGGCTCCTAACAGGGCCTCGAGGGTTCGAATCCCTCTCCCTCCGCCATCCGCCTCCGCCAAGGCTTTGGCGGGACTGGGCTTTGGAGCTGCTTCGAGGCGGATGTCACGCCGTAGCTTCAGCGAAGGCGGACCTCTATATGCAGTATGTGTATGTCCTCGAGAGCGAAGCCGATCCGGGGCGCTGCTATGTTGGCGCGACGAAGGACCCCGAGCGGCGTCTCCTTGAGTACAACTTCGGAAAATCCATTCATACGTACAAACGCAAGCCGTGGAAGCTGGCGGTCTGCATCGGGTTCGCCGGTCGTGCCAAAGCGCTCTGGTTCGAACGATATCTCAGATCCGGTTCCGGTCGAGCCTTCGCCAAGAGGCACTTCTGAGGCACCAGATTCGAGCCTTGGCGACCGGCGATCCGTTCGGCCTTCGCCAACCGGCGCCTCTGGCAGCGGTCCTGCTCATTCCCCCCTTGCTTTAGCCGCGGCCCCCACCGGCCCGTGGCGCTCGATGGTGAGCCAGGCGATGACGAGGACGGCGAGGGAGACGGCTGCGGTGGCGAGGAAGACGGTCTGATAGCTGCCGGTGCTGGTGAAGAGGGTGCTGCAGAAGGCCATGCCGAGGGTCGCGCCGAGGAGCTGGGACGACATGGCGATGCCGCCGGCCTGGCCGTGCTTGTCCGGCGGCACGCTGCTCATGACCGCGCGCTGGGGCGGCACGAAGAGGAAGGCCATGCAGAGGCCCCAGATCAGCAGGCCGGGGAAAAGGAAGACATAGCTCCCCCAGTTCATGGCGGCGGCGAAGCCGGCGGTCGCGACGAACATGGCGGCAAGCGAGATCAGCACCGGTCGGCGGGCCGAATAGCGGTCGGCGGCGCGGCCGGCGAGGGGGGCCGTGACGGGCTGGACCGCCACCGTGGGCAGCAGCGCGACGCCGGCCATGAGCGGCGACATCTGGAGCACCTCCTGGAAGTAGAGGGCACCGAACACGAACAGGGCCATCTTGCCGAACTGGGCGGTGAAGATCGCCAGGTTGCAGCCCGTGAAGGTCGGGTTGGCGAAGAGGTCGACCTCGATGAGCGGCGCGGTCTTCGCGCGCTCGACCCGCACGAAGGCGGCCAGCAGCAGAAGGCCCGCCAGCAGCAGGGCCAAAATGGCCGGATCGCCCCAGCCCCACTCGGGCCCCTCCATGACGGCGAAGACGAACATGGAGAGCCCGGCGACCAGGAGGATCAGGCCGGTCTTGTCGAGGCGCTGCCTCGTCTCGGCGCGCGGCGGCTCCCGCCAGGCGGCGAGCACCACGAGCGCCACCGCCAGCACCACCGGCGGGTTGACCCAGAAGATCCAGCGCCAGGAGAGGACGTCGGTCAGCAGGCCGCCGGCGAGCGGGCCAGACGCCAGGAAGATCGTGCCGACCGCGCCGTAGAGCCCGAGGGCGAAGCCGCGCTGGCTTTCCGGAAAGGCGATGGTCACCATGGCGAGCGATGAGGGGAAGATGATGGCCGCGCCCGCCCCCTGCACGGCCCGGGCGGCGATCAGCCAGAACCCGTTGCCGGCAAAGCCGCAGGCCAGCGAGGCGAGCCCGAAGAGCGCCAGGCCGACGCTCACCAGGGCCTTGTGGCCGACGATGTCGCCCAGCTTGCCGGCCGCGGCGGCCAGCCCCGCGAGCACCAGCATGTAGACGTTGACCACCCAGTGGGAATCGATCTCGGAGAGGGCGAGGTCCCGCTGGATGGTCGGCAGGGCGACGCCCACCACCGTCTCGTCCAGCAGGATAACGCCGAGGATGGCGCCCATGGCGCCCAGCACCCACCACTTGCGGCTGTCTTCGGAAATCATGCGGCGTCCCCCGATGCCACGGACCGGCGGCATTCCGGCCCGTTTCGCCCCCTGGCCGGCAGCGGTGCCGAACGGCCCGCCGGCCCGGCCTGAAGGACGCCAGCCTAGTGGAAAGCGAGAGTCCCGGAAACCCGGGCGCAGGTCCGGTCCAGGGGCGGGGCCGGATGGTCCAGGAAAGGGAGTCCCGCCCAAACGTCCTCTGGTATAAGGTGACCCTTCGGGCCCGGGTCGGGGGCGTGACCTGGAAGCCACGGCCGATGGAGTGGAATCCGGGAGCAGCCATGGACGAGGCCACCGAGATCCAGTTTCAGCAGATCTGGAAGCAGCAGAGGGATCTGCAAGATCGGATCGGGGACCTGGAACAGGCCCTGCTGGAACTGGCCAAGCGCATAGAGGCGATCGAGCAGGCCGTATCCGCGAAGGGCTGAGCGCTGGGCCCGGCCAACAGTTTTCTCAATCCAATCAATGCCTTAAGGAATCCGGTTCTCCGAGCGCAAAAGAAGCAATAGAAATCAATAACTTGCGCTGCAAGTCCGGATCGCGTGTCGACCGCTTCGCCGTCCGGGCCAACGGCTCGTTCGGTCCGCGTTGTCCCCGTTTCCGAACCTCCGGGCGCCAACGCCCGAGCGCGCGCGAAATCCGTCCGGAACGCCCCAGGTCCTGAAGTGCCGCGGACCGCCGGTGCGCGGCAAAGTTGACTCGAAGGGCAACTGTGGAATGCTTGATCGAACAGTCCCCATCTTCCGTTTTTGCTTTACGCGAGGCCGCCTTTGAGATCGGGAGGCCAGATGCCGCTGCCGCGGACCTTCAAGCCCTGCGCGTTCGCAGCGGTTCTTCTGATGGCCGGGGCGGCTTCGACGGGCAGCAACTTGGCGCAAAGCGCGAGCGCGGAAACCGCCGCCGCCAAAGCCTGCGCGGCCGACAACAGGACCCGTGTTGCGGCAAATGGCGAGTGCCTGGTGATCGGAACCTACGGCGAGCCTGCCGAGCGAACATCGCTGCTGATCGCCCTCCACGGCGACCAACCCGACGGCGGGCCTTCCGATAAGATATTCCTGCTGGCCCGGTTTCTCGGCACGAAGGGCGTTGTTGCCGTCGGTTTGATCCGGCCCGGATACCACGATTCGAAGGGCAATCGTTCGACGGGCAACAGCTATCGCGAAAAAGACAACTACCGACCCGATGTCATCGCAACCGTGGCGGCCAGCGTCGAGGTGCTCAAGAACCACTATAAAGCCGACAACGTCGTACTGGTCGGGGTGTCCGGGGGCGCGGCCATAGCGGGCATTATCATCGGCAAATACCCGGGTCTGGTCGACGCCGCCGTTCTTGCGGCTTGTCCTTGCAACGTGCCCGACTGGCGAATCATGAGACGAGGCTACAACAACTGGCCTCTCAGCCTCTCGCCGCACGATTTCATTGCCGAGATCGACAAGAAAACCACGGTGGTCGCCATCACTGGCGCAGAAGACGACAATACGGAACCGGTCTTGGCCAGGAACTACGTGGCAGATCTCCAGGCGCAGGGGATCGACGCGACTTTTGTCGAAGTGCCTGGCGCCGGACACTACGGCATACCGAGAACGACCGCTTTCATTGCCGCTATCTACGAACTGCTGGAGAGGCGTCCCTAGGCCCGGTCAGCCGTCTCGATGACCGCCTCCGGCTGGCGTTCTCGGGCCGTCCGACCCGAGCATCCTTGCCGGCCTATTGCTGGCCCTGCGGCTCGCTCCAGTCGTCGTTGGTCGGCTCCGTCCAGCCGCCGCCCTCTTCCTCCCAGACGATGGTCTCGCCTTCGCTCTTGCTTTCCCCGCCGCCGGAGCTTTCCAGCTCCTCGTCGAAGACGATGACGCCGGTCTCCTCGTTGACCTTGACGCTGCCGCTGCCGCCGGTCTGGCGCGCGGAGTCGATGATCTCCGGCGGCGCCTTGACGAGGCGCGGCTGGTAGTCGCCGATCATCATCGCCGTGTCGCCCGGCTGGAGCGGCTCTTGCGAGTCCTTCTGCACGATCACCTTCTGGGCGCCGTCCATGTCGATGACGTAGCGGGTGGCGGTGGTGTCGGTGGCCTGCTGCTCGATGGCGTAGCCGATCAGTCCGCCCAGGACGGCGAGGCCGACGATCGCCCCGTTGCCGCCCACCTGGGAGCCGATCAGGCCGCCGCCGGTGGCGCCCACCCCGGCACCGACGATGCCCGGCGTTTCGGGGTCGATCTTGACCTCCTCGGCGTGGACCACCTTGACCAGGCGGTAGCTCTCCAGACGGTTCATGTCCTCGGGCTTGTAGACCGCCGATTCCTCGACCTGGGCGCAGCCCCCCAGCAGGACCAGGACCGCCCCGACGGCGGTAATTTTCGCGTACATGACGTGATCTCCTAGCTGTCAGCCTCGACGGGCTTTGGCGGCATACTACACCAACACTTCCCCGTTGTGATTGTTCGCGGAAGACTCCTCCCACATCCCCGCCAAAGCCGAGAGTCCGCGCATTTTCCGCCCCGGCGACGGTTGGCGGCGGGGCCGTCCCGCCCGAAAGTCCTAAGCGTTTATTAAAGATTTCCCGCTAATGTCCCGGGTCCAAGGTCCTGCCGCCCGTGCGGGAAAGACAGCAACATGGCAAAGAACCTTCACAGATATTTGATTTCCAATATTAAAGCCTTCGCGAGCGACAGCAGGGGTTCGGTCTACGTCTGGGTCGCGGGCGGGCTCCTTGCGACCCTGGGCCTGGCCGGACTGGCGGTCGACATGAGCTACTTCTACGTGCTGCGCAACCAGCTCCAGACTTCGGCGGATTCGGCCGCGCTGGCCGGAGCGAGGCTCATTTCCGACGCGGACGAAATGCGCACCGAGGCCAAGAAGTACGCCCGGATGAACGTGCCCCACGACATGAGCATCCTGGCGGATTCCGACATCGTCTCGGGCAACTGGGATCCCGACGCCCGAGCCTTCACGGCCGGCGGCAGCCCGGCCAACGCCGTCCGGGTGACCACCCGCATGTCCCAGAACAACGGCAACGCGGCGGAGACCTTCTTCGCGCGGGTGCTCGGCTTCGACGACGTGGACATCTCCACCACCGCGGTGGCCGCCTACGCCAACGGCGACGAGTGGGACGTGCTGGTGGTTCAGGACGTGACCGGCTCCTTCAGCGGCGAGATCGCGGACGCGCGCGATGCCAACCACGCCCTCTTGGACTGCCTGCAGCAGCGCAACAGCGGCGATTCCCTGGTCGGCATGGTGACCTTCACCGGCGTGGCCCAGGACTACGTCGGGCTGGACACCCTCGAGAACGGCTACGATTCCATGTCGACCGCCATCGACGGCCTCGACAGCTGCAACAATCCGGGCATGCCCTCCTGCAGCGGCACCCATGTGGGGGCTGGCATCGAACGGGGCATCGACCTGTTCCAGGCGACGCCGGTCACACCCGATGCCGGCCGCGCCATGGTTATTCTCGGCGACGGCGCGCCCACCGCCTCGGGTCCCAACGCCGGCAGGAGCGAGCAGGAGCTGAAGGACGAGGCCATCGCCTTCGCCAACCAGGCGGAGGACCTGGGCATCTCGATCTTCACGGTTTTCTACGACGAGGACGACGACGACGATGCCGCGCAGTTCTTCGAGGACCTGGTACGCGGCGACGGCAGGGCCATGCGCACGCCCGATCCGGCCCAGCTTCCGGAGCTGTTCGAGAACGTCTGCTCGCAGATGCCTTTGAGGCTGGTCCTCTAGTAGCCGGCCGGCCCTAGACTCAGTCGCCATCCGGCGGCGAAGCCCGCCGCCCGTCTCCAACCGTCGCGCAGGTCCGCCCGGCCCGTCCCAGGACGCGCCCGCACTTTTGTCGCCACACGCCGCCGTTGCCGGGTGACGCTGCCGCTTCTTTGGGCCTGCAAACCGGTAGGCATTATTCTCGACTATTGGATGAATCTATAATAAAACTGCGCAGGAATTTAGATTTACTTTTGTTTTTATCAATGACATGCTTTAACAATATAAAACGATATTTTCACTAATATTTCGTCTTTACAGATCCTTAATCTCTATGAACTGAAATCGACCCCACTCTGCGATCTTGAGAAGGTGGCGTTATGGTTGGTCGGTTGCTTCCTCGGTCGCTGCCACGGTTGCTTCCTCGCCTTGCCGGACAGGCGAAACGCTTTGCCGCCAACGACAAAGGCGGCGTCTACTCCATCCTCGGATTCGGGATCATTCCGCTGGTGGCCATGCTCGGTCTGGTGACCGACGCAGGCCGCGGCTACCTGGTCAAGTCCCAGCTGGGCCAGGCGGTCGACGCCGCGGCCTTGGCCGGCGGCCGGGCCATGTTCCAGGAATATCAGTCGGACGATATCCACAAGTACTTCGAGGCCAACTTCCCCTCGCACTTCATGGGGGCCGATGTCCAGCCGCTGAACATCGATATCGCGCCCGCCGGCGATTCGGTCGAGGTCATCGCCACCGCGGACGTGCCCACCTCCTTTCTGCAGGTGCTCGACATCGGCAACATGACGGTGACGGCCCGGGCCGTGGTCAACCGCCAGGTGCGCGGCCTGGAGCTCGCCCTGGTGATGGACAACACCGGCTCCATGCGCGGCGGCGGCAAGATGGACGCTATGAAGGACGCCGCCGAGGACCTGATCGACATCCTCTACGGCGAGCGCGAGGAGGTGGAGGATTTCTACGTCTCCCTCGTTCCCTATGCCGCCATGGTCAACGTCGGCAGCGACCACGACGACTGGCTCCAGGGCTACAATCCTGCCAGCTACGGGGCGACCAACTGGAAGGGCTGCGTCGAGGCCCGCATCGGCGACGTCGGCGATCCCGACGACGATCAAGACAGCAGCGACGCGCCGCCGACCGACGGCCTCTGGAACCCGGCGCTCTGGGAGAGCACCGAGGGCGCCTATCCGGGAACCGGCGACAACGACTGGAACAACGGCAACATCGACGAGGCGAACGAGGCCCAGAACAACGGCCTCGGCCCCAATCTCGGCTGCGGGCCGGCGATCACCCCGCTGATCACCGCGAAGACCGACGTGCTCGCCGCCATCGACGAGATGCAGCCCTGGCACCGCGGCGGCACCATGGCGAACCTGGGCCTGGCCTGGGGCTGGCGCACCATCTCGCCCCAGTGGCGCGGGCTCTGGGGCGACGACACGCCGACCTTCCTGCCCTTCGACTACGGCGAGGAATTCATGGACAAGGCCGTGGTCCTGCTCACCGATGGCGAGAACCAGTGGTACGACTGGCCCGGCGGCCTGCCCGGCAGCCCCAACGGCGGCACCTATCCGGGCGCCGACTACACGGCCTACGGCCGCATCAACGAAGAGCGTCTCGGCGATGGCATCGACACCAACTGGGAAGCCAAGAACGAGATCAACGGCCGCATGGCGAACCTCTGCTCCGCCATGAAGGCGCAGAACATCATCATCTTCACGATCCTGTTCCAGGTGAACGACGATGACACCGAGACCCTCTACCAGAACTGCGCCACCTCGTCGGACCACTTCTTCGACGCCGACAGCAACAGCGAGCTGGCGAGCGTGTTCCAGGTGATCGGAACGGAGCTCGCCAACCTCAGGCTGTCGGAGTAGGGCCGGAGGCCGGGGGCAGCCCCCCGCGCCGGCCGCGAGGCGAAAGCACACGAAATGAGGACTGAAGCGATGCAGCAGGCACGCAAGAGGACGCCGCGCGCGAAGGCCTTCCTGGCCGCCCGCGACGGCGCATCGGCCGCCGAGTTCGCCATCGTCCTGCCCGTCCTGGTGCTCCTGGTCGGCGGGATTCTCGAGATGTCCATGGTCATGTTCGTCAACGTGCTGGCCGAGGGCGGGCTGCGCGAGGCCGCGCGCTACGGCATCACCGGCCAGGGGGCTTCGGAGGGCGTGCGCGACGACGAGATCATCCAGATCGTCAACGACCACACCCATGGCTTGATCGACCTCGAGACCGCCGGCCTCAGCACCATGTCCTACGGGAGCTTCGGCTCCATCGGCCAGCCGGAGCCCTTCGAGGACGGCAGCAACGGCCATCCCGAGAACGGCGAGTTCGACGTGGGCGAGGATTTCGATGACGTGAACGGAAACGAGATCTGGGACGGCGACCAGGGCGCGCCGGGCGCCGGCGGGCCCGGCGACGTGGTCATGTACGAGCTGACCTACGAGTGGGAGTTCATGACCCCGGTGCTGTCCGCCTTCGCCGGCCAGGACCACAGCATC
This sequence comes from Rhodospirillales bacterium, assembly GCA_965225935.1. Taxonomy (GTDB): domain Bacteria; phylum Pseudomonadota; class Alphaproteobacteria; order Kiloniellales; family JAKSDN01; genus CALJXB01. The sequence continues at coordinate 221,663 of CBDDCC010000014.1, forward strand.
AACATGAGCGCCTCGATCGCCGTGCGCAACGAGCCCTACGGCAGCGCGGGCGGCGGCGAGGAGGAAGAATAGGAACCAGCCAGCGGGAGTGACGGTTCAATGAAGATCACGGAAGCTTGCCGCCGTCTGTTCGAGCCCCTTAGCCGCTTTCGCGGCGACCGGCGAGGCGCGGTGCTGGTCGAGATGGCGGCGGCGATCCCGGTCCTGATCGTGCTGCTGCTGGGCTCCATCGAGATGGCCCAGTACCTGCTGATAAACCAGAAGCTGAACCGGGCGGCCTCGACCATGGCGGACCTGGTCTCGCAGCCCGCCACCATCACCGAAGCCGAGGTGGACGCCCTGTTCGACGCGGCCGTGCACCTGATGAGCCCCTTCGATCTCGAGAACAGCGGCCGCGTCATCGTCACGTCGGTGAGCCGCGACGAGGGTGAGGACACGCCGACGGTCGACTGGCAGCGCGAGGGCGCCGGCACCTTCTCGGTCACCAGCCACATCGGCAACCCCACGGGGCCGGCCACCATGCCGAGCGGATTCGAGGTGCGCGAGGGCGAGAACCTGATCACGGCCGAGATCTTCTTCGACTACGAGCCCCTCTTCTTCTCGGGGATCGTCGAGCCAACGGTGATCTGGCACCATGCCTACCGGCGCTCGCGCCTCGGCACCCTCAGCACCATCAATTAAGACTCAGATCGGCTGGCTGGAAGCCGGGCGCGAAACAACTGAAACAATTTTCCGGACAGCGCGCCATCAAACGGAAACGTGGCGCGCCTAGGTTTCCCCTACTTCCTTCCTAAGACACCCTCTCTACTGTTTTCCGCCCGCGTCCACGCCCCCCGGACGCGGGCGGCATCTTTTCCGACCCCAGGCCAGGGGCGGGGCGCCCGATCCGGACAAGCGGAGAGGGCGCGCGCCACATGGCGCCCGCTCAGTTCGAGGTGCCGGTTTGTCGTGATGCCTGGCGCCGGCCCGGACGCGGGATGGCGGGTCGGCCGGGCCGCACCTCGAAGAGGGCGGCCCGGCTCGTCCTCGGTCCGTCAGGCGGCCTGGAGATTGACCGCCTTGGGCCCGCGCGGGTCCTGCTGGACCTCGAAGCTCACTTTCTGCCCTTCGGTGATGTAGCCCAGCTCGGAGCGCTCGACCGCCGAGATGTGCACGAAGACGTCCTTCGTGCCGTCCTCAGGCGTGATGAAGCCAAACCCCTTGGTGGTGTTGAAGAACTTTACGGTTCCGATAGTCATGTAGGCATAGTCCTATGAAGGTGTTCCCGGGGAAGCAGGGCGCTTCTCCGAGGGCAAGGTGCATAGATTTCGAGGTGGAAGTCTCAGTCAGACGTAGGTACGGCTATTCGAGTTCTGCCGCCGCAAGATATGCAGCCGTCGCACGGGTCCACATGTAAGGGGTTGGCGCGCCGCCTGCAAGTCCTGTTTCTCGTTGAGCGCCAAGCGCCGCCGCGCCTGTCCGTGCCGCTTCCGGATCCCGCTGCGCTCGGCCTATAGTCCCGCGGGCGTTGGACGGTGGCGGGCGGGAGCAAGACGCGGCCATGCTGCACGAGGCGGAGTTCATCTTTCTCCGGCACGGGGAGACCGACTGGAACCTGCGCGACGTGGTGCAGGGCCAGCAGGACGTGCCGCTGAACGCGACCGGGCGGGCCCAGGCACGGGCCGCCCGCGAGCTGCTCGCCCGCTGCGAGGTCGCGACGATCTGCAGCAGCCCCCTGGCGCGTGCCTTGGAGACCGCCCGGATCGTGCAGGCGGCGCGGGACTGCCCCCTCGAGATCATCGACGGCCTCAAGGAGTTCGGCCTGGGGAAGAAGGAGGGCGCCCCCAACGGCGCCTGGCTCCGGGACTGGCAGCGCGGCGCCGTGGTGCCGGAGGGCGCTGAGCCCTACGGCCGCTTCATCGAGCGCGCGCTCGCCGCGGTCAACGAAGCGCTGACGCGGCCCGGTCCCGTGCTGATCGTCTCCCACGGCGGCGTCCACTGGGCGGTGCGGCAGCATGCGCGACTGGACGAGGACCTGGAGATGGTCAACGGCGTCCCCCTGCGCCACCTGCCGCCGCGCCCGGACGCGCCCTGGTGGGACAGCGCGCCGGTCGCGGATTGAAGGCTGGTGGATAGATTTGGGGACAACTGTGGATAAGCGCCACGGTTCTCCACAAGATTCTCGCGTTTACGGGCTCTCTGGCGTTGCCGGTGAAAGGGGGGGCTCGCTATCCTCACTCCCGGATCGAGACACCTTCGGGTCGATCGGTCCGGGAGACGTCAGGAGCAAGGACCCGCGTCCACGCACTTGGCGTCTCTCTTATTTTGGGCACAGCCAAGCGCGCCGTTCCCTCGCTGGTCGGCCTCCTTCCAAACAACATCGCGAGAAAAGCGAAACCGGAGCATCGCCGGTTTTGCCTCGCGAGTCCTGCCATGATCCGGAAACGGCAATGGCCCGGCGCGGTTGGTGAGCAGCTAGGAGGATCCGCGCCGGGCCATCGAACGTCAGGAGCTACGTATAACTACCCGCATCCATGCACGGGCGTTCTTATAGAGGCGCTCCTTCAACTGTCAACTAAATATTGCGGTCGTTTCACTTGACACTTCTAAATATAGAGTCTCCGCGGTGATTTGACCGTCTCTGCGCTCCATCGGCGGCGGGACGCGCGGGGCCGGGACACCGCGCCCCCTAAACGGCGGGCTGGAGACGCGAAGCGATTCGACTGCGATGCCGCGAGTCGCCGTCTCGAATCGGGGGATGCCGGGCGCGAGTCGCGCTGGCCTCAGGCCGAGAGGAAGCCGCTCAGCACGTTGACGGCGTTGACGCCGATCTCCTCGACGGCATAGCCGCCCTCCATGACGAAGAGGGTGGGCCGGCCGAGGGCGCCGATCCGCTCGCCGTAGCGGGTGAAGTCCTCGCTGGCGAGCTTGAAGAAGCTGATCGGATCCTTCTCGAAGGTGTCGACGCCGAGGGAGACCACGATGGCGTCGGGACCGTAGTCGGCGATGCGTCGGCAGGCGTCCTCCAAGGCCGCGCCCCAGGCCGGGTAGTCGGTGCCGCGGGGCAGGGGGTAGTTGGCTGTGCAGCCTTCGCCCGCGCCCTCGCCGGTCTCGTCGGCGTAGCCGAGGAAGTGGGGGAAGGCCTCGCGCGGATCGCCGTGGAGCGACAGGAACAGCACGTCGTCGCGGCCGTAGAAGATGGCCTGGGTGCCGTTGCCGTGATGGAAGTCCACGTCGAGGATCGCCACCCGGCCGGCGCCGCCGTCGCGGAAGGCCTGGGCCGCGATGGCCGCGTTGTTGAGGAAGCAGTAGCCGCCGTAGAGATCTCCGGCGGCGTGATGGCCGGGCGGGCGGCAGAGGGCGAAGGCGGAGCGCGCGCCCTCCGCGACCTGGCGCTGGGCGGTCAGGGCCACGTTGGCGCTCGCCCGCGCGGCCTGCCAGGTGCCGGCGCAGATGGCGGTCTCCGCCGCCATGGCGAAGTAGCCGAGCTTGCCGTCGATGAAGTCGGGCTCGCGCAGCTCCATGCCGCGTGCCGGCCAGACGGTGGGAATGGCGTCGCCCGCGAAGCCCTCGGCCGACCACTGGTCCCAGCAGGTCTCGAGGAAGCGCAGGAAGCCATTGTCGTGCACCCGCCGCACGGGCTCCAGGCCGAAGTCCTCGGGCGGGATCACCGGCCCCAGGTCCACGTCCTTCACCCGCGCCAGCACGATATCGGCCCGCCTCGGCATCTCGAAGGCGGGCACCAGCTCGCCGCCGAAAAGCTCGCCGCGCACGTCGTGCAGGCGGTGGTCCTCGGAATAGACGCTCAGCATGTCCGCTCGCCCCCCGTCTCGCTTCGCCTCTCTTCCATGGTGGCCCGTCGCGCGTCGGCGGACAATCGCGGAATCCAGAAGGTGGAGGCTGGGCCGAGCGGGCGCTGCCCTACGTTCGGCCGGTCACCCTGAGCAGAAAGGCCTCCAGGTCGCGGATCGGCGTCTCGTCGTCGTAGATGACGGCGCTGCGCGCCCTGGTCTTCTCGGTGACGGCGGCGCGCCAGGCCGCGTCCCGGCCCAGGCGGACCGCGATCTCCACGTAGCGGTCCAGGCTGCCGGCCAGGGTCTCCTCCAGCCCCATCATGGTGAGCATGGCGGCGCTGTGGCGGCCGCGCATGAACTTGCCCGGAGAGGTCACCACCGGCAGGCCCGTGGCGATGGCCTCGAAACTGGTGTTGTTGCCGGACCAGGCGAGCCCGTCCAGGTAGACGTCGGCCGCCGCGTTGAGGGCGAGGAAGCCGCCCTGGTCCAGGCGCCCGTGGATCGTGACCCGCTCCGGCGCGACGCCGCCGGCCTGGCAGCGGGCGAGGAAGCGCCTGCGGAAGCGTTCTGTCAGCGCCGCCTCGGGCCGGCCGAGGAACCAGATCTCGCTATCGGGCACCTGGGCGAGGACGCGCACGAAGATCTCGTCGTCCCGGGGCAGCAGCTTGCCCAGGTTCTGGGTGCAGAGATAGACCGTGCGGCCGGGGCGGCGGGCGGGCGGCTCCGCTCCGTCGCGGTCCCGCTCGATGCGCTCTCGCGAATAGCTGAAGGAGAGGTTGCCGAGGCGCTCCAGGCGCTCGGTGTAGTGGGCCTCGGCGTCCGGCGGCTCCATCAGTTCGCTGCTGAGCGCCCAATCGATGGTCGGCAAGCCCGAGGTGACCGGGTGGCCCAGGCCCTGGCACTGCACCGGCGCCAGGCGCAGCGCCGCCGGCAGCAGCATGGCCGGCTCCATGCCGAGATCGGGATAGATCAGCACGTTGAGCTCGAGGGCGCGCAGGCGTTCGAGTAGGGAGCCGTCGATCTGCGGGTGGTGCAGAAAGTGCTCGCAACCCTGGCGGAAGCTCTCCGTCATGGCGTCGGCGACGGCCCCAGTGTGCACGGCGAAGACCTCGAAGCGCCCGCGGTCGAGGCCTGTCAGCCAGCGGCCGTGGGTTTTCGCGATCGAATGGTGGCGCAGGTAGGCCGAGACGAAGCCCACCCGGGGCCGCGCCCTTGGCGCGCGGGCCGCCGGCGGCTGGGCGAACTCTGGATGGCGAGCCGCCGCCACCCGGTGCAGCAGGTCGCCGTAGACCGCCTGCAGCTCGCGGTCGTTGCGGGCCTGCTGGGGCAGGGCGAAGTTCGCCAGGTGGAAGACGGCGTCGGCGGCGGCGGCGATGCGCTCGGCAGTGTCGAGCCGCAGCCAGGCGTTGAAGGCCTTCAGCTTGCGCCCGTAGCGCTCGCGCCAGCGCTCGACCTCCTCGCCGCCGGCGTAGACCTGAGGCAGCAGCACCGCCTCGCCGAAGCGCGCGCGGATGTTGTTCGGCTCCTGGCGCAGGATCTGCTCGTAGAGGTGGCCGGCCTCCTCCTCGCGGCCGAGCAGGGCGAGCGCCTTGGCCTCGAGGTTGAGGGCCGGCGCGCGGTGGTCGGGCGGCGAAGCCTTGGCCGCCGCCTGGGCGTGCTCAAGGGCCGCCTCGCGGCGGTCTTCCATGAGGAGCGCGGAAAGGTTCATGTGGGCCACGGGCTGCTTGGGATTGCGCGTCAGGAGCGCCTCGAAGGTCTCGACCGCCCCCGCCGTGTCGCCGGTCTTGGCCAGGACGAAGCCCAGCTGGACGGCGGCGTCCTCGTAGCCGGGCTTGAGGGAAAGGGCGCGGCGCAGGGGCGCCGCCGCCTCGGCGAAGCGCTGGCGCTGGAGCAGGACCGTCGCGTGATTGAACAGGGCGACCGGGTTGTTCTGGAAGTGGGGCATGGCCTCCCGCAGCAGGTCGAGCGCCTCGTCGTGGCGCCGCTGCTGGTGCCGCAGCAGGCCCAGGAGGTAGACCGGATGGGGCGCGTCGGGCGCCAGCTTGCGGGCCCGCGCCAACAGGTCTTCCGCGTAGGGCAGGCGGCCGGCGCCAAGCGCCTTCTGGGCCTCGCTCAAGAGGCTCCGGAAGTCGCGCTCGCCCTGCTGGGTCATGCCTTTCGTCCTCGGCTTGCGCTCGCGCGGCCTCCGGTGCCCCGGCCGGAAGCCGTTCCGCCACCGCCCCTTTCATAGTGCGGCGGGGCGGGTCCGCTCAAGGTCTCTCGCGGCCGGCACCCCAAGCGCCTCCGCATTCGGCCCAGGCCGGGCCATGGCGAATCTGTCTGGTCAGGGTCGGCCCAGATCCAGTAATATCCTCAAAAGCAAGCATAAGGGCCCGTCACGGCTGAAGAAGGGAAGGCCGGGAAGCGGGCCCGCGGGAGGTCATCGAGGCGTGGCATTCGAAGCGGGGGTTTCCGACTCGGCGTCAAGCCGGACCAGGTGTCAGGCGGTGAAAGCTCGCGGTGCCTTCGGGTGCGGCGGAAATCAGCGCGGCCACGGCATCGTCGGATGGGGCACGCCGGGCAGAACGCCATCGATCCCGCGTGTGATTGCTTTTCCGGACCTTTGTCCTTTCTCATCTCATCCCACAACAAACCGATCGATAACGAGCACGGGAGGCCGTAATGAGTCAGTGCTTTAAGGTTGCCATCGCCGGTGCCGCGGCATTGGCGCTCGCCCTGGGCGCGAACGCCGCATCCGCGGAAGGCACGTTGAACGTCTACAACTGGGCGGAATATATCGGCGAGGAAACGATCGCGAACTTCGAGGAGGAGTTCGACGTCGAGGTCACCTACGACCACTACGATTCCGTCGAGACCGCCGATGCCAAGTTGCTGGCCGGCAACACGGGCTACGACGTGGTGAGCCACGCAAGCAGCCAGGTGGCTCGCTTGATCCCGGCGAACATCCTGATGGAGCTGGACAAGTCCAAGCTGCCGAACCTGAAGCACATGAGCCCCCAGATCATGGCGCAGGTGGACAAATGGGACCCGGGCAACAAGCACATCATACCCTACATGTGGGGCACCCACGGCGTGACCTACAACGCCGAGCTGGTCAACAAAGTGCTGCCCGGCGCGCCGCTCGATTCCCTGGACCTGATCTTCAAGCCCGAGAACATGGAAAAGCTGGCGGAATGCGGCGTTTCGTTCCTCGATTCGCCGACGGACGTGATTCCCATGGCGCTGGCCTACATGGGCCTGGACCCGAACTCCACCGAACGGGCCGACTACAAGAAGGTCGGAGAGATGCTCGCCAAGATCCGGCCCTACATCAAGACCTTCGACAACTACGCCTATCAGAGGATGCCCGAGAAGGAGTTCTGCGTTGCCGTCACCTGGGGTCCGGACGGCTTGCTCGCCATGTCCGGCGCCGCGGAGGCAGAGACCGGCGTGGTGCTCGACTTCCTGCTTCCTCCGGGCCAAGGCGCCGCCAACATCTGGGTAGACGGATGGGTGGTTCCCGCGGACGCGAAGAACGTGGAGAACGCGTATCTCTTCCTGAACTACATGATGCGACCTGAAGTCGCTGCCGATGACAGCAACTTCACCTGGTACGCCACCGCGAACAAGGACGCGGTGCCTTTGATCGATCCGGAGGTGACAGGCAGCCCAGCGGCCTTCCCCCCGCCGGAGGCGGTTGAGCTGATGTTCCCGCTCGTGCCGCTGCCGCAGAAGGTGGAGCGCCTGCGCACCCGGACCTGGACCAACTTCAAGTCCGGCAGCATGGGCGGCTAGGTCTTCTGGACGAGGGTGCCGCCCACAGCGAGGCGGCGCCCTCGTCCTATCGGCCCGGCGCCGGAAACCGATCTCGAGCGGGGGCATTTCGTATGGCTGAGGCGGCAAGGTACGAGGACGAGCCCTGGGCGGATCCTAGGGCGGAGCCCTTTATCAAGGTCCGGGGCGTGACCAAGCGCTTCGGCGGCTTTACCGCCGTCGACAATGTCGATCTCAACATCTACAAGGGCGAGCTCTTCTCGCTCCTGGGCGGCTCGGGCTGCGGCAAGACCACGCTCTTGCGCATGCTGGCCGGGCTCGAGATCCCGACCTCCGGCAACATCTACATCGACGGCGCCGAGATGACCGGCGTGCCGCCCTACGAGCGGCCGGTCAACATGATGTTTCAGGCCTATGCCCTGTTCCCCCACATGACGGTCGAAAGCAACGTCGCTTACGGCCTGAAGCGCGACGGCGTCGGCCGAGCGGAAATCGCGGAGCGGGTCGAGGAGATGCTCTCCATGGTGGAGCTCTCGCCCTTTGCCAAGCGCAAGCCCCACCAGCTCTCCGGCGGTCAGCGCCAGCGAGTGGCGCTCGCGCGCGCCCTCGTCAAGCGGCCCAAGGTGCTGCTGCTGGACGAACCGCTCGGCGCCCTCGACAAGCGGCTGCGGGAGCAGACCCAGTTCGAGCTGATGAAGATTCAGGATCAGCTCGGGATCACCTTCGTCGTGGTTACCCACGATCAAGAGGAAGCCATGACGCTATCCACCCGCATCGCCGTCATGGATGTCGGGCGCTTCGTGCAGATCGGCACGCCGACGGAGATCTACGAATTCCCCGAGACCCGCTTTGTCGCCAACTTCATCGGCTCGGCGAACATGTTCCTCGGCACGGTGGTCGAGGACGGCGCGGACCACGTTGTGGTGCGGTCCCTCGAGCACGACGCGGAGTTCTATATCGACCACGGCATGTCGATCAAAGAGGGCTCCGAGGTCTGGGTCGCGCTCAGGCCCGAGAAGATCCTGGTCTCCAAGACGCCGGCCGCGAAGACCGGCCCGAATCAGATCAAGGGTGTCGTCGACGACATCGGCTACCTGGGCAACATCTCCACCTACCGGGTGTCGCTGGGCAACGGCAAGATTGTCGACGTTACCTCGCCCAACCAGCTTCGGCCCAAGAGCCGGCGCCACGCCGTCGACTGGGAAGACGAGGTCTACCTGAGCTGGGAGGCCTCGAGCGCCGTGGTGCTGACCCGGTGACGGACCGGACCGCCAGCCCCTTGGCGGGCGCGCTGGAGAGCGGGGACAGGATCGGTCCGTTCCTGCACCAGCTGGCCGAACGGCTGCAATCCAGCTGGCGGACGGTGGTGGTCATCATCCCCTACGTCTGGCTGCTGATCTTCTTCCTGGCGCCCTTCTTCATCGTGCTGAAGATCAGCTTCGCGGAGTCGCTCATCGCGAGCCCGCCGTTCTCGCCTTTGGTCCAGGTCATGGAGGACGGGGCGCTCACCCTGCGGCTGGTCTTCGACAACTTCACCTGGCTCTTCGAGGACGAGTTCTATCTCAACACCTATCTCAACTCGCTGAAGATCTCGACCATCTCCACGGTGCTCTGCCTGCTTTTGGGATACCCCATGGCCTACGGCATCGTGCGCGCCTCGCCGACGACCAAGAACGTGCTGCTGCTGCTGGTGATCCTGCCGTTTTGGACCTCCTTCCTGCTGCGGGTCTACGCCTGGATGGGCTTGCTGGCGGATCAGGGGACCATCAACAGCTTCCTCATCTGGCTCGGCGTGATCGACTCGCCGATCCGCATGCTCTACTCCGAGTTCGCGGTCTACGTGGGCATCGTCTATTCCTACGTGCCCTTCATGATCCTGCCGCTCTACGCCAACATGGAGAAGCTGGACATCACCCTGCACGAGGCGGCGGCCGACCTGGGTGCCCGCCCCATGACCACCTTCCTGACCGTCACCCTGCCCATGACCATCCCGGGCATCGTCGCCGGCTCGCTGCTGGTTTTCATCCCGGCGACCGGCGAGTTCGTGATCCCCGACCTCCTGGGCGGCGGCAACGTGCTGATGATCGGGCGGGTGCTCTACAACGAATTCAACTCGAATCACGACTGGCCCGTGGCCTCGGCGGTCGCCATCGTGCTGCTGCTGGTCCTGGTGGTGCCGATGATGATCTACCAGTGGGTCCAGTCCAAGGAAGCGGAGGCCTGAGACCGTGAAGCAGAACCGCTCCGTCTTCCTGATCTCGGTGATCGCCTTCGGCGTCGCCTTCCTCTACATCCCGATCATTCTGCTGATCGTCTACTCCTTCAATTATTCCAAGCTGGTGCCGGTCTGGGGCGGCTTCTCCTTCCGCTGGTACGTGGTGCTGTTCCAGAGCGAGGACGTCTGGGCGGCGCTCATCTTGAGCCTCAAGGTGGCGGTGATGAACGCCACCTTCGCCACCCTGCTGGGCACCCTGGCGGGCCTGGCGCTGGTGCGCTTCGGGCGCTTCAAGGGACGCATGCTGTTCAGCGGCATGATCACGGCGCCGCTCGTCATGCCCGAGGTCATCACCGGCCTGTCGCTCTTGCTGCTGTTCATCACCCTGGCCGAGTTCATCGGCTGGCCGACCCGCGGCATCACCACCATCACCATTGCCCACATCACCTTCTCGATGGCCTACGTGGCGGTGGTCATACAGTCGCGCCTCGCCGGCATCGACCAGTCGCTCGAGGAGGCGGCTCTCGACCTGGGGGCGAAGCCCTTCCGCGTGCTGACCGACATCACCCTGCCCATGCTGGCGCCCGGCATGGTGGCGGGCTGGCTCTTATCCTTCACCCTGTCGCTCGACGATCTGGTGATCGCCAGCTTCGTCTCGGGCCCCGGGTCGAACACCCTGCCCATGCTGATCTACTCCCGGGTGAGGCTCGGCCTGCGTCCGGACATCAATGCGCTCGCCACCATCATCATCCTGGTCGTCACCATCGGCGTCGTCCTTGGCGCCTGGATCATGCACCGCCAGCAGAAGCAGCGCGAGCGGGACATGCAGATGGCCGCTTCCGACGACCTCAAGATCGCGAGCTAGTTTCCGCGAACCTGGCGGCTGTGCGCCGAGGCGCTCAGGCTTCCTTGCGGGTGCGCACCAAGCCCTCGGGCGCGAAGCGCGCCAGGGCCCGGTCGAGGGCCGCCGGGGCGCGGTTTCCGTCCTGGGCCGCCTCGATCCGGCGCACGGCGTTGCGCACCAGGCCGCCGCCCACGTAGCGCAGTGGCTCCGGTGGGAAGCCGTCCGGGGCGCTGCGGGCGAGGGGGGTCGAGGCCCATTCATCATCGCGGCCGAGGGCGAGGGAGGCGAGGATCCGCCCGCCGGTGTAGCTGGGCCCGACGCCGTTGCCGCAGTAGCCGTGGCCGTAGACGATGTTGTCGTGGCCCGGCAGGCGGCCGAAGAAGGGCATGCCGTTCAAGGTCCGGGTCACCGGGCCGCGCCAGGCCTCGGCGATCCTGAAGTGGCCGAGGCCGCCCACGAAGCGCTCGAAGGAGCGCTCTATCTGGGCCCGGTAGCGGGACTCGCCTTCCGCCCGCTCGCCCACCTGGCCGCGGAAGAAGAGCGTTCCACTCGCCTTGCCGAAGGCGACCCGCCCGTCGGGGGTCGAGCGGTAGTAGTGGACCAGGGAGCGGGAATCCGAAACCGCGACGCCGCTCTTGAGGCCGCTTTCGGCCAGCGCCTCGGGCGCCGGATCGGTGATCAGCAGGTCGGCCACCAGCGGGACGACCTTGCGGCGGAACTCCGGCAGCTCGGCCGCCCAGGCATTCAGCGCCAGCACCAGGCTGTCCGAGGTCAGGCTGCCCCTGGGTGTGTGCAGGCGGGGCCGGGCGCCGCGCTCGATGCGGGTGACCGGCGAGCGCTCGTAGAGCCTCACGCCCGCCTCCAGGGCGACCCGGCGCATGCCGAGGGCGAGACGGCCCGGCTGGAGGCTCGCGACACCGGGCTCGAAGACGCCGGCGAGGTTGACGGGCGCGCCGCTCAGCCGGGCCACCTCGTCGGCGTCGAGCACCTGGAAGCAGTTGGCGCCCAGGCGCTCCAGCTGCTCGAGGCAGGGCAGCCAGGCGTCATGCTGAGCCCGGTTGCTGGCGGTCCACAGCCAGCCGTCCTGGCGGAAGCCGGCGTCGATGCCGTGCTCCCGGCAGAAGTCACCGATCGCCCGCACGCCCGCTTCGGTGGCGCGCAGCAGGCGGACCGCCTCCTGGGCGCCGCAGAGCTTCACCAGGGTCAGGATCTTCGACGACCAGGTCATGCAGAAGCCGCCGTTGCGGCCGCTGGCGCCGCTGCCGCAGAAGTTCCGCTCGACCACCGCCACATCGAGGGCGGGCTCCAGCGCCTTCAGGCGCAGCGCCGTCCAGAGCCCGGTGAAGCCGCCGCCCAGGATCGCCACGTCGGCGCGCTGCTCTCCCTGGAGGGGCTCGAGCTCCAGCTCCCGTCCGCCCAGCGCCTCTTTCAGCCAGAAACCCGTGACCCTGTCCTGCATGGCTATACCGCCGGTTCTCTTCGTCTCCAACCTCAGGCCGCATCCGCCGGCTGCACCCGCCGGGCGATCTCCTTGCCCTTTTCGCGTTCGACGACCGCGATGTCGTATTGGCTCTGGAGTTCCAGCCAGAACTGTGGCCGGTTGCCGAAATAGCGGCCCAGCCTGACGGCCGTATCGGCGCTGATCGATCGGCGTCCGTTCAAGATGTCCGTGATGCGTCCGGACGGAACTCCTAGGTCGAGTGCCAGCCGGTTGGCGCTCAAGCCGCGAGCCTTCAACTCGCGCCGCAGCAGCCGACCTGGGTGGGCAATCGCTGACATGGTTCTATCCTCCGTGGTAGTCGACAATCTCAACATCGTAAGCATCGCCCCGGCGAAACTCGAAGCAGATCCGCCAGGGCCCATTGACACTCATGGCCCACTGGCCCTTGCGGTCACCCTTCAGTTTGTGAAGCCCTACGCTCTTGAGAGGACTCAGGTCTTGCAGCGTACTGGCGACGTTCAGCGCCAAGAGCAGATCAATCGCAGCGTCGGCGTCCAGTCCGCGGAAGCGGTTTGGTCGCTCTCCTTCCCAGACCTTGCGGCTCGCTGCGTTGCGCCATGAACGGATCACGGCAAAAAGATACTACGCAACTCGGTGAACCTCAAGATGGCAGCCGGTCTTTTCCGTATGTGATGTCCTGTTCGCCGTGATCTCAACTGGCCACGGCGTCGGCCTCGACCGTCTTCAGGTCGAAGGCGGCGGCCATGAGGGCGCGGGTGTAGGCTTCGCGCGGCGCCTCGAAGATGGCCTCGGTCGGGCCCTGCTCGACGCTGCGGCCGTCCTTCATGACGATCACCTCGTCGGCGAGCGCCCGCACCACGGCAAGGTCGTGGCTGATGAAAATGTAGGAGAGGCCGTGGGCCTCCTGGAGCGCCCGCAGCAGCTCGACGATCTGCTTCTGGACCGAGCGGTCGAGCGCCGAGGTGGGCTCGTCGAGCACGATCACCTTGGGCTTCAGGATAAGGGCGCGGGCGATGGCGATGCGCTGGCGCTGTCCGCCGGAGAACTCGTGGGGGAAGCGGTTGCGCATGCGGGGCTCGAGCTGGACCTCGTCGAGCGCCTGGGCGGCGCGCAGGGCCCGCTCCTTGGCCGAGAGCCCCGGCTCGTGCACCAGCAGGCCCTCGGTGACGATCTCGCCCACCGTCATGCGCGGGCTGAGGGAGCCGAAGGGGTCCTGGAAGACGAGCTGCAGCTCGCGCCTGAGGGGCCGCATCTCGCGCCGGCCCCAGCCTTGGATGTCGCGGCCGTCGAAGCGGATGCGTCCGCGGCTGGGCAGCAGGCGCAGCAGGGCCCGTCCCAGGGTCGACTTGCCGGAGCCGGACTCGCCGACCACGCCGAGGGTCTGGCCCCGGCGGAGATGCAGCGTGATCCCGTCGACCGCCCGCAGCTCCGTGTGTTCAGGGCCGAAGAGGCCGCCGCCCAGCGCGAAGCTGACCCGCAGATCCTCGCTTTCCAGCAACGCCGGGACCTCCGCCGGCACGGGCGCCTTGCCGCCCTCCGGCTCGGCCGCCAGCAGCATGCGGGTATAGGCCTCCCTCGGGGCCGCGAAGATGCGCCCGGTCGGGCCCTCCTCGACCACGTCCCCGGCGTTCATCACGTAGACCCGGTCGGCAAAGCGGCGCACGATCCCGAGATCGTGGGTGATGAAGAGGATCGCCATGCCGAAGCGCCGCTGCAGGTCCGCCAGCAGCTCCAGGATCTGGGCCTGGATGGTCACGTCGAGGGCGGTGGTGGGCTCGTCGGCGATGAGGATGTCGGGCTCGTTCGCCAGGGCCATGGCGATCATGACCCGCTGGCGCTGGCCGCCGGAAAGCTCGTGGGGGTAGGCGCGCATGCGCCGCTCGGCCTGGGGGATGCCGACCAGCTTCAGAAGCTCCAGCACCCGGGGGCGCACCTCGGCCCGGCTCATGCGGCGGTGGTGGATCAGGGGCTCGGCGATCTGCCGCTCGATGCGGTAGAGCGGGTCGAGGGAGGTCATGGGTTCTTGGAAGATCATCGAGAGCTTGACCCCGCGGTAGCGGTTGAGGGCGCGTGCCGGCAGGCCGAGCAGCTCGCTCCCCCGGTAGCGTACCGAGCCCCGGGCCCGGCCGTTGGCGGCCAAGAGGCCCATGGCGGCCAGCATGATCTGGCTCTTGCCCGAGCCGGACTCGCCGACCACCGCCACGGTCTCGCGCTCGCCGACCGCCATGTCGATTCCGCGCACCGCGTGGACCTCGCCGTCGGGCGTGCGGAAGCGCACGTCGAGTCCTGCGATATCGAGGACTGGCTGCTCGGGCTTGACGGTCCCGGTCACGGCCTCAGCGGTCCTTGGGATCGAGGGCGTCGCGCAGTCCATCGCCGATGAAGTTGAGGCAGAAGAGGGTCGCGGCCAGGAAGATCGAGGGGTAGATCAGCATCCAGGGCGCGCCCTGGATGTTCCGCGCGCCCTCGGCGATCAGCACGCCCCAGCTGGTCATGGGCTCCTGCACGCCGAGCCCGAGGAAGGAAAGGAAGCTCTCCAGCAGGATCACCTTGGGCACCATGAGGGTCATGAAGACCACGACGGGCCCGAGCGTGTTGGGCACGATGTGGCGGCGCAGGATGCCCCGGTTGTCGACCCCCAGCGCGTGGGCCGCCTGCACGTACTCCCGCTGCTTGATGGAGAGGGTCTGGCCGCGCACGATCCGCGCCATGTCGAGCCACTCCACGGCGCCCACGGCGACGAACATGAGCACGATGTTGCGGCCGAAGAAGACCACCAGCAGGATCACGAAGAACATGAAGGGCAGCGAGTAGAGCACGTCGACGAAGCGCATCATGAGGGAGTCGACCCGCCCGCCGAAGTAGCCCGAGACGGCGCCGTAGGTGACGCCGATGGTGAGCGCCACGAAGGTGGCAAGCAGCCCGATCATGAGGGAGATGCGCCCGGCGATGAGGGTGCGGGTCAGGAGGTCGCGGCCGTTTGAGTCGGTGCCGAAGAGGAAGTGCTTGCGGTCGATGTTGGCGGCCAGCACGATCCGCTTGCCGTCCGCGGAACGCTCCACCACCTCGGCATGGGCGAAGAGGTTGGCCCGGTCGAGGTAGCGGGTGATGCGGGGGTCGATCTCGCGCTTGGACGTCAAGACGACCGTGAGGCGCCCGTCGCCGACCTCCCAGCTTTCGGTCTCGACCCGCGCCCGGCGCAGCGCCTTCTCCAGCGCCGGCTCGATGGCGTCGGCCTTGGGATAGGCCTCGAAGCTCGCCGGCACCTTCACGTAGTCCCGGAAGACCTGGTCGTAGCCGTGGGGCGACAGCCAGGGTCCGAAGAGGCAGGCGAGCGTTATGGCGGCGAGGATCACGGCGCTCGCCACCGCGGCCCGGTTCGCCCTCAGGCGCAGCCAGGCGTCGCCCCAGAGAGAGCGGCCCTTGACGGCCTCCCCCTCCGGCTGCACGCCGGCCGGGATCGCCTGTTCCTGCTCGATGGCCATATCCGCTTCTTCAGTCCTGGTAGCGGACCTTGGGGTCCAGGAGGGCGTAGAGCAGGTCGACGACCAGATTGAAGACGACCACGAAGGCCGCGATCATCACCACCGTGCCCATGACCAGGGTGTAGTCCCGGTTGAGGGCGCCCTGGACGAAGTAGCGGCCGACGCCCGGGATGCCGAAGATGGTCTCGATGACCACCGAGCCGGTGAGCAGCGCCGCCGCCGCCGGCCCCAGGTAGGAGACCACGGGCAGCAATGCCCCGCGCAGGGCGTGGACGATCACCACCACATGGCCCGGCAGGCCGTTGGCGCGGGCCGTGCGCACGTGGTCGGAACGCAGCGCCTCGATCATGCTGCCGCGGGTGAGGCGGGCGATCACCGCCACCTGGGGCAGGGCCAAGGTAAAGACCGGCAGCACCTTGTTGGCGAGCGCCCCGCCGGCCCAGCCGCCGGCCGGCAGCAGGTCGAGATAGAGGGCGAAGATGAGCGTCAGGACCGGCGCCATGACGAAGTTGGGAATGGTGATGCCGATCATGGCCGCGGCCATGACGGAATAGTCGGTGGGACGGTTCTGGCGCATGGCGGCCACGCTGCCGAGCAGAGTGCCCAGGATGAGCGCCAGCAGCAGCGCCGAGCCGCCGAGCTGCACGGAGACCGGGAGGCCGCGCGCCAGGAGCTCGCTCACCGAGAAGTCGCGGTAGACGAAGCTCGGCCCCAGGTCGCCCCGGACCAGGTTTTCGAGATAGATCAGATACTGGCGCCAGAGCGGCTCGTCCAGATGATAGACCCGCATGAGGTTCTCCATCACCTGGGCCTCCAGCGGCCGCTCCAGATGGAAGGGGCCGCCGGGCGCCACCCGAATGAGGAAGAAGGCGACCGTGACGATGACGAAGAGGGTAGGGACGGCGCCGATCAGGCGGCGCAGCGCGTAGCTCAGCACGGCGGAGGCCTCCTCCCGAGCCCGCCTGGGCCCGCCCTGGACAAGGTTGGGAGGCCTCGCCGCAAAGGACCGGCTGTCTGTTTACTCCTTAATCGACATCCAGCGGGTCGCATGCGCGTTCTGGATGTTGTCGTCCCAGCCCGCCAGCTTGTCGGAGACCAGGCTGAGGGAGCCGTAGTACATGAGCGGGATGAAGGGCAGGTCCCGCATGAAGACCTCCTCGGCCTGGAGCAGCAGTGCCGACCGCTTGTCCAGGTCGACCTCGGCCGCCGCCTGATCCATCAGGGCGTCGAACTCGGGATTGTCGTAGTTGGCGTAGTTGAAGCCGTCGTTGTCGCTCTCCACCATGAAGAGGAAGTTCTGGGGATCGCTGTAGTCGCCGATCCAGCCGGCCCGGGCCACGTCGAAGTCGCCCTTGTCGCGTAGATGGGCGTAGTGGGTGGCGGTGTCCGTGTTCAGCAGTGTCACCTCGACGCCCAGCGGCTGCCACATGTCCGCGATGGCGAGCGCCGTGTTCTTGTGGTTCTCCGAGGTGTTGTAGCGGATCTCCAGCTTCAGCGGATTGTCGGGCCCGAAGCCGGCCTCCTTGAGCAGGGCCACCGCCTGGTCCTCGCGGTCGATCATGCTCAGGTCCTTGTAGTCGGCGAAGGCCGGCTCGCCATAGTTGCCGATGCCGGGCGGTACGAAGCTGTAGCCCGCCACCATGGTGCTGCCCCAGATCTCATCGGCCAGGAACTCCCGGTCGATGGCCATGGAGAGTGCCCGGCGCACCCGTGGGTCGCTGAGCGGCGCCTTGTCCGACTTGACGGCGTAGTAGTAGGTGCCGAGGTAGGGCGCGACGCGGAATTGCCCGCCCAGATTGTCCTTCATCCAGGCGACCTGCTCGACCGGGGCGTCGTTGTTGGAGTGGAGCTCGCCCGCCTGGAAGCGGCGGAGCGCCGCCGAGCGGTCCTCGGTCGGATAGTAGTAGACCGTGTCGATCGCCACGCTGGCGGCGTCGTGGAAGTTGGGGTTCTTGGTGGCCTTGATGTGGGAGTTGGGCACGCTCTCGGCCAGCACGTAGGCCCCATTGCTGATCATGTTGCCGGGCCGCACGAAGTCGCCGCCGTGCTGTTCGACGCTCGCCGGATGGAGCGGCAGGCCGGTCTGGTGGGTCAGCAGCTCGAGGAAGTAGGGCGTCGACGCCTCAAGGGTGATGACGAGCGTGCGCTCGTCCGGCGCCGCGACGCCCAGCTGGTCGGGCGCAAGCTCGCCGGCGTTGATCTTCTCGGCGTTGGCGATGGGGTAGAGGATGTTGGCGTACTTGGCGCCGGTCTCCGGCGTCATGATGCGGCGGAGCGAATAGACGAAGTCCCCGGCCGTCACCGGGTCGCCGTTGGACCACTTGGCGTCGTCCCGCAAGCGGAAGGTGTAGGTCTTGCCGTCGTCGCTGACCTCCCAGCTCTCGGCCACGCCGGGCACAACACGGGCCTGGGAGTCGTAGATCACCAACCCTTCGTAGAGGTCGCGCAAAATGTTGGCCTCGTAGATGGTCGAGGTCTTGTGCAGGTCGAGGGTCTCCGGATCGGCCGTGTTACCCCGGTGGTAGACGGTTTCGGCGGCCGCCGGCAGGCTTGCGACGAGGAGTGCCGCGAGCCCGGCGAGGGCCGCGAGGGTTCTCGGAAATGACATGGCTGCTCTCCCTATGGTGGTGGCGCCAGCTTGTGGATGTGGCTTCTCCGAACAGTCTAGAGGCCAGCCTGCAGGCGAGCAACGCGGATTTGCCGACGCCCCGCTCCGGTTGCGGCCAGGGGGCGCCGGCATGGCAGCTTCAGGCTGCCCAGGGCAGCAGAACGAGATTGCCTTTCACCTCTCCCGCCGCGATCAGGCGATGGGCCTCGGCAGCCGCTTCGAGCGGCAGGGCGCGGTCCAGCAGCGGGAGAACGAGCCCGTCGCGGACCCGGGCCAGGCCCCATTCCAGGTCCGAGGGCTCGCTTGCCATGGAGCCGCGCAGCTGCTTCTGCTGGAAGAACAGGCTGCGGATGTCGAAACGCACGTCCGCGCCGGCCGCGAAACCGTAGGCGACGATTACGCCGCCGGCCTTGGCGGTGTCGATGGACGACGCCAGCACATCGCCGCCGAGGTTGTCGACCACCAGGTCCGCTCCGCGTCCACCGGTCCAGTCCTTGACCCGCGTCACAAGGTCGTCCCTGCGGGTATCGATCACCAGGTCCGCGCCCAGCCGTCTGGCGAAGTCGGCCTTTTCGCTGCCGCGGACGCTGGTCGCCACCTGGGCGCCGAGCGCCTTGGCGACCTGGACCTGCATGCTGCCGGAGCCCGAGGCCCCGGCCTGGATCAGAACCCGGTCGCCGGCCGCCGCCTGGCCGACCTGTCTGACGGCGTGGACCGCCGTCGCCAGCACGACGGGCAGGGTGGCCACCTCCTCCGGGGCGAGGCCGGTGTCGTCCTTGACGACGAAGCGCGCGGGCGCCGAGATGTACTGGGCATAGGCGCCCCAGACGCCGAGGCCCGGCAGGGTGAAGCTGGGCGCTGCGTTCACCGGCTCGAAATCGAAGTCGGCCGGGTCGG
The DNA here is from genome assembly GCA_965225935.1 of Rhodospirillales bacterium. Classification (GTDB taxonomy): domain Bacteria; phylum Pseudomonadota; class Alphaproteobacteria; order Kiloniellales; family JAKSDN01; genus CALJXB01. The sequence goes on from CBDDCC010000014.1 coordinate 240,700, forward strand.
TCGGGAACCCGGGCATCACAATCACGCGCTCGCCGGGGCTGAAGCCGTCGACGCCGGCCCCGATCTCGGCGATCTCGCCGGCGGCGTCGGCCCCGAGCACGTGGGGCAAGGCAATGTCGCGGGTGACAGAGCCCTCGCGCAGGTAGTGGTCGAGCCGGTTGACACCGGCGGCGAGCACCTTGACGACCACGTGCCCCGGCTTTGGCTGCGGGGTCTCGACCTCTTCCAGGGACAGGACCCCGGCGTCTCCGAACTCGTGAAAAATGGACGCTTTCATCGCTTTCGACTCCTTGGTCCGACAGTTGGCACGACCGGGCGCGAGGCACGCCCCGCGCTGCGCTTGGCAGCCCGCTCTGTCCGAGCAACGGGGCCCGTGAAGCCCCGGTGACGGTCGGCCGGGCGCTCGTGGCGGCGCCGATCCGGTAGGCGCGGCCCGCAAGTGAGGCTCGATCACGGTCCGTCGCTGCCGTCTCGTTGCGGGCATGCCGAACGTAGGGGCCGGGATGCTTTGTGATAACCGGGAAAATATGAGAAATACTATTGCGATTTTGGCAAAGGATGAGCTGGGATGGACAACCTGACAGCGATGCGAGTCTTCGCGCGGGTGGCAGAGGCGGGGAGCTTTTCGGCGGCGGGACGGCAGCTCGGCATGGCGCCTTCGTCGGTCTCGCGGCGGATCGCGGATCTGGAGGACGCCCTGGGGGCACGGCTGCTCCATCGCACCACCCGCAGGCTCAGCCTTTCGGAGGCCGGGGAGATCTATCTTGCGCGCGTCGAGCGCATCCTGCTCGACGTGGACGAGGCGGCGCTGGCGGTTGCCCGCTCCGACGGTGCGCCCAGCGGCGTGCTGCGGGTGACGGTGGCGGCCAGCCTGGGGCGCCTGCATCTGGCGCCGGCGCTGGCCGCGTTCCAGCGCCTCAACCCGGGGGTCCGGGTGGTGCTCGGCGCAACCGATCGGCTGGTGGACCTGGTCGAAGAGGGCGTCGACCTGGCGGTTCGCGTGGGACGCCAGCGGGATTCCAGTCTTGTGGCGCGCAAGATCGGCACCAGCCGGCGGCTTGCCTGTGCCAGCCCGGACTACCTGCGCTCGGCCGGGCGCCCCCGGATCCCGGCGGATCTGGCGCGCCACAACTGCCTGCTGTTCCGCGACCATCCCGGCGCTGCGGCCTGGCGCTTCGACGGCGCGGACGGCGTCAGCGAGGTGCGCGTCTCGGGATCCCTGGTGTCGAACGACGGCCAGGCCTTGACCGCCGCGGCCACGGCGGGTCTGGGGATCGTCCTGGCGCCGGAGTGGCTCCTCGGACCGGACCTCAAGGCCGGGCGGCTGCGGCCCCTGCTGTCCAAACACCGCGTCGTGCCGGACGCCACGCCGCTCTATGCGGTCTACCCGCACCAGCGGCACCTGCCGGGCAAGGTCCGCGCCTTCGTCGACTTCCTGGCCGCGCGCTTCGCGCCGCCCTACGACTGGTCCGGCGCCGCCTGAACGAGATCGGGTCAGCTATCCGCCGCCGCCCGCTCGTCGGAGAGGCGCAAGGACTCCGAGGCGAGGCTCTGGAGCACGGGCGGGAAGGCGCGCTGGGCGCAGCGGCGGCGCTCGCAGAGGCGGCAGGTGCTGCCGACCGGCAGCGCGGCCTCCTCGTCCTCCAGGTCCAGGCCGTCGGCGTAGACGATCTCCCGCGCCCGGGCGGCCTCGCAGCCGAGCGCGATGCCGTAGTGGGTGCGCGGCTCGCGGTAGCCGAGCGTCGGCTTGCTCACGGTGCGCGCCAGCACGAAGTAGCGGCTGCCGTCGGGCAGCGTCACCAGCGCGGGATCGATCCGCCCGGGCGTCATGAACACCGTGTGCACGTTCCAGCGCGGGCAGGCGCCGCCGTACTGGGGGATGGGAAAGCCGGAGCCGCTGTAGCGCTTCGAGATGTTGCCGGCCACGTCGACCCTGAGGAAATGGAAGGGGACCGCCTCGGCGCCGGGGCGCTGCAGGGTGGTCAGGCGGTGGCAGACCTGCTCGAAGCTGGCCTGGAAGCGGTGGCACAGCAGGTCGAGGTCGTAGCGGGCCTCTTCGGCCGCCCGACGGACCGGCTCGTAGGGCATCAGCAGGGCGCCGGCGAAGTAGCGGGCCAGGAACCCCGTGGCGAGCGCCTGCAGCTCCGGGTCGCCAAGCCGCGCGCTCTCGAGGATGGCGGCGATCTCCTCCGTGCAGCCGAGGAGCCCAAGGTGGCGGGCCATCTGGAAGTTGCGGCTGGCCTGGGGCAGGGCCGGCGACAGCTCGAGCCGCTTCGCCTCGGCGTCGAAGCGCACCAGCATCCCTTCGGGCGCCGGCTCCTCGGCCAGTGCCGCCGTGACCCCGTGGCGTTCCAGCAGCAGGTCCTGGAGCTGCGCGCCCAGGCGCGCGGCCGCCAGACGCCGGCTCCGCCACAGCCGCTCGGCGGCCTCCTCCAGGGCCGGGAAGTGGTTGCGCTGGTCGTGGATGAAGTCGTTGATCTCCTGGGTGCCGGTGGTCGCGCCATCGGGCACCTTGAGGTCCTCGCCGGGCGGCAGCAGGCGCATCTGGTCCAGGTGGGTCGTCACCCGCTCGCTCTCGCGCACCAGGATCTCGTGGATCTGCCGGCGCTGGGCGTCCTCCAGGTCGGCGTAGTCGTGCAGGATCTCCGAGAAGGAGCGGATGGTGGCCAGCACCTGGCGCAGCTCGTACATGGAGGTGGCGAGATAGGTGTCGTCGGAGACCCGCTCGGCCAGCGCGCGCACGTCCTCGCGGGCGCGGCGGTAGCCGCGGAAGAGGGCGAGCATGGCGTGGCAGGCGGCGGGCGAGGTGGCGACGATCTGCTTCAGGTCCTCGCGCCCGAGCGCGTGCTCGCGGAACAGCGGCTCGCCCAGGAGCTCGCTCAGCTCCGCCATCAGGCGCGCGTCCTCGTTGTCGGAGAAGCTGCGCAGGTCGACGTTGAATTCCTGACCCAGCTTCAGCAGCAGGGGCAGGGTGAGCGGGCGCTGGTTGTGCTCTATCAAGTTGAGATAGCTGGGCGAAATACCCAGCCGCTTGGCCATTTCCACCTGCGCCAGGCCCCGGTCGCGCCGCAGCCGGCGGACCTTGTTTCCGAGCCAAGCCTTTTGCGCCATGCCGCCGGAACCCCGCAGCTTCCCTGCCTTTACATCATTTACTGTTCTGCTTTATGTCTTGCATAAGTTTTACACACATTTCTATTGGTAAACAATATCTTATTGACCTTTTCTGCTATTGTGAATAGTTTACTTCCCCATCTGAGGATCGCCATGCGGATTGCCGGGGGGCACATCCGCCGCCGCGGCGATCCTCGCCGGGTAGCGCGAAAGGGAGGCGCCACCAATGGAAGCTAAAGTCATTTGGCTCTTCGTCTTCGTCCTCCTCTATTGGGCCTACTGCATCTTCTGGGGCATCAAGAGTGCGATGGCGGCGAAGACGGCGTCGGACTACTTCATTGCCGGCCGGCGCCTGTCGCTCTGGGTGTTCGTGCTGGCGGCGACGGCGACGTCGTTCTCCGGCTGGACGTTCATGGGCCATCCGGGCCTCGTCTACCGTGACGGGTTCCAGTACGCCTACGCGTCCTTCTACACCATCACCATCCCCTTCACCGGGGTCCTGTTCCTGAAGCGCCAGTGGATGCTGGGCAAGCGCTTCGGCTACGTGACGCCGGGCGAAATGCTATCCGACTACTTCAGGGGCGATGCGATCCGCATCCTTGTGGTGCTGGTGGCGCTGCTGTTCTCGGTCCCCTACCTGGGACTGCAGCTGCGCGCCTCGGGCTTCCTCTTCAACGTGCTGACCGACGACCTCTTCTCGATCGAGGTCGGCATGTGGATCCTCTCGGCGGTGGTGTTCATCTACGTGGCTTCGGGCGGTTTGCGCGCCGTTGCCTACGTGGACACCCTGCAATGCATCCTGCTGGGCATTGGCATCATCATCACCGGCATCATCGCGCTCAACGCCGCCGGCGGATGGGCCGCGCTGAACGAGGGCTTCGCGGGGCTCGCCGCGACCGACGTTGGCAAGTGGGGGGCGACGCCGGACGGCTACAACGCCTATTTCGCCATACCCGGCGTGATCCAATTCACCGCCGGTCTCGGCAAGGAGACGCCGATCGGCGGGCCCTGGACGGGCATCATGGTGCTGACCTACATGTTCGCGCTGATGGGCATCCAGTCCGCCCCGGCGTTTTCCATGTGGTCCTTCGGCAACCAGAGCCCGAAGCCCTTCGCGCCCCAGCAGGTCTGGGCCTCGTCCTTCTGCATCGGCCTGATCCTGTTCTTCTTCACCGCCTTCCAGGGCATGGGGGCGCATCTCCTGGGCGCCAACCAGGCTGTGACCGATGCGGGCCTGGCGCTGGCCACGGTGCTGCCGGATCTCTCCGACAACAAGCAGGCGGGCCTGGTGCCGCACTACTTCAACCTGATCGCCGACACCATGCCGTGGCTGGTCGGGATCTTGGCGGTCTGCGCGCTCGCGGCCATGCAGTCGACCGGCGCGGCCTACATGTCGACCGCCGGTGCCATGCTGACCCGCGACCTCTACAAGCGCTACCTGAACCCGACGGCTTCGCACGTCACCCAGAAGCTGTTCGGGCGCATCGGCGTGGGCGTGATCGTGCTGGCGGCCCTGGTGGTGGCCTCGACCTCGGCCGACGCCCTGGTGCTGCTGGGCGGTCTGGCGGTGGCCTTCGGCTTCCAGATGTGGCCGTCGCTGGCGGCCATCTGCTGGTTCCCCTGGATCACCCGCCAGGGCGCCACGCTGGGCCTTGCGGTTGGCCTGCTCGGCGTGATCTTCACCGAGACCTTCGGTGCCACCATCGCCGGCTGGTTCGGCATCGAGCTGCCGTGGGGCCGCTGGCCCTGGACCATCCACTCCGCCGGCTGGGGCATCATCCTCAACCTTGTGGTCTGCATCGTGGTCTCGGCGATGACCCAGAACGAGAACGACCGGTCTCACCGCATGACCTACCACAACTTCCTGAAGGAGCACGCCGGCCTGCCCGAGAGCAAGCGCGGCCTGATCCCGATCGCCTGGGTCATCACCCTGGCCTGGCTGTTCTTCGGCATCGGTCCGGGCGCCGTGATCGGCAACACGATCTTCGGTGCGCCGGATGCGGGCCTCGAGGGCTGGACCTTCGGCATTCCGTCGATCTGGGCCTGGCAGATCATCTTCTGGCTGCTCGGCGTCTTTATGATGTGGTTCCTGGCCTACAAGATGGAGATGTCGACGGTGCCCGAGCGCGAAGTCGAGGCGCTGGTCGAGGACATCGGCGACATCGCACCGGAGCGTCAGCGCGGATAGCACGCCGCGCCAGCGAAACGGACCTTGGGGGAGGCTTCGTGCCTCCCCCAATTTCTTTGACCGCCAGCCGGGTCGACGGCCGGGCCGTGCGCTTGACAGGCTCCCGATCTCCCTGAAAGTTGGCCGACATCATGGAAGACCTCTTCACCAAGGCCTACATGCCGCTCTGGGTGCTGATCCTGGCGCTCGCGCTCTTCTTTCCGGTGCGCAAGCTCATCTGGGTGCTCTACGTGCGCCGGGCCTCGCGCGAGGGCGAGGTGGAGGAGGCCGAGGTCGCGCGCCTCAGGCGCCGGGCCGGCGTCACCTCGGCGCTGCTGAGCCTGGTTTTCGCCTACCTCTACGCCTCGCACCTGTTCCAGGATGCGCCATGAACCCGCGGGTGCTGCGGCGTTTCATCTTCCTCATGGCCCTGCTGACGATCGGCGGCTTCATCTTCTGGGACCTGGTCGGCGACTTCGTCAACCGGCCGCCCGGCGACTACCACACCGAGGTGGGCGACATTCGCCTGCGGGACGGGCTCTACGACGAGGCCCTCGAGGAGTTCGACAAGGCCCTCGAAGAGGCGCCCGACCACCGGGGCGCGATCATGGGCCGGGCGCTGGTCTTCATCCAGACCGAACGCTACGACGAGGCGATGGCCGAGCTCGACTATCTGATCGAGCGGCTCGAGAGCGGCCTGGAGGCCGAGCCGGACGATGCCACCGGGCGGGGCGCGCTCGCCGCCGCCTACGCCAACCGGGGCATCTTGCACGACCGCCAGGGCCGCCACGAGACGGCTCTGGAAAACTACATTTCCGCGCTCCGGACCGACGCCCAGGCCGTCGACGGCCCCGACCTGTTCCAGAAGCTGCTCTACTCCAAGGGCCGCGTCTCGACGGTGCAGAAGCGGGCCCGCTACCTCTACGAGCAGTTCCAGCTGCCGGAGGAGGAGCGCATCATGAGCATCCCCGAGCTCGACGAGCAGCAGTGGATGTACAAGCCCTGAGGCAGCCGGCGGTCGTCGACCGGCCTGCCTTTGCCAAGGCCTACCTCACCTCAGACCAGCGCGCCCAAGAGCTGCCAAAATGGCTCCATCGCTACAACTGGCACCGATCTCATGGCAGCTTGAAGGCCAAGACACCTATCAGCCGAATCGGACTGTCCGAGGACAACCTATTGAGGTTCCACAGCTAGACCGGCCTAGCGAAGAAGGGCTGGTCACCAAAGAGGCTGGTGGCCGGATCGCAATCGGACGGCCCGACCGGGCCAGGGCTCAGGCCGCCGATAGGTAGGCGGACGAGGATGATCCGGGTCGCCGCGTCCATCGGGCGTACCCCCCCCGTGATCCCCTTGGGGCCAGCCGGCGGGCCGCCTGGGCGGCGGCCCGGGCCGGCCGGGGGCTTAGCTGTTCGGGGGCAGGACCACGTTGTCGATGACGTGGATGACGCCGTTCGAGGCCACGATGTCGGTGGCGGTGACGTTGGCGTTGTTGACCATCACGCCGCCGCCGCTGGTGTAGACCTCGAGCATCTTGCCGTTGACCGTCTTGGCCTCGTCGAGCTTGACCACGTCGGCCGCCATGACCTCGCCCGGCACCACGTGATAGGTCAGGATGGCGGTGAGCTGATCCCGGTTCTCGGGCTTCAGCAGGCTCTCGACGGTCCCGGCCGGCAGCTTGGCGAAGGCGGCGTCGGTGGGCGCGAAGACCGTGAACGGCCCGGGCCCCTTCAGGGTCTCGACCAGCCCGGCCGCGTCGAGGGCGGCTGCCAGGGTGTTGAACTGGCCGGCTTCGACCGCCGTGTCGACGATGTCCTTGTCCTTGTTGGCTGCTTGGACGTTCATGCAGCCGGCCGTCAGGCCGACGACGGCGAGTGCCGCGAAGGCCAGCTTGGCGATGTTGTTCCTCATGTCCGTTGCTCCTTGCTCTCGTCTCGCTCGACCGCCGGCCCTCTTGGCATCCAGCCGCTCGGGGCGGACGGTCCGGTTCTCGGAACGCGCCGGAGCCAAGTGGTCCACGGCCGTCGGCGGCGCACCGAGTTTTCATATGGAGAAATTTCGCTATACCTTCAATGTAATTTTCGTAAAATGAAAAGATCTTTTACTTATGATAGAAAACGGTTATGATATTTGAGCCTCAGTGGAAATAGGGAGGGAGTCATGATCTCCGAGACGCTGGCGGCCGGCCTGGAGCACTACAGGATCGGCGAGAAGGTGCGGGCGCTGCGCCTGGAGAAGAAGCTGGGGCTGGTGCAGCTCGGCGAGCACACGGGCCTGTCGCCGGCCATGCTGTCCAAGATCGAGCGCGGCCAGGTCTTTCCGACTCTGCCGACGCTGCTCCGGATCGCCCTGGTCTTCGGCGTCGGGCTCGAGCACTTCTTCGTCGAGGACGACGAGCGGCCGCTTGCCGCGGTGGTCCGGAAGAAGGACCGCCTGCGGCTGCCGGACCGGCAGGAGGCCGAGACGCCCTCCTACTACTTCGAAAGCCTCGACTTCCCGGTGAGCGACCGCAAGATGGAGGGCTACTTTGCCGAGTTCCCAGCCCGGGCCGCGCCGTCGAAGCCCCACCGACACGGCGGCGCGGAGCTCGTCTACGTGCTGAAGGGCCGGTTGCGGGTCGACGTCGACGGGGAGGAAAAGCGGCTCGACCCGGGCGACGCCCTCTACTTCGACTCCAGCGTGCCCCACAGCTACGCCCCGCGGGGGCGCTCAGGCTGCTCTGCGATCGTCGTCGTCACGGGCTAGGCCGGCCCTATACGGGTCCGCGGCCGACCGCCGCCCATCGCGCCGCGCAGATCGTCGGCGACCTCGAAGAAGGCCTTGATCATGCGCGATTGGGCGCGCTCGGCAAGGCAGACCACGTGGGCGTAGGTATAGATGCCAGCGTTCTTGATGCGCACGGTGCGCAGGTCCGCGTGGGGCACGAACTCGATGTCCGATACGACGCCGATGCCGATGCCGCGCTGGACGGCCATCCAGACCGCCTCGCGCGAGCCGATTTCCATCACCGGGTCGATTGCGACCCCGGCGCGCGCGAGAGCCGCTTCGAAGGCGAGGCGGGTGGTCGAGCCGACCTCGCGCAGCACCACCCGCTCGCCCTCCAGCTCCTCGATGCGGATCTGCCGCCGCCGGGCGAAGCGGTGCTGCCGGTTCACGAACACCAGGACGGGGTGGCGGCTGAAGGGACGGGCGACGATGCGCGGGTCGTCCTCGATATGGGCGAGCACGCCGACGTCGGCCCGGAACTCGAAGAGCGCCTCCAGCGCCTCTTGGGAGTTGCCGGTCTCGACCGAGACCTTGATGCCGGGATAACGCTCGTTGAAACCGGCGAGCATCTCGGTCACGTGGTAGGGCCCGACGGCTGCCACCTTGAGCTGGCCGCTGTGGAAGCCGCCCACCTCGTTCAGGAGATCGACCGCCTCGTCCTCCAGGCTGAGGATGCGCCGGGTCAGCTCGAAGAGCCGGCGGCCGGTCTCGGTCAGCACGACCTTGCGGCCGCTGCGGTGGAACAGCTCGACCTCGAAATAGTCCTCCAGGTTCCGAACCTGCACGGTCACCGTGGGCTGAGTGACGTTGAGGGCCTTTGCCGCCGCCGTGAATCCGCCCTCCGAGGCGACGGCATGGAAGGATCTGAGCTGGGTATGCAACATAGATTTTCTCTATGGATCGAATTCATTTTTTCGATTTAATTTATAATGCTGTTTATGAAAGGATACCTCAAGGGACAAGGAACGGCGGGGGTGGGGAGCAGTGTGGCGGTTTCGCCATCCAGTGGCCGTGACGTTCGGCGCCGGCTGCCTGAGCGAGGCGGGCAGCGCCCTCGGCGGCCGCAGCTACGTTCTCGTCACCTACGGCGAGCCGCTGTTCGCGAAACTGGCGGACCGGCTGATGGGGATTGCGGGGCCGCCGCTCGCCGTCATCGACGACATCCCGCCCAATCCTGATTTCGAGGCCCTCGAGCGCTGCTGCGCGGCGTTGAGCCGATTGCGAGTGCCGCCTCAGTCGATCATTGCCCTCGGCGGCGGCTCGGTCATCGACGCGGCCAAGGTGCTGGCCGCCGGCGCCGGCGGCTTCGGGCCGGTGCGCCGCTTCCTTGAGAGCGGGGAGGGGGCTGACACGCTCTCGCGGCTCGCCGTCATCGCCCTGCCGACCACAGCCGGCACCGGCAGCGAGGCCACCTGCTGGGCGACCGTCTGGGACAAGCAGGCGAGCCGCAAGTACTCCCTCTCGCGCCCCTGGCTCTATCCCGAGCAGGCCCTGGTGGACCCGGAGCTGACCTACGGGCTGCCGGCGGCCCTCACCGTCAGCACGGCGCTCGACGCCCTCTCCCACGCGCTCGAGTCGATCTGGAACCGCCAGGCCAACCCGGTCTCGAGCCAGCTCGCCGTCGGTGCCGCGCGGGACATCCTGGCGTACCTACCGGCCCTGGTGGACGACCTGGGCTCGGCGCGCCTGCGCGAGCGCCTGTCGCGGGCGGCGCTGATGGCGGGACTCGCCTTCTCCAACACCCAGACGGCGCTCGCCCATTCGCTCTCCTATCCGATCACCCTTGAGCATGGGGTGCCCCACGGTCTTGCCTGCTCCTTCACGCTGCCGCTCGTGATGCGCGGCGTGATCGGCGAGGACCGGGACTGCGACGGGGCGCTGGCGCAGATCTTCGGGCCGGACCTCGCGGCCGGGGCGGACCGCCTCTCCGGGTTCCTCGAGGACCTGGGCGTCTCTTGCGACGCGGCAAGCTACGGGCTGAGCCGCGACCGGTTCCGCGATCTCATCGACGCTGCCTTCGAGGGCGAGCGCGGACGCAACTTCATCGGCCGGCGAGATCGGATTCTGTCGGCCGAAGGTGAAGCGGTTGGTTGAAAACAAGGAACTTGAAGCTAGGGAGGACATCATGCCGAGTACGCGCTTAACCCACTTCCTATCGCGCCGTCGTCTGACGGAGATCGCCGCGGCGGCGACCCTGGTCCTGGGCCTGACGCCCTGGTCCGGCGCCACGGCGGCCGACTGCGAGGATCCGGAAGCCCTGCGCTTCTCGATCATCCCGACCGAAGAGACGATCCAGGAGCTGACCCTCTACAAGCCGGTCATCGACTACCTCTCAAACCAGACCGGCAAGAAGATCGAGTTCTACATGCCGACCTCCTATGCGTCGGTGATCGAGGCCATGCTGGGCGGCTGGGTCGACATCGGCGTGCACGGGCCCTATTCCTACGTCATCGCCCACGAGAAGGACCCGAGCATCGAGGTCTTCGCCACCTACGCCAAGCGGCCGGGGCATCTCCAGGAGGAAGGGCCCGGATACCGCGGCGCCCTGATCACCCGCAAGGATTCCGGCCTCCAAAGCATCGAGGACCTGGAAGGAAAGGTGCTGGGCCTGACCGACCCGGCCAGCACCTCTGGCAATCTGGTGCCCCGCGTCGCCTTCACCAAGGTGATCGGCAAGGACCTGGAGGACTACTTCTCCAAGGTGGTCTACACCGGTGGGCACGATCTCTCGACCATGGCCGTCTACGAGGGCAAGGTGGACGCCGCCTTCGTCGCCACCCATCGTTTCGACAATGTGGTCGACCGCGGCATGGTGACGATGGAGGACTTCAACGTGCTCTGGTCCTCGCCGCCGATCCCGCAGGATCCCTTCGCCTATCGCGGCGGCCTGTGCGACGATCTAAAGGTCAAGATCAAGGAGACCTTCCTCACTCTTCAGGAGGTCCCCGAGGCCAAGCAGTTCCTCGACAACGTCAAGTCGAACCGCTTCGTGGAGATGACGGACGCGGACTACGACATCATCCGCGACCTGAAAAAGGCCAAGGACGAGATGAAGGGGAACAACTAGCCTGTTCGCCTCGCGCCGGCCGGGGCGGGCGCCCCTCGCTCCGCCGGCGCGAACTGGGGCCGGCAACACCTTTCGGACCGCCGCTCGCATGGCCATACTCAGCGTCACGGACCTCGAGGCGCGCTACCAGAAAAGCGGGCCGCTGATTCTCAAGGGAATCAGCTTCGAGGTGGACGAGAACGACTTTTTCGCGATCATCGGGCCCAGCGGCGCCGGCAAGTCGACGCTGATCCGCTGCATCAACCGGCTGGTCGAGCCGGAGGCCGGGTCCATCCGGCTCTACGGGCAGGAGGTCACCGAGCTTTCCGCCCGGGATCTTCGGCTGCTGCGGCGCAGCGTCGGCATGATCTTCCAGGAGTTCAACCTGGTGAACCGCATGTCGGTCATGGACAATGTGCTCTCCGGCCGGCTCGGCTACACCGGCACGCTGCGCAGCCTGTTCCGCCTGTTCCCCAAGGCCGACATCCGCCACGCCCTCGAGCTGCTCGACCGGGTCGGACTGAGCGATCACGTGGATAAGCGGGCCGACGAGCTCTCCGGCGGCCAGCGCCAGCGCGTCGGCATCGCCCGTGCCCTCATGCAGGATCCCCGGCTGCTGCTGCTCGACGAGCCCACCTCGGCGCTCGATCCCAAGATCTCCCGCGAAGTCATGTCGCTGGTGCGCGACATGGCGCGCGAGTTCAGCGTGCCGGTGCTGTGCAACATTCACGACGTGCAGCTCGCCATGGAGTTCTGCAACCGGGTGCTCGGCCTGCAGGACGGCGCCAAGATGTTCGACGGGCCGACCGACAGCATGCGCGAGTCGGACCTCGAGACCATCTACGCCATGGAAGTACTCTAGGGTCGACCATGAGCGTTGTGCCGTCGGACCAGGGCCTCGGCGTCGAGCGGTTCGTGCAGCGCCGCCGCTACCGGCAGCTCTCGAAGCTTGCGACCCTCCTGATCGTCGTGCTGGCGGTGCTCTGGAGCGTTCAGGCGACCGTGATCGCCGACACGGACTGGAGCCGGATCGGCGGCCTCGGGTCGATCGGCAGGGCGCTCGGGCGGTTCCTCCAGCTGGATTTCTCTTTGCTCCCGCATCTGCCGGTGCCGATGCTGGAGACCTTCATGATGGCCTGCCTCGGCACCCTGTTGGGCTGCTGCTTCTCGCTGCCGGTCGCCTGGTTCGGGGCCTTCAACGTCACGCCGAACAAGCTGATCTTCTATCCCCTGGGGCGTTTCCTCATGACGCTGAGCCGCTCGATCCACGAGATCGTCTGGGCGCTCATCTTCGTGGCCGCCGTCGGTCTCGGCGCTCTGCCGGGGATCCTGGCCATCGCCATGCGCTCGGTGGGCTTCATCTCCAAGATCACCGCCGAGGCCATCGAGAACATCGATCCCGGGCCGGTCGAGGCGATCCGCGCGGTCGGCGGCAACCGCTTCCAGGTGCTCTACTACGGTATCCTGCCGCAGATCCTGCCGGTGGTGCTGGGCACCATCATCTTCGAGTGGGACATCAACATCCGTCGTTCGGCCGTGATGGGGCTGGTCGGCGCCGGCGGCCTCGGCCTCACCTTCTTCCGGCAGATGGCCATGTACAACTACGGCGGCGTCACCATGGTGATCCTGGCCATACTGGTGCTGGTCGTCCTGGGCGAGATCGGCTCCCACTACGCCCGCAAGGCGGTCACCTGAGGGCGCGCGCGATGGCCGGATCCGTTCACCTGACAGAGGCGACGAGCCGGGGCGGCACAGAGGCGACGAGCCGGGGCGGCGAGGAACTCGCCTGGCGGCGCTACCGCTATCCGCAGTCCCTGCTGCGCGCCGCGGCCCTCGTCGGGACCTTGGCCTTCCTCGCCTATTCCATGGTCTATCTGAACGTAGACCTGAAACGGATCCTGGGGCTTTTCGGCCGGGTCGGCGACCTGATCGTCGACCGCTACTACCCGCCGGACATCGCCTACGTGCTGGACAAGGACTACCTCGCCTCGGTCCTCGAGACCGTGCAGATGGCCTATCTCGGCGGGCTGTTCGGCATCCTCCTCGCCATTCCGCTCGCCTGGTTCGCGGCCTACAACCTGACCCTGGGGCGGCGCAGCGTCTATCCTGCGGCCCGGCTCGCCATCATCGCCTGCCGCTCGGTCCACGAGATGATCTGGACCATCCTCTTCGTCACCGTGCTCGGCTTCGGCATGCTGGCGGGCGTGCTGGCGCTCACCATGTTCTGCATCGGCTTCGCGGGGAAGCTCTTCGCCGAGGAGATCGAGGCCGTCGACATGGGCCCGGTCGAGGCCCTGCGGGCGACCGGCGCCAACGCGCTCCAGGTCATGGTCTATGCGGTCTGGCCCCAGGTGCGGGTCGCCTTCACCGGCATCTCCATCTACACCGTGGACGTGGCCTTCCGGGCCGCCACGGTGGTCGGATTCTTCGGCGGCGGCGGCATGGGCTGGTATCTGAAGCGCAGCGTGCAGCAGATCGAGACCGAGCGCGTCGCCGCGATCCTGCTCTCCATCGTGGTGCTGGTGGTGGTCGCCGAGCTGCTCTCGGCCTGGGCGCGCCTGAGAATCAGCCGGGCACGCTGAAGCTCCCGAGCCGGATCGGGACGATAGGCTCAGGACCGGCGCTCGACCAGCAGCGCGGCGCAGGCCTCGATCACGCTGGGATCGGTCGCGGTCTCGCCCGGCAGAACGACCGAGAAGGCGTTTGCCAGATCGTCGCGGGCCATGCGCGAGAGCACCCCGTCGCCCGAGAGATCCGTGCCGTCGCCGGTGAGGTCCCGGTAGGCCAGCACCAGGGAGGCGCAGATGGTCGCCTGTCCGTCGACCCAGGCTTCCTTCACCTGCATGTCCCTGACGTTGGTCGACACAACCCAGCCCGAGCTGAAGGAGACGACGGTGAGCACGATGCCGCCGGTCAGAAGGCCCCAGAAGAAGGTCCGGACCGTCCTCAGCTTGGACACGAAAGCCTCCCGTGGATCTCTTGCTTTCTCAAACCTTGCTCGACCACTAGTAATCTTCGCACTGAAATACCAATGCCGGTGTCGTTTTCACCTATAGTTAATATAAAGGTTCCGAAAGTTAATGGGAATGATTACTTCGTAAATATTTATCGTTAACAATCATGGTTAACGCGCTGCCACAGGCGCGCGGTCGGCGTCCGAGGCGCTGTCCGGGGCGCAGGACCCGGCCGCCATGCGCCGGGAGAGCGCGCTGTTTCGGGCGACCAGGAAGGCTTCGAGCCGGGCCGGGTAGTCGGCGGCGACGGCATTGCTAACCGACCGCCGAACGTCGAGGCGCCGGCGCCAGGCCGCGAGCTTCGGCTTGCCCGAGAGGATGCCGAAGTCGGCGATCCGGTCGAAAGTGTCGAAGTAGCGGAAGACGGGCCCGTAGGCGGCGTCCACCAGGGAAAAGCGCTGGCCGGCGAACCAGGGTCCCGTGCCCAGTTCGCCCTCGATCCGCTCGAACATCCGGGCGAGCGTCTCCGTCTCCCGCTCGAGGCCGGCGGCGTCGGGCGCCGTGTAGAAGCGCCAGATGCCGGCGAGGCAGGCAGAGCCGAACTCGATCCAGGCGCGGTGGCGCGCCCGTTCCAGCGGATCGGCCGGATGCATCGGCCGGCCCGCGGTCTCTTCCAGGTACTCCAGGATCACGGCGGACTCGAAAAGGACCGTCTCGCCGCCGCGATCGCTTTGGACCTTGAGCAGGGGCACCTTGCCTAGCGGCGAGAGCCGCCGGAACCATTCGGGCTTGTCGGCCAGGTCCACAGAGATGCGCTCGAAGGGGACTCGCTTCTCGGCGAGGGCGATGGCCGCGCGCTGCACGTAGGGGCAGAGGTGGTGGCTGACCAGGGTGAGGCGGGTCATGGCCGGAGCTCCCCTGTCCGGCCGCCAAAAGCGGCGGGCGGCTCGGATGGCTTCAGGGCGAAGACACCGTCGCCCAGCAGGAACTGACAGACGGCGAGCAGAGCGAGATAGGCGGGATATTCCCAGCCGCCGTTCGCGTTGGCGAACATCCAGCCGTTCGGCCAATGGGTCCAGGTTGCCCCGACCAGGATCGGCGCCAGCGCGAGCGCCACCCAGCGGGCCTGGACCCCCAGGATCAGCAGGAGACCGCCCAGGGCCTCGGCCGCGAAGACGATGTAGGCGAGGGCGCCGGGCAGGCCGAGGCTGGCGAAGAATTGGGCGGTGCCGGGCAGGGTGAAGACGACGAGCTTCAGCCAGAGGGAGTGGGCGAGGAACATGGCGCCCAGCGCCAGCCTCAGGAGCGTAGCGGCGTAGGGCGCCAGTCTCGTGTCGATCGGCATGGGCGTCTCTCTAGATGCAGTTGCATGTAAATGTTATATAGATGCGACTGGACGTGTCGTCAAGCTTGATGCAATTGCATGTTAATGCTAGGAGGTCCCATGGCAAAAGGCCGAGCAGCTCTTTCGGAGGAGAGGGTCGAAGCCTGGGCGCGGCTGGTGCGGGTTTCCCAGTCGCTGCTGGCGGCGGTGGACTCCGACTTGAAGGCCGCGGGCTTTCCGCCGCTATCCTGGTACGACGCCCTGCTGGAGCTGCGCCGCGCGGGCAAGGTGGGGCTGCGTCCCTTCGAGCTGCAGGAGGAGATGCTGCTCGCCCAGTACAACCTCTCGCGCCTGGTCGACCGCCTGATCAAGGCGGGCTATGCCACGCGTCGGCCCTGTGCCGAAGATGGGCGCGGGCAGATCCTGACGATCACGGCCAAGGGCGAAGGGCTGCTGAAGTCCATGTGGCCGGTCTACCGGGCCGCCATTCGACGGCACTTCGCCGACAAGCTGGGCGCCCAGGACGCCCGGGTCCTCGGCCGGATCCTGGACGCCCTGGGGCCGGCGCCCCGGCGGGGCGGCTGAGCTGCTCCTCTGGTGAGACGGCTCACCGGCCGCAGGAGCAGCGGGCGCGCCTAGTGGGTCGTGACGGGGGCCACCTTGATCCAGTCGGCCAGCTGCCGCCGGGTCGGGTCCGCGTACTTGATCTCGGCGACCATGCCTTCCCGCAGGTCCTCCATGCCGCCGCTCAGGTTGGTCAGCCCGTGACCGGAGCGGTCCAGCCAGATCCGGGTCCGCTTGCTCACGGCGACGCTCCAGGTCCCGCCGTCCTCTACGAGGGTGACGGTCTCCAGCCTCGAATTGACAGCCGCGATCTCGGCGATGTCGGTCGTGATCGACGACATGCCGGGCGACTGCCCGATCGGGATGAAGAGTTCGGTGGCCTCCTGGTCGTGGGCAGCCGCGAGGCCCGTGACCCCGGCAAGCACCGCGGCCGTGGAGAGTATCCGGCGCAGCGCGTCGGGAATTGTGATTTTCATGACCTAGCCCTCTTCGACTGATTCGTCGCGTGCGTGTTCGAGCTCTTCAACCGCCTGCGTGCTGAAACGGCGTTCGAAGAACCAGCTCTTGGCGGCTCTTTTGATTAGGGTGCGTGCGTCCTCGAGCCATATCGCCGCGTCCGGGTGCGGGCCGCCGGCCGTCAACACCTCGATGCTGTCGTCGTGGCGGCCGAAGCCGTCCTGGTTCTCCAGAACCAGGACGGCTTCGGCGAGATCCGGATTGGTCTTGGTGACGAACGGCGGATCGTCCGGCGGCAGGCCGGCGATGAAGGCGCGGCTCAGGCCGAAGCTGTCCTCGGTTCGGTGACTGGTGCCGCAGGTCCGGCCATAGCCGTCGAAGGTCTCGTTGAAGAAGATGCCTTCACCTTGCGCGACCAGGTCGTTCACTTCATCGGGCGTCTGGCCCACCGAGAATTCGCAATCGGCGAGAGCCACTACGGCGAAGGCGAAGAGCCCGAGGACGTTGGGGGCGAGCCATCGCATTCGCTTGTCGCGGTGGGCGGCCCTCTGGAACGCCCCGATGGGAATCGCCGTGATTTCCGATCTTGATTTCCCCTGCCCCCTCCTTTGGACAGACGGAAACATGTTTGCACCTATCTACATATGATGAACGTACAAAATAAACGCGCAGATACTCAGAATGTTCACGGCTAGTGCATTTTTTTATTTAAGATGGGTTCAATACAAACCTGATCAATATTTTCAGATTATTTTAACCCAAAAAGCCGGCCGATGGCTGGGCGTTGCACCGGTACGGCGAGAAGCGCGGCGGCCGCAATCGCCCGCGGCCGACCAAAGGCACGGCGCGCACGCTGCGCATACGAACAGAAAGTAGGGTGGCCGAATCTGTCGCCGCCGGAGCCCGACGGAACTCGCCGGGGCTACTGCTGCAGGAGGGACGACTTCTGGATCTGCTTCTTGCGGGCCTCGTACTCGGCCTGGTCGATTTTGCCGGCCGCGTACTCTTCCTCGAGCTTCTGCATCTCGGCGTTCTGGTAGGTCTCGTAGCCGCCGCCGGTCGCGGCGGCCCCGACGAAGAAAGCGCCGCAGCCCGCGGTCGCGAGGGGAACGGCGAAGAGCAGGAACGCCAACAGCAGCGATGTCCTCTGGCCTGGTCTCAGCATCTCGGTCTCCAGTGTTTGCCGGCGGCGACCCGAGCGGGGCGCCAGGCTAATACCAAGTCTTGATGATAATGACCCATAGGGACGGACTTTCAGATCTTTCGGCTAGGAGCCCGTGGCGCAGCGATGCGGGGCATCGCAAGGCGCGGGCGACGCTGTCCGAAAGGTCTGAAAGTCCGCCGTCCCAGTCGCTCTTGGAGCGTTTCGGAGGGCGTCAGCAGGCCTTGCCGATGCCCCACATCGCCTGCGGCCTGCTTCCTACCCGAAACGAACCAAAAGCGATCCCTATGGGTCATAATCATCAAGACTTGGTATAAGGCTGCTCACCACCGGGCAGCGACCCTATAGGCACGATGCGCCTGCGGCAATGGAAGAGATGAGGCCGCCTCCGCTGCCGTACGGCCTGGAACGCCCGGGTCCAGAAAGGAGAAAGGCGGCTCGAAAGCCGCCTTTCCCGTGATCGGGCCAGTCGATAGCCCTTGATCGTGCGATCCCGGCGTCACCGCCAACAGAAGAGGCTGCTCCTCTGCCGACGCTGCGTACCAGGGTGTATCGACTTGGCACCTGTATCACTCGACATGGGATCACCTCCTTTCCGTTGTTGAACTCGACTCCAATTATGCCGTGGAACGCCCTCGGTTCCTAGCGCCAACAGCACGGCCGGACGGATTCCGAGGAAAAGCACCGAAGTAGGGGTCCGCCCAAAGTACGGGCAAAACATTCCCGCTATCGGGAGACGCCCCTCGCAGGGCGCCGCTCCCGAGGCGCATCTTGCCGCCGATGGGGGCGAGGCGCGGACATCAGGCCTCGGCCAGGACCTTCTCGACCATCTCGGCGATGTTGGCGGTGAGCTGCCGACCCTGGGCCGCGCCGTCTCCCGAGATGCGGTTGGCGGTCACTAGCTTGATGGCGCTGATGTGAAGCTCGATGGCTTCCAGGTGCAGGGGCTCGATCCTGTCGAGCCGCTGGATCAGATCGCAGAGCGAGGATCCGATGTGCGTGACCAGGGGGTAGTCGTAGGTGCCCCCCAGCCCCCGCAGGTCGTGGCTGATGCGGAAGATCTTGTCCACCGCCTCGCGCCGGTCCGCGCCGTTTCTGGCGCGCGCCGCTGCGAGGGCGGCTTCGAGATCCCGCAGGTCGCCCCGGGTCTCGTTCAGATATTCTTCCGTGAGGGCCTTCAGCCCCGCTTTGACGCGGGCCATTACCGTGTCGAGGTCCGGTCCGGCCCCGGGTACGACATGATTTCTAAGATCTATGGGGGATCTGACCACCCTGGGACTGCGTTCGGTCATGTGCGCCACCGCCGCGTTGCATAGGAATCTCCCTCCGGGTCCGCCACCGGACCCGCTTGGTTACCAGCCCCGGCACTATACCCATACGAGATGTACAGGCAAGCAACAACCTTAAATAGTATATGACAATTGACGGCTCAGGCCATGCGGGCGGGGTCCTTGGCGCCGCTCGCATTGAAGACCCAGAAACGGCTGCCAAGGAAGCTCAGGGCCGGGACCGCCAGGACCACGACGGCGAGCGCCGCCCGGTAGGGCCAGCCGGCCAGGTCGACCAGCGCGAAGACGATGAGCTGGTTGGCGGCGAGGCCGGCGAGCGCCAGCAGGAGAAAGCGGGGCAGGCGGCCGAGGCCCGCCGGTCCCATGCGGAAGGTCCAGGTCAGGTTGCCGAAATAGGAGACCAGGACGGCGGCCGAGAAGGCCGCCAGGTTGGCCCAGAAGGGCGCCAGGCCGAGGCCCTCGGCGAGGCCGAGCCCGAGCGCTACATGGGTCGCCGTGGCGCCGCCGCCCACCACGGCGAAGCGGAGCAGCTGGACCGGCAGGGCGACCGCCGTCATGGCGCCTCGGGCTTGCGGGCGAGCATGAGCAGGGAGACCCCGGCGGGCAGGGGGACGCGGCCCACCAGATGGCGCTCGCTGGCGAACAGGCCGGTCAGCAGGCGGTTGAGCCCGGCCGGCGGCATGGCGTCGTCGGCGCGGTCGTCCAGGCGGCAGAGCGCCTTCAGCCAGCGCACGCCGGCGATCACCGGAAACAGCAGGCTGTTGTAGTAGCTGGCGGTCACCGGCGTGAGCCCGGCCGCGTGGGCGAGCGCCAGCAGGTCGGGCTTGCGGTAGCGCCGCCGGTGATGATGGCTCTCGTCGTGGCGGCTCCAGAGGGCCGGGAAGGCCGGCACGGTGAGGAGCGCCCAGCCGCCGGGCCGCAGCCGCGCCGTGAGCGCCGCCAGGCTGCCGCGGTCGTCGTCCACGTGCTCCAGCACGTCAAGCGCGGCGACCAGGTCGAAGCTCCCGGCCTCGAAGGGGATCCGGTCGGGCAACGCGCCCTCGCGAAGGTCGAAGCCGTCCTTGCGGCCCGCCAGCTCCCGCGCCCCGGCGTCCGGCTCGAAGCCGGCGACCGCGCCGAAGCGGGCGAGCATGGCGATGTTGCCGCCGGTGCCGCAGCCCGCCTCGAGGATGCGCGCCTCCCGCGGCAGGGCCGCGTAGCGCTCCAGGACCCGGCTCAGGATGCGGCGGCGGGCGACGAACCACCAGTGCCCCGCCTCCAGCTCAGCCATGCGAGCGTAGATCTGGGGCTCCATCCTCGTTCCTCAGCTTCGCCTTCACCCTCTGCCGTGGGCTGACCTCGGCGCCCTCGAAGCCGTGGCGCTCGCGGACCAGGTAGAGCGGCCGGCCCTTCACCTCCGTATAGACCCGGCCCAGGTACTCTCCCATGATGCCGAGGGTCAGCAGGTTGATGCCGCCGAAGAACAGCACCACCACCATGAGGGAAGCGTAGCCCGGCACGTCGACGCCGTGGATCAGCGTGCGCAAGGTCAGGAAGACGGCATAGGCGAAGGCCAGCAGGGAGGCGCCGGCCCCGGCGTAGGTCCAGATGCGCAAGGGCAGGGTGGTCGAGGAGGTGATGCCGTCGATCGCGAAGTTCCAGAGCCGCCAATACCTCCACTTGGAGGTGCCGTGGGCGCGCCCCTGGCGTTCGTAGGCGATGCCGGTCTGGCGGAAGCCGACCCAGGTGAAGAGGCCCTTCATGAAGCGGTTGCGCTCGGGCAGGCACTTGAGCGCCTCGATCACCCGCCGGTCCATGAGGCGGAAATCGCCGGTGTTGTCGGGGATGTCGATGTCCGCCAGGCGGTTGTGGACCTGGTAGAACCAGCCGGCGGTGAGCCGCTTGGCCACGGTGTCGCTGTCGCGCGAGGCGCGGGTGGCGTAGACCACGTCGTGGCCTTCCAGCCACTTGGCGAAGAGCTCGGGGATCAGTTCGGGCGGATCCTGCAGGTCGGCGTCGATGGGGATGACCGCTGCGCCGGTGGCGTGATCGAGGCCGGCGGAAAGGGCGATGTCCTTGCCGAAGTTGCGCGACAGGCTGACGATCCGGATGGCGGGATTGCGCTTTCGCTGGGCGAGCAGCGTCGAGACGGTCCTATCGCTGCTGCCGTCGTCGACGCAGATGATCTCGTAGCGCTCCTCCAGCGGCACGACGACCTGCTCGGCCGCCGCCTCGACCCGCTTGAGGAAGGGCTTGACGTTCTCCTCCTCGTCGAACATGGGGACGACGATGGAGAGGAGGACACCCCGCTCGCCCGTCTTGGCCGCTTTCGCTTCGCTCACGCCGCTAGTTCGCCCGCTCGAGACGCCGATTTGCGGGTCAGACTGCGCTCCGCAAGGTTTTCAATTTGTTAAGAATGACGGTCCCACGGCCCGGGCGCCGGCGCCGAAAGGGCCGGAACTGCTGGCATTCTGAGGCCGTTTCCAATTCGTTAGGAAGCTCTTGCCATTCTACGGCTGCGTCGGCCGCGTCGGCCGTGCGCCAAGGTTGCAACCAGGGTTGGGCAATCATGACGGAACAGGCGCGCAGGATCGGGCACGTCGTTTCCGTATCCGGCGCCAAGCTGAGCGGCGTTCTCACGCCCGAGCATGACGGGAGCGGAAACGGACACGCCAGCGACGCCGGACGGGCGCTGCAGATCGGCAATCTGGTGAAGATCCCGATGCGGAAGTCGACCGCCTATGGGCTGGTCAGTAAACTCGAGATCCGCGATCCCTCGGGCCCGCCCAACGGGCACGACTGCCGCATCGTCGAAATCGACCTCTTCGGCGAGTCCCTGGCGAACGGCGCGGACTACGCCTACTGCGACGACGAATGGGCCGCGGCCAACGGCTTGCCCGCCGGCCTCTCCCGGAGCAACGGCTTCCAGCGCGGCGTCTCGGTCTATCCCGGCCTGGGGGACGAGATCCACTCCGCCAGCTCCGAGGAACTGGCGGAAATCTACAAGCGGCCTACGGTGGCCGCGGCGCGCATGGGCACCCTGCATCAGGACCAGGATCTGCCGGTCTACCTCATGACCGACGAGCTCCTGGGCAAGCACTTCGCCGTCCTGGGCACCAGCGGCTCCGGCAAGTCCTGCGCCCTCTCGGTGGTGCTCCAGGCGATCCTCGACGACAACCCGAGCGGCCATATCGTGCTGCTGGACCCCCACAACGAATACAGCAAGGCCTTCGGCGCGCGCTCCAACGTTATCACCACCGACGAGCTGCAGCTGCCCTTCTGGCTGCTGAACTTCGAGGAGCTGGCCGAGGTGCTGTGCAGCCCGGAGCCGAGCTCCCGCGAGGCCGAGACCGGCATCCTCAAGGAAGCGGTCATCGCGGCCAAGCTGAACTTCGCCGGCGACAGCGAGGTGGTCGACTACCTGACCGTCGACACGCCCGTGCCGTACCGCCTCAGCAGCCTGGTCACCCATATCGACAAGGCCATGGGCGACTTCGAGCGGGCCGAGCAGACGCGCCCCTACCTGCGCCTCAAGGCGCGCATCGAGCGCCTGCGCGGCGACCGCCGCTTCGCCTTCATGTTCTCGGCCGTCTCGGTGAAAGACACCATGGCCGAGATCGTCTGCGACATCCTGCGCATCCCGGTCGCGGGCAAGCCGGTCACCATCTTCGATCTCTCCGGCGTGCCCTCGGAGATCGTCGACGTGCTGGTCTCGGTCCTCTGCCGCACGATCTTCGACTTCGCCATGTGGAGCGAGCGCGAGCTGGCGATCCCCGTGCTGCTGGTCTGCGAGGAGGCCCACCGTTACATTCCGCGCGATCCCAGCGACGGTTTTGCGCCGACGCGCAAGGCCATCTCGCGCATCGCCAAGGAGGGCCGCAAGTACGGCGTCTCCCTCTGCCTGGTGACCCAGCGTCCCTCGGAGCTGTCCGAGACCATCCTCTCCCAATGCAACACCCTCTTCGCCCTGCGCATGAGTAACGACCGGGACCAGGAGTTCGTGCGCCGGGCGCTGCCCGAGGGCGCGGCCGGCATGATGGGCTCCCTGCCGGCGCTCAGGACCCAGGAATCGGTGGTGGTGGGCGAGGGGGTGACGCTGCCCATGCGTATCCGCTTCGACGACCTTCCCAGCGAGGAGAAGCCGCTCAGCGAGACCGCCAGCTTCTCCTCGGCCTGGCGCCAGGACGTCGACCGCCGCGAAGACTTCGTCTACGACACCCTCGACCGCTGGCGGCGCCAGGCCCGCTGAGCCTGTCGGCCGAGACCTCTAGACGCCGCCGCGGACCGAGACCATGAGCGACGGCGCGCGCCAGGTCACTCACCACGACTTCGAGCGCCTGTCGTGGCACGACGATACGCTCTACGGCCTCAGGCTCGAAACCGGCGATCCAGATCTTGGCGACTGGCGCAGCGACCTGGTGTTCGATATCGACCACATCGTCGAGTGGCTCTGCGGCAGCGATCGCAGCGTGCTGTTCCGCGTCGCGCCGGCCACTCTGACATTCCATGACGCCGGCGCCCTGCAAATCGCCGTCGATTGCGGCGACAGCGGCGGCCAGGGCGCGCTTCATACGCTCTCCATCGACGATGTCACGCGCGAGAGGATCCGCGATCAGAAGGTCTGTCTGGATCGGCCCTACTACCGCTGGCGCATCGCCTTCAACTGGCCGCAAGGGTCCGAGATCCGCTTTGATGCAAGCGGCTTTACGCAGGTGCTACGCGCGGATCCGGTGCTCCAGGACCAGCAGCAGCTCTCGCCGACCCTGCGCGGCTAGAAGACTGGTACACAGTCGCCCGTGCCTGTCCTAGACCCCCAGGTCCCGTGCCTGGGCGAGGCCGGCACCGGAAGCCTGGGCAGCGAATTCCGGGTCGAGGCCGAGGATGCGGCAGATGCGCCGGAATTCCTCGTTCTCTGACTCCTGGACCTGGTGGTCGGCCATCATGATGCGGTGGGCGAGGCGCATCAGGTTGCGCGAATGGCGCTCGTTTCCGTAAAAGCGCATGACCTTCTCGGAGATCTTCGACTTGCCGACGGCGCCCTTCTCCTGGAGCTGGGCGGTGTAGTCGTTCATCAGACCCATCACGGTGTCGGCGTCGAGTTCGACGAACGCCGGATCGCTCGACATGGCGGCCGCGATCGAGCTCTGTTCGCAGGCCTGGGCGTCCGCGTCGGCGCTGGCCATGAGGGCGCAGACCGCGGCGACGGCCTCCATGAAATCGCGGTTCTGGTGCCGGCCGCTGGGGGCTGTCCCCTCCTTCTGAGTCTTCATCCCCGGAACTCCTCGCTTTGGCTGCCGCTCCGCGTCCCTGTCGTTGGGCTTCGATCAAACAGCCTCTCTGCGGCTTTTGGAAGGGGAATCTCGCGTAATCCCGTACGCACAGGAGGGGTGTTTCTGTGCAAACGCCAATCATTGCCACGGATTTTTGAACAGCCGTCCGCTGGACCCGCCGAAGCTGCGCTGCCAAGCTGCGTGTCGCGCCGTGCGGGCACGTGCAATGCCGTCGGGCACGGCGCAAGGAGCGATGACTCCGGGATGGGAGATCCCTGGATACTGGACCCAACAATAGGGAGGACGGATCTGATGCGATCAAAGGCAAGGAGATTTCTTTTAGCTGGCATGCTGTCGGTGGCGGCGCTGCTGGGCGCGGGCGTCCTCGGGTCCAGCGGACAGGCGGCCAACAGCCCGGCTGAGCTGATCGCCTACCGCCAGGCCATCATGAGTGCCATCGGCGGACACATGGGCGCGATCGCCATGGTCGCCAAGCAGGAGGTCGACTTCGTCGCCGAGGTGGAGGGCCATGCCCATGCCATCAACGAGATGAGCAAGAACCTCTTGCCGCTGTTCCCCGAGGGCAGCGGGCCGGAGGCCGGCAACACCCGCGCGCTGCCGGTCATCTGGGAGAAGTGGAGCGAGTTCGAGGCAGCGGTCAAGGCCTTGCAGGACGAGAGTGCCAAGCTTGCTCAGGTCGCCCAGTCCGGCGACCTGGCCGCGATCGCGGCACAGACCGGCCAGCTCGGCAACAACGGCTGCGGCGGTTGCCACAAGACGTTCCGCAAGAAGCAGTAGCCGAAGACACGACAGCACGGCCGGGCCCGGCGACCCCGCGGCCCGGCCGGCAACCCGGTTCGGGGTCCCGAATGCAACGTCGCCGAGAGCGCACGCCGGCACCACGGCATCCTGCGAACGGTCGCGTTTGCGCCTGGGCTTTCGCCTTCGCCAGTGTCCTGGCGCCTGCCGTCTGGGCCGGAGGCGCGTTCGCCCAGGACGCCGACAGGCTCGCCAAGGGCGAGTACCTCTTCCACGCCGCCAACTGCCAGAGCTGCCACACCGACAGCAAGAGCAAGGGCGCGCTGCTCGCCGGCGGGCGGGCGCTGGAGACGCCCTTCGGCACCTTCTACGGACCCAACATCACGCCGGACGAGACCCATGGCATCGGCGGCTGGAGCGACGAGGACTTCGTCCGGGCCCTGCGCCACGGACAGGCGCCCGACGGCAGCCGCTACTTCCCGGTCTTCCCCTACACCGCCTTCACCAAGATGACCGACGAGGACATGCTGGCGCTGAAGGCCTACATCTTCAGCCTGCCGCCGGTCGACCGGCCCAACAAGCCCCACGACATCGACTTCCCCTTCGGCTTCCGCTTCCTCATGACCTTCTGGCAGTGGCTCTTCTTCGAGCCCGGCGTCCTCGCGCCGGACCCGGCACGCTCCGAGCAGTGGAACCGGGGCGCCTACCTGGTTGAGGCCCTCGGCCACTGCGGCGAATGCCACACGCCAAGGGAGATCACCGGCGCCCTCGACCAATCCATGGCCTATGCCGGCACATTGGACGGCCCGGACGGGGATGCGGTGCCCAACATCACGCCGGACCCGGAGACGGGGATCGGCACCTGGTCGGACAAGGACCTGATCTTCATGTTCCGCAGCAGCCTGTTGCCGGACGGGGACGCGGTGGGCGGCACCATGGCCGAGGTGGTGCAGAACGGCACCCGCTATCTGACCCAGGAGGACCTGGAGGCCATCGTCGCCTTCCTGCGCGCCCTCAAGCCGATCCACAACCAGATCGGCGAGCCCAAGCCGGCCGGCGGCGGCAGCGAATGGGACTGAGGACCGGCTGACGGCGGCCTCCGTGTAGCAGGGCGGCACATTTTCCGGTACGAATCAGGCTGCCGATAAGCTATTGAGCCTTACATGAGCCGATCTCTCCTCAGGCACTTCGCCGCGGCGCGGTCCGCACGGCACGGGCGGCTGGGTGGCCTGCGCCTAGCGATCCTGGTGCTGACCGGCCTCGCCGTGCTGCTGTCTACGGGTCCGTCGGCCCGGGCCCATCCGCACGCCTGGATCGATCTCAGCACAACCGTGCTGTTCGACGAGGCGGGCCGGGTGGCGGCCCTCCGGGTCCACTGGGTGTTTGACGAATTCTACACCCTTTATGCGGTAGAGGGCCTCGACGCCGACGGCGATGGCAAGGCGGACGAGGAGCAGCTTCGGGAGCTCGCCAAGGTCAATTTGGAGAGCCTTTCCGAGTACGACTACTTCACCTACATGAAGGTGGACGGAGTGCAGCCGGCCTACGACCCCGTGGTGGACTGGGAGACCTACATGGAGGAGGAGCGGCTCGCCATGACCTTCACGGTGGCGCTGCTGGCGCCCGCGGACCCGCGGCGCTCCGACGTCTCCTACGCGGTCTACGATCCCACCTACTACATCGAGGTCGCCCATATCAGCGGTGAGCCCGTGCGCTTGGAGGGCGCTGTGCCCGAGGGCTGCTCTTTCAAGCTCCAGTATCCCGATCCGGACGACGAGATGGCTCTCTTCGCCGCCAACCTGGACCAGAACGAGACGGCGGGCGACGGCCTTGGCGCCTTCTTCGCCGAGCACGTCGCGATCCTATGCCCGTGATCAAGGGAGCCTTGATTCTGGCGGCCGCCTCGGTCCTGTTCCTCGCGCTCGCCTTCGCGAGCGGTCCCGTCGCGGCCCAGGAAGCGGCCGATGCCGGCACGTCCGTTGCGACAGCCGAACCGTCTGCCCGGACCGTCGGTGCGCCTGGGCTCTGGAGCCGCACGCTTGCCTACGTGCGAGCGAAGCAGCGGGAGCTCCACCGGGAGCTGGCAGGCGCTATCCGCACCCTGCGCAAGGAGGGCTCGGCGGCCGCGGCCTGGTCGCTGATCCTGCTGAGCTTCCTCTACGGGGTCTTTCACGCCGCCGGGCCCGGCCATGGCAAGGCGGTCATCACCACCTACCTGCTGACCCACGAAAGCGCGGTCCGCCGCGGCCTGGCGCTCTCGGCCGCCGCGGCTTTCGTTCAGGGGCTCACCGCCATCGCCGTGGTGGAGGTGCTCGTTGCCCTGATCGGCTGGACCCGCAAGGATGCCCAGGCGGCGGCGGGCACCCTGGAAAGCATTAGCTTCGCCCTCATCGCCCTGCTCGGCCTGGCCCTGACGGTTCGTGCGCTCTGGGCCCTTGGGCGCGGCCTGCGCGCGGTTCGCCTGGCGGCGGAACCGCTTCCCGCGGCGGCCTCCGCCGGCGGCGGGCCATCCATGGCGCAGGCGCACCAAACGGGCGGCTACGGTCCGGATCACGGTCCGGATCATGGGCCTGAGTGCGGCCACAGCCACGGCCTGGACCCGGCGCAGTTGGGCCAGCCGCTCTCCTTCAAGTCGGCCGCCGCCATCGTGCTGTCGATCGGTATCCGGCCCTGCAGCGGCTCCATCCTGGTGCTGCTGTTCGCCGAGGTGCTGGGCCTGCGTTGGGCCGGCATTGCCGCCGTGCTCGCCGTCTCCCTGGGCACCGCTATGACGGTCGGAGCGCTGGCGGTGCTGGCCGTCAACTTCCGCCGCCTGGCCGCGGCGCTCGCCGGCGGCAAGGCGGGCCACCTGGCCCTCGCCGGGCAAGGGGTCGCCCTCGTGGGCGGCTTGCTCATCACCTGGCTGGGCGCGTCGCTCTTCCTGGGATCGTTCGGCGGCAGCCACCCGCTGCTCTAGCGACCGGCACGCTCAATCCAATTCGAGCACTCGGGACGGTCTCGGCGGCGCCGAGAGCTAGGCCAGTTCCCGCACCATGAGCTGCAGGCTGCGGGCGTCGCGCCGCGGCAGCGCCGGTGCCGGCGGCAGGGGCCGGGCCGCTTCCTCGGCCGCCTCGGCAACGGCTCTGCCGGCGTCGGTCAGCTTGCAGATCAGCCAGTCGGGCTTGATCGGGTTCTGGAACCAGGGTTCGGCCCAGCCCTGGGCGACGCAGCTCTCGATGGTGCGGTTGGGGTAGCGCTGGCCGTCCCGGTCGAACAGCGGCAGCTTGCCGCCCGGCTCCGCGAGGCCCCGCCGCAGGTAGGCCGCCTGCGTCGGCGAAGGACGCGCATCCGTCTGGACGCAGCCGCTTCTCCTCTTGCGTTCGTCGGTCATCGAGCCCCCCAGCCCGTCGAACTGACGCAGGAAAGAGTCTAACCTAGTTTGCCAAGGAATACCAACGTCAGGCCGCAATCTGTTGATAACACGGGAGACGAGCCGATGAGCACGAGCCTGGTCACTATCACCGCCCCCTCCCGCGAGGAGGCGCGGACCCTCGCGCGCGCCTTGGTCGAGGCCCGCCTGGCGGCGAGCGTCAACGTCTTGCCCGAGATCGAGTCCTTCTACTGGTGGGAGGGCGCGCTCTGCGAGGGCAGGGAAGCGCTGCTGCTCGCCAAGACCCGCGGCGCGCTGGTGGAGCCTCTGGTCGATTTCGTGAAGGCCCGCCACGCCTACGTCTGCCCCTGCGTCTTCGCCACGCCCATCGCCGCCGGCAACCCGCACTACCTCGCCTGGATCGAAGCCGAGACGGCGGCCGAGTAGCGGCGGGCAAGTTCGAGCAAGGTCCGGATCACCACAGAGACACAGAGGCACTGAGAACTGAAAACGGACCAGTTATTTTCTTTGGATGTCCGCTGACCAGAGTTTCTTGGTTTTCATCGCTCTGTGTCTCTGTGCCTCCGTGGTTCGAATCTGTTTTCGCGACATGTGTGACACGCGACGCCCCGCGCGGGGCGCAACCCTGCCCTGCGCGGGGCCGCCTTGCCGCCGTTCGGCCGCGCCTGTAGACAGGGAAGGAGGAGGCGTCCCATGTCGTCGACCGGCGGGCGCGTGGCCCTGGTGTTCTCCTGTCTCGGCCACGCCTATATGCACCTCTTCACCGCCTTCTACTTCGTCATCGTGCTGGCGCTGGAGAAGGACTGGGGGGTGCCCTATCACGAGCTGATCGAGCTCTGGACCCTTGGCGCGCTGCTGGTGGGCCTGGGCGCGATCCCGGCCGGCTGGCTGTCGGACCGCTGGTCGGCCGCCGGCATGATGGTGGTCATGTTCCTCGGGCTGGGCCTCTCTGGCATAGCCTGCGCCTTCCTCGACACGCCCGCCGCCCTGCTGCTGGGCCTCTCCTCGATCGGCCTCTTCAGCGCCATCTACCACCCGGTCGGCATCGCCTGGCTGGTGAACAACGCCGGACGGCCCGGCCGGGCGCTCGGCATCAACGGCATCTTCGGCAGCGTCGGCATCGCCGCCGCGGGCCTGGTCGCCGGTGCCCTGATCGACCTCTATAGCTGGCGCGCCGCCTTCTTCGTGCCGGGCTGCGTCTCGCTGGTGACGGGGCTCGCGCTCCTCCTCTGCATCCGCCTCGAGTTGGTGGAGAAGGGCGGGGCCGCGCGCAAGCCGCCGACGCCCAGCAAGGGCGACATGCTGCGGGTCTTCGCCATCCTCCTCTGCACCATGCTGGTCATGGGCATCATCTTCCAGGCGACCCAGGCGGCCATGCCCAAGATCTTCGACCTGCGCCTGCGCGATCTGGTGGGCGAGGGGACCTTCGGCGTCGGCGCCCTGGTGGCGGCGGTCTACCTGGCCGGGGGCCTCATGCAGGTGGCGGGCGGCTATCTCGCCGACCGCTACCCCCTGAAGCCGGTCTATCTGATCTGCTGGCTGGTGCAGGTCCCGGTGCTGGCGGGGATTGGCGTCCTCACCGGCCTGCCGCTGGTGGTGCTCGCGGCCATGACGGTGCTGCTGAGCGCCGGCGCCCTGCCGGCCGAGAACCTGCTGCTCGGCCGCTACACGCCGGAGAAGCACCGGGGCCTCGCCTTCGGGGTCAAGTACGTGCTGGCCTTCGGCTCGGCGCCCCTGGCGCTCGCCATGGTCGCCAGGTTCAAGGAGATGACCGGCGAGTTCGTCTGGCTGTTCGTGGCGCTCGCGCTCATGGCCGCCGTCGCCACACTCGCCGCCTGCCTGCTGCCGGGCGGCTGGCGCCGCCAGCCCGAGCCGGCCCTGGCGGAATAGGGGTGCAATCATGGCCGGAGTCGAGATCGAAAACCTCGACCGACCGCCCGGTGCCGACCCTGCGCGGCCTGGAGGCCGCCCGGGACTTCTACGAGCGGGTGCCGGGCATGGAGCGCCGGGCCTTCGGCGAGGGCCGCCTGGCGCTCCGCTTCGGGCGCCGGAAGATCAACCTGCATCCCCATCCGACGCGCCGCCGGCCGCCGCCACCGCGGAGCCCGGCACGGCCGACCTCTGCTTCCTCACCAGGACGCCTCTCGATCAGGTGGCGGCGCAGCTCGCGGCCTGGGGCGTCGAGGTCGAGTTGGGGCCGGTCGACGAGACGGGCGCCCAGGGGCCGCTCCGTGCGCTCTACTGCCGGGACCCGGACCGCAGCTTGATCGAGCTCTCGAACCGGAACCGAGAGGGGGATTTATGGTTAACGACGGCGTTTTAAGGATTGTCGCTAACTAAATGAAATTGCTATACTTAATCCGCCGCCACGTTAACCAAGGTTAACGAGGAAAAGGGCATAGGTATGAAGGCGTTACTCATTCTCATCGTGACCGTCGGCACCTCCCAGGCCAACGTCGACCCGCTCAGCACCGATCTGCAGATCCGGGAGATCGAGTTCTCCAGCATCCAGGCCTGCGAGCGGGCGGCCACCCGTCTGACCCACGCCGGGCGGTCGACCAGCGACTGGGCCAAGACCTTCGCCATCGAGTCCCGCCGTCTGCGGAGCAGCCAGCTCTTCGTGGCGCCGCCGACCGTGCTGGCCGAGTGCGTCGAGGTCCAGTGACCGAACGGGCCCGTCCGCGGGCCTGACCGCCACCGCGCAAGACATTCAAGCGCTCCGGCGCCGCGGCTGAAAGCGGGCGCCGGAAATGGCGGCCTGCGTCCGCTGTAGAGGCGCGGTGGGACACTGGAAGGCGTTTTCGCCCGGATCAGCCGCCGGGAAGAGGACCGGCGCCCCCGATCCGGAGATCATCGCGATCGGCAGCGATGCGTCGTCGGCTGCCGATGAGCGGGACCCTGGTCGGTGTGACCTGCGCCGACCGCCACGGGAATTCGGCCCGCACGGCGGTTCTGCTAAAACGGTGTGTCAGGGCCGCCACCGCGCGCCGCGAGAAGGCGGCCCTGGAGTTGATCGCGATGAGCTGGATTCGCTTCGCGACGCTGACTGATCGCGTCGATCCGCTCAATAGCTGCCCGTTGGATCATAAACAGCCAGCCAGAGGGATCCGCTGCGTCGCAGTTCCGTATTCGTGGGTTCCGGTCTGGCGCCGGACCGTGGCCGTGGGCCACGTGGCGTGGCCTGCACCCGCCGGGTGCCGAATGCCGATTTGGCCCATCCGAATTGAGTTAGACGAACACCCGCCAATCTCTACACTGCCTCCAAAATCTCCTGACGCGATCGGGGCCAATGAGCGAAACGCAACGAGTTGGCAGATGCAAAGGTTCCACCAGCTCACGGCCACGGGTCGTGATCGTTGGTGCCGGCTTTGGCGGGCTCTCGGCGGCTCGGGGGCTACGGAATGCTGAAGTGAGCATCACGATCATCGACCGCCAGAACCACCACCTGTTCCAACCTTTGCTCTATCAGGTCGCCACGGCAGCGGTGTCGCCGGCGGACGTGGCGGTGCCCATCCGCTCGCTGTTCAGGGGCGACGGGAATGTGGCGGTGCTCATGGACGAGGTGATCGATGTTGACGTGGAGAACAGGCTTGTCGTCTCGCGGAGCGGTTCATACGGATACGACTTCCTGATTCTGGTCACGGGCTCGACCTATTCCTATTTCGGACAGGACCACTGGCAGGCTCATTCGGCACCATTGAAAACGCTGGAAGACGCGTTGATCATGCGCGAACGCATCCTTCTTGCCTTCGAACGCGCCGAGATGGAGGAAGACCAGGCGGAGCGGCGCAGACTCATGAGGTTCGTCATCATCGGTGGCGGACCGACAGGAGTGGAGCTGGCGGGCGCCATCGCCGAGTTGGCCAAGAGCACACTCGCCCGCGACTTTCGCCAGATAGCGCCGAGCGAGACGGAGATACTTCTGCTCGAGGCGAGCGGGACCTTGTTGGGTGGATTTCCGCAGCGTCTCGTCGATTTTGCTCATAGGACCCTGAGACGGAAAGGCGTAACGGTTCGCCTGGGGACGACCGTAAAGAGCATCCTCGGCCATGCGGTCGTCGTTGGCGAAGGCGAGGAAGTCATCCCGGCGGGAACCGTGCTTTGGGCCGCCGGCACCATGGCCGGACCGATCGGCGCCTGGCTTGGGGCGGAGACTGATCGCGCAGGGCGCGTCAAGGTCAACGACGACATGTCTCTCCCGGGTCATTCGGACATCTTCGTGATAGGGGATGCGGCCCACTGGGCCCCGCCGGACTGCACGCCGTTGCCTGCCGTGGCGCCGGTGGCGAAGCAGCAGGGCGCCTACGTAGCTCGTCTGATCCGAATGCGCATCGCAGGCAAACGGGCGCCAGGGCCTTTCCGCTACCGGGACGAGGGTATGCTTGCGACCATAGGCAGGGGCGCCGCCGTGGCGAACCTCCATTGGATCAAGTTCTCGGGATGGTTTGCCTGGGTGTTCTGGGGCCTAATCCATATCTACTTTTTGATCGGCTTCCGGAGCCGGATGATGGTGTTCTTGAATTGGATTTGGGCATATCTCACCTACGGTTTGGGGGCGCGACTGATCACCGGGCGGCACGAGCCTAGCTGGACCGGTGAGCAGGCCGCCGGCCAGCGGGCGCATCCGACGAAGCAGTGACCGCGGCGTCCGGGCTGTCTCGTCCAACCGTTGTCCCGCGGCCTTGGTCAGCGCGCCTTCTGCCGGGCGGGTTTCTTGCCGGCCTTGAGCGGCGCCTTGCGGCGCTGCTTGGCCTGGTCCCGCAGGGCTTTCGGATCGAAGGGACGGTCGTGGCGCTTGGCTTCCTCCAGCAGCCAGGACTTGAAGAGCTGCACCTCGCGCCGCTCGATCGCTTCCTCCGAGGTCACGACGAAATGGGCGTCGCGCGCCGGGATCGTGACGTCGAAGGGCGCGACCAGCAGGCCCTTGGCGAGGGCGTCGTCGACCATGGGCGACAGGCCGAGGGCGACGCCGGTGCCCTCGATGGCGGCGCGGGTCGCCATCATGTGGAGGTCGAACTGGAGGGCGCTGCCGACCGAGAGGCCGGAGACGCCCGCGGCGTTCAGCCACATCTGCCAGTTCTCCGGCTCGCCGATCATGTGGATCAGGGTGTGGCTGGCCAGGTCCTCCGGCTTGGCGAGCGGCACGGCCCCGCCTAGCAGCGCCGGGGCGCAGACCGGAAAGAGGGCCTCCCAGAACAGGCGCTCGGCCCGGAAGCCCGGCCACTGGCCGCTGCCGTAGCGGATCTCCAGATCCGTGCCCGCCTGTCCGAAGCTCAGGCCGTCGACGGTCGTGGTCAGTCGCAGGCTGACGTCGGGATGGCGCTCTAGGAAGCGGCCGAGGCGCGGCACCAGCCAGAGGTAGGTGAGGGAGGTACTGACCCGCAGGGCGACCGGGCCGCTGCGGCCGCTGCCGAACAGGTCCTCGGTGCCCGCCGCCAGGTGGTCGAAGGCCTGGCGGACGATGGGCAAATAGCCGAGGCCGGCGTCGGTGAGCAGGAGCGAGCGCGGTTGGCGCGTGAAGAGGGACGCGCCCAGCCAGTCTTCGAGCTGCTTCACCTGCTGGCTGATCGCGGCCGGCGTGACGTTCAGCTCCTTGGCCGCCTCGGCGAAGCTGGTGTGCCGGGCCGCCGCCTCGAAGGCGCGCAGCCAGTTGAGCGAGGGCAGGCGGCGCTTCTTCTGGGCCATCTCGGCCGCTCCCGTTTCCATAAGGATTCCTAGCCCTTAGGCCAGGAAAACCTCGTTTGTCAGGGCATTGTGGCTGGGTCAGGCTGGAGACATCAAGAGCCAAGCCGGGATGCGGCCCGGCGGCGGCGGTCCGAGAGCCTGAAGCGGGTCCACCGTGCGAGGCTGCGTGAGGAGAAGAAGCCATGCCCGAGTTCGATTTCAAGGCCGGATACGAGCCCCTGGAGGCCGCGATGACGGCCGGTTCGCAGGTCGTGCCCTTCATCGCCCAGATGCACGAGTTCGCCATGGCCAATACGGAGACGCGCGGCGACCTCTTCTACAGCGATGCCGAGACCTTCGTGCGCGGCCTCTGCACCACGGCCCGGGACTACGGCTTCGACACGCCGAGCTTCATCTGGGACGCCTACAACATCGAGGCCGAGGCGCTCGGCGCCAAGCTGGTGCTGTTCGAGGACATGGCCCCGGCGCTCGACAATGTGACTCCCCTGATCGCCAGCGAGGCCGACCTGGCCAAGCTCCGGTCGCCGGACCCGGCGACGGCCGGGCGCATGCCCTTCGCGGCGGAGGTCCTGCACCTCGCCGAGGTCTACACGGGCCAGCGTCCCTCGCTCGGCTTCTGCGCGCCCTTCACCATGGCGGCGCACCTCATGACCTTCGAGAACCTGATCGTTCAGATCAAGCAGAACCCGGCCTTCGTGACCAAGGTCCTCGACTTCATCGTCGACGAGGTCCTGGTGCCCTACTGCCGGCACATGCACAGGCAGTTCCCCGACCTGCCCGGCTACGACGGCTCCGACGCGACCGCGTCGCTTCCCTTCATCACCCAGGACATGCAGGAAGAGTTTGCTCTGGCGCCCATCGAGCGCCTGCAGCGCCAGCTCGAGCTGCCCTGCTACGTGGACAACTGGTGGGGCGATTCCTTCACCGACGACAAGGAGCGCTTCTGGCGCAACAAGCTGCGGGCGACGCCCGGCTACCTGAAGAGCCAGGACCCGGACCTCTGGAAGATCGGCCTGGAGGAGCTCCTGGCCTTCGCCGCGAGCCAGGACAAGCCGCTGGTGCTGGGCATCGACAACAACCTCTTCCAGAACGGCCCGGCCGAGGCGATCGCGCAGCGCGTCCACGAGTACATGGAGGCCGTGGAGGGCGCGGACGGCAAGGGCGTCATCTACTTCTGCAGCCTCTCGGCAGTGACCCCGCCCGAGCACGTGGAGGCGGGCATCGCCGCGGTCCGCAGCTTCCGCGCCGGCGAACGGCCCTGGGCCGGGCTGCGGCGCGCCGGCACGCCCGAAGCACGGGGCGAGACCGCCAAGCGGCCGGAGCCCGGCCCCGCGGCGGTCGCGGCTCCGGCGGCCGCGGCCTCGCCCCGGGAGGATCGGCAGGGCGAGAAGCTGGACGAGGCCGGCGAGGAGCTGTTGGACACAGTCTTCGACGCGGTCATGGACTACGACGACCAGGCCTGCGTCGCGCAGGTCCGCCAGGCGCTGGACGAGGGCATCGGCGTCCACCGGGTGCTCGACGACGCCCTCATCGCGGCCATGGACGAGATCGGCGCCATGTTCAGCGACGGCACCATCTTCGTGCCGGAGATGCTGATGGCCGCGCGCGCCATGAAGGCGGGGCTCGAGGTGGTGCGCCCGGTCCTGACCCAGACCGGTGCGCCGCCCAAGGGCAGCGTCCTGCTGGCCACCGTCCAGGGCGACGTGCACGACATCGGCAAGAACCTGGTCGGCATGATGCTGGAAGGCGCCGGCTACGACGTGCTCGACCTGGGGGTGAACCAGACCCCCGCCGAGATCATGGCGAAGGCCGAGGAACTGACCCCCGACGTGGTCGGTCTCTCGGCCCTCTTGACCACCTCCATGCCGTCCATGGCGAAGACGGTCGCCGCCTTCAAGGAGAAGAGCCTGCCCTACCCGGTGATCGTCGGCGGCGCGCCGGTGACCGAGACCTTCGCGGATGCCATCGGCGCCGACGGCTACGGCGAGAACGCGCCGGGCGCGGTCGCCCTGGTCAACCGCTTGGTAGAGGAATCGACCACACGCTGCGAGGAGGCGGCCTAGCGTACGGACCAGCCGGCGCGGACGACGCGGCGCAGCCCGCGCCCGCCGGCCGGTGAGGCCTTCCTGAACGTCGCCGGTTCTCGGCCCTTGCAGCCGGCGGCCTTTGGACAGGACCTGGTCGATCCCCGGATTGGCGCCAAGCGGTCGTCCGACCGTTGTCCGGTGAGTCCAAGCCCAAGCGGTAGGGTCTGCCCAGGTTCGACCGTGCGTGCTTGCTGATGCCAACGACCGCTGTCGGATCATGCAGCAGTCATTCCGAGCCACGTCACCGAAGGACCGGAAGTGGCTAATCCCTGCCGTTTTGAGAGCGAGCCTGGAAGGTCCGCTTAGCCCCGAACTACCGACATCAAAATGGAATGTCGGCATTGACGCTGATTTGGTCCGCTTAACCCCCGATAGCAGGCGTGTCGGAAGGGTTCGATTTTCGTCTCAGATTGACCCGGAGCAGACTCCTTCCATGGCTTAATGAGGGGCCACTAATGCATCAACGCATCAGCAATGCTGGATCAAACAGGCTGAAAGTACGCTCATAGCGGCTTGAAACCACGTAATGCCCGTCCGCAGTCACCACGATGTCTGTAACCCTATTCCGTTCTTTGAGGTCGAGAAGCAGGGATCCCGTCTCTAAATCCCAGACCTTGACCGTTTTGTCACGGCTGCCCGAAGCAATCTGTTTCCCATCGGGCGAGATCGCGATCGTGTAGGCATCGTCGGTGTGGCCTTGGAAAGTGCGGATCAGGACCCCCGTCCCAAAGTCCCAAAGCTTGACCGCGCCACGACGACCGCTCGAAGCGATTTGACGCCCATCCGGCGTCAGGGCGATGGCGTAGATCGCATTCAATGGGTCTTCGATTGTGCGAACCAGCGCGCCGGTCTCGATCTCCCAGACCCTAACCGTCGCGTCATAGCCGCCCGAGACCGCATGACGCCCGTCCGGAGTTACCGCAACTCCCTCTATCGAGCCCTTGTGGCCCTCGAAACTGCGGATCAAGGCACCGGTCTCTATATCCCACAGCTTGACGGTTTTGTCGCGGCTGGCCGAGACCAGGCGTTTTCCGTCAGGTGTCACCGCGATTTTGACAACCCAATTTTCATGGCCTTCAAATGTCCGGATCAACGCACCGGTTTCGAAATTCCACAATTTGATTGTGTTGTCTCTGCTTCCGGAAACCACACTTCGCCCGTCGGGAGTTATCAAGATACAGAAAATCTCATCCGTGTGCCGTTCGTAGGTGCGGATCAAGGAACCTGTGGCGATGTCCCAGAGCTTGACTGTCCCTTCGCGACCTCCCGACGCCACGTGGCGCCCATCCGGCGTTACAGCGATCTCGGTAACTCCGCCCGGATGGCCTTCGAATGAGCGGATCTCCAAATCCGATTCGCCGAAGCTGTCGCTTGCCTCGCCGAACAGCCCGAAGCCACAGATCACGAGGGTCCCTATGACTTTGACGAGGGTGTCGCAAGACACGATTCGATCCTTTCGTGGTGGGACCGATGGAAATCATAGCGATTCAGATAGCATTTTTCATGCCTGGCGACGATGGCGCGATGAGCCAACAGCAGTGGGAATGAAACGTCCGTTCTTGGCCCAACGCGGAAGTCGAGTGACGTCACTTCATAGCACTATGTAGCCGATCAACGGGACTACCAGCAGACTGAGGCCGAGCGTCGCGATCAGCAAGGCCGAGGCGACCGCGGCATCGCAGCCATAGCGGGCGGCGACGACGGCCGCCAGCGCGCCGGAGGGCATGGCGGCCTCCACTACCAAGATGTCTCGCTGCAACTCAGGCACCGCCAGCGCCAAAGCAATGCCCCCGGCCGCCAATGGCTCCAAGCCCAGCTTCAAGAGAGCGACCAAAACCAGCAAGCTGACGAGCTGTTTGAAGGCGACGGGCCGGAGCATCAGGCCGATGGTGAAGGCGACCAGAAGCGTCAGCGAATCGCTCGCCACTTGGAGAAAGCCGTTCAACAGTTCCACCGCCCAGTGGTCCTGGGGCAATCCCATGTATGAGGCCGAGAGGCCGAGGATGAGGGCCACAAAGATGGGAGAGCGCAAGAAGCTGTTGACGGCGGCGCCCAGCCCGGGACGGTCCTCCGCTTCCTCGCCGAAGTGCATGGCGACCGCCACGCCGAAGATGAAGAGCGGCAGGACGACGCCGAACTCGCCCATGATCACCAGCTGGCTCATGACCTCGTGATCGTCGCCATAGATGTTGTGGATGAGCGAGTAGCCGAGAGTCGAGGTGCTGCCGACGCCAGAGACCAGGATCACCGAGCCGAGGACCGGCCGTTCCAGGCGCATCCAACGGCCGGCCAGCCAGGCCAGCGTCATGACCACGGCGATGGATATGAAGAGCACCAGGGCGAGTTCGAGCTGCTGGATCTCGAAGGGCTCGCGGCTCAGGTTCGCGAAGATCAGGGCCGGAAGAGTGAAATCCGTCACCAGGCGCGCAAAAACCCCCTCCTCGCCCCGCACGATGGCCGAGCGCTGCCGCAACCAAACCGCGCAGCCGGCGAGGGCCACCAGAATGACGAAGGATTCCAGTAAGCTCGAGAACTGCACCGAGTCTAAGCCCCTGGAGTCTCGATCCCAGCCGTCGGAGCCGAGATGCAAGAAAGGAAAAGGAGCATAGCACGAAACCGTCCCCCCGATGGCCGGAGACTCGGATCGAGTCGGACAACCCCAAATCCAGCTTCGCGCGACCACCTCCCACTGACGGGCGTTGACGCGGTCTCATTCCCAACTTTCGTCGGCATCTACAGGCTGCGTCCCAGGGGCACAGAGGACCCGGGCCCAACCGTAGTAAGCTTCAACGGGCTGCTTGGTTTGGTCGTTGTCGGTAAAGAGAGCGATTGCATGGATTCTGTCATCCGGCGGATATCCGAACGCTCTCTGAAAATCCTCATGGACATCACGGCGTTGGACGACCCATGACCGATTGGGGTCCAGCCCCGCCTTGATCACAATGCTGCGGACGATCCCTTTCATGTATGGATTGTCTATGATCGCCCCCACATCGGCGCTTTCGTTGCTCCACACATATCGAAGTGTGGGAACAGGGCTAGGGTCGAGCATGAAACCGGGGTCGCCGAACATAAGAAAAATCGACGCCGCCACGTCTTCGTGCTCTTTCAAGGTTAGGACGGCATCCGGTTGCAGGCGGTTGACCGCCCAGCTCCATTCGATTTCACGACACTGCGCCGGGTCGACGAGAATCCGACGAATGAGGCCTGAGGCGGAATCCTGGCCAACGGCACGGATCGCGACCCGGTCGTCATAGACAGCTAGGCGATAGTCCGTTTCTCCCCGCAGAGGCATGTGTAGCCATTCATCTTGAATCGTCGTTTCCGCATTGAACAGATATGCCCCATCCGTGCTCCAGCCCTGAGCCTCAGCCCCTCCCTTCTGATGGGTTTGGCTGCACGCGCAGAGAGCTAGGACCAAAAGCGCCGAGAGTATCGATCGGCCGTGCGACAGTGTGCAGAGGCTCACGTCCATGGAATTACGATGGCCCACCTTGTCTATCGCCTTTCGTAGCAGGAGTGCCCGTCCGCCTGCTGTCTGAGACGATGGGGCCACTGGGTCGCACCTCTCACCTGCCCCCAATTTCTACGGCGGCCGGAACAATGGGGCGACCGGGACCTTATCCCTATAGACCGGCATTGCTGGATAGAGTCGACCTCTATTCACGGCAGTGTGTACACCACGCGATAGATTTGTGCGTTTCCCATGCGGAGAACGCTCCCATCTTAAATCCGTTCGGTCGTGTCATTCGGGGCCCAAGGTCGAAAATGAGTCGCACAGCATTCAGCCGCCGCAGTGGGAGTGTGGGACCTAACTCTTTGGTGGTCCTTGGTATTTCGGTCTTGGTCCTTCTGCTCTCTGCATGGCTGCCACTAGGAGCCGCAAGCGCAACTCGGGCCAGCGCGGATTCGGCGGCCTCCCGCCTGTCATCCGAACTTCAGGCTGCCGGCTGGCGCCTGCTGACGGTTCCGGGCAAGGCCCATGCGGAATTCACCGAACGCGGCCGCGATAGCATCGCTGTCAGCGCCGAGAATGCCGTCGCTTTCCTCTATCGTCCGGTCGGCGACGGCATGGCTCCCAAGCGGCGGCTCCTATGGAGTTGGCGGGTCGATCGGGCCGCGCCGCCGACCGACCTGTCGCGCGCGCCCGGAGACGACCGATCGCTAGCGGTGCACCTGGTGTTTCCCGTGGATGAGGATCGGCTTCCCTTCTGGGAGCGCATGGAGATCGCCTTGACCCGGTTTGTCGCGCCACCCTTGGCTGGAAAGGTGCTGACCTATGTCTGGGGCGGGACGCACCCCACGGGCACTCTTCTGACCAACCCCTATCTGAAGGGGCAGGGCCACATCATAGTGCTGCGCAGTGGCGACGAGCCCGTTGGGCAGTGGCTCATGGAAGAGATCGACTTCGTGGCGGACTTCCAGAAAGCCTTCGGTTACAGGCCGCCCGCTCCGGCCATCATCGCGATCTCCGCCGACAGCGACGACACGGGCGGGCGCATCATCGGCACCGTCACCGGTCTCGCGTTCGAGGGGTGAGGCCGTCCATGGCAGGAATTCACCCATCAGACCCTCGAGGACAGCCTGAGCCATTTGCGAGTTTGGCCGCAAAGGCTCGCGACGGACAGTGGTCTGCGGCAGATGACATAGAGTGGCGCCGCCGACCGCGACTTCCGTTCTGGATTACCCGGGACCAGGCACGTGGCGTGATCAGCCAGCTCTACCACGGCGAGATGGCGACCAGTCGAATGTGTCGGACTTTGCTGAAGGACCTCGAACCCGGTCCGGCCCGGCAATGCCTGGAGTTCCAGATCAAGGACGAACTGCGCCACGCCGAGGCCTTCGAAAGATACCTGGTCTCGCTCGGCGGCGTCGCCGCGATGGACAGGAACCTGGCCCGGGCGCTCGACGCGGCGTCAGGAGGGCCGGCGGGATCCATTGGCACCATGGCGGCCTTTCACGTCGTGGTCGAAGGCGAGGTCTTGAGAGTTCAGGACTCTCTCACCCGGCTGCTGCCCTGCCCCCTGCTCACGCAGATCAATCGGCGGGTGGCACGAGACGAAGCGCGCCATGTGGCTTTCGGCCGGATCTACCTGACCGAGGCGCTGGCGGACCTGTCGGCCGACGCCCAGCGCCGCCTCTATCACTGGCTCCATGCCCTTTGGCGCCAGGCCACCGATTCTTCCCTGGCCGAGAGCGCCGGCAATGGACCCGCGCAGTGGATCCTACGGAACTGGTTCCGGGGTGGTTGGCGCCACCACGAGGCCGCACTGCGACGGATCGGATTGACCTCTGGCCGCGGTTCAAGGTGCGTTTCGTGATCTCGGTCGTTATCCCGACATTGAACGAAGCGCCTCGGCTGCCGCCTCTTCTCCTGCGCCTGGCCGATGATCCCGCACATCACGAGGTCATCGTCGTCGATGGTGGCAGCAAGGACGGCACTGAGTCGGTGGCACATGGGTTGGGGGTGCGTGTCTTGCGTTCAGCGCCCGGCCGCGGCCAGCAATTGGCTCTCGGCGCCGCTGCCGCCCAGGGAGATACGCTCCTCTTCCTCCATGCCGACTCCGGTTTTCCCCGGCGCGGGCTGACGAGAATAGAAGGTATCCTGGCGGACAATCCCGAGTGCCCCGGCGGGAACTTTCGCTTGGTGTTCGACGGCGACACGCCCTTCAGCCGCTGGTTGACCGGCTTCTATGCAGGAATTCGCGCGCGAGGGCTCTACTACGGCGATTCGGGTGTCTTCGTGAGGCGCACCGTCTATGAGGAGATTGGCGGCATTCGGCCGATCGAACTCATGGAGGACTATGAGTTTACCCGCCGCCTGGAACGCAAGGGGCGAACCTGTTGCATCAATGATCCCCCGCTCACCACGTCGTCGCGGCGATTCGAAGGACGCCGGCGTCTTGCCATCGTCCTGGGCTGGCTTGAGATCCATGCGCTGTTTCATCTCGGTGTCTCTCCCAGGCTGCTGGCAAAGCGGTACGAGTCCCAATGCCGCCGAGCCAAGAAGGCCGCACTCGCTGTTCAGAGGAGTTGATGGATGATCTCTCACGGACGATACGTGCTGTCTCGTTTGGCACGGCTCGCAGCCGTCATTGCCA
The DNA here is from genome assembly GCA_965225935.1 of Rhodospirillales bacterium. Classification (GTDB taxonomy): domain Bacteria; phylum Pseudomonadota; class Alphaproteobacteria; order Kiloniellales; family JAKSDN01; genus CALJXB01. The sequence goes on from CBDDCC010000014.1 coordinate 282,787, forward strand.
TTGGTTTCCCGCTTGCAGGCATTTCGTCCTTCGAGGCCTTGTTCGCACCCCGAGCGGAGCTCTGGGAACGTTGGGAGACGCAAGATCCCAGCTCGTCGGACGAGATAGATCACCAAGCTTGGGGGCGGCTCCTGGAGACCTACCTTGCGACCGACGCTCATGGCGTCAATCGCTTCAACTATGGCGGAGTTTCGCTGTCGGACCGGCAGGCCTTGGATCGCTACATTGCCGGCCTTGCCGTGCTCCCCATCGATTCCTACAAGAAATCCGAGCAGCTCGCCTATTGGATCAACCTTTACAACGCCCTCACCGTTCAGGTGGTGCTGACCCACTATCCCGTCGCAAGCATCCGCGATATCGATATCTCGCCAGGACTCTTCGCCGATGGTCCCTGGGACAAGACGCTGATCTCCGTGGCAGGCGAGGCCCTCAGCCTCAACGACATCGAGCACCGAATCTTGCGGCCCATTTGGCAGGACCCGCGGATTCACTATGCAGTGAACTGCGCATCGATCGGGTGCCCCAACCTTCAAGCAACACCCTTCACAGGAAAGAACGCCGATGAGCTGCTGGAGAGAGCAGCCCACGACTATGTCAACTCGACACGCGGCGTACGGCCAAGTGAAAACGGCCTCATCGTCTCCAGCATCTACGTTTGGTTCCGGGAGGACTTTGGCGGCAGCGACGACAAGGTGGTGACCCACCTGCGGCGCTATGCCGGACCAGAACTCTCAGCCGAGATCGAGCGAGCGCAAAAGCTCGTCGACCACGCCTACGATTGGTCGCTGAACGACCACTCCAACTCCGGGTCCTGAACCCTTGGATCGACCCACCCGGACGCCAACTCTTCGGATGCGCTCGAGTCCTTGAGTAGGGGCTGGCATCCTGCCGGTGTAGGAAAATGTGCGCCGCTATGGGCGTCGGCGAGTACGCTAGATCAGAACCCACTCAGATGGAACCGCGACGCGGTTGCATCTGAGTGGGTGATTCTGATCGAACTTGTAGATTTAGCAGGCTGCTGAAGAATTGTCCTGAGGGCAGGATTTGGGCTGTAGCCCGGGATTCTGATCCGATGGTCGAGGGGTTTGGGTTCGGCTGGTTGCGTGGGCGGAATTTTCGATGCCCTGGTGCGATCAAGTTGCGGCGAGCAGCTTGGGTATGCGCACGAGATTGTAGGCGGCCGCGGTGAGGGTGAAGGTCCAGCCGACGCGCTCGAGGCCCCGGTGGCGGGTCTTGGCGAGGTTGCCGGTGGTCTTGATCCAGCCGAAGCCCTCTTCGATGCGCTTGCGCAGGCGCTGGCTCGCGGCGTAGCCCGGATGCCGGGTGGTGCGCTTGTCGATGGCGGTTCGGCGCGGCCTGCCGGTGACCCGGACATGGCCGTCGATGGCGATGTGCGGAGTGATCCTGCGCGCGCGCAGGCCCTCGACGAAGCTGCGCACGTCGTAGGCCTTGTCGGCGCCCAGGGTGACGCGCCGGCGGCGCCCCCCTCGGCTCTCCCTGCGGCGATCGAGCATGGCGAGCGCGGCCTCGCGCTCGGCCCTGCCGCCGGCCCGGGTCAGCTCGGCGTCGACGACGAGGGCGTTGCGGTTCTCCATCAGGAGGTGGCCCATGTAGCAGAGCCGGCTGCTCTGGCCGTTGGCCTTGCGGTAGAGCTTGGCGTCGGGATCGCTGGTCGAGGCGTGGGTCTCGTTCGAGCGCCGCTCGCCGCGGAAGTCCCGCTCCGCGTTGCGCCCGGCCGGCGGCCTGCCGCCCTCCCCGGGGCCCTCCCCAGGGCCATCGCCGGGGCCCTCCCCCGCGCCGTCTTTGGGCCGAAAGCTCTTCATCGAGGCCCAGGCGTCGAGCAGCGTGCCGTCGACCGAGAAGTGCTCCTCCGATAAGAGCGCCTCGACCCGATCCTGGCTCAGCAGCGCGGCCAGGAACTTCGCCGCGATCTCGCCCTCGATCAGACGGTCCCGGTTCTTCGAGAAGACCGTGGCGTCCCACACCGGCGCATCCATCGAAAGGCCCACGAACCAGCGGAACAGCAGATTGTAGTCCAGCTGCTCCATCAGCTGGCGTTCCGAGCGGATCGAGTAGAAGGCCTGCAGCAAGAGCGCCCGCAGCAGCTTCTCCGGCGCGATCGACGGGCGACCCAGCTTCGAGTAGATCCCCTCGAACTCCGGCGACAGCACCTCCAAGGCCTCGTCCACGATCGCCCGGATCGCCCGCAGCGGATGGTCCGCAGGCACCCGAGCCTCACAGCTCACATATGAAAACAACGCCCCGCTGTCCCCATCCCCGCCGCGCATCGCAACCCTCCGTTCCAGATCTCACCAGAACAGAGAATCACGTTACACCGAAAGCCGCGAGAGACTTTTTCAGCAGCCTGTTAGAGCAGATTCACGTGATGAGCTGGCATCGCGAAGCGATTCCAGCTCATCACAATCTGCTCTAGTGCGAGAGGAAGATGGCCCCTTGAAAGCGGTGCAAGAGCTGCAGGGCGTGGGTGCCGAAGCGTTCCATGGCCAGGAAGCGCTTGTAGCTCGAGCCCAGAACCAGGGTGTCGGCACCGACCGCCGCGGCCTCGCGCTCCAACAGCGCCACCCGGTCCTTGGCGTCGTCGAGGACCGAGGTGGTCGCCTCGAGGCCGTGGCTGGAGATGTAGTCGGCAGCCTCGGAGAGCAGGCGCTCGGGTTGCTTCTCGCTCTTCGGCGCGCCCACGGTCACCAAGTGCACCGCGATGTCGGGCCAAGGCTTCATCTGCGCGAAGTGCTTCATGGCCTTGGCGCTTTCCAGCGAGCCCGACAGGGCCACCATGACCTTTCGGCGCTCGCTCGGAGCGAAGGGCGAGACGGCCAGGATCGGGCGAATGCCCGCCGCCAGGAAATGCAGGACCGTCGACACATCGCGAGGACTCTCCTCGCCCCCCAACCAGGGGCGGTTGGCAAGCAGGAGCAGATCCTGGAACTGCCATGCGCTGCTCAGGGTGCGGTCGAGGCCGCTTTCGATCCGCTCCTCCCGGAAGGCGACGCCTGCTCGTTCGGCGCTTTCCTGCAGGTTGCGCATGGGCGGGCCGGCATCTTCGTAGGCGCGGGACAGGGTTTCCGCTTGTTCCTTCAGCTTGGAGGTAAAGACGCCGGTGGTTGGCGGCCGCGACGGCACCAAACGGTCCGAGTCGACGAGCGCCATGCCGGTCAGGACGGCCTGACTTCGTGCGGCGGTATCGACGGCGATCGGTGCGATGGCCGATTGTGCGGGTGACCGGCATACGCCAACCAAGATGCGCGTGATCATAGCCTTCCTTTCGACCCTCTGGGCGTTCGCCAAATTCCGCCCCCGACCGGCTCCGAACGCTAGCAGATTCCGACCTCGAAGACGACTCGGGTCTCCCGTCGCAGACCCCTGCTCGACAGGCCGCTGCCGGACGGCGGCGGCTGCTACGGCGAGTCCCCGGCCCGGATTTCGTCCGCTCGGCAGCCGGAGACGGCCCTTCGAAGCCGCGCTGCCGACCCCTGGCAGACAAGTTGCTCAAACGCGCGCCGGACGCTATCGATGAGGCTTTGAAGCGGCGGGAGGGCAGTACGAGGAACCGCCGTGAGGGCAGGGAGGGCAGCCCGTCGCCGCGAGTCTGTCCAAGCCGGCGAAGAGCGGCCCGCGGCCTACGCAGTTGGGTACACATGTGGCAGGTGCCGGAACAAGCCTGCGGCCACCGGAACGGCCGCTCATTCGGCCTGCGGCGGCGCCTCCGAGAAGCGGGGCCAGTCGGCCAGGAGGGCCTCCACCACCCGGTTCCCGACCGCATAGGCGGCATCGAGCGCGGCCAACCGGGCGGGAAACATTGTTCCCTCGGTGGCGAGGCTCTCGGCGGCGGTGACGCCGGCGTGCTGCATGGTGAAATTGCTTGTTGTGCGCAGCACCAGCACCCGCTGAAAGTCCGCTTTTCCGGCGCTCTCGAGCGCTGTGAGCGCCCCCATGGTCCCGGTGTCCTCCATGTTGCTGGTGGCGAAACTCGCGGCCCCCTCGCTCCAGTAGGCGACCCAGTCCGTCGCCCAATCGTTGAGCAGCCGGCCGTGCCAGAAGGTCATGGCCGCGAGCGTGTCGCCGCGCATCACCCGCGGGGCCTGCCTGGCCGCGTCGAACGCCAGGTACTTGGCGCGCGTGGCCACCAGGCCCGCCGGGTCCGGCAGGACCATGTCTTTGGTCAGGTCATAGGCCCAGTCGACCAGCCCCTCGTTGAGCCGATAGATGATCCCGCGGAAGGGATGGGGCTGGGGCTCCGCGTAGGGCCGGCTCGCCCGCAGGGGCACATAGCCGGTCGGCCAGTCCTCGGGGATCTCGCGGGCGTCGATCTCCCGGGCGAGGTCGCCGTCCACCACCCAGTCGGCCCAGACGGCCGAACCCAGGGGCGCCTTCGCCGGATTGCCGCCGGCGATGCCGGCCACCAGCCAGTAGGCCTTGCTGAGGTCGAAGCGCGGGTCCAGGCCCAGGGCCATGATGGAGGCCGCGGCACGGATCGAACCGCTCCCCGTCGTGATGACGAGCACCTGCTTGTCCCGATTGTACTGGAGATCCTGCCAGCCGGCCGGGAAGGGCAGGACTTCGGTCGACGGCAGCCCCTCCACCCAGCGCTGCAGCTCCCCCGGCCGGTCGCCCTCGTCGTGGGGTTTCCCGAACATGGTCACCACGACCACACGGACGGGGACCTGCGCCACGTCTTGCGGCTCGGCCATCGGCCGCATGGGCGCGACCAGGATCACCAAGCCGAAAACCAAGCAAAGCGAGTAGCGCCACATCGCGCCGGTCCGTCGAATGCTCATGGTCTAAGGGAACAAACTGGGGCGCGAAGGTCCAGGCCGGCGCGAGTCTAGGACGGATCGGCCGCCTCGTCTCCCCCAACGCTTCGTCAAGGGGCTGATCGGAGAGCGAGATGAAGATCGGACCGGTGGCGGCACCTGCTTGGCCCTGGTTCTTGACGGCACCGTACCCCTGTCACTTCCGCATTCGTCGCCCGGCAGGCGAGCGCCGGCTACCGGCCAACGATGGCCCATTGGGCTGGTCGAGACCGCCCTGTTCCGAGCGGCTTCCCCTTCCACGAAAGCCCGACTTCTTGCAAACGGACGAGGGGCGAAAGTAGCTGCCGTGGCGGCATGGAGCGCGCCGACCGATATGCGGACCGTTGCCGCGGCCGTGCCAGAACTGGCGATCTACTGGGAGGATCTTCCGGAACCCGAACGTCTTGATGAGCGTTCGCCGCTGCGACTGGCGGATCGGATGCGAGCTCCTGTCCTGCTCATCCACGGTAGCGCGGATCGACACATTCCGGTGACGGAGTCCGTCTCGCTGCACAAGGCACTGCTCGCCGCTGGGAAACAATCGACGTTGAGCGTCTACCCCGACGAAAGCCATTCCTTCACTGACGAGGGGAGGCGAAGGGCCGAAGCGGAACTGGACGCCTTCATGAGGCGGTTTCTGCAAGAATAAGTGCCGTTCCGGCTCGACTCCTGAGAATCAGAGCACAGCCTCAAAATCCCAACCAGGCGATAGACTACTCCGGTCATGTTCTGGCTAGAGACGGCCCTGAACCGAAATCGCTTGAATGGGTGCAGCATCGCGATCCGTCAGAGAGGAAGCCAGTTCCGCTCTCTTCCTCTGAAGGCGGGCCTCGCCACAGGTCTATCGTCTGAGGCCAGCCAAGAGGGCAGGCCCTAGACAGGGTGGAATCCCGGCGATATAGATCTGGCCGGCTTCGGCGAACGGCGCCTTGTGTCGCAACTCAGCGAATTGCCGGCTGTTCTCGCGTTGGTTCGTGATGTGTGAGGCGGATGGCGGACTTCGAGACTGCATTGGCTCACCACAGGGCCGGCCGGGTCGAGTCGGCCAAGGCCGGCTACGAGGAGCTGTTGCGCCACGATCCCGGGCATGTCGACGCGCTTCACATGCTTGGCGTGATCTCTGTCGGGCAGGGCGACCCGAACCGTGGTATCGCGCTGATCCAAGAGGCTCTCTCCAAGCAGCCGAAGTTCCCCATGGCCTGGAACAATCTCGGCCTGGTGCTCGTCGATATGGGCAGGGTCGGCGAGGCCGTGGACGCCTTCGAGCAGGCGGCCGGGATGCGCCCCGAGGACTACGAGATTCGCCTGAACCTGGCGAACGCGCTCCGCAGGCTGGGCCGCCTGGATGCGGCGACCCGCTCCTACCGCCAGGCCGTGTCGGCCCGGCCGGGTGCCGCGAAGGCCCGGCTCCTGCTCGCCCACGCGCTGAGGGACGCCGGCGCGTTGGACGAAGCCGTCGCGTGCTACCGTGCCGTGGTCTCCGCGGATCCGCTTCTGGGAGAGGCCTATTGGAACCTGGCTCAGGCCTTGCGGGACCTCGAGAGACTGGAGCAGGCCGAGCAGGCCTGCCGCCGGGCGGTGGAGATCCGGCCCGGCTTCACCCAAGCGAGGCGGGAGCTCGGCGAACTGCTCCTGCGGCTGGGTCGCCGCTCGGAAGGCCTCGAAGAACTGAGGACGGCCGATGGCATGATCGAGTTTTCCATGGACGCCGCGGTTCCGTATCGCGTCGTCTAGAGTCCCGCGGAGGTGCGATATCGTGCGGCGCGACAGCCTGAACGGCGATGCAGGGCCCAGTTTCATCGGCTGCTGGGCGTTGGAGAGCGACGGCCTTTGCGACCGCATGGTCGCGTTCTTCGAGCAGAACGACGAGGCGCAGTCGTCGGGGCGGATCGGAACCGGCCGGCTCGAAGGGGTCCACAAGCAGTCCTTGGATATGTCCATCCGTCCTAGAGACCTGGAGAAGCCGGAATACAAGGCCCTATCCGAGTACATGGGGCTGCTGCACAACTGCTTCAGCGACTACATGGACCAGTGGGACTTTCTGAAGACTTTCCTGGAGACCGCTCACGTGGGCAGCTTCAATCTCCAGAAATACGAAACCGGCGGCCATTTCAACAAGCTGCACGCCGAGCGTACGAGCTTGAGCAAGGCGCACCGGGTGCTCGTTTGGATGACCTATCTGAACGATGTGGACGCCGGTGGCGAGACCGAGTTTCCCCACTACGGCCTCAAGGTCCGGCCTGTGAAGGGTCGGACCTTGATCTGGCCGGCCGAATGGACCCACGCCCACCGCGGTTGCGTCGTCGAGGCCGGCCCAAAGTACATCGTCACCGGCTGGATGCATTTTCCCGCTTCCGGTGGGCCGGGCGATGGCTCCGCTCGAGCCTCGAACGTCACGGAGTCCTGATCCGCGCCGGGGCGGAGGCGGCCTGGCGGTCCCGATCTCCCGCTTCGTCCGTGTTCCGGAGGCCCCCGGCGACGGGGAAGTCAGGCAAGGCGGCCGGCGGGTCCTCAAGCTCGGCCGGCAGCCCGGCGGATGCTGGTTGATCGCCGCTGCCGTCTTCAACGCGGATCTTCGTTCGGCGCGAGGAGAAAGAGGGATGTCGTCGCCCCGGCCGACGCCGGCCACGAGCGCCGTCGCCGGATCTTGACCCTCGGAGCCTGCCGTCCTCGACGGGCCTGTCCGTTTCTCAGATGGTCGCCCAGCGCTTGTCCGACCGGTCCGAGGCCGAACGGTGGGGTTCGGCGATACCGATCAGTCTGAAAGCAATTCGGCGACGTAGGATCCGATGGCGAGCGATGAGGTCAAACCCGGGCTCTCGATTCCATATAGACCGACGAAGTTCGGAACACCGTGTGTACTCGGTCCGTGAATGGCGAAATCCGCCGCAGGCTCTCCCTTGCGATAGATCTTCGGACGAATGCCCGTGTAGTCGGGCGCCAGGGCTCCGTCCGGCAGGCCTGGCCAATAGCGCCTCGCCTCCCGGGTGAAAGTGGCCAGACGCTCGCCGTTCTTGTCGTCGAAGGAGTAGTCGACCGACTCGATCCATTCGATGTCGGGCCCGAGTTTGGCCTTGCCGCTCCAATCCAGGGTGAGGTGGAGGCCGAGCCAGGCGCCGTCGGGCAAGGGATAGATGAGGTGCTTGAAGGGCACACGGCCCGAGACCTGGAAATAGTGCCCCTTGGCTGGATAGGTTTTGGGGGCCCTATAGCTTCCCTCGCCATTGAGGCAGCTGCCGATCTCGCTTGCCCAGAGGCCGCCCGCGCCGACCAGTCTCTCGCAGGAGATCTGGCCGGCTTCTCCGCCGCTCTCGATGGCAAGCTGAAATCCGCCCCCGGGTAGACGCGTTGCCTTCGTCACCCGGGTGTTCAGGACGACCTGACCCGATTTGCTCCCGATGTGGCCTTCGAGGGCCTGCATATAGCTGTGGCTGTCGATGACGCCGGTCGACGGCGAAAGCAGGGCCGCCTCGCAGGAGAGCGCGGGCTCGAGGGAACGCGCCTCGGCGCCGCTCAGGAAGACCAGGTCGTCGACGCCGTTCTTCTTCGCGTTCTCCGCCAGGGCCTCGAGCTTGGGTGTCTCGTTCTTGTGGGTCGCCACGACCAGCTTGCCGCAGCGCTTGGCGGTGACGGCGTTGTCGCGGCAGAACGCGTAGAGGGCCTTCTTCCCCGCGACGCAGAACCGCGCCTTCAGGCTGCCCGGCGGGTAGTAGAGACCGGCGTGAATGACCTCGCTGTTGCGGGAAGAGGTTTCCGAGCCGACGAGGCCCGCTTGCTCCAGGATCACGACCTCCTGACCGGCCTCGGCCAAGGCACGGCCGACCGCCAGCCCGATCACTCCGGCGCCGATGATGATCGTTTCGACATCTGTGCTCATGGCGGACAAGAACCTGCTTTCGGGAGCCAGACTAGGCAATAGATATCAACATGCGTTAAACCAACCCTAATGACCACTCCTGGCTGAATTTCGGATGCTTTGGGGCGTCGCGCGCGACCTCCGTGTCCCGATCCGGGGCCGGCGCGCGGGAGCGGCACTTCACGAGGCCGATGCTGGCGACCTAGGCGGCCGCCGGGAGGGGCGCTGGGGACCGAGATCCCCTCCCGGCCGGGTAGCGCCGACGGCTATGGCGAGAATGCGCCGGCCGAGGTCGCCCTTCTCAACCGCTGGGAGGAGGGCGTGACCGGGCCGTGCGAGCAGGCGGTCAGGCGCCTGCCTGTCATCTGTGCGTCGAGGGGAAGCCCATGGTTTTCTGGACAGCGAGTGCTGTTGGACTGGCGATCGCCTATCTCCTCGGCTCCATGCCCACGGGCTATCTGATCGGGAAACTGCTCAAGGGCATCGATATCCGAGAGCATGGCTCCAGATCCACCGGTGCAACCAACGTATTGCGAACCTTGGGGAAGTGGCCGGCGTTGGTGGTGCTCCTGGCAGACGTGTTGAAAGGTGCGGGGGCGATCTTCTTTGCACAATGGTTCTATCCTTGGCTCTATACATTGCCGTCCGTCATGCCACCGTCGGCGCCTGATCCGCAAACCTGGGTGCCTTGGGCTGTCGGCTTGTGCGGACTTGCTGTTTTGTTGGGGCATGGCCGCTCGATTTGGTTGAGGTTTGCAGGTGGCAAATCCGCTGCGACGGGGCTAGGCGTGTTGCTGGCCATGTCTTGGCCAGTAGGCCTGGGTGCTGCGGCGGCATTTGGCGTCGTGCTGGCAATTTTTCGGATTGTTTCCCTTGGTTCGATGCTGGCGGCCGTGACTGCGATCGCCCTCGTCTGCGGCTTGGAGCAACCGTTGCCCTATCGGTTGCTGGTGGTTGCAGGCGGCATTTACGTGGTTCTGCGCCACCGTGAGAACATTCAGCGGCTATTGGCTGGGACAGAGCCACGCCTGGGGCAAAGCAGTCCAGATTCGAAAGCAGGATAGAGAACAGACCCGCGACTTAGGTTCGGGCAATCTGGAACTGTCGAGGTCTTGCCCCAGGCGATCGGCGCCAATGGCACTTTCGAGGACGCCGCGCGATCGCTGGCCCTGATGGCGCGCACGGTTTACTACGTGACCGCGCGTTGGTCGACCATGTTGGTTTGCTGATGTGAACGACCCCTTCCGATCCGCACATTGCCACACTAAATCCCGTCACCAAACGACCGCTGATAATCTTGGCATGACCGGGTGCTCCCGATCTCAGTACTCAGTCGACCTTGTGCTCTGTTGACATGGGCGGTGGCCGCAGTTTGCAATGTAGTTAGTGGATGCCCAATCCGCTCTTGGGCGGGGATTGAAAGAATTGAGGGAACAGAGATGCGGGTTTCAAGAACGCATTGCCTTATGTGGGGACGGCTTGTCTTGTTCCTAGCAGTCGCCATGGCGAGCCTTGTTGCATGGACGGGCAGCCAGGCCGCCATGAGCGACTACCAGAAAAAGCAAATCACCCAGTACCTGCACAGTCCAAAGACAAACATGGAGGCGGGTATCTTCGATGGCAAAGCGTTCGATCCATCGGTCGGATTGAACGATGCCACCACCTATATGAACGATTTCATCAACACCATGAACCGGGCGGTACAGGCCTGGAACAAGCTGACGTCGGACGCGGCCGGCTCGGCAGAGGGTCAGGCGCTCTTCAAGGAACTGAAGGAGAAGCTCGCTTTCGCGACGGCCATGCGAGAAGCCTATCCCGCCTTTCAGGCCAGCCAGGGGAGCGGAACCGCCACTCAGGGCAGCAGCAGTGGCGAGGGCGACGGCTCGAGCCAGTCTCAGGTGACCTCCGGAGGCATGTCGGACTACCAGAAGCGGCAGCTGACCCAGTACCTGGATGGCGACGCCATGCGCAAGGATACGTCCATCTTCGATGGCGAGAGCTTCGTCGCGGGCGTGCCAGCCGATTTGTTCGATCAGTACTACCAGGACTACATGAAGAGCCTGAAGCAGGCTGTCTCCACCTGGGAGCGTCAAATCCCATACAGTAGCAAGGCCACACCCGACGGTCAGGCCCTGCAAGGCCGGCTCAACGAGGCGATCGAATGGGCCAACGCCATGAGCGCCCAATACCCCGCGACCAAGCAGCGCTATCTACAACAGCAGGAGGCGGCCCAGGCGGAGCAACAGCAGGCCGAGACGCTCGCCGCGGATCGGAAGGCAGCCCACAAGCAGCAATGCTTGGCCTTTCAGCAAGGGGCGATGAAGCCGCTGTCCCGGGACCCCATGACCCGTCTCATCAACCAGATGATCCATCAGAACAGCGGTCTGGGATCGGTCGAGAGCGTCGAGCAGCACCGCCAGGTGGCGAGTGACGTGCTGTCCGTCTGTCAGTCGCTCGACTATCAACTGCTGTCCTCCGAGCCTTGCTTCTACGTGCTTGGCCGCCCGGACCAGGATCCCGTCAACTGGTGCGACGCCGCCACACAAGCAGACGAACTGATCAAGGCCGCCGTGCTCAATCAGGCCCGGCAGACCGTCGCCACGGTTGGCTCCTCCACCATCCAGAGCATCCCGGAGTTTCATGAGCGGGAAGGCTGGCTGACCTTCGAGGGCCCGGTCACTTTCAACAGCAATCTGTTCTTCAGCAGGGATGGACGGACAGCGGCGATGGACAATGTGAACCAGGTCTTGCTGGCGGCTGGCATAGACAATGCCGAAGACGCGCTCTGGGGCGAGCAAAAGGCTCGCCTCGACGCCTTGCGGGCGGAGGTGGAGAGAAGCGCCGGAACCTGGAAGAGCCCGCCGAACGAGGCTGACAACTACAGCACGGCTCTTGCCACCGATCAGATCGAGGCGTGGCACAGTGATGCGGACGTCCACGATGCCTACTTGAGCCGCAAGAGCTGGAAGATCCACAAGAATGCCCTGGGCATTCCCGACCGCCGCACGCTCCCCGGATATGTGGTTTTCAAGCTTCCCGAGGACCCCTACTGCCAGCTTCGTTCCTACACTTTGACGGAACAATACATGGGCGGCGGCGAGTACCAGGAAGCGGCCGGTGTGCGGTTTGGCTACGTCAGGTTCCAGGCTTGCCCTTAGCGCGTGGAGACTCTCGGTGGCAGCGGCGCCAACGGGGTCCTCACTTTACGAATCTTTGGTGACAGCCAAAGGCCCAATTTCCATTAGCCCGATTGCAATTTCAATCCTGCGGTTTGCGGACCCGCGGCCGCTGCTGACTACTCGGTGGCCCTGCTTGCCTGTCGAGTTGACGTGGCGCGTGCAGTTGAGTGGCGTGTCAGGCCGGAATGGCGAATGATGTGGTCAAGGCGGCGGTGGTGGCCGAGACAATGAGGATCAGGACGATCTCTGCGTCGATCGACCGGACGAGACGGGTGGCTGCCACTCGATCGCCGAGACGCATGGAGGGCACCAAGTGCAGCTTGTTGATGGCGGCCAGAGCGAGGAGCGAGCATACAATCAGGATCTTCAAGCCGAGTGTCTGGCCATAGGAGCTGCCAATCAGCGCCTGAGGCGATCCGAGGAGTGTCCAGGCCATTGCGACACCGGTGACGACTAGGCCCCCGACGGTCCATAGGGCGATCCGGCCAAATCGGTCGGCAACTTCTGCTGCTTTGGAGAGATCGGCATATTTGGCAAGAGTTCGTAGCGGCAGCAAAGCGCCGACCCAGTAGGAGACCGCAAGGACGTGTGCGGTCAGCAGTACGTGAAGGAGATAACCGGGACCGTCGTTGGCGTGGCCCACCAGGCTGAATGAGATGACGAGGACCACCGAGCCCAGAATGCCCAAGACCAGAGAGAAGCTGCCCCTCACCAGGATCGAGAACACGAGCAGGAGAGACCCGAGGATCCGTATGGCGGCCGCGTCCCCGGCGGGACCTTGCCAAACCAGCGTGAGCATGTCCGGCTCGACCATGCCGATAAGACCCTCACCGGTGAGCGCGCCAGCGTTCAATCCCAACTGAATGAGTGTCGCCAGAATTGCGCAGATAACGCCGACCAGGATGCCGGCGGAAAGGCCCCTGGAAAGGGATCGGACTTGGGTGGCAAATATGATCCGGAAAAGGGCGCTGCCGACAGCGAGGACCGACCCGACATAGATCGCGAGCTTGACCAGGCACGTCGCGACGAGCCAGGCATCGAGGTCCATCATCGGCCTATTTTACGGAGAAGGTAAACGAGCCCTTCATCACGTGTCCGTCCTCCGCCATGCCTCTCCACTCGATCTCATAGTTGCCAGGACCAAGCGCGGCTGGCAGATGAAGGCTGAGGTCCTTCGCGAAGGATTTGTGGTCTGAAAGATCCAGCTTCTCGGAAGACTGGCTGTCGGCCTGAACCGTTACCTTCGTGAGACGCACCGGGATCTTGAACTCGAATGCAATCGACCCCGGGGGCTGAGCCGCGACCGCTCCGTCCAGTGGACTCGTGCTGATCAACGGGGAGTGCGCATACGCCACATTGCTGGCTACGAGCAGAAAGAGAAACGCAAAAACGCAAGCCTTCATGAAGTAATAACCTCGTAGTAAATAATTGGATTGCGAAGAAGTTGCACCTAGAAACGAATATTCACTTCAATTCATTTAAAGAGGATAAACTAAGTCAATGTTAGCCCCAAGGCTTAAGGAGTTGGTGCTTCTCCTCAACCTCTGGCACGGGCGAACTCCTGTAAGTTTGGCCGTAGTATAGCAAAGGGCGCAGCGGAAAGGGAGATGCTTCTGGCCGGCTGGATGCCGGCAATTCGGGGAATCGGTCAGCGCATCTAGTTTGTCCCAGAACGTCGAGATCTCCGAAGTCCCGTCGGAGCAGCCAGTGGTCTGCCCACAACCGCTGCCCCTAAGGGAGCATGAGATCAAGTTGCATCGGTAAATCAAGCTGCATCAGTTCATTTGCGCCTGGCGGGCGCGGATCTCGCGCGGCCAGCGGCTCTTGATGAAAGCGAGCGATGCGAGGATTTCCTCGTCGCTCAGAAGGTCCTCGAAACCGGGCATGCCGCTCTTGAAGTCGGCAGGCGCCAGGTGCTGGCCGCCCTTCTTGGTTATGGTGAACAGCAGTTCGTCCGGGTGGTGCCAGGTGTGTCCGCTGGCATCGTGGGGTGGAGCCGGCAGGGTCCCGTCGGCCTGGCGTTGGCGCCAGTTGGGTTGCCCCTCCAGATCGGCGCCGTGACATTCGGCGCAGTGGGTCCCGTAGACCGACTGGCCGAGGGCCACTAGCCGGCGGTCGTCCGGGTCCGCCCACAGCTTCGAGGCGCCGAACTGCCGCCACGCCAAGACCGCCGCAATGGCGACCAAGGCGAGCATCGCGAGACCCAGGACGGCCTTCCTTCCCATGTCTGCGTTCCCCTTCAGGCGACACGCACCACGCAGGCCATGCCGGCCTCGTGATGTTCCAGGATGTGGCAGTGAAGCAGCCAGTTACCTGGATTGTCGGCGACGAACGCGACCTCCGTCGTTTCGTCGGGCTCCAGGGTGATGGTATCCGCCCAGGGGCGGTGCGGTTCCGGTCGGCCGTTGCGCGTCACTATTCGGAAAGCATGGCCATGCAGATGCATGGGATGGGGCCAAGCCGTCTCGTTCGAGAACGCGAGAACGTGGCTGCGCCCCAGCTTCAGATCGAGAAGGGGTTCCATGGCCATGCCATGGGCTACCACACCGTTGAGCGCCCACATCTTGCCCTGCCGGGCCAGCTCGCGGATCGGAACGTCCTTTCCCCGGTAGCGGGCGGAGCGAAGGGATCCCATGGCGCCGCCGGATATGGTGACCTCATGGCGCGCCGCGGAAGCCAAGTCGGGCTCCGGGAGCGGGTTGGGCGCGAGCGCCGGCGTGGCGTCTGGTGGCGAGGTCCTAAGGGGCTTTTCGTTGCTGTAGACGAGGTCCAGGAATCTGTAGGACTGGCGTGCGTAGTAGCTGTCGACCACCGGATAGCTCGCCCCCGGTTCGCCCTGCATGTCCAGGATCAGGTCGACCCGCTGGCCGGGACCCAGCACCAGTGGGGCGGTCGGGCTGTGGGGTTGGACCGGGTGACCGTCGCGGGCAATCACCAGGGGATCGTGCGCCTCGAACGCGAGGCCGAAGATCCGGGCGTTGGCAACGTTGACGAGGCGCAGCCGGACTCGCTCACCCGTCCGGACGGCGAACACGCCGCTGTCGCGACCGTTGAGGGTCGCGACGTTTCCGAGCCGGCCGGCGTGGCTCAAGTCGCGGGGGTGAGAGAAGGATGGGCTGATGGCCGCGTCCTCGGTGAGGCGCCAGTCGTCCATCACCCAAAGAACGTCCCGGTCGACCTGCGGCGGCTCTCGCTCCTCCACGACAAGCGGCCCATAGAGGCCGCGTCCGACCTGCCGAGAGCTCAAAACGTGTGGGTGGTACCAATAGGTGCCGGCGTCCGGGACGGCGAAGGCGTAGGTGAAGGACTGGCCGGGCGGGATGGGCGGCTGGGTCAGCTCCGGCACACCGTCCATGGCGTTCTCGATCCGCAGCCCATGCCAATGAACCGTGGTCGGCTGCTCGAGCCCGTTGACGACCTGAACCTCGACCCGGTCGCCCTGGCGCACGCGGATCTCCGGTCCCGGCACCTGGCCGCCGTATCCCCAGATCTCAGTTTGCGGATAGGGTGCGGGCAGAATGGGCACGCGGCCAGGCCGTGGCGTTAGCCGAAACGACTTGGAGTCGTTCGCAGACAAACCAGCATTCAAAGGAATGACGCCGACCAGAGCAGAGGCGGCCGCGCTCCTCAGTAGACTGCGTCGGGAAACTCCAATCATAGCATTCTTCTCATGGCTCCCTGGTTCGGTAAATCCGCGCTTTCAGGTCTGAACCAAGGTTGGTTCCGTCGTTTCTTCGGACAGCCGATCTCGTCAGGAACACATGCCTATCGGCTCGCGGCTCCGCAACCACCGCCACCCTACTCGGCCGCGCTGTCCAGGTCGGCGGTGGCGCGGCCGAGGGCTTGGTCCAGGTCGGCCAGCAAGTCGTCGAGGCTTTCGAGGCCGACCGAGAGGCGGATCACGTCGGGGCCGGCGCCGGCGGCCGTGCGCTGCTCCTCGGTCAGCTGCCGGTGGGTCGTGGAGGCCGGGTGCAGGACGAGGGAGCGGGCGTCGCCGATGTTGGCCAGGTGGCTGAAAAGCTCGCAGGCCTCGACCATGCGCACGCCGGCGTCGAAGCCGCCCTTGACCCCGAAGGTCAGGACGCTGCCCGCACCCTTGGGCAGGTACTTCCGGGCCAGGGCGTGGTAGGGGCTCTCCGGCAGGCCGGCGTAGGAGACCCAGGCGACCGCCGGGTGGCCCGCCAGGAACTCGGCCACCCCTTGGGCGTTGGCGCAGTGCCGCTCCATGCGGAGCGCCAGGGTCTCGATCCCCAGCAGGGTCTGGAAGGCGTTCATGGGGGCCATGGTGGCGCCCAGGTCCCGCAGGCCGACGGCGTGGGAGAGGGTGGTGAAGGCGAGGTCGCCGAAGGTCTCCCAGAAGCGCAGGCCGTGGTAGGCGGGCTCGGGCTCGGTCAGGCCGGCGAACTTGTCGCTCCGGCCCCAGTCGAAGGCGCCGCTGTCCACCACCGCACCGCCCACCGAAGTGCCGTTGCCCGAGAGGAACTTTGTGGTCGAATGCACCGCCAGGTCGGCGCCCCACTGGAAGGGCTGGCAGAGGTAGGGCGTGGCCAGCGTATTGTCGACGATGAGCGGCACGCCGGCCTCCTCAGCGATCTCGGCGAGCGGCTCGAGATCGGAGACCACGCCGCCCGGGTTGGCCAGGCTCTCGACGTAGATGGCCTTGCACTCGGGCGTGAGGGCCCGCCGCACGTTCAGGGGATCGTCCGCGTCGACAAAGTGGGCCCGCCAGCCGAACTTGCGGAAGGTCTTGCCGAACTGGGTGATGGAGCCGCCGTAGAGCCGGTTGGAGGCGATGAAGGCATCGCCCGGCTCCATGAAGGCGAAGAAGGTGAGCACCTGGGCGGCGTGGCCCGAGGCGCAGCAGGTGGTGCCGCGGCCGGCCTCGAGGCTGGCGAGACGCTCCTCCAGGGCGGCGACCGTGGGGTTGGCGAGCCGCGAATAGACGAAGCCGAAGGTCTGCAGGTTGAAGAGCGAGGCCGCGTGGTCCACGTCGTGGAAGACGTAGGAGGTGTTCTGGAAAATCGGCGTCTGGCGCGCGCCGGTCACCGGCTCGGGCTGGGAGCCGGCATGGATCATGCGGGTCTCGAAGCCGAAGTCCGGCCGGCTGTAGCGCTTGTCCCGCGCGCCCGTCATGCGACTTCCACCCGGCGGCGCCTGCTGGTGATGACCTCGGAGTTGAAGCCGCCCCAGGAAAGCTCGGCGTTGAGGCGCCCGTACTCGATCTTGGGGCAGCGGTCCATCACCACCTCGAGTCCCGCCGCCTCGGCGCGCGCGGCGGCCGCGTCGTTGCGCACCGTGAGCTGCATCCAGATCACCCGGATGCCCTTCTCTTCGGCCACGGCGATGGCCTCGTCGGTGATCGGGCCGGCGGCCTCGGAGTTGCGGAAGATCTGCACCATGTCGATCCGGTCCGGCACGTCGGCGAGGGAGGCGTAAACCCTCTCGCCCAGGATCTCGCCGCCGGCCGCCCGGGCGTTCACCGGGATCACCCGGTAGCCCTTCTCCTGCAAGTACTTCATGGCGAAGTTGCTGGGCCGGTTCCAGGTCGGACTGGCGCCGACCATGGCGATGCTCTTCACCCGGGCGAGGATGCGCCGGATCTTGGCGTTGTCGTAGACCAGCCTGTCAGCCATCTCTCTTGCCCGCACCTCCGGCCCAGCCCTCGCGCGACCTCCCGCCCGTTAACGGTCCGCGCCCGAGGCCGTGCTATACTAACGCCTGAGAGGGGGCGTTCGGCAATGGCCGGCCGCACCCGCAGGCAGGCAACGAGAACGACTAGGCAGATCACCTTGTTTCTTCGTTCGTTCGCGATCGGTTTCCGTACCCTAGGGCTGGCCCTGGTCCTGGCCGCTGCGCCCCTCGGCCTCGGCGGGGTCCTGGACGGCTGCCGCGGCAAGGCGGCCCTTGCCATGCCGGCCGACGAAACGGGCTCGGGGCAGGCCCTCGATCCTGTGAGGAGCGACGCCGTCAGCGGCATGTCTCCGAGCCAGGCCAAGCAGGCGATACGCGCCGGGCTCGGCGGCGATCTGGGACTCAAGGGCAGCTTCAACGCCATTCACGCCTCGGTCCCCACCTTCCAAGTCGTGTCGAGCAGCTCGCGGGTGGAGACGGTGCGCGCCTACCTGGACGCCTCCCAGACAGTCAGCGCCGTCGAGACCGGCGAGGTCATGGTTTACGATCTCGACGCTGCCGTGCAGGCCGCAGCCGAGGCGGCGGCCGCGACCTCCAGCCAGAGCGTGACCAAAGAGATGCTGGAGGCCGTCCAAGCCTACGCCGACGCGCGCGAGCTGGCCGACATCGATATCGGCGACGAGACCTCCCAGGAGATCGCCGACCGCACGGACAGGGATGTCATGGACGGCGGCGAGACGGCGGCGGGCGAGAGCGACGCGGCCGAGTAGGCCGGCCGCCGCCTGGGGTCAGGATTCTTCCAGCAGGGCCGTTAGCAGGTCCGGCGTGACCTGGCCGCTCACGGGGCGCCCGCGGGCGCTCTGGAAGTCGCGGATGCCGGACCGGGTGCGCGGCCCCACGATGCCGTCCACCGTCCCGGTCTGAAAGCCGAGGGCGTTCAGCCGGTACTGCACGTAGATGACCGTCGGCGGGTCGGCGAAGCGCTGGTTGGGACCTGGAACGAAGCGTCCGGCCCGGGCCTCCGACGCGGCCACCTGATCCGGCTCCAGCACGCTCGCCAATGCCCGGCGGCCCTCCTCGGCCGGCCCGTGGCCCTTCCGGGCTGCGATCGTCAGCCAGGTGAGGGCGGTCGGCAGGTGCTGGGGCAGGCCGTTGCCGGTGGCGAACATGAGGCCGTAAGCGAACTGGGCTTCCAGGTGGCCCTGGCGCGCCGCCTTGCCGTACCAGCGCGCCGCCCAGACGATGTCGGCCTCGACGCCGCGGCCGTTGGCGAAGGCCTCGGCCAGCAGGTACTGGGCCGGGGCGTGGCCCTGGGTCGCCGCCAGGCCGAGCCAGTAGAGCGCCTGCTCGTCGTCCCGCTCGACGCCGAGACCCTGGGAATAGGCCGCGCCGAGAAGGTACTGGGCCCGGGGCTCGCCCCACTCGGCGGCCTTGGCCTGCCATTCGGCCGCCGCGTCCGGGTCGCCCGTGACGCCGTCGCCCCGCCGGTAGGCCTCGGAGAGCTCGTAGGCCGCGGCGGGGTGACCGGCCTCGGCGGCCGTGCGGAAACGGACCGCGGCCTCCTCGAATCTGCCGGCGCGCTGCGCCTTGAGGCCCTCCCGGTAGGCCAACTCGGCCTCGGACGGCTGCTCGTCCTGGGAGGCCGTCCCGGCGGCACCAGGGGTCCCGGGCACCAGGCCCGAGTCCACCGCCCAGCGGTCCAGCTTGTCGGAGGTGGCCTGGACCTGGTCGAGGAAGTTGTCGCAGCCGGCGGCGGCGAGGGCGGAAAGACAGGCGAGCAGAAGCACGCCAAGACGCGTACGGACTTGGACCGCCCGGGCGGGAGACCCGGGTCGTGACGGCGCGGCTCGGAAACGCCTCGGCGCAAGTTCGGTCATGAAGGCGGCAGGGTCCGCTGCTGTCGGCGACGGCGCTCAGCCTAGGCGGCGATGGTAAACTATTCGTGGCGCCATTTGGGCTTGCGCTTGGCCGCGAAGGCGTCGATTCCCTCGCCCACGTCTCGGAACATCATGTTGGCCGCCATCTCCTCGGCGGCGAAGTCGTAGGCCTCGCTCAGACGCATTTCGAGCTGCTTGTAGAAGACCCGCTTGCCCGCGGCCACGGCCGCCTGGGAGTGGGCCAGGATCGCGCGGGCGAGATCGTCGACCGCGGTGTCGAGGTCGTTCGGCGGGACGCTGCGGTTGATCAAGCCGATCTCCCGGGCCCGTTCGGCCGGGATCAGCTCGCCGGTGAACAGCATCTCGAAGGCGGTCTTGCGCTCGACGTTGCGGGAGAGGGCGACCCCCGGCGTCATGCAGAAGAGGCCGACCCGGATGCCCGATGTGCCGAACTTGGCCTCGCTGGAGGCCACGGCCAGATCGCAGCTCGCCACCAACTGGCAGCCGGCGGCGGTCGCCAGGCCGTGCACCCGGGCGATGACCGGCTTGGGCAGGCGGATCATGGAGAGCATCATACGGCTGCATTTCTTGAAGAGCTGCTCGTAGTAGGCCCGCTCGGGCCGCCGACGCATCTCCTTCAGGTCGTGGCCGGCGCAGAAGGCCCGGCCCCGCGCCGCCAGGACCACGAGGCGCACGCTCTCGTCCTCGGCGAGGGCGTCGAAGGCCGCTTGCAGCTCATCCAGCAGGGCTTCCGAGAGGGCGTTGTACTGATCCGGCCGGTTGAGGGTGAGGGTAGAGATCCCCCCGGCGTCCTCGCGCAGCACGAGGGCGTCGGGCGATGGGCTGGCCTGGGCTAGGGTGCTCATGGGTCGGCTCGCTTCTCCCGCGTCCGGATTCGTCGGCTGCCGTATGGCCGTCCCGTCCTAAGGCGAGGCGGCGACGGCCGCTGCATGGTTACCATTTGTTAGCACCTTTCGTCCCAAAAAGGTGCAGTCTCGGTGCAGGCTGGGCCCACGCCATGAACGAAATGACCTACAAGCGAAACGTCGAGCAGCGCACGCTGCCGCTCGAGCGGCGACTGAACATGCGCCTCATGGCGTTCTGGTGGGACCGGCGTGCCGACCGGCACTTTCCGACCCTGGAGGATTTCGATCCCGACGCCTTGAGCGACGTCTGGACCCACTGCTTCACCCTCCGCCCGGCCGAGAGTCCGGAGAAGACCGCGTTCAAGTTCATCGGCGAGACCATCGCCAAGGCCTCCGGCGTGGAGGATACCAACATCACCGTCGCGCAGGTGCCCGAGAACAGCCTGCTCCAGCACGCGACGCGCAATCTCGACGACGTACTGGCCCAGAAGGTCCCCGTGATCCATAGCGGCGAGTTCGAGACCGGGGAAGGCCGGACCCTCATGTACCGCAGTATCCTGCTGCCCTTGAGCCAGGACCAGAAGACCGTCGACCATCTGGTGGGCGGCGCCCGCTGCAAGCAGAAGTGGCCGTCCTGACGGCCCATTGCCGGCGTCCTGGAACCCGCTCCCAGAAATCGGCGAGCCTTGTGGCGCCGATACCACGGCCGCTCGGCGGCCGGGAGGGCAGACGGTCCGGCGTTTCGTTCCGCGGCGTCGGCCCGGCCGCGTTAAGGCGAGGTTAACCAAGAAAGATACGGTTAGCCGTCCGATCCCGCGGCGATGCCCTCCGCATCGTTAATCAACTGTTGATCATTCGTGCTTAGGCTTTCGCCGTCGGCAATGGCTCATTTTTTGGGGCGAGGATGCTCGAACTCCGTGCCAAGCGCGATCGCCGGAGCACGCTGCTCGATCGCTACGGCCAGCAACTCGGCTACGTGATGGAGCGCCACCGGGTCGAGGCGGCCCTGATGGTGGCCAAGCAGGACGCCGAGCGCGCGGCGGAGACGGCGCGCGTCTCCATGATCAAGGCGCAGACCTCCGACCGGGCCAAGAGCGAGTTCCTCGCCAACATGAGCCACGAGCTGCGCACGCCGCTCAATGCCATCATCGGCTTCTCAGAGATCATGAAGAACGAGATCCTGGGTCCTCTCGGCACGGAGCAATACCGCGAGTACATCCAGGACATCCACGAAAGCGGCGCCTACCTGCTCGACGTCATCGGCGACATCCTCGACATCTCCAAGGTCGAGACCGGCAACCTCGAGCTGGCGGAAGGCGAGGCGGATCTCAAGGAAGTGATCCACAAGTCGGTCCGCCTGGTGCAGGAGCGCGCCCAGGACTCGGGTGTCGGCCTCAAGATCGAAGGCAGCGACGTTCCGGTCCTCTATGCCGACGAGCGCCTGCTGAAGCAGTGCCTGGTCAACCTGCTGTCCAACGCGGTCAAGTTCACGCCCGAAGGCGGCAGGATCGAGATCCGTGTCGACCGCGCCGAGGGCGGCGACCTGATCGTCCGGGTTTCGGACACGGGCATCGGCATCTCGGACGAGGATTTCGACAAGGTCCTGAGCCCCTTCGGCCAGGTCGAGAGCGCCTACAGCGGCACCTACGAGGGGACCGGACTGGGGCTTCCCATCACCAAGGCGCTGGTCGAGCTGCACGGCGGCAGCCTCAGCTTGGAAAGCGCGGTCGGCGTGGGGACCTCCGTCACCCTCATATTCCCCAAGGAGCGTGTTCTTGAGCCAGACGCCTAACCAGGCCCTCGAGGCGGAGGCCCCAGAGGCCGCAGAGGTCTCAGAGGCCCCGGAGGTCCAAGCGGCGGAGCAGGCGCAAAGCGAGTCCGCCGCCTCAACCGAGAGCGCCGGCCCGGCGCCGGAAGCGCAGACCGACGCGGTGCGTATCGGCCGGGTGGTGGCCGTCTCCGGCTCTCAGGTCGTGACCCTGCTGCAGCCGGACGAGCAGCACGACCAGGGCGAGGAGGCCGCCAAGCTGCAGATCGGCACCCTGGTCAAGTTGGAGACCCACGTCTCGACCGTCTTCGGCATGGTCAGCGGCCTCAGCATTCCGATCCCCAAGCAGGACGCCGGCGATCAGGAGCTCAACATCATCGAGATGGAGCTGGTCGGCGAGGCCATGAAAGAGGTGAAGGAAGGAGAAAGAGCCTTCCAGCGCGGCGTCTCCATCTTTCCGACGCTTGGCGACAGCGTCTACATCGCCAACAAGGACGATCTCAGCTGCGTCTACGCGCGCCCGGCGGCCGACACGGTCAGGGTCGGCACCATCCACCAGGACGGCGAGCTGCCGGCCTTCGTCGAGACCGACAACCTCCTGGGCAAGCACTTCGCCATCCTCGGCACCACCGGTTCGGGCAAGTCCTGCGCCGTGGCGCTGACGCTCCAGGGCATCCTGGAGCGCCACGAGAACGCCCACATCCTGCTGCTCGACCCCCACAACGAGTATTCGCGCGCCTTCGGCGAGAAGGCGGAGGCCCTCAATCCGAGCAACCTCAAGCTGCCCTACTGGCTCTTTACCTTCGAGGAGATCACCGAGGTGATCCTGGGCGGCGCCAACCAGTCGCGCCAGGCGGAGACCGCGATCCTCAGCGAGGCCATTCCCGCCGCCAAGCGCAAGTTCGTCGAGGCGGGCGGGGCGGAGAGCGCCAACTTCGTCACCGTCGACACGCCGGTGCCCTATCAGATCAGCGAGCTGCTGCAGATCATCGACGAGGGCATGGGCAAGCTCGACAACCCGGAGAACTCGGCGCCCTACCTGCGGCTGAAGACCCGCATCAACACCCTGCGCATGGATTCCCGCTTCGGCTTCATGTTCGGCGGCCTGGGCGCGCGCGACAATATGTCGGAAGTGATCTCGCGCCTCTTCCGGATCCCGGTGGACGGCCGGCCCATCACCATCGTCGATCTCTCCGGCGTGCCGTCGGAGATCCTCAACGTCGTTGTCTCGGTGCTGAGCCGCATGATGTTCGACTTCGCCGTCTGGAGCGACCGGGCCCTGCCTATGCTGCTGGTCTGCGAGGAGGCGCACCGCTACGTGCCTCAGGACACCAGCCTCGGCTTCGAGCCGACCAAGAAATCCATGGCGCGGATCGCCAAGGAGGGCCGCAAGTACGGCGTCTCCCTCTGCCTGGTGAGCCAGCGGCCCTCGGAGCTGGCGACCGGCATCCTCTCCCAGTGCAACACCGTCTTCGCCCTCAGGATGAGCAACCAGAAGGACCAGGAGTTCGTCGGCGGCGCCCTGTCGGAATCGGCCATGGGACTGATGGACTTCCTGCCGTCCTTGCGCAACGCCGAGGCGATCGCCGTGGGCGAAGGCGTTTCGGTGCCGGTGCGCATGCGCTTCGACCAGCTGCCGGAGGACCGCCGGCCCTTGAGCGGCACGGCCTCCTTCTCCACCGCCTGGCAGACCGACGGCGAGGACAAGTCCTTCATCGACCAGGTGGTCGAACGCTGGCGCCGCCAGCGGCGCTGATCGCTCGCGGGCGGGTCGAACGACAGGCGCGCCCGCCCAACCTCTCGAGCATCCAAGTATCAGTTCGGGCCGCTCTCGGCCGACCCGAAGTCTCGGCGTTCGACAGCCGGCGCCGGCGATGCTATGCGGGTGCACCATGGCGAGCATCACCCAAGCCGAGCTGGACGAGATCGTCACCGCCTCCCTCGGCTGGGTCGAGGACATGGGCCTGCGCATCGAGGAGATCGGCG
The DNA here is from genome assembly GCA_965225935.1 of Rhodospirillales bacterium. GTDB lineage: Bacteria > Pseudomonadota > Alphaproteobacteria > Kiloniellales > JAKSDN01 > CALJXB01. The sequence goes on from CBDDCC010000014.1 coordinate 306,761, forward strand.
AGGGGGCCTGCCGGGCGCGCCTGCCGTTCGACACGCGCCGGGTGCGCCCGGGTGGGACGGTGGCCGGGCCCATGCTGCTGGCGCTCGCGTCCTACGCAGCCTACGTGGCCGTGCTCAGCCTGGCGGGGCGGGTGGAGCTCGCCGCGGTGATCAACATGGGCGCCAACTTCTTCCAGGGCGCGTCCGGCGACGTCATCGCCGAGGCGCGGGTGATCAACCGGGGCCGGCGCCTCATGACCACCGAGACCCGGCTCCTGGAGGCGGATGGGGAGGGGCGCCTGCTGGCTCAGGTGAGCGCCGTCTACTCGCTCCCCAAGCCGAAGTCCTAGCCGGCCACTTCGGTCAGTGGGATTCGCGGTATTATAATACCTTATCCGTAACCTCCGGCGGTAAAACGCTTTTCGGCCATTGACAGGCCGCGTCGGCTGCCTTAGAACCGCTCGCGCGCTGGGCGGAAGCTCGCCCTTGCACCCCATCAGCGAACGGTTCGAAGAGCGATGAAAACCTATTCGGCGAGGCCGTCGGACATCCAGAAGAAGTGGCTGGTCGTCGACGCCGACGGCATGGTCCTCGGCCGCCTCGCGTCACAGGTGGCGATGATCCTGCGCGGCAAGCACAAGCCGGGCTTCACGCCCCACATGGACTGCGGCGACAACGTGATAGTGATCAACGCGGCCAAGGTGCACCTGACCGGCAACAAGCGGGCGGCCAAGACCTACTACAGTCACACCGGCTACCCGGGCGGCATCAAGAGCCAGACCGCCGGCAAGATCCTGGAGGGCGCGCACCCCGAGCGGGTGGTCGAGAAGGCGATCGAGCGCATGGTGCCCAAGGGCCCGCTCGGCCGCCAGCAGCTGAAGAACCTGCGTGTCTACGCCGGGGCCGAGCACCCCCACGAGGGTCAGCAGCCCGTGGGCCTGGACCTGGCGGCCCGCAATCCGAAGAACAAGAGGAGTGCCTAGACCCATGGCCGAGGAAAGCCAGAGCCTGAGCGACCTCAGCGACCTGGGCGAGGCGACCGGCGTGGTGCCGGCCGAGACCGAGGACCGCAGCGAACCCCAGATCGACGCCCAGGGCCGCGCCTATGCCACCGGCAAGCGCAAGAACGCCGTGGCCCGGGTCTGGATCAAGCCCGGCAGCGGCCGCATCTCCGTGAACGGGCGCGAGGTGGAGAAGTACTTCGCCCGCCCGGTGCTGCGCATGATCATCGACCAGCCCTTCCAGGCGGCGGGCCGCACCAACCAGTACGACGTCCTCTCGACGGTGACCGGCGGCGGCCTCTCGGGCCAGGCGGGCGCCGTGCGCCACGGCATCTCCCAGGCGCTGACCCGCTTCGAGCCCAAGCTTAGGCCGGTGCTGAAGCAGGGCGGCTTCCTGACCCGCGACGCCCGCGTCGTCGAGCGCAAGAAGTACGGCAAGCGCAAGGCGCGACGCAGCTTCCAGTTCTCGAAGCGCTGAGGCCCTCCGGAACCGGTTTTCGGACAGCTCGATCCCGCAAAGGGCGCCTCGGCGAGGCGCCCTTTGCTTTTCTGGAGGTTCGCCGGGACCGACCGAGCCCGCCCCCCCCCCCCGAATGCCATGCTTCAGATCGTCCTCGTCATCCTGCCGGTCTTCCTGCTGATCTTCCTCGGCCAGATCTGCCGTCGGAAAGCCTTCCCCGGCGACGGCTTCTGGGCCCCGGCGGAACGCCTCACCTACTACCTTCTGCTGCCGGCGCTAATCGCCGTCACCCTGGCCGAGGCCGATTTCTCCCGCGTCACCGTGTTGCCCATGGCGCTGGCCATGGGAGGCGCGATCCTCCTCATGACGGCTCTCATGATGGCGCTCCGCCCACTGCTCAAGGTCGACGGGCCCGGCTTCACCAGCCTCTACCAGTCGGTCGTGCGCCTGAACGGCTACATCGGCCTCTCGGTCTCCTTCGGGCTCTACGGCGAGACCGGGCTCGCGGTCGCCGCGATAGCGGTGGCGACCTTCGTGCCGCTGGTGAACGTGGGCTCCATCTTCATGCTGGCGCGCTACGGCGCTGCGGCCCAGCCGCACCTCGCCGGGGTGGCGCGGCAGGTGGCGGGCAACCCGCTGATCCTCGCCTGCCTGCTGGGCGGCCTGCTGAACTTGAGCGGGCTCGGGCTGCCGGCGGTCCTGGGCGACATGCTGAGAATCCTCGGCCGCGCCGCCCTGCCCATCGGCCTGCTGGCGGTGGGCGCCGGCCTCGACCTGGCGGCGGCGCGCGATGCCAAACAGTTGGCGGCGGTTTCCTCGGTCCTGAAGCTCGCCGTGCTGCCGGCCGTGACTTACGGACTGGCGCTCTGGTTCGGGGCCGATCCGCTCAGCCTCGCCGTCGGCGTGCTGTTCACCGCCCTGCCGGTGGCCACCAGCAGCTTCATCCTGGCCCGCCAGCTCGGCGGAGACGCGGCGCTGATGGCGAACCTCTGCGCCGTGCAGACGCTCCTCGCCATGGCCAGCCTGCCGCTTGTGCTGGCGCTGGTGGGGTGAGGGGAATTGGCTTTTGCCTGATACGGACGCGGCGTAGGGTCGCGCCGAAGAGCGAGAGGACGGAACCATGGGTGCGAAGAGCGACAAGACCCGGATCGGCGTGATCGGGGCCTCGGGCTACACGGGCGCCGACCTGATCCGCCTGCTGGCCTGCCACCCGCACGCCGAGATCGCACTCATGACCGCCAACGCCCAGGCGGGCAAGCCGCTCGCCGCCGTGTTCCCGCACCTGGGCGGGCTCGATCTGCCGCAGCTCATCAAGGTGGAGGAGGCGGACTGGTCGGACCTCGACGTGGCCTTCTGCTGCCTGCCCCACGGCACCACCCAGGAGATCGTCGCCGACCTGCCCGAGCGCATCAGGGTGATCGACCTCTCGGCCGACTTCCGCCTCGGCGACACCGAAACCTACGCCAACTGGTACGGCCAGGAGCACCGCGCACCGCACCTGCAGGACTCGGCGGTCTATGGCCTCAGCGAGTTCCGCCGCGAGGCGATCCGCGAGGCGCGCCTGGTCGCCTGTCCGGGCTGCTACCCGACGGCGGCCCTGCTGCTGCTGCTCCCCCTGGTGGCCGACGGCCTGATCGAGGCGGACGAGCTCATCATCGACGCCAAATCGGGGGCGAGCGGGGCCGGGCGCTCCCTCAAGGAGACCATGCTGGTCTGCGAGGTGGGGGAGGGCATCCACCCCTACGGCGTCGCCAGCCACCGCCACGCGCCGGAGATCGAGCAGGAGCTGTCGCAGGCCGCCGGGCGCCCGCTGCTGGTGAACTTCACGCCCCACCTCATGCCCATGAACCGGGGCGAGCTCTTGACCTGCTACGCGCGCCTCGCCGACGGCGCCACGGCGGCCGACCTGCGCGCGGCGCTCGCGGCCCGCTACCGGGACGAGCCTTTCGTGCGCGTGGTGCCGGAGGGCACGGCGCCAGCCACCCGCCACGTGCGCGGCTCCAACTTCTGCCTGCTGGGCGTCTTCGAGGACCGGCTGCCCGGCCGGGCGATCCTGGTCTCGGTGCTGGACAACCTGGTGAAGGGCTCCTCGGGCCAGGCGGTGCAGAACATGAACCTCATGCTCGGCCTGCCCGAGACCCTCGCCCTCGAACAGCAGCCGCTTTTCCCGTGAGCGGAGCTGCGGGGCGCCCGGTCGCCGTCGAGTCCTTCTCCCGCGGCGCGGCGGCCGCCCGCGGCGGCAGCGTCGTGGTGATCGACGTCTTCCGCGCCTTCACCGCGGCGGCGGTCGCGCTCTCCCGCGGGGCCAAGGCCATCGTCATGGTGGACGACCTGGAACAGGCCCTGGCATTGCGCGCACGCGGCGTCGGCCGTTACTGCATGGGCGAGCGCGGCGGCGAGCGGCCCGAGGGCTTCGACTTCGGCAACTCGCCCCTCGAGGTGGCGGCGGCGGACCTGGCGGACCAGGTGCTGATCCAGACCACCTCCAACGGCACCCGCGGCGTGTCGGCGGCCGCGGCGGCGGGGGCGGCCCGCATCTACGCCGGCGCCTTCGTCACCGCCGAGGCCACGGTCCGCGCGCTTCTCTCCGGTATTGGGGCCGGGCCGCCTGAAGAGCCCGTCACCCTGGCCGCCATGGGCCATGGCGACCGCTCCCGCTCCGATGAGGACGAACTCTGTGCCCTCTACCTGCGCGGCCGTCTGGAGGGCCGCCAACCGGACGCCGCCGCCCTGATCGCTGCCTTGCGCTCTTTGTTGGGCCGGCCCGGCGAGACCGCGCGCCTTTTCCGCAACCTCACCGACACCGACATCGACTGCTGCCTCACCCTCGACAGCTTCGACTTCGCCGTCCGCGTGACGGAAGAAGAAGGCCTGCTGGTCGCGCGGGTCGAATGATCCAATTGGAAACCCACGTAAGTGGGCAGAGTGCTGCGGTGGACTTCGTTGGCTGAGAGCACGCGCATGAAGACAAGACTTGCGCAAAAATTTGTCACGTTCCGTTCGAACAATTGTGAATCGGCGTTTTGGCCGAGCAAACAATGTCTACAATCCGATTCGACTCGCGTAAAATCCACCATGTCAACGTTATGATTGGGCACAGGTGAGTTCTCATGAATCGTACAGCGCTACTGTTTGCATTGTTGGCTCTTCTGCTCACTTTGCCCCCAATAAGTGGCAATCTTAGAGCCGAAGAGACATTCGATCTTTCCGGTGCATACGAAGGAATTTCTCGGGACGACTGGAACTCCCTATGGAACAAAGCGATTTCAAGTAAGAACAAGACAGTCGTAGATGAAGGCAGCATCGTGGCTGTCGAGCTTCCCCTTGAGAGTGCGATCTATTTTTTCACCAAGCCAGGACATCCAGCTCATCCGGCTATAGTGAAACGGTATGTCACTCAAGAGGATGGGGCGATCTACATCGGCTCCCAGGGCTGGGCCGGAGGGTCGAGAGCGGAGTTCGAGGACTGGTTCATACTCTTCCTCAAGCAGGATGAGAAGATACGCCGCCAGTTTCAATAGTCGTAAAAGGCTCACTGTTCGAGAATCTCAGGTGGGCACTATGCAATCCTGCGCCGGCTCCTTGAGGTACATAGTATTCACAGTTTTCCAATATTAGGATGGGTCTTGCCCGAGAGTGAAACCGATCCAGCGGAAAGGCGTGGCATAGGGATGGTCGGGCTTGAAATCGAGGAAGATATAGAAGCGGTTTAGAACGAACGTGATGACATGGCTCTTGTCCGCGTTCCGGAAGTCATATCGAGATCGCTGCCGCAACGAGAGCGAATCTTCGTCGAATGCCGTCGGCCGGAAGTAGACTCTGTCGCCGGCTTGGTAGGGGCAGTCGTCGACCTCTTGGTCCAACCAAAGATAGCTTTCGTCGATCCAGCCCTTCTGTTCCTTGACGCTCTGGAGGAGACGCACACATGTGCCGTTCGGCGGGGCAAGTTCTAAGACCTCGTAGCGACCGCCGAGCGCGATATCCCTGTCCCGGACGGGATCGGGACGATGCCACGCGGAAGGGTGGTTGAAGCCGCTCTTGATCAAATCATGATAGCTTCGGGGAATCACCCGCACGAGATCTCCGACATTGAGCCGACTCATCGTCCAACAGGTCCAGCTGCTTGGTTTTTCGAACGGCTGAGAGAATTGTGCTTCCGAGGTCGTCCGGTGTCGAATCGTTAGCTGACCTTTCCCTGCTACGAGACGTTCCGCATCTGCTTCGACCGACGAGCTGATGGCGAGTGGCTGCGACGCCTATCCATCGTGGCGTTAGGATTGAGATTCCGGGACGTTTGACACCCTTGCTTGATGTCACCGGCGTGCTAAACAGCCGCCGGTCCAACTGGAGGAAAGGCGCGCCATGTCGGGACTGATTTTGCCTTTCGATGGCATGACGCCGCAGGTCGCGGAGACGGCCTTCCTGGCCGAGAACGCGACCCTGATCGGTGACGTGCAGGTGGGCGAGAACAGCTCCATCTGGTACGGCTGCGTGCTGCGCGCCGACCTCAACCTGATCCGCGTCGGCCGCAACACCAACATCCAGGACGGCACCATCGTCCACTGCAACCACGATCCCGAGGGCGACTACCGGGAGACCGGCGGCGGCATGCCGACCAACATCGGCAGCGACGTGACCATCGGCCACCAGGCGCTGATCCATGCCTGCACCCTGGAGGACGAGAGCTTCGTCGGCATGCGCGCGGTGGTGATGGACGAGGCGGTGGTGGAGAGGCGTGCCATGCTGGCGGCGGGTTCGCTGCTGACGCCGCGCAAGCGGGTGCCCACGGGCCAGCTTTGGGCAGGCAGCCCGGCGCGCTACGTGCGCGAGCTGAGACCCGGCGACCTGGAGGAGATGGCCTACATCACCCGCCACTACTGCAAGCTCGGCGCCCAGTACTTGGCGCGCTAAGGCCGGTGCCCCCGTGGTCCGCCGACGTAAGATCCCCCGGCCGGGAAAGAAGCGGACGCTCTGTGCTCGCAGCCCGCTGGCCCTGCCGACGCGGCGCCTGGGCCGGCGGGTGAAACCCTCCTCCAAGCTCTACCGCCGTCGGGCCAAGCACAGGCCGGCCGAGGACGCCTGAAGGTCGAGGGCGAGGACGCGCGATGTCCAAGGGCGGTCCCGACCAGTCTTGGCGAACCCCGCGCCGCGGCGCGACCACGGGCGGCCGCTGGACCAACGCGGTCCAGGAGAACTTCTACGAGCGGGCGAGCAACGACCCTAGCGAGCTCGAGGCCTGGTGCTATAGCGACCGCCTGTCCTACGCGCCCGGCGAGACCCTGCGCCTCCATGTCAGCACCACGGCCGAGCGTTACGACTTGGAGATCGTGCGGGACGGCGTCCGCGTCGAGACCGTGCACCGGGCCGAGGGACTCGCGGGCGCTTTTCACCAGGCGCCCGACGACTGCTCGGTCGCCGGCTGCGGCTGGCCGGTCGCCTACGAGCTGACGGTCCCGGCCGACTGGCCCTCGGGCGGCTACCGGGTGACCGTCACGGCGCGGGGCGCGGACGGCGCAAGCTTCAGTCAGGACCACCTGGTCCTGGTCAGGGCCGCCGCGCCCCAGGCCGCCGCGCCCAAGGCCACCGGGCCCCGGGCCGGCGCGCCGCTGCTGCTGGTGGCGGCGACCGGCACCTGGACCGCCTACAACGACTGGGGCGGCTCCAACCACTACGAGGGCATCACCGGCCCCGACAAGAACCTCTATTCGCCGGTGCTGAGCCTCGACCGGCCGTTCAGCCGCGGCTTCGTGCGCCTGCCGCCCGGCGCGCCGCGCATCCCCTTGCGCGCGCCGCCGGCTCTCGGCGCGGCGCCGCGCTACCCCCACATGGACTGGGCCTACGCCAACGGCTACAGCAAGAAGTACGCCTCGGCCGGCTGGGCGAGCTACGAGCGGCCCTTCCTCCTCTGGCTCGAGGGCCAGGGCTACCGGGCCGATCTCGCCAGCCTCACCGATCTGCACGTCCGGCCGGAGATCCTGGACCCCTACAAGTGCGTGCTCTTCGTCGGCCACGACGAGTACTGGTCGTGGGAGATGCGCGACGCCGTCGAGCGCTACGTGGGGGCGGGCGGCCGGGTTGCCCGCTTCGCCGGTAACTTCCTCTGGCAGATCCGCCTGGAGGACGAGGGCCGCACCCAGGTTTGCTACAAGTACCGCGCCCGCGCCGAGGACCCCTTCCGGGACGGCCCGGAGCGCCACCTGACCACCAACTGCTGGGAGGCGCCCGAGGTCGGCCGGCCGGGCGCGGAGACCTTCGGGCTCAACGCGACCCGCGGTATCTACACCGGGTGGGGCGGCCTCTGCCCGCGGGGTGCTGGCGGCTTCACCGTCTACCGGCCCGAGCATTGGGCCTTCCAAGGCTGCGGCCTCTACTACGGGGACCTGATCGGCGCGGCCTCACGGGTTTTCGGTTACGAGGTGGACGGCCTCGACTACGAGATGAGGGACGGCCTGCCCTATCCGGCCGGGAGCGACGGCGCGCCCGAGGGCACCGAGATCCTCGCCATGGGTCTCGCCAGTAACCTGGAAGTGGACCACCACGGCGGCACCTCGCCGCTCTTCGTCGGCGAGGACGACGCGCGCTTCCTCGCCGAGACCCTTCACGGTGCGGCGACGCCGGAGACGATCGAGCGGGTCGCCCGGGGCAACGGCATGATGGTCCACTTCCAAAAGGGCAAGGGCGAGGTCTTCCACGCCGGAACCTGCGAGTGGGTCGCCGGCCTCATCGACCGCGACCCCTTCGTCGAGCGCATCACGCGGAACGTGCTTGACCGCTTTCTGAAATAGCGGCACCCATCGGACTGGTCAGCGTGCCGGCGAGGAGGCGGGGCATGGGTGCAGCTGTCGGGGGCGAGACGGGCGGGCCGCTCAGCGGATTCCGGGTGATCGATTTCGGTCAGTACATCGCCGGGCCCGCGGTCGCCATGATCCTGGCCGACCAGGGGGCGGAAGTGATCCGCGTCGAGCCGCCCGAGGGGCCCTTCTGGGACTCGCCCGCCAACGCCATCCTCAACCGCGGCAAGCGCTCGATCCGTCTCGACCTGAAGCGGGATGAGGACCTTGAGACCGCGCGGCGCCTCGTCGCCGATGCCGACCTGCTGGTGGAGAACTTCCGGCCCGGGGTCATGGATCGCCTCGGCCTCGGCGTCGAGGCCATGACCGCGCAGAACCCGCGCCTGGTCTACCTCTCGCTGCCGGGCTTCGCCTCGGGCGATCCGGACTACGCGGACCTCCAGGCCTTCGAGGCCATCGTCGCCGCGGCGGTCGGCCAGTTCACCGACATGGGCCTCAACCGCATCCTCATGGGGATCAATCCCTCCTTCTCGCCGCTCACCCTGGCCTCCGCCTACGCCGCCACCCTCGGCGCCACGGCAGCGCTCCTGGCGCTGTTCGACCGGGAAAGGAGTGGCCGCGGGGACGTCATCGAGGTGCCCCTGGCGGCCGCCCTCTTCGAGGGCCTCGCCTACAACAACATGCGCGTGGAGGGCTATCCCGAGCGCTACAAGTCGCTGCGCGAGCGGGAGATCGATCGCCGCCGCGCGGCCGGCGAACCCATGGACATGGCCTACGGGGATCTGCAGGAGTTCCTCGATCCCTTCTACAGGACCTACCTCTGCAAGGACGGGCGGCCCTTCTACGTGGTCTGCGCCTCCCACGTGGCGCATCCGGTGAGCGCCCTGAAAGCGCTGGGCCTGTGGGAGGAGGTCGAGGCGTCCGGCATGCCTCGGGTGAGCCCCTACCAGGCGACCTCCGACTGGCCCGAGGGCGTCGACTGCACGCTCGCCGCCTATCCCCTCTCCAAACCCTGGGCGGACAAGCTCTCGGACCGCATGAAGGCGGCCTTCCGCGCCCGCGGCGCCTTCGAGTGGGAGAAGATCATGGGCGAGGCCAAGGTGCCGGCGGCGGCCCACCGCACGACCCGGGAATGGCTCGCCTCGGAGCACGCCCTGGCCGCGGGCCTGGTGCTGGAGCTGGACGACCCGGTCTGCGGGCCGATGCGGCAGATGGGCAACGTCGCCTGGCTGAAGGGCGACGGGGAGCGGGTGGTCCGCAAGCGTCCGGCGCCGCGGCCCGGCGCCGACCGGGCGGCGATCCTGCAAGAGCTGGCCGAGCGGGAGGCGGACGGGACGGCCGCCGGACCGCCACCGGCCGCGAGCAGGGAGCAAGACGGTGGTCGCGGCTGGCTGGACGGCATCCGCATCCTTGACCTCACCAACGTGGTCGCCGGGCCGACCATCGCCGCGACCCTGGCGCGCTTCGGCGCCGAGGTGATCCTGCTCTCGCCCATCGAGCCGACCATGGATCCCTGGAACACCGTCATCTTCGGGCTGCAGGCCAACCGGGGCAAACGCAGCCTGCTCGCCGACCTCAAGACGCCCGAGGGGCGCGAGATCCTCGACCGTCTGCTCCACCAGGTCGACCTGGTGACGGCCAACGCGCTCGACTGCCAGCTTGAGCCCCTGGGTCTCGATCCGGCGCGCCTCAAGGAGATGAACCCGGAGCTCATCCTCTGCCAGCTCGACGCCTTCGGCGGGCCGCTCCGGGGGCCGCGCAGCGACTATCCCGGCTACGACGATCTGGCCCAGGCTTCGACCGGCGTCATGGCCCGCTTCGGCGGCGGGCTCGAGACCCCCGAGGAGCACGCCCACATGGGCACCATCGATGTCTTGGCCGGCTTCTCGACCGCCCTGGCGGCAGCCGTCGCCCTGGTCAAGCGCGCGCGCGGCGGCGGGACGGACGTGGCGCGCTCCTCGCTGGCGGCGGCCGGTCAGCTGATCCAGTTGCCCTTCATGTACGACTACGAGGACCGGGCGCCCTTCGACGAGCCGAGCGGCCGGGAGGTGAAGGGCGCCCACGCCCTCTACCGCTGCTACGAGGCCGCGGACGGCTGGTTCTTCCTGGCGGTGAAGCCCGCGCGCCTGGCCGACCTTGCGGCGCTGCCCGAGCTGTCGGACCTGGCCTCTCTGCCGGAGGACGGTTTGGAGGCCTATCTGGCGGAGCGCTTCAAGACCCGCGCGCGCGCCTACTGGGTGGAGCGGCTGCGCGCCCTCGATGTCGGCGTCCAGCCGACCGACACCATGGCGGATGTCCGCGAAGCCCATCTGAGCCTCGAGAGCGAAGGCGACGCGGACCTGAGTGGGCCGACCTTCGCCTTCATCCGCCACGACCGACATCCCCTCGGCCGGCCGGTCGACCTGGTGGCGCCCAACGCGATCCGTCCGCGGCGCAGCCGCATTCGCGTGCCCGGCCACGCCCCCAAGTACGGCGCCCATAGCCGCCGGATCCTGGCCGAGCTCGGCTATGACGAAGGTGAGATCGACGCCTTGATCGGGAAGGGCGTGGTGTCTGAAAGCTGGAGCGAGGACTATCTGCCCGAGTGAGCGAGTGGCCGGAGCGGCCGGCCGGAACTAGTTGCGGATCCGCACCTTCACGTAGGACCCGGGGGCGTCCTCGATGACCTTCAGCTTGCCGTCGCCGGGCTGGCGGGCCTTTATCTTGGCGCCGGCCCGCCGCGCTACCCACTTGGCCCAATCCGGCCACCAGGAGCCCGCATGTTCCTCGGCATTGGCGAGCCAGGCGCGCGGCGTCTTGGGCAGCTTGTCGTTGGTCCAGTAGTTGTAGCGGCCGCTGGCCGGCGGGTTGACCACACCGGCGATGTGGCCCGAGGCCGCGAGCACGAAGCGTTTCTGGCCGCCCAGGATCTGCGTCGCCGCGTAGGTGGAGGCCCAGGGCGCGATGTGATCCTCGCGGGTCGACAGCAGGTAGATCGGCAGCTTGACCTTGCCGAGGTCGATCGGCACGCCGCCCAGCTCGATGCCGCCCGGCTGCACCAGCAGGTTCTCCTGATACATGGAGCGCAGATAGAAACTGTGCATGGCGGCCGGCATGCGAGTCGAGTCGGCGTTCCAGTAGAGCAGGTCGAAGGGGAAGGGGTCCTTGCCCAGGAGGTAGTTGTTGACGACGAAGGACCAGATCAGGTCGTTGGCCCGCAGCATGTTGAAGGTGGTCGCCATGTCGGCGCCCTCGAGGTAGCCGCGCTCGTTCATGCGCTCCTCGAGCATGGAGAGCTGCTCCTCGTCGATGAAGACCTCGAGCTCGCCGGCCTCCTCGAAGTCGATCATGGTGGCGAGGAAGGTCGCGCTCTTGATGCGGTCGTCGCCCTTGGCCGCCATGTAGCCGAGGGTGGTTGCGAGCAGGGTGCCGCCCAGGCAGTAGCCGACGGCATTGACCTCGCGCTCGCCGGTCGCCTTCTCGATGGCGTCGAGGGCGGCCAGGATGCCCTTCGTCATGTAGTCGTCGAAGCTGGCGCCCGAGAGCTTCTCGTCGGGGTTGACCCAGGAGACGATGAAGACCGTGTGACCTTCGGCGACGGCCCACTTGATGAAGGAGTTCTTCTCGCGCAGGTCCAGGATGTAGTACTTGTTGATCCAGGGCGGGACGATCAGCAGCGGGCGCTTGAAGGCCTGCTCCGTCGACGGCACGTACTGGATGAGCTGGATCAGCTCGGTCTGGTAGACCACCTTGCCGGGCGTGAGGGCGAGGTTGACGCCGACCTCGAAGGCCTCGTGGTCGGTCATCTTGATCTCGAGCCGGCCCTGTCCCCGGTCCAGGTCGTCGAGCAGGTTCTGCAAGCCCTTGACCAGGTTCTCGCCGCCGGACTCGAGGGTGGCGCGCAGCACCTGCGGATTGGTCACCAGGAAGTTCGATGGCGCCATGGCGTCGACGAACTGGCGGGTATAGAAGTCGACCTTCTTGGCCGTCTTCTCGTCGAGCCCCTCGATGCCCTCGACGGTGGCCTGCAGCCAGCGCGCGGTCAGCAGGTAGGACTGCTTGATGAAGTCGAAGAGCTGGTTCTCATCCCAGGCCGGATCGCTGAAGCGCCGGTCGCCCTTCTCCGGCTCGGCCACCGGCTCCGGTGCGCCGCCCATCATGCGCTCGGTCGCCGACTGCCAGAGCCGGAGGTAGTCCTGCCAGAGCGAGATCTGCGCTTGGACCAGGTTGACCGGGTCCTGCATCATGCGCGTCGTCATCTCGAGGAAGGCGCCGCTGATGTTGAGCGGATCGATCGCGGTCGCGCCGTTCTGGCTCGTCTGGCGCTCCATCCAGTCGGTCACCAGCTTGCGGCTCTTCTCCGCGATCTCGGCCATTGAACGGGACAGTTCGAGGGGATCGGCGAACTTCGAGCTCGGCGGGTCTCCAGCGCTCATACGGAGATCCTTGGGTTCGTCTGCTTTGTCCGCCGAGCCTTGAATCCCGGGCGCCGCCTTGCCATTTTTCGCGCCGCCCGAGTCGCGACTCGGCAAGGCCCTCAATAGCGGATGCGGCCGGGTTTGCCCAGAGACTTTGCCTGGGTTCGGGGCCGGGCGGCTTGGGGTTTACCCCGGCCGGAAGGCGCGTGGTAGGATTTCGCCCCTTCGGAGTCGCGGGCCGAAGCCGCAATGAAGATCGAGATGGCGACAGGAACCTCAGAGGAAGACCGGGAGCCGATTCCCGAAGCGAACGGCCGGCGCGCCGCCGCGGGCCGGGCCGCCCGGGCGCTCGCCCTGCTGCTGCCGCTCGCGCTCGCCGCCTGCGGCGGGGGCGGCGGTTCGACGACGAGCGAGCGGTCGATCTCGGAGGAGGACGAGGACTATCCGAACCTGGCGCGCGTGCCCGATCAGCCGCCCCAGGCGACGCCCGCCAGCCTGCGCGAGCAGCTGGTCGAGGGCCTGGTGGCCGACCGGGCGAACGCCCACTACACGGGCGAGCTGCTGACGCCCCAGATGGCGGCGCCGCCGCCCGCCGCGCCGCCGCCGGCGGCCAAGACCCAGGTCGAGATCCGCTGGGACACACTCAGGGTCGTGCCCGAGGAGGAAGACCCGGCAAGCGAGGCCCCAGCAAGCGAGGCTCCGGAAAGCGAAGCTCTGGAGAGCGAGGCCCCTTTGAGCGACAGCCAGGGCGACCAGGTCTCCGAGCTCGAGACGGAAGCGGGCGCGGCCGCCCTGGCCGTCTCGGCCGATGCCGGCGACGCTGCCGATGCCGGCGAGTCGGTCGAGGAGGTCCAGGTCGAGTGGGACACCGAGCGGGTCGAGCCCAGCGGCAAGCTGAGCATGGCGGGCGAGGACGAGAGCAAGAGCCAGCTGCTGCTTGCGCCTGACCCGAGCGAGAGCGTGCAGACCGCGGCGGCACCGGCTGCGGCGACGGCGCAGACGGCTTCGGCGGGCTCCGACGATTCGGTCGAGATCAACTGGGACACCGATCGGGTCGATCCCAGCGGCAAGGTGACCATGGCCGGCACGGAGAGCATGGACGGCGAGCTGCTGCTGTCGCCGCAGCCCGAGCTGGTGGCGATCATCTATTTCCCCAGGGATTCCGTGCTGGTCGACCAAGACGACCGCCAGGTGCTTGAGGGCGTCATGGCGCTCCACGCGCAGCGGGGCGGGCGCATCCACCTGATCGGCCACTCCGGCGCCGAGACCGGGGCCGACGACCAGGTGGCCCAGCGCATGGCCAGCCTGGATCTCTCGCTTCAGCGGGCCAACGCGGTGGCCACCACCCTGGTCGACCTGGGCGCCACCCACGACGAGGTGCTGGTGGAGGCCAAGGCCGACCGGGAGCCCGCGGCGGGCGAGTCCTCCGAGCTCGGCGACTCGACCAGCCGGCGGGTTGAGATCTTTCTGGAGTACTGACCCTCGGCCCGGTAAAAGGGGAGCCCGCCGCAAACGTACAGACTGCGGCGGCCCAGGATCCGGATCCTTCAGCGCTGCGTGAGGACACCGGAACGGCGGTCGCGGACGGCTCCGCAAGGCCAGACGAAGCCCGCCCCTTGGTCACGGATCCATGACCTTTGTCTTGAGAGTCCCATGGAGCAGGAATTCCATCGTATCAAGCGGTTGCCGCCTTATGTTTTCTCGGAGGTTAATGCCCTCAAGGCCGAGGCGCGCGCTCAAGGCGCGGACATCGTCGACTTCGGCATGGGCAACCCGGACCAGCCGCCGCCGCGCCACGTGATCGACAAGCTGGTGGAGGTAGCCCAGGACCCGCGGGCCCACCGCTACTCCGCGTCCCGCGGCATCGCCGGCCTGCGCAGGGCGAACGCCGCCTACTACGCGCGGCGCTTCGGCGTCGAGATCGATCCGGAAACCGAGACCATCGTCACCCTCGGCTCCAAGGAGGGGCTCGCCAACCTCTGCCAGGCCATCACCAGCCCGGGCGACATCATCCTTGTGCCCAACCCCAGCTATCCGATCCACGCCTTCGGTTTCATCATCGCCGGCGCGGCCATTCGTTCCATGCAGGCGAGCTCGAAGGAGTCCTTCATGCCTCAGCTCGAGCGCGCCGTGCGCCACTCGGTGCCGCGACCGCTCGCCCTGGTGCTGAACTATCCCTCCAACCCGACGGCCGAGGTGGTGGATCTCGACTTCTACGCCGAGGTGATCGCCTTCTGCCGCCGGCACGAGATCTACGTGATCTCCGACGTGGCCTACGCCGAGGTCTACTTCGACGCGCCGCCGCCCTCGATCCTCCAGGTGCCGGGCGCGAAAGACGTGGCGGTCGAGTTCTCCTCCCTCAGCAAGTCCTACTCCATGCCCGGCTGGCGGGTCGGCTTCTGCAGCGGCAACCGCAAGCTGATCGCGGCGCTGGCGCGGGTGAAGTCCTACGTGGACTACGGTGCCTTCACGCCGATCCAGGTGGCGGCCACGGCGGCGCTCAACGGCCCGCAGGACTGTCTTGACGAGATGCGCACCCTCTACCGGGCGCGCCGGGACGTGCTGGTGGAGGGTCTGGCCGCCGCCGGCTGGCAGGTGCCCGCGCCCCGGGCCACCATGTTCGTCTGGGCGCCGCTGCCGGGCGACCTCGCCCACCTGGGCTCCCTCGAGGTCTCCAAGCTGCTGCTCTCGGAAGCCGGGGTAGCGGTCTCGCCGGGCGTCGGCTTCGGCGAGTACGGCGACGGGCACCTGCGCTTCGCCCTCGTCGAGAATCGCCAGCGGATCCGTCAAGCCGTGCGGAATATCAAGAACTTCTTTCGTTCCGCTAATGTCGTGAAGGAAGAAGCCAAGGAACGGAAGCTGGCCTCATGACGGAAGAGCTGCGCGTCGGCGTCGCCGGCATCGGCACGGTGGGAACGGGCGTGCTGCGCCTGCTGCGGGCCCATGGCGAGCTGATCGCCGAGCGGGCCGGCCGGCCGATCCGCCTGGCCGCGGTCTCGGCCCGGGACCGGAGCAAGGACCGGGGCCTCGACCTCTCGGAGCTGCGCTGGTTCGAGGACGCCCGGGAACTGGCGGCCGACCCCGGGGTCGACCTGGTGGTTGAGCTGATCGGCGGCTCGGACGGGATCGCCAAGGAGCTGGTGGAGCGGGCGCTGGCGGCCGGCAAGCCGGTGATCACCGCCAACAAGGCGCTGGTCGCCCACCACGGGGCGGAGCTCGCCCGCCGGGCCGAGGCGGCCGGCGCCGCGCTCGCCTGCGAGGCGGCCGTGGCCGGCGGCATTCCGGTCATGAAGGTGCTGCGCGAGGGCCTCGCCGCCAACCGCATCTCGCGGGTCTACGGCATCCTGAACGGCACCTGCAACTACATCCTGAGCGCCATGCGCGAGAGCGGACGGGAGTTCGAGGAGGTCCTGGCCGAGGCCCAGTCCCTGGGCTATGCCGAGGCAGATCCCAGCTTCGACGTGGACGGGATCGATACCGCCCACAAGCTGGCCATCCTGACCGGCCTGGCGTTCGGCTGCGAGGTGGACTTCGACGGCGTCTACGTCGAGGGCATCCGCGGCATCTCGGCGCTCGACATCGCCTACGCCGAGGAACTGGGCTACCGCATCAAGCTGCTGGGCCTGTCGCGCGCGACCGAGGACGGGGTCGAGCAGCGGGTGCATCCCTGCATGGTGCGCCTGGAGGCGCCCATCGCCTCGATCGAGGGCGTGTTCAACGCCGTCGTCGCCGACGGGGATTTCGTCGGCTCGATCATGGCCGAGGGGCAGGGGGCCGGCGCGGAGCCCACGGCCTCGGCTGTGGTGGCCGATCTCATCGACATCGCCCGCGGCGGCGCCATCGCCACCTTCGCGGTGCCCGCCAAGTCTCTGAAGCGCCTGCCGCCGCTGTCCATGGAGCGGCACCGGGGCAGCTACTATCTGCGGCTCATGGTGGTCGACCGACCCGGCGTCATCGCCGACATCGCGGCGGCGCTGCGCGACGAGGACATTTCGGTGGAGGCCATGCTGCAGCGCGGCCATGCGCCGGACGAGGCGGTGCCCGTGGTGATCACCAGCCACGAGACCCGCGAGGCCAACATGTCGCGGGCGCTGACCCGGATCCGCGATCTGGGGGCGGTTCTGGAGGCGCCGCGCATGATTCGCATCGAAGCCCTATAATGGTGCCGCCGAGACCGTGGCGCCGGCGGGCCGTTTGGCGCGGAAGCACGTCCTAGAGCGGGATGAGATGAGATTGGATCAACGCTGTTGGCCTGGGTTGGCTCCGTCCGCTAGGCGCGGTCCGAAGCGCGATGCGGGGCATCGGGCGAGGCCCGCAACGACGCGGCGGGTCAACCCAGGCCAACCCGCATGGGACGGGCGCTTTTGGCCGGACGCCGCGTCGCTCCTCCTCGAATATGCTTCGGCATGTCCTTCGTCGTCGCTCCTAACGTCCGGCCAAAATCGCTCCGTCAGCGTGGTTCAATCTCATCTCATCCCGCTCTAGCCAGGCAATCAGGAGGGGGCGATCATGTCCGAGAAAACCTACATGGACCGCAATCTGGCCCTTGAGGCGGTGCGGGTCTCCGAGTCGGCGGCGCTCGCCGCTTCGCGCCTCATGGGGCGCGGCGACGAGAAGGCGGCCGATCAGGCGGCGGTCAACGCCATGCGCATGGCGCTCAACTCCATCTCGATCGACGGCACCGTGCGCATCGGCGAGGGCGAGCGGGACGAGGCGCCCATGCTCTACATCGGCGAGAAGGTGGGCGCGGGCGGTCCGGCGATCGACATCGCCCTCGACCCCCTGGAAGGCACCACCATCACCGCCAAGGGCGGCCAGAACGCGCTCGCCGTCCTCGCCATGGCCGAGCACGGCGGGTTCCTCAATGCCCCCGACACCTACATGGACAAGATCGCCGTCGGCGGCGGCTTGCCCGAGGGCGTTGTCGACCTCGACGAGGACCCCAAGGTCAATCTCGACAACCTCGCCAAAGCCAAGAAGATCGACGTCTCCGACCTGGTGGTCTGCATCCTCGACCGGCCGCGCCACGCCGAGCTGATCGCCAAGATCCGCGAGGCCGGCGCGCGCATCGTGCTGATCGGCGACGGCGACGTCTCGGGCGCCATGGCGACCAGCCGCCGGGACAGCGGCATCGACCTCTACCAGGGCAGCGGCGGCGCGCCCGAGGGGGTGCTGGCGGCGGCGGCGCTGCGCTGCATCGGCGGCCAGTTCCAGGGCCGGCTGCTGTTCCGCAACGACGACGAGCGGGCCCGGGCCGCCCGCTGCGGCATCACCGACTTGGACCGCAAGTACAGCCTGCACGAGCTGGCCGGCGGCGACGTCATGTTCGCGGCCACCGGCGTCACCGACGGCAGCATGCTGCGGGGCGTGCGGCGCTTTTCCGGTGGTGCCACCACCCAGTCCATGGTCATGCGCTCGGCCACCGGGACCGTCAGGATCGTCGACGCCACCCACAACTTCACCCGCAAGGCCCCGCCGCCCGGCCTGTAGCCGGCCCAAAAAATGAGGTCCATGGCGCCCGCGAGCCCTTCCCCAGCGCTGTCCCCAGACGGTTCGCCCGAGGCGGAGCAGCGCGATCTCGTCCTCGAGGTGGAGCGCTCGCTGCTGGGGCGCCGCTGGGAAAGCCGTTGCGCCGACCAGCGCCAGGCCTGGGCCCTCGCCCAGCGCCTCGACCTGCCCGAGATCGTCGGCCGGGTGCTGGCCGGACGGGGGGTCGGGCTCGACGAGGCGCCCGGCTTTCTCGAACCGACGCTGCGCGACCTGCTGCCCGACCCGTCGCGCTTCAAGGACATGGACCGGGCCGTGGCGCGGACCGTCGCCGCCATCGAGGAGGGCGAAGCCATCGCCGTCTTCGGCGACTACGACGTGGACGGCGCCACCTCCTCGGCCCTGCTGAAGCGCTTCCTGGCGGCCGCCGGGGTGCCTTTGCGGATCTACATCCCCGACCGACTCACCGAAGGCTACGGGCCCAACGCGCCGGCCATGCTGCGCCTCAAGGCCGAGGGCGTGCGCCTGGTCTTCACGGTGGACTGCGGTACCAGCGCCCACGAGGCGCTTGCCACTGCCAAGGAGGCCGGGCTCGACGTTGTGGTGCTCGACCACCACGCCGCCGAGCCGCGCCTGCCGCCGGCCTTCGCCGTGGTCAATCCCAACCGCCTGGACGAGGACGGCGCTCTCGGCCAGCTCGCCGCGGTGGGGGTCGCCTTCCTCTTCCTGGTTGGCCTCAACCGAGCTCTGCGGGACGCCGGCTGGTACGCACGGTCGGGCCGGGAGGAGCCCGATCTTCGCCGGTTGCTGGACCTGGTGGCGCTCGGCACGGTCTGCGACGTGGTGCCGCTCACCGGCCTCAACCGGGCCTTCGTCGCCCAGGGCCTGAAGGTGCTGGCTGGGCGCGGCAACCGGGGCCTGGTCGCGCTTTGCGACGTGGCCGGACTGGACGAGCGCCCGGGCACCTTCCACGCCGGCTACGTGCTGGGGCCGCGGGTGAACGCCGGCGGGCGGGTCGGGCGCGCGGACCTGGGCGCGCGCCTCTTGTCCTGCGACGACGGCGCGGAGGCCGAGGAGATCGCCCGCCAGCTCGACGAGCTGAACCGGGAGCGGCGTGAGATCGAGCGCCAGGTGCTGGACCAGGCGGTCGCCCAGATCGAGGAGGCCGGCGGGCCCGCCGCACCCGGAGGCGCCGGCCTGGTGCTGGCCGCGGGCGAGGGCTGGCATCCCGGCGTCATCGGCATCGTGGCGAGCCGGTTGAAGGAGCGCACCAACCTGCCGGCCCTGGTGGTGGCGCTCGACAATGGCGTCGGCAAAGGCTCGGGCCGCTCGGTGCCGGGGGTCGACCTGGGGGCGGCGGTGATCGCGGCCCGCCAGTCGGGCCTGCTGGTCGACGGCGGCGGTCATGCCATGGCGGCCGGCCTGACGGTGGCCGGGGAGCGTCTCGGCGAGCTGCGGGACTTCCTCGGGAAGCGCCTCGCCCGGCGCCTGGAGGAGATCCGCTACCGGCCGGCGCTCGGCATCGACGGCGCCCTGCAGGCGGGCGCGGCCAGCGCCGAGCTGGTGGAGACCCTGGAGCGGGTGGCGCCCTACGGCGTCGGCAACCCGGAGCCTCGCTTCGTCCTGCCGGAGACCCAGGTGGCGGCCCCCAAGGTGGTCGGCGAGAGCCACGTGCGTTGCACCCTGGTCGGCCGCGACGGCGCGCGCCTCAAGGGCATCGCCTTCCGGGCGCTCGACGGCGAGCTCGGGGCGGCGCTGCTGCGGGGCGGCGGGCTGCCGCTCCATGTCGCCGGCAAGCTGCGGCTCGACGCCTGGGCCGGCGGCGGCGCGGTGCAGTTTATTATCGAGGACGCGGCGGCGGTGGGCGGTTAGACTGGCGTCATGTTGCAGCCTTTGAACCGGGCCCTTCCCGCCGCCCTCGTCCTCCTCGCCCTCTCGAGCCTTACGGGCGACGCCCGCAGGGCTCTGGCCCAGGCCGGGCAGCCCGTCGATTTGGAGCTGGTGCTGGCGATCGACGCCTCCTCCTCGGTCTCGCCGGGCGAGTTCGACCTGCAGATGCGCGGCCTGGCCGAGGCCTTCCGCCATCCGGCCGTGCACGGCGCCATCCGGGCGGTGGGGGATCTCGGCATCGCGGTCGCCATGGTGCAGTGGTCCGACAACCGCAAGCAGACGGTCGCCATCGACTGGGCGCACGTCACAGACGGCGCCTCGGCGGAAGCCTTCGCCGACCAGATCGACAACACGCCGCGCTACCTGATCGGCGGCGGCACGGCCATCGGCGGGGCCGTCAACTACTCGGTGCGCCAGCTGCGCATCAACGGTTTCGAGGGCCGGCGCAAGGTGATCGACGTCTCGGGCGACGGCCGCACCAACCAGGGCGCCAACCCCCAGCGGGCCCGCGACGACGCGGTGGCCGCGGACATCACCGTGAACGGCCTGGCGATCCTCAACGAGGACGGCCTGGTGGACCGGCACTATCTCGCCAATGTGATCGGCGGCACGGGCTCCTTCGTCATGCTGGCCGACGACTACGTGGACTTCGCCAACGCCATGCTGGAGAAGCTCATCAAGGAGATCGCCGGCGCGCCCGTGGCCGCCCTGCCGCCCGGCCCGGCGAGCCCGCTGAGCGCCCAACAGGCTCGGAGCCTGGAGTAAGGCCGGCCAACCGACGGCGGGCAACGGAGGGAAGGCGGCCTCCGCGGCCCCGGCGAGCTGCTATCCCATAGGGTCTTGTCTTTCGCAGCGCGAGCGGCTATCTCGCTAGCCCACGACCCCATCGTCTAGCCAGGTCCAGGACACCACCCTTTCAAGGTGGCGACGCGGGTTCAAATCCCGCTGGGGTCACCACTCTTTTCAGATACTTGGCGCAATCGGCCGGCGGACCCGTCGCGCCGGGGCATCGTCCCGGAAGTGGGCTGATCTCGCAGCCGTGCCGAGTGTGCCTGCTGAGATTTAGACTTTGGAAAGGGCATCCACGCCACCATCCGGTGAGCCCATGGAGAGCACCACGACCGCTGCAGACCCGAGCCCTCGCCGGCCGCTATCGGTTGCGGTCGTGGCCGTCCTCATGGTGATCTACGGGCTCGCCAGCCTGCTCCCCAAAATCCTGCTGCTGACCTCTCGGGAGGTCCGCGACACCGCCTCGGACCTCACCGCGGCAATGACGGCGGGCGGGCTCCTGAGCCTGCCGTTGGGCCTGCAGATCGCGATGGGATTTGTCGCCTCGTTCGTTTTGATTCTGGCCGGAGTCTTCGTCTGGCGCGGCCGCGACTGGGCGCGCTGGCTCGTGGCCTTCTGGATGGCTTTCTCGCTGCTGCTCTACGTCCTCCAGACCGGCCTGACCTGGCTCGTCGCGATCAAGCTGCCGGTCTTTGTATTGGTGCTGTTCCTGCTGTTCCGGCCGCAGGCCACGGATCACTTCCGCTGAGGGGCCCGAACCCGGCCTTCTCGACCTCTCGCACCTGCCCCATGACGCCCCATGACTCGGTCGAAGAGGGGTATCCCGGCTCGCCTTCGCCGCTCTTGGCGCCAGGTCCGACGGCTCCGCGGATGGCGCTGGCGACGACCGCCTGCGAGCGGGCCGGCGCCGTCCTGGCCAAGTAGATGCTCGGCAAGCGCCTCAGCGAACTGATAGTGGCAGATATCCAGCGTCTGTTCGACGAAGAGTTGAGCAACTTTGCAAGGCATGTGAGCTTGCTTTCCTACGAGATCACCTTGGCCAATCGCCGTTCTGCGTTGAGGATTTGATTGATCACGCGGGGCGCGTCGGTGTGGTGCCGTGCGATCCAAGGCAAATACTGGAGACCGGTGGCGGCTTGCGCCCACAGGAAACCGCGGAGTGCGGTCTGGTCGCTCACAACGCCGCCCGCCTCGTGATAGGTCCGGCAATAGAGGTCCCAATTCGGCGAGTCGATGGGAATGATGTTCGAGATATCCAGGAAGGCCGGGGCGACACAGACATTTCCCCAATCGATGACCACGCTTCGACCATCGACGCAGACGATAATATTTCCAGGATGCATATCGCCATGCACAAGGGTCTTCGGAAGGCTAGCGGTCGCCTCGGCGAAAACCTGTGACCCACGGAGAGCCTGAAGCCTTGCGACCCACACAGTATGATCTGCCACCGTCTGCTGGAACAAGTCGGCAGATGCGAGCGCTTCAACCGCCTCGTCGAGGATCCGCTCGAAATGGGAGAGGTCGAAAACCCATGTCCATCTGCCGCTCTTCGCCTCTTCCGCGAGTGAGGCATGCACCTTCGCCAAAGTCGTCACAACATCCTGCGGGACGGGATCGTCGAATGTCAGCTCCCGCCCCTCGTAGAGAGGGGAGATAAACCAGTTGGCCGCTGGATCCTCCGGACATTCGTCCGACCGCTTCGCCGCGACGACTTCAGGCAAAGCGGGTGCGGCGCATTTTGCACCTAATTCCTGCAGCATTCGGATCTCAGATACCTTGCAAAACTTTTGAACAAAGGAGCTGCGGTGACGCCGTCCATCTTCCCGTGTGAACGATACGTCGTGGCGATATAGCGCCTTGCTGGCGTAGCCGCCTTTCAGCGTCGTGGTCTCGACGGCGCGCACTGTCAAATTGGTCGAGCAGCGACGTTCTTCGAACGCAATCAGCGGATCGATGTCGGGAGGCTCACCAGCGTCGATCAAAGTTCTCTCCTGGCCATCTCGATGCCGCTGCAGAGGCCGCGCGGCGTTGGTCCAAATACCCTGTCGCCAGCCAGATCACTCCATGAGTACCGCAACCTTCTCGGCTGATGTCTCAAAAAACGTCTATCCGGTGTTCTCACATAATGTGGTTCGAGCCTTCGGCGTCGTCGTCGACTCCCGTCTCTAGCGAGCGCAAGAATTGTAGCGCGGTAAGCGTCTTCGTCTTGCCGTCCACCCGACTTCTATGGTGCGATCCCTGCATCGTTTCGCCCGCGCTAGCCGCTCTCGGGAGGGCAAGAGGATATGCACCTGATCGACCGCGTTTTCGATGCCGTGCCCCTCCTGGCCCTCTTTGTCACCATCGGCCTCGGCTACCTGGTCGGCAAGTTCAAGGTCGGCCGTTTCGTCCTGGGCGGCATCGCCGGCACGCTGCTGGTGGGCGTGGCCGTCGGCCAGCTGGGCGTGAAGATCGACGGCAGCGTCAAGACCGTGTTCTTCGCGCTCTTCATCTATGCCGTGGGCTACCAGGGCGGCCCTCAGTTCTTCCACGCGCTCAACCGGCGCTCCCTCAACGAGCTCGCCTCGGCGGTCTTCATGTGCGTGGCGGGCCTGCTATGCGTCCTGGCCGCCGCCTGGGCCTTCGGCCTGGACCGCGGCACCGCGGCGGGCCTCGCCGCCGGCGGCCTCACCCAGTCGGCCATCATCGGCACGAGCGGGGGCGCCATCGCCAAGCTCGGCCTGTCCCCGGAGATGGCCCGGACGCTCGAGACCAACGTCGCCGTCGGCTATGCGGTGACCTACATCTTCGGCTCCCTCGGCCCCATCCTCATGGCGACCTGGTTCTTCCCCACGATCATGAAGTGGGACATCCGCCAGGAGGCCCTGAAGCGCGCCAAGGAGATGGCCGGCGGCGGCGCCGTGCTCGAGCCGGGCCAGTTCAACGCGGCGCGAAGCGTGGTCACCCGCTTCTACCGCATCGGCGACGACAGCAAGGCGCTCGGCAAGGGCGTCATTGAGACCGACCGCGAGCTTTCCGACGCTGCGATCGAGGCCGTCATCAGGGACGGGGAAGCGCTCGCCCTGAGCGACGACACGCGGATCGCGGCGGGCGACGTCGTCGGGGTCACGGGCAAGCTCTCCATCATGACATCCAGCGCGGGCTACCTGGGGGCCGAGGCGGAGGCGCCGCGGGGCTTCGAGCTGGTCGAGGAGAGCCGGGACATCGTGCTGACCAACCGCGCCTACATCGGGCGTGAGGTCCAGGACGTTCACGATTCCCTCGGCATCGAGACCCGGCACGGGGTGTTCCTGGTCTCGGCGCGGCGGCTCGGCCACGAGCTGCCCTTGCTGCCGAAGCTCGAGCTGCGGCGCGGCGACGAGCTGCGCTATATCGGCGCGCCCAAGGATCTGGACCGGGTCCAGAAGGCGCTCGGCTACAAGATCTCGGCCGCCGCGATCACGGATTTCATCTTTTTCGGGCTCGGGCTCGCGGTCGGCTACCTCGTCGGGCTGATCGAGGTCGACCTGGGGGGCGTGCCCGTCACCGTCGGCACCGGCGGCGGTTGCCTGCTCTCCGGACTGCTGTTCGGCTGGCTGCACGGGACCCACCGCCGCTTCGCGGCCCTGCCGCTGGGGGCCTCCAACTTTCTGCGCGACTTCGGGCTCGCGGTCTTCGTCGGCTTGGTCGGGATCTCGGCTGGGCCCCAGGCGCTCGTCACCATCAAGGAATTCGGCGCCACGCTGCTGCTGCTGGGGGTGGGGGTGACTCTGGTGCCGCAGATCATCGGTTTCTTCTTCTCCTACTACGTTCTCCGGATCCGCAGCCCCATCGAGGCGCTCGGCTGCCTGGTCGGCGGCCGCAGCGCCAATCCGGGCTTCGCCGCCCTCCTGGCGAAGGCCGGGAACGCCACGCCGGTCGTCGCCTTCACCGTCACCTACGCGGTCGCAAACGTCCTGCTCACCCTGTGGGGGCCGCTGATCATCGGACTGGTCACCAAGAACCCCTCGCCCTGATTCCCCACTCCCCTCGGGGGGCAACGGAGGAAAGCTCATGACGGACATGGACTTCAGCAAGTTCGCAGACCTCAGCCCCTTCGAGCTGAAGGATAAGCTCATCGCGGCCGCCGGCTCGGACTCCCAGCGCATCATGCTGAACGCCGGGCGCGGCAACCCCAACTTCCTGGCGACCCTGCCGCGGCGCGCCTTCCTGCGGCTGGGCGATTTCGCCATGACGGAGGCCGAGCGCTCCTACGCCTATCTCAACAGCGGTTTCGGCGGGCTGCCGGAGCGCGACGGGGTGGTGCAGCGCTTCGAGACCTACGCGCACCGCCACGAGGACACCGCGGGGGTCGAGTTCCTGCATCGCGCCATCACCTACGTGCGCGATCAGCTCGACCTCGACCGGGAGGAGTTCCTCTTCGAGATGGTCGGCGCCTTTCTCGGATGCACCTATCCCATGCCACCCAGGATGCTGCGCCATGCCGAGGAGATCGTGAAGGCCTATCTGACCGAGGAGATGTTCGGAAAGACGGCGCGCAAGGGCGGGTTCTCGCTCTTCGCCACCGAGGGCGGCACCGCCGCCATGACCTACATCTTCCAGTCCCTGCGGGCCAACCGGCTGATCCATCCGGGCGACAAGGTCGCCCTCGGCACGCCGATCTTCGCGCCCTATCTGGAGATCCCGCCGCTTCCGGAGTACGGCCTGGAGATCGTCGACCTGCGCATGGACGAGGAGGCGGACTGGCAGTTCCCCGAGGCGGAGCTGAAGAAGCTGGAGGACCCGGCCGTGAAGGTCTTCTGCCTGGTCAACCCGAGCAACCCGCCCTCGGCCAAGCTGTCCGACCAGTCGCTCGACCGCCTCGCCAACCTGATCGACGGGAAGCGCAAGGACCTCATCGTCGTGACGGACGATGTCTACGGCACCTTTGCGGACGACTTCGTCTCCCTGTTCGCGCGCTGCCCCGCCAACACGCTGCTGGTCTACTCCTTCTCCAAGTACTTCGGGGCGACCGGCTGGCGCCTCGGCGTGATCGCCCTGCACGAGGAGAACGCGATCGACCGGGCCCTCGCCGGCCTGCCGGAGGACGACAAGAAGGAGCTGGACCGGCGCTATAGGTCCCTGACCACGGAGCCGCGGGCGCTGCGCTTCATCGACCGGCTGGTGGCGGACAGCCGCTCGGTGGCCCTGAACCACACGGCGGGCCTCTCCGTGCCGCAGCAGCTGCAGATGACCCTGTTCGCCCTCAACGAGCTCATGGACCGGGAGGACCGCTACAAGGCGGCGGCCAAGCGCCTCGTGCGGGACCGCTACAAGCGGCTCTACCTCAACATGGGGATCGAGAGCCACCGTCTTCCCAACGACGTCGACTACTACAGCCTCATCGACCTGGAGAAGCTCGGTACCCGGCTCTACGGCGACGCCTTCGCCGCCTGGTTCCGGGACAACAAGAAGGGCACCGACTTCCTGTTCCGCCTGGCCGGGGAGACGGGCGTCGTGCTGCTGCCCGGCAAGGGCTTCGAGGTGGTGGACCCCTCGGCGCGGGTTTCGCTGGCCAATCTGACCGACGCCGAGTACGCGGCCATCGGCCGGTTCACGCGCAAGGTGCTCGACGAGTTCTACGAGGACTTCCGCAGCCAGTCGAGGTGAGCGCGGCAGAGAGGGACGCGGTCCGCGAGGGGAGCGGGAGCGAGATGGGATTTCGTTCGCGCTTTCGGGGTGAGGAGGCCGGGTTCCGCCAAGCTTTCTCCATGAAAGATCAATTCAAGTATTGACAATTGCCATCTCAGTAACTCAGATGACTTGATTATGTTTGGGGCAGCTAGTCTAATGGCTGCTGGAGCGCATTTATTCGAGGCTAGTGTTCCGAATGAACATTTTTCTGTATGGAATGCAGTCGTCGGGAGCTTCGCTGACGACTTTTTTTCTTGGGCAGCTGCCACGCTCCGTCTGCGTCATCGATGTCTGGAATCACGTGCGCCTGCCGGACCTGGAGGACGCCAGGTCGACCAGCGATCACGTGATCGCGAAATGCGTCGTGACCGAGACCTTCGGGCTCCGGGACCACCTCCGGTCCTTCCGCCCGGACGTCAAGTTGCTCGTCCTCCGCCATCCCTTGCACAACTACGTCTCGCTGAGGCGGCGGCCCTGGGCGAACAAGAGCGGCTGCCTGGATGAGAAGTTCCGCAGGATCGAGCAGATCTTCCGCGGCCGGTCGTCCTTCGACCATGTCATGATCTACGAGGACTTGGCGTTCCGTCAGAAGGACGTCGTGAGGCAGCTGAACGATCTCTCGATTCCCATGAAGATGTCCTACTTCGATTTTCCCCGCTCCAAGCAGGACATCGTCGCCTTCAACAAGAAGCACAGCGCCTGGTGCCGCTCCACCTACGGCACGGAATGGGGGCACACGGGCCTGCACGGCTCGGCGCTCAGGCGAAGGGACCTCTTCAAGGTCGCCGGGAAGTCGACGCGGGAGCACGTCAAGCGCCTTTGCCCGACGGTCTACGACTTCATGGAAGACCACTACCGGCGGCACGTGCCGCGGCTGCACCGGACGGTGCTGCCCTACCCGGTCCATCTGGTCAAAGGGATGTCGAGACCGGTGCGGAAGTTGCGCAAGGCCGCCGTCGGCTGAGCCCCTGATCGGGTCGTCGACAGGCCAATGGTCGCGGCGTGACGCCCATCCTGGCGCTTCCGTGGCGCATGCCCCAGACTCGGTGGCTTTGAGCGTTGCCTGCGGGCGGGGTCGGGCCTAGCCTGCCGGTGCCCACGGGCGGGCGCGGTGCCGCGCGGCTGGCGGAGAAGAGCCGCCGATCTCCTGGCGGATCCTGGCGTCGGCTTGGTTGGCGAGGCGTTGTCGGGCGGTCGCTTGCCTGGAATGGAAGCTTTCGTCCCAGCAGTCCGATAGGGTGCACGGCCATGGCGCGTGAGGAACAGGGGGCTCGAAAATCGGCCGAGCAGGCCGACGGCTTTGAAGCTGCGGTCGAAGCCCACCGTGCAGGCAAGCTGGATCAAGCCGAGGCGGCCTATCGTCGCGTCCTGTCGCAAAGGCCGGTCGACGCCGAGGCTCGCCACATGCTCGGGATCGTGGAGCTGCAGACCGGTCGGGCCGAGGATGCTTTGGCCTCGTTTCGCGCCGCCATCGCATCGAACGCGGCGGATGCGCGCTATCACAACAATCTCGGCAACGCGCTCTTGCAGCTGGCCCGGCCCGCAGAGGCCCATGCGGCCTTCGAGCAGGCTCTGAGTCTGGAGCCCGGGCTGGTGGCGGCCCTCTGCAACCTTGGCAACGCTCATATGGCGTTGCATCGCTTCGAGGAAGCAGAACGGAGTTTCCAGGAGGTGCTTGGCCACGAGCCGGACAACAGGCAGGCACTGGCCAACCTGGGGGTCATCTGCCTGCGTCAAAGGCGGCTGGAGGAGGCGGTCGGCTGGTTTCGCCAGGGCTTGGATCAGTCGCCCTCCGACGCGAGCCTGCTCACCAATCTCGCGACGGCCCTGGAGATGCGGAACGACCTCCAGGGCGCGGCTCTTGCGGCCCAGGAGGCGCTGGCCGCCGATCCCCTGGCGGTGGGACCGCGCTACCTTCTCGCTCGGCTCGATCACCGCGCGGGCCGCTTCGCCGAGGCCAGGTCGCGCTTGGATTCGCTGCTGGAGCAGGATCTGACGCGGGCGCAGGCGATCGACGCCTGGTTCGAGCTCGGGCTGGTCTTGGATCGGATGGGCGCGGCCGCGGAGGCGCTGACAGCCTTCGACAAGGGCAACGCCATGGCGCGCGAGAGCGCGGCAGCGATGAAGGCTCGCAACGCGCGCTTTCTCGACCAAGTCGAAGACAACCGGTCCTGGTTCACGCGCGAGCGTCTTCGCACTGCGTCGGGAACGGCCCCGGACGATGGGCGGAGAGCGCCGGTCTTTTTCGTGGGGTTCCCGCGTTCGGGCACGACTTTGGTCGAGCGCCTGCTGGCCGCTCATCCGGCGGTGACCACCACCGAGGAGCGGTCGCCCTTGACCCATCTGCTGAGGCCCTACCTCGAGAGCGGAAACTATCCCGAGATCCTGGGTAGTCTGGCGGCCGACGACCTGATCGGGGCGCGCCGGCAGTTCTGGACCCTCGCGGAGAGCCAGCACGGCGGTTTGGGAGACCGTTTGCTGGTGGACAAGATGCCGCTCAATATCGTCCACCTTGGATTCATAAACTTGGTTTTCCCCGACTCCCGCGTCGTCGTGGCGCTGCGGGACCCGCGCGACGTCTGCCTTAGCTGCTACATGCAGCGCTTCAAGATGAACGAGGCCACGGTCAACTTTCTTGACTTGGGCGAAACCGTGCGGACCTATCGGGCCGTCATGGAGCTTTGGTTGCACTATCGCAACATTCTGACGCTACCGTGGATCGAATACCGCTACGAGGACCTGGTAGAGGGCTTCGAGGCAAAGACGAGCGAGGTGCTGCGCTTCCTCGGCCTGGAATGGTGCCCGGAACTGGATCGCTACCGCGACACGGCCAAGCATGTGACGGTTGCGACGCCAAGTTATCGGGACGTGACCAGCGAAGTCTATGCGCGCGCCGTGGGGCGTTGGCGCTCCTACGGAGCGCATGCCGGGACGCACTTCGAGCCGCTCAAGCCTCTCGTGGCGGCCTTCAACTATCCTCTGGACTGACGCAACGTCAGCCCGAGGGCATGTGCCGCGGCTGGGATATCACTTAACCCGGACGCCCTGCGGGATTCGCTGGTCGCAAGCGGCCGGGCCGGGGCGGTCTTGGTCGCCGACACTGGCGGCTCGGCCCGCGGCGAGTCGGCGCAAGGCGACACCTCCGTTGCCTCCGGGCGGGATCGGGCTTAGCCTGCCGGCGGCCTCAGACGGGGCGGGGGGCGCGACCGCGCGTCCGAGGGGAGAGTACGGGGGATTTCATGTCGGAGGTCTATCCGAAGCGCTGGCAGGCTCTGGTCGGGGTGAGCATCCTCTGCTTCGTCGCCTTCCTAGACTTCACCATCGTCAACACCATCCTGCCCGGCATCCAGAGGGAGCTGCACGCCAGCGTCGACCAGCTCCAGTGGGTGATGAACGCCTTCTTCCTCATGCTGACCGTGTTCATGGTCACCATGGGACGCCTGGGAGACATCTACGGCCGGAGGAAGGTCCTCTACGGCGGCGTGATCGTGTTCGCGCTGGCGTCGTTCCTGGCGGGCGCCGCCGACACGCCGGAATTCCTGATCGCCTGCCGCTTCGCCCAGGGCATCGCGGCGGCGATCCTGCTGACCTGCGCGGTCGGGCTGGTGAACCATCACTTCCCGGAGGCCGAGCAGGGCAGGGCGCTGGCCGTGTTCATGAGCATCACGGGCTTCGCCATGGCGGTCGGGCCCGTGATAGGCGGCGTGTTCATGTCGACCCTGTCCTGGCGCTGGGCCTTCTACGTCAATGTGCCGGTGGTCGCCCTCGGGTTCCTCATATCCTGGCGCTCCGTCCTGGAGACGCCGCGCCAGGAGGGGGAGAAGATCGACTGGCTAGGCCTCGCCTTCCTGACTCCGGGCATGAGCGCCCTGGTGACGGCCATCATGAAGGGCAACAACTGGGGCTGGGATTCGCCGCTCACCCTCGGGACCGCGGCGGCCGCCATCGTCCTGCTGGTCGCGTTCGTCTTGGTCGAGCGGCGGGTCGCCTTTCCGATCATCAAGTTCGAGGTCTTTCGCGACCCGAGCTTCCGCGCCTGCACCGTGGTTGCGCTCACCCTCGGCGGCTTCATCGCCATCGGCAACTTCATGGCGCCCCTCTATCTCCAGACCGTGCGCAACGAGTTGCCTTACATCGCGGGTATGATGCTGCTGCCCATCTCCACCCTGGTGGTGCTCGTGCCGCCGCTGATCGGCAAGCTGGCCGACCGGACGGGCCCCCTGCCGTTCCTGACGGCCGGGCAGATCGTCCTGGTGTTCGCCGCGCTGGTGCAGGTCTTCTTCGAGCCGGCGAGCCCCGTGCCGCTGGTCCTGGTCGGTTTGGGGTTATTCGGGCTCGGCTGGGGCCTGCAGCAGGCGACCGTGGCGCTCGCCGCCACCTCGCCATTTCCGCCCGCCCAGGCCAGCGTGATGATCGGCATCCTCTATTCCATCTGGAACTTCGGCTCCAGCGTCGGCTTGGCCGTCGGCGGGCTGATCTTCAAGGAGCTGGACCGGCGCGACCTGACCGCGTCGCTGGCCCGAGAGAAGATCTCGCTCACCGGAAAGGACCAGGAGTTGATCCGCAGCCTGCTGTCGGACCCGAGCCAGGCCGAGAAGCTGCTCGGCACGCTGACGCCGGGTCTCGAGGCCAAGGTGCTGCTGCTCTTCAAGGATTCTTTCATGGCCGGCTATAGCGGGGCCATGTGGTACCTGGTGGTCACTTGTGCGCTAGGTGCCGTCCTGCTGCCGCTCATCGCCCGCCGGGCCAAGCGGTCCGCGCAGGCCTGAGACCGCTTGCTCATGGCCAATCCCCCTAGTCTCACAACGGAGCGCCTTGGCCTCACGGCCTTCACGGCCGCGGATGTCCCGGCGCTCGCCGGGATCCTCGCCGAGCCGGAGGTCACCCGCAGCATCACCGCCAACGCCTCCACGCCGGAGCGCTGCCGGGCCAGCGCCGAGTGGCGCATCGCCTGGCACAACAGGGCCTGGGGGGAGCGGGGCTATGGCGTCTGGGCGGTCAGGGCGCGGGACGAGGCCGTCGCGCCGGAAGGGACGCTGCTCGGCTGGTGCGGCTTCGGCGAGCCGGACATCGGCGAGGACCCGGAGATCCTCTACGGCCTGGCGCCGGTCTACTGGGGGCGCGGCCTCGCCCAGGAAGCCGCGCGCGCCGCCATCGGCTGGCTGTTCGCCGAGACGGACTGCGGAGGCGTCTCCGCCATCATCTTCGGGCGCCTCAATCCCGCGTCCGTGGCCATCATCCGAAAGTTCGGCATGACGAAACGGGGCACCATGTCGATGGAGGATTTCATGCCCAGGGAAGAGCTGGCCCGGGACGTGCTCGACTACGAGATCTGGCGCTTGGCCGAGGGCCGCGCGACAGACGCCGAGGCCCTCCTGTTCCAGGCGCCCTACAAGGGCGGCCAGATCGCCAGCCTGGGGTTCGCAGATTTGGGGCGGGTCGAGCGGGATTTCTGCGCCGCCGCCAGGGCGCGTGAGGACTACGCGGCGCTCGCAACCGAGGAACTGGAGCGGCGGGTGAACGAGGCCTTCCGGCTCGGCCTCTCCGAGAACCGTCTCGACTGGTACCACCTGCCGCGCGCCGCCTGGCCGAGCGCTGCATAAGGGTCAGGGCGGCGCCTTGCCCTCGCGCTGCAGTCTGGCGTAGTTGGCCTGCATGATCCGCTCCTCCTCCTCGCCCCAGAAGAAGCCGACGACGACGAAGCGGCGGCCCTTGGTCACGGGCAGGGCCGTGTGCAGCAGGGAACAGGAGAAGACGATGGCGCCGCCGGCCGCCGGGGCATAGAGGTGGGGACTGAACTCCGGCAGCTTCAATTGCCCGCCCTCGTACTCGCCCGTGTTCAGATTGATGGTGATGGCGTAGCGCCGGTGTGCGGTCAGCAGGTTGGTGTTGTCCCGGTGGGGCGCGAAGTGGCCCCGGCTTCGGGCGTCGTAGCAGCCGATGCGGAAGCGCTCGGTGCGGGTGACCTTGAAGTTGAAGGCCTTCTCGATCTCCGGGAAGAGCCGCCGCTGGAGCGCCCCGACCAACCGGTTGAACTCGGGTGAACCCTGCTCGAGGATCACGTCCGCGCGGATTTTGGACTGGGTGTTGGCCTGATTCTCCTGCGCCGTGCGCGAGGCGACCACGTTTTCGAGCTTTTCGCCCTTCTCCCAGTAGTCCATCAGGCTTCTGCAGTGCTCTGGGTCGAGCAGCCTGGGGAGCAGCAGGGCAGGCGATTGCTCGGTGATCTCCTTGGGTTCGCAGGCCGCGACGGTGGCCCGCATTTCGGCGAGCGCCATGTCGGCCTGCTCGGCCCCGTGCTCCGGCCCGATTCGCGCGTCGAGGCGCAGCAGCGGATCGAGCAGCAGAGTGCAGGAACCGCAATTGGTTTCCACGCTGGAGGCCCGGAGGACGATGCCGTTCGGGTCGCTCAGCACCGGATAGGGGATCCCCAGCCGCTCGACCCAGCCGGCGTTGGCCTCCGGGCTCGCGTTGGTGATCGCGACCACGTGGACGTCGAGCTCCGCGAAGTCACGGACGAGTTCCGTGAAGCGATGCAGCTCCACCTGGGTCTCCGACGGGTCCTCGGTCACGAACAGGACCTTGCGCCAGCCGTAGATGCGCGGGTGGTAGAGCGACATGGCCGCGTTCTTGGTGTTGAGCAAGGGCACGTCGACCAGCCGTTCCCCGGGCGTCAGGGGGGCTTGCCGAATCTCAGCGCGACTGGGCGCGTCAACCACGCGGTCCGCCTCCGTGGTCTCGTGGCGCCGGCCGGGACGGTTCGTGACTCGGCCGGGCGGGCGCCAAGTCTCTACACCCGGCTCCGGGAGCAGTCCACCCATAGCTGGCCCGCATCGGCCCCGCGCGCTTGCGGGCTGCCGCGTTGCGCGGGTCCACGTTCCGACCTAGCCTGATGGAGGCCACAAAGGGGAAGGGACCATGCCGGCGGCCCTCGATCTCGAAACCATCGAAGAGCTCTGGCAGGAATTCAAGACGGCCGGACCCGGAAGCGGCGAGGTCGTCACCCTGGAGGGCCTGCGCGCGGTCATGCGGCGCCTGGGCCACGAGGCGTCGGACGAGGCGCTCAGCCACATGCTGTTCGAGGCGGACTCGCAGGGCAGCGTCACCTTCGAGCGCTTCCGTGCCCTGGTGGCCTCGTTGCAGGGCGACCTGGAGAGCCGTCTCGCGCTTGCCTTCGAGGTCTTCGACCATGACGGCGACGGCCGGGTCGCGCCGGACGAGATGCGGGCCGTCCTCGGCCCCTTCGGCCTGAGCGAGGCGGAGCTGCAGCGGATCTACGAGCTGGCGGACCGGGACGGCGACGGCGCGATCGACTTCGAGGAGTTCCGCGGCCTCATGCCCGCCGCCCGCGAGCGGGAGGCCCGGCGCTATCGCAGCGCGCTGGATCCCATGGCCGCCGGCAAGACCCTGGAGGTGCATCCGGACTCGTTGCCACCGGACGGCGGCGAACCCAGGCTCCACGAAGCCGCGCCGCACCGCCGCGCCGCGCCCGGCCGCGGCACGTCGCGGCTGCAGATGCAGATCGGCCTGTTCCGTCTTTTGCAGGGCGCGGCCTACCGCAGCTTCCGGGAGAACTACTGCGCCAACTACGAGACCCATCTGCGGGCGACGAAGCTGCCTTACACCTTTCCCCAGTTCGTCGAGTTCGTGCATGGGGCGATCGCACTCTACAAGGCGCTGGGCGTGGTGGAGCCAGACTGCTTTTGCCTGCTGGACGAGCTGACCGCGTCCCTCGACGCCGAGGCGGCGCGTTTGCGCGCGCGCGTCGAGGGCTGGCCGACCGTGGCGAAGACGCCGGAGATGGCCGTTTGCGCGGCAGCCATGAGCGCCGGACGCGACGAGGCCGTGACCCTGCGGCAGAAGTTCGCCGCCGGGGTGGAGTACGCGCTGACCCTGCGCAAGAAGGAGTTGGGTCTTGCCGACATCGTCGAGGACCTGCTGGCGGTCCACGAGCTGAACCGCTTGAGACGCCAGGAGCTGCATCACGAGATGGCGCCGCCGCCATCGGCCGACGGTTCAGATCCCAAGGCCTATCTCGCGGTCTGGAATCGGGTGCTGTTGGACTCGGCCGAGGAGGAGGTCGAGGGCGCCATGATGCCGGCGGCCTACTGGTACGAGGACTTCATGCCCAAGCTGCTGGCGGCCTGCAGCGCCGGCACGGCCGGGGACCTGGCGGCAAACCGGGAGCCGGACGAAGCGGTCCTCGACCGCTGGTTCGCCGCCGCGCGGGAGGCCGGCGAGTTCGCCCGCTACGGCGCAGACGTGGCGGCCCACTTCCCGGATTGCGGGCCCCGGCAGAAGCTCTCCGTCCGCCAGGCCTGGCGGCTCACCCGGCACTACCTGAACGGCGTGGAGAAGCGCCGCGAGCGCCTGGAGCTCGGTCGGGAGAGCGGCGACCTCTCCCAGTACGTGGCCTTCCTCGACGTCTACCTGGGGCGGAGCCATGTCCGCGATGCCCGCATGCGGGTCAGCTTTCCCTACTACCTGGGGCCGGCGGTCTGGCGCTTCCTGCACACGGCCGCCGAGATCGTCTGCGCCCAGAAGAGCGAGCGGCAGCGGGATCTGGTGGCGCTCTTCAAGGACTTCTTCCGTCTCTTCGCTACCCAGTATCCCTGTCCCTATTGCCGCTTCCACCTCAACGACTACGTGGTGCGCAACCGGGAGGTGGAGCTCTATCCCCTGGAGTATCTGGTGCTGGGCCGCGATCCCGGCCGCACGGACTTCAAGGTGACCCTGGACGACAAGCTTGCCTGCGTGATGGACGGCCCGTCCCTGCGGCTCTTCCTCTGGAAGCTGCACAACACGGTCTCCGCCTCCATTGTCCGCACGGAGGCCTGGTATCACCGGGACGGCAAGCCCTTCTACACCACCCGCCACTGGCCCGGGCTGGAGGCCGAGCTGGCGCGGGCGCGGGCCTTGAACGAGGCGAGCCTCCCGCTCGAACGGCTGACGCGCAGCTATGGTCTGCTAAAGCCGGCTGCGCGTCTCGCGGGCCTGCGCGCCGAGCTGTGCGGGAAGCTGGAGCGGCGCGAGGAGACCGGACTGGCGGCCCTCTGCGACGAGGCGAATGCCGTCATCGCGGATCTTGACGCGGCGCTCGCCGCCGGTGCGTTCCTCCAGGAGACCTACGCCTTCGACCCGGACCTGGATGACGAGGCACCCCATTTCACGCCGGAGGAGGAAGCCTTCGGCCGCAGCGGCCTGTTCGTGGAAGCTTGAGCGGCTCCGGCTCCCGACCGCGCCTCGGTCCGGCAGCTCGCGGCCTTCGACCTGCGGCACGCCCATCTCGCGGACGAGGATCTCCTGCGCGTGGGCAGGCCCCTCCCGTGCCGTAGAGTTCGCAGTAAAAAACCGCCGGCATCGTGGCCGACAAGCAGCCTGTCGGTTGTTTGCCGGCTCTGTTGGAGTGTGCGCATCCCGGACGAAACAAACGCGAGAATCTCCCTGCTTCGATCGCACAAAGCAAACAGGGCCGGCCCGATCCGCAGTCTCGCGGCGCGGAACCGTTCCACCGCTTTTTCCTTCGATCCTATGGGCGCAAACCCGAAACACAACTTGTCTACAGTTTGTATTTCAACTACGATCCCCGGCCTACCGTGCGTTGCCGTGGGCGGCGCAGTTGGCGCGCGCCACTGCCAGGCAACGCTTCGGGAAAGCCCGGGTGAGGCCGGCTCGAAAGAGAGACCGAACCCCAAGGGAACGAACCCAATCGAGGCACAACGAGGGAGGACGAAATGGACCTGGGAAAACAGCTCTTGGCTGCAGCGGCAGTGGCCGCTTTCGCGATCGCGGCGCCCTTCGGCGCGGCCCAGGCGGACAAGTTGGACGACGTGATCAACGAGGGTAAGGTGCGCTGCGCGGTGGTCTTGGACTTCCCGCCGATCGGATTCTACGACGAGAAGAACGAGCCTGCGGGCTTCGACGTGGAGTACTGCAAGGACCTGGCGAAGGCGCTCGACGTCGACCACGAGATCCTGCCGGTGACCTGGGCCGAGCGCCTGCCGTCGATCGTCAGCAACCGTGCCGACGTGGTCTTCGGCGGCACCTCCGATTCCCTGGAGCGCGCCAAGACGGTCGGCTTCACCATTCCCTACGCCATCTACTACGCCCAGGCCGTCGTCGGCCGGGATTCCGGCATCGAGACCTTCGAGGACATGAAGGGCAAGCGCGTCGCCGCCGCGGTCGGCACGGTGCCGGAGCAGGAGTACCTGAAGATCGCCGAGGAATGGGGCGTCGTCGACCTCTACCAGGGCTACCAGAGCGAGAACGAGGTCTTCCTCGCGGTGGCGCAGGGCAAGGCCGACGCCGGCATCACCACCAACACGGCCGTCAAGCCGATCGCCGAGAAGTACGAGACCGTGATCGCCGGTCCGCGCATGCCCTGGACCACCGACTACACATCGGTGGTCGGCCCGCGCAAGGACTTCGGCTGGCTGAACTACCTCAACCTCTTCATCACCCAACAGGTCCGCTCCGGGCGCTATCAAGAGCTCTGGGGCCAGTTCGTCGGCGGCGAGGCGCCCGAGCTGAAGATCCCCGGCGTCTATTATTGATGCCCCTTCAAGGCTAGAGTCCCTGCCGCAGTGACGAGGCGTCCGCTCCGGCCTTCGCGGCGGGAGCGGACTCCCCGCAAGGGGGCGGGACATGGATTACACCTTTCACTGGCGTCCGGTTTTCCGGAAGCTGCCCGATCTGCTCGAAGCCGGGCTGGTGACCCTCGAGGTCGCCGTCGAGGCCATGCTGGTCGGCGTGGTGATCGGACTGGCGCTGGCCATGATCCGGATGTCGGGGCGCCGGTCCATCACCTGGCTCGCCGTCTCCTGGATCGAGATCGCCCGCAACACGCCGGCCCTGCTGCAGCTCTTCTTCTTCGGCTTCGGGCTCGGCGCCTTCGGCATCCACCTGAGCCCCTTCTGGATCGTGCTCTGCGCGCTCTCCTTCAACAATGCTGGTTATCTGGCGGAGAACTTCCGCGGCGGCTTCCAGGCGGTCCCCCAGACCCAGGTGCGCGCTGCGCGATCGCTCGGCATGACCTATGCCCAGGCCTATCTGCGCATCGTCATCCCCCAGGTGCTGCGCATCGTCTATCACCCCATGACCAACCAGATGGTCTGGTCGGTGCTGATGAGTTCGCTGGGCATGCTGGTGGGCTTCCGCGAGCTGACCGGCGAGACCCAGTTCCTGGCCTCGAAGACCTTCCGGATCTTCGAGTACTTCCTGGTGACGGCGGTGATCTACTACGTGATCGTCAAGATCATCCTCGGCGGTTCGCGGCTCATAAGTTGGCGTCTGTTCCGGTACTGAGGAGGCGGGAGCGTGTTTCAGTTCGGCCAGGCGATCCAGTTCTTCACCAGCTTCAACGTCTCGGACCTATCCTACCTGGCCGAGGCGGCGGGCCGGACCCTCCTGATCTCCGTCCTGTCGATCTCCGTCGGGACGCTGCTCGGCTGCGGCTTCGGCTGGCTGCTGGCGGTCTCGCGCTGGGCCGGGGCCGCCACCCTAGGCCTGGTGCTCGACGCCTTCCGCAGCGTTCCGCTGATCATCCAGCTCATCCTCTTCTTCAATTTCTTCCCGATCATCGGCTTTCCGCTGAACCCCTTCGCCGCCGGCACCTTCGTGCTGACGCTCTACACCAGCGCGCTGGTGGCGAACGTGGCCCGTGGCGGCATCGAAGCGGTTCCGGTCACCACGCGCCGCGCCGCCCGCTCGCTGGGCATGAGCTACTGGCAGGACATGCGCTACATCGTCTGGCCCATCGGCCTGCGCGCGGTGCTGCCGGCCTGGGCCGGGGTGGCGCTGGGCGTCTTGAAGGACTCGGCCCTAGTCTCGGTGCTCGGCTATGTCGAGCTGCTGCGCGCCTCGCAGATCCTCATCACCCGCACCCAGGAGCCCTTCATCATCCTGACGGTGGTCGGTGTCTTCTACTTCGCGCTCTCGTTTCCCATCGCCAGGGCGACGGCGCGACTCGAGCGCAGGTGGCAGCAATGATCGAGATCAGAGACGTGCACAAGGCCTTCGGCGACCTGGAGGTGCTCCGGGGCGTGAGCCTCGACGTCGCGAACGGCGAGGTGATCAGCGTCATCGGCGCCAGCGGCTCCGGCAAGTCGACGCTGCTCTACTGCATCAACGGCCTGGAGCCGATCCAACGCGGCCGGATCCTGGTCGACGGCGCCGATGTCCACGCCAAGAACACCAATCTCAACAAGCTGCGCCAGAAGCTCGGCATGGTGTTCCAGCAGTGGAACTCCTTTCCGCATCTCACCACCCTGGAGAACGTGGCGCTGGCCCCGCGCATCGTTCTCAAGAAGTCGAAGCAGGAGGCCCGCGAGGTCGCCCGCGACCAGCTGAATCACGTGGGGCTGGGCGACAAGTTGGAGGTCTATCCCTCCAGCCTCTCGGGCGGCCAGCAGCAGCGCCTGGCGATCGCCCGGGCGCTCGCCATGGAGCCCCACTACATGCTGCTCGACGAGGTCACCTCGGCGCTCGATCCGGAGCTGGTGGGCGAGGTGCTCGACACCTTGCGCATGCTGAGCGACGAGGGCATGACCATGATCCTGGTGACCCACGAGATCGGCTTCGCCCGCGACGTTTCGGACCGGGTGGCCTACTTCCACGAGGGCGTCATCGAGGAGATCGGCCCGCCGAGCCAGGTCATCCTCGACCCCAAAAGCGAGCGCACGCGCAAGTTCCTGAGCGCCGTCAGATAGAGACGATCAACAGCGAGGACGAAGATGAAGATCGCGGCCATACGCGTCTACCAGGTCGACCTGCCCGTGAAGGAGGGCCGCTACGCCTGGTCCGAGGGCAAGTACGTCGAGGTCTTCGACAGCACCCTGGTGGAGGTCGAGAGCGATGACGGCCGCGTCGGGCTGGGCGAGGTCTGTCCGCTCGGGCCCTTCTACCTGCCGGCCTTCGGGCCCGGGGCCCGCGCGGGCATCGCCGAGCTGGCGCCGCAGCTGATCGGCGAGGACCCTCGCGGGCTCGGCCGCATCAACCAGCTCATGGACGCGGCCCTGCTCGGCCACCCCTACGTCAAGTCGCCCCTCGACATGGCTTGCTGGGATCTGCTGGGCCAGGCTGCGAGCCTGCCGGTCTCTACGCTCCTGGGCGGGCGCTACGGCGACGCGGTGGCGCTTTACCGGGCGATCAGCCAGCAGGCCCCCGAAGCCATGGCGGAGAACGTCGCCGGCTACCGCGCCGAGGGCTACACCAAGTTCCAGCTCAAGGTGGGCGGCGAGGCGGACGAGGACATCGACCGCATCCGCGCCGTCGCCAAGGTGCTGGACGGCGGCGAGATCCTGGTGGCCGACGCCAACACCGGCTGGACGCTGCCCGACGCGGCCCGCGTGGTGAACGCCGTGAGGGACCTCGACGTCTATATCGAGCAGCCCTGCAAGAGCTACGAGAAGTGCTTGGCGGTGCGCCAACGTACGCCGCTGCCCTTCGTCCTCGACGAGAACATCGACGGTCTCGAGATGCTGCTGCGCGCCCACCAGGACCGCGCCATGGACGTCATCAACTTGAAGATCTCCAAGGTGGGCGGCCTGACCAAGGCGCGCCAGATCCGCGACCTCTGCGTCTCGCTCGGCGTCCCCATGACCATCGAGGACAGCTGGGGCGGCGACGTCATCACAGCCGCCATCGCCCATCTCGCCCATTCGACGCCGGAGCGCTTCCGCTTCTCCGCCACCGACTTCAACAGCTACGTCACGGTGTCGAATGCCGAGGGCGCGCCGCGGCGCGAGCGGGGCGCCATGGCCGCCTCAGACAAGCCCGGCCTCGGAGTCACCGCCAGGCGTGACGTGCTGGGCGATCCGGTCGCGGTTTACTCAGGCTGAGGCGGGTCGGGGCGAGGCTGGGGCGGCCGCGTGGCCGGGCGGCGGTTCAGGCGGAGACCGCGGCCGCGATGTCGGCGGTGCGCCGCCGCGCGAGGTAGTCGAGGAAGCGCTTGCTGACCTGCTGCGTGTGCTCGTGGGCCCGCCGCTCGGCCAGGTCCGCGTCCTGGCGCTCGATGGCCTCTATCAGTCCGGCGTGCTCGTCGCGCAGCTCCGGCGGCAGGCTGTCGTCGAGGGCGCGGAAGTAGAGCCGCAGGAAACGCCGTCCCTCGTCCAGGAGCCGGACGTTGAACTGCTTCAGGTAGCGGTTCCGGGCGGCCTCGCTGATGGCCAGATGGAAATCCCGGTTCGCTTCGATCATGGCGAGCGCGTCGCGCGCCTCGACGGCCGCCTCGAAGTCTGCCTGGCAGGCCTTGATCCGGTCCAGGTCGGCGGCGCTGCGCAGTTGGGCCGCCAGGCGCGTGGTCGCGCGCTGCACCAGGTCGAGGGCGTCGATGTAGGCGGGGAACTCCTCGAGGTTCAGGGGCGCCACCATGGTGCTCTTGTTGGGCAGGGTCCGAACCAGGCCTTCGCTGGCGAGCCGGATGAGCGCCTCGCGCACGGGCGAGCGGGAGAGCCGGAACCGGCGGCCGATCTGCACCTCGTCGAGCAGTTCGCCGGGCGCGATGGTGAGGCTGAGGATGTCTTCGCGCAGGGCCGCATAGACCCGCGCACCGCCCTGGCCGCGCCCATCCCGCTTGCTGCCGCTTGGCTTCGCCCCGGTCGACGCGGTGCGCAACTTGCCGGCCGTCCTGGTCTTGACCGTCGTGCCCTTGGCCGTCGCGTCCTTGACCGTCATGGGTCGCTCGTGTCCCCGCTCGTTCCTCGCGCGCCGATGCTTGAAGGCAAGATGCACTCATGCCAGTATACAATTTGTGTACGCGATATCGATGAAAAATCGCGGACCAGGACAGGGCCGCTGCACGTGCTCCGCTCAGACTGCTGGGTCTCCGCGTCTTCGCCGCCGTGGCGCCACGCCGGGCGGCCGGCGCCGCGGGGCGGCTGAAGCGGTCGACGATGCAAACCCGAACCGCCGGGAAGAGGCGGACGAGATGCGCTTCCAGGGGATCCACGCGCTGGCGATCGCGCCCTTCCGGGCCGACGGCAGCATCGACGAAGACGGCTGCGCCTTTGCCGAGGCCGCCCGCCCGGGTCCGGCCCCGCGCCGCGCCGCCAAGAGCTGAGTCTTTCCGCTGTTGCCGCGGCCGCGTGAAAGGAAGGGGCCGGTGCTGCTCGACCGCGGGGACTGTTTCCTGCTGCTGGTCGACGTGCAGGAGCGCCTCGCGCCTGCGGTGCTGGAGCCCGCACGGGTCCTCGCCAACGCCCTGCGCCTGGTGGAGGCGGCCCAGCGCCTCGGGGTGCCGGTTCTCATGACCGAACACTGCGCCGACAGGATCGGGCGCCTGCTGCCGGAGCTGCGCGAACGGGTGCCGGAAGAAGCGGTTCTCCCAAAGGTGCACTTCGCGGCGGCCCGTGAGCCGGACTGCGCCGCGCGCTTTGCGGCACTGGGCCGCGCCACCTGCGTCGTCGCCGGCATGGAGACCCATGTCTGCGTCCTGCAGACGGCGTTCAGCCTGAAGGCGGCCGGCTACGCGCCCCACGTGGTCGTCGACGCGGTCTCCTCGCGGAAGGCGGTCGACAAGGAGGCGGCGCTTCAGAGGCTCGGCGAAGCCGGCGTCGGCCGGATCACCACCGAGATGGTCATCTTCGAGTGGCTGGAACGGGGCGACGACGCGGCCTTCCGCGACCTCCTGCCGGTCATCAAGCGCGACCCGCCGTCCAAGTAATACCAAGTCTTGATGATAGTGACCCCTAGGGACGGACTTTCAGATCTTTCGGCAAGGAGCGCGTGCCGCAGCGATGTGGGGCATCGAAAGGCACGGGCGACGCTGTCCGAAAGTTCTGAAAGCCCGCCGTCCCGGTCGCTTTTGGAGCGTTTCGGCGGGCGTCAGCAGGCCTTGCCGATGCCCCACATCGCCTGCGGCCTGCTTCCTACCCGAAACGCTCCAAAAGCGATCCCTATGGGCCATTATCATCAAGATTTGGTATAAGGCACTAAAGTCTGAGCAGGGGTCCACGTTCCTCCAGGAAGGAATCGAAGGCGGCTGCGAAGCCGTCGAGCTCCGCCGAGCCCATGGGCAGGGACAGGATCACCATGCCGCGCGGCGCCATGTAGTGGCCCAGGCGCAGCAGGTCCAGATGGAGGAGCGCCGGCAGGCGCGGGTCCTCGCCGTCCGTGTCGGCCGGTGAATGGATCGACTGGTTGGTGAAGTGGACGCACATGACCGATCCCAAGCCGGTCACCTGCAGCGGCACCCCGTGTCGTGCGATGATCTCGTTGAGGCGCGCGCGGAAGGCCTCGCCGCGGGCGTTCAGCGCCTCGGCCGCCTCCGGCGTGTAGATCTCGCTCAATCCCACCAGGCCGGCGGCCATGGTGATGGCATTGTTGTTGAAGGTGCCGGCGTGGGTCAGCGCATCCTCGGATGCGGGGTCGAAACGGATCATGATGTCGCGCCGGCCGCCGAAGGCGCCGAAGGAGGCGCCGCCCCCCAGGTACTTGCCGAGGGCCGTCAGGTCGGGGGTGACTCCGTAGACCGCCTGCAGGCCGCCGGGGCTGAGCCGCGAGGTGATGACCTCGTCGAAGACCAGCAGCACGCCGTGGGCCTCGGTCGCCCGGCGCAGCGCCGCGAGGAAGTCCTGCTCGGCCGGAATGCAGCCGCCGGCGCCCATCATGGGCTCGAGGATGACGGCGGCGAGCTCCGAGGCATGGCGCTCGATCAGGGCGCAGCTCGCCTCGGCGTCGTTGTAGGGCGCGAGGATCACCTCGAAGGGCGCGTTGATGGGCGAGCGGCCGTGGGCGAAGGAGAAGAGGCCGCCGTGGTAGGCGCCGTCGAAGGCGAGCACCTTGGCGCGCCCGGTGACGGCCCGGGCGGTGGCCAGGGCGAAGCTGTTGGCCTCCGTGCCCGAGTTGCAGAAGCGCACCTGGTCCAGGGAGGGGAAACGCGCGCAGAGCAGCTCCGCGAAGGGGCCCTCGTAGGCATTCGGCCCGCCCAGCACGATGCCGCCGTCGAGCGCTTTCTCGATGGCGGCGCGGATGGTCGGGTCCGAGTGGCCATAGAGGCCGGCGCTGTACTCGCAGAGGAAGTCGGCATAGGCGTGGCCGTCGAAGTCCCAGAGGCGGGCGCCCTCGGCACGGGCAATCGCGAGCGGGAAGGGCGGGTAGTGCAGCACCGTGCGGGTGTTGCCGCCCGGCAGGTGATGCCGCGCGGTCTCGTGGCGCTTAAGGCTCTTGGGGTTGGCCGCGACGTACTCACGCCGGGCCTCGGCGAGCGCCGTCTCGAGATCGAGGTTGCGTGGGGCGCTGGCTTCCATGAACGTCCTCCCGTGCAGCGGTCCTGCGAATGTGCCGGTGCGACCGCCGGCTTTCAAGCCTTGGCGATCCCGCGCGGCGGGTCAGCGGCAGTTGTCGACAATAGCGGATGATTGCGGGTTGCGCAGCGGCAAGATGCCTGAACTGAACGCTCAATTCCGTGATGGAAGGAATTGATCTCAATATGTCGTCTGCAGCCACAGTGTCCCGCGTTGACTCGCTCTACGGCGGGTGAAAGACTGGCCGAGAGGGAGTTTTAGACAGTTGCCGCGCCCGCGGTCGCGTCCGTCACGCAGTAGGGACGCGGGGTCGACAAGCAAGGACGAAACGACTGGGAGGTCGGGATGTCTGAGCGGAGTCTGTGCAGGGCGCGACGTCGCCCCGCCGCGCTGGCGGTCCTCCTGGCGGGACTCGCCATGGGATGGTCGGTTGGCTGGGCGGCCGAGGGAGAGTTCCCCGACAAGCCCATCGAGGTGGTCATTCACGCCAAGTATGGCGGCGGCACCGACACCACCGCCCGCATGATGATGATCCGCACCCGCCGCGAGCTGGACGTGGACATGGCGGTGGTCTCCAAGCGCGGCGGCTCCGGCGCCAAGGCGCACCAGTACGCCATAGGCAAGGATCGCGATGGCTATACGGTGCTGGCCCTTACCCAGAGCCACCTCTACACCATCGCCCGGGGCAAGTCGCCGCT
Source organism: Rhodospirillales bacterium (assembly GCA_965225935.1). GTDB lineage: Bacteria > Pseudomonadota > Alphaproteobacteria > Kiloniellales > JAKSDN01 > CALJXB01. The sequence continues at coordinate 351,148 of CBDDCC010000014.1, forward strand.
CACCATCGACGACGTGGTCGGCGTGGCCCGCGCCATGGACGATCCCACCTTCATCGCCGTGGCGGCGAAGAGCCCCCATCAGACCCTGGAGGACCTGATCCAGGCTTCCAAGGAGCAGCCGCTCAACTGGGGCGTGGCCCAGGTCGGCGGCACCGAGCACATCGGCCTCGCCACCTTTGGCAAGGCCGCGGACATGCAGTTCAAGGTGGTGCCCTTCGGCAGCGGCGCCCAGATGGTCCATGCCCTCATGTCCGGCGCCATCGAGGCGACCCTGCCGAACGTCAGCGAGGCGGGCGCCCAGATCGGCGAAGGCACGCTCAGGCCCCTCGCGGTCATGGCCGAGAAGCGCCTGAAGGACTATCCCGACGTGCCCACCACCTACGAGCTGGGCTATCCGGTGAAGACCTCGACGACCCGCGGCTATTGGGTGCTGAAGGGCACGCCCGAGGACCGCATCCGGACGCTCTCGGACGCCATGGTGAAAGCCATGAAGCACGAGACCTTCGCCAACTACCTAAAGAGCGCGGGCCTCGATGCCGAGGAGAGCGTCGCCGGCCACCAGGTCTGGGACCAGCAGATCAAGGAGGAATATGCCAAGGCGGTGCAGGCTCTCAAGGATCTGGACCTGCTGGACAATTGAGCCGTTCTTGGCGGCGGGCAACGGGCGTCCCAGTCGTCTCGCAAGGCGAGCAAACGAATGAGTGACCGGACCAACCTGCGGACCCGGGCGGACGAGGCCATGCCGATCAAGGACCTGCACGTGCTGGCCGCCAAGCAGCGCTTTCTGGCGACACTGGAGGCAGAGATGACCGGGGCGGCGCACGGGCCCGGGAAGGAAGGCCATGCCCGGGCGTGAGGAGGGACCGGCGGCGTCGGGCGTCGGACCCGAGCGGCGCCTCGTGCATCCGGTCGATCTGGTGGCGGCGGCCATCATCTTCGCCATCTGCGGCGCGCTCTACTGGGTGACCACGGGCTTCGAGGAAGTCTCGGAGATGCTGGCGCAGAACGTGCCGCCCGAGTTCTTCCCGCGCCTGGTCCTGCTGATCATCGTGATCCTGGCTCTGGGCCTGCCGTTCGAGCACGTCCTCCAGCGCCGGCGCGGACGCGACATCGATTCCGGGAGGCGCAAGCGCCTGCGCCCCTTGCCCTACCTGACCGCGGCTTTCCTGGTGCTGACGGTGGCGGCCATGCCCTGGCTGGGCACGCTCTTGACCCTGATGCTGATCTGCCTCGGCCTGCCGCCGCTCTGGGGCGAGCGCCGCTGGGCCCTCATCCTGCCCTTCGCGGTGATCTTTCCGCTGATCGTGGGCTTCCTCTTCAATCGGGTGCTGCTGGTCTACTTCGAGCCCGGCGTCCTCGGGATCGCTCTCTAGGTCCGGCGCCATGGACGCGGTGCTGCACGGTCTCGAACTGATCCTCGAACCCTACAACATCGCGCTGGTGTTCATGGGCGTGCTGATCGGCGTGCTGGTGGGCGCGCTGCCAGGGCTCAGCTCGCCCATGGCGGTCGCCTTGCTGCTGCCCTTCACCATCACCCTCGACCCGGTGCCCGCCATCGGCATGATGGCCGCGCTCTACTGCGCCGGCACCTTCGGCGGCTCGATCACCGCCATCCTGATCAACGCGCCCGGGGCGCCGCCGGCGGTGGCGACGGCCTTCGACGGCTATCCCATGGCCAAGCGCGGCGAGGCCGGCCGGGCGCTCGGCATCGCCACCTTCAGCAGCGTCTCCGGTGGCGTCTTCAGCCTGGTCGTCTTCATCTTCGCCGCGCCGCTGTTCGCCGCCGTGGCGCTCGAGTTCCGGCCGCCGGAGTACTTCGCGCTGGCGGTCTTCGCGCTCTCCATGCTGGCCTCCATCAGCGGCAAGTCCTCCCTGCGCAACCTCATCTCCGGCGGCTTCGGCGTGCTGCTCGGCACCGTAGGCATCCACCTGACCACCGGCGTCGAGCGCTTCACCTTCGGCATCCCGGAGCTGACCGAGGGCATCAACTTCATCCCCGTCCTGATCGGCCTCTTCGCCTTCAGCGAGCTGCTGAACCAGTCCCAGACGCTCGAGCTGCACTACGAGCGCATTCGCTCGCGGGTCATGAAGCTGCCCTCGCGGGACGACCTGCGCCGGGTCGCCGGCACCATCCTGCGCTCCAGCGGCCTCGGCACCTTCATCGGCATCCTGCCCGCCGAGGGCTCCACCGTCGCCGCCATCATGGGCTACAACGAGGCCCGGCGCTGGTCGAAGGACAAGAAGCGGTTCGGCACCGGCTGCCCCGAGGGTATCGCCGGGCCCGAGGCGGCCAACAACGCGGCCACCGGCGGCGCCATGGTGCCGACGCTGGCCCTCGGCATACCCGGCAGCGCCACCACGGCGCTGATCCTCGCCGCCCTTGTCATGCATGGCTTCCGGCCCGGGCCCTACCTGGTGCGTGAGACACCGGAGTTCATCTACGCCATCTTCGGCGCCATGTTGCTGGCCAACGTCATGTTCCTCGGCATCGGCCTCGCCGGAGTCAAGCTCTTCTCCCAGATCACCCTGATCCCGCGCACGCTCCTCTGGCCGGCGGTTTTCACCTTCTCCGTCATCGGCGCCTACGCCGGCAGCGCCTCCATCTTCGACGTCTGGGTCATGGTGGTCTCCGGCCTCGTCGGCTTCGTCATGCTGCGCCACGGCTTCGGGCTGGCGCCGCTGGTCATGGGCTTGATCCTCGGGCGCCTGGTGGAGGAATCCTTTTCCCAGTCCATGATCATGTACGACAACAACTTCGCCCGGCTGTTCGAGAGCCCTATCGTGGTGGTGCTCTTCGTGCTGACCTGCGTCAGCCTGTTCTGGCCGCTCCTGGGCCCGGTTGTGAAGCTCGCCTTCTCCGGGCCCCGCTCACGGGAAGAAACCTCATGACCGACTCATCGCCCGCCGGAACCTCCCGAAACGACGTGGCCGTTGTCACCGGCGGGGCCCGCAACATCGGCCGGGAGATCGCCCTGGCGCTGGCAGCGAACGGTGCCGCGGTGGTGGTGAACGCCCTCAACGACCGGGAGGGCGTCGAGGAGACGGCCGAGCTGGTGCGCGGGGCCGGCGGCTCGGCGCTCGCGCACATCGCCGACCTGCGCGAGGAGGCCGGGGTCGAGGCCCTGGTGGCGACGACCCTGGATCAATACGGCCCGCCCAGCATCCTGGTGAACAACGCGGCCGTCCGCAAAGGCCGCGCGCTCATGGACATGACCCTCGCCGAATGGCGGGACATCACGGCTATCAACCTGGATGCCGCTTTCCTCTGCGCCCGGGCCTGCGCGCTCCACATGCTGGCGGCAGGCTATGGCCGCATCGTCAACATCGGCGGCAAGTCGGCCCACGGCGGCGCAGCCGGACGGGCCCACGTGGTCGCCTCCAAGGCGGGTGTGGTCGGCCTGACCAAGGCGTTGGCGGTCGAGCTGGGCCCCCACGGCGTCACCGCCAACTGCGTCGTCCCCGGCGACATCGACACCGTCCGCGGTGCCGCGGCGGGCCCGCTGCCGGTCCATCCTGGCGGCGGCCACAACTTGGTCGAGCGCAAGGGCCGGCCCGAGGAGGTGGCGCGGGTGGTGGCGACGCTCTGCACCCCCGGCCTCGGCTACATCACCGGCCAGACCATCCACGTGAACGGCGGCGGCTACCTGCCATGAGCGGCGCGGTTCGGATTCGCGAACACAGTGCCAAGGGCGCGGCGCCCAGGGTGGCGGAGGTCTTTGCCGATGGAGACGCTCCCCGGACCTACGGCGAGATCACCGAGGGACCGGGCGGCCTCTTCGACGCGCCCGGCATGAGCGGTCTCACGGCTCTGCAGAACGGAGACCTGGCGCGTGGGCGAGGGGAGGCCGGCCGATGACCCACCTGCCGGCCTCGGACGCCCTCTCGGATTGCCGGGTGCTCGACCTCACCCGGGTGCGCTCCGGGCCGACCGCCGTGCGCCAGCTGGCGGACTGGGGCGCCGACGTGATCAAGATCGAGACGCCGGCGGCCCTGGAGCCTGACGGGGCGCTGGGTGCCGGCAGGGCGACGCCGGACTTCCAGAACCTGCAGCGCAACAAGCGCAGCCTGACCCTCAATCTGAAGGACCCGGAGGGCCTGAAAGTCTTCCTGCGCCTGGTCGGGGAGGCCGACGTGGTGGTCGAGAACTTCCGCCCCAGTGTGAAATCGCGCCTCGGCCTGGACTACGAGAGCCTGAAGGCGGTCAACCCGCGCATCATCCTGGCCAGCATCTCCGGCTTCGGGCAGGACGGGCCCTATGCCGAGCGCCCGGGCTTCGACCAGGTGGCCCAGGGCATGGGCGGCCTCATGTCGGTGACCGGCGAGCCGGGCCGGGGCCCCATGCGCGTCGGCATCCCCATCGCCGATCTCTCGGCCGGCCTGTTCTGCGCCATGGGCATCCTGGTCGCCCTCTTGGAGCGGCAGAAGTCGGGCGAGGGCCAGTGGCTCCACACCTCCCTGCTGCAGTCCCAGATCTTCATGCTGGACTTCCAGGCGGCCCGCTGGCTGATGAAGGGCGAGGTGCCGCCCCAGGCCGGCAACAACCATCCGACCAGCGCGCCGACCGGCGTTTATCCCACCAAGGACGGCTTCATCAACATCGCCGTTGCCGGAGAGACCATCTGGCGGCGCTTCTGCAAGGCCATGGACGCGGAAGACTGGATCGACGACCCGGACTTCGCGGCGAACGCCGGGCGCAGCAAGCACCGGGACCGGCTGAACGGGCTGATCGCCGAGAAGCTGGCGGCGCGCGGCAGCCGCGAGTGGATCACGCACTTGACCGAGGCGGGCGTGCCCTGCGGCGAGATCAATGCCATCGATGAGGTCTTCGCCGATCCGCAGGTGGGGCACCTGGGAATCGCCGCGCCCATGGACTCGGTGCCCTTCGGCGAGACCAGTTGCCTTGCCCAGCCCATGGTGCTGGAGCGCACGCCGAGCCGGATCGTCCGCCGTCCGCCCGAGCGCGGCGAGCACAGCGACGAGATCCTGCTGGAGCACGGCTTCACCGAGAACGAGATCGCGGCCATGCGCTGGCGCAACGTGGTCTGAGCCCGGCGGGCGACGGCCGCAGGAGAGAGACGAGGGCAACGCGAGCATGACGACCGGAAACCAGGAAAAGATCCTGACGCGCAGCGAGGACGGCATCGGCCACCTCGTCTTCAACAACCCGGAGCGCCACAACGCCGTTTCGCTGGAGATGTGGGACCGGGTGGCGCAGGTCCTGAACGACTTTGGGGAGGACGAGAGCATCCGCGTCGTGGTCCTGAGCGGGGCGGGCGGCAAGGCCTTCGTCTCCGGCGCGGACATCTCCAAGTTCGAGACGGAGCGCGGCTCCAGTGAGGCGGTCACTCTTTACAACGAGCGGGTCGAGGCGGCCTACGAGGCGGTCCAGGGCTTTCCCAAGCCGACCATCGCCATGGTCGACGGCTACTGCCTGGGCGGCGGGCTGGCCCTGGCGATCTGCTGCGACCTGCGTTTCTGCTCGGCCAAGTCGAAGTTCGGCCTGCCCGCGGCGCGGCTCGGCCTCGGCTATCCCTTCCACGGCCTGAAGCGCCTGGCCGACGTCCTCGGGCCCGGCGCCGCCAGCGACATCGTCTTCTCGGCTCGGCGCTTCGGCGCCGAGGAGGCCTACGACATGGGACTGGTGCAGAAGGTGGTGCCCGACGGCGAGCTGGAGACCTTCGTCGCCGACTACGCCCGCGGCGTCGCCGGCAACGCGCCCCTCACCATCGCCGCCTCCAAGGCCATCCTCAACGAGATCTTGAAAGACCCGGCGGAGCGGGACCTGGAGCGCTGCCAGGAGCTGGTCGACCGCTGCTTCGACAGCGAGGACTACATCGAAGGTCGCCAGGCCTTCGTCGAGAAGCGCCCGCCCAAATTCAAGGGGCGCTGAGGCCGGCCCGATCGGGAGAGTCCCGAACGCGGGCGCCGTTCACGGCACCCCGCCATGCCGTTCGTGCTTTCCGCCAGGGAGATCCCGGCCCTGGTTGCCCTCGGCGCCGCCGGCGTTGACCGCATGGATCGAGTCTCAGTACTGTTCCAAGGCCCGTTCCGGGCGTCAGCGGGTCGCAGACAAAAACAAGATCAAGACGCCCAAGACATCAGGAGGGGAGGTTCGGAACATGAGCGAGTCCTACGGCAACTGGACACCGTCGAAAGGCTGGCAGCGGCACGCCCGCCTGTCGCGGCGGCGGATCCTCAAGGGCGGCCTCGCCGCGGCGGCGGTCGGCCTGACCTACAAGAGCATGGGGCCCTTCGTGCGCGATGCGGAGGCCGCTACCCTCGAGCTGCGCTGGCTCGGCTGGGAGCACTACAACGTGAAGAGCCTGACGGCCGAGTTCGAGCGCCGGCACGACGTGAAGGTGAGCGCCGGCTTCTTCGACGGCAACTCGGAGGCTTGGAACAAGTTGCGCGCGGGCGGCACCCAGGACTTCGACCTGGTGATGGCCGACGGCTTCTGGCCCCGGCTCTACGCCAAGCAGGGCCTGGTGCAGCCGGTCGACTACAGCCAGTTCGACCTGAAGAATGTCTTTCCCGATTTCGTCCCGCCCAAGTTCACCCTGCTGCAGGAAGACGGCGGCGACAACATGATCGCAGCGCCCAACTGCTGGGGCGGCTACGGTCTGACCGTGAACACCGACAAGGTGGCGGCCGAGGACCAGGAATCGGTCGGGCTGCTGTTCAACGAGAAGTACGGCGGTCACCTTTCGACCAGCGCCCGCTTCGAGGAGAACATCGCCCTCGCCGGCATCCTGGCGGCGACCACCATGGGCACGCTGGACGGCCCGCGCCCCGACGGCAAGAGCTTCAACCCCTACGTCCTGAGCGACGAGGAGCTGGAGGAGTGCAAGCGGCTGCTGATCAAGCAGAAGGGCCTTCTGGTCAACCGCTGGAACGACGAGGACACGCTTGAGCGCCTGCTGCGCGCCCAGGTGGTCTGGGCCTCGCCGGAGTGGTCGGGCATCTACCGGCGCATCCACTTCGACAAGCTGGACGGCAAGTCGGAGCTCAACATGCGCCACGTGCTCAAGCCCACCGAAGGCGGGCTCGGCTGGGTCGACCAGTGGTCGATCACCTCGGGCGTGACCGACAGCGAGAAGCTGGAGATCGCCCACAAGTGGATCGACTTCCGGCTCGAGCGGGAGAGCATGAAGACGGTCGCGGTCGAGATCGGCTGGTCGCCGACGGTGGACGTGCGCGACATGATTCCCGAGCGCTACGTGGACACCCTGTTCCTCAACGAGACCGCGGCGATCCACGGCCTCTATCAGTTCGACGCCCCCTCTTCGCCGGAGAAGTGGGAGCGCATCTGGTCCGAGGTCGAGGCCGCCTGACGGTCGCGTTGCGCGCATCTGTATAGGGGGGCCGCCGCACCTGGCCGCATCCGGGGGCGGCCCCCAGCTTTCGCCGCCGGGCTTCGCCGTCCGGCGGTTTCCTTCGGCGAGGCAGCATGAGCGCTCCTGCGGTATTGCGGGTTGAGGGGATCGAGAAGCGTTTCGGGTCGGTCGAGGCGGTGAAGGGGGTGAGCCTCGAGATCGCGAAGGGGGAGTTCTTCGCGCTCCTGGGTCCGAGCGGCTCGGGCAAGACGACGCTCTTGCGGATCTTCTCGGGCCTCGAGGCGCCCAACCGGGGTCGGGTCTTCATCGGCGGGAAGGAGGTGACGGGGCTGCCGCCCTACCTGCGGCGGATCGGCATGGTGTTCCAGGATTTTCTGTTGTTTCCCCACAAGACGGTTGCGGAGAACATCACCTTTCCCTTGAAGATGCAGGGGCTTCCCGCGGAGAAGCAGCGCGAGCAGCTCGCCTGGATCCTCGACTTCGTGCGCATGACGGGGTTGGAGGAGCGCTTTCCCCACCAGCTCTCGGGCGGCCAGAAGCAGCGCGTCGCGCTGGCGCGCGGCCTAGTCTCCCGGCCCGAACTGCTGCTGCTTGACGAGCCGCTCGCCAACCTCGACCGGGAGCTCCGCAAGGAGATGGAGGTGGAGGTGCGGCGCTTCCAGGAGGAGCTCGACATCCCCTTCGTCTACGTCACCCACAACCAGGAGGAGGCGCTCACCATGTCGGACCGGGTTGCGGTCATGTACAGGGGACGCCTGGAGCAGGTGGGGCCGAAGCTGGCGGTCTACAACGCGCCGGAGACCCGCTTCGTGGCCGCCTTCGTGGGCGCGCCCAACCGTCTGGAGGGCCGGGTGACGGCGGCGGACGGCGAGAGCCTGCGGGTCGACTGGAACGGCCTCGAGGTGGGCGGCTGCGCCCGGGACGGGGCCGGGCTGGGGGACCGGGTGGAGATCTACTTGAAGAGCGAGCGCATCAGCCTGGACCTGGGGGTCTCGGCGGATCTGGTGGAGAACCAGCTCGAGGCCACGGTGCGGGACATCATCTTCAAGGGCCAGTTCGCCGACTACCTGGTGCGGGTCGGCGACGGCTCCGAGCTGGTGGTGAGCGCGCCGCCGGCCCTGCCGGGCGTGGAGCGGGGCGGGCGGGTGCGCCTCGGCTGGCCGAGCACGGCGGCCGACGTCTTCCGGGCGCCGGATGGGGCGCCGGACGAAGTTGCCGGAGCGGCGCCGTGAGCCTTTGGCAGCGCTTGCGGTTCGACCCGCGGGTCCGTTTCGCTCTGCTGACGCTGCCGGGGGCTCTCTTCGTGGCGCTGTTCCTGTTGCTGCCGCTCCTCTCGATCGTCGTCTTCAGCTTCTGGCGCACGGAGAGCTACGAGCTGATCGCCGATTGGAACCTGGAGAACTACCGCGCCGTCCTGGGCGACTGGATCTATCTCAAGTTCCTCGTGAAGTCGCTCTTCATGGCGGCGGCTGTGTCGCTGGTCTGCCTGGTCTACGCCTGGCCCTGCGCCTACCTGATCGCCAAGCACGGCGGGCGCTACCGCCTGGTGCTGGTGCTGTTGACGGCGGCGCCCTTCCTGACCGGGATCCTGCTGCGGGTCACGGCCATGCAGCAGATCCTCGGGCCCATCGGACTCCTCAACATGGCCATGACGAGCTTCGGGCTCGCGCCGGTCGAGGCCCTCATGTACACCAACGTGGCGAGCGCGGTGGGCCTGGTCTACCTCTGGATCCCCTTCATGCTGCTCGCCATCTACCTCTCGCTGCTGAACTTCAACTTCGAGCTCCTGGAGGTGGCCAAGGTCTGCGGCGCCAAGCCCTGGCGGGCCTTCCTGGAGATCACCTGGCCGCTCAACTGGATGGGCACGGCGATCGGCATCGTCCTCGTCTTCATCCCGACCTTCGCCGCCTCGGTGACGCCGCGCTTTCTGGGCGGCCCCAACGGGGCCATGTTCGGCAACCGCCTGGAGCACCAGTTCGGGGCGACGGGGACCTGGGCGCTGGGCTCGGCCATGGGGGTGGTCATGTTCGCGGCCTCGCTTTTGATGATCGGCTTGGTCTGGCGCACGGTGAACCTGCGCCGGGCGGGCTTCACGGGACGGGCGGCCTGACATGGCCGCCGTCAGCCCCGGCGAGCGCACGGTCGTCTCCCTGCAGACGCTCCTGCTCTTGCTGCTCTATCTCTTCCTTTATTTCCCCATCTTCTACATCGCCTACCTCTCCCTCATGGAGAACAGCGTCTGGCCCTTCCCGCCGCTCTTCACCTGGGAGTGGTACGCGCGCCTCCGGATCATGAGCGACTTCCACGTGGGCCTCTGGAACAGCTTCGTGATCGGATTGGGGACAGCGGTCCTCTCGGCGCTCTTCGCCACGGCGGCGGCGATCGGGGTGCTGCGCTACCCCTTGCGCCGGCGCGGCTGGCTGGTCGGGGTCTACCTGGCGCCGCTCTTCGTCGCCCAGGTGCTGATCGGCATCTCGACCCTGATGTTCAACCGCAACGTCCTCGACATCCCCGGCAACATCGAATCGGCCATCGTCGCCAACAGCACCTACAGCCTCTCCTTCGCCTTCCTGGTGATCCTGGCCCAGCTGGCGCGCTACGACTGGCGCTACGACGAGGTGGCCCAGGTGTTCGGCGCCCGGCCCTGGCGCTGCTTCCGGGAGGTCACCTTCCCCAACGTCTGGCCGGCGGTCCTCGGCGCCTTCCTGGTCAGCTTCATCCTCGGCTTCAACAACTTCGAGATCACCTTCTACAACGTGGCGGCCGTCCCCACGCTGCCCACCATCGCCTGGGGCACGCTGCGCCACGGCATCGAGCCCGAGCTCTACGCGCTTGCCACCATCGTCAACGCCCTCGTCTTCGTCCTCCTCTTCGTCATCTTCGTCCTCATCCGGCAGGGAACCGTCAGATTCAGCCTGCCGGAGGACTAAAGTGGCCGAACATCGCGATGGGAATAAGGTCATGAGCAGCGAGAACGCCCTCGCCACCTTCGCGACCTGGATCTCCGAGGTGCCGCGAGAGCACGGTCCCCTGGCCTACGAGCGGGCCTGCTCGGCGGTCCTCGACACCCTCGGCTGCGCGCTGGCGGGTGTCGGCGAGCCCGGCGTGCTGGCGGTCCGGAGGACCGTTTCGGACTGGGGTGCGGGCAACTGCACCGTCTGGGGCAGTGCCCAACGGGTGTCTCCGCCCTGGGCGGCGCTCGCCAACGGCACGGCGGTCCACGCCCTCGATTTCGACGACTACGAGAACCCGGGCAATACCCACCCGAGCGCGGTGCTGCTGCCGGCGCTGCTGGCGCTCGGCGAGGCCCGCGGCGCCAGCGGCCGCGAGCTGCTGGACGCCTACGTGATCGGGCTGGAGATCATCATCCGCTGCGGCGAGGCGGTGAACCTCTCCCACTACCACCGGGGCTGGCATTCGACCTGCACGCTCGGAACGTTGGGCGCCGCCGCGGCTTGCGCCCGCCTGCTCGGCCTCGACCCGGCAGGGGCGGGCCATGCGCTCGGACTCGCCACCAGCATGGCATCGGGCTTCAACTCCCAGTTCGGCACCGCGGCGAAGCCCCTCCACGCCGGCCTTGCCGCCAAGAACGGCATCGTCGCGGCGACCCTGGCGGCCGAAGGCGTGACCGCGTCCGCCGATGTACTCGATGGCGACTGGAGCCTGCTGAGCCTGATGGCCGGGCCGGACGCCAAGGGATTCCAAGGGCCCCTCGGAAAGCTGGGCGCGCCGCTGGGGATCGAGGAATACGGCCTGGTGGTGAAGGCCTATCCCTGCTGCGGCTACATCCACCGCAGCCTCGACGGCCTGCTCGACCTGCGAGCCGCCCACGGGCTGACGGGCGCCGGTATCGCCCGGGTGACGGCCCGCATCCCGGCGCGGAACGCCGAGATCCTCACGTATCCCGAGCCCAGGGACCCTTCCGAGGCCCGCTTCAGCCTGCAGTACTGCGCCGCCGTGGCAGCGCTGACCGGCTCCGTCACCCTCGCGGACTTCACGCCGGAGGCCGTCGCGCGGCCGGAGGTGCGGGCCTGGCTGCCCAAGGTGACGCTGGAGACCCACCCGCTCCGCGCGGAGAGCAGCGACCTGGCCCAGGTGGAGCCGGACGTGGTGACGCTGGAGCTGACCGGCGGCGAAACGCACCGCCTGGAGGTGACCGAGCCCCGGGGCGCGCCGGCGCGGCCCCTCGGCGCCGATGCGCTGATGGCCAAGTTCCGCGCCTGTGCCGGGGGTGTTCTGCCGGACGAGGCCGCCGAGGCCGCAGGCGCCGCCGTCCTGGGGCTGGACGAACTGCCCGACCTGGACCGACTCACCCGGCACCTGCGTCCGGCGGTTTGACGCGCGAGGCGCTTGAAGGCGCGGGTCTCTGCGGTGAGAATTGACCCCGTCGCCCCGGCCAGCGGGCGCATCCCACAGGATCAGCGCGAGCGAGGTTCCAGCCATGGCCTCCGATTCCACCTCCGATCCCGCCTCCGAGCCCGTCGTCATCGCCGGCGCCCGGCGCACACCCATGGGCGGCTTTCAAGGCGAGTTGAGCCCGCTCGCCGCCCCGCAGCTGGGCGCCGCCGCCGTCGCCGCCGCGGAAGAGGAGGCGGGTGTCTCCGGCGGCGACGTGGACGAGGTCATCATGGGCTGCGTGCTGCCGGCCGGACAGGGCCAGGCCCCGGCCCGCCAGGCCGCCCTCGGCGCCGGCATCCCCGAGGCCGTCGGCTGCACCACCCTCAACAAGATGTGCGGCTCGGGCATGAAGGCCGCCATGCTGGCCCACGACCTTATCGCGGCCGGCAGCGGCGAGATCATGGTGGCGGGCGGCATGGAGTCCATGACCAACGCCCCCTACCTGCTGCCCAAGGCCCGCGGCGGCTACCGCATGGGCCACGGCCAGGTGGTCGACCACATGTTCCTCGATGGCCTGGAGGACGCCTACGACAAGGGCCGCCTCATGGGCAGCTTCGCCGAGGACACGGCCCAGCACTACCAGTTCACCCGGGAGGCCCAGGACGCCTTCGCCATCGAGTCCCTGGGCCGCGCCCAGGCGGCGAGCAAGGAAGGCCGCTTCACGGCCGAGGTCGCGCCGGTCGCGGTCAGGACCCGGGCCGGCGAGCGCTTGGTCGAGACCGACGAGCAGCCCTTCAAGGCCGATCTCGCCAAGATCCCAAAGCTGAAGCCTGCCTTCCGCGAGGGCGGGACGGTGACGGCGGCCAATTCCAGCTCGATCTCCGACGGGGCGGCGGCGCTGGTCCTGGCGAGCTGTGCGGCGGCGGAACGCCGGGGCCTGAAGCAGCGGGCCCGCATCCTCGGCCACGCCTCCCATGCCCAGGCGCCGGCCTGGTTCACCACCGCCCCCATCGAGGCGATCCGCAAGCTCTTGGAGAAGGTCGGCTGGCAGAGCGACGAGGTCGACCTCTACGAGATCAACGAGGCCTTCGCCGTGGTCACCATGGCGGCCATGCGCGACCTCGACCTGCCCCACGACAAGGTGAACGTGAACGGCGGCGCCTGCGCGCTCGGCCATCCCATCGGCGCCTCGGGCGCGCGCATCCTGGTGACCCTGCTGGCGGCCCTGGAGGCGCGAAACCTCAAGCGCGGCGTGGCAGCGCTCTGCATCGGCGGCGGCGAGGCCACGGCTATGGCCATCGAACGCCTGAATTAGAGCGATCGGGCCCAACCTAAAACACTGCGGGAGGAGCGGAGTTTGCCGACTGTCATGATCACCGGGACGAACCGGGGCCTCGGCCTCGCCTTCGTCCGCAGCTACGCCGCGGACGGCTGGCGGGTGCACGCCTGCTGCCGCAACCCGGACAAGGCCAAGGCCCTCAAGGCCGTCGAGGGAGAGGTGACGATCCTTCGCCTCGACGTGACCGACGGCCTCCGTGTGGCCAGCCTGTCGCGCGAGATGGCCGACGAGCCCATCGATCTCCTGATCAACAACGCGGCCGTCTACCACCCCAAGCGGGGCTTCGGCGAGACCGACTACACGGACTGGCAGGAGGAGCTGAAGGTCAACACGCTGGCGCCCCTGCGCATGGCCGAGCGCTTCGTGAAGCAGGTGGCGGCGAGTGAGCTGAAGCAGATCGTCAACATTTCGAGCCGCATGGCCTCCATCGCCCTGAACGAGAAAGGCGGCAGCTACGTCTACCGCTCCTCCAAGGCGGCCCTCAACATGGTGAGCAGGGGCCTCGCGGCCGACCTGGCCGGGCACGGCATCACCGTGATCGCGCTCTCTCCCGGCTGGGTCCAGACCGACATGGGCAGTGGCGGTGCGGACCTCACGCCGGAGGAGAGCGTCGCCCTGATGCGCAAGGTGGTCGACGGCCTGAAGCCCGCCGACAGTGGGCGCTTCTTCAATCAGGAGGGCGAGGAGCTTCCCTGGTGAGGCGCCGGTCCGGCGGCCCGTCGCGCGCGACCGGCCCGGCAGAGGAGGGGACATGACAGAGGCCATCGACTTCTACTTCGATTTCTCCAGCCCCTATGCCTATCTTTCGGCCCAAGTGATCGACGGCGTCGGCGCCCGCCACGGCCGGGACGTCGCCTGGCGTCCCTTCCTGCTCGGCGTGGTGTTCAAGATCACCGGCGCCCAGCCCTTGCCGGCGACACCCCTGAAGGACGGCTATACCGAGATCGATATGCCGCGTTCGGCGCGCCTGCTGGGCGTCGACTTCACGCCCGAAGCCTTCCCCTACAATTCGCTGGCCGCCTGCCGCGCCTACTACTGGATGACCGAGGATGCGCCGTCCAAGGCCAGGGATTTCGCCAAGGCGGTGTTCCGGGCCGCCTTCGGCGAGGGCCGGGACATGAGCGCGCCGGAGAACGTGGTCGACGAGGCGGCGAAGCTGGGGATCGACCGCGCGGCGGTGGAGGCGGCGATCCAGGACCAGGCGGTGAAGGACCGCCTGCGCCGGGAGGTGGACGCCGCCATCGAGCGGGGCGTCTTCGGCTCGCCCTTCTTTTTCGTCGACGGCGAGCCCTTCTGGGGCCACGACCGCCTCGACCAAGTGGACCGCTGGCTCAAGACCGGCGGCTGGTGAGGGCAATGCCCCCGGCCAGCTTCGCCTAGTCACTGCGCTGCCGGCTGCCGCCCGCCGTGCGGCCGCCGTCGATGGCGAGGATGCTGCCGGTGGTGAAGCGGCAGGCGTCAGAGGCCAGCCAGAGGATCGCCTCGGCCACCTCCTCCGGCTCGCCCATGCGCCCAAGGGGGATGCCCGCCTCGAAGGCGGCGCGAGCTTCCTCCGCCGGCAGTCCGGGATCGAGGTTCATGCGCCCCATCTCCGTGTCGACCGGGCCGGGGCAGACGCAGTTCACCCGTACTGCGGGCGCCAACTCGAGGGCCATGGCCTTGGTCAGGTTGATCGTGCCGGCCTTGGCCGCGCAGTAGGCCGTGCCGAGGGGAAAGCCCATCAGGCCGGCGGAGGAGGAGATGTTGACGATGGAGCCGCCGCTCTCCCGGAGGGCCGGCAGCGCGGCCTGGCTGCAGAAGAAGGCGGCCTTCAGGCTGGTGTCCAGGATCGCGTCCCAGAGGACCTCGTCGGTCTCCTGGACCGATCGGATGGCATAGACGCCGGCGTTGTTGACCAGCACGTCGAGGCCGCCGAGCGCCGCCATCGCCGTCTCGACAACCTTGGCACAGCCCGCTGCGCCGGCCACGTCGCCCGGCGCCGCCACGGTCTTCTCTCGGGGCGTCAGGTCACCCAGCGCCGCCGCGACGGAGTCCGGCGTGCGGCCGTTCACCGCCACCCGGGCGCCCCGCTCCAAGAAGGCCCGGGCGGCGGCGAGACCGATGCCGCGGCTCGACCCGGTGATGAGAATCCGCTTGCCGTCGAAGCTCATGAGGCTTCCTCCAAAATTGCCCGGTAGACGTCGATGTCCATGTTGCCGCCCGAGACGATAGCGGCCACTTTCCTGCCGGCCATCTTGTCGCGCTCCTTGAGGACGGCGGCGACGGCCGCCGCCCCGGCGCCCTCGGCCAGGTTGTGGGTGTCCTGGAAGATGGCGCGGATCGCCGCCTTCAGCTCCTCGTCGCTCACCGTCACCACCCGCTCGGCGCCCCGCTTGACGATCTCCACCGCCTCGGGCACCGGCACCCGGCAGGCCATGCCGTCGGCCAGCGTGTCGGCGCTGTTGGTGGAGACCGGCCGGCCCCGGTCGAAGGAGAGGGCGTAGCAGGCGGCCGCCTCGGAGCAGACGCCGATCACCTCGGTCCTGCGCCCGAGGGCGTCGCGGGCGGCGATCGTGCCGCAGATGCCGGAGCCGAGGCCAATCGGCACATAGACCGCGTCGAGATCGGGCACCGCCTCCAGCAGCTCCAGGCCGTAGCTGGCCACGCCCTTGACCAGCCAGGAATGGAAGGATTCGACGAAGTGCAGGCCCTCCTCGGCCGCCCGCTCCCGGGCGTACTCGAGGGCGGCCTGGAAGTCGTGGCCCTCGACCACCAGCTCGGCGCCCCAGGCCTCCATGGCGGCGTTCTTCTCGACGCTGTTGCCCTCGGGGATGGCGAGCACGCTTCTCAGGCCCGCACGGGAGGCGGCGTAGGCGACCGATTGGCCGTGATTGCCCCGGGTGGCGGCGATGACGCCGGTCGCCTCGGGCCGCTCCCGCTTGAGGGCGTCCATGTAGACCAGCCCGCCGCGCAGCTTGAAGGCGCCGATGGGCGTGTGGTTCTCGTGCTTCAGCCAGAGCTCGCAGCCGGCCCGGGCTGAGAGCAGCGGCCAGGCATACTGCGGCGTCGGCGGCATGTGCCGGTAGACCAACTCCGCGCCGGCGCGCAGCTCGCCGAGATCGAGATCGTAGTCCATGGCCGGCACCCCCCTCCTCGCCAGCCGGACGATAGGTCGCCCTCGCGGATGGGGGCAAGGCGGGGCACGAAATTTTCTTGCCGAAGAGTGCCCCAGCGGCAAGGCTAGGCCGTCCGGCGGGGCACGATTCGCCGCCAGAACTTCGCGGCCCCTGCGAAACATGACGGTTCTCGCAAGCACCATCGATACCCGGAGCAAGGCCTTCCGCGACAACGCGAAGGCGCTTTCCGCCCTGGTCGAGGAACTGCAGGCCAAGGTCGCCGCGGTGAAGGAGGGCGGCGGCGCGGCGGCCCGGGAGAAGCACCTGGCGCGCGGCAAGCTGCTGCCCCGAGAGCGGGTTAGGAGCCTGCTCGACCCCGGCGCGCCCTTCCTGGAGCTGAACCAGCTCGCCGCCTACGGCATGTACGAGGACGCCGTGCCCTCGGCCGGGCTGATCACCGGGATCGGCCGGGTCTCGGGCCGCGAGTGCCTGGTGATCGCCAACGACGCCACCGTGAAGGGCGGCACCTACTACCCCATCACCGTCAAGAAGCACCTGCGCGCCCAGGAAGTCGCCGAGCAGAACCAGCTGCCCTGCGTCTACCTGGTGGACTCTGGCGGGGCCAACCTTCCGAACCAGGACGAGGTCTTTCCGGACCGGGAGCACTTCGGGCGCATCTTCTTCAACCAGGCGAACATGTCGGCCAAGGGCATCCCCCAGATCGCCGTGGTCATGGGCTCCTGCACCGCCGGCGGCGCCTACGTGCCGGCCATGTCGGACGAGAGCATCATCGTGCGCAACCAGGGCACCATCTTCCTGGGCGGGCCGCCGCTGGTGAAGGCGGCGACCGGCGAGGTGGTGAGCGCAGAGGAGCTGGGCGGGGCCGAGGTGCACGCCCGCACCTCGGGCGTCACCGACCACATGGCCGAAAACGACGCCCACGCGCTGGCCCTTGCGCGGCGCATCGTCGCCAACCTCAACCGGGTGAAGCGCAATCCCCTCGACCTGGCCGAGCCCCGGGAGCCGCGCTACGACCCGGGAGAGATCTACGGCGTGGTGCCCAAGGACCTGAAGACGCCTTACGACAGCCGCGAGATCATCGCCCGCCTGGTGGACGCCAGCGAGTTCGACGAGTTCAAGGCGCTCTACGGGACGACCCTGGTCTGCGGCTTCGCGCGGATCCTCGGCTATCCCGTCGGCATCCTCGCCAACAACGGCATCCTCTTCTCGGACTCGGCCCTGAAGGGCGCCCACTTCGTCGAGCTCTGCTGCCAGCGCGGCGTGCCGCTGGTCTTCCTGCAGAACATCACCGGCTTCATGGTCGGCAGCAAGTACGAGGCGGGCGGCATCGCCAAGGACGGCGCCAAGATGGTGACCGCCGTCTCCTGCGCGCGGGTGCCCAAGTTCACGGTGATCGTCGGCGGCAGCTTCGGCGCCGGCAACTACGGCATGTGCGGGCGCGCCTTCAATCCCCGCTTCCTCTGGATGTGGCCGAACGCGCGCATCTCGGTGATGGGCGGCGAGCAGGCGGCGAACGTGCTGGCGACCGTCAAGCGCGATGGCCTCAAGGCCCAAGGCAAACGCTGGACCAAGGCCGAGGAGGCGGCCTTCATGGCGCCGATCCTCGAGCAGTACGAGCGTCAGGGACATCCCTACTACGCCACGGCGCGGCTCTGGGACGACGGCATCATCGACCCGGCCGACACCCGCACGACCCTCGGGCTCGCCATCTCCGCAGCCCTCAACGCGCCGATCGAGCCGACCCGCTTCGGCCTCTTCAGGATGTGACGGGGGAGGGCGCGCCATGGCCGAGGAACGGGTGATCGAGGAGATCGCGGGCGGGGTCGGGCGGCTCACCCTCAACCGCCCGGAGGTCCACAACGCCTTCGACGACCAGCTGATCGCCACCCTGACGGCGGCGCTGCTGTCGCTGGAGGCCGACCGCCGTGTGCGCACCGTGGTGCTGGCGGCGGCCGGCAAGAGCTTCTCGGCCGGCGCCGACCTCGCCTGGATGAAGCGCATGGCGGACTACTCGGAGGAGGAGAACCTGGAGGACGCCCGGGCACTCGCCGGTCTCATGAGCACCCTCGACCGGCTCGCCAAGCCGACTCTGGCCCTGGTGCAGGGTGCGGCCTTCGGCGGCGGCGTGGGCCTGGTCGCCTGCTGCGACATCGCCATCGCCTCAGAGGCGGCCAGCTTCAGCCTGTCGGAGGTCAAGCTGGGGCTGATCCCGGCGGTCATCGGCCCCTACGTGGTGGCGGCCCTGGGCCCGCGGGCCGCCCGCAAGGCCATCCTCACGGGCGAGCGTTTCGACGCCCGCGAGGCGCTCAGGCTCGGTCTGGTGCACCAGGTTGTGGCGCCCGAGGCGCTGGAGGCGGCGGGCGAGGCGGCGGTCGCGGCCTTGCGTGCCGGGGGGCCGCACGCCCAGGCCGAGGCCAAGGACCTGATCTTCTCCGTCTCCGGCCGGCCGGCGGACCGGGCGCTGATCGAGGAGACGGCCGAGCGCATCGCCCGGGTGCGCGCTGGCGAGGAGGCGCGCGAGGGCCTCGGTGCCTTCTTCGAGAAGCGCAAGCCCAAGTGGCAGGCGGAGTGAGGCGGCCGCGGTGGGCAGGATTTCGACGTCCCTGAACGGGCCGGGCTGACATGAAACGCTCCGAGCGCGTCCACCTGGGGCCTGCCTTCTTCGCTGTCGGGCTGATCTCGCTCATCACCCTCGCCGTGGGGACCGAGCTGCTCTATAGCCTCTTGATGCTCGCCACGGTCGGGGTGGGCGTCACCCTGTTCTACATGGTCTTTCCCGGCAGCCGCTTCTTCGTCATCGGGCTCACCAACTTTCTCGCCGTCTACTCCTGCATCTTCATTTTCTTCATCGAGGCCAATTTCGAACCGGTCCCGCTCATCTACCGCCAGCTCGGTTTCTCCATGCCGGTGGCGGCCTTCCTGGGCGGCTCCTGGTATCGGCGCGACACGATCCGCCGGCTGCTCGCTTCGCCGCGCCTGCGCGACGAGCGTCATTTCGGCCGCATCTTCCTCTGGCTGCTGCCCATCTCGGTGATCGGGGCGCTCACCTTCCCGCTCGCCGAACTCGCTCCCACGGCGGGGTGGATCACGGCCCTTTTCTTCTCGTCCATGGGGCTGATCTCGCTGATCGTGCTCTGGGTCAGCAGCGACGTCTGTACCTTCCTGCTGGATACCGGCTTGCTGTTCGAGGACTTCTTCCAGCGGATCAAAGAGCTCCTGGTGCCGATCTTCGCCTTCTTCACCTACTACTCCATGATCGTCATCGTGTTCGCCGCCATCTACCGCATCATCGACCGCTTCCTATCCGGCACGCACTTCCTGATGCAAGGCGAGGCGCGGGACCTGACCTTCACGGAGTGCCTCTATTTCTCGATCATCACCCTGAGCACGGTCGGCTATGGCGACATGGTGCCGCTGTCTCCCCTGGTCCGGCTGATCGTCGCGGTGCAGATCGTCTGCGGCGTGGTGCTGCTGTTGTTCGGCTTCTCCGAGATCATCACCTATTCCCGCGAGCGGGGCCGGCGGCAGGACTAGGTGGCAGGACCAGGTAGAGAGCGGAGCGCCATGTTCGAAAGTCTGCTGATCGCCAACCGGGGGGAGATCGCCTGCCGCGTTGTCAGGACGGCGAAGCGCCTGGGTCTGCGCACCATCGCGGTCCATTCGGAGGCGGACGCCGATGCGCTCCACGTGGCGCTCGCCGACGAGGCGCGCTCGATCGGTCCGGCCGCGGCGGCGGAGAGCTACCTGAACGCCGAGGCCGTGCTGGAGGCGGCGCGGGCGAGCGGCGCTGAGGCCGTCCACCCCGGCTATGGCTTCCTGGCCGAGAACGCCGACTTCGCCGAGGCCTGCGCGGCCGCCGGTCTGGTCTTCGTCGGACCGCCCGTGCCGGCGATCCGTGCCATGGGCGCCAAGGACCGGGCCAAGCAGCTGATGGAGAAAGCGAGCGTGCCCCTGGTACCGGGCGAGCACGGCAAGCAGCAAGGCGAGAAGCGCCTGGCCGCGGCGGCGGAGCGGATCGGCTATCCCGTGCTGATCAAGCCGGCGGCGGGCGGCGGCGGCAAGGGCATGCGCCTGGTGGAAGGGCCTGGCGACTTCGCGGTGGCCCTCGAGGGCGCCCGGCGCGAGGCGGCTTCGGCTTTCGGCGACGCGCAGGTCATCCTGGAGAAGTACCTGGAGCGGCCGCGCCACGTGGAAGTGCAGGTCTTCGCCGACCGGCACGGCAACGCGGTCCACCTCTTCGAGCGGGACTGCTCGATCCAGCGCCGCCACCAGAAGGTGATCGAGGAGGCGCCCGCGCCCGGCCTGGGCGCCGAGCTGCGGGCGGAAATGGGCGCGACGGCCCTCATGGCGGCCCGGGCGATCGGCTACGAGGGCGCCGGGACCGTGGAGTTCCTGCTGGCCGACGGGTCCTTCTACTTCATCGAGATGAACACGCGCTTGCAGGTGGAGCACCCGGTGACCGAGATGATCACGGGGCAGGACCTGGTGGAGTGGCAGCTTCGCGTGGCGGCCGGCGAGCCGCTGCCCTGCGGCCAGGACGCGCTCGCCATCGGCGGCCACGCCATCGAGGCGCGGCTTTACGCCGAGGATCCGGCACGGGACTTCCTGCCGGCGACCGGCCGTCTCGAGGTTCTGCGGTTTCCGGAAACCGGGGAGCACGTCCGGGTCGACAGCGGCGTGCGTGAGGGCGACCGCATCACCGTCCACTACGACCCCATGATCGCCAAGCTGATCGTCCACGGCGCGGACCGGACGGCGGCGGTGCGCCGGCTTGCAGAGGCGCTGGACGCGACCCGGGTCGCGGGCCTGGCCACCAACCTGGGGTTCCTGAAGCGCATCGCCGCGGAGGCCGACTTTGCGGCCGGTCGCATCGACACGGGCTTCATCGAGCGCCACGCGGCGAGCCTCATGCCCGTGGCCGGGCCGCCGGACTCGCGGGTGCTGGCGCTCGCCAGCCTGGCGGTGCTGCTGCGCCGGGCGCAGGATGCCCGGGCGCTGGCCGCACGCTCGGCCGATCCCTTCTCGCCCTGGCACCGGACCGACGGCTGGCGGCTCAACACCGAGCACCTCAGTCTGCTCCAGTTCGACGTGGGCGAGCCGCCGGCCGAGATCGAGGTGCGCGGCGGGCCGGGCGGCTACCGGCTCGGGATCGGCGGGACAGAGGTCCATGCCGACGGGCGCTTGAGCGACGACGGCATCCTGGAGGCGACACTGAACGGCGAGCGG
>CBDDCC010000014.1:377500-437375 GCA_965225935.1 Rhodospirillales bacterium
TTGGTCTCTGCAGCAAGCTTAAGCCGCTAGGCGTAGGCGCAGCGAAAGCGAGTCTGAATAGGGCGACCGAAGTTGCCGGGACCAGACCCGAAACCGGGTGATCTAGCTATGGGCAGGTTGAAGGTGGGGTAACACCCACTGGAGGACCGAACCCGAGAACGTTGAAAAGTTCCGGGATGACCTGTGGCTAGGGGTGAAAGGCCAATCAAACCCGGAGATAGCTGGTTCTCCGCGAAAACTATTTAGGTAGTGCGTCGCGTATCACCGCCGGGGGTAGAGCACTGGATGGGCTAGGGGGGAGCGATCCTTACCAAACCTAACCAAACTCCGAATACCGGTGAGTGCCAGCGCGGCAGACAGTCTGCGGGTGCTAAGGTCCGTAGACGAGAGGGAAACAGCCCAGACCGCCAGCTAAGGTCCCCAAGTGGTGGCTAAGTGGGAAAGGATGTGGGAAGGCCAAGACAACCAGGAGGTTGGCTTAGAAGCAGCCATCCTTTAAAGAAAGCGTAATAGCTCACTGGTCTAGGTAAGCCGTCCTGCGCCGAAGATGTACCGGGGCTCAAGCCACCCACCGAAGCTGCGGACTCAGATGTCAGATGTCAGATGCCAGAGGACAGAAAGACAGCTGGAACGCAAGCACAAGCAATAGGTTTTGAACGCCTGGAGGTGTTTCAGAAGGCCTACCAGGTGTCGCTCGACGTCCATCGGGCGAGCCTTGCGTTTCCCGGAATCGAACAGCGCGCGCTCGGCGATCAGGTACGCCGGGCCAGCAAGTCCATCTGCGCCAACATCGCCGAAGGATTTGCCAAGCAAGGCCAGTCCAAGGCCGAGTTCCGGCGCTATCTCTCGATGGCGCTGGGATCCGCCGAGGAGATGCGGGTGTGGTCCAGATACTGTCTCGACCTAGGCTATATCGACGAAGCCACATGGCAGTCCTGGCGGGACACCTACCAGGAGATCGCCAAGATGCTGCAGGGGCTTGGTCGGAAGTCTCAACCTCAATCTGAACTCTGACATTTGTCATCTGACATCTGAGTGGTAGCGGAGCGTTCCGTAAGCCTGTGAAGGAGTACCCGCGAGGGGCTCTGGAGGTATCGGAAGTGAGAATGCTGACACGAGTAGCGACAAGGAGTGTGAGAAACACTCCCGCCGTAAGTCCAAGGGTTCCTGCGCAAGGCTAATCCGCGCAGGGTGAGCCGGCCCCTAAGGCGAGGGCGAAAGCCGTAGCCGATGGGAATGGGGTTAATATTCCCCAGCCTGCGGGTGGTGACGAGCGCTGTAGGTGGTCATTCCTTCGTGGAGTGGGATGGCTGCGAAGGCGTTCCAGGAAACAGCCCCCGCATATAGACCGTACCCCAAACCGACACAGGTGGACTGGTAGAGTATACCGAGGCGCTTGAGAGAACGATGCTGAAGGAACTCGGCAAAATGCCCCCGTAACTTCGGGAGAAGGGGGCCCCTGCTCTGGGCAACCAGGGTGGGGGGGCACAGACCAGGGGGTGGCGACTGTTTACTAAAAACACAGGGCTCTGCGAAGCCGCAAGGCGCGGTATAGGGTCTGACGCCTGCCCGGTGCCGGAAGGTTAAGGAGAGGGGTGCAAGCTCTGAACCGAAGCCCCGGTAAACGGCGGCCGTAACTATAACGGTCCTAAGGTAGCGAAATTCCTTGTCGGGTAAGTTCCGACCTGCACGAATGGCGTAACGACTTCCCCGCTGTCTCCAGCATCGACTCAGCGAAACTGAATTCTCCGTGAAGATGCGGAGTTCCCGCGGTCAGACGGAAAGACCCCGTGCACCTTTACTACAGCTTTGCAGTGGCATTAGGACGAGCATGTGTAGGATAGGCGGGAGGCGATGAATCCCCGGCGCCAGTTGGGGGGGAGCCACCCTTGAAATACCGCCCTTGTTCGTTCTGATGTCTAACCGCGGCCCGTGAACCCGGGTCCGGGACCCTGCATGGTGGGTAGTTTGACTGGGGCGGTCGCCTCCCAAAGAGTAACGGAGGCGCGCGAAGGTAGGCTCAGGCTGGTCGGAAATCAGCTTCTAGAGTGCAATGGCATAAGCCTGCCTGACTGCGAGGCCGACGGGCCGAGCAGAGACGAAAGTCGGCCATAGTGATCCGGTGGTCCCGTGTGGAAGGGCCATCGCTCAACGGACAAAAGGTACGCCGGGGATAACAGGCTGATCTCCCCCAAGAGTCCACATCGACGGGGAGGTTTGGCACCTCGATGTCGGCTCATCACATCCTGGGGCTGAAGCAGGTCCCAAGGGTTCGGCTGTTCGCCGATTAAAGTGGTACGTGAGCTGGGTTTAGAACGTCGCGAGACAGTTCGGTCCCTATCTGCCGTGGGTGTTCGAGACTTGCGAGGAGCTGTCCCTAGTACGAGAGGACCGGGATGGACGCACCTCTGGTGGACCGGTTGTGGCGCCAGCCGCACCGCCGGGTAGCTAAGTGCGGACAGGATAACCGCTGAAAGCATCTAAGCGGGAAGCCCCCCTCAAAACCAGGTCTCGCCTGAGAGCCGTGGAAGACCACCACGTCGATAGGCCGGGTGTGGAAGCGTGGCAACACGTGAAGCTTACCGGTACTAATCGCTCGATCGGCTTGACCCTGTCCCCGTTCCGCGCGGACCGTAAGAGCAGGTGCTCATTGAACACAGAATGGCCCTGTTCGCCGGCGTCCGCCGGGCAAGACCGTGTCGATCAAGAGACCCGAAATGAAACCAGCAAGACAAATCCGAGAAACGCGTGCGCCCGCGCGCCCGGCCTTCGACGGCTTGGTGGCAATGGCGAGGGGCCCAACACCCGATCCCATCCCGAACTCGGCCGTGAAATCCCTCAGCGCCGATGGTACTGCGTCTTAAGGCGTGGGAGAGTAGGACGTCGCCAAGCCTTCCAAGGCCGGCCCGCCCGCGAAAGCATCCGCGGAACAGCTGGACCCAAAACCGCAAAACCCGATGCCACGATGGCAAGCCCACGCCGGCACGCTTTGGGGCAGCGCCCGTCAAGGCGCCGCCCGCACAGCCGCAAGAGAACGGAAAGACCGAAAAGAGGGCAGAAAAACCCTCGACCCGGCCCTGACGCGGGGTGGAGCAGTCCGGTAGCTCGTCAGGCTCATAACCTGAAGGTCGTAGGTTCGAATCCTACCCCCGCAACCACCGGAACCTGCCTGCCACGAACAGTCGTGGCAGGCAGTTCTTTTTCGGCCGACGCGAAGCTCAGAATCCCCGCGATATCGCCCTTGATCAGGATGCCGAACCCGTCGTCACCGGGCTCCAGGACGATCCGGTCGATCAGGGTGCGCAGCAGGTCCGCCGCCGCGGGACGGCCTTCATCGCTCCGCAGGGCCTCGTAAAGCGCGTTGATCTTCCGGCTGTAGACCTTCGACATGTTAGGATGGAGGAGCGGCGGCGGCTCGTCGGCGACCTCCAACTCCCGCTCGAGCGCGACTTTGCGGTCTTCCAAGCCCGTCATCTCGACCTTCATCGATGCGTGATACAAGCCATCCTTGATGGCATCGATAATCTTGCGGATCTGGCGCTCGACCTTCTTGAGTTCCGCCTCCTTGGCCGCGAGCTCGGCCCGCTGCCCGATCCGCCATTCGTTGACCGCGCGGGTGTAGGCCTCGCAGAACTCCTCGAACAGCGCCGGCTCCATGAGGTGCTCGCGCATGGCCCGCAGCACGCGATCCTCCAGCTCGTCGCGCTTGATCGCCGAGCGATTGTCGCAGGTGCCCTTATTGCGCGCCGTTGAGCAGCCATAGTGCGTGGCCGAGATCATCGAGCATCCGCCGCCGCACACCCCGCATTTGATCAGCCCCGAGAACAGGTACGGCGGCCGCTTGCGCGCGCCCAGGGCGTTGCCGTCTTGAAGCGGTTTGCGCGCAACGCGAACCGCCTTCTGCTTGTCCTTGACCCGCGACCACAGCTCGTCTTCGACGATACGCAACTCCGGCACCTCATGAACGATCCACTCTGATTCCGAATTGAGCCGTGAGACCCGCTTGCCGGTATCCGGGTCCTTGATGTAGCGGAGCCGGTTCCAAACCAGCCGCCCGATATAGAGCTCGTTGTTGAGGATGCCGGTTCCCCGCCGCCAGTTGCCGTAGATCGTGCTCGGGCCCCACGCGTTCCCGGCTGGTCCGGGAACGCGCTCCGCGTTCAGCTCGTGCGCGATCCGCTTCGGCGACTTGCCGGCGGCATAGTCCTGGAAGATGCGTCGCACGATCTGCGCCTCGGCTTCGTTCACCCGCCGCTCGCCGCGCAGCGGCTCGCCATTCCGGTCGGTCTTCTTCACGACGTCGTAGCCGTAGCTGTTCCCGCCGCCGGACTTGCCGTCCTCGACCCGGCCGCGCAGGCCGCGCCGGGTCTTGTCGGCCAGATCCTTGAGATAGAGCGCGCCCATCGTGCCCTTGAGGCCGATGTGCAGCTCGCTGATGTCGCCCTCGGAGAGGGTCACGACCTTCACGCCCGCGAAAGTCATGCGCTTGTAGACGCCGGCGATGTCCTCCTGGTCGCGGCTGATGCGATCCAGCGACTCCGCCAGGATGAGGTTGAACCGCTTTGACTGCGCATCCGCAAGCAGCGTCTGGATGCCCGGCCGCAGCAGGCTGGCCCCGGAGATGGCCTGGTCGGAATAGCTCTCGACCACCTGCCAGCCCTGACGCTGAGCGTACTCGCGGCAGAGGCGGAACTGGTCCTCGATCGAGGCCTCGCGCTGGTTGTCCGAGGAGTAGCGGGCGTAGATGGCGGCCTTGGTCATGGTGTCAATCCTCGTGTCCTTTCGGCCCCTTGCGGACTTCGGCCTTTCTCAGGCTGCGCTCGATTACCTCGCGGGCCGTCTCGCGCGCCAGCAGACGCACCAGCTCGACGACGCGCGGGTCGAAGTGTTGCAGCCTGGGCGGGATCGGCTCGCTCGGACGGAAGCCGGCTCCGCCGACCTCCGAGTCGGACGGAAGGAAGCGTACCGTGAACGGCTCAGACTGTCCCTTCTTCGCCATCGAGCGTTCGCCGCCAGCCTCTTGACACCATGGTCAAAGGCCAGCAAGTCACACTCGAAATCCCTAGTCAATTGATTTATCATAGTTAAATCAATGGCTTATGCGAAGTTCAGGCAAGCTCGGCACGGCTCCAGCCAGTCTCGCGCCAAGCAGGGACAATCCGGTCCGAGATCGGGTTCAGTGCGAAGTTTTTCGCCCCTACCGACATTCATTGGCTGTTCGGGTTCGTTGTGCATTTTACCCAACCTACTCCCCATACGCGCTTGACAGGCGCGAGCCATAATCATAAAAATATAGTATATACTAGTAATTGGACGAGATCAATGCGCACCGTCTCTCTCATGACCGCCAACCAGGAGTTCTCCAAGCTGATCAAGGAGGTCGAGCACGGCGAGGGCTTCCTGATCACCCGGCGCGGCCGCCCCATCGCCAAGCTGGTGCCCCACATGGCTGACAAGACGGCCGACCCCGAGTGGGCGGCGGCGTATCGGCGGATGATGGCGCGCCTGGAGGAGGGTGCCTCGCTCGGCGGCCTCAGGGTCGAGCGGGAAGAGCTCTATGACCGTTAAGGGGCGGTTCTCCCTCGATACCAACATCCTCGTCTATGCCGTCGACCGCGATGCCGGCGAACGGCACGCGCGGGCTAGGGAGCTCATCGGGCGGGCCGCCCAGCGCGATTGCGTGCTGACGGTCCAGGCGCTCGCCGAGTTCTTCCACGCGACGACACGCAAGAACCTGCTCGAGGCCTCGCATGCGAGCGCCTTTGTGCGTGACTGGCTCGACGTGTTTCACGTCACCTCGGCCGACGACACGGCCCTCGTCGACGCCATGGACGCGGTCGAGGAGCATCGGCTATCGTTCTGGGACGCGATGCTCTGGGCCACGGCACGGCAGATCGGCTGCTCCGCGATCCTCAGCGAAGACATGCAGCATGGCCGGCGCCTGAGCGGCGTCGAGTTCATCAATCCCTTCGCCGCGGACGCCACAGCCCGCCTCGCAGCGCTGCTCGAACCATGACGCCCGTGAGATCGCGCCGGCCGAGCCAGCGCAGGCAAGCACGAGTACAACAATCGAGAGCGCTCGAACGGGGGAGGACGCCGATGGGCAGCAAAGCCAAGATGGATCCGGTCATAGCCGACGAGGTTCCCTGGTCCGATCAGCTGACCGAATACGACGAAGAGCACTTCATCACCTACCTTCGTCTCCTCGACGCCGATGCCGAGGGGGCCTGCAAGGAAGAAATGGCCCGCATCGTGCTCGGCATCGACGCCGCCAAAGAGCCCGAACGGGCTCGCAAGGCCCTGGAAAGTCACCTCGCCCGTGCACGCTGGATGACCGAGCACGGTTATCGCGACCTTCTCAAACGCTCATCCGCCCGCGAGTAACGATGCGAAAGCTGTTCGTATAATCGGCTTTCGTCGACAGAAGCTGGTTGAAAGTAACAACGTCTGACATCGTGCTACTATGGCGGTAGGTGCGATGTTTAAGCACCAAGCATTGTCGGTTACTCTTCCTTCGCTGAATCGACGGGAAAAAGCGAAGAGCTCAAAGGTGCTACGGGACCGGAAACTAAAGGGGTCTTAGGGCGTATAGTAACTGATGGCCTTGGGCGACTCATCGGCTGTCGTATTCGCTTTCGCGGATGGCCTATGTGCACGGCGAAGGTGCGTGGGAAGTTTACTTAAACCAGTCGAGCACATAAAATTGGGCTCATCACCTCGCTTTCTTCGCTTCGGTCTACGAGTTAACCTGATGTCCGAGAAGCGCCTCGAGTATTTCGGAATCGCACTCGCAGTTTCAAAGAATTCGATGGCTACATCGTCGCCAGGGGGTTCTAGGATCCCTCGTGGCATTGCACTGAACTCAGAACCGGGGCAGTTTTATGCCTGTCCTTTTCTCGGTCCAATCCAAACCTTCATTTGCGGCATCTTTGGTGTTTCGGCCTAGATTGCGAACCTCACGCTCTGCGTTCTTAACGCCACGCTCAAGTTCTCGGCCTACATTCTCAAATGTTTGCGCGACCTGTTGGCCGGCATCCTCAAATCCCTTGCCAACATCTTCGAGAGCGCGCAGGGCCTTAATAACTTCATTACTTTTACTTGGACCTCTAGTCAAGTCATTCCACGCATTTGTGTAGTAATGAACAATTGTGTTGTTCGGCCCGAAGCAGTCCTCGCCAATCCGACCAGTGATACACTTCCCAAGTTCCCGTACCGTAAGGCGACCACCCGTGCAGGTTGCAAAGGACATCGGTTCGCCTCCCGTGCTAACCGCGCACTCAGCCGCAATGCGCCATTCCTCATTGACTTCAGGCGCTGCAGCGCACACGGCAAACGACGTTACTCCCTCGCTTGACGCGGCGCACCCAGCTAAACGACCTGCTTCGCCAGGCAATAGGCTCTCTGCTGCGCATCCCGCTAGCTTTCGTCGGTCCGAGCCCGCTCGCACTACACACGCTGTGACCTGCCTTGTTTTTGCGTCTCCTACGCCGTCGCCACAGCTTTCTATCATGCTGGCGACATCTCCCGCGCTCCGAGCACATTCGTAGGCCATATGCGCCTTCGCCAATTCTGGGCTGACTGCCGCCATACACTTAAGCGGGTCGCGATTGCGCGGGTCTTGTTTCGCGAGGCACATGACAA
Source organism: Rhodospirillales bacterium (assembly GCA_965225935.1). Classification (GTDB taxonomy): domain Bacteria; phylum Pseudomonadota; class Alphaproteobacteria; order Kiloniellales; family JAKSDN01; genus CALJXB01. The sequence continues at coordinate 385,142 of CBDDCC010000014.1, forward strand.
TACTGCCCCCTGTGCCGCCTAAATGCGGAGCCACACAATCGACTAAGCCTCCGGCCCCTGAGGAAGCTGTCAAGCACGCGGCTGTCTCAACTGCAGCCACTCGTCCTGGGTCATCTGTTGACGTGCATTTCAGCAAAGAAAGCGGACTACCGTCACCGCGCTGCGCACATTCGACAAGGTCAAGGACTCGTTTGGTGTCGCCGGAGAAAGCCGCGTCATCAGTGCACTCTGCAACCCGTTGTGCTACCAGCTTGCTGTCGCCGAGTGATACTGCGCACGTCACGACTCTGGTTGTTTCCTCGTCGAGTACCTCATCAGCGCATGCAGTAAAGAACCTCTCAGCAGTCTGATTTGCACGGCCACACCGCAGAATGTCAGTGGCACGCTCCACACCTTCGTCTACTTGAATGAGGCAGTCCGAAACATCACCGTCTGACCGGGAGCTTGAGGACAAACAACCAGCAATAGACTTAGCGGGGCCGGTTACAAAGCCCTTTAGACAAATCGACATCCTTCTTGGATCGGCTTCAGCGAGATCAAAGCACTCGGCGCTATCCACGATACCCGCAAGACTTGGGTTCGCATCGGCGAAACATTTAAGAGCCTCTCTTGTATCTGATCCGGCCGCCCTCAAGCAAACAACCTCACTTCTCACGGCCGAGTCAGGGAACAGGGCGGGTAGACAGTCCGCTGCAAGGCGGCCCTCACTTGTTGCGAACTCCATACATTTTTGTATCTCGACTACCTTACTCGCGGACGCACCGCTCAACTCAGAGCATTCGACGATTACTCCCGGATCGGTCCCGCGTCCGGCTACACACTCCACGAGTCCTCTGACAACAGGATCATCCACGCCCTGCGCCAAACACGATGCCACGCCGCTATTGGTTTCGCGGCCGAGACACTCGAGCGCCGCTTGTTGAGTTGGAGACATGATTGTCGGGAGCAGGCACCGCTGTAGAGCGGCCCCATCCCCCGCTGCATCGGCCTGGCAATTAAGCAGGGCCTCCACTTCCGGAACTGCGTACAGGCTGTCCAACTTGACCTCCAGAACCTCATTTGGGTCAAGACTCGCAATGAGTTTCGCGGCCTCCGCTGTGTCGGGAATTGCAATGCACTCTTCAGCGTCAACGAAATTCAGGATCCCCACGTCCTCGTCGCGAATTGACTCGCCAGCGCAAGCCGCGAACGCCTCTGGAGTAATCCATGCACCGGCGCAGTCCCGCATTTCACCTAGCGTCACGCTGCCTGTCACAAAGCAGGACAGAATCTTCTGCCTAAATGCCTTGGACGCGGCTATGAGACTGGTGTCCTTCGCTCGCCAAGCGTTTGCACCATCAGACGGTAAAGAGATGAGAACAGGGTCTTCAATCAGTCCGAGCCGCCTAGCAAGCCTAGCGGCTTCACTTGCCTGCTCATTATTGAGGTTGGCCCCGATCGCAACTCGCCAAGGATCATTGACTTGTAATGGTGGAAAAACGGCGAGCTGAAGACCGGGATAGAGCGACCTAATCGAAGCGGCAGTCTCGTTGGCGTCCGATTCCGCTTCCTCTTCCGCGATAAAGACAAACTGCCTTCGACCGGGTAACCGAGAGGGTGCGGGAGCCTGGATGAACTCAGGGTATCCGGCAAGCCTAACTGAAGGTGGATGAACTTGATAGTCTGCCACTGGCTGGCCGGGACGTTTTGGAAGAATACTCCAAACAAACGCATCCCCTTTCTGGATGCCAATTTCCCGGGCGTAGCGCGCGTGGATGCGAGCTTCTTCAAGATTCGCATAAGCTGCTGTGACCACAGTCCAGTATTTGCTTGACTTGTAGGGCGGATAAACTGCGGCGACAGGCGCGATTTGCCTTCTGCTAATGTCCGCTAGATGCTGCATTGCGCCCTGCTCCGACCTAAACGAACCCACCACGGCAAAATATGAGTTCGTCTCGCTCAGGCTTTCTGGCCGTGCATGCAGTGCTTCGACCGGTGGATGAGGAATCTGCCACAAAAACGCGTCAGGCTGTAATCCAGTTTCGCGAGCAAACTTAACGCGGTCGGACGCTTCCTCAAGAGACGAGTACGCAGCGGTGACGACAGTCCAGTACCGACTCGTTCCATAAGGAGGATATATGCCTGCTGAAAGAGCGGGACTCTGTTTCCTTAGAATTTCGATATGTCTAGTTGCGCCTTGTTGGGATAAGAATGACCCAAGGACCGCAAAATAGCTATTCTCATCGCGGACTATCGAAGGTCTCTCATATAGAACTGCTCTGGCCATATCTTGGGCAATAGCAGAGTCATAAGGGCCTAGATATGCCCCAAGAACTAGGGCTAACGGAATGCTCAGGCACCTTAGGGCTGGGATGATCCTTGCGGCAAATAGGTGAATACCCAAGAGCAGATATGTCGATGCCATTCTCGTGCCTCCCCGAAATTGTGGACCAGTGCTTGCCGCGGGATCGTTCTTACTAGCCGCTTCGGTCCTTGAAGACCTCTAGATAGCCATGGTCGGATTAGGGTCCGATACTTCGACCCAACTCAAGAAGCTCGGCTAGGAAATCGTCTGCGTCTTTGTCACAGCGCCGCTTTTCTGCGGTGGCCTCGGCAGCGAGTCTCAACATGGTCAGGGTCGCAGCCGTCACCTGTGCGCGCGCAAGTGCCTCCGCCTTTTTGAGGTGAGAATTTAGTTCCGCCGATTCCGAAGAAGACAGGCGCTGGCATTTACTTTCGATATCCCAACCAGTCTTCAGTACGAGATAGTCAACAAGAGCTGTCGAGACATCGTCTGTATTGAGGCTGCTCTCGTTCCGATGCTCACCGCCTTCCTGCGAGAAGCCAGCCGCTGAACCCATGAGCACTGTGACAACACCTAGGATACCTAACGCAATCAAGTGCTTCGCCGAGCTCATAAGAAAACCCCCTATTTATAGATGCTTTTCAACCAATTTTCCCTATTATGACGCGAGTAGCTGGGGCTGGCCAGTTCAACCCTAGGATAAACGCGAATGAGATTGTTGGCGCTTCTTTATCCGTCTTTCGGAGCATGTTCGCTTGATGCTGCTTTAGGACGATTATGCCGTGAAAAAGGCAATTGTACCCTATGGTCCTGCCAAGGTTTGCTCAACGAGCCAGTCCAAAGGCTCAGAAGGCATTTCGTCATCGACAACTCTCCGACATCGCTCGGTGAGAGAGGCGGGCGATCCTGGAGAACTTGCGAACCAAAGGAGGAACGCATGAAGCTGCACACACTAGGTAAGCGGCTGACGGCTATGCTCACCACAGGCTTGCTGTGGGGTTTTGCCGCTTTCGGCGCCACCGCCGTAGCCGACGACGCGCAGCGGCGAAAGACGTTGCAGGCCTACGCGGCCATGATGTTCAGCGAGACTCAGGATCATTGCGAGGCATTCGCAATGGTTGCCGAGAAGGCTGCGAGCTTGGCGCCTTCGGCGGGCGCATGGTTGGAAGACATGCGGCTTGTGGTAATCGGCGAGGACTGGAACAGAAAGAAGCGGGGCAAGTGGTTCAGCGGCGTTAAGACTAGCGACGGCGGCTTCAAGCCAAGTCTGAAGGATGGTTCTTCGCAGGTGGAGCACGCCATGGCCGCAATCTACCTGGGCAAAGGCCTTCCACCCGTGCTGACCACGGTCGGCGGTTCGTTGAAGGAAGTGAAGGATGCTTTTACACGCGGAATGCCCGTCAGTCAGGCTGACGTCCTTCTGTGGGCGATCGGCGAGGACATTGGCGCGCGTCTCTCGAATTCCAATATGAAGCAGGTTGGCACGCCGATCCGGAACACCATGTGCGATTGATATCGTCGCTAGACTAATTCTTGATGCGAATGGTTCAGTCGAGCCGTTGCACCATTTCCACTCTATACCGTTTTGAGGTGTTGTCCGCGGATTCCGCGATTTTGGCTTCGGGTCAGATTGCGAAACACCACAGTTTTCGCACGGTGTCTGCTTCTTGTATGAGTCCCGAAGTACGAATGTCTACGCGCGGCGGCCTCCAACATTACCACGTATTGCCGAGTCCCGCCCCGGGTGTCCGGAAAATTGGGCTGAGGCTTGGCGGCGCTGGCAAGCGCGGGAGCATGGAGAGGACGAGTGCGATCGGGAGCTTCGTGACGGGTCCCGGAGGCGAGAGAGAGGCTCTTGCCGGCCCGTCGCGGAAAGGATATCCCGATGAACGCTCCAGACTTCATTCAGAACATCCCCCTCGACAAGCTCGTCAAGTCGCCGCGCAACGTGCGCCGGACGCCGCCATGCGACACGGCGGAGGCGGAGCTTAAGGCGAGCATCGCCGTCCACGGTCTCCAGCAGAACCTCGTCGTCGCGCCGGCCAACGGCGACGGCGTCCATGAGGTGATCGCCGGCGGCCGGCGCCTCGCCGCGCTGAAAGCGTTGCGGGCGGAAGGTAAGCTGCCGGCGGATTGCGTCGTGCCCTGCTTTATCCGCACGGAGAACGCGGCCGAAATCTCCCTCGCGGAGAACATCGTCCGCCAGGCGATGCACCCGGCCGACCAGTTCGAGGCCTTCGCCGCCTTGGTCGACGCGGGCGAGACGGTGCCGGGGATCGCCAGCCGTTTCGGCGTCTCCGAGAAGCTCGTCCGCCAGCGCCTCAAGCTTGGCAAGGTCGCGCCCAAGCTCCTCGCCGCCTACCGGGCCGAGGAGATGGACCTCGAAACCCTGACAGCCTTCACCCTGACGGACAGCCATCGCCGTCAGTTGGCCGTCTGGAAGCAGGTCAAGAACGAGCACTATGGCGTATCCCACCACACGGTCCGGCGCCTGCTGACCGAGAAGTCGATCGCCGCCGCGTCAAAGCTCGGCCGCTTCGTCGGCGCCGAGGCCTACGAGCAGGCCGGCGGGAGGGTGACCCGCGACCTCTTCAGCGAGCGGGACGACGGCTATTTCGACGACGTCAAGCTGGTCCACAAGCTGGCTCTCAAGAAGCTCGAGGCCAAAGCCAAGGAGCTGGAGGCCACGTGGAAGTGGGCGAAGCCGCTACTCGAGCCCGACTACGGCTTCACCGCCGAGTTCGCCCGAGTCTACCCCCAGCCGGTCGACGTGCCGGCGGCGGTGACCGAGGAACTGGAGCAGCTTGATCGCCGCGAGGACGAGCTGATGAACCTCGACGAGGATGACTGGACCGAGGAGCTGGAGGCCGAAGCCGACCAGATCGCCACCCGTCGCGAGGAGCTGCAGGAGCTCGTCCAGGCGCACACGGCGTACAGCGATGAAGATCGCAAGCGCGCCGGCTGCGTCGTCACCATCGGCCATGACGGCGAGTTCCAGGTCCACGAGGGCCTGATCCCGCGCGACGAGGTCTCCGCGGAGGGCGACGGCGGCGCCGGTGATCAGCCGCACGAAACGCCGTCGGATCGGCCGGCCGAGGCGCCCCTGTCGGGCGAGCAGGCGGTCCGGAAGGCGAACGGCTTCAGCCAGGTGCTGATCGACGACCTGAAGGCCCACCGGCTGCAGATCACCAAGGCCTATCTCGCCGGTGACTTCGAAACGGCCTTCGACGTCGCGCTCTACAGCCTGTGCATCGACATCCTGCATCTCGGCTACCGCGCCAATCCCCTCGATCTCCGCGCGGTCCAGACCCACAAGCACAGCTCGCTGGATGACCTCAAGAACACGTCGGCCGCCCAACTCCTCGCTGCCCGCCGCGAGGGGCTCGACCTTGCCTGGCTCAGCCTGCCGCCGTCCGAGAGCTTTGCCCAACTCTGCGCCCTTTCCCCCGAAGCCAAGCAGGCGCTCTTCGCCTGGCGCGTCGCGCAGAGCTTCCAGGCTCAGCTCGCCTTCGAGGACAAGGCCAACCCAGTCACCGAGCACGTCGGCGAACGCCTCGGCATCGATTTTGCCGCACACTGGCGACCGACGGCCGACAACTATTGGGGACGGGTCAAGAAGGCCCACGCGCTGGAGGTCGGTGCCGCCATCCTTGGAACACGCTGGCAGCGTGACCACGCCAAGGACAAGAAGCCAGTGCTCGCCAAGGCACTAGAAGCCGCTTTCGCGGGCGATGGCACGGCCACCCTCGGCCTCGACCCCGCGACCTCAGCCCGAGCCGGCGCCTGGGTCCCGCCCGGCATGGCCTATGGCCCATCGGACGATGAGCCGTCATCCGCCGATGCTAAGGATCTGGACCAGTCTAACCAGATTGATACCGAATCTGACAAAGACACTGATCCCGAGGCAGTGCCAGCCTTCCTAACCGCGGACTCGCCACAGTCGGACGCCGAGGCCGCCCAAGCTTAATCCCGCCATCGCCTCGGCAACTAGCGGAAGGACGCCGTCGACGACGTCCTCCCCGCTAGTTCCCTCCGTGGTTCCAATCCCGGAGGTCCTTGATTGCCAACCATATTCACATCAGGCGATGGCTAGGCTACACTTCAAAGTAGTGGGTAGGACATCTCACCGATGTGGTAGGGGCAAATCTGATGGAGAGTGGCATGCAAACAGCACGATCGGCTGTGGTCATCGTTTGTCTGCTGGCGTTTCACCTCACCCACAGCGGGTCCCCCAGCCTCGCCGCCGAGAAATCCACGATCTCTGTGGCTAATGCACCTTTCGTCGATGCCTCCATGACATATCTTGGGGAGACGGAAGGGATCTTTTCGAGGCATGGGCTCGACGTTCGAATCATCGATGCTACCTGGGCCGATCAGTTCGATCTGATAGCTTCGGGATCTGCCGATATCGCATTGGCCAGTCTGGACCAGGTTGTCGCCAGGGCAAAGAACCTCGACACGCTCGGTGTGCCTATAGTCTTTACGTTGCCGGCTTGGCAGTTTGTCGGACTCGGCTACTACACAAAGGGCGAATACCAGACGTTGGACTATTTTTTGGAGCGGAACCCCGAAACAGCCTATACTGATTTTCTTTCTCAATTCCGAAACAAGAAGATTGCCCTGACAGAGGGCACGGTTTTCGAACAGGGCTTTATTTCGCTCGTTGAGAAATCTGCCCTTAAGATGTCAGATTTCTCGATTGTCAACACCTCACCGTCCGCTGGCCTCAACGGATTGGAGGATCCGGCAGTGGGTCTTGCAGCCGTCGGCTATCAGCAATGGGCTGAGGCTGAACGGCGTGGTTACAAGCGCGCGGTTTCAGCTAAAGACGTGGATGTAGTCGTCATTACCGGATTTATGACTTCGGCCGCCTTCGCAAAAGAGAACTCCGAAGAGGTCATGAGATTTGGCTGTGCATGGTTTGAGATCGCGAAGCTTTTTGCGAGCAACCCCAGGAAGGCATATGACGTCATAGAACCGCGGCTCGAAGCTCGCGGAGCAACCCCTATCAGCTTCGAGGAGTTTCAATCGATTTCTGTGGCAAACGTAATTCCACTTACGCCAACCGCTTCTACTCTACTCTTCCTTCAGCCGTCTTCCCCAGCTTACTGGCACAAGGCCTGGGATCAGGCTGCCAAGAATCTTGCCGACACAGACAAAGGCGAGGCGATCCCATCGTCGACAAAGGCATTCCAAGCGGTCGAGGTTCTCGAACGCATGCAGCTATCTCGGTGCGAGTCCCTGAACTAAGGGTACAAAACAGTGATTTGCCGAAAGTTGGCGCAGCTAGAGGACGATTGTCTGGCCTTAGAACACCAAAACGGAGAAGATCGAATGACAAAGTTCGCACGATATGAAATCGAAGGTGGAGGAGAGCTGTTATTTGAAATCGATGATGAAGTCGCAAAGGGCCTGCGTCCAGCATCGGGCACCGCCTCGCCCAGTAGGGTAGTTGGAGTAATTGATAAGGTTCTTGTGCCATTACGCGACCTCGCCACTCGGGTTGTCCAAGAACTAGGGAACATTGGTGGAGACATTCTAACGCCTCAGCAGGTTGAGCTACAATTAGGCGTTAAGCTATCGACCAGCGGGGACCTTGTAATTGCTAAAGGCACCGGAGAGGGAAATCTGAATTTGAAGATTTCTTGGATGCCAAAAAGTCCTGGTACCTAAGAGCTAGGTAGGTGCAGGAGGGCGCCAACGGCGTTGTGTGGCATCATGACAATAGATGAGCGGACGGTTTTTTTCCGGAGTCGAACTGATCAGAGAGCGCTGGTCGGCGTCGGCTTTATTGTGGCACCAAGATGGATTGCGACCTGCGCCCATGTGGTCTCCGACCATTTAGGCGATGATGATTTGCGGCATAGAGAAAACGGCCCCGAAGAACGTGTCGAGTGCATAGGCTCCGACAATAGCAGGAAGAAATTCTCGGGATATGTGAGGTTCTGGGATCCGTTATCACTGCAATATCAGGACGAGCCCATCTCCGCGACCCACGACCTTGCACTCATTGAAATCAAAGAATCTGCCGGTGATGATGCGGCAACGCAAAAGTGGGATTATGAGCAGCTGGAGTATCATGGAGATGATGTTCTTTCGTTCGGCGTCCCGGTCTTTGCCCTCGGTCCCTATCTGCCGGAAGGCGCATCGGATGAGGACAGAATAGAAGACGGCCGAGTAGACTTCACCGTTCTTAGATCGTTTGATACACATTCCAGATTGCATCTGAGATATGTCTCCACGTCAGCTTATCCCGCACGTCCGGGCCTATCGGGCACCCCAGTCTTTACTGAAGATGGGTACATATTGCTGGGCATCATCGATCGCGTGAGCGAAGGCTCCTCAGCCACTGCAATACCGATCTCGTCTATTCTAGCCGCACTCGGGAACCAAGACCCAGGACTCGACCTTCCGCAGGCGAATGACCGCTTGTTGACGTTTGACTTCGATTTGCCAGTGGATTTTCGGCGCAACTTTTCGCAAGAGACTCGGGAGGCCATAGCGAAAAATCTAAAAATAATGAGTAGCGGAAGTAATGGTCGCGCCTTAGGCAAATACTTGGAGAATTCTGGCGCTCTGCCATTTGTTGTGCAGGCTCTACACAATAGCCAGGAATGGACCTTTGATGGGGGGGCTGCGACCTCACGGCATAAACCGCTTACGGTCACAGTAAGAAGGTTCGAAAAATTCGCTAGGCATTTCCTGATGAGCACCGATGTATCAATGCTCAAGGGCCTGCATCAGTTGTATCCAATGGTTACGCGCAAGATATCTGACCTGTCTGAGGACATAATGGATTTGTATGAGAAATCATATGAAGGACAAGAGGGTGTCAGTACGAGAACGGAAGAGAATTTTTGTAATGCGGCATCGAGACGAGTGAAGCATTGGCGAGACAAACTCTATAGTGGGAATCATAATGTAGATTATGCAAATATGTTCCTTAATATAATCACAACGTCCTCGCCAGCTTTATTGCGACGCTTAGTCGCTTTGAGAGTGATGTACTCCGACCAATCGTCGAACCTAGACGAAGACGCCCTGCAAGGACTCAAGAACCTGGTTGATGATCGGGAAAGCGCCGGTGCTGAAGTATTCGGGGATAAATTCAACTTGGTGCGGTTTGAATCAGAATGGTTGTCTCCCCTCTACTTAATGGCTGAACAAATGAAATTGAAGGAAGCGACGGATACAAACGGGGTCTCCGAAGAGGCCCACAATGAGACAGCACAAAATCAAACCACCGAATTCATTAAGAACTTCCTTGTGCTTGTTCGTGAGACTAGCCTGCTCCACTGGGCCGTTGAACGCTTTAAGCTGTCTATGCCATACGAGAATGTAAGTCTGAAAGCAGATGAGTATGATACAATTCGAGCTTTTGCCCATCTCGGTGAGACGAGGGTCGTAATGCTTTCGGATTTCTTTATTCAGGAATTGCTCAATGCCTCAAGCATGAGCATAGAAGATGCTTAGTGCCTGACAGGATAGGAGGCACCAGGTGTCGGAGAATGCGACAACGTCGGGATCCCTAGCTACGGATAAGACCATCCTCTATGATGCCATTGAGGAGGCTGCTAATAAGAACCCCAATCCAGATGTCCTAGTGCCCTTTGCGTGTTATCTCCTCAATCAGGTTTCGCGTCAAATTGCATTCGGCAAATCCACTTTATCGTTCTCTTTGGCAAGGATTCAATCGATACTCGATGGGGCTGCGGACTCGTCCATATATGGCTCACGCACGGATTACAAAATCTATGATATTTCAAATGCCTGGTCGATGCTTTCAGAAAGGTTTCAAGACGTCTTGTCCGATGCGTGGATTGGCGACGTTCAAATAGAGAAAGTTCGAAGTACGCGTGTCCGGCTGTTTGTTCCCGCGACAATGCTGTTTTCGCGAAGTATGGAGCCGCAGCGGTATTCAAGCGACCTGCTCTGTTCGTCGATCCTCCCCATTCCCATGTCGACAAGAGAATCGCTATTACGTTTGCTGAGGGAATGGAAGAGCACATCTATTAGCGCGACATCGGACAAAGAGACATGGGCGCAGCTGGTGTGCGCTCAGAACGGAAAGTCAAACGCAGACAAATGGCGAAACGAAAAGCAAGGCGGCCTTATCGGCGTCCAACCACATGCTGATACGTTGATTCTTCCCTACGCGCTATCGCAACTAATGGTGCCGCAAGCGCAGTCAATACGCGATCCTTCTGTCACAAAACATCCATCCGTACCGTTTTCCTATAGTCTAGCTGCGGATTGTGGGAATCCCATAGAGTGGGGCGATTTTCATTTTATACCATTTTCTCATTTCGGTGATATTCGTCGATACCCGATGCCTGATATCTTGATTTGCACAAAAGAACTGGCAGAGACGCGTCTAGCTCAAGACGGAAATCGCTATGCTTTGGCGAAGATCGAGTTAGACATACCCGAGCATCAGACGTGCTGGAGGGACGAAAACACCCCCCTCCGGTCGCTATATCGACCGGTGGAACGCTTGGATGTGGATTATCTTAGCAGTGACAATCACGCTTCAGTGACTAGGGATATCCCAGCTCATGAAGCCGATCAGTTCCATTTGCCAATCGCATGGGTTAGCAACAGATCGCAAAAAGGGGAGCCATACTTTCGTTTTTCTATGATCGGAGGGTATTCCGACACGGCAGTCGAGGCATTTAACGGCGAGATGGAAAAAAAGAGGATTCGGCTGATTGAGAGCGATCTGTTCGATAACGGCCTTCCCGAATTCTTTTCTTATGAAGAGCAGCGTATTTTGTTATGGTTCTTTTCAAGACTAGAGTTAAATCAGGTATTTGTGGGGCCAACTTCGGATGGCTATACCTGGGCACTTGATTCGGGACTTTGCCTTGGAATACGTGATCAGCATCGGTTCACTGGTTTCGCGAATGATGTTCAGAGCTACAGGTTCTATGGTGCGGGTGGGCACCGAATCAATCCACTTTGCGTCGCGGTCCGATGCGGCTCCGAACAAGGGCCAAAGGGAGAGCTCGCATTCGAGCGCTCGGAGAAACTAGCGAGCGCTCTGGCTAGTCTTTGCAGTGATTTCCGGCGGCAGATGGGAGCCCTAATTGGTTCAGAAGAGTCCGGAGGAATGCATATGCCAACATGGCAGAGTGGCAGCGCCGTGCAGAAATTGAAGTGCGCAATGCTCGGAATATTCAGTGGTGCGCACGGTGTGCGGTCCGGAGTTCTTCAATCTATGGCACCAGAAGCCTTTATTGGCAATGTAGCTTTTCCAAACTCATTCTATCGGCGGCAGGCGCGATGGGTGGAACTCTTACGACAAGTTTTGCAACAGCAGAGCGTTCATAGTGACAAAGAACCAGTCTCGAGCACTGGTTGAGCCTGTCGCGAATTGTAATGAGTGTAACCGGGAAGGAAGATCATGCGGATCCGGAGTGCCGAGCTCTGGTTCAGGGGACGGGACGCGCCGACAATTGAATTCGCGGAAGTTACGCTGGATTCGTTGGGAGCTGCAGTGATTCTCGGTCCTTCTGGAAGCGGCAAGACTTCACTATTTCGGCTCATATGCGGATGGTATCCGACTGGCGATGAGGTTTCCGCCAAGCTCGATTCTGATTTCGACCCATTTTCTGACATTCGGTTTGTCGGGGGACATGCATCGCTCCTACCCTGGTTGACAGTGTTGGCCAACCTGCGACTGATGGGTGGTGCGTCGGGGGATAAAGGGCGTCTGGAAGACGATTTGAAGCGTCTTCGCCTCGATCTTGAGGTTTTGAATGTGTATCCTTACGAGCTATCTCACGGAATGTACAAGAGAATCGAAATTCTCGGTGCTGTACGGTCTGAGCCCCGGCTGCTTCTCTTAGATGAATTCTTCACCTCGCTCGACGAGGCGGCAAGACGTGCAGCGTTCGATTTCGCAAAGTCCGAAATGCATAACGGAGAAATTCTAATTGCCACTCATGATCTGGGCATGGAGCCGTGGGAAAACTTACCAAGATTCGAACTCAAACTGGATTCGCATCGCGGGACGGTAGTAGGCTTGGAAGCTTGCGAGGTCTAATTGCCATAGGTGGAATCCTTTCGGCGTGGCTACTTGTCACCGAGCTTGGTTTGGTCGCGCCGCTATTCCTTCCTTCTCCTCGCGCACTACTGCTTTCCTACCGGTCTCAATTGCTCGATGGCGCTCTTGCTTCGACGACCCGGGCGCTCGCGGGATTTCTTCTCGGGATTTGTCTTGGATACGTTCTGCATTTCGTCTGCTGGGCGACAGGCACGTTGAGTTTCATGGACCGCAACCTTGCTGCATCGAGAGCCATTCCCGCTGTTGCGTTTATGCCACTTTTTATCCTTTGGTTTGGTTTTGGCGAGCTTGGTCGGGTGCTTGTCGTCGTATTGACGGCAGTTTTCTTCTTCGTTGGTCCGTTGACCGCATCCAGCCAGGCCTTGCCACGAGAGTGGTCTTTGCTCAGGCAGCAGCTCGGGATAAGTGCGCTGCAATACTACTTTTTGATCCTGTTTCCTGGATCTCTCACGAATCTGATTGGGCCGCTGCGCGTTACGTTCTCTGTCTGTTTCACGGTTGCCATCGCAAGTGACTACATGGGAGCGCAAAGCGGGATTGGAAAATTCATCGACACTGCGCGCACGACTTTCAATGTGCCGGCTGTCTTTCTGGCGATCCTTGTAGCTGCTGCAATCGGCGTGACAGTTGATGTGAGCCTTGGCGCGATATTGAACCGCATCGTGCACTGGAAGGGACGGACCGCCAAAGCATAGATTATTGTCTTTGGAGATTCTGCGCCAATGGGATTTAGGGCTCAGGTCACGCCTTCTCGATCATGCCGCGTTTCGCCTCGGCTGAATACGAAACCGAACTCCTCGATCCCTAGTTCCGCGTTGCCCGGCGCGAGGAGACCTGCGAAGCGTACAACTTCACCGACTAAAGCCCCTGATGGCATCTCGCTGAACGGCGCAGCCGCCGGAGCCTTGTGCTTCGGCGGCCGGGCCTTGCGCGCTGTCGCGAGAGTGAGAGGGGAGGCCGGCAACGGGCGAAGCCCGGGCGGGATGAGAGAGAGCGCGTTCCGTTCGGGCGCCCGTTCCCCGCTCTCGGAGACCCGTCATGCCGACTCCCGCTCCCGCGCCCCGCCAAGGGGCTGCGCTCCCCCTCCTTTCGCTCCAAGCCCCGGACAAGGTCTCGGGGCTTTTCCACGTTGGGACCATCCTTGCCCGCCTCCTCGAGAAGGGCCGCATCCTCGACGCCAAGCTCCTGCGCGGCGCCATGGAGGAGGCTTTCGGTGCCTCCGACGCCGAAGGCGCCTGGGTGTGGAAGGACGCCTACGAGGCCGCCGAGGTCGCGCAGGTCCTCTTCCTCCAGAAGTTCGGCGCGGCCATGGCCGCCCAGGCCGCAGCCCCCGCCGACCTTCTCGCCATGTTGACACGGCTCGCTGCCCGCCTGCCGAGCCAGACCCGGCGCTCCGAGGAGTCCCAGCACCTCCAACAGTTCTCCACGCCGATCACGCTCGGTGCCGTCGCTGCGCGGGCGGCTCGGATCGGTCCCGGCGACCTCGTCCTCGAGCCCTCCGCCGGCACCGGCCTGCTCGCCGTCTTCGCGCACATGGCCGGCGCCACGCTGGCGCTCAACGAGACCGCCGAGACCCGCGCCGGCCTGCTGGCTCGGCTCTTTCGCGAAGCGCCCGTCACCCGCCGCAACGCCGAGCAGATCCACGATCACCTGCCGCCCGAGTTGCGCCCGACCGTCGTGCTGATGAACCCACCGTTCTCGGCCTCGCCCGCGGTCACGGGACGCTACCGCGCCGCCACGGCCAAGCACATCGGCTCGGCGCTCAACCGTCTCGCCGAAGGCGGGCGGCTGGTCGCCATCACCGGCAACGGCTTCTCGCCCGACAACCCGGCCTGGCGTGAGACCTTCGAACGCTGGCAGGAGAGGGGCCGCGTCGTCTTCTCCGCCGGGCTCGCCGGCAAGGCCTATGCCCGGCACGGGACCACGGCGGAGACCCGGCTCACCGTCATCGACAAGCGGCCCGCGGACCGCCCCGACGCACTCCCGGCAACTCACGGCATGGCGGTGAGCGTCGAGGCGCTCCTCGAGCTGGTCGAGCGTCACATCCCCGACCGGCTGCCGGTGCCAGGCGCCGCCGTCAGCGCCAACGGTGTCAAGACCGTGCTCGCGCCGCAGCGCCCGGCCGTGCGCGTCGGTGGATCGGTCGCGCCCGAACCTGGCCTGCCACTGCGCCGGCCGTCCCACAGGCTCGATGCGGTCAGCGCGGTCGAGCTTGCGTATGAGACCCGCGACTGGACGCCGGCGGCGAAAACGATCACCGAAGCTCTCTACGAGGGCTACGAGGTTCAGTCTATCGTCATTCCCGGCGCCCAACCCCATCCGACCAAGCTGGTCCAGTCCGGGGCCATGGCCTCGGTGGCGCCGCCCAAGCCAGCGTACCGGCCCCATCTCCCCGAGCGCCTCGTGACCGAAGGCGTTCTCTCTGACGCCCAGCTTGAAAGCCTGATCTATGCCGGCGAGGCCCACGCGGGCTTTCTCAACGGCCACTACGCGGTCGACGAGACCTTCGACACCGTGAACGCCGTCGAGCCCGACACCGAGGGCGCCGTGCGCTTCCGGCGCGGCTGGTTCCTCGGCGACGGCACCGGCGCCGGCAAGGGCCGCCAGGTCGCCGGGATCATCCTCGACAACTGGCTCAAGGGCCGGCGCCGCGCACTCTGGATCTCCAAGTCCGACAAGCTGATTGAGGACGCGGTGCGTGACTGGACCGCGCTCGGCGGCGCCAAGAGCGACATCATCGCGCTCTCGCACTATCGCCAAGGCGCCGCCATTCAGCTCGGCGACGCCATCCTCTTCACCACCTACGCGACGTTGCGCACCGCCGAGCGCCAGGGGAAGTGCTCGCGGGTCCAGCAGATCGTCGATTGGCTGGGCCGCGACTTCGACGGCGTCATCGTTTTCGACGAGGCCCACGCCATGGCCAATGCCGCCGGCGACAAGAGCGCC
Source organism: Rhodospirillales bacterium (assembly GCA_965225935.1). Classification (GTDB taxonomy): domain Bacteria; phylum Pseudomonadota; class Alphaproteobacteria; order Kiloniellales; family JAKSDN01; genus CALJXB01. The sequence continues at coordinate 400,438 of CBDDCC010000014.1, forward strand.
CGCGGCGAGAAGGCGCCTTCGGAGCAGGGCCGGGCGGGCCTGCGCCTGCAGAACGCGCTCGCCAACGCCCGCGTCGTCTACGTCTCCGCGACCGGCGCTACGACCGTCAACAACCTCGCCTATGCCGCCCGGCTCGGGCTCTGGGGCACCGGCGACTTCCCCTTCGCCAGCCGCGCCGACTTCATCGCCGCCATGGAGGCGGGCGGCATCGCCGCGATGGAGGTGATCTCGCGCGACCTCAAGGCGCTCGGCCTCTACGCCTCGCGCGCGCTGTCCTACGAGGGAGTCGTCTACGAGATCGTCGAGCACGAGCTCACGGCCGAGCAGGTCGCGATCTACGACGCCTATGCCGATGCCTTCAAGATCATCCACCAGAACATCGAGGCCGCGCTCGAAGCCGTCAACATCACTGGCCCCGAAGGCACCTTGAACCGCAACGCCAAGGCGGCGGCGCGCTCGGCTTTCGAATCCAACAAGCAGCGCTTCTTCAACCACCTCTTGACCGCGATGAAGTGTCCGACCCTGATCAAGGCGATCGAGCGCGATCTCGACGAGGGTCACGCAGTCGTCGTGCAGGTTGTCTCGACCGGCGAGGCGCTGCTCGATCGGCGCTTGGCCGCGATCCCGGCCGCGGAATGGTCAGACATCGCGGTCGACATCACCCCGCGCGAGTACGTCCTCGACTATCTGGCCCACTCCTTCCCAACGCAGCTCTTCGAGGTCTACTCCGACGAGGAAGGCAACCTCATGTCGCGGCCCGTCTTCGATGCCGACGGCAACCCGGTCGTCTCGCGCGAAGCGGTCGAGCGGCGCGACCGCCTGATCGAGCACTTGGCCGCGCTGCTGCCGGTCCAGGCGGCGCTCGACCAGATCGTCTGGCACTTCGGGACCGACCAGGTGGCCGAGGTCACCGGCCGCGCGAAGCGTGTCGTGCGCAAGACCGGTCCGGGCGGCGACCGCCTCTGCGTCGAGAGCCGGCAGGCCTCGGCCAACTACGGCGAGACGCAGGCCTTCATGGACGACGAGAAGCGCATCCTCGTCTTCTCCGATGCCGGCGGCACCGGGCGCAGCTATCACGCCGACCTCGGCGCCAGGAACCGGCGCCTGCGCATCCACTATCTCCTGGAGCCGGGCTGGAAGGCCGACACGGCGATCCAGGGGCTCGGGCGCTCCAACCGCACCAACCAGGCCCAGCCGCCGGTGTTTCGGCCAGTCGCCACCGACGTCAAGGGCGAGAAGCGGTTCCTCTCCACCATCGCGCGACGCCTCGACACCCTGGGCGCCATCACCCGCGGCCAGCGCCAGACTGGCGGCCAGGGCCTGTTCCGTGCCGACGACAACCTGGAAAGCCCCTATGCCAAGGCGGCGCTCCGGCAGTTCTACCAGGCGCTCCACGCCGGCCGCATCGCCTGCTGCTCGCTCGCGAGCTTCGCCGAGCACACCGGGCTCGAGCTGACAGACCAGGACGGCAGCCTCAAGGAGGACCTGCCGCCCATCACCCGCTTCCTCAACCGCATGCTGGCGCTCAGGATCGAGCTCCAGAACGCGCTCTTCGAAGAGTTCGAGGCCCGGCTCGAGTCCCAGATCGAAGGCGCCATCGCCTCCGGCACCTACGACGTGGGCGTCGAGACGCTGATCGCCGAGAGCTTCGCGATCACCGAGCGGCGCACCGTCTACACCCATGGCGCCACCGGCGCCGAGACGCGCAGCTACCGCGTGCGACGCAAGGACCGCAACCGGCCTATGGGTCTGAACGAGGCCCACCAGATCGCGCTTCGGCATAACGGCGGGCTGGTCGTCAATCCCGTCTCCAGCCGCGCCGCCATTCGCGTCCCCGCACCTAGCCGCATGTACGATGACGGCAGCGTCGAGGAGCGCGTGCGCCTGGTCCGCCCCATGGGGCGCGAGACCATGAGCGTCCGCGACTACGGCGCTTCGCGCTGGGAGCCGTCGCAGCGGACCCGCTTCGCCACCCTCTGGGAGAGAGAGGTGGCCGACGTCCCCGAGTTCTCGATGACCGAGTTCCATGTCATGACCGGTCTGCTGCTGCCGATCTGGGACCGCCTGCCGGCCGACAACATGCGGGTCTACCGGCTGCAGACCGACGACGGCGAGCGGGTCATCGGCCGGCTCGTGACCCCCGAGGCCTTGGGCGCCGTCTACGCCGCCCTCGGCGTCGATGCCGACCACACGCTTTCCGCGGAAGATGTCTGGGCCGCAGTCATGGAGCGGGGCGCCACCATCGCGCTTGCCGGGGACCTCACCCTGCGCCGTGCCCGCGTCATGGACGCGGATCGTTTCGAGGTGGCCGGCTTCTCCCCGGGCGCGGTCGATCAGCTCAAGGCGCTGGGGCTCATGAGCGAGATCATCACCTGGAAGCTGCGCCTCTTCATTCCCACGAGCGATACGGGCGTAGCCATTCTCGGCCGGCTCCTCGACTGCCATGCGGTCGTTCAGTGCACCGCACGGGTGCGGGCGTGAGCGGGGGAGGGCGCCATGACCGAGCATCCCGCCGCCGTCCTCGCACGGCACCTGGCGGCAAACGCCGAAGACGTCTGTCGCCGCTACCTCTCCAACGGTCGCCGATCGGGGCGCTACTGGCTCGTCGGCGACGTCCGGAACAGCAAGGGGCGCAGCCTCTATGTGCGTCTCGACGGCCCGCCTTCGGGCCCGGGCGCGGCCGGCAAATGGACCGACGCCGCGACCGGCGAGCACGGTGACCTCCTGGACCTCATCCGTCTGCGCTGCGCCTTCAGCGCCTTGGGTGACGCTATGGACGAGGCGCGCGGCTTCCTCGCCCTGTCGCGTCCGGAGCCAAGATCACCGCACCGGCAGCCCCACCATCGCAGGTCCACGCCCGAGGCCGCGCGGCGCCTCTTCCGCGCCGGCCGGCCGATCCTCGGCACAGCCGCCGAGGCCTATCTCCGGGCCCGCGGCATCACCGCGGCCGGCTTTCCGGCGCTGCGCTTCCACCCGTCCGTCTTCTATCGCGCCCGCGACGGCGCACCGCTCCGCCGGCTCCCCGCGATGCTCGCCGCCATCACCGACCTCGACGGCCGCGTCGTCGGCGTCAACCGGACCTGGCTCGACGTCGAGCGCCTGTGCCTTGCCGATCTCGACGCGCCGCGCAAGGTTCTCGGCGCCCTGCTGGGCCACGGCGTCCGCTTTGGGCCTGCTACGGATCGTCTCCTGGCCGGCGAGGGCATCGAGACCGTGCTTTCGCTTAGGTCCGTCCTGCCCGAGCTGCCCATGGTCGCGGCGCTCACCACCAATCATCTGGCCGCGCTCCTCTTGCCTCCCGGTCTCGCCCGGCTCGTCATCGCCCGCGACAGCGACGATGCCGGCGCGCGCGCCGCCGCCGGTCTCCGCGATCGCGCGGAGGCCCAGGGTGTCGCGGTCCACGACCTCGTGCCGTCCTTCGAGGACTTCAACGAGGATCTGCGCCGTCTCGGTCCCGCGCGTCTCGGCCGCCAGGTCCGCGAGCAGCTCGCCGGCGTCCCGCTGTAGCCGCGGCCATGAGCGCCCGTGCGATCAGGGCGGAGCCGGGTGCGCCGGTTAGTGCCGGGAAGGGGCGGGGCTTCGTCGGGCGCCGCCGGCATCGCCGGCCGTCTCCTTGGCGCTCCGGGAACGGGCCCGCGCCGGCCTTGCTTGGCAGGCGATCTACCGGAGGGTCGGGCGGCCAGGGCCGCCCTCGCGCCGGGGCCGCAATGGCGCGTCCCCGAGTTTTTTCCCCGCCCGCCGTCCCCCGGCGCGAGGCCGGGGTCGGCGGGCTTCCTCGCGCAGCAAAAAACACGGGGCCCCGCCATCCTCCGCTGACGCTCCGGCCCTTCGGGTGCGGTCCCCGCGCGCCTCCGGTTTCCCGATCGCCAGCAAGGCCGCGATGGGCGCGGCCGTCCGAAGCAAGGAGACAGTTCATGGCGATCAACGGCACCAACTCCCTCGACGCCCAGCCCGATTCCGCCGGTCCGGCGCAATCCCCCACCGCCTACCTGCTCGACGAACTGGCGCTCTACGGCCACCGGCCGCATCAGGACGAACCGGATCACCGGCCTCTGCCAGAGGCCGAGGCCTGCGAGGCTGCGCTCAACGACGTCTTCGACATCCTCGGCCAGACGCTCGGAGAGACCCGCCTCGAGGACGACCTGGCCGACCTGCTCTGGTCCTTCGTCAACCTCTTCCATCGCAAGATCGAGCGGGTCCAGCGCGATCTCGACGACAACGAGGACGCGCAGCGCCGGTCGCAGCGCGAGCAGGATGGCTCCGAGGTCCGGTCGGTCGAGCTCGAACGGCTGATCGACCAGGGCCTGACGCTCATCGAGCGCCGCAACGCCTTCGAGTTCATGCGCGACCACACGGCCGAGCTGTTCGAGGCACGCACCGGCTCGGCCTGGAAGCCGCTGTCCGGCTCCAAGGTCAATCACCGCGCCATGACCGCCGCCGTCATCGACAGCCGCGACTTCATCAACGCCAAGCGCCGCAGCGAGACCGAGGTCTTGCTGCCCGAGGGCGAGCGCATCCTCTTCACCGGCGGTGTCGACTACCAGGACCACGTCCGCATCTGGGACGTGCTCGACAAGGCAAGGGCCAAGCACCCCGGCATGGTCCTGCTGCACGGCGGCGCGCCCCGCGGCGCCGAGCTGATCGCCGCCAAGTGGGCCGAAAACCGCGGCGTCGCGCAGGTCGTCTTCAAGCCCGACTGGACCCGGCACCAGAAGGCCGCGCCCTTCAAGCGCAACGACGCGATGCTAGAAGCCATGCCGATCGGCGTCATCGCCTTCCCCGGCTCCGGCATCACCGAGAACCTGGTCGACAAGGCCAAGGCGCGGCGTATCCCGGTGCGGCGCTACGATTCAGTTACCTGACCCAAGCCTCGCGTGCGACCAAGGGCAGTCGCGCCGGCGCGATCGCCGAAACCTCGGCTGATCCTCTTGCCGATCGCGCGCACTGCGAGCGCGCACGTCCCCCGCGACGACGCTCCCGATCTTCGGCCCAGGCCTACGGCAGATATAGCCGCCAAGCTACCGGCAGGCTGGCATAATCACTGGCAACCAACAGCGAGACAGCAACTTGACGTCGTCCTGCTTGCCTAGCTGCCCGCAGTACTGCCGACTCACCCCGACCGAATGGCGCCCCTTTTTCGGAAACGCCTTGTCATCGATGATCCACGCCGTGATCGGGCCCTCTGCCTCGATCACCGGCAGCACCACCTCACGGGCCAATACCGCTTCATCCGACCACGGTGATGCCCCAACAAAATGCAATAGCAACTGGCTGCGCAGATACCCGTTCTGGCGCTGTCGCCGCCTCCATCGGCTCAACGCTCTTGCGATCGACTGGCATCATCAGACCGGCGCAATAGTCGCGCAGCGGTCTAGCCCGATCCGATCTAACAATCACACTGACAAGGGCCTCGACATAGACCGCAAACCGCGCTTCGCTGGCGGTGCTTAGAACGAGATCCATCACACTCTCGTCATGAGCCATGAATCTCGCAGCGCTACCACATTTGGTCACCAAACCCCCTCTGGCTCATATACCTTGTGACTTGTGACTCAATATGACTTAGTTAGTTTGGGCCGGGCCGGCCGAAGCTCTCCAAGGCGAAGGGCGTGCTTGGCGTAATCCTGATTGTCGAACCGAAGCAAGCCCGAGAACAGGCTGGTCGTCTGCTCCGCTGCCTCGTCGGTCAGCGCAACCAGCCGGCCCAGGCGCCGCGCGAGTCCTCTCGCGACGAGCTCGCGACACAGCGGCCGGACGATGCGCAGGCCCGGCTCGCCCCATCTGGCCTCGGCGCCGCCAAGGTCGAGTCGGAGCTTGCGAGACAGCTGCGTATAGGCCCAGCGGCGAACCAGATCGTCGAATCCCAGCCTGTGCTCCTCGGTCGCGATGCCGTCCGGCGAGGCCTCGAGGTAGGCGCCCATAGCGGGCGTGTTGCGCCAATAGCGGTCGCCCTCGAAGGACTGCGCCGAGACGCCTAGGCCGATCAGATCCTCGGAGTTCCAGATGCCCGTGTGATGACGGCACTCCCAGCGGGCGTGGCGAGCGAAGTAGGCGATGCCGACGCGTCGGTAGCCGGCCTCGATCAGCGTGGCGATCGCGCGCCGATAGCGCCAGCGGCGCTCTGGCTGCGGGCCGATCCGGCTGCGTCCCACCGCCAACTCGAAAAACAGCGGCGAGGAGATGCCGACCTGCAGGGGATAGAGCGAGACGTGCGCGACGCCCAGATCGACCAGGAATGCCAGGCTCTCGTCGACCGTGGCGTCGGTCTCTCCCGGTAGCCCCAAGATCAGGTCGCAGTTGATATTGGCAAAGCCCGCTTGCCGTGCGGCCTCGACGGCCGCCGCCACGCTGCGCCGCATGGCCGCCCGCGAGCGGGCGCGGTTCAGGCCGGCGATGACCCGGTCGTCGATGCTCTGCACGCCGATGCTGAGGCGATTCGCGCCAAGGCCGCGCATGAGCGCGAGCTTGTCGGGCCGGCACTCCGCGGGCGTGGTCTCGACCGAGAACTCGAGACCGTCGGAGACCGCGAACGCCTCGGCGATCAGATCCACCACGCCGTGCAGCTCCGGGGCCGTCAGGAGCATCGGAGTGCCCCCGCCAATATAAACGCTCAAGGCGTGGGCACGGGGCTGCCGCGCACGCGCTGCCGTCTCACGCCGCAACGCCTCGATGTAGTGGGCGCGCTCGGTCCGCCCCTGGCCGATCAGCTTCACGTAGTAGCAATAGCTGCAGGCCTTGGCACAGTACGGAATGTGAACGTAGACGTGCGCCGAGCGCACGTCGCCTGGCTCGGCCCGGCGTCCGGCGCCTATCGCTTGCGGGTCTCGCACGGACGCAAGTCTGCGTCACGCCATGGTCTCGTTCAAGCACTATCCCCCGGGCACTATCCCCGGGCCGCCGGCTGCGCGACCTCCGCATGATTCACAACCATTCGTACTTGATCTCCCATGAGCCAGGACCGATAATCAGCATTCCAACGAGGCAGGCCATGCGTGCCAGAGCTGCTCTGAACAGTGCCTTTCAGCTCAAGGACGATTGCATCGCATTTCGCTGGAACGGTGCCGCGCATGTCTTTTCTTGCGATCAGCAGAAGCTCTTCCGACTCAACACTGCCGCCGAGGACGCGCTCGACGGCGCCCAGTCGCATGCCGGCCCGGACGCGATCTGTGCCGCGCTACGCCTCGGGGCGCGCGCCAGGCCGAGCGTCTCCTCCGCGGTCAAGGCCATGCTGCGCGAGGGCATCATAAGGCCTCGGCCGGCCTACCGCCCGCCCGCGGTGCAGGTACGCCGACTTGGCGAGGCGCTGGCAGAGGCGGAGGTCGCCAGAGCGGTGATCGCGCGCCCGCCCGACCCCGGCCGGATGCCCTGAGATGACCTCCGACGCCTGCATCATCAACTTCTTTCTGTATCGCCGGCCGGCGCCTGAGCCCTTTGCGGCGGTGCCGATGGGATCGCTCTATATCGTCGCGGCGGTGGAAGAGGCAGGGTATCGCTGCGAACTCCTCGACTATCAGCTGACCGACGCGGACAACCCCTACGACCCGGACCGGATCGCCGACTTCATCGCGGGGGCCGATGCCGACGTGATCGGCATCAGCACCATGTCCAACATGCTGCCGTTCCTGATCCTCGGCCTGGAGCGGCTGCGAGAGCGCGGCTGCGACGCTCTCGTAGTGCTCGGCGGCTCGGGCGCGAGCGGGGTCGGCCGGCGACTGCTGGAGCGCCATCCCAGCATCGATGCCGTTGCCGTCGGCGAAGGCGAGCGCACCATGGTCGACATCCTGCGCGCGCGCGCCGGCAAGAGCGCATGGCGCGAGGTCGACGGCCTGGTCTGGCGCGACGGCGGCGAGATCCGCGAGAATCCCCGCCGGCCGCGCGAGAGGACGCTGGGACGGGCGCCTCGCCCGGCCTATCACAAGCTGCGCCGGGAAGCCTACATCAACACGCCGGTGCTCACGGCGCGCGGCTGTCCCTATAGCTGTGTCTTCTGCGACATTGCCCCGAACTGGGGCCGGCGGGTGGCCGTTCGCGAGATCGACGACGTGCTCGACGAGATCGAATGGCAGATGGCCGAGGCTGGGGTGCGGCGCTTCAGCATCCTCGACGACGTCTTCGCGCTGTCTCGGCGCCGGGTCGAGGTCTTCTGCGAGCGGATAGCGGAGCGCGGGCTGGAGTTCGAATGGGCCTGCATGTGCCGCGTCGACTTGATCGATGCCGAGCTGATGGACGGGATGCGGGCGGCGGGCTGCACGCGCCTGTTCCTGGGTATCGAGTCCGGCTCGCCGCGGGTGCGCAAACTGGCCGGCAAGGGCCTGACGATCGACAATGTCGAAGCGATGATCGCCATGGCGGCCGAGCGTTTCGACACCCGTGCCTCGTTCATTCTCGGCTTTCCCTTCGAGACGGTGGACGACTTCCGCGAGACCATCATGCTGATGGTCTTCGGCGCGGTGCGCGGCGCGTCGAACCAGATCAGCGTGCTCAGTCCCCTGCCGCAGGCCGAGCTGACCGCCGATGCTCGCTACCGGCTGCGCTTCGATCCGAAGCTGATCAGCTCGATGGCCTACGCCCGATTCGGCGAGGATGCACAGCGCTCGCTGGAGGGCGCCTTGACCCCGGGCGTGCAGCAAATGATCGAGGAAGATCCGGCGGTGTTCTCGGTGTTCTACCATTTCGAGGAAGGCCGCGTGCGGGAGAAGATGAGCCTCGCGCGCGCCTATGGTGTGCGAGTCTAGAGCAATATCACGCAAGGAAGGATGGCAATGGCCAAGAATCGCGGAATCAAATACGTTGCCAATCCATCGGCGACCTACCGTGCCATGGGCGAGGATCTCGTGGTCGTCAACGAGGACAAAGGCAATCTGGTCGTGCTGAACGGCACGGCGAAGATGATTCTCGACGGTATCCTGGAGAACGTCACCGACGCGACCATCGCACGGCGCATGACCCAGGTCTTCGAATTCGAAGAGGGCGCCAGGGCCAGCGCCGAGCAGCTGACCCGGGAGATCGCCAGGACGCGGGACGACCTGGTCAGGGCCGGGGTTCTCGTGACCAGCCGCGATTTCACGCGTCCCGAGATCAAGGTTCGCGACCTCAGGGAGGCGCTGCAGAACATGGATCTGACGACCTCCACGGTGTCGCAGTACGAGTGACAATGGCCAACGCCACGCTCATCAACTGCACCGTCCGCACGAGCAGGGGATTCAGCGGCGCGCGCGCTCCCCAGGGCTGCCTCTATCTACTGGGCGCGGCCGAGCGCGACGGTCACGAGGTCGCCTTCAAGGACTATCAGATCGAGACCTTCGAAGACCCGCTCGACGACGAGGTGTTCCTCGACTACATCGACGTCGACACGCCGGTGGTAGCGCTGAGCTGCATGAGCAATCTCCTGCCGCTGGTCCTGCATACGACGCGCGTCCTGAAGCAGCGGCACCCGGAGAAGACGATCCTGCTCGGCGGAATCGGCCCTTCTGGCGTGGCCGAGGCCTTGATGCGCGCCTTTCCCCACATCGACGTCGTGGCAAAAGGTGAGGGCGAGGAGACCTTCGTCGAGCTGCTGGAGGCCTTCGAGGGAGACAGGCCGCTGTCGGAGGTCGCGGGCATCCTGTACCGCGACGTGGACGGCGGCGTCCGCGCCACGGCACCTCGCCAACGACGCAAGGTGCTCGACGACCTGGCCTCTCCGGCCTATCACCGGGTTAACATGCAGGAGTACGAGACCGTCGGCATCCAGACCGCCCGGGGCTGTCCGTTTCCCTGCACCTTCTGCGATGTCTCGGTCTATTGGGGACGGAGGACGACCTATCGTGCCATCGACCTGGTGATGGACGAGATGGCGGTCCTTGAGGATGCCGGGTTCGACAAGGTCACGATCCTCGACGACACCTTCATCCTGAAGCGCGACCGGGTCTGGGACTTCTGCAACGGCTGGACTCGGAACGGCCTCGGCATCGAGTGGAGCGCCTATTGCCGCGTCGACCTCTGCGACGACGAGATGATCGACCGGCTGGCGCAGAACGGCTGCTACCGCGTGTTCCTCGGCATCGAGTCCGGGTCGAACGACGTGCTCCGCCGCATCTCCAAGCCGCTCGACTTCGATCACATGGTCCGCGCAGTCAAGCGCATGCAGCAGCACATGATCGTGCGCTGCAACCTGATCTGGGGCTTCCCGTTCGAGACGCTGGACGACCTGAAGCAAACCGTCTACCTCATGTTCTATCTGCAGGAGCTCGGCACCGACGTCAGCCTGTCGCTGCTCTCGCCCCTTCCCTTGAGCTCGCTGTACGAGAGCAAGGCCTTCGAGATCGAGCTGCGCGAGGATCTCGACCTTCAATCTAGCGTAGTCTCGAGCCGCTTCTTCCTGCCCGACGGCAGCAAGCTGGTGGACGGTAAGCCCTCGGCGCTGATCGACCTGATCCGCGAGCACCCCAGCATCTTCCCCGGGTTCTACACCTTCAAGGATCCTCGGTTCGAGGAGAAGCTCGGCTTCCTGCAGTCGTTGGGCCTCGAGATCGAGAAGCTGGAGCGTCAATGAGCCGGCTCGGCCGCAGTGGAGGTATGCGCGGCCCGGACGTCACCCTGGCCAACTTCTTCCTGAACAAAAAGCCGTCCGACCGTCCGAGCGCCTTCGTGCCGCTCGGCGTTCTCTATCTCGCGGGCGCCGTCGAGAGCGCCGGCGGCGAGGCGCAGGTCATCGACTACCAGCTGTTCGAGACCGAGCAGCCGTATGACCCGGCGGAGATCTGCCGCTTCCTGCTGGCCGCGCACGGCGACCTGATCGGCATCAGCACGATGAGCAACATGCTGCCGTTCCTGGCGTTCGGCCTGCGGCGCTTCCGCGAGCTGCGTCCCGACGCCCTGGTGATCGTCGGCGGCTCGGGCACGAGCGCGCTACCGGTCGAGGTGCTGCATGCCTGCCCCGAGATCGACGGCATCGTCTCCGGCGACGGCGAGGAAGCGATCGTCGCGCTGGCCGCAGCGCACGCCGGCCGCGGCAGCTTCGCCGAGGTCCCGGGGCTTACGCTCCGGCAGGACGGCCGCATTACGGTCAGCAATCCCAAGCCATTGCGGCCGAAGTCGATCGACCACCTGGCCCGCCCGGCGCGCCGCCACCTCTCGTGCGGCAGCTATGCCGAGTTCCCGATCCTCACCGCCCGCGGCTGCCCCTACAAGTGCGTGTTCTGCGATATCGCGCCCAACGGCGGACGCCGGGTCGGCCGGCGCGAGATCCCCGACGTGGTCGACGAGATCGTCGAGATCCAGGATCTCTTCGGCATCACGCAGTTCGGCATCCTCGACGATGTGTTCTCCCTCGAGCGTCGCCGCGTCGAGGCCTTCTGCCAGGAGATCCTGCGTCGCGGCGTGACGATCGAGTGGGGCTGCATGTGCCGTACCGACCTACTCGATCCGGCGCTCATGGACGCGATGCGCGAGGCGGGCTGCCGGCGTCTGTTCCTCGGCATCGAGTCCGGTGCCAAGCGGGTAAGGGCGATCGCCGGCAAAGGCCTCATGGTCGAGAACGTGGAGAGGCTGATCGCCGAAGCGACAGGGCGCTTCCGGGTGTCGCCCTCGTTCATCCTCGGCTTCCCCTTCGAGGAGATGGCGGAGTTCGAGCAGACGCTGATGCTCGCATCCTACAGCGCATCCTTGGGCGCGCGCCCACAGATGTCGATTCTGAGCCCGCTGCCCAGCGCCGACCTCACCCGCTCGGGCGCCTACGAGATCGCTTTCGACCCGACGCTGGTCAGCGGCATCGCCTACCCCCGCCGCGACGAGACCGCCAAGGATCTTGCGGGCAGCATCCTGAGCGCGGAGATCTCCGATCTGATCCGTTCGGACCCGGTCGTGTTCTCCGCCTTTTACCATTTCCCGGCCGGCCGGGTCGGCGAGAAGCTGGCACGCGCCCGTGCCTACGGAGTAGAGGTTTGAGCGCTGCGTCCCGGCCCGCCGAGGTGATCCTCGTGTGGCTAATGCCGGTGCCCGACGACGCCGCGCCGTCGCGCATCTCGGCTGGCTATCACCTCGGCTGCGGCTATCTCGAGGCTTGGCTTGCCACGCTTGGGGTGAGCAGCCGCCAGCTGCTGTTCGAGCGGGCGCCGCTCGACGCGGTCGCCCAGCAGATCGCCGAGAGCGGCGCCCGCGTCCTCGGGCTGTCCATCAAGGACACGAACTTCTTCGCCGCGCGCAAGCTGGCGGGCGCCGTCAAGCGGCTGAACGCGGACCTGTTCATCGCTTTCGGCGGGCTCACCGCGACCTTCTCGGAGCAGCTGGTGCTCAGCGAGTGCCGGGAAGCCTCGGCCTGCGTGCGCTCTTACGGCGAGTTCAGCTTCGGGCAGCTGGTCGAAGCGGTGCTCGGCGGCGGCGACTGGAGGGCGACGCCCGGCATAAGCTACCTCGACGAGGACGGGCTCGTGCGCAATGCCCCGAAGGCGCCGCCCGGGCCGCGCCCGCGCAACCTTGACTTCCTGCCCTCGCCCTACCTGGAAGGCCGCATCCCGGCCGTCACTGCCCCGGTGGTCGGCCTCTCGACCAGCCGCGGCTGCATCTTCAGGTGCAGCTTCTGCAACCCCACCGCAATGGCTGGCTTCACCATCGCGTACCATTCCGACGACAGGGTGGTCGCCGAGCTGCGGATGATCGACGAGGCCCTCGAGCGCGCGGCGCCCGGCCGCCGCGAGCGGCGCCTGATGCTGCTCAACGAGGACATCTTCGCCCTGAACGTCAAGCGCACACAGCGCCTGTGCGGCCGCATCGCCGCCGCAGGCATCAGGCATCTCAGCTTCGGCTGCGAGACGCGCATCGAGCACCTCGACCGGGATACCCTGCAGGCCATGTGGGATGCGGGGTTTCGCTTCCTGAAGTTCGGTCTCGAATCGGGCAACCCGCGGGTGCTCAACGTCATCAAGAAGGTGCGCACGAAGGACGGCGCCGGCGACAACTACGCCGCCGAGAGGGCGTTCTTGGCCCAGGTCCGCGACGTGGTCGCGATCGCCAAGGACATCGGCTTTCGCGTCGCCGCGGGTGCGATCTTCGGCCTGCCTGGCGAAAGGCTCAGCGACGCGATCGATACCCTGGACTTCCTTCGCCGCGCCGATGTCGACGAGTACTATCACAATTTCTTGCAGCTCTTCGCCGGCACCGAGATCTTCGAGCGGCGCGAAGAGTTCGGCCTCCAGCTCGAGACCAACCCCGGCTACTATCCGACGATCTACAGGACCCACTGGAGCTACTCCGTGGCGCTGGTGCCCCGCCTAGAGGAGCGCACGTCTCGCGTCTTCAAGCGCAACGTCGTCCAGCTGTGAACGTCCGCACCTAGGTCTAGAGGGCTATTCGATCTGATGGGACCGGATCGGCGCTCCAGCGTCTTGATTGGTCGCATCATCTAGCGACAAACGGATGCCACTTCGTCGGAAAATGCTTTAGATCCAGTCGAACGCGCGCTCCGAATCCACTTCGTCGAGCAGGCAGCGCGCGGCGCTATCGGCTATTAGCGGAGCGAACTGGAAAGCATCGCCCTCCATGCCGCCGAGCGCCAGCAGCCGGCCGCGCCGCCAGCGCAGCGGCTTGCCGTCCGAGCTGGCGGCCTCCCACGCCACGTCCGCCGCCTTCGGCGGAAAGCGGTCGGGCGCCCGCAGCAGGCCCAGCCCGGCGGCGTAGAAAGCCCTGGTCGAAGGCCGCTTAAGGAGGTCTCGCGGCGGCTCGCAAACGGCACTCCCTTCCTCGTCGACCCAGGGCAGCAGCGATCGGAGGGCAAGGTCGGCGCCACCCTCGCTCGGCGTGATCGCGCCGGCAAAGCCGTCCGGGTCGAGGATCACTGGGCTACGGACCCAGGCGCGAACGCGCTCGGCAGAGGGATGCAGGCGGAGCGTCAGGAAGGCCTCCAGGGCGAGCTTGTCACACAGCTCCGGGACCAGCCGCGGCGCCGCGGCACCGCCCGCCAGCACGACCGCGTCGAAGATCCCGCCGCCGCGGTCTGTGCCGACCTCGCCGCGTTCGGCATCGAGCTCCCGAACCTCATGGTTGCTGTGCAGCCGGGCCCCGCCCTCCGACAATAGCCTGGCCAATCGCGCGAGTATGCGCCGGGGCGCGAAGAAACCCCAGTCGTAGAGCACCAGCGCCTCCTCGACGTGGGCCAGCTCGAGGAACGGGAATCGCCCTGCCGCGGAGTTCCGAGAGATCCGCTCCACCGGCACTCCGTTGCGCCTGCAGGCCTGTTCCAGGCTCGACGCCTGGACACGCGAGTCGTCGCTCGACCGCACCAGCCTCAGGACGCCCCGGCGGAAGAGAAGGTCGACGGATAGCTCGCGGAACAGGCCGTCCCAGGCGCTGCCGGCGCGATTGACCGCGGCCACCTTGGCGCAGCTGGGGCGCAGGTACGCACCGAAGATTCGCAACTGACCCGCCGAGGCCGCGCCGCGCCCGCCCGGGCGCGCCTTTTCGTAGACCGTCACCGCGCAGTTGCGCCGCAGCAGCACCCACGCGGTCGTGAGGCCGATCACGCCGGCTCCGATGATCGCAACCCGCAATTGCCCCTCGAGATCAAGCCATTTCGGTGTCGGTCCAGCATGGGACCATTCGCGGCCCGACTCAAGCCAGCTCGGGATAGCGCCGGCCCGGGATAGCGCTCGAGGGTCCCGGCCGAGCCGCGGAGGCGGCGCTTATGCATGTTGACAGTCGGGCACGCCCCTACTATTAGTACAAGTAGCAACCTTGAGTAGTGGGATCGCGTCCTGGCATGGCCCAAGACCCCTACTACACGGTCAGTGACCGTAGCTGGCTCGAGAGCGAGGCCGACAAGTGCGCCGCAATCCGCGACGCATTCTTCGCCCCGGAGCTGCTCAATGCGCGTCCGTCACGCAACACCGAGGCCTGGTACGTCGACGCCGATGGTTGCGCCCGCGTCCTGACGTTGCATGGCATCCTGCGCCTGAACAGCAGCGGCACGGCCATCTGGCGCGCCGTCGACGGCCGCCGCCGCGTCCGCGACATCTGCGACCACTGCAACAAGCAGTTCGTCGAACCGCCACCGGGGTTCGAGGCGGATGTCCGCAAGTTCCTCTCGGAGCTATATGTGATCAGCCTGGTCGAGGTGGACGTCGACCGCGAGCGCCGGATCGAGTCGACCGTCCTGCCGCCCGAGCTCCAGTTCTTCTAAGCGTCAAGGAGACCATCATGGACGTCCTGCTTATCCAAGCCCCCAGCCCCGGCGTGCACAACAAGCGCGCGACCAAGCGCTTTGCGACGCCGCCACTGGGGCTCGGCTACCTGGCCTCGATGGTCCTTCAGCTCGGCTACAGCGCACAGATCGTCGATCTCGAGCGCGAGGAGCTGGAGGCAGACGACCTCTTTGCGCTGCTGCGCCGTGAGCAGCCTCGTCTGGTCGCCATCAGCTGCGTAACGCTGTCTTACAAGAACGCCCTCAAGGTCGCGCGCATCGCCAAGCTCGCCTGCCCGGAGTGCCTAGTCATCATGGGCGGCCCGCACGTCACCTATATGGCGCGAGAGACCCTCGCCGAGGAGCCGGCGGTCGATTGCATCGGCATCGGCGAGGGCGAGCTCATCATCGTCGAACTTGCCCGGCGCTGGCTCGGCGACGGCGGCGACTGGCGCCATACCCGGGGAATCGCTCGGCGCGCTGCTGCAACCGAGCAGAACGGCGGCGGCGAAGGCAGCTGGCGCGAGGTCACAGGTGTCGGCACGTTGGTCAACCCGCCGCAGCCGTGGCTCCGGGACCTTGGCGCCCTGCCGATGCCGGCTTGGCACCTGATGCAGCTGCACCTGTATGGCCTGCCCGGCGTCGTGATGACCGCCCGAGGCTGTCCTTTCAAGTGCAATTTCTGCGCCGAGAGCACCTCCGGGGTCGGCTATCAGATCCGGCGCGGCTACCGCAAGCGCACCGTCGAGAACGTCATGAGGGAGCTGCGATTCCTCTATGATGTCTTCGGCCTGACCTCGTTCTTTTTCGCAGACGACACCTTCACGCTCGACCGCAAGCGCACCTATCAGCTCTGTGCGGCGCTCAAGGAGCTGCAATGCGAGATCGCGGTCGAGGGGAAGGGACGACGCCTCAAGTGGACCTGCGAGAGCCGTGCCGATGTCGTCACCGAGGACCTGATTGAGACCATGGCGGATGCCGGCTGCACGACTATCCAGTATGGCTTGGAGTCCGGCTCGCAACAGATCCTCAAGTCGATTAAGAAGAACGTCACGCTCGAGCAGCTGCGCAACGCCATTGGCTGGGCCTCGCAAAACGGGATCAAGCCCGTTTGCAGCCTGTTGTTCCCCAATCCCGACGACACCCTGGAGACGCTGGGCGAGACCAAGGCCTTCATGGCCGAGCTGCGCGACCTCGGCGTCGACAAGTTCATCCCCTCGCTGATCACGCCATTCCCGGGCACCGAGCTGTGGATCGATCACGAGCGGCTCGGGCTGCGGTTCCTGACCCGCGACACGAACCAGTACAACCTGAACACGCCAGTGGTGACGACCAGGCATTTCGACGAAGCCGGGGTGCGACGCGGCTATCAGGAGCTGGTGCAGCTTGCCCTCACGTTCAACAGCACCGACGAGGATTGGGACGTGCCTCTCAAGGACCCGATGAGCTTCCTGAGAGAACAAGGCATCGATCTCTATCGAGAAGGACAGATCGTGTAGTGGGCCCCACGGTCAGCCTGTTACAGAGAGGAGACGGCTACAATGGCAACAAGCAAGGGCGAGCGGAAAGTTTCGAAAGAGGAAGTGCTGTCGCGACTGCGGCAGATCACCGGCGAGGCTCTGATCAAGAGCAAGGAGACCGGCGCCGATGTCCGGCCGCTCGTCGCCGTCCGAGAGATCATCGACAAGCTTTCGCTGGTCGAGGAGGAAGATCGCGTTCTCGCTGCCGACATAATGCCGAAGAGGGCGCATGCGGAGCGCTGGACACGACCTTCCTTCGCCGTGCTCGAGCGCCTGACCCTGCCGGAGCGCAGCGCCGTCGGCGGCGTGGAGCCGCTGGCGTTTCCTACGGCGGGGACGGTCGCGGTCGCGATTGCGGTGGTAGTCGCGTTTCGCCCCGGCGCGGCAACCCAGGACGAGCTGCGTCGCGGGCTGCTGGATCGACTCAATCAGAGCGAGCGCAAGCAACTGGCCAATCAGCTCACGGCCTTGCGCAAGGACCCGAAAATCGTCGCCCGGCTGCTCGGTGCGAGCGCGGCAGAGGTCGCCGAGCTGACTGCGGGCCAGCTCGAGGCCACAGCCACGCTGATCTCGGAGTACCGGCAGGCCACCAGCTGACCGAGCAACAAGTCGCACCGGGCCGGCGACGGCTCCCGACCAGGCTCCTGCGCCCGTGGCGATTGCGGGCGCAGGGGGGCCGGCAGAACATTGCATGCCGGCACGAGCGCACCTAGACACCGGGCCCATGGCAGATACCCTGTGGGCCTGTCGGTTCGGGCCGGCAAGCTTGCCGTCCGCGAAGCCGTCCCCGGCGCCAGTCGCCGCCTCGCCCGAGATCGGATTGGCATTCCTATCCGCCACGCAGCAGCTGTGGCGCTTCGAGGCCGAATGGCTCTGTCGGAAGCTCGATCCAGCCCCACGGGACGTGGCGGAATGCGAGCGCGCGCTGTGCGCTCAGGTGCTGGAACTGGCGGGCGCGAACAGCCTCGATATCGTCGCGGCAGCGCTGCGAACTAGTCGCGCTTGCGGCTTTGCCTACGGCGAGGCCGCCGAGATCCTCGCTGACCTGCCGCGCCAGGGCAGCTACCTGGACAGCGTGGTAGGATTCCATCGCGTCGGGCGCCGGCTCGGCCGGGCACACTGTCCCGGCCATGAGATCCTCTTGGAGGGCATCGCCCGGGCGTTCGCTTCGGTGACGTTCGACAAGGACTGGCTGCTCTGGATCCTCGCACTTCCTCGCAGCGGCGTATCGGAGGCACGCAAACGGTTACTGCCGCTGCGCCTGCTGCAGACGCGCATGCTGGCGGCCGGGGCTCTCGCCGAGGCGGCCGCCGAAATGCCGGAAGATCGCGACCGGCTGCTCGCGGAGATCGAGCGCGAAGTGTGCGCGCCGCTCGCTGCCCCGTCCGGCGGCACCGCTGCGGGCGCCGGGCGCGCCTTCTGGAGTGAGCTGCTCGCGGCGGCGCTGATCCGGCAGCTGTCACGGAAGGACGAAGTCCGAACCGCCTTCTCGTTTCGCGGCTTCGCCCCGTTTCTCCACGGCATCGGGAGCTGCGATCCCGACGCACCGCCCGCGGAGCTGTTTCAGCGGGTACTGGGGCAGGAGCCGGACCCTCACGACCTGGCGCTGAACGTCAGCCTGCTCTAGATGTCGTCCTGGAGGATGTGTCATGAAGGTTGCCCGCTGGAGGCTCACCGGCCTGCTGCCCAAATCCCTATCGCTGAAGAGCGCGCTGGCCGCCGCCGGCAAGACGCTGGCCGCCCTTCAGGAGTCGCTACGCACGGCACCCGGCTTCACCGGAGAGCGCGCTCGCTGGGCAGCGGCGTGCCAGGCCCTTCTCGAGGTCGAGTGCGAGATCAATCAGCTGTTCGCCCTGGCCTATTGCCGCGTCGCCCAGGCCCAGGCGAGCGCCGGCGAGCGGTCCCTGCTCGCAAGGGCCGAGTCGCTGCTGGTCGAGGTCGAAGGCGCCTGGACCCGGCTTGCCGCGGGACTGGACGAGCAAGCGGCGGACTCCGAGCTTCTGGACGATCCCGAGCTGGGCCCGCAGATCAGGTACCTGCTGGAGCGTCGGTCGCTCCTGCTCGGGCCGGCGCACGAGGGCCTGCTCGGCCCGCTGGAGCGCGACAGCCTGGCCGGCTGGGCCGCGCTCTATCGCCAGATCCGCGCACGCACCGGGCCCGCACACGTGCAGCTGCCGGACCGCGTCGTCACACTCTCCCTGTCGGAGCTGCAGCAGAAATGCGCCGACCCGTGCGAGGCGGTGCGACGGGCAGCCCACCAGGCCGAGGCCGAGGCCTGGAGCGCCAACGCGGAGCTCTGCTGCCTTGCTCTGGACAACATGACCAAGGCGAGGCGTGCACGGCTGGATGCGCTGGGCTGCAACGAGCTTGTCCCGACGTTGGTCGAGAACCGCATGAGCGGCCGGTCCATCGCGGCCCTCCTGAAGGGAATTGAGCCGGCGCGGGCGGCGCTACGGAAATACCTTTCACGCAAGGCGACGTGCCTCGGCAAGCCGGCGCTCGACTGGTGGGACCTGCGGGCCTCGCCTTTCGCCACGGCGCCGCGCCCACGCGACTGGAGCGCCGCGACGGAGGCCATGGTCGCCGCGCTCGGGCAGGCCGATCCGCGCCTCGGGGAGTTTGCCAGACACGCCCTTGCGGCCAGATGGATCGATGCCGCATCCGATCCGGACAAGCAGACCGGCGGCTTCTGCGCGAATTTCGCCAAGAGCCGTCAAAGCCGGATCTTCCTGTCGTTCGGTGAGACGGACGAAGCGGTCTTCGCCCTGGCTCACGAGCTGGGACACGCTTATCACAACTATGTCCTTTCCGAGCTTCCGCCGTCCCACCGGCACGTGCCGCCGGTGCTGCTGGAGACCGCTTCCACTTACGCCGAGCACGCCGCGGCCGATATGCTCCTCGATCCGGCCGACAAGGCAGCCCACTTGGAGCGACGGCTGGTCTCCGGCTGGCGCTTCCTGATGGACGCGCCGGCGCGCTTCGAGTTCGAGCGGTCGCTCTACCGGCTGGAGCGTCACGGCCCCCTCGATGCGGGCAGGTTGTGCGAGATCATGACGGATCGCCAGCGCGCCGCATTCGGCACGCCGCTTGCGTCCTGGCACCCGATGCTCTGGGCGTCCAGCTCGTTGTTCTATTTCCCGACCTCGCCTTTCATCAACTGGCACTACACCGCGGGCTTCCTGCTTTCGACGGGCTTGGCGACGGCGCGGCGGTCCGGCGACCTTGCCGCCTTGCTCGCGCGGACCGGCACGCAGACGCCCGCCGCGTTGGCTCGCAGCGTGCTCGACGGGGACCTCGAGGATGCTGCGTTCTGGAGCCGGCTTTCTGCGCCGGTCCTGGAGTGGGTCGAGGCGTTTCTGGATCTAACCAGCGATCGCGCGGCCGATACCGGCTGCCGACACGCGGGGGCGGCGCGCACGGCCGGCTAGGCCAGCTGCGAGACGCCCACCGCGGCGAGGATCACGGTGTAGAGCTCCGAGAAGCAGACGATCATGAAATACCGAATGCCCCAGTGCTGTCCGCTGCGCCGGAAGATCACAAATCTGTCGACGACTGCGTAGATCGGGGTCGCCGCCAGCAGCAGCAGAGCGATACGACAGAGATCGGTTTCATCGGTGAGCCTCACGCCGAGGACGACGCCCGCCGCGGCGACCAGGCCATACCACAGCAGCTTCGAGCGGAGCCCGTAGTGCCCTCTGGTCCTCGAGTGGTAGTAGCCCAGCGCCAGCACCCAGGGAATCGCGCCGAGGAACAGAACAAGGTAAAGGAGCAAGCAGAGGTCGGGAATCGAATCCATCTTCACCCAAGAGGCAGCCTCCCGGGCCGACTGCGAGGTCGGCGGCCGAGCCGAGGGTTGTTGTGATCCTATCGCGGCGAAATCCCGCGGTACAAGACGTTACCCGAAGGCGCGCCTTTTTGCCGTGAGCTCGTTGGCGCAAGCCTCGCCACGCGAGAAAGCAGGCCTCGAGAACCGAATCTCAGACTGTGCCATCATCCATCAGTCGCCTGTCGCCTCTTGCACCCCAAGTGCGCCGCCAGACGGCGAAGGGCCATTCTCCGTGGTATCGCACGCGGGCACTCGATCCGTGTCTGACTGTGTTTGGCTCGGGTTGTAGTATTCGATGATCGCGCGTTCCAGCACTGCCGCGCCTCGCCGATCCAGCTCCTCGCACGCCGTGACTGCCCGCGCGTCCTCTTCTGCCGGTCGGTCTTGCCGAAGAGCCCTGGTGGCTGCATTCCGTCGGGCTCCATGCTATGGCCGATGACAGGCTGGTGTCCGCGCGGCATTCGTCCCGTACCTGCTACGCCGCGGCTCACCTGCGGCGGCGTTTGTGTCGCCAGAACTCTCCTCTTGATCTCCGCTCGCCCGCGGGCCCACGCGGGCCTTGATTGCTCGGCGATCTACCTACGGGGCCGGGCGGCTTCGCCGCCCTGAGCGGTCGCCGCAACGGCTTGGCCCGACTTTTTTCCCCGGCCCGGTCACCCCACGCGACAGGTCGCGTGGGGACCCCGACTCGTGGCCTTCCTCGCGAGACAAAAAGGTCGGGCCGTGCCGTCCTCCGCGTGCGCTCCGGCCCTTCGGGTGCGGCCCGCTCCCCCTTCGGCTTTCCGATCGCGATCAAGGCCGCGATGGGCGCGGCCGAAAGACACGAGGAGACTTGATCATGGCGAACATCGGCACCTTCACCAAATCCGCGACCGGCTTCGCCGGCACGATCCGAACACTGGCGCTCAGCGTCAAAGCCAACATCGTCCCCGACGAGCACAAGGCTTCCGAGGCCGCGCCCGACTACCGGGTCTTCTCCGGGACCGTCGAGCTCGGCGCCGGCTGGAAGCGCACCGCCAAGAACGGCGAGCAGCGGGAATACGTCTCGGTCAAGCTCGACGACCCGAGCTTCCCCGCCGCGATCTACGCCAACCTGGTGCAGACCGAGGGCGACGAGAGCGTCTACAGCCTGATCTGGAGCCGGTAACCCTCCCGACCGCTCCGGCCCCTGGGCGCCCCGCCTCCGGCGGGGCGCCCTTCTTCATGCTCGTGGGCAGGGGAGAGTCCGGAGAGAAGTGGCTCGCTCGCGTCTTCCCAGCATGACATGTCTGGAGGCTGCCTCAAGGATCGGCGGTCCCCCCAATTTTTCGCGCCGCTGCGCGGCCCAAAAAATCGGCGCCCCCACCGCCCGCAGGCGCGCGCGTGCCGCGCGCGTCCTTGACCCAGCCTCCAGACATGTCCTCCGGCGCGCGTCGTTCAACGCAACAACGGAGGCGATAATGCTCTACCTCAAGTACATCCACCACGAACTCTGCACCACGCGGATCGCAGCAAACGACGCGCGCTACGGCGCCGCCCGCGAGCTGGCCGTCGAGGCCATCAAGGCGATTGCGCAGCTGAGCGAAGCGGCGCGGCGCGCGCCCCGCACCATCTGGATCGCGGACAGCGACGGGCATGGCGGGTCCGAGCCCATCGAGAACGACGAACCCTGGGAGCTGCTCGAAGAGATCACCTGGCTGGCGGCGCAGAATCCGAACGTGGTCGCCCTGCTGGAGGCCCAGGGCCGGATCGAGCTGGTGGCCCGGTATCTGCCCGGCGGCGACGGCCGGAGCGAGCTGGACAAAGCCGTAAAGCTCGGCAGGTTTCGCTGCCGCAAGTCGCTCGTGATCACGCCGGACGGCACCCAGCATCTTGTCCTCGCCGACGACCGGACCTTCGTCCAGGTCATGGCCGACGGTGCGAATATCCTCGCCGACGATGCGGCCGTGACCTTTCACATCGGCGGCCTCGACGGACGGGCGACCCGCCAAGCCGAGGCCTGGCACCGGCTGGTCACGCTCAAGAATCGGCCCGCCTCGGGCCGCTGCGAACGCAAGCCGACCCAGCAGGTCTTGCGCCTGCGCGAATGCTTGATCGCGCTCGATGGCCGGCTCGCCGGCGCATCCGACCGCGACATCGCGATCCGCCTCTACGGCCAGGAAACCGTCGCCGCGAATTGGCGGCGGGGCGACGACTCCCTGCGCGCGAGAACGCGTCGCAGGATCGCGCGCGGCGTCCGCCTGATGCAGGGCGAATACCGCGAGCTCCTCCAGGGCCCGCCCTTCTGATCCCCTGAAAATCTAGGACAATCCTGCGCCACCCTGGGACGTTTCTCGGGGGGTGCGGTTTCCGTTCCTCCCGGTGCCCTGCGTTCTTGCTCACCTTGTCTGGCACTGGCCGCCCTTGGCCGGGCGGGCCTCTGACCTTCGAGACGGGTGGAGACATGGCGCAAGAAACGAGCCAGGCAACGCCGCTTCGCTATCTGACGACGCCGGAGGCTGCCGGCTATCTGCGGCTGAAACCCAACACACTGGAAAAGATGCGCTCGTCCGGCCGCGGGCCGAGGTTCCGCGGGCACGGCCGCAATGTGGTCTACGCCATCGAAGACCTCGACGCCTGGTCGGGCGAGCGGGTGCGGCAGTCGACCTCCGATCCGGTCGGCCCGGAAGCGGATGACGTCGCTGCCGACGGTGCGGCGGAAACGGTGCCGCAGGGTGCCGGAGGCGGGTCCAATGGCTGAGCTCTGGACCCGCGTCGAGATTCATTTTCTGCCGGAGTTCCTCAACTACTGGGTCCGTTTCGGCGAGCCCCGGCACTGGCAGGACCGCGACCGCAGGCGCGCCTTTGCCTATTTCGGCGCCGGCCAGGTCTTCGGCTATGTCCGCTGGCAAGCGAACGAGTACGGCACTCAGCTCTGGCGCCTTTTGATCGTGCGGGCCGGCAGCGAGGTCTTTCCGCTCCACCGCATTCCAGGCGTCACGCCCGGCGGCGAAATCCTGCTCGACCTGCGCGGCAGCGGCCGCGTCAAGAAGGTCCTGGTGGTCATCGACGGCCTGGAAGAACGAGACCTGGAGCCTTCCGAGATCTCCCCCGAGTACTGGATCTACGTCCAGAACCGCGTCCTCACGCGCCTTCCGATCCGACCCTACGACCTCGACCAGCACCGCGCGCATCTGCTGCGCAAGGAGGTGTCCGCATGACACGCGGCGGACCGCTCACGCTATCGCTGAGCGTGGTCGCCATCGCTGCCATCGGTCTCTCGGCGCTCACCGATCGACCGCCACGAATCGCCTACAACCCGAGCCCGAGCGCGGCCCAAGGGTTCTACTTGGTCCGTCAAACGGACGCGCTTGACGTGGGCGATCTCGTGCTCGTGCAGGTGCCCGACGCCTTCGAATCGATGGTCGTGGAACGCCGATACATCGGACCGAACGTGCTGCTCTTGAAGCGCATCGTGGCCCTGTCGGGAGACCATGTCTGCCATCGTGGCGGCGCCGTTTTCGTCAACGGACGTTACGTCGCGTCCGCCTTGCGGAGCGATTCCGCAGGCCGCCCGATGCCCATTTGGAGCGACTGTCGGAGGCTGGACAATCATGAGTTCTTCGCGCTCATGGAGGGCGTTGAGACCTCCCTCGACAGCCGGTATTTCGGCCCGTTGGACCGCAAGCTGGTCCTCGGGACCGCCGAGCCGCTCTGGCTCTGGAAGCGCTGATCCCTCTCCGAAATCCCTGAATCGACGAATGGAAAGCACCGGCACCATGGGAACTCAAGCCGCGGAGGGCAAGATAAAAGGGCCGGCACCATGGGTGCCTAAGTCGTTGTCTGCACATCCTGTTTTGCGGCACCAGGCCGCCACGGCACCAGTGCCACGTTTCGGCGATGGCCTTGACTTAGCGGCTCTTTTCGCGTGCCGCCCGATCCCAAGCCCAGCGGATCCCGCGGGATAGGCCGATGGCAAGAGACTGGGAAGAGGACCGCTTCCGGCCGAAGCTCGGCAAGCCGAGAGCGCGGGGTGGCAAGGCCGCCAAGCGCTTCCTCAACCGCGTCCTGAACGCGGCGGCCCGCGCTGGTCCCGGCTTCTCGGTCCGCGACGGACACATCGTCACAGGGCGGATGAACGGCCGGTTCGGGCGCGGGGCGGGCGCGGCCCGGTCGATGCAGGGTCGTGGCGGCGCCTTGCGCCGGGCCCGCCGCGTCGTCATCAAGACGCGGATCGTCAAGCTCGCCGGCAAGGGGAGCGGCACCGCCCGCGCCCACCTCAAGTACATTAAGCGCGACGGCGTGACGCGCGAGGGAGAGCCCGGCCGGCTCTACGACGCGGTGAGCGACGAGGCGGATGGCAAGGCCTTCAACGAAAGAGGCGAGGGCGACCGGCACCAGTTCCGCTTCATCGTCTCGGCGGAAGACGCGGACCAGCTCCAGGACCTCAAGGCCTTCACGCGCGACCTTATGGACGAGATGGAGGCGGACCTGGGCACCAGACTCGACTGGGTGGCGGTCGACCACTTCAATACCGGCCATCCCCACACCCACGTCGTGCTGCGCGGGGTCGACGACCAGGGAAAGGACCTCGTCATCGCGCGGGACTACATCGCCCACGGCATGCGTCAGCGGGCGAGCGACCTTGTCACCCTGGAGCTCGGCCCGCAGACCGATCACGAGATCCAGGCGAAGCTCCGCCGCGAGGTCGATCAGGACCGCTTCACGAGCCTCGATCGCGACATCGTTCGGGACGCCGATGGCCGGTCACTGGACCTTCGACAGAAACCGGCGCATCCCTATGCGCGCTTCAAGCACAGCCTTCGGATGGGCCGGCTGCGCAGACTCGAGCGCATGGACCTCGCGCGGGAAACGGCGCCGGGAGTCTGGGCGATCGCCGGCGACCTCGAGGATCGGCTGAGGCGTATCGGGGAGCGCGACGACATCATCAAGACCCTGCACCGCGAGACGACGCGGGGCGGCCTCGATCGGTCCGTGGCCGACTACGCCATCTTCGATCCCGGCGGCGCCGGCGGCGAGAAGCTCGTCGGGCGCATCGTTGCGGTCGGGCTGTCCGACGAGCTCAAGGACGGTCACTACGTGATCGTCGATGGGCTCGACGCCAGAACATACTACGTCGACATCGGCCAGCGCCGGGACACGGACGACCTGCCGGTGGGCGGCATCATCGAAATAGGCGTGCAGCCCGGCGAGTCTCGGGAGGCCGACCGCACCATCGACGCGATCGCGAAGAAGAACGACGGCCGCTACAGCATCGACGCGCACCTCGCCTCAGAGCCGAGCGAGTCCGAAGCCTACGCCCGGGCGCATGTGCGGCGCCTCGAGCTGCTGCGCCGGGCCCGGATCGTCGAGCGGCACGCCAACGGGAGCTGGGAGATCCCGTCCGACTTCCTCGATCGCGCCGCTGCCTTCGAGCGGGCGCAGCAGGCGCGGACGCCCGTGCGCATGGCACTCCTGTCTTCGTTTCCGCTCGAACGGCAGGTGGGCGCGGACGGCGCGACCTGGCTCGACCATCAACTTGTCGGGCGCGATCGGCCCGACCTTCGGAGCGGTGGCTTCGGCCGGGAAGTGGAGAAGGCCCTGGACCGGCGTCGCGACCATCTGATCGAGCAGGGTCTCGCCGAGAAGCGAGGCGCGCGAATCATGTTCCAGAGAAACCTGCTCGACACGCTCCACCGCACGGAGATCGCCCGCGTCGGCGCCAGGCTCGCAGACGAAATGGGAATTGCGTTCCGGGAAACGCGCGACGGCCAGCGGGTCGAAGGCGTCTACCGGCGCGCCCTCAACCTCGCGAGCGGCAAGTACGCGCTCATCGAGAAGTCGCGCGAGTTTACGCTGGTGCCCTGGCGGTCCGTCCTGGAGCGGAACAGGGACAAGCCGGTCTCCGGCATCGTCCGGGGACAGAGCATCTCGTGGACGATCGCCAGAGACCGTGGCCCCACGATCACTTGATCGGCAAGTTCAGAAGGTCGGCTTCTTGCCGGTGGCCCGCTCGGCGGCGGCAGTTCGGATCGCTTCCATCGCTTCCTTCTGCATCGACGGGTCGGCAAGAGTCAGCGTTCCGATCGGCCTAACCGACGTAGCGCTTGCGGGCTCCGTTCTGTACTCGAGAAACGGCTCGACGCGGCTGAACTGGAACGAGGTGTCCCCCCAGACCCAATCTCTCTCCCCGTGCTGGTCCGGATCGCCATACTTTGCCACCACCTGCTCGCTCATCTGTTCACTGCTCACGCCGGATCCGAAAAACGCGTAATGCACCTTGTTAACGCGGGAGCCGGTTGGCGTCTGAACAAACGACACCTGAACCTTCTCCCGGTCGTTCTCAAGGCGCAGCGTGTGGGTCCCTGCGTACTCACCAGCATCGACCTGCTGTCGATTCTCGATTGCCACCGCTTGGTCAAATGAGGGGGCCGCACTTCGCTTGATCCGATCGAACCCGTTGGCCGAGGCTATCGTGGTGACCTCTTCCGACGTCATGTTTAGCCGTATGCCCATGACGTCAAACTTATCCGCATCCACCGCATCGGCCGCTGTAACGGGAGTTGAAACCATGGCAACAACCAGAGCCAGTTGGCGAAGTCTGCTCCAGATTGAGGTCATTTCCTTTCTCCGAGCCAGGTCGCGTCGTGATCGGGTGGCGCATACGTTTCAGCGATTCTAATCGATCTCGCCCGGCGCATCGAGGGCTATGCGCGTGGAGGTCGGTGAGTGTGGACCAGTATAGCAAAAAAATTTTCTCCTTCCCCACACTTCCCCTATCTGTGTGCGATTGTATTTACTTGGACTGAGCTTCGCTTATACTTGTCCAATACTTGTTTTGTCTCAGATATTTACTTGACAAATCGATCCGTCCGACTTTTCCCTGTGCCCAGTGACGCGCGGTTCGAGGCGTCCTGGAGCAGGAACGGATGACCCCCACCAAGGTTCTGATCGGCCAAGTCGCCATCGTCTTCGCCATCGTGATCGGCGGCCTCTGGGTGTCGACTCAGTGGGCGGCGGCGATGCTCGGCAATCAGCCACGCCTGGGGCCGGCCTGGTTCGCGCTCGGCGAGACCCCGGTCTACTACCCCTGGCGGCTCTTCGAGTGGTGGTACGCCTTCGAGCCCTACGCGCCCCAGGTCTTCAACAAGGCCGGGACCCTCGCCGCCGCCGGCGGACTGCTCGGCGCGGTCGTCGCCATCATCGGCTCGGTCTGGCGCGCCCGGCAGACGAGATTCGTGACCACCTACGGATCGTCGCGCTGGGCCACCAGGAAAGAGGTCCGCAACGCCGGCCTGTTCGAGCCGCGCGGCGTCTTCCTGGGACGGCTGGCCGACCGCTATCTCCGTCACGACGGTCCCGAGCACGTCATGGCCTTCGCGCCCACCCGCTCGGGCAAGGGCGTTGGTCTCGTCATCCCGACGCTGCTGTCGTGGAGCGGCAGCGCGGTCATCCACGACATCAAGGGCGAGAACTGGCAGCTCACGGCGGGGTGGCGCTCGAAGTTCTCTCACTGCCTCTTGTTCAACCCGACCGACCCGAAGAGCGCCAAGTACAACCCGCTTGTGGAGGTGCGCAAGGGTGCTACGGAAGTCCGCGACGTCCAGAACATCGCCGACATCCTGGTCGATCCAGAGGGCGCGCTCGAACGGCGCAATCACTGGGAGAAGACCTCCCACGCGCTGCTGGTGGGCGCCATCCTCCATGTGCTCTACGCAGAAGAGGACAAGACCCTGGCCGGCGTCGCCCGGCTCTTGAGCGATCCCAACCGCTCCTTCGAGCGGACGCTCAGGGTCATGATGACCACCAATCATTTGGGGACCGACGACCACCCCGAGGTCCACCCGGTGGTCGCCTCCGCGGCGCGGGAAGTGCTCAACAAGAGCTACAACGAGCGCTCGGGCGTCGTCTCGACGGCGATGAGCTTCCTCTCGCTCTACCGCGATCCCATGGTCGCGGCCGCCACCTCCAAGTGCGACTGGCGGATCTCCGATCTGGTCGACGCCGATCGCCCGGTCTCGCTCTACCTCGTCATTCCGCCCGGCGACATCAGCCGGACCAAGCCCATCGTGCGCCTGATCCTGAACCAGATCGGACGCCGCCTGACCGAGACCCTCGCGATCGGCCACCGGGACCGCCATCGCCACCAGCTCCTGATGATGCTCGACGAGTTCCCCGCGCTAGGCCGCCTCGACTTCTTCGAGAGCGCGCTCGCCTTCATGGCCGGCTACGGCATCCGGGCCTACCTCATCGCCCAGAGCCTCAACCAGATCTCGAAGGCCTACGGCGAGAACAACGCCATCCTCGACAACTGCCACGTCCGCATCGCCTTCGCCTCCAACGACGAGCGCACCGCCAAGCGGATCTCGGACAGCCTCGGCACGGCGACCGAGCTTCGCGCCCAGAAGAACTACGCCGGCCACCGCCTCGCGCCCTGGCTCGCCCACGTCATGGTCTCGCGCCAGGAGACGGCGCGCCCGCTCTTGACACCAGGCGAGGTGATGCAGCTCCCGCCCCAGGACCAGCTGCTGCTGGTTTCCGGTCTCGCGCCCGTCCGCGCCAAGAAGCTCCGCTACTACAGGGACCGGAACTTCACCGCGCGCGTCATGTCCCCGCCGCGCCTCTCCGACAACATATACGCCGACCGACCCAAGGCATCGGGCGACGAGTGGGCCGGCCGCGTGCGCGGCACCGACCCACGCCTCACGCCCAAGTCATTCAGCGACCTCGACGAGGCCGGTGGTGAGGACGAGGGCGGCCTGCAGCATCAGCTCCCGCTGGTGGCCGAGCAGAAGGCTCCCGAGCCCGAGACGGCCGCGAACGAGTTCGCGGCCACCGACGACGAGGCCGATGCCGCCGCGGACAAGAAGACCCTCGACCAGGCGCGCCGGGCGGCTGCGCTCCGCCGCGCGGTGGCGATCAGCCGCGACGACGACCTCATGCCGACCCTGGAGGACTGACCCCTTGAAGCCGCGTCTCAACATCTACATCGGCCATGAGCTGCACAAGAAGCTGGAGCAGGCCGCCCCCCAGCTCGGCGGGTCCAAGTCGGGTGTCGTCGAGGCGGCCCTCATCTCCTTCTTCTCGCCCGACGGCGGCGACCGCCGCGAAGCGGCGATCGTGCGGCGCCTCGATCGTCTCGCCCGCCAGTTCGACCGGCTCACCCGGAACCAGACAATCGCGATCGAGGCGCTGGCCTTGTTCATCCGACACCAGCTCTCGGTGACGGCGCCGTTGCCGGTCACCGAGCGCGCCGCGGCGCTCGCCAAGGGGCAGGAGCGCTTCACGCAGTTCATCGAGCAGCTCGGACAGGAGCTCGCCGCCGGCAAGGCCTGATCCTCGACGTCATCGAGGAGGTCTCTCCGACGGCGGACGACTTTTTTGGCCCCGACGACGTGGAGGCGCCCCGTGACTGACTTCGACAACCGTACCAGCCGGGCCCGCCGCTACGCAATGCTGCGCACCGCCATGGGGCCGGTGATCGGCGCCGCGCTCGAAGACCCGGCAGTCATCGAGATCATGGTCAACCCGGACGGCGTGCTCTGGCTCGACCGGCACGGGGAAGGCCGGGTCCACGCAGGCGAGACCCTGTCCCCGGCGGAAGCCGAGCGGATCATCTGCCTGGTTGCCTCGCACATCCACGTCGAGTGCCACGCCCAAAATCCCGTCGTCAGCGCCGAGCTCCCCGAGACGGGCGAGCGCTTCGAAGGACTGCTGCCGCCGGTGGTCGCCGGGCCTGCCTTTGCGATCCGCAAGCCAGCGCAGCTGCTCTACACCCTCGACGACTACGTCGAGAGCCGCGTGATGGGCCCGCTCCAGGCCGAGGCGCTGAGGCGGGCCGTCGCCGACCGCCGCAACATCCTGGTCGCCGGCGGCACCAGCTCCGGCAAGACCACGCTCGCCAACGCGCTGCTGGCCGAGGTCTCCAAGACGAACGACCGCGTGGTGCTGATCGAGGACACCCGCGAGCTCCAATGTGCGGCGCGCGATTTCGTGGCGCTGCGCACCAAGCCCGGCGTCGTCACCTTGGCCGATCTGGTGCGGAGCACGATGCGCCTCAGGCCCGACCGGATCATCGTCGGCGAAGTGCGCGGCGCCGAGGCGCTGGACATGCTCAAGGCCTGGAACACCGGGCATCCGGGCGGCATCACCACGCTCCATGCCAACTCGGCCCACGCCGCTCTCTACCGCCTCGAGCAGCTCATCCAGGAATCCGTCGTCACCGTTCCCCGATCGCTGATCGCCCAGGCGATCGACCTCGTGGTCTTCATCCGCGGGCGCGGCGAGGCGCGGCGCATCGAGACCATCGCCGAGGTCGCGGGACTCAGCGACGGCGACTACCAGCTCGCCACCCAGTCTCATCTGCAACTCCGACCCGTCTAGAAAGGAGCCGGCATGCGCAAGCACGTCCCACTGATCTCCGCACTGATCGTCCTCCTGGCTTGGTCCGGCGCCGCCCACGCGGCCGGCTCCAACATGCCCTGGGAGGCGCCGCTCACGGCCATCCTCGAATCGATCGAGGGGCCGGTCGCCCGGATCATCGCCGTCATCATTATCATCATCACCGGCCTGTCGCTGGCCTTCGGCGACACCTCGGGCGGGTTCCGCCGCCTCATCCAGATCGTCTTCGGCATCTCCATCGCCTTCGCCGCGACCTCGTTCTTCCTGTCGTTCTTCACCTTCAGCGGCGGCGCGGTGATCTGATGAGCCAGCTCGAGGGATACGAGGTGCCGCTGCACCGCTCTCTGACCGAGCCGATCCTGCTCGGCGGTGCCCCGCGCGCCGTCGCCATCGCCAACGGCACGCTGGCCGCGGCCATCGGCATCGGCCTTCAGCTCTGGCTCGCCGGACTGGCCGTCTGGGCCGTCGGGCATGCCGCCGCCGTCTACGCCGCGAAGCGAGACCCGCAATTCATGGCGGTGCTCACCCGGCACATCAAGCACAAGGCGTTCCTCGCATGCTGAACCTGGCTGAGTACCGCAAGCGTCCCGCCTCCCTCGCGGACTATCTGCCCTGGGCGGCGCTCGTGGCGCCGGGCGTCGTCCTCAACAAGGACGGCAGCTTCCAGCGCTCGGCCCGGTTCCGGGGCCCCGACCTGGAAAGCTCGACCGAGGCCGAGCTCGTGGGCACCTGTGCCCGGCTCAACAACGTGCTCCGCCGCTTCGGCTCCGGCTGGGCCCTGTTCTTCGAGGCCGAGCGCCACGAGGCCCACGGCTATCCGGACTCCAGCTGGCCCGATCCGGTCTCTTGGCTCATTGACCAGGAGCGGCGGGCGATGTTCGAAGAAGAGGGCTCCCACTTCGAGAGCGCTTACACCCTGACCTTCGTCTACTTGCCGCCCGAAGACCGCGTCAGCCGTGCCGAGCGCGCCTTGCTCGAGACCGCCGACGGCAGGCGCGGCATCGACTACCGCGACTACCTGGAGAGCTTTATCGCCCAGACCGACCGTGCGCTCGACCTCCTCGCCGACCTGATGCCCCTGGTCGCCGCCCTCGATGACGCGGAGACGCTCACCTATCTGCACGGCGCGATCTCGACGAAGCGCCAGCCGGTCACCGTTCCCGATGTTCCAGCCTATCTCGACGGCGTCCTGGCCGACTGTCCGCTCACCGGCGGCCTCGAGCCCATGCTGGGCGACCGGCACCTGCGCACGATCACCGTGATGGGGTTCCCCAACGCGACGACGCCCGGGCTCCTCGACGACCTCAACCGCTTAGGCCTGGAGTACCGTTGGGTGGCGCGGTTCCTTCCGATGGACAAGCCCGCGGCGACCCGCGCGCTCGCCAAGTACCGCCGGCAGTGGTTCGCCAAGCGCAAGGGCATCGCCGCGATCCTGCGCGAGGTCATGTACAACCAGGAAACCCCGCTCGTCGACTCCGATGCGGACAACAAGGTGCTCGATGCCGACGCGGCCCTGCAGGAGCTCGGCGCCGATTACGTGTCCTTCGGCCACTTCACGGCCACGGTCTCGCTCTGGGACCGCGACCGCGCCCGGGTCGACCACAAGGTCAGGGCGGTCGAACGGGTCATCAACGGCCGCGGCTTCGTCACCATCCGCGAGACGGTCAACGCCCTCGACGCCTGGCTCGGATCCCTGCCCGGCCACTGCTACGCGAACATCCGCCAGCCGATCGTGAGCTCGCTCAACGTCGCCCACATGATCCCGCTGAGCGCGGTGTGGGCGGGTCCGGCGTGGAACGACCATCTCGACGGGCCGCCGCTGATCCATGCCAAGACCAACGGCAATACGCCGTTCCGCCTGACGACCCACGTCGGCGACGTCGGACATCAACTCATCGTCGGCCCGACCGGGGCCGGCAAGTCCGTGCTCCTCTCGCTCATGGCCTTGCAGTTCCGCCGCTACCCCAACGCCCAGGTCTATGTCTTCGACAAGGGGCGCTCGGCGCGCGCCGCCGTCCTCGGGATGGGCGGCGACTTCTTCGCGCTCGGCCAGGACGAGGCACTCGCCTTCCAGCCGCTCGCCCGCATCGACGACGACCATGTCCGCAGCTGGGCCGCGGAGTGGGTGGCCGGCCTCCTCGCCCACGAAAACGTCGCCGTCACACCGGAGGTGAAGGAGTCGCTCTGGTCGGCGCTCACGAACCTGAGCACGGCGCCACCTCCGGAACGGACCATCACCGGCCTGTCGGTCCTCCTGCAGAGCAATGCCCTCAAGCAGGCGCTCCAGCCCTACACCCTCGACGGCCCCTTCGGGCGTCTGCTCGACGCGGATGAGGACCGCCTCGAGCTCGCCACCGTGCAGTGCTTCGAGATGGAGGAGCTCATGCACGAGGCGGCCGTCGTGCTGCCCGTGCTCACCTACCTCTTCCATCGCCTCGAAGAGCGCTTCGACGGGCGCCCGACGCTTCTGATCCTCGACGAGGCCTGGGTCTTCCTCGACAACCCGGCCTTCGCCGGCCGCATCCGCGAATGGCTGAAGACGCTCCGCAAATGGAACGTCGCCGTCGTCTTCGCCACGCAGTCGCTCAGCGATATCGTCGACAGCTCGATCGCCCCGGCGATCATCGAGTCCTGCCCCTCCCGGATATTCCTCCCCAACGACCGGGCCATCGAGCCCCAGGAACGCAAGATCTACGAGCAGTTCGGGCTGAACGGCCGCCAGGTCGAGATCATCGCGCGGGCCACGCCCAAGCGCGACTACTACTACCAGTCCCGTGCCGGCAACCGTCTGTTCGAGCTCGGCCTCGGGCCTGCGGCGCTCGCCTTCTGCGGCGCCTCGTCGAAGCAGGACCAGGCGCTGCTCGACCGCGTCCTCGCCGACCACGGCCGCGATCGCTTCCCCGCGCATTACCTCAGAGAAAGGAGCCTCGAATGGGCAGCAGACTTGCTCGACAGCTTTGCCGGCTAGCCGTCTTCGTCCTTTTGGGCACATCCGGCGTTGCGGCGGCCACGGCGCGCGCGGCGGACACCTGGCCCTGGTGTTCTGGCGGCGGCGAACACGACAATTGTCCGCCGCTCTACCTCAACGTCACGACGGCGCAGGGCAGTGCGGTGCTCACGGTCGAGCGCGCATGCCGCTCCGACTGGCATCATGCCTGGGGCGAGGCCGATGCGCGCCAGACGATCCAGCAATGGATCGACGGTGCCGCCGCGTCGGCGTCCGGCGCGCTGTGCATCCCGCTTAGCAATGAGGTCACGGAAGTCCGCGTGGCGACCCTCGGCGGCCATTGCGGCTACGAGGGCATGGAGGTCAACAGCCCCGGGCCCGGCGGCGTCCTGCAAAGGGGCGGGGCGGGGTCCCTGCCGCTCACGGGCTGCCACGCCCGGGTGCAGGACCTGACTTTCGGCGGCGTCGCGCTGCGCTTCGCCGACGGCTACGGCTTCGGCGATTCCTACGCCACCGGATATTTCTACGGCGTCTATGACGGCTTCGGAGACCGCGCCGTCGGCCCGACGGGCGCCTCCGTCTGGCGCATCAGCGAATTCAACACCTTCCACTATCAGGTCGAAATCCTGGCCGGCGGCAGTCCCGACTGGCGCCAGCCCCTACCGGAGGAGGATCGCGGACGATGAGCAAGAGCAGAGAGAAGATTTTGGGTGCGGTGCTGGCGATCGCCCTCGCACTCGTCCCCGTCACCCAGGCGCGCGCGCTCGCCGTGTTCGACGCCGCCAACTACTCCCAGAACCTTCTGACCGCGATACGCACGCTGCAGATGGTCAACAACCAGGTCCAGCAGCTCCAGAACGAGGCGCAGATGCTGATCAACATGGCCAAGCATCTCGAGCGGATGGACTACTCCTCCCTCAGCCAGCTCAACCAGGCCATCAGCCAGATCAACATCCTGATGCAGCAGGCGCAAGGCATCGCCTTCGATGTCCAGGCCGCCGAACAGGCCTTCGCGCGCTACTTCCCGGAGCAGTACCAGGCGACCGTCACCTACGACGAGCTGGCGGCCGACGCCCGGCAGCGCTGGCAGTACTCCATGGACGCGTTCCGTCAGACTCTCCGCGTCCAGTCCCACATCAGTCAGGGCGTCGTCGCCGACCAGCAGCTCCTCTCGGCCCTCGTCAGCGAGAGCCAGGGCGCCGTCGGCATGCTGCAGGCCCAGCAATCGACCAACCAGCTGATCGCGCTGACCTCGCAGCAGGCGGCCAAGACCCATCAGCTCCTGGCCGCGCAGTACCGCGCCGATGCGCTCGACCGCGCCCGCCGGGCGGCCGCCCAGGAGCAGGCGCGCGCCCAGTTCCGGCGCTTCATCGGCGACGGCAAGGCCTACACGCCGCTCCAATAGGCAAGGGGCCGGTCGGGAGCGCCGCAATGGGCGACATCAACGTCATCGACAGGTTCACCGCGACGTTCGTTCAGTACATCGAGAGCGGCTTCGGCCTGCTGACCGGTGAAGTCGCGTTCCTGACCACCATTCTGGTTGCCATCGACATCACCCTCGCCGGCCTTTTTTGGGCGTTCGCCGAAGACCACAACGTCATCGGCCGTCTCATCCGCAAGGTGCTTTACGTCGGCGCCTTCGCTCTCATCCTCAACAACTTCTCGCTGCTCGCGGGCATCATCTTCGACTCCTTTGCGGGCCTTGGTCTCGAGGCGACCAACAACACCTTGAATGCGGGAGATCTTCTCAGACCCGGCACACTCGCCAGCACGGGCTTCACCGCCGCGCACCCCTTGATCGAGGAAGCCGGCGACCTCCTGGGCTTCAGCACGCTGTTCGACATAAAGTGTTGAATAAATAGTGAATTTTAGTGAAGAATTTCATTTCAGAAGCCCAACAGACATTGCATCGTTCTTAGAAAATGATATACTATAACTGACAACATAGGCTTAGACCAAGTCTATACAGCAGGGGAATTGAATGGGCAGGCGAAGTCATAATAAACGAAGGGATTAAAATCGCGGCTGGTCAGGCTATCGGAAAAATTGTAGCAGCTCTTGCGGGTGAACCAATACCAGGAGCAGGGGGAGTTGTGGTTGCCCATTTCTTAGGGCCTTATTACGCCTTAAAAGGAGATGCTGTAGGGGTTGTGAAAGCTGCTGGAGGCCTGTGGGGAGGATTAAGTGGGGCCGTGATAGGGTTCGTAGTTGGTGGACCTCCTGGTGCAATTGTAGGAGGTATAGCTGGAGGAATAGCTGCTGGTGAGGGAGCTGGTGCGGTTGTCAAAGCATTTCTACCTCCAAACAAAAAAACATGTGAAAATTGTAAGGGTTCAGGGTTAGTTGCGGATTACAGAAAATGTCCCGAATGTCAAGGATATGGCTCACTGATCTGAAAACTAGAACTGGATAAAGCATGCTTTTGAATTCAGGCAACGAATTTTGAAGCCAGAATATTTATAATGACATTAGATTGTAAAATCGGTTTAAATTTCTGCAAATCGCATCACAACATGTACAAACTTGCTAAATTATCTAGAAAATGTCTTTTGCTATTTAACTGCGAAGACATAGCTTGCCACAACTTCTCTAGTGGCTTCTAGAACGTTTAAA
This sequence comes from Rhodospirillales bacterium, assembly GCA_965225935.1. Taxonomy (GTDB): domain Bacteria; phylum Pseudomonadota; class Alphaproteobacteria; order Kiloniellales; family JAKSDN01; genus CALJXB01. The sequence continues at coordinate 436,857 of CBDDCC010000014.1, forward strand.
ACACTTGATAATTAAACCCATGGCGGCCATCTTTAAGGGACCTCATTAATTATTCACAGGCAAATTTAAAAGGAAAAAGATGCTATTTTTCAAAGATTTTTATTGGGGCAATCGTTATCCATTCCCACCTATAACTTGAAACTGTAAGAATCTCTTCTACTACGTCGATAACACGCCTGTAGATTTGTAGTGGTCCCTTAGTAATGGCTGCCATTGGCTTCATTTATGCATGGCAGAAGCTTTATCCAGTTCTAATTTTCAGATCAGTGATATGGCTACGTATGAAAACCATAACAGATCAGTTACTTAATATAATCTGTTGTTTGAAGCGCTCATAACGAGCGATTGTTATCCCAATTTTATTAATAGGTGTCATCTAAAATACTTGTTCAAGCTGTTCCATATTCTTCAATAAACATGTTTTTTGCTGTATCCGACCTATCTTCCGCTATTTTTATCTGCTAGCGCGTAAATTCCAAGCGAAACGCGTCAACGTGAGGCAGGAAAAATATTTCACAG
>CBDDCC010000015.1:0-380804 GCA_965225935.1 Rhodospirillales bacterium
TCGCCGGGCTCGACCGGATAGGAGGGCACCCGGTAGGAGGTCCCCGTCATCTTCGGCCCGTCGTGCACCACGTCGCGGAGCTGGATGCGGCGCAGCCACTTCTGAGAGCAGGATCCGGGCCAGCCCGGGCAGATCGTCCGCACCGGAAAACCGTTGAGCGTCGGGATCGGCTGGCCGTTCATCTCGAAGGCGATCATGGAGTAGGGGTTCATGGCCTTCTCGATGGGCACGCCGCGCGAGATCGGCAGCTTGTCCGGATCGCCCGAGAGATGGCCGTCCATGCCGAAGTGGGCGGTGTAGACGGCGCCGGGCTTCACGCCGACGGCCTTCAGCAGGTCGGCGTAGCGGATGCCCGTCCACTCGGCGTTGCCCACGGCGCCGAGGGTCCACTGGTTGCCCTTGGCCGGCGGGTTGAAGGCGGCCCGGCCGTTGCCGCCGCACTCCACGCAGAGCTTGAGCTTGACCACCTCGAACTTGGACTTGAGGTCGTCCAGGCTGAGTTTCATGGGCTTGTCCACCTCGCCGTCGACGGTGAGGCTCCAGCCCGTGGCGTCCATGCTCTCCGCCATCTCCGGCACGGTGCCGTTGTTGCGCACGAAGTGGCGGTTGTTGGGCGTGACGTCGTCGTCGAGCAGGTAGGGTGGCGTCTCGGCGTTGATCGGCCGGTCGTTGAGGACCACCAGCCCGTCCTTGCCCTTCAGCTTGAAGTCCGAGGTCTCGTCGGCGAGCGCCGAGGGGATGAGGCCCGCCGGCATGTTGCGGTGGAAGGGAATGGTCGCGCCCAGGGTCGCGGCCATGGTGGCGAGGCCTGCGCCCTTCAGGAAGCCGCGCCGGTCGCTCTCGGCGACGCGGCCGAACACCAGATAATCGGCGCGTTCCGAATCCTCCTGGTAGAGTTCGCAGAGTCCTCGTTCTTTGGCCTTGCCCGACATGGCGGTCCTCCCGTCGTTGGATTGGCTGCTTCGGACCCAGTGCGGGCCCACTCGGGAAGAAACGGTCCGGCGGGAGGGATTATTCCCAGGCAACTGAACCGGGGTCGCGCAGGATCAGGCGGCGCAGGGGCGGGCCTGCGCGCGGCTGCTGCGAAGCGCCGTGCGGGTCTCCGGGCCGAGGGGGGCTGCGCTGCGGCTTGTCTCGTGGACGGTCTTCAGGATCACCGCGTAATGGTCTGGATCCATATCGCTCGCGAGGAGGGTGTAGCCCAGGCCGCCGACCCGCCAGGCGTGGCGCTCGCCGGCGCTGCCGAAGGGAGTCGGCGTTTCCGGCAGCTCGCCGCCGCCGGTCATGATGATCAGGCTCACCCGGCAGCCGCGGGTGCCCCGATAGCCGACGTGGAGCCCCTCGCCGTAGGCGGACGCGATAGGCCTGAGGTAGCCCACCGTCAGACGGGCGTCCGAGAGGTCGGGCACCAGGGCCGCCGGCCCCAGCCGAGACAGGCTGGCCAGCAGGAGATCGGCGGTCGGCGGGTCGCCGGTTTGGGCGGCCTCGTCGACCGGATCCCTCGCGCCGCTGCCGGCCGTGCCGGCCCAGTCGTCGTGAAGCTCCTGGGCGAAATCGAGCCAAGCCGGCTGGGCCGGCTGCGGGTCCAGCGGAAACAGCATGGCCGCCCCCACTACCAGGAAAGCGAGGGTGGCGGCGAGTCCGCCGAAGGCGGGCCAGAGGAAGCGGCGTGGCGTGCGCCTTGCCCGTTCTTCGCCTTTGTTCGCGGTCTGGCGTTCGGCGCCCTTTGCGAGCTGCGAGAGGCCGGGCGGAATGACGGCCTGGCCTTCCTCCTGCACGGTCGCCTTGAGGCGGGCGAGTGCCGCGACCTGGCGGGCGAGCTCCGGATCCTCGGCCACGGCCCGGGCGACGCCGGCCGCCTCCGCCGCGGACAGCTCGCCGTCGGCATAGGCGTTGAGGTCGCGCCAGCTCGGTTTCGCGCCGCTCATGCCTGCCTCCGGCGGCGGTCTTCGGGCAGGCTGTGGACGTTCTCCCGGGAGACCTCCGCCAGCAGCGCCTGCCGCGCCCGACTGAGGCGGCTCATGACCGTACCCTCGGGGATTTGCAGCAGGGCCGCGGCCTCACCGTAGGTAAAGCCGGCGATGTCGATCAGGGCGATGATCTCCCGGTGGGCGCCGCTCAGGCGGGTCATGCCGTGGCGCACGGTCAGGCGGTTGATCAGGCTCTCCTCGATCCGCCGGCTGGACGGCTCCGGCAGGTCGGGGCAGTCGTCGAGGCAGAGCGTTGGCGGCCCGCCGTTGCGGAAACGGTCGATGGCGGCGTTGCGCAGGATGCGGAACAGCCAGGCCCGGTAGGCCGGCTCGTCGCTCGGCGCCCGCCGCGCCGCCAGGGCTTTCACCATGCAGTCCTGCACCAGCTCCAGGGCAAGCTCACGCTCGCTGGCCAGGCTGTAGGCATAGCCGAACAGCCGCCCCAGATAAGGCTCCAGGCGATGACCGCCGTTGCCCGCCAAAGCGGTTCCTCCCGCTGGCCTGTTCTTGTTTCTCGTTGCCGAGCCATCCTCCCGTCTCGCCCGCGCGAGGGCAAGCGCCTTGCGTGCAAGGGTCCGGCGGATGCTCTAGATTAGCGCGGCAGGAGGAAACCCGGACCATGAGCGGGCCTGACGAGCGGACGGATGACGGCCGAGGATGCGCCGTTCTGACGGTGGCGGAGACCTACCGGGCCGACGCCGCGGCCATGGCGGCGGGCGTGCCGGGGGCCGAACTGATGGAGAACGCCGGCAAGGCCGTGGCCGACGCGGTGAGGTCTCGCTGGCGGCCGCGCCCTGTGATGGTGCTCTGCGGACCCGGCAACAACGGCGGTGACGGCTTCGTCGCCGCGCGCCACCTGGCCAAGGCCGGCTGGCCGGTCAGCCTGGCCCTGCTCGGCGCGCGCTCCGCCCTCAAGGGCGATGCCGCCCACCACGCCGCCCTTTGGGAGGGCGAGGCGCTGGCGCTTTCCCCGGCGCTGCTCGACGGCGGACCGCTGGTCATCGACGCCCTCTTCGGTGCCGGCCTGAGCCGGCCGCTCGAAGGCGCCGCCCGGGAGGTGATCGAAGCGGCGGTCTCTGCGGACTGTCCGCTGGTCGCCGTGGACGTGCCGAGCGGCCTCTCCGGCGACGACGGCCGGGTGCTGGGCGAGACGGTCTGCCCGGCCGACCTGACGGTCACCTTCCTTCGCAGGAAGCCGGGCCACCTGCTGCTGCCGGGCCGCGTGCTCTGCGGCGAGCTACGGGTGGCGGACATCGGCATTCCCGAGAGCGTGCTGCAGGAGATCGCACCCAAGACCTTCGAGAACGCGCCCGGCCTCTGGGCAGAGCACTTCCGCTGGCGCGGGCCGGAGGACCACAAGTACCGCTTCGGCCATGCGCTGGTAACGGGCGGCGCCACGGTGACCGGGGCGGCGCGCCTCGCCTCGCGCGCGGCGCTGCGGGTGGGGGCGGGGCTGGTGACGGTCGCCTGTCCTGGCGAGACCCTCCCCATCTACGCCCTCTCGACCGCCAGCGTCATCACCGCGCCCCTGAAGTGTCCGGACGACTTCGCCGAGCTGCTGGCAGATCCCCGCCGTAACGCCGTGCTGGTCGGACCGGGCAACGGCGTCACCGAGGAGACCCGCGCGCGGGCGTTGGCGGCGCTCGGCGCCGGCAAGCGGGTGGTGCTCGACGCCGACGCCCTGAGCGCCTTCCAGCCCGATCCCGAGGCTCTTTTCGACGCGATCGATGGCGACGTGGTGCTGACCCCCCACGATGGGGAGTTCGCCCGCCTCTTTCCCGAACTGGACGACGGACCGGACCGGCTGTCGCGGGCGCGCGCGGCGGCGGAGGCGAGCGGCGCGGTCCTAGTCCTCAAGGGCGGCGACACGGTGATCGCCGCGCCCGACGGCCGGGCCGCCATCACAGCCAACGCGCCGCCGGAGCTGGCCACCGCCGGCACGGGCGACGTGCTGGCCGGGCTGGTGACCGGGCTCCTGGCCCAGGGCCTGCCTGTCTTCGAGGCGGCGGCGGCGGCTTGCTGGCTGCACGGCGAGGCCGCCCGGCGGCTCGGCCCCGGCCTCATCGCCGAGGATCTGAGCGAGGCTCTTCCGGGCGTTCTGGCGACCCTCAAGGACACCGGCCCGGCAGCGAAAAAGCGTTCTAAATTCGATATTTAACGGCGGTTTAACCGGGCCCCCCGCAGACTTGTCTTATGCGTGGAGTGGGTCTCCGCGCGGCATCTGCAGGCGGTGAGCGCGCTTAGGTGAAATCGCTGACGGAACCGGTACGATGTTCGGTGTTTCGGTCGGAAGCCTGTTCAAGTCGAGCCCCAAGCCGCTCGACGTGCGCGAGGGTTCGTTCTACCGCCACTGCGATCCCAGCGGACTGAGGGAGACGGCGGAGGTCCTGCACGTCGGCCCGGACGCCATGGGCATCACCCACGTGCGCTTCCGGGTGATGGTCGAGCGGGACTGCGAGCAGTGGACCGGCTTCGAGGACTCGCGCATCCTCAATATCGAGACCTTCGCCGACTACTTCTCCGAGACCGTCGAGGCCTGACGCCGGCCGGCGCGGGGCTCAGCTCACCACGTTGTAGAGCAGCACCGGCTTCGACTTATTCTTCAGCTCGATCTCGCCGATCTTCTCGCAGACGAAGGACTGGCGCACCTTCTCGTAGATGTCCTCGCCGATGAGGATCTGGTTCTCGCCGGCTGCGCTCTGGTAGCGGGCCGCGGTGTTGACCACGTCGCCGATCACCGTGAAGTCCAGGCGCGCCAGGGACTCGGCCCCGATGTTGCCGCTCACCACCTGCCCGGCGTTGATGCCGATGGAGACGCGGACAGGGGGCAGGTCGCCGTTGCTGCCGGCGTCGTCGCCGGCCGCGCGCTTATCGAGCTTGTCGCGGATCGCGACGGCCGCGTCGAGGGCGCGGTCCACGTGGTACTGGCCGCGGAAGATGCACATGACGGCGTCGCCGATGAATTTGTCGACGGCGCCCTCGAGGCTGATGATCTCCGGCACGATCTGGTCGAACAGCCGGTTGAGGATCTCCACCACCCGGTCCGCCGGCAGGTTCTCGGCGATCGCCGTGAAATTGCAGATGTCGACGAACATGACCGTCGCCTCGATGGACTCGTTGATCAGCAGGCGGTCCTGCACCGGGCGGCTGGACATGAAGTTGAGGACGTTCTGGTCCACGTACATCTTCAGGATGTCGTTCTCTTGAAGCGCCTTGAGGGTGATCTTGGCCCGTTCCACCTCGCTCAGGGTCTTCGCCAGGGTGGCCGACAGGTCGTCGAAGTCGATCGGCTTGGTGAGGAAGTCGAAGGCACCCCGGTTCATGGCCTTGCGGATGTTGGCCATGTCGCCGTAGGCGGAGACCACCACTGCCCGAGTCAGGGGGTTGAGCTCGTGCAGCTTGTTCAACAGGTCGAGCCCGTCCATGCGCGGCATGTTGATGTCGGTCAGCACCACGTCGGTCTGCGGATCGGCGACGAGCTGCTCGACCGCCTCGACGCCGTCGTGGGCGAAGGCGATGTCGAATTCGCCCTCCCGGATCTGCCGCCGGAACTTCTGCCGCAGCAGCACCTCCAGGTCGGGCTCGTCGTCGACGGCCAGGATCTTGCTCATCATGCTCTTCGTCCCGCTCCCCATATCTTACCGCCGATCGGGGCATTTGGTGAAAATGGTCACGACCGCTCCTCCTGCAAGGGCCGCTCGCCAGCCTCCTTGGCGCCGATGGGCAGGGCAACCAGAAACGCGCTGCCCTCGCCTTCGCGGGCGCTGGCCTCCAGCCGGCCGCCGTGCTGCTGGACCACGATGTCGTAGGAAATCGAGAGCCCCAGGCCGGTGCCCTCGCCCGTCGGCTTGGTGGTGAAGAAGGGCTGGAAGATCTTACCCAGAAGCTCGTCCGACATGCCCGGCCCGTTGTCGCCGATGCGCACCTCGACGCTATCGCCCTCCCGCCGGGTCGATAGAAAGAGCTTCGGATCGTAGGCCGTGCGCTTTTCCTGGGACTTCTGATAGATGGCCTGGAAGGCGTTGGAGACGATGTTGAGGAAGACCCGCCCGATGTCCTGGGTGACGGCCTCGACCGGCGGCAGGCCGTCCGCCAGGTCCCGCTCGATGGTCACGTTGAAGTCCGAGTGCTGCGCCCGCATGCCGTGGTAGGCCAGATTTACGTACTCCTCGAGCAGCTTGTTCAGGTCGGTCGCCTCGACGACCTGGGAGGACTCTCGCGAATGTTCGAGCATGCCGCGCACGATGCTGTCGGCGCGCTTGCCATGCTCGGCGATCTTGTCGAGGTTGAGGTCCAGATCGCCGAAGATGTCCTCGATCTCCTCCCGGTCCTTGGCGTCGACCCGCTCCTTCGCCTGTTGCAGCGGCGCGCGCAGTTCCTCGATCAGCTCGCGGGAGAGCTGGGCGAAGTTGTTGACGAAGTTGAGCGGGTTCTTGATCTCGTGGGCGATGCCGGCGGTGAGCTGGCCGAGGGAGGCCATCTTCTCCGCCTGCACCAGGCGGCGCTGGGCGGCCTTGAGTTCCTGCAGGGCCGTCTCGGCGCGCTCCTTGGCCACGCGCAGCGAGCGCTCGGCCTCGCGGCGCTTCACGGCGTTCTCGCGGAAGACCGCGAGCGCACGGCCCATGTCGGTGATCTCGTCGTCGCTCTTGGTGAGCGGGATCGCCACTTCCAGGTGGCCGTCGGCGATCGAGAGCATGGTGGCGGAAAGCGCCTGCATGCGCCGCACGATGCCGCGCAGCACGAACAGCCAGGCGATGAGCACGACCGCCAGGAGGCTGCTCGCTGCGATGGCGAGCAGCAGGGCTTCGCCCCGGGAGAGGTCGCTTAGGGTGACGCCGGAGGCCTCGGAGGCGGCGGCTTCGGCCTTGTCGACGAAGTACTGGGCCGAGCCGCTGAGGGCGCCGGCCAGGCGGTGGCCCTCGCGCAGCAGCACCGCCTTCTTGGCCTGGGCGTCCAGCACCTGGTCGCGCACCGCGAAGATCGAGCGTCCTTCGACGCCGTGCGCGAGGATCTGCGAGATGACGGGCCGCACCGCCTGGCTGGCCGGAATGGCGTCGAGGGTCCGCAGCAGGTCCTCGACCTCGCTCTCGAGCTCGAGGTAACGCGCTTTCAGGCTCGCGTTGCCGTTGCGGCTGAGGGCCGTCGCGGCCTGGCTCAGGAGGCCGAAAAGCTGGTTCACCGCGGACTTGAGCAGCAGCACGGTCTCGAAGCGGTCGATGCCCTGGCGGGTCTTGTCGACGATCTTCTGGCCCTCGCGGGACATGTCGGTCGCCGCCGCCAGGATGGCCTCGTCGACGACCGCGATGGCCTGGCCGTTCACTGTCTTGAAGACCTCGACCAGTTCCGAGAGCGCCGTCAGGCGGCGGGACAGCCGCCGGCTTAGCTGCGTCGGGCTCGGGGCGGTGCCTCCCGATACCCCCTGGGACCCGTTCCGGGTCGCGTCCTGGGACGCCGGCTCCAAGGTGGCGAGCTTGAGCGGAAAGACACCGCGCCCGCCGATCGCCGTGTCGATGATGGCGCCCGAGAGGATCTTCAGCTCCTCGCCCTGCTCGAGGTCGGACATCTGGCTGAAGGCGCCCCGGATCTCCGCGATGGGCGCCACGATGGCGTAGCGCAGATCCCAGACCTCGGACGGCTGGTCCGAAGCGGCGGCCCGATAGATGGCCGAGGTCAAGAGGTAGATGTTGGCTTCGACCAGCATCACGGCGCGCAGGGAGTCGAAGCTATCGTCGATCAGCGAGCTGATTCCGGCCGTGCCCTCGGCGACGGAGCGCCGGGAGGACTCGATCATCTCGTCCCGGGTGGCGTCGATCATGGGGTCGACCGCTTCGAGGAACTCCCTATGGTCCTGCAAGAGGGCGGACATGAGCTGCTCCTGCCGGCCGGTCGCCGTGATCTGCCGCGCGACGTCGCCGCGCAGCTGCTCGAGGATGGCGCGCGTGTCGGCGATGGTGCGCTCGAAGTCGACGATCGAAGCGTCGGTCTCCCCCTCGTGGACCGCATGGACGTGGACCAGCTCGTCGATCGCCTGCAGCCGCGCGGTCACGGCGGCATGGCCCTGATCCAGCTCGTCCTGGGTCTCGGCCCTGGCCAGATTGGTGATGGTCGCGGACAGCTGGACGCTTTCCTGGGCCAGGCGGAAGGAGTTGACGATCTCCGGCAGGCTATCGTCGGCGATCAGGGTCAGATTGCGGCGGACCTCGTTGAAAAGCACCCAGGCGACCAGGGCGGCCAGGACCGTGAGCCCGGCGACGGCGCTGAAGGCGACGAAGAGCTTGGCCGCGATGTCGAAGCGGCGCAGGAAACCCTGCCGCGGCGCGGCCGGCCGCTGGTCCGCCTCGACGGGCCGCTCCTTTGCCGCCGTTTCACTGCTGCTTGCCAAGATCCGCTCCGAACTCAGTCCGCCTGGCTAAGAGGAACGGACGCTAGCACGGCGGCCAGCAAAGGGTCTCACAGGACTGGCTCCTAGCTCGACTTGCGGTAGGGCGCGGTGAGGGCGTCCGCCTCTTGCTTGATGGCTTCCATGGTGCCTTTCGTGTCCGGCTCCGGCTGGCGCAGCAGGTTGCCCAGCTCGCGCGGGATCACGCCGTTGGAGATTTCCGGCCAGACCGGCAGGTCCGGCTCGGAGCCCATGGCCGTCTCGATGGTCTCCAGCACGGCGCCGAAGTGGCGGGTCGTGCCGGCCTGGATCTTGGCGGCGTCGACGATGCGAGGATCCTCGAAGACCGAGCGCCGGGTCGGGCTGGCCCCGCCGCCCAGGAGCGAGGCGCGGGTCTGCACCTCGGCGCTGGTGGCCCACTGCAGGAAGACCCAGGCGGCCTCCGGGTTGTTGGAGTAGCGGGAGAGGGCAAGCGCGCTGCCGCCCTGATGGCCGATGTTGGGGATCTCCCCGAAGCCGCAGTCCTCGGGGGGCCTGAGCGCATCGGGGCGCGGCGGCGGGGCGGCCTCCATGAGGCCGGCGACCAGCGACTGATCCGGATCGTCCAGCGCCGGGAAGATCTCGGCCCAGGTGAGCGTCATCCCCGCGAGGCCCTGGAGCAGGGACTGGGTCTCGCCGTCCCAGTTCCAGGTGTCGACGTAGGGCGGCATGTTGGCGCGCAGGCGCAGCATGTAGTCCAGGCCTTCGAGGCCCTGTTCGTCGCCGCCGGAGAAGTAGCCGTCGGCGCCATAGACGGAGCCGCCGTGGGCCCAGAGCCAGGCGGTCCACTCGCAGTTGAGGCTGTAGTGCCCCGCCTTCATCTGGCCAGTGGAGCCGTAGATGGCGGGCGCCTTCGCCGCCTGCACCGTCTCGATGGCCGCGAGGTAGTCCGCCAGGGTTCGGGGCACCGAGAGGCCCAGCTCCTCCAGCAGGTCGCGCCGGTAGAACATGATGAAGATGGGCACGTCGAAGGGGACGCCCACCAGCTTGTCCCGGTAGCGGGAGATGCCGTCCATGAGGGAGGGCAGGAAGTCCTCCCAGTGGTAGTCCGGCATGGCGAGGTCCGGCTGCTCCAGGTACTTCTGGTAAGGATCGACCGTGTCGTCGGAGAAGAGGGCGATCCAGGACTGGTCCAGGTAGTAGGCGTCGTAGCGGGCGGTGCGGGCGGCGATGTCGAGGCCGGCGCGCTGCAGCACCCGCTCGAGGGGCAGCAGCTCGAACTCCACCTCGATGCCGGTGAGCGGCGTGAATTCGGCCTCGGCCAGCTCGCGGATCACGATGCTGGGCGGGGTCCGCTCCGAGACCAGGCGGATGCTCGTGCCGGCGAAGCTCCCGCCGACCTCCCGCAGCCAGCGGTTCTGCTCATCATCGCCGTGGGAGTCCGCTATCGCGGGCCGCCAGAGGCCCGGCCAGGGCCGCCCGCCCGCCATGCCCGCGAGCGCGGCGGCGCTGAAGCCGAGCCCAAGCCGGCCGCAGTGGCTGAGGAACGTACGGCGGCTCAGGCTCCCCTCGCAGCGCCGTCCCGCCAGCTCGGCAACGGCGCGCTTGGCCTCTCGATCCTTCATGGCCCGGTCACGGCCGGCCATTCCGGCCCCTTTCCTACGTTCGAACCCGCCTCTTCCAGGTGGGGGCGGATCTTTCGGAACGCATGGCATGCTTCGCTACCTTACAGGGAATTCATTCCGGCCCCCAGGTTGACCGGCTGCCCGCCCGGCCGCAGGATCGCCGCAGGGGCGCTGGAGGAGGAAGCGGATGGGCTTGCGCAGGATCGTCTACCCCGACGCAGCGGAGTCGGTGCTGGATATCTTTGCCGGCGACCGGCGGGCGCGGCTCGAGGCCCTCGGCCTGTTCGAGATCCGTCCGGGCTACCCGGAGGGCGCCGAGGACTACCTGGCGCGGATCGGCGATGCTGAGGCGGTCCTGCTGGGCGGCACCTCGCCGGTGCCGTTGGCCGCTCTCGAGCGGATGCTCAAGCTCGAGATCATCTCCTTCTGCGGCGTGGGGGCGGGCACCTTCGTCGACCTGGAAGGCGCCGCGCGCCTCGGCATCACGGTCTGCAACGTGCCCGATGCCACGGTCGACACGGTGGCCGAGTTCACCCTCGCCCTGTTGCTCGCCACGGCGCGCCACCTCTGCGCTCTCGATCGGGGCATCCGCGCGGGAGAGTGGGTCCAGTCCCTGCCGGGCTCCCAGCTCGGCGGCAAGAAGCTGGGGCTGATCGGGCTCGGCCCCATCGGCGGACGATTCGCCGAAATGGCCAGGGCCCTCGGCATGGAGGTCTCGGCCTGGACCCGCCATCCGAGCGACGAGCGAGCCCGGCGCCACGGCGTCGTCTTCGCTTCCCTCGCGCAGATCATCGAGGAGAGCGACGTGCTGTCCCTGCACCTGGCCCTGACGCCGGAGACCGAGGGCCTGATCGGCGCCGCGGAGTTGGAACGCACCAAGCCGGGGGTGATCCTGATCAACGCCGCCCGCGGCGCCCTCGTCGACGAGGTAGCCCTGGTGGCGGGCCTGCGCTCCGGGCAGATCGCGGCGGCCGGGCTCGACGTCTTCGCCGAGGAGCCCCTGCCGGCCGGCCATCCGCTCCTGGCCATGGAGAACGTGGTGCTCTCGCCCCACGTGGCCTGGAACACCCCCGAGGCCAGCGAGCGCCTGTTCGACGGCGCCATCGGCAACCTGGAGCGCTACTTCCGCGGCGAGCCGGCGAACGTCCTGGCGGCGCCGGACAAGTAGCCCGGCAACGGCCCCGGTCCGCCGTCAGCCCCCTGGCGCGGGCTTGTGGAGGGCGACGCCGGCCATGACCAGGAGGATCCCCGCGATGTCCCGCGGGCCCGGAATCTGGGCCAGCACCAGGGCGCCGATGATGGTTGCGGTCGCCGGCAGCAGGGCGAGCATGAGGGCGAAGCTGGCCCGGGGCAGGCGGGACATGGCGAGCTGATCGCAGACGTAGGGCACGACGGAGGAGCAGATGCCGACGCCGATGCCGGCCAGGATCAGGAGCGGCGCGCCGAAAGCCTCCAGCGCCTCGAGGAAGCCGATGGGCATGACGAAGACGAAGGCGATCGCCATGGCGGCGCCCAGTCGCTCGACCCCACCGCTGGCGCCGGCCTGGGAGATGCGGTGGCCCAGCCAGATGTATCCGACGAAGAGCGCACCGTTGAGGAAGGCCCAGAAGAGGCCGGCGGGATCGCTCGCCCACTTCACGTCGATCAGCAGGACGACACCGAGGACCGCGAGCGCCAGGGCGGCCAGGTTGCGGCCGGTGCGCAGGCCGTAGAGGGCGACGCCGATGGTGCCCACGAACTCGATCGCCGCCACCAGGCTGATGGGCAGGCGGTCGAGCGCCAGATAGAAGGCGCTGTTCATCACCGCGAGGCAGACGCCGAGGGCGACGAGCAGCGTCCGGGTGCGACGGTCGGCCTGCGCGAAGGTGCGCCAGGGCCTGGTCCAGGGGGCGAAGACCGCCGCCGCCGAGGCGATGCGCAGCCAGGCCACCCCCAGCACGCCCACCGCGGGGAACAGCAGCACCGCGAAGGAGGGCCCGAGATAGTGGAAGACGGCGCTGACGGCGAACCAGGCCTGGGGCGGCACGGCCTCGGCGGCGCGGGTGAAATTGCCTTTGCGAGCTTCCATGATCGAAGGATGGAAGGCTCTAGGCGTTCAGACTATAGATGTTCGAATATAAATTGATCTTTTTACCGTTCATGATATTGATCTAGGAGATGAAACGCCTTCGATTCGAAAATGGACCTCTCGACGCCCGGGACCTGGAGATCCTGGGCGTGCTGAGCGAGGACGCCCGCATCTCCATGGCGGAACTCGCCCGCAAGGTCGGGCTGTCGCCGCCCAGCGTCGCCGAGCGGGTGCGCCGGCTGGAGGAGGCCGGGGTCATCCAGGGCTACCGGGCCGTCGTCAATCCCGCGGCGCTCGGCCTGCCGCTGACCGCCTGGATCCGGATCCGGCCGATCCCGGGCCAGCTCGGCAAGGTGGCCGAGGTGCTGCAGGGACTGGAGGCCGTCGTCGCTTGCGACCGGGTCACGGGCGAGGATTGCTTCGTTGCCAAGGCCCACGTGCGCTCGGTCGAGCACCTGGAGGCCGTGATCGACCGGATCATGCCCTACGCCATGACCAACACCTCGGTCGTCCAGTCCTCGCCGGTGCCGCCGCGCCTGCCGGCCCTGCCGTCTGCGCGAGACAAGCAAGATGCTTGAACTGTAATCATTGATGTAAAGAGGCTGTTTGGAGCCTCTGCTTGAAGTAAATCGATAGCTTTTATTCGAGGCTCCGCCGCCGGACTTGAGCGGCGGGCCGGCCTCGCCGAATATGGCGGTCCATTTCTGTCGGAGAGAGGGCCGGGGGAGGAGACATGGCACGGGAGCGAGAGGCGCCGATCCTGGGCGCCGGCGAAGCGGCTGCGGGATCGGTCATCGCGCCGGAGCGGCTCGCCTGCCTCAAGGCGCTGGAGCGGAAGATCCTCTGGCTGTCCGCCTGGACGATCCACAACGCCAACCATGTCCGCGAGAGCCGCGACGGCCTGAAGGTGGGCGGCCATCAGGCCTCCTGCGCCTCCCTGGTCACCCTCATGACGGCGCTCTACCTGGAGGTGCTGCGCCCCGAGGACCGGGTCGCGGTGAAGCCCCACGCCAGCCCGGTGTTTCACGCCATCCAGTATCTCTTGGGCAACCAGAGCCGGGAGAACCTGGAGCGCTTCCGGGCGCTCGGCGGCGCCCAGTCCTATCCCTCGCGCACCAAGGACGCCGACGACGTGGACTTCTCCACCGGCTCGGTCGGCCTGGGCGTCGCCATGACCAGCTTCGCCAGCCTGGTGCAGGACTACGTGCGTCTCAAGTCCTGGGCGCCGGAGGCGCTGCCCGGGGACCTGCCCGAGGGCCGCATGGTGGCCCTGGTGGGCGACGCCGAGCTGGACGAGGGCAACGTCTTCGAGGCCCTGCTGGAGGGCTGGAAGCACGACCTGAGGAACGTCTGGTGGGTGCTGGACTACAACCGCCAGAGCCTGGACTCCGTCATCACCGACCAGCTCTTCGGCCGCTTCGACGAGCTGTTCCGCAACATGGGCTGGGACGTGGTGACCATGAAGTACGGCAAGCTGCTGGAGGCGGCCTTCGAGGAGCCCGGCGGCGGCGCCTTGCGCCAGTGGATCGACGACTGTCCCAACTCGCTCTATTCGGCGCTGGTGTTCCAGGGCGGGGCCGCCTGGCGGCGCCACCTCTTGGGCGACATCGGCGATGCCGCGGGCGTGAAGGGGCTGCTCGACGCCTACGACGACGAGGGCCTGTCGCGGCTCATGACCAACCTGGCCGGCCACGACATGGTCTCGGTGCTGGAGGCCTTCGCCAACGCCACCTCCGACAGCCCCACCTGCTTCATCGCCTACACCATCAAGGGCTTCGGCCTGCCCTTCGCCGGCCACAAGGACAACCACGCCGGGCTCATGAACCCGGAGCAGATGGCCGGCTTCAAGCGCTCCAACGAGATCGCCGATGGCGAGGAGTGGGCGCCCTTCGCCGGCCTCGCCGAGTCTGAAGCCGATCTCAGGGACTTTCTCGCCCGGGTGCCCTTCGCCCAGTCCGGAGGGCGCCGCCGGACCGCGCCCCGGGTGGCGGTGCCGGCGGCCCTGCCGCTGCCGGAGGCGGAGCGGCTCTCGACCCAGGAGGCCTTCGGCCGGATCCTGGCGGATCTGGCGCGTGAGGAGAGCCAGCTCGCCGAGCGCATCGTCACCACCTCGCCGGATGTCACCGTCTCCACCAACCTGGGCGGCTGGGTCAACCGGCGCGGCATCTTCGACCGCCGGGCCCGGGCCGACGTCTTCAAGGAGCAGAAGGTGGTCTCGGCCCAGCGCTGGGCCATGTCGCCCGAGGGCCAGCACATCGAGCTGGGCATCGCCGAGCATAACCTCTTCTTGCTGCTGGGGGCGCTCGGCCTCAGCCATTCCCTCTTCGGTGCCCGGCTGCTGCCCGTCGGCACCCTCTACGATCCCTTCATCCAGCGCGGCCTCGATGCCCTCAACTACGCCTGCTACCAGGACGCCCGCTTCATCGTGGTGGCGACGCCCTCGGGCGTCACCCTGGCGCCGGAGGGCGGGGCCCACCAGTCGATCTCGACGCCGCTGATCGGCATGGCCCAGGACGGCCTCGCCGCCTTCGAGCCCGCCTTCGCCGACGAGCTGGCGGCGGTGCTCGCCTGGGCCTTCGACTACATCCAGCGCGACGGCAGCGAGGCGGACTCCGACGACCCCTCGGCCGACCAGGCGGAAGGCAGCCAATGGCTGCGCGATCACAACGGCGGCTCTGTCTACCTGCGGCTCTCGACCCGGCCGCTCGAGCAGCCAGGACGCGCCCTCGACGTGGCGCTGAAGCGCCAGATCATTCTGGGCGGCTACTGGCTGAGGCCGCCGGAGCCCGGCGCCGAGCTCGCCATCGTTTACAGCGGCGCGCTCGCGCCGGAGGCGCTGGCGGCCCATGAGGCCATCCGGGACGAGATCCCCGGCGCGGGTCTGCTGGCGGTGACCTCGGCCGACCGGCTCAACGCCGGCTGGCACGCCGCCCAGCACGGCCGCCAGGGCGGCGCCCAAGGCCGCTTGCAGGCCGGTCTTGCGGGCGCGGCCCACGTGGAGCGGCTGCTGGCGGATCTCGCGCCCGACGCGGGGCTCGTCACCCTGGTCGACGGCCATCCGGCGACGCTCAGCTGGCTGGGCGGCGTACGCGGCCACCGGGTCGAGGCGCTGGGCGTCGAGCACTTCGGCCAGTCGGGCGATCTGCCGGACCTCTACGCCAGCTACCGCCTCGATCTGGACGCCCTTTTGGACGCCTGCGCGGCCGCCTGCCTGGGGCGCCGCCGGGGCTGATCTGCGGCGGCTCGGACGGAGGTCTCGAAGGCGCCCGACAAGCGCCTTCGGAAGGCCTTTTGGAGCGCCTGAGCCCTGCTTGTAGGGCCCAGTTCGCCATGCTATACACCGGCGCCTCGACCGAGACCGTGCGGGCGTGGCGGAATTGGCAGACGCGTCAGGTTTAGGTCCTGGTGAGGAAACTCGTGGGGGTTCGAGTCCCTCCGCCCGCACCAGACCGCCCCGCCGAACGCCGGCCCGCAGCCGGATCTCGCAGAACCAAGCTTCCTAGCGGAGACGTGGCGTCAGGAAAGGCCGAGCCGCCCATGCAGGTTACGGAAACTCTCTCGGACAATCTCAAGCGCGAGTACACCGTCGTCATCGAAGCCAAGGATCTCGGCGAGAAGCTCGAGGCGCGCCTGGAGCAGATCGGCCAGAACGTGCGCGTGCCCGGCTTCCGGCCCGGCAAGGTGCCCATGCCGATCCTGAAGAAGCGCTTCAGCCAGTCGGTCCTGGGCGAGGTGGTCGAGCAGGCCGTGCGCGACAGCTCGACCCAGGCCCTGACCGAGCGGGGCCTGCGCCCGGCCATGCAGCCGAAGATCGAGATCACCTCCTTCGAGGAGGGCAAGAACCTCGAGTACAAGATCGCCGTCGAGCTGCTGCCGGACATCGAGGTGAGCGACCTCTCCAAGATCGAGCTGGAGCGGGTCAAGGTCGAGGTGCCGGAGGCCGAGGTCGAGGAGGCGCTCGGCCGCCTGGCCAGCGCCAAGCGGGAAAGCCGCGCGCTCGAGAGCCCGCGCCCGGCCCAGAAGGACGATGTCCTGGTGATCGACTTCGCCGGCACCGTCGACGGCGAGGCCTTTCCCGGCATGTCCGCCCAGGACCACCACCTGGAGCTCGGCAGCAACCGCTTCGTCGAGGGCTTCGAGGAACAGCTCATCGGCGCCGAGGCGGGCGAGGAGCGCAAGGTCACGGTCCGCTTCCCCGACCAGTACGTCAACGACAAGCTGGCCGGCCGCGAGGCGGTCTTCGAGGTCAAGGTCAAGGAGGTGCGCGAGACGGTCGCCCGGCCGGTCGACGACGCGCTCGCCAAGGACCTGGGCGAGGCCGACCTGGCGGCCCTCAAGGGCAAGGTCCGCGGCCAGCTCGAGGCCGACTACGGCCGGGTCACCCGGGCGCGGCTCAAGCGCGGGCTGCTGGACGCCCTCGCCGAGGCCCACGACTTCACGGTGCCCGCCGGCATGGTGGACAGCGAGTTCTCCGCCATCTGGGCCCAGATCGAGGAGGAGCGCAAGCACGGCCACCTGGACCCGGAGGACGAGGGCAAGAGCGAGGACGAGCTGACGGCCGAGTACCGGGAGATCGCCGAGCGCCGGGTGCGCCTCGGCCTGCTGCTGTCCGAGGTCGGCCGCCAGAACGGCATCGAGGTGACTCAGGAGGAGCTCAACCGTGCCGTCATGGCCGAGGCCCAGAGCCACCCGGGCCAGGAGCGCCAGGTGCTGGAGTTCTATCAGAACACGCCCGAGGCGCTCGCCAACCTGCGGGCGCCGATTTTCGAGGATAAGGTGGTTGATTTCATCGTCGGCCTGGCCAACGTGAAGGAGCGTGCCGTGAGCGCGGCCGAGCTCCAGGAAGAGGCGGCCGGCGAGGCGGCGGAGAAGGAGGGCGCCAAGTCCAAGGGCAAAGCCAAGAAGGCCGCCCCGCGCAAGTCCGCTGCCAAGTCGGAGAAGAAGGCCGCGGCGGGCGCCAAGGGCAAGACGGCCAAGACCGCCGCCAAGGCAGAGAAGGCCGAGAAGACGGCCGACTGAGGGCCGGGAGCGGCAGCCGGATGGCCTCTTGCGGGCCGGCGCGCCCGGGCGGTTGAAACGGGAGGTCCGCGCAGACAGATATCGTTAAGAGATTTCCGCTACCCAGTCGCCCCAGGTACTCCCTTGCCTCGTCTCATGCCCCCGCGCATGCCCTGTCCACCCGAGAACCCAGTCGAGCCATCATGAACGACCTGCGCCAGCCTTCCATGAACACTCTCGTCCCCATGGTGGTCGAGCAGACCAACCGCGGCGAGCGCGCCTACGACATCTATTCCCGGCTGCTGAAGGAACGGATCATCTTCCTGACCGGCCCGATCATGGACGAGGTGGCCAGCCTGGTCTGCGCCCAGCTGCTCTATCTCGAATCCGAGAATCCCAAGAAGGACATCGCCTTCTACATCAACTCCCCGGGCGGCGTGGTCTCGGCGGGCCTGGCCATGTACGACACCATGCAGTACGTGCGCCCCGACGTCTCGACGGTCTGCATCGGCCAGGCCGCGTCGGCCGGATCGCTGCTGCTGATGGCGGGCACGCCGGGCAAGCGCTTCGCCCTGCCCAACGCCAAGATCATGGTGCATCAGCCCTCGGGCGGCTTCCAGGGCCAGGCGACCGACATCGCCATCCACGCCGAGGAAATCCTGGCGACCCGGGCGCGCCTCAACGAGATCTACGCCAAGCACACCAAGCAGCCGATGGACGCCATCGAGAAGGCCATGGAGCGCGACACCTTCATGAGCCCGGAGGAGGCGGTCGGCTTCGGCATCGTGGACAACGTGGTGGAGCGCCACGACCTGCCGGCGGAAGAGGCGCCGTCAGAGGGATCGGGGGAGGACAAGAACGGGGGGTGAACAGGCGGATCGCTCCGCATTAAGGAATTCTTGAGCGGTCGGACCTAGCCTTGAAACCGGCCCGATTCGGTGGCCTGTCCCAAGGACACCGGGGGGTTAAGGGGGCGGAAGCCCGTCGGACGAGCGGCTTTTTTTGCCATTGTGTGCCGACGGCGCGTCTGTCTAACATGGTTATAAAGCGAATCCGAGACCGAAACGGCCAAGCATGACCAAGTCAAGCGGCAGCGACTCAAAGAACACGCTTTACTGCTCGTTCTGCGGCAAGAGCCAGCACGAGGTGCGGAAGCTGATCGCGGGCCCGACGGTGTTCATCTGCGATGAATGCGTCGAGCTGTGCATGGACATCATCCGCGAGGAGCACAAGACCACCCTCGTGAAGTCCCGCGACGGCGTGCCAACGCCGCGCGACATCTGCGGCGTCCTGGACGACTACGTGATCGGCCAGGATCACGCAAAGCGCGTGCTTTCGGTCGCCGTGCACAACCATTACAAGCGTCTCGCCCACGGCACCAAGAACAACGACGTCGAGCTCGCCAAGTCGAACATCCTGCTGGTCGGCCCGACGGGCTGCGGCAAGACCCTCCTGGCGCAGACGCTCGCGCGCATTCTTGACGTTCCCTTCACCATGGCCGATGCCACGACCCTGACCGAGGCCGGCTACGTCGGCGAGGACGTGGAGAACATCATCCTCAAGCTGCTCCAGTCGGCCGACTACAACGTCGAGCGGGCCCAGCGCGGCATCGTCTATATCGACGAGGTGGACAAGATCAGCCGCAAGTCGGATAACCCCTCGATCACCCGGGACGTCTCGGGCGAGGGCGTCCAGCAGGCGCTCTTGAAGATCATGGAAGGCACGGTCGCCTCGGTGCCGCCCCAGGGCGGGCGCAAGCACCCGCAGCAGGAGTTCCTGCAGGTCGACACGACCAATATCCTCTTCATCTGCGGCGGTGCCTTCTCGGGCCTGGAGAAGATCATCTCCCAGCGCAACCAGGGCTCCAACGTGGGCTTCGGGGCCGACATCAAGGGCCCGGACGACCGCGCCACCGGCGAGGTGTTGCGCGAGGT
Organism: Rhodospirillales bacterium; assembly: GCA_965225935.1. GTDB lineage: Bacteria > Pseudomonadota > Alphaproteobacteria > Kiloniellales > JAKSDN01 > CALJXB01. Next base: position 18,954 of record CBDDCC010000015.1, read on the forward strand.
GGAGCCCGAGGACCTGCTGAAGTTCGGCCTGATTCCGGAGTTCGTCGGCCGCCTGCCGGTGGTGGCGACCCTGGAGGACCTGGACGAGGCCGCGCTGATCGAGATCCTGACCCAGCCCAAGAACGCGCTCGTCAAGCAGTACGAGCGGCTGTTCGAGATGGAGAACGTGGCCCTCAAGTTCACCGAGGACGCGCTCATGGCCGTCGCCCAGCGCGCGATTGCCCGCAAGACGGGCGCCCGGGGCCTGCGTTCCATCCTGGAAGGCATCCTGCTCGAGCCCATGTTCGACCTGCCCGGTCTCGAGGGAGTCGAAGAGATCGTCATAAACCGCGAGGTCGTGGAGGAGGAGGGGCCAGCCCAGCCGCTCTACATCTACACCGAGCGGCGCGAGGACGTGGGCAGCAGCGCCTAGAATCGGGCGGCCGAAGACTGTCTGGTCCGTCTTGAAGTGCCGCGCGCTGACCACAATTTGTTGAGCAAGAGACGCCGGCGTTGCGGCGCTCGACGGTAAAATTGTCTCTGGTCGTATAGGTGAACAGGTCTGATGCTCGACATACCCCGCGGTAACCTTTTTCCCGTCCTCCCGCTCCGCGACATCGTGGTCTTTCCCCACATGATCGTGCCGCTGTTCGTGGGCCGCGACAAGTCGGTCCGCGCGCTCGAGGACGTGATGAAGGACGACAAGCAGATCCTCCTGGTCACCCAGCGGAACGCGGCCCAGGACGATCCCACGCCCTCCGACATCTATGCGGTGGGGACCATCGGCACGGTCCTGCAGCTCCTCAAGCTGCCCGACGGCACGGTCAAGGTGCTGGTGGAGGGCGGCGAGCGCGCGCGCATCGCCAAGTTCACCGACAACGCCGATTTCTTTCAGGCCTACGCCGAGGCGCTGGAGGAGCAGGTCGGCGACGAGCGGGAGCTGGACGCGCTGGCGCGTACCGCGGTCGCCCAGTTCGAGCAGTACATCAAGCTGAACAAGAAGATCCCGCCGGAGGTGCTGGTCTCGATCAACCAGATCGACGATCCCAGCAAGCTGGCCGACACCATCGCCTCGCACCTCTCGCTGAAGATCGCCGAGAAGCAGGAGCTGCTCGAGTGCGAGACCGTCAGCGAGCGCCTGGAGAAGGTCTACGGCTTCATGGAAGGCGAGATCGGCGTCCTCCAGGTGGAGAAGCGCATCCGCGGCCGGGTCAAGCGCCAGATGGAGAAGACCCAGCGCGAGTACTACTTGAACGAGCAGCTCAAGGCGATCCAGAAGGAGCTGGGCGAGAGCGAGGACGGCCGCGACGAGCTGGCCGAGCTGGAAGAGAAGATCACCAAGACCAAGCTCTCGAAAGAGGCCCGCGAGAAGGCCATGGCCGAGGTCAAGAAGCTGCGCAGCATGAGCCCCATGTCCGCCGAGGCCACGGTGGTGCGCAACTACCTCGACTGGCTGCTGGCTATTCCTTGGAAGAAGAGCACCAGGGTCAAGAAGGACATCAAGCACGCCCAGGAGGTGCTCGACGCCGACCACTATGGCCTGGAGAAGGTCAAGGAGCGGATCCTCGAGTATCTCGCCGTGCAGCAGCGCATCCGCAAGATCCGCGGACCGATCCTCTGCCTGGTGGGCCCGCCCGGCGTCGGCAAGACCTCGCTGGGCAAGTCGATCGCCCGGGCCACGGGACGCAACTTCGTGCGCATGAGCCTGGGCGGCGTGCGCGACGAGGCCGAGGTGCGCGGCCATCGCCGCACCTACATCGGCTCCATGCCCGGCAAGGTGATCCAGGGCATGAAGAAGGCCAAGTCGTCGAACCCGCTGTTCCTGCTCGACGAGGTGGACAAGCTCGGCGCCGACTGGCGCGGCGATCCCTCCTCGGCCCTGCTCGAGGTGCTGGACCCGGAGCAGAACAACGCCTTCAACGACCACTATCTGGAGGTCGACTACGACCTCTCGGACGTGATGTTCGTGACCACGGCGAACACCCTTCGCATGCCGCCGCCCTTGATGGACCGCATGGAGATCATCCGCATCCCCGGCTACACCGAGGACGAGAAGGTGGAGATCGCCAAGCGCCACCTGATCCCCAAGCAGATGAAGCTGCACGGGATCAAGGGCGATGAGTGGAGCCTCTCCGAGGACGCCCTGCGCGACGTCATCCGCTACTACACCCGCGAGGCGGGCGTGCGGAACCTGGAGCGCGAGCTGGCCGGCCTGATCCGCAAGGCGGTGAAGGAGATCGCCATGGGCGCGGCCGAGCGGGTGAAGCTGACCCGGCGCAACCTGGAGAAGTTCGCCGGCGTGCGCCGCTACCGCTTCGGCGAGGTCGAGCGCGAGGACATGGTGGGCGTGGCGACGGGCCTCGCCTGGACCGAGGTCGGCGGCGAGCTCCTGTCCATCGAGGCCGTTACGGTGCCGGGCAAGGGCAAGGTGACCTCGACCGGCAAGCTGGGCGACGTCATGAAGGAGTCGATCCAGGCGGCCGAATCCTATGTCAAGAGCCGCTCCGTCGCCTTCGGCATCCGGCCGCCGCTGTTCGACAAGCGGGACATCCACGTCCACGTGCCCGAGGGCGCGACGCCCAAGGACGGGCCCTCGGCGGGCGTCGCCATGGTGACGGCCATCGTCTCCGTGCTGACCGGCATCCCGGTGCGCCGCGATGTCGCCATGACCGGCGAGATCACGCTGCGCGGGCGGGTGCTGCCGATCGGCGGCTTGAAGGAGAAGCTGCTGGCGGCCTTGCGCGGCGGCCTCAAGACGGTCCTGATCCCGCTTGAGAACGAGAAGGACCTGGCCGACATCCCGGACAACGTGAAGCGGGCGCTGGAGATCCTCCCGGCCGATTCGGTCGACGACGTGCTCAAGCACACCCTGGTGAAGGAGCCCGTCGCCATCGAGTGGGACGAATCGGACGAGATCGAGTCGGTTCCCGACGCCCGGGACGAGGGCGACCGCAGCGGCCTGGTGACTCACTGAGCGGTCGCGCCGGACCCTCCGCGTTATCCACAAGAAATTGCGGGTGTTAGGCCCGAAAAGTCGCAGTTTTGTGCCCTTTGGCGCATTGACGGGCTGTGATCCGGCGATCTAGACTCGCGGCCTCCCTAGACGAGGGACATCCCGAAAAACCTTCAATCACATCCCAGGCACCTTAGGGGGTGAACGTGAACAAGAACGACCTCGTAGCCGCTGTTTCGACAAAGACCGGTCTCTCCAAATCCGACAGCGCCAACGCCGTGGACTGCATGCTCGATTCCATCACCGATTCCCTCAAGGGCGGCAGCGAAGTCCGGCTGGTGGGCTTTGGGACTTTCAGCGTGGCGCGCCGCGCGGCCTCCGAGGGCCGCAATCCGCGCACGGGCGAGCGGATCCAGATTCCGGCGTCGAAGCAACCCAAGTTCAAGGCCGGCAAAGCGCTCAAGGACGCCGTCAACTAAGGTCGTTGCCGTAAACGGCGCATCTCGACCGGCCGCCCGGCAAGACGCCGCAGGCGGCCGGTCGCGGTTTTCTGACCCCTCTCGGATTTCAGGTCCCCCCGCGGGACCTTGCTGGCGGGCTTTGCCTGCGGCAGGATCGCGCCCCGTTCGTGCAGGGCGATTAGCTCAGTCGGTAGAGCGTCTCGTTTACACCGAGAAGGTCGGAGGTTCGATCCCTTCATCGCCCACCACTGTTCTTCCATATCCCGGGCCGGATTGAGCCCGTCTACGTGAGCCCGCCTGCGCGAGCCCCCAGGCGGTCGCGGTGCGCCCTGGCGCCAGCGATCGCCGACAGCCGCAAAGCTTCAGCCAGACGCACGGATAGACCGGGTCCGGGCCCCCTCGGACCCAGGGCCAGACAAGGCGTGGCCGCACCCGGGGCTCTGAAATTTAATGAAAAGAGGGCAGGGCGATGTGCTCAACTGTCACTGCCATCGTGATGGCCTTGCCATTGCGACGGCTTCGGTCTTCTAGGCGATAGGGCGAAGCGGTGTTCCGCGTGCCATTTCTTGTGATATGGTCGATGCCATAAAGCCAAAAAGAACACCCCCGGCTCAGAAGAGTCCTGGGCCGGATGTGGTACCCGTCGGGGTGCCAACTGCGGGAGGGGCTCAGCCATGATTTCAGTCGATCCGAAAGGCGGATCAGAACCTTGGCGCGTCGGGGTTCTGTTCTCGCAATCCGGCGTCATGGCCATCATAGAGCAGACGCAGCTTCGTGGCACCTTGCTGGCCATCGACGAGATCAACGAAGCGGGCGGAGTAAACGGCCGCGAACTTCACCCGGTGGTCTACGACCCGGCGTCCGAAAACAGCCTGTTTCGGTACTATTCCAAGAAGATGATGATCCAGGACGGGGTCACCACCATATTCGGCTGCTATACGTCCAGCAGCCGCAAGGCGGTCCTGCCGATCGTTGAACGGCTGAACGGACTGCTGTGGTATCCGACCCTCTACGAAGGGTTCGAGTACTCGTCGAGCATCATCTACACGGGCGCCGCCCCGAACCAGAACAGCCATGCCCTGGCGGAATATCTGGCCGGCTGCTGCGGGCGCCGTTTCTTCTTCGTCGGATCCGACTATGTCTATCCGCGCGAAACCAACCGCATCATGAAGGAGATGTTGAGGGCTCGCGGCGCTGAAGTCGTGGGCGAGGCCTACATGCCGATGGATGCCGCCGGGCCCGAGTTCAAGCCCGTCATCAGCGACATCAAGGCCGCATCCCCGGACGCCATCTTCTCAACCGTGGTTGGAAACTCGACGGTCTATTTCTATCAGGCCTATAGCGAAGCCGGCTTCGACTCGAGGAAGATGCCGATCGCGAGTCTGACGACGACGGAAGCCGAGATCCGCGCCATGGGTTATGACGTGGGCGAAGGTCACATCACCTCCGCGCCCTACTTCCAGAACATCGGCGGCGAGCTCAACGACGTCTTCATCAGGCGCTACAAGAAGCGGTTCGGCGATGACGAGCCGACGAACATGTGCGCGGAGGCGGCCTACTACCAGGTGCACATGCTGGCGCGCGCGCTGGCGGAAACCAACACCATGGACCCCGATCTTCTGCGTCCGATGATCCTTCGCTCGGAGTTCGATGCGCCCCAGGGTCCGATCTCCATGAACGCCGCCTGCAGTCACGCCAATCTCTGGTGCCGCATCGGGCGGGCCAACCGACGGGGCCAGTTCGAGGTGCTTCGGCAGTCCAAGGGGTCGGTGCCCGCGGACCCCTTCTTGACCGGCACACTGACGGCCGTCCCGGTGACGTGATGATAGGCGGTTCTCCCAACTGGGCCGGGTGGTCCGGCCTCTCCTGATGTCGGTGCCGCAGTTCAGGAACCTGTCTGTCGCGGTCGTCTGCGAACCGGACAGCCAGACGGACTTTCTGGCGCGCGAGCTTCTGCGGACTCGCGCAAGTGTCACGCGAATCTGGCCGTTGCCTCAGCGCCTGCCCGAAGACTATGACGCCCTGTTCTGCGACCTGGGCAGCTCGCTGATCGACGCCCTGCCATGGGACCCGGGGGAGGCGACGTCCGCTTTGGTCGCGGTCCTGCCGCCGAGCGAATCTCATGATGTGAAGCTCTTGTGCGACTGCTCGCCGGACGCCGTTCTGCACCGTCCCTTCACGGCGAACGCCGTCGTCACCAGCTTGGTGCTGGCACGCAATCAGTTCCTCTATTTCCGGCGGCTTCAAATGAGAATCGCGCGCATGGACGAAACCCTGCGCGCGACCCGGGACATCGAACGCGCCAAGCAGATTCTCATGCAGACACGCAGCATGAGCGAGGAGCAGGCCTATGCCTGCCTGCGCCGCAACGCCATGGACCGGCGCCTCTCCATCGCGGCCATCGCATCGGCCGTCGTTGACTCGCATATGCTGCTAAGCTAACGTCCTTTTTGCCTGCCGGGGACCTCGGCGGGCAGCGGCAACGACGCCGCCAAAAATCGATTTCGCTGAAGAAGCCTCCAGGTATCCTGCCGGATACAATGGGGGCTTTTTTGTTTTTCGAACGAAATCCTGGACTGGGAAGGAAACGAAATGAAAAAGGTCGGCAGACGTGGGTTTCTGAAGGGAAGTGCCGGCGTTGCCGCCGGTGCGGCGGGTCTCACCTTGACCCGGGCGCCATATGGATTCATCAGGAACATCGCCAAGGCGCAGGAAGGCGACACGATCAAGGTCGGCATCCTTCACTCCTTGAGTGGGACCATCGCGATCATCGAACGTTCGCTCCACAACGCGGAACTCCTGGCCATGGAGGAGATCAACGCCAACGGCGGCGTGCTGGGCAAGAAGCTGGAGCCGGTCGTCGAAGACCCGCAGTCCATGGTGCAGGTCTTCAACGACAAGGCGAAGAAGCTCCTCCTGGAAGACCAGGTGGTGGCGGTGCTCGGCTGCTACACCTCGGCGAGCCGCCAGTCGGTCCTGCCGGTCTTCGAGCAGTACAACGGCCTGCTGCTTTATCCGACCCTCTACGAGGCGCAGGAGTGCAGCAAGAACTGCTTCTATACCGGCGCGGTTCCGAACCAGCAGCTCGACGACTTCGTGCCCTGGATCATCAACGAGCTGGGCCGCAAGAAGTTCTACCTGATCGGCGCCAACTACATCTACCCGAAGGAGACCAACCGGGAGGTGAAGGCGCTCCTGCAGAAGTACGGCGGCGAGCACGTGGCGGAAGAGTACTCACCCCTGGGCCACACCGAGTTCTCGACCAACATCAACAAGATCGCGGCCAGCGGTTGCGACGTGGTGTTCTCCACTCTCGTGGGCGATCAGGTGATCGCGTTCTACAAGCAGTTCCGCCAGTTCGGCGTCACCGCCGACATTCTGCCGATCTGCACGCCGATCACGACCGAGCAGGAAATCGCCGCCATGGGCGCGGAGAACGCGCTCGGACACTACACCTCGTTCAACTACTTCCAGAGCGTAGACACGCCCGAGAACCGTACTTTCGTCGAGAGCTACAAGGCGAAGTACGGCGCCAACGAGGTCACCAACGCGGTCATGGAGGCTGCATACTTCCAGACCTACCTGCTGGCCCAAGCGATCGAAAGCGCCGGCACGACGGACACCGACGCCCTGATCTTCGAGGGTCTCCCCGGGCAGGAGTTCGTGGCACCGCAGGGCAAGGTGAAGATCGACGAAAAGAACCATCACACCTGGCTCTGGGCCCGTATCGGTCAGGCCAACGAGCAAGGCCAGTTCGATGTCGTCTGGAAGTCCGAGGACTGGATCAGGCCGGACCCCTGGGTCGACCTGCTCTACCCCAACAAGGACTGCGACTTCACCGATCAGAGCGTGCTCGACCGGCTGAAGACAGACGATCCGAACCGTTCGGGGACGATTGACCTCTAAAAGCCGAATGGAGCGCAAGCTCGGCAGAGCATCGGAGACGGCGGCAGCGCATTGGCTGTTGCTGTCTCCGGTTCTGCCTGCTGGCGAACGCGCGACCGTTGTGGCGCTCCTGGCGGCGAGACCAGCGATGGGGCCGGTGGATGGCCCGGGATGATCGCATGAACGAGAACGAGATGAGTTGAGCCATGTTGACTCAGATGCTCGCAACCCAGTTCCTTACCGGCCTTAGCGTCGTCGCCATCCTGGTCATCGTGGCCTTGGGACTGGCCGTGATCTTCGGCATCGCCGGCGTGATCAACATGGCCCATGGCGAATTCATCATGGTGGGCGCCTATGTGGCCGCCGTGGTCGGGCAGTTGGGCGGCAATACCTTCATCGCGATTCCGGTCGCCTTCATCGTGGTGGGCCTGCTGGGGCTTGCGGTCGAAAGGGGAATCATCCGCTTCATCTACGACCGACCGCTCGAGACCCTCTTGGCGACCTGGGGTGTGGGTATCGCCCTGCAGGTGATCGTCAAGCTGATTTTCGGCTCGGAGCTCTACTACGTCGCGGCGCCGAAGGTTCTGGACGGCGGCGTGCGGATCATCGGCATCCTGCCGTTCCCCTACTATCGGATCTTCCTGATCGGCCTCGCCATTGTTCTCATGGTCCTCACCTTCTGGCTGATCTTTAAGACCCAGTTCGGCTTGAAGGTCCGCACCGTGCGCCGCAACCGGCAGATGGCCGGATGCCTGGGCATCAACACGGCTAGAGTCGACATGATGATCTTCGTGTTCGGCTCGGGCCTCGCGGGCGTGGCAGGCGCCGTGATCGCGCCGATCAAGTCCGTCTCGCCGCCGATGGGATTTCCCTATGCAGTGGACTCGTACATGGTCCTTGTGCTGGGCGGTGTCGGCAGTCTTTGGGGAGTCCCGACTGGGGCTGCCCTGATCGGCGAGGCCGAGACGATCCTCGCCTTCCTCACCAACAACGTGATCGGCAAGCTCCTGGTGTTCCTGTTCATCGTGATCGCGATCCGCGTCTTCCCGAAGGGGCTCTTCGGGTACCAGCAAAGGTCGTGATCGATGTTTGCGTCCTTAAGGAAGCCAGCGGCAAAGGGGGGCATTGGCTAGATGGTCAAGTCCGATCGCAAAACGCTTAACCGGCAACCTCTGATCCCGCTCTGGGCGCTCGTCCTCGGGACCGGCGTGGTGGCCGCCATCGCGCTCTACCCCTTGTTCGGCAAGGCCTATGTGGTGGCGCTGCTCGGCAAGTTCCTCTGCTACGCCATATTCGCATTGAGCATCGATCTGATATGGGGTTTCGCGGGAATTCTCAGCCTCGGCCAGGCGGTCTACTTCGGCACCGGAGCCTACTTCGTCGCTCTGTCGCTCAAGATCAACTACGCGTCGGTGCATCCCACCCGCTACGGGGGGACGATTCCCGACTTCATGGAATGGAACGGCTTGACCGAAATCCCCGGTTTCATGCAGCCATTGATCAGCTTCCCCTTCGCCGTCGCTTGCGCGCTGATCATTCCGACGCTGCTCGCCTTCATCTTTGGCTTCATCACCTTCAAGCGGCACATCTACGGCGTCTACTGCGCGGTCATAACTCTGGCGGAAGCGCTGATCCTGCAGGACTTCATCATCGAGTATCAGGCCTATACCGGCGGGTTCAACGGCATCACCGACTACGGCAACTTCTCGAACATCTACCTGCTCTGGTTCATCCTCGCCGTTACGATCGTATGCTTCTTGCTGGGGAGACTGCTGACCCATTCCCGGGTGGGCACGGTGCTGAAATCCGTTCGCGACAACGACGTGCGTGCCGAGTTCATGGGCTACAACGTCGCCAACTATCGGATATTTGTCTTCTGCGTGTCCGCTTTCATGGCTGCCACCGCCGGCGCAATGTATGCCGTCTGGGTCGGTCTGGTTTCCTTCCTCGACACGGGGCCCGTGTTCTCCATCGAAGCCGTCATTTGGACCGCCGTGGGCGGTCGCGGGACGATCATCGGCGCGTTCGTCGGGACGTTCCTCGTGAACGGCGCAGCCTTCTTCCTGAGCGGCATCCTGGCGGACTTCTGGCAGCTCATCATGGGTGGGCTGTTCGTGTTCGTGGTCCTCGTCATGCGTGACGGGATCGTCGGAACCCTGGCCAAGTGGATCAACCGTCGGCGCACCGGGACGATCAGCGAAATGATCGAGGAATCGGATCAGACGGCCGCCGAACGCCAACGGGACTTCCGGCCCGCCGGGAAATCCGGGTTGCCGGAGGAGATCTGATATGGGGAGCGAGTGGCGCGCGCGATCGAGCGGCACGAAGGGGCCTCAACGGCGTGTGAGGCGTCGAGGACCATGAGCACGATCCTCGAAATCTCCAACCTGACCACCGTGGTCTCGGGCTACACGATCCTGAACGACCTCTCCTTGTCCATAGAGGAGAACGAGCTTCGCGTCCTGCTGGGCCCGAACGGCGCCGGGAAGACGACCCTGATCGACATGATCACCGGCCGCTACAAGCCGAAGTCGGGCAAGATCAGGTTCTGCGGCAAGGACATCACGGGCAAGGCTCCGGACGCGATCTTCCGCGAGGGCATAAGTCGCAAGTTCCAGGTGCCCAATCTCTACGAGACGCTCTCGATCTTCGACAACGTCATGCTCTCGCTGAAGGGTGAGCGGAAGGTGCGGCAGAACCTGTTCCGCAAGACGAGCCAGGCGGAGATCGAGCGTATCTGGGAGGTCCTGGAGCTCGTCCACCTGGCCGATAAGGCGAACGATCCGGCGGATTCGCTTTCTCATGGCGAGCGCCAGTGGTTGGAGCTCGGGATGCTCGTCGCTTCCAGCCCTAAACTCCTGCTGTTCGATGAGCCGACCACGGGCATGACCGAGGACGGCAAGCTGCAGACCGCGGAGCTGATCGAGAGGATCGCCCAAGACCATACGGTCCTGCTGGTCGAGCACGACATGCACCTGGTGCGCCGGATCGCCAAGAAGGTCTCCGTGCTGCACCAGGGGCAGATGCTGGCCGAGGGCAGCCTCTCCGAAATCGTCGCGAACGAGACGGTCCAACAAGTCTATCTCGGCAAGGGGGAAGAGAGCCTTGCTTCTTGAGATTCGTGACCTGCACAGCTTCTACGGGACCAGCCACGTCCTGCATGGCATCTCCCTGACTATCGAGGCGGAGGGCATCGTGAGCGTCCTCGGCCGCAACGGTGTCGGCAAGACGACCCTCATGCGCTCGATCACGGGTGTCGTCGTTCCCAAGCGGGGCGCCATCACTTTCAAGGGCAAGGACATCACAAAGCTGAAGAGCCATGAGCGCGCCAGGCTGGGAATCTCGATCGCGCCGCAGGGGCGGGAGCTCATTCCGGACATCACGGTCGAGGAGAATCTCAGGGTGGCGCTGATCGGGCTGGGCAAGAAGAACGGGCAGATCCCGGGCTACGTGTTCGACTACTTCCCGTCCATTCGAGAGCTGCTCGGCCGCAAGGCCGGCGTCTTGAGCGGCGGACAGCAGCAGCAGGTCGCTATCGCCAGGGCCCTCATACAGGAGCCGGAGTTGCTGCTTTTGGACGAACCGACCGAAGGCATTCAACCGTCGATCGTCGCGGAGATTCAGAAGATCGTCAAACAGATCTATGCCAACCACAAATGCGCGATCCTCCTGGTCGAGCAGAACCTGGATTTCGTTCGGGACGTGACCACGCGCTTCGCCATGATGGAAGGCGGTCGTATTCTCGCCGACGGAGACGTCGGCGAGCTGAGCGAGGACCTCATACGGGCGCACCTGTCGGTCTGAGGAGAAGGCGCTGGCCAGAGCGTTCGGCTCGTCGAAGAGAGTAGGGCGGCTGCGAAGTAAGGGAGCAATGGCCCGATCGGATCCGCCAGCGGCCGGAAGCGCCGCGGATAGGGGGAGGAAGGTGCGGCTGCCGACCCGCAGATCGGCAGGAAAGGTGGCTGTTTTATGAGCTTCGAGGGTCGGACCGCTGGTCCCAGGCAGGAGACAGGGTCAGGCTCGAAGAGACACGGAAAGGAGCACTGGAAATGTTACACGGCGATATCTCGAGTAGTAACGACACAGTCGGCGTAGCCGTCGTCAATTACAGGATGCCGCGCCTGCACACCAAGCAGGAGGTCATCGACAACGCCCAAAAGATCGCCGACATGCTCGTCGGCATGAAGGTCGGCTTGCCGGGCATGGATCTGGTTATTTTCCCCGAGTACAGCACGCACGGGATCATGTACGACCAGAAGGAGATGTACGAAACGGCCTCGACGATTCCAGGCGAGGAGACGGAGATCTTCGCCAAGGCCTGCCGCGAGGCCAACGTCTGGGGCGTGTTCTCCCTGACCGGCGAGCGACACGAGGAGCACCCCAACAAGGCGCCCTACAACACCCTGATCCTGATGAACGACAAGGGCGAGGTAGTCCAGACCTATCGCAAGATCATGCCATGGGTGCCCATCGAAGGCTGGTATCCCGGCAACTGCACCTACGTCTCCGATGGCCCGAAGGGGCTCAAGGTCAGCCTGATCATTTGCGACGACGGCAACTATCCGGAGATCTGGCGGGACTGTGCCATGAAGGGCGCCGAGCTGATCGTCCGCTGCCAGGGCTACATGTACCCGGCCAAGGACCAGCAGGTGATCATGGCCAAGGCCATGGCCTGGGCGAACAACAGCTATGTCGCCGTGGCCAACGCCTCCGGCTTCGACGGGGTCTACTCCTACTTCGGCCACTCCGCCATCATCGGCTTCGACGGCCGGACCCTGGGCGAGTGCGGCGAGGAGGACAACGGCATCCAGTATGCCCAGCTGTCAAAGTCCTTGATCCGGGATTCGCGGAAGAACATGCAGTCGCAGAACCACCTGTTCAAGCTGGTGCACCGCGGCTACACCGGAATGATCAATTCCGGCGAGTCGGCGGAAGGCGTCGCGGCCTGCCCGTATGACTTCTACCGCAAGTGGGTGACCGATCCCGAGGGCACCAAGGAGATGGTCGAGGCGATCACGCGGTCGTCGCCGGGCACCGAAGAGTGTCCGATGGAAGGAATTCCGAACAAAGAAACGGCCAAGCATCGCTGAGTTCCAGCCGGGGGCGGTCTACGGATCGCCCCTTCCTTGCGGCTCTTTGGCCGTGCCTGCTATTGCGTAGGGCGCGGCGACAGGCTATGTGCGTGTCCGGCCGCGGCTGCGTCCGTCCGGCAATGAAACTGGGGTGATAGCTCGCTCATGAACCTGGATGACTACCGTATAAGGGACGAGCCGTACTACCGGCCGCTCGGCGACGAGGTGGCGGTCTTCGAGGCTGCTTACGCCGACCGGATACCCATGATGCTCAAGGGGCCCACCGGCTGCGGCAAGACCCGGTTCATGGAGCATATGGCGTGGCGCCTGCGGAAGCCCTTGATCACCGTCGCCTGCCATGAGGACATGACCGCCTCCGACCTGGTCGGTCGCTACCTGCTGGATGCCGAGGGGACGGTCTGGCATGACGGCCCGCTGACCCTGGCCGTGCGCTATGGCGCGATTTGCTATCTCGACGAGATCGTCGAGGCACGCCAGGACACGACGGTTGTCATTCACCCTCTGACGGACGACCGCCGCGTGCTGCCTCTGGAGAAGAAGAACGAGCTGATCTCGGCGCATCCCGACTTTCAGATCGTGATCTCGTACAATCCAGGCTATCAGAGCGTCCTGAAGGATCTGAAGGAGTCGACCAAGCAGCGCTTCGCGGCGCTCGACTTCGGCTTTCCCAATCCGGAGATAGAGGCCGAGATCGTGGCCCACGAGGCGAACATCGACGCCGCGCTCGCGCAGCGGCTGATCAAGGTCGGCCAGCGCTCGCGAAATCTGAAGGGCCACGGCCTCGACGAGGGCGCGTCGACGCGCATGATGGTGCAGGCGGGCCGGCTAATCGACAAGGGCACCTCCTTCGAGGTGGCCTGCGAGGTCGCAATGGTGCTTCCGATTACCGACGATCCGGACCTGCGCACGGCGTTGACGGAAGCGGTCAGTGCCTGCGCCTAGGCCTGAAGCTTCTGGCGATGAGCGAGGCGTGGTCTGACATTCAGAAGGTCATCAATCGGTCTCGCTTCGATCGGCTGATCGGCGAGGCCGGGTGGAAGGGCGTCACCCGCGCCTTTCCGGGCGAGTCCTTCGACCGCTGGGTCGACGCGCTGAACTCGCTCCTCTCCGCCGGTGTCGGACCGGCCGGCGCCATGGCCTTCGTCCGCTCGAGCACCCTCTGTGCTGCCGTGGTGGGCCCGGATGCCAGCATCGCCATCGCGGCCAGCGCGAACTTGGTCATGCGCCGGTCCCATGTAAAGGCGGCCGTCAATCTCCTCTCCAGCGCGCCGCTCGCGGCCGGCCGTCTGAAGGAGAGCGCCGATTTCCATCAATGGCTCCATGCGCTCGAGGACCTGGCGGCACGGGCGCCCGAATCGGTCGACCTTGTCATCGACAAGACCGATCAGATCCTGGCCCGGCTGGGCTCAGACGGCTTCCGGGCCTGGACCTTGGCCGGCATCCGGGACGCCGGCGACAGTGCCGAGAAACGGGTCGCCTACTTTCAGATGGCGGACTCGGAGGCGCTGCGGATCTTCGAGCAGGAGGCTGGGCGGGTCGTGCTCAGCGACGTGGAGCGCTCCTTGAAGGCGTATCTCGGCGCCTTGTGGAACATCTACCCGGTCGTTCGGCCGCTGCCGCCGAAACAGAGCGTGATGTTCTCGCCGCGTCGTTCGACCTTCGACCGTTTCCTGATGCGCTTTCCGGAGACCTATCCCGGTTTTCCCGACCAGCAGGCCGAACGGCTGTTTCGCGCCGGCATTGCGCACATTGGCGCGCATATCATGTTCACCACGGACCGGTTCCCGGTCGGCTCCCTCAAGCCGGTTCAGGTTTCGCTGGTGTCGCTCATCGAGGACGCCCGTGTGGAGACCCTCGCCGGACGGGAGTTTCCGGGCTTGACGCGGCTCTGGCGTTCCTTCCACATCGCCGATGCCAGCACACCGATGGTCGCCGATGCGCTCATGTCGCGCCTGTCCCGTGCCCTGATAGACCCGGACTATGAGGACGATGATCCCTGGGTCGCCAAGGGCAGGATGATGTTCTTCGATGCGCGCGCCGACTGGGACGACCCAGGAATCAGCCGGGTGATCGGCGGGCTGCTCGGCAACGACTTGGGGCAGATGCGCGTTCAGTTCAATCCGAAGAGCTATGTGGTGGAGCCGCCCTATCGCGACGACAACATGGGACTCTGGGATTTCGGCGAGCCGCCGGCCTCACAGGACTCGGACGCCGACGTCATCTACGATTCCTTCCACATCAAGCAGGCCGAGGAGGACCAGCCCCACCATCGCGAACGGGTCGAGCAGGATCCCGAGAAGGCCCATCAGGCGGCCCGGGTCCGGGCGGTCGAGGACGACGTCGGCATGCCCGTGGCGCGCTACCCGGAATGGGACCACCTGCTCGGCCGGGAAAGGCCGGAGTGGACGCAGGTCCTCGAGTTCGAGCCGCGGCCGACGAGCGCGGAGTCGGTCGAACTGCTGATCGCCGAGTATCCCGACGTCCTTGCGCGCATCACGAAGCTGATCCGCTCGGCCCGGGTGAGCCGGCCGAGCCGGCTGAAACGGCAGCCGGAAGGCGATCGGCTCGACCTGGAATCCTGCATCAAGGCCACGATCGACCGCCGCGCCGGCGAGACCTTCGATCACCGGGTCTACGAGACGACCACGCTGAAGTACCGGGACCTCTCGATCCTCCTGCTGCTCGACATTTCCGAATCCACCAACGATCTGGTCCGGGGCACGGAACACTCCGTGCTCTCGCTGGAGCGGGCAGCGACGGTGCTCCTCTCGCACGCCATGGCGGGCCTGGGCGATCCCTTCGCGATTCAGGCCTTTTGCTCGAACGGCCGGAACGAGGTGCGCTGCATCCGGGTCAAGGAGTTCGCCCAGTCCTTGGACGATACGGTGAAAGCGAGGCTGGCGGGGCTGCGGAGCGGCTACTCGACCCGTATGGGGACGGCCCTGCGCCACGCTGGCGCGGAGCTTGAGGGGCAACTGACGCACCGTCGGCTGCTGTTGATCGTCACCGATGGCGAGCCCTCCGATGTCGACATCAAGGACCGCCGCTACCTGGTCGAGGACGCGCGCAAGGCCGTGCAGGGATTGGCGCACCAGGGCATCGACGTCTTCTGCGTCGGCCTCGACGGCGGCGGCGAGAGCTACCTGAACCGCATCTTCGGGCGCCGGAATGTGCTGCTGATCGACCGCGTGACGGCGCTGCCTGAAAAGCTGCCGATGCTCTATTTCCGGCTGACCCGTTAGGCGGCTGGGAAGGGGCGTTCCCATTCGACGTGCCGCGCCGAAGCGGCGGTGACTGAAACACTGGAGGCCCACAGAATGGAAAGGGTCGGAGCGCTTCGAGGCGTGGCGCCTTGATATTGACTCGCAATGCGCCGCGCCAAGGGGGCGGAGTTCCATAGACAGAGGGAGGAACCAATGGCCGTAAGAAGACCGACGCGTGAGCAACTGCTGTACTTTGCCGACAACCTGGGAATGTCCTTGACCAGCGAGGAGCTGGAGACCTTCGCCGCGAAGATCGACGGCGCCTGCCAGAGCTATGATTTCGTCGACGCCCATCCGGACAATCTGCCGGAGGTCAAGTACCCCCGGGCAGGTGGCGCCAAGCCCGCGCCGGAGGAGAATTCGCACAACGCCTGGGCCTGGAAGGTCACCATCGAGGGCAAGCGCCGCGGGCCGCTGGCCGGCAAGACCATTGCGATCAAGGACAATGTCTGCCTTGCCGGCATCCCGATGATGAACGGCGCGTCGACCCTCGAGGGCTACGTGCCGGAAATCGACGCGACCATCGTCACCCGGATGCTGGACGCCGGAGGCACCATCCTCGGGAAGGCGGTTTGCGAGTACTTCTGTATCTCGGGCGGCAGCCACACCAGTGCGCCGGATGCCGTGCACAATCCCCGCAAGCGCGGCTACTCGGCCGGCGGCTCCTCCTCGGGAAGCGCCGCCCTGGTGGGCGCCGGCGAGGTCGACATGGCTGTGGGAGGCGATCAGGGCGGGTCCATCCGGATTCCCGCGTCCTTCTCGGGAATCTGCGGCTTGAAGCCCACCCACGGCCTGGTGCCCTATTCGGGAATCATGCCGATCGAGCTCACCATCGACCACACCGGGCCCATGACGGCCAACGTCGCCGACAATGCCCTGTTCCTGGAGGTGATGGCGGGAGAGGACGGCCTGGATCCGCGCCAGTACAAACCCAAGGTCGAGAAGTACACCAAGGCGCTCGGCAAGGGGGTCAAGGGCCTGCGGATCGCCGTCCTGAAGGAAGGTTTCGGGCACCCGAACTCCGAGGCGGACGTCGACAAGAAGGTCAAGGCCGCGGCCAAGATCCTGAAGAAGCTCGGCGCCAAGGTCTCCGAGATCTCGATCCCTGAGCACTACACGGGCGCAGCGCTCTGGACCCCCTTGGCGGTCGAGGGTCTGCACTGGCAGATGATGCGGGGCAATGGCTACGGCATGAACTGGAAGGGGCTCTACGTCCTCAGCCTGATGGACCGGCACGCGCAGTGGCGCCAGCGGAGCGACGAGATCTCTCCCACCCTCAAGATGTGCATGCTGATGGGCGAGCATTTCATCGAGAACTACAACGGCCGCTTCTATGGCAAGTGCCAGAACATCGCGCGAAACGTGAAGGCGGCCTATGATGCGGCGTTCCGGGACCACGACCTGCTGCTCATGCCGACCTTGCCGATCAAGGCCTCGAAGCTGCCGGACGAGGATGCCGACATGGGGAACGTCATTGACCGCGCCCTGGAGATGTTGCCGAACACCTGTCCCTTCGACATCACCGGCCATCCGGCCATATCGATCCCCTGCGGCATGAGCGACGGCCTGCCGATAGGTCTCATGCTGGTGGGGCCGGATTTCGGCGAATCGACCATCTATCAGGCCGCGCACACCTTCGAGCAGGCGGAGGACTGGACCGCCCTCTAGGTCGCGACCGCGAAGGCGGCCGCTTGGGCAGGGTGGCGGACCGTAGGCGATCTTCCGACGCGAAAGCGGGATCGCCCGGGCGGGAGGTGCGCTCTGCCGTGGGTCTTGCGCCGGACTGTCTCGCAGCGTCGTATTGCGCCGGTGACCACGGCATCTGGGATGATGATCCATGCGGGTGGAGGACTTCAGGAAGTACGTCTGCGAGTTCATCGGCACCTTCGCGCTGGTCTTTTTCGCGGCCGGCGCGGTGGTGGTCAGCGCCAGCATGGATGGCGCGCTGGGCGCCATCGGCGGTGGGCTGATCTCCGGGCTGGTTCTGATGGTGGTCATCTTCGCCTTCGCCCACATCTCCGGCGGGCACGTCAACCCGGCCTTCTCGATCGCCACGGTCTATCTGGGCCTGCTCGAGAAGCGGCTTCTGCCGGGCTACATCATTGCGCAGATGCTGGGCTCGGCCTTCGCCGGCCTCTGTCTGCTCTGGGCTCTGGGCTCCCATGGGGACATGGGCGCCAATCTGCCGAACCTCGACCTTGGCATCAGTCCCTTCACCGCCTTCATGATCGAGATGTTTCTCTCCTTCCTGCTCATGGTGGTGATTTTCGGCGCCTTGTCTGCCGGCGGACGGGTGGCGGAGCTGGCGGCGATCCCGATCGGCGCCACGGTCGGAATCGAGGTCATGCTGATGGGGCCCGTGGCGGGCGCGGCCATGAACCCGGCGCGGGCCTTCGGCCCCTACCTCGCGATGGGCGACTTCACCCACTACTGGATCTATGTCCTGGGACCCGTCATCGGAATCATGGCGGGGGCCGTGGTCATGCGCTTCACCCACGGCGATCTGGTGCAGCGCGACGGCGACGGCGAGGCGAGGGGAGGCGCCGATCCCTCGTCTTGATCCGGCGGAGCCCTGACCGACCATCGGGGGCTGCGAGGAAGACGGCATGAGGACCGGTCGCTCCGGCGCGGCGCCCGTGATCGCGATCGCCACGCCCTTGGCCTTCGTCGTTCTCTGGAGCTCCGCTTTCGTCGCCATTCGGGCCGGTCTGCCGGACGTCACGCCGCTCTACTTCCTCACCCTGCGCTTCGCCATCGCCGCCGCTGTGCTTTTCATCGTCTCGCTCTTTCTCGGCATTCGCTGGCCGGTGATCGCGGCCAACTGGCGCGACCTGGCGGTCGCGGGCGGCCTGATCAACGCGGTCTACCTCTCTTGCGCCTATCTGGCCCTGGTGCAGCTTCACGCGGCGACCATGGCCCTGATCGGCGCGCTTCATCCGGTGATCACCGCGCTGATCGCCGCGGTCGCGATCCGCGAGCGCCTGAGTCCGGCCCAGTGGGTCGGGCTGGGCTTGGGGATCGTCGGCGTCGCCATCGTGGTGGAGAAGCATGTGGCAAAGCCGGCCGGCATGGCGGGGGTGCTTTTCGGGACGGGCGGCGTGGTGGCGCTCGCCCTGGGCACCGTGATCTACCGCGCCCGTTGCCGGGAGGTTCCGCTGCGCGAGGCCAATCTGGTCCAGCTTAGCTGCGCGTTCCTGCTCTGCGGGCTGTTCACCCTGGCGTTCGAGGACGTCTCGGCCACCTGGACGCCAACCAGTGTCTTGACCCTCCTCTACCTGGGCGTCGTGGTCTCCTTGGGGGCGACCGCGCTGCTGATGGTCATGTTGCGGCACGGGGCGGCGGGCAAGGTGGCGAGCAATTTCTATCTCACGCCCGGCATGACGGCGATCTTGGGCTTCCTGCTGCTGGGCGAGCCGCTGACCTGGCAGGTCGTGCTGGGGTTCGCGGTCGCGAGCTTCGGCGTCTGGCTGGCCAATCGAAGCGGGTCGGCTCGGGCATGAGGCGTCGGCGCCGTGTTAGGATCGATGGTGCGGCCTATCAGCGGACGAGTCTCGAATCCCCATGCAGCTTCCTTCCAAACGGGCCTTCGCGTCCCTCCTGCTCGGCGTCGGGATCTGCGTCGCCGCGACGCACGCCGCCCTTCGGGCGCAGGAGCCGTCCGCCGAGACCTTGGCCGCTGCGGCCGATCAGCCGGGGCACGCACTGGGACGGGAAGAGGCCCCTGTCCGGCTGGTAGAGTTCTTTTCTTTCAGTTGCTCGCATTGCGAGCGCTTTCATCGCGAAGTCTTTCCCTCGCTGAAGCGCCAGTATGTCGATCAAGGCAAGGTGCTGTTCGTCGCCCGGGACTTTCCGCTCAATCTGGCCGCCTTGAAGGCGGCGCAAGGCGCGCGATGCGGTGGCGAAGACCGCTACTTCGAGCTGTTGGATGCGGTCTGGGCGGATTGGGACCGTTGGATCGAAGCCCCGGACACCGCGGCCGCCCTCTCGCGTCTGTTGGTGGATAACGGCATCGCGCCCGATGTGGCAGACGGCTGTCTGGCGGACGGCAGCGAGCTGGAGCGCCAGGTGCTGGTGGAGATGAAATCCGCGATCGACGAGTTCGCTGTCGAGCGGACGCCCACCTTCATGATCAATGGCAAAAGAGTGGTCGGCTCGAAGAGCCTGGACCAAATGAAAGCCATGATCGACAGCGAACTATCCAGCGCCCATGAGGCTCTGCCCTAGCCACGCGTTCCTTCCCATTGATCTCAGGCACTCCGAAGAGCGCAGAGCGTCGCCGACTCCTACCTGGGCGACCCGAGGCCGATCCAGAATTTTGCGCTCAATTTCAATAGTTTAAGACTAAGCGTGCTGAGGCTTGCGGAAGCTCCCGGCACGCTTTGCATCGGGCGCTCGGAGGCTCGATTCCTTCCGCGTCCGTCGCTCCGAGCACGACGCTGCGCGTTCGTTCGATGGCTTGTCTTGCGCTTGGCTTGTACGCATTGGTAACGATAGTAACCGAAGTGTCAGAGTCGGGATTCGGAGGGGCTAAATGAACGAGACGCGCCGTCTCTGCGTTCCTGCATTGGGGAACGGGAAAGGTGCGTCCGAGCTCACGGCCAAGCTGCTGGACGACCCGGTGGTCCAGAAGCTGAGCGCCGATTTGGGCCGGGGCCGCGACACGGCGGTCTCCAACGCCCAGAGCGTCGGCCGAATCCTCAAGAGCGCGCTGAGGCGCAAGAAGGTGCGCGCGGGGGCGGCCTGAGGGGCCGCCGCCGGCTGCTTCCTTGGATCGACGGCATGCGGCGGGCCCGGTTCGGCCGGGTTTCGGGACCGCCGCGGCGCGGGCGGGATATGGACCACCCGCCCGCGGGAATATGGTAGAAGAAGGGTACGCGCCGTACGCGACCGCAGGCACCCGAAGGGGTTCCGGAGCGAGAGACGAGAAGCACCTGGATCGAGATGGCCAAGAGCAGCGCCGACAAGGTCGAGTTCATCTGCCGCGATTGCGGGGCGGAGTTCTTCGCCGAGGACGTCTTCGTCCCCGCCGCCGAATCGCCGAGCGAGAACAAGACCGCGATCGCCGACAACAAATGCCCGAAGTGCGGGGGGATTCTGGATCTGCGATTTCCCGAGTAGACTGGCGAGCCGGGACGCGGCCGGCCCGGGCCGCCGACCTCTGCCGTCCGCCACGGGCCCTGCGGCACCAGGCGATTTGGAGTGGATCGAAGAGAGATGCCCGATACGTCCAAGATCAAGAAGCAGCTGGAAGAGCGCCTGAAGACGCTGGATCACCGCATCCGGGATATCGAGGGCGAACTGCGCAGCAGCCACAGCGCCGATTTCGAGGAGCGAGCGACAGAGACCGAAGGCGACGAGGTCCTGGAAGGGCTCGAGGACTCCGCCTGGTCCGAGGCCGAGCACATCCGCGCCGCCCTCGAGCGTATCGAGGAGGGCACCTACGGCGAATGCGCGGCCTGCGGCGAACCCATCGGCGCGGGCCGTCTGAACGCCCTTCCGTACGCCACGCTCTGCATCAAGTGCGCCAGCTGAGCGCGCACCGGCCGCCCGGACAGGCGGCCGGCCGTGAACCACCTGAAATCGACGGCTTTTCCGAGGGCACGGGATGTGCTCGACTGGCCTCAAGCCGGCCGGGGCTGCCGGCTGGCGGGCGCAAGAAACGGGAGACAGCGATGCGGATGCATAGATTGGCGTTGGCGGCGGCGGCCGGGCTGCTGCTGGTCTGCGGAACCGGCTGGCCGGAGGCCGAGGCGGGAACGAGCGAGATACTGGAAGGCGAATGCCAGGTACAGCTCAACCTGTCCGACAGCGCCTGCACCTGCATCGGGGAGATGGCCGAGGCCGACCTCAATCCCAAGCAGCAGGAGCTGGTGGTGGCCATGGTCACCAAGGACGAGGCCGCGAGCGCCCGCCTGCGCGGCGAGATGACCGTCAACGAGATGACCGGGGCCGCCGAGTTCATGATGAACGCGCCGCAGACCTGCGCGGCGCAGTAGGAACGCCTGCCGCCGCTTTGCGGTGGACCGGGGTTAAGATGGGCCCCGAACCTGCTGGAGATCTGCCCTTCTGGAAGCCGCAGCCTCCTGGACGCGGCCACCGCGAGGCTGTGGCTGCGCTGAAAGCAGCGGTTGCAAACGGCCGCAAATTTACAGAATATTAGGCAAAACAACCAATAACGAAGGGCAGCCCCCCGGTCGGCCGAGGGGTGGCGCAGCGGCGGATGGCCTGGAAGGAACGGCAGACGAATGCAGGGGACGCTGCCCATGGCCCAGGTGCCCTCGCCCGATCAGCCGCTCGTCTCGCGCGCTGACGGACCTCCGAGAAGCTAGAGACCGATCATGAGCGTGATCGATTTCCCGAACGACAGAGACGCGCGGCTGGCAGGCCGGAGGCTGACGCCGGGTTCCGACGACGAGCCCTGGTCGCTTCGCAAGACCATGCTGCTCGTGCTGTCCAGCAGCCTCGTGCTCTGGGGCGGCATCATTGCCGCCGTCGGCTGGATCGTCTGAAGACGCCCCGCGCGGGCCCCGCTACTTGTCGACCATCTTGAGCTGCAGGCCCTCCGGGCAGTAGGCGTCGCCGTTCTGCTTCCAAAGGACCGGCTGGGGGTCCCCCTGCGACAGGAAGAGCCGTTTGGGCTCGGAGCAGACGCAGGGCTTCAGCTGGCAGGCCAGGGTCAGTCTCTGCTGCTTGTCCTCTTGCGGGGCGCAGCCCGCGAGGAACCCGAGCGCCAGGCCGAGTAGGGCGAGTGGTCTCATGCTTGCTTTGGATCCGGCAGCCGTTTCCCGCGAGGAGCAGGGGCCATCATGGCCAGGATCCTCCGCCCGATCAATCGTCCCACAGGGGATTTATCGCCGGCCTCAGCTTCCGCGCCGCGGCAGGACCCGCAGCATGGAGTCCGACAGGCCGCCGTCGGCCAGCAGGTTCTGGCCGGTCATGTAGGCGGCGTCGGGCGACAGGAGGAAGCTCACCAGGCCGGCGATGTCGGCCTCCGGGTCGGCGATGCGCGGAATGGGGCAGAGGGCCTCGCGCCGGGCCCTGAAGTCCTCGTCCCGGTAGTTGGCCTCGGTCATGGGGGTGAGGACCATGCCGGGAGAGACGCAGTTGACGCGCAGGCCGTCAGCCGCCCATTCCTGGGCCATGAGCCGCGTCAGCATGATCAGCCCCGCTTTCGACACGCTGTAGGCGCCCATGCCGGGCTGGGGAGTGACGCCGGACATGGAGGCGACGGTGACGATCCGGCCGCGCGCCGCCGCGAGCGCCGGGTGGGCGGCCTGGGCGATCAGGAAGACCGCCCGCAGGTTCACGTTCATGACCCGCTCCCAGTCCTCCAGCGGCAGCTCCGAGAGGCGGCCGACCGGCGAGATGCCGGCGTTGAGGACCAGGGCGTCGAGTCCGCCGAAGGCCTCGCAGGCCCGGTTCACCAGGTCCTTAGCGCGTTCGGCCTCGACCAGGTCGCCGCTGAGGGCCAGGGTCACGGCCCCGTCGGCCGCGAGTTCCGCGGCGAGGGAGTCGAGCTCGGGCGACTCACGCCGGCCGCAGAGGGCGAGCTTTAGGCCCCCATCCCGCGCCGCGAAGTCCTCCCGGGCAAGCCGCCGGCAGATGGCGGCGCCGATGCCCCGGCTCGCGCCCGTGACCAGTATCCGCATGCGGTAGCACCTCCCCCTTGCTTGTCCTGGACCCGCCTAGCCTGCCGCGCGCCCCTGGAGAGGGCAGGGACCCAGGCTAGCCCCGGCCTAGAGGCGGGTGACCCGGTCGGGCGCGCAGCCGAGATTCGCCCGGCAGAAGGCCTCTGCGTCGCCCCGGCAGTCCTCCGCGCTGGTGAAGGTCTTGTCGCCCGCGGCGAGGCGCTGGCCGTCGCGCCAGAGCGACCAGCGGTAGCTCGCCCCGCCGCCGAGGTCGCCCCAGTACTCGATCATGGCTTCGATCACTGTTCGCCTTGCCCGTGCCGCCTTCCTGCAGGCGCCCGCGGGGGCTTACTGCATGGCAGCGCGCCGGGCCTGCCAGTTGCTCCATTCGAGCTGGCGGAAGGTGAAGATGGCGCCGCCCTCGCCCACCTCGGTGAAGTAGACGTCGTAGGTGACGTGATCGCCGCAGCGGTTCAGGATCCAGCGCTCGATCCACTTGCGCTCGTTGCGGGACGCATTGACCACCTCGGGGTTGCTGACCACCTGGGCGTCGACGAAGGTCTTGGACCGGCAGTCCAGGTCCTGCTTGTCGTCGTGCCGGTAGATGCGGATCTGGGCCCGGCTCTGCAGGAACGCCGAAGCGATCGAATCCCCGAAGGGGTTCGTCTCTTCCGCCCGGGGCGCGTCCACCGCCGCCCCTGCCAGAAAGACCATTGACCCGAAACCGAGCATGCAGCGAATGAAGGAACGGCGGTCGGCGAGGCGGGCGATGGCGGATGAGAGCATGGCGGCTTCCCGAATGGTGGCGACCCGAGTCTAGACGACGCAGTTTACCCTCCGATTAAGCCCGTGCAAGAGAACGGAAGATTGCGGGCCTATACGGATTTCCGCAGCTTGGCCGCCGCACCCGGTCGGGAGGCCATCACGTTCGGGACGAGGGATGGCAGGCCTGCGGAGACCTGGGCGGGACCGGCCCCGCCAGTCGACAGGATGGGTCGAAGACGACCGCTGGTATTTCGTTAGTTGATAAATATCAGTATCTTATAGTTAATTTCTGAGCTTTTAATTCGACGACGGGGTGGAACGGCACCGGCGGAACGGAGCGGGACATTGGCGGCGTTTCGCCGAAGGCACTATGATTTCATGAGATTCGAGTCGCTGGCGGGCGCGTCGAAGGGCGCTGCATTCCAAGAGTTCTGGGCCGGCGGTCTCGGACAGGCGTGAATTCGGTCTGGGGCAGCGGATCTGGATGGAGACGGTTTCGATGCGGAGTGTCATCTTCTACACGATGGTTGTCCTGATGATCCTCTGGACCGCCGTCTTCATCATGGAGGTCGCCTACGTCTACTTCACCAGCACCGCCGTTGCCGCCATGGCCGGGAACGCATGGTCGCTCGGCAACATCGGCGCCTTCTACGACACCGTGCGCGAGGACCTCTGGGGCCCTACGGCGGCCGCACGGGTCGCCGTCTGGGGCATTCCCATGATCGTGCTGGCGATCATCGCCGCGGTCACCCAGCCGGCGGCGCGCTAAACCCAGGCCAACAGCGTTGATCCAACCTCATCCCATCCCGCTCTAGCGTCCGGCCTCGTCGTCGTGGCCGCGACGGCTGCTGAGGAAGGTGAGGCTCATCAGGCCGACCCCCAGGGCGAGGCTGACGACGATCCCGAAGCCGAGGGCGAGCCACCCGTGCAGGGACAGCTCGGCGTCGTCCCAGCGCAGCCAGGCGGCAATCGCGCCGACGATGACGGCGGCGAGCAGGCCGCCCAGGATCAGAACGAGCAACAGGGCCCGCATGGCCGTTTTCCCCGCGCCGAAGGACAATCGCGCGACGGCGGCTGCAAGGGGCTGCGAAGCGCCGCCGCGCGGCGCCGACTTCCCCCCATCGCCGCGTCCGAGTCAAGGCTTCCGGGCAAGATCCCCTTGCCCTGGGCCCGCCAAAGGCTATATACCCGAGCGCCGTAGACAGGGGCTTGCTGCCACCTGAATTCGACGCGGCTGTGGCGGAATTGGTAGACGCGCAGCGTTGAGGGCGCTGTGGGGGAGACCCCGTGGAGGTTCAAGTCCTCTCAGCCGCACCAACCCGCCCGGGCCGCGCGATCGGGCCAAGGCCGGACGGGACATGAGGCGGCAGGCCCCGCGACCGGGTCCGGGACGGACCCCGCCCGCGGCTGTGGCGGAATTGGTAGACGCGCTAGCTTCAGGTGCTAGTTCTCGCAAGGGAGTGGAGGTTCGAGTCCTCTCAGCCGCACCAGTTTTTCAGTAAGTTCATTATCATCAAATAACTACCAATCTTACTTCAAGCGCATCATCAGCTTTGCGACCGCCGCGGCGCCAAGGCAGCCTCCTCGACCCGGACGCGGTGGAAGAGCAGCAGGGCGTTGGCGAGCGAGAAGCCGACCGCCAGCTCCCAGGCGCCGAAGGCAAGCGGCAGCACCGCGATCTCGGCGGCGACGATGACGTAGTTGGGGTGGCGCATGAAGCGGTAGGGGCCGCGTCGCACCAGAGGCTCCTCGGGCAGGGTGACGACCCGGGTGGTCCAATAGGCCCCGAGGCTCAGGATCACCCAGAGGCGTCCGGCCTGCAGCAGCAGGTAGAGCCCGATGAGCGGCCAGGAGACCGGCGCGTCGGCGGGCACCAGGAAGAAGATGGCGGCCAGCCAAGCGGCGTGCAGCAGGATCATCAGGGGGTAGTGGCCCGCGCCGTGCTCGATGCCGCCGGCGGCCAGCAGGCGCTTGGCGTTGTGCCGGGCATAGACCATCTCGAGGAGGCGCTGCAG
The DNA here is from genome assembly GCA_965225935.1 of Rhodospirillales bacterium. Classification (GTDB taxonomy): domain Bacteria; phylum Pseudomonadota; class Alphaproteobacteria; order Kiloniellales; family JAKSDN01; genus CALJXB01. Next base: position 44,996 of record CBDDCC010000015.1, read on the forward strand.
CGCCACCAGCAGGACGACGATCTGCGGTGGTCCGAACGACGAGCACACACTGACATCGTATCTGCGAGTCTGACACGAAAGTATTCCTGGGTAGCGAATTGGTACTGCTCTTGACGCCAGAGAAAGTCTAGATCACCGAGGTTGGATTAAAATAAGTTGAATATCGAAACAGTTTCAAACTAAGAAAGGGTATGATACGGTCATTGTTAACCGGGTTTGCTGCTCTGGCAAGCATGGTTTGAAAGATTCTCGATTGCGACTGTGTAGAGGATAGATGCAATGGCTAGTGTCGCACGGTCTACACTGATTCGCTCTCATAGTTCTTCATTCATAGTCTTGGCCGTTTTTGGTCTTTTTTCCATCGGACTTGTTTCTTGCACACTGTTTAAGCGACAAGACATTGAAGCAACTGATAGCTACTCGTCGGCAGTTCTCGCATTTCAAAGCAAAATGCCGGCCATTCTGGAGCAGATGTTGGAAGAAACGATAGAGACTGATAGCTTATTGCTTATAGAATCCCGCAAGGGTCTAAGAAAACGAGAGAAACTTGAAGCTTTAACTTTCTCTTCAGATTACATACGAGGTCAAGTAGAAGTTGTTGCACTATTGAAGAATCATGCTGACTTGATTCGCATATATTTTGTATCACTTCAGGCGTTACTGACCACAGAAGGTAGGTTCGATGTTGTGCGTACTGGAACCCATCAGGCAGCTAAAGCGCTGAGCAATTCGACAGCCGCGTACAGTCTGGGACTCTTAGTTGGCGAAGACATTGTTGAGGACTCAAAGATTGTAGTAGAGGCCAATTCGCTGGAATTCCAAGGACTAGCAACACCTTTGCTGCGTGCGGAACTTAGCGAAAATGGTCCCATCGTTAGTGACGCGCTCAATATTCAAGCAAGTGCACTTCGCTATCTTGCCAGGTCCCAGGCCAAAGCGGTCGAGGGTCAAGCGAACGCGGCGTACCGCGAAACCGTAGTCTCGCCCTATTTATCGGAAGAATCCTTGCCCAACGATTGGGCTAAGCGCCGGCTCGATGTGTTGCGTCGGAGACTTCTTGGGAACAACACTGTTTCCGAAGCCGCGAATATAGCTTCAGCATTGGATCGGTATTTTCGTGTTCTTTTAAAAGGAGCATTCGGTAAGGAATTGGGTGATGTTCTCCGAGAGGACATTGCAAATCTGGATGAGCCCGAGGCAGTAGGTAGGGACTAAGAGCATTCACCATAGTAAAGTAATTTCTCGTAAAACGTGCTGGGGCCAAACTTGAGGAGCGCATACTTACATGGCAAAAGCACGGGAAGCCAAGAACAGGGACTGCATTCAAAGTACTAGCGTTGTCAATCTAGTGTTTTTCTTATCTTTCCTGTTGAAAAGTATCTTGGAAGGCAGCATAGCTTTTCATACTCCACCAGAACGTTCTAGCTGCTTTCATTTTATTCCATTGTACTTAGTCACGTTAACTGCAATTTTGCTTTCATCGCCGTGTTTTGGTCAAGAACAACTACTACTCCATGATCGCTATACATTTGCACGGAGCGTAGCGCGAGATCCATATACGGGACAGCACTATGCTGCCGTTGTATTGCCACCTCGAACAATTGTAAAACTCGAGAGTGACGGTCTTTCGAACATTCCAAACAGTGCTGAGCCGTATATTCACGTCGTAACGCAGTATGGCCAAAACGTCTTGATTCCGAAATCTTCAGTGCTAGAGGGAACGCTTGCTGGATACACAGAATTGTCAAGAAATTTCATAATATTCAACATGCAAGCGCGAATCTGTAAAAGTAAAATGCCCTGCGCTCTTAACTCTGGGGTTCGAATAAATCACATTATCGCTCCGATTTCTGAGACCAATAACATCATAAATGTAAGGTATCTTGAAGGAATTACGGGTGAAGGCAGAACCGGATATCTCACAAGAGATGCTCTGGATCAATACAAGAATTTGGGTGTCCTCACGGATCTAAGGGATCAACACTTTCGGATGCAATTGATTGATACGAGACTACTCAGTAGTCTAGATTGCAACGAAACGGAAGAATTGATGAAAGTTGAAGACCTTAAAAGGAGTTTGGAAGCTTCTGGATCCGCAAAAGTCGGATTCTCTCTAGATTCACTATTGGGTTGGCTAGGATTGAGTGCTAGTACAGAAGCTGGCAGTAAGGCGGCTGCACAAGTTTCTTGGGAAAACAAAACTGTAAAAGTGCAGAGGTCAGGTGCTAACGATAAAGCTGTACAGAACAAGCTTATTACTATTGTTGAGATCGGCGAAACACACAAGAAGAAAGTCAGATCTTTTTTGCTCAAGATGCTCATTCAGTGTAACAAAAACAACCAACCAGTCGCAATCGAAACAGCGGATGTTCAAGAATCTGATGAGAATTTTTCGTATTTCAATCCAATGGCTACATTTGAGTTCAAGGATTTCTACTCAAGGCCGCCAACTGATGATGCATTAAATACAGGAATTCGAACAATACTCCGACACAATGGTAATAAACCATTTATGGTTAGCATAAACTCGGAGTTTGAATACTATCATGCTATGAGGGTGCTCATGAACAAGCAGACTGGCGGTTTTGGGGGAGAGCTTGAGATCGGGTTAATTGTATTGGGAGAATTGAACGCATCTTGTTTGGACGAAGGCGTCCGTTCTACGTGTGCCATATCATTGCCAATAAAGCCAGCAAAAGAAATTGAAGATTCCTACAATTCGAATTTGCCAAGAACTTTGTTGTAGTGTTTCTATGTAAGTAATCTGAGAAGTCTCTGATTGTCGGTTTGTACCAAGAGAAATCAGAACATTTTTCGACTTTATAGTAGTTTAGGATTGTTTCGGAATTAGTGTTGTTAGTTGGTGGTTGCAGCAACAAAAGGTGACCAAGTGAATCGGTGATCGCTAAGGTCCTACGCCCCAGCGTCGCAGTGCCAGGGCGGCCTCCTCGACCCGGACGCGGTGGAAGAGCAGCAGGGCATTGGCGAGCGAGAAGCCGACCGCCAGTTCCCAGGCGCCGAAGGCGAGCGGCAGCACCGCGATCTCGGCGGCGACGATGACGTAGTTGGGATGGCGCATGAAGCGGTAGGGGCCGCGTCGCACCAGAGGCTCCTCGGGCAGGGTGACGACCCGGGTGGTCCAATAGGCCCCGAGGCTCAGGATCACCCAGAGGCGTCCGGCCTGCAGCAGCAGGTAGAGCCCGATGAGCGGCCAGGAGACCGGCGCGTCGGCGGGCACCAGGAAGAAGATGGCGGCCAGCCAAGCGGCGTGCAGCAGGATCATCAGGGGGTAGTGGCCCGCGCCGTGCTCGATGCCGCCGGCGGCCAGCAGGCGCTTGGCGTTGTGCCGGGCGTAGGCCATCTCGAGGAGGCGCTGCAGCGCGACCAGCAGGACGACGATCTGCGGTGCGCTCATGCCGTCTCCAGGACCGCGAAGCCGGCGCTGAACCCAGGTCCGAGGGACGAGACCAGGAAGCGCCCCCGCGGCCTCTCGGCGAGCACCCGCTCCAGCACGAAGAGCACCGTGGGCGCCGACATGTTGCCGTGGTCGCGCAGCACCCGGCGGGCATGGGTCATGGCGCCCGGCGCCACGCCGAGCACCGCCTCGAGGGCGTCGATCACCTTGGCGCCGCCCGGATGGCAGACGTAGCCGTCGAAGTCGTCCAGGCGCAGCCCATGGCGCGTCAGGAAACGGTCGAGGGCGCCCGCGTAGCGCTCGCGGATCAAGCTGGGGATGTCCTTGGAGAAGAGCACGCCGAAGCCGTCGTCCTCGACCCGCCAGCCCATGACCTCCAGGGAGTCCGGCCAGCGATGCTCGCCCCAGTGGGTGACCCGGGGCTGCCTCGGGTGGGCCGGTTCCTCGGGGTCGGAGGCCGTGATCAGGGCCGCCGCCGCGCCGTCGCCGAAGAGCGCCGTGGCGACGATGTTGGCCCGGCTGCGGTCGCCGGCCCGGAAGGTGAGGCCGCAGAGCTCGACCACCAGCAGCAGGACCCGGCTGCCGGGACTGGCCCGGGCGAGCGCGGCGGCGCGGGCGAGGCCGAGGACGCCGCCGGCGCAGCCCAGCCCGAACACCGGCAGCCGCTCGACGTCCGGCCGGAACGGCAGGCGGTCCATCAGACGCGCCTCGAGGCTAGGGGTGGCGAGGCCGGTGGTGGAGACCGAGACGACCGCGTCCACCTGTTGGGCGCCGAGCCCGGCCCGCTCGAGGCCGTCGACGGCCGCCCGCTCGATCAGCTCGAGGGCGTTCTCCAGATAGAGATCGTTGCGCGCTTTCCAGCCGACGGGCTCCAGGTACCACTCCAGCGGCACGCAGGAGTGGCGGGTGCCGATGCCGGCGTTCTCGAAGATCGGCAGCAGGTATTCGAGCTCCTCGCTGGGGCTGCCGTCGGGGTTCTCGAACAGGCGCCGGGCGAGGCCCGCCACCTCCGCCTGGGCCAGGCGGTGGCGGGGCAGCGCCGTGGCAAGCGCCAGGAGGCGGGGCGAGGCGGGCTTGGCGTGGGGACTCATAGCCTATTAGATGGGGGAGGTTGGCGGGATTGAAGGCGCAGCGAGGTCACTAAAACGTGTTCGAGGGGTTCGAGAGCCGACGCATAGCCGCGGGCGAGACCGAGATCAACTGCCGGATCGGTGGCAGCGGGCCGCCGCTCCTGCTGCTGCACGGCTATCCCCAGACCCACGTCATGTGGCATCTGGTCGCCCCCGAGCTGGCCGAGCGCTTCACCGTGGTGGCGGCCGACCTGCGGGGCTACGGCGATTCCGGCAAGCCCGCCGACCTGCCCGATCACGCGGCCTACTCCAAGCGCGCCATGGCGCAGGACCAGGTGGCGGTCATGACCGGCCTCGGCTACAGCCGCTTCGCCGTGGCCGGCCACGACCGGGGCGCCCGGGTGACCCACCGCATGGCCCTCGACCACCCGGAGCGGGTGGAGCGGGCGGTGGTCATGGACATCTGCCCGACCCTCGACATGTATGAGCGCGCCGACATGGCCTTCGCCATGGGCTACTACCATTGGTTCTTCCTGGTGCAGCCCTACGACCTGCCCGAACGGCTGATCGGCGCCGATCCCGACTTCTACCTGGAGTTCAAGACGGGGGGGCTCGGCCTAGGGCCCGGGGGTGGCTCCGGCGCCGCCGCGTCCCGCTTCGATCCCGAGGCCCTGGAGGAGTACAAGCGCTGCTTCCGGGACCCGGCCGCCATCCACGCCAGCTGCGAGGACTACCGCGCCGCCGCCGGCATCGACCTGGAGCACGACCGGGCCGACCTCGCCCGCCAGGTGGCCTGCCCGCTGCTGGTGCTGTGGGGCGCCCGGGGCCTGGTCGGACGGACCTACGACGTGCTGGCGCTCTGGCGCGAGCGGGCCGGCGACGTGACCGGCCGGGCGATCGATTGCGGCCACTACCTGGCCGAGGAGGCCCCGGCGGACACCCTGGCGGCCTTGAACGCCTTCCTTTGATCGGCCTGGAAGCTTTGTCCCCCAGCAACCGGAATCCCATATATAATCCGTCTGCGCCTGCCGGCGCGGCATCGCAACCAGGCCGTGGGGCCGCATGGCGAGACTGAGAGACAGGGGCCCCGGCCCCACGCCCCGAGAGAAGAAGCCGCCGACGCCCAAGCACCTGCGCGTCGGCCCGGCCGGACGGCTGCGCAACTATTTCCTGGCAGGCATCCTGGTTACCGCGCCGGTCAGCCTGACCATCTGGATCGCCTGGAACCTGATCAGCTTCGTCGACAGCAACGTCACGCCGCTGATCCCGCCGCGCTGGAACCCGGAAACCTACCTGCCGTTCGGCATTCCCGGCCTGGGCGTCCTGGCCATGGTGATCGCGCTCACCCTGATCGGCTTCCTGACGGCCGGTCTGATCGGGCGCATGCTGATGCGCCGGAGCGAGGCTCTGCTGGCGCGGGTGCCGGTGGTGCGCAGCGTCTACGGCGGCACCAAGCAGATCTTCGAGACGGTTCTGGCCCAGCAGTCCAACGCCTTCCGCCAGGTCTGCCTGATGGAGTATCCGCGGCGCGGTACCTGGGCGGTGGGCTTCGTCACCGGCCAGACGGTCGGCGAGGTGCAGCGCATGACCGGGGACACAGTGATCAACGTCTTCATCCCGGCGACCCCCAACCCGACGACCGGCTTCCTGCTGTTCGTGCCGGAACGCGACGTGCATATCCTGGACATGTCCGTGGAGGACGGCATCAAGCTGGTGATCTCGGGCGGCATCGTCGAGCCGGGCCAAGGCAAGCCCGACGGCGACTGGGACCTGGCCGAGGTTCTGCAGTCGAAGTCCTCGACGGCCGCCAAGCCGAAACCCAAGCCCAAGGCCGATGCGGCTCCGAAGAAGGAGCACCGCCGCCACAAGGCACCGTCGCCCAGCCGCCTGCGCAACTACTTCCTGGCCGGCATCCTGGTCACCGCCCCCATCAGCATCACCTTCTGGCTGGTCTGGAAGTTCATCAGCTTCGTGGACGCCCGGGTGGTGCCCCTGGTGCCGCCGCGCTGGAACCCGGAGACCTATCTGCCCTTCGACGTGCCGGGCCTCGGCCTCGTCATCTCGGTGATCGGCCTCACCTTCATCGGTTTCCTGACCGCCGGCTTCACCGGACGCATGGTGATGCGCGGCGGCGAGCGTCTGCTGGCCCAGGTGCCGGTCGTGCGCTCGATCTACGGCGCCCTCAAGCAGATCTTCGAGACGGTGCTGGCCCAGCAGTCGAACGCCTTCCGCCAGGTGGTCCTCATCGAGTACCCGCGCAAGGAAGTCTGGGCCATCGGCTTCATGACCGGCGCAACCAAGGGAGCGGTGCAAGCGACGACGGGCCAGGAGGTGGTGAACGTCTTCCTGCCGACCACGCCCAACCCGACCTCGGGCTTCCTGCTGTTCGAGCCGACGGAGAAGGCCCAGCTGCTCGAGATGACCGTGGAGGAGGGCCTCAAGATGGTGGTCTCCGGCGGCATCGTGACGCCCCCCGATCCCCACGCCGCGCCGGCGGAGGGGGAGGAGGCCGGCGCCCCGTCCGACCCCGCGGCCGCGCCCGGGGCGGCTGCGGAGGCCGACGCCGAGCAGGGCGAGGCCAAACAGGGCGAGGGTGGCGCGGCTCCGGAGCCGGTGGTCAGCCGGAGCGCAGAAACCTGACCGCGGCGTCCCGCTCGAAAAGGTAGAGCAGGACCCTGAGCGCCTGTCCCCGCTCGTTCTCCAGCTGCGGGTCCCGCTCCAGGATCAGGCTGGCGTCGTCGCGCGCCGCGGCCAGCAGCTCGCCGTGGACCGCGATGTCGGCCAGGCGGAACTCGGGCAGGCCGCTCTGGCGGGTGCCCAGCAGCTCGCCGGCGCCGCGCAGGCGCAGATCCTCCTCGGCGATGCGGAAGCCGTCGTCGGTCTCGCGCAGGATGCGCAGCCGCGCCCGGGCGGTCTCGCCGAGCGGACCCTGGTAGAGCAGCAGGCAGGTCGAGCGCTCCCGGCCGCGGCCGATGCGCCCGCGCAGCTGGTGGAGCTGGGCCAGGCCGAAGCGCTCGGCGTGCTCGATCACCATGACCGTGGCCTGGGGCACGTCGACCCCCACCTCGATCACCGTGGTCGCCACCAGGAGGTCGACGTCGCCCTCGGCGAAGGCCTGCATGACCCGGTCCTTCTCCGGGCCCTTCATGCGGCCGTGGATGAGGCCCGCCGTGGCGCCGAAGCGCTCCTTCAGGGCCTCGTGGCGGGCCTCGGCGGCGGCGAGATCGACCGCCTCGCTTTCCGCCACCAGGGGGCAGACCCAATAGACCTTGGCGCCCTGGGCGAGCGCCCGGGCGACGGCGTCCACCACCTCGGCGATGCGATCCATGGGCAGGGTGCGGGTGTCCACGGGCTGCCGCCCGGCCGGCTTCTCCAAGAGGCGCGAGGCCTCCATGTCGCCGTAGGAGGTCAGCATGAGGGTGCGCGGGATCGGTGTCGCGGTCATCACCAGCACGTCGACGGCTTTGCCCTTGGCGGTCAGGGTCAGGCGCTGGTGGACGCCGAAGCGGTGCTGCTCGTCGATCGCCGCCAGCATGAGGTTGCGGAAGGCCACGTCGTCCTGGAAGAGGGCGTGGGTGCCGACGGCGATGCCGGTCTCGCCGCTGGCGAGGCGCTCCAGGATGGCCGCGCGGCTGCGGCCCTTCTCCCGGGCCGTCAGGATGTCGACGCCGACCCCAGCCGTGGCGGCCAGCGGCTGGATGGTGGCGAAATGCTGGCGCGTCAGGATCTCCGTCGGCGCCATGAGGACCGCCTGGCCGCCGGCCTCGACCGCGCTCAGCATGGCGAGGAGCGCCACCACCGTCTTGCCGCTGCCCACGTCGCCCTGGAGCAGGCGCAGCATGCGCGTGTCGGTCGCCATGTCGTCGGTGATCTCGGCGGCCGCCTGCTGCTGGGAGGCGGTGAGTCGGAAGGGTAGGGCCTCCAGCAGGCGTCCCCTGAGGCGGCCGTCGCCGCTGATGGGGCGGCCCTTCTGGCGGCGCTGCTGGGCGCGCACCAGGGCGAGCGCCAGCTGGTTGGAGAGCAGTTCGTCGTAGGCCAGGCGCGAGCGGGCCGGCGCGCCCGGCTCCAGCTCGGCGAGGGACCGGGGCGCGTGAGCCGCCATCAGGCTGGTCCGCCAGCCCTCCCAACCCTGGCGCTGGAGGAAGGCCGCGTCGTTCCACTCCGGCAGCTCCGGCGCCCGCTCCAGCGCCGCCCGCACCGCCTTGCCGACGACCTTGAGCGAGAGGCCGGCGGTCAGCGGATAGACCGGCTCGACCCCCTGCAGGCGGGCCAGCTCCTCGCGGGTGCCGATATGGTCCGGGTGGGTCATCTGCAGGCGGTCCTGGAAGACCTCGACCTTGCCGCTGACGACCCGCTCCTCGCCCTCGGGCAGGGTCCGCGCCAGGTAGTCGGCGCGCGGGTGGAAGAACACCAGGTCGATGGAGCCGCTGTCGTCGTGGCAGGGCACCCGATAGGGCTGGCGCGGATTGTGCGGGGCGCGGTGGGCGCCCACCTGGACGATCAGGGTGGCGATGCGCCCCGGCACCGCCTCGGCCAGCTTGGGCGAATAGCTGCGGTCGATCAGGCCGCTCGGCAGGTGCCAGCAGAGGTCGATGACCTGGCCGCCGCAGAGCCCCTCGAACAGCTTGGCGAAGCGCGGGCCGACGCCGGTGAGGGCGGTGATCGGCGCGAACAGGGGAAAGAGGATCTCCGGTCGCAAGGTCCCGTTCCGACGGCGCGGCGGGCAGGCGGACTCAGCCTTCCCGGCCCCAGGTCTCTTGGCTGTAGGCCTGCCAGCGCTCGATCAAGGGTTCGAAGCTCGGCGGCTCCGTCTCGAAGACGAGGGCGTCGGGCCCCCGCTCGATAGGAAACCAGGGCAGCTTGCTGCGCACCCAGATGTGGCCGACCGGCCTCACGCCTGAGGTATCGTCCAGGGAGCCGGCCTTCATGCTGACGACCTCGGACTCGGGCGTGCCCGCATGGTGGATGCGCGAGCCGCAGTTCGGGCAGAAGGAGCAATAGGTCCGATTACCGCTGTCGGCCGGCCGGTCCCAGACCTTGAGCTCGCCGGAGAGGATCTCCAGCTCGGACCGCCGGGCCCATAAGGACAGGCCGAAGGCGCTGGCCGACTGATGTTGGCACTCCGTGCAATGGCAGGCGTAGAAGGTTAGCGGCTCCCCGTTGATGCGGTAGCGCACCGCGCCGCACTGGCAGCCACCTTCCCAGCTTCTCGGCATCGCGGGGTCCTTTCCGGCTTCACCCTGGTTGAGCTGTGGCATAGCATCGGCGCCAGATCGCCGCCAGGCAAGGCGCAACCACCGGAAAGGAGCCATGGGAGCCATGGCGGAGGAACCGGAGCGCCGTTTGAAGCGCCTGTTGTTCCGGGCCCGCCACCGGGGCATGAAGGAGCTCGACCTCCTGATCGGCGGCTTCGCGGAGCAGCACCTGGATAAGCTGGACGAGGCACAGCTCCGCCGCTTCGAGGCCTTGCTGGACGTGCCGGAACCTCTCATGTATCGCTGGCTGCTCCAGGGCGAAACGCCCCCCGCCGCCTACGACCACGACGTCATGAAGCTCTTGTTGCACTTCAAGTATCCGCCTGCATCCCGTTGACGAATGTGACAGAAATCTTTTCCGCACCTGGCCGCTGGCCGGTCGTGAACGCGCCCGAGGGGGTGGACGCCTGGCTGCTGGCGCGGCTCGCGGCAGGGGAGGCTGTGGAGGGTGCGGCGTCCGGCTGGCCGCAGATCTTCGTCTGCCGGGACGACGCCCGCATGGCGCGCCTGGAAGCGGCGCTCGCCTTCTTCGCGCCGGGGCTCGAGGTGGTCGGCCTGCCGGCTTGGGACTGCCTGCCCTACGACCGGGTGAGCCCGCACCGGGACATTCTGGCACGGCGCATCGCCGCCCTGACGCGACTCATGGCGTTCGCCTCGGAGACGGGCGAACCGAGGCCCCCGCTTCTCGCCGTCACCACCGTGAACGCCCTGATGCAACGGCTGCCGCCGCGCCGCGCCTTCGAGGGCCGGGTGCTGGCCCGGGCGACCGGCGAGACCCTGGCGCCGGACGAGCTGGGCGATTTCCTCACGGCCAACGGCTACCTGCGCTCGGAGTCCGTCAGCGAGCCGGGCGAGTACGCCGTGCGCGGCGGCCTGATCGACGTCTATCCGCCGTCGGAGCCCCAGCCGCTCCGCCTCGACTTCTTCGGCGACGAGCTGGAGAGCGTGCGCAGCTTCGATCCCCTGACCCAGCGCTCCACCGGCAAGCGCCGGGAGATCCGGGTCACGCCGGTCAGCGAGGTCTTCCTGGGTGAAGCCAGCATCGAGCGTTTCCGCAGCGGCTACCGGGAGTGCTTCGGGGCGGTGCGCCGGGACGACCCGCTCTACGAGGCGATCAGCGGCGGCCGCCCCCATCCCGGCATGGAGCACTGGCTGCCGCTCTTCTATGAGCGCCTGGAGACCCCGCTCGACTACCTGCCCGAGGCGCCGGTCTGGCTCGACTACCAGGCCGAGGAGACCCGCGACGTTCGGCTCGAGACCGTGCTCGACTTTTTCGAGGCGCGGCGCACCCTGCAGGACAGCCGGGGCGGGGCGGAGCAGATCTACAAGCCCCTGCCGCCGGAGCGGCTCTACCTCACCGCCGGGGTCTGGGACACCCTGCTGGCCGAGCGGCCGACGGCCCAGCTCTCGCCCTTCGACGCGCCGGAGGAGACGGCCCGGCGGATCGATGCCGGCGGCCGGCCCCGGCGCGACTTCGCCGACGTGCGGGCGCGGCCGGACGGCAAGCTCTATGAGGCGGTCCGGACGTTTGTCTCAAGCGAGCAGGGGGCCGGGCGCCGGGTGCTGGTGACCGGCCACACGGCGGGCTCCATCGAACGTCTCTCTCACCTGCTGGAGGAGAACGGCGTCGAGGGGCTGGCGCGGACCGAGAGCTGGCCGGGCCTCCAGGCGCTGACGGCTGGCGCCATCGGCCTCGCCGCGCTCGAGATCGACGGTGGCTTCGGCACCCCCGACCTCACGGTGGTCAGCGAGCAGGACATCCTGGGCGAGCGCCTGGCCCGCCCGGCGGCCCGGCGGCGGCGGGCCGAGAATTTCCTGACCGAGGTGGCGGCCCTCCACGAGCAGGACCTGGTGGTCCATGCCGAGCACGGGATCGGCCGCTACGAGGGCCTGGTGACCCTGGAGGTGCACGGTGCGCCCCACGACTGCCTGCGTCTCGTCTACCACGGCGGCGACAAGCTCTTCCTGCCGGTGGAGAACATCGAGATGCTGTCGCGCTACGGGCCTGACGAGGGCACGGTCGAGCTCGACCGCCTCGGTCAGGGCAACTGGCAGGCCCGCAAGAGCCGCATCAAGCAGCGCATCCGCGAGATCGCCGACGAGCTGATCAAGGTGGCGGCGGCCCGGGCGCTGAAGCGCAGCGACCCCCTGCTGCCGGCCGAGGGCGCCTACGACGAGTTCTGCGCCCGCTTCCCCTATCCCGAGACCGAGGACCAGCTGGGCGCCATCGGCGAGACCCTGGGCGACCTGGCGGCGGGCCGCCCCATGGACCGGCTGGTCTGCGGCGACGTGGGCTTCGGCAAGACCGAGGTGGCCCTGCGGGCCGCCTTCGTGGCGGCGCTCCAGGGCTGGCAGGTGGCGGTCGTCGTGCCCACGACCCTGCTGGCGCGCCAGCACCACCAGGTCTTCAAGGCGCGCTTCGCCGGCCTGCCGGTCAGGGTTGAGCAGCTCTCGCGCCTGGTGCCGCCCAAGCGCGCCACAGAGGTCCGCGAGGACCTGAAGAAGGGCCTGGTCGACATCGTCATCGGCACCCACAGCCTTCTCGCCAAGTCGATCGAGTTCAAGGACCTGGGGCTCCTCATCGTCGACGAGGAGCAGCACTTCGGCGTGCGCCAGAAGGAGCGCCTGAAGCAGCTGCGCCAGGACGTCCACGTGCTGACCCTGACCGCGACGCCGATCCCGCGCACCCTGCAGCTCGCCCTCTCGGGCGTGCGCGACATGAGCCTGATCGCGAGCCCCCCGGTCGACCGCCTGGCCGTGCGCACCTTCGTGCTGCCCTACGACCCGGTCATCGTGCGCGAGGCCATCTTGCGGGAGTATCACCGGGGCGGGCAGGTCTTCTACGTCTGCCCGCGCATCGAGGACCTGCCGCGCGTGCACGAGCGCATCCGCAAGCTGGTGCCGGAGATCAAGCTCAGGGTCGCCCACGGCCGCCTGCCCGCGCGGGAACTGGAGGAGGTCATGGCCGACTTCGTCGACCACCGCTTCGACCTGCTGCTCAGCACCAACATCATCGAGTCCGGCCTCGACATCCCCAGCGCCAATACCCTGATCGTCCACCGCTCCGACATGTTCGGTCTGGCCCAGCTCTACCAGCTTCGCGGTCGCATCGGCCGGGCCAAGCTGCGCGGCTACGCCTATCTCACCCTGCCACCGGGCCGGCTCTTGAGCGGCGCGGCCGAGCGCCGCCTCCACGTCATGCAGACCCTGGACACCCTGGGCGCCGGCTTCCAGCTCGCCAGCCACGATCTCGACATCCGCGGCGCCGGCAACCTCCTGGGCGAGGAGCAGTCGGGCCACATCCGCGAGGTGGGGATCGAGCTCTACCAGCGCCTGCTGGAGGAGGCGGTGGCCGAGGCCAGGGGCGAGGGGGCGAAGGCGGCCGAGCCCGCCTGGACGCCCCAGATCAACGTCGGCATGCCGGTCCTCATCCCCGACCGCTACGTCGCCGACCTCAACGTGCGCCTCGGGCTCTACCGGCGGCTCTCGGTGCTGGAGAGCCGGGAGGAGCTGGAGGCCTTCGCAGCCGAGCTGATCGACCGCTTCGGCCCGCTGCCGGGCGAGGTCGAGAACCTGCTGCAGATCATGACCATCAAGAAGCTCTGCCGCGATGCCGGGGTGGAGAAGGTGGACGCGGGACCCAAGGGGACGACCATCGCATTCCGCGCGGACAGCTTCGCCGACCCGGCCGGCCTGATCGCCTTCATTCAGGGCCAGGCCGGCGTGATGCAGCTCCGCCCCGACCACACCCTGGTCTACCGGCGGCGCTGGGAGGATGCCGCCGCCCGCCTTGGCGGCGTGCGCCGACTGCTCGAGCAGCTCGCGAAGCTGGCAGCATAGGCTCTGCGGCGGCCTGCCGCCGCTTCATGCTCCCTCAAGCGCCGGGCGCGGACCGCCTGCCGTTTTGGGGCCGCTTGGCTTTCCTCGCTTCGCTGCGGGCGCGCGTTCGCGCTTGCCGGCACTCCGATGAAGGTCTTCACCAGAGCGCCGGGGAAGTCACGCGGCGATCGAGTTGAGGTCGAGGGTGGAGCGGCGGCCGACGCTGTCGTAGTTGCGGCGCAGCCAGGCCCGGGCCACGTCCCGGCCGCCGTCGCGCAGATAGGTCAGCAGGTCCCAGTCGGGATAGACCTTGGTGTGGCGATTCAGGCCCTCGGTGACCTTGGCCGCCTCGATGTGGTGGAAGCGGTGACGCTTCAGGCGCCGGCGCCGGCGGCCGCCGAAGCTGATGCCCTCGGCGGCGATGCGGCGCGCCTCCTCGATCAGCATGATCTCCCGGCGCAGCGGCTCGTTGAAGGTGATGCGGTTCACGTGGTCGGTGATCTCCTGGGGCTTGGTCGGCAGCGCGCTGTGGGTGTTCGGCAGGATCTGCACCAGGAGCGTGTCGTCGGCCGGGCTCTCCATCACCAGGTCCATGATCGCCGGGTTGGCCGAGTAGCCGCCGTCCCAGTAGTGCCGCCGGCCGATCTTTACCGCCTTGCGCAGGTGCGGCAGGCTGGCCGACGCCAGCACCACGTCCAGGTTGATCTCGCCGGTGTTGAAGATGCGCGCCTGGCCGCTGGAGACATCGGTCGCGGCGATGAAGAGCTGGGCCGGCGAGCGCCGGCGCAAGGTGCGGAAGTCGATCAGCTCGTCCAGCAGGTCGCGCAAGGGGTCGAAGTCGAGCGGCGCCAGGTCGTAGGGCGAGACGATGTTGCTCAGGATGTCGAGCCAGAAGATGTGGCCCGAAGGAGTCTCCCCGCCGCCCGAATCCCGTGAGGAGCCGAGGGAGCTGAAGGGGCAGGCCTGGCTCACCGCGCGCCAGACCTCTGCCAGCTTGCGGCGAGCGCCCGCGCGGCCGCCCTCGGTGAGTCCGGCGGCTAGCGCCACGGCGTTGACCGCGCCGGCGCTGGTGCCGCTGATGGCGGGAAAACGGACGCGGTGGTCCTCCAGCAACTGGTCGAGCACGCCCCAGGTGAAGGCCCCGTGGGCGCCGCCGCCCTGGAGCGCCAGGTTCAGGTATTTGTCGGAGGAGAGATGGGTCGCCATGTGGACCATGGACGCGCCCACCAGACGGTGCGACGCCTCGCCAATGGCCTCGCCGAAGCTCTGGCGCAGGCGGTGCAGCAGGGCGCGGGCGTCCTCGCTCAGGATCGGCAGGGCCGGGGGCGTCCGGCCGTTGCCGCCGGCTTTGGAGCGGCTGTTGCCGTTGGGTCCGGTGCGACCGTTTCCGTTCTTCAGGGCGGCCATCGCAGTCTCCTTGCGTGTTCTGTTCTTCTTGAGGGCGCCCGGGTCGCCTAGGGCGGCACGCCCGGGTGCTGGAGGTTGGGAATGGTCCCGAAATCAGGGTCCGGTCAAACCGGCTCGCTTCGAGATCCGCGCTTCTCGACGGGGCGGATCCCGGATCTTCAGTATTGCGCCGCAACAGGAAATAACTTCCTACAGTGAAATGCAAATCACAATTCTATTTTGCTCTGCAATATGGCGACTTTGTGACCAATAGTGGGCCGCCCTGAAGCGGTTTTCTTGAGAAACACTTAAGTTCGGCGGTGTGAGTAGATGTCTTTTCTCAAACGAGTTTGTTAAGGCATTGAAATATTATGTAAGACTAAGAAAAGACCGGCGTTTTACCCGCATCCCGGGGGCACGCTTGGGGCCGTTAGCGGCGGCTGCGATGGAGTTGTCATCGAACTGTCATCGAATCGACATGTGAGCTGGCGCGCGCCCTAGCGGGCGGCGTCTGCGCTGGCCGTCGTGCTGGCCGCCTGGCCGTCCTTCGTCCCGGATAGCCGAGCCCCGGCCGCGCGCACGGCGGCGACCAGGCCGTCGACCTCCGCCGCGCCGGTGGCGTAGTGGATGATGCAGGCGCGCAGGCTGTAGCGGCCGTCGAGATCGGTGGGGGTGAAGAAGTAGCGTCCGTCCCCGTTGACCGCGTCGTTGATGGCTTGGTTGAGGGCGTCCAGGTCCCGCTCGTCGCCCCGCCAGCCCTCGGGCCGGTAGCGGAAGCAGACCACCGAGAGGGTGACCGGCGCCATGAGCTCGAGGTCCGGCGCCGCCTCGACCGCGTCCGCCAGGCGCCGGGCGAGCCGGTTGTGGCCCGACACCAGGCCGCGCACGCCCTCGCGGCCGAGCTGGCTGAGGATCGCCCAGACCTTCAGCGCCCGGAACCCCCGGGTCAGCTGGATGCCGTACTCGGCCGGCCAGTAGGGCACGTCGTCCGGCGCCTTGCCGTCCATGCGCAGATAGGGCGCCAGGTAGGAGAAGGTGTCGCGCTGCATCTCCCGGTCGCGCACCAGGGTGCAGCCGCACTCGATGGGGACGCAGAGCCACTTGTGGGGGTCGAGGGCGAGGGACCGGGCGCGCTCGATCCCCCGGTAGAGCGGTGCCTTCTCGGGATCGATGCCGCCGATCCAGCCGTAGGCGCCGTCGACGTGCAGCCAGAGCTCCTCGGCCTCGCAGACCTCGGCCACCTCGTCGAGGGGGTCGACGGCGCCCGCGTTGACGGTGCCGGCCGAGGCGACGACGCAGAAGGGCCGGTGCCCGGCGGCCCGGTCCTCGGCCACCAGGCGGGCGAGCGCAGCCGCGTCCATGCGCCGCCCGGCGTCGATCGGCACCTCGCGGACGTTGTCGGTGCCGAGCCCCATGACCTCGACGCTCTTGCGCACGCAGGAATGGGCCTCCTTGGTGGCGTAGAGCAGGTAGCGGGCGCGCCCGCCCTGAAGGCCCTCGGTGCGGACGTTCCAGCCGTCGCGCTTGGCCGCCCAATGGCGGGCGACCGCCAGGGCCGTGAGGTTGGCCATGGAGCCGCCGCTCACCAGCAGGCCCATGCTGCCCTCCACCGGGAAGCCGGCCAGCTCCATCAGCCAGCGGGTGACGCAGGCCTCCAGGTTGACCGCCGCCGGGGCCGGGCCGCCGGCCGGCGTGTTGACGGTCGCCGCCATGAGCTCGGCGAGCGCGCCGATGGGCGCCGAGGGCGCGGTGATCCAGGCGAAGAAGCCCGGATGATCGTTGCCGAAGGAGCAAGGCAGCAGGTGCTCGATCATCCACTGGACCAGCTGCTTGGGATCCTCGCCCGCCTCCGGCAGGGGCAGCTCGTAGATCGCGCGCGCGGCCTCGGGTGGGGTCAGCGTGCGCACCTGACGCGCCGGCAGGTCGCGCTTGTAGCCTTCGAGGGCGGCCAGAAGCAGCTCGCCCAGGTCGCGGAAGGCCTCGGGCGTGAGGCCGGGGGCGGGCACGCCAGGCGCGGGACCGTCGGGGCGGCTCATGGCGCCTCGCCCGTGGCTCGGTTGGCCAGCTCGGGCGGCCCGACGTCGGCCGACTCGTCGTCGCGGCGGCCCACGTCGAACATCTGGTGCAGCACCTCGGGCATGTGGGCGCCCGAGAGGGAGTACTTGCCGTTGACGATGAAGGTGGGCACGCCCTGCAGTCCGGCGCGCCGGGCCTGCAGGTCCTCGCTGCGCACGGCCTGATCGTCCTGATCGCTCTCCAGGTAGGCGCGGACGTCTTCGGATTCGAGGCCGGCCTCGTCCGCGGCCGCCAGCAGCACCTCGGGCTTGCCGACGTCCTCGCCACGCAGGAAGTAGGCCTGGAACAGGGCCTCGACCAGTGCGTCCTGGCGGCCGTGGCGGCCGGCGAAGCGGACCAGCCGGTGGGACTGGACCGTGTTGGGTGTGCGCTCGATGGTCTCGAAGGCGAAGGGAATGCGCTCGGCCTCGCCGGCGGCGCGGATCTCCCGGTAGATCCGCTCGGCGCTGCTGGCGCTGCCGAACTTGACCTGGAGGTAGAGCTGGCGATCCATGCCCTGGGCCGGCATGTCGGGGTTGAGCTGGAAGGCGCGCCAGCGGATCGCGAGCCCTTGCTGGGGCCGCTCGGCCAGCGCGCGCTCGAGCCGGCGCTTGCCGATGTAGCACCAGGGACAGATGGTGTCCGAGAAGATGTCGATGCGCATGCCCCGTATCCGCTCGTTCCGCCATGGCTCTTGACCTGAGGCGGTGGCTCTTCAACCATACCCGCCGGCCGCACCCCTGGCGACAATCGCCGGGCCGACCGCGCGCCATCCTGGCAACGCGCGGCGAATACGTCCAGGGCTAGAAGGGCGCAGAAAATGGCGGTGCCGCCGCAGCAGAGGAGGCCAGCCCGTGACTCCCGCCGAACTCTTCGATCTCACCGACCGGGTGGCACTGGTGACCGGCGCGTCCAGCGGCCTCGGCCGCCAGTTCGCGCTCACCCTGGCGCGCGCCGGGGCCAAGGTGGCGATTGGGGCCCGCCGGGTCGAGCGCCTCGGCGAGCTGGCCGATGAGGTCGCCGGCTTCGACGGCCGCGCGCTGCCCATCGAGCTCGACGTCACCCGTGCGGAGAGCGTGCGCGCCTGCGTCGAGACGGCCGAGCGCGAGCTGGGGGCCTTGTCCATCCTGGTGAACAACGCCGGCGTCAGCCTGGCGGAGCCGGTGCTGGACCTGCCCGAGGAGGAGTGGGACCGGGTGATCGCGACCAACCTGACGGGCGCCTGGCTGATGGCCCGGGAGACGGCCCGGCACATGGTGCGCCTCGGCCACGGCGGCAGCATCGTCAACATCGCCTCGGTGCTGGGCCTTGGCGGCACGGTCCAGGGGGTCGCCTACTGCGCCTCCAAGGCCGGCGTGGTCAACATGACCAGGGCGCTGGCGATCGATCTCGCCCGGCACGACATCCGGGTGAACGCCATCGCGCCGGGCTATTTCGACACGGAAATGACCCACGCGCTGCTCTCCGGCCCCAACGGCGACAAGCTGCGGCGGCGCATCCCCCAGCGACGCTTCGGCGAGCTGCGCGAGCTGGACGGCGCCCTGCTGCTGCTGGCCTCCGACGCCTCCAGCCACATGACCGGCAGCGTCGTGGTGGTCGACGGCGGCATCACCGCCCAGACCTGATGATCGGGGGCGGGCCTCGCCAGTGAAGACCGCCGGCCGCATTCTCTTCTTCCTCGCGCTCCTCTTCGTGGCCGGCGCGGCGCTCCTCTTCCTGCTGCCCGGCTGGAAGGAGGGCGTCTCCCAGGATCAGCTGCCGGTGCTGCTGGCCTGCGTGCTGCTGTTCCTGGCGCTCGGCCTGCTCTGGTGGTGGGTCAGCGGCCGGGTGCTGTGGCGCGCCTTGGCCGGCTGGCTGGTGCTGGCTGTGCCGCTCGTCGCCTACGGCGCCCAGGCGCTCTCCCTGCTGCTCGCCTGGTACGAGGGCCACAGCCTGGCGGACGCCGTGACGATCGAGAACTACGCCGAGACTCCCATAGAGTGGCCGGGCTTCGACGGCCCGGTCGGGCTCACGATCGAGTTCGACCTGGTTCACCCCGAAGGCACGGACGCCATCATCCTGCCGCCCGAGATCCGCATGGCGCCGCTCGTCTCGATTCCCCGTTCGGAGCTTGCCGCCAGCCGCACCAACGGCAGCGGCTACTTCAAGGACACACATCTGGAAAAGGAGTTGGGCGACCTGGCACTCCTCAAGACGGTCCTCTTCCAGCGCCACTACGCGCGGGAGACGGCCGGCGACACGCCGGAGAAGTGGCTGGCGAGCGCGCCCTTCGCGCCCGGCGGCCGGACCCGGCTCATCTACCACCTCCATCCGGGCACGGTGGACTTCCTCTCCGGGCCGGAGCGGGTCTGCCTGTCGACCCGGACCCACGGCAGCCGGGTCTGTGAGACGGGCGAGGACCCCAATGAGGGTTGCACGCCGACCAACTGGCTGCCGGTCGAGAACCCCATCTATGCCCAGGGCCCCGACATGACGGCGCTCTGGATGGCGGCGGGCGGATCCGACATGGTGGCCGACCTGGGCCTGGTCCTGACCGGAACCTTGCGCCGGGAGAGCCGCCTGCAGGGCGACCCGGAGGGCTGGATCGCCATGCAGAAGCGTCTGGAACCCGAGGGCCTGCTGACGGCCGGCTACCGGGTCTGCCCGCCGGGCGAGGACTCCCACACCTCCTTCCGCACCTGCTACTGCCGGGAGGGCGGCGGGTGAGCCGCGGACGGCCGGCGGCGGCTCGCCGCAACGTTCCACGGCTCTGGCGGTCGGGTATTGGAGCCAGTCAGGAGCGGCGCGCCCGCGCCCGCAGGAGAGCGTAGGCCGTCAGGCCCAGGAAGAACGCAAGCAGCGGAAAGAGAAGGTAGTCGAGCCAGGCCAGCCAGGCCGACATGCCGGACAGGGCCAGCAGCCAGGCCAGGGTCGGCGTGAAGCAGCAGATCGCCGTGACGATGCTGCCCGTGAGGCCCGCCTTCAACAGCGCGCGGTCCTGCATGGGAACCTCCTCCCTCGGTCCAGCCCCGAGCCTAGCGGCTTTCCCGCGCGCCAGCGAGGCCGTTGCGACCGCCGCCTGAAACCCCTTTGTCGTTGAATTCGGCGATGGTCCTTTCCTAGGGTGAGCCTCGTTGTCGAGACAGGGGACGGTTTCGAGATGGGAGAGGACGCTTACCGCAAGACCTTCCGCTTCCGCGCCGAGGCGCGGCCGGGCGAGGCCTGGGCGGAGCGCTTCCAAGCGGCCTGGCCGTCGGTCCGCGACTGGTTCCTGAAGGAGGGAGAGACAGCACGGCCCAGCAAGGCGGCCTGCGCCAAGGCGCTGGCGCGCCACGTGCCGGAGCTGAAGCCCATGTGGCGGCGCCTCTGTGGGCTCGCTGGCGGCGGCGACCTGGAATCCCGTTTCCTCAGCTTCTGGGCACCGCCCAGCATATTCGACGGCTGCTCGGTGGCGGTGGTGGACGGCCCGCAGGGCCCGAGCCTGATCCGCAACTACGATTTCGATCCGCGCCTCACCGGCAGTCTGATCCTGCGCAGCGCCTGGTCGGGGCGCGCCGTCATCGGGGTGGAGCAGGGTTTCTGGGGCCTGCTTGACGGCATGAACGAGGACGGCCTCGTCGCTTCTCTCACCTTCGGCGGGCGCCGAGTGCACGGCAAGGGGATCAGCGTGCTCCTTCTGGTGCGCTACATCCTCGAGACCTGCCGGACCGCCGCCGAGGCCCGCGACCGGCTGCTGCGCCAGCGGACCCCCCTGCAGCAGAGCATTGTGGTGCTGGACAAGGAGGGCGACCACTTCACCGCCCTGCTGGCGCCCGACCGCAAGGCGCGGATCTGGCAGACGGCGGTGACCACCAACCATCCGGAACGGGTCGAATGGCCGGAGCACGCCGAGCGGAGCCGCAGTGTGGAGCGCCGCGATCTCCTCTGCGAGCGTCTCGGCGACCCGGACCTGGGCGAGGCCTTTTTCGGACCGCCGCTCTATGGCACGGCCTTTCACCGCGGCATGTCGACAGTCTATCTGGCGGAATATCGGCCGGCCCGCGGCGAGGCGGTCTACCGCTGGCCCGGCCGCGAGGTGACCCAGAGCTTCGACGCTTTCGGCCAGACCGAGCTGACGGTCGCCTACCGGGACGGCCAGCCGGCCCAGGTCGCCTAGCAGCCAATGTTCGAGAGGCCGGGCGGCGTGGCCGCGAGGGGCGGCGCCGCCTTACCTCTTCTCTCTCCCGGCGCTCAGGCCTGCAGCCGGTAGAAGCGGAAGAGGTCGTTCTCGATCGGCAGGATCTCGAAGCGGTTGTAGCCGGCACCCTCGGCGCAGGCCCTGACCGTGTCGGGCCGAATGGCCGTGCCGATGGCGGCCGACGGCTGCTCGGAGAGCGCCGAAGGCAGGCAGTGGACGATGCTCCAGCCGTACATCATACGCTCGACCTCGTCGCCGGGCGCGACGAAGCTCTCGGCCACCCGCTCGTCGGCGATGACGACCGAGCCGTCGCTGGTGAGCGCCTGGCGCAGGGAGTCCAGCACCGCCGTTGGCTGCGACATGTCGTGCAGCGCCTCCAGCACCAGGATCAGGTCGAAGGGGCCGTCCTCGGCCATGGCGGACGCGTCCTTGCGCTCGAAGCGTGCGCGCACGCCGTGGGCACCGGCGTTGCGGGCGGCGTCGCGCACCGAGGCTTCGTCCAGATCGTAGCCGATCACCTCGGCTTTCTCGTAGCTGCGCGCCAGCGCGATGGTCGACCAGCCGTGGCCACAGCCCACGTCGGCGATGCGGACACCGGGCGTCGACTTCAGATGGGCGTGCAGGTCGGTGATCGACGGCAGCCAGTCGCCGGTCAGGTCGCGCACGAAGGCCGGCCGGTTGATGCCGCCCTGGCCGTGGCGGAAGTCGGGGCCGTAGTTCTCGTAGGGCACGCCCTCGCCGGTCCGATAGGCCTCGACCACCTCGGGCAGGGCGCCGGCGATGCCCACCACCATCTGGGCGAAGGGCGCGACGTGGGCCGGGTGGTCGTCCTCGGCGAGCACGCCCTCGTGCTCCTTGGGCAGGGCGTAGCCGCGGGTGCGCGCATCGCCGTTGCCGCCCTCGACCACCAGGAAGCCGGCGACCGCCTGCTGCTCCAGCCACTCCTGGGCGTAGCGCTCGGCGATGCCGGCGGCAGCGGCGAGCTCCGGCGGGGTGAGGGCGCCCCGGTCCCTGAGGGCGGTATAGAGGCCCAGTCGCTTGCCCAGGTAGACCCCGTAGAGCTCCAGGGTATGGATGGTGGAGTTGAAGAGGCGTTCGGCGAGCTGGTCCTCGGACGGCTTGGCGGTACGGCACATGGGTTTCGCTCCTCGCTGCTGCGCGCGGAAAGCGGAGGCCGGGGCCGCCGCCGTTCGCGGTCGCGTCCTAGTCATCGGGAGCGCGCACGCTATGGCCGAGCCGTTTCCGCTCTATGTCGGCGTGCGGGGAGATTTGTTTCAGTTGTATCGCCGGACAGGTGCGCGCCGACGTCCGCCGGCATTCGAGGGTCAGCGGTGCTCCACGTTGGGCACCCCCTCGGCGCCGATGAAGACAGCGAGAACGCGCGCCGGCCCGGCGCCCGTGCTGCGCCCGTTGTGCCAGGTGCCGACGGCTTCCACGAGGGCGTCGCCTTCCTTGTAGATGCGGCTGCCCGCCTCGCCGTAGTCCACGGTCAGCTCGCCCTCCAGCAAGGTGGCGAACAGCGGCACCCCGTGCCGGTGCCAGCCGGTCTCCTCGCCAGGCGCCATGGTGATGATGTAGGCGGTGATCTCGGCCGGGGCACCGCTTGGGTAAGCGATCGGCTGGCCCATGGTGGTCGTGTTCGTCTTGAGAAGCTCGGCAACCTTCTCGTAGTCGTCGGCGTCGGAGAAGGCCAGAGGGAGGCACGTCAGGCCCCATGCCAAGACGGCGACCGACAGGATTCGCAGCAAGACCATCATGGGCTCGACCTTTCTGGTTGTGAGTCGACGGAAGACCGGCGCGGCGCGCGATCGCGTATACTGAATGGAATGAAGCACTGCGACCGATGGATCTGCAAGTGAGCAAGGGCGGCTCATCCGCCCCGGCTGCCCCGGGTGCTGCCGCGCGGGAGAGCGAGCGGAGCGGCCCGACGGCGCCGGACCGGCGGCGCGGCGGGCGCGAGCCGGACGAAGCCGAGCTGATCGACCGGGCGGCGCGCATGATCCTCAGGGAGTTCGACGCCTACTACGTCGAATCCCGGCACATCCCCCAGCTCGCCCAGGAGGCCTTCGAGAAACGCGAATGGGCCTGGTCGTTCCAGCTCAGCAAGCGGCGTCTCTCGGTCTACAGCGAGAGCATCGCCGCCCTCCATCCGCGCCTGCAGGGCCGCTTTCCCTCGATAACCCAGGACGAGCGCCTGTGGCGCCAGATGGAGCGCCGCTACCTGACGCTCATCAAGGGCCGCTACGAGGCGGACCTGGCCTTCGCCTACGTCCACTCGGTGCGCCGCGAGATCTATCACGGGGAGTGGGCGCCGGTCGCCTACGACTTCGGCGAGGCGGGCGCATCGCCGGGCGACCCGGCCGGTGGCATCGTCCGTGCGTTTTCGGGCGGTGCGCCGGTCTCGCCCGGCACCGTCGCCGAGATCCTGGGGATCCCCGCGCTCTCGAAGCCCTTCAGGGATCTTCGCGGCGACGCGGCCCTGACGGCGGAGCGGATCAACCGGTCGCTGGCGCTCGACCGCCACAATCCCGGCGCCGTGCGCGAGATCCAGATGATCGACGCCGGCTTCTTCCGCAACCGCGGCGCCTATCTGCTGGGGCGCATCGCGCTCTCCGACGGCAGCCACGTGCCCCTCGCCGTCGCTCTCCTGAACGGGAGGCGCGGCATCTACGTCGACGCCGTGCTGACCAGCGAGTCGGACGTGCACCACATCTTCAACTCGACGCTCGCCAACTTCCACGTGACCAGCCCGCACTATCACGAGCTGGCCGCCTTCCTTTTCGCGATCATGCCGGCCCGGCCGCTCGGCCTGCACTATTCGACCATCGGCTTCAACCACGTGGGCAAGGTCGCGGTCATGAACGAGATGAGAAAGGAGATGACCCGCGCGGGCGAAACCCTGCGGACCGCGATCGGCTTCAGCGGCACCGTGGCCATCGCCTTCTCGGCGCCCTCGTCCAACTACGTGCTGAAGGTGATCCGCAACGAGCCCACCGCGAACTACAAGTGGGGCACCTTCGAGGGCGTCGAGCGCGTGCTGCGCAAGTACGGCCGCGTCCACGAGATCAACCGCACCGGCAGCATGCTGGACAACATCATCTACTACAATCTCAAGCTCGACCGGGACTGGTTCGATCCGGCGGTGCTCGAGGAGGTGCTGGAGGCGGCCAGCGACAACGTTTCGCTCCAGGGCGAGGACGTGATCTTCAAGCACCTGATCGCCCAGCGGAAGATGATCCCGCTTCCGGTCTTCCTCGAGACCGCCTCGGCCGCCGCCGCCGAGGTCGCGGTCGTCAACCTGGGTCACTGCATCAAGAACAACGCTGCGGCCAACATCTTCAACCGGGACCTGGACGGCCGCAACTATGGGGTCAGCCGCTTCCTGAAGGTCTATCTCTACGACTACGACGCCGTCGAGCGCTTCACCGACGTGAAGATCCGCACCAACCTGGACCGGGTCGACGGCGAGGAGGAGGTGCCCGACTGGTTCTTCGAGGACGGCGTGATCTTCCTGCCGGAGGAAATCGAGGCGGGCCTGCGAATCCCCGACCGCGACCTCAGGCGGCTGTTCCGCGAGGTTCACGGCGATCTCTTGACCACCGGCTACTGGCAGGACATTCAGGACATGTTGCGCGCGGGGAAAGTACCCCAGGTGCGCACCTATCCCGATGCGCGCAAGCTGAGCCGCGGCTGATCGGTATATCCGGGCCGGTCAGCCGCGAGGGGCGCCCGGGGCCGGCCGTTCCGGCGGGGCCGCGCCGGGGGTCGGTCGCTGGTAGCCCTCCGCAAGGATCGTCGAATCGCTGCCCGCGTCGTCGGGGGCGGTCGGCGCCGGCGGCGCGGTCAGCCCCGCCGGCAGGCGGTCTTCGAGCTTCTGCTTGTCAGCCATTGGTCCTCCAATCGCCAGTGGTCGCGGCGTCGGCCGAGGGAGACTCGCCCTCGAAGCAGGGATAGGTCTCCGCAAGAGCGTCGAAGAGGGCCGCCGCGGCGGGCTGATAGAGCCCGGTCGGGTCGGTCGCCGCCCATGCGAGGTAGTCTCCGCGGACCACTTCGGCCGGCACCTTCTCGTCGACGCAGTAGGTCAGGCGGTTGATCCGCCGGTCCGCGGCGGCGACCCGTAGGTGGCCGGAGCGCAGGTTGTCGCGGATGAAGCCCGTCAGGCTGGTGTCGTTCCGCCCGTAACCGTCGATGAAGCCTTGGATGTAGCCCAGGCAAAGGGCCTGTTCGGCTTCTCCGGCCTGGCAGGCGTCGGCCAGGTCGCGGCCGCTCAGCTCCGCCGCGTCGGCCGGTGCGCAGAACAGGGTGAGGGCGGCGGCGAGGCTAGCGAGAGTTCTCATGATGCGGGTCCTACTTCCTGGTTTCAGTTCTGCCCAGGGTGGCGGTCAATCGTGGCAAGCCTTGGGCATAGCGGTGAAAATCCGGTGAAGACCCGGTGATGTTCCTGAGGCAATTGCAACTTTGGCGTCCGCTCCCGCTGGACGGCCCGCCGCGGCGGGGAGGCCAGTTTCCGCTCTGGGTTTGACCTGGCTCAATGTCTTCTTCTCCAGACCGGCTATGGTCGCCCCCGTCCCGATGGGGAGCTCGGCCGGAAGGACCGTCGGCGAACCGTCTCCAAGCGGGACGGGGAACCGCCGCCACCCAGTTCCGGCAGAGCGGAGATCCGTCGAGACAAGGCCCGCAGCCGGACTTTCGCGTGCGCCCGGTGGGGAACCTCAGGGTGGTGGGAGGTCCGGCGCGGGTCTGTCCGTCTTCCGGGCGGCCTATCGTGGCGCCCAGCTTGTGCTTCTGCGAACCTTCTGTCGACCGCGGCGCGCATCTCCGTGATCCGGGTCAGCGCCTCGGTGTCCTTTCCTATCCGGCCGGTACCAGGGCGCGATCCCAAGGCGCGTCCGTCCCTGACAGGGGAAACCGTAATAGCGGCCGGGCGACGATGAGAGCGGAGCGCAGGCGATATGGCCGGTGAGAAAGTGCCAGCGTGCGAGGCGGCGGCGCTCGCCTACCGCCGTCTCGGCTGGTCGGTCATTCCCCTGCAGCCGGGCGAGAAGCTGCCCAAGCTGCCCTGGCAGGCCTACCAGGACCGGCGCGCCGACGAGGAGGAGATCCGCTCCTGGTTCCGGCGCTGGCCGAAGATCAATGTAGGGATCGTGACCGGCCCGGTCTCGGGCCTGGTGGTGCTGGACGTGGACCCGCGTCACGGCGGCGAGGGGAGCCTCCGCGACTGGCAAGCGCGCCACGAGCCCTTGCCCGACACGCTGGAGGCGGAGACCGGCGGCGGCGGGCGTCACCTCTACTTCGCCTCGCGGGATCCCGGGCTGCGCAACCGGGTGGCGGTCCTGCCGGGCGTCGACCTGCGCGCCCGCGGCGGCATGGTCGTCGCGCCGCCCTCGCTGCACCCGAGCGGCCGGAGGTACGCCTGGAAGGCGGGGCACGGGCCCGGGGCGCGGCCGCTCGCGCCCCTGCCGGCCTGGCTGCACGCGCGCCTGCGGGAGGAGACCGCGCGGCGCGGCCATCCGCTCGCCTACTGGCGCAGCCTGGTGCGCGAAGGGGTAACGCAAGGCCAGCGCAACAGCACCATCGCCTCCTTCGCCGGCCATCTGCTGTGGCACGGCGTCGATCCGGAGATCGTCCTGGAGCTGTTGCTGGGCTGGAACCGCACGCGCTGCCGGCCGCCGCTGGACGACGACGAGGTCGCCCGCGTGGTGGCCAGCATCACGAAGCTACATGCGCGCGAGGCGGAGGAAAGGAAGGACGCCTGAGCCGCGCCCGGGGGCCGCCATCCCCCGGCGGCCCGTCGGGCAGCGGAACCGGGAAAGGCTACTTGCGCAGGGACTCCTGATACATGCGCTCGGCCCTGGCGGCCGCGTCCTCGGCGGCCCGCGCGGCGCGGGCGGCCTCGGCGGCGGCCAGCTCTGCGGCCTCGGCCGCTTCAGTTGCGGCGACAGCCGCGGCGGCGGCCTCGGCCTGAGCCGCGGCAGCCATTTCCTGCGACTGGGAGACCTCGGACCGCAGGGCGCTCATCTCTTCCTGCTGGCTGGCGCAGCCGGCCATGGCCATGAGAGGAAGAGCCAGAGCGATTGCAATTGCGGCTTTGTTCGTACGCGACATGCTTGGTTCCTTTCGATCAAGCTGTTGAGCGCCGTTGCGACATGCAGGCCTTGCCCGCGTTGGCGACCGCGAGAGGTGCCGCGGCCCTTAGGTAACAGACTGGAGGCCCTATGAATACCCGCCGCCATCGGTGCTGCCAACCATCATGCGCGAATTCTGCCGTCCTATGCGCTGCCAGGTCCGGCAGGGACCGTGCTGAGGCGGCCTGGGCCGAGTTTCCTGGTACTCAGTGGGCCATGAGAAGGGGCAGCTGGGCATGGGCGAGGACGTGCCTGGTGGCTCCGCCGAGGATGATCTCCTGCAGCCGGCTGTGGCCGTAGGCGCCCATGACCAAGAGGTCGCAGCCGTGCTCCTCCGCCTGGGCGAGGAGCTGCGCGCCCACCGGACCTTTGCCCCTCTTCGGGGTGCGGGCCTCGGCGGCGATGCCGTGACGGGCCAGAGCCCGGGCCAACTCCGCGGAGTCCCGATCCGGCCGGGTCTCGTCGATCGTGAGGACGATGATCTGCTCCGCCTGCTCGAGGAAGGGCAGGGCCGCCCAGATGGCGCGCGCCGCCTCCGGCGTGTCGTTCCAGGCCAGCAGAATCCGCTTGCCGAGGGTCGCTGGAACCTCAGGGGCGGCCACCAACACCGGCCGCGCGCTCTGGAACAGGGCGGCCTCCAGGACCGCTTCCGAGGATTCCGCCGGGCGGGCGCCGCGACCGCCCTCGGGCCTAGGTAGGACCAGCAGGTCGAAAAGGCGCCCCCGCTCGGCCACCTCCCGGCTCTCGACGCCGGTGACGTCCCGCCAGGCGAGCGCGAAGCGGCCCGGCACGGGCTCGGCCTCGACCCTGGTGAGGGGCAGGGCCTCCTCCACCGCCAGGTCCTGGAACAGGCGGTAGGCCTGCTGGGCCCGCTCCTCGCTGCCCGCCTCGGCGCCCTCGCGCAGCCGGCCGATGGTCTTGACAGTCATGCCCTCGGCGACCACGGGAACGACGCTTTCCACGGTAGGACGCACATGGAGCGCCTCCACGTAGGCCTCGAAGCGGCGGCCGACCGCGACCGCCGTCCGCAGGGCTGCGCGGGATGCGCCATCGCCGCCGAGCAACGTCATGATGGTCGAGAGGCCCATGCCGGTCTTCCGCTTCCCCGTCCTGCTGTGCTTCGCTCCGGCGGCAGGGTTTCAGGCCCGGGGTGGCCGGGCATTGACCTGCATCAAGCTGGCATCAGGCGGGGACGGACCGAGCGGTCTTCCCTAGGCCGCGAGGACCGGGACCTTGGTGCGCGCCGCCTCCCGCAGTTCGGCCGGCAGGTCGGCGCCCGCTTCGATGGTGGCGGCGCGGGCCTGCTCGGCCGCTTCCAGCATGCGCTCGCGCAGGCGCTCGATCGCCCGGGCCTCGATCTGGCGCACCCGCTCGCGCGAGATGCCGTACTCCTGGCTCAGGTCCTCCAGGGTGCGGGGCTCCTCGCTCAGCTTGCGGGTCTTGAGGATCCGCTGCTCGCGGGCGCTCAGGCTGTCGAGAGCCTCGCCGAGCAGCTCCTTGCGCCAGGCAAGCTCCTCGCTCTCGCCCAGCACGGCCTCCGGGTCCGGCGCATCGCTGACCAGCAGGTCCTGGAACTCGCCGCCGTCCTCGTCGCTCACCGGCGCGTTGAGAGTCCAGTCGCCGGCCATCAGGCGGCGGTTCATCTCGACCACCTCGGCCTCCTGGACGTCGAGCTCCTCGGCGATCCGGTTGGCGACTTCGGGCGCCAGGTCGCCGTCATCGTAGACCTGGAGATCGCTCTTGAGGCGCCCCAGGTTGAAGAACAGCTTCTTCTGGGCCGCCGTCGTGCCCATCTTCACCAGCGAGCGGGAATAGAGCACGTGCTCGCGGATGGTGGCGCGGATCCACCAGGCGGCGTAGGAGGCGAAGCGCACGCCCCGCTCGGGGTCGAAGCGCTCGGCCGCCTGCATGAGGCCGACGTTGCCCTCGCCGATCAGGTCGCCGAGGGGCAGGCCGTAGCCCCGGTTTTCCCGCGCGATCTTGATGACCAGGCGCAGGTGGCTGCCGAGCAGGCTCTGGAGGGCGTCCTGGTCGCCGCGCTGCCGCCAGCGGGCGATCAGGTCCTTCTCCTCCTCCAGGCTCAGCATGGGAAAGCGCTTGGCCTGCTCCAGGTAGATTCGAAGTTCGTCGTTCATCTCTCACCCTCGAGCGATCGAGGCTCCGATCGCCTCCTCAAGTTTGAGGCGGTCCTCCAGCGCCGCTCCGCCCACAGCCGCGGTCCCTAGGGGCCGAAGTTCTTGAAATTCCGCGCGATTCTTTGATCTGCGCGGACTTCTCAAGTCGACTGGTGTCTTGGGAAGCGTTTGGGCGGAATGGCGATTTGCCGCCAGATTTGACATATATGTAGGAACGAAACTCGAACTTTCAAGGGGTGCGCCTTTAGGGAGAAGGGGCGCCGGCCGGAGGGAGCGGCTCCATGCGGGACCGGGACTGTGTCGCCTTCCTGCAGCACTGGCTGCCGCGTCTCGGCCTGAGCTGGCCGGGCTACCGAAAGGTCCGGGGCACGGTGTGCAAGCGGATCCGCCGGCGCCTCGGCCAGCTCGGCCTGCCGGACCTCGAGGCCTACGGCGCCGCCCTGGAGGCTTCGGCGGCGGAGCGGGCGCGGCTCGATGCTTTCTGCCGCATTCCGATCTCCCGCTTCTGGCGCGACCGCGGGGTCTACGAAGCACTCGGCGCGCGGGTGCTGCCGGGGCTGGCCCGCCGGGCGGCCGAGCGCGGCGACGGGCTGATCCGCTGCTGGAGCGCCGGATGCGCCTCGGGCGAGGAGCCCTACGGCCTCGCTCTGCTCTGGGCCGAGACCGTGGGAGGGCAGGGGGCGCCAGCCCGCCTCCACATCCTCGCCAGCGACGCCGAGCCCGTCATGCTGGCCCGGGCGGCGGAGGCCTGCTACTCCGCAGGCTCCCTGAAGGAGCTGCCGCCGGAGCTGCGGGCGCGGACCTTCGTCGAGCGCGACGGTTCCTACTGCCTCCGCAGCGAGCTGAAAGCGGGCATCGATTTCGTGCGCCAGGACCTGCGCCGGGACCAGCCCGAGGGCTCCTTCGACCTGATCCTCTGCCGCAACCTCGCCTTCACCTACTTCGACACGGCGCTGCAAGGCGAGGTCTTCGCCCAGCTCGACGCCCGCCTGCGGCCGGGTGGATACCTGGTGATCGGCGCCCACGAGCGTCTGCCCCGAGGCGCGGACGGCTACCGGCCCCTCCGGGAAGGGTTGCCGATCTACCGCAAGGGGCTGGGCTCTGCCGGCTGATCCAAGCGTCCGGTTCCATGGACAGGCCGGGCGCCGGGGCGTATCTATGCAGGCGCAGAGCCCGCCTCGGAGGACGGGTGGGTCCCGCCGACCCAAAGGGAAATCGCCGCCCCCATGATCTACGTGCTGCCCAACCTGATCGACGCCGGGGCTCTCGACCGGCTCCGCACGAGCCTGCGCGGCGCCGACTTCGTCGACGGCCGGCAGACCTCCGGGCGCGCCGTCTCCACGGTCAAGAAGAACACCGAGGTGCGTCTCGACAGTGAGGCGCAGACCGCCTGCTGTGCCGTCGTGCTGGAGGCCCTGCGCGCCAGCAACGACTTCCGCGCCATCGTCCAGCCGCGCCGCTTCGGCGAGATCCTGTTCAGCCGCTACACCGAGGGCATGGCCTACGGCGACCACTCGGACAACGCGCTGATGCGCGACGGCGACCTGCGCACCGACGTCGCCATGACCCTCTTCCTCAGCGATCCGGCCGACTACGAGGGCGGCGAGCTGGTCATGAACAGCGACCTCCGGCCCGAGCGCTACAAGCTTCCCGCCGGCCACGCCGTGGTCTATCCGGCCATGGTGCTACACCGTGTAAATCCGGTGACCCGCGGCGAGCGGCTGGTCGCCATCACCTGGGTGCAGAGCTCGGTGCGCGATCCCCAGCAGCGGCAGATCCTGCTGGACCTCGCTCTGGCGCTCAGCCACATCATCGACAACACGCCCCAGGGCCAGGGCTATACCCACCCCCAGTACCTGCGCCTCGACAAGGTCTATAACAACCTGCTGCGCATGTGGGCCGAGATCTAGCAGGCTGCTGAAAAAGTCTCTCGCGGCTTTCGGTGTAACGTGATTCTCTGTTCTGGTGAGATCTGGAACGGAGGGTTGCGATGCGCGGCGGGGATGGGGACAGCGGGGCGTTGTTTTCATATGTGAGCTGTGAGGCTCGGGTGCCTGCGGACCATCCGCTGCGGGCGATCCGGGCGATCGTGGACGAGGCCTTGGAGGTGCTGTCGCCGGAGTTCGAGGGGATCTACTCGAAGCTGGGTCGCCCGTCGATCGCGCCGGAGAAGCTGCTGCGGGCGCTCTTGCTGCAGGCCTTCTACTCGATCCGCTCGGAACGCCAGCTGATGGAGCAGCTGGACTACAATCTGCTGTTCCGCTGGTTCGTGGGCCTTTCGATGGATGCGCCGGTGTGGGACGCCACGGTCTTCTCGAAGAACCGGGACCGTCTGATCGAGGGCGAGATCGCGGCGAAGTTCCTGGCCGCGCTGCTGAGCCAGGATCGGGTCGAGGCGCTCTTATCGGAGGAGCACTTCTCGGTCGACGGCACGCTGCTCGACGCCTGGGCCTCGATGAAGAGCTTTCGGCCCAAAGACGGCGCGGGGGAGGGCCCCGGCGATGGCCCTGGGGAGGGCCCCGGGGAGGGCGGCAGGCCGCCGGCCGGGCGCAACGCGGAGCGGGACTTCCGCGGCGAGCGGCGCTCGAACGAGACCCACGCCTCGACCAGCGATCCCGACGCCAAGCTCTACCGCAAGGCCAACGGCCAGAGCAGCCGGCTCTGCTACATGGGCCACCTCCTGATGGAGAACCGCAACGCCCTCGTCGTCGACGCCGAGCTGACCCGGGCCGGCGGCAGGGCCGAGCGCGAGGCCGCGCTCGCCATGCTCGATCGCCGCAGGGAGAGCCGAGGGGGGCGCCGCCGGCGCGTCACCCTGGGCGCCGACAAGGCCTACGACGTGCGCAGCTTCGTCGAGGGCCTGCGCGCGCGCAGGATCACTCCGCACATCGCCATCGACGGCCATGTCCGGGTCACCGGCAGGCCGCGCCGAACCGCCATCGACAAGCGCACCACCCGGCATGCGGGCTACGCCGCGAGCCAGCGCCTGCGCAAGCGCATCGAAGAGGGCTTCGGCTGGATCAAGACCACCGGCAACCTCGCCAAGACCCGCCACCGGGGCCTCGAGCGCGTCGGCTGGACCTTCACCCTCACCGCGGCCGCCTACAATCTCGTGCGCATACCCAAGCTGCTCGCCGCAACTTGATCGCACCAGGGCATCGAAAATTCCGCCCACGCAACCAGCCGAACCCAAACCCCTCGACCATCGGATCAGAATCCCGGGCTACAGCCCAAATCCTGCCCTCAGGACAATTCTTCAGCAGCCTGCTAGCGCTCCCTCGCAGCCCGGCGGCCGAAGAATATTGCGGTTCCGCGGGCGGCTATTGATTCACCCGAACGGTCTCTTACTTGCAGGAAAAGGTCTCCAAGAGGCCTTCTCCAGCAACGCCAAGTAATCGTGAAGAAGATAGCCATGCATAGCAGGACCAAGACCACAACAGAGATGGCGGCCAAGATCGTCGCCGCCTACGTCGGCCGCCAAGGCCTGCCGCCCGCGAAGCTGCCGGAGCTGATCCGGGCGGTCCACGGTACGATCGCAGGCCTCGCCGCCGGCGGGAAGGGCGCGGCGGCGGTTGCCATGCCGGCCGTGGCACCGGCGGTGCCCCGCGCCAAGTCGGTCGCCCGCGGGCACGTAACCTGCCTCGAGGACGGCTTGCGCTTCAAGAGCCTGAAGCGCCACCTACGCAGCGCCCACGGCCTGAGCCCGGCAGAGTACCGGGCCAAGTGGGGCCTGCCGGCGAACCACCCCATCGTGGCGCCGTCCTACTCGGCCCGCCGCGCGGCAATCGCCAAGGAGATCCGGTTCGGCCGCAAGGACGGGGCCGAGCCCAAGGCCCCCAAGGCCGGCCGCGGCGAGCGCCTGAAACAGGCGGCCTAAGCCGGAGCCTGAAGGTCCGGCCAGTCCCCCCGAGATCGGATGGGCGCTCAGCCGTCGGCGACCAACTCGACGAAGGTGATGAGGTTGCCGTCCGGGTCGCCGATGGCGAACTCCCAGGCGTTCCAGGGCTGCTTGGTGAGCGGCAGGTTGGGATGGACGATCCCCAGGGGCCTCAGCTTCTCGAACAGGTTCTGGATGCCGGAGACCCGGATGCGGCAGCCGCAATGGGACGGCAGCCCGGGATCCTCGGTCTGCCAGAGGTGCAGGCTGACCTCTCCCCGGCGGATCACCGCATAGGGCTCCTCGGTCAGCGCCAGGATCTCGAAGCCGAGCACATCGCGGTAGAATTCGGCCGCCTTTGGCACGTCGACCGAGGGCAGGACCGGGACTCCGGCCTCGAAGGAGATGTCGGCCATCGCGCGCTCCCTGTTCCGTTGCGTATTGCCGCCGGCACCCGCACCGCCCGGCAAGCTGCCGCATCATAGAGCGTTTGCTTCCTGTTCCGCACACTCCGTGGAGGGCGCCCGCGCTGTGACGAGCCAGCAGGCGGCGACGAAGCGGACATGCTTTCCCTCCACGAAGGGATCGAAGGCGGCGCGCACCGCTTCGACGACCCGGGCACGGGTTCCCTCGTCCGCCTCGTGAAGGACCCGGCCGACGGGGCCGAGGCGCGTGAAGTAGAACTCAAGCTGGGCTTCCGGCAGGACGCAGGCCGCATCGTGCGGCCGGATGTCGATCTCGGCCCAGCCGCTCTCCTCCAGGATGCGCCTGACACGGGACGCCTCCGCGAAGGCGAACTGGCCCGGCGCGTTCGTCTCGGATCCCGGAAGGTTCGGCAGGTGCGGCGCGGCGGCGCGTGCAGCGGCGGTCATGAAGGGATTCTCCTCGGGGCTTCGCCAGGCGAGGAAGCGCATCGCCGCGCCCTCCCGTGCTGCGCGGCGCAGGTTCGCGAAGGCCCGGACGGAGTCGCCGAAGAACATGACGCCGAAGCGCGAGAGCAGCGTGTCGAATCCCACGGGCTCGAAGGGATGGGTTTCGGCGTCGGCGCGGATGAAGCGCGCCCGCAAGTCGTGCCGCTCCGCCCGGTCAGCGGCGGCGGCGATCATCGGCTCGGAGATGTCGATGCCGACGGCGTGGCCCTCCGCGGCCAAGCGCCCGGCGGCGGCGAGCGTTACGCCGCCCGTGCCGCAGCCGACGTCGAGCACCCGGCCGGCCGATCCGGCGGGAACCGCTTCGACGAGCAGGTCCTCGAGCGGCTTGAACAGCTGATCGAGCAGCACTTGGGCCTCGATCCAGTTGCGTCCGGCGATGCCGTTCCAGTCGATCTGCCGCGCGTCGCCGGTCCCGTCTCCGGTATTCATGGTCATCTCCTCGTCGCTTGCCAGCCTTTGGCGGAAACAGCACAGTGCCACTTCAAGTGGACTTGAGGTCAAGAGCATGATGACACTGGACATCGCGGAGGTGGCCCGGCAGGCCGGTGTGCCGGCCTCGACCCTGCGGTATTACGAGGAAAAGGGGCTGATCGCCTCCATCGGCCGGCGGGGCCTGCGCCGCCTGTTCGACGCGAACGTGCTGGAACGCCTCGCGCTGATCGCCCTCGGGCGCGCCGCCGGCTTCTCGCTCGACGAGATCGCGGGCATGTTCGCGCCCGACGGGCGGCCGCGCATCGACCGGCGGGCGCTCGCGGCCAAGGCCGAGCAACTGGACCGGACGATCCGCAAGCTGAGTGCGATGCGCGACGGCCTGCGCCACGCCGCCGCTTGCCCAGCGCCGAGCCACATGGAATGCCCCACCTTCCGCCGCTACCTGCGGGCGGCCGGCGCCGGCGCCCTGGGGACGCGGCCGAAGAGAGAGCCCCGGCCGGGTCCGCGCGAGCGCGCGCCGATCGAAGGTTAGATCGGCAAGCCGGACGGGGGCTGCCGGCGTGCGCGGGTCGCCGCGAAGCTTGCTGCCGCCTGCAGCGCTTGGCGGAGGGGGAGGGCTTCGAACCCACGGGAGGCTCATCGCCGTTGCCGGCCTTCAGGTGCCTCTTTTGTCGATCGCTCCCGACCTCAAGTAGTATCGAGCCGTTCAGGCAGGTGCCGAAGCGATGAATCGAGGAGGAATCCATGTCCAGTCTCGTCTCGCCGCATGGCGCGAAAGCTCTGAAGCCGCTCCTGCTGCCGGAGACGGAGCGTGCAGAGGAGGCGAAACGGGCAGAGCATCTGAAGAAGGTTCCGCTGTCGAGCCGCGAGGTCTCCGACCTCTTCATGCTGGCGATGGGCGCTTACACGCCGCTCGAAGGGTTCATGGGGGAAGAAGACTGGCGCACGTGCTGCGTCGACATGTCGCTGGCGGACGGCCTCTTCTGGCCCATCCCGATCACGCTCTCCTGCGAGACGGACCTCGCGGACGGCATCCGCGTCGGCGAAGAGGTCGCGCTTTTGGACGGTTCGAACGGCGAGATCCTGGGCGTCCTCGCGGTCAGCGAGAAATACAAGATAGACAAGCCGCTGGAATGTTCCCGCGTCTTCCGCACCGCCGACCCGAAGCATCCCGGCGTGCGGAAGGTCATGGAGCAGGGCCCGGTCAATCTGGCGGGCGGCCTCCTGGCGCTGTCGGAAGGGCATTTCCCCTCGACCTACAAGGGCCTCTATCATCGGCCGGCGGAGACCAGGGCCCTGTTCCAGGAGAAGGGCTGGTCGAGGGTCGCGGCATTCCAGACCCGCAACCCCATGCACCGCAGCCATGAGCATCTTGCCAAGATCGCGATCGAGGTCTGCGACGGCGTGCTCATCCACCAAGTGCTGGGCGCTCTGAAGCCGGGCGACATACCGGCCGAGGTCCGCGTCGAAGCGATCAACGTCCTGGTCGCGGGCTACTTCGTCGAAGGGACCGTCGTACAGGCCGGCTATCCGATCGAAATGCGCTATGCCGGCCCGCGCGAGGCCCTGCTGCACGCCGTCTTCCGCCAGAACTTCGGCTGCTCCCATCTGGTCGTGGGGCGCGACCATGCCGGCATCGGCGACTACTACGGACCGTTCGACGCCCAGCACATCTTCGACACGCTGGCGCCGGGCAGCATGGAAATACTGCCGCTGAAGCTCGGCATTACCTTCTACTGCAACAGGTGCCACGGCATGGCCACGGACAAGACCTGCCCGCACGGCGAGGAGGACCGGCTGACCATCTCGGGGACCCGCCTGCGCGAGATGTTCCGGAAACACGAGACCGTGCCGCCCCAGTTCAGCCGGCCGGAGGTCCTGAAGGTGCTGGAAGCCTACTACGACTCCCTGCGCTGAGCGGGCGGGGGTAGGGGAGGGCGGCCACTGCTGGATTGCCAGGAGAGGGGCCGGCCGGAGGCGTCGCGTCCCCCACCCCCAAAGCATGGGGAAGAGCCGTCGCGGCTCGTCAGGACCTGGTCTTCAGGGATCGCGGCGTCCACGGCCGACATCACGGCCGAAGCCTAGCCGGGCTTAACGCCGCGAGCCGGAGTGGCCAGCCGGCGGCGACAAGAGGCCCTCTAGGAAGGCCCCCGGCTGTCTCGTCGCCGGGCACCCTTTCGGCCGGACCGCTTCTCCATGTATGTTATTGCTGTTTTCCGGCTCGATCGCTCGTCCGGGTTCGGGGCTGGCCGTCGACGCGGCTTCGCCTTGCTTGGGATGGGCCGGGATCGGGCTAGCATTGGGGAGCCTCTTGATGCTCACCAGCAATCCTTACGCCGAACTCTCCGCATCCATAGCGCCCGCGGTCATGCAGACGTACCTGGTCCTCATGATCCTTCTGGTCGCCGGGGGCACGCTGTTCGACATCCTTCACAAGAGAAGCGCCAGGTACTTCTTCGACAACTGGCGGAAGTCGAGGCGCGGAGGGACGCGCAAGGTCGGCGGCGTACGGATGGCGTCGCTCGCGATCCAGACCGCCGCGGTAGAGGTCTTGACGTCCGGCGAATTCTGCAACCCGCAGCGCCGGATCGCTCATCTCCTGACCATGTACGGCTTCCTGGCCTATGTCGTCACGACCGCCATCATGGTGTTTGGCTACCCGACGCCGGAAAGCCCCACGCCCGCCATCCTGACGTTGCTCTGGTATCTTGGGGTCCTGGCGGTCTGCGGCGGCGGCTACTGGTTCTGGTTCTTCATCAGGGTTGACGTGGCCGCCGAAGGCCATTCGCCGTTCCGTATCGTGCGGGCCGACCTCTTCATACTGTCGCTCCTCGCGAGCACGACCCTGGGCCTGATCTGGGCGATTCTTCAGGCCGCCGGCAGTTCTCTGGCCGACGCACTCCTCGCTTTGTACCTCGCCGCCACGACCGTGCTCTTCGGATCCGTTCCCTGGTCCAAGTTCTCGCACATGTTCTTCAAGCCCGCCGCGGCATTCCAGAAACGGGTGGCTGAAGCGGACGGCTCGCGGAGCAATCTGCCGGGTCCGGCCGACAAGCCCGAAGTGCTCGGCAGCGTACGAAGCCTCCCCCGGCACTACTAGCGAGACCGTCAAGCGCCCTTGATACTGGAGCAAACGGAAGACCATGCCGACATTCGTCTACATGACCCGCTGCGACGGCTGCGGCCACTGCGTCGACATCTGTCCCTCCGACATCATGCACATCGACAAGACCTACCGCCGCGCCCTCAACATCGAACCGAACATGTGCTGGGAGTGCTACTCCTGTGTAAAGGCCTGTCCGCAGAACGCGATCGACGCGCGCGGCTACGCGGACTTCGCCCCGCTGGGACACAGCGTTCGGGTGCTGCGGGAGGAGGCCAAGGGCACGGTTTCCTGGAAGATCAAGTTCCGCGACGGCACCGAGAAGAATTTCGTCTCGCCGATCCGCACGACGCCGTGGGGCTCAATCAAGCCGCCTCAGGACTATGAGGCGCCGAGCGCCGAGGAGTACAAGTCGCAGGAGCTCGCGCACGAGCCCGATGCGCTCAATATCGAGGGGGGATTGCCGGCGCTGAGCCCGGGCCGGCTCAAGGCGGGACCGGCCTGATGGGCCTGTTCGGGGGCAGGAAAACCGTTCGGGTGGACGCCGACGTCCTGGTGATCGGCGGCGGCATGGCCGGCTGCGGCGCCTGCTACGAATCCCGCTACTGGGGGCGCGACCTCAACGTCGTCTGCGTCGAGAAGGCGAACATCGAGCGCAGTGGCGCCGTGGCCCAGGGCCTCTACGCGATCAACTGCTACATGGGCATGCAGTGGAACGAGAACCAGCCGGAGGACTTCGTCAGGTATGCCAGCAACGACCTGATGGGCCTGGTGCGCGAGGACCTCGCCTACGACATCGGACGCCACGTGGATGCGACCGTGCACAAGTTCGAGGAATGGGGCCTGCCCATCATGCGGGACCCGGAGACCGGCCGCTACCAGCGGGAGGGCAAGTGGCAGATCATGATCCACGGCGAGAGCTACAAGCCGATCGTCGCGGAAGCCGCCCGCAAGGCTGCCTCCGAGATCTACAACCGGATCATGGTGACCCACCTCCTGATGGACTCGAAGAGCGCCAACCGCGTCGCCGGCGCCATCGGGTTCAACGTCCGCACGGGCGATTTCTACATCTTCAAGGCAAAGGCGGTGGTCGTCGCCGCCGGCGGCGCCTCCCACATCTTCAAGCCGCGCTCGGTCGGCGAAGGCATGGGCCGGACCTGGTACGCGCCCTGGAGCAGCGCTTCGGCCTATGGCCTGCCGATCCGGATCGGCGCCAAGATGACCCAGATGGAGAACCGGATCGTCCTGACCCGCTTCAAGGACGGCTACGGCCCCGTCGGCGCCTACTTCCTGCACCTCAAGACCTATACCCAGAACGCCTATGGCGAGGAGTACGAGTCCAGGTGGTACGACGACACCAAGCAACTGGTGGGCGACTACGTCGACCGCCATCCGGTGCCCACCTGCTTGCGCAACCACGCCCTGCTCAAGGAGGTCGCGAATGGGGGCGGCCCGATCCGCATGGTCACCAAGGAAGCCTTCCAGGACCCCCACAAGGAGACCGTCGGCTGGGAGAACTTCCTCGGCATGACCATCGGCCAGGCGGTGGTCTGGGCTTCCCAGAACATCGACCCCAAGCACACCAACCCGGAGCTGACCACCTCGGAGCCCTACGTCATGGGCTCCCACGCCACCTGCTCGGGCGCCTGGTCGAGCGGTCCCGAGGACTATGCGCCGCCGGAGTACCGCTGGGGCTACAACCGCATGACCACGGTCGAGGGCCTGTTCGTTGCCGGCGACGCCAGCGGCGGCACGCCGCACAAGTTCTCCTCCGGCTCCTTCACCGAAGGCCGCATCGCGGGCAAGGCCGCGGTCAACTACATGAGCGATCTGGGCGAAGAGCCGCAGGTCGACAGGGCCGAGGTCCAAAGGCTCGAGGAAGAGGTCTTCCAGCCCCTGGAGAACTACAAGGTCGGGCGCAACGAGATTGTGGCCGGCACGGTCTCTCCGAGCTACATCCTGCCCATCCACGCGCTGCAACGCCTCGAAAAGCTCATGGACGAGTACTGCGGCGGCATCACGGTCAACTACATGACGAACGCGCCGCTGCTCACCCGTGGCCTCGAGCTGATGGAGATGCTGGTGGAGGACTCCGACCATATCGGCGCCGAAGACCTGCATCAGCTGCAGCGGACCTGGGAGTTCAAGCACCGGCTGCTGGCCTCCGAGAGCGTCATGCAGCACACCCTCTTCCGAACGGAGACGCGCTGGCCGGGCTACTACTACCGCGGCGACCACATGAAACTGGACGACGAGAACTGGCACTGCTTCACGCTGTCGCACTACGACGCCGAGACCAGCAAGTGGACCATGGAGAAGGCGCCGGTCTACCACATCGTCGAGTGAGCCCGACCGTGCCTCCACGCCCGATGGCGGGTCGGTCCAGCGCCAGCCGAAGGTGAGCTTCCTTAGAGGTCCGTGTACTTCCGGGCGTTGCCGCGCGCCTTCTCGGCCGGATACTTGCGCGCGTTGATCTCGATCTTTTGCTCCGCCGCGGCATCTAGCTCGAACCCGGCCCGTTCGGCGATCAACAGCAGATAGACCAGCACGTCAGCGCACTCTTCGGCGAGGCGGGCCCGGAACTCGGGATCGTCGACCTGCGCCTCGGCCTCGTCGTCGTCCAACCACTGGACCAGCTCAAGAAGCTCGGCGGCCTCGATGCCGACGGACGAAAGCAGGTTCTTCAGGGAATGGAAGCGTTGCCAGTCGCGGTCGTCGCGAAAGGCGGTCAGGCGGTCGGTCAGTTCCGCAAGCGTCGTCGGCATGGCAAACGGCCGGGATTGGAGGGTTCGTCTCCACCCATTAGAGCGAAGGGCGGCAGCTGCCGCAACGGCCCTTCCCTGGCACCGGGCATCTGGCGGCTGTCACGCCGCCCGGATCTCGCTGCCGACGCCCCCGTCGGCATCGACGCGGTGGAGCTTGTAGAGCGGCGCTGCTTCCAAGGCTGCCGGATAGCGCCCGAGCCGCAAGTCGACGGCGACGCTCGGCGTGCTGCTGACCGCCACACCGCCGACCTGGCCCGCCGCGTTCCGGTGGGTATGGCCGCAGAAAACGGCGATGACCTGCCGTTGCCCGTCGAGCGCCCGGTGCAGCCTGTCGACCGACTCCCAGGATGCAAACTGGATCGGGTAGTCCGACTCGCGGACCTCGAAAGGCGGGTGATGCATGAAGATCACGGTCGGTTTGGCCGTATCCTCGGCCAGAGCCGCGCGCAAACTGTCGGCTCTGTTCTGACAGAAGTCCCCCTGCTTTCCACCTTCGCTCAGTGTATCGATGGCGATCAGCCGCACGCGGTACGCATCGACGCTGAATTGCACAAAGGACGTGCCAGGCAGGAGATCGCGGTCGGCCGGAAAGGTCGCCTGCATCGCGGCGCGGTCGTCGCGGTTTCCCGCCGCGACATGGAGTGGGCACCGCAGGGCGCCGAGGACGCGCTTCGCCTCCCGGTACTCCGCCGGCTTGCCGTTGTGGGTGAGGTCGCCCGTGTGGATGACCGCATCAGGCAGCGGCTCGAGCCGGTTCATGTCCGCCACGCAGCGTTCGAGATAGCCGAGCCGGGCGGCGCCCTTCGGACTGTCCAGATCGATATGGGTGTCGGAGATTTGCGCGATGATCATGCCGCCGCGTCCCTAGCAGCCGCTGTCATGTCAGGAAAGGTGCGGCGGCCGGCAGTGCGGGCGGCCTGCGGTTGCCGGGACTCGCCTCTTAGAAGTGATAGGTCGGCGCGAGCTTCGGTTCCTCCCTGTCGGGCGCCCGGGGACGGATTGCCGTTCTCGGATGATAACGCAGCCCGTTTTCCTCCATGAATCGACGCACCTGGTTCTGGGTCCAGGAAGCGAGGGGATTGATCCGGAGCAACCTGCCTTCCTCGACCACCCGCGGCTCCGGCCGGTCGCTGTAGGGGCCGTGATAGACCCCGCTTATCCAGCAATCGAAATCCGCCAGCGTCCGG
The DNA here is from genome assembly GCA_965225935.1 of Rhodospirillales bacterium. GTDB lineage: Bacteria > Pseudomonadota > Alphaproteobacteria > Kiloniellales > JAKSDN01 > CALJXB01. Next base: position 86,708 of record CBDDCC010000015.1, read on the forward strand.
TTCAGGTGGACGATCTTGTAGACGCGCGTGTGATCGGCCTGGTTCTCCGCCCACAGGCCTTCGCTGTGATCGCAATCGCCCGGCAGCGGCCCGCCCTCGTCTTGGGCGGGGTCCCGGATGTCGCTCAGGCCAAGCTGGCGGACGAGCTTCGCCCGGTATTCCAAGCTTTCGGGATAGGGATCCGGCGCGTGGCAGAACACGATGGGTATCGACCTGTCGATCTGGGAGATCATCTTCAGCAGCACGATACTGCGCGCCCTGAGCGAACAGCTGGCCAAGGTCTTGCGCGGGAACCTCTCGGTGATGACGAACCGCAGAAACGCAAGCGTATCCATCTCCCGGGTGGCGTCCTGGAGGTCCGTGGCATTTGGCATCGCAACCTCCCAGGCGGTGCGGGGTCGGCGGATCGTGTGGCCGGGAACGGCCATCGCTGCTTGGATGTCCGTTCGACTATATAGACATCGGAGCCTTTGTACATTCACAGGTGCGCTCCGTACGCGCCGCCATTCGCTCTGGCGCCGGGGCAGGTGCCGGTTCGCCGCTGCGTCCCCGGCCCGCCAACTTCGAAGCAGATCGAACGAAACGCTATAACTCATTGAAACCATGGCGGAAGGGGTGGGATTCGAACCCACGAGAGACTCATCACCTCTGCCGGTTTTCAAGACCGGTGCCTTAAACCGCTCGGCCACCCTTCCAGCGTGGAATTTCAAAGCTTTACTACATTGCATTTGGGCGGTGAAAGGGCCTTTGCCACCCGATTGCCACCGGACGGACCCTGCAATTTGCGAAAAAGCGTGCTCTATCCGTTCCGTTGCTTTCCGCCGTATGGCGTCGGTCGCATGGGAGCGTCACGCTTGTGCTCGACTGCCCCGCGCGGACCTGAGCGACCTTCGGGTGAACGCCGGTCTCCAGCAAGTGCGTGAAATGGTCGTGATGCCCCAGGTGAGATGTGAAGCGGACGCCCGCGCTCGCCCGCAAGGCGGTGGCGCATCTCGTGAAGCTGCGCGGGCGTTGGACCTCGCCAGGCGGATTCCCGAAAACCAGCGTGTCGGGCGTCCAGCCAAGGCCGAGCGCCAAGTGCGCCTATGGCGGTTCTTCGAGAAGGTCGAATGATCCGGGACCTCGCCCTCCAGGCCGGGCCGGCAGAAGCGGCGGTAGGCCAGGTCCAGATGGACCTCCTCGCAGAGCCGCCGTTCGGAGCGGACGCCGTCGCAGCAGCCGACAGCGAGCATCCGGATCATGAGCTCAGGATCGACCCGGATTCACTGGAGCAGGCCGGCATCCTCGTCCAGAACTAGAACTGGTAGACCGTAGATCCGAACTTGCTGCACAGGTAGTCGGAGAAGGCCCGTGACGGCGGGCGGACTTCGACATCTCGACAACGAGCGAAACCCAGATCCATGGTCGGCAGCTCGTCGTCCAGCTCACGCACTTCGATACGCCGCCCATCCAGCGACCAGGGCCGATAGACCAAGTCCGACAGCACGGTTACGCCCATCCCCGTGGCGACCAGGCTCCGGACCGCCTCGAGCGATGATGTGCGAAGCTTTATGTTCGGCCGAAAGGGCGTCCTGGCCCAATAGCGCAGCGCGGTTTTTTCGCCTTCGTCGGCCGACAGCATAAGATACGGCTCCCGGGACACCTCCTCGAGCGTCAATCGCGGCGCGGCGATAAGATCATGATCGGGGCTGGCCCAAAGACGGCGCCGAGAGCGGACGAGAACGTGCGATTTGAGCTGTTCCGCCTTGCTCAGATTCGAAACCAGCATGAGACCGAGATCCAGGTCGTCGGAAATCAACGCCGCCTCGATCTCCTCCCGCTCGAGCTCGATGATCTGCAAGTCGACGTTTCGGAAGGTCCGGCAGAAAGCCGCGGCAATGGACGGCAGGAAATAGCCGGCGATCGTATAAGTGATGCCGACCCTCAGCCGGCCCGAGATCGCCTCGGCGTCCATATTGGGGATCTGAACGGCGTCGTCTACCGTGGCGATGATGTTGTTTGCATGCTGAAGAAACTGACCGCCGACATAGGTCAGTTTCATGCCATGTGGATGGCGTTCGAACAGTTGGCGGCCAAGAAAACCTTCGAGCGATTTGATGGACAGGGTGATCGTCGACTGCGAAACGCCGAGATTTGCCGCGGCAAGGGAGATCTTGCCGGCGTTCGCCGTCTCGATGAAGTAGCGGACCTGCTTGAGGGACAGTGACATAGTTATTCTCAATACCGAACCCGAGTCTTTCTCATTTTACAATACCATAGATTTGATCCAATCTCTAAACCCGTCATATCGGGACGCTGGTCGCTGCAACGGCGCGTTCCACGTCAATGGACGATTCTCGCCATAAGCGGTGGGCGTGGTGGCTCCGCTCTACCGGAGCATTTCTGCGCTCCATGGCAATAGGAGGATCATCCTTATCTGGAAATCCGGGCGTGGCGGAGTCCACGCCTCAACGAACTTTGCTCAAGGGAGGAGTAGGCTGAATGAAACGCCGCAATTTCCTGAAAAAGGCCGGCATCGCGGGGGCCGGCGCCATGACGGCGGCTACGGTGTCTGGCTTTCCGACACCGGCCATCTCGCAGGGAGTAAGAGAACTCAGGTTGGTTTCGACCTTCCCGAAGAACTTTCCGGGACTCGGCACATCGGTCGCGCGGCTCGTCGATCGCGTGGACAAAGCGACCGATGGCAAGCTGAAGATCAAGCTCTACAACGCAGGCGAGCTGGTCGGCGCACTCGAAGTCTTTGACGCCGTGGCCAACGGTGACGCCGACGTCTACTATTCATCGGAATACTTCTACACCGGCAAGTCGAAAGCCCTGGCCTTCTTCGCAGCCGTGCCATTCGGCATGACGGCGCCCGAGTTCTATGCCTGGATCTACCATGGCGGTGGTCAGGAGCTGTGGGACGAGCTCTCCGCACAGTTCGGCATCAAGCCCTTTCCCTCGTCCAACACCGGCGTACAGATGGGCGGCTGGCTCAACAAGGAAATCAACTCCATCGATGATTTCAAAGGGCTCAAGTTCCGCATGCCAGGTCTTGGCGGCGAGGTTCTGCGCCGGCTGGGGGTTTCCGTCGTGACGCTTCATGGCGGCGAGATTTTCCAGGCCCTGCAGTCCGGTGCCATCGACGGGACCGAGTGGGTCGGCCCCTGGCACGATCTTGCCTTTGGCTTCTACAAGATCGCCAAATACTACTATTGGCCCGGTTTCCACGAGCCGAGTTCGGCGACCAGTCATGGAATCAACTTGTCGGTCTGGGAGAGCTTGCGGCCTGACGAGCAGGAGTTGCTCAAGATGGCCTTTGAATCGGAGACTCATCTCCAGACGACGGAGTACGACGCGGCCAATCCAGACGCGCTCGACACCCTGCTCACGGTGCACGGTGTCGAACTGCGACGCTATCCGGATGAAATGATCAGCGCCATGGCCCAAACGGCGCAAGAGGTCGTGGCGGAGGTCGGCAACGCCGACGATCTCAGCCGGAAAGTCTGGGACAGCTATCGCAGCTTCGCCGAAAAGGCCCAAGGTTGGACGGAGATTGGCGTCCAGGCTTATATGAACGCACGCACGGCCGGATTCCAAAAGGGCTAGGCAGGCATGGGCGCGCCCTTGCCGAAGCATAAGGGGCGGGTCGGGGCGCGGAGAAACACGCGCCCCGGCCCATGCCTGCGTCTCGACGCGGCGGCGTGTCCTGGAGGCAGGCGCCCTGTCCGGTTCCGGGATGGGAGCGGCGCCGGGTCGCGCGCACCAGCCAATGCCTGTACGCTTCTTGAATGTCCATAGCACACGCTATTGTCGCCTTCTGTGACGCCGTCAACGAGCGCGTCGGCCGACTGGTATCGTGGCTGTCCTTGGCCGTCGTTTTGGTGCAGTTCGCCGTCGTCGTGATGCGCTATACCTTCGGGCTGAACTGGCTCTACGTTCAGGAATCGATCGTCTATATGCACGCGACCGTGTTTCTGGTCGCTGCCGGCTACACGCTCGCGCACAACGAGCACGTGCGCATCGACATATTCTATGGCCCGGCGCGCCCAAGGACCAAGGCGATCGTCGACTTGGTGGGCGTCCTCCTGCTGCTCGAGCCCTTCTGTATCGCCATCTGGGTTGCCGGTTGGCCCTATGTGGTGCGCTCTTGGGAGGTGATGGAACGGTCGCTGGAGGTCACGGGCCTGCCGATCGTTTTTCTGCTCAAGAGTCTCATTCTGGTGTTTGCCACGCTGCTGGCCCTGCAGGGTGTGGCCATCGCGTTACGGTCGGTCCTTACCTTGTCCGGTGGCGCGCCTTATCCGCCGGCGCGGACGGATGGCCGGAGCATGGAGCTATGACGACCGCCGGGCTGCTTTTGCTGGGCATGTTCCTTGCCGTCTGCGTTGCCCTGATGAGCGGCTTTCCGGTTGCCTTTGCGCTTGCCAGCGGTGCCATGCTCTTCGCTTTTTTCGCCGCATCTCTCGGTGCGTTCGATTTGACGTTCATCAATTTTTTCCCCAGCCGCATCTATGTGATCATGACCAACGAGATCCTCATTGCGGCCCCGCTGTTCGTTTTCATGGGAATCATGCTCGAGCGCTCCAAGGTCGCCGAGGAGCTTCTCGAAACCATGGGACAGCTGTTCGGACCGATAAGGGGCGGACTGGGCATCTCGGTTTGCGTGGTCGGCGCGTTGCTGGCGGCCTCCACAGGCATCGTCGGCGCCACCGTTATGACCATAGGCCTATTGTCCTTGCCGACCATGCTCAAGCGCGGCTACGACGCAAAACTCGCCTGCGGCACGATTTGCGCCTCGGGCACGCTCGGCCAGATTATCCCGCCTTCGATCGTTCTCGTCGTGCTCGGCGACCAGATTTCGAATGCCTATTCCGAGGCTCAGCGCGAGCTGGGGAACTTTTCGCCCGACCCGGTTTCCGTCGGAGACCTGTTCGCCGGCGCCTTGCTTCCCGGCTTGGCCTTGGTCGGGATCTATATCGCCTATGTTTTCATTCTCGGCTGGGTTCGGCCCGACGTGGCGCCGGCCATAGCGCGCGACACGCTAGACACGCAGGACGGCGCAATGTTCGCGCGAGTCCTTCGGGCGCTCGTCGCGCCGGTGGTCCTGATCGTTGCCGTCCTGGGTTCCATACTGGGAGGCATCGCCACGCCCACCGAAGGCGCCGCCGTCGGCGCAGTGGGTGCCGTTTTTCTTGGCGCACTGCGGTTCGGGAGCTCGCGCGCCGTTCACTTCGCCGCCGCCTGTCTCATCCTCTTGCTTGTGCTCACGGCCACGCTCGATCTCCGGACCGGCCGTAGCGATGTCACCTTACTCGAGCAGATTGGCATCTACCTCGCCGCGGGCTGCTGTATCGGCGCCGCCTATGGACTGATATCCGCACTAAGGAACATCCATGCCCACGGCCTGTTGATCGAGGTAACCCGCTCGACCGCGAAGATCAGCGCGATGGTTTTCACGATCGTGATCGGCGCTCAGATGTTCTCGCTCGTCTTCCGTGGCTTGGGCGGCGATGACATGGTGCACGATTTTCTGGGCGGTCTGCCGGGTGGTGTCACCTCGGCGTTGATACTCGTGATGCTGGTCATGTTCTTGATGGGGTTCTTTCTCGACTTCATCGAAATCACCTTCGTCGTTGTCCCCATTGTAGCCCCGGTCCTGCTGCTGCTTGGACTCGATCCGGTTTGGCTCGGCATCATGATTGCGGTCAACTTGCAAACGTCGTTCCTGACGCCGCCATTCGGCTTCGCGCTCTTCTATATGCGTGGCGTTGCACCGCCCAGCGTCAGAACAGGCGATATCTATTGGGGCGTCGCACCCTATGTCGCGATGCAGTTGTCGATGCTGCTGATTCTGTCGCTGTTTCCCGGTCTCGCCACATGGCTCCCGGGATTGATATACGACTAGGGCGGGTTCGGCGTCTGTCGATTTGGTGGCCGCCCCGCCACCCCGGTCCCGCACCAGAAGCGGGCAGGCCGCGCCGCGACGGAGTTGCACCTCCATCGGCGCTCGCGCGCGGCAAGTACGGCCGTGGAGGGCGCCCGGCGTCGAACGTGAAGGAAAGTCGATGGCGAAGAAGACGACAGCGGGCCCGCGGCGCGACTACGTCGGCTACGGCCGGCAAATCCCCAGGGTTCAGTGGCCCGGCGGCGCGCGGATCGCCGTGAGCCTGGTGCTGAACTATGAGGAGGGCTCGGAGATCTCCTACGCCGCTGGCGACGGCGCCAGTGAGACAGGTATGGGCGAACTGGCATGGGCGTTCGAGCCCGGGGTTCGCGATTTCGCCATCGAATCGGTCTATGAGTATGGCTCGCGGGCCGGCGTGTGGCGCCTTGCGCGTTTGTTCGACGAGCTCTCGGTTCCGGTCACGGTCTATGCCTGTGCACAGGCACTCGAGCTGAACAAGGACGTCGCCGATTGGATTCGCGAGGCGAATCACGAAGCCTGTTGTCATGGCTGGCGCTGGGAGCAGGTATGGCGGCTCACACGGGCACAGGAAAAGGAGCATATCCAGGCGGCCATCGCCTCGCTGGAGCGGACCACCGGCTCCCGCCCGCGGGGTTGGGCGAGCCGCTACTGCCCGTCGCTCCACACCCGCGAACTATTGGGAGAGATTGGCGGCTTTACCTACGATTCCGATGCCTTCAACGATGACCTGCCGTATTTCGTGAAGGTCAAGGGCGCGCCCCTGCTCGTGATACCCTATTCGCTGACCTACAACGACGCGCGTTTCGTCATCCCGGTCGGCCACCCCGACCCGGATTCCTTCCTGAAGACGTTGAAGCGGGGCTTCGATTATCTCTGGGAAGAGGGGCGGAGCCATCCGAGGATGATGTCGGTCGGCCTCCACGCAAGGATGGTCGGGCAGGCCGCCCGCGCCTCGGCCCTCAAGGAATTCATTCGCTACGCGCAGGACAAAGGCGATGTCTGGTTCGCGCGCCGTATCGATATCGCGGACTGGTGGATATCGCACAGCCACAAATTCGCAGCGTGACGGCGAAGCCGCGCAAAGACACGGCACAGCCTATGCGGGTGCGTGGTGTTCGAGCCAGTGGCGCGCGATCTCTTCGCCGCTGCAGACCCAGACCCTGTCATGCCGCAAGATGTGGTCGAGGAACCTCTCCAATCCGACAGCGCGCGCCGGCCGGCCGATCAGACGGTCGTGCAGGCCGATCGACATCATCCGCGGCTCTTCGGCGCCTTCCGCATAGAGCATGTCGAAGGCATCTCTCATATAGGCATAGAAGTCGTCGCCCGTTTTGAAGCCGGCATTCATATCAAAACGATTGTCGTTGGTTTCGTAGGAATAGGGTATGACCAGGTGAGTCCGTCCCGCGACCTCCACCCAATAGGGTAGCTCGTCATTGAGCGCATCGCGGTCGTAGAGGAATCCCCCGTCCTCGACGATGAGCCGGCGCGTGTTGGGCCCAGGCCGTCCGGTCATCCAGCCGACCGGGCGCCGGCCGGTCAGCCGTTCGATCCCCTCGACCGCAAGGCGCATGTGCGCGCGCTCCGTGTCTTCGTCGACATGCTGGTAGTCGATCCAACGCCAACCATGGGATACGACCTCGTGACCGGCCTCTGTCGCCGCCAGCGCGATCTCCTCGGTCTGCAACAAGCCCGAAACGGAGGCGAAGATGCTGATCCGCAAGTCGCGTTCCTCGAAGAGGCGGAGCACGCGCCACACGCCGCGACGTGAGCCGTATTCGAAGGCCGACTCGGCCAACATACTGCGGGCGCCGGCGACCGGCGGAAAGCCGGTATCGTTCAGCAAGCCCTCTGAGGACTCGTCCCCGTGAAGAACGCACAACTCGCTGCCGGCTTCGAGGTTGAGGGCGAATTGGATGGCCAGCCGAGCCTTTCCGGGCCACTGCGGATCGGGAAGCCGCCGGCCATAGCCGACCAGATCCCTCTGATAGTCAGCTGCGAGCTTGTCCATGGCTTTCTCGGTCCCACCCATTTTTCACAAATCCTCGCCCCGCTGAACTATTACAATGGCCCGATAATTCATGTAAAGTCATCATCCATAAAGATTCCGAACAATCCAAAAAAAACGCCCTATCCTGTAAGATTAATCTAATAAAAATCCGGTATTGAAAAAATTTAGCGTGCCGTTGGGAAAGACAAGCCAGGTATAGTAATTGGAAACTGGACGATCGTGATCTTCCCGCTCGGCAATGCCATCCCGGATCGCTCTGCCGCAATCGCGTATGATCCTGTTGCGGAGAACCTGGAAGGATCGAGGCCGACGCGGGATCGCTTGTCTGCGCAGCGCTCGCCCGGTCCGGAACTGGCCATTGTGTCTGCTCATGTCATCGTATTGCACTCAGCTATGGTCGGAATCGGCGGCAACGCGCCGCACGTAGGGTGGGTCTCCTATGTGGCGGGAGCCTTTGGTACGGCTCCGGCTTGTTAACGCATGGCTTCGGGAGCAGGCAGGTGATGGACCGACCGCTTGGCAGCGCGGCTTGGGCGTGCGCCTTCCTCAACACGGCACGGACAATGGCCGATGCCGAAACGGCGGAAGGCAAGTTTTGCGCCGTCGCGCGCGGCATCGGGGCGGTGTGCGGATTTCGGCTTTTCACGGTCCTGCGCTGTACCGAGCGGCGCGGATTTCTGGAGCGCGTTTTCTCCGACGATCGCGAGCGCTATCCGCTCGGGGCGGTCAAGGACCTGAGCGCAAGCCCTTTGACAAAGGTCGTCATCGACGAACGGCGCGACTGGCTCGGCAAGTCGGCCGACGATATCCGCTGGGCCTTTCCAGATCACGAAGCCATTCTGGCCCTGGGGCTGGGCGCGGCGATGAACATCCCCGTTACATTTCGTGATTCGGTGCTTGGATGCATGAACTGCCTCGATACGGCGGGCGCCTACGGCGAGGCCCATCTTCGTGATGCCAAGCCGTTTGCCGCGCTGCTCATACCGGCCCTGCTGTCGGTTTCGGAGGGCGTTTCCGACCGGGCAGGCTGCTGAAGAATCGTTCTGATGGCGGGATTCTCGGTGTGATCTGGGCTTTTGGTCCGGTGAGCGAGGGGGTTAGGCTCGGCTTGTTCCCTGGGGCGGTGTTTTCGGTGCCCCACTGCGGTCGCGTTGCGGTGAGCAGCTTGGGTATGCGCACGAGGTCGTAGCCGGCCGCGGTGACCATGGCGTCCCCTCGGCCCATCCCCCGACCTGAACCTCTACCGTGCCACCGCTCGCACCTTTCTCGGCGCCGCCCACCAGATCAGCGCGATCGAGAGCAGGCTGAAGCCGATCGCCAGCGCGAAGGGCAGGGCATAGGAGCCGGTCACGTCGAACAGATGTCCGGTCAGCCACGGCCCCAGGGCCGCGCCGGAGTTGCCGACGATCGAGACCGTGCCGAATATCGCGCCGTAGTGGCGGCCCTGGAAGATCTCCGCCGGGATCGCCCCGAACACCGAGACGAGCGCGTAGCCGATCAGCCCTTGGGCGGCGACCATGGCGTAGAGCAGAAGGGCGCTCGGCTGCCAGGCGAGCAGCAGCAGGAGCGCATAGGTCAGCGCGAAGCCGAGACAGCTTAGGGTCCAGACCCACTCCCGGCCGATCCGGTCCGAGAGATGGCCGAGCAGAGGCTGGCCCGCGACGGCCAGCAGGTTGACCAGGCCGAGCGCGTAGGCCGCCGTCTCGGCGGAGAAGCCCACGTCGATCAGATAGCGGGTCTGGTGCACCAGCACGGCATACCAGGCGAAGAGCGCCGAGAAGGCGCCGAAGCCGAAGAGCCAGAAGCGACCTGTTTTGAGCGCCCGGGAGAGTGTCCACTCGACCGCCGCCCAGTCCGGGTCGACCACCCGCAGGCTCGGCTTGCTGTCGGCCTTTCCGGCGCCATCGCCGTCGGGCTCGAGCCCCAGATCGCTCGGCCGGGCCCGCTGGAGCAGAAGGTTCAAGGGCACGAGCACCAGCACCAGGAGCATCGCCAACGCCCAGCAGCCCCGGCGCCAGCCCTCCGCGTCGATGGTCGCCTGGAACCAGGGGAGAATGACGATCGCCCCGACGCCGACCCCGGAGAAGACGATGCCGATCGCGAGCCCCCGCCTGCGCGCGAACCAGTTGGGCAGGAAGACGAAGTGGCCGGTGTAGCTCAGCAGGGTGCTCGGGCCGACCACCAGGAGGCCAATCGTCAGGTAGTACTGCCAGGGCGCGGTGATCTTCGTGGTGAGCGCGAAGCCGAGGGCCATGAGGATGGCGCCAAGCGGAATCAGAAGACGCGGTCCCAGGCGGTCCATGGCGGCGCCGATCAGCGGGGCGTAGAGCATGGCCGAGACCAGGCCGATGGAAAAGCCGGCCGCCGTCATGCCCCGGTCCCAGCCGAATTCGTCCAGGAGAGGCGGGAACAGGAGCGAGAAGGCGGTGCGGGCGTTGGTGGCGATGGCCACGGTCACGAAGGCGACCGCGACGACGACCCAGCCGTAGAAGAAGGGCAGGCGGCGGGCGAAGCTCATCGCCGGGCCGGCCCGCTGGGCGCACGGCGGTGCGTTCCCGAAGACAGCGACCTCATGCCTTGCCCCCATTTCAGAAGCGGCGGTCGCAACCGGCCGCCGGTGCTATAGCTATCGCGTCGCTCGACGTGGGGCAATCGGGGGCCAAGCGAGCGCAACCCAATACCCAGTCTGAATCTGTCTATGGCTCACTGAAAGTCGGTTGCTTGTTCTCTGGCAAGCCACTGGGCGGATCACTCGAATCGGCGAGTGCTTCGGAGAGGTCGGGGACGTTCGACGCACCGTTGAATAGCGCGCCCGAGATTACTGCGGCCTCGAGTACAGCGCCTCTGAAGTCCGAGTCCCTGAGGTCGTCGGGCTGAGGCCGCGGCCGCCCGTGTTCCTCATCAGGCGCCGTAGCCGCCGTCGATGGTGTGGAGCGCGCCGGTGACGATGGCGGCCTCCTCGCCGGCCAGGTAGGCGACGAGGCCGGCGATCTCGGCCGGCGTGGCGTGGCGCTTGATGGCCATGAAGGAATGCATCGTCTCCTTCATCGGGCCGTCGGCGGGGTTCATGTCGGTGTCGACCGGTCCGGGCTGCACGGCGTTCACGGTGATCTCCCGCCCGCCGAGATCGCGGGCGAGGCCGCGCACCAGGCCCTGGACCGCGGATTTGGTCATGGCGTAGGCGGTGCCGCCGGGGAAGGGGATGCGGTCGCCGTTGACCGAGCCGATGATGATGATGCGCCCGCCCCGCTTCATGTCCCGCGCGCCCTCGACGGCGGCGTGATAGGGCCCGCGCACGTTCACGTCGATCATGTGGTCGACCTTCGCCGGGTCCAGCTCCAGGGGATCTCCCGTCACCGCCACGCCGGCGTTGATCACCAGGATGTCGAGGGGCCCCGTCTCGCCGATGATGCGGGCGACCGCCGCGCGGTCGGCGCTGTCGGCCTGGAGGGCCCGCGCCCCGCTGACCTCGGCGAGGGCGTCGGCGACCTCGGCGGAGCGGGCGTAGGTGAAGCTCGTCTTCGCGCCGTCTCCGGCGAGGCGCTCGACGATGGCGGCGCCGATGCCGCGGCTGCCCCCGAGGACGAGGGCGGTCTTTCCGGTCAGGCTGGACATGGGCGGACTCCTTGGCTGATTCGGGTTGGGTGCCGGCGGGCGGCACGGCTGCATGAGATCTGGTGCGGCGGGCGGGCCAATGGAAGGGGCATTGAGGCGGTACCTCTCGCCGGCCTATGCTTCGGCCATGTGCCGAACCGTCGATAAGGAGCTGCAGGCCGAGGGTTGGCGTGCCTTCCTCGAACTGCTGGCGGGGCTGATGCCCCGTCCGTCTGGGGACCGCGAAGACCCTCCGCGGGACGCGCGCGAGATCCCGGTTCCGGCGCCCGGTAGGATCCGGCCCGGCCGCGCCTAGTCCTCCGCCGACGTCTCCAAGGGAAAGAGGCTGCGCCGGCCCTGGCGCCAGTCGAAGGTCAGGAAGGGCTCGTCCGGACTGCCGGTCAGGCGCACGACGGCGTCGCGGGCGAAGACGGCGCCACCCGCCGTGCGGCCCTCGGCGTGCACGAAATAGAGGTCGAGGCTCGAGCGCAGCCCCTCCGGGGGCGATCCGCCTTCGCCGGTCAGAAAATCGGCGACAAGACCTTCGGAGTCCTCTGCCTCTTCCTCGCCGGCCTCGCCCTCTTCCAGGCCTTCCTCCAGGCGCAGGAGCGTCGCTGTTACCAAATCGGGCGCCGCCTCCGGGTCGGGGAAGCGCTGGCGGGTGTGGACGGTGAGGGCGGGCGCGACGCGGTCGTAGAGCGGGGCGGTCATGCCGAGGACCTGGCGCAATTCGGCGAGTTCCTCGAAGGGGGCGTCCTTGGCGCCGTATGCGCGCCCGGCCGCGGCATAGTCGTCGTCCTCGGCCCCGTTCAGGGCCCGCAGGCTGTCCGGGTCGCGGAAGTCGAGGACCGCGTCGACCAGGGCGGCGCTTTCTCTCCGTCCCAGGTCGGCGGCCTGAAAGAGGAACAGCAGCAGTTCCCGCGGCGCCCCGTTCAGGTCGATCTTGCCGGCCTCGTCGGCGATCACGACCCGGACCTCCCCCTCGCCGAGGCTCAGGCTGTGGACCTGGCCGTCGAGCCACCAGCCGCCGTCGGGCACGGGCAGGCTGAGCTTGGCGGCCGCCCAGTGGACGCCCGCGTCGGCCAGGGCCTCCGCCTCTGCCTGGCCCGCCAGGTTGCGGGCCAGCGTCAGGTCGGTCCGCGTGGTGCGGGTGAAGGAGGCCGCCATGACCGCCAGCAGCGTCAGCACCCAGAGCACCGAGAGCAGCGCCAGCCCCCGGCGCCAGGTTCGCCCGCGGCCCTTCACGCCCGCGCCGCCTCTGGGGTAGTGTCCGCCCATGGTCGCCCGACCCTAGCCCTCGCCGCGGCCACTGTCATCCGCCCGCAGAGGCGCGCAACCGCTCCGCAAGACCGCCCGGACCCATGGCCGACTGGCTGCGCCCCGATCTCCTGTTCCTGCTGCTGGCCGCGCCCTGCGTCGGCAGCTTCCTGGGCGTCCTGGTCGTGCGCTTGCCCGCCGGCCAGCCCCTGGTGCTGGCCCGCTCGGCCTGCCCCCACTGCGGCGTGACCTTGAAGGCGCGCGACCTGGTGCCTTTGGTGAGCTGGCTCGCCAACCACGGTCGCTGCCGGGCCTGCAGCGCGCGGCTCGGGATCTTCTATCCCCTGGTCGAGCTGCTCGCCCTGGCGCTCGCCCTCTGGGCCTACATGGTGGTGCCCGGCTGGCCGCTCTGGGTCACCTGCCTGCTGGGCTGGACCCTGCTGGCCCTCGCCCTTATCGACGCACGCCATCTGGAGCTGCCCGACCTGCTCACGCTGCCCCTGATCCCGGCCGGCCTGCTGATGGCCTGGCTGCTCGCGCCCGAGGCGGTCCTGGCGCACGTCATCGGCGCCGCCGCCGGTTTCCTCTTCCTCGCCGGCCTGGCGCTCGCCTACCGCCGCCTGCGCGGACGCGAGGGCCTCGGCCTGGGCGACGCCAAGCTGCTGGCCGCGGCCGGGGCCTGGCTGGGCTGGCAGGGCCTGCCGAGCGTGATCCTGATCGCCGCCGCCTCCGGTCTGGCGGGGGCCCTGGTGCAGGCCCGACTGGGGCGCGGCGAGAGCGGCGGCCTGGACGCCGGCCGGCCGCTTCCCTTCGGCCCCTATCTGGCGGCCGGCTTCTGGCTGGTCTGGCTCTACGGGCCGCTGATGCTGGGCTGAGAGGCGCGCTGCCGCCGCCGCCCGGAGGCTGGGCCCGGGAACAAGGACGGGCGGGGCGCGGCGAGAGCGGTTATAATGGGCTCTACAGTAGGTAGCAGTAGTATCAGAAGAGGGTCTTTCGTGAGCGCCGAGAACAGGAACCCCTGGGTCGAGGACATGGCGTCCTTCGAGAACGCGCTCTGCGAGCGGCTGGTCGACCAGGGCAAGATCGACCGGGCCGGGCTCGAGCGGGCCAAGCGGGTGCGCGGCGACAGGGGCGAGCCCCTGCACAGCCTGTTCCCCAAGCTGGGGCTGGTCTCCGAGCGGGACATGGCGCTGGCGCTCGCCGAGCACATGAAGCTGCCTCTGGTGGCCTCCGAGGACCTGCCGGAGCTGCCCCTGCTCGAGGACAAGCTGAGCCCGCGCTTCCTGCGCGAGCACCACGTTCTGCCGCTTGCCGAGGAGGAGGAAGGCCTGGTCCTCGCCATGTCGGACCCGCTCAACAGCTACGCGGCCGACGCCATGCGGCTCATCTCCGGCCGCAACGTCCTGCCGCGGGTGGCCGAGCCGGCGCTGGTGGAAACGGCCATCGAGCGGCTCTATGGCGCCGGACGCGACAATCTGGAGACCCTGGTGGCGGACGGCGAGGAGCCGGGCGACGAGGGCCTCGAGCTGGACGTGGAACGGCTGAAGGACCTGGCGAGCGAGGCGCCGGTCATCCGCATGGTCAGCCGCCTCATCACCAACGCGGTCCAGCGGCGCGCCTCCGACATCCACATCGAGGCCCTCGAGCACGGGCTCCGCGTGCGCTACCGCATCGACGGCGTGCTGCAGGAGGTGGAGCCGCCGCCGTCTCGCTTCCGTGCGGCCACCGTCTCGCGCATCAAGATCATGGCCAAGCTGAACATCGCCGAGCGCCGGCTGCCCCAGGACGGGCGCATCAAGCTGGCGGTGCGCGGCACGCCTATCGACCTGCGCGTCTCGACCATTCCCACCATGTACGGCGAGGGCGTGGTCATGCGCGTGCTCGACCGTCAGGGCGTCGAGCTCGACTTCGCCAAGCTGGGCATCACCGGCGACAACCACCGGCGCTTCCAGGAGTGCCTGGAGCGGCCGAACGGGGTCTTCCTGGTGACCGGCCCGACCGGCAGCGGCAAGACGACCAGCCTCTACGCGGCGCTCACCCGGCTGAACAGCCCGGACAAGAAGATCCTCACCGTCGAGGATCCCATCGAATACCACCTGGAGGGCATCAACCAGATCCAGGTGCAGCCGGCGATCGGGCTCAGCTTCGCCCACGTCCTGCGCTCGATCCTGCGCCAGGATCCCGACATCATCATGATCGGCGAGATCCGCGACCTGGAGACGGCGCGCATCGCCATCCAGGCGGCGCTGACCGGGCACCTGGTGCTCTCGACCCTGCACACCAACGACGCGCCGAGCGCGGTCACGCGCCTCTTGGACATGGGCGTCGAGGACTACCTGCTGACCTCGACCCTGACGGGCGTCGCGGCGCAGCGCCTGGTGCGCACCCTCTGCCGGCACTGCCGCGCGGCCGAGCCGGCGTTGCCGGAACTGGTGGAGCAGCTCGGGCTCGACCGCTACAGCGACGCCTCCGAGATCCTGCATTACCGGGCCGTCGGTTGCGAGCAGTGCAACGGCAGCGGCTACTTCGGCCGCTCCGGGCTGGTGGAGACGCTCCTGATCAGCGATCCGATCCGGCGGCTGATCCTGCGCCGGGCCGAGGCCAGCGAGCTCCTCAGGGCGGCTGTCGAGGACGGCATGCGCACCATGTACGACGACGGCATGGCGAAGGCGCTCGCCGGCGAGACGACCATTGGCGAGGTGCTGCGCGTGACCCGCGACGTCTAGGCGGCCAACTGAGCAATGCCGCGCTTCAGCTACAAGGCCGCGACCGCCAGCGGCGAGGTGATCCAGGGCGAGCTGGACGCGGCCAGCCGCGAGGCGGCCATCGACCGCTTGCGCGGCCAGGGGCACATCCCGATCCGCGCTGTCGAGCGCCGGGGCGGCTTCGCCTCCGGTTTCACCCTGGGCGGGGGCTCGCGGCGCGGCCGGGTCGGCGAGAAGGACGTGACGGTGCTGACCCGCGAGCTGGCGACCCTGCTGGGCGCGGGACTGCCGCTCGACCGGGCCCTCTCCATCCTGCGCGAGCTCGCCCCCTCGGCACCGAGCCGCAGCCTGATCGAGCGGATCCAGGAGGGGGTGCGGGGCGGCGCCACCCTGGGCGACGCCCTGGAGATGCAGGGCGGCGCCTTCCCCGGCTACTACGTGGGCATGGTCCGGGCCGGCGAGGCGGGCGGCAACCTGGAAGGGGTCCTTTCGGCGCTCGCCGACAGCCTGGAGCGCGCCCAGGACCTGCGGGACAGCCTGAGCGGCGCGCTCGCCTATCCCATCCTGGTTCTGATCATGGCGGTGCTCTCGCTGGTCGTGCTGATGACCGCCGTCATCCCGGAGTTCCGGCCGCTCTTCGAGAGCTCCGGGGCGGAGTTGCCGCTCCTGACCCAGCTCGTCATCGCCAGCTCGGAGTTCGTCGGCCGGTTCTGGTGGGTCTTCCTGCTGCTGGTGCTGGCCGGATTGATCGCCCTCAGGCAGAACAACCGCAGCCCGGCCGGACGGCTCCGCTGGGACCGCTGGCTGCTGAAGCGCCGGCTGATCGGCGATCTGCTCCTGAAGGTCGAGGTGGCGCGCCTGGCCCGGACCCTGGGCACGCTCACCCGTAACGGCGTCAGCTTGTTGAACGCGGTCGCTATGACCGCCGGAACGGTGGAGAACCGGGCGGTCGCAGAGGCCCTCAACGAGGTGCGCCTGCGGCTCGCCAAGGGCGAGGGGCTGGCGCGGCCCATGGCGGAGACGGAGATCTTCCCGCCGCTCGCGGTCCAGCTGATCCAGGTGGGCGAGGAGAGCGGCGCGCTCGACGAGATGCTGGTACGGGTCGCCGACATCTACGAGGGCGAGGTGCGGAAGTCGCTGCAGCGCATGCTGTCGCTGCTCGCGCCGATCATCACCATAGGCCTCGGCATCCTCATCGCCGTCATAATCGGGTCCATGGTCTCTGCTATTTTGAGCGCCTACGACCTGCCCATCTAGTATGGTAGAGAGGTCTCAGCATCAGGCGAGTCGAGTGCCGTTGTGATCGTTGCAATCTGCAAAACCGAAGGATCGGGGACGAGCCTGCGCCGCAGGCGTCCGGGCCGCCGGGGCCAGGAGGGCTTCACCCTGGTGGAGCTCCTGGTGGTCCTGGTCATCCTGGGCCTCATCGCCGCCTTCGCGGCGCCCCAGGTGATCAAGTACCTGGGCAGCGCCAAGACCGACGCCGCCGCCATCGAGATCAGCCGCCTCTCCGGGATCCTCGACCTCTACCGCCTGGAGGTGGGGCGCTACCCGACGAGCGAGGAGGGACTGGAGGCGCTTTTGGAGCAGCCCGCCGGCGTTGAGCGCTGGAACGGGCCCTACATCAAGAAGGCCGAGTCCCTGGTCGACCCCTGGGGCAATCCCTACCAGTACGTCTCGCCGGGCGAGCACGGCGATTTCGATCTCTTCACGTCGGGCGCCGACGGCGAGCCGGGCGGCGAGGGCGAGGACCGCGACATCACGAGCTGGTAACAATGGCCGGATTAGCCAGAGGCTTCACGCTCGTCGAGCTGCTGGTCGTCCTGCTTATCATGGGCCTGCTGCTGGTCGCCGTGCCCTTCGCCTTCGAGCGGGCGCGCGCCGGGCTATCGGTCCGCTCGGACGCCCAGCAGGTCGCGGCCGTCCTGCGCGAGGCGCGGGGCCTCGCCATCGGCGAGAACCGGGAGACGGCCGTTGTGGTCGACCTGGACCGGCGGTGGCTCGGACTCGAGGGCGCCAGCGAGGGCTTCGCGTTCTCGGAAGGCGTCGACGTCACTCTCCAGACGGCCGCCTCGGAGCGCATCGACGAGAACGCGGGCCGGATCCGCTTCTTCCCCAGCGGCGCCTCCACGGGCGGCCGCCTGATCCTCGACCGGCGGGGCAACAGCTACCGGGTCGAGGTGGACTGGCTGTTCGGCCGTGTCCAGATCGTCGAGTAGCCGGCGGGCCGGCCGTTCCGGCGGCTTCACGCTGCTGGAGGTCCTGGTCGCCTTCGCCCTGCTGGCGGTCATGCTGGTCGCGCTGCTGCAGGCCTTCACGCAAGGACTCGGCGTCCAGCACGCGGCGGAAGAACGCAGCACTGCAGTCCTTGTGGCGCGCTCCAAGCTGGCCGAGGTGGATCGTGTCCTGCCGCTCGAGGAGGGCGAAGAGAGCGGCGAGCTGGAGGACGGGCTCGCCTGGCGTCTGGTCGTCACCCCGCATGAGGACCCCGACGGGGAGGGCAGCGACGACGAGCTTCTGCGGCTCTACCAGGTGACCGTGACGGTCGAGCGCGACGGCCGGCCCCTGGCGGAGATCACTAGCCTGCGCCTGGGCGCCGAGCCGTGAGTGCGCGCCGCGCCACCTGTCCTGTGCCGGCAAAGGCGAGAGGCCAGGCCGGCTTCACCCTGATCGAGCTGCTGGTGGCGCTGACCCTCTTCGGGCTGCTGTCGCTGGCCCTCATGGGCGGGCTCGGGTTCGGCACCCGGGTCTGGGAGAGCGGCCAAGCCCGAAGCGCCGCCTTCGCCGAAACCTCCGCCGTGCATGACTTCCTGCGCGGCCGGCTGGTGCTGGCCCGCCTGCCGCTGTCGGCCGTGCCGGACGCGGACGAGGGCCTGGCCTTCCTTGGGTCGGCCGAGGCGGTGCGCTTCATCGCGCCGCTGCCGGATTACGTCGGCCTCGGCGGCCTCTACCGCTTCGAGCTCTCCACAGAGAGGGACTTCGACCGCCGGGACCTGGTCGTGACCTGGCGGCTGCACCGCCCGGACGAGGAGGACCCGAGCGACGAAGACACTTCGCGCCGCGTCCTTCTGGAAGGGATCGAGGATCTGGAGATTCGCTACTTCGGCGTCGTCGAACCCGACGAGGTGCCAGACTGGTACCTGACCTGGGAGGGCGAGAACAGTCTGCCCTTGCTCGTCGAGCTGACGCTCAGCTTCCCGCCGGGCGATCGCCGGACCTGGCCCCGGCTGGCAGCGGCGCCGATGGCTTCGGCCGAGCCCTGAACCCGGTCCGCCCGCGCGCCGTCCATGGAGAGCGAGACCCATGTGGCAGGAAGGCGCTAGACTCACGGGATGACGGATCTCTCGCGCCGATGCTTCGTGCGGAGCGGCCTGGCCCTGGGCGCGACCGGGCTCGCCTTCACGTCGCTCGCCGCCCGGGCCGGCGGCAGGGGGACTCTCGTCGCGGACTCGCGCGGCGCAGGGGGCTATGGCCCGCTGTCGCCCAGGGCCGATCTCGCAACCGGCCTGAAGCTGCTCGCGCTGCCCGAGGGCTTCGAGTACCTGTCCTTCGGCTGGAGCGGGCAGATCATGGACGACGGCCGTCCGACGCCGGCCAATCACGACGGCATGGCGGTCTGTGGCCGACGCGACGGCCTCGTCGCGCTGGTGCGCAACCACGAGCTGACGGCCGGTGAAGGACCCGGCTGCTTAGTCCCGGACGGCATGTACGACCCGGATGAGATCGGCGGCACAACGAGCCTGCTGTTCGATCCGGAGCGCGGACGACCGGTCAGGTCCTACACCAGCCTCGGCGGCACCATTCGCAATTGCGCCGGGGGCCGCACGCCCTGGGGCTCCTGGCTGTCTTGCGAGGAGACCTTCCACGACTGGCGCCATCGGCCCGACCGGCTCAACCACGGCTACCTCTTCGAGGTCCCTGCCTTCGGCATCGCCAGCGGCCGGCCGGTCCGCGCCGCCGGCCGCTTCCGCCGCGAGGCGGTCGCCGTCGACCCCCGGACCGGCAGCCTCTATCAGACCGAGGACGAGCGCGAGAGCGCCATCTACAAGTACGTCCCGCCCGGCAGCAGCGGAGACGCGCGCTCGCTGCGCGATGGCGGCAGGCTCCTCGCCATGGTCGTCGACGGCGTGGCGCGCAAGGATATGTCCGGCGGCTTCGACGTCGGCGACAGCTTCCGGGTCTCCTGGGATGCGGTCGGCGACCCGGAGGCCAGGGCGCGACGCGCCTTCGAGTCCGCGCCCCATGCCGCCGTCTTCTCCCGCGGCGAGGGCTGCTGGGAGGAGGGGGGCCTCATCTACTTCGTCTCGACCGACGGCGGGGCCGCGAACCTGGGCCAGGTCTGGGGCTACGACCCGCGCGCCGAGACCCTCTCGTTGCTCTACGAGGCCCGGGACGAGGACGTTCTCGACGGCCCGGACAACCTCACCGTCACACCGCGCGGCGGCCTCGTTCTGTGCGAGGACGGCGGTTCCAAGCCCAAGCGCCTGGTCGGCCTCACCGCGACGGGCGAGGCCTTCACCTTCGCGGAGAACCGGATCGAGCTGGAACGCCGCGACATCGAGCTCATCGATGCTGCCTTTCCCGGTGTCGCCGCCAACCTCTGGCACGAGGCCGCGAGCGACTTCAGGGGCGGGGAGTGGGCCGGCGCCTGCTGCCACGGCGACTGGCTGTTCGCCAACGTCCAGAGGCCGGGCGTCACCTTCGCGATCCGCGGTCCTTGGGCCAGTGGCGGGCTCTGACGACGCGCCGGGCGGCCACAGGCCTTTTCCCCTCGACCGGCAAATTCGCTATACTGGTTGTTGTAATTCATCGAAGCGGGTCGACCGAGGAAGGATCCCGTGGCCACGCTTGTTGCGGCAACCTCGCGCTTTTTCGGCTGGTGGTTCGGCGAGCTCGGCGGCCTGCTGCCGGCTGGCTGGCGCTCGGCCCTGGGCAGCCGTCGTCGGCGCCTGGTCATCGCCCTCTCGGGCCACGAGGCCGCCGTCTGGTTCGGCCGCGGCGGCTCCCTGCGGGATCTGGGCGTGCTGCCGCTCGGGCCGGAACGGAGCGGGGCCGAGCGGAACGCCGCTTCGCTCAGACCCTACGTCGCCCGCGCCGCCGAGGTCGTGCTGCTGCTTCCGGCCAGCGCCGTGCTGCGCCGCCAGGTCGAGCTGCCGCTGGCGGCCGCGGAGAACCTGCGGGAGGTGCTCGGCTTCGAGATGGACCGCCACACGCCCTTCAAGGCCGAGGAGGTCTATTTCGACTACCGCCTGGTCGCCAAGGACATGGCCGCCAAGCGTCTCGTCGTGGACCTGGTCGTGGCCACCCGCGGCTCCGTGGACGGCGCCCTGGAGCGCCTGGCCGCCTGGGGCATCCAGCCGGACCGGCTCGACGTGCAGGGCGGCCGCTCGGCAGGCCAGGAGGCCTTCAATCTCCTGCCGGCCGCCGCGAGCGGCCGCGAGGACCGGCTGGGAGACCGCCTCTCCTGGGTGCTGGGCCTGACCGCCTGCGCGCTCCTTGCCGTGCTGGCCTATCTGCCGATCCAGCAGAAGGAGGCGCGCCTGGCCGAGGTGGAAAGCCGTCTCTCCGCCGCCCGCGCCGTCGCCGGCGAGGCCGATCAGTTGAGCCAGCAGGTCGACCGGCTAATCGAGCGCGGCGACTACGTGGTGCGGCACAAGCGGCAGGATCCCGTCGTCGCAGAGCTGCTTGCCGAGATCACACGGCTCCTGCCCGACGACACCTGGATCATCCAGATGGGCTGGCACGGCGACAGGCTGACGCTCGCCGGCTTTTCCGGTAGCTCGTCCGCCCTGATCGCGCTGCTCGAGGAATCGGGCCTGCTGTCGAACGTGCGCTTCAACTCCCCGGTCACGGTGGATCGGCGGCTGGAGCTCGAGCGCTTCAATCTTTCGGCCAAGGTGAACGGGAAGGGGACGAGTTGAACAGGTCGTTGCCGCGCTGGGTCGCCCGTCTGGCCGCGCTCGCCCTTCTGGTCGGCGTGCTGGGGCTGGGCTATGCCTTCCTGGTGGCGCCCGTGTTCGCGGCCTACCGGACCCTGGACGAGGACATCGCGCGCAGCGAGGAGCTACTTCACCGCTACGAGACCCTGGCCGGCACGCGGGCCGCGCACGAGGCGCGCCTCGGCGAGCTGAGCAGCCGGCAGCGGGGCACGGGCGTCTACCTGAGCGGCGCCGGCGACGCGCTCGCGGCGGCCGAGCTGCAGGAGCGGGCCCGCAAGGCCGTGGTGTCGGAAGGCGCCGAGCTGCGCAGCATCCAGAACCTGCCGCCGGAATCCGACGGCGAGTTCCGCCGGGTCACCGTGCGCGTCCAGTTCAGCGGAAACCTGGCCGCCTTCCACAGCATCCTATACCGGCTCGAGGCGGGCCGCCCCTTCGTCTTCGTCGACAATCTGGACCTGCGCAACCGCCGGGCGGCGCGCAGCTCGGCGCGCGAGAACCTGGACCCCCTCCTCACCGTCCGCTTCGACCTCTCGGGCTACCTCAATCCGGAGACCGCGCCATGAGGCGGCGAAGGCGGAAGCTCTGGCTGCCGGGGGCGCTTCTGCTGCTCTGCCTGGGCCTGGCCTGGCTCGTCTACCAGCAGCTCGCCGCCTCGACCAATCAGGGCGCGCTCGCCCGCGCTCCCGCCGGCCCGGAGTTGGATCTGGGCGACCTGCCGGCGGCGCCGGAGTTCGTCTTGGACTCGATCGAGAGGTACGATGCGGTGCTGGAGCGTCCGCTCTTCTCGCCGACCCGTAGGCCGCCGGAGGAGGAGGTCGTCGCCGCCGTCCCGACCAGGATGGAGTTCGACTATGTGCTCAAGGGCGTCCTGATAGACGGCGACAGCCGTATCGCGCTGCTGCGCGACTATTCGGGCGACCGGGTGCTCCACCTCAGGGAAGGTGAGTCCCTCGACGGCTGGCGCCTCAAGTCGGTGGCCGCCGATCACGTTGTGGTCGAGCGCGGCGACCGGGAAGAGGCTTTGGAGCTCAGCTTCGAGTTTCAATAACGGGCCAACGGGGGCTTCTGTCTCCAGTGGCAATCCGGAGGAAACGGCGCCGCACGACGGGCTCGCCCGAAGCGCTACGGCCGGCCTTTGGGCCAGCTTGGCACGCCCTTGATCGCCATTTACCTACCTGGTTAAGTTTTGTTACCTTAGTTATTGAAATTAAGGGAGTTACGATCACCTTCTTGTGATGTATACTAGCTGCAATGCAAAGAGGGTAGGCTCTACTGGACGGAGCTGTTTAGCGGGGGCTTCATACTTTTCATGGCTAGGGCAATCGGGATCCGCGGCGGCTGTGCCGCCGGGTCGAGGTTCGCTTGCTCCGCATCCATTTCCGCCCTGCTCGTTCTGGGCGCGGTCCTGGGCGGATGTCAGAGCAAGGGTTCTCTAGGCCCGGAGCCGGCGGCGACACCCGAAGCCGCGGTTCGGAGCACCGGCGCGCCCACGCCGCTCTCGGGCGAGGGCACGAGCGCCGGCTGGCAGGCCACCAAGCCCGCCGGCGGGCGCGAGGTCGAAGCCGTCTCCGAGCGTTCCGCCCTGACGCAACCCGAATACTACCGGGGCAGCGGCGAGCTGATTTCCCGCCGCGGAGGCATCACCGAGGCGCCCGTGCTGGCCGACGGCCGGGTCAGCCTCAACTTCGCCAACGCCGATATCCGCGAGGTCATCGACGTGGTCCTCGGGAAGACCCTGAACCTCAACTACCTGATCGATCCCAGGGTCCAGGGAACGGTGCTGGCGCGGACCAGCGCGCCCCTGAAGCGCGAGGACGTCATCCCGGCTCTGGAGAACATCCTGGCGCTGAACGGCGCCGCCCTGAAATACGCCGACGACCTCTACCAGGTGATCCCTCTGGATGAGGCCAGCCGCAGCCTCTCCCTGCCGCGTTCCACCCTGTCGCCGCGCGAGCGCGGCCTCGGTTTCGCCGTCACGGTGATCCCCCTGGAGTTCGCCTCGGCCCAGGCGGTCCAGCAGCTCGCGGCGGACCTGGTGCCGCCGGACCGGGTCTTCCTGGCCGATCCTACCCGTAATCTGATCGTCTATGCCGGGACCGGCGCCGAAGCGGACGTGCTGGTCGACTTCGTTCGCCTCTTCGACGTCGACTGGATGGCGGGCATGTCCTTCGCCCTGTTCCCGGTCCACGCCGCCGACGCCGGCACCCTGGCAAGCGAGGTGGAGCAGGTCTTCCGGGCGGGCACCGCCGGGCCGCTGCCGGAGGCCGTTCAGTTCCTGCCCATCGAACGCATGAACGCGATCCTCGTCATGTCCCCCCAGCAGGCCTACATCGACAGCGCAGGCCGCTGGATCGAACGCCTCGACCGAGGCGAGGGGAGCGTCACCCGGCGGGTCCACGTCTACTACGTGCAGAACTCGCGGGCCGTCGACCTGGCTGCGATCCTCTCCCAGATCTTCGAGCAGGTCCGCAGCCAGACGTCGGTTTCGGCCTCGGATCTGCTGGCCCCGGGACTGACCCCGGTCGAGCTCACCAACGTGCAGCAGGAGGCCCAGGCCGCCGTGGCGCAGTCCGGGCTCGCCCCGGGCGAGGTTCCCCAGGCGGCCGCGCCCTACGCGCCCTCCAGCCGCGGCCGGGATGTTTCCACCACCCTCGGCAGCCTGGTCAGCGAGAGCGGCGATATCCGGATCATTCCCGACGATCTCAACAATGCCCTGGTCATTCTGGCCACGGCCGCCGAATACCGCGTCATCGAGGCTGCCCTTGGGCAGCTCGACATCGTGCCGCTCCAGGTTCTGATCGAGGCGACGATCGCGGAGGTGACCCTGATCGACACCCTCGAGTACGGTCTCCAGTGGTTCTTCAGCCAGGGCGACTTCGCCGCCACCTTCAGCGACCTGGACAGCGGGCTCGTGTCCTCGGCCTTCCCGGGCTTCTCCCTGGTGTTCGAGTCGAGCGACGCCCGTGTCATCCTCAACGCGCTCACCAGCATCACGGACGTCGACGTCATCTCCTCGCCCCAGCTCATGGTGCTCGACAACCAGTCGGCCGTCCTCAACGTCGGCGACCAGGTGCCCATCACCATTCAGACGGCCCAGTCGGTGGTCGATCCGGAGGCGCCCATCGTCAGCTCGGTCGAGTACCGGGATACCGGCGTCACCCTGGAGATCACGCCGCGGGTCAACGCGAGCGGACTGGTGGTGCTCGACATCATCCAGGAAGTGAGCGACGCCGTGCAGACGGAGAGCTCCGGCATCGATTCCCCGACCATCCAGCAGCGCCGGGTGGAGAGCGTCGTGGCCGTGCAGAGCGGCGAGACCGTGGCGCTCGGCGGCCTCATCCGCGACCGACGCACGGACGGCGTCACCGGCATTCCCTTGCTCTCGGAAATCCCGGTCCTGGGCAACCTGTTCAAGACCACCAACGAGGAGCTGCGCCGTACCGAGCTGCTGGTGCTGATCACGCCCCGGGTGATCGGAAACCTGAGCGAGGCCCGTGCCGTCACCGACGAGCTGCGCCGGCGCATGACCGGACTGGAGGTCTTGGAACGGCGGCTCCGCCCCGGCCAGGGCTTCCCGGCCTCCCAGTGAGCCAGGCTCGCCGCCGGCCGCCCGCGGCGGGCTCCGCCGCGGGCGTCAGAGCGCTTCCAGCAACGGTCCGATAAAGGGCTCGTAGGGCTTCCAGCGGCCGATCGAGCTCTTGTAGAGGGGCTGGCGCACCTGCCAGCGGCTGGCCGTGGTGACCTCGCGCCGGGTCTTGTGGAAGTCGAGGCAGCGGGCTTCCCACTCGAGGCCGCAGAAGGCGACGATCTCCCGGCTCGTGGCTTCCGGCTCGCCGACCAAGGTCTCGTAGGACACCTCGAGCAGGGGGAGCGGCAGCACCTCGGCCCAATGGGCCATGAGCTGCCGGTAGATCCCGTGGAAGAAACCGAGATCGGCCAGGTCGAAGGCATAGGCCTGGGCGGTCTGGAAGTTCTGGAAAAAGCAGGAGAGGCAGCTGTCCCGCGGGTCGCGCCGGGCGTGGATGATCCGGGCCCGCGGCAGCAGCAGGGCGATCAGCCCCAGGTGCCAGAAGTTGAGAGGCAGCTTGTCGACCAGCCTGGCCGCCGGGCCTGCGATCCCGTCCATGCGCGCGGCGTAGGCGCGCGCCAGGCCGTCGACGACCTCGCCGGGCATGTCGGCGAGGTTCTCCGGATAGTCCCGCTCGGCCGGATGATAGTGCCGCAGGCGGCGGCTGATGGCCGGTATGTCGGGCAGCTCGCCACCGCCGCGCACCTGGCTGTGGCTGGCAAGGATCTGCTCGATCAATGAGGTGCCCGAGCGCGGCATGCCGACGATGAAGACGAAGCGCTCGTCCGCCAGGCCGACATTGGAGCGCCGCGCGAAGAGTTCGCGGGTGAAGGTCTGCTTCATGGCCTCCATGCCGCGGCTGGCGGCCTCGCGCTTGAAGATCTTGCCCTTGGCCTTGTTGCCGGCGGCGAAGTGATGGAAGGCCCGCTTGGGTTCGCCCAGGTCGTCCCACAGCTTGCCGCTGGCGAAGTGGAGGAAGACGCGGCTCTCCCGCGACAGGCCGACGGTCTTCAGGCGGGCGGCGATCTGACCCAGGATCGGGTCGCCGGGCTTCGGCTTGATGATGGTGGAGAGGTTGTAGAAGGCCTCGTCGTAATCCGGCTTGAGGCGGATGGCCTCCCGGTAGTGCTCCTCGGCCGCGGCGATGTCGCCCTGATCGCCCAGCAGTGTCGCCAGGTTGTGGTGATAGACCGGGTTGCGCGGGTTGAGGCCGAGGGCCCGGTTGACCTTCTCGACGCCGGCCGCATGGTCCCGGCGCTCGAAGTCCACCAGGCCCAGCAGATGCCAGGCGTCGGCGCAGTCGGCGTTGGCTTGCAGGATCTCGCCGTAGATCGCGGCGGCCCGCGGCCAGTCGCCGCGCTTCTGATGCACCAGAGCCTCGTCTAGTTGCTGCCGTTCGCCCATGTTGCCGATCCGCGGTTCCGGCCGGGCGTCCGTGCGCCCGTTATGCCGAAACCATGCCTCACGGGAGTTAGCAGAGAGTTTATATATGTATTACAATATCTTATATTTCGAATCTAAATTCGAATCTCAAGGCAGTGCCAAGATAAAGGTGCCGCTGGTCTCAAGGTCGTCGTCGGACAGGCCCCTGAAGCGGGAGGCCACGTCGTCGCGCTTGATCCGCGAGCGGGCGGTCACCTTGGCGTCCTGGCGGACGGTGAAGCCGGTCTCGCGCAGCAGCCGGGCATGGACCGAATGGGGCTGGCGGTTGAGCAGCCAGGGCCGGCGCCCGCGAATCAGCTTCCAGGTGAGGTCCGAGAAGACCCAGTGGCCGTTCCACTCGCGGGCCGTGCCGTGGCAGGTGAAATCGATGGTGTGTGACATGAAGCCCGTCGGCTTCAGCCAGGCGTGCAGGGCGTTGTAGGTGGCCGGCAGATCGTCGATGTGCTCGAGGACCGCCTGGGAGAAGATCATGTCGACCGAGTGCGGCTCCAGCACGCTCGCGTCGAGCCAGGGCACCACGTAGCGGACCATGGCGCCGGCCCGCTCGGGATCGGCGATGCTCTCACGGATCCGCCGCAGGCGCTCGGGCCGCAAGGCCGTGGCGAGCCGCGCGTCGGGCAGGAGACCGTGCGGAAAGCGGTAGTCGGCCAGCCTTGGCTCGACCCGGGGAAACTCCCGGTCGTCGGGCAGAGCCTCCCGCCGCTCGAAGAGGCCGACGAGCCGGTCGAAGATCTCCAGGTTCCGCGCGCTGTTGGCGTAGGGGACGATGTCGAAGGCGAAATAGGTCTCGCAGCCCGTCAGGAGCGCCGCCAGGCCGATCCCCAGGGAATCGCCGGGGCCCAGTTCGGCCACGACCTTCGGCTCGTTCCACAGCCCGGCCTGCTGGGCGCAGGTCAGGTGGCGCAGCCAGATCGAATAGCAGTAGCGCGCCGTATCGGTTCCACGGGTCCGCGGCCGGCGGAGCTGGTTGTAGCCCGGCATGTAGCTGGCGACGCCGCCGGCCAGCCGCTTGAGCCTGATGTTCCCCATCCCCCTGGCGAGCCTCCTGTCCGGCAAGCCCCGATGGCCGGGGATCATAGCACGTGACGTCAAGGTTGCGAACGGACGCGCGATGGGGAAGCGGTCGGGCCCATCGGGGTCCGGCCTTCAGGCTCCTTGGGCACAGGGAATCCGCCCCCGGCGGCGCGCGCCGGGCGGCTGACGGCGTAAGGAAAACAGGGAACGAGGGGGCCCGTGCGGGCCGCCGGACCGGCTCAGCCGGTCGTCTTCATGACCACCCAGACCGTCAGGAAGACCAGCCCCCAGCTGAGCGCCGAGGACAGCAGAACGACGGCGATGCGGGTCGAGCCCGAGGCCCTGGCGATGGGTTTCATCACGTCTCTCCCGGAGCCCCGGGCGCCCAACGCTGCGCCGTTCGGGCTCTCTTGCTTGGCCGTTGCGGACCGCGATCCGTTCCCGCTGCGAGGCGGGATCCAGGCCGGCGGCCCGCGTCGCATTCGCGCCGGCCTGCGGTCCCGGCAGGTTGTCTACCCCTACCTTGATAAACAAGCCGGCCCTGGAACGGTTCCGCCGCCCCCGTTTCGCGCCTGTTCAGACTCGGGTTTCAACGGTTACACTTGCGGGCCAAACGGGCATTGGGACGGTTCTTGATGAGAGTTCGGAGTCTGCTCGCTGCGCTCTTCCTGACGGCCACGGGCACGGCGACCGCGGCCGAGAAAAGCATCGAGGAAAGCTCGGGCGACTGGCAGATCGTCTGCTTCGACGACGAGGTCGCCCAATACCGCAGCTGCTACGTGATCCGCGAAGACCTTTCGGTCCTGATCAGCAGCCGGGACTACCGGCTGGTCTTCGTGGGCTCCGGCTCCGACCGCGAACCGGGCTCCGAGGTCACTGTCCAGGTGGACGGCAAGCAGCCTATCGTCTGGCGCGAGGACGACTTCTACGCCGACGACGCCTTCGGCGCGGCGATCCAGCAGTTCCGGGCGGGCAAGATCGCCTCCATCGCCTGGAGCCACAAGGACACGGGCCAGAACGTTCAGGACGACGTCTCCCTGATCGGCTTCTCCAGGGCCTACCGCCGCGCCAACGAGATCGTCACCGAATACAATCCCTCTCCTTAGGCCGGGTTTCTCGCGATAGCAGGAGCTTACCGGCCGTTCTTCGAGCGATACTCATAAACTGTCCCGAACGGCGATCAGGGCGCGCTTCCGTCGGCGTTACCGGGCGGTCTCGCCGCAATGCTCGAGGACCTTGCGCACCAGCTGGCGCACCTCGTCCGGCGACAGCGGCTTCTCGAGGTGGGGCAGGCCGGTCCGCTCCAGGAAGGCGCGGTTGCTGGGGCCGAGAGTGTCGCCGGTGATGAAGACGATGCGCTCCAAAAGCTCCGGATAGGTCTTCTTGATGTGCAGATAGAGCCCGGGGCCGTCCACGTCGGGCATCCGCATGTCGCTCAGGACAACGTCGAAGCGCCGTTTGGCCAGGATGTCCATGGCGATCTTGCCGGAGGCGGCGGTCTCGATCCGGTGGCCGTCGAGGGACAGCACCTCGGCCAGCATCTCGCCCACCTCCGTCTCGTCGTCGACCACCAGGACGCGGCAGCCGGGGCTTTCCGCTGAGACGGCGGCCTCGGCCTCCCGGGCCGTCGCCGCGTGCTCCGAGGGCGGCAGGCTGAGGGTGAAGAGGGAGCCGCCATCGGACGGGCAGTCGACCTCGAGGCTGCCGCCGTGGGCCTGGACGATGCCCAGGCTGACCGCCAGGCCGACGCCGGTGCCCACACCGAAGTCCTTGGTGGTGAAGAAGGGCTCGAAGATGCGCGAGCGTATCTCCTCGAGGATGCCGGGCCCGTTGTCGGCGACCGTCACCACCAGCTTGCCCGCGTCGGCGTCGAAGGCGCTGCGGATGGCGAGCTTGCGTGGGCCCGTCTGGTCGGCCATGGCCTGCTCGGCGTTGACGATCAGGTTCATCAGCACCTGGCCCAGCTGATCGCCGTCGGCCCAGACCGGCGGCAGCTCGTCCGCCAGCTCGCAGACCAGCTCCACGTTGGCGCTCCTGAGCGCGTAGCCGGTGATCTCGAGCGCCCCCGTCACCACCTCGTTGAGGTCCACTGCCGTCCGCTCCGGCGCGCTCTGGCGGGCCATGGCGAGGAAGGTCTTGACGATGCGCGAGCAGCGGTTCGCGGCGTTGCCGATGCGCTCGGCGCGCTTGCGGATCTTCGGATCCTCGGCCGTCTCGCCGAGCAGCAGGGCCTGGCCGACCACCACGGAGAGGGGGTTGTTCAGCTCGTGGGCCACGCCGGCGAGCAGCGCCCCCAGGGCGTTGATCTTCTCGCTTTGATAGAGCGCCTCGCGCTGGCGCTCACGCTCGGCCTCGAGCGCCTTGCGCTCAGTCAGGTCCCGGGTGGTTGAGACGATGGCCTTCTCGCCCTTGTAGTCGATCAGCCGGGCCGAGAGCGCGCCCCAGAAGCGGCTGCCCTGGGTGGTCTCGAACTCCACCTCCAGATCATCGACCCGGCCCTCGTCCAGCAGGGTCCCGAGATAGCGCTCCCTGTCGGCTTCCGCGACGAAGTGATCGCGCCGGCTGGGCAGCTCGGCGCCCGGCGGGGGGCCGCCCAGCAGCGCGACGCTCGCCGGGCTCTCGTAGATGATCTCGCCGTCCTCCAAGCGGTTCATGCTGATGGGAAGCGGACAGGATTCGAGGACGCGGCGCACCAGGGCCTCGCTGTCCCGCAAGGCGTTCTCCATGGCCTTCAGCTCGGTGACGTCGGTGCGGATGGTGGCATAGCCGCCTTCCTTCGTGGGATGGCGGCTGATCAGCATCCAGCGCCCGTCCTTCAGCCCGACCTCGATCGGCACGTCGCGGCGCCCCTCCCAGAGGGCTTCGAAGTGGCCGCGCTCGGGCAGCGCCAGATCCTCGATCCGGCGGCCGTCGATGCTGGAGAGCTGGGCCAGCAGCTTGGGCAGCAGGTCCTCGATCGAGAGGCCCACCAGGGCCGTGGGCGAGACGCCGAACAGCGAGGCGTAGGCCGAGTTGCAGGTCATCAGCTTGAGGGAGCGATCGAACACCGCGAAACCGTTGGTCAGGCTATCGATGGCGTCCTCGAAGAGCTGCAGCCAGCGCTGCACTTCCTCCTCGGCGCGCTTGCGGTCGGTGATGTCGAGATCGACCGTCAGAATGTGGGTCACCTCGCCCTCGTCGTCGAGCAGCGGCACCTTGGTGGTCCAGGTGACGAGGTCGTCGCCGGCGGCCTGCGGCCGCGCGCCTTCGTAGAAGGGAAGGGCGGTGCGGCTCTCGATCACCTGGCGGTCGCGCGCCTCCGCCCGGCGGGCGTAGTCGCCGGGAAAGAGCTCGCTGTTGGTGCCCCCGATCACCTCCTCGCGGGAGACGCGCCAGCCTTCGAGGAAGCGCTGGTTGACCATCTGATAGCGCAGGTTGCGGTCCTTCACGTGCAGCACGGCTGGCACCGCGTCCATGACGGTCTCCAGCAGCTGCCGGGTCTCCCGTTCGCGCTGCTGGGCGGCCAGCTCGTCGGTCACGTCGGTGAAGGTGCTGACGTAGCCGCCGCCCGGCATGGGCCGCCGGCGCACGTCGAGGTCGCGGCCGTGGGCGGTGCGGTAGCGGGTGGTGCTGGCCGCGCCCGGCTCGAAGCTGGCCTGCCACTCCTCCAGCATGGTCGTCCGCTCGGCCTCGCTCAGGCCTTGCCTGGCCAGGTCGAAGTCCACCATGTCGCGCACCGGCACGCCCTCGCGGAACATCTCGCGGGGAATGTCCATGAGGTCCGACAGGCGGTCGTTCCAGGCCGCCAGGCAGAGGTCCTCGTCGATCAGGTTGATGCCGTCGGTCATGTTGTCGAAGATGGCGCGCAGCACGCCCGAGCGCTTGGCGAGTTCCGCCTCGCGCTCCACCAGGTCCCGGTTGCGTTTCTCCAGGTTGCGCACCAGGTTGCGCAGCGACAGGCGCGTCGCATCGAAGCTCTTGCCGAGCACGCCCAGCTCGTCGCCGCGGCGCCACTCCAATGGCTGGTCCAGCTTGCCGTCGGCCAGGGCGCGGCTCTGGGCCACCAGGCGGTCGACCGGCCCGAGGACCTTGTAGCGCAGCAACGGGAAGATGATCAGCATGCCGAGCGCGAGCTGCAGCAAGCCGGTGATCAGCAGTTGCTGGCGTTCCTCGGCGATGCCGGCTTCCAGCCGGCCGGTGCTCATCTCGACCCGCACCGTGCCGATCTGCTGGCCGTCGCGCAGCACCGGCGCTTCGCGCGGGCGGATGTCTTCCTCGCGGCGCTCGTCGGCGTCCAGGTCCAGGAAGTCGGGGAGCATGGGGGCGGAGACGGCGATCGAAACGACCCGCGGATCCTGCATGACGGCGTCGGCGAGGGCCCGGGCTATGTCCGGCCGCACGTCCCAGATGGGCGCCTGCATGCCGATCGCAAGGATCTCGGCAAAGCGCAGGTGATCCTGCTCCAGATCGTTCAGCAGGGACTCGCGCCGTTCCTGGAGGTTCCGGGAGACCGCGAAGGCGATCGGCAGCGAGAGGCCGATCACCAGGGCGATGGCGATAGCCGGACGCAGCGAGATGTCGGCGACGAGGGCTTGAAGTCTGGAAATGCGCGCAGCCATGACGATCCAGTCTCCTCGGAATCGGCGCGGGCAGGTCCGGGCGGAGGCCCTTCTGCCTACTCCAGGTGCTTTTTCATGATGTCCTGTAGCCGGCCATCGGCCGCCATATCGAGCAGGAGCCGGTCGATCGCCGCGATCACCTCGGGCTCGACGCTGTGACGCCCGATCATGATGTGGAGGTCTTCCGCATCGACCGCGAGGGGATGGCGCTCGACGCTGTCGGCCTTGTCGAGGCTCTTGAGGACGGTCCGCATGACGCCGGTATCGTCGACCAGGAAGCCGTCGATGCGGTGGTGCAGCAGCTTGCGGATGTTGGTCTCGTAGTCGACCGTGTAGTCTAGCTGCCGGGCGAAGTCCGGGTCGTCGCGCAGGGCCGCGAACTCGGCGCCATAGTGGTATCCGGCGATCGCGCCGAGCCGCAGACCCACTTTCGTGACATCGGCGAGGCGTTCCAGTGGGAAACGGCCCGACTCACCCTTGCGCACATAGATCGCCACCTCCGCCTTGCGGTAGGGAATAGAGAAATGAGCGTAGAGCTGGCGCTCCGGCGTCAGGCTGGCGCTGCTGGTGGCGTCCAGCTCGCCGTTCTCGATCATCAGCAGGATGCGCGTCCAGGGTATCTCGGTGTAGCTGATCTCGCAGCCCAGCTCCGCGCCGATGGTGCGCAGCACGTCGATGTCGATGCCAGCAGGATTGCCGGCGGCGTCGGTATAGGTATAGGCACCGTAGGGCTCGTAGCCGAACCGCAGCCGGCAGTCGCCCTCCGCCCGGGCCGGCGCCGCGGCGGCCGACAGGCAGGCTGCAAGCACGCTGGCCAGCCACAGTCTCTTCATGCCGACGCTCTCCTTACGTCCTTGAACCCTTCGCTGGGCAACGCCGCCGCGGATCACGCGCCGCCCCGGGTCATAGTTGGGATGGGGCGAGCCGTTCCTGCGCTTCCTTCACCAGGGTCCGCACCAGCTCGCCCGCCGGAAGTTTTCGGTTGAGCGCCGCGGCCTGTCCGTAGAGCAGGAACTGAAAGTCGGGCATGCCCCGTGCCGTGCTCTCCTGCTCCAGCGGTCCGCTGAAGGCGTACATTGCGGGAAACGCGGGCAGCGGTTCGCGGCGCTCGGCCATGGCCTCGATGTAGCGGTTGGTGCGGGCCCGCGCGGGTCGGCCGGAAAAGGCCCTCGTCAGCCGCGTGTCCTGGTCGCTGGCCTGATCCAAGGCGCTGCGATGGGCCTCGCTGATGTTCGTCTCGTTGCAGGAGAGGAAGGCCGTTCCCATTTGGACGCCGGCGGCGCCCAAGGCGAAGGCCGCCGCGATGCCGCGTCCGTCGGCGATGCCGCCGGCGGCGATGACCGGCAGGTCGACGGCATCGACCACCTGCGGCACCAGGGCCATGGTCCCGACGCCGAAATCCTCGAAGGAGGTGTCGAACGTGCCGCGGTGGCCGCCGGCCTCCCAGCCCTGGGCGATGATGGCGTCGATTCCGCTGGCCTCCAGCGCCTTCGCCTCGGCGACCGTGGTGGCCGAGCAGAGGATACGGCAGCCTGCGCCGTGCAGCGCCTCCAGCGCCTCGCGTCCCGGCAGGCCGAAGTGGAAGCTCACCACCGGTGGGGCGATTTCCAGCAGCGCCGAAAGGACCTCGGGCCCGAAGGTGGCGAAGCGCGGGTGCGAGGCGGCCGGCACCTCGCCGAGGCCGAGTTCTTCGTAGAAGGGCGCCAGGCGCGCACGGGTCCGGGCGTCGGTCTCGGGGTCGGGCTGGGGCGGGTCGTGGGCGAAGAAGTTCAGGTTGAAGGGCCGGTTGGTGGCGGCGCGGAGCTGGTCGGCCGTGGCCCGCAGGTCGTCGGCCGAGAGCGTCGCGCAGCCGATCGACCCCATCGCGCCCGCGTTGCTGACGGCAGCCGCCAGGGCGGGCGTGGTGGACCCGGCCATGGGGGCCTGAATGATGGGGACCTCGACCTTCAGAAGGTCGAGTAGATCCGATCTTGGCCACATGCCGGCATCCTCCCAAGACTGCTTGAATCCCCGGCTCGGTCTCTCGCACGCCGCCCGCCCGAGCAGGGAACCATCGCAACGGCCGGACGGACGGGAACGGCGGGAACCCTCAGCGCCGCGCAGCATATCATGGCTTTCGCCGGCGCAGAAAAGCCGCGCGGCGGTGCCCAGAAACAATTGAAACCAAAAACTTTCCGCCGAGACATGCGCCGGAAAAGGGCGGTTCCTAGATTTCCCTTCAACGGCTTGGTGCCGCGCGCCCGAAAGGGACCGTCCCAAGCAGATCGAATCTCAGGGGTGGAGACTAGAACGATGAGCAAGCAAGACATCCGATCGAGCCACGAAGATCAGCCCCATGGTGGAAACGAGGGTGCTCTCGACATCTTCGGCGGAGCCGTGGGCCTGGTGGATTGGGCAATCGACGCTTTGATCTCCGCGGTCTCCGGCATCCGCCGCAGGCAGGCCGACGGCCCGGGCTGCCGGGGCCGCGGCGAGCGGCCGCTGCAGGTGATCCGGGCCATGTCCATGGTCAACGACCACGTGCTGCGGGACGTCGGGCTGGACCGGGCCGCCATCGCGGCGATCGTGGAGCTCTCGGCCGACGACATCGACGGCTGTCGCCTCGACCGCTCGGCCGCCTGAGCCCGGCCGGCAGGGGAGGCCGGACGCCATGCATCAAACCGCCAAGGTGCGCGGGACCCCGACCGCTCGGGTCCCGCGCACCGTCCATTTGCTGGAGACAGTCGCCTCGGACATAATCGAACTGAAGCGGGCGCCGGACGCCTCGGCCGAAAGAACAATGCGGCAGGCGCGGCGGACCCGGGAGGGACGGCAAGGAATGACAGGCAGCTGCCACGTCGTCGTCGTGGACGACGAGCCGGACATCAGGGAGACCGTGCAGGACTACCTGGAGCTTCACGGCTTCCGGGTGACCCAGGCCGACGGCGGCGAGGCCCTGCGCCAGGTGGTGGCGACGGAGCCGATCGACCTGGTGCTGCTCGACATCAACATGCCGGGCGAGGACGGCCTCAGCCTGGCCCGTTTCCTGCGCGAGCAGACCGAGGTTTCCCTCATCATGCTGACGGCGGCGGGCGAGGTGGTCGACCGCATCGTCGGGCTGGAGATGGGGGCGGACGACTATCTGGCCAAGCCCGTCGACCTGCGCGAGCTGCTGGCCCGCTGCAAGGCGGTGCTGCGCCGCTTCGAGAGCGCCCAGGCCAGGGCCGAAACGGCCTTGGAGACGGCCCAGCGCATGGTGACCTTCGGCAAGCTGCGGCTCGACCTCGACGCCCACAAGCTGTTCGACCAGGAAGGCGCCGAGGTGCCCTTGACCAGCATGGAGTTCGACCTGCTGAAGGCCTTCGCCGAGCACCCGAACCGGGTCCTCAGCCGCGACCAGCTGCTCGACATGGCCCACAACCGGGGCTGGGAGCCCTTCGACCGCAGCATCGACATCCGCATCGCCCGCATCCGGCGCAAGATCGAGCAGGATCCGGCCAAGCCCCAGGTGATCAAGACCGTGCGCGGCGCCGGCTACATCTTCTCGCCCTCGGGCGGCTGAGCCGCAAGACGACCCCGGCGCCGCCCATTGGCGTCGGCGCGGACGACAAGGCATAGCCTGGCTGAGGCTCAGCCCCAGAACTTTTGATTTGGCGGGCGCCGCCATCCTGGCCCAGAATACCCACAGGCTTTGCAAGTGCGCTCCGCGGGCCGGCGCGACCGGACCCCGGCCGCTTTCTGCGTCGCGCAGCTTGGCTCCACGGATTGGCGGGCTTTGGCCCTACGGGGCCGGGAGTTTTCGCTTCATTCTGTCAGTCGTAACTGTAACAATGCCGCCGAAATGGCGAAATCAATGTCGCCAACCAAATCGATGTCGCCGACCAGGCGAAACCGCCAATCCAATCAGCCGCTTGCTCAAGCAGGGGAACCATCAGGGAGTGCAGATCGTGAAAAAGCAGACCTTGGCAGAACTCTCCAGCCATAAGACACAGAAGGCCGCGAAGACCTTCTCCCGGCGCACGGTGCTGAAGAACGCGGCCGCCGCAGGCGTGTTCGCGACGCTCTCGCCCTATGTCCTGACCGAAGAGGCGAAGGCGGCCTCCGGCGAACTCAAGGTCCTGATCTGGACGGGCTATATTCCGCAGACGGTGCGCGACAAGTTCGAGGAGGACACC
Source organism: Rhodospirillales bacterium (assembly GCA_965225935.1). GTDB lineage: Bacteria > Pseudomonadota > Alphaproteobacteria > Kiloniellales > JAKSDN01 > CALJXB01. The sequence goes on from CBDDCC010000015.1 coordinate 122,899, forward strand.
GGCGTCAGCATCAAGGTGACCAACTACGGCTCCAACGAGGAGCTGCTGAACAAGATGAAGGCCACCAAGGGCCGCGGCTTCGACATCATCAGCCCGACCCTGAACCGCAAGCCGCAATGGGAGCCGCTCGGACTGCTGCAGCCCTGGGACATGGGCCGGGTGCCGACCGACAACGTGGTCTCCGGCCTGTTGAAGGGCTCGACCGACGAATGGGCCTGGGACGGCGGCATCTATCATCTGCCCTACATCTGGGGCACCGAGGCCATGTCCTGGCGCACGGACATGTTCACGCGCGACTATGCGGACCTGACCTACGGCGACCTCTGGCTGCCGGAGATGAAGGGCAAGGTGCAGGGCCGTCCGCACTCGATGATGGCGGGCATCGGCCTCTACCTCGACCGCATCGGCGAGCTGCCCTCCAACCGCATGATCGACGCCTACACCGACGAGGACAACATGCGGCGCATCTGGACCGAGATCACCAAGTTCGCCGTCGAGCACAAGCCCTGGATCCGCCAGTTCTGGAACGACCACAACACCCAGAAGGCCGGCTTCATGCAGAACGGCTGCGTGATCGGCCAGACCTGGGACGGGCCCGCCATCGAGCTGAAGAAGGAAGGCAAGCCGGTGACCTACATGGCGCCGCAGGAAGGCGCCTTCACCTGGCTCGACGGCCTCTCGATTCCGGTCGGCGCCAAGAACATGGATGCCATCTACGAGTTCCTCAACGTCGCCTTCCAGCCGGAAGTGGGCGGCATGCTCGGCAACGAGACCGGCTACAACCCGGTCGCGATCGGCGCCTCGGACTTCCTCGACGAGGCCACCAAGCTGGCCTTCCAGGAAGCCTATCCGGACGACGCGCTCGACAATCTCTGGTGGTGGCCAGCCGAGCCGGTCTGGTACGCCGCCGCGCGCGCCGAGTTCCGCGACAAGTTCGTCGCGGCCTAGCTTAGTAACTCCGGGACTCCGCGAGCTAGCTCCGCCCTGGCCAGGTAGGCCGGGGCGGGCCGCGGAGACTTCTGGAAACGCCCTCGGGCGGAGTTCGCTATCTTGGTTGGGGGGCCATAGATAATGAGCGCCGATGTCGATCTCGATCACGTAACCATCCGTTTCGGCGACTTCACCGCGGTCAACGACGCCAACCTGCGGATCGAGGAGGGCGAGTTCTTCAGCTTCCTCGGGCCCTCGGGCTGCGGCAAGACGACCATTCTGAGGGCGGTTTCGGGCTTCTTGGATCCGACCGAGGGCGAGGTGCGCATCGGCGGCCGCAACATGTTCGGCATCGGCCCCAACAAGCGGCCGACCGCGCTGATCTTCCAGAACCTGGCGCTCTTCCCGCTGATGACGGTCGCCGACAACATCGCCTTCGGCCTCGAGGTCCGCGGCGTCAGCAAGTTCGAGCGGCGCAAGCGCGCCGACGAGCTGCTCAACCTGATCGCCCTGCCGGATCAGGGCGACAAGCTGGTCTCGGAGCTCTCCGGCGGACAGCGCCAGCGGGTCGCCATCGCCCGGGCGCTCGCGGTCGAGCCCGAGGTGCTGCTGCTCGACGAGCCGCTCTCGGCGCTCGACCTGAAGCTGCGCCAGCACATGCGCACCGAGCTGCGCGCGATCCAGCAGCGGGTCGGCATCACCTTCATCTACATCACCCACGACCAGGGCGAGGCGCTCACCATGTCCGACCGGGTGGCGGTCATGAGCGCCGGCGTGATCCAGCAGGTCGCCGACGGCACCACCATCTACGACGATCCCTCGACCGCCTTCGTCGCGTCGTTCGTGGGCGAGAACAATCCCTTCCACGGCAGCGTCGTCCAGACCGACCAGGAGTTCGCGGTCATCGAGTCCAAGTTCGGCCCCTTGCGCGGCCGCAACAGGCGGGGCCTCAAGGAAGGCGACGACGCGATCCTCTTCATCCGCCCGGAAGCCCTCAGGCTGAGCAACGGTGCGGCCGAGGCGGAAAACCGGATCGAGACGACGGTGCTCAACGAGGAGTTCGAAGGCCAGTTCCTGAAGATCTTTCTGAAGGGCGAGAGCCACAAGGACATCAGCATCTCGCTCACCAACGACGGCAGCATCCATCCGCCCGAGGTGGGCGCCCAGACCCGTCTCCAGTTCGAGCCGCGCCGCGCCACGGTGCTGCCGCTCGGAGAGCTGGCCCATGAGTGAGTTCTTCGGCGTCTTTCTGGCAGTGCTGCTGGCGATCCTGATCGCGCCGCACGTCCAGAAGCACGCGGACACCATCTGGACCGGCGTGACGCGCATCCGCTTCGTGCAAACGAACGGCGTGTTCCTGTCGTTCTATCTGGTCGGGGCCGTGATGATCTGGACGCTGGTCATGATCATCCTGCCCCAGCTCTACATGGTGCAGTTCTCCTTCAGCCATAACCTGCTGCCCAATGAGATCGGCGGGCCGAAGGACGTCTTCACCCTGGAGAACTACCGCTATCTCCTGTTCGGGCGGGAAGGCGACGAGGAGCTCTTCAACTATCTCCACATGCAGGTCTTCGGGCGCACCATCCTGGTCAGCGTGCTGATCACGCTCCTGGACTTCGCGCTCTGCTATCCCATTGCCTACTACATGGCCCAGGTGGCCCGCGGCGGCCGGGCGCGGCTGTTGGTGCTCTGCCTGATCCTGCCGTTCTGGGTCAACGAGATCCTGCGGGCCTTCGCCTTCCGCATTCTCTTCGGCACCGGCGGGGTGATCAATCAGGCGCTGCTCGGCATCGGCGTGCTGAGCGAGCCGATCGACTTCCTGGGGGCCGACGTCGGCCTCTACGCCGGCCTCAGCTACGCCTACATCCTCCTGATGATCTTCCCCATCTACAACGCCGTCGAGAGCCTCGACCACAACCAGATCGAGGCGGCGCGGGATCTGGGCGCGCCCTGGTGGCGGATCCACGTCCGCGTGGTCATGCCCCACGCCAAACCGGGCATCGCGTCGGGCTGCACCATGGTGTTCATGCTTTGCGCCGGCGCCCTGGCCGCGCCCCAGATCCTCGGCGGCCCATCCAGCCTCTGGTTCACCCAGATCATCTATCAGTGGTTCAACACCGGCGGCAACTGGCCGCGCGGCTCGGCCTACGCCTTCGTGCTGCTGATCGTCTGCATCGTCTTCGTGATGCTGGTCATGCGGCTCTTCAAGGTCCGTTTCGGGGAGATCGCGAAATGACCTCGAGAGGCGTCATGAAGCTGATGGTGGGCTTCTACATCCTGCTGTTCTTCGCCTACCTCTTCGGGCCGCTCTTCATGATGGGCGCCTCGGCCTTCAACGAGAGCCCCTTCCCGCAGGTCTCGCCCTGGGAAGGCACCACCCTCAAGTGGTTCGGCCACCTGCTCGACAACGACGACATGATGATCGGCATCCAGCGCAGCTTGATCATCGGCATCGGCGTGATCTGCCTCTCGGTCCCCATCAGCCTGGCGGCGGCGCTGATGATGACCCAGATCTACGAGCGCCTCAGGCCCATCTACTACACCATCGTGGTCTCGCCGGTACTGACGCCGGGCGTGATCCTGGGCATCTCGACGCTGGTCTTCTGGGACAAGCTGGGGACCTGGGCGGACGCCGACTACGAGTCGATCTACTACGACGGCATCTTCCTCACCGTGGTCGGCCAGTCGACCTTCATCTCCGCCTACTGCATGCTGGTCTTCCTCGCCCGCCTGCAGCGCTTCGACCGCACCCAGGAGGAAGCGGCGCTCGACCTCGGCGCGACCCACGTGCAGGTCTTCTGGAAGATCCTCATCCCCTTCCTCAGGCCCGCCATCTTCTCGGCCGCGGTGCTGGCCTTCCTCACCTCGTTCGAGAACTACAACACCACCGTCTTCACCATCCAGGCGGAAAGCACGCTGACCACGGTGCTGTCGGGTCAGATCCGCCTGGGCACCAAGCCGGACGTGAGCGCGCTCGCCGTCATCATCGTCGGCATCACCCTGATCGGCGCGATCACGGCGGAGCTCATGCGCCGGCGCGAGCAGGCCAAGGAGGAGGCGGCACGGGAAGCCGCCATGCGGGCCGAGATGGAGACCGACGTGAAGCTCGGCGCGAAGCCGGCGGCCGCGGCAGGCTAGGTTCCGGCCGCTCGGTTTGTCGGCACGAGAGCGCTCGCAAGCAGGCCGGAGGACGCGCGTCAGACATGAGACCGCTACGTGGCGTACCGCTCGCGTTTCTCCTGGCGATCCTGCCGACCTGGAGCCTGGCTTGTGAGATCGGCCAAGTGCTGGAGCCCGGCGAGAGCTGCGAGCTGACCGTGCAGTGGGGGACCGACCACTGGATCGAGGCCCGCTTCCGCGACGGCCAGCCGCGCAAGGTGAGCATTGAGCACCTGGAGGGCGACTGCCAGGTCTCCCTCTTCGGTCCGATCGAGACCGACGAGGTCATCATCGGCTCCGGCCAGGAGCCCGTGAGCCGTGCGCTCGAGGGCGAGTACCACCTCTTCACCCGCGCCATCGTGGTGGCGCGCCAGACCTGCCGCTTTCGGATTTCGGTCGAATGACGGCGGGGCTCAAGAGACGGGCTGGAAGCGCCCTGCGCCGGCCGGCCTGAGCGCCCGAGAGGACGTCATCCATGCCCATCACAATGCATACCATCACCCGCTACGCGGTCCAGGTCCTGACCAAGAAGTCCGGCGAGCAGGCCCAGTCCTACATCACCGTGCGGCTCTACGACGACGACAACTACAACCGCGGCACGGTGGTCTTCGCCGAGCACGGCCCCGACGGTCCGCCCAAGCCCAACGGCGACTACAAGGCGCAGACGGTCACCTCCTATCTGGAGCTGTCGCTCTACGAGGCCTACATGAACATCCTGCGCTTCGAGAACCCGGTCTATCTCAAGATCGGCTGGACCCAGCAGGCCCGGACCCGCAGCGTCGCCCAGGTGTCGATCGACACCAAGAAGGAAGTCATCGGCGACTATTTCGAGCACTAGACGAACCGCGCCGGCCCACCTCATGCCCGCCGTCGAGCAAGCCCCATTGGCGCGAGTCTGGCTGGGATCGGCCCTTGCGGGCCTGCTCTGCTGGCTGGTCTCCGCCGCCTCGAGCGGCGCCTACGACGCCGAGCCGGCGCGCACCCTCCGCCAGGTGGTCTACGACTACGCCGTCACCAGCTATTGCGGCCTGCTCACACCCGAGGTCGAGTTCGGCTTCAAGCGGGAGCTGGCCGCACTGACCGAGGAGAGCGGGCTCGACGCCGAGGAGGCCAAAGCCCAGCGCATCGCCGGCTGGGTCGACGCCGACCGGGAATGGAGCAACCGGGGCCTGGGCGGCTACCGCGCCTGGTGCGCAGAGGACGGCCTGCCGGCGGCCCGGCGCTTCCTACGACACGCGGCACCGGACTAGCGTTGCAGAGGATCGGCTTCCCGCCGGCCGGCCAAGAAATAGGGGAGCCTGGCGAAGGCCGGGCTCCCCGAGAGAAAGAGAGGGTGCAGAATAGGGGAGGCGCTCAGCCGGCGTTCTCGGTCCCGTCGGCGCCGAGCAGGCTGGAGCGCTGGACGCGTCCACAAAAGCCGTCGGACTTGACCGTCTGGCAGATCTTGTCCACCAGGGCCTCGGCGGTTCCGGCACGCGAAGCCTTGACCGGCATGCAGTCGAGGCCCTTGGCCTGCAGGTCCTGGCAGAACTGCAGGGCCGCGGTCTCGTCGGTCATGGTGCCCGTGCGGACCCGGAAGACCGTGCCCATGGGCTCGCCCAGGTCGGCGCGCAGGATGAAGGCGTTCTGGCCTTCCAGCGCATCGCCGGCAGACGCGCGAAGCATCTCCCAGCCTTCCCGGGCGCGCTCGGCGCTGTAGTAGGAGGCGAGCTGGGCCGTATAGAACCAGCTGTCGTCCACCGGATAGCCCTGGGCGGCAATCGATGGGCCGCTTGCCGGCGCGCTCGCGAACTCGCCGTGGGGACCCTGCCGGGTCGCGCCCGCGAGCGTCGAGGGGGCCTCCTGCCGTGGCGCGTGGATCGCGTCATTGTTCGCCAGCTCCTCGCGCACGCTGGTGCGGGGGGCAGGCGGCACCTCGGCGACACTGGTGGCGAAGATGGCCTGGGCCGCCAGGGACCAGTTGGGCGAGGCCTCGAATTCGGGTTCGGACGCGGGCCGGCGGGCGGCGGCCTTGCGCTCGGTGCCGCGCGCTCCGGCCTTGGTGGAGTAGCGCGCCGGGCCGGCGAGCGGCACCGTCTCGGTGTTCCGGCTCCTGGTGGGCTGGGCGGTGGCCGTCGCGATCTGGGGCGCGGTCGCCTGAGGCGCGGTCGTTTGGGTCGCGGTCGTTTGAGTCGCGGTCTGGGCGGCCGGCCGCGAGTCGCCGGGACGGGGCGCCGGCGCGTCGGCCGGCGGATTGGTCGCCGCGAAAATTTCCTGATCGATGGAGGGCGAGGTGGCGTAGTTCTGCTGTCGGGTCTCCGCCGGAGCGCTCGTCCCAGCGTTGGCCGCTGCGGCCGCTGCCAGCGGGACCGAGACGGAGCTGCCGCCGACTTGCGTGGATTCGACGGGCGCGGACTCGACGGGGGTGGTCGGGACGGGCTGGGGCGCGGCCTCGGAGCGCTGCTGGTAGGGCGCCAGCAGCGGCACGGGGCTGGCCGCCGGCTCGCTGTCGGCCGGGTTCGCGTCGCCGGTCGAGGGCGCCAGGGTCGAGAGGTCGTCGTCAGGCCACTCGCCGCGGTTGACGGGCTGCTCGTCGCCCTCGCTGACCTGGGGCTCGCTCGGGGCCTGCGGGACGCTGCCCACGGATTGGCTGGGGCTGGGGCTGGTGCTCAGCCCGGCCTGGTTCTGGGCGGCGATCTGGGCGGCCATCGCCAGATTGCGGCTGGCCATTGCCCCGGAGTCCGGTTCGGCGGCGACATCGCGCAGCATCTCCATACCCTCTTCGGAGTTGCCGGCGAGGACCATGGAGAGGCCGAGGTTGTTCCTGAGAGAGACGTTGCGCGGGCTGTGGTCGAGGCCCTGGCGGTAGTAGGACTGGGCCATCTGGTGCTGGCCCTGCTGGTCCATGACCACGCCGAGGGCGTTGTAGACCCGCGGGTCATCCGACTGCATCAGGACGGCGACCTCGAGCGGCTCCGCTGCCATGCCGTACTGTCTGCGGTCGATGTAGATCTTGCCGAGCCCGTAGAGGGCATCTGTCTCCTGCGGGTCGATCAGCAGGGCCGCGCGGTAGGCCTCGATGGCGGACTCCGTGAGCTGCATGTCCTCGAGGACGCCGGCCAGGGCGATCAGGGGCTCGGGATTGGTCGGGTCGACCTCGTGGGCCCGGTTGCAGATGCCGGCCGCCAGGTTGAGATCGCCGCGTTCGTGGAGCTTCTTGCAGTAGTCGAGCAGGGCGACAGCACGCTGCGAGGGGTCGTCCAGATCAGGTACGTCCGAGGTCTCCTTCCAGTCCTTCTGGTAGATCGTCGAACAGGCCGACACTGTCAGCGCCAGGCCGACGGCGGTCATGGTCTTGGAGAACACGCGAATGGGCCGTTTGGACGTCATGACACCTATTCCGAAATAGCTCCACCCATGACCCCCTGTTCGTCGCAGCGTCCCCGTCGTCATGGGATTTTCGGCTCGGGTGCGGCAGTATCGGAACCCATGATTAAATTTCTGTGAACGCCCTGGGGGAGAAATGCTTCGAATCCAAGCTATTAAGGGTGTTTTCCTTGGTCCAAAACAGGCTGGAAAGCGGCCGCGGAAACGCAATTTTAATTCTAGGAGCGGCCTATAGTTTTAGTGCTGGCTGCGCCGCGCGTTGCGCCGCGCGGAAGCCTGTGGCAAAAGGCTCGGCCCCGATTCTCGGGCAGATCGGAGTCGAAGATCCGCTCGAAAGGCTATGGCATGGGCAATCGACGCTTCCCCCGGTCCCTGAACAGGTTTCTGAGCGGCCTGCTGCTGCTCGGCGCGGCGCTGGGTCTGGCGCCCGCCGTCGGCGTGTCGGTGGCCCTGGCGGAGACCGAGACCGGGGCCCAGGCCCCCTTCGAGAACTGGCTTGCCGACTTCCGGGCCGAAGCGCTTGCCAAGGGCATCTCGCCGGCGACCCTCGACCGGGCCTTCGCCGGCGTCGAGCCGATCGATCGCATCCTGGAGCTGGACCGGCGCCAGCCCGAGTTCACCCAGACCTTCTGGAACTATTTCGACAAGCGGGTCACCGACACGCGCATCGAGCGCGGGCGGGCCATGCTCGCGGCCCATGGGAGACTGCTCGAGGAGATCGAGCGCCGCTACGGCGTCCAGCGCCGCTTCCTGCTGGCCTTCTGGGGCCTGGAGACCAACTACGGCAGCTACCGGGGCGACTACCAGGTGGTCGCCGCCCTGGCGACCCTGGCCTACGACCGCCGGCGCAGCTCCTTCTTCCGGGGACAGCTCCTGGACGCCTTGAAGATCATCGAGCAGGAGAAGATCGAGCCCGAGGCCATGGTCGGCTCCTGGGCGGGCGCCATGGGCCACGTCCAGTTCATCCCCTCGACCTACCTGGCCTACGCGGTCGACTACGACGGCGACGGCCGGCGCGACATCTGGGGCAGCCTGCCCGACGCGCTGGCGTCCGCCGCCAACTTCCTCTCGAACATCGGCTGGGACGGCGAGCGGACCTGGGGCCGCGAGGTGCGCCTGCCTGCCGACTTCCCCTGGGCCCAGGCCAGCCTCGACCAAAAGCGCAAGCTCGCAGAGTGGCAGGACCTCGGCGTGCGCCGGGCCGACGGGCGCGACCTGCCGCGGGTCGACATTCAGGCCTCCCTGATCCTGCCCGGCGGCCACAAGGGGCCCGCCTTCCTGGTCTACAGGAACTTCGGCGTCATCATGAACTGGAACCGCTCGGTGACCTACGCCATCTCGGTCGGGCACTTGGCCGACCGCCTCGCCGACGGGGATCCGCTGAAGACCCCGCGACCGGCCTCGGAGCGTCCCTTGAGCCGCAATGAGGTCGAGGAGCTGCAGGAGCGGTTGCTGGCCAAGGGCTACGATCCGGGGACGCCAGACGGCGTGATCGGCCGCCAGACCCGGGCCGCCCTCAGGGCCTACCAGCAGGCCGCCGGGCTGCCGCCGGACGGCTATCCCAGCTACGAGCTCCTGGAGAAGCTGCGCTCGAGCGAGGGCGGATGACCTGGGCCGGGGTCTTGCGACGCGGGCAGGGGCCACGTAGACTCCACCATTCGGTGATGTCTGTCGGTCGATACCACAAAATGTTGGATTTTATGCGTCCGGCATGGCGGACCTTCGCCCTGACCGCGGTCCTCTTCCTGGCCGCCTGCGCCGAGGCGGAGCTGGTTTCCCATGCCGCCAAGCAGGTTCAGCAGGAGCCGCCCGCGGGCGAGGCCGGCATCTACAAGGTCGGCAACCCCTACCAGGTGAACGGCGTCTGGTACTACCCGAAGGTCGACTACGGCTACCGGGAAACCGGGATCGCCTCCTGGTACGGACCCAACTTCCACGGCAACCTGACCGCCAACGGCGAGGTCTTCGATCAGCACCAGATGACGGCGGCGCACCGCACCCTGCCCATGCCCAGCCTGGTGCGGGTCACCAACCTGGACAACGGCCGCTCGGTCGAGGTGCGGGTGAACGACCGCGGGCCGTTCAAGAACGGTCGCATCATCGATCTCTCGAGCCGCGCGTCGGAACTCCTGGGCTTCCAGAAAGCCGGCACGGCCAAGGTCCTGGTCGAGATCCTGGAGCCCGAAAGCCGCCAGCTCGCCTCGCTGCTGCAGACCCGCGAGGACGCCGGGTCGGCGCCCGAGGCGGCACCGGTGATCGCCGTCGAATCCTCCGAGCTCGGCAAGGAGGTGAACGGTGCAGAGGTGCCCGTCCAGCCCCAGGTCACCAACGTCGAGACCGCGGCGACCGTGACCGAAGCCGTCCGGGCGCCGCTGGTCGAGCCGCAGCCGGACGGCAAGGTGACCCGCCGGGCGGTCCGACCCACCAGCATCTACGTCCAGGCAGGCGCCTTCCTGCGCCGGGACAACGCCGTGCGCCTGGGCGCGCGTCTCGCCATCTTCGGGCCGACCTCCATCACCGAGAGCCTGCAGGGCTCCCAGCGCTTCTTTCGGGTGCGGCTCGGCCCGGTGCGGACGGTGGCGGACGCCGACCGCCTGCTGGCCAGCTTGATCGAGAACGGCCACAAGGACGCCAGGGTGGTGGTCGACTGAGCTGTTTCCCAGCGCCGGAGCTGTGCTCGGGCTCGTAAATCAGTTTAAGAAGCGTGCATAATCTTTTGAAACAATGTAGATAATCCTCAATCGGCGATGCTCTTGCGAGGTGATGGGATGGGCTTGAAGACGACGGGACGACAGCACGTCAACAGAGATCTCTCGGGCGGCGGCGGATCGGCTTGGCTGGGCGCCAGGGTCGCCGCGCTCGGGCTCATCCTCGCGCTGGCGCTGACGGGCGGCGCCCAGGCGCTCGAGACTAAGGCGCGCGAAGCCATCCTGATGGACGCCACGACCGGCACGGTGCTGTTCGAGAAGAACGCCGACCAGCCCATGCCGCCGGCCTCCATGAGCAAGATCATGACCGTCTACATGGTCTTCGATCGCCTGAAGGAAGGCCGCCTGAGCTTCGACCACACCCTTCCGGTCAGCGAGAAGGCCTGGCGGATGGGCGGCTCCAAGATGTTCGTCGAGGTCGGGACCGAGGTGCGCGTCGAGGACCTCCTGCGCGGCGTCATCGTGCAGTCGGGCAACGACGCCTGCATCGTGCTGGCCGAGGGTCTCTCCGGCTCGGAGGCCGCCTTCGCCGAGGAGATGACGGAGAAGGCCCACGAGATCGGCCTCACCAACTCTCAATTCGCCAATGCCACCGGCTGGCCCCATCCCGATCAGCGCATGTCGGCGCGCGACCTGGCAACGCTCGCGCTGCGCACCATCCGGGATTTCCCCGACTACTATCAGTTCTACAGCGAGAAGGAGTTCACCTGGAGCGAGATCCGCCAGGGCAACCGCAACCCGCTGCTCTACAAGACCGTCGGTGCCGACGGCCTCAAGACCGGCCACACGGAGGAGGCGGGCTATGGCCTGACCGCCTCGGCGGTGCAGAACGGCCGGCGTCTGATCCTGGTGGTGACCGGGCTCGACTCCGTGCGCGACCGGGCCGAGGAGTCCGAGCGCCTAATGCGCTGGGGCTTCCGCGAGTTCAAGAACTACGAGCTGTTCCAGGCGGGCGAGACCGTCGACCAGGCGGCCGTCTGGCTGGGCGAGACCGAGACCGTGCCCCTGGTGGCCAAGAAGGACGTCATCCTCACCCTGGCGCGCAACGCCCGCAAGGGCATGAAGGTGAGCGTCACCTACGCCTCGCCGGTGCCGGCCCCGATCGAGGAGGGCCAGGAGATCGCCAAGCTGGTGGTCACGCCCTCGGAGGGCGAAACGGTGAGCTATCCCCTCTACGCCGGCACGGCGGTCGGCCAGAAGGGTCCCTTCGGGCGCATCGTCGCCGCCCTAGAGTTCCTGGTCTTCGGCGCGCCTTAGCGCCCGATTTCGGGAACCCTCCCGATGGCCCCCGACCCGCATTGACGCGCCCCGGCGCGGCGGTCAGGATCGCCCGCATGGCGGGGCGTTTCATCACGTTCGAAGGCGGGGAGGGGGCCGGCAAGTCGACCCACGTGGCCCGCCTGGCCGAGGCGCTCAGGGCGACCGGAAAGTCGGTGATCGAGACCCGCGAGCCGGGGGGCAGCCCGGGCGCCGAGGAGATCCGCGCGCTGCTGGTGCACGGCGACGTCGGTCGCTGGGACCCCATGACCGAGGCGCTGCTCCACTTCGCTGCCCGCCACGACCACGTGAAGCGGGTGGTCCGGCCGGCGCTCGAAGCGGGCGACTGGGTGGTCTGCGACCGCTTCGCCGATTCCACCATGGCCTATCAGGGCTACGGGCACCGCCTGGGCCGCTCGCCCATCGAGCAGCTCTATGCGCTCGCCGTCGGCGACCTCGAGCCCGACCTGACGCTGATCCTGGACCTGCCGGTGGACGTCGGCCTGGAGCGCGCCAAGAGCCGCGGCGGCGCCACCCGCTACGAGCGCATGGACAAGGCCTTCCACGAACGCCTGCGCAAGGGCTTCCTCGAGATCGCGGCTCGGACGCCCGAGCGCTCCGTGGTGATCGACGCCGCGCCCGCGTTGGAGGAAGTCGAGGCCGCGGTGCTGGCGGCGGTGCGCGCGCGCTTGGAGCCGGTGCTGCCATGAGCGGCGAGACAGCGGACCGGTCGGCTCTGCCCGCACCCCGTGCCAATCCCGAGCTGCTGGGGCAAGAGGCGGCGGAGCGGGTGCTGGCGCGCGCCGCCGAAACCGGGAGGCTGCCCCACGCCTGGCTGCTGACCGGACCGCGGGGCGTCGGCAAGGCGACCCTCGCCTTCCGCTTCGCCCGCTATCTGCTGGCCCAGGGTTCGGGACCGGAGGGGGCCGGGGCCGCCGATGAGCCGGGCCTGTTCGGCGAAGCCGCCGAGCCGGCGGAGGCACACGTGGCAGGCCTGGCTATACCGCCCGAGCATCCCGTGTTCCGCCGGACCGCCGCGGGCGGGCATCCGGATCTCATGGTGCTGGAGCTCCAGGCCAACCCTAAGACCGGCAAGCCGCGCAGCGAGATCACCGTCGACCAGGTGCGCCGGGCCAACGAGTTCCTGCGCCTGACCCCGGCCGAGGGCGGCTGGCGGGTGGTCGTGGTGGACAGCGCCGACGCGCTCAACCCCAACGCCGCCAATGCCCTTTTGAAGGTCTTGGAGGAGCCCTCGCGCCAGTCCCTGCTGCTGCTGGTGAGCCACGCGCCGGGCCGTCTCCTGCCCACCATCCGCTCGCGCTGCTGCCACCTGGCGCTGGCGCCGCTGGGCGAGGCGGAAGTGGCGGGGCTGCTGGAGCGGGCTGCGCCGGAGCTGGCACCGGAGGACGCCGCGGCGCTCGCGCGCCTCGCCGACGGCAGCATCGGCCGCGCCTTGGAGCTGGCCGAGACCGGCGGGCTGGAGCTCTACGGCGAGCTGGTGGGGCTGCTCTCGGGCCTGGGCGGAGAGGGGGGGCAGCCGCCCGCGGGCTTCGACACCAAGCGCCTGCACGGCTTCACCGACCGTCTGTCGCGGGGCGCCGACGCAAGCGCCTTCAAGGCCGGCCGGGACCTGCTGCTCTGGTGGCTGGCGCGGGTCCTGCGGGCTCGCACGCTCGGCCGCGCGCCGGCCGAGGTCACGGCCGGAGAGGGGGCCGTCGTCACGGGCCTGGCCGCGCGGGGCAGTCTTGCGGAATGGATCGCGCTGTGGGACAAGGTCAGCCAACTGATGGCCCGGGTCGAGACCGCCAACCTGGACCGCAAGCAGGCCCTGCTCGCGGCCTTTCTGGAACTTGAGGCGCTGGCGCGCGCGGAGTGACCCCGACGGGCCTCCCCGCCGCGATGGGGGCGGCGGTGCGGGAACCGAGCTCGCGGGACGGCCGGACTGATACGGATGACAGCCCCATGCCGGCGCCGGACAAGACCTACTACCTGACCACGCCCATCTACTACGTGAACGACGTGCCCCACATCGGGCACGCCTACACCACGCTCGCCTGCGACGCCCTCGCGCGCTTCAAGCGCCTCGACGGCTACCGGGTGCACTTCCTCACGGGCACCGACGACCACGGCCAGAAGGTGGAGAAGTCGGCCCAGGCCGCCGGCATGGACCCCCAGGCCTTCACCGACCAGGTCTCGGGCAACTTCCGCCGCCTGGCCGAGGCCATGAACTGCTCCATCGACGACTACATCCGTACCACGGAGGCGCGCCACAAGCGCTCCTGCCAGGCCCTCTGGCAAAAGCTGATGGAGGCGGGCGAGATCTATCTCGGCAGCTACGCCGGCTGGTACGCGGTGCGCGACGAGGCCTTCTACACCGAGAGCGAGCTGACCAAGCAGCCCGACGGCACCTTCATCGCGCCCTCGGGCGCGCCCGTCGAGTGGGTCGAGGAGCCCTCCTACTTCTTCCGCCTCTCGGCCTGGGGCGACCGCCTGCTGGAGCTCTACGAGAGCCAGCCCGACTTCATCCTGCCGGAGACCCGGCGCAACGAGGTCGTCTCCTTCGTCAAGTCGGGCCTGCGCGACCTCTCGGTCAGCCGCACCACCTTCCGCTGGGGCGTGCCGGTGCCGGGCGACGACGATCACATCATGTACGTCTGGCTCGACGCGCTCACCAACTACATCACCGCGGTCGGCTTTCCGGACGAGGAGAGCGAGAGCTTCACCACCTTCTGGCCGGCGGACCTGCACATGGTCGGCAAGGACATCTTGCGCTTCCACGCGGTCTACTGGCCCGCCTTCCTCATGGCCGCAGGCGTCGCGCCGCCCAAGCGGGTCTTCGCCCACGGCTGGTGGACCAGTGAGGGCCAGAAGATCTCCAAGTCGCTGGGCAACGTCATCGACCCCTTCCAGATCGTCGAACGCTACGGCCTCGACCAGGTGCGCTACTTCGTGCTGCGCGAGGTGCCCTTCGGCAACGACGGCGACTTCTCGCACCGGGCGCTTGTCGGCCGCATGAACAACGATCTCGCCAACGACTTCGGCAACCTGGCCCAACGGGTGCTCTCCATGGTGGCCAAGAACTGCGACGGCGAGGTGCCTGAGCCCGGCGCCTTCGAGCCGGCCGACGAGGCGCTGCTGGGCTCAGCCCGTGGATTGCTGGCGCGTCTCCGCGAGGCCTATGACGTGCAGGCCTTCCACCGGGCCCTCGAGGCCACCTGGGAGGTGGTGGGCGCCGCCAACCGCTACGTGGACGAGCAGGCGCCCTGGGCCCTGCGCAAGTCCGACCCGGCGCGCATGGGAACCGTCCTCTACGTGGTGCTGGAGACCGTGCGGCACCTGGCGATCCTCACCCAGCCGGTCATGCCGGACGCCATGGCCCGCCTGCTGGAGCAGCTCGGCCAGCCGGAAGATAGACGCGATTTCAGCGCCTTGGGGGACGCCTTGAAAGCCGGAATGAAACTCCCGAAGCCCCAGGGCGTGTTCCCGCGCTACCAGGACGAGGCGGCGGAGGCCCAGGCCTGAACGGGCCAAGAGCAGGGCGATGCTGGTCGATTCCCACTGCCACCTGGACTACCTGGAGGACGAGGAGGCGCTCGACGCCGTGGTGGCCCGGGCGCGGGCCGCCGGCGTGGGGACGCTCGTCACCATCTGCACCCGGCTTTCGGAGTTCGAGCGGGTCGCCGGCATCGCCCGGCGCTTCGAGGACGTCTACTGCACCGTCGGCGTCCATCCCCACGACGCGGGCGAGGAGGGGCAGGAGACGCCCGAGCGCCTGATCGCGCTGGCGGCCGGCGACAAGGTGGTGGGCATCGGCGAGACCGGACTCGACTACTACTACGACAACAGCCCACGCGAGGCCCAGCGGCGCTCCTTCCGCGCCCACATCGCGGCGGCGCGGGAGACCGGCTTGCCGCTCGTCGTGCACAGCCGAGACGCCGAGGCGGACACGGCGCGTCTCCTGGAGGAGGGGGCGCGCGAGGGGGCCTTCCCCGGCGTCATCCACTGCTTCACCGCGGGCCCGGCGCTCGCCGAGGCGGCCCTTGCCCAGGGGCTCTACATCTCCCTCTCGGGCGTCGTCACCTTCAAGAAGGCTGAAGAGCTGCGCCAGGTCGCCCGGAGCCTGCCGCTGGAGCGCATACTGGTGGAGACGGACTCGCCCTATCTCGCGCCCGTGCCCAAGCGCGGCAAGAGGAACGAGCCGGCCTACGTGGTGCACACGGCGGCTTATCTCGCCGAGCTCCTGGGCCTTTCGTCCGAGGAGCTGGCGCGCGTCACGACGCAAAACTTCTTCCGCCTCTTCGCCAAGGCCGCGCCCAGCGCCCCCTCGGCCGGTTGAGCGGTCGGGCCGGTTTGCGAGCGCCATGAAGGTCACGATCCTCGGCTGCGGCGGCTCCGGCGGCGTGCCCATCGCCGGCCGCGCGCCCGGCGGCTTCTGGGGCGACTGCGATCCGGCGAACCCGAAGAACCGGCGGCGGCGGGTCTCGATCCTGGTGGAGGAGGGTGCGACCAGGGTCCTGGTAGACGCCTCGCCCGACCTGCGCCTGCAGATGCTCGACCACGACATCGTCCATCTCGACGCGGTGCTCTTCACCCACGCCCACGGCGACCACTGCCACGGCATCGACGAGTTCCGCAACATGGCCTACGCGCGCGGCGCGCCGATCCCGGCCTACATGGACGAGACGACCCGCGCGCTGGTGACCCGGCGCTTCGAGTACGCCTTCGTCTCCAGCCACGACAAGGAGAGCCTCTACCGGCCGCTGCTGGACGACCGCACCATCGAAGGCCCGTTCCAGGTGGGCGAACTCGCGGTCACGCCCTTCGTCCAGGGCCACGGCCCCGAGACCACCCTCGGCTACCGCTTCGGGCCCTTCGCCTATTCGACCGACCTGGTGAGCCTGGACGCGGCGGCCTTCGCCGCGCTGGAGGGCATCAAGGTCTGGATCGTCGACTGCCTCAGGTTCGAGCCCCATCCGACCCACGCCCATTTCGACCTGGTGATGGATTGGGTCGCTCGCCTCGGCCCCGAGCGCACGGTACTCACCCACATGAACCACCAGGTCGACTACGACGTCATCGCCGCCCGCTGCCCGCCAGGCGTCGAGCCGGCCTACGACGGAATGGTGCTCGAGGTTCCGGCGTGAGGCGCCGCCGTCCGGCGGTCGCTGTAAGTCGGGACGGCGGAGGTGGCGTCGGGTGCCTGAACTCTCGCGAAAGCCGAAGGGATCCGCGCCAAACCGAGGTCTGCCCCGAGCACACTATAATTTTCCATAATATACATTATGCGCAAAACACAGGGCGCGCAGGGAAGCCGCCAGATCAGCGATTTTTCACGCCTTATCATATGCTTGCCGCCCCTTCCTGAAGCGAATGACGGTAGACACTTATTCCTCCCGACGATCATTCCGGGCGCACCGCCCGCGCCGACCCAGTCAACTTCTTGCCTCGCGCCGATCGAACGCCCGTGAATGTGACCATGCCTTTTGCCATGCTGCCCAGACGCGCAAACCCACCACGGCCCGACACAAGACAGATGACAAGACGGCTCCTGATCATAGGCGGAACAGGTTTCGTCGGCTCCGCACTGATTCCCGCCCTCCTCGCGGACGGGCACGAGGTTGCTTTGCTGAATCGCGGCAGTCGCCTGGTGGCCGGCACCCGGCAGATCTGCGTCGACCGCAACGACGCGGAGAGGATGCAGCAGCAAGCGGAGGAGTTCGATGCCGTCATCGACACCTGCGCCTACACCGGCCAACAGAGCGAGATCGCCTACCGGGTCTTCGGACCAGGCGCTGGTATGTGGATCCATCTCGGCAGCGCCGCTGTCTACCGCTCCGAGCCGGGACACCTGCCGAACGAGGACGATAAAATCGGCGGCGCGGAGGTTTGGGGAGACTACGGGCGGGAAAAATCTGACGCTGATCGGTTCTTGCTCGATCAGGCGACGATACCGACAGTGATCCTTCGCCCGCCCTATCTCTACGGTCCCGGGAACGACATCGACAGAGAGACCTTCGTCTGGGCGCGGGTGCTGAGTGGCCGGCCGATCATTGTTCCTGGCGACGGAAGCGCGCGCCTCCAGTTCCTGCACGTCTCCGATCTGGCGGATGTAATCGGTCGTTTCCTCTCGCACGGCGGGACGTTGACCGGCGTCTACAACGTTGCTGCCCCCGAACTGGCGAGCGCGGAAGGCTGGGTCCGCATGCTCGCTGAGCTGGCCGGACAGGACGCGATATTGATTTCCGGCCGACGCTACGGCGGCCGATTTGCGGCGCGTGACTATTTCCCGTTCAGGGATCACGACTGCGCCGTCGACACAAGAAAAGTGAGGGCGGCACTCGCCTGGGAACCGCAGTTCACGCAGCGCGATGGCTTCGCCCAGACTCTTGCAAGTTACGACCGGCAATCTCTCGCCAGGATGTCACCGACCTCCGAAGCTGAAGCACAGATTGTCGCGCGTGCGGTGCTCCGCTGACCAGGGGCGCAGTCTTTCCCGAGCGCGGTCTCGCCTGTAAGCTCGCCGCCGTCATGAGCGCGCCTCCCAAGTCCGCCCGCAAAGCCGTGCCCGAGACCGCCGCCAGGTCCGCCAACCTGGAGCGGCTGCTGGAGGTCATGGCGCGACTCCGGAGTCCCGACGGCGGCTGCCCCTGGGACCTGGAGCAGAGCTTCCGCACCATCGCCCCCTACACCATCGAGGAAGCCTACGAGGTGGCCGAGGCGATCGAGCGCGACGACATGGCGGCCCTCGAGGACGAGCTGGGCGACCTGCTGTTCCAGGTGGTGTTCCACGCCCGCATGGCCGAGGAAGCCGGCGCCTTCGGCTTCGACGACGTGGCCCGCGGCATCGTCGACAAGATGCTGCGCCGCCATCCGCACGTCTTCGCCGACAAGGAGATCGCCGACGCCGAGGCCCAGACCCGCCACTGGGAGGACCTAAAGGCGGCCGAGCGCGCCGGCGCGGCCGCATCGAGCGACGCCGCGGCCAGCGCCCTCGACGGCGTGGCGCTCGGCCTGCCGGCGCTGCTGCGCGCCTTGAAGCTGCAGAAGCGCGCCGCGCGGGTCGGCTTCGACTGGCCGGAGGTCGCCCAGGTGCTCGACAAGATCGACGAGGAAGTGGCCGAGCTGAAAGCGGAGCTGGCGGAAGGTGCGCCGCCGGCGCGCCTCGAGGACGAGATCGGCGACCTGTTGTTCGTGCTGGTGAACCTGGCCCGGCACCTGGAGGTCGACCCGGAGGGCGCGCTGCGCCACGCCAACCAGAAGTTCGAGCGCCGCTTCCAGGCCGTGGAGCGCGCCTTCGATCATGACCTCGCGGGCGTCTCCCTGGAGGCCATGGAGGCTGCCTGGCAAGCCGCCAAAGCAGATGGGAAATAGCCCATAAACCTATTGAGGCAAGACGCTTTTCCTGGGGGGACTCGATGAGCGATCAGGACCTCTGCTATCTCTCCGCGGTCGACGCGGTCGCGGCCTTCAAGGCCCGCAAGCTCTCGCCGGTCGAGCTGATGACGGCCCTGATCGCCCGGGCCGAGGCCGCGGAGCCCAGCATCAACGCCTTCCCCATGACCTATTTCGAACGCGCCCTGGAGCAGGCCAAGGCGGCGGAGGCGCGCTACATGAAGAGCGACGGGCGCCTGCGTCCGCTGGAGGGCATCGCCGTCGCCATCAAGGACGAGACGGCGGTGAAAGGCGAGATCACCACCTACGGCTCGCTGATCCACAAGGACCACCGGGACGAGGCGGATGCCTTCATCGTCGAGCGCCTGAAGCGCGCCGGCGCCATCTTCCACGCCCGCTCGGCGGCGCCCGAGTTCTCCTGCGTGCCCTTCACCCGCTCGCGGCTCTGGGGCGTGACCCGCAATCCCTGGAACCCGGACTATACGCCCGGCGGCTCCTCGGGCGGCGCCGCGGCCGCGCTCGCCGCCGGCACGACGACGCTGGCCAACGGCTCTGACATCGGCGGCTCGATCCGCATCCCGGCGTCGGCCTGCGGCGTGGTCGGCTTCAAGCCGCCCTACGGCCGCGTGCCCCAGGCCGAGGCCTTCGCCTTCGACTACTACTGCCACGAAGGCCCCCTCGCCCGCACGGTCGCCGACTGCCGCCTGTTCGAAAACCTGATCGCCGGCCCCCACCCCAAGGACATCGTCAGCCTCAAGCCCAGGCTGCGCATCCCCGAGCAGCTGGACGGCATCAAGGGCTGGAAGGTCGCCTACTCCATGGACCTGGGCTACTTCGAGGTGGACCCGGAGGTGCGCAAGAACACGGAAGCGGCGCTGCAGGTCTTCCGGGATCTGGGCGCGACGGTCGAGGAGGTGGACCTGGGCTGGACGCTTGCCTGTCAGTCGGCGGCTCTCAATCACCTGGGCGCCGTCTTCGGCGCCTACATCAAGAAGGCGCTGCGCTACAACCGCTATGAGATGACCGACTACGCCCGCGGCTTCGCCGAGTTCGCCCAGACCATCACCACCGAGGATTTCCTCGCCTCCATGAGCGTGGCGGCCGAGATGTACGCGACCCTGGGCCCCCTGCTCCAGCGCCACCACGTTCTGATCTGCCCGACCCTCGCCGTGCCCGCCGTCGCCGCCGACCACACCGCCCGCGAGCGGAACTTCGAGATCAACGGCGTGCCGGTCGACCCCTACCTGGGCTGGTGCATGACCTACCCCTTCAACACCATGAGCCGCTGCCCGGTGATGAGCCTGCCCAGCGGCTTCGCCGCCAATGGCGTGCCGACGGGCATCCAGATCGTCGGCCGCACCTACGACGACGTCGGCGTCTTCCGCGCCTCGGCCGCCTACGAAGCCGCCGCCCCGGTGCTCGACTGGGCCAGCACGCGCCCGAAGCTGTGAGCCAGGGGTTCGCCACAGAGGCACAGAGACACAGAGAAACACAGTAAAATCAAAGTATTATTCTTATCTTCTCTCTGTGTCTCTGAGACTCTGTGGTCAAATATTTGATCTTGCTTTAGCTATCCACAAGTGGACGAGGCATCGGCCGGGCTATTGCCTGGACCTACAGCGATCCCTGATCTGGCTCTTACTGGCCCCTGCTGGCCCTGCGACAATCCGGCCACTCCAAGGGAGCCGGGCGGCCGGAGGGGCCGCGCCTGGCGCTTGGTCTCCGCACAGCCTTGCGAGGGGAGGATGTCATGACCCGGATGACGCCGAGTGAAGCCTTTGTCGAAACCCTGGTCGCCCAGGGCGTGACCGACGTGTTCGGTATCGTGGGCTCCGCCTACATGGACGCCCTGGACATCTTCCCGGCGGCGGGCATCCGCTTCATCCCGACGGTGCACGAGCAGGGCTCGGCCCACATGGCCGACGGCTATTCGCGCGTCAGCGGGCGCCACGGCGTCTGCATCGGACAGAACGGCCCCGGCATCACCAACTTCGTGACCGCCATCGCGGCGGCCTACTGGGCCCACTCACCCGTGGTCGCCATCACGCCCGAGACGGGCTCGGGCACCATCGGTCTCGGCGGCTTCCAGGAGACCGACCAGCTGCCCATCTTCTCCAAGATCACCAAGTACCAGGGCCACGTCACCGGGCCCCAACGCCTGGCGGAGTTCACGGCGCGCTGCTTCGACATGGCCATGTCCGAGCGCGGTCCGACCCAGCTCAACATCCCGCGCGACCACTTCTATGGCGAGGTCGACGTGGAGATCGCGAAGCCCAAGACCATCGAGCGCGGCGCCGGCGGCGAGAACAGCCTGGAGGAGGCGGCCCAGCTGCTGGCCGAGGCCAAGTTCCCGGTCATCGTCTCGGGCGGCGGTGTCATCTTCTCGGACGGCGTCGACCAGTGCGTGGCCCTCGCCGAGCACCTGAACGCGCCGGTCGTCAACAGCTATCTGCACAACGATTCCTTCCCGGCCAACCACCCGCTCTGGTGCGGGCCGCTCGGCTACCAGGGCTCCAAGGCCGGCATGAAGCTGATCGCCCAGGCCGACGTGGTGCTGGCGCTGGGCACCCGCCTCGGCCCCTTCGGCACCCTGCCCCAGCACGGCCTCGGCTACTGGCCGAAGACGGCCAAGATCATCCAGGTCGACAGCGACCACCGCATGCTGGGCCTGGTGAAGCAGATCTCCGTCGGCATCTGCGGCGACGCCAAGGCGGCGGCGGCGCGGCTCCACGACCTCCTCGGCAACCGGGTCATGGCCTGCCGCGACAACGCTGCCGAGCGTCTCGCCGAGATCAAGGCCCAGAAGGATGAGTGGGAGGCCGAGCTCGACTCTTGGTCCCACGAGAAGGACGACTGGAGCCTCGAGGTCTCCAAGGAGAGCGACTACATGCACCCGCGCCAGATGCTGCGGGAACTGGAGAAGGCGCTGCCCGGGAACGCCATGGTCAGCACCGACATCGGCAACATCTGCTCGGTCTCCAACAGCTATCTGCGCTTCGACAAGCCCAACAGCTTCTTCGCCGCCATGAGCTTCGGCAACTGCGGCTACGCCTTCCCCACCGTCATCGGCGCCAAGGTGGCCGCGCCCGACCGGCCGGCGGTGGCCTACGTGGGCGACGGCGCCTGGGGCATGAGCTTCGGCGAGATCCTGACCTGCGTGCGCGAGGACATCCCGGTGACCGCCGTGGTCTTCCACAACAAGCAGTGGGGGGCGGAGAAGAAGAACCAGGTGGACTTCTACGGCACCCGCTTCCTGGGGGTGAACCTGGACAACCCCAGCTTCGCCGAGATCGCCCGCGCCATGGGCGCCAAAGGCGTCACCGTCGACAAGCTGGGCGACGTGGGCGAGGCGCTGGAGAAGGCCTGCGACGCCCAGAAGCAGGGCAAGACCACGGTACTCGAGGTCATGTGCACCCGCGAACTGGGCGACCCCTTCCGCCGCGACGCCCTCTCGAAGCCCGTGCGCCTCCTGGAGAAGTACAAGGACTACGTGACCGCGTGACGGAAGCGCGAGAGGCGGCGGAGCCCGTGGCGCCGTGGTGGCCAGCGCGCACTGCGCCTCTCCCACACTAAAGAGCCTTCGGCAGCGACCTACCGCGCGTCGCAAAGTCGGGCGCGCAAGGTTGTAGCGGTCGCGAGGCGGTAGTCTGGCCCGCGCGCTGATGGCTTGACGGCCTGGGCGCGGATTGCAGAGTCCTAGGCCATGGCGGACACCCTCCTGGTCCTCAATGCCGGCTCCTCGAGCCTCAAGTTCGCTCTCTACGAGGCGCCCGGAGACACGCGCGCGGATCCGGCGCTCAGCCTGCGCGGCCAGATCGAGGGCATCGGCCGCGGCGCCCGCTTCGATCTCGCGCCCGCCGGAGAGGGCGACGGCCCCGCCCCGCCGCGGGAGGCGGAGATCGCCGGCATCGCCGACCACGACGGCGCGCTTTCCGTGCTGCTCGACTGGCTCGAGGGCACGGCCGGGGCGACACAGCTGGTTGCAGCCGGTCACCGGGTGGTGCACGGCGGGCCGGCGAACCGCGGGCACTGCCGCGTCACGCCGGCGCTGTTGGAGGAACTGGCCGGCTACGCCCCCCTCGCCCCCCACCACCAGCCCCACAACGTGGCCGCCATCCGTGCCGTGGCGGCGCGGCGGCCGGGCCTCGCCCAGGTGGCCTGCTTCGACACCGCCTTCCACGCCGGCCAGCCAGCGGCGGCGGCGCGCCTGCCGCTGCCACGCGATTATTGGAACAAGGGCCTGCGGCGCTACGGCTTCCACGGCCTCTCCTACGAATATGTGACCGGTGCCCTGCCCGCGGTCTCCGGTGCTCCGCTGCCGAGCCGTCTGGTGATCGCCCATCTCGGCAACGGCGCCAGCCTCGCCGCCGTCCAGGACGGACAGGGCATCGCCACCACCATGGGCTTCTCCACCCTCGACGGCCTGGTCATGGGCACCCGCTGCGGTTCCCTCGACCCCGGCGTGCTGCTCCACCTCATGCGCGAGGAGGGGCTCGGCGAGCCGGAGCTGAGCGACCTGCTCTACAACCGTTCGGGCCTGCTTGGGGTCTCGGGCCTCAGCGCCGACATGCGCGCCCTGCTGGAAAGCGACGACCCGGCGGCCGCCGAGGCGGTGGAGCTCTTCTGCTACCGGATCGTGCGCGAGCTGGGCTCGCTCGCCGCCGCCTTGGGTGGCCTCGACGCCCTGGTGTTCACCGCCGGCATCGGCGCCCATGCGGCCGAGGTGCGCTGCCGGGTCTGCTCCGCCTCGGCCTGGCTGGGCATCGCCGTCGACGAGGCCGCCAACATGCGCCACGGCCCGCGCATCAGCGCCGCGGCGAGCCCGGTCGCGGTCTGGGTCCTGCCGACCGACGAGGAACTGGTGATCGCCCGCCACACCCTGGCGCTGGCGGCGGCGGTCTGATCAGTCGGGCGCGGCGAGGCGTTCTCGCGCCAGCACGCCGGTGAGGCAGCCGATGGCGCCGGCCGCCTTGGCCAGCTCGCTTGCCGGCGTCGCGACGCAGGCGATCCCGAGGGATTCGTAGAAACCTTGCGTCGCCGGGTTGCCCGCCACCATGAGGATCCGCCGCGGACCCAGGGTGACGAAGTTGAGGGCGCGGCTGCGCTCGGCCTCTTCCGCGTCCGGCAGGAAGGCGACCTCGACACCCCGATCGCGCAGCGCCATGACGGCGGCATGGGGCGTGCGCCGGGGCCAGGCTATCGCGAGATCCCGGTCGACGATCCGCAGCATGCCCATGAGATGCATGGTGCCGTAGGGCATGTCGACCGCCAGCACCGTGACGCCGATCTCCGCCAGCAGGGCCGTGATCTGCTCGATGGCGGCCTGGTTGGTTCTGAGCCCCCGGCCGATGACCGCGGTCTCGGGATCGAGCCACATGAGGTCCGCCCCCTCGAAGGTCGCCCGGCCGGTCAGGGTCTTCAGGATCGGCACGCCGAGCGCCGCAAGGCGACGTGCCACCCAACGCTCCTCGCCCGCGCGCACGGCCGCGGCCGGACGCGCCAGGACCGCGCCCTCGGGCGTCATGACGAAGAGGTCGGCGCAGAACATGAGGTTGGGCGAGACCGGCGGCTCCGGGTCGAGTTCGTGCACCCGCACGCCCTCGTCCCGGTAGCAGGCGGCCATGGCCTCGTGCTCGGCCTGGGCCCGGCCGAGATCGAGGTTGTCCAGCAGAAGGGCTGCATCCGGGTCGTCCTGCGCCGCCGTCAGCTCCGGCCCGGGCCGGTGCAGCAGCACCGCCCGAAGCGGCGCCCACTCGCTGTCCAGGCCGCAGTCGGCCCAAAGGCTCCCGATCTCTTCCCGGTGGCTCAGCTCGCGCGACCGCCAGCCCGCGCCGCCGTAAGCCGCGGCGCCGAAGCTGCCGCCCGCCTTTCCGCGCCCGCCTGGCCCCTCCGCGCTCACGACGCAGCGCTGCGGTTGGCGGCGACGTTGGCCCGGATCACACCGGCCAGCTTGGCGATGCCCGGCTCGATGCGCGCCGCCTCTATGGAGGAGAAGCCGAGGCGGAAGTGGTTCCGCGGCGGCGGGTCGGAACAGAAATGCATGGAGCCGGTCTCGACGATGATGCCGGCCCTGAGCGCCTCGAGCGCCAGCCGGTCGGCGTCGAGATCCTCCGGCCCGCGGATCCAGTAGGAGGTGCCGCCGAAGGAGGGCGTCGCGGCGCACTCGGGCAGGTGGCGGGCGAGCGCCTCACCCATGGCCTGCCAGCGCTCCCGATAGGCGCGCTGCAGGCGGTGGATCAGGGCCTCGTAGTAGCCGCCCGAGATGAAGAGCGCGAGGGTGCGCTGGTTGTTGCTGGGCGGGTGGCGCAGCGCCAGGCGCCTCAAGAGCCGCGCCTCGCGGATCAGGTCCGCCGGTCCCACCAGGAAGCCGATCCTGAGGCCCGGCGCCAGGCTCTTGGAGAAGGAGCCCACGTAGACCACGGCGTGCTCCTTGTCCATGGATTTGAGCGCCGGGGTCGGCGCGCTGATGAAGTTTGCCTCGGGCTCGTAGTCGTCCTCGATCAGCGAGACGTCGTGACGGTTGGCCAGCTCCAGCAGCCGGACCCGGCGTTCGAGAGGCATGGTGACCGTGGTCGGCGCCTGGTGGCTCGGGGTCACGTAGACGCAGTCGCAGGCCGCCAGGCGCTCGTCCACCTGCATGCCGTTCTCGTCGACCGGCAGGGGCACGATCTCGGCCCCGGTCATGGCGAAGATGTTGCGGGCGTCCACGTAGCCCGGGTCCTCGAAGCCGAGACGGGTCTTGCGGCCTGCCAGGAGTTGGGCGATCAGGTAGAGCGCGTTCTGGGCGCCCAGCGTGATCAGGATCTCGTCGGGCGCGGCGCGCACGCCCCGGCGCGGCAGCACCCGGGTTCGGATCTCCTCCACCAGGTGCGGGTCGTCCTCGAGGAAGCTGTCCTCGGCCCAGCTCTCGATCGACAGCAGGCTGAGCGCCTGGCGCGAGCACATGCGCCAGGCCGCCACGGGGAACAGCTTGGGGTCGACCTGGCCGTAGATGAAGGGATAGGGCACCCGGCGCCAGTTCTTGGGCTTGCGGATGTGGTCGAACTCGCTAGGCCGCACCTTGAGGCGCCGCTGCCAGTCGACCGCGTTCCAGTTCGCTGCCGCGGGCGGCGCGGCCCGGGGGGCCGGCGGGTCGGCCGAGGTCCGTTCCTCGATGACCTCGGGATCGACGAAATAGCCAACCCGCTCGCGGGAGATCAGGAAACCCTCGTCGGCCAGCGCCTGGTAGGCCAGCACCACGGTGTTGCGCGAGACGCCGAGGGCCTGGGCAAGGCCGCGCGAGGAGGGCAAGGGGCTCTCCGTCGAGAGGCGGCCGTCGAGGATGGCATCCATCAAGTGCCGCCTCAGCTGGGTCTGCAGACTGACCGCGCCGCCGTGCTGCAATGGGAAGATGAGGTCGCGCACCGCTTGGCCTCAAACCTCGTGGTCAACTGGTCCTTTCTGGCACCAGCCCTGGACTCTAAGATTGTGCCGCAATGGGTACAAGCATGCCGGCCGGCGGCGGGGCGCGCCGGAACGGCGGTGGGGTCGGGTCGAAAAAGCGTCGATGAGCGGGATCAAGCGGACGGTCGACACCTCGCCGGAGGTCTCCGACGAGGTCAAGTGCACGACCTGCTACATGTGCGCCTGTCGTTGTGGCATCAAGGTGCACCTGAAGGACGGCGCCATCCGCTACATCGAGGGCAACCGTGACCACCCGGTGAACCGGGGCGTGCTCTGCGCCAAGGGTTCGGCCGGTATCATGCAGCATTACTCGCCTGCGCGCCTGCAAAAGCCGCTCAAGCGGGTCGGCGAGCGAGGCAAGGCCGAGTTCGAGGAGATCGAGTGGGACGAGGCGCTGGCGATCGCCACCGGCTGGCTCGGCCGCATCCGCGAGACGGACCCGCGCAAGCTCGCCTTCTTCACCGGCCGCGACCAGAGCCAGGCGCTCACCGGCTGGTGGGCGAGCCAGTTCGGCACCCCCAACTACGCCGCCCACGGCGGCTTCTGCTCGGTCAACATGGCGGCGGCCGGGCTCTACACCATCGGCGGCTCCTTCTGGGAGTTCGGCGAGCCGGACTGGGAGCTGGCGCGCTACCTCTTGATGTTCGGGGTGGCCGAGGACCACGACAGCAACCCCATCAAGATCGGCCTCTCCAAGCTGAAGAGCCATGGCGCCAAGCTGGTCTCGGTGAACCCGGTGCAGACCGGCTACTCGGCCATCGCCGACGAGTGGATCGGCATCACGCCGGGCACGGACGGGCTCTTCGTGCTGGCCCTGGTGCACGAGCTGCTGCGCGCCGGCCGGGTCGACGTGGACTACCTGCGGCGCTACACCAACGCGCCCTGGCTGGTGATCGACGATCCGGACGGGGCCGAGGACGGCCTCTTCGTCCGCGACGAGACCGGCCGGCCGCTCGTCTGGGACCGGCGCTTGAGCGGCATCGGCCCGGCCGACGACCCGGAGGTGGCGCCCGACCTCAAGGGCGAGGCGCGCCTGCCCGACGGGCGACGGGCCAAGCCGGTGTTTCATATCCTGGCCGAGCGCTACCTGGATCCGCGCTACGCACCCGACGCCGTCGCCGGGCAATGCGGCGTGCCCGCGGCGACCATCCGTCGCATCGCCGCCGAGCTCGCCGAGGCCGCCTTCGAACAGGAAGTGACGGTCGAGGTGCCCTGGACCGACTGGGCCGGCCGGCGCCACGAACGCATGGTCGGCCGCCCGGTCGCCATGCATGCCATGCGCGGCATCTCCGCCCACTCGAACGGCTTCCACACCTGCCGGGCGATCCACCTGCTGCAGATCCTCTTGGGCAGCATCGATACGCCCGGCGGCTTCCGCTACAAGCCGCCCTTCCCCCGGCCCGTGCCGCCGGGACCCAAGCCCGCCGGCAAGGCGGGCCAGGTGCAGCCCGGCTGTCCGCTGCCGGGACCGCCGCTCGGCTTCCCGACCGGCCCGGAGGATCTGCTGGTGGACGCCGACGGCGCGCCGCTCCGGATCGACAGGGCCTTCTCCTGGGAGGCGCCGCTTTCCGCCCACGGGCTCATGCACCTCGTCATCACCGACGCCTGGAAGGGCGAGCCCTACCCCATCGACACCCTCTTCATGTACATGGCCAACATGGCCTGGAACTCGGCCATGAACACCGCCGGCACCATGGCCATGCTGACCGACAAGGACCCGGTGACCGGCGACTACCGCATTCCGCGGATCATCTACTCCGACGCCTACTACTCCGAGATGGTGGCCTATGCCGACCTGGTGCTGCCCGACACCACCTACCTGGAGCGCTGGGACTGCATCTCGCTGCTGGACCGGCCGATCTGCTCGGCCGAGGGGCCGGCCGACGCCATCCGCCAGCCGGTGACGACGCCCGACCGGGACGTGCGGGCCTTCCAGGACGTGCTGCTGGACCTGGGCGCCCGCCTCGGCCTGCCGGGTCTCGTGGACGAGGCAGGCGCGCCGCGCTATCCCGGCGGCTATCCCGACTACATGGTGAACCACGAGCGCCAGCCCGGCGTCGGCAGCCTGGCCGGCTGGCGCGGCGCCGACGGCGGCGAGAGCGGCCGTGGCGCGCCCAACCCCCGGCAGCTCGAGCGCTACGTCGAGAACGGCTGTTTCTGGCAGGACGAGTTCACGCCGGAGCAGCTCTACTACAAGCATGCCAACCGGGCCTATCTGGACTATGCGGCGAAGATGGGCTTCATCCCCGAGGCGGCCCCCATCACGTTTCAGCTCTACAGCGAGGTGCTGCAGCGCTTCCGCCTGGCCGCCCGCGGCCACGGGCCCGTGCAGCCGCCGGAGCGTCACCGCGCCCGCATCGAGGCCTACTTCGATCCCCTGCCCTTCTGGTTTCCGCCCTTCGAGGACGCGGCGAACGACGAGGCGGCCTATCCGCTCCATGCCGTCACCCAGCGGCCCATGGCCATGTACCACTCCTGGGGCTCCCAGAACGCCTGGCTGCGTCAGATCCACGGCAGCAACCGGCTCTATATCCCGCGCGCCCTGGCCGAGGCCGAAGGCATCGCCGACGACGACTGGATGTGGGTCGAGAGCCGCAACGGCCGGGTGAAGGCCCAGGCCCGCATCCAGGAAGGTCTCAACCCCAGGACCGTCTGGACCTGGAACGCCATCGGCAAGCGGGCCGGCGCCTGGCATCTGGATCCCAACGCCAATGAGGCGAAGAAAGGCTTCCTTCTCAATCATTTGATCGACGAGCTTCTGCCGGAGCGCGAAGGCGGCTACCGCTACGCCTCGGCCGATCCCGTGACCGGCCAGGCGGCCTGGTACGACCTGCGGGTCCGCATCGAGAAGGCGGCGCCGGCCGAGGCCGGCAAGACCGCGCCCGTCTTCCCTGCCCTGCCGCCGCTTTCGGGCGCCGCCGAGCGGCCCCGAGTGCTGCGCTACGGCGCGGCCTTCCACGCAGCGACCGGCGACGGCGGCGGCGAGAAGGGCAAGCCATGACCAGCCTGCCGAAGGCGCCGCCGCCCAAGCGCCTGGGTCTGGTCATCGATCTCGACATTTGCGTCGGCTGCCACGCCTGCGTGGTCAACTGCAAGGAATGGAACACCGGCGGCTATCCCGCCCCGCTCAGCGACCTGGAACCCTACGGCAGCGGCCAGACCGGGGCCTGGCTGAACCGGGTGCACAGCTACGAGGCGGGCGACGGCGCGGCGAGCCGCACGGTCCACTTTCCCAAGTCCTGCCTGCACTGCGAGGACGCGGCCTGCGTCACCGTCTGCCCGACCGGCGCCTCCTACAAGCGCGAGGAGGACGGCATCGTGCTGGTCGAGGAGACGCGCTGCATCGGCTGCGGCCTCTGCGCCTGGGCCTGCCCCTACGGCGCCCGCGAGCTCGACCCCGTGGGCGGCGTCATGAAGAAGTGCACCCTCTGCATCGACCGCATCTACAATCGGCACATCCCCGAGGCCGAGCGCCAGCCGGCCTGCGTCAATGCCTGCCCGGCCAATGCGCGGCACTTCGGCGACTTCGCCGAACCGGACTCGGAGGTCTCGCGCATGACGGCCGAGCGGGGTGGCATGGACCTCATGCCCGAGATGGGCTACAGGCCCACCAACAAGTACCTGCCACCGCGCCCGCGCCGGGACGGCCGGCAGGCCGAGGCCAGCGACCGGGCCCTGCCCGACGCCGATCCGCAAGGCGGCTTCCTCGGCTGGCTCGACCGCCTGCTGTCGGACTAGAGCGGGATGGGATGAGATTGGATCAACGCTGTTGGCCTGGGTTGGCTCCGTCCGCTAGGCGCGGGTCGCAGCGCGATGCGGTGCATCGGGCGAGGCCCGCAACGACGCGGCGGGCCAACCCAGGCCAACCCGTAGGGGACGGGCGCTTTTGGCCGGACGCTGCGCCGCTCCTCCTCGAATATGCTTCGGCATGTCCTTCGTCCCCACAGTTGTCCTTGGCCTAACGTCCGGCCAAAATCGCTCCGTCAGCGTGGTTCAATCTCATCTCATCCCGCTCTAGGTCAGAGTTCGCGTTGCATCCGGCACCCTCGATCCTCGTCTTCACCACGGCCTCGGGCGCGGGCTACGGCTTGCTGTTCCTGCTGGGCCTGGGCGGCGCACTGGGACTGCTGCCGGCCGGGCGCGGCTTCGGCGCCGCCGGTCTCGGCCTGGCCTTCGCCCTGATCGTGCTCGGCCTGGTCGCCTCGACCTTCCACCTGAAGCACCCGGAGCGTGCCTGGCGGGCACTCAGCCAGTGGCGCTCTTCCTGGCTGTCGCGGGAGGGCGTGGCGGCCCTCGTCACCTTCGTCCCGGCGGGACTTTACGCCCTCGGCTGGGTCGGGCTCGGCGCGACCGGCGATCTCTGGGCGCTCTGCGGCCTGCTGGCGGCACTTGGGGCGGCTGTCACGATCTACTGCACCGGCTGGATCTACGCCTCCCTCAAGACCGTGCGCCAGTGGCACCAGCCCAAGGTGGTGCCCCTCTACCTCGCTCTCGGCCTCGCCAGCGGCGCCCTCTGGCTGGCGGCCCTGACGCGCCTCTTCGAGGGGCCTGCGACCTGGTCCGCCGTCTTCGCCCTGGCTGCCGTGGCGTTCGCCTGGGGGCTGAAGCTGCTCTACTGGCGGGACCTGGCGGCGGGCATCTCCTGGGCGCCGGAGCCCAGCCTGGAGACGGCGACGGGGCTCGGCGAACTCGGCCGGGTGCGCCAGCTCGACCCGCCCCATACCGAGGAGAACTACCTGCTCAGCGAGATGGGCTACCGGGTCGCCCGCAAGCACGCCGGGCGCCTGCGCCGGCTGGCGCTGCTGTTCGGCGCGCTGCTCCCCCTCGCCTGCCTGTTGCTGGCGCTCGCTCTGGGCGGCGTCCTTGAGGGTCTTCTGGCCGTCCTGGCCGCGCTCTCCGGGATGCTGGGGGTGCTGATCGAGCGCTGGCTGTTCTTCGCCGAGGCGACCCACACGGTGGCCCTCTACTACGGACGGGGGGCCGCGCGCCTTCCCGGTTGACCCTCTTTGCCGTGGCCCGCCATCATCGCAGGCGCGCCCGTCACCTCCAGCAAGGACCGGCAGATATGAGCCTCACCACCACCACCATCGGCGCCTATCCCAAGCCCGACTACATCGAGGTCCCCGACTGGTTCAACATCCCCGCCGGCCCCGACACGGCAGACCCCACCATGGGCTGGGCCAAGGCCGTCGAGGCCATGGGCGACGAGGCGGAGGAGATCTTCGCCCGCGGCATCCGCGAGGTGATCTCGGACCAGGTGGGCGCCGGCATCGACGTGCCCACCGACGGCGAGGTGCGGCGCGAGAACTACATCCACTACCACTGCCGGCACATCGCGGGCATCGACTTCGAGACCCTGACCGAAAAGTTGGTGCGCGGCGTCTACTCGGCCAAGCTGCCGACGGTGACCGGCCCGGTCAGCGCCCGCGACCACTTCCTGCCCCACGACTGGCGCGTCGCCCAGTCCTTCGCCGACCGCCCCGTGAAGATCACCCTGCCCGGCCCCATGACCATCTCCGACACGGTGGCCGACGCCCACTATGGCGAGCCCGCGCGCCTCGGCCGCGACTTGGCGGCGGCCCTCAACGCCGAGGTGCTGGCGCTCGCCGAGGCCGGCTGCCGGCACATCCAGATCGACGAGCCGGTCTTCGCCCGACGCCCCGACGAGGCCCTCGACTACGGCTTCGAGAACCTGGAGCGCTGCTTCCACGACGCGCCGCAAGGCGTTGTCCGGACAGTACATATGTGCTGCGGCTATCCGGACCGGGTGGACAATCCGGACTACCCCAAGGCGCCCAAGGAGTCCTATGGCCGGCTGGCCCAGGCAATCGAGGACTCCTCGATCATGGCCGTCTCCATCGAGGACGCCCACCGGCCCAACGACCTCGCCCTGCTGGAGGCCTTCAAGACCACCAGCGTGATCCTCGGCGTGGTCGCCATCGCCAAGAGCCGGGTCGAGCCGGTCGAGGAGATCCGCGCCCGCCTCCAGACCGCCCTTGAGCACATCGACGCCGAGCGCCTGATCGCCGCCCCGGACTGCGGCCTCGGTCTGCTCGGCCGCGACCTGTCGCTGGCCAAGCTGCGCAATCTCTCGGACGCGGCGCACGGGATCTGAGCGCGAAAGAAACGGCCCGGAGCCAGCAGCCCCGAGCCATCTCTCTCTTCTTTTGCAGTGGGCCCGAAGGCCCCCGTGCGCTCAGTGGGTCTTGAGCACGTCCCTGACTTTGGTGAAGAGCTCGTCGAGGTGCTTGTCCTCGCAGATCAGCGGCGGCGCGACCAGGAGGGCGTCGCCGGTCATCTTGATGAGGATGCCCGTGTCGAAGAGCTGCTGGAGCAGCTCGTAACCGCGCGCGCCCGGCTTTTCCTTGGGCGCGATGTCGAGGGTCCCGAAGAGGCCGTAGCCGCGGATGTCGGTCACCACCGGGATGTCCTTCAAGGCGAACAGGCCCTCGAGGAAGCGGGGCGACATCTCCGCCGCCCGCTCGACCAGCTTCTCCTTCTCGAAGATGTCGCGCGCCGCCAGACCCGCCGCCGAGGCCGCCGGGCAGCCCGAATAGGTGTAGCCGTGGAACAGCTCGACCGCCATGTCCGGCGCCGCGTTGGTGATGGTCTCGTAGATCTTGTCGCTGCAGGCCACGGCCCCCATGGGCACCACGCCGTTGGTGAGCGCCTTGGCCATGGTCATGAGGTCGGGCGTGACGCCGAAGGCATCGGCGCCGAACTGCTTGCCGGTGCGCCCGAAGCCGCAGATCACCTCGTCGAAGATGAGGACGATGTGGTAGCGGTCGCAGATCTCCCTGAGGCGCTCCAGGTAGCCCTTGGGCGGCACCAGGCAGCCGATCGAGCCGGCGATGGGCTCGACGATGCAGGCCGCGATAGTGTCCTCGCCGTGCAGATCGACGAGGCGCTGCAGGTCGTCGGCGAGCTCGGCCCCCTGCTCCGGCTGGCCGGGGGTGAACTTGTTCTCCTCCAGCCAGGTGTGGCGCATGTGGGCGCAGCCGGGCAGGCCGAGGCCGAAGGCCTTCTTGTTGGGCATCATACCGGCGACCGAGAGGCCGCCGAAGTTGACGCCGTGGTAGGCCTTCTCGCGGCCGACCAGGCGCTGGCGCTGCCCCTCGCCCCTGGCACGCTGGTAGGCGAGCGCGATCTTGAGCGCGGAATCCACCGATTCCGACCCGGAGTTGGTGAAGAAGACGTAGTTGAGATCGCCCGGCGTCACCGCCGCCACCCGACGCGCCAGCTCGAAGGAGAGCGGGTGGCCATACTGGAAGGGCGGGGCGTAGTCGAGCTCGGTGAGGGTCTGGCGCACCGCCTCGGCGATCTCCTTGCGGCCGTGGCCGGCGCCGACGCAGAACAGGCCCGAGGAGCCGTCCAGCACCGGCTCGTCCCGGTCGGTGTAGTAGTACATGCCCTCGGCCCGCGCGATCATCCGCGGATAGGCCTTGAAGTGCCGGTTCGAGGTGAACGGCATCCAGTAGGGCTCAAGAGAGTTCGCGCTTGGCATTACCCAATTCATTGACCGATCGCTCCCGTCATGCGTCCCCGGGGACCCTGCCTTCGGTCCCTTGGGACTTGTTGTCCAAAACCGTCCCGCGCGCCGCTTCGTCCGGGCGCGGGCCCCGCCTCAGGCGTCCAGCGCCTGCTCGGCCGGGGTGTAGTCGAGCCCGTGGGCGGCGGCCACGGCCTCGTAGGTCACCTTGCCGCCGGCGACGTTGAGGCCGTTGCGCAGGTGGGGATCGTCCAGGAGGGCTTGTCTGTAGCCCTTGTTCGCCAGCGCCAGGCCGAACGGCAAGGTGGCGTTGTTGAGGGCGATGGTCGAGGTCCGCGCCACCGCCCCTGGCATGTTGGTGACGCAATAGTGGACGCAGCCCTCCTCCAGGTAGGTCGGCTCGCTGTGGGTGGTGGGCCGCGAGGTCTCGAAGCAGCCGCCCTGGTCGATGGCGATGTCCACCAGCACCGAGCCGGGGCGCATCTGGGCGACCATATCCCGGGTGACCAGCTTGGGCGCCGCCGCGCCCGGCACCAGCACCGCGCCGACCACCAGGTCGGCGCCCATCACATGGGTCTCGATGGCGTCGACCGTGGAGTAGATGGTGTTGAGCATAGGACCGAACTGCAGGTCGAGGGCGTAGAGCCGGTCCAGCGACTTGTCGATCACCGTGACGTGGGCTTCCATGCCCATGGCCATGCGCGCCGCGTTGGTGCCCGAGACGCCGCCGCCGATGATCACGACCCGCGAGGCCGCGACGCCGGGCACGCCGCCCAGCAGCATTCCAGAGCCGCCCTGATCCTTCTCCAGGCAGTGGGCGCCCACCTGGATCGACATGCGCCCGGCCACCTCGCTCATGGGCGCGAGCAGCGGCAGGCCGCCGCGGGAATCCGTCACCGTCTCGTAGGCGATGGCCACGCAGCCGCTGTCCATGAGGCCCCTTGTCTGAGGCTCGTCCGGGGCGAGGTGCAGGTAGGTGTAGAGCACCTGGCCCTCGCGCAGCATGGCGCACTCGGCGGGCTGCGGCTCCTTCACCTTGATGATCATGTCGGCCCGGGCGAAGACCTCCCCGACCGTGTCCGCCACCTCGGCCCCCACCGCACGGTAGGTCCCGTCGTCGAAGCCGATCCCGGCCCCGGCGCCGGTCTCGACCACCACCTGATGGCCGTGATGGATGAACTCGCGCACCGAGGAGGGCACCAGCCCCACCCGGTACTCATGAACCTTCACCTCTTTCGGCACCCCGATCAGCATGCCCCCGCGCTCCGCTCAACGACGCTCATCATCGATGTTCCGCTCCCCAAAAAAATACCGTGCCCCTGGGCCCGCCCTTCCCACTGGGCTGCCAGCAGCAGGCCCGAACGACTCCATATACAATAGCAAATCGGCATACCTACGGCACCATACCCTTCCTCGGCACGATGCCGGCGGCCGGGCGTTCCGCCGGGGTCCGACAATCTCAGCCTAGACCCGATACGGGCCAGTGGCCAGATCCAGATAGGCGCAAGGCTTGAGGCCAGACGGGGCACCGCCCGGCCGGAGCGGAACGGCGTATCAGGCCGCCGGGCGGACGATGGCGCGGCGGCGTTCGAGCTGGCGGCTGGGCAGCACGACGCTGACCCGGGTGCCGATGCCGTGGCGGCTGTCGATGTGGAGGGAGCCGCCGAGCAGCTCGGCCAGCTTCTTGGCGAGCGGCAGGCCGAGGCCGGTGCCCTCGCGCTTGCGGGCCGGGGTTTCTTCGATCTGGCCGAAGGGCGCCAGGGCCTTCGGGATGTCCTCGCGCTTGATGCCCAGGCCGGTGTCGGAGACCTCCAGCACCAGCTCGCCCGCCTTCGCCCGCTCCTGGAGCGAGAGGGTGACGCTGCCGCCCGAGGGCGTGTAGTCGATGGCGTTGGCGGTCAGGTTGAGGAGGATCTGGCGCAGCTTGGACTCGTCGCTCTTGATGGTCGCCGGAACGGCGCCGATATCGGTCTCCAGACGCACCCCGGCGCGCTTCGCCCGCTCCGCCGTCTGCTCCATCACCCCGCGCACCAGCGCTGTCGTGTCGACGCTGTTCTGGCTCACCGAGAGATCGCCGTTGTCGGCGTTCACCAGGTCCAGCACGTCGTCGATGACGGCCAGGAGATGCAGGCCCGAGGCGTGGATGTCGCGGCCGAACTCCGTGTACTTGCCGATGGCGAGCGGCCCGTAGGCCGCGTCCTTGACCAGCTCCGCGAAGCCGATGATGGCGTTCAGCGGCGTGCGCAACTCGTGGCTGATCTTGGCCAGGAAGACGGACTTGGCCCGGCTGGCGGCCTGGACCTGGGCGTAGCTGGCGGCGAGCGCCAGGTTGAGATCGTTGTAGCGCCGCACCTGCCGGTCCGCCCAGAGCGCCAGGGCGAGCAGCAGTCCGCCGACCAGAAGGAACCCGAGGGCGCCGCCGATAGCGAGATAGCCCTGCTGCCGGGCGCCGAGGACGCGGAGATCGCTGATGTCGCTGCGGATCTCGACGACGGCCTCGGCCTCGCCGGTGCGCCCCGCCGCACCCAGCGGCAGCAGGCTGGACTGCACCCAGAGATCCTGCCGGGGCCCGTCGAGCCCCTCGGCACTCTCTTGGAACGCCAGTTCCCCGGCGGATCGGCGGGCCAGGGCCTCGCCGAAGCGGTCGCTGTCGCCGAAGGCGCCGCCGATCCGTCCGGGAGCGGTCGAAAAGAAGGCGCGGCCTTCGCGGTCGTAGAGCGCGACCTCGAGGACCGGGGTGCCGGCCATCATGCCCCGCACCGCCCGGTCCAGCGCCGCCGCGCGGGGATCGCCGCGAAGCTCCTCCGCCGAGAGGCCGCGGCTCTGGTCCTGGAACCCGCGGTAGTGGGGCCAGAGCACGTTGGCGAAGGATTGGGCCAAGGCGGCGTTGCCGGCGGTGGCCTGGCGTTCGAGCTGGGCGAGGCCGACGGAGCGGCCGGCGTAGACGAGGGCCCCCGCCACCAGCACCAACAGGACGAGCGCCCCGATCGCGAGAGTCCGTGTCAGGTGGTGCTTGAGGTCAAACGGATCGCGCATATGAATCCGCCCGTTCGGGTGACGCTGCGCCGCCAGAATGGGCGCCAGCCTAGCGGCGCCCCGGTTAACGGGCCGTCTACAAGGACTTAAGTACAGGGACTTAAGGCCGAATTGCGAAACCGGCGGCGACCTCGATGGGCGCCCCATTTGTTTACGCCTTGGCGCTAGGCTGTCCCTCCCGACGGGAACGAGACGAATGGGGTCCGGTCATGGGCCGCTACGGCGATATCGCTTTCCTGCCCGAAAGCCGGGTGCCGGCCGGTACCGGCGACCTGCTGGTTCGGGAGTCCTGGCGCGGCCATCTGATCGCCGGCCTGCTGCTGCTCGCCGTCGGGATCGGCGTGCCGGCGCTGGTCTTCTTCGGCGGTGGGGATTTCTTCGTCCTAGAGCCGGGCATCAGCTTCCACACCCTGATGCACTTCTTCATGGCCGGGATCACCGGCCTGGTGATCCTGGGGATCGCCCTCACCTGCCCCATCGCGGGACTGGTCTTCCTCTGCTCGGGCCTGGCGGCACTGCGACCGACCAACTGGGTCCTGCGCGCCGGTCGGGAGGGCCTCTACGTGAAGCTCCGCTCCTACCTGGACCACCGCCTGCCGTCAGAGGATCCGGTGGTCGCCTTCATCCCCAAGCGCGAGGTCCGCTGGCTCCAGGCCCACGAGGAACGGGCCCGCCACGTCAGCCGTGCCGGCGAGTACAGCGACGCAAACGACGATGCCCGGGTCCGGCAGCAGTACCTGGAGATCAAGCTGTTCGGCGAGGACCTGTCGGAGATCGACTTACGGCTGAAACGCGAGCGGAGCCTGAAGTGCCCCACCTTGATCCGGGGCGTGACCTCCCAGGCCCGGGGCACGGCCCTCTCCCTGCGGCCGGGCGGCGTGCTGCGCATCGACTGGACCACCAAGCGGACCCGCCTCCGGCCGGGCCTCGCCGCCGCCCTCGAGCGGCTCGCCCGGGACTACCGCACGGCGCCCGAGCGCGAGAGCGAGCAAGCAGCGATCCGGACCCTGGACCGCGCGCGCCAGGAAGAGCGCTTGCTGGAGATGGTTGAGCAGGGCAACGTCATGGACGCGGTCATCCTCGCCCGCGACCTCTACGGCTTCGACTTGAGCGAGGCCAAGACGTTCCTCGACGAGCTGCAGCGGACCTAATACCAAGTCTTGATGGTAACGACCCATAGGGATCGCTTTTGGAGCGTTTCGGGTAGGAAGCAGGCCGCAGGCGATGTGGGGCATCGGCAAGGCCTGCTGACGCCCGCCGAAACGCTCCAAAAGCGACCGGGACGGCGGACTTTCAGAACCTTCGGACGGCGTCGCCCGCGCCTTCCGATGCCCCGCATCGCTGCGGCACGCGCTCCTAGCCGAAAGATCTGAAAGTCCGTCCCTATGGGTCGTTACCATCAAGACTTGGTATGAGCGCCGCCCGCCCGGCACGTCGACTAGCGAACGCTGTATATTCCAGCAAAATTAAATAGTTAAGGATCTTAACCATAGTGATTAACGAAATATGTCTTTGAACCAGAAGTAAAACCGCCGAAAATAGAACATTAGGCATGGTCAATGAGCCCGGGAGCCTTAACCCGGCAGGGCAGGTTGGCGAATATTGGCGGGTGGTATTCTTGCAGGACATTTGTCGCCGCCGGAACAGCGGGGCCGGCGCCAGCTTCGCGCGACGGGCGCCGCGGACGGCAATTCGAGAGCATAAGATGATATCGCAAGGGATTATCGGGATCGGACCGAAGGGGCTCCAACGGTCGCTCTTCGCCCTCCTTCTGGCCGCCGCCGCGGCGACCGCCGGCTGCCATCAGACCAGCGGGCACAAAGAGGTGGCCCGCGCCGGTCCGGCCGACGCCGAGGAGATCGTGGTCGACGAAACTCCGGTGGAGGCGCCGTCGGAGCTGCTGGTGCGCGAGGCCCAGTTCCTGCTGACGGAGCTCGGTTTCGTGCCGGGGCCGATCGACGGTCAGGCGGGGCCGCTCACCCTCGCCGCGGTCTCGGACTTTCAAGAGCAGGCCGGGCTCGCCGTGGACGGCCGGATCACCCAGCCCCTGGTCGGCCAGCTCTGGGCCCGGGTCGACCAGGCCGCGACGCGCGAGGTGCAGGAGCGCTTGACGGCCCTCGGCTACGATCCCGGCGCCCACGACGGCATGGCGAGCCTGGAGACGGTCGTGGCCGTGACCCAGTTCCAGAAGGACAGGGGCTTCATGGCCGACGGCGAGATCGACTGGAACCTGCTGCAGCGGCTGCGCGCCGCCGAGGTGGTCGAGCTGGCGCCCCAACAAACGCCCGAGGGCGAGTCCCAGGACGGCGGCGAGGCACCCAAGCCCGCGGCCCCCGACAGCCAGGAGGTTCGGACGGCGGACGGGTTGGCGGGCGAGAACGGCGCCCATTCCCCCGAGGACGATCTCAGCCTCTTCGCCGCCTTGTCCGAACGCGAGCCGGTCGACATCCGGGTGGCCCCCGGCGACACCCTCCTGGTCTACGTCTCCGCCTGGGAGTCCGGCCCCGAGCGAGTCCAGGTGGACCCGAACGGCCTGCTGGTCCTGAGGGGCGGCGTCTCCCTCAAGACCGCCGAGCGCAACCTCCAGGACCTGGAGGACGCCCTCATGTCCAAGCTGCTGGAGCAGCGCATCACCGAACTGAGCGAGGCGGGCGGCGACGAGGAGAGCATCACCGAGGAGGCTTCCCAGTTCCTCCTCGACCTGCAGGTCCGGCTGACCAAAGAGGCCGCGTCCTAACGTCCCGCCGGGCTAGACCTTCACCCGCTCGGCCTTGGGGTCGTAGAGGGGACGCAGGCTCGCCCGGGCCGGGAAGCGTTCGCAGGCGACCTCGATCTCGTAGGACCCGGCGTTCACCCAGTCGGCGGTGACGCCTTCCGGGTTGGCAACGTAGCCGAGGCCGATGGCGCGGCCCAGGTGGTGGCCGTAGTTGCCCGAGGTGAGATAGCCCACCGCCTCGCCGTCCCGGTAGATCGGCTCGTTGTGGTAGAGCAGCGGCTCCGGGTCCTCCAGGGCGAACTGCACCAGGCGGCGGGTCAGCCTGCCCGCCTCCTTCTGGCGCAGCACCGCGTCGCGGCCGATGAAGTCGGCGTTCTTGTCGAGGCGCACGGCGAAGCCCAAGCCCGCCTCCAGCGGCGTGTCCTCGTCGGTGATGTCGTGGCCCCAGTGGCGGAAGGCCTTCTCGATGCGGCAGGAATCGAGCACGTGGAGGCCGGCCAGCCTGAGCCCGGCGCCCTCGCCCTCGGCCATCAGGCTGTCGAAGACGTGGCAGGCGAACTCGCTGGGCACGTAGAGCTCCCAGCCCAGCTCGCCCACGTAGGTGACCCGGAGCGCCCGCACCGTGGCGTAGCCGATCTCAATCTCCTGGGCGGTGCCGAAGGGAAAGGCCTCGTTGGAGAGGTCGGCGTCGCTCACCCGGGCCAGCAGGTCGCGGCTGTTGGGGCCCATGACGCTCAGGACCGCGAGGCCGGAGGTCGCGTCGCTGACGCGGCAGCGGGCGTCGTCGGGCAAATGGCGGGAGAGCCAGGCCCAGTCCCGGGTCGCCGCGGCGCCGGCGGTCACGACCAGGTAGCTGTCCTCGGCGAGGCGGGTCACGGTCAGGTCCGCCTCGATGCCGCCGCGCTCGTTCAGCCACTGGGTGTAGACCACCTTGCCGGGGGCCACCGCCATGTCGTTGGCGCAGATGCGCTGCAGCACCGCCTCGGCGTCCGGCCCCTCCACCAGGAACTTGGCGAAGGAGGTCATGTCGAACAGGCCGACCGCCTCGCGCACCGCCTTGTGCTCGGCCGCGGCGTAGGGGAACCAGTTCTGGCGTCCGTAGCTGTATTCGTACCTGGGCTCGACGCCTTCGGGCGCGAACCAGTTGGCCCGCTCCCAGCCCGCCGCCTCGCCGAAGCAGGCCCCGCGGGCGGCGAGACGTTCGTGCAGCGGCGAGGTACGCACGCCCCGGCCGCTTTCCGGCTGGTCGTAGGGCCAGTGCATGGCATAGAGCTTGCCGAGGGATTCCGGCGCTCGTTCAGTAAGATAGCGCTTGTTGTTCTGAAACGGGATGACCCGGCGGATGTCCACGTCGGCGATATCCATGGGCGGGTGGCCGCCGACGATCCACTCGGCGATCACCTTGCCGGCGCCGCCGGCCGACTGGATGCCGATGGAGTTGAAGCCGGCCGCGACAAAGAAGTTGCGCAGCTCCGGCGCCTCGCCCAGGTAGTAGCGCACGTCCGGGGTGAAGCTCTCCGGCCCGCAGAAGAACTTGCGCAGGCCCACGTTCTCGAGCGCCGGCACCCGGTGCATGGCGCCCTCCAGCACCGGCATGAAGTGGTCCATGTCGCCGGGCAGCTCGTCGAAAGCGAAGTCCTCGGGGATGCCCTCCATGCCCCAGGCCCGGGCGTTGCCCTCGAAGGCGCCCAGCAGGATCTTGCCGGCGTCCTCCTTGTAGTAGGCGCAGCCGTCGGGGTCGCGCAGCACCGGCAGGTTGGCCGGCACGTCGGGCATGGGGTCGGTCAGGATGTAGTAGTGCTCGCAGGCGTGGAGCGGCACCCGGACGCCGCACATGAGCCCGACCTCGCGGGCCCACATGCCGGCGCTGTTGACCACGTACTCGGCCTCGATGTCGCCCTTGTCGGTCGTGACGCCGCTGACCCGGCCGTTCTTCGTGCGGATGCCCGTGACCTTCGTCTCCTCGAAGATCCTCGCCCCGCCCGTGCGTGCGCCCTTGGCGAGCGCCATGGTGGTGTCGATGGGATTGGTTTGGCCGTCGTTGGGCAGGAAGACCGCACCCACGACGTCGTCGATGTTGAGGAGCGGATAGAGCTCGCGCGCCTCGGCGGGCGTGATGACCTCGACCTCCAGGCCCGCCATGCGCGCCATGGAGGCGCCGCGCTTCAGCTCCTCGAAGCGCTCCGGGTTCGCCGCCACGCCCAGGCTGCCGTTCTGCTTGAAGCCGGTCGCCTGGCCCGTCTCCGTCTCCAGGCCGCTGTAGAGGCCGGTGGTGTAGACCGCCAGCTTGATCAGGTTGAGGGTGGCGCGCAGCTGGCCGACCAGGCCGGCAGCGTGCCAGGTGGTGCCGCAGGTGAGCTGCTTGCGCTCCAGCAGCACCACGTCGGACCAGCCCAGCTTGGTCAGGTGATAGGCGATCGAGCAGCCGGCGATGCCGCCGCCCACGATGACCACTCGCGCCTCTCTGGGAAACTCGTTCGCCACTGCCCGCCCCTCCCCTGATCGAGCGCCGGCGACCGGACGCTCAGGATCACTCAAACCCAAGACGGGCGCTGTTTCAACGGCGATCTTGGCGGCTCAGGCCTTCAGCCGAGGATCTCGCCGTAGAGCGCCTCCCAGGCTTCCTCGTCCGAGGCGAGAAGCATCCCAGGCGTGTCGCGGCGGGCCGGCTCGTAGGGCCGCCGGTCGAAGGTCCGCGCCAGGCCGCCGGCTTCGCCGAACAGCAGTACGCCGGGGGCGTGGTCCCAGGGCTTCATCTTGGTGAAGAGCAGGTAGTGGGCCTCGCCCGCGGCGAGCCGCACGTATTCGGCCCCGGCGCAGCTCAGCGAACGCATGGCGCCCAGACGCTCGCGGCTGGCCTGGATGCGCTTGCGCAGCTCGGGCCCGCCGTAGCGGCCGCCGTGGAGGGTTCCCCGCGCCGCGATCAAGGCCACGCTCTCGGCCGCCTGAAGGCGGGTCTCGCCGATCCAGGCCCCGCTGCCCAGCTCCGCCGTCGCGGTGCGCTCGAGGGTCGGCTCGTGGATCCAGGAAGCCAGGGTCTCGCCGCCGCGCACCAGGGCGACCATGACGGCGAAGATCTCGATGCCGGCGGCGAAGTTGGCGGTGCCGTCCACAGGATCGATCAGCCAGACCGGGTCCTCCCCATCGAGGAAATCGAGCACTCCGGGCAGCTCGGCGTAGGACTCCTCGCCCACCACCTGGGAGCCGGGCAGATGGTCCTTCAGCAGCCGCGTGAGCCGCCGTTCGCTCTCCACATCGGCCGCCGTCACCACCTCGCCGCCCTGCTTCTCGGAGACCTCGTGATCGGCCAGCCGCCGGAAGCGGGGCAGGATCTCCTCGGCGGCGGTCTCCTCGATGAACCGCGTGACCTTTTCGGGATCTATCGACATGCCCCCGCTCTTATCCGCCGGGAGCCGGCGCGGCAAGGAGCGCGTGGCCGCTCAAGGCTCGTCCGTCGCGCCGGCCCGCCGCCGATGCGCGAAGCGCGCCAGATCGGCCGGCTCGAGCTGGACCACCAGGTGGGCCTCTGCCTCGTCGTCCTCGCGGCTCAGCACCCGGCCGTGGTCGTAGAGCCAGGCGAGGTCGGCGCCGTCGGCGAGGGAGACGCTCAGGTTGACCGCCCGGGCGGGCACCTCGAGGCGCTCGGCAACGGCCTGCAGAAGCTCGGGCAGCCCCGCGCCGGTCAGCGCGGAGGCCAGGACCGCATCGGGGCGCCGGGCGCACTGGCGCGCTAGGACGTCCCGCGCCTCCGGCGTCAAGAGATCGGCCTTGTTGAGCACCTCGAGGCGCGGCGCGGCGCCCTCCTCGGCGAGGCCGAGGCTCTCCAGCACCGCCTCGACGTCCTCCCGCTGGGCCTCGGTCTCGGGATGGGCGATGTCGCGCACGTGGAGGATGAGGTCCGCCTCCGTCACCTCCTCCAGGGTCGCCCGGAAGGCGGCCACCAGGTCCGTCGGCAGGTCGGAGACGAACCCCACCGTGTCCGACAGGATGATCTCGGCGCCGTCGTCGAGACGCAGGCGCCGCATGGTGGGATCGAGGGTGGCGAAGAGCTGGTCCTCGGCCACCACCTTGGCGCGGGTCAGGCGGTTGAACAGGGTCGACTTGCCGGCGTTGGTGTAGCCCACCAGCGCCACGACTGGAAACGGCACCCGCTTGCGGGCCTCCCGGTGCAGGGCGCGGGTGCGCTTGACCTGCTCCAGATCGCCCTTGAGCCGCGCGATGCGCTTGGAGATGAGGCGCCGGTCGATCTCGAGCTGGCTCTCGCCCGGACCGCCGAGGAAGCCGAAGCCGCCGCGCTGGCGCTCCAAATGGGTCCAGGAGCGCACCAGCCGCGAGCGCTGGTAGCTGAGCGCCGCCAGCTCTACCTGCAGCTTGCCCTCGCGGGTGCGCG
The DNA here is from genome assembly GCA_965225935.1 of Rhodospirillales bacterium. GTDB lineage: Bacteria > Pseudomonadota > Alphaproteobacteria > Kiloniellales > JAKSDN01 > CALJXB01. The sequence goes on from CBDDCC010000015.1 coordinate 166,785, forward strand.
CCCGGGCGCCGAAGATCTCCAGGATGAGGCCGGTGCGGTCGATGACCTTGCAGTCCCAGGCGCGCTCCAGGTTGCGCTGCTGGATCGGTGTCAGGGCCGCGTCGACCACCACCAGGTCGATCTCCCAGACCCGCACCACGTGGGCCAGGTTCTCGACCGCCCCTTTGCCCAGCAGGGTGGCGGGGCGCTGGCGCGCGATGGGCGCCAGTTCCCGGCGAACCACCTCCAGGTCGATGGCCGCGGCGAGGCCGGCGGCCTCCTCCAGGCGCGCCTCGGGCGTGCGCGCGCCGGCACCGTCCGTCTTGAGGGCGCCCTTCTTCAGGTGGGGATGGAGGACGAGGGCCCGGCCCGTGGGTCCAGGCCTGTCGCGTACGCCGTCGGCCGTGGCCTCCTGCCGCTGTTCGGCCTCGTGCTTGTCGTCGAGCTTAGCCGTTTTCGGCCTCCTCCTTGGCGGGCTCGAACAACTGCACCGGGACGGTCGGCATCACCGTCGAGATCGCGTGCTTGTAGACCAGCTGGGAGTGGGCGTCCCTGCGCAACAATACCGAGAAATTGTCGAACCAGGTGATGACGCCTTGCAGCTTGACGCCGTTGACCAAGAAAACGGTGACGGGCACCTTGTTCTTGCGAATGTGATTCAGGAAGACATCTTGGACGTTCTGCGATCGCTCCGCCGCCATTCCAGCCCCCTCTTTCTTAGTTCCGCCTGTCGTCTGGCCTCTGAGGGCCGGTTACCGAACACGTCGCACCTCGACTACCCCCGAATTGAAGCGCTCCTCCCTTCGGTCCGTTTGCGGCTGCGACCCTGGTATTGGCGGCAGTATCGCCGAAACACCGCCAAAAGCAAACGCTCTATCCCCGCCGCGGCAGTCGCCATTGGTCTAAGGTCTTGACCCTGCCGATCAATCCTGGGGGACGGGTGAGGCTAAATGATCGGCCAGCCCGACGCAGTTCACGAAATGGTGTGCGGGGGCGTGCCCGGGAAACTCGCCGACCCGGGGCGGCTCGCTGCGCAGCAGCACGGGCACGCAACCCGTGTTGGTGGCGCAGACGAGATCGATGTCCGTGTCGCCGACGAACCAGACCTCGTTGCCGAGAGAGACGCCGCTGTCGCCGAGAGCCATCAGAACCGGCTCCTCGGCCGGCTTGTCCCGGGCGGCGTCGTTGGCCCCGACCAGCGCGCCGAACAGGCCGGCCCAGTCGAGCCGCGCGGCCTCCCGGCGCAAGAGGTCGCCGCGCTTGTTGCTGACCACGGCCATGTAGTAGCCCAGGCCGTGCAGGCGCCGCAGCATGTCGTCCGCGCCCGGCCGCTCGACCAGATTCTCCAGGTGCCCGGCCTCGAAGCTGTCGTAGAAGATGGTCGTGGCCTCCTCGGCCCGCGCGCCGAACATCCCCGGGAAGGTATCCCGGGCCGAGGCCCTGACCCGCTGCCGCGTCTCCTCGAACGTCCAGGGCACCATGTCCATGGCCTCGAAGGTGACGGCGAGCGCGTGGTGGATGGCGTGCCAGGTGTCGACAAGGGTATTGTCCCAGTCGAACAGCAGGGCCCGGGGCCGCCCGGCCGAGCCGGGCGCGGGCGGCCGGCCTGACGCCATCAGAAGAACTCCAGCTTGACAGAGAAGAGCTTCTCCACCTTCTTCACGGCCTGGGCGGCGGCGAACAGGATGATCAGGTCGCCCACCCGGACCACGGTCTCGCCCCGGGGGATGATGACCTCGCCGTCGCGCACCACGGCGCCCAGCACCACACCGTCCGGCAGCTTGGCCTCGCGCAGGGGAACGCCCACCAGGCTGGAGGTCTCGAGCGCCTCGGCCTCGATCAGCTCGCCGAAGCCCTCCGAGAGCGTGTGCACCGAGCGGATGCGCCCGCGGCGCACGTGCTCCAGGATGCGTGAGACCGTGATCGCCCGCGGGTTCACCACGGTCTCGATGCCCAGGGTGCCGATCAGGGGCTCGTAGGTGCTCTTGTTGATCAGGGTGACGGCGCGCCGGCAGCCGTAGCGCTTGGCCAGCATGGAGGCCAGGATGTTGACCTCGTCATCGTTGGAGACCGCGACCACCGTCTCGGCCGAGCGGGCGTTGACCTCCTCCAGGATCTCGGTGTCGAGGGCGTTGCCGTTGATCACCACCGTGCGCTCGAGGGTCTGGGCGACGAGTTCAGCGCGCGCCTTGTCCAGCTCGATCACCTTCATGGAGACGTGGGGATGGTGTTTCTCGACGATCTCGGCGAGGTAGAGGCCGATGTTGCCGCCGCCCACGATGATCACCCGCCGCGCCTCGGTCTCCTCGTGGCCGAAGGCCGGCATGGCGCGGGGTATGTGCTCGGTCTCGGCGACGAAGTAGACGTCGTCGCCGGCGCGCATCTCGTCGTCGCCGCCGGGGACGATGCCGGAGCCGTCGCGGGAGATGCCGACGACCACGATGTGGAGGTCGGGGAAGAGGTCGGTGAGCTGCCGGAGCGGCGTGTCGATGACCGGGCATTCCTCGGTGCAGTGGACGCCGATCAGGCTGACCTTACCATCGGCCAGCGGGATCACGTCGAAGGCGCCGGGCAGCTCGAGCCGCCGAGCGATGGCCCGCGCCACCTCGATCTCCGGCGAGATGATCACGTCGATCGGCATGTGGTCGTGGCTGAAGAGATTGGCCCACATGGGATCGAGATAGCTCTGGCTGCGCACCCGGGCGATCTTGGTCGGCACCTCGAACAGGGAGTGGCAGATCTGGCAGGCCACCATGTTCACCTCGTCGGCGTAGGTGACCGCGATCACCATGTCGGCGTCGGCGGCGCCGGCACGCTGCAGCACGTCGGGGTGCGAGGCGAAGCCGACCAGGCCCTTCACGTCGAGGGAGTCGGCGATCTTGTGGACCAGCTCCGGCGAGCGGTCGATCACCGTGATATCGGCGTCCTCGCTCGCCAGGTAGCGCGCGATGTTGAAGCCGACCTGACCGGCGCCGCAGATGATGACTTGCATGCTTCTTAGGCCCTAGAGCGGGATGGGATGAGATTGAATCAACGCTGTTGGCCTGGGTTGGCTCCGTCCGCTAGGCGCGGGTCGCAGCGCGATGCGGGGCATCGGGCGAGGCCCGCAACGACGCGGCGGGCCAACCCAGGCCAACCCGCACGGGACGGGCGCTTTTGGCCGGACGCCGCGTCGCTCCTCCTCGAATATGCTTCGGCATGTCCTTCGTCCCCACAACTATCCTTGGCCTAACGTCCGGCCAAAATCGCTCCGTCAGCGTGGTTCAATCTCATCCCATCCCGCTCTAGGCCGCGCGGTCAGTGGCGCTCGCCCGGCGAGATGCCGAGGATCCTCAGCTTGCGGTGCAGCGCCGAGCGCTCCATGCCGACGAAGCCGGCGGTGCGCGAGATGTTGCCTCCGAAGCGCGAGATCTGGGCCTCCAGGTACTGGCGCTCGAAGACCTCGCGCGCCTCGCGCAGCGGCAACGACATGACCTCCTGGGTCACCTCGCCGCGGGTCAGCACCGGTGCGATGTTGCCGATGTCGGGTGGCAGCATGGCCGCGTAGACCGGTTCTTGGGACTCGCCGGGGGCCATGATGAGGATCCAATCCACCACGTTGCGAAGCTGGCGCACGTTGCCGGGCCAGTCGTAGGCCTGGAGGGCGGCGACGGCGTCGTCGGACAGCTGGCGCGGCGCCAGGCCCGCCATCCGCGCCCCATGTTTCATGAAATAGTCGATCAGTCTAGGGATGTCTTCGCGGCGCTCGCGCAGCGCCGGCACGCGGATCGGCACCACGTTGAGGCGGTAGAAGAGGTCCTCGCGAAACTCGCCCTCTGCGATCAGGCTCATGAGGTCGCGGCTGGTCGAGGCCAGCACCCGCACGTCGACCTCCACCTGACGGTCGCCGCCGACCCGGCAGAAGGTCTGCTCCTGCAGCACCCGCACGATCTTGCCTTGCGTCTCGGGCGGCATGTCGGCCACCTCGTCGAGCAGCAGGGTGCCGCCGTGGGCGCGCTCGAAGATGCCGATCTTGGCCGCCGGGTCGGCCTCGTCGCCGCCGCCCTCGCTGCCGAACAGCTCTCCTTCCATGCGGTCCGGGTGCATGGTGGCGCAGTTGAGCACGAAGAACTGGGCGGCCGCCCGCCGCGACTGCTCGTGCAGCACGCGGGCGACGATCTCCTTGCCGACGCCGGCCGGCCCGGTGATCAGCACCCGGCTGCCGGTCGGCGCCACCTTGGCGACCGCCTGCTGGAGCTGCACCAGGGCGGCGGACTCGCCCACCAGCTCGCGCATGGGTCCGGCCCGCAGGCGCAGCTCCTCGTTCTCCTGCTTGAGGCGCGCGGCCTCGATCGCCCGCTCCATCACCAGCAGCAGGCGGTCGGCCTTGAAGGGCTTCTCGATGAAGTCGTAGGCGCCCAGCTTGATGGCCCGGACCGCCATCTCGATGGTGCCGTGGCCGCTGATCATGACGACGGGAAGGTTGGGATGCTCGCGGCAGAGGATGGCGAGCACGTCGAGCCCGTCGAGCTCGCTGTCCTGCAGCCAGATGTCGAGGATCACCAGGCTGGGCAGACGGTCGCGCACGGCCTCGAGCGCCGCCGCGCCGCTCGCCGCGTCCCGGGTGTTGTAGCCTTCGTCCGACAGGACGCCGGTGATCAGCATCCGGATGTCGGCCTCGTCGTCGACGATCAAGATCTCACGCGCCATGGCTGCTTGCCTCGAGTTCTGGAGAGGTCGTGTCCTGGGCTTCGCTTGCGGCGGTCTCCTCGCCCGCGGGGAACTGCAACGTGGCCCGGGCCCCGCCGCCGGCGCGGTCTTCCAGGCGGATCGTGCCGCCGTGGTCTTCCATGATCTTGCGCACGATGGCGAGGCCGAGCCCGGTGCCGCCAGAGCGGGTGGTGACGTAGGGCTCGGTCAGCCGGCTGCGCTCCTTCCTGGGCAGCCCGCGGCCGTTGTCCTCGACCACGATGGCGCGCCGGTCCGGCCGGTCGATCAGGGCGACGGAGATCTCTCCCCGGGGCAGCGGAGCCTCCCCGTTCGGCTCCCGCTCGCCGATGGAATCGGCCGCGTTCTGCAGCAGGTTCAGCAGCGCCCGGGCGACCTGACGGCTGTCGCAGGCGTGAACCGCCCGGCTCTCCGGCAGCTCGCAGGTGAGCGCGATCTCGGGCGTGGCGTTCTGCTGCAGGAACACGGTCTGCTGGACGATCTCCTTCAGGTCGTGGTCCTTGAGCGAAGGCTCGGGCATGCGCGCGAAGGAGGAGAACTCGTCCACCATGCGGCCGATCTCGGCGACCTGGCGGATGATGGTGTCGGTGCAGGTCTGGAAGGTCTCGCTGTCGTCCTCGATCTGCCGCAGGTAGCGCCGCTTCAGACGCTCGGCCGAAAGCTGGATGGGCGTCAGCGGGTTCTTGATCTCGTGGGCGATGCGCCGCGCCACGTCGGCCCAGGCGGCCTTGCGCTGGGCCGCCAGCAGTTCGGTGATCTCGTCCAGGGTGACGACGAAGCCGATGACGCTGCCCTCGGCGGCCTCGGCGACGATGCGCACGAAGAGGCTGCGCGCCGTGCCGTCGGCCTCGGTCGCCGTGATCTGCGCCTCGTTGATGTGGTGCCGCCGGCGCTGGGCCCGATCGAGCAGCGGCGCCACCTCGGGCAGCACCTCGATGAGGCGCTTGCCGATCAACTGGCCGGTCTCCTGCTTCAAGAGCTGGCAGGCCGAGCGGTTGGGCAGCGTGATGCGGCCCTCCCGGTCGAGGCCGATGACCCCCGCCGTGACCCCGGAGAGGACCGCCTCCATGAAGCGGCGCCGCTGGTCCATGAGCTGGTTGGCGTCGAGCAACTCGTGCTGCTGGGTCTGCAGCTTCTCGGTCATGCTGTTGAAGGCGTTCATCAGGGAGGCGATCTCGTCGCGCCCCAGGCCCGTGTCGACCCGGGCCGAGAGGTCGCCGGCGCCCACCTGCTCGGCCGTGAAGATCAGCCGGCCGATGGGACGGCTCAGATTGTTGGCGACGGTCAGGCCGACCCAGATGGCGGCCAGCAGCAGCAGCAGGGCCACGACCACGAAGATCATGGCGAAGCGGATCTGCAGGTCCGAGCGGCGCCCCTCCATCTCCTCGTAGAGCCGGGCCGCCCCCTGGCTGCGGTCCATGTGGCCCAGCACCCGCGGATCGACCGGCCGGCCGACGTAGAGGAAGATATCGTTGAGGCTGTCGAGCTGCACGAGGGCGTGCACCCGGTCTTCGGTGCCGGCGGTCAGGAGGACCACCTTGCCTTCCCGCGCCCGGTCGATGGCCCATTGCGGGATTTGCGGCTGGAACGAGAGCAGGCGTCCCAGGCCGGCGCTGGCCAGCAGTCGGCCCGAGCCGTCGAAGACCACGCTCTCGGTCAGCGAGCGCAGCACCGTCTGGGTCTCCACCATCTGCCTGAAGCGCGGCGGGTTGAAGCGTATGGCCGGTCCCTGGCGGTTCAGGTCCTGGGCCATGGCCAGGATGTCGGCCTTGATGATCTGCTGGTGCTCTTCCAGGTAGGCCTCGGCGACGGCCACGGATTCCCGCACCGCCGTGCTGACCCGTTCGCTGAACCAGCCCTGCAGACCGAAGTCGAACATGACGAGCGAGAAGACGGCGATGATGATGGTCGGGGTGACGGCCAGCAGGCTGAACAGCCCGACCAGCCGGGCGTGGAGGCGCGCGCCGGCGGCGCCGCGCTTGCTGGCGACCCAGAGATAGACCAGCCGCCGGCCGATCAGCGCCCCCAGCGCCAGCAGCAGCACCAGGTCCAGGTTGAGCAGCAGCAGGATGTCCCAGGTGTCGACCGCCACCGGCAGATTGCCGGTCATGGCCCCGAAGGTCGCGATGCCGGCGCCGACCGCCGCCACGGTCAGCCCGATGGCGAGATTGCGCTCCAGGCGCACCCGGCGGGACCAATAGAGAAAACGCAGGATGGCGCGGCGCGGCAGACCGGTCGCGGGGGGCGCTGCGGCGGGCGGCGAGGCCTGGTCCATCACCTGACTGTGACCCGATAAGCTCGGCTGTTGTAAATTTGCAACAAGCTATTTAAGGCCACGCAACACCCGGATGTCCAGTTCGCGGATCTTCTTTCGCAAAGTATTGCGATTGAGGCCCAGCAGTTTGGCGGCTTTCACCTGATTGCCCCCGGTGGCGGTGAGCGACAGCTCGATCAGCGGACGCTCGATCTCGCGCACGACTCGACCGTAGAGGCCGGCTGCCGGCAGGTCGTCGTCGTGGGCGGCGAAGTAGGCCTTGAGGTGGCGCTCGGCGGCGGCGCCCAGGGACTCCTCGCCGCCTTCGGACGTGTCGTTCGCGGCGGGCTCGGCCGGCGCTGCCGAGGCCAGCTCGGCGCGCACGATGTCGACCCCGATCGCGTCCTGGCTGTAGAGCGCCGAGAGGCGGCGCACCAGGTTCTCCAGCTCGCGCACGTTGCCGGGCCAGTGGTAGCCTTTGATGAGCGCGAGGCCGGCCCGGTCGACGCGCTTCTCCGGCAGTCCTTCCGCGCGCGCCTGGGCGAGGAAGTGCTGCAGCAGCTCGACCACGTCGTCGCCCCGCTCGCGCAAGGGGGGCATGCGGATGGTCACGACGTTGAGGCGGTAGAAAAGGTCCTCGCGGAACAGGCCCTGGCGCACCAGCTGCCGCAAGTCCCGGTGGGTCGCGGCGATGATTCGAGCGCTCGCCTTGACCGGCATGCGCCCGCCGACGGGCAGGTACTCGCCCTCTTGCAGTACCCGGAGCAGCCGGGTCTGGGCCTCGAGCGGCATGTCGCCGATCTCGTCCAGGAAGAGGGTACCGCCAGCGGCCTGCTCGAAGCGTCCGGCATAGCGCGCCGTCGCCCCGGTGAAGGCCCCCTTCTCGTGGCCGAACAGCTCACTCTCGATCAGCTCCCGGGGCACCGCCGCCATGTTGATCGCAACGAAAGGCCCATCGCGGCGCTTGCCGTAGTCGTGCAGGGCCCGCGCGGCCAGCTCCTTGCCGGTGCCGGACTCGCCGTAGACGATCGCCGTCAGGTCGGTGCTCATGAGCCGCGCCAGGGTGCGGTAGATCTCCTGCATGGCGGGCGAGCGGCCGATCAGCGGCAGGGCCTCCTCCTCGGCCGCCGGGCCGGCGCCGCCGTCCGCCCGGCCCGCCTCGCCGTCCGCCGCCTCGCTCCGGCTGGCCGCGAGGGCGCGTTCGACGATGGCCAGCAGGTCGCGCAGATCGAAGGGCTTCGGCAGGTACTCGAAAGCGCCCCGCTCGGTCGCCTTGACCGCGGTCAGGAGCGTGCTCTGGGCGCTCATGACGATGATCTTGAGATCGGGCCGCAGGCCGCGGATTCGGGGCACCAGGTCGAGCCCGTTCTCGTCCGGCATGACCACGTCGGTGATGACCAGATCGCCCTCGCCGCCCTGGACCCACTGCCAGAGGGTGGCGGCGTTGGAGGTGGTGCGCACCGCGTGGCCCTCGCGGCCGAGGGCCTGGCTGAGCACGGTGCGGATGCCCCGGTCGTCGTCGGCCACCAGGATGGTCGCGGCGCTCACCCCTCGGCTTCCTCGGACTGGGCCGCCGGCAGCAGCAGGCGGAAGGCCGTGCGCCCCGGCTGGCCGTCGTACTCGACCACGCCGCCGTGGTCGCCCACCACCTTGGCCACCAGGGCGAGGCCGAGGCCCCTGCCCCCGGCCGCGCCACCGGAAGTGCTGCCGGACGTGCCGCCCGACTTGCTGGAGACGAAGGGATCGAAGAGGTGCGGGCGCAGGTCCTCGCGCACGCCGGGGCCGTTGTCGCGCACGCTGATCTCCAGCGGCAGCTCGACCCGGCTGCCGCCGCCGGGCACGGCAAGACGCGGGCCTTGACGGTAGCGGGTGATCAGCTCGATGCGGCCGTGGTTGGGCGGCACCGCCTCGGCGGCGTTCTTCACCAGGTTGAGGAGCGCCTGCACCAGCAGGTCGCGGTGGCCGTCGACCGGCGGCAGCGAGGGGTCGTAGTCCTTGATGATGGTGACATCCCCGGCGAAACCGGCCCGGGCGATCTCGGCCACCCGGTCCAGCACCTCGTGGATGTTCACCGGATTGCGGGCGATGGGGCCCTCGTCGGCGAAAAGGTTCATGCGGTCGACCAGGGCGACGATGCGGTCGGTCTCCTCGCAGATCAGCCGGGTCATGGCCCGGTCCTCCTCACCGGCGTTCTGCTCGAGGAGCTGCGCCGCCCCGCGGATGCCGGAGAGCGGGTTCTTGACCTCGTGGGCCAGCATGGCCGCCATGGCCCCAACCGAGCGGGCGGCGTTGCGGTGCTCGAGCTGCCGGTCGAGCTTGCGCGCCATGGAGCGCTCGTGGAAGGAGACCACCACCGGGCCGCCGCCCACGCCGAGCGGCGCCGCCTCGACCGAGACGTGACGGGTGCCGGCGCGCAGGGTCTCGATTGTGACGGCGGACTCCGAGATGCTGTGATCGCCGCTGCGGGCCTGCTCGATGAGTGTGAAGACCGCGCTGTGGGGCGGCAGCAGCAGCGTCAGAGGCCGGTCCAGGATGGCGTTGGCGCCCATGTCGAAGAACTGCTCGGCCGCCGGGTTGACGAAACCGATCTCGCCCGCCGCGCCGACCACCAGGACCGGTGCCGGCAGGGCGCTCAGGACCGAGCGGGCGTCGACCGCGCCGACAGGGCCGCCGGCTGAATCGTCTTTCAGAGCCTGAGTCAACATACCTCCATAAGCTCTTGTTCCTGCTCGAAGAGGTCGTCGATCAAGTCCAGCACTTTTTCGGGGCAGTCCTCCCGCAGCGCTGCCGACCGGAAAGCCGCCAGCCGCGGCCCGACCGGACCTTCCAGGCGCTCGCCATACCAACCCAGGTGCTTGCGGGCCATGCGTACGCCCCGCTCGCGACCGTAGTGTGACAGCATGGCTTGGTAGTGCTCGCGCAGCAGCTCGCGCTGGCGCCCGAGTCCGGGCGCGGCGGACGGCTGGCCGCTGCGCAGCATCTCGATCACCTGGGCAATGAACCAGGGGCGACCGCAGGCGCCGCGGCCGATCATGACCCCGTCGGCGCCAGATTGGGCCAGGGCGGCCGCCACGCCGGCGAAGCTGTCGATGTCGCCGTTGACCAGCACCGGCAGGCGGACGGCCTCCTTCACCCGGCGCACGAAGGCCCAATCGGCCCGGCCGTTATAGAGCTGGCAGCGGGTGCGGCCGTGCACCGTGATCATCCGCACGCCACAGTCCTCGGCAATCCTCGCCAGCTCCGGCGCGTTGCGGTTCGCGTCGTCCCAGCCGGAGCGCATCTTCAGGGTGACCGGCAGCTCGACCGCCCGCACCGTCGCCGCGAGGATTCGCCCGGCGAGGTCCAGGTCCCGCATGAGGGCCGAGCCCGCCAGCTTGTTCACCACCTTCTTCACCGGGCAGCCGAAGTTGACGTCGATCAGCGCCGCGCCTCTGTCGGCCGTGAGCCGGGCTGCCTCGGCCATGACTTCCGGATCGCAGCCGGCGAGCTGCACGGCCAGGGGAAACTCCTCCGCCCCCTCGCCCGCCCGGCTCCGGTTGCGGAGCGCGCGCCGGGTGCGCCGCAGGGTCTCCTGGCTGGCGATCATCTCGGAGACCACCAGCCCGCCGCCCAGGCGCTTCACCAGACGCCGGAACGGCAGGTCGGTGACCCCCGACATGGGCGCCAGCACGACCGGGTCGGCCAGATGGAGAGGCCCGATATCAATGCCCATAATTTAGGCGAACCAGAATCTTGCCCAAGATTTGAGCATTATTGCCCTGCCGTCAGGGGATGCAAGGACCCCGGGCCTTCGCTGGCGAGGCTCAACCGATCAGTACGTCGGTGATGAACTTCACGCCGGGATAGGCGAGGGTTAGCAGCAGGTAGGCCGCCAGCACCAGGCGCGCGGCACGCTGGCCGCGCAGGCCGCTGCGGGCCCGCAGCAGCAGCAGCGCGCCGATGGTGGCGAAGGCCAGCAGGGTCAGGACCGTCTTGTGGTCGAAGGCGAGCAGCCGCCCGCTCTCAAGGTACTGCAGCGCCATGCCAGTGACGATACCGCCGCCCAGCACCACCTCTGCCGCGGCCAGCAGGCGGATCTCGAGGCGTTCGGCCGCGACGATCGACGGCAGGCTGCGGGCGAGCGGGCCGCTCTCCTTCCGCTTCAGGGCACGTTCCTGAAGGATGACGGCGCAGCTCGCCACCGCCGCCAGGGTGCAAAGGGCGTAGGTGACGACCGACACGGCGATGTGGACCGCAAGCCAGGCGCCGGGCGCGGCGTCCACCCTGACCTGGCCCGGCGCGCCGTCCCAGATCACCGCCAGCCCGGCGAGCACGCAGAGGTAGGGCAGCAGCAGGGGCGCGAGGCGCCAGGCCTCTCGCGTGATCGCGGCCAGCAGGGCAAAGAGGGTGGCGCTCGCTGCCGTCGAGACCCAGAGGGCGCCCGCGAAGCCGGTCTGCCAGGCCCCGGAGAAGCGCTCGAAGCTGGCCGCCATGGGCCCCGCCACGGCGACCGCCATGAGGCACCAGAACAGCAGGTCGCGCCGCGCCTCGGCGCGCCGGTAGGGCAGCAGCGAGGCCGGCAGCAACGACAAGAGCGCCGTCAGTCCGAGCACCAGATTGGTCGCCATGGCGTCTTTATAATCGCCTCTTGGCCCCGACGGTAGAGGGCTCCAGCCCGGAAGTCTCGTCGCGGTCGCTACGGCACGGCGGCCAAGGTGCACCGGTACGCGCGATCTCTCCCTTACCCTGCTGGGGAATCCGAGATAGGCTCCGGCCCATGGGCGAGGCGGTCGAGACAGGGACGGGGCGCGGCGGCACGGCCGCTCTGGTGGTGGCCGCCGGCCGAGGCGTCCGTTTCGGTGGCGAGACCCCCAAGCAGTACGCGCCGCTCGGCGGCAAGCCGCTGCTGCGCCACAGCCTGGCGGCGCTCGCCGGCCACCCCGCCGTCAGCCAGGTGCGCGCGGTCATCGACCCGGCCGACCGGCCGCTTTACGAGGCCGCCGGCGAGGGCCTTCCCCTGCTCCCGCCGGTGGCGGGCGGGACGAGCCGCCAGGAGTCCGTGCGTCTGGGCCTGGAGAGCCTGGCGGACGCGAACCCCGACCGGGTGCTGATCCACGACGGCGCCCGCCCCTTCGTCGCCCCCGATATGGTGAACCGCATCCTGGCCGCCCTCGACGAGGCGCCGGGCGCCATCGCGGCGCTCCCCATGACCGACACGGTGAAGCGCGAGGCCGACGGCCGTATCGCCGGTACCGTCGAGCGGACCGGCCTGTGGCGCGCCCAGACGCCCCAGGGCTTCCGATTCCGGGAAATCCTGGCGGCCCACAAGGATGCCTCCAGCGCGCTCGGCCTGACCGACGACGCGGCGGTCGCCGAGCACGCCGGCCTGGCGGTGCGCCTGGTCGAGGGCAGCACCGCCAACCTCAAGGTCACCACGCCCGAGGACCTGGCCCGGGCCGAGCGCTGGCTGGCCGGCGGCGGCGAGGAGATCCGCACCGGCTTCGGCTTCGACGTGCACCGCTTCGAGGCCGGCGACGGGGTCACGCTCTGCGGTGTTGCGGTGCCCCACGACCGCGCCCTCGCCGGCCACTCGGACGCCGACGTGGGCCTGCACGCCCTGGTCGACGCCCTCCTGGGCGCGCTCGCCGCCGGTGACATCGGCCAGCACTTCCCGCCCTCGGACCCGCAATGGAAGGGCGCCGATTCCGCCCGTTTCGCTGGCTACGTCCGGGAGCTGCTGGCCGAGCGGGGCGGACGCATCGTCAACCTGGACGTCACGCTAATCTGCGAGCGGCCCAAGGTCGGGCCCCACCGGGCGGCCATGGTGGCGCGGCTCGCCGAGCTGTTCGGGGTGGCGCCCGGGCGGGTCAGCGTCAAGGCGACCACCACCGAGCGCCTGGGCTTCACCGGCCGCGGCGAGGGCATCGCCGCCCAGGCGACGGTGACCCTCGCCCTGCCCCGCGGCGCGGACTGACCGGGCGATGGACTTCCAGCGCCCGGCCCTGCCCTTTTTCCATCCCGCCAGCCTGATCGCCACCTGGTTCGGCTGCGGCCTGATCCGCCCGGCGCCAGGCACCTGGGGGTCGCTCGCGGCGTTGCCATTCGCGGCGGGTCTCGTCTGGCTCGGCGGGCCCTGGCTGCTTGCGGCGGCCGCGGGCCTGCTGTTCCTCGCCGGCATCTGGGCGGGCGGGCGCTACGCCGACGCCTTGGAGCTGGGCGATCCCGGCCCGGTGGTGGTGGACGAGGTGGCGGGCCAGTGGCTGGCCCTTGTTCCGCTGCCGCTCGAGTTGGGCTGGTACGCCCTCGCCTTCGTGCTGTTCCGCCTGCTCGACATCGCCAAGCCCTGGCCGATCGGCTGGCTCGACCGCAGCCTAAAGGGCGGCCTCGGCATCATGGCCGACGACATGGCCGCGGGGCTTCTCGCGGGCCTGCTGGCCGGCGCCCTCTTCTTCTGGATCGGCTAGGGCCATGTTCCCGGAAAGCGTGGAGAAACGGGCCGCGGAGCTGCTGGAGGCCTGCCGCGCCGCCGGGCTCACCCTGGCGACGGCCGAGAGCTGCACCGGCGGCCTGATCGCCGCCTGCCTGACCGACTTCGCCGGCTCCTCCGACGTGGTGGAGCGGGGCTTCGTCACCTACTCCAACGAGGCCAAGAGCGAGCTGCTGGGCGTGCCGGCCGAGCTGATCGCCCGGGTCGGCGCGGTCAGCGCCGAGGTGGCCGAGGCCATGGCCGAGGGGGCGCTGGCCCACGCCCGCGCTGACCTCGCCGTCTCGGTGACGGGGATCGCAGGGCCGGGCGGCGCCACGCCAGGCAAGCCAGTGGGCCTCGTCTTCCTCGGCGGCTGCCGGCGCGGCGCGGCGCCCCGGCACCTGCGGCGCGTCTTCCCGGGCGACCGGACGGCCGTGCGTCTGGCGGCTGTCGAGACGGCGCTGGATCTAGCCTTGGAGCTGGCCGGAGAATCACCGCCCGAACGCATCGGCGCGCCATGACCCCAACGTCCGGCGTTCCGCCCACGGAACCGCCACCTCCTGGACCGCCCCCGCAACCGCCCGGCTATCCCCCGGCGAGTCCGCCGGGCCTCGCGGCCATGCGGCTCACCGACCTGCTGCTGGCGCTCATCATTGGCCTGGGGGCGACCCGGCTCGCGGGCGGCCTGGCGGTCGCCCTGCTGATGGCGCCGCGCCTGCGGGCGGGCGAGGAGCCCATCGATCTGCAGTTCCTCATGGCGGTGGTCTACAGCCTGCAAGTGCTGGGGCTGGTGGCGGCGGTCTACGTCTTCGCCGTCTGGCGCCGGGGCATCGGCTGGCCGGCCGTGGGCTTGCAGCCCCTGCCGCCCGGCTGGTTCCGCCGCGCCGCGGCGGTGGCGCTGATCGCCTTCCTGCTGGCGACCCTGGTGAACCTGGCCGTGCAGAAACTCCTGGGCGGGGTCCGGCCCAATCCCCAGCTGGAAATGATCGCCCCCGGCGGCTTCTCCTGGTCGGGGCTCGCGATCACCCTGGTCTTCGTCGCGGCCCTGGTGCCCTTCGCCGAGGAGCTCTTCTTCCGCGGCCTGGTCTTCGGCTGGCTGCGCTGCCGCATGGGCTTCTGGCCGGCCGCGCTCATCAGCGGCCTCGGCTTCTCGGTACTGCACGGCGTCTGGTGGCTGATCCCGGCGCTGGCGCTCCTCGGCGTCATCCTGGCGCTGGTCTACGAGCGCAGCGGATCGATCTGGGCGGCCACCATCACCCACGGCCTGTTCAACGGCTTCACCACCCTCATCTACTACGCCGCCCTGGCGGCCGATTTCGAGCCTCTTCCCTGAAGGGTTTCGAAGCGGCCTTCAGGCCGGACCGTAGAGCGCCTTGGCCCGGGCCTCGAAGGCCCGCACCATGCGGCGCACCGCCTCCTGGAAGAGCGTCTGTATCAGTCTCTGCAGCAGCTTCGAGCGGAACTCGAAGTCGACGTAGAAGTCGATCAGGCAGCCCTCGTCGTGGGGCTCGAAGACCCAGTGGTTCTGAAGATACTTGAACGGCCCCTCGGCGTAGGTGACGTCGATGCGCCGCTCGGCCGGGTCCAGGTCCACGTAGCTGGTGAAGCGCTCGCGCACCATCTTGAAGCCGATCACCAGGTCGGCGACGAGGCGCCGCTCCTCGCGCTTGCGGATGCGCGCGGCCAGGCACCAGGGCAGGAACTCGGGATAGCGCTCCACGTCTGCGACCAGCGCATAGACCTGCTCGGGCGTGTAGTGGATCACCCGCTGTTCGGCGTGGGTCGGCACCGGGTCTGGAGAGGTGTCAGCCCGCCGCCGCCAGCTTGGCTTCGCGGGCCTGGCGCAGGCGCGCGAAGTCCTCGCCCGCATGATAGGAGGAGCGGGTGAGCGGCGTCGCCGAGACCATGAGGAAGCCCTTGCCGTAGGCCTGAGTCTCGTAGCGCCGGAAGGTCTCGGGCGCGACGAAGCGCTCGACGGCGTGGTGCTTGGGCGTCGGCTGCAGGTACTGGCCAATGGTGAGGAAGTCGACCTCGGCCGAGCGCAGGTCGTCCATGACCTGGAAGACCTCCTCGTCGCTCTCGCCCAGGCCCACCATGATCCCCGACTTGGTGAAGAGGCCGGGGTCGAGCTGCTTGGCCCGGTCGAGCAAGCGCAGGGAGTGGAAGTAGCGCGCACCCGCCCGCACCTCGGCGTAGAGCCGGGGCACGGTCTCCAGGTTGTGGTTGAAGACGTCGGGCCCCGCCTCGACCACCTGCTCCAGCGCCCCCTCTTTGCGCAGGAAGTCCGGGGTCAGCACCTCGATGGTGGTCTCCGGCGAAGCCTGGCGGATGGCCGTGATGGTCTCGGCGAAATGGCGACCGCCGCCGTCGTCGAGGTCGTCCCGGTCGACCGAGGTGACCACCACGTGCTTGAGGCCGAGCTTGCTGACCGCCTGGGCCACGTTGGTCGGCTCGAAGGGATCGAGGGCGCCGGGCTTGCCGGTCGCTACGTTGCAGAAGCTGCAGGCCCGGGTGCAGGTGCCGCCCATGATCATCATGGTGGCGTGGCGCTGGCTCCAGCACTCGCCGATGTTGGGGCAGGCCGCCTCCTCGCAGACCGTGTGCAGCCCGTGCTCGCGGACGGTGTGCCGGGTCTCGTGGTAGACCGGCGAGCCCGGCGCCTTGACCCGGATCCAGGGCGGCTTGCGCCGCACGGGGTTGTCCGGCTTGTGCGCCTTCTCGGGGTGGCGCGGGCGGTCCTTGGTCTCGGTCGTCATGCGCTCTTCACGGCCTCGTCCATCTATATATGGATGGCGCGGCCATAGGCGTCCAGCACCGACTCATGCATCATCTCCGAGAGGGTCGGATGCGGGAAGACCGTGTGCATCAGCTCCTCCTCGGTGGTCTCCAAGTTCATGGCGATGACGAAGCCCTGGATCAGCTCGGTGACCTCGGCGCCGATCAGGTGCGCGCCGAGGAGCTGACCGCTCTTGGCGTCGAACACGGTCTTCACCAGGCCGTCGGGCTCGCCGAGGGCAATCGCCTTGCCGTTGCCGATGAAGGGAAAGCGCCCGACCTTGAGCTCGTGGCCGGCCTCCGTGGCCTTGGCCTCGCTCAAGCCCACGCTGGCGATCTGGGGCTGGCAGTAGGTGCAGCCCGGAATCTTCCGCTTGTCCAGCGGATGGACGTTCTCGAGGCCGGCGATCTTCTCGACGCAGACGACGCCCTCGTGCTCGGCCTTGTGGGCGAGCATGGGCGGGCCCGCCACGTCGCCGATGGCGTAGAGCCCCGGCTCGGCCGTGCGCGAGAAGCCGTCGGTCTCGATGACACCCCGCTCGGCCTTGGCCTTGGTGGTCTCCAGGCCGATGTCCTCCACGTTGCCGACCACGCCGACGGCGGAGATGACCCGCTCGACCTTGAGCTCGCTCGTCTTGCCCTTGCCGTCCTCGATGGTGGCGGTGACCTCCGACCTGCCCGGCTTGAGTCCCGTCACCTTGGCACCCGAGAGGATCTTCATGCCGAGCTTCTCGAAGCGCTTGCGGGCGAGGCCGGCGATCTCCGCGTCCTCGGCCGGGAGGATCTGGGGCAGCAGCTCGACCACCGTCACCTCGGCGCCGAGGGTGTGGAAGAAGCTGGCGAACTCGATACCGATGGCGCCCGAGCCCACCACCAGCAGCGACTTGGGCATGATGTCGGGGACGAGGGCCTCCATGTAGGTCCAGACGAACTTGCCGTCGGGCTCGAGGCCCGGCAGCGTGCGGGCCCGGGCGCCGGTCGCGAGGATCACGTGCTTGGCCTTGAGGCTCGCCACCGCCTTGCCGTCGGCGCTCACCTCGACCTTGCCAGGCCCGTTCAGGCGGCCGCGGCCGTCGAACACCGTCACCTTGTTCTTCTTCAACAGGAAGCCGACGCCCTGATTGAGGCGCTTGGAGACCGCTCGCGAGCGCTTCACCACGGCCTCGGGGTCGAAGGCCACCGCCTCGGCCGAGAGCCCGAAGTCGGCCGCGTGCTGCATGTTGTGGAAGACCTCGGAGGTCCTGAGCAGCGCCTTGGTCGGGATGCAGCCCCAGTTGAGGCAGATGCCGCCCAGGTGCTTCTCCTCCACCAGCGCCACCTTGCCGCCGAGCTGGGCGGCGCGGATCGCGGCCACGTAGCCGCCCGGGCCGCCGCCCACCACGATCATGTCGAACTCGGTCTCGGCCATGGGGCGCCGCCTCCCTCTAGAGCGGGATGAGATGAGATTGAACCACGCTGACGGAGCGATTTTGGCCGGACGTTGGGAGCGACGACGAAGGACATGCCGAAGCATATTCGAGGAGGAGCGACGCGGCGTCCGGCCAAAAGCGCCCGTCCCCTACGGGTTGGCCTGGGTTGGCCCGCCGCGTCGTTGCGGACCTCGCCCGATGCCCCACATCGCGCTTCGACCCGCGCCTAACGGACGGAGCCAACCCAGGCCAACAGCGTTGATTCAATCTCATCTCATCCCGCTCTAGAGGACTTCCGCTTCCGCCGTCCTGTCGCTGTCTGTCGCGTCGCCGGTGTTCATCGTGCCCTTGCGCTCGATCATCAGGATCCGGCACTCGGGATGGGCGCTCGGCTTGTGCTCGACACCCTTGGGCACGACCAGGAATTCGCCCGGCACCAGCTCGACGTCGCGATCGCGGAAATGAACCGTGAGGCGACCATCGACCACCATGAAGAGCTCGTCCTCCTCCGGGTGGCTGTGCCAAACGAACTCCCCCTCGATCTTGGCGATCTTGACGTCGTAGTCGTCGAAGTGGCCGACGATCTTGGGCTTCCACTGCTCGGAGAAGAGCGCGAACTTTTCCGCGAGATTGACCTTTTCCAAGGGCCCGCCTCCCTACAGCAGCATGGTGAGCGGGTACTCGATCAGGCGCTTGAAGGCAGCCAGGAACTCGGCGCCCACCGCGCCGTCCACCACCCGGTGGTCGACCGAGAGAGTGCAGGACATGACGGTCGCCACCGCCAGCGCGCCGTCCTTCACCACCGGGCGCTGCTCGCCGGCCCCGACCGCCAGGATGCAACCCTGGGGCGGATTGATGATGGCGGCGAAGTCCTTGACCCCGTACATGCCCAGGTTGGAGAGGGAGAAGCTGCCGCCCTGATACTCCTCGGGCTTCAGCTTGCCCTCCCGGGCGCGGGCGGCCAGGTCCTTCATCTCGCCCGAGATCTGGGCCAGGCCCTTGGACTCGGCGGCGCGCACCAGGGGCGTGATGAGGCCGCTCGGGGTGGCTACGGCGACCGCGACGTCGGCATGCTCGTAGTAGAGCACGCCCGTCTCGTCCCAGGAGGCGTTCGCCGTCGGCACCTGCTTCAAGGCAAGCGCCACGGCGCGGATCACGAAGTCGTTGACCGAGAGCTTGTAGGCCCCTTCCCCCTCCGGCGAGCGGGCGTTCAGCTCCTTGCGCAGCTTCAGGAGCTCGTCCACCTCGCAGTCGACCGTGAGGTAGAAGTGGGGCACCGTCTGCTTAGCCTCGGTGAGGCGCCGGGCGATGGTCTTGCGCATGGTGCTGGCGGGCTCGACGCGGTAGGCCATGCCGAGGAGGTCGGCCAATTGACGCGCGCCCGGTCCGGCCGGCCCCGCCGGCGCGGCGGGAGCGGCGGCCGGTGCAACGGCGGGCTGGGCCGCCGCGGCCTCCGGTCTCCCGGCCAGCGCCGCCTCGACGTCGCGCTTTACCACCCGGCCGTGGGGACCGCTGCCCGCTATGCGGGCAAGGTCGAGTCCGGCCTGGGAGGCCATGCGCCGCGCCAGCGGGCTGGCGAAGAGCCGCTCGCCGTCCACCTTGCCCGGCGCGGCAGGCGTCGGCGCTGGCGAGGCCGCCTCTTGGGCGGGCGCCGCCTCGGGTGCCTTCGGCGCCGGTTCCGAGGGCGCCTCGGGCGGCTTCTCCACGGGCTTATCTGGCTGTGGCGCGGCGGGCACGGCCCCGATGGCGGAGGCCTCCTCCCCTTCCTCCAGCAGCACCGCGATCACCTGGTTGACCGGCACCGCCTCGGCGCCTTCGGCCACCAGCAGCTTGCCGACGGTGCCTTCGTCCACCGCCTCGACCTCCATGGTCGCCTTGTCGGTCTCGATCTCGGCGATCACGTCGCCAGAGGAGACGGCGTCGCCCTCCTTGACGTGCCACTTGGCCAGATTGCCCTCGGTCATGGTGGGCGAGAGCGCCGGCATGAGAATTTCGATGGTCATGATCCGCGTCCCCCAAGCGCGTCAGCTGGCATAGCAGACCTCCTTGGCCGCGCCTACGATGTCCTCGGGCTGCGGCAGGGCCAGGTGCTCCAGGTTCGCGGCATAGGGCATGGGCACGTCGGCCCCGGCGACCCGCCGGACCGGCGCGTCCAGCCAGTCGAAGGCCTGCTCCATCATGAGGGCCGCCAGCTCGGCGCCGATGCCGGAGTAGGCCCAGCCCTCCTCGGCGGTCACCAGGCGATTGGTCTTTTTCACGGACTCGACGACGGCGGCGCCGTCGAGCGGCCTGAGCGTGCGCAGGTCAATGACCTCGGCCTCGATGCCCTCGCCGGCCAGGGCCTCCGCCGCCTCGAGGGCCTTGCCCACCATGATCGAGAAGGCGGCGATGGTGACGTCGCTGCCGGCGCGCGCGACCTTCGCCTTGCCGAGCGGCACCAGCCAGTCGTCCGTCTCGGGCACCTCGAAGCTGCGCCCATAGAGGATCTCGTTCTCCAGGAAGATCACCGGGTTGGACTCCCGGATGGCGGACTTCAGGAGGCCCTTGGCGTCGGCCGCCGTGTAGGGCGCGACCACCTTCAGGCCGGGCACGTGGGCGTACCAGCTGGCGTAGCACTGGGAGTGCTGGGCGGCGACCCGGGCCGCGGCGCCGTTGGGCCCGCGGAAGACGATGGGGTTCTCGATCTGGCCGCCGGACATGTAGAGGGTCTTGCCGGCCGAGTTGACGATCTGGTCGATCGCCTGCATGGCGAAATTGAAGGTCATGAACTCGACGATCGGCCGGAGCCCGTGCATGGCCGCGCCGACGCCGACGCCGGCGAAGCCGTGCTCGGTGATCGGCGTGTCGATCACCCGCCTGGCGCCGAACTCGTCCAGGAGGCCCTGGCTCACCTTGTAGGCGCCCTGGTACTCGGCCACCTCCTCGCCCATGAGGAAGACGCGCTCGTCCCGGCGCATCTCCTCGGCCATGGCGTCGCGGAGCGCCTCGCGCACCGTCAGCATGGCCGAGGGCCCTGTCCACTCGGGCTCGGCCGCGGTCTCCGCTTTGGGGGCGGCCGGCGCCTGCGGCGCCTCCGCGCTGGGGACGGGACCGGCTGGCCCGGGAGCCTCCGCCGCAGGGGCCGCTCGAGCTTCGGGCGCCGTCGCCGTGACAACGCCGTCGAGAGCCCTGGCGTCCTCGCCGTCCTCCAGCAGCAGCGCGATCACCTGGTTGACCGGCACGCCCTCGGCGCCCTCGTCGACCAGCAGCTTGCCGACCTTGCCCTCGTCGACGGCCTCGACCTCCATGGTGGCCTTGTCGGTCTCGACCTCGGCGATGACGTCGCCGGAGGCCACCTCGTCGCCCTCCTTCACAAGCCACTTGGCGAGCGTGCCTTCCGTCATGGTCGGCGAGAGCGCGGGCATCAGGATCTGGATCGGCATGGCAGGGTCTCGCGGTGGCAGGGTCTCGCGTGGCGGGGCCGCCGGGGCCGGTTCAGGCCCCCGCCTGGACGGCGGTCTCGGTGTAGACGTCGGTGTAGAGCTCTGAGGGGTCCGGCTCCGGGTCGCTCTGGGCGAAGTCGGCGGCCTCGGTGACGATCGCCTTGATCTCCTTGTCGATCTCCTTCAGGCGCGCCTCGTCGATGCCGCCGCCGTTCAACATGATCTCCTTGATGCGATCGATGGGGTCGCGCTCCTGGCGCACCTTCTGGACCTCCTCGCGGCTGCGGTACTTGGCCGGATCGGACATGGAGTGGCCGCGATAGCGGTAGGTCAGCATCTCGAGGATGTAGGGGCCCTTGCCGGCGCGCACGTGGGCGACCGCCTTGTCGCCGGCCTCCCTCACCGTCACCACGTCCATGCCGTCGACCTGCTGGCCGGGGATGCCGTAGGCGGCGCCGCGGTGGTAGAGGTCGGTGCGGGCCGAGGCGCGCTCGACCGAGGTGCCCATGCCGTACTTGTTGTTCTCGATGATGTAGATCACCGGCAGATGCCAGAGGGAGGCCATGTTGAAGGCCTCGTAGACCTGGCCCTGGTTGACCGCCCCGTCGCCCAGGTAGGTCAGGCAGAGCTTGCCGTCCTCCCGGTACTTGTGGGCGAAGGCGATGCCGGTGCCAAGCGGCACCTGGGCGCCGACGATGCCGTGGCCGCCGTAGAAGCCCTTCTCGCGGCTGAACATGTGCATGGAGCCGCCCTTGCCCTTGGAGTAGCCGCCGCGCCGGCCGGTCAGCTCGGCCATGACGCCCTTGGGGTCCATGCCGCAGACCAGCATGTGGCCGTGGTCCCGGTAGGAGGTGATGACGCTGTCGCCCTCCTCGATGGCGGCCTGCATGCCCACCACCACGGCCTCCTGGCCGATATAGAGATGGCAGAAGCCGCCGATCAGGCCCATGCCGTACATCTGGCCGGCCTTCTCCTCGAAGCGGCGGATCAGCAGCATCTCGCGGTAGTATTCGAGCAGGACCTCCGGGTCGGCGGTCTGCTCCGCCGCCGTCTTGCGCTTGGCGCCGGTCCGCGCGCCACCCTTCTTCGCTGCCATGGAACCCGTCCCCTCACGTCGAGCCGGCCGTGCCGGCGCGGCTTCGCTCCCCAGAGGTTCGGACCTCTCCCGAGGCCTTGCAGGCGTCTCGGGCGGGCCGGACATCGCGCTGAGCCTAAGCCAAATCAAGAATTGGCACAAGAAGGCATAAGTGTCTGTAATTTCGTTAAAATAACGAAATTATCAGGATTTCGGTTAACTGCATGTGCGAGAGTGGCGGCGAAAGCCGACCGGTCCGCGCCCTCAGTCCGACAGCGCGCTCGGCAGCAGCACCAGCATCTCGTCGTCGCGGCCGTAGTTCAGCACCAGGCGGGCCCGCTCCTCCAGGAGGTCCGGGTCCAGGCTGCTGGGCCGCAGCAGCCGCACCCGGTGCTCCAGCTCCTGGCGCTCGGCGGCGAGGACCGCGGCGTTGGCCTCGGCGATGCGCAGGTCCTTTTCGAGCTGCAGCCAGGCCAGTACCCCGTGCTCGCCCTGGACGGCGTGATAGCCGAAATAGCCGAGGGTGGCGGTCAAGAGGACCTGAGGAATGATCTGCCGCGCGCGGCGGCGAATTTCACGAACCAGCGCCATGGCCGGGACGGAATCACATGTCGCTTCGAGCCGTCAAACAAAAAAGCGCGCGATTCCAGAGGGATTCCGACGACCTCCAGAGAGACCGTCAAGCTCTACAGAAACCCTTGCTCTCTGCCGAAACAGTAAAACCATTCTTTATGACTATATTACACTATACTATAGTTCTGAACAGCGATCTCGAATGGATGTTACAGATGACCAGCAAATCGACCTCCGGGCACAGATCCACCGGGGAGAACAGCCCGACCTCCGTCAATCTGGACCGGCGGACCCGTGAGCGCCTGGACCGGGTCGCGAAAGCCTACGATCGCACCCGGTCTTGGATCATCGCAAAGGCCATCGACGAGTATCTCGATCGCGAAGAAGCCTTCGCTCGTGCCGTGGAGGCCGGGATCGAAGAGGCAGAGCGGGGCGAACTCGCTCCACATGAGGATGTAATGGCTGAGATGGACGCCCTGATCGAGGGTTTGGCGCGAGACAACAGCAAGGGCTCATGAACATCGCGTGGACGCCGAGGGCACGCCAGGATCTGAGGGACATCTACAGCTATCTCGCGTCGCACAATCCGGCTGCGGCTCGACGCATGCAGACCGTCATACGAGCGAAGGTCGGCGCCCTTGAAACGACGCCTTACATGGGTCGGGCCGGGCGAATCAAGGGGACCCGCGAGCTGGCGGTGACAGGCACGCCATATTTGGCCGTCTACCGGATCGCAGGACCGGGGGTCGAGGTGCTGCGGGTGTTGCACGGCGCCAGGAGCTGGCCGAGCGGCACCCCTTTGACAGGTGTCCCGGCGTGCTATGGTTCGGCCGGATTGTCATTCGGAGGAGTCCGGCCCGGCGCACCCGGACTCCATGCAGCGGAGAGAGGCCCCATGGCACAGCGAACCGCCACTCTCGCGGCCCTGATCGAGCGCCGCTTCGACGAGCTCGCGGCCTGCGACTCCCGCGCCGACACGCCGACGGTGCGCGGGCTCTTGGAACGGGGCTCCTGCCGCGCCTACCGGGACGAGGCTGTGCCCGACGCGCTCTTGCGCCCGCTGCTGGCGGCGGCCTTCTCCGCGCCCTCCAAGTCCGACCTGCAGCAGGCGAGCGTGATCCAGGTGGCCGATCCCGAGCTCAGGCGCCGGATCGTCGGCCTCAGCCCCAAGAACGACTGGGCCCTCGGCGCGCCCGTGCTGCTGGTCTGGCTGGCCGACGGCCGGCGCTTCCTGCGGGCCGCGGCGCTGCGGGCGAAGCCCTTCGCCAACGACCACCTGGACGCCTTCTTCAACGCCGCGGTCGACGCAGGCATCGTGCTCTCCGCCTTCGTGGCGGCGGCCGAGAGCGCCGGCCTCGGCTGCTGCCCGCTTTCCGAGATCCGCGACCGGTCGGACGAACTGGCCGAGCTGCTGGGCCTGCCGGAGCGGGTGGTGCCCGTGGCCGGCATGGGGGTCGGCTGGCCGGCGGACCCGCCCACAGTGAAGCAGCGCCTGCCGCTCACGGTGACGGTGCACAAGAACCGCTACCGGGACGATGCGCTGGAAGCCGAGGTCGAGGCCTACGACCGGCGCCGCGCCGCCGCCGAGCCGGTCGCGCCGGAGGCGCAGCGCCTGGTCGAACGCTACGGCGTCGCCGAGCTCTACGGCTGGTCGGAGCTGCGCGGCCGCCAGTACTCAGAGCCCATGCGCGCCGACTTCGGCGCCTTCGTGCGCCGCCAGGGATTCAAGCTGGATTAGCCGGCGAGCGGCGGAGCGCCGCTAGACCTTCAGCACGCTGCGGCCGGCGTAGCGGGCGGCGCGGCCCAGCTCCTCTTCGATGCGGATCAGCTGGTTGTACTTGGCGAGCCGGTCCGAGCGGGAGATGGAGCCAGTCTTAATCTGGCCGCAGTTGGTGGCGACCGCGAGATCGGCGATGGTGGTGTCCTCGGTCTCGCCGGAGCGGTGGGACATGACCGCCCGATAGCCCGCCTTGTGGGCCATCTCGACCACCTGCAGGGTCTCGCTCAGGGTGCCGATCTGGTTCACCTTGACCAGGATGGCGTTGCCCACGGCGCGGGCGATGCCCTCGCTGAGGCGCTCGGGGTTGGTGACGAAGATGTCGTCGCCGACCAGCTGCACCTCCCTGCCGATGGCGCCGGTGAGCGCCGCCCAGCCGTCCCAGTCGTCCTCGGACATGCCGTCCTCGATGGAGACGATGGGATAGCGCCGCACCAGGTTGGCCAGGTAGTCGACCATCTCGTCCGGACCCAGCGTGGTGCCCTCGCCGACCAGCTCGTAGGCCCCGTCGCGGAAATATTCGGTGGCCGCGCAGTCCAGCGCCAGGACCACCTCATCGCCGGGTCCGTAGCCGGCCATCTCGATTGCACGCACAATGAAATCAAGCGCTTCCGTGGTCGAGCTCAGGTCGGGCGCGAAGCCGCCCTCGTCGCCCACGTTGGTGCTGTGGCCGGACGCCTGGAGCTCGCGCTTGAGGGCGTGGAAGACCTCGGCGCCGATCCGCACGGCGTCGGCCAGCGTCTCCGCCCCCACCGGCATGATCATGAACTCCTGGATGTCGATGGGATTGTGGGCGTGGGCGCCGCCGTTGACGATGTTCATCAGCGGCACCGGCAGGGTGCGCGCGTCGACGCCGCCCAGATAGCGGTAGAGCGGCAGGCCCGCGGCCGACGCCGCGGCCTTGGCCGCCGCCAGGCTGACGCCGAGGATGGCGTTGGCGCCCAGGCGCGACTTGTTGGGCGTGCCGTCGAGGTCGATCATGGCCTGGTCGAGCTTCAGCTGGTCCTCGGCGTCGAGGCCTAGCAGCTCGTCGGCGATCTCCTGGTTGACCGCCTGCACGGCCTTCAGCACGCCCTTGCCGCCGTAGCGCTTCTTGTCGCCGTCGCGCAGCTCCACCGCCTCGTGGGCCCCGGTCGAGGCGCCCGAGGGCACCGCGGCCCGGCCGAAGGCCCCGCTGGCCAGGGCGACGTCCACCTCGACGGTGGGATTGCCGCGGGAATCCAGGATCTCGCGGGCGTGGATGCGGCTGATGGTGGTCATGGAAGCGGTTTCCGTTCTAGGGCCTCCGCCCCGGGCCTCAGGCCAGGACGAGAGGCCGGGCCTTGGCGAGGCGGTCGAACTCGGCGAGGGTGGCGAGCAGATCGGGCAGGTCTTCCAGGCGGACCATGTTGGGGCCGTCGGAGGGGGCGTTGTCCGGGTCCTGGTGCACCTCCATGAAGACGGCGGCGACGCCGACGGCCAGCGCCGCGCGGGCCAGCACCGGCACGAACTCCCGCTGGCCGCCGCTGGAGCTGCCCTGGCCGCCCGGCTGCTGCACCGAATGAGTAGCGTCGAAGACCACGGGACAGCCGGTCTCAGCCGCCATGATCGGCAGGCTGCGCAGGTCGCTCACCAGGGTGTTGTAGCCGAAGGAGGCGCCGCGCTCGCAGACCATCACCCGCTGGTTGCCCGAGCCGGTGATCTTGGCGACCACGTTCTTCATGTCCCAGGGCGCGAGGAACATGCCCTTCTTGACGTTGATCGCCCGGCCCGTCTCGGCCGCCGCCACCAGCAGGTCGGTCTGGCGGCAGAGGAAGGCGGGGATCTGCAGCACGTCGACCCGTTCGGCGACCGTGGCGCAGTGAGCCGGCTCGTGCACGTCGGTCAGGACCGGACAGCCGACCGTCTCGCGCACCTCGGCCAGGATCTCGATGCCCTCCTCGAGGCCGATGCCGCGCTTGCCGCTCAGGCTGGTGCGGTTCGCCTTGTCGTAGGAGCTCTTGTAGATCAGCTCGAGGCCCGCCGCGGCGCTCGCCTCCTTGAGGGCGCGGGCCATCATCAGCGCGTGCTCGCGGCTCTCGATCTGGCAGGGGCCGGCGATCAGGGTGACGGGTCGGTCGTTGCCGAGGGTGAGGCCGCCGACCTCCACGTGGCGCGTTTCAGGCATCGTCATTAGGGACCCTCCCGTGTCGCCCGAGCGCCCGGCCTACATGAGCCGCGACTGGGTCACCGCCGCGCCGATGAAGGAGGTGAACAGCGGGTGCGGGTCGAGGGGCTTCGACTTCAGCTCCGGGTGGAACTGCACGCCGATGAACCAGGGGTGGTCCTCCAGCTCGACGATCTCCGGCAGCTCGCCGTCGGGCGACAGGCCGGAAAAGCGCAGGCCTGCCTGCTCCAGCGTCTGGCGGTAGTTGATGTTGACCTCGTAGCGGTGGCGGTGGCGCTCGCTGATGTCGTCGGCCCGGTAGATGTCCTGTATCTGGGTCTCGGGCAGCAAGTGGCAGGGATAGGCGCCGAGGCGCATGGTGCCGCCCAGCTCGCTGTCCACGTTGCGCCGCTCGATGCGGTTGCCGTGGGTCCACTCGGTCAAGAGGCCGACGATGGGATCCTCGCAGGGGCCGAACTCGGTGGAGCCGGCGCCCGGCAGGCCGGCCAGGGAGCGGGCCACCTCGATCACCGCCATCTGCATTCCGAAGCAAATGCCGAAGTAGGGCACGGCGCGCCTGCGGGCAAAGCCGGCGGCGGCGATCTTGCCCTCGGCGCCGCGCTCGCCGAAGCCGCCGGGGACCAGGATGCCGTGCACGTTCTCCAGGTGGTGGATGGTGCCGTCCGCCTCGAAGATCTCGGAATCGAGCCAATTCACGTTGACCCGCACGTTGTTGGCGACGCCGCCATGGGCGAGCGCCTCGGCCAGCGACTTGTAGGAGTCGATGAGGGTGGTGTACTTGCCGACCACGCCGATGGTTACCTCGCCGTCCGGCTGGCGGGTGCGCTCGACCACCTGGTCCCAGGGCGTCAGGTCCGGCTCGCGGGTCTCCAGGGCGAAGTGGCGGCAGACCTCGCCGTCCAGGCCCTGCTCGTGGTAGGCCCGCGGCACGGCGTAGATGGTGTCCACGTCGAGGGCCTCGATCACCGCCTGCTCCGGCACGTTGCAGAAGAGCGCGATCTTGCGCCGGGAATCCCGTCCCAAGGGATGCTCCGAGCGGCAGACCAGCACGTCGGGCTGGATGCCGAGGCCCTGCAGCTCCTTCACCGAGTGCTGTGTCGGCTTGGTCTTCAGCTCGCCGGCCGAGGCGATATAGGGCACCAGGGTCAGGTGGACGAAGAGCGTGCGCTCGCGGCCCATCTCGTTGCCCATCTGGCGGATCGCCTCGAGGAACGGCAGGCTCTCGATGTCGCCGACGGTGCCGCCGATCTCGCAGACCACAAAGTCCTCGTCGCCGAGGTCGTCGCCGATGAACTCCTTGATGGCCTCAGTGACGTGGGGGATCACCTGGACCGTGGCGCCCAGGTAGTCGCCGCGCCGCTCGCGGGCGATGACCTTGGAATAGATCTGGCCGGTGGTCACGTTGTCGCTCTTGCGGCTGGCGACTCCGGTGTAGCGCTCGTAGTGGCCGAGGTCGAGGTCGGTCTCGGCGCCGTCGTCCGTGACGTAGACCTCGCCGTGCTGGTAGGGGCTCATGGTGCCCGGGTCCACGTTCAGGTAGGGATCGAGCTTGCGCAGGCGCACCTTGAAGCCCCGCGCCTGGAGCAGTGCGCCGAGGGCCGCGGAGGTGAGACCTTTACCGAGAGATGAGACCACGCCGCCGGTAATAAATATGAATCGCGTCATGGACCCACACTATCGGCCGATCGATGAACGGGCACAAGGCCCTCCTCCCGCCGTAGCGGCGGCGCTTTCGAGGGAATCCGCCCGGGCGCGAAGGCGAGATGCGATCGCGCCCGCCGGCTCATTCCAGGGGCACGCTGGGTTCCGCCGGCTCGGCCGGCTGTGGCGTGCTCACGGGCAGGTCCTGCAGGATGGAGCTGGGCTGGGTGCTGCTGGTCGCCAGGATGGTCAGGGCCAGGCTGGTCACCATGAAGGCGGCCGCCAGGATCGCCGTGGTGCGGGTCAGCAGGTTCGCCGTGCCGCGTCCGGTCAGGAAGCCGCCCATGCCGCCGCCGCTGCCCCCGCCGCCCATGCCCAGCGCGCCGCCTTCGCTGCGCTGGAGCAGGACCGCGCCGATCATGGCGACGGCCAGCAGCAGGTGAATGACCAGCAGGACGTTGTGCATCGCGATCCCTTGCCCTGAATCCCTTGCGTCGCGCGCTCTAAATCACCGCAACGCCCCGGCTGGGCCGGCGGGCCGCCGGACCCCGGTCCACGCCACGGGGACCGTTGCCGGCTATTTAATGGCTCCGGTCCCGTCTGGCTAGGGTCAAGTGGTGCCGATGGCCCAAAATTCGCCGGCGTCGAGGCTGGCGCCGCCGACGAGCGCGCCGTCCACGTGGCCGACCGAGAGCAGCTCGGCGGCATTCGCCGCCTTGACCGATCCGCCATAGAGAATCCGCACCGCCGCGCCCCGCGTCTCGCCAAGAATCCGGCAGAGCAGCGAGCGCACATGCTCGTGGACCTCGGCCACGTCGTCCGGAGTCGGGGTGCGCCCGGTGCCGATGGCCCAGACCGGCTCGTAGGCCACGACCAGGACGCCCTCGCCCTCCGGCAGCGACCCCTCCAACTGCCGAGTGATCACCTCCAGGGCCGCGCCGGCAAGGCGCTCCTCCTCGGTCTCGCCGATGCAGACGATGGGCACCAGCCCGGCCGCCAGGGCCGCCGCCGCCTTGGCCTGCACTTGGGCGTCGCTCTCGCCGTGGTCGCTGCGCCGCTCGGAATGGCCGACGATCACGTGGCTGCAGCCGGCGTCGGCCAGCATGACGGCGCTGATGTCTCCGGTGTGGGCGCCCTTTTCGGCGCTGTGGCAGTCCTGGGCGCCCAGCAGGATGCCGCTGCCGGCGATCGCCTCGCCGACCGGGATCAGGAGCTGGGCGGGCGGGCAGACGAGGAAGTCGCAAGGCGGCTCGGCCGCGCCGACCCGCTGGGCGAGCGCGCGCGCCAGGGCGAGGCCCGATTCCCTCAGGCCGTTCATCTTCCAGTTGCCCGCGATCAGCTTGCGGCCCATGTCCTCGTTCCTTCGTCCTTGGCCCCTTTCGGGCGGGGGCGGTTCAGGGGGTGACCCGGGGGCGTACCTAACACGTGAAAAGACGCCAGACTAGGCTCCGCCGAGCGGTTCTTCGCGACCCCGTGCCGCCCGCCGCGGCCGGCAATTGCCGGTTGCCGGGCTCGGGGCCGCTCCCTAAGATGCGCCCGCTCTGAGCCAGGGCCATGCGATCAAGCCGAGACCGAGAGTTCGAGCCGCCCAGGGACGGCCGCCTGCGATGATGGATCGACTGCGCAAACAGGCCTCGAAGGTCTTCATGTCCTTCTTGTTCGGCCTCCTCATCCTCAGCTTCGCGGTCTGGGGCATCGGCGACGTCTACCGCGGCACGGGACGGGTCGATTCCGTCGCCGAGGTCGGCGGCACCAGCATCGATTCGGCGGTTTTCAGCCGCATGCTCTCCAATGAAGTCAGCAGGATACAGTCGCAATTTAACGGACGACTCGATATCGACCAGATCCGCGCCCTCGGGGTCGGCGAACGCCTGCTCCAGCGCATGATCACCGGCGCCCTCCTGGACGAGCAGGCCGCGAACATGGGTCTCGTGGTCAGCGACGAACAGATCCGCCGGCGCATCGCCGAGGACCCGGCCTTCCACAACCAGGCCGGCAACTTCGACCGGGCCCGCTTCGACCAGATCCTGCAGCTCAACGGCGTCTCGGAAGAGTTCTACATCAACACCGTCCGGCGCGACATGATGCGCGAGCAGCTGGGCGAGGCGGCGACCGACGCGGTGGTCATCTCGCGCGAGTTCGTCGACGACTTCTACCGTTACCGGGAGGAGCGTCGGATCGCCGACACCATCCAGCTGCCGGTGGGCGACGGGGCCGACATCGCGGCGCCCGACGAGGCCGAGCTGGAGGCCACCCACCAGTCCTACGCCGCGCGTTTCCAGCGGCCCGAGTTCCGCACCCTCGCCCTGGTCGAGCTGAACGCCGAGGACATGATGGACGAGGTCCACGTGGACGAGGCGGAGCTGGCGGCGGAGTTCGAGGCGCGGCGCGACGATTTCGCCTTGCCGGAGCGGCGCAACCTGGAGCAGGTGCTGTTCGAGACCGCCGAGGACGCCGCTGCCTTCAAGGAGGCGGTCGACGGCGGCCGGGATTTCGCCGAGGCCGCAGGAGAGCCTTACGGCCGCGAGCCGATCGGAATGTCCGAGCTCACCCTCGAGGATCTGAGCGTGCAGTTGCCCGATTCCGCGGAAAGCCTCTTCGCGCTCGGCGCCGCCGAGGTCAGCGAGCCCGTGGAGAGCCCTTTCGGCTGGCACGTCTTCCGCGTCAACGAGCTGCTGCCGGCCTACGAGCCACGGCTCGAGGACCATCGCGAAGAGCTGCACGCCGAGCTGGCCGAGCGCCAGGCGGTGGACAGCCTGGTCTCCCTGGCCAATCAGCTCGACGACGAGCTGGCCGGCGGCGCCACCCTCGAAGAGGCCGCGGCCAGCGTCGGCGCAACGCCGCGGGAGCTGGAGGCCGTCGACCGGGACGGCCGCGACCGGGCCGGCGAGGAGCTGGCGCTGCCGGATGCCCAGAACCTGCTGTCCCAGGTCTTCGCGGCCGAGGTGGGCGAGCCCAGCCTGGTGACCGAGCTGCCGGAAGGCGGCTACTACGTCTTTCGGGTCGACCGGGTCACGCCCGCCGCCTTGCGCCCGCTGGCCGAGGTGCGCGACCAGGTGATCGACCTCTGGCGCCGAGAGGAGGCGCGCCAGCGCGTGCTGATCGACGCCGAGGCACTGGCCGACCGCATCCGCCTGGGCACCGCCATGGCCGCCGCCGCCGAGTCCGAGGGCCTGAGCCTCGGCCGCACCGCCCCGCTCGACCGCTTCGGCAGCGACGCTGGCGGCACGCCCGACCTGACCGCGAAGCTGTTCAGCCTCGCGGTCGACGAGGTCGCCGTGGCGGAGACGCCGGACGGCTGGGTAGTGGCCAAGCTGGCCGTGATCGAGCCCGGCGTGCCGACGGCCGATCCAGAGGCCGTCGACTCCCTCGCCCAGGGCCTGACGGAGAGCCTGAGGGCCGACGCCATGAACGCCTTCACCCGCGAGCTCGACCGCAACTTCGGCGTCACCGTCAACCAGGCCGCCGTCGAGGCCGCGATGTCGGCCTACTGAGCCGCACGCCATGAGCCTGCAGCCGGACCTCGCCAAATTTACCACCGGGTACGGCGCGGGCCGGCCACAGATCGTCCGCACCTCCCTGGTGGCGGACCTGGAGACCCCGGTCTCGGCCTACCTCAAGCTGGCCGAGGGGCGGCCCTTCAGCGCCCTATTCGAATCGGTCGAGGGCGGCGCCACCATCGGGCGCTACTCCTTCATCACCCTGAAGCCGGACCTCTTGTGGCGCTGCCGCGACGGCCGGGCGGAGGTCAACCGCCGGGCCCGGTCCGACCGGGACGCCTTCGAGCCCGCCGACGGCGGCGCGCTCAAGAGCCTGCGCGCGGTCATCGCCGAATCCCGCATCGAGCTGCCGGCCGGGCTGCCGCCCATGGCCTCCTGCCTGCTCGGCTACATGGGCTACGACATGGTGCGCCAGATGGAGCGCCTGCCGAGCGGGAACCCGGACGTGCTGGGCCTGCCCGACGCCCTCTTCTTCCGGCCCACCATCGTCGCTGTGTTCGACCGGGTGGAGGACCGGATCACCCTCTTCACCCCGGCCTGGCCGGACGCGGGCCTCAGCGCCGAGAGCGCCTACCAGCAGGCCTGCGAGCGCCTCGCCGACGCGGTGGCCGACTTCGAGCGCTCCCTGCCCTACCGCCGCGAGCCCCAGGAGGCGGTCGCCGAGCTGCCCGAGCCCCAGTCCAACATGACCCGCGCGCAGTTCCACGAGATGGTTCGCCGGGGCAAGGAGTACATCTTCGCCGGCGACGTCTTCCAGGTGGTGCTCTCCCAGCGCTTCGCCGTGCCCTTCGCCCTGCCGCCGCTGGCGCTCTACCGGGCCCTGCGCCGGCTCAACCCCTCGCCCTTCCTGTTCCACATGGATTTCGGCGGCTTCGCCGTGGTGGGCTCCAGCCCGGAGATCCAGGTGCGCCTGAGGGACGAGCGGGTGACCATCCGGCCCATCGCCGGCACCCGGCGGCGCGGCGCCACGCCCGCCGAGGACGCGGCCCTCGCAAAAGAGCTGCTCGCCGATCCCAAGGAGCTGGCCGAGCACCTCATGCTGCTCGACCTCGGGCGGAACGACGTGGGGCGCGTCGCCAAGGTGGGCAGCGTCGAGGTGACCGAGCGCAACGCCATCGAGTACTACAGCCACGTCATGCACATCGTCTCCAACGTGGAAGGCGAGATCGACCCGCGCTACGACGCCATCTCGGCGCTGATCGCCGGCTTTCCGGCCGGCACCGTCTCGGGCGCGCCCAAGGTGCGGGCCATGGAGATCATCGAGGAGCTGGAGCCCGAGCGCCGCGGCGTCTATGCCGGCGCCGTCGGCTACTTCGGCGCCAACGGCTCCATGGATACGGCCATCGCGCTGCGCACCGCGGTGGTCAAGGACGGCACGGTCTACGTCCAGGCCGGCGGCGGCGTGGTCGCCGACAGCGACCCCGAGGCCGAGTTCCAGGAGAGCTGCAACAAGGCCCGCGCCGTCATCCGCGCCGCCGAGGAGGCGCTCCTCTTCGCCCAGCGGAAGTGAGAGGACGGCAGTTTCCCCGCCGCCACACCCGAGTCAGTACGACCTGAAGCGGCCAGGCGTGACGCCGACGCAACGCTTAAAGGCACGGGTCAGATGGCTTTGGTCTGCAAAGCCACAGGCAAGCGCTACATCAGCCGGTTTCTCGCCCCGCCTCAGCATAGCGATCGCGTGGCGCACGCGGACATTTATGAGATACCTGTGCGGCGGAACTCCCCAGGCTGACTTGAATGCCTTGACCAGCCAGTACCGGCAGATCCCGCATTCCTTCGCCAGTTTCGCCAGTCGGACGTTCTCAAAGAAGTGACCGTCAAGATAGTCCCGAGCCAGTCCGACCGCACGTTTCTCGGCACCGACGATCGGCAAGCTCAGATCCCGGTCCGCATGTTTCGCCAGGACTTCGACCACAACGTCGAGAACATGTTCCTCGCGCACCAGATCTTCGTCTCCCAACTCGCAGCAGCGATGGAGGGCAGCAAGCTTGGCCGCGATAGCTGGGTCCGACGCAACGACTTCCGGAAAGCATGGCGTGCCGCGCCCTTGAAGGCCGATCTCTCGGCTCATCTTTTCAAGCGCCTTCAACGGGAGATAGATCGATCGAATCTCCCAGCCCTGTTCACATGCTGCATGGCCCCAATGAAGCCAATCGTAGTTGCAGAGCACGATCTGGCCTGCCGCGGCTACGGAACTGCGCGCAGGATCGATGATCTCGATTGCGCCGGACGTAATCGCTGCGATTAGGTATCGATCGTGAGAATGCGGCGCGAAGACGAAGTTGCGGTATCGCCCACTCAGGAACTCGACGCCATCCGGGCCGTTCGCACGCCAGAAAGAGACGCGTTCCTCGGGCTGCCGACTGTTGGATCGCGCCTGTGTCACGGCAAAAGTTTACGCATTTCGCCCGCCTGACACCACAAGACACGGTCAAAGCCGTTACGCCAATTTCATTCAATACACCGATCATCGGAATCGGATAGACGGAACTGCAGAGGAACGGCTGGTCGCGGGCCTTTATGGCTACGGATTGGATGGTCGAATGCAGCCACGATGCATGCTCAATGTTTGTGATGTGCTGGCAGTCGGGATGACGCACCGAATCGGGGTCGGTATCGCGCCACAGATCAAGGGCGCCACGATGGCGGCGAAGCAAGCCTTCCTCGCGCGCAATCTCGATTCAGTGAGACAGCGCATGATCTGCGGTCTTTCCGACGAGCCGAACCTGATTGGTGTGATTGTGACCGAGGCTATGCATCCGGACGCCGATGTCGGGATCGTCTACTTTGTCCGTCAGGGATACTGGGCAATGTGCGGGTCCGGGACCTTCGCGCTCGGCGTTTTTCTGATTGAATCAGGGGTGATCGACGCCGTGGAGCCCGCTACTGAGATTGTGCTGGAACTCTCGTCCGGGTTGGTGAGGTTGCGCGCCGAAATAGAGAACGAGCGTGTCGTTCGTGTCACGACAGTGACCGAGCCTGTCTTTCACTTCTGTTGCACCGAAATAGATTTGCCTGGATACGGATCGGTCCCAATCGACATCTCGTACTGTCTCAACGCCTTCGAGCCAGCCTTAGATGCACGGCTCATCGGCGTTGACCTATCGCTGGATAATCTTGCCGAACTGGAGAGGATCGGTTTGGAGGTCCGTCGCCTTGTCACCGAGCAGGTTGGCATGCGCCACCCGGCGGACCCATCGATCAATCGCGCGGTACAGGTCCAGATCTATGAACCAGAGCCACCTACGGATGGTGTTGATTGCAGGTGTATTGCCATCTATGGGGAAGGCGGCCTCGATCTGACCCCATCGGGCACATCGACCTGTGCACATATGGCGATGAAGCGCGCCCGCGGGGATATGGCGGTCGGCGACCGCTTCGTCATGGAAAGCGTTACGGGCGCCGTCATCGAAGGAACCATTCGGTCCGACACAAAGGTTGCTGGCATCGACGCCATAGTGCCGCAGATCGCAGGTAGCGCGAAGATCACGCGTACCCTCGCCCTGCTCGGGTGATCCTTCCTCGGTTCAGCCATGTCAACGTGGCGATAGATGGACCGGAATGTCCGAAGCGCACCATGCGATACTCAATGACAGGCGCGTCGACGGTGCCGGTGGTTCAACCGACACCGTGATCGCGACGCGTTTCGATCGGCGGCAGAATGGGGCTTTCCCCGTCCCCGATACAATCAGTTAACAAGACGGCCCATCCTATATGGGTTAGGGTGCGCTGCACCTGTGTTCGAACCACTGTTGGGAGACGGACGATGCGCGCCCTCGCAGCCGCCTTGCTGGCTCTGATCACCCTGCCCATTACACCGGCCAGCGCCGCCGGGGACCTGGAGGAGACGGCCCGGGCCGCCCTCGTCGCCTTCACCGAAGCAGTGATCGCGGGCCCCGAGGCGGCGGCGAAAGTGTTGGCGCCGGAGTACCAGATCCTGCGCGCCAACGGCGTCGGCTACGACCGGGAGGGTTATATCGAAGAGGGCGTCGGCCGGGTGAACGCGCGGCCCGACTTCGCCTACGAGGAGATCGTCGCCACGGCCGACGGCGACATCCTGGTGGTGCGCTCCATGCTGCGCATCGAGGAGACCATCGACGGCGCCCCGGTGGACCGCCGGGCGCCGCGCCTCACCGTCTTCCGCAAGATCGACGGCGCCTGGAAAGTCGTCGCCCACGCCAACTTCGGCGCGACCGCGCCGGCGCAATAGATGGGCAGCCAAGCACCGGTCCGAATCAAGGGCTGCGGTAGAGCCGGTCCGACGTCTCGTTCGCCCTGAAGGCTTCGCGGATGGCGTCGGCCATGGCCGTGACGGCCTTGCTGGTGGCCTTTTTGCGCCGGTGCATGACCACCCTGGACAGCTCGATGCGGGGGAAGCCGTCGGCTGCGGTCAGTTCGCGGCAGCCGGTGGGTATGTTGCTGAGTGAGAGCGGTGCGATTGCGAGCCCCGAGGAGACCGCCAGCTTGAGCCCGCTTCCCGTGTCGCTGCGATAGGCGACGCGGTAGGGGCGGCCGCTCTTCTCCAGCGATCGCACGGCGGACTCCAGCGACCAGCCTCCGTGCTCGTAAAGCGCCACCGGCAACGGCGTCTGCTCGTGCGCTCGGTGGACCTCTGAGGTCGTCCAGACGGTCGGGTCGACCATCAAGACCTCCCCCTTGGGCGACCGCTCCCAGTCGAAGATGACCGCGAGGTCCAGCTCGCCGCGCTCCAGCGCGTCCTTCTGGGTCACCGAGCCGGCGTGGCGGACCATGATCTCGACGTTGCCGTGAACTTTGCTGAAGGCAGCCAGCGCCCGCGAGGCCACGGACGCACCGTACTCCTCGGGGATGCCGATGCGCACCCGGCCGTGCAGCGCAGGCGCGGCGAGCGCGGCCGCCGTCTCGTCGAGCAGGTTCACGATCCGCCTGGCGTTCACCAGCAGCTCGCTCGCCTTCTCGGTCAGCGCGACGCCGCGCGGGCCGCGCTCGAAGAGCGGCTCGCCCACCAGCTCCTCCAGGCGCTTCATCTGCATGCTGATGGCCGATTGGGTGCGCCCGAGGGCATCGGCGGCGCGGGTGAAGTTCTCGAAGTCGGCCACCGCAACGAAGCTGCGCAGCAGATCGCTGTCGAGGTGGACGGTCAAAGTACAACATTCCGCATCATGATGCCTGGCATCATGATTATTCGTTTGCTGAATGTCAAAACCACCTCCTACGTTTGGGACCGGTTCGAATCGGAGCATGGGGACGGCGGTCCAGGATGCGGCCGTCAGGCAGATGAAAACGGCATGAAGGTCATCGTCGTCGGCGCGGGCATCACCGGCGTTTCGGCCGCCGAATGGCTGCGGCGCGACGGCCATGACGTGACCTTGATCGACCGCGTGCCTCCGGGAGACCCGAGCCAGGCCTCCTACGGCAACTGCGGGATCGTTGGCCGCAGCAGCGTGGTTCCGGTCTCGGTGCCGGGACTCCTGTGGCAGGCGCCGGGCATGCTGCTCGATCCGGATACCTTGCTGTCCCTCCGCTGGCGCTACCTGCCGCGACTGCTGCCGTGGCTGGCGCGTTTCCTGTGGAACGGCCGGAGGGCCAAGGTCTTCGAGATCGCCGCAGCCCTCGCGCCGCTGGTCCGGGATACCGACCGTCAGCACCGCGCGTTGAGCGCGGGCACGCCGGCGGAGCCGTTCATCGCGCGCGGAGCCTACGCCACCCTCTATCGCGACCGGGCGGCGTTCGAGGCGAACGCCTTCGCCAACGACCTGAGGAAGCGGCACGGCATCACCTGGGAAGAGTGGGACCGGCCGGCGATCGAAGCCTACGACCCTGAGCTGTCGGACGCCTACACCTTCGCCATCGCCATGCGGGACTATCTCTTTGTCACCTCGCCGCCCCGTTACCTCGCGACGCTCGCGGAGCATTTCCAGCAAGAGGGCGGCACATTCGTGCATCGTGAGGTCGGCGGAATTCGCCAAATGGAAACCGGCAAGGCGGAAGTCTGCCTGGTCGGCGGCGAGCGCCATGTGGCGGACCGTGTCGTGCTGGCGGCTGGCGCCTGGTCCGGCCGCTTCGCGAAAAAGCTGGGCCATAGGACGACACTGGAATCCGAGCGCGGCTATCACGTCATGCTGACCGGCGTCAGCCACAAGCCGCCCGCCGTCCTGAACTTGCCGGACACGGGTTTGGGCGTGTCGCCTATGGAGCGTGGCCTCTGCTTCTGCGGTGCCGTCGATTTCGGCGGTCTGGACGGGCCGCAAAACGAATGCGTGTTCGCCGCCATCCGGAGGCAGGTCCGGCGCATCTACCCCAAGCTGAAATGGCAGGGCGAGGAAACCTGGATGGGGCAGCGTCCGTCCACCGTGGACAGCCTGCCGCTGCTGGGCCGGTCGCCGAAGGCGCCTTCGGTCTACTTCGCCTTCGGCGGCCAGCATGTGGGCCTGGGCATAGGCCCACGGCTCGGCCGCATGATCGCCGATCTGGTATCCGGGAGGGAAGCGGACATCCCTCTCTCTCCCTACCGCGTCGACCGCTTCGACTAGCTGGCCTGGCGGCACAGAAGCTCACGGTGGAAAAGCCGGACAGCCACGAATAGGCATTCCAAACCATGATGCCTGTCATTATGGATATTCGTTTGTCAAATGTCTTTCGCAGTCCTCATTCTGTCTCGTGATGTCAGGCTGCCGAGATGGTCTGGGGTCGCCTGACGCTGCGGAACTTGTCCAGCCAGGTCCGCGATCAGAGACGCGAGAGATGCCATGCCCCGAAACCCGCGATACGACCCGCTGTTCGAGCCGCTCGACATCGGCCCGGTGACGACGCGCAACCGCTTCTACCAGGTGCCCCATGCCAGCGGCACCGGCTGCGGCATGCCGCATACTCGCGCGGGCTTGCGCGAGGTCCGGGCCGAGGGCGGTTGGGCCGTGGTCTGCACCGGCTACTGCTCGATCCATCCCACTTGCGACGACTCCCCCTACCCCTATGCCAGCCTTTGGCACGAGGCCGACGTCAAGGCCCAGGCCGTCATGGTCGAGGCCGTGCACCGCCACGGGGCGCTGGCCGGTGTCGAGCTGTTTCACGGCGGCGGCCTGATGTTCAACCGGGCGAGCCGCGAGCCGCCGCTGTCCCCCTCTGGGCGGGCCGGTGCTGCCTGGGGCAGTTACCCGATCCAGCCTTACGCGGCCGACAAGGACGACATCCGCCGGCTCCGCGACTGGCACCGGCAGGCGGCGCTCAGGGCCAAGCGGGCCGGCTTCGACATCGTCTATATCTATGCCGGCATGGGCTGGCTGCCGTTCCAGTTCCTCCATCCACGCTACAACCGGCGCAGCGACGAATACGGCGGCAGCTTCGAGAACCGTGCGCGTCTGCTGAAAGAGCTGATCGAAGACACCAAGGAGGCGGTTGGCGAGCGCTGTGCCGTGGCCGTGCGGGTGACCGCCGAGGAATTGATGGGCGCCGCCGGTTTCCGCGGCGAGGTCGAGGGCCGGGAGCTGTTCGGGTACCTGGGCGAGCTGCCCGATCTCTGGGACGTGAAGCTGGGATTCAACAACGACGTCGTGAGCGCCCGCTTCGCCGAAGAGGCGAGCCAAGAGCCCTTCGTGCGCTACGTCAAGGCGCTGACCTCGAGGCCCGTGGTCGGCGTCGGCCGCTTCACCTCGCCTGACACCATGGTGCGCCAGATCAGGGAGGGCGTGCTCGATCTCATCGGCGCGGCGCGCCCGTCGATCGCCGATCCCTTCCTGCCCAGGAAGATCGACGAGGGCCGCGAGGACGAGATCCGCGAATGCATCGGCTGCAACGTCTGCCTCGCCACCTACAACGAGGGCGCGCCGATCCGCTGCACCCAGAACCCCTCCATGGGCGAGGAGTGGCGCCGCGGCTGGCATCCCGAGCGGGTGCCGCCCAGGGGCTCCGAAGCCAAGGTGCTGATCGTCGGCGCTGGCCCGGCGGGCCTCGAGTGCGCCCGGATCCTCGGCCGGCGCGGCTACCAGGTAACCCTGGCCGAGGCCGGCCGGGAGCTGGGCGGCCGGGTGCTGACGGAGGCGGCCCTGCCCGGCCTCGCCAGCTGGCGGCGGGTGCGGGACTACCGGGTCGGCCAGATCGAGCCCTTGGCGAACGTCCGCGTCTTCTTGGAGAGCCCCTTGTCTGCCGGGGAGGTGCGCGACTTCGGCGCCGACCGGGTGGTCATCGCCACCGGCGCCCGCTGGACGCGCGAAGGCTATGACCCGGTGACCGGGCTGCCGAGCGGTCCGCCTGAGGCGCCGCGGGTGCTGACACCCGACGAGATCATGGCCGGCGCCGAGGTCGAGGGGCCGATCCTCGTCTTCGACTTCGACAGCTACTACATGGGGGCTTGTCTGGCGGAGCTTCTGCACGGCCGGGGCCACGAGGTCCGCCTGGCCACGCCCCACGACCGAATCTCGCCCTGGACCGCCGCCACCGGCGAGCAGGGTCGCATCCACGCGCGGCTGCTCGAGCTGGGTGTCGGCCTCGTCACCGGCCACGCTCTCACGGCCTACGACGGCGAGCGAGCCGCCCTCGCCTGCCTCCACGGCAAGCAGGAACACGAGATCCCTGCCCGCTCCCTGGTCCTGGTCGGCGTCCGGGCGCCCCAGGACGCCCTCTACCAGGAGCTTCGAGAAAACTTCGACGGGCAGCTTTCACGGATCGGGGACTGCCTGGCGCCCGGCGCTCTGGTCCATGCCATCACCTCCGGCTACCGCTACGCCTACGAATTGGATCGGCCCGAACCGACCTGGCGGCCCGAGCCGTTGCGGCGGGAGACGGCCCTGGCGTGACGGCCCGTGGCAAGCAGCCAGCGCCTACTACCCATCCCGAGACCGCCGCCGGGTCCATTCGTCGGCGACTTGGCCCATGGTCTTGGGGGTACCGTCCTTGATCCACTGCATGAAGGGGCGGTCGAACTTGAAGTGGGGGCCGCACTGGGCCTTGAGGAAGCGGCGCACGTTCTGGGTGTTGCGGTAGTCCGCCGTGACCGGGGTCTCCCGGATGACCGGGTCCTTGTGCCAGTTGAAGCCGTCCACGCCGACCGACCCACGATGATCTTCCCGCGCGGGCCCTCTAGGTCGAGGCCAGCGGGGCGCCGTCGTAGAGGACCTCGTTCTGGGCCGCCAGGATGCGGGCGTGCCAGGCAAGCGCCTCGGGGGCGAGGTCGGCCTGCGGCGGCGGCACCTGCTCGAAGTGGCCGTAGCGGTCCTCGCCGCGCACCAGCATGGCGAAGTCCTCCTTGGCGACGGTCTGGTGCACATGGGGGGCGATGTAGTTGATGGCGAAGCCGATGCGCCGCTCGTCCGAGCCGTTGGGGCCGGAGCCGTGCAGCAGCCGGCCGTGGTGGAACGAGGCCTGGCCGGCGCGCAGCTCCACGTGGACCACCTCGCCCTCGTCGATCTCGGCGTCGACCTCCTGGCCGCGGGTCAGGAAGTTCTGATCGTCGAAGGTGTCCCGGTGGGCCAGCAGCCCGCCCTTGTGGGAGCCCGGTACGATCCGCATGCAGCCGTTTTCCCGGGTGACCGGCCCGAGGGCCAGCCAGGCGCTCACCTGGCCGTCCTCGTCATCGAGGCCCCAGTAGCGCAGGTCCTGGTGCCAGCTCACGAAGCTCGCCGTGTGCGGCTCCTTGACGAAGAAGGTGCCGCCCCAGACCAGGATGTCGGGACCCAGGAAGGACTCGACCACGTCGAGGATGCGCGGATGGCGCACGATCTCGTCGGCGAAGCCGAAGATCACATGGGGGTAGTTGAGCTGGGTCTTGTTGCCCAGCTTGCTGCCCGCCGCCCGGCGCTCCAGCTCCTCGAGCCGGCGCCGATAGGCCGCCGCCTCGGCCTCGCTCAGGACATCCACCGGAAAGACGCAGCCCTCGTCCCGGTAGCGGTCCTCGAGCCCGGGGGCAGCGGCTTCGTCCGGCGCAAATGCTTGGGTCTCGGCCATGGCCCATCCTCCGCAGTGACGCCGTCATTCAACGGCACCTCGGCCAAGCCGGTCAATCTGGATTTCGCGATTGGGACGGGGAACTTGAACGCTAGAGAGATTAGCCCGGCGGGTTGGTCCCGCCCGGGGTCACGGCGATGCCGCTCGGCGTCAGAACCAGGGCCGAGATGGGCACCAGCTGGAAGCCGCGTGATTTCAGCTTCGGCAGCCAGGCCTCGAGCTCGTCGAGGGTGCTGTCGTGGGGATGGCCGATGCCGACCGCCCGTCCGGTGCGGAGCGCGATGCGCTCGAGGCGCTGGAGCTGGCGGCGGATCGACTCGCGGCTCTCGGGCTCGTTGTCGATGAAGACGTCGCGCCTGGCGAAGGGCACGCCCACCCGGTCGGCCAAGGCCGCGCCCACGGTGCCCGGCACGGTGAGCGAATCGAGATAGAGCAGGCCGCGCGCCTTCAGCTCCATCATGACCTGGGCCATGCCGGGGATCGAGGTGGTGAAGCGGCTGCCCATGTGGTTGTTGATGCCGACGTAGCCCTCGAAGCGCGAGAGGCCCCAGGCGATGCGCCGGGCCAGCTCCTCCCGTCCCAGGTCGTCGCGCAGCACGTTGGGGCCCGGGTTGTAGCGCGGGTCGCGCGGCGCCATGGGCATGTGGACCAGCAGCTCGTGGCCGGCCGCCCGGGCGTTGTCGGCCAGTGCTTGGGGATCGTTGGCATAGGTCATGACGGCGAGCGTCAGGGGGCCCGGCAGGGCGATGGTGCGCCGGGTGTTGGGGCGGTTGAGGCCGAGATCGTCGATGACGATGGCGATCACGGGCCTGTCGAAGGGCTTGGAGACGGGCACGGCATAGCGCTGCCAGGTACGCGCCGCCGCGGGGCTGACATCCTCGGGGCTCAGCAGGTCGAGGTCGAGGGCCGCCAGGCCCGCGTCGATCTCGCCCGGCGTGCGCTTTCGGAAGAGGTCGGCCGTCGGCGCCGGACTGTCCGGCTTGGCGGCCGCCGGCGTGAGGTCGTCCGGCAGTGGCTGCCCGCTGCCCTCCGCGAGCTGCTCTCCCAACCCGGGGGTCCCCCCGGGGAACTCATGGCCCTCCTCGGCCTCCAGGGGCGGCTCCTCCATCCAGGAGAGGCGCACGTCCGCCTCCGGCACCAGGGTCGCGGGGGACTCGGGCTGGGCTTCGGGCGGGATCTCGATTCGGGCTTCAGGCGCGGCTCCGCGCTCGGCCGGCGCGGCGGCCGGGGGCAGGTCCAGGTCTGCCACGGGCGCCTCGGCGAGGCTCCGTCCGGGGATCTCGGTCCGGACGGCGGGCGGCGGGATCCGCAGGTTCCTTTCGGCGCCGCCCCCGGCCGTCACCAGGGTCGGCCCTCCCAGGCGGGCCAGGTTCGGCTCCTCGCCGACGAAGACCCAGAGGGTGGCGCCGGCCAAGGCGCCGGTCATGACGGCGACCACGCCGCCCAGGACCAGGCGCGTGCAGGCGAACCAGAAGCGCGCCGCGGCGGCCTCCTGCTGGGCACGGGCCATCTGGCGGCGGAACTCGGAACTCCTCGGCCGCTCGAGGCTCATCGCCGGCTTCTCACGCACTCAGACCACCACAAATCGCCGTTCCCTGCCCGGGCGTTCATCCGCCGCCGACGCAGCGGTGCCGGCGAGATTCTTGGGCCGCGCCCGGGACCACCCTCGCGCGCGGGCGGGCCATTCTACGTCGATAAATCTTGTTTGTCCGTTGCGCTCTCGGTCCGCCGGCGGTTTCCCGAGAGATCCGCCAGAATGGGACAGTCGGGGCGCTCGTCGCCACGGCAGCGCTGGACCAGCTCGTTCAGGGTCTCGCGCATGGCCTCCAGCTCGCCGATCTTGCGGTCGATGTCGGCCAGGTGACGGGTCGCCAGCGCCTTCACCTGGGCGCTGCTGCGGCTGCGGTCCTGCCACAGCGCCAGCAGCTCCGCCACCTCCTTGACCGAGAATCCCAAGCTGCGGGCGCGCTGAATGAAGCGCAGGGTCTCGACGGCACGCGCGCCGTAGACCCGGTAGTTGCCCCGGCTGCGCTCGGCCGGCGCGATCAGGCCGATCTCCTCGTAGTAGCGGATGGTCTTGGCGGGCACGCCCGAGTGCCGCGCCGCCGCGCCGATGTTCATGCCGCCTTCGCCCATCTCG
The DNA here is from genome assembly GCA_965225935.1 of Rhodospirillales bacterium. Taxonomy (GTDB): domain Bacteria; phylum Pseudomonadota; class Alphaproteobacteria; order Kiloniellales; family JAKSDN01; genus CALJXB01. Next base: position 210,546 of record CBDDCC010000015.1, read on the forward strand.
TTCCTGCTTCCCTTTCTCTGTGCACCGTTCTTTTGGGGGCCTACTGGCCCCGTCTCGCTTTGCGGTCCCGCAGCGACCATATGGAGACGACATATAGGGTTGCCAGCCGCGCGCGGGTCAAGGTCCGCCCGGATCCGCCGCTTCGGAGGCGTCGGAGCCGCGCTTTCGCGGCGACGGCCTAGCTGATATAAGATCTGCAACGCGCTTCATTGAAACATTGAGAAAAGCCTGACAAGTAATTGATATGTTTTTGCTGATCGATAACTACGACAGCTTCACCTACAACCTCTACCACTTCCTGGGGGAGCTGGGGGCGGAGGTTGAGGTGCGGCGCAACGACGCCATCGCCGCCGCGGGAGCGCTGGAGCTGCACCCCCAGGGCATCGTGCTGTCGCCGGGGCCTTGCGATCCGGACCGGGCCGGGATCTGCCTGGAGCTGGTCGGCGCGGCGGCGGGCAAGCTGCCCCTGCTCGGCGTCTGCCTGGGCCACCAGGCCGTCGGCCAGGCTTTCGGCGGCAAGGTAGTGCGTGCCGAGGCGCCCATGCACGGCAAGCTGAGCCAGGTGCGCCACGACGGCCGGGGCGTCTTCAAGGGCCTGCCCTCGCCCTTCGAGGCGACGCGCTACCATTCCCTGGTGGTGGAGCGCGAGAGCCTGCCCGGGGCGCTGGAGGTGACGGCGGAGACGGAGGACGGCGTGATCATGGGCATCCGCCACAAGACGTTGCCGCTCCACGGCGTGCAGTTCCACCCGGAAAGTATCGCCTCGGAACATGGCCACGCGCTGCTCAGGAACTTCCTCGCCATCGCGGGGCATAACGGCTGAGCGGCTGAGCGGAGCGCACGGGGGGCGAGACGCCAAGCGGGGGCCGGATGCGCGGCGGCGGCCGAGGCGGGGAGGACGAAGAAGCGTGAGCGACACGACCAAGGACCTGAAAGGCCTGCTGGGCCTGGTCGCCGGCGGCGAGGCCCTGACCAGCGAGCAGGCCGAGGTGGCCTTCGGCATCATGATGTCGGGCGAGGCGACGCCGTCCCAGATCGGCGCCTTCCTGATGGCGCTCAGGGTGCGCGGCGAGACCCCCGAGGAGATCGCCGGTGCGGCCCGCGCCATGCGCGCCAAGATGCTGACCATCGAGGCGCCCGAGGGCGCCATCGACACCTGCGGCACCGGCGGCGATGCGGCCGGCACCTACAACATCTCGACCGCCTGCCAGTTCGTGGTGGCCGGCTGCGGCGTGCCCGTGGCCAAGCACGGCAACAGGGCGCTGACCTCGAAGAGCGGCGCAGCCGACGTGCTGGCCGCCCTCGGCGTGAACATGGAGGCCGACATGGCCTTGGTCGAGCGCGCCCTCAGGGAAGCCGGCACCTGCTTCCTGCTGGCGCCGCGCCACCACAGCGCCATGAAGCACGTGGGGCCGACGCGTGTCGAGCTCGGCACCCGCACGGTCTTTAACCTGCTGGGCCCCCTCTCCAACCCGGCCCGGGTCCGGCGCCAGGTGATCGGAGTCTTCTCGCCCGACTGGATCGCGCCGCTGGCCCAAGTGCTGCGCGACCTGGGCCACGAGCGCGCCTGGGTGCTGCACGGCGCCGGGGGGCTCGATGAGCTCTCCACCACCGGCGCCTCCCAGGTGGCCGAGCTGAAGGACGGCGAGATCCGCACCTTCGAGGTGACGCCGGACGACGCCGGTTTGCCCGAGGCCAGCCTGGCCGACCTCAAGGGCAGCGATGCCGAGACCAACGCTGCCGCCCTCGGCGCCCTGCTGGAGGGCGCGCCCGGCCCCTACCGGGACGTGGTGGTGCTGGGCAGCGCCGCCGCGCTGATCGTTGCCGACAAGGCCGGAGACCTGCGCGAGGGCGTGGCGCTCGCCGCCGAGGCGATCGACAGCGGCCGGGCCCGCACCGCCCTCGACCGGCTGGTCGCCATCACCAACGCCGCGGACTGACGGGACGGCTTGGCGGTGAGCGACGTCCTGGAACGGATCTGTGAAGACAAGCGCGCGGCCCTTGCCGAGCGCAAGCGGGCCTGCCCCGAGGGTGAGGTCGCCCGCCGCGCGGCAGATGCGCCGCCGCCGCGCGGCTTCCGGCAAGCCCTGGCCGCGAGCGCGGCGGCCGGCCGCTTCGCCCTCATCTGCGAGATCAAGAAGGCCTCGCCCAGCAAGGGCCTGATCCGGGCGGACTTCGATCCACCGGCGCTCGCCCGGGCCTATGCGGAGGCCGGCGCCGCCTGCCTCTCGGTGCTGACCGACGCGCCCTACTTCCAGGGCTGCGACGAATACCTGACGGCGGCGAGGGAAGCGGCACCCCTGCCGGTCCTGCGCAAGGACTTCATGCTGGAGCCCTACCAGATCGTCGAGTCCCGGGCACTGGGTGCGGACTGCGTGCTGCTCATCATGGCGGCGCTCGAGGACACCCAGGCCGCCGAGCTGGAGGAGGCCGCCTTCTCCCTCGGCATGGACGTGCTGGTCGAGGTCCACGACGCGGCGGAACTGGAGCGGGCGCTCCGGCTCAAGAGCCAACTCCTCGGCATCAACAACCGCAACCTCAAGACCCTGAAGGTCGACCTGGCGGTCGCTGAATCCCTGGCGCCGCAGGTCCCCGGCGAACGCCTCATCGTCGCCGAGAGCGGGCTCTACACCACGGCGGACCTGGAGCGCATGCGGGCCGCAGGCGCCAGGGCCTTCCTGATCGGCGAATCGCTCATGCGCCAGGACGACGTGACGGCCGCGACCAGGGCCCTGCTGGGCGAGGCCCCCGCAAGCCGAACCGCAAGGAGCGCCGGCCATGGCTGAGCTGAGTCACCTGGACAAGGAGGGCAAGGCCTCCATGGTCGACGTGACCGACAAGGCCGCGACGGCCCGGGTCGCCGTCGCCAAGGGCAGCATCACCATGCAGCCGGAGACCCTCGCCCGCATCCAGGAGGGCGGCGTCGCCAAGGGCGACGTGCTTTCGGTGGCCCGTCTCGCCGGCATCATGGGGGCGAAGCGGACCCCCGACCTCATCCCCCTCTGCCACCCCCTGGCCCTCAGCTCCATCAAGGTGGAGCTGGCCCCCGACCCGGACCGCAACGCCGTCGAGATCACCGCGACCTGCAAAGTGGACGCCAAGACCGGGGTAGAGATGGAGGCACTGACCGCCGTCGCCGTAGCCGCCCTCACGGTCTACGACATGTGCAAGGCGGTGGACCGGGCCATGCGCATCGGCGACATCCGCCTGGTCCACAAATCGGGCGGCAAATCGGGCGCTTACGAGGCGTCCTGATGATCCCGGTCGAGGAAGCCAAGGCCCGTATCCTGGCCGCCATGCCGGCCCTGCCGGCGGAGACCGTGGGTCTGCGCGAGGCTCTCGGCCGAGTGCTGGCCGAGCCCGTGGTCTCGCGCCTCACCCAGCCACCCAGCGCCGTCTCGGCCATGGACGGCTACGCCGTGCGCGCCGCGGACCTGGCCAAGACACCGGCCACGCTCAAGTGCGTCGGCGAGGCGCCGGCCGGCGGCGCCTTCGAAGGCAGCCTTGGCGCCGGCGAGGCGGTGCGCATCTTCACCGGTGGGCCCATGCCTCACGGTGGCGATACGGTTGTCATCCAGGAGATCACCGAGCGCGACGGCGACTCGGTCACCGTGCTCGAGCCGGCTAAGGCGGGCAGCTTCGTGCGGCCCGAGGGCCTCGACTTCCGCCGGGGCGAGGAAGGCATCCCCGTCGGGCGGCGCCTCACGGTGCGCGACATCGGCTTGGCGGCCGCCATGAACGTGCCCTGGCTGCGGGTTCACCGCCGGCCGCGCGTCGCCATCCTCTCCACCGGCGACGAGCTGGTCATGCCCGGCGAGGCGGTCGGCCCCAACCAGATCATCGGCTCCAACGGTCTAGCGCTGTCGGCCTTCGTGGAGGCCTGCGGCGGCGAGCCCGTCAACCTGGGGATCGCGCCGGACAGCGCCGTGGCCCTGGGGCGACTCGCCGCCGACACCCGCGGCGCCGACCTGCTTGTGACCAGCGGCGGCGTCTCGGTCGGCGACCACGATCTGGTAAAGACGGCCCTCGACGGCCAAGGGCTGGAGCTCGACTTCTGGCGGATCGCCATGCGCCCGGGCAAGCCCTTGCTCTTCGGCCGGGTCGCCGGCATTCCGGTCCTGGGCGTGCCGGGCAATCCGGTCTCGGCGGTGGTCTGCGCGCTCATCTTCCTGGGGCCGGCGATCGACGCCCTGGCGGGCCGGACTTTCGAAACCCACGCGCCGGAGATGGCGGTCCTCGGCGGCGACCTGGGGCCCAACGACCAGCGCCAGGACTATCTGCGCGGAACGCTCGCGGACGGCGTGGACGGCCGCCGCGTCGCCACCCCCTTCGAGCGTCAGGACAGCTCCATGCTGGCGACCCTCGCCCACGCCGACTGCCTCGTCGTGCGCCCGCCCCACGCTCCCGCCGCCAAGGCTGGGGAGCCGGTCGAGGTCGTGCCCTTCGCCGGCGGCGTGGTCGGCATCTGAGCCGCGCGAACAGGCGTTGCCCGGCCCTTCTCAGCCGTACCGCTCCCCAAGATTGGCCGGAACCCACCAGGAGACCCGCTCGGGACAGCAACGGACAGCGGCCATTTCCCGCTTGACCTGAGCCCGGAACCAAACTAGAACATGTGTCCCGGTTGCTCGTTTGTTCCAGATCTAGTGTTCAGGATCCCTGGCGAAGGGAAGGTCGCATGCTCACGCGAAAACAGCACGAACTCCTGGTTTTCATCCACAAGCATCTCAAGAAGCACGGCGTCTCTCCCTCCTTCGACGAGATGAAGGAGGCCGTCGGCCTCAAATCCAAGTCCGGCATCCACCGGCTGGTGACGGGCCTGGAGGAACGCGGCTTCATACGCCGCCTGCCCCACCGGGCGCGGGCGCTGGAGGTGCTGCGCCTGCCCGACAACGTGGTCCAGCGTGGCAAGCGGGCCAAGGGCTTCGCGCCCCGGGTGATCGAGGGCGACCGCAAGGCGCCCACGCCGGGCCAGGGCCTGCCGGGAGCGTCGCTGGCCGGGGAGACCGACGCCGTCCAGCTGCCCCTCTACGGGCGCATCGCCGCGGGCACGCCGATCGAGGCGCTTCGCGACCAGTCCAACTTCGTCGACGTGCCGGCCTCGATCCTAGGCCGCGGCGAGCACTATGCCCTCGAGGTGGAAGGCGATTCCATGAAGGACGCCGGCATCCTCGACGGCGACACGGTCATCATCCAGCGCAGCGACACGGCGGAAACCGGGCGCATCATCGTCGCCCTGGTGGACGGCGAGGAGGTCACCCTCAAGCGCTTCCGCCGCCACGGCAAATCGATCGCCCTGGAACCCGCCAACACGTCCTACGAGACCCGCATCTTCCCGCCCGAGCGGGTCAAGGTCCAAGGTCTCCTGATCGGACTGCTGCGCCACTACTGAGGCGTTTCGCGCCCTTCCCTCGAACCCCGGCCAGTCACCTACCCTACTGGCGAATGCCCTCGATGGAGAGGGTGAGTTCGACCGTGCGCGAGGCCGGGCCCAGGTCGTAGTCGATGTCGAAGTCGGCCAGGGTGAGCGTCGTGGTGCCGAGGAAGCCGGCCCGGTAGCCGCCCCAGGGGTCGGGCCCATGACCGATCTCCTCGACCTCGATCTCGACCGGCTGGGTGACGCCGTTGAGGGTCAGGTTGCCGCTGATCACGCCGCTCGCGTCACCCGTCGACTTGACGGCCGTGCTCTCGAAAGAGGCCTTGGGGAACTCGCTCACGTTCAGGAAGTCGGCGCTACGCAGGTGCTTGTCCCGCTCGGCGTGATTGGTGTCGACGCTGGCGGTCTCGATCTCCACCGCGACGCTGGAGTTGGCGAGGGAGTCCCGGTCCAGGGTGAACTCGCCGGAGAACTTGTCGAAGCGGCCGTAGAGCCAGCTATATCCCAGGTGCTGAATGCGGAACTCGATGAAGGCGTGCTGGCCTTGCGTGTCGATCATGTAGCGCTCTGCGGCCTCGGCCGTGGCCGTGGCGGGAAGCAAGAAGAGGCAGGCGTGGATCACCGGTCTGAAATTCATGTCTGTCTCCCAACGGTTGAGGTGGCTGGATCGGTTCAGTCGTGTGGCGGCGCCATCCGGGGCCGCAGCCCGAGCATCCGCCGCAGGGTGGCGTCGTGGTCGAAGAAGTGGTGCTTGAGAGCGGCGAGGGCGTGGAGGCCGGCCAGCAAGATGAGCGCCCAGCCCACCAGCTCATGCACCTCGCCGGCCAGGTCCTCCTGGCGCGGCAGGCCCTGGTAGGTGGCCGGCAGGGAGGCCAGGCCGAAGAGGTCGACCGGGGCGCCCTTGGCGGTGGCGATCAGGTAGCCGCTGACGGCACAGACGAAGATGCCCAGATAGAGCAGCCCGTGCACAAGGCCCGAGGTCCAGATCTCCCAGGGGCGCAGGCCCGGGTCGGGCCGGGGCTTGCGGTCGGCCCAGCGCCAGACGAGCCGTCCCAGCATGACCACAGCCGCGAGGATCCCGACTGCCTTGTGAAGCTCGGGCGCCCGGTGATACCAGGGGTCGTAGTAGCCGAGCCCCACCATCCAGAGGCCCGAGGCGAAGAGCCCGATGACGGCCGCGGCGACCAGCCAGTGTGAGACGACACTGATCACGCCGTAGCGCTCGCCGCTGTTCCGCACCCCCATGCGACCCCCTAAGAAACCCCGGATCGCCTGGAAAGATAAGGAGAGCGGTCCCGCTCTGTAAGTCTTGACAGCCCCCTGCGTGCGAGCCTTCACGCGACTGTGAATGGATTGTGCCGAAGAGGGCTGGCCGGGTTCGCTCCTCGACCTACTCCGCGCCCTGCCGGCGGGCCGCCTCGGGCGTCCGTACCCAGGGGCGCTCGCCGCTGACGGCGCGGGCGCTCTCGACCGTCACCCCGTCCGGATCGAGCCAGAGGGCGTAGGCGCCGTTGCGCCAGAGATCGAAGCGGTCGATCACCACGGCCGGCTCTTCGCAGCTCCGGCGGCGCGCCGGCTCCAGCGCCACCACCACGTCGGCGCGCGCGCAGTCCTCGTGGAACGCCCGGGGATCGGCGATCAGCGCCACCACTTGGCCGCGGGCCCGGAAGACGCAGCCCAGGCCGTCGCAAAGGAGCCGTCCCCCGGCCGAGGGTCCGTCGAGCGACCAGGTCTTCGCTTCCGTGACCCCGGCGCGCCGGGCCCAGGTCTCCGCCGCGTAGCTCCCGGCCTCCCCCGGCGTCACCCAGAGGCTGCCGTCGGCCGCCCGCACGCCGAGCAGCTCGGCGTTCCCACCGGCCAGCACGTCGGGCGGGCGCACCAGGGCGAGCGTCAACAGGCCGGCGGCGATGGGCATCAGGCCGGCGAGCCGCCAGGAGCGGCGCCAGACGCAGAGCCAGAGCCCGCCCGCCACCACCAGGGCCAGTCCGGCCGGGGGCAGCGCCTGAACCACGCTGACGCTGCCCGGCCAGGCCGAGACCCTGGCGGCGGTCCCGATGATCCCCTCGACTCCCCAGCCCATGGGCGCGAGCGCCAGCCCCTCCAGCCCGAGGGGCATGAGCAGGAAGGCGAGCAGCGCCCAGGGCATGACCCAGAAGCCGGTGAGCGGCACCGCCACCAGGTTGGCCGCCAGGCCGTACCAGGCGATGCGGTTGAAGTGGTAGATGGCAAAGGGCGTGGTCGCCAGGATGGCGATCACCGAGGTCAGCAGGACGCTGGCGAGATAGAGCCGCACCCGGGCCAGCCTGCCGCCCCCGTCGGGCGGACCGGTTGCGAGGGGCGATGCCGCGCCGCCACCGGCCCGGAACCAGCCCCTGACCGCGGCCGTCTCGTAGCAGGCAACCAGCGCCGCCACGGCCGCGAAGGACATCTGGAAGCTGGCGCCCAGCAGGCTCTCCGGCGCCACCAGGAGGACCGCGAAGGCCGCCCAGGCGACCAGATGGAGCGAGATGGCGGTGCGGTCCAGCAGCACCGCCAGGAAGACCAGCAAGACCATGACGAAGGCGCGCTGAGCCGGCACAGTGGCGCCCACCAGCAGGAGATAGGCGAAGCTGCCCGCCACGGCGGCGACGGCCGCCCATTTCTTGATGGGATAGCGCAGCGCCAGGTAGGGGACCAGCGCCAGTGCCGCGCGCAGGCCGAAGAACAGCCAGCCGGCCACCAGCCCCATGTGCAGCCCCGAGATGGCGAGGAGATGAGCGAGGCCCGAGTCGCGCATGGCGGCGATTGCCTCGGGCGGGATGGCGCCGCGTTCGCCGGTCATGAGGGCGGCGGCGATGCCGCCGGCAGGCCCGGGCAGGGCCGCGAGGATGCGCTGGGCAATGGCCTGGCGCCAGCGCGCCCAAGCGGTCTGCACGCCGGCCCAGAGGCCGCCCGCCAGGCGCGGGTCGCCGGCCTCCAGCTCTCGCGTCACCCGGCTGACCGCGAAGCCGACGGCGCCGATCCGCTGGAAGTAGGCCCGGCGGGCGAAGTCGAAGGCACCTGGCGCGGCCGGCCGGGGCGGCGGTTGCAGCACGGCCCTGAGGCGCACCCGCTCGCCCGGCCGCAGGCCCTCAGGCAGGCGGCTGGAGACGGTGACGCGCACCCGCGCCGGCGTCTCCGCGGGGTCCAGCGCCGGGATGTCGAGCTGGCGAAGCACCAGGCGCACGCCCGGCGGGCGCAGCGAGAGGGTGTGGACGAGGCCGCTGACGGTGACCGGCCCGAGGCGCTTGGCGAGGACCGGCGCCGCCACCTGCGCCGTGCGCGCCTGGCCGAGCGCGAAACCGGCCGCGAACACGCCGGCACCGACCAGGAGGAGCAGCGGACCGCCGCGCCGGCGCAGCCCATAGCCGGCGAGAGCTACCAGGACCAGGGCAAGCGGTCCGGCGAGGAGCGGCGGCTCGGCCGGCAGGGCGAAGTAGAAGGCGATGCCCGCGCCGAAGGCGACCGGCAGCCAGAGCACCCAGCGCTCCCGCTCCGCCCCGAGCTGACGGGCGAGCCAGAGCCGCGCGAGGGCCAGGCGGCCCGGCGCGGCCGGCGGCGCCATCCGCACGGCCTCGTCCTCGAAACGATCGGGTTCCGCCATGGCAGTCCCTTCCCTGGCGCTCAAGATGACCGAACGCCCGCAGGGGTCAACCGGTGCACCGGCGCACACCTTGTGCTAAAGAGCCCGCCCAACCGGGTCCCGTCTCGCCAGAGGAGCGCGCGCCGCCCATGTCCGTCGTCACCCGTTTCGCCCCCTCGCCGACCGGCTTCCTGCACATCGGGGGCGCCCGCACCGCCCTTTTCAACTGGCTCTACGCACGCCACCACGGCGGCCGCTTCGCGCTCCGCATCGAGGACACGGACCGCAAGCGCTCGACGCCCGAGGCCATCGAGGCGATCGTCGACGGCCTCGACTGGCTCGGGCTCGCGTGGGACGGCGAGGTGGTCTACCAGTCGGCCGGCGCCGGGCGCCACGCCGAGGTGGCCCGGGACCTGCTGGCCGCCGGCAAGGCCTACCGTTGCTACTGCACGCCGGAGGAACTGGAGGCCATGCGCGCCCAGGCCCGGGCCGAGGGCCGGCGCATGCTCTACGACGGGCGCTGGCGCGACCGCGATCCCGCGGAGGCGCCGCCGGTCGTCGATCCGGTCGTCCGCCTCAAGATGCCGCGCACCGGCGAGACTCAAATCGAGGACCTAGTGCAGGGGCCGGTCACGGTCGCCAACGACCAGCTGGACGACATGGTGCTGCTGCGCGCCGACGGCACGCCCACCTACATGCTCTCGGTGGTGGTCGACGACCACGACATGGGCGTGACCCACGTGATCCGCGGCGACGACCACCTGACCAACGCCTTCCGCCAGTACCAGCTCTATGGCGCCATGGGCTGGCGGCCGCCGGCCTTCGCCCACATCCCCCTGATCCACGGCCCCGACGGCGCCAAGCTCTCCAAGCGCCACGGCGCGCTCGGGGTCGAGGCCTACCGGGAGATGGGCTACCTGCCCGAGGCGCTGCGCAACTACTTGCTGCGTCTCGGCTGGTCCCACGGCGACGAGGAGATCTTCTCCACCGAGCAGGCGGTCGCCTGGTTCGACCTGGACGCCGTGGGCAAGGGCGCGGCCCGCTTCGACTTCGCCAAGCTGAACAGCCTGAACGGCCACTACCTGCGGGAGGCCGAGGACGGCAGGCTGCTCGACCTGGTCGTCCCGCGGCTGGAGGCCATCCTCGAACGCGCCCTCGAAGAGACGGACCGCGCGCGCCTGCTGCGCGCCCTCACCGGCCTCAAGCCGCGCGCCGAGACCCTGGAGGCCCTGGCGGAGAACGCCGCCTTCTACCTGCGTCGGGCGCCGCTGCCGATCGGCGACAAGGCCCGCAAGCTGCTGACGGCGGACGCCCTCGAGACCCTCGGCCGCTTCCGCGGGGCCCTGGCGGAGCAGGAGGACTGGAGCGAGGCCGGCCTGGAAGCGCTCACCCGCGGCTTCGCCGAGGCGGCGGGCCTGAAGCTGGGACAGATCGCCCAGCCGCTGCGCGCGGTGCTGACCGGGGCCACGGCCTCTCCCGGCCTCTTCGAGGTCATGGCGGTACTCGGCCGCGAGGAATGCCTGGCGCGGCTCGACGCCCGGGACGCCATGGCGGCGAAAGCGGAGTAGCGCGCGGGACCGCCCGGCGTCCGGCTCAGTCGTCTCGGATCATGGCGGTGATGGTGGCCTCGGCGACCAGGGTGTCCTCCACCCGCGCCTCGCCGCGGAACTTCCAGACGTTGCCCCGGCTGCGGATCTTCGAGACCTCGATCAGCAGCTGGTCGCCGGGGAACACGGGCCTGCGGAAGCGGCCGTCGTCCACCGACATGAAGTAGACCAGCTTGCCGGCCGCCTCGCCCTCCAGGGTCTCCACCACGAGGACAGCGGCGGTCTGGGCCATGGACTCGATGATCAGCACCCCCGGGAAGACCGCCTCGCGGGGGAAGTGGCCCTGGAAGAAGGGCTCGTTGATCGAGACGTTCTTCAGGCCGACCGCCTTCTCGTCCAGGCGCAGCTCGACGATCCGATCCACCATGAGGAAGGGAAAGCGATGCGGGATCAGCTCCATGATCTGCATCACGTCGATCGGAACCTCGTGGGTCTTGGAGGCGGCTTTGTCGGCCATGCTGTTCGGCCCCAACGGCTAGAGAACGATTTGCGACAGGGTCCGTCTGCCCCCGGCAGCGGCCCCCTGGTAGTGACGGACAGGGAAGGTTTTAGCTCGATCCCCTCTGCTTGATCAATCTTGGGGAAGGCGCCGAACGGCCGGGACGGCGCCCGAGCCTGCGCGCCCCGGCTTCAGTTCTGCGTCGCCGAGAGGTTCACGCTGGGCAGCTTCTCGTCCAGGCGCTTCAGCGCCTCGTCGGTGATGTCCAGCTCGCGGGCCGCCAGGACGATTGTGGCCTTGAGGAGGATCAGGTCGATGCCCCGCTCGGTGGCGATCTCCTGGGCTATCTCGGCCAGCGCCTTGCGCACCTGGCCGATTCCCTGGCCGAAGATCTGCTCCATCTCGTTCTGCCGCTTCAGGAACTCCTGCTGCAGGCCGGCTGCCTGCTCCTGCAGCTCCTTGCGCTTGGCGGCGAAGGCCTCGGCGGAGAGGACCGAGCGCTGGCGCGCGAGCTGCTGGTCGGCGGCGCGCAGAGCCTGCTCCTGCTCCTGGAGCTCGGACTGAAAGCTCGTCCGCCTGCTGTCGACCTCGGTTCGCAGGGCGGCGGCGGCCTTCGAGTCCCTCAGGATCCGGTCCATGTCGAGGATGGCGATGACCGGCGCCTCGGCCGCCCGCGCCGGTCCGCTGCCCATGAGCTGCCAGCCCGGGAGCCCGAAGGCCGAAACCCCGACGGCCAGGAACAGAGCCGCCGGGAGCAGAATCCGTGAAATGCGCTGCACGATCAGAACCTGGTTCCGAAGCTGAAGTTGATCAACTCGGTCTCGTCGAAATCTTCCTCAATGACCGGGAAGCCAAGGTCTAGCACGATTGGCCCGAAGGGCGAAGCCCAGGAAATGCCGACGCCGACAGAAACACGCGGCGAGGAGGAATCGTCGACCCCGCTGTCGTTGCCGTCGATCGCCCAGGCCGCGCCCATGTCGGAGAAGGTGCGGCCCCTGATGGCGAGCTCCTCGGGCAGGCCCAGCGGGAAACTGAACTCCACGGAGCCCGAGTAGAAGTACTTGCCGCCCAGGGCGTCGCCCGTCGCCGCGTCGCGCGGGCCGACGCCGGCGCTTTCGAAACCGCGCAACGACGTACCGCCGAGGAAGAAGCGGTCGCTGACGCGGGTGTCGTAGTCGATGCCTTGGATGGCGCCACCTTCGGTCGTAGCCGAGACGGTCAGATTTTCCAGGAAGGTGTAGTAGTAGCTGCCACCCACCCTGGTTCTGATGTAGCGCACGTCACCGCCCAGACCGGCCAAGGTGTTGTTCACCCGCAGGACATGGCCCGTGCGCGTGTCGAAGCGGGCGTCGCGCGTGTCCCAGCGCAGCGTATGGCCGATGGCCGACTCCAGGAAGGTGCCCTCGTCGTCCTTCACGATGGCCGAGGCGTCGTTGTCGACGTTGGTGACTTCGCGCTGCTCCAGGGTGTAGGTCCAGACCTGACGGACGTTCTCGCGCAAGTCGTAGCCCGCGCGCAGGGTGCCGCCGATGCGCTCCTCGTCGAACGAGCTTTCGGTGTTCTCCCTGGTCCGCCGGAAGAGGTCGAAGCCCGCGGCGAGGTCCCGGTCGAGGAAGTAGGGTTCCGTGAAGCTCAGATCGAGCTCGGACGACTTGCCCGACAAGGTGAACGCCAGGCGAAGGTCCTGGCCCCGGCCCAGCAGGTTGCGCTCGCGTATGGCGATCGTTCCGAGCGGCCCCTCGTCGGTCGAGAAGCCCGCCGCGAAGGAGAGGTCGCCGGTCGCCTGCTCCTCCACATCGGTGATGATCACGATCTGATCCGGCTCGGTGCCCGGCTCGGTCAGCACCTCCACAGAGCGGAAGAAGCCGAGCCGCTGGATCCGCTGGCGCGAGCGGTCGAGCAGCGAGGCATTGAAGGCGTCGCCCTCCACCAGGCGGAACTCGCGGCGTATCACCTTGTCGATGGTGCGGATGTTGCCGTCGATGTCGATGCGCTCCACGTAGACCCGCGGGCCCTCGCGGATGTCGTAGGTCAGGCTGATGATCCTGTTCTCGCGGTCTCGGTCGACCCGCGGCCTGACCTCGACGAAGGCGTAGCCGAGGTTGCTGACGTCCAAGGTGAGGTTGTTGATGGTCTCCTCGACCTCCGAGGCGTCGTAGGTGTCGCCGCTGGTGGTGGTGACCTGCCCGAGCAGGGTCTCGGGGTCGAGATCGCGCAGGGTGGTCACGACCTCGATGTCGCCGAAGTCGTAGCGGTCGCCCTCCTCCAGCGTGAAGGTGATGATGAAGCCCTCCCGGTCGGGCGTCAGCTCGGCGACCGCCGACAGCACCCGGAAATCGGCGTAGCCCTCCTTCAGATAGAAGCGGCGGAGCAGCTCCCGGTCGAAGGTGAGGCGGTCCGGATCGAAGGTGTCGGTGGTGCTGAGGAAGCGCCAGAAGGCGGTCTCGGTCGTGGCGATCTCGCCGCGCAGGGTGCCGTCGGAGAACTCACGGTTGCCGATGAAGTTTATCGAGGTGACCTTGGTGGTGGGGCCCTCGTTGATCTCGAACACTAGGTCGACGCGGTTCTGCTCGAGCTGTATGACCTTGGCGTCGACGGTGGCGGCGAAGCGGCCTTGAGTACGGTAGAGCTCGAGGATGCGCTGCAGATCGCTCTGCACCTTGGTGCGGGTGAAGACGACCCGGGGCCTGAGCTCGATCTCCGAGGCCAGAACGTCGTCCTCGATGCGCAGGTTCCCCTCGAAGCCGATGCGGTTGATGATGGGGTTCTCCGTCACCATGACGATCAGGGCGTCGCCTTCGCGTCGGAGCGTGACGTCGGCGAACAGGCCGGTGGCGAAGAGGCTCTTCAAGGAGCTGTCGATGCGCACCGGATCGAAGGGCTCGCCCGGGTTGACGCGCATGTAGGAGCGGACAGTCGTCGGATCGACGCGCTGGGTGCCCTCGATCCGGATCTCCTCGATGGTCCCGCCGGAGAGGATCGATTGGGCCCGGGCGGAGGGCACGGCAGCGAAGGCCGCGAGGGCGGCGCCGAGCAAGAGGCCGAGCGCCAGCCAAGCAGAAACCTTCCCGCGTCTTAACCTCCCAAGCTCCCCGATCATGGTCCTTTCCCGCGTCGATCCGCTCAAAAGAGGTCGAAGCGAACCAGATCATTCCATGTGACGAAGACCATCAGTCCGAGCACCAGGGCGAGCCCGATACGGAAACCGTACTCCTGCGCCCGCTCGCCCAGCGGCCGGCCGCGCACGGCCTCGAAGGCGTAGAACAGCAGATGGCCGCCGTCGAGCACCGGGATGGGGAAGAGGTTGATGAGCCCCAGGTTGATGGACAGGAGGGCAAGGATCTGAATGACCGTCAGGATGCCCAACTCGGCGGCCTGGCCGGAGATCTCGGCGATGCGCAGCGGCCCGCCCAGCTCGTCCGCCTTGCGGCTGCCGGTGATGATCTCTCCCACCGCCTGGAAGATGCTGCCGGTCAGCACGACGGTCTCCTTGCTGGCCAGCCAGATGGCCGTGAAGGGGTCGCGCTTCACGTATTCCGGCATGCTGCCCCGGATGCCGAGGAGCCCGATCTCGTGCTCGTTGCCGAAGTTGTCCGTGAAGACGTCGCGCCGCGGCGTCACCGTCAGGGCGATCTCGCGCCCGTCGCGCAATACCGTCAGCTCCAGCGGCACGTTGGCCGCCGGGCGCACGATCTGCTGGATCTCCTCGAAGCGCTCGATGGGCGTGCCGTCGATGCTGAGGAAGAGGTCGCCGTCCTGAAGTCCCGCCGCCTCGGCCGCCGAGTCCGGCTGCACGCCGCCCACCACCGGCGGCGTGAAGGGCTGGCCAACGAACATGTAGAGGCCCGCGAAGCAGACGATGGCGAAGAGGAAGTTCGCCAGCGGTCCGGCGGCGACGATCCAGGCGCGCTGTCCGAGCCGCTTGGTCGGAAAGGCGACCGCGCGCTCCTCCTCCGACATGCTGTTCACGGCCTCGTCCGGCATGCTGGCGGCGTTCACGTCGCCGAACATCTTCACGTAGCCGCCGAGTGGGATCAGGCTGAACTTCCAGCGCGTCTTGGCCTTGTCGGTCCAGCCGAAGATTTCCGGGCCGAAGCCGATGGAGAAGATCTCGACCCGCACGCCGTTCCAGCGCGCCACCAGGTAATGGCCCAGCTCGTGAACGAATACCAATACCGTCAGAATTAAAAGAAACGGTATGGCATAGCCGAAGAAGCCGTCGAACAAAGTTGTCTCCAAACGAAGTTATTAAACCTCGATACTTGCAGCTGCCGTTTCAGTTGATTCCACTTCGAAAACAAGTGGAACTGCAGAATGGCGGCCAGGGCGCTGGCAGTAGTACTCCAAAACTCCTCAACCGCCAAAAGGCTTTTTCTTAACTTTTGGGAGCTATTCCCGCCGCCCGTTCCGCCACGGCGCGGGCCTCCCGGTCCAGCTCCCAGACCTCCTCGATCGAGCACGGCGGCCGGGACGGCAGAGAATCGAGAGTCTTTTCAACCACTTCCGCGATCTCCAGGAAGCCTAGGGCGCCGGCCAGGAATCCGCCGACCGCGACCTCGTTGGCGGCGTTCAGAATGGTCGGGGCGCCGGCGCCCGAGCCGAGCGCCTGGCGGGCCATCCTGAGGGCTGGAAAGCGCTCCGGATCGGGCGTCTCGAAGGTCAGGCGGCCGATCGCGGCCAGGTCCAGGCGCTCGACCGGCACCTCCATTCGCGTCGGCCAGGCGAGCGTGTAGGCGATCGGGGTGCGCATGTCCGGCTGGCCCAGCTGGGCCAGGACCGAGCCGTCCCGGTAGGCCACCATGGAGTGGATCACCGACTGGGGGTGCACAAGCACCTCGATCCGGGAGTCCGGCAGCTCGAAAAGATAATGGGCCTCGATCAGCTCGAGGCCCTTGTTCATCATGGTCGCGGAATCCACGGAGATCTTGGCGCCCATGCTCCAGTTGGGATGGGCGACCGCCTGCTCTGGCGTGGCGGCGGCCATGGCCTCGAGCGTCCAGTCGCGGAAAGGCCCGCCCGAGGCGGTCAGGATGATGCGCTCGACCGTTTCGGCGCGCTCCTCCTCCAGCACCTGGTAGATCGCGTTGTGCTCGGAATCGACCGGCAGCAGCTGGGCGCCGTGGCGCGCCACCTCGGCCATCATGAGGTCGCCGGCGCAGACCAGGGTTTCCTTGTTGGCGAGCGCGATCATAGCCCCGCGCTGAATGGCCGCCAGAGTCGGCGCCAGGCCCGCCGCGCCGACGATCGCCGCCATGACCCAGTCCGACGGCCGCTGGGCGGCTTCGATCAGGGCCGCCGGACCCGCCGCCACCTCTATGCCGCTGCCGGACAGGCTGTCGCGGAGGTCGCCGTAGCGCCCCTCGTCGCCGATCACCACCAGTTCCGGGCGTAGGCGCCGGGCTTGCTCGGCGAGCGGCTCGACGCTGCTGTAGGCGGTCAGCGCCACCACCCGGTAGTCGTCCGGACAACGCTCGATCAGGTCGATCGTGTTGCAGCCGACGGATCCGGTGGAGCCGAGAATGGAGACCGACCTCGGTTCCGGCTCGACCTGCGGTTTGGGGGAGACGACTGCCATGCGCCCGCCTAAGTTGTTGAAAACCAATAGTAGAGGCTGACCACCAGGGTGACGGCCAGCAACCCATCGATCCGGTCCAGCAGGCCGCCGTGACCGGGGATGAGACGGCTCGAGTCCTTGGCGCCGGCGCGGCGCTTCAGACTCGACTCGAAAAGATCGCCCGCCTGCTCGATCAGCGCAAGCCCCAGGCTCGCCAGCGCCAGGACCCCGGCGCTCCAGGCCACCCAAAGCTCCGCCGCCAGGGCGCCCACCAGGGCGGCCGCCGCCGCGCCGCCGGCGAGGCCCGCCCAGGTCTTGTTCGGGCTGATGCCTGGGGCGAGCTTGGGGCCGCCGATCAGGCGGCCGGCCAGCATGGCGCCGGTGTCGGTGGCCCAGACCAGCGCGAAGATCCAGAGCACGATCTCGCGCCCGTCGGGGAAGCTTTCCCGAAGGTAGACGAGGCCGAGGCCGCCGGCTGAAAGGTAGAGCGCGCCCACGCCCGACCAGAGCGCCGCGCCAACGCCCCGGGGGAACTGCAGCAGGCCGCCAACGGCCCCCACGACCGCGAACAGGAGCGCCCGCTCATAGTAGCCGAAAGCGGCGGCGGTCAGGGCCGCGGCCACCGAGGCGACGACCATCCAGCCCGTCCGCGAGGGTCCGCCGGGCTGGCTGAGCCGCAGCCACTCCCAGGCGGCGACCGTGAAGCCGCCCACCACCAGGATCTCGAGATAGGGGCTGCCGAAGTAAGCGGCCGCCACAACCGGCGGCGCGAGCAGCAGGGCCGTGAGGACGCGGATCACGAAATCGGCGGAGTCAGCCCGAGCTCGCCAGGGCGCCGTAGCGGCGGTCGCGCTGCTGGTACTCCCGGATCGCCGCGGCCAGGTCCTCCTTGCCGAAGTCGGGCCAGTACTTGTCGACGAAGATCAGCTCGCTGTAGGCCGACTGCCAGAGCAGGAAGTTGCTGATGCGCTGCTCGCCGCTGGTGCGGATCACCAGGTCCGGATCGGGCAAGCCGGCGGTCATCAGGCAGCCGGCGAAGATCTCCTCGTCGATGGCCTCGGGGTCGATCTCGCCGGCCGCCGCCCGGCGCGCCAGATAGCGGGCGGCGGCGGCGATCTCCTGGCGGCTGCCATAGCTGATGGCGATGGTGACGGTGATGCGGTCGTTGGCCTCGGTGCGCGTCTCGGCGTCGGAGATCAGGCGCACGATGTCGATCGGCAGGCGCTCGCGCTCGCCGATGACGCGGAGCCGCGCCCCCTCCTCGTCCAGCTCGTTGATGTCGTGCTGCAGGTGGCGGCGCAGCAGACCCATGAGATCGTCGACCTCGACCAGAGGGCGCTTCCAGTTCTCCGAGGAGAAGCCGTAGAGGGTGATGTAGGAGACGCCAAGCTCCGCCGCCCCGACCACCGCCCGCCGCAGGGCCTCGGCGCCGCGCCGGTGGCCGGCGGTGCGCGGCAGGCCCCGGGCCTTCGCCCAGCGGCCGTTGCCGTCCATGATGACTGCGATGTGGGTGGGCAGTTCGCGATCGGGAATCGTCAGCAACTGCGGCATGGGCCATCAAACCTGCATGATCTCGCCGTCCTTCTGCTCCAGGGCCTCGTCGATCGCCTTGATGTGGCGGTCGGTGATCTCCTGGACCTCGTCGGACCACATGTGCTGCTCGTCCTGGGAAATCTCGTGCTCGCGCTCCATGCGCTTCAGATTGTCCATGCCGTCCCGGCGCACGTTGCGCACGGCGATGCGCGCCTGCTCGGCGTACTTGTGGGCGATCTTGCTGAGCTCGACCCGGCGCTCCTCGGACAGCATGGGGATGGGCACGCGGATCAGCTGGCCCTCGGTCTGGGGATTGAGTCCCAGGTCGGATTCGCGGATCGCCCGCTCGACGGCGCCCACCAGCGAGCGATCCCAGACCTGGACCGTGATCATGCGCGGCTCCGGCACGCCGATGGTCCCGACCTGGTTCATCGGCATGCTGGTGCCGTAGGCGTCGACGTTAATCGGCTCCAGCAGGTGGACCGAGGCGCGGCCCGTGCGCAGGCCGGCGAACTCCTGCTTGAGCACTTCGATCGCCCCATTCATCCGCCGTTCGAGGTCTTTGAGATCCGGGTCGGCCACGCTCACTCCCCGTTGTCGATGACGGTGTAGCGGCCCTCGCCGCGGACGACCTGAGCGAAGGCGCCTTCTTCGTAGATGGAAAATACCATGATGGGAATAGAGTTTTCGCGGGCCAGCGAGATCGCGGCGTGGTCCATGACGGCGAGATCCTCGGTCAGCACCTGGTGGTAGGTCAGGCGCTCGAAGCGCTCGGCCGTCTCGTCGCGCATGGGATCGGCGTCGTAGACCCCGTCCACCTTGGTGCCCTTGAGCAGCAGGCCGCAGCCCATCTCCGAGGCCCTGAGGGCGGCCGCCGTGTCGGTGGTGAAGAAGGGATTGCCGGTGCCGGCGCCAAAGATCACCACGCGCCCCTTCTCCATGTGCCGCACCGCCCGGCGCCGGATGTAGGGTTCGGCCACGGTGGCCATGGGGATGGCGGACAGCACCCGGGTCGCCACGTCCATGCGCTCGAGCGCGCTCTGCATGGCCAGCGAGTTGATGACGGTGGCCAGCATGCCCATGTAGTCGGCGGTCGCCCGCTCCATGCCGGTCGCCGCGCCCGCCAGGCCGCGGAAGATGTTGCCGCCGCCGACCACCAGGCAGACTTCGACGCCCAGATCGTGGACTGACTTCACGTCGCGGGCGATCTGGTCGACCATGTCCGGTTCGAGCCCGTAGTCCTGGCCCCCCATGAGGGCCTCGCCGGAAATCTTGAGCAGGACGCGCTGGCTGCTTCCGGCTTTGGGCTCTTCGGTCATGGGATCGGCGGCCTCCGGCCGTCTACTCCAGAAAAAAAGAGCGGGACCCGCGGGAGGCGAGCCGCTCAGGCGTTCAACTGTGCCGCCACCTCGGCTGCGAAGTCGCTCTCGGCCTTCTCGACGCCCTCGCCCAGCAGGAAGCGCACCATGCCGGCCACCTTGACCGGCCCGCCCAGGTCCTTGGCGGCCTGCTCCAGGACCTTCGCCACCTTGGTCTCGCCGTCGATGACGTAGGTCTGCTCGAGCAGGCAGACCTCCTCGTAGTACTTGCGCAGCCGGCCCTCGACCATCTTGGCGATGATCTCCTCGGGCTTGCCCGAGGCGCGGGCCTGATCGGCCAGGATGTCGCGCTCGCGCTCGAGCAGGCTGGGGTCCACGCCGTCCTTGTCGATGGCGGCGGGGGCCGTGGCCGCCACGTGCATGGCGAGCTTCTTGCCCAGGTCCGCCAGCCCCGCCGGGTCGCCCGCGGATTCGAGCGCCACCAGGACGCCGATCTTGCCCAGGCTGGGAGCGGTCTGGTTGTGGATGTAGCCGGCGACCGCGCCCTCGGAGACGGAGAGCGCGGCGGTGCGGCGCAGGATCAGGTTCTCGCCGATGGTCCCCACCAGGCGCGTCGCCTCGTCGGCCACGCTGCCGGAGGTTCCGGGATAGCCGGCGGCCGAGAGCGCCTCCAGGCTGCCCCCGGCGTCCAGCGCCAGCTCCGCCGTCCTTCGCACGAAGGCCTGGAAGTCCTCGTTGCGGGCGACGAAGTCGGTCTCGGAGTTGACCTCGACCAGCGCCCCGCGCGGGCCGTCGAGCGCCATGCCCACCAGGCCCTCGGCGGCGACCCGGCCGGCCTTCTTGGCGGCGGCGGCAAGGCCCTTCTTGCGCAGCCAGTCGACGGCGGCCTCGAAGTCGCCGGCCGTCTCGGTCAGCGCCTTCTTGCAGTCCATCATGCCGGCGCCGGTTTTCTCACGCAGATCCTTGACCTGTCCGGCCGTAATTTGAGTCATGACGCGATCTTCTCTAGGTAGGTTCCTGATCCAGCTTGCCTATGCCCCGTCAGCCCTTTTTCGATCACTGTTCAGGAGGCTTGCTTCTGGGTGGTCTCGGCCGGTTCTGCCACCAGGGCCGCCGCCGGATCCTCGGCCTCGCCGTCGGCGGCAGGCTTCTCTGCCGTCTTGGCGGTCTCCTCCGCCTCGGCCTCGCCCGGCTCGGCGGCCGGGGCTTCAGCCTCGGTCTTCTCCGGCTCGGCCGCCTTCGCCTCCTCCGCCGGAGCGGCGGCCGGCTCGCTCGTCTCGCTCGTTTCCGCGGCGGCTTCCGGCGCCGGAGTCTCGGCCTCGGCAACCTCACCAGCCGGGGTCTCGCCAGTCGGGGCCTTGGCAGCTGGTGTCTCGGCGGGCGGCGTCTCGGCGGGCGGAGCCTCGGCGGCGGCCGCCGCCTCGGGCAGCGTCTCCGCCGGGGCCTCCTCGGCCTCGCCCACGTCGCCGCCGCTGGTCATCAGCTCCTGCTGAATGCCGTCGAGCACGGCGTCGGCGATGAGGTTGCAGTAGGTGGAGATGGCGCGGATGGCGTCGTCGTTGCCCGGCACCGGGTGGGTGACGCCCAGGGGATCGGAGTTGGAGTCCAGCACCGCTACGACCGGGATGCTGAGCTTCGTCGCCTCGGCAACGGCGATGTGCTCCTTGTTGGTGTCGATCACCACCAGGACGTCCGGCAGGTCGCCCATGTCCTTGATGCCGCCCAGCGCCCGCTCGAGCTTGTCGCGCTCGCGGGTCAGGTTGAGCAGCTCCTTCTTGGTGAGGCCGGTGACCTCCTCGGAGGTCTCATCGGAGAGCTGGGTGTCCAGCTCGCGCAGGCGCTTGATCGAGTGGGAAATGGTCTTCCAGTTGGTCAGCATGCCGCCCAGCCAGCGGTGGTCGACATAGTACTGGCCGCAGCGCTTGGCCGTGTCGCGGATGATCTCGCTGGCCTGGCGCTTGGTGCCGACGAAGAGCACCCGGCCGCCGCCGGCCGCCACCTCGCGCACGGTGACGAGCGCCTGGTGCAACAGCGGGACCGTCTGCTCCAGGTCGATGATGTGGACGCCGTTGCGGACCCCGAAGATGTAGGGGGCCATCTTGGGATTCCAGCGCCGGGTGGTATGTCCGAAATGCACGCCGGCTTCCAGCAGCTGGCGCATGGTGAAGGTCGGAAAGGCCATCTCGTCCTCTTTCTCCGGTTAAGCCTCCGCGGGCGTCCATCCGGGTGACCCGGACACCGGAGCGGCCGGCGGGGATGTCTCCCCCGGCGCGGCCGCCAGCCCGCGTGCGATTTCAGTCGTGCGGCTAGATAGACGCACTGGGCGAAAAATGCAAGGACGGCGTGGGTTTGCGAGGGACCGCCGGAGGTGCCCGAGCGGGCTCAGACGTCCTCCACCGTGAGGCCGGGAATCGCCTTGATGGCCTGGCGCATTTCCGCCGAGAGGCGGAAGGCGCCGGGCAGATCCATGGCCACCTCCGCGCCCTCGTCGGTCGCCAGCACCAGGGAGACGCGGCCCCGGGCCGGGGCGCCGTTGCCGGCCGTCTCCCCGTCCCGCTCCAAGAGCGCCTTCAGGTGGCCGAGGGGCTCGGGCTGGTTGAGATAGAGCCTGAGACCGCGCGAGGCGTTCGCCACGGTCTGGTCGAGGGGCGAGATGTCCTGGGCGTTGAGGCGCAGGTCCTCGCCGTCCTGGCGGGCGTCGACGTTGAGCAGCAGCGGCTGGCCGGTTTCCAGCATCTCCCTCACCCCGCTCAGCACCTCGGCGAAGACCGAGACCTCGTAGACCCCGCTGGTGTCGGAGAGCTGCACAAAGGCGAGGCGCTTGCCCTGGCGGCTGGTGAGCTCCCGCTTGCCGATGACGATGCCGGCCATCTTCTTGCGGCCGGGAGAGCGGGCGAGCGCCCGAGGCAGCTCCTCGCAGGTCACAACGCCCAGACGCTCGAGCGTGCGGCCGTAGGACTCCAGCGGATGGGCCGAGAGGTAGAAGCCGATGGCCTCGAACTCGTTCCGCAGCCGGTCCATGGCCGGCCAGTCGGGCACCTCGGCGAGCGCCAGCGCCACGCTCGGCATGGCGGCCTCGTCGGCGAACAGGCTGGTCTGGGAGGAGTCCCGCTCCTCGGCCGCCAGGTTGGCGAAGCGCACCAGGCGCTCGGCCCCTTCGAAGATCTGCCGGCGGTTGGGATTGAAGCCGTCGAAGGCTCCGGCCCGGGCCAGGTTCTCGATCTGCCGCTTGTTGACCTGGCGCACGTCGAGGCGGGTGGCGAAGTCCCCCAGGTCGCGGAACGGCCCCGACGCCTCGCGCTCGGCCGTCATCGCGCCCATGGCCGCCTCGCCCACGTTCTTGATGGCGGCAAGCGCGTAGCGGATTGCGGCGAGCGCCTCCCCGTCCTGGCTTGCCCCGTCCCGCTCGACGCTGAAATCGGCCCGCGAGCGGTTGATGTCCGGCGGCAGCAGAGGGATTCCGAGGCGCGTCAGCTCCTGGCGGAACTGGTTCAGCTTGTCGGTGTTGCCGAGATCGTAGGCCATGGAGGCGGCGAGGAACTCGACCGGGTGGTTGGCCTTCAGGTAGGCGGTGCGGTAGGCGATCAGCGCATAGGCGGCGGCGTGGCCTTTCGGGAAGCCGTAGCCGGCGAACTTGCTGACCTGCTCGAATATCTGCAAGGCCTTGGCCTCGCCGACGCCGCGGGCCACGGCGCCGTCGATGAAGATCTTGCGCTGGGCTTCCATCTCGGACTTGATCTTCTTGCCCATGGCCCAGCGCAGCACGTCCGCGGCGCCCAGGGTGTAGCCGGCCAGCTCCTGGGCGATCTGCATGACCTGCTCCTGGTAGATCATGATGCCGTGGGTCTCGCGCAGGATGCCCTCGAGGGAGGGGTAGAGGTAGTCGGGCGCCTCCTCGCCGTGCTGGCGGGCGATGTAGCTGTCGATGTTGTCCATCGGCCCCGGCCGGTAGAGGGCGACCACGGCGATGATTTCTTCGAAGCGGTCGGGCTTGAGGCGGCGCAGCACGTCGCGCATGCCCGAGCCTTCCAGCTGGAACACGCCCACCGTCTCGCCCCGGCCCAGCATCTCGTAGGTCGTCTTATCGTCGAGGGGCATGTCCTCCAGATTGAAGTCCGGCTCGCGCTCGCGGATCAGGTCGCGCGCCCGGGCCAGCACCGAGAGCGTCTTGAGCCCCAAGAAGTCGAACTTCACCAGGCCGGCGCTCTCCACGTGCTTCATGTTGAACTGGGTGGCCGGCATGTCCGAGCGCGGATCGCGGTAGAGCGGCACCAGCCGGTCGAGCGGCCGGTCGCCGATCACCACGCCCGCCGCGTGGGTCGAGGCGTTGCGGTAGAGGCCCTCCAGCTTCAAGGCGATGTCGATCAGGCGGCCCACCGCCTCGTCGCGGGCGCGGGCCTCCTGCAGCTCCGGCTCGCCGTCGATCGCCTGCTGCAGGGTGACGGGGTTGGCGGGATTGTAGGGCACCATCTTGCAGAGCCGGTCGACCACCGGATAGGGCATCTGCAGCACCCGGCCCACGTCGCGGAGCGCGGCGCGCGCCTGCAGCTTGCCGAAGGTGATGATCTGGGCCACGTGGTCCTGGCCGTACTTCTCCTGCACGTAGCGGATCACGTCGTCGCGCCGGTCCTGGCAGAAGTCCACGTCGAAGTCCGGCATGGTGACCCGTTCGTCGTTCAGAAACCGCTCGAACAGCAGGCCCCAACGCAATGGATCCAAATCGGTAATGGTCAACGACCAGGCGACCGCGGAGCCGGCGCCCGAGCCGCGGCCCGGGCCCACGGGAATCTCGTGGCGCTTGGCCCACTTGATGAAGTCGGCGACGATCAGGAAGTAGCCGGCATAGCCCATCTTCACGATCACCTCGAGCTCGTAGTCGAGCCGCTCGCGATAGGGACGCGCCGTCGCTTCCTGATCCTCCGCGCTCATCTCCGGCCGGAACACCTGGGCCTCCAGGCGTTTCGTCAGCCCGGCCCTGGCCTGGGTCCGCAGCTCTTCGGCTTCGTCGCGGCCAGCCTCGGTGGAGAAGGCCGGCAGGATGGGGCTCACGGTCTCGGGCCGGTAGGCGCAGCGCCTGGCGATCGCGAGGGTGTTGTCGGCCGCCTCGGGCAGGTCCTCGAAGAGGGCGCGCATCTCCTCGGCCGACTTGAAGCGGTGCTCGGGCGTCAGGCGGCGGCGGTCGGGCTGTGCCAGGTAGGTGCCGTCGGCGATGCAGAGCAGCGCGTCGTGCGCCTCGTACATGCCGGCGTCGGCGAAGTGGACGTCATTGCTGGCGACCAGCGGCAGGTCGTGCCGGTAGGCGAGATCGACCAGCGCGTCCTCGCTCTCCTGCTCTTCCGGCAGGCCGTGGCGCATGATCTCCACGTAGAGGCGGCCCGGGAACACGTGGGCGTGCATGAGCAGCGCGTCCTCGGCCGCCGGCATGCGGCGCTCGCCCAGCAGCCGTCCGACGGCGCTGCGCGGCCCGCCCATGAGGGCGATCAGGCCGTCACTGTGGGCGGCGAGGTCGTCGACGCTCACCCGCGGCCCATCGCCGGGTTCGCCGGTCAGGTAGGCCAGGCTCACCAGCTTCGAGAGGTTGCGGTAGCCGGTCTCGTTCTGGACCAGCAGCAGGATCTCGTCGGGCTCGCCCGCCTTGCCGTCCGGGCCCGGGCCTGAACCCGGACGCTGGCCGGGCGCATCCCGCGCCACCTTCAGCTCGCAGCCGAAGATAGGCTGCACTCCGGCGCCCCAGAGGGTCTGGGAGACCTCCATGGCGCCGAAGAGGTTGCCCTTGTCCGTCACCGCCACCGCCGGCATGGCGTGGCGCTCGCAGAGCTTGGCCAGCTCCTTCACCTTGATCGCCCCTTCCGACAGCGAGTAGGCGGAGTGGACGCGCAGATGGACGAAATCGGCGTGGCTCATGGCGCTCCCGGTTTTGCGTTCCTAGCTGTGCGGTCCCTGGGTGACCCGGCCCTCGTGAATCTCGAGCACCCGGTCCATGCTCTTGGCCAGCTCCAGATTGTGGGTGGCGATGAGGGCCGCCAGCCCCGCCTCCCGGACCCGGACCATCATCACCTTGAAGACGTCCTCGGCGGTGTGCGGATCCAGGTTGCCGGTCGGCTCGTCGGCCAACAGCACCGAGGGCGCGTTGGCGAGCGCCCGGGCGATGGCGACCCGCTGCTGCTCGCCGCCCGAGAGCTGGGCCGGGCGGTGGTCCGTCCGCGCCTCCAGCCCGACGGCGGTGAGCAGCGCCCGTGCGGTCTCGCGGGCCGCCCCGCGGCTACGCCCGGCGATCATCTGCGGCACCACCACGTTCTCCAGGGCGGAGAACTCCGGCAGCAGGTGATGGTACTGGTAGACGAAGCCCAGAGTCCCGCGCCGGAACTCCGTGCGCGGCCCGTCCGACAGCGCGGCGCAGTCGTGTCCCTCCAGCCAGACCTCGCCGGCGTCGGGCTGCTCGAGCAGGCCGGCGATGTGCAGCAGGGTCGACTTGCCGGAGCCGGACGGCCCCACCAGGGCCACGATCTCCCCCGGCTCGACCCCGAGCTCGACGCCGCTCAGGACCTCGAGCCGCCGGCCGCCCTGTGTGAAGACCTTGACCACGCCCTTGAGCCGCAGGCCGCTGCCGTTCGCCGCCGAGGCTGGGCCGGGCAGCGCCTCACTCATAGCGCAGCGCCTCCACCGGATCGAGCCGCGCCGCGCGCCAGGCCGGGAAGATGGGGGCCAGGAACGACAGCACGATGGCCATGATCACCACCTGCACCACCTCGACCGGGTCGACCTCGGCCGGCACCTGGGAGAGGAAGTAGACCTCGGGCGGGAACAGGCGGGTGTCGATCAGGGCCTCCAGCCAGCCCTGGATGACGGCGATGTTGCCGGCGAAGGCGACGCCGAGGGCGACGCCCGCGATCACCCCGGCGAGGCCGACGCTGGCGCCGCTCAGGAAGAAGATGCGCATGACGTTGCCCCGGGTCGCGCCCATGGTGCGCAGGATGGCGATGTCCCGGCCCTTGCCCTTCACCAGCATGTACTGGCCCGAGAGGATGTTGAAGGCGGCCACCAGGATGATCAGCGACAGGATCAGGAACATGACGTTGCGTTCGACCTGGATGGCATTGAAGAAGCCGGAGTTGGCGCGCTGCCAGTCGACCGAGCGGAAGCCGGAGCCGAGCGCCAGGCCCAGCTCGTCCCGCGCCTCGGTCACCATGTCGGGGTCCCGGTAGAAGACCTCGATGGCGTTGATCCGATCGGGCAGTCGGAAGAAGGTCTGGGCGTCGGCCAGCGGCATGTAGATGAAGCTGCTGTCGTATTCGTACATGCCGACCTCGAAGAGACCGGCGATGGGATAGGATTTCACCCGTGGCAGGGTGCCGACCACGGTCTGGTTGCCGCGCGGCGAGACCAGGGTGATCTGGTCCCCCGGCTCCAGGCGGAGCTGCTGGGCGAGGCGCAGGCCGACCAGCACCCCCTCCCCCTCCGCGAAGCGCTCCAGGGCCCGGTCGGTCAGGTCCTCGAACATGCCGGCCCGGGCGATCAGGTCCTCGGGTGCGAGGCCGCGCACCAGGCCGCCCATGGCGTTGTCCTCCTGGCTGATCATCACTTGGGCCTGGACCTGGGGGATGACCGCGTTCACGTCCTCGAGGGCGCGCAAGCGCGCCGCGATGTCGTCGTAGCCCTCCAGCGAGGCGCCGAGCGGAAAAACCGTCACGTGGCCGTTGACGCCCAGGATCCGCCCGAGCAGCTCCTGGCGGAAACCGTTCATGACCGCCATGACGATGATCAGCGTCGCCACGCCGAGCGCGATGCCGACCAGGGAGATCACGGCGACCACGGAGATGAAGCCCTGCTGCCGGCGCGCGCGCAGATAGCGGAAGGCGACCAGGCGCTCGAAGGCGCTGAAGATCATGGGCCGCTCAACCTCTGTTCAGGAACCGAGCCGAAGATCGCCGCAAGGCCGCGTCCTAGCCGGCCAGCCGCGCCACGGCGGCCTGGGGCGAGAGCTCCTCGCGCTCGCCGCTGGCCCGCGACTTGAGCTCGACCAGGCCGCTCTTCAGGCCGCGCGGCCCGACCACCAGCTGCCAAGGCAGGCCGATCAGGTCCATCTCGGCGAACTTGGCGCCGGCGCTCTCCTCCCGGTCGCTGTAGAGCACGTCGACGCCCGCGGCCTTGAGCTGGCCGTAGAGTTCCTCCGACAGGGCGTCGCAGCCCTCGTGGCCCACCTTGAGATTGATCAGCCCGACCTTGAAGGGTGCCACGGACTCCGGCCAGATGATGCCGTCCTCGTCGTGGCTGGCCTCGATGATCGCCCCCACCAATCGCGAGACGCCGATGCCGTAGGAGCCGGAATGGACCGGCGTCTGGCTGCCGTCCTGCCGGGTGATCAGGGCGCCCAGAGGATCGGCGTACTTGGTGCCGAAATAGAAGATGTGGCCCACCTCGATGCCCCGGCGGTGCACGCGCTTCGCCTCGGGCACCTCGGACTCGAAGGCCGCCGCGTCGTGCTTGTCGTCGGTGCGGGCGTAGAACTTGGTCCAGAAGTTGACGATCGGCGAGAGGTCGCCGTCGTAGTCCACCTGCTCGGCCAGCACGTCGTAGTCCAGCAGGTCCTGGTGGCAGAAGACCTCGGTCTCGCCGGTGTCGGCCAGGATGATGAACTCGTGGGAGAGGTCGCCGCCGATCGGCCCGGTCTCGGCCTCCATGGGGATGGCCTTCAGACCGAGGCGCGCGAACGTTCTCAGATAAGAGACGAACATCTTGCTGTAAGATGTTCTGGCGCTTTCATAATCCAGATCAAAGGAATAACCGTCCTTCATCAGGAACTCGCGTCCGCGCATGACCCCGAAGCGGGGCCGCACCTCGTCGCGGAACTTCCACTGGATGTGATAGAGGATGCGCGGCAGGTCCCGGTAGCTCTTCACCGCCGAATGGAAGATGTCGGTGATCAGCTCCTCGTTGGTGGGCCCGTAGAGCATCTCCCGGCCGTGCCGGTCCTCGATGCGCAGCATCTCCTTGCCATAGTCGTCGTAGCGTCCGGACTCGCGCCAGAGGTCGGCCGACTGGATGGTCGGCATGAGCAGCTCCTGGGCGCCCGCGGTGTCCTGCTCCTCGCGCACGATCTGCTCGATCTTCTTCAGCACCTTGAAGCCCAGCGGCAGCCAGGAATAGATCCCGGCGCTCGCCTGGCGCACCATGCCCGCGCGCAGCATCAAGCGGTGCGAGACGATCTGGGCCTCGGCCGGGGTTTCCTTCATGGTCGGCAGTAAGTAGGCGGAAAGACGCATGGCGATCCCGGTGATGGTGTCGTGGGCCGGCGGACCCGAGCGGAGGGCGGCGCAGCGCCAGGCCGGAGCCGGGGGAAAGTCGGCAGAGAGTATGAGAAGGCCCCCGCCTTGTCCATGCCGGGACACCGCCGCGCTCGGGCGCTTTACGGGCTGGCCGCCGGATGCCTAAATGCCGCTGCGGGCGGAACGGCCGTGCCGACGCGCGCAGACAAGAAGGGGGAGCCAGATGGGTCGCAAATACGAGAACATCCTCGAGACCGTGGGCAACACGCCGGTGGTTCGGATCACCAAGCTGGCGCCGCCGGAGGTGCGCCTCTTCGTCAAGATCGAGGCCTTCAATCCGCTGGGCTCGGTGAAGGACCGCCTGGCGCTCGGCGTGATCGAGGAGGCCGAGCGCTCGGGCCGCCTCGAGCCCGGCCAGACGGTCATAGAGGCGACCAGCGGCAACACCGGCATCGGGCTTGCCATGGTCTGCGCCCAGAAGGGCTATCCCCTGGTGGTCACCATGGCCGAGAGCTTCAGCGTCGAGCGGCGCAAGCTGATGCGATTCCTGGGCGCCAAGGTGGTGCTCACGCCGGCCGCCGAAAAGGGCACCGGCATGGTCAACAAGGCGGTCGAGCTGGCCGAGGCCCACGGCTGGTTCCTCACCCGCCAGTTCGAGAACGAGGCCAACGCCGACATGCACTCGCGCACCACGGCGCGGGAGATCCTGGCGGACTTCGAGGGCGAGGCGCTCGACTACTGGGTGACGGGCTTCGGCACCGGCGGCACCCTGAAGGGGGTCGGGCGGGTGCTCGAGAAGGAGCGGCCGGAGACCAAGATCGTCGTCTGCGAGCCCGAGATCGCGGCCATGCTGTCGAGCGGCGAGGCCCAGGCGCGGAAAGCCGACGGCTCCCCGGCGGCGAGCCACCCGGCCTTCACGCCCCATCCCATGCAGGGCTGGACGCCGGACTTCATCCCCAAGCTGACGGGCGACGCCGTCGACATGGGCTTCATCGACCGCATCCTCAAGATCTCAGCCCCCGACGCCATGCACTGGAGCCGGGAGCTCGCCACCAAGGAGGGGATCTTCGTCGGCATCACCGCCGGCGGCACCTTCGCCGGCGCCCGCCGGGTCTGCGAGGAGGCGCCCAAGGGCGCGACCGTCCTCTGCATGCTGCCGGACACCGGCGAGCGCTATCTCAGCACGCCGCTGTTCCAGGACATCCCGGTCGACATGACCGAGGACGAGGTGGAGATCTCCCACTCGACGCCCAACTTCCACCTCAAACCCGCGGCCTGATGACCCGGCCTGCGGTGACCGTCTTCAGCGCAAGCCCCTAAGGCACGTCCGGCGCGATCCTCTGGCAGCGCTCGGCGAGCGCGGCCTCCTCTTCGCTCAGCAGCGGCTGGCCGTTGAAGGTGAAGCGGCCGTCGTGATAGGTGACCACGCCGACGATGGCCTCGGCGTCATAGCTGACGCCGTTGGGCGGCAGCCCGAAGCGCTCGAAGAGGTCGATCTTGATGAGGATCGGGACCTCCTCCGGCGGGCGCAGGTCGATGCCGCCGTCGAGGTCCGCCGGTGCCACCTCTCGGCCGTAGACATCGACGCCTGCGTTGTAGGCCACGTCGGCATCGGGCACGTGCTTGACAAGGCGCGCGCAGTCGGCCTTTGTGATGGTCACGGCCGCCGCGCCCGCGGGCGACGCGGCCGCCACCAGGGCCAGGAGCGAGGCCGCGGCGAAGAGGCGTAGCTGCGTCATGCCGAAAGCCTAATTCTTGGCCTTTAAGAAAGCGATAACCGGCGGAAAAGCGCCAAGAATGCGCTACGCCGGCGGGGGAATCGAACAGGGTTAACGTCCGGAACGGCGGTGTCCGATGGCGGCCCCGGAGCGGCCGCCTCCACGGGCGTGGCGCCGGGGGATCGGGGGGCAGAGGGATGCTGGATTCCTACTTCAAGCTGAGCGAACAGGGCACCACGGTGCGGCGCGAGATTCTCGCCGGCTGCACCACCTTCCTCACCATGGCCTACATCACCTTCGTGAACCCGGCGATCCTGTCGGATGCGGGCATGGACTTCGGCGCCGTCTTCGTCGCGACCTGCGTGGCCGCGGCCTTCGGCACCCTGGTCATGGGGCTCTACGCTAACTACCCCATCGCGCTCGCCCCCGGCATGGGCCTCAACGCCTTCTTCACCTACGGCGTGGTGCTGGGCATGGGGCATAGCTGGCAGGTGGCCCTGGGGGCCGTCTTCGTCTCCGGCGTCATCTTCGTGGCGCTCAGCGTGCTGCCGGTGCGCGAATGGATCATCAACTCCATACCGCGCACCATGAAGATGGCGATCTCCGCCGGGATCGGCCTCTTCCTCGGCATCATCGCGCTGAAAAACGCCGGCATCGTGGTGGACCACCCGGCGACCCTGGTGAGCCTCGGCGACATGACGGCCTGGCCGGCGCTGTTGGCCCTCCTCGGCTTCATCGTCATCTTGGGCCTCAGCCACCGGGCCATCCCCGGCGCCGTCATCATCGGCATCCTCCTGGTCACCGCCCTCGGCGTGGCCCTCGGCATCTCCGACTGGCAGGGCCTCGCCTCCCTGCCGCCGGACCCCTCGCCCACCCTGCTGGCCCTCGACATTCCCGGCGCGCTGGAGCTCAGCCTGCTGGCCGTGGTCTTCACTTTCCTCTTCGTCGACCTCTTCGACACCGCCGGGACCCTGATCGGCGTCGCCCACCGGGCGAAGCTGCTGGACGAACAGGGCCGTCTGCCGCGTCTCGGCCGGGCGCTGCTCGCCGACAGCACGGCGACGGTGGTGGGCGCCGGCTTCGGCACCTCGACCACCACCAGCTACATCGAGAGCGCCGCCGGCATCAACGTGGGCGGGCGCACGGGCCTGACCGCCGTCACGGTGGCGGTCCTGTTCCTGCTCTGCCTCTTCTTCTCGCCGCTGGCCCAGACCGTGCCGGCCTACGCCACGGCGCCGGCCCTGCTCTTCATCGCCTGCCTCATGGCCCGCGGCCTGACCGAGATCGACTGGACCGACGTGACCGAGTACGCGCCGACGGTGGTGACAGCGCTCGCCATGCCCCTCACCTTCTCGATCGCCGACGGGCTCGGCCTGGGCTTCATCGTCTACGCGCTCGGCAAGGTCATGAGCGGCCGTTTCTCCGAGTGCTCGCCGGCGGTGATGGTCATCGCCGTGCTGTTCGCCCTCAAGTTCGCCTTCCTGTGAGCGCAGAGCCGGCATGAGCGAGACGCCGGCGGACCCCGCGCCGACCTACGACAAGTACCCGGTGGTCGGCGACGCCAGCGTGCTGCGCCGGGTCTTCGCGCTGCTGATCGACCTCATCTGCATAGGCCTGCTCTATATGGTGCTGGCGGTGCCGATCTGGTCGCTGGTGCCGGAACGCCTCACGTTCCCCATCGGCATCGCGGAAACCCAGGTGCTGGCGGAGGAGAGCTTCGAAGAGGAAGACGAGACCGTCACCGTCCGCGAGATCCAGGTCGACTACTTCAGCCTCAAGGGCCAGCTCGACAGCTGCCGCTTCCGGGTGACGACCCGGGAGACCCTCGGCGAGTACGTGACCTGGACCCGGACCAGCCGGGAGCCGCTCGCGCCCTGCACATATCTGGACCGCTTCGACTTCGGCACCTGGCTGCTCGTCCTGCTGCTGCTGTTCTACGCGCCGCTGATGGAGGCGAGCCACATGCACGCCACCGTCGGCAAGCTGACGCTCGCTCTCAGGGTCCATTGCAAGGACGGCCGCGAGCTGCGCTTCCCGCGCGCCTTCCTGCGCAACCTGGCCGAGATCCTCTGCATCGCCAGCGCCGGCATCGGCTATCTGATCGCTCTCTTCACCACCCGCCGTCAGGCGTTGCACGACCTCCTGACCGGGACCGTGGTGGTGGAACGCTGAAGAGGCCAGGGCCGCCATTCGGCCGCCCCTGCCCTGGCGAGCGCGGACCCCTTCGCGTGGATCACCGCGCCCAGGGCGGCCCGAGGGCGAGGATGCGGGCCTGCGCCGGGCAGTCCTCCCGGTGGGCGCCCGGCAGGTAGCCCAGGCTCATGAGGAACTCGCCGGTGATCTCGCCTCCGGTGAAGCGGAAGGTCTTCTTGAAGAGCTTCACCCAGCCGGCCTTGTCCTGGGGGTGATGGGCGTCGAGCCAGTCGGCGAAGCTGCCGTGGCTCTCCCTCAGGCCCTGGATCACCTGGGCGTTGTGGATGGCGGCGGCCACCTTGAGGCGGTTGCGGATGATGCCGGGGTCGGCCAGGAGCCGCGCCGCCTCGGCCTCGCCGTAGGCCGCCACCCGGTCAACGTCGAAGCCGTCGTAGGCGACGCGGAAACCCGGGCGCTTCTGCAGCATGAGCCCCCACGAGAGCCCGGCCTGGTTGATCTCCAGGATCAGGCGCTCGAACAGCACGGCCTCCTCGCGCGCCGGGAAGCCGTATTCCGTGTCGTGATAGGGCGCGTGCAGAGGATCGCCCGGCGCATAGTCGCAATAGCTGCTCATGCGGTCCCGTCCAATTGGTAAGAGTAGATCACCACAGAGGCACAGAGATCACAGAGACCTACCAAGTAGCGAGCGCAAGATCTACTGACAACCTGTTGACTTATTTAAGTTTTCTCTGTGCCGCTGAGTCTCTGTGGTTCATCTTCTTTGGCCATCTCACCCCGGCCGGAGGCTCAAAAGCTCGCTCTCGATCAGCCAGTAGGCGACGCCCCAGAGAGCCGCGGCAATGAAGGTGGTGATCAGCATCTTGCGGCCGATCATGGGTCTCGAAGGCGCGCTGGGCGCGTGGCCCGGCTCCGGCTCCTCGGGCACCTTCACGCCCCAGGGCAGCACCATGAGAAGCACCACCCACCAGATGATGGCGTAGACCATGAGGCCGGTGACCCAGGTCACCGGGCGGCCTCCGGCGGCGGCGTGCCCGGGCTGCGGCTCACGCCTGCTCCAGCTCGATCAGGGTGCCGGCGAAGTCCTTGGGGTGGAGGAACAGCACGGGCTTGCCGTGGGCCCCGATCTTGGGCTCGCCGTCGCCCAGCACCCGCGCGCCCTCCGCCTGAAGGCGGTCGCGGGCGGCCAGGATGTCCTCCACCTCGTAGCAGAGGTGGTGCATGCCGCCCGAGGGATTGCGCTCCAGGAAGGCGGCGATGGGCGAGCCCTCGCCGAGCGGGTGCAGCAGCTCGATCTTCGTGTTCGGCAGCTCGACGAAGACCACGCTCACCCCGTGGTCCGGCTCGTCGATGGGCTCGGAGACCTTGGCGCCCAGCACGCCGGCATACTGCTTGGCCGAGGCCGCCAGATCCGGCACGGCGATCGCCACGTGATTCAATCGGCCGATCATCTTCGCTCTCCTAATCGCTCGAACGCACCCCCTCCTTTAGCACGGCGGAGCGACCGCGCGACACGGAGCGGGCGCGGGATACCTCGGTCAGCCCGGACGCACCACGTGGACGCGGGTGATGGGCTTCTTGCCGATCGCCTTGAAGACCTGGCGGCGGAGCGCGACCCGGGCCGCCTCGGCGAGAGCCTCGTCGTCGCGGCGCACGCCGGCCGGCTGGCGGCCGACGCTCTCGGCGAGCGCGGCCTGCAGGTCCTCGGCGATCTCAAGCTCGCTGTCCGGATCAAGCACGCCTTCGAAAGTGATGTGAGGCGCATCGCGCAAGCGGTCCTTCTTGTCGAGCACCAGGGTGACGAGCGCGGCGCCGTTGTAGCGCAGGCGGCTGCGCTCGCGCAGGGCCTCGCTGTCGGCGCGCAAGAGGCGCTCGCCGTCGAGTACCAGGCGCCCGGTGCAGACTTCGTCCGTGATCTCGCCTGGACCCGGCGCCAGTCGCATGAGGGCGCCGTTCTCGCCGACCAGCACCTCGGGCACCTGGCAGGCCTCGGCGATCTCGGCCTGGGCCGCCATGTGGCGGGCCTCGCCGTGCACCGGGATGGCGATCCGGGGCCGCACCCACTGGTACATCTGGGTCAGCTCGTCGCGGGCCGGATGGCCGGAGACGTGGATCGGCGCGTCCCGGTCGGTGAAGACCTCGATTCCCTCCTCCACCAGGGCGTTCTGGAGAGCGTGGATGCCCACCTCGTTGCCGGGGATGACCCGGGAGGAGAAGATCACCGCGTCGCCCGGCTCCAAGCCCACGTCCGGGTGATCGCCCCGGGCGATGCGCCAGAGGGCGCCGCGCGGCTCGCCCTGGCTGCCGGTGCAGAGCAGCAGCACCTCGTCCCGCGGCAGGTAGCCCACGTCCCGGGCGTCGATCATCGGCGGCAGGTCGGTCAGATAGCCGCTCTCGGTCGCCGCCCGATGGATGCGGTGCATGGAGCGGCCGACCAGCGCGACCCGCCGGCCGTTGGCCGCCGCCACCCGGCAGGCGGTCTCCAGGCGCGCCACGTTGGTGGCGAAGCAGGTTACGGCCACCCGCCGTGTGAGGTCGGAGACCAGGACCTCCAGGTTGGCCCGCACCTCCGCCTCGGAGCCGGCCACCCCCGGCACCAGGGCGTTGGTAGAATCGCAGACCATGGCGAGCACGCCTTCGTCCGCCAGCGCCCGAAGCGCCGCCTCGTCGTAGCTCTCGCCCACCAGGGGATCGGGATCGAACTTCCAGTCGCCCGTGTGCAGGACCGTGCCGGCGGGCGTGCGGATCACCAGGGCATTGGGCTCCGGGATCGAATGGGTGAGCGTGATCAGCTCGATATCGAAGGGCCCGACGGTGAAGTGGCCCGAGAGCGGCACCTCGACGATCTCCGCCTGGTCGGCCCAGCCGACCTCGGCCAGCTTGCCCTTCACCAGGCCGGCGGTGAACTTGGTGGCGTAGATGGGACAGCGCAGCTGCGGCCAGATATAGGGCACGGCGCCGATGTGGTCCTCGTGGGCGTGGGTCAGCACCAGGCCCGCGAGCGCCTCCTTGCGCTCCACGATGAAGTCGGGGTCGGCCATGATCAGGTCGTAGCCCGGCGCGCCCGCCTCGGAGAAGGTCACGCCCAGGTCGACCATCAGCCAGACGCCGTCGTGGCCGAAGAGATTCAGGTTCATGCCGATCTCGCCGGCGCCGCCGAGCGGCAGGAAATAGAGTTCGTCCGCCCCAGGGGAGCCGGGCCGGCGCCGGCTCATGCGCCCGTCCCGCTGTTGGCCTGGTGGATGGCGACCAAGCCGCGCAGGGTGAGATCCGGGTCGATGCGCTCGATCGCCTCGGTGGCCTCCGCATAGATGGGCGCCAGGCCGCCGGTCGCGACCACCGTCACGGGCTGGCCGTACTCGGCTCGGATGCGGGCGACCAGTCCTTCGATCAGGCCGACGTAGCCCCAGTAGATGCCGGACTTCATGGCCGTCGACGTTTCCTTGCCGATGACGCTCTCCGGACGCTCGACCGGCACCCGGGGCAAGAGCGCCGCGGCCCGGTGGAGGGCCTCGACCGAGTGCTGCACGGCCGGCGCGATGATTCCGCCCTCGTAGGCGCCGTCCGGGCCGATGACGTCGAAGGTGGTCGCAGTGCCGAAGTCGATCACGATCACGGCGCCCTCGTAGGTCTCGCGGGCGGCCACGGCATTGGCCAGGCGGTCCGCGCCGACCGCCGCCGGGTTCGGCATGTGGACCTCGATGCCGAGGTCCACCCCCGGCGCTCCGACCAGCAGGGGCTCCACCTTGAAGTAGCGCTTGCAGAGGGTCGCGAGGGCGTAGCCCGCGGCGGGCACCACGTTGGCGATCACGACCCCCCGGACGTCGCCCAGCGCGAGCTCGTCGAGCGCCATCAGCTGGGTCAGCCAGACGGCGTACTCGTCGGCGGTACGCCGGGGGTCGCTCGAGGCGCGCCACCTGCCCCGCTGGATGTCGCCGTCGTAGACGGCGAAGACCACGTTGGTGTTGCCGGAATCGATGGCGAGCAGCATGGCTCCGCTCCGCCTCAGCCGACCAGCTCGACGTCGCCCGCGGTGACGGTCCGCCGCCCGCCTCCGGGCAGCTCCAGGATGAGCGCGCCGCTCTCGTCCAGGGTCTCGAAGCGCCCTTCCAAGGTCTCCCTGGGCAGCGCGACGCGGACCGTCTCCCCCAGCCCCTTGGCGTGGTCGAGCCAGGCCTGGCGGATGGGCGGAAAACCGTCGTCGAGCCAGCGGTTGACCCGGGCCATGAAGTGGCGGGCGAAGGCTTCCAGCAGGGCGACCGCCGTCAGGTCCGGCGGCGCGCCCTCGAAGGCGAGGCTGGTTACCGGCGGCTCCAGGTCCTTGGGGTGCGCGGCCACGTTGACGCCGACGCCGAGGATCAGCCACTCGAGGGCGCCCTCCTCGACCCGGGACTCGAGCAGGATGCCCGCCCCCTTGCGGTCGTTCAGCATTACGTCGTTGGGCCACTTGTAGCGCACCTCGATCATCGGCGGCGCCACGCTACCGATGGCATCGCCCAGTGCGACCGCCGCGACGAAGCTGAGCTGGGCCGCCTCGGACACGGCGCAGTCGGGCCGCAGCACCAGCGAGAAGTAGAGGTTGCCCGGCAGGCACTGCCAGTCCCGCCCCCGGCGGCCGCGGGCCCCGCTCTGCTCGCGGGCCCAGACCAGGGTGCCGTCCTCCGCCCCCTGCTCGGCCCGGCGCATGGCCTCGCTGTTGGTGCTGTCGACGCTCTCCAGGGCCACCAGCCGGTAGGCCGGCGGCAGGGAGGGCAGGACGCTCTCTTGAGACAGGTTCATTCGGGGAAGAGGGCCGCGGCGGCCGTACCGGCTCCATCGATCAGCGGGCTGGCGATCAGCACGAAGAAGATGACGAAGAGAGCCGTGCCGGTCAGGATCGCCGCCATCTCGCGCCCGATGGGCCTGGCGAAGGCCTCGTCCGGCTCGTCGAAGTACATCAGCTTGACGATCCTCAGGTAGTAGAAGGCGCCCACTACCGAGGAGAGGACACCGATCACCGCCAAGGTGTAGAGCTCGGCCCGGATCGCCGCCAGGAAGATGTAGAGCTTGCCAAAGAAGCCGGCGAGCGGCGGAATGCCCGCCATGGAGAACATGAAGGCCGCCAGCGCCAGGGCCATCATGGGACTGGTCTTGCTGAGGCCCTTCAGGTCTTCGATGCGCTCGACCATGCCCTCGGCGCGGCGCATGGAGAGGATGCAGACGAAGGTGCCCACGTTCATCACCAGATAGATGGCGAGGTAGATCGCCAGGCCCTGCACGCCTGCCTCTGTGCCGGCGGCCAGGCCGATCAGCATGTAGCCGACGTGGCCGATGGAGCTGTAGGCCATGAGGCGCTTGATGTTGGTCTGGTTGATGGCGGCGAAGGCGCCCAGCAGCATGGACGCAATGGAGACGAAGACCACGATCTGCTGCCACTGGCCGACCAGGTCGCCGAAGGGGCCCATCAGCACCCGGATCATCAGCGCCATGGCGGCGATCTTGGGCGCGTTGGCGAAGAAGGCCGTCACCGCCGTCGGCGCGCCCTCGTAGACGTCGGGCGTCCACATGTGGAAGGGGACGGCCGAGACCTTGAAGGCGAGGCCGGCGATGACGAAGACGATGCCGACCACCACGCCCAACGACGGCGCCTCGCCGCCCTGGACCGCCTCGGCGAAGATCGCGCCCAAGGCCGCGAAGTCGGTGGTGCCGGAGAAGCCGTAGACCATGGAGCTGCCGTAGAGCAGCATGCCCGAGGAGAGCGCGCCCAGGACGAAGTATTTCAGGCCCGCCTCGCTGGAGCGCAGCGTGTCCTTGCGGAAGGCCGCCATGACGTAGAGCGAGAGGCTCTGCAGCTCGAGGCCCATGTAGAGCGAGATGAGGTCGTTGGCGGAGACCATCATCATCATGCCGAGGGTCGCGTAGACCATCAGCACCGGGAACTCGAAGCGGCGCATGCCCTCGCGCTGGATGTAGCCCAGCGACATGACCATGGTGAGCAGCGCGCCGATCAGCACCAGGGTCTTCATGAAGCCGGTGAAGGGATCGTTGACGAAGAGGCCGCCGTAGGCGGTGCCGCTCTGGGCCGGCAGGAACCACAGCAGGGCCAGCGCCACCGCCACCGAGCCGACCGCCAGCATCATGGTGGTGGCCGTGGCGTCGCGGCGGTGGAAGACGCCCACCATCAGCAGCACCATCCCGGCCACCGCCAGGAACAGCTCGGGCAGCGAGGCGAGAAGATCCGCGATGATCATGACGGCTGCCTCATGCGCGTTCGCTCCTCCGCCGCGGCCTCAGTCGAACGGCCAGGCGCTGGCCAGCGCCCCGTCCGCCGACCGCTCGGCCGCCGCGGCGAGCGCGGCGTTGTAGTTGTCGATCAGGTTGCTGATCGAGGCCGCGAAGATGTCGATGAAGGAGGCCGGATAGATGCCCATCCAGAGCACCACGACCACCAGCGGCGCGAACACCACCTTCTCCCGCCACACCAGGTCGCCGATCGACTTGAGGTCGGCCTTGGTCATGACCCCGAAGATGACCCGCCGGTAGAGGTAGAGCATGTAGGCGGCGCCCAGCACCATGCCGCTGGCGCAGAGCAGCGCCACCCAGGTGTCCACCTGGAACAGGCCGACGATCACCAGGAACTCGCCGACGAAGCCGCTGGTCCCCGGCAGACCGACGGAGGCCAGCATGAACAGCATGAAGACGAAGGCGTACTGGGGCATGCGCTCCACCAGGCCGTCGTAACGCGCGATCTCGCGGCTGTGGATGCGATCGTAGACCACGCCGACCACCAGGAAGAGAGCCGCCGAGACGACGCCGTGGGACAGCATCTGGATCATCGCGCCTTCGAGGCCCTGCTGGGTGACGCTGAAGGTGCCGGCGGTCACGTAGCCCATATGCGCCACCGAGGAGTAGGCGATCAGCTTCTTCATGTCCTCCTGGGCGAGCGCCACCAGGGAGGTGTAGATGACGGCGACCACCGAGAGGGTGAAGACCAGCGGCGTGAAGAAGGCCGAGGCCTCGGGGAACATGGGCAGCGAGAAGCGCAGGAAGCCGTAGCCGCCCATCTTCAGCAGCACGCCCGCCAGGATCACCGAGCCGGCGGTGGGCGCCTCTACGTGAGCGTCGGGCAGCCAGGTGTGCACGGGCCACATGGGTACCTTGACCGCGAAGGAGGCGAAGAAGGCGAGCCAGAGCCAGGTCTGCAGTGCGCTCGGCAGATGGGTGGTCAGGAGCTCCGGAATGCTGGTGGTATCGGCGGTGAAGTAGATCGCCAGCATGCCGAGCAGCATCAGCACCGAGCCGGCGAGCGTATAGAGGAAGAACTTGAAGGCGGAATAGACCCGCCGCGGGCCGCCCCAGACGCCGATGATCAGGAACATGGGGATCAGCACGCCTTCGAAGAAGACGTAGAAGACGAAGAGGTCGAGGGCGCAGAACATGCCCACCATCAGGGTCTCGAGGACCAGGAAGGCGATCATGTATTCCTTCACCCGCACCTTGACGGCCTGCCAGCTCGCGATCACGCAGAGCGGGATCAGCAAGGTCGAGAGCAGCACGAAGGGCATGGAGATGCCGTCCACGCCCATGCGGTAGGTAATGCCGAACTCGGGGATCCAGTTCGCCTCCTCGACGAACTGGAAGTCGGCGGTGCCGCGCTCGAAGCCGAACCAGATGAAGAGCGACAGCACGAAGGTGGTGAGCGAGGTCCAGAGCGCCACGTAGCGGGCGTTGCGCGCCACCACCTCGGCCTCGCCGCGGATAATCAGGATGAAGCCCGCGCCCACCAGGGGCAGGAAGGTGGTCAGGGTCAGCAGCGGCCAGTCGTTCATCGCCCGCCCCTCACCCCAGCGTCGCCATGAGGTACCAGGTGATGAGGACCACAACGCCGATCAGCATGGCGAAGGCGTAGTGGTAGACGTAGCCGCTCTGCAGCCGGCCGGCCCGGCGCGCCAGGTCGAGCGTCGCCGCCGCGATGCCGTCGGGGCCGACACCGTCGATCACCGCGCCGTCGCCCGCCTTCCAGAGCCCGGCCCCCAGGTAGCGGGCGGGCCGCACGAAGATGCGGTCGTAGAGCTCGTCGAAGTACCACTTGTTGAAGAGGAAGAGGTAGATCGGCCTGACCCGCGGCACCAGGAGCCCCGGCAGGCTCGGCATGGCCATGTACATGAGCCAGGCCAGGCCGATCCCCGTCAGGCCCATGATGAGCGGCAGCAGCTTCACCCAGGTCGCCACGTGATGCGCCGCCTCGATGCTGTCGTTGCCGGGCAGCACCAGCAGCGAGGCGCCCCAGAAGGCGACCCGGTCCTCACCGACGAACCAGTTGTAGCCGACGATACCGGCGAAGGTCGCGCCGACCGAGAGCAGCAGCAGGGGCACAAGCATGACCCAGGGCGACTCGTGCACGTGATCGAGGACGTGCTTGTCCATCCGCGGCCTGCCGTGGAAGGTCATGAAGAGCAGGCGCCAGGAGTAGAAGGCGGTCATGAAGGCCGCGGCGGTGCCGAGCCAGTAGGCGAACTCGCCGTCGAAGCTGTGGGCGCCATAGGCAGACTCGAGGATCATGTCCTTGGAGTAGAAGCCGGCGAAGCCGAAGACGCCGGGAATGCCGATGCCGCCCAGCGCCAGGGAGCCGATCCACATGGTGGCGTAGGTGATCGGGATCATGCGCCAGAGGCCGCCCATCTTGCGCATGTCCTGCTCGTCAGACATGGCGTGGATGACCGAGCCGGCGCAGAGGAAGAGCAGGGCCTTGAAGAAGGCGTGGGTCGCCAGGTGAAAGATGGCGGCGCCGTAGGCCGAGACCCCGGCGGCGAAGAACATGTAGCCGAGCTGGCTGCAGGTGGAATAGGCGATCACCCGCTTGATGTCGAACTGGGTCATGCCGATGGTGGCGGCGAAGAAGCAGGTGATGGCGCCCACGTAGGTGACCAGCTCGAGCGCGACCGGCGCGTACTCGAAGATGGGCGAGAGGCGGCAGACCATGAAGACGCCCGCCGTCACCATGGTGGCGGCGTGGATCAGCGCCGAGACCGGGGTCGGACCCTCCATGGCGTCGGGCAGCCAGGTGTGGAGGCCGATCTGGGCCGATTTCCCCATGGCGCCGATGAACAGCAGGATGCAGCAGATGGTGAGCGCGTGGCCCTCGATGCCGAGGAAGACGAACTGGTAGTCGACCAGGGACGAGGCCTCGGAGAAGACCTGGTCGAAGCCCACCGTGCCGAACAGGACGAAGCAGCCGGCGATCCCCAGGGCGAAGCCGACGTCGCCTACCCGGTTCACCAGGAAGGCCTTGATGGCGGCGGCGCAGGCGCTCGGCCGGTCGTACCAGAAGCCGATCAGCAGGTAGGAGCAGAGCCCCACGCCTTCCCAGCCGAAGAACATCTGCAGGAAGTTGTCGGCCGTCACCAGCGAAAGCATGAAGAAGGTGAAGAAGCTGAGATACGAGAAGAAGCGCGGGATCGACTTGTCGTGGGACATGTAGCCGATCGAGTAGATATGGATCAGCGCCGAGATGTTGGCGACCACCAGCATCATGACCGCGCTCAGGGTGTCGGCGCGGACCGCCCAGGAGACCTCGAACTCGCCGGAATCGACCCAGGTGAAGAGCTCGATCACCCGGCTGTTGCCCTGGAGCGCCACGTCGACGAAGACCGCGATGGCGAGCAGGCCCGAGAGCACCATGGCCGAGCAGCAGACGAGCTGCGAGGCCCGGTCGCCGATCAGGCGGCCGAAGAAGCCGGCGATGATGGCTGCGAGCAGCGGCAGCAGGACGACGGCGACTTCCATGCCCGAGCCCCTCAGCCCTTCATCATGTTGATGTCCTCAACCGCGATGGAGCCGCGGTTGCGGAAGTAGACCACCAGGATGGCGAGGCCGATGGCCGCCTCCGCCGCCGCCACGGTCAAGACGAACATGGCGAAGATCTGGCCCACCAGGTCCTCCAGGTGGACCGAGAATGCCACCAGGTTGATGTTGACCGCCAGCAGCATCAGCTCGATCGACATGAGGATGATGATGACGTTCTTGCGGTTGAGGAAGATGCCCAGCATCCCCAGGGTGAAGAGGATCGCGGCGACCGAAAGGTAGTGGGCGAGGCCGATCTCCAGCATGGCTCAGACCCCCGTCCGCGAGGGAACGTCCTTGACCTCGATGGTCTCGTTCCGCCGTTTGGAGACCTGGCGCCGGATCGACTGCCGGCGCACGCCCTCGCGCTGACGCAGGGTGAGGACAATGCTGCCGATCATGGCCACCAGCAGGACCAGGCCCGCCGCCTGGAAGAGGTAGATGTAGTCGGTGTAGAGCACGTTGCCGATGGCCTCGGTGTTGTGCACCTGCTCGACCGGCGGGATCGGCACCGCGGCGACGCTCTCGGCCTCCGGCGAGATGACCCAGGCGCCGGCCACCAGCGCCAGCTCGATCAGCAGGATGAGGCCGATCAGCGCGCCCAGCGGCAAGTACTGCAGGAAGCCCTGGCGCATCTCGACGAAGTTGATGTCGAGCATCATGACCACGAAAAGGAAGAGCACCGCCACCGCGCCCACGTAGACCACCACCAGGATCATGGCGATGAACTCGGCGCCCATGAGCACGAAGAGGCCGGCCGAGTTGAAGAAGGCCAGGATCAGGAACAGCACCGAATGGACCGGGTTGCGCGCGGCGATCACCATCACCCCCGCGGCGATGGTGACGAAGGCGAAGAGATAGAAGGCGAGCGCCTGGATGATCATGCCGTCGCGCCCGTTCCGGGTCCAGAAAGTGACTGCTCTCTAGGAATGGTCCCGATCTCCCCTCTCATCGCGTTCGCCCCGCCCCCACCATCGCGCCCTAGCGGTATGGCGCGTCGGCCTCCAGGTTGAGCGCGATCTCGGTCTCCCAGCGGTCGCCGTTCTCCAGCAGCTTGTCCTTGTTGTAGAACAGCTCCTCGCGGGTCTCGGTGGCGAACTCGAAGTTCGGTCCCTCGACGATGGCGTCCACCGGACAGGCCTCCTGGCAGAAGCCGCAGTAGATGCACTTGGTCATGTCGATGTCGTAGCGCGTGGTGCGACGGCTGCCGTCCTCGCGCGGCTCGGCCTCGATGGTGATGGCCTGGGCCGGGCAGATGGCCTCGCAGAGCTTGCAGGCGATGCAGCGCTCCTCGCCGTTGGGGTAGCGCCTCAAGGCATGCTCGCCCCGGAAGCGCGGGCTCAAGGGGCCCTTCTCGTAGGGATAGTTCAGCGTCACCTTGGGCCGCCAGAAGTAGCGCAGGGTGAGCCACATGCCGCTCGCCAGTTCGCCCAGCAGCAGCGCGCGCGCTGTGCGGTCTATGAAGCCCATGGCATCACCTCGCCGCTGTGGTTTCTCCTCGCGCCCATCCGCCTCATCCCGTCGGCAGCAGGTCGAAGAAGACCAGCACGCCCGCCGTCAGCACCACCCAGAGCAGCGAGAAGGGCAGGAAGACCTTCCAGCCGAGACGCATGAGCTGGTCGTAGCGGTAACGCGGGAAGGTGGCCCGGATCCAGAGGAACACGAACATGAGGAAAGCCACCTTGCCGGCGAACCAGAAGACGCCGGGGATCAGGTTGAAGGGCGCCACGTCCCAGATCGGCAGCCAGCCGCCCAGGAAGAGGATGGTCGTCATCCCGCCCATCAGCATCATGTTGGCGTACTCGCCCAGGAAGAAGAGCGCGAAGGTCATGGACGAGTATTCGACGAAGAAGCCCGCCACCAGCTCCGACTCGCCCTCCGGCAGGTCGAAGGGACAGCGGTTGGTCTCCGCCAGGGTCGAGATGAAGAAGATGACGAACATGGGAAAGAGCGGGATG
The DNA here is from genome assembly GCA_965225935.1 of Rhodospirillales bacterium. Taxonomy (GTDB): domain Bacteria; phylum Pseudomonadota; class Alphaproteobacteria; order Kiloniellales; family JAKSDN01; genus CALJXB01. The sequence goes on from CBDDCC010000015.1 coordinate 254,888, forward strand.
CAGAACCAGAGCCCCTTCTGGGCCAGCACGATGTCCGTCAGGTTGAGCGAGCCCACGCAGAGCAGCACCGTGATGATGACGAAGCCCATGGAGACCTCGTAGGAGACCATCTGCGCCGCCGAGCGCAGCGCGCCCAGGAAGGGGTACTTCGAGTTCGACGCCCAGCCCGCCATGATCACGCCGTAGACGCCGAGGGAGGAGACGGCGAAAAGATAGAGCACGCCCACGTTCAGGTCGGCCAGCACCCAGCCCTCGTCGAAGGGGACCACCGCCCAGCCGATCATCGCCAGGATGAAGGTCAGCATGGGCGCCGCGATGAAGACCACTCGGTTGGCGCCCGAGGGCAGGATGGTCTCCTTGTGCATCAGCTTGAGGGCGTCGGCGAAGGGCTGCAGCAGGCCGAAGGGACCGACCACGTTGGGCCCCTTGCGCAGCTGCATGGCGCCGATGACCCGCCGCTCCGCGTAGGTCAGGTAGGCGACGGCGATCAGCAGCGGCACCAGGATCGCGACGATCTGGGCGACGATGATGATGCCCGGCCAGGCGTAGCCTTCCCAAAGCTCAACCATGGGTGCCTGTCGCCTCCCCGCGCCGTTCGACCAGGAGCTCGCTGCACTGGGCCATGGTCTCCGAGGCGCGGCTGATGGGGTCCGTCATGTAGTAGTTGGCGACCGGCAGCTGGAAGGGCGCAGGGTCGAGCGCGCCCTCGCCGCCGAAGGGGCCCCAGGCGGCGGGCTCGACCTGGTCGACCGCCGCGAACAGGGAGTTGGTCTCGATCAGCTGCTGGCGCAGCGCGCCCAGGGTGTCGTAGGGCAGGGTCCGGCCGAGCACCTCCGAGAGCGCCCGCAGTATGGTCCAGTCCTCCCGCGCGTCGCCCGGCGGGAAAGCCGCCAGCCGGCCGAGCTGCACCCGGCCCTCGGTGTTCACGTAGGTGCCGTTCTTCTCCGTGTAGGCGGCGCCCGGCAGGATCACGTCGGCCCGGTGGGCGCCGGCGTCGCCGTGATGGCCCTGGTAGATGACGAAGGCCGAGCCGAGCCGGGCCATGTCGATCTCGTCGACCCCCAGCAGGTAGACCGCCTCGATCTCGCCGTTCGCCGCGCCCTCCAGGATGCCGTCCAGGTCCCGGCCGCCCGCGCCCGGCACGAAGCCGAGGTCGAGCCCGCCGACCCGCGCCGCCGCGCTGTGCAGCACGTTGAAGCCGTTCCAGCCCTCGACGACCAGGCCGCAGACCTCGGCGACGCGCCGCGCGAGCGCCAGGACGGCGGCGCCGTCGGGACGGGCGAGCACGCCCATGCCGAGGATGATCATGGGCCGCTCGGCCGCGCGCAGCGCCGCGGCGAAGCTGCCGCCGCCGTCGGAGATCTGCTGCAGCGTCTCCGGCCCCGCGCCCAGGTACTCGGCCTCGTAGGTCAGGTCGACCGCCTCGCCGATCAGCCCCACCTTGAGACCGCCCGCCAGGTAGCGCTTGCGCAGGCGGGCGTTGACCATGGGCGCTTCCCAGCGCGGGTTCGTGCCCACCAGGAGCACGGCGTCGGCCCGCTCGATGCCGGCGATGGTGGTGTTGAAGAGGTAGCCGGCCCGACAGCCCGGATCGAGCTTGGCGCCGTCCTGGCGACAGTCCAGGTTCTCCGAGCCCAGGGCGGCCATGAGCTGCTTCAGCGCCAGCATGGATTCGGCGTCGCAGAGGTCGCCGGCCAGCGCCGCCATGCGCTCGCCCCGGAGCCCGCCCAGGCGGTCGGCGATGGTGCGGAAGGCCGCCGGCCAGCTCGCCGCCTGCAGCTTGCCGTCGGCGCCGCGCACGTAGGGCCTGTCCAGGCGCTGGCGGCGCAGGCCGTCGCAGGCATAGCGCGTCTTGTCGGCGATCCACTCCTCGTTGATGTCCTCGTGCAGCCGCGGCAGCACCCGCATGACCTCTCGCCCGCGACAGTCGACCCGGATGTTGGAGCCCACCGCGTCCATCGCGTCGATGGAGTTGGTCTTGCGCAGCTCCCAGGGCCGAGCGTTGAAGGCGTAGGGCTTGGAGGTCAGCGCGCCGACCGGGCAGACGTCCACCAGGTTGCCCGAGAGCTCGGAATCGATCGCCTGCTCGAGGGTGGTGATCTCCACGTGCTCGCCGCGGTTCAGCGCGCCCATCTCCTCGACCCCTGCCACCTCGGCCGAGAAGCGGATGCAGCGGGTGCAGTGGATGCAGCGGGTCATGATGGTCTTGATCAGCGGGCCCATGTACTTGTCGGGGACCGCGCGCTTGTTCTCCTCGAAGCGGCTGCGGTCGTAGCCGTAGGCCATGGCCTGGTCCTGCAGGTCGCACTCGCCGCCCTGATCGCAGATCGGGCAGTCGAGGGGATGATTGATCAGCAGGAACTCCATCACCCCCTGGCGCGCTTTCCGGATCGCCGGCGTGTCGGTGCGGATCACCATGCCGTCGCCCGCCGGCATGGCGCAGGAGGCGATCGGCTTGGGCGACCGCTCCATCTCCACCAGGCACATGCGGCAGTTGCCGGCGACCGACAGGCGCTCGTGGTAGCAGAAGCGCGGAATCTCGACTCCGGCCAGCTCGCAGGCCTGCAGCACGGTCAGGCCGTCGGGCACCTCGATCTCTCGGTCGTCGATGGTGAGCTTCGCCATGGGACGCCCGTTCCGCTCTCCGCCCTACTCGGCCGCCGCCGCGCGGCGCGCCGCCTTGTAGTCCTTGATGCGCCGCTCCATCTCCGGCCGGAAGTGCCGGATCAATCCCTGGACCGGCCAGGCCGCGGCGTCGCCGAGGGCACAGATGGTGTGCCCCTCCACCTGATGGGTGACGTCGAGCAGCATGTCGATCTCGCTGGGCTCCGCCTCGCCCCGCGCCATGCGCGTCAGCACCCGGTACATCCAGCCGGTGCCCTCGCGGCAGGGTGTGCACTGGCCGCAGCTCTCGTGCATGTAGAAGTGCGACAGCCGCGCGATGGCGGCGACGATGTCCGTCGACTTGTCCATCACGATGACGGCCGCGGTGCCGAGTCCGGTGCCCGCCTCGCGCAGGGAGTCGAAGTCCATCAGGATGGTGTCGCAGACCGGCTTGGGGATGCAGTGCACCGACGAGCCGCCGGGGATCACCGCCAGCAGGTTGTCCCAGCCGCCGCGCACGCCGCCGCAGTGCTCCTCGATGAGCTGCTTGAGGGGAATGCCCATCTCCTCTTCCACGTTGCAGGGCTTGTTCACATGGCCGGAGATGCTGAAGATCTTGGTGCCGGTGTTCTTGGGCCGGCCGAGGGAGGTCCACCAGGGAACCCCGCGGCGCAGGATCTCCGGCACCACGGCGATGGTCTCCACGTTGTTCACAGTGGTCGGGCAGCCGTAGAGCCCGACCGCCGCCGGGAACGGCGGCTTGAGGCGCGGCTGGCCCTTCTTGCCCTCCAGGCTCTCCAGCAGCGCGGTCTCCTCGCCGCAGATGTAGGCGCCGGCGCCGCGGTGCAGATAGATCTCGTAGTCGTAGCCGGAGCCGCTGGCGTTCTTGCCGATGAGACCCACCTCGTAGGCCTCCTCGATCGCCTGCTGGAGGTGGACCGCCTCCAGGTAGAACTCGCCGCGGATGTAGATGTAGCAGGCGGACGCGCCCATGGCGAAGCCGGCCACCAGGGAGCCTTCCAGCAGCCGGTGCGGATCGAAGCGCATGATCTCCCGGTCCTTGCAGGTGCCGGGCTCCGATTCGTCCGCGTTGACCACCAGGTAGGCCGGCCGGCCGTCGCTCTCCTTCGGCATGAAGGACCACTTGAGACCCGCCGGGAAGCCGGCGCCGCCGCGCCCGCGCAGGTCGGATTCCTTGATCCGGCTGATGATCTCGTCGCGGCCGAGGTCGAGCAGGGCCTTGCTGTTGTCCCAGATGCCGCGCCGCCGGGCGCCGGCAAGGCGCCAGTCGTCCTGGCCGTAGAGGTTTGTGAAGACGCGGTCCTGGTCCTTCAGCATCAGTCCGCGCCTTCTTTTTCAATAGGTTGTGCCGTTGTCTTGCCGGAAAGATCGAGCAGAGTGGTCGGACCGCCCTCGGGTGCGGAGCCCTGGCGGCCGGTCTGGGAGCCGGGCGTGACCTCCTTGCCCGCCTTCAGGTCCTCGATGAGCCCGACCATGCGCTCGGCGTCGAGATCCTCGTAGTAGTCGTCGTTGATCTGCACCATGGGCGCGTTGGCGCAGGCGCCGAGACACTCCACCTCGACCACCGTGAAGTGGCCGTCCTCCGTCGTCTCGCCGAGCCCGACGCCGAGCGTGTCCTGACAGGCCCGGGTCAGGTCTTCCGAGCCGCGGAGCCAGCAGGGCGTGGTGCGGCAGACCTGGATGAAGTGCCGGCCCACGGGCTTGAGGTTGAACATGGTGTAGAAGCTGGCGACCTCGTGCACCCGGATGGGCGCGATCTCCAGCAGGTTGGCCACGTACTCGATCGCCTCCGGCGGCAGCCAGCCGCCGTTCTGGCGCTGGGCCAGGTCGAGCAGCGCAATCGTGGCGCTGGCCTTGCGCCCCTCGGGGTAGCGGTCCATGACCTGGCGCGCCTTCGCCATGGACTCCTCGCTGAAGGAGAAGTCGCCCGCAGCGCCCGGCTTGAAGCTGGTGGCCCTCACCGGTCCACCTCGCCGAACACCACGTCGAGAGAGCCGAGGATCGCCACGCTGTCGGCCAGCATGTGGCCGCGGCAGAGGAAGTCCATGGCCGCGAGGAAGGCGTAGCTGGGCGCGCGGATCTTGCACTTGTAGGGCCGGTTGGAGCCGTCGGCCACGAGGTAGACCGCGAATTCGCCCTTGGGCGCCTCGACGGCGGTGTAGGTGTCGCCGGGCGGCACGTGATAGCCCTCGGTGTAGAGCTTGAAGTGGTGGATCAAGGCCTCCATGGAGCGCTTCATCTCGCCCCGCTTGGGCGGCGACACCTTCGTGTTCGGCACGTGGACCGGCCCGCCGGGCATCTTCTTGACGCACTGTTGCATGATCTTGACGCTCTGGCGCATCTCCTCAATGCGCACCAGGTAGCGGTCGAAGCAGTCGCCGTTCTTGCCCACGGGGATCTGGAAATCCAGCTCCTCGTAGCACTCGTAGGGCTGGGATTTGCGCAGGTCCCAGGGCACGCCGGAAGCCCGCAGGCAGGGGCCGCTGAAGCCCCAGTCGTAGGCGTCCTCCGCCGAGACCACACCGATGTCCACGGTGCGCTGGCGGAAGATGCGGTTGTCGGTCAGCAGGTTCTCGAGCTCGTCGATCACCCTGGGATAGAGCTCACAGAACTCGCCGATGTCGTCGAGCAGCCCGGCCGGCAGGTCCAGATGCACCCCGCCCGGCCGGAAGTAGGCCGCGTGCAGGCGCGCGCCGCAGGCCCGCTCGTAGAACTCCATCAGCTTCTCGCGCTGCTCGAAGCCGATCAGGATGGGCGTGATCGCCCCCACATCAATGGCGAAGGTGGTGATATTGAGAATGTGGTTGAGGATACGTCCGATCTCGCAGTAGAGCGCGCGGATGTATTGTCCGCGGGGCGGAACCTCGATGCCCAGGAGCTTCTCGGTCGCCAGGGCGAAGGCGTGCTCCTGGTTCATCGGCGCCACGTAGTCGAGGCGGTCGAAATAGGGCACGGCCTGCAGGTAGGTCTTGTACTCGATCAGCTTCTCGGTGCCCCGGTGCAGCAGGCCGATGTGGGGGTCGGCGCGCTCGATCACCTCGCCGTCCATCTCCAGCACCAGGCGCAGCACGCCGTGGGCGGCGGGATGCTGGGGCCCGAAGTTGAAGGTCAGCGGCTTGATCTGCGTTTCCGCCATCAGGCCGTCCCCTCCTCGCCGGCGTCCTCGCCCTCGGCCTTCTCGTCGCCGGGCAGCTGCTGCAGCATGCCCTCCCAAGGACTGGTGAAGTCGAAGCTGCGGAACTCCTGGGTGAGCTTCACCGGCTCGTAGATCACCCGCTTCTGGTCCTCGTCGTAGCGCACCTCGACGTAGCCGGTGAGCGGGAAGTCCTTGCGCAGGGGATGGCCCTCGAAGCCGTAATCGGTGAGCAGGCGCCGCAGATCCGGGTGGCCCGAGAAGAAGATGCCGTACATGTCCCAGACCTCGCGCTCGTTCCAGATGGCCGAGCTGAAGACCTCGCTGACCGTCGGCACCGGCGTCTCCTCGTCGGTCGCCACCTTCACCCGAATGCGCTGGTTGTGCTTCACGGAGAGCAGGTTGTAGACCACGTCGAAGCGCTCGTCCCGGTCGGGCAAGTCGAGCGCCGTGACATCGGCCAGCACCTTGAACTGGCAGTTCTGGTCGTCGCGCAGGAAGGTCATGATCCTGACCAGCGCGTCGCGCGGCACGCGCAGCGAGAGCTCGTCGTAGGCCATCTCGGTCTCCTGCACCGCCTCGGGCAGGGCGGCGGAGATCTGTTCGCCGAGGTCGATCAGGGCCTGGTTCATGTCGCTCCGTCTTCTCGCGGCGGCACCGGCGGGGCGTCAACGGAGGATGCCGGCGCGGCGCTTGATCTTGCGCTGCAACTGCATGATGCCGTAGAGCAGCGCCTCGGCCGTGGGCGGGCAGCCCGGCACGTAGATGTCCACCGGCACCACCCGGTCGCAGCCGCGCACCACGGCGTAGGAATAGTGGTAGTAGCCGCCGCCGTTGGCGCAGGAGCCCATGGAGATGACCCAGCGCGGCTCGGGCATCTGGTCGTAGACCTTGCGCAGGGCCGGCGCCATCTTGTTGGTCAGCGTGCCGGCCACGATCATGACGTCGGACTGGCGCGGGCTCGGCCGGAACAGCATGCCGAAGCGGTCCATGTCGTAGCGGCTGCAGGCCGTGTGCATCATCTCGACGGCACAGCAGGCCAGCCCGAAGGTCATGGGCCAGAGCGAGCCCGACTGGGCCCAGCCCGCCACCTTGTCCATCTGGGTCAGCAGGAAGCCCTTGTCCTGCAGCTGCTGGGTAGCGCGGGCCAGGATCGCGTCCTGGGCCGGGCCCGGCGGCAGGGGCTCCGACGGCAGGGGCTCCGATGGCTGGGGCTCCGACGGCTGCGGCTTGTCCATGTCGGCAGCTCCTACTCCCATTCGAGCGCTCCTTTGCGCCACTCGTAGACGAAGCCCACCGTGAGGATCAGCAGGAAGATGAACATCGACCAGAAGCCGAAGACCCCGATGGTGCCGAGCGACACGGCCCAGGGAAAGAGGAAGGCCACCTCCAGATCGAAGATGATGAAGAGGATGGCGACCAGGTAGAAGCGAACGTCGAACTTGTGGCGGGCGTCATCGAAGGCCTCGAAGCCGCATTCGTAGGGCGAGACCTTCTCCGGATCGGGCCGCTGGCGGGCCACCACGTAGGCGGCAACCACCATGGCGCCGGCGATGAAGATGGCGATCGCCAGGAAGATCAGGATCGGCAGGTATTCCCGCAGCAGGTCTTCCAAGGATTGTCCCTCCCCACTGGACCGGCTGAGCTAAAGCGCGCCCGTCCCTCGCCCTGTCCTGCCCGCCTGCACTGGCTGGGCCAGGACCCGCCCGGCTCGACCACGCCTGAGCCGGGCGGGCGCAAGCTAACCGCCTAGAGCGGCCGGCGTCAAAGGCCTGAAAATCTTATAGCGGGCGAACCGGAGAAAAAAGGGATCAAACGCCCGCCGACAGGGGGCCACGAAGGCAGCCAGCGGGGCGCCCGACAGTCAGGACAGGCACTCTGGGGACCGCGACAAAACCGCTTCAAATCAAGGATATAGCAAGTCTTGAGCCGCAATCCGCGACGCCGGCTCCAATGGGACGACCAGGTCCGGCTCAGCTCGGCGTTTCGGCCACCGCGACGCCCGAATCGAGCCCCGGCACGGCCCAGTGCCCCGAAGGCTCGCGGCAGGCGAAGCCGGGATAGACCTTGTCGCCTTCCGGTCCCGACCAGATCTGGCGGAAGTTCCGGCAGGCCTGCTTCTTGCCCTGGGGCCGGCCGCCCTCGGGCTTGATGGTGACCCGGGTCTCGACGGCGGAGCTTCGCCAGTCGGTCTCTTCACCGGGCTCGGCCGTCTCGAGGGCATGCTCGAGGGCCCAGCCGAGGCCGGCCCGCGCCACAGGCGGCCAGTTGGCGGTGTCCGGCTGGATCGCCATCAGCTCGTCCCGGCCGCTGAGGCGCCGGGCCCCGTCCATCGTCTCGTGGAGGACGTAGTGGCCGATCTCGGGCGCATAGTGCCAGACGTGGCGGCTGTCGGCGCCGGCCTCGTCCGAGGTCACGTCGCAGACGACCTTGTAGGTGTCGAAGGTGCCGGCCCGCACGGTCACCTCGGCGCTGTCGTCGACCTGGCAGGACCAGGACTCCTGCGTGCGCGCGAGGTTGTCGGGCCGCGTCGTGTGGCGGACCGAGGTTGCGGTCGTGAACTCCGTCCGGCCGTCTGCGCGGAACGGCCAGAGCGCCTCCGGCGGGGCACTGGGCGCGCGGGCGCCGCTGTCGGCTGCCGTGTGCCAGGAAAGCCGCGGGATCAGGAAATTGCTGGCGGTCTCGAAGCGCCCGCCGCCGTTGGTCTCCCATTGGACGCGCCCCTCCTCCACCCCGACCACGGTGTGGACCTCGCCGTCAGCGTAGACGAAGCGTGTACCGGGCTCGTAGCCGGGCATGGGAATGTCGGCGACCGCCATCTCGGGGGCAGCGGCATCGGCGGCCTCCGAGGCGGCGGTCCCGGCGCCGTCCTCCGCGCTCTCCCCCGTCCGGGGCTTGGCGGCCTGGGGTCCGGGCACCTCGGACTGAGGCGGCGCGTTGAGGCGGCTCAGGGTCGTCTTCGTGAGCTTGCCGTCGGCCGGCAGGCCGCTGTCGTCCTGGTATTGCTTCAGGGCCTCGCGGGTCTTGCGGCCCATGACGCCGTCGACCGGGCCGGGCCGGTAGCCGAGCTCGGCCAGGCGATCCTGCACCTTGGTGACCAGTTCCTTGTCCAGCGCGAGCTCGCCGGCCAAGGCAGTCTCTTCGGGCTTGGGTTTCAGCACCGGCGCTTCGGCGAGCCCCTCTTCGTCCCGCTTGGAGGAAAAGGGCCAGAGATCGGTCTGCTGGACGCGGTCCTCGATCTGCCTGAAGCTCTCCTTGAGGTCCGCGCAGCCCGTGAGCGCCGTTGCGCAAAGCGCCAACGCTGCCCCCGTCCGCAAGACCGAAAGGCCGCAGGAGCCGCCCCGACCCTGTCTGCCGCTAGCCATGGATCCGCCTTTTGCCGTGTCCGCGGCCGGCCGCGCCTCCCTACATGGCGGAAATCCGGGAGGGGCAGGCGCCGCTGTCACCAACCCTAGGATGATTCATACGGGGTTAAGATTTCGTGCACCGGGAAGTGGCGGCCGCCGAGGGGTTTTCAGGCCACTTCGCTCGCCGCCTCGCGCAGGATCCGGCTCTTCGGGAAGCTCACCGTGACCGTGGTGCCGGCGCCCACCTCGCTGTCGATATCGAGCTTGGCGCCGTGCAGCTCGACCAGCCGGTGGGTGAGCGCCAGGCCCAGGCCGGTGCCTTCGAACTTGCGGCCGAGGGAGCTGTCGGCCTGGCTGAAGGGCTGCAGCACCTGGGCCAAGTGCTCGCGGCTGATGCCCACGCCGGTGTCCGAGACCCGGACGAACATGCGGCCCCGGCGGTCGAGGCCTGCGCTCACGGCGATGCGCCCGCCGGCCGGGGTGAACTTGACCGCGTTGGAGAGCAGGTTGAAGAGGATCTGCTTGAGGCTGCGCGGATCGGCGTTGAGCTGCGGCAGGTCCTTCGCGATGTCGACCTTGAGCGTGAGTTCGGCGGCGCTCGCCTTCTCCCGCACCGGTGGCTCGACCGCCTGTAGGATCTTGATCAGGTCGAGCGGCTCCTCCAGCAGCTTGAAGTCGTCGCTGTCGATCTTGGTCAGCTCCAGGATGTCGTTGATCCGGTCCAGGAGGTCCTGGCCGCTGCTGCGGATGTCGTCGGCGTACTCCCGGTACTGCTTGTTGCCGAGCGGGCCGAGGATCTCGTTGCAGAGCATCTCGGAGAATCCGATCACCGCGTTCAGGGGCGTGCGCAGCTCGTGACTCATCATGGCCAGGAAGTCGGACTTGGCCCGGCTCGCCATCTCCACCCGCTCCTTGGCCGCGCGCAGGTTGCGTTCGGCGCGCTTGCGCTCGCGGACCTCGGTCTGCAGCACTTGGTTGGTCTCGCGCAGCTCGGTCGTGCGCTTCTGCACCGCGCGCTCGATGATGCGGGTTCGGACCTGGGAGGAGACCAGATACTGCACCAGCCAGAGGGTGAGCAGCAGGCCGATGCCGAAGACGCCCCAGGCGGCCATCTGCACGTTGACCTGGGGCTCGCCGCCCACGGGCTTGACCACGATCGACCAGTCGTGGCCGCCGACTTCGTGCCGGCTGGCCAGGAAGAGGCCGTCGCGGACCTCCGGCTCGGCGAGAGGACCCGAGCCGCCGCCGCGCAGCGGCGAAGGGTGATAGGCGACCAGCCGCGCACCGGGGGCGGCCGTCTCCTCATAGATGTAGATGTCGAGGCCGGGGGCGCCGGAGCGCCCCGGCAGGGCGGTGGAGATGACCTTCGGCAAGGATATGAGGGCGCGGGCGAAGCCGATCAGGTTCTCGTGCCGCTCCTCGAGCGTCTCCGGTACCTTGTCGGTGGCGTAGACCGGCAGCACCGCCACCAGGTCCGCGCCGTCCCGGACGACTGCTTCCGCGCCGAGGCGGGCGAAGGTGATGGCGCCGGAATCCCGGGCCTCCAGCAGGATCTCCAGCTCCGCCGGCCGGCCCGCCAGATCGAGGCCGAGCTGGCCCTCGTTGCCCTCGAAGGGCTCGACGTAATAGACCGGGAAGTAGGACTCCCGCCCGGCGGCGGGCACCAGCTCGTCGCTCGCGCCCGCGTCCTTGAACTCGAAGCCGAAAAGGCCGTCGTCGCGGGCCTGGTCCTCGAAGGCGGCGCGGTCCGCGTCGGCGACCCAGGGCACCCAGCTCAGCGCCGTCACCCCGGGAAAGCGCGGCAGGGTGTCGCGGGTGAACTCGAAGAACTCCCAGCGGTCCACTTCTTTCGACGCCGCGAAGAAGGCGCCCACGGTTTCCACCACCTCGAGGTAGCGGTCGAGGCTCTGGCCGACGGCCCCGGCGACCTGGCTGGCCGGGCCCTCGAAGGCCTTCTGGGCCTCGGCCCGGAAGAGGCTCTGCACGGTCAGGAAGGCGCCGACGGACAGCAGGAAGCCGAGCGCCAGGGCCAGCACCGCCGCCGAGGGCTTGCGGCCGAGCTGGCGGCCCTCCAGGCGCAAGAGACGCCGGGCCAGACCAAAGGAGAAGCGTTGCGGAAGCGCGAGCCGCTTCCGGAGGTCAGGGAGACTGGGACGTGGCCAGCGCAGGTCCAGCTTCATTGACGGCAATGTGCCCCAAACGCTCTTAAGATCGCTTTAACCCGGCCCTCGCGGCGGCCCAGGAACGCCTCCAAGGAACGCCCCGGGGCGCCCCCCAACGCCAGGGGCTTGGCGCACCTCAATGAGGCGGTTTCGCAGCGGGCGCGACTGGCCTAGTCTTCCGGTATGACGCGTTCGGGGTTAACCATCGTGGCGCTCGGCCTGCTCGGCTATCTGGCATGGCTGCTCGCCGTTCCCGGATCGGCCGCGGCCCAGACGGTCTTCGGCGGCAGCCCTGCGCCCCAGGACTGCTACCAGGCGGTGGACGCCAGGCTGGACCAGTTGGGCATCGCCCAGGAGAACGTCAAAGGCGTCAAGATCCTGGAGCGTTACCAGCGGGATCGCTTCATGAGCGGCCCCAGGGTGCGCAACCGGCCTCGCAAGCGGCTCATCGGCTACACGGCCTGGGTCACCCCCGTGGGGGGCAAGGGCAACGTGGCGATGGACCTGTTCCTCAACTGCCGGGTGCAGCGGGTCTACACCACCGGCGGCTACGAGCTGCCCAAGGGCTGACCGGGAAGCCGGTCCGGAGCGCCGCGCGCTTCCAGCAAATCACCGTCCGCCCGCCGGGCACAGGCCCTGAGCGCGGGCGGCGGAACCGCTCGCGGCACGGCAAGGGGGCGGACGGTGCGCGCGGGCGTGCCGCCGGCCTGGTAGAGCACGAAGGCAGCGGCCTTGTGGCCCTGGGCCGCGGCCCGCTCCAGCCAGATCAGGCTTTCGGGCGTGAAGGCCCCGTCGCGGCGCAAGAGATAGGCGCCGTAGTAGTACTGGGCCCGGGCGCTGCCCTGCTGGGCGGCGACGCAGATCCGCGCCAGGCCCGCCCGATCGCCCGCCTCGAAGCTGCGCCGGCCGGCCTGGAAGTCCGCCTCCAGCCGCTCGCGCGGCGTCGGTGCCCCGGCACCGCAGCGCTCGTCGGCCAGGCAGAAAATCCCGCCCGCGACAAGCACCACGGCGACGACGGCGAGGCCCTGGCCCTGGGCGCTGAAATTGCTCGACTGGAAACTGGTCTGGCAGCTGGAGCCGGTGGTCAGGAACCAGAGGGCGATGAACGCCAAGATGAAACGCTGCCGCAAGGTCGCGACCTCCCCCAAACGGACGGCGACGGCGGATGGCGGCGGCCCCGCTCAATGAACTCAATGAAACAGTGTAAGGCCTATTCCAGGCGGGTGGAACCTTCGGACCATGGGCCCGCCGGACGAGATGACCGCAAGATTCGGAGTGAAGGTCCCGACCCTTGCCGCCTAGCCTGGCCCCGCTCGAACGGCGCGGAGGGGAGCGATGCCGGCGGAGACGCAGATCAAGTCGGCCATGGGGCCGGGCGAATGGGCGCTGCTGATCGCCCTTTCCCTGCTATGGGGCGGTTCCTTCTTCTTCGCCGAGGTAGCGCTTCAGGAACTGCCGCCACTGACCGTGGTCTTCGGGCGCGTGGGGATCGGCGCCCTGGTGCTGCTGGCCCTCGTGAAGGCGAGCGGCCTGCCATGGCCCCGAGCCCCCAGCCTCTGGGGCGCCTTCTTCGCCATGGGCGCGCTCAACAACGTGATCCCCTTCTCCCTCATCGTCTGGGGCCAGACCGAGATCGCCAGCGGCCTGGCCGCGATCCTGAACGCCACGACGCCGCTCTTCACCGTAGTGCTGGCCCACGTCCTGACCCGGGACGAAAAGATAACGCTGCCAAAGCTGGCGGGCCTGTTGGCGGGTTTCGCCGGCGTCGCGGTCATGATCGGTCCGCAGGCGGCGCGCGGGCTGGACGCGCCAGTGCTGGCGCAGTTGGCGGTACTGGGCGCGGCTGTCTCCTATGCCTGCGCCGGGATCTACGGCCGGCGCTTCCGCGGCACGCCCGCCCTCGTCACCGCGGCCGGCCAGGTCAGCGCCAGCAGCCTGATGATCCTGCCGCTGGTCCTGCTGGCCGAGCGGCCCTGGAGCCTCCCCGCCCCGGGTCTCCAGACCTGGGGCGCGCTGATCGGGCTGGGCCTGCTGAGCACCGCGGCGGCCTACGTCATCTACTTCCGCGTCCTCGCCAGCTCGGGAGCCACCAATCTGCTGCTGGTCACTTTCCTGATCCCGGCGAGCGCGCTGCTGCTCGGCGTAGGCCTGCTGGACGAGCGCCTGGAGGAACGACAGCTGGCCGGCATGGCGCTCATCGCGCTCGGGTTGGCGGCCATCGACGGGCGCCTCGTGAAGGCGCTCGGGCTTGGCGGCGGCGATCATGGCGGCGGGCTAGGCCGTCAGCGTCGCGGCATAGCAGGCGAGGAACAGGCAGCCCAGCATCAGCGTGGCCGCCACGTGGGTCGGTAGATGGATGCGGCGCCCTGCGCCTCCGGCCAACGACAGTTCTCTCATGCTCCTGGCTCCTCACGTCGGGGGCCGTAATCGGTCTCGGCCCTCTTGGTGCCAGGAGATATGCACTGCTTCGCCGTCCGAGTCTGTGATCGCCGTCACAGACGGGCGGCTTTTCCCGCCACGACGCCGCGGCAGGCAGAAAAATCGGTGCCAGGAGAAGGACGGAGCCCAGTGACGGCGCGCCGGCGCCGGCTGAAACCGGACCCGGGCGGGACGATGATTCGCCGGCCTCCGACGGCCGGCCATCGGCCACCAAGGGGAGGTCAGTATTCGATCAGTATTCGGCCAGGACCTCGGCGACCTTGGCGTAGGCGACCGCGAAGTAGGTCTGGGCCACCACCCGGCCGCGGTCCATCATGCCGGTCCCGTTCTCGTAGTAGTACTCGGCGCTCTGGTGCCATTTGCGGGACTCGTCGATCAGCATGTAGATGGTGCCCACCCGCTTCTCGTTCTCCATCTCGTTCATGGCGGTCACCGCCTCGTCGATGGCGCTCTCCGCGTCGGCGAGCTCGCTCGAGGCCTGGAAGCTCCAGGCCGTCCAGCCCAGGAACGCGACGAGGCCGCCCAGGACGACGCCCAGCAGGACTTTTCGCATGGTCGGATACCCTTATCAGCCGCCGGCGACACCCTGCGCCGGCCGCCCCAGTGTGCGCCGGCAGCCTTTACTCAGCGCTTAACGGCGGCCGTGGCCCGGGCGGCCAAACGCGCCCGCCGCCCGCCGGCTTTTCGCCGCCGGACGGGAACTTCGGGGGCTCTACAGGGTTAACAAGTCGTAAAGCAGGTGAACCTCTGTGGTTTCAGAGAAAAGCGCAGGTTTCCGGCCAAACTGACCGAGGCGAGCATGCAGACCCAGGAACAGTGGCTTCGAGGCGAGGTGACGCTCGAGGAAATGTTGGACGATCCGATCGTGCGCCTGATGATGGAGAGCGACGGGCTGGACAAGACCGAGGTCCGCTCCGTCGTCCTGGCGGCGACGGCTCGACTTAAGGGTAGGTCCAAGGGACACGCCTTCCCGGCCCGTTGAACGGGCCGGGGCCGGTCCCGACTCCGGGCCGGCCGCCGCAAACCGCGGTTCGACCTCATGCCGTCCAAACCGGCGGTGTGTCACAAGAAAAGTCGTTCGGCCCTTCGATTCGGGGGCCTTTGTTTTGGGTCGTTCTTCTATTGAGCTTGGCCGGATCGGCTCGATCTTCGGATCTCAGAACCGACCACTTCGGCATCTGTCCGTTGCCCCGCTTCCAGCCGAATCCCGACCACGCGATGCTCTTGGATAGCCGCAGCGGATCGGCAGTCACGTGACGGTTGCTGAGGTTCGGGCCTCCTATCGCCTAGCAGTCAGCCGCAGCGCCGGCGGGCAGCAGCCGCTCCAGATTTGGCGCCGTCTTGGCATCGATCTTGCGGACTTCCGCTGGCTCGCATTTGATCGCGGCCCGCTCCGAAGGGAAGCAGAGGGAGACCGTGGTGCCCTTGTTCGGCGCGCTCTCCAACACCAGGGCGCCGCCGTGCAGTTCGACGAGGCGGCGCGTTATGGGCAGCCCCAGTCCAGTGCCGTCGTTCGAGCGCGAGAAGGCGCTCTCCACCTGACCGAAGTCGGACATCACGATCGGGATATCCTTCTTGGCGATGCCGATCCCGTTGTCGGCGACGCGAATCTGGAACATGCCGTCCGCGTTCAGATGGGCGGAGATGTCGATCCGGCCGCCGGGGTTGGTGAACTTGACCGCGTTCGAGACGAGATTGATGAGCATTTGCTTCAGGATCCGCTCGTCCGCATGGAGCAGCAACTGCTGGCTCAGCACCGGGAAACGGAGCTCGATGTCCTTGGCCTTGGCGCGGTGCTCGGTCAGCCTGACAACGTCGTCGATGCAAGGTTGCAGCTCGATATCGGTCTCGTTGAGTTCGACGATGCCTGCTTCGATCTTCGACAGATCGAGGATGTCGGTGATGATCTTGAGGAGATGGGTACCGCTATCGTGGATGTCGCCGACATATTCGAGATAGCGCTGGTTGCCGACCGGACCGAACACCTCGGACTGGATCGTCTCCGAGAAGCCGATAATGGCGTTGAGCGGCGTACGCAGTTCGTGGCTCATGTTGGCCAGAAACTCGGTCTTGGCGCGATCGGACACCTCGGCGCGCTGGCGCGCCGCATCGGCCGCAAGCTGGGCCTCTTCCGCCGATTCCTTGGCCTCCAGTAGCTCCTTCTGGATCCGGTGCTCCAGCTCGATCTCGCGCGTGACTTTCTCTTCGCGCAGCTGGCGCTCCAGGATCAGCACGGCCGCGACGGCGAACACGCTGACCATCACGCCCGTGATCTCCATGGTCCAGCCCTTGAAATGGATGAGCCAGACCGGTGCGGCGTTGAACAAGTTGGCGATCGAGTAGCAGGCCGTCACGGCGACCACGCTCACGCAGGTCGCGGCGGAGGCGAACTGCTTCCGCCCACGACCACGCCAAGCGATGACGAGCGCCACGGTGAGCGCAAAGAGGCTGAGGAACGCGCAAGCGATTGCGATGAGGTCCATCAGCGACGACTCGGCAGGAGGCTATTGGGTTCAATCATCACCTCTACCCCGGAAAGCCGTTGTTTCCGCCGGAATCGCCGCTTTCTGGATCGATTGCGCCGTCAATGGTGCTGGTGACGTTTGTGAAGATCGCGCTTGTCGAATCGGCGAGCTCGTCCAAGGCCGAGAGAACTGCAAGTGAGACCAAAGCGGCGATCAAGGTGTACTCGATCGACGTGGCTCCTTTGCGGTCCCGGGCGAAGGCCCTTAGAGATCGCCGCATTTTGGTCGACAAGGTAAAAATGGTGGTTCCCCTAATATAGCCCCGAACAAAATGCACGCATATGAATTAACATTTGTTAAATGCCACAAATTTCCTATTGTTGTTACGCTTTTATCTTAAATTATAAGTAGTTTGTGCTCCTACTCTAATACTAAATGAATATCGGTTGCACTGTTGACTTCGCTTGCGGCGGCTCGAATCGGCAGACTGCTGGCGGGGCGAGCCATTGTGAAATACGGCGCCCCGCTGGAGCTGGAAGCTTGAGAAATTCGGCTTTGCTCCACACACCAATGTCTGCGCGCAAGTCACAATCGCCTTGCTTCCAAGTGTCATGGCCATCTGTGCAGTCCGCGTCGCCGTCGACGAAGCCGGCCTTCGAAACTGAGACCGATTCGAATGCTCGCTCTACCAAATGGAGCTTCGGATCGACGACGACCCTGTTCGGCAGTATGAGAAAATGGCTTGTCCGGAATCCCACAATGTAAAATGCCCACCAGGGATTCGAGGAGGCGTCTTTGCCATTTCGAATCTGTTTGGATGTTTGAAGGCCCCGAACAAGACTACGAAAAAACATGTTCAGGGATCGGGCCCCGTCACGGCGACACCCTCTTCTTCTTAGCCGGTGTCTAGCCGCGTTTCTGCCACCCCGTACGAACGTAGAGGTATTTTCTTTGACTATATCTTTCTACGTCGTCGCCAACCCAGAAAGCCGAGACCGGCCAAGCCGGTGGCGAAGAGAGCTAGCGTCCCGGGTTCAGGAGCAGCAGTGACCGGAGAGAAATTGAGCCAGGCACCGCCCGGAACGTTGCTACCATCAAGGACATTTATAGTGAATGTATGGGTTCCGGCAGTCAAAAACCCGTTAATCCATTCCCCGTGAAAGAAACCACTACCGTCTAAGAAGATATTAGTCCAAGCGATCGGACTTCCGTCGAAAACCAACTCAAAACTATCTCCGGTGGGCAGAAATCCGTCAATCGCTGTAACCAGGGGGATGATTGAATCTTGAGCGACCGTCAACTCCCAGAATGGATCGAATGCTGGACCACCGCCGCCAGCCGCGCCAATGGAGTCAATGGGTCCCAAAGCAGTCCAGAGGAACCTTTGGTCGATACCCTCGCTGTCCAAGCCTAAAGTGGGGTTGACAAGCACTGGCACAGAATTCGCCGTCCCTGCCATGCACGTCATGGCCAGCCCGATACACGCACCCAGCAGCCTTCTGAACATTGCGGCCTCTCTGTCAGAGAAAGCGGGACGAAGAATCGACCCACTTTTCGGAAGTTCCGAATGTTGCGTGCGTCGCTATTCGGAATCAACTTACAAAAGGAACGACTTGTCCACATTTGGCGGCATTTGAGTGCTGCCGCGCACTTGAGGAGGCTCCTCTTTTCCCAAGCCAGGGGCTCTCAGCGCCGGCACGGAGAGATCCCGGGAACCCATCGTCCGCCAAGCCCTCACGGACGCCCCTGCCGCTGGCTGAGCGGGCCGATAGCAGCCTCTTCCCGCGCTGGCGGCACACACTGCCCCCCAAGGCGCGCTGTTCAGCCTAAGAGCGTCTTGCACGAGTAGTCGTTCGCCCCTCGACCAGGGCATTCTTGGTGTCTTGGAGCGTCAGGTGCCCATTCTGTGAGATAGGTGACACTTCGTTCCGGAGACATGGGTAACACTTTTGGCCCTTTGGCCGGAGGTGTTGATGCCGTGGAAGGAAAGCTCCGTGATGGAGGAACGTCTCCGATTTATCGCCCGGCTGCTCGCAGGCGAGCCGATGAGCGATGTCTGCCGCGCCTTCGGGGTCTCCCGCAAGACCGGCTACAAGCTGCTGAACCGCTACCGCGAGGAGGGCCCGATTGCCCTCTGCGACCGCTCGCGCCGGCCGGTACGCTATGCCAACCAACTGCCCGAGCCGGTCGTGCGGCTGATCGTCGACACCCCGGCTGATTCCGGCGGCAATCGGGCTGGAGCCGGAAGGGGCCAACTGCACGGACCCCGAGGCGAGGGCGTTGATCACCTTCGCGCCCGACTCGAAACGGCGCCACTCGATCTCGCGGCCGGTTGCCCGCTCAATCTCGCCCCTGGCGATGGCGATCTTCCAGGGGTTGTACATGAGCTGGTGACCGATCGAGACATTGTTCTGGGCGACGGCGTCCCCGACCGAAGCGACAGCCATGGCCAAGGCGATTGATGTGACCTGCCATACGGCCTTCATAGTCGTCCACGGCTCCGCCAATGCACGGTGTTTTGGAGACTAGCACAGACTGATGTCGCATGGGCGCCAACATCCGTGGCTGACCATTTAGAAGGGGGGCAGAGAACAGCTACCGATCGATCCTCACCCAATTCATCCATGGAGGACGGGGTTTGGCATCGCAGGAGGTCTGAAGCTCAGCACTCGCGGCTCAAGCAGGTTTCTCTGACACTGCTTGGCGTTACGCAGACAGTTCGAAGGGCGTCCTTACCGGAGCGGATGCACTGGCACGGTCAAGGCCGCCCGGAGCATGAGTATGCCGGCGATCAAGATGGTCCGCCACGGCCGCTGCGTCGTCCTCCAGATGGCCGAGATCGCGATGTCGCGTGCCGTGATCACCTAAATCGTTCGCCGGATTGATTGGCTCAGACCGACGCCAACTCCAGCATGACCGAAGCGATAGCGCACCTCCGCCTCGCCGACAGGATCGGTACGTCCGGATCGCCGGCAAATGGTCGCACAGCCCCACCAATTGGCCTTTCACCGATCACAACCGTTCGTCGCTGACGGATAGACACCCATGGGTTGATCGTCCAGACATTCCGAGTCAGCATCAGCCGATCAGGAGGGCTCCAGTTGGGAAATCCCGGCTCATACCAAAGGGCATGAGGGTGACTCATTGCCTTTTGGTGGACGCCGGTCTCGCAGGGCTGATCGACCCGCGAGATCAAGGAACCAGCGACCAAGTGGGAGCGCAGCCTGCCTGGCGCTTGAACGCAATACAGGGGTCACCATCGGTGACCCGTGGTATCACACGGGAGGGAAACGCCATGAAGAAGGCAATCATCTATTCAATCGTCCTGAGTGTGGCTTTGCTGATCACGGCGGCGGGGCCGACAGGGGCCGCGAGCAAGGGCCTATGGGACGTCTACGACAACGTCCTCAAGGGCGCCAAGTACATCGACCTGACGCACGCGTTCGAGCCGGTTCAGGCTGTGTGGCCCGGCTTCGGCAACGCCAAGTTCAAGGCGGCCAAGGCCGGACGCGAGATCGAAGGCTACGTAGAGGTCGGCCAGGAGTTCACCTACGATGCACACGGCTTCGTGGCGACAGCCTATGAGATCCCGACCGACCAGTACGGGACCCAGCTCGACCCGCCGGCGCACTGGGACAGGCAGGGGGCTACGATCAGCGACATCCCGGCGACCTACGCAATCCGGCCGCTCGTGGTCATCAGCATCGCCGATAAGATCGCGACGGATGAAGGCTATCACCTCCAGGTCGCCGACATCGAGGCCTGGGAGGCCGAGCACGGCAGGATCCCCGAGGGCTCGGTGGTGATGGTGCGGTCCGACTGGCACAAGCGCTGGGGCGAGATCGAGCGCTTCAACCAGAAGCCGTTTCCGGGCGTGGGGCTGGAGGCGCTCAAGTTCCTGCACCTGGAACGCAACATCCTGTTCCACGGCCACGAGCCTCTCGACACCGATACCACCCCCAACCTCGAGGGCGAGTATTGGCTGATGCACAACCATTTCGCCCAGGCCGAGGGCGTGGCCCATCTCGACAAGGTTCCCGAGACGGGGGCGTTGATCGTCATCGGCTTCGCCAAGCCCATGGGCGGGACCGGCGGCTACGCCCGCTACATCGCCGTCGCACCGCCGGATTGGCCGCACGGCGTCTCGGTCGACGAGGTGCCGGGCGCGCCGCTGCCCATACAGCCCCATCCGCTCGCCCGCGACGAGCATGGAGTGATGCGCCCGACGCCCGCCCAATAGACGGTGACATCCCGGGTCCACATCCGTGGGGCGGACAACACCGCCCCGTCGGCCGGCGCCGGCGGATTACGCTTGTGCGGCGGTGTGAGCAGCATTTACGGAGCGGACAGGCCAATGGTCCCGACAGCACCTGAGCCAGTCCAGCGGAGAAGGCCATCCAACGCGTGACCAAGGCCGTCGGGATCGATGACCCCAACCCGTTCGCGCGCTCAGCTTGCCGTCCAGTTCGTCTGCGGGGCGTACCCCGGAGATAACGGTCTCAGACCTGCCAAGTTGGGTCAGGCTCGTTGGGCCGAGGGACGATTCAAGGGTAAGTGACCCGCTTCCAGAAGACTCCTGGCGGACCCTTTAAAAGGGGCAGAGAACGGCCATCGATCAATCCTCTTTCTATCCATCCATGGCGGATGGGGTTTGGCATCGCAGGAGGCCAGAAGCTCGGCACTCGCGGCTCAAGCAGTATTCTCTGACACTGCTTGGCGTTACGCAGACCGTTCGAAGGGCGTCCTTACCGGAGCGGATGCGCCGGCACGGTCAAGGCCGCCTGGAGCATGAGTATGCCGGCGGTCAGGATGACGAGGCCACCGAGGACGGCGACCAGATCGAGCGCGACGGCAAGGCGCGCTGCCCGGTCCGGGATGAGCGCCGCGAGGCGCAGCGCGCCTTTGCGCGCGTAGACCGAGAGAATCGCGAGCAGTGAGACGGTGATCGAGGTGCCGAGCGACATTGCCAGCACGGCAGCGATGCCAGCCCCGCGGAGGTCGAGTGAATAGGCGACGAGCAGCACGAGCACCGCGCCACTGCACGGGCGCAGGCCGATCGAGGCGACCATGCCGGCGAGGCCCCGCCAGGAGAGCGGGGCGTTCAGATCGCGAAGCGAGGGCCCATGGGCGTGGCCGCAGCTCGAGCAAGCCCCGTCATTTTTGTGGTGGTGCCCAAACGCAAGGCGAGGCGGGTCACCGCGACCGCGGGGCGCTGGAAGCCGGAGCTGCCGCAGCAGGCCGCGCGCCCGGCTCACCACCAGGGTGAGACCGAGCAGCGCGACGAGACCGTAGCTCAGGGTCTCGAGGCCGGTGGCGGCACCCTGGGCCTGGCGCAGGGTGAGGTCGAGCAGCCCGGCGGTCGCCGCGACGACCACTATGGCCGTGAGGCCTTGGCAGAGAGAGGATACGATTGACAGCAGGAGCCCGCGGCGCAGCTGGCTTTCCTGGGTCAGGATGTAGGTCGAGATCACGACCTTGCCGTGGCCGGGCCCGGCGGCGTGGAATACCCCGTAAAGGAAGCTGAGGACGACGAGCGCCCAGGCGGCTGCCGCCCCTTCCGCCCGCACCGCCTGCATCGCCGCAGCGAGCTGGCGGTGCAGGTCGCGCTGCACCGTCTGGATTTCCAACACGAGCCCGGACCAGAGGCCCGGACCGCTGTCAGGCAGCAGGGCGAGCGGGACGGCGAGCCCGACGGCCAGGGCCGCGAGCGCGGCGGCCACGAGCAGGTTGCGGCGCGTTACCGGCACGCGGCCTCCGCCCGTTCGGCGAAGACGCCGCCGAGCGTGGCGCTCAGCGTGGCTTTGCGGCCCATGGCCTGCGCCAGCAAGACGGCCTCGGTGGTCGCATTGGGCGGCACGATGCGATCGGCCAGAAATGGGCTATGATGGCCGCGGTCGCGCGTCTTGAGGTTCATTGCAGTTCGCGCTCCGCCTGCTCGAACCAGTCGATTACACGCGCGAGATGGGCCTCTCCCCAGGTCGCAACGAACTTCTGTGTGCGGTGTTCAGCGGGGTCGCGAAGCTCCGCGAGGCGTTGTTCGACATAGGCCAGCGTGAGCGGGACGCCGCAAAGCACTGTGATGCAATGCTTCCAGTCGTCGTAAGTCTTCAGAGATTGCGCCACGGTCATCCTACCCCAGCTTCTGCAAGCTGCTCATCTTCCTTGCTCCGCCCCTCAATCGGCGGAAAGTTCACGGGAGAACTTGTGCTGCGAAGCGCCTCGGTTTCGAGCCGAACCACCGCTTCGCGTAGTGAGAGGGTTTCGTTGTCGTTGCGGCCGATCCGGCGTAGCGACACGGTGCCTTCTTTCGCCTCGCGTTTGCCCACGACCAGGAGCACCGGCACTTTGGCCAAGCTGTGCTCACGGATCTTGTAGCCGATCTTTTCGTTCCTCAGATCGGTCTCGATCCGGAGGCCATGAGACGTGAGTTGGGCGGCCACCTCGTTGGCATACGAATCACCGTCGGAAGTGATCGTGGCAACCACCGCTTGGACCGGCGCGAGCCAGAGCGGCAGCTTGCCCGCATAATGCTCCAGAAGGATGCCCATAAACCGCTCAAGTGAGCCGAAGAGGGCCCGGTGCAGCATCACCGGAGGGCGCTTCTCGCCATCGGCGCCAATGTAGAAGGCGCCAAGCCGTTCAGGCAGATTGAGGTCGACCTGCAGCGTTCCGCACTGCCAGTCGCGCCCGATGGCATCGCGCAGCACGAACTCGAGCTTCGGTCCGTAGAATGCGCCTTCGCCGGGATTGGTCGTGTAGGATAGGCCCGTCGCCTCGACGGCGGCCTTCAAGGCCGTCTCAGACCTGTCCCATATGGCGTCCGTCCCGATTCGGTTAGCCGGACGGTCAGAGAACTTGATCCTTACATCCTCGAAGCCGAGATCCCGGTAAATGTTCAGAATGAGTTGGCAAACGACTCGACACTCCTGGGTGATCTGCTCTTCCGTGCAGAAGATGTGAGCGTCATCCTGAGTGAAGGCGCGCAAGCGCATGAGACCGTGCAGGGCGCCCGATGGCTCGAACCGGTGAACCTTGCCGAATTCGGCAATGCGCAAGGGTAGATCGCGGTAGCTCTTGATCCCCTGCTTGTAGACCTGGACCCCTCCGGGGCAGTTCATCGGCTTCAGGGCAAAGACACGTTCCTCCCTCGCTTCAGTGGTGAACATGTTTTCGCCGAATTTGTCCCAATGGCCCGACTGCTCCCACAGGCTCCGATCCATGAGGTCCGGCGTGTTGATCTCAACATAGCCGGCCCTGGTCTGACGCTGGCGCATGTAGTCGATGAGGGTCTGGAACAGCGTCCAGCCCTTGGGGTGCCAGAAAACAGCGCCCGGCGCATCCTCCTGGAAATGAAAGAGGTCCATCTCCCGGCCGAACTTTCGATGATCGCGCTTCGCGGCTTCTTCAAGTTGGTGAAGATAGGCGTCGAGCTCGGCCTGGTCGCGCCACGCGGTACCATAGATTCGCTGAAGCATCGGATTGCGGTGGTCGCCGCGCCAATAAGCGCCAGCGACTTTCAGCAGCTTGAAGGCGGTGCCGAGCTTGCCCGTCGACGGCAGGTGTGGACCGCGGCAAAGGTCGCGGAATTCTCCCTGGCGATAAACGCTCAAGGTCTCAGTTGCCGGTAGGCCGGCAATGATCTCGGCCTTGTAGAGCTCGCCCTTGGCTTCGAAATAGCGGGTCGCGTCGTCATGCTGCCATAACTCACGCTCGATCGGCTCGTCCCGCGCGACGATCTCCCGCATGCGCTCCTCGATTCGCGCAAGGTCATCCGGTGTGAACGAGGTCTCGCGCGCGAAGTCGTAGTAGAATCCGTTCTCAATCGTAGGGCCGATAGTGACTTGGGTCTCGGGATAGAGCTCTTTGACGGCCTCGGCCAGGACATGCGCCGCGTCATGCCGCAGCAACTCGAGTGCCTCTGGGTGATCGCGGGTGATGACCTCAACACATGCATCGTGCTCGATGAGATCACCAAGGTCCCGCAAGATGCCGTCGATCCGGATGGCCAGCGCCGTGTCGGCGTCAGCGTCGCCTGACCGGGCGGCGATCTCAGTGCCACGGACAGGTGTGCTATAGGTTTGGACGTCGTCAGGCAGAGTGATCTGGATCATAAGAACGGCCTAAACAAAGGAGGACAATCGGCTCCACTCCTTCGGCCGTCACGCCATGCGTTGCGGAAAGCAGCGGTGCGCGAATAGCGCTCGCATGGCTTGAACGGTCCCTGCACAGGACCAGCGATCGGGCATGGCAGGACGACACGCATGTTCAGAACTCCCCCTCAAGGCGCTTGTATCCCTGAACGAGAGAGTTGTTGGTGCGCACGACATCCTCCGAGAACTCAGAGGCATCGGGTGTGATCTTTGGGATGGTGGCGAGGTCGGTGTTGGGTCCGATGCGCTGTGTCGAGGGAACGTAGAACCCAGGCGGCAGGTCACAGCCATCGACCACCGAGTTGTGCCGCACAACACACCCTTCACCGACCGCGCAGTTGAAGAGCACGCTGTTGAAACCGATGAAAACATTGTCGCCCACCGTGCAGGGGCCGTGGACAATCGCGCGATGTGCGATCGAAGTCCGCTCGCCGATGGTGACTGCCGCGCCAGACTTGGAGTGGATGACCACACCATCCTGAATGTTCGAGTGCGCACCGATGACGATCGCCTCCATATGGCCGTTTGCATCCACTTCGTCGGCGCGGATCACGGCATAGGGTCCGATGAAGACGTTCTCATGGACGACCACGCGGCCGCAGAGAATGGCAGTGGGGTCGACAAACGCGCTGTCATGGACGACTGGAAGGTCGCCGCGCGGATTTCTGCGGATCATCGGAACGCCTCTCCCGATCGCTGCGCCTTCGGTGGCGATACCGGTTCTAAGCCGCCTGGATGCCAAGGGCGGCAGCACAACACGCGGCCGACCGTACACAAACCGCCGCGGACGAGGCCGTGCTGTCCCAAGGATTCGATGGCATAGATCGAGCAGCTCGGCTTAAAGCGGCAGCAGGGGCCAAGCAGTGGCGACGATAGAAACTGACAGATACGGATGAGCCAGATCAGGCCCAAGGACAGGAAGTGCGTCATGTCCATAGGTCCTGTTCGAAGCTCACGGCGGTGAGTCGCTGCCTGGCGCGCGCAGGGCTCACCTCCGCCGTTGCGCGCAGCAGCGCCTGGAAGGGAAGCAACGCCGATCCATGGCGGCTGCGGAAGTCCGCCACCGGCAGGAATGGTTCGAGTTCGACACAGGGTATCGACGCGGCAAACCGCAGGACCTGCTGGTTGTAGAGGCCGAGATCAATCATGCGCCGCCCCCGGCAAGGTTGTCCGGGATATGCGCCATAGCGAACGCGCGAATGCGCGCGAGCATGAGCGAGAGACCGTTAGCCCGATGCGGCGAAAGATGCTCGGCGAGACCGATCTCGTCTATGAATGCCGGCGAGATCGCCAGGACTTGATCGGGCTGACGCCCCGAATAGACCTTAAGCAACAGGGCGATGAGCCCGGCGACGATGGCGGAGTCACTTGTCGCCTCGAGGTCGAGCTTGCCGTTGCGATAGTCGCAGACGAGCCAGACACCGGCCTGACATCCATCCAGCCGGTTGGCCTCGATCCGCTTCGTCTCCGGGAACGGCGGCAGCTGGCGCCCCAGCTCGATCAGATACTGGTAGCGCTCAGCCCAATCTTCAAGATACCGAAAGTTATCCACGATGGACCGCTGGACATCCGCCGCCGTCTCGGTCGGTGCCGGCCTCGCTTGCAGAGGGACCCGCATCTAACCGGTCCTCCGCCAGGCCGGACCGTCGGCGCGATCCTCGACGGTAATGCCAAGCGCAGTCAGTTCGTCACGGATTCGATCCGCAGTGGCGTAGTCTCGTGCTAATCGAGCGGCAAGCCGCGCCTCTACCAGACGCTGGATGCTTGCTGTGTCTCCGTCTTCTCCTGTGGGCTGTCCGAACCAGTCGGCCGGGTCCTGCCGCAACAGGCCCAGCAAGCCGCCTGCGTCGCGCAAGGCCGCCCTGTAGGCGCCACGATCCGCCACGGTCGTCGCCCGGCGCGCCGCCTTCGCCATTCGGAAGAGTTCAGCGATTGCTCTTGGGAAGTTCAGATCGTCCTCAAGGGCCGCCACGAACGCATCCAGCAGGCCTGGCGGACAGGCAACACCGGGACCATCGCCAAGATCGCGGAGCACGCCGTAAAGACGGTCGAGACCGCGTTTCGCCCGAGCGAGGCCTTCCGTGCTCCAGTCGAGCGGCTGGCGATAGTGGGCGCCCAGCAGCGCGAAGCGGATCGCCTCACCCGGCGCTTCGCCCAGCAGATCACGGACGAGAAGCACATTGCCGAGCGACTTCGACATCTTCCGTCCCCCGACGGTGACGAAGCCGTTGTGGACCCAGTAACGGCAGTAGGTTTCCCCGTCATGCACGCAGGTCCCCTGCGCAATCTCGTTCTCATGGTGAGGGAAGATCAGGTCCTGACCACCGCCGTGAATGTCGATCGACACACCGAGGTGATGTTCGATCATCGCTGAGCACTCGATGTGCCAGCCGGGTCGTCCGCGGCCCCAGGGGCTCTCCCAGCCCGGCAGCTCCGGTGTTGAGGGCTTCCAGAGGACGAAGTCCGCCGGGTCTCGCTTGTAAGGGGCCACTTCCACCCGCGCACCGGCGATCATCTCATCACGATTGCGGCCAGACAGAGCCCCGTAAGCTGCAAACGAGGGCACGTGAAACAGGACATGCCCCTCGACCGCATAGGCGTGATCCCGCGCGATCAGCCGCTCCACCATGCCGATGATCTCGGCAATATGCTCGGTCACGCGCGGCTCAAGGTCCGGCGTCAGGACGCCGAGCGCAGCCATATCGGCATGGTAGGCTTCGATATAGCGTTCAGTGACGACCGAGATCGGGTTGCCGACCTCCGTCGCGGCGGCATTGATCTTGTCGTCGACATCCGTGAAGTTGCGGGAATAGACGACCCCTCCAAAGCGCCGCCTCAAGAGGCGATAGAGAACGTCGAACACGACCGCCGGGCGGGCATTGCCGATGTGGGCGAAGTTGTAGACGGTTGGCCCGCAGACATACATCGTGACGTGATTGGGGTCCGCCGGCGAGAAGGGCTCTTTCGTCCGGGTCAGCGTGTTGGTCAGGTACAACGTCATTCCCGCACCTCGAACATGGCGATGTCGCCGTCGCCCGACTCGTCGGGTAGGGGCTCCGGCCGCTGGGCCTCGGCGTTGGTGAACACCTTGAGCGTGTCGCGGAGGACCGACTCGTCGATGTCGCGGGTGATGAAGACGATGCGGGATCGACGATCATCGCTCGGCCATTCCTTCAGCATAACCGGGGGATGAAAGATGTGCTGAACGCCGTGAATGACGATTGGTCCATCGAGATCGGCCACATTGATGATTCCCTTGGTTCGCAGAAGGTCCGCGCCCCGGAACAGGAGCAGCGTTTCGAGCCAGAGATCGAGCGCATCGCCATGGATCGGCTCATCGATCGTGAGGCACACCGCCTTGATGTGAGCGTCATGCCGATTGACGTCGTTGTGTTGGTGGGTGTGGCCGTGCCCGGCCGTGCCGTGTTCATGATCGTGCGGCTCGGCATAGGCTTCCGCCTTGAGCCAGTTCTGCACGTCGAGGCTCTTGGTCTTCGGGTTAAAAAGACCGGCATCGAACAGCGATGCCGGATCTACAACGCCGTTTTCTGCGATGATCTGCGGGGCGGCGGCGTTCAAATCCCGCAGACGAACCTGCAGTCTGCGCAACACGTCGTTATCGACGAGGTTGGTCTTGGTGATGAGCAAGCGATCGGCCACCGCCGCCTGCTTGATCGACTCGATCTGGCGATCGAGCGTGTCGCCGCCGTTGACCGCATCGACCGTGGCGATGACCCCGTCCAGGCGATAGCGCCGCGCGACGGTTGGTTCAGTCATGAGGGTGTGGAGGATCGGGGCCGGATCCGCGAGCCCGGTGGTCTCGATCACCACTCTGTCGAACCATAGATCGCCGCCGCGCGCAAAGCGTCCGGGGGCTTCGCGCAAGGTCTTGGCAAGGTCGCCCCGGATGGTGCAGCAGAGGCAGCCACTCGACATCTCGATGACGATGTCATCCTTGCTGTGTGTCACGAGATCATGGTCGACGCCAATCTCGCCGAACTCGTTGATGAGCACGAGTGTCCGGCTCAGCACGGGCTGTTGGATCAGATAGTTGAGGACGGTCGTCTTGCCGCTGCCAAGGAACCCGGTCAGCACCGAGACCGGCAGACGCTGCGATGATCCATCGAGATTCCAGCTTTCCATGGGGGGCCCTCTTGCCCGTTCATGCCGCGCCAGCCGCGATGCAACTCGTGCAGGTGCCCTCCACCTCGATCACGCGCCGTGTTGCGCGGAACCCGATGAGCTCGGCATCCTCGGAGATCAGGCACTCAAGCCGCTGGTCTTCCAACTCGACCGCTGCCCCGCAATCGCTGCAGATGAAGAACAGGCAATCATGCCTCCGTTCTGGATGCGCGCAGGGGACGTAAGCGTTCCTGCTTTCGATCTTCGAGACGAGACCTTGGGACATCAGGAACTCGAGCGCCCGGTAGATGGTGGGCGGCCCGACCGGACGAGAGTCCCTGAGCTTCAGCGCTTCGATCAGTTCGTAAGCGCCCGTCGGGCGACTACTCTCCCAAAGCAGCTCCAGGATCTGCCGCCGGAGCGTCGTTAGCCGCGCCCCGCGCGCGCCGCAGAGGGACTCTGCCAGCGCAACCCGTTCAGCCGGCGCATGCTGCCCGCGGCAGTTGGGATCGGTGCAGGGCCGGGGCTGGATCGACGGGAGTGCCATGGTCACATCCCTCCTTGCGTTTAAGATAGGCAATGTTATAACGTTGCGCTTCCAGATTACAATAGCCAAGTGCCCTTAAATGCCGGGCGTGGCCGCGGGAGAGGATTCGACATGGACACGGCGGTGGTCGGAAGCCAGCCCACAGAATCAGTGCTCGCCAACTCGGGCAGGCGCCGACGGCCCAGCCAGTCAGAGGCGGAAGCGGCGGTGCGGACGCTGATCGAATGGGCGGGCGACGACCCCGACCGCGAAGGCCTCATAGGTACGCCCGAGCGCGTGGTGCGGGCCTATGAGGAGTTCTTTGCCGGATATCACGAAAACCCGGTCGCGCTGCTTGAGACGACGTTCGAGGAGACCGCCGCCTACGACGAGATGATCGTCTTGCGCGACATCCGCCTCGAGTCCCATTGCGAGCACCACATCGTTCCCATCCTGGGCAGGGCGCATATCGGTTACCTGCCGGCAGGTCGCGTCGTCGGGATTTCCAAGCTAGCGCGCCTTGTCGAGGTGTTCGCCAAGCGGATGCAGATCCAAGAAGCGCTGACCTCGCAGATCGCGGACACCATCCAGGAGGTGCTGAAGCCGCACGGTGTCGGCGTCGTCATCGAGGCAGCGCACCACTGCATGACCACGCGCGGCATCCGCAAGCCGGGAGTCAGCATGGTCACCAGCCGCATGCTCGGCTCCTTTCGCCACGACCCGGCAACCCGCCGGGAGTTCCTCGCGATGATCGAAAGCCCCAGGAGCGGCTCCAATGGCTCCTGACAGGTCTGTTCCGGCAGCCGGCACCGCCTTCGCCGCCCGCACGACGGTCGAGCAGGTGGAGGAAGGCCTCGCCTTGGCACCCAAATTCGATGCCGATGGGTTGATTCCCTGCATAACCACCGACGTCTACACGGGCGAGGTGTTGATGCTGGGATACATGAATGGCGAGGCCCTGCGAAAAACGATTGGGACTGGCGAGGCGCACTACTGGAGCCGAAGCCGCCAGTGTTTATGGCGTAAGGGCACGACCAGCGGGCTCACACAGAAGGTTGTCGAAATGCGCATCGACGACGACCAGGACGCCGTCTTGCTGCGCGTCCAGGTCGCCGGTTCGGGTGCCAGTTGTCATGTCGGATATCGTTCCTGCTTCTACCGATCGGTTGAGCTCGGCGGCCCTTCTGGCGGACCCGCTCGACTTGTGTTCACGGAGTCACGGAAATCCTTTGATCCGAAGGACGTCTACGGTGACGCGCCGAATCCGACGCAGCTTTGAGGGACGGTGAGATGCCCCTCATGCTTTCAGCGCAAGGTCTGCTTGAACCGGTCGATGACGCCTCCGGGTTCGAACTGCCACCCCACTTCGCCGACTCGCTGGAGCATCTGCGCGCCGCAATCTCACGTTGCGACCAAGTCGGCATCCCCGGCGATACCCTGATTGCCGCGCCAATGACGGAGCTGATGCCGCGCCGTAGACGAGGCGGCAGTAGGGCACATTCACACCAAGAACAGAAAAATCCACATGACGGAGCGTAAGAAATGAAGGTCGCGTATGTCTTCGCCACCGACATGGCGGCGACGTTCAAGCTTGCCACCATGATCCTGCCGCAACTGGAGGATGGCTCGCACGGAGCGAGCGTCGTCGGCATGTTTTTCTTCGATGACAACTTGTTCTGCCTGCGTGACGGCGATCCAGTCGGCGAGCGCTTGGCCAAGGTCGCGAAGGACCAGAACATCCTGCTCATGATCTGCGACCAATGTGCTGTGCGTCGCAACCTGGCCGATGGCACCCTCGAGCAATGCGGCAAGGGCGACGTCACGGCGAAAGGCACGGTCGCCGGTGTTCAGGCCGGCTGCTTTCCCCAGCTCTACGCGGCGCTCGCACCCAACGCGCCCGACTTCGTAATCACGCTCTGAAGAGTTGCCATGACCCAGCCGCTGGAACGACCCATCCTGCCCGTCACCGTACTTTCCGGCTTCCTTGGCGCCGGCAAGACCACGCTGATGAACCACATCCTCAACAACCGCGAAGGCAAGCGCGTCGCGGTCATCGTCAACGACATGAGCGAGGTGAACATCGACGCCGATCTCATCCGTGACGGCGGCGCAGATCTAAGCCGCACCGAAGAGACTCTGGTCGAAATGACCAATGGCTGCATCTGCTGCACGTTGCGCGATGACCTTCTCAAGGAGGTGCGTCGGCTCGCTCAGGATGGCCGGTTCGACTACCTTCTCATCGAATCGACCGGCATTTCCGAGCCGCTGCCCGTAGCGGCCACCTTCAACTTCCGGACGGAAGAGGGCGAGAGCCTAGAGGATGTCTCGCGCCTCGATACGATGGTGACCGTGGTCGATGCCGCTAACCTCCTGCGCGACTACGCGTCAACCGATTTCCTCAAGGACAGAGGCGAGGCGCTGGGCGAGGAGGACAACCGCACGCTGGTCAATCTGCTCGTCGATCAGATCGAATTCGCCGACGTCATCGTTCTGAACAAGATCGATGCGGCATCGCCCGAACAGCTCGATGCCGCGCGCAAGATCATCCGGTCGCTCAACCCGGATGTGGAACTCATCGAGACCAGCATGTCGCGTGTGTCGCTGGACAAGGTGCTGAACACTGGCCGGTTCGATCACGTCAAGGCTCAGGAACATCCGCTGTGGTTCAAGGAACTTTACGGCTTCGCGGAGCATAAGCCTGAGACGGAAGAGTATGGGGTGTGCAGCTTCGTGTATCGGGCACGCCGCCCTTTCCATCCGGAAAAGTTCCACGCCTTCGTTAACTCCTCTTGGCCAGGAGTCATCCGTGCCAAGGGGCACTTCTGGCTAGCGACCCGCCCGGAATGGGTCGGTGAATTGAGCCAGGCCGGCGCGCTTGTCCGCCATGGGGCCATGGGCTTTTGGTGGGCGAACGTCCCCAAGGAACGTTGGCCCGATCACCCGGAATGGCGCCAGCACATCGCCAAATCCTGGGATTCCGTCTACGGAGACCGCCGCCAGGAAATCGTCTTCATCGGCACCGACATGGACGAGGCCGCGATCCGACGCCGGCTCGACGCCTGCCTTGCCGGCGATGCCAACGCCAAAGCCATGCAGCCGACCGCCTGGAAAAAGCTCAAAGATCCGTTCCCGGTCTGGAAACGGGCCGAGCCGTCATGACCGGTCAATTGGTATCGCTGGAAGGCGAGGCGGTTGGGAGTTCCGCCACCTTGGGCGTGGCCATCGCGACGTGCGATGCGGCGGAAGGCCTCGCCGCCATTAACAGGCCCGACATGGAGCTCGTGATCTGGCGGCGCGCGCTCCCCATGTTCATGCAGATCTGGCTCGAACGAATGAACGCTTCGTGTCTTCCTGACCTACGTGTTCTTGTCCGGCCCGGCGATCTTCGACTTGCGCTGCAGCCGCATCTGGACGACTGCGGTATGCCTCCGGGGGACATGCGAGACATTCTGCTTGGGGATGTCGATGATCTCGTCTCGGCGTTCGCCAGGATGACCCGGACCGATCTGGTGGATGTTCGGCTGGAGCGCGTCAGCCACGATGCCTGCTGGAAGTTCCACCGGGACTGCGTGGAGGCGCGCCTTCTGACGACCTACCGTGGTCCCGCCACCGAGTGGGTCCAATCGATC
Source organism: Rhodospirillales bacterium (assembly GCA_965225935.1). Lineage (GTDB taxonomy): Bacteria > Pseudomonadota > Alphaproteobacteria > Kiloniellales > JAKSDN01 > CALJXB01. Next base: position 287,486 of record CBDDCC010000015.1, read on the forward strand.
CACGCCGAGCGGGCATTGCGCGAACAAAAACGGTTCAAAGGACCGATAGAGCACCTCCGGATCCATGACGTGGCGATCTTCAAGGGCAGCTGCGCCAGCCCTGGTAGCGGAATTGTCCACCGCTCGCCGCCGATCGCGGGCACAGGCCGCACACGCTTGCTGCTCTGCCTCAATAAGCAATCGGCTGCATCTCCGGAGCCGTGGCCGAAAGCTCTTGAACACGAGACGTCGCTATTATGAGAATTGAGGTACCGACCATTTCGGTATGCACGCGCTGTCGACCGCAAGGCTGGTCAGACACTGCACACCGCGAGCGCCCCGGCGCGGCGCTGGCGAGTGCCTTGCAACGGTCCCTATCTGATGCGGTGTTGCTGCCACCCATCAAATTGCGCCGCGTGCGCTGCATGAGTCAGTGTTTGCGCCCCTGCGTTATTGCGTTCTCGCATCGCGACCGATTCACGTATCTGTTCGGCGATTTGGATCCGGCACGCCATGTCGACGATACTCTCGTAGCAGTCCGGATGTGGCTGTCGCGAAGCGATGGGTTCATGGAGCGTAACAAGCGGCCACCGAGCATGCGAAGCGGCATCCTGGGGCGTATTCCGCCGCTCGATTGTACCCACGAATTGATAGAGGGCCAGACTCCCTTCTCCTGAACCGATGTGGGCTTCCTGGCCCTACCCGGTCTTGTTGTCCCTCATGAAACGAAGTGGGCCGTAAAAGCGGGTCTTCGCGGCGGTTTCAACTCAGAGCGGTAGTGCGCTGATAGTGGACTTATTGATCTGTTGGCTCTAACCCACTCGGGTTGGATCTAATCATGCAACGCCTTGAGCCGAGGAACGATTGGGCGCCATGGTGTCTTTACAGCAACTGACAGGCTCGGCAGGTACCGCGTAGTTCGATCGTGGTCTTTGTCAGCGCGAATTGCGCGTCGCGTGCCAACTTCGTGAGCTGTTCGGCGAACCTCTCATCGGTAATCTCGGAGACCTGCCCGCATGTCTCGCAGATCATGAAGGTCATTTTGTGGGTTTCGCACCCGGGATCGCGGCAGGCGACGAAAGCGTTCAGGCTTTCGAGCTTGTGGACGAGGCCGAACTCAACCAGCCTATCGAGTGCGCGATAGACCTGATGCGGCGCTCGGAACCCATGATCGCGCAATTGGTCCAGGATCATATAGGCGCCGAGCGGGCGATCGGCTTTTGATAGCTCGCCCATTACCATCGATTGATTCTTAGTCAGGTCGGTAGCTGGAAGGGCGTGTTCGTTCATGACCCGGGCCTCTTCAGATTCGTAGCCTCGCTGTCGCCGCTGCGCGTGCGCCGTGACTTTACTGTCGAAAGGAGCGGCCCGGGCATCTGAGACAGGACAAACAGGAGGAGGGCTGCAACGACAATGCGCGGACCAGCGGGCGTGTCCCATTCCAGCGAGCTTAACAAGCCGCTAAAAACGCCCGCGGCGCCTATAAGGCCCACTAGCACAGCCATTTGTTCGGGGCCGGTTGCGAAGCGGCGCGCCGTGGCGGCGGGAATGATCAGCAAAGCGGTTGCGAGGGGAACGCCGACAACCTTCAACGATATGGCGATGACAGCGGCCATCAGTAGCATGAAGATGATGCTCGCCAGCTCGGGGGTCATGCCTTCGGCTTATGCCAATCCCTGGTTCACGGTGCCCGCAAAAGGCGGGCGCCAGACAGCCGCATCGCATCGAGTTCTCGCACCTTGGCGCGCAATCGGTTCACGCGCTCGGCTCAAGGCATGGCGTCGCGCCCGTGGCGCGCGCCAGCAAGACGGCCTTGGTGATCGCATTGGGCAGCACGATGCGGGCCAGCTTGTCGCTGGTTCCGAAGGCGGGCCAATCGGGTGCAACGGTCTCGAAACGCTCCGCGAGGAGCGCCTGCAGAGGCGCCATCTCGTCGCGTGTCGAAGTCGAGGATAGCGCCGGCAGGAGCAGAGCGCGCGGCCCGATCCCCTGTCGTGTGAGAAAGCAGGACAAATCCACGCAGCCCCAGGACCAGTCAAAGCTTTCGTCGCGCCCCTCAGATGTCGCCCCTGTCATCGATGCGCCTCCAGCACCTCGACATCGGCGGCGGCGACCTCGTCGAGAGGTTTGGCGATGCGCCAATCCCACATCCGGCCATCGGCATCGCGGGCCGTCACGACCGTCTCGACAGGCGGGCAGCCGGGCTCGTGGCAGCGCAGTTCCGCAACGGCGAGCGTTGTCGTGTCGGGCAAGTCGAAGCGTTCCGTGACAAGCGCCTTCACCCTGCGGACGGCCTCCGCATCCGGGCGTCTGCGATCAAACAGCCCGCGCATTCCCGCCCCCCTTTCGCAGCGGCGCCCAGAAAACCGTGCCGGCGGTGTCGCCGATTAGGAAGTGCGAAAGCGAGGCTGTTACCGCGAGGGCTGTCACCTCGACGCCTGTCGTGCCGCGTAGGACAAGGGCTTCCGCCGCCTCGTCCAGTTCACTCATCAGCACGGCTCCGTCCTGGAACCCGACCAGAACCGCGGACTGGCCGGGCAGGCCTCGCACCATGGTGGCCAGCTGTCTGCCGCCATAGGCGACGCAGAGCGGCGCCTGCCCCATCGGTCCGTCCTTGAACCGAAACGGCCAGCAGACCGCCTGATCGGCGCCGCTGGTCGCGAGGTGCGGCGCATCGCCGACCCAGTCAAGAGAGCGGGGCTTGGCCGGATAGCCCGACATCCGCATGTCGGCCTTGTCGCGAAGTCGCCAGCCATGCAGCGCGTTCTCCTGCATGGCCGTCACGAGGTACTTGCCGTTCGGGCTCCAGGTCACGCCGATATGCGATCCGGCCCACGCCAGCTTGGTCGATCTCCAGCGCTGCTTTCCGCGCTCCCAGATCGTGGCGCCTCCGTAATGGGCGACGGCCAGCCGTCTGCCCTTCGGGTCGAAGGCCAGGCCGCCGATCGTGCTCGGATGCTCGAAGGTCTCGGCTTGCCTGGCGCCCTGACGCCATACGTGCACGGTTCGTCCGACCGAACAGGCCACAAGGCCCGTCGCCCCGTGAGCGGCCACGCAGTCAACCCAGGCGCCCGCGAAGTCGGCGAGATGCTCCACACTACCGTCGACCGAAACGCGCAGGAATTGTCCATCATCCCCGCCCGTGACGACCGCATCCGTCCCGGCCGTGGTCATGGAGAGAATCGCGCCGCGATGCGCCGCGACGCCGCGCGGACCGACATCGCCGGCGAACAGGCGCAGGGCGCCGTCGCCGTGCGCCGACACAACCGTCTGCCCGAGCGCCACGGCAGCCGTGACAGGCGCACCCGTGTCGATCTGCAGCCCCTCGGTCTCGAGGCGGGTCGGCGGGAAGCCTTCGCGGGACCGATGCGCCGGGCTCAGGCCGCCTTGCATGCCGCAAAGCCTTCTTCGAGGCCCATTCCGTCGAGCCCCCGCCCAATGAAGACGAGCCGCGACCGGCGTGCTTCTCCATCCGGCCACGGCCCCATGAAATCCCCCTCCATGAGCATGTGGACGCCCTGGATGACGTAGCGGTCGGACTCGCCCGCGATGTCGAGAATTCCCTTCGAGCGAAGGATGTCCTGGCCCTTCTCCTGCAGGAGCCGGCCGAACCATGCCTGGAACTTCTCGGGGTCGAGCGCCGTGTCGGAGTGCAGCGAGACGCTGGTGACGTCGTCGTCGTGCTCGTGCGCGTGGTCGTCCTCGAGGAAGTGCGGTTCGACCTCGAGCACGCGCTTGAGGTCGAAGGCGTTCTGGCCGAGCACCGCGTCGAGGGGTACACCGCAGCGTTCGGAATGAACGATGCGCGCGTAGGGGTTCATCGCGCGGATGCGCGACTCGACCAGGGCGAGCTGATCTGCGTCCACGAGGTCGATCTTGTTGAGCAGCACGAGATCGGCGAAGGCCAGTTGCTCGGCCGCTTCGTGGTTGTCCTCAAGTTGCGGCTCGAGGTGGCGGGCGTCGACAACGGTGACGATGGCGTCGAGTCGCGTCTTCTCCGCCACCTCGGCATCTACAAAGAAGGTCTGCGCCACCGGTGCGGGATCGGCGAGGCCCGTGGTTTCGACGAGGATGGCATCGAACTTGTCGGCGCGCTTCATGAGGCCGCCGAGAATGCGGATGAGATCGCCGCGGACAGTGCAGCAGATGCAGCCATTGTTCATCTCGAACACTTCCTCGTCGGCGTTCACCACGAGGTCGTTGTCGATGCCGGTCTCGCCGAACTCGTTGACGATCACGGCATATTTCTTGCCGTGCTGTTCGGTGAGAATGCGGTTCAGGAGCGTCGTCTTGCCGGCACCGAGAAAGCCGGTCAGCACTGTGACGGGGACTTGCTGGGTCATGGTCCGATCCCTCCGTGTCAGGAGTTCAGCGCTTGCGAGAGGGTGGTCGCGTTGTGGCGCATCATGTCGAGATAGGTGGACGCCGGGCCGTCCGGGCCGGAGAGCGCATCCGAATAGAGCGTGCCGCCTATGGTCGCGCCGGTCTCGCGGGCGATCTGCTCCAGGAGCCGGTTGTCGGTGATCGTCTCCACGAACACGGCCGTGATGCCCTCTTCGCGAATCTGCTCGATCAGCTCGGCCACATCTGCCGCCGAAGGCTCGCTTTCGGTGCTGAGCCCCTGCGGCGCCTCGAAGGTCAGCCCATAGCGCGCCGCGAAGTACCCGAAGGCGTCATGAGAGGTCACGACGGTGCGGGCCCCGCTAGGCAGCGCCTCTACAAGCGCGAAGATCTCGGCGTCGAGCGCCCGCATTTCCGCGAGATAGGCGCCGGCATTGGTCCGGTAACTCTCGGCGTTGTCGGGATCGGCCGCGGCGAGTGCTTCGGCAATGTTTCTGGCGTAGATCTCGCCATTGGCGAGGCTTTGCCAGGCATGCGGGTCGAAGGCGCCATGGTGATGGGCGTGCTCGTCGCCATGCTCGTCGTGATGCTCGCCCTCGGCGTGCTCGTCGCCGTGGTCGTCATGATGCTCGTCCTCGGCGTGCTCGTCGCCGTGGTCGTCATGATGCTCGTCCCCGGCGTGCTCGTCGCCATGCTCGTCGTGATGCTCGTCCTCGGCGTTCTCGTCGCCGTGGTCGTCATGATGCTCGTCCTCGGCGTGCTCGTCGCCGTGGTCGTCGCCGTGCTCGTCGTGGTCGTCTTCGAAGGCGATCGGTTCGATCCCCCCGGTCGCCACCACGTGCGTGCCGTCGAAACCGGAAGCATCGACCAGGCGGTCGATCCAGCCTTCGAAATCGAGCCCGTTCACGAAAAGAAGGTCGGCCTCGCTGACCGCGCGGGCGTCGGCCGGGGTCGGCTGATAGACATGGGCATCGCCGTCGGGGCCGACGAGCGTCGTGACCCTCACATGCTCGCCCCCGATGCGCTCCACCATGTCGCCGAGGATCGAGAAGGTTGCAATGACGGGGACTGGCTCGTTCGATTGCGCGAAAGCCGGAGCGGCCAGCGAGAGGGCGACAAAGGTTGCAGCGAATTTCAGAAGGGTTCTGCGGCTCGTCATGGGGTCTCCTTTCAGGCTTCGAAGTGGCGGCGCGGCAGAGCTCGCGTGACAAGACCGCCCGCCGGCCCGAACACCAGCGACACTCCGTAGGCGATACCGGCCATGAGGATGATCGCCGGCCCGGACGGCAGGCTGTAGTGGTAGGAGAGCAGCAGGCCGCTCAGGCTCGACAGAATGGCCACGGCGACCGCGGCGATGAAAAGCCCGCCGATGCCAGCGGCCCAGAAGCGCGCTGCCGCCGCGGGCAGGATCATGATGCCGACCGCCATGAGCGTGCCGAGCGCGTGAAACCCGCCGACCAGGTTCAGCACCACGAGCGTAAGGAAGGTGAAATGCGTCACCGCGCTGAGCCCGCTGACCGAGCGCAGAAACTGCGGATCGGCGCATTCCAGGACCAGCGGCCGGAACAGGGCCGCGAGGATCAGCACCGACAGGCTCGCGATCGAGCACAAGAGGATTAGCGCCGCATCGTCCAACGCGAGCACCGTGCCGAAGAGCACATGCATCAGATCCACGTTGCTGCCGCGGGTGGAGACGATCAGCACCCCGAGCGCGAGCGAGATCAGGTAGAAGGCCGCGAGGCTGGCATCCTCGCGAAGGGCCGTGACGCGGGTGACAAAGCCCGACAAAAGCGCCACCACCATGCCGGCGACCAAGCCCCCGATGGTCATGGCGCCGAGCGAAAGGCCCGCGACCAGATAGCCCACGGCGGCGCCAGGCAGGATCGCATGGGCCATGGCGTCCCCGGTCAGACTCATCCGTCGCAGCATCAGAAACACGCCCACCGGCGTCGCGCCGATGGAGATCGCGATGCAGCCGAGCAGCGCGCGGCGCATGAAGCCGAAATCGACAAAGGGCGTAACAAGGGCGTCCCAGATCATGCCGCACTCCGACCGCAGACATGGGGCGGAGCAGCGCAGGCCTCGCACATCTGGCGCGCCCGAAAGTGGTTCTCGGCGGTGAGGACCTGCTCCGTGGGTCCGTGGGCGACCAGTTCGCGTGCCAGCATCAGCGTATGAGGAAAATGCGCGCGGACCGTCTCCACGTCGTGCAGCACCGCGAGCACCGTGCGCCCTTCGCCATGCCAGCGCCGGACCACGCCGATCAGATCGGCCATGGTGCGGGCGTCGATCGCGGTGAAGGGCTCGTCGAGTAGCACCAGCCGCGCATCTAGCAGCAGGAGCCGCGCGAACAGCGCCCGCTGCAGTTGGCCTCCCGAGAGCGACCCGATGGCGCGAGTCTCGAACCCCGTCAGACCCACAGCCGATATCGCCGCGGCGACGCGCGCGCAATGGTCCGTTCCGAGACGTCCGAAGGGACCGATCTCACGCCAGAGACCCATGGCGACAAGGTCGACCACCGAGATCGGAAAGGCCCGGTCGATATCCGTTTGCTGCGGCAGATACGCGATGTCTTCGCGGCACAGCGGCCCGAACGCCACCCGGCCTTCCAGGGGCGCGAGCGCGCCGATCACCCCTTTGAGCAGGGTCGACTTGCCAGCGCCGTTTGGGCCGACGATGGCTGTGAGGCTTCCTTCGGCGATCTCAGCTTGCAAGTGATGCACTGCCGGATGGCGGTCATAACCGAGTGTAAGATCTTGGAAGGCAACGGCTGGGGTCATAGCGGCCCCGGCGTCGAAGTTGCCCAGACAAAGCCCGCCCAAAGCGCCGCCACGATGAGCGTCGCGCCGGCCAACCGGGGTCCCGCCCCGAGAAGGAGCAGACGCAGCATCGACCGTCGTTCTGTCATGCGGGCATCGGGCCGGCGCCGCACGACCCGCAAACACCGTGGACCTCGATCACATGCCGCCTAGGTGCGAAGCCAGACTTGCCGATAATGCCGGAAAGCTCCTTCAGCAGGTCGGGCACGACGCTTTCCTCAACGCTGCCGCAGTCGTCGCAAATCGATATGATGGAGGCGTGTTGGTGCTGGTCGCATTGGCACGCGATGTAGGCGTTCAGCGACTCGATACGGTGCACGAGCCGCCGCTCCATCAGTGCTGTCAGAGCCCGATAGATGGTCGGGGGCGCGATCTTCGGATTGACCTCGCGCAGCTCTCCCATAACATCGTAGGCTGACAGCGGGCCGCGGCGCCGGCGCAGAACCGCCAGCACCTCCGCCTGCACTCTCTCTCCCCGCTTGCCCATGCGATGCTTCCTTTGACCATTAGCATGGACGATAGTTTATGTTATAACATAACTCAATAGCACGATGGGAATGTGTGATTGCGGCCCTGGGCGGATCAATGGTCAGGTTTGCTAAGGTAAATGATATGTTATCTCATCTCACACACGGGCTTGTGAGAGCTGATTGCCCTTTATGTCTGAGCTGAAACGCAGGGAAGGGTTGGACATGGGCACAGTAGTGGCCGGGAGCCGCCCGGCGTGCTCGGCACATACCGCCTGGAACGCCCCCTCACGGCCCAGCCGCTCTGAAGCGGAAGCAGCCGTCCGCACGTTGATCCAATGGGCCGGTGATGATCCGGAACGAAAGGGGCCCAAAGGGACACCCGAGCGTGTCGTCCGAGCCTATGAAGAGTTCTTCGCCGGGTACCGTGAAGATCCAGTGCAACTGCTCGCCACCACCTTCGAGGAAACCGAAGCCTATGACGAGTTGATCGCGCTGCGGGACATTCGCCTTGAGTCCATTGCGAGCATCACATCGCTCCCATCCTGGGTAAGGCGCATATCGGTTGTCTGCCGGTAGGCCGCGGCGTCGGGATTTCCAAGCTAGCGCGCCTGGTCGGGATATTGTGCAGATCCAAGAGGTGCTGACGCCCTTTCACCCCGTCCGCCAACTCTGTGGCAGTAGGCAGCTAGGCAGCTGTCAGAAGGTCGCGGCATAGGCGCTCCACCTCAGCACGGTCGAAGTCGCGGCAGGCGACCTCGAACATGGGGCGGTTTTCCGGCGTGTCGCAGGCCAACGCCAGGCGCGCCTCGTCGATGCCACTCAAGCCGTCACCAGCTAGGCTGATCTCCAAGCCGACCTCACGCAGGAAGGCATCATAGGCCTCGGGCAGAGCTGCGGCCAGGGCGGCATCGCTGCGCCCCTGACGCTCGATACCGAAGGCTTCGGCCACCAGCGCATGACGCTCCGGCGTTGCCGCCACATTGCCGGCCAAGGCGACGCGCAGCGAGAGACCGACGGCGCGGCCGTGATGCACATGACCCACTGTGCCCAAGGCATGACCCAGGCCATGCGCCACCGCGCAGCCATTGACCGCAATTGCCGCACCGGCAAGGCAGGCCGCAATCTGCACCTGGCCGCGTGCTTCGAGATCGCTACCGTCCGCCACCACCCGTGGCAGCCAGCGCCGGATCAGGCCGATGGCGCGCATCGCCGGAGGATCGTTCAGGGGATGTGCCTTGCAGTTGGTCATCGACTCGATGGCATGGACCAGAGCGTCGACGCCGGTCGCAGCCGTCAGAGGGGCCGGCAGGCTGGCCGTGATCTCCGGATCGAGCAGCGCCAGCTTCGGAATGAGCTCCAGTCCCCAGGCCCAGACTTTGGTGCCGTCGGCGAGCGAGAAGACTGAGACCGCAGTCATCTCCGCCCCGGTGCCCGAAGTGGTCGGGATCGCAATGACCGGCAGGCCATTGCCGGGAAAGGGCTTGATGGCCAAGCTATAGGCGGCCGAGCCGTCTTCCACGCCGACGATAGCTGCCGCCAGCTTGCCGACGTCCATGGCCGAACCGCCGCCAAGCGCGATGATGGCACTGGCGCCGAAGCCTCGCGCCGCCTCGGCGCAGGCATCGACGTGCCCCTCGCGCGGATCGCTGGCGATGTCGCTGAAGAGCGCCGTCTTGTGACCGGACTCCTCCAATCCTTGAATCACGCGTCCTGCCAATCCAGAGCTGACGGCGAAGGGATCGGAGACCAGCAGCAAGCACTGCGCAGGGCCGAGCCGCTTGGCGGCAAGCTTGCCCAGGTCATTCAGACGACCAAGGCCGAAGGCGACGGGAACGGCTGCGGGCAGATCATAGGACTGCATAACACGGATCCTGCTCTGGGCCGACCTTCAGGTCGGGCGGCTGGCTCAACCGACATTCCCCAGTTGACTCCTGAATTCGATCCCGATGGTAGCCGATCGGGCTCCATTCTGGCACCCTGTTTGCGCCATCGAGGTTGAGAGTGTTCGGCTGTGTCGAATTGATCAAGGCGTGATAGAGAGCGGGTGAAGGAGGCGTCATCTCCGCAGTGGGTCATTATCATCAAGATTTGGTATTAGTCACACTTTCGAGATTTCCGGTTTCTTAGGGGAAAGCGGGCATTGCGCGCGACGCTGAATTTGATCGCCTGATAGCCGCCTCAGCCAGAAGGTGTCAGTGGCAATGGCATAAGAAAAGCCCCGCCGCCTTGCCGCTGATGGGCACGGGACTCGCCGTGCCGGGCTTTGTGCGGTGGCAGGGGGGGCTAAAGCGCGATCAAGCTGTCGAGGGTACCAGCCTTGGCAGTTTCGTCCACGATGGCGGTGGCGAGACCGAGGTGGAGTACACCTTCGGCTACACCAGCGACGGCGATGGGCGTCTTTGCCTCACGCCGCGCAGCATCCCTCGTAGGAACATCGACAATCCGCGCAATCGCTCAGGCTGGTTACACCGCAATGCTCCAGCAACCGCTTCTTCAGGGCTGTCCGCGCCCTGTGCAGCCGCACGGTTGCGTTGTTGACCGAGATATTGAGGACTTGGGCAGCTTTGACCAGCGGCACACCGCCAATATCGACAAGGTTGAGGATCGAGGCGTAGTTGGCGCTTAGATGCCGGGCCTGCGCGACGCTGCAAGCGCACGCGGGCACGGCCTCAAGCACGACTGGCTCCGCTTCAACGGCCATGGCCTCCATCAGGCGCCGCTCGCTAGCCCGTTTGCGCCCGGCATCGATCACGACATTGCCATGCACGCGGTAGAGCCATGGCAGGACCCGCGCGGGCTCCCGCAGCGCGTCAGCCTTCTCGACGGCGCGCAAAGCGGCGACTTGAAGAACATCGTCGACGTCGGCGGGGGGAACCCGGGCCCGCACATAACGCTTGAGCTCGGCGCTGTGGGCGCGAAGTGCGGAAACAACGCGCGCCCTTGAACTGAATTGTTCCATGGCCAAAGTTTATATTACTTTGAAGCGTTTGGACACCCGCAGCTCGGGCCACATGTGCATTCTTTGCACGTGCAGGCATCGCCGCAACAACAGCGCCCGCCACTCGGCTGCTTCTGCGCACACGTGCATGCAGGCGGGCAGTTTTTGCAAGCACAAATCAGAGAATCGGTCATCGGTCTCTCCGTTTCAGGTGTTTGTACCACAGGTAATGACGGAGCTGGGCTCAAGATCCTTACACTCGAAGCGACATCTCCCAGATACCGGACCGAAGGGCAACGCACCGCCAGCAAGAGCCCGTGTCCACGCTGCGCGCGGCGGAGCTGCCAGAGTAGCGCTGCGCCGACCCTGTGATCGCCTGTGTCTGTTGTCAGACAAATCCGTACTTCCCTCCTCAGCCGATGCAAGACGGCCACTTTAGAAGCATGGCTTCGGTGGGCACGACCGCTCGTTTCCCGGCAAGCACGTTGATCAAATGGAAGCAACTGAGCCTGTCGTTGCAGCGCGCTCTACGTTCGCTCTGGATCATCAGGCGACGAAATCGGAGCAGGCCATTTTCTTCCGCTTTCGGAGCACAAAGCCGACATCTTGTGCGAAGAGTTAGTTGTGCGCTGCATCAAGATATCCGAAAGTCTTCTTTGTCAGCGTAAAACGCTCTTCCGGCGCGTCGCCCGACATAGTCGCCTGATAGCCGGAAGCAGCCGCTCAATCTCCTTGAACAAGCGACGAGTTATCAACCCAGTTTAGCGCTCGGTACAACGATGAATCTCGACTGTGGCGTGTACTACGTTTAAATGATCGGGTATTAGAGATTTGTAGTGAGCAGGTGCGGCCGGATTGTCACTGACAATGGCAATCTCTGCGGCGAATATCCCGTGGCCAATGCTCCAAAGGTGAAGGTCGGCGATACGATCTGTTGTGTCACCTTCGATTGACTGCCGCAACTCGATTGCCATCCTATAGCTAGCCTCTCTATCTAACAGCACCTGCGATGAGGCTCTGATGAGGCCGAAAGACCAACGAGCAACCAAAGCAGCACCGACGAATCCCATCGCAGGATCGAGCCAGTTTGCACTAAAATATTTGCCTGCCAGCAGTGCGGCGATAGCCAGAATGGAAGTCAACGCATCAGCCAGTACGTGAAGGTAAGCCGCACGTAGATTGTGATCGTGGTGGTGTCGTTCATGTGAAAGTCCGTGGCCGTGCTCGTGAGGCGTCGACATTAGAATCCAGGCGCTTGCTCCGTTTACGACGAGCCCGAATGCGGCCACCACCAGCGCTTGATCGAAGGCGATAGACAACGGATTGATCAGCCGGCTGGTACTCTCCGTGACCATCAGCAGGGCGAAACCCATCAATAATACGGCGCTTGCAAATCCCGCTAGGCTATCAATCTTGCCCACGCCGAATGAATAGCTTCGATCAGTCGCGGAGCGACGAGAAATCACGTACGCGAACACAGCGATGCCAAGCGCAAGTGCGTGGGACGCCATGTGAAGCCCGTCCGCCAACAGCGCCATAGAACCGTAGAGCAAGCCGGTGACAATCTCGATCACCATCATGGTTGCCGTGAGCCCTACGACGAACAGTGTTCGCATCTCACCAGGACGTCGCTGGTCTTGACCGAACACGTGGCTGTGCTGCCACTCGTCTAGTCGGTTTGTATGCAATTGAGGCCTCTTAGCGCAGAAAAGTTCATGAAGTAGAGCGGATTGCGGCTATGTCCACAATGGGTCTTGGCTGTGTGAAAACAGGCTCAGAGGCGTCCAAGCACGTACCTCTCGAAAATCCACAGATTCCGCGACGCATAGAAATCAACAGTTTAACGAGGTGGCAGCTCGAGTTACTGATCAACACTTCGCTTTTAGGTCGTACCTTCGACGTTTTCACACAGCCTAGGTCATTAGGCGACCAAATTGGTGTCCGCCGGTTTCGTCTACCTTGGGATCCCAAAGCTGCCCTACCCTACAGATAGATCGTTGCGCAACGCAGCAGTCGGCTCAGATGTGCAATTTCTGGTATGTAAGCAGCCATTGGTAAGGCCGGCCGCGAACGGCTGCTTGTGGCCGGTTCTGTTGAAAAAAGGGCTGGCCAATGATTGGCGTGTTGTTGTGCGCGGGTTTGTGCCCCGGCTGCTCGGCTACGCAGGCGCTGCGTCGGGCGGCTGCATGGGGATCAGTCTTGCCAGCTTTCTGAGGTTTTGTGCGGTGGCGGCGAGGAGGAATTCGTCGTGGGCGCCCGTAGGCCGCGCAACCGCAGGCGGCCGAGCCCGAGGATGCGTTTCAGGTGGGCGAAGAGCATCTCGACCTTCATGCGCTGGCGCCGCGAGACGGCATAGGCGTCGGTCTTGGCGATCTCGCGGGCGAGGTCTCTGGCGCCCTCGAGGAGGTGGCGCGGCACCTTGCGCGCCTGCGCTTTGGGGCAGCAGCGGTCCTTGAGCGCGCATGCCTGACAGTCCGATTGGCTGGCGCGGTAGAGGCGCATGCCATTCTTGGTGATGCCGCTCCTCGGTTTCGTGAAGTTGCGCCGCTACTGCTTGAGGATCTTGCCGCCGGGACAGAGGTAGTGGTCGCGCCCCGGGTCAAAGACGAAGTCTTCGCGTGAGAAGGTGCCATCGCGTCGCTTCGACTTGTCGAAGACCGGCACGTGGGGCTCGATGCCGCGCTCATGGACCAGCCAGCTCAACATCTCGGCCGAGCCGTAAGCGGTGTCGGCGGCGAGCCGTTCGGGGGCAGGAGATCGCTCTCTCGGAAGCGGCCGTGGCGGTTCTTCGAGAGGTCGAATGATCCGGGACTTCGCCCTCCAGGCCGAGCTGACAGAACCAGCGGTAGGCTAGGTTCAGATGGACCTCCTCGCACAGCCGCCGTTCGGAGCGGATGCCGGTGCAGTAGCCGACAACGAGCATCCGGATCATGAGCTCAGGATCGACCGACAGCCGTCCAGTCGTGCTGTAGAAGGGCGCCAGGCGCTGACGGACCTCGCTCAGGTCGACGAAGCGCTCGATCGAGCGCAGCAGGTGGTCAGACGGCACATGCGCCTCCAGCGAAAACTCATAGAAAAGCGCACCCTGATCAACTTGCCGCTCACCCATCATCGCCGTCACTCCAGATCCAATGACCGAAGTGAATCAGCGACAATGCACCGCCGCAACCTCAGAGCTTTTCAACAGAATTCGGACAAGGGTGGCCATTCGCTCAATCCATTCGCAAGGGCCAAGTTTGGATCAGACAGCGGCCGTTGAGCTCACACTTCCTCGGGTCATCTGCGCGCCGAAAAGCGGGCATTTCACTTTGCTCTTGGAGAAAGCGATGCACGTGCATCAAACTGAGCTTGTTCTACGGCTCAATGAGGCATGGTTCCGCTCCTGATCGGCGGTGATCCGTTTTCGTGGCTGGTTTCGTGCCGCGCTCGGTCATAGCCCGGTGCTTGGCATCGGCTTGGAGCCGTCGCTGAATCGCGCGTGGCGAAACGGCTTCGGGTCGACGAGCGGCCGCTGGTTGGTGACTATATCCGCCACCAGGCGACCGGCGCCGGGGCCGATGCCGAACCCATGACCTGAGAAGCCGGTGGCCAGGAACAGTCCCGGCAGGGCGTCGATCCCCGATATGACCGGAAGCGCGTCCGGCGTGGCGTCGATCAGTCCGGCCCAGCGGTCGGTGATCCGTGCGGTTTCGAAGGCCGGGAGCGCCGCCATCAGGCTCCGCAGGGCTGCGTTCAAGGTGGCATTCGACGGCGCCGGGTCGAGCACGCGCACGCGCTCGAACGGAGAGGCTCCATCGAGCGGCCATCGTTTCGGCAGCTTGAGCTCCTCGAGGAAACGGCTGCCCAGACGGAGGCGCAGATGAGGCCATTCGATCTTGAGTACGGGCAGGAAATCGAAGAGATAGCGGAAGCTGTCAGGGACGATGTCTGCCAGGTTGGCGCTGCCGTCGGCGAGCGAGTATCCGCCATCCTTGCGCCGGCGGAATGCGAAACCGGACCCCCAGGCCGCCGGGACCGGTCCGGCGCGGACGCCGTCGATCCGCATCACCGAGGCCAGCACCTTGAGCTGGGGCAGACGCACGCGAAGACTGCGGCAGAAGAGACCGGACCAGGCGCCGCCCGCGAGGACGACGGCGCCGCAACGGATCGGGCCCTGTTCCGTCACGGCGGCGGAGACCCGGCCGGCGGCCGTTTCCACGCCGCGCACCGCGCAGTCTGTCTTGAGGACGGCCCCCGCTCGCTGCGCCGCCGTTGCGAAGGCCGGCGCCGCCAGCTGCGGCTCCGCGCGGCCGTCGCTCGCTGTGAAGAGCGCGCCGCGCCAGGCGCCCTTCAGTCCGGGCAAGAGACTGTCGATCTCGCCGCGGGACAGGAAGCGCGAGTCCAGATCGAAGGCGCCGACCCGGTCGAGCCACCCTTGGCGGACGGCGAGCTCCGCCTCGGTTTTGCAGAGATAGACGATGCCGGCGTCCTGGTAGCCGGTGTCAAGCTCGGCGGCGGCCTTGAACTCACGCCATAGGCGTTCGGCCTCGATCATCAGGGGCAGCTCTTGGGGGTCGCGGCCCATCTTCCTGACCCAGCCCCAATTGCGTCCGGATTGCTCGCCGCCGATCCGGCCCTTCTCGCACAGCACCGTCGAGACGCCTTGGCGAGCCAGCGCGTAGGCCGCCGAGGCACCGACAATGCCGCCGCCCGCGACCACGACATCGGCATGTGCCGGCAGATGGGGATCACCATCCACCGGCAAGGACAGCGGCGGGCGTAGCCGCCCGGGTGACCGCAGCCCTGGCTCGGCGAGGCTCATCGCGCTGCCTAGGCGTCGCCGGGCATCCAGCGGTCGTCGGCGGTTTTCTTGGGAAGCTCGCCGCTCAAGAAGCGGCCGATGAGGGCCATGTAGTAGCTGAGATGGTTGCGCTCCACGAAGGCGACGGACTGGGTGTCGCCCATTTCCATGGCGCGGATGAGATCGCTCAGCTCGGTGCAGAGAGCCTCGACCTGCTCTTGCCACATGACGTCGACGATCTGAAACCAGACGCGGCCCGTCTGGTAGTAGAAGTGGTCGTACATGCGGCGCAGCGCGGTGTTCCCGATCAGGGACGAAATGACTTTCTGCCGCTCGTGGTTGATGCGCCAGAACTCCTCCGTGTTACGGTTGTAGCGGAGCTGGCGGGCCCGCTCGAGCAGGCGTCTCATCTCAGAGCGATGGGCGTCGGTGCAGGGCACCGGCGACAGCTGGCCGATCAGCTCCGCCAGCTTGAGCCTGAGGTCGTAGATGTCCTTCATCAGTCTGTAGTCGAAGCCGGTGACGATGGTCCCGACGCCGTTCTTGGCCTCGACCAACCCGTCGTTTTCGAGCTTCTGCAGCACCTGCCGGATCGGCGTCCGGCTGACACCGAACTCCTCGGCCAGCTCGACTTCGCGCAGCACCTCGCCCGGAGGATAGCGCAGCAGGCAAATACGTTCTCGCACCTCCTCGTAGATCGATTTCGAGAGGCCGCCCGTAGACTTCCGGGACCGTCGGGCGATCGGCCGATCCGAAGGCGGGAGAGTGTCTTGCTCAACCATACCCAGCGCCTCTGTGAGCTACATACAATCCATGGCGGAAAGGCTCCGGACGACCGTCGCGAGAGCGTCCTTGTGGGCCGAAAGGGCGTTTCCTGCCGCAATAGGTCGTCTAGTCTTCTCCATGTGCTACCAAAACCGCAGCTCGTTTACAAGAGATGTACACATAAAATAGCCGTTATAAATATGATATTCTACAAAGATATAGAGCATATCAAGGTTGAAACGGGAAATCCCATTTCATCGATGAGCCGCTCGAAGCAGCCTACTTCAGCTGGATTGGAATCCATGCCTTGAACACAGATATCATATATCTAATTGATATAACTATTATAAATTCTCTAACTCTGCCGACGTCGTATAATTCTTCAGTTGCTGATTGACTCGCGATTCTAGATAGCTGTATACATCACAGACGACTTCACCGTCGTGGTCCGGCGGTTGCAATGCCCGATGCCATCCGAGGCCAACGAACGAACGACCAAGGAACCGGGTCGTTGAGGGCCCGGGTTGGCGACTTCGAGACCGGACCTCGCCGGTCCGAAGGTCGGGTTCCCGGTGGTCGTCGGGTGGCTCACACGTTGCCGGGGAGCACGTGCCGAGGAACAACGGGGACGCGTCACCTGCAAGGGGCGCAGAGACGCATCGTCCGTCCCCGTCGAACGAAGAGGGAGCAAAACGATGTCATACGCTAGGTTTGGATTTCTTGCCGCCGCTTGTATCGCCCTTGCGAACCTGCCGGTTAGCCCGGTCCAGGCCGCCGAGGAGGTCACGATCGTCTCCTGGGGCGGCTCCTACAGCGCGAGCCAGCGCAAGGCATTCTACGAGCCCTACGCCGAAGAAACTGGCGTTGAAGTGCTCGAGGATGAATGGTCCGGGGACATGGCGAAGATCCGTGCCATGGTCGACACCGGAACCTACCAGGGCCATGTCTACGATGCGGAGTCCGGCCATCTCGTGGCCGGTTGCGACGAGGGCCTGTGGGAAGAGATCGACTATGGGCGCCTTGGCTTCGGGCCATCGGATTTCCTCGCGGGCGCGGCTCACGACTGCGGCGTCGGTAACATTAGCTGGTCCACTCTATTCGCCTATGATGCGGACCAGATCAGCGGCGAAGGTCCGGAGAACTGGGCCGACTTCTGGGATCTGGAGAAGTTTCCCGGCAGGCGGGGCATGTACAAGTCCCCGAAATCCAACCTCGAATTCGCGCTCCTTGCCGACGGGGTCGAGGTCGAGGAGCTGTACGACGTGCTCGGGACCCAGGACGGCATCGCCCGCGCCTTCGCCAAGCTCGACGAACTCAAGCCCCATATCGTCTGGTACGAAGCGGGAGCGCAGGGCCCGCAGCTCCTCGCGGACAAAGAGGTCGTCATGACGACCGGCTTCAACGGCCGCTTCTACACGGCGGTCGTGGACGACCAGAAGAACTTCCGTATCGTCTGGGATGGCCAGGCGATGGACTTCGATTTCTGGGTGATCCCCAAGGGGCATCCGGAAAGCGCTTTGGCCTACGATTTCATCAAGTTCGCCTCGCGCCCGGAGCGGATGGGCGATCAGACCAACTACATTTCCTACGGCCCGTTGCGCAAGGACGCGACGAAGCATGTCGATCCCAATATCCTTCCCCATCTGCCGACGGCGGAAACCAACACCAAGAAGTGGTTCAAGAGTGACACGAGCTTCTGGGCTGACAACGAGGAGACCTTGAACGAGCAGTTCAACGTCTGGCTCGCGAAGTAACGCCGACGAAAACGCGAAAGGAGGCGCCGGCGAAAGCGCCTCCTTCGATCTTGTTCCGCATCACCGTGGCCTTCGAGAGCTGCCTGCGTCATGACCCTTGCATTGGACGGTATGCGCTTGGAGGCAAGGAACGACCTTCCGCTCAGGGCAAAAGTGAAACGCGCGGAGCGGCGGCGCGAAATCAAGGCCGCGGCGTTGATCGT
The DNA here is from genome assembly GCA_965225935.1 of Rhodospirillales bacterium. Taxonomy (GTDB): domain Bacteria; phylum Pseudomonadota; class Alphaproteobacteria; order Kiloniellales; family JAKSDN01; genus CALJXB01. Next base: position 305,535 of record CBDDCC010000015.1, read on the forward strand.
GCCACTGCTCCTGTTCTTGGCTGTCACTTTCATCGTGCCGATCTCGGAACTGCTTCTGCGCAGTGTCCATGATCCCGAGGTCCAACGTATTCTGCCGAACGCCGCGCGCGCGATGCAGGATTGGGACGGTGCCTACCCCCCGGCCGCCAGCCTGGTCGGCGTCCTCGTCGATGACCTGCTTGCGGCTAAAGAGAACAAGAAGCTGGCGAAGGTCGCTAAGCGCTTGAACGGCAGCATCGCCGGGTTTCGCAGTCTGCTCTTGAAGACTGCGCGGCACCTTTCGACCGTCGAAAGGCCCGTATCTCTCGAAGATCTAATCGGTATAGACCGGCGCTGGCGCGAACGGCGCTATTGGACCGCGATCAAACAGGCTTCGCCTGCCTATACGGTCCAGTACCTCTTGGCGTCGATCGACCGGGAGCTCAACGAAGACGGCGATATTATTCGAGCGCCGGACCTGAATGCCATCTATCTGACGCTGCTTCAGCGCACGCTCTGGGTCAGCTTCTGCGTCACTGCTTTCTGCCTCCTTCTCGGATATCCGATCGCCTACCTCCTCGCCGGCTTGCCGACGAAGCACAGCAACGTGCTCCTGTTGTTGTTGCTCCTTCCGTTCTGGACCTCGCTGCTGGTCCGAACGACCGCCTGGATCGTGCTGCTGCAGAACGAGGGCGTGGTCAACGATCTCGCTCAGTTTCTCGGCCTGTGGGACGAGCCTGTGCAACTGATACGAAACCGGGCGGGCGTACTCATCGCCATGACCCACATCCTGCTTCCCTTCATGGTGCTGCCGATCTTCAGCGTCATGAAAGGGGTGCCCGCCAATCATATGAGGGCGGCCGCCTCGCTCGGCGCCAAGCCGTTGACGGCCTTCATACGGGTTTATCTGCCCCAGACGATACCGGGCGTGGGCGCGGGCGTCCTGCTCGTCTTCATCATGTCGCTCGGTTATTACGTGACGCCTGCGCTGGTCGGCGGACCGAGCGACCAGATGCTCAGCTACTTCATCGCTTTCTACGCCAACACGACCGTGAACTGGGGCATGGCGGCCGCGCTCAGCGTCATGCTGCTCGCCTGCGTCGCCGTCTTCTTCGGCCTCTACAGCCGGCTCGTCCGCCTGGACAGACTGCGGGTGAGTTGATGACCGTGCCAATGAACGCCACCGCTGGAGAGAAGCTGTTTCACGGCGGACTGCGCGTGTTTTGCGGCCTGGTCTTCTTCTTCCTGGTCGCGCCGGTCCTCGTCATCATGCCGCTGTCGTTCAATCAGGATCCCTTCTTCACCTATCCCATGTCGGGCTATTCGCTGCGGTGGTACGACGAGATCTTCGGCGATAGCCCCCAGTCGCTGCTATGGCAGCGCGCACTGGTCAACAGCATCATCGTGGCCGTCGGATCGACCGGCCTTTCCATGCTCCTCGGCACGCTCGCGGCGATCGGCCTGAACCGTTCCAATCTGCCGTTCAAGAACGCGATCTTCGCCGTCCTGGTTTCGCCGATGATCGTGCCGATCGTCGTGATCGCGATTGGCATGTTCTACTTCTACTCCAGGGTCGGGCTGGTGGGATCGCTCTTCGGAATGATCCTGGCGCACACGGCTCTCAGCACGCCGTTCGTCCTGATCACGGTGAGCGCGACCCTCGCCGGATTCGACTTCACCCTCGTGCGCGCGGCCGGCGGCCTCGGCGCCGGCCCGATCAAGGCCTTCTTCAAGGTGACCCTGCCTCTGATTTTCCCTGGCGTCGCCTCCGGCGGCTTGTTCGCCTTCGCAACCTCCTGGGATGAGGTGGTGGTTGTCCTGTTTCTTGCCGGCGCTGAAGAGCACACCATCCCGCGGCGCATGTGGAGCGGCATCCGCGACAACATGAGCCCGACGATCATCGCGGCGGCAACGATCCTCATCCTCCTGTCAATCCTATTGATGATCACGATGGAATGGCTGCGGAGGCGGAACGAACGCCTGCACGGAGTCCGCGAGACATCGTCCGCCTAGGCCGAGGAACGGAGTACGGAACGATCGGACCCATGGATCATACGAAGAGACTTACGGAGCTTCAGCGGCGCTTGGCGGACGAAGGACTCGACGGCGGGCTGATCGCAGACCCGGACTCCATTTTCTACCTGTCCGGCTACTGGGGCTATGCAAGCTTCTTGTCCTGCGGGCGCCCGAATTTCCTGTGGGTTCCGACAGCGGGCGACCCGGCGATCATCACACCCGCAATGGAAGGAGAGATGTGCCGCAATCTTGCCGACGTGGACGCTATCCACGTATGGATCGATGGGATCGACGACGAGTGGCGGCGCCCGCTCGACAGGGTGCTCGGGAGCAAGACGACAAGAAGCGTCGCCATGAGCAAGGCCCAGGCCCCTCCGGCCGCGCGCGAATACGTCCTCAGGCAGCACACGGATCTGGAGATACACGATCTGGACCCGATCCTTGGCGAAATTCGTATGGTCAAGGATGAGACCGAACTCGAGGCGATGCGCCAGGCGGGCGAGGTCGCGGTATCGATGGTTGCCGCCGCGCAGGAGGTCATTGCCGTTGGCGTCCCGGAATACGAGATCTCCCTCGCCGCGATGGCAGCCGGGACCCGGACGGCCTCGAGGATCATCGAGTCTCTCGGTGACGACGCGTTCAGCTCACCCATGATCCACAATCTTCAGATCATGCAGTCGGGACAGGATACCTGCATGGTCCACCGCCGGCCGACGGTGAAGCGCATCGCCCGGGGTGATCCGGTCTACCTCTGTTTTTGCGGCATCACCGTGTTCAAGGGCTACTGGCTCGGCTTCGACCGGGAGTTCTTCTGCGGCTCGGTCACCGACGAAGAGGCCCGCACATACGAAGTCTGCGTCGAAGCGCAGATGGCCGCGCTCGCAGCCATTCGCCCCGGCGCTCCGGCGGAGGAGGTGCACCACGCGGCCGACGCCGTCTATAGAGACGCCGGGCTCGGCGCCACCTACCGGACCGGCCGAGGCACGGGCTGCTCCATTCTCGAGGCACCGGAACTGAAGGCCGGCAACAAAACAACCTTGCGGCGGGGCATGACGCTGGCGGTCGATGGCGGCATCACGGTCGAAGGCCGGTTCGGCGCCAGGGTTGGGGATTCGGTCGTCGTGACAGAACACGGCTTCGAATACCTGACGCCCTATCCAAAACACTTGAAAGTGATATAGCGTTGTACATACGGAGTTCATTTCGGCTTGATCGAGGCGCGGACTTCAGGTCGTGAGGGAATCCCCGAGGGCCCCAATAGACGGATGAGCGGAGGATCACGATCAATCCCGGTGGGCAAATCGCCAAACACACCGCCGCGACGACGCCGGCCGTAGTCTACATGGAAAGTGGCACCTGGATCGAAGGGCGAGATACAGGCGAGACGGAGCATTCTACCGGCGAGACCTTCATCGAGGACAAAGATACCGTGCACTGGTTCTACAACCGCGGCGCGGAGCCTGCCGTTGCTCTCGTTTGTGACATCAAGCCCGCCAGTTGAAGCAAGCTGTCCCGCCCGACGTCTCTGTTGGGTCGATTGTGTTGAAAAACTCCGTCGGCCAAATCCGGATGAAACTTTCGAATCTCGATGGCCCACTCGGCGAAAGCTTCGAATCGAAGTGACCATCTCCGCAAATCATTCTTGCGCGGAAGCTGGCTCGAAGTATTCGCAACCGAGTTTTTCAACACAATCGGTCATAAGTGGCCAGTCCCCAAGCATGAGCCGAATGACCTCTTCCTGATCTGCAATCGGAGAATCAGCGACGCGGCGGCCTATGACTGCATTTGGCCGGTTTCGGCCATTTCACTACGACCGGAACACACCAAACGTTCACGCCGAAAGTTGCTCATCTTGGCTTAATGGCACCGAGTTTGGCAACTGACCTGGAGATTGCCGGCTGTGTCTGGAAGCAACTGACGGATTGCCTGGCACTCTAGAACCTTGAAGTGCCTTAGTGTCGGGCACCATGTGAGATCAGATGGGTTAGAGAGAAGCGCATTTGAAATCCAGCAGAGGTGACAAGCTTCTCCTGGCGTGAAACCCCGCCCCCAACGCCATCCGCCGTGCCTATGGGCCTGAACCGGGTGATATGACTTCTCAGTTCATTCTTGGATGCCAAATTCGCCGGACACTTGGTTCTTTCCGAAGGGCTCGCCACGGCCCTGCGGGACAGACGGCCCCCAACAGGCATTCTTCGGTCACTGCGCGGAGACAGAGCATAGGCCGTGCTCAAGTTCGGCCCTAAGTATCTGGAAAACTGGTAGGCTCGGTAGGGATCGGACCTCCGACACCTTGATTTGGAAGGAAGACGGACGCTCAAGCTTCAATTGCGCGCGCACTGTGTGAAGTGTTTTCGCTCGGCCCTCAATCATCTCACAAACACAATTCAAGTCGTTTGAAAGGGTCGCACCCCGACAAATGTCAGGCAGATCACGGGCAGTCAGGGCTCAACGATATCAAGCCACATACAATCCCTATGCCTTGCCAACTTGCCACCAGGATTGCCACCAAACGCGCAAAGAAGCCGCCATCAACTTGTAAGTGTTTGAAATTATGGCGGGAGTGACGGGACTCGAACCCGCGACCTCTGGCGTGACAGGCCAGCGCTCTAACCAAACTGAGCTACACCCCCGGCGAGGGCGAAAGGGCCCGGAAACGGGCCGCCGTCATGTACTCCAGGCCCCTGAGACTGTCAAGCGAAGCCGGGGCCCCAGGCGCTTCACCAAGCTCGGCCGGACGGTCTCACGCTGCACAATGCCAGACAAAAGCCTGGACGCAGCCGTTCGCGGGCCCATCTGAACGATCATGGCCCCCTTCCCCGCCCTCTTCGTCTCTCACGGTCCGCCCACCATCGCGGTCCTGGACTGCCCGGTGCGCCGCTTCCTGGAAGCCTACGGCGCCGAGCTCGGGCGGCCCAAAGCGGTTCTCGTGGTCTCGGCCCATTGGGAGACGTCCGAGCCCCGGGTCTCGGCGACGCCCGAGCCCGGCACCATCCACGACTTCTACGGCTTTCCCGAAGCCCTCTACCGCATCGCCTACGCCGCGCCCGGCGCGCCGGCGCTGGCCGAGCGGACCGCCGGCCTGCTGGCGGCCGCCGGCGTGACGGTGGAGGCGGACGGCGAGCGCGGCCTCGACCACGGCGCCTGGACGCCCCTCATGCTGCTCTACCCGGAGGCCGACGTTCCGGTGGCCCAACTCTCGATCCAGACGCCGCTCGGGCCGAGACACCACCACCGCCTGGGCGAGGCCCTCAGGCCCCTGCGCAAGGAGGGCGTGCTGATCCTGGGATCCGGCAACGTCACCCACAACCTCTCGGCAGTGGAATTCGGCAACCCCGATGCCCCGGCGCCCGACTGGGTCGCCGCCTTCGCCGACTGGCTGGCCACGGCGGTCGCGGAGGACCGGCTCGAGGAGCTGCTGGACTATCGCCGGCTGGCGCCCTTCGCCGTCGAGAACCACCCGCGCGAGGACCACCTGCTGCCGCTCTTCGCCGCCCTGGGAGCGGGCACGCCGGGCCGCGCCGGCCGCCGCCTGCACGAGAGCTTCCTCCACGCCGCCCTCGCCATGGACGCCTACGCCTTCGACTGAGGGCCTCTGGACCACCGCGCGCCGTTCAGAAGTTGCGCCGCGTCGCTCCATAGGGCTGCCAGACCGGGATGTCGTCCTCGTAGCGCTGCCGCTCGAACGTCGACTTGTTGGTCCGGAAGGGGTTCAGCTGCCGCTCGTCGCGCCTGGCCCGGGACCAGTCCACCCGGGGCTGTCCCGGCTGGGTGAGCAGCACGCCGGTGTCGCCGTAGTCCTCGTCGGAGGTGCCGGGCTGGCCGGGCTCGAGCCTCAGGTCCAGACTCTCCTGCGCCAGCTGCGCGGCAATCTCCTGGCGCGGGACTGCGCCCGAAGCGCCGACCTCGCCGGCCGCAAGCGCGCCGCACGAGAGGCCCGCCAGCAGGGCCGCGAGCGGAACGGCCAGGAAGCGCGGCGCGGTGGGGAGGAACACCATGGTCTACTCGGGCAGGGCGCTGACCTGGTAGAGGGCCTCCAGCAGCTTGCTCGGCCGTGCCAGGCCGAACGAGGCGCCGAAGATCCCCTTGATATCGCCGCTGCGATAGAGCCGGCTCAAGGCGCGGTCCACCAGCAGGCGGAAGTCGTCGTCGCCCCGCGGCAGCGCGAGCGCATAGGGCTCGCGGGTGAAGAAGCGGCTGGAGAGCCGCAGCCTGTCCGGCGCCGGGCTGCCGAGCATGAGGAACAACAAGATGCTCTGGTCGGCGAAGTAGGCGGAGAACTCCCCGGCCTCCAGGCGCTCGAGGCCCTCGTGGTGGTCGCCCACCGCCACCACCTCGGCCTCGATCGCAAGACGCGCCAGGGCCTCCTGCAAGGCCTCCTCCGTCGTCGTCCCGCCGCGCACGCCGACCTTCTTTCCGGCCAAGCCTTCGAAATCCGCCGGCCCGTCGGCCCGGTAGAGGACGCTCGCCCCGTCGATGAAGGTGGGCAGGGAGAAGTCCACCAGCTCGCGCCGGGAGAGGGTCGCCGTTGTGGCGCCGCAGAGCAGGTCGATCTCGCCTTGCTGGAGCGCCTGGAAGCGGTCCTCGGCCCCGACCGGCACGAACTCGACCGTCAACTCCGCGAGATCCAGCCCCGCGCCCACCTCCTGCGCCACGGCGCGGCACAGCTCGACCGAGTAGCCCGTCGGCTGGCCGTCCCCGTCGAGGTAGGCGAAAGGCACCGTGTCCTCGCGGAAGCCGAGCTTCAGCACGCCCTCCTCCTTGACCCGCTGCAGCACGTCGGCCTCGGCCGGCAGAGCGGCCAGCATGGCGAGCCCTGCGATCATCACCCTTAGGATCCTAGAGTTTCCCACGTCCCTTCTCCCTCTTCTCTTACGCGTTGCGCGTCCCGGCACCCCTGACCACGCGGCAGTGCTCAAGCGGGCTTGCGGCCGTGCAGGTGGCTCGGCCTGAGCTCGCCCCCGGCCACGACCTGCTTCTTGAGGTTCGAGCTCCTGATCCTGCGCTCCACCGACTCTCGCCCCAGGGCCGCCGCCGCGAGCTCGAAGTTCTCGCCGCTGAAGCGGTCGATCTCGCGCTGCACCTGGCCGAGATACCAGGCGTTGCGGTCGTGCATCACCACATCGGTGAAGCCGACCTCACGCAGGGCTGCGGCACTGTTCTCCGGGCTCTCCATCTTGAAGTCCAGATGGATGAACTCCAGCCAGGCCTTCATGGCCTCCGAGAACTCGGGGCCGCCGCCGTAGAGCCAGTCGCTGGCGACGAAGAGGCCGCCGGGCCGAAGCACCCGAAACACCTCGGCGTAGAGGGCGGGCTTGTTCGGGATGTGGATCATGGAGTCCTTGCTGAAGACCGCGTCGAAGGTCCCCTCGTCGAAGGGAAAGGGCCCCGGCTCGACCAGCTTGAAGCTGACCCGCCCGGCGAGCCCGGCCTTCTCGGCCGCCGCTTCGGCCCGGGCGATCAGCGGCGCCTCGACCTCGATGCCGACCACCTCCCGCGCTCCGTGCTCGCAGGCCAGCAGGATGTCGACACCGCCCAGGCCGGAACCCACGTCGAGCACCATGGCTCCCGTCAGGTCGACGCCCTCCAGCAGCATCCGCACCTCCTCCGGTCCGCCGGGCGAGAGGAAGCCATCGCCCCACATCCATTCCAGGACGGCGACGTAGTTTTCCGGATACTGGTTCGCCATGGGCCCCTTTCCCGCCTCCGCGCGCCAGCCTAAGCGAAAGCCGCGCGGCCGGACTTGTCAACGGCGGACCGGTCCTTTTCAAGGCCGTCGCCCTGAGGTCATATAGCGCCATGTCCGACCGCCGCCATGCCCTCCGGAAGACGGCCGCTCGGCGCCGGCTCACCACGGCCGCGGCACTGTTGCTGCTGGCCGGGTTGGCGAGCGCCTGCGGCGGCGTACGCATCAGCCGCGATCCTCTGGTCGCCGATCTGCCGGCCGTCCAAGCCGACGTCTGCCGGCAGGCGGTGCGGGACGAGCTGAGACGGCGGAACGTTCAGGAGAGCTGGGTCGGCCGCGTCAGCTATGTGCGGCGCTACGCCAACCAGGGCGCGTCCAGCCGCGTCATCGGCTACAACGCCTGGGTTTATCCCCGGCATGGCGAGGGCGCGCTGGTGATCGAGCTGAACGAGGCCTGCCAGGTGTCGAGGGTCTCGTCGCGCGGCTTGCGCTGAGGACGCGGGCCCGAGCCGCGCACACGGGAATGTGATCGGACCGGGCCACGCGACGAGGTCGGGCCTCCGACCCGGCCGTCCGCTTAGGCCCTATGCGAACGGCGCTCCGCGATCCCTTGATTCGATTGTCGTGTTGCTGGCACCCCGCCACCATCTCTCCGGCCCGGCGGGCGTCAGCGGGATGCCGGTCTGCCCTGCTGCCACAAGGGATTCTCGGGAGTCCGGCCGAAAGCTGTATTGTCGTGCCAGGCGCCGATGACTAGATTTGTTAACCATCTTGGCGGTGCCACTGCTCCTTGCACCCCGTACGGGAAAAGCCGATGAACAGATTCTCGGTCAGACGTAGGGACGGTCGCGAGCCGGCTTGGGTGAGGCTGCCCGGCGAAGTCAAGCTTGTGGTCCTGTCGGTCGTGATCGTGTCCGTGGTCGGCTTGACCTATCTGGGGCTTGGGCCTCTTTAGGCCGGACACTACCAAAACGGGAAAATCTGGAGGCCTGCTTCCTGGACACATGTGGTCGTCCAGGGAGTCTGGCGCCTGATCGGATGACGCGCTCCGAAGACCCAGCCGGCCCGGCGGTCACTCCTGGCGGCGCGGGGCCGCGCCTCCACGCCCTCGTCTCCTGTGAGCGCCCGGGCCCGGAACCGGGCCTTTGCCGCCCGCCCTTCGCGGGTCCCCAGAACGCCCTCCCGCACGTACTGCCGCACGCCCGCCGGCGCGCCAATGGCCGGCTCCGGCGTCCCTCCGGCGTAGGACGGGTCCAGGCTGCGCGCCATTCGTTCGGCGGGCCAGATCGGCATGGCCGCACGCGACCTTAAGATGTTAACCAAGAAAATTAATCATATCTCTCAGTACAATATTTCTCCGCATTGAAATCAATGGATTTATACTGTTGTAGGCCCGGGGAGTTCTAGGGGCCGGGGGCATGGATATGGCGAAGACGGTTAAGGTTGCGGAGATGAGACATCGTGTAGTGGCCGCGGAGACGAGCCTGCGGGCCGCCAGGGTCGAGGGCCGGCGGCGCGGCGCGCGCCTGGCCGAGCTTCTGGAGACCGTCGAGACCAACATCGCCCGCAGCCGCGACGAGATCGGCGGCCTGCGCGCGGAGCGCGCCCGCGCCGAGGAAGAAGTCCGGGAACTCAAGGCGCTGCTGAAGGCCCTCCTAGCCATGGTCGACGAGGTGGAGGCGCGCGGCCCGCGGGTCCCCATGGGCGAGGTTGCCGACATGATCAAGCGGCTGCGGGAGGCCGTGTCCCTCCTGAACCGGCTCCGGGTGCGTCAGCCCCTGCTGATGCAGAAGAAGGTGGTGGTGAAGCGGCGCGCCCGCAAGCGCGCGACCGGCAAGCCGGCCGCGGCGACGCCCCGGGAGCCTCAGGCGCCTCAGGGACAGTAGGCCCCGCCGCCGCAGCTACGCAGCGGCCCGGAAGGCCGCGGCCCCGCACCATCGAAGTTCGGATGAAGCGCGCCGGCTTCGCGCGGCCGGGTCGGCGGGGCGCCTCTAGAGCATTCTCACATTGAGTGTTGATAGCCTGCTGCATTGAAGTAGTTGGCGCATTCGTGGGTGGTGAAGCAGTTGAGGATCTGAGCGATCCGGCGCCAGAGTGCGTCGACGCTGCGCGCGGGGTCCTGGCGCAAGCGGGCCTTGAGCTTGGCGAAGGCCATCTCGATGGGGTTCATGTCCGGCGAATAGGGCGGCAGGTAGAAGAGCTGGGCACGCCTGGCGGAGATGGTTTCGGCGATGCCTGCGACCTTGTGTGCAGGTAGGTTGTCCATGACGACGATGTCATCGGGCTTGAGGGTTGGGGCGAGGACGCGCGCGGCATAGATCCGGAAGGCTTCGCCATCCATCGCCTTATCCAGCACCCAGGGCGCTGTGAGGCCCTCGAGCCGCAAGGCGGCCACGAAGGTGATGGTCTTCCAGTGGCCGAAGGGCACGAAGGCCTTCAGGCGCCGGCCGATCGGCGCCCGGCCGTAGAGCCGGGTCATCTTGGTGTTGAGACCGGTCTCGTCGAGGAAGACCAGGCGCTCGGGATCAACGTAGCGCTGCGCCGCCCGCCAGATCCGCCGCCGTGCGGCCACGTCCGGGCGCTCCTGCTCGGCGGCCTGCAGGCTTTTTTTTGTACGACAGCCCCAGCCGCTTCACCGCCGCCCAGAGCGCACCATTGCTTAGCCAGACGTCGTGCTCGGCCAAAAGCCAGGCCTGCAACCGGGCCAGCGTGATGTCCGAATGCGCCTCGATCTGTGCCGCCAGCGCCGCCTCCTGATCCGGCAACAGCTTGCGCGGCCGATGACCTCGGTTCGGGTTGGGAGTGATCTCCCCGGTCCGCCGACGGCGGATCAAGGCCTTGTAGATATACGACACACTGACCTGAAAGGTCCGCGCCACATGCCGCACCGCCAGGCCGCCGTCCACCGCGGCAAGCACACGATCACGAAGATCCTGGGAATAAGCTTGTCCACGACGCCATGCCATGACCGCCTCCCACAAAAGCCTCAGGGTCATAGCAAGGAATCACAGAACGGCCCGATTTGGGAACCCACCTGCAGATTCCACTCAATGCGGAAATGCTCTAGTCGGAATCGCCGAACAGCAACTCGAGCGCCGTCTCGCGCGCCTCGGCGATCGACATCGCGGGGTACTTGCCGATGGGCTTCTGCTGCAGCACGCCCGTCGGCGTGTGGTAGCTCACCATCCAGGTCTTGCGCCCGTCCGACGAGACCCGCAGCAGCAGGCCCGAGCCCTCCGGGTCGTGGACGTCGTACTTGACCTTGCGGGGCTTCAGGCTTCTCAGCGCGGAATCGACGAATCTCACCCTCATGGCCCGGCTCTCCGAGCGGACGCCGCAAAGCTCGCTGTCGCAATCATGACGCCCAATCGGGGGACTTGCCAAGGGCGGCCGGGGGCCGTGCCGCCAGCCGGCAGCCGTATCGGACGCCGCGCCCGGACCTGCTCACGGCGCCGTGGCCGGGCCCCGAAGCAGGTCGGGCCCCCGACAGAGGTTGGGAGCCCGACCACAATAAATTGGTGCAATAAAGAGGGGAGCTACAAAATATAGCAGCCCACGGGAGCTCGCAAGCATCCGCCAAGGTGCCGGCGAGAGATTCTGTGGATAACTTTCGGGGACCGGGCAAGCTGGTGCCGCGCGCGCGGCCGCCGGCTATCCGAGGCCGTGGAGCGCGCGCAGCAGGAGGTAGCTGCCGAGCAGCAGCAGCGCCACGAAGAAGACCTGCCGGAACCGCTGCTCCGGCAGGCGACGGCGGATGCGCTGGCCCAGCAGCATGCCGGCCAGCGCCGGGGCGAGGGCGGCGGCGGACCAGAGGCCGAGCTCGGCCGTCAGCAGGTCGTTGCCGCCGAGGGCCAGCCCGAGCGCCAGGGTCGAGAGCGCGAACAGCAGGCCCATGGCCTGCACCAGGACATCGCGCGGGAGACCGATGGCCTGCAGATAGAGCACCCCCGGGACGACGAAGGATCCGGTCATCCCCGTCAGGATGCCGTTGACCGTCCCCATCAGCGGGCCCAGCCAAACCTCCCGGCGCGCCGGCACCGCGAAGCGCAGGCCGGCCAGGCTCGCCGCGGAGTAGGCCATCAGGAGCAGCCCCAGCAGAGCCGACAGGAGGGCGAGGTCGACCCGGGTGAGTGCCGTCGCACCAATCCAGACCGTAGCCCCGGCCATGGCTAGAAAGGGCCAGAGCCGCCGCAGGATGGCCCCCACGCTGCCGCCCACGGCCGCCTGCCAGACATTGGTGACGAAGGAGGGCACCAGCAGCAGTGCCATGGCCTGGGTCAGATCGACGGCGACCGCCAGTAGCGCCAGGCTGACCGTCGGCAGCCCGAGGCCGATCACGCCCTTGACGGTGCCGGCGATCAGAAAGGTCGCGGCGATGGCCAGCAGGAGAAGAGGATCGAACATGGCGCCACGCTAGCGCCCGGGGCGGGGCCTTGAAAGCACACCCGCTCTCCACGGTCCGCCGCAAGCCGTTGGAGACCACAGCAGGCAGTCGCCGACCATCTCTGACCGTCGACAACTTCCGCCACCGGCCGCACCCACCCGGTCCCCCTGGGTGACGGGGGCCGACCGCCGCAGTTCGGGAATCGCAATACTTGCACAAATATTCATTATTACTGTTAACTATACTTGTTAATCGCATTTAATACTTCATTTACATTCAGACATATGCTATTTTGCCTAGACACAATACCTTAGGAATAGTTTACCGGTATTTATTCTTAACAGTGCATCGGGGGATTTGAGAATGGGATTTCAGCCTCTTGGCGTGGTCGAAAGCGGTTGGCTCAAGAAACTCGAGGAGCAGGAGAACGAGGATCCCGGCTGCCGCTGGATCGAAGGCGAGCCCTGCGCCGAAGGCCGCTTCTGCGGTGCGCCGACCAAGGAGAACTCGAGCTACTGCGAAGCCCACCACGCCCGCGCCTATTCCGGCCGCGCCCTGAAGCCGATCGCTCCGCCGAAGGAGACCGGCCGGCGCCCGCTCGAGTACCAGCCGGAGCCCTTCGACCTGACCCTGGTGCTGCGTTAGGCCTCGGGCTGGGCGACGGCCGGCGACATCTCAAGACAAGATCTGAGAAAACAGCCGCATTAGGTTGATCTAGCAAAATTTATCAAGCCCGCCTTTGGCAGACATACGCGGAACCTACTAGATCCATGCCCAACAGCAAGCAAGACGCGGCGCCCGGCCGTCCCCGGCGCCTCGGCATCCTCTTCAAGGCCGTCGGCCTGGTCGCCGCGGCGGGCTGGCTCGCCGCCGGCGGCCTGATGGCCGACAGGATGCTCGACAAGAACCTGACCAGCTCTCTCAACGTGGCCCTGGTGCGCAGCCATTCCGAGCGCCATGCGCTCACCCTGGAGCTGGAGCGGGTGACGGGCGAGCTGCAAAGCCTGCAGCAGCGCCTCGAGGCCTACCAGGACCGGGACGAGCGGGCCCAGGCAGAGTTCTGATACCGGGTCCGGACCCCGCCCGGAGCCGCCGTCCCGCCAGCGGCTAGGCGCCCGCCGGCAGGGTCCGCGCTAGGACCTCCCGCACCTCGGTCTCGGTGAAGGGCTTCTCCAGGATCGCGTCCGCGCCGAACATGCGCGCGACCCCCGCCGACCAACTGCGGCTCATGATGCCGTGGTCCGCCATGGCGACGATGGGGAAGCTCGCTTTCGTTTCCCTGATCGCCTTCATGGTCTCCAGGCCGTTCATCTCCGGCATGACGATGTCCAGCAGCAGTACGTCCGGCTCGAAGAACTGGACCAGCCGGAGCGCTTCGCCGCCGTGCCGGGCCTCCAGCACTTCATGCCCCTCGGCCCGCAGAACGCCGCGCAGAAAACCGCGGACCTCCCCGTCGTCGTCGGCTATGAGAACCGTCGCCATGCCAGATTGCCTCGCGATGCCCGTGCGCGCCACGTGCCCGGACGACGCAGCCTCCGCCGATTGGTCTGCGCCCCTCCGTTCGGCGGTTAAGCACGCCGTCCGAGCATTTCCTTACCTAGATGCGAGGATTGGGTTAGGCTTGATACTGCCTGCCAGTTCCTTGATTTCCGCTGCCAAGGCCCGAAAGGCGGCTGGGCCCCGCGGGTCGGGAAACTCGCAATAGTCGGGTCCGGGCCCGCGGCGGCGAGTCGGGGCTCGCGCGCCGGCCGCAAGCGGGATCTTCCATGCCGAAAGTCCGCAAAGTGCACACCGCCTGGGCCCGCCAGATCGCAAGGCGTCTGGAGGCCCGAGGCCGTCCTGCCGAGCTGATCCTGCGGGAGGCCGGGCTCGATCCCGAGGTGGTGAACGACCCGGAAGGGCGCATCCCTTTCGCCAAGCAGGCGGTTCTCTTCCAGGCGGCCGCGGCCCACCTGGGCGATCCCTGCTTCGGGTTCCACTTCGGCGCCAGCGTCGATCCGCTGGACGTTGGCGCGCTCGGCTATCTGGGGAAGAGCTCGGCGACGCTGGGCGACAGCCTGCGCAACATCTCATCCTACCTCCGGGTCGCCACCGAAGGCGTGCGGGCGACCCTCGTGCTGGAGGAACCGCTGGCGGTCTTCCAGGTCGAGACGATCGACCCGGATGTCCGCGCCGAACAGCAGATGTCCGAGTTCGGTCTCGCCCTGGTCCTCAGTTTCCTGCGCCAGATCTCGGGGCGGCGCCTCGCGCCCGAGTGGGTCGAGTTCAACCACGAGCGCAAGGAGCAGCTGGAGGACTTCGTCCGGTTCGTCGGCGCACCGGTGCGCTTCGGCCAGCCGCGGCGCGCCATCGTGCTGAGCCGGCGCCAGCTCGAGCTGCCGTCCCGGTCGGCGGATCCGCGCCTGCTGCGCATCCTCAAGGCCTACTGCGAGGAGGTCCTCGCCAAGCAGACACGCCAGGCCGACCTGCGGGCCGAGGTCGAGCACCTGATCGCGACGCAGCTGCCCACGGGCACCCTCGCCTGCGATCTGGTGGCGCGCGAGCTGGGCATGAGCGAGCGCACCCTGGCCCGGCGGCTGAGCCGCTCGGGCACCTCGTTCAGCCGCATTCTGGACGAGGTGCGACGGAAGCTGGCGTTGCGCTACCTGGCCGAGCCGGGGGCACGGCCCTCCCAGATTGCCTACCTGCTCGGCTATTCCGAGCAAAGCGCCTTCAACCACGCCTTCCAGCGCTGGACCGGCCGGTCCCCCTCCAGGCATGTCGCCGAAGGTGCGGACTAGAAACACCGGGGCCGGCTCCGCAACGAAGCGCTCCGGGCGACGGTCCGATCGACCAGCTAGATGCCTCTCGTTGGGCCCACCGGGGTGTGGACGCGCAAGCGCCTACTGGCTGGTCTGGCCGTCGTAGTAACCGCGCTCGTAGGCCTGCTCCTCGGACTGCTTGTGCTGGTCCCAGAGGTAGCCGCCCGCGAGCCCGGCCGCGCCGCCGAGGGCCGCACCCCACGGCGTGCTGCCGGCTATGGCGCCGATCACGGCGCCAGCGCCCGCGCCGATCGCGCCGCCGCTGAGCGTCCGCTGCTCGGTATCGGACATGCCGGCGCAGCCGCCGAGCAGCAGTGAGGGGAGAACGATGCATAGAACCAAAGGCAGTCTCGACATGGGGATCTCCCCGAAAGGTGGTCTGGAGGTCTGGTGCGATAGGCTCGGGGCGCGTTCCCTCCTAGGCCCCGCAGGGGAAGCGGTCCATCAGCCAGCGCAGCATGGTGTCGACGGCCTCTTCCTCCATGTACCGGGGATTGTCGACCACCCAGGCGATGAAATCGGTGACGGCCTCGTCGCGGCTCGGCGCCGGATCGGACATGCAGGTCATGGGCTCGGCGCCGGGACCGCTGGTGGAGAGCAGATGATAGTGATAGGCCCCGACCAGATAGCCGTGGCAGAAGTGGACGGCCTCCTCGTGGAGCGGATCCTCCGGGACCGTGGTGCAGAGCGCCACCAGGTCGCGGCTGTTGTCGACGACGAAGTGCTTCGGCTCCGCCGCGCCGGCTGGCCCGGTCGACAAAGCAACAGCGCAGACCGCGGCGATCAGGGCGAGTCCCGCCAGGGCCGTCTCGAAGGTCTTTCGGGCGAACGTCATAGGCTACCCCCTCCCCGCTGGCGCGCGCTCAGCGCACCTTCCATTCGTTCGTGCCCTCGATCCGGCAGCGGTCGGACACGAAATTGAGCTTGTCGGCGATGCCGTCCCGGGCGATCTCGTGTTTCAGCTTGCGGCAGTCCAGGTTCTGGCCCTGGTAGTCGTAGGCGTAGATCCGCACCAAGGTCACGGTGCCGCTGGTGCCGCTCTTCGGCGAGGTCCAGGACTCCGTGTCGCCGACAGCCCTGGTCTCGTCCGTGTAGAGCTTGGCCGAGGCCGACTTGAGCTGATCCAGATCCGCGGCCGACATCTCGAAGCCCGTGCGGCCGAAGACGTTCATCTGGGCCCCCGCGAGTCCGGCCGAAAGGGACAGCGACAAAAGCGCCAGGGCAATGCTGGTGAGGAACCGGTTGGTCATGGCGGCGCGTCCCCCGTCTGCTGCCGCTATTGCGACGGAATGCCAGGAAAATGACAGACCCGCGCTGACCTGTCCACGGCGCTGATACGGCGGCAGAGAGACGGCGCGGCGCGGCCATGAAAACCGCCGTCGGCGTCGGCGCTCCGACGACCGGGAGTTCAACCTGGCGGCAGGGCTGGGCAAGAAGATGTTGCGAACGCGACGCATTCTCATTACAAGACAAGAACAACCCTGAGAACGATGGGAGTTCACCTTGCCCCCTTACGGGACGGGTCCGGAGAGGCACGATGAAACCTAGCGGGACGCTCGCCTTGTCGCTGGCGCTCTCGACGATCTTGGCGTCCACCGCGGCGGTTGCCGCACCCGATCATGCGGCGGGCGGGTCCGGGTTCCTCCACGTCGTCGGCGACGCGAACCACTTCACCGGCTTTCTCCTCGCGGGCGCGATGGGCGGGTTCTACGTCCACCTCTCCGGCAGATGGCTCCTGCCTTGCGCCACCATGCTTCCCTTGGCGGTCCTGGCGAGCCATGCGCACGCGCCGGTCACGACCGGTGACGGCCTGCTTTTCGCCAGCGGGTTCCTGGCCGCCGGACTCTTGCTCGCGCTCGCGGCCGCCCGCCTCGCCCTCGGTCTCGCGGAAGCACGGGCCGGCCGCCGAGGCGATCGCTCGACCCCCATCCGCCCCAGCAATCGGGAGTCCCGCTAGCATGATCTACGGCCTCGTTCGCGCCCTCGACGCGGTGGCGGACGTCGCGACCGTGGACGCCCACTGCGACATCCCCTGCAAGATCTACGATCCGGCGCCGGGGCAGATCGCCGCGCTGTCCGTCGTGCGCCTCATGGACATCATGGCCGAGGCGGCGGGCGGCGACAGTCCTCCGTCGCTCGAGGCCCAGAACACCATCGCGCGCTGCATAGCCCGCAAGGAGGAAGAGGCTGAGAAGGTCAAGCACGAGGTCCGGATCATCTGGGGCGACTACTTCAAGACACCGCAGATCGAGGCCTTCCCCGAGATTCACGACCTGACGCACCGCATCATGCAACAGGCCAGCGCCTGCAAGCAGGGGACGGCCCGCGGCGAGGGCGAGGCGCTCGTCGAGCTGATCAACCGTTTCGCCGAGATCTTCTGGGAGACGAAGGGCATCGACACGCTGCGTCTCGACTGTCCCTACCCGCCCAACCTTCCGACAGTCTATCCGGCGCTTTGATGCCATGGTCTTCGGCTGGAAGCTGATGAGGATCCGGGGCCACAGCATGACGCCGGCGCTCGCGGACGGCGACTACGCCATCGCGAGGCGGCTGCGGTCCGCCCCGCAGGCCGCCGAGGGCACGGGCGGCGCGCTTGCCGAGGGCGACGTCGTCGAGGCCCATCACCCCGACCACGGTCCCATTGTCAAGCGCGTCGAAACCCTGGGCGCCGGCCACGTCCGTCTCCGGGGCGACGCCGCGCGTTCGGCGGACCCGGACGGTCTCGGCCAGATCCCGCTTTCGCGTATCCGGGCGTGTCTCGTCTGGCGCATCTCACCGGACGGCCTGTCCCGCATCGGCGCATCCCGTCCAAGGCTGCGCCACCTGATGGCCGATCGCATCGCCAGGGACCCGGGCGAGAGCGCGGCTCACGGAAACCAGGCCAGATCCGGGCGCCGAAGGAGCGCACACGATATCGTCGTGAGGAATGTGCTGCCGGACAAGGGGTAGAAGGCGTGACCTGCACTCAGCGGTCGCCGCGTCCTGCACGAGCAGGCGTCAGAGGCGACCCAGTGCGACGGGCGAAATGCA
The DNA here is from genome assembly GCA_965225935.1 of Rhodospirillales bacterium. GTDB lineage: Bacteria > Pseudomonadota > Alphaproteobacteria > Kiloniellales > JAKSDN01 > CALJXB01. The sequence goes on from CBDDCC010000015.1 coordinate 323,431, forward strand.
CTCCAGGCGGCCATAGCTGTCGATGCCGTATTGCCCGTGGGCCTCGTCGCCTTTGAAGGTCAGATTGATCGCGAGGAATCGAGGCGCTGGGACACTCGAGTAGGCCACTTTCTTGGCGCCTCTCGCCTTGACGACTCCTTTCGAGGGGTTCACCGATCCGCGAACGTCATACTCCACTTCGTCGCGCCAGATGGTCCCGACCAGGTCTCGGCCCTCGACCTGCAAATCCATCGCCCACGTGCTGCCGCAGGCGTCCTGGGCTGCCTGGCCAACCCATCGTTGTCCCGACGGCGAGGCGACCGGGACACCGTTGACCTGCCCGTTGACGTGGTTCGCCGGTCCGCCCGCCACTGGAAGCAAGGTGAGGTTCACGTACTCCGGGTACTTGTTGTCCGCGCCGGAGGCGGAATCGATGGCCCAGCCGATGCCTCCGCCAAGGACGATGTTGCCCCAGGTGGCGCCCTCGATGTCTGAGTCCAGATTGGCCCGCGTGACCTCGTAACCCTCCTTGCGGCACTCGACGACCATGTCGTGCTTGGTCTTCTCCACCACGGCGCCGCCCGGGGAGGTGACGTTGGCGACGACCCGGCCCTCCCGCAAGAACTGGCATTGAGCGCCGGCAGGGTTGGTCTGGACCGTGATGGTCTGCGATGTCCCTTCGACAATCGAGGCACACGCCTGCAGGCCGAGCAGCAGTACCGGGAGGAGCAGGAGTCTGATTCGTCGCATCCGCCATTAATGGCGGATAAGATTTAACTATGAGTGAAAATCTTGCCGTACCGCGTTTCCCAAAGGTTGCTGTAGCCACCGATCAATTGCCGCAACATGCATGCACGTTCGAATTGAAGCGAACCCGCCTGGCCGGCCCAAGAAGAGAGAGGCCCCGTGGGGCCCGCTCGAAGATCTTTCGGCGGAGGTCGTTCGAGCGAACGCCACTGACCAACCTCCCCAACCACCGGGGCCGGCGCTCTGGGCAAAGGTGCTCTGGGCAAAGGACCGCCCTGTGTCACACTCAAGAGCCCTCAATCGGCAGCGGGTTGCGCCTGGGCTTCCTTCTCCCTCGTCACGCACGCGCACGACATGGCGAGCGTGAAACGACCCGCCCGGCTTTGCTGCAGCTGGCAATAGGAGATGATCTTGCCGCAGCCGTTGTCTTCGCACCAAAACTCCTTACCGTTCATCATCAACTGGCATATGGGTGCGTCCGGGTGGGGCTGATCGAAGTCGCAGGAGCACCGAAAGCTATGGATGGTTTGTTTTCTGTTCGGGTCCGCGGAGGTTGACAAGACGACCTTGCAGAAATGTTCCGGCATATCGAGGCACAAGGCCCGTGCCGCGATGAGTTTTTCTCCCCTGAGCTCCATTGGCCAGAACTCGACCACGAGGCCCTTCGGCTCGAGACGCCCCACGTGCGTCGCGTCCTTCACGAACTGCTTGATGTCATCAGTGTCGAAAAGAAAGACGTCACCTTCATCGAGCTCAATCGCTTGTCCCTCCTTCAACTGATTGAGAGCAATTATTCGTCGCGGCATCACAGCTTGGAGTTCCATTTGCCCCCTCTCCTCTATGATGAGCCGACTCCCGACGACCTTTGTCCTTCAGATCCACCATGTCGTGAGGTGCTAGCTCGTCGATTGTATAATCAGCTTGGCATTCTCTCAAATAGTGCGCAACCTATACTGGCAGCCAGACTTGGCAGGTGCATCGGCACCGGGCGGCTCCCGATCAAAACCAAGCCCGCCGGAGAGCCGGGTCAGGGACACCAGCCGAAACACCGCAGGCGATCCCGATTCCTAGACCGGGCTCGACATGGGAGAGCGGAGACAGGCTATCAAGAGTGAGGCCTTTCGGTGAACGAGCGCGGCGACGGCGATCGCAACCGGCCCGGCGCCCGAGAGAACCGGCCCGATGGGCAAGACCCGCGAACGGTGCTGCTGCTGCAGCTACGCTGCAAAGACCGGCTTGAACCAGCAGCAAGCGACGTTCGAGCCACAAGCGCCAGGGATGACTGGTAGGCCCGGCAGGGATCGAACCTGCGACACCCTGATTAAAAGTCAGGTGCTCTACCGACTGAGCTACGGGCCCCCAAACGCGCCGCACGTGCCGACCGAGCGGACGGATCGCCCTGCGCGGACGGATCGCTCTCCGCGGACGGGCCGCCCGGGCGCGGCGGCGGCGACATTAGGGCGGCCGTTGGGCCCGGTCAACCGGGCGCCGGACGGTCCGGGCGGCTTGCCGGCCTCCGCGCTCTGCTATGGGCTCCCGGCCCGCGCCTGGCGGTGTGCGATCTCCACTGCCAGGGCGGCGGCGGGGTTGCGTGCGTCGGCCTCTTCGCCCGCCTCCGCCCGGGCCTTTGCCGCCAGATAGGCCGGGTCGCCCCAGGCCCGCAGCAGGGCTTGGAAAGCCTCGTGGCGCGCGGTGTCGAAGGCGGTGGTCTCGCCCTCGAGGCCGATCGCCGGATGGGGCGGATAGACCTCGAGGCAAGCGCGCCAGTCCTCGGGCACCGGTGTCTTGGGGTCGTGGGTGAGGTTCGCCGCCAGGCGCTCGGGGAAGAGGTGGGTGTGGGGACCCAGCGGCGTGCGCTCGCGCGGGATCGGCGCGCTCACCTCGATGCGCGCGAGCGCCGAGGTGACCACCCGCGCGGGGTTGGCCGCCAGCAGCGCGCCCATGAGCTCCGCCGGCCAGCCGTCGAGGGGCGTGCCGCAGTGGGCCCTGAGGCGCGCGATCAAGGCGGGATCGTCGGTGCGCACGCAGAAATCGACGTGGCGCGCGCCGACCCCCAGATCGAACAGCAGGGCCGCCCGGTCCTCCGCCCTCACCGCCCCGCCGTCGGGCCCGAGCTCGGTGAGCGCCTTCCGGCCGCCCAGGTGCGCCGCCGCCGCGGGCAGGCAGAAGAGCAGGCCATGCAGCCAGCGCCCTGGGTGACGGCTCAGCGTCTCGTAGGCGAGCGGCCGCGCGTTGTCGCGCCAGGCGACCCGGATCGCGCCGCGGGGCGTCGCGGCGCCCAGGCCGTCCCCGGCCACCTCCCAGGGTTCGTCCGCCGCCCGCAGGAACTCGGCCGAGGCCGCCGGCACGCCGATAGCGAAGCTCGCCGCCGGATCCACAAGCAGGCGGCGCAGCGCTTCCCGCGGATCGCCGGCCCCGAATGGGTTCCCCTCGGTCATGAGCGCCCCGTCAGAAGTGCGCCAGGTAGCCGCCGTCCACCGCCAGCACCTGTCCGGTGACGTAGGAGGCGGCCGGCGAGACCAGGAACAGCACGGCGCCGGCGATCTCCTCGGGCCGGCCCCAGCGGCCCAGCGACGAGCGCTGCGCCAGCCACTCGGCGATCTTCGGGTCCGCCGCCATCTCGGCGTTGGCCTCGGTGGCGAAGAAGCCCGGGGCAACGGCATTGACGGTGATGCCGTGGCGGCCCAGCTCGGCGGCGGCGGTGCGGGTCAGCGCCTCCAGGCCGCCCTTGGCCGTGCTGTAGGCGGCGTCCAGGCCGCTGGCGAGCGGGCCGGCGATGGAGGTGACATTGACGATGCGCCCGCCGCCCATGGGTATCATCAGCTCGGCTGCCCGGCGCGTGAGGCCGAAGGGCGCCACCAGGTCGACCTCCATAAGCCGGCGCACCCCCGCCAGGTCGAACTCCAGGATCCCGCGCCGGTCGCGCCGGCCGACGTTGTTCACCAGGACGTCGAGGCGGCCGTGGGTCTCGGCGATCCACTCGAAGGCGCCGGCCACGGCGGCCTCGTCGGCCACGTCGAAGGCCAGCGCCTCGGTCGTCCCGCCGGAGGCCGTTCCGCCGGGACCCTTCGCGCCTTCCGCGGCGACCTGCGCCACCGCCTCCTGCAGGGTCTCGGGATGGCGGCCGTTCACCAGCACCCGGGCACCGGCCCCCGCAAGAGCCTTGGCGATCTCCAGACCCAAACCACGGCGGGAGCCGGTCACCAGGGCCACCTGCCCCTTCAGCGAGAAGGAGCGTTCCAGTGGGGAGACTTTGGCCGTGGGGGTCATGGCGCCACGTCCTTTCCGCGCCCAAGACGGAAGCCCGGCTCGCCGAAAAGACGCGCGCGAGGCGGGGTAGGCGCGCCGCCGCTACTCGCCGGACTGCAGGTTCGCGGCGATTCGCTTGGCGACCCGGGGGCTGACGAAGGAGCTCACGTCGCCGCCCAGGCGGGCGATCTCCTTCACCAGTTGGGAGGAGATGAACTGCTGGCGCTCCGAAGCAGTCAGGAAGACCGTCTCCACCTCCGGGTTCAGGCGCGCGTTCATGGAGGCCATCTGGAACTCGTACTCGAAGTCGGAGACCGCGCGCAGACCGCGGATGATGAGGGACGCGCCCATCTCCTCGGCGAAGTGCATCAGCAAGTTGGTGAAGGCGCGCACCTCCACCTCGGCGCCGTTGGTGCCCAGGCTCGACAGCTCCTCGCGCACCAGCTCGACCCGTTCCTCGACCCCGAACATGGGACCCTTGCCCGGGTTGCCGGCGACCCCGATCACCAGCCGGTCGACCACCCGGGTCGCCCGCTGGATGATGTCGCAGTGCCCGACGGTAATGGGGTCGAAGGTGCCGGGATAGATCCCGACCAGGGTCGGCCTGGTGAGCGACCTGGCGGGCGGCCTGGCCATCACGCACCCTCCTCCGGCGTTTCGCCGGCCGCGCCCGTGGCGCTTTCGCCGGTCTCGTGGCCTTCGCCGTCGTCATCCGTCTCGGTGTATTCGTCGGTCTCGCCGTTTTCGCCGTTCTCGCCATCCATGTCGTCCAGGCGCGCGACCGAGACCACCCGCTCGTCCTCGTCCACGTGGAAGACGCGCACGCCGCGGGTGCTGCGCCCGACGATGCGGATGTCGGCGACCGGGCAGCGGATGAGCTGGCCGCCGTCGGTGACCAGCACCAGCTCGTTCCCCGGCTCCACGGGGAAGGCCGCCACGACCCGGGCCTCGGGCTTGGACTTGCCGCGCCCCAGCTCCATGTTGGCGACCCCCTGCCCGCCGCGTCCGGCGACCCGGTACTCGTAGGCCGAGGAGCGCTTGCCCAGGCCGTCGTCGGCGATCGAGAGGATGAACTCCTCGGCCGCCTCGAGCTCGGCGTAGCGCGTCTCGTCGATCTCGACGCCCGCGTCCTCGGGCGCGCAGGGCGCGCCCTCCTCGCCGTTCTCGCTCCGGCGCCGGGCGGCGGCGAGGCGGAGATAGGCGTCGCGCTCCTCCACCGAGACCGACATGTGGCCGAGGATTGTCATGGAGATGACCTGGTCGCCTTCGGCCAGCTTGATGCCGCGCACGCCGACCGAGTTACGGCCCGAGAAGACCCGCACGTCCTCCACGGGGAAGCGGATGCACTTGCCCTTGGACGTGGCCAGCAGGACGTCGTCGTCGCTGTTGCAGACCTGCACGTTGACCAGGCGGGAGTCCTCCTCCTCCAGCTTCATGGCGATCTTGCCGTTGGCCATGATGCGGGTGAAGTCCGACAGGCGGTTGCGCCGCACGGTGCCGCTGGAGGTGGCGAACATGACGTCCATCTCGCCCCAGGTCTCCTCGTCCTCGGGCATGGGCATGGCGGTGGTGATGGTCTCGCCCTCGCGCAAGGGAAGCAGGTTGACCAGCGCCTTGCCGCGGGACTGGGGCGTGCCCTGGGGCAGCTGATAGACCTTCAGCTTGTAGGCGATGCCGCGCGACGAGAAGAACAGCACCGGCGTATGGGTGTCACAGACGAAGACCTGGCTGACGAAGTCCTCCTCCCGGGTCGACATGCCAGCCCGGCCCTTGCCGCCGCGGCGCTGGGCCCGGTAGGTGGAGAGGGGCACCCGCTTGATGTAGCCGCCGTGGGACACGGTGACCACCATCTCCTCGCGAGGGATCAGGTCCTCCACGTCCTGCTCGAACTCCAGCTCCTCGATCACCGTGCGGCGCGGATCGCCAAAGCGCGCCTTCATCTCTAGGAGCTCGTCCCGCAGGATGGCGAGCAGACGCTCGCGGGACTCGAGGATCGCCAGGTACTCGGCGATCTGCTTGGCGAGCGCCTCCAGCTCCTCGCCGATCTTCTCCCGCTCGAGGCCGGTCAGGCGCTGCAGGCGCAGGTCGAGGATCGCCTTGGCCTGAGTCTCGGAGAGCCGGTAGGTGCCGTCCTCGCCCAGCTCGTGGCCCGGCTCGTCGATCAGGCGGATCAGCGGCGCCACGTCGGAGGCCGGCCAGGCCCGGGCCATGAGGCCCTCGCGGGCGGCCTGAGGATCCGGCGCGGCGCGGATCAGCTTCACCACATCGTCGATGTTGGCCACCGCGATGGCCAGGCCCGCCAGCACGTGGGCCCGGGCCCGAGCCTTGCCCAGCTCGAAGACCGTGCGCCGGGTGATGACCTCCTCGCGGAACTCGACGAAGGCGGCGATCACCCGCTTGAGGTCGAGCAGCTCCGGCCGGCCGCCATTGAGCGCCAGCATGTTGACGCCGAAGCTCGATTGCAGCGGGGTGTAGCGGTAGAGCTGGTTGAGGACCACGTCGGCCATGGCGTCACGGCGCAGGTCGACCACCACGCGCAGGCCCTGGCGGTCGGACTCGTCGCGCAGATCGGCGATGCCCTCGATGGTCTTCTCCCGCACCAGGTCGGCGATGCGCTCGAGCATGCGCGCCTTGTTCACCTGGTAGGGGATCTCGGTGATGACGATGGACTGGCGGTCCCGGGCGCCCTCCTCGATCGTCGCCTTGCCGCGCATGACCACCGAGCCGCGGCCCAGGTGGTAGGCCTCGCGGATGCCCGCCTTGCCGAGGATGAGGGCGCCGGTCGGAAAGTCCGGTCCCGGCACGTAGGCCATCAGCTCGTCGATGGAGATCGCCGGGTCGTCCACGTAGGCGCAGCAGGCGTCGATCACCTCGCCCAGATTGTGGGGCGGGATGTTGGTCGCCATGCCGACGGCGATGCCGCCGGCGCCGTTCACCAGCAGGTTCGGGATGGCGGCCGGCAGGATCACCGGCTCGCGCGAGGTCTCGTCGTAGTTGGCCTGGAAGTCGACCGTGTCGCGCTCGATGTCCTCGAGCAGCGCTTCGCTCGCCGCGCGGGTCAGGCGCACCTCGGTGTAGCGCATGGCCGCCGGCGGGTCGCCGTCCATGGAGCCGAAGTTGCCCTGGCCGTCCACCAGCAGCAGGCGCATGGCGAAGTCCTGGGCCATGCGCACCATGGCGTCGTAGATCGCCTGGTCGCCGTGGGGGTGGTATTTGCCCATCACGTCGCCGACGATGCGCGCCGACTTGCGGTAGGCCCGGTTCCAGTCGTAGCCCTCCTCCTTCATGGCGTAGAGGATGCGGCGGTGGACGGGCTTCAGGCCGTCGCGCACGTCGGGCAGCGCCCGGGCCACGATCACGCTCATGGCGTAATCGAGGTAGGAGCGCTTCATCTCCTCTTCGATCGTCACCGGGGTGACGTCGGAGGGCTCCGGCGGAAGGGTCGTGTCGCTCAAGAAGCTGTCCTGTAACGGGCCCCGTGCCGCCGCCAGGCGGCACTCATTTCATCCAGCGATTTCAAGGTCTTCGAAGGTGGCTTCAAATGCGCAAACGGAGCCCGAATCGGCCCCGTACGAGCCCTGAAATCTAGCCGATCGGGCCCTTTCGGACAAGGACGGCGGCCCGCGCGGAAGACGGCCGAAAAGCGGCCGTTCAGGCCCTCTGGCGGCCGCCGGTCGCCCGTTCTGAGATGGCCCTGCCCTAACGCGTGCGCTGGACGCCGGAGCCGGCGTGGCGCAGCTCGTTCCACTGGCCGTAGGAGTCCTTCAGGTCCAGCTTGATGGCGGCGTCGGCCTTGGTGGAGGCATTGCCGATCTCGGCCAGCTCGAACTCGATGCCGTCCGGGATGTCGATGCGCACCCGGTGCTCGGCCCCGTCGACCGGGTTCCTGATCGGCTCGCCGGTCGATTCCAGCACGCCGGGGATGACGATCCGAGCCGTGCGGGCCTCCAGGTCCACCTCGTACTCGATGGGCTTGAAGAGTGGCTCGTGGACCGTGCTGGACATGGCGTGGAAGACCCACCAGTGGGTCGCCGCCTCGTCGGTCTCGCCGCCGTAGACCACGGTTTGGAGGGCGTGGCGCTGGGCCTCGTCGGCGCGCTCGTCGATGATGGCCTGCATCTCGCCGTTGCCCTCGAAGATGGCGCCCGGCCAGGAGTAGAGCAGCGCCAGCTTGAGGCCGCTCAGGTCGGTGTCGCCGAAATGGCCCTTGTCGATGCGCAGGACCTCGAAGCCCTGGCAGTTGCCGTTGCTCGGCCGGTCCTCGAACTGGCAGGGGCAGCTGTGGTTGCAGTTGCAGTTGCCGTAGGTCAGGCCTTCGACGTACCAGTCGATGTTCGCCATGGTCGCCTCCCTGGATTGAAGGGGCCGCTAGAAGGGAATCTCGTCGTCCAGGTCGCCCCTGGACTCGCCGCCTGGAGCTGGGCCACCACCGCCGCCCCCGCCATAGTCGCCGCCGCCGAAGTCCCCGCCACCGCCGCCGCGGGTGTCCAGCATGGTCATCTCGCCGCGGTAGCGCTGCAGCACGACCTCGGTGGTGTAGCGCTCCTGGCCCGACTGGTCGGTCCACTTGCGGGTCTGCAGCGAGCCCTCGAGATAGACCTTGGAGCCCTTGCGCAGGTACTTCTCGGCCACGTCCGCCAGGCGGTCGTTGAAGATCACCACCCGGTGCCACTCGGTGCGCTCGCGCCGCTCGCCGGTGTTGCGGTCCTTCCAGGTGTCGGTCGTGGCGACCGAGAGGTGGCAGATCCGGGTGCCGTCCTGGGTGGTGCGGATCTCGGGATCGCGCCCCAGATTGCCGATGAGAATGACCTTGTTGACCGTACCCGCCATGCGCCTGCCCCGGATCTCGTGTTTTGCGGAAAGCTTACCGCACTCTAGCGCCCCGCACCCGACGCCGCCAGACGGGAATCTCGGGGTCGGAAACCGCCCTCCGCAGTATCCAAGGCGCGGAGATCCCGCGAGCCGACGCGCGGAGCGTATGCAGAATGCAGGCATGCAGCCGCAGATGTCAGGAGACTGGCGCAAGGCGGCGCCGAGCGCCCGACGGGGGGTCGCTTTTCCGCCTCGCTTACCCCATATTCTAGATCGCCGCCGTCTGGGACCTGCCGAGCCGAGGCGCGGCGGTCCGGCGCGGGGCACTCCCCGGAGCAGGCTTTTCCAGGAGCCGGCTTCTTCGGGGCGCCGCCGGAAGGTCCTTTCAAAGCAAGAACATCGGAGCCGTTGTCGGAGCATATGGGGTCGCGTATTCATGACGCGCCGCCGGAGACCCCGGAGATCAGGGTCCGCGGCGCCCGCGAGCACAATCTGAAAGGCATCGACGTCACCCTGCCGCGGGACCGGCTGGTGGTGATCACCGGCCTGTCCGGCTCGGGCAAGTCGTCACTCGCCTTCGACACCATCTATGCCGAGGGCCAGCGGCGCTACGTGGAGAGCCTCTCGGCCTACGCCCGCCAGTTCCTCGAGCTGATGCAGAAGCCCGACGTGGAGTCCATCGAGGGCCTGTCGCCGGCCATCTCCATCGAGCAGAAGACCACCTCCAAGAACCCGCGCTCGACGGTGGGCACCGTCACCGAGATCTACGACTATCTGCGTCTGCTCTTCGCCCGGGTGGGCGTGCCCTACTCGCCCGCCACCGGCCTGCCCATCGAGAGCCAGACCGTGAGCCAGATGGTCGACCGGGTGACCGGGATGGCCGAGGGCACCCGCCTCTACCTGCTGGCGCCCATCGTGCGTGGGCGCAAGGGCGAGTACCGCAAGGAGCTGGCCGACCTGCAGAAGCGCGGCTTCCAGAGGGTCAAGATCGACGGCGAGCTGCACGAGATCGAGGCGGCGCCCAAGCTGGACAAGAAGAAGAAGCACGACATCGAGGTGGTGGTCGACCGCCTGGTGCTGCGCGAGGGGCTCGAATCCCGCCTCGCCGACAGTTTCGAGACGGCGCTGGAGCTGGCCGACGGCCTGGCCTTCACCGAGGACGCCGACAGCGGCGAGCGCGAGACCTTCTCGGCCCGCTTCGCCTGCCCGGTCTCCGGCTTCACCATCGACGAGATCGAGCCTCGGCTCTTCTCCTTCAACAATCCCTTCGGCGCCTGCGGGGCCTGCGACGGCCTCGGCACCACCCTCTACGTCGATCCCGATCTGGTGGTGCCGGATCCCGGCCGGACCTTGCGCGAAGGCGCCATCGCGCCCTGGGCCGCTTCCACCTCCCAGTACTACGCCCAGACCCTCGACAGCCTGGCCCGCCACTTCGACATCTCCACCGCCGAGCCCTGGGCCGAGCTGGACGAGAAGGTGCGCAAGGTCGTCCTCTACGGCAGCGGCGACAAGCCGGTCACCATGCGCTACGATGACGGCCTGCGCACCTACGAGACCAGCAAGCCCTTCGAGGGCGTCATCCCCAACATGGAGCGGCGCTGGCGGGAGACCGAAAGCGACTGGGTGCGCGAGGAGATCGGCAAGTACCAGGCGAGCCAGCCCTGCGAGGCCTGTGGCGGCCACCGGCTGAAGCCCCAGGCCCTGGCGGTCAAGATCGGCGGCCTCCACATCGGCGAGGTGGCCGAGAAGTCGGTCTTCGAGTCCGCCCAATGGTTCGGCGCCCTGGAGGCGGAGCTCACCGAGAAGCAGCGCGAGATCGCCCACCGCATCCTCAAGGAGATCAACGAGCGCTTGCGCTTCCTGGTGAACGTGGGCCTGGAGTACCTGACCCTGTCCCGGGCCTCGGCGACCCTCTCCGGCGGCGAGAGCCAGCGCATCCGTCTCGCCTCCCAGATCGGCTCCGGCCTGACCGGCGTGCTCTACGTGCTGGACGAGCCCTCCATCGGCCTGCACCAGCGGGACAACGCCCGCCTGCTGGAGACGCTTCAGCGGCTGCGCGACCTCGGGAACACGGTCATCGTGGTGGAGCACGACGAAGAGGCCATCCGCAGCGCCGATCACGTGCTCGACATCGGCCCGGGCGCCGGCATCCACGGCGGCCACGTGATCGCCGAGGGCCCGGTCGAGAAGATCATGCAGGCGACGGAGAGCCTGACCGGCCAGTACCTGACCGGCCTGCGCCAGATCCCGGTGCCGCGCCGGCGCCGGTCCGGCCACAAGCAGCAGAGCGTGCGCATCCTCGGCGCCCGCGGCCACAATCTGCAGGACGTGACCGGCGAGGTGCCGCTCGGCACCTTCACCTGCATCACCGGCGTCTCGGGCTCGGGCAAGTCGACCCTGATCGTCGAGACCCTTTTCAAGGCGCTCGCCCGGCGCCTCCACCGGGCGCGCCACCAGCCGGCCGAGTTCGACCGCATCGAGGGGCTGGAGCACCTGGACAAGGTGATCGACATCGACCAGTCGCCGATCGGCCGCACGCCGCGCTCCAACCCGGCCACCTACACCGGCGCCTTCACGCCGATCCGCGACTGGTTCGCCGGCCTGCCCGAGGCGGGCGCCCGCGGCTACAAGCCCGGGCGCTTCTCCTTCAACGTGAAGGGCGGACGCTGCGAGGCCTGCCAAGGCGACGGCGTGATCAAGATCGAGATGCACTTCCTGCCCGACGTCTACGTGCGCTGCGACGTCTGCAAGGGCCGGCGCTACAACCGTGAGACCCTGGAGATCAAGTTCAAGGGCAAGTCGATCGCCGACGTGCTCGACATGACGGTCGAAGAGGCCGCCGGCTTCTTCAAGGCGGTGCCGGCGATCCGCAACAAGCTGGAGACGCTGGAGCGGGTCGGCCTGGGCTATATCCAGGTGGGCCAGCCCGCCACCACCCTCTCGGGCGGCGAGGCCCAGCGGGTGAAGCTCGCCAAGGAGCTGTCGCGCCGGGCGACGGGCCGCACCCTCTACATCCTGGACGAGCCCACCACGGGCCTCCATTTCGAGGACGTGCGCAAGCTGCTCGACGTGCTGCACGCCCTCGTCGAGCAGGGCAACACGGTGGTGGTGATCGAGCACAATCTGGAGGTCATCAAGACCGCCGACTGGATCATCGACCTGGGCCCCGAGGGCGGCGACAAGGGCGGACGCATCCTGGTGGCCGGCACGCCCGAGGAGGTGGCGGCCAAGGCCGAGAGCTACACGGGCCAGTACCTGGTGCCCTATCTCGGGCGCGCCCTCGAGAAGCCGAAGAAGCGGGCCTGAAGGCGGCCGGAGGAAAGCATGAGCGAGGTCATCGACAGGTCGCTGCAGGAAGAGGCTCGGATGAGGGTCCAGCCGGTGGTCGCCTGGCTGCTGGAGAACCGCCTGCGCATCGGCCGCACTCCCTTCCTCTTCTCCCGCTTCTGCGAGCGGCTGCGGGAGCTGGGCCTGCCGCTCGACCGGGCCACCATTCACATGCCCCAGCTCCATCCCCAGCTCTCCGCGCGCTCGCTCCTGTGGCTGCGCGAGGCCGGCGGCGCCGTGGAGACCGGCCACCGCCACGGCAACCGCAACGACACCTTCTACATCAAGAGCCCGGTGCGCCATATCTTCGAGGGTGGCGACGTGCTGCACTGCCCGATCGCCGAGAGCGGTGCCCAGCCCTTCCCGGTCCTGGACGACCTGCAGGCGACCGGCTTCCGGGACTACGTCATGCTGCCCATGCCCTTTTCGACCGGGCGGACAAACGCGGTCAGCTTCGCCACCAAGGAGGCGGCCGGCCTGGGCGAGCTGGACCTGGCCGTCCTGGAGGCCAGCCTGCCGGCCTTCGCCGCCGTCCTGGAGCTGAACCACGTGCAGCGCACGGCGCGCACCCTGCTCGACACCTACCTGGGACACGACAGCGGCTCGCGCATCCTGAACGGCGCCATCCGGCGCGGCGAGGGCGAGGAGATCCACGCCGTCGTCTGGTACTGCGACCTGCGCGGCTTCACCAGGCTCTCCCAGTGCCAGGAGCTCGAGCCGGTGATCGGCCTGCTGAACGACTACTTCGATTGTATGGCCCGGCCGGTCCAGGCGCGCGGCGGCGAGGTGCTGAAGTTCATCGGCGACGGCATGCTGGCCATCTTCCGCTGCGAGTCGACCAAGGAGGCCAAGTGCCAGGGCGCCGACCGGGCGATTGCCGCCGCCGAGGACGCGCTCGCCGGCATCGAGGCCCTCAACCGGGAGCGCGAGGCCGAGGGCGCGGCGCCCCTCAAGGTCGGCATCGCCATCGCAGTGGGGAAGGTCATGTACGGCAACGTGGGTGCCGCCGACCGGCTCGACTTCACGGTGATCGGCCCGGTGGTGAACCTGGTCGCGCGTCTCGAGCCCCTGAGCGTAACCCTCGACCCGCCCATCGTCGTCTCCGAGGCGCTCGCCAGCGTCTCCAGCCGCCGCTTCCGCAGCCTCGGCCAGTTCGCCCTCAAGGGCATCGAAGGCGAACAGACCGCCCTCACCCCCGAACGGGAGTGATGCAAATCATTTCAATCAGTTTCTTAAGCATTGAGTCCCCAAGGCTTGAAAGCGTCCACAGCATTGTTTGAACTTATCCTGTCCGCATACTACTCGAGCAAGCACTATTTGACTCTTCATTTGCGAGTATGAGTTCTTTCAAATGACAGTTTCGCGAACGCGACAATCGAAACCCTCTCCAAACACTGCATCTCAGAAAAGATGTGACCTGAACTAGAAAGTTCCTTTTAGAAAGTACTTTTCCCACAACACGCCTAATACTGAAAGCATAACAAGAAAAAAGAAAAATGTTAAACCATACCCAACAAAATGTATCAGAAAACGACTTGCTCGGTTAGCATACAGATAGTCATAAAAGGTTGGCAACGATACACTCTTCATTGGAGGAAGCGACTCTTCCCTAAGCAGAGTTTTTGCTAGTCGCCCAACATATTTCTTGTAAGCAGTTTTCTCAAAGCCTGAGTGTACTAAACCGCGAGCATCCCGCACAAACCTGTTGTATAGCTTGAAATCAAATGGGAGCGGAGGGAGGAACTTCAGTTTTTCGAGAACTGGGTCTCTTTTTGCTAGGAATGCACGAGGAGATTTATTAATCACAAAGTAAAAGTCCTTTGTAAACTTCAATAGCTGGCCGCGAATATCAAGAGCCGAAGTAAGACTGATAACATCCGCTTCCAGAACAACAATTACTAGCGGCTGCAATTTCGCAAGGTCCAATAAAATGCTATCAATACCTGCTCGAGTATCAAGTATTACAAAATCAAAATTATGCTCGAATGCCGTTTCTACCAGTCTGTCTATCTTAATTGGTTCCAATTCAGAAAAGTTATCCCAATCAACTGATTTGTTAAAATCGGTCGACGCAGGAACAATGGCCTGACCCTCACGACTCTCAGCTTCTGTGACAATTGTGTCCGCATCTAGGTTTCCGCTCAAATAGTCCATTATGGAGCCACGTGTCTCCTCCCAAGCGTCAGCGGCGCCATACATGAAGGTGATTCCCTTAACTCCAAGATCCATATCCACAAGTAAAACTTTGAAATCTTCTTGAAGAACTTTACTTAGGCATGATGCGAGAAGTGATTTGCCTACTCCACCTTTTCCACTTGAGATGACTATCACTCTCCTGGATCTTGACTCTATCACCGCTCAAACCTCCGCGGGTCAGGAGCTTGCCATTGTTCGCGCGAGAAAATTGAGCCAATGAATGCTAGAAACGCTGATACTGACAGCGGAGCCATGTAGGTAATAAGACACCAAATTGCAGCATCATCGATCCAGACAAAAAAAGCTGCATATGGTGCTCCTCCCATTCCGGTTATCGCTGTGCTGCCACTGAGGAACTTTCTTTGAGATGACAAGGTTCCATCATGCCACAAGCGCATAATGTATGCGGCAGCCCATAGGCCCGTCACCAAGCCAACCAAAGATGCTCCAACGATTTGTAGCCATACATCCATTTTCTGACTAGACGACCGGACTCCGGCGGATCAGCCAAATGGGTCAATCAAAGAGGCGCGGAACAAGGAAAACTATTGCATCTAGTGAATGCAATATAAAGTAGAAACTTCAATTATATGAGGTGCCTCGATTGTGGCAGCAGCAAAGGCCTCAATGTCACGCTGCCACGCATTTGGCGACCAGCATGCAGTTTGGAGTTGGCCAATCATATGAGAGCTAGGCGCCTTGCAAATGAATCAAATCCTCCTGCACCTTTAGGCAGTTCAATGTAGGAATATTAAAAGCGATCAATGCGCCTTTGCCTCCGAGTGCGACAGTAAGGCTCCGATGCACCTGTGCCTGCCGCGCTCAGGGCGGAGTGATGAACTTGGGCCCGGGGACTTTCCTGTAGTTGACTGTCCCCCTTTCCATGTCGATGTGCTTGAACCCGGGAGCAAAATAGATGGTCCCGCCGCCGGGCCTGAGAGGAACAGCTCCAGGATACGGACGGCCGGATTTCAACTGCCATCGTCTCCAGTCCTTGCACTTGGTCTGCTCTTTCCCGTTATTCTCCGGATGATCGAGAATGTCATTTCTTCGCCCGGCTTCAGCCCACATCCTGGTCATGACGGAATAGATTGCCGAGCGAATTTCATTGGCCGTGGTCGCCCGGAAATCGGACATGCGGTACACGAACATAGCTTTGCTGTTCTCTACTACCCTTCGGAGCGCCCGTTTGAATGCAGGCTCGAACTTCTGAAGACTTTCGCGGTAGATTCGCGCGTGTTCTTGCTCGTGCTTGAGTATCTCATCGTACTCGCAAGTGCCTTCCGGATAGGCCGAACTGACGGAAAGCACGAACTTCTCGAAACCCATTCGTACCTTTACGTCCGCCAGCGAAACGCAATGGCCGCGGCCTTTCGGCTCACGATAGACGAGCCAATCGGAGAAGGTCGGATAGTGAAACTCTTGCTCGGCCAAGCCCATCGGGAAGAACCGCATATGTAGTGTATTGGTATGATATGGACTGATGACCTCCCGAAGCTGCCATGAATCGCGGTCGTGACGGATTTCGACTTCGCCCAGGAGCAGTTCCAGACTTACTTTACCCGGTCCTTTGGGCTGCCCGCAGGTCGCGCCCAAAGCGGCTTCCAGCGGCAGTAACAGGGCAAATGCAGCCGCGAGGAGTGCCAGCGTCGCAAACCGCGGTATGGGGCGCGGCAATGGGTGACGGGTCCTCATCCGCCCCTCAGTCGAAGAAGGTGTTGGAGCCGCTGATGATCTTGAAGCCGGGCGATCCCTGGAGGGCGCCGTCCGATTGGGGTTCTTCGCTGCCGACGAACTCCTCCTCGGTCTCCGCCGGTGCCTCGTCGGCGGCGGCCCAATCCGCTGCGCTGCGCCAGTTGTCGCACTGGGCCCAGACCCGGCGGTAGCTCTCCCGGGTGTCGATCTTGCCGTTTCTGTACCTGCGCTCGGCGGTCATCTTGGTGAGCACCGGCTGCAGCTGCCGCTCGAACTCCACCAGGTAGGCCGACCTGGCCTCGCCCTTGCGGTGGACGAAGATCGTCTTCTTGGACCTCAGCACCCCCTGGATCGCGTCCCGCAGCTTGCCCTCGTATCTCTCCAGGACATCGGAATGGATGGCGACGTGCTCCTTCTCGTGGGCCAGGATGGCCTCGTACTCGCAGGAGCCTTTCGGGTACTCGCTGCCGACGAAGACCGTCATCTCGTGATACTCGACGGTCACGATCACCTCGGCCAGCGCGGCACAGTGGCCCACGCCCTGGGCCTTGCTGGTGTAGAAGCGGGTCTCGTAGCCGACCGAGAGGCCCGAGCTGGTGAGGCCGCCTGACTGGTGCCAGGGACCGGAGACGTAGCCCTGGCCCTTGTTCACGATGTCCTGGATGCCGCCCGTGTCGAGATCGTGCCGGTAGGTCACCTCGACCGGCTTCATCACCAGGGTCGCCTTGGCCGGCGTCTTGGGCGCCTTGCAGGCCGAGGCCAGGGCGGCACCGGCCGGCAGGGCCGCCGTCAGGAGGGCCGCCGCCGCGGCCAGGACCGCGGTGCCGAGGCATTTGTTTCCGAAACTCTGCAACGCCTTCCTGGCCTCGCCGGCCCGGCGCCGTCCGCATAGTTCCCCTGTCCCGAGCGGCCAGAGGCAGCTTGGCAAAACCTTTCTCATGGCATTCGCGCCAGGGGCCGGCCGAGCAAGTCCCTACCCGAATTGACGCTCCGGCCCTCGAAATCGGCTCCCCGTGAAATATCGACCGAGCAATGATTCAGTATAACCCGGCGGCTCAACCGGTGGTATTAAATTTACCCGATCCGCTCCTTTAGGTGCTCATGCTCCCGGTGCCACCGGCCTCGGCTGTTCATATCCTCAATTCTCCATGATCGAACCGGCGAGGCGCTGACCCGTCGCCACCAGCTCGGGGATGACGATATCGGCGCCGGCTTTGGTCAGCTCGAGGGCGTGCTTGTCGTCGTGGGCCCGTGCGTAGATCTTCAGATCGGTGAAGATGTAGCGCACCATGGCGACCGTGCGCAGGGCCACCTGGGGATCGTCCACCGCCACCACCAGGGCCCGGGCCCGCTCGACGTGGACCGCCTCCAGGATCTCCGGGCGGGTGGCGTCGCCGTAATAGACCGGCAGGCCGCCGGTCCGGGCCTGGGTGACCCGGTGCGGGTCGAGGTCGACGGCGATGAAGTCCGTGCCCTCGGAACGCAGCTGGGAGGCCACCGCCGCTCCTACGCGCCCGTAGCCCGCGATCACCACGTGGTCCTTCAGGCCCTCGGCCTGGTCGGGCATGGTCTCCAGCGCGGCCACCGTGCGGCGCTCGACCCGGCGCTCAAGCTGCTTTCCCAGGATGGCGAGGAAGGGCGTCGCCATCATGGTGAGCGCCACGACGACCACCAGGATCTGCGCGTCCTCGGCCAGCACCACCCCGGCGCCCAGGGCCGCGCCCAGCAACACGAAGGCGAACTCGCCGCCCTGGGAGAGCAGGACGCCCAGGTTCACCGACTGGGCCGCGCGCAGCCCCGCCGCGAGGCCCAGGCCCGCCAGCAGAACGGCCTTGAGCAGCACCAGGCCGACGGCCAGGACGATCACCAGGCCCAGCTTCTCGAACGTCAGGCCCACGTCCAGGGTCATGCCCACCGACATGAAGAAGAGGCCCAGCAGCAGGCCGCGGAAGGGCTGGATGTCGGCGGCCACCTGGTGGCGGTAGTGGGTCTCGGCCAGCAGCATGCCGGCGAGGAAGGCGCCGAAGGCCATGGAGAGCCCGGCCATCGCCGTCATCAAGCCGCTGGCGAGCACCACCAGCAGGGAAAGGGCGATGAAGACGTCCGGGTCGCGGACGATCGCCACCTGCTGGAACAGGTGGCGCAGCACGATGCGCCCGATGCCGAGGATCGCCATGACCGCCACCGCGGCCTTCAGGAGGGCGCCGCCGACCGCCAGGCCGAGCGCCTCGCCGCCGTCGCCGAGCGCCAGCGCCAGCACCAGGAAGGGGCCCACCATCATGTCCTGGACCAGCAGGACGGCGAAGCAGGCCCGGCCGACCTGGCTGGTCAGCTCGCCCCGGTCCACCAGGATGCGCAGCACGATGGCGGTGGAGGAGAGCGCCAGGGCGCCGCCGATCACCGCAGCCGACAGGGTCGAGACACCCATGAGGACCGCGACCCCGAAGATGGCCAGTCCCGTCAGGAAGATCTGGGCCGCGCCCAGCACGAAGATGCGCGTCTGCATGACCCGGATGCGCTCGAACGGCAGCTCCAGGCCGACGGCGAACAGCAGGAAGACGACGCCGAGCTCGCCCAGGGCCTGAACCGTCTCGAGGTTCGTCACCAGGGCCAAGCCGCTCGGCCCGATGACGGCGCCGGCCACCAGATAGCCCAGCACCGCCCCCAGCCGGAAGCGCCGGAAGAGTGAGACGAAGAGGACCGCCGCGAACAGCACGACGATCACTTCGAGCAGAAAGCCGCCTGTCTCGGCGTGCTCAGGCATCCCCGGCCCGGTCCCTCGGCGGACGAGACCGTCCGCATCTTGCGATACACCCCAAGCCGCATTCCTTGTAACCCGCGCCGTAGGCCGCTTCCAGCCCCCCTCGCCGATTCTGCCCACAGGATCGCCCGGCCGAACGCGGTGGACCGGCGCCTGCGCTCGACCCGTGAACCCCGGCCGCTCCGGGGCTATAGTCCGGCCATGACGGACGCACGGACCGAGCCCATCCACGTGGTCGGCGGCGGCCTCGCGGGCAGCGAGGCGGCCTGGCAGATCGCCCGCGCCGGTTTGCCCGTGGTGCTGCACGAGATGCGGCCCACGCGCGCAACGGCGGCCCACAAGACCGGCGGCCTGGCGGAGCTGGTCTGCTCCAACTCCTTCCGCTCCGACGACGCCGAGCAGAATGCCGTCGGCCTGCTGCATGAGGAGATGCGCCGGCTCGGCTCCCTGGTGCTCGCGGCCGGCGACCGGCACCGGGTGCCGGCGGGCAGCGCGCTCGCCGTCGACCGGGACGGCTTCTCCGACGCCGTGACGGCGAAGCTCGAGGCCGAGCCCCTGGTCGAGATCCGCCGCGAGGAGATCGCCGGGGCGCCTCCCGGAGACTGGGACCAGGTCATCTTGGCCACCGGTCCCCTCACCTCGCCGGCGCTCACCGAGGCCATCCTGGCGCTGACCGGCGAGACGCAACTCGCCTTCTTCGACGCCATAGCGCCCATCGTCCACAAGGACTCGATCGACTTCTCGGTCGCCTGGTTCCAGTCCCGCTACGACAAGGGCGAAGGGGCCGACTACATCAACTGCCCCCTCGACCGGGAGCAGTACGCCGCCTTCCTGGAGGCCCTGCTGGCGAGCGAGCAAACCGAATTCCACGACTGGGAGAGGAAGACGCCCTACTTCGAAGGCTGCCTGCCGATCGAGGTCATGGCCGCGCGCGGGCCGGATACCCTGCGCTTCGGGCCCATGAAGCCGGTCGGCCTGGCCGACCCGCGCAGCGGCCGTCCGCCCCATGCGGTAGTGCAGCTACGCCAGGACAACGCACTCGGCAGCCTCTACAACATGGTGGGCTTTCAGACCAAGCTGAAGCACGGCGCGCAGGTTCAGGTGTTCCGTATGATCCCCGGACTGGAGCGGGCCGAGTTCGCCCGCCTCGGCGGCATCCACCGCAACACCTTCATCCACTCGCCGCGCCTCCTGGACGGAGAACTGCGACTCAAGGCGGAGCCGCGGCTGCGCTTCGCCGGCCAGATCACCGGCGTCGAGGGCTACGTGGAGAGCGCCGCCATCGGCTTGCTGGCCGGGCGCTTCGCCGCCGCCGAGCGGCTCGGGCGGAGCCTCGCCCCGCCGCCGCCCACCACCGCCCACGGCGCCCTGCTCGCCCACATCACCGGCGGCGCCGAGGCCGAAACCTTCCAGCCCATGAACGTGAACTTCGGCCTCTTCCCGCCCCTGCCCGCGGGAACCGGCGGCAAGCGGCGCCTGGCAAAACGCGAACGTCGGCCGGCGCTGGCCGCCCGGGCGCTCGCCGACCTGGCCGCCTGGGACGGCGCGAGCGGCCTGGCGGCGGCCGAGTAGGACGGTCTCAGGGCGACTCCCGCAATAGTGCGTCGACCGCTTCGCAGGCGGCCTCGAATCGCGTCTCCCAGTCCCCGGAGAGCCGCAGATAAGGCCGTCCCAGGCGCTCCAGGGTCTCCTGGCAGAGAGCGAAGAAGCGCCCGCGCCGCCCGGTGTCGGGGAAGTAGCGCTGGCCGTCGTCCACCCAGGGTGCGTCCACGTCGGTGAGCAGGGTGAGGTCGTAGCGCGCCGCCGCGCCGGCCTCGTCGATCCAGGCCGGACACTCATCGAACAGCATGCGGCTCCAGAGGCTGGTCAGCAGCACGTCGGTATCGCAGACGAGCAGCTTGCGCGCGCGCTCGGCGAGCGCCCGCTCGGAGGCCATCTGGCCGCGGGCGATCAGCGCAATGTCCGCGGGCGCGCAGGCCCCGCCCCTGGGATCCAGGTGCCCCCGGGCGAACTCCGGCACATGGCAGGTGCCGTAGCGCTCCGCGAGGCGTTCGGCCAAGACCGACTTGCCGGTCGATTCCGGCCCGAACAGGCAGATCCGCTTCAGGAAGTGGGGCCGCGCGGGCGGCGCGATCCAGTCCCAGTGGGCGAGCGGCGCACGGCGGATCTCGCGGCCGCTGACGGGGACGACACGCCGCCCCGGATCGACCGCCACGTGGACCGCGCCCATGACTTCGGCCACCCGCTCGCCGTAGGCCTCCGAGGAGAAGAAGACATCGAAGCCCCGTGGCGCCTCGCGCCGCAGCAGGGCGCGCCAGACGGGCCAGAAGTCGGGGTGCTCCTCCGGCGCCTGGGGCACCTCGTCGTCCACGTGGACGACACGGCAGTCGGGAAACCAGCGCCGCATCCAGTCGTAGCGCAGGGCGCCGGGAATAGGCTCGCGCTCGACGGAGCAGACCAGGACGGTCAGCTCCGCCACATAGGCGCGGGCGAACTCGATCAAATAGCGGTGGCCGAGGTGGGGCGGCAGGAACTTGCCGAGCACCAGGCCCCGGCGCGGCCGGCGATCCAGACTCATGACGCTAGTACCTCCGCCGCAACGACGCCCAGAGCAGCCGCCACGGCGCGCCCGTCGCAGGCGCCTGGACCCGCGGATCGAAGGGATCGAAGCCGGCGCGCTCCAGCTCGTCCAGGTAGCGATCCGCCAGGGGCGCGAACAGCAGCACGGGCTTGGCGGCCCTGGGCAGCTCTCGCTGGCGGACTCGCGCCGCCCGCAGGCGCGCCCGCGCCCGCCCGGCAACCTGCTCGACGACCTGGGCGAGCGCCGGCGAGCTTCCCAGCTCGAACAACGCCTGCTCCGCCAGGCCGGCCTCGACCGTCAGCTCCGCCGGCAGGTAGAGACGCTTCTGGCGGGCATGGAAGGGCACCGCCCGGGCGAGGCCGGTGAGCGCCCAGGCGACGCCCAGGTGGCCGACCGCCTCTGCGGCCGGGCCTTCCTCGGCCGGGGCGCCCAGCACTTCCAGCGCCAGGCGCAAAAGGCCCGCCGAGGTGGCGTCGGCATAGGCCTCGAGGGCGTCGAGGCCGGCAGGCGCCACCCCGTCCAGGTCGGCCTCGCGGGCGTCGATCAGGCGCTCGAAGTGGCCCCGGCTAAGGTTCCTCCGCGCGACGGCGGCGGCCAGCGGGTCGACCACGGCATGGGCTCGGGCCCGGCCCTCGTAGATCTCGGCGATCGCCTCCCGCCACCATTGCAGGCGCATGCGGCCAATCAGGGACTCGCTCACCACCTCCGCGGTCCTCGCCACCTCCAGGTTGAAGGCATAGAGGGCGAAGAGCTCCTCGCGCCGCCCGGCGGGCGCGAAGAGCGCGGTCAGATAGCGGTCCCTATCCTGGCGGCGGACCTGTTCGGCGCAGTAGCTGAGGCGGGCCTGGCTCATCCCTGTTTCGGACTATAGAGCGCCCCGGCGGGGCGGCAAACGCGGGGGGCAAGCGCTTGGCAAGACAGCCCTTTGGCCCTATGGTCCCCGAAAGCGGACAGCGGCCGGAGTCGGGCCGCGAGTGGAGTTCGCGGGCGGTCCCCGTCGGATTGGGGGCGGCCGTAGCGCGAGGAATCCCGGCAAGGGCGCGCGAGTGATGTCAACGAGTTCGTAGGGGGCACCAAGATGGCAACTATTCTCACAGATCTGGGTCGGACCGTCATCGTCGGCTTCGTGCTGGCCGTGGTCCTGTTCTTGCTCTACTGGGTGACCCAGGGCTACTCCGGCTACTTGTTCGGAGCCTTCTTCCTGCGCTGGCTGCACGTCTTGAGCGGCGTCATGTGGATCGGCCTGCTGTGGTACTTCAACTTCGTCCAGATCCCCAACATGCCCAAGATCCCGGACGAGCAGAAGCCGGCCATCGGCAAGGTGATCGCGCCGGCCGCCCTCTTCTGGTTCCGCTGGGGCGCCATGGCGACCATCGTGACCGGCCTGCTGCTGGCGCTGATGAACGGCTACCTGCTGGACGCCGTCCTGATCGGCCTCACCGACGGCGTGGCCAAGCACACCATGATCGGCATCGGCATGTGGCTGGGCGCCATCATGTGGTTCAACGTCTGGTTCATCATCTGGCCGAACCAGAAGCGCGCGCTCGGCATCGTCGAGGCCGACGCCGACACCAAGGCCAAGTCGGCGCGCACGGCCATGCTGTTCTCGCGCACCAACACCCTGCTGTCGATCCCCATGCTGTTCGCCATGGTCTCGGCGCAGAACCTCTTCTGAGCGGCCGGCAAGCAGCGGCGGAACGGCGACGGGGCCGGGCCCAAAGTGGCCCGGCCCCGTTAGCTTTTTGCGGACGCCCAACGAGCGGGCGGCGCCTCAATAGAGATTGGATCTCAGGTAACCCGGCATCTCGGCGTCGTGGGCCTCCACATCGAGGTCCGGAAGCGTGGCCTTCAGCATCTGGCCCGCCGTGGGCACCTCCTTGCGGCCGCGCCGCGCCTCCGGGTCCCAGAGCTTGGCCCGGGCGAGCGCCCGGGCACACTGGAAATAGACCGAATCGATCTCGACCAGGATTACGGTCGCGGGCCGCTTGCCGCCCATATCGAAGCACGCGATCAGTTCCGGGTCCGTGGTGACGCTGGCCCGCCCGTTGATGCGCAGGGTCTCGTCGATGCCCGGAATCAGGAACAGGAGCCCGATGCGCGGGTCGACAAGGATGTTCCGCAAGGTGTCGAGGCGGTTGTTGCCCCGCCGGTCGGGAATGGCGAGTGTCCGCTCGTCGAGCACCTGCAGGAGCTGGTCCGCCGCATCGCCCCTCGGCGAGCAGTCGAGCCCGCCTGGCCCGGAGCTGGCGATGGCGAAGAAGGGCGAGCCCTCGAGCCAGCGCCGGTACTCGGGCGTGAGCCGGGAGGTCTCCTTGGCCAGGGCGCTCTTGCCCACGCTGCCATAGAGCGCCTCGAGGGCCTCGACGCTGTCGATCGTGTGGTCGTTGGGCATGGAGAGTTCGGCTCCCCCCGGGCTGAGTTTGCAATCCATTCGAAGGGAGGAAAGTATGCCGTGCGCGGCGTCCTAGTCCACCGCGATCAGGGCGGCGGCGACGCGGCGGTTCTCGGCGACCAGCAGGTTGAAGGTGCGGCAGGCGGCGCCGGTCGCCATGGCCTCGACCGCCACGCCCTCGCCCTTGAGGGCCCGGCGCAGCTCCGCCGGCAGCAGGACCGCGCCGGCCCCGCAGCCGAGCAGCAGCACCTCGACCGGCGGCTCGGCCGCGCCGACGGCCTCGAGGCTCTCGGGCGTGACCGCCGCGACCTCGCGCACGCCCCAGGTCAGCGTGCGCTCGGGGAAGACCAGCACAGAGCCCTCGTAGACCGCACCGGCGATGCGGAAGCGGCCCTCGCCATAGCTCTCGACGAGCTGGCGTCCTGCGGGGCTGTTGTCGGTGATCTCCAAGTCGCTTCCGGGGGCGCCGGGCGCCCGCTCGGGCTGGGTCTCGGGCCGAGCCCGCCCCGCCCCTTCAGGCCTTGGCCGCGTCTCCGGCGTCACCGGCGTCTTCGGCCGCCTCGGGCTCCTGGGCGCCGGAGGTGGCGCCGCGCACGTTGAAGTTGGCGAGCAGCGGCACCGCCAACCCAATCGAGGAATAGGTGCCGATCACCACGCCCCAGATGAGGCCGGCGGTGAAGCCGCGGATCACCGGCCCGCCGAAGACGAAGAGCGCGACGAGCGCCAGCAGGGTGGTCACGCTGGTCAGCACGGTTCGCGTGATCGTCTGGTTGATCGAGCGGTCGAGCAGATCCATCAGCGGCATCTTCTTGAACTTGCGCAGGTTCTCGCGCACCCGGTCGAAGATCACCACGGTGTCGTTGATGGAGTAGCCGGCGATGGTCAGGACCGCCGCCAGGGTCGCTAGATTGAACTCGATCTGGGTTACGGAATAGAAACCGACGGTCGCGATCACGTCGTGCAGCAGGGCGATCAGGGCGGCCACGCTGAACTGCCACTCGAAGCGGAACCAGATGTAGACGGCGATGGCGAGCAGCGCGAGGCCGGTCGCGAGCGCGCCGGCCTGCTTCAGCTCGGCGCCCACCTTCGGCCCCACGAACTCCGTGCGCCGGTATTCCACCACCCGTTCGCCAAGCGCCTCCTTGACGATGTTGATGGCCTGGATCTGCTCGGCCTCCTCGCCCTCCTGGCGCTGCAGGTTGATCAGCACGTCGTTGGGCGCGCCGAACTCCTGCAGAGTCACCGCGCCCAGCTCCAGGTTGCCCAAGAGGGCCCGCAGCTCGCCCAGGTCGGCCGGGCCGTCGGTCTGGATCTCGATCAGGATGCCGCCGCGGAAATCGACGCCGAAGTTGAGCCCCTGCACCAGGAAGAGCGCTATCGAGGCCAGGATCATGGCGCCCGAGAACATGAGGAAGAGCTTGCGCTTGGCCAGGAAGGCCAGCTTGGGCGCGATGGTCACGTGACGGATCAGGGCCATGGCCGGGCGCTCAGATCGGCAGGGCCTGCGGCCGCAAGCGGCGCAGCCAGAAGACCACCAGCGAACGGGTCAGCATGATGGCGGTGAACATGGAGGTGACCAGGCCGATCGCCAGGGTGACGGCGAAGCCCTTGACCGGGCCGGTGCCGAAGGAGAACAGCAGCACCGCCGCGATCAGGGTGGTCAGGTTGGAGTCGATGATGGTGGTGAGCGCCCGCCGGTAGCCGGCGTCGATGGCGGTGACCGGCCCCCGGCCGTTGCGCGACTCCTCGCGGATGCGCTCGAAGATCAGCACGTTGGCGTCTACCGCCATGCCGATGGTCAGCACGATGCCGGCGATGCCGGGCAGGGTCAGGGTCGCCTGGAGGACCGAAAGGGCGCCCATCATGAGGATCAGGTTGACGATCAGCGCCACGTCGGCCATGGCGCCGAACAGGCCGTAGGCGGCGGCCATGAAGACGATGACGAGGATCAGCCCGAGGATGCTGGCGATCTCGCCGGCGCGGATGGAATCGGCGCCGAGGCCCGGCCCGACCGTGCGCTCCTCCAGGATGGTGAGCGCGGCGGGCAGCGCACCAGCGCGCAGCAGCAGGGCCAAATCCTGGGTCTCCTGCACCGCGAAGCCGCCGCTGATCACCCCGTTGCCGTCGATGATCGGCGTGCGGATACGCGGCGCGCTGATCACGCGCCCGTCGAGCACGATGGCGAAGATGCGCCCGACGTTCTCCTGGGTCGCCTTGCCGAAGCGCTTGGCACCCACCGGGTCGAAGCGGAAGGAGACCACCGGCAGGTTGTCCTGGAAGGCGGGCTGGGCGTCGATCAGGGTCTCGCCGCTGACCATGACGCGACGCTTGATGGCGTACTCGATGGGATCGCCGTTCGCGTCCAGATCATCGGAGGGCAGAACCTCCGTTCCGGCCGGCGTCGGGTCGACGCCGGGGCGCAGCACCGACTCATCGAGGAAATGGAAGGTCAGCTTGGCGGTCTGGCCAAGCAGCGCCTTGATGCGCTCGGGATCTCGCACGCCCGGAAGCTGGATCAGGATACGCTCATCGCCCTGACGCTGGATGCTCGGTTCTCGGGTGCCGGTCTCGTCGATGCGCCGGCGCACCACCTCGATCGACTGCTCGATGACGCTGTTGCGCCGCTGGATCAGCGACTGGTCGGTGAAGGCGATCCGGAAGGCGCCGTCCTCGCTGACGTCGATCAGCACCTCATTGCTGATGTCACGGATGAGCTGTCGCGCCTCGTCGATCCGCGCCGGATCGCGCAGGTTGAAGACCACCTCCTCGCCGTCGACGCCGAGGCCGGTGTAGCCGATCTTCTCGCTGCGCAGGCTGGCCCGGGCGGTATCCACCAGGTTGTCGAGCTGCTCCTCGATAACGCCGTCGATGTCGACCTCGAGCAGCAGGTAGGAGCCGCCCTGCAGGTCCAGCCCCAGGTTGATCTGGTCGTGGGGCACCCAATCCGGCAGCTCCGCCGCGGTCTTGGGGCTCAGGAGGTTGGGCGCGGCGAAGATCACCCCGGCCAAAAGGACGGCCAGGATCAGGAAGGTCTGCCAGCGGGGAATCTGAACCATTACCAGCCGGACTTAGGTCCGCCACCCGTTTCAGTCAAGAAGCCATTTTTTGGGCGGGTCGGGCGGGCTCAGCTCTTCTTGCCGCCGCCGAGCAGCTTCGAGACGATGCTGCCGCCGGCCTGGGAGCCGCCGCCACCGCCACTGCCGCCACCAGCGGCCTTGTCGTCGTTGGCCGCCTTGCCGCCCTTGGCCTTGCCGGGCTCGGTCTTGGCGAGCACTTCCGAGATGGTGCCCTTGACCACCCGGACCCGCACGCCCTCGGCGATCTCCACCTGCAGCTCGGTTTCGCTCACCACCTTGGTGACCGTGCCGATCATCCCGCCCTGGGTCACCACCCGGTCGCCGCGGCGCACCGCCTCGACCATGGCCCTGTGCTGCTTCATCTTCTTCTGCTGCGGCCTGATCAGCAGGAAGTAGAAGACGACGAAGATCAGCACCAGTGGCAGCAGCGTGACGAAGGCGTCCCCGCCCCCGCCTCCGGCGGCCTGGGCGTAAGCAGGCGAAACGAACATCGCGGTTTTCCTCGACCAAGAAGCGGATCAGGCGCGGACTATAGCCACCCGCCCGCGAATTGCAACGACGGCCCGGGGGCCCGCGATCCGCCCACAGCGGCCGCCATCGGATCATTTGACGCCCCCGACTATTTGACGCCCCCGGGGCCGCCTCTTAGGCTCGGCGGCGCTTCGACGAGGAGAGCCTTCCCGGTGGGTCAGGACAAAGACCAGGACAAACTGCTCAGGCGCATCGCCGACGCGCTGGAGCGTCTCGCGCCCCCCGCCCCGGCATCGGCGCCGCTGGGCCAGGCCGAGGCCTTCGTCTGGCGGGCCGAGGACGGCGAGCTGGAGCCGGTGGACAAGGTCAACCGCCTCGCCCTCGACCTGCTGAAGGGCATCGAGCCCCAGGCCCAGACCCTGCTGAAGAACACCCGGCGCTTCGCCGAGGGCCTGCCGGCCAACAACGCCCTCCTCTGGGGCGCCAGGGGCATGGGCAAGTCCTCGCTGGTCAAGGCGGTCCACGGCGCGGTCAACGCCGAGCGGCGCGACGCGGGCGAGCCGGCGCCGGTGCTGGTGGAGATCCACCGCGAGGACATCCCCACCCTGCCCCGCCTGCTGCAGCGCCTGCGCGGCGAGGCGCGGCGCTGCATCCTCTTCTGCGACGACCTCAGCTTCGACAGCGACGACACCAGCTACAAGTCCCTGAAGGCGGTGCTCGAGGGCGGCGTCGAGGGCCGGCCGGAGAACGTCATCTTCTACGCCACCTCTAACCGCCGCCACCTCATGCCCCGGGACATGATCGAGAACGAGCGCTCGACCGCCATCCACACCTCCGAGGCGGTCGATGAGAAGGTCAGCCTGTCCGACCGCTTCGGGCTCTGGCTCGGCTTCCACAACTGCGACCAGGACACCTTCTTCGCCATGGTCGAGGGCTACGCCGCCCACTACGGCCTCGGCATGGCGCCGGTGCGCCTCAGGGCCGAGGCCAAGGAGTGGTCGATCACCCGCGGCGCCCGCAACGGCCGGGTGGCCTGGCAGTTCATCCAGGACCTGGCCGGCCGCCTCGGCGTGCGCCTCGACTGATCTCGGGAACAGGTCCGATTCCGGTAAGGGGCTAGAGACCAGATTCACCACAGAGGCTCAGAGTCACAGAGGAAGAATAGATCCACTCTGTGATCTCTGTGCCTCTGTGGTGAATCTCCTAGGCTTGAGCCCGCGTGACGGGATCACATGTTCTGGGCGGACTGGCTGGGGCCCAGCAGCTTGGCGGGGTTGACGGCGCGGGTGCCCTTGCGGATCTCGAAGTGGAGCTGGGGGCTCATCACGTTGCCGCTGTCGCCGACTCGGGCGACCGGCTGGCCCCTGCGCACCCGGGCGCCCCGGCCCACCAGGATCTCGTCGTTGTGGGCGTAGGCGGTCATCCAGCCGCCGTCGTGCTTGATCAGCAGCAGGTTGCCGAAGCCGCGCAGCTCGTTGCCGGCGTAGGCCACCACCCCGTTCTCCGCCGCCATCACCGGGGTGCCCCGGGGGGCTGCGATGTTGATGCCGTCGTTGTGCAGCCCGCCCTTCTTGGGGCCGTAGGTCAGCAGCAGCTCGCCGTCGACCGGCCAGAGGAACTTGTCGCCGGCGCGCGGCGCGGGCTTGGGGATGGGCCCCGTGACCTCCGGCGGAGGAACGGCCCGGCGGGCCGCCGCGTCCGAGGTCGTGGCCGCCGCGTTCGTGAGCTTGCCGGCGCCCGCGCCGCTCAAGCCGGCGACCGCGGTTTCGCCGCCGCTGCCGGCGGGCAGCGCCAGCTTCTGGCCCGGCTGGATGCGGTAGGGCGCGGCGATGCCGTTCAGCTTCATGAAGGTCTTGAGATCGGCCCCGTAGCGCCGGGCGATCCCGTAGACCGTATCGCCCTTCTTCACCACGTGGACCTTGGGGCGCGGAGGTGCCGCCTGTTGCACGGCCGCCTGCTGGATCCCGGCCTGCTGAACGCCGGCTTGCGGCACCACCAGGCGCTGTCCGACGGCGAGCATGTAGGGCGGCGCCAGCTCGTTCGCCGCAATCACGTCGCGCACCGTGACGTCGTATTGCCGGGCGATGCTGTAGACGCTCTGGCCCCGGGTCACCAGGTGGCTCTTGGAGGCCGGCGCAGGGGCCTTCGCCTGGACCTGGGGCGCGCTCTGGACGGCCGGCGCGCCACGCTCAGGCTTCGCCTTGGGCTTCGGCAGCCCGAGACCGGTCAGACGGGCCGCGATCTCGTCCAGGGTCCGGGTCGGCGCCAGTGTCGGCGCCTTTGCGAGCGGCTTGGGCGGCGGGATCGGCGGCGGATCGGGCGGGGTCGCATAGCTCCTGCCGCCGCTCCTGCCTGAAGCACAGCCGGCCATGGCCAGGCTCAGCCCGATGGCCAGCAGGAGCGCAGCACGGCCACGCTGCCGGCGTGCCGGGCCGGCGCAACCCCACCTTCTCGCGGGCGAGGCCGTCACGCAGGGCTCCCGGCCGCGGGGCCCATGGCACCGCCGCGCTTGGCCTTGCGCACCGCCTTGCGCTCGCCCGGCAGCCCGTCCAGCAGGGGCACGAAGCGCACGTCGCCCAGGTCCTGCTCCACCAGCCCGTCGGCCGTGCGCAGCAGCCGCAGCAGGGTCTGGTCCCGGCCCTGGCGGCCCACCGGCATCACCATGACGCCGCCCTCGGCCAGCTGATCGGCGAGGGTCCCGGGCACGTCAGAGGCAGCGGCGGTGACCATGATGCGCTCGAAGGGCGCCTGCTCGCGCCAGCCCTTGAAGCCGTCGCCGACCCGGGCGGTGATGTTGGAGAGGCGAAGCGCCGCGAAGCGGGCCTCGGCCTCGAGCAGCAGCGGCCGGTAGCGCTCGATGGTGTAGACCCGCCGGCAGAGCCGCGACAGGACGGCCGCCTGATAGCCCGAGCCGGTGCCGATCTCCAGCACCTTGGCCCGCGGGCCCGCCGCCAGAGCCTCGGTCATGCGGGCCACCACCTGGGGCCGGCTCAAGGTCTGGCCGTGGCCGATAGGCAGAGCGGTGTCCTCGTAGGAGCGGTCCTGGAAGGGCTCCGGCACGAAGGCCTCGCGCGGGATCCGCTCGATCGCCGAGAGCACCGCCGTGTCGGCGATGCCGGCCTGGCGCAGCTCCATCACCAGGCGGATCTTGCGGGCCTCGAGGGTCATGGCGCCCCGATCCGCTCGATCCCGCCCATGTAGGGGGCGAGGGCCTCGGGCACTTGGATGGCGCCGTCGGCGGTCTGGTAGTTCTCCATGACAGCGATCAGGGCCCGCCCCACGGCGACGCCGGAACCGTTCAGGGTATGGACGAAGCGGGTCCCCTTGCCGCCCTCCGGACGGTAGCGGGCCTTCATGCGCCGGGCCTGGAAGTCGCCGCAGTTGGAGCAGCTCGAGATCTCCCGGTAGCAGTCCTGGCCGGGCAGCCAGACCTCGATGTCGTGAGTCTTGCGGGCGGCGAAGCCCATGTCGCCGCTCGACAGCACCATCACCCGGTAGGGGAGCCCGAGCGCCTGCAGCACGCCCTCGGCGCAGGCGGTCATGCGCTCCAGTTCCTCGTCGGAACGCTCGGGTTCGGTCACCGAGACCAGCTCCACCTTGTCGAACTGGTGCTGGCGCAGCATGCCGCGGGTGTCCTTGCCGGCCGAGCCCGCCTCGGAGCGGAAGCAAGGCGTGAGGGCGGTCACCCTGAGAGGCAGGTCGCCGGCCTCGAGGATGTCGCCTGCCACCAGGTTGGTGAGGGGAACCTCGGCGGTCGGGATCAGCCAGAAGCCCTCGGCGGTGCGGAACTGGTCCTCGGCAAACTTGGGCAGCTGGCCCGTGCCGTAGAGCACCTGGTCGCGCACCAGGTAGGGCGGCGCGATCTCGGTATAGCCGTTCTCACGGGTGTGGCGGTCGATCATGAACTGGGCCAGCGCCCGGTGGAGGCGCGCCGCGGCGGCGCGCAGGACCACGAAGCGGCTGCCCGAGAGCTTGGCCGAGGTCTCGAAATCGAGCAGGCCCAGCGCCTCGCCCAGCTCGAAATGCTGCTTGGGCGCGAAATCGAAGGCGGGCTTCTCGCCCACCTCCCTGAGGGTCAGGTTGGCGGCCTCGTCCTCGCCGTCGGGCACGTCCTCGGCCGGGGCGTTGGGCAGGCCCGAGAGCAGCTCCTCCAGCTCCTCGGAGAGGCGCCGCTCCTCGGCCTCCAGCTCGGCCATGCGGTCCTTCAGGGCCGCCACCTCGGCGATCAGGGCCTCGGCCGCCCCGCCGGACCCGGGGCCGTCGCCGCCCTTGCGCTTGGCCTCGCCGATCGCCTTGGAGGCCTCGTTGCGCCGGGTCTGCACCTCCTGCAGGCCGGTGAGCGCCTCCCGGTGCCGCCGGTCGAGCTCCAGCACCCGGGCCGACTGGGGCTCCAGGAAGCGCCGCTCGAGGGCGCGGTCGAAGGCCTCGGGCGCCTCGCGTATCCACTTGAGATCGAACATGACAGCAGCGACTCGGCGCGTTTTCTTGCGAATCGGGCGCAGTTTATAAGCGCTGCCGCGCGCTCCTGTCCACGGTCTTGGGATCGGGCCGGGCTGCCCCAACCGGCCCGGCGGCGGCGGAAATCAGTCCTCCGACGGGGAGACGTCGGTGCCGGAAATGTCCTCGTCCTCGGCCTCGGCCTCCTCGCGGGCGCGTTTGCGCTCCACCAGCTTGGCCATGTAGATCGAGATCTCGTAGAGCAGGATGATGGGCAGGGCGAGCGAGATCTGGCTGATCGGGTCCGGCGGGGTCAGCACCGCCGCCACCACGAAGACGGCGACGATGGCGTACTTGCGCTTGGCCGCCATGCCGGCCGAGGTGGCGAGCCCGACCCGGGCCAGGAGCGTCATCAGCACCGGCAACTGGAAGCAGAGCCCGAAGGCGAAGATCAGCTTCATGATGAGCGACAGGTACTCGCCCACCTTGGCCTCCAGCACGATCGCCAGGCTGCCCTCGCCGGCCGGCACCTCGAAGCCCACCAGGAAGTTCGCAGCCAAGGGGAAGATCACGTAATAAACCAGTGCGCCACCGATGAAAAACAGGATCGGGGTGGCGATCAGGAAGGGCGCGAGCGCCCGCTGCTCCTTCTTGTAGAGCCCGGGCGCCACGAACAGCCAGATCTGGGTCAGGAAGATCGGGCAGGAGATGAAGGCGCCGGCGAAGAAGGCCACCTTGACGTAGGTGAAGAAGACCTCCGTCAGGGCGGTGAAGATCATCCGCGGGTCTTCGCGGCGCTCGCGCAGGATGGCGGCCAGGGGCTCGGTCAGGAAGGAGTAGATCTGCTCGGCGAAGAAGAAGCAGACGAGGAACGCCACCACCAGCGCGATCACGCTCTTCAGGAGACGCGAGCGCAGCTCGACCAGGTGATCGAGCAGGGGCATCTTGTGGGCGTCTACGGCGTTGTCCGTCATGCCGGGGGCGTCTCGTCAGGCGGTCTTCTGCGAGCCGTCGCCGCCCGCGGTCTGGGGTTCGGCCTGGGTTTCAGCCGGGGCTTTGGCGGGACTCTCGGGCGCCGCCACCGATTTTGCGGGCGGATCGGTCGGCGGCGTCACCGAATGGGGCGGCGCCATGTTCACCGGATGCTCGATGACGGTGGCCTTGGGGGCAACGTCTTCGGCCTTCGTCTCTTTCGGCGCAGCCTTCTTGGCCGCAGCCTTCTTGGGCGCGGCCTTCTTAGGCGCAGCCTTCTTGGGCGCGGTTTTCTTGGCGGTCGTCTTCTTGGCCGGGGTTTTCTTGGCTGCTGATTTCTTGGCCGGCGCCTCGGTCGGCTCGGCCTTGGCAACCGCCGTATCTTTCGGGGACTCTACCTTGGGTTCGACCGCCGCCGTGGGCTCCTTGCTGCTCACGGCGGACTGCAGATCGGCCACCTCCTCCTGGACGCTGCCGGTCGGGTCGAGGGTGTCCATCACCATCTTCTTGGGGTTGGTGAGGTTGCGCCCCGTGTCGATCAGCTTTTTGGCGTCGTCGAGCTCGGCCTCGCGGGCCATATCGTCCAGACCGCGCTGGAACTCACGGGCGAGCGACTGGGCCTTGCGAACCCATTGCCCCACGGTGCGCAACACGCGCGGGAGCTCTCTCGGGCCGATGACGATGAGCGTCAACAAGGCGATCACCGCCATCTCGGACCAGCCGATGTCGAACATGGCGCCGCCTCACAGTCTAGCGATGTGAAGGAGTGGGAGGACCGGCCTCAGCCCTTGGCCGCTTTGGTGTCCTGCTTCTCCGTCGCGACCGAGGCGGCCGTGGTCGATTGCTCGATCGACTCTTGATCGGCCTCCGCCACGTCCTTGTCCTTCTTGCCCTCTTCCTTGAGGCCCTTCTTGAAAGCGTTAATGCCCTGGCCCATGTCGCGCATCAGCTTGGGGATCTTGCCGCCGCCCCCGAACAGCACCAGGACCACCACCAGCACGATCAGCCAGTGCCAAATAGAAAAGGTTCCCATACCAAAGAGTCTCCCTGATTTCCGGGCGTTTGCTCGACCTTGCGGCGGACTATGGCAAAAAGCCCCTTCAGCCGCAACTTCGCGCCCACCGAAGATAATACTTCGATCTTTACTATTTAACCTCCTCGCCAGCAAAAACGAAAGTCTGGCTGTGGTCGAGGCGGACCTCCAAGACTTCGTTCTCCTGGGGCAGGAAGCGCCCCGGCACGCGGGCGTGCAGGTGCAGCTCCTCCTCGCCCGGCCGCTCGACGCTCAGATGGACCAGGCTGGTGCGCCCGAGCAGGCGCGCCGCCATGACCCGCGCCCGGCCCGGCGTCTCGCAGCCACGGGGCGCACTGGGTGCGCCACACGAGCTGCCGGCCGGAGCTGACCGCAGGCGCAGGGCCTCGGGGCGGATCAGGATCTCCACCGCCTCTCCGTCGCCCAGGCCGCCCGCCTCCACCGTGCCCAGCACGGTGGCCACCCGCCCGCCGGCCACCCTGCCCTCTAAGCGGTTGATCTCGCCGAAGAAGCCGGCGACGAAGGCATCGGCCGGGGCGTAGTAGAGCTCGTCCGGCGGGCCCAGCTGGAGGATCCGACCGTCGCGCATGGCGGCGATGCGGTCGGCCATGAACATGGCCTCCTCCGGATCGTGGGTCACCATGAGGGTCGCGGCGCCACTGCCCTTGAGGACGTGGAGGGCGTCGTCGCGCACCTGGTTGCGCAGGCCCACGTCGAGGCCCGAGAAGGGCTCGTCCAGCAGCATGATGTGAGGCTTCGGCGCCAGCGCCCGGGCGAGCGCGACGCGCTGCTGCTGGCCGCCCGAGAGGGTGTGGGGAAAGGCCTCCGCCTGGCCCGCCATGCCGACCTGCTCGAGGGCGACCATGACCCGCGTCCGGCGCTCGGCGGCCGCCAGCTGGCGCAGGCCGAAGCCCACGTTGCCCGCCACCGAGAGGTGGGGGAAAAGGGCGTAGTCCTGGAACATGAGGCCGACGTTGCGGTCCTCCGGCGGCACCTGAGTCCGGCCGTCGGCCACCACCCGCCCGTCGATCAGCACCCGGCCCCGCTGCAGCGTCTCCAGGCCGGCCGCGAGCCGCAGCACCGTCGTCTTGCCGCAGCCCGACGGCCCCAGCAAGCAGACCAGCTCGCCGGGCGCCAGCGACAGGCTGACGCCCCGCACGGCCTCGACCGCGCCGTAGGCGTGGCTCACCTCTTCCAGACTCAGGGCGTCCATGGAGCGTCCCGCGCTGTTCCGCCGGCACCCCTTCCCCAGGCCGGCGGACGGCCAAGCTAGGGCCGGCCCAGCGACATTGCAACTCTATGGCAACTCAGGAGCGGGCCGGATGCCCGGCCACTGTTCAGGAGGCGTCGCGCACCGGCTCCCCAGGGAACTCCCCTTCGAAGGCCTCGCTCGGCTCCTCCGCCTCCTCGGGCAGCAGGTCCTCGCCGAAGTCGGCCTCGAGGGGCGTCTCGGTTCCCTCTTCCGCCGTCTCCGCCGCCTCGTCCTCGCTCTCGCCGTCCGGTCCGTCGGCGTTCAGGTCGGTGACCACCGCCCCCTCGCCCTCCTCCAAGGCGTCCTCGCCATCCTCGGCATCCGCGTCCGTCCCGCCCTCCTCGCTTTCGGCGGCGAGCTGGGCCAGCTTGCCGCTGGCGCCGAGGGCGGCGATGGCCGGTCGGGTGTCGAGCAGGCCGGCGGCCTTCAGCTCGCCGATGCCCGGCAGGTCGTCCAGGTTCTCCAGGCCGAACTGGTCCAGGAATGCCTCGTTGGTGCCCCAGGTGACGGGACGGCCGGGCGTGCGCCGACGGCCCCTGGGCCGCACCCAGCCCGCCTCAAGCAGGGTGTCGAGGGTGCCCCTGGAGAGGGCGACGCCGCGGATCTCCTCGATCTCGGCCCGGGTGACAGGCTGGTGGTAGGCGATGATGGCGAGCGTCTCCACCGCCGCCCGCGACAGCTTGCGGACGCTCTCGGTCTCGATCTGCAGGCGGGGCCCGAGATCGGCGGCGCTGCGGAAGGCCCAGCGCTGGCCGACCCGCGCCAGGTTGATGCCGCGGCCCTCGTAGTCCGACTGCAGCCGGTCGAGCAGGGCCGGCAGGTCGGCGTCCTCCGGCAGGTGGCGCGCCAGGGCGTCCTGGGAGACCGGCTCGGCCGAGGCGAACAGCAGGGCCTCGATGAGCCGCAGGGAGTCCGGCAGGACCTCCGCCGCACTTTCGGCTTCGATCACGTCGCCCCCGTGCGTCTCGCCCTCGTGCGTCTCGTCGTCGTGCTTTTCGTTGTCGTTCTGGGGTTCCGCCGGGGCGTCCGGCTGAAGCGCGGTCTCGTCGCTCATGTGTCCTCTCTCGCGCTGCGCAGATAGATCGGCCCGAAATCGCCCTCCTGACGGATCCGCAGCTCGCCCTCGCGGCAGAGCTCCAGGCTGGCGGCGAAGGTGGAAGCGAGCGCCGAGCGCCAGAGCTGGCTGCCCTCGATCTCGGGCGGCAGGAAGCTCATCAGGGTGCGCCAGCTCGGCACCTCCCCCAGCAGGCCCCGCAGGCGCTGGATGGCTTCGTCGACGCTGTAGAGGTCGATCGGCGGAATCTGCAGGTCCGCCGGCGTCTCAGCCTTGGCCGAGTGCACCGCGTAGGCTTTCAGGAGATCGTAGAGGCTGGCGTCGTAGTGGGTGCGGGTCACCACCTTCAGCGGCTCGGGCGCACCGCGGGCGAAGACCTCCCGGCCGAGCTGCGGGCGCAGCATGAGCCGCCGCCCCGCCTCCTGCATGGCCTCCAGGCGCTGCAGCTGGAAGCGCAGGGCGGCGGCCATCTCGGCGCCGCTGGGCTCCTCCTCGCCGGCCTCCTCGGGCAGCAGCAGGCGGGACTTGAGGTAGGCGAGCCAGGCCGCCATCACCAGGTAGTCCGCCGCCAGCTCCAGGCGCAGGTGGCGGGCCGCGCGCACGAAGGCAAGGTACTGCTCGGCGAGCTGCAGGATCGAGATGCGGGTCAGATCGACCTTCTGCTCGCGGGCGAGCTGCAGCAGCACGTCGATCGGCCCCTCGTAGCCGTCGAGATCGAGCCGCAGCTCGAGGCCGTTGGGCGCCGGCTCCCGCTCGTCCTCCTCGAAGGGCCGCGCGTCCTCGGGCGTCGCGATCTGCTCGACTGGCACCGTTTCTTCTGGGGCCGTCTCTTCGGCGGGCCGGGGGTCGCTCATGTCGTCATCCTAGCTCGAATCCCGCCAGCGCGGCGAACAGGGGCAGCATCCAGCTCACGGGCACCCAGATCAGCCAATGGAAGAGGTCCAGGTCCACGCCGATCTGGCGGCCGAGCATGGGCAGCAGGAAGAGGCCGGCGATCAGGATCAGAAGGCCCCAGCGCTCCAGCCGGGCGATCGGCCGGGCGAGCGCCACCGGCAGCAGGCCGACCAGCACCCGGCCGCCGTCCAGCGGCGGCAGGGGCAGCATGTTGAGGACGGCCAGCACCAGGTTGATGAGGATCGACTTGCTGAGGGTGTCGCCGAGCCAAGCACCCACGGCCGGCGAGGCCAAGGGCACCAGGTGGAACGCCAGGGCCGAGACGGCGGCCAGCAGCAGGTTCGAGGCCGGTCCCGCGGCGGCGACCAGGATCATGCCCAGGCGCCGCGGATGCAGACGGGCGAAGTTGACCGGCACCGGCTTGGCCCAGCCGAACAGGAAGCCGCCGGTGAGGAACAGCAGCAGCGGCAGGGCCACGGTGCCGAAGGGGTCCACGTGCTTCAGGGGATTGAAGGTGACCCGGCCCAGCCTGAGGGCCGTGTCGTCGCCCAGGCGGCTGGCGACGAAGCCGTGCGAGGCCTCGTGCAGGGTGATGGCGAGCAGCACCGGCAGGACCCAGGTCGAGGCCTCGTAAAGCAGTCCCGAGATGTCGCCGCCCAACCCCATGCACCGGCGCCTCCCTTACGCCACCGCCAGCAAGGCGTCCAGGTCGCCCTGCATGTCCGCTTTCTCCTGGTCGCCGAGGCGCACCGGAGTCTCCGGCAGCCGCGCCCACGCCCGCTCCAGGCGCCCGGCGCTCTCGTCACCGAGAGGGCCCACCGCCTCGGCCAGCGCTTCCATCTCCTCGGCCTTGCCGTTGCAGTGCAAGGCAATGTCGCAGCCGGCGGCCAGCGCCGCCTGAGCCCGCTCCGCAACGCTGCCGCTCAGGGCCGCCATGGACAGATCGTCGCTCACCAGCGGGCCTTCGAAACCGATGAAGCCACGGATCACCTCCGAGATCAGCTTGGGCGAGACCGTCGCCGCATGCTCGGGGTCGACCGCCTCGTAGACGATATGGGCAGTCATGGCCCAGGGCGCATCGGCGAGCGCGCGGAAAACGGCGAAGTCGCTCGCCTCCAGATCGGCCAGCGAGGCACCGACCCGCGGCAGCTCGTGGTGGCTGTCGACCGCGCCGCGGCCGTGGCCGGGCATGTGCTTGACGATGGGCAGCACGCCCATGGCAAGCAGGCCCTCGCAGACCGCCCGGCCCAGCTCCGCCACCAGCTCGGGATCGGCGCCGTAGGCCCGGTCGCCGATGGCCTCATGGGTCTCCGGGCGCCTCAGGTCCAGGACCGGCGTGCAGTCCACGTTGATGCCGCAGGCCGCCAGCTCGTCGCCCAGCAGACATGTGTTGAGCGCGAGCGCCTTGCGCCCCGCCTCCCGGTCCTGTTCGGCCAGGGCGCCGAAGCGCGCGGCCGGCGGCATGGCCCGCCAGTGGGGCGGATGGAGGCGCTGCACCCGGCCGCCCTCCTGGTCGATCAGCACCGGCGCGTCCGGGCGGCCGACGGATGCCCGCATCTCGGCCACCAGCTCGCGCACCTGGTCGGGGGTCTCGCAGTTGCGCTGGAACAGGATGAAGCCGTGCGGATCGCAGTCGGCAAAAAACGACCGCTCCCAATCGCTGAGAGCGGGTCCCTGGCAGCCGAGGATGAGGGGCCGTTGCGCCAAGAGGTCACCGGGTCACGACGAAGCAGTCCTGCTGCTTGGTTTTCAGCTGGGCGCAGACGTCGGCCGCCGCGGTGCGAGTCTTGAAGGGCCCGGTCTGGAGGCGGTAGACCCGGCCCACGCCCTCGATGCGCGCCGGCTCCAGGATCAGCGACAGGTCCTTCAGCAGGCTCGGGTGCTGGGCCTTGATGCGGGCCCATTCGCGCTGGGCGGCGTTGGGATCCTTCAGGGAGGCGAGCTGCAGGGCGAAGCCGCCGCTCGGTACCGCCGCCTGCTGCTGGGTCCCGGCGCTCTCGGATGCCTGGGTAGATTGAGCTGCCTGGGTCGATTGGGCGGCCTGGCTCTCCACCGCCTGGGCCGGTGGCTCCGGCTTGGCCTGAGGCTTGGGCACCGCCGCGGCCTCCGCGCTCTGCATGGCTTCCAGAGTTTCGGCGACTTCGTCGACATCCTCTTCGGCGCCGGCGGCGGGCTCCACCGGCATGGCCGGGGCGGCCGGCACCTCGGCCAGCTCGGGCACTTCCGCGACCTCGACGGCCTCCGTGGCCTGGCCGGCGTCCGGAGCGGCTTCCATCCCGGCCTCGGGGGCCGGCGGCGTCAGCGGCACCTCCGGCGGCGGCAGCAGGCGCTCGACCCGCGGCGCCTCGGCGGACTCGGCCGCGCGGTTCATCACCAGTTGATCCTGATAAGGCACTTCCAGGCCACCGGGCTCGGAGGGCTTGACCTTCTCGGGCCCGGGCTGGGCCTGCACCACCGGCAGCTCGACCGCCTCGCCGCCGCCCAGGCCCCACTCGTAGGCGTACCAGAGCACCCCGGCGAAACCGACAAAGGCCAGGACCGCGAAGCCGCCGCGCAGCCAGCCCCCGGCGCCGGACCGGCGCGGCGCCTCGTAGGCCGCGCCGTCGGGATTGCGCGAGGCGTCCTCCGCCTCCCAGTCGGGATCGGCCGCGCCAAGGCGCATGCCCTCGCCCAGCCGCGACCGTCCTCCGTCCTCGTCGTAGCGCTCCGGGCCCGGCGCGCGCAGATCAAGGCCCATTATCTCAGCTCCTCGACCGGTTCGACCCCGAAGACCGCCAGGCCCGAGGCGATGACGGAGGCCAGCCCCTGCACCAGGGCGAGCCGCGCCGACGTGAGTTCCGGTTGATCGGCCAGCAGGAACCGCAGGCTGGCATCATCGTTGCCCCGGTTCCAAAGCGCATGAAAAGCCGAGGCCAAGTCGTAGAGATAAAAGGCAACGCGGTGCGGTTCGTATGCTTCGGCGGCGCTCTCCACCAGCCGCGGCCAACCGGCCATCGATTTAATCAACCCGAGCTCGTCCGAGTCGGTCAATAAATGCAGCGGCCCCCGGGCGAGCGCCTCCGGCTCCAGCGCGATGCCGGGACAGGCCTCGGCGGCATGGCGCAGCACCGAGCGGGCCCGGGCGTGGGCGTAGTGGACGTAGAAGACCGGATTGTCCCGGCTCTGCTCCAGCACCTTTTCCAGGTCGAAGTCGAGCGGCGCGTCGTTCTTGCGGGTCAGCATCATGAAGCGCACCACGTCCTTGCCCACGTCGTCGAGCACGTCGGACAGGGTGACGAAGGTGCCGGCGCGCTTGGACATGCGCACCGGCTGGCCGCCGCGCGTCAGCTTCACCATCTGGCAAATCCGCACTTCCAGCTTGCCGCGCCCACCGGTGAGCGCCGAGACCGCCGACTTCATGCGCTTCACGTGTCCGCTGTGGTCGGCGCCCCAGATGTCGATCATGACCTCGGCGCCGCGGCGGAACTTGTCCAGGTGGTAGGCGATGTCGCCGGCGAAGTAGGTCCAGCTGCCGTCGGACTTCTTCAGCGGCCGGTCCACGTCGTCGCCGAACTGGGTGGCGCGGAACAGGATCTGGGGGCGCGGCTCCCAGTCGTCGGGTGTCTTGCCCTTGGGCGGCTCCAGCACGCCTGTGTAGATCAGGCCCTGCTTTTCCAGCGCCTCGAGAGCGGCGTCGACGCCGCCCGCCTCGACCAGCGCGCGTTCCGAGGAGAAGACCTCCTGGTGGATGCCGAGGCGCGCCAGGTCCCGGCGGATCAGGTCCATCATGGCCGCGACCGTGAACTCGCGGACCTCGTCCAGCCAGTCCGCCTCCGGCTTGTCGAGCAGCGCCGGGCCGTGGCGCTCGGCCAGCGCCGCGCCCACGTCCTTCAGGTAGTCGCCGGGATATAGGCCTTCGGGGATCTCGCCGATGTCGCGGCCGAGCGCCTCGCAGTAGCGCAGGTAGGCCGAGCGCGCCAAGGTGTCGACCTGGGCGCCGGCGTCGTTCATGTAGTACTCGCGGGTGACCTGGTAGCCCGTCTTGGCCAGGAGCGAGGCCAGCGCGTCGCCCACCACGGCGCCGCGTGCGTGGCCGACTGTGAGCGGCCCGGTCGGGTTGGTGGAGACGTACTCCACATTGACCTTTTGGCCCTGCCCCAGCTCGCTGTCCCCGTAGGCGGTCCCGGCCAGCAGGATCTCGGCCAGGCGCGCGCGCCAGAAGTCGTCGATGAGACGCAGGTTGATGAAGCCCGGGCCCGCTACCTCCGCAACCGCCACCTCGGTCTCGGCGCCGAGGCGCGCAGCCAGCGGCTCCGCCAGCGCCCGCGGCGCCCGGCCGGCGGGCTTGGCCAGCACCATGGCTGCGTTGGTGGAGAGATCGCCGTGG
This sequence comes from Rhodospirillales bacterium, assembly GCA_965225935.1. Taxonomy (GTDB): domain Bacteria; phylum Pseudomonadota; class Alphaproteobacteria; order Kiloniellales; family JAKSDN01; genus CALJXB01. Next base: position 364,726 of record CBDDCC010000015.1, read on the forward strand.
CTGGGGTCGCGCGGCGGCTCCACGGTGACCCGCTGGAGATCGAGGCCGGTGGGCAGGTCGCCCGCGGCCGCCATGTCTTCCAGTGATTTGAGAGCGATGTCGCGGAAGTAATCGAAAACGTTCATATAATCCGAAATCCTATCCCGTCCCTTCCACCAGTTTGCGATGCTCGTTCATGGCGAAGCGGTCGGTCATGCCGGCGATGTAGTCGGCCGCCAGCCGGGCGGTCTCGGGGCTGCCGGGAGCGCCGGCCTCGGCCTGCCATTCCGGCGGCAGGGCGGCGGGATCGGCCAGGTAGTGGGAGAACAGCTCGCGCACCACCTGATGGGACTCCGCGGTCCTGCGGTTGACCTTCTCGTGCCGGTACATGCGCTGGCGCAGGAAGTCCTTGAGGGCGCGGTCGTTCTTGCGCATCTGCCCGGAAAAGGCAACCACGGGCGCCCCGAGCGCGCGGACCTGCGCGGCGCTCGCGGGCGCGGCCTCGGCGAGGCGCCGACCGGTCTCGGCCAGCAGGTCGTCCACCATGAGGCCGATCAGGCGCCGGATCGATTCGCAGATCAGGCGGGCCTCCTCCAGGCCGGGATACTGGCGGCCCACTTCGGCGAAGACCGGTCCCACCAGGGGCACCTCGGCCAGGTCCGCCACGGCAAAGAGCCCGGCCCGCAGGCCGTCGTCCACGTCGTGGTTGTTGTAGGCGATGTCGTCGGCAAGCGCCGCCACCTGGGCCTCGGCGCCAGGATAGCTGGCGAGCTCCAGGTCCCAGTCTTGCGAGACGGCGGCGATGCTGGCCGGCACTTTCGCCTGCCCGGCCCCCGCTCCCGCCGGGATCAGGGGCCCGTTGTGCTTGACCACCCCCTCCAGGGTCTCCCAGGTGAGGTTGAGGCCGTCGAACTCGGCGTAGCGGTTTTCCAGGCGGGTCAGTATGCGGAATGTCTGCTCGTTGTGGTCGAAGCCGCCGAAGGGCGTCATCACTTCGTCGAGCGCCGCCTCGCCGGCGTGGCCGAAAGGCGTGTGGCCCAGGTCGTGGGCGAGCGCGATCCCCTCCGCCAGGTCCTCGTCGAGATCCAGCACCCGGGCGATGGAGCGGGCGATCTGCGCGACCTCCAGGGAGTGGGTGAGGCGTGTCCGGTAGTAGTCGCCCTCGTGGTAGACGAAGACCTGGGTCTTGTACTTCAGGCGCCGGAAGGCGGCGCAGTGGATGATGCGGTCCCGGTCGCGCTGGTAGCAGCTACGCGTCGCGCTGTCCGGCTGGGGATAGAGGCGACCGCGGCTGTCTTCGGGGTGGCAGGCGTAAGGCGCGAGGACTCGCGGCTGGCTCATGGCCGGACCCTAGGGAGCTGTGTGCGGCTCTGCAACAGAGATCAGGGCCGAAAGTCGGCGGGCTTTCAAAAGCAACGCCAAGACCTTACATATCTCTAGCGTCGAACTGTGCTAGACTGCCCTGTTCGAGCGATGGAGGAGCAGGCGAACGTGGACGCCACGGTAGAGAGCCAGGACGCCGGAAGCGGCCAGGGAAGCGGACCCAGCGTCAGCCTGACCGCGAACGCGGCCAAGCGCGTCGCCCAGTTGATCGAGCAGGAGGGCGGCGAAGGTCTCATGCTGCGGGTTTCGGTCTCCGGCGGCGGCTGCTCGGGCTTCCAATACGGCTTCTCCTTCGACGATATGGTAAACGCCGACGACCGCACCTTCGTGCGCGACGGGGTGACCCTGGTGGTGGACGAGGTCTCCCCTCGACCTGCTCTCCGGGTCCGAGATCGACTACGTGGAAGAGCTGATCGGCGCCTCCTTCCAGATCAAGAACCCCCAGGCTTCCTCCTCCTGCGGCTGCGGCTCGTCATTCGCCATTTAGCCGGTCCCGCGTCACCGCGCGCCTTCGTTTGTCCCCAATCTTGGTTGATACCAAAGAACGTGGATATTGACCCATTTCACCGCTGGGATCTTTTCCGCTCACAAGGCGCGGTCCGCGCCATGGTGTGGGGCCACCACAAGCGGGCCGCAACGCAGTGAGCGGGGAAGAGACCGCGGCCTTCGGTGGGGCAAGTCGGCTCGCCGGCTGCGTTGCGGCGCTTGCCCGATACCCCATATCGCGCCGCGCGCCGCGCCTATCCGGCGAGCCGATTTGCCGCCATGAAATGGGTCAATATCCACGTTCTTTGGTATAAGCTGACGGTCCCATGAAGATCGCCACCTGGAACGTCAACTCGGTGAAGGCGCGCCTGCCGCACCTGCTCGACTGGCTGAAGTCGGCCAAGCCCGACGTCGCCCTGCTGCAGGAGCTGAAGTGCGTCGCCGAGGCCTTCCCGCGCCTGGAGATCGAGGACCTCGGCTACAACTGCGCCGTGGCCGGGCAGAAGAGCTACAACGGCGTGGCGATCCTCTCCAAGCGGCCGTTCGAGGACCTGGTGGAGCGCCTGCCCGGCGACAAGAAGGACGAGCAGGCCCGCTACCTGGAGGCGACCGTCGACGGGGTGCGGGTGGCCTCCATCTATCTGCCTAACGGGAACCCGGTGAAGAGCGACAAGTACCCCTACAAGCTCGCCTGGATGAAGCGGCTCCGGGCCCACGTGCGCGGGCTGCTGGCCGAGGAGTACGCCCTGGTGCTGGGCGGCGACTACAACGTCGCGCCCGGAGACGAGGACGTTTACGACCCCAAGGGCTTCAAGGACGACGCCCTCTGCCGGCCGGAGACCCGGCAATCCTTCCGCAGCCTCGTGAACCTGGGCCTGACCGAGGCCTTCCGGGCGCTCCACCCGGAGCCCCACCGCTACACCTACTGGGATTACGGCCGCGCCTTCGAGGACGACGACGGCCTCAGGATCGATCACTTCCTGCTGTCGCCCCAGGCGGCCGACCGGCTCGTCTCCTGCGAAATCGACCGTGAGCCGCGCAAGCGCGAGAAGCCCTCGGACCACACGCCGCTGGTGCTGGAGCTCATGCCCTGAGGGGCGGCCTTCATGCCCTTCATCCCGCTCCACGACGACAACCCGCGGATTCTCATCCAGCACGCTTGGGTCACCTACGGACTGATCCTGGCCTGCGTCCTGGTGTTCCTCTTCGAGGTGTCGCTGAACGCCGACGACGGCGCCCGCCTGATCTACGGCCTCGGGCTGATCCCGGCCACCCTGACCGGCAAGGGCGAGCTGCACCCCGAGCTGCAGATGGTCTCCCCGGCCACGACCCTGGTGACCTCCGCCTTCCTGCATGGCGGCTGGCTCCACCTGCTGGGCAACATGCTCTATCTCTGGGTGTTCGGCGACAACGTGGAAGACGCCATGGGCCACTGGCGCTTCGCGGTCTTTTACCTGGCCTGCGCGCTGGCGGCCGCCGTCATCTATATCTGGAGCGATCCCGGCTCGACCGTGCCCACCGTGGGGGCGAGCGGCGCCATCTCCGGCGTGCTGGGGGCCTACCTGGTGCTACACCCCAAGGCGCGGGTGCTGGTGCCGATCGTCTTCATCCCGCTTTACGTGCCGGCCTATCTGCTGCTGATCGTCTGGTTCGGGTTCCAGGTGGTCTCGGCCACCGTGGCCGATCAGGTCGGGGGCAACGTCGCCTGGTGGGAGCACATCGGCGGCTTCGTGGCCGGCGCCATCCTGGTGGTTCCCTTCCGGCACAAGACCATCGCCCTCTTCGGCGGCAGCGACCTGCCCCAGGGCGTGCGCCTGCGCCCGCGCCCGAAGGGCCCAACCCAAAACCGCCCGCGCGATCCCGGCGAGGGTCCCTGGACCTAGCGGATCGGCGGACTCACCGGCGGTTAGGCGTCGGCCGTGGTTTCCGCTATGGCCAGCATGGCGTCCCAGAACATCTCTTCGTAGGACTGCAGCAGCCGCGCCGCGCGCACGATTTCTTGCGCGGAGACGCCGCGCCGAAGATCGTCCCGAATGATCTCTAGGGCGTCCGCCTCGAGCGAGGGCAGACCGGCGAAGCCGTCGAGGAAGACGGTGTCCTCCCGGGCGAAGCCATAGGTGTCGCGCAGCGCCTGGCTGACCCTTCCGCAATTGTCGCCCCAGGCCGCCAGGTTGAGAGCGAAGGCGCAGGCGGCCTCGGCCGCCGATCCGTAGCTGGCAAGCCAGGCGACGTAAGCCGAATAGGCAAACCCCATCGCCGAAGGCTCATATTTTTCAAGATCTTCTTCTGTCATGTTCAACTTGCGCGCCAGGGTGACGATCCCGTCGCCCGCCTCGGTCTCGCCCTGCAGAAGGTTGGAGAAGAAAGCTCGGCAGGGCCGGTCCCCGAAGCGGGCCATGAAGCCCGCCGCGGAGCGCAGGTCGCTCTTCCACATGTGGTACTGATGGCCGGGAAAGGCCTTGAGCGCTTCGCGGGAGACCTTGCCGCCGGCCAGTTCGTCGAAGTAACGATGGCTGCGGATGCGCCCCTCGGTCTTCTGCAGGACTTCCCGGGTTTCCCGCAAGACGCCTTTCGCCTCGACCATCGTGGCCCCCCTTCTCAGCCCTACCGGCTCGGTGCCGAACCCCGGCCTCGCAGTTTGGCAGCCCTAGCACGCCGGCCGCAAGACGGACCGCGCCATCGGGAAAGAGACCCCCAAAACGAAAGAGCCTATGGCCTTCCGGAACCGGCAGGCGTCCTGTTCAGGCGGTGCCGCCAAGCGTGGCGAGGCCGTCGCCCTCCAGGGCCTCCTCGGCCACCCAGCTCAATGCCTGCTGCAGGGCGTGGGCGCCCACCTGCCCCGAGATGATGTCCGCGAAGTCCCTGAGCGCCGCGTCGATGTTGTCGGCGTGCTCGAGCTTGCCGTGGGCCCGCAGCAGTTTCGCCAGCGCCGCCCCATGGGCCATGGACAAGGCCACGACCCGTGCGTGATGCACTTGATCTTCCACGATCCGCTCCCCTCTCCTACACCCGAGCGACCGGCGCCGCCCGGAGAGCGTCCCGTCCTCCCCTGCCCGACCGGACCCACGATCGCCGGTGCCCCCATCGGCCGCGAATCGAGTCGTTGGCGAATTAGACCACAACATGTGGGGGTCGCAAAGGGTATCGGATCTAGACCTGGAGCGTCCGGTCCCGGCCGGAACAGATCAGCCCCGCTGGGGCCCGGCCGAGACCGGACCGAGGGGCATGAGGCGCACCCCGGGCCTGAGCCGCCGATAGGTCAGCGCGGCGAAGTCGGCCGGGTTGGGGCCGGGCGCCGCAACCACCAGGATCTCCTGGGCGATGGGCTCGAAATGGGCACGGAAGTGGACCGAGGACTTGAGCACCAGGATGCGCTGCTCGGCCGGCTCGACGCCCAGGTGGCGGAACATCTCCTGGTCGGCCGCCTGGATCTTGCGCGAGGCGACGGCCACCCGGACGCCGTTCAAGCCCAAGAGCGCCATGGGGCCGAGCTGCATGCGGGCGCCCTCGTAGAAGGGGCCGGTGGCGGTGAAGGCGCCGTCGCCGAGCGCCTCGACCCGGACCTCGGCCTCGTAAGGCGCCGGACCGCCGGGCGCCGACCGGCCGCCGAGCGGCAGCCGGAGCCGGGCGCCGCGTCCCGCCTGGTGGGCCGCCCCGGCCGCCTCCGGGTCGTAGAGCAGGCCGAGCACCGCCCCTTCGGCCTGCTGACGCACCAGTTCGGCCAGGAGCCCCACCGTGTCGCCGTTGGCGCCGCCGCCCGGGTTGTCCTGGGTGTCGGCCAGGATGACCGGCCGTCCCGCCCCGCGCGCCGCCGCGATGGCGTGGGCGACCGCCTCTGCCGGCTGCCAGATCCTGCTGGCGAAGTCCTCTTCCTTGGCGACGGCGAAGTCGTAGAGGTCCTGGGCGGCCGCCTCGGTCGCCGCCTCGCTCTCGCCGTAGGCCACCAGGGAGGGCCCGCAGTGGTGGATGTCGGCGGGCCCGAAGCCGTTCAGGAACGACAGGCTGGCGAGCGGCGGCCGGTCGAGCTCCGCCATATGGGCGTAGATGCTGCGGGCCGGCTCCTGGGTGGTGCAGCCGGCCGTGGTCGGGATCAGGAAGGGGAGCTGCCGGTAGGCCTTGTGGAAAGCCACCCCCCGCACCAGGCGGCGGTCCAGCAGCTCGGCGGCGCGGGCGCCGGTCTCGGCCATGTCCACGTGGGGATAGGTGCGGAAGGCGACCAGGCCGTCGGCGAGGGCCACCATGTCCGGCGTCACGTTGGCGTGGAGGTCGAGGCTGACGACGACCGGCAGATCCGGGCCCACGACCCGGCGCACCCGGGCCAGGATCTCCCCCTCCCCGTCCTCCAGGTGCTCGGCCACCATGGCGCCGTGCAGGTCCAGGTAGACCCCGTCCAGGTGGCGGAACTGCTGCAGGTCGTCGACGAGCTGGCCGACGATGCGCTCGAAGGCGTCCTCGGTCACCCAGGCCGATGGGGTTGCCTGGGACCAGGAGAGCGGTTGCATCTCGTGCCCGGCCGCCCGGGCCCGTTCGATGAAGCCGGCGATGGGCAGGTTGACGCCCTCCACGGCCTCGAACAGGGCGCCGCCGCGGGTCAGCCCCGGCCAGGCGCCCGGCCGGGCGAAGTCCTCGAAGGTCGCCTTGGAGGGCGCGAAGGTGTTGGTCTCGTGCTGGAAGCCGCCGATCGCGATGCGCGCCATGTTTCCCTCTTCTTCTACGCGCCAAACCTCTGCCGGGTGGCCTGGCCCGCCGCCAGCAGGCCGTGACCCAGCACGGCGGCCAGGATGATAGCCCCGCCGATGAGGGTCAGGCCACTGGGCACTTCATCCACCGCCAGCCAGACCCAGAGGGGAGCCATCACCAGGCTCAGGCGTCCGATCAGCGCCACCTCGGCGGCCGGCACGTAGCGGGTGCCGGTGGTGACCAGGATGTACTGGAAGGCGAGCTGCACCACCCCCAGCAGGACCGAAAGCCCCAGGTCGTGGGCGCTGATCGCCAGGCTGGACGCCGCCAGTGCCGAGACCGCGGCGGTCAGCACGCCGGCCAGGCAGACCGCCGGGATCATGTCCACGGCCCGGCCCTTGCGCATGGCGACCAGCGCCAGCGAGTAGGCGAGCACGGAGCCGAGCGCGTAGAGGTTGCCCAAGAGGGTGCCCGCCACCAGGCCGTCGCCGAACATGAAGCCGGCCCCCACCAGGGAGAACAGCATGGCCGTCAGAGTGCCCGCCGCAACCGGCTCGCGCAGCGCCAGCCAGGCCATGAGGGCGGCGAAGAAGGGCGAGAGGCTGAGGATGAAGACCACGTTGGCGACCGTGGTCTCCAGCAGCGCCAGGATGAAGAGCGCGAAGGCGGGACAGAGGGAGACCGCGACCACGACGCCGGGCCAGCCGACCGCCCGGAAGGCTGCCCAGGTCCCGCGCCCGTAGCGCCCCAGCAGGAACAGCAGCATGACCGCGACGAAGGCGAGCGAGCGGTAGAACAGCACCTCCCAGGCCCCCGCCGCCTCCACGTGGCGCAGGATCACCCCGGCCAGGCTGGTGAAGAAGGTCGCCGAGATGAGGCAGATCAGCCCGAAGCGGTAGCCGCTCGCTGCGCCGCGCGGCCCTCGAAGGATCGACAAGTCCCCGGTGCCGGCGTCAGACGTCGGCGTAGGCGCGGGTCTCGGCGGTGGCGCCCGGGTGGGTTACGGCGCCCTTGTGGGCGGGGCCGACGGTCTGGGCGTAGCGCCAGAGGGCGCCTGAGCCGAAGTCGCTGGCCGGCGCCTGCCAGGCCTCGCGGCGCGCCGCCAGCTCCGCCTCCGAGAGCTCAAGGTCGATGGTCCCGGCCTGGGCGTCGATCGCCACCATGTCGCCTTCCTTCAAGAGCGCGATGGGGCCGCCCATGGCCGCCTCCGGGCCGATGTGACCGACGCAGAGCCCCCGGGTGCCGCCGGAGAAGCGCCCGTCGGTGATGAGGGCCACGCCTTCGAGGCCGCGGCCGTGGATCGCCGCCGTGGTCGACAGCATCTCGCGCATGCCGGGGCCCCCGCGCGGGCCCTCGTAGCGGATGACGATGCAGTCGCCCTCCTTGATGCGGCCGTTGATGACCGCGGCGAAGGCGTCCTCTTCCCGGTCGAAGCAGCGCGCCGGTCCCCGGAACCGCTGCTTCTCCGGCGTCATGTGGGCAACCTTGACGATGGCGCCCTCGGGCGCGAGCGAGCCCCTGAGCCCGACCACGCCGCCGGTGGGCGAGATCGGCTCCGCCACCCGGCAGACCACGTCCTGGCCCTCTGGAAAGCGCGTCTCCGCCAGGTTCTCGGCGAGCGTCTTGCCGCTCACCGTGATGGCGTCGCCGTCAAGGTAGCCGCCGTCCAGGAGCTCGCGCATCACCACCTGGACGCCGCCCACCTCGTAGAGGTCCTTGGCCACGTAGCGGCCGTTCGGCTTGAGGTCCGCGATCAAGGGCGTCCGCTTGAAGATGTCGGCGACGGCGAAGAGGTCGAAATCGATGCCCGCCTCGTTGGCAATGGCGGGCAGGTGGAGGGCCGCATTGGTCGAGCCGCCGGTGGCCGCCACCACCACCGCGGCGTTCTCCAGGGATCGGGGGGTCACGATGTCGCGCGGGCGGATGCCGGTCTCCAGCAGCTTCATGACCGCCTCGCCCGACTTTTCGGCGTACTGGTCTCGGGATTCGTAAGGCGCTGGCGCGCCGGCAGAGCCCGGCAGGGCAAGGCCCATGGCCTCGGAGACGCAGGCCATGGTGTTGGCGGTGAACTGGCCGCCGCAGGAGCCGGAGGAGGGACAGGCCACGGTTTCCAGCTCGTGCAGGTCCTCGTCGCTCATTTTGCCCGCCGCGTGGCGGCCGACGCCCTCGAAGATGTCGACCACGGTCACGTCCTTGCCCCGGAAGCGCCCGGGCAGGATTGAGCCGCCGTACATGAAGACCGCCGGCACGTTGAGGCGCACCATGGCCATCATCAGGCCCGGCAGCGACTTGTCGCAGCCGGCGAGGCCGACGATGGCGTCGTAGCAGTGGCCGCGCATGGTGAGCTCGACGGAATCGGCGATGATCTCGCGCGAGACCAGGGAGGACTTCATGCCCTCGTGGCCCATGGCGATGCCGTCGGTCACGGTGATGGTGGTGAACTCCCGGGGCGTGCCGCCGGCCGCGCGCACGCCCTGCTTCACCATCTGGGCTTGGCGGGCCAGCGAGATGTTGCAGGGCGCCGCCTCGTTCCAGGTGGTCGCGACGCCGACCAGCGGCTGGTAGACCTCCTCCTCGGTCACCCCCATGGCGTAGAGGTAGGAGCGGTGCGGCGCGCGCTCCGGCCCGACCGTGGTGTGCCGGCTGGGCAGCTTTTCCTTCTTGTTCTTGGCGGGCGACTTGCTCGACATGGTTCCTCCTCCGCTTGCAACGCCGTGAAATCCCCGGCAGAGAATACCGGGAGGGGCGCCGGGGGCGAAAGGGCTTTGACCCGAGGGCCGGGGCGGCCGCACGGCGCGATGAAAGAACCGGCGCGACGAAAGAAAGGGAACGGACATGACAGAGGTCCACGAGGGCGGCTGCGTCTGCGGCGCGGTGCGCTATCGCACGAGTGCGGAGCCCAAGCGGGTGAGTCTCTGCGCCTGCCGCTGGTGCCAGAAGCGCACGGGCAGCGCGTTCGGCGTCTCGGTCTATTTCGAGAAGGCCGACGTGGACATTACCCAGGGTGCGCTGGAGACCTACCGTCTCACGTCCGACGCCGGGCGCTGGATCGACAGCCAGTTCTGTCCCGGCTGCGGCACGACGGTGACCTGGACGCTGGAGTTCCTGCCCGACTACCGCGGCATCGCCGGCGGCACCTTCGACGCGCCCAGCTTCTGGTACCAGCCGGAGCGCTTCGTCTTCGCCCGCAGCAAGCCCGACTGGCTCGCGATCCCCGAGGGGGTCGAGGTCTGGCAGGCCATGGCGGGCCAGCCGCGGCAATAGGACTGACCGGGCCGTAGAGCGCAGTGACCGGGATTAGCTCTTGATCTGGCGCTGCGGCGGCGTGACATAGACGGTGTTGGCCGCCCTGCGTGCTGCTGGCGGACCGATCTCGGAGGATCCCCATGCCGTTCGACCTCGCCGAGCTCCTGGCCGCCCGCCGGTCCGAGAAGTTCCCGCTGTTCGAGCGCTACGGCAACGCCCAGCTGGTGCGGGTCCTGAAGACCATCGGCTTCGACCTGGACTACGTGCGCGCCGAGGGGCCCTACCTCTACGACGCGGCCGGCGAGCGCTATCTGGACCTGCTGAGCGGCTTCGGCGTCTTCGCCATGGGCCGCAACCACCCGACCATCGCCGGGGCGCTGAAGACGGTGCTGGAAGCGGAACTGCCGGGCATGGTCCAGCTCGACGTCTCGCTCATGTCCGGCCTGCTGGCCGAGCGTCTCAACCGCTTCATGCCCTGGCTCGACAAGTTCTACTTCTGCAACTCCGGCGCGGAGGCGGTCGAGGCGGCCGTGAAATTCTCCCGCTACGCCACCGGGCGCTCGCGCATCGTCTACTGCTCCCACTCCTACCATGGGCTCACCTACGGGGCGCTCTCGATCACCGCCGACGAGCTGTTCCGCCAGGGCTTCGGCCCGCTTCTGGGCGACTGCACGGAGATCGCCTTCAACGACCTGACGGGGCTGGAGCGCGAGCTCGCCCGGGGCGACGTGGCGGCTTTCGTGGTCGAGCCGGTCCAGGGCAAGGGCGTCAACCTGCCCCATGACGGCTACCTGCCCGAGGCGGCGCGCCTCTGCCGCAGGCACGGCGCCCTCTTCGTCGCTGACGAGGTGCAGAGCGGCATGGGGCGCACAGGACGCTTCCTCGCCTGCGAGCACTGGGGGGTCGAGCCCGACATCGTGCTGCTGGCGAAGTCCCTCTCCGGCGGCTTCGTGCCCGTGGGGGCCGTGGCCTGCCGGCGCAAGATCTTCGACGCCGTCTTCGACCGCATGGACCGGGCCGTGGTGCACGGCTCCACCTTCTCCAAGAACGACATGGCCATGGCGGCGGGCCTCGCCAGCCTGGCGGTGCTGGAGGAGGAGCGCCTGATCGATCGGGCGGCGGAGACAGGCGCGCGACTGATGGCCGGGCTGCGCCGGACGCTGGAGGGCTCGGAGTTCCTGGTCGAGGTGCGCGGCAAGGGCCTGATGATCGCCCTCGAGCTGGGCCCGCCCCGCGCCGTCAGGCTGAAGAGCGCCTACGCCCTCATCGAGAAGGCCCGGCGCGGGCTCTTCTGCCAGCTGCTGCTGATCCCGCTCTTGAAGGAGCACCGCATCCTGGCCCAGGTGGCGGGCCCGGAGATGCCGGTGATCAAGCTGCTGCCGCCGCTCACGATCGGCGAGAGCGACGCCGACTGGATCGAAGGCGCCTTCGCCGCCGTGCTGGCGGACGCGGAGAGCCTGGGCGGTATCTGGGAGCTGGGACGCAGCCTGGTTGGCCACGCCCTGCAGGCACGTTCGGCCTGATCTGATCTTCCTGATCTGATCTTACGGAGTGGCGGCCCGGTAAGACGTCCGGGCCTCGCGGCCTACTCGCGGCCCAGCAGGTCGGCCGCCGGGGCCTCCTCGATCTGGTTCACCAGGCTCGCGTCGAAGCTGGAGCGCGTCAGCCAGCCGCCGTAGATGGTCACCATCAGGAGCAGCGAGATGAGGGCAACCGCGGCGCCCGGAAAGCGGGACTTGCGCTTCCTGGCCGCCGGCGCGACGGGCAGCGGCGGCTCCGGCGAGCCCGTGTCCGCGAACCGCGCCGCCTCGGCCTTGAACTGCTCGACGACAGCCGGGGTGTCCAGGCCCAGCAGGTCGGCGTAGGCCCGCACGAAGCCGACCGCGTAGGTGCCGAGCGGCAGGTCCTCGAAGGCGCCGTCCTCGATCGCCTGAAGGTAGAACTCGCGGAGCTTCAGCTGCTGCGCGACGTCGCTCAAGCTGCGCATGCGGACGATGCGCTCGCGCCGGAACATAGCGGCCACGCTGCCCTCCGGCGGCGGCGGGCGGCGGATCGGCCGCGGGTCCTCGTTCAGCGCCTCGTCCTCCGGGTCGAACCGGGACGTGCGATCGAAATGTGGGCTGCGATCTTCATGCAAGACAGTAAGTACTCCATCTTCCACGACCAAGAACAGAGTAATGAATATATTAAAAATGAGAAAAAAGCAAGCGTTATTATTTTAACTCTACTGTTTAAGGTTAATAGTAATCATGGAATATTCTGGAATACTAAGGACTACGAGCGTTAAGACGGCGCGGCCGTCGGCGGCGCGGCGCGCCGGGGCGCTTGGCCAGGGCAGCGTGGCGGGGAAGCAGCGGCCCTCGGGGCCAGGCAAGCGAGTTCCGGCGCTCGCCGCCCCGGGAAGGACTTCGCCCTCGCGCGGATCTGCGTTTCAGGTGAACTTACGCCGGAATGGCCTTGCGCTCGGCCCGGGGCGGCTTGATGGCCTCCATGAGGGCGCGCAGCTCCTGGCGGGCGGCGACGTGGGACATGGAGAGCGAGACCCCGGTCTGGTCCTTGTGCAGGTCGAGCAGGGTCAGGCCGAGCGGAAAGAGCTCGCGGTAGATGACCCGGTCGCTGAAGCCCAGGCCGTTGCGGAAGTCGAGCTCGGTGGAGAGCATCTCCAGGGTGTCGGCCATGCGCCGCTTGTTGCGGGCCTCCAGGTTCGAGAGACGGTTCCGCAGCACGATCCACTCGAGCGGCTTGCCCTTCTGGGCCTGGCGCTGCTTGCGGGCCTCCACCACCATCTCGGCGTACTGGCCGAGGCGCTGGATCTCCCGGGTGTTGCAGTCGAGCACCGCCAGGACGTCCAGGTCCACGAAGCTGTCGTTGATCGGCGTGATCAGGGTATCGGCCCAGCTGTGGGCCATGCGCGAGAGCTCGGAATCGCTGCCCGGCGTGTCGATCACCACGTAGTCGCAGGAGCGCGCCAGGCGCAGGATCTGGCCTTCCAGGGCCTGGGCCGTGAACTCCCAGTCGGTCATCGCCAGGTGGACCGGAACCGGCAGCTTGAGGTCATGCTGGGCGTTGATCAGGGCCCGGTTCTCGATGTAGCGGCTCAGGGTGCATTGGAAGTCGTCGAGGTCGATGCTGCCGACCCGGTCGCCGCGGTAGAGCAGCGAGGCGATCAGGTGCATCGCCGTGGTGGACTTGCCGGTGCCGCCCTTGCCGCTGCCGAGCACGATGATGTGGCCGTCGGTGCGGTTGACCGCGCCGATGATGTAGTCGATCTCGCTGCCGGTGATGCTGAAGGGCAGCAGGACCGTGCGGTAGAGGATCTCGACGCCGTCGGGGTTGTAGTAGCCCTCGGAGAGGGTGAAGGGCCCGCGCTCAGCGAGCATCCGGTCGAGGTTCTTGGTCGACCTGGCAAGCAGGCTCTGCTCCGGCAGCTCGGAGAGCTTCTTGTTGGTGAAGTCGCCGCCGCAGTCCCGGTTCAGCTCCTTGCCGACGAAGCGCAGGGTCGGGTCGTCGGCGCTGGACTCGAGCTGGAGGCAGAAGGAATAGGGCACGTACTCGCGGATCTCGTCGAGGTCGAGCTCGGTGATCAGCGGATAGCCGTGCTCTCCGCGCAGCGCCTCCCAGTAGTTCTGGAAGCGCCGCACCATCCGCCGCTCCTCCTGGACGGTGGGCTCGCTCTCGAGGTCTAGACGCGTGACGACATTCGACATGGGCGTGCGCTGGGTTCTCTTGCCTATAGCCAAAGCAATAGTGGACTTGGGTTAATCTCTCCTTAGCTTGGGAAGATCGCTCGGCGGGAGGTCGGGAGAGAGCGGGCAGCCCGGCGGCGCGCCCGGACCGGCCGCTGGGCGTCGGCCACGCCGTCTTGAGGGCGCTCATCGCGCCTGGTCGCGCCTCCGGCCGGGACTTGACGGGGTCAATTGAGTGTACATCGGTGGCGCAGTATGCTATAAGTAATAGGTGTTAAATTTAGTTAATTCATAGTCTTAGTCGATTTTTTCAATGTTTGATTCCGACGAGAAGATCCCGAAATACAAGGTTGAGGTCCAGATCGAGCTCGACGACGGCACGCCCCTTCTCGGTAGCCTCTACGTCAAGCAGATGCAACGGGTCTCCGACCTGCTGAACGACCCGCGGGAGTTCCTGCCGTTCCTGCGCTCCGACGGGCTGACCATCTATCTGCGCAAGGCCACCATCACCAGCGTCGCCGAGGTGAAGCAGGAGGCGTCCGACGAGGTCTCCGACCCCTACCAGATCCTGGGCGTCCCCGCCGGCGTCAGCACCGAGGACCTGAAGCAGGCCTTCCACAGCCTCTGCGGCTACTACCACCCGGACCGCCTGCAGTCCCTCAACCTGCCGGACGACTTCACCGAGTTCGCCAGTTCGCGCCTGGTCCGCATCATCGACGCCTACCGCCGGGTCATGGCCCAGCGCCAGGCCGCCAACGGCAACGGCCGCGCCGCCACCCGGGGCTTCACACGGGCGCCGCAGCGCTCCGGCGCTCCGGAGGACGTCTGCCAGTAGTCTGACGGCCGGCCGAGCGCCGGCTCGGCCTATCGGGACGGAAGACGTGTCAGCCTTGCAGCCAGACCGTCAGGGCTGCTCTGCGACCTGTCGAGGGCTCTGGTCGAGGGGGCCATAGATGGGCCAGCGGTCCGCGGCGAGGGCCTGCAGGGTGGGCGTCGGCTGGCCGAGGCGCAGGCGGTAGATCCAGAGGTTGGTGAGCACCCGCTCGGCGAAGAGACGGGTCTCCAACTTGGGCAGGCTCTCGATGTAGAGCAGCGGGTCGTCGCGGTGGTCCATGCGGCGCTCCCACTTGCGCAGATTGCCCGGCCCGGCGTTGTAGGCGACGGTGAGCCGCATCAGGTCGTTCTTCACGTAGCGATAGCCCAAGAGCCGCTTCAGGTAGCGCTCGCCCAGGGTGAGGTTGAGCTGCGGATCGTAGAGCAGATCGCGCACGCGGCCCCGGTAGCGGCGCTTCTTGTCCAGGTAAGAGGCGGTGCGGGGCATGAGCTGCATGAGGCCCCGGGCGCCGGAAGGGCTCTTGGCCCGGGGATCGAAGTCCGATTCCTGGCGCATGAAGGCATAGACCAGGGCCCGGTCCAGGGAGAAGCCCTTCGCCGGCTGCCAGGGCGGCAGGGGATAGAGGACGGCGCCCAGGTCGTGCTCGCTCCAGCCGTCCGCCTCGCCCCGCAGCAGGCGCTTGGAGATCTCCAGGCCGAGGCGCGGCAGCTCCGCCGCCTGTGTCAGCGCCAAGAGGGCCCGGGTGTTGCGCGAGTCCTTCCAGTCGTCCAGCAGCATGAGCTCCCGCTCCGCCAGCTGCTTCTGCCCAGACTGAATCAAGGCCAGCGCGCGGGTGCCGCCGGCGGTCGCGTTCAGCCGGGCGAGGTTCGGATAGTCGAGGGACGGCGCCGTGAAGCTGATCTCGAACTGCAGGCCCAGCCGGTGCTGGGCCAGGAGGCCGTAGAAGGTGTGCGGAAAGCGCGCCGCCACGGTCAGCCAGCGGTGGGCCTCGGCGCCGTTGCGGTTGCGGCCGTGGGCCCGCGCCGCCCAGTAGGCGCCGGCGGTCCGGTTCCAGGGCGAGGCCCGGTCCGAGAGGGCCAGGGCCTCGAAATGGCCGGCCGCGGTGTCGATCTTGCCGAGACGCCAGGCGGCGAGGCCGGCGGTCCAGTGCAGCACCGGGATGCGGTCACCCGTGCGCTCGGCCGCGGCGCTTGCGAGCTCGAGCGCCTTCGCAGGCCGCCCGTAGTAGAGCCAGCCCGCCGCCACCAGGGAGTAGGCCTCGTCCAGCTCGTACCGGTCGAAGAGGCGCCGCACCCGCTTTTCCTGCAGCAGCTGCTCGGTCTTCGTCAGATAGACCCGCTGCACGTTTCGCCGGATCCGTCGCTGCAGCTGGCGCACCTTGCGGCGCTGGGCCCGGGTCAGGCGCTTCTTGGACTGGTAGAGATGCACCTCGTCGAGGGGCGCCGCCGCCGCCAGGCTGTGCCGGCGCTTGACCGGGCGCTTGGGCGAGGCGGCGCCCTTGGGCTTGCGCTTGCGGGCGAGGCGGTAGATGCGGTCCGCGTCCGGATGGTCGGCATAGACCTCCAGCCAGGCGGCCAGCTCCCGGTACTTGGACTTGTAGTGGGTGGGATGCAGATAGCGCTGGGACAGCACGTGGCCCAGCAGCAGCGGGTCGTCCAGGGCGGCGATCAGCCGGTCCGCGGCCTGCAACTTGCCCTCGGTCTGGAGCGCGAAGATCTCGGCGTAGCGCTCGGCGTCGGCGGGCGCGAGGGGCCGCTCCGAAGGCCGGCGCTCCAGATGCGGGC
>CBDDCC010000016.1:0-275604 GCA_965225935.1 Rhodospirillales bacterium
CATCAAAACTACCATACAAACATATGACTAGTCTGCACGATATTTTGCACACTGTGATACAAAACCGAAATAATCAAATAATATACTGAGGCCTGCACTGAGGTCTTTTTAAAATTGTGTGCAAACAGGCAAAAGATTCAAAATGCCCAATTGAATTTTCAATAAATTGTATAGTCATGCATGATAAATTGTTTTATCTTCATATTTCAATTATCAGCTATACATGCAGTAGTTCTCTTTCTATCCCATCTTAACTTTATACTTTTACCTGCGTGTCGCATTTAAATGACTTTAACGGCTCATACCAAGGTAAAACGCACAAATTGTAACAAACACACAAAGGACTTTAATTTGATACAATATTTTTAAAACATCCTGGGCAAGTACCATTATACATTTCTTTACTGGGGGTATTCAGCTCACTTTGGGACCTCTGTGTTCCCACAACGCTGCCTGCGGCATGGGTAAAATGCAGTACCTTGGAACTACATCGATACATATGTAGAACATGGATTATCCTAATTTTTTGAAGTTAGCTAATCTCTAACAGTTTTTTCTGTCGGTAAATTAGTAAACTACGTCACTGGATCTTTGACTTGGCGGTGAAACAAAATCTTGCCATTTTTTCTGAAAAGAATAAATAAAAAATTCTTGTTTTAATTTCCATTGATACACACGCATTGTTGTCAAACATTGCGGGAAACAGTTCAGCCTCACAGGAACTGAATTATTTTATAATTCACGATTATTCAAGTATATTCATATTAATATCGTTTTAGTCAGTTTACTCGATTCTAGTATCTAAGCTTCTATCTACACTCCCGAAAGGGCACCGGGAGCGTAGATCGAAGCCCGGGTACTAGGCTGAGAAAGCCCGTGCCATTGGAAAAATCGACGTTCATGTAATCTTGACAATCTGACTAAGTCATATTCCACGCCTCAATGAAAATTGCGACTAAAAAACTCACCAATTCAAATTGCATGGAAACACCAGGAGGGATATTTTTCTGAATAGACTGAAGGAATATATCGGCCATTTCAGACGGAATAGATTCAATCTAAAAGATATATACAATTATATTGTACAGTACTTATAACCTGGGCATACATGCTTCACCATTGAAAATGACAAAAAACAGTACATACGCCCGTTTATACAGTCTATCTACTCTTAATTTAGGTTGGTTACTCTTAAACAACATTTTAATGTGTGAGTAAATGAAAGATAAATAAGCTTCAAGGTTGGGTTCCAAATAATTCGTTTCAAGTGCGCTTCTGCTTGCAAGATCGAGGCTGGAGTGGGGTAAGTAGACGTGTTTTGAAATTTTTCACTCAACCAGAAATGTATCGAAAGAAAAAAGTTTAAAAGAAATCCAACGAAAAAGTATAATATTTTGGAGGCGATTGAAGATGATCGCTTTATTGATGAAGATCTTCTCGATTTTTCTCGATTATACATGGCTATCCTTACGTCATGGATATCTTCCTTGGGTATTCAACTCACACAAATTCAAAACTATTTATCAAGCACAATACAAACTTGAATCATTCTTCCATGATTTTTGAAATAATACTGCATGTTTTTCTCTCGAAAGAAATGAGGTGGGTTAGCCAAGGTAACGCTGAATGCTTCAGTTGCTAAATTAAATCTGAAAACAAATAAAACCATCACAACAATATCATGAAGTGAATAAGATAAGGTAAGCGACTTTATTCTACGAAGGTAACACATGACAGCATTATGACCTAGTGGTTTTCGAATTTTCTATATCAGGGGCGGAGAAGATCGATAATTGGGGGGGGGGGCAAATATTCATATATTCGTGATCTGCATCACTAACTTTTTTGAAATCGATTGTATTTACAGGTGTCAACAAAAATATATGTATATGTGCCCTCCCTAATTATCGACCTTCCGCCGCCACTGTATATGCGTTGTTTTTAGAGAGGGACGAAATCCAGAGTACCAGGAGATAAACCCTCGAAGCACAGGAGACATCAATTGTGAAAACACTCCCGTGAAAAGGCCACACCCGAAATGGAGCAGAATTTAAAATTTGATCTATCGCAGTGGCGTAGCAAGGTTGATAATTGGGGGGGGGGGGGGCATATTCATATATCCGTGTTCTATACGATTAATTTCACTTGCAGTCGATTGTTTTCACCGTTTGTGAACACGAATATATCAACTATCGAGCCTTGCAAACGTCACTGATATTGTGTGAACTTTGTCAAGAGGAGGCGCGTGAAAATATCTTAGGGAAAGTGCAAGCTACAAACGAAAAAGCAACCTACTTTTTTGATACATTAAATTTCATATTTCTTGCTGCTTGATCGACGTAGTGGTAGAAAGAAGTTAAGACAGCAGGATCGTAGCCATTTAACTTAATCAAAACATCAGAGTACTTTGTGGTATCTACTGGAACCTCGTCAGTGACCTACAATACATTGAAATACTATCAACGTTGTAAATGCGTCAAGGATATGGCTTGTTTTGCGATTGGCTATCTACTGACGACCACATAACGAGTTCCTTTTAGCAATTAGATTACGAGCTCGAAATTTCTATGAGGTGATACACCCTGTCGTTCGACAGTGCCGAGAAGATGGGCGAGGCGGCCAGAAAGGCCGCCGACCGGCCTCTCCTGAAATTGAAGCTCTCGGGGCCGGAGAACCTGGACCGCATCAGCGCCGTGCGCGCCAACGCGCCCCAGGCCCGCATCGTGCTGGATGCCAACGAGGGCTGGACCCCGGCGATCTACGCGGAGCTAGCGCCCCATCTGGCCGTGCTTGGCGTCGAGCTGGTGGAGCAGCCGCTGCCGGCCGGAGAGGACCGTGCGCTCGCCCGCATGCAGCATCCGATCCCGGTCTGCGCCGACGAGTCCTGCCACGACCGCGCCAGCCTGGAGGGACTCAAGGGCCTCTACGACTTCATCAACATCAAGCTGGACAAGACCGGCGGGCTCACCGAGGCCCTCGCCCTCGCGGCCGCTGCCAAGGTCCAGGGCTTCCGCATCATGGTGGGCTCGATGGTCGCCACCTCGCTCTCCATGGCGCCGGCGCTGCTGGTGGCCCAGGACGCCGAGGTGGTGGACCTGGACGGCCCCCTGCTGCTGGCCGAGGACCGGCCCGACGGCCTGGTCTACGAGGGCAGCGTGATCCAGCCGCCCACGCCGGCCCTCTGGGGTTAGGTCCGCAATCGGGTTTGGCGGTTCGGGACCGTCAGGCGCGGCGTCGGCGGCCACGGCGCTTGGGCTTGCAGATGGGCGTGCCGTGGCTGGCGGCGGCCTGTCGCAGCAGGTCGACCAGCTTGCCGCAGGCCCCCTCGGGCAGCGGCCCCTGTGCCACCCCGTAGGCCTCGAGCAGACGCTCGGCCGCGCCTGCCGGATCCCGGTCCGTGCCCAGGCGGAGCGTCCAGGCCAGCATCACGTCCTCGGCGGGCCCCGGAAACTCGGGACCCATCAGCAGCACTTCCTTGATCACCCCGCCGGGGTCGTCGGGCGAGTGGTGCGGCGAAAGATATCTGGTAGCCATGGCAGGTTGTCCGCTCCCTAGAGGCGCCGCAGGAGATTGAGGCGGTTGGGGTGGTCGAAGCAATAGGTCCCGTCGCGACGTGCGGCCGTGCGTTCGAACCCGGCCCTGAGATCGGCTTCCTGGGCTTCGAATTTCGCCCGGCGGCTTTCGTCGACTCGCAGGACCTGCGTCTTCAGTTCTTCGAACGAGCCGTAGCGGTAGACGGACTCGTAGCTGTACTCCCGGAGCTCCTCGAAGCAGGGCCCTGCCGCGGCGCGACGCAAGGCCTCGTAGGCGGCGGCGCGCACGTCGGTTTCGTCGTCGACCTGGCGCATGAGCTCGAAATAGGCGCCCTCCGCCAGCGGCTCCATGACGAACAGCAGGCCGCCGGGGCCGAGCACGCGCGCGGCCTCGGCCAGCGCAGCGTCCTGATGCGCGACCGGGACGTGGTGCAGGCTGTTGAAGAAGACGACGATGTCGAAGACGTCCTCCTCGAAGGGTAGGGACTGGCCGACGCCGACCTTGTAGGCCTCGTCGGCGACGGGTGGCTGGGACCGGGCGTGCTGGACCTTCTCTTCGCTGATCTCCAGGCCGGTCGCGTGGGCGCCGGCGCCTGCCACTAGGCGGACAAGCGAGCCGTCGCCGCAGCCCACGTCCAGCACCCTCGCCCCGTCGAGGTCGAGGAACTCCCGCAGGACATCGCCATGCTTTCGTCGGTCGCGCGCGCTCATGGCGCGAGTATGAGGACAGCCCCGGCCGGCTGGCAAGCCGGTGGGCGCGTGTTGTTCGTCTGAGGGAATGGGCTAGGCTGGGATGGAGTTGCCGAGACTGGGGGAACGAAACCATGGCGGCTGTGGGCGAAGTCGAGGACTTCAAAGAGATCCGCGCCGGGGTGCGGGCGCTTTGCGAGAGCTATCCTGGCGACTACTGGCGCGCTCTGGACCGGGAGCGGGCCTACCCGGAAGCCTTCGTAAGCGCCCTGACCGAGGCCGGCTATCTCGCGGCCCTGATTCCCGAGGCCTATGGCGGCAGCGGGCTGCCGCTCGCCGCTGCCGCCGCGATCCTCGAGGAGATCCAGAAGGCCGGCTGCAACGCGGCTGCCTGCCACGCCCAGATGTACACCATGGGCACGCTGCTCCGGCACGGCAGCGCGGAGCAGAAGCGGCGCTGGCTGCCCGGTATCGCCGAGGGGACGCTGCGCCTCCAGGCCTTCGGCGTCACCGAACCTGGCAGCGGCAGCGATACCCTCAACCTCTCGACCACGGCCCGGCGCGACGGCAAGGGCTACGTCGTCAATGGCCAGAAGGTCTGGACCAGCCGCGCCGAACACTCCGACCTGATGCTGCTGCTGGCCCGGACGACACCCAAGGACCAGGTCGAGAGGCGCGGCGAGGGCCTCTCGGTCTTCCTCGTGGACCTGCGGGAGGCCGTGGGCCGGGGCGTCACAATACGGCCGATCCGCACCATGATGAATCACGCCACGACCGAGGTTTTCTTCGACGGCCTGCGGGTGCCGCGGGACAGCCTGATCGGCGAGGAGGGCAAGGGCTTTCGCTACATCATCGATGGCATGAACGCCGAGCGCATCCTGATCGCGGCGGAGTGCATAGGCGACGCGCGCTGGTTCATCGACAGGGCCCGGAGCTACGCCTCAGAGCGCGAGGTCTTCGGCCGTCCCATCGGTCAGAACCAAGGGGTGCAGTTCCCCATCGCCCGCGCCTTCGTCCAGTCGGAGGCCGCCGACCTGATGGTGCGCCGGGCGGCCGCCCTGTTCGACGCTGGCGCGTGCTGCGGCGCGGAGGCCAACATGGCGAAGCTGCTGGCTTCGGAAGCCTCCTGGGCCGCCGCGGAAGCCTGCCTTCAGACCCATGGGGGCTACGGCTTCGCCGAGGACTTCGACGTGGAACGCAAGTACCGGGAGACCCGCCTCTACCAGGTGGCGCCGGTCTCCACCAACCTGATCCTCTCCTACCTGGCAGAGCACGTCTTGGATCTGCCACGCTCCTATTGACGGCCGGATGAAATCGTGGCGCGCTGCGGGGCGCGAGCGGGCGAGGTGAGCGATAGCGAGCGATGGTCGAGACATCCGAATCCTGGCGCGACTGGATCGGCCGCGAGCAGGTGGTCGAGGATATCCTGGACCCGGCTCGCGCCGAGGCCATGCACGCCACCCTGGAGCGGCCGGGCCCGCCGCCCGCCGCGGGCGATCCCCTGCCGCCACTCTGGCACTGGCTCTATTTCTGGTCGATCGCGCCCTTGGCGGACCTTGGTCCGGACGGGCATCTGGCGCTGGGCCACTTCCTGCCGCCCTTCGATAAGCCGCCTCTGAACCTCCCGCGACGCATGTGGGCCGGCAGCCGCTTCACGTTCCACCGGCCGCCGATCCTCGGCACGCCCGCCGAGCGGCGTTCGGTCGTTGCCGACGTCAAGCTGAAGGAGGGCCGCAGCGGCTCCTTGGCCTTCGTCACGGTTCGCCACGGCTTGAGCGACGGCGAGGGGCTCTGCCTGGAGGAGGAGCAGGACCTGGTGTTCCGCGCGGCGCAGCCGCCGCGCCCGGCGGCCCCCGACGCCGTTTCGGGGCTGCCGGCGCAGCCTCTCTGGCGGCGGCGGATCGAACCCCGTGCGGTCTTCCTCTTCCGCTATTCGGCCCTCACCTTCAACGGTCACGGGATCCACTACGACCGGGACTACGCGCGCGAGAGGGAAGGCTATCCGGATCTCGTGGTGCACGGTCCCCTGATGGGTACCCTGATGATCCAGCTGGCGCTCGACGAGCTGCCCGGCAGCCGACCGTCCGCCTATCGGTTTCGGCTGTTGCAGCCGGTCTTCGTCGGCCAGGCAATCGAGATCGCCGGCCTGCCGGACGCCGGCGGTGCCGGCGCGCGCCTCTTCGTGGTCCGCGAGGACGGCGCGCTGGCCGCCGAAGGTTGGCTCGGTGTTGCCTGAAGCGGGTCCGCCCGAAGCGTGAAGATGCCTCCGCCGGGCACGCCTACGATGCCAGGCCGGCGCGCAGCGCCTCTTTCTGCACGACGCGGCCGGCCGGTAGGGTGACGACGACCGTGGTGCCGACATCGACGGCGCTTTCGAGCCTGAGGCTGCCGCCGTGCTCCTCGGCCAGCGCCATCGAGAGCGGCAGGCCCAGGCCGGTCCCTTGGACGCTGCGGGACAGGGCGCCGTCTACCTGGCCGAAGGGAGCCAGGGCGATCGGAATGTCCTTCGCGGCGATGCCGATGCCGCTGTCCTCGACCCTGAGCTCGACGCCGCCTTCGCGTGTCATGCGACCGAGCAGGGTCACGGTGCCGTTGGCGGGGGTGAACTTGATGGCGTTGGAGAGCAGGTTGATGAGGATCTGCTTGATGGCGCGGGAGTCGGCGCGCAGGTGGGGCAGGTCGTGGGGCAGCTCCGCGCCGATCATAATGCCGGCCGCCTGGGCGCGCTCGCGCACGATGCGCAGCGCCGAGGTGCTGACCTCCGTCACGTCGACCACCTCCTCGTTCAGCTTGGCGCGACCCGATTCGATCTTCGAGAGATCGAGGATGTCGTTGATCACAGCGAGGAGATGCCGGCCGCTCTCGTGAATGTCGTTGGCATAGTCGAGATAGGTATCGTTGCCGAGCACGCCGAACATCTCGCCCTTCATGATCTCCGAGAACCCGATGATCGCGTTCAGCGGCGTGCGCAGCTCGTGGCTGACGTTGGCGAGGAACTCGGTCTTCGCCCGGTTGGCCAGGTCCGCCTGCTCCATGGCCGTGCGCAGACGCTGCTCCGCCCTGCGCCTGCGGGTTACGTCCCGGAAGGTGATCACGATCGCGCCGTCGGGGGCGGGCGTGCGCCGGACCTTGACGATGTTGTGGTCCGGGGTCTCGTACTCGGCGACGTTCGGGATGTCTTCGGCGCAGCGCGGCGGCGGCTGGACCTCGCCACGGCCAGGGCCGTCCCGGTCGATCATCCGGCAGGCGGCAAACCAGGGCAGGATCTCCTCGAACGGGACGCCCTGGCGAAGAGATTGCTTCTCCAGTCCCAGAATCTCGACATATCGCCTGTTGCAGACCAGCAGCCGGCGGTCGGGGTCGAAGACCGCGACTCCTTCTCGCAGCGTGTCCAGGGTGACCTGCAGCCGGCTGGAGCGGTCTGTCAGGTTCTTCTGCCGGCCATGGAGCTCGGTGATGTCGGTGAAGAGAATGACGAAGCCGCCGTCGGCCGTGCGGCGCTCACGCTGCAGCATCCAACGGCCACAGGCCATCCCGATCTCCGCGCTGCCGTCGTTCCCGGAACGAAGCTGCTCCAGCCAGCGGGCGCCCTCGCCTTCATCGTTGCTGCCGAACCAGGCCTTGGCATAGGTCTTGCCGATCGTCTCGAGATCCTGTCCAGGCGCCACCAGGTGGCGGTAGGCCGGATGCATGAGCCGGCGAAAGCGCTCGTTGCAGATGACCAGCCTGGCTTCGGAGTTGAAGAAGGCGATGGCTTCGGGGCTGTACTCCAGGGCGCTTTCCAGCCGCACCCGGGCCTCGGAGGCGAGGCGTTCGCTTTCGGAAAGTTCCTCGTTCCGTTCGGCCAGGAGCGCCAGGGACTCGTTCAGCTCCTGGGAGGTTCCGATGATACGCCGGAGGATCAGAAGCGCGAGCAGGAGAACGCCCGCGAACGCGATGGCGACCGGCAGGGCGATCTGCCGCAGGACAAGTGGGTCCGGCCGTTTGACGCTCCAGGTGAGCCAGCCGAGGGGCTCGCCACCCAGGCCGAGGAGCGCATGCGAGGCAGCCGTTGTGGCGCCGCCCGGCGGGACGAAGCCGAGGTGGGCGATGGTAAGGTCGCTGCCCAGCTGCTGCAGCAATTTTTCGTCGAGGGCGCGTAGGAACACGAGAACAGGCTGCGCGTCGGCGGCCGCGGGATCGATGGCGCCATAGTCGAGGGTAAGGACGGCAGCGGCGGCCAAGTGTGGCAGGCCGTCCACGGCGACCAGGCCGGTGGCGGACGCGGGCGCTTCGGCAGCCATGGCCCGGGCCGAGTCCATCAGCCGGTTCAAACCGCCCGAGATGCGGGACAGCAGGTCCATGGGTTCGACCTGCACGCCGTCGCTGAAGGCCATGATCGGCGCGCCCTCGGACGAGACCACAAGCGCGACGGAGAGGCCCAGATAGTCGCTGCCGTGGGAGCCTATGTTGCCATCGGCCCAGACCGGATCGGGGGATTCGACGAGGTTGGTGACGGCCTCTTCCCAGTAGGCGTAGTCCAGGACCTCCTTGTCTAGGTCTCGGCTCTGCCGCGCCAGCATGGTGTCGACCAGATCCTTGGACCGCGCTAGAGCGATTTCGTGCTGGCTGTGGAAGGTCGTCCAGACGAGTGTGATGGCCAGTCCGGCGACCAGGAGCACGAGAAGCAGGATGGGCGTTTCGGGACCCCGGGACAAGCGGCCAAGCAGGCCGGCGGCGCGTCCGATCGCGCTGGGGGACGGCGGCGTGGGATCTCCGGAGGCGGGCCGGCCGTGGCGGGCCGCGCTGGTCGTCCTGGTGCTCATGGGAAGGCGCACCCCGAAATGGACCGGCATTTCACGCCGTGTTAAGTAAATTTACGATTAACGACAAAAGCTTAGCGCTGAGCTGAGGGAAGAAAGCATGCTTCGGTCACTCGACGGATCGGCGGACGGCATGGGGAGGGCGAGGCCTGGCCGTCCGGGACTTGGCTGGATATGACGTTCGGGGACGAGACGGCGGCTCCGGGAGTTCTCGAGGCTCTGTCCAAAGGCGGCACGGAGGATCTCTCCAGGGCCCTGGAGGCGGGGGGCGACGCCAACGCGCGGGACCGCTGGGGCACGCCCGCTCTTTGCCGCGCGGCGGGGCAGGGCGACCTGCGTGCCGTCCTGCTCCTGCTGGAGCACGGCGGAGACCCGAACGGGACCAGCCAGGCAGGGAACTCGCCGCTCATGGTCGCCGCGGCCTGCGGCCACGCGGATGTCCTCCGCGCCCTCCTCGATGCCGGGGCGGACGTCGGCTCGAAAAACCAATGGGGCCTCTCGGCCGTCGATTGGGCCGCTTGGGCGGAGGATCCGGCCGAGATCGGGGCGCTTCTGGGGGCGCCCACGCGGGCGCCCTAGCCGGGAGACCGGTTTGGACCGCTTGCCCGTTCCCTGAGGCTAGGGCTTGAGGGCCGTCTGCTGGCGGTCCGCTGCGGCCTGCTGAGCCCGGTTGGCGCGGTGGCGTTCCTCCCGCCAGGCACGGAACACCTTGAGGCGGTAGGGCCCGTTGAACTTCGGCGTGCGCGAATGGTAGTGGGCGATCGCCTTGGTCCAGGAGCGCTCCTCCTGCCGCAGCCGCTGCAGCAGTTGTGCGGCATAGGTGATGTTTTGGACCGGGTCGAAGGCGGCCTCCAGGGACTCGAAGGCGTCGGGATGGTGCAGCAGGTTGACCTGCATGCAGCCAACGTCGATGTTCCGGTGGCCCTGGGCCTGCAGCGTGCGCACCGTCTCGATCGCCTCGGCCTTGCTGGCCAGGAAGCGCCCCTCGCCGAGGGCGGTGACGGTCCAGGGCCAGGCAAGATTTGCCGACTCGGCGGAGCGCCAGCGGCCGGACTCGACCTTGGAGATGGCCGTGAGCAGATGGGGCGGCAAGCCGTGTCCGGCCCCGATGCGTGCCGTGTGCTGGGCGCAAAGGCCCCAGGGATCGCCTGACGCTTCCGCGGCGCCGGCCGGCTTCGGGCCCGGCCAGGCGGCCAGGGTGATCCAGAGGACCAGGGTACAGATGGGACCGATCGGCAAGCGACCGGCAGCGCCTCGCTTCGGCATGGGAGGTCTCCTTTGCGAGCGGCTGTCGCAAGGTTCGTGCCAGGCCGCGGCCGGGTCAGTCGGGGAGCGTGGAGTCTCCAGGACCCAAGGGGCGCTCTAGGAGCACCGAATCGACCCAGCGGCCGAACTTGAAGCCCACCGAGGGGACAAGTCCGCAGCGCCGGAATCCGAGGCGCTCGTGCAGTCCGATCGAGGCCTCGTTGGCGCTGTCGCCGACCACCGCGATCATGCGGCGGTATCCGAGGCCCTCGCAGCGCGCGATCAGCTCCGACAGGAGTGCGCCTCCGGCTCCACGGCGCCCGAATCCGGGTTCGATATAGACAGTGTTTTCAAGGGCGTAGCGGTAGGCCGGCCGACCGCGGTAAGGGCCGGCATAGGCATAGCCCCGGACGGCGCCGTCGAGCTCGATGACCAGATAGGGCAGGCCGCGGGCCCTGGTATCACGGTATCGCCGCTCGATCTCGGCCAGGTCCGGCGGCGCCTCCTCGAAGGAGGCCAGGCCGTTCAGCACGTGGTGGCCATAGATGGCTTGGACCCGCCGCAGGTCGTCCGGTTTCGCGTCGCGAATCCGCTTGTCGGCCGATCCCGTTGCGGGCATCAGGACTTCAGTCGGGCCTCGTCGATCGCCGCCAGCGCGGTGATCACGTGCTGCATGTCCCGCGCGACCCGGTCCATGTTTCCATTCCGGCGAATCTGCCACTCGTCCATGTAGAGGCCGCGGTTGATCTCGATCTGCAGCGCATGGACCCCGTCCGAGGGGCGGCCGTAATGGCGCGTGACGTGGCCGCCGGCGTAGGGCCGGTTCCGGGCGACCGCGTAGCCGAGCGCCTTCAGGACCTGGCCGGCGGTTTCCGAGACCGCCGAGTCGCAGGCGCTGCCGTGGCAATCGCCCAGCACCATGTCGACCCGCGGCAAGCGCCCCTTAACGCCGTGCCGAACCGCGGAAGGCATCGAGTGGCAGTCGAGCAGGACGCAGTAGCCGAAGCGCGCCCGGGTGTTTTCGACCAGGCGCGCGAGGGCCTCGTGATAGGGCCAGTAGTGGTCGTGCAACCGCCCCAGGGCCTCGGAAAACGCCATCTTGCGGCGGTAGATGTCGGCGCCGCTGGCGACGACGCGCGGGATCGTGCCGAGGCCGGCCGCCACCCGCGGCGAGCGCGTGTTGGCGTAGTCCGGCAGCTGGTCGTCGAACATGACCGGGTCGAGCTCGAACGGCTCCCGATTCGCGTCCACGAAGGCCCGCGGGAAGAGGGCGCGCAGGAGGGGGGCGCCGACCCGCGGCGCGGCGGCGAAGAGCTCGTCCACGAAGCTGTCCTCGGAGCGCCGGAGCATCAGGGGATCGAGGCGCGAAGCGGCCAAAAACGAGGGAGAATAACGGTTTCCGCTGTGCGGCGAGGAGAGTACGACGGGCAGGGTTTGCTCTCTTGGCGACAAGATCTCGTGGGAGACCTCGACGTCGAACTGTTGGACCTGAGCTTCCATGAGTCCCCCGACTGCGGTACAAGATTCATATGCTATAGGCCGATGGCTGTCATGGGAATATGGCGAACGCGCACGTTAACCAACGTTTTAGAGGGCCGGACTATGCTGGCCAGCGTCGGGTTCGCCCGTACCGGGCCCGCCCCTGAGCACCAGCCGAGCATGAAGGCACCATGGCTCTGATTCTGCTAGCCGAAGACGACGACAGCATGCGCAGCTTCCTCGCCAAGGCGCTGGAGCGCGCGGGCCATCGGGTTCGCGCGGTGGCCGACGGCATCGACGCCCTGGCGGCGCTTGCCGAAGAGGACGAGATCGACCTGCTGCTGGCCGACGTGGTGATGCCCGGGTTGGACGGCATAGAGCTGGCGCGCAGGGCGTCCAAGGACCGGCCGGGCCTCCGGGTCATGTTCATCACGGGCTTCGCCGCCGTCGCCCTGA
Organism: Rhodospirillales bacterium; assembly: GCA_965225935.1. Classification (GTDB taxonomy): domain Bacteria; phylum Pseudomonadota; class Alphaproteobacteria; order Kiloniellales; family JAKSDN01; genus CALJXB01. The sequence goes on from CBDDCC010000016.1 coordinate 12,206, forward strand.
AGGCCCGGGAGGAGGCCCCGCGCGGCGCACGCGTGCTCTCCAAGCCCTTCCACCTGAGGGATCTGGTGAACCAGGTGGACGCCATGCTGGCCGCTGAGGCCAGCTGAGCCCCTTTCCGCCGCGCACCCCCTTTTTATCGATTCTTCCCGGCGCTTGAAAAAGGCCGGATATGGTGGTAACTCGCGGGGCCTTCGGCGATCCGGGGCCGGTCGGTCATTCCTGCCAGCACCCCGGATCCGAAGACCCGCCGCCGGACCCGACGATCCCTGCCGGCCGAAAAGGGGGGCGCGTAGCTCAGCGGGAGAGCACTACGTTGACATCGTAGGGGTCGCTGGTTCAATCCCAGCCGCGCCCACCATATTTTCCCTACAAATCAATCACTTAGACTCTCGGCACATCAATCGCAATGCTAGCGCAGCGCGAAACCGGGGCAAAGCGCCGGCTCCTGACCTTCGTATTCGAGAACCCAGAGGCCTACCCTCTCGGAAACGAGCCAATCCTCCGCAACGGCACGCTCTGCGGACGTACTACTTCCGCAGCCTTCGCCCACACTCTTGGGCGCGGGGTCGCGCTGGGATGGCTGGAATCCGGCGACGTCTCGAGCGCGGCCATAGGCGCCGACGCCTTCGAGATCGAGATCGCCGACAGAGTATTTGCGGCCACACCCCACTACCGGGCACCCTATGAGCCCGATAGCTGCCGGCTCAGATCGTAGAAGGTCGTCTCGGACCGCGGTGGATCTCTTGGTATGAGGAAGCCAGATCAGCTTGGCGGGTCAATTTCTACAAGGAACTTCCATAGCGTACCGGATGCCGATGAATTTCCGGGCCTTAACTTCTCCCGCTGAGGTTGCTCGATCGGACCTCGTCGAGCATCTCCTCTTCACGGACATAGCGATTTCCACCGATCTGAATCCTTGTGGCCTTTCCCCGGTTATCGAGTGTTCGAATGACTGGCTCCCCATAGGCCGTGATACCGTCTGCCCGGGCGAACACGCCTTCGGTTGCGCTTTTGACGTGGATTTCGCCGGCATTGCAAAACGGCTCAGGCGCCGCCGTATCGACGAGATAGACGGTGTTCCCGGCTGGAACCAGATCCCATGACGCCCAGATCGTCCACCAGCGGCCGAACCATGATCGCGTAGTGTCGTTGGCGGCTCCATGCTTATGGAAATGGCCGAAAATGCCGACAATCGACTCCGCCCACTCGCGCGCCGGCGCGTCGATTGCATTCGTGAGCACGCAGACCGTGAGGCCGAAATCCGCAACGTGAAGGGTCCGTGTAATTTGGCCGGGAAACGATCCCATATGGCCGAGGCATTCGTGTCCCTCGACGTCGTTCAGCAGGGTGCCCAAGCCGTACCAGCGTTCGCTCTTACCCATCGGAATGGCGAAAGCACGTGTGCTCATGGCCTCACGGGAAGATCTATTCAGAACCCCGGTTTCGGCCGCCGAGTCCAGGCTGGCGAAAAATCTGGCGAGGTCGCCGGCCGTGCTCGTGAATCCGGTCGCAGCCATCAGCGCATTGGTCGGCCGCGCGCAGTCAATGGGATATCGTTTGCCGTGCGGTAGGCGGCTGCCGTGACCTGTTGCAAAGGGCACTTCGGTGGCACGTGCGGGGAGATCCGGCGTTGTCTCTCGAAGCCCGATCCTGTCGATGACTTCGCGCCTCATCCACATAGCGTACTTCTCTCCGGTGACCGCCTCGATGACCATTCCTGCGAGACTGTATCCGATATTCGAGTACTTGAAGCGTGTTGCAGGCTGGAAGACACTCGGCCGCTTCAATTCTGCCTGCAGCTCTTCTATGCCGAAGAACGCAGCCCGATTCTGCCAATGAGGAGCATCTACGCCGTCGCGAAGCAGACCGGCCGAATGCGAAAGGAGCTGCCGAAGGGTAAGCCGATGCACAGCCGCCGGAATACCGTTGAGATGCTTTCCAACCGGTTCGTCGAGATCAAGTCGCCCTTGTTCGCAGAGCAGCAGTATCCCGACCGCCGTGAATGTCTTGGAGTGGGAGGCGACGCGGAAGCGATGCCGGGCTGTCAACGCTTGTCGGGTGTCGATGTCGGCGATGCCGAACGCGGTCTCGCTCACCAAGTCGGCGTCTCTCGCTATCGCCAGTACACAGCCGGGCACGTCCCAGACCCGACGCTGGTGCTCCAGCCAATGCACGCTGTAACGCGCGGCATCTCCGAACCAGTCGGTCATTGAAGCGGCAAATTCATGGCCATCAGCGCAACCGCCTTGGTGCGCTGGTCGATGCTCAACAGTTCTATGTACTCGTCGGGAGTGTGCGCTTTGCCGCCGACTGGTCCCAGACCGCAAAGTGTCGGCGTTCCGACAGCGGCGGAAAAACCGGAATCCGCGCTCGAACCGGTGAATTCGCCGCCGGCCTCGAATCCGACGACCCGGGCCGCGCGTAAATAGGCCTCGTACAGCTGCTGCGTCGCGTCGTTCTCTTCGAGTGGAAGGAACTCGCCTCTGATATCGAGCGCCGCCCTTGTACCGGGAACGGAGCAGGTCTCGGCGATGCGCGTCAGGGCAGAGACGACATCTCCGCGCTCCTTTGGATTCTTGTAGCGGACATCGATTTCACAAGAGCTTCGCGGCGCCACCGAATTGACGGATTGGCCGCCCTCGACAAGTCCGACATTGACAGTCAGTCCACGATCGAGGTCGGTCAGCGCATGCCAGTCCGTGATCTTACGCGCCATTTCCTCGATGGCGCTCGCCCCATCGCTGAAATTGACGCCGGAATGTGCCGATTTGCCGTCCACCGTGCAGGTCAAGAAGATTCCACCCTTGCGGCCGGTCACCACGTTGCCGTTGACGCGACCGGGTTCGGCGTTCAAGACGGCCCGCGCGCCCCGCGCTTCCTGTTCAATAATGGGACGCGAGCTGACGGAGCCGACCTCTTCGTCTCCGGTGAACAAGGCGACGATCGGGCCGGGCGCTGCGCCGCACTGAGCAAACGCCGACAGCACCATCGCATTCAGTACCAGACCGGCTTTCATGTCAGCGACCCCTGGACCATATGCGCGTCCGCCGCGGATCTCGAACGGCCGCCGCGTTGTTTCGCCGCGCGGGAATACCGTGTCCCGATGACCCATCAGAAGGATCGGCCGCACGTTCCTCTCCGAGGGCAGTGTCGCGCGAAGGATATCGCCAAAGCCGTTGACCGATATCAATTCGCTCGCGACGCCGAAGCCCGAAAGAAACTCACGGATGACAGTAGCGACCGCATCGACGCCCTCCTTATCATAGGTGCCGCTATCGATATTGACGATCCTTTCTAGAAGCGTTAGCGCATCGCTATTGTGATCCTCGATCCAGTCCAGAACGTGTTGCGCGTTATCGCTGATGGCCATGCTGTTCTTCCCTTCGCTCCGATACGCCGGTGGCTACGAATCGTGATGTCGATCCGATGGCTTCTTGGTCGTTGCTGTAAGTCGTGCGTGTTCAGACCGTATCGGGTAGCGAGGGAGTCTTGCCTGCGCGCCACTGTTCGGCGTAATCGGCGCAGGTGGTGAAGTGCACGTCTTCGCGACCTTTGATGTGATCGATCAGTCCTTCGAGGAGCACCATGCGGTGACCGCGACCGATCACTTGCGGGTGGAAGGTCGGCATGAAGATGGCGTCCGTTTCGTGCTCGTAGATATAGTCGAACTCATCCTTCCACATTTGCAGGAGGGAACGCGGCGATTGCGCTGTCTGAAGTGTACCGAGAGGACCGAAATAATATTCGAAGTTCGGAAAATCATCGAGACTCCAGGCTACCGGCAGTTCGACGAGATCGACAGGATCGCCGAACTCCCACGCCTCGGTCGCGGAAAGCTTGTCGCCGATGCGGCACCAATAGGCGTGGCAATCGCTTCCCATCATTGAGCTGTCGTATCTGAAGCCATTCTCCAGAATGAGCGGGATCGTCAGATCGCTGATGTCCCAGGCCGGTGACCGATATCCGGTTGGGCGCAAACCCACCACTTTCTCCAACGCGTCGAAGCCGCGGCGCATCACGTCGCGTTCCTGATCGGGCGTCAATTTGGCGGGATTCTCATGCACCCAGCCATGGTGGCCGATTTCATGCCCCCCGTCACGGATCGCCTCGACCGTGCTTGGGAAGGCAAGCGCGGTATGTCCGGGAACGAAGAAGGATGCCGGGAGGTCGTGCTTCTTCAGCAGTTTCAGTATTCGCTGCACGGCGACGGCTCCAAATTCACCGCGTGAGACCATGCTTGGCGACAGCGACTTGAACGATCCTAGCCAAAGCGAATAGGCATCGAAATCAAACCCCAGAACGACAGCGATGTCCTTCTTCATGTGCGTTCTCCAGTCGAATGCTAGCCGCGGCGTTTTCGCGCATAGGCGTCGAGTGCCACGGCTCCGATGACGATTAGCCCCTTGGTGACGAGCTGGTAATTCGTGCTGATTGCCAAGGCGTCGAAAACGTTGGTCAAGGTCGCGAGGATCAGCAGGCCGACGACGGTGCGCCACATCGCGCCTTCGCCGCCCAGAAGCGACGTGCCTCCAATCACCACGATTGCGATGGAGTCGAGCGCTATGTTGCCTCCCATGTCGGCCTGTCCGAGTCCGAGACGGGAGGCAAGAATCATTCCGGCGAGGGCGGAACACATGCCGCTGAGCGTGTATGTTGAGGCCTTGAGAAGCTCCACCTTGATCCCTGACAGGCGCGCAGCCTCCATATTGCCTCCGATGGCGTAGAGCGAGCGGCCGTATATGCTGCGCGAGAGGAAGATGCCGCCGATCAGAAAGCTCACAACAAGAAGCCAGATGCTGTATGGGATCTGCATCATCGTACCGATGCCCAGCGTGTCGAAGCTGTAGTCGTCGGGCGTGTGTGGAGCGGAGCGGGAGACGATGTAGGCCAGTCCGCCGAAGACCGATCCCGTCCCGAGTGTTGCGACGAAGGTATTCACATTCATCTTGGTGACGAGAAAGCCGTTCACCGATCCGCAAAGGAAACCAGCAAAGATAGCCACGGCGCCGGCGCCCCAAAGACCGAGGGGATCTGCCAGCATGGCGAAGATGACGGCGGCCAGCGCGAAAATGGCACCGACCGAAAGATCGAAACCACCCGCAATCATCACGAAGGTCATGCCGGCCGCCACGATCCCCACGGGAGCACTCTGACTTAGGATGTTGCGAACGTTGATGGGATCAAGAAACCGCGGATAGACGATCGTTGCTACGACGATGAGAAGAAAGAGAACGATGATCATCCCGTACTGCAGGACGAAGTCCTTGACGCTTATTCTTCCGGATGCGTCTCCGTTCACGGCCGAGCGTGTGTCCTCTTGTGTTTCTTCCGATGTCATCTCGCTAATGGGACCTTTCGAATGCCGGGGCCATGACATCCGCCTCGTCGAACTCGCGGTCGGCGGGCAACTCGGCGACAAAGCGCCCCCCTGCCAGTACCAGGACCCTGTCGCATATCATCACCAGTTCCTCGATTTCCGAGGATACGACAATGATTGCCATGCCATCTGCAGCGAGCGATCGGATCGTGCCTAGTATTTCTTCTTTTGCGCCGACATCGATTCCGCGCGTCGGCTCGTCGATCAGAAGTACACGCGGCACTTTGTACCCCCATCTCGCCAGCAGAACTTTCTGCTGGTTGCCTCCCGACAACGTCTTGACATGATCGTTCAATCGCGTGGCGTCGAATCCGAAGGCCCTCGCGACCGTAGTGGCGATCCCGATTCGCTCACGATCGCGGATGAACCCGAACCGCGAGGCCCGGCTGAGATAGGCCATCGATAAATTGTCGACCGCAGACAAAGAGCCGATCAGACCCTGGGTTTTACGGTCTTCGGGAACCAGGCCGATGCCGTATCCGATGGCAATGTGTGGCGATTTCGGCCAGCTGACGGCAAGGCCGTCCACGGTCATCTCTCCCGTAGCGGAGGATTCCAGGCCTGCCATTGCGCGCAAAATCGACGTTCGGCCCGATCCGACGAGCCCCCCGATCCCAACGATTTCACCTTCTCGCACGTTCATTTCCGCGCCGGATACCGCGCCCGGCACAGATACGTTGCGAACTCCGAGCACCACGTCGTTTGTGTTCACCGGCCGTGCGCAATGCATCACCTCGCTCTCGGCGAGCGTCCGTCCGATCATGTCCGTGATGAGAGAACGCTTGGTCCATTCCGCCCGGGGCAAGGACGATACGCAACGGCCGTCGCGGAACACGGTCACATGATCGCTCACGTCGAGAACCTCATCGAGATTATGGCTGACCAGTAGGATCGTGACGCCTTCATCTCTCAAACCGCGCATGACCTTGAACAGCGAATGCCGCTCGGAGGGCGCAAGCGCCGTCGTCGGTTCGTCGAACAGGAGAATTTGCGCGTGCGACTGGAGGCCACGCATGATTTCAAGCGCTTGTTGATCCGCGATGGAGAGACGCCTTGCGGCGATGCCGGATGGAATTTTGACACCGAGACGGTCGGCAAGCGTGGCAAAGACGGCATCCATCTCGTCTTCCTTGACGAAGCCGTATTCACTGATCTCCTGTCCGAGGAATACATTTGCTCTGGCGGACAGCGCCGGTACGATTGTCAATTCCTGATAGATGCTGCAGATGCCTGCGGCGCGTGCATCTCGCGGTGTATCGAACCGGGCTGCATCACCGTTGATTTGGACACGGCCGGTGTCTGGACGCAGTCGCCCGGACAGGATGCCGAGCATTGTCGATTTTCCAGCTCCATTGGCGCCGACGAGCGCGTGAACCGTTCCAGGAGCAACGTCGAACGAAACATCCTTTACCGCATGTATGCGACCGAAGGATTTACTGATGGAACGGATCGACAGAGCCGGCACCGCTGGCGGATGAGTGTTGGACTTTTCGCGGAGCCCGGCGCTTGCTCTCGTGTTGAATGTCGGGCTCGGCACGATCCTAGAACTCGGGTTGGTGCTGATCGATTGTTTCTGGTGTGACGACAACGGACTCAAGCGGCACGTGACGTGGCACATCTTCGCCAGCCCAAGCGGCCGCCAACGTCTCGACCGCCTTCTTTCCTTCTGTATAGGGGGTCAATGTGCGAACGCTAGTGAGATCGCCGGCTTGCAAAGCATTGAAGGCCCATTTGTTACCGCCGAGATCGTAGACTTTGATCTCGTCACTCAATCCGGCTTGCTTCACCGCTTGGACAACACCGCGTGTCACATCGGAATAGTTGGCGATGATGATAGAAAGGTCGCGATTGGCCTGCAGCAGCGCGCGCGCTTTGTCATTGCCATCGGCAACGGTGTAGTCCGTGCGCACGTTCGCGATCACGTCGAAGTCCGGATGCTCGCTAAGCACCATTTCGGACGCGGCGTTCATGTTGATCGTATTCGAGTTCAAGTCGGAACCGGTGAAGACCGCGACCTTCTGAGAGCCAGGGTTCTCGGCAATGATCTGCTCGAGCCATGCGGCTGATTCGGCGGTGCCCTGCGATCCGCCGACGAAGGCCAGCGTCCCCGGCTCCCAATACTCGTTGCCTGATTTGGTTGCCCGGCCGCAGATCGGAGAATTTTTTGCCACGACGAGAATGTTTGCATTGAAGGCTTCGTCAGTGAACACCTTGCAAGCTTGGTTTCCATCGACCGACTCGGCGATGATTGCGTTGTATTTGCCGCTCGTGATCACGTTCTGTGCCTGATTGGCTTGGGTTGCCGGATCCCAGCCAGCGTCGAAAATCTCGACATCGGCACCCGCTGCGTCCGCAGCTTCCTGCACGCCGCGAATGGCGGCCTGCAGATATTCGTTGTTTGTACCGGGGCTCAAGAAAGCGATCGAGAGCGTCTCGCAGCCAACGTCCATGGTGTGGCCATCGCCTAGATCGAGAGTGGTCTTTTCGCATGCCTGCGCCATCGAGCCCAATGGCGATGCCGTAAGGACCGGCGGTGCCACCATGAGGGAAATCGCGATCAGGCGGGCGGTTCGCATAGCGCTCTGTCGGATCATCTCGGAGAATCCCTTCTGCAGATTGTTATCTTTCGGGCGGCGGAAATGCTTGCCTCCGAGGTCATCTAAGACAGGAGCCGGCAAAAAATCCGCAAAGCGCATCACAATGTGATACGCTTTTTGACCTAACAGGCTTAAGATCGGATCGATATGGCGCGGACGCTAAGCTCTTCCGAGAAAACACTCGCGGTCCTTGAGGCCTATTCACGGTCCGGCCAGTCGGCGAGCCTTGCCCAGATCGCGAAGACGACGGGGCTCGACAAGTCTACGGTCCAGCGCTGCGCCGCTACGCTAGCCGACCTTGGCTATCTGCAGTACGACGAGAATCGGCAACTCCGCCCGAGTTCGCGTTGCCTCGACCTGGCCCACAACTTTCTGCGAAGCCATCCTCTGCTGCCAATCGCCTATCCGATTCTTCTCAGGTTGCGTGAGGAATCGGGGGAACGGACCAATCTCAGCCTGTTCGAAGGCACCGAGTTGATCTATGCGGTCAGGCTGATCAACCGGAGGGCGTTTGACTTTCAGTCGGCGCTCGTCGGGCGGCGGATGCCCGCCTATTCCACGGCAGGCGGTCGGGCCATGCTCTCGAAACTGCCTCATGAGGAGGCGCGCCGACTAATAGAGGCGTCCAGCCTGAGGTACCGGACATCGAAGACTAAGACATCGCTGACGGAAATTGATAAGCAGATCAGAATAGCGCGGGGGTTGGGCTACTCTGTCGTAGTCGGAGAAGTGATCGAACAAGAGATCGCTCTGGCGGCGGCGGTTGTCGATATGCGCGGGCGTCCAATTGCCGCCATCCACATAGCAAGCTCGTCGTCGTTCTGGACGGTGGACAGCTACTGCAGTCGATACGCGCCGCTGTTGCTGCAGGCGGCAGCGGATATGTCCGCGCAGTGCTAGACGGCGGCAAACGGGCCGCGGAAACGCGGGCACCGATGGTGATCGGTCCTTCTTCACGATAGTGGTTTAGCAGCTTGTAGCCGGTCTTGCGGGAAACACCGAAGTCTCGGTAGACCTCTGTCATCGGCTCGCCTTCGAGCGGCCGGTCGATAAATCGGAGACGCCTGTCGACGCACTTTACAGGCACCCGCTCCACCCGTACAGCGAGGCCCTGCTCTCAGCCGAACCGGTGCCGAACCCTGGCACCAAGAAGAGTCGGATCATTCTCGAGGGCGACGTGCCGTCGCCCGTCAAGCCCCCGTCGGGCTGCCGGTTTCATCCGCGCTGCCGCTACACGCGCAAGATCTGCGCCGAGCAGGAGCCGGCGGTCCGGGAGCTAGGGCCCGGTTGTTTCGCGGCGTGTCATTTCCCACTGGGCATGGCGGAGAAATGGGAGAGCGCCTAGTTCTTGCGCACACGAAGAGTAAGAGGGTGCATCCGTCTCCATTGTCGTTGCGGATACACCTGGTTGCCTCACCAAGTGTGCGCCGGTTGCACGGCGCGTCTCCAGGACTATCGTGGCTTCCACTATTGGTGTGGAACCGGCGCCCGGCAACGACAACTGTGGGGGTGCGACCGCCGCATCGCGCCATTTTAGCCAACCTGCCAGCCTCGTCGATGAAGACCAGCTTTTCCAGTTCGAGATCCGGCTGGGTGTCGAACCAGGCCCGCCGACGCCGCAGCGCGTCAGGGCGTTGTTGTTCGCTGGCGTGAGCGGTTTTCGAGCGCGATGCCCCGCCGGTCGAGTCGTGCCAGACTTGGCGGAGGAATGGGATTGCCATAACGAGGCGTGACCGGCATTTGCTCTGCCGATAGGGAATGGGCCGGTGGCGTGCCTGACTCCTGCCCGTCCGTTGCCGCGTTGTTCGGGCGGGTGGCGCTTGACAGTCGGCTTGACGGTATTGTAACGTTAAAATCCCGCACTCCAACAGGGGGACGTGTCTATGAACGGGAGGACGTGTCTATGAAGAGCCGTTACTGGAAGTGTGGGGTCCACTCCTTCGCCGGGGCGGCGATGTGCCTCGCCGTTCTCTTAGCCATGCCAGGTGTCGCCCTGGCTAAGGATACGCTGGTCATCGGTATCCCAGCAGATGTCGAAAGCATGGATCCGCACTTGTCTGGCGGACTGTCGATGCGCGTGTGGGCCAACATCTATGAAACTTTACTGTCACGCGAGCCGGATGGGTCGCTGAAGCCGCGCCTGGCGGAAAGCTGGTCGCAGATAGGCGACACCACCTACGAGTTCAAAATCCGCGAGGGCGTCAAGTTCACCACCGGCCGACCGCTCGATGCGGAAGCCATCGCCAAATGCTTCCGGGTGAAGAATGACGATAGCTCCCCGCACGCCCACATCTCCTTCAGCCGCTGGATCAAGGACGCGCGAGCCACTGATCCACGGACGCTGGTTATAGAGACCGACGGCCCCTTTCCGCCGGCCATTCTTTATCTCGCCGGCGTCATGCCGGCCGAAGTCTACGATGTCGAGGAGCGCGAGAAACTGGGCGACCTGAAGACCCGGTCCGCCGGCAGCGGACCGTTCCTCCTCGACGAGGTCCGGCCCGGTGAGTACGTTCAGCTCAAGCGCAATATGGACTACTGGGGCGGCGCTCCTGCGATCGAGACCCTCCGCTTCAAGGTCATTCCAGAAGAAACGACCCGACTGCTGGCACTGGAGCGTGGGGAGATCGACATGACGCTCGATCTCGGTCCCGCATCATTCGAGAAGCTGCAGAGTTCCGGGAACGTCGACGTTTCCAAGTATCGCGCCTGGCGATTGAATACACTGGAGTTCAATTTCCTGCAGCCGATCATCAAGGAGAACCCCGAGGTTCGCCGGGCGATCATGCTGGCGATTGACACCAAGGCGATTACTGAGAACATCATCGGGCCAATGGGAGATCCAGCCGACAGCGTGGTGCTGGACGTTACCCCGGCGCACGTGTCGGTGCCGGGCTTTCTCCGGTATGACCCGGGGGCGGCCACGCAGTTGCTCGAAGAGGCCGGCTGGAAGCTCGAAGACGACGGAACGCGTGCCAAGGACGGCCAACGGCTGGACCTTGTCCTGATCACAGATTTCACGCGCGACTATCGGAATCGGGAAGTGGCGCAGGCGATCCAGGCTTATCTCAAGGACGTTGGCATCAATCTGGACTTGAAGCTGGTGGAGCGAGGGCCCTTCATTGACGCCGTTGTCCAGAAGGGTGAGGGCTTCGATCTCGCTATTCAGGGCTGGGGTTCGCCCACCAACGAGCCGAGCTGGTGGATCTATACCCGCTTGCATAGCGAGAATCAGGCCTTGGGGGCATGGGGAACGTCGCGCACGCGTCTGGACTGGCTCGACAAGGAGATCGACGATGCACGCTTCGATGTCAACCCGGAGAGCGCGGCGAAGAAATGGAAGTCGCTTCAGCACGAGATTTATGATGAAGCGCTCATGCAGCCGCTTTATTTCTCCAACAAGATCCAGGCGCTCCGTAAAGAGGTGAGCAACTTCGTCACGCACAGCGACGAGTGGTATGGTTACCGCTATGAGGAGACAGCCGTGGGTGACTAGCGCAGCCTAATATGCCGCGGTTCGGGCATTCGTCCGACCTGACGCCCGGAACCGCGGCATCCTCGGTCGCGAAACTATCTCGGACAGTTGGCTGTCGGTGATGGTGCTGGCGCCTCGTCCATTCCCGAACAAAGAAAACCCTTCAATGGCTTTTCGGACGTGGAACGCATATACACACATGGTCGCTCTTCGCACACTGCGGATGATCGGCACATTGTGGCTTCTTGTCACGTTGGTCTTCTTCGCGCTTCACCTGACGCCGGGAAGTCCGACGGATACCATGATCAACGCCGGGGCCGACCGGAGCGTCGTTGAAGCCTTGCGGCGTGATCTGGGCCTGGATCAGCCACTCATCATTCAGTATGGACGCTACCTCGGGGACTTGTTGCGCAGTGATTTCGGAGTGTCGTGGCGCAGCGGTACGAGTGTATCGGACCAGCTCCTCTCAGCGTTTAGGCATACACTTGTCCTGGCTTTGAGCGCCTTGGCCGTTGCTACGGTCTTTGGCGTCGGCGGCGGCGTCGTGGCCGCCATCAAGTCGGACAGCCTGTTTGACGTATCCGCCCGCATCCTGGCGCTGGTCGGCATTTCGACCCCGATCTTTCTGATCAACATACTCGGCATCTACTACTTTGCCTATGTTTACCCGATATTCCCGACCTCGGGCAGCGACGGGTGGCAAAGCCTGGTTTTGCCGGCGGTCACTCTGGGGCTTTTCGTCGCCGCCATGATGCTGCGGCTGGTCCGCTCGGCCACGCTGGAGATTCTGGAGCAGGATTTTGTCCGGGCCGCGCGGTCGCGCGGGATACCTGGGCGCTGGGTCGTGTGGCGCTATGTCATCCCGAACACCCTGGTCGTCGTCGTCACCATGTTGGGCGCACAGTTCGGCCTGCTGCTGGGCGGGTCGGTCATAACCGAGAGTGTTTTCTCTTGGCCCGGCTTGGGTCAGATGACGGTTCACGCGATCAAGATTCAGGATATCCCGATCGTGCGCGGCGCGGTGGTTGTTTTTGCTGCAAGCTTCATGCTGGTCAATTTCACGGTCGACATTCTTTATCCCGTTCTCGATCCGCGCATCCGCATGATCCGAAGGTGAGGATCCGCGCATGACGCAGGCGGTTGAGGAGCGCACACTGTCGGAGCCGCAGCTCGAGCCGGAAAGGCCGGTCGGTGCCACCCGCGGGAAGGTGGTTCTTCGTGTTCTGACGCGCCCGACAAGTATCTTCGGCCTGCTGATCATCTCGATCGTCGTCTCTATGGCGATTTTCGCACCCTTGCTCGCTCCCTTCGACCCATACAAGACCAATATCGTTTTTCTTCTTCGGCCTCCTTCCGCGGAGTTCTGGCTGGGTACTGACGAACTTGGCCGTGATCTGCTCAGCCGCATCATCTACGGCGCGCGCTACACGCTGTATGCGGGTCTTGCCGCGGTGTTGATCGGCTGTTCTTTCGGAACGACACTTGGCTTGATCGCGGCGTACTTCTCGAACTGGCTGGACAATGTCGTCATGACCCTGTCCGACGTGCTGCTGTCGTTCCCTTACTTCCTGCTCGTCATCGTCCTGGTAGCCGTTCTCGGGACATCGTTGACGACGGCGATGTTCGCTATCGGTGTCTGGACGGCGCCGTACTATACGCGGGTGGTACGCGCGAACGTTATGGAGCTTCGCGAACGCCCCTTCGTGGAGGCAGCAATCGTCAGCGGCGAGGGTCGCTGGAACGTCGTGCTCCGCCATATCCTTCCCAACTGCCTGCCTTCGATCCTGGTTCTCTCGACGACCTATCTTAGCCAGGCGATCCTCATGGCGGCAGCCTTGAGCTTTCTTGGCCTCGGAGCGCAGCCGCCAGTACCCGAGTGGGGTGCGATGACCTCCGTGGGCCGCGAGTACCTCTTTCAGGCGCCACACATGATCCTGATTCCATCCGCCTTCATTTTTGTCACGGCCATAGCTGTGAACTTCATCGGCGACAACATTCGCGATTCCGTCGACCCCAGGTTGATGAGGCGTTGACGATGTCGGAGCCAATACTCGAAATCGCCGATCTTAGCGTCTCGCTCAACACTGTGAACGGTCCGGCGAACGTGCTGGATCATGTTGGCTTTGCCGTTGACCACGGCGAGATCATGGGCCTGGTGGGCGAGAGCGGCTCCGGGAAGTCGGTCACCGCGATGACCATCCTGCGCCTTATCCCGCCATGGGTTCTCGGGCGCGTTCAGGGAAGCGTTCGCTTTTCTGGACGTGACCTCTTGCAGGTTCCGAAACGCCAAATGGACGCCGTCCGCGGTAGCCAAATCGGCATGGTGTTCCAATCGCCTGGCACGGCGCTGAACCCACTTCGCCATGTCGGGCAGCAAATTCTGGAGGTGCTGCGGCTTCACCGAGGGATCCGCGGCCCGGCCGCGCGCAGGGAGGCAGCGGCGCTCATCGAGCGGGTTGGCCTGCCGGAAAGAACACTCGCAAGCTATCCGCACGAATTGAGCGGGGGGATGCAGCAGCGTGCCTATATTGGACTCACGCTTGCCGCTCATCCGGCTATCCTTATCGCTGACGAGCCGACCTCGTCGCTGGATGTTTCGGTTCAGGCTCAGATCACTGCGCTGCTCCGCGAGTTGCATGCCGAAGGTCTGATCCAGGCCATCATATTCATCACTCACGATTTCGGTCTAGTGCACGAACTTTGCGACACCGTTACCGTCCTCTATGCCGGACAGGTCGTGGAGTCGGGGCGGGTCGTTCAGGTGCTAGGACGGCCGAGGCATCCCTACACTCGCGGCCTGATCGGCGCCATACCGCGCATGGATACGGCTGCCGACACGCTCGAAGCGATTCCGGGAACCGTTCCCGACATGCTACACCCGCCGGGCGGATGCCGCTTCAATACGCGCTGCCCACATGTCATGGACTTGTGCCGCCGGGAGCGGCCCGCGACCAAGGTCTTCGACGATGGCCGAAGTCGCGTCTTCTGTTACCTGAGCTAGGCCATGGTGGCTGCGTCGGTCATGCAGATGCGGATTGAGAGATCATTGGCTTCCCGGCCCTTGCTGGCGATCACCAATCTCAGAAAAGAGTTTCCCGCGCGCGGCGACGGCCGGGTATTGGTGGCTGTGAACGACGTTAGTCTGGAACTCCGGCGGGGCGAGACGCTGGGATTGGTCGGCGAATCCGGGTCTGGGAAGACGACCTTGGCGCGGATGATTGTCGGCCTGGAGAAACCGACTGCCGGACAGATCTTGTTAGATGAGGAAGACCTGACGCGCGCAAGCATCGCGGGTAGGCGAGACTATCGCCGCCGCGTTCAGATGGTGTTCCAGAACCCGGCGGCAAGCCTCAATCCTCACATGAAGATCGGCACGGCCATTGCGCGTCCGTTGTTGATTCACAAGCTGGCTACCCGCGCCACTGTGAAGGCCCACGTTGTCGAGCTGCTCGCGATGGTCGGCCTGAGGGAAAACTTTGCCGGTCGCTATCCCCACCAGGTTTCCGGAGGGCAGCAGCAGCGGGTGGGTATCGCTCGCGCCTTGAGCTTGAATCCCGAACTGACGATTCTGGACGAACCGACATCGGCGCTCGATGTATCGGTACAGGCCCAGCTTTTGCGGCTCCTGCGCGGGCTCCAGTGCGAACGACGTCTGACCTTCCTGTTCATCTCTCATGATTTGAGCGTCGTCGGCTACCTCAGCAACCGGATCGCAGTTATGTTCGGCGGGCGTATGATGGAGATCGGCTCCACGAATGTGGTTATCACGGCGCCACGACACCCCTATACGCGCCGGCTGATCGCGGCCGTGCCGCGCTTCTACGGTGTCGGGGTGAGCGCACCGCCGACGCCGCCGCATGCCGCAGCAGAACAAGATGGTTGCCCCTTCTTTGGCCAATGTCCGCAGCGCCTCGATCGTTGTCGAGGTGAGTTTCCCAGCATGCGTGCCCTTGCTGAGGACCACGGGATCGCCTGCTTCAATCCGGTTACGAAGGACTGATGTATGATCAATGTCGGGATCGAGATCGGCGGAACCTTCACTGACTTGGTCGTCGTCGACGATGGCCGCGTCGTCGTAGCCGTCAAGGTCCCCTCGACGCCGCGCCAGCCGGCACAAGGGGCGTTGGCGGCACTAGACGCCTGTAAGGTAGACCCCGAAACGATCGATGTGTTGGTCCACGGCTCGACAGTGGCGACGAACGCGGTGTTGGAGCGCAAAGGGGCCGCCGTCGTCTGCCTGTTCACAGAAGGCTTCCGTGACCTACTGGAGATCCAGCGCGAGGAGCGTAAGAATCCCTATGATCTCCAGTACCAGAAATCGCGTCCATTGGTCGCTCGCAACCGAATCGTTGCCGTTCCAGAGCGTATGGACGTTCATGGCGAGGTCGTACGGCCGCTCGACGAGACCGTGGCCGCGGAACGCTTGCGCAACGTCGTCAATGGGGAAATCGAATCCTTTGCGGTGTGCCTGCTCCATGCCTATCGGCACGGCCAGCACGAGGAACATATCCTCGAACTCCTGGAGCGGCAGTTTCCCGGGCTTCACATCAGTCTTTCGTCGCGGGTCGTTCCGGAGTTCAGGGAGTATGAGCGGGCCAGCACAACTGTTCTCAATGCCTATGTCGCGCCGATCATGGATCGCTATATCAGCCAAATGCAGCAGGGGCTGCTTGCACGCGACGTTACCGCAAGTTTCCGCATCGTCCAGTCAAATGGCGGCATCCTGCCCGCAGAGCAAATTGCCGATCAGGCGGCTCGGGTTCTCTTGTCGGGGCCGGCTGCCGGGGTGATAGGTGCGAGCCATATGGCGCGAGCTTCCGGCAAAGAGGATCTCATCACGTTCGACATGGGCGGGACCAGTACCGATGTTTGCGTTGTCACGAAGGGTGAGCCCTATCTGACGACCGATAGCCAGATCGATGGCCTACCGGTGCGCGTACCGATGATCGACATCGCAACGGTTGGCGCCGGCGGCGGCAGTATCGCGGCGCTCGATGCCGGCGGCCTGTTGCGCGTCGGGCCCGAGAGTGCCGGTGCTGATCCCGGACCCGCGTGCTACGGCCGCGGGGGGCGTCAGGCCACGGTGACCGATGCGAACCTGATCCTCGGTCTGATCCGACCCGAGGTGTTCTTCGGCGGACGCATGGTGCTCGACCGCAATGCGGCGGTGTTGTCGTTCGCGCCGATTGCCGAAGGCTTGGGCGTGTCCGCTGAGGAGGCGGCGGAAAGCGTGATCAAGGTAGCCAATGCTACCATGGCGCAGGCGGTGCGCCTGGTCTCGGTTGAGCGCGGCCACGATCCGCGGGACTATACCCTGGTAGCGTTCGGCGGGGCCGGCGGCCTGCACGCGGCCTCGGTCGCCGAGGAGCTCGACGCAACCAGCGTGCTCGTGCCGATCAACGCCGGCGTTCTGTCGGCGGTCGGGTTGCTCGCGGCAAAGTTCAAGCGCGACTACGTTAAAACCACAATCAGTCGCCTCGACGCGCTGACATATGAGGATTTGCAGGATCGCTACGCCACGCTCGAATGCCAGGCGTCGGCGGAGCTCGATACCTACCGCATTCCGGCGGAGGGCCGGCGCTTCGATTTCGTGCTGGATATGCGGTACCTCGGTCAGGCCTACGAGCTCCCGATTCCGGTTGATCTCGAATCTCTGGAAACGGCGGGCACCTGCACATTGAAAGAGGCCTTCAACAACGCTCATGCGATACGCTACGGTCATCACTCGCACGATCCGATCGAAATCGTAAACTATCGCTTGACCGCAATGGTCGCGCAGCGGCCGCTCCGCATCCCCTTGGCGCGCACGGATTGCAGACCGCCGGAGCCAGATGCGATGAGCATCTACCTGGCCGGCCGCAGGCGGGACTGCGCTTATTTCCGGCGCGACGCGCTACCCGCCGGCTTTACCTTTCCCGGACCTGCCGTGATCGAGGAAGAGACGGCAACCAGCTTCGTTCCGCCCGGCTGGAGTATGCGTATCGACGAAGTCGGCAACCTAAACATGCTCTGGGAGGCGGGCCCATGAGCCGGCATGTCGATGCGGTGACCTTGAGCATCGTCGGACAAGGTCTGATCGCAGCTACCCGGGAAATGTCGCTCAGCCTCTTGCGGGCCGCCTACTCGACCATCATTCGAGAAGCCAGTGACGCTTCCGCTGCGTTATTGGATGCATCGGGCAGAATCGTCGCGCAAGCCGACGACATGCCTATTCATCTGAACTCCATTGCCGCCGCCTTTCGCGGATTGGCGGCAAAGCACGACATTTCGACCATGGAACCCGACGAAGTGCTGATCACGAACGATCCGTTCGCCGGCGGCCAGCACCTGAACGACATCTTCGTCTTCAGTCCGATCCACCATGCGCAGCGATTGGTGGGTTTCGCGGCCAGCGTTGGCCATCACGTCGATGTCGGCGGTGGTGGCCGAGGCTCACTGAACCCCGACGCGCTTGACGTTTACTCGGAGGGTGTCGTGATTCCCCGTCTCAGGATCAGGGTCTCCGGCTCCATTCGAGATACGCTGTTTGGCGAGATTCTGGGCGCCAACGTGCGTGTGCCCCGCGAGACGCTGGGTGACCTCAACGCCCAGCTCGCGGCCAATCGCATCGGCGTCAGCCGACTGAGGCTTTTCTTCGACAAGTACGGTGCGGAAACCATGCTGGCCTGCATGGATGCCTTTCTCGCCTACACGGAAGCGCGTACGCGCGCCGAAATCGAGAGAGCGCCCGATGGGGAATACATTGGCGAGGACGTCCTCGACGACGACGGGCTCGGCAATGGGCCGTTCCGAATTCGGGCCACCGTGCGTGTCGCCGGGGACAGGCTCAACGTCGACTTCACCGGGACAGATCCGCAGGCGCCGGGCTACGTCAATGCCCCGTTGGCGAGCACGAGGGCGGCGGTCCTCACAGCATTGAAGGACTTACTCACTGGCAGCAGCGTGCCCGCCAACGAGGGCTGCAACGCACCAATTGAGATTGTCGTACCAGAGGGAACCATCCTCAATCCACTCGCGCCAGCGCCGGTCAGGGCGCGAGTCAATGCCTGCATCCGTGCGTTCAACGCGGTTGTAAGGGCCTTGGCACCGTCTTTGCCCGATAGGGTGGTGGGAACCTGCCAGGACTCCAATGTGCTGGTTTTCAGTGAGCAGACCAACGAGGATATCCGCGTTTTCACGGAACCGGTACGCGGTGGCTTCGGTGCTGGCGCGTGCAACGACGGTGCCGTCCAATGCGCAACGCCGCTCGACAACTGCACCAATACTCCGATTGAAGCCGGTGAAGCGAACTTCGGATTCATGCGCATTCGTCGCTATGAACTGGAGCCCGGCACGCAAGGGATGGGCCGCTACTGCGGGGCGATGGGCGCCGTGAGGGAGTATGAGGTCCTGCGCGACGGCGTTCAATTCTCGTCTTTTTCAGACCGACATAGACATCCGCCATCGGGCTTGTTTGGTGGAGGTGCCGGACGGCCGACGTGTTTCGTTCTCGTGCGCGACGGAGTCGAAACCACTCTTGGCTCGAAAGGCGTTAAAGAGCTGAAGGCCGGGGATTTGCTGCGCGTGCATATCGGTGGCGGAGGCGGTTACGGCGATGCTCGCGAACGCGATGCGAGCCTGATCGAACGCGACCTGGAGGAAGGGCGGATCAGCTTGGAAACTGCCAGAACAGTGTTTGGCTGGAACGGCGTCGGGACGAAGGTGGAACTGTGACCAAGCTGCACAAGGCCGTGGTTACGGGTCACAGCTTTTCTTCGCTCGCGATCGAGCGAGAGGTTCTGACCAACGTCGCCGAACTGGTCGAGACGCAGCCGCGATCGAGAGACGAAGTCATCGCCGCCGCCCGTGATGCCCATGCCGTGCTCAATCAAAACAGCCTGATCGACACCGAGGTGGTTCGGAGCCTGTCGAAGTGCCGTGTGATCGTGGCTTATGGAATTGGCACCGACAAGATTGATCTGGTCGAGGCAACCAAACAGGGGATACAGGTCTGTAACGCGCCGGACTACTGCCTTGAGGAGGTCGCGACCCATACCATCGCGCTTCTGTTGAGCATTGAGCGACAGATTCCGATGATGATGGCCCGGCTGCGCGCCGGACATTGGGACCATCCCCATTGCGGCTCTATGCGTCGGCTCTCCGGCCTGACGTTCGGATGCCTGGGCATGGGGCGCATTGCCCAGCTGGTGGCGAAGTCGGCGCTCGCGCTCGGCATGAGGGTGATAGCGACCGACCCTTTCGTCGCAACAACAACGGTGGCGGGGGTTGACTTCGTGTCGCTTGACGAACTGCTCTTACGGTCTGACTACCTGAGCATTCATTGCCCTCTGACACCTGAGACGCACGGCCTCGTCGACGCAGGCTTCATCGCCAAGATGCGGCCGGACGCCGTGCTGATCAATGCCTCGCGCGGCAAAATCGTGCGCGAGTCGGACCTGATTAGCGCCCTTTCGAGGGGGCGGCTTCGCGCAGCTGGACTCGACGTTTTCGAGTCGGAGCCACTCGATCCGGACAACCCCCTTCTGCGCATGGACAACGTGGTTGTGACGCCGCATGTCGCTTGGCATTCCGAAGCCGCCGAGGAGGAGTTGAAGAGAACGGTGGCCGAAGAGGCCCGTCTCGTGCTGTGCGGACTGGCGCCGCGCTTTCCGGTGAACGAACTGAATGCTGGGTCCGGCGGGGCGGCGCTGTAGACGAGGGGCAATCGACAGGCAAGGCGTTCAGGAGAAGGATGAGTGCCATTGACACGGAAGAGCGACTTCAGGAAACGAAGCGTAAGTCTCCAGTTCCGTGCGTCGGTGCGTCAGGACAGTCTGTGCCAGGACATGGAGGGATAGTTGAGCAGCAAGATATTCGGAAACCAGGCGCTCGTGGTGACACCCATGACCGACGATGGCGCGATCGACGAGCGGAGCCTGCGCAACATGCTCGATTTTGTGGTGGGCAATGGCGCCCACGGCGTGATCGTTCTGGGCAGCACGGGCGAATTCTTCTCTCTGACCGGTGAAGAGCGGAAGCGGGTCATCAAGATCACCGCGGAGCAAGTGGACGGGAGATGCGCGATGGGCGTCGGCGCTGCCGACACGGGAAGCGGTCTGGCGTTTGACGTTGCCAAGGTCGCAGACCAGGCCGGCGCCGACTACGTGCTGATTCCACCACCCTACTACGCGCCGTTGTCAATGAACACCGATCGGGGCCTGATCCGGTTCTTCAGCGAAATCGCGGATGGCCTTTCCACGGAAGTCATGCTGTACGACGGTGGCTCCGGCATCGAGATCTCTCTGGACGTTATACGGCAACTGCACGAGACATCGCCAAACATCTCGTCCGTCAAGGTGAACGTCGTAAAACCGGCGAAGATAGCCGGAATTCAAGATGCGGGCCTTCGCGCTTTCTGTGGCATGGATGCGGTGACCATGCCGATGATGCGCTACGGCGCGGACGGCTTTACGCTCGGCGTCGGCAACCTGCAGCCCAGGGCGACGACGCGTCTCTACGATCAATGCGTCGCGAAGGACTGGGACGGAGCGTCACATACTTTCTATGCGGATCTCTTGCCTCTGATCAACGCCACCTTGGCCTTTCTCCCCGAATATGTCGCCAGCTTCAAGTGGTTGCTGCACCAGATGGATGTCATAGCCAGCTCGGCCGTGCGCGCGCCGTTGGTGCCGATCGACGAGGTCCGGCAAGCTGAGGTACGCGCCGCTGCCCTTGCGTCCGGCCTACTTGGAGAGAGCCGTGGGAAAGCAAAGGCGCCGTGAGCCTCTTAGTTCAGCGTCAGTCGGCCACGGGTGAACAATGACATGACTGGGAAACTTGCTGGACGGGTCGCCATCGTCACGGGGGCGGCTTCGGGGATTGGGGCCGCGAGTGCGCGCCTGTTCGCATCGGAAGGCGCGCGGGTGATTGCCGTGGACTTGCCGGGACGGGATCGAGCCAAGGCGGTCGAAGGGTTGCTACCGGGCAGCGGCCGGATCGTCTTCATGCCTGCCGATGTCGCCGAGAGAAGTCAGATGGAGGATGTCGTCCAAAACGTTTCGCAGAGCGAAGGGCGCGTCGACGTGCTGTTCTGCAACGCGGGGTTCAATCTCGTGAAATCCTTGGAGGAGACGGATGACAGCGATATCGAAACCTGCCTCGCCGTAAACTTGAGAGCGATTATCCAGACCTGCCGGGCCGTCTTGCCGATAATGCGACGCCAGCACTCTGGGGTGATTTTGAGTACCGCGTCGAGTGCCGGGCTGGTGGGGCGCCCCGCACTTCCAGTCTACTCCGCCGCCAAGGCTGGCGTCGTCGTCCTCACGAAGTCGCTTGCCCTGGCGACTGGGGGCGACGGCGTTCGCGTGAACTGCATTTGTCCGGGCTCGATCCAAACGCCTATGCTCGAACAGTCCTTGGGTCAATTGTCCGATCCCGATGCTGCCTTTCGGCGGGTCGCTGAAACCTGTTGTCTGAACAAGTTGGGCGACCCAGAAGACATTGCCAACGCCGCGCTCTTTCTCGCATCCGATGACGCCAAGTTCATCACGGGGGTCGCGCTGCCGGTCGATGGTGGGCGCTCCGCCGGGGTCCAGGAGGCGAGCGGCGTGTTCGACGCCTTGGCCGTCTGGCCAGCCGGCGCGGCCGCTGACCGGGGGACAGCGTGACTTTGCGAGCCGCCATTGTCGGGCTGGGTCGCTGGGGTAAGGTGCTGGTGGAAGCGTCGACGAGCAGCGGTATCGAGTTCGTGGCCGCCGTGTCGCGCGATCCGTCGCATCTGCGCGACTACGCGGCTGAGCGCGGCTTGAAGTTGTACGACCAGCTGGACCATATGCTGGAAGCTATTTCGATCGAGGCCGTCGTTTTGGCGACTCCGCATTCGCGGCATTTCAGCCAGGCGAAGGTTGCGCTGGACGCGGGTCGGCACGTCCTCATCGAAAAGCCGATTACCTTGCTGGCGACTGAGATCGCGGAGTTGGTTCGATCGGCTCGTCATGCCGGCCTCGTGCTCGCCGCTGCGCACAATCGGCGGTTCCTGCCATCCGTCCGTGCAGTGGGCGCATTGATTGACGACGGCAAACTTGGTCAGCTGTTGCACGTCGAAGGCAACATGTCAGGTCCGACTGCGGCCAGCTATGCGCCCGAATCGTGGCGTTTGCAACCTCGTGAAAGCCCGGTCGGCGGGATGGCGGGTGCGGGTATTCACCTCGTCGATCTGATGATTCATTTCCTGGGGCCGGTGAAGACGGTGTTT
Source organism: Rhodospirillales bacterium (assembly GCA_965225935.1). Classification (GTDB taxonomy): domain Bacteria; phylum Pseudomonadota; class Alphaproteobacteria; order Kiloniellales; family JAKSDN01; genus CALJXB01. Next base: position 34,885 of record CBDDCC010000016.1, read on the forward strand.
GGCCGCACGCGGCGGCAGGTCGCCGGCATAGGCATGGATGACACCTCCGACGTCTCTTTCGAGTTCGAGTCTGGAGCAACCGGTTATCTGGCGAGTCTGACCATGACGGCGCCGGTTTTTCGATTGCATCTGTTCGGCACCGAGGCGGCAGCCGAAATCGGCATCGACGGGGTGCTGCGGATTGTCGGCCGGGACGGTAGCTTGCAAAGCCCCGAGCTTGCCACGGTCAATACGGAAACTGCGGAACTCTGCGCCTTCGCCTCCGCGGTCGCGGGGCAGGTGCCCTATCCGGTCTCGGACGCGGAGATGATTCACGGCATCGAAGTTTTCGAAGCGATTGAGAGATCGGTCGTATGCGGAGCGGTCTTGCCGGTTGAGCGGACCGGGGAAGTCGACGAGACATGGCAGGTATCAACGTGACGCTGACGGGCCGAGTTGCGGCGGTTACCGGAGGAAGCCGGGGCATAGGTCTTGCTATTGCCGCTCGCTTGGCGCGCGCGGGCGCGGAGGTCTTCATCGGCGGGCGTGATGAACCGGCCCTTCAGTCCGCGTGCGATCAGCTGAACCGGGATGCCGCGCGCCGGGTCGTGCATGGGCTGCGCCTGAATGTCGCCGAGGAATCAGGCGTCGGCGGCTTCTTTCAAGAACTCGAAAGCCGGACCGGGCGGCTCGACGTGCTGGTCGTCAATGCGGGGGTCAACCCCCATAGAGGCAGACAAATGCCGGATATAGAGGTTTCCGATTGGGACCATACCATTGCGACAAATCTGCGCGGCGCGTTTCTGTGCTGCCGCGCGGCGCTGCCGCTGTTGCAGTCGCGGGATGCGGCAAAGATGATCTTCATCAATTCGATCGCCGGGAGAATTAACCCTGATGCTGTCAATCCCGCATATAGGGCGTCTAAATTCGCGCTGCGCAGCTTGGCCATTTCGGTTGCCGCCAGCCTCGTTGACACGGGCGTCAGCGTGTCATCGATTTTTCCGGGAACAACACGAACCGCGATGGTGGGCGACAGTGCCAAGCCGGGCAAGGCGCTGGAGCCGGAAGACATCGCCGAGGTCGTACAATTTCTGGTGTCTCTCGATCCGAATATCATCATCCCCGAGGTCGCCGTGTCGCCGCGCGCGGAGATATCGGGGCCGCTGTCTCCCTATCTTTGATATCAGAGAGGTTGAGATTGGCGAGGAATCTCGGAATGACCAAGAATATCGCCACGAAGCGCAGGGGACAGAAGCCCGGTCAAACGGGCGTCACACTGCGCGACGTCGCAGAGGCGGCGGGCGTGTCAATGATGACGGTATCGAATTTCTTCAATAACCGGCATTTGCTCCAGGCCAAGACCTTGAACCGCGTTGAGGTGGCGGTCGAGAAACTGGGCTACAGGCCCAATCTTGCCGCACAAAGTCTTCGCCTGGCAAATTTCCGGTCGATCGGTCTTTTGATCGTCGACCGGTCGCCGAGCTTTCTTGCCGATCCTTTCACCACCCAGCTCACCGCCGGTCTCAGCAACTTCATCAACCGGCGCGGCTACGTACTGTCACTTCAGGGGGTGTCGCCCGATCACATTTCTGACGCATCGCTATTCAAGAGCATGCGAACCGATGGTCTCTGTCTCTTTCTATCCGGCACGCCGATGCAACGGTCGAGATCCGTCGAACTGGCGTCGCGGACCGGGCAGCCGGTTGTACTCTTTCAGGAGAAGTTGAAGGCATCGAACGAGAACATCTGCTCGATACGCGAAGACGACTACGGCGGCGGTCGATGGCTTGCCCAGCATGTGCTGGAGCGCGGCGCGCGTCGGCTCTTGTGGCTGGTTCCGGCAATGGCGTGGCCGGCGCTTCAGGAACGGCAGCGGGGCATGAAAGATGCCGTAGCGCAGGTGCGGGGAGCTTCCCTGCGCTCCTTGAAGTATAAGGGCGACTACCTGCCTGAAGTACCTAAGGCGCTTGAGAGCTGGATAGAACGGAATAGCCTGCCAGACGCGGTTCTTGCCGGCAACGACCAAATCGGAATTGCGGTATTGAAGCACCTCGAAAGTCGGAAGATCGAGGTGCCGGCTGAAGTACTGGTTACGGGTTTCAACAAGTTTGCCTTTTGGAACTGTTCCAGCCCCTTGTTGACCACCGTCGAATCGCCGGCTTACGAAATCGGAAATCGCGGCGGCAAGGAGATGCTGCGCCGAGTCGAGGGTGCAAGCTTTTCGAGCTCAGACATTATTTTGGACGTTGTCCCCACTGAAGCGGCTTCGACCGCGAGAGCGATAAGGGCAAGGCCGCAGCGTGCTGAAAGCGGTGGCACGAAAGGTCGCAAGCGTGACTGAGGCAGACGCCCAGACGGACCCGAAACCAAGGAGATATTGATGGCAGAACGGCGGCATGACTTCTATCTGTTGACGCCAGGTCCGCTGACGGTGGCTCCGGAAGTCAAACGGGAAATGCTTGTGGACCGCAGCCCGAACTCACGGTTGATAGCAAATCTGACCGAGACGGTGCAGAGCTATTTATTGGAGATCTGCAATGGCACAGCCACGCATGAATGCGTGTCAATCCAGGGTAGTGCCACTTACGTCATCGAAGCGGGCCTGCAGACCCTGGTGCCGCGTAACGGCAAGGTCCTCGTTGTCGAGAATGGTTTCTACGGACGACGTCTCCGAGAGCTATCCGAAGGCATCGGCCTGCCGACGACCACGCTCGAACTGCCGATGCTGCCTTTGCCGACGGCCGACGATGTTGAGGCGATGCTCGATGCGGATACGGATATCACACATATCATCATGTGCCACGCGGAAACCGGTATCGGCGCGCTCAACCCCGCGGAAGACATCGGCGCTCTGGCGAGAAAGCGGGGTAAGGAATTCATGATCGATGCTGTGGCAACGTTCGGCGGCTTTTTCCTTGACGTGACGGATCTTGATCCGCTGGCGGTTTTCATATCTCCCAACAAATGCTTGGAAGGTGTGCCCGGCGTCGGCATGGCGATCGTCAGACGCGACTCTCTCCAGGCGGCGGAAGGGATATCGACCTCGGTCAGCCTCGATCTTTACGCCCAATGGCGGTTCTTCCGGGAGACCGGCTATTGGCGTTTTACACCGCCAACGCACGTGATCGGCGCGCTGGCCAAGGCCTGCGAACGCCACCGTGCTGAGGGCGGCATAGCGGCGCGCCAAGAGCGGTACTGCAAGAACTGGAGATTGATTGTCGATGGACTGCGTCAGCGTGGATTCCGCATGCTGTTGCCTGATGAAGTCGCAGCACCGATTGTCGCCACCGTTCACAACCCCGTTCATCCGAACTATAGCTTCGAGAAATTCGCTCAGGCACTAGAACGCCGCGGCGTCGTGATCTTTCCCGGTACTCTCACCGCTGCCGAGACATTTCGGATCGGCGTGATGGGCGATCTGGTCGAGAGTGACATGGAGTTCATCCTGTCGGCCATCGATGAGGCCTTGGAAGAAATCGGCGCCACCTTGTTAGGCAGCTAGGAACATGAACGGTCTGCACGCTACACGACTCGGACCCATAACCAGCGCTGGCTTCACGTGTATAGCGACATGAGGGATTTATTTCTATGAATGCACTCGATCTTTCCGGCAAGCATACGGTGGTCACCGGGGGAGCGCAAGGCATTGGCTACGCGACCGTTGAGCGCGTCGTGAAGTCGGGCGGCTCAGTTACGATTTGGGACTGCGACGCGCGACTGGGGCAGCAAGTGGTCGAACGTTTTAAGCCGGAGGGGCTCATCGACTTCGTGGCTGTCGACATCACTGATTTCGCGGCGGTAAAGGCAGCTGCACTCGAAACGGAGCGGAAGCACGAGCGGATCGACGCATTCGTGAACAACGCGGGGCTGGCCGGTAAGACGGTGCCTCTGGTCGACTATCCCGTCGAGGAGTGGCGGCGGATCATGCAGGTTAATCTCGACGGCCCGTTCTACGCGCTCAAATCGATACTTCCGGGAATGACGGAGCGGGGGTATGGTCGAATCGTGAATGTTGCATCGATTGCTGGCAAAGAAGGTAATCCCAACGCCTGTGCTTACTCTGCTTCAAAAGCCGGGTTGATTGCATTGACGAAATCGGTGGCCAAGGAGGTCGCGCACATCGACATCGCAATCAACTGCGTGACGCCGGCCGCGGCAAAGACGGCGATTTTTGATCAGATGAGCCAGGCGCACATCGATTTCATGTTGTCCCGTATTCCACGAGGGCGGTTTCTGACAACAGACGAGGCGGCGGCGATGATCGTGTGGCTGCTGACCAAGGACAATTCCTTCACCACTGGGGGAGTCTTTGATTTGTCGGGAGGCCGCGCAACCTACTGAACCCAACGCCAGCACGGCGCGGGATCTGGCCACCGGCCAAATAGAATAACCGGCCCCTCTTGAAGTGCGGTGCCAAGATGCTGCTGGAATTTCTGGAATGTTGGATCAAACAGCCGGTACGGTAGCATCGACGTTGATCTCGTGAAGAGACCTTGCGGCGTGGGGATGGCGACCTAGGTTGGGCCAGCGGGTTCGATCCCATCTGCTGTCGAGTTCTGTCCGGCCGTAAGTCACTACGTCAAGGTGCACAAAACGAATTCTTTGCGGCCAGAAATCCGGACCGGTTACGATATGGGAGCTCGGTAGGTTTCGGTCCTGAAAGAATGAGGCAGCCTACTGATGAAGGAGCGCTGTTCTACCGACTGACATTTGGTCATCGGATTTCAGCAGTCTGACCTCGGCCACGGGTTGCTGAAACCTGCCACATGGTGACGATCTCTGCGTAACCCCCCATAGGTGTGGGAGGAAGAGTGACGGCCTGCTGCTGTCGCGGCGGGCGGCGGCGAAACGGTTTGGGGTCGCTGTCTCGACGGCGATCAAGTGGGTCCAGGCGTGGTATCGGACGGGCAGCTATCATCCCCGAGCGCAGGGCGGCGACAAGCGCTCGCAGCGGATCGAGGCGCACGCCGAGGAGATTTTGGCATTGGTCGAGGAGACGCCGGATATGACGCTGGCGGAGATCGCCATTCACCTGGAGACCGAGCCTGGGCTGCGGGTCTCCCAGAGCACCGTTTGACGCTTCTTCGACCGGCGGGGCGTCACGTTCAAAAACCGCTTACACCGTCGAGCAACAGTGGCCTGATGTGCTGCGTCGTCGGCGGGCCCGGTTCGGTACCCAGCCGGATCTCACGCCGGAAAAGCTGGTCTTCATCGACGAGACGGGCGCGTCGACCAGAATGGCGCGGCGCGGCGGTCGCGTGCCCCGTGGTCGCCGCTGCCGGGCCCGGGTCCGCGCGGGCACTGGAAGACGACAACCTTCGTCGCGGCCCTGAGGCTACACGCGATGACGGCACCCATGATCCTCGACGGAGCGGTGTACGGTGCTGCCTTCCTGGCCTATGTCCAGCAGATGCTGGTGCCGACCGACATGCTGAGGCGGCGCTCTTCGGCCACTGCTCGCGCAGAAAGCTCCCAACGGCTCTGAGGCTCCTCGAAGCTGGGGCGACTTGACCAGACGGTGTGGGACGCTCAGACTCCTAGGCGGTGCTGCGGGCTCATGCCGGCCTGGGGCAATGCGATGGAATGAACATGTCACCACTTCTTGAGGTTCGCAATCTTTCCGTGAGCTTTCGAACCGGCGAGGGCCTTCTCAAGGCCGTCGACCACATCAGCTACAGTGTCTATCCGGGCGAATCGGTCTCCGTCGTCGGTGAGTCAGGTTCAGGCAAGTCCATGAGCGCCCACGCCGTAATGGGGCTGATCCCTCGGCCGCCTGGCGAGGTTTCGGGCGAGACGATTTTCGAAGGCCAGGACCTTCAGAAGTTGGACCGGGAGGCGCTGCGGCGCATACGCGGCGCCAAGATCGCGATGGTCTTTCAAGAGCCCATGACGTCCCTCAACCCGGTCCTGTCGATCGGCACGCAGCTGCGCGAGGGCATGATCCAGCACCTCGGGCTGACGTCGAAGCAGGCCGACAGCCGGGCGGTCGATCTATTGAAGATGGTCGGCATTCCCGAACCCGAGCGCCGCCTCATCCAGTATCCGCATCATTTTTCGGGTGGCATGCGCCAACGGGTGATGATTGCGAGTGCGATTTCCTGCGAGCCGAAGTTGATCATCGCCGACGAGCCGACGACCGCGCTCGACGTCACGATTCAGGCGCAGATTCTCGATCTGATGAATGCCGTGTCGAAGCGCTTGAATGCGACGTTGATCCTGATCACCCACAACCTCGGTATCGTTGCGCGCTACACCAGCCGGGTGAACGTGATGTATGCCGGGCGGATCATCGAGTCGGCGACCACGGATGAGATCTTCGCGCGGCCGAGCCATCCCTATACCCGTGGTCTGCTGGCGTCGGTTCCGCGGATCGACAAGCCGCGGGACGAGGCCCTCGTGCCGATTCGGGGTCAGCCGCCCGACTTGACGCGATTGCTGCCGGGCTGCGCCTTCACGCCCCGCTGTCCCATCGCGGAGGACCGCTGCACCAGGGCCCAGCCGAGCCTGGATGTCATCGCAGAGGACCACTACGCGGCCTGTATCAAGGCCGAGCGGCTCTAACCGGGCGTCGACAATACCACTTCGCCTTTGGTTTCACGTATGCGAATGCGAGAGATCCGCATTTCATGCCGTTCGCGACAGCGGCGGTCTTAATTTCTTCGCTGCGTGCGCCGGCATTGCGGCTGGCTCAACGCGAATCCTTGAACTCCCGGACGTCCATGATGTCGCGCAGAGAATCGCCCAGGAAGTTGATGCTGAGCACGGTGATCATGACGAACAGCCCGGGGAAAACGCCGAGCCACCAGGCACGGGAGATAAAGCTGCGCGCGTCAGCCAGGATCAGGCCCCAGGTCGGCGTATCCGCATCGACGCCCAGGCCCAGGAAGGACAGGCCCGCCTCGGCCAGGATCGCGTAGGAGATGCTGACCGTGCCCTGGACGATGATCGGCGCCATGGCGTTGGGCAATATGTGGCGCCACATGATCCGATTGTTGGAGGCTCCCAAGGTCCGCGCGGCGGCCACGTATTGCTCTTCCTTGATAGTCAAGACCATGCTGCGCGCGATCCGTGCGAAGTCGTCGACAAAGGCGAGCGAGATCGCGACGATGACGTTCAGCAGTCCGGTCCCGAACACCGCTACCAGGTAGACCGCGATGATGAAGTTCGGAAAGGCCCACTGAAGGTCGATGTACCGCATGATGACGGTATCGATGAAGCCGCCGAAATAGCCGGCCAACACCCCTAGGACCACGCCCGCAAGGAGCGATAACGCCACGGTCGACAGGCCGACGAACAAGGAAATGCGCGTGCCGTAGATCAAGCGGCTCAGCAGGTCTCGGCCGAGGTCGTCGGTCCCCAAGGGATGACTCCACGACGGCTCGGCCATCATCGTGAAGTGCATTCCATTGGGGTCGTAAGGCGTAATCAGGGGCGCGAAGGTGGCGCTGATCACGAGTACGGAAAGCACCAGACATCCGACCAGGGCCTTGCGGTCCTCGATGAGATAGACGAGCCACTTGCGCCGCCCCACCGTCAGTGGCTCGGCGTCCAGTAGCTCCCTGTTTACCAGGTCCGTCATGAATCGTATCGGATTCGAGGATCGATAACGGTGTAGAGAACGTCGACCGCTAGATTGGCGAACACAAAGATTGCGGACACTGCGAGGATCGCGCCTTGAACCACGGGGTAGTCCCGGTTCAGAATTCCTTCGATGAGCACTCTTCCCAGACCCTTGATAGCGAAGACATTCTCGATAACGACGGCACCCGCCATCAACAGCGCGACCGCGATGCCGAGTACCGTGACGACAGGAATGAGGGCGTTGGGCAGGGCATGGATCAGGACTATGCGAAGCCTGAGCAAGCCTTTGGCGCGAGCGACGTTGATGTAGTCGGCCTTGAGGACTTCAAGCATGGAGGAGCGTATCATCCGCGCAATGATGGCCGCGAAGGGCGTTCCGACGGCGATGGCCGGCAGAATCAGGTGGGACAGCCATGGCCAGAAGCCCTCGGACAGGGGGACGTAGCCGATCGCCGGCAACCAATGAAGGTTGGCCGCGAAGACGATGATCAGCATGATCCCCAACCAGAAATCAGGCATGCTGAGGCCGAGAAAGGCGACCACAGTGACGGCGTGATCGAGGGCGCTGTGCTTGCGTATCGCCGATATCAATCCGGCTGGCACGGCGATGACGATCGCAATGACGAAGGATAGTCCGGCCAGCGAAAGCGTCCGGGGAAGGGCCTCCACGACGATGCGCGAGACTTCGATCCGGCTGCCGTAGATGGAGTTGCCGAGATCGCCTTGCAGAACCAGCCAGAACCACTTCACGTACTGCACGTATACCGGCTGGTCTAAGCCCAGCTTGCTTTTCATGTCGGCTATCGCCTGCGCGTCGCCGACGTCGAACAGGATGGCGGCCAAGGGGTCGCCCGGTATCGCGCGCAGCATGAAGAACACCAGCGTCGCGACGGCCCACATTACGATGATTGCGCCGAACAGCCGGCGAAGTAGGTAGCCGCTCATGGCAGGCCGCCTCCGTCACATGCCGAAAGGATGCGGCGGCCGCTACGGCCGCCGCTCGTCCGCCACAAGGTCATGCAACGGTGACCCGGTCCAGGTCGACGAGACCCGGAATCCTGCTTTCGTTCGGGAAGTTTACTTCCTTCCGGTAGACCAGGTTGTCCACTGGGTGGAAGATGAAGGCGCAGGCGACCTTGTCGGAGGTCAGCTTGTTGGCCGTCTGTACCAGCGACTTGCGCTCCTCAAGGTCCGCGGTCGTCCGCTGCGAGTCGATCAGACGGTCGACTTCGTCCTCCGAGAAGAACCCGAAGGCGTACTTGTCCTTGTCTCGGGTTCGTCCGTTGAACTTGGACGCCGTTTGCATCCAGTCGACGACGCCGTCGTCTGGATCGAAATCGCCGCCAGATCCGAGGCGACAGAGGTCCCAGTCCATCTTGTCGAACTGGTCGATCAGCACGGGGAAGTCCTTGGTATCTAGATCGATGTCAATATTGAGGCCGGTCTTGAGGATGTTCTTTATCACTAGAACGTCGCGTCGTGCGGCCGGCGTGTTGAGCACCTTGAGCGTCGGAAAACCGTCGCCATTCGGATAGCCGGCGTCGGCCAACAGGCGCCGCGCCTCCTCGAGGTCGTACCTCTGATTGCTGACCTCGGCGAGCGACTTGTCGAAGTAGAAGCCCATCGCCTCGTTGATCGTGCCATAGGCGGGAACGCCGCGCCCGAACTGCGCCTGCTTGATGTAGAGATCGCGGTCGATCGCCTTGGCGATGGCGAGGCGGACCTTGAAGCCCGGGACCTCCATGAGTTCTCCCATCGGGAGGTTGAAATCTGGAACTCGGAAGGGCTCGCGCCAGGGATTGATGAACAGGCTTTGGAACCCCGGTCCCGGCACCGAGCTGACGACGATACTCTGGTTTTCTTCGAAGCGGTCGATTAGTTCGGGCGCTGGCGGATTGCCGCCGATGATCTGGATGTCGCCGGCCTCGATGGCCGCGGCCAAGGGCTCCGGATCGACGATCGGCTGAATCCGGACCTTGTCGAGCTTCGGACGGTCGGGATCGTAGTAGTCGTCGAAGCGCTCCAGCGTAATCGCTTGGCCCAACTGGTGGCCGGTGACCCTAAACGGTCCGGTTCCGACGGGAGTCAGGCCGTATTGCTGTGGTCCCAGGGACTCCAGCGCACCGCGCGACACGATGGTCATGGCCCGGCCGCTCGAGCGCTCCAGCGTCTTGACCAGCAAGGACGCCTGCGGCGCCGCCAACTTGATCTTAACCTTGTAGTCGCCCAGCTTCTCGATCTCCGTGACGTTCGATACCACGCGGCTGTGGATCGACTTCTCCGGGTCCCTCGAGCGCTGATAGGTGAAGATCACGTCGTCGGCCGTGAAGGGGTCACCGTTGTGAAATGTCACGCCCTCTCGCAAGTTGAAGATGTACTCCGTACCGTCGTCATTAGAGGTCCAGTCGGTCGCCAGGTCGCCCCGAGCCACCAGCGAGGGATCGATATGCACGAGCCCGCTGAGCACGTTCGAGCTGATCTGGAACAGGAGGACTTGATTGATCTGCGCCGGGTCGAGAGTGCGGAACTCGCCGACGCCGGCCCAGCCGGCGCGAAGCGTGCCGCCGCTTGCCGCCGCAGCGCGGCGCACCCCCGTTCCCGGCAGCAGATGCGCCGCCGTCAGGGCACCGCTGGCCGCCAAGAGACGCAAGACTGTGCGCCGTTCGAGCCGCGGACCGGAGAGGTCATGGCGGTGGAGGCCGACCATCGGATCGTGCGGATCGAAGTCGTAAGCCGTTTCGACATCGGCCCGGCTGGGCCCGCTGAGATCGGATCGAAACTTTCCTTGCGATTTTGTCATTGCTTTGCTCTCCCTGGTCAGAATCACGATTCAAAAGGTGCAACTTGCCAACGCGAGACAGATCATGGGCCGTTGACAACGGAGCCTACCTCTAGGCAGGCAACCCAACGGTCGGGTTCGAACTCGTCCAAGCTCGGCACTTCTTCGGCGCAGCCGCTCACTGCGTACGGGCAGCGCTCTCGAAAATAGCATCCGCTGGGCGGCATCAAGGGGCTCGGAGGTTCGCCCTTGATCGGCGCGGCCGCGTCCGATGGCTTGACGCTGGGGTCGGGAACCGGCACGGCGTCCATGAGCGCAAGGGTGTAGGGATGCAGAGGCCGGACGAAAAGCGGTTCGCTCTCTCCGAGCTCGGCAATCCGGCCGAGATACATGACTGCCACGCGGTCGCAGAGATGCTTGACGACGCTGAGGTCGTGCCCGATGAAAAGGTAGGTCAGGCCCAGTTCCGACTTCAGCGACATCAGGAGGTTGATGATTTGCGCCTGAATCGAAACGTCCAGTGCCGAGACCGCTTCATCGCAGACGACAAATTCCGGCCTGAGCGCCAGGGCGCGGGCGATCCCGACCCGCTGCCGCTGGCCGCCGCTCATCTCGTGGGGATAGCGCTCGGCCAGCCGGCTGGCCAGACCGCAAAGATCCAGCAGGTCACGCACCCTCTTTTGGATCTCGAGCCGATCGAGCCCCGGCTCATGGATGACAAAGGGCTCGCCGACTATGTCCATCACCGACATTCTCGGATTGAGGGACGAGTAGGGATCCTGAAAGATCGCCTGCACGTGGCGGCGGAAGTACAGCTCCGCCGCTCTATCCATCTCCCAGATATCTTGCCCGCGAAACCGGATCCGCCCCGCGGTCGGCCGAAGAAGCTTTAGTATGGATTTGGCGATGGTCGTCTTGCCGCATCCTGATTCGCCGACCAGCCCCAGGACTTCGCCCGCCTTGATATCGAAGGAGACCCGGTCGACCGCTTTCACGACGCCGACCACACGCTCGAAAATGGCACCACGCTTGACCGGAAACTCGACGGCCAAATCCTCGACCTGCAGCAGGGAAACCGACTCCACCTCGCCTTCGCGGTTCCCATCGTACGGATCGCTGTGCCCTCTTCGCATCACCTTATCCGGCGGAGTTCCCGGCTCTTGGTCCTCAATACCGCCGCATGACGCGCGTCGGCACCGAACTCCTCCTCCCTGATCGCGTGTACTCCGCTTTGCACCTCTGCCCCGCGCTAGCTGGTGTTCTTGATGTTTCGCCCTCGCCTGGGCCCGGGCGCAGGTTCCACTTCCGGTTTCCCAGCAAGGCCGCACCCGCCTGAAGGCTCGGGCGCGCATCAAAGCATAGTTGCAGGACGCTCAGGCCACTGTTCACTTTCTCTCGAAGCGCCCGCGGCCCGTCGAACACCGCGATCTCGAAACTTCGAGCTTGGGCTTGAAATCTCGATTATCGATAATGATAATGAATTTGAATAGGAGATCTTGTCAATGTCCGATATGACCCTCGCCGCGACTGAGGGCCAAGCGAGTGGCTTGCAGCCCCTTGAGCCCAGAAAGAAGGGCGATGCGGCTTATCATTCAATTCGTCGTTCGATCCTTCTCGGCCATATCAAGGCCGGTGACTACCTAACCGAGCAGGGGGTTGCGAGCGAGCTGACCTGCAGTCAGGGGACTGTGCGCGAGGCCCTGTTCAAGCTGGAGCAGGATGGCCTAGTTCAGAGGCGCGGCTACCGTGGAACTGTCGTGTCGGCGACCTCGGTGTGCGAAGCCGTACAGATGGTCAGGATTCGCATATTGCTGGAGAGTACGGCCTTCGAGACCGTCTCGGGCAACCTCTCCATCGAGACCCGGGACCAATTGAAGGCCACAGTTGAAGCAATGGATCGGGCAAGCCAGAGCAACGATCCCTATCTCTGCAGTGAGTTGGACCGGCAGTTCCACATGGCGGTTATGCGCGGATCCGGGGCACTCGCGCTCGAGCCCATCTTGACCCGGTGCAGTCTGCATATTCATCGTTTCACATACCTTGGCGCGGACTTGAGTGCGCCGGATGTACGCTTCGCCGAACGGCATCAGGAACTGTTGGAGGCGGTGAGTTCGGGCAATCCGCCACTGGCCGTTGCCGCGATCCGTCGACATATTGAAGATGTCATCCGCACCTGGGCGCCTGAGCTGATGGTTTGACCGGATCTTCGTCCAGCGGCAGGCCTGTGTTCTATCTCTTCGAGCTTGCCTGCGAGGAACGGTCTATGCGCGGCCCGACAATATAACCGCGAGGATGGTCCCTGAGTGAGACATAAGAAGTGACGCAAGCGCGTCCTGTATCCAACCCGACTGAGCCACGCCCGACTGTTCGGTTCCACCTTGAGCGATCCGGTTGCCGTGCCGGCACTCTCGGACGTAGTCTTTGACGACCGTGTAGCCGCCCGTGAAACCATGCTCGTCCCCTAGGCGCTCATGGATCCGCTTGGCGGTGTGCCGCTGCTTGCGATGGACTTGCCGGTCCTCCTCCGGCATCCGGTCGATGATGCTTGTGAAGGGACCCAGCTTGGGGCGTAGCGGTGGCCGCCTGCGGCGACAACCTGGCGGCACCGAGTGCGCCAAGATCTTGTCCACCGTCTTATGATCGATCCCGAAGACCTGCGCCGCCTCCCGCCTGCTCATCCGATCGATATGGCACGCTTGCCGCACGCGAGCATAGAGCTCCACTGAGTACATCGCCCGGCGTTCCAGTCAGATTATCTCTGACCGAAGGCTCTACAGTCTGCCCCAATTTCTCTCCGCCCATGGCGGCGCGAAGAGCGGATCAGTGGGGGGCGTTGCTCCGCCGTTCTCAGTCCAGGCCCGTGGCACTCTCGCTGCTGTAGCGTCTCAGCCACTTGTAACCCGCCGCGCGACTGATCCCGAAGGCCGCGCACAGCTCGCGTATCGGCGCCTCGTCCCTCAAGCAGCAGGATATAAAAGCAATCCGTTGATCCATGATGCAGGTCTCTTTCCAGGGCATCGGCCACCTCCTGGCCGATCCATAGACCTGTCAACCATCTATCCGGTCTGTACCCAAGGCCACCCGGCGCCCGCATCCACCCGACGCTCGGTTCCCGAGTCCGTAAGACATCTACGATTGGCCGAAGCCGTGTGGGCCGTGGGGCGGCCGCGAAACCACAGCTCTATGGCAAAGGGGCAGCGGCAGGTTTGACGGCACTGGCGTGCGCCGCCTCCCGCAGAAAACCACTCAACCTCATGGCGAGCTCGACCAGGGCATGGCCAAGTTCTGTAAGGGTGTCGTCATCGAACGCGGAAGCGATGCCGCCGCCGCTCAACGTGAAGATTTCGTCACTCCGAGCACCGAGAACCGGCACCGCCACCACGTTGAGGTTGCTGTGAAGCAGCCCCTTCTGAATGAGGAAGCTACTGTCTGGCCACGTGTCTATCGCCAGGTTGAACCGCGATTCGAGGTAATCCCAATGGGCGCCCTCGGCTTCTCGAATCTTGCGCAGCAGCGAATCGCGCTCTTCCACGGGTAGGCAGCCCAAATACACCCAGCCGCTGGCCGAATGGGCGACGGGCATCTTCATCCCGACCAGCATATTGGCGAGCGAGGCTGCCTTGCTCTGACAGCGCTGCAGAACGATGATCTCGAGTCCAGACGGCGCACCGAGCGAGATTACAGCTTGAAAACGCTCGGCGATGTCCTGCATGGGGCCGCGCGCGATCTCGGCGATCGTCTGGTTGCGCAGCACGCTGTAGCCGAGCCCCAAGACCGGCATCCCCAACCCGAGGCGGTCGCTGTTGTGGGCGCGAACCATGTAGCCCAATTTGAGAAGCGTGTGACACAGCCGCCAAACAGTGGGTTGCGGCAAATCGGTCAGTCGGGCAAGCTCGCTCACGGTGAGTTCTCGCCCCGACTCGCTCAAGCACTCCAGAACCGTGAGCCCGCGAGCGAGCGCAATGACAAACTGTCGATCCTTTCCCTCAGCCATATCGAGTGGAAAGCTCCCGTTCAATTAATAGCGAATTGCCCGGATGGTAAACGTTTCTATGCAAATAATCTATTCGGCAAGTGAATAGAACTCGCCGTCTCTCGGTCGTTCTCGCTCAGTGTCGGGAAGTTGGGGTGGGGCAGCTGCTGACAGCCGCGCACGGTGGGTGAGACGACTTCGATTGGTGGCTCCGAAACCTATGAAGGAACCACGCGTTGCTGGGCTGGCTGGAGCATGGCGCAGGCCCGGACTGCGGGGCTGGACCAGATGGTCTCTTGGATTGGTGGCCGGGAACCCGGAGAGCTGTGTGGTCCGGCCATGTTGAAACCATGCCTCCGGCGTTCAATTGCAAGCCGGCCTCAATCGACGAGATCATCGACCACAGCGTCGGGCGGAGAGGTTTAGAAGCACAAGGTCACGGCGTCAGGACGGCCTTGCCGAAGATACGCCTATCCATCAGCGCCTGCATGGAGAGGCGAACCTCGCTCATGGGCCGCACGGAATCGATCACCGGGTTCAGCCGTCCGTCCTCGATCATCCGCAGGAGCTCGGCATGGTCCTCCTTGGTCCAGCCATTCGAGCCGATGATGTTGTATTCGAACGACCAAATGTAGCGAATGTCGGTTTTGGGATCGTAGCCCGCGGTCGCGCCGCAGGTCAGGATCCGGCCGCCGCGCTTCACGGTGCGGAAGCACTGGGCCCAGGTCTCGCCACCGGTGAAGTTGACGCAGACGTCCACGCCCCCGCTCTCCCCGAAGGTGCGCGGCTTGCCGTAGTGATCGACGATCCAGGCAACAAAGTCCTCGTCGGCCGTGTTGATGACGTGATCGGCCCCGATCTCCTTCAGCTTCGCTGCCTTGTCGCCGGAACTGGTGCAGGCAACGACCTCGCAGCCGGCGAGCTTCGCCAACTGGACGCAACAGGTGCCGACCCCGCCGCTGGCGCCGAGAATCAAGACGCTCTCGCCGGCCGAAATCTTGCCTCGGGCATGGAGCATGCGCAGCGCCGCCCCATAGGCGGTCGGAAGGCACGCCGCCTGCTCGTCGGTCACACCGTCAGGTATGGGCAGCAGGTAGTCCTGCCCGACAGCAACGTATTCGCACATGCCGCCGCGCAGGGTTTCGCCCATCATGCCGTTGTGCTGGTTCGGCAGGATGCCGACGCGATCGCCCACGTTCCACTTCGCCGAGTCGACGCCCTCGCCAAGCTCGACGATCTGGGCAGCGATATCGGCGCCGGGGATCATGGGTATGGGAGTCTTGAGCCCGGGAATGCCCCTCAGCACCATTGGGTCGAAGCCGTTCAAGGTGACGGCCTTGACCTTCAGCAGGCATTCGCCGGGGCCCGCCTCGGGGTCGGGATAGTCCTCCAGATTGAGGTTCTCGAGCGGCCCATGCTGGTGGAGAACGACGGCCTTCATGCTTTCAGTCTCCCATTCGGTGATCGGCGCCGGCAGCCGCCGCGGGCCGACGCGGATCCCGCCTTTCCGTCGCCCCGCGGCCGTCGAGACCGCAGCACAGGGTCTGTCCGCTCGCCGCCTCGAAGAGGTAGACGTCCGCTGGGTCGATCTCGAGCCCGACGAGGCTGCCTTCGTCGCCCCAGTGGGAGGACGCGGTCACCACCTTCACCAGGGCATCCTCGACCTGAACCAGGAACTCGTCCTCAAGCCCGAGCGGCTCGCGCAGCAGGACGGTGCCGACAACTCTCTCCGGCGAGGGTTTGATCAAACCAATAGCCTGGGGGCGCACGCCCACTTCGACCTCCTCGATTCCCGAAAGCGCGGCCCCGTGCCTTGTGTCTATCGGGAGCTGGCGGCCGAAGAGTTCGAGGCAGAGCGGCCCCTTGTCGGCGACCAGTCTTCCGGGCACTACGTTCATGGCCGGCGTGCCGATGAAGGTTGCGACCGTGCGGTTGTGCGGCCGGTCAAACACGTCGCGCGGCCGGTCGATCTGGACGGCCCGGCCGCTGTCCATGACCGTGAGCCGGGTCGACATGGTCATGGCCTCGGTCTGATCGTGGGTTACATAGACGATAGTCGCGGAGATGCGCCGGTGCAGTCGGAGGATCTCCGTCCGCATCTCGACTCGCAGACGGGCGTCTAGGGCGCTCAAGGGCTCGTCCAACAGCAGCACCTTCGGTTCCTTGATGATGGCGCGGCCGATGGCGACGCGCTGCTGCTGGCCGCCCGAGAGCTGCCCCGGCTTCATCTGCAGCTTGTCGGATATGTCCAGCATCTCCGCCGTCTGGCGGACCCGCTCGTCGATCTCGCGCGCGTCCAGGCCGGCCACCTTCAGCGGATAGCCAATGTTGGCCTGCACAGTCATGTAGGGAAAAAGCGCGATGTCCTGGAACACCATGGCGATGTCGCGTTTTTGCGGCGGCAGGTCGGTCATGTCCTGATCACCGAAGAGTATCCGCCCGGAGGTTGGCAGCTCCAGTCCCGCGATCATCCGCAGCGTCGTGGTCTTGCCGCACCCCGAGGGGCCGACGAGTGTGAAGAACTCGCCCTCGTCGATCTCGACCGAGAGCTTTTCGACGGCAACGGTCTCGCGGCCCCTTTGGGTGAAGACCTTGCGGAGGTTTTGAAGCCGGACGGCGACCGACATATCCAATGCTACCCCGTATCCCAAGCCCGCGGCACGGCCGCCACCCTAGCGCCCTATCCCCAGGCCGCTCATCAGGTATTTCTGCAGAAAGAAGACCATGCAGAAGGTCGGTATGGAGATGAGCGCCGAAGACGACATGATCATACCCCAGTGGATGGCCGTGCGCTCAACGAAGGTCGAAAGCCCCACGGGCAAGGTGAACATGGTCTTGTCCGTCTGCAGGATGAAAGCGAAGGCGAAGTCGTTCCAGCTCAGCGCGAAGGCGAAAATAGCCACGGAAACGATACCGGGCATGGCGGAAGGCAGGCAGACCTCCCATAGGGTCCGCAACCGCCCGGCGCCCGAGACCCAGGCGGCCTCTTCGATGGAGACGGGAACGATCTGGAAGTACTGCCACATGATCCAGATGTTGAGGGGCAGGCTGATCGACATATGGGCGAGGATGATGCCGGTGTAGCTGTTGCGCATCTCGAGCGCCGCGAAAATCAGGTAGAGCGGGACCGCCAGAAGCATGGGAGGAAACATGTAGGAGAACAGCGTTGCCTGGGTGAAGGCCTTGCGGCCGCGGAATGCGAAGCGGCTGAGCCCGTAGCCGGCCAGGGTCGCTGCGACCACGTTGAGGGCGATGGCGCCGGCGGCGGCGATCAGGCTGTTCTTGACGTAGACCAGAAACTCGGTGGCGAACAGAAGCTCCTCGAAATTGCCGAGCGAGAAATCGAAACGGATCAGCTTGAAGGGCGGACGGAACAGAAACTCGCGCGGCGTGATCGCCGTCAGGATCATCCAGTAGAAGGGGAAGACGACAACCGCGATGGCGATCCCCAGCATCAGGGCCGTCGCGCTCTTGCGCAGCACCACCGCGTTCATCGCCCAACCTCCACCTCACGGCTCGGATCGAACACCTTGAAGTAGATGATCGACCCTATGGCCAGCACCAGGAACATGATCGTGCAGGCCGCCGCCGCCTTGCCGAAGTTGAAGTCCTGGAAGGCGAGGCGGTAGACGTAGACCGGCAGGGTTTCGGTCGCCTGCAGCGGCCCGCCGGCCGTGATGATCCAGATGATATCGAACTTGTTGAACATCCAGATCCCTCGCAGCAGCGCGATCAGGAGTAGCGTCGTGCGCAGGTTAGGGAGCGTGACGTCCCAGAAACACCGCAGCGGTCCGGCACCGCTGACCTTGGCGGCTTCATAGAGCTTCGGGTTGATGGCTTGCAGCCGGGCCATGATCAGCAGCGCCGCGAAGCTGCCGTACTGCCACACGGTCGCCGCGATCACCGAGTACATGGCTGAGTTCAGGCCGCCGAAGAAGTTTACCGGCAGCTCGATCAGACCGAGGTCCATCATGACCTGGTTGACGATGCCGTACTCGGGATTGAGAACCCACTTGAACACCAAGCCGACCACGATGGTCGGCAGAAGGTAGGGCAGAATCACTAGGCTGCGAAGGACTCCCTGGCCGAAGAAGACACGGTTCAACAGCAGGCCGAAGAAGAGCCCCCAGGCGAGTTGCAGGCTGACGGAGCCGACGGTAAACACCACCGAACGTCCCAAGGCCGACCACAGTTCCTTGTCGCCCAGGACGGTCAGGAAGTTGTACGCGCCAGCCCAGTTCATGTCTGGGTTGAACGCCGTCTTATGGTAGAAGCCTAATGTAATGGCGTAGATGATCGGCAGGTAGGCGACAGCGATGAGCAGGACCAGAGCCGGAGTCACCGTGCCGGTAACCCAGCGGAATTTCTCCCAACGGTCTTGCGTCTGGATCAGCATGCCGTCCTCATCACGCCGGTTTCATTGTGGCGACCCCCGTGAACGGTCCCGATCAGCGGACGCCACTACGCCCATCCCGACGACACTCGCTCCCGATGGGCCCCCGCCCGTCCGCCGCCGGACTGCGGTCCCCACCGTGGGCGCTAGCTCTATCCCTTGAGCCGTCCCCCTATGGCGGAAGGCCGTCCGGCTGAGTAGGCCCCGCGACCCATTGCAAATTTCGGGGGCCGAGAACCTTCGCAGGCCGAGGCGCCGATCCGAAGCCGGCGCTGACCGCAGCCGACCGAGTGCTCCGCCGGCAACTCAGCCCATCGTTCGGACGAGCACTCGGTCGAGCGTTCCGGCACCGGGGTGTTCAGCCCTGGCGCTTTTTCAGCTCTTCATGCTTTTCGCGAATCTCGTTCGCAGCCTGGTCGATGATCTCCTCCGACTTGGTGCCGCGAATGTTGCGTTCGGCCAGCATCCACCCGCCCAGGCTGTCATTCTGGTAAAGGCCGGTGAGCGGATTGAGTTCCGGTCCGTCCCAATAGTAGCCGGGTACGCCCTGTTCCCAAATAGAGTCCAGGAACTGGAGCACATCCATACGTCTTTGGATGACCGGGTTGTCCTGGTATTTCCCGGAAAGCAGGACCTCGCGGGAAGCCGGGATGATGTGCAGCGGCACCGCGTGCAGCCAATCGATGTAGGCCGGGTGATTGAGGAAGAAGCGCGCGTACTTCTTCGCGCCGTCGACGTTGGAATCCTTGTGAATGTGGAAGCCCTGGACCGACAGATACGTCTTGTCAGTCCGGCGCGCGGGCAGGCTGACCGGCAGGGTCGCATCGGCCATGTCCGGATTGTTTTCCGTCACCTGGTCGAGGAGCCGGGCTCCCACGTAGTAGGAACTGGCGACCTTCCCGGTGTAGAACTCGCTCATGAGCTCGGCCCAATTGTAGGTGCTGGCCTCGGGCGAGTACTGGTGCGCCTCGTGCAGGAACTCAAGAGTCTCGACGGCCTTGGCCTTGTTGTCCGCGTTGTCCAGGGCAACCTCGTATTGCTTACCGCCCGGATCGTACGAGAACCAATGCACGTCGTTCTTGCGGAACATGGTTTCCAGCAAAAGGTGCGATGCGCCAAGGTTGGTCGAAGGGACGAGATTGCCGTAGATTCTGGGCGGATCGTTCAGTGCCTTCGCATTCGCAAGATAGTCTTCCCAAGTCTCGTATGGCGTCACGCCCGCCTGCTGGTAGAGATCGCCGCGGTACCAGCCGTAGACGAGTTGCTGGCTTGTCGGGATCGAACGGTCGGCCCCGTCGACAACCAGGCGAATGTTGTCGGGCGTGC
This sequence comes from Rhodospirillales bacterium, assembly GCA_965225935.1. GTDB lineage: Bacteria > Pseudomonadota > Alphaproteobacteria > Kiloniellales > JAKSDN01 > CALJXB01. Next base: position 54,916 of record CBDDCC010000016.1, read on the forward strand.
CCAGTTCCTTGGTGACGTCGCTGACATCGGCAAGCTGGCCCTCAAGCGCTACGTCCATGGCCTGGCCTGCTCCGTACCAGACCAGTTCCGCCGGCGTTCCCGCGGCGATCAAGGTCGCCACGCGCTGGGCGATGTTCTTGAAGCCGGGATACTCCATGGTCACTTCGATCCCGGTTTCGTTTTGGAAGTCCGCGTTGATTCGGTCGTAGACAGCCTGCGCCTTGGGGCTGGATTCCTCGGAAACGAACAGGACCTTGCCCGCGTCCGCGCCATAGGCGGAGCGGCGCATGATCTGCGGCCCCACCGCGGCCGCCAGTCCGGCGACACCGCCGTATTTCAGGACTGTCCGGCGAGGAACAGTGCGTGTGCGTCGGTTGTGTCTAGCCATCAAACCCTCCCTTTTATTGCGCCAATCCCACACATGCCGGGGACGTCGCACGGAAATCGGTACTCATCGACCGACCTTCGCAACGAAGACGTCGCGCACCCGGTCGACGGGCAGATCCCACGTCCCACAGCGCACCGGAGATTGTTTGGCACGCTCGCAATGCCGCCGAGCCGTGCCTACCCGGCCCATCTGGTTCCTGTGACTGGTCTCCCCGATGCGCTAAGACGGCAAACGAAACTTGCTATTCGCTCTTCGAATTGACTATTTACTAAATGAAACTATCATCGGGGTTTGTTAGGGTCAAGCCATGGCAAGTTCGCGCCGCTGCCTGGCTGTGCGGAGCGAGGGCCGAACTGGGCCCTTATCCCTTGCGACCGGGCGGGTGGCATTGCAGCTGCCGCAAATCCTGCCCCGGCCTAGGACATTCAGGAACGATTGATTGCGGCCCGTGCGGCGATGAATTGCGATAGGAACCAGGGATCGCCCCGCAGCCGTCTCGGCGCACCGTCCGGCCGACCGCGCGGGCAGGATGCCAAGGTGATCGGCCTCGTGAGCGGCGGTCACTTCTTCAGTCACTTCTACGGCCTGTCGCTGCCGCCGTTGTTCCCGATCTTGAAGGACGAGTTCGACGTCTCCTATGCCGCGCTCGGCCTACTGCTCGCCTGCTATGCACTGATTGGCGGATTGGCCCAGGGCGTCGTGGGCTTCCTGGTGGACCGCTTTGGCGCGCGCTACGTGCTGCTGCTGGGGCTCGGCCTGAACGCTGCCGCCATCGCGGCGATGGGCTTTGCGCCCAGTTTCCCGGCACTTCTGCTGCTAGCGGTTCTCGCCGGCCTCGGCAACAGCGTCTTCCATCCCGCAGACTATGCGATCCTCAGCGATTCGGTATCGCCCCGCCGCACCGGACGCGCTTTCAGCATTCACACCTTCTTCGGCTTCCTCGGGTCCGCCGCCGCCCCGGTCACGCTGGTGGTCTTGGACGCGCACTTCGGCTGGCGCAATGCCTTGATCGGCGCAGGCCTTCTTGGCCTCTTCTGGCTCGTCGTCGTCGCCAGTCAGGGAACCGTGCTGCGCAACGACCGATGCCTCCGCGCGAAACGCGCGACCAAGCGCGCCGCGGACGTCGAGGGAGTCGAGAAACGGGGCCTTGCCTTGCTGTTCAGTCCGGTCGCCTTGTTGTTGTTTGCGTTTTTCGTCGCCACCGAGGTCGCCTTGGTCGGAATATTCGCATTCTCGGTCTCCGCCTTGAACCAGCTTCACGGCACGACGTTGGGGCTCGCCAATGCCGCCCTGACCAGCTTTCTGTTCGCAGGCGCGGTAGGCGTGCTGGCGGGCGGATTCGTGGCCGACCGCGTGCGGCATCACGACCGGCTGGCCGCCCTGGTTCTAGGCGCCGCTGCGGCGTTCATCCTGCCGTCGGCGGTCGTGTCCTTGGGCTCGCTGGCCTTGCTTCCGCTATTCGCTGCCGCCGGATTCGCGATGGGCGCGGCTTGGCCCGCCCGAGACATGATGGTTCGAGCGGTGACACCATCCGGGGAGAGCGGCAAGGTCTTCGGGTTCCTATCGATGGGTCTCAGCGTCGGCGGCAGCGCCGCGCCGTTGGCCTTCGGGTGGTTCTTGGACATCGGCCAGGCGTCTTGGGTATTCCTCTTCGCGGTCTTCTTTACCGTGGTTGCGTTGCTGACGGCGCTTGCGGTGGGCCGGCTCGGCGAATCTTCGCGCGTGCCCCTACGGACCGGTCGGTTTCCGTTTGGCGCGTCTTTTCCTGGGAGGGGGCAATGAGCGATCGCAGACGAAACAACCTGGGCTATTGGTGCTGCAAGCCGGCCGAGGCGCACCCGGGTGACATCGCCATGATCGATCTCTGCGCCGACAGGGAGCGCATCGTCAGCTACGGCGAACTGGATCAGCGGCTGAACCGCTTCGCCAACCTGATCACCTCCGCAGGACTACGTCCCGGCGACCGCATGGCCTTGGCGGTCGACAATCGTTTCGAGTTCGTCGAGGTCATGTATGGCGCGATGCGCGCCGGGGTCGTGCCGGTGCCGCTCAACACGAAGCAAGGGCGTGACACGCTGAACTACATCGTGCGGAACGCCGGCTGCCGGGGAGCCGTCGTCGAGCCCGCTTGCAACGAGGCCATCGTCGAAGTGATCGAAGGGTTGGGCGAGACCCCGCGCTACGCCTTCGAGCCGGTTCCCGCTGGCTGGAGCGACTACGAAGCGGCGCTCATGACCCAGTCCGCCGCGTTCGACCCGCCGGCGATCGAGGACGGTCACCCCTCGTTTCAGCCTTACACTTCCGGCTCGACCGGGCGCCCCAAAGGAGTGGTATTGACTCACGCCGGCCAGCTCTGGTGGATCGAGGCCGTCCAAAGGTACTGGCCGAGCGACGCGAGTTGCCGAGCGCTGGCGGCGGTGCCGCTCTATCACAAGAACGCCATGGCCGGCGCCATCAAGCCGCTGCTGCATGCCGGCGGTTCGGTGGTCATATTGCCCGATTTCGAGCCGCGGCGTTTCCTCAGGACGCTGGCCGACTATCGTTGCACCCACGCCGGCGCGGTTCCCGCCGTGTTCACCCGTTTGCTGCAGCACAAGGACTTGATCGCGCGCCTGAACTTCTCCGCGCTGCGCAGCCTGAAGATCGGCTCGGCACCGGTCCAAAAGGAGCTGATGCAGACCGTGGAGGACGCCTTCGGCTGCGAGGTCGGCGAAAGCTACGGACTTACCGAAGGCGGCCCGGTGATGATCGGCCCGCCGCTGGACGGCCGCAAGGTTCCGTTCGGAAGCTGCGGCGTCGCTTGGCCGGAGGGTGAGATCAAGTTGATCGACCCCGATGGCGAGGAGAATCCGAGCTATGGGGAACTCTGGGTCAGGAACCCGGGGGTCACTCCCGGCTACTACGAGCTTCCCGAGGTCAACGCCGAGCGGCTCAAAGACGGCTGGCTTGCGACCGGCGATGTATTCAGCATCGACGAGGAGGGTTTCTGCTATTTCCGCGGCCGGACCGACGACATGTTCAACTGCGGCGGCGAGAATATCTATCCGAAAGAGGTCGAGAACCTGCTACTGAGCCATCCGGACGTCTACGATGCCTCGGTCGTGCCGGTGGCGCATGCCGTGAAGGGGCACGTGCCCGTCGCCATGGTCATGCGCAGTGACGGCTCGACGGTCAGCGAAGACAATCTCAAGCAGCATTGCCTGCGCAACGGTCCCGCCTACGCGCATCCCCGGCGGATCAAGCTGGTCTCGCAGATGCCCCTGAGCGGCGCCGCCAAGGTCGACCGGACCAAGATCCGACAAGAGCTCGAAGCGGCCTTCGGGGCCGAGCTGCTGGAAAGGAGCAGGAGCGATGGGTGAGACCGAAGTGAGCCTCGATCATGTCGCGGTGATGGTCCCGGACCTGGATCCCGCAGAGGCGGATTACGCAAGGATGGGCTTTCTGCTCACACCGCGCAGCTCGCACCGCGGCCCGGTTGGCGACAGCGCCGATATCGAGCCCTGGGGGACCGGCAATCACTGCGCCATGTTCCGGACCGGCTATTTCGAGCTTCTCGGGATTACCGATCGCGAGCTCTTTCACGACCATGTCCGGGCGAGGTTGGACCGCTATACGGGCCTGCACCTGATCGCGCTGGGCTGCCGGGACGCCGAAGCGACGGCGGCGGCTGTGAGGGAACGCACCGGCCGGCGGCCCGAGTTGATCGACATTGGCCGCGACGTCCCTTTCGGGTCCGGCACGCGTCCCGGAAGGTTCCGCATCATCCATCTGCCGGAGGGCAGCTTTCCGGAGGCGGAGCTGTTCTTCATAGAGCAGGCGACGCCGGAGGTTCTGTGGCAGCCCTCGCTGTTGAGCCACGAGAACCGCGTTTCGGCCCTGGCCGGCGTGACCCTGTGCTCCGCGGCGCCCGAAGCGACGGCCCGGCGGCTGGCGACCCTGACTGCTATCGAACCGGACGCCGAGGACAAGACCTATGTCTTCCGCTTTTCGTCGGGCTGGATGGAGATCGCCGATCCCGGCACGATTGCAGCGCGCTATCCCGGCGCCGCGATACCGTCGGCGCCCTGCGTCGTGGCAGTGACCTTCGGGACCTCCGATATGGACGCAACGGGAAAGCTGCTCGGGGCCAGGGGCGTGCCCTTGCGCGCCGGACCCGGAGACGGCATTTGGGTCGATCCCACGGCCGCCCAAGGGGCAATCCTGGAGTTCGTGCCGGAGCGGCGAGCGGCGGAGAATTCCCCGAACGGGTAGACCTCGCATTGAAGCCATTGGAACCGCCCTCGCCGGGATCGGGCGACCTCGCGGGCGGTCTCATTCCCACCGTTCTTCCATGACATCGGGGCCGGATCGGTTTCTGGCCGGCGGTCCGGTGCGGTTCGGCGCCTGGAGCCTCTGGCGGCTGGGCTAACCGGCGCGAGTGCTGTAGGTCGCCCGACCGATGGCGATCAGCTGTGACTGGTCGTCCGTAACCTCCACATCCACCACACCAATCGTGCGACCCGCCTTGACGACCCGCGCAGTTGCGGTCAGGTCCGTCCGCTCCGCCATTCGAAGGTAATCGATCCGCAGGTTGATTGTCGGGACCCCGTGGCCCAGCAGCGCGGTCAACGCGTAGTCGCCGGCGATGTCGATGAAGGCGGAGGTGATGCCGCCATGAATCTGCGGCGCGTCGGGCGACCGGGCGAACTGGGGCCGGAACGGCAGGCGCAAGGTCACCTCGCCTCTCCGAGCATCCATGGCGACCACCTGCAACTGCAAGAACGAATGGTACGGCGGTTCGTCGAGCCAGCGTTGCAGCGTTTCGATAGTCAGGTCTTCGCTCATGGCAGCAATCCTCTTTCCATTTCGAACTTGATCGAAGCGGCGCATGTCGGGCGTCGGCGGCCGGCAATCTGGCGACGCCGCTTAACCGGACACCGACAGGCTGTCCGGCCGTGCAATGCGACCCAATTACTCGGGCGCGCGCCGGCCGTCCGGAACCGACGCCGCCGCACCTCGCGCCCCGGCGACGATCCGGTGGCTATTGACTCGGTTTTACCTCGTCAGTAGGATTATGAAAACAAATAAGCTATTTGCTTGTCGAATAGAGAGTGAGTTGCCTTACCACTTGGAGGGGGAGGTGCTGGATTCGCAGTCGACAGCATGTCGGCCCCACATGCGGTTTCTGGCGTAGTAGACGGGGCTGCGCGTGCCGTGCGAACTCGAACCACAAGGCCCGCTCGCTCGTGCCACGATGGCAAAGAATCGACGTATAGACTCGGAGAGAAAACACAATACTCATTACTACATTTTCTAGACCTAGTATTTTCAATACCAATGTCGTCTAAGCATAATTCATGTGGCTTATACATTAGATAATTAAAGCGCCCTGATCCAATACAGCATGCAACAATTGTTGCATCGAACAAGTTGAACCGGGGCGAACAACAAAGGGGAGGGCCACTATGGCAAAGCTACGCAGACATCTGTTTTGGGCCATCTTGAGCGCAGTCGTGGCGGTATCGGCCGTGCCGCCTCCGGCTTCCGCGGACGAGGGGCCGGTCAAGATCGGCGTGCCGATTCCCCTCAGTGGCGTGTTCGGCGTCTACGGAGAGCAGATGAGGATGGCGACCGAGCTGGCGATAGAGGAGATCAATGCCGCGGGCGGGCTGCTGGGGCGGGAGGTGGAGGTCGTCTACGCCGACACGGAATCCGATGTCCAGCCGACGATCGATAAGGTCAAGCAGTTGATCCACCAAGACAACGTCGACGTTCTGATCGGAATCATCAGCAGCGCGAACCGCGACGCCGTCGTGCCGACGGTCTTCAGGGCGAAAAAGGTGCTGATCTATCCAACGACATACGAGGGCGGGGTGGCCGAGAAGTTCAGCGGCAAGGGCGCGCGCTATGTCTTCACCACAGGGCCCGTGTCCGATCAGTACATCAAACCCTTCATCCCCTGGATCATGGAAAACCGCGGCCGCTCCTTTTATCTGCTCGGCATGGACTACATCTACGGTCACGGCAGCATTGCCAATGCCAAGCAGTACATCAACGAGCTCGGCGGCGAAGTCGTCGGCGAGGAGTACATTCCCTTGGGGACCACCGACTTCGCGACGGTCCTCAACCGCATCCTGGCCGAGAAGCCAGAGGTGATCTTCGCCGTCATCGCGGGCGACGACCTGGTGTTCCTGGCAAAGCAGTATCACGAGTTCGGGTTGAAAGATAATGGCATCGCCTTCACCACCTCTGAGCTCGATGAGAGCTACATGACGGCGATCGGCGCCGAGGCGGTCGACGGCATGGCGTGCTCCTACCCCTACTTCATGGGTGTGGACACGCCCGAGAACAAGAAGTTCGTCGCCGCAATGCGAGCGAAGTTCGGCGAGGAAACGCTGGTTAGCCTGGCAGCCGAGTCCATGTACTATTCCTTCCACCTCTTCGCCAAGGCGGCCCAGCGGGCGGGCTCGGTCGAGACCGAAGCTCTGATCCAGGGGCTCGAAGGCGTGCAGGTCCAGGCGCCCGAGGGAACCGTGTGGATCCGGGCCGAAGATCACCAAGGCATCGTCAATGACGCGATCTGCGAGGTCCGGGCCGACACCTCGCTGCCGCCCGAGCAATGGATCAATATCGTCGAGCGGCACGAGAGCATCATGCCGCAGCTTCAGGGACAGGCGAACTAGGGTCGCGAACGCCACAGGTTCAGGCACCCCACGCCGCCAGCCGCGCGGCGCGGGGTGCCCGCCCGTTCCTTGGCTGTGTTCTGGCGCCCGCCGCTTGCTCATCGTCGCAAGCGAGCAAAGAAGGTGCAGCCGGGGGCGGGCCCGGGACACATGGGGCACACGTGGGGCAGAGAACCGCCTGTGTTCGGATTGAAGCTCGGTGTGCGATAGAGTGAGCCATGGAAGACCCGTCCTACCTCGTTCGCGAGTTCCTCAACGCCCTGACCCTGTCGTTCATCCTCATCCTGATATCGCTGGGCCTTTCCATCATTTTCGGCCTGATGCGCATCCTCAACATGGCGCACGGTGAATTCGTCATCTTGGGAGCTTACGTGGTGGTCTGGGTCACCTCGGTCGGTGGCGGCTTCTGGCTCGGCGTCGTCACGGCCCCGCTCGTCATGGGCCTGTTCGGCCTGCTCTTTCAGAAAGCCCTGCTCAAGTACCTCTATCGCAACTGGACGACGGCGATCCTGGTGACCTGGGGCGCTGGCATGATAATTCGTCAGGGTTTGCAGCTCGTGATGGGCGCGCGTCCATACGCGGTGGCCAACCCGCTCCCCGGCGCGGAGACCATATTCGGACTGGACTACCCGGCCTATCGGATCGCGATCATCCTGATCGGCGCGGCCATCGTGGTCGCCGTGCTCTGGGTCCACATGCGCACGACCCTCGGCCTGCAAATCCGACTTGCCATGCAAAACAGAGAGATGGCGGCAGCCCTCGGCATCGACACCGACAGGATCAATTCCTTTGCTTTCGCCGTGGGCACGGCGCTTGCCGGGCTCGCCGGCGCGCTCCTCAGCCCCTTGATCCCGGTCGGCCCGTTGACCGGGCTCCACTATTTGGTGGACTGCTTCTTCGTCATCATTCTGGGCGGCGCGAGCCATCTGTTTGGCACCATCGCCGGCGGCGGTGTGATCGGCGGCGGGGAAAGCCTGTTGCAGTCCGTGTTCAGCCCGGTCACGGCGGAGATCATGATCTACCTGATCGCCATCGTGATCCTCGCGTTGCGCCCGCAGGGCCTTGTCAAGGAGGCCTGAAGGCGGATGCCGGTACGAACGAGACACCTATTGTGGGGCGGCGCCACGCTGATCTATGTAGCCGCCCTGATCGCTGGGCCGAGCCTGCTTGGCGACTTCCACATGGAGCTTGCCGCCACCTATCTCACCTTCTCGCTCGTTGTCCTGGGGCTCGATCTGATCTGGGGCTACACCGGTATACTCAACATCGGACATTTCGCCTTTTTCGGCCTCGGGGCATATACCGTCGCGCTGTTGACGACCCACCTGGACAGCCGCGTCGAAGGTCTTGGTTCGGTCTATCTGCCGCTCTTCGTGCTGGCCGGCTCCCTCGTCTCTGGCATCGCCGGTCTTGCGCTGGCCTATCTCTGCTTCTCGCTCCAGCTCCAAAAGCTTTTCGTGCTGGTGACCATCGCTTTCGCCATAGTCGCGCAAAAGACCGCCGCGGCGCAGGTCGAGCTGCTTGGCGGCATCAACGGAATCATCCTGCCTTACTGGGTTGTTCCTGCCGATCTGAGCGGCTACTTCCGCATGATCCTGGTGATCACGGGAATTGTCTTCGGCGGCTGCTGGCTTATCACCATCTCGCCCTTCGGGCGGGTCATGCTCGCGGTCAGGGATTCCGAGGCGCGCGCCGAGACGCTGGGCTACGACACGAAGGCGGTGAAGGTGGTGGTCTTCGCCGTGGGCTCGGCAATCGCCGGTCTCGGAGGCGGCCTCTATGCCATACTGACAGGGTTCGTTTCGCCCGGCATTCTCGGCTTCGCACTGTCGTTCGACGCGGTCGTTTGGATGATGTTGGGCGGAATGGGCACGCTCTACGGATCGATCCTGGGCACGCTCAGCGTGAACGCTGCCAAGTTCTATCTGAGCAGCGCGCTGCTCGAGTACTGGCCGATCGCCGTGGGCGGGCTGTTCGTTCTGGTCGTGCTCTTCCTGCCCCAGGGCCTTGCCGGTCTGATCCGCCGCGCGGTGATGCGAGGATCGCCTACCCTGGATCCGGCCCGCGGGAATAGGGCCAAAGAGAGGCCGGGCTGATGGCGTCGGGTCCGGAAAAACGCTCGCTTGCGCAGGCGTGGCGGCCGCGCGAAGGCGCACGGCCCTCCGCCAGGGCGCGGCCCTGCGCTGCAGCCGAAACCGGAATCTCGACCGGAATTGCGCCTTGCATCCGCTTCTCTCCATGCCAGGCGCGCGGCTCATGTCGATAGCATCGGAGGGGGCCGGGGTCGGGCTGCTCTCGACCGAATGTCTGAGCAAGCAGTTCGGTGGCTTGTCGGCCTTGAGCGACCTCAGTTTGTCCGTTCCCCGAGGGCAGGTCAGAGGCATCATCGGCCCCAACGGCGCCGGGAAGTCCACCTTCTTCAACCTTGTCAGCGGTCATCTCAAGCCGTCGGCCGGCCGGATCTTGTTCGACGGCCGGGACATCACAGGGCTTGCGCCCCATGCGATCGCGCGCAGAGGAATCGCACGCAAGTTCCAGATCACCCAGGTGTTTCAGAGCTTGAGTGTGTTCCAGAACCTTGCCCTCGGCGCACAGCAGCGGAACGAACCTTCCATCTTTCGGCTGCTCTTGCCTGTCGAGGTTGGCGAGGCGGTTGCCCAGACCATTCGGCGCGTGCGCCTTGCGCACAAGCGCGACACGCAGGCTTCGGAGCTTTCCCACGGCGAGCAGCAGCGTCTCGAGCTGGGCATGGTGCTGGCGACCGGCGCTCGGCTGCTGCTACTCGACGAGCCGACGGCTGGGATGAGCGTCGAAGAGCGCGCTGAGATGGCCGAGGTGATCCGTGGCATCGCAGGGGACGCAACTATCGTCATCACCGAGCACGACTTCGAGTTTATAAAGGAAGTCGTCGACCTGGTAACGGTGCTCAACAACGGCGCGAAGCTCGCCGATGGCACCGTTGCTCAGATCGAGAACGATCCGGCGGTGCGCGCCTGCTATCTGGGCTCCGACGATGCTTGAAGTTCAAGAGGTCGACATCTTCTACGGGCAGAGCCAGATCCTCTCCAAAGTCTCGCTGCACGTGAGCGACGGCGAGCTGGTCGGCATTCTCGGGCGGAACGGTATCGGCAAGACGACGCTACTCAGATGCATCATGGGAATGCTGCGGCCGCGCGCCGGCGTCATAACGCTGGATGGAAGGCCGCTTTCCGGCCTACCGCCTTATGCGATCGCGCGCGCAGGGGTGAGCTATGCGCCACAGGACAACCAGCTTTTCCCGGGCCTCACAGTGGAGCAGAACCTGTTCGCGGCGCTGCGCCACCGAAGGCTGTTCGAAGAGCGCATCGAGCGCATTTTTCGCTTCTTTCCCACTCTGCAGGAACGATTCCGCCAGCGCGCCGGGACCTTGAGCGGCGGACAGCAGAAGTTCCTGACCATCGCGCGTGCGCTCATCGTGCATCCGAGGGTCCTGCTGCTCGACGAGCCCTCGGAAGGCATTCAGCCGAGCATCGTCAAGCAGCTAGCGACCGTCATCAAGACGATCGTCAGAGACGAAGGCTGCGGCCTACTGCTCGTCGAGCAGAACCGCAAGCTGGCCGGGGACCTGGCCGAACGAGCTTACATCATGGACCGGCAGACGATCGTCGCCGAGGGCGGCATGACAGAGTTGGAGCAGAACGGACTGATTCGTCGTCACATGGCGTTTTGAAACGTCTCACCCTTACGCTGGCGGTGCGGCGGACGGTCGTGTGGTTCCGTGTCGAAGAGAAACCTATCACCGTTGGAAGCCGGAAGCGTCGCACGGCCTTCAACCGAAGAGTGCGCCGGCCGGCCCATCGAGGGCGGCCAAGGAACAGGAGGCAGGACATGGCTATCACGCCGCCGACACTGGATGAAGTCAGAAGGATCGCCGTCGACTGCGGCATGACGCTCACGCCGGACCAGGAAGAGGGCTATCTCGCCTTCCTCGGGCCGGTGTTCCACGACCTCAACCGTCTGCCGGATACGCCAGAGGGCCTGCCGCCGGTCGCCTATCCGCGCTCTGGCTGTCGCGTGCCTCCGGCCGAGGAGAACCCGCTGAACGCCTGGTATGTGACCTGCTCGATCAAGGGTGCTCCGCGCGGCAAGCTCAAGGGCCGCACCGTCGCCCTCAAGGACAACATCATGGTCGCAGGCCTGCCGATGATGAACGGCACGGCGTTGCTGGAAGGCTATGTGCCGGAATGCGACGCGACCGTTGTCACCCGGCTGCTCGACGCCGGTGCCGAGATCGTCGGCAAGGCGCACTGCGAGGACTTCTGCATGTCGGGCGGCAGCCATACCTGCGCCGCCGGCCCGGTCGACAACCCCCACAAGGCCGGTTATTCGGCCGGCGGCTCGTCCTCGGGCAGCGCCGCGCTGGTCGGCGCCGGAGAGGTGGACATGGCGCTCGGCTGCGACCAGGGCGGATCGATCCGGATGCCCTCCTCGCTCTGCGGCACCTACGGCATGAAGGCGACCTTCGGGCTGGTGCCCTACACCGGAATCCTGGGATGGGACGCGACCATCGACCACGTCGGCCCGATCACCAACAACGTGCGCGACAACGCTCTCTTGCTCGAGGTCCTTGCCGGCGAGGACCGCTACGACTACCGCCAGCGCGGCGCTATCGTGCACCGCTACACGCAGGGCATCGAGGACGGTGTCAAAGGCATGAAGATCGGCATCGTCAAGGAAGGCTTCGGCGTGCCGAACATCTCGGACAAGCGGGTGGACGCCAAGGTGCGCGCGGCAGCTCGTCGGTTCAAGAAGCTCGGCGCCGAAGTGACGGATGTGTCGCTTCCGGAGCACCTCAACCACTACGTCAGCTACTGGCCGATCTTCATCGACGGCGCGATCAACCGCTGCTTCTGGGAGGACGGCGTGACGGTGGGCCAGAAGGGGCTCTATGTGCCTAGCGTCAGCGAGCGCCTCGCCGGCTGGCGCGGCCGAAGCGACGAGCTTGCCCATACGGTGAGGGCGATTCTGATCCTCGGCACCTACCTGAAGCGGAAGTACGGCAACCGCCTCTACGCCAAGGCTGCCAACTACCGCTATCGCTTGCTCGATGCCTACGAGGCGGCGCTCTCCAGCTGCGACCTGCTCATCATGCCGACGACGCCGGTCACAGCCGGGCCCCATCCCGACCCGGACGGCCCGCTCGAGGACTACTTCGGTCGGGCCTTCGAGACCGTGTTCAACACGCCGGCGGCGAACAACACGGGGCATCCGGCGATGTCGGTCCCCTGCGGTCTGATCGAAGGGCTGCCCGTCGGCATGATGCTGATCGGCCGCCACTACAACGAACCTACCATTTACCGCGCGGCCTATGCCTTCGAGCAGTCCCAGGACTGGAAGAGCATGTGACGGCCGGTCTCTACGCCGCCCGCCATCCTGGGTGCGGCCGATCGCGGCGATCGCGGTGGGCGCTTGAGCGGATCGGCGTTCCCGCGCCATCTTCTATCTCTATGGACGGCTCTCCCGACGCGAGCCGGATTGCTGTGAGCGGTTAGGCCGGTTGATGTCCGTCGTCAGATGATCTGAGACAGTTGTCGGCCTGCGCTACAAGGGGCTTTGGCTCATCTGGTTTTCTGTTTTGGGCGGGACGATTTTACGGTGAACCGCTCTTAGGGATTCGCGACTCGGGCGATACTTGATTCGACATTTTGACTGGAGAAGGCGGCCAGCATGTATAAGCAAGCCCTATTCGATGGATCTTCGCGAGCGGGCTGCCGGCTCTGTTGACGATGAGGGTCTTTCGTGCCAAGAGCTGCGCGCCGAACAGGGGTGACCAGACGACCTGGTTGCGGCTTGTTGTCGGGCGTTTCAGATGTTCGTTCCTGGGAGCTAAGTCACTGTGCGTCCTGCGGCGACCCTCCAACGCTGTGCGATCCGGTCCTGTTTCAAGACGTAGAGCCAGTCCGCGAGGTTGGCCACGGGGCATGAGTGATTCGGCACGACGTTCAAACGATCGCCGACCCGAATTTTGGCGCCGCCGTGCCTGACGAACCCGTGCTCCTCGGAGAGCCGTTCGACCAAGAGGCCCGATCCCGCCTCGTCGCCTTCGATCCGCCGTTCGATGGGGATGGCTTGGCCGAAGCCCTGCACGCCTTGGATGCCATGGGGGCCGAGATCGGAACTCAAGACCTTGGAGCCGGCATCTATGATGGCGAAAGTGTCGTTCACGCTGACGACCGAGGTCACGACGGAAAGCGCCACCTCGGCCAGCGCGGCGACGCCCAATCGGACCGCGGTAAGGTCGTAGAACACGTAGTTGCCGGGGCGGATTTCACTCAGTCCATCGAAGCACTCGCCGGCAAGTACCGTCGGTGTGCTGCCGACAGAGAGTTCCGGGACCTCTAGGCCGTCGCTCGCCAGCCGGTCCCGGGCCATGAGGAGTTGGCGGCGCTCGCTCTCGGCGACCTCCCGCACCTCTTCCCGATTTGCCGCGCCGTAGCACTGGCCGGCGTGCGACAAGAGCCCGCGGAGTTCGAGACCGGGTGAAGCGGCTACCTGCCGCGCCAGCATGGGAAATCTCCCGGAGTCCGCCTTGACGCCGACCCGACCCAGCCCGACATCGATCTTGATGTAGACCCCGATCCCGCGCCGGGTGGCGGCAGACGCCTCGGCCAAGGCCCCCAGGGTCGCCTCGCTGTCGGCGATGAAGTGCAGCTTGCACCCGGCAGCTCCCGCCGCGTCGATCAGCCGACGGGCCTTGTTCGGATCGACGAGGGGGTAGGCAACGGTCACCGAGGGAAAGCCGGCTTCGACAAAGACCAAAGCCTCGCTTGCCTTGGACGCCGTGACGCCGCAGGCACCCTGGTCGAGCTGGAGCTTGCCCACTTCGATGCATTTGTGGGTCTTGATATGCGGACGCACCTTGAGCCCGTGCTCATTCCCGATGCTTTGGACCCGCGCGATGTTGTGCAGTAGGCGCTCGTGGTCTACCATGACGGCAGGAGTCTCCAGCATCTGCAGGGCTTCGAGAGGGGGCATGTGGAACCTCGCCGTTGCGATTGCGATCCCTGGCCTCAAGCCAGCGGAAAGTCGCCTTCGCGGTTGAAGCGGTTCCACATCTCCCGGTAAGCGACGTGCTCGACGAAGTAGTTGCGGCGCTCCAGGTCGCCGATCAGACGATCGGTGACTTCTTCCGCGCGGCGCCAGCAATCGTGCACGAACTCGGACTTTGCGCTGCGGCTAGCCTTTTTCATGCCTGGCGCCTCCGCGAAGAACTCTTGCTCCAGCTCGTCGAATGCCGCCCGGATGGCAGGCTTGAGGGCATGATAGTCGGCCACGGCACGCCGGTGGAGGTGCTCGTGCTTCCACCAGAGCGACCCTTCGGTGTAAGTGCCGCGGGGCAGCGGACCCGTGTCCGGCATCTCGGCATCGAAAAACAGAGGCTTGAAGACGGAGAGATCCGTCGCCGACGTCGCGGTCATCCAGACGCAAACGCCATCGTCGCTCGCATCCGTGATCATGGCGCCAGTGGCGTGCCAGAAGCGTGCCTCGAAGGGGCCCGCATGCATGCAAATTCGGCTCGGTAGCTCGTCATCGGGAATGCTGTAGGCGTCCGGGTCCTCGCCAACGTCGCGCAGGATGTCGGCAATATCCTTGGTGGTGATCGCCCCCTTGCGCGCCTCCAGCAGCTCCAGCGCACGGCATTCGCGCTTGAGGGCGGCGACCTCTTCCTCGCGAGCCTCGTCGGCGAATCGCTCCCGGAAGCTGGGCTTGCCGCCGTTGCCGGCCTCTAGGGAGGACAGATCCCAATCGTCGGCGATCTGGTAACGGTTGGAAATCGCCATGACGTCGTTCACCTTGCGGGCAGCCCAGTGCTTGCCGGCGCAGTTGACGACGTAGGCTTCGTGACGGTCGGCGATCAGCAAACCGGTGTCGAAGGGGAAGTTTCCCATCATCTGGCAGTTTCCGCCCTGGCCGAAAGCTTCCACCACGGCGCCCACAGCCTCAACGGCCTCCCGTGCCGTTGCGCCGCGCTCGACGCTCAGCCGGCAGAGATCGAGGCAGCAGGCTCCGTCCGCCTCGGCCTGCTGGTTGCTGAACGCGGCCTCGTTGCCGACGGCGACACCGTGCTCGTTGCACGCGAGCTCGGCTCCCCAGGCCCAAAACGAGCGGCCGAGAATGACCTGGTGCGTTACGGCTGCTTGCGGGATCGTGCGATGGGTGATGCGCGCCAAGGCTCCCTCGCCATACTGGCGTCTGGCGTAGCGCACGACCTGCTCGGCCTCGTTGACCTCGGTATCGGCGCTCTTGGCCAACAAGACCGACCCGCTCTCAGTGCTGTTGCCCAAGGCCACGAACGTGTCACACATGGTATCCTCCTCGGCTTTGAGTCTTTAAGTGCTGCTGTCGTTTAGGGCGAAGTGACAGCGACTCGTATGGGTTTCGCTGAGGCGCTGTTCGGGCGGCTCGAGAGTCTGGCAGATCGGCTTTGCATCAGGGCAGCGCGGGTGGAACGGGCAGCCGGGCAGGATCGCCAGCGGGCTCGGGATGTCGCCCTTGAGGACCGCCTCCCGCCGGCGCCGCTCAGCCACCAGCCGCGGCACCGCGCGCAGCAGGCTCTTGGTGTAGGGATGGCTTGCGGAATCGAAGATCTCGTCGGTCGTGCCGATCTCCACGATCTTGCCTAGGTACATGACGGCGACCCGCGTCGACATGTGGCGAACCACCGAGAGCTCGTGGGCGATAAACAGCATGGTGAGCCCCAGCTCGTCGCGCAGGGACTGCAGCAGGTTCAGCACCTGCGCCTGTATCGACACATCGAGGGCCGCCACCGGCTCGTCGAGCACAAGAAACTTCGGACGCACGGCTAGGGCTCGCGCGAGGCCGACCCGTTGGCGCTGCCCGCCGCTGAGCGAGATCGGCCGCCGGTCCGCCATGTCCGGGGAGAGGCCCACCATCTCCAGGAGGCGCGAGACCTCGTGTGCGATCTCCGCCTCGCGACAGACGGCGTGAAACCTAAGGACCTCGCTCAGCGTGCGTGCCACCGTAAAGCGCGGATTGAGGGAGGAGTAGGGGTCCTGAAAGACCATCTGCATGTTCCGCCTCAGGTCCCGCAACGCCTGCCCGTCCGTCTTGGTCAGGTCTCGTCCCAGAAAGCGGATCGACCCGGATTCCGGCCTGTAGAGCCGCAGCAAGGTCCGGCCTAGGGTTGTCTTTCCGCTGCCGCTCTCGCCAACCAGCCCCAGCGTCTCGTGGGCCCGGATCGCAAAACTGACGCCGTTGACCGCTCGGACCGGCGACGCAGGTTTGCCTTGCAGCGCGCCGAGCAGGCCCCAGCGCTTGCCGAAGGAAACGACCACGTCTTCGGCCTCGAGAATGTTCTCCTGCGCTGCGCTCATTGGGCCGGCCCGTCCATGCGCTCCGGATGAAGGCAGGCGGAGAACTGGCCCTTGCCGATTGGGCGCAGCTCGACCGAGGTCGTTTGGCAGTCGGCCGTGGCGAAGCGGCAACGCGGCGCGAAGGGGCAGCCAGCGGGCAGAGCGGCCAGGTTGGGCGGTTGGCCTGGGATCGGGAGCAACTGTTCCGCCTTGCCGGCGAATCGGGGAATCGAGCTCAGCAGCCCCTGGGTGTAGGGATGTCGGGGCGCCTCGAAGAGCGCCTTGGTCGGGCCAACCTCCATGAGCCGGCCGGCGTACATGACCGCCACCCGGTCGCAGGTCTCTGCCACCACCGCCATGTCGTGGGAGACCAGTACCAGGGCCATGCCGGTGCGATCCTGGACCCGGAGCAGGAGCTCGAGGATCTGGTCCTGGATGGTCACGTCGAGGGCTGTCGTCGGTTCGTCGGCCAACAGCACGGCCGGTTCGCCCGCGATCGCCATGGCGATCACCGCCCGCTGCAGCATGCCGCCCGACCACTGAAAGGGATAGTCGTCGAAGCGCCGTTCGGGGCTCGGGATGCCGACGTTGCGCAATAGCTCGATACCCTGCCGGCGTGCTTCCCGGGCCCGCACGCCGTAGTGGACCCGCAGGCCCTCCGTGACCTGATCGCCGATCGGCCAGACCGGATTGAGGCTCGTCATCGGATTCTGGAACACCATGCGGATGCGAGTGCCGCGCACGACCTCCATCTCCGCCTCGTCCAAGGTGAGCAGGTCGCGCCCCTCGAACCGGACCTCGCCGGCCGTGACATAGCCTGGCGGCGAAGGGATCAGCCTGAGGATGCTGCGGCACAGCACCGACTTGCCGCTGCCGGACTCGCCGACAATGCCGAGGGTGCGGCCCTTCGCGACATCGAGCGAGATAGCATCGTTTGCGAGGATCGTCGCATCGCGCAGCCGAAACTGTGTGACCAGGCCGCGCACTTGCAAGACGGGTGCCGGGCCGGCCGGCTTGGGCGACTCCGTCACGGTGTGTTGGCGCGACTCCGCGATCATAGCAACGCATGTTGACGTTCACCGAGCCGATGCGCGAGCCCGTCACCCATCAAACTGAGGCCTGTGCCTGTCACGACGACGGCGACGCCGGGCAGTGTCGAAATCCACCAGGCCTGAAAAATGAAGTCGCGGCCTTCGGCGATCATGGCGCCCCATTCCGGGAGCGGCGGCTGGACGCCGAGGCCGAGGAAGCTCAGACCCGAGACCAACAGGATGTTGAGCACGAAGTCCGCCATGGAGAAAACGATGGAGGAATTGATGATGTTGGGCAGAGCGTGCCTGAAGATGATGCGCCCGGATCCGTAGCCAAGGGTTTGAGCGGCAAGGACATAGTCCTTGTTGCGCTCCACCAGCATCTCGGCCCGGGCCAGACGCGCGTACATGGTCCAAGCGACGAGGAAGACGGCGATGTAGATGTTGTGCACGCCCGGCCCCAAGATCGACAGCACGACGATAATCAGGACCAGGAAGGGAAAGGCCATGGCGATGTCGAGCAGGCGCATCATTACGGTGTCGAACCAGCCGCCGTAGTAGCCTGCCGCGGCCCCGAGCATGACGCCGTAGATCATCGGCACGTACGTCGTGAAGAAGCCGATCTGCATGTCGATACGGATGCCGTAGAGCACGCGGCTGAAAACGTCGCGGCCGACCATGTCCGTGCCGAAGGGATGAGCCAGGCTCGGTGGCTGCAGGGCGTTCATGAAGTCTTGGTAGTACGGGTCGTAGGGCGCGATCACGGGGGCGAAGAGTCCCGCCAGGATGATTGCGCCGACGATTGTCGTGCCGATCTTGAGAGTGCGCGGCCAACGGGCCACCTCCCGGCTCATGCCGTGCAGCAGATCGAGGCTCTGGGCGGCACTGGTCACGATCTCAGTTTCTCAGCACCCTGCGGTCGATCGCAACGTAGGCGAGATCGGCCAGAAGATTCACGATCACGACAAGCATGGCGAAGACCACGGCGAGCCCTTGGATCACGGGATAGTCGCGAAACCCGACCGCGCGCACCAGCAGAGAGCCGAGGCCGGGGATCGAAAAGACGTACTCGACGATGACGGCTCCGCTCAGCAGCCAGCCGATGTTGACCGCCAGCACGGTGATCGTCGGGATTAGAGCGTTGCGAAGGACGTGTTTGACGAGGATGCGGCGCTCGCTCAGCCCCTTGGCGCGGGCCACTTCGATGTAGTCGGCCGTCAAGACGTCAAGCATCGCGGCGCGCAGGGACTGCACTAGTATCGGTGCCAAGAAGAACGCGATCGTGAGAGCGGGCAGGGTCAGGTGGACGACGTGGCCGAAAAAGCCTTTGCCGTAGCCGGCGATCGGCAGCAAGCCCAACGTCAGGCCGAAAAACAGCATCAGCAGCAGGCCCATCCAGAAGGGCGGCATGGCGAAACCGATCATGCCGCCGATGCGGATGACGTGGTCGAGCGGTCGCTCACGGTGCCGGGCCGCCAGCAAGGCGAGTGGAAGCGCCAGGGACACCGCAATGAGGGCGCTATAGGCCAATAGGAAGACGGAGGCCTCGAGCCGCTCGCCGACGATCTCGGTAACCGGCGCCTTCTGGATGATTGAGATGCCGAGATCGCCTTGTAGGGCGTTCCAGACGAAACGGGCGAACTGCACCGGCAAGGGCAGGTCGAGGCCAAGGCGGGCGTGGGCGGCGGCCACCACCTCGTCCGTCGCCCGGCCATGCAGCATGATGCGTACCGGGTCGCCGGGCACGAGCTGAATGGTAAGGAACGCGATCAGGGTGACGCCGAGCACGACCAGGACCATCTGGCCCAGCCGTCCGACGATGTAAACGACGATTGCCATCGACCGTATCCAGGCTCAAGCGAAGCTCCGGCTGCCCATGGCGGGCAGCCGGAACCGCAGTGCAAGATACTCTGGGCCTGTCAGTCGAGCCAGACGTGGCTCAACCACCACCAGCCGGTGGTCAGGTTCTTCCAGCCCTGGACACTGTCCTGATAGGCGTTCACGGCCGGCACGAAGTTGATCGGAATCGAGTAGCCGTCGTGATAGACCGTTTTCTGGATCTCGCAATAGAGGCTACGGCGATCGGCCGGGTCCGACACCGCCCGCGCCTTGTGCAGCAGATCGACCACATGATCGTTCTTGTAGCGCGAGAAGAACGCCTCCGAGCCGCCAGTGTAATCGCCCTGCAGAGACGCCAGCTCATCTTGATCATTCAAGTCACTGGTAATGTAACTCATGTAGGCCTGATAGTCGCCGGTCTCGGTATGACCCCACGCCGTGCCGACGTCGTACTCGGCCAGCTCGACATTGAGGCCGGCGGCCGTCCAGCCTTGCTGCAGGATTGTCGCTATCTGTCGGAACGGTGCGTTGCCGGTATCGATCTGAAGCTCGATCTTCGACCCGTCGTAGCCGGACTGCGATATCAATTGCTTCGCCTTGTCGAGATCGAAGGGGATCTGCGCCACCTCGTCGCAGTGATAGTTGATTTTCGGCATGTAGGAGTTGGGGATCTCGCCGAACCCGAAATAGACGGTCTGCAGGATGGCGTCCCGATTGGCCGCATAGTTCATGGCCAGGCGAACGTTCTTGTCGTCGATCGGCGCCTTGGCGTGGTTGAGATAGATGTAGTCCAGCCGGTACATGGGCTGCACTTCCAGATTGACGCCCGGCAGGGCTTTGACGGCGGATGCCTGGTTGAAGGGCACCGTGCTGATGACGTCGAAATCGCCATTGATCAGGCCCAGTACACGGGCGTTGCTCTCCGGCACGTAGCGCATCTCGATCTTGTCGAGATACGGCAGCTGGCGCCCGCCATCGTCCTTGCCCCAATAGTGCTCGTTGCGGCTGAGGATCGTGTGGGAGCCGCGTTTGTACTCATCGACCTTGAAGGCGCCGCTGCAGACCGGCGAGACGCCGAATTTATCGGGGTCAGCTTCGTAGCTTGCCTTGTGGACCACCGAGGCGGCAAAAATCGAGACGGACGACAGCAGAGGCGAATAGGGCTCTTTCAAGGTAAAGCGGACGTGCTTGTCGTCGGCCGCTTCAATTGACGCCACCGGGTCGAACAGGAACGCGTAGGTGCCATCCGGCCGTGCCGCGGTCTGATAGGAGAAGACGACGTCTTCGACGGTAACCGGATCGCCGTTGCTAAACTTGGCGTCGCGCAACTTGAAGGTATAGGTGAGCTCGTCTTCGGAGATCTCCCAGGACTCGGCGAGCCCGGGGACGATGCCCTCACCCGTTGCATCCGCCTCGACCAAGGTGTCGCAGACCTGCTCGATCGCCCAGATCGAGCCGTTGTCGGCGGGGATAAAGGGGTCGAGCGTCAGAGGCTCGTCGGGACGGGCGAAGACGAGATTGCCGCCGGTTTTGGGATCGGCTGCCTCGGCCGAAAAGTCGGCGGCGAGCAGCAGGGCAACCATAGCTCCGGCCGTAAGGGCAAGCCTTCGCGGCCGACTCCGGTACGGCGGTTTTGCGCTGTCGGCTTGGTATCGTAGCATTTTGTGTCTCCCTGGCCTGTTGATTGGTCTCATCGATCGTCAAACGCAGGTCTCCGGGGCATGACTCGCGCGGATGCACGACGTTCCGGATAGACGACACTGCCCGTGTGACGAGATCGCCCGTGTGACGAGATCGGGCATCGGCCGTGAACCATTAGATGGCCTCTTTCTACGACAGACCATTTCCGCGTGCTCACGGGCATTGAAATTGGTGTGCGGCCCCCCTCGCTGACGTCGATCTTTTGGCAAAATGGCGAAACTATGCCTATTCTCACCGGACTCAAGATCTCAGATGCCGGCTGTGGCGACAATCGATGATTTCTAATCGATCCATTAGACAACCTAATGAAGAGTTCACCCTTGATCCGTCCTTGATCGGTGATCTCTGGTTCTTCGAGGCAGCGGCCCGGCTGCACGGATTCACCGCGGCGGCGCGCGAGCTCCACGTCACGCAAGGAGCGGTGAGCCAGCGCATCCGCCACCTCGAGGTTCGCCTGGGTATCAGGTTGTTCGAGCGCTTGGGCCGGAGCGTCAATCTTACGCCGGACGGGGAGAAGCTTTTCGCCGTCGTGTCGAGCGCGTTTCACCACATCGGCACCGAGGCGGCTGTCCTCGCCGGCAGCCAGCGGCACAACGAGGTCATCGTCAGCTGTGCGCCCTCTCTGTCCATGGAGTGGCTGCTGCCGCGCCTAAGCGCGTGGTATCGCATCTCCGAGGATGCACGGGTGCAGATTCGCGCCGAGTTTCACCCGATCAACAGCGATGTCATGGCCAACGAGGGCATCGACATTGCCATCCGCTACGATCTCGTCGAGTACCGCGATCTCGAGGTCTTCGAGCTTTGCGAGGAGCGGCTTTTTCCGGTCTGCACCTGGTCCTATTGGGAGGCCAACGGACGCTTTCGGCATCCCGAAGACTTGCGGCGCCTGACGCTGCTACACGACGGCTTTCCCTGGGTTGGAGCTGACCCGTCGACCGAGTGGCGCGCCTGGTCGGCGGCGACAGGAGTGGCGAACTTCGAGGAGATCCGCAGCGAGTACTTCAATCTGGCGCAGATGGCGGTGCGCGCCGCCCTCCTGGATCAGGGCGTCGCCATGGGCCGCGCGATCCTGGTGGCCGACCATTTGAGGGAACGGCGCCTGATCAGGCCCTTCGGTGCCGCATCCATACCCGGGGCCAAGTATCGCCTCATGACGCGAGAGCCAATCCAACACAACGAAGTGATGATGCAATTGGCGCAGTGGCTGAGGGTCCATATCAGACGCTCGGCGAGCAGCATAAAAGGATCAGCCGCTCGATGACGAGACGCTGTTGGGCTATGTCCCGTGGCATAGGTTAGGAGCTGTGGGCAACCGGCTTGCCGTAGCGACCGTGAGGTACCAAGCCTCGTACCCGCTATCACAGATGGGTATACGGTGGGAGGGGTTGCAGGATGTCTCGGCCAGGAGGGCGGCACGCAGTGACGGCGGATGCATCACGAGCGCCGCCCCGACGTCGTCGGGATTTGTTCCAGCGAAGCCGCCATTACACGGCAGATCGGCGCCATCCTGCCAGGGCGGAACGATGAATGGGGCCTCCAGCGCGCTCGCGAACGCCTCCGGGAACCATCGCGCCCGCGAGCAACAACGCGGTCGTCAAGCTGCCCGACACGGTAATTCGAATGCTCCGGTCCAACCCGCCGGATGCCGCGAGGCGATGGACGCTCTATTGCCACGCCCGGGGGAACGGTCCGGGGGGGCGAGGGTTCTCGAAGGGTCAAGGGCTGTCGTCGCCCGCCGCGCCCTTGGCGATCTCGGCGATGCGGTCGGCGAAGTTGACCTGGCTGTTGTCCTGAGGGTGGTACCCGATTACCCGGCGCGCGTTGGCGATGCTCCAGAAGTTGTGGCTGTTGCCACTGACCCCATAGAAGATCTGGAAGGGGTTCCCGTTCCGATCACGGATGTCGGGGGCCTCGATGCTCTTGATGAAGAGCTGCACCTGATCGCGGCGGCTCAAATAGGCGCCCAGACCGCGGTGCATCTTCTTGAGCTCCCCGGGCGCCAGCTCGTCGAGATCCCCGAAGTCCCGCGGCGCGCCGATGCGCAGCTGGACCACCTCGAGGCGGCGGTCGCCGACCTTGCCGGTGGCATAGACGAAGCCTAGAAGCTCGTAAGCCGCCTTGGCCCAGCCGTAGAAGTTGTCGGAGAGGGGCAGCATGTCGGGGGTTACGTTGTCCCATTCGTCCGCCCAGATGAGCCGCTCGTAGTAGTCGGCTGCGTGGTTCGAGCTCGCCACGACCACGCGCGGGACGCCCTCCTCGAGCGCGGTCTGGTAGACGTTGTAGGCCAGCGCGACGTTCGCGTGCTCGGCGCGGAACTTGGCCTCGCTGCTGTCCATCACGCTGCCGGCGTCCATTCCCGGCGCGGCGATGTAGGCGCAGTGCACCACGGCGTCGACACCCGCGAAGTGATGGCGAAAAGCATCCCGGTTCTCATCCGCGAGGTCGCAAGCCTGCACCCCCGGAACCTCCCGCCCGTCCCGCGTGGCCGTGCCGCGGTCCAGGGCGGCTACGTCGTAGCGTTCCATCAGCTCGTCCCACATGCGTTGGGCCATGTAGCCGCAGGCGCCCGTCAGTACGATCTTCTTCTTGCTCACGTGTCCTCTCTTCCTCCCCAAAACTCCATTGGTTCACCCGGACCGGCAGTGTCAGCCGGCGAAGGGCGGCACCTCCATGCCAACGACACCCGGATGGAGAGCGAACAGGCCGCCGGCCTGCGCGCCCAGCTCTGCTGCGTCGCCCCCACCGCCGATCGAGGTGACGTAGAGCGTATCGAGGTGCGGCCCGCCGAAGGCCGGTTTGGTGGGCTTCGCGATGGGCATGTCCACTATGCGGTCTACCCGTCCCGTCGGCGTGAACCGCACGAGCTGCCAGCCCCCGACGCCGGCCATCCAATAGCAGCCGTCGGCGTCGACGGCGGCACCGTCGGGTCGCCCCGCCAGCTCATGGGTGGTCGCGAAGACCCGGCGGTTGCTGGCGACCCCATCGGCCGCGTCGTAGTCGCAAGCCCAGATGGTCTGCACCTCCGGATGGGAGTCTGAGAGGTAAAGGGTGCGCCCATCCGGGCTGAAGGCCAAGCCGTTGATGGTCCGGAAGCCCTCCGCCCTCCTTTCGCAGTCCAAGCCGGCATCGAGCCGATAGAGCGCACCGTCCGGCATGGCGGTGGCCGGCGGCGAGCGCATGGTGCCTGCCCAGAACCTCCCGGTGGGATCGACGGTGCCGTCATTGAAACGGTTCTGAGGCTTGCTCGGCTCGGGATCGCAGAGCCGTTCGAGATCGCCTGTCTCCGGATCGAAGAAGGCAAAACCGTTGCGGAGCGCGACAACGAGGCCGCCGCTGCGGCGCGGGGCTACGCAGCCGACGGCTTCCGGCAGCTGCCAGCTCTCGTTCCGCTGGCCGGCGGGATCGAAGCGGTGCAGGACACCGGCCTCGATGTCGACCCAGTAGAGCCGCTGCTGGACGGCCGACCAGACCGGCCCTTCGCCCAGTCCGGCTCCGACGTCGAGGATGCAGGTCACATCGCACATGGCTCTTCGGTGTCCGTTGCCGTGTGGGGATTGTCACCCATTGCGCCGGCTCGCTATCCTACCGCTCCTACGGCGTTGCCATGTCGGTTGCGCCGAAAGGAGCCTCTCGGCTGCCAAGGCTATCTGGCCCGAACATGCCAACACAAGCCGTCACATCGAAAGGACAGCGAGCGCCATGCTAGACCGACCGAGCTCCTCGGGCCCCGATTTCAGCGATCCGATCCAAACCAGGCTGCGGGTGGTTACCTGGAACCTGTGGTGGCGCTATGGCCCCTGGCAGGAGCGGCAGCCGGCGATCGCCGCGACCCTCGCGAAGCTCGACGCCGACATCCTCGGCTTCCAGGAGGTCTGGGAAGAGGGCGACACCAGCCTCGCGGCCGAGCTGGCGAAGCCGCTCGGCTACCACCACGTATACCGCAACGGCGAGAAGCGG
Source organism: Rhodospirillales bacterium (assembly GCA_965225935.1). Lineage (GTDB taxonomy): Bacteria > Pseudomonadota > Alphaproteobacteria > Kiloniellales > JAKSDN01 > CALJXB01. The sequence goes on from CBDDCC010000016.1 coordinate 79,847, forward strand.
GATGGCGTTGGCTTCGGGAACGCGATCCTGTCGCGCTGGCCCATCGTCCAGACCGACGGACGGCCTCTGCCGGGCGAGGCGGAGAGCGGCGAGGGACGCTGCGTCGTCTTCGCCGAGGTGGAGGGGCCGCGGGGGCTGCTGCACGTCTACTCGACACACCTTAACTGGAAGCTCGAGCATAGCCACCTGCGTCAGCAGCAGGTGGGGGAGATCGCGCGCTTCGTGGCGTCGAGGGAGCGGCCGAACCAACCGCCCATCGTCTGCGGCGACTTCAACGCGGAGCCGACGTCGGAGGAGATCCGCATGATGACGGGAGAAAGCAACTCCCCCGTGGAAGAAGACCTCTGCTTTCGGGACGCCTGGCGGGACGGCGGCGACGGCGGTGCAGGGCATACCTGGGACAACAGAAACCCCTTCGCCCGCGAGGAGCGGGAGCCGGATCGCCGCATAGACTACATCTTCGTCGGCCCGCCCCAAGATAGTGGCGCCGGGCAGGTGCTGGACTGCCGGGTCGTGGGAGACGTGACGGTAGATGGGATTTGGCCCAGCGACCATTTCGGCGTCCTGGCAGAGCTGCGCTACTAGCGGTCGGCCCAGGGCGCGGCAGGCGACGACGCGTTAGCGAGCGGCCTGTGTGATCATGTTCAGCATGTCGCCGACGAAGCGGCGGTCGCGAAGGGCCGCGCGCTGTTGCCGGAGGAGACGGACTTCGCCGGCCACGGCCATGCGGCAGCGCCTGAGCCGCAAGGGGCTGCCCAGCGCGGACCTGCGATTGAACCGTATGTGCCGGCAGAGTTGGCGGAGCACCCGCCAAGTCACCGACGGCGCCATCTGATCCGCGAGGGCCGCGCTCAGGAGATCGGCCGGCAGGAGATCCGCGAGCATGGGGCGGGAGCGCCTATAGTCAGCCGCGGCGCGCCACAGCTCCCGCCGAGCCAACCGGCGCGTCTCGTCGGCGATCCTGGTATCGAGCTCCCCAAGGAGGTCCTGAAGCTTGGGGTCGCGTTGCTCGGGCAAGGCCCGTACCGCGACGGGCCGGCACGGCTTTTGTTCGGACAAGCGAAGTTTTGGCGTCCGCATCACGTCAGAGAAGGTAAGAAATCCTTGACTCTCAGTCAAGTAAAACTTGTCAAGAATACCAAGTGCGGCTTGATTATGGTAGCTTTGCAGGTCCGTCGCCTTAGATGCGGAAAGCTGCAAACAGTCGTGGGACCAAGCGCCGCCTTCAGGTGCGGCGATAGCGGCGGTGCTCGACCATGGTGCCGACGATGTGGCCGGGATGCTCGCTGTCGATGGCGAGGGTCGGCCAGTCGGGATTGAGCGGAACAAGCTCGACGATGTCGCGGCCCCAGGCGTCCTGGCCCCGCAGTCGGTACTTCTTGAAGGTGGCTTCCGGATCGCCCTCCCGCTTGGCGACCACCAGCTCGCCCGGCCGCGGTGCCACCGCGGGATCGATGATGACCTTGTCGCCTGGCTGGAAGTCCGGGGCCATGCTGAGGCCCTCGATGACAAGGGCGAAGGCGTTTGAGCCAACCGGCAGATCCGTCAGCAGGTGTTCGTCGGCCGCACCCGGGGCGTAGGGATCCGCGATCTCTGTCCAGTCGCCGGCCTGAACGCGGTTGATGACGGGGACCCGGGAGATGCGGTCGGCGCCGGCGCCCTCGGGCGAGCCCGCGGCGGTCATAGGGCCGGACTCGTCCAACAGCCACTCCAGGCGTACGCCGAACAGCCGCGCCAGGCTGGACAGCCGCAGACTGTCCGGGCGCGTGCGGTCGGCTTCCCACTGCGAGATGGCCTGGGAGGAGATGTCGAAGTAGGACGCCACCTCCTTCTGCTTCATGCCGGCGTGCTCGCGCGAGTGAGTCAGACGTTGGCCAAGCGTTGTGCTCATGGGAATGTTTTAAAGAGATTCTTACACAAGTCACGCAAGTTTAGCTTGATTTCATGAGCAAGAACAGCTTTAATCTCGGAGTGATTTTGAAAGCCGCCGTTGTCCTCATGGAACGCCAGGGAGGCCGCAGATGTCCGGACCGGGAGGCCAGAAACGTCATCAATCCACCGCGCGCCAACGAAAGTGCCTGAAATGTGGGCGAGACTTCCGGTCCGAAGGCTTTCACCACCGCATCTGCCGCAACTGCAAGCGGGTGCGTGGGCTGGACGAACCGGAGCCGGAAGACCGGCTCGACAGCGAGGCCAGCCGGGCGCGCCGTGAGCGGGGGTTGCGCCGTCTCATGGGCTTGCCGCCGCGCCGCGGTGGTCTCGTCCGCCTCTTCCTCGGGAAGAACTTGAGTTTCCGTTCCTGCCAGTGGATCGCTGGACGACCCGGGGCCGACGACGGCTGCAAATGCGGCCGGCCGACAATTGGGGGCTCACCCTACTGTGCCGAGCACGAGCGCCGCGCACGGCGGCTACCGGCTCAGGAGCAAGCGGCGCCACACCAGCGGCGGGCCGCCTAGGGCGAGCCCAACAGACGCGGGGGATGATTCGCCCCGGCCTAGAGAACAGTCGACCGGAGCCTGCCCTCTCAACCTGGGATCGCCGGCTCGCAGATCCTAAAAGCAAGGTCAGGGGAGGGCATGCGTGAGCAAGCGATCCAAGCCGGCGAAACGTGGTGCGGCCAGTGGTGCCCGTGCCGATACGGGGCCGAAGGAGCGTCACCAGCACGGCGACGTGATCGAGCTGGAAGAGACCATGCAGGCCGGGCTGCGCCGGGCTCGGAACCGCACGCAGGTCGCGCTCGACCGCTATCTGATCCGGCGCGAGATCAGCGAGCGCCAGTACGACGCTGGCAGCAAGCTCTATCGGCAGTGGCGGGCTTCGGGAAGCCAGCTCAGCGTTACCGGCCGCTACGGGCCGAGGCTGGGCCGCAGCGAGGAGAAGAGCGAGTTTCAGATCGACATGCGTCGGCGCGTCGATCGCGCCCTGCGGGATGTGGGCTCCCAGCTCTCGGCGGTGCTGGTCCACGTCTGCCTCTGCGATCTGCCGGCGCGTGATTGGGCGGTGCGGGCTGGGGGTGCGCCCCAGGCGGGAATCGTGGTGCTGCGGCTAGCGCTCGACGCCCTGGCCGATCACTACCAAAACGCCAGGATGACCCGACGCTCAGCCGTCGACGTCGGGGAAGTCCCCGCGGTCGAACAATGAGATGAGCTCGAAGCCCTGAGCCTCTAGCTTCTCCCGGCCGCCCTCCTGCCGGTCGACGATGGCGAGCACCTTGGAAACGGGGCAGCCGCGCTCCCGGACCGCTTCGGCGGCCTGCAGGGCTGAACCGCCGGTGGTCACCACGTCGTCGATGATCAGGGCTTCAAGCGCCGGATCGAGATGGCCGTCGATCAGCTGCTGGGTGCCGTGGTCCTTCAGCTTCTTGCGCACGTAGAAGGCGTTCACCGGAAAGCGGCCGAAGCTCTTCACGCAGACCGCCGCCACGAGGGGCACGGCGCCCATCTCCAGGCCGCCGATGTTTTGGATGCGGTGCGCTTCCAACACGTCGAGCACGGCATCGGCCAAGAGGCTCGAGCCCTCGGGGTCGAGCATGGTCTGCTTCATGTTGAGGAAGAACGTGCTGGTGCGGCCGGAGGCCAGGGTGAAGCTGCGCCCGGTAATGAGGGACTTCTCTTCGATGATTCGGCGCATGCGTTCGCGGTCGCGGTCCGAGGTCTTCGGAGCGGGTGCAGGAGTTTTCGGCATGTCCGATCCGGTGGTTTGTGTCTGGAAGATGTAGGAAGAAGTGAACATCTATCCCGACAAGTCCAACAGCGCAATGCGCAAGTGGGTCACGACGGCGCTGTGAGATCCGATTTGCCCATGGTTTGAACCCTTTGGGCGTTTCTTGGGCGGCGACCTGAAAAACCGCTTGCAGCGTTACACGGAAAAGCATAGAGAAAGCCAAGTCCAAGAGATCCGAGACCCGCCCGGCTGGCGCCGCGGCGGGTTTTTCGTTTCAGAAAGCCCGGCGTAAGCAGTGTGTCCAGCAGACGGAACCTGAGCGAGCGGCAGCGGCGTTTCGTCTCGGCCTATATCGGGTCACTCGATCCCGGGGCCGCCGCCGTCGCCGCCGGCTACAGTGCACGGCGGGCGCTGCAAACCGGCGAGCGGCTCTTGTCCCAGCGTCCGATCGTCGAGGCCATTGCGCGGCGCGCCGGGGAAGGCCCGGAACAGGATCCGGTGCCGCAGGGCTCGCCGATTACCCGGCAGTGGATCACCAAGGAACTCACGGAGCTTTACCGGACGGTCAGGTCCTGTCTGCCCGGCCCGGGCGCCGAGGCGGACAAGGCACCCTCCGGTGCCTCGTTGCAGAGCGCCACCAAGATGCTCGAGCTCTTGATCAAGCATCTCGAGGAGGACGGCCGCGACGAGGGCCCGGGCGACGGGACGGGCGAGCCGGACCTGTCGCGACTGAGTCCGGACGACCTGCGGCAACTCGAGGCGATCCTTGCACGTACCATCGCTGGCTCAGGTGCGGAAGGAGCTGGCGGAGCGAAGCCTCAGTGACTTCATACGCCTGCACTGGCGCCAGATCGATCCCTCGGACTTCTGCCACAACTGGCACATCGATCTGATCTGCGATCGCCTGCAGGCGGTCTCGGCGGGTCGTATCCGCAAGCTCCTGATCACCGTTCCGCCGCGGCACATGAAGTCGATCACGGTGGCGGTGGCCTGGCCCGCCTGGACCTGGCTGCAGCGCCCCGGCGGCTTGCAGGGGCCGCAGACCCGTTTCCTGTTCGCTTCCTACGCCCACTCGCTCTCGATCCGTGACAGCGTGAAGTGCCGGCGCCTGATCGAGTCGCCCGCCTATCAGAGAGCCTGGCGCTACCGCTTCCGGCTGACCTCGGACCAGAACACAAAGGTCCGCTTCGAGAACGACCGGGGCGGCTATCGCCTCGCTACCTCGGTCGATGGTGCGCTGACGGGCGAAGGCGGCGATATCATCGTAGTCGACGACCCGCATAACGTGCGCGAGGCGGAAAGCCACACGGTGCGCGAGGCGACCCTCGCCTGGTGGGACGAGGCCCTGTCGACGCGCCTCAACGACGCGCGCAGCGGCGCTTACGTGATCATCATGCAGCGCGTGCACGAAGGCGACCTGGCAGGCCACGTGCTGGGCGAGGGCGAATGGGACCATGTCTGCCTTCCGGCGCGCTTCGAGCCCGATCATCCGCAGCGCCTGGCAGGCGACCCCAGAAAGAGGACGGGCGAGCTCCTGTGGCCTGGCCGCTTCGGAGAGCAGGAAATCCGCGAACTGGGAGTTCGGCTCGGCAGCTACGGGACGGCGGCGCAGCTGCAACAGCGCCCGGCACCCCGCTCGGGCGGCATGTTTCGGCCCCATTGGTTCGAGATCGTGAGATGCGCGCCCGCCGACGCGAACCGTGTTCGCTACTGGGACCTGGCGGCGACCAGCGCCCAGGGCCGAAACGATCCCGACTGGACAGCAGGCGCCAAGGTCGCGCTCAAGGATGGCACCTATTTCATCGAGGACCTGCGGCGCCTGCGCGGCACGCCGAAAGAGGTGGAGGACACCGTGAGGCAGACGGCTCAGCTGGACGGCAAGGAGATTCCCATCTGGATGGAACAGGAACCGGGATCCTCGGGCAAGAGCGTGATCGACCACTTCGCCCGCAACGTCCTGGTCGGCTTCGCCTTTCGCGGCGACCGGGTTACCGGGTCCAAGGTCGGCCGGGCGGACCCTTTCAGCGCCGCAGCCGAAGCGGGCAACGTCAAGCTGCTGGAGGCACCCTGGAACCGCGCTTTTCTCGACGAGCTTCAGGCCTTTCCGAACGGCAGCCATGACGATCAGGTGGATGCGGCGAGCGGCGCGCTGGACAAGCTGGGCGGCACACTCGGGCATGGGCCACAAGTGAGGCGTCTCTGATGGACCTTCGCGCGGCCTGGCGGGCGCTCTTGGGCCTGGAACGGAAGCAGAGTCGAGCGGCGCCCATGCTGGCCTTGTTCGGGGCGGGCCTGCCGATGGCGACGCCCCGGCAGTACGACCGGCTGGCCGAGGAGGGTTTCCAGAAGAACGCGGTGGTCTACCGCTGTGTGAACCTCATATCGGAGTGCGCCGCGGCGGTCCCCTGGACTCTCTTCCGGGGGCAGGGCAAGCGCCGGGAACAGCTGGAGTCTCACGCGCTGCTCACCCTCCTGCAGCGGCCCAACCCGACCCAAGGGGGCGCCGGCTTCTTCCGCACCGTATATGCGTTTCGGCTTCTCTCCGGGAACAGCTACATCGAAGCGGTCGGCCCGAGCGAGGGCCCCAACGCCGGCCGGACGCGCGAGCTCTGGACGCTCAGGCCCGACCGCACGCGGGTGATCAAGGGCGAGAACGGGCAGCCGTCCGGCTTCCAGTTCCAGGCCGGCGGCGAGCCGGTGGTCTGGCGGATCGACTCGGTCAGCGGCAAGTCGCCGATCCTCCATTCGAAGAACTTCCATCCCCTCGACGACTGGTACGGTATGAGCCCGCTGGAGGCAGCCGCCTTCGAGGTGGATCAGCACAACGCCGCCGGCCGCTGGAACTTCGCGCTGCTGAAGAACAGCGGGCGTCCGTCCGGCGCCCTGGTCTACAAGCCCGGCGAGCGCGCCGGCAGCGACGTCCTCGATGGCGAACAGTTCGCCCGCCTGCAGCGGCAGATCGACGATCTGACCACGGGCGCCGACAACGCCGGCCGGCCGCTGATCCTGGAGGGCGGGCTCGACTGGCGGCAGATCTCCCTGGCGCCGACCGACCTCGACTGGCTCAAGGGCCGGGACCTCTCGGCCCGGGACATCGCGCTCACTTACGACGTACCACCGCAGCTGGTCGGTATCGAAGGCTCTCAAACCTTCGCCAACTTCGAGCAGGCGCGCCTCTCGCTCTACGAGGACGCGGTCCTGCCCCTGTTGGACTCCTACAGGGACGATCTGAACCGCTGGCTGGTGCCCTCCTTCGGGCCCGACCTCCAGCTCAACTTCGACCAGGACGCCGTTTCGGCCCTGGCTCCGCGCCGGAAGGCGAAGTGGGACATGGTGCGCCGCGCGAGCTTCCTCACCATCAACGAGAAGCGGGCCGCCCTCGGTTACGCGCCCATCGCCGACGGCGACCGGCTCCAGAATGAGGTGTCGCGGACCAGGGACGGCGATACCGCGACCGGGCGACGAAAGGAGACGGCAAAGACGTGAGTGAACATTCGGAGATCCGCAAGATGGAACCCGAGATGGCGTCTTACGAACCGATGGAATCCGATGGCAGCGAACATCTCGATCTGTCCTTCGAGCTCAAGGCCCTCGATCAGGTCACGGCGCCCGATGGCTCGGAGACCGGTCTGTTCGAGGGGCTGGCCTCGACCTTCGGCGAGCGGGATCTGCTCAACGACGTGATCGAGCCCGGCGCCTTCAAGAAGGCGCTCACCAACCCGCGCGGCATCAAGATGCTGTGGCAGCACGACGCAGGCCAGCCCATCGGCGTCTGGGAACAGATCCGGGAGACGGACCGGGGCTTGCACGTGCGCGGGCGTCTGATCCTGGACGTGCGCAAGGCCTTCGAGGCCTGGGCGCTGTTGAAGGCAAGGGCGGTGGATGCCCTGTCCATCGGGTTCAAGGTGCCGGACCCCGCGGAGAACCAGGCGATCGACCCTGAGAACGGGACCCGGCGCATCAAGCGCCTCGACCTCTGGGAGGTCAGTATCGTCACCTTCCCGGCCAACCCGAAGGCCCGCGTCGAGCGTGTAAAGAGCCTTGCGGTGCCGGATCTGAGGAGCAGGCAGGATATCGAGAAGGCTCTGCGTGACGCAGGGTTCTCGCGTTCGGTCGCGAAGTATGTCGCGGCCCACTGGCAGCCGCCGGCTCGACGGGACGTCGAGGGCGGTGTGGCCGAGGCAATCGCGGCCTATCGAAGCCAACTGGCCGCGGTCAGGGCGCGCCTGAGCTGAGCGCCTTCCCCCACATCGTCGTGGCCCGCCAGGCAGGCGGCCGAACAAACGCTAGGAGAGCATGATGACGGAAGACTTCAGAGGACTTCTGGAGGAGCAAGGTCGAACCTTTCAGGCCGTCCAGGGTGGAATCGAGCGCCTGAACGAGCGCTGCGATTCCATCGAGACGGCGCTCAGCCGGTCGAACCGGGCTGCCGGCGACGGTGAGAGGCCGGAGGAGACCAAACGGGCCCATCGCTTCGCTTCCCTGATCGGACGGGAGTCTGCGCTCGCCGATGGCGAGAGCGGAGAGCCCGAGCTCGCCACCTACCGGGCCTACCGGTCGGTCCTGGCCAAGTACCTGCGCTACGGCCTGGCCCACCTCACGCCCGATGAGAACCAGGCCCTGGTCCTCGGCCGGGTCAGCGCGAAAGCGCTCAGCGTGGGCGTGGAGGCCGACGGCGGCTACTGGGTGACGCCGGAGATCTCGGACCGGGTGGTGCAGCGCCAGTTCGACACCAGCCCCATGCGGTCCATCGCCAACGTGGTGACGATCGGCACCGACGCCATAGAGTTTCCGACCGACAGCAACGACATTGCCTCGGGCGGCTGGGTCGGCGAGAGCGACAGCCGCAGCGAGACCGCGACGCCTGAGGTCGGCATGAAGCGGATCCCGGTGCACGAGCAGTACGCCAACCCACGGGCCACTCAGAAGCTGCTCGACGACGCGGCCTTTCCGGTGGAGCAGTGGCTGGCCGACAAGATCGCCGACAAGTTCATCCGTGAGGAGAACGCAGCCTTCATCTCCGGCAACGGCGTCTCCAAGCCACGCGGAATCCTGGACTACGGCGGCGACGCCACGAGCGAGGACGACGACTCTCGCGCTTGGGGTGCGCTGCAGTTCGTGCCGTCCGGAAACGCCAGCGGCTTTGCCAGCAGCAACCCCGGTGATGCCTTGATCGATCTGGTGCACAAGCTGAAGGCGATCTACCGGGTCCGGGCCGTCTGGCTCATGAACCGGGCGACCGCGGCGGCCGTGCGCAAGTTCAAGGACGGCCAGGGCAACTACCTCTGGTCGGGTGGAAACCTCCAGGAAGGCTTGCCCCAGCGCCTGCTGGGCTTCCCTGTGGTGGAAGCTGAGGACATGCCGGACGTCGCGACCGGTGCCTTCAGCATCGCCTTCGGCGACTTCATGATCGGCTATCAGATCGTCGATCGGCAGGGTGTCCGCACCTTGCGGGATCCCTTCACGGCGAAGCCTTTCGTACAGTTCTACACAACCAAGCGCGTGGGCGGCGATGTGGTGGACTTCGACGCCGTCAAGCTGCTCAAGATCGCTGAGTCCTAAAGGAGGGTCGAACGATGGTGACACGTAGCATTCATGACACGGTGCGCGCCAGGCGCGTCCTCCAGGTCCAGACGATCTCGGGCTCGCCGTTGAACACCGGCGACGTCGATCTGCGCGGCTTCGAATCGGCCATGTTCATGGTCGATTTCGGCGACATCGACGAGATGGGCGGCTCGCCTGTCGGCGCGGCCAAGATCGACGTGTTGGTCCAGCATGCCGACGACGACGGCACAGGCTCCGCTGGGGCTTACTCGAACGTCTCGGACGACGACCTTGACGGGGCGACCCAGAGCGCGGGTGTCGTGGCCAGCCCCACCACCGATGTCAACGAGATCGTCTTCGGATACGCCGGCTCCAAACGGTTCGTGAAGATCACTTTGACCCCCACGGGCCTGACCAATGGTGGCCCCGTCGGCGTCTGGATGATCAACGGCCATGCCCATCTGGGACCGGTGACGCAGGGTTAGGGCTCCTCTCCCAAGCCTGCGCGGGCGGGGCCTTTCGGTCCCGCCCGTACTTTTTTGGAGCCGGTGGCCGGGCACTTCCGCAGTTCCTGGCCGCACGGGAACAAGGGGCGGGGCCGGCACCTCGCATCACCACCCTAGACCGACTCATCGAGTGGGAGTGAAGAACAATGGCCAATACCAAGATCAGCAACGCGGCGGCGATCGCCGCCTGTGACGCGGTCGTCGACCTGCTGGATGCTGCCGGCAGTCCCAACAACGGCTACATCGAGATCCGGACGGGAACGCAACCGTCCGGTGGACCAGACGCCGCGGCGGTCGGCACCTTGCTCGCGACCTTGGTGCTGAGCGAGCCTGCCTTCGGCAATGCGGCTGACGACGATCCCGGCGGGACCGCGACGGCGAATACAGTCAACGACGACGACACGGCCGACGCCACAGGGACCGCCACCTGGTTCCGGGCCTACGACGCCAACGGCGTGGCGGTCCTCGACGGCGACGTGACGGCCACTGGCGGCGGCGGGGATCTCGAGATCAACTCGACGAGCATCCAGGCCGGTACGCGGGTCAGCATCACCTCCTGGACCGTAACCATGCCGGAGGGCTGAGCCAGGCCCTGACGCAAGCGGCAGGCGTCCGCGATGACCTGGTCCCTCGACGGCGCACAGCTCAACAGCGCTGCGAACTCGAACCCCTTCACCAGCCACGCAATCGCGGCGTCCGGCGTCGCCCTCGTCACGGTCACGGTCGTCTGGTGGACCGACGGCGGCGGCACGTCGATCACGGGGGTGACCGTCGATGGCGAGGCCTGCACCCAGGTCGTAGCCGCCTCGGACCCGGACACCGGCTTTCCGACGCCCTACAGCGAGGTCTGGGCGCTGGCCGCGGACATCCCCTCCGGCGCCGTCTCGGTCGAGGTGACCTTCAGCGGCTCGGTGGACGAGGGCCCGGCGATCGGGGTGCAGTCCTGGCTGGGCGACGGCCCGGTCAGCCTCTCCGGCCTCGTCAACACTACGTCCACGAACGAGGACGTGTCTCTGAGCGGCGTCTCGGCGAACAGCCTGCGCCTCGAATGCATCTACGACTTCGAGGGAACCCCCGCCACGCCGGACAGCGGGCAGACGGAGGTTCACGACCGGGACCAGAACGACGGCACCACCATGGTCGTCGCCTATCACTCGGACGGGTCCACCGGCAGCCTGGCGCTCAACTACTCCACCAGCGGGGGCGCCTTCGGCGTCGTCACGGCCGCCGTCGAATTCATCGAGGGAGCGGGTTCCGGAGCCGAGGCGGCAATTGACCAGAGCCTCCCGGCGGTAAATCAGTCGGCGGTGGCCGCGGCGATTTTCGCTGCCACGTCGGGTCAGCGGCTCCCGGAACTTCGCCAGCAAGCTCAAGCCACAGAGACCTTCTCCGCGGCTGCCGCCCAGGGGTTGCCCGCGGCTCGGCAGTCCGGCCAAGCGCTCACCGTCCACGCCGCAGCGCTAAGCCAGTTGTTGCCCCGCCTCGGTCAATCGGCCTCGGCGGAGCTGTCGTTCTCGGGCGCGTCGGCCCAGAGTCTGCCGGGCGTCCGGCAGGCCGGCGCCGTCGTTCAGGCCTTCGAAGGGCAAGCCGCGGGGACGCTCCCGGCAATCGAGCAGTCGGCCGGCGGCGCTGTCTTCGGCGAGGTCGACGGCAGCGCCGACCAAACGCTCCCGGAGATCTCTCAATCGGCGACGGCGGCCCTGACGTTCGGCGGCTTCGCCGGGCAAGCGCTGGCGCGCCTGTCGCAGACCGCGGCGGGCGAGGGCGCTTTCGCGGGTGTCGCCGGGCAGCAACTGCGGGCCGTCTCGCAATCGCTCTCCGGCGCGCAGACCATCGAAAGCGCGGCAGGCCAAGGGCTCCCGGCGCTGAACCAGGCGGCGATTGGCGTGCAAGCCTTCGAGGCGGCCGCAGATCAGGCGCTGCCCGCACCCCAGCAGTCGGCAGCCGGCGTCGCAATCTTCGAGGGGGCTTCGGCCCAGGTTCTTCCGACGACGACCCAGGCGGCCAGCGGCACGGCCGGATTGGATCGCAGCGGGGCGGTCGCCCAGGTCCTCGCGGCGCTTGCCAGCGCGGCCTCGGGCGAGATTCGCTTCGAGGGCGCGGCGGGTCAGGATCTTCCGGCCATCGGCCAAGACGCCGCAGGGCGGGAGATCTTCGAAGGCTTGGCCCACGCCGCGCTGCCGGAGTTCGGCCAGAGCGCAGGCGGTGTTGTGGCCGACCGCCATGGCCAGGCAGCCCAGAACCTCCCGGCTATTGCCGAGACGGCGTCCGGCGAGCTGCGGTTCCAGGGGCCGGCGGCCCAGGTGCTCGCAGCCTTGTCCCAGACGGCGGCCGGCGACACGCCCACGACGGCAACTGGCGCGTCCAGCCGCCGGACTTTTTCGACGGCCGCGCGGGGAGCTCACGGCGCGGCAGCGCGCACGGCTCACCGCGTCGGCCCACGCAACCGGATCTATGAGGCGGACTGAATGCCCTACGAACTGCTACGCCCCGGCGAGGAGCAGGACTACACCTTCGACTGGTCGAACCTGCTGGACGACGCGGGCTCGCCTTCGGATGCCATCAGCCTATCCAGCTGGACCATCAGTCCGCAGTCCGGCAGCCCGTCTCAGGCGCGCGTCACCGCGACCGGTATCCAAACGAACAGAACGGTCGCCTTCGTGGCGGATGGCCTGCGCGGGGAGATCTACGCCCTGACCAACTCCATCACGACCGTTCAGGGCCGAACATACAAACGGACCATCACCCTCAGATGCGGACCCTGACATGCCCATAAGAGAACCGCTCAGGCTGCGGCTGGTTTCGGCGCCGGCCCAGTTGCCTGTATCGCTCAACGAGATCAAACGGCAGCTGGGCATCGACGACGGCTTCACCGACGATGACGCTCTGCTCCAGGGTTTCCTCGAGGCGGCTGTCGCCGAGGCCGAACGCTTTCTCCGGCGGGCCTTGATCACCCAGACCTGGCGGCTGCACCGAGACGCCTGGCCGTCGGCCCACGGTGGCCATTCTTGGTGGGATGGGGTGCGCGAAGGGCCGATCTCCCTGCTCGAACGCTCGGCCGATGAACTGGAGCTGCCCAAGGCGCCCCTTCAGTCGGTGATCCACGTCAAAACCTATGACGACGCCGATACGGCGACCACCTTCTCCAGCGGAAGCTACTTTGTCGACACTGCGAGCGAGCCGGGTCGAATCAAGCTGCGCGTGGGCGTGGCGGTGCCGGTCGTCACCCGCACCGCCAACGGCCTGGAGGTCGAGTTCGTGGCGGGCTACGGCGACAACCCCTCGGACGTGCCCGAGCCGGTTCGCCAAGGCATCCTCATGACGGCCGCCTGGCTTTACGCCAACCGTGGCGATTGTGGGGAGGCGGCCGGCAACTCCGGCGCGCGTGCGCTCTGGCAGAGGTTCCGTGTGGTGGAACTCTAGCATGGCCAGCGTCTGCGATCCGGTGCGCGCCTGCGATCTGCGCCACAAGATCTCCATCCAGCGGGCGAATCCGACGGCAGACGACGGCGGCGGCCATACGGATCCTTGGGAGAACCCGACAACGGTAGCGACCGCTCGGGCCTGCATCGAGCCGTTGAAGGGAGACGAGCGTCTCAAGGCCATGCAGCTCGAAGACAAGGTGAGCCACAAGATCACGCTGCGCTACCAGGCTGGCATATCAGCCCAGCACCGCGTCCTCTTTGGTGGCCGCGTGTTCAATATTCGAGCGGTCGTCAATCTCGAAGAACGCAACCGCTGGCTCCAGATCTTTGCGGAGGAGGGCGTCGCGACGTGATCCGGGTGAAAGTCCTCGGCCAGGAACGGTTGCAGGAGAAGCTTCGCCGCATTCCAGTCAAGCAGCGAGAGGCCGTTAGCAAGGCAATAGGAGTGAGCGCCCTCGAGCTTCAATCTGAGGCGCGTCGGTCGATCGGAAAGTCCGCGCCTGGGTCTGCCGGGAGGGCACTGTCGGCGCCCGGCGGCCCACCCAGGAGCGACAGTGGGAGACTTGCGGACAGTATTTTCGCGGCAGTCGACGCCGATGGATTGGGGGCGCAAGTCGGTACGAACTTAGCCTACGGCCGCTTCCTAGAGTTTGGAACATCCAAGATGGCGGCGCGACCTTGGCTGCAGCCCGCCTTCGATCGGCTGAGGCCGAAGATCCGCGAACGATTGGCGGCGGCGGTCCGACAGGCCACGCGGGAGGCGATCCGATGACGGCAGACAGCCAGTGGGTCCTGCAGCAGGCCGTCTACGCGGCGCTGCGGGCGGACAGCACGTTGCAGGCCCTGACTGGCGCCACCCCGGCACGGGTTTTCGACCACGTGCCTCAGGACAGCGACTTCCCCTATGTCGTGATCGGTGAGGCGACGACAGCCGACTGGGATACCAAGACCGAAGACGGCATGAATCAGACGCTGATGATCCACAGCTGGTCCCGGCACCGGGGTCTCAAGGAGGTGAAGCTGATGATGGCCGCCGTCGTCGACGCGCTCGACCGGCAGGCGCTCAGCACCACGGGCCACACGCTGGTCCAATTGCGCTTCGAGTTCTCGGACACCTTCCTGGACCAGGACGGTCTGACCCGCCACGGCGTTCAACGCTTGCGTGCTCTGACGGAGTCGTCATGAGCCCGATCGACTGGTACCAGCGCGGCAAACACGACTTCGCCGAAGGGGTCCCGCGGTCTGGCGCTCCCAGTTCCGAGGAGGCGACAGCCGGGCGGGAGTGGCGCCGCGGCTGGGACGAGGCCGCCAGCAAGGCGCGAAAGCGTCGCCCGGATCTGAGTTCCGTGGAGCTCCTTATGCGTGACGGACGGCTCTACCTGGTGGACGAGAGTGGTCGCGTGCTCGGCAACCAGACGAACCTCGTGCTGGAACAGGGCGAGGACGGTACGGCTGCGTCGGTGACCTTCGCGGGGCTTCGGATCAGGACTCTGCCGTGACGAGTCCGCGCGACGGAGACCTGGTTAGCGCTCTCGATGCGATTCAGGGCGTCAAGATTGCAGTGATCGGCGACGTGATGCTCGATCGCTACCACTACGGTGCTGCGGAGCGGTTGTCGCCAGAAGCGCCAGTCCCGGTCTTCACGAGCCACGAAACGGTCGAAATGCCTGGCGGCGCGGCGAATGTCGCCATGAATCTCTCCGCCCTCGGCGCGTCCCCCCGATTGGCTGGCGCCGTGGGCGTGGACGCGGAGGGCGAGAGGCTGCGGCGGCTCTTGCCCTCCGCGCACTTGTTTGATGGCCATCAGACGACCCTTAAGGAACGCTTCGTCGCCAGCGGGCATCACCTTCTGCGGCAGGACAGGGACGGCGATCCGCGAATCTCTCCGAGAGCGCTACGGACGGTCTGCGGCGATTTGATCGATTGGGCCAATGCCCTGGTCATCGCCGACTATGACAAGGGGTTCGTTCCCGCACTTTCCGCCGTATGGGCCATCACGCGGGCGAGAGATAGGGGAATCCCCTCTGTCGTCGATCCGGCTGCGGTTTCGTTTGAGCGGTATGAGGGTGCGAGCGTCCTGACTCCCAACGAGACCGAGCTGGTTGCAGGTGGCCCGGATAGAGGCGCCACCTGTCTGGTCATTACGAAAGGACGAGGGGGGATCACGCTGCGCCAAGAGGGAGCGCAGACGGATTTGCCTGCGCGCTGCCGCCAAGTTTACGACGTCGCCGGGGCGGGCGATACTGTGACGGCGGTGATCGGCGCTTGCTTGGGTGCCGGGGTTGAGTTGGAGACTGCGTGCCGGCTCGCCAACGAGGCGGCAGGTTTGGCGGTCGGGAAGCGCGGAACGGCAACCGCGAGCGCGGAGGAGCTAAGGACAGTCCTCGCCGGCTCCAGGTACGAAAGCGCCGAGAACCTCTGCACACGGGTCGGAACCTGGCGGGCATTCGGCCTTCTCGTCGGCTTCACCAATGGGGTCTTTGACCTCTTGCACCCGGGCCATCTGCACCTGTTGCGCCGCGCCAAAGCCGTCTGCGATCGTCTGGTCGTGGCATTGAACAGCGATGCCTCGGCGGCGCGATTGAAGCCGGGACGCCCGCTGCAGGATCTAGCGGCGCGCATCCAGGTTGTCGAGGCGCTCGATTGCGTGGATGCCGTGACCAGTTTCGAAGCACCGGCGCCGCTCGCGCTTATCGAACGCATCCGCCCCGATGTTCTGATCAAGGGCGGCGATTACCACGTGCAGGACGTGATCGGGCGAGAGTTCGCCGGACGGGTCGTGATCGTGCCTCTGCTCGAGGGCTACTCGACGACAGCGGCGGTCATTCGGGCGCGGCGCGCGGCGGCGTGAGCTTCTGGCGGGTGCCGCAGCTATGGCGCGGCGAGACCCTGGCGATCCTGGCGAGCGGGCCGAGCCTGACCCAGGACCAGGCGACCTTGTGTCGCGGTCGAGTGCGCGTCGTCGCCATAAATGACAGCTACCTTCTCGCGCCATGGGCGGACATGCACTATTTCTGCGATGCCAAGTGGTACGGCTGGCACCGAACCTGCCAGGCGAAGTCGCAGGCGCTCTTCGGTCACGAACGGGCACTCGCGCTGTTCCACGGTTTCCAGGGCTTGCGGGTGACCCTCGAGCCCAGCGCGCCGGAGGTTCAGGCGCACGATCCGAGCGTGAGGGTGCTGAGGAACGACAGCCGGGCGAGGGACGGCGGGCCCTATCGGCGCGATAGCCTCTGCCTCGAGCCAGACGGCCTGCGCACGGGCAGCAACAGCGGCCACCAGGCCATCAATCTGGCGGTCCACACAGGTGTAAAGCGGATCCTGCTGCTGGGCTACGACATGCGCCTAGTGGACGGCCGGACCCACTGGTTCGGCGATCATCCGACTCAGAACCAGAATCAGCAGATCTACGAGACCCAGTTCCGGCCGGCCCTCGAGAGCCTGGTGCGGCCGTTGAAGGAACTGGGGATCGAGGTGATCAACTGTACGCCGGACAGCGCAGCCGCAGCCTTTCCCCTTATGAGTCTCAATCGCGCGTTAAGGATCTAGCCCGTGTCGCATAGAGGGCCGGTGGCTTTCAGCATCCTGCCGGAGCGTTTTGCCGATGGCCGTTGGCGGGCGATCTTGGAGGGGCTCAAGGCGACAGGCTACCAGGTGCGCCACGATCAGCGTTGGCGCGGCGCCGGCCTGCCCGACGACTGCCGGGCGAAAAGCCGCCGCGACCTGCTGGTCACCTGGACCCGGAACAAGGGACCGATCGAGGAGTCCTGCAAGCGCTTCGAGACCGAGGGCGGACGGGTCATCGTCGCCGAAGAGGCACACTTGCCGTGGATCACGAACGGGCCTCACTCGGATCAGCAGTACTTCAGCCTTTGTCTCCACGACCACCAGAGCCACTGGAGGTCCTACGGCGGCGACCGCTGGGCATCCTGGAACATCGAACCGAAGCCCTGGCGCCGGACCGGGGACAAGATCCTGGTGCGCGAGCAGCGGTCAATAGGCTCGGCGCGGATGGCTTCGCCACCTGCCTGGCACCTGGAGACGGCGAAGGCCCTCCGGCGCCTGACCGGACGGCCCGTGGAGATCGTTACCCACCCTAAAACGCTCAAACGCCAGAGTCGGCGGGTTCCGTCGAACGACACTCTGTTTGCTGGCGCTTGGTGCGTCGTGACCTGGGCAAGCCGCATGGGGACCGAAGCTTTGCTGAACGGCATTCCCGTGATCGCCTGCGCGCCGGCCTACTTCCTGTCGGCGGTCAGCGGCCAGTCACTGAACCAGATCGAGGAGCCGCCCATGCCGGACTGCCGCGAACAGGCCTTTCGGCGCTTTGCCTGGGCCCAGTGGTCCATGAGCGAGATCCGCAGCGGCGAAGCCTTCGCGCGGCTGCTGGCATGAAGCTGGTGGAGAAGGGCTGGGGCCGGGAACTTGTCTGGGCGGGCCACGAGGGACCGGATGGACAAGGCTATACTGCCAAGGTCCTCCAGTTCGAGCGTGCGGGCAATCGCTTCTCGCTCCACTTCCACCTGCAAAAGCACGAGACCTGGTTGGTGGTGAAGGGGCGCTTCAAGCTGATCTGGCTGGAGACGGACGGCGCCGTGCGCCATGAGGCGACCCTGTGCGAGGGCGAGGTCTGGGTCAATCCGCCTGGCCTGCCGCACCAGCTCGTTGCCCTCGAGGACGGCTCGGAGGTGATCGAGGTCTCGACCCCCGACGATCCCGAGGACAACCGTCGCATCGAGGCGGGGGATAGTCAGTGCGCGTGATCTGCTACCCTTCGCGGGGCAAGCACAAGGCGCTCAAGATCTGCGAGGCCTTCGCCGCCGGCTGCGGTGGCCGTGTGGCGCCCCTCGGTCAGACAGGACTTGAGAAGGGCGCTGCCTTCTTCTACGGCTGGACGGAGCACACGGCGAAGCTGATCGAGGCCTGTCGGCGCGAGGGACGCACCTGGTTCTATGCCGACAACGCCTACTACTTCGGCCGGGGCACCTATTTCCGGGTGACCCGCAACGCCCTCATGCACGACGGCTCGGGCACCGCCGGCAGCGCGCGCTTCGACCGCTTCTACCTGCCGCCCAGGCCCTGGCGGAAAGTGGGCCGGCACGTGCTGATCGCGACTCAGAGCGAGCTCTTCTACCGCCTGCACCTGAACACCAGCCGGAAAGCCTGGACCGACGCCGTGATCGACGAGCTACGAGGGTATACCGCACGCGAGATTCGGGTGTGCCACAAGCCGGACTCGAAGGACATGCGGTTCGGTCAACCCCACGCGGCCAGTTTCGAGCGCCAGCTCAAGCACGCCTGGGCATTGGTGACCTACAGCAGTAGCACGGCGGTCAAGGCGATCCTCCAGGGCATCCCCGTCTTCTCGCTTGGACCATCGATGGCGCCCGTCGTAGCCGCGCGCGACCTATCCAGCATCGAGCGGCCCTTCGTTCCGGACGAAGGGGTGCGGCTGCAGTGGCTGTGGAACCTGGCCGCCAACCAGTGGACCCGGGAGGAGATGCGCGACGGCACCTGCTGGCGCGACCTGCGAAGAACGGCAGCGGATCGTGGGGAGGCGCTGTCATAGGCCTCGGCGACGAGATCATGGTGTCGGGGGAAGCCCGGCGCCTGCAGCAGACTGATCCGCGTCCCGTCCAAGTGCTCGACCGTTACGGCAAGTCGCGGCGGCATCCCCTCTGGCAGGACAATCCGCGTTTCTGGCGACCGGGCGTGGGCGCGTTCCAGACGCTCGTGAACGGGCCTGGCTGCCGGCCCTACATCGACTACGCTGCCATGGAAGCGGACTGGCGGCGGATCCATCCGGACCGACCCTTCAGCACCAGGGCGCGCGACCGGCGCCTGCCCTGGCGCTACACCCGCTGGCGGGCGACGCCCGGCGAGCTCCACCTGCCGGCCGCTGAAACAAGGGCCTTGCCGCGGGAGTGCGTGGTGGTCGAGCCCCACGTGAAGGTGGGCGCCAGTCCCAACAAGGACTGGGGCTGGGCGCGCTGGCGGCAGCTGGTCGCCTTGGTCGACGTTCAATGGGTGCAACTGGGACCTCAGGGGACGCGACTGCTGCCGGGCGTGCGCCGCATCGAGACCGGGACCTTCGAAGCCGCCTGCGCCGTCCTTGCGAAGGCGGCGGCGGCGGTGCTGCCGGAAGGCGGCCTGCACCACGCGGCGGCGGCGCTCGGTGTGCCGGCGGTCGTCATCTTCGGCGGCTATGCCTCGCCGGCCAATACGGGCCACGACGCCCACAGGAACCTCTACGAGAGCGATGGCAGCCCCTGCGGCCAGCGCGTTGCCTGCGCCCACTGCGCGCAGGCCATGGCCGCTATCACGCCGGAGCGGGTCGCATGGGAGTTGGAGAGATTACTTTGAACCAGAGCGAGGAGGTTGAGGGCGCCAAGTTCGTGGGCGGCTGGTGGATGCCCGACCATGAGCTCCACTTCATCGAGATGATGCGTCCCGGCGCCAAGCGCCACGAGCTGCGCGACGGCCGCTGGTGCTACCAGGTCCACAAGCTCGACCGTGCCATGGGCTTCGCCGGCCGGCGGCGCGTCGCCCTCGACATCGGTGCCCACGTGGGCTTCTGGTCCTATCACCTGGCGGGCCTGTTCGAGCAGGTGCACGCCTTCGAGCCGGTGCCGCGCCACGCCGACCTCTTCGAGCTGAACCTGCGCGGCCGCAGCAACTGGACCCTGCACCGGGTGGCGCTGGGCGAGACCCGCGATACCTGCCGCATAGAGGTGCCCGAGGGCAACACGGGCAACGCCCACATCACGGGGCCCGGCGAGCTCCCCATGGCGCCCCTCGACAGCTTCGGTCTGGAGCGGGTGGACTTCGTGAAGATCGACGTGGAGGGCTACGAACTGCCCGTGGTGAAGGGCGCCGTCGGCACCCTGACCCGCTGCCGGCCCCTTCTGGTCATCGAGCAGAAACGGAACGAGCGCAAGCACTTCGGTGGTCGGCCCGACGAGGCGCTCGAGTTCCTGCTCGCTCTCGGCATGACCGCCCACGCCGTCATCAGCGGCGACCATATCCTCGGCTGGTAGCCGTGGCCGCACGCTCGGATTCGCCATGCTGCGCGTCTACATGGGCTACGACCCGCGCGATGCGCTCGCCTTCGAGGTGGCCGCCCGCAGCCTCCGGAAGCAGGCCTCGATCCCGGTCGAGATCGTCCCGCTGAAGGACTGGGAGCTCAGGGCCCGCGGCCTCTTCTACCGGCCGGCCTGGATCAACGAGGAGGGCCAGCGCTTCGACGGGCGCGATGGTACGGCCTGCTCCACCGACTTCTCCTATCTGAGGTTCCTGGTGCCGCTGCTGGCGGGCTTCACCGAGGATTGGGTGCTGTGGAGCGATCCGGACGTGCTGTGGCGCGCCGACGTGGCCGAGCTAGTCACCCTTGCCGAACCGGACAAGGCCGTCATGTGCGTGAAGCACGACCACCGCCCGCGCGAGCGCCTGAAGATGACCGGGACGCTCCAGCGCCGCTACGCCCGCAAGAACTGGTCTTCGCTCATGCTGCTGCGGCCGGCGGCTAACCGGGCGCTCACCAAGTACCGGGTCAATGCCGAGAGCAAGGACTGGCTGCACGGGCTGGCCTGGCTCGACGACGGTGAGATCGGCGCCCTGCCGGAGGCCTGGAACTGGCTCGCCGGCTGGTCGTCGCCCGAGGTCGAGCCCAAGCTCGTCCACTTCACCCGCGGCACGCCCGACATGCCGGGCCACGCCGACGAGCCCTACGCCGCGGACTGGTGGACCCAGTTGCAGGAAAGCGGAACCGACCTGGCCGCTTTTCCCTTCCCGCCAGGTAGGCGGGGCGAGAGCCGGGCCAGGTAGGCCCATTCCTTGGAACGGCCGTCCGTCTCGGGCGGCCCCTTTCATGCCAGGAGGGCAGTGAAACATGGCGAAAGAATCTGGCGTCAACGTCCTGTTGCAGGTTTCCGACGGCAGCGAATCCCCCACCAACTTCATCACCGTGGCGGGCCAGCAGAGCACCGAGTTCGTCGGCGACACCGAGACCGACGACATCACCGACAAGTCCCACAGCGGCTGGGGCTCGACCCTCAACGTGCTGCGCCGGGGCACCATCAACTGCCAGGGCAAGGCAGACTGGCCCGACACCACGGGGCTCGACCTGGTGCGCAGCGCCTGGGAGGCGGGCGGCGACATCGAGGGCAAGGCCATCCTGAACGCCTCGGGCGCCCACTTTCGCGGCTTCTGGCAGGTCACCTCCTTCAACGTCTCGGGCACCCACACCACGGCGACCGAGTACAACTTCACGCTCCAGAACAACGGCGAGCTGGTCTACGCGGCTTCGTGAGGCGGGCCATGATGGCGAACAAGCACAGGGGCGAGGTGGTCTTCGAGCTGGGCGGGCGGCCGCGGCTGCTGCGGCCCACCTTCGGCGCGCTCGCCCAGATCGAGCTGGCGGCCGGGCGGCCGCTGATGGCGGTGGCGCTAGACTTCGCCGCCGGCCGGCACTTCATCCGCGACGTGGTCTCGGTGATCGGCGCCGGCATGAACGCCACCGGCACGCACATCGAGCGATCGGTGCTGGGCGATCTGCTGATCGCCGAGGGCCTCCTGAAGGCCTACGCGGTCGCCACCGAGTTCCTGCTGAACGCGGTGACGGCCGGCCGGGACAGCCTGGGCGAGGAGGACGATCCGCCGGGGGAAGCCCCGGCGGCCGGAGGATAGAGCCCTATCCCTTCGGCCGCTTCCGGGGACTCGGCATGGCGCTGCTCGGCTGGTCCGAGGAGGAGTTCTGGGCGGCCACGCCCTTCGGCCTCTACGACGCGGTGCGCGAGTACCGCCGCATCCACGGCATCGAGACCGAGCAGGACAAGCGCCGCGCCTACATCGAGTGGCGCAACGACCTGGAAGAGGGCCTAGATGTGCGCCGGCGAGAGGCGCATCCGCTGTGGGCGGACGAGTGAGGGCGGGACGGGCAGGCGGGCCGCGGGCGTCACGCTTGCTTCCGGCACTGCACGGCCCACCTTGCTTCATGGCCCAAACGGCATCGCGCTTCCGATAGTCGTTGCTCGAACAGGCCGCCTGGTCCGAGCTTGATGCCCGGACGGAGGGTCTTGACTGGGTCTCGTTCCTTTTTTTGGGAACATATAGGGAATATGCCGTTTGCATCAGCAGACGACGCATGACACGCTCATCAACGGAGGATCTGTGCCATGTGTTACGACCAGTGTTGATGATTGTGGCGCTCGTTTTGCTGACCGTTGGATCGGCAAGCGCTGATTTGGAAACGCCTAAGATCTGGGAGATTTGGACTACGAGAGTTTTGACAGGCTGGTGTCGCCCCGGACATCTGAGATCCGCTTACCCTACTCAATTCGGCTTCAGTAGAATGACATCGGCCAACCGAATGAGGCATTTCTCACACTGAACGTGGCCGTCAGACACGGATACTTCGCACATAAACTTCGGGAGTTCAGTGGTTCTTGGTACAGAATAACTGAATTCTTGGGTGTATCTCTCGGGGATTCTCTGGTCGCATCGCATCATACGATAGTGCGTATTGGGCAATACGGCTACGCAGCCCGATTCATCGAACATTTCCTGATCAATCTCTCTTCTAGCTTCGTCGGCTCTTTCGAGAGCCTCCAGGTTCGGACAGGCCCAGGGGCGTCCGAGGAATGATGCCGCATAAGGTCTTTCCGGAAGCAGCAACAGTACTGAAGCAGTGACACAAACGATGATCATGAATCTGATCATGGATCGGGACTCCGATGCTTGCATGACCCAGACTGGACAAATCATAAAGCACAAACCAAAGTTCTTGAATTGTTCAATCGTAGCAAAGAAACAGTGGAATGCAAAGGGGATCAGAAATGCTGCTCACTACGAAGGAGCACGAATCGATGGAATGGGCGTGGTTGATGGCGATGACAGGCACGCAAGGCTGACTCCTTGGCGCGCACACCTTTGACGGCGCAAGCATGGTTTGAACCGGCATGGTGGGCTGCTTAGTTGAGCTTGTTGATAGCCGAGCGCAAAGATCGGAACACAAATAGAACAAACTCATTGCTTGGTTAGCGTGATCCATGGCACACTATCTGGGAGAGGACTTGTGCCATGCAAACAAGATCACTGGCTCGGGTGGCGGTCACAGCCTTGTTTCTGCTGTCCCCGCTGTCTGCCACCGCCGAACTGGACAAGTGGGATTTCTCATTCTGGAAAGCCCGTGCCCTCGATTGCGGAACCGCCTACCAGAGATACTTCACATTCGATCTTCAGCACCTTCTGGGCGATCTGGCGGAAGACATGTGGCGGAAGGCACGAGAGGAAGGCGCAGACGAAGAACAAATCGAAGTTCTGCGCATCAGGTTCGATGAAGGTCGGGCGGAAAGCAAGGAAGATGGCTTTCGGAGAGACAATAAGCTTGTTATAGAGAACTTCAGAACTGATCGCCTGGTAAAAGGCGTAGACCGCGAACTGCGTTATTGTTTGCGTGAGAATAACTAGAATAACAAAGTTTTCTGTTTGTTTTCTTTTTAATACTTTTCGCTCAAAGCACTTTACTTTCATCCATTTCCTGACATCTGCCTCGTGTTGTGCATGAGGCCTTAAGCCGGTGGGGCACAGCGCTCCGCTTGGTGCTTCCTGTGACCCGCAAGCGACAAGGAAACGCCAGATGGCCACAATCGAAGATCTTATCGTGCGTTTGGACGCAGACCTGAAGCCTTTCGAGGCCAAGCTCAAGCGTGCCGAGCGCTTGGTGAAAGACTTTGCGGCGAGAGCGGAGAGGGAGCTGACCCGGCCGATGAAACAGATTTCACGGCTGGTCGGTACCGGCAGCACTGCTTCTTCTCGCGGCGACGCATCGCGCCAAACGGCGGCGAAGGTGGAGGTCGGTAGCGGGAAGCATACTGCAAGCCAAGAGGTTGTGTTCGCCGCCACGCCCGCCATCAAACTATTGATAGACGTCGCGCTCAATATGGGTACCGGAGTCGCCAGCAGCCTGATCGTCGATCGGTTGCTGTCAAAGGATACCGATCCCGTAAAGGAACTGACGGGCCGACCCGACTTCGATCCCCGGCGAGCCGAGGAGGCTTTCTTCGAATTCCGGGCTATGGCCGAGGATTTGGAGAAGGCGGGAGAGAACGCAAGTGCCTTCGATCGCCTAAATCTGGAGGACGCGGCGCGCAAGAGCGAGGAGATCTCCGATCGCCTCCTCGATCGTCTTGTGGGCTCTATCGGCGAGGCTTCCCATCAGCTGAGGAAAAGCCTGGTCGGCGATGTCCCAGGCGATATCGATTTCCGGCCTATCGAGGGAGCGGGTCTGCTTGCAGCCCAACGTGAACTGAGGGATCAGGGGGTTTCCCGCATTCCGACTGTTGCAGAGAAAAACCTAGCGACATTGGAAGAGGCGAGGCGCCTCGGCATAGAGATTTCCGAGAGTACGCAAAGGGCCGCCGACCGGCTCGAGGCTCTGTTGGGTGCTGTGGATCGCGCCGTCAGCAGGACTCCGGATGTCACAACACAGGACAGGATCGATCGATCTAGGGCACCAGACGAAAGGCAGCAATCGCAAACCTTCCAGCTTGAAATCCCTGACGGAGGCGGTGATCCCTGTGCCTGCCTACGGGATCTGTTCAATCAATTCAAGAATCGCGGACTTGGTTTTGGAGGTGAAGAGCTACAGGACGCGAGCCTGCCAGACGACATTGATGGTGTCGCCGATCATGGACTGGCGGGTGGCGCTGCCGAGAGATTGGCACAGCTTCAGGAGCTGAGCGATGAGATGCTTCGGTTCGCCGAGCTGCAACGCCAGACCACTGTTGATGCGGCCGCGTTCAATGAGCAGCTGGAGGCCACGCGCGGCAGTCTGGACGCGCTCACCACCGCTAGCGAGACCGCCGAGGAGGCGCAGTCGGCGCTCGCGGATACGCTGCGCGAGGCCGATACTGCGCTGGAGACGGCGAGCAGCGGACTCGAGAGGGCGACCCAGCAGAGCGAGGCCGTCGGCCAGCGGGCGGCCATGGTCCAGGGCGAGGTCGAGCGTGTGGCCGAGCCCATTCGCGAGCTGGAGATCCTGGGCGACGGCATGGGGCGCAGCCTCTCGGGCGCGTTCAGCGACCTGATCACCGGTGCCAAGGACTTCGACGATATCCTGAAGACCCTGGAGCAGCAGCTTCTAGGCGTTTTCGAGCGGGCGCTCTTCAGCCAGCCGGGCGGGCTCGGCGGCGGGTTCGGCAACCTGATCACCGGGGGGCTCCAGGCTGTCGCCGGCCTCTTGGGCGCTCCCACCGTCCCAACGTTCCAGCACGGCGGCCAGGTCTTCGGCCCGGGCGGGCCGCGGGGAGACCGCATTCCCGCGATGCTGTCGGATGGCGAGTTCGTGGTGAGCGCCGCGGCAACGCGGCGCCACCGCGGCCTGCTGGAGGCGATCAACGGCGGCGGCCTGGCGGGTCTGGTCGAGGGCGGACTGGTGGCGCCCCGGGTGCCCGAGGTTCGCCTGCCGAGGCTTCAGGCCGCCGGCGCCGCTGCGGCGGGGCCGGCCAACGTCACCGTCAACATCAACGGCGTGCAGAACCCGCAGCAGTTCCGCGCCAGCCTGCCGCAGATCCGCGCGGCGCTGGCCGAGCAGCTCGACCGGGCCCGACGCAGGGACATGTGATGACCCACCGCAACGACCTGATCCTCTCGACCGCGGTGCGGCTGGGCTCCTCCAGCACGCCGCGTTTCTCCACCCAGCAGGTCTTCACCGCCTCGGGCTACCGCAAGGCGAACCAGCTCTGGGCCGAGCCGCTCCGGCGCCTCAACCTGCAGTACCACCGGCCGATCGCCGATGCGGCGGAGATCCGCCGGGTGTTCCTGGCGCTGGCCGGGCCGCGGGACACCTTCCTGGCGCGCGACTGGGCCGACTGGCACACGGGCGCCGACGAGGACATGAGCGCGGGCGGCTCGGCCGGGGTCACCATGCTGGACGCGCCGCTCATCAACCCCAACAGCGGCGACAACCTGGCCGACGGCAGCACCACGGTGTTCCGGTGCTACAAGAGCTACCGCGGCGGCAGCGCCTCCAGCATCCTCCGGATCCGCCATCCGGCGGCTGCCAGCCTGCTGGTCGCCGTCGACGGCGCCGACGCCTCGGGCCAGGTCTCGGAGATCGACGAGGCGGCCGGAGAGGTGACCTTTTCCAGCGCGCCGCCCTTCGGCGCCTCGCCGAGCGGGGTGCCGGTGACCTGGGGCGGCGAGTTCTACCGGGCGGTCCACTTCGTCGAGGACGACCTGGAGCAGGTGCTGCAGAACCTCAAGGCCGACTCCTTCAACTTCCCGCTCCAGGAGGCGAAAGGTGTTTAGGCGGATGCCGGATGTCAGATGCCGGATGTCAGATTTCAGGTGCTCGGGTTTCTGTCGTCTGACATCCGACATCTGTCCTCCGAAACGGGGCTCCGCCCCATGAGCCGGACCATCCCGGGGGGCATCGACCTCAGTGGCGACACGACGCTCGCCATGTGCCTCCAGCTGACCGACCGGCTGGGCAACGTGCTGGGCTTCACTGAGCACGACCAAGCGCTCGTCATCGACATCGGCGACGGCAACGGCAGCCTCACCTACGGGCCCGAGGCGGCCTTCTCGCGCCGGGCCATCGAGGCGCGCTCCGGCGGGCGGGTCGCCAACCTGGAGCTGATCGGCTTCATCGATTCCGCAGGCCTCAGCGAGGAGAAGATCCTCGGCCGGGTTTACGACGGGGCGCTCGCCAAGCTGTTCCTGGTAGACTGGACCCAGCCGGCGGCCGGCATCATCTGGCTCGAGATCGGCGAGCTGGACGAGACCCGGGTCCAGGACGGCCAGCTCACGGTCACCTTCAAGAGTCTGCTGGACCGCTACCACACGACCGAGATCGGCGACTTCTACGAGGCCGAATGCATCCACGTGCTGGGCTCCAAGCCGGAGGACACGCCGCGGCCCTTCGCCGGCATCGGCTGCCGGGTGCAGCTTGAGCCGCCGGTCTGGACGCCCGCGACCGAGGTGCTGACCCGCGCGGCGACCAACGCCAAGGCGCCCGCGCCCGGCTCGCCGTCCCAGGTGAACACGGTGCGCCCGAGCGTGGAGGACGGCCGCTACTACGAGGCCTCGGCGGGCGGCACCACGGGCGGCTCGGAGCCCGTCTGGAACACGATCCTCGGCGGTGAGACCGATGACAACGGGGTGACCTGGGTGGCACGGCAGGCGCTCACGGAAAGCGCCACGGTGCTCTCGGTCTCCGAGCAGAGGCAGTTCACCCTGGCCTACGCCGGCGACGCCCCGGACCAGCACTACCGGCGCGGGCGCCTGGTCTTCACCAGCGGCCAGAACAGCGGCCTGGAGCGCCAGATCAAGAGCCAGGCGGCGGGCTCCCCCGACGGCGAGCTCACGGTCGTCACCTGGCTTTCCTTCCCCTTCGCGATCGAGCCCGGCGACGCGGTCAAGATGGTCGTCGGCTGCGACCGGCTGATCGCCACCTGCGTCGGCAAGTTCCGCAACCTGACGAACTTCGGCGGCTTCACCAGCTTCGCGCCGACGAACGACGAAGTCTTCAAGATCCCCAAGCAGACGTCCTGAACGGGTCGTCTTGACCATTCCAAAATCCGCCAAAGCTGGCTTCACCGAGGCGAGGGACTCCACCGGCTCGACACGCATCGCTCGCGAAGGGGGGGCGAGAGGGCGGGCGGCGGCGAGCCGTGCCGACATCATCGACTGCGGGCGCGGCCTGATCGGCCGGCCCTTCGTCTTCGCCGGCCGCAGCGCGCGCGGACTCGACTGTGTCGGGGTGCCGCTTTGGATCGCGCGGACCCTCGGCGTGGCGGGCTGGGAGCGGTTCTGGTCCGATCCCGAGTGCCACGGCTACGCCCGGGTGCGCGGGCCCGGCGTGCTGCGGGCCAAGCTGGACCAGTTCTGCACGGAGGCGCTCCTGCGTCGGATCGACGTGAACCGGCTGCGGCCGGGCGACTTCGTGCTCTGCCTGGTCGGCTTCGGCCGCGACCAGCACGTCTCGCTGGTGACCGGCCGCTCGTCGATCCTCCATGCCACCAACCGGCCATTACCCTCGCGGACTTCGGCCGGCCAAAGGCGGCGCAATGCCGGGGAAGGACGGGTGGTCGAGCAGGCGATCACGCCCGCGATGCTCAAGAGCTTCATGTGCGGCTATCAATTCTCGGAGGTCGAGTAATGGGACAGCTTGCGATCGGCGTTGGCGCGGCGGCGCTCGGCGGCGTCACGGGGGGGCTGGTCCCGGGGGTCGGTGTGCTGTTGGGGGCCCAGATCGGTTTTCTCGGCGGATCGATCCTGGCCAACATCCTGTTCCCCACCGAGGTCGACGCGGGCGGCCCGAGCCGTGACGACATCCGCCTGTCCTCGGCCGCCACTGGCCGCTTCGTACCCATCCCCTACGGCACCGTGCGGGTCGGCGGACAGTACATCTGGGTCGACGAACCGCTCTTCAAAACCAAGACCGAGGACGCCAAGGGCGGACCCGAGATCAAGACCCGGGAAGTCTTCCTCACCTGGGCGACTGGCATCTGTGAAGGCCCCGTCGCCGCGGTCACACGCATCTGGCTCGACGACGAGTTGATCTTCGATATCTCCGACGGCAACTCGGAGGGCGTAGCGATCTCCCCGGAAGTGCTGCAAGGCATCTCGACCGGTCAGTTCACGGTGTCCGAAAGCCTCTCCTTCGATGGTGGGGTGCAGAGTATCACGGCGGAGCAGTACGGCCCGATCCGCATCTATCTCGGCAACGACGGTCAGCCGGCCGAGCCGCTGATGCAGGTCGACGAACGGATCACGGAGGCCATGGGCTCGGACGCCGCCGACTGGGCGCCGCCCATGAACGGACTCTGCTATGCAGTTTTCGAGCTCGTCCCCGGCAAGGCAATCAACAATCACTTCCCCCAGTGCGAGTTCGAGGTGATGACCGCGGCGGGCGTTGGTGGAAGCTTCCTGAGCTGGACCGGCGTCGCCTCGGCGGTCAAGAACCGCGTCGCGCTCCTCGGCGACCTGACGACCTATCTCGGCATCACGCAGTCGTCGATCTACCGCTGGAACACGCTCTCGAAGAACGTCCTGAACCCGACAATCGTGCCCTTCGCGAGCACGCCGGGCGATGCGCTCGCCCCTGTCAACGTCGGCCCCTACCTCGCGGCTGAGCCCTACGTCTTCCGGGTCGAGAACGTTGCCGTACCGGGTTCGGCCTCGGACTGGCATACCTACTCGGCCATCACAGGCCAGAAGGTCGGCGGCGAGCAGCGGGCCAACATGGCGGGACCGCAGTTTCATGATATCTACCTCTGGCCGGACACCGAGTTTCCGACGAAGGCATTCATTCTCGGGGGCACCACCGGCGAGATCGAAATCATCAGCATCCCCACCGTCGGGACCAACTTCCCGATCGGCGCCTACGTCGGAGACCCGCGGCCCGGATCGATCACCAACACCACCTACCGTCCGTTCGGCTTCGTCGGCCCGGACGAGTGCTTCTACGTCCTCGCCGCGCAGTGGCCGCTGGACACTGACACCCACGTCGTCAAGTTCGATCCGCACACCCTGGCGGTCCTGGAGGCGGTTTCCGTTCAGCGCTCGGAAGTCTATCCAGTCAAGACCGACGATCCCTTCGACGACGGCAGCCGGACGCTCATGACCTACGACCGGCAGCACGACAAGATCGTCCTCTTGCACCAGAACGGCTGGCTGCGGAAGTTCGACCGGCCGACGCTTGCCATCGACCCGGAGGACGATCTCAAGCTCCCTGCCGGCGCTCAGATCGGCGACCAAGAGCTCACCATGCACAATGGCCCGATCGGCGGCAAGATCTGGCTCCAGCAGGGCGGCGCCAACAGCTACATCGAGGTCGACCTGGTCTCGATGACGACCACGGGGAATAGGATCAGCGACGCCCGGACTCAGTATCCCGGGCTCAGCCTCTTCAACGAGCAGCCGAGCTACGACCCGGTCAACCACGGCCTATGGGTCGAGGATAACTCTACGGCTAACATGTGGTTCCTGCCGCTGAACCGCAGGTCGCCCGGCACCGTGACCGCGGCCAGCATCGCCGAGGATGTCTCGGACCGGGTCGATCTGCCGGCCACGCTGCGCGACACGACGCTCTGGGCCTCGGACGACATCGCGGGATTCCTCATCGGGCGGCGAATCACCGGGCGCAAAGTGCTGGAAACCCTCGCCGGCGCGATAAACGGCGACTACCGCACCCAGGACGGCAAGGTGCAGTTCATCAAGCTCGACAGCGGCTCGGTCAAGACCGTCTTCGAGGACGACCTGGGCGCGGGCGATAGCATCGATGCCCAGGTGCCGAGGCGGGATCTCGCGTGGCCCTACGAACGGGAGCTGCCCCAGCGCATCGACCTGCAGTACATCGATAGAGGCATGGACTACGCCAGCAACACGGTCTCCTACGACCGTCCGCTGGAGGGCTTCAAGGGCCGCAGTAAGCGCAACGTTCAGATGCCGCTGGTGTTCGACGAGAACTCGAGCCCGCAACCCATCGAGATCGCCGAGCGCCTGCTCTACTCCTTCGACGCCCAGAAGGAGAACCACCAGATCGCGCTGCCGTGGACCCATCTCGATCTCAACGTGGGCGATGCCTTCGACTACCAGGCAAACGGCTTCACGCACAGGGTAAGGGCGGAGAAGTGGTCGCTGGCCGAGAACAACCGGATCCTGATCGAGGCGCGCTCGGAGGAGTCGGCGATCTTCACGCCCAGCGGCGGCGCGGCCAACAGCGGAAGCCTGATCTTCCAGTCGCCGGTCCTCGGCGGCACGGCCGGCGTTGAGGCGCAATTCCTGCTGGAGCCGAACTTGCTGCGGGACATAGACGATTCCCGGCCGCCCGGCACCATGCCGTTCCTGGTCGCGGCCTATCCCCAATCCCCGGAATCGTGGCGGGGCGGGCAGCTCCTCCAGTCCCTCGACGGCGGCCAGGCCTTCACCAAGGTGCTCGCCACTTTGGGGGCCGACCAGGTCGTCCAGTGGGGCCTCGTAACCTCGGTCTTGGCCGACGGCGCGACCACCATCGCCGACCGCGCGAACAGCGTCACCGTCAACATGCGGCATGGGATCCTGGGTGGCGTGGCACGGGCGGACCTCCTCGAGGATCCGACGCTGAACAACTTGGCGATCGGCCGAGACGGACGCTGGGAGATCGTCCGCTACGAGACGGCTGCCAACCTTTCCGGCTCTCCGGACGACTCCGGCGACAGCTACACCCTCTCCAATCTGCACCGGGGTATGCGGGGCACAGAGCACAACACCGCAAACCATCAGGCCGGTGACTTGGTCATCAAGCTGGACGCGGCGAACTTCCGCAAGGTCGAAGTCGATACGTCCGAGATTGGCGTGACGCGCTACTACAAGCTGGTGCCGTTCGGCGCCGACGAGACCTTGATCCCGGCCGTCGCCCTCACCCTGAACGGCGAGGCGCTGAAACCTTACGCCCCGGTCCATGTCCGCGGCAGTCGAGCGGCTAGCGGTACCTGGACTGTGACCTGGGTGCGCCGCACTCGCATCGGCGGCGAATGGTCGGACAATGCCGACGTGCCCCTCGGCGAGGACAGCGAGGTCTACGAGGTTGACGTGCTCGAGGCCCCCGGAGGGTCGGTCGTGACGGGCAAGACGGGGCTCACGAGCGAGTCGGTCAGTTTCACGGAGGCCGAGTTGGGCTCGCTGGGGTCCCCCGATTCGACCCGGAGCCTCACAGTGAAGATCTATCAGATCAGCGCGACCGTCGGCCGAGGCCATCCGGCGGAAGCGACCCTGCAGGGCTAGACGGAAAGGAGCAGCCATGTCGCTACCGCATCTGGGCGCGAATACCCGCGGCGCCCACATTAGCGCCAGCCAGTCCCAGAAGTACCAAACCAACAACGACCAGGTGGACCTGCTGGACGATGCCATGAACGGCGCGGTCACGCTCGTCGTCGGCATATCCTCGGGCAGCGACTACGACCTGGGCGCACAGGTATTCACGGAAAACTTCGCGTTTCGGCTCCAGGGAGAGGTCGGCTCCCCCTCCCTGGACGGAGACTTCAACTTCGTCGTGCCTGCGACCCAGCGGCACTTCGCCGTCTTCAACGACACCGACCACAGCTGCACGGTCAAGGCGGACGGATCCGGCGGCCGCACGGTGACCATCCCGGCCGGCGGCCGGGCGTTCGTTTACAACGACGGCGAGGACATCGACGAGGCCGGCGGGATCTACGACATCGCGTTCTTCGTTTCGGGCGCTCCGACCTTCGACGCCGTGGGCGGGTTGTTCGTCGCGCCTCGGGCCTTCGCGATTCCGGCCGGTGCGGCCGGCTCCCGTGCCTATGCGCTGACACCGCCCGCCTCCGGCGAGAGCGATCAGGTCTTCGACATACAGAAGAACGGCTCGTCCATCGGGTCGGTGACCTTCCCAAGCCTGTCGAACAGCGGCACCTTCAGCTTCGCCTCCGCCATCTCTTTCGCCGTCGGCGACCGGCTGGCAGTCATAAATTCCGCCAATCCCTCGCCGGAGCTGGCCGCCAGCGACCTCGCCAACGTGGCGATCAGCTTCCGCGCGTCGGTCGTCTAGATCGCCATGCCGGTCGTCAACGTCATCGCCGGCGGGAGGCAGTCCAGCGCGCCGCCGGACTTCGATCCGTCGCCCTTTGTGACCTTTCTTGCCAGATGCGGTGACCAAGGCTCGCCGAGCGAGATCGTCGAAGCGGTTCAAAGGTTGGAGCCCACGGTCAACTCGCAGGCCGCAATCAGCGAGAACGCCGCGAGATTCGGGTCCGAGAGTGCCGAGTTTTCGCCGGGCGCCTCCCAGAACCCCTCGCAGGCATACATCTTCTTCCCCTACGACATAGCGATCGACCTGAGTGATACGGAGGAGACCGGGTTCACGGTCGAATGCTGGGTGCGCTTCAAGAGCCTGAGCCGGATCACGCAGGTCTTCATGGCCGACTACCATGTCGCCGACGGCATCGTCGCTCGCTCCTGGTTCTTCAGCCTCAGCGACGGCACTCTGCGTTGGCGCCATTTCCCGGACGGCGTCAACGCTGTCAGTCTCGCGGAGAGCTGGTCGCCGTCCATCGACACCTGGTATCACGTGGCCGCCTGCCGAGATCTACCTGGAACCACTCGGCTCTTCGTCGACGGCGCGCAGCTCGGGTCTGGCGCCAACCTCGATCTGACCATCCCGTCACTCGCTGGGCAGACGGGTCTAAGGCTCGGCAAACTTCGGTCAACTGGCGGAGACAGCCCTCTGGAGGGCTTCCTCGAGGAATGCCGGATCACCAAGTTCCCGCTCTATACTGAGACCTTCACGCCGCCCTCGGCGCCTTTCCCGACACCCTGACCAGCTACCAGGAAGATCATATGAGACAGACCTGTACGGCTCTGGCGGTCCTGCTCGCCCTGGCAGCCGCCGCCCGTGCCGAGCCCTTCGGCGAGGCCGCCACCAGTCTCGAGACCAGCCTCGGCGAGCTTGCCGCGGAGGTCGAAGCGCTCCGGGGTGACGTGGAGGCGCTCGAGGCCGCGCGTCCCTGCGTCTGCGGCCCCGAGCCGCCGGCAGAAGAGGCGTGGGACCGGGTCATCGAGGACCTGGTGCTGACCGGCGACGGGCTCACCCTCTCCGGCCACGCCTGGGACAACACGCTGATCCGCAACGTCACGATCCTCGACGCACTGGAGAATGGCATCTTCCTGAAGAACGTCGCCAACGTGCGGATCGAGGACTCGGTCATCCTGGGCGCCGGCCGGAACGGCATCCATCTGAGCAGCGCGGGCGCGAGCGAAGGCGTCGCCGTGGTCGGCAACCTGATCCGCGACACGGGCCAGAACGGCGTTCACGCCGCCCGGCGCGAGGCTGAGGGCGTCCACCACCCGGGGCTCCGGATCCTCGGCAACACGATCGACAACACGGGCCTCGACGCGACCCATGGGCTCCACGGGATCTACGTCCAGTCCTCCGACGCCTTGATCGAGGGCAACCGGGTGCTTCGCACCAACGCCGGCAACGGGATAAGCGTCCGCAGCTCGGGCGTGGTCCGCGGCAACCTGGTGGTCGGGGTGGTGCGCGAGGAGAGTGACGGCGGTGCCGGCATCGCCTACTACTCGGACCACGCCGCGGGCCCGAGCGGCGTTCTCGTCATCGAGGGCAACGTCATCGACGGCAGCTCGATAACCGGGCCCAACGGAACCTCGATTCGGCTGCTCGGGCCGGCCCGGTCCGAGCCTCTGGGACCGGCCGGCCGGGTCCGGCGCTTCGTCATCCGGGACAACCAGAACCTCTCGGAGACCGCGGGCGACCTCGGGATCGAAATCCACCCGGAATGGACCGGTGCGGCCTACGAGCTGCAGGTCTCCGGCAACCGCCAGGTCGCGCGGTAGCCGGGCAGGCTCTCGCCACCATCCAGGAGGTGTCCATGGGTTGGATCGCCGCCGCCGTGCTGGCGGCAGTCTTGTTGTGCGTTGCCGTCCCCGGTGCCCCGGCGCTGGCAATCGCTGGCGGGCTAGACTGCGGTCCGCGTGGCGCGATGGTTGCCGTTTTGGCGCGGCGGTACGGCGAGCACCGGGTCGCCAGCGGCGTTTCCCAGCATGGCCGGATGTTGGAGGTCTTCGCGTCCGAGACCGGCGAGACCTGGACAGTCCTCCTGACCCACGCCAACGGCACCAGTTGCCTGGTCTTCTCCGGCGAAGCTTGGCGGTTCCAGGACCGGGACATCGGAACACGCGCCTCGCGGACCCCTCCCCGCGTGGGTCAGGGTCCTGAGCCGGATGAACGGTGACGTGAAGCTCTGCGCCTGGCCGCGCTACGGCCTGCGCGCTCAGGCCGGGCGCATGCCGCTGAGCCCCGTGGGGAGCCGCATCGTGACAACGCTGCTGGCGCGCCGCGAAGCCTCCCACAAAACTCTGGCCGAGACATTCCGGCACGGGTCGGACGCCATGCCCAACCTCTGGTGCCCCAGCAGCATGGTCGGGCGCCGTGGGCACGGGCGCCCGCTCGCCCGCTTCGGTTGCGCCTGGAGCAGGTCCCGCCATTGGAGGACGGGGAGCGGGTAGCGCCATGAGTCATGGCTACGGCGCGCCGCCGCCCACCACCGAGCGCGAGCAGATCGCGGCCCTGCGGGTCGAGGTCCACCACCTGACCGTCGCGGTCAAGGAGCTGGAGAGAAAGGTGGACGGCCTGACTGCACAGGCCAACCGCTGGCGCGGTGCCTTCCTGGTGGTGCTCTCGTTCGGGGCGTTGATGGGCTGGCTCGCCGACCGGGCCGCCGCCCTCTGGCACGGGTCCTGAGCCCTGGGCGCTTCCCACAAGGGCCGGCGGTCGCCCCGATCAATCGTCGGGCTCCAGAGGGCCCTCGACTCCAACCACTGACAGGCAAAAGGAGAGCGAAATCATGGCAGCCAATCCCTATCGCGGCGAGGTCGAGATCGAGCTCGACGGCCGCGACCTGATCATGCGGCCCACCTACGAGACCCTGGCCGACATCGAAGCAGCCACCGGGTCCACGGCCATGCAGCTCATCAGGCGCTTCGGCGAGCACAGCTTCGGCTTCAACGACCTGGTCGCCATCGTCGGCGCCGGCCTCAAGGGCGCCGGCACACCGTTCAGCCGCAAGAGGGTGGCCGAGATGGTCTACAACAGCGGACTCCTCGCGGCGGCCGGCCCCGCCAGCGAACTGCTGCTGAGCGCGATGAACGCCGGTCAACTGCCCGTCGATGAGGGGACCGACGATCCGGCCTCGGACGATCTGGCGGGAGACGACGAGCCGGGGGAAGCGCAAGCGGCGGAGGGCTGAAGAACGGCTTCGACTTCCGCCGCCACATGGGACTGGCGGTCGCCGTGCTCGGCTGGACGCCGAGCCAGTTCTGGAAATCCACGCCGCACGAGCTCTACGTCGCTCTGGACGCCTACGAAGAGGTCCACTTCCCTGACAGCGAGCGGGTCAAGCGTCGGAAATACGCCGGTTCCGCAAGCAGGTCGAGATCCGGTTGGCGAAGGACGACGCGGCCGCTCGGCCCGGGCGTACCCGGCGGCGCGGCCCCTGAGCGGGCGCTTGGCGGCCAGGAGGACCCTGCCCGGGCCGGCGTGACGATTGCGGACAAGCGGTCTCCACAAATGAGAACACAAACAGAACAAATTCATTATCCCTCAATGATCTCCATGGCACACTTATTGAGAGAGAACCCGTGCCATGAAAAGATCCCTGTGGGCGCTGTTGCTGCTTGGGGCCGGCCTGTCGGCCGGGACGCCGGCGCGCGCGGAACTGGACGAGGTCGGCCTGCTGAACGCCGAGATCCAGGCCTCGGCCTGCGCCCGCTACCATCAGCTCTTCGCCGCCTACGACCTGGAGTTCCTGGTGCCGGACCTGCGAACGACGGTGCTGGAGCGCGTCGGCACCCAAGGCGCGTCCGAGGCACAGCTCGACCGTCTGGAACGCCTCTACGACGCGATCCGGGTCGACAGTGCCGAAGCGGGACTTGAGGCCAGCAGCCGCAAGGCAGAGCTGAACCGGGGCCGCCTGGCGGTACTTCAGGGCCAGGCCGAGGAGGTGCTCGCCTTCTGCGACCGCAGACGCTTCAGTCTGCACCTGCTACAATCACCGAGACAGCAAGACGGGCAAGGCCTGGACAAGGCCACTATGGACCGGCTCGGTCAAGTAATTCAGCAATGCGGAATCGATTCAGCTCTGGCAAAAGAGTACGGATTTGGGCAGCTCTTTCCAAACTATCGCAAGGTAACGATGGATAACGCTGAGCGTCACGAAGCCACCGATTCGCAGATGGAAGAGCTCGCTCGCCGATTTGAACTTGGCGTGGTGGAGGGTCAAAACTGGCCATTTGAGTGGGAGCTTGAGCAGGAGTGGGTAGAGAAATCAGATGAATACAGGAATCAAAGGGAAGCGGAATTTGCCGAGAGCTATAAGAAATGTGCGACTGAGACATTCCATGAGAGATAGCTGAGTGCGCCATGCGGAGTGTATTGTTCGCCGTTGTTTGCCTAGCAGCAATCGCGAGGTCAGCCACCGGGTGGTGTGACATTCCCGAATGGAGATTCTCTAGCTGGATTGGGCATTTCGTCATTTGCGGGAAGTCTGCCCAGGCAGTCGAGGACTGGCCGGGATTGGGATTGGTTGAGGAGTACCGGTTCCTGAAAAGAGACATGCTTGAGGATGCGGTAAGAAATGGCGCCAACTCCGAACAACTACAGGAACTATCCGACGCTTTTGAGTCGGGACGCCGCGAAATGCTGGACAAAGGTTGGAAAGAGGGTGCCAAACTAGAAGATGAGGACCCAGATTGGGTGAATGAAGTCATTGACGGAATGAGGGAGAACAGACAGCTCTGTACTGAGTATTGAAATCAAAACTAAGTAATTCCCTTGTGTAGGTGATGCAGCAGACTCAGTAATAGTCGAACAAGCAGATCGTGTTCAGTCTGCGCTGCCCACCGCTTCCGAGGGCATTGGAGGTGATCAATAGTGGCGATCTGGTTCGCTTGGTCAAAGTCGGGATTCTGGCACCCCGAGTGCCCGAGGTGCACCCACCGCGGCTCCAGGCACCCGCTGCCGGCACGCTAGCTGAGGCGGCGCAGTGTTTTCGCGGGCGTTGGCCTGTGAAACAAGCATTTATCATTTGTGGCTTAGCTATCTAGTTAGGAACACAAAAAGAACAAACTCGTAGTCCTTCAATGATTTCCATGGCACACTTAGAGGGAGAGGACCTGTGCCATGAAAAGATCCCTGTTGATGCTGCTGCTTGGAGCCAGCCTGTCGGCCGGGACGCCGGCGCGCGCGGAGCTGGACGAGATCGGCCTGATGAACGCCGAGATCCAGGCCTCGGCCTGCGCCCGCTACTATCAGCTCTTCGCCGCCTACGACCTGGAGTTTCTGGTGCCGGACCTGCGCGCGACGGTGCTGGGCCGCGTCAGCGCCCAAGGCGCGTCCGAGGCCCAGCTCGACCATCTGGAACGCCTCTACGACGCGACACGTGCCCGAGCTGCGGAATTCGGTCTCGAGCCCGGCAGCCGTAAGCCGGAGCTGGACCGGGCCTACCTGGCAATTCTTCAACGCGAGGCCGATATCGCAATGGAGGCGTGCGACCGTAAGCACTTCAGCCTGTACTTCCTGCAACCGCCGCCTGCGGATCAGCCGGGAGTGGACAAGGACATGTTGAGGCGGTTGCGCGAACACACCTACCAATGCGGAATGGATTCCGCGCTTTCGGCAGGCTATGGGTTTGACAGTTTGTATCCCGACTACCGTGAGGTCACATTGGAGAACGCGCGTCGCCACGGAGCCTCCGATTCGCAAATCGAGGAGATCGGTCGTCGGTTCGAAGAAGGAGTGTTGAAGGGTGGCCCTTGGGTTGAAGACTGGGATGATGAAATAGCGTTGATGGCGAGTGACGAGGAGTATCGAGTCGATCGAGAGAACGTGTTCGGTCAAAGCTATGGAGAATGCGCCGGCGCAGATCTTCGGGAATGACGCAGCTCTTTACCCAGTGTTGAGACAGTTACTTCGATATCGCTGTCTTGTGGTCCTCATTGAGGAAGGCCCCGAACTCACTCAACGGTCTCCGTGACACACCTTTTGGGAGAGGGCCTGTGCCATGAGAAGATCCCTGCTGGCGCTGTTGCTGCTTGGGGCCGGCCTGTGGGCCGGGACTCCGGCGCGCGCGGAACTGGACGAGATCGGCCTGCTGAACGCCGAGATCCAGGCCTCGGCCTGCGCCCGCTACCATCAGCTGTTCGCCGCCTACGACCTGGAGTTCCTGGTCCCGGACCTGCGAACGACGGTGCTGGGGCGCATCCGTGCTCAAAGGCCGTCTGAAGCACAGTTCGGCCATCTGGAGCGCCTTTACGACGCGACCCGGGTCCAAAGCGCGGACTCCGGCCTCAAGGCCGGCAGCCGCAAGGCGGAGTTGAGCCGCGGCCTCCTGGAGGTGCTCCAAGTCGAGGCCGAGGGGGTGCTGGGCTTCTGCGACCGCTGGGTTTTCCACCCTTCGCAAGTGCAGCCCGCGCCGGAAGAGCCGGGACTTGAGAAGCACCAGATGGAGAATCTGGCTTCTCTTGCTAGTATGTGCGGCTACGCCTCTCTTTTGACAACGCGTTACGAGTTCGACGAGCTCTATCCGGAGTATCGCGAGATCCTCCTGGACAATGTGCGTCGCCTGGGTGCCAACGAAGGGCAGATCCAAGAGCTGGACAGGTACTTCGACGAAGGTGTATTGGAAGCCGAGCGTTCTGGACGGGATTGGGATCGCGAGATCTCCAGTCTGCAAGATGAATACACTCGAAATTGGACTATCGAGATGCTTGCCGAAAAGTACCAGATGTGCGCGACGGAAGACTTCAATTTGGATTGAGTTTTTGCGATTTCTGCTCGCCCCGAGCGTCTTCAACTGAAGCACCTATCACCTGCTCGTCACAATCTATCGGCTCTACCGGCTGAGCTTCGGACTCATACCCGAACCAGCCGCCAGTCCAAGACCGTCCACATACCGCGCTGAACCTGACGGCGCCGCAAGCGCCTTTGCCGAACCCACCCGCTCGCATTCTTGCAAGATAGGGAGGCATCTTCCATGCCCATAGCAGACGAACTTGTCCTCCGCATCGACGCGGATCTGAAGCCCTTGGAGGGCGCCCTTCTGCGGGCGACCGCCAGGATCAGGCGCTTCGCCGGAGCGGCGGAGCGCGAACTTGGAGCCATCGAGCGCCGGGCGCGTGCGGTTGGCGAATTTGCGTCGTCTGACCGGGGAACATTCGCTTCGTTGGCGTCGGCAGGCGGCAGCCGCGCTGCCGCCAGCGGGCTGTCCAGAGCGACGAGTCAACAAGCGTACCTTCAACTCAATCCCCACGTGGCACGGGCTCTGGTCCGTCTCGCCACCAGCATCGGGAGCTCGGTCTTCTACGACCTGTTCGTGAAAGGAGCTCCGGACCTGCTGGAACGCGTTGTTCCTGAGGGAGCCGCGAGGGACCGGCCCAGAATGGTCGGGTCCAGGGCGGTCGAGTTCTTCGCGGAGGCCCGGGTCAACGAGGAGCTGGCCAAGCACGCCTTCGGGTCCAGGAAGCTCGAACTCGAGGAGAGAGCGGAAGCCGCCGCCGCCTTCGGAAAGCGCATTCAGGAGCAGCTCGAATCGGCGGCGGGCCAGCTTGCCGTTAAGATGAGAGGTTTGTTGGGTACGGGCATTCAGGCGAACCTGTTCGAGGGTACGAATCAAGGAACCGCGTCCGCCCAAGAGTTCGAAGCTCTCACGGCACCCTTGCGAAGAGTGCTCGATGCGATCCAATCGGGCGAATCATTCGACACCGAGAACTTCCGGCAAGCGGCGAACGTGCTGTATGAGGCGGCGGCAGACCCCCGCTTTGCACAGACCCTCGCAGACCATTTTGGGCCCCTATTGCGGGTTCTCGAAGGCATCGAGATTTCCGAGGAGCGATACCTGAGCCCGGATTTGCGGCGCCGGGTCGAACTATCCCTCCCGCTCCCGGAAGGGCAAACCAAAGCCCCATCCTCCGGGGGTACCGGTGGTTCGAACGACGGGTTCGACGACGACCCGAGCGAGCACGCTGTCTGTCCATCCCCTCCAGTCCTACCGAAGCAGTTTGAAGTCCCATCTTCTGCAGATAACGGTGGCACGAACGATAACTCCGGCGGAGTCACAGTCGATGACATGCGCGATCAGAACGGTGCCGTTCGAGATGGCGAATCGGCGATGGACGATCTGGCCCTGGCCTATCAGCAAGCCGGCGAAAGGGCGGCCGAATTCAACGCGCTGATCGCCCAGTCGGCCCGTGAAACCGCCGACCTTTCCGGCGCCGCGCGGGAGCTGGGCTTTACCTTCGCCTCGGCGCTGGAGGACGCCATCGTCAAGGGTGAAAGATTCTCGGATATCCTCGAGGGGCTGGAACAGGACATCCTGCGCATCCTGACCCGCAAGCTGATCACCGAGCCACTGGCCGGAGGTATCACCGGTGGCTTGAACAGCCTTGGTGGGCTGGGCGGCGGCAGTTCCGGCGGCGGACTTTCGAGCCTCATCAGCAGCGGCATCGGTGCCCTCGGCAGCCTTTTCAGCGGCGGCCTGGGCGGCGGCCCCATCACGCCCGGCGCGGCCTCCGTCGGCGCGGGATTCGTCCCCGGTCCGCATCTTAGCACCGGCGGTCCGGTCTTCGGACCTGGCGGCCCTCTCGGCGACCGCATTCCCGCCTTCCTGTCCGACGGCGAGTTCGTGGTCAGCGCGCGGGCCGCCGGCCGGCACCGGGGCCTACTCGAAGCGATCAACAATGATCGCTTGATGGGGCTGGCCGGGCGCCGGCGGGACCTGCCCCAGCTCTCCGACTTCGATGGGACGCGCGGCCGCCGCCCCGAGCCGACCAAGGTCGTCCACATCAACCCAAGCATCAACATCAACGGCGTGCAGAACCCACAGCAGTTCCGCGCCAGCCTGCCGCAGATCCGCTCGGCGCTGGCCGAGCAGCTCGACCGCGCCCGGCGCCGGGACATGTAGCCGCCGTCCGCCGCTAGCCCCGGCGAGACTGCCCGGACTCGCAACGGTTTAGTCGCGGGGCCGTGCCGCCCCAGGACTGCTGCAGGATCACCCAAGGTCAGTCCCGGACCGCACCTGAACCGGCCCAGCCCCTTAGATCGATCCGGGGCCGCCTCGGCGCCGCCCTAGGGCCACCCTGGCACCGGACCTGGACCGGCACCAGGTCTCGCCCTGTGCCCACGCAGGGCCCGCCTCCGAACCCTTTCTGGACGGCGCCCGGGCCGTCGGCCGGTGTCCAAGGGCCCGGTCTATCCGATCTACCCAGCCGCCGTTCACCGCCCGAGCGGGCGCGAGTCGCTCGGCCATGGGAGCGCGTCCCTTGGGGGCCGGCCCCGTCGGCCTGTTCCGGGCGCGGGACGGGCGTCCCTCGAGACCGCGGGCGGCCCAACGTCAAAGGAGGACGACATGTCGAAGAAGCATTGGCAGGACTTCCTGCTGACCGAGGTTATCGAGACCCAGAACGTGCTGTTCGCGCATCTGGTGGGCGCCCTCGACGGGCTCGGTGTGCTGCCGCGGGCCCGCTTCGCCCAAGGGCTGCGCGAGATGAGCACCCGGATTCCCCTGCGGGAGGGCGTGCGCGGCTGCGTCTGCGCCTACGCGGACATGCTGGAGACGCCGCTTCCCGGCATCGACGCCCCGGCCTGGAGCCCCACGGTGGTCGACGGCGGCCGCCCGGACGGCGCGGCCGAAGGGACGAGCGGCGCGAACGGCGCCACGGACGGTCTCGCAAACGGCCCCCAAAGCGGCGCTACACAAGGCCCCACCGAAGACCCGGTGGACCGGTCTGACGACGACGAGGACGCCGGCGGCCTGCCCGCCTGGCGGCCGCGCCTGGTCGACGGAGACGAGCCCGAAAGCGCCTAACTTCAGCGGCGCGTCGCCCGTTCCGGCATCCCCTCAAAGTCTCCGCCTCACACGGCTGAGAGCGGCCGGCGATGGCTGGCCGGCCCCTCGGAGCGCCGAACGGAGGCTTCCGGCCTTTGCGGCCGGCGGGCCGGCGGCGCCCCGACTGCCGATCCGTTCAGCGCCGCATCCTCTTCCCGGCCGGCAGCGCCCGGCATCCCCATGAAAGGAGATCGACCATGACACGCTTCAACAAGGCGACGGCCGCGGCCCTCGCCGGAGCCCTGGTGACCGCAGTGGCGGCCTTCTGGCCGCTCGGCTCCGAGCTGCAAGGGGCGCTCCAGACCGTGCTGACCGCGGCGCTGGTCTGGCTGGTGCCCAACCGCGGCGCTTGAGGGAGGCACGGGCCATGAGACGACGCTTCCTGATCCCCTGCCTCGGTCTGCTGCTGGCGGGCTGCGGCTTCACCGAGACCGGCGGACGGCTGCGCGACTTCGTGGCTGTCGAAGGCGCCCGGGCTTACGACGAGGGCCTGGCCAACGCCGAGTTCTTCGTCTGCCGCGCCGCCTCCATCGGCAGCGTGCAGCGCCGCTACGGCGGCAACCGGGAGACGGCCCAGGCCTGGCGCACCCTTTGTCTCGGAGACGGCGAGGCGGTGGTCGACCTCATCACCCTGCCGACCGAGGCCGGCCGGCCCGCTGCCCCGGCGCCCTGAGGGGCCGCTCTTCGATCCCGTTCCAAACGTCCCCGTTCTTACCTGCCCGGAGTTCATACCGGCCCAGACAGTTCTTTTCCCACCTTCGGCCCCGTTCCGGGGCAACTCCCCCCATACGTTACCCACCTTTCCCTTTCCTCCCACCCCGTCCCAGGGGCGCCCCTTAGCGGGCGCCCTCCCGTCCTCCCTCCGCGGTCCGGCCCAAGGCAGCCGAGGCCTTCCCCCCGAATGCCAGCTCCTCGAACGCGCTCCCAGGCCCGATCTGCCGGTCGTTTTCCCGCGCTTCGCCCGGACTCCGGCCAGCTGGCGATCCCACCGTGTCTAACTTCCCCTTGGATCGTCTTCCGTGCCTCCGGTCCCTGCTGTCCACCCATCTTGGAGTCCTAGGCGCCCCCCGCATGCTAGACTGAGCCGGCCGGCGGCGGCTCGCGCTTGGGTTTGTCCCGGGCGCGGCCGGCGGCTATTTTGCTGTCCTTGATCAGCGCTGAGAGGCAGCGGCCGGATGGAGCGGCGTTCGACATGTGAGACTGGCCCTCGACCTGGGGTCGGGGACCGTCCCGGCGCGTCTCCGGCACGCGGCCGCGAGGTGACGCCGTGAGTGACTGGGCGCGGTTCCGCCGCTTCATCCTGCCGTCGCTCACCCTGGCGATCTTCCTGGTCAGCCTGATCCACAGCTTCGTCAAGACCCAGACCCTGGAAGAGCAGATCGGCGACCAGGTGACCCAAGCCATGTGGGTGGTCAGCGAGACCGAGATCGATTTCCTGCAGCTTCTGGTGATCCTGGAGCAGTATCAGAAGGGCGACCCGGCGGTCTCGCGCGAGGACGTGCTCCGGCGGGTGGATAGCTTCCGCATGAGCCTCCCGGCCCTCTTGGAAGGCACGGACATCGAACCGCTGCGGGCCCTGCTCGACGACGACCTGATCATGCGCCTGG
The DNA here is from genome assembly GCA_965225935.1 of Rhodospirillales bacterium. Lineage (GTDB taxonomy): Bacteria > Pseudomonadota > Alphaproteobacteria > Kiloniellales > JAKSDN01 > CALJXB01. The sequence goes on from CBDDCC010000016.1 coordinate 123,991, forward strand.
AGCCGCTGCAGGACGAACTGGTGGCCTTGAGCCCCAGGCTGCGCACCTTGCGGCGGGACGACAGTGCCGCCCTCCAGGCAATTCACGCCGCCCTTCAGCCCTACGGGCCCCTGCTGCGCGAGCTGGTGACCCAGACCCACCGCCAGGATAGCTGGCGGGCCAGCCTCTACCGCGCCCGCGACCTGACGATCTATCTGGAGATCGGCGGTGGGCTCGCCGGCATGATCTTCAGCGGCGCCCTGCTGGTGGTGATCATGGTCCGGGAGATCCGCCGCGGCGAGGAACTGCTGCGCAAGTCCCACGCCGCCGAGGTCGCCCTGGTCCAGGCGCGGAACCAGGCCGAGCAGGCCAACGCCGCCAAGTCCCGCTTCCTGGTGGCGGCCAATCACGACATGCGCCAGCCGCTGCAGTCCCTCAGCCTCTACACCGCCGCCCTCCAGGGTGCCGGCGGGGCGCCCGAGCGCGAGTCGATCTGCGAGGAGATGTCCGGCGCCATCCAGACCATGGGCCACTTGCTGGATGCCTTGCTGGACATCGAGAATCTGGAGGAAGGGCGGGTTCGGGTCGCCCATTGCGACCTTGCGGCCTCCGACGTGCTGGCTTCGATCGAGCGCGAATTCCGGCTGCCGGCGCAGGAAAAGGGTGTCGATCTGAGGGTCGTTCCCTCGAGCCTGGGTATCCGCAGCGACCCCTTGCTGCTCGAGCGCATCGTCCAGAACCTGGTCTCGAACGCCATCAGCTATGCCCCCGAGGGCAAGGTCGTGGCGGGCTGCCGGCCGCGCGGCGACAGGGTGCGGATCGAGATCTGGGACAACGGGGTCGGCGTGGCTGAAAACGACCTCGAGACCATCTTCGAGGACTACTACCAGGTCGACAACCCGGCGCGCGACCGGCGCAAGGGTCTGGGCCTGGGGCTGGCGATCGCCCAGCGCATCGCGCGCCTGCTGGACCACGAGATCACCGTTCGCTCCGAGCTGGGCAAGGGGTCCGTCTTCGCCGTCGATCTGCCCAGGGCGGAGCGGCTACAAGTCGCGGCCGCGGCGGCGGCACCTGCCCGAGCGCCGGCGTCGGCGCGAACCCAGGGTGCGCTGGCCGGCCGAGGCGTGGTGGCGATCGAGGACGATCCCTCGATTCTGCGCGGCATCGAGCATCTGTTGGGTGCCTGGGGTGCCGAGGTGCTCGCCTGTGCCGCGGCCGACGAGGCTCTGGCGCGCCTGGCGTCGGGCGAGTGGCGGCCGAATCTGCTGCTGGTGGACTACAGGCTGGCCGACGGGCTTAACGGCATCGACGCGGTGGAGAAGATCCGTGCGCTCTATGGCCGACCGCTGCCGGCTATCGTCATGACCGGCGACACCTCCGCCAGCGTGACCGGCGCGATTCGGGCCTCGGGCTGCTACTTGGCGCACAAGCCGCTTGATTCTCGCGTGCTACGGCGCCTAATTGACGAGCAGCTGGCCGTGGCCGAGGCGGCGGGCGGTCAGCCGGACCCTGAGACCGGGCCGCCGGCGGAGAAGCTGGAGCAGGTCTAGGGGCGCGTTGGCGACCGCCGCTCGCCGCCGGGTGACGGGCCGGATGCGGTGTGCCGGACGGCGATGGATGAGGGAGGAAAGGACCCGGGGGACATGCAGGACGGCGTGAAGGAGGGCGCAGAGCCGCAGGGGGACCAGCTGGACACCTCGGCGGCGGTCGAGACGGCCGAGGAGAACGCCGACTGGTGGAACGACCAGTGGCTGAAATTCCCGACCGTCAGCCTGGACGGCGAGGGCTTGTGGCACTATTGGGACGTGCCGGAGGACAGCGGCGTCTACGCCGACGACTGGCGCAAGGGCGAGGAGCTCGCCCGGGACACGGTGGCCCACATGCAGGCCTTCGAATCCGGCAGCTCGGTGCTGCGCCGCATCATGCGGGAAATCGACCTGGAATCGACCGTTGGCCAGGGCTTCGTCACACGCATCGAGGACATGCTGACCCGCCCCGAGGTCTACCTCGAGTCCCTGGAGCCGGGCTCGGTACAGCGCAAGCTGCGGGGTGAGTGACTGGCAATCACTAAACGGCGTCTTCGCGTGTACGGTGTACTGCTCTCTGACCTGATTGGGGGGGATTGCTCCCAGTGTCCCATAGAGTAGTCGGATCGGCGGCCGACGCCTCCAGAGAGCGACTGTGGAGAGGCAATCTTGAATGGGTCGCTCCATGCTAGCGACAAGAGACAGAATCGTTCCGCTGCTGGGACGGGATGGCTGGTTTCCGAATCATGGAACGAAAGTCGGTCTGCTGCGACGAGGGCCCGGATTTGTATAGGGAGCCCGGCTGTTTGATCCGAGAAAGAATCTGATGTGCCTCCGGGAGTTGGACGCCCTGATAGAGTCGAAGACGAGGGGGACCAATCTGTGGTCATGAGGAAGTTGAGCCCGCATACTAATGAGGATTTGAACGACCTGATCCGCGAACACGAGGAAGGTGAGCAGGCCAACGAGGATCTGGCGGCGCGTCTCCGCGAATTGCAGAAAATGTTTCGATTGCGGTGCGTGGAGCTGGACGATCTTCGGACCACAACTGAGACTCAATTGAATAGCTTGTCCAGCCTGACCAACGCCACCATGCATGAATCCAAGCAAAAAGGGGGAATATTTAAGTAAAATAAAAGAGGTTCAGAGCGAAACAATCGCTCCAGAAGCAGGTGAAGTACCTTCTATTATTCGAAAGAATTATTGATTTCTTGTACAAAAGGTTGAAATGGGTGCTATTTGCACATCGTCTCTACAATTTTTTCCTATGAAGCGGTGGGGACTTTCGTAAGTCACGACTGATCCTGGCCACGATCAGGACCGTCTTCCAACCGGCCCACTCCAGGTTACGGAGGCTTTGACCTGCAATCAACCGGGTGCGACCGGACAGATAGCTCTCGCCGGTCGACATACTTCACAAGGGTCCGCTCGCCTTGTAGGCAGACGCATTCCTAAATTCGGGTGCGGATGCAATGGTGCCGCCGGCGTTCGTAAATTACCTTGAGGAAAGCAACGTGATCATCAGTCGAGATGGCCGTAGCCAGCATAGGAAACAATTCATCGGGAGAAGGCAGTATCTCTCCGGTCCGACCTTGTCAGCGAGAAAGGACGATCGGATTCCGCCATTTTCATATCGCATGCGAAATGCAAATGACTTTTTATGGATCGAAGAGGTGATCACTCAAGGCTTCCTGTTCTATTGTGCTGACTACCTCAGTTTCTCAATGTTCCGGTCGTTCAATGCCGATTGGTATACCTGGAAGGAGGACTCGAAGAGTTTCTAGCAATCTCCACATCATGTCTTGGTTGAAGGTCGCTTCGAAGAGGTTGTCGATTAGGACAGATCAAAGGACTCTCTTCTATCAAAGCTTATCGTGAGGACGTTGGGCCTAGGTGTTCAGCCCCGGCATGTGGTGGATTGGATTGAGTCTGAACCGATTTGGTTGCTCGCTCCAGACCTTGCAGATGTATTCGTAGGGGGTGAGACCCTTGAGGGTCTTCAGGCGCTTGTCGAAGTTGTAGGCGTTGAGGAAATGGTCGAGGTGCGCGCGCAATCTGTCGTGGCTGTCGTAGTAGTAGCGCCGTACCGTTGCCTCCTTGATCGTTCGGTTCATGCGCTCGACCTGACCGTTGGTCCAGGGGTGGTTGGGTTTGGTCAAGCGGTGCTCGATGCCGTGCTCGCGGCACCGCAGGTCGAACATATGGGTTACGTATCGCGCCGTCAGTCCATCGCGATGGCGAGGCTGGAATGTGAACTGGACACCATTGTCTGTGAGCACGGTGTGGATCGTGTAGGGGACGGCCTCGACGAGCGCTTCCAGGAAGGCCGATGCCGTACGGCGGTTGGCCTTCTGCTCGAGCCTGGCGAAGGCGAGCTTGGTGACCCGGTCGATCGCCACGAACATGTAGAGCTTGCCGTCCTCGGTGCGCAGCTCGGCGATGTCGATGTGGAAGTAGCCGATCGGATAGTCCTTGAAGCGCTTCTTCGGCTTGTCGCCTTCCACGGCCGGCAACCGGCTGATGTTGTGGCGCTGGAACAGCCGGTGCAGGCTGGAGCGGGTCAAGTGCGGGATGCTCGCCTGGAGCGCGTAGAGACAGTCGTCGAGCGGCAACAGCGTGTGCTTGCGGAAGGCGACGGCCAGCGCCTCTTCCTCTGGCGAGAGCAGCGTTGAGCGTCGCTCCTTCGGCCCCATCGGCGCGTCCTCGACAGAAGATCGCTTGCGCCACTTCCGCACTGTCTTGGGGTTGATGCCGTAGCGATCGCTCAGCTCTTGGACCGAAGCTTTCGATCACTGTATCGCAGCTCGGACGGCGTGAGTGGTCGTGGCGCTCCCGTGTAGTACCTGTCCCATAGTGCTTCCTTGTCGATGGTCTTCGATGAAATACCATCACACCGCGGGACTGAACAGCCCTGGCCGAAGGTTCGCCGTGCTCGCTTCATCTCATCGACGCCCCGATCGTGCGGGCCCACAAGCACGCCGCCAGCGGAAAAAAGGGGCCCGGATCACGCCATCGGACGATCTCGCGGCGGACTGAGCAGCAACATCCACATCGTCGTCGATGGCCGCGGCCTGCCGCTGCGCTTTCTGGTGAGCCCGGACTAAACCTCCGACAAGGCCGCCGTGCCGGCGCTCATCGCCGGGCTGCGCCCGGCCCAGGACACCGTCGCCGACTGGGGCTACGACGCCCAAGCCATCCTCGCCCAGATCGCAAGCCACGGCTCGCGCCCTCAGATCCCGACCCAAAAGGATCGCAAGATCCAGCGCTCGGTCAATCCCGTGCTCCATCGCCAGCGCAACTTTGTCGAACGCTTCTACAACAAGCTCAAGTACTTCCGCAGCATCGCCACGCGCTACCACAAGCTTGCCCGAAACTTCCTCGCCGCCATCGCATTGGCGTCCGTCCGGATCTGGATTAGGCAATATAGGTCCACGACGTAGGCCAAGCCGGAACAGATGATACCGTGCCGACAAGATCGGCCATGTAATTGTGATCAGCGTTCGTAACGCTCTACGTAAGTTGGCTTTCTGTAACTGCTGGATGGAACGACGTCCGGCTGCCTAAACAGTCTTTGTGGCGGATTTGATTTGCCTGGTAACGTACCAACATGACAGGCGGGTAAGTGCCCGCTGTAGCTGAGCAGGTACGATGAATGGCGAGATGATGTATCTCCCGATGCGATTTGAAAGGGAACTGCGATCAGAGAACAATTGGGATTGCAGGTCAGGTAGAGTCTGTGTCCGCAGATAGAACTCTTCCTTGAGACGGACCGCATTGCGGTGGTCTTCGAGTGCATGCCGCAGCAAAATGTCAATCAACGTGAACGGCAGTGCGAACGTCCTGCGGCCGGGACGCTTAATAGCTGCAGCACAGGCATCACCTAGTGCGAACCTTAGACTGGAGCGCAACGACGCCAATTGCCAGATCAGACGATCGGCTTGATTGCGTTTTGCCCCGCGAAGAGCAAGAGTAGGATATAATCTGTAGGATTTATGCAGATCAGTTTCAAGCTTTTTTAGGCGCTTTTCATTGTAAATGTTGCGGTTTTGCAGTTTTGTCTCGAGATTTGTTCGCTCGGACAGCTCTTGTTTCAGGTTCCTATTGTGTTTGTTTATCCCGTCAATGCGTGCCAACAGTGCTTGCTTGTTTTCTTGCGTTTGTTGTAGATCATCTCGAGCCCGTTCGAGATCCGTTTTCACACTTCGAACTTCCGCAAGAGCATCTTTCATATTCTTTTCGAGCGTCGACATTTCCTGTTTGGCGAGCACGAGTTCTTGCTCCGCTGTCTCGAGCTGGCTGCGCAAAGCATCTTCGATATTCTGGGAGTCCGACAGCTGCGAGCTGATCCGTCGCTCGTTTCGTCGCAATTCAGCAAGCTGTTTGTTTTTCCTATCGAGCCGCTCAGCGCTTCTATTGGCGGACCGATGTGCCCTGGAGACTTCTGCGCGGAGGCGCTTCATGTGAAGCGGCCATCCGGCAAAGGCGGTCAATGCATCTTGGCTCTTGTTGGCGCATGCTCGAAGTTCGGCTGGATTGCCTGGCACACCGTTCTCAGTCAGCAGGAGGGCGTAGAGATCCTTGGCCCAGGCGTTCAGTATGCCATTGTCTTTCCCGTGATTCGAGTGGTTTAGGGCCGGCTGAATGGCTGCCATTGCATCGGCAAACTGGATCTGGGACGGAGTCAGCCCAACAAACTCGGCCAACTCCCGCAGCCGTGGCATAGGATCTTTGAGCATGCATTCGTAGTGGCAAACGAAACAGGATTCGGCGGCGAATATGAGAGGCTCGATCGTTCTTTGGAGCCAGATGAGTTCGGCGGTCTGTTTGGTGGTGTCCCATCTTGCGAGTGACTTGGCAATGGAGGCCGGGTGACGGACGCAAAGTACGTACTTTGGGTCAAGGTTTAGCTCTTCGAAGAGCTTCTGCCATAGGGGCAATAGAATCGATGTGCGGGGATCCTTAAATCCCCAAAGTCCTCCACGAGCAACTTCCGCGGCGAGGTATTTCTTCAGCTGTTTCGAGGCGGTCTTGAATGCGGGGTCAGCAGTCCAGTCCGGCGGCGGAGGAAGAATGACATCGGCATCCAGCCTGTCCAACAACTCCTTGTGAGCCTTCACTATGGCGCGGCTTTCGAAGAATCCCCTGGGGTTGGTTTCATTCGGCTCGATCATGTCGGCGGATACCCGCATGCCGAGGCATGCCAGTGCCTCCATGGTCATCGACGTACCGGACCGCCCGGCTCCGAGGACCACGACGACGGGTTGCTTGTCATTCGGCTGCGACATGGGTCTTCGCTTGAATCAGGGTCGACAACCGGACCCAGTCGGCGCAATCGCGAATCGATTTCCAGAACCGCGAAACGCCCGGTATTCCGTCCGGGCCAAATGCCTGCGAGTCGCTTTCGATTTCGCGATCGAGCAGCCTTTTAACTTGTTGTTCTATATGAGCTTTAGGCTGCGCACCATGGTGTCTGCCAAACCGGTAGAAATGCACGAGCGGGGATTCGTCAACAGTGCCGTTCATATATCTCTTTGAGTAGTAGGTTGGATCGAAGTGCTCGGAGGGAGCAAGGCCTTTCTGCCAACCAACCAGGAGGTAGTGCAGTAGGGGATCTACGCCGGCCTTCTTCACTTCATAGTGCTCACGTGCGTAGAAAAGTGGATCAAACAGCACCGAGCCATAGAGGAGCATGTAGTCGCGCGCGCAGGACCAGCGCGCGCCTCGTCGACCTATCAGGCCGGTGTCGTTGAGAAAGAGCCGGCGAATGGATCTTGCAGATTGCACACGCCGGAAGTCTGCGTGGAGCGATGAGCGCGCCAGCGGGTGAGCGAGCATCCTCCCAGTGCGAAGCATCTGTCTTCGGTGACCTTTGTATTTGGCGGCGTGAGCGAGAAGGTCTTCCCATTTCTTATGCACGACGGCAGGTTCGTACTGCTTGACGTCTTCAATGCCCTGCTTTCCATAGGAGACGCGCGTTTCCGGGCTCGCCATGAGGTCTGCGATAGCTTCCGATAATCCGGCGAGCTTGGGATTCGAATGCGCCAGAAGACCGTTTTGGCCGTGGGAGATTATTTCGTTGGTTCCGCTGCAGGACTGGAACCCGATCACAGGGAGGCCATGTGCCATGGCCTCTCTCAAGGCAAGAGGGCAGCCCTCGGCACGAGAGGGAAGGACGAACAGGTGGGCCTTACTCAAGGCATCGTAGACCTGTTCCATTCCCCCAAGGCGTTCTCCGATTGAAATGCGATTCGCTACTGGAGATCGGGCTGCGATCTCTCGGAGTCTCTCGCCGTCGGGGCCGGTGCCATGGGTTTCGAGGACCCAGTCCGGGAATTGAGCAGCCACCCGCGAGAATGCCTCGATGAACAGATCCAAGTCCTTTTCGAAGGAGTAACGGCCCGCGTAGATGACCTTGTAACGACCGTGCGCATCTGGCCTGTCGGGCGCGGCTCGCTTGTTGGCGGCCTGTGTTAGGGATGAAATCGTTCGCACCTGGCCGCGCAGGTGCGCTGGCAAGGCTTCTACATAACTCGGCATCAAGAAATGCGTGAAATCTGCCGCATAGTGAGCCACGTGCCTTTGGCGCCTGCTATTCCACAAGTACTGGAGGCAATAATCAGCCGATCCACGCTCCGAGAGTACAAGAGGATAATTAAGGTCATATAGAGAGGAGATTACTATAAGAGCATTTTTCGAGCTATTGATAACTAATATTACATCTGGATCATAAGAATTCGCTTTTTCTCTGACAATTTTTTTGCTCTTTTCATTTTCCGCTAGTTTGTAGTGCTCGATTTCGACCTGGGGAGGGAACTTATAGTAAAAGTCTTTTTCACCTGGATTTCCAACATGTGTCAAGAAAAGTATTTCATGTCCCTTGGCGCATAAGTACTCAAACAACCACTGATAGGAAAGTTGAACTCCTCCAATCTCGTAGAGATTACCCTGACCATAGACCAAAATTCGCATTGCGATTATTTAGTATTTGATGGCAGACAAGTCATTGAGATTGCCCGCCGCCGAAACCGAGCGACACGTCCTTTCAGTGCGGCAGACTGACGGGTGTTCGTGCTCGGCTCCGGTGCGGACTTGCGCCCAAGTTTCCGCGAGGGTTTTTCCATCGCTTGTTCTTGGAGCAGGTTCAACTCCAGGGTCATCCACTTGCCTCGAGGACGCACCGTGGCCTCAATGTTTCGTCACGCGCACGACCGATCTGCATTTTGCCTGCTGGCCCCTCAGGTTACTGGAATTCGGTTCGTTTTTCATACCACATGACTGCGGTGCCTGAAAATCAGAAGTAACTTGGTCTCGTTCGCCATTCCGAGTGACACGGCCGTGCCGGAGAGACCGGCACTCGGGGTGCGCGACACGCCCGCTACGCTGTGTTCCAGATGGCCGGGGTAGCACTGCCATGCCAAGTGTTCTCGGGCAGCTTCGGGCTGATCAATGGCCTGCGCAGACCGTCTGCCGCGAAGATGCCTGCATGACTGTCGGCCACTCCAGGCGCGTGGGGCGTGTCGCTGGCGGCGTGGCAGGAGTGACCCGCAACTGGCAATATCGCGCTCCAAGCGGCCACGGACCGCCCTTGATGCAATTCTCATCCTCGGCCCCGACCATCCGACGGCTGCACGTGCCAACTACAGCTTGACCGTCGCTAACGTCGGCGGCACCTTCAACCAAGGAAATATTAGTTGGAATTCGAGCTCAAGAATGATCCGTCGGAACGTGTCAACTTTGGCGATCAGTCGCCCGCTGCCTTCATGGAACTGACTGAGCTGTTGGCGACACGATATGAAAGCGGTTCCCACCCATGGCTCAAGTCCGAGGGCAACCTCGGGAAAGGTACTTCGCCTGCGAGAAAACGGCCGTCTCCTCTCCTCGTGGAATGATTTTCGAGCAATGCCTATGAGCATCCGCCCGTGCTCTCCGGCGATGGTTCCAATCCACCCGAATATAGTCTCCGAATGAGTTTCTGGACATGGAGAGCATCTATTTTCTTCACATGCCAAAGACCGGAGGAACGGCGCTAAAGCAGGCACCGCGGGACAGCCGTCTCAAGCCCGAGACTCTCGTTCTCAACGGTCACGCCATGACCTTTCGAGACGTTGTCGAAGCGCCATCGGCGCGTTGCATCTTCTTCGTTCGCGACGTTGCGACGCGCTACGTATCAGGTTTCAATTCCAGACTGCGGATGGGAAAGCCTTACACAGACGCCCGATGGAACGAGGGCGAGCAGGTTGCCTTCCGGAGATTTCCAACCGCCAACGACCTGGCCGAGGCTCTAAGCTATCCTTGTCTTGTCACCCGACGCGCGGCTGAATGTGCCATGGTCAGTATCTGGCATACACGATTTCCTTTGCACTTCGGGATGCATTCGCCGCAATGCCTGGAGTTGCACAAGAAAAAGATCCTGTATCATTGGCAGGCAAGAGCGGCTGGAAAAAGACTTCCGGAAAGTTCTTTCCTTGCTTGGCATCGATGCAGACGTAGGGCTCCCTTCCGATGACGTGATGTCACACAAAACGCTACAGGTCTATTCGAAACTGCTGTCCGCAACCGGAGAAGACAACCTTCGAGCATGGTACCGGGACGATGCGGAAGTCCTCGAGTGGTGCAATGCCTTTGCCGATTCGGGCTTCTGTTCCACCTCCGTCTAGGTTTGTAAAACGGTATCCCATAGGAGAAGGTGGGCCCAAAGAAGTTCACTGCACAGCCGGGCCAGCGTCTGCAAGGATTTCGTCGCATGGAAGACAAGGTATTGACGGCGGTCGGCCTAGGCCCGGGCCCAAGGGAATTGATACCGCACAAGGTTTCTGAAATTCTGCAGCAAGCTGACTCTATATTCATGTTGGCAAGAGAGGAAGCTTGGATGACGCAGTTGGTCCGTGAGATTGTTGGACCGGACGGGTTGCGCCTCTACTTCCCGAAATCCGTCAGATGGGGGGAAATGATCGGCGATCCAGTCCATGAGGAAATAGCCAATGAGATTGCCGACTGCTTAGGCAAGGGGCGGGAGGTAGCCTTCGCCTGTGCCGGGGATATCGCCCTCTATTCGCCCTTTTCTTATCTTTGCCCGCACCTAAAACGACGCGGAGTGGAATGGGTTATCTATCCTTCTGTCTCCTTTTTGAATGCTTTGTCGGCCGTTTTAGGACAGCAGCTGGTAACTGAGGCAGACAACCTACTCGTCGCCAAGCTAAACGATGTCTCCGAGTTGGACGGCATGCTGTCCGTAGCGAGCAATATCGTTCTCTATGATTTTAAGAACCACCAACTTCCCGCTTTGCTCGAGTTCGCACGGCAGGAAGGCCTGGAGTACGTCGGTTTTGGCCGAATCGAGCGCGACCTGGCGGCCTCGGTTCAGCGAGACCTGTTGCGCGGAGAAGTGCCGCTGGGAACGGGGCTGGTTCTCATAAAGAAATCGCTTGAGGGCTGAGGGACAGCTGATATGGAGTTTCTTGAGCGACTTCCGTTGGGTCCAAGCGCCTGGGATCATCGCGGCCAACTGTACTGCACGGTCTATCCAGATAGGCTATATCTGTCTGAGTGCGGCAGCCTGGAAAAACTGGAGAGGCGTTACGTCTTTCCCGATGCTCCAAAGGATGTCCGCGCGCTTTTCATCGATCACCGCGGACATCTTCTTGTCAGCCTGAAAGGGCACTTATCTGGCGCCTTTGGGCGTACCTATTTGAGCAGGGATCAAGGCGTGACTTTCGTTCAAGTGCTCGACCACTGCGTCTGGGGGCTAGACGAAGATTCGAAAGGCAATCTGTACGCCGGTGTCTATCATGAGCGCAAGGATCCGGATTGCCGATGCGCGCTGTACAAATCGATCGACGGCGGTGTCCATTGGATCGACGTTACGCCCACCTCATGGCGATCCCAAACCCACGTACACGGTCTGGCGGTCGAACCGGGTAGCGGCTGGATTTACGCCAATCTCGGCGACAAACCTGGCCTGTCCGGTTGTTGGCGCAGCAAGGGGCGCGTGGTTTCTCTGACCGAGGATGCCAATTCGGGCGCACGGTGCCTTCGCTTGGAGAATGGTGCGACCATCTCGCCGGGTGCGGAGACGGTTATTCACACCCGTCAGCATGGCGAACGGGCCGAAGTCGCCGCCTCTCGATCGGGCGAAGCGTGGCTCGCTGCGCCACTCGAAGGCACTTACGGAGTCCAGGATCAAGCGCAAGTCTTCGAACTGGACTGGTGCAACAAATTCGGTGACGGGGCCGCGAATGATCAATACATCGGTATTGCGTTCAAGGATGGCGCCGTCTACCTATCGGACGACAACGTCCCCAAAAGAAACCCGATGCGAACCGTAGTGTACCGGGCCGTGGATGACGGGAGCCTCGCTCGGGTGGAACCGGACGTGGTACACAGGGCCGTAGAAACCGACGCATGGGGCAGCTTTTTCTTGCGAAAGGGACCGGACGGCAGACTGTGGACGGCGGCCCGGCCCTTCAAGGGCACAGGCGTCGTCTGGAACAGCGACGATGGCGATTCGTGGCAAGTGATTGCCACGACACCCGAAGAGCCTTTGGACGAATGGCGTCGAAGCCACAGCTTCCGAGATATGACAATGGGTGAGACAGGCGACAAGCGCAGTCTATTCGCTGCGGACGGCCGAGCTCTGGTTTCCATAAAGGGTGGGGTATTGGTTTTAAGATGAGCCGGCAAGTTGTGCGGTAATCCACGCTAGTCCATCGGCTGTGCCGCTCCGCCGACTAAACCTTGACGAAACGATACACGATTTGACTCTCCAACACCGTTAATGAATTCTGCGCCGATGATCCTGAAGAACCTTAAGTCTTGGCTGCTCCAGTCCAACGCTTCCGAATCTTACGTAAACTGTGAGGCACAACAGCGCAGGTGGAAGCTGCGCCAGCTCCACGTTCCTATTCAATCCTCTGCCATCGATAGAGATGGGACAATCTATGCGGGGTTCTCGAATGATTTGTTTGTTAGCCGTGATTTGGGACAGACATTCGAGATAATCTACACGTTCGAAGGACAGGGACTTATAAACGCGACCTTGACGTTTCTGGATTCCAATAACCGGCTGTTTTTCTCCAGCCGTCACAAGGATTGCCTATATTTGTCCCAAGATTGTGGATTATCTTTTGACACAGTTCTGGATGAGCTAGGCGGATCGGTCAGGGGTTTTGACGAAGACAGTCGAGGCAATGTTTTTGCCGGTGTCTATTCGAGACGTGGTCCTGCGGTTCTATACAGAAGCAAAGACGCTCGAGTCTGGGAGGTCGCTGGATCCTGGGCTGCACGGCACATTCACGATGTCAGGGTGAACCGACGCAACGACTGGCTCTATGTGGTAGTAGGAGAAGGTGATCCGAAGGCCACAACCGAAAGTCACGCCGTCTACCGTTCCAAGGACGAGGGTCGAACATTCACCAAGATTTTTCAAGGTGTTCGTGAGGGAAAAGCGGCCCCTCGGCCGCTATTTCTGCCGATCAATTTCGTGGATAAGTACCTGATCCTCGGAACGGATCACTCAAGCGGTGGCAACTACATTTGCAGAATTCTCGATTGCGGTGAAGACAAACTACATTCGATCGAAGAGAGATTTCAGATATCCGATCACCAGGGAGAGACACGATACCATCCTTACTTTCATTTCATCGAATGGGTTGGCGGAGTTCTGGTAGCCGGCATCAAAGGAGAGAACGAGGCCTACCTTTTGAAAAGTACGGACGGTGTGAGCTGGTCGTTGATCGAAGGTTCGCGAGTGTCAAACATGAAAGGACGACACAGCACCTATTTGAGCGCAACAAGGGGCACCAATCGAGACTGGGTGTTGATTGCCGGAGTACCCGGCGTGATGCTGGGACTCTTAGATTAGCACCGTAGGAGGGGATAGACAGCTAACGAATTGTCTAACCAAGGAATGGACGGCAACACCCCTCAAAATCTTGCATGTTTGATCGTCTCCAGCTCAATTGGTGTCAATTTTCACTGTCTAGCTGGAACAGCCAACACTGGTGGATGCTTATCCGCCAGCGATAGGCGAAGATGTGGATCTGGATCTATTGGTCCGTGCACTCTGCTTGACTTTCATGGCCTAGTGGTTAAAGAGGTTTCGATGCATTCAGATCCCTAGTCGTGGCTGTCAGTTGCGCATTTATTGCCCATTTTGGAGATGGACATGTGGAGTCTAGAGATCGAAGATCAAATCAGGGAAGTGCTGTTGGAACAAGACCCAGCTTACGAGAGCGAAATATCAAAAGGGTATTTTTTCCGAGCTAATCCGCTGTTTTATAATAAAATACACATGCGTGAGACACTTGCTTACTTGCTTCATTTTGAAGTTTCAAGTGGTTCGCGAGTACTGGATTATGGGTGCGGCACAGGGCAGTTCTTGCTTTACCTTTGGAACCATGGTTTTCGCAATTTGGAAGGCTGGGATCACAACTCACGGTGGTTGGACGCTGCCGGAGCAATATTCCATCAGCTCGCTCCTGGCTCCGATATATCTCTTCGGAAAGTTGACAGAGATGTTATCTACGATCTGAGTTCCGCGGCTCGCGGAAGCTTCGATGTAGTAACGATGTTTGGTCTGATCTATGGACACGGAATTGATATTGAGCGCTTGTTCACTTCGGTGGCTAAAGTGTTGAATTCGAACGGATATTACTTTGCAAATGATAGTAAGCATGACGCCAAGGAAATCTTGGAATTAATGGAAGATGCAGGCTTGCGAAACAGAGTTCTGATAGCCGTTACCAACAGCGCCGGACACGAATCTCATTTTTATGTTGCTCAGAAAAAGTAGCTTCACTTTATCTTTGTCTGTGCGCCTTGGGTATCGGGCAATGTCTAGGGCGAAGTCAGGTATCTGAGTAGTAGGTTTCGTTCACCGAATGGGACGATCAAACTCCTCTGTGTGCATGCCGTCACCGCCTGTGAGGCGACCTCGAGGAAGGTAAAAGGCCTTCGCCGGGAGGCGGTGGAGCACAAGGTAGTCGTTGCCGAGCTGACGCTGGAGAACCGACTACTCGACGGGGACGGGCCATACTTTTTGAATCTTCCCTCACCAGCTCTTTCTGCAGCCGGTGGCGCGGCCGTGCTGAGGTCTTTACGAAGCCCAATGCCTTGAGCTCTCGGCTCACCATGCTCTCGTCCAGCAAGACTCGGAACTCCTTCCAGAGCCACTGCACGAGGTCCTTCAAGCACCTCATAAGCCGGTATTTGTGCGGAGTCGCTTGCTGCTATCTCTCCTTTAACGCCGTTGGCAGCTACTGGCAACGCTTGATCCAGTATTCTTGAGAAACCAATGAAGCGTCTCCCGCAAGCCTTGATCCAGGCCGTGGACTGGTTCCCATTCGAGATCTCGTCTGGCCTTCGCATTATCTGCGTAGTTGCGTTTCATATCCCCTGTCCTGGCTTCTTCAAAAATTACTGACGGCGAGACACTGATTTCCTCTTTCAGTAGGGTCCTCAATAGTTCGGTCAATTCGTTGATTGAAGTCTCCCGACCAGTTGCGATTTGATAGATCTCTCCGCCGCGGCCTTTGTCGGCCGCCAGGATCACGGCATCGATCAAATCTCCGATGTAGAGAAAATCACGCGTCTGACGACCGTCGCCAAAGATCGTCCAGTCGCGACCTTCAAGGGCATCCTTGACGAATCGAGCTACGACACTTGTCTTGTGGCCGGAACCCGGGCCGTAAACGTTGCTGAAACGAAGTGCGATGGTTTCTAGACCAAACGCCCAGTAATAGGCTGAACAGTAGGCCTCGCCGGCGAGCTTACTCGCCCCGTATGGCGACATGGGCCGGCAGACCAGATCTTCGTGAATGGGAGGATCGACGTTACCTGTCGGGGCCCCGGAAGAGGCAAAGATATAGCGACGCACCCCTTCGCGGCGAGCTGCCTCAAGATAGTTCATCGTGCCACCGATGTTCACGGCGGCGTCAACCAAGGGGAAATCGATAGAGGGCTGCACACCAGTGTTGGCAGCTAGGTGGACGACTACATCGGCGCCTTGGCAGACCGATCTTGCGAGCTTATCTTCGCGGATGTCGCCTCGGAGCAATTGACGCTGAGCAATGCCGTGATTGTCGGACCAAGGAAGGATCACCTCGCTATCCTCATTCAGGCCGAGATCAGTGAGTGTTTCGATCGACCCAGTCGACAGGTCATCGACGACTCGGAGACCGCAGGCGAGGTTGCGCTCAAGCAGCGCCCGGACAAGCGCGCTTCCGACGAATCCACAGCCGCCCGTTACGACCCATTTCAGTCTTGCCGGCGATCTGCCCCGACTATCGCTCATTCAGTTGAACCTGTTTCTGGGTTGCGGGTGTCAAGCACAGGCGCATGGAATGGGGAATCGAGTTCCTTTGAAAGCAGTCGGACTCCGCATTCACGCTTGCTGCGCCCAGTTTTGCAACGCCGATTTCGTCGATTCCGAGCAACGGTACGTACGCGGTCTGTTGCGACTCCATGACCTGACATCGAGAAGTGCTTCCAGGTTTGGTGACGTCACTGTAGCCAGGTGGTCTATCAACTCCAATATTTGCCACTAGAGAGTGTGAGCGGCCAGCTAGGGGCTATGTTTGCCAAGGACACTCGGTCAGTGCAAGTCCCAGCTGACACGAAGAGGGAAGTAGCGGGAATCGCATCCGTCGTGGCTTTCTGCAACCACAATTGTGAAACACATAAGATATTAGCAAGAACGAAACTACATTTTCTATTTATAAACACGCGGTAATACTTGTGATTATACTAGACCGTAGTGATTAGACTATATCAGAATGTCATAAAGTCACGGTTATAATTTTATTGGATAAGTTGAATTTCTCGCGCGATCAAGAACGTTCCCAGGCGGGCTTTTGTATCTCTACCGGTTTGACCAGGACACCTGTACGAAGACCAATCGAAGCCGATTACATATACTCGCCGCCATATTCGGGATAAATCCAAAAGAGAAATTCTCCACCTTGCCGACATAATCGATACTTACATAGTCGCATGCCACATTCTTGCATTACAGAGCTCAATGGGGGTTGTCGTAGGCCTATGAACTGTCGCAGATTGACTTGAGGAAATCGTGGAACGAGATAGCCGCATCGGTATCAAGCCCCAAACTTGAACGAAACGCTTGCCCATGGCTGATCTTGAGATTGGCGATCTTGTCCACGTAAGCAGAAGCCGCTCTCACATATGGATTGCGAGCAAACATGAACTTCGTACAGCTCTTCGCCCAATGGCGTTTCATTTATGCTAAAGGCTGAGCATCGGGAGCCGTGTGAATCGAGAGGTCTATGCACGGTTCTAAGAGCACGCGGACGTGAAATCTCTTTGCGCCCCTCGACCACTCTTAGCATTTCTCTTGCGAACGCCATGCAATGATTGTTGCGCTCGCCGTTGGGGTGCTCGGGACCAAAATGGGGGACCTTTTAGAACAGCTGCCAATTCCCGATGGCCCCAATTTTCGCTGTTTGCTGCCTGGTCCTCATTGCGTTCTTTTTCCAATCGCGGCATAAGGTTTGGCGGTTGGACGGCGTTGAAGGCCAAATCCTCAAATCGCCCGTAGCGGTAATAGTGGACCAATGGATTGTTATGGGTTCCTGATATTTTGGCGGTTCGAACGTAATAGTCGGGAGAAAAATGTTCGGAAGGTTCCCATGTGTTGCGCCAACCTTCTTCCAGATAGTGTAATAGAGGATCCAAACCTGCTTTCTTCACCTCTGGGTGTTGATCGGTATAGTACCGCGGATCGAATAGCAAACAGCCAAAGAGAAGAGGATAGTCCATCGGGTGACGACGGCGGATCTTGGATCTTTCCTTTACGGAGATCGGGATAAGATAAGTGAACCGCACATTACCCCGATTCTTTATGGCACGGGCATTGCGAAGTGCCCAGCACGCCAACCGCGGGTGACGCATTATAAAGATACTTCGATGCCATCGACGGAAAAAGTCTTTTCTTTCCGACGCGCGCTGCAATAGGTCCTCCCAAGCCACATGAATGCGGTCTGGCTCATAACGGCGAACATCCAGAATACCTTGACGCCCTAAAGCGCAACGTCTCTTTGGATCACCCATCAAATCAGCAATTGCCTCCGCTAACCTTTCAACTTTGTTGTCAGCTCTCGCGAGGATACCATTTCGGCCCGTCTCGATGATTTCATTGGTTCCCGTACAACTCTCAAATCCAACTACTGGTAGACCACGAGCCATAGCTTCGCGCAACGCTAAAGGACAGCCTTCGGACCGTGAAGGCAACGCATAGATGCTGGCGTTTATGTAGTGATCGTAAACAGCTTTAATGTCCTTAACCACGCCGTGCAAGACGACCCTATTCTGCAGTTCTTCTTGATCGATCTGTCTCTCTAGCGATTCGAGATCAGGTCCGCTTCCCACTATGTGCAAATCCCAGTTGGGATGCCTACCTTGGATCTGCGAAAAGGCTTTAAAAAGCACATGTACATCTTTCTCGAATGTTAGACGGCCGGTGTACAGAAGGCGAAAGCGACCGTCAACGTCGGGTTTGTCAGGCCGCGCGGTGTTAACTGCTGGCATTGTAGGTGAGGGAATAACAGTCACTTTGTGCCGTAGAGCGGGATGCAGTGCTTCGCGATAACTCGGCATGAGCATATGGCCAAAATCAGCTATGCTGTAAGCAAGATTTCGTTGGTCGATGCTTCTCCAAAGATACTGCAAGCAATGGCTTGCACTGCCTCGCTCAGAGATGACCACTGGATAAGGTAAACTCTGAAAAATGTTCGCTAAAACCAAGCACCATACCCCACTGTACACGAGGAGGATCACATCGGGATTTTCCTTGAGAGCCAACTTGCGGATTTCTTCATGATGTTTTGCAGAATCTTTTAGAATAATATGTTGTACAGAAACACTTTCCGGGAAAGGATAATAATATGTCTTCTCTGTCTCTTTGCGAATCCCTGTGCAAAAAACTATGCGATGCCCTCGTTCGTCGAGGTATTTGAAAAGCCACGAATAGGAAAGTTGTACGCCTCCAATATTGTATAGATCGCCAAGCCCAAAGATGAGAACCTTCATGGCAAATCCTCGAACTTACCGTCTCACTATTCCGGTCGAATGAATGCTAGAGTGAGTATATGAAACCGCTCAGCATTCTTTCAACTTTTTATTTGTTGCGATTTGCTTTTTTTGGTTCTGAGCTTTCTCCCAAGGCCTACTGCACAGCAGATTAGATTGAGGGAATCCGGTAGCACAATGAGCTGCCGAGGGCGAAGTGTTATGACTTCGAACTACTCTGGCTGGTCGCAAGACCCGAAGTGACAATGGGTGAGACCGGCGCAGCACGGAATCTCTCTGCCAATGATGGGCGGGCCATCGTTGCGGTAAAGGGCGGGAGCCTGGTGATCGGTTGAGGCGGCTATTTCACCAGCGGTTCGGGGCGTCGTTGTTGGATCTTCAAGCTGAGGACCGTGTACTTTGCGGTGCCTTCCCAACTGAAACCGAAGTCGCCTTCCCCGGGTTGCGGCTCATCGCACTGCGCCGGGGACGAAGCCCTCGCGAAGCCCAAAGCGGACTATGAGCAAACCTCTGTCCCAGGGAGTTCGGCCGGTTGGTGGTCCAGATCAATCTTTGCTGTGAATGATCCAATCTTCCCTTTCTGGTCGTCTCGTCGATGCATGTTGGTTATTGGAGAGGTCCACTTTCCACATACTTGATTCGCTCATCACGGAGTGCCGGACAGGGAGACTCCTGGGAGAGCACTGTCACCCTGTGCCCCATATCGGCCAGGGTTCGAGAATGGCGAAACATGCGCTGATTGACGGCGATCGTTCGGTTGGCCAGGAGGACAACTCTGTTCGGGGAGCTGCCGAGCACCCGCTCGATTGCCTGCCTAAATACCGGTGACTCTGTTTCCCAATTCAGTATGGCCGCTGCGTCGTGGGTTCGCTTCTTAAGATATGCAATGTCACTTAACGCCTTGGAAATGACCGCTGCAATGCATTCTGGGTCATCTTTGTCGAACGCCCGACCGCATTCATAGCTTTCGACTAAACTTCTAACAACCGGCAAGTTCGAGCAAATCACAGGAAGCCGACTCATGATTGCCTCGAAGACCCTGTTTGGTAGACAGGTTTGGTGGTTCGGTATACGTGGGTCCAACGGGACTAAAGCAAGATCGCCGCCACTACGATAGGAGGTCATTTCGTTGGGGTTCCGTTCACCGACAAAATGAAGACGTGGCCCGACAGATAGCGATTCTGCCAGGGCCAGCAACTCGTGCTCAATAGGCGGTTTGGCTCTTCCCGACACTACTAGATGTATGTCCTTTGGTAGATACGACAATGCGCGCAGTATAGTGTCAACGCCGCTGCCCGGGAACGCCGAGTTGATATAGACCAATATTCGCTCGCCTGCCGTAAGCCCGCAATCTTTACGCATAGTTGCATTGGGTTCTGGATTCTCAAAGTCGATACAGTTTCTAACGACGACGGGTTCTTTCCCGGATTGTTTAACGTACCAATTTAGCAATCCCGGCGTCGTCACTAATACAAGTTTGGCACTGCGAATGACACCTAGGTGATGAGCGTGCAACATGCTCTTTTCTGGCTCGTGCCTTTGAAAGACTTGTCGCATCTGCCCAGACCGACCCGAATAGTCGGGGAACTCGACTGCATCGTGAATGATCACGCAACCGGTTCGAAGTCGAATCCGCCGCGCGGCTTCGAGCGCCAAAGTGTCGTGAGCAACGCAGGCATCGATTCGTTCACCTTCGAGAACGGTTTGGGCCCAATCAGCAAAGTCGAACATCCGCCATATATACTTGAAAAAGAAAACCTGATCCTCACGATAAGTAGAGCGTAATCGCTCTAGCTTGTTGCGAGCTTTGTTTGCTTCAACGAATTTTCGTCTCCAGCGATTGGCCTCCTGTTCGTGACGCCTTGGTCGTAAGAGCAGGAAGTCAATCCCCGTTACTCTGGCCAAGAGGTGAGGGGAGAGAATTCGTTTCATTTTCGACCGTACATGGTGTCGCAAGTCTCACTCAAATCTGTTGTCGTCGGTCCCGGCGCAAACGAATTTGCGACGCAACAGTCGCGATCCGCCGGTAGAGCGCCCAAAGGGTGTCGACTACCTGATAGACGGACGGAGATAGCACGCGGCGCAGTGCAGCTTCCCACAGCACCATGGTGTCAACTCCTTTGACGGCGACGATGTCTGCACCGAATCTGGCATGGGACTTCTGCATAAACCACTCCAGATCCCCGAACCCTGTCGGCTCGGCCGACGGGGCCTCGAGAACGTCTTTATAGAGCTCTATGAGCCGGGTCGTGACCTTCCTGAGATCGTGGTGCCGCTCGACCAGCTGGCGGCCCTTTTCGCCGAGCTCACGGCGCAGGTCGTAGTCCTTGATCGCACCACGAAGCACGTCCGTTATAGTGTCCGGATTGGCATTCAGGAACGGCAGCTCGCTGTCGTAAAACGGCCGGAAGAGATCCTCACGGATGTTGAGCACGACGGGCTTGCCGAGCGCCATGGCTTCCAGCGTGAGAACGCCGGTGGCGCCGATCAGCAATTGGTCGATAACGATATCGGCCTTGCGATACCAGATTTTCGCTTCCTGGTGGGCCATGTCCTCGATCAGCTTGATGTCGAAGCTTAGGCCCTCTTCGCGTAACTGTTCAAAGGCTTTCAGGATGAACGTGGTTCCCTTAACGCATCGGTCTGACGGCGCATGGACCACGAGCGGCCGATCGGTGGGCACCGTGCCAACATAGTCCCATTCTCTAAGATCCAAGGCGCGGGGTACAATAGTTGCCTCGGGCATGAACTGGTGCAGCTCTGGGTCTTGTACCGTGAAGCGGTCGACGTAGGAGCGTAGCATCTCTAAATAGGCGAGCTGCAGCTCCTCGTTGTATCGGGGCACGAGGCCGTAGCGGAACGGGCTGTGCGGGTTGACGGCGAGGTCTTTACTCGGCGTTCGCAGGTCGAAGCCGGAAAAGCGGTGGACGATCTTCTTGCCGCGCGCCTTGATCAGGGGGAGGTCGAGCCCGGTCATCTCGGAGTAGTTCACCCGATACCAGAAGGAGCGGTTCCAGAAATGGAAAATGTCATAGTCCTCCTCGAGGCAGGCCCTGAGAGTTGCCAGTCTGGCCTCGCGTAGGGAAGGATAAGCGCTGACGTCGACGACACGGTCGGTGCGATAGTCGAACCGCTTCTTTCGCCTGCCGTCTATATATTGAAGTTGGACCGCGTCGACGCCCTGGCGCTTCAGTTCCTCGACCAGCAGGACAGGCTGCATGGCGAAGTCCATAGGCGCGTGGATCACCTTCATTGCTCAAATCCCAGATCGGCGGCAGACTCTGCTGTCCGTGCGGTGTTCGCAGCGGCCGACGTGTGTCGTTTAAGGCCGAGCAAAGCTGGAGAGATCATTTGGGTAATTCCATCCCAAGCCATTTTCTCGGTGCCGAGTCTTGGTCGTTTTGACTGTCACGGCAAGGGACACGACGTACACATGTGAGGGCCTGTAGCCACGATCTTTGCGCTGCGCAACTTGCCTTCAGCCCGGATCTGTACTATCGGGCAGCTTGCCTGTCGATCTCCAAACTCGGCTTTCAAACAGACCCTGCAAAATGTCTGGTAAATCGATTTGCATCGTCTCACGGAAAAACAACCTTCGCGTGACCCGAGTTCCCCGCATGGCCAAGGCCCTGTGCCAAGCCGGCTATGAAGTAACGGTCATTTCGCGGATGAGCCCCCATGAGGAGCTTCGCCGTCAAACACCAAATGTGAGGTACATCGAATTGGGGGCAAACCAGCTTCGCCGCCTACCGGCGAAGGTCTTGTGGCATGCCTTTTCGCAAAGCGCACTGTTTCTGCCGACCCTGCAACCCCTCCTGTACAACAAGTGGAATGAGCCTGTCGACTCCAGATGGCGACCGAATTGGCTAGTACCTGAAACGTTCAACTTCTTCCGTGGAACCACCCGCATCCCAGCCGTCCGAGACTTGCTAAAGGGCGACGCGAAAGTAACCTGTCATTCGTCCCAGTCAAACTCCCAGTCTGGCGATCGGATCGCACAGATCATTCGCTCCATTCCAGGTGACCGGTACCAGTCCACCATCAAAGTGCTGCAACGGCATCTCGAGCTTGACGTACGGTTTGCAGCGACAGCGCATTGGGCGACGAGCGAATTGTCGTTCAATTTCGTTCAGGCGCACGACTACATGTCCCTCGTCGCTGCGGATTTCCTGGCCCGCCGCCACGGTGCCCGCTTGGTCTACGATGCGGTCGAGATCTCCGAGGCGCGCAACGAGCAAAGCATCGATCCGAGGGTCGTCGTTAAGGATAGGATCTATCGGACGATCGAAGAAGGACTCGTTCAATGCGCTAAGGCCCATACGACCGTCGGAACTAAACTGGCGGATTGGTACGTCGAGCGGTTCGGTATCAACCGGCCGATCGTCGTCAAGAACTGCAGGGAGTACATAATGCCGCCGAAGGAGCGAAGGCTTAGAGATCAATTGGGTCTGGGAGACGATACTCCTCTGTTGGTGTGGATGGGTTATTGTTATCCCAGCCAGGGACTGGACTTCATGCTGAGGGTCTTGGTTGAGATCTCGCCTCGCGTACACCTCGCTCTGATCACGGAGTTCACTCCAGGCTGGAAGGACTATGAACGGGATTTCAAGCAACGCATTTTCGATGCGGGGCTAACAGGGCGAATCGCATTCTTGCCCATGCGCCCACCCAACGATCTGATTACCTACCTCTCGTCGGCCGACGTAGGCCTCATACTGAACCCCCCGGACTCGTCCCTCAACATCAAGTACAGCCTGCCCAACAAGTTCTTCGAGCTGGTTATGGCCCGCTTGCCGATAGCCTGCACGGATCTCCCGGAGATTCAGCGATTCCTCACTTGCTACGATATCGGCTGCTGCATTGACGATGAGGATCCGTGGGTGGCGGCGCAGGCCATTGAGACTTTGCTCGCACGTGCCCGCGGCGGCGAACTGGCCGAGCGCTCGGAGATGGCGGCGAAGGTGCTGTCCTGGGGAAACGAGGCGAAGGCGCTTGTGGGTCTCTACGACAAGCTCAGCCGCAGGGTGTGATTGCGGCCCCCGCACGCAATTCTGTGCGGATTGTCCCATCGGCAGCGTGCCGCTGTCGGCTGCATCCGGGACCGCCGGGCGGGGGATACGGTCCGCCAGCCGAGGAGGATTCCCAGGGCGCCACGTCCGGGGTCCAGGGCAGAGCGCGCCGCCTCTGGTCACAATCGGGCGTGTTCGCGAATGGCGGTGATCAGCAAGGCGCCGATGGCGTAAGTGAGGCACGCGATGATGAAGACGGTCAGAACGCTGCGCACACGATCCGGTTCCGTCGCTACCTCGGGAACCATCGGCGGCACGAAGTCTATCACGTAGTTGTGTTGGCGCTGGACATCGGCCCTGGAGGACTCAACGAAGGCCATCGCTGAGGTGTACATGCTCTCGGCGAAGTGCTCTTCAAGTGCAAGGTTCTGGTATTCGCGCAGCCGGTCTGCGTAGACCGAGGTGTCAGCACCCGCGAGCCGTGCTTGGTTCGACTGGATCTGGTTCTCGAGGGCGCGAAGGCGCACCTTCTGCGCCACGACCTGTGGGCTCGTCGGCTGGAGATAGGACAGCATTTGCTCGAGCTCGGCACGCGCAGCCGCCAGTTCCTGTGAGAGCCCCGCGGCGATTCCACCAACCACCTGGGCGCTGTATTGGGGGTCGAGATCCCCGTACTCGTGGCGGAAGACGTTCAGGTTCTGCCGCGCGGCGGAAAGGCGTGCCTCGGCTTCATGCAGCTCCTGGTGGGCGAAGCGCATGGTATCCGCGCGCTTCTTCTCGTAGACCCGATTTAGTGCTTCTTCGCTCAGTCCTACGATCTCCGTCAGGATCAGCTGGGCGTCGGGCGCGATGAAGGCCTGGGCGCGCACTTTGACCACGGGCTTGTCGGGGTCCGCCTCTACCTCGACGCGGCTGCGGTAGTAGTCCAGGAACTCCTCCCGATTGGCGTTCGCTGGCAGCCGTGAGAAGTAGTCGACTTCCAGTGAGCCATACTTGGCTTTCAAATCCAATTTGTCGTTCAACTTGCGCAGCATCTCGGAGGAGCGAATGTATTCGTACAGCAGCTCCGGCTGGGCGAGACTGTCCCGTGCCTGGCCGCCGCCGATGAGGCTGATCAGGTCGCCGGCCACAGTTTCGGACTCGTTGCTGCTGTGCACGATCAGGCTGGTCTCCGAAACATAGCGCGGCGATACGAGAAAGGTGTAGTAGATAGCCACGAGAAAGGTGGGAAGCAACACCACCGCGACGAGAGAAAGCAGCGTGCGGATCAGATGGCGGCGGCGGCGCAGGTAGATTTCCGGAACGTTTCCCCCGCCGACGACGACAGGGGGGCTTGGCGAGAACATCGCGACCGGGTCGGCCTTACCCTTGCCCAACGCCTTAGATTTGGCGCCCGCGGTGGTCACGAGCGCACTGGGGCTTTCCTTCTTCCCCTCCACAGCGTCAGCCGCCATTGCGCCTTCCTCCGTGACAGTAGAAGTGAACGGCTTCGTCCAGATCGCAGAAGGGTACCAACTGGCCGCCGGTCAACACCAGAGCGATCTCGCAGTATTGCCGAATGGTGCCTGGATTGTGCGAGACCATGAGCAGCCCCGATCGCGCCCGGCGCTCGTTGAACGCGGCTAGGCACTTCTCACGGAACCACTGGTCGCCCACTGAGGTGGCTTCGTCGACCAGGTAGCAGTCGAAGTCCATTGCCAGGCTGATTCCAAAGCTCAGTCGCGCGCGCATGCCGGAGCTGTAGGTGATAACGCGTTCATCCAGATAGACGCCAAGTTCGGCGAAATCTTCTACAAACGCTTCCATCGTCGCTCGGTCAGCGCCATTCAGCCGGGCCAAGAATCGAATGTTTTGACGACCGGTCATGTTCGGGTTCACGCCTCCGGCGAAACCGAGCGGCCATGACAGGGACACTGTGCGGATCACCTGCCCTTGGTCAGGTTCCTCTATGCCCGAAATCATCCGAAGGAGTGTGGATTTCCCGGCACCGTTGCGGCCCAGTACGGCCACGCCTCGGTTCGACGGAATGGTCAGGGTAGTCGGGTGGAGCACGATTCTATCGCCCATCCGAGTCGTGTAGGACTTCGAAATGTCGACGAGGTGGATCACGTCGCCACCTTGTAGCGGCGCACGAAGCGCTCGAGCGAGAGCATCGCCAAGAGGCCTAGGACCACGCAGGAAATGGGATAGGACCACGAGACGCCGGCCGGCTCGTAGCTGAGGAAGAAGCCATCACGGACGAGTTCGACCAGATGGAATACCGGGTTGTAGAGCAGCAACTCGCGAACGCCCGGGGGAAGTTCGTTGGCATAGAAGAAGACGCCCGATGTGAAGAAGATCACACGATTAAAGGCCTGACTGAGATTGGCCACATCGGGAACGACGAGTGCAGCAAGACCGAACACGCCACCGAAAACCATGGCCAATAGGCTGATCAGCAACAAACCGGTCAAGACCTGGAGTGGATCGTGGACGGTGACGTCTTGGCCAAATAAATAAAGACCAAAGTAAGCCACCATGAATATCGTGATGCCGGTCAAGAAATCTAAAATAAATGCAGAGAAAATAAGGCTGATCGGTTTTACTTGCCTGAAATGCAGAAGATTTTTGTTTGATCGGACTGCCGCCATGGCCTTCGTCTTGTGGTTCATGAAAAAGACGAGCACTGGAATAATCCCGGTCAGCAGGAAGGTCTCGATCGTGGCGCCGTAAGGTACGCCCCTGTCGATCACGTGGAAGATGATATCCAGTGTCAGAAAGAGCGCGAGCGGCAGCAGGAGGGCCCAGATGTACCCCAGATAGTTCTGACCGAACCGGGACAGGATATCGCGCTGGATGACCGCACCGACTACCCGCGTGGCAACCGCCAGGCCTTGGATGATGGAAGGCTGTTGGGACAAATCCTGCAAGGTTGCCCGGGGGGCGAACTCGGCCGGGATCTCGAAGTTCGAAGCTGGGCTCAGGCCCGCATCGCCATCGATCGGTCGGCCGAGCTGGCGCTCGAGGTCTACGATGGTCGGACGCAGGCCAGGCGTGGCGCTGTTTATGCGAAAGGCGGTTGCAACGGCAACCTCGGCTTGCTGAAGCCGTCCCAGCATGAACTGCGACTTGCCGTGCCCGAGGAAGGCCGCCGCGCTGAAGGGGGAACTTTCGGCGAGACCCTCGAACAGGGCCGAGGCCTCCTCATATCTCTCAAGAGCCAAGAGGCAGGAGCCTTGAAGCAGAACCGCTTCCTCGTCCAAATCTTCCGTCTGACGGACGATCACCGCCTGCTCTATGGCATCATCATAGCGGCCAAGGCCTCGCAGGGTCTGACCCAATAACAATCGTATCTTCGCGTTCGTCGGGACGAGCTGTAGCGCCCTGTTGAGCGGCGCAAGCGCTCCGTCCAGATCGTCCCGACGAACATAGATAGACGCAATTCGCGACCAGACCGTGCCGATGCCCCAAGGGTTGTAGCGCGGCGTGTCGCTCGCCTCCAAGGCCGCGGCAGCTTCCAGCAAGCCATCCAGGTGCTGAACCGATCCTGTCAGTTCATAAGCCGCCAGCCGCAGAAAGTAGACGGCCCATCTATTGGAGGGGTCCTCGGCGACCAAATCTTCTAGCCACTCGCAGGCCTCGGCGAATTCGCGCATGCGGATGAGCAATTCGCCGTAGCGCAGCTTCACCTCGGGCATGTCCGGCTTGCGAGCGAGCGCTGCTTGGATTGTTGCCTTAGCCTCATCGAATCGGCGCTGATAGATCATCGCGCAGCCGAGAAAACCAGTGACGGAGGGTTCGTTCGGGCTTAGCTCCTCTGCCTGCTTGAAGAGTTCGGCCGCCCTATCCCACTTGGACACGTAGAATGCCGCCAGGCCCTGGCCGAAGTGAGCCTGTCCGCTGGACGGATCCAGCTCCACCGAAAGTTGATAGTACTCCTCGGCAGCCTTGAAACGGTTTGCGATGAGGCAAGTGCGGGCAAGCCGATATGCCGCCCTGAAGTTATTGGGATGTCTCCTTTGCGCTGCCTGAAGAGGGTCGATAGCTTTGTCGTGTTGGCCAAGCAATCCCAGGCAGCGTCCCAGTGTCTCGCGCGCCAGATAGTCATTGTCCTGCAGCTTCACAGCGCGCCGCAGCGGTGTTCGGGCTGCGTCGAACTGGCGAAGCAAAAGCAAGATCCGACCCCTGAGTACCAGGGCGTCGGGGGAATCCGGTTGTCGGTCGAGAACTGGCCGCAGGGTGCTCAACGCAGCCCACAGCTGGCGCCGCTTTGCGAGGACAACAGCTTTATCCAGTTCAGACAATCTCAATTATTCCAATAGCTTGCAAACGTTTCGAGGCGGCGCTGAACCCTCGGTAGTCAAAACGAAATCTCACGGGAGCTCCAGTGAAGATCCCCCGTCGGCGCTGCAACGCCACGCACACCATCCTACAGCGGCGCCCATTCTAGCGATACTCAGCCCAAATGTAGCCACCTAACACGGCACCTTTCGCGGAGTGCAAGATCCATGCCATGTCAGCGCGCGCCCCGACAGCCCCAGCCTCAGCCCGACTCCGCACCGGGTCGTTCCTCCCATAGCATGCGGCTCGAGGTGGCATCAAATCCTGGCTCGGTTGACATTCTTGGCCTTGCGACGCTTATGGGACGCTTGGTCTGGTGATCGGCCGGTGCGCTTGGCCGCGCCTCCACAGGCTGCCGGGTGAGCTGCGGCTGAGTCTCTACCCGGCGATGGAGCAAGCCGGAGCAACCGAGTACAGTGACGATCTGAAGGCCAAGTCCAAGCATCCTGTATGATTGACAATCGCCGCAATGAATTCCCAGCCCCAGCCTATCCCCTTCGTCGACCTCGCGACCCAGCGCAATCGCGTGCGTGCGCGGGTCGAGGAGGGCTGGCGGAAGGTGCTCGACCACGGGATCTATATCATGGGCCCCGAGGTGCGCGAGCTCGAGGCGCAGCTCGCCGCTTACTGCGGGGTCGCCGAGGTCATCACCTGCTCCAACGGCACCGACGCCCTCTGGCTGCCCATGCTGGCCCTGGGGGTGGGGCCGGGGGACGCGGTCTTCCTGCCCAGCTGGACCTTCACCGCGACAGCGGAGGCGGTCTGCCTGACCGGGGCCTCGACGGTCTTCGTGGACGTGGACCCGGCTTTCTTCAACCTGGATCCCGGCAGCCTCGAGGCGGCCATCGGGGCGGTGAGGAACGACGGCTGCCTCACACCCAAGGCGGTGATCCCGGTTGACCTCTTCGGTATGGTGGCGGACTACGAGGCGATCAACGCCATCGCCCGGGACAACGGCCTCGCGGTCGTAGCCGACGCGGCCCAGTCTTTCGGCGCCTCCCACGGGAACCGCCGGGTGGGGGGCCTCGCCGACGTGACGGCCACCAGCTTCTTCCCGGCCAAGCCGCTCGGCTGCTGGGGCGATGGCGGTGCCATCTTCACCGACGACCCGGAGACCGCCGAGGTGATCCGCTCGATCCGGGTCCACGGTCGCGGCAAGGACAAGTACGACAACGTACGCGTCGGCACCAACGCCCGGCTCGACACCCTCCAGGCCGTGGTGCTGCTGGCCAAGCTGGAAATCTTCGAGGAAGAGATGCAGCTACGAGCCGAGGCGGCCGCTCGCTACGCCGAGGGGCTGGAAGGGCTGGTGACACCCCCCCAGGTGCCGCCCGGAACCACCCCGGCTTGGGCCTACTACACGGTCAGGAGCGCGCGCCGCAACCATCTGAAGGAGGGCCTGGGCGCGCTCGGTATCCCGACCCAGATCTACTACCCCTGGCCGCTCCACCTGCAGCCGCCCTACGGCGACTACCCGGCCGACCCGCGCGGCCTGCCGGTGACCGAACGGCTCGCGGGCGAGGTGCTCAGCCTCCCCATGCACCCCTACCTGGACCCGCCCACGCAGAACCGCATCTGCGCGGCCGTGCGGGATGTGCTCGGCTGACGGCAGGCGCATGACGCCTCAACTCGCGATCTGCATCGTCGCCTACAAAGATCTCGGCCTCAACATGCGCGTTGCGCGTCAAGTTGAGACGCTGTTGGCCCGTGGCCATCATGTGACTGTGGTCGCTTTCAAGCGGCCGGATCCAGCCTCGCTGCCTGAGAGCCGACACCTGTCGATTCTGGAGACGGGCGTGCCAAGAATGCCGGCAATGATGTCCTTGACCGGCTGGCTGTGGCGGGCGCTGCCCGCGCCGCTTGGACTTGCCGGGGCAAGCCATCTTGCCGACACCCTGGCTGTCGCGAACAAGACACGGTGTCAGCAGTTCATGAGGCAGGCCTTGAACAGTGTTGCGGGCGAGCGCTTCGATCTCGTTCAGGGCCATCATGAGAAGTCCCTCATCGCAGCACAGGCGATCGCCCGGAGCAGCGGCGCGCGTCTGTTGTTCGATGCCGTAGAGATACCGTTCGCAGAGGAACTCAATCCGCTAGAGGCAGATCTACTGACCTTGCGCAAGATCGAGATAGAGCGCGAGCGCAGTATCGCCCTGGGCGCTGACGGCTGGGCGACTGTCAACGATTCGATCGCGGATCTGGCAGTCGAGCGATTCCACGTGCAGCGGCCCACAGTGGTGCGTAACTGCCTTCCTCTTCGGTCGAACAAGACTGGCGCATGCCTCAAGGCGGACCTGGGATTGGGCCAGTCGGACCGCGTCCTGGTGTACCTGAACAGTGTGCGCAGGGGCGAGGGTTTGGGGCTCTTGATAGAGGCCCTGGCACGGCTGCCGGACAATGTTCACCTCGCGATGCTAAGTCCTGTGACCCACAAGGACGTCGCACGCAACGTCGCTCGCCGTGCCGAACGCTTGCGTGTTGACAATCGCGTGCATCACTTGCCACTCCAGCCGCCGAGCGAAGTGTCGGCCTACATTCGAAACGCGGACCTGGGAGTCGTTCCGCGCCAAGGCGACGGAGAAAACATGCGCCTCAGCTTGCCGAACCGAGTGTTTCTCCTGATTGCTGCGGGCTTGCCGCTGGCGGTCTCGCGCTTGCCGGAGATTGCCGGTCTGGTGCGCGAGCATGGCATAGGTGCGGTCTTCGACGAGAGCGATCCGGCAAGCATCGCGACGACTGTTGTCGAGCTTCTGACGCCGGAACGCCTGGCCGCAACCAAGCAGGCGGTGGCGCAGGCCTCAGAGACGCTCAACTGGGAGCAGGAATCGCAAATGTACGTAGCTTGCGTCGAAGAGTTGGCGGCAGCGGACGAGAGGGTTCGCCGCAGGGCCTGAACGCTGATCCCCCAATGTGTCGGCCCAAATGGACGGGCGATGTCGCAATGTCTGTTCAGCGCGGTATTTGGGAGGTCCCGGGCGAGTCCTGCCCGATGGGCGTCTCCACCGGATGCTCGAAGGCCCGTCCGCCCGCCGCCTCGGCCTTGCGGTCCCGGTGGCGCCAGTAGGCCTGGTAGATCCGGTAGCGCAGGCGGGCGAGTGCTGGAAAGTCGAGGCCGGGCAGGGGGTTGAAGGGATTGACCCGCGAATAGCCCCAGATCTCCAGCCGCGTGGCCTGCGCCGCCGCCTGGCCGCGGCAGTGGAGGCCGAAGGTGTTGGCGAGGATGAGCGTGTTGCGGGGCACCCGGAAGGCGACCGGCTGCGGCAGGCCGAGCTCCTCCAGGTCGCCGGCGTGGAAGCGGAAGGAGCCGTCCTCCGAGTGGCCGTCCTTCAGGTCTCGGGCCCTCAGGCTCATGCGGTACTCCCACTTGAGCCGCTTCCAGGTGAGCCGATGGGAGCCCGGCACGTAGGTCAGCGGGCCCTTGTCGGTGCCTACGTCGTCGAGATAGAGCCAGCTCTTCATGGTCGGGTGGAAGGTGTCGGCGTGGAGGGTCTTCTGAGGGTCCTCGGCGTCCGTCACGGCCTGGTTCAGGATCTTCTGGATGAAGAAGGCCGGACGGCCGTTGGTCGCACCGCAGAAGCGGTGGAGCCGCCGGTAGTCGGCCCGGCCGAGCAGCTTGCGGCAGGCCGGCAGGGTGGCGAGGGCGGTCTCATCCAGCAGCACGAAGTGGGTGCAGGTGTCCCCCTCGACGTACTCCCGCACCGGCCCGTCGAAACGCCGCACCTCGTCTACCAGCGCCTCGAACAGTTCAGGCGGCAGGAAATCCCGCTTGACCAGATAGCCGTCGGCGAGATAGGCGCGGCGCTCCTCGGCTCCCAGCAGCGGTGCGAGCTGCAGCCAGCGCAGGCGCGCTGCGGCATGGGCCAGAGCGAGGCGGACCGCGTGGAGGCCCAGCCGGTTCAGCAGGGGACTGCCGATCACCGGATTGCGGCGGAAGGACTTGGCCTTGGTGAGCACCTGCAGGGTCCAGAACGGCAGGCCGAGGGCCGTCGCCAGGACTCCCCGCGCCTGGGGCTCGTCAGTGCTCGGAGAAGCGGCCACCGGCGCGCTCCTCAGGCCGGCAGGGCGGCCGCTGCGGGCTGCCGCGAGGTATCCGGGTCAACCCACTCCCAGGCCCCTTCGCTGGCGAACAGCTTCCGCAGGATCGCGGTGTTGTAGCAGTGCCCGGCGGTGGCGGCCGTCACCCGGGCCTGCAGAGGCGCCCCGGCCAGCGCCAGGTCCCCGACCAGGTCGAGCACCCGGTGCTTCACCAGTTCGTCCTCTGAGCGCAGGCCGCCGCGGTTGAGGACGAAGCGGTTCAGCAAGACCACAGCGCTACGGAACGAGGCCCCTCGCAGGAAGGGGATGAGGCGCAGCTTGCCCAGGACCAGCGGCAGGCCGATCTGCGCCAAATGCCCAAAGGTTCTGGCCTCGGCGATGGACTCGCGCACCACCTGCGGCGTGATCGAACCGCGCCAGGTGGATCGTCCGAAGCCGGGCAGCACCAGGGTGAGATCGACGCTGAGCTTCTCCGCCGGCTCCAGGCGGATGAGCCGCTCGCCCTCGCGGATCTCCACCGGTTGGAGCACTCGCAGGCTGCGCCGCACCTCATCCAGCTCGCGGACACCCGCCCGGGCCAGAAGCTCGACGAAGGGCGCCGCGCTGCCGTCCAGGATGGGGATCTCGTCCCCTTCGACCTCGATCACTAGGTTGTCAATCCCCGAGGCGTAGACCGCGGCCATGAGGTGCTCCACCGTGCGCAGCCGGCAGCCGTTCTCGTTCGCGAGCGTGGTGCACAGCCGGCAGTCGGCGACGTTGCGCCAGCTTGCCCTGATGACCTCGCCCGGTCCCGGACCGTCGGTGCGCCGGAAGACGATCCCGCTGCCAGCTTCCGCAGGTTGCAGGCCGAGGCGCACTCGCTTCCCCGAATGGAGCGCCACACCCTCGCAGCCGACGCTCTCGGCGATCGTGCGTTGCCTCTCGATGGGATGCTGCGAGGGCGAAATCGTCTCTTCCCCGGCTCGTTCGCGCGGCCTGCATCCGCCGCTCGGCTGCCGCCTCGCTTGCCTCGGATGGCTCTGTGTGATTGATATCACGACGGTTTCGGCTTGTCATCGACGGCACTGGGGCGCATCGGGGCAGACACAGCGGGAATGGCATGGGGAGACACTCGGCGAGATATCCCTGGTTCGGCTCGGGGGCGGAGACTCACAGCGGCGCCTCAGTGTCGCGACGTGGCCTCGGAGGGCCGAGCCGGTGAGCGAGCATTTCATGACGGCGGGGGCGGACTGCGAGGTGCAGCCGGGTGCCCAGGTCGGCCTCAGGTACCGGGAGGACTGCCGGCCCGTGCGCCTCGGTGACCACGCCCGCATCCGCAGCGGCGCGGTCATCTACGCCGACGTGACGGCGGGCGATCACTTTCAGACCGGCCACAACACGGTCATCCGCGGCGAGACCGAGATCGGTGACCACGTGCTGGTGGGCACCAACTCGGTGATCGAGGGTCAGGTCCGAATCGCCAGCTTCGTGAAGATTCAGGCCTGCTGCTTCATCCCCACCCACGTGGAGATCGCCGAGCGGGTCTTCATCGGGCCCCAGGTCACCCTGACCAACGACCGCTATCCCCTGAAGATGCGGGAGCGCTACGAGCCGCAGGGCATCGTGCTCGAGGCCGACGTGACCCTGGGGGCGGGCGTCGTGGTCTGTCCCGGCGTTCGCATCGGCGCGGGATCCTTCGTCGCGGCGGGCGCGGTGGTGACCAAGGACGTGCCCGCCGGGACCCTGGTGGTTGGCGTTCCCGGCCGGCACCAGCCCCTGCCGGACAAGCTGGGGGAGCCCAACATGGCGCTCTCCTGGCGACCCTATCTCAACGCCTGAGGAACACGGCCATGGCGCTCCGTAAGGACAAACCGAACGGCGAGTGGGAGCCGCAGTGAGCCTCAGGATCGCCATCCTCGGCTGCGGCAAGCAGGCCCGCAAGCATCTGGCCGGCCTCAAGAAGTGCGCCGGCGTCGAGCCGCTGCTGGCGGACGCGGTACCCGAACGCGCCGAAAGCCTCGCCCGGGAGCTGGACCTGGCCTGGGTCGAGGCGCCCGAAGAGGTCTACAGCGATCCTGGGATCGCCGCGGTCGCCATATGCACGCCGACCAGGACTCACGCGGCCCAGATCCGCCGAGCCCTGGCTGCCCACAAGGATTTCTTCTGCGAGAAGCCTCTCTGCGAGACCGCGGAGGAGGCCCGCGAGATCCGCGAGCACAGCGAGCGCTCGGACCGCATCGGCATGGTGGGGCAAATCTACCGCTTCGCGCCGGTCTTCGGGCGCGCCCGCGAGATTCTGGCGGGGGTCCGGGAGGAGGGACGCTGCCCGGCCCTCGGCAGGGTGACCGCGGCGCTGTTCCGCATCGGCGGCCGCGGCTCCCACGCCGCCTGGAAGCATCAGCGGGAGTCCGGTGGCGGGGCGGTCAACGAGATGCTGGTGCACATGCTCGACCTCGCCGTCTGGTATCTCGGCCCTCTCGAGCGTACTGAGGTCCTGGCCCAGGACATCCTGCGCCCCCGGCGCCTCATCGACTGGAAGCCGGTCGACGCCGACGCCGAGGACTTCGTGATCGTGCGCTCGGAGACGGCCTCGGGCATCCCGGTCTTCCTGCAGGCCGATCTGATCACCCCGGCCTTCGCTCAGATGATGGAGATCCAGGGCGAGAACGGCAGCTTCTTCGGCTCGATCCAGGCGAGCATGCCCCAGTACGTCCACACCCTCGCCGAGGCCGGCGGCTTTCCCGCCGGGCGCACTGACCTGCCTGCCCGGGAGGTCAACATGTTCGACCAGCAGATGGCCGCCTTCGTCGAGGCCATACGCACCCGGCAGCGCAAGGATCAGGGCTCGCTCGAGGACTCTGTCCACGTCATGGAGGCCATGGAGGCGGTCCGCTTCCAGCTCCGTACAGCGAGCCCGAGACGGCACGAAACGCCGGGCAAGACCTTGGAAGCGTGAGGCGCTTCTCGTGCAGAGCTCGCCGCGTGGCTAGGCATGGGGCCGGGCGCGCAGCGCTGGCACTAGGCGCTCCGCCGCCGACGAGAAGGTGAAGCGCCGCGAGACCTCGAGGGCGCGTCGCGCGGCCCGATCGTAGAGGTCGGGGTCGCGGCAGACCCGAGTCAGGGCCGCGATCACGTCCTCGCGTGTGCCGGCAAAGAGGGGGTAGTCCTCGCCATAGAGTTCCTTGTGCATCTCGGTCGGATTGAGCAGGCAGGGCAGGCCGAGTGCGCCGTACTCCAGCAGCTTGGTTGAGAGTTCGACTGACCGATCCAGGGCCCTGTGGCGCCAGCCCAGCCCCACGTGAGCCTCGGCTGCCAGTGACAGGGCCTCGTCGCGGGCCCGGCCGCGATGCCAGACGAGCCCCGGTGTGCCTTCGAGGGCCTGGCGCATGCGGGTCTCGAACCGGCCGAAAGGGGACCACTGGAAACGGTCGCCGATGACCTGCAGCTCGGCCGGAAGCCCGGCGTCTGCGAGAGCGGCGGGTAGCACCGTCATCTCCAGGGAGTTCCAGAGCGGTGCGAATTTGCCGAGATAGACCAGCCGCAGGGTGTCGCCGGGTGCGGGCGCCTGATGCGGAGCGGGCTGGACCGCCTCATCGGGTATCATCGGCGGCAGCTGCACGCAGATGCCCTCGACCCCCGGACAGAGCCTCTGCAGATGTCGCTCCAGCGCCCGGGTCTGGCAGAGCATCCTGTGGGCCCGGGCGCAGATCCGCCGGGTCCGCCAGTGCCGCAGGGGACCGGCCGGGCGGCCCGGCTGGGGGATGTCGGTCAGATAGGCCCAAAGCCGAGGCGCGATTCGGGCGCTGGCGCTGGCGCGGGCCGCCGTGCGGGTGCCGCGGACGATGGCGAGGTCGAACGGGTCGCGCTCCAGCAGACGTTCCAGCGCCCGCACGGCGCCCCCTGCCGAGAGGCGGCCGCTCCGCCCGCGACCGGCCCAGCCTTCCGCCGTCGGGTCGATGATCCTCATATTCTCCAGGCCCTGCAGCGGCGCCAGCAGCAGTTCGCGGGCCGGCGCGGTCCAGGTCAGGAGGCTGACCCGCAGGCCCGCGCTGGCGAGGACCTGGGCGAGGGAGGCCAGCCAGACGGCGGAGCCGTCGATCCGGTTCAGGTCGACCTCGCCGAAGAGGGTGACGTGCAGGGGCTGCGCGCGGTCATCCATGGCGCTTGGGTCTTGCTGGGGAGATCGTCGGTCCCAAAGGCGAGGACTGCATCAGACGGCGGACGAGGCGATGGGCGCGCCGGTCGACAGGCCGCGGTAGAGCTCGGCCAGATGCCCAGCCTGGTCTTGCCAGCGGTAGCCGTCCCGGACTCTCTCGCGGCCGGCCGCGCCGAGGCGCCGGCGCAGCCCGGGATCGTCTGCAAGGCGCCGCAAGCCCTCTTTCAGATCATCGGGACCCTGTCCGGCCACCAGGCCGTCGTGCCCGTCGGTCACGACTTCGGTCAAGGCCGGCAGGTCGCTCACCAGGACGGGCAGGCCGGAGGCCATGGCCTCGGCAAGCTTCAGCGGCGGGGTCAGCCGGGTGGCGTCCAGGTTCCGGCGCGGAAAGGCGCAGAGGTCGAGGGCGTGGTAGTAGGCCGGGACGCGGTCGAAAGGGACCCGCCCTGCGAAGACCGTGGGTGCGCCCAGCCGTCGCGCCAGACTGCGCAGGGCGCGCTCTTCCTCGCCATCGCCTACCAGGGCGAGCGAGATCTCCAGGCCTTCGCTCCGGAGAGCTGTCGCCGCTTGGATCAGCCGGTCGAGCCCCTCGTAGGGGGTGAAGGTGCCGATGAAGCCGACCAGCAGGGTCTCGTCGGTGGCGCCCAGATCACGCCGCAGGGCCTCGTTGCGAGCCGAAGGCTCGAACAGCGCTTCGTCCACGCCGTTGGGGACGGTCGAGATCCGATCCCGCGGCACGCCCCAGCCCGCCACGTGCCGGGCCAACTCCTCCGACAGGGTTACCACCCGGTCGGCCCGCATGGCCGCCTGGCGCTCGAGTGCCTCGTGGATCCTGTAGAGCTCGCTCCGCTCCCAGCCGGGCCGGCGCGACACCGTGGTCCGGTGCCACAAGCCCCGGATCTCGTAGACCCAGGGCAGCCCGAGGCGCGTGGCCGCGAGTGACGCGGCGAGGCCCACGATGTGGTTGGAGGCGGCGTGCAGGAGGCTGGCGCCGGTCTCCCGCGCGATCTCCACGAGACCGTCGGCGAAGGCCTCGATGTATCGGCGGGGCGAATCCCACTGGTGCGAGACCGGCGAGACCAATCGTCGATAGGTGACGCCATCGGCCGTCTCCTCGCGGCCGACTGGCGCCCCGTCATGGCCGGGCCAGTCGGCGGGGAAGTTGGGGCGCGTCACTGGGGTGCAGGCGATGCCCCGCCCTTCGAGGGCCCGCAGCAGGCAGCGCGTCCTGACGCCGTAGCCCGCCGTCATCCAGGGCTCCGAGCCGTAGAGCGCCATCACCGTCCGGCCTTTGAATGGCAGCGGTGATGGCCTGTTCTCGGTTGCGGGTTCCGGGAGCGTGAGGTGACCAGTCTCCAACACCTCCTGGAAGTCTCGGAGGCGGGCGGCATAGCGCGCAAGCTTGGAGTTTCCCGCACGAGGCGGCAGCAGGGCGGCCGCCCGGCCGATTCGTCCGCAGGACTCGTGCCACCAGGCCGCGCGGAAGCGCAGCGGCGGCATGCGTCCGAGCAGGTCGACGACCCCGGCCGGACAGCGGTACCAACCTTGCGTGATCCAGTGTGACAAAGCCTGCTCGATCCACCCGTCACCGGCGGCCCCGCGCTCCGGGGGCTCCATCGACACCCGCTGGCGGCCTGGATATAGTTGGTGCCGTCCCGGGAGCGCCGCGTGATGCCATGCATAGCTATCAGATCAACCATGTCCTATCCACCGCGCTCATGCGGAGCATCATCTTCGGGGAGATCGTGCGCCGCCTGGCCGACCGCGCGCCGCCGGGCAGCGAAGTCAGCCTGACGACCCGCCCCGATCCGGCGGCTCGGGTCCACCACTACCACCGTCCGAACCTGGAGCGTCGTCTGGCCCCGCGCTCGCTGGTCACCGTGCACCACGACCTGGACGACGACGAGCCCTGGCTGCGGCTCTCCACCTTCCTGCCGCGCTATCGGGAGGCGACGCGGGTCCACTGCGTCAACCGGACCCAGCAGGTGCGGCTCCGCGAACAGGGCATAGGCCACACCGTTGTCATACCCCACGGCGTCGAGCGGGCGGTCTTTCCGGTGCCGGGGCGCCGGCGCTGGCCGAGGGACGGACGCCTCCGCCTCGGCATCTTCTCCCGGCGCCACGAGGGCGGGGTCAAAGGCGAGGCCTTCCTTGACGCCCTGGCCGACAACCTCGACCCCGCCCGGGTGTCCTTCCTCCTGGTCGGCGAGGGCCGCTGGCGCGAGGCCGAGTCCCTGCGCGCCAAGGACTTCGAGGCACGCTCCTACGAGCGGGTCCCCTACCGGCTGTTCGGCGCGCTCTACGCTGGTGTCGACGCGCTGCTGGTGGTGAGCCAGTTCGAAGGCGGGCCGGCCTGCGTGCCCGAGGCGCTGGGCGCCGGCATCCCCGTGATCTGCACGCCGGTGGGGCTCTGCCCCGAGACGGTCTCGGAGGGGGTGAACGGCCTTTTCCTCACCCGCCGGCCGCAGGAGGACGGTGCGCGGATCATGGCGTTGCTGGAGGGATCGGGGGCCGGGCTCGCCGCTCTGATGGAGGGCGCCTTCGCCGGCGCCGCCCAGGTGCCCTCATGGGACGAGGTGGCGGCGCAGTACTTCGAGCTCTACCGCGGCATCCTGGCGGAGGCTGCCTGATGCGGGTGCTGCTCGCCGAGACGCCGGGCTTCGAGCGGGCCAACTACCGGGCTCTCTTCGAGCATCTGGACGGCACGCCTATCGACTATCTGGCCGTTCGGATCGATAGGAGCGGCCCCCTGGCGAACGGTGGGGCAGAGCGCGCGGCCGCGCTCCGGCGCGACCTCGACGGGCTCAGTCCGCGCGCGCTAGCGACCGCGGAGCACCGGGGCCAGGTACTGTCCGGCCTGATCGGCTGCGACCTGCTGGCCCGGTTGCTGCAGCGCCCAAGCTGGGCGGGCGGTGCCGGCCCCAATGACGTGGCCGCCGTGATCGAACGTGCCTGTCGCTCCCCTGAGGATCGGGAGGCTGTCGTCGGCTGCCTGTCCGCAGCCGGCGCCTGGGTCGACCACTGGGCCGGCTTGCTCGCGCGCCAAGGCCCATTCACGCACGCGATCGTCGAGCGTGGTACTTCCATCGCTGCGCGCAGCCTCCAGGAAGTGGCGGCCCGCGAGGGCCTGCGCATTTTCACCGTCGCCCCCTTCCTGGGCGCCGGCCCGTTCTTCCTGGAGGCGGGCTGCGGACCCTTGCCCGGCCGGTCGCGCCTGGGCGAGCCGGCCGCCTACGAGGGTCTGCAGCCGCCGGTCGACCCGGACACGCGGGACCGGGCCCGGGCGGAGGCCCATCGCCGATGGGCCGGGCTCCTGCGGTACGATGCCGCGGCCGGCAGCTCGCAATTGGAGCCGCGGCCTTTTCCAACGGATGGTGGCAAGACCGTACTCGTCGTCGGCCAAGCGCTGGATGACCCGGCGATCCTCGGGGTCCCCGCGGAAGAGGTCTCGATCCTTGCCCAGTACCGCAAGCTGATGGCGGATCTGCTGGAAACCTCGGCCCACCGCATCATCTTCGTCATGGGGAATGGCGGACGGGCGGTGAGCGGCGGTGCAGACGAGGACGCTGTCCTTGCCGGCTTGAGCGCATGGCGGGCCACGTTGCCTCCGGACCGGCAGGTGCGCGTCCTCCTGCGCCGGGATGGTTTCCGGCCGGAGCTGCTGCGCCACGCCGACCAAGTGGTCGGCCATTCGGCACCGGAGCTGCTCGCGGCCTGCGGGGCCGGCCTCAAGCCGGCCGTGATCGCGCCCGCGTTCTTCGGGGGAAAGGGCTTCACCGAGGACCACGGGTCCTGGGAGACCCTGGTGTCGGCCTTGGCCTCGGATCATGTCGACCCCTATCTGAGCCTGGAGGCCTACGAGACCTTCGAGAGCTTTCTGGTGCGCGCGCTGCTGATCCATCTGGTTCCCGGCGGTGCCGAAGGCCGCGAGAGGGTTACCGAGCTCTTGTCCGATCATGACGGGCACACCCGCCCGGCGCGCGCGGGGTTCCGTTTCGAGGCCCAGAGCGAGCTGGCCGAGGTGCCCTTCGCCAGCCTGGTGCGAGACGTGGCCCGAAACCCCGTGCCCTGGGCCCTTATGCGCTTCGGGCGGCGGCGCTGATGCGGCGCCCGCCCCGACGCGGCCCGGGACGCTAATCCCGACATGGCGGTCTCCCTCAGACTGGCCCGGGTGGAGGACAGCGACGTCGTTGTCGAGTCCATCCTGGAGGCGGGCGCCGGCCTCTTCGAATCCCTGCTAAACGGCCTCCTGCCAGGGCTCGGCGCCCAGCAACTGCTGCGGGTGGCGGTCGCCGACGAGGCCTCGGCCCTCTGCTACGCCAACGCGATCCTCGCCGAGAGCGACGGCGAGGTGGTCGGCATGATCCTCTGCTATCCCGCAGAGGACTTCGGCCTGCCCCCGTTGCTCGAAAGCGTGCTGCCGCGGCGGCGCCTGGACCGCATGCGCGAGGTCCTGACCAGCCGGGTCGAGGGCAGCTGGTACATCAACTCCTTCGTCGTGCGCGCGGACGCCCGGGGCCAGGGCATAGGCCGCCTGCTGCTGGGCTTCGCGGCGGAGCTGGCGGGCGAGCTGGGCTTCGACCGCCTCAGCCTCCACGTCTGGGCCGACAACGAGAAAGCCATCGGCCTCTACCGCGCGGTCGGTTTTGAGACGGTCCGCGAGATCCCCGTCGAGCCGGGAGAGGGGATCGACCACCAAGGCGGTATGCTGCTCATGTACGCGCCGCTGCCGCTCAGGCTCGAACCCGCTTAGTATCAGGCGGGCGAGTGGTGCTGTCAGCGACCGCGACCCGAGGGCCGATCCAGCAAAGCACACAGCGCTGCCCAAAGAGTGAAGCGGTAGGCCTTGCCGTCGATCAGGGTGACTTCGCCGGCCGGGCAGAGGCTGTGGAGGCCGCGGCCGTAGGGCATGCCCGGCACGGGGCGGAAGACCGCTGCGGCCTCCTCCCGGAAGTCCGTCGGCGTCAGGGCCGTCATCCGCTGGACGACCAGGGCGCCGCCGTAGGTCTCGGAGCAGTCCTGGGCCGGGCGGTAGAGGTCGTCCCCGAGACGGAAGGGGCGGCCCGCCGAGCGGCTCGCGCGCACGTCCGACTTGACCGGATTGAGCGCGTGCTCTGTCCAGGGGCCGAGCGGGGAGTTCGCGAACCAGGCATAGAGGTTGACGTTGGGATTGCGCCCGGCGATGCCGGCGAGGAGCCACCAGCGGCCCTCGTGCTCGAACACCGCCGGGTCCAGGGCCGGAACGTCCGGGAGCAGGGGCTCCGTCAGGCGCTCCCAGCCGTCGGGTCCTTCCGAAGCCTGGCGATAGGCCCAGAGCTGGCCGGACTCGTAGGCTTCTGGCACCAGATAGTGCGTGCCTTCGAAGCGGAAGGTGCCGGGGAAGGAGAGGTGGTGAGCCTCGCGAAGCGTGTCTCTCCAAGGAACGCCGTTGCCTGCGGCGAGCGCCGACAGGGGCGCGGCGACGATGCGCCCCTTGCCGCCCGGTCCGTCGAGCCGCTCGGCCAGGACGAGCGGGCCCGTCTCGGTGTCCAGGATGGAGGGGTCGGCGAGAGAGGCCAGCCGCCCGGGTACGGCGAGCCAGCGAACGTCTCCGAGCGACCCTTGTGCCAGAATCTCCCGGACCGGTTGCTCGACGAGCCCGAGGGCCCAGACCTCACGAAACACGACGCCGTAGAGCAGGCGGCGCAGGACGGCGCGGGCGTAGTGCACGGCGAGACGAACACGCCCCGGCGTCGGAGTCTGGGCTTGATGGGCCGCTGTCTCCGGCGTCCCCAGAGGAAACTCAGCACGCCCTGCGCTCTGGAAGGCCGCCAAGGCGAGGCTGCGGGCCAGGAGGGCCGGGGCCAGCACGAAGGCGCTGTCGACCAGCAGGCGCAGGCCCTTTTCCACCGGCGGCCGGTGCACGGCCTCGGCGATCGGGATCGTGCCGTCTCGGCTGCGGCACCACAGGCGCACGGTCAGGCGGACCAGCTCCAGCGGCCGTGCCCGGCCGTCCAGGGCCGGCGCCTCCGACCGGTAGTCCACGGAAAGGCATCGCTCCGCCGCCCGGATCAGCTCGGTGGGCGGCGGATCGAGGCCCAGCCAGACCAGAAATTTGGCCTCCGCCGCCTCGATGCGCTGGGCCGCGTCCTTCGCGTCGGTGCAGGACTCGGCCTGGATCGGGTCTCCGGCGGGCGGTGCTGCGGGCCGGAAGCTGCGGGCGCCGACCCGGGCCGCCAAGGCGGCCGTGGTCCTCTCGCCGGCCCCTTGCGAGTCCGGCAGGGTTAGCACGGCCAGCCCTGCCTGCTGCGGGCTGGCGGCGAGGGCGTTCAGGGCGGCTCGTTCCCAGGCCCGCCAGGCCTTGCCCGGCTTGATGATCGCAAGACGTAGCGGCCGGCCCCCGTCGGCCGGTGAACCGGCCGACGTGTCCGATCCCAGCGTCCGGCTTTCTGTCATGGCTCGATCTCGAGGGTCCCTGGTTCCGCCCGGACCGGCCGTCGGATTGCCGCCCGGCCGGTCTTGCCGGGCGCAGCCTAGCGGAAGGGCGCTGTTCCAGCCATGCCCTGTGGTATGCCGCCACCAAGCCCGGCCGGTCAGCCCTGCGCTGTCGCAGGCGCACGTTCGGGTAGGGGAAATAGCTTGATGAAACGCTCGACGGCGGTCCTATCGCCGCTGATCTCGACATCGCCTGTGCCGAGGGCCTCGGCCAGCTCGCGGCCACCGTAGATGACGGCGGCGAGGGCGTTGGGGTCGGACGTGACGACGGCGTCCGGCGCCTCCGCGCCGCCCGTCGCGAGTTCGATCCGCCCACGCGAAATCCCCACTGTGAAGGGCTGCGCGTCGAGGCGCAGCTCCAGCCTAGCTTCGAAATCGCCGGCCGCGATGGGATCGAACAGGGTGCGGAAGGAGAGGATGATCGAGGTGACGCTGGCCGGACGGCCCGCGGGCAGGGTCGGGGAGCGCG
Source organism: Rhodospirillales bacterium (assembly GCA_965225935.1). Lineage (GTDB taxonomy): Bacteria > Pseudomonadota > Alphaproteobacteria > Kiloniellales > JAKSDN01 > CALJXB01. The sequence goes on from CBDDCC010000016.1 coordinate 166,978, forward strand.
CTGCCCAGCGGCCGAAAGCCCGGATCACGGGCTCCAGCTCCAGCCCCCAGGCGGTCAGCTCGTAGACCCAGACGGCGCCCGGCGGCGGCAGCTTGCGCCGCACCAGGAGCGAGGCCGCTTCCAGCTCCTGCAGGCGCTGGGCCAGCACGTTGGGGCTGATGCCCGGCAGCCCGGCGCGCAGGTCGGTGAAGCGCTTGGGGCCCAGGGTCAGCTCGCGCACCACCAAGAGGGCCCAGCGCTCGCCGACCAGCTCCAGCGCATGGGCCGCCGCGCATCCGTCGTTATAACTGCGTTTGCCTGCCACCAGCCTAGCGCGCCTCTAGAGATAGTTGATAGTAACTTTAAGATTGTTATTTAGGAGTAGAAAGTTATAATTTGCTATCAATGCTCAAGAAGCCATGAACGAGAGAGTCGGGGCAAGGCCGTAGAGGGGAGACCCGCTCCCTGTTGACCGGCTCCTGCGCGGATCGAGACCTCAGGTGACGAGCCTTGGGAACCGCGAGGGCCCGCGGAAGGGAGGCCGAGAACGACGTCCAAGCTGCGCCTGCTGGTCGGCACCAAGAAGGGTCTCTTCCTGCTGGAGGGCACGCCCGCCCGGGAGTCCTGGACCCTCAGCGGCCCCTTCTGCCAGGCTTGGCCGATCCACCACGCCATCGCCGATCCGGCGAGCGGCACGGTCTACGCCGGCGGCGGCAACGAGTGGTTCGGCCCGGCGGTCTGGAAGTCCGAGGACTGGGGCGCGAGCTGGAGCCATTCGAGCGACAGCCTGGCCTACGCTGAAGGGGAGACGCCGATCGCCGCCGTCTGGAGCCTGGCGCTCAAGAACGGGCGGCTCTACGCCGGGGTCGAGCCCGCCGGCCTCTTCTGCAGCGATGACGGGGGGAGCAGCTGGCGCCACCTGGAGGGGCTGCAGAAGCATCCCTCCCGCCCCCACTGGATGCCGGGCGGCGGCGGGCTGATCCTGCACGCCATCGTGCCCCACCCCGATGACGAGCGGCGCCTCTGGGTCGCCATCTCCACCGGCGGCGTGTTCCACAGCGCCGACGGCGGCGAGACCTGGGAGGCCCGCAACAGGGGCACCCGCAACGACTATCTGCCCGAGGACCAGCGCTATCCCGAGTTCGGCCAGTGCGTCCATTCGCTGGTCATGGCGCCGGGCCGGCCCGAGCAGCTCTACCAGCAGAACCACTGCGGCATGTACGCGAGCCGGGACGGCGGCGAGAGCTGGAAGAGCATCGAGGCCGGCCTGCCGTCTACCTTCGGCTTCCCGGCGGCGGCCCACCCGCGCGAGCCGGAGACCCTCTACCTCTTCCCCCTCAACGGCGACAGCCTGGGCCGCTTCGCGCTGGACGGCCGGGCCGCGGTCTGGCGCACCCGCGACGGCGGCGCCAGCTGGCAGGACCTGCGCGAAGGCCTGCCCCAGGAGAACGCCTTCCTCACCGTCCTGCGCCGGGCCATGACGACCGACAGCCTGGAGCCGGCCGGGGTCTACTTCGGCACCACCTCGGGCGAGCTCTACGCCAGCGCCGACGAGGGCGAGAGCTGGCGCTGCATCGTCCGGCACCTGCCGACCACCACCTCGGTCGAGACGTTCCAGGTCGACGCCTAGACCGGAGACCGCGCGGCCGGACCGCAGAGGAAGCGACGGGCCATGCCCGACCAGCCCAAGCCGCCCGTGCCACCGACGGTGACAGTCCTGCTGCCGGCCCCCTTGGTGCGTCTCTTCCCCGGGTCGCAACCGGAGCTGACGCTGAATGCCGCGACCGTCGCCGAGCTGCTCGCCGCCCTTGACGCCCGCTGGCCCGGCATGCGCGACCGCCTCTCAGATTCCACCCCGGCCATCCGCCGCCACATCAAGATCTTCGTCGACGGCGAGCGCGCGACCCTCGAGACCCGCCTCGCGCCCGGATCGAAGGTCTTCGTCTTCACCGCCATGAGCGGCGGGTGACCGGGATCCAGCCCGGTAGCTTTGAGTGATCGCGTATTGATCATCCGAGAACTGGCCGGCGCATCCGAATTCGGACCACGATCGCTCCTACCGCGTCCGAGGTCATGATTTGCCATTCGATCCTCTTTCTCTATTATCAGCACGTTAACTGCATGAATGCGCTAACCCACGTCTAGTTCTTGGTTGAAGAGATTTGTCCGGCTGAACCCATGCCCAACACCTCGCCGCCAAACGTCTTGTTTATCCTGCCGGACGACCTGAGAGCCGATTTCCTGGGAGTGAGCTGTCCAGGAGTCGTAAGAACTCCGAACATCGACTCGCTCGCGGAAAGAGGAGTTTCATTCAACAGGGCTTACACAGCCAGCCCCATCTGCGCACCTTCAAGAGTGTCTATGGCAACCGGATGCGAGCCTTGGAGATATGGGCCGGTTTGTGGGAACGATCTATCGCTTCCGTTGAGCGAACCGACACTTTACCGCGCCTTTCGCGATTTTGGATACCGAGTGGGCGGGGTAGGAAAAATCGACCTACGTAAATCTGATCCATACAACGGCCTCAACGGAGACCGCCCATGGTTATTCGACTGGGGCTTCACCCATCCGAAGGAGATTGAAGGCAAGATTCACGCTTGCATTCACGGGAGGCCGATGGGCCCCTATGGGTTCCAGTTGCAGCGATTGGGTTTGTATGACCTTCATCTTGAGGACTACCGAGCTCGGCGTGAAAAGTTCTGGCATACGGCAGAAGCCTCCTGGGATTCACCACTACCTGTAGCGGACTACATTGATTCGTATATCGGAGGTCAGGCACGGGCCTGGCTGGAGAACGTGCCAAGCGACTTTCCGTGGTTTCTTTTCGTCGGGTTTTCTGGACCACACGAGCCTTTCGATCCGCCCAGGGAGTATGGGCTCCGTTTTCGGTCGGCGAAAATGCCGCAATCGATCGAACCCGGATGTGATCGCAAGGCGGAGTGGGTCGTGACCTCTCCCTTTTGCACGAATCCGACTCGGACGCAGATCGATACAATGCGTCGTCAGTATTGCGCCTGCATCGAACTTGTCGACGATCAGATCGGGATGCTACTCCGTTGCCTTCAAGAACGAGGGTTCGCTGAGAACACCATCATCGTGTTTGCCAGCGACCACGGAGAGATGATAGGCGATCACGGCATGGTTTCTGCAATGGTTCCCTATGAAGGTGCTCTCCGAGTGCCGCTGATCGTGTCTGGGCCGGGCATTTTGGAGGGAGGCGCCTCGTCAGCACTGGTCTCGCTGATCGACATCTATCCGACGCTTTGTTCGCTTGCCGGCGTCCCGATTGGCCGGCAGCCTATTGACGGTCAATCGTTCGACGAAACGTTGCGTGACCCGAACTCATCGCATCGTGAATGTGTGACCAGCACGCTGAATGAGTTCCGTTGTCTAATAACTGACCAGTACAAACTGATCCAGCATCTGTCGAGTCCGCCGGAACTCTACGATCTCAAATACGATCCGTCGGAGCGATTCAATATTGCCGATCAGGCACCTGCTGCTCTCGTGGAACTGACTGAACTGCTGGCGACACGACATGAAAGCGGTTTCCACCTGAGGCTGGAGACCGAGAGCCAAACTGACAAAAGTTGCCGACCCGAGAGGGAGGATCCGTCTCCTTTTCATCTAGAATGATGCCCGAGCGGTGCCTATCAGCCTAAACCTTTGCTCCCCGGCCATGGTTCCAACCCGTCCGAAAACAGATTTCGAATGAACTTCTGGGCATGGAAAGCATTCATTTACTGCACATTCCGAAGACTGGAGGGACGGCGCTCAAGCAGGCATTCCGGGACAAGCGTCTAAAGCCAGACTATCTCATTCTTAACGGTCACGCCATGACGTTTCGAGACGTTGTGGAAGCACCGTCGGCGCGCTGCATCATCTTTGTACGCGACATTGCGACGCGCTTTGTATCAGGGTTTAACTCCAGATTGCGGATGGGAAGGCCTTACACAGACGCCCGGTGGGACGAGGGCGAGCAGGTCGCCTTCCGGAGATTCCCCACCGCCAATGACTTGGCCGAGTCCCTAAGCAGTCCTTGTCTTGTCACCCGGCGTGCGGCCGAATGCGCAATGGCCAGTATCTGGCATACACGCTTTCCCCTACACTTCTGGCTGCATTCGTCTCAATACCTGGAGTTGCACAAGAGAAGGATCCTGTTCATAGGCAGGCAGGAGCGGTTAGAAACAGACTTCCGAAGAATCCTTTCCTTGCTTGGCATCGATGAAGATTTGCGGCTCCCTTCCGATGATGTGCTGTCACATAAGACGCCGAAAGGCTATTGCAAACTGCTGTCCGAAGCCGGAGAAGACAACATTCGGACTTGGTACCAGGACGATGCGGATATCCTCGATTGGTGCGATAAGTTCGCCGATTTGGGCCACTATTCCGACACGACTAATGACCGTTAAATGAGGTTCCATAGGAGAGAAAGGCGCATTCGCTATGAGATCCACGTGGAGCCCTGTAGAGGCTGTGATACAGCGTCACAATGGAATGTTAGAAGAGCTTGAAGCCTACTTCGGCAAATCAACTTTGCCGATGTGCATTTTGAGACTGCTCTGGAGACGTCGACAGTGTCTGGTTCGTCAGGAAGAAAGGACGATATCTGCATATACCTACGAAATGAGGTAGCGGACCGTGGATCGGAATTCTTGCCTACGGATCAGCGAAAAACTTTGCGCACGGACAAAGAAGACCTTCGATGCTGAATTTCTCGAAAGGGAAGGCGCATTGAAAATCCCCAATGACGGCGATTATGTTCTTTGTCTTGGAGATTCCTTCACTTACGGGCACGGCGTGGATCCGGACAAGACGTTCCCCTGTGTGCTTGGAGCCATGCTTCCGGACATGGTAGCAATCAACGGTGGTATTCAAGGGGCTTCTACACGGGACATGCTGACGGCCTACCGGGCGTTCGGTGGCCGTACCAATCTCCGGTTCGTTTTCTTGATGGTGATGGACATCATTCTGATGCGTCCACACGTTGTTACCGGCGTCACAAATCAGGATGACGGAATCGATCTTCAGGACTATCAAGCCAGGATCTCATGCAGTCTTGGCATGTTCGACGAGATAGGTGCGTCTTGCGCGGATATAGGAGCTAAGCCAGTCCTTGTTCATTGGCCCCGCCATCCGTTCCGGCTTAAGTCTAATCGGCTATCGCGTTTACTCGGTGAGTATTGCGGAGATAGAGGCATTCATTTTTTGGATGATTTGCATGATTACCTGTCACTATACAATGAAGGATCGCTGATACTGTGTTCAACAGATTGGCATCCCTCGGTGACGGCTCACAGAGTCGTGGCGGGCAGATTGCAGCGGTTCATCTGTGGTCATGGATGAGCACTTGGTGGAATCGGTTGTGGGTGGCGGAGTGAATGGCGATAGCATCTGAGTTTGCGAACTCTATGTCAGCGCACTTGCGGCGATGGCGTGTCTTATGTCTGCGCTACAATATTTTGGCGGCGGCCTATACGGTTTTGATTGCGGGCTCGGCACTTGGAAGAGCGGGCATGAAAATGCGCAATCGCCAGTCTCGTGCTGGATCTTACTATTGCGCACCCGATAGCTCCGATAGTTGGGACAGGCCGTTCTGAGCAAGGGATTGCAGGTGCACGGCACTTGTACACCATCTATAGCGAGGGGGGTATTGTGCCATGTGGCTTAGACCTGTCGGCCAGCGGCCGGTCACACGATCACTCTAAGAAGAGTCCAGATTTGTTTGTTCTTGGCATTTCCTGTTTCTACCACGATGCCGCAGCCGCTTTGTTGCAAGATGGCCGAGTTGTTGCCGCGGTGGAAGAGGAAAGATTTACGCGCAGAAAGCATGATGCGTCGTTTCCATTAAATGCTATCGAGTTCTGCTTGAATCATCAAAAAATCGACATCGATGAGATCGATGTTATCTGTTTCTACGAAAAGCCATATCTCAAGTTGAAGCGAATTCTCGAAGAGTTTACCCAACAAGTTCCAAGTTTTCACACGTTCTCTACCACAATGCAGGACTGGGTGGGAGACGATCTGCTGCGGCTGGGTTCTTGGATTTACGATGGAATTCCGCATCGTCTGTTACGCTACAAGGATGTCTTGTGGGGGAAGTTGTATGTCGAAACGATGATTCGAAAGGTTCTAAATTTTAACGGTCAGATCTACTTTAGCAATCATCATTTGTCGCATGCAGCGAGCGCATTCTTTGCATCTCCGTTCGATCGGGCGGCTTTGCTAACGATCGACGGCGTAGGCGAATACGCCACCATGACCTATGGTCTTGGTAAAGACGATAAATTGTATATCTACAAACAGATCAATTATCCGGACTCGATCGGACTGCTTTATAGCGCGCTCACTTCATATCTGGGTTTTTCCGCGAATACGTCCGAGTACAAGGTGATGGGGCTCAGCGCATACGGAAGCCGGGACCGAGTCGCCAACTCATTCTACCGTAAACTCCGAAGCTTAGTCGATCTTTGCGAGGACGGAAGTTTCAGAATCGACATGTCATATTTCGATTTCTACTCGACTCGAAAAATGGTGACTACCAAATTCAACCGCCTCATGGGCGGTGCCGGCAGAAACTCATCGGATGTCGTTTCGCAACGACATATGGATTTGGCAGCGGCACTACAGATGGTCACTGAAGACGCGATATTTGCAATGATGCGTCACGTGGCGCGGGAAACGCAAGAAGATTGCTTGTGCTATTCCGGTGGCGTAGCTCTGAATAGCGTGGCTAACGGCAAAATCCATTCGGAGACACCCTTCAAGAGCCTTTTCATACAACCAGCTGCCGGCGATTCCGGAAGCAGCATTGGGGCTGCGTATGTGGCCTACCACCATATACTTGGCCGAAAAAGCACGGAGGGTCTGAGTAGTATCTATCTCGGTCCTTCTTTTAGCGATGAGCAGATTGGTTTCTATCTAGACCTAAACGATATCAACTATCACTACATTCCAGCGCAAGACTTGTTCTTGAAGCGGGTGGCCGAGCTAATCGCGGTGGATAAGATTATTGGCTGGTTTCAGGGCAGAATGGAATGGGGCCCTCGAGCGCTCGGAGCGAGGAGCATTTTGGCTAACCCTTGCAATCAAAACATGAGAGACATCATTAATATGAAAGTGAAGCATCGAGAGGAATTTCGCCCCTTTGCGCCGGTAGTCTGCACTGAGCACGCTGAGAAATTCTTTGAACTAGTGGAGCCTTCGAATTCGGCAACCGATTTCATGCTGATGGTCCATCCAGTGAGAGAAGAATTTAGAGCCTCGCTTCCGGCGGTCACCCATGTCGATGGAACGGCACGGGTGCAGACTGTAAGTAAGGAGCAAAACCCGTTGTACTACGGGTTGATCAGGGAGTTTGGCAGGCTCACAGGTGTTCCCATGTTGATCAACACCTCGTTCAACATTCGAGGCGAGCCCATCGTGTGCACGCCCGATGACGCCTATCGCTGTTTCACAGGAACTGCAATTGATGCCTTGGCAATGGGCTCGTTCCTTGTGCTCCGAGATGAGACGGAGCGGGACAGATGGGATAGCAAAGTCCAGGCGGTCGATTAGGCGCAATCCACCGTCGTAAAAAAAACGCGTAGCCGGTGCCGCGATTCGCCAAATGGGCGCTGTTGAGCGGGATTTGATGACCATACAGTTTGGCTGGGGCACCTGGATTCGAACCAGGATCGCTCGGTCCAGAGCCGAGTGTTCTGCCGTTGAACTATGCCCCAGCGGGCGCGCGGCGCGGGCCGCGCAGGCCCCTTATCTAGTCCCTCCGGACCTGCCTTTGCAACCGGCGATCCGGCGCTGCCACCTGCGTGCCGGGGGCCGGGCCTGCACGGGGTCATTTGAAATCGGGGACCTCATGGCTAAGATGTGATCACAGTAGAGCCGGCGGAAGTCCGGCGCGGGGACGGGAGACGACGTCATGGCCGGATCGCGGGAGAGCCCGGATTGGCCCCGAGCGGGGCGTTCGCGCTCGCCGTCGTGCCGGCCGGAGCGCCCGGGGCGGGCGGGGGCCGGTGGCGGGCGGCCGCCGCGGCGCGTCCGCGCAGGGGCTCGCGGAACGGCGGCAAGTGGCGCGGCCTACGCCGCCCTCGACCTCGGCACCAACAACTGCCGCCTGCTGGTGGCGCGGCCCGCCGAGGGCGGCTTCCGGGTGATCGACGCTTTCTCCCGCATCGTCCGCCTGGGCGAGGGGGTGGCGAGCCGGGGCATCCTCTCCGAGACGGCCATCCGCCGCACCCTCAAGGCGCTCGAGGTCTGCGCCAAGAAGATGCGCCGCGCGGGGGTCACCCGTTCCCGCGCCGTCGCCACCGAGGCCTGCCGCCGGGCGTCCAACTGCGGCGAGTTCCTGGAGCGGGTGCGGCGCGAGACCGGCATCGAGCTGGAGACCATCAGCAGCGAGGAGGAGGCGCAGCTCGGCCTGCATTCCTGCCTGCCTCTGCTCGAGGAGGGGCTGCCCCATGCCCTGTTGTTCGACATCGGCGGCGGCAGCACGGAGGTGAGCTGGGTCGAGATACAAGGCACCCAGCCGCGCCTGCGGGCCTGGGAGTCGCTGCCGATCGGCGTGGTCAGCTTGACCGAGCGCTACGGCGGCCACCGGGTGGAGCTCCAGGACTACCGGGCCATGATGGCCGAGGTGGCGGAAGCCCTCGGTCCCTTCGACGCCCGCCACGGCCTCGCCGGGCTGGCATCGGCGGGCGAGATGCAGATGCTGGGCACCTCGGGCACGGTGACCACGCTCACCGGCGTGCACAAGAACCTGGAGCGCTACGACCGCGCCCAGGTGGACGGCGCCCGGCTCAGCTTCGACACGGTCGACGAACTCATCCGCCGCATCGCCGCCATGTCCTACGAGGAGCGGGTGGCGACGCCCTGCATCGGTCGCGACCGGGCCGATCTGGTTGTGGCGGGCTGCGCCATACTCGAGGCCATCTGCGGCCTCTGGCCGGCCGGCAGCTTGCGGGTGGCGGACCGCGGGCTGCGCGAGGGCATGCTGCTCACTCTGATGGCCGGCGACCAGGCGGTTCGGGCGGGCCGTCCACCAGCGCCCCGACCGGCGCCCTGATCCCATTGTGAGCTAAGACCCATGAGCCTCGAACCATGAGCCGGGGCGCGCGGGGCGGGAAGGGCGGCGCGGGGCGTCCGTCGCGCCGCGCCGGAGGCGGTCCGCCAAGCGGGCGCCAGTTGAAGGCGCCCCTGCGCACGGCCAAGGGCCGCAAGCCTTCCTCGGCCCGCTGGCTGAAGCGCCAGCTGAGCGATCCCTACGTGGCCGCCGCCCAACGCCAGGGCTACCGGGCCCGCTCCGCCTACAAGCTGGCCGAGATCGACGACAAGCTGAAGCTCGTCAAGCGCGGCGCGCGGGTGATCGATCTGGGCGCGGCGCCCGGCGGCTGGGCCCAGGTGGCGCTGGAGCGGGCGGGACCCGGCGGCCGGCTGGTCGGGATGGACCTGCAGGAGGTGGAGCCGCTCGCCGGCGCCACCTTCCTGCTGGGCGATGTGCGCGATGCCGAGACGGCCGAGCGCTTGCGGGCGGCCCTGGGCAGCCCGGCCGACCTGGTGCTGAGCGACATGGCGGCGCCCGCCACCGGCCACGCGGCGACCGACCACCTGCGCACTATGGCCCTGGTCGAGGCCGCCCTGGAGATCGCCGACGCCCTGCTGGCGCCGGGCGGCGGCTTCGTCGCCAAGGTCCTGCAGGGCGGCACCGAGCGGGAGCTCCTGACCCGATTGAAGCGGAACTTCGCCAAGGTGCAGCACGTGAAGCCGCCGGCCAGCCGCAAGGACTCGGCGGAGCTTTACGTGGTGGCCACGGGCTTCCGCGGTGCGGGAGAGGCCGGCCAGGAGGAAGGAGACGCCCGAGGTCAAACTGACGCGTCAGAGTGAGATTGAACTGCGTAGAGACAATTCCAAAAAAGACAAAGAGATAAACAAAATTGATCATGTGGTTTGTTGGTTGTTCGTGCGACCCGTCCGAGACTGGCCAGTCTCGCGTTGGCCGGACGTTCTGAGCCGGTTGCAAACTGAATAGACGGCAGGCCGGCGCGGACGCAATGTTCGCTTGGCAATGAAGGGCGCTTGTGTATAGTGGCGCGCCAATCGCTGACATGAGGATTGGCATGGAGATCCGCGAGGCGCTGACTTTCGACGACGTCCTCCTTGAACCAGCGGAATCCGCCATCCTCCCGTCCGAAGCCGACACCGCCTCGCGCCTGACCCGCAGCATCGAGCTGGGCATCCCGCTGTTGTCCTCGGCCATGGACACGGTGACCGAAAGCCGCCTCGCCATCGCCATGGCCCAGGCCGGCGGCATCGGCGTGATCCACAAGAACATGGACGTCCAGGCCCAGGCCGACGAGGTGCGCAAGGTCAAGAAGTTCGAGAGCGGCATGGTGGTCAATCCGGTCACCATCTATCCGGACGAGCCGCTCGCCAACGCGCTCGCCCTCATGGCCAGCTACCGCATCTCCGGCATCCCGGTGGTCGAGCGGGGCACCGGCCGGCTCGCCGGCATCCTGACCAACCGGGACGTGCGCTTCGCCGAGGACAAGGCCCAGCCGGTCAGCGAGCTCATGACCTGCGACAACCTGATCACCGTGCGCGAAGGCGTCGAGCGCGACGAGGCCAAACGGCGGCTGCACCAGCACCGCATCGAGAAGCTGCTGGTGGTGGACGAGGAGTTCCGCTGCATCGGCCTGATCACCGTGAAGGACATCGAGAAGGCCGAAGCCCATCCCACCGCCTGCAAGGACGAGAGCGGCCGGCTGCGGGTCGCCGCCGCGGTCGGCGTCGGACGGGACGGGCTGGTTCGGGCCGAGGCCCTGCTGCAGGCCGAGGTGGACGTGCTGGTGGTGGACACCGCCCACGGCCATTCCCGTGGCGTGATGGAGGCCGTCGGTGCCGTCAAGGGGCTCTCCAACCGGGCCCAGGTGGTGGCCGGCAACGTTGCCACGGCGGACGGGGCCAAGGCGCTCATCGACCGCGGCGCCGACGCCATCAAGGTGGGCATCGGGCCCGGCTCCATCTGCACCACCCGGATCGTCGCCGGTGTCGGGGTGCCGCAGCTGACGGCCCTGTTCGACGTCTTGGAGGCCTGCCGCAACAGCGACACGCCGGTGATCGCCGACGGCGGCATCAAGTACTCGGGTGACGTGGCCAAGGCGATCGCGGCCGGCGCGGACTGCGCCATGATCGGCTCGCTGCTGGCGGGCACCGAGGAGAGCCCCGGCGAGGTCTTTCTCTACCAGGGCCGCTCCTACAAGTCCTATCGCGGCATGGGCTCCCTGGGCGCCATGGCGCGCGGCTCCGCCGACCGCTATTTCCAGGAGGAGGTGGCCGACAAACTGAAGCTGGTGCCCGAGGGCATAGAGGGCCGGGTGCCCTACAAGGGCCCCGCCGGCACCGTGATCCACCAGCTGGTCGGCGGCCTCAAGGCGGCCATGGGCTACACCGGCTGCGCGACCATCGCGGACATGCGCCGCGGCTGCCGCTTCCTGAAGGTGAGCAGCGCGGGCCTGCGCGAAAGCCACGTGCACGATGTGGCGGTCACCCGCGAGGCGCCCAACTACCGAAAAGACCTTTGAGCCGGGCTTCGCTCGGCGCGCGTCCCGGTCCTCGGGACGCCGCGGCCCCGGTCTCCTTCCGGCCGGCCGGGGGCGGGGACGCCGAGGCCGTGGCGCGGGTGCACTACGAGGCGGCACGCCGGGCCTACCGGGGCGTGCTGCCGGACGAGCTGCTGGAGGAGATGAGCTACCAGCAGCGCCTCGCCCTCTGGGGCGGCCTCCTCATGAGCGGCGGGGCGCCGCCCCGGGTCGAGCTGGCGGTGCGGGCCCCGGAGGGCGTGGTCGGCTTCGCCTGGTGGCGCAAGATCGACGGCCCGAAAGCCATCGCCGGGGCCTTCGGCGCCGAGGTCGTCGCCCTCTACGTCTTGCCGGGTCAGCAGGGGCAGGGCCTCGGCCGCGCTCTCCTGGCCCACACGGCCGGGCGTATGGCGGCGGCGGGCCTGGGCAGCTGCTACGTCTGGGCGTTCGAGGCCCACGTGGCCGCGCGGGGCTTCTACGAGGCCCTCGGCGGGCGCCTCATCGACCGGGACTGGGAGGTGCGCGGCGACCTCAGGGTGCCCATCGTCTCCTATGCCTGGCGGCCGCTCGAGACCCTGATGGCGGCGGAGACCTCGCCGGAGGTCGGGCGGTGAGCGCGGCGCGCTTCAGCCTTCGCCCAGCCGGCCTCGCCGACGCCGGCGCCATCGCCCGGGTCCACGTCGCCACCTGGCGGGCGGCCTATGCCGGCATAGTGCCGGACTCCTACCTGGTCGCCATGACCGAAGTGCGCACCATGCGCCAGTGGCGCCACCTCCTCGGCCGGCCGCAAGCGGAAGAGACCGTGCTGGTCGCCGAGGTGGAGAGCGCTAGCGGCGCGCAGGTGGTCGGCTTCGGCAGCAGCGGCTCTTCCCGAGCCCGCAACCTGCCCTACCGGGGCGAGATCTACACCCTCTACGTGGCCGACGACTGGCAGAACCGGGGCATCGGCCGCGTCCTCATCTCGGCCCTGTTCCAGGACCTGGTGGCCCGCGGCCATGGGGACGCGATCATCTGGGTGCTCTCGGCAAATCCCTCGCGCTTCTTCTACGAAGCCGTCGGCGGCAGTCCCGTGGCCGAGCGCCAGGAACGCTTCGCCGGGACCGATCTCGACGAGACCGGGTATGCCTGGCCGGACCTGGATGCCTGGCTCGCGATCGCGCGCGAGCAGGAGGGCCGCCATGAATAGGATCGGCAATAGGCCCGGCGCACCGACGCCGCCGCTCGACCGCAAGAACGGATGCTAGTTTGGGGTCACGGGACATGACAGACCGCGTGCTCATTCTCGACTTCGGCTCGCAAGTCACCCAGCTCATCGCGCGCCGCGTGCGCGAGAGCGGCGTCTACTGCGAGATCCTGCCGTTCAACGTGGACGAGGGACGGATCCGCGACTTCGACGCCAAGGCGGTCATCCTCTCGGGCGGTCCGGCCTCGGTGACCGCGACTGACACGCCGCGCGCGCCGGCCCTGGTGTTCGAGCTGGGCGTCCCCTTGCTCGGCATCTGCTACGGCTACCAGACCCTCTGCGCACAGCTCGGCGGCGAGGTGGAGCCCTCGGATCATCAGGAGTTCGGCCGCGCCTTCCTGCAGGTGACCGGCGAGTCGGGCCTGACCGACGGCCTCTGGCGTGAGGGCGAGCGCCACCAGGTCTGGATGAGCCACGGCGACAAGGTGGTGCGCCCGCCCGAGGGCTTCCGGGTCATCGGCACCTCCGAGGGCGCGCCCTACGCCATGATCGCCGACGACGCGCGGCGCCTCTACGGCGTCATGTTCCATCCCGAGGTGGTGCACACGCCGGACGGCGGCCGATTGCTGGCCAACTTCGTGCACAAGGTGGCGGGCTGCGGCGGCGACTGGACCATGGCCGACTTCCGCCGCCAGGCGGTCGCGCGGGTCCGCGACCAGGTCGGCGGAGGGCGGGTCGTTTGCGGGCTCTCGGGCGGCGTCGATTCCTCGGTCGCGGCGGTCCTCATCCACGAGGCCGTCGGCGAGCAGCTCACCTGCATCTTCGTCGACCACGGCCTGCTGAGGGCCGGCGAGGCGGAGCAGGTGGTGGAGCTGTTCCGCGGCCACTACAACATCCCCCTGGTGCACCGGGACGCGAGCGACCTCTTCCTCGGCAAGCTGGCCGGCGTCGAGGACCCGGAGGCCAAGCGCAAGGTCATCGGCGCCACCTTCATCGACGTCTTCGAGGAGGAGGCGGGGAAGCTCGGCGGCGCCGACTTCCTGGCCCAGGGCACGCTCTATCCCGACGTGATCGAATCGGTCTCCTTCACCGGCGGCCCCTCGGTCACCATCAAGTCGCACCACAACGTGGGCGCCCTGCCGGAGCGCATGAAGCTGAAGCTGGTGGAGCCGCTGCGCGAGCTCTTCAAGGACGAGGTGCGCGAGCTGGGCCGCGAGCTGGGGCTGCCCGAGAGCCTGATCGGCCGCCACCCCTTCCCGGGGCCGGGGCTCGCCATCCGTATCCCCGGCGCGATCACCCGGGAGGCCTGCGAGGTGCTGCGCCGGGCGGATGCGATCTTCCTCGAGGAGATCCGCAAGGCCGGCCTCTACGACGCCATCTGGCAGGCCTTCGCCGTCTTGCTGCCGGTGCGCAGCGTCGGTGTGATGGGCGACGCGAGGTCCTACGAGCGGGTCTGCGCGCTGCGCGCCGTCACCTCGACCGACGGCATGACGGCCGATTCCTACCCCTTCGACCACGCCTTCCTGGCGGCGACCGCGACCCGCATCATCAACGAGGTGCGCGGCATCAACCGGGTGGTCTACGACGTAACCTCGAAGCCCCCCGGCACCATCGAGTGGGAGTGAAGCGGCCAAGGGGCCGTCGAATCTCGGACAAGAGCCGCGAGACGTTCTGGTGGTCGATCAGGTTTGGGGCCTTTGCGACGAGATCCTACGCTTGCCAGGGCCCGGCGGCAGCGCCTAGCGGTGGCTCCGCATGGGTTTCGGCCGCTCTGACCTGCGACCGCCGGACGGGGGCCGCTGCTGGGGCAGGCGGGGCGGCGAGAACCAGGGTGCGGCCAGGTCGACCCAGACGATCTCGACGAAGATCGCGAAGAGCAGCAGGCTGAGCCCTTCGAAGCCGAGCTGGTAGCCGACGGCCAGCGCGACCCAGAAGACGGCGACCGCGCCGTTGACGCCGACGAACTGGTTCATCACGGATCCGCCGAACATCTTGCCGTCCTTCCGTTCGGAACCTTGGTCTTGCCTGGAGCCCCTTTTCTAGCACCGGGGCCGACCTCGGCCCAGGATCCGGCGGCCCCGCCGGTCCAACCTTGGCCCCGCGCCCGCCATTGATTCGCCACAAATGATCTCTAAGTGTCTCTTATGGCAAAGATTGCGTGCAAACATAACCAACATGTGGCGAAGGAACGGCGCTGTCTGATGTGCGGCGAGGCATTCGAGAGTGCCTGGTCGGGTGAGCGTATCTGTCGGCGTTGCCGGTCGTCGGCCGCCTGGCGTCAGGGTTGAAGCTGCCGATTTGACTTGGTTCGGCCCGCGGTGCGCCTGCCGGCGCGGCCAGGGAGAAGGCTGCCCGGAGCCCCGGCGATCTCGTTCGGGCGGCTTCCGGGCGCGGTCGCATCTATTCCGGGCCGCGGACTCGCTGCGTCCCTGCTTGCGTTCGCGGCGCGGGCTCGGCCTAGCCAGGGGCCATTCTGGCTGGATTCCTTGCTTTAACGTCTTGGTCACCTGCTGCTGTTAGCTCTGGCCTCGCGGCGGCTTTTCCGGCTGCTGCGCAGCCCGGAGAGGACCGCAATGGGTGTCACGCCGATTGGCCATCCGTCCCTGACCCCGGCAGACGTGCGGGCGATCGCCACGCACAGCTCGCTGCTGGTGGAGGAGGGCCTGGTCGGTGCCTGCGTGCCGGTCGAGACCGAGGACGGCGAGCTGGTCGTGGCCTTGATCGACACCGACGGCGAGACCCTGCTGTGCGCCTTCGGCAAGGATCAGGGCTGGTACTATGTCACCGATCCCGAAGGCATTCCCATGGCCCAAGGCAGGCTGATCGACGACGTGCTCGAGGTCCTGGCCGGCCTCCAGAACGGCTTCGAGCGGCCCGTCGCGAGCTCGGCGGGCGGCGGCTCTCAAACGTGACGGGTCACCTGTCCTAGGCCCGGCCAGTCGGGCCGGGTCGCCACGTCCTTGCTGCCGCAGCCCGTGCAGCGCATGCGCGCACCCGCCTCGGGCACGGGATAGGCAGGCCCCAGCTCGGCCACCAGGCGGGCCGTCTCCACCACGGCGTTGTGGCCGCAGCGATTGCACCAGCAGAAGACCTGGACGCCCGCGCTGGCCAGATCGCCGAGCTTGCTGGCCCGCAGGCGCCGCTCCTCGCCGTCCAGCTGTCCGCGCTTGATCCCCGCCACGATCCGTCCGCACCGTCGCTTCCCGAGTATGTGAACATACCAGGAACAAATGGCCGTCTCAACCGCCCCGCGGCGAATCTCGGCCGTTGGCAGGAGAGTATTCGGGCAACCCGGACCGAAGGGGGACGGACAGGTCCGTCCCCGGGGCCCGGAGATCAGGAGACGACCTGCAGGCGGTGCTCGATGACCGTCAGGGCCTCGTCCAGGCGCGCCGAGCGGGCGAGGCGCCGGTGGTCGCGAAACACCAGGTACTCCACCGACTGCCGGGGCGAGGACCAATGCTTCGTGATGGTGTAGAGCGGCCGCTCGTGGGTGTGGCGGAAGACGGAGAAGGCGGCCTCTCCGCCGTGCTGGTCGATGGCGTAGTCCCGCCACTCGCCGCGCGCCACCCGGCGGCTATAGAGCGACAGCAGCTGATGCAGCTCGGAACGGGTGAAACGGAGCCCCCCCTTCGGCCGACGCCCGGCGCGGCCGCGACGCTCCAGTGCATAAACTTCGCCCATCGAAGACTTTATCGGTCCCTGCGCACATTATGCGTTTATGACAGTAGTGTTCACGAAAATGGACGCCGCGTCTAGATGCGAGCGCCGATGCGCTGTGCCGTCCACCCGCCGCCCGCCTGCCGTCCGCCCACGGTCCGCAAGACCTCGGCAGCGCTTCAATGGGGTTGCGGGGGTCCCGGCGGCACCACCAGCAGCTGGTCGCTGGCGTTGGGATCGGGCTCGCTGTAGCAGACGATCGAGCCGATCGAGCGATAGCAGTAGGGGCCGCCCGCGGCCGGCTCCAGGGCCAGGTCCTCGCCTTCGTCCCCGTCCTGGCAGTAGTCCTCCTTCTCGGCCCAGTGGAGGGTCGAGCAGTCCTTGTCCTGGGCCAAGGAGACGCCGTGATCGATCAGGGTCTTGTCGGTCTGGACGAAGCTGACGACATTGGCGGTGGCGAAGAGCGCGCCCGTGGCCGGATCGCAGGCCGCGAGCCCCGAGGCGAGGAGGAGGCTGGCAAGGAGGCGGCGCATGGGGTTGGGTCCGTAGGCTCCGGTCTGTGACCGATTCGGATGGCCCGTCAGAAGGGTCCCGACATTGACCTGAAGTCTGCGCTTTGCGAGTAAATAAAGGGTTAGATGCGCCGCGCGCGCCACGCGACGCGAGGAGAGGGGGGCTGGAAACCCGTGCGGCGGCCCCGGCCGCAGACGCCGAGAAGGAGGGCAAGCATGGCCGCTGAGACGCCGATCTGCGAGTTCGGCTGGAAGGCTCGGGACTTCGAGCTCGAAGGCACCGACGGCAAGAGCTATGCTCTGGAGGACGTACGCGGGCCCAAGGGTACCCTGATCATGTTCATCTGCAACCACTGCCCGTACGTACGCTCGGTGATCGACCGCATCGTGCGCGACGTGGGCGACCTCCGAGATCACGGCATCGGCGCCATCGCCGTCATGCCGAACGACACCGAGGCCTATCCGCAGGACTCCTTCGAGAACATGAAGGTCTTCGCCCGGGAGAACCGCTTCGACTTTCCCTATGTCATCGACCGCACCCAGGAAGTGGCGCGCGCCTACGATGCCGTCTGCACGCCGGACTTCTTCGGCTTCAACAAGGACCTGGAGCTGCAATACCGGGGCCGCCTGGACCAGTCGCGCAGGGAGGCAGTCGAGGGTGCGCCCCGGGAGCTCTACGAGGCCATGGTGCGGATCGCAGAGACGGGCAAGGGGCCGGCCGAGCAGATTGCCTCCATGGGCTGCTCGATCAAGTGGCGGGCGTAGCGGGCCGGGAAACCGGGCGGACGGCCCGGCCGCGAGCCGCCACACAAGCACTTGTCTTGGGCACTTGCCTTGGCGGCCCCTTATGCCATATGACAGCCGGGCAATTCCTTCGCGCCGTTCGAAAACGATATCCGGGCCGCTGCCGTGAGCGACATTTTCCGCGAGGTGGACGAGGAACTCCGCCAGGATCGCGCGTCCGCCCTGGCCAAGAAATACGGGCCGTACGTCATCGGGTTCGCAGTCGCCGTCGTGCTGGGCACCCTGGTGTTCCAGCTCTGGAAGAGCTGGGACCTGAGCCAACGCACTGACCAGTCGGACCGATTCGCCGCCGCGAGCCGTCTTCTGGCCGAGGATCAGCCCGGGGCGGCGCTCACCGCCTTCGATGAGCTGGGCAAGCCGGACGGCGGCTACGGGACCCTGGCCGCCTTCGAGCGGGCGCGCATCCTGGCCGAGGAGGGCCGCCGCGAGGAGGCTCTGGCGATCTGGCGCACGCTCGCGGACGACGGCTCGACGGGCCCGGCCTACCAGGGGGTGGCGCGCCTTTTCTACGTCATGCACCAGGTGGACGACGGCGATCCCGAGGAGTTGAAGGCCATGCTGCAGCCGCTCATGGCGGCGGGCAACGGCTTCCGCCCCATGGCGCTCGAACTCACCGCCGTGCTGGCCCTGCGCGAGGGCGACGACGCGGAGGCGCGGCAGGTCTATGCGGAGATCGCCGACGATCTCACCGCGCCGCCGGGCATGCGCGCCCGGGCCGCCCAGATGCTCGCCGCCCTGGGAGAGGAGCCCTCGTCATGAGGAAGTCGGGATCGAAGCGGCTATTGGCCCTGGCCGGCCTGATCGCCCTCGGCGCCTGCGACGCGCTGCCCGGATATCTCGGCCAGAGCGAGACCGACCCGCCGCTGCCCGGCGTCCGGGTCTCCGTCCTGGCGGTCGACCGGGGCCTCTCGCCGGACCGCTCCATCGCGGACCTGGAGGTGCGCCTGCCGGAGCCCTATACCAACGACACCTGGTCCCAGGCGGGTGGCAGCTCGACCCATACCATGTACCACCTGCAGCTCGGCGAGGCGCCGCGGCGGGACTGGAACGCCGACATCGGCGAGAGCTCCGGCGACGACCGGCACATCCTGGCCCAGCCGATCGTCGTCGACGGGATGGTCTACACCATGGACGCCCGCTCCCAGATCAGCGCCTTCGACGCCGCCAGCGGCCGCCGGCAGTGGGAGGTCGAGCTGGAGCTGGACGAGGAGGACAGCGGCTATTTCGGCGGCGGCCTGGCCTACGAGGACGGCCGGCTCTTCGTCACCACAGGCTTCGCCATCGTCTACGCCCTCGACGCGGCGACGGGCGAGGTGATCTGGCAGCAGCGGGTGACCGGCCCCATGCGCGCGGCGCCGGCGGTGAGCGGCGGCCGGGTCTTCGTCACCACCCTCGACAACCGCGCTTTCGCGCTCGCGGCCGACAACGGCCGCCGCCTGTGGGACCACACGGGCTCCCAGGAGATCGCCGGCCTGCTGGGCGCGGCGAGCCCGGCCGTCGCCGGCTCGGTCGTCGTGGTGCCCTATTCCTCGGGCGAGCTGCATGCCCTCCTGGTCGACAACGGGCGCGAGCTCTGGAGCGACGTCCTGACCGCGGTCAACCGCTTCGACCCCGTCTCCAACCTGGCCCATATCCGGGGCCTGCCGGTGATCGACCGGGGCCTGGTGCTGGCGGTCAGCCACGCCGGCCGCATGGTGGCCATCGACCTGCGGCGCGGCGTGCGCGCCTGGGAGGTCGAGGCGGGCGGCGTCGAGATGCCCTGGTCGGCGGGCGACTTCATCTACATGCTGACCAACGAGTCCCAGGTGATCTGCATTACCCGCCAGTCAGGCCGGATCCGCTGGGTCCAGCCCCTGCCGCGTTTCGAGGACCCGGAGGATCTCGAGGACCCGATCCAGTGGTTCGGGCCGGTGCTGGCCGGGGACCGGCTGATCCTCGCCGCCTCCACGGGCGACGCCGTCACCATCTCGCCCTATACAGGCGAGCTGCTGGGCTACATCGACCTGCCCGGAACGCCCGCCGTCGCACCGGTCGTGGCCAACGACACCGTCTACTTCGTGACCAAGGGCGCCGACCTGGTGGCGGTCCGCTAGCAGGGTCCCGCCGGCGACCCTCCCCACCATGCCCGACACCATCGCCATCGTGGGCCGGCCCAACGTCGGCAAGTCGACCCTGTTCAACCGCCTGGTGGGAAAGCGCCTGGCCCTGGTCGACGACCGGCCGGGAGTCACCCGCGACCGGCGCGAAGGCGAGGCCCGGCTCTACGGCCTGCAGTTCCGGGTGATCGACACTGCCGGTTTCGAGGACGCCAAGGGCGCGACCCTCGAAGCGCGCATGCGGGCCCAGACCGAGCGGGCGCTGGACGAGGCCGACCTGGCGCTGCTGCTGGTGGACGCGCGGGCCGGCGTAACGCCTCTCGACGAGGCCTTCGCCCAGATGCTGCGCGAGCGCGGCCAGCCGGTGGTGGTGGTGGCCAACAAGTGCGAGGGCGGCCGGGGCGAGTCGGGGCTGCTGGAGGCCTACAGCCTGGGCCTGGGCGAGCCGGTGCCGCTCTCAGCCGAGCACGGCCTGGGCCTTGCCGATCTGGAGGAGGCGATCCGGCCCTATCTCGAGGCGGACCAGGTTTCCGAACCGGACGAAGCCGCGGGCGAAGCGCCGGTCGCCGAGGAGGCCGAGGCCGCAGGCCCGTTGCACTTGGCCATCGTCGGGCGCCCCAACGTCGGCAAGTCGACCCTCTTCAACCGCTTGCTGGGCGAGGAGCGGGTCCTGACCGGCCCCGAGGCCGGCATCACCCGGGACGCAATCGCCGTGCCCTGGTCGTACGGCGGCCGGGAGATCCGCCTGGTCGACACCGCCGGCCTGCGCCGGCGGGCCCGGGTCACGGAGAAGCTGGAGCGGATCTCCGTCTCCGACAGCCTGCGTGCCATGCAGTTCGCCCAGGTGGTCGTGCTGCTGGTCGAGGCCGAAGCCGAGGCGCCCCTGGAAAAGCAGGACCTGACCATCGCACGCCAGGTGGTGGAGGAGGGCCGCGCCCTGGTCATCGCCATCAACAAGTGGGATGCCTGCGCCGACCGGGAAGGGGCCTTGCGCTCTCTACGCGACCGGCTGAAGCGCTCTCTGCCCCAGACCCGGGGCGTGCTGGTGGTGCCCCTTTCCGCGCTCAGGGGCGAGGGGGTGAAACGCTTGATGGACGCGGTCTTCGCCGCCTACGAGACCTGGAACCGGCGGGTGCCGACGGCCGAGCTCAACCGCTGGCTGGAGGAGGTCACGGCACGCCATCCGCCTCCGGCCGCGCAAGGCCGGCGGATCCGGCTCAAGTACATCACCCAGGCGCGCACACGCCCGCCGACCTTCGCGCTCTCCTGCTCAAGGCCGGAGGCGCTGCCGCGGTCCTACCTGCGCTACCTGCAGAACGCCTTGCGCGAGGATTTCGGCTTGCCGGGCACGCCCATCCGCATACACCTGAGGAAGGGACGCAACCCCTTCGCGGCGTGATGCCGCTCAGCAGCCACCCACGGCCCTAAGGACCGTCCCGGGCGGCCATCGCCCCACGCGTCAGCGGGGGCCGGCGTCAGTCTTCGGATTTCTCGGCGGGCGCGGGTTCTTCTTCGTTATCCGCCTGCCGCAGTGCAGCCCGTTCCTGCTTCGCCTTGGCCCTCGCTTCCTTCTTGGCGGCCTTTTTCCGGTCGCGCTCAAATCTTTCGAACCTGTAGTTCGGCTTACGTGCCATTCACATCCTTTCCGTCCACAAGAAATTGCCGAGCGAGAAGCTCAATCCAGCACAACGAGGTTTTCCGCGGCGGACTTTCCGTTGCGTCCCGGCACCATCTCGTACTCAACCTTCTGCCCTTCGCGCAGGCTGTTCAGTCCCGCACGCTCCACGGCAGAGATGTGTACGAAGGCATCCTTGGACCCGTCACTGGGCTGAATGAAGCCATAGCCCTTGGTCGCGTTGAACCACTTCACTGTACCTGTCGGCATCTCAATTCCCTCGAAGTTGTTGCACACGCACGCGTATTTGCGCGCCCTCTGCGCCGCCACAGGGTCACATCATTCGGGGGTCAGTCTAGCGTCGGTAACGCGTCGAGAGAGATCACGCCAAACGAAGTGCGGCCGGCGAGGGCGATCCTGACCGTTTACGAGCTTGCGCTCAACAAGAAATCTCACCTTGCGGCGGCTTCGATGCTGTTAGTAATGGCGCGGAACTCTATTGGTTCCGCCGCCGGGCTCCGATTTCGGGCCTGCGCGGGCTCTAATAAGCTCGCACTACCTCGCCGTGGCGGCGGCAGTCTGCGGCGGCCAAGTCGACGAAAAGGCCGGCGACGCTCTCGGGCGGCGCCAGGCTCTCGGCAACCTCGCCGGGAAACGCCTGGGTGCGCATGCGGCTGCGCACCACGCCCGGGTCGAGCAGATTGACCCGGAGCGCCGTCTTGGCCACCTCCGCCGCGTAGGTACGCACCAGCATCTCCAGGGCGGCTTTGGAGGTGGCGTAGGCGCTCCAGTAGGCGAACGCGCTCGCGGCGGCGCCGGAGGTGACGAAGATCGCCCGGCCGGCCTCGGACCCCCGCAGCAAGGGGTCGAGGCTGCGGATCAGGCGCCAGTTGGCGGTCAGGTTGACGTCCATGACCTCCTGCCAGACATCGGGCGTCAGGTGGGCGGCGGGCGACAGGGTGCCCAGCACCCCGGCATTGCCGACCAGGATATCGAGGCGGCCGAAGCGCTCGTGGAGCGAGGCGCCGAGCTGGTCGATCTTCTCGAAGTCCCTGAGGTCGAGGGGCACCAGCGTTGCCCGCTGGCCGCCTGCCCGGCGCACCGCGTCGTCCACTTCCTCCAGGCCGCCCACCGTGCGGGCCAGCAGCACCAGCTGGGCGCCCTCGGCGGCGAAGCGTTCGGCGACCGCGGTGCCGATCCCGCGCGAGGCGCCGGTCACCAGCGCGATCCGACCGGCCAGTCGGCCGCCGGGCTGCGCGTCTTCATCGGGCATGCTTGGGTCCTCTCGTTTTGTCGCCGCCGGCCGCTCCGGGCCGCGGTGTGGCCCGCTGTTTCATGCGCCGGGCCAGGCCGCGGCCGCCCTGCAAGGCGCCGAGCGCGAGCAGGGCGCCCAGTACCGCGTAGATCGCGCCCTCGAGCCCGAGTGGCAGTGCCGGGGCGAAACGCTCCGCCGTGGCGGCTGCGACGGCCGGGTCCAGGTGGCGCAGCAGGGCGAACGGCCGGGCGCTCAGTCCTGCCTGGGTCAGGATCCGAAGCGCCGTCTCCAGGCGCTCCGGATCGGCCAGGGCGGCGGCCATGACCTCGGCCTGGGCGCGCACCGCCGGGTCGCCGCTTTCGGAAAAGTGGCTCAGATAGTTCGCGGCCGAGAGTCCCTGTTCATGAGCCGCCGCGGTAATTCTCGAGGCGTGCACGCGGGCCTGATCGAGGCGGCCGCCGAGGCTCTGTATGTACTGGTCGTAGAAGGCCGGAAACTGCGAGCAAAGCCCCGCACCCAGGAGGCCCGAAATGATTTGCGGCAAACGGCGGAGGGGAATCACGACCGGTCCTCGGAGAGGCGCACGCGAAATGATGCCGGTCTGAGGCCTAGGCCAGCTCGGCCAGGAGGGAGAGCTGGGCCGGCGCGCGGTCGCCGTCCAGGTCGCTGAGGGCGATGGGGTAGTCGCCGGTGAAGCAGGCGTCGCAGTACTGCGGCGCTTCGGCATCTCGTCCCGGCTCGCCCATCGCCTTGTAGAGACCGTCGAGGGAGATGAAGGCGAGGGAGTCCACGTCGATGTAGCGCTCCATGCCGGGGATATCGAGCGTGGAGGCGAGCAGCTCGTCGCGCTGGGGCGTGTCGATGCCGTAGAAGCAGGAGTGGGTGGTCGGCGGCGCGGCGATCCGCATGTGGACCTCGCGCGCGCCGGCGGCCCGCACCATCTCGACGATCTTGGTGGAGGTGGTGCCGCGGACGATGGAGTCGTCGACCAGGACGACACGCTTGCCGTCGATCATGGAGCGGTTGGCGTTGTGCTTCAGCTTGACGCCCAGGTGGCGGATCTGCTGCCCCGGCTCGATGAAGGTCCGGCCGACATAGTGATTGCGGATGATGCCGAGCTCGAAGGGAATGCCCGACTCCTCGGAATAGCCGATCGCCGCCGGCACGCCGGAGTCCGGCACGGGAATGACCACCTCCGCATCGACGTGGCTCTCCCGCGACAGCTCGGCGCCGATGCGCTTTCGCGCCTCGTAGACGCTGGTGCCCTCGACCATGGAATCCGGGCGGGCGAAGTAGATGTACTCGAAGATGCAGAAGCGCCGGGCCGCCGGCCGGAAGGGGCGCAGGGAATGGACGCCCGAGGAGTCGAGCACGACCATCTCGCCCGCCTCCACGTCCCGCACGAAGTCGGCGCCGATGATGTCGAGCGCACAGGTCTCCGAGGCCACCAGGTAGCTCTCGCCCAGGCGCCCCAGCACCAGCGGCCGCACGCCCAGCGGGTCGCGCACGCCGATGACACAGGAATCCGTCAACGCCACCAGGGAGTAGGCGCCCTCGATCCGCTGCAGGGCATCGACCAGGCGGTCGGTCAGGCTGCCGGCCTCGGAGGTCGCCACCAAGTGGATGATGACCTCGGTGTCCGTGGTGGACTGGAAGAGGGAGCCCCGCTGCACCAGCTCGCGGCGCAGGCCCATGGCGTTTGTCAGGTTGCCGTTGTGGGCGATCGAGAAGCCGCCGAAGTTCAGCTCCGCGAAGAGCGGCTGAACGTTGCGCATGACGGTGTCGCCGGTGGTGGAGTAGCGCACGTGGCCGATCGCCGCGTGCCCCGGCAGCCGGCCGATCACCTGCTCGCTGGAGAAGATGTCGCCGACGTGGCCCTGGTCCCGTTGGGCGTGGAACTGGTCGCCGTCGAAGGTGACGATGCCGGCGGCCTCCTGCCCCCGATGCTGCAGGGCGTGCAGACCCAAGGCCGTGTGGGCGGCGGCATCCTCGTCATCGTAGATGCCGAACACGCCGCACTCCTCGTGCAACTTGTCGTCGTCGAACGGAGTCATGACGGCCGCCCTCCCGCCAGTGGAGTGGGGACCAAGCTCTCGTTTCGCGCCTGCTCGATCACTGACTCTGCCGAACCAGGTTCTCCAGCCCCTTCCGGGTGCCGCTGTTATACCCCGGTTCGTCCGAGTCCGCAGCCGCTTTCGGCGCCGGGACCTCGAAATCCTCAAAGGTGAGATCCTCCAGCCTCTCGGCCGGCTCGAGGCCCGCCGGCAGCTCCTCGGGCCGCATGCCCTCCGGCAGCAGGTCGTAGAGGGTGGCCGCGCTGGACACGATGATCGGCAGGGTGCGGGCCTTGGCGATCCAGTCGGGCAACGGCTCGTTCTGGTAGGTCCAGGCGGTCACCAGGCCGGCGATAGCGACCAGGACCACGCCACGGGCCAGGCCGAACAGGAGGCCGAGGGTGCGGTCGAGGGCGCCGAAGGCGCTGTGGCGCACGCGCCGG
The DNA here is from genome assembly GCA_965225935.1 of Rhodospirillales bacterium. Classification (GTDB taxonomy): domain Bacteria; phylum Pseudomonadota; class Alphaproteobacteria; order Kiloniellales; family JAKSDN01; genus CALJXB01. The sequence goes on from CBDDCC010000016.1 coordinate 192,152, forward strand.
GCCAGGAAGCGGGTGAGGACGCTGAGCACGACCAGCACCACCAGGAAGACCACCACCCCGGCGCCGATGTCGGCCAGCGGCTGGACGTCGGTCAGGCCGCGGGCAACGGGAATCGCGTAGTCGATGCCGTAGTAGGTGGCGATGCCCGCGCCGATCCAGGAGCCGAGCGACAGGAGCTCGTGGATGAAGCCGCGCACCAGCGCGAAGAGGCCCGAGATCACCACGATGGCGATCGCGACCAGGTCCACGACGTTGATCAGGGGGCCTTCCATCCGCCGTCCGGTGCCGTTTTCTCGCGCGTCTCGCCGCTTATCCTGACCGTGGCCGGCCCAAGGGCCGCCTACGTGCCGCCCAGACGGGCCACCAGGTCCTGGAGGTGGCCCATCTCTTCCACCTTCAGGCCCTCGACCGCAAGCCCCCGGCGCTCGCCCGAGGCGCCCCGCCGGCCCTGATAGGCCGGGATCAGGGCCTGGGAAAAGCCCAGTTTCGTGGCCTCCTTGAGCCGGGCCTCGGTTTGGCCCACGCCGCGCACCTCGCCGCTCAAACCCACCTCGCCGAAGATCACCGTGTCCTCGGGGACCGGTTGGTCGCTGGCCGCCGATATCAAGGCGCCGGCCACCGCCAGGTCCGCTGCCGGCTCGCTCACCCGGAGCCCGCCGGCCACGTTCAGGTAGATGTCCTTGCCCGCCAGGACCAGGCCGCAGCGGGCCTCGAGCACCGCCAGGACCATGGCGAGCCGCCCGCTGTCCCAGCCCACCACGGCCCGCCGCGGGGTGGCGAGCGGCGAGGCCGAGACCAGCGCCTGGATCTCGACCAGCAGGGGCCGGGTCCCCTCGATGCCCGCGAAGACCGCGACGCCGGAGACGTTGCCCCGGCGCTCGGCCAGGAACAGGGCCGAGGGATTGGGCACCTCGACGAGGCCGGCGTCGGTCATCTCGAAGACGCCGATCTCGTCGGTCGGCCCGAAGCGGTTCTTGACCGCCCTCAGGATGCGGAACTGGTGGCCCCGCTCGCCTTCGAAGTAGAGCACCGTATCCACCATGTGCTCGAGGACCCTGGGGCCGGCCAGCACGCCCTCCTTGGTGACGTGGCCGACCAGGAAGAGGGTGAAGCCCCGGGTCTTGGCGAGTCGGATCAGCTCCTGGGCGCTGGCGCGCACCTGGGCGACCGTGCCCGGCGCCGAATCGAGGCTGTCGACGTACATGGTCTGGATGGAATCGGCGATCACCACCGAGGGCGGCGAGGCGCCCTCCAGGCTGGCCGCGATGTCGCGCACCGAGGTCGCCGCGGCCAGGTTGACCTCGGCGTGGGCGAGGCCGAGGCGCCGGGCGCGCAGGCGCACCTGATCGACCGATTCCTCGCCGGAGATGTAGAGGCAGGCGCCGCCCGCGCCGGCCGCCGCCCCCTGGGACAGGCCGGCCGCCGCCTGCAGCAGCAGGGTCGACTTGCCGATGCCCGGATCACCGCCGATCAGCACTGCCGAGCCGGCGACTAGGCCGCCGCCGCAGACCCGGTCCAGCTCGGCGATCCCGGTGGCGCGGCGGGGGCTCGAGTCCGCCGGGCCGTCGAGGGCGTGGATCTCGAGCTTCTTGGATTTCCGCGCCCCGCCGCGGCTGAGGCCGCCGGGCGCTTCGGAGGCGACCGCCTCCTCGACAATGCTGTTCCACGCACCGCAGGCCTCGCAGCGCCCGCTCCACCGAGGCGCGACGGCGCCGCAGGACTGGCAGACGTAGTGGGAGGTGCGCTTGGCCACCCCTAGCCGGGCTCCCTGGCGCCCTCGCGCGCGGCGATCTGGTGCATCCGAGTCCTGCGGTCCCGTGCCCCTGGAAACGTCCCCGCCAAGCCGCCCTAGGCCTGCATGGCGATCGGCCCCTCGATGCTCCCCTGGATGAACTGCTCCACGTAGGGGTTGCCCGAGCGGTCGATCTCGGAGGTGGGGCCGACCCAGATGATCTCGCCCTCGTAGAGCATGGCGATGCGGTCGGAGATCTTGCGGGCGCTGGCCATGTCGTGGGTGATGGAGAGGGCGGTGGCCCCCAGCTCGCGAACGCACTTGACGATCAGGTCGTTGATGATGTCGCCCATGATGGGGTCGAGCCCGGTCGTCGGCTCGTCGAAGAAGATGATGTCCGGCGTGGTCGCGATCGCCCGGGCGAGGCCCACGCGCTTGCGCATGCCGACCGAGAGCTCCGAGGGGGGCAGCTCGCCGATGTCGGCCGACAGGCCCACGGCCGCCAGCTTCTCGACCGCGATGGCCTTGGCCTCGGCGCGCGCCATGCGTTGGCCCTGGATCAAGCCGAAGGCGACGTTCTCCCACACCAGGATGGAGTCGAAGAGGGCCGCGTTCTGGAACAGCATGCCGAACTTGCTGCGCACCTCCTCGAGGCTGCTGCCGCCCAGGCCGACGACCTCCTCGCCGTCCACCTGGATGCTGCCGGCCTCGGGGTGCAGGAGGCCCAGCACGCACTTCAGCGTCACCGACTTGCCGCTGCCCGAGCCGCCGATGATGACCACGGATTCGCCCGCGCCCACGTCCAGGTCGAGGCCGCGCAGCACTTGCTTGGCGCCGAAAGACTTGTAGAGGCCGCGGATGCGGATCTTGGGCTGGTCGGGGGCGCCGGGCGCCGTCCCGCCGCCGCCCTCCGCGCGCACCTCTGCTGCGGGGCCGCCGCTCATCGGGCGAAGAAGAGCTCCGTGATGAGGTAGTTGCACGACAGGATGAGGACCGAGGCCGAGACCACCGCGTTGGTGGTGGCCGTGCCCACGCCCTGGGCGCCGCCGCGCGAGTTGTAGCCGTGATAGCAGCCCATGAGGGTTACCAGGAAGCCGAAGACCGCGGCCTTCACCAGGCCGGAGATCACGTCGATGGGCTCCATGAAATCCCAGGTGTTCTTGATGTAGATGCTGGGATTGAAGCCGAGCTTGAAGATGGAGACCAGGTAGCCGCCGAAGACGCCGATGATGTCGGCCGTCAGCACCAGGAGGGGCAGCATGGTGATGCCGGCGATGAGCCGCGGCGCCACCAGGTACTTGAAGGGGTTGGTGGCGAGCGTGTCGAGGGCGTCGATCTGCTCGGTCACCCGCATGGTGCCGATCTCGGCCGCCATGGCGGCGCCGACGCGTCCCGCTACCATCAGCCCGGCCAGCACCGGACCCAGCTCGCGGGTGATGGAGACGATGACCACGTTGGGGATGGCGCTTTCCGCCGAGAAGCGGGCGAAGCCCGTATAGCTCTGCAGCGCCAGGACCATACCGGTGAAGATGGCGGTCAGGCCCACCACCGGCAGGGAGTAGTAGCCGATCTCCACCATCTGGCGCAGCAGCAGGCGCGGATAGAAGGGCGGCCGCAGGCAGTGGGAGGTGGAGATCGCGGTGAACAGCGAGAGCCGGCCCACCGTCTCCAGGAAGGCGAGAAAGGTCCGGCCGATCGGTTGCAGAAGCGGCATCTTGGGGCCGGGCTATCCGGTTTCGCCGCGCCGGGCCGGGGTGGGCCTCGGCTGCGCTTGGCTGCGATCCTGCATGATCAATCTTCGATTTCCTTGATCGGGCCCCGGCGGGCTCGCGGGCGGGACGGCGGCGGCTGGCCGAGCGCGCCGGCACGACAAGCGAGACTCGGCTGGCGACGCTCCTGCGAGCGGCCCGCACATTAGCCAAGGCTCCAGGGAGCGTCAACGCCCGCAGCCGGCAGGAAATCGCCTGTTTCTTGAAGCACTTGCGTCAGATCCCGCCGGTCCGGCCCGAGGGGCGCCCCGTTCCGAGGCCCCTGGGATGGGGCGGCGCCTTAGAAGACTTCGTCGGGCAGATAGTCGGGATCATCCCGGTTGCTGAACTTGGTGGCCGCGCCCTCGAAGGCGACGCGCACGGTGCCGATGGGACCGTGGCGCTGCTTGGCGATGATGACCTCGGCGAGGCCGCGGGTCTCCTCCAGCCGCTGCTGCCACTTGTCGAGGCGTTCGTTGTAGCGCTCGCCACTCTCCTCCGGGCGCTGCACGGGCTCGGCCCGCTCCAGGTAGTAGTTCTCCCGAAAGACGAACATGACCACGTCGGCGTCCTGCTCGATGGAGCCCGATTCGCGCAGGTCGGCGAGCTGTGGGCGCTTGTCCTCGCGCTGCTCGACGGCACGCGAGAGCTGGGAGAGCGCGAGCACCGGCACGTCCAGCTCCTTGGCGATGGCCTTGAGGCCCCGGGTGATGTCCGAGACCTCCTGCACCCGGTTCTCCTTGTTCGCGCCCGCGCTCGGGCGCATGAGCTGCAGGTAGTCGACGATGATGAGGCCCAGGTTCTGCTGGCGCTTGAGGCGCCGGGCGCGGGTCCGGAGCTGGCTGACCGAGAGGGCCGGCGAGTCGTCGATGAAGAAGGGGATGCTGTGGAGCTCGGCGCTCGCCTCCATGATCTGATCGAACTGCTTGTCGCTGATCATGCCCCGGCGAATCTTGTCGGAGGGCACACGGCTGCGGTCGGCCAGGATGCGGGTGGCGAGCTGCTCCCGGGACATCTCCAGGGAGAAGAAGCCGATCACGGCGCCGCCCTCCGACTCGCTGTTGTCGGAGCGTCGGTAGAGGTTGGCGGCGTTGAAGCCGAAGTTGGTGGCGAGCGCCGTCTTGCCCATGGAGGGCCGGCCGGCGAGGACCACCAGGTCGCTCCGCTGCAGGCCGCCCAGCAGGTTGTCGAGATCCAGCAGGCCGGTCGCCACGCCCGAGACGTGGCCGTCGCGCTTGCGCGCCGCCTCGGCCATCTCGATGGCCCGGATCAGCGAGTTCGAGAAGGTCTGGAAGCCGCCCTCGGTCCAACCGCTTTCCGCCAGCGCGAAGAGCTGCTGCTCGGCGCCCTCGATCTGCTCGGCCGCCGGCTTGTCCAGGTCGTGGTCGAAGGCGTCGTTGACCATGTCCTCGCCGAGCTCGATCAGCTGACGGCGCAGGTGGAGGTCGTGGATCGTGCGCCCGTAGTCGCCGGCGTTGATGATCGAGATGGCGCTTTCCTGCAGCTCCTTCAGGTACTCGGCCCCGCGCACCTCCTGCAGGGCGCCGTCCTGCTCGAAGAGGTTCTTGAGCTGCACCCAGTTGGCGATCTGGCCCCGGTCGATCAGCCGCCGGCAGGCCTCGAAGATGCGGCCGTGCACCGGCTCGGCGAAATGCTCGGCCTGCAGGAAGTCGGCGACCTTCTCGAGCGCGTTGTTGTTGGAGAGGATGGCGCCCAGGAGGGCCTGCTCCGCCTCGTAGTTGACGGGCGGCTCGCGGTGGAAGGCGGCTTCCGGCTCAGGGCTGGGAAGGGGGGTGACGGCGGTACCGGTTTCCATGGCGGCGAAGGCTAGCAGAGCGGCTGCGGGCGAACACGTCTGGCATTGCGTGGGTTGGCTGAAAGGCGGGGATAAGGACCGCCGCGCTCCGTGCACGGCGGCCGACACCATGATCGCCCTTCGGCCGATTCCGCCGGCCCGCCCGGCGGGGAGCGGAGTTTAGGCGAAGCCCCACCGGAAAAGAAACAACGCCGTGAAAGGCCCAGGCCCAGTGCCGAGCTCAGTCGCCACACCTCGGCGCCGTCCAGCTTGCGATGGCGGCGCGGGCAGTGCGACTCGGGAAGGACGCGAAGCCAAATCCCGTGGCGGGCGTCTACTCCGCGGCCCGGACGCTCTCGGCGCTGTGGGCGCGCTCCCAGTCGGTCATGTAGTCGCGGGTCAGCGGCAGGGCGTTGATGTCCCGGGTCAGCTGCATCTGGAACACCATCAGGCCCTGCTGGCGGAAGCCCATCTCGCAGCCGGCGAGATAGAGCTCCCACATGCGGCAGAAGCGCTCGTCGTAGAGCTCCGCCACCTCCTCGCGGTGGGCCTGGAAGCGCTCGAACCAGTGCCGCAGCGTCTCGGCGTAGTGGATACGCAGGACCTCCACGTCGGTGACCAGCAGGCCGGAGCGCTCGACCGAGGGCATCACTTCCGAGAGGCAGGGAATGTCCGCCCCCGGAAAGATGTACTTGCGGATGAAGGGGTTGATCGGCCCCGGTTCGTCGAAGCGCCCGATCGAATGGAGCACGCAGACCCCGTCCTCCGCCAGCAGATCGCGCACCTTGTCGAAGAACTCCTGGTAGTTCTTCTTGCCCACGTGCTCGAACATGCCGACCGAGACGATGCGGTCGAAGGGCCCTTCCTGCTCCCGGTAGTCCCGCAGATGGAAGCGCGCGCGCTTGTCGAGGCCCGCTTGCCGGGCGCGGTCCTGGCTCACCCTGTGCTGCTCGACGCTGAGGGTGACGCCGTCCACGGAGCAGCCCGCCACCTCGGCCAGGTAGAGGCCGAGCCCGCCCCAGCCCGAGCCGATATCCAGCACCTTGAGCCCCGGACGGTCGAGCAGCAGCTTCGAGGCCAGATGCCGCTTCTTGTACTCCTGGGCGTCGTCCAGGCCGTCGTGGGGCGTGGTGAAGTAGCCGCAGGAATACTGCAGGTCGTGGTCCAGGAAGAGGCGGTAGAGCGCGTCGGACAGGTCGTAGTGGTGGGCCACGTTGCGCTGAGCCCGCCCGATCGGATTGTACTGCTTGAGCCAACGGGTCTCGCGCTTCAGGGCCGAAGCGAACCTGACCACCGGGTTGTGTTCCAGGTGGACGTAGTTGCGCGCAATCAGATCCGAGAACTCGCGCACGTCACCGCCCTCGATGCTGATCCGGCCGTCCATGTAGGCCTCACCGAAGGCGACCGCCGGATTGAGCAGCAGCGGCAGCTCGGACCAAGCGCCGTGCTGGCGCAAGGTGATCTTGGGAGGGCTTCCGTCGCCAAGAACGAACTCGCGGCCCTTTTCGTCGATCAGGCGAATAGCGCCCTCTCGCATCATGTGTTTCAGCAGGATCCGAAACAGCATGGCTTTCCCCCAGGCTATCATTCCCCTGCCCGGAGCAGCGCGCGCGAAGGCTTCCTTTCTTCCTGGGCACGGCGGCCGGGCCCGGAAAAGTTACCGCAACATTAAGGTCTTGTGTAGCCCCGCTGTGACACTTTTCGAGCAGCGGGGAAAGGCGGGCCGGCCGGGCGGGAGAGCCGCCCGGGGTGCTGTCAGCCGGCCTTTTCCGCGCTCTCGCCCGCCTCTTCGCCGGAGCCGCCGGAATCCTCTTGCGGGGCCTTGTTCGCCGCCTCGTCCGTGGTCTCCTGGGTGGCGCCGGCCGCCCCGGCGGCCTCCGAGGCTTCCGTTTCCTCGCTCCCGGCGGCTTCCTCGGCCTCGACCTCGCTGATCACGTCCTGAATCGCGGCCTCCTCGGCCGCGCGCTGCTCCTCGGCACTGACCACGTGCCCGGTGCTCGCCTGAGCCTCGGCTTCGCCCTTGCTGCGCGCCACGTTGGCGGTGATGGTGACCGAGACCTCGGGATGCAGCCGGATGCGCACCGGGTGGAGGCCCAGAACCTTGATCACCTTCTCGAGCTGGACCTGGCCGCGCTCCACCTTGGTGCCCGCCTCGCCCAGGGCCTCGGCGAGATCCCGGGCGGTCACCGAACCGTAGAGCTGGCCGCTCTCGCCGGCCTGGCGGATCAGAACGACCGAGAGGCCCTCGAGCTTGCCGGCCACGGCCTCGGCCTCGCTGCGGCGCTCCAGGTTGTCGGCCTCGAGCTGGGCGCGCCGGCTCTCGAAGATCTTGCGGTTCTCCTCGGTGGCCCGCATCGCCTTATGCCTGGGCAAGAGGTAGTTCCGGGCATAGCCGGGCTTGACCTTCACCTCGTCGCCCATCTGGCCCAGCTTCTCGATCCGCTCCAACAGAATGACCTGCATCACTCACTCTCCCGCTCGCCCGCGGCGGCCAGAAGTCGCCGCCGAAGGCCCGTCCATTGGTCGATCACGCCTAGGCCCGTGACGATCACCGCCGGCCAGGCGAAGAACACCAGCATGAGATAAAAAAGGATCAGCAGCAGCGCCCGCGCCTTGCGGTTTCGGCAGGCCGCATGGACCACCGCCAATCCGGCGAAAAAATAAGGCAGCAGCAGGATCAGGACCAGACTTTTCGCGAGGAACGCGAAGTCGCCCGAGCCCAGGACCGCCGCCGCCGCGCACCCGGCGAGCACCAGCGCCAGCCAGTTGGGCAGGTCCAGCGTCGCCGGGTCGAGACCGGGCCTGAGGTTGCGCCCGTAACGCGTGAGCACGCCTTGGGCCAGCAGGCCGTTGGCGGCGAACACCATCAGCCAGCTGTCGACGCCGACGCCGAGGCCGATCTGGGCGGCCGAGGCCGCGGCCGCCTGCAATTCCTCCTCCGGCGCAGAGGGCAGCACCAGGCGCAGGGCGTCGGCGAGCTGGGCGGTGAAGGCCGCCTCCAGGCCCGGCCCCGGGGCGAAGAACAACAGGCTCACGAGCGAGAAGGCCAGCAGCAGGACCCCGGCCCCGGTCAGCCAGAGCACCAGCAGGCCCGCCGGATACCACTCCTGGCTGCCGTCCGCCGCAGGCCGGTTCAGCAGGGCCTGGCGCACCAGCACCACCGCCGGCGCGCCCAGGGTGACCACGGTGCCCACGAAGACACCGAAGCCGTCGCCGAGGCCCGTCGCCAGGCTGCCCGTGACCGTCGCGCTCATGGCGGCCAGCATGAGGCCTAGGCTGGCGCAGGCCGTCGCGGCCGAGATCAAGGCCGCGCCCGAGCCCAGCGAGAGACCGGAGAGGAACAGCGGCAGCGGCACCAGCAACATGAAAAGGGCGCCGCCAGGGACGACGAACGCGAACAGCAGGGGCAGGGCGCTGGCCAGCCCGCAGAGCAATGCCAGAACTGTGCTCTTGCTCATGTCGCACCGCTGCTCGGCTCCGGTCCCGGTGCCGGCGGCCCGGGTCGCGCCGCCCGCGCCCACGAGACCGCGCCTGGCCGCCGCTACTTGACGATGTAGGGCAGCAGGGCGAGGTAGCGGGCCCGCTTGATGGCCTTGGCCAACTCCCGCTGCTTCTTGGAGGAGACCGCTGTGATGCGGCTCGGCACGATCTTGCCGCGCTCGGAGACGAAGCGCTGCAGCAGCTTCACGTCCTTGTAGTCGATCTTGGGTGCGTTGGGGCCGCTGAAGGGGCAGCTCTTGCGGCGCCGGAAGAACGGCCGCCGGACGGTCGCGCCCTTGCTGACGATCTGTACGCTCATTCCTTGGCTCCCGTCTCGCTCTTGTCCGCCTCGCCCTTGCCGGCGGCGTCCTCGGTCTTGGCCCCGGCGTCGTCCTCAGCCTTCGCCTTGGCGGGCCCGCCCCTGTCACGGCTGTCCCTGTCACGGCCGTCCCTGTCGCGGCTGTCCCGATCGCGGCCGCCCCTGTCGCGGTCGTCCCGGTCACGGCCGCCGCGGTCCCGGCCGCCCCGGTCGAAGCCCCGGTCGAAGCCGCCGCGCCGCCCGCCACGGCCGGAGTCCCGGCTGCCGCGGCTGCGCAGCACGATCGACTCTTCGCTTTCCAGCTCGTCGACCCGCACGGTCAGATAGCGGATCACGTCCTCGTTGATCCGCATGTTCCGTTCCATCTCCAGCACCGCGTTCGACGGCCCGTCGATGTTCAGCAGCACGTAGTGGCCCTTGCGGTTCTTCTTGATCCGGTACTGCAGGTTGCGCAGGCCCCAGTTTTCCTTCTTGGTGACCTGTCCGCCGTTCTCTTGGATGATGCTGGAGAAGCTCTCGGCCAGGCTGTCGGCCTGGGTCCCGGAAATGTCCTGGCGCGCGATGAACACGCTTTCGTAGTACGGCATGCCTCGGTTACTCCCTTCGGCTATTGCTGGACCGGCGCCGGCGTCCGTCCGCCCGGCGGCCCGGTCCTAGCCGGCCCGATTCGTGCCTGAATTAATGTTGGCTTCGGGACCGGCAAGGAGCAGTCATCCCCGCGGTCTCTCCCCGCGAGGCGCGCGACTATACAACATAGCCTGGGCTCTGCAAGACCCGCGCCCCGACCTTCCTTGACAGGTGGCGCCCGTCCACTATCTCTGATCGCCGGCAGGCTCGGCACACTGTTCGCCGCCGCCTGCGCGCGGCGGGCACGGCATCGAGAGGACCCATGGCACGCGCATTCGTCTTTCCCGGCCAGGGCTCCCAGGCGGTCGGCATGGGCCGCGAGCTGGCCGAGGCCTTCCCGGCCGCCCGCCACCTCTTCGAGGAGGTGGACGACGCGCTCGGGCAGAGGCTCTCCCGGCTCGCTTTCGAGGGGCCCGAGGACGAGCTTACCCTGACCGCCAATGCCCAGCCGGCGCTGATGGCGGTCAGCCTGGCCGCGCTGCGGGTGCTGGAGCAGGAAGGCGGTTTGGTGCTGGCCGAGAAGGTGGATTTCGTGGCCGGGCATTCGCTCGGCGAGTACTCGGCGCTCGCCGCCGCGGGCACTCTCGCGGTAGCCGACGCCGCCCGCCTGCTGCGCCGCCGCGGCGAGGCCATGCAGGAGGCCGTGCCTGTCGGCGAGGGCGCCATGGCGGCGCTCCTCGGCCTCGAGCTGGAGGAGGTCCGCGCGGTGGCCGAGGAGGCGGCCGACGGCCAGGTCTGCGAGCCCGCCAACGACAACGCGCCCGGACAGGTGGTGGTCAGCGGCGATGCGGCGGCCGTGGAGCGGGCGCTCGCGCTCGCCGCCGAGCGGGGCGCCCGGCGCAGCGTCCTGCTGCCGGTTTCCGCCCCCTTCCACTGCGCCCTCATGCAGCCGGCCGCCGAGGTCATGGCCGAGGCCCTGGAGCCGGTCACCCTTCAGCCGCCCCAGGTGCCGGTGGTGCCCAACGTGACGGCCCAGCCGGTCAGCGAGCCGGACACGCTGAGGCGGCTGCTGGTCCAGCAGGTGACCGGCATGGTGCGCTGGCGGGAATCGGTGCTGGCCATGCGGGACGCGGGCGTCGACAGCCTGGTCGAGCTCGGCGCCGGCCGGGTGCTGACCGGCCTGGCGCGGCGCATCGACCGGGATCTTGCGGGCCAGGCCGTGGGCACGCCGGCCGACATCGAAGCGCTCATGAAGACCTTCTGACCTAGCGAAGCTGCAGTTGAATCGAACGGCGACGAGGATGGGTCCGGACCATGTTTGATCTCGAAGGCAAAGCCGCCCTGGTGACCGGGGCGTCGGGCGGAATCGGCGGCGCCATCGCCCGGACGTTGCACCGCCAGGGCGCGGCCGTGGCGCTCTCGGGCACGCGGCGCGAAGCCCTGGAGGCGCTCGCCGCGGAGCTGGGCGAGCGGGCGGCGATGGTGCCCTGCAACCTCTCCGACCCGGAGGCGACGGCGGCCCTGCCGGGTGCGGCGGAGGAGGCCCTGGGCGCGGAGCTCGGCATCCTGGTGAACAACGCCGGCCTGACTCGCGACAATCTCGCCATGCGCATGAAGGACGAGGAGTGGGACCAGGTGCTGCAGGTGAACCTGAGCGCCGGCTTCCGGCTGGTCCGGGCCAGCCTGCGGGGCATGATGAAGCGCCGCTGGGGGCGCATCGTCTCCATCACCTCGATCGTCGGCACCACCGGCAACCCGGGCCAGGCGAACTACGCCGCCTCCAAGGCCGCGCTGACCGGCATGTCCAAGTCGCTCGCCCAGGAGGTCGCCTCGCGCGGCATCACGGTGAACTGCGTGGCGCCGGGCTTCATCGAAACCCCCATGACCGACGTCCTGGAGCCGGCCCAGCGCGAGCGGCTCCTGGCCGGCATCCCGGCGGGGCGGCTCGGCACGCCCGACGACGTGGCCTGCTGTGTCGCCTTCCTGGCGAGCGAGGAAAGCGCCTACGTCACCGGCCAGACGCTGCACGTGAACGGCGGCATGGCGATGATCTGAGACCGGCGCCCGGGCATCGCCCGGGCGCCGGCGCTCGATCACGTGGAACGTCCGGACTTCCTGCTTTGATTGGTTTGCTGCCGGGCACCCGACCGGCGTCCGTCGAGCTGCGCCGGCGGGGTTTGCCGCGCCGTCTGCCGGGACCGAGCGAAGGGCCTGGCTGGAGGGCCTAGCTGGCCTCCTCCGCCTCCATCTTGGCCGAGTCCTGCGATGTGTCGGCGATGGCGCCCGTGGCGTTGTCCCAGGCGCCCTCGGCCCAGTGCAGCATGGCCTCGATCTCGGGCCCGGTCCGCTCCTTGATCGTGCCGATCTGGTTCTTCAGCGCGGCGTAGCGGTAGCCCAGCACGCGCCAGCCGAAGCCGTCCGCGTAGTCGCCGAAGGCTGCCCAGTAGTCTTCCTTGTCGTAGTGGGCGTTGCCCCGCTCGTAGAGCGCTTCCTCGTGATCGCGCCGGCGCTCGAGCGTCTCGTCGAACTCGGCGATCGCCAGGTCGGTCGCGCCCATCTGCCGGTAGACCAGGCCGCGGTTGAAGCGGGCGCTGACGTTCTCCGGATCCAGGCCCAGCACCTTGGCGTACTCCTGCATGGCGGAGTGGTAGTCGCCGTGCCGGTGCTGCTGCGCGCCGCGCGCCAGGCGCCCCATTACCTCGATGTCGGTCACCACGCTGCCGGCCGGCTTGCCGTTGGCCTCGAGCCGGTCGGTATAGTCCTGGATGGCGCGCTGAGTGCGCGGCCCCATGACGCCGTCGACGGCACCGATGTCGAAGCCCATGGCGATGAGCTGGGTCTGGATCACCAGCATGCGGTCGCTCTCGCCGTCCTCCGCCGCTGCGCTCTCGTCCGCCGTCTCGGCTGGCGTCTCCGTGGCCAGGTCGCTCACCACCGGGAAGTCGATCTGCTCGACCACCCAGCAGCTGGCGTCGGCATAGCGATGACAGTCGGTATGCAGCCGGGCCACGAAGGGCTGCGCGCTGACCACACCCAGCTCCTCGCGCACCGCGGAGGCGCCTTCGAAGACCCAGGTCTCGGGCGCCGCGTCCGGCTCCAGGCCGGTGACGTCGGAGACTTCACGGCGCTCGGCGTTGGCCGCAAGCGCCTGTTCGATCGCGCTGACCACGCCGTAGGTCGGCTGCCTCTCCGGGCTGTCGTCGCCGAAGATCAGCGGCACGGCGATCCAGATAGGGATGAACAGCGCCACCAGGCCGAGAAACTTCAGAAAACCCTTCATGCCAAATCCATTCTCAAAACAAATGGTCTCAATAGGATACGCATAAGAACCGATTACACTATACCAACCACAAGCGCGGCGGCCAAAGCGGTTTTCTCGCGTTTATGGTTACTATTCGAATGTTTTGGTGCCCGACCGACTTGCCGTATTGCGGTCGTTACTTCAAGAACTCCGCCGAATCTCGCCTCTGATTTGGATGGCTGTTAACCTTGTTTGTAAACAAAAAGCCCCATTCTCATAATAGTAGAGAGTCTATACCGAACAGAGCATTTTGTGAAGTACTACGGCTATATTTGCCGGCGGCGTACAGGCTTGGGACGCCGAGCGCCACGCCGCGTCCGCTGGCCGGAGCCCGCCGAGACCGGCAATGGCAACGCGTCCGGCGCGCGGGCCCTTGCCCGGGCTTCAGGGGCTTCAGGGGCGGATTGCCGGCGGCGGGGATACCCGGGCCGATCCCGCCAGTATAATGGCGCAAAGGACAAGCAAACACTGATCCGGAGAGACAGGATGAAAAAGAGAGGAACGGTTCTGGCAATCGCGCTGCTCGCCACGAGCTCATCCCTGGCGCTTGCGGGCGAGGGCAAGGCGGGCCGCTGGTTCGACCGGCTCGACACCAACAGCGATGGCGTCATCACCCAGGGCGAGATGGAAGCCCGGCGCAGCGAACGCTTCGCCAAGATCGACGCGGATGGCGACGGCATGATCGCCCTCGAGGAGTACAACGCCCAGGCCCAGGAGCGCTTCGCCCGCGCCGACCGGGACGGCAACGGCGAGATCTCCAAGGAGGAGTTCACCCAGATCGCCAAGGAGTGGCGCAAAAAGCACAAGCGGTCCGACAAGCAGTCGGACTAGGCGCGCGCGACCAAGGGGCGCGGCCCCCGGTTGCCCTAGCCGGCGCCGGGAGCCGCGCCCCTTGCTTTGCCCTGCCCGGCCCCACGGCTCTCCGACGCGCGGTCGGCCCGGCCGGCTGGGCGCGTTCGAGGCGTGAGAGAAGCCCGCACGGGCGGCCTTGGCCGCTGTCTCCAGCGACCCTCTGGCGAGCCTTTCTGGGGCGCTTTCCTATCGGCTGGAACTGTGTTAAGAGGCGCGCCGGCGCGGGCTGAGGCAGGGATTCGAAGCGCCCGCACGGGTTCTGTTCGCTGCCCTAACGACACTTGCAATTTGAGGGATTGGCAATGAGCAACGACATCGCCGAACGCGTCAAGAAGATCGTGGTCGAGCACCTCGGGGTTGACGAGGCCAAAGTGAACGAGGGCGCCAGTTTCATCGACGACCTCGGGGCCGATTCGCTGGACACGGTCGAGCTGGTCATGGCCTTCGAGGAAGAGTTCGGCTGCGAGATTCCCGACGACGCGGCCGAGAAGATCGTCACGGTCAAGGACGCCGTCGATTTCATCCAGCAGAACGCCTAGTCTCTCAGTCTGTTGGCCGCCGGCGTGAGCCTGCCGGACCGGCCGCTTTGCCCCTAAGAGCCGTTGGCAAGATGAGAAGAGTCGTGGTCACAGGCCTCGGTCTCGTCACACCGTTGGCGAGCGGCGTGGCGCAGAGCTGGGAGCGGTTGATCGCCGGACAGTCGGGCATCGGCCCGATCCAGAGCTTCGACGTCTCGGACCTGCCCTGCAAGATCGCCGGCCAGGTGCCCCACGGCGAGAGCGCCGATGGCGGCTTCGATCCGGTTGAGTACGTCGAGGCCAAGGAGCTCAGGAAGAATGACCGCTTCATCATCTACGGCATCGCCGCCGGACAGCAGGCGGTGGAGGATGCCGGCTGGACGCCGAGCGATGAAGCCGACCTCGAGCGCACGGGCGTCATGGTGGGCTCCGGCATCGGCGGCCTGGAAACCATCTGCGACGGCGCCGTCACGGTGATGGAGCGCGGGCCCCGACGGCTCAGCCCCTTCTTCATCCCCTCTGCCCTGATCAACCTGGTCTCGGGCCAGCTTTCCATCAAATACGGCTTCCGCGGGCCGAACCACGCCGTGGTGACGGCCTGCTCAACGGGCGCCCACGCCATCGGCGACGCGGCGCGCCTGATCGCCCTCGACGATGCGGACGTCATGCTGGCCGGCGGCGCCGAGGCCGCGGTCTGCCGCATGGGCGTCGCGGGCTTCGCCTCGGCCCGCGCGCTTTCGACCGGCTTCAACGATACGCCCGAGAAGGCCTCGCGGCCCTGGGACCGGGACCGCGACGGCTTCGTCATGGGCGAGGGCGCCGGTGTCGTCGTGCTGGAAGAGCTGGAGCACGCCAAGAAGCGCGGCGCCAAGATCTACGCCGAGGTGATCGGCTACGGCATGTCCGGCGACGCCCACCACATCACCGCCCCGGCCGAAGACGGCCACGGTGCCTTCCGGTCCATGCAGAACGCCCTGCGCCGGGCCGAGCGCAGCCCGGAGGACATCGACTACATCAACGCCCACGGCACCTCCACGCCGCTGGGCGACGAGATCGAGTTGTCGGCGGTCAAGCGCCTCTTCGGCGACCACGCCACGAAAGTCTCCATGTCCTCGACCAAGTCGGCCGTCGGGCACCTACTGGGCGCCGCCGGGGCGGTCGAGGCGATCTTCTGCATCCTCGCCATCAACGAGAGCGTGGTGCCGCCGACCCTCAATCTGGACAACCCGTCGCCGGCCTGCGACGGCACGGACCTGGTGCCGCACCAAGCCCGCGAGCGACCGGTGCGCGCGGCGCTGTCGAATTCCTTCGGGTTCGGCGGGACCAATGCGTCCCTGGTGCTCGCGGCCTATAGCTAGGTAGGTGGCTGCCATGCGGCGCTGGTTGCTCGCCGGCGCGGTCGTGGCCGTTCTCCTGCTGGCCCTGGCGGCCGGCATCGGGGCGGTCGTCCTCTCCGGGCGCTTCGAGCGGCCGGGCCCCCTGGTCGCGGATCTCGCCGTGGTGATCCCCCGGGGCGCGGGCCTCAACGGGATCGCCCGCCAGCTTGAGGGCGAGGGCGTCATCGCCGACACGCTGGCCTTCCGCCTGGGAGTCTACTGGTACGGGCAGGAGCGCGAGCTCAGGGCCGGCGAGTACCGCTTTCCCGCAGGCGCCTCCATGCACCAGGTGATGGAGATCCTGAGCGGCGGCGAGACGGTGATCCGGCGCCTCACCGTGCCCGAGGGCCTGACCAGCGCCGAGGTGGTGGAGCTGGTCGCGGCGGCCCACGGCCTTTCCGGCGAGACCGGGCCGATCCCGGACGAAGGCAGCCTGCTGCCGGAGACCTACCACTATTCCTGGGACGACGACCGCGGCGAGCTGATGGGGCGCATGGGCGAGGCCCTCGACGAGGCCCTCGACGAGCTCTGGCCCCGGCGCGACCCGGACCTGCCCATCGACAGCCCCGAGGAGGCGGTGATCCTGGCCTCCATCGTCGAGAAGGAGACCGGCGTGCCCGAGGAGCGTCCGCTGGTCGCCTCGGTCTTCATCAATCGCTTGAAGCGCGGCATGCGCCTGCAGTCGGACCCGACGGTGGTCTATGGCCTGACCCTTGGGAGCGGGCCCCTGGGGCGGCCGCTCAGCCGCAAGGACCTGGATGCGCCCAGCCCCTACAACACCTACCTCAATCACGGCCTGCCCCCGGGCCCGATCGCCAACGTTGGCCGTGCCGCGCTGGAGGCCGTGCTCAAGCCGGCCACCTCGACATACCTCTACTTCGTCGCCGACGGCAGCGGCGGCCACGTCTTCGCCGAGACCTTGGCCGAGCACAACCGCAACGTCGCCAACTGGCGCAAGATCCAGCGCCGGAAGAAGCAGGCCGCCGAATAGGCGCCGGCACGGGCCCTACAGGCCTTTCCGTTGCTTGTTGGGCCAAGGCGGTGAGGCTATAAGGGACGCCCCCGAGTCCCGCGGGGATAGTCCCACCGTCGCAAGCGCGAGCCACTCCCTCCTTGGCCAAGTCCCGCCCCCTTTCCAGCATGACCGGCTTCGCCCGCCGCGAGGGCGGCGACGGGCGCGTCACCTGGAACTGGGAGGTCAAGAGCGTCAACGGCCGTTCGCTCGACGTGCGCTGCCGGGTGCCGCCCGGCAGCGAGCGCCTGGAGGCGGCGGCCCGCGAGGTGGTGCCCAAGTTCTGCTCGCGGGGCAACCTGGCCATCGCCCTGACCGTCCGGCGCGCCGAGGCGGCCACCAGCCTGCGGGTCAACCGGGAGCTGCTGGAGAATGTGATCGCTCTCGCCAAGGATCTGGAAGAGCAGTTCGGCGGCGCCACCCTGGCCCCGGCGCGCCTCGACGGGCTGCTCGCCATTCGCGGCATCGTCGAGGCGATCGAGGACGAGGAGCCCGACGAGGAGGCCGCCCGGCGCGAGGCCGCCATGGTCAAGGACCTGGAGGCGGCCCTTGAGGATCTGGTGGCGGCCCGACAGGCCGAAGGCGTTCACCTGAAGGCGGCGGTCGAGGGCCATCTGGAGACCATCGGCCGGCTCACCGGCGACGCCGGGAACAGCGCGGCGGCGCAGCCCGAGGCCCTGCGGGCACGCCTGCAGGGGCAGGTCGAGGAACTGCTGCAGGCCTCGCCGGCGCTGCCCGAGGAGCGCCTGGCCCAGGAGGCAGCCCTGCTGGTGACGCGCTACGACGTGCGCGAGGAGATCGACCGTTTGCAGGCCCACCTGGAGGCGGCGCGGGAGCTCCTCGCCGGCGCGGGAGTGGTGGGCCGCCGCCTCGATTTCCTCTGCCAGGAGTTCAACCGCGAGGCCAACACCCTCTGCTCCAAGGCCTCGGACGTGGAGCTGACGCGCATCGGCCTGGACCTCAAGACCGCGGTCGACCAGCTGCGCGAGCAGGTCCAGAACATCGAGTAGGAAGGTCTGCGATGAGCGCGCCGCACCGCGGGACCGTAGGCGTCTCGGACGCATCGCCGGCATGAACGGGAACCCCATCCGGCGGCGCGGCCTGATGCTGGTGCTGTCCTCGCCCTCGGGGGCCGGCAAGACCACCATATCCCGCCTGCTGCTGCCGGCGGACGACCAGATCGAGCTCTCGGTCTCGGTCACCACCCGGCCCAAGCGGGCCAGCGAGATCGACGGCGCCGACTACTATTTCGTTGACCAGGAGGCCTTCGACTCCATGGTGGTGCGCGACGAGCTCTTGGAGCACGCCACGGTCTTCGGCCACAGCTACGGCACGCCCCGCGGTCCGGTCGAACGGGCGCTCGAGGCCGGCCAGGACATGCTGTTCGACATCGACTGGCAGGGCACCCAGCAGCTGGCGGAGAAGGCCTCGAAGGACCTGGTTCGGATCTTCATCCTGCCGCCCTCGACCGAGGAGCTGGAGCGCCGCCTGAGGACCCGGGCCCAGGACCCGGAGGAGGTGGTCCAGGGCCGCATGGCCAAGGCGGCCGACGAGATGAGCCACTGGGCCGAGTACGACTACATCATCGTCAACCACGAGGTCGCCGAGAGCCTGGCGCAGGTGCAGGCGATCCTCACCGCCGAGCGCCTGAAGCGCGAGCGCCAGGTCGGCCTGCACGACTTCGTCGAGGGACTGCGCCAGCCGCGCTAACTCTTTCGGGCCTCCAGGGCACGGGCGAGGGCGCAGAAATCCGCGACCGTGAGCACTTCGGCCCGGGCCGTCTCGGAGATCGCCGCCTCGGCCAGCAGGGCCCGGCTGTCGCCGCCGAGGGACTTGAGGCTCTGGCGCAGCATCTTGCGCCGCTGGCCGAAGGCCGCCGCCGTGACCCGCTCCAGCGCGGCGAGGCCGGCCGGGTAGGCGGGTCCGCCGCGCGGCTCCAGGCGCACCACGGCTGAGACCACGGCGGGCGGCGGCGTGAAGGCCCGGGCCGGCACGTCGAACAGCAGGCGCACCCGGCAGAGCCACTGGGTCACCACCGAGAGCCGGCCATAGGCGCGGCTGCCGCTTTCAGCCGCCAGGCGCTCGGCCACCTCCTTCTGGAACATGAGGGTCATGGCCTCGAGGCTGGCGGGGTCGTTATGGAGCTGCTTCAGCCAACCGAGCAGGAGCGGCGTCGCGACGTTGTAGGGCAGGTTGGCGACGATGCGCCGGGGCGGCGTGCCAAGGTCCGCGACGTCTACGTCGAGGGCGTCGCCGGCGAGGATTTCCAGGCGGTCCGGAAAGGCGGCGGCCAGTTCCTCGAGGGCGGCGATGCAGCGTGGGTCCTTCTCGATGGCGACCACCCGGTGCGCGCCCTCCGCGAGCAGCGCGCGGGTCAGACCGCCCGGACCCGGACCCACCTCGAAGGTGGTGCCGGCGCTGAGGTCGCCGGCCGCCCGGGCGATGCGGCGGGTCAGGTTGAGATCGAGCAGGAAATGCTGGCCGAGCGCCTTGCGCGCCCGCAGCCCATGGCGCGCGATGACCTCGCGGAGCGGCGGCAGATCGCGGCCGTCCGGCACGGCCCTAACAACTGGCGAAGCTGCGGCGACAGGCCTTGCCCAGGATGACCGCGCGCCGGGCGGCTGCGTCCGTTCCGCTCACAGGCGCAGGTCCACATTGGCCTGGCGGCGCAGGTCCCGCAGATAGCGCCGCGCCAGGAGCTCGACCCGCTGGGTCAGCAGAGAGCGCTCGATCTTGGTCCGGTCGAAACCGCCGCCTTCGCGCTCGCAGACCACCATGATGGCGAGCGCACCGCCGATGTCGAGCGGCCGGCTGGGCTGCTCCAGCGGCAGGCCTTCGACCAGGTTGCGCAAGGCGGGCGACAGGTCCTTCACCTCCAGCAAGCCGAGGTCGCCGGAGCCGGGCGCGCCCGCTTCGCTGGCGATGCGCTCGGCGTCGGCGCAACTGCCGATCCGGGCGCGCAGGGCTTCCGCTTCCTGGCCGGCCGCGGCGAGCTGCGCCTCGTCGGCGCCCGGCGGCAGCTCCAGGACGATCTGCGTCAGCCGGACCTTGCTGTCGCCGCCGCTGATGGTCCGCCGCTGCCTGAGGTAGAGGATGTGGAACCCGGTCAGGCCGCGCACCGGGCCGGTCACCTGCCCGGGGGTCATGCCGCGCACCGCCGAGGCGAGCTCTTCGGGCAGCTGGGACTCCTCGAGCCAGCCCATGCTGCCGCCCTGGGCGGCCGTCGCCGACTGGGAGAACTGGGTTGCCAGGGCCGTGAAGTCACCGCCGCCGCGCAGCTGCTGCATCAGGCCCAGGGCGGTGCGCCGAACCTCGTCCTCCTGCAGCACGCTGTCGACCTCGAAGTAGATCTCGTGGAGATCGACCTCGGTCCCGCCGCGGTTCGCCTCCAGACGCTCGATCACCTCGTCGATCTCGTCGTCGCCGATGATGACCGTCGGCACCAGGCGGACCTTGATCACGTTGTTCCACGCCAGCTCGGCCTTGATCTGCTGCTCCATGGCCATCGGCAGGACCTGGTTCTGCTCGAGCATGCCCTCGAACTGGGCGATCGACATGCCGTTGCGGCGGGCGATGTCCGTGAGGGCGCGTTCCACCTCCTCATCCGTGACCGGGATGCTGAGGCGTTCGGCCTCCTGGAGCTGCAGGCGCTCGTCGATTAGGCGCCTGAGGACTTGGCGCTGGATTCGCGCTTGGGTCTCGCCGGTCGCCTCGATCCCCGCCGCCAGCATCGCCAGGCGCGTGCGCATGTAGAGATCGAGCATCGAGACGACTTCGTCGTTGACCACCGCCACGGCGCGCAGGGTGTCCTGGGCCCGGGCGCTGTGGCGCTCGCCGCCTGTCGAGAGCAGGGCGACCGACAGAAAGAGAGCGGCGGTCGGATAGAGGGCGCGATTGAGGAGGTGCTTCATGGACGATCGATCAGGGCCGGTGGTGACGTTTCTTGTTCGTGACCGGGCGGCGCGGCGCCGGGGGCCGACTATAGGCTTTCGCCCGCCGGCGAACAACGCGCGCGCCGGCCGGGCGATCCAGGCTATTCGGACGAGATCTGACCCAGGTGCTTGAAGACCACTTTCACCATGATGGAATCCTCGGGTTCGATCTCGCGGTCGTCGTAGAAGGTCCGCTTGCCTTCGGCTGAGATGAAGAAGCATTCGTCCTGATAGGTCAGTCCGATGGCGGTGGACAAGGCCTCGTTGTCCTGCAGATCGCGCCGGTGGCCGCCGAACAGCGACCAGTTCTCGTTGAGCTGGGCGCCGACAGCGAAGACCAGCTCTTCGCGGGTGTCGAATTCCTGGGTGGTCGAGTCGTCGGCGAGGAAGATGTAGCTCAGATCCAGGTTGAGCGCCGGCGGTCCGATGCTGAGGTCCAGTTCCTGGCGCTCGCTGTTGAAGTTGTCCTTGTCGTAGCGAAAGCGGTAGGAGATGTCGATGTCCTCCTGGGGCGTCAGGCGGATCCGGCCGACGACGTCCGAGAGGTTGTCCTCCAGGCCCGAGCCTTTGCCGAAGGCGTCGTCGGTGGTGAAGCGGTAGCTCTGTCCCAGGAAGGCGTCGACCTGTCCGATGGTTGAGCCGGTCAGCGTCCATTTCAGGCCGTAGTCGACGCGGCTGCCCGGGTCGACCTGGTCGACGCCCGGGAAGCGGTTGAGGCTGAAGAGGTTGGTGTCGCTGAACTCGAAGTCCTGGCTGTCCTCGTTGGGGATCTCGTCGTTGTTCCCCGTGTCGGTGGCCGCCACCAGCTGGACGATGGGCTCGACGATCTGATCGCCCCAGGAGGCCGGGCGGACCAGGGGATAGCGCCACTGGAGGGCCACCTGCGGCAGGATGCGGCCGACGAAGTCGCTCTCGGTGGGGCCCGGCGGGTTCACCTCGTCGCTGTCCGGGTCGAAGTCGTTGACCCAGTAGCCGTCGGTCTCGAGACGTGCCTTGAGGCGGTAGACGTCGCCGATCGGCCCGAAGAACGGCATCTCCCAGCCGGTGACCAGGGAGAGGCGGCGGGTGTCCCGGCCTTCCCGGCGGGTCAGCACGCCCAGGTTGGCGTCGACCGAGGTGCGTCCGCCGAAAGAGTCCGGCTCGCTCAGGTAGTTGAAGGTCATGAGCGGCACGATGATCGGCAGCTCCTCGTTGTCGATGTCCTCGCGCAGGCCCTGGAACATCATGCCGTTGACGGAGCCATAGTTTCGGCCGCTGAGGAATTCGGCGAAGAGATCGCTGGTCAGCCAGGAATCGTCCGAAAAGTTGTAGAGCCGCAGGTAGGTGTCGTCGCTCGCACGGGCCGCGTCGAAGCCCCAGCGCCAGTCCTCGTTGATCTCGAAACGTCCGTAGGAATCGACGTGGCCGCGGAACTGGTTGCTATCGGTCTGCCCGTTCCGCTCCCGGTCGGCGATGGTGGCGCTGCCGTCGAACTCGAACCTGCCGTTGGGAAACAGCTCGCGGTACTGGCCGGCCAGGACGACGCTCTGCTTGGTCGTGAAGATGGGCTCGAAGGTGGCGTCCCGGTCCGGCGAGATGTTCCAGTAGTAGGGGGTCTGCAGGGTCAGGCCCAGATTGTCCGAGGAGCCGAAGGTTGGTGCCAGGAAGCCCGACTGGCGCTCTACCGTGGGGTCGGGGTGTCGAAAGTAGGGAGTATAAGCCACTGGAATCCCGAAGAACTCCATGCGGGCGTTGTAGTAGCTGATGGTCTGGGCCTCTTGGTCGTGGACAACCTCGTCGGCCTTCAGCTGCCACAGGGGCGGGCGAGTCGGGTCTTCGCGGCAGAGCTCGCAGGCGCTGAAGACCGCCTTGTTGAAGGTGGTGACCTTGCCGTCCTTGCGGGTGCCGCTGGCGGCCGCAATGCGGGACTTGTCGGTCATCAGGACGCCCACGTCCCGGATGAAGCCGTCGCGCAGGTCGTCGCTCAGCTCCACGTACTCGGCGAAGAAGACGGTGCCGTCCTCCTCGATCAGGCTCACGTTGCCCGCCGCCGAGACCACGCCGCTGCGCTGGTTGTAGCTGACGGTGTCGGCCAAGAGGGTACGGCCGTCCTGAGTGATCTCCACGTTGCCGGTCGCGGTGACCACTCCCAGCTCCTCGTCGTAGATGACCTCGTCCGAGCTGAAGAAAACCGGCTTTTCGCGCAGCTCTTCCGGGATCTCGGGCGCGCTCTCCTGGGCCTGCGCGGCGGTCAGCAGGACCAGAAGGGCCAGGGCCGCGACCAGCGGCACCCGGATGTGGCGGCTGATTGTGGCGTCACGGCGCCTCGGCCGCCGCCGGAGGGGTGCCTCAGCGAACCCCGGGAGGATCCGCCACGGCCATGCCGCAGCCGCTGGCATGAGGCGCCCTATCCCCCGGCGATCCGCGACGGCGCGGGACCGGCCCCGTTACCCCCGCCCGGCCTGTCGCACATGAGCGGGTAGGCGGGCCTTGGCGCGATTCCTCCCCTTGGGACGGCCCCGGCGCGCGGCGGCTCAGCCGGCCCTGAGGGCCCAGCGGCAGTGCGGCGCGCGACGGCGCAGGAGCGAATCGACGGCATGGCGGTCTCGCGGCTGCTTCGCGATCAGTGATAGCCGCAATTCGGGAGATTGGTCTAGCTCTTTTGTTATTGAGACTTAGAGGTGAATCTTTCTACCGATACTAAGGAATGGGAAGAGCCCGCGCGGGACGCCGTTGCAAGGGCCGGCGCTTGCTGCAACTCTTGCGGCCCGCGCCGGGCGGCCGTCCCGGGGACGCGGCCGACCGACATCAAAGCGAAATGGGGTGCCCAATGAAGATTGCCTTTTCCGCTCCCACCCTGCCGAAACGGGGGCCCCTGGCGGTCCTCGTCACGGCCGACGGCAAGCTGTCAGCCACGGGCAAGAAGCTGGACAAAGCGACGGGCGGCGCGCTCACCCGGGCCATGAAGGCCGGCCAGTTCGAGGGCAAGAAGAACCAGTTGCTGGAGATCCTGGCGCCGCCGGGCCTGGACAACGGGCGGATCGTCCTGCTCGGCATCGGCGATCCCAAGAAGCTCGCCGGCCAGGACCTTCAGAACGCCGGCGGGGCGCTGCTCGCCCACCTGGACGGCACGGGCGAGACCCAGGCCGCCGTGGCGGTCGACGTGGGCGGCAAGGCGGCCGCGGCCGCATCGGCCGCCCAGCTCGCCTACGGCGCCCGCCTGCGCGCCTACCGCTTCGACCGCTACAAGACCAAGAAGAAACCCGATAGCAAGAAACCCTTGGAAAAGCTGAGTATTCTTGTCGAGGACGCGGCGGCCGCCCGGCGCGGCTTCGCGCCCATGGCCGAGATCGCGGCCGGCGTGGAGCTGACCCGCGACCTGGTCTCCGAGCCGGCCAACGTGATCTACCCGAAGAGCCTGGTAGAGGAGGCGAAGAAGCTGCGGCCCCTGGGGGTCAAGGTCCGCGCCCTCGGCGTCAAAGAGATGGAGAAGCTGGGCATGGGCGCCCTGCTGGGCGTCGGCCAGGGCTCCGCCCACGAGTCCCAGCTCTTGGTGCTGGAGTGGAACGGCCTGCCCGCGAGCCGGGCCAAGGCCGGCGCGCCCGGTCCCGTCGCCATCGTGGGCAAGGGAGTGACCTTCGATACCGGCGGCATCTCCATCAAGCCCGCCGCCGGCATGGAGGAGATGAAGTGGGACATGGGCGGCGCCGGCGTGGTGGTCGGGCTGTTCCGCGCCCTGGCCGGCCGCAAGGCCAAGGTCCGCGCCGTCGGCATCTGCGGGCTGGTCGAGAACATGCCGTCGGCCACCGCCCAGCGGCCGGGGGACATCGTGACCTCCATGTCCGGCCAGACCATCGAGGTGCTCAACACCGATGCCGAGGGCCGTCTCGTGCTGGCCGACGCTCTCTGGTACGTGCAGGAGAAGTTCAAGCCCTCCATGATCATAGACTTGGCGACCCTGACCGGGGCCATCATCGTCGCCCTCGGGCACGAGCACGCCGGCCTCTTCAGCAACGACGACGAGCTGGCCGAACGGCTCGCAGCCGCCGGCAAGACGGTCGGCGAGCCGGTCTGGCGCCTGCCGCTGGGCGAGGACTACGACAAGCAGATCGACTCCGACGCTGCCGACATGCAGAACATCGGCGCGAACCGGGCCGCGGGATCGATCACGGCGGCCCAGTTCCTGCAGCGCTTCATCAAGGAGGACACCCCTTGGGCCCACCTCGACATCGCGGGCGTGGCCTGGTCCAAGAAGGCCAAGCCGACCGTTCCCAAGGGGGGTACGGGCTTCGGCGTACGCCTGCTGAACCGGCTGGTGAAGGACCACTACGAGGCCTGAAGGCGGCTGGAGGGAAGGCGAAAGCCTCGGCCGCGGCGGGTTTCGGCGGGAGGGGGGCTCTTCTGCCGTGACCGACGTACGCTTCTATCACCTGACCCGCTCCCGCCTCGAGGCGGTGCTGCCGGGCATGCTGGAGAAGACCCTGTCGCGGGCGCAGCGGGCCGTGGTGATGGCCGGCTCGGAGGAGCGCGTGGAGGCCCTCAACGGCCACCTCTGGACCTGGCAGGAGCGCGGATTCCTGCCCCACGGCTCCGAGAAGGACGGCTTCGCCGCGGACCAGCCGATCTGGCTGACCGCCGCCGACGAGAACCCCAACGGCGCCCAGGTGCTGTTCCTGACCGACGGCGCCAGCTCCGAGCGCCTCTCGGAGTTCGAGGTCTGCGCCGTGCTGTTCGACGGCGCGGACGAGCAAGCCGTCGCGGCGGCCCGGGAGGCCTGGCGGTCGCTGCGCGAGGCCGGGCACGAGGTGACCTACTGGCAGCAGGGCGAGAAGGGCGGCTGGGAGCAGAAGACCTGACCGCCCGCCGGCGAAGCCTGCGACCGGACGAATTCAAGTACTACCATCCGGATGTGAGGTCACGAGGATTTCTATGAAAAATTGAGGAATGTCGATTGGAAGTCAGTTGAACTAACCAAATCGTAAGCACTGGCGTCCTATCACGGTCTCGTCATGACCCCCTCACATGAGGCCCAGCGCGATCGCCGGCCGATTTTCGGCGATCGAGCCGCGGCCCGAGCAAAGGGCTCACGCCGACATGACGAGCCACTACCCGGAAGGCTTCCAAAAGGCCAAGGAATTCAGTGAATTGGCCATGGATACCATGGTCTCCCATGGTATCCCGGCGACGCCCAGGAACTTCGCGATCTGGTACAGCTACCATGCCGGCAGCTACGGCGAGCTGATCCGTGGCCTTCAGGTCATGCTGGACAATGGGATCGAGTTCACCCAGGTCCGCAACGAAGAGATCTACGACAAATACTTCGGCTTCGACCGGGAGGGCCAGGAGATCCGCGACACCGGCGCCCGCATCGAGGCGGCGGTGGGCGTCGTGCTGCAGAGGCTGGGCGAGGCCGGCCGGGACACCGCCGAGTACGGCGACAAGCTGGCCGACTTCAACGGCGACATGGCCAACAGCAGCAGTTCGGGCCAAGTCCGCGATTTGGTCCAGGGCATTCTGTCGGAGACCCGCCAGATCATGGAGAAGAACCAGGAGCTGGAACGCCACCTGGGGGATTCCGCCAAGCAGATCAGCGAGCTGCGCGACCACCTGGAAGAGGTGCGTCACGAGGCCATGACCGACGCCCTGACCGGCATCTCGAACCGCAAGTTCTTCGACCTGCGTCTGCGCGAGGAGGTGACGGCGCACATGGAGAACGGGGCCGCCCTCTCGCTGCTCATGCTCGACATCGATCACTTCAAGAAGTTCAACGACACCTACGGCCACCGGGTCGGCGACGAGGTCCTGAAGGTGGTCGGCCGGGTGCTGCGGGACGGCGTCAAGGGCCGCGACGCGCCGACCCGCTACGGCGGCGAGGAATTCGCTGTGATCCTGCCCCAGACCTGCCTGGAGGACGCGGTCACGGTCGGCGAGCACCTGCGCAGCAACCTGGCCAAGCGGCAGATCAAGAACAAGAAGAGCGGCGAGTCCTACGGCACCATCACCATCTCCGTGGGCGCGTCCCAGTACCGCCTGGGCGAGCCGGTGGGAGAGTTCTTGCAGCGTGCCGACGAGGCCCTCTACCGGGCGAAGCGGGAGGGCCGCAATCGGGTCGTGGCCGAGAGCGAGACCCAGGACGCCATCAGCCTGGCCGGCTAGGCGCCGCTGCCCGGCCCCGCGGCAGCCCCAAGCCGGGCCGCCTCTCCCGGCCCTCAAACCCGAATCACAGTCTCCGGAGCCGCCGCCGAGGCGGCTTTACTGCTAACGTAGATTGTGCACAAAGTCCCCTATCTTGTGATAACATTATGAGTTTGTTGGGGGGACAGTCTATGCAGTATCCGGTAATCCGGCCTGAACCGACCGTTGGCGCGCCGCGCGGATCGGCCCGGGCGTTCTCGAGTCTGGCGGCGCTGGCGGTTGCCGCTGGGCTCTGGGCGGGGATTGTCCTGACGGCGCCGGCGGCCCGGTCGCAGGATAACGGGCTCGCGGTGGAGCTCAACAAGGTCGAGAACTTCGAAGGCGGCTGCATGGCCTCCTTCGTCTTCCATAACAGCCTCGGCTACACCCTCGACCGCTTCAACCTCGATCTGATCCTGTTCGACAGGGAGGGAGTGATCGTCCGCCGCGTGATGATCGACCTGGCGCCCTTGCGTGACGGCAAGACCCGCGTCGCGCAGTTCCGACTGCACCACGAGGAATGCGACGAGGTCAGCCGGGTGCTGGTGAACGACATTCCCCAATGCCGGGCGGAGGCCGGCCACGAACTGGATTGCGTGGCCGCGCTCGAGGTCATGAGCCGCGGCGATATCGAGCTGGCGAAGTAGACCCTTTCGGAGCGACCACAGACGCCCTGCTCAGGAGCCTTCCAGGGCCTCCTGGGCCTCCAGCCATTCCGCCTCGGCCCGGGTAAGAGCCTCGCTCGCCGCGCGATAGCGGATCTGCAGGTCCGCCAGGGCCCTGGAATCGCCGTTGGAGACAGCCGGATCGCTGAGGCTGGCCTCCAGGGTGCGGCACTCGCAGCTCAAGCGCTCGACCCGGGTCTCCGCCTCCCTGACGGCGCGGCGCAGGCCGGCGCTGGCGTTGCGCACCTTGGCCGCGGCCCGGCGACGCTCCTTGCGGCTCACGCCGGCACCGGCGGCCTCCTCGGCCTTGCGCGGGCCCCGACGCTCTTCCCGGCGTTGGTCCAGCAGCAGCCGGCGGTAGTCGTCCAGGTCGCCGTCGAAGGGCCGGACCGTGCCGTCCGCCACCAGCCATAGGCGGTCGGCGATCAGCTCGATCAGGTGGGAGTCGTGGCTCACCAAGACCACGGCGCCGGGGAAGTCGTTGATGGCCTGCACCAACGCCTGGCGGGCGTCCACGTCCAGGTGATTGGTGGGCTCGTCCAGCAGCAGCAGATGCGGCTTCGCGCAGCTGTTGAGGGCGAAGACCAGGCGCGCCTTCTCGCCGCCCGAGAGGCTGCCGACCTCCAAGAGCGCGCGGTCGCCGGTCAGGCCGAAGCCGCCGAGATGGGCGCGCCGGGCGGCCTCGGGGGCCTTCGGCAGCTCGCGCTCGATCAGGCCGAGGGGCGTCGTCTTGAGATCGAGCTGCTCGGCCTGGTCTTGGGCGAAGTAGCCGACCCGGAGCTTCTGGGAGCGGGCGATCCGGCCGGACTGGGGCGCAAGGGCGCTCGAGAGCAGCCGCAGAAACGTGGTCTTGCCGTTCCCGTTGGCGCCCAGCAGGGCCACCCGCTCGTCGGGATCGAGCCGCAGGTCGAGGCCGCTCAGCACGGCTTCGCCGCCGCCGTAGCCGGCGGAGACCCCCTCCAGCGTCATGAGCGGCGGCGCCAGGGTCCCGGGCTCCGGGAAGGAGAGGTCCACCATGCGCTGCTCGACCACCGCCGCGATCGGCTCCATGCGGGCTAGCGCCTTGAGGCGCGACTGAGCCTGGCGCGCCTTACTCGCCTTGTAACGGAAGCGGTCGACGAAGGCCTGGATGTGGCGCCGCTCCTGCATCTGGCGCTTGCGCAGGGCCTCCCGGCGCTCCAGCCGCTCGCGCCGGGTCCGCTCGAAGCGGTCGTAGTTGCCGTTGTAGGCGACCAGCTTGCGCGCCTCCAGGTGGACGATGCGCCGGGCCACCCGGTTCAGCAGGTTGCGGTCGTGGGAGACCAGCAGCACCGTCCCCGGATAGGACCGCAGATAGCTCTCCAGCCAGAGGGTCGCCTCCAGGTCCAGGTGGTTGGTAGGCTCGTCCAGAAGCAGCAGATCGGGCTCGGAGAACAGCAGGGCCGCCAGGGCGACCCGCATGCGCCAGCCGCCGGAGAGGTCGGCGCAGGGTCCCAGCTGCACCTCCTCGTCCAAGCCGAGCCCGGCCAGGATGCGCGCCGCCCGCGCCGGGGCGCTCTCGGCGCGGATGTCCCGCAGGCGCTCGTGGATTTCGGCGATCCGTGCCGGCTCCTCAGCAGTCTCGGCCTCCTTGAGCAGGGCCGCGCGCTCCGGATCGGCTGCGAGCACGGTCTCCAGCAGGCTCTCCGGGCCGCCGGGCGCATCCTGGGCCACCAGGCCGATGCGCACCCTGTTCTGCAGGGAGATGGCACCCCGGTCCGGCTCCAGCTCGCCGGTGATCAGCTTCAGGAGGGTGGTCTTGCCGCTGCCGTTTGGGCCCACCAGACCGGTGCGTTCGCCGGCGCTGATGGCGAGGCTGGCCTGCTCGAACAGGGGGCGGCCCGCCACCTGGTAGGTCATGTCGTTGATGTTCAGCATGGCGGGCCGGGTGATAGCACGGCTCCGGCGGGCGGCGGAAGACCAGGGGGCCGCTGGCACCGTCGGCGCGCTTCCGGCGCACGGCGTTGCCGGGGCGGGACAAAGCGTCTATTAAGGCCGCGGCGTGCGAGCGAGGCACGTCGATCAACCTTCACAGCAGCCAGATCTTGGGGGCGCGCGACATGGCCGTGGAAAGAACTCTCTCGATCATCAAGCCCGATGCGACCCGCCGGAACCTGACCGGCGCCATCAACGCGCGCCTGGAATCCGCCGGCCTCAGGGTGGTGGCGCAGCGGCGCATCCAGCTGACCCGCGTCCAGGCGGAGGCCTTCTACGAGGTGCATAGGGAGCGGCCCTTCTACGGCTCCCTCTGCGAGTTCATGGTCTCCGGGCCGGTGGTCGTGCAGGTGCTAGAGGCGGAGGGCGCCGTGGCGCTCAACCGGGAGGTCATGGGCGCGACCAACCCCGCCGACGCGGCGGCCGGCACCATCCGAGCCGAGTTCGCGGAGTCCCTCGAGGCCAATTCGGTGCACGGCTCGGACTCGCCGGAGAACGCCGCCCGCGAGGTGGCCTTCTTCTTTTCCGAGGTGGAGATCGTCGGCTGAGGCCGGAAGGGTTGCCGCCGGCCGGCCGGCGGGCGCCGCTACAGCAGGAAGAGCGCCATCAAGGCCAGCGACACCACCACGACGATCGTCGAGATGGTGAGCAGACGGACGAAGCCATGAT
This sequence comes from Rhodospirillales bacterium, assembly GCA_965225935.1. GTDB lineage: Bacteria > Pseudomonadota > Alphaproteobacteria > Kiloniellales > JAKSDN01 > CALJXB01. Next base: position 222,224 of record CBDDCC010000016.1, read on the forward strand.
AGGTCTGCTCGTGCTCTTCCAACATGGTCTCGTCGTTCATGGTGTCTCCCCTGGTACGGTCGCTCCGCGGCCCCTGACCGCCTTTGATTTACTTAACGGCTCCCGCCGCCAGCCGCAATAGGCTGGGCGCGCGGAGGCGCAGGCGCGTTCAGCCGTCCGAAGGGCTAAGCAGGGCCGCGGTGCTGTCCGCGCTGTCGGCGCCCTCGAAGACAACCTTCTCATCGACCACCCCGGCATGGCCCCCCGCAACCAGCCGCAGGCAGGTCGGGTAGAGGCGGTGCTCGGCCGCCAGCACCCGGGCCGCCAGGGTGGCGGGGTCGTCGCCGTCCAGCACGGGCACCGCCGCCTGGCCGATGATCGGTCCCGCGTCCAGGGTCTCGCGCACGAAGTGGACGGTGCAGCCGTGCAGCTTGACGCCGGCGGCGAGCGCCCGGGCGTGGGTGTCGAGGCCGGGAAAAATGGGGAGCAGCGAGGGGTGGATGTTGATCAGCCGGTCCCGCCAATGGGCCACGAAGCCGTCGGAGAGGATGCGCATGAAGCCGGCGAGACACACCAGCTCGACACCTGTCTCCTCGAGGGCGCCGGTCACGTTGGCGTCGAAGGCGGCGCGGCTCGCGGGCGCGTTCGGCGGCCCGTAGTCGCGGTGATCGATGACCCGGGTAGCGATGCCGCGGTGGGCCGCCGCCAGCAGGCCTGGGGCCTCCGGGCGGTTCGAGATCACCAGGCTGATCTCGGCGGGGTAGCTCTCCGCCTCGGCGGCGTCCGTCAAGGCCCCGAGGTTGCTGCCGCGCCCGGAGATCAGGACGGCGGTCTTCACCCGGGCCATGCCGCCTCCACCTCCGAGAGGTCCACGGCTGGCGCGCCTGCCCGCCGGGCGGCGATACGGCCGATGCGGTGGACCCGCTCGCCTTCGGCGGCCAGGCGCTCGGCAACGGCCTCGGCTTCGTCGGGCGCCGCGATCACCGCCATGCCGATGCCGCAGTTAAAGGTCCGCAGCATCTCGGCCGCGCTGACCCCGCCCGTCTCCGCCAGCCAGGCGAACACAGGCGCGAGCGGCCAGGTTAGGCCCTCGATGCGCGCCGCCAGGCCGTCGGGCAGGACCCGCGGCAGGTTCTCCACGAGGCCGCCGCCGGTGATGTGGGCGAGCGCCCGCACGCCGCCGGTCTCGATCGCAGCCAGGCAGGCGCGCACGTAGATCCGCGTCGGCGTCAACAGGCTTTCCCCGAGACCGCGGTCGGGATCGAAAGGCGCGGGCCCGGCGTGGTCGAGCCCCTGGCCCTCGACGATGCGGCGCACCAGCGAGAAGCCGTTGGCATGGAGGCCGCCGGATTCCAGGCCGAGGACGATGTCGTCCTCGGCGACCGCCGCCCCAGTCAGCAGCCGCTCGCGCTCGACGGCGCCCACGGCGAAGCCGGCCAGGTCATAGTCGCCGTCGGCGTAGAGGCCTGGCATCTCCGCGCTCTCGCCGCCGATCAGCGCGCAGCCGGCGGTGCGGCAGCCTTCGGCGATGCCGGCGACGATTTCCCGGCCCTGGTCCGGGTCCAGCTTGCCGCTCGCGAAGTAGTCGAGGAAGAAGAGGGGCTCGGCGCCCTGGACCACCAGGTCGTTGACGCACATGGCGACCAGGTCGATGCCGACGCTGCCGTGGCGCCCGGCGGCGATCGCCACCTTCAGCTTGGTCCCCACGCCGTCGGTCGCGGCCACCAGCAGCGGGTCGCGAAAGCCCGCCGCCTTGAGATCGAAGAGGCCGCCGAAGCCGCCGAGCGCGGCGTCGGCGCCTGGCCGCGCGGTTGTCTTGGCGAGTGGCTTGATGGCTTCGACGAGCGCATTGCCGGCCTCGATGTCGACGCCGGCCTCCCGATAGCTCAGGCGATTGGGGCGGCGGCTGGCTATGGCGTCCTCGCGCGACATGGAGTAGAAAGACGGCGCTCGCAGCCCTCGACGCGGGCGGCCGGGTCGCCTCTCGGGGCCGTTCAGGCCGGCGCCTCGGCAAGTGTCGCGAACATACTGAAATCGGAACGCTTTGCAATGCGCATCGACCCGTCTTTCCGGCCGCTCGTCGTAGTGCTCTCGCTGCTGGCCGCTAGCCTCTCCTGGCCTCTGCAGCCGGCGCGCGCCGCCGATGAGGTCTATCAGGTGAGCGGGATCCCCGTCGACGTGACCGCCGAGACGGCGGCCGCTGCGCGCGAGGCGGCCTTGGCCGAAGGCCACCAGGAAGCTTTCCGGCGCCTGATGGAACGCCTGGTGCTGGAGGAGGACCAGGTCTACGTGCCCGAGCTGGGCCAGAGCGAGATCGCGCAGCTGGTGCAGGACTTCTCGGTCTCCAACGAGCGGACCTCGACGGTGCGCTACCTGGCCGATCTCACCTTCCGCTTCAAGCCGGAAGCCGTGCGCGACCTCTTCCGCTTCCACCGTCTGCGCTTCACCGAGACACGCAGCAAGCCGCTCCTGGTGCTGCCCATCATGCAGACCGAGTCCGGGCCGCTCTTGTGGGAGGAGGACAACACCTGGGCCTTCGCCTGGGCGGAACGCGACCTGTCCGGGGAACTGGTTCCGCTGCTGGTGCCGCTGGGCGACCTGGGCGACGTCGCGTTGATCGACGCCGAGCGCGCCCTCTCGGGCGATCAGGTGGCGCTGGCCGACATTGCCTTGCGTTACGGGACGGACGAGGTGCTGGTCGCCCAGGCGGCTCTGACCGGCGACCCGGAGACCGGCGCGGCGCGGCTCGAGATGGCGGCCGACCGCTTCGGCGAGACCGTGCGGCGGGTCTTCGACGACAGTTTCGTGCAGACCCAGCCAAGCGGCGCCGACGAACTGCTGGGCGCGGGCGTCGACAAGGTGATGGCCAGCGTGCAGGCGGACTGGAAGGCCCTGAACCATCTGAGCTTCGACCAGCAGCGCATGCTGTCCGCGCTGGTGCCGGTCACCGAACTGAGCGACTGGCTGGAGGTGAAGCGGCGCCTGGAGGCCATATCCTCGGTCATCGACATGAACCTGGTTTACCTGACGCGCCAGTACGCCCAGGTGGACATCTCCTTCATCGGCGACGAGGCGGGACTGAGCCGGTCCCTGGCGCGCCAGGATCTCTCGCTCTCGCGCAGCGCGTTGGAGGGTTGGGAGCTTCGCTTGAGCTCCGCCGCCGCGGGGGGCGCCGTGCCCCTGGGCGAGTCTCAGCCGCTTTCGGGACTCCCGGCGGACGACGATGGAGGCGGGACGGCGACCGAAGGCTTCCTGGGCCAGGAGTGAGCGCTCGCCTGCTGATCTCCTGGGTACCCAATCTGATCACTCTGGCGCGTTTGCTCAGTGTCCCGGTCGCCGTCTACGTCACCCTGCGCGGCTACTACGACATCGCCTTCTGGATCTTTCTGGCCGCCGGGCTGTCGGACGCCGTCGACGGCCTCATCGCCAAGCAGTTCGACGTTCGCAGCACCCTCGGCGCCTACATGGATCCCCTGGCGGACAAGGCGCTGCTCGTGGGCATCTTTATCACCCTCGGCAGCTTGGGCGAGATCGCGCTCTGGCTCGTCATCCTGATCGTGTTCCGCGACCTCCTGATCATCGGCGGCGCGATCCTCTTCCAGACCCTGACCTCCTCGCTCGAGATGGAGCCGCTTTTCGTCAGCAAGGTGAACACCGTCTGCCAGATCGCCCTGGCCGGCTTCGTGCTGGCGCGGCTGTGGCTCGACTTGCCGTGGCTTTGGGTCGAAAGCCTGCTGACCTACGCCGTGACGGCGACGACCCTGGCCTCCGGCGGAGCATACGTGGTCAAGTGGGGCCTCAGAGCGGCCCACTACGAGGGTGAACGGTGAACTCCGTCTTCAAGAAGCAGGCCACCTTCTGGCTGATCGCCACCGTCGCCTTCTTCGCGGGGCTCTATCTGTTCCGCGCCATCCTGCTTCCCTTCGTCGCCGGCATGGCGGTGGCCTATCTGCTCGACCCGGTCTGCGACCGGCTGGAGAAGCTCCGCCTCTCGCGCACTCTGGCGACGACCCTGGTCACGCTGGTCTTCCTGGCGGTCCTGGTCCTGGCGCTGCTGCTGGTGCTGCCGGTCTTGATCGGCCAGCTCACCAGCTTGCTGGAGAAGCTGCCGAGCTACATCGAGACCCTCCGCGAGCAGCTTTCAATCCTGGTCACCACCATCGAATCCCGCGTCTCGCCCGACATCGCGGAGCGCATTCGCCAGGCCATGAACGTCTCGGGCGGCAAGATCGCCTCCTGGATCACGGACATCCTGACGGGGCTGATCTCCGGCGGGGTGGCGCTCGCCAACCTGCTGTCGCTGATCTTCATCACGCCGGTCGTCAGCTTCTACCTGCTGCGCGACTGGGACCGCATCGTCGCCTGGGTTGACGACTGCCTGCCCCGCGGTTCCATCGGCACGGTGCGCACCCAGATGGGCCTGATCGACCGCACGCTCGCAGGCTGGGTCCGCGGCCAGGTGACGGTCTGCCTGATCCTGGGCACCTTCTATGCGGTGGGCCTGACCGTCGCCGGGCTCGATTTCGGCCTGGTGATCGGCCTCCTGGCCGGGCTCATGTCGTTCATCCCCTTCGTCGGTGCTGCCTTCGGCCTGATCGGTTCGGTCGGACTGGCGCTGGTGCAGTTCGACGAGTGGACCCGGGTCGCCATCGTCGCCGGCGTCTTCGCCATCGGCCAGGCGGTCGAGGGGAACTTCCTGACGCCGCGCCTGGTCGGCGACCGGGTGGGCCTCCATCCGGTCTGGGTGATCTTTGCCCTGCTGGCCGGCGGCGCCCTTTTCGGCTTCGTCGGCGTTCTGCTGGCGGTCCCGGTGGCCGCCACCGCCGGCGTCCTCATGCGCTTCCTGCTTCAGCTCTATCTGGAGAGCGACGTCTACGGCCGGAAGCCGGAAGAGTCGTCCGAGGTGCCGCCCGACGAAGGACCGGCGGCGCCGGACGCCTGAGCCGCGCCATGTCGGGAACCCAGATGATCCTTGACCTGGGCCACCGCCCGGCGCTGGGCCGGGAGGACTTTCTGGTGGCGCCCAGCAACCAGGTGGCGGTGGACTGGATCGACCGCTGGCCCGACTGGCCGCAGCCCGGGCTCGCCCTCCACGGCGAGCCCGGCGCCGGCAAGAGCCACCTGACCCGGGTCTGGCAGGCGGCGAGCGGCGCCCGACTGCTGGACCCGGAGGACTTCCGCGCGCTGGATCCGCCGGAGCTCCTGGGCGAGGCGCAAACATGCGTGCTGGACGAGGCCGAGCGCCTGTTCGAGGCTGAGAGCGATCGCGCGGAGACGGAGCGCAAGCTGCTCCACGTCTACAACATGATGGTCCAGCGCCAGGGGCACGTCCTGTTCGCCGGCCGGGCGGCGCCGGCCCGCTGGCCGGTCGCGCTCCCCGACCTGGCCTCGCGCCTGGCGGCTTTGCCAGCGGTTGCCCTCGGCCGGCCCGACGAGGCGCTGATCGAGGCCGTCCTGGTGAAGCTCTTTGCCGACCGGCAGCTCGCCGTCGACGCCACGGTGGTGCGCTACCTGGTGCGCCGCATGGAGCGCTCCTTCGCGAGCACGCGGGAGATCGCCGCGGCGATCGACCGGGAATCCCTGCGCGGCGGCCGGCCGATCACCGTGCCCTTCGCGCGGGAGGTGCTGGAACAGGTCGGCTTCGGGCCGGGGCCCGATACGCCGGAGTAGAGAGAGGAGGGGAGGGAGATGGATCTGGGACTGGAAGGACGGAAGGCGATCGTCTGCGCCGCCAGCAAGGGCCTCGGACGGGCCTGCGCTCTGTCGCTCGCCCGCAACGGGGTCGAGGTCACCATTGTCGCCCGGACGCCGGAGACCCTCGAGCGGACCGCTGGCGAGATCCGCGACGAGAGCGGCATCCCGGTGACTGCCGTGGTGGCCGACATCACCAGCCCCGAGGGCCGCGACCTGACCCTGGCCGCTTGTCCGGCGCCGGACATCCTGGTCAACAACGCAGGCGGGCCGCCGCATGGCGACTTCCGCGATTTCGGCCGCGAGGACTGGATCAAGGCGCTCGACGCCAACATGCTGACGGCCATCGAGCTGATCCGGGCCACCGTCGACGGCATGATCGAGCGCCGCTTCGGGCGCATCGTCAACATCACCTCCTCCGCGGTGAAGGCGCCCATCCCAGGCCTCTGGCTCTCCAACGGCGCGCGCGCCGGCCTCACCGGCTTCGTCGCCGGCGTCGCCCGTCAGACGGTGGGCCGCAACGTCACCATCAACAACCTGCTGCCCGGCGCCTTCGACACCGACCGGGTGCGCGAGAACGCCCGTCGGGCGGCGGCGAAGAGCGGCCGCGATCCGGAGGAACTGCTGGAGGAACGGCGCCGGACCATCCCGGCCGGGCGCCTCGGGCGGCCCGAGGAGTTCGGCGAGGCCTGCGCCTTCCTCTGCGGCAGCCAAGCGGGCTTCATCACCGGGCAGAATCTGCTGATCGACGGCGGCGCCTACCCCGGCACGTTGTGAGGCCGGATCCGTCGGTGCCCGGCCGGCGGGCCAGTCGCGCGGTTCAGGAGTTGGCCGCCTCGCGGGCCGGCGCGCCGGCCGTTAGGTCGATCAGGGCGATGTTGTTGGCGGCCGCGCTCAAGGCCAGCTCGCCGCGTTTCAGGGCCAGGGCTGCCTCGCCGAAAATCTCTCGACGCCAGCCTTGCAGGGCCGGGACCGGCGCCTTGTCGTCCAGGGCGAGCCGCTCCAGGTCGGCGGTTGTGGCGACCAGCTTCTGCGCCACGTGGTGCTCCCGGCACTTGAGCTTCAGGAGCACCTTGAGGAGCTCCACCAGGGGTCCCGGGTCGCCTTTCGGGGTCGGGCGGGCGGCGACCTGGGGCCGCTCGTTCTCGGGCACGTCGAGCCCCTCGGCCACCGCGGTCAGGATTCCCTGGCCCATGCGGCCCTGGGCGAAGTCCTTGTTGAGGCCCCGGGTGCGTGCCAGCACCTCGGCCGTCTTGGGGGTGTGGGCGGCGATGTCGAAGAGCTGCTCGTCGCGCAGGACCCGGTTGCGCGGCACGTCGCGGCGCTGGGCCTCCTGCTCGCGCCAGGCGGCGACCGCCTGCAAGACCGCGAGGAAGCGCCGGTCGACGGAGCGTGGCTTCAGGCGCCGCCAGGCCTCGGCCGGATCGAGGCGGTAGGTCTCGGGGTCCGTCAGCACCGCCATCTCCTGGCTCAGCCAGGCCTCGCGGCCGTTGTGCCGCAGCTTGCGCTTCAGCTTCTTGTAGATCTCGCGCAGATGGGTGACGTCGGCCAGCGCGTAGTCGATCTGGCGCTCGGTCAGCGGTCTGTGGGACCAATCTGCGAAGCGCGAGGCCTTGTCGATGCGCGCGCCGGCGAGCTCCCGGGCGAGGGTCTGGTAGGCGACCGACTCGCCGAAGCCGCAGACCATGGCGGCGACTTGGGTATCGAAGATGGGGCCGGGCAGCTCGCCGGTCTCGTGGAAGAAGATCTCCAGATCCTGGCGGGCCGAGTGCAGCACCTTGAGCACCTCGGGGGTTGCGAGCAGGCGGTGGAGAGGCGCCAGGTCGAGGCCCTTGGCCAGGGCGTCGATGGCCTTGGCCTCGTCCGGGCCCGCGATCTGGACCAGGCAGAGCTTCGGCCAGTAGGTGCTGTCGCGCAGGAACTCGGTGTCTACGGCGATGAAGTCGGCCTTGGCTTGGCGGTCGCAGAAGGCTTCGAGGTCCGCTGTCTCGGCGATCAGTGTCATCGCCAGTGCTATATCGGCATCCGGCGAGTCGGAAAAGAAGGGAAATCTGGTACGGCGCCCGTAGGCCGGCGGCGGGTGACTCAAGTGCCGGTGCGGGGGGCCGCCAAAGGGGCCGCAGCCTTGACAAAAACAGCGCGACCGTGCCTCTTGCGCGCCTGTCCGCATTGCCCAGATCCCGGGACTTCTGCCCATGCATCCCTACCGCACGCACACCTGTGGCGCGCTGCGCCTGTCGCACGCGGGCGAGCGGGTCCGCCTTTCCGGATGGGTCCACCGCAAGCGCGATCACGGGCAACTCCTGTTCGTCGACCTGCGCGATCTCCACGGCGTGACCCAGTGCGTGATCGATGTCTCGAGCCCGCTGTTCCGGGACCTGGAGGCGGTGCGGGTGGAAAGCGTCATCACGGTCACGGGTCCTGTGGTCGAGCGCAGCGCCGAGACCGTCAATCTCGAGCTGCCGACCGGACAGGTCGAGGTCCGGGTCGAGAGCTTCGAGCTGCAGTCGACGGCGGCGCTCCTGCCGCTGCAGGTCAACTCCGACGAGGACGCGGGCGAGGAGACGCGGCTGCGCTACCGCTACCTGGACCTGCGGCGCGAGAAGATGCGCGACCGCATCGTGCTGCGCTCGAAGATCATCGATTCGATCCGCCGGCGCATGTGCGAGCAGGGCTTCGTCGAGTTCCAGACGCCGATCCTGACCGCCAGCAGCCCGGAGGGCGCGCGCGACTATCTGGTGCCGAGCCGGCTCCATCCGGGCAAGTTCTACGCCCTGCCCCAGGCGCCGCAGATGTTCAAGCAGCTGCTGATGATCGCCGGCTTCGACCGCTACTTCCAGATCGCCCCCTGCTTCCGGGACGAGGACAGCCGGGCCGACCGCTCGCCCGGCGAGTTCTACCAGCTCGACTTCGAGATGAGCTTCGTGGTGCAGGAGGACGTCTTCGCCGCCATCGAGCCGGTGCTGGCCGGCCTTTTCGAGGAGTTCGGCGGGGACAAGGCGGTCACCGATGTGCCCTTCCCGCGCATCCCTTTCGACGAGGCCATGCTGAAGTACGGCAGCGACAAGCCCGACCTGCGCAACCCGTTGGAGATCGTCGACGTGACCGAGGCCTTCCGCGGTGGCGGCTTCGGCATCTTCGCTAAGGCCATCGAGGGCGGTGCCGTGGTCCGCGCCATTCCGGCGACCGGCGCCGGCGGCCAGCCACGCAGCTTCTTCGACAAGCTGAACGACTGGGCCCGCGGCGAGGGCGCGCCGGGCCTGGGCTATATCGTCTACGGCGAGGAGGGGCCGCGCGGCCCGATCGCCAAGAACCTGGAGCCCGAGCGCACGGCCGCGATCAAAGAGGCGGCGGGGCTCGGCGACGGAGACGCGGTCTTCTTCGCCGCCGACAAGCCCGCGGCGGCGGCCAAGTTCGCCGGCGTGGTCCGCGACCTCCTGGGCCGCGAGCTGGACCTCCTGGAGAAGGACAGCTACCGCTTCTGCTGGATCGTCGACTTCCCCATGTACGAATGGGACGAGCAAGCGGGCCGCATCGACTTCAGCCACAATCCCTTCTCCATGCCCCAGGGCGGGCTGGAAGCCCTGGAGAGCCAGGATCCGCTCACCATCAAGGCCTACCAGTACGATATCGTCTGCAACGGTGTGGAGCTCTCCTCCGGGGCGATCCGGAACCACCTGCCCGAGGTCATGTACAAGGCCTTCGCCATCGTCGGCTACAGCAAGGAGGAGGTGGAAGCGCGCTTCAACGGCCTGCTCGAGGCGCTCAAGTTCGGGGCGCCGCCCCACGGCGGCTCGGCGCCCGGCCTCGACCGCATCGTCATGCTGCTGGCCGACGAGCCCAACCTCAGGGAGATCGTGGCCTTTCCCATGAACCAGCGGGCCGAGGACCTGATGATGGGCGCGCCGGCGGAGGTGCCGGCCGAGCGCCTCAAGGAGCTTTCCATCAGGCTCGATTTGCCGCCGCCCAAGCCCGGCTCATAATAAGCTGAATTTATTGGACATTTTACGCGCCCCTTAAGCGGAAGTTAAGGCCGCCTCGCTAGTCTCCGCCAAGAGTGCTGCTCGGGTACGCTGGGCCAGGGTCCCGCCGCCCGGCAGCGCGGACGACGGAGGCTCTTGCGAATGCTTTGGCGTTGGCTCGCCATTCTTGTGCTCCCCATCCTGCTGGGCGGCTGCGCCCTGCCGGCGGTGGTCTCCCTCGCCTCCCTGGCGCTGGATGCCGGCAGCTACATGGTGAGCGGCAAGACTGTGTCCGATCAGGCCCTGTCGCTGGCCCTGAACAAGGACTGCGCCCTGGCGCGCATCCTCGAGGGCGAGATCTGCCGGGACGAGCCGGACTACGAGATCGCGACGACGGCGCTCGCGCCCCTGCTGCCCGAAGGCAGCGATCTGGACCTGGCGCTCGCCTCCGGCGTCGACTACGGGCTCGTGCGCGGCGACTACGTGCGCTGGGCGCGGCCGGACGACCACTGGGGCGACGCCTACGGAAAGCTGGTCACCAAGTGGCCGTCCCATAGTCCGGCACTTGCCGTCGACTATCAGAGCGCCGAGATCATGGAGACCGACCTCTAGAGCATTCTCACATTGAGTGTTGATAGCCTGCTGCATTGAAGTAGTTGGCGCATTCGTGGGTGGTGAAGCAGTTGAGGATCTGAGCGATCCGGCGCCAGAGTGCGTCGACGCTGCGCGCGGGGTCCTGGCGCAAGCGGGCCTTGAGCTTGGCGAAGGCCATCTCGATGGGGTTCATGTCCGGCGAATAGGGCGGCAGGTAGAAGAGCTGGGCACGCCTGGCGGAGATGGTTTCGGCGATGCCTGCGACCTTGTGTGCAGGTAGGTTGTCCATGACGACGATGTCATCGGGCTTGAGGGTTGGGGCGAGGACGCGCGCGGCATAGATCCGGAAGGCTTCGCCATCCATCGCCTTATCCAGCACCCAGGGCGCTGTGAGGCCCTCGAGCCGCAAGGCGGCCACGAAGGTGATGGTCTTCCAGTGGCCGAAGGGCACGAAGGCCTTCAGGCGCCGGCCGATCGGCGCCCGGCCGTAGAGCCGGGTCATCTTGGTGTTGAGACCGGTCTCGTCGAGGAAGACCAGGCGCTCGGGATCAACGTAGCGCTGCGCCGCCCGCCAGATCCGCCGCCGTGCGGCCACGTCCGGGCGCTCCTGCTCGGCGGCCTGCAGGCTTTTTTTTGTACGACAGCCCCAGCCGCTTCACCGCCGCCCAGAGCGCACCATTGCTTAGCCAGACGTCGTGCTCGGCCAAAAGCCAGGCCTGCAACCGGGCCAGCGTGATGTCCGAATGCGCCTCGATCTGTGCCGCCAGCGCCGCCTCCTGATCCGGCAACAGCTTGCGCGGCCGATGACCTCGGTTCGGGTTGGGAGTGATCTCCCCGGTCCGCCGACGGCGGATCAAGGCCTTGTAGATATACGACACACTGACCTGAAAGGTCCGCGCCACATGCCGCACCGCCAGGCCGCCGTCCACCGCGGCAAGCACACGATCACGAAGATCCTGGGAATAAGCTTGTCCACGACGCCATGCCATGACCGCCTCCCACAAAAGCCTCAGGGTCATAGCAAGGAATCACAGAACGGCCCGATTTGGGAACCCACCTGCAGATTCCACTCAATGCGGAAATGCTCTAGGTCCCTCTACGGCCGCCGGGCGAACTTCGAACAGAGACTTCCGTCAGTGACCTTCGGGGGCAATCGCCTAAGGCTGGCGCTCGCGGAGCGCCCAGACCAGCGCCTCGGTCGCCAGCGACAGGCTCTGCTGCGGATTGCGGTGGCAGTACTCGTCGATCCAGGTGAAGAGCTGCTCGTTGCTCACGTTGAGGGACACGTTGCTCCGCTCGAACTCCCAGCGGTTGAAGGCGGTCACGTAGCCGAGCACCCACTGTTCGTGATACCAGGCGGTGGGACCGTCGGACTGGCGCTCGCCGAGCCAGATCTCGCAGGTCTCGATGCCGACGCCCTGGATCGTGTAGTAGCCGTCGGGATCGGCGGCGCGAGCCGTGCCGGCCGTTATGATCAGGCTCACCGCAGCGGCAAGAAGCGGCGCACGCGCCATAGCGGATCTCTCCCACCGTCCATCGCCCCGGCGCCCGGCTTCGGCGGCTGGGCGACCGCGCCTGTTATAGCAAAGCGAGCGGAGCGGTGGACCGGCGAATTCGGATGACCGCTGGGAGGGGATCGGGCGCCGCCAGGGCGTCGAGCCGCCACAGCGGATCGGCCCCGGGCGAACAGGGCTTGGACCGATCAGGCGAGCCCGGGCCCGGCCCCGGAGGGGACCTGGCCGAGGCCAAGAAGCGATGGCCGGCCCCGTGAACGGGACCGGCCATCCAGTGCCATCAAGCGCCTCGCCCCCCCAAGCGAGTCGCCGCGGCGTCTATGCGAAAATGAAGTGGACGATCGTGACGAAGGCGGCCACGCACAAGGTCGCGACGTGAAGATACTCGATCGGCACGACGCCACGATTGTCCTGCACGAAAGCACGTACCTGCTTGCTCATCCCTCAATACCTCCTAGCGCGCCCCCACGCGCAATATCATGAATGAAAACTTAACACATCCCCACAAGCGCTTCAATATACATTTGCGAATATAGGTGCAATATTTCGAAGTCTTGCAATTGTTGGGATTCTATTCGCGCTTAACCTTAAGACATTAACTACGGATACTGGCGGTTTCCGGCGGTATCGCGGGTCTCGGGGGCAGATCGTCCAAATCCGGCGCGCCGTCACCTTCCGTCGCCCGGGTCGTCGCCCCCGCCGTCCTGCGCCTCGATGGTCCAGATTCTGGCGTGCTCGCCCGCCCGTTCGGGGCGTAGCGTGCGGACCCGCTCCTTGAGCCCCTCCGGGCCCTCCTCGCGCTCGATGGCCATGAGCCGGTGCACCTCCTGGTCGCAAAGGGAGACGGCGTAGTCGGCCTCGGCCCGGGCCGCCGGCAGGGCCTCCGCCAGGCCGGGCGCCCCGTAGCGTTCGACGAAATGGGCCGCCAGGCGCTCGACCACCTGGAAGAAGGTCTCCTCCGGCATCTCGGCCACCTCCACCAGAGCGGCGAAGCCGAAGCTCTCGGTCCCCAGCCAGCCGTGGGCGAAGGCGAGCCGGTCCTTGCGCTCCAGCGCCGCGATATCGCGGTCCGCCCAGGCGAAGCTGCCGGGCACGGCCCACTCGCCCCGCTCAGCGGCTCTCGGGAAGACCCGCAGGTCCGAGCTGTCCAGACGGACGACTTTGGGAAACTTCCGCACGGAGACCAGTCTACCCCAGCCGGATACCCCTGGCGAAACGGCTGCCGCGCCTAGCCGAAGTAAGGGAATTGCCAGGTTTTCGTGGCAAAGCTTGCAAGGCCAAGCGGGGATACGCAGAGTACCGGCGGATGATCGAAACCACCTTCGAACACGGCCTGGTCACGCGCGCGGCGGGTTGCGGCGCGCGCGGCCGCCTGGCCTGCCTGGCGCTCGCCGTCCTACTGGTTTGTCTGAGCGCAGGGCCGGGCGGGGCCGGGGCGGTGGTCGCCGTCACGCCTCACCGGGCCGTCTATGCCCTGGAGCTCGGCAAGATCCGCAGCAACAGCAACGTGACGCGGGCCGAGGGCCGGCTCGAGTACGAGTGGGACGACGTCTGCGACGGCTGGTCCGTGCGCCAGAAGACGCTCCTGACGGTGGTGCACCGCAACGGCCAGGAGGTCCAGTCAAACTGGACCATCAATTCCTGGGAGTCGAAGGATGGGCTGCGCTACCGCTTCTACGTACGCCGCTTTCGGCCCGACGGAGCGGTGGCCTCGGTGCGGGGCACGGCCGAGCTGGCGGGCCCCGGCCTGGGCGGCCAGGCGGTCTTCCACGATCCCGAGGAACGGGTGCTCGAGCTGCCCGCGGGCACGGTCTTTCCCACCAACTACAGCCTGGAGATGATCGAGCTGGCCGAGAGCGAGGGCTTTCCCGACTGGCGGGTCATGTTCGACGGCTTCGGCGATGCGGAGCTCCAGGGCGTCGGCGCCGCCATGATCGGCCCGGTGGCGCCCGGCGAGGTGCCGAGCCTGGACAGCGCCCTGCTGGCGGACCTGCCGTCCTGGCGCATCCGTCTCGCCTTCTTCCCGCTCTCCCGGCGCACCCCCGAGCCCGACCGGGAGCAGGGCTTCCGGGTCTTCGCCAACGGTGTGGTGGACGAGCTGGTGATCGACTACGGCGACTTCACGATCGACGCGGCGCTCGAGGCGATTTCGCCCCTGCCGGCGCCGAACTGCTGAGCGCGCGGCCGGCGCTCTCCCCTGACTCGGGACTCCGCGGGCTGCCCGCGAAGCCCCGTCCCTTGACGATGGCGTCGCGCCCCAGCTTGTCGCGCACCCGGTCGATGGCCTGCTCCACCCGCGAGTGCCGATCGCGGCCCGGATCCAGCAGGTTCGGCGGGTCGGCCTGGGCGCCCTCGCAGAGATCGATGACCCCGGCGCCGATCAGCCGGAAGCGGCGGCCGTCGGCCTCGCGCTTGAGGAGGGCCTGGGCGGCCTGGAAGATGCGCTCGGCGAGCTGGGTCGGGTCGGAGAGGCGCTGGCGCCGGGAGAGGATCTGGAAGTCGCTGGTCTTGAGCTTGAGGGTCACCGTGCGCCCGGCGAGGTCCGAGCGCTTGAGGCGCCTGGCCACGGTCTCGCAGAGCGGCCAGAGGGTCCGCGACAGGGCCTCGACGTCGCTCAGGTCGGTCTCGAAGGTGGTCTCGGCCGAGATGCTCTTGGTGGGCGCGTCCGGGTCGACCGCGCGGCGGTCCTCGCCCCGGGAGAAGTGGTAGAGGCGCTGGCCCATGGCGCCGTAGCGGGCGGTCAGTGCCGCCTCGTCGTAGGCCCAGAGGTCGCGCACCTTGAGGATGCCGTCGCGCGCCAGCGCCCGCTGCAGGGCCTTGCCGACGCCCCAGATGATGCCGACCGGCCGCTCGGCCAGGAAGTCGCGGGCCTCGGCCCGGCCGATCACCGCGAAGCCCCGCGGCTTGTCCAGGTCCGAGGCGATCTTGGCCAGGAACTTGTTGCAGCTGAGGCCGATCGAGACCGTCAGGTCGAAGGCCTGCTCGATCCTGAGGGCGAGCGCCGCGAGCGTGCGCGCGGGCGGCCCGCCGTGGAGCGCCTCGGTGCCCCGCAGGTCGAGGAAGGCCTCGTCGATGGAAAGCGGCTCCACCAGGGGCGTGATCTCCTGCATCAGGGTGCGGATGCGCTGGCCTGCCTCCTTGTACTTCGCCATGTTGGGGCGGATCACCACGGCGTCGGGACAGGCCTTCAGCGCCTTGAACATGGGCATGGCCGAGTGCACGCCGTAGAGCCGGGACACGTAGCAGGCCGCCGCCACGACCCCGCGGCGCCCGCCGCCGACGATCACCGGCCGGTCCCGGAGGCTCGGGTCGTCGCGCTTCTCCACGTTGGCGTAGAAGGCGTCGCAGTCGAGATGGGCGATGGCCAGGCCGCCCAGCTCCGGATGGCGGCGCAGGCGGGGGGAGTTGCAGTGGCGGCAGCGCCCCGTCTCCCGCGGGTCCGGGTTCTCGCTCAGGCAATCGAGGCAGAGGGCGTCCATGACTAGGGCCGCCCAGGCGGGGCGGCGGCGGGCCACAGCCAGGCGGCGCCCCGCACGCCGCTCGAATCGCCGTGCCGGGGCGGCCGGATGGGCGTGTCCACCTGGTCGCTGAAGACGTAGGCCGAGAGGCGCGCCGGCAGACCCCGGTAAAGCCGTTCGATCCGCGAGAGGCCGCCGCCGAGCACGATCACCTCGGGGTCCAGGACGTTGATGACGCTGGCCAGCGCCCGGGCGAGCCGGTCCTCGTAGCGCTCGAAGGTGGCGGCCGCCGCCGGCTCGCCCGCCTCGGCCCGGACCACCAGCTCTTCGGCCGGCAGCGCTTCGCCGCAGGCCCGCTCGTGGTCCCGGGCGAGGCCCGGCCCGGACAGGAAGACCTCGATGCAGCCCCGCTTGCCGCAGTAGCAGGCCGGGCCCTCGCGCTCCTCAGCGTCGGGCCAGGGCAGGGGATTGTGGCCCCATTCGCCGGCAATGGCGTTGAGGCCGCGAATCGGCCGGCCGTCGACCACCAGGCCGCCGCCGACTCCGGTGCCCAGGATGACGCCGAAGACCAGCCCGGCCCCGGCGCCTGCCCCGTCCACGGCCTCGGAGAGGGCGAAGCAGTTGGCGTCGTTCTCGATCCTGACCGGACGCCCGAGGCGCTCCTCCAGGTCCCGGTCGAGCCGCTCGCCGATAATCCAGGTGGAGTTGGCGTTCTTGACCCGGCCTGTCGCCGGCGAGATGGCGCCGGGGATGCCGACTCCGACCGGGGTCCCGGGCCCGGCCCCGGCTTCGGCCGCCAGTTCCCCCACCAGCCCCGCGATCGCCTCCAGGGTCGCCGGGTAGCTGCCCCGCGGGCTGGCGATCCGGCGGCGCGCCAGGGCTTGGCCCCCGTCTTCGACGACGATGCCTTCGGTCTTGGTTCCGCCCAGGTCGATGCCGATTCGCATGCCCCAGTTCCCAGCCCGCATCCGCCCAGCCCCTAGGGTCTCCGGGTTTCCTAACAAATGCTAACGGATTATTAACCTTGGGGGGGTAATGCTGGGGACAGTGATCTGCGTCGGCTTGGCGATGCCAGCCGTCCGCGGGCCGGTCGGATCGGGTACTTGGGCCGGCCCCGCGAGAGCGCGACGACCGCGTCGACTGAGGAGGAGCGCGCATGGCTGAACCGAAGGTCTCGGGGCCTGCGGAAGTGAGCGGCAAGATGAACGGCGTAGCCAAGACGGTCCTCGTCGTCGAGGACAACGACCTCAACATGAAGCTGTTCCACGATCTGCTCGAGGCCCACGGCTACAACATCCTGCAGACCAAGGACGGCATGGAGGCGCTGCAGCTCGCCCGCCAGCACCGGCCGGACCTCATCCTGATGGACATCCAGCTGCCCGAGGTCTCGGGCCTGGAAGTCACCAAGTGGCTCAAGGAAGACGACAGCCTGAAGTCGATTCCCGTGGTCGCCGTCACCGCCTTCGCCATGAAGGGCGACGAGGAGAAAATCCGCGAGGGCGGCTGCGAGGCCTATATCGCCAAGCCGATTTCCGTTACCAACTTCCTGCAGACCGTCGAGCGTTTCGTCAACTAGAGGCCGGGAGCCCGTCGATGACCGCCCGCATCCTCGTGGTCGACGACATACTGCCCAACGTCAAGCTGCTGGAAGCCAAGCTGACGGCCGAATACTTCGATGTCCTGACGGCAAGCGACGGTCCGACTGCGCTCGAGATCGCCGACGCGGAGAGCCCCGATCTCATCCTGCTCGACGTCATGATGCCGGGCATGGACGGCTTCGAAGTCTGCGAGAAGCTCAAGCTCAATCCCAAGACGCGCCACATCCCCGTGGTCATGGTGACGGCGCTCAGCGACGTGAACGACCGGGTGCGCGGCCTCAAGGCCGGCGCCGACGACTTCCTCAGCAAGCCCGTCAACGACATCGCCCTCTTCGCCCGCGTGCGCTCCCTGGCGCGCCTCAAGGTGATGATGGACGAGCTCCGGGTGCGCCAGCAGACCACCGGCGGCGAGGACCTCTTCGAGGAGGAGATGGGCGAGGATTCGACCTTCTCCGACGCGCGCGTCCTGGTGGTCGAGTCGAGCGAGTTCTTGGGCAAGAAGATCGCCGAGCACCTGGCCAGCGCCGACTGCCAGGTGGAGCGGGTGACCAGCGGCGACGAGGGCCTGACGCAGGGCCGCCAGGAACGCTATGACCTGATCATGGCGGGCCTGGACATCGGCGGCGAGGACGGCCTCAGGCTGTGCTCCCAGTTCCGCTCCCAGGAGGAGACCCGCCACGTCCCCATTCTGCTGGTGCTCGACGAGACCGATCTCGCCCAGCTCGCCAAGGGCCTCGACCTCGGCGTCACCGACTACCTGATCAAGCCCATCGACCGCAACGAGCTGCTGGCCAGAGCCCGCACCCAGATCCGCCGCCGCCGCTATCACGACCAGCTCCGCGGGCTGCTCGAGAGCAGCGTGTCGATGGCCTACACCGATCCGCTGACCGGGGTCTACAACCGGCGCTACATGAAGGCGCACCTGGACCGCAAGATCATGGAGATCTCGGAGACGACCCAGCCGGTCTCGGTGCTCATGTGCGACCTCGACCATTTCAAGCGAATCAACGACACCCGCGGGCATCCCGCCGGCGACGCGGTGCTCAAGGAGATGGCCGAGCGGGTGCGCGACAATCTGCGCGACTTCGACATGGTGGCCCGCTACGGCGGCGAGGAGTTCGTGGTGGTCATGCCGGCCACGCCGGCCTCGGCGGCGCAGGCCGTCGCCGAGCGGCTCTGCAAGAGGGTCGGCAGCGATGCCTTCGTGGTCTCCGGCGAGGAGGACTCCCTTTCGGTCACGGTCTCGATCGGCGTCGCCTCGACCGGTGACCCCACTACCGAGGCCGACGACTTGCTGGCCCGGGCCGACGCGGCCCTCTACCAGGCCAAGCGCGACGGCCGCGACCGCGTGGTGGTGGCCGACGACGCGGCCGAAGGCGCCCTGCCGCAAGCCGCCGCGGGCGGCGCCTGACGACCCTTCGCCGCGGGCAGTGCCTGACGGCTGTCCGCCGCGCCGCCGGAAACGACCAACGGCCGCCCCCGGGGCGGCCGTCTTGCTTTCAGTGACAGCTAAGATTCGCCGATCAAGTTTCTGATATTACTTGATCTTCGCTTCCTTGAACAGCACGTGCTTGCGGAGCACCGGGTCGTACTTCTTGAGCGACAGCTTCTCGGTCATGGTCCGCGTGTTCTTCTTGGTCACGTAGTAGTAGCCGGTGCCTTCGCTGCTCACCAGCTTGATCAGTTGCGTGGTCGGTTTCGCCATTCGTCTGTCCTCGCCGCCCGGGCCATCGGCTGCTGCGCAGGGAACATAGCCTTGGGCGGCCTCAAGTCAAGCGTCTCGCCGCCGGCGCTTGGCCTGTGGGCCGTGAGGGACGACGGTGCGGAACTGGTGCTGCTCCGGGCCGCGCCAGGTGAAGCAGGGCGCGGGCGAGGCCGCGGCCCGCCCGGGCCAGCCTTCGGTCCCGATCCCGTGGTCGGCGAGATGTGGCCGCACCTCGTCCAGGACCACGGCATTGGCGTCGGCCAGCGGGACCTTGCCGCTGTCGCGGAGACGCACCCAGCCCAGGTCCTCGAGCTCGCCGTCGCCGCCCATGGCCGCCGCGTCCTCGCCCGGAAGCAGCGCGGCCGTGGGGCCGAGCACCGCCATGAAGAAGCGCGAGTGGAAGCGCCGCTGGGAGTTGCGCGGCGTGATGGCCCGCGCGGTCAGCAGCAGGGCCTCGAAGGCGGGCGCCCGGCCGGCCTCGGCGTAGGCCCGCCACACCGGCGCCTCGCCGGGCCCGCCGGACGCCGTCTCGCATGGCTTCGCCGAGACCAGCAGCAGGCCGGTCTCCTCGTAGCATTCCCGGAGGGCGGTGCGCGCGAAAGCCCTGAGGCCCCGCCGGGTCCTGCCGTCCAGTCCGGCGGGCGGCAAGGGAACGTCTTCCCGGAACCCCGAGGCGCGCCGGTCGGCCGTCTCCATCAACCCGCCGGGGAAGACGTAGGCGCCCGGGAAAGCGCGCGCCGAGCGGCGGCGGCGGCCGAGCAGGATCTCGGGGCCCGCGGGGCCCTGGCGGATCAGCAGGAGCCCGGCTGAATCGACGGGTCGGACGGCGTCGAGCGGCACGCGGCCTCGTTGTCCCCGATCAGGGCTTCCTGCTGGACGGCGGCGGACTCCGGCGACTGGTGCAGCGCGCGGGCGTAGAGCGCCGCATTCTGCAGGATGGCGCGGGCCACCTCGAGGTCGATCTCGGGCTCGCCGTCGCGCCTGGGACAGCGCGCGCGGAAGGCCGCGATCTGGCTCGCGTCGGCGCCGGTCAGGGCGAAGTCCGGGCCCCGGCTCAGCGGGAACTCGCCGCGGCGCAGCCGGTTGAGCACGTCGGCCGAGCCCTCCACGTCGCCGCTGGTGCAGAGGTTCGGCAGCACGCCATAGGTGTTGAGGACGTAGCCCGAGGGCGCGCGGAAGTTGGCCCAGGTGAGCGTCAGCTCGCCCTCGTTGGGCAGGCGCAGAACCGTCTGGACCGTGCCCTTGCCGAAGGTGTTGGTGCCGATCAGGACGGCGCGGCCGGCGTCTTGCAGGGCGGCCGCCACGATCTCGGAGGCCGACGCCGAGCTGCCGTCGAGCAGCACCACGACCGGCAGGCCCTCGGCCAGGTCGTCGGAGGCCGCGTTGAAGTACTGGTGGCTGTCCGGATGGCGCCCGTGGGTTGAGACGATGCGGCCCTCGCTGACGAAGAGGTCGGCCACCTCCACGCCCTGGTCGAGCAGGCCGCCAGGGTTGCCCCGCAGGTCGAGGACGAAGCCCAGCAGCTTCTCCCCTAGGCCGTTCTGGGCTTCTTCGATCTTCTGGCGCACGCTCCGGGCGGTGCCCTGGTTGAAGTTCGAGACGTGCAGGTAGGCGATGTTGCCCTCGGCGCGGTACTCCACCGTCTGGGGCACCACCAGCTCCCGCGTCACCGTGACCGGCAGTTCCTCGGCCGGATCGGACCTCCGGACCAGCAGGCGGACCTTGCTGCGGACGGGGCCGCGCAGGCGCCGCACAACCTCGCGCTGGGAGAGGCCGACGGCGCTCGCCCCCTCGATCTCGGTGATCAGGTCATCGACCTGGAGGCCCGACCTTTCGGCCGGCGTCTTCTCCATGACCGAGAGGATCCGCACGCCCTCGTCGACCACGCGAATGCGCACGCCGATGCCGCCGAAGCCGTCCCGGCTGGCGCGGTTTTCCCTGGCCACCTCGCGGCCGGAGTAGCGCGAGAAGCGGTCGAGACGCCCGATGATGCCCTCGAAGGCCGCCTGATAGAGCGCTTCGCTGTCGCTCTCGGCGATGATCGGCGAGACGTCCCGCTCGATCTCCAGGGCTGAGGCTGTCAGCGCGCCCCAGCCGTCGATGTCGGTGATCTCGGGCCTGGGCAGGCGGCCGACGCTGTGGCCGTGGTAGTTGATGCTGATGTCGGTCTCGTTCTCTTCGATCTGAAACTCGGGGTCGAGGCTGGCCACGCTCTCGATCCCGGCCTCGGCCAGGTCCGCCGTCGGCACCTCCTCGATATAGATCTCGGAGATGTGCTCGTAGCTGTCGGTGAACAGCCGGACTGCGCTCGATCTGTCGTAGCCGTCCGGATCCTGGATCTCGCTGGCGATGCAGCCCGCCAGGACCAGCCCCAGGATCAGCGTGGCTCCCCGCCGGACCGCCAAGCGGCCGGCCCGCGTCCTCAACTCAGTCAACCGTTCGCTTGCAATATTATTCTGCTTCAAAGACTTGTCGCTCCCACTTCAGATCCCCTGCTCGGGAAAACGCCGGCGCCGCCGTCCAACTGCCGTTGCTTGGGCCCGATCCGGGAAATCTGGCAATCCAATAGTACAGCCTTTCGGGATCAACATCCCGTTAATTCAATCAATTACCTTAACACATGCTGGCGAAAGATTAACCAGAGAACTTGCGCTTTTTGCGCTTTTGCTGGCCCGCCGCCCGGCCCCGCCTGCCACCCTTGCCGGCCTTCGCGGCCCCGCGCGGGCGCGCCGCGCGCAAAGGGTCCCAGCCGGGCGCCCCGGTGGGTGCTGCCAGCGTGCCCGTGTCGGTTGCCTCGGGGCCCGCCACTCCGTCCTCCGCCAGCTGCAGCAGCAGCCCGCCGGTGATGGGATCGGCCTCGGCGAGCCGCACGGCCAGCCGCTCGCCCAGGCTGTAGCTGCGGCCCCAGCGGCGGCCCAGCAGGCGGTGCTCCTCGGCGATGTGGTCGTAGTAGTCGTCCGGCAGGCTTCGCATCGGGATGAGGCCGTCAGCGGCGCTGTCGTCCAGGGTGACGAAGAGGCCGAAGCGGGTGACCCCGCTGACGCGGCCGGTGAAGATCTCGCCGATCCGGTCCCTGAGGAAGGCGGCGGTGAAGCGGTCCACCGCCTCGCGCTCGGCGGCCTGGGCGCGCCGCTCCGTCGCCGAGATGTGGTGGCCCGCTTCCGGGAACTCGGCCTCGGCATCCTTCGGCAGGCCGCCGGCGCCGAGGCCCAGGCCGCTGATCAGGGCGCGGTGCACCAGCAGGTCGGCGTAGCGGCGGATCGGCGAGGTGAAATGGGCGTAGCGCGGCAGGGCGAGGCCGAAGTGGCCGATGTTGTCGGGCGCGTAGGCCGCCTGGCTCTGGGCGCGCAGCACCAGCTCGTGGACCATCGGCGCGGCGGCCTGGCCGCGCACCTTCTCCAGCACCTGGCCGAAGAGCCGCGGCTTGATCACCTGCCCGCGCGCCAGGCGCAAGCCCAGGCCGTCGAGCACCTGGCGGAGCGCGTCCAGCTTCTGGGGGTCGGGGGCGTCGTGGATGCGGTACATGCAGGGCCGGTTGTGCTCTTCCAGGGTCTCTGCCGCGGCGACGTTGGCGGCGATCATGAACTCCTCGATCAGCCGGTGGCTGTCGTAGCGCGCCGAGGGCCTGATCGCCGTCACCTCGCCGCGCTCGTCCAGCACCACGCTGCGCTCGGGCAGGTCGAGATCCAGGGTGCCGCGGGCCCGACGGGCCCGGGCGAGGGCGCCATAGGCCCCGTAAAGCGGGCGGATGACCGCCTCGATGAGCGGCCGGGCGGCTTCGTCCGGCCGGCCGTCCTGGGCGGCCTGAACCTGGGGGTAGGTGAGCCGGGCGGCCGAGCGCATGAGGCCGCGCAGGAAGCGGTGCTTGAGCTTCCGGCCCTCTGCGTCGATCCAGAGGTGCACCGCCAGGCAGGAGCGCTCCTCCCCTGGCTTGAGGGAGCACCAGCCGGTGGAGAGCGCCTCCGGTAGCATGGGCACGACCCGGTCCGGGAAGTAGGCCGAGTTGCCGCGCTCGTAGGCCGCCTTGTCGAGGGCGCTCTCCGGCCGCACGTAGTGGGCCACGTCGGCGATCGCCACCAGCAGGTGCCAGCCGCCTGGGTTCTTGGGATCCGGATCGGCCTCGGCCCAGACCGCGTCGTCGAAGTCCCTGGCGTCCGCGCCGTCGATGGTCACCAAAGGCAGATCCCGCAGGTCCTCCCGGCCCGCGGCCTTGGCCGGTCCCGCCGCCTTGGCCTCGGCCAGCGCCGCCTCGGAGAAGACGGTCGGCAGGCCGTGCTCGTGGATCGAGATGAGGCTCAGGGCCCGTGTCTCGTCGAGCCGGCCCAGGCGCTCCACCACCCGCACGTCCCGGGGGCCGAGGCGTGGGTGGGGCGACTTGGGCTCGACCAGCACCAGCTCGCCCGGCCGGGCGCCCTCGGCGTCGTCGGGATGGAGGGGAAAGACGCTCTTCGCCCGCCGGTCCGTCGGCCGCACCCGTCCGCCGCGGGCATCGCGCTCGTAGACCCCGATGAGCCGCTTCGGCACCCCGGCCAGCACCCGCATGGTACGGGCCTCGTAGACGCCCTCGCCCACCTTCTGCAGGCGCGCCAGCACCCGGTCGCCCGGCCCGGCAGCGGCGTGGCCCCGGCGCTGGGGCGCGAGGTAGATCTGCGGCGGCGCGACCTCTTGGTTCCAGACGGCCGGCTTGGCCAGGACCTCGCCATCCGCGTCGGTGCCGGTGATCTCCAGCACCGTCACCGGGGGCAGCTCGCCGACCGGCAGCAGGCGCCGCCTGGCGCCGGGCTTGAGGTCGCCGGACTCGCGCAGCTCCTTCAGCAGGCCCTTGAGCGCCACCCGGTCGGCGCCCTTGATCTGGAAGGCGCGGGCGATCTCGCGCTTGCCGACGGGTCGCTCGGAGCTTCGGATGAAGTCGAGGACCTCCTCCCGGGTCGGGAAGGCGCGCGCAGTCTTTTTCCTGGTCATCGTATCGGGGTGCCGGCGGGACTAAGCCGCCGATTGCGAACCGCGCTTCTTCTCGCCGTTCTTGGCCGACGTCTTGGTTCCGGACTTCGAGCCGGACTTGGCGGCGGACTTGGGTTTGGACTTGGCCCCGTTCTTGGAGGCGGCCTTGGCCTTGGCGCCGCCGGCCCCCTTGGCCGGCTTCTTTTTGCTCTTCGCCTTTTCCGCCTGGGCCGCCAGCAGCTCGATCGCCTGCTCCAGTGTGACGCTCTCCGGGTCGGCGCCCTTCGGGATGGAGGCGTTGAGGCGGCCGTGCTTCACGAAGGGGCCGTAGCGCCCCGAGCGGACCGTCACCTTGCCGCCCTCCGGGTGCTCGCCCAGCTCGCGGCCGCCGCCGCCCTTGGCCTTGGCCTCCGCCAGCAGGCTCACGGCGCGGTTGAGGCCGATGGTCAGCACGTCGTCGTCGCCGCGCAGGGAGACGTAGGTCGAGCCGTGCTTGATATAGGGGCCGTAGCGACCGATCCCGGCGGTGATCTCATCGCCGCTCTCCGGGTGCTGGCCGACGCTGCGCGGCAAGGCCAGCAGCTTCAACGCCATGGCGAGATCGACGTCGTCGGGGTTCGTCTTGCGGGGCAGGGAGGCGCGCTTGGGCTTCTCCTCGCCGCCCGATTCGCCGAGCTGCACGTAGAAGCCGTAGGGGCCCTTGCGCAGGGAGACCGGCTGGCCGCTCTCCGGGTCCTCGCCCAGGGCGCGCCCGCCGGCGCCGTCGTCGCCGGCCGCCTCGCTGCCCGGCACGACCACGGCCAGCGGCCGGGTGAAGCGGCAGTCGGGATAGTTGGAGCAGCCGATGAAGCCGCCGCTCTTGCCCAGCTTGAGGCCGAGGCGCCCGTCCTCGCACCTGGGGCAGGCGCGGGGGTCGAGCTCCGGGCGCTCGGGATCAATCGGGAAGAAGTGCGGGCCCAGATCGGCGTCGAGGGCATCGATGACCTCGGCGATGCGCAGGCCCTTGGTCTCGTCCACCGCGCGGATGAAGGCGTCCCAGAAGTTCGACAGCACGTGCTTCCACTCGGCCCGGCCGCCCGAGATGTCGTCGAGCTGGGTCTCCAGGTCGGCCGTGAAGTTGTACTGGATGTAGCGCTCGAAGAAGCCGGCCAGGAAGGCGGTCACCACGCGGCCCCGGTCCTCGGGCATGAAGCGGCGCTTCTCCAGGCGCACGTAGTCCCGGTCCTGCAGCACCTGCAGGATCGAGGCGTAGGTGGAGGGGCGGCCGATGCCCAGCTCCTCCAGCTTCTTCACCAGGCTGGCCTCGCTGTAGCGCGGCGGCGGCTGGGTGAAGTGCTGCTCCGCCGTGACCTCGCCGCGGGTGAGCGCTTCGCCCGTGCTGATGGGCGGCAGGCGCCGCTCGCCGTCGCCGCCTTCGGCGCTCGCGCCGGCAGCTCCGGCGCCGGGACCATTCGCGCCCTCGCGGGACTCGTCGCGGCCCTCCTGGTAGAGCTTGAGGAAGCCGTCGAAGGCGATCACCGAACCGTTGGCGCGCAGCTTGGCCGCCTCGCCGTCGACGGCGATGTCGACCGCCACCTGGTCGATTTGGGCGCTTTCCATCTGGCTCGCCAGGGTACGCTTCCAGATCAGCTCGTAGAGCCTGAGCTGGTCGCGGTCCAGCGAGCGGGCGAGCCCGTCGGGCGTGCGGAAGAGGTCGGTCGGTCGCACCGCCTCGTGGGCTTCCTGGGCGTTCTTGGCCTTGGAGCTGTAGCGCCGGGGCTTGTCGGGCAGGTAGGGCCCGCCGAAGCGGTCGCCGATCAGGCGCCGCGCCGCGCCGATGGCCTCGTCGGCGATCTGCACGCCGTCGGTGCGCATGTAGGTGATCAGGCCGACGGTCTCGCCGCCGATGTCGACGCCCTCGTAGAGCTGCTGGGCGAGGCGCATGGTGCGCGAGGCGCCGAGGCCCAGCTTGCGCGAGGCCTCCTGCTGCAGGGTCGAGGTGGTGAAGGGCGGGTTGGGGTTGCGCCGGGTCTTCTTGGGCTCGACCCTGACCGCCTGGAAGCTCCGGCCGGCGCGCAGCCGCGCGCAGGCCGCCTCGGCGCTCGGCCCGTCCGGCAGGTCGTAGCGGCCGAGCTTGCGGCCCTCAAGCTCGACCAGGCGGGCGCTGAAGCTCCGGCCGTCGGCCTTGGAGAGCAGCGCGTCGACGCTCCAGTACTCCTGCGGTCGGAAGGCCTCGATCTCGGCCTCCCGGTCGCAGACCAGGCGCAGCGCCACCGACTGCACCCGCCCGGCCGAGCGGCTGCCCGGCAGCTTGCGCCAGAGCACCGGCGAGAGGGTGAAGCCGACCAGGTAGTCGAGGGCGCGGCGGGCCAGGTAGGCGTCGATCAGTTCTTGGTTCAGCTCGCGGGGGTGGGTGAAGGCCTCCTTGACGGCGCTCTCGGTGATCTCGTTGAAGACCACCCGGCGCACTTCGACGCCGTTCAGCGCCCGGCGGCGCGCCAGCTCCTCGGCGATGTGCCAGGAGATGGCCTCGCCCTCGCGGTCGGGGTCGGTCGCGAGATAGAGCCGCTCGGCGCCCTTCACCGCGTCGGCGATCTCCTTGAGGCGCTTCTCCGCCCGGGAGTCGACGGCCCAGGTCATGGCGAAGTCCTCGTCCGGCTTCACCGAGCCGTCCTTGGGCGGCAGGTCCCGCACATGCCCGTAGCTGGCCAGGACGCGGTAGTCCTTGCCCAGGTACTTGTTGATGGTCTTGGCCTTGGCGGGCGACTCGACGACGACGATGTTCATGCGACGCGATCGGGTTCCAACAGCTCGTTCGAGGTGCCAACGGCGCGGCGGCGGCGGCAAATACCGCCCGGCGCGGCGCCGTCCGCGCTTCCTGTCTCCGTCCCCCGAGGCCCGAACTCGTCCAAAGCCCCGCGGAGGCGGAAGGACAATTGGCACTCCAACCGGTCCTCGTCAACCTCCGCCGGGACAGGTCCTCCTGCGAACCGCCTTCGCCGGTTTCCCAAAACTCTGGGATTGGCTACCATGACGCCATTGTCCAAGGGACCGCTCTGGGCTCCCGCCGAAGGCGGCTCCGACCGCCTGTGGTCCCGCTTCCAGTAGTGCCGGTTGGTGATTTTCGTGGCTTCGGAGGGCGCGACTCCTCCAGGCCGGAGAACGCGAAAAAGTTATGCCCGATCTCAAAGCTCTGGAAAGGGTTATTGCCGCGATCTCCGAAGCGCGGGAGGGCGGCCACGAGCTCGACGTGCGGATCTCGGTGGCCCTCGGAGAGCTGCGCAGCGGCTCGGCCAAGCTGCTGAAGCTGTTCGTCGACGAGGGCTACGACTGGAACGTGGTCTCGGCGCTCCTGGACGAGCAGGTCCCGCCCTATTCGACGTCCCTCGATGCCGCCGTGCCCGGCGAGCACGTCGTGGGCGTGCTCTATTCCCAGCGGCGCGGGCGCTGGGCGGCCATCCACCGTGGGCCCGACGGAGGCGAGGAGGGCCCCATCTGGGCGGCGACAGAGGCGCTGGCGCGGCGGGCGGCGGGTCTCACCGGTCTTGCCGGGGCGGCGGGCGGGGAGGCGCGCCGGCCGCTGGAGACGCTGCTGCCGGGCGAGGAACCGGCCGATCGGTCCGGTGAGACCGTCACTGGCGAGCGCGCCGCCGAGAACACGACGGAGGACGAGGAGGAGCTTCCCGACTGGAAGATCCTGTTCTGATCAGCCCTTGTGGGGGAGGGCGGAAGGTGACTTCAGCCGATTGGCTGGAAGCCACCGGGGGCGCACGGCCCTACGTGGTGGTGACCGGCAACGAGAAGGGCGGCACCGGCAAGTCGACCACGGCCATGCACATCGCCGTCGGCCTGCTGCGTCTCGGCTACAGGGTGGGCAGCATCGACGTTGACGGCCGCCAGGGCACCCTCTCCACCTATCTGGACTACCGCTCGGGCTACGCGCGGCGCAGCGGCATCGAGCTCGCCATGCCGGAGCACCGCAGGATCGCGCCCGCCCTGGCGGAGACTCGAGACCAGGAGGCGGCCAACGACGGGGCCCGCTTCATCAAGGCGCTGTCCGAGCTGTCCCGGCAGCACTTCATCGTTATCGACACGCCGGGCAGCGAAAGCCACCTGACGCGCCTCGCCCACGGGGAGGCGGACACCCTGGTGACGCCGGTCAACGACAGCTTCCTGGACATCGATGTGCTGGCCAAGATCAACCGGGAGCGCCGCACGGTCGAGGCGCCCAGCTTCTACACCCGCATGATCTGGGAACAGAACGACCGCCGGGTTGCCGAGGGCCGCAGGCCCATCGACTGGGTGGTGATGCGCAACCGCATGACCCACATCGAGGCCCGCAACAAGCGGGACATCGCCGTGCTGCTGGAGCGCCTGGCCGCGCGCATCGGCTTCCGTCTGGCGCCCGGCTTCAGCGAGCGCATGATCTTCCGCGAGCTGTTCCTGAAGGGACTCACCATGCTCGACGTGCGGCCGGGCCCCGACGGTGAGGAAGAGCCCGCGAGCCACGTGGCGGCGCGCCGCGAGGTCAACACGCTGCTCGCGGCGATCGGCGTGCCCGTCGCCCTCCCGGTCGCCTGAGGCGGCCGGCCCCGACAGGGTCGGGGCCGCGAGAACCGAAAAGAGACTAGCGCCGCATGGCCAGGCAGTCGCGGTCGCGCTCCTTGAAACGGGCGCAGGTCGTGCGGGCGTCGGCCAGGCTGGCGAAGGGGCCCGTGCGCACCCTGTAGACCGTGTTCTGGTCTTGCAGCCGGGCCTGCTCGACGAAGAGCTCCAGCCCGCTCAGGAGGTCGGCGTAGCGCTGCTCCAGGATGGCCGTTTCGCGCGCGGCGCTGGCGGCGTTCTTGAAGGAGGCGAGCTGCACCACGTAGCGCCCCGACGCCGGGGTCGCGGCGGCCGGCTGGACGTTGACTGCGGTCTCTGGCTTGAGAGCGGGCTTGGGCGGAAGCTCGGGAAGGGCGCTCACCTGGGTGCGCGTCTCCTCCGCCGGGGCCGGCGCGGCGGGCTCTTCGGCCGAGGCGGCGCTGGTCGCCGCCAGGCTGTTGGCCGCCGCCAGGTCAGCGGCGGTGGCATCCACAGCCGCTCCCGCTTCAGGGGACGTCTCCCTGGGCGCGGCGGCGGACTGCTGGGTCGCCGCGCTCTGGGCACTGGCGCTCTGGGCCGAATCGGCGGCTTCGCCGGAGCCCATCGCGGCGTCCGACTGCGCGGCCTCCGGCTCGGAGCGGGGTGCCGCAGGCATGTCGGCCTCCGCCGCGGCGGGCGCCCCGGCCTCGCCGGCGTCGCTCGCCGTTACCGCGGCGGTCTGCGGGGCCTTGGCGAGAGAGTCCCCCTGCATCTGGGAGAGGTCGCCTGCCGAGACCGCCGTGCCGCCGGCAAGCGGCTCGCTCTCGGCGAGCGGATCGCTCAGGTCCGCGCCCGCCGCCGGGTCGAGCGCCGAGGGTCCGGCGTCGGTCACCACCGTCGGTGAGAGCTCGGAGCTGGGCCCGTGGACCTTGAGGCCGATCTCGTGACGGCCGCTGGTCATGGGCTCGGCGGAGACGAAGGTCCAGAGGCCGTAGATGTCGGCCGTGACGGTGCCGAGCTCCTCGCCGTTGTCGAGGATGACCAGTTTGGTTCCGGGCGCGGCGCGGCCGGCCACCACCGCCCGGCCGTCCGGGTCGATGCGCATGAAGTCGACGATGGGCCCTTCGTCGGAGCTGCCCGGCTCCGGCCCACGTGGGTCGGGCACCGCCGCCACCTGGGGTGCGTCGGCCGGACCGCTCGGCCCGGTGGTATCGGGCAGGATGTGGCCCTCGGACGCGGTCGTGGTGCTCTTGCCGGCGTTGTCGCCCGCGGCCGGAACCAGTGGAATTTCTTCCGCGCCGGTGTTCGCGCTGGTGCTGGGCCCCTCGGGCGCCGACGAGGCCGTCTGGGACGGTTCGCTGTCCGCCGCTGCGCTCGCCGTAGGGTCCGCTTCGGGGGCCCCGGCCGCGTCCTGGGCCGTCTCGGGAAGGCTGGTATCGGGGCCGCCGCGGCCGTCCTCGGCCATCTGATCGTCTTCTGCCGCGGGCTTGGAGGTCTCCTCCTTCGCCGCGGTCCGGGTCGCCGAGGAGTCCTCGTCAGACAGCGGCAGCACGCCGCCGACCAGGGCCGCCAGCAGCAGCGCGCCGCAGGCCACGGCCCCCGCCGTCAAGGCCCAGCGGCCCGGATTCCTGGACCCCTCCTGGCGGCCGAGCCGGAGCGCCGCCGCCAGTCCCGCGCGACGCTCGCTGTCCTCGTCGGGCCCGTCCAACGCGTCCAGCTGGGAGCCGTGATCCAGGGCGAAGCGATCCGGGTGCTCGTCGGCCTCGTCCTCGAGGGGCGGGAGCTCCGCCTCGACCTCGTCGACCCAGGACGCCGCGATGTCCGGCCGTCCGGGCGTCGCCGGGCTGGTGTCGTCCCGCTCTTGCCGTTGTTCGCGGTAGGGCGAGGCCCGGCTGGCTTCCGGCCAGTCGTCGAACGTGAGGGATTCCGCAAGGCGGGCGGGGTGTTCGCCCGGCTCTGCGGGGGACGGAGTGGTGGACTCCGCCTCTTCGGCTATCGGGTCGGCGGCTCGCCGTTCCGGCTCGCCGGTCTCGCCGCCGGCCTGCTCCGGGGCGCCCTCGCGGCCCCCGGCTGCGAACGGATCCTGGCCCTGCTCAGGGGTTTCCGGCTGGACTTCACCGCCCTCCGCGCCTTCGGACCCGCTCTCCGGCGGCCGCTGCACCACGGCGCTGGAGCCGAACAGATCGGGGCGGGTGTGCAGGCGCTGCGGATGCTCCTCCTCTTGCGGGTCTTCGCGCTCGCGCTCCTCGTCCCGGCGCCGGTTCCACGGCTGCGCCGATCCCTTTTGGGCGAGGATCATGTCGCTCAGCGGATTCTTCTTGTCTTCTGCCATATCAAGCTCCACCTGCGCCGATCGCGCTTACC
Organism: Rhodospirillales bacterium; assembly: GCA_965225935.1. Lineage (GTDB taxonomy): Bacteria > Pseudomonadota > Alphaproteobacteria > Kiloniellales > JAKSDN01 > CALJXB01. The sequence continues at coordinate 252,572 of CBDDCC010000016.1, forward strand.
CGCGACCGTGGACGCAGAATATGGGGAAGGGGGATGGTTCGCCTCGCGCCCGCCCGCATGTCTTGCGGAAGTCGGGACCTCTCCTTCGGCCGGCGGTTGCCGGCCGCTGGGACTCCGGAGAATCGATGCCGCGTCCTGCGACGTTGCGCATGAATCCTCGATTCTGCCTGCCACCCGAGCCTGGTGCGCGGTTCGGCGGCTACACAATCCCTACGATGATGACAAGCGTGATTTGGTGCGGAGGCCACATTACCACTAGATGTACAGCACTAAGCGCGGGAACCTACTATATATAGCAGAGTAATGGAAGCCCAAAACCAAGTATTGTGGTCCGCCTGCTCTGACGAATTCACCGCGCGGTGTGCGAATCGGCTCTTCAATCGGTCGAGTCGCCGGACTTTTCCAGTGACATCACCAATGAAACCTTTTGTCCGGGATGTCGTTCCAGGCGCCCGGCCAGCTCCAGCTCCAGGAGGACTTGCTGGAGCATGGGCTGGGCGAGGCCGCTGGTCCGCGCCAGCTCGTCCACGGTCACCGGGTCGGGACCGAGCAACTCCTGCAGGCTGCGCCGCGCCGCCTCGAGCGCGGCGTCGTCCGGCGCCAGCAGGTCCGGCTGATAGCCCGGCCCCGGGAAGGGCTGGCGCGGCGGCTCGCGCAGGGGTGAGCGCAGCATGCGGTTCAGGACCTCGATCACGTCCTCGGCCCGCTCCACCAGCCCGGCGCCGTCGCGCAGCAGCCGGTTGCAGCCCCGCGCCCGGGGGTCGAGCGGCGAGCCCGGCACGGCGAAGACCTCGCGGCCCTGCTCGCCGGCAAGCCGGGCGGTGATGAGGGAGCCGGAGCGCAGCGTCGCCTCGACCACCAGGACGCCCAGGGAGAGCCCGGAGATCAGCCGGTTGCGGCGCGGGAAGTGGCGCGCCTGGGGCACGGTGCCCGGCGGCATCTCGGAAAGCACCAGGCCGCGATCCACGATGTCCTCGTAGATGCCCCGGTTCTCCTCGGGATAGACCACGTCGATGCCGCCGGCGACGACGGCCAGCGTGCCGCTCTCGAGCGCGCCCTGGTGGGCCGCCGCGTCGATCCCGCGGGCGAGGCCCGAGACCACCAGGAAGCCCGCCGCGCCCAGGTCGGCGGCCAGTTTCCGGGCCAGCCGCCGCCCATTGGCCGAGGCATTGCGGGCGCCGACCATGCCGACGGTCGGCCGTTCCAGCAGGTGATGGTGGCCCAGAAGGCCGATCACCGGCGGTGCGTCCTCGATGGCGGCGAGGCGCTCGGGGTAGCCGGTTTCGCCCAGCACCAGGAGGCGCGCGCCACAGGCCTCGAAGCGCTCCAGCTCGCGCTGGGCCTCACCCGCCGGACAGAGCCGGATGGCGCGCTTACGACCGCCGCGGCGGGCCAGCTCCGGCAGGGCCTCGAGGGCCGCTTGGCCGCTGCCGTAGACGCCCAGGAGCTGGCGGAAGGTGACCGGCCCGACGTTCTCCGAACGGGCCAGGCGGTGGCGGGCCAGCTTTTCGGTCCGGGCGAGCGCCTGGGCGGCGGGCGGCGGGGTGTCGTTCATGGGCTGCGTCCGCCCGATTGTCCGGTTGCGCGCCCGGGCCGGCTACTTCCCATGCCCGATCCTGGGTTCCTGGCCACGCAGGATGCGTGCGATGTTCTGGTGATGCCGTAGCCAGACCAGGACGGCCAGGATGGCGCACATCTGGACCAGCTGCAGGTCCGCCTTAAGCAGCCAGGCATAGAGCGGACTGAGGGCGGTCGCCACCAGGGCCGAGGCCGAGGAGATGCGCAGCACCGCGGCCACCACGAGCCAGGTGGCGCAGACCGCGAGCCCGACCGGCCAGGCGAGCGCCAGCATGACGCCGAAGGTGGTCGCCACCCCCTTGCCGCCGCGGAAGCGCAGCCAGACCGGGAAGAGGTGTCCCAGCACGGCGCCCAGGCCGGCCACCAGCGCCGCGTCCGGACCGTACATAGAGGCGAGCAGCACGGCCGCCGCGCCCTTGCCGCCGTCGAGCAGCAAGGTGGCGGCGGCCAGGTCCTTGCGGCCGGTGCGCAGGACGTTGGTGGTGCCGATGTTGCCGGATCCCATGCGCCTCAGGTCGCCCAGGCCGGCGAGGCGTGTCAGCAGCAGGCCGAAGGGCAGGGAGCCCAGCAGGTATCCGAAGAGGAAGGCGCCCGTCAGATAGGGCCAGGCGTATTCCCAAGAGATGGGGTCCGGCATGACGGGGTCCCTTACCGAGGCGCCGACCTCAGGCGTCCGCCTCGAAGATGCTGCGGCCATCGACCACCGTGCGCAAGACCTTGCCCTGGACGGGATGGTCGTCGAAGGGGGAGTTCTTGGACTTGCTGCGCAGGGACTCCGGGTCGACCCGGCCGGGGCGCTCGAGATCGAACAGCACCAGGTCCGCCGCCGCGCCGGCGGCGAGCCGCCCGGCCGGCAGCCGAAGGATGTCTGCGGGCCGGCAGGTCAGGCGGGCCAGCAGGTCGAGGAGCGGCAGCTCTCCCTTGTGGACCAGCTCGAGGGAGAGCGGCAGCAGGGTCTCAAGTCCGACGATGCCGAAGTCGGCCAGCTCGAAGGGCAGGCGCTTGGAATCCTGGTCGTGCGGGCTGTGGTCGCTGGCGATGCAGTCGATGGTGCCGTCGGCAAGCGCCTCGGCCACCGCCTGCCGGTCGGCCTCGCTGCGCAGCGGCGGCGAGACCTTGGCGAAGGTGCGGTAGTCGCCCACGGCGTTCTCGTTGAGGGTGAAGTAGTGGGGCGCCGTGTCGCAGGTGACCCTGAGCCCCCGGTCCTTGGCGGCGCGGATGCAGTCGAGCGCCGCCCGGGTCGAGATGTTGGCGGCGTGGTAGCGGCCGCCGGTCAGTTCCACCAGGCGCAGGTCGCGCTCCACCATCATGACCTCGGCGGCGTCGGGGATGCCCGGCAGGCCGAGGCGGGTCGCCAGCTCGCCCTCGTTCATGACGCCGGTGGCGAGCGCCGGCTCCTCGGGGTGCTGGGCGATCACGGCGTCGAAGGTGCGGGCGTAGCTGAGCGCCCGGCGCATGACGTTGGCGTCGCCGACCGCCCGCACGCCGTCGGTGAAGCCCACGGCGCCATACTCCGACAGCAGGCCGAACTCGGTCAGCTCCTTGCCCTCGGCGCCCCGGGTCAGGCTGCCGTAGCTGTAGACTTTGACCAGCTTCACCTCGCGGGCGCGCCGCGCCACGAACTCGATTCCCGCGACATCGTCGGCCACCGGATCGGTGTTGGGCAGCGCCACCATGGTGGTGACCCCAGCGGCGGCGGCTGCCAGGGAGGCGGTCTCGATGGTCTCCTTGTGCTCCTCGCCCGGCTCGCGCAGGGCGACCCGCATGTCGACCAAGCCGGGCGCGAGACAGTGGCCGCCGCAGTCCACCACCGTCGCACCCTCGGGCGTGCCGTCGGAGAAGAGGTCCGACCCCAGCTCGGCGATGCGTGGGCCCTGGGTTAAGAGCGAGCCGGGCGCGTCGAGGCCGCTCGCCGGGTCCACGAGGCGCGCGTTGACGTAGGCGACCGCCTCGTCCGACTTGACCGCGGCCGGGGCGAGCCTCACAGGCTGGGTCCCCGGTTGCTGGCGTGCAGGCTGCGGGTCAGGGTCTCCAGGCAGGCCATGCGGACGGCCACGCCCATTTCCACCTGCTCGCGGATCACCGAGCGGTCGATGTCGTCGGCCACCTCGCTGTCGATCTCGACGCCGCGGTTCATGGGGCCCGGGTGCATGATCAGGGCATCGGGCTTGGCGGCCTTCAGCTTCTCCCGGTCAAGGCCGAAGAAGCGGAAGTACTCCCGGATCGAGGGCACGAAGCTGCCCTGCATGCGCTCGGTCTGCAGGCGCAGCATCATGACGATGTCGCAGTCGCGCAGGCCCTCGCGCATGTCGAAGTAGGAAGTGACGCCGAGGCGTTCGATCTCGGCCGGCAGCAGTGTGGGCGGCGCGATCACCCGCACCTGGGCGCCCAGCGTGGTCAGCAGGTAGATGTTGGAGCGGGCCACCCGGCTGTGCAGGATGTCGCCGCAGATCGCCACCGCGAGCCCCGAGAGGCTGCCGCGCCGGCGACGGATCGTGAGGGCGTCGAGCAGGGCCTGGGTCGGGTGCTCGTGGCTGCCGTCGCCGGCGTTGATGACCGCGCAGTTGACCTTCTCGCTCAGGAGCTTCGCGGCGCCCGACTCCGGATGGCGCACCACCAGCACCTCCGGATGCATGGCGTTCAGCGTCATGGCGGTGTCCATCAGGGTCTCGCCCTTCTTGATGGCGGACCAGGCGACCGACATGTTGATGACATCGGCGCCGAGGCGCTTTCCGGCCAGCTCGAAGGAGGTGCGCGTGCGCGTCGAACTCTCGAAAAAGAGGTTGATCACCGTGCGCCCGCGCAGGAGCGCCGTCTTCTTGTCTTCCTGCCGGTTCAGGTCGACGTAGCCGTCGGCCAGGTCCAGGAGATAGGTGATCTCCTGCGCCGAAAGGCCTTCGGTGCCGAGGAGGTGTCGGTGGGGGAAACCGCTGTCGTCGCGGGGTTCGGGCCAGGCGCTCATCAAAGCGCGAATATGACAGCCGCGTCCGGCCCGCGCAAGGAAGCGGGCGCGGGTCGCGAACCGCGGTCGAACCGACCCGGACATGGCCCGGCCGAACTGCGGGCGTGCACACATCGATTCACGTTCCCGCGATGCGGGCGTGAATCCGCCTCTGGAGAGGGAGCGGCAATCCGTTGATCGGGCGCAAGATTTGCCCCCGGAATCCGGTCACGACCGCCGATTTCACGCTTTCGTGCGCATCCTTACGGCCGCCCCGGAGTCGGTTCTAGCATCGCTGACTGGCGCGATTCGCGGACTGCCGCGAGCCTGCCGGCCGCGCGGGACCTGGTCGTCGCAACAAAGGGCCTTAAGAGCCGTGAACGCCTACAGCAGCGAACTCAACCGCGTCACGCGGGTCACCATCGTCGGCGGCGGCACGGCGGGCTGGCTGACGGCGATGATCCTCAGCACTTTGCTGAACGGGCGCAGCGACCGGGAACGGGTCGGCGTCACTCTGATCGAGTCGCCGAACGTGCCCACGGTCGGCGTGGGCGAGGCCACGGTCATCGGCATGCCGCGTCTCCTGGCCCAGCTCGGCATCAGGGAAAAGCAGTTCTTCCTCGACTGCAACGCCACCTTCAAGCTGGGCGTCCGCTTCGTCGACTGGCATCTCGACCCGGACGGCCGCCCGCTCGAGTTCATCCATCCCTTCAACGCGCCGCCGGGCATCCACGGCATCAACGCGGGCTATCACTTCCACCGTTTCCTGCCGCCGGAGGAGAGCCACAGGTTCTGCGACGCCATGGTGCCCAACGGCGACGTGGCCCGATCCATGCGCGGGCCGAGGCTCCTGGACGACCAGGACTTCCACTTCAAGCTCGGCTACGCCTATCATCTGGACGCGGCCCAGTTCGCGCTCTTCCTGCGCGATCTCGCGGTCGAGCGCGGCGTCGAGCACATCCTCGACGACGTGGTCGAGGTGCAGCAGAACGAGAGCGGCTTCATCACCGCCTTGAAGCTCGAGGGGCGGGGTCTCCTGCCGGTCCAGCTCGTGGTCGACTGCACCGGCTTCCGCAGCCGCATCATCGGCCAGGTCCTGGGCGAGCCCTTCGAGTCCTACGGCGACAAGCTGCTGTGCGACAGCGCGCTCGCGGTCCAGATCCCGCACCAGGACCCGACCCACCTCGAGCCCTGCACGCGGAGCGAGGCGCTCGGCGCCGGATGGTCCTGGCGGGTACCGCTCTACAACCGCATCGGAACCGGCTATGTCTTCTCCAGCCAGTTCCGCAGCGACGAGGAGGCGATCCGGGAGTTTCTGGAGCACCTGGGGCCGGCCGCCGGGACCGCGGAGCCCCGGGTGATCCGCATGCGCGTCGGCCGCTCCCGGCGGAGCTGGGTCAAGAACTGCGTCGCCATCGGGCTCTCGGGCGGATTCATCGAGCCCCTGGAGTCAACGGCCATCTACACCATCGAGACCGCCGCCCGCTGGCTCGTCAACCGCTTCCCGGACCGCTCCATGAACCCGGTCCTGGCCAACGACTTCAACCGCATCATGGAAGCGCTCTACGAGGAGGTGCGCGACTTCATCGTGATGCACTACTACACGGCCAACCGGCCCGAGCCCTTCTGGTTGGCGGCGCGCTCCGAGGTCGTGCTGCCCGAGACCCTGCGCCACAGGCTGGAGCTCTGGCGCAGCACCCTGCCGGCCTCGATCGACACGGCAGGCCAGCGGCTGTTCGACCACTGGAACTACACCTGCGTGCTCTACAGCAAGGGCTACTTCGGGGACGTCTCCCTGCCGCTCGAGGGATCGACCTCGGAACGCGACTGGCGGGAATGGGTGAACCGGCTGCTGGCGACCAAGAAAGGCTTGATCGAAACGCTGCCGGACCACTACCAGCTGGTGACCGCCATCCGCACCGCCGCCCAGCGGGAGACGGGCGGCCGGACCGGCCCTGGCTCCATCGCCGCCGCGATCGGCGCTGCGCGCTCCACCGTGCCGTTGCCCGACTGGGGACAGGAGGCCCTCTGCGGGCCCGCGGCCGCCTGAGCGGGGCCTGATCGCAGCCCGGCGCGGCGCTCTTTCAAACGCCGAAAGAGCGATATAGGGTGGCGCCGGTCCACCCCCGATTCGGCCCGGCCGCGACCGGCGCACATTTCGGCGTCCCGCACCCGGCCATTTCAGACGGACCGAGGCTGGCAGCCCCCCGAGGCACTCCCGGGGGGCGAACTGGAGGCGTCCCTTCCGTGAATCCAGACCAGAACCCAGAGCCGGGCCCGGCGAGCGACGATCTCAACCGCATCAACCACGTGACCATCGTCGGCGGCGGCACCGCGGGCTGGGTCACGGCCATGGTGCTGAACACCTCGCTCAACGCCTACGCCGACAAGCCCAGCGCGCGCATCACCCTGATCGAATCGCCCAACGTGCCGACGGTGGGCGTCGGCGAGGCCACGGTGCCGGGCATGCCCATCATGCTGGGACAGCTCGGTATCGACGAGACCCAGTTCATGCGCCAGTGCAACGCCTCGTTCAAGCTGGGCGTGCGGTTCAACAACTGGCACCTGGACGGCGAGGGCAAGCCGGGCGAGTTCTTCAACATCTTCAATTCCGCCGGCGGCATCCACGGCACCAACCCGGCCTACCACTTCCATCGCTTCGAGGGGCCCGAGCGCTGCGGCGAGTTCGTCGACGACCTGGTGCCGAACTGCGAGGTGATCAAGGCTATGCGCGGTCCCCGGCCGCTCACGGACAAGGACTACCGCTATCAGATCGCCTACGCCTACCACCTGGACGCTGCGCTCTTCGCCCTCTTCCTGCGCGACCTCTGCGTCTCGCGCGGCGTCGAGCACATCCTCGACGACGTGGTCGAGGTGCAGCAGGCGGAGAACGGCAACATCAGCGCGCTCCGGCTGAAGGAGCGGGGGATCGTCCCCGTGCAGCTGGTGGTGGACTGCACCGGCTTCCGCAGCCGCATCATCGGCGAGGTGCTGAAGGAGCCCTTCGAGTCCTACTCCGATCACTTGCTGTGCGACAGCGCGCTGGCGGTGCAGATCCCCCATCCGGACCCACAGCAGATCGAGGTCTGTACCCGCAGCACGGGCCTCGGCGCCGGCTGGTGCTGGCGGGTGCCCCTGTTCAGCCGCGTCGGCACGGGCTACGTCTTCTCCAGCCGCTTCCGTAGCGACGAGGAAGCGACCCGGGAGTTCCTCGAGCACCTGGGACCCCAGGCCAAGGACGCCGAGCCGCGGGTGATCCGCATGCGGGTCGGCCGCATGCGCCGGACCTGGGTCAAGAACTGCGTCGCCATCGGCCTCTCCGCCGGCTTCATCGAGCCACTCGAGGCGACCGCCATCTACATGATCGAGACCGCCGCCCGCTGGCTGGTGCGGCACTTCCCCGACCGGGCCATGAGCCCGGCGCTGTCGAACAACTTCAACAAGCTCACCAACACCCTCTACGAGGAGGTCCGGGACTTCATCGTCGCCCACTACTACAGCTCGAACCGGCCCGATCCCTTCTGGGTGGCGGCGCGCCAGGAGATCGAACTGCCCGACAGCCTGGCGGAGCGGCTCGAGCTTTGGCGCTACACCATGCCGAGCGTCATCGACACCTCGAGCGACCGCCTGTTCGACTACTGGAACTATCTCTGCGTGCTCTACAGCAAGGGCTGGTTCCGGGAGGTCTCCTATCCCATGGAGGGCTCGATCAACCGGCGGGAGTGGGAGGTCTTCTCCAACCGGCTGACCAACCACAAGCGCGGTCTGGTCGAGAACCTGCCCGGACACTGCGAGCTGCTGTCGGCGATCCGCGCGAGGGCCGAGCAGGCCGAGAACCGGCACGTGGTGCCGCCCTCGATCGCGGCGCTCGCCGCCGTGTCGCGCTCGACCGTGCCGCTGCCTGACTGGGGCGGCGAGAGCGCCGACCCGCTGGCGGCCGCCGGCGCGGCCTAGAACGCCGGCCCGAACCGGAGACGGTCGTGGATCACCGCTCCTCGGAGATCAACCGCGTCAGCCAGGTGACCATCGTCGGCGGCGGCACCGCCGGCTGGCTGGCCGCCGCCATGCTGAACGACGCGCTGAATGCCCGCAGCGAGGGCGGCCGCGTGCGGGTCACCCTGATCGAGTCGCCCAACGTGCCGACGGTCGGCGTGGGCGAGGCGACGGTGCCGGGCATGCCGCGGCTGCTGGGCAGCCTGAAGCTCGACGAGAAGGAGTTCTTCCTGCGCTGCAATGCCTCCTTCAAGCTGGGCGTGAAGTTCGTTCACTGGGACGAGGACGCGGCGGGCAACCCGGTCGAGTACTTCCACCCCTTCGACGAGGTGGCCTCGATCCGCGGCGTCGACCCCTGCTACCACTTCCACCGCTTCGTCGGGCCGGGGCATGCCAGCACCTTCTTCGATCGCATGCTGCCCTCGGGCGAGGTGATCCGCGCCTTCAGGGGGCCGCGCCGGGTCGAGGACGGCGACTTCCAGTTCCGGGTGCGCCACGCCTATCACCTGGATGCCGGCCAGTTCGCGCTGCTGCTGCGCGACGTCGCCGTCTCGCGCGGCGTGGAGCACGTGCTGGACGACGTCATCGAGGTGCAGCAGGGCGAGGACGGCTTCGTCACCGCCCTCAAGCTGAAGGAACGCGGCCTGGTGCCGGTGCAGCTGGTGGTGGACTGCACCGGGTTCCGCAGCCGCATCATCGGGCAGGTCCTGGGCGAGCCTTTCGAGCCCTATTCGGACTACCTGCTCTGCGACAGCGCGCTGGCGGTCCAGCTTCCGCACCAGGACCCGACCCATCTCGAGCCCTGCACCACGAGCACGGGGCTCGGCGCCGGCTGGTCCTGGCGGGTGCCGCTCTACAGCCGCCTCGGCGCCGGCTACGTCTACTCCAGCCAGTTCCGCAGCGACGAGGAGGCGATCCGCGAGTTCCTCGACTATCTGGGGCCTCAGGCGAAGGACGCCGACCCGCGGGTCATCCGCATGCGCGTCGGCCGCATGCAGCGCAGCTGGGTGAAGAACTGCGTCTCCATCGGGCTCGCGGGCGGCTTCGTCGAGCCTCTGGAATCCACCGCCATCTACCTGATCGAGATGGGCGTGCGCTGGCTGATCCGCCACTTCCCGGACCGCTCCATGAGCCCGGTGCTCGCCGATAGCTTCAATCGCGCGGTCAAGAACCTCTATGAGGAGGTGCGCGACTTCATCGTCATGCACTACTACACCTCGAACCGGACGGAGCCCTTCTGGCGCGCCGCCCGCACGGAGATCAAGGTGCCGGACTCCCTCGCAGAATCCCTGGAGCTCTGGCGCCACACCTTCCCGAATATCGCCGACACCATCGACCACCAGCTCTTCATCTACTGGAACTATCTCTGCGTGCTCTACAGCAAGGGCTACTTCGAGGGCTGCTCCTACCCCCTGGAGAGCGCCATCTCCAAGGCCGACTGGGAGGTCTACTGCCAGCGCCTGGAGATCAAGAAGAAGAAGCTCGTAGCAAACCTGCCCAACCACCATTACCTGCTGACCAGCATCCGGGCGGCGGCGGAAGCGCAGTCGGGCCGGCGGGCGCCGGACGCCCCCCGAGCCACCGTGCCGCTGCCCGACTGGGGCCAGGAGGCGGCGGCGGAAACCGCTGCCAGGGCGGCCGCTTCCTAGCGGCAGGCCGCCGGGTCGCGCGGGTCTCCTGCGTACGAGACCTCAGTATCCCAGGGTGAGCGCGCCTGGCCGGCGCGGGTCTGAGGCGCCGTGGAAGCCGTCCTCGGCCCGCAGGACCGACTGGGTGCTGCCCATGGCGTTCTTCTCGGCGATGCTGTGGCCGAGGGCCGTGAGGGCCGCCAGGGTGTCGGGGCTGAGGCCCTGCTCGACCCTGAGCTCGTCGGGCAGCCACTGGTGATGCACCCTGGGCGCGTTGGTCGCCGCGGCGACGTTCATGCCGTGGTCGATGACGTTCAGCAGGACCTGCAGGGTCGTGGTGATGATGCGGCTGCCGCCCGGCGTGCCGGTGGCGAGAAAGGGCTGGCCGTTCTTCAGCACGATGGTCGGCGTCATGGAGCTGAGCGGGCGCTTGCCGGGCTCGATGGCGTTGGCCTCGCCGCCGATCAGGCCGTAGGCGTTGGGCACGCCGGGCTTGGAGGAGAAGTCGTCCATCTCGTTGTTGAGCAGGATGCCGGTGCCGGCCGCGACGATGCCGCTGCCGTAGCCGAAGTTGAGGGTGTAGGTGTTGGAGACCGCGTTGCCCCGGCGGTCCATGACCGAGTAGTGGGTGGTCTCATGGCTCTCGTAGGGCGCCGGGTCGCCGGCGGCGATCTCGGCCGCCGGGCGCGCCCGGCCGCGGTCGATGGCGGGGCGCAGGCTGTCGGCGTAGGCCTTCGAGGTCAGGCCTGCGACCGGGACCGGCCAGAAGTCCGGGTCGCCCAGGTGCTGACTGCGGTCGGCGTAGGCCAGCTTCATGGCCTCCGCCATCAGGTGGATGGTCTCGGCGCCGTTGGCGCCGAGCTCGCCGAGCGGGTAGGGCTCCAGCAGGTTGAGGATCTGCAGCAGGTGAACGCCGCCGGAGCTGGGCGGGGGCATGGAGTGGATCTCGTAGCCCCGGTAGCTGCCGCGCACCGTCGCGCGCTGCACGACCCGGTAGTTCGCCAGGTCCTCGAGGGTGATGGGTCCGCCGTGAGCCGCCATGTCGGCGGCGATGCGCTCGGCGATGGCGCCCCGGTAGAAGGCTGCCGGACCGTTCTCGGCAATCTGGCGCAGGGACCAGGCTAGGTCCGCCTGGACCAGTCTTTCGCCCGGCCGGACGGGACTGCCGTCCTCGTGGAAGAAGATCTCGGCGGTGGCGGGAAAACGGGTCAGGCGCTCCTGGCGCGCGGCGAGGGACGCCGAGAGGTCCGCGGTGACGACCATGCCGCCGTCGGCGAGCGCGATGGCCGGCGCCAGCACCTCGGCGAGGCTCATGGTGCCGTAGCGCTCCAGCGCGTAGGCGAGGCCCGCCACGGTTCCCGGCACGCCCACGGCGTGGCGCGTGTACCAGGACTTCTGGTCGATGACCTCGCCGGCCTCGTCCAGGTACATGTCGCGGGTGGCGGCGGCCGGCGCCATCTCGCGGTAGTCGATGGCGAGCGTCCGGCCTTCCTCGGCCAGGTGGACCAGCATGAATCCGCCGCCGCCCAGGTTGCCGGCCCGCGGCAGGGTCACCGCGAGCGCGAAGCCCACCGCCACGGCCGCATCGACCGCGTTGCCGCCGCGCCGCAGCACCTCGACGCCGATGCGCGTCGCCCTGGCCTCCTGGCTCGACACCATGCCGTTCTCGGCGAAGACCGGATGGAAGATGTCGCGGGGCGAGACGACGACCGCATCCTGGGCCGAGGCTTGCCAGGGCGCGAGCAGCAGCAGGAGGAGGACGGGCAGGGCCGGCGCGAGCAGCGTCCTTGCCATTTGCCGTACATGGGACATGATCGGACCGCGCCTCCCTCGCGATTGCCGCCGCCTCTTCGGAAAGCCAGATGAGCAAGTCCAAGACCTACAAAGCCTACCGCAGCCGTTCGTTCCTCTCCAGCACGACGGCGCGGCCGCTCCGGATCCTCTCCGAGTACCTCGAGCCGAGCGAGCGCTTCGACCACTACAAGATCGAGGACACCATCGTCTTCTTCGGCTCCTCGCGCATCATCTCGGCCCAGGAGGCCGACGAGGCTCTGGAGGCGGCGCGGGCCGGCGAGGGGGACCTGGCGCGAGCGGAAGCGGCGCAGCAGCTCTCGCGCTACTACGAGGCGACGCGGGAACTGGCGAAACGCCTGACGGTCTGGTCCAAGGGCCTGGACCAGGGCGAGCGGCGCTTCGTCGTCTGCAGCGGGGGCGGGCCGGGTATCATGGAGGCGGCCAACCGCGGCGCTTCCGAGGCCAAGGGGGTCAACGTCGGCCTGACCATCTCGCTGCCCTTCGAGGAAGGCTACAACCCGCACATCACCCGCGAGCTGCAGTTCGAGTTCCATTACTTCTTCATGCGCAAGTTCTGGTTCGCCTATCTCGCCAAGGCGGTGGTGGTCATGCCGGGCGGCTTCGGCACCCTCGACGAGCTGTTCGAGCTCCTAACCCTGGTGCAGACCGGCAAGATCCGGAAGCACATGCCCATCGTGCTGTTCGGCAAGGACTACTGGTCGGAGGCGATCAATCTGGACGCGCTGGTGCGCCACGGCACCATCAGCCCCGGCGACCTGGACCTCATGTTCTGGACCGACTCGATCGACGAGACTTTCGACTACCTGACCGATCAGCTGACCACCTACTCGATGGACCAGCGGGGCGCGACCCTGTGAGCCGAAGGCGCCGCGGGGCGCAGGGAAGGGCGAACGGCATGACGCGGCTGGGCGGCGGTGCTCGGGCGCGCTGACATGGCGTTGCAGAGCGCGCTCGGCCTCGTCGTCCTGACGGCGCTCGCCCTGTTGTTCTGCGAGGACTGGCGGGGCGTTTCGCTGGCCCGCCAGCTGAAGGTGGCGGCGGTCGGCCTGGCCGTGCAGCTGCTGCTGGCACTCCTGCTCCTCAAGCTGCCTCTCTCGGAGCAGTTCTTCCACTGGCTGAACGGCGCGGTGCGCGCGCTGCAGGCCGCGAGCGAGGCGGGCACGGGCTTCGTCTTCGGCTATCTGGGCGGCGGGCCGCTGCCCTTCGAGGAGACCCAGCCCGGCGCCAGCTTCGTGCTGGCCTTCCGGGCGCTGCCGCTGATCCTGGTCATGAGCGCGCTTTCGTCGCTCCTCTTCTACTGGCGCATCCTGCCGCTGGTGGTGCGGGCCTTCTCCTGGCTGCTGCAGAAATCCATGGGCGTGAGCGGCGCGGTGGGCTTCGCCGCGGCGGCCAACGTCTTCGTCGGCTTGATCGAGGCGCCGCTCTTCATCCGCCCTTACCTGGCGAAGCTGTCGCGCAGCGAGCTCTTCGCGGTCATGACCTGCGGCATGGCGACCATCGCCGGTACCGTCTTGGTGCTCTACGCGGCCATCCTCGGGCCGGTGCTGCCCGACGCTCTCGGCAACCTGCTGATCGCCTCGATCCTGAGCGCGCCGGCCGCCGTTACCGTCTCCCGCCTCATGGTGCCGGAGAACGCGCCGCCGGCGGCCCTGGCGCAGCTCGACCCGTCCGCCTGGCGCGGCGGCGCCTCCAGCGCCATGGACGCGATCACCCGCGGCACCCTCGACGGCGTCAAGCTGCTGCTCAACGTGACCGCCATGCTGATCGTGCTGGTGGCGCTGGTGCACCTGGTCAATCAGATCCTGGGGCTGCTGCCGGCGCCGGGCGACACGGAGCTTACCCTGCAGGGTATCTTCGGCTGGGTCTTCGCGCCGGTCGCCTGGCTCATGGGCCTGCCCTGGGAGGAGGCGCTGGTGGGCGGCACGCTGATCGGCACCAAGACGGCTTTGAACGAGCTGATCGCCTACCTGGACCTGGCCGCCCTGCCGGAGGGCGCGCTCAGCGAGCGCAGCCGCCTGATCCTCACCTACGCCCTCTGCGGCTTCGCCAACTTCGGCAGCCTGGGCATCCTGATCGGCGGCCTCGGCACCCTGGTTCCCGAGCGCCGGCAGGAGGTCGTCGCCCTCGGTCTCAAGGCCCTGGTCGCCGGCACGCTGGCCACCTGCATGACCGGCGCGATGGTGGGCCTGCTGATGTGGTAGCGCCTCCATCTCCGGAGGATGGATCGTCGCGCGCGCTCGTATATAGAGTATAGAATCGGGGTCGACCCATGCGCCGCATCCTCGTTGGGGCCTGCTTCGGGCTCGTCTTGGCACTCCTCGCGCCTCTGGCGTCCGCCGCCGTGGGCGAACGGGCCATCGTCCAGGACGACGGCACGCTGCTCATCAACGGAAGGACGGTGCGGCTCTACGGCATCTACATCCCGCTCATCGGCCGGACCTGTCGCACCAACATCCTGCCGAAGAAATGCGCCCCCCGGGCCGTTCTTCAGCTCGACTTCAAGGTGGACAGCTTCGTGCGCTGCGAACCGGTGGAGAGGTTCGCCGACGGCAGCATCAGCGCCGTCTGCATGACCTTGTGGGATCGGGAGGACCTGGCTGCCTGGATGCTCTACCAGGGCTGGGCGGTGACGCTCCCCGGCGCGCCCATCCAGTACGTCACGCTTGAGCGTTTCGCCAAGGCCAATGGGCGAGGCTACTGGGGCTTCCAGGTGGACAGCATCAAGATCCCGAAGTCGCCGCGATAGGAGACTGAGCGGCGGCCTCGGCCGTTGCCGCGCGATCCCAGCCGGACGCCTCTACTCCGGCACCGCCTCGCCCGAGCCGCCCAGCTCGGCGGGGAAGTCCTTGAGCTTCGGCAGCCCGTCCTTCATCGGCAGCACCGTCTCGGCATAGTTCACGTGCACCATCGGCGCGAAGGCGACCGAAGGGAGGGTCGCGGAGTAGACATCGGTCAGTTGCCATTGCGGGTGGTCCGTCATGAGGTGCCCGCCGCATTTGATGCAGAACTGGCGGTCGCTGCGCTCGGTCCTCCTGAAATGGCCAAGGTGCTCCTCGCCTTTGGTGACCTTCACCGTGCCTTGCTTCCAGAGCGTGAAGGCGTTCACCGGGCCGGCCGACCAGGACCGGCAGGAGTCGCAGTGGCAATAGCCCATGGCCTCGGGCGCGCCGGAGGCCTCGACCTCCACGGCGCCGCAGAAGCAGCTGCCCTTGTGTGTCTCGCTCATGGGGTCCCCCTTGCTTTGCTTGAAGGTCGGCCGCGAGGACTTGGCGGTCTTGGGCCGACCGGGGGGATTGTAGCAGCAATGGCTCGTGCTGTGCGGGCCGTTCGCGGCGAGGGCCCGCACCGTCGCACGGACCCGGCGCTGGCACGCGGGGGGGCGTCCGGCGACGTTGCTCGATCCCGCGGCCGCACGCCGATCTTCAAGTCCGGTCCGGCGGCGGGTTCGGGTACCAGGAATCGGGCTCGGGCACGAAGGTTGCCGGAAACACGTAGCTTTCCAGCACGATCGGGCCGAGGCCCGGCGTTTCGAAGAAATAGAAGGCGACCTGATCCAGCCAGATCCCCGAAAGCGCCGGCCGCGCGCCACGCCGGAGAAGCTCCTCTCGGCGTTCCTCCATCGACAGCTCCGAGCCGTCGAAGGCGACGTGGTGCAGGGCCTGTTCGCGGTCTTCGAGGGCAAGCTCCAGAGTCCGCGCCCCCGTCACCGGCTGCATCAGTTCCCAGATGACGGGACCGTTGTGGGCGAAGGCCACGTCGATCACGTACGGGTCGGGTTCGCCGTAGGAACGGCGGTCGGCAACCGTGTCTTCGTTGAACTGATAGAGGCCCCAGGGGCCTATTCCTAGACCAACCAAGGCATTCATGGTCGTCTCTAGAGACCGGGTCGCGATGCAGATCTCGACCGGCACGCCGAGAAAGCTGTTCGACAGTCCGTCGATAGCCGTCGCCGTCACGCCCGAAGGACCGCCGGGCACCGCTCCGCGGTTGGCCGCGGTCGCGTCCGTCGGCGACGAAGCCGCCGGGCGACCTTGCTCTCGAACCCGATGCGGCATGCCCTTGCCTCCCGACGAAGCGCTGCCCGATTCCGTCCGATCCCGGCGGGATCCGCCGGAATGGAATCGACCATAGCGGCGCTATCGCGCCAGGTCCAAGCCGCGCGGGGCCATAAGGCTCCGTTCTCGGATTGTGGAGTTGCGTAGCCTCGGCGCGGAGGCCGAGGCCATGTCCCTTGTCCCGGGCTCGGGAGATGTCGAAGGAACCGGCGTCTTTGGCGGGCCGGTGCTTTCGCTTAGACCCAGCGCTGCCACCAGCCCCGGCGCTTGGGCTGGTCCGGGTCGTCCTCCCCGCCGGGCTCGCCCGAACCGCTGCCGTGAGCCTCGCCGCCGGGCCCGTCGTCGAAACCCTCTCCGCGTTCTGCGTGGCCGCCCTCGACCGGCGCCGCGGCGGCCGGCAGGTTGGGGCCGCCCGGAGGCTGCTCGCTCCCCGCTTCGTCGGGTGCCGGGGCGGTCTCGGCGGCCTTGGGCTCCGGCGCTGCGTCTTCTCCGTCGCCCGCCTGCTCCGCCGGCTTGCGCCGGCGCCGCGGACCCTCGCTGCTCTTGCGCGCGCGCCTGGCCGGCGTCTCGTCCGGCTGTTCCTCGGGTTGGGCATCGTCGGCGCTTGCCGCGGTTTCCGCGGCCTCTTCGGCAGGGGAGACACCGGCAGCGTCATCCGCAGGCTCGCCGGGCGCCGCCTGGTCCGAGCGGCGGCGGCGCGGACGCCGCTGGCGCCGGGCCTTGGGCTGCTCGCCCGCGGCGGCTTCGCCTGCCTCGGGCGCGGCCTCGGCGCCGTCCCCGGCCTCCGCCGACTCGGACGCCTCCGGTGCGTCCGGCAAGTCGTGCTCGACCGCGGCCTCCTCGGCCTCCGGGCTCTCGGTAGACTCCTGGCTCTCGGCGGCCTCCGCCGCGCGCTCCTCGCCCTGGCCCTCGCCGCGTCGGCGCGAGCGGCGTCGTCCGCCCCGCTTGCCGCGGCGGCGCCGGCCCTTCTTGCCGTCCTCGCCTTCGGGGCCGGCCTCCTCGGCGGCCTCCAGAGCCTCGGCCGGCAGCTCCTCCTCCGCCGGCGAACGGGCCGCCTCGGCGCCGTCCTCCTCCGCACCCTTGCGGCGCCGGCCGCGGCGCCGACGCTTGCGGCCGCTCTCGTCCTCGGCCCGCTCGGCCTCGCCCTCGCCGGCCGCCAGCGGAGTCGTCCGTTCGAGGCGGTAGATGTCGGTGACCAGCCCGTCGTCCGTCGCCACGGTGACCCGGAAGCCGTAGCGCTGCTCGACCTCGTTCAGGCGCCCGCGCAGCTCGTTCAGCAGATGAAGCGCGACCGGCGTCGGCACCGAGACGCGGATCTCGGCATCGCGAGACTTGAGGCCCTCCTCCTCGAGGGCACGGAGCGCGCCCAGCGCGCTGGAGGTGACCGAGCGCACGTAGCCGTTGCCCCCGCAGCGCGGGCAGATCACCGTCGAGCTCTCCACCAGGCTGGGCCGCAGCCGCTGGCGCGACAGTTCCAGCAGGCCGAAGGGGCTGAGGCGTCCGAGCTGGATGCGGGCCCGGTCCGAGCGCATGGCCTCCTTCAGCTTGCGCTCCACGTCGCGGTTGTGGCGCGACTCCTCCATGTCGATGAAGTCGACCACCACCAGACCGGCCAGATCCCGCAGGCGCAGCTGGCGGGCGACCTCCTCGGCCGCTTCCAGATTGGTCTTGAGGGCCGTCACCTCTATGTGGCGCTCGCGGGTCGCCCGGCCCGAGTTGACGTCGATCGCCACCAGAGCCTCGGTCTGGTTCAGCACGATGTAGCCGCCGGACTTGAGCTGCACGACCGGGCTGTGCATGGCGTCGAGCTGATTCTCCACCTGGAAGTTGTGGAAGATCGGCACGTTCGAGTCCTTGTACTGCTGCACGTGCCTTGCGTGGCTCGGCATCAGGCTCTTCATGAAGGCCTTGGCCGCCTTGTAGCCGTCTTCGCCCTCCACCAGCACCTCGTCCATGTCGCGGCTGTAGAGGTCGCGGATCGAGCGCTTGATGAGGTTGGCTTCCTCGTGGATCAGGCTGGGCGCGGTGGACTGCAGGGTGTTCTTGCGGATCTCGTCCCAGAGCCGCATGAGGTACTCGTAGTCGCGGCGGATCTCCGCCTTGCTGCGCTGGGCGCCGGCCGTGCGCACGATGACGGCCATGCCGTCGGGGATCTTCAGATCGGCCAGGATCTTCTTGAGGCGGCGGCGGTCGTTGACGCTGCCGATCTTGCGGCTGATGCCGCCGCCGCGGGCCGTGTTGGGCATGAGGACGCAGTAGCGCCCGGCCAGGGACAGGTAGGTGGTCAGCGCCGCGCCCTTGGTGCCCCGCTCCTCCTTGGAGACCTGCACCAGGATCACCTGGCGGCGCTTGATGACCTCCTGGATCTTGTAGCGCCGCAAGAGGCTGGCGCGCCGGCGCCGCTGCTCGTCCATCTCGTCGCCGCCGACCGTGTCGACGCGGCTCTCGACCTCGACCTCCTCGACGGCCCGGCCGTCGGCCTCGGGCGCGTCTTCCTCGCCGATGCCGTTAGCGCCGTTGGCTGGCTCTTCGCCGTCCTCCGGCCCGGACTCGGCCAGCTCGGCGGGCGGCGCGTTGCCGTTGCCTGACTCCTCCTCGTCGCCTTCGCCCTCGGGCTCGTCCTCCGCCAGGCTCGCGCCCCTGAGGGCCGCTTCCTCGGCGGCGAGCGCCTCCCGGTCGGCGATGGGAATGCGATAGTAGTCGGGGTGGATTTCCGAAAACGGCAGGAAGCCGTGCCGGGTGCCGCCGTACTCGACGAAGGCGGCCTGCAGCGAGGGCTCGACCCTCGTGATCTTGGCGAGGTAGATGTTGCCTTTAAGCTGCGATCTCGCTGCGGTTTCGTAGTCGAACTCTTCGATTCGCTTGCCGGACAGCACAACCACCCGAGTCTCCTCGGGGTGGTTGGCGTCGATGAGCATACGCTTTGCCATTCAGTTGAAGCTCCAATGCGCGCTCGGCGGAGGCCGCGCAGGGCGCGGACCGCGGCGCGTGACGGGTCTGGCGGCCGCCTCCGGGGCGGCTCATCGGTTTCAAGACCCGTTCTCTATTCATGTCTGCCTTACCTCTCGTGAGGCGAAAAGGCGTTCCCGATCCATCCGGCCACCTCCGGCGCGTCGGCCGGCAGCTATGGCCAGAAACGAAGGCGGAGCACGCTCCGCCGCAAGTGTTCCTTCGCTTGCGCGCGCGCCATGGCTGCGTCCCTGGGGCCAGCAAATCCGCCACCGGCCCAGCTTTCGGGTCCGCAACCCGGCACGCTCCGCCGCCGCCTTTGCCGCCCCACCGCCGGTGACGGATCGGGTGCGGCGGCGCCGCGCGGCGATGTGACAACAATAGGATGCGCCGGGCTGTCCTGCAATTTCTTTACGGGAAATCTTTTCGCTCCGATGACAAGCGGGATGACAAGAAAGTTCCGGCGCCGGCCAGGAACTCCGTTGCATTGAGAGGCGCCTGCCGCTACAGGATATCGGAGAAGCGTGCCGTAGGGGGAATATTGGTAGCTGGCACAAGTGGTTGTACGTTATATTGAAATTCTTGGTTCGGATGAGTAATGGCACGCCTGGTAGCAATAGTACTGGCCTTGTTGCTTGCCGCCTCAGCGGCGCTCGCCAAGCCGAGCGTGACCGGCGTGCGCATCGGCGCCCACGCCGAAATGACCCGTTTCGTCCTCGAGCTGACCGAGGCCCCCGCCTACCGCGCGTTCACCCTGCCCGACCCCTTCCGGGTGGTCATCGACCTGCCGGCGCTGGACTGGAGCCTCGGGTCGGGCCCGCTGCAGGAGCCGCGGGGCGTGGTGGAGGCGCTGCGCTACGGCCTGTTCGCGCCGGGCACCAGCCGCGTGGTGCTGGATGTCGCTCAACCCGTTGATTTCAAAAAGGTCTTTCTGCTGCCGCCGAACGACGGCTATGGCCATCGCCTGGTCATCGACCTGGTCCCGATCAGCCGCCAGGCTTTCTTCTCCCGGGCGCGCACGCCGCTGGTCTCCAGTCCGCCCCTGCCGCGCGCCCAGCAGGCGGCGGTGCCGCTGGCGCCGCCCCAGCCCGAGGGCGACAACCGGCCAGTGGTCGCCATAGACGCGGGCCACGGCGGCGTCGACCCGGGCGCCATCGGACCCTCTGGCATCTACGAGAAGACCCTGGTGCTGGACTACGCCAAGGAGCTCAAACGCCAGATCGAGGCCGGCGGCCGTTACCGGGTCTACATGACGCGCGAGGACGATGTCTTCATCCGCCTGCGCGACCGGGTAGGCCAGGCCCAGGCCAGCAAGGCCGATATCTTCATCTCTCTGCACGCCAACACCCACCGCAGGCGCGACCTGAGGGGCGCTTCGGTCTATACCCTCTCCGAGAAGGCTTCCGACGCCGAGGCGGCCGCGCTGGCGGCCAAGGAGAACCGAGCGGACGTGATCGCGGGCGTGAATCTCTCCGATCAGCCGGAAGTGGTCAGTAAAATCTTAATCGATCTTGCCCAACGTGAGACCATGAACCAGTCCAAGGCGTTCGCGAACCTCTTGGTCAAGGAGCTGGCGCAGGCCGGGTCCCTGGTCCGCAACAGCCACCGTTCGGCGGGCTTCGCGGTGCTCAAGTCCCCGACCGTGCCATCGGTGCTGGTGGAGCTGGGATACATGTCGAACAAGGCCGAGGAGAAGCTCTTGCGCTCCGAGTCGCACCGCCGGAAACTGGTGAAATCCGTGGTGCAGGCGATCGACCGCTACTTCGACTGGCAGCAGAGCGCCCGCCGGTCATGAGCGGCCACAAGTTCGCCACAGTCGATTGTTACATGTTTTTGAGTGCCCGCGGTCCGCAGGACGGACCGCACCCGGTCCGATACTTGGGTCGATGGTCCGGTCCGCAGCCGGGTAGGCGCTGCGCCAGGGGGTAATCACCTGGGGGTGACGTGAAGATACTTCTTGCCGTGCTGATCCTGCTGGTGGCGGGCGGCGTTGCCGCCGGCGGCGGCGCGATCTACGTGGTCCACCACTACGGGCGCGACCTGCCGGACTACAAGCAGCTCGCCGACTACGACCCGCCCACCGTGACCCGGGTGCACGCGGGCGACGGACGCCTGCTGGCGGAATATGCCCTGCAGACACGCGTCTTCGTGCCGATCCAGGCCATCCCGAGGCGCGTCATCAACGCCTTCCTGGCGGCCGAGGACAAGAACTTCTACAGCCACACGGGCATCGACTACTACGCGATCGGGCGGGCGCTGGCGACCAACGTGGTCAACCGCATCAGGGGCCGCCGCCCGGTGGGCGCCTCGACCATCACCCAGCAGGTGGCGAAAAACTTCCTGTTGACCAACGAGCTCTCTTACGAGCGCAAGATCCGCGAGGCCATGCTGGCGCTGCGCATCGAGCGCACCTTCTCCAAGGACCGGATTCTCGAGCTCTATCTCAACGAGATCTACCTGGGCTACCGGGGCTCCTACGGCGTGGCCGCCGCCGCGCTCAACTACTTCAACAAGTCGCTGGACGAGCTGACCATCGCCGAGGCGGCCTATCTCGCCGCTTTGCCCAAGGCGCCCAACAACTACCACCCCCTGCGCAACCACACCGAGGCCGTGGCCCGGCGAAACTGGGTCATCAGCCGCATGGTCGAGGACGGCCGGATCACGCCCCAGGAGGCGGAGCAGGCCTGGAACGAGCCCCTGGAGGTGCGCGACCGGGGAGAGACCGAGGTGGCCGAGGCCGATCACTTCGCCGAGGAGGTCCGTCGCGAGCTGGTCCGGCTTTACGGCGAGAACGGCCTCTACGAGGGCGGCCTGTCCGTCCGCACCACCCTGGACCCGCGCCTGCAGACGGCCGCCGAGAAGGCGCTGCGGGACGGCCTGATCGCCTATGACCGCCGGCACGGCTGGCGCGGACCCCTGGCCCATATCGACAAGGTCGACGAGGAGGGCTGGCAGGCGCAGCTCGCAAGTCTGGAGATCCTCGAAGGGGCGCCCCAGTGGGAGCGCGCCCTGGTGCTCAGCGCCAACGCCAAGGTGGCCGAGATCGGCTTCGTCGACGGGCGCACGGGCCAGATCCCCATCACCGCGCTCAAGTGGGCCCGGCCCTGGCTCGAGGAGCAGAAGGCGGGCGCCAGCCCCAAGGCCGTCACCGAGGTCATGGTGGCCGGCGACGTGATCTACGTGCAGCCCATCGTCGAGGACAGCGACGGCAACGAGGTGCCGCCCGGAACCTACGGCCTGCGGCAGGTCCCCGACATCAACGGCGGGCTGGTGGCGCTCGATCCCCACACCGGCCGCGTGCTGGCCATGGTCGGCGGTTTTTCGTTCGATAACAGTGAGTTCAATCGCGCCGTTCAGGCATATCGTCAGCCAGGATCCGCGTTCAAGCCCTTCGTCTACCTGGCGGCGCTGGACAACGGCCTGACGCCCTCCACCCTGATCCTCGATGCGCCCTTCGTGATCGACCAGGGCCAGGGCCAGGGCAAGTGGAAGCCGGCCAACTACACCCACAAGTTCTACGGGCCGACCCCCATGCGCGTCGGCATCGAGAAGTCGCGCAACCTCATGACCGTGCGGCTGGCGCAGACCATCGGCATGGAGAGGGTGGCCGACGCGGCCACCCGCTTCGGCGTCGTCGACTACATGCCTCGCGTGCTGGCCATGGCGCTGGGCGCCGGCGAGACCACGCTGCTGCGCCTCACCACGGCCTACGCCATGTTGGTCAACGGCGGCCGGCACATCACGCCGAGCCTGATCGACCGGGTGCAGGACCGCAACGGGCTCACCATCTACCGCCACGACCAGCGCGACTGTCCCAATTGCCGCAACACCCGCTGGCAGTACCAGACGCCGCCGCGGCTGCCCGATGAGCGCGAGCGGGTGGCGAACCCCGCGAGCGCCTACCAGGTGGTCTCCATGCTGCAGGGCGTGGTCCAGCGCGGCACCGGGCGCCGGGTGAGCGCCGTCGGCAAGCCGCTCGCCGGCAAGACCGGCACCACCAACGAGGCCCAGGACACCTGGTTCATCGGCTTCTCCCCCGACCTCGCCGTCGGCGTCTTCGCCGGCTTCGACGAA
>CBDDCC010000017.1:0-89751 GCA_965225935.1 Rhodospirillales bacterium
CCTGATGGACTCCATCACCCGATTCGCCATGGCCATGCGGGAGATCGGCCTCTCGGCCGGCGAGCCGCCCACCAGCAAGGGCTACACCCCCTCGGTCTTCGCCGAGCTGCCGCGCCTCCTGGAGCGCGCCGGGCCGGGCACCGACGGGGGCTCGATCACCGGCCTCTTCACGGTGCTGGTGGAGGGCGACGACCACAACGAACCCATCTCCGACGCCGTCCGCGGCATCCTCGACGGTCACATCGTGCTGGAGCGGGCGATCGCCGAGCGCAACCGCTTTCCCGCCATCAACATCCTGCGCAGCGTCTCGCGCACCATGCCGGACTGCAACGACGAGGCGGAGAACGCCATCGTCGTGCGGGCCCGCCAGCTGCTCTCGACCTACGAGAACATGGCCGAGCTGATCCGCATCGGCGCCTACAAGCGGGGCAGCGACCCCGCCATCGACGAGGCCATCACCTATTACCCCCTGATCGAGGGCTTCCTGGCCCAGGGCAAGTACGACGAGGCCGATCTGGCGGGCGGCTACGGCGAGCTGGCGCGGATCCTGATGCCCGCAGGCGGCCAGGCTCCGGCCGCCGGGCCGGTTCCTCAGGACGCTGAGGGAGGCCTTCAGCCGTGAGCGGTCTCCACAACCTGGTGCGGGTCCACCAGTGGATCCTGGACGAGAAGCGCCAGCGGCTCGCGGGCCTGCAGCAGCTCCTCGACCGCTTTCGGGACGATCTGGGCGTGCTGGAGCAGAACCTGGAGGCCGAGAAGGAGGCCGCCGCCAACTCCTTTGACGGGGCGCTGGCGTTCCAGACCTTCATCCCCGCGGCGCTGGAGCGCCGGGACAAGCTGCGCCATTCCATCGCCAACCTGGAGCGGGAGGTCGAGCAGGCCCGTGACGACGTGGGCGCCGCCTTCCAAGAGCTGAAGAAGTACGAGACCGCCCAGGAGCTCCAGGAGCGCCACGAATCGGACCAGCGCCGCCGGCGCGAGCAGATCACCATGGACGAGATGGGGGTCGGGCTCTACCGCCGGGGCCGCGCGGCCGGCGAATCCGGCTAGACTCGGCCCCCACCGTCTGGCCCCAGACTCACCAGTATTCAGACCAGCAGGGCCCCGGCCGCCTCGGCGCCACGGGACCGCAAGTCCTTCTCCAAGGGTAGAAACGCCCAGCCCCGCCCGGCCTGGAAGGCGATCTGGCCATCGCTGCCGCTGATCTCGTTGGCGCTCTGGAAGATGGCCGCGATGTCCCGTCGCATGTGCTGGGGCAGCTCGCCCCGGCTGCGCAGGATCAGGTCGAAATGGCGGGCCCGGACCAGGCCGTCGAGCTGCAGGTCGCCGAGGCGCGTCAATTCCACCTCGACGACGAAGCGGGTGGCGGCGTCCTTGGCCTCGCCGCCTTGGCCGTGCCCCTGTCCGTGGCGGAAGAAGAAGCGCAGGGGCTGGATCTGTTGGCCGTCGAAGAGGGGCAGGGGGACGAAGCGCCAGTCGCCGCCGGCGGCCTCGGCCAGCCGCCCGGCCTGGGCGAACTCCCGCGCCAGGCCGGCGATCAGGTCGCCGCGGCCCCGAGAGTTGAGGATTTCCAGGGACTTCTGGCCCATCCAGGCGGCCATGTCGCCGGAGGCGAGGGCGCTCAGGAAGAACAGCAGCCCGGAGGCGAGGCGAGGGCCCGCTTGGGGCAAGCCCGAAGGGAGACCCTGAGAGAGGCCATGAGGCAGGGCGGTCTCGGCCTGGCCGATCGGCGCTGCCTCGGCGGCGGCGCGCAGGGCCGCGTCCAGCGCCGGCCAGCCCCGTAGGACAGACTGGCTCTCGGTCCGTGCCGCCGGCTCCGGAGGAAGCGGCAAACGGCCGATGACCTCGATCTCCAGCCGCGTCCCCGGCGGCAGGCGCGCGCCGGTTTCCAGGGCCAGGGTGCCGAGCGCCGTGGCGACCAGGGTCCGGCCCGGACCCGCGGAAACCTCGCTGACCATGCCGGGGAGAGGCGCGCCGGTGCCGGAGGCAACGGCTGACGGGATCGCGGCGGGTGCAGCCGGACGCGCGGATGCGGCGAGGGCTGCGGGCGCTGTCGCCGGGCCCGCCGCCTGGCCAGCCGCCGTTTGGCCAGCCGCCGGCTGTGCCGCCGTCGTCTGCGGGGCCATTGCCTGGGGGCTGGAGGTCTGAGTGCCGGTTGCCCGCGCGGCCGGCTGCCCGGATCCGGCCGCGGCACTGCCGGCGCGGCTGGCCGGAGCGCCGCTCGCGGCCCCGGCGGGCGACACCCCAGGTCTTGTCGTAGTTTGCGTCGGCGCGAGTGGATTGGTGACAACCGCCTCTCGGAGCGCCGCCGCTGGGCCGGGCGAAGGTTGTCCTTGGGGTCCCGCCGTTGAGGCGGTTGCACCTGGGGCCGCGCGGGTCGTCGTCTCGCTCGGCATCGCCTGCGGACCGGGAAGGGCGCTCCGGGCCACGGCCGGGGCCGTTGCTGGTGTCCCCTGGGATTGCGTCGGCGCGGTCTGGGCCGGCGTCGCCGCCGCTGTTGAGGCCGGTGTGGCGCCGCCTGGAACGGCTGTGCCCGGCGCCCGGGCGGCGGCCGCCTGATTGGGTGACGTTGCGGGCGGCTCGATGCGCAGGATCCGCACCAGGAGCTCGCTGCCGGGGCGGAGGGCCTGGGCCGACCCGGTGACCTGGGAGGCAGTTTGGGCAGAGTGATGGGGCGCGGACCGGACCACGGCCCGCACGCGCTGTCCGAGAGCCAGCACGTCCTCGATCCCCTGCGCCGCCGCGGCTGCGGAGGCGCCGGGACCGGTCGTCGTGCCGTGGGGAAGCGCCGCTGACGCGGCTGGGGCATTGCCATGCAGGTTGGCGGCAGGGACGCCCGCGGACCCGCCGCGCAAAGTCGCCGCCGATGCAGCCTGTCCGCTGGCCGATGTCGCGTTGAGCGTGCCTTGGGCCGGGGCTTGCGACGCGCTCTGGGTCGGTCCCTGGGTCGGCGCCTGCGGCGAGCCGGGCGTCGGCGGCTGCGCTTGGGCGGCGACGGGGCGGCCGTCCACCTGGACTATGGCGACCTGGAGCTGATTGCCGGTCGCGCGAACCTGCAGGGTCACCTGGGCGCCGACCGGGAGCGGGGTCCGGGTGCTGAGGGTCAGGGTGCCCCGGTCGGTCCTGAGGAGGACCCGGCCTTCCTCGTCGTGGCCCGTGACCGTGCCGCGCAGGACGCTGCCGGCCGCGGCCTGGGCGAGCGCCGGCGGCGGGTTGGAGACGGTCGCCGGAACGCCCTGGGAGACCGCTTGGGGCGCGGCCCTGGCGAGCAGCGCGACGGTCGTGGCGATGTCGCTCACCGGGTCTCCAGCAGTCCCTCGGCCAGCTTCTCGATGTCCTCGGCCGCCTGGCAGTTGGGATGGCGCACCAAGAGGGGCGTCTGGTGGCGGATCGCGTCGCGCACCCGGATGTCCCGGCGCACCACGCCGGCCAGCGGCGGCGAGACCTTCAGGAAGTTCTGGCAAGCCCTGTTCAGCAGGGCATAGGTGCGCTGGCCCTCGGCCGTCGAGTTGGCCATGTTGACGACCACCCGGATGTCGGCCTCTGGGTCCTGCTGCAGGGAGACCTTGATGAAGGCGTAGGCGTCGGTCAGCGCCGTCGGCTCGTCGCTCGCGACGACCAGGCGCGTGCGCGCCCGCCGGGCGAGCTGCAGCACGGTCTTCTCGATGCCCGCCCCCAGGTCCAGAATCACCGTGTGGTAGCTGCCGGCGAGCTGCACCAGGCCGTCGCCGAGCTCGTTCAGCTTGCTGGCGGGCAGGGCGGCCAGGCCACCGGAGCCCGACTGGCCGGCGATGATGTCCAGGCCCGTGTCCTGGTAGCTGGTGGTTGCCCTTTCGAGACCGTACTCGCCGCTCAGGACTCCGCTCAGGTCCTGCTTGGGCGCGAGCCCGAGCTGGATGTCCACGTTGGCGAGCCCCAGGTCGCCGTCGAACAGCAGGGTCCGGTGGCCGCCGCGCGCCAGGCAGTGGGCCAGGGTGGTGGCGAGCCAGGTCTTGCCCACGCCGCCCTTTCCCGAGGCGATGGCGAGCACGTTGCGCCCGGCGGCGGCCGACGGGCTCTTGCTGTGGACTGCGCTTGCTTGGGTCATCAGGTCGTTCCCGTGGTTTCGGCGGGCTCGGCCGCCTCGTCCGTCTCGTCCGTTTCGTCTATCTCGTCTGTTTCGTTCTTCCGATCTCGCCGGTCGGGCTCGGCCGAACCGGCGTGGAGGGCGTGGGCGTTCAACAACCGCTCGGCGAGGGCGGCCGGAGGCAGCGGCACCAGGCCGCCGGCGATCTGGGGCGACATGCCGGCGGCGAAGAAGGCGAGCTTGGCCGCGCTGGCCGCCGCCAGCACACCGCCCAGGCGCCGGGTGGCGTCGAGGCGGGTGGGGCAGAGCAGCTTGGCGCCGGCCTCGGCGAAGGCGAGCGCCAGGTCGGCCGATTCCAGGGGGTCGCCGCCGCCGGGCAGCACCAGAACCACCTCGGCCTCGGTGGCGCCGGCCACGCGCTTCAGCCTGGCCTGCTCACCGGCGTCGAAAGGATTGGCGCCCACCGTGTCGACCACCACCAGCCGCTCGCTGTGGCAGGCTGCGATGGCCTCGATCAGGCTCGCCTCGTCCGTGGCCTCGCGCAGCGTCACCCCCATGGCCTCGCTGAGCGTGGCGGCCTGGGCGAGCGCACCCGCCTTGACGCCGTCCAGGGTGACCAGGGCGGCGCTCTCGTCGTCGAGGCGGGCGAGCGCGCAGAGCTTCGCCGCCGTGGCGGTCTTGCCGGCGCCGGGCGGGCCGACCAGCATGACCGGCCGCTTGGCCGCGGTGATCGGCTTGTCCCGGAAGCCGAACTCCGCCATGAGCGCCACGGCCAGGAGCTCCACGCTCTCCTCGCCGTCGTGGCCGCTCGCCGCCGCCAGCAGCCGGTCGGCGAGCGCCAGCGGCGTGCGGTGGAAGATGAGCGCCTCGTTGATCTCGTCGAGGGGCGCCAGGGCGTCCTCCTCGAAGAAGGCGAGGCCGCCTTCCGGCCCGGTGTCGTCGAGGGCCGCGGTCAGGCGGATGCCGTCGCCGCGGTCGTTCGGCTGGCTCGAGAGGATGACCGCATCGGGCCCGAGCTCGGCGCGCACCTGCTCCATGGCCTCCGGCAGGCTGGCTGCGTAGTAGTTCTTGAGCCGCATGGCGTGGCGTTCCCTTTGGGCCTAGATCTGTCCCAAGGTCTTGATCTTGACCTTGGCGTGGATCTCGTTTTGCGACAGCACCGCGGTCGCCGGACGGAAGCGCTCGATGATCGAGCGCACGAAGGGCCGGATGCCGGGGCTGGTGAGCAGCGCCGGGGTCTCGCCGGTGAGCGCGTGGCGCTCGAAGGTCTGGCGCAGCTTGGCGATGAAGTCCTGCAGCTTGCTGGG
The DNA here is from genome assembly GCA_965225935.1 of Rhodospirillales bacterium. GTDB lineage: Bacteria > Pseudomonadota > Alphaproteobacteria > Kiloniellales > JAKSDN01 > CALJXB01. The sequence goes on from CBDDCC010000017.1 coordinate 5,374, forward strand.
CGGCATGGAGAGCTGGCGCTCCTCGCCCTCGCCGGTGATCGCTTCGGCGAACGACTGCTCCCAGGCCGGCGACAGGGTGATCAGCGGGATGAAGCCCTCCTCGTTCACCTGGGCGTGGGAGATCTGGCGGGCGAGACGCGCGCGCACGTGCTCGGTGATCGCGGTCATGTTGCGGGTGTAGCCGCAGGCCTCCGAGATGCCCTCCAGGATGCCGGGCAGATCGCGGATCGAGACCCGCTCGCCGAGCAGGTTCTGCAGCACCCGCTGGATGCCGCCGACCGAGATCTGGTTGGGCACGATGTCGGCGATCAGCTTCTGCTGCTCCGGCCCGAGCTCGTCGAGCAGCTTCTGGGTCTCGGCGTAGGACAGGAGATCGGACATGTTGTCCTTCACGATCTCCGTCAGGTGGGTGGTGATGACCGTTTGCGGGTCGACCACCGTGTAGCCTCGGAACATGGCCTCTTCCCGGTGGCTCTCGTCGACCCACATGGCGGGCAGGCCGAAGGTCGGCTCCACCGTCGCCTCGCCCGGCAGGCCGATCGTGTCGCCCTTGGGGTCCATGACCAGCAGCATGCTGGGGCGCAGGTCGCCGCGCCCGGCCTCGATCTCCTTGATGCGCAGCACGTAGCAGTTGGCCGGGAGCTGGAGATTGTCCTGGATGCGCACCGAGGGAAGGATGAAGCCCAGCTCCTGGGCGAGCTGCCGGCGCAGGGCCTTGATCTGGTCGGTGATGCGCTGGCCGCCCTGGTTGTTGATGATGGGGATCAGGCCGTAGCCCAGCTCCAGGCGGATGTCGTCGATGTGAAGCGCGCTGGAGATCGGCTCCTCCGCCGGCGGCACGGCGGCCGAGGCCTCTTGCTCGGCGGCGGCCTCCGCTGCGGCCGCGGCCTCGCTGCGCTGCGTGCTGGCCCAGGCGAGCCCGCCGGAGATGCCCGCCAGCAGCAGGAAGGGCAGCAAGGGAATGCCCGGGACGAGGGCCAGGCTCAGCATGAGGAAGGACGAGAGGCCGAGCGCCCTCGGGTAGCCGCCGAGCTGGGCGAAGAGGGCCTTGTCGGCCGAGCCGGTGGTCGCGGACTTGGAGACCAGCAGGCCGGCCGCGGTCGAGACGATGATCGCCGGGATCTGGGTCACCAGGCCGTCGCCCACGGTCAGCACGGTGTAGGCGCGCCCGGCATCGCCCAGGCTCAGGTCCATCTGGGCCACGCCGATGATGATGCCGCCGACGATGTTGATGAGGGTGATCAGCAGGCCGGCGATGGCATCGCCGCGCACGAACTTGGCGGCGCCGTCCATGGCGCCGAAGAAGTTGCTCTCGTCCTCCAGCGCCTTGCGCCGCTCGCGGGCCTCCGTCTCGTCGATCAGTCCGGCCGAGAGGTCGGCGTCGATCGCCATCTGCTTGCCCGGCATGGCGTCCAAGCTGAAGCGGGCCGAGACCTCGGCGATGCGTCCCGCGCCCTTGGTGATGACGATGAAGTTCACGATGATCAGGATCCCGAAGACGATGATCCCGATGACGAAGTTGCCACCCATTACGAAGTTGCCGAAGGCCTGGATCACCTGGCCAGCGGCGTCGGAGCCCTCGTGGCCGTCCGAGAGGATGAGCCGCGTCGAGGCCAGGTTGAGCGACAGGCGCAGCATGGTGGCGATGAGGAGCACCGTCGGGAAGGTGCTGAAGTCGAGCGCCCGGTTGATGAACAGCACGGTCATCAGGATGAGGACCGAGAGGGTCATGGAGACCGCGAGCGATACGTCCAGCATCCAGCTCGGCAGCGGCAGGATCAGCACCGCCAGGATGCAGACGATGCCGAGCGCCAGCGCCACGTCGCCCCGGCGCGCGGCCATGCCGAGACGCTCGAGCACGTTGTCTGCGCCGAGGCCCGGGCTGGACTGGCTGGCGGTGTCGGTCATGGCGGTTGGCGCTCGACGCGGCTCCTAGGGGGCTCCGGCTAGGCCGTCGCCCGTTCCGTGTCCCGCGGCGAGGGCACCGGCACCCCGGCCTCGCCGTAGGCCTTCAGCTTGTTGCGCAGGGTGCGGATCGAGATGCCGAGGATGTTGGCGGCGTGGGTGCGGTTGCCGAGGCAGTGGCTCAAGGTGTCGAGGATCAGGTCGCGCTCCACGTCGGCCACGGTGCGCCCGACAAGACCGCTGGTGCTGGCGCCCGCCGGGGCGACGGCGGCGCCGTTGCCAGGCGTGGTTTGCTCGGCCCCGGCGTCCGGCGCCCGGAGCTTCTCGCCGGTCAGGTGGATCGCCGCCGCGCCGATCTGGTTGCCGCTGGCCAGCAGCACGGCCCGGTGCATGGCGTTCTCCAGCTCGCGCACGTTGCCGCGCCAGCTATGGGCCTTGAGGATGTCGAGCGCCTCGGGCAGCAGCTCGGGCATCGGCACGCCGTTGGCCTCGGCATACTTGCGGGCGAAGTGCTCGGCGAGGACTGCAATGTCCTGCAGGCGCTGGCGCAGCGGCGGCAGCTCCACGCTCACCACGTTGAGGCGGTAGAAGAGGTCCTCGCGGAAGTTGCCTTTGTGCACCTCCTCCTCCAGGTCGCGGTTGGAGGTGGCGAGCACGCGGATGTTCACGCCGATCGGCTGATTGCCGCCGACCCGGTCGATCTCGCGCTCCTGGATGGCGCGCAGCAGCTTGGCCTGCAGGCGCGGCGCCATCTCGGAGATCTCGTCGAGCAGCAGGGTGCTGCCGTCGGCCTCCTCGAACTTTCCGACCCGGCGGGCGACGGCGCCGGTGAAGGCGCCCTTCTCGTGGCCGAAGAGCTCGGACTCCAGGAGGTTCTCGGGAATGGCCGCGCAGTTGACCGAGACCAGGTTGCGCCCGGCGCGCTTCGACTTGGAGTGGATGTAGCGGGCCATGACCTCCTTGCCGGTGCCGGACTCGCCGGTGATCAGCACGCTGGCCTCGGAGGGGGCGATCTGGCCGGCCAGCGCGAGGACCTGCTGCATGGCGGGATCGTGGGTGATGAAGGAGGCGGTCTCCTCGGCCACCGCCGACAGGACGGCGGCGATCAGCTCGGCGTCCGGCGGCAGGGGGATGTATTCCTTGGCCCCGGCGCGGATCGCCTTCACCGCCAGGTCGGCGTCGGTGCCGATGCCGCAGGCGACCACCGGCACCGAGATGCGCTCGGCCTTGAGGGAGTCGATCAGCGCGGCGATGTCGAGCACCACGTCGACCAGCAGCAGGTCGGCGCCCTGGCCGGCGCGCAAGGCGCCCAGCGCCGCCTTGACGTCCTCCACGTGCGCGACCTTGGCGCCGCCGTCGAGGGCGATCTTGCCGGCCGTGGCGATGTGTCCGCCGAGGGATCCAACGATGAGTAACCGCATGAGAGGTCTCCGCTAGGGTCTCCGTCGCGCTCAGTCGAACAGACTGATCCGCTGGTCGGGGGGCAGAATGGTGTTGAGCAGCATCTCCAGGCGCCGCGGATTCTCCTTGCGGCAGATCGAGACCGCGCCGGCGGCGTAGATCTGGTGCACCAGGGTCTCCTGATCGGAGTTGCGCTCGAGCTTCTTGGCGAGCGGCAGGAACACCATGTTGGCGAGCACCGCGCCGTAGAAGGTGGTGAGCAGAGCGACCGCCATGGCCGGGCCGATGCTGGAGGGCTCCTCCAGGTTGCCCAGCATCTGCACCAGGCCCACCAGGGTGCCGATCAGGCCCATGGCGGGCGCCACCTCGCCGGCCCGGCGCAGCACGCCGACGGCGCGAGCGTGGCGGCGCTGGGTGGAGAGCACCTCGCCCTGCATGATGCGTTCCACGTCGTCGGCCGTGGCGCCGTCGACCACGATGTTGACCGCGCGGGCCAGGAAGGGGGCGTGGTCGAGGCGGCTCTCGACCTTCTGCAGCGACAGCACGCCGTTGCGACGGGCCTCGTTCGCCAGGGAGAGGACCTGACGCGCGGCCTCGTCGGGCTCCTCGACGTGGTAGACGGCGGCGCGCAGCATGAGGCCCTGGGCCTGGACCACCTCGTCCCAGCTGAAGGAGACCGTGGTCACCAGGAAGCTGCCCAGGAGCACGATGAGCATGGCGGGAATGTCGACGAAGGATTCCGGTCTGCCGCCCAGATACATGGCCAGCGCGATGACGACGAAGGCGCCGAGCGTCCCCATGAGGGTCGCGTAGTCCACCTGCGGACCCCGGAAGGGTTCCGTCAGGCTGTAGCTGCGACCTCTCTGGGCGCTGGTCAGGTTCGCCATGGCGGTGGCTCGGTTTCGAAACGGTGGCGGCGATGGCAGCGGGGGCGCGTCAGGCGTGCTCGGCCTTGATGATCTCGGTCAGGGTGACGCCCAGGCGGTCCTCGACGACGACGACCTCGCCGCGCGCCACGAGGCGGTTGTTGACGTAGATGTCGATGGCCTCGCCGACCTTGCGGTCCAGCTCCACCACGGCGCCGCGGCCGAGCTTGAGGAGCTGGCTCACCTGCATGTTGGACTTGCCGAGCACGGCGGCCACCTGGACCGGCACGTCGTAGACCGCCTGCATCTCCTTGCCGTCGGCGCTCACCTTGGCCGGCTCCATGGCATTCGCGACCTGCCCCGGATCCTCGGGCTGCTGGCCCTGGGTATCCTCGAGCTCGTTCAGGTTCAGGTTTTCCTCGTCCGACATGGCGGCTTCCTTCGTTGCTGTCGCGGATCAGGCCGATGGGGCCTGGGTCGCGAGATCCTTTAGCGATGGGCGCTCGCCCGGTTGAGGCGCGTCGCCGGCCGGCTCTGCGCCTGGGCTGCCGTTCACTGGTGGGTCGTTCACGGGCGTGCCGTTGACCGGCCTGCCGGGTGTCGTCTCGCTTGGCGTCGTCTCTCCGGGTGCCGATTCATTGGTCGCCGTCTCGTTGGTCGCCGTTTCGTTGCTTGTCTGGGCGCCCAGGCTGGCGGCGCGGGCGACGATCTCGTCCACCTGGCCCCAGAGGCGCTGGCTGTTGCGCTCGGCGCCGCCGTCGGCCCATTCGACCCGCACGTCGCCGGGCTGCAGCGCCTCCTCGGCCAGCAGCACGATCTTGCCTTCGTAGCCGCAGCGCGCCGTCAGCGCCTCGAGGCGCGCGCGCAAGGGGTCGAGCAGAGCATCCGAGACGCGGATCACCACCCGCGGCTCATCGTGCAGATGCTCGAGGCATTGGCAGACCAGGCCTTCGAGCTCCGCCGTTGCGTTGGTCTCGTTGAGGATCGGGAAGAGCTTGCGCACCACGATCATGGCCGCCTGCAGGGCCTCGGCATTGCGCCGTTCGCAGTCCGCCTTGAGGGCCGGGAAGAGCTCCTGCATGCGCGCCGCAAGGGTCTCGAGGGCGCGCGCGGCGGCGTTGTCGATGGAGGCGGCGGCCTCCTTCATGCCCTGCTCGCGCCCGGCCGCGAAGCCCTCGTCGCGGGCACGGGCAAGCTCCTCCTCGCCGTAGGCCGGCTTCTCCGCCTCGCGGCGGGCCTCCGGGGAAAGCGGATCGCCGTCCTCGCCGTCGAAGGAGGTCTCGAAGAGGAACTTCTCTGCCTGGTTCATGCTGCGCCGCGCGTCCTAGTAGATGAGCTCGTCTTCGCCCTTGTTGCCGGCGAGCATGATTTCGTTCTTGGCCGCCAGGTCCTTGGCGATCTGGACCATGTACATCTGTGCCTCGTCGACGTCGCGCAGGCGCACCGGGCCCATGGCCTGCATGTCCTCGCGCATGATCTTGGCCGCACGTTCGCTCATGTTCTCGAAGAAGAGGTCGCGCACGGTCTCAGAGGAGCCCTTGAGGGCGAGGCCGACCCTTTCCTTCTCGACCGCGCGCAGCAGCGTCTGCACGCCGCTGGAGTCGAGCTTTGTCAGGTCCTCGAAGGTAAACATGAGGGCCTTGATGCGCTCGGCGGAATCGCCGCTGCGCTCCTCCAGAGAGGACATGAAGCGGTTCTCGGCGCCGCGGTCGAGGTGGTTGAAGATCTCCGCCATGACCTCGTGGGAATCGCGCCGGTTGGTGCGCGACAGGTTGGCCATGAACTCGTGCCTGAGCGTGCGCTCAACGTCGTCGAGGACCTCCTTCTGGACCGCCTCCATGCGCAGCATGCGCATGACGACCTCCATGGCGAAGGGCTCGGGCAGGGCGGCCAGCACGCGCGCCGCGTGCTCGGGCTTGATCTTCGCCAGCACGACGGCGACGGTCTGGGGATATTCGTTCTTCAGGTAGTTCGCCAGCACGCTCTCGCTGACGTTGCCCAGCTTGTCCCACATGGTGCGGCCGGCGGGCCCGCGGATCTCCTCCATGATGCCGTCGACCTTCTCCCGGCCGAGGACCTTGAGCAGCAGGCGTTCGGTGGTGTCGTAGTTGCCGACCGTCGATCCGGTGGTGGAGACCTGGTCGGCGAACTCGATGAACAGGCGCTCGACGATCTTGGAGCTGACGCTGCCCAGGTTCGCCATGACCTGGGAGAGCTCGCGGATCTCGTCGTCGTCCATGAAGCTGAACAGGTTGGTCGCGTTCTCCTCGCCGATCGACATGAGCAGCAGGGCGGCCTTCTCGGGACCGGTGAGGGAGCGGTAGTCTTCGCGCAGACGGGTCGCCATTCAGGCCGTCCTCAGCTTTCCTGGTAGAGCCAGTTGCGGACGATGGCGACCGACTCTTCCGGATGCTTCTCGACGATCTCGCCGATCTTCTTCATCGAGGAGGCGCGCACCCGACCCTCGACCTTGCTGAGATCGATCATCTGCTCGATGTCCTCGGCGACGCTCGCGGGATGCAGGCCGGCGAGGGAAGGGCCGGCGGGGACTCCCCCCGGGGCGGCGAGCGGCTGGGCGACCTGGACCGGCGTCAGGGCGACCTGCTCCGGCGCCGGGATCGCTGCCGGGGCCGGCGCCGCCAGGGCCGGGCGGGCGCCCGTCGGATCCGGCAGCAGGCCGGCGTGCTCCGGCGGCATATCGGAGGTCACGCTCGCGTCGAGCACCCGGCCGAGCATGGGCTTGACCACCAGCAGCAGCACCAGGACCGCCACCACGCCGAGAACCAGAAGCTCGATGAAGCGCAGCAGCTCGGCCTGGTCCAGGCCGAACAGGGCGAAGGGGTCCGTGGCGGCGGCTTCGGGCTGATCCAGGTCGGCGAAGCGCAGGTTGACGATCTCGAGCTGGTCGCCGCGGGCCTCGTCGAAGCCGGCGGCGCTGCGCACCAGGGCGGCCAGCTGCTCCAGTTCCTCGGCCGAGCGGGGCTCGTAGGTCCGCGCGCCGTCCTCGCCGATGCCGACGATGCCGTTGATCAGCACTGCGATGGAAAGGTTTCGCACCAGGCCGCTCTCGCGTACGTGGGTCTTCACCGTGCGGGAGATCTCGTAGTTCACGGTCTCCTCGATGCGCGAGGAGCTCTCCAGGCTGCCTTCGCCCTCGCCATCGCCCAGCAGGCTGTTGTCGGGCAGGTTGTTGCCGACGGTGACCGGCTCGGCGATTTGGCCGTCCTTGGCGTCGGCGTTTTCCTCCACGGTCTGGGTCGAGCGCACCACCTGGCCGTCCGGATCGTAGATCTCGGCGTTCTCGGTGATGCGGTCGAAGTCCATCTCGGCCGAGACCTCGGCGCGCACGTTGCCCAGGCCCACCGAGCGCTCCAGCAGCTCCTCGATGGTGCGCGCCAGGCGGGTCTCGTAGTTGCGCCGCATCTCCTCGGCGTTGGTCGACAGGCCGGCGATCTCGTCCTCGCCGGTGCCCCGGGCCAGGAGGGTGCCGCTGCTGTCGACGATCGAGACGTTCTCGGGCCCGAGGCCCTGAACGGCCGCGGCGACCAGGTGCTGGATCGAGCCGACCTGCTGGCGGCTGAGGCGGTTTCCGCCGCGCAGGGTGACCACGATGGAGGCGCTGGCCTCGGCGCGTTCGCGGCTGAACAGCTCGCGCTTGGGCAGCACCAGGTGGACCCGGGCCCGGTCGATCTGGGAGATGGAGCGGATGGTGCGCGCGATCTCGCCTTCGAGGGCGCGCAGGTGGTTCACGTTCTGCACGAAGCCGGTGGTGCCGAATCCCTCGGAGCGGTCGAAGATCTCGTAGCCGACGGAGCCGCCGCTGGGCAGGCCCTGCTCGGCCATGGCGACGCGCATGCGCCCGACCTGGTCCGCCGCGACGAAGACGCGGCTGCCGTCGGCGCTGACCTTGAAGGGCACGCCGCTCTGCTCGAGCTGGGCCACGATCTGGCCGCTGTCCTGGCCCTCCAGGTCGCCGTAGAGCAGGGACATCTCCGGGGTCGCCAGGCGGCCGGTCAGGTAGATGAAGAAGGCCAGGCTGGCGGCCGCCACGGCGACCATCATCGCGAGCCTTGCGGGCCCGAGGCCGCGGATCGTATCGATGAGTGCGTTCACGCCTTCGCCCTATGTCCCGACACACTTTCGACCGTGGTCGAATGCCTGAAATACCGGGATCGGATACCCGATTCCTCCCGCCGGCAGAGGCTAGGGCGTTGTAGTAAATCTGCCGTTAATTACGGGCAGATTTTGCCTAGTGAATCGAAAGGGATACCGGCCGCCGGGGGCGCCCGGCGGGGCAGGGCGGCGGCAAGAGGTGCCCGGCCGCCCGTGGCACCTCAGGCAGGCGTCGCTGCCTCGGCGACACGGGCGGCTGTTGCCCCGGGCTTGCCCCCCGGGAACTGCTCTTCGGCGGCGATGTGGCGGTGGGGTGAACCGGCTAGGAGGTGGCCCGGCCGTCGGCGCGGTTCGCCAGCATGCCCCGCTCGTCCTCGGGGGACTTGCGGTACTGCTGGAGGCGGGTCGTGCGCAGGCCGCGCAAGCCGTGCTTGTCGATCAGGCGCTGCCACGACAGGAACTCTTCCACGGAAAGCCGATAGCGCTCGCAGGCGTCCTCCAGGCTGATCAAGCCTGCGCGGACGGCCGCCACCACCTCGGCCTTGCGCCGGATCACCCAGCGCTCCGTGTTGGGCGGCGGTAGGTCGTCGATCGTGAGCGGCCTGCCTGCCGGTCCGATGACGCTGCTGGGCCTACCTGTGCGCTCTGCACTCATTGACACAAACTCCGTGTGCACTCGCTGCTACATGCGAGGCTTCCCTACGGCGGTATGGTAGATGAGGGCCGTTTAAAAACTGCTAAGTGCAATAGTTAAAACAGTCTTTTCGGATTCTGGCCCCTCCGCCGGGGCGCCGGAGCGCCCTATTCGGCCCGGCCCGACGCCGAAGCGCCGGACCGGGCCAAGGGACCCCGGATCACCGGGAAACCCTACTATCTACGGATCCTGATCAGCTCCTCGAGCAGGTCGTCGGCGGTGGTGATGATCTTGGCGCTCGCCGAGTAGGCGCGCTGGGTCACGATCATCTTGGTGAACTCCTCGGCCAGATCGACGTTGGAGGCCTCGAGGGCCGAGTTGGCGATCCGGGCCGCGCCGCTGACGTTGGCCGGGTTCAGCAGCACCTGGCCGGAATCGTCGCTCTGGGTGTAGGCGTTGCCGTCGCGCGGGATCAGCCCGTTGGGATTGGCGAAGATCGCTATCGGGAGTTGATAGACGGCCAGCTGCTCGCCGTTGTCGAAGAGGGCCGTCACCATGCCGAACTCGTTGATGCTCAGGCCGCTGAAGTTGCCGAAGGTGAGGCCGTCCTGATTGATGTAGGCGACCGAGAAGGATCCGGCGAACTGGGTCACGCCCGTGGTGCCGCCCGCCACGCCGAGATCGCCTGAAATGTTGGCATCTATGGCGCCGGTGGTCCAACCGGTGATGTCGACCGGCGGGAAGTTGACGGTGGCCGGCGTGCCGTCGCCGTTGAAGGTGATGGACCGTGCCACGGGGGTCACGGTGCCGCTGACGGCGCCCGTGTTGGACAGGGTCGGATCCTGGACGTTGATGTCCCAGGCATTGGTCGCGGTCTTCTCGAACTGCAACTCCAGATTGTGGGCATTGCCCAGGGAGTCGTAGATCTGGACGGTGGCGCTGTGGGTGTCGCCGACCAGGGCCGCCGAGGGCAGGTTGAGGCCCATGCTCATGACCTGGGTCGGCGTGGCGACGCCCGACAGGTTGGAGACGTTGATCGTCTCGGTGCTGCCCAGGACCGAGGTGTTGGCCGGCAGGTTGCCGCTGGAATCGAGCGGCCAGCCCTGCAGATAGTAGCCGCCGGTGTTGACCAGGTTGCCCTCCTCGTCGGGCAGGAACGAGCCGGCCCGGGTGAAGAGGTACTCGCCGGTCGTGGGATCCGAGGCGCCGTTGACCACCAGGAAGCCGTTGCCGGCCAGGGCGATGTCGGTGGCCGAATTGGTCGACTGCAGTAGGCCCTGCTGGTCGATCTTCTGCAGGGTGTTCGACATGACGCCGCCTGGCGTGTGCGTGCTGGAGCCGGCGGCCTGGGTGACCAGGGTCGCGAAGTTCGCGGTCACGCCCTTGTAGCCCACGGTGTTCATGTTCGCGATGTTGTCGGAGATCATGCCGAGCGCTTGGCTCTGGGCCGAGAGGCCCGATACGCCGGCAACCATGGCGCCGAAGATGCTCATGATCGAATTTCCTTCCTTTTCTCTCCAAAACCCGCGGCCTGCCTGGCCGCCCGTATCTCGTAGGCCGCGACGGATCGCAGCCGCTTAACTTGTTTGGCTCTCGCTCTTGAGCGCGTCGACGGCGAAGACCTTGTCGACGGGCACCAGCAGGTCGCCGAGCTTCAGGAAGACCTCGTCGTCCTGGGATTCCACGCCCGTGACTAGGCCGCTGGTCCCGGTCGCCGCCGCGAGGGACTGGTTTTCGCTATCGACGGCGTTGACCTGCACGCTGTAGATGCCGTCGGGCTGCGGGACGCCCTGGGCGTCCTTGCCGTCCCAGACCAGCTCGTGCAGGCCGGCGGTGGTCTCGCCGGAGATCACGCGGACCGCCTGGCCGGCCCCGTTGACGATGGTGATGAGGGTGCCGGTGGCGTCCTGTTCGAGGCCGTAGATGAGGTTGGCCTTGCCGTCCTGGAGCGCGATCTGGTCGCTGTCCGCCTTGATCTCCTTGCCGATGTAGGAGACGGCCGAGCCCAGCTGGTCGCCGCCCTGGAGCGCGATCAACTGGTCCAGCTTGTCGTTGGTGGCGATCGACTGCTCGACGCCGGAGAACTGCACCAGCTGCTCGGTGAACTGGGTCGAGTCCAGCGGCGACAGGGGATCCTGGTACTCCAGCTGCGTGGTCAGGAGCTGCAGGAAGCTGTCGAAGGTGTCGGCGATGTTGTTCGTGCTGAAGCCGCCGCCCTCGTTGGGCGGGAGCACTTGGACGCCGTTGAATTCAGAGACTTCCATGGTCGTTCGCTCCTGGTCCGCCGGTGGCGGGCTATACGCTCAGGTCCACCAGGCCGTGGTGCAGGGCGCGCCCTCTCGTGGCGCTCTCCACCGCGGCCTCGTCGGCAGGGATGGCTAGGTCGGCGAGGCCTTCGGGCTGTGTCCCCTCGGGGCCGGTCCCGGCTTCGCGCTGGCTGTTCTTGAGGTCGAAGGCGAGGCTGCCGGAATCGGTCTTCACGCCGGCATCCTGCAGGGCCCGCTCGAGGGCCCGGGAGTCCCGCTGCAACAGATCGAGGGTGTCGGGCTTCTCGGCCAGGATCACCGCCCGCAGCGCGCCGTCGTCGGCCGTCTCCAGCCGCACGTCGATACGTCCCAGCTCGGCCGGATGGAGCCGCAGGCTGATGTGGTCGCGGCCGTCGCTGACCGCCCGGTGCACCGCCACGGCCAGCTGGTCGCCGGCCGGCTGCGGTAGGGGCAGGGGCCGTGCCGCAGCCTCGGTCGCGGCCTGGCCGCTGGCCTGGGCCTGGGCCGAGACCGCCGCGGGGACGGCATTGCCGGCCGGTTCAAGTCGCAGCGGCTGAGGCTCGGCGGTGGCGTCGGCAGACGCGGCCGGGCGGGGCTCGGCTGCGGTTGTCTGTGGGGCCTTGGCGGGGCCGGCCTGCTCGTTCCGCGTCGCGGCCTGTTGCGCCTTGGCAGCGGCGGAGGCGGGCGTTGCCGAGGTTGCTGGCGTGGCGCCTTGGCCCTGGCGCGTCGGCGCGCCTGGCGCCTGGAGGGCTGGCTGGCCCGCGGGCTCGCCGGCGGGGCGCAGGCCGCGCGGCAGCTCGACAGCGCCGCCGCTCTGGGCTGCGACCTGAGAGACTGCCTGCCCGAACGTGGCCGCCTGTCCGGCAGAGGCGGGGTTGGCGGCGGCCTGGCCCTGGCGGGCCGAAGTCTCGGCGCTGCCGTCGCCCGTGGCGGCGGTGCCTTGGGCGGCCGCCTGACTGCCTGCCTGGGCGGGCGAGGGCGGCGCGGCGGACGGACCCTGGCCGGCGGTCGCGGCATTGGCTGCCGTCTGCGGCAGCTGGGACGGCTCCGCCCCAGAGGCCGCAGCCTGCCCCGAGACGGCGGGCGTGGCCGGCTGCACCGGCGCCGTCCCGCTTCCGGCCGACGGCGTTGCCGCAGCCAGTATGGCGGTCTGGCCGTCCTGGCTGGCCTGGGCGGCGGCAAGCGAGGCCTCCTGGCCGTCTTGTCCCTCCTGGCCATCGCCGCCGCTTTGCGGCCCCCTCGCGAGCAGGGACGAGGCGGCTTCGGCGGAGGTGGGACCGCTGGTGGCTGCCGCCGACGCTGGCGCGCCGGCTTCACCCTCTGCCGCGCCGCTAAGCGTCGGCTGGCCTTGCGGATACGTCAGTTGGGCCTGCCCCCCGGTCTGCGTCGAGGAGTCCCCGGGCCCGGCGGCCTGCGCGGCGATCTGCGACAGGGACCGGGCAGCGCTTCCTGTGTCCTGCGCCAAGGCGGCCTGGGAAGACGCCGTCAGGGCGAGGTTGGTCTGGGCGAGACCGGTCTGGGCGGAAGCGGTTTGGGCCAGGGTGGTCCGCGCCAGGCTCGTCTCGGCCGAGCCGGAGTGGACGATGCCGCTCCTGGTCGGGTGGACCTGGGCCAGGGCGGTTTGGCCCAGGGTGTCGGAGCCCTGAGTGTCATGGCCCGGCACGGTCTGTCCCAGGCTGACCCGGGCGAGGCTGACCGGCGCCGAAGCATTCGGCGCGGTGCCCGGTTTTGCCCCGGTCGTGCCGGCGCTGGCCAGCAGCTGGGCCGCGAAGGAGGACAGGCTGGCCGGCGCGGAGCCGCCCGCCGGGCCGCCGGTGGCGGCCGGGGACTCTCCGGAGCGAAGTAGGTTGAGGAGACTCGCTTCCATCTGCCGGTCCGTGCGTCGGTCCTCTTTCGCGCCTGGCGCCCTGGCTCAGGCGATTCCGCCGTTGCTCTGACTGCGACCGTCCACGCGGATGCTCTGGACCACAGCGCTGTCGACCACCGCGTTCACGGTCTCGTCGTCCGAACGGCTGTCCAGCTCGAGCCAGGAGTCGCGCAGCGGCGTGAGCAGCTTGATGGCCCGTTCGGCAGGCTCCGCGTCGTCGAACAGGTTGACCTGCGGCAGGCTCTTCAGGACGTACTCGTAGATGCGGCCCAGGTTCTCCGCGATCTCGCCGCCCTCCTCCATATCGAGGCAGAGGAACAGGGTGCAGAGCAGCTCGCTCGCGACCGTCACGGCGTTGAAGCGGGCCTCGATGTCGCCGCGCTCGACGGCGTCCACGGCCATCTCCAGGGCCTGGAGGGTCTCGTCGTAACACATCACGACCATGCGGCTGGGACTGGCCTGCAACAGCTCGTCCCGGTAGGTCTCGGAAGTGATCGTCAAAGCCATTGGTCTTCTCCGCTAGGCTAGGGTTCAGGCGACGGCCGCGCCGCTTCCGGGGCGTGCCGCGCCGGCCCCTTGTTACTGGAACAGTCTGAGCAGGTTCTGCGGCAGCTGGTTGGCCTGGGCCAACATGGAGACGCCGGCCTGCACCAGGATCTGCTTGGAGGTGAACTCGGTCATCTCCTTGGCGATATCCAGGTCCATCAGCCGCGAGCGGGCCGCTTCGGCGTTCTCGACGGCGACCGCGATGTTGGCCGATGCGAACTCGAGCCGGTTCTGGGTGGAGCCGGCCTGGGCGCGCGCCGTGTTGAGGTTGTCGATGGCGGCGCTGACGGCGTTGGATGCCGTGTCCGCGTTGGCGGCCGTGGTGATGTCTCCGCCGGCGACGGTCAGGTCGGTCGCGGTGATGCCCGTCAGGGTGACGCTGATGATGTCCTCGGTGGCCACACCGCCGGAGCCGATCTTGAAGTCGACCGCCGTGAAGGTGCCGTCCACCAGCTTGGTGCCGTTGAACTCCGTATCGTTCGCGATACGGTCGATTTCCAACAGCAGCGCCTGGTATTCGGTATCGAGCATCGCGCGCTCGGTGGTGCCGAGCTGGCCCGAGCCCGCCTGCACGGCGAGGGTCTTCATTCGGACCAAGATATCCTGAACCTGCGACATGGCGCCGTCGGCGACCTGCAGCAGGGAGATGGCTTGGCCGGCGTTGACGGTGGCCTGGCGCATGGCGCTCACCTCCGCGGCCAAGCGGGAGCCGATCGCCAGAGAGGCGGCGTCGTCCTTGGCGGTGAGCACGCGCGTGCCCGCGGAAAGCTTCGCGAGCGAGCTGGTTGTCTCCATGTCCGAATTGACCAGGTTGCGGTGCGCAACGTTGGCCGCGAAGTTGGAGATGACGTTAAGTGGCATGATCCGGGTCTCCTTGGGTCCTGCGCCCGAGGCTGCCGCAGCGGAAGGTCCGGCACGGTGCCTTCTTATGGTTCGCGCGGTCAGGTCCGGATTGTTTTCCGGTCCTCGGCGCTACCGCGCGCTTTTTGGTCGTTTGCACGTTCATCGATTCGGGTTTCCCTTGTTGCCACGCCCGCGACGCGCGCAGACGGGGCAGCAGTCAGCCAGGAGCAATGGCCGTGCCAATCTCCGTTGGAGACGATAATCATATGAAATTACAGGGGAAATTTTTGCGAGGCCGGAGCGCGAACCGTGACGGTCGGCGCGGAGCCGGAAAATCTTGCTGGCGGCAGGGGGCAGGATGTGCCGCCTTTTAGGGAAAACTGCCCGGCCTGCTGGGGCTCCTGTCGGCGCCCCTCTCGGCGCCCTTTCAAGCGCCATGTGGCCGAGGTCCGGACCCGGTCATCGGCCGGCCGGGCGTTGCTCCACCGGGCTGCGGGTAGGTGAAATGAGAACGGCGCCCGCGCGCCGAGGGGAGAGGCTGCGCGGACGCCGTCGTCGTGCGGGCGTGTGGCGGGACGGCCGCTAGGCGGAGATGGTCACCGAGCTGATGGCGCCGCCGGGGGCGGGCGTGCCGGGATCGGCCGGATAGGCGGATGGGCGTGCCGGCGCCTGCTGGGTTACCTGCTGGGGAACCTGTTGGGGCGCCTCGGGGGACGGCTGCGCCGCCAGCTCGTGCCAGGACTTGCGCAAGGGGTCGAGCAATCCGATCACGTCGCGGGCGGCCTGGGCGTCGTTCTTCATGTCGATGTCCGAGAGGCGCCGCATGATGAAGTCGTAGAGCCGGTCCAGGTTGGCCGCGATCTCGCCGCCGCGCTCCAGATCGAGGGTGCCCCAGAGGTGGGCGACGATGTCGATGACCTTGCGGTTGGCGTTGTGCCGGGCCGCGATCTCGCCCTTCTCGATCGCCGCGATGGCCTCGCCGAGGCAGGAGATGGCCTTGTCGTAGAGCAGGGCCACCAGCTTCGCCGGCGAGGCGGTCATGATCTGCTGGACCTGATAGCTCTGCAGTGCTGACTGGTTCACCTCATGACTCCCGAAATGAGTTGCTGCCCGGCGCCGCGACGCGGCCGCCGCCCCTAGCTGTTGTCCCGCGTCATGGCGTCGAAGGTCTGACGCATGCTCTCCAGGATGTTGTTCATCTGCGCGAGCGCGGTCTCCATGACGACGAAGCGCTCGAACAGCGCCTCGCGCTGCAGCTCGAGGCGCAGCAGCATGTTGTCGACCCGCTCCTGGGCCAGGTCGTTCTGGCCCGTCATGGTGTCGATCTCGCTCTGGATGGCGCCGGTCTCGCCGTCGATGATGTTCTCGACCTCGAAGAAGAGGTTGGTCGCGACGCCGGTGGTGAAGTCGAGCTGGATGCCGCTGGTCGCCGTCGTGCCCGTGAACAGCAGACGCAGGCCTTCGGCGCCGGTGGCATCGGTGGCGACCAGGGTGCCGCCCTGGACCGTCACGCTGCCGTCGTCGGCGCCGTCGGCGGTGCCGTTGATGTTGGCCGAGGTGACAAGCACGCTGGTCACCGAGAGCGACAGGTTGCTCAGGAGGTCGCCGCTGTCGCCGGTGACGCTGAGGGGGTTCGTGCCGGACGCGATCTCCAGCTTGAAGCCGCCGGCGCCGTCGGAAACCGCGCTCGCGCTGACGCCCGTGATCCCGGCGGCGTTGATCGTGCTGGCCAGGGTCTCCAGGGTGTCGCTGGTCACGTCGTAGGCGATCGGGGTGCCGTTGATGGTGAAGGAGCCGGAGGTCGTGGCGCCGACGCCGTCGACCGCGTCGTCGAGGGTGACCGTCTCGTCGTTGATCGAGGCGGAGGTCTCGACGGCCGGGCTCACGGTGCCGACGTTCAGGGTGTAGCCGGCTACGTTGTAGGTGGTGGCGCCGTCGAAACCGAGCAGGGTGACGTTGGGGTTGGAACTGGTGAAGTCGAAGGCCAGCAGCCGCCGCACGTCCTCCGCGTTGTTGAGCAGCGCGGTGTCCAGCGTGGCGTCGTCGATGACCAGGGTGTCCCTGAGCAGCGGGTCCGAGACGTTGGTGTTGTCGACGAAATCGATGCCGATCTGGGCCAGCACGCTGAACTCGTCGCTGACGCCCTGGGCGCCTTGGCCCAGGATGCTGCCGAGACTCTGCACGATGCGGCCGAGGGCGCTCTCGCCGAACAGCGGGCCGGCACCCTCGGCGGCCTCGCCCGTGGCCTCGTCGACCAGCTGCTGCTGGTTCACGAAGACCTTGATGGCGTTATAGGCGTCGACGAACCCGACCAGCGCTGTCTTGACCGCGTTCAGATCCTGCTCGACGTCGATCTTCAGGGTGGTGCCCTGCTCGGCCTGGAACAGCGACAGGGTGGTGCCTTCGAAGAGGTCGCTGACGGTGTTGCTGTCGCGCTCGAAGACCAGCCGGGCGTTGCCCAGGCCCAGGTCGTCGATGGCGCTGCCGCCGCCGGTCTCGCTGAAGGTGTAGGCGCTGGCGCCGGTTAGCTGGAGGCGCGCCTTGGCGCCGTCCTGGACTACCTCGGCGGTCACCCCGGCCACGTTGGCGGTGATGGCGGCGGCCAGGTCCTCCAGCGTGTCGGTGGCGCTGTAGGCGACGGTGTCGCTGGTGCTGAAGGTGAGCGTGCCGCTGGATCCGATCTGCACCGCGCCGCTGTCCATGAGGTCGGACTCGTAGCGGGTGTCGCTGGTGTCCAGCAGGCCGTCGGCATAGAACTGCGCCTTGCGCGCCGCCTGCAGCTCGTTGTTGAAGGTGGCGCCGGCATCGTCCGAGATGCCGAGGTCGGCCAGCACGCCGGTCGTGTTGGGGTCGGCCAGCGCGATATCGGTGCCGGTCTCGTCGGCGGTCAGGACCAGCACGTGCTCGCTGGCGCTGACCGAGACGATGCTGGCCGTCACGCCGGTCGCGTTGTCGCCTTTGTTGGCGTTGTTGATACGGTCGCGCAGGTCTTTAAGCGTGTCGCCCGCGAAGACGTCGATCTGCGTGCCGTTCACGGTGAAGTCGCCCGAGACGGAGCCCGCCGCGCCGCCGGTCGCCGTGCCCAGGTCGTCGGTCAGGCTGTTGAAGTCGCCCGAGCCGATCTTGTGGGCGAGCGCCACTTGCAGCACCTCGATGGTGTGGCTGCCGGCCAGGGCCTCGTTGGTGACGTTGATGCCGACCAGGTTGGCCGGGTCGGAGGCCGCCGCGCCGTCCAGGCGGCCGGCGGTGGCGAAGGCCTGCTTGGACTCGTAGATGTTGCCGACGTTGCCGAAGCTGACGGCGCCGCGCAGCGAGTCCACGGACTCGTTGAGCAGGTTGAAGAGGGAGCGAAGCTCGCCGTAGGCGGCGATCTTGAGCCCCCGGGTCTCGATGTCGGCCTCGAGGCTGTCGACGGGGATGCGGCGGGCGGCGATGATCGAATCGACCGTGCCCTGGATGTCGATGCCCGAGCGCAGGCCGGAGAAGGTCACGCGGCCGCTGTCGTCCACGTTGAGGTTGTTGATGTTGATCAGGTCGCTCATCGTCGGCGCCGGGGGATCTCGGGCGGTCGGTCGCGGGTGCCGGGGATCAGGCGATGGCGTCGACGGCGGCGCCGAGCATCTCGCGGATGAGCGCCGCGTTGCGCAGCATCTGGTCGGTCGGCATCTGCTGGATGAGCTCGCCGGTTTCCTTGTTGTACATCTTGGCGATCACCCGGTTGGTGCCTTCTTCCACGCTGAGGGCCACGCGGACCTTGGCCGCCTCGCTGGGCTTCAGCCCGGCGGCTTCGACCAGTGCGCGCTCGAAGGAGCGGAGCGTGACTTCCCCACCGGACGGCGCGCCGGGACCGGCCGCTTGGGCCTGTTCGGCGGACTGCTTCCGCACCCCCGGTTGGGGGGTCGCGGGCGTCGGCGGGACGGATGTCACCTGCATGGAACTACTCCTGCTAAGAAGCTAGGTGACGGCGGTTTCCAAAAGGTTTCGTCCGAAGGTTTTGCTGCGTTTTAGTGACCATCGGGGGGAAGGGAGAGGGGCGCGAAGGCCCCTCTCGCTAGCCCTACGGTCCTTACGAGAACAGACGCAGCAAGTTCTGCGGCAGCTGGTTGGCCTGGGCCACCATGGACACGCCGGCCTGGACCAGGATCTGCTTGGAGGTGAAGTTCGTCATCTCCGCAGCGATATCCAAGTCCATCAGGCTCGAACGGGCCGCTTCCGCGTTCTCCTTCGCCACCGCGATGCTGGTGGAGGCGAACTGGAGCCGGTTCTGCGCGGCACCGACTTCGGCGCGCGAGGTGTTGAGGGCGTCAATCGCGGCCGTGATGGCAGTCGATGCCGTGTCCGCGTTGGCAGCCGTCGTCACGTCGCCGCCGTTGACGGACAGCGTGGTCGCGTCGATGCCGTCGACCGTCACCGAGATGACGTCCTCGGTCGCGGTCGTGCCGGTGCCGACCTTGAAGTCGACGGCGGAGAAGGTGCCGTCGGTCAGTTTGGTGCCGTTGAACTCCGTGTCGTCCGCAATACGATCGATTTCCAACAGCAGCGCCTGATACTCGGTGTCGAGCATCGCGCGCTCGGTGGTGCCGAGCTGGCCGGAACCGGCCTGCACCGACAGAGTCTTCATTCGAATGAGAATATCGTTGACGGCAGACATGGCGCCGTCCGCGACCTGAAGCAGAGACACCGCCTGACCGGCGTTGACGCCGGCCTGACTCATGGCCGCAACCTCGGCGCTCAGACGAGAGCCGATGGCCAGCGAAGCGGCGTCGTCCTTGGCCGCCAGCACGCGCTGGCCGGACGACAGCTTGGCCAGCGAGTCGGTGGCCATGGAGTCGGACGCCACGAGGCTGCGGTGCGCAACGTTCGCCGCGAAGTTCGAAACAATCGAGAGTGCCATTTATATTCCTCCTACTTGGATCTTGGCATGGCCCCGGATCCATCTTGGTCCTGGGCCGGTCGAGACATCCTGTCTCTGGTGGACGGACACACTCCGCCCTGCCCGACTGTTTGCAAACCCGATGCCAACTTGGCGGAATTGAGCTTTTTCAGATAGTTGGCCGAAGCTCGACTCTGCGGGGCTCGGCAAGACCTGCCGCCTTTTGCCCTCCGGCTCGGCAAGAATTGCCGGCTGACGTCGCCCCGACGGGCAAGTTTTGCCGCTCGTGCCCCGCCTCAGGCCTGCGCTTTGGGCGCCTGCCCGCCGGACTCCAGTTGAGGCTCCTGCGTCCAGCCGAAGAAGGGCTGCTGAACGGGATAGCTGGGGCTGCTGGCGACGCACTGGCGGGCGAGGCGGCTCACCGGATTGAAGACGATCGGCGCCCGCAGATTGACGCTCATCAGGATGCCTTCGCCCTCCGGGTTGGGCCGGATGGTGACGATGAGGAGAAAGACGGCGTCCTCGATGGCGACGCCCGCGGCCGCGGCCATCTCCTCGAGGTCCGCCTGGGTGATGGGCCCGCCGGCGTCCGGCAGGGTGGTGACGATGAAGCTCAGGTCGTGGGCGTCCAGCGACTGCAGCATCTTGAACTGGGCGAGCTGCGGGTTGGGCAGGTTGGCCAGGCCGAAGTCGTGGTAGTCCTGGAAGCCCAGCGGCCCCTTCGGCATGTGGACGCGATGCTCCGCCGTGAAGGTGTAGACGCCGAAGCGGGTCTCGACCACGACGGCTTCGGGGATGGAGGGCAGGTCCTGGTTCGCGACGACGGCCCCGGTTTCGACGGACATTGCGGAACTCCTTTCTTCCTAAGGCCCCGTCAGCGCAGGTAGCTGGCGAGGGAAACGTTGGCCATCTGGGCCGTGACCATGTAGGAGGCCTCGAGCTGGAGCTGGAGGGCCGAGACCTTGGTCATGGTCTGGACCACGTCGACGTTCTCGATGGCGCCGATCTCGTTCTCGGCCAGAAGCTGCAGCTCGAGATGGGTCGAGCGGGTGTCCTCGAGGCGGGCGCGCATGGTGCCGACCCGGGACTGGATGATGGGGATCTCCTGGATCGACTCGTTGACGAGGCTGAGGGCCTCCTCCAGGCGCGCCGTGTCGACCGAGCCCGGCGTGGTATCGGCCGTGCTGGCGAGGTAGAGGCCGCGCAGCAGGGTCTCGAAGCCGCTCTCGTCGGCGCTCACGCCGTACTCGACCAGGATGTCGTCGTCGATGCGGGCGGTCAGGTTGGACTGGTTGCCCTGGTAGTAGCCCATGTTGGCGACCACCGGGTTCGCCGGATCGTAGGAGGCGTGGTCCGGGTCGAAGTTGGCGAGATCCACCGGCGGCCGGTCGATCACCGTGCCGCCGAGGAGGTAGCGGTCGTCCACCTCCGTGTTCAGCAGGCTGACCACCTCGTCGAGCATGATGGAGGCGTTCTCGTTCACCGCAGAGACTTCGGCGTTGGTGGCGTTCAGCGCCTGGACCAGCAGCGTGCGCACCTTGCTGGCCACGTCGAAGGTGGCGGACACGGTGGTCTCGATGCTGGACAGCCTGAGCTCGGTGAGCTGGATGTTGGAGAGGTAGCTGTCGACGGTCTGGTTCAGGTTTTCCAGGCTGATCAGCCGGTGGGCGTCGAGGGCGAGGCCCATGTAGTCCGAGCTCGCCTTGCCGCTGGAGGCCTGATAGTTGACCCTTTCCCACTCGGCCTGGGTCCGCATCTGCTGCGACAGGCTGAGCTGCTGGGTGGCGAAGGTCGCGACGCGGATCATCCCAGCTCTCCCCTATCGCAAGATGCCGTTCAGCACGTCGAACAGCTCTTCGGTGGCGCTGATCACCTGGGCCGCTGCGGCGTAGGCGTTCTGGAAGACGATCATGTTGCCCAGTTCCTCGTCGATGTTGACGCCGCTGTCGGACTGCAGGCGGAACGAGAGCTGATCGAACACCGAGCGGCGGAACTCCACCTCGGTCTCGCTCTGGGAGGCCCGGATCGAGTTCGAGGTGATGATGTCGGTGCCGTAGCCGGTCAGGCTGGTGAAGGCCGGCCCCATGCCGCCGGCGGCGGCGAAGGTGAGCTTGTCGCCGAAGCGGTCGGCCATGGCCTGGATCACGCTGGAATCGCCCGCGCTCACCGCCGGCGCGCCCACGGCCGGCGCGGAGCCGCCGGTGGCGCTGTTGAGCGGCCCGCGGGTCAGCAGGCGCTGATCGGCCGCGATGTCCGGACGAACCTGGATGATGTTGGCGATCCCGGTGATCGGATCGCCGGAGGAGTTGGCCGTGGTGACGAAAAGGTCGTTCAGGCCGAAGTAGTTGGCGAAGCCCTCGTAGGTCGTGAGGCCGTCGGTGTGGGTGACCGTGTTGGCGCCCAGGTCGGCCACGGCGATGCCGTGGGTCGGGTCGTCGGCGCCGATGGAGAGCGGACCGCCGGCCGAGGTGGAGGCGCTCGCGAAGCCGGCCAGGTTGGCGTCGATCAGTCCCTCGATGGCGGAGACGGTGTAGTTGCCGGCGGCTATGTCGTAGTAGGCGGCGAAGTCCCCGTTGGCGTCCACCACGCCGATGCGCACGTCGGAGGAGAAGCTGATGGTGTCGGCGGCCGGGTTGGCGAAGCTGCGGCTGCCGGTCAGCGTGTTGGCGGGAGGCAGGCCGGCGCCTTGGTTGTGGATCCGGTTGAGCTCGTCGCGCAGCATCTCGGTCAGGCGATCGAGCTCTTCCTGCATGGCCGGCAGGACGTCGTCGCGCAGCTCCACCAGTCCGGCGATCTCGCCGCTGGGGATGGTGTTGGTGATGTCGGTCCCCAGGACGAAGATGCCGTCGATCCCGGCGGGGTAGCTGATGCCGGCGTCGAGCTGGGCCGCGGCGGTGTGGGTCATGGTCTGGGCCTGGCTGTCGGCCAGGATCTGCCCGTTTGGCATCATGACCACGAGCTCGCCCGTGGTTCTGGTGAAGGTCTGGACCCCGATCTGCTCGGACAGGGTCCGCACCGCCTGGTCCCTTTGGTCCTCGAGATCCGCCGTCGGCTGCCCCGCGGCGATGCCCCGGACGATGTCGGTGTTCATCTTGGCGATCGCCTCGAGCTGGCCGTTGACGATCTGCAGCTTCACTTCGATGTCCTGGTCGGCCTGGGTGCGCAGGCTCTGAATCTCGTTGCTCATCTCGTTGAGCTGCAGCGCGACGGACACCGCCTGGTTCACCGTGTCGATCTGCCGCGGCAGGCTCTCCGGCGTCGTGGCGAGCTCCTGCAGGGAGCTGCTCAGGTCGCTGAGCCGCGCGCTGATCGAATTGTTGCTGTCCGGCTGGCCGTAGAGGTCCTGGATGCGCTGGAAGAAGGTGGTCTTGACTTCGATGGCCTTGAGGGCCGAGAGCGACTGGTTGGTCTCGCCCACCAGGTAGCTATCGACGTTGCGCGTCAGGTCGGACAGCTTGACGCCGGCCGCGGTGCCGTCGAGCGTGACGGTCTCGGCCTGGGCGACCTTCCGGGTGTAGCCCTCGGTATTGGCGTTGGACACGTTGCCGGAGATGACCCGCAACGCGGCCTGGTTCGCCTGGAGGCCGGAAAGCGCCGAAAAGAGCGACAGGGAAAGAGACATGTCCGGGGTCTCGGCTGCTCCGGCCTAGAGGCGCTGGTCCACGGCGATCGAGACCGGCTGGGGACCGCTGCCGGCCTCGTTGGCGCCGCTGGCCGAGTAGCCGTTCTGCTGGTGCTGGCTCTTCTCCACCTCGCGCACGACGAGCTGCAGGATCCGGTCGGTGGTCTCACGGGCGCCCCTCAGCGCCCGCTCGTTGCGGCCCAGGGCCTCCTGGAAGGCCTCTGCGGCGCTGCCGAACTCGGCCCGCGTCTCGCTGTCGAGGGCCGCGGGCAGGGCGCCGTCTTCCTTGAGCGCGCGGACCTGGGCCTCGTAGGCGGAGGCGAGCGCGATCTTGTCGCGCTGCAGCTCCTGGATGGCCGAGGGCTTGGCGCTGCGCAGCAGCTCCGTCTCGCGCTCCATGACCGCGACCAGGCGCGCCATGGTTTCGAGCAGCTCCGCCGGGCTTGCGCTCTCGCTCATCACTCGATCTCCTGTAGCTTGAGGATTTCCCGCTGCACGTTGTCGGCGATACCGAGCCCGCCCGCCTCGGCGATGGCGTTGCCGTACTCCTGCACCATGAGCGAACGGTAGATCGCCTCGCTGGAGCCGCCGCCGAAGGGCCCGTCGGTGCGCAGGTTCTCGAACATGGGGGCCAGCATCTGGGCCAGGAACATGGCCTCGAACTCTTCGGCCAGCGCCCGCGCCTGTGAGGGGTCGGCGGGCGACCCGGCGCCGGGGCGGGCGGCCGGTCCGGCGGCGGCGTCGGGCTGGCCGACGCTGCGCAGCAGCAGATCCTGGATGGCGGCGTTCATCACAGCACCTCGATCTCGGCTTGCAGGGCGCCGGCGGCCTTGATCGCCTGCAGGATGGTGATCATGTCGCGGGGGCCCACGCCGAGGGCGTTCAGGCCGTTCACCAGCTCTTCCAGGCTGACGCCGCTGGGCAGCACGGCCAGACGCCGGTTGTCGTCCTCGTCGACCTCGATGTTGGTGCGGTCCACGACCTCCGTCTCGCCGGTGGTGGAGAAGGGCGTCGGCTGGCTCACCTGGGGGGTTTCGGTGATGCGGATGGTCAGGTTGCCCTGGGCGATGGCGACGGTGCTGATCCGCACGGCCTCGCCCATGACGATGACCCCCGAGCGCTCGTCGATGACGACCCGGGCGATCTGGTCCGTGCGCACGCGGAGCTGCTCGATATCGGTCAGCATGGCGACCGTGTTGCCCTGGTAGCGGGGCGGGACGGTCACCAGCACCGTGCCGGGGTCGACCGGCTGGGCGGCGGTGCCGCCGATGGTCTGGTTGATGGCCTGGGCGACGTGCCGGGCGGTGGTGAAGTCCGGGTTGCGCAGCGTCACCTTGACGCTTTCCAGCTTCTGCAGGTCGAAGGCGATCTCTCGCTCGATGATGGCGCCGTTGGCGATGCGGCCGGCGGTCGGGATGCCCTTGGTGACGCTTTGGGCGTCGCCCTCGGCGCTGAAGCCGGCGACGGCGATGGGCCCTTGCGAGACGGCGTAGACCTCGCCGTCGGCGGCCAGCAGCGGCGTCACCAGGAGGGTGCCGCCCAGAAGGCTCTCGGCGGTGCCGATGGCGGAGACCGAGACGTCGATCCGGGTGCCCTGGCGGGCGAAGGGCGGCAGGTTGGCCGTAATCATGACCGCCGCCACGTTGTCGGTCTCCAGATCCTCGTCCCGGGCGTTGACGCCCAGGCGCTGGAGCATGCCGATCAGGCTCTCCCGGGTGAAGACGGCGCTGTCCAGGTCGTCGCCCGTGCCGTCCAGGCCGACCACAAGGCCGTAGCCGACCAGGAGGTTGTCGCGCACGCCCTCGAAGTCGGCGATGTCCTTGATGCGCGCCTGGGCCGCGGCCGTGGCGGGCAGGAGCGCCAACAGCAGCAGGGCGCCCGCGGCCAGGGCCACGGCGACGGCCGGCGTCCGGGGCCGGCGGGTCCTGCGGGTCGGGGCCTCTGCCATCTGCGTTGCGCTCCTCCTGGTGCACACTTCTCCGCCCTCTTGGATGCGAAAGGCGTGCCAAGCTTCGACTCTCCTCTAAGCAGTTGAAAGAAAGCTATATTTTGGCCCGTCCGGGCCCCGCGCGGCCGGCGTGTGGGGCGCCGCGGGGCAAGAGCCGCCGGGCCGGCGGGCAGATCTTGCCGGTCCCGGGCCGCGGCCCTTCACGGCTTGTTAACCCTATGTGCGCACTGTGTTTTTTGTAGCGAAGTCCGTCGAAGAGCGTCATGAAGATCGAAGCCCTGTCCCCCCTGCAGTCGACCACCCTGCGCCGCAAGCAAAGGGCGGGGGCCTCCGGGGGTGCCAGTTTCGCCAGCGAGCTGGCCTCCGAGGCCGGCGAGACCCAGAGCGTGAGCGGGGCGGGCGGCGTCGCCTCGATGGACTCCCTGCTGGCGCTGCAGGAGGTCTCCGACGCGCCGCTCGACCACCGCCAGGCCCAGCAGCGGGGCGAGGAGCTGCTGGCGCAGCTGGATGACTTGCGCCACGCGCTGCTGATCGGCGCCATGCCGCTCGCCCAGCTCGAGCGCCTGGCCCAGAACCTGAACAGGCGGCGCGGCGAGATCGCGGACCCGCGCCTCGCCGAGGTCGTCCAGGAGGTCGAGCTACGGGCCGCGGTCGAGCTCGCCAAGTTGGGCCACTGAGCGAAAAGTGATCGGGACGGGCCTGGTCGTGGCCGGATTTCGTGTTTTATTTCAGATGTATGTCATTGTTCGCTTGTGTCGCTAGAGATGCTTGCCCTCGGACTCGAATTTCATATACTCCCGGCCTCGAACCTGCTGTGTCGTAAAAGAGGCTAGGGATGGCGAAACGAAGAAAAGGAGCTACCAACCACAAAGTCTATCGCCCCACCGAGGGCGAGGATTTCATGAATGACCGCATGATCGAGTATTTCCGCGGAAAACTGCTGGAGTGGCGGCAGGATCTGCTTCAGGAATCGAACGAAACCCTCCAGCATCTACAGGAAAGCAGCACGGCAGAGCCCGATCTCGCGGACCGGGCGTCGCTGGAGACCGACCGCTCGCTGGAACTGCGGACCCGCGACCGGGAGCGCAAGCTCCTGGCCAAGATCGACGAGGCGCTGACCCGGATCGAGGAAGGCACCTACGGCTACTGCGAGGAGACCATGGAGCCGATCTCCATTCGGCGCCTCGAGGCGCGCCCCATCGCGACCCTCTCGATCGAGGCCCAGGAACGCCACGAGCGCATGGAGCGCACCCACCGGGACGAGTAGCCCGGCCCGGCGGCCCGCGTCCCTCGCACGGACCGGGACGGTCACGCTGCAGGAGCCCGCCCACCGGCGGGCTCTATTGCGTTGGTGGCCGGCGATGACCGGCCGGCCTGTCGGAAACGGACGGCGGCGGGTCGATTTCACGATTGTCAGGCGGCGGCGGCGCTGCGAAGAATTCGAAGCGAGCAAGGATCGGGGAGGCAAGGCCACCATGCCCATCGAAAGCGTTCAGTCGAGATACGGCGGTAACCGGGCCCGCCAGCACGGTGCCATGGAGTACAGCGAGCCGCCCGTCGACCTGGACCGGGTGAGGCTCTACCGCCTGGGGCGCCTGCGCGACGAGCTCGAGAAGATGGACTGCGCCGGCATCCTGCTGTTCGACCAGGTCAACACCCGCTACGCCTGCGACGCCACCAACATGCAGGTCTGGTGCTCCCACTACGAGACCCGCTGCCTCTTCGTCGCCACGGACGGGCCCTCGGTGCTGTTCGACTATGCCAACCTGCCCCATCTGGCAGAGGACCTGCCGACGGTCGACGAGTACCGCAAGATGCCGGGCTTCTACTACTTCTCAGCCGGCTCCCGGGCGGAGGAGCGCGCGCTCCAGTTCGGCGACCAGATCGCCGACCTGATGGCCAAGCACGGCGGCGGCAACAAGCGTCTCGCCGTCGACCGCCTGTCCCACCTGGGCACGGACGCCATCCGCGCCCACGGGATCGAGCTGCTGGACGGCCTGGAGCCGGCCGAGCAGGCCCGCGCCGTCAAGTCGCCGGAGGAACTCGAGCTCATGCGCGCCTCGGTCGCGGTCTGCGAGACCGCCATGGCCGACATGCGCACCGCCCTCGAGCCCGGGATCACCGAGAACGCCCTCTGGGCCAAGCTGCACGAGGCCAACATCCGCCTCGGCGGCGAGTGGATCGAGACCCGCCTGCTGTCCTCGGGCCCGCGCACCAACCCCTGGTTCCGGGAGTGCTCCATGCGGGCCATCGAGAAGGGAGATTTGGTAAGCTTCGACACCGACCTGATCGGCCCCTACGGCTACTGCGCCGACATATCCCGGGCCTGGGTCTGCAGCGCCCGGCCGAGCGACGAGCAGCGCCGGCTCTACGCCAAGGCCTACGAGCAGATCCAGCACAACAAGTCGATCCTCAAGGCCGGCAAGACTTTCGGCGAGATCTCCGAGCAGGCCTGGCCGATCCCCGAGGAGTTCCGCTCCAACCGCTACACCAGCCTGATCCACGGCGTGGGCCTCGCCGACGAGTACCCCTCCCTGAAGCACTGGTCCGACTATCAGGAGCGAGGCTACGACGGGGTGCTGCAGGCGGGCATGACGCTCTGCGTGGAATCCTTCATCGGCGCCGAGGGCGGCAAGGAGGGGGTCAAGCTGGAGGAGCAGGTCCTGGTGACCGAGGAGGGGATCGAGCAGCTCTCCAGCTATCCGCTGGAGGAGGACTGGCTCTGATGCGGCGCCGGCTCCCGCGCCGCGCCCTCGCCCCGCCGAAGGGACGCGGTCAGGTGACCGCCTGCAGCAGGTAGCCGAACATGGCGACGAAGATGTCGGGCAGGACGCTCAGGAAGTAGACGATCGCGAGCCACAGCAGAGCGCAGCTCGCGACCACGGCGAGAAAGGTCTTCTTCGGCGTCCATTTCTGCCCGTCGTCGCCCGAGACCACCCCCAGCTTCTCGCCGTGCAGGCTCAGATTCAGGTCGGGTGGCGGCGTTCGGCGGGCAGCCTGTGACCCCAGCCTCAACATGGCCAGTCTCCCCCCAGAGACCATCGGAGTGACGGGCGCGCCGTCACACAGGGGAATTGGAAGGCATCCCTTGCCTCCTGGCCAGACGAACCTGCGTATAGGGGCTCTGCAAAAATCGCGAGTGATTCGAAAAGCTTCTGGGTCGCGGCTAATCCCTGCGGTGAATTGGCTTCCCGTGTGATAAACAATCCTCAGCGCCCCTGGTGCCCTTTTTGTGCTAGGGGGTGCCAGCTTGCCCTCGGGACCCCGGACGATGCCTTTCAAGCTGCCCAAACTGCTGTTCCTGGCCCTCGGCCTGGCCGCGGCAGGGCTCGTGCTGCTGGTCCTGACCATGGGGCGGCCGCGCCTGCCCGAGGACTGCCTGAGCGCCAACGCCGCCATGCAGGCCGAGGACTACAACCTGGCTATCGACCACTATCTGCTGTGCATCGAGACGGGCGAGTTGCCCGAAGTCGCCGAGGCGGCCGTCTACTACGCCCTGGGCCAGGCCTATTCCGCCAAGGGCAACCTCCACCAGGCCATCGAGGACTACGGCGAGGCCATCCGCCTCGATCCGGGCCACGCCTGGGCCTACAACAACCGATGCTGGAGCCAGGCCCTGCTGCGCCAAGCCAGCGCGGCGCTCGAGGACTGCGAGGCGGCGCTCAGGCTGCTGCCCGATCAGCCTGAGATCCTCGACAGCCGGGCGCTCGCCTTCTGGCTCCTGGAGGAGCGCGACAGAGCCCGCCGGGATCTGGAGCGCGCCCGCCAGCTCGACCCCTCACTGCCGGACTGGCAGCAGCGCTTCCGCGAGTTCGAGGGGCTCTTCTAGGCCGGCCCGGCCGTTAGAGCGGGATGGGATGAGATTGAATCAACGCTGTTGGCCTGGGTTGGCTCCGTCCGCTAGGCGCGGGCCGAAGCGCGATGCGGTGCATCGGGCGAGGCCCGCAACGACGCGGCGGGCCAACCCAGGCCAACCCGTACGGGACGGGCGCTTTTGGCCGGACGCCGCGTCGCTCCTCCTCGAATATGCTTCGGCATGTCCTTCGTCCCCACAATTGTCCTTGGCCTAACGTCCGGCCAAAATCGCTCCGTCAGCGTGGTTCAATCTCATCTCATCCCGCTCTAGGCGCCGGTCGCGGGGCTGCACCTTCATCGGCCCCTCGACAAGCCTCGGCGGTCGCCGCCACGGCCGCTTCGGGCCGGCAGCCCTCTCGCGGAAGATCTCTCGAATGCGTCTCAAATTTTGCTGAAAGTTCGATCTAATGCATTGAGTTCTTTTACATAAATTTAAAAGTCCTCGGACAATATCTCCAGACATTAGTTCGAAAATACGTCAAACCGGGGACATTTCGCCATGACGCGGAAATTCAAAGAGAAAGTGGTCCGCCGCCTGCAGGCCTTCCTCGGCGATGAGGCCGGCGGCATGCTGGTGTTCATGGCGACGCTGGCGGTTCCGCTGGTCATCGCGACCGGCCTCGCCATCGACGCCGGCCGCGGCTATCTGCTGCGGGCCCGCCTGGGCGACGCCATCGACGCCGCCGGCCTCGCCGCCACCATGGTCGTGACCGAGGACCAGAATTTCGAGAGCGATTTTCAGCAGTTCTTCTATGCCAACTTCCCGAGCAACTACCTCGACGCCACCATCACGCTCGACACGCCCCAGGTGAGCGACGACCAAAGCACGATCACCTATTCCGTCAGCGCCACCATCGACACCACTTTCATGCGGGTTGCCGGCATCAACACCATGACGGTCAGCAACTCCACGGAAGTCACCCGAATGAACGCCTCGCTCGACCTGGCGATCTCCATGGACATGTCGGGATCGATGGATGACGACAACCGCATCGAAGGGGCGCGCTCGGCGGCCACCTCGCTGGTCGACATCCTGTTCGGCGCGGACACCATCAAGGACAATCTCAAGATCGGCGTGGTGCCCTGGAACAGCAAGGTGAACGTCACCGACGGCACCAGCTACGATTCTTCCACCACCGAAGCGGTGACCGGGTTCACCAATCCCGTGACCAGTGCCTCCCAGAGCGTGGTCTATATGGCGGACAACTCCGACATCCCGCTGCTCTCCGAGCCGGACGAGGACTGGCAGGGTTGCGTCTATGCGCGCTACAGCAACGACGGCGACAGCGACAACGACGCCGACCTTCTGTTGGGGCCGGTCTCCGTCGGTGGCGCCGATTGGCCGGCCTGGCAGCCCATCGGACCGAACGACGAGCCCGAGCCCGACGGCGACTGCGACAGCTGGGACTGCGGCGCCTGTCCGAACACTACGATCACGCGCCTGACCAACGATCGTGACACCATCGAAGCCGCGATCGAAGATCTCATCAACCCGGACGGTCACACCAACATCGTCCAGGGGCTGGTCTGGGCCTACCGTGTGGTCTCGCCCGGCGAGCCGTTCGACGATTCCGAATCGAACCCCGGCGGCAACCACCAGCGCGCGATCGTGCTGCTGACCGACGGCGAGCAGTACGGCAACCGGGCGGACGCCTACAACGGCGCCTTCGGCTCCGGCACCGGCGCCGGCGAGGCCGGCCTCGACGACCGCTTGACGACTCTTGCCGACTACATCAAGTCGCAGGGCGTCGAGATCTACACGATCCAGTACTTCTTTGACGACGGCCCCCTTGCGACCTTGATGAAGGACGTCGCGACGGAGCCGGACGCGCCCTACTACCACTTCGCCCCCGATGCGGCCGCCCTGGACGTCGTCTTCGACGAGATCGCCGACCACTTGTCCAGCTTGCGCCTGTCGAAGTAGGTGCGCTCATGCGGACACTCCTTGAGCGCCTGCTGATCCAAAGGTCGGGGACCGCCGCCCTCGAATTCGCCTTCGCGTTGCCGGTTGTCCTGATGCTGGTGGTCGGAACCATCGAATTCTCGATCCTGAGCTTCGCGAACGCCATGCTGGAAGGCGGGCTGCGCGAAGCGGCGCGTTTCGGCATCACCGGACTGAACCCGGACGACGGCAGCCGCGAAGATCAGATCGTGGCGATCGTCAACGAGCATGCCGCTGGGCTCTTCACGATCTCGAGCGGCGACATCGATACTCGTGTCTACTCCGACTTCTCGGACATCGGCCAGCCGGAGCCCTACACGGATATCGATGGCAACGACCAGTACGACGACGGTGAGCCCTTCACCGACGTGAACTGCAACGACCAATGGGACGAGGACATGGCCGCGGCCGGCGCCGGTGGTGGCAACGACGTGGTGATCTACACCATCACCTACGAGCACAACACCATCACCGGCTTCCTCGATCCGATCATCGCACCCGACGGCACGGTTTCCATGCAAGCCAGCGTCGCCGTCCGGAACGAGCCCTTCCCCGGCGGCTCCACTGTCTGTTCGGGCAGTTGAGGAGCAGGAACGTGAGAACCATGGGCGTCATTCAGACTCTGTTTCACCGCCTGCGCAGCCGGGTGTCCTGCTTCGCGAGCCAGTCGCGCGGTTCTGTCCTGGTCGAGACTTCCTTGCTCATCCCGGTGTTCCTTGTGCTGGTGATGGGCGGCATCGAGGTGAGCCGCTTCATCCTGCTGGATCACAAGATCGCGCGCGTCTCGTTTAACGCGGCCGACCTGACCGCGCGCAGCGAGGCGCCCACCGCAGACGACATCTCGCAGGTTTTCGAGGCCATCGAATACATCGCCGAGCCGTTCGATTTGGGCAGCGACGGTAACGTCATCATTACAGGCATCAGCCGCGATGTCGGTTCGGACGAGGTCCTGGTCGATTGGCAGCAGTCGGGCGGCGGCACGGGAACGGCGACGAGCCAGGTCGGGGCGCCCGGCGAGGCTGCGAACCTTCCGGGCGGCTTCACCCTGCGAGAGGGCCAGGCTCTGGTCGTCGGGGAATCCTTCTTTGAGTACGAACCGTTCTTCTTCGGCGGCTTCATCGAGCCGCGGACGGTCTATCACATGTCGCTCTACCGGCCTCGCGAATCCGTGGAGGAGCTCGAAGGCGGCGACGATGGTGGCGACGATGGTGGCGATGACGGCGGCGATGACGGCGGCGACGATGGTGGGGATGACGGCGGCGATGGTGGCGACGGTGGCGACGGCGGCGACGGCGGCGATGACGGCGGTGACGATGGCGGCCATGATGACGACGACGACTGGGGCTGGTGGGACGATGACGACGACTGGGGCTGGTGGGGCGACGACGACGACGACGGCTGGGGCTGGGGCGGCTGGGGCTGGGGCTGGTAGCACGGGCCCGGCTGGACCAGTGGAGAGCCGCATCCGGACCGGCGCGTCGGCGGATCTTTCAATCGTGCGATTCGTTTATCCTGGCTCGGATTCGGTTTCCGCCCGAAAGGAAACGAAGCCGGCCCGCCGATCCCGCTTGGCCCTCGGGCCGGGCCTGCTGCATCCGCCGGTCTCGCCGCCGAGCTGAACCGGGCCAGACTTTTGCCGCGGAGCGCCTCTCGCTCCGCGGCCTTTTCTTGTCCGGTTCTCACGGGCGGTTGCTACGCTTCGTAAGGCTGACGGTTTCCCGCCGGGTCTTCTGCCGATGTCCAGGGCGACGGTTGGCGGCAGGGCCGCGCCGCCAGGTTTCGCGGCCGGCCCCTGCTGGTCCCGCTGGCGCCCGGGCCGCAATCGGTCTGTTCGCGTTCCGGACGACGGCCGCGTGGCCGCGCAGCAGGTTCTCCGGGTGAGGGTGCTCCGGGTGAAGGTCCGGGCGGCGGGGCGCTCCGGTCGCTCATCCGAAATTGGGCGAGGCAGGCAAGCCGCCAAAGGAAAAGGCCGTCCGGCGGGGAACGCCAGACGGCCTGGTGGCGGCCTTCGGGGAAAAATCCTACCAGGGCCAGAGGATGTCGAAGACCTGCTGGCCGTAGCGGGGCTGTTGGAGGTCGGTGATCTGTCCGCGACCGCCGTAGGAGATGCGCGCCTCGGCGATCTGGTCGAACTGAATGGTGTTGTCCGAAGTGATGTCCTCCGGGCGGATGATGCCCATCACCTGCAGGTCGCGCACCTCGTAGTTGACCCGCACCTCCTGGCGTCCGGCGATCACCAGATTCCCGTTGGGCAGGGTCTGGGTGACGATGGCCGCCACGCTGAGGTCGATGGACTCGTCACGCTCGACGCTGCCCGAACCCTGGGAGTTGCTGTCGCTGCCGAACTGGATCAGGTTGTCCGGGTTCACGGCGTCCGGCAGGAAGTCGGACAACTGGGATTCGAAGCCCAGGAAGGCGGGCAGGTCGGCGTCTTCGTCGCCGGAGCGCGCCCGCGACGTGGTGTTGGAGATCTCGGCGCTGTCGGCGATCTCGATGTCCACGGTGACGATGTCGCCCACCTGGGAGGCGCGCTGGTCCTTGAGGAAGGCCCGCGAGCCGGGACGCCAGAGGGAGTTGGCCTCCTGGTTCAGCTCGACCGGCGGCGGCAGGGGCACCTGAACGGGCTTGTTCTCCAGCATGGTCTGAGGGTTCTGGATCGTGGTCAGCGGCGGCTCCTCGCCGACCTGGGAGAGGCGGGTCAGCGCGTTGCAGCCGCTGAGCGCGACGCCGATGGCGGCGACCGCGGTCCAGCGCGCGGCGCACTTTAGGCTTCTGTCAATCGGGCTCATCTCATGGGCCTCCGTCAATTGTAGCTGCTCGTCTGGGCGCCCGTGCGGGAAACCGCGACCACGCCGGATTCCACCACCAGGGCGTTCACCACCACGTTGGACTGGGTGTTCATGACGCGGATCACCTGGTCCTGGGCGCCGTCCTCGAGGGCCCGGCCCTGAACGGTCAGGACCATCTTGTCGGTCTCCAGGCGGATGGTGACCAGGCTGTTCTTGCCAATCACGACGGGCAGGCGCAGGTCGGCGCTGCGCACCTGCTGGCCTTCCCGCAGTCCGCGGCGGGCGCTCTTGCCGATCAGCTCGTCGGGGTCGGTCACCACGTTGCGCGCGACCCGGTCGGCCCGCACCCGGACCCAGTCCAGATCGCTTGCCGCGATCACCTCGTCCTTGCTCAGGCGGCGCGCCGGCACCGGAACCTCGATCATCGCCACCGCCCGGCCGCTGACGGCGAGCTGGGCGACCGGCACGCCCTCGGCCGGCGCCGCCAGCTGGGCGCTGAAGCGGCCGGTCTCCCGGTTCAGCGACCAGCGCGTGAGACGCAGGCTGTTCTCGGCGTCGGTCGGCATGTGCAGGCGCGGGTCTGAGGTGTCGAGCAGCAGCTCGATGTCGCCGTCGACGCCGTCGTCCCTAAGGGCGTCCATCAGCACTTCCTCGACGCGCGCCCGCTCGATCACCTGGCTGGCGCGCTCGACGACGATGGAATCGAGGGCAGAGCGGGGCCGCCAGGGCAGGTTGTAGCTGCGCGCCAGGCCCTGGAGCCAACGGGCGTCCAGGGTGACCCGCTTGCCGGGCGCCGGCGCCCGGGCGACGGGAGCGCTGCCTGCCTCGCCCAGGCCCTCGAAGAGGTCGCCGAGGCGCACCAGCGGCGCCTCGACCAGGGCCGACGGCTTCAGGCTCACCGGCTGTTCGGGCTGTGCGTAGGTCGCCAGGGTCGTGGCCTGGCTGCCGGCAGCGAGGGCGGCCGGCATCCCCGGGAACCAGAGCGCGATGGCCCAGAAGGCGACGGCGGCGGTGGTGGCGGCGGTGGCAGAAAGGAAGCGGCGGGTCATGACGCAGGCGGCCTATCGCATGTTGGTGGTGCTGGACATCATCTCGTCCGCGGCCTGGATCACCCGGGAGTTCATCTCGTAGGCCCGCTGGGCGGTGATCAGGTTGGTGATCTCGGTCACCACGTTGACGTTGGAGGTCTCCAGCGCGCCCTGGCGCAGGGTGCCGAAGCCGGCCGCGCCGGGGGTGCCTACGCTGGCGGTGCCCGAGGCCGGGGATTCCTTCAGCAGGTTGTCGCCCACGGCCTCCAGGCCCGCCTCGTTGGCGAAGGTCGCCAGCTCGAACTGGCCGACATTCTGGGAGGCCACCTGGCCGTCCACGTCGACGAAGACCGCGCCGTTCGGATTGATGGTCACGCTGATGGCGTTGCTGGGGATGGTCACGCCCGGCTGGATGATGTAGCCGTCGGCGGTGACGATGTCGCCGTCGGGGCTGACCTGGAAGGAGCCGGCGCGGGTATAGCCGGTCTCGCCGTTGGGCATCTCGACCATGAAGTAGCCCTTGCCGTTGATCGCCACGTCGAAGTTGTTGCCGGTCATGGTCAGGTTGCCCTGCTCGGCGATGCGGTAGACGGCGCCCGGCTGCACGCCGAGGCCGATCTGGACGCCCGAGGGCACCACCGTGCCGGAGTCCGAGGAGGCCGTGCCGACGCGCTCCTGGTCCTGGTAGAGCAGGTCCTGGAACTCGGCCCGCTGGCGCTTGAAGCCAGTGGTGTTCATGTTGGCGATATTGTTCGAGATCACCTCGACGTTGAGCTGCTGTGCGAGCATTCCGGTGGCGGCGATGCTGAGCGCTTTCATGGTCGTCGATCCTTAATCGTTCCCGTTTCGGCGGCGGCCGTCAGGCGTTGGTGTCCACCAGCCCCTGGATCGCGTCCTGCTGGAGCTCGTTCTCTTCCCGGACCAGGGTGTGGGCGGCCTGGTAGCTGCGCATGGTGTTGATCAGGCGGGTGATCTCGAGCACGCCCGTGACGTTGGAGCCCTCGATCATGCCCTGGACCACCTGGGGATCCTCCACCGGCAGGGGCACCTGACCCTCGGCCTCGTAGAGGTTGCTCTCGCGCCGCTTGAGCGCCTGCTCGTCCTCGAAGCGGACCACCTGGACGCGGCCCACCTGGCCTTCCTCGGTCGAAATGGTGCCGTCGCGCGCCACATGGATCGAGATGGCCTCCGCCGGGATCGAGATCGGTGCGCCGACATCGTCGAGCACGCGACCGCCGCTCGGCGTGACCAGCTGGCCGTCGGCGTCGAGGGTGAAGTTGCCGGCCCGGGTGTAGCGGGGGCCCTCGTCGGTCTCGACGACGAAGTAGCCCTCGGCGGGAATGGCCATGTCGAGCGGATTGTGGGTCGGCGAGATCGGCCCGGCGCGCAGGTTGCGGACCGTCGCGAAGCCCTGGACATAGCTGATGCTGCCCTGCTCCACCTCGTCGAGGTACTCGACGAACATCAGCTCCTCGCCCTTGTAGGCGGGCGTGGAGAGGTTGGCGATGTTGTTGGCGATAACGCCCATCTGGTGGTCGAGCACCATCTGGCTCGACAAGGCAACGTACCCGGCGTTTTCCATGGCGTTCCCTTGGCTATGCCTCCTATGGGCCTCTTCCGGTCCGCCCCGGCCTCTGGCGGCCGAAGGGCGTTCGGACGGGCGGCGACCCGCGGAGTCCCTCTGCATGGGCCATGCCAATGGGAAAGGGCATTTGAAACAAATGCTTAGCAATTCGCCCCGGCCGGGGTGTGAATTTCCCGTTCCCTCGGGGGCAGAGCTTGCCCGGCAGTTCTTGCCCCGGCGCGCCTTGCCTTCGCCCTTACTCAACCAAGTTTTAACCAGCAAATCATAGGCTTATCCCCCCGTGGCCCGCCGAGGTTCCGAAACGAGGGGAGAGCGATGGCGCAAGATGCGGTAGCCGACGGACTCGCCGAAGAGACCGGCGACGAAGTCGAGGTCGAGGCCCAACCGAAAAAGGGCGGTCTATCCGGCAAGAAGCTGGTGCTGTTCATCGTCCTGCCGATCCTGCTGCTGGGCGGCGGCGCGGCAGGGGCCTATTTCATGGGCTTCCTCGATCCCCTGCTGGGCAAGCAGGCCAGCCATGCCGAGGGCGAGGAGGGCGAGGCGAACCTGCACGAATCCGCGATCTACTACGACCTGCCGGAGATGCTGGTGAACCTCAACACCGGCGGCCGCCGCTCGAGCTTCCTGAAGATCTCCGTGGCCCTGGAGCTGAGCGACGAGGCGACGATCGAGCGCCTGAAGACGGTGATGCCCCGCATCATCGACCATTTCCAGGTCTACCTGCGGGAACTGCGCCTGGAGGACCTGAGCGGCTCCGCCGGGATCGAGCGGCTGCGCGAGGAATTGCTGCTCCGGGTCAATTCCGCCATCGAACCGGACGCGGTCCGGGACGTGCTGTTCAAGGAAATGCTGGTTCAGTAGCGAACCAGGGCTAGGGGAAGCGGCGGGAGATGGCGGAGGATAGCGAGATTCAGGACTTCGAGGCCGACGGGGCGTCCGCGGTAGAGGCCGAGGGGGCCGACGACGGCGACTTCGATCCCGGCGCCGATTCGCGGGTGCTCGATCAGGACGAGATCGACAGCCTGCTCGGCGTCGATGCCGCCGGCGGGGACGACGAGGACCCCTCGGGCGTCCAGGCCATCCTCAACTCGGCGCTGGTCTCCTACGAGCGCCTGCCCATGCTCGAAGTGGTGTTCGACCGCCTGGTGCGCATGATGTCCACCTCGCTGCGCAACTTCACCTCGGACACGGTCGAGGTCAATCTGGACTCCATCACCTCCGCGCGCTTCGGCGACTACCTCAACTCGATCCCCCTGCCGGCGATGCTGACGGTCTTTAAGGCCGAGGAATGGGACAACTACGGTCTCATGATGACCGACAGCTCGCTCATCTATTCCATCGTGGACGTCCTGCTGGGCGGCCGGCGCGGCACCGCGGCCATGCGCATCGAGGGCCGGCCCTACACCACCATCGAGCGCAACCTGGTCGAACGCATGGTGCATGTGGTGCTCGGCGACCTCTCGGCCGCCTTCGACCCGCTTTCGCCGGTCACTTTCCGCTTCGAGCGTCTGGAAACCAATCCGCGCTTCGCCACCATCGTGCGTCCCGCCAACGCGGTGATCATCGCCCAATTGCGGGTCGACATGGAGGACCGCGGCGGCCGCATCGAGCTGCTCATCCCCTACGCCACGCTGGAGCCGGTGCGCGAGCTGCTGCTGCAGATGTTCATGGGCGAGAAGTTCGGCCGGGATTCGATCTGGGAAAGCCACCTGACCAACGAGCTGTGGCAGACCGAGGTGCCCCTCGAGGCGGTGCTCGACGAGATCGAGCTGTCGCTGGGCGACGTGCTCAACTGGCAGGAGGGCAGCCGCCTGCAGTTCAACTGCGGGCCGACCTCGGAGGTGGAGCTACGCTGCGGCCAGACGCCCATGTTCCGCGGCCAGATGGGGCGCAAGAGCAGTACCATCTCCGTGCGCATCTCGGAGCGCCTGGTGCGCGGCGGAGAGCCGGTATGAGCCTGACGCTGATCGCCGACGCGATGGTCTGCACGCTGCTGCTGGTGACCATCGTGCTCGGCGTGTTCTTCGCCCGCCGGCTGGCGCGGCTGCGCGACGCGCAGGAGGAACTGGCGGGCCTGGGCGAGACCTTTGCCGAGGCCACTGGCAAGGCCGAGGCGGGCCTGCGGGAGCTGCGCCAGACTGCCGAGGCCGAGGGCGTGGCGCTGCAGCACCGCATCGACCGTGTCGAGGCCCTGAAGGACGACCTCATGTACCTGATCGAGAAGGCTGACAAGGCCGCCGACCGGCTGGAGCGGACCATCGGGACGGCGCGCCAAGCGCGGCCGCAGAAGCTCCGCGTGGCGCCGCAGGAGCGCCAGGCCCGGCCGGACCGGCAGCGGCCTGCGGCCAACCAGGGCGCCGCTGCAACCGCCGGGGAGAGCCGGAACGAGGCCCTTTCCCGGGCCGGGCAGGAGCTGCTCCGCACCCTGCAGGGCGTGCGCTAGGCGCGCCGTCGAGCGACCGCGATGCCGTCCGACCAAGTGCCTGAAACGAACCGCTAGGAACCTTCGTTTTGTCGTTTCGCCTGGTTCCCATCCTGATCGTCGCCGCCGGGCTGACCCTCAGCGTGAAGGTGGGCGATCTCTGGCGCAATTTCGGGAGGGAGGCCGAGTCCGTGCCCAGCGGCGCCCTCGCCGAGGAGCCGTCGGCCGGCGAAGGCCTCGCCATGGAGCCCGCGTCGGGCACGCAGGCGACGGGCGCGGCGGGCGAGGAGGGGCCGGCGACCGGAGGCCAGTTCGTGCCCTGGGAGATCGAGCCCGCCGGCTACGGCGAACGCAGTCCCGGAGTGAACGATGCAGGGGCCGAAGCGGAGGACGGAGTCCGGACCACCGTCCTGCCCGATCCCTACGAGTTCACCGACGAGGAGATCGAGCTGCTGCAGCGGCTGAGCGCGCGGCGCGAGGAGATCGACGCGCGCGGGCGGGAGATGGACCAGCGCGAGGCGCTGCTGGCCGCCGCCGAGGAGCGCA
This sequence comes from Rhodospirillales bacterium, assembly GCA_965225935.1. Taxonomy (GTDB): domain Bacteria; phylum Pseudomonadota; class Alphaproteobacteria; order Kiloniellales; family JAKSDN01; genus CALJXB01. Next base: position 44,426 of record CBDDCC010000017.1, read on the forward strand.
TCGAGCAGAAGGTGGCCGAGCTGGAGGCCCTGCGCCGCTCCATCGAGGAACTGGTGGTCCAGCACAACGACCAGGAGGAGAGCCAGCTTCGCAGCCTGGTCAAGATCTACGAGAGCATGAAGCCCAAGGAGGCGGCGCGCATCTTCGAGGAGCTCGACATGCTGGTCCTGCTGGAGGTGATCGACCGCATGAGCGAGCGCAAGGCGGCGCCCGTGCTGGCCCGGCTGTCGCCCGACCGGGCCAAGGAGATCACCCTCGAGCTGGCCAAGCGGCGCAACCTGCCCATGGCCAAGGAATAGTCCCGACTCCGCCTTATTTATTCTTTATTCACCATAACTTAATGCGTTGTTCTTAGGTTATTTCTCGCCGCCATCCAGGCCCCGAGGGGCCGGCGGCAAGGAGCGATTCATGGGTGCGGTCGATCCCAACATGCCCGTCCTGCTCGTGGACGAGTACAAGACCATGATCAGGGCCCTGCGCAAGCTGATGAAGCAGCTCGGGTTCGAGAACGTCGACGAAGCGAGCGGTGCCAAGCAGGCCCTGGAGATGCTGCGCAGCCAGCCCTACAGCCTGGTGATCTCGGACCTGGAGCTCGCGCCCATGAGCGGCCTCGACCTGCTGCGCGAGGTGCGCTCCGACGACGACCTCAGCCGGGTGGCCTTCGTGGTGATCGCAGCCGACGACAAGAACGGGAACGCCTCCGACGCCAAGGCCGCGGGCGCCAGCGACTACATCGTGAAGCCCTTCAACGCGGCCAGCCTGAAGCTGCGCCTGACGACGATTCTCGGCCGGTCCTGAGGCCGGCCGCCGCCGCTCCGGACCCAGCGCGATACCCCCGGCAATGTGGCGCTCCGGCAGCCTGCGCAAACTGTCCGCGATGGACCCCAACGTGGTCACCCTGCTCAGCGTCAAGCTGCTGCTGCTCGCCTTCTTCATCCTGCTCACCTCCCTCTCCCAGTTCCAGGACGACCGCACCCGCCAGGTGCTGGAGAGCGTCAGCGAGGCCTTCAACGGCCAGGTCCAGGCCGACCGCAGCTACAACTTGAGCTCCTCGGCGCTCGCCAACCTGGAGGAGATGGAGGTGCTGTTCGGCGAGGTCGGCGACCTCTTCCAGTCGAGCCTTCCCGCGGTCAAGGTGGAGAGTTCGGCCGACGGCACCCTGGTGACCTTCGAGCTGCCCGAAGCCACCCTCTTCGCGCCGGGCTCCGCCGAGCTGCGGCCGGGGCGCTGGCTGCTCCTGCGGCGGCTGTCGGAATCCCTTGGCGCCCGAGGGCGCGGTGGCCTGCCCTACGAGCTGGCGGTGCTGCACGGTGTCCGGAAGCCGGCCGGGCGCAAGCAGGAGGCCCTCAACCTGGCGACCCGCCGCCTCGGCTCCCTCGGCCAGGTGCTGACGGCGCGCGGCCTGCCCCATGCCCGCGTTTCGGTCGGGCTGCTGGCGGGCACGCCGGGCGTCGTGCGCTTCATGCTGCAGATGGATCCCGAGGCGATCGCCGAGGCTGAAGGCGGGGCGGCCTGAGATGGCGGAGACCGCGAGCCCGGCGAGCCCCGGCCGCAGCGCCATGGGATCTTCGCCGGCCGGCGGGGATACGGCGTCCGATTCGCACGACTCCGCGGCCTGGCTCATCACCTTTGCCGACCTGGTGGCCCTGTTGCTGGCCTTTTTCGTCATGCTCTTCGCCATGTCCAAGGTCGACTTCCGGAAGTGGCAAAATCTTACGGATGCCCTGGCCCGCGGCCTGAACGCGGTGCGCCAGGAAACGGCGGTGACGCCCTTGCACAGCCTCGACGTGAAGGCAGCCGAGTTGACCGCAGGCCAGGACCTGGACTACCTAGCAAGCATATTGAGCCAGCAGCTGGCCGCCGGGCCGGAGTTCGCGGGGTCCGAGATCACGCGCTACGCCGACCGGCTGGTGGTTTCCCTGCCGGCGGCGGCCTTCGCGGACGGCGCGGAGACGGGCCCGGGCAACGGCGGCGGCGCGCTGTTCCAAATTGCCGGCGTTCTGCGGCAGCTGCGCAACAGGATCGAGGTCGTGGCCTATGCCGATCCCCGAGAGACCGCCGACGGCGAGCTCGCCCATTGGGAGCTGGCCCTCTCGCGGGGCCGCGCCGCGGTCGCTAAGCTGCGCTCGGTGGGCTACGAACGCGACGTGATCGTCCGGGGACGCAGCATGGATCAGGACGGGGAGGCGGGCGCCGCGGCGCCGGGCGAGGAGGGCGCGACGCGCCGGATCGACCTGGTGGTGCGCCTCGACGCCGCGGAGCGGCGCTGATGGGCGGTCTGCCGCGCGCGCTCAGGCGCCTGGCGGTCCTGGCCTGCCTGCTCCTGGCCGTGCCGTCGGGCCAGGCCGCGGAGCCCGTTTCCGTCACGGGCGAGGTGAGCGGCGGCGTGGCGCGGCTCCAGTTCGACTGGCCGCAAGCCGTCGCCTACGACGCGCGGGTGATCCTCGAACGTCTGATCCTGCGCTTCTCCGAGCCCGGCGACTTCGACCTCTCCGCCCTCGACCCGGCGCTTTACCAGGTGATCGCCGAGCCGCGGGTGGTGGCCGACGGCACCATCATCGCCTTCCCCCTGCGGGCGCCCGTCGCCGTGCGCCACTCCCAGGACGGACGGCGGGTGATCGTCGAGCTGCTCGACGAGGGCGGCCAGGAGCCCGTCGAGACCGCCGCTGGCGGTGCCAGGGAAGGGGCCGGGACGGGCGCCGCCGTGGCGCCGACGGATCTGACCGCCGGCCAGGGCGCGGACGACCCGCCCGCCGATCTCACTACAGAATATTCGGGCGAACCTTCGGGCGACCTCGCCGCCGAACCGCTCGACGAGCCGGCGCGCGACCTCACAAGCGAACCCTCCTCCGTCCTCTTGGTGAATCCCTTGTCGGGCCAGCCGATCGAGGATCCCAGTCCCGATCCCCAGGTGGACCTTGCCGAGGAACAGCTCGCCACGGATCAGCTTGCCGCAGATCAGCTTGCTGCGGATCAACTGGCCCAGGCGACGACGGCGGCGAGCGACGAGGGCCCGACCTTGCAGGTGCGGGTCGGCGACCACCAGGAATTCAGTCGCTTGGTCTTCGACTGGCCGTCTCGGGTGCCCTACCGGGTGGACCGGGCCGGCACGCGGATCATCGTCAAGTTCGGCGCCAAGGGCCGGCTGGACCTGTCCCAGTTCCGGAACCAGGGGCTCAGGACCGTCTCCGACGTCCAGGTCGATCCCGACTCCGACAACCTCGTGGTGGTGCTGACCAGCGCCGCCGGGGCGGAGGTGCGCGCCTTCCTCCACGGCACCCACCTGGTGATCGACGTCTACGACGTGGGCCAGGCCGTCGAACTGCCGCCCGTCGAGCAGCCGCCCGAACCGCAAGCCGCCCCGCAGGTCGAGGCGCTGGCCGAGCCCGAGAGCGCGTCGGAGCCGCCCAGTTCCTCGGCGGAAGCGCCGGTCACGGCGGACCTCCCGCCGCCAAAGGAAAAGCCCGCCCGCGGAACGGCCGAGGCGCCAGCCGCCGCCGAATCCGTCACGCAGACCGAAAAGCCCGGCTCGGGCGCGGCCGGGCAAGCCGGGAGCATCGCCAAGGCGGTTCCGGTCCAACCCGTCGAGGGCGCCATCGAGCCCTTGCCCGAGCCGGTGCCGAGCGACAGCGGGGTTGCCAGCTTCCGCACGGTCGATCACGGCGAGCTGCTGCCGGGGACGGGCGCCCACGTGAAGGCGCAGAAGCCCGTCGCCCTGCGCTTCGAATGGCCCTCCGCCGCCGGCCGGGCGGCCGCCTTCCGCCGCGGCCGGCATCTCTGGCTGGCCTTCGACCAACGCCTGCCCGACGGCATCGCCGACCGCATCGCCAAGGATGTGCCCGACCTGGCGCCGGTCCAGCAGCTGACCGCGACCAACGACCCGGTGGCCGGGATCCTGCGCTTCAACCTGCCGCGCGCCTTCGTTCCCGAGCTGCGCCGCGAGGACGGCGGCTGGACCGTCGACCTGCAGCCCCGGGCGGACGAGCCGCGCAGCATCCTGGCGGTCGACCATCTGGGCGAGGCGGAGGAGAGCCGGGTGCTGTTCCGCGCCGGCGGCACCGAAAGCGTGCTGAGCGTGATCGACCCGGACCGGGGCGACCGCCTGGAGATCGTGCCCGTTCCCGCAGCCGGCCTGGGCCTCAAGCCGCGCCGCAGCTTTCCCCAGTTCCGGGCGCTCGCCACCTATCAGGGCGTGGTGATCGTCCCCTATTCGGACGGCCTCGAGGTGGCGACCGGCGATGCCGGCGTCGTGGTCAGCGACGCGATGGGCCTCATCATGTCGTCCAACGCCGACCGCAGCCGCGTCGACCAGGAAGATCGGGGCGAGGGGCCGGAGTTCGAGACCGGCAACCGCCTCTTCGACCTGGAGCGCTGGCGCCGCGAGGGCGAAGGCAGCCTGGCCCAGGTCAAGCAGGCGCTGCTGGCCGCGGTGGTCGAGGCGCCGCCGTCCCAGGTCGATACCGCGCGCCTCGACCTGGCGCGCTTCTACTTCGCCCACGGGCTCGCCACCGAGGCGCTGGGTGTGCTGCGGCTCGTTTCCCAGGAGAACCAGCGCCTCGCCATCGACCCCCAGGTGCTGCTGCTGCGCGCGGCCAGCGAGTTCCTGACCGAGGACTACGAGCGGGCGGCCGAGACCCTGAGCGACCCCACTCTCGCCGCCGAATGGGAAGCCCGGCCCTGGCAGGGCGCCATCGCCGCGGTGTCGCGGGATTGGGCCTTCGCCGTGGACCGCTTCGCCGAGAGCGAGGCCCTGATCCCGGACTACGGCCACCGGGTGCGCACCCGGCTCCGGCTGCTGGCGGCCGAGGCGCGCCTCGGCATCGGCGACAGCGGCGGCGCCAGCCTCTACCTGGAGCGGCTGCGCGAGGACGCGCCCTCGGCCGCCGAACAGGCCCAGCACGACTATCTGGAGGGCCGGCGCCTCGCCATGGACGGCGACGAGCTGGCGGCCCGCACCATCTGGGAGCAGGTGGCAGCGGGCCAGCACCGGCCGTCCCAGGCGCGCGCCCGTCTCGCCCTGCTGGACGTGGGCCTGCGCTCGGGCTCGCTCGGCCGGGAGGAGGCCATCGCCGAGCTCGAGCGGCTGCGCTTCGCCTGGCGCGGCGATGACTTCGAGTTCGTGCTGCTGGAGCGTCTCGCTGCCCTCTACGTGGACAGCGGCGAGTACCGGGCCGCCCTCCGGGCCCTCAGGCAGGCCGCCTCGGAGATGCCGGAGTCGCCCTACGCGGACGACGCCACGGCCCGCATGGGCGAGGTCTTCACGGCCATCTTCCTGGGCGAGGAGAGTCGCCGGGTGGCGCCGCTCACGGCCCTCGCCCTCTACGAGGAGTTCAAGGAGCTGACCCCGGCCGGCCGCGACGGCGACCGCCTGATCGCCGGTCTCGCCGGCCGTCTGGTCGCGGTCGACCTGCTGGACCAGGCGGCCGAGCTGCTGGAGGACCAGGTGAACTACCGCCTGCACGGCGAGGAGAAGGCGCATACCGGGGCGCGGCTCGCGCTCATCCGCCTGCTCGACCGGCAGCCGCGCAAGGTGCTCGAAGCGCTCGACGCGAGCCTGCCGGAGCAAGGCGTCGAGACCTTGCCGGAGCAGCTCGAGCGCGACCGGCGCTACCTGCGCGCCCGCTCGCTGGCCCTGCTCGGCCGCAGCGGCGAGGCCACCGCCTTGCTGGAAGGCGACCACAGCGTCGACGCCCTGCGCCTGCGGGCCGAGATCGCCTGGGCCGAGAAGGACTGGGCCGCCACGGCCGAGGTGCTGGAGCGCCTGCTGCCGCCGCCACCCCAGCACGGCGAGCTGCTGAGCGACGCCGACGGCGAGGTGCTGCTCAACCTGGCCATCGCCTACAGCCTGACCGGCCGGCGCGGATCTCTCGACGACCTGCGCGCGACCTACGGTGCCGCCATGAGCGGCAGCGACTGGCGCGACGAGTTCGCCCTGCTGACCGCCGAGCAGAGCCCGGAGAAGACCGCCTCGATCGCCGAGGAGCTGGCCGAGGTGGCGCGCGTCCAGGCCTTCATGTCCAGCTACAAGGAACGCCTGCAGTCCGCGGACAAGTGACCGCCCAGGATCCGCCGGCCGGCTTCCCCGCAAGTCCCGAGTTCAAGGGGTTGCCCGTTCGCGTGGGCCGGTGCGAGTCCGCGTGAGCGGACCGGGCTACAGCCCGTAGCTCTGCACCAGGCTGCCGGCGACCAGGTACCAGCCGTCCACCAGGACGAAGAAGATCAGCTTGAAGGGCAGGGAGATCATGATGGGCGGCAGCATCATCATGCCCATGGACATGAGGACCGAGGCCACCACCATGTCGATGATGAGAAAAGGCAAAAAGAGGAGAAAGCCGATCTCGAAGGCGCGGCGCAGCTCGCTGATCATGAAGGCGGGGATCAGCGCCCGCATGGGCGTCTCCTCGGGCGCCTCCAGCTCCTCCTCCCCCTCTGTCTGCTGGGACATGTCGACGAAGAGGGTCAGGTCTTGCTCACGCACGTGGGCCAGCATGAAGTCGCGCACCGGCTCGGCGGCGCGGTCGAGCGCCTCCATCTCCTCGATGTCCTCGGAGACCAGGGGCCGGATGGCCTCGTCGTAGACCACCTGAAGGGTCGGCATCATGACGAAGATGGTGAGAAAGAGGGCGAGGCTGATGAGGACCGAGTTGGGCGGAGTCTGCTGGATGCCCATGGCGCTGCGCAGGAACGACAGCACCACGACGATGCGGGTGAAGGAGGTCATCATCACCAGGATCGAGGGCGCCAGGCTCAGGATGGTGATGAGCGCGACCAGCTGAATGATGCGGCCGGTGGCCGAGCCGCTCTCGGCGCCCAGGTCGAGGTTGAGGCTCTGCGCCGCCGCCGGCATGGCGGCGAGCACGAGCGGCAGGGCGAGCGCCGGGGCGAACGCCAAGAGCCGGAGCAGGGGCGCGAGACGGGCCCTCATGTGGCCTGCCTCAGGCTGTCTTCGAAGCTGGACGTTTCGCCCGCCTCCTCAGTCCGCTCCGATGGGGCGCCTGTCTCGCCGTCCGCAGCCGCCTCCGCTTGGCCGCCGATGCCGCCCTCCACCAGGACGTCCTGGCTGGCGCCCAGCAGCAGCAGGTGCTCGGTCGCGTCGCGGCGCACCAGCACCAGCTTGCGCCGGGAATCGAGCGGCGCGACCTCGACCACCGACAGCCGCCGCGTCTTGCCGGGATTGGGGGTCAGACGGCCGCCCAGGCCGAAGCGGCGGGCCGCCCAGCCGGCGGCGCCGATCAGCGCGAGCACGAACAGCAGCGCGCCAAGGAAGCGGAAGTAGACGTCGATCTCCATGACCGCTAGCGGTCCGGCGGGCCCTTGCCCGCCTGGGGCTGGCCGTAGGCGGAGACCGCCTTGCGGCGCCTAGCGTTCTCTCCGAGGGTGGATTCGAGCGCGGCCATGGTCTGCCGGATCCGCTCCGTCAGCCCGCCCAGCTCGTCGTAGAGGGCGAGCAGCCGAGCCTTGAAGGCCGGGCTCTCGCCGGCCGGAAGCGTCTCGATCCGGCCGCAGACTTGACGGATGCCGCCGTCGAGCAGGCTCAGGTCGATGGTCGCGCCGCGGTCCACGTCGGCCCGGGCGCGGGCGACCAGGCCCTCGATCCGGTCCAGCTCTTCGGCAATCGACGGGTGGGCGCTCATGGCTCGGCCCTCATGGTTCGGCGGTCATGGGTTCGGTGCCAACGGGTTCGGCGCCCGCGAGGTCCGGGCTTCCCGCGTTGGCGCGGTAGACGTAGGAGAGAATCTCGGCCACCGCGGCCAGCGCCTCCAGCGGCACCTCGCAGTCGATCTCGATGGCCTTCAGGATCTCGGCCAGGTCGGCGTCCGTGCGCACCTTGACGCCCCGCTCGAAGGCGATTGCGAGGATCTGCTCGGCCACCGCGCCCTCGCCCTTGGCGGTCACCCGCGGCGCGCGCGACCGGGCGCCCTGGCGCTGGACCGCGACGGCGACGGAGCGCTTCTCGTCGCCGCGCCCGTCGGCCGCTTGAGGCTGATCGACCAAGGGGGTCTCCAATGCTGGTGGCACGTCCTCTCCGAGGCTCCCGCGCGGGCGCGCCCGCCGAAGGCCTCGGCAAACCTTTCCCGATGCTGTCGGATTAGGGTTAATGAAGGCTTGATGGAGCGGCCCCGCCGGACCGACGTCGGGCCTAATCTCGGCCCGCTTCCGGGCGTCTCAGGGGATGCCGGACTGCCCGCCTCGAGGACGGGCCCAGGCCCCGTCAGCCAGCCTCGCGCTTGGCCTCGGGCACCGCCTCCGCCTCCGGCTCGCAGGGCGGCTTGGCTCCGGCGCCCTGGCCCAGCGCCTCGGCCAGGGCATCGCTGCCCGCCGCCGCGGCCCGGTTCTCCTCCTGGATGCGCTCGTGGATCTCCCGGCGCAGCACGGTCGCCTCGGCCGGGAAGGTGAAGCCCAGCTTGATCGACTTGCCGCGGATGTCCACGACCGTGACCTCGATATCGTCGTTTATGATGACGGACTCGCCAATCTTGCGGGTCAAATAGAGCATCGGCTGCCTGCCTGTGTGGCGGCTCCCCAAAGCGAGGGGCAGGCCTGGAATTAGGAGTCTAACAGCATTGAGCGTTCGTTAACAAGTAAGCAGGCGGATAGCTCAAATACTCGCCAAATTCGAGACAAAGTAACGGGATCTTAAGCGGCCGGGACCGATAGTCTAGGACGCCGGGAGGGCCCGGACGGCCGCCGTTCTCCGGCGGTGGGCAAGACCGGCGGCGGGGATTTCCTGGAGCGGCGATGGACGCGAAGCCCAACCTCTTCGACGTGGTGGCCAAACGCATGGGCTGGCTGAGCCAGCGCCAGAACGTGCTGGCCAAGAACATCGCCAACGCCGACACGCCGAACTACATCCCCCGAGACATCAATGAAGGGCAGTTCGCGAAGCTGCTGAAACCCAAGCTGCAGCCCGTGCACATGACCGCGCCGCGGGCGGGCCACATCACCAAGCCCGTCTCCGCCGGCTCCACGGCCTACCGCGCGCAAGAGCAGGACGAGGTCTACGAGGTCTCGCCCTCGGGCAACGCCGTCACCCTGGAGGAGCAGCTGGTCAAGGTGCAGGAGACCCAGATGGACTTCCAGACCATGACCAATCTCTACCGCCGGCACATGAACATGATCCGCACCGCGCTCGGGCGCGGCGGCGCCTGACCGGTAGAAAAGCGGGCAGCGGTCTCCCGCGGAGGGCTAGCACATGGATCACGGCAAGACGCTCCACATCTCGGCCTCCGGCATGCGCGCCCAGAGCCAGCGCCTCAGGGTCATCGCCGAGAACGTCGCCAACGCCGGCTCCGTCGCCGCCGAGCCGGGAGAGGACCCCTACCGCCGCAAGGTGGTGACCTTCGAGAACGCGCTCGACCGCGAGCTGGGCGTGGAGGTGGTGCGGGTCAAGGACGTCGTGACCGACGGCAGCAACTTCAACCGCCGCTTCGACCCGGGCCATCCGGCGGCCGACGATGACGGCTACGTGATGATGCCGAACGTCCGGGTGCTGCTCGAGATGGCCGACATGCGCGAGGCCCAGCGCAGCTTCCAGGCGAACCTGCAGGTCCTGCAGGCCTCGCGCAACATGCTGCAGCGGACCATCGGGCTGCTGCGCTGAATTCAAGCCCTGAGGGGCAAAGCGACAGGGTGCGCCAAGAAGGCGCGCCGCAGACCACCGAGACCACCGAGACCGCCAGGACGGCCAGGGCAAGAGGGCTTGATCGCCCGGGAGGAACGCCATGACCGTCAACTTCACCGAAGCCGTCGCCGCCTACAACCGCGCCGTCCGGCAGATGGACGGGGGAGGCAGTCCTGACTCCCGCGGGACGGCCGAGGGCGGAGACTTCGCCGCGGCGCTGCGCCAGGCGGCCGAGGGCACCGTGGACGCCCTCGAAGCCGGCGAGACCCAGACCCTGCAGGCGGCCCTGGGACAAGCGGACCTGACCGAAGTGGTGATGGCCGTCACCCAGGCCGAGATGACCCTGGAGACCGTGGTCACCCTGCGCGACAAGGTGATCCAGGCTTACCAGGACGTCATCAACATGCCCATCTAGGGCGGCTCGTCCGGGCGCGCGTCAGCGCCGGATCGTCGCGAGCGAACGGGGAGAGGGAAGGGAGCGCGAAGTCATGGGGCCGGCAGACGTACTGGAGGTCTCCCGCGAGGCGGTCTTCGTCATGCTGAAGATCAGCGCGCCGCTCCTGGGCGCCGCCCTGGTGATCGGCCTGGCCATCTCGCTGTTCCAGGCGCTCACCCAGATCCAGGAGATGACCCTCTCCTTCGTGCCGAAGGTGCTGGTGATCTTCCTCTCCATGCTGGTGCTCATGCCCTTCATGTACTCGACCCTCGACGTCTTCGCCCACAACCTCATGGACCGCATCGTCGCGCTCGGCTGAGGGGTCCGGAGCATGCTCGCCGCCCTCCTGCCGGCCGAACTCTTCGCCGTTCTGCTGATCTTCGTGCGGGTCGGCGCGGCGGTCATGCTGCTGCCCGGCTACGGCGAGCCCTACGTGGCGCCGCGGGTGCGCCTGCTGCTGGCGCTCTTGGTCGCGGTCCTGGTGACGCCGGCGCTGGCGGGCGAGCTGCCGGGCCTGCCGGCGGACAGCCTCACGCTCCTCCTGCTGATCATGGGCGAGGTGATCGTCGGCCTCTTCCTCGGAACCATCGCGCGCATGTTCATGGCGGCGCTGACCACCGCCGGCATGGTCATCGCCTACATGTCCTCCCTGGCGAACGCCCTGGTCGAGGACCCGAGCGCCGCCCAGCAGGGCTCCATCGCCGGCTCTTTCCTGAACGTGACGGCGCTGCTGCTGATCTTCACCCTCGACCTCCACCACCTGCTGCTCGCCGCCGTGGTCGACAGCTACCAGCTCTTCGTGCCCGGCCAGCCGCTGCCTTTCGGCGACTTCACTGAGACAGTGGCGCGGGTGGTCTCCAAGGTCTTTCTGCTCTCCATGCAGATCGCCGCGCCTTTCGTGGCGGTGGGCCTGGTGTTCTATCTCGGCGTCGGCCTGCTGGCGCGCCTCATGCCGCAGATCCAGGTCTTCTTCGTCGCCATGCCGCTGCAGATCGCCCTCGGCCTTATCGTGCTGGCGCTCTCCCTGCCGGTCGTCATGCACTGGTTCATCCTCAACTTCGAGGAGACCCTCGGCGGTTTCATCACCGCCGGCTAGGGGAAGGGTCGGGGTAGGGTGCCATGGCCGAGGACCAAGAACACGACGAATCGCAAAAAACAGAGGAGCCGACACCGAAACGCTTGCGCGACGCCCGCGAGAAGGGCCAGGTCGCGCGCTCCCAGGAAATCACCCACTGGTTCATGGTCCTGGCCTTCACGGCGATCGTCGGCTTCCTCGCCCAGGACCTCGCCGCCGGCCTCGGCCGCACCATGGTTCCCTTCATTGCCCGGCCCCACGCCTTCGCCTTCGGCGAGCGGGAGCTCGGCCACATGCTGCGCGACACCCTCAGCGAGCTGGCCCTGGTCCTGCTGGTCCCGGTATCGGTCGCTTTGCTGGCGGCCTTCCTCTCGGGCTTCCTGCAGACCGGCGGCATCCTCTCCCTCGAGCCCATCAAGCCCAAGCTCTCCAAGATTTCGGTGATCGGCGGCTTCAAGCGCCTCTTCTCCAGCCGGGCGCTGGCCGAGTTCGTCAAGGGCCTCTTCAAGATCGCCGTGGTCGCGCTCGCCGTCGGGCTGGTGCTTTACCCCGAGCGCGATTTGATCCCGGCCCTTCCGACCATGGAGATGGCAGGCTTCCTCGACACCGTGCAGGCGCTCAGCCTGCGGGTGCTGATCACCGTGCTGGCGGTCATGACCGTCATCGCCGCCCTCGACTACCTCTACCAGAAGCAGAAGCACCTGAAAGAGCTGCGCATGTCGCGCCAGGAGCTGAAGGACGAGTTCAAGCAGACCGAGGGCGACCCCATGGTCAAGGCGCGGCTCAAGCAGATCCGCAGCGATCGCGCCCGCCAGCGCATGATGGCCGCCGTGCCCGAGGCCGACGTGGTGGTCACCAACCCGACCCACTTCGCCGTCGCCCTGAAGTACGCGCCGGACGAGATGTCGGCGCCGCGCCTCGTCGCCAAGGGCGTCGATTCCCTCGCCCAGCGCATCCGCGAGAGGGCCGAGGAGCTGGAGATCCCCGTGGTCGAGAATCCGCCGCTCGCCCGGGCGCTCCACGCCGGCGTCGAGCTGGATCACGAGGTGCCGCCCGAGCACTACAAGGCGGTGGCCGAGATCATCGGCTACGTCTGGCGCCTCAAGGGCCGCAAGATGCCGGAGCGGCGCAGATGAGCGCGAAGATCGGGGGGATTGGCAGGAACGCAGGCCCGGTGCTACTGGATGCGGGGATCGGGATCCCGAGTCGCGGCACTAGCGATGTCGGGAGCCACGGGGATCGCCCGGGGAACATGCCGGGCGGCCAAGCAGGGGACTCATACCAAGTCTTGATGATAATGACCCATAGGGATCGCTTTTGGAGCGTTTCGGGTAGGAAGCAGGCCGCAGGCGATGTGGGGCATCGGCAAGGCCTGCTGACGCCCGCCGAAACGCTCCAAAAGCGACCGGGACGGCGGACGTTCAGACCTTTCGGACGGCGTCGCCCATGCCTTCCGATGCCCCACATCGCCGCGGCACGGGCTCCTTGCCGAAAGATCTGAAAGTCCGTCCCTATGGGTCATTATCATCAAGATTTGGTATCAGCAGCGAGCGCGGCATGTCCTGGATCCTGATGGTCTTGCTGTTGTTGGCCGCGGGCTCGACCGTGGCGGCGACCTTCGCCTACCTCTCCACCTACCGCCGCCTCATGCGGCTCGAGGCGGAGCTGGCCGAGGCGCCGCGCGGCGCCGCGGCGGGCGGTGGCGCGGCGGACCTGGGCGCGCTGCTGGAGCGGGCGCCCATCGGCGCCTACGTGGCCGACAAGGGCGGGCGGGTGCTCTTCGTCAACGCCTGCCTGGCGCGCTGGCTGGGCCGCGAGCCGGAGACGCTGGCGGGCAGCGCCCGGCTCGCCGACTGGCTGGCCGACGCGCCCGACGCACCTGATACGCCCGACGCGTCCAGGGGCGGCGAGCGGGCGCGGGCGCTGGCCGAGCGCCTGCCCGCCGCGGGCGAGATCGACCTGCGCGACCGCAGCGGCGCCAGCTTCGCCGCCTGGATCGCCCAGGACGTGGTGCGCGACGCCGACGGCAGCGAGCGGGTCTACGGCATCGTGCGCCGCCTGACGCCCTCGGAGATCGCCGTCTCGGCCGCCGCCGCGAAACCCGAGGCCACCGCCCAGGGCGATGGCACAGCGGCCGGCGGTGCGGCGGACGGCGCCTACCAGCGCTTCTTCGACCTGGCGCCGGTCGGCATCGCGCTGGTGGACGGCGAGGGCAGGCTGCTGGACTGCAACGACGCCCTGTTGGCGGTCGCCGGGGCCGAGACGCCGGCCAAGGCCGGGCTGACGCTCGCCGACCTGGTGGACGAGAGGTCCCGGGCGGCGGTCGCCGAGGCGCTGGCGACCGACGGCGACGGGCCGGTCGAGGTGCGCATGGCTGGGCCGGGCGAGCGGGTCTCGGCCCTCCACCTGACCCGCCTCGGCGGCGGCGCGGAGGAGAGCGTCGCCCACTTCATCGACACCACCGAGCAGAAGAGCCTGGAGGTCCAGTTCGCCCAGTCCCAGAAGATGCAGGCGGTGGGCCAGCTGGCCGGCGGCATCGCCCACGACTTCAACAACCTGCTGACCGCCATGATCGGCTTCTCGGACCTCTTGCTGCTGCGCCACCGGCCGGGCGACCAGTCCTTCTCCGACATCATGCACATCAAGCAGAACGCCAACCGGGCCGCCAGCCTGGTGCGCCAGCTGCTCGCCTTCTCGCGCCAGCAGACCCTGCAGCCCCGGGTGCTGGAGGTGACCGACATCCTGGCCGAGCTCTCCCACTTGCTGCGCCGCCTGATCGGCGAGACCATCGAGCTGAAGATGACCCATGGCCGGGATCTGGGTGCCGTGAAGGCCGACCAGGGCCAGCTCGAGCAGGTCATCATCAACCTGGCGGTGAACGCCCGCGACGCCATGAGCGAGGGCGGCACGCTGACCATCGCCACCGACAACGTGCACTTCGAGCGGCCCTTCAAGCGCAAGGGCGAGCTGGTGCCCGCCGGCGACTACGTGCGCATCCGGGTGAGCGACAGCGGCTGCGGCATCGCCCCCGACCAGCTCGACCGCATCTTCGAGCCCTTCTACTCCACCAAGGAGGTGGGTGCCGGCACCGGCCTCGGCCTCTCCACGGTCTACGGCATCGTCAGCCAGACCGGCGGCTTCGTCGAGGTGGAGAGCGAGGAGGGCAAGGGCTCCAGCTTCTCCATCTACCTGCCCCACCACGTGGCGAGCGAGGCGGCCGGCCCGGCCGAGGAGGCCGCCCCCGAGGCCAGCCGGGACCTGACCGGCATGGGCACCGTGCTGCTGGTGGAGGACGAGGACGCGGTGCGCTCCTTCGGCGCCCGGGCGCTGAAGAACAAGGGCTACAAGGTGCTGGAGGCCGACTCCGGCGAGGCGGCGCTGGAGGTGCTTTCCGACGGCGGCTCGGTGGTCGACCTCCTCATCACCGACGTGGTCATGCCCCGCCTCGACGGGCCGTCGCTGGTGCGCCAGGTGCGCGAGACCCGCCCCGACATGCCGGTCATCTTCATCTCGGGCTACGCCGAGGACAGCTTCCGAAAGCGCCTCGGCGAGGACGCCGGCATCCACTTCCTCCCCAAGCCCTTCACGCTGAAGGACCTGGCCGGCAAGGTGAAGGAGGTCATGGGCGAGAAGGCGGCCTGAACGCGGCGAGCGCGTTCACCCGTTACTCGCGCGGCGCCAGCCCACACCCCCACCCGTCCGCCCAAGAAATCAACTCCCCCGTGGGCACGGCTCGCGCACCCTCGCTTTTGCTTGTTTTTTGGGCGGACGGGTGGGGGTGCGGGCTGGTGCCGCCCGAGTAAAAGAGCGCCTGGGGGTGTGGGCTGGCGCCGAAGCGAGTAACAGAGCCTCTCCCTACACCACCGGCGCCCCATACCCGTAGCTGTAGGGGACGGGGCCGGAGAGGGCGACCACGTCGCCGTCCTCGAGCGCCCGGGCGCCGTTCACCGCCGCGCCCACCAGCCCCGGCGTCACATCCCGGCCGTTGATCAGCACCAGGAAGAGCTTGTCGCCCGGCACCTTGAGACGCCCAACCAGGTCGGCCACCGTGGTGCCCGCGGGCAGGCGGTGCTGCTGGTGGGTCCCGCCCGGCCCGGCGTAGGGGGTGGTGGCGTTCAAGAAGCGCACCTCGACCGCGATCTCCACCCCGGCCAGGTTGTGCCCGGGCCCGGCGTAGGTGGTGCCGTTGCGAGTGCAATCCGGGGACTTGGGCCGGGACTCGGACATGCAGTTCATACTCCTTACTCGAACAGGTCGCGGACTGACCTTCCCCGCGCTTTCCGCCGCGACCCGCAATGAATAGCGGCTCGCGGGACTTAGCTCATTGATTTTCATCAAGGTGCGGTCTCGGCAGAGCTTGACTGCGCGCACTGACACGCTGTTCGTTGGGCGAGACGGCGAGCATGTATGTTCTTTTTATGTTTACATACTATGGTCGACTAAGTGCCTGAGACAGCAGTCTTGCCATTTTTTGGTCTGTTGCTGACGAGATCTGCTACGATTCCGCGATGCGACTCCGGCAAGTCATCGCGGCACCCAAGGCAAACATCAGGATTGGGAGTTGGAAGTCTGGGAAAGTCCCACGGGCTGACTATCCTCTTTGGCGCGGGGCCTACAACATGGGCCAGTCCGTCAATTGGTGCGTGATTGCATTCTCAGCACTTGGCCGAGATTTCCGGGTCTTGGTATGCCTCCACGAAATGAAGGAGATCTATCGAGCGATACTTGGGGCGAAGGAGTCGCAACTCATTAAGGTATTGTGTTGCTTTGAGTTTCATGGAGGGGAACCAGGCTGGCATTGCCACGCAACATGCGATGATCTATCGAGAGTTCCAGACGGTGTGATGCGTGGACCATGGATTGTGCGGTTGCCGGGGGCTGGAAATTTCCACCGTAGGACTCAGTTTAGTGTTACGAAAGAATCCGCGACTCGGCTCGCCATCGACCGGTATCAAATCGAAGAGAAGGGCGCCCTGCTATGAAGGACCAGCTTTGCAGGGCTTTCTGTGACGACATATCGATTCGGGAGGTGCCTGCCGGTTTGGCCGTCAGTACAACGTTCCGCCGAAATGACGGTGACGCTATAGCATTTTATGTCGTGCGCGATCAGGCTTTGCCTAGCCTTGCCAGGTTGGAGGACGAGGGAGACACAATTCCATACCTTGAAGCATGTGGCGTCGACTTTTCAACGCAAACCCGAGTGAAAGCGCTTGAGGCTCTGCTTGAGGAGTATGGAGCCGAGTACGATTCGGACGAGGCTGTCGTTCACACCCCATTTATGAGGGAAGATGATTTGCCCAGAGCAGCAATGCGATTTGTCGCGCTGCTCTTACGGTTGTCGGATTTTCTTCTGTTGGCCCAGGAGCGGGTTGAAAGTACGTTTAAGGAAGACGCCGCGACCCGTATTAAAGAGCGTATCGGTAGACGCGCAACGATCTCAGAAAACAGTCCGGTAAGCAGTAGGCTCACTGAATCGACACCGGACTTGGTCCTTCGGGCGAAAGATCGTCCGCCCGTTGCCGTGTTTCTGAGCCAAACGTCTCAGCATGTATATGAGGCTGTCTTGCTTCAAATGACGGCGTTGTATGAAGCTCACGAACCGTTATCCGTTGTGGCATTGTTGGAAACTGATTCATCAGTTTCGCGTGAACTGAAGAAGCGAGCCATGAATCGATTGGCAAGTGTTACCGTTTTTAAGGACGATATGGACGCGGCCATCGAGCGTATTGAGCGCGAGGTACTTGGGAATCCGGCAACGTATCACTAAGCAACTAAGAGCGAACCGGAAAACGCCACCTGAACCGAAAGGAGTTCGTTGAAAAAGTGTCGCTCCAAGAGCTTCGCCAAGACGACGTTCTAAGAATGACGCTTCATACGCGAATCGTCTTCCACCGATCGGTCATGCGCTTACCGGTGGTGCCCTTGAGGGCTTCTACAGAGCTGTCAAAGTCTTCCAGGTATCTGTTGTCGCACTGAGAATCCAACTTGCTCAAAGACCATTTGTTGCGTTGTTGGCCAACGTGCTGGAATCACGGGTAATTCTGGTCTCGGCTAGATCCGAAAGATTAGTCCGCCATCCTGATAAAATTCCCCATTCGTTCTCATTTTTCGCTTGCCAAACCAAGAACAAACTGCGTACATTGAGATCGTTGCAGCCCCCGAACCGCTGTGGGATAAGAGGGAAATCGGTGATGGCACAGAACGTTTTACGTCTCGTCGAGGGAAACTCCGTGGACAAGCAGAAAGCGCTCGATGCCGCCTTGGGCCAGATCGAACGGGCCTTCGGCAAGGGCTCCATCATGAAGTTGGGCGAGCAGCCCGTGGTGGAGACCGAGGTGGTCTCGACCGGCTCCTTGGGCCTCGACATCGGCCTCGGCATCGGCGGCCTGCCCCGGGGGCGGGTGGTCGAGATCTACGGCCCCGAATCCTCCGGCAAGACGACGCTCGCGCTCCACGTGGTGGCCGAGGCCCAGAAGATGGGCGGCACCTGCGCCTTCGTCGATGCCGAGCACGCCCTCGACCCGGTCTACGCCGGCAAGCTGGGGGTCGACGTGGGCGAGCTCCTGATCTCCCAGCCCGATGCCGGCGAACAGGCGCTCGAGATCGCCGACACCCTGGTGCGCTCCGGCGCGGTCGACGTGCTGGTGGTCGATTCGGTGGCGGCCCTGGTCCCGCGGGCCGAGCTCGAGGGCGAGATGGGCGACCAGCTGCCGGGCCTCCAGGCGCGGCTCATGAGCCAGGCGCTGCGCAAGCTCACCAGCTCCATCTCCAAGTCCAACACCCTCGTCGTCTTCATCAACCAGATCCGCATGAAGATCGGCGTCATGTTCGGCAGCCCGGAGACCACCACCGGCGGCAACGCCCTCAAGTTCTATTCATCGATCCGCCTCGACATCCGCCGCATCGGCGCCATCAAGGACCGGGACAAGGTGGTCGGCAACCAGACCCGGGTGAAGGTGGTGAAGAACAAGATGGCCCCGCCCTTCCGGGTGGTCGAGTTCGACATCATGTACGGCGAAGGCATCTCCAAGACCGGCGAGCTCCTCGACCTGGGTGTCCAGGCCGGCATCGTCGAGAAGTCGGGCGCCTGGTTCTCCTACGACGGCCAGCGGATCGGCCAGGGCCGGGAGAACGCCAAGGCCTTCCTCAAGGAGCAGACGGCCATCGCCGAGGAGATCGAGCTGAAGGTGCGCGAGAACGCGGGCCTGGTCGCCTCGGCCATGCTGGAGGGCCCGGAGAACGACGAGGAGGCCGCCGCCGCCGAGGCCTGAGCCCTCCGCCGCGCCACCTCGCGCGATGACTCCGCGCGCGGGCGACAGGCGGTCGAGGCAGGGGGCCGGATCGGGATCGCGGCAACGATCGTCGCAGCAGGGTTTCCGCACAGCGGTTCCGCCAAAGGGCTTTCGCCTCGACCGTGCCCGGCGTCTCCTGAAGCGCCCCGCGTATCGGCTCGGAGGTTCTGCAGCTCGACCCAAAAGCGGTGCGGACCGGCTCGTCGGCGGTGCGGATCACGAGATAGTGGCTCGGATCGGCCCACAAATTGCGCGGCTCGCGCTCAAGAAAAAGGCCTGGAAACCATTGCCTTGGAGGGTGCCCGGTATTTTTTTGGCCATAGCCTGTTCCTTTTTTTCAAGTCCCAGGAACCCGACATAGGGTTACGTGTTTCTTAAGGTGTGGGAGGCTCGCTCTACCTCCTCCCCGCAGCCTCTCTCAAAGGGGCGGCCTTGCCCCCCCAAGCCGGCCGCCCTTTTTTCTTGCCCGCATTCTGGCTGCTCCGGGCCCATTGCGGCCCTGCTTACCGGGTCCGAGGCCGGCCTGGTTGTCGCGGGCCGATGCTTCCCGACTGTTCGATTTCGGCACCCTCCCTGCGAGCCACCCGCCATGTGCGCCACTCACACGCTTTGGCTCCACACGGCCCGCCATCAGTCAGACAAGCGGCCAGGATTTTGCGACTCAAGCGCGGCGCGCCGCCGACCAAACAGCGTGTCCTCGCCGTTGCGTAGACAGAGTGTCGCGCGGTCTCTGCCGCGAGCTTCCGGCGCGGCCCGCGGCTTGACCCGGCCGGCGGCGCGGGCGAGCGTGGCCCGCAGGGTTCTCCGGCGGGTCTCGTGCAGGGATCGGACGAGGAGGGGACGGGCGACAGGATGAGAGGCGGCGGGATGGCGAGCGGTTTGCAGGCGGGGACGCGGCTCGTCCTCGGCGCAGGGCCGAAGGACGGGGAGGCGCCGCGGCCGGAGGGGCCGCTGGCGCGGGCGCTCTCGGCCGTGCCGCCGCCCGGCCTGGTGCTGCTCGCCGTGCTGTCGATCCAGCTGGGCGCCGCCGTCGCCATCCAGCTCTTCCCGACACTGGGGCCGAGCGCCACGGTGTTCTTGCGGGTCGTGCTCTCCGCCGGCCTGCTGTGGCTGGCCTGGCGGCCGCGCATCGACGCCAAGCTGCGCCGCCACGCCGGCTTGCTGCTGCTCTTCGGCCTCGCCATCGCCGGCATGAACCTGGCCTTCTACCAGGCCATCGCCCGCATTCCGCTTGGCATCGCCGTCACCATCGAGTTCCTGGGTCCGCTCGCGATCGCCGTCTTCGGCTCCCGGCGGCCGCGCGACCTCGTCTGGGTGCTGCTGGCGGTGGCGGGCCTTGCCCTGCTGACCCCCGACATCGGCGGCGATCTCGACCCGCTCGGGGTCGCCTTCGCCGGCCTGGGCGCCGTGGGCTGGGCCGGCTTCGTGCTGATCAGCGTGCGGGTCGGGCGCATCTTCGAGCGGGGCACGGGCCTCGCCCTCGCCATGGCGGTGGCCGCCCTGCTGCTGCTGCCCTTCGGCGTCGGCGGCATGGGGCCCGCCTTGCTCGATCCAGCGATCCTCCTGGGCGTGCTCGCCGTCGCCCTGCTCTCGACCACCATCCCCTGGTCCCTCGAGTTCGAGGCCCTGAAGCGCCTGCCGGCGCGCGCTTACGGCATCCTGGTGACCCTGGAGCCGGCCATCGCCGTTCTGGTCGGCGTCGTCCTCCTGGGCGAGGCCCTCACCTGGCGGACCGGCCTGGCCGTGGCCTGCGTCAGCCTGGCCGCCATCGGCGTCACCTTCTTCGACCGCCGCCGTCCCGGCGCCTGATGGGTGGCGCCGACCGCACAAGCAGGCAAACACTCGTCCGGAGAAAAGAGCAGCAGGACGCGTTCCCTGTTGCAGCCAGTGTCCGCGGACCACCCGAAGCCTCAAGGTGCGATCTCGATGTGTATGTGGTCGTCGTGGCGAGCGGCGCGGCAGCCTTGAAAGCGCAGGATCTCGCTTTCGATCCCGAGCGATCTCGCGAGGTGCGGTTCGAGGAAGACCTTCGAGACTCCGGTGTCGCGCCTCGCGTCGGTCAGCCATTCCAAGGCGGCGCGGGTTCGGTCCCCCTCAAGCTCGAGGTCGTTCAGGAAGGACCGAAACCAAGGCATGTCCCAGCGAAGCGTCAAGAGATCGCCCCGATCCGGGCAGGGTGAGATGTCGTCGGCACCGGGGCTCTCGAAGGCCCAGTACCCTATGGGCGACTTGGTCTCGCCGGGGCGGTAGCCGCCGTCCGCGACGCGGTAGTAGTAGGCGAGATCCACGCTGCGGCCGTCTTTGTGCGACAGGTGCGGGAGGAGCGGGAAGCCGTCGAGGAAAGGGAAGCCGGCGTCGAGCATCAGCGTGATCGTCCCCGGAAACTCGCGATCGACGTGCGCCGAAAGCTCTAGCAAGACGGATTTCAGTTCGGGCCTCACATAGTGCCGGTTCAGGGCACAGTAGACGGGCGATTGCATGGCCAGCGGCACATCCTGAGATGCGAAGCAGGGCAGCGGCACCCGCCCGAAGAACGGTGCCGCAAGCCCCGCGCCAACGGAAAGCATTGTGTAGAGACCTAGGAAGACCATGGGCCCGATCCATCGGCCAACGGCCTGCCGGATGCCTTTGATCCTGGTCACAAGCAGGGTGAGCAGATAGGCAAGGCCGCCGACTTGCGTGAGCAGAGCGAGAAACAGAAAGGCGATGGCGTGGGCGAATAGCTTAGTCATGACAACGACTTGGGTGGTTCTCGCGCCTTTGCAAGATCGATCTGCCGTTCGCGCGGACGGCATGGAGGGCTATCCAGACAGGACCCGTGGGACCGGCGATGGCGGTCCAATCGGCAGAGACCGGTCCCGGGCGGGGCCTTTCAGCAGGTGCTCGAGGGCGCCCTCTGCGCCCTTGCGGGCGCGCCCGGCGCCCGCCCCGGCCGCCTTGCAGCGGCCCCCGGCAAGCGTTAGATGAAGGCCATGCAGAGCGCCAACGAGATCCGCGCCCAGTTCCTGGGCTACTTCAAGGAGCACGGCCACGAGGTCGTGGCCTCCTCGCCGCTCGTGCCCCACAACGACCCGACGCTCTTGTTCACGAACGCCGGCATGGTGCAGTTCAAGAACGTCTTCACCGGCTCGGAGACGCGCGGCTACTCCCGCGCCGTCACCTCCCAGAAGTGCGTGCGCGCCGGCGGCAAGCACAACGACCTGGAGAACGTCGGCTACACGGCGCGCCATCTCACCTTCTTCGAGATGCTGGGCAACTTCTCCTTCGGCGACTACTTCAAGGAGCTCGCCATCGAGCTGGCCTGGACTCTGGTCACCCGGGAGTTCGGCCTGCCGGCCGAGCGCCTCCTGGTCACCGTCTACGCCGAGGACGACGAGGCGGCGGGCCTCTGGGCCAGGATCGCCGGCCTGCCCGAGGAGCGCATCCTCCGCATCGCCACCTCGGACAACTTCTGGTCCATGGGCGACACGGGGCCCTGCGGGCCCTGCTCGGAGATCTTCTACGACCACGGCGAGGGCATCCCCGGCGGCCCGCCCGGCAGCCCCGACGAGGACGGCGACCGCTTCGTCGAGATCTGGAACCTGGTCTTCATGCAGTTCGAGCAGCTCGCCGGCGGCGAGCGGGTGCCGCTCCCCAAGCCCTCGATCGACACCGGCATGGGCCTGGAGCGCATCGCCGCGGTGATGCAGGGCAAGCAGGACATCTACGACACCGACCTCCTGCGCGCCATCATCGAGGCTTCGGCCGAGGTCTCCGGCGCCGCGCCCGACGGCCCCCAGGCCGTCAGCCACCGGGTGGTCGCCGACCATCTGCGCTCCAGCGCTTTCCTGATCGCCGACGGCGTGCTGCCGAGCAACGAGGGCCGCGGCTACGTGCTCCGCCGCATCATGCGCCGGGCCATGCGCCACGTGCACCGCCTGGGCATGAAGGAGCCCATGCTCTACCGCCTGGTGCCCGTCCTGGTGCGCGAGATGGGCCAGCACTTCACCGAGCTGCAGCGCGCCGAGGCGCTGATCGCCGAGACCCTGAAGCTGGAGGAGGCCCGCTTCAACCGCACCCTCGACCGCGGCCTCAAGCTGCTGGAGGAGGAGACGGCCCGGCTGGGCGAGGGCGCGGCCCTCGACGGCGAGGTCGCCTTCAAGCTCTATGACACCTACGGCTTCCCCCTCGACCTGACCCAAGACATCCTGCGCGGCCAGGGCCGCGGCGTCGACCAGGCCGGCTACGACCAGGCCATGGAGCGCCAGCGCGCGGCCGCCCGCAAGTCCTGGGTCGGCTCCGGCGAGGCGGCGACCGAGACCCTCTGGTACGAGCTGCGCGAGACCCACGGCGCCACCGAGTTCCTCGGCTACGAGACCGAGATGGGCGAGGCCCAGGTGCTGGCGCTCGTCGCCGACGGCAAGGAGGTGGAGGCGGCCGAGACCGGCGCCAAGGTCCAGCTCCTGGTCAACCAGACGCCCTTCTACGGCGAGTCCGGCGGCCAGCTTGGCGACAGCGGCATCGCCTTCTCCGCCGGCGGCTGCGAGCTGCGCGTTGACGACACCCAGAAGGTGCTGGGCGACCTCCACGTCCACCTGGGCGAGGTGGTGAAGGGCCGCCTCGCCGTGGGCGACGCGGTGGAGCTCCGGGTCGAGTCCGAGCGCCGCGCCGGCCTGCGCGCCCATCACTCTGCGACCCACCTGTTGCACGAGGCGCTGCGCCGCCGGCTCGGCGAGCACGTGACGCAAAAGGGCTCGCTGGTGGCGCCCGACCGGCTGCGCTTCGACATCTCCCACCCGGCGGCGCTCGGCCCCGAGGACATCGCCGCGGTCGAGGCCCTGGTGAACGCCCGCATCCGGGCGAACGCCGAGACCACCACGCTCTACATGACCCCCGACGAGGCGGTCGAGGCGGGCGCGCTCGCCCTCTTCGGCGAGAAGTACGGCGAGGAGGTGCGCGTCGTCTCCATGGGCGGGGCGGATCCGGCCAAGGGCGAGGACGCCGAGGGCCACGCCCGTTCCTTCTCCACCGAGCTCTGCGGCGGCACCCACGTGCGCCGCACGGGCGAGATCGGCTTCTTCAAGATCGTCGGCGAGAGCGCGCTCGCGGCCGGCGTTCGGCGCATCGAGGCGGTCGCCGGCGCGGCGGCCCTCGACTACGTGCGCCGCCAGCAGGCGGTGCTCGACGAGGCGTCGGCCGCCCTCAAGGCGGCGCCCGCCGAGCTGGCCAAGCGCATCGACGGCCTGCTGGAGGAGCGCAAGCGCCTGGAGCGCGAGCTCTCGGACCTGCGCCGCAAGCTGGCGACCGGCGGCGGCGCGGCCGAGGGGCCGGAGCAGCGCGAGGTGGGCGGCGTCGCCTTCGCCGCGCGCCTGCTCGCCGACGTGCCGCCGCGCGACCTGAAGTCCATGGCCGACGCCCTCAAGTCCCGTGTGGGTTCGGGCGTGGTGGCGCTCGTCACCGTGAACGAGGGCAAGGCCTCGCTGGTGGTGGGCGTGACCGAGGACCTGACCGGCAAGGTCTCGGCGGTCGATCTGGTGCGCGCCGGCTCGGCCGCGGTCGGCGGCAAGGGCGGCGGCGGCCGCCCCGACATGGCCCAGGCCGGCGGCCCGGACGGCGCGGCGGCGCAGGCGGCGCTCAGCGCCATCGAGGCCCAGCTGGCGGCGCTCTAGCGCCTGTCGCGCGCCGCCTCCCAACCCGCGGTCGGCTTCACAAACAGTTGAAATGTTTCGGTCTCGTACGCTTTAGACCTGCAAAATAGGTTGAGCGGGCCGTCCAACCTGTCCATGATGGTCGCCGCAATCAGACTCAATAGCGTTCGTCCGAATAGAAGAAACCCGTTAAGGCCGGACGGACTTCGAGAACCGAAACAGGGAGGACGAGCTTCATGAACAGGTCGAAACTTATTTCCTCTGCCGTCGGCGCCCTCGCCGCGCTTTGCCTGGCCGGGCCGGCCGGTGCGTTCGAGGGCAAGAGCGTCTCGGCGCCCGACTGCAGCTACGGCGGCAAGATCAAGTCGATCGAGGCCACAGACCGCCTCACCGTCACCTTCACCATGTGCAAGCCGGACCCGGCCTTCATGGCAAAGGCCGCCTTCACGCCCTTCGGCATCCAGCCCGAAGAGTATCTGAACGCCACCGGCGGCGGCGGCGACATCCTCGCTCATCCCATCGGCACGGCGCCCTGGAAGCTGGACAAGTGGGCGCGCGGCGACAGCATCATCATGCGCCGCTTCGACGACTACTGGGGCGACAAGCCGCCGTTCGAGACCCTGGTGATCCGCTGGTCCGACAGCGGCGCCGGGCGCCTGGTGGAGCTGCGCGCGGGTACCGTCGACCAGATCACCAACATCAGCCCGGACGACTTCGAGTCCGTCATGAACGACGACAGCCTGAAGTTCATTCCGGTTGCGAACCCCAACACCCTCTATCTGGCCATGACCAGCACCTTCGAGCCCTTCGACAAGCTCGAGGTGCGCAAGGCCATCGCCATGGGGATCGACCGTCAGCGCATCGTCGATCACTTCTATCCGGAAGGCTCGGAGGTCGCCTCCCACTTCACCCCCTGCTCGATCACCAACGGCTGCCAGGGCGAGTCCTGGTACGACTTCGATCCCGAGGCGGCGAAGGCTCTCCTCGCCGAGGCCGGATTCCCCGATGGCTTCAAGACCAAGATCTACTACCGCGATGTCTTCCGCGGCTATCTGCCCGAGCCCAGCATCGTCGCGGTCGAGTTCCAGACCCAGCTGCGCGACAACCTGGGGATCGAGGCCGAGGTCGTGGTCATGGAGTCGGGCGAGTTCATCGACGAGTCGACCAACGGCCGCCTCGATGGCTTCTACCTGCTCGGCTGGGGCGCCGACTATCCCCACGTGACCAACTTCCTGGACTTCCACTTCAGCGCCAAGAACCCGCAGTACGGCGACGTGTATCCGGAGATCTACGAGGTGCTCGAGGAAGCCTCGACCATCGCCAACGCGGACACGGCCAAGCCGCTCTATGAGCAGGCCAACAACGCCATCAAGGCGATCGTCCCGATGGTTCCCATCGCCCATGGCGCGTCCGCATCGGCGGCGGGCGCCTACGTCGAGAACGCCCACTTCCGGCCCTTTGGCGCGCCCCTGTTCCACCGCACCAACCCGGGCAAGGACACCTTCATCTTCATGCAGAACGCCGAGCCCATCAGCCTCTACTGCACCGACGAGACCGACGGCGAGTCGCTGGCCGCCTGCCAGCAGCTGGTCGAGCCCCTGCTCGGCTACGCCATCGATTCCGGCGCCGTTGAGCCGCGTCTGGCCACCGGCTGCTCCGCGAACGACGACGCCACCGTGTGGACCTGCACCCTGCGCGACGGTGTTAAGTTCCACGACGGCTCGGACTTCGACGCCAACGACGTGGTCGCCTCCTGGGCGGCGGGCATCGACGCCAAGAACGCCAACCACAAGGGCAACACCGGGGCGTTCGAGTATTACAGCTATCTCTGGGACGGCCTGATGAACGCCGAGTAAGGGCGCTCAGGCAGAACGTAGAGCCTCGCGGCGTGCGGCGCTTCGGCGCCGCATGCCCGGGCGTCGTTCCGGTTAGCTAGCGATTCTGGGATGATCGGCTACATCACACGACGGGTGCTGGTCTCCATCCCCGTCCTGTTCGGCATCTTGCTGGTCACCTTCGTGCTGGCCCGCATGATCCCGGGCGATCCCTGCAAGGCCATTCTCGGCGAGAAGGCGAGCGCCGAGACCTGCGAGCGCTTCACGCGGCTGCACGGCCTCGACAAGCCCATCTACGTCCAGTTCGGGCTCTACATCACCCGGGTGCTGCAGGGCGACTTCGGCCGCTCGATCCGCTTCAGCCGGCCGGTCAGCCAGATCCTGGTGGAGCGGCTGCCCATGACCATCGAGCTGGCCGTCGGCGGGCTGATCCTGGCGATCCTCATCGGCGTGCCGCTCGGCATCATCTCGGCCATGCGCCACAACACCGGCACCGACGTCGCCACCATGATCTTGGCCAACATCGGCATCTCCATGCCCGTGTTCTGGCTCGGGTTGATGCTGGCCTACGTCTTCGCGCTCATGCTGAAGGACACCATCTTCTGGCTGCCGCCCTCGGGACGGCTCTCGGCCGGCCTCATCTCGGAGCCCTTCTACGAGGTCTGGGGCTGGACCGTCGTCGCCGGCACGGGCCGGGCCAAGGTCCTCGACTTCATCGCCAACCACTACATCTTCAACGCGCTCATCACCGGCCAGTGGAAGGTCTTCTGGGACGCGATCCGCCACCTGATCCTGCCGGTGGTGGCGCTCAGCACCATCCCTATGGCGATCATCGCGCGCATGACCCGCTCCAGCCTGCTGGAGGTGCTGGGCCGGGACTACGTGCGCACCGCCCGCGCCAAGGGCGCGCGCGAGCGCCGCGTGGTCGCCCGCCACGCCCTGCGCAACGCCCTGCTGCCGGTGGTGACCATTCTCGGCCTGCAGATGGGCGGACTCCTGGGCGGCGCGGTGCTGACCGAGACCGTGTTCGGCCTGGCCGGCGTCGGACGCATGCTGTTCGAGGCGATCACCGCCCGCGACTATCCCATCATCCAGGCCTTCACGGTGGTGATCGCCGTCGCCTACATGCTGATCAACCTGATCGTGGACGTCTCCTATGGCTTCCTCGATCCGCGGATCCGGCTGGAATGAGGGGGAGGGCTGACGAGCCGTGGTGACCACCCTGAAACGCACCGCCGAGGCCTTCGCCGAGCAGCAGGACGAGGAGCGGCTGCTGGGCAGCCCGACGGCGCTTTGGAAGACGGCGCTGCGCCGTCTCTTCCGGCGCAAGACCGGCATCGTCGGCATGTGCCTGGTGGGTTTCATGATGTTCACGGCGCTGGCGGCGCCCATCCTCGCCCCCTACGACCCCCAGGAGGTGCTGATCGGCAAGGAGAATGTGCGCAAGCGCGCGGCGCCCTGCATCCATCTGCTCGGCTGCGAGGCCGATAAGCCACAGCACATCCTGGGCGTCGACGGCAACGTGCGCGATCTCTTCAGCCGGATCATCTATGGCGCCCGGGTCAGCCTCTCGATCGGCTTCTCCACGGTCTTCTTCGCGGTCACCGGCGGCATGTTCCTGGGCGCCATCGCGGCCTACTGGGGCGGCTGGCTCGACAACGTCATCATGCGGGTGATGGACGTGATTCTCGGCTTTCCATCGCTGCTGCTGGCAATCGCCATCGTCGCCGTGCTCGGGCCCGGAATCCGCAACGCCTTGCTCGCCATATCCATCGTCACACTCCCGGCCTACGCCCGCGTCATGCGGGCGAGCGTGCTGTCGATCAAGGAGATGGACTACGTGGCCGCGTCCAAGGCGATCGGTGCCAGCAGCACGCGCATCCTGCTGGTGCGCATCGTGCCCAACGCGCTCACGCCCATCGTCGTGCTCTCCACCCTCGGCATCGCCAGCGCCATCCTCGACGCGGCGGGCCTCTCGTTCCTCGGCCTGGGCGCCCAGCCGCCGACGCCGGAGTGGGGCACCATGCTGGGCTCCGAGCGCAACCAGGTGTTCAGCGCGCCCCACCTGGTGTTCTTCCCGGGGCTCGCCATCATGATCACCGTGCTCGGGTTCAATCTCCTGGGCGACGGGCTGCGCGACGCCCTCGACCCGCGGCTGAACGACTGATGGCGGCCGAAGGCGCGAGCGTCCTTGAGGTGCGCGACCTGCGCACCTGGTTCCATACCCGCCACGGCGTCGCCCGCTCGGTCGACGGGGTGGACCTCCAGGTGGGCGAAGGCGAGATGCTCTGCATCGTCGGCGAATCGGGCTGCGGCAAGAGCGTGACGGCGCTCTCCATCATGCGCCTGGTGCCGCCGCCGGGACGGGTGGAGAGCGGCGAGGTGCGCTTCGGCGGACGCGACCTCTTGAGCCTTTCCTTGGAGGAGATGACGGACCTGCGCGGCGAGCACATCTCCATGATCTTCCAGGACCCGACCTCCTCCCTCAATCCGGTGTTCGAGGTCGGCGCGCAGATCTCCGAGGTCTACGAGATCCACCGGCAGATGAGCCGCAAGGCCGGCGAGGCGCGTGCCGTCGAGATGCTGGAGAAGGTCGGCATCCCGGACCCCAAGCGGCGCGCCGAGGCCTATCCCCACGAGATGTCAGGCGGCATGGCCCAGCGGGTGATGATCGCCATGGCGCTCGCCTGCGAGCCCAAGCTCTTGATCGCCGACGAGCCGACCACCGCCCTCGACGTCACCATCCAGGCGCAGATCCTCGACCTCATGCGCGCCCTCCAGCGCGAGACCGGCACCGCCACCATCCTCATCACCCACGACCTGGGGGTGGTCGCCGAGATGGCCGACCGGGTGGCGGTCATGTACGCCGGCGAGATCGTCGAGGAGACCGACGTCAAGACCCTCTTCGAGGAGCCGAAACACCCCTACACCCAGAGCCTCCTGGGCTCGATCCCGGTGCTGGGCGAGGAGCAGCACCGCCTGGCGGTCATCCCCGGCACGGTGCCCAATCTGATCGACCTGCCCCAGGGCTGCCGCTTCGCCTCGCGCTGCCGTGCCCGGGTCGAGCACGCGCTCACCCGCTGCACCGAGGAGCGGCCGGATCTCATCCGGGTCGAGCCCGGCCACGCGGTGCGCTGCTGGCTGCACCGGGGGGAGGGGGCGCACCCGGGGGAGGGACCATGAGCGCGCTGGTCGAGATCCGCGATCTGGTGAAGTACTTCCCGGTCAAGAGCGGGGTGCTGAGGCGCACGGTCGCCCAGGTCAAGGCGGTGGACCAGATCTCGCTCGAGATCGAGGAGGGCGAGACCCTGGGCCTGGTCGGCGAGTCGGGCTGCGGCAAGACGACCGTGGGCCGCTTGCTGGTGCGCCTGCTCGATCCCACCGCGGGGCACATCTACTTCGACGGCCAGGACCTGGCGACCCTCCAGGGCAAGGCCCTGCAGCGCCTGCGCAGCCAGGTCCAGATCATCTTCCAGGACCCCTTCTCCTCGCTCGACCCGCGCACGCCGGTCGGCAACACCATCGCCGAGGGCTTGCTGGTGCACGGCGTCTCCAATGCCGACGAGCGCCACCAGCGGGTCGCCGAGATGCTGCGCCTGGTCGGGCTCCAGCCCGCCCATGCCCAGCGCTTCCCGCACGAGTTCTCCGGCGGTCAGCGCCAGCGCATCGGCATCGCCCGGGCCCTGGTGCTGAGACCCAAGTTCGTGGTCTGCGACGAGCCGGTCTCGGCGCTCGACGTCTCGGTCCAGGCCCAGGTGCTCAACCTGCTCAAGGAACTGCAGCAGGATCTCGGCCTCACCCTGCTGTTCATCTCCCACAACCTGGCGGTGGTCGAGCACATCAGCGACCGGGTGGCGGTCATGTATCTCGGGCGGATCGCCGAGATCACCGACCGCAACAGCCTCTACCGCAACCCCCAGCACCCCTACACCCAGGCGCTGCTGTCGGCGGTGCCGATTCCCGAGCCCGGCCGGCGGCGCGAGCGCATGGTGCTGCAGGGCGACGTGCCGAGCCCGCTCAACCCGCCATCGGGTTGCACCTTCCATCCCCGCTGCCCGATCGCGGTGGAGGTCTGCGCCGAACGGCTGCCCGAGCTCGAGCCGACCGAGGACGACCCAGGCCACCTGGCCTCATGCCACCTGCGCACGGGCGACTACAAGCACCTGGCGCCGGAACGACGGGCACCGGTGGAGGCTTGAAGCGAGGTTCGGGCGGCGGGCTCAGCCGCCGACGTCGGCCTGCACCTTCATGGAGACGATGTGGTCGGGATCGTCGACCATGCCGCTCTGGCGCCCGGCCGGCGCCTTCTTGATCTTGTCGACCGCCTCCATGCCTTCGACCACCTGGCCCCAGACCGTGTACTTGCCGTTCAGGAACGAGCCCTCGTCGAACATGATGAAGAACTGGCTGTCGCCGCTGTTGGGGTTCTGGGCGCGGGCCATGCCGACGGTGCCGCGCTCGAAGGGCACGTCGGAAAACTCCGCATCGATGTTCTGGCCCGAACCGCCGGTGCCCGTTCCGGTCGGATCGCCGGTCTGGGCCATGAAGCCATCCATCACCCGGTGGAAGACGATCCCGTCGTAAAAGCCGTCGCGGGTCAGCTCCTTGATGCGCGCCACGTGCTTGGGCGCCACATCGGGCAGCAGTTCGATCACGACCGTGCCGTGCTCGAGTTCCATGACGAGCGTGTTCTCCGGGTCGCCCGCGTTGGCCTTGTCCGTCAGGGTCATGATGAGTCCAATCGTCAGCAAGAGTTTCGTCAGTGCGCGCATGGCGGTCGTGGATCCTCTGTTGCGGCGTGCCGGGGGGAAAGGCCGGTCAGGCCATGGCACGCTTCAGGTTTTCGTCCAGCTTGTCCATGAACTGGCCGGTGGTGAGCCACTTCTGGTGCTCGCCGATGAGCAGGGCCAGGTCCTTGGTCATGTCGCCCGACTCCACCGTGTCGATGCAGACCTGCTCCAGCGCGTTGGCGAAGCGGGTGACATCGGGCGTCTCGTCGAACTGGCCGCGATAGTGCAGCGCCCGGGTCCAGGCGAAGATCGAGGCGATGGGGTTGGTGGAGGTCTCCTTGCCTTCCTGATGCAGGCGGTAGTGGCGGGTTACCGTGCCGTGGGCGGCTTCGGCCTCGATGGTCTTGGCGTCCGGGGTCATCAGCACCGAGGTCATAAGGCCGAGGGAGCCGAAGCCCTGGGCGACCGTGTCCGACTGCACGTCGCCGTCGTAGTTCTTGCAGGCCCAGACGAAGCCGCCCGACCACTTGAGGGCGGCCGCCACCATGTCGTCGATCAAGCGGTGCTCGTAGATGATGCCCTTCTCCTCGAAGGCCGCCTTGAACTCATTGTCGAAGACCTCCTGGAAGAGGTCCTTGAAGCGGCCGTCATAGGCCTTGAGGATGGTGTTCTTGGTCGAGAGATAGACCGGCCAGCCGAGCGACAGGCCATAGTTGAGGCAGGCCCGGGCGAAGCCGCGGATGGATTCGTCCAGGTTGTACATGCCCAAGGCGACGCCGCTCTCGGGAAACTCGAAGATCTCCCGTGTCACCGGCTCGCCGCCGGCGGGCTCGAAGGTGATGGTGAGCCTGCCGGGCCCCGGCACCAGGAAGTCGGTGGCCCGGTACTGGTCGCCGAAGGCGTGGCGGCCGATCACGATGGGCTCGGTCCAGCCCGGCACCAGGCGCGGCACGTTCTTCATGATGATGGGCTGGCGGAACACGGTGCCGCCCAGGATGTTGCGGATGGTGCCGTTGGGCGAGCGCCACATCTTCTTCAGGCCGAACTCCTCGACCCGGGCTTCGTCGGGAGTGATGGTGGCGCACTTGACGCCGACGCCGTGCTCCTTGATGGCGTTGGCCGCGTCGATGGTGATCTGGTCGTCGGTCTCGTCGCGGCTCTGGATCGAGAGGTCGTAGTAGGCGAGCCCGATGTCCAGGTAAGGCAGGATCAGCTTCTCTTTGATCATCGCCCAGATGATCCGGGTCATCTCGTCGCCGTCGAGCTCGACGATCGGGGTCTTGACCTTGATCTTGGCCATGGATCTCTCTCCTGCCCGCTAGCGAACCTGCCCTGGAAGGGGATCGGGCGCCGGCCGGCGCCCTCTCGGCACTGACGCGGCGGACAATAGCAAGCTGGCGCCGGGGCGCAAGATCGCCCGGGCCGGCGTCTCGCCGCCGTCGCGGAGCGCCCTCAGATCCGTGCCTTGCGGTCGGCGATCTCCGGCTCGGGGGCCGCTCCGAGCGTCTCGAACACGCCGGTCACGTCCTCTACCACGGTGAAAAGGCCTCGGTGCTCCGGCCGCACGTAGCCGTGCTCGGCCTGGTGCGCCACCAGGTCCAGGAAGGGCCGCCAGAAGCCCCCCTGGTCGAGCAGCACGATGGGCTTGTCGTGCAGGCGCAGCTGCTTCCAGGTGATGATCTCGACCGCCTCGTCCAGGGTGCCGAGCCCGCCCGGCAGGACGCAGAAGGCGTCCGCCAGCTCGCACATGCGGGCCTTGCGGCTGTGCATGGAGTCGACCACCTCGAGCCGGGTGAGGCCGCCGTGGCCCACCTCCCAGGCCTGCAGATGCTCGGGGATGACGCCCACCGCCTCGCCGCCGGCGCCGAGCGCGGCGTCGGCCACCACACCCATCAGGCCGACCCGGCCGCCACCGAAGACGATGCGGATGCCGCGCCGGGCGGCCTCGCGCCCCAGCTCGCCGGCCCAGTCCCGGTGCTGCGGGTGGCCCCGGTCCGAGGAGCCGCAGTAGACGCAGAGGGCTTCGATCTCGGCCATTTCGCCCGCTCCTTGCTCGACCGTCGGGCGTGTCCGGGCCCGCCGCCCCGCTGTTAGCCCATTCCAACCGGCGAGGAAAGAGCGGGACGGAGGCCCCGGCACCGGTCGACGCCCAGGCCGACGACCGGGCCTGCCCCGTCCGACGGCTTCATTGCGACTCGGTCAAGGTCATATTACGCTTGTACGCAAGGATAGGTTTTGAAAGGCTGCCGCCCGGCTCAGGCCTCGCAGCGGCAAAGGAGGTCCCCGACGTGCAACGCGGCTTGGTCGCGGGTGTCATCGTCGTCGTTGTGGCGGTTGCAATTGCGGCGTTTTTTCTGACCGGAAGCGAGGACTCCCCCGTCTCCGAAGGGGGCGGGACCGCCGAGACCGCGGCCACGGCCGCGACGACCGGCCAGACCGCCGGCCAATCGGGGGCGGAGCCGGCCGCGTCTCAGGGCGCCGCCCAGGGTGAGTCACAGGAGTCCACCGCACAGACCCAGACCCAGACAACGGGGACCCAGACCACCGGGACCGGGAGCTCTGGGACCGAGAGTCCCGGGACCCAGGCCGGCGAGCCGGGGCAGGTGGTGATCCGGGAGGTGGTGCGAGCGACCACCGAAGGCGCCCAGGCCGAAGGTACCGCCGAGGTGCCCGCCTCGGCCGAAGGCGTCTCCACCCAAGGCGGCTCTACCCAAGGCACCTCTACTCAGGGCGCCTCTACTCAGGGCACTTCGACCCAAACGACCTCGACCCAGGGCGGTGCGAGCCAAGGGACGGCGGGCCAGGCCGAGACGATGGTCCAGCCGACTGAGGGCGGCGACGCGGGCGCCACGGCACCCGAAAGCGTGCAGCCGTCCGAACCCGAGGCGTCGGCCGAGGCCGGAAGCGGGACCACCGTCTCGGGCCAGGCCGCCACCAGCGCGCCGTCGTCCCAGTCCCAGTCCCAGTCCGAGACGGGTCAGGACACCACGGCCGGAACCTCGGGCACTGCCGAGAGCGGTGCGGGCGCCGCGACCGCGACGCAGCCGGCGCCCGAGTCCCAGTCGATGGCCCAGACGGTGCCGGAGGCCGGCGACGAGTCGGCGTCGGCGGGCGCCTCATCGGGGACCCAGACGGCGGCCTTGCCGCCGGACGCGGCGCCCAAGCCCATGTCCCCGCTCTTCGACATCGTGCGGGTCGAGCCCAACGGCGACGCGGTCATCGCCGGCCGAGCCGAGCCGGGCAGCATCGTCATCCTGCTGGACGGCGAGATCGAGATCGCCCGCGTGGTCGCCGACTCGGTCGGCGCCTGGGTGATCATCCTGGACCGGCCCCTGAGACCGGGCGACCACCAGCTCGGCCTGCGCGCGGAGCTGCCGGACGGCACGGTGGTGCTTTCGGAGACCCTGGTGATCGTCTCGGTGCCGCAGCCCTCCATCGCGGTCGCCGAGGCCGAGCCCGAGGCGCAGTCCGGCGCAACCGGCGAGTCCGGCGGTGCGGCCGGGGCAGAAGGGCAGACGGAGGCGACCGGCGGCGCTTCGGCGGCCTCGGAGGGCCAGGTCGCGGCCGTGAGCGAGCCGGAGGTGCCGCTCACCGTGGAGATGCCGCGAGACGACCTGGGCGCCACCCGGATCCTGCAGCAGCCGACAGGCGACGGGCTGCGCGACCGGGCCTTGCTGCTGAACGCCGTGGACTACAACGCCGACGGCTACATCGTCGTCAGCGGCCAGGCCGATCCCGGCTCTCGGGTCATCGTCTACCTGGACGAGAAGCCGCTCGGCACGGCCCTGGCCGACGCCAACGGGCGCTGGCAACTGGCGCCGCCGGAGCCGGTGGCCTCGGGCCTGCACCGCCTGCGGGTCGACCAGGTGGACGAGAAGGGCGACGTGCTGGCCCGGGTCGCGACCCTCTTCTCGCGGGCCGAGCTGGCCGGCGGCTTCCCCGAGAACCGCTACGTCATCGTGCAGCCGGGCAACAGCCTGTGGCGCATCGCCCGGCGCACCATGGGCCACGGCATCCACTACAGCGTGATCTTCGACGCCAACGACGAGCAGATCCAAGACCCCGACCTGATCTATCCCGGCCAGATCTTCGTGTTGCCCAGCACCCAGTGACGCCGGGCCGATCGTCCGCCGCCGACGGCCCGCCGGAGCTTCGGCAGGCCCCGGATCCACCCTTTTGGGGGCGCCTTGATCTTCCGGACGGCCCACGCCTATGTATAGCGATGACTCGTCATACCGACCGCGCCCGCCATGGCCAGATCGGCCGCTGAGCCGAGGCGGATCGCACCGCGCCGCAACCCTCCAGATCCTTCATGAACAGACCCACTGACTCCGCCCTCGAATCGGTGCTGGTGCCCATCCACCGGGCCGGCTGGCCGTTCGTCGGCGGCTTCGCCGCCACCGCGGTGGTGCTCGGCTTCCTCTGGACGCCGCTCTTCTGGATCGGCCTGGTGGCCACCTGCTGGTGCGCCTACTTCTTCCGCGACCCGCCGCGGGTGACGCCGGTGCGTCCGGGCCTGGTGGTGAGCCCCGCCGACGGCCGGGTGCAGATGATCGCCGAAGCGGTGCCGCCGCCCGAGCTGGAGCTGGGCGAGGCGCCCCTGACCCGGATCAGCATCTTCCTCAACGTCTTCGACGTGCACGTGAACCGGGTGCCGGTGGACGGCCGGGTGGTCGCCGAGGCCTACCGATCCGGCACCTTCGTCAATGCGTCCCTCGACAAGGCCTCGGAGGAGAACGAGCGCCAGTGCGTCTGCCTGGAGACGGAAGACGGCCGGCGCCTCGGCGTGGTGCAGATTGCCGGGCTGGTGGCGCGGCGCATCGTCTGCGACCTCGAGGCCGGCCAGACGGTCAGGAGCGGGGAGCGCTTCGGCCTGATCCGCTTCGGCAGCCGCGCCGACGTCTACCTGCCCGAGGGCGTCCAGCCGCTGGTCGCGGTCGGCCAGCGGGCGGTCGGCGGCGAGACCGTGCTGGCGGACCTCACCTCCGACGAGCCGGCGCGCGCAGGCGAGGTGCGCTGATGGCCCGTCAGGGCAAGCGGCGCCTGGGCGCCCATTCGATCAACCGGCTGATCCCCAACAGCCTGACCCTGCTGGCGCTCTGCGCCGGGGTGACGGCCATGCGCTTCGCGGTCGAGGGCCTCTGGGACCGGGCGGTGATCGCCATCGCCGTCGCGGCGGTGCTGGACGGGCTGGACGGGCGCATCGCGCGGGCGTTGGGGGCGGCTAGCCGCTTCGGCGCCGAGCTCGATTCCCTCTCGGACTTCGTCTGCTTCGGCGTGGCGCCGGCCATGGTGGTCTACATGTGGAGCCTGCAGGAGGCCGGCGGCCTCGGCTGGGCGATCTCGCTGCTGTTCGCCGTCTGCTGCGGCCTGCGCCTCGCGCGCTTCAACGTGGCCCTCGACACCAGCAGCACACGCCCGGCCTGGACCCGGGACTTCTTCGTCGGCGTGCCGGCGCCGGCCGGCGGCGGCCTGGCGCTGCTGCCCCTCGTCTTCGGCCTGCAGTCCGAGGCGGGCATCTTCTCCTCGCCCTGGATCAACGGCGCCATGCTGGCCATCGTCGCCGCCCTCATGGCGAGCCGGGTGCCGACCTTCTCCTTCAAGCGCCTGACCGTGCCGGGCCGCCAGGTGGTCTTCGTGCTGCTCGGGGTCGGCGCCTTCGCCGCCTTCCTCATCAGCACGCCCTGGGTGACCCTGGGCGTCTCCGGCCTCGCCTATATGGCGAGCATTCCCTATGCCAGCATGGTCTACCGGCGCAAGGAGCGCCTGGGCGGCCCGCTCGAGGAGGCGCCGGAGCCGGCCGTCGAGGGCCTGGCGGAGGACGACCCGGACGAGGACGCGCCGGAAGAAAACGAGCAGCCGGAGAAGAAACCGCCAGAGGAGAAGTCCGGGGCCTAAGCCCTACTCCGCGGCGTGAGGCAGGCGGGCGGCGGCCCCGTGGGGCGCCTCGGCCCCCGGCCGGGAGCGGTCGCGCCGCCGCCGGCGCCAGGCCGCGACGTTGGCCCGCAGCATGAGGGCGCAGGGCGTCACCAGAAGCGTCAGTACCGTCGCGAAACCCAGCCCGAAGACGATGGCCGTGGAGAGCTGCCGCCACCACTGGGTCGAGGGACCGCCCACCTCGACGGCGCGGGAGAAGAAGTCGATGTTGACCGCCAGCACCATGGGCATGAGCCCGAGGATGGTGGTGACGGTGGTCAGCAGCACCGGGCGCAGGCGCTGGGCGCCGGTGCGCAGGATCGCCTCCATGGGGTCGGCCGTGGTCCGCTTGACGCGGTCGAAGGTGTCGATCAGCACGATGTTGTTGTTGACCACGATTCCGGCCAGGGCGATGACGCCGATGCCCGACATGACGATGCCGAAGGGCTGCCCCGTCACCAGCAGCCCGATCATCACGCCGATGGTCGACATGATGACCGCCGAGAGGATGAGGAAGGCGGAGTAGAAGCTGTTGAACTGGGTGACCAGGATGATCGCCATGAGGAAGAGGGCGACGGCGAAGGCCTTGCCGAGGAAGTCCTGGGCGGCCTTCTGCTCTTCGTCCTCGCCCTTGAAGGTGATGCCGACCCGCGGGTCGAGGTCGGCGCCGGCCAGCCAGGCGCGCACCTCGCGCACCTTGTCGTCGGGCAGCAGGCCGGGCTCGAGGTCGGCCCTCACCGTCATGACCCGCTTGCCGTCGTTGCGGCGCAGCAGGTTGACCTTGGGCCGGGCGTGGCGCTCCACGAAGCTGGAGATGGGCACCAGCCCAGAGGCGGTCTGGACCCGGATGCGGTCGAGCTGGGCCAGGTTGCGGTAGCGCTCGGGCAGGCGCACGACGATGTCGATCTCCTCGTCGCTGTCGTCGGCCCGGTACTCGCCCAGGCTCATGCCGTTCGTGATCATGCGCACGTAGCCGCCGATCAGCGAGATGTCGGCGTCGAACTTGGCGGCCTGCGCGCGGTCCACCTCAATCTCCCATTCGATGCCGGGCACCGCGCGGCCGTCCTCGACGTCGACGAAGCCGCCGATCTCGGCGAGCCCCCGGTTGATCTTCTGAGCCGTGGCGTCGATCAGCGCGGGGTTGTCGGCGCTGATCTCGATCTGCACCGGCTTGCCCACCGGCGGGCCCGACTCCTCCTTTCGGGCCTCGATCAGGATGCCGGCGAGATCGGCGGTGCGCCGCCGGATCTCGCTGAGGATCTCGTCGGCCGGGGGCCTGAGCTCCCAGTCGGTGAACTCCAGCTGCACGGTGCCGATCACGTCCTCCGGCTCGTCGCGCTCGACTCCCGAGGCGGCCATGCTGCGGGTATAGATGGCGTGGAAGGACCCGGTCTCGCGCTGCAGCTCGAAGATCCGCTCCTCGACCTGGCGCAGCAGGTCGTCGCGCTCGAAGATCGAGAGGTTGCCGCGGGCGTGGATCTGCAGGAGGGCGTTGTCCGGCTCCACGTCCGGGAAGAACTCGACCCCCTTGCCGTACATCTGATAGGCCGCCTGCACTCCGATCAGGAGGGCGACCGCCAGGGCGAGGATCTTGGCCGGGTGACGCAGCGCCGCGCGCAGCACGCGCACGTAGACGCCGGTGGCGCCCGGGACCCGGGTGAGGTCCCCGTGCTCGCCGGCCGCCAGCGCCCGCATGGTGCGCTCGTCGGCGCCGCCGCCGGCCTTGCCCAGGAGGGTGCCCAGGGTCGGGACGAATATGAGCGCCATGATCAGCGAGGCGCTCAGCGTCGCCACCAGGGTGATCGGCAGGTACTTCATGAACTCGCCCACCATGCCCGGCCAGAAGACGAGCGGCAGGAAGGCGGCGAGCGTCGTCGCGGTGGCGGCGATGATCGGCCAGGCCATGCGCTTGGCGGCGAGCGCGTAGGCCTCGCGGCGGTGCAGGCCCTCGCTCATCTTGCGGTCGGCGTACTCGGTCACCACGATGGCGCCGTCCACCAACATGCCGACGGCCAGGATCAGGCTGAACAGCACCACGATGTTGACGGTGAGCCCGAAGGCGGCGAGCACCAGGATGCCCGAAAGGAAGGAGCCGGGGATGGCGATGCCGACCAGGCCGGCGCTGCGCAGGCCGAGGGCCGCCACCACCACCACCATGACCAGCAGCACGGCGCTCAGCACGTTGTTCTGCAGGTCGCTCAGCATGGAGCGGATGTTGCTGGACCTGTCCTGGCTGTATGTCACCACCACGTCGTCCGGCCAGGCGGTGCGGGCCTGCTCGACCACGGCGCGCACGTCCTCGATGGTGCCGATGATGTTCTCGCCGGTGCGCTTGGAGACCTCGAGGGCGATGGCCTGCCGGCCATTGATTCGGGCCATGCCCTCCGGGTCCTTGAAGGTCCGGCGCAAGGTGGCGATGTCGCGGAAGCGGACCACCGCGTCGTCGTTCGCCTTGACCGGCATGTTGAGGATGTCCTCGACGCTGCCGAAGAGGCCCGGCAGCTTGATGGCGAAGCGGCCCTCGCCGGTGTCCAGGCTGCCCGCCGCCACCACCCGGTTGGAGCGCTGGACCGTCTCGATCAGTTCCGTGGCGTTCAGGTTGTAGCTCTCCAGCACCAGGGGCTCGACCACCACCTCGATCAGCTCCTCCCGGTCGCCGGCGATGTTCGCCGTGAGTACCTGAGAGAGGCCCTCGATGCGGTCCTGCAGGTCGCGCACCAGATGCAGCAGGGTGCGCTCGGGCACGTCGCCGGAGAGGGTCACCACGAGCACCGGGAAGAGGCTCAGGTTGATCTCGTGCACGGTCGGCTCGTCGGCGTCCTCGGGCAGCTCGGGCTTGGCGAGGTCGACCTTCTCGCGCACGTCGGCCAGCGCCGCGTCGGCGTCGAAGCCGGCGTCGAACTCCATGACCACATTGGCGCCGCCGAGGAAGGCGGTCGAGCGCATCTCCTTGATGCCCTCGATGCCGCGCAGCTGCTCCTCCAGGGGCTTGATGATCAGCCGCTCGGCGTCCTCGGGGGAGATGCCCTCGTGGTGGACGTTGGTGTAGATGACCGGCAGCTGGATGTCCGGCTCCGCCTCCTTGGGCACCGTGACGTAGGCGTAGGCGCCGGCGATCAGCACCAG
Source organism: Rhodospirillales bacterium (assembly GCA_965225935.1). Lineage (GTDB taxonomy): Bacteria > Pseudomonadota > Alphaproteobacteria > Kiloniellales > JAKSDN01 > CALJXB01. The sequence goes on from CBDDCC010000017.1 coordinate 84,085, forward strand.
GACCAGCGTCGCGACCACGGTGCGCGCGTGGCTGACGGCGGCGTCGATGATGGCGTTCATGGGGCCTCTCAGCCTTCCGTCGCGCCGGCTTCGAGCGTTGTCTCGTCGACGGTCCGCACGCGCTGGCCGTCCTTCACGAACTCCTGGCCCACGGTGATCAGCGTGATGGTCTCCGGCAGGCCGCGCAGCCAGAGGCCGTCGGCGCCCTGCTCGACGATCTCGACCGGGTAGAAGCGGACCCGGTGGTCCTGGTCCACCAGCTTGACGCCGATGGTGCCGTCGGCGTTGAGGGACAGGACGGCGGGCGAGACCCGGTGGGCCAGCACCTCGGGGCCGGGCAGCACCACCTCGGCGGTGACGCCGTCGCGCAGGGCGCCGTCCGGGTTCGCCACCTCGACCTCGACCCGGAAGGTCCGGGTCACCGGGTCGGCCACCTTGGCGATGTGGCGGATGCGGCCCTCGATCTGCTGGCCGGTCATCAGCCGCGCCGTCCCGCTGCCGCCGACGGAAAGCTGCCCGATGTCCCGCTCGCTCACCTGGGCGATCACCAGGATGGGGTCCAGGTCAACCAGCTGCGCCACGGCGTCGCCCTGCTCCAGAAAGTCGCCCAGGTCGACCAGCCGTTCCTCGACGATACCGTGGAAGGGCGCGCGGATGACGGTGTTCTCGAGCTCGACCTGGGCGCGCTCGACGGCGGCCCTGGCTCTCTGCAGCTCGGCCTGGGAGGCGGCGAGCTGGGTGTCGGCCCGGAAGCCCTTCTCTGACAGGCGCTCGGCCGCCTTGTGCTCGATCCGCTTCTGCTCCAGCAGGGCTCTCGCCTCGGCCAGGCGCGCCGGCCGGTCCTCGGGCGCCAGCTTAACGAGCGGATCGCCAGCGGCCACCGAGGCGCCGCGCCTCAGGGAATGCTCGATGATGCGGCCGTGGGTCTCCGAGCGGGCCCGCACCTTGCGCAGCGCCTCGGTGCGCCCGCGCAGGATCACGGCCGTGGCGTAGGGGACCGCCGACTGGGCGCGCACGCGCACCTGGGGCGCGACCTCGCTCAGGCGGAGGTCGGCCGCCGGCTTGCGCGCCGGAGCCTGGGCCTCGGTGCCGGCCAGCTCGCCCGAGTAGACCCAGGCGACCGCGGCAACGGCCAGAACCGCGGCGATCAGGAAGGAACGCTTCATACCTCGTCCTCGCGGCTGGCGGACGACCCGCGGCGGAACGTGGCGGCGGGCCGGTATCGCAGGTGATACGCGGGGCCGGTGCCCCGCTCTCCCCTCGCCGGACGTCCGGATGGCGGCCGCGGGCTCATTCGGCCACCAAGTCGGCCGGCGCGCTCACCTCGGCCAGCAGCTCGTCCCGGTGCTCGCGCAGGTACTGGGCGGCCGTGGTGTACCAGGCCAGCCCCAGCCCGTGGACGAAGCGCTCGCCCGCCAGGCGCTGCTCGCACCCGCAGGACCGCATGCGCTCAAGGCTGCCCTCGTACCAGGCGATGCGCGCGTCGATGAAGTCGGCCAGCAGTGGCGGCGGCAGGCTGTGGGCGAAGAACAAGATGAAGAGGAAGTCCGAGGTCATGCGGTCGGGCGGCGGCGGCCGCATGAGCCGGGCGGCGAGCGCGTCGCGGCCGGCTGGCGTGATGGAGAAGACCTTCTTGTCGGGCCGCTTTTCCTGCGGCTCGTCGCGGCAGGCCACCAGGCCGTCGGCCGTCAGCCGGGTGAGAGCCGGATAGATCGCCCCGAAGCTGGCCGCCTGGATGTGGGCGAAAGGGCCTTCCTCGAAGCTCTTCTTGATCTCGTAGCCACTGGCGTCCCCGCGCGCGAGCACCCCAAGGCAGAGCGTCCTGGCATCCATCGAACGTCCTCCCCAAGGCTGATGTAGGCCTTCCGGATAGTCACGTCCAGTATATATCGGATGAGAATATCGAATGGCAGCTATGAATCGGACGAGCATCATAAAATATATATAAAATTCAAATATTTGCGGTTGTTTCTTCAGCGGGTTATATTGCTCGCTTCCGAAATGGGCAGGGGTGTTTCTTGGCAACGGCGATCCATACGGCGCTCTCCGGGCTGATGGCGGAAACGCGGCGCTTCGCGGTTTCGGCCTACAACGTGGCCAACCTGCGCTCGGCCGGCGCCGATCCGGCCGCCAGCGCGGCCGCGGGACGTCCGGCGAGCACGACGGGGGCCGCGCCCTACATTCCCCTGCGCACGCTGGCCACGACGGTCGCGGCGGAAGGGGGCGGCGGCGTGCGCACGCTAGCGGTGCCGGTGACGCCGCCTTCCGTCGCGCTGTTCAACCCCGCGTACCCGGCGGCCGACGGCCAGGGGCTGGTGCATCTGCCCAACGTCTCCCTGGAAGAGGAGCTGGTGACCCAGATGATCGCCGTGCGCAGCTTCCAGGCGAACCTGGCCGTCCTGGAGGCCCAGGACGAGATGACCGGCGCCCTGCTCGACCTCGAGACCTAGAACAGCTCATCGCGTGAATCTGCTCTAAATCTACAAGTTCGATCAGAATCACCCACTCGGATGGAACCGAGACGCGGTTCCATCCGAGTGGGTTCTGATCTAGCATCTCGTCCGGCCCTTGCGGACCTCCGAGCCTCCGCCCTATTCCCAAGAACGGCGAACGAGCCTATGCTTTCGTTGCGCGCAGATCCTGCGGCGCAGGCGAGCGGCCGGCCCCGATGCTCCGGGGACGCCGATCCGGGCCGGCCTCGGCGAAAGCGGGAGGCAGGGCCAATGAAGGTAAGCGACATTCTCGGCAGCAAGGGCAACGTGGTCTCGACCATCCGGCCGGAGACGGCGATCTCGACCGTGGTGCGCCGTCTGAAGCTCGAGGGCATCGGCGCCCTGGTGGTCAGCGAGGACGCGGTCCAGGTGGTGGGCATCATCTCCGAGCGCGACATCGTGCGCGGCCTCGCCGACGGCGGGGCGGAGCTCATGGAGAGCCGGGTGCACGACCTCATGACCAGTCCGGTCAAGACCTGCAGTCTCGACGCCAACGTCAAGGACGTCATGGCGGTCATGACCCGCAGCCGCATCCGCCACCTGCCGGTGGTGGAGGACGGCCGCCTGGTCGGCATCATCTCCATCGGCGACGTGGTGAAGAACCGGCTGGAGGAGGTGGAGATGGAAGCCGGCGTGCTGCGCGACGCCTATATCGCCAGCCACTGAGGGGCGCCCGGCCTCCACGTCACAATCCCGTCTGAGGGCTGCGCCGGAACACCGCCTTTCCGGTGTCGGAACGCGCCCGAAGAAACCGCGGAAGCGGCCGGGCCCCTATCCGGAGCTGATGTAGTCCCTGAGCTGGGAGGCTTCCGCCTCGAGCTCTTCCAGGCGGTTCTTCACCACGTCGCCGATGGAGATGATGCCGATCACCTCTCCGTCCCCCATCACCGGCAGGTGACGGAAGCGGCCCTCGGTCATCTTCTTCATGAGATCGTGCACCCGGTCCTCGGGGCTGCAGGTGACCACGTTCTCGGTCATCAGCTGGGAAACGCTCAGCGCGAAGAGGTCCGGGCCGTGTTCGGGCATGGCGCGGACGATGTCGCGCTCGGAAAGGATTCCCGAGAGCGCGCCGTCGCTGCCGCAGACCATTACGGCGCCGATGTTCTCGCGCTTCAGGAGATCCGCCGCATCGGCGATGGTGGCGCCGGGTGCGACGGTGATGATGCGGCTGCTCTTCTGATCGACGATCTGTTGGACCAGCATGGGCTCGAATCCCCCTCTCTTGATCCGCTCCGGCGGTGACTGGGCGAGGGGCCTCGCTCTTCCCGCAGTATCTCACCATCCGGCAAGAAAGCCAAAGGAGCTCTCTGCACCCGGTTCGTGGTGGAGCGAGGCAGAGTTGCCCGAGACGCGCCGGGGCGGGCGCGCCAATACTAACCAAGTAAATTAAGAATATCCGTTAACTTCCAATAATCATTGATTTTATGTAAAATGCAGACATTGTTTTGGGGAGATTATTATGACGAGGAAGCTTTGGGCGGCCTGGCTCATTTCAGCCTTCGCCCTGTTCAGCGCTCCGGCGGCCGCCGACGCCTTGAGCGATGCCGGGACCGCCTTCGACGCGGCCGAGCGGGGCAACTTCGAGATGGCGGTGCGCTACTACACCCGCGCCCTCTGGTCCGGGGAGCTCGAGGACGCGGACGCGGCGGCCGTCTACTACGGGCGGGCCTTCGCCTACATCCAGCTGCAGGACTACCAGAAGGCGCTGGAGGACTACAGCGAGCTGGTCGAGCTGCGCCCCGACGAGCCGGCGGCCTACTACAACCGGGCCGTCACCAACGCCGCCACCGGGCGCCTGAAGGCGGCGCTGGAGGACTACACGACGGCGATCTGGCTCGGCTATGACGACAGCTACAAGGCTTTCTTCAACCGCGGCACCATCTACGAGAGCCAGGGCGACTTCGAGAACGCGGTGGCCGATTTCAAGGAGGCCTACAAGCTGGCCCCCGAGGAGCCGCGGATCGTCGAGAAGCTGGAGGCTCTCGGCACCCAGCCGTAGGTCCGGTCCCGGCCGCGCGCGGGGCTCGACCCCAAACAGCGTTTTCCCGGCGGCATTTTCCCGGCGGCATTTCCCCGGCGGCCGTTTCGGGGCCGCCCCTCCTCAGCGGCCCTTCCACTGGGGCTCGCGCTTCTCGGCGAAGGCCTTCATGCCTTCGGCGGCGTCCTCCGAATCCGGCAAGCTGTCGTAGGCCGTCAGGCCGCTCGGCCGGCCCCACTTGACCGCCGTCATGGCCTCGCGGATCGGCATGGACTCGATGTGGAGCAGCACCTCCTTGAAGGCCTGGAGGGCGAGCGGCGCGCCGGCGGCGATCTCGTCGGCGAGCGCTCGCGTTGCCTCCATCAGTTCCTCGCCCGGCACCACCTTGTGCGCCAGGCCCCAGCCGGCGGCCTCCTCCGCCGCCATGCGCCGGCCGCTCAGCATGAACTCCACGGCCACGTTGTAGGGGATGCGCCGCGGCAGGCGCTGGATGGCGCCGGCGTCGGCCAGGATGCCGCGCTGCATCTCGGGCAGGGCGAAGAAGGCGTGCTCGGCCATGAGGATCACGTCGCAGGCCAGCGCAATCTCCAGGCCGCCGCCCACCGCGGCCCCGTTGACGGCGGCGATCACCGGCTTCTTGAGGTCCCAGAACTCGGTGATGCCGCCGAAGCCGCCGGGCCCGAATCCCCGCTCCGGGTCGTTGTCCAGCTCCGGGTCGAAGCCCTGGTCGGCCACCTCCTTGAGGTCCCAGCCGGCCGAGAAGATCCGCTCGCCGGCGCCGCGGATGACGGCGAGGCTGAGCTCCGGGCTGTCCTGCAGCTCCCGCAGACGGGCGTAGACCGCGCGGCTCAGCGCGTAGTTGATGGCGTTGGCCGGCGGCCGGTTCAGGGTGATCTCGAGCACGCGGCCGCGGCGCTCGGCCAGGACGATCTCGTCGCTCATGTCGCTGCCTCCTCCCGGGCCCGCCCCGGGTCGAGGCCGGCGGGCCGCTGCCGGCCATGACAGCCGGGCGTCTCCTGCCTGGCAAGAGCGATTTCCCGGCGGGGCCGGTTCGGCGCCGCTATGGATATGGTAACCCGAATCCCCGTATCACTCTCGGGCCGCCATCAGCGGGCCGGGGCCGGCAGCGGCCCCGGGCGCCCGGAAACCTTGAGGCCGAAGACATGTCTGCACCCGGAGCCCTCGCGAAATCCGCCT
>CBDDCC010000018.1:0-68244 GCA_965225935.1 Rhodospirillales bacterium
CTCTCCCAGCGCATCGCCATCGTGCGCAACACGGCCAACGCCTTGGTGCTGCTCGGCCTGATCGGCACGGTCATCGGCTTCATCATCGCGCTCTCTGGCGTCGATCCCGACAAGGCTGGCGACTTCAAGTCGGTGGCGCCCATGGTCTCGACCCTGATCGAGGGCATGTCGACGGCCCTCTTCACCACCCTGGTCGGCGCCGTCTTCAACGTCTGGCTGATGGTCAACTACCACCTGCTGGCCGGCGGCACCGTCAAGCTGATCACCGCCTTGGCGGAGTTGGGGGAAGAGCATGCAGGGCCTTGATCCCCTCGGGGACGATCAGGGCCACGACACGGTCTTTCGCGACGTCATCTTCCTGGCGCTGGCCGGCTTCGTCGCGGTGGTGCTGCTGCTCCTGCCCCATCTGCATCCGCCGACCCAGGCCGAGGCCGCGGTCAAGAGCCCGGGCAACGTCATTGTCGAGCTGCGCTGGCCCGACGACATGGACGCCGACATCGACCTCTGGGTCGAGGCGCCCGGCGACACGCCGGTCGGCTATTCCAACAAGGGCGGCGCCATCTTCAACCTGCTGCGCGACGATCTCGGCCAGCGGGGCGACGCGACCGACCTCAACTACGAGGTCTCCTACAGCCGTGGCGTGCCGGCCGGCGAATACACCGTCAACGTCCATCTCTACCGCAACACCGGCGACTATCTATCGGTGCCGGTGACCATCGCCGTCAGCGTCAAGGCCGACACCAGCGAATCCGCCCGCCGGCTGCTGGCCACCAAGCTGGTCCTCGAGCGCGAGGGCGACGAGCTGACCGCCTTCCGCTTCACCCTCGACGACGAGGGCCGGCTGGTGCGCGAAAGCGTGCACGACCTCCCGAAGCCCCTGCGCAGCGGCTGAGGCCCCATGGACCTGCTGACGATCCTCTCGGTTTCGGCGGGCCTGCTGGCGGCGGTCCTGGTCAACATCGCCATCTGGGCGCCGCGCCGGCTGTGGATCAAGCTGGCCGCCCTGGCGACCGCGGCTTGCCTGTTTCCGGTCGCCTACGGGGCCTTGTCCGAGCTGCTCGGCCGGCCGAAGCCGGCGCAGCTGCAGCTGACCGAGATCGGCGACGGCGAGGCTACGGTCCTGGCGGCGCAGCTCCAAGAGGGTGAGGCGATCTACCTTTGGCTCGGCTTCCCGGAGCTGAAGGAGCCGCGCAGCTTCGTGCTGCCCTGGAGCGAGGCCATGGCCCGCGAGCTGCACAAGGCCCAGGGCCAGGCCGAGGAGAACGGCTCGCAGGTGCGGACCCGCATGCCCCTGGTCGCCAGCCAGGACCGGGACGAGCCGATGTTCTACGCTCAGCCCAGACAGCCACCGCCGGCGAAATCCGCCGAGACGGACAACGCTATCTGGTTTCAGCGCCCTAGCGCCGACGATGACGAGTGAGGCGCCGCCGCGACGCCGCGCCCGGGCCCCCGCTCGGCCCGCACGCGCGGGGCGCCGGCTCGTGGGCGCGGCCGCGGTATCGCTCGCCGGCCTGCTGCTCCTGGGACCGGCGGCCCCCACCCGGGCGGACTTCGAGGACGGCCTGGCGGCCTTCTACCGCTTCGACTACGCGACCGCCCTGAAGGAGTGGCTGCCGCTCGCCAGGGCCGACGACGCCCGCGCCCAATACCAGCTCGGGCTCATGTACTACCGCGGCGAGGGCCTCGAACAGGACTTCCGCAAGGCCTTCGTCTGGTACCGCCGGGCGGCCGAGCGCGGCGACGTCGACGCCCAGCTCAACCTCGGCCTCATGCACGCCCGCGGCCAGGGGACCCGGCAGGACTTCGTCGAAGCCTTCAAGTGGTTCGAGATCGCCCTGATCCATAGCCCCAACCAGGAGCTCTACGACCGGGCCTTCTTCAACCGCGAGAACGCGGCCTCCATGCTGACCGAGAAGCAGATCGAGCAGGCCGAGAGGCGGGCCCGGATCTGGAAGCCCCAGGGCGGCTGAGCGACCCCGCCGCAGGCCCGGCGGAGGCCCCTATGGGCGGCGGTCGGCTCCCCGGAAAATTGGCGCTTTCGCCCGCTAATTGGTTCCCCATGGAAGGCCGAATGGGTTAGGGTCCTTCCATATCCCAAGCACATGATTGAGCCTAGTTCCCGGGGGGTCAGGCCATGTCGAAGCGTACCGATCAGCTCAAGTCGGACTTGGTCGAGAAGTGCGTGCAGCGGATCCATGATCGCCTGGAGCCCAAGCGCGCCAAGACCGTCGAGCGCTTCCTGCGCCACTTCTACGCCAACGTGCCGCCGGACGACCTGGTCGACGAGGCGCCCGACAACCTCTACGGCGCCGCGCTCTCCATGTTCGGCTTCGCCCAGCAGCGCGGCACCGACGCGCCAAAGGTGCGGGTCTACAACCCCCGCCTCGAGGAGCACGGTTGGAAGTCGTCCCACACGGTGGTCGAGATCGTCAACGACGACATGCCCTTCCTGGTCGACTCGGTCACGGCCGAGCTTAACGAGCGGGACGCCGAGGTCCATTTGGTGATCCACCCGATCGTCAGCGTTGAGCGCGACGCCGCGGGCAAGCTCAAGGCCCTCTACGACGACGACACGGCGCCCGAGGGTGCGGAAAAAGAATCGGTCATGCACGTGCAGATCAGCGAGCAGCCGATCGAGCGCCTGGACGACCTGCGCGAGGGCCTGGAGAACGTGCTGCGGGACGTCCGCGTGTCGGTGCAGGACTGGCGCGCCATGCGCGACCGCTGCACGGCGGTCATCGATGGAATCGAGAAGAACCCGCCGCCGCTGCCTGAAGACGAGCTGAACGAGGGCATCGCCTTCCTGAAGTGGCTGGCTGCGGACCACTTCACCTTCCTCGGCTACCGCAGCTACAGCTTCGTCGGCAAGGGGCAGAGCGCCCACGTCGAGGTCGCGCCGGACAGCGGGCTCGGCATCCTGCGCGACCAGGACGTGCGCATGTTCGACGGCCTGCGCACGCTGGGCAAGCTGCCGCCCGAGGTGCGCAACTTCCTTAAGGAGCCGCAGCTCGTCCGGGTCACCAAGGCCAATCACAAGTCGACGGTGCACCGGCCCGTCCACATGGACACCATCGCCGTCAAGATGTTCGACAAGAAGGGCGCGGTGACCGGCGAGCACCTCTTTGCGGGCCTGTTCACCTCGGTCGCCTACTCGCGCAGCCCGCGCGACATCCCTCTCCTGCGCGAGAAGGTCGAAGGCATCGTCGAGCGCACTGGCTTCGAGGGCGGCAGCCACGACGGCAAGGCCCTGATGCACATCCTGGAGACCTATCCGCGCGACGAGCTGTTCCAGATCACCGCCGACAGGCTCTACACCATCGCGCTCAGCATCTTGCACCTGCAGGAGCGCCAGCGGGTCGCCCTCTTCGCCCGGCGCGATCCCTTCGAGCGCTTCGTCTCCTGCCTCGTCTACGTGCCGCGGGACCGCTACGACACCCGGCTCCGGACGCGCTTCCAGAAGATCCTGACCGACGCCTTCAAGGGCCGCATCTCGGCCTACACCGCCCAGCTCAGCGAAGAGGCCCTCGCCCGCATCCACATCATCGTCGGCACCACCCCGGGCGAGATCCCCGACGTCAACCTCTCCGCCCTCGAGGACCGGCTGGTCGACGCCGCCCGCTCCTGGTTCGACCGCCTGGAGGAGGCCCTGATCGACGACCGGGGCGAGGAGCAGGGCATCCGCAGCCTGCGCACCTTCGCCCGGGCCTTCCCGGCGAGCTACGAGGAGAACTTCAACGAGCAGACCGCCGTCTTCGACATCGCCCGCATCGAGGAGGCGATGGGATCCGGCAATCTGGCCATGAACCTCTATCGGCCGATCGAGGCCAGCGAGCACCAGATCCGCTTCAAGATCTATCTGGGCGGCCATCCGGTCTATCTCTCGGACATCTTGCCCATGCTGGAGAACATGGGATTCCGGGTGATCGGCGAAGTGCCCTACGAGGTCTGGCCGCTGGGCCGGGATGAGCCGGTCTGGATCCATGACTTCGAGATGGTCACCGAGGACGGCGCCGCCGTCGACCTGGGCGGGGTCAAGGACGCCTTCCACGCCGCCTTCGAGCGGGTCTGGCAAAGCGACATGGAGAACGACGGCTTCAACAAGCTGGTCATCCGCGCCGGCCTGCGCTTTCGCCAGGTGACCATCCTCAGGGGTTATTGCCAGTACCTGCGCCAGGCGCGGATCCCCTTCAGCCAGGCCTACATGGAAGAGACCCTGAAGTGCAATCCGGAGATCACCCGCCGGCTGGTCGAGCTCTTCTACGCCCGCTTCGACCCGGAGCGCCGGGAGGGCGCGGAGGCGGACTCCAAACGCCTGGTGGGCGAGATCGAGGAGCTGCTGGAGGAGGTCAGCAACCTGGACGAGGACCGCATCATCCGCCGCTTCCTCAACGTCATCCAGTGCACCCTGCGCACCAACTACTTCCAGCACACGGCGGAGGGCGGCCGCAAGAGCTACATCTCGTTCAAGCTCGATTCCCGCAACATCGAGGAGCTGCCCCTGCCGCGGCCGTTCCGCGAGATCTTCGTCTACAGCCCGCGGGTGGAGGGCGTTCATCTGCGCTTCGGCAAGGTCGCGCGCGGCGGCCTGCGCTGGTCGGACCGGCGCGAGGACTTCCGCACCGAGATCCTCGGATTGGTCAAGGCCCAACAGGTGAAGAACGCCGTCATCGTTCCGGTGGGCTCCAAAGGCGGCTTCGTGGTCAAGCACCCGCCGCCGCCGGACGCCGGGCGAGAGGCCTTCCTGGAGGAGGGCATCGCCTGCTACCGCATCTTCATCAGCGGCCTGCTCGACATCACCGACAATCTGGAGAGCGGTAAGGTCATCCCGCCGACGGAGGTGGTGCGCCACGACGAGGACGACCCCTACCTGGTGGTCGCCGCCGACAAGGGCACGGCCACCTTCTCCGACATCGCCAATGGCGTCTCCCAGGACTACCGCTTCTGGCTGGACGACGCCTTCGCCTCGGGCGGCTCGGCGGGCTACGACCACAAGAAGATGGGCATCACCGCCCGGGGCGCCTGGGAGTCCGTGAAGCGCCACTTCCGCGAGATGGGCAAGGACATCCAGAACGAGGACTTCACCTGCATCGGCTGCGGCGACATGTCCGGCGACGTGTTCGGCAACGGCATGCTCCTGTCCAAGCACATCAAGCTCTTGGGCGCCTTTAATCACATGCACATCTTCGTCGATCCCGACCCGGACCCGGCCAAGAGCTGGGAAGAGCGCCAGCGCCTCTTCGACCTGCCGCGCTCGGCCTGGACGGACTACGACGCCAAGCTGATCTCCAAGGGCGGCGGCGTGTTCGACCGCAAGGCCAAGTCGATCAAGCTGACTCCCGAGATGAAGAAGCTGTTCGAGCTGGCCAAGGACCAGGTGACGCCCAACGAGCTGATCACCGCCATGCTGAAGACCGACGTCGAGCTGCTGTGGTTCGGCGGCATCGGCACCTACGTGAAGGAGAGCGGCGAGACCAACCTGGACGCGGGCGACCGGGCCAACGACGCCCTCAGGATCAATGCCGACGAGGTCGGCGCCCGGGTGGTCGGCGAGGGCGCCAACCTGGGCATGACCCAGCGCGCGCGCATCGAGTACGACATGACCGGCGGGCGCTGCAACACGGACTCCATCGACAACTCGGCCGGCGTCGACTGCTCGGACCACGAGGTCAACATCAAGATCCTCCTGGGCGACGTGGAGCAGGCGGGCGACATGACCCGCAAGCAGCGCGACCGGCTCTTGGAGAAGATGACCGACGAGGTGGCCGACCTGGTGCTGCGCGACAACTACCTGCAGTCCCAGGCCATCACGGTCACCCACCAGTTCGGCGCCCACCTGCTGGACCGCCTGGCGCGCTACATGCGCTCGCTGGAGAAGTCGGGTCAGTTGAGCCGGGCGATCGAGTTCCTGCCGGACGACGAGATGCTGATCGACCGGCAGAAGGCGGGCCAGGGCCTGGCACGGCCAGAGCTGGCGGTGCTGCTCTCCTACGCCAAGATCCAGCTCTACGACGAGCTGCTGGCCTCCGACCTGCCGGACGATCCCTCCATGGAGTCGGCGCTGGTCGACTACTTCCCCACCCCTTTGCGCGAAGCCTATGCCAAGGAGATCGCCCGCCACCGCCTGCGCCGGGAGATCATCGCCACGGCGGTCACCAACAGCATCGTCAACCGCTGCGGCATCACTTTTGTGCACGAGGTCAAGGAGAAGACCGGCCTGCCCTCGGGCGATATCGCCCGCGGCTACATCATCAGCCGCACCATCTTCGGCATCCGCGACCTCTGGCGGCAGATCGAAGAGCTCGACAACCAGGTGCCGGCCTCGGTCCAGGCCATCATGCTGGCCGAATGCGGACGCCTGGTCGAGCGCGGCACCGTTTGGATGCTGCGCGAGGCGGGCCTGCCGCTCAGCATCGAGGGGGCGCTCGGTGAGTTCGGCGAGGGAGTCGGCACAATCATCGACCGCCTGGGCGAGATGATCCCGGAGGCGGACCGGCCTTTGCTGGCCGAACGGGCGAGCGGCTTCACCGATCACGGCGTGCCCCGGGAACTGGCTCTCAGGGTGGCGAGCCTGGGCCTGCTGTCGCCCGCCTGCGACATCGTGCGCATCGGCCAGAGCGCCAAGATCCCGGTGGAGCAGGCCGGCGAGGCCTATTTCACCGTCGGCGCGCGCTTCGGCTTCGACTGGCTGCGCCGGGCGGCCGGCCACCTGCCGACCGACACCGCCTGGGACAAGCTGGCGGTCACCGCCATCATCGACGACCTCTTCGGCCACCAGGGCGAGCTCACCTCGCGGGTGCTGAACTCGACCGGCAACGGCGCCTCGCCGGCGATGATCGAGGACTGGGCCCAGGCCCGCCGGCCGCTGATCGCCCGCGCCGAGCAGCTGATCTCGGAGCTGCGCTCAACGGGCAACCCGGATCTTGCCATGCTGGCCGTGGCGAACCGGCAGCTGAAATCCCTGGTGGCGAGTTGAGGGAACTTGCCTCAGCTACCACAGGCCGGGCAGCGCCTTCCCAGGACCGGCCACTCGCTCGGTGTCTCCTGGGCGGTCGGGTGGGGGTGCGGGCTGGCGCCGCGACCAAGAACTGAGAGTAGCTTTGCCTATTCCAGCCGCACGGCGGTGCCGTTCACGCTGACCATGAGCATCGAGTCGCCGATGCACTCGTAGTCGAGGTCGGTGCCGATGATGGCGTTGGCGCCGCGCTCCTTGGCCTCCTCGACCAGATCCTCGATCGCCGCTTCCTTGGCGCCGCGCAGGGCGTTCTCGTAGCCGCCGGCGCGGCCGCCCACCACGTCGCGCACCCGGGCGAAAAGGTCGCGGAACATGTTGGCGCCGACGACGGCGTCGGCGCTGACGACGCCCAGATACTCGGCCACGCGCCGGCCCTCGACGTGGTCGCAAGTTACGATCAGCATGGTTCGCTCTCCCTTGGCATTTGAGTGCGCCGCGCTGGGCTGGAGACCCGGGGCGCGTGCCCCCGGCGCGTACCCGAGCCTACACTGCTTGTCGCGGCCCCGGAAAGCTGCTAGCGGGGAACGGGACCTGGGAGCGACCATGAAGCGAACGGACGGCGAGGCGCGGCCGGGCGCGGGCGGCGGCGAGCCGCAGGCGGACCCCAAAGACTGGCCCAGCGCGCGGCGCGCGGTCATCTCCTGGTGCATCTTCGACTGGGCCAACTCGGCCTTCCCGACGGTCATCATCACCTTCGTCTTCGCCGCCTATTTCACCCGCAAGATCGCGGAGACGCCGGAGCAGGGGACCGCCGACTGGGGCACGGCCATGAGCGTCTCGGCGCTGCTGGTGGCGGTGCTCAGCCCCTTCCTCGGCGCCGTCGCCGACCAGGGCGGCCGGCGCAAGCCCTGGATCCTGGCGACCACCATCGTCTGCGTCCTGACCAGCGCGGCCCTCTGGTTCGTGGCGCCGGGCTGGAGCCACATCTGGCTGGCGCTCGCCATCGTCGCGATCGCCAACGCCAGCTTCGAGATGGGCCAGGTCTTCTACAACGCCATGCTGCCGGAGATCGCCAAGCCCTCCCATCTGGGCCGGCTCTCGGGCTGGGCCTGGGGCATGGGCTATGCCGGGGGGCTCGCCTGCCTGGTCCTGATGCTGGTCGTCTTCATCCAGCCGGAGGTGCCGCCCTTCGGGCTCGACAAGGCCGCGGACGAGCAGGTCCGCATCACCTCGCCGCTGGTCGGGCTCTGGCTCGCGGTCTTCGCCCTGCCGCTCTTCCTCTGGACGCCCGACCGCCAGTCCCAGGGCCTGCCCCACGGGGAGGCGATCCGCCGCGGCCTGCGGGCGTTGATCGAGACCCTGCGGCAGCTGCGCGCGCACCGCAACACCGCCATGTTCCTCATCGCGCGCATGGTCTACACCGACGGCCTCAACACCCTCTTCGCCTTCGGCGGCATCTACGCCGCCGGGACCCTCGACATGACCTTCGACGAGATCCTGGTGTTCGGCATCGTGCTCAACATCGCCGCCGGTCTGGGCGCCTTCGCCTTCGCCTGGGTCGACGACTGGATCGGGCCCAAGCGCACGGTGATCATCGCCCTGATCGGCCTGATCATCTTCAGCGCCGCGGTCCTGACGCTGGAGTCCAAGCTCTGGTTCTACGTGCTGGGCAGCGGCATCGGCGCCCTGATCGGCCCGGCCCAGTCGGCCAGCCGCACCTTCATGGCGCGTCTGGCGCCGGCCCACATGCGCACCGAGATGTTCGGGCTCTACGCGCTCTCCGGCAAGGCGACAGCCTTCGTCGGCCCTGCCATGGTCGGCTGGGTCACCCTTTGGTTCGACAGCCAGCGCGTCGGCATGTCGACCATCGTGGTGCTGTTCCTGGCCGGCCTGCTGCTGCTGCTGCCGGTGCGCGAGCCGCCGCATGGGCGGCAGGCCGCGCTCAGTGGCGGAAGTGGCGCATCCCCGTGAACACCATGGCGAGGCCCGTCTGATCGGCGGCGGCGATCACCTCGTCGTCCCGCACCGACCCGCCCGGCTGAATGACCGCCGTGGCGCCGGCATCGATGGCGGCCTGGAGGCCGTCGGCGAAGGGGAAGAAGGCGTCCGAGGCGACGACCGCGCCTTCGGTCGCCGGCACCTCCTCGTCGGCACTTGAGGCGCGGACGGCCTCGGCGGCCTTCCAGGCGGCGATGCGCGAGGAGTCGACCCGGCTCATCTGGCCGGCGCCGATGCCCACCGTGGCGCCGTCGCGGGCGTAGACGATGGCGTTCGACTTGACATGCTTGGCGACCCGGAAGGCGAACAGGAGGTCGGCGATCTCGGCCTCCGAGGGCGCCCGCTTGGTCACCACCTCGAGGTCCCCGGGGCTGAGCGTACCCGCGTCCCGGGACTGCAGCAGCAGGCCGCCGGCGATCGAGCGGGCGGTCATGCCCGGCTGGTCGGGCGCCGGCAGGGCGCCGGTGACCAGGAGACGCAGGTTCTGCTTCTCCGCCAGCACGCCGCGGGCGTCGGCATCGGCATCGGGCGCGATCACTACCTCGGTGAACAGCTTGGCGATCTCGGCCGCCGTCTCGCCGTCGAGGCGGCGGTTGACCGCCACGATGCCGCCGAAGGCGCTCACCGGATCGCAGGCCAGCGCCGCCCGGTAGGCCGCGGCGAGGCTGTCGCCCAGCGCCACGCCGCAGGGATTGGCATGCTTGATGATGGTGACCGCCGGGCGCTCGAAGCGGGGTGGCTGGAACTCGGCCACCAGCTCGAAGGCGGCGTCGGTGTCGTTCAGGTTGTTGTAGCTGAGCTCCTTACCCTGAAGCTGCTCGGCCGTCGCGACCCCCGGACGGGCGCCGACGGGGCCGCCGTCCGAGAGATAGAGCGCGGCCTGCTGGTGCGGGTTCTCGCCGTAGCGCAACATCTGGACGCGGCGGCCGGCGATGGCGATGCGCTCGGGCAGGGCCTCGCCCTCTTGCTCTGCCAGCCAGCCGGCGATGGCGGCGTCGTAGGCGGCGGTGTGGGCGTAGGCCGCCGCCGCCAGGCGCCGGCGCAGCGCCAGGCTCGTGGCGCCCTCGTTGGCCCGCAGGTCGGCCAGCAGGTCCTCGTACTGGCCGGGGTCGGTGACGATGGCGACGAACTCGTGGTTCTTGGCCGCGGCACGGATGAGCGCCGGCCCGCCGATGTCGATGTTCTCGATGCAGGTTGCCCGGTCGCCGCCGGCCGCCAGTGTCTCCCGGAAGGGATAGAGGTTCACCACCACCAGATCGATGGGCGCGATGGCGTGGGCTTCCATGGCTTCCCGATGCCCGGCGTCGTCGCGGCGCGCCAGGATACCGCCGTGGATCGCCGGGTGCAGGGTCTTGACCCGGCCGTCCATGATCTCGGGGAATCCCGTGTGCTCGGAGACCTCTATTACCGGCACGCCGGCTTCCTTCAGCGCCCGCGCTGAGCCGCCGGTCGAGAGGATCTCGACGCCGTAGCCGGCGAGCGCCTGGGCGAGGCCGGCGAGGCCGTCCTTGTCTGAGACCGAGATGAGGGCGCGGCGGAGCGGCGCTCTCTGTTCGGCTGCGGGAGAGCTGTCGGCGCACATGTTCGGGGACCCCCCAGGTCGCTGGCCGTCGCTTGGGCCTGTTGCGAGGGGATTTACGGGCGGCGCCCGGCCGCGTCAAGCCGCCGCGGAAGCCCATGGATTGTCGGATGAAGGGTTGGGGGAGTCCGCGTCAGTTGCGGGGGCGGGTGGCGTCCTCCTTGCGCAGGGCCCATTTGACCCGGGTCTCGCTGCCGTTGCTGTGGCCCGAGAGCACGATCTGCTGGGTGCGGCGGGGCTCGCCGGGCCGCCCCAGGTAGACGCTGGGCTCGAGGCTGAGCGCGGCGCCCTCGGCGCGGAAGCGCCAGCCGCCGGCGCGGCCCAGCTTCAGCAGCACGCTGCGACCCTCCTGGGTCGGGGTCGCGCTGACGTCGGGATGCAGGTGAAAGCGGATGGCGAAGTCGTGCATGCCCGGGCCTGTCAGGCTGTCCTCGCCGCGCAGATCGTCGCCGGCGGCGCTGAGGAAAAGCCGCCTGTGGTGGACCAGGGCGAAGGGCTTCTCGTAGCCGTCGTGGCTGGTGTCGAGCCAGAAGTTGCCCTCGCTCTCGTCGCGCCGGCAGGTCACGTTCTCGGGCCGCCGCGAGAGGGCGCCGTCGGGGGAGATCTTGGAGGAATTGGTGTCCTTGACCACCAGGGTGGAGTGGGCGGCGCTGGCCCGGTAGGCGCGGCTCCAGCGGTGGCCCGCCGGGTGGGTGCCGCAATTCACGATCACCCGCTGGCGGCCGACGCTGAGCTCGAAGCCGAGGGTGCCGGCGTGGGCCTCGCGCGCCTGGGTCGGTGGCGGCGGCTGGCCGGCGTCGATCAGGACCACGGTTCGGCCGGCCTGCAGGCGCTGGAAACCGCTCTGGGGCGCCAGGCTGAGGGCCCGCGGCCGCCCGCCGGCGCGCTGCAGCACGGTCTCGACCTGCCAGCCCTCGGCCTCGTGGGCGCCGTTGAAGAGGGCGAGCCCGCCGTCGCCGTGGCGGAACAGGCGCAGCAGGGGCGCCATCTGCTCGATCGAGGTCTGCAGGTCGACCGGGGTCTCGACGCCCCCGGCATGGAGCGCCGCGCGGATGTCGATCAGGTCCCTGAGCACACTCAGCTGGGTGAGCGGGCTGCGCTCCACGTGGCCCGCCGTCGGCCACGATCTGGCGGTTGAGGGCCCGGTGCAGCAGGGAGAGGCCCTTGCGCACGGCGGACTTGCCGTTCGGCAGGCTGACCCCGGCGTAGATCAGGCCCTTGCAGGCGGTGATCAGCTCGGTCCCGGCGAGGCCCGCCGGCAGGGCGTGCTCCAGGTGTCGGCCCTGACGCGCCAGGCTGCCGAGCAGCCGCTGGCGGAAGGCGACGTCGCCGCTGGCGGCGAAGAACTCGTACTGGCCGAGCCAGCTCACCAGCCGGCGGCCGGTCACCTGGGGCGCCCAGGCGATCGGGTCCCAGCGCTCGTGGTGCAGCAGCCAGTCGTCCACCAGGGCCCGGGCGCGCCGGCGCGCCGCGTCGCCGCCGCAGGCGCGCAGGTCGCCCAGCCACTCGAAGGCGTGCAACGCCGCCAGCCAGTCGCGGTCGGCGCCGCTCGGCGACCAGAGCCGGGCCGGGGGCCGGACACTGCGCCCGGCCAGGGCGAAGGCGCCGTCGAGGATCTGCGCGCCGCTATCGGCGTTGCCGGGCCAGGGGTCCGTCAGCGCTGCGGAGAGGGCGGTCGGTGCCCGGCTCGCCAGCATCAGGCGATAGAGTGGCGAGGCGAAGAGCGGCCGCTTAAGCGCGTAGGCGAGGCGCCCGACGGCGTGCTCCCGCGGCAGGTGGGTGAGGCCGCTGAGGCGCCGCAGGACGCCCGGCGGCATGTGCAGCCAAGGGGCGGCGTAGGGCTCGCTGGCGCTGCTGCTGGCGGTCACGGCGCGTCCCCGCGCAGGCGCCGGATGTTGTCGGCGTAGTAGTCCGGGCCGCCCTTGAAGGTGGCCGTGCCCGCGACCAGCAGGTCGGCTCCGGCGGCGATCACCCGCGGCGCCGTCTCGGCGTTGATGCCGCCGTCCACCTCCAGGTCGATGGTCCGGCCGCTGGCGTTGATCATGCGCCTCAGCGTCTCGATCTTTCCGAGCGCGCCCTCGATGAAGTCCTGGCCGCCGAAGCCCGGGTTGACGCTCATGACCAGCAGCAGGTCGACCTCGTCGATCAGAGCTTGGACGGCCTCGGCGGGCGTCCCCGGGTTGAGCGCCAGGCCGGCCTTCTTGCCGAGGGATTTGATGAGCTGCAGGCTGCGGTGGACATGGGGGCCGGCCTCCGGATGGACCGTCAGGATGTCGGCTCCGGCCTTGGCGAAGGCGGGCAGCAGCGGGTCCGCGGGCGCGATCATGAGGTGGACGTCGAAGGGCAGCTCCGTGTGGCGCCGGAGCGCCCGCACCACCTGCGGCCCGATGGTCAGGTTGGGCACGAAATGCCCGTCCATCACATCGATGTGGATGTAATCGGCGCCCGCCGCCTCGAGCGCGCGGACCTCCTGCCCGAGCTGGGCGAAATCGGCGGCGAGGATGGAGGGGGCGATCCGAATCGGCTGGGCCATGAATCCTAGCTATCAGCATGCCCTGGGGCCCGCAAGCGCCGACCCGCTCCCCCTCCCGGCCACCCACGGGATCGTATGCTATGGGTGGCCGGGAGGGGGAGCGGGCCGGTGCGAATCCACGTGAGTGGATATAGATTAGAAAGCTCAGCTTCGGCGCAAGCGGCAGGCGTAGAATCCGTCCAGGCCGCCGAGCTCGGAGAGCTGGTTGGGCAGGCTGCGCAGGTCGCCCTCGGGCGTGATCAACTCGCCGAGGCCGCCGATCTCTGCCGGCTCGATGGGCTCGCGTGCGAGCGACGCGCCCGTCGCCAGCAGCGCCGCGACGCGTGCCGGGCCCTCCTCGGGCAGCAGCGAGCAGGTGGCGAAGACCAAGCGTCCGCCGGGCGCCAGCATGTCGAGGGCAGCGGTCAGCAGCCCGTCCTGCAGCTCCGCCAGCGGCGCGATCTGGCCCGGGGTCTTGAGGCGGGCGATGTCCGGGTGGCGCCGCAGGGTGCCGGTAGCGCTGCAGGGGGCATCGAGCAGTACGGCGGCGGCGGGCTCGGGCGGGCGCCACTCGACGGCATCGGCGGCCACGGTGCCGGCGGCGAGGCCGAGGCGCTCGAGGCTCTGGGTCACCAGCTCCAGGCGTCCCGCGTCCCGGTCGACGGCGATCACCTCGGCCCCGGCGGCCGCGAGCTGGGCGGTCTTGCCCCCCGGCGCGGCGCAAAGGTCGACGACCCGCTCGCCCCGGACCTCGCCCAGGAGGCGCGCCGGCAGGCTCGCCGCCAGGTCCTGCACCCACCAGGCGCCCTCGGCGAAGCCGGGCAGCTTGGCGACGTCGCCGCGCCCGGGCGGCAGGCGGAGCGTGCCGCCGGGCAGGACCCGGGCGTCGAGGCGGGCGGCCCAGTCGGCCGCCCCTGCTGGCTCCTTCAAGGTGAGATCGAGGGGCGGCTCGGCCAGATGGGCCTGGGCGATGGCCCGCGCCGTCTCCTCGCCGTAGGCGGCGCTCATGGCCTGCCACAGCCAGTCGGGGGTGTTGAGGCGCGCGGCTTGGCCGGAGGCCTCCTCATCGGCCGCAAGGGGGCGCAGCTCCCGGTCGACCCTTCGTAGCACGGCATTCACCAGGCCGCGCTGGCCGCCGAAGCCGGCGCCGGCCGCCAGACGCACGCTGGTGTCGACGGCGGCGTGGGGCGGCGTCTCGAGGAAGAGGATCTGGCAGATTCCGAGGCGCAGCACGTCGCCGAGGCTCTCGAGCCGCGGCTTGAGGGGCCGCTCCAGGGTCCGGGCGATCACCGCGTCGATCTGGCCGAGCCGCCGGAGGGTGGTCGCCACCAGGTGGCGGGCGAAGGCCCGGTCGCGGCTGGGCAAGCGGCCGAGGGCGGGGCTGTCCCGCAGCACCTCGTCGAGCGGTCGGTGCCGGCGCAGCACCCCGGCCAGCGCCTGGAGCGCGGCCTTGCGGGCGGCGAGGCCGGAGGCGGCGCTGGCGGTCATGGCTGGCAGGTCATGCGGTTCCCTGGCCTGCGCAATGGAAAGCGGGCCCGGAAAGCTCTAGCACAGGCGGGAGATCAGCCCCAGGGCCGCGGGCTCTGGCCCATCTCGACCGCCTGCTGGCGCAGGCGCGCGATCCGCTCCTCGGTCTTGGGATGGGTGCGGAACAGACCGTCGACGGCGTGGGCGTGCAGAGGATTGACGATGAAGAGGTGGGCGGTCGCCGGGTTGCGCTCGGCGGCGTTGTTGTCGATGCCCTGGGCGGCGGCCTGGATCTTGCCCAGCGCCGAGGCGAGCCAGAGGGGGCGCCCACAGATCTCGGCGCCGATGCGGTCGGCCTCGTACTCGCGGGAGCGGCTGATCGCCATCTGCACCAGCATGGCCGCCAGCGGCGCCAGGATGGCGACCAGCAGGATGCCGACGATGCCCAGCGGATTGTTGCGGTTGCCGCCGCCGAAGGCGCCAAAGAAAAGCCCGAAGTTGGCCAGCATGGAGATGGCGCCGGCCAGGGTCGCGGTGATGGTCATGGTGAGGGTGTCGCGGTTCTTCACGTGGGCCAGCTCGTGGGCCAGCACGCCGGCCGTCTCCTCGGTGTTGAGGCGGCGCATCAGGCCCTGGGTCACCGCGACCGCCGCGTTCTCGGGATTGCGGCCGGTGGCAAACGCGTTGGGCTGGTCGGTCTCCATGACGTAGACCTTGGGCATGGGCAGGCCGGCGTTCTCGGACAGCTGGCGCACCAGGCGCACCAGCGAGGGCGCGCTCCTCTCGTCCACCTCGCGGGCGCCGTGCATGCGCAGCACCAGCTTGTCGGAGTTCCAGTAGGCGAAGGCGTTCATGGCCAGCGCCACGCCGAAGGCGATCACCAGGCCGCCTTCGCCGCCAATCATGAATCCGGCGGCGAGGAACAGCCCGGTGAGGGCCGCGAGCAGCATGGCGGTGCGCATGTAGTTCATGGCGACCTGGCGAGTCTCCGAAATCTCGTTCACAGGATGAAGTGGGCGCGGGCGCGAGCGCCGTCAAGCCTCGGTTTTCCCGGGGCTTGGCGCGCGTCCGGCCCCGTGCCATATCTTGAGACATGAGCAACACCTTCGAGGCCCACGCCAAGTTCAAGGTGCACCGGGCGGCGCGGACACGGCCGGGCATCCGCCCCCTCGGCAGCGGGGCGAAGGCCGGGGCGGAGCAGGCCCGCCGGCAGCATCCCGGCAGTCGGGAACTGCCTGCGGCAGCGGCGGCCAGAGATGCAAATCTGTCGGCCCGGGTGCCCGAGATCGGCGGCCCCGAGGGCCCCGAGCCGACCCGCTACGGGGATTGGGAGCGTAAGGGCATCTGCTGCGACTTTTAGTTGTAAAATTCTCTCCACCCTCTGTTTCTGCTCAAATCGCTCGATTTGGCTCCCCGCAACCAAAATCCGCAAGAAGCAAGCAAATATGCGGTTTGTTCTTGAAATGTTCGTTCTTGTTCTATAGAGTCATATACTACTATAGAACGTATAAGTTGAATGAGATTCCATCGTTGAACGGCGATTGCCATGGGGCGGCGACAAGGGCGAGATCTGGCGAGGGAGGCGCGGTTGCCGGATGGCGGGCGCGACCTCCGGGCGGCATGGCCCACCGCCCGGCGGACTGCGCGGGCCCGGGCCGTACTGCTTCGGGCATCTGTCCTCGAACCGGTCGGCCTGGCCTCTTCGCTGGGTGCGGCTCTCCGGGCGGCGTGGGTCCTCTGGGCCCTCGTCGCCGCGGCGCCGGCCGCGCGGGCAGGGGAGATCCTGGCCGGGCCGGTGCCGGCCGTGGTGGACGAGGTGGTCGACGGCGACACCCTCAGGGTCCGGGTCCGCATCTGGCTGGGGCAGAACGTCGTCACCCAGGTCCGCCTCGCCGGCGTCGACGCGCCGGAGCTGCGGGGCGCCTGCGTCCCCGAGCGGGAGCTGGCGCACCGGGCGCGGGCCTTCGTGGCGAGCCGCCTCGGCGACGGCGGCGCCGCGGAGGCCCGCGTCCGGTTGCGCGACGTGCGCCACGGCAAGTTCGCCCGGCGGGTGGTGGCCCGGGTGGAGACCGCGGCCGGGGTCGATCTGAGCGCGGCCCTGCTGGCGGCCGGCCTCGCCCGGCCCTACGACGGCGGGCGGCGCGCCTCCTGGTGCGACTGAGGTCGGCGTAACGGCTGGGGCCTTAAGCGGCTTACTCGGCCGGCGGCAGGTGCTTCTGCATGAAGACGATCCAGTTGCCCGGCCGGCGCTCGTTGGCGCGGCGCTCGAAGGCCTCGTAGCCCCGGCGCGCATGGAAGCGGACGTTCTCCGTCATCTTCTCGTTGGTGTAGAGCACGACCCGGTGGAAGCCGCGTTGGCGGGCGATCCTCTCCGTCTCTGCCATCAGCGCCCGGCCCAGGCCCTTTCCCTGGTGATCCGGGGCGACGGCGATGCTGTAAAGCAGCAGGTGGTCGGCCTCGTCCCTTACCACCAGGACGCCGGCGGTCTCTCCCTCGAGCTCCAGGATTCGCACCTGGCCGGCGGCGATCGGGGGGCCGTAGTTGGCGCTCAGGGGCTCGGGCTCGTAGCCGACCCGCCGAGCGAAGTCGGCGTAGGCCGCGCGGCTGCAGGCCTCGACGGCCGTCCGATCCGCTGGACCGGCGAGGCGTGTTTCGAGCGTCTCCATCGCCGGCTATGCACTCACTCGTTCGGCCGGCCGCGGAAAGCGAGGCAGCCGCCGAGGCCGGTCATGATTGTCCCCGGCAGCCGGTTGCAGAGCCGCTCGACCGGCGGCGACGCACGCGCCAGGCCCGCCGCCGGGCCGCCACGTGGACCAGGCTGCCCGCGGCCAAACCGCCGGCGGCGACCGGGCCGGCAGTGGGTCCCTGGGCCGGGCCGCGGGACGGCAGGCAGAAGCTGGAGGGCCCCGGCGAGAGGTTCGGCACCAGGACGGCGGCGGTGAAGATCAGCAGCGTCTCGATGCCGGGCATCTCGGCCCTCCTTCTACGCGTCCGTGCCGGTCGCGTCCATGCCGGGTGCTCCCGTCAGGCGCGACAGGCTCTCGCGCTGGCGGCCTCCGGCGTCGAAGTTGGCGGGGTCGAGCCAGCGCTCGAAGGCCGCCTTGAGGGCCGGCCAGTCCTGGTCGATCACCGCGTACCAGGCGGTGTCCCGATTGCGACCCTTGTAGACCGTCGCCTGGCGGAACACACCCTCGAAGCGGAAGCCCAGGCGTTCGGCCGCCCTGCGGGAGCGGGCGTTGAGGGCGTCGCACTTCCACTCGTAGCGCCGGTAGCCCAGCTCGTCGAAGGCCCGGCGCATCATGAGGAACATGGCCTCGCTCGCAGCCACGCTGTTCTGCAGGCGCGGCGCGAAGTTGATGTGACCCACCTCGATGGAGCCGGCCGGCGGGTCGATGCGCAGGTAGCTGGCGACGCCGCGGGCCTTGCCGTCGCGCAGATCGACGATGGCATGGAAGCGCGGGTCCTCGCCGAGGCAGCTCGCTTCCATCCAGGCCCGGTAGTCCGTGAGGGTCTCGAAGGGGCCGTAGGGGAGGTAGGTCCAGATGCGGTCCTCGGCGTCCTCCCGGTTGGCCGCGTGGAGCTCGGCGGCGTGGCGCTCCGGATCGAGAGGCTCGATCCGGCAGGCCCGGCCCTCGATGGCCGTGCGCGGCGGCCGCGGCCGCGCCTGCCAATCGGGCACCGGGAAACCGATGGGCAGGCCCAGTTCGCTGATGTGGTCCGTCATGACGCTCTGCCGCCGTTCAGCGCGTCGCTTCCAGCCGGGCGGCCATGCGCCGGCCGGTCTCGCGGACCGCGCTGTCCTCCGCTGAGGCCAGGGCCGCGGCGGCGCGGGCGGCCTGCTCCGGCGTGCGGTTCTGGCTCAGCTTGGCCGCGGCCTCGGTGCGGGTGACCGCGATCTCGAAGGCCTGGATGCCGCGCAGCATGCGGCTCATCAGCTTGGGCTCCAGGCTCTCGGGCGACCAGGACCGCTCGCGGCCCCTTTCCTGCTGCGCCGTCAGGCGCTCCAGCAGGGCGTGCGCCTCTCCGGGATCGTCGATCAGCCGGGGCACGCCGGTGACGTGGATCGCCAGATAGTTCCAGGTGGGCACCACCGGCGGCCCGGCCCCGTAGTCGTTGGGCGAGACGTAGGCGTGTGGCCCCTGGAACACGGCCAGCACCTCGCGTCCCGCATCCGCCGCCGCGGCGAGCTGGCGGCACTGGCCGTTGGCCCGGGCCAGGTGGCCCAGCAGGCGGCCGCCGGGGCCGGCCTCCGGCTCGTGAAGCAGGGGGATGTGGGTCGCCGCCGGCAGGCCGTCCTCTGCAGTCACCAGCAGGGCGAAAGGGTAGGCCGCCAGGATCTCCCCCACTGCCTCGGGGTCGGTGAGCGCGAAGGCCGCGGGTACGTACATGGTCCGGGTCTCACCGCTCAGCCGACCGAGATTTCGGCAAGGTAGTCCGGTGGTGCGATCTCCGGCGCGAGCAGCGGGTCCGCCTCGGGCCGGCCGATGACCGTGCCCACCGGCACCACTCCGGCCCAGACCGGCAGGGCGAGATCCTCCTCGTCGTCCTTGGGCGGGCCCGTGCGCACCTTGGCCGCCACCTCGTCCAGCTCCAGCGACATGACCGTGGTCGCCTTCAGCTCCTGGCGGCTGGCCGGCTTCAGCTCGTCCCAGCGCCCGGGCGTCAGGCGCTCGCTGAAGGCCTCCAGGGTCGCCAGCTTGCGCTCGGGGTCGAGGACCGGCCGCGCTTTGCCCAGGGCCATGACCGAGCGGTAGTTGATGGAGGAGTGGAAACCCGAGCGGGCCAGCACCAGGCCGTCCAGCAGGGCCACCGTGAAGCAGACCGGCACCTCGCCCGACTGGTGGCGCAGCATCTTGCTGGCCGAGGAGCCGTGCCAGTAGACCGTGCCGCCCTCGCGCCAGTAGGCCGTGGGCGTGACGTAGGGCTGGCCGTCGATCACGTAGCCGACGTGGCAGAGCAGGCCGGCGTCGAGGATCTCGTAGACGGTCTTGCGGTCGTAGTGCCCGCGCTCGTGGAGCCGCCGTATGCGGGTTCGCTCGGTGGGTGCGAAGTCGGCGTCTCGTGTCTCTATGCTCATGGGGCCTCGCGGGTCCGGGTTGGGTATGGCACGGGCCAGCCGCACGCGGCGGCCCGAGACTGCAGGCTAGAACGAAATTGGTTCTCCTGTAAGCACCACTTTGTATTATCTATTAGAACCACTTTGCGATCTTCCGAGGTCTCCATGGGCATCACCGCGGGACACCGCCGCAGCCGCGCCGCGCTGCTCAGCCTGAGCCTGGAGCCGGGCTCGTCGGCGCCGCTGCAGCGCCAGCTCTACGGCCAGATCCGCGAGGCGGTTCTGGCGGGCCGCCTCGCGCCGGGCACGCGGCTGCCGTCCACCCGGGCGCTTGCGGTCGAGCTCGCCTGCTCGCGCAACACGGTGATCGGCGCCTTCGAGCAACTGGTGGCCGAGGGCTATCTGGTCTGCCGCAGCGGCTCCGGCAGCTTCGTCAGCGAGGTGCTGCCCGACAGCCTGTTGGCCCGAACGGCCGGCGGGCGCCGGCCGGCCTCCGGTGTAGGCGAGGGCGCCGTGGCGGAAGCGCCGTACCATGGCGAGCGCCTGACCTACGGGACCGGCGGCCCGGGCCCCTTCGCGCCGGGCGTGCCGGATCTCCGCCTCTTCCCCTTCGACGTCTGGGGCCGGCTGCTGGGGCGCATCTGGCGCCGGCCCGATCCTTCGCTGCTGCTGCCGTCCCCGCCGGCCGGGCATTTGCCCCTGCGCCAGGCCATCGCCGGCTATCTGCGCGGCGTGCGCAGCCTCGACTGCGGTTCCGAGCAGGTCTTCATCACCGCCGGCGCCCAGCCGGCCCTCGACCTGGTGGCACGGGTGCTGCTGGCGCCGGGCGACCGGGTCTGGATCGAGGAGCCGGGCTACCCCGGCCTGCGCGGCCCCCTCGGTTCCGCCGGAGCCCGCCTGGTGCCGGTCCCGATCGACGGAGAGGGGCTCTCCCTCGCCGAGGGCCGGTGGCGGGCCGCCGACGCGCGCCTGGCGGTGATGGCGCCCTCCCACCAGTATCCCAGCGGCACCACCATGAGCCTGGCCCGCCGGCTCCAGTTCCTGGCCTGGGCGCGGCAGACGGGCGCTTGGATCGTCGAGGACGACTACGACAGCGAGTACCGCTACGCCGGCCGGCCGCTCGCCGCCCTGCAGGGCCTCGAGGCCGAGCATGCCGGCCCCGGCGGCCCCAGCGGCGGCGCGGACGGGCGCGTGCTCTACATCGGCACCTTCTCCAAGGTGCTGTTCCCGGCGATCCGCCTCGGCTACCTGGTGGTGCCGCCGGACCTGGTGGGGCGCTTCGCCCGCGCCCGGGCGGCCATCGACGCCTATCCCTCGGCCATCGTCCAGCCGGCGCTGGCGGCCTTCATGGCCGAGGGGCACTTCGCCGCCCACGTGCGGCGCATGCGCACGGTCTACGCCCGGCGGCGGGACGCCCTGCTGGCGGCGGGCCGCCGGCACCTGGAGGGCCTGCTGGATCTCGCGCCCGGCGAGGCGGGTCTGCACCTGGTGGGGCGCATGACCGAGGCGCTCGCCCGGCGCATGGACGACCGGCAGGCCGAGGCCCGGGCGGAGCGGGCGGGCTTGGCGCCCCGCGCCCTCAGCCACTTCTATCTGGAGGCCCCCGAGGCGAGCTACCGGGACCGGCCGCCGCCGCTGGGCCTGCTGCTCGGCTTCGCCGCCCTGCCGGAGTATGAGATCGAGCCCGCGACAGAGCGCCTCGCCGCCGCCCTACGCGAGCCCGGCTAGAATGGGTCGTTTATGTCACGCTCCCAGCCCGCACAAATTTGCGCGATTGGATGCCGCGTCAGCGGTTCATGCGGTTCTCGACCAGGTCTTCGACCACGCCGGGGTCGGCCAGCGTCGAGGTGTCGCCCAGGGCGCCGTAGTCGTTCTCGGCGATCTTGCGCAGGATGCGGCGCATGATCTTGCCCGATCGGGTCTTGGGCAGGCCCGGCGCCCACTGGATCAGGTCGGGGCTGGCGATCGGGCCGATCTCCTTGCGCACCCACTGCACCAGCTCCTTGCGCAGCTCCTCCGAGGGCTCCTCGCCCACGTTCAGGGTGACGTAGGCGTAGATGCCCTGGCCCTTGATGTCGTGGGGATAGCCGACCACCGCGGCCTCGGCCACCTGATGGTGGGCGACAAGAGCGCTCTCCACCTCGGCCGTGCCCATGCGGTGGCCGGAGACGTTCAGCACGTCGTCGACCCGGCCGGTGATCCAATAGTAGCCATCCTCGTCCCGGCGGCAGCCGTCGCCGCTGAAATAGCGGCCCGGATAGGCCGAAAAATAGGTCTCGACGAAGCGTTCGTGGTCGCCGTAGACCGTGCGCATCATGCCGGGCCAGGCGTCGGCCATGCAGAGGTTGCCCTCGCAGGGGCCCTCCAGCGCCTTGCCGTCGGCGTCGACAATCATCGGCTTGACGCCGAAGAAGGGCCGCGTCGCCGAGCCGGGCTTGAGCGGCGTGGCGCCGGGCAAGGGCGTGATCAGGATGCCGCCGGTCTCCGTCTGCCACCAGGTGTCGACGATCGGGCAGCGCTCGTCGCCCACCACCCGGTGGTACCACATCCAGGCCTCGGGATTGATCGGCTCGCCGACCGTGCCGAGGACGCGCAAGGAGGCGCGACTGGTCGCCTTCACCGGGTCGTCGCCCTCGCGCATGAGGGCGCGGATGGCGGTGGGGGCGGTATAGAAGATGTTGACCTGGTGCTTGTCGCAGACCTGCCAGAAGCGCGAGGCGTCCGGATAGTTGGGCACGCCCTCGAACATGAGCGTGGTGGCGCCGTTGGCCATGGGCCCGTAGACGATGTAGCTGTGGCCGGTGACCCAGCCCACGTCCGCCGTGCACCAGTAGATGTCGCCGTCGTGGTAGTCGAAGACGTACTGGTGGGTGATCGAGGTGTAGACCAGATAGCCGCCGGTGGTGTGCATCACGCCTTTGGGCTTCCCGGTCGAGCCCGAAGTATAGAGGATGAAGAGCGGGTCCTCGGCGTTCACTGGCTCCGCCGGACAGTCGGCCGAGGCCGCCTCGGTCGCCTCGTGGTACCAGACGTCGCGGCCGTCGGACCAGCCGATGTCGCCGCCGGTGCGCCGCACCACGAAGACCGTGCTGACGTCGGGGCAGGACTCGAGGGCCTTGTCGGTGTTGGCCTTGAGCGGGATCTTGCGGCCGCCGCGGATGCCCTCGTCGGCGGTGATGACCGCGGTCGACTCGCAGTCGAGGATGCGCCCGGCGAGCGAATCCGGCGAAAAGCCGCCGAACACCACCGAGTGGATGGCGCCGATGCGCGCGCAGGCCAGCATGGCGTAGGCCGCCTCGGGGATCATCGGCATGTAGATGGTGACCCGGTCGCCCTTCTTGACGCCGCGCGCCTTCATGGCGTTGGCCAGGCGGCAGACGGCCTCGTGGGCCTGCCGGTAGGTGATCTTCTGGTCGTCCTTGGGGTCGTCGCCCTCCCAGATGATCGCGGTCTGATCGCCGCGGCTCTCCAGGTGGCGGTCCAGGCAGTTGTAGGCGGCGTTCGTGGTGCCGTCGTGGAACCACTTGATGTGCACGTCGCCGGGCCCGAAGGAGACGTCCTTCACCTGGCTGTAGGGCTCGAACCAGTCGATTCGCTTGCCCTGCTCGGCCCAGAAGCCCTCCGGGTCGTCGATCGACTGTCCGTAGAGGCGGAAGTAGCCGGCCTCGTCGCACCAGGCGCTCTTGGCGGTCTCTGCGGAAACCGGAAACACGAGATTCTCGGACATGCGGTAGCGCTCCCCTCGGTCTTCTAGCGGCATTCGGGACCCGGACCGAAAGCGGCCCTCCCGATGGCCCTCAAGTCCTCTTTTTTCCGGCGGATTATTGACGGAATTCCCCCATCGAACAAGGTGCGCCCGGCCTGGAGACCGCTCAGGTGTCCGCGGACAGGCTCTCGCTCAGGACCACGTTGCCGGCGCCGTCGAGCGTCACCGCGACGGGCCTGAGCGCGTCGCCGGCGCAAGGGCCGGCAACGCAGAAACCATCGGCGATCTCGAAGAGGGCGCCGTGGGTGTGGCACATGATGTGGGCGCCGTCCTCGCTCATGAAGTCGTCGGGCGCCCAGTCGAGCGGCGAGCCCGTGTGGGGGCAGCTGTTGCGGTAGGCGAAGACGCGGGGGCCCTGGCGCACCAGGAAGATCTCCAGCGGCGTCTCCTCGCTGCCCAGGTCGAAGCCCTTGGCGCCGCCGTCCTCGATCTCCTCGAGGCGGCAGAGGACCCGGCCGGCCTCGCTCATCGCGGATTCGCCGCCGGGGTCCGCGTCACGGCTTGGTTTCGCCGAGCCCGCAGATCGCCCGCCACTCGTCCTTGCTGACGGGCATGACCGAGAGGCGCGACTGGCGGATGAGCGCCAGGTCCTTGAGCCGCGGGTCGGTCTTGATCTCGGCCAGGCTCACCGGGCGCTTGAAGGGCCGGAGCGCCTTCACGTCCACCATGCCGAAGCGGCCGCTGGCGTCGGTCGGGTCGGGATAGTACTCCTTCACCACCTCGACGATGCCGACCACCTGCTTCTCCTTCACCGAGTGATAGAAGAAGACCTTGTCGCCGATCTTCATGGCTTTCATGTTGTTGGCGGCCTGGTAGTTGCGCACCCCGTCCCACTCGGCCACGCCGTCCTTCACCTGGTCGTCCCAGGACCAGTTGCCCGGTTCCGATTTCATCAGCCAGTAGGCCATGCCCCTTCCCTCCCGGCGCCGACTGCGTTCATCGGGGATGGTTAGCCCAATCGGCCGCGCGAGGAAACAGTGCGCTGGGCCGAAAGTGTGGCTTTGCCGGGCGGACGGCTTGACAAAGCGCCTGCCGCGGGGTGCTTCTTGGGGGCGACGCCAACGTTTGACCGTCTTGGAAAGGACCAGCCCCCGTGCGCCTGCAGCTCGCCACCTGGCAGGAGGTCGAGACCTACCTCGGCCGCTCGACCGCCGTCATCGTGCCCATCGGTTCGACGGAGCAGCACGGGCCCAACGGCCTGGTCGGCACCGACGCCATCTGCCCCGAGGCGGTCGCCTGGGGGCTGGGCGAGCGGCGAGAGATCCTGGTGGCGCCCACCGTCAGCGTCGGCATGGCCCAGCACCACCTGGGCTTTCCGGGCTCCATCACCCTGAAGCCCACCACCCTGATCGCCGTCATCAAGGACACGGTCAATTCGCTGGCCCGCCACGGCTTCGACCGCTTCTACTTCCTGAACGGCCACGGCGGCAACATCGCCACCGCCAATGCCGCCTTCTCAGAGGTCTACGCCGAGGCGAGCCTGGGCACGGCGGGGCGCAACCGGCCGACCCTGCGCTGCCGCCTGTGGAACTGGTGGCAGGGGCCCAAGGTGAGCGAGCTGTCCAAGAAGCTCTACGGCAAGGCCGAGGGCTCCCACGCCACCCCGGCGGAAGTGGCGCTCACCTACTACGTCTATCCCGAGGCCGTGAAGTCGGTGGAGATGAGCCCGGAGATCGCCCCCAACGGACCCATCTTCGACGCCGAGGACTACCGCCGGCGCTTTCCCGACGGGCGTATCGGCTCCAACCCGGCGCTCGCCAATTCCGAGGATGGCGGCAAGCTCTACGAGGCGGCGATCGAGGACGCGGCCACCGATTTCGAGCGCTTCACCGGCGCCGATTGAGGGGCCGGCGGCCTGGCCCCGGCCCCGTCAGTCGGCCGCCGCCTGGTCCAGCGAGAAGCCGATCTTCACCACCGCCTGATAGTGGGCGACGGCGCCGTCCTCGATATGGCCGCGGACCTCGACCAGCTCGAACCAGCGCAGATTGTGGAGCGTCTCGGACGCCCGCGAGACGGCGTTCTGGATGGCGCCTTCGATCGAGTCCGGCGACGAGCCGGCGAGCTGGATGATCTTGTAGACATGGTCGTCCATGAGCCTTGGCCTCCCGTTTCTTGTTGCGCGAATCTCACTGCGCGGCGGCGGCCCCCACGCTCCTGTGGGGAACGCGCCCGCGCTCAGGCGTGCTCGGCGCGGAACGGCCGCTCGAGCAGGCCGGCGATGGTCTCATTAATGTCGGCGCCGCGGTTCAGCACGGCGTCGACGGCGGCGCAGATCGGCATCTCCACGCCGGAGTCCGCGGCAAGCGCCATCACCGCCTCTGCGGTGAAGACGCCCTCGGCCACGTTGTGCCGCGCCGCCAGGATGTCGGCGAGCGCCTCGCCCTCGCCCAGCGCCACCCCGAGGGAGAAGTTGCGCGACTGCAGGCCGCAGCAGGTCAGCGCCAGGTCGCCCAGGCCGGAGAGGCCCATGACGGTCTCGGTCCGCCCGCCCTTGGCTCGGCTGAGGCGGGCCACCTCGGCGAGGCCCCGGGTGATCAGCGCGGCCCGGGCGTTCTCCCCCAGGCCCCGGCCGATCACGATGCCGCAGGCGATGGCAATTACGTTCTTGACCGCGCCGCCCAGCTCGACCCCGGTCACGTCGTCCGAGAGGTAGGGCCGGAAGCAGCGGCTGCCCAGCGTCTCCACCAAGGCGACGCCGGTGGCTGGATCGGCGCAGGCGAGGGTCGCGGCGCAGGGCTGGCCGAGGGCGACCTCCCTGGCGAAGGTGGGCCCGGACAGCACCGCCAGCGGCCGGCCCGGCAGCACCTCGGCCAGCATCTCGCTCATCAGCGCGCCCGTCCCCTGCTCGATCCCCTTGCTGCAGACCACCAGGGGCCGCTCCTCGGGCACGAGCGGGTCGAGCCGCTCGGCGAGCGTCCGCAGATGCTGGGCCGGCACCACCAGCAGCAGCAGGTCTCGCTCCGCGGCCTCGGCGAGATCACTCCCGGCCCGAATGGCGGGATCGAGGGCGATGCCCGGCAGGTAGCGCGGGTTCTCGTGGCGCTCGTTGATGGTCCCGGCCAGCGCCGGATCTCGCGCCCAGAGCAGCACTTCGCGCCCGGCCGCCCGCCCCGCCTGGGCGAGGGCCGTGCCCCAGGCGCCGCCGCCGAGCACCGCGATGCTGGTCATGGCGCGGGCACCGGGGACCTGTCGCTCGCTCGCCGCATGGGCTCACAGGCTCAGGTTGAAGGCGATGGAGATACGGGTCTGCTCGCCCCGGTAGGGCCGTACGGCATGCTGCAGCCAGCTCGGGAAGAGGATCATCATGCCGCTGCGCGGCGGCAGGGTTTGGGAGGCACCCAGAGAGGCCCCGTCGGGACCGGCGAAGGTCAGCAGCGGCGCGTACATGGCCGGCGTCACGCCGCGCGGGTCCTGGACCTCGAACTCGCCGCCCAGGCTCGGGTCGGCGCCGACGCCGCCGTCGTCCACGTAGTAGCAGCCGGACCAGAAGGCGCCCGGATGGGTGTGGAACTCGTTGGCCTGGCCGCTGCGGTTGATGTTGGCCCAGCAGTTGATCTTCCAGTCCACCTTGGCCGGCCCGCCCTGGCGGTCGGCGGTCAGGCTGTCGGCCAGGCCCCGGGCGGCGCTCATCATGCGCGCGAGCGCCGGCCCGCCCCAGTCCTCCATGTCCCAGGATGATTGCCAGCCGCCCAGGTTCGAGTGCTGGGTGCCGGGCTCCTTCTGGGCGCGGGCCAGGATGAGGGGCTTGAGCTGGCGGTTGATGTCCTCGGCGTCGGGCAGCAGCGCCACCGCCACCGGCGTGGCGAAGAGCTTGAGGACGTTGACCTGGAGCCGGGGACCGCTCACGCCGCCGCCTCCCGTCCCGCCAGCTCTTCGAGCGGCCAGCGCGGCCGCGGCGCGAAATCGAGGCCGTCGACCAGTCCGAGCTGCAACCGCTCGATCCCGGCCCAGGCGATCATCGCGGCGTTGTCGGTGCAGAGTTCGGGCGGCGGCGCCACCTGGCGGCTGCCGGCCCGCTCCGCGACCGCGGCGAGGCGCGTCCGCAGGGCCAGGTTGGCGGCCACGCCACCGGCGATCACCAGGGGCCCCTCGCCGTGCTCCGACCGGAAGCGCTCGAGGGCCCGCTCGCAGCGGTCGGCCAGCACGTCGCCCACCGCCTGCTGGAAGGCGGCGGCGAGATCCGCCACGTCCTGCGGGGCCAAGTCTATATGCTCTTCCCCGGCCAGCGCCGCCGCCTTGTGGCGCACGGCGGTCTTCAGGCCGGAGAAGGAGAAGTCGCAGCCGGGGCGGCCCAGGAGCGGACGCGGCAGCTCGAAGCGGGCCGGGTCGCCGTCGCGGGCGGCGCGCTCCACCGCCGGGCCGCCGGGATAGCCGAGGCCGAGCAGGATCGCCGTCTTGTCGAAGGCCTCGCCGACCGCGTCGTCGATGGTGCCGCCGTAGCGCCGGTAGCATCCGACCCCGGTGACGGCCAGAAGCTGGCAGTGGCCGCCGGAGACCAGCAGCAGCAGGTAGGGGAAGTCCAAGTCCTCGCTCAGGCGGGCGCTCAGCGCGTGGCCTTCCAGGTGGTTCACCGCGAGGAAGGGTGCGCCCGTCGCCGCGGCCATGGCCTTCGCCGTCATCACGCCGACGAAGACGCCGCCGATGAGGCCGGGTCCCGCGGTGGCGGCGATGCCGTCGAGCTCAGCGCAGGCGGTCCCGGCCTCGTCCAGGGCTTGGGCGATCAGCCGGTCCAGGTGGTTCAGGTGGCTGCGCGCGGCGATCTCGGGCACGATCCCGCCATAGGGCCGGTGCTCCTCCAGCTGGGAGAGCACCAGGTTGCTGCGGATGCTTCGCGTGTCGTCCACCACCGCTGCAGCGGTCTCGTCGCAGGAGGTCTCGATGCCCAGCACGATCATGCCGGCAAACTAACTCCAAGCACGGCGCGGCGCCAGGGAGCAACGGGCCCGATGCGTTTCTGCTCTGGATATGAGGCGCCGCACCCTTTTCCCGGCGCGCGCCGCGGCCTAAACAGGTGTCATGGCAAAGCCTCTCCTCCGCATCGGCACCCGCGGATCACCGCTGGCGCTCGCCCAGGCCCGGGAGACCGAGGCGCGCCTCGCCGCCGCCGACCCGGCCCTGGCCGAGCCCGGCGCGCTGGAGATCGTGGTCGTCAAGACCAGCGGCGACCGGGTGCGCGACCGGCCGCTGGCCGAGGTCGGCGGCAAGGGCCTCTTCACCAAGGAGATCGAGGCGGCGCTTGCCGAAGGGCGCGTCGACTTGGCGGTCCATTCCATGAAGGACGTGCCGACCTGGCTGCCGGAGGAGCTGGTGCTGGCGGCGGTGCTGCCCCGCGAGGATCCCCGCGACGCCTTCCTTTCGCCGCATGGGGAGCGGATCGCCGACCTGCCCGAGGGCGCGGTCTTCGGCACCGCCAGCCTGCGCCGCCAGGCCCAGGCGCTGGCCCTGCGCCCCGACCTCCGGCCCGTGCTGCTGCGCGGCAACGTGGACACGCGCCTCAAGAAGCTCGCCGCTGGCGAGGTGGACGCTACCCTGCTGGCGCTGGCCGGCCTGAAGCGCCTCGGCCGTGCGGAGGAGGCCCGGGCGCTGCTCGATCCCGGCGAGATGCTGCCGGCGGTGGGCCAGGGCGCCATAGGCCTCCAGGTGCGGGCCGACGATGAGCGGACGAATGAGCTGGTGCGTCTGGTGGACCATCCGCCATCGGCCCGGCAGGTGGCAGCCGAGCGCGCCTGCCTGGAGGTGCTCGACGGCTCCTGCCGCACGCCCATCGGCGTGCTGGCCGAGCCCGAGGACGCCGGCGAGTGTCTGTGGCTGCGGGCCCTGGTGGCGGCGCCCGACGGCAGCAAGGTTTACCGCAGCGAGCGGCGCGGCCCGGCAGCCGAGGCCGAGCGGCTGGGCCGCGAGGTGGGCGCCGAGCTGCGGGCGGCGGCCGGCGAGGCCTTTTTCGCCGCCCTGGCCGACGTTGCCGCGCCGGACCCGGGCGCTCGCCCGTGAGGGTCCTGATCACCCGGCCCGAGCCGGACGCCTCGGCTCTCGCGGACAAGCTGAAAGCGCGAGGCCACGAGACCCTGATCGAACCCCTGCTGCGCATCGAGGCCAAGCCGGACGCGGCCGTGGACCTGGCCGGCGTGCAGGCGCTCGCCTTCACCAGCGCCAACGGGGTCCGGGTCTTCGCCGGACTCTCCGCCAGGCGCGACCTGCCGGTCTTCGCCGTGGGCGACTCGACGGCGGCGGCGGCGCGGGCGGCGGGCTTCGCATCGGTGGAGAGCGCAACGGGCGACGTGGAGGCCCTGGCG
Organism: Rhodospirillales bacterium; assembly: GCA_965225935.1. Taxonomy (GTDB): domain Bacteria; phylum Pseudomonadota; class Alphaproteobacteria; order Kiloniellales; family JAKSDN01; genus CALJXB01. The sequence goes on from CBDDCC010000018.1 coordinate 29,624, forward strand.
GCGCTGATCGCGGCGCGGCTCGAGCCTGGCGCGGGCGCGATCTTCCATGGTGCCGCGCGCAAGGTCGCGGGCGACCTGAAGGGCGCGCTCGATGCCGCCGGCTTCCAGGTACGCCGCGCCGTGCTGTACGAGGCCGTACCGTCCGTGGCCCTGACGCCCAACAGCGCGGCGGCCCTGCGCGAGGGCCGGGTGGACGCCGTCTTATTTTTCTCTCCGCGTACGGGTGAAAGCTTTATTAGGCTGCTGCGCGAGGGTAGTCTGACGGAGGCCTGCGGCCGCTCGATGGCGGTTTGCCTGAGTTCCGCGGTGGCGGAGACAGTTGAGGGCCTGCCCTGGCGCGCGCTGCGGGTGGCGGTGCGACCGGACGAGGCGGCGCTGCTGGAGAGCCTGGAAGCGCCGGGGGATACGGACGCCTGATCCGGCGTCGGGCGCGGCTGTCGGGGACGGCTGTCCGGGGGCGAGAAGCCATACGGGTCATTCTTTAGAGGACGACGAGGAAGCGATGGGGGACGACACCACATCCGGCGCCGCGGGCGGCGGAGGCTCGGCCGGGAACGGCGGCGGCGACGCGCCGGCCGCGCTCCAGGTCATCCGTGCCTTCGGCGGCATCCGGCCCATGGCCCACAAGTTGAACGTGCCGGTCAGCACGGTCCAGGGCTGGAAGGAGCGGGGCGTCATCCCCGAAGCCCGCCAGGACGAGATCCGCGCGGCCGCCGAGGCCCACGGCGTCACCCTCGACGAGGCCGCGCTCAGCGCCAGCGCCGAGGCCCCGCCGGAGGATGCCAGCGAAGTCGAGGTCCAGGTTGAGGCGGCCCAGCCGGCCGAGAACGAACCCGCGGAAAAGGCCACGGCGCCGCGGAGCACGGACGACGAGGGCGACACGAAGGACGAGCCGGAGACGCCTGAGGCGACGCCGCGCATTCCGCCCTCGATGCAGCCGCCGCTCACCTCTCTCGGCAGCGATCCCCACGCCAGCGAACCCCACGGCGGCGGCCAGGGCGGACGCCACGGCTGGCTGTCGGGCTTCATCGTTGGCGCGCTGGTTTTCGTCATCGGCGCCGGCGGCGCGGTGCTGACAAAGGACTACTGGGCGCCCCAGGAGCAGTCGGCCGCCGCCAATGGGGATGGTGGGGCTGCCGGCGACGAGATGGCCCAGAAACTGGCCGGCCTGGACGCCCGCCTCAAGGACATGGAGACCAAGACAGCCGCCGCGGCGACTTCGGTCGAGGACGTGGCCCACAAGGCCGACATCACCCGCCTGGAGGGCGAGATCAAGAAGCTCACGGGCACCTCGGCCGCCGGCCAGGACCTGGCCGCCCAGCTTGACGCCCTCGACAAGAAGATCGCGGCGCTGGACCCGGAAGTAGCGGCTGGCGCCAAGGCGGCGAGTGAGGTCTCCGGCCTGAGCGGCCAGGTCTCGGGCCTGGGCGGCGAGCTCGCCAAGGTGCAGAGCGAGCTGGCGGCGCTGAAGACCTCTCTCGATGAGCTCAAGACCCAGACCGCGGCCCTCAGCGAGGACCGGGCGACGGTGCAGAAGGCGGCGCGCCAGGAGGCTGCGCTCTGGGCCGCGGTGGGGCGCCTGCGGGACGCGGTGCGCTACGCCGGCTCCTTCTCGGGGCAGCTGGCCGACGTGAACCGCCTGGCCGGCGACAAGGCCGACCTGAAACAGGCCCTGGCGCCGCTCGAGCCCTACGCGGCCGAAGGCGTGCCCACCCTGACCGAGCTGCAGCGCAGCTTCCCGGCGACCGCCCGGGAGGTGGTGGCGGCCGGCTACCAGGACACCGAAGAGGGCATGCTGGGCGGCGTGCTGCGGCGCTTCTCCGAGGTGGTCACGGTGCGGCCGAGCTGCGCCGAGGCGACGGGCGAGGGGACGCCGGACATCGTCACCCGGGCCGAGTGCCGGCTGGACGACGGCGATCTCGACGGAGCGCTCACCCAGCTTGCGGCCTTGAGCGGCGCCGCCAAGGAGGCCGCCGCCGGCTGGGTCGCCAAGGCCGATCGGCGCAAGGAGGCCGATGCTGCGATCTCGGCACTGAACGGGCTCCTGGCCGGCCAGGCCGGGACGGGCGGCTGAGCCATGTGGCGCGCCCTCTTCTTCTGCCTCAAGGTCGCGGTCGTCATCGCCGTCGCCTGGTGGGTGGCCGAGAAGCAGCCGGGACAGGTGAGCCTCGACTGGCTGGGCTACCGCATCGATACCTCGGTCGGTGTGCTGCTGCTGGCCGCCTTCATCTTCGCCGCCGTGGTGGCCGTGATCTACCGCTCCTGGGGCAGCCTGCGCCGGGTGCCCAGGGACATCAGCCACAAACTGAAGGCCAACCGGGAGAAGCGCGGCTACCGGGCGCTGACCCAGGGCATGGTGGCGGTCGCAGCCGGCGAGGCGGGCGAGGCCCAGCGCTGGGCCCGCAAGGCCGACGAGCTGTTGGACGAGCCGCCGCTGACCATGCTGCTGTCGGCCCAGGCGGCGCAGCTGAACGGTGACGACCAGGCGGCCAAGCGCTACTTCACCGCCATGCTGGAGCGCGACGAGACCCGCTTCCTCGGCCTGCGCGGCCTGATCACCCAGGCACTCCACGAGGGCGACGACCGGGCGGCGCTCGGCTACGCCCACTCGGCCTATGCGCTCCGGCCCCGCACACCCTGGGTGCTGGAGACCCTGTTCGACCTGAGCGAGCGCCTGGGCGAGCTGGAGGGCGCCGAGCGGGCCGCGCGGGAGGCGGAGCGCAGCAAGGCCCTGCCGGCGCCCGAGGCGAGACGCCGCCACGCGGTCATCCTGCTGGAGCGCGCCCGCGACCCGCGGCCCAACCCGTCGCGGACCGCCAAGCTCGCAGCGCAAGCCCACAAGGCGGCGCCCGAGCTGGTGCCGGCCACGGTGCTGCACGCCGAGATGCTGATCGGCAGCGGCCGCCACGCCAAGGCGGCCAAGATGCTGGAGAAGTCCTGGGCCGCAGCACCCCACCCGGACCTGGTGACGGTCTACCGCAAGGCCCAGCCCGGCAAGTCCGGCATCGAGTGGCTGACCCGCCTGGGCAAGCTGGTGGCGGGCGCCCCCAGGCACACGGAGAGCCTGCTGGCGCTCGCCGAGGCGGCGCTGGAGGCGAAGCTCTGGGGCGAGGCCCGGCGCTACCTGCGCGAGGCCTCCGAGGCGGACCTGACGGAGCGCATCTGCCGCCTCATGGCGCGTCTTGAGGAGGCCGAGCACGGCGACGCCGCCAAGATGCGCGAGTGGCTGATGAAGCTGGGCGAGGCGGCGCCCGACCCGGCCTGGGTCTGCCGCGCCTGCGGCGCCGTCGCCGCCGAGTGGAGCCCGCGCTGCGGCGCCTGCGACCAGTTCGACGGCCTCGCCTGGCACGTGCCGCCGCGGGTCGCAGCCGGCCACCTGGTGGCCCCGGGCGAGGCGGTCGCCGCCGAGCCGGAGCCGGAAGCCCCGACGGACGCGGCGCCGGCCGAGCCGGCGAAGCCCGCCGAAGTCGCGGTCACGGCCGAGCCGGTCGAGGTCATCGAGGCGGAGCCGCCGATCCCCAAGCCGCCAAGTGATGCCGAGGCGCAGCCCAACGCGGGCAGCCAAGCCGAGCCCGAAACCCAAGCCAAGCAGGCAGCCCCGGACGAGCCGCCGCCCCAGCCCGCCCCGCCCCGCGCGGCGGCCTCCTGAACGGCCGGTTTCGACGGTCGAGACCGGCGGAAAGCGAAAGAGACGGCACGGCCAAAAGAGCGGCGGGGCCAGCGTTGACGCGACTCCCTGCCTGATCTAGTGTCCGGCCGCCCTTCACGCGGCCAGCCCGGCGCCGATGTAGCTCAGTTGGTAGAGCAACGCATTCGTAATGCGTGGGTCGGGGGTTCGAGTCCCTCCATCGGCACCATTCACCAGACTGTCCGCCCCGGAGACATGGGGATCAGTTCGTACCTAAGACATGGGTGACAACCTCGTGCCGAACGGGTTGTCGATGGTTTACAAGGCCCTTTGTTCCAGGTCGATGTATCCCAAATCATAGGTCATGAAGCGGGTCGGCCAAATGCCCTCGTTGACCTCTTTGATGCCGAGGCGCTGACCGGCGAGCACGGTTGCGATGCTGGTTTTCTTGCGGTGCCTGCAGATGCGGCCGCACGGCGTTACCAGGATGTCCCGATCGTGGAAGGGATAGTCCGCTTCCGGCAAGCCTTCATAGCGCTTTGGTGACGGCCGGTGGATCTCGGCGGGGACTTTCATGCCGAGCGCTCGTGACGGCTGTTTTATGTCGGCCGCCCCGGCTTGATGCGATCGCTGTTGAGGCCGAGCCTGAGCCACCAGACCGGGAGGCGCGAGAGATTGTGGAGGCCGTTGGGGCTGGCAGAAGGGACCCCAGGGCCGGATCCGATCGCCTCCGGCAGGCCGCCTCGTCGAACAGATGCTGAAAGACTGGGATGGCCTCGGCCTCCTATGCTTCGGCCCGGACTCGGTCCGATCGGTCTCCGAAAGGGGTCGGATTGGTCTCACTGTCGCGGCACGCCGCCAACACGCAAGAGCCGCCAAAGCTGGGCGGCGGCGCGCGGGGGCCAGATCCAGTTGGGACGAGCCCACGGCACCGCCCTGCTCCAACAGCATGTTGGAGGAGAAGATTTCTTAAATTGTATTAAGTTTTGGTGTGAATACTCAGCAAGTCCCCGGCGCTTTATCACTCCGATTTGTTGGGAACTTCGGGCCCCGATACTTGTTTCTTCTTTAACTCATATGTACCCCGCCATTCTTGAGTCTGACCATAGGTCGAATGAAATCCCTCAATGATAGAAGGGACGAGGCGGTGATTAATCGGCGAAAACTTCTCAGAATTCTGCTGCTCCTGGGCCCTGTCGCGGCCCTGACCTCTGCGTGCAAGCGCCGCCCCTACGAGGAAACCGAAGAGCCTCTAAAGCAACGGGAAGGCGGCGGATACTGAGGTTCACGGCCTGGCAAGGCACTAGCTGTTCGGCGGTTCGATCGATGTCATCGGAACCGCTAGGTACCGCCTCACCTATGCGTTTCCCGCAGTCGTTCGGTCCGACCCGCCAACGCGCAGCCTGCCGGCAACGAGGGCAATTCTTGGCGGATCCAGACGGTGATGGATATGGGCGGAAAGCAGAGTGTAGGACGTAAAGACGAAATCGTGAGCGTGTTCTCGGGTGCAGCGGCCTGGTCCGCGATCGTTTTGACCGGCGGATTGTTTGTGACGATCACGAACACTGCCGCCGCGGAAAACGGCCAACTCCAGGGCGCTTCGCCATACGGAGACACCGCGACCTTTCAGGCCAACGTGCCGAGCTTCGCTAGAAACTGGCCGGATTTCGGCGCGCAGGTTGCGGCCGCCGATCGAATCGCCACGACGGCCGACGAGGAAGAGACTCTCGACGATCCCGGCGTGGACGGCCCTGCCGGCGAGGACAGCGCCTCTGAAGAGGACGGCGCTCCCGGCGAGGACAGTGCTTCTGAAGAGGATGGATCCGCTGGCGAGGAAGGCGCTGCTGACGAGGACAGCGTTGCAAGCGAGGACGACGCTGCTGGCGAGGACGGCGATGCCGAATTCAGCGCCGATGAGGCGCACGTGGCGCTGTTGACCGAAGAGCGCTATCCACCGGCGGCGGCCTGCGGCACCTGTCACCCGAAGCACTACCGCGAATGGTCCGTTTCTCAGCATGCCTATGCGCAGTTGAGCCCCGTCTACCTCTCGCTCAACAACAAGATCAATGAATTGACCAATGGGTCGAACGGCGACTTCTGCCTGCGTTGTCACAATCAGGTCGGCGCCAACCTCGGCGAAAATTCTTTCATGTCGAATCTCGAGCGGCATCCGACGTCACGAGAGGGCATCACCTGCGTCGTATGCCACCGCATCAACAAGGCCTACAACAAGGCCAGCGGCCGCCTGGCGCTAGCCGAGGGGTCAATCACGGAACCGGTCTATGGTCCCAGCGGCAACCAGGAACTGGCGCGCGTTCTGGAAAACGCCCAGGAATACGGGGTGGCGACCGACCCGAATGCGCGTGGGCAATTGATCCACGGCGAAGCCCAACAGTTTGAATCTATCTCCACGCCCGTGTTCTGCGGCACCTGTCACGACGTGACCCTCTTCAATGGCTTCCGGCTCGAGGAAGCTTACAGCGAGTATCGACTTTCGCCCGCAGCCGCGGAAGGCATCACCTGTCAGGACTGCCACATGGGCAAGATCCAGGGGGTCGCGTCCGGCTACGAGGTCGGGCCGGCCGCCGTGGTGTTCGACGAGCCCACCAAACCAAGGAAGCTGACAAACCATTTCTTCGCCGGCCCAGACTATTCGCTCATACATCCGGGGATCTTTCCCCACAGCGTCGAGGCGCAAGAGTTTGCGAGCATCGAGGAGTGGCTGCTGTTCGATGTCGAGGCAGGCTGGGGAACCGACGAGTTCGAGGACGCGGTCACCGACGACACCGAGTTCCCCGAGGAGTGGGAGTCCGTCGACGACCGCTACGACGCCCGAGAGATCATCGACGACCAGCTGGAGCTTTTGGACTGGGCCACGGAAAAACGGCTCGAGGTCCTGCGCATTGGATACAAGCTGGGCGAGATAGTGACGGAAAAGGCCGACAAGGACGGCATCAACTTCCGTGTCCAGGTGCGAAACGGGACCAACGGCCACAACGTGCCGACCGGCTTCACCGGCGAACGGCTGGTCTGGCTCGATGTGACCGTGGTCGACCAGGAGGGAACGGTCGTCTTTCGCTCAGGCGACCGAGACCCCAATGGCGACCTTCGCGACGGTCACTCCTCCTATGTTCATGCCGGAAAGGCTGAGCTCGACCAATATCTGTTCAGCTTGCAGTCGATCTTCGTCACCCAAAATGGACGCGGCGGCGAAATCGAGCACGTCATCCCGATCCCCTTCCCGGTGTTTGCCTTGCCGCGAGTCCTGCCCTCGACCACCTCCTTGGTGTTCACCGGCGAACCGGCGACCGAACGCAACCACAAGAAGGGGATCGAGCCCTTGGGCGAAAGATGGCCTGAATACAAGGTGGCGGGCAGCGCCTTGACCGGCAAGGGACCCTACCGAGCGATTGTCAAGCTCATGCAACAGCCGGTGCCCGTCAATCTTCTCCTCGCGATACAAAGCGTCGGATTCGATTACGGCATGACGCCGCAGGATGTGGGCGATGCGTTGGTCTCCGGCGCCCAACTGTTGTGGGAGCAGGAGGTGTCGTTTGACATCGAGTAGTGGACAACAGAGTTGCGTTGGCGGGGTGCGGAGAACCGAACCCGACACAGGACGATCGCTGTTGCCCGCCACCCCAGCATGGAGCCGGTCTGTTTCGTGGCGTTCGTCTCCGCCACTGCCGAGACAGAGCAGCAATGAAGAACTGGCCGATGGCTGATATCCACCCTCGTGCGGTGAGGCTGGAAGTGACGGAATGACACGGCTTCGGGTTGTCGCAGCAGTCGGGCGCCTTGGCGGCAGCATCAGAACGGCCGTGCGATTGAGCGTAGTTTGCTTGGGCGTCCTGTTCGCCGTGTCGGCATCGGCAGGCGATTCGAATCTCTCAAGCTGTTGCTCGGTATGGCTGTCCGACAGCCTGTTGATTGGCTCGCTGCCGGCCGGCCGTAGCTCACCCGGCGTCCAGCTTGCGGCCATCATCGATCTCGAAGACTCTCTGGAGGTCGAGCCCGGATCACCATCCGATAGCTTGTCTGCGGACTCGCCGCCAGCCGGCGACGGCTCGACCAGTGTCCAGCTGGCGGCCACCATCGATCTCGAAGACTCTCTGAAGGTCGAGCCCGGATTGCCGTCCGGCAACCTGTCGGCTGGCTCGCCGCCGGCCGGCCGCGATTCGGCGGACGTCCAGTTGGCAGCCGCCGTCGTTCTCGGCGACACTCCGGAGGTCGAGCCCAGCTCGCATTCCGACAGCCAGTTGGCCGGCTTGTCGCCAGCCGGCCGCGATCCGGCCGGTGCCCAGCTGGCGGCCGCCGTCTCTCTCGAGGACTCTCCGGAGGTCGAACCCAGATGGCTCTCCGACAGCCTGTTGGCCGACTCGCCGCCGGCCGGTGACGGCGCAGCTGGCGTCCAGCTAGCGGCCGCTGTCGTGCCCGAGGACCCGCAGGAAGTCGAGCCCAGATGGTTGTCCGCCAGCCTTCAGGCTGAGCCGCGGCCGGCTGGTGGCGGTGCGCCGGCGGCGGCCCAACCGACGGTGGCTGTGGTCCCCGAAGACTCTCCGGAAACCGAGTCCCGATGGGTGACCGGCAGCCAAGTAGCTCAAACGCCGACCGATGGCGACGAGCCCGCCCCTGCGGCCGCGGAGACGGGTGAGCCCTGGTACAGCTGGTTTTGGCCCTTGGGAGACCGCGTGGAGGCCGCGGCCCTGAAGGACGAGTACGTTCCCTTCAAGTCCGTAGGCGAAATCCCGGGTCGGCCGGCGCTGGCCCTTGAACTGGGTGACCCATTTCTCGACACGGGGCAGCTCCATGAAGGATTCGAAGTCCCGCTACTCGGTGCGGTCTGGCAACCCAGGCTCTGGGCCTACATGATCGCCCGCACGGCATTGCAGACATTCGATAACGGGGCGCCGGGACGCCAGCGCGACACCGAATGGGCCAATCGCCTGGACATGTTCTTCAATCTCCAATTGACCGGAACCGAGAAGATCATCCTCGGGCTACGCCCCCTCGACCAGAACAAGCCGGATGCCTTCACGCGCTACACCTTCGAGGGCGCCGACAAGGGATTTCAGAACGAACTCAACCTCGATATCGAGACGCTGTTCTTCGAGGGCGACTTTGGCAGCCTGTTCCCGAACCTGGATCCGGAAGGGATAGAGCCGATCGACCTTGGCTTCACGGTGGGCCGTCAACCGATCGTTTTCCAGGAAGGGATCTTGATCAACGACACGATCGATGCGGTTGGTTTGATCCGCAACAACATTCCCTTCCCGGGAACCTCGAACTTCCGTGTTTCCGGCTTGTGGGGGTGGAACCGCCTGGACCGCAATGATCCGTCTCGCGACAACGAAGAGAACACCTTTGCATTGTTCACTGCGGCCGATGCGCCGGTCAGCACCTACAACCTCGATCTCATCTATGTCGACGACAACGGCTCGCCGGATGCGGACGGCTTTTATGTCGGCGCCTCGGCCATCCAGCGCATAGCTGCCCTGGGCGGCCTCAGCACGGCCTTTCGGATCAACAGCTCCATCGCCTTGGACGGGGAGGTCGGCAACAACCCGTCCGGCGCCAACGTGATCGGCAACGGAACCTTGCTCTCGGCCGAGCTGTCGAAAACCCCCAAGGGCTCCGACGACATCGCGTACTTCAACCCGTTCTGGAGCATTGGAAACTTCACGCAGGCCGGACGGGAGGCTATCCTCGGCGGACCGTTGGCCAGCCTCGGCATACTGTTTGCCTCACCCAACCTCAGCAACTACGGGGCGGAGGTCAATCCCTTCACCGACGACGTGGTCGGATTCGCGACGGGATATCAGGCTTTCTGGGACAACAAGCGCCGCAATCTAATCCTGGAGATGGCCGGGCGTCACAGCTACGGCGACGATGGGTTTGATTCGCTGGGCTTCGGATTCCAGTTGCAGCAGGCGCTCGGACAGCACGTCCAACTGCAGTTCGAAGGCTTCTACACCTTGAACGAAGGTCGGAGCGACGGCGCTGGGGCGCGCGCAGAGATTCTCGTGGTCTATTGAGTTTCTCGATGCCCAGCCATTTCTTTTGCGCGGCACAGTGCTGGCGCAAGCGTTCCGGCATCAGGCCTCGAGTTTGAGATCGGACTTGGGGACCGAGAGGCAAACGAGACAAGAGCCCTTCTCCGGCATCTCTCCTGGCGTCCCGAGATACTCGACCTCACCGGATTGGATGGCCGTCAGGCAGGTGCCGCAATTGCCGGCGCGGCACCCATAGTCGATGCTGACCCCTTGCTCCTCTGCAAAGTCGAGCAGGGAGCCGATCTCGGGGTTCCAAGGAGCCGATATCTCCGTCTTCGTGAAGGTGACGTTTATCTCCTGCTTTGACGGCGCGGGGTCTTGTGGCTGCTTCAACCGCTTCACCGTCGTTGCTCCGAAGGCCTCGTGCCTTATGCGCCGCTCCGGTACGCCCCAGACGGTGAGCTGCTTGTAGAGCGCGGTCATCATCAGGGGGGGTCCGCAGAGGAAAAACTCGTAGCCTTTCGACGGAAGCGACCACCTCATCAAGTCAACGCTGACATGGCCTCTCCGATTGAAATCTCTGCCCAAAACGCAGTCCTTTGTGGGCTGGCTGTAGCATACGCAGAGGTGAAGGTTCTCGTGTTCCCGTGACAGCGCCTCCAGATGCTCCTTCATCGGGTGTTGGCGGCTGTTTCTTACGCCTAGGAACAAGCGGATCTCGCGCTTCGAGCCGGACTCGACGACGGCATTGAGCATGCTGAGCAGCGGCGTGATGCCCACCCCCCCGGCAACGAGCACGATGGGGGTCTGCTTCGAGGTGTCGAGAACGAAATGCCCCGAGGGCGCCTTGACGTCGAGGACATCGCCGACCTTCAGACGGTCGTGGAAGAACGAGGACGCGCGCCCCGGGGGCAGTTCCGGTTTATCGTTCGGTGGCGGGACCTGCTTGATGGTCACGCGATAGTGTTCCGGGTTCGGCCGGTCCGACAGGGAGTAGCAGCGGATCAAGGGCTTCTTGTCGCCCGGCAGATGCAGCCTGAAAGTGAGATATTGACCCGGCTTGAAAGGCGGGAGCGGGCGCCGGTCCTGTGGTCTCAGGTAGAACGAGCAGATGCTGCCGTCGGCTTCCGGCTGTTTGTCTGCGATCTCGAACTTCCGAAAACCGTTCCAGGAATGCTCCGCTCGCTTTGGCTCGGACCGATCTCGGGCCAGGATCTCCGCCACTTGGGCCCGCAACAGGTCACGGTCCCGCGAAGCCCTCCGGGCCTGTTGCGTGGCTGCGCGTACGCCGCCGCAAGCGAGCACGGCAAGGTAGAGGCTGATCCCAGCCAGAACGATCAATGCGGCAGTTTGGACGGGGTCTTGCATGACCGTCTATCCTGAAACCTGACCCTGCAACCGAATAATTGCTTTTGTGATTTCGTTACCGCGGCCGCGAGATTCAGGCCGGCACTCAAGTCGAACGGAGGGGCGAACAAGCTCCTCTCGACCTTGCCGTCATCTTTGCGGGCCGCCCTATCGCGCCCGTTTGCAAGCCGGTCGCCAGGAAGGCGCAGAGGGGCTGACAAACCGTGTTGCGCCGGGCCCGTCTCGCTCGGGGACTGCGAACTCGACCGCCCAGGCGTGGAAGTCGAACGTCCATTGGCTACTCGCTCGACTCGCTCCGGAACATCTGTGTCCGGAAGGCCGCGCTTCGGTGATAAAGGTGGCAGGTCGAGCAGTCCTGCCGGACCCCGTCCGCCTTGTGGCAGGATTTGCATTTCTGGACGGCGATGGGCGAGAAATCGCCTGCCGGTGTCGGACTCTGCCCACTGCTCTCTCCCTGATCCGACTTTGCACTGGGATTGGGGGGCTGGTTCAGCTCGTGGCAGTTGGTGCACACGCTGCCGCCTCCGAGGAGGCTGAGGTGCGGTCCGTGGGCGTACTTCACCTGGTGGCGCACCTCCGGCCGCTGCTGCCAATCGAGACTCGCCTCAATCTCGAGCTGAACGCCGTCGTCTCCCCCGGAGCCGCTGACCGTCGAGACCTGCGTCGGCGAGTGGCAGTACGCGCAGAGACCCGGGCCCTTGTCTTCCGAAAACAGGGATCGGCGCAAGTCCTCGGCGCCCTGATACGACGTGGCGTCGGCGTCGGCCGCGAGCGCCGCCTCCAACCACGCCCGCAACAAAGGGTCCCCGTGACCCGCTGGTTTGTAGCGGATCTCCAGTGCCTCCGCCGACCAGCCCGTCCGCCCCGATGTTTCCTCTTCCGACTCGTACGCCTCGTTGCCGGCCCAGGCGCAGGCCAAGTCCTCGATCGGCAGGCCCTCCATGCCGGCGAGTAGCGGCTCGGCCGCACCTGGGCCGAATCGAGCCTCGATCAGGTCGTGCAACGCCGCGGCTCCGTCCTGGGTCATGGCATGAACCAAGGAGCGATAGGGCCCCCAGTAGGACTCCATGCTGCCTGGGTCCACAGCCAGTAGAAAGGCATCGACCGAGGTCGGTTCGTCTTCGCCGACACTCAGGAAGTCGCCGCCGTCTTCGGGCTCCTGGATTGCAGTCTCGGCTTCGAGCAGGGACTCGAAGTGCTCGAAGAGGAAGGTGTTGTGCGGCGCTGCTTCGTCTCCCCCTGCGCCCAAGAGGCCGTTGCTCCCTTCCGTGTTCGCACCCAAACTTCCGGTCTCGAGCAGGGCCGCGAGGCGCTTGAGCTCTTCAAAAGCCGTGCCGCATGCCTCCAGGATCTGAAGCGGCAGCGGCTCTGCGCCTTCCGCGTCCGAGTCAAATTCTGCCTCTTCCTCCTCGGTCAGGGCGAGAAGGCTTGCGTCGAATTCCGGCAGCGTGAGGACGACGAGATCCTTGCGGCCGATATCATCAACGTGGCAGTCCGCGCACATGCGGTCGAACGAGAAAACCGGCACGTTGGACCCGGCGTGGTCTGTGTTGTGGCAGGACACGCAGGTCTCGTCCACGGGCCGCGTGTCGTTCTCGGCCGGGAAATGCTTGGTCAAGTGCAGGATGTGGGTGAATCTGATCCCCGCCGGCGTCTCATAGGGAAAGTTCTCACTGAATTCCGGATGATCCTTTTCGAAGCTCGTGAAGGTGAGCTCGTCCCGGTGGCAGGTATGACATTGCTGGTCCGACAGGTGGGCGATATCGAAGGATTCGCCTTGGTGCTCCGTATGGCAGGCGACGCACTCCAACGTGGCGGGTCCGCGCACGGCTGCAAACTCGGCGTTATGAGGCCGATCGGCCGGCCCATCGAAGGCATGGCACTCCAGGCAAGCGCCGGACATGTCGTGGCCGCTGAAGATCTCGCGGAACCAGGCCAGGCCTGTGCGGTCCTGGCCTTGGTGGCAGGTCGCGCAGCCCTCCTGCTCGGTAAAGCGGGCATGAGCGCCCGAGATGGGGCCCGGGTCCGATAGATCCAAAGGCTCAAGCATGGGCCAGCCACCCTCGCCGGGAAGAGCTGCGATGGTCGCGATGGCGACCACGGCAAAGAGCAGCGTCACCCGGCCGCGCAGTCCGCGTAGGTTGCGCCGGGGCGCGCAAGCCGGATGGCGGATGCCGCAGGCCCCGTCCGGGCCGGGGCCGTTCTCGCATGGCCCTCCAGCCGCCGCCGGGCGTCTGCACCGGTATTCCTGACCGTCGAAGAAGGGAGCGCATTCGCAGACGCCGCCACAGGAGCCATCGATGTTGGGCCCTCGCGCGCAGGGCATTCCCCAGATGGTGGCACGCCCGCAGCGAAACTCCGAGTTGGGCCGCTCGTAAGGACTCTCGTTGTGGCTGAACCGTGATGGATCCATCAAATCGCATAGACGTTTACGAGCATGAAGTGCCAGACGGCAAAGACAATGAGAGCAGTGGCGGACGGGACGTGCGCGAAGAGCCACCACTTCATCAGGCTTTGCTGGGCGTAGTGCAGGTCAATAAGGCACTTTTCCTGAGCTAAGCCGTAGAGCTGCCGATGGTAGTGCTTCCCGTCTTCGTCCAGATAGCGCTCGACCGCCGAGGCGTTGTGATGCAGCCAGTGCTGGGCTCGCATCGAGCCGACCGCATGGCTGAGGAAGAACCTGGGTTTCTGAAAGTACCAGTGAAGGGTTTCGCAGTGGTGATGTGCCAAGGGGTCATTGCCCGTCTCCTCGACACAAGTCAGGACGACATTTTGCGCCGCCTCTCGCAAGCGCGTCAGTTCAGCGGGAATCCGCTCGTAGATGATCTCGTTGCCACTCTGAGTGAGCCGGACCGGCAACATCGTTTGCAGGAAGTAACCAAGTATCCCGGTCGCGATCACAAAGTAGAACAGCGCCGTGAGCAGCTGCTCGTAGAGACCGCTCGGCCAAAGGGTGCCGATATGCAACCAGAAGACCGCCAAGGCCAGGAAACCCGCCAGAACGTGCAGCGTCATCCAGGTGCTGGCACGTCCAACCGGCATCATGGCCAGCCGCTTGCGCGCGGCGAACAGCGCAAGCACGAACAATAGCGTAAACTGTAGGTAGCCCGTCAGGATTTGAGGGTCGGCGAACGACAGCCAGCCATGCCGCGCCTGGAACGCCACGGCGACGAACAGCGAAGCTGCGGCAATCGCAAGAATGGCACCATCGCGGGACAGCGGTCGCATTATCCGGCCTTTTTGAAGGAAACCGCGGTCCGGAAGTCGACCCGCTGGAGGGCGTCATGGGGACATGCGCGGACGCACGCCGGCCCGCCGGGGTTGGTGGCGCAAAGATCGCATTTGGTCGCCTTCACGATCGGTTTCTCGCTGTCGGGATCCACGATGGGCTTGTTTCGCTTGTCGCGAATCTCAACGAGGCGGATGTTGTCATAAGGGCATGAATTGGCGCAGGTGGCGCAGCCGATACAGGTCAGGTCATTTATGATCACCGTGCCGCTCTGGAGGTCGCGGTGAATCGCGCCGGTCGGGCAGCCGATCATGCAAACCGGGTCGGCGCAGTGCATGCAGGCGTTCGCCACCATCCAGTGATCGATCGTCTTGCCATGGCGAACGAATCGCGGATTGCCGCCGTGGGTCGATGCGCAGGCCTTGACGCAGTCGTCGCAGCGCACGCAGCGGTCGAGATCGATCAACATCGCCATCGTTCCGTTGATGAAGCGTTCCTCGACCGCCCACTCGAGCAGTTGATCGTCCGCCGCCGGCCGGGCGGCCAAATCGGAAAGTTTGGCTGCCGGTGCCGGAATCTTGGGGAAGACATGCTTCTCGAGGACGGGTGTTGGCACCCGTAGCACATCCACGTAACCAAGCGCGGCCAGCGAGGTCTCCAGTGGCACGACATCCTTCCTCTGCCAGCCCTGGTAGACTTCGTCGAAACCGAAGAAGTCCCCTGCGCTCAGATAGGTCAACGTCCGCTCGCCGCTTCCGTAAGGCACGGAAACGCGCGCGAATCCGGCGCGTATCATCAACAGGCCGTCGGGATAGTCTCCCTTGTGAGCAATCACCTCATCGCCTGCTATTGCGTTCCCCACCTTGCGCGATCGCTTGTAGGCCGCGTGCCAATCAAAGTTGCCGTAGCTCTCGAACATCGTTTGCGCCGCGATCTCGTCGAGCGTCGCTGGGTCGAGAGTTGCGAAGACGTGGGCCCCGCGAAGGTGCGACCGCAGGCCGAATTTCCGGTAGTTCTCGTCGATCTGCTTTCGCCAACCGGGATCGTGCTTGTAGAGTTCGCGCAAGCCCTGCCAGCGGATTTCCAGGAGCAATGCTTCGGTTTCCGCGAAGATCGTCGCCGTTCGTGGCACTCGTCCCAGGGCCGCCAGCTCACCGAACAGGTTTCCGGCCGTGATCGGTTCCGTGCGGTGTTTGGCGAGCACCGCCTGGATATCGGGCAGGAAAATCCGCTCTTCGGCGAGTCTTGCACGACTGCGGATTTGCTGGGCCGAATAGTGCCGGATATCGCGAACCTCGGAGATCTTCGAATTGGTCCAAAGCTGCGCGACCGTCCTGAAGAAGCCCTTGCGTTCCGTCGAAGGGCCGCCAAGAACCTCCCTCGGCAGGCTGGGTGCCAGAATGACCCGCAACTCGCCATGGATGACGAGGAAGGCTGAGTTGCCGTAGTCTCCCTCGCTGATTACGATGTCGCCCGGCAGGCAATGCATCAAACGCGAATCGTTCCGGATGATGCCTGCGAGGGGCGTGTGACCGGGAAATCGGGATGCGTCAATCGCCGCGAATTGCGGACGCTTGAGGATCTCGGCGACACAGGCGTCGCTCATATCCGGGTCGAAGGGGGTGTCCCAGCGTTGTGGTCGTGCAAGCTTCGCGACGTCAGCCAACGTCAGACCTGCCTTCTATCTCTGTGTTGACACTCTGCCCCCATGAGAGCCCGTGTCTTTCGACCGGATCGGGCCGCCGGCTTGCCGGCGAGATCCGGTTCCGATCCACAGGGCTCGCCCGGCGCGACGGCCGTGAGGTCGCCTGCACCGCATGGTCACTTGTAGCTATCGTTCGACGGCAGCATGGCTCCCACTTGACTGGACAGATCCTTGTCGCTGATGGCGGCGACCAACGACCGCGCATTGGCCTCGCTCGGATCCTGCAGCAGTCGATCGGCCTCCGGCACGCTATTTTGGATTGCCGAGAGCGCCTTCTTGGCCGCGTCAATCCTCGCATTCTGTGCCGCCACGTATTTCGGATGGTCGGACAGACCCAACGCTTTGACCGAGACGACCAAGGACGCCGCATGGCCGGTGACGAACAGGCGCGCCAACTCAGGCGGCGTCATCTTCGCGTTCTTTGTCATCTGCGGCGGATAGAAGCGATGCCTTACGCTGCCCTGGGAATAGCGCACCAGCTCGTAGTCTGGATTGATGGGGTGGCCCGCATCCAGCATCTTGACGATCGTGTCCCCGGACAATCCGTCCTGGGCCATGGCGTGGCACGAGAAGCAGTTCAAGGCGACGTCGTAAGCCGCGCTCGGCCAAATCATGCCCGCCTCGCTCGCCTTTCGGACTCTTTCCGCCTTGTGTTCCGCGCTTTCGGTTTCCCGCGTGACGCCTTCGCCGTAATCGTTGTGGATCTCGAACCAACCCGAAGACGCTCCGTGACAACTCTCGCAAGACGGTCCGGCCGCAGCCTTCGTCTTCTCACCCTCCGTGACCATCGTGTAGTGGCACATGTTGCAGGTGTCGCTGCGCTTCATTCGCTTTTCGCCAATCGCCTTGACGATCTTCTTGGCCTTGGACGTCCGGTGCACCTTCTTCAGTGCCTTATAGTGTTTGGTACGCTCCCAGACCGTGACCTCGGCCCTGTGGCACTTCTCGCAGGTGTCCGGACCCAGATAAAATGACTCCGCCAGCAGGTCCGAAGCTGGAATCAGGGCCAACAAGGCGAACAGGAGGAATCCCGCGATCCAACGGACCAGCTCCTTATGCATGGGCCCTCGGATCCCATGCCATCGCCTTGCTTTTGCGTTCGGCGGGTCTCGGAGCCGCGGAGAAGGCCCGCACGAGCTTGGTGGTGTTCTTGAGCCGGTGTTCCCCGGCATCTGCGAAGTCTCTGCCTGTCTTGCCCATGACCCGTCGATAAACGCTCTCGGAGACCATCATGCCTCCGGGCTCGGCGAGGCTTTCCAAGTGCGCCGCGATGTTCACGTCCAAGCCGTAGATCATGCCATCGTGCTTCACGATGACGCCGCCGAAATTGATGCCGATGCGGAAGCGCATGCGCAGGTCTTTGGGCAGCATCTTGTTCCGGCGGCCTATTTCTTCCTGGATTGCGAACGCGGCCTCGACCGCTCTCATGGGACAGGAGAAGATTGCCAGCACGCTGTCGCCGGCAGTATCGACAACTCGGCCGTTCTCACGGGCAACGCGCTCGTGAAACACCGCTCTATAGGCTTCCAGAGTGGCTACGGTCGCCCACTCATCGGTCGCCAGAAGTCTTGAAAAGCCGGCCACATCGGCCGACAGGATGGCGGCTTGAACCTTGTAGACATGCGGGCTCACCAGGTTGGGTTTCGCCGCCGGCATGCCGCTCGCTAGCGCATTCCGGGACGCGGACCCCCCTTCACCTGGCCAAGACCACTCTCGATTGTCGCGCATTTTACCTACTGGGAACCTATCCACTACTTATCGATCCCAGCCTTGTTCGGTCGAGGGACCTGCAGTATCCGACCACCGCGTCTCCACAAAGAGTCTCTCCAAACAACAGATCATGACGCCATTCGTTCCTGCGTCTTCGGGCCAACAGCAAGACGTCCTGCAGAACCCCGAGCCGGAAAGCATTTGCATCGCCGGGCGCGCCTTCGAGCACATGGAATGGAACGTCAACGCTAACCAAGCCCCGCAAGCCTTGCAGCCCGTCCGATCACAGCGCCTCCTTTCCTCAGAACGAAGGCGATGAAGTCATGATGCCCCGGGAACGCGACCAAACGGGGACGGGGTTATGGCTAGATTGTGGTGTTTGCGTCTGGCCCCGGCCCAGGCCTTTCATGACCTTTAGAAGCGCGACCTCTGCCGCTTACCATGATGTTCGCTGCGCTAGGGTAAAGCGGCAGATTCCCGAGGTCCCCTATGCTGCCGTGGCCGAACGCCTGAATGGTCAACGTGAAGAAGAATGGGGCCGATTATGCCGGGAAACATGGTTAACAGAGGCGCGCGCAAGCGGGCCTTACTCATCCGAAACTAAGACACAGTATTGATCTTTTTTCTCGAACTCGGCACAGGCGGAGCGCGCGGCAGCCTCGCTTTCATAGGGGTAAGCAACGACCCGAACGAACAGGCCGCGGTCGCCCAGGTCGATCTGCTTGAGCGCCAAGCTCTTGCCCGCGAGAAGCTTGGGATGGAGCTCTTTCAGGTTGTCCCACATGAAAACCGCGAGGTCTTCCGTTCTGGCCGAAGCCAGGTGAACGGCGTATGCATCGAGCGGAGTGTCAGGACCGGTGTCGCCCTCGGATTGCTGCGAAGTCGCGACTTCAGGACTGGAGTCCGTGTCGTCGGGCGCCTGCTCCATCGACTTTGAGACAAACGCAGCCAATCGGTCGCGAACGGCCTGGTGATCCGCGGCCCAAGCCTGGTCTTCGTTTTCAGCGAGAACACCGTCCCAAAGGGCGATGGTCTCCTGTGCTTGCTGGTGTTGGCTATCCGCGAGATATGCCGTTGCCAGGTGTTCCAACAGGAGCCCCCGGTCTTGGGCTGCCGCACCGGCTTCAAGCGCTAAGGCGTAGGCCTCTTCGAACTGCGCAACCGCCTGTGGGTAGTCGTCCGAATCGAAGGCGGCCAATCCGGCGTCTCTCAGCTCTTGCCAAGTTGTTGCGTATGCCGAGCCTGACCATCCCCAGAAGCCTACAATACAGAGAAAGCATAGAATCTGTCTGATACCTGGACGCATCGCTTGAACCGTTATGCCCTTTGTTCGGGTTTGGCGGCACGCCTAAACTCGACCAAAGCGCAGCGGATTGCAAGCTGCGGCGTTCTGAGATGACCCCTCGGCGTCCCGATCCTCCGCCGGACGCGTCTCCGCGTCCTTTCGGCGACGTCCTCGGCCGGCCACTCCGTTCGGATGGTCGCGACAAGGCGATCCGCAGCGACACCTTCCAACCGCGGCTTTCCAACCCGGTTGTGTTGCAGAACGCCGTCAGAACGCAGTCGTTGGACCGATACCGAGGTCCTGGCGGGTGGTGGCCTGCCTCGCGTTTCGGCGAAGACCACTGTCCTTACGATCACGGTCCAGCCATGGCGGCGGCTTGGAGATGCTCTTCGGTGCCTACCGGGGGTGCGTCAGCTCCGGTCGAGGCGCAGGAAGCGGTTCGTCAACTCCGCCTCGCAAGCCTCCATGTAGGCGTGCGCGGCGCACATGTGATCGTACATGATGCTGCGCACTTCCGGCTCGTCGGCCCGGTGCAGCGCGGCGAGCAGACGGATCTGGTAGCTCAGGCCGCTCTCGCGCAGCTCCGGGTTCGGCTTGCCGTAGATGCGCCGGCAGATCGCCAGGTTGCGCAAGAGGTTCTGCAGGAAGCCGCAAAAGAATCCGAGCACGGGATTGGGGCAGAGCTCGGCCAGAACGGAGTGGAAGTCGAGCTCGGCGAGGCGCTGGCGATACTCCTCGCCCAGGTTCGCCGCCGGATGGTCGTAGAGCCGGATGGTCGCCCGCAAGCGCTCGAAGTCGGCTTCCTCGAGCCGGCCCACCAGGGAAGCGGCCATTTCGGGTTCCAGCAGCTTGCGCAGGGCGTAGATGCCGCCGATGGTCGGCTGCGAGAAAAAGAAGTAGTTGCCGAGCAGCTCCATGGCGCGCCGGCCGTCGAGCTCCGCGATGTAGGCGCCGCCGCGGGGCCCGGTGCGGGTGCGTACCAGCCCCTGCGTCTGCAGCGCGCCGAGCGCTTCGCGCACCGTGCTCTTCGACGCCTTGAACATCTCCATGAGATCGCGCTCCTGGGGCAGGCGATCTCCGGGCTTCAGGTCGTGCTCGACGATCCAGTCCTTCAGCCGCTCGCTGATTTCCACCGGGCGCTTGGCTTGCCGTCCGGACGGCTCGGTGGCCGCCGTGCCGCCGCTGGCGTCGTTCTGATCCTTCATCCCGCCCGGCTGCCTCCGTCGCTCTCCCGGTCCAAGGGGTGGAAGCAGGCGGCGGCGTGACCGCCGTTGCTGCTTGGTACGTCGCTGCTCGGGACATCGGCTGCCAGCGGCGGAGGCGCGCTGCGGCAGTCGTCGGCTGCCCGCGGGCAGCGCGGCGCGAAGGCGCAGCCCGGCAGGGGCGCGAAGGGGTCGGGCAGCTCGACCGGCTTGTCCTCTCCTGCGATGCGGCGGCGGCCGGGCACCGGCGCCGAGTCCAGCAGCAGCCTGGTGTAGGGATGTCGCGGCGCGCCGAACAGGTCGCCTGCCGCCGCCAGCTCCACAACGCTGCCGAAGTACATGACGGCGACCCGGTCGCTGATGGTCTCGACGACCGAGAGGTCGTGGCTGATGAAGACGTAGGTCAGGCCGAAGCGTGCCTTCAGATCGTCCAGCAGATTGAGGACCTGCGCCTGGACCGAGACGTCGAGCGCCGAGACCGGCTCGTCCAGCACGATGACGCGCGGCTCCGCGGCGAGCGCGCGGGCGATGCCGATGCGCTGCGCCTGCCCGCCGGAGAACTCGTGGGGATAGCGCTCGAGAAACTCCTCGCGCAGGTTGACCGCGTCCATCAGCTCCGCCAAGCGCGCCTCGCAGCGCTCCGGCGGTAGCTCGAGCAGATGAACCATCGGCGCCATGAGTATGGACCTGATGGTCTTGCGCGGGTTCAACGAGCTGACCGGATCCTGGAAGACGTACTGAATGGTTGCCGCCAGCGGCCGGCCGTCGCTCCGCCTGCCGGCCCGCAGTACCTCGTCGTCGAGACGGATGACGCCATCGCTGGGCCGGTCGAGGCCGACCAGCATCCGGGCCAGGGTCGACTTGCCGCAGCCGGACTCGCCGACGATGCCGAGGGTCTCTCCTTCTCGCAGGTCGAGGTCGACCCTGCGCACCGCGTGAACGCTCGGCGCGCGGCCGCCGAACAGGCGCCGCTCCCCGCCGAAGCGGCGGGCGAGCCCGTCGACCTGCAGCAGCACCTTGCTCACGATTGTGCCCCCTCGGCGGCCGCGCCGAGCGGGAAGAGACAGCGCACCGCGCGCTGTTCGCCGAGCGGATCGAGCGCGATATCGCCCATGCGGCAGTCTGGTCGGGCCTGGGCGCAGCGCTCGGCGAAGGCGCAGCCGTCCGGGAGGCGGTTGACCACCGGCGGCAGGCCGGGAATGGCGTCGAGCCGGCGCTCGGGCTGGCCCAGCACCGGCACGCAGTCGATCAACTTGCGGGTATAGGGATGAGCCGGCGCCGCCAGCACGTCCTCGGTCGGCCCGATCTCGACGATGCGCCCGGCGTACATCACCGCGACCCGGTCGCAGATCTCCGAGACCACGCCGAAATCATGGGTGATGAAGAGCACCGCCGCCTGCTTGTCCGAGCGCAGCCGGTTGAGCAGCTTCAGCATCTGCGCCTGAACGGTGACGTCGAGCGCGGTGGTCGGTTCGTCGGCGATCAGGATCTCCGGGTCGTTGGCCAGCGCCATGGCGATGCAGATTCGCTGGCGCATGCCGCCGGACAGCTCGTGCGGAAAGGCCTTCATGCGCTGTTCGGCACTGGGGATCTGCACCAGCTTGAGAAGATCGACCGCCAGCGCGTGCGCGGCACGATAGCTCAGAGGCTGATGGGCGCGCACCGCCTCGACGATCTGATCGCCCACGGTGAACAGCGGATGCAGGGTCGACAAGGGGTCCTGGAACACGCACGCGAAGGTGCCGCCGCGCAATTGGCGCAGGCGGCCGTAGGGCACGTCCAGCAGATCCTCGCCGTCGTAGGTGACGCTACCGCCGACGATGCGGCCGGGCGGCGTCGGCACGAGCCCCAGCAGGGACATGGCGGTGACCGACTTGCCCGAGCCCGATTCGCCGACCAGGCCCAGGCATTCCTCGGACTTGAGGTCGAGGTCGACCCCGCCGACCGCCCGATAGGTCTCGGTGCCGATGCGGAACTCTGTGGCCAGGCCGCGAATGTCGAGCAACCTCGCCGGTCCGCCCTGGCCCGCCGGGAGCTTCGCCCGGTCGCGGACCACATCCGTGCGCGCCGAGGGCCGGCCGAGGGCTCCCGACTTCAGCCGAGGATCGAGAACGTCGCGCACGCCGTCGCCCGTCAGATTGATACTCATCACGAGGATGAAGATCATCAGACCGGGAATCATCGAGACATGCGGTGCGGTGAAGAGCTGGCGGCGCCCTTCGCCCAGCATCGAGCCGAGGTCGGCCTGCGGCGGCTGCGCACCCAGGCCGAGGAAACTCAGCCCCGCCGTCTCCAGGATCATCCAGCCGACCGTGGTCGCCATCGTGATGACGATGACCGGCAGCACGTTGGGCAGCACCTCGGTCATGAGGATCGAGACATCGCCCTTGCCCGACAGGCGAGCGGCATCGACGAACTCCCGGTGCACCAGGCCGACGGTCACGCCGCGGATATTGCGCGCGAAGAAGGGGATGTTGACGACTGCGATGGCGAGCAGTGCGTTCATCAGGCCGGGGCCGAGCGCGGCGACGATGGCGAGGGCCAGCAGGATGTAGGGAAAAGCCATCAGCATGTCGATGCCGCGCATGATCAGGTTGTCACTGCGCCCGCCCAGGTATCCGGCGCTCAGGCCGACGAGCGAGCCGATGACGGCGGCGACCAGCGTCGCGGAGAGACCGACCGCGACGGAGGTACGCGTGCCGTGAAGCAGCCGGCTCAGGAGGTCGCGGCCGAGCTGGTCGGTGCCGAGCAGGTGGCCGGGGCTCAGCGGCGGCAGCAGGCGATTGGCCGGCTCCGTCGCGTCGGGCGACGGCAGCGGAAGCAGCGGCGCGATCAGCACGAGACAGGCGACAGCGGCCAAAGTGATCAGGCCGCCGGCGGCCAGCCGGTTGGCCGAGAAGAGGCGCCATGCGCTGGGCCGTCCGGAGCGCGCGCCGGCGGTTCTCCTGGTGGCGACCGCGGCCTGGGTCACGTCTTCAGCCTCGGATCGAGAAGGTGCTGAACCACGTCGGTCAGTAGATTGATCAGCACATAGCTGGCGGCGACCACCAACACCCCGCCCTGGACCAGCAACAGGTCGCGGGTCGAGATCGCCTTGACCAGCATGCGGCCGATGCCGGGCCACTGGAACACCGTCTCGATGTAGACGGCGCCGCCGAGGACGAAGCCGGCCTGGATGCCGAGCACCGGGATCACGCTGACCAGCGCCACTTTGAAGGCGTGGCGATAGATCACCCGGCGCTCGCCGAGGCCCTTGGCGCGGGCCGTGCGGATGTAGTCCTGGCGCAGCACCTCGAGCATGGCCGCCCGGGTCAGGCGGGCGATGACCCCGGTGGCGACGACCGCGAGCGTGGCCGCCGGCAGGATCAGATGCGTGAGGAGGTCGGGCAGATCTCCGCCGCCGTAGATGGCGAACATGCCGCTCGCCGGCAGCAGCTTCCACTGCACGGCGAAGCCCAGGATCAACAGCAAACCGAGCCAGAAGGACGGCATGGAGAGCCCGATCAGCACAAACAGGGTGATGATGCGGTCGGCCCAGCCGAACTGCCTGACCGCTGACACGATGCCGGCCAGCAGGCCGAAGAGGGAGCACAGCAGCATGGCGGCGCCGGCCAGGACGAGGGTCGCGCCGAAGCGCTCCAACACCTCGTCGATCACCGGACGGTTCAGGGTGTAGGAGCGCCCGAAGTCGCCCTGAAGCAGATTGCCGATCCAGATCGCGTACTGCTCGAGGAGGGAGCGATCGAGTCCGAGCTCGCGGTTGAGCTTGGCGACGTTTTCCGGCGTGGCGTAGGCGCCGAGGATGGCCGTCGCGGGGTCGCCCGGGATCATCGCCATGATGAGGAACACGATGACGGTCAGGCCGAACAGCACCGGCACGGCCGACAACAGTCGCTTTAGGACGTAGAAACCCATCGGCGGCCCGCCCCTCGCGCGGACAAGGCAATTAGGCCCGGCGGCCGGGGACGGCCGAGGTTCAGGTGACCCCGCCGGCCCCGGCGATCGGGCTCAGGACTTGGACACGCCGCCGAGCAAGAGGAAGAAGGACGGCTGCAGCTTGAAGCCGGATACCCGGTCGCTGGTCACCGCATTCTGCTTCCAGTTGGCGATGAAGGCCCAGGGCGCATCCTCCTGCACGATCTCCTGCATCTCCTTGTAGAGCTTGGCACGCTCCGCCTGGTCGGTCGAGCGGCGGGCCGCCTCCAGCAGCTCGTCGACCTTCGGGTTGGAGTAGTAGCCCGAGTTGAAGCCGCCCTTTTCGGGGAAGGCGCCGGTGCGCAAAGCCAGATAGGGCAGCGTGTCCGGATCATTGGTCATCCAGGCCATTTCCGCCATGTCAGCCTCGCCCTCGAGGCCGGGGTTGACCTTGCCGAGGAAGGTATTCCACTCGTAGGTCTCGATCTCGACGTCCAGTCCCACCTCGGCGAGATCGGCCTGGATCGCCGTGCCCATCGGCACCGGGTCCAGCATCCCCGATCCGCCTTCGGTGACGTAGAAGGTGAGCGTCGCACCCTCGGCACCGGCGTCCTTGATCAGCTCGCGCGCCTTGTCCGGGTCGTGCGGGTAGGGCTGCAGGTTCTCGTTGTAGGCCCACGAGAAGGCCGGCGGCGTCGGGCCGGCGGCCACCTGGGCCGTTCCCTGCAGGACGTTGTCGACGAGGGATTGCTTGTCGATCGCGTAGTTCACCGCCTGTCGCACCCGCTTGTCCGCGAAGGGACCCTCCTTGGCGTTGAGGATCAGGAACCAGACGTGCGGCCCGGCCTGCTCGTGCACGGCATAGGTCGCGTCCCCGGCGAAGGTGGCGACGTTGTCCGGCGGCACCTCGACCATCAGGTCGATGCCGCCCGAGAGCATCTCGGCCACGCGTGTGTTGGCGTCGGTGATCGGGCGGAACACCACCGCCTCGAGGGACGGCGCGCCGTCCCAATAGGCGTCGTTGCGCACCGCGACGACCTTTGCGTTGCTCTCCCACTCCGCGAACTGGAACGGGCCGGTGCCCGACGGATTGCGTCCGAAGTCCTTGCCGTGCTGCGCGACGGCGGCCGGAGACACGATCAGCCCGGTCGGGTAGGCCAGATTCGAAAGGAAGGGCGCATAGGGCTCGTTCAAGGTGAAGACAACCGTCCTGTCGTCCTTGGCCTCTACCGAATCGATGGCGCTGAAGAAGAACGAGAGCGGGAAAGGCCCGGTGTCGTGATAGGGGTGGTTCTCGTCGAGCATGCGGTCGAAGGTGAACTTTACGGCCTCCGCGTTGAGCGGACTGCCGTCGTGGAAGGCAATGCCGTCTCGCAGCGTGAAGCTGTAGGTCAGGCCGTCCTCGCTGATGGTCCAGGATTCGGCCAGCCCCGGCTCGACCTCCAGGGTGCCGTCCTTGTAGCGCACAAGGCCGTCGTAGAGGTTCATCAGAATGCGGAAGTCGTTGACCGCCGTCACCGTCGACGGATCGAGCGACTTGGGCTCGGCGATCTGGCCCACCACCAACACGTTGGGCGGGGTCTGGGCCTGGGCCTCGGGCAAACCAAAGACGCTCAAAGCCGCCAGGCCCAACGCGGCGAGACAGCTGCGCGCGCATTTCACTGCGCCAAAATCCATAGGCATCGTGATCGTCTCCTGCTCTTGCATTAGCCTCCAGGATTATAATTATCATAATAAAATAGTATTCGACAAGATTTTATCATGATAAATAGGAACCATGGGGAGGACGGGCAGAAACAAGGATACGGAGCCCCAGGCCGGCACCGGCGGCAGCGGTTCGCGCCTGGCCATCGACCTTGATCGCCTGAAGGCGCGCCTGACGGCGCTTGCCGAGATCGGCGCGGACCCTTCTGGCCAAGGCGTCCACCGCCCGAGCTTTTCGCCGGCGGACATGGAGGCACGGCGCTGGCTCGACGGGCAGATGTCCGCCATCGGGCTGCGGACGCGCATGGACGCGGTCGGCAACGTGATCGGGCGTTGGGAGGTCGGCCGGGGACCGGCGGTCCTCCTGGGCTCCCATCTCGACAGCGTGCCCCACGGCGGTGCCTTCGACGGCGCGTTGGGGGTGGTCGCTGCGCTCGAATGCGTCGAGACCTTGATGGACGCCGGCCTGGCGCCCGCCGCGCCCGTCGAGGTGATCGGCACCAGCGAGGAAGAGGGCCGCTTCGGCGGCATGCTCGGCGCCCAAGCCATGGCCGGCGTCGTGCCCGAGGCCTGGTTCCATGACGCGGAGGACGACGAGGGCGTGAAGCTGACCGACGCCATGCGCCGGGCCGGGCTGGACCCGGACGCCTATCCCACGGCGCGGCGCGACCCGGCGGAGGTCAAGGCCTTTCTGGAGCTGCACATCGAACAGGGACCGGTGCTGGAGCGAAGCGGCCGGCCGGTGGGGATCGTCGAGGGCATATCTGGCGTCTTCAACTGGGGCGTGGTCATGACGGGTAGCGCCAACCACGCCGGCACCACTCCCATGGACCTGCGGCAGGACGCCTTTCGCGGGCTTGCCGACTTCGCCGCCGAGGTCCCGGAGATCCTGGCGCGGCACGGCACCCGGGCCAGCCGCCTGACCGTCGGCAGGGTGGCGCTGCAACCCAACTATCCCCACACCGTGCCGGGGCGCGCCGAGTTCTCTATCGTCGGGCGCGACATGGAGGAGCCGGTCATGGCGGCGCTCGCCACGGCCTGCCGCGCGGCCTTGAACAGCGCCGCAGAGCGCAACGGCCTGGGCCTGGAGATCGGCGAAGCGAGTTGGCTGCCGCCGATTCCCTGCCACGACGACATCGTGGCGGCCTTCGCGCGGCAGGCCGCGGCACTCGGCCTCGAGGCGCCGGTCCTGCCGAGCGGCGCCGGGCACGATACCCAGATGATGACGCAGCTCGCCCCTGCCGGAATGATCTTCGTGGCCAGCTGCGGCGGGATCAGCCACGCTCCGGACGAGCACAGCGACTGGCCGGACATCGAGGCCGGCGCCAACCTGCTGCTGCACACGCTCCTGGACGTGGCGCGCCTCGATCCGGATGGCGCTCGATGCGGGGCCGCGCAAGAGGGACGCGGGGCCGCGCAAGAGGAATGAGCCGGTTGACCGGCGCTGGAGGTGCGGGGAGTGCAGCCCGCTTCCTATTGCCGCCACGACCATGAACGCCTCTGATCACGGACATCAGTGCATCAACACAGGCTCCCCCCGCTAGGTCTTATGGATGTGCAACAGCCTACTTTAATTTCCCCGTTTGATCTGTGAGTTCTCTAGTGACGAAGTTTGGCAAGGAAGTAGACATAGAAGACGGCAGGAGCGAAACGTGCAGGCCCGCTGCGACGAGATTGGCGACCCAGCATGTTTCCTCCGATTCGGTTTACGGCTTGAGAGAAGCCAGGTCTTCGGCTGGCGGCGGTGATTGAGTCGAGAAGGCCAAGACCGACATCCGTCTTGCGCAACAGGAACCATCCGTTTGTAACATCCCTCATGACCTAGGTTCGGGAGAACGGGTCAAGTCCAGTAAACCGCCGCCCAACCGCCGCGCAGCCCCGACGCCAGCGAAGACTCGCGCCACCCAAACCAGAACCGCCATCAAAGCCGCCGAACCGGCTGCCTTGGAACCCTTCGTGACGAATCCGGCTTGGCCACTCTTGGAATCTGACGCATGTTCGTGGTATGTTCTACACGCTTGCCGTCCGGACAGTGATGGGCGGGCGTGCAGTTGTGGAGTGTCCACGTGCAATTTGCCTTCAAGTTCTATGATGATGTGCCACCCGGGTCCAAGCGATCCGAACGCCTGTTTTTCGCGTTGTTTCCAACCCCCCAAACATCAATTTGCGTGGGGCGGTTCACCGACCGGTTCCTTCGCGAAAACCATCTACGGGACAGGCGGCTGAGGGCAGAGCGTTTGCATGTCTCGTTGCATTATGTTGGAGATTACAGGCGTCTGCATGGCAAGCACATCTATGCGGCGACGCAGGCCGGTAACGCCGTCTCAATGCGGCCGTTCGAAGTTGCCTGTCGCTTTGTCACGGGTTTCAAGGGCGCACCATCGGCTGGCGGCAAGGCGCGCAAGCGGCCTCTGGTGCTGCTTTGTGAGGGAGACGGGCTGTTTGAACTCCACCGGATCCTCGGTGCTGCGATGGAGAAGAACGGAATCAGGGCATCGGATCACTTTCGGCCGCACATCACATTGTCCTATGGCTGGAAGCAGACACCCGTTCAGACAATTGAGCCCATTCGCTTTAGGATCAACGACTTTACCCTCGTCCATAGCAGACTGTGGCTAACGCACTATGAAGTCATTGAGCGTTGGCCGTTGCGAAATGGGGCCTTGTCTTCGACCACAGGACCAATCGACATTCAGATGTCGGGCGTGTCGTGAACCTGGCACGGGCACGATCGAATCAGGCGCCAGTCCCCGCCAATCGATAGGCGCTGTTTGGATGCGAGGTATCTCAGCTCAGACCGTGGCGGATGCATTCGAGTGAATTCTGTTCACATGATGGATGGCGCGCGGTTGGTTCACGTGGTCTGGGAGGAAGGTGGACTTCCGCTCAAAGTCCGGGGACCGATGCCGAGCGCCAGAGTAACCGAGGCTGTTTTGGCCGGGATGGTGTGCTCTTTGCCGATCTCTGCGCGCGAACCGCGCTGCGCCCCAGCCAGCAGGTCCGGGGTGTCCGCGGCAGAACTTTGCCGAGCATTTCGATGGCCTGTCCGGTATTGTTGAAGATCTGGGTTCTTGTCTCGGGCGGCCCATCTGAAAAGCGCTGGTGTCCGCCTGAATCGCTCTTGCCGTCTTACTACTTATCCACAAAAAGACGCTGGAAACGGTGAGCTGACGAGCTGAGTTGCGCCATAATCGCACGCTCAGGGCTTGCCGCGCCCGGCGCCAGTCTGAAGGACATTCAGCCATGCGGTTTCACGCCGACGTCCAGATACACTCCAAGTACTCGCGCGCCACATCGAGGAACGCCGATTTGGAGAACCTGGCGCTGTGGGGTCGCAAGAAGGGCGTGACGGTGGTCGGCACCGGCGACTTCACCCACCCCGCCTGGCTTGCCGACATCAAAGAAAAGCTCGTGCCCGCCGAACCGGGTCTCTTTCGCCTTCAACCCCATCTCGAACGGGAAGTCGAGAGGCAGACTCCCGGCGCTTGCGCCGCAACCCAGCGCTTCCTGCTCGAGGTGGAGATTTCCACCATCTACAAGAAGTGTGGCAAAGTGCGGAAGGTCCATCATCTGATCTTCGTGCCCGATATCGAAACGGCCGATCGCCTGGTGGCGAGCCTGTCGCGCATTGGCAATCTCGCCTCCGATGGCCGCCCGATTCTGGGCCTCGATTCGCGCGACCTGCTGGAAATCACCCTCGAAACCGGGCCTCATTCCTATCTCGTTCCGGCACATATCTGGACACCGTGGTTCGCCGCCCTCGGCTCCATGTCGGGCTTCGATTCGATCGACGACTGCTACGGCGATCTGGCCGGGCATATCTTCGCCGTCGAAACGGGGCTTTCCTCCGATCCTGCGATGAACTGGCGCATCGCCTCGCTCGACCGCTTCCGGCTGGTGTCCAATTCGGACGCGCACTCGCCGCCCAGGATCGGCCGCGAGGCGACCACATACGACACCGGCCTCGACTATTTCGCCATGCTCGACTCGCTAAAGACGGGCGAGGGATTTGTCGGCACCGTCGAGTTCTTTCCCGAGGAGGGCAAATACCATATGGATGGGCACCGCAAGTGCGGTGTCCGCTTTGCGCCCGAGGAGACCAAGGCCCACGACGGAATTTGTCCCGTTTGCGGCGAGGGGCTGACCGTGGGCGTCTCCCATCGCATCGATTCACTCGCCGACAGAACCGAGGCGGAGGCCCGCGCCGCGCCGCCACCCAAGGCGGCCGAAGTCCTGAGCCTGGTGCCGCTTCCCGAAATTCTAGCGGAGATCAAGGGGGTAGGCCCCACAAGCAAGGCCGTCGTCCAAGGCTATGAACGGCTGCTCGCCACGCTGGGCTCCGAGCTCGCCATCCTCGAAACGATCCCGATCGAGGATATCACGCGGGCCGGGGAACCTTTGCTTGGCGAGGCCATCGATCGCTTGCGCCGTGGTGAGGTGATTCGCGAGGCCGGCTATGACGGCAAATATGGCGTGATCCGGATGTTTACAGACGAAGAACTGCGCGAGGCGACCTCCGGTGACCTGTTGTTCGATCTACCCGCGCAAGCGAAATCCGCCCCGGCGCAGACTAGAAGGCCGATGAATGAAAGCACACGCGCCGATCCGCCTGAACCGGCGTCACTGCCGGTCAGCGGGTCGGTGCAGAATGGGACCGGGTTGCTCGCCGGCCTCGATCCGAACCAGAGGGCGGCTGCCGAGATTGTCAGTGGCCCCATTTTGATTGAAGCCGGGCCCGGCTCCGGCAAGACGCGCACGCTGACCCACCGCATCGCTCACCTGGTAGCCGAACACGGGGTGCCGATCGAGACCAGTCTAGCCATCACCTTCACCCGCCGCGCGGCGCGGGAGATGCGGGAGCGGCTCGCCCGGCTGCTTCCAGACGATTGGCAAAGGATCCCTATCCATACCCTGCATTCCCTTGGGCTTGCCCTTTTGAAGGAAAACCCGGGCGCTGCGGGCCTTGAGCAAGGGTTTCATATCGCCGATGACGCGGAACGGCTTGCCATCATTGGCGAAAGCCTCGACATATCAAAGCGCCAGACGCGCGGGTTTCTGAACGCCATTTCGCGGGCGAAACGCACTGGCGCCGTGGATACCGACGAGACGGCAACAGCGCTGCGCCTCTATGAGGCGGCGCTTTCCAGACGCAACCGGATCGACTTCGACGACCTCGTCGTGCGGACGCTGCGCCTGTTGGAGGCTCACCCCGATATCGCTGACCGGACCCGTGACCGCTTCCGCTGGATATCGGTCGACGAGTTTCAGGACGTGGACAAACAGCAATACTCGCTCTTGAGGTTGCTTGCCGGTGCCGACGGCAACCTCTGCGTGATCGGCGATGCCAACCAGGCGATCTACAGCTTTCGCGGTGCCGATGCCGTCTCGATGGCTCGGTTCCGTGTGGACTATCCAGGCGCGCCCGTTGTCCGGCTCCGCCGCAACTACCGGTCAACCGGCGCGATCGTTAAAGCCTCCGCCCAGGTGATTTCGTCTTCCGCCGCGCCGGACGGCATCGCCGAAGCCGTGCACGACACGGCGGCACTGGTCGAGGTCCACAGCGCCAGGAGGGAGCGCGCGGAAGCCGAGTTCGTGGTGCACACGATCGAGCAGCTTCTTGGCGGCCACAGCTTCTTTTCCATCGACAGCGGGCGGACCAAGCCTGGAAAAGAGGAGCAGCTGTCCTTTTCCGACATCGCCGTGCTCTACCGCATGGAGGCGCAGGCTGAGGCCATCGAGGAAGCGCTCGCCCGGTCCGGTATGCCGTTCCAAAAGCAGACCAATCGTCCGCTGAGTGATCATGCCGGTGTCGCGGCTTTTCTCCGCGAGCTCGGCAGTCAGGCGGAGGACGGAATGCCACTTCGAGAGCGCCTCGAGGCCGCGACCGATGTGCTTGCAGGCCGCGAACAGGACTGGGCCGGTGACCTCGAGACGGCGCGGCATCACCTCCATCATCTAGCGGCGGCGTGCGACGGCGACGACGCCCGCTTCGCGGAGGCGGTCGCGCTCGCAAACGAGACGGATCTATGGGACCCGCGCGCCGATCGGATTTCGCTCATGACCCTGCATGCGGCCAAAGGGCTCGAGTTCCCGGTCGTATTCATCATCGGCGCCGAGGACGGCATTCTTCCGCTCTATTGGGGCACGCCGAACGAGGCTTCGCTCGAAGAGGAGCGGCGCCTGTTCTATGTCGGCATGACCCGGGCCAAGGACCGGCTCTTTCTTAGCCGCGCGCAAAAGCGGATGTGGCGCGGCAAGGTGCGGGAGATGGCCCCCTCTCGCTATCTGAGTGACATCGAAACAGCGCTCACCGAAAGGAGCCGGACGAGAGCGCCGAGGCCAAAGCCAGCCAACCGACAGCACGACCTTTTCCTGTGACCGCGGCGGCGTGTGCGGCGTCTCATGCTGTCTGTGCTCAAGGCCATGCGGTTCGCCAAGGCGCCGAGCTGGTCGAGACCAGTATCGCCGAGACCTTCAGTTTCTACGCCTTCCCAGACCAGCACTGGATCAAGCTGAAGACCAACAACCCGCTTGAGCGCATCATGCGACAGATCCGGCGCCGGACCCGGGTCGTCGGGGCCTTTCCCGACGGCCACGCCCTCCGGGCCGTTCGCTTCGCGAACCCCTCAACCTGGCCGCGGCCAGGTTGAGGCACATCGCCGGCACCCGCTGGTCAACCAAGCGTTACATGAACATGAACCTGCTCAAGCAGCAAAGCATGACAGCCTGATTGGATCAGCCACCAACTCAAAACAAAAAGTGCGAAAGATCCTGAACACGACCCCAGATCTGGCTGGTCTCGTTCCTCAACCATGATCTAGGCTTCTTCGGGGCCAACGAGGGCCGGGTCGAACCGGCCCCAAATCCCTTCGCCCCGGAGAAAGTGTAAACCGTCTCTCCGGAATCAACTGCAAACCATGTGCCCGGAATGGACCAACGGGTCGGTGGTGACCCCGGCAGGATTCGAACCTGCGACCTACGGATTAGGAATCAATGGACTCCATTATTAATACATTGATATTGCGTAATAAAAAAATAGAAAATGTGAAAGTGTGTATGAAAGTGTGTAAATTTCGGCGATTCGCGACGGGGTGGCCTCCCCGAGAGGATTCGAACCTCTGACCTGCTGCTTAGGAGGCAGCCGCTCTATCCTGCTGAGCTACGGGGAGTCGCGAGATTAAAGATACCTGTCTGCATTAAATAGTGGAAGACCAAACCGGTCGATGCCCTATAAGCCGTATGATCTCGCCTCACTATTTTGGCGACTTTCAGATTATGAGCCTATCGAGCTACCAAACTGCTCCACCCCGCTCCGCAAAAGTAGCTATTTCATACCATTTTTGCAACCATTTATAGATATGATGTGAAGCCTAGCCGCCATGCTCTCGGCGTGCTGGCCTGCACCGGCGGCTAACGCACCTTGTTGAAGGTGTCGCTCAAGCTGCGCCCACGGCCCTGATCGCGATCACCGCGCTCGCGTTCCTTTTCTTCCTGTTTTTCCTTTTTCTTGATCTTGGTGACGGTACGAACAATCGCCTCTGCCTTTGCCGGATCGAGATTGGCAGTATTCCGAAAATCCGTCTTGGCCTTTCCCGCTATAGCAGACCGGCCAAAATCCTGACGGGCTTTTGGTTCCTGTTCCGGCGTTGCGGCGCGACCGAATTCCGGGGACGCCTGGCTGCGGGTCATGCGCCGCGTATTGTCCCTGAATTGAGCCAGCTTCTCTTGCTGCTGCTCTGCTCTCTGCTGCTCCAGCTTTTCAAGGAAACGGAGTCTGTCTTCGAGTTGGGTGAGCGCCAGGGCCGTTACTTTGTGCTGTTGGTCTACGGCATTCTGCGCCAGTTGCCGCAGATAGGGGTTTCTGATCCTGAAGGGCGGATCGTAGTTTCTGGCAGGCTGGGGGTGTCTTTGGTTGGCTTCGTCATATTCGGCTCTTTTCTCGCCTGCTTTGCGTTTCTGTTCTTCCTTTGCTTTTTCCTGTGTTCTTACAAACTCCGCGTACTGCGCTTTTTGCGCTTCTGAAAGTTGGGTCTCCAGAAAAGCGATCTTGTCCGCAGCCTTCTTGAAGGCCGGTCCCGCCAAATGTTCGGGCTGTTTCATGGCAGTAACGCCATGTAAAAATTGACGAAAGTGGGCTTTTTATGCGATAATTTATTGAATTCATTAAATAAAGGTGGTGTTTTTATGACAGAGAATTTGCGTTTTGTTGATTTTTTCGGTGATCGTTTAAGAGTGGAATGCGGGGAGCCTATAACGGACGAATTTACCGCGCTCGGCGATAAAGTAATTGCCGATAATGACGGGGCTCTTGAGCCGGTTGCTGTGACCACCGGCATGGCGCTAGCCAGCATGAAGCTGTGCGAGGAACACGACCCGCTACGCTATTACGAGTTCTTGCTGGCGCTTTGTGGCGATGTCCATGATGAAATCGACCGCGTCAAAGACAACATGAAACTTCCCACTGTCCGCTAGGACCAGGGCGCAGTGTAGCGCCGTGCCCTGCTCAGGCCAACTCTAACTATCGATACCTTGCGTTCCTTCTGCGCGCCTTGCGCGCATGGAATCCCCCTTCCCTTCTTTGCCTGCTTCGTATGGAGCCACCGCCGCCCTCACGCCGGAACGGGCGGCGTGACTCCATGGAACCAAGGCAAAAAGCCTGATTCGGTGGTGAACCTAAGCCTTCAGATATGGGCGGGGGCGGGGCTGCATTCGTCAAGGAATGCAGGGGCGCATGGGTCTTGTCGGAGGAATGGCGATTCGTATTTCGGCGAAGATTACTCAGTGTGCCCCCAAATGACCGTCGTGAATGTGCTCCGGGTTGAAGTCGGCGATGGCCTCAAGAGGATCGATGGGATTGCCCCAAATCCGCCGACGCTCATCCGGCGGCAGATTCCAGAATGCGGCGAGCGTTGCAGCGTTCGCGAAATGAGCGGACAGAGCTTCATGACCTATGATCCGGGCGAGAGAGGTCCTAGCGATATTTTCGATGATCGCTTCCTTCCTTACCAGATCGAGGCGCGTCTCACGGTCAAAGCCTTCGAGGTATCGGTTTTCGTGGAGGTGCTCCACCGCGCTCCGCACATCATACAGTTCACCCATTAAATCGTGATGGCGCGGTCCGATGAAAAGCTCGGTTCTGCTCCTGAACTGCCGTGTCGTCTCCCCAGGCCGGGGGAAGATTAAGCCCTCAACACAACGGCAAAATTGATGGACCCGATCAAGGATATCCCTGATCGTGCGTGTCTTCGCATAGATATGCAAAGTCCTGAAGAGGCGCCAGTGACCGCCAGGCAGTGGTGTTGACGGCAAAATATCGAGCCTCTGTGCAAGTTCTGCGGCCAGATGGATATGCTCGGCCAAAACGGGCGGATATCCACCGATGACGTTTCGAACAGGAGTGTCGAAATTATGCTGCTGGCGAATGTCTACCTCTCCGTCCCGGCGCGCGCCCGTAAGCATGATGGGTTTGTGGGCAGGCGCGAAGGTGCATGCCAACAGGAGGCCAACATAAAAATTCTCAACGGATTTGAGCAATTCTTGATTTTCAGCGTCAAGAACGGCGGGGACAGCGGACGCATGCTTGCTTAGCAAGAACAAATTGCAGTCACTGACCTCCTCGGTGCGGGTACTGCCAAGCCACTCCTGCCAGTGCGTCGGAATGTCAAATGCCGTATCGGTCAAGACCCACAGATTCGGGGCGACATTTCCCGTTGGAAGATGTTTGACGATCTTGACATTGAGGCCGATAAGAGCGTACTTCTCGCTGTCATCGATCCACGCGGGAGATTTGTTGTTAGTCACTGATCGACAGTCCTACGAACACAATCTACCAGCATTCTGCCAGCCATTCTCGTCCACAATAGTTATCTGCGGCGCTCGCGGCCCCGGTCAGCGCTCCCGCGCTGGCGTTCTTCTTCTTCCTTTTCCTTGACCTTGGAAGTGGCGCGGGCAATGGCATCGCTTTTCTGCGGCCCTTTGGTCGCCTGCCTGAATTCATCGCCTCCGGGGGAGGTGCGTTGCTGCCGGTGCCGCTTCTTCCAGTCTGCAATCTTACGCTCTGTCATCCAGTACTGATGCTCGCGGTCGGCTTCGCGCTGCTGGCGCAGTAGGTCGGCATGTTCTTCGGCCTGGCAGTGCTGCTCTTGCACGGCGGCAAGATGCGCGCTGCGCTGTGCCTCTATTTCCTCATACTGGACGCTATAGCGGGCTATCAACGCATCGCGCGCTTCCTGTTTGGCCTGCTGATAGTTGTGGCTCAGATTGTAGCGTTCCGCATAGTGCCTATCGACCATGGCTTTCCGCACCGCCACGTGCTGGGCTCTTACATTGCGTGAAAGCCTTCGGGCAATGCGGGCGATAAAGCCTTTCTGTTTTTTCCGCAGCGCTCGGCGCTCCTTGCCCTGCCGCGCCCGCATTGCCTCGCGGCGCTTTCTGAATTTGCCTTGGATTTCCTTTTGCGTCCGGCGCAATTCGAGCTTGCGCTCGGCGCGGACGCGGCGGTGTTGCGCGGTGTACTTACGGGAAACGCCTCGCTGCTCTTTGGTGCGTGTGTGCTGTTCCTGGGCGAGTTGTTTTTCAAGGGCGCGGTCGGCGGCGGCCTGTTCCCTTTCAAACTGCGCCCAGGCTGCAGCTTCAGGCTTACCGGAACGGATGGCGCGCTCCAGATTGAGATCAATAATGTGGGCGTTGAACTCGCACCGCGTCCTGCCCTTGTCGATCGCCGGGTAATCAATAACACGGCCCGCACCGTTGGTGACGGATTTGGATTTTGGACGTTCGACATTGTCGTTGATGTGCTGGGCGCGCGGGCCTTCGTGAATGGTAGGCTGCCGGTCTATGCCCTGAGCTTCCAGCGTCCGGCGATCGACGCGGACCTCATGGCCTGCCTGTTCCAGGGAGCGATTGCAGATGATCTCCCAGCGCTCCCTGATCCAATCCACGGCTTTGGGGCCGGGCAGGCCTGCTTTGATGCGGTCGCGGGTGCTATCGGATAAGCGAAGGACGCGCTTGCCGGTAGCCATATCGCGGTCGTGAACGGCGATATGGACATGAGGGTTGCGGGCGTCCTTTCCGGTTTGGTGAATGGCGGCGTACCAGGGCACGCGCCGTCCGCCGGTCAGATCGGCCATGTATGCTTCGACCAGTGCGGCGCGCTCGACTTCGTCCAGCTCGCGGGGCAATGCGATTCGAATTTTGTCTAACATGCGGGCATTTTTGCGGGAGGCCCGTTCGGCCCGGTCGAT
Source organism: Rhodospirillales bacterium (assembly GCA_965225935.1). GTDB lineage: Bacteria > Pseudomonadota > Alphaproteobacteria > Kiloniellales > JAKSDN01 > CALJXB01. Next base: position 66,606 of record CBDDCC010000018.1, read on the forward strand.
CCAGTTGCGGGCCTCTTGCGGGTCGTGAGGGATGTTCTCTGCAAGCAGCGCAGGCCGTGCATCGGGGCGGGCGATATAGCGGATATGCGCCCCTGCCGTGCCCTCGCTGTGAGTCGTGCGCCCGATGCTCTTCAGGTTGCAGCTATAGATGGCCATACGCCCGCAACCTCCCTCAAAAAACGGTTTTACGCGCCGCGCCGCCAACCGGGATTATTAAGGGCGGGAAGCCCTTGATCACCGACGGCAGCCGGTTCTTGCAATCGCCCTGCCATAAGCCCCCATCGACCTGGCGATTGCGCCGCCCCTCAGGGCGGCTTATGCGCCCGTCCACATTAACAGGCGCTCCCGTCGCTGCTCCGGTCAATCCGGCAGGCGGCGGGATGAGGGGGATAGCCCCACGGCGAGGGGGAGCCTTCCCCCGGTGAGCTGCGCACGGGTTTGCATTGCAAACCCAAAAGTGCGCCCTCCATACAATCTATAGTTTACATAATTCTAATATGGGTATCAACCCCTCACTAGGTCCGCATGCTCGATTCGAAAGATTCTCGCTCTCTCAACCTGCGCTGTCACTGGCTATTTCCGCCAACTTCAGCCGCTTCGCCGGGCTTTGTTCCCGCCTGCGCACAAATACAAGACGATGCAACTCAGGATTGGCAATGCGGTTCTGCGCGACAAAACTGCTCAGGTGTGGGGTCCGGGGTGTGCGTTCTGGCTGGCCATGCCCCAATTCGCGACGGGGCGGTCGCGATAGAGAAAATTAAAAGTAGTGATAATATGTTAGTATTGAATACTAATGCGGGTATGATAATCACGCCTTTTTTCTGGTTCTTCTCCAGGCATCGGGGGGTGTTATGGGGATGCTCGACGACTTGCCACGGGGTGTACGGGAGCGCCGCTCGCTGCGCAAACAGGATGCGCCGCTTTCAGCCTTTGTCGATCCGGCGCAGATCGCGGCAAGTGAGGTCTTCCGTTACAGCCCGTCGAAAATCTTCCTCGGTGTCGTTGGCGGCACGGTGCAGGACAAGGACGGCGAATTGTTCATTTCCGGGGGCCAGCCGCTCGGGATTGGCGATGACCGTCATGTCGTGCTGTGCGCCGGGTCCCGCGCTGGCAAAGGCCGGTCCTGTCTGATCCCGACCCTGCTCGGCTATGCCGGATCGGTCCTGGCGCTCGATCCGAAGGGTGAGCTTGCTAATGTGACGGCCCGTGCCCGCGCGGCATTGGGACAGCGGGTCTGTATTGTCGATCCGTTCGGGGTCACGGCAGAGCGCCTTGCGCCGCTGCGCACCGGGTTCAATCCAATGGCTTTGCTGGCGGTGGACAGCCCGACGCTGGTTGTCGATGCGGGCCTGATCGCGGATGCGCTGGTGGTCACAAGCACCGGGGAAGCCGATCCGCATTGGGACGACAGCGCCCGGAATTTCATCGAGGGGGTGATCCTGCACGTTGCGAGCTGGCCGGACTATGAAGACCGCCGGACGCTTGTAACGGTGCGCGATCTGATCACCAAAGGGACGTTCTTTGCCTATGGCGAGGAAGAAGTCACCGGCATGCGCGGGCTGCGCTGGGAAATGGAAGCCTGCGCCGCGATCCTCCTTGAGGAAAGCAAGGCGGAAAGCAACGAGGCGACATCACGCCG
>CBDDCC010000019.1:0-12189 GCA_965225935.1 Rhodospirillales bacterium
GGTCAGCTCGTCCACCGCCCGGTGCCAGAGCGACGCCGGCAGGTTGAGCTTGCTGATCGACAGGCGTTCGCAGGCGTCGAGGAGCTCCGCCGGCGTCAGCTGGTGAGGCGCCGGGTGCAGCACCACGGCGGCGCCGCTGATGAGCGGTGGGAAGAGCTCCTCGCCCAAGACGTCGAGTCCGGGCGAGGCGAACTGGAGCTGGCGGTCGCCGGGCCCCAACCGGAACAGCTCGACCATGGCGCTCACCCGGGTGGCGAGGGCGCGGTGATCGACCGCCGCGCCCCGTGGAACACCGGTGGAGCCGAACGTGTAGATCACGTAGATCTGTTGGCGCGGCGCGGCGGATCGCGGCGCTTCGGCGCGGCCTGCGGCCGCCGCCTGCCAGGCCTCGTCGAGATCGAGCACCCGCAGGCGGTCAGGCACCGCCGGCGCGGCGCCCGGCGCCAGCAGCACCACGGCGCCGGAGTCCTCGATCATGTAGAGCAGGCGCTCTTCAGGATGCTCCGGGTCGAGCGGCACGTAGGCCGCGCCGGCCTTGACGACCGCCAGCACGGCCCCGACCATGGCCATCGAGCGGCGCATCAGGATCGCCACCCGACTTTCCGGGCCCACGCCCAGCTCGATCAGGTGAGCGGCCAGGTGATTGCTTCTCAGGTCGAGCTCGCGGTAGCTCAGGCGGTCCTCTCCGAAGAAGAGAGCCGGAGCTTCCGGGCTGCGGCCGACCTGGGCCTCGAAGAGGCCCTGCACGGTTTCCGCACTCGCCTCCTCGCAGCGTTCGTTCCACCTCCCGAGGATCTGCGCCACCTCGGCCGCGCTGAGCACGCTGAACGCCTCGTAGCGCTCGTCCGGTTCGGCCGTCATGGCGCTCAGCACGCGCAGGTAGTAGCCGCTGATCCGTTCGACCTGGTCTTCGAAAAGGGTATCGCGCCGGTAGTTCAGGCCGAGCCGCAGCTGCGGGGGTCGCCGGGTTGACGGCGAAATTGGCAGTGAGGGGAAAGTTCGCCTCCTCGTAGCCCTGCCAGTCCAGGATCTCCACCCCCGCCGGCAGCTGAGCGTCTTCATAGACGTGGAAGTGCATGAAGTTGAAGACCGTATCGAAGAGCGATTCGCCGCCGTGGGCGCGCTGCAGGTCCGCCAGCGGGTAACGCCGGTGCGGCAGCATCGAGCGCTCGACTTCGAAGGTCTCGCGCACCAGCTGGCTGAAACTGCCGCCGCCGAGCACCTGGCGCAGCGGCAGGGTGTTGAGGAAGAGGCCCAGGATCCGGTCGCCACCCTCGGCCTCCGGACGGCCGTTGGAGACGATGCCGGTCAGCACGTCCGAGCGTCCGCTGAGGGACCGCATCACCACCTGGTGAGCGGCCAGGAGCACGCTCTTGATCGGCAGCGCCAGGTCGCGGGCCAGCTCGAAGAGGCGCTGTGACAGCTCGGCGGAGATCGGCGGGCGCAGCACCCGGGCCCCCTTGCCGCCCGCTTTGCAGCCGCCCCAGGACGGTAACGACGCCGGGGCGGCACCGTCCAACTGCTCCTGCCAAAAGCGCTGGGTGTCTTCGCTTTCCCGGGCGGCGTTCTCGAGCGCTACGAAGTTCGCGGAAGCCCACCCGCGGCTCGCGCTCGACCGGTGTATGCTCGTCGTCCAGCAAGCTGAAATAGCGCCGGAACAGCGAGGTCACCAGCGACGCGGCGCTCCAGCCGTCCAGCACCGCGTGGTGAAAGCGCAGAGTGAACTGAAACCGGTCCGCGTCACGGCGGTGGACCGTGAAGCACAGGAGGGGGGCGCGGTTCCAGTCGAAGACTTGTTCGCGCACCGTGCTCATCCACCGCGCGATCGTCTCTTCGTGCGTTGCCGGCGACTCGGCGGTGAGGTCGATCACTTCGAGCGGCGTATCCACCCGCCGGTACACAAGCTGCAAGGGCTCACTGAACCCGCCGAGGTCGAAGGAGGTCCTGAGCACCGGGTGGAGGCCGACGAGCTGATCGATGGCGAGACGCAGGAAGTCGATGTCCAGACGGGCCCGCAGGTGCCAGCTGTGCTGATCGTGATAGATGGCCGAGCCGGCTGCGATCTGGCTGTGGAAGAGCATGCCGGCCTGCAGCCGGACCAGGGGGTAGGCGTCGACCACGTCGTCCGGCAGGCGGGCGCGGTCCCGCGCCGTGACCAGGTCGAAAGGTGCCAGCGCCGTGCTGTCGACCGGATCACCGCCGGCACGCCGCACCACCGGGGCCAGGTCATGCAGGGTGCGGTACTTGAACAGGGTTCTGAGGTCGAGCTCCAAGCCGCGCTGGCGTGCCAACGCCACCATCCGGACGGCGCGGATCGAGTCCCCGCCGAGATTGAAGTAGTTGTCGTCGATACCGAGCCGCTCCAGGCCGAGGACCTGGGCCCAGATCACGGCCAGCAGCTCCTCGGTCTCGGTGCGCGGCGCCTGGTAGGAGGCGCCGCCGGCCCGCGACCAGTCGGGCTCCGGCAGGGCGGCGCGGTCCACCTTGCCGTTGACGGTCAGCGGCAGGGCCTTGAGAGAGACGAACAGGTCCGGCACCAGGTGCTTGGGCAGTCGATGGGCCAGCTGGTCGGCGAGCTCCCCGCCCAGTTCGGTGTCGGGCTCGGCGGGCACGGCATAGGCCACCAGGCGGAGGGCGCCCGAGCCGTCGACGCGCCCGATCACTACCGCCTCGCGTACCGGCGGCAGGGCTTCGAGGGCCGCCTCGATCTCTCCCGGCTCGATGCGAAAACCCCGGATCTTGAGCTGGTCGTCGTTGCGTCCCAGGAACTCCAGGCTGCCGTCGGCACGGCGGCGTCCCAGGTCTCCGGTACGGTAGAGGCGCGCCCCCCGAGGCGCGCTGCGCGGCGCCGGCAGGAAGCGCCCGGCGGTCAGGCCGGGACGGCCGAGATAACCCCGCGCCAGGCCCGTGCCGCCGATGAAGATCTCGCCGGCCAGGCCCTCCGGCACCGGGTTGAGCGCCCGGTCGAACAGGTAGAGGCGCGTGTTGGCGATGGGCCGGCCGATCGGCACCGGACCGTCGGGCACCTCGGCGGCGGACGCCATGAAGACGGAGCAGCCGACGGTGGCTTCGGTCGGACCGTATTCGTTGACCACCCGGGTGGCCGGCGCGTGGCGACGCCAGAGGTCCAAGCGGTCGCCGTAGAGCGCCTCCCCGCCGACGATCAGCGTGCGGGCCGCGGCCCGAGCCTCGGCGGGCGACAGTATCTGGCCGAGCAGCTCGAGGTGAGCCGGGGTGAGCTTCAGCAGGCTGTAGCTCATCCCCTCGAGAAGCGTCCTGACCAGCGCGCTCACCCCACGGTCTTCCGGCACCAGGGTGATCGTGTGGCCGGCGAGCAGAGGAGCGTAGAGGCTGGTGACAGTGAGATCGAAGCCGACGGGAGAATGGACCGCCGCGCCACCCTCGGAGGGCCGATAGGCCGAGACGCACCAATGGAGGTAGTTGGCCAGGGCACGATGGTGGACCATGACCCCCTTGGGAACACCGGTGGAACCCGATGTGTAGAGCACATAGGCCAGGTTTTCGGGAGCCGCACGGCGCGGTGCCCGGGGGACCGCTTCTCCCTCCGGGCCGGGCGCGGATTCGAGCACCATGCGTCGAACGCCGGACGCCGGAACGAGCCCGTCCAGCGCCGCCTCGACGAGCAGGATGCGGGCCCCGGAGTCGGCGAGCTGAAACCGCAGCCTCTCCGGCGGGTAGGCGGGATCGAGAGGCATGTAGGCTCCTCCGGCCTTGAGCACGCCCAGGATGGCGGCGACAAGATGGTTCGAACGACGCGCCAGGATCGCCGTCAGCACCTCCGGGCCGGCGCCTTCCGCGGCCAAAATCGCGGCGATGCGCCGCGCCCGGCGATCGAGTTCGGCGAAGCTCCAGCGCTCGCCGCCGAAGACCACCGCGACCCGGTGGGAGCAACGGGCCGCCTGCTCTTCGAACCACCGGTCCACCGGGCGCTCCAGCGGGTAGGGCTCCGCCGTGGCGTTGAGCGCTTCGAGTTGCGCGGCCTCGGCAGCGCTGAGCAGGGCCTGCCGCTCGATCGGCAGCCGCGGCTCCGCCACCAGTCCGGAGAGCAGGGTGGCCAGCCAATTCGCCAGCCGGCCGCAGGCTGACACGGCATGTCGCGCCGCGTCACAGTACAGGGTCAGCCGGGGACCGTCCGCCACGAACTCCAGGTCGCAGACGTCCAGGAGGGCGGCGCGGCGGCGCACTTCGAAGCGCACCTCTGCGCCGGCCGGTTCAGGCGCCGGCCGGCGCCGGGCAAATCCGAAAGGCCAGCTCAGCTCAGCGGGCTCGACCCCGGCCGCGGCGAGTTCGGAAGCACCGAGGCAGTCCTGCCACTCGGCCACTTCGGCCAGCTCCGCGTCGAGGGCGGCCACCGCGGTGATGAAATCCGCCGACGCGGCGAACTTCGCGGCGAGCGGCAGGCGGCGCGCGAAGGGACCGACAGCGTCTTCCAGCCCCTCATAGCTGCGCCCTTCGTGATGGACGCCGACCGTCGTCTCGGCGCGGCCGGTGAGACGTTGCAGCAACGCGGACCAGGCAGTCAGCAGCAGGGACGCGGCGGAGGTTCCGAGGCTCGCGGCCAGCGGCTCCAGGCGCGCCGCCGCGTCGCCCGCCGCGACCGGGATCTCGAGGCGCCGCCCATCGGCCGTCCCCGGACCTTCGAGGGGCAGTCGGATCGCCAGGCGGGCCGCCAGGTCCTGGTCGCGCCAGAAAACGCGGCCGGCCTCCAGGTCGGGAGCCGTGGCGATCTCGTTGAACACCTCGGAGACGTCCGCGTACTGCACCGCGGCGCCGTCCTCCGTCGGGGCGGCTTCCCCGGAGGTGTAGCACGTCGCCAGCTCCGTGACCAGCCGGTCGATGGTCGTGAGGTCGCCGCACAGGCCGGACAGCACGAGGGAAAGGAGGTGCGAGCCTCGCTCCAGGCGGACCAGGGTCAGGCGGAAGAGCGGTCCGCGCTCGAAATCGAAGGACTCGCGGCACCGGCGCCGCACCACCGCCTCGACCCCGGCCTGCTGCGCCGCCGGCGGAATCGCCGTCATATCGACCGTCAGGAGCTCCGCCGGCAGGTCCTCTGCGATCCCCTGCGTCAATTCGGTGAGCCCTTCTCGGCGGCGGAACGTGGTCCGCAAGATGCCGTGGCGCCGCACCAGCCGGACGCACACGGCCCTGAACCGGGCGTCGTCGAGAGGCCCGCCGACCTTCACCAGAGCAGCGGCATGGAAGGGACGCGGCGCGCCGCGTTGCCGTTCCCAAGTCAGGTTCTGCTGCGGTGAAAGGGGGAAGGCCGATGCAGCCTTTGCGGTCATGTCCTCATCCTCGTTTCCTCGCTATACTTCATCGTCCCGCCGCCGGCAGAGTGCGGCGCGTGAGGCGCTCGAAAGCGCGGCGCCGCGCTGTTCCCGCGGCTTGTTTGTCCTCGGTCGCGCGCTGCTCTCCGGCTTCGGCGAGCAGCGCTTCGAGATCGCTGAGCGGCGTGTCCACCCGGCGGACCGCCGCGGCAAGCACCGTCTCGAAGTCGTCCAACAGCCGCTCGACGAAGGTTCCGTCGTAGAGATCCGTCCTGTATTCGACCGCTGTCCTGAGACCCTCCGAGGTCTCGGTCAGGTTGACCAGCAGGTCGAACTTCACCATCCGGCGCCGCAGGGGCAGGGTCTCCGGCTGGAGTGCGCCGCCGGCCGGCCGTTCCGGCGTCGGGTTGTTCTGCAGGACGAGCTTCCATTGGAAGAACGGCGAGCTGAAACGGTCTCCCTCGGGTTTGAGAGCGTCCACCAGGCGGTCGAAAGGCAGATCCTGGTGGGCCTGGGCCTCGAGCGTCACGCGGCGCACCCTGTCGACGAGCTCTCCGAAGCTCGGTGCGCCGGTGAGATCGACCCGCAGCACCAGCTGGTTGACGAAGAAACCGATCAGCCCCTCGAGCTCAGGCCGCCGTCGATTGGCCACGTCGGTCCCCAGGACCAGGTCGTCCTGCCCCGAATAATGGTGCATGACGGTCAGGAAGACGCTCACCAGCCCCATGAAGAGAGTCGCTCCACGATCACCGGAGATCCGGCCCAGGTCGCTCGTCAACCGAGCCGAGGCGAGACGCGAACGGCGATCGCCCGGCGGATTGGGGTGGGCGGGGTGCGGCTTTTCGCCGGCCGGTTTGAAGACCGGCAGACCCGAGCCCAGCCGGTCGCTCCAGTAGGAGATCTGGGCCTCCATGAGAGCGGGCGTCAACCACTGGCGTTGCCATTCGCTGTAGTCCGCGTATTGGATCGGCAGCTCGGCCAGCGGCGACGGCTCGCCGCGCGTGAGAGCTGGGTAGAGCGCCGCCAGCTCCCGGAACAGCACGCTCCAGGACCAGCCGTCAAAGGCGATGTGGTGCAGTGTGAGAAGCAGGACGTGGCGTTCGCTCGCGAGGCGCAGGAGGGTGGCCCTGAGCAGCGGTGAACGGCGCAGGTCGAACGCTCCGGCCGCCTCGCTGCGGACTCGGCGGTCGCGCTCCCGGCGGCGCTCTTCGGGCGCCAGGCCCTCCAGGTCCACCACCGGCAACACCACCGCGGCCGGCGCTTCGACGCGCTGTACCGGTTGGCCGTCGGCGCTTTCGTAGACCGTGCGCAGGACTTCGTGGCGGCGGACGATCTCCGTCAGGCTCGACGCCAGAGCACCGACGTCGAGGGCCTGCTCGAGCTGCACCGCGGCCGGCAGGTTGTAGGCGTCGCTGCCGGGTGTCAACTGGTCGAGGAACCACAGCCGCTGCTGCGCAAAGGACAGGGGCAGAGAGCGATCGCGCGGCACCGGCCGCAGCGCCGGCCCTGCCTCCTCCGCCCGCGGCAGGTCGGCGATTCGGGCGGCCAGCTCGGCGATGGTGCTCACCTCGAGCACCAGGGCCAGCGGCACCTCCCTGGCCAGCTCCCGGTTCAGGTGACTCGCGACGCGCGTGGCCAGAAGGGAGTCGCCGCCCAGGTCGAAGAAATCATCGTGGACACCGACCTGTCCCACTCCCAGGAGGCGCTGCCAGACATCCGCCAGAGTCGACTCCAGGGGTTTCCGAGGCGCCACGAAAGCCGCGCTGAGCGCCGGCCGGGAATGACCGGCCAGGGACTCGGCGTGGCCCGCGCCGGCCGCGTCGGTCCGCGTGGCGGTCCGCGCCACAACTTCGTCCGAATGCGCGCCACGCCCGGGCTCGACCCAGTAGCGTTGGCGCTCGAACGGGTAGGTCGGCAACGGTACCCGGTGGCGCAGACCGGGGCCGGAGAAGCGGCGCCAGTCGATACGGGCTCCTTGCACCCAGAGCCTCCCTACCGCCCCGAGCAGCGTGTCGGAGTCGGTGGCACTCGATCCCGGCTTGGGAAGCGAAGCCACGGCGGGCCACGACCTGCCGGCCGGGGAATTGCGACGCGCCAGGTTCACGAGGGTGCGTCCCGGACCGACCTCGAGCAGCAAGGCGTCCGGAAAACGCTCCATCATGGCTTTCAGTCCGTCGCCGAAACGCACGGTATGACGCAGCTGACGCCCCCAGTACTCCGGGTCTGTGGCCTCGTCATCGTTGATCGCGGTGCCGGTGAAATTCGACAGGAACGGGATCCGCGGCGCAGCGAGCTCGACCCGCGCGACCTGTTCGGCAAAGGCCCGCGCCGCCGGCTCCATGTCCGGCGAGTGAAAGGCGTGGGAGGTATGGAGGAGACGGTTGTCGATCCCGGACTCCTCCAGGCGGGCCTGGAGCTCGTCCACAGCGGCTACCGGTCCGCTCACCACCGTGGTCTGCGGGCCGTTGACGGCCGCGAGACAAAGCTCGTCGGACAGGCGGCTCTCGAGCTCGTCCACCGCCAGGGAGACGGCGAGCATCGACCCGCCCGGCATGCTCTGTACCAGGCGGCCCCGCTCGGCCACCAGCCGGGCCGCCGCCGGCAGCGACAGCACGCCGGCCAGGGTCGCCGCCACCCACTCGCCGACGCTGTGTCCGAGCATCGCCACCGGCTCGAGCCCCCACTCCATCCACAACCGGGCGAGAGCGTACTCGACAGCGAAGAGCGCCGGCTGAGCCAGGCGGGTCTGGCGCAGCTCGGCCGTGTCGCCGTCCCCGGACGGGGCCAGGACCAGTCGGCGGAGATGGCGCGCCAGAACCGGCTCCAGGGCTTCCAGCACTTCCTCGAAGGGGCCTCGGAACGCCTCCTCCTGGCGGTGCAGCTCGGCCGCCATACCGGGATATTGCGCCCCCTGCCCCGGAAAGAGGAAGACGACGGGGCGCTCGTCGTGCTCGGTGACGCCCTGCGGCATGCCTCGCGGATCGCGGCCTTCCAGCACCTCCAGGGCGCGCGCAGCGTCACGGCACACCACGGCCCGGCGATGGCCGAAGGCGCGGCGGCCGACTTGCAGGGTCCAGGCCACGTCGGCCAGCTCGCATGCCTCCCGATCGCGCAGATAGCCCGCGAGACGCTCGGACACCGCGTCGAGGGTCTCCGGGCTACGTGCCGACAGTGGCAGCAGGCAGAGCTCGCGCGACGGCCCAGAAGGCTGCCGCGCGGGAGCCTCCTCGAGCACCACGTGAGCGTTGGTGCCACCGATGCCGAACGAGCTCACCCCGGCACGGCGCGGCGCGCCGGAACTCGGCCAGTCGGCCAGCTCGGTGTTGACGTAGAACGGGCTGTCCTCCAGGCCGAGCTCCGGATTGGGGGATTCGAAGTGCAGGCTGGGCGGGATCTGGCGCTTCTCGAGGGCCAGCACGGTTTTGATCAGGCCGGCGACGCCGGCCGCGGTATCGAGGTGTCCGATGTTGGTCTTGACCGAACCCAGGCCGCAGCGGGCCGGCGCCTGCACACCGTTCCACACCTGCTTCAAAGCCGCCAATTCGATGGGATCGCCGATCGGGGTCGCCGTGCCGTGGGCTTCGACGTAGGAAATCGTCTCCGGGGAGACCTCGGCCATGGTCTGGGCGGCGTGGATCACCTGCGCCTGCCCCGCGACGCTGGGCGCCGAATACCCGACCTTGTCTCCTCCGTCGTTATTGACCGCTGATCCCCGCAGCACGGCGCGCACGTTGTCACCGTCGGCCAGAGCGTCTTCCAGCCGTTTGAGCACGACGACTCCGGCGCCGTTGCCGTGGACGAAACCGCTCGCCCGGGAATCGAACGCCCGGCAGTGGCCGTCGGCGGAGACCACTCCGCCTTCTTCGTAGCGGTAACCCACCTCCTGGGGTACCGAGACGCTCGTGCCGCCCGCCAGCGCCATGTCGCAATCTCCCGCCAGCACCGCCTGGCAGGCCAGGTGGGTGGCGACGATGGAGGTCGAGCAGGTGGTCTGTACGGTGATGCCGGGACCCTGCAGGTCGAGTCGATAGCACACCTGGGTGCTCAGGTTGTCGATCCGGTTGCCGATCCGTGCCTGGCGATAACCCATCAGACCGACCAGCTCGGGGTTCGAATAGAGATTGACCAGCGCGTAGCTGTTGACTCCGGCTCCGGCGTAGACCCCCGTCGCCCGAGGACAGCTTTCCGGCGCGTAGCCGGCGTCCTCCACGGCCTCCCAGGCACACTCCAGGAAGAGACGGTGCTGGGGATCCATGATCTCGGCTTCGCGGGGGCTGAACCCGAAGAAGGCAGCGTCGAAGAGCTCGATGCCGTCGAGCGTCGCCACCGCCCTGATGTAACACGGGTCGCGCAGGGTCGCATCGTCGACGCCGGCAGCCAGCAGGACGTCCTCGTCGAGGGTGCGCACGGACTCGACGCCGGCGGCCAGGTTGCGCCAGAACCGCTCGGCGTCCGGCGCCTGCGGGAAACGCGCCGCAAGACCGATGACGGCGACCTCCAGGCCGGTCCACTCGGTTTCGGGTTGCAGGGATTCTTCTCTCATGGCGGTTGCTCAGGACCTCCCGCGCCGCATGGACGGCCCGCGCCGCCGCCGGCTGAGCTGCTGCAGCCGTTGTTTGCCACCGCTCAGCCTTTCGGCCGTCCGCGCGCCCTGCTCGTTCCACTCGCGCTCGTCGCCGGCGTCGCCGGACAGCTGCCGCGCCAGAGCACGGATGGTGGGGTGTTGGAACATCGCGATCAGGGGCATCTCCCGGCCGAGGACGGCTCGCAGCTCGTCAGTGACCTGGACGGCCAGCAGGGAATGGCCGCCGAGATCGAAGAAGTTGTCGTTGCGGCCCACCCTGTCGAGCCGCAGGACGCGCCTCCAGACCTCGGCGAGGGTCTCTTCCAATCCGCTTCGAGGGGCCGCGAACTCGGTGCCGAGATCGGGGCGCTGCAGGTCGGGATCGGGCAACGCGGAGCGGTCCAGCTTGCCATTGGCGGTCAGCGGCAGGGCGTCCAGGAAGATGAAAGCCGAGGGGATCAGGGGACCGGGCAGGTGCTCGCCCAGGAAAGCCCGCAATCGATCGCCTGCCGGAGGCGGCGGCGCCGTCACCAGGTAGGCCACCAGCTTGCGCTCCCGGCCCCCGCCCCGCGCCAGGACGGCGGCCTCCGACACCGCGGGATGGCGGCGCAGAACGGCTTCGACCTCGCCCGGCTCGATGCGGTAGCCGCGCACCTTGACCTGCCCGTCGACTCGGCCCAGGAACTCCAGGCGGCCGTCGGACAGAGAGCGGACCAGGTCGCCGGTCCGGTACACCCGCCCGCCGGGTCGCCGTCCGAAGCCGTCCGGTACAAAGCGCTCGGCGGTCTTCGCCGGCTGGTAGAGGTAACCGCGCGCCACGTTACGACCGCCGATCAGAAGCTCGCCGAAGGTGCCCTGGAGGGACAGCTCCCCCTGCCGGTCGGCCAGGTAGATACGGGTGCCGGCAATCGGCCGGCCGAGGGCCTGGCTTTCGCCGCGGCCTCCACCCGCCCCGCTGCTGCGCTGGCACAGCACCCCCACGGTGGTTTCGGTCGGCCCGTAGTGATTGAAGATCACCGTCTCGCCGGCGAAACGCGACAGGCGCTCGGCAAGATCACTGGGAAAGGACTCGCCACCCAGTACCAGGCGGCGGCGTGGCAGGACGCTCCGCGGGTCCTCGGCACCGAGCAGGGCCTCGAGATGGCTCGGGACGATCTTGACGCAATCGACGGCGTGGCGGCCCAGGTAGGCGGCGAAGGCCACGGGGTCCGAGGCCCGGTCCCGCGACACCACGTGCAGGCAGCCACCCCGGGCCAGCGCGGCGAAGACCATGGTGTTGCCCAGATCCGCCGCCAGCGTCGACACGGTGGCGTAGCACGATCGCTGCGGGAAATCGAGGCGCGGCAGCATGCCGTCGAGATAACCGCGCACGTTGTCGTGCGTGACGCCAACGCCCTTGGGGCGTCCTGTCGAGCCCGAGGTAAAGATCACGTAGGCCAGGTGGCCACCACGAACCTCCACGTCGGGAGGATTCACGGGTTCCCCGGCGACGTGCTCCGCCGAGGCGGCGAGATCGAGCCAGGCCGGCTCGTCTCCGGTGTCCTCGACGAGCGGCTCCCCGCGCCGCACCGCCAGCACCGGCCGAGCCTCGGTGAGCATCGAAGCCAGCCGCTCCGGCGGCTGCTCGGGCTCGAGCACCAGGTAGGCTCCGCCGGCCTTGAGCACCGCCAGCAGGGCCAGGACGACCTCGTGGGAGCGCGGCAGGCACAGCGCCACCACCCGGTCCGGCCCGACGCCGAACCGGAGCAGATGATGGGCCAGTTGGTTGGCGCGCCGCTCGAGCTCGCCGAATCCCCACCGGGTGCCCTCGAAGACCAGGGCATCGGCGTCCGGCATTCGCTGAGCCCACTCCGAGAACCGCTGGTGGAGAAAAGCCGCCTGCCCCGCCACCTCGCTCCTTCCCCACTCTCCAACCAGCTGCCACTGCTGCGGCGGGCTGAGAAGCGCGAGGTCCGCCAGGCCACGCTCCGGTTCGGCGAGGGCGGAGGCCAGCAGGTTCGAAAAGTGGCCGGCCCAGCGGACGACGGTGGTGGGATCGAAGAGGTCGGCGTTGTAGATCCACGTGCCCTGCACCTGACCGCCGGCCTCGATCAGGGTCAGGGTCAGGTCGAACTTCGCGGTCTCGGTGCCGGACGTCAAGGGCCGGACTTCCAGGCCGGGCACCTCGAGGGCCTCGACGGGATTCTGCAGGAGCTGGAACAGGACCTGGAAGAGTGCTGACTGGCCGAGGTCGCGCTCCGGACGGAGCTCCTCCACGAGCCGTTCAAAGGGCAGGTCCTGGTGCTCGTAGGCCCCGAGGGTGACACCGCGAACCCGGGTCAGGAGATCGTCGAAGCC
>CBDDCC010000020.1:0-30719 GCA_965225935.1 Rhodospirillales bacterium
GCCGCTGGGGCCGCCGGTGCCGCTAGCCGATCCGGGCGAGGAAGTCATCGATCGCCTGCTCCACTAGGGGGTTGTCGAAGAGGGGCACGTGGCCGACGTCCGGAACCGTCACCTGCTCCAGGTCCGGCTTGACCTCGGCCATGCGGGCGAAGGTCTCGGGGCTCAGCACGTCCGAGAGCGCCCCGCGGAAGGCCAGGGTCGGCAGCGGCTGCAGCGCCCGGAAGTAGACCCAGAGGTCGAGGACGTCGTGGCGCAGGGCCTTGGCCAGGCTCACGTCCCAGTCCACGTGAAGCCGGCCGTCCTCGCCCTCGCGGTAGGTGGCCTCGGCGAAGCGCCGCCAGGCGGCCTCGTCCTTCAGGCCCAGGTGCGGGAAGAGGCGCTTCACCTCGGCCGTGGCCGTCTCCCAGTCCGGCTGGGGATGGTCTTGGGCGACGTAGCCGCGGATGCGGCTGAAGCCCGCATCGCTCACCTCGGGGCCGACGTCGTCGAGCACCACGGCGGCCACCTGGGCCGGAGCGACGACGGCCATGCCCATGGCCATCAGCCCGCCCATGGAGATGCCGCAGATGATCACCCCGTGCAGATTGGCCGCGGCCATCAGATGGAAGATGTCGTTGGCGTAGGTCTCCGGCCGGTAGTTCCGCCAGTCCGGGTCGTAATCCGAGCGGCCGCGCCCCCGGTAGTCGGGGCAGACCACCCGGCGCTCGCCGGCGTGGCGTTGGGCGAAGCCGTGGAAGTCCTTGGAGTTGCGGACGAGCCCGCCGAGACAGAGCAGGGGACGGCGTGGCGAGAGCGGATCGCCGTAGTCCCGGTAGTAGAGGGAGAGCCCGTCCTGCGCCGTGAAGCGGCGCTCGCGGTAGCCGGCCGCCTCGCTCATGCCCTACGCGCCGCCACTAGCGGACCACCAGTCCGGGAAGCTGCTCGAGGGTCTCGATGATCGCCGCCGGCTCGCCGGGCAGGCGCTCGAGCCGCTGGCCGAAGCGGTTGAGCCAGGCGACGCGGAAGCCGAAGTAGGCGGCGCCCGCGGCGTCCCAGGCGTTGGTCGAGATGAAGCAGATGCGTCCCGCCGCGACGCCGAGCCGGTCGACCGCGAGCTGATAGGTCCGCGGGTCCGGCTTGAAGATGCCGACCTCCTCGACCGACAGCACCTCGTCTAGGAGCGGCGCCAGCCCCGCCGAGGTGACGGCGGCGTCCAGCATGTCCGGGCTGCCGTTCGACAGGATAGCGGTCGCGAGGCCGGCCCCGCGCAGGGCTTCGAGGCAGGCGGAGACGTCGCCGTAGGCCTCGAGCCGCAGATAGAGCTCCATGAGGCGGGCGTTCAGCTCCGGGTCGTCCGCCTCGTGGGCCGCCAGGGCGTAGTCGAGGCCATCCTGGGTGACCCGGCGGAAGTCCGCGTGGGCGCCCATGAGGCTGCGCAGCCAGGTGTACTCGAGCTGCTTCTGGCGCCACAGGGCCGAGACCGCTGCCGCCTTGTCGCCGAGCGCTTGGCCGCCGCGCTGCACCGCCGAGTGCACGTCGAACAGGGTGCCGTAGGCGTCGAACACGCAGGCGCCGATGTCGGAAAAAGCCTCCTCGCTCATAGAGACGGATCTCCCTCGATTGCGGGCCTGCGTGACATCGCCTTGCCGACGCTGTGCCCATGGAGCGGCAGTGTAGCAGGCCGGCCATGCGGGGAAAGCCTGGCGCTTTGGTGCTTGTCATCAGGCGCCGGGCATGGCCTAGAATCCCGGGCGGCCGCAAGAGGACCCTCGTCAGCGCATGCTCGACCACGTCTCCATCACCGTCAGCGACCTGGAGCGCGCCGGCCGCTTCTACGGCGCGGTGATGGAGGCGCTCGGCTATCCGGAGGTGAGCCGCGCCGACAACAAGATCGGCTACGGCCTGCGCTGCGGTCCCGACGACTGGGACGGAAGCTATATCTCGGTCATCCAGTCGGATCGGGTCGTTCCCGACAGCCGGCACTGGTGCTTCAAGGCGCCGAGCCGGGCGGCGGTGGACCGCTTCCACCGGGACGCCATCGCGGCGGGCGGCTACGACGACGGACGGCCGGGCCTGCGCACCCACTACCACGAGGCCTACTACGGGGCCTTCGTATTGGACCCGGACGGCAACCGCATCGAGGCGGTCTGTCACGCCCGCGAGGGCTGAGCCCGGCTGGCGTGTGCGGCAGGAGCCTAGGACGTGGACTCGTAAACACGCGGCCAGATGCGAATCGCCGCGGGTTTGACAAGATGCCACTCCGGCGTCTGTGAGGGCATAGCGCATTCAGATGGCTCCCCTCGGAAGTTGAATCACGCCAATACGCACTCGTCATCCATATCGCTGACCGGATCAAGGACAAGCACAAGCCGCGTCTCGCCCGTGCCCTCGATGGGCGGTGAGCGATGCAGCAGGCCGGACTTCGGGCGTTCCGGCCAAAGCGTGCCGCGCAACAGGATCGGCGCGCCGGTGGGCACGGTGAAGACGCGTCGAGGCTCTGTCCTGTCGGTCGAGATACCGTATTGCGTACCCGTCCCGCGGTAGGTGCAGACGAGACGCGCCGTGATGGCGTCGATGTGAAACCTCCGGCAGGCGTTTGTCGTGACCACGTCCAAACGCAGCCGGAGATACGGCGTAGGCGTCAGCCCTACGAAGATGTCCGCCAGAGCCGCGGTGTCATCGACCAGCCTTTCCCGTTCGCGGCAGTCCGGCGTTCCGTATTCTTCGCAGATCGCGTTCACCGTCTTACGAATGCTCTCAGGCCGGAGGATCACGCGCGCTTTCGGCAGCCGCTCGGGCTCCAGCGCGTCGATCCAGGACTGAAAGCCCGGCAAGGGGCGCCGCCGCCAGATCGCGGCGGCGCAGCCGGGGCTGTGGATCGCAGCCAGACCCTCGGGCGTGTCCACCACGCCAACACCAATGGCGGCATCCTTCACGATCTCTCGAACAAGGGTCATGCAGCAGCCTCCGCGCGCCACCGGATCGGAAACCGGTCCGGCCGATCGGGCAAGTCCTCGGGGCCGCCGGCGATCACAACCGGCAGCAGCGCTGCGACGCGCCGCCCTTCTCGGACTTTGAGCACGCGGTTGCGGCGTGTCGTCTTGCCGGCGCCGAGAAAGCCGGAGAGGACCGTGACGGGAAGCCGGGAGTCGCCTTGGATCATTGCTGACACCTTACGAACCGAGCGACCGAGCGAGCGTCACCGCGTTGTGGCGCATCATGTCGAGATAGGTGGACGCCGGGCCGTCCGGGCCGGAGAGCGCATCCGAATAGAGCGTGCCGCCTATGGTCGCGCCGGTCTCGCGGGCGATCTGTTCCAGGAGCCGGTTGTCGGTGATCGTCTCCACGAACACGGCCGTGATGCCCTCTTCGCGAATCTGCTCGATCAGCTCGGCCACATCTGCCGCCGAAGGCTCGCTTTCGGTGCTGAGCCCCTGCGGCGCCTCGAAGGTCAGCCCGTAGCGCGCCGCGAAGTACCCGAAGGCGTCATGAGAAGTCACGACGGTGCGGGCCCCGCTAGGCAGCGCCTCTACAAGCGCGAAGATCTCGGCGTCGAGCGCCCGCATTTCCGCGAGATAGGCGTCGGCATTGGTCCGGTAACTCTCGGCGTTGTCGGGATCGGCCGCGGCGAGTGCTTCGGCAATGTTTCTGGCGTAGATCTCACCATTGGCGAGGCTTTGCCAGGCATGCGGGTCGAAGGCGCCATGGTGATGGTGGGCGTGCTCGTCACCATGCTCGTCGTGATGCTCATCCTCGGCGTGCTCGTCGCCGTGGTCGTCGTGATGCTCGTCCTCGGCGTGCTCGTCGCCGTGGTCGTCATGATGCTCGTCCTCGGCGTGCTCATCGCCGTGGTCGTCGCCGTGCTCGTCGTGGTCGTCTTCGAACGCGATCGGTTCGATCCCCCCGGTCGCCACCACGCGCGTGCCGTCGAAACCGGAGGCATCGACCAGGCGGTCGATCCAGCCTTCGAAATCGAGCCCGTTCACGAAAAGAAGGTCGGCCTCGCTGACCGCGCGGGCGTCGGCCGGCGTCGGCTGATAGACATGGGCATCGCCGTCGGGGCCGACGAGCGTCGTGACCCTCACATGCTCGCCCCCGATGCGCTCCACCATGTCGCCGAGGATCGAGAAGGTTGCAATGACGGGGATCGGCTCGTTCGATTGCGCGAAAGCCGGAGCGGCCAGCGAGAGGGCGACAAAGGTTGCAGCGAATTTCAGAAGGGTTCTGCGGCTCGTCATGGGGTCTCCTTTCAGGCTTCGAAGTGGCGGCGCGGCAGAGCTCGCGTGACAAGACCGCCCGCCGGCCCGAACACCAGCGACACTCCGTAGGCGATACCGGCCACGAGGATGATCGCCGGCCCGGACGGCAGGCTGTAGTGGTAGGAGAGCAGCAGGCCGCTCAGGCTCGACAGAATGGCCACGGCGACCGCGGCGATGAAAAGCCCGCCGATGCCGGCGGCCCAGAAGCGCGCTGCCGCCGCGGGCAGGATCATGATGCCGACCGCCATGAGCGTGCCCAGCGCGTGGAACCCGCCGACCAGGTTCAGCACCACGAGCGTAAGGAAGGTGAAATGCGTCACCGCGCTGAGCCCGCTGACCGAGCGCAGAAACTGCGGATCGGCGCATTCCAGGACCAGCGGCCGGAACAGGGCCGCGAGGATCAGCACCGACAGGCTCGCGATCGAGCACAAGAGGATTAGCGCCGCATCGTCCAACGCGAGCACCGTGCCGAAGAGCACATGCATCAGATCCACGTTGCTGCCGCGGGTGGAGACGATCAGCACCCCGAGCGCGAGCGAGATCAGGTAGAAGGCCGCGAGGCTGGCATCCTCGCGCAGGGCCGTGACGCGGGTGACAAAGCCCGACAAAAGCGCCACCACCATGCCGGCGACCAAACCCCCGATGGTCATGGCGCCGAGCGAAAGGCCCGCGATCAGATAGCCCACGGCGGCGCCAGGCAGGATCGCATGGGCCATGGCGTCCCCGGTCAGACTCATCCGTCGCAGCATCAGAAACACGCCCACCGGCGTCGCGCCGATGGAGATCGCGATACAGCCGAGCAGCGCGCGGCGCATGAAGCCGAAATCGACAAAGGGCGTAACAAGGGCGTCCCAGATCATGCCGCACTCCGACCGCAGACATGGGGCGGAGCAGCGCAGGCCTCGCACATCTGGCGCGCCCGAAAGTGGTTCTCGGCGGTGAGAACCTGCTCCGTGGGTCCGTGGGCGACGAGCTCGCGCGCCAGCATCAGCGTATGAGGAAAATGCGCGCGGACCGTCTCGTGATCATGCAGCACGGCGAGCACCGTGCGCCCCTCGCCATGCCAGCGCCGGACCACGCCGATGAGATCGGCCATGGTGCGGGCGTCGATCGAGGTGAAGGGCTCGTCGAGCAGCACCAGCCGCGCATCTAGCAGCAGGAGCCGCGCAAAGAGCGCGCGCTGCAGTTGCCCTCCCGAGAGCGACCCGATGGCGCGAGTCTCGAACCCCGTCAGACCCACAGCCGATATCGCCGCGGCGACGCGCTCGCAATGGTCCGTTCCGAGACGTCCGAAGGGACCGATCTCACGCCAGAGACCCATGGCTACAAGATCGATCACCGCGAGCGGAAAGGATCTGTCGACATCCGTTTGCTGCGGCAGGTAGGCGATATCGTCGCGGCACAGCGCGCCGAAAGTCATCAAGCCTTCCAGAGGCGCGAGCGAACCGATCACACCCTTGAGCAGGGTCGACTTGCCGGCGCCGTTGGGGCCGACGATGGCCGTTAGGCTCCCCTCGTGGATCTCGGTATGGAGGTGATGCACCGCCGGATGGCGATCGTAGCCGAGTGTGAGGTTCTGGAACGAAACGGCCGCGGTCATTGCGCCCCCGGCGTCGAGGTAGCCCAGAAGAACCCCGCCCAGAGCGCCG
Organism: Rhodospirillales bacterium; assembly: GCA_965225935.1. Lineage (GTDB taxonomy): Bacteria > Pseudomonadota > Alphaproteobacteria > Kiloniellales > JAKSDN01 > CALJXB01. The sequence goes on from CBDDCC010000020.1 coordinate 5,888, forward strand.
CCACGATGAGCGTCGCGCCGGCCAACCGGGGTCCGGCGCCGAGGAGGAGCGGACGCAGCATCGACCGTCGTTCTGTCATGCGGGCATCGGACCGGCGCCGCACGACCCGCACACACCGTGGACCTCGATCACATGCCGCCTAGGTGCGAACCCGGACTTGGCGGCGATTCTGGAAACCTCTTTCAGCAGGTCGGGTGCGATGCTTTCCTCAACGGCGCCGCAGTCGTCGCAAATCGAAAGGATGAAGGCATGCTCGTGCTGGTTGCACTGGCACGCGATGAAGGCGTTGAGGGATTCGAGACGATGCACGCGCCCGCACTTCGTCAGCGCGGACAGCGCCCGGTAGATGGTTGGCGGCGCGATCCTCGGATTGGCCTCGCGCAACTCTCCCATAACATCGTAGGCTGACAGCGGGCCGCGGCGCCGGCGCAGAACCGCCAGCACCTCTGCCTGCATCTTCTCTCCGCGCTTGCCCATGCGATGCTTCCTTTGACCATTCGCGCGCACCATAAGTTATGTTATAACATAAAACAATAAGGCAATGGGGATGTGCGATCGCGGCGCCCCCAAGAGGTTCAGTTAGAGCGGCGCACCCGCGCCTGTTCCCGCATCAGAGCGTACTCAAGCAGCCTCTACGACATTCCATCACGAAGGCGCGTTTGTGGCCCCTCTCGCAGCAAGCAGCCGGATACTGATCGACGAGCGGGTTGCTTCACTTGTCCGACGACGGTGCCAATGTCGAGTGTGTCAATGCTTCAAAGAACAGGCGTTCAAGCAGAACCGTGTTAAGGTGGCCATGTCCGCATATGGGACATTGGGTACGGTGCCAACCCTCTCCGATATGTTGCCGAAATCAAACATCACCGTTCATGAGTACATGGCCCAGTCATGAAGCATGAGGTCGAGCGGCACTACGAGCGCAAGAACCTTGAAGAGAAGCTGCGCGCGGCCCTTGTGCGCCTGGGCAAGGACCTGGAGACGCTCAGCGTCCGGGACCTGAGCGAGATCGATCAATTCCATGTGCGCGGCTTCGAGGCGACCCGCGAGCTGGCCGAGACCCTGGAGCTTGCGCCGGGCGAGAAGGTGCTCGACGTGGGCTGCGGCATCGGCGGGCCGTCCCGGGTGCTGGCGGCCGACTACGGCTGCGTCGTCACCGGCGTCGACCTCACCGTGAGCTACTGCGAGACCGCGGAAGCCATGGCCGGCTGGGTGGGTATGGGCGAGCAGCTCGACTACCACGCCGCCGACGCGCTGACGCTGCCCTTCGAGGACGAGTGCTTCGACGTAGTCTGGACCCAGCATGTCGCCATGAACATCGCCGACAAGACCGGCCTCTATGGCGAGCTGCGCCGGGTCCTGAAGCCGGGCGGCCGGCTCGGCCTCTACGACGTGCTGCAGGGCGCGGGCGGGGAGGTGATCTACCCGGTCCCCTGGGCGCGCGACCCCTCCATCAGCTTCCTCGTCACCGCCGAGGAACTGCGCCGGCACTTGGAGCAAGCGGGCTTTCGGATCGTCTCCTGGCGCGACCGTACGGAGGCCGCCGTCGCCTGGTTCCACAAGATGCGCGAGCGGGTGCAAGAGTGCGCCGGCCCGCCTCCTGGGGTCAGCGTCCTGGTCGGCGAGGACTACCAGGAACTGCTCGGCAACCTCTACCGCAGCCTGGAGGAGGGCCGGGCGGCCACGGTGGAAGTCGTCTGCCGCAGCGCGTAGGCTTGGTCCGACAGGAGGCGGAAACCCGTGACCGGACTGATCATCCTGCTACTGGCGCTCTGGCTCGCCTGCGAGATCTGCTGGCGCGACCTGAAAAAGCCGCCGCCGCCCGATCCCTACCGCGCCGACCGATGGCGCGACGGCGAAGGCGTCTGACCCTTAAAACGAGAGGCGGGACGCGCCGGCGAGGGCGGCCCGCTCAGTAGACCCGGTCGTAAGCCCGGCTGGCCATGCTGAGGGGCTGGATCTTGCGCTGGCCGGAGAGCGCCAGCCGGTAGACCGCCTGGCCCTCGAGCACCCGCTGCACATAGTTGCGGGTCTCGTTGAAGGGGATCTGCTCGATCCAGTCGACCGGATCCACCTCGGGCCGGCGCGGGTCGCCGAAGGCCTTGATCCAGCGGTCGGCCCGGTGCGGCCCGGCGTTGTAGGCGGCGAGCGCCAGCACGGCCGATCCGCCGTAGTCCTGCAGCAGCTTCTCCAGATAGGCCCGGCCGAGGCGCATGTTGGCGGCGGGATCGTCGGTCAGCATGGCGCGGCTGTAGCGCGCGCCCGTCCGCCGCGCCACCAGGCGCGCGGTCGCCGGCATGAGCTGCATCAGCCCGCGCGCGCCGGCGCGGCTGACCGCCTTGTGGTCGAAGGCGCTTTCCTGGCGGATCAGGGCGAGCACCAGGGCGGGCTCCGGCGAGGTCATCTCGTCCAGGTGCCCGCGCACCAGGGACGGTACCGGGTAGAGGTGGCCCGGCGCGCCCATGCCCTGCCGGTCGGCCTGCTTGGCGGTCAGGATGGCCTGATCGGTGCGGCCGATGGCGAGGGCGAGCTCGACCTGGAGCTGGTGCTCCTCGGGCGTCTCGGCCTGGCGGCGCAGGTGCAGCAGGAAGCCCCTGACGTAGCGGCGCTCGTCCAGCGCGCCCAACAGGCGGATGAGGCGGACCAGCTCGCGGGACTCGAACTCGCCGCGCTCGAGCTTGCCGACCTCGACGCTGGTGGAGAGGTCAAGATCGAGGGGCCGGTCGAGGCGTTCGATCGCCCGCTGGCCGTAGAAGGTGGTGGCGTGCTCAGCCGCGCGGCTGTACCAGGCCGTGGCCTGGTCCGACTTGCCGGAGGAGTCGGCCGCCGCGCCCGCCCAGTAGGCGCCCCGGGACAGGCTGATCGGCGTCGAGACCCCGTCGTAGAGCCGGGCGAAGTGCCGGTAGGCGCGCTCCGGATTATTCTGGTGCCGCAGGGCCACCCAGCCGGCCAGCCACTCGCCCTCGGCGAAGCCGATGCCGTCCTTCAGGCCGTGGGCGCTGGCCAGACGGTAGACCTGGTCGGTCTTGCCGGCGTAGAGCGCGCGCCGGGCCGCCCAGTGGCGCATGCGCCACCAGCGGTCGGGCTGCCGCATCACCGGCTGGGCCCGGTCGAGCATCTCGACGACGCCGTCGAAGCGGCCCCGGCGGTAGCGCCAGCGCGCCCGGTCGTAGAGCAGTCCGGGATCGTCCTGCAGGGACTTCGGCACCCGCCGGATGGCGGCGTCGACGCCCGGCCGGTTGAGCATCAGCCGGCGCCGCGCCTCGGCCAGCCGAATGTGGCCGCCGCCCAGGCGCTTGGCCTGGCGGCGCGCGGCGGAGAAGGCGCGCTTCTGCAGCAGCCGGTCGAGACGCTCGACATGGTCGCCCTTCTGCAGGATGTCGCCGTAGCGGGACAGGAAGAGGCGCTCCTCCTCCTCGTCGAAGGCCAGCCGCTGCCAGCTGACGCGCAGCAGGGCCCAGGCCGGCTCCTTGCCCTTGACGGTGCGCAGGGCCTCGGCCAGGCGCATGGCGCCGGAGGGGCTGTCGGGCCGGCGCTCGCCGAACCAGTCGATCACCTGCTGGTCCGAGTAGTCGGCGGGCAGGGCTTCTTCGGCCAATCGGCGGATGTTGTAGAGGTAGGGCCAGTCCTCGCTCGAGGAGAGGAAGCCGTCGAGCTCGGCGAAGGCAATGTCCTCTTCCTCGGTATGGCGCAGGTCCAGCCAGATGAAGAACTTGTTGAGCAGGTCGTTGCCGCCCTGCTCGGCGGTCGACCGGGCGGCGGCGAAATCGCGGTCATTGGCCAGCTCGAGGGCCTGCTCGTAGAGCGGACGCTCGGCGTCGGGCAGCAGCGCCGCTTCGGCGCGCAGCGAGAACACGCAGAAACCGGCAAACAGGAAGACAACGGCTAAGCGAAGACCCACTTGCACCCCCGTTGGCTGAACCGCGGCGGATAGGCGGACTCTAGAGCTTCAGGAAGAAGTCGTAAACATTGTCAAATATACTACACAATTTCCGAAAATGCCAGCTATGTTATTGTATTAACTATACATTTTTGAGTCCAGTAGTTTACCAAATAATGCCCGCAACTCTGCGGCGCACCGCCCGATCGGGCGCGACTCAGGGTGAATCGGGGGTGGGATACCTGCGGCCTCAGCGGGCCTCAGCGGGCCTTTTGGCCCTCCTCATGCCTCGGCCAGGGACCCCGGTCCCGAGGCCTCAGACCCCCAGTCTTGCCGCCCGCCGCCCGCGGCGCTATGGTCCGCGAAGCCGGAGCCGTTGCTACGTGGCGCTCCGCGCCCCCGCTCAACCCATTTTTCGTCGAGGTTTGCCATGTCCGGGCCGATGTTCTCGGGATCCATCACCGCCCTCATCACGCCGTTCGCCAACGGCAAGGTGGACGAGGCCGCGTTCCGGAAATTCGTCGACTGGCAGATCGAGCAGGGCACGGACGCGCTGGTTCCTTGCGGCACCACGGGCGAGTCGCCGACCTTGAGCCACGGTGAGGACATGCGGGTGACGGCGCTCTGCGTCGAGGTAGCCGACGGCCGCGTCCCGGTCATCGCGGGCACCGGCTCCAACTCGACCTCGGAGGCCATCGAGCTGACCCGGAACGCCAAGGAGGTCGGTGCCGACGCGGTGCTGGTGGTCACGCCCTACTACAACAAGCCGACCCAGGACGGCCTCTTCGCCCACTACAAGGCGATCCACGACGCCGTCGAGATCCCCATCGTCATCTACAACATTCCCGGGCGCTGCGTGATCGACATGAGCGTCGCCACCATGGCGCGCCTAGCCGAGCTGCCCAACATCGTCGGGGTCAAGGACGCCACCGCCGACCTGCAGCGGCCGGCCCAGACCCGACAGGAGATCGGCCCGGACTTCAGCCAGCTCTCGGGCGAGGATGCCACGGTGGTGCCCTTCCTGGCCCAGGGCGGTCACGGCTGCATCTCGGTCACCGCCAACGTGGCGCCGAGGCTCTGCGCCGAGCTGCACGACGCCTGGCGCGGCGGCGACGTGAAGGAGGTGTCGCGGATCAACGAGCGCCTCATGCCGCTCCACCAGGCCCTGTTCATCGAGAGCAGCCCGGGCCCCGTCAAGTTCGCCGTCAGCCAGCTCGGCCTCTGCGAGAACCGCGTGCGCCTGCCGCTGGTTCCCATCGCGGCCGCGACGGAGGCGCGCGTGTGTGACGCCATGGTGCACGCGGGCCTGCTCAACTGAGCCCAGCCGCAACGTCTTCCGCCATGGCATCGGGCGACAAGAAGCTGATCGCCCAGAACCGCAAGGCGCGTCACTCCTACCACATCGAGGACTCGCTGGAAGCGGGGCTGGTGCTGACCGGCACCGAGGTCAAGTCGCTGCGCCTCGGCCGGGCCTCCATCGTCGAGGCCTACGCCGCCGACCAGGGGGGCGAGCTCTATCTCTTCAACAGCCACATCCCGGTTTACGATCCCGCCGGCCGCTTCAACCACGAGCCCAAGCGCCGCCGCAAGCTGCTGCTGCACCGCCGGGAGATGGCGCGGCTGATCGGCCTGATCCGGCGCGAGGGCTACACCCTGGTGCCGCTCAGCCTCTACTTCAACGAGCGCGGCATCGCCAAGGTCGAGCTGGGGCTGGCCCGCGGCAAGCGCCAGGCCGACAAGCGCGAGGCGGCGAAGCAGCGGGACTGGCAGCGCCAGAAGGCGCGCCTCATGCGCGAGCGGGGTTGAGCGCCGCCGGGCGAGAGGCGTGCTCCGGAGAGGGCGGGGGAGGCGGCGGCGGAACCGGCACGAGACCGCGCATCCTCATCATGCTGGCGGCCGGCGTGCCGGCCCTGCCGGCGGTTCTCACGGTGGCATTCCCGGCTTTGCTTCGAGACCCGGGCCCAGGTTCCCATGACGCTCGACCTCATCCGGGACTGTGGCGCGGCGCCCCCCGTGAACTCTCCCCAGGTCGGCTAGGCCAGACGCGCCCGGAGTTCGGCGAAGACGGCCGAGAACATCTCGGCGGTCAGGCGGCCGGTGTTGGTGTTGTAGCGGGAGCAGTGGTAGCTGTCGGCCAGCAGCAGGCCCGAGGGCAGGGCGTGGAGCGCGCCATGGCGGAAGGGATAGCGGCTGCGCACCAGGCCGAGCGCCGCCAGTACCGCGCCGTGGGCCACGGCGCCCAGGGCGAGAACCGCGGCGAGGCGCGGCATGCCCGCCAGCTCGGCTTCGAGGAAAGGCCGGCAGGCCTTGATCTCGGCGCCGGTTGGCTTGTTCTCGGGCGGCACGCAGCGCACCGCATTGGTGATCCGGCAGTCGACGAGGGCGAGCCCGTCGCCGGCCTGGCGCCCATAGTGGCCGGCGCTGAAGCCGTAGTCCGCCAGGGTCGCGTATAGCAGGTCGCCGGCGTAGTCGCCGGTGAAGGGGCGGCCCGTCTGGTTGGCACCCTTGAGGCCCGGTGCCAGGCCGACGATCAGGAACCGGGCGTCCCGGCCGCCGAAGCTGGTCACCGGGGCGTTGTGGAAATCGGGATAGGCGACCCGGTTCTTTTGGCGGAACTCGGCCAGCCGGGGGCAGAGGCCGCAGTCCCGCTCGGGCTCGAGCAGCGGGGCGTCAGGCGAAGCGGAAATGGCCAACGGGCGGCTGGGCGGAGCGGGCAGGGATCAGGACCGGGGGCACGGGCGGACGCGGCGGCGGCCGGAAGCCGGATCAGGCGGCGCCGGAGCCGTAAAGCTCTTCGTCCTCCTCGAACTCCGCCTCTTCCTCGTCGTAGCTGGTCTCGGGGCGCGCGCGCGGATGGTCGCGTGGCAGCTCGCGTTCGATCTGCTCCTGCAGGTCCAGGAGATCGATGAAGGCGTCGGCCTGGCGCCGCAGCTCGTCGGCCACCATGGAGGGCTGGCTGCGCACCGTTGAGATCACCGTCACCCGCACGCCCTTGCGCTGGACGGCCTCGACCAGGCGGCGGAAATCGCCGTCGCCGGAGAACAGTACGATGTGGGTGAGGAAGTCGGACATCTCCAGAACATCGATCGCCAGCTCGATGTCCATGTTGCCCTTGAGCTTCCGGCGCCCGGTGGAGTCGGTGAACTCCTTCGTGGGCTTGGTCACCATGGTGTAGCCGTTGTAGTCGAGCCAGTCGATCAACGGCCGGATGGGAGAGTATTCCTGATCTTCCACCAAGGCGGTGTAATAGAAGGCGCGAACCAGCTGGCACTTACCTTTAAAGAGCTCAAGCAATCTCTTGTAGTCGATATCAAACCCAAGAGCCCGTGCCGTCGCATAGAGATTGGCGCCGTCTATGAATAGACCGACTCTCTCTTGCGGGTAGAAGTTCATGCGCCAACCTTTCCGAGAAATCCAAAAGGATTCAGAGGGCCAGGGTTTGAAACGTTATGGTATTGCGATCCCGGCACAAAGAAAAGACAAAGACGCCAGCAGGCCGCCGATGTCAATAGATTTCATTCAGTTTTAATGTCCAAGCCGCTGCCGCAAAAGGTTATTGTGCAGCGCAGCACGAAACCAGCGCGATTGGGAGAAGCCTTCGATGATCCTGATCGGGATCGGCGCCAATCTGGACCATCCGCGCTACGGATCCCCGCGGCAGACCTGCGAGGCGGCGCTGGCGTACCTGGATGGCCGGGACGTTCGCGTACGGGCTCGTTCCCGCTGGTACCGCAGTGCCCCCGTACCGCCCTCGGACCAGCCCTGGTTCGTCAACGGTGTCGCCGGGCTGGAGACGGATCTCGAGCCCGGCGCGCTGCTGGCACTGCTGCACCGGGCGGAGGCGCATTTCGGCCGCGAGCGGCGGGTGCGCAACGAAGCCCGCCTTCTCGACCTCGACCTGCTGGCCTACGGCGCGCGGGTAAGCGCGCCCGGCGAGCGCCCGGTGCTGCCCCATCCGCGTCTCGTCGAGCGGGCCTTCGTGCTGCTGCCCCTGGCCGACCTGGCGCCCGACTGGCGGCATCCGGTGAGCGGCCTGAGCGTCGCCGAGATGGTGGCCGCCCTCGGCCCTCAGGAGGCCGTAGAGCCGCTGGACTAGGGGCCCGACGGGAGCCGGCCAGGGGGCGGGCCGGGGGGCGGACCGGGGCCGCGGGGAGCCGGGCCGCCCTTGCGTTCGACCTTGGGCGTCCATATATTCCACCCGGTTTCGGCAGGGTTGCCGGTCCCCGTTTCCGTACGTCCGGAGAGTTAGGAGATCGAGCGGTATGGCGCGCGTCACCGTTGAAGATTGTGTTCTGAAGGTTCCCAACCGTTTCGACCTGGTCATGCTGGCCGCCCAGCGGGCGCGGGACATCTCGTCCGGGGCGCCGCTCACCCTGGAGCGGGACAACGACAAGAACCCGGTGATCGCGCTGCGCGAGATCGCCGACGAGGCGGTGGAGCTCAGCACCCTCGCCGACGCCCTGGTCAAGGGCTACCAGCGCCAGGTCGAGTTCGACGAGCCGGAGGAGGAGCTGCCCGACTTCGACGTGCCCCAGGTGCCCGGCGACCTGACGGCCGAGGCCGCCATGGTGGTGGCCGGGGCCGATGCCGGCGAAGCCGACGCGGCGGCTGCCTCCGAGGACTCCGAGGGTGCGGCCGAGGTCGGCGAGGCGCCCGATCAGCTCGAGGCCGGCGCCGTCGAAGACGAGGACCAATAGCGGCCGAAAGCCTGGCAGCGCCCCGGTTCCGGCGCCCCGGTGGCCCCCTTGCCGTCTTGGCGAGGGGAGATTGCGCGCGTACACTTTTTGGGTCGTGGCCGAGCGTTTAACCCCGTGGCCCTGAGCGCGCCGGATGATACGTCAGTTCGAGCTGGTTGAGCGGGTCAGGTCCTATGACCCGAGCGCCGACGAAGACGCTCTCAATCGAGCCTACGTCTTCGCGATGAAGGCCCATGGCACGCAGACGCGCGCCTCGGGCGATCCCTACTTCTCCCACCCCCTCGAGGTCGCCGGCATCCTCACCGACCTCAAGCTCGACCATAACTCGATTATCACCGCACTATTACACGATGTGGTCGAGGACACCGAGATCACCCTGGAAGAGGTCCAGCGGGTCTTCGGCGCCGATATCTCGCGCCTGGTGGACGGTGTCACCAAGCTGTCGCGCCTGGAGCTGCAGTCGGACGAGAGCCAGCACGCCGAGAACTTCCGCAAGCTGGTGCTCGCCATGTCCGAGGACATCCGGGTGCTGCTGGTCAAGCTGGCGGACCGCCTGCACAACATGCGCACGCTCCACTTCATCGGCTCCGAGGAGAAGCGCCGGCGCATCGCCCGCGAGACCATGGACATATACGCTCCCCTGGCCGAGCGGATCGGCATGCACCGCTTCAAGGACGAGCTGGAGAACCTCTCGTTCGAGAACCTCAACTCGGACGCCTACAACTCCATCCTGGCGCGGCTCGAGTTCCTCAAGAGCGAGGGCGAGGACCTGCCGGTGCGGATCGTCGATGCGCTGCGCCGGACTCTCGCCGAGGCCGGGATCGAGGCCTGGGTCTCCGGCCGGGTCAAGACGCCTTACTCCATCTGGCGCAAGATGCAGCACCGCAACGTCGGCTTCGAGCAGCTCTCGGACATCATGGCCTTCCGGGTGGTGGTGGAGACGGTGGGCGAGTGCTACCAGGCGCTCGGCGAGCTGCACAGCCGCTATCCCGTGGTTCCCGGCCGCTTCAAGGACTACATCTCGATCTCCAAGCCGAACGGCTACCGCTCGCTGCACACCGGGCTGATCGGCCCCGAGCGCCAGCGCATCGAGATCCAGATCCGCACCCGCGGGATGCACGAGGTCGCCGAGCTCGGCGTCGCCGCCCACTGGGTGTACAAGCAGGGCGCCGACCAGATCGACGGCCGCCAGTACCGCTGGCTGAGAGAACTGCTGGACATCCTGGAGCAGGCCTCGAACCCGGAGGAGTTCCTGGAGCACACCAAGCTGGAGATGTTCCAGGACCAGGTCTTCTGCTTCACGCCCAAGGGCGACCTGATCGCCCTTCCCAGGGGCGCCACGCCGGTCGACTTCGCCTACGCGGTGCACTCGGAGGTGGGCAACTCGACAGTGGGCGCCAAGGTCAACGGGCGCATGATCCCGTTGCGCGCCCAGCTCCGCAACGGCGACCAGGTCGATATCATCACCTCCAGGGCCCAGAAGCCCTCGCCCGACTGGGAGAGCTTCGTCGTCACGGGCAAGGCCAAGGCCAGCATCCGGCGCTTCGTGCGCCAGGAGCAGCGCGAGCAGTACGCCGAGCTGGGGCGCCAGATCCTGCAGAAGGCCTTCCGCCAGGAGGGCCACGAGTTCACCGACAAGGCGCTTGCCGGCGTCCTCAAGAAGTTCAAGCGCGAGACCGCGGCCGACCTCTGCGCCGCCGTCGGCCAGGGCCACCACACCGCCCGGGAGGTGCTGACCGCCGTCTTCCCGGGCGAGCGCCAGCGCCGCCGCCTGCAGTCGGTCTTCCCCTCCCTGAAGCCGCGGGGCCGGCCGAGCCAGCCTGCCTCCAAGGACGGGGCGGTGCCGCTCAAGGGCCTGATTCCGGGCATGGCCGTCCACTACGCTCATTGCTGCCACCCGCTGCCCGGCGAGCGGATCGTCGGCATCGTCACCACGGGCAAGGGCGTGACGGTCCACACCATCGACTGCGAGACCCTGGAGAACTTCCAGGATACGCCCGAGCGCTGGATCGACATCGCCTGGGACATCAACAGCAACGAGACGCCCCATCTGGGCCGCCTGCACCTGGTGGTGGCGAATGAGCCGGGCAGCCTCGGCTCCCTCTCCACCATCATCGGCAAGAGCCTCGGCAACATCAGCAACCTCAAGATCACCAGCCGCTCGAGCGACTTCTTCGAGATGCTGATCGACGTGGAGGTCTCCGACGTAAAGCACCTGACCGACATCATCGCCGCCCTCCGGGCGACCCCGGTGATCGCCTCTGTGGAGCGGGCGCGGGGCTGAAGGCAAAGGATTTCCTTACTAGTTGACGCCAAGCTGCGCCGGCGTCAGGAAAGCGACAGGCCCCGACCAGGTCCGCCATGTTCAAACGCCGCGAACCGCTTCCCATCGTCCACCGCGTGTGGGGCTTCCTCTGGCCCCGCAGCGGCTGGCGCCGGGCCTCCCTCTACGTGGCGCACCGCCTCGGCCGCCTGCCGGGCACCCCCTACCGCATCGCCGCGGGCTTCGCCTGCGGGGCGGCGGTTTCCTTCACGCCCTTCATGGGCTTCCATTTCATCTGCGCGGCTCTGCTCTCTCTCTTGATCCGGGGCAGCGTGATCGCCTCGGCCATCGGCACGGCGGTGGGCAATCCCTGGACCTTCCCCTTCATCTGGCTCTGGACCTACAACCTGGGCCAGTGGCTGCTCGGGGACGCCGGCGTCTACCGGCTTCCGCCGGACCTGAGCATGACCTACATTTTCGACCACGTGAAAGGCGTCTTCTGGCCGATGATGGTCGGGGGGTTCCCGACGGCGGTGGTGGCCTGGTTCGCCTTCTTCTGGCCGGCGCGCCTGGTGGTCGCCCACTTCCAGCGGCGCCGGCGCCGGCGGCTGCGCCGGAAGATCATCAAGTTGAGAAGCAAGTCCGGAGCGCCCGCCTACGCGCACCAGGAAGCGGAACAGGAGAGGTGAGAGATGCCCGGCCCGTCTAGACTTTCCCGGGGGGCGGGGCGACGGCCTGCCGCCGCTCGCCCATGATCCTCGGCATCGGCAACGACCTGATCGACATCCGGCGCATCGAGAATACCTTGGAGCGCTACGGCGCCCGCTTCGTCGAGCGCGTCTTCACGGAGGTCGAGCAGCAGAAGTCCGACGGCCGGGCCGCGCGGGCAGCCAGCTACGCCAAGCGCTTTGCCGCCAAGGAGGCCTGCGCCAAGGCGCTCGGGACCGGGGTGCCGCGCGCCGGCGTCTACTGGCGCCACATGGGCGTGGTCAACCTGTCCAGCGGCCGGCCGACCCTGGCGCTCACCGGCGGCGCCAAGAAGCGCTTGGCCGAGATGACGCCAGAGGGTATGACGGCACGGGTCGACGTGACCCTGACCGATGACTATCCCTTGGCCCAGGCCATCGTCATCATCTCGGCCGTGCCGGCGGCGGAGGATCCGCCGGCAGGCTGACGCGCGACGCAGGATTGGTTGGACAAGTGGCGGAGTTGATGGAGAACCGCAAGGGAAGCGCGCTCTGGGAGACCGTCCGCACGGTCTTCTACGCGGTGGTGATCGCGCTCGTGGTGCGCACCTTCGCGTTCGAGCCCTTCAACATCCCCTCGGGCTCCATGATCCCGACCCTGCTGGTCGGCGACTACCTCTTCGTCTCCAAGTACGCCTACGGCTACAGCCGCTATTCCTTCCCCTGGAGCCCGCCGCTCTTCGAGGGCCGTATCCTGGCCTCCGCGCCCGAGCGCGGCGATGTCATCGTCTTCAAGCTGCCGCGGGACAACCAGACGGACTACATCAAGCGCCTGATCGGCATGCCGGGCGACCGCGTCCAGGTGCGCGGCGGCCTCCTGCACATCAACGGCGAGCCGGTGAAGCGCGAGGAGGTCGGCAAGCGCGAGGTCGACCGCTACTTCGCCAAGGAGACCTACACCGAGTACCGGGAGACCCTGCCCAACGGCCGCCAGCACCTCATCTGGGAGGCGAGCGACCGGGACCGGCTGGACGACACGCCGGAGTTCGAGGTGCCCGCCGGCCACTACTTCTTCATGGGCGACAACCGGGACAACAGCACCGACAGCCGGGTGCTCAGCAGCGTCGGCTTCGTGCCCTCGCAAAACCTCATCGGCCGGGCCGAGTTCCTGTTCTTCTCGCACAACGAGTCGGCTTCCTGGTGGCAGGTCTGGCGCTGGCCCTGGGTGATCCGCTTCTCGCGCATCTTCAAGGCAGTCGACTAGGGCTCTGCGCAGTGCCGTCGAAGGCCGCCGCCGGGGACAAAGAGGGGCTTTCTCGCCTGACCACACGCCTCGGTTACGACTTCCGCGAGCCGGAGCTGCTGTGGCGCGCGCTCACCCACGCCAGCGCCACCCGTGGCGCCCGGGGCGACGTCGCGAGCTACGAGCGCCTGGAGTTCCTGGGCGACCGGGTGCTCGGCCTGATCATCGCCGACCTGCTGTTCGCCCGCTTTCCCGAGGAGCCGGAGGGCGCTCTGGCGCGCCGCCTGGCCGCCCTGGTGCGCAAGGAGACCCTGGCCGAGGTGGCGGCCGAGCTCGATCTCGGGCGCTTCATGCGGTTCGGGTCCGGCGAGAGCGAGGCGGGCGGGGCGGAGACCCCCTCGGTGCTGGCCGACGCCTGCGAGGCGATCATCGGCGCGATCTATCTGGACGGCGGCCTGAGCGCCGCCTGGGACTTCGTGGCGGCCCGCTGGCAGCCCTACCTGGAGGCGGACCGGGTGCCGCCCCAGGACGCCAAGACGGCGCTCCAGGAGTGGGCCCAGGCTCGCGCCTTGCCGCTGCCCCGCTACCGGGAGGTGGGGCGGCAAGGGCCGGCCCACGAGCCCCTCTTCACCGTCGAGCTGGAGGTGGAGGGCCAGCCGCCCGTTACCGCCGAGGGCCGCTCCAAGCGTCTGGCCGAGCAGGGCGCCGCCGATCTCATGCTGGCGCGCGTGAAGGGCGCGGGGCGAGGGTCCGGCCAGAACCGACCCGCCGGGCCCGGTTCCGATTCCGCGCCATGAGCGAGGCGAGCGACGCGGCGCCTCGGCGGTGCGGCTTCGTCGCCCTGCTGGGCGCCCCCAACGCCGGCAAGTCGACCCTGCTGAACCGGCTGGTGGGCGCCAAGGTCTCCATCGTCACCCGCAAGGTGCAGACCACCCGCGCGCGGCTCAGGGGCATCGCCATCCGGGGCGACAGCCAGATCGTCTTCGTCGACACGCCGGGCATCTTCGCGCCCCGGCGGCGCCTGGAGCGGGCCATGGTGGCGGCCGCCTGGGGCGGGGCCCGGGACGCCGACGCGGTCGTGCTGGTGTTCGACGCCGGCCGCAAGGCGATCGATCCGGACACCCGCCTCATCCTCGACGGCTTGAAGGAGGCGGGCCGGCGGGCGATCCTGCTGCTCAACAAGATAGACCTGATCAAGCGCGAGCGCCTCTTGGCGCTGGCCGCGGAGTTCGAGGCCGAGGAGTTGTTCGACCGCACCTTCATGATCTCGGCGCTGACCGGTGACGGGGTCGAGGATCTGCTGGACCACCTGGTCGCCGCCATGCCGGAGGGGCCCTGGCACTACCCCGAGGATCAGCTTTCCGACCTGCCGCTCCGGCTCATGGCTGCCGAGGCGACCCGCGAGAAGCTGTTCCAGCGCCTGCACCAGGAGCTGCCCTACGCGCTCACGGTGGAGACCGAGCGCTGGCTGGACTTCGAGGACGGCAGCGTCAAGATCGAGCAGACCGTCTACGTCCAGAGGGACACCCAAAAGGCCATGGTTCTTGGAAAAAAAGGGAGCATGATCAAAGTAATAAGAAAAGAAGCTCAAGAAGAACTGGAGCAGCTGCTGGAGCGCAAGGTGCACCTCTTCCTCTTCGTGAAGACCCGCGAGAACTGGATCGAGGACCCGGAGCGCTACCGCGACTGGGGCCTGGACTACAACGCGTGAGCGGGCCGGCCATGGGCGAGAGGATCTGAGCCGCCATGGAGTGGAGCGACGAGGCGATCGTCCTGTCGGCCCGGCCGCACGGCGAGAGCTCGGCCGTGGTCACCCTGCTGACCCTGGAGCACGGGCGCCACGCCGGCCTGGTGCGCGGCGGCCAGAGCCCGCGCACCCGCGCGGTCTATCAGGCCGGTAACCGGGTGCGCGCCGTGTGGCGGGCGCGGCTGGCCGACCACCTGGGCAGCTACGCCTGCGAGCCGCTCGCCAGCCACGCGGCGCGCCTCTTCGATGAGCCGGACCGGCTGACCGCCCTCAGCGCCGCGGCGGCCATGTCCGAGCGCGCCCTGCCCGAGCGGGAGCCCCATCCCGCCTGCTACCACGGCTTCCTCGCCCTGCTGGAGGCGCTGGAAGGCGACTACTGGGCCGAGGCCTACGTCTCCTGGGAGCTGGCGCTGTTGAAGGAGCTCGGCTTCGGCCTCGACCTCAGCCGCTGCGCGGCCGGCGGGGACAACGACCGGCTCGCCTACGTCAGTCCGCGCAGCGGCCGGGCGGTCTCGCTGGCCGCCGGCGAGCCCTACCGGGAGCGCATGCTGTCCTTGCCGGGCTTCCTCATCGGCCGCGGCGGCGGCGGGGCCGGGGAGGTGGGCGAGGGCCTGGCGCTCACCGGCTTCTTCCTGGAGCGCCACGTCTTCCATCCCCACGACCGGAGCCTGCCCCAGGCCCGCCAGCGCCTCGCCGCCCTGTTCCCTGCCACGGCGTCCCCGGCGGCATCGGCGGGCCCGTGAGCGCCGGCGCGGCCCCCTCCCGGGCGGTGGTCGTCGGCGCCGGCATGATCGGCGTCTGCGCGGCCCTCTTCCTGCAGCGCGACGGCCACGCGGTCACCCTGATCGACCGCCAGGGGCCGGGCGAGGGGGCCTCCTACGGCAACGGCGCGGTGCTCACCTCCGAGGCAGTGGTTCCGGTCCAGACCCCGGGCGTCGCCTGGCGGGTGCCGGGCATGCTGCTCGACCCGCTCGGGCCCCTGCGCCTGCGCTGGGCCTACCTGCCGCGCCTGCTGCCCTGGCTCGCGCGCTTCCTGGCCGAGAGCCGCTGGCCCCGGGTCGAGGCCGCCTCGCGGGCCCTCGCGCAGATCCTCGCGGGCTCGATCGAGGAGTTCGACCCCCTGCTGCGCCCAGCCAATGCAGAGCACATGGTGCGCAAGACCGGCTGGACCTGCGTCTACGAAAGCGAGGCGGGATTCCGCCGGGCCGGGCCCCTGATCGAGCTGCAGCGGCGGCGCGGCGTCAAGCTGGAGGTCCTCGATGCCGGGGCCCTCAGGACCCGGGAACCGGCCCTCGCGCCGATCTTCCCCCGCGCGGTCCACTACCCGGAGGTCGCCCAGACGCTGGACGTGTTCCGCCTGGTGCAGGTGCTGGCCGAGTCCTTCCAAGTCCAGGGCGGCCAGCTTCGTCGCGAGACGGCCCGCGACTTCGCCTTCGCCGACGACCGCCGGGTGGCGGCGGTGCTGACCGACGCGGGCCGCCACGATTGCGATCTGGTGGTGGTGGCGGCCGGCGCCTGGTCTCTGCCGCTCGCCCGCAGGCTGGGCGGCGACACCCTGCTGGACACCGAGCGGGGCTACTCGGTCCTCATGCCCGATCCCGGCGTCGTCCCCGAGGCGCCGGTCTACTCAACCGAGCGGGGCATCGTCTGCTCGCCGCTGGCGATCGGCCTGCGCTTCGCCGGCACGGTCGAGCTGGGCGGCCTCGACGCGCCGCCCGACTGGCGCCGGGCCGAGGGGCTGCTTACCCAGGCACGTCGCTGGCTGCCCGGGCTCAACACCGAGTGGGCCGAGCGCTGGATGGGCTTCCGCCCCTCCATGCCGGACTCGGTGCCGGTGATCTCCGCCTCGCCGCGCTACGACAACGCATTCTTCGCCTTCGGACACGGCCACGGCGGCATCGGCCTCGGCGCGCGCACCGGCCGCCTCATCGCCGACCTCGCCGCCGGGCGCAGCCCCAACATCGACATGGCCCCCTACCGGGTCGACCGCTTCTGACCCCGGACCGCCCCGGACCTGGCCGCCCTGGACCTGGCCGTGATGGCGCCCTACATCGTTAGTCATGCGACCGCTCGCTCGATGTGGGGCTGTTGGTATCTTCGCCGTCGTTGCAACGGTGACGGTAGCGGCGAGCGCCTCGGCCCAGTCGTGCCGGGAGCTAAGCGGCGCGCCCTTCTGCGGAGGCCAGCGGGCCCACGCGACGGTGGGAAGCACGCTGGTCTTCCCGCACGGACCGCCGGGGCGGCGGATCGGCAACTACGTGGCGCTGCAGGAGGACGGCAGGACGCGGCTCGCGGCCGGCCTGCCGCCGAAGCATGCCGGGCCGCCGAAAGGCGCCCGTCCCGCGGGACGCCTGATACCGCTCAACCGGGGTCGCAGCTTCGGCGCCTTCCGCTTTCCGAGCGGCGCGGCAGGCAAGCTGTCGGGCAGGCCGTAGTCCACAGCTAAGAAGCGAAGGTACGCGGCGCTCGCCTTGCCGTGGGCCGCGGGGCGATCTATCTTGACGCCCAGCCGACTCCAGCCACCAAATCTGGTATATCCGGGAGCCCAAATGGCCTCGAACACAGCCTCAGCGCCGACCGGGGAGGTCCGCCACATCCGGTTCGTCGACGCCCTGGAGGAGCGCTACCTGGCCTATGCGCTCTCCACCATCATGTCGCGCTCCCTGCCGGACGTGCGCGACGGGCTGAAGCCGGTCCACCGGCGCCTGCTCTACGCCATGCGCCAGCTGCGCCTCGCCCCGGACCAGGGCTTCAAGAAGTCCGCGCGTGTGGTCGGCGACGTGATCGGCAAGTTCCACCCCCACGGCGACCAGGCGATCTACGACGCCCTGGTGCGCCTCGCCCAGGACTTCTCCCTGCGCTTTCCGCTGATCGACGGCCAGGGCAACTTCGGCAACATCGACGGCGATAACGCGGCGGCCATGCGCTACACAGAGGCGCGCCTGACCGACATCGCCATGGCGCTGCTCGACGGCATCGACGAGGACACGGTCGACTTCCGGCCGACCTACGACGGCGACGCGGACGAGCCCGTGGTGCTGCCGGCCAGCTTCCCCAATCTGCTCGCCAACGGCGCCCAGGGCATCGCCGTCGGCATGGCGACCGCCATCCCGCCGCACAACGTGGGCGAGGTCTGCGACGCGCTCCTGCATCTCATCAAGCGCCCCAAGGCGACGGCCCAGACCTTGGTGGAGCTGGTGCCCGGCCCCGACTTCCCGACCGGCGGCGTGCTGGTGGAGGATCCGGCCGGCGTGCTGGAGGCCTACAAGACCGGCCGCGGCTCGTTCCGCCTGCGCGCCCGCTGGGAGGTCGAGAAGCAGAAGGGCGGCGGCTATCAGATCGTCGTCACCGAGATCCCTTTCCAGGTCCAGAAGTCGCGCTTGGTGGAGCGCATCGCCGAGCTGCTGCAGGCGCGCAAGCTCGCCATGCTGGCCGATGTGCGCGACGAGTCCGCGGCCGACCTGCGCCTGGTGCTGGAGCCCAAGAGCCGCAACGTCGAGGCCGAGGTGCTGATGGAATCCCTCTTCCGTCAGACCGACCTGGAGGTCCGGGTTCCGCTCAACATGAACGTGCTCGACGCCGACCACACGCCGCGGGTCATGTCGCTGGCCGAGGTGCTGCGCGCCTTCCTCGACCACCGCCACGAGGTGCTGCTGCGCCGCAGCCGTCACTGGCTTGAGCGCATCGGCAAGCGCCTGGAGGTGCTCGACGGCTACCTGATCGCCTACCTCAACCTGGACGAGGTGATCCGCATCATCCGCGAGGAGGACGAGCCCAAGGCCGTCCTGATGAAGACCTTCGACCTCAGCGACGCCCAGGCCGAGGCCATCCTCAACATGCGCCTGCGGGCCCTGCGCAAGCTGGAGGAGGAAGGCATCCGCAAGGAGCACGCGGAGCTGACGGCCGAGCGCAAGGACCTGAAGGCCCTGCTGGCCGACGAGGGCCGGCGCTGGAAGGTCATCGCCTCCGAGATCAAGGACATCAAGGCGCGCTTCGGTTCCAGCAGCGAGCTGGGCCAAAGACGCACCGAGCTGGGCACGCCGCCGCCCGACGTGGTGGTGCCCATCGAGGCGGTCATCGAGCGCGAGCCGGTGACCATCCTCTGCTCCGCCAAGGGCTGGATCCGGGCCACCAAGGGTCACGCCGAGGACCTGACGGCGGCCGCCTCCCAGGCCAAGTACAAGGAGGGCGACCGGGGCCGCTTCGCCGTGCCCGCCTGGACCACCGACAAGCTGCTGGTGTTCGCCACCAACGGCCGCTTCTACACCATCGGCGTCGACAAGCTGCCGGGCGGGCGGGGCTACGGCGAGCCGCTCCGGCTGATGATCGACCTGCCCAACGACCAGGACGTGGTCACTCTCAAGGTTCACCAGCCGGGGGCCAAGCTGCTGGTCGCCTCGGCCGACGGCCGCGGCTTCCTGGTGACGGAGGACGAGGTGGTGGCCCAGACCCGCAGCGGCAAGCAGGTCCTGAACCTGGGCAGCGGTATTGAGGCCGCGGCCTGCACCCGGGTCGACGGCGACTGGGTCGCGGTCATCGGCGAGAACCGCAAGCTGGTGCTCTTTCCCCTCGAAGAGCTGCCCGAAATGACCCGCGGCCGGGGCGTGATCATGCAGCGCTACCGCCAGGACGGGCTCTCGGACGTCACCACCTTCACCTTCTCGGAGGGCCTGAGCTGGCAGGCCGGCGGCGGGCGCACGCGCACCGAGTCGGATCTCACCGCCTGGATCGGCAAACGCGGGGCGGCCGGCCGGCTGCCGCCGCACGGCTTCCCCAAGTCGAACCGTTTCGCCTGATCGGGAGGCCGCGCACGGAGGCGCAATTTGGGTAAGCTCGCCGCCGCCGTCCGCACGATCGACCGCCTCAACGAGACCGTCGGCCGCGGCGTGGCCTGGCTCACCCTGGCCATGGTGCTGATCACCTTCGCGGTGGTGGTGCTGCGCTACATCTACGCCGTCGGCTGGGTCTGGATGCAGGAGTCCTACGTCTGGCTGCACGGCGTGGTCTTCATGCTGGGGGCCGGCTACACCCTGCTGCACCGTGGGCACGTCCGGGTCGACATCTTCTATCGGCCGGCCAGCGCCCGCCACAGGGCGTGGGTCGATCTCCTCGGCTCGCTCTTCCTGCTGCTGCCGGTGGTGACCCTGATTTTCGCCGTCAGCTTCGGCTACGTGCTCGACTCTTGGTCCAGGCTGGAGGAGTCCCGCGAGGCTGGCGGCCTGCCGGGCCTGTTCCTGCTGAAGACGGTGATCCTCGGCTTCTGCGTGCTCATGGGCCTCCAGGGCCTGGCCCTCGCCGGACGCAGCCTGCTGACGCTGGCGGGACGGGACAAGCCCGACAGCCTAGACGCAAGCGGCGAAGGAGGCGGCGATGTCGCCTGAGCTGCTGGGCGAGGTCCTGAGCCTGCTCATGTTCGCCGTGGTCTGCGGCCTGCTGCTGCTGGGCTATCCGGTGGCGCTCACCCTGGCCGGGGCGGGCCTCTTGTTCGCCACCCTCGGCGACCTTCTGGGCGTCTTCCAGTGGGGCCTCCTGGGCGGGCTGCCGTCGCGCTTCTTCGGCGTCATGGTCAACGAGCTGCTGGTCGCCGTGCCGCTCTTCGTCTTCATGGGTGTATTGCTAGAGCGCTCGAAGATCGCCGAAGAACTTCTTGAAACAATGGGGTTATTGTTCGGCCGGCTGCGCGGCGGCCTGGGCCTTTCGGTGATCTTCGTCGGCATGCTGCTGGCGGCCTCGACCGGCATCGTCGGGGCCACGGTGGTGACCATGGGCCTGCTCAGCCTGCCGGCCATGCTGAAGGTCGGCTACAGCCCGCGCCTGGCCAGCGGCATCATCTGTGCCTCGGGCACCCTCGGACAGATCATCCCGCCCTCGATCGTCCTGGTGCTGCTGGGCGACATCCTGCAGGGCGCCAACACACAGGCTCAGCTCGCCAAGGGCAACTTCGCCCCCGATCCGGTCTCGGTGGTCGACCTCTTCGCCGGCGCCTTCATCCCGGGCATGGTGCTGGTGGGGCTCTACATGGCCTGGGTGCTGATCATGGGCGTGATCCGGCCCGCGAGCTGTCCGCCGGTGCCGCGGCTGGAAGGGGACGCGGCGCTGCTCGGCCGGGTCTTCCGGGTGCTGATGCCGCCGGCCGTGCTGGTCCTGGCGGTGCTGGGCTCGATCCTCCTGGGCATCGCCACGCCGACCGAGTCCGCCGCGGTCGGTTCCGTGGGGGCCTGCCTGCTGGCTGCCTCGCGCGCCGAGTCACGGGCGCGTCTGCCCGTCGCCTGCGCCGGCACGGCGGTGGTCGCGCTGATCCTGCTGACCAGCTTCTTCGACCTGCGCATGCAGCGCGACGTGGTGCCGACGGCGGACGCCGTGGCGGCCGTTGCGGCGGCCGTGTGCTGCCTGGCGGTCCTCTGGGGCCTGCTCTACAGCCTGCGGGTGATCCTCGCCGGAGGCATCCTGGTGGCGGTCATGCGCAGCACGCTCATGGTCTCCTCCATGGTCTTCCTGATCCTGCTGGGGGCTTCGGTCTTCTCGCTGGTGTTCCGAGGCCTGGGGGGCGAGAAGGTGGTCTCCGACGTGCTGCTGAACATGCCCGGCGGCGAGTTCGGGGCCATGCTCCTGGTCATGGCCGTCATGTTCCTGCTCGGCTTCTTCCTCGACTTCATCGAGATCGTCTTCGTGGTGGTGCCCATCGTCGGCCCGATCATGCTGCAGATGGACATCTCGCCGGTCTGGTTCGGGATCATGATCGCCATCAACCTGCAGACCTCGTTCCTTACGCCGCCGTTCGGCTTCGCGCTCTTCTACCTGCGGGGCGTGGCGCCGCCGGGCGTCGGCACCGGCGACATCTACCGCGGCATCGCCCCCTTCGTGGTGATCCAGCTCCTCGGCCTCTGCGTCATCGCCGCCTTCCCCGGCCTCGCCACCTGGCTGCCGCGGGTCCTGTTCTGAGGGGCGCGGCGGGCCGTCCCTGTCGCGGCCTGGCGGATTGCTGTAGGAGGGAGCGATGAACCGCCCGCTCCCCGCGCGCTCCTCGGCCGGTGTCGTTTTTGTCCTGCTGGCCGCTCTCAGCCTCACCTTCGCCAACGTGTCGGCGCCGCTGGTCTACCGGGCCGGCGGCAATCCGGAGACCATCCTGGTGCTGCGCAACGCGGGCTTCGTGCTGCTCTGTGGCTTCTGGCTGCGGGCCCGGGGGCGCTTCGACTGGCTCGACCGGCGGCGGCGCTGGATCTGCCTGGGGGCGGGCGGGGCCTACACCCTCGGCTCCGGCGGTGTGCTCTGGTCCTTCGCCTACCTGCCGGTCAGCCTGGCGATCCTGGTGTTCTTCACCTTTCCGCTGATGACCGTGCTGCTGCAGAGCCTGCTCGAGCGGCGGCCGCCGGGCCTGGGGCAGATCCTCTGCGCCCTCGCGGCGCTGGGCGGGCTGGCCCTCGCCCTGGAGGTCGAGAGCTTCGCGGTGGAGGTCCGCGGCGTCCTGGCGGCCAGCCTGGGCGCCCTGGGGGTCGCCGTCTCCTACGTCTGGACCGGGCGGGCCCTGCCGGAGACGGATTCGGGCGTCATGACCTTCCACATGGCGGTCACCGGCATGCTGCTTTCGGGGCTCTACGCCGTTGCGACCGGCAGCTTCGCTCTGCCCGCCGCGGCCGGGGCTGGCTGGCTGCTGGTGGCTGTGCTGGGCTTCGCGCTCGCCTTCTTCGCCATGTTCCGGGGGGTGCACCTGATCGGCGCGGCGCCGGCCGCCATGGTGATGAACAGCGAGCCGGTCTTCACTGTCGCGCTCGCCGTCGCGCTCCTGTCCGAGGCGCTCACCGGCCGCAAGGTAGCGGGCGCTGCCCTGGTGCTGGCCGCCGTGGTGGTCTCGCAACTTCTGGCGCGCCAACGCAAAGAGGCCAAGGGCCCGGCCTAACGCCGGCCGGAGAGGGGCTGCGGGTCGGCGCGCGGAAACCGGACCTTCTTCGCGGGCGCCTATTTCTGCCGGCTGAGGACCAAGCCGAGGGTGACGAGGCCGGCCGAGACGAAACGCCAGACTCCGAAACCCTCCTTGAGCACGAAACTGGATATGACGGCCGCGAAGAGGACGCTGGTCTCGCGCAGGGACGAGACCATCGCCATCGGCGCCAGAGCCAGCGCCCAGACGACGATCCAATAGGCGCCGACCTGCAAAGCGCCGCCGAGCAGGCCGACCAGCGGGCTGCTGCGAACGACCTGACGTATCGCCGGGCCTTTCCAGATCGACACCAGGAGCAGGGTGAGCAGCCCGTTCCCGATCGTCAGCCACACGGCGAAGCCGAAGATCGAGCCGGCGGTTCTCACGCCCAGACCGTCGGCGATCGTGTAGGACGCGATGAAGCTGCCCGTCAGGAGGGCGTAGAGCACGGCCTTCGGCCGGATCGCCAGTCCGGGCGTCTTCTCGAACACCAGCGTCATCACGCCGATGGCAAGGCAGATCACGCCAACAAGGGCCGCCGGCTCGAGCGACTCGCCGACAAGCAAGAGCGCGCCCAGGGTGACCAGCAGAGGCGCCGATCCCCGCGCGATCGGGTAGACCTGGCCCAGGTCCCCATGGTCGTAGGCCCTGGGCAGGATCAGGTGGTATCCGGTGTGCAGCAGGATGGACAGCGCCAGCAGGGGCCAGCTGGCCGGCGCGGGGGCCTCCACGAAGGGCAGGGCGGCCAGCGAAATGAGGCTCGCCGCGGCCGTCACCACCGTCATGACCGCCAGGCGATCTCCCTGGATCTTGATCAGCGCGTTCCATCCGGCATGCATGGCCGCGGCCAGGAGGACCAGCGCTGCGACTTCCACGCTCATGAAGCGTTCCCTCCCGGGCCAAGCGGCAACAACCGCCGGCCTCGAGCCGACGGTTCCGCCCGGGTCGCCGGCCTATGCGAAACCGGCGGGGCTGGGCCCCGCCGGCCGCTTTGCCATTCTGGATCTTGCTAGAGCTGCACGTAGCGGAACGGCAGGACGCGGGCGTTGTAGAAGGCCTGCTCGGAGATCCTGGCGTAGGAGATCGACTGCTTGCGGAACGCCAGCACGCTCTCCATGACCTCCTTGCTCAAGGGATCCTGGTTCGCCAGATCGCCTAGAACCTCGCCCGACAGCTTGCCCAGCGAGTTCAGCACCTCGTCCGGGAACTTCTTGAGCACGACGCCGTGCTCGTTCACCAGGGCGTTCAGGGAGGCGTTGTTGTTGGCCATGTATTCGCTGAGCACGTAGCCGTTCACCTCGGCGTTGGCCGAGGCGATCACCGCCTTGAGGTCGCTGTCGAGACCCTCCCAGGCCTGCATGTTGATGAAGTTGTCCAGCAGCGTCGCCGGCTCGTGCCAGCCCGGGTAGTAGTAGAACTTGGCGCTCTTGTAGAGGCCGAAGGCCAGGTCGTTGTAGGGGCCGACCCACTCGGTCGCGTCGATGGCGCCCGACTGGAGGGCGGCGGGGATCTCGCCGCCGGGCAGGTTGACGACATTGCCGCCGGCCGCCTTCACCACCTCGCCGCCGAGGCCGGGGATGCGCATCTTGAGGCCTTTGTAGTCCTCGGTCGAGTTGATCTCCTTGTTGAACCAGCCGCCCGCCTGGACGCCGGTGTTGCCCGAGGCGAAGACCTTGCAGCCCAGCTCGCCGTAGACCTTGTCGGCCAGCTCCTGGCCGCCGCCGAAGGCGAACCAGGCGTTCTGCTCGGCGACGTTGAGGCCGAAGGGGGTCGAGGCGATGAACTGGGTGGCGGCCACCTTGCCCTTCCAGTAGTAGGGCGCGCCGTGGCCCATCTCGAGGGTGCCGCTGGAGACCGCGTCCATGGTCTCGAAGGCTGGGACGATCTCGCCGGCGCCGTAGACCTCGACGGTCAGGCGCCCGCCCGACATCTGGCCGATCAGCTCGGCCAGCTTGTTGGCGCCGGTGCCGAGGCCGGGGAAGTTCTTCGGCCAGGTGGTCTGCATGCGCCACTGCAGGGCGCCCTGAGAGAGCGCCGGCTTGGGGAAGCTCGATGCGGCCGCGGCGAGACCGGCCGAGGAGAGGGCGGCCGTCTTGAGGAACCGGCGCCGGGCGGTCCCGGCCTGGCTCTTGGGCTGGGGGAGGGCAGGTTTCTTCATTGCGCTTGCCTCGCTGTTCTTGGTTCGTCTGTTGCTTGCTTCGCAATCTTTGCGGGTGCGGGGGCCGTCGGGCGGACGCGCCCGAATCACCCTGCGAGAATAGGGGCCTTGTCTGAAGCGCGCAATAGAGCGCCCGGCGGCAGCGGCGGCGGATCGGTGGTCCGGGGCCCGCCCCCCTTGAGCAGATCGTGATGAGCTGGAATCGCTTCGCGATGCCAGTTCGTCGCGTGAATCTGCTCTAAC
>CBDDCC010000021.1:0-24173 GCA_965225935.1 Rhodospirillales bacterium
GTCGCGGGGGCGCTGCTGGCGCTCAGCGTGGCGGCGGTGACGGTGCTGGCGCTCGGCTTCGGTCTGCGGAAGCTGGTGGACGAGGGCTTCGCGGCGGGCAACGCCGGGCTCTTCGACCAGGCCATCCTGGTGCTGCTGGGCGCGGTGACGATCCTCGCCGTGGCCAGCTACGGCCGCTTCTATCTGGTCTCCTGGATCGGCGAGCGGGTGGTGGCCGACCTGCGCCGCGCCGTTTTCGATCACGTGGTCGGGCTGTCGCCGGCCTACTACGAGGTGACGCGCACCGGCGAGATCCTCTCGCGCCTGACCGCCGACACCACGGTGCTGCAGGTGGTGGTGGGCACCTCGGTGCCGATCGCGCTGCGCAACCTCCTCATGCTTGTGGGCGGCACGGTCCTCCTGGTCGTCACCAGCGCCAAGCTGACGGCGCTGGTGTTCCTGGTGACGCCGCTGGTGCTGCTGCCGATCCTCTGGTTCGGCAAGCGGGTCAAGCGCCTCAGCCGGGCGAGCCAGGACCGGGTCGCCGACGTGGGCTCCTACGTCGACGAGACCCTTGCGGCGATCCGCACGGTGCAGGCATTCGGCCACGAGGAGATCGACCGCCGCCGCTTCGCCGGCCACGCCGAGCGGGCCTTCGGCACGGCGGTGGAGCGGGTGCGGGCGCGGGCCATGCTGACGGGCCTGGTGATCGCCCTGGTGTTCGGCGCCGTCTCCTCGGTGCTCTGGATCGGCGGGCACGACGTGCTGGCGGGCCGGCTCACCGGCGGCGAGCTTTCCGCCTTCGTCTTCTACGCCGTCGTGGTCGCGGGCTCGGCCGGCGCCCTCAGCGAGGTCTTCGGCGACCTGCAACGCGCTGCCGGCGCGGCCGAGCGCCTGGTGGAGCTGCTGCGCACGCCTGCCGACATCGTGGTGCCGGCCGATCCGATCCCGCTGCCCGAGCCGCCCGAGGGCACTGTCGCCTTCGAGCAGGTCGTGTTCCACTATCCCTCCCGGCCGGACCAGTCGGCCCTCAACGGCGTCGACCTCCAGGCCAGGCCGGGCGAGCACGTCGCCATCGTCGGCCCCTCCGGCGCCGGCAAGACGACCCTCTTCCATCTGCTGCTGCGCTTCTACGACCCACGCTCGGGGCGCGTCACACTCGACGGCGTCGACCTGCGCTCGGCCGATCCGGCCGCCTTGCGCGCGCGCATCGGACTGGTCTCCCAGGAGCCGGCGATCTTCTCCGCCAACGCCTGGGAGAACATCCGCTACGGCCGGCCCGAGGCGAGCGACGAAGAGGTGCTGAAGGCGGCCGAGGCGGCGGCGGCGCTCGAGTTCCTCGAGGCCCTGCCCAAGGGGCTCGACACCTTCCTCGGCGAGCGCGGCGTGCGCCTTTCGGGCGGCCAGCGCCAGCGGGTCGCCATCGCCCGCGCCATCCTGCGCGATCCCGCCGTGCTGCTGCTGGACGAGGCCACCAGCGCCCTCGACGCCGAGAGCGAACGCCTGGTGCAGAAGGCTCTTGACCGCCTCATGCAGGGCCGCACCACGCTGGTGATAGCCCACCGCCTGGCGACGGTGCTGGAAGCCGACCGCATCGTCGTGCTCGATCAGGGCCAGGTGGTGGCGGTCGGCACTCACGAACAGCTGGTGCGCGGGGGCGGGCTCTACGCCCGCTTGGCGGCCCTTCAGCTCACCCGCGACGAGGAGCGTGAGCGCCCGGAAGAGCCAGCCCGCGCTGAAGCCCCGGCGCCGGCCGAAGGCCTGGCGCACGGCTGAACCTTCTCAGCGGTTGGTGAGCTTCAGCTCGATCCGGCGGTTGCGGCGCAGCGCCGCTTCGTCGCTGCCGGAATCGATCGGCTGGAACTCGCCGAAGCCGGTGGCGGCCAGGCGGTTCGGCTCCAGCCCCTGCTCCATCAGGAACTTGACGACCGAGATGGCGCGCGCCGTCGAGAGCTCCCAGTTGGAAGGGAAGAGCGGCGTGCGGATCGGCCGGTTGTCGGTGTGGCCGTCGATCTGCAGAACCCAGTCGATCTCCTCCGGGATCTCCTTGGAGATCTCGAGGAGGGTGTGCGCCAGGCGGGCCAGCTGCTCCCGGCCCTCCGCGCCGAGCTCGGCCGAGCCGGTCTCGAACAGCACCTCGGACTGGAACACGAAGCGGTCGCCGACGATGCGGATGTCCTTGTGGTCACCCAATACTTGGCGCAGGCGGCCGAAGAACTCTGAGCGGTAGCGGGCCAGCTCCTGCACCTTGCTGGCAAGCGCGATGTTGAGGCGCCGGCCGAGGTCGGCGATCTGGACCTGCTGCTCCTTGTTGATGGATTCGGCGGCGTCGAGCACGTCGTTCAGTCGCGCCAGCTGGTCGCGCAGGGAGGCGATCTGCCGGTTGAGGAGATCCACCTTGCGCTGGGCGTCCTCGGATAGCTTGGTCTGCTCGGCGGCGACGGCCTCGGCCGAGGCGGCGTTCTTCTGGGCCAGGCTCAGGCGCGCGAGCAGCCGGCGCAGCATCTCGTCGCGCTCGATGGTGACGTCGCGGATCGCCGCCAGCTTGGCCCGCTGCTCCTCGGAGAGCGAACGCTGCTCCTCGAGGGCCTCTTCGGCGGCGAGCAGCTGGGCGGTCACCTCGTCGCGCAGGCTCTGCAGGATCGCGATCTCGGCGATCAGGGCCTCGATCTTCTCCTTGTCGGCCTCGATGGTGGCATAGGCCTCCTCGATCTCCTGGGCGAGGCGCTTGGCCTCCGCCTCGTTCTGGTCGGACTGGCTGGTGAGGGCGGCCAGCTGGGAGACCAGGTTGGCGTTCTCGGCGCTCATCTCGGCCATGCGCTCGCTCAGGTCGTCCCGCTCGGACATGAGGGCGGCGACCTGCGCCAGCAGGGATTGGCGCTCGTCGGACATGCTCGAGAGGCGGCTGGCGAGATCCTCGCGCGCTTCTATGGAGGACTGCAGCTCGGCCGAGATCTGCGCCACGTTGATGCGCAGCTCGGCGTTGTCCGCCCGTTCCAGCGACAGGAGGTCGGCCAGGGTCGAGATCTCGTTCTGCAAGCGCTGCAGCGCCTCGTCCCGGCCCGACAGGGCGACGCTCAGGAAATACTGAGCGATCATGAAGACCATGAGGACGAAGATGACCACCAGCAGCAGGCTGGCCAGCCCGTCGACGAAGCCCGGCCAGATGTTGATCGGGGCACGTCCGCCGGTGCGTCCGAGGGCGTACATGGGGCGAACTTACTCGCCTTCTTCCGCGATGGCGGCGATGGTGCGCGCCAGCAGTCGGATCTCGCCGCGGATCTCGTGGACGGCGAAATCACGGCCCTTCGAGATCTCCTCGATCAGCTGCCCGACGCGCAGATCGAGGTTGCGCAGGTGAGTCCGCGAGACCTCGTCCAGGCCGGCCGGCTGGCCGCCGCCGTCGGCGAGGCGCGCCAGGACCGGCTGCAGTTGCGAATGGGTCTCGGCGAGGCGCAGCATGACGCCCTGCTCGGTGCGCATCTGGTCGGTCAGGGTGCTGAGGCGCTCGGCCAGGGAGCCGATGTTGCGGGTGACCGAATCCCGGTCCTCCTCGGAGCGGGCGAAGGTGCGCTGGAGAGTGTCCAGGCTGTCGGCCGTCTGCTCCAAGAGCGCCTGGATGTAGGCCGGCACCGACTGGTCGCCGTCGCCCAGCGGGCTCGCCGAGGAGAGCCGTGTCACCGACGACAGCCACTCCTCCAGGTCGTTGACGAAGCGGTTGTGGGCCTGGCTCGCCTGGAGCTCCAGGAAGCCCAGCACCAGGGAGCCGGCGAGACCGAAGAGGGACGAGCTGAAGGCGGTTCCCATGCCCGAGAGCGGCGTCGAGAGGCCGTCCTTCAGGTCCTGGAACAGGATCGCGGGATCGGAGACGTTGGTGCTCAAGCCCCCGATGGTGTCGCCCACCGCGGTCACGGTCTCCAGCAGGCCCCAGAAGGTGCCCAGCAGGCCGAGGAAGATCAGCAGCCCGATCATGTAGCGCGAGATGTCGTGGGATTCCTGGATCCGGCTGCCGATGCTGTCGAGCAGCGCGCGCATCGAGGTGGTGGAAAGGGAAAGGCGTCCCTTGCGCTCGCTCAGCATGTTGGCCATGGGCGCGAGCAGGCGCGGCGGCTGCTCGGTCGCCAGGGATTCGGGATAGATCAGACGCTCGCTGGTCTCCGCCTTGAGCCGCTCCAGCCAGCCCACCTCGGGGGTCAGCGAGATGACCTGCCGGAAGATGTAGATGATGCCGAGGAAGAGCACCCCCAGGATCATCCCGTTCAACAGCGTGTTGGCGAGAAAGGCTTCGCGCAGCTGGGGCGACAGGGCGGCCACCGCCAGGGTCACGATGACCAGAAAAAGGATCATGCGGATGAGGTAGCGTTGCGGGCGGTACATGAAACCTCGCGTGTGTGAGCGGCGGACCTAACCCGCCCGGCCGGCAATCGCGCCCCGACGCGAACGCTGTCTACATACGGGCTCGGCGCCGCGTTGCCTAGGGGCGGAGCGGCAATATGTCAACACGGTCGGGGGGACCATCCTTGAACTCGCTACCGAGGGGCCGCAGGGCGATTCGACTGGCAGGGACACCTTTGTCGACCAAGAATGCGCGGACCGCAAGTGCGCGGGAAAGCGACAGCCGCCGGTCGTGGCTGTTGCCTCTGCCGCTGCGCGCCGCGTGGGCGTGCAGCACCACGCGCTGGGTCTCGTGCTGGTTCAGGAAACCGGCGACTTCGATCAGGCCCGTCTCGGCGGTCGTGTCGATGTCCGCGGATTCCTCGCCGAACACCACGCGCAAGCTCTCGAAGGGTGGCGGGGCGCTGGCCACCGTCTGCCCGGCCTCCTTTGCCGCCGCCGCATCCGGGGCCTCTTCCGGCGGGCTGGGCGGCGCCACCAGGAACTCGACCGGTTCCGGCTCGCCGGGCAGGGGCTTGGGCGGCTGGGGCACCGGAACCGGACGCAGGCCGTCGGCCACGGCGGCCTCGCCGGTGGCGTGCGGCGGCGCCGCCGTCTCAGCCGAGCCTTCGCTCTGATCCTCGGCGCTCGGCGCCTCGGGGATCGCCAGTGTGACCCCGCTGTAGCCATCCGCGCGTGCTGGCGGTGCCAGGCCGACAACGACAAGCGGCCACAATAGAGCGATCAGGATGACGAAGGAGAGGTAGGGACGGCGGACCCGGAGACCTGCCGGTCTCTCGCCCGCTCGCAGCGGGGCGGGTTCGCCTACATGTCGACTCGCCGCCGGATGCCTATCCGGTGAACCAAGGTGCATTACGGAGACAAGACTAGGCTTACGCCTGGCCGTGGACAACCGCTTCGAATTTGCTTCCTAGGCAGGGCGGCCGGCCGTCCCGGCGCCCGAGAGAAGCTTCACGAGGGTGTCGTGCAGGCGGTCGTTGGCGGCGAGGAAGCTGTGGCCGTCGAGGCGCACCTGGCCGCCGTCGATGGCGGTCACGTAGCCGCCCGCCTCGCGCACGAGCAGGATCCCG
This sequence comes from Rhodospirillales bacterium, assembly GCA_965225935.1. GTDB lineage: Bacteria > Pseudomonadota > Alphaproteobacteria > Kiloniellales > JAKSDN01 > CALJXB01. The sequence goes on from CBDDCC010000021.1 coordinate 5,445, forward strand.
GCGGCCACGTCCCATGGCTCCACGTCGCGCTCCCAGTAGCCGTCGTATCGGCCCGCCGCCACGTAAGCGAAATCGAGGGACGCGGTGCCCCAGCGCCGCACGCCGGCGGTTTGGCGCATGGCCTGGTCGAGCTCGTCGGTGAACGCCTCCTCGCCGCCCCGGCCCTTGAAGGGGATGCCCGTCGCGAGCAGCGATTCGTCCAGGCGGCCGCGGCTGGAGACCCGCATGCGCCGGTCGTTCAGGTAGGCGCCGCCGCCCTTCTCGGCATAGAAGAGGTCCTCTTTAATAGGGTCGTAGACCACGCCCGCGATCACCCGGTCGGCCTCGACCAGTCCGATGGAGACCGCGAAGTGGGGCAGGCCGTGCAGGAAGTTGGTGGTGCCGTCCAGCGGATCCACGATCCAGCAGCGCTCCGAATCGTTCCGGCCGGCCTGGGCGCCCGACTCCTCCATCAGGAAGCCGTAGTCGGGCCGCGCCTTGCGCAGCTCCTCTTTGAGGATCTTCTCGGCGCGCAGGTCGGCGGCGGAGACGAAGTCGGCCGGCCCCTTGCGCGAGACCTGCAGGTTCGCCACCTCGCCGAAGTCTCGCTTCAAGCCGCGCGCCGCCCGGTCGGCGGCGCGAATCATGACGTTGAGGATGGGGGATCTGGTGACCATCTTCGCCTTTCCTGGCGCGGGCCGGATCCCGCGTTGACGCGAGGCCGTCTCAGTCCTTGGCGCGTTCCACGTAGCTGGCGTCGGCTGTCGCCACCACGATCCGCGTGCCGGTCTCGATGTGGGGAGGCACCATGACCTTGACGCCGTTCTCCATCTTGGCGGGCTTGTAGGACGAGGAGGCGGTCTGGCCCTTCACCACGGCGTCGGCCTCGACCACCTCCATGGTGACGTGCTCGGGCAGCTCGACGCCGATCGGCTCGCCCTCGTAGGACTCGATGGTGACTACCATGCCTTCCTGCAAGAACACCACCGGGTCGCCGACCAGCTCCGCGTTGAGCGAGATCTGCTCGTAGCTCTCGGTGTCCATGAAGGCCAACATGCCGCCGCCCTCGTCGTAGAGATACTGGAAGGGGCGCTGGTCCAGGCGCACCCGCTCGACCTCTTCGTTCGCCCGGAAGCGCTCGTTCAGCTTGGTGCCGTCGCGGATGTCCTTCAGCTCGACCTGCATGAAGGCGCCGCCCTTGCCCGGCTTCACGTGCTGGATCTTCACCGCCCGCCACAGACGGTTCTTGTGCTCGATGATGTTGCCGGGGCGAATGGCGTTGCCGCTGATCTTCATGGCGCTGGGTCCGCAGAGTCGAGGAGCGAGATGGCGGCCGGGTTATAGCCCCGGCGGCACGGCAGCACAACGGCAGCCAGCCCGTATCCTGGTGAGAAGTCCGGGCTAGCCGTCCGCGTAGCGCGCCGCCTCCCGGTCGTAGTCCTCGAAGCCGACGAGGCGCCGCAGCTCGTCGAAGGGCATGAGGCGCTCCGGCATGCCGCCGGCCGCGAGCGCCTCCAGGCTCTCCGTCATGGCGCGCATCGCCGATCCCAGCAGGGTGAGCGGATAGGCGGCGAGGGCGAAGCCGATCTCCTCGAGCTCCGCGCGCGGCAGCAGGGGCGTCACGCCGCCTTCCAGCAGGTTGACCATCTTGGGCCCCTCGACCCGCTCGCAGAAGGCGCGCATCTCCGATGTGTCCCGGAGCGCCTCAACGAAGTGGATGTCGGCGCCCGCGTCGGCAAAGGCCTCGGCCCGGACCAGCGCCTCGTCCAGACTGTGGGTGGCGTGGGCGTCCGTGCGGGCGAGGATCAGGATGTCGCCGCCCTCCTCGCGGACGGCCTCGCGGGCGTCGAGCGCGGCGCGCAGGCGGGTCAGCGCCTCGGCCCGGGACACCACTTCCTTGCCTTCGGTATGGCCGCAGCGCTTCGGCGCCACCTGGTCCTCGATCATCACGGCGGCGAAGCCGGCTTGGGCGTAGCCGCGGACCGTGCGGCGCACGTTGAGGGCGTTCCCGTAGCCGGTGTCGCCGTCGCCGATGACGGGGATCGAGACCGCGCTGCAGATCCCGCGGCCCTGGTCCAGCATCTCGCCATAGGAAATGAGGCCCGTATCCGGCAGCGCCAGGCGGGTGGCCGAGACGGCGAAGCCGCTCATGAAGGTGACCGGAAAGCCCGCCAGCTCGATCAGCCGCGCCGAGAGGGCGTCGAAGCAGCAGGGCATGACGATCAGGCGGCCCTGGCCGAGCAGCTCGCGCAGACGGGCCGCCGGGCCGGGTGGCTGGATGGGGTCGCTCATCCTCTGTCTCTCTCGTTTCAAGCTTCCTTGCCTCGGACCTTGCCAGAGGAGAGGGCGGCCAGCAGCTCGCCGACCGCGGCGGCCGGACCGCTTGGGTGGGCCCAGACAGCATCTCCCACGGCCACGAAGTCGGCCCCGGCTTCGGCAAGCATCGCGGCGCGTTCCAAGTCCCCATCGCACAGGGCGACTGAGGGGACGGTCATGAGGCCGCTCCACCAGGTCAGAAGATCCGGATCGGCCGCCTCGCCGTCGCCGCCGAAGGCCACGTAGTCGGCGCCCGCCTCGGCAGCGGTCATGGCGGCGTGACGGGAGTCTCCGCCGCATGCGCCGACGATGGCGTCCGGGCCGACCAGCCGGCGGGCGTCGCGCACCCGCGGGCCGTCGCGCGAGAGGTGCACGCCGTCGCAGCCGGTCTCGGCGGCCAGCTCCGGCAGGTCCTCGACGAGGAAGGCGACCTCGCGCGCCTGGGCCACCGGCCGCAGGGTGTCGATGGCAGCGCGCGGCGCGTCCTCGTCCGTACGGTCGGTCGCGGTCCGCAGCAGCACGCAGGCGACCGGCCCGCCATCGAGCGCCGCGGCCAGGCGCTCCGCGCCAAGGCCGGCCTCGGCGATCAGGTAGAGCTGGCAGGCGGCGGTCTTGTCGGCGCTCATCGTCGGTCGCTACCCCTTATGCGTCGGTGCGTCCGCCGGCGAGCCAGGCTCGGCAGGCGGCGAGCGGGTCGGCCTCGCCGCGCAGGTCGAGGGCGTCGAGACGGCCGGTCAGAACACACGCGCCGCTCTGCTCGGCGATGACGGTCAGCTTGGCCGCGACCGCCTTGGGGCCGGTGAAGCGCACCGACTTGGCGCCCTGCCGCAGGGCCGCCAGCACGTGGCCGGGCTGGTCGGCGCAGTCCAGCACCGCCTTCCAGCGCGCTTCCGGCCGCTCCGCCGCCGCCAGGGCCACCACTTTCAGGAACCAGCGCGCGCCAGCGTAGCCCGCCGCCCCCGGTGCCGAGACCAGGGTGACCGATTGGCCGAGTTCCGCCGCCGCGGCGAGCGCCGCGCGGGCCTGCTCCAGTCCATGGATCATGATCGCCGTTCGGCGCCGGGCGGCCTTGGTCATGCCCGGACCTTAAACGATGACGCGCCCCTAAACGAGAACGGGGCCGCGCGGGCCCCGTTCCTCTGATTCCGCCATTCGGCGGCGGGATCAAAGCAGCTTGCCCAGGACGACCGCCACGTCGCTCATGCGGTTCGAGAAACCCCATTCGTTGTCGTACCAGGACAGGACCCGCACGAAGCGGCCATCGATCACCTGGGTTTCCCGCAGGTCGAAGATGGAGGAGGCCGGGTTGTGGGTGAAGTCGACCGAGACGAGCGGCTCGTCGTTCACCGTGAGGATACCCTTCAGCGGACCCGCCTTGGCCGCCTTGACGACCGCCGCGTTGACTTCCTCGACGCTGGTCTTGCGCTTGGGTGTGAAGGTGAGGTCGATCAGGCTGACGTCGGGGGTCGGCACACGGATCGAGGTGCCGTCGAGCTTGCCGGCCAGTTCCGGCAGCACCAGGCCGACCGCGCGCGCCGCGCCCGTCGAGGTCGGGATCATCGAGACCGAGGCCGTGCGCGCCCGGGCCAGGTCCCCGTGCAGGGTGTCGACCGTGCGCTGATCGCCGGTGAAGGAGTGGATGGTGGTCATGAAGCCGCGCTCGAGGCCGACCGCCTTGTTGAGCACGGCGGCGACCGGCACCAGGCAGTTGGTGGTGCAGGAGGCGTTGGAGACGACCTTGTGGGACTTGCGCAGCTTGTCGCTGTTCACGCCGTGGACCACGGTGATGTCGGCGTTGGAGCAGGGGGCGGAGACCAGCACCTTCTTGGCGCCGGCGTCGAGGTGCGCGGCGGCGGCGTCCCTGTTGTTGAAGAAGCCCGTGCACTCCATGACGATGTCGACCCCCAGGTCGCCCCAGGGGAGCTTGGCAGGGTCGCGCTCGGACAGGACGGAGACCTTGCGCCCGTCGACCTTGATGGTGGTCTTCATCGCCTGCACGCGCCCCGGATAGATGCCGTGCACCGAATCGTACTTCAGCAGGTGCGCATTCGCCTGGGGCGAGCCCAGATCGTTGAGGGCCACGAATTCCACGTCCCGGCGCTTGGCTTCCATGGCCGCTCTGAACACCAGGCGTCCGATGCGCCCGAAACCGTTGATTGCCACCCTTACGGCCATACCACTCTCCTCCGCTCGTGCCGTCCTGCCGAAAATTTATGTAAAGCGTTCGCGCGCCCGCGCCTCAGGCGGCGTAGCTGCCGAGGGTTGCCTCGCCGTTCGCCTTGGCGCGCTCGAAAAAGGCGCCCTGGGCCGCGCCCAGATTGTCGGCCTTGCCGCTCCAGGCCTTGAGCGGCGCCGCCTGCAGGGCGCGGCCGTAGGAGAAGCTGAGCTTCCAGGGCAGCACCTCGCCCAGCTTGTTCATGGCGTTGAGGTGCAGCGTCGCCACTTCGTCCGACTGGCCGCCCGAGAGGAATACGATGCCCGGCACGGACGCCGGGACGGTGCGCTTGAGGGTCCTGACGGTGCGCCGCGCGACCTCCTCGACGTCGGCCTGCTCCGGGCAGTCCGTGCCCGAGATCACCATGTTCGGCTTCAGCAGCATGCCTTCCAGCTCGATCTCCTGGACCGCCAGCTCGGCGAAGACCGTGCGCAGCACCTCTTCGGTCACCGCCTCGCAGTCCTCGATGGAGTGGTCGCCGTCCATCAGCACTTCCGGCTCGACGATGGGCACCAGGCCCGCCTCCTGGGAGATCGCGGCGTAGCGGGCGAGCGCGTGGGCGTTGGCGGTGAGGCAGCCGGCAGTCGGCTCGTCCTCGCCGATGGTGTAGACGGCGCGCCACTTGGTGAAGCGCGCGCCCAGCTCCACGTACTCGGCGCAGCGCGCGGGCAGCCCGTCCAGGCCCTCGGTCACCTTCTCGCCGGGGAAGCCGGCCAGCGGTTTGGCGCCCTTGTCGACCTTAATGCCGGGAATGATGCCGGCGGCCTCCAGCAGCTTGACCAGCTGCGTGCCGTCGGCGGCGGCCTGGCGGATGGTCTCGTCGAACAGGATCACGCCGCTGATGTAGCGGCCGGCGTCGGGCGTGCGGAACAGCATCTCCCGGTAGTCGCGCCGGTTCTCCTCGGTCGACTCGATGCCGATGCTGTCGAAGCGCTTCTTGATCGTCGGCGAGCTCTCGTCGGCGGCCAGGATGCCCTTGCCGTCGGCCACGATCGCCTTGGCGGTTTCGTTCAGATTCGCAGTCGTCATGGGTCTCAACGCCTTTCTCGCATGTCGCCCCGGGCGGCCGGGCGTCCGCGGGGGCGGGTCCCTACAGTCTGGTCTTCACGGCCTCGACCGCCGCTTCGGCGGTAATGCCGAAGTGGTGGTAAAGATCCTGATAAGGAGCCGAGCCGCCGAAGCCGGTCATGCCGACGAAGCCGCCGTCGGGGCCCGTCCAGCGCTCCCAGCCCTGGCCGACGGCCGCCTCGATCGCCACCCGCAGGGTGCCCGGTCCCAGCACCTCGTCGCGGTAGTGGTCGCTCTGGCGCGCGAACAGCTCCCAGCAGGGCATGGAGATCACGGCCGCCGGGATGCCGTCCTCCTGCAGGCGGCGCTGCGCCTCGAGGGCGATCTCCACCTCTGAGCCGGAGGCGATCAGCGAGACCTGCCGCTCCTGCCCGGCCGGCGACAGGATGTAGGCGCCCCGCGCGCAGAGGTTCTCGGCGCTCGCTTCCTGGCGCACGGTCGGCAGCTTCTGACGGGTGAGCGCCAGCACGGACGGGCCGTGCCGGTTCTCGAGCGCCGCCTGCCAGCACTCGGCCGTCTCGACCGTGTCGGCCGGGCGCATCACCAGCAGGTTCGGCATGGCCCTCAGCGCCGCCAGCTGCTCGACCGGCTGATGGGTCGGGCCGTCCTCGCCGAGGCCGATGGAGTCGTGGGTCATGACGTAGACCACGCGCTGGCCCATGAGCGCCGCCAGGCGGATCGACGGCCGGCAGTAGTCGGTGAACACCAGGAAGGTGCCGCCGTAGGGGATCACGCCGCCGTGCAGCGCCAGGCCGTTCATGGCCGCCGCCATGGCGTGCTCGCGGACGCCGTAGTGGACGTAGCCGCCGCCGTCGTCGAACTGCCCGGCGGCGATCACCTCCTGACCCGCGGCCTTGGTGTTGTTGGAGCCGGTCAGATCGGCCGAGCCGCCCACCAGCCTCGGGGATCACGGGCCTGAGCGCGTCGAGGACCTTCTGGGAGGACACCCGGGTGGCGACGTCGGGCCGCTCGTCGGCGACCTTGTCCTTCAGTTCCGAAAGCGCCTGCGCCCAGCCCTCGGGCAGGTCGCCGCGCTGGCGGCGCTCGAACTCTCGGCGCGTCTTCGCCGGCTGGGCGGCGAGCCTCGCGTCCCAGGCGGCCGAGAGGGCGGCGCCCTTGTCGCCGAGGGCGCGCCAGGCGGCGAGCGTCTCCGCCGGCACCTCGAAGGGCGGATAGGGCCAGCCGAGCTTCTCGCGCGCGCCGGCGATCTCCTCGGCGCCGAGGGGGGCGCCGTGGGTCTTCGCGCTGCCCGCCTTGGTGGGCGCGCCGAAGCCGATCACCGTGCGGCAGGCGATCAGCGAGGGCCGGGGGTCCGCCTGGGCCGCCTCGATGGCCGCCGAGACCGCCTCGGGATCGTGCCCGTCGACCGACTGGACATGCCAGCCGTAGGCCGCGAAGCGCGCGCCCTGGTCGTCCGAGACGGTCAGCGAGGTCGGGCCGTCGATCGAGATGTGGTTGTCGTCGAAGAGGACGATGAGGCGTCCCAGCTTCAGGTGACCGGCGAGGGAGGCGGCCTCGTGGCTGATGCCTTCCATCAGGCAGCCGTCGCCGGACAGCACGTAGGTCCAGTGGTCCACCAGCTCGTCGCCGAAGCTGGCGTTCAGGAGGCGCTCGGCCAGGGCGAAGCCGACCGAGTTGCCAAGGCCCTGGCCTAGGGGGCCGGTGGTGGTCTCGATGCCGACGGCGGGCTCGTGCTCGGGATGGCCGGCCGTGTGGCTGCCGAGCTGGCGGAAGTTCCGAAGCTGCTCCAGCGTCATCTTCTCGTAGCCGCAGAGGTAGAGCAGCGCGTAGAGCAGCATCGAGCCGTGGCCGGCCGACAGCAGGAAGCGGTCCCGGTCCGGCCAGTCGGGGCGTGCCGGGTCGAAGCGCAGGAAGCGTTGGAACAGCACGGTCGCCACGTCGGCCATGCCCATGGGCATGCCGGGATGGCCGGACTTGGCCTTCTCGACCGCGTCCATCGCCAGGAACCGAATGCTGTTGGCCATGTCCCTGTGGCTGGCCTCGGCACGCTCGGCCGGTTGCGAGACTGTAGACTGCGCAGTTTTCATTTTGAGTGAACCGTAGGCGCCGGCGAGAAACCCGGCGCACCCCAAGCATCCCCTCCTGGAAACGGGCGCAAGATGCAGCCAGGCGTCCCGAGAATCAACCTCGATGTGGGATTTCGCGCCTCGCCGCGTGTGGACAAGGCTGAGCCCGCCCGCGGAGCCGCGTCCCGGCGCGTCACAGCCCGCCGGTTGACCGGCCAACGCGGCCCCGCCTATTCTCTCGAACGGGGCGCCGCGTGCGCGGCGTCGGGGGGCAACAAGAGCGGGCAGCAATAAGATGGCATCATTGCAGAAGGCGGTGTCGCAACTCGATGCGGCGATCGCGCACCTCGAGCAGGCGCTGGACTCGAGGCAGGGATCGGAGGGCGCGGACGCGGCGCTCGCCGAAGTGCGCCGGCGCAACGAGGAACTGAGCGCCGTGGCCGACCAGGTGGCCACGCGGCTCGACCGCGCCGTCGGGCGCGTCACGGCGATCTTGGAGTCCTGACTTCCATGGCAGAGCTGACGGTGACCATCAACGGCCGCGACTACCAGGTGGCCTGCGAGGACGGACAGGAAGAGCATCTCTCGAAGCTGTCGCGCTACGTCGACACCAAGATGGCCGAGCTGGTGGCCGCGGTCGGCCAGATCGGCGACGCCCGTTTGCTGGTCATGACCGGCCTGATGATCGCCGACGAGCTGTCGGACGCCTACGAGCAGATCGAGTCGCTCGGCGCCGAGGGCGACGGTGGCGGCTCGGCGACCCCGAGCGAGGCGGCCGTGGCCTCCGCTCTCGAGTCCTGCGCCCAGCGCATCGAAAGCATTGCCGCGCGCATCGATCATGCCTAGATAGTTCCGGGCGGGAGCTGCGCGGTGCGTCAGGCCATCGATCCCTGGGGCCAATACAGACCTCTAGGGAGCTGTCCCTGCCGGGGCCGTGGCCTCGGTACATGGCGCCCACCTGCTTGTGCAGGCCGCAGAGGATGATCCTAGGCCAACGGCCGTCGTGGCCCCGTCCGAGATCCGCCGTCCCGCTTCGTAGATAGATGCGGAAAGACGCGGCCATGACCACCGCGCTCGACGACTCCAAGCGCCGCCTGCGGGCCGAGGCCGCACGGTGGCGCGCGGCGGCCGCCGCCGAAGACGGCGCGGCGGGTGGCGGCGCGGCCGCGGCGGTCTCGCGGCGGCTGCTGGAAGAGCTGGACGCGACGCTGGGGCTGATCTCCGGCACCCCCTCCGATACGGTCGTCTCGGCCTACTGGCCCATGGGCAGCGAGCTCGACCCGCGGCCGGCAATGAGGGAGCTGCACGGCCGTGGACACTCGATCGGCCTGCCGGTGGTCGTGGAGGCGGAAAGGCCCCTCCTGTTCCGGGCCTGGTCGCCCGGCGACGCGCTGGAGGCGGCCGGCTTCAACACCCAGGTGCCGGGCGCGCACAAGGCCGAGCTCGGACCCAGGGTTGTCCTGGTCCCGCTTCTCGCCTTCGACCGCGCGGGCTACCGCCTGGGCTACGGCGGCGGCTTCTACGACCGCACGCTCGCCAAACTGCGGGCGGAGGGCGAGGTCCTGGCGGTCGGCTTGGCATACGCCGACCAGGAAGTGCCGGAGGTGCCCCGGGACGGCAACGACCAGCAGCTCGACCGGCTGGTGACCGAGGCCGGAGTCCACCGTTTCACGTCCCTCTAGGCGGGAGAAGCGCCCCTTGCGGATCCTCTTTTGCGGCGACATCGTCGGGCGGCCGGGCCGGGCCGCCATCGCCGGGCACCTGCCGGGGCTGCGACGGGACCTCGCCCTCGACTTCGTGATCGCCAATGGCGAGAACGCGGCCGGCGGCTTCGGCATCACCGAGAAGATCTGCCAGGACCTGTTCGAGGCCGGGGTCGACGCCATCACCGGCGGCAACCACATGTGGGACCAGCGCGAGGCGCTGCGCTTCATCGACGGGGAGCCGCGGTTGCTGCGGCCCCTGAACTACCCTGGCCCGACTCCGGGCAGGGGCGCGGGCCTTTTCACCGCGGCCAAGGGCCGCAAGGTCCTGGTGCTGAGCGCCATGGCCAGGCTCTTCATGGACCCGCTCGACGATCCCTTCGCGGCGGTCGAGCGGGAACTCGCCCGGCACCGCCTGGGTGCCGGCGCCGCGGTCGGCGCCGATGCCATCGTGCTCGACTTCCACGGCGAGGCGACCAGCGAGAAGATGGCCATGGGCCACTTCGTGGACGGCCGGGTCAGCCTCTGCGTCGGCACCCACACCCACGTGCCCACCGCCGACACCATGATCCTGGCCGGCGGCACCGCCTACCAGAGCGACGCTGGCATGTGCGGCGACTACGACTCCGTGATCGGCATGGAGAAGGCCGCGCCCATCGCCCGCTTCACCCGCAAGCTGCCAACCGAGCGGCTCTCGGCCGCCAAGGGCGAAGGCACCCTCTGCGGCATCTTCGTCGAGACCGACGAGGCGAGCGGGCTGGCCCGGCGGGCCGAGCCCTTGCGGGTCGGCGGCCGCCTGTCGCCCGCGCTACCGGGGGCCTGAACCAGCCGCTCGGCTCCCATCGCTCGGGCTCAGGGGGAGGCCCGAGTCCCGCCCGGTGTTCCTAGATTCCAAGATCCGGGAAAGCGGTTTGAAGGTGCCGCGAATCCTGTTAGAAGGCGCCGCAATATCGCCATAAAGCTGCACAATCCTGCGAGTCGGGGCTGACACGCTTGCGGCTATATATGGTAGACTGCCGCGTCCTTAGCAACAGTATCTAGAGCATCGCGCCCATGGCGGGGCATTCCCAATTCAAGAACATCATGTACCGCAAGGGCGCGCAGGACAAGAAGCGCGCCAAGCTGTTCAGCCGCCTCAGCCGCGAACTGACCGTGGCCGCCCGTTCCGGCCTGCCGGACCCGGACATGAACCCGCGCCTGCGCTCGGCCGTGGCGGCGGCGCGCGCGGCCAACATGCCCAAGGACAACATCGAGCGCGCCATCAAGAAGGCCTCCGGCGGCGAGGACGACAGTGCCTACGAGGAGATCCGCTACGAGGGCTACGGCCCCGGCGGGGCGGCCATCATCGTCGACACCATGACCGACAACCGCAACCGCACGGCCTCCGAGGTGCGCACCGCCTTCGGCAAGCACGGCGGCAGCCTGGGCGAGACCAACAGCGTCTCCTTCCTGTTCGACCGGGTCGGGCAGATCGTCTACGACCGGGAGGCGGGCACGGCCGACGAAATCTTCGAGGCGGCGGTGGAGGCGGGTGCCGACAACGTCGAGACCAGCGGCGACTCCCACGAGATCATCTGCGATCCGGACGACTTCTCGACCGTGCGCGACTCCCTGGTGGAGCGGCTGGGGTTGCCCCGCGAAGCCCAGCTGGCCTGGAAGCCCCTCTCCACCGTCGAGATCGAGGAGACCGACGCGGAGACCCTGCTCAATCTCCTGAGCGCCCTCGACGACAGCGACGACGTCCAGCAGGTCTCGGCCAACTTCGAGATTTCCGACGACGTCATGGCCCGTCTCACGGCCTGATCCAAGTTTCGGCGGAGGCTGCCACACCCATGCGCGTCATCGGACTGGATCCCGGGCTCCGCCGCACCGGCTGGGGCGTCATCGAGGCCCAGGGCTCGCACCTCGGGCACGTCGCCAACGGCGCCGTCGAGTCCGACTCGACGCTGGAGCTGGCCGAGCGCCTGGTGCAGCTCCACGAGGGGCTGATCCGGGTGCTGGAGGAGCACGCGCCCGCCGAGGCCGCGGTCGAGACCTCCCTGGTCAACAAGAATCCCACCTCGTCGCTCAAGCTGGGCGTCGCGCGCGGGGCGGTGCTGCTGGCGCCGGGCCTGGCCGGGCTGCCGGTGGCCGAGTACTTGCCCAACATCGTGAAGAAGGCCGTGGTCGGCACCGGCCACGCCGCCAAGGAGCAGGTCGAGGCCATGGTGCGCCGCCTGCTGCCGGGTGCCGAGATCCGCTCCAGCGACGCCGCCGACGCGCTTGCGGTCGCCATCTGCCACTCTCATCACAGCGGCACCCGGCGGCGCTGGTCGATCCTGCGCAACGCCGTCGAGGTCGCCGCGGCCCGGGCGGCCGAGGAGTCCGGCCCGTGATCGGCAAGCTGACCGGCCTCCTGGACTCCAGCGGCGACGACTGGGCCCTGGTCGACGTCCAGGGGGTCGGCTACATCGCCTTCTGCTCGTCGCGCACCCTGGAGCGCCTGGGCCGGCCGGGCGAGCGGGTCAGCCTGCTGATCGAGACCCACGTGCGCGAGGACCACATCCACCTCTACGGCTTCGCCGATCCGGCCGAGCGCGACTGGTTCCGTCTGCTCTCCACGGTGCAGGGGGTCGGCGCCAAGATGGCGCTCGCTGTGCTCTCGACCCTGGCGCCGTCGGACCTGATCCGCGCCATCGCGGCCCAGGACAAGACGGCGCTGACCCGGGCCAACGGGGTCGGCCCGAAGCTGGCCGCGCGCATCGTCGCCGAGCTCAAGGACAAGGCCGGGGCCATCGCCCTCGGTTCGGTGGCAGCGGCCGGGCCAGGCGGCGCGCCGGCCGGCCTGGAGGGTAGTGCCGAGGACGCCCTCTCGGCGCTGGTCAACCTGGGCTACGGGCGCGGCGAAGCGCTGGGCGCGGTGGCCCAGGCGAGCCGGCGCCTGGGCAACGGCGCGGCGCTTGAGGCGCTGATCAAGGAAGGCCTGAAGGAGCTCTCGGCATGAGCGAGAGCCCGCTCGGCGACGCCCGCATGATCGCGCCGGAACAGACCGTCGAGGATGGCGCTGAGCCGAGCCTGCGGCCCGCCCGCCTGGCGGACTTCGTCGGCCAGCGCCAGCTGCGGGCCAACCTGGAGGTCTTCATCCGCGCCGCCCAGGAACGCCGGGAAGCCCTCGACCACGTGCTCTTCCATGGACCTCCGGGCCTCGGCAAGACGACCCTCGCGCAGATCGTTGCTCGCGAATTGGGCGTCGGGTTCCGCGCCACCTCCGGGCCGGTGGTGGCGCGCGCCGGCGACCTGGCGGCGCTGCTCACCAACCTGGAGCCGCGCGATGTCCTCTTCATCGACGAGATCCACCGCCTCAACCCGGCCGTCGAGGAGGTGCTCTATCCCGCCATGGAGGACTTCCAGCTCGACCTGATCATCGGCGAGGGTCCGGCGGCGCGCTCGGTGCGCATCGACCTGCCGCCCTTCACCCTGATCGGAGCGACCACCCGCTCGGGGCTGATCACCACGCCGCTGCGCGAGCGCTTCGGCATTCCGCTGAGACTCGATTTCTACGAGCCGGCGGAGCTGGCCCAGATCGTGCTGCGCGGCGCCGGCCTGCTGGGCATGGACTGCAGCCAGGAGGGCGCGGCCGAGATCGCCCGGCGCGCCCGCGGCACGCCCCGGGTCGCCGGGCGCCTGATGCGCCGGGTGCGGGACTTCGCGGCCGTCTCCGGCGCCGCCGGCGTCGATGCCGCCACCGCCGACGCGGCCCTCAAGCGGCTCGACGTGGACGAGCGCGGGCTCGACGCCATGGACCGGCGCTATCTCGCCAGCATCGCCGAGAGCTACGGCGGTGGGCCTGTCGGCGTGGAGACCCTGGCCGCCGCTCTGTCCGAGCAGAAGGACGTGATCGAGGAGGTCATCGAGCCCTACCTGATCCAGCAGGGCCTGCTGCAGCGCACGCCGCGCGGGCGGATGCTGGCGCTGGCCGGCTACGGCTACCTGGGCCTCGAGGCGCCGCGCGAGGCGTCGCAGCTGCCGCTGCTCGAGTCCGACCGGGACGCTTCGCAATGAACACAGTGGCGAGCGAAGGAGCGAACGAGGCGGCCAGCAAAGGGGCGAGTGCGGGCGCTGGCACCGTCCGGGACGGCCGGCACGTGCTGCCGGTCCGGGTCTACTACGAGGACACCGATGCCGGCGGCATGGTCTACTACGCCAACTACCTGAAGTTCGCCGAGCGTGCGCGCACGGAGATGCTGCGCCTGGCCGGCTTCGACCACCGGGCCTTTGCCGATCGCTTCGGCCTGGCCTTCGTGGTGCGCGACTGCAGCCTCTCCTACCGGCGCCCGGCCCGCCTCGACGACCTGGTCGAGGTGCGATCGTGCTTCCTGGAGCTGGGCGGCGCCACGCTGACGGCCGAGCAGCTGATCTTCCATGAGGAGACGGAGCTGGCGCGCGTCGAGGTGCGCCTCGCCTGCCTCACCGGCGACGGCCGGCCGTCGCGCATTCCAACGGCGGTCAGGGAGGCCCTCACGCCCTACTGCCGGCCTCCGACCGAAGACGCGAAACAAAGATTTAACTGAAGAGCGAGATAGAGCCATGGAACAGGAAACCATGGAACAGATGGCGGTGGAGACCACCTCTCTCGGTGGCGACGTGGCTTATGACTTCAGCATCTGGGGCCTCTTCTCCGATGCCGACCTGGTGGTCCAGGTGGTGGTCGTCATGCTGCTGCTGGCCTCCTTCTGGACCTGGGCCATCATCTTCGAGAAGTGGCTGCGCATGCGCCGCCTGCGGGCGCGGGCCGAGGACTTCGAGGAGGACTTCTGGTCCGGCGGCTCGCTCGACGACCTCTACGAGCAGATGGACCAGCGCCCGAGCGATCCCATGTCGGCCATCTTCGTTTCGGCCATGAAGGAGTGGCGCCGCTCGACGGCGCGCGGATCCCTCGAGAACGACCGCAGCCGGGCGAGCCTGCAGCAGCGCATCGAGCGGGTCATGGACATCACCGTGGGCCGCGAGATGCAGCGCCTGGAGCGGCAGATGATCTTCCTCGCCTCGGTCGGCTCCGCAGCCCCCTTCATCGGCCTGTTCGGCACGGTCTGGGGCATCATGAACGCCTTCACCTCGATCGCCGCGACCAAGAACACGACCCTGGTGGTGGTGGCTCCCGGCATCGCCGAGGCCCTCTTCGCCACCGCCCTGGGGCTGGTCGCCGCCATCCCGGCGGTCATCGGCTTCAACAAGCTGTCGACCGATCTCGGGCGCTACAGCGGCCGCCTGGACGCCTTCGCCGGGGAGTTCGGCGCGATCCTCTCGCGCCAGCTCGAGGAGTCGCGCTGACATGGCCTCCGACTTCGTCTCCCGCCGCAACGGCGGCGGCCGGCGCCGGGGCGGCTACCAGCCGATGAGCGAGATCAACGTGACGCCCTTCGTGGACGTCATGCTGGTGCTGCTCATCGTCTTCATGGTCACCGCGCCGCTCTTGACCGTCGGCGTCCCGGTCGACCTGCCCAAGACCAAGGCCCAGCCGCTCTCCCAGCCCGAGGAGCCCCTGGTGATCTCCGTCGACTCCGAGGGCGTGATCTACATCCAGGACACCTCGGTGCCGCTGGAGGGCCTGGTGCCGCGGCTGATCGCCATCACCGAGAACAACGCCGAGACGCGGATCTACCTGCGCGGCGACCGGGCCATCGACTACGGGCGCATGATGCAGGTCATGGGCCACGTCAACGCGGCCGGCTTCCGCCGGGTCGCGCTGATCGCCGAGCTGCCGGAAGCCAAGGCCTCGGCCAAGAAGGACAAGGACAAGAGCGGCTGACGCGATGCGCCAGGGCGCCATCTTCTCAGCGATTCTGCACGGATCCCTGCTCGTTCTGCTGGTGGCCGGGTTGCCGTCGATCGCGCCCGAGGCCGTGCTGGCGCCGCCTATTCCCATCGAGATCGTGGCCCTCTCGGAGCTGCCCGAGCCCGCACCCGAGCCGGAGCCCGAACCGGAGCTCGAGCCCGAGCCGGAACCGGAGCCAGAGCCGGTCGCGGAGCTGCCGCCGGAGGCGCCGGAGCCCGAACCCCTGCCCGAGCCCGAGGTCGAACCCGAACCGGAGCCGGTGCCCGTGGCGGAAGCCGTGCCTGAGCCCGAACCGCTACCCGAGCCGGAACCGGAACCCGAACCCGAAATACCGGTTGTTAAGACGCCGCCCAAGCCCAAATCCAAGCCCGAGCGCCAAGTGGCGGAGGCCAAGCCGGAACCGAAGCCTCAGCCGGAACCCGAGCCCGAACCCGAGAAGCAAGAAGCCAAGAAGGAAGAGCCGAAAAAAGAAGAGCCCAAGGAGGATCGTCTGACCTCGATCCTGCGCAACGTGGAGAAGCTCAAGGACAAGAAGCCGGAGGCCCAGCAGCAGGCCGAGAACAGCACGAACCGCCCGGTTCAAACCAGCGCCATCGAGCAGAACGCCATGGTGCGGGCCATCCAGCGCCAGATGGCGCGCTGCTGGCGGATCGACGCGGGCGCCCGCGACGCCGAGAACCTGGTGGTGGAGATCCGGGTGGTGCTCAATCCGGACGCCTCCGTCAGGGCCGCCCAGATCGTCGATTTCGAGCGCATGTTCCACGACACCTACTTCCAGACCGCCGCCGAGAACGCGCGCCGGGCGGTTCTGCGCTGCAGCCCCTTCGATCTGCCGGCCAACAAGTACGAGGTCTGGCGGGATCTCGTGCTCCGCTTCGATCCGAGCCAGATGTTCGGCGGCTAGAGGCGTGCCGGTTGGTCTCGAGATTCCGAGAAATGAAGGCGCGGGGTTACGGGAAGTTAAGTATGGAGAGGGATACGTGATCGCTATCTATGACCGAACCTCAACGCGGCCCGCGACCGGCGGGCGTGAGACCTGGGAGCCCCTAGTGCGGAAACTCGCCTACGCCCTCGCGGCCACTACCCTCGTCCTCCTGACGGGCCTGGCCGCGCCCCTGCGTGCCGAGCTCAGGGTCGACATCACCGATCCGACCTTCGAGCCCCTGCCGATCGCCATCAGCGACTTCCACGGCGCGACGCCCGAGGTCGCCCAGACCGGGCGCGATCTGGCCTCGGTCATCTCCTCCGACCTGGAGCGCTCGGGGCTGTTCCGGCCCATCGACCAGCGCGCCTTCATCCAGAGCGTGGACAGCCTGGTCGGCGGCCCGCGCTTCGGCGACTGGCGGCTGATCAACGCTCAGGCCCTGGTACACGGCGCCATCGAGCTGCAGGCCGACGGCCGGCTCAGGGTCGAGTTCCGGCTCTGGGACGTCCTGGCGGAAACCCAGATGACGGGTCTCGCCTACTTCACCACGCCGTCCAACTGGCGGCGCGTCGCCCACATCATCTCCGATGCCATCTACAAGCGCCTGACCGGCGAGGGCGGCTACTTCGACACCCGCATCGTCTACGTCGCCGAGACCGGCCCGCAGAACCGGCGCGTGAAGCGCCTGGCGATCATGGATCAGGACGGCGAGAACCATCGCTATCTGACCGACGGCGCCAACCTGGTGCTGACGCCGCGCTTCTCGCCGACCACCCAGGAGATCACCTACCTCTCCTACAGCCAGAATACGCCGCGGGTCTATCTGTTCAATCTGAACACCGGCCAGCAGGAGGTGCTGGGCGACTTCCCGGGCATGACCTTCGCGCCGCGTTTCTCGCCGGACGGGAACAAGGTGGTCATGAGCATGGCCAAGGACGGCAACTCCGACATCTACCTGATGGATCTCAGGACCCGCCGCGTGGCCCAGTTGACCAAGCACCCCGCCATCGACACCTCGCCCTCCTTCTCGCCGGACTCCCAGCAGGTGGTGTTCAACTCGGACCGGGGCGGCACCCAGCAGCTCTACGTCATGGATGCCGACGGCTCCAACGTGCGCCGCATCAGCTTCAACGAGGGACGCTACGCCACGCCGGTCTGGTCGCCGCGCGGCGATCTGATCGCCTTCACGCGCATCTCCGGCGGCACCTTCTACATCGGCGTCATGAAGCCCGACGGCTCGGGCGAACGCATGCTGGCCGACGGCTTCCTGGTGGAGAGCCCGACCTGGGCGCCCAACGGACGGGTCCTCTCCTTCTTCCGCCAGGGGCCTGCAAACTCGCAAGGTCAATTTTCAAGTAAAATCTACACAATTGACCTTACGGGCTTCAATGAAAGGGAAGTCTTGACCCCAATAGACGGCTCCGATCCGGCTTGGTCGCCCTTGATTCCCTAGGGGTGGGCGCGTATAGTCCGCTGGACCTCAGGAAGGGGGGCCACGCCGGGTCTGCGGCGCTGGTCTTGACGCCTAGTCATTCGACTTCCCGGTCCACCAGATCAATCGAGGTCAAACCAGCAGCATTCCGCCGGTGTTTGGAAAGGGCATGACATGCGCTTTAAGTTGATCACGCTTGTTGCGGCCGCAGGTCTCTTGGCCGCTTGTGCTTCGGATCCGGAAGAGTCCGCGGCAACCACCAGTGCAGGAGCGGTAGAGACGACGGGCAGCGAGGTGATGGAGACGACCACGGAGTTGCCCAGCCTCGATCCCAGGTCGCAGGAATGGCTCGTGGTCAACGTGGGCGACCGGGTGTTCTTCGACTTCGACAGGAGCGACTTGACGCCCGAGGCCCAGGACACGGTCGAGAAGGTTGCCGCCTGGCTGAAGACCTACCCCGACGTCACGCTGACCGTCGAAGGTCACTGCGACGAGCGGGGCACCCGCGAGTACAACCTGGCGCTGGGCGAGCGGCGGGCCAATTCGGTGCGCAGCTACATGGAAGCGCTGGGCGTCGACAGCAGCCGCCTGTCGATCATCAGCTTCGGCAAGGAGCGTCCGGCCGTTCTCGGCTCCAACGAGGCCGCCTGGGCCCAGAACCGGCGCGGCGTCTTCGTGGTCAACTAAGCGCCATCCGTTCCGACAACAGACAGCGCCCGCGCCTTCCCCGCTCGTGCGGGGCGGCCGCGGGCGCTTCCCGTTGGGAGGCGGGCACCTGGGCCGCGGCAAGGCCGGCGAGCCCGTGCCACAATTCCGCCACAGAGAAAGATCAAGTAACCATTAACTGCTAGTATGCCATCGCTTCGGCTCGGCCTGACAGCGAGTGAAATCTCATGACCGCAGAAGATCGCCCAGAAAACCGCGCTGGGACGACGAGCCTCCGTCGCTCGCCCTGGCGCAGCCCGTTCACACGCCGAGCGCGCTCGGGCAAGCCCGCCGCCGGCCTGTTGGCGCGCGCCGCCCTGACCGTGCCGCTGGCGCTGGCGAGCGCCATGCTGCTGGCTCCTTCGGCCCAGGCCCAAAGCGGCGAGGCCATCATGGAGCAGGTGAAGCGCCTGCAGCGGGAGCTCAACACCCTCCAGCGCTACGTCTATCGCGACGAGAAGCCGCCGGCGAGCGCGATCGAGGAGGTCTACGGCAGCCAGGGCGGGGTCAACAAGACCCAGGCCGCCCGCATCGACCTCAGGCT
>CBDDCC010000022.1:0-31118 GCA_965225935.1 Rhodospirillales bacterium
AAATTACAGCATTGACCATACTTTTTCATTTGAACAATCGTTCGTCATGAAGAGAGGATATCCATTCACTAGCGGTAATCTTAATAGCGGGTATAGTTACGATTATACCCCTAACTTTAGTGGAGGTGGAACTGGAGCTCAGGGACCTATAGGCCCTCCAGGCCCTAAAGGGCCTAAAGGTGATAAAGGAGATCAAGGGGATGCTGGCTCAAATGGACGACGGATCGATGAGGAAGGACTCCGCGCCCCAATAGTAGATCAGTGCCAGCAGCAGGAAGCCGGTGATCCAGGTGAAGTAGGCCTCGTACTTGAACCAGTGCAGTTCCGCCGGCAGGGCTTCGGGTGCCACCAGATACTTGCGTGCCAGGTAGAAACCGCCGCCGTGCACCATCCAGGATTCGCCGCCCACGCCGGGCGGCAGCTCGCTGTCCTTGCGCAGGCTGAGATCGAGCCAGATGAAATAGAACGACGAGCCGATCCAAGCGATGCCGGTGATCAGATGCGCCCAGCGCAGCAGCAGACTCAGCCAGTCGAAGAGGACGATTTCCATTGGCCGATCTTAGTCTCCGTCAGCCGCCTTGTAGCAGCGAAGAGGACGAATGCGTCATTGCGAGCAAAGCGAAGCAATCCAGACGGCGCATCCGCTCAGGCCAGATCCTCGAAGAGGTCTCTCCAATCAGGATTGCCACGCTCGATCAGCAACAACTTCTTTCGTCTTGAGCCGCCCTTGATCTGCTTCTCTCGCGTGATGGCTTCCTGCATCTCATCGAAGACCTCGAAGAAGACCAGCATCTTGCAGCCGTAGCGGGAGGCGAAGCCCGGCACCTGCCCCTCGCGGTGTTGATAGGCTCGCTGCATCAGGTTCGACGTTACGCCGGTATAGAGCGTACCGTTTCGTTTGTTCGCCACTATGTAGACGGCGGGACGTCTCATCTGCCGTCACTGGATTGCTTCGCTAGGCTCGCAATGACGGTCACCGGGCACCCCGGAATGGAAGAAGCTACTTCCGAAGTGCCCGAGAGACCTTTGGCCAGTCGGCCCGCCTTACTTCGGCACCGAGCCTTCGACGCCCATCACGTACCAGTCCATCTTGAGCAGGTCCTCGTCGCTGAGGTTTTCACCCTCGGCGACCACGACCTCGCCGGCCTGGTTCTTGATCGGGCCCTTGAAGGGATGCAGCGTGCCGGCCGTGATCGCGTCGGCCGTCTCCTTGGCCAACGCCGCGACGTCATCGGGCATGTTCGTGTAGGGCGCCATTGCGACCATGCCGGTGTCCATGCCGCCCCAGGTGTCGCCGGACTCCCAGGTCCCTTCCATGGCCGCCTTGGCGCGGGCGACGTAGTAGCCGTCCCAATCGTCGATCACGGCACTGAGCTGGGCCTTGGGCGCGAAGGCGATCATGTCGGAAGCCTGGCCGAAGCCGAAGACGCCACGGTTCTCGGCGACCTGCAGGGGCGCCGGCGAATCGGTGTGCTGGGCGATGATGTCGGCGCCCTGGTCGATCAGGGTCTTGGCGGCATCGCCCTCCTTGCCCGGGTCGTACCAGGTGTTGGCCCAGACCACCTTGATGCTGACGTCGGGATTGACGGTATGGGCGCCGAGGATGAAGGCGTTGATACCGCGCACCACCTCGGGGATCGGGAAGGAAGCGACGTAGCCGACGACGTTCGACTTGGTCATCTTGCCGGCGATCACACCCGAGACATAGCGGCCCTCGTAGAAGCGCGCCATGTAGGTGGAGACGTTGTCGCCGCGCTTGTAGCCGGTGGCATGCTCGAACATCACCTTCGGGTTGCGCTTGGCGACCTTTACGGTCGGGTTCATGTAGCCGAAGGAGGTCGTGAAAATCAGGTCATGCCCGCTGGCGGCGAGCTGCTGAATCACGCGCTCCGCGTCGGCGCCTTCCTTCACGCTTTCCACAAAGCTGGTCTCGAGCCCCAGCTCGCGCTCGACCGCCTGCCGTCCGATGTCGTGGCGGTAGGTCCAGCCGTGATCGCCGATCGGACCGACGTAGACGAAGCCGACCTTGAGATCGTCCGCCGCGGCGACGCCGGCCCCAAGGGCCAGGCTGCCGGCGACGGCCAGGCCGGCCAATATCTTGAATGAGTCTCTCCGTTGCATGCTATCGCTCCCTGCTCTAACTCGCCTCTGTCTGGGCTCCCGCCTCTCGGCCGCCCCACCGTTGGTAGCTCTTTCTCAGCGCGCCGGACGAAACACCTTGCCGATGCAGGCCGGGGCGTTGAGCCGGATCTTCGTCCGGTCTCGTGAAATCAACACCAAGACCAGGATTGTCGCAAGGTAAGGCAGCATCGACATGAACTGCGAGGCCACTTCGATGCCGGCTCCCTGGGCATAAAGCTGCAGAATCGTGATCGCACCGAACATATAGGCGCCGAGCAGGAGACGGCCCGGCCGCCAAGTCGCAAAGACCACCAGCGCGAGCGCAATCCAGCCGCGACCGGCGGTCATGTTCTCGGCCCACATGGGCGTATAGGCCAGCGACAGATAGGCCCCGCCCAGGCCCGCCATGGCCCCGCCGAAGAGTGTCGCGAGGTAGCGAATCCGGATCACCGGATAGCCAAGTGCGTGGGCCGAGTCGTGCGATTCGCCCACCGCGCGCAGCACCAGGCCGGCACGGGTCCGGGTCAGGAACCAGGCCACGCCGGCGACCGCCACCAAGGACAGATAGACCAAGAGATCCTGCCCGAAGAGGATCGGCCCGATCACCGGGATCGTGCTGAGACCGGGGATCGCCAGCGACGGCAGCGGCTCCAGCGCGAAGCCGACGAAATCCGCCCCGATCAAGGCGGAGATGCCGACACCGAAAATGGTCAGAGCCAGTCCCGAGGCGACCTGGTTGGCCATCAGGCTGAGGGTCAGGACCGCGAAGATCAGGGCCGTCGCCGCGCCGCCGAGCGCCCCGGCCAGGATCCCGAGCAGACCGCTACCGCTGCCGCTGGCCACCGCGAAGGCTGCGATGGCGCCGACCAGCATCATGCCCTCGACGCCGAGGTTGAGCACGCCGGCCTTCTCGGCCACCAGCTCGCCGGTGGCCGCCAGCAACAGTGGCGTGGAGGCCGTGATCACGGTGAGCAGCACCGGCACCATCCATTCCATGCCGTTCATGATCCGCCCTCCCCGCTGATCGCCCCGGGCGCGGTGCTGGCGGAGATGAACCGCAGGCGGTAGCCGGTCAGGATGTCGCAGGCCAGCAGGTAGAACAGCAGAACGCCCTGAAAGAGACCGGTCACGGCCGCCGGCAGCCCGATCTCGATCTGGGCGGCCTCGCCGCCGATGTAAGTCAGCGCCATCACCAGGCCGGCAAAGAGCACCCCGACCGGATGCAAGCGGCCGAGGAAGGCGACGATGATCGCCGTGAAACCGTAGCCCGGCGAGATCGATGGCGTGATCTGACCGATCGGCCCGGCGACCTCGAACAGGCCAGCCAGGCCCGCCAGACCGCCGCCGAGCAGGAGGCAGAACCAGACCAGCCTGGCCTCGACGAAGCCGACGTAGCGCGCCGCGGCCGGCGCCAGCCCGATCACGCGGAGCTGGAACCCGATCACCGCCCGCGACAGCAATACCCAGCCCGCCGCGACCGCCGCCAGCGCCAGCAGCGCCCCCAAGTGCAGGCGACTGCCGTCGAGCAGCAGTGGCAGCGTTCCCGCCCCGGAGAACATGCGCGATTCAGGAAAGCCGTAACCCTCCGGGTCCTTGTAGGGACCATGCACCATGTAGCTCAGCAGCAGGAGCGCCACGTAGGACAGCATCAGGCTGGTCAGGATCTCGTTGGCGTTGTAGCGCGTCTTGAGCAGCGCCGGGATCGCGGCCCAAAGCATGCCGCCGAGAATCCCGGCCAGCATCATGGCGGGCAGAAGCAGAACGCTCTCGCTGTCGTAGAACCACAGGCCCAAACCGCCGCCAACAATCGCACCCACGGTGAGCTGGCCTTCGGCGCCGATGTTCCAGACATTGGCGCGGAAACCGAACGAGAGGCCGATGGCGATCAACACCAGCGGCGTCGCCTTCACCCCCAGTTCCGTCAGGCCATAGAGCGTGGTCAGCGGCAGCACGAAGAAAGTGTAGAGGGCCTCGAAGGGGTCCTTTCCCAGCAGCGCGAAGATCACCAATCCGCTGAACAGGGTGAGCACGACGGCCAGCACCGGCGACAGAAGGACCATCGCCTGGGAGTGTTGGCCGCGGGGCTCGAGCCTAACCTGCATGTTGGCTCTCCTCCCCGTCCGTCCCGGCCCCTACGGTCTCCTTTCCAGCAGACGCATCGCCCAGATCGTGCAGGCCGCCCATCAGGAGGCCGATCTCCTCGACCGTGATCTCGGCGACCGGCCGGGCCTCCGAGAGACGCCCTTCCGAGATCACCGCGACCCTGTCGCAGAGCCCGATGATCTCGTCGAGGTCCTGGGAAATGACCAGCACGGCTGCCCCCGCCGCAGCCAGGTCCATCAGCGCCTGACGGATCGCCGAAGCCGCGCCGGGATCGACGCCCCAGGTCGGTTGGGAGATCACCAGGACGCCGGGATCTTGCAGGATCTCCCGTCCGACGACGAACTTCTGCATGTTGCCGCCCGAAAGACTGCCGGCATCGGCGTCGATACCCGTGGTTCGAACGTCGAAGCCGTCAATCACCTTCCCGGTGTAAGCCCGCGTCGGACGCTCGATCCGCAAGCCATGCTTGGCCAGGCCGAGCCGACGAAAGGCCGTCAGGAAAGCATTGTCCGACAGCGAGAGCCCGGGCACCGCGGCGTGGCCGTTACGCTCCTCCGGGACGAAGGCGGCACCCAGCTTGCGCCGCTCCGCCGGGCCGAGATGCGCAACGGCTTGCCCGTCCAGCGAGATCGCCTCGGGATGATCGCGCAGGCTGCGCTCGCCGGTCAGTACCGCCATGAGCTCGTTCTGGCCGTTGCCCGCAACACCAGCGATGCCGAGGATCTCACCGCCACGCACGGTGAGAGAGAGATCGCTCAGCGTGACCCCGAACTCGGTTTCCGCCGGCAAGGACAGACCCGACACCTGCAGGCGTGCATCGCGCCCCTCACCCTGCCCATCCCGGCTCGGCGGCTGGATCTTCTCGCCGACCATCAGCTCGGCCATGGAACGGGCCGTCTCGACCTTGGGATCGCATTCGGCCACCTTGCGCCCGCCGCGCAGGATCGTCGCCGCATCGCAGAGCGCCTTCACCTCGTCGAGCTTGTGCGAAATGTAGAGCAGCGCACAGCCCTCCGCGGCGAGCTGGCGCAGCGTTTCGAAGAGGCGCTCGACCTCCTGCGGCGTCAGCACCGAGGAAGGCTCGTCGAGGATCAACAGCTTCGGATTCTGCAGCAGGCAACGCACGATCTCGATGCGTTGCTTCTCGCCGACCGAGAGATCGTGCACGAAGCGATCCGGATCCAACGGCAGGCCGTAAGTCTCGGAGAGCTCTTCCACTCGCCGCCGCAGAGCCCGGTCGTCGCGCTCCTCGTCCATGGCCAACGCGATGTTCTCGAACACGGTCATGGCCTCGAACAACGAGAAGTGCTGGAAGACCATGCCGATCCCCATGCGCCGCGCCGCCGAGGGCCCTGGGATGTCGACCGGCTGGCCTTCCCAGAGCAGCTCGCCCTGATCGGCCCTGAGGACGCCGTAGATGATCTTGACCAGCGTCGACTTGCCCGCCCCGTTTTCGCCCAACAGGGCATGGATCTCGCCCGGCTGAATCGAGAAGCCGACCTGATCGTTCGCGAGGCAACCCGGGAAAGCCTTGGTGATACTGCGCAGCTCGAGCAGTGGAACTCCGCCGGATCCGTCTGACTGACTTGCCTGCTCCAATGTGGTCCCCAACCCCTGTTCTCCGTTCCCCTCTTGCCCCGCGTCGCGCGTCGCGATCCTGACAGTGGCGCACCGACTCTACCGACCGGGCCCGGTCAGTAGGGAACCTTATCCTCTTTGTCCTCCCACTCCCGGAAGATGTCCGCGGCCTGCGACGAAGGCAGCCGGGTCATGGGAATGCTCCGCTGCCCGATCGGGCGCGCGATCTCGTCGTAGAGTGCGGCATCGTCGAAGCCGATCCGCGCGGCGTCTTCACGGGTATTGGTGTAGTAAATGTGGTCGAGACGAGCCCAGTAGATCGCGGCCAGGCACATCGGGCAGGGCTCGCAGCTAGTGTAGATCACGCATCCCGAAAGACTGAACGTGCCGAGGTTCTCGCAGGCGGTCCGAATGGCGACGACTTCTGCGTGGGCCGTCGGGTCGTTCGATGACGTGACCCTGTTGTAGCCCTCGGCGACGACCACACCATCGCGCACGATGACGGCGCCGAAAGGGCCACCATGCCCCCCGCGCATGCGCTCGCCGGAGATCGCGACCGCCCGCTCGATGTGTCTCGCATGAAGCTGTTCGGCGCTGCTCTTCCCCTCGCTCATCGCCCCCCCCACGCCAGGGAGCGCCGGATCCTCAAGCGAGCGTGGCAACCTCCGCTTTCAAGTCTCGCAGCGCATCCCGAAGCACTGCGACCCTGACCGGCTTGGTCAAATCCCTGCAAATGCGGGCGCCGCGGTCGCTCCCCAAGCGCCGCACGATCTCCAGGTAACGGCCTCCATAGCCGCTGATCAGCATGACCGGCACGCCGCAGTCCTGTCGAACCAGCCAGTCCAGCAGCTCGCTGCCATCCATGTCCGGCATGACGATATCCATCACGGCTGCGCTGGGCTTCTCCTGCCCCCAGAGCTCCTGAAATTGCTCGCCGCTGCGTGCCAAGCGGACCGAGAACCCCTCGCCCGAGGCCACTTCGCCGATCAGCGCCGCCATTTCCGGCTCGTCGTCCACGACGATCAGTTTCAGATCCGACATCGCCTGCCCTGGCTCCCCAAGAGAAGGGCTCATAGTTAGACTCTGTAATCATAGATCTAATTCTCGCGCATGACATAGGTCAAACTACTTATCCACTAGCGGTAAGATCTTCGACCGTAGATAGCACCCGTTCGGGCGTAGCAGGAGCATCGAGCCTTGGCTGCACCCGATAGTCGGCCAAGCTGGCAATGGCGTCCCCAATAGCCGCAAAGACCGAGATCGCCAGCATCAGAGGCGGCTCGCCGACAGCCTTCGATTTGTGAATCGTCTCTTCCCTATTCTCACCCGGCTCCCAGATCGCCAGGCGGAAATCCTCCGGCCGATCGGAGCAAGCCGGGATCTTATAGGTCGAGGGTGCGTGGGTCCGCAGCCTGCCCTCGCCGTCGAACCAGAGCTCCTCGTTGGTCAGCCACCCCATACCCTGGATGAAACCGCCTTCGATCTGCCCGAGATCGACCGCCGGGTTCAGCGAACGGCCGACGTCGTGGAGAATGTCGACCCGAGTGACCCGGCTCTCGCCCGTGAGGATGTCGACCAGGACCTCGGAGACGGCGGCACCATAGGCGAAGTAGAAGAACGGACGCCCCGAGGCCGTCTCCCGGTCGTAGTGGATCTTGGGCGTGGCGTAGAAGCCGGTCGCCGAGAGCTGCACCCGAGCCAGATAGGCCAGCTTGACCAGCTCGGCAAAACTGACTTCGTGCGCACCGACCCGCACGCGATTGGCTTGGAAGACGACCGCGTTCTCGGCGACGCCGAAGTGCTCCGCCGCAAAAGCCGTCAGCCGTTCGCGCAGAGTCCGTGCTGCGGCCTGCGCCGCCATGCCGTTCATGTCAGAACCCGACGACGCCGCGGTGGCGGAGGTATTGGGGACCTTCGCGGTGTTGGTGGCGGTGATCTTGATCCGCTCGACGTCGACCTGAAGCTCTTCGGCAACGACCTGTGCCACCTTCACGAAGAGGCCCTGCCCCATCTCGGTGCCGCCATGGTTCAGATGGATGCTGCCATCGGTATAGATGTGAATCAGCGCACCTGCCTGGTTGAGAAAGGTTGTCGTGAAGGAGATCCCGAACTTGACCGGTGTCAGCGCCAGGCCGCGCTTGAGGAGCGGGCTTTCCCGGTTGTGGGCCGCAGCAGCCTCGCGCCGCGCGCGGTAGTCGGCGCTGCGCTCGAGTTCCGCCATCAGCTCCGGAAGGACGTTGTCCTCCACGACCATGTGGTAGGGCGTCAGCTTGCGACCGCTGTCCTGTCCTTGCGCGTCGTAGAGATTGATCAGGCGCACATCGAGCGGATCGTGCCCGAGCGCGCGGGCGATCTCGTCGATCACCCGTTCGATCACCACCATGCCCTGGGGGCCGCCGAATCCACGAAAAGCGGTGTTGGAGACCGTGTTGGTGCGACAGCGGTGCGAACGGATGACCACGGCATCGAGGTAGTAGCCATTGTCGGCGTGGAACATCGCGCGATCGTTGATCGCCCCGGAGAGGTCGGCCGAGAACCCGCAGCGGGATGCCAGCGTCAGATCGAGCCCGAGGATGCGGCCCTGCTCATCGAAGCCGACCTCGTAGTCGGCCAGAAAGTCGTGCCGCTTGCCGGTCATGATCATGTCGTCGTCACGGTCGAGCCGGAACTTGGCCGGCCGACCGGTCTTCACCGCCGCGAGCGCCGCCAGGACCGCCCACTGGGCCGCCTGCGTTTCCTTGCCCCCGAAGGCCCCGCCCATGCGTCGGGTTTCGACCGTTACAGCGTTTGCCTGGCGTCCCAGCACCTTGGCGGCGTGCTGCTGGACCTCGCTTGGATGCTGGGTCGAACAGTGCAACACGACGTCGCCGTCCTCGCCCGGGACCGCCAGGGAGGCCTGCCCTTCGAGGTAGAAGTGGTCCTGACCGCCGATGCTCAGGCGGCCACGGAGACGATGCGGCGCGGCCGCCAGGGCCGCCTGAGCATCGCCGCGCCGCATCTCATGCGGCTCCAGAACGAAGGCGCCCGCCTCCAGCGCCTGCTCGACCGTGAGGATCGGCTCCAGCACATCGTACTCGACCTCGGCCAGCGCGACCGCGGCTCGTGCCTCGTCGAGGCTTTCGGCGGCGACCGCGAAGAGCGGCTGACCATGGAACTGCGCCAGGCCGTCGGCCAGCAGGGGGTCGTCGCCGCAGTGGGTCGGGCTGACGTCGTTCACCCCTGGAATGTCCGACGCGGTCAAGACCAGCACCACGCCGGGCGCCTGCCGGACGGCCTCGAGATCGAGCCGAACCACGCGGGCATGCGCGTGCGCGGAACCGCCCGCGACCAGGTGAAGGCAACGCGGTGGCTCCGGAAGGTCATCGACGTAGAGCGCCGTGCCAGTGACGTGCTTGCGGGCGCTGTCGTGCGCCAGAGCCTCGCGCACGCCGCCGGCGACGCCGCCTTCGCTTCGCTCCAGCGTGCTGGGGCCCGACTCAGGCATGCGCGCTGACCTCCCCGACCAGGCGGGTCTCGACACCGGGCTGCGTGGTCTCGATGAAGCAGCGGGTCAGCAGGTTGCGGGCAACGGCCATGCGATATCTGGCGCTGGCCCGCATATCGTCGAGCGGGCTGTAGTCCTCGTCCAGCGCGGCACGCCCGGCTTCCAGGGTCTGCTCGTCCCAGGCCTGGCCCACAAGCGCGCTCTCGCAGGCTGGAGCCCTTTTGGGCGTGCCCGCCATACCGCCGTAGCAGATTCGCGCCTCGACGACGCGACCGCCCTCCAGGCGAAGGTTGAACGCGCCGAGCACCGCCGTGATGTCCTGGTCGAAGCGTTTCGAGACCTTGTAGGCGCGGAAGACCCTGTCCTCCTGCGCCTCGGGAGTCGGCAGCTCCACGGACACGACAAACTCGCCCGGCCGGCGATCCTGCCTGCCGTACTCGAGGAAAAAGTCTTCCAGCGCGATGCGCCGCTGTTCGTCGCCCCGGCGCAGCACGAGTCGGGCGCCGAGCGCGATCAACGGCGGTGGGCTGTCGCCGATCGGCGAACCATTGGCGATGTTGCCGCCGATCGTGCCGACGTTGCGGATCTGGCGCGATCCGAGCCGCCGCAGCACTTCGCCGAGGTCGGGATAGGCCTCGGCCAGCAGTGCGAAAGCCTCCTCGTAGGTGACGGCCGCGCCGATCTCGATCCAGGCATCGCTCGTCTTGAGAGTCTTGAGCTCCGCCACCTCGCCGACATAGATCAACGGGTCGAGCCGGCGATGCTGCTTCGTCACCCAGAGGCCGACGTCGGTGCCGCCCGCCAGGATCACGGCCTCCGGATACTCCAGCAAGAGCGCCGCCAGGGCATCCATCGAGCGGGGTGCGAAGTAGCGACGGCCCGAGCCTTCGACCGCCAATGTCTCTTCGGAGCGCAGGGACGCGAGCGCCTCCAAGGTCTCCGCGTCACGGGTCTCGTCGCGTGGCGCCTCGCCGAGGCTGCGCGCCGCCGCGACGATCGGCCCGTAGCCGGTACAGCGGCAGAGGTTGCCGGCCAGCGCGTCATCGATCTCCTGTCGGCTCTGCGCCTGCCCCGCGCGCTGCAGGGCGGCCAGGGACATGACGAAACCGGGGGTGCAGAAGCCGCATTGCGAGCCATGCTGGTCGACCATGGCCTGCTGCACCGGATGCAGTTCCTGGCCGGGCCCGGACAAGTGCTCCACCGTCAGGAGCTGACGGCCGTCGAGCGTCGGCAGGAACTGGATGCAGGCATTGACTGCCCGATGCCGCAGTCTGCGTCCTTCGGCATCGGGCTCGACGAGCAGCACCGTGCAGGCGCCGCAGTCGCCCTCGGCACAGCCCTCCTTGGTACCGCAGAGCCCTTCGACCTCGCGCAGGTATCGGAGCACGGTCAGGTTCGGATCGACGTCCTTCAGCGCGCGTGGCTCGTCACCCAGCAGGAAGCGGATCGTTCCCGACATGCCCCGCGCCGCCCGCCGCCTAGGAACCCCGATAGGTCGTGTAGCCGTAAGGCGAGAGCAGAAGCGGCACGTGATAGTGCTGCCCAGGCTCGGAAATGCCGAAACGGATCACGACCTCGTCGAGGAAACGCGGCTCGGCCGCATCGAGGCCCATCGCGGTGAAATAGTCGCCGGCCCGGAACACCAGCTCGTAGCGACCGGTTTCGAAAGCACCGTCGGCCAGCAGGGGCGCGTCGCAGCGCCCGTCCGCGTTGGTGACCGCCGACGCGACGCGGACGCGCTCCGGGTCGAGGAGATAGAGCTCGATCCCCAGTCCCTCACCCGGGCGGCCCAGCGCTGTGTCCAACACATGTGTGGTGAGACGGCCCAAACGTCACCTCCCGAACACGACTCCGACGCCCCTCAGCGCCGACTTCTGAGCCGCTTGAAACCTCAGCCTCTCGTTCGGGCGATTACTCGATGGCCCCGGTTTCAGGGGCGATCCGTCTAGTGCGGACTTGATAATCGCAGGCGCTCCCTGTCTTTATCCTGTCACAGACCTGACTACAGTCATAGCCACAAAGCGCCGCCGAAGAATGACCGTGACCGACAACGCCGCCTTGCTACAGCCGCGTCCCAGCAGCCTGGACCGGGCGTCCTTCGTCGCTACCTTCGGAGGCATCTACGAGCATTCGCCCTGGGTGGCGGAGGGCGCTTTCGAGGTCGGCATCATGCCGCAGCAGGACACGGCGGCGGGATTGCATGCGGTGCTTGCCGCGATCGTCGACGGGGCCGGACGAGAAGCGCAACTCGACCTCCTTCGCGCCCATCCCGACCTCGCCGGGCGTCTGGCCGTGGCCGGCGACCTGACGCCGGACTCCACCGCCGAACAGGCCGGCGCTGGTCTCGATAGCTGCACGCCCGAAGAGTTCGCGCGCTTCCAGGACCTCAACGGACGCTACCGCGAACGCTTCGGCTTTCCCTTCATTCTGGCTGTGCGCGGCAAGGGACGGACCGAGATCCTGGAAGCCTTCGAAGAGCGGGTCAACAATGCGCCGGACGTCGAGTTCGCCACCGCCCTGGAGCAGGTCCATCGCATCGCGCTGCTCAGGCTGCAGAGCCTTCAGGAGAGCTAGTCGGTCACGCCCAGGCCCTGCATCCAACCCGCGACCAGGTTACCGACGACCTGGCTGCCCGTCGGTGTCAGGTGGACGTTGGCCGGGAAGTAGAGCAGCGGCTCGTGCTCCGGTGCCGCAGCCCGCAGATCCTCGGTCAGATCGAGGACGGGCACGGCGTTGGCCGCTCCCCATTCGCTGAGAAACCGGCCCTGCGCCTCGTGCATGCCATGGACCGCATCCGCGACACTCGGGTCCTCGAAGACGGTCTCGTAGACGCGAAAGGCCGAGGGGATGTAGATCACCAGCGGCTGGAAGCCCTTCTCGCGGGCCAGGCCCAGGAAGGCGTCCAGTGCCGGCTGCCACAGGGACAACTCGACCCGGCCCTCGGCCAGGGCGCGCCCGTTCCAGATCTCGTTGGTGTCGCCGCTGTAGATGTTGAAGGGCACCGACCGGCCGCGGTGCGCGATGGTGTAGCGGAAGTTGTCGACCGGCGCGGCGCTCCGCTTGAAGGACTTTCGGACCTGCAGCGCGGCACCGCCCAGGGTGTTGACCGCATAGCTGTAGCAGCCGAGCCACGAGCTCTCGATCAGATGGTAGTAGAGCCGGCCAAAGCCGCTGCGCCCGGCCGTGCTGGCATTGGGATCGCCAGCACAAATCCCGCGCTCCTCCTGTGCCTCGGTGTCGGCAGGCTGTGACGCCGTGTCCGCCTCGGCGGCCTCGTTCTTTTCGTGCCAGTTCCGAAAACGGATGGCATCGCGGAGGTCGTTGCCGCCGTAGACGCTCATGACCACCCGCTTGGGCGTCGCCTCGGTCAGCAGCCAGCGCAGGATGTCGTTGTACTCGTAGAGCCCGATGCCCGGGATGCCGGCGTTGTAGACCGGCCCGCCCAGTCCCGCCTGAAGATGTCGGGTCCAGGCGTCCTCCAGCCGCAGGGCCATGCACCAGACGAAGCTGTCGCCGACCACCAGGGTTTCGCTCAGCGGTGTCTTCGGCGGGTTACAGAAACCGCGCTCGTCGGTGGTGACGGACTCATGGGCGCCCTCCGCCTTGTCGACTTCGTCGGCCTGGGACCCGGCCTCGCTGTTGGGCGGATAGGTGCCGAAGTCGGGCCCGCCCTCGGCCCGCTCCACGAAGGTCTGCTCGACGGCGTCTCGGGTGCGCAAACCCCGACTCTCGGCGATCTCCGCGCGAACCTTGCCGTGGAAGTCGCCCAGCATCGCCGTTGGAATGACCGAGGGCACCAGTCGCAGAGCGACCTCGAAGAGAACCAGCGTGACCAGCAGAACCAGGCCGATCCCGATCAGCCCCCGAAGCAGTCTTGAAATCATCGCTCCCCTGAGCCCCTTACCCCGCGCGGCCCAGCAAAAGGCCCAAGAGCGGCTGCTTGTCAATCGCCGAGCGGCCAGCCGCTCTTGACAGAGGCAGGAGCGGACAGGACAAGAGGCGCCAATCGCTTTGACCCTGGAGATGGGCCGGAAACCGATGATCGAAGCCGCCACGCGCCGACCGCCTGGGAACCGTCATGGCTGAGCGAAAAGGCCACGGCCACCACGAGGATCTCGGTCGCAGCCAGGAGATCAAGACCAGCTCCGACCGCGCCTTCGGCCTGGTCTTCACCGTGGTCTTCGTGATCATCGCGGCCTGGCCGCTTCTGGGCGGCGAGGCGCCTCGCTGGTGGTCGGCCGGAATCGCCGGCCTGTTCCTGGCGGCCTCGTTCATCCGGCCGGCGATCCTGGCGCCGCTGAACCGGCTTTGGACCCGCTTCGGCCTGCTCCTGCACAAGATCGTCAATCCGATCGTCATGGGGGTGATGTTCTTCGGCGTAGTGACCCCGACCGGGCTGATCATGCGGGCCTTCGGCAAGGATCCGATGCGCCTGCGCCGCGACCCAGCGGCCGCCAGCTACTGGATCGAGCGCGAGCCGCCCGGTCCCGCCCCCGACACCATGAAGCAGCAGTTCTGAGAGGCGTTCGATGATTTCCTTCCTGGGTGAGCTCTGGTCGTTCATGAGGGTTCGCAAGAAGTACTGGCTGCTCCCGGTGCTGCTGATGATGCTGCTGCTTGGCGGCCTTGTCGTCCTGACCCAGGGCTCGGCGGTCGCGCCCTTCATCTACACGATCTTCTGAGCCTCGAAGGCGGGCCCGGCGAAATGCGGATCCTCGGCCTCTCGGCCTTCTATCACGACAGCGCCGCGGCGCTGGTCGAGGACGGGCGCATCGTCGCGGCGGCCCAGGAAGAGCGCTTCACCCGCAAGAAACACGATTCCGGCTATCCCCACCTGGCCATCGACTACTGCCTGGGCGAGGCCGGCGTGACGCTCGACGCGGTCGACCATGTGGTCTTCTACGACAAGCCTTTCCTCAAGTTCGAAAGGCTGCTGGAGACCTATCTCTCCTTCGCGCCACGCGGCTTCGCCTCTTTCAAGATGGCGATTCCGGTCTGGCTCAAGGAGAAGCTGTTCCAGAAGTCGCTGCTGAAGGGCTACCTCAAGGAGGCCGCGCCGGACTTCGACTGGGAGCAGCGGCTGCTCTTCGCGGAACACCACCAGAGCCACGCCGCCAGCGCCTTCTATCCCTCGCCCTTCGAGGAAGCGGTCGTGCTGACGATGGACGGGGTCGGCGAGTGGGCCACCACCTCGGCCGCTCTCGGCCGGAGCAATCGCCTCGAGATGGTGCGCGAGATCCACTGGCCGCATTCGATCGGGCTGCTCTATTCGGCCTTCACCTACTACACCGGCTTCAAGGTCAACTCGGGTGAGTACAAGGTGATGGGCCTCGCCCCCTACGGAGAGCCTCGCTACGCACAGGCGATCCTCGACAATCTGGTCGACCTCAAGGAGGACGGCAGCTTCCGGCTCGACCAGTCCTACTTCAACTATTGCACCGGGCTCACCATGACGAGCCCCAAGTTCGACGCGCTGTTCGGCGGACCGGCCCGCAAGCCGGACACGGAGCTTCTGGAGCCGCGACACATGGATCTCGCCGCCTCGGTGCAGGCGGTGATCGAGGAGATCGTGTTGCGGCTGACGCGCGGGCTCGCCAAGGACACCGGCCAGCGCAATCTCTGTCTCGCCGGTGGCGTGGCCCTCAACTGCGTCGCCAACGGCAAGATCCTGCGCGACGGCGCCTTCGAGAACCTCTGGATCCAGCCGGCTGCCGGCGATGCCGGTGGCGCTCTGGGCGCGGCCCTGGCGGCCTACCACGGATTCAAGGACGGCGAGCGCCATACCAATGGCGTGGCCCCGGCGGGCAACGGCGCCGGAGACAATGGCTCAGCAGGCAATCGCTCCACCGGCAATCACCTCGATGCCATGCAGGGCTCCTACCTCGGCCCCGCCTACCCGCAAGACGACATCGAGGCACGGCTGGAAGCGGCCGGCGCGCGCTTCGAGGTCCTGGATGACGAGGCGTTGCGCGCGGCCTGTGTCGCGGCGCTGGCGGACGGCAAGGCGCTCGGCTGGTTCCAGGGCCGCATGGAGTTCGGTCCGCGCGCGCTTGGCGGGCGCTCGATCCTGGCCGACCCGCGCGGCGGCGAGGTCCAGAAGAACCTCAATCTGAAAGTGAAGTACCGCGAGAGCTTCCGCCCGTTCGCGCCGGCGGTGCTGCGCGAGAGAGTGGGCGACTGGTTCGAGCTGGACGGTGACAGCCCCTACATGCTGCTGGTCGACGAGGTGAAGCAGTCACGACAGCAGCGCATGACCGAGGAGCAGGAGTCCCTTTTCGGCCTCGACAAGCTCAACGTCCCGCGCTCGGAGATCCCGGCCGTCACTCACGTCGACTATTCGGCCCGCATCCAGACAGTGCACAAGGAGACCAATCCGCGCTTCCACGCACTCCTGGAGGGTTTCGAGGCGCACACCGGCTGCCCGGTCCTGGTCAACACCTCCTTCAACGTGCGCGGCGAGCCGATCGTCTGCACGCCGGAGGACGCCTTCCGCTGCTTCATGGGCACCGGCATCGAGGCTTTGGCGGTCGGCAACTGCTTCCTGCGCAAGGAAGACCAGGACGAAAGCCTAGCCCAGGACTACAAGGACGCCTTCGAGCTGGATTGACCGGCGCCAGCGCCGGCGTCACTGCGCCCGCGAGATCCGCTCCCAGCGTTTTCGTCCAGGCACTTCCCGGCTGATCCAGCGGCCGTTGACGGTGAAGGGGTCGTTCGAGAAATCCCAACGATACTCTTCCCAGCCCATGACCCTGGACCGCAAGACATCCAGGACGAGGGTATCCGGGCCCTGCGGCAGCTCGAGATCGATTGTGAGGACCATGTGGCCTCTGACGCCGTGGTTCCTCTGCGCGTCGCTCTTGTGGATCATGCAGAGCGCCAGCCTCGCCGAAGCCGAGGGCCAGCCGTCTTCCACCAGCCGCCGGCGGCACTCCAGGGCGAAGTCTTCGCAGTCTCCCGAGGCGATACCGAGAGAGCGTTTGGGCAACGCCCAATGGTCGCTCGTGCCGTAGAGCGTCTGGTCGGTCTTGAACCGCCAGCCGCTCAGGACCTGTTCGTGGATGTTGGCGGGACGGCGGATCATGTCGCCTTCGGGCCGAACCGCGACCGGCGGCTCGGCCGTAAACTGATCCGGGTGTCGCTCCAGGAGATCTTTCCAACCCTTGGGGGCCTTGACGAGTCGGCCGGATGGCATCGCAGTCATGCGCTGAGCACTCCGCTGGGGCTGACTACCAGCAGTCTAGAGCAGATGGTGATGAGGTCGAAACGCTTCTCGCCTTGGGCCTGGCGCCGCGAGACCCCAGCCGACTCGCGAGCTATAGTGCGGCGCCCCGGAAGCAACAGGTTGTGGAGATCGCGTTATGCCCGAGATGCCGGACGGTCCCGAGGTCGCGCCACCGGCCGGATGGAGCGCCCTCCTGCAGCGCGAACCCGGCCGTTTCCGTGCCGGGGGCCTGCCCTCGGTCGAGACGGACACGACGCGGATTCGGGCCCTGCCGCGGGTTCACGACCTCCTGCTGCGCAGCTTCACCTGGACCAGCGACCTCGAGCGTTTCGGAGTCAGCGATCACTGGGCCGAGCCGGAGTCGGCAGAGGGCATTCTCTATGGCGACTGCGAGGACTTCTGCCTCGAGGCCCGCGACCGCCTCTTGGCGGAGGGCTGGCATCCGGATTGCCTGCGCCTGGCGCTTTGCAAGCTGCCCCTGAGCGGGCTCGAAGAGAACCACGGCGTCCGCGGACACATGGTGCTGACGGCCGATCTCTACATGCAGGGCCCGCAGACCTACGTGCTCGACTGCTTGCGCTTCCGGGTCATTCCCTGGACCGCCTACGCCTGGGACCTCGCGGACAGCCCAGAGACCGAGGAAAACGGACGCTGGATCTCGCGCGAGATGCCAGGAAACCGCGACCGCTGGCGGGCCATCGCGTCGGACAGCGGCGGCAGCGCCTTCCGCTAGCCCGGCCTCAGAGCGGGCCGCTCCGGCGCCAATCCGTTCAGACCCGCCAGACCAGCAGGCGACGCTCGACGAAGCCGACGCCGGCGCTGACCAGGACGCCCAGGAGCGACAGGATGACCACGCCGACGAAGAGCCGCTCCAGGTCGTAGAGCGAGCCGGCCTCCAGGATGTAGGCGCCGATCCCATACTCCGCCCCCAGCATCTCCGCGGCGACCAGCAGGATGATCGCGATGGCGAGGCTGATCCTGAGGCCGGAGAGGATGCCCGGCATGGCGCCCGGCAGGACGATCTTGCGCACGATGGAAAGCCAGGAGAGGCCGAAACTCTGGCCCATGCGGATCAGGGTCCGGTCGACGTTGTCGACCGCCCCGTAGGTCGCCACGACCGTTGGGGTGAAGGTGCCGAAGGCGATCAGCGCGTACTTCGAACCCTCGTCGATCCCGAACCAGATCACAAAGAGCGGCAGCAGGGCGATCTTGGGAATCGGGAAGATCGCCGCGATCAGCGGCGCCAGTCCGGCCCGAACATAGGAGAACAGTCCGATCATCACGCCGACCGCGATGCCGAGGCTGACCCCGATGGCCGCCCCGACCACGAGCCGGGACAGCGAGGGCAGCAGGTGCTTGAACAGCAGGCCGGACTGATAGAGCTCCTGGAAGGTCTGCAGCACTTCCGAGGGACGAGGGAGGGTCAGGGCCGAGATCCAGCCGCTGCGCGTCCCCCATTCCACGATGGCGATCAGCACGACGAAGACGAGGAAGCCGAGCCAGCGGCGGG
The DNA here is from genome assembly GCA_965225935.1 of Rhodospirillales bacterium. Taxonomy (GTDB): domain Bacteria; phylum Pseudomonadota; class Alphaproteobacteria; order Kiloniellales; family JAKSDN01; genus CALJXB01. The sequence continues at coordinate 18,019 of CBDDCC010000022.1, forward strand.
GTCGCGGCGCAAAGCCGCCGCCGCGAAAGCGGACCTCGTCGCCACCGGTCGCTTGACCGGCCTTGGCCAAGACCTCGGGCTCCGTGCCCGCCTGCACCTGTTCAGCCATCGATCAACTCCGCGTCGGCGGCCCGCGCCTCATCGCGCATCAGGGTCCAGAGGTGCCGCTGGGTCGCCTCCAGATCGGGATCGCCGTAGCCGCGCTCGGACAAGGGCTTGTCCAGCCGGACCACCTCCCGGATCCGTCCCGGCCGCCGCGAGAGCACCGCGATCACGTGGCCGAGCCGGACGGCCTCGGCGAGATTGTGGGTGACATAGACCGCTGTGAACGGCGTGCGCGACCAGAGCGTCACCAGGTCGTCGATCAGCAGCTCACGGGTCTGGGCATCGAGCGCGGACAGCGGCTCATCCATCAGCAGCACCGCCGGATTGACCGCCAGGGCCCGGGCGATCGCCACCCTCTGCTTCATGCCGCCGGAGAGCTGCTTGGGCAGCGCAGTGGCGAAATCGGAGAGGGATGTCCGGCTCAGCACGTCGGCAATAACCGCCTCGGCCGTGCGGCCGCGAATTCCATGGTCTTCCAGCACCAGGGAGATGTTGCCGCGCACCGTGCGCCACGGCAGCAGGGCGAAATCCTGGAACACGAAGGTCAGCGGGTTGAGACAGCCCTCGGGGGTGGTCCCGTATTGCAGCACGCGGCCCTCGCTCGGCCGCTCCAGGCCCCCGATGAAGCGCAGCAGGGTGGATTTGCCGCAGCCCGACGGGCCGACGAGGCAGGCGATTCGGCCTGACGGTATGTCGAGCGTGATGTCGCTGAGGACCTCGGTGCTGCCGTAGCGATGGCAGATGCCGTCCAGTCGCAATTCCATGGCCGTTATGGTGGAGAGCGAGGGACGGCCCGTCCAGCCGCCCCTCGCCTCCCAGTCCTATTCGCCGTCCAGGCCCACTGCCGCCCGAATCTACTCTCCAATGGTCTCGACGTAGCTGGTGTCGAGGAGCGTATCGAGGGTGATCGTCTTGTCGACCAGACCCTCCTCTTGGAACCAAGCCAACTGGTCGCGGACCGAGGCGACGTTGAGCGCCGCGCCTTCGTTGAGACGCATGGTGCCGTTGATGATCGAGGGCGCGGCCTTTTCGCGCGGGCGGTCGGTGTAGACGTACTTGTGAATCAGGTCGACCAGCTCCTGGACGCCGTCCTCGCCCTTCGCCTTGTCGATCATCGTCGCGTTGTAGTCGCCGACGCCTCTTCCGAAAGCGCCTAGAAAGCCCTCGGTCATCGCGCGTTCCTCCGCAGCGTTTTTGGCCGAAGTGAAGACCGTGGTGATCTGGTAGTCCGGCAGATAGTCGGAGATGTTGCCGATGATGTGCACCGCCCCGGAGCCGGCCAGCGGCTTGGCGATGTGGGGGACGATCGACCAGGCGTCGATCTGACCGGATTTCAGGGCGCCGATGATCGCGCCGACCTTCTGAAGCGGCTTGAAGCTGGGCTCGACGCCCTCGGCCGCGGCGACCTTCGAGCCCATGTAGTGGAACGACGAACCGGCGGTGGTCATGCCGTAGGTCTTTCCGTCGAGGCCCGACGGCGATGTGAGGCCCGCCTGGAAAGCAGCGTCGGAGGCCAGGATCTTCTGCCCGTCGATGCCCTTCTCTTCCGACAGCGCGCCGCCGATCACCTTGATGGCGCCCTTCTCCGCCAGCGAGATCAAGCCGCCGGAGATCGCGGTCACCGCGTAATCGACGTCGCCCGACGCGATGGCCACCGCCATGGGTTGGGCGGCCTGAAAGAACTTGAGCTCGACGTCGAGGCCGGCCTCGGCGAAGTAGCCGCGCTCGACGGCGATGAAGCTGCCGGAGTGGCTCGTGAAGCGCAGCGCGCCCACCACGATCTTGCGGTCCTGCGCGATCGCCGGCGCGGCCAGACTGGTCGCTGCGGCTGCCCCCATCAGCTTGAGGGCGGTCCGCCGGTTCATTCTAGGCATTGTCGTCTCCCTTGCTCGTTCTTGGTTTCCTCGATCAGGCATCGGCCAGCAGTTCGGCCCGGATGTCTGCTTCCAGTGCCTCGAGCGCCTCGTCTTCGTCGCCGTCGAGAATCGCTTCTCGAAGTCTCTCCGCCCTCTTGGCCCGCGCCGCGAAGTCGATCCGCCCTTCCCGCAGCAGCGCCAGACGAAAGCGCCGCGACTGGTTGTAGAACTTGCCCTGCATGTCGATCAGCCGCGGCGACTCGGAAGCCGCGATCAGGGCCGCCGAAAGCGCCCGGCAGGCCTCGTCCCACTCCAGGGCGGTCAAGTCGTCCGGCTCGACCTGGACCTGCGCGTCGGCGCGCGCGAGGGAGTGGAAGGCGGCGACCACCTGGGATTCCCAGGCCACCGTCGAGCGCTCCAGCGAGCGCGCCAGGCCGAGGCGCTCGATCTGCAGTCGCATGAAGAGGATGTCACGCAGATCCTCGCCGGTTGCCGAGGTGACGCGAAAACCGCGCTGGCTGGTCGCCTCGACCAGGCCCTCGGCACTCAGCAGGCGGAGCGTCTCGCGCATGGAATGGTTGGAGCCGCCGTAGCGCTGACGCAAGGCCTCGATCTTCAGCTTCTGGTCGGGCGCGAGGACCCCGAAAGCGATGTCGCGGCGCAGGGCCGACGCCAGCATGGCCACCACCGTGGCATCCTCGTTGTCGCGTTGACCGAACAGCGCCCTATGTCCTCGAACGAAAAATCTCCAATATTCTGATTGTTATTCGACGAAGTTCGACGAGGCAAGTCGTGGTTGGCAACCGAGCCGTTGGTCGGGCTGAGCTCGCTCTGCTCGCAAGGACGCCGAATCAAGACCGCCTGCCTTACATGAAGACAGGCGGCCAAGATATTGCAGCATTTAGATAAAATGGTCGGAGCGATAGGATTTGAACCTACGACCCCTTGACCCCCAGTCAAGTGCGCTACCAGGCTGCGCCACGCTCCGAAAGAACGCCGGCTCGCTGCCGGCTCGACGTCTCTGTATACAAAGCGGACCGCGGACCCGCAAGCCAGCGTACTGCCTTACCCTTCGTCCTTCAGCATCCCCTTGATCGTCTGAAGTTCCCGCAATAAGGCCTCGAGATCGCGGCGCTTGCCTTCAGAGAGGGAGGCGGCAGGCGTTGCCTTCGGCTTCGGGGCCGCCTTGCTGCCGCCATTGGGCCCGCGACCGGCCCCTGCGCCGGCCGCCGATTCGGGCTGCTCGCTGGTGTCGGAGGGCACCTTGCCCTGACCGTCACGCAGCAGCCGCTGCACACCCTTGATGGTGTAGCCGTCGGCGTAGAGCAGATCGCGGATGCGTCGCAGCAAAGCGATGTCTTCGGGTCGGTAGTAGCGCCGCCCCCCCGCGCGCTTCAGAGGCCGCACCTGCGCGAACTTGGTTTCCCAGAACCGAAGAACATGCTGCGGCACATCGAGTTCGCCGGACACTTCGCTGATAGTGCGAAAGGCCGCCGCCGATTTGCCACCAGCATGGGATGTCGCCATCGTCGCTCCTGAACGGTTCGGACGCCGTCAGCGGCGCCTTCTGGGACTTCACCGGACAGCCGCTCCAGAGGCGCGGCCGTCCCGTGTCCGCCTCAATCCGACAGCAACCTGTCGTTGATCCGGTTCTTCAGCACGTGCGATGCACGGAACACCAGGACCCGCCGCGGAAGGATCGGCACTTCCTCGCCGGTCTTGGGGTTGCGCCCGATCCGCTCGCCCTTCTGCCGCACGGAAAAGCTGCCGAACGAGGAGATCTTCACGACCTCGCCGCGCACCAAGGCATCCGAAATCTCCGAGAGAACGGATTCCACCAAATCTGCCGACTCATTGCGCGACAGCCCCACTTCCGCGTAGACGGCCTCGCTGAGGTCCGCTCGGGTTATTGTTCGCCCGGTCATGAGACCCCTCCCTCACCCTGTCGACGAAAACGTTAGACCAACGCCCAACAACGGTCAAACCTCAACTCTGCCCGATAGTTGGCCAGCATCCTTGATGCCTTGTCTAGGGGCAAGCATGGGGCAATACGGAGACGCCGCGTACCCGCTTAGTCGAATGGCATAATCGTGTCGGGATGCATGGCAAGGCGGCAGATGTCCTCGATATCCTCAACCTTTGGACGAACTGGATTAATCGGGATATTACCCGACTTCATCGCCTCCTCCGCAATCCAGGATAGCGTGTCTTCGGTGACCCCGAAGTCGGCAAGGGTCTCGGTGATGCCGGTGTCCTGCTTGAGCGACATCGCGGCCGGCACCGAAAGCGCCGCGGCATCGCGGGCCGTGAGCCCGTCGATGTCCTCGCCCAGGAGCGCCGCAACGCGGGCGTACTTCTCCGGCGCTCCGCGCAGGTTGTAGCCCATCACCGCCGGCAGCATGATCGCATTGGCCAGGCCATGGGGAATATGGAAGCGCGCGCCCAGCGGCATGGTGATGGCGTGCACCAGCCCCAGACGCGGGTTGTTGAACGCCAGGGCCGCGATGGTGCTGGCCAGCAGCATCTGACCGCGCGCCTCGCGATTGTCCGGCTGGTGCACGGCGAGCCGTAGCCAGTCGCCGATCATGCCTATGGAACGCTCGGCCATGGCCTCGGAGATCGGTTCCGTAACCCGGTTGACATAGCTCTCCATGGCATGGGTCAAGGCGTCGAATCCGGTGGCGGCGGTGATGGCCGGCGGCAGACTGGCGCTGATATCGGGATCGAGCAGGGCGATGCGCGGGCAGTTGTAGGCGCTGCCGACCGGGAACTTGTCCTCATTGGTCTTGTCCGAAAGCACCGACCAGACGGTCATCTCGCTGCCGGTACCGGCGGTCGTCGGCACCGCGATCACCGGCGCACCGGGGCGCGGCACCTTCCCCAGCCCGACGTAGTCCTTGGGCTCGCCCTCATTGCCCAGCATCAGACCGACGATCTTGGCGCTGTCCATGGCGCTGCCGCCGCCCAGCCCGATCACGCCGTCGCAGCCGGCGTCACGCGCCTGGGCCAGCGCGGAAAGAACGGTGCTGTGGTCCGGCTCCTGATCGACCTCGGTGAAGCTCTCGAAGGCCATGCCGGCGTCCCGAAGCAGGCCGGCGACCCGGTCCACAAGCCCGGTCTCGACCAGTCCGGGATCCGAGACCAGCAGCAGGCGCGTGCAGGCGAGTTCCGTCGCCAGCGCCGGGAGCCTCTCGATCGCGCCGTAGCCGAACTCGATCCGTGTCGGGCAGTGCCAGGAGAACTCGCGTCCGAATAGCATCAATCGTCTCTCCCCGATTGCCGGTTGGTGGGCTCAGTCGAGCACGCCCTTGTCGCGCAGGCTGGCGTCGACCCAGCTACGATCGACCGTGCCGTCCCGGATCGCCGCCATGGTCTTGGCCTCTCCCGCGTCCTGGGCCTGCGCGGCCTTGAGCACCGCCTCGGCACCGTCCAAGGGAACCGCGACCACGCCATCGCCGTCGCCGAGCACGATATCGCCGGGTTCGACGATGAGATCGCCCAGATGCACAGCCACGTTGATCGCGCCCGGTCCGTCCTTGTAGGGGCCCCTGTGACTGGCGCCGCGCGCGAATACCGCCAGTTCGTCGCGGGACGAGAGCGCGTCGCTGTCCCGGATCGCGCCGTCGACGACGATACCGGCCAGGCCGCGAGCCAAGGCGAGCTCGTACATGATCTCGCCGAAGACCGCGTGGGTCAGATCGCCGCCGGCCGCCACGACCAGCACGTCGCCGGGACCGGCCATGTCGATCGCCTTGTGGATCATGAGATTGTCAGCGATGCGGGTCTTGACGGTGAGAGCCGCGCCGCAGAGCGAGCGCCGCGCGGTAAAGGGGCGCAGCCGTCCGCCGTCGCCAATGCCGCGGCCGAGGTTGTCGCTGACGATGGCCGCCTGCAGGGCCGCGAAACCCTCGACCAGTTCCTTGGGCGGCAGCCGCCGCTCCTCGACGATCCGGAAGCCCGGCGCCATACCCCTCTCCTCCCCTATCGCTGGTCGCACCGCACGGTCGCGCGGGGCTCTTCTCGGGAGAAAACTAAAGCAGATCTTCGGGAGAGGGAAACGGCTACCAGCGAACCAGGGCGGAGCCCCAGGTGAAGCCGCCGCCCATGGCCTCGAGCAGCACCAGGTCGCCTTCCTGGATCCGGCCGTCTCCGACGGCCTCGTTGAGCGCCAGCGGGATCGAGGCGGCCGAGGTGTTGGCATGGCGGTCAACGGTGACGACCACGCGGTCGGGCGGCAGGTTGAAGCGCCGGCCCATGGCCTCGATGATCCGGGCATTGGCCTGATGCGGCACCAGCCAGTCGATATCGCCCGGGCTGAGGCCATTGGTGTCCAGCGCGGTATCGATGGCCTCGGCCATGCGCACGACGGCGTGCCTGAAGACCTCCTGGCCCTGCATGCGCAGGTAGCCGGTCGTGCGGGTCGAACCGGGGCCGCCATCGACGTAGAGCGCGTCATGGTGGCGGCCGTCGGAATAGATGTGCGTGGAGAGAATACCGCGATCCTGTCCGTTGCCGGCGCCGTTCGTGGCCTTGAGCACCACCGCACCGGCGCCGTCACCGAACAGCACGCAGGTCGAGCGGTCCTGCCAGTCGAGGATCCGGGAGAAGGTCTCGGCGCCGACCACCAGGACGTTGCGGGCCTGCCCGCTGCGCACGAAGTTGTCGGCGGTCGCCAGGGCGTAGACGAATCCGGCGCAGACCGCCTGAACGTCGAAGGCGGCACCGCGGTGCATGCCGAGCTCGGCCTGGATCCGGGTCGCGGTCGAAGGAAAAGTCTCGTCCGGCGTCGACGTGGCACAGACGATCAGATCGAGATCCTCGGCCTCCATGGCCGCGTCTTCCAGGGCCGCGCGCGCGGCGGCGATCCCCAGATGCGAGGTGTACTCGCCGTCCGCCGCCACCCGGCGCTCGCGAATGCCGGTGCGCTTGACGATCCACTCATCGTTGGTGTCGACACGCTCGGCCAGTTCGGCGTTGCTCACCACCCGGCTCGGCAGGTAGGCGCCGCAGCCGACGACCTGGGCCCGGGCCCCCATCAGACGGCCGCGGCCCGAGGCGGTGGCGGCACGGCCTGGCTCTTCTCGGCCTCCGCCGCGATCTGCGAGAGAAATCCGTGCTGCACCATGTCGGCCGCCACACCGATGGCGTTGGCGAAGCCGAGCGCATCCGTACCGCCGTGGCTCTTGACCACGATTCCGTTCAATCCCACCAGCATGGCTCCGTTGTAGCGCCTAGGATCGATTCGCTGGCGCAGTTTCCGAAGCGCAGGACGGGCCAGCAGGTAGCCGATACCGGCCAGCAGCGAGCTGCGGAAGGAACGGCGAATGTACTCGTTGACCAGCTTGGCGGTGCCCTCGGCGGTCTTCAGCGCCACGTTGCCGGTGAATCCGTCGGTCACCACGACATCGACCGTGCCCTTGGTGATGTCGTCGCCTTCGACGAAACCCTCGAAGCGGCCCGGGAGATCGAGGGCGCGCAGACGCTCGGCGGCTTCCTGGAGCTGATCGTGGCCTTTGGTGTCCTCCGAGCCGACATTCAGGAGCGCGTAGGTCGGCTCGACCTGGCCAAGTACGCTCCGTGCGCAGGCGAGGCCCATGGTGGCGAAGTCGACCAGGTTGCGGGCGTCGCATTGGACGTTCGCCCCGAGGTCGAGCATCACCGTCTCGCCCTTCAAGGTCGGGAAGTAGGAAGCGATCGCGGGACGGCTGATACCGGGCGTGGTCTTGAGCACCAGCTTGCCCATGCCCATCAGCGCACCGGTGTTGCCGGCCGAGACGGCGGCCGCGGCGGCGCCTTGGGAAACGGCATCGATCGAGCGGCGCATCGAGGAGTCGCGACCGGCCCGGATCGCCGCCGAGGGCCGGGCATCCGACTTCACCACGCCTTCGGCATGCATCAGACGGGCAATGCCATCGAGCTTCGGCGTCTTCTCCAAGAGCGGCAGGACTTCATCCTCCCGCCCGAAGATCAGAAAGTCGATGTCCGGGTGCCGTTCGCGCGCGATATTCGCGCCCTTGACGACGATCTTCGGGGCATGATCGCCCCCCATGGCGTCGAGCGCTATGGTGCAGCGGCTGCTCAAGTTCGCCTTCTTGTTAATTCCACCCCGAGTCGACACCCCAGAATCGGCCGACGTAGAGCGACGGTCAAGGCAACCGAAGGCGTGCCGTCAGACGGCCTCGACTTCGACGACCTCACGCCCGTCATAGTAGCCGCACGACGCACAGACGTGGTGAGGCCGCTTCAGTTCACCGCAATTCGGGCATTCGACGTGGGCGCTGGGCTTGAGGGCATGGTGCGCCCGTCGCATGTCGCGCTTCGACTTCGAGATCTTCTTTCTTGGTACCGCCATAGCTCTAGCCTTTTCTCTCTACGCGGCGCGATCGTTGCCGCTTCTTAGCCAATAAGCCCCTGCTGGGCAAGCGGTGCTTCCGGTCCGAAAACCGCCCGATTGCCGCTGCGGGACCTCAATCCCGTTCCTTCAAAGCCGCCAGCGCGGCGAATGGACCGTCCGGCGCCCGATCGTGGCCGTCGGCCTCCAAAAGGGCCTCCAGATCGGCCTCGGGCGCCCGCGGATAGGGATCGAGCGCCAAGGCCAGTTGTTCCGCCACTGCCTCGCCCAGATCGATGCCCCGCGGCCCCACCGGTTCCGGCGGATCCTCGCCTTCGGCATCGATCTCCACCTCTTCCGTCCCGGCCGCCTCCGTCATCGACTGGGCTTCCGGCACCTCCAGGCTGTAGAGCTGCGAGACCTCCTGCTCCACCACGACAGGCAGCGGCTCCAGGGTCACGACGCAAGCCTGGGTCGCCGCCGCGCTCAGATGACCCTCGAGCCGCAGCAGGTCCCTTGAAGGCCCTGGCCGCAAACGCAGATTGGCAACCAGCCGATCCAGCGCGACAAGACCGAAGCGGCGCGCAAGCGCAGCCCTCTCCTCGGCATTGGCCTCGATGTCCCGGACCACCTCGCCGCGGGCGATCTCGCCGCGCGTGACGAGCCTGGAAAACTCCGCTTCCGCCGCTGTTGCTTCCGGGTCTTTCAAGACACCCTCCGCCAGCTTCCCGCGGAGCGGCGCACCTTATGCAGGTGCGTCCGCACGGTCAACATGGAAGCGCTGCCGCAATGGCGTTCAAATGCACTTGAGATCACCCTTAAATATCACGCCCAATAATTTGTTTTAGTTGATTAATTCCATGTGCGGCGGTGCAGCGAAACTGACCTGGCCCTCCAGCAGCGACACCAAGGCCTGACCGTCGAGATCGTCAGCGGCGGCAGCCACGTATCCGGACAGGGCAACGATCTGCTCGCGGGTCGCTTCGGCGGTCCCCAGAAGGTTCCGTTCCAGGGCTGCTTCCAGTGCCGCGCCGCCGGCCTCCAGCCCGGTCTCATAGGATGACACGCGACCGTAGAAGGCCTCGACCATGTCTTTGATCTTCTTGCCGACACTGAGGTCACCGACACCCATCTCTCTCAGGCTTGCATCCATGTCCCGAAACAGGGTGTCGAACAGCCGTTGGCTCAGATCTCCTGCCGGACCCTCGGCGGCACTGGCACTTTCGGCCCCGCTGGTCTCGCCTGACTCAGCGGCTTGGCGCAACCGGCGCAGCACCAGGAAGACATGCAGCAACACCATCTCGAAACGGCCATCGACGGTGTCGGGCACGCCGCAGTCGCGGTAGAACTCGACCTGCCGGGCCTGGCCGACGATGGCTCCATAGAGCGCCTGCGCGGCTTCTTCCCTGGGATCTTCGCGATGCCCAAACCAACGCTGGAACATGCTTCGTCCTCGATCGCTAGGAGACGTCGAAACCCTTGAAATGAACCGTCTCTCCGGGATAATCAAGGCTCGCGGTCGCGACCCGGCCGCGGCAGCCTGACGATGGGGGATCGGAGACGGATGAGCTGGGCAGGCAAGCGATACGGCGGCGGGCCGCTCCAGATTCTCGCCTGGGTTGCGGCCGCGTGTCTGGCTCTCTCGGCCTGTAGCGGCACGGTGGCGACGCGCGGCAACCTGCCCGACGCCGAGCTGATCGCCGAAGTCGAGCCTGGCTTCGACAGTCGCGAGGACGTGGTCGAGAAACTGGGCTCACCCTCTTCCGTGTCGACCTTCCTCGACCGCCGCTGGTACTACATCGGCCACAAGACCCGCAATTTCGCTTTCTTCAAGCCCGAGATCATCGAGCGCAGCGTCTTCGTGGTGTCCTTCGACGGCACGGGTCTGGTCGACGACACGTCGCTCTACACGCTTGAAGACGGGCGGATCATTGATCCGGTGACGCGGACGACGCCGACCGAGGGCAACGAACTGACCATCTTGCAGCAGTTCTTCGGCAACTTCGGTCGCTTCCCGCTAGATGGTGGCGAATAGCTCAAGCGGATTAGCAGGACGGATTAGCGCCCCCTCAAGGAAATCCTAACGACCCCGAGGTAGCCTAAGAGCACGTATTGGGCAGCATTGCGCGAGTTTCGCGTGCTGCCGGCGTGTTCAACGGCTGGCCTGCAGGGGGGTCCCCAATGTTTCCGCTCGTCAGATACTTCTCGATCGCTTCCGCGGTCACCATCGTGCTGGCCACCATAGCCGTGGCGGCCGTGATCACGGTGGTGAGCTCGCAGCAGCTCATGGAAGAACGAGAAGCCTCAAACGTCGATCTGGCCCGTGCCTTCTCCAACTCGATCTGGCCCGGGATTCGCGACCATGCGGCCGCAGCCGCCGGCCTCGACGGCGAGGCGCTGCGCGATCACCCCCGCACGGCGGAGCTGGACCGGCAGGTGCGGCAGATGATGGCCGGGCTGTCGGTCGTCAAGGTCAAGCTCTATGCCATGAACGGCAACACGATCTTCTCCACCGACGCCAGACAGCTGGGGGACAACAAGGCCGACCAGGCCGGCTTCGTGTCGGCCGCGGGCGGCCGCGTCGCCAATGAAATCTCCCACCGGGACCGCTTCAGCGGCTTCGAGCGGGAGATCTTCAACGTCGACGTCATCGCCTCCTATGTCCCGATCCGCGGCAGCAACGGCGCGGTCGAAGGCGTCTTCGAGGTCTACGACAACGTCACAGAGACTCTGGCCAAGGTGCAGTTCCGCCGCGACCGCCTGATCTTGCTGACCAGCCTGCTGTTCCTCGGCGTCTACATGGTTCTCTGGTTCATCGTCCGCCGCGCCGCCGAACGCATGCTGGCCCAGCACGAGGAGATGCTGGCCGCAAAGGGCGCACTGGAGCAGAGCAACAACGAGCTGGGGGAAGAGATCGCCATGCGCAAGTCGGCCCAGGAGGAGCTCCAGGCCGCCCACGAGAGCCTGATCCAGAAGGAGCGCATGGCCACTCTGGGTCAGCTCACCGCCACGGTCAGTCACGAGCTGCGCAATCCCATGGGGGCGATCCGCAGCTCGCTGTTCCTGGTCCAGCAGAAGACGGCCGACAAGGGCCTCGGTGTCGAGCGGGCCCTGGACCGGGCCGAGCGCAACATCGTGCGCTGCGACGGCATCATCTCCGACCTGCTCGACTATGCACGCGACACCGCGCCCAAGTCCGAGGCGCTCGATATCGACGGCTGGCTGCGCCAGACCCTCGCCGACATGGAGCAGCCGGAGGGGACCGAAATCGTCGTCGACCTGAGCGCCGGGGGCGCCGAAGCCTCAGCCGATCCGGAGTGGCTCCGGCGTGTGGTGGTCAACGTCTACGACAATGCCCTACAGGCCATGGCAGAGCAGCCTGAAGACAAGCCTCGGCGCCTGACCGTCACCACCGGCGTCGGCACGCGCGGGATCGAGGTGGTCCTCGAAGACACCGGCCCCGGCATGGACGAGGAAACGCTCGGGCGCATCTTCGAGCCGCTGTTCTCGACCAAGAGCTTCGGCGTCGGCCTCGGCCTGCCCACGGTCAAGAAGGCGCTCGAGGCGCTCGGCGGTGGCATCGCCTACGAGAGCGAGGTCGGCGTCGGTACCCGGGTGACCTTCTGGCTGCCCCTTATCAACAGCGAGCGGGAGGCGGCTTGATGGCTGGCCTGCGAATTTTCGTCGTCGACGACGACGCCGACGTGGCGGATAGCTTGGCCGATGTGCTCGAGTTGAGCGGCCATGAGGTGACCACGGCCTACGGCAGCGCCGAGGCCATCGAGATCTTCCAGAAGCAGGACTTCGACCTCGCCTTCATGGACGTGATGATGCCGGGCAAGAACGGCGTCGAGAGCTTCATCGAGATCAAGAAGTTCAAGCCGGATGTGAAGGTCGTGATGATGACCGGCTTCAGTGTCCAGCACCTGCTCGACCAGGCGATCGAGGAAGGCGCCGCCGGCGTTCTGCACAAGCCGGTCGCGGTCGAGGACGTCCTCACCATGCTGGAGAACTCGGAGCCGACCAGCGAGCAGAAGGCCATGGTCCTGATCGCCGACCACGACCCCGGCTTCCGCACCGAGCTGGAAGGGGTCATCCGCGACAAGGGCTACCGGGTCCGCAGCGTGCAGACCGGCGAAGAGGCATTGGACCTGGTCGACAAGCTCGATGTCGACGTGTTGATCCTCGACATCGAGCTGCCGATGATCGATGGCCTCGAGGTCTACTGCGAGATGAAACGCCGGGGTCGCAACGTGCCGACCCTGGTCGTCGCCTCCGGACCAGGTAAGGCAGAAAGCCGCGACCTTCCGGTGAAGGATCCGACCGTGTCCGGGGTCCTGTTCAAGCCGATCGACCCGGCCGTGCTGCTGAACTCTCTGGAGAAGCTGGCCGAAATAGGCCGCTGAGGGACCTGGGGACGTGACCGCGGAGGTCCAGCATAAGGTTCTGATCGTCGACGACGACGTCGACGGCGCCGAGGGTCTGGGCGAGATCCTGGAGATCCAGGACCTCGCCGTGGCGCTGTCCCACGATTCCGCCCAGGCTCTCGCTCTGGCCGAGAGCTTCGAGCCCCATGTCGCCCTGGTCGATCTCAAGCTGGGGCGCGAAAGCGGCCTCAACCTGATCGCAAGCTTCAAGGAACGCTGGCCGGAGCTGCCCTGCATCGTGGTGACCGGCAATGCCGATCGCGATTCGGCAATCGGTGCGCTCCGCGGCGGGGCCTACGACTACCTCTCCAAGCCGGTCAATCCCGAGGAACTGTTCAAGGCGGTGCAGCGCGCCCTGGATCTGGTTCAGCTCCTCGAAGA
>CBDDCC010000023.1:0-1088032 GCA_965225935.1 Rhodospirillales bacterium
CGGACCCGTCGATCGCTCCAGCAGCAGGCGATACCGCCAGGCAGCTCACCGCAAGAGCCAGAAAAGGTGTGACAAACTTCATCCTTCCGTCCCCCGGTGGCTAGTTGATCGTGTAACCGCGCGACGACATGCAGGCCGAATAGGCGCGGTTGTAGTCGTTTCGGCCCTGCTGGTACTGGGCCGCCTGCTGGCGCTCCCAATCCTTCCTCGCCTTCTCGTTCTGCTTGTTCCTGCTGTTGCTCGTGAGGCCTCCGAGGATGCCTCCGGCCGCCGCGCCGATCGCAGCGCCTTGCCGGCGTCGCCACCGATCGCGCCGCCGAGCGCACCGACACCGGCGCCTACGGCCGCACCGCCCAACAGGCCCGGCCCGCCCGACTTCTTCTTGGGCGGCGGAGCGCCCGACTGGGGCGCCTGCATGGGATCGAACCCCGTCTGCTGTCTGGCCCAGCTGTAGCACTGGAACCTGTCCTGTTCCTGCTGCTCCTGACTCTGGCCTTTGTTCGGATAGGCGTAGATGTCCTGGGCGGAAACCTCCGGCGCGAACAGCGCCGCGAGCCAGGCAAGCGCGCTCAGAGTTGCCAGCCACCTCGATGTCATTCCAAACCTCCCATTCAATCGAACCGCCTTCGGCTCAGGCCTTCCGCACCCGGAAGAAGAGGCTGTAGAGCACCGGCACGACGACGAGCGTCAACAGCGTTCCCAAGGCCAGGCCCGTGGCGATGACCACGGCCATGGAATAGAACAACGGGTCGCGCACGACGATGAGGGGCAAGACCCCGAGAATCGTCGTGACGGCCGACATGAGGATCGGCCGGAACCGCGACAGGGACGCCAGAACCACGGCCTCGTAAGGCTCCTTGCCTTCGGCACGCAAGGAATCTATGCGATCTATGAGCACGATGCCATTGTTGATGATGACGCCGGCCAGGCTGAGCAGCCCGAGGATGGCGAAGAAGTCGAAGGGCGCGCGCAGCACGAAGACGCCGAACAGCGCCGCCGCGAAAGCCATGGGAATGGTCAGGATGATGATGGCCGGCCGGCGGAAGGAGTTGAACTGCCAGACCAGCAGCAGCACGATTCCCAGGAGGCACTGCGGCATGGTGGAGAACAGCTTCTCGTTGGTCTCGGTGGCGTCCTCGATCTCGCCGCCGATCTCCCAGCGGTAGCCCGGCCCCAGGTCCAAGCCCTCCAGAACGGGCGTCATGAGCGCCACCAGCTGCGGCGCCTTCAGGTGCTGGTGGCGGGCTGAGATGGTGACGGTGCGCTCCTGATCCTTGTGGGAGACGCGGCTGAACTGCCAGCTTCCCTTGATGTCGGCGATCTGGGTGAGCGGCACGTTGACCCCCGCGCGAGCGCGAATAGACGCTGATGTTCCAGAGATCGCCGAGCGCCTCGCGCTCGTCGTCCGTGGCCTGCATGATGATGGGGATGGCCAGGTCCCCCTCGCGGTAGTCGGTCAGTTCCGCGCCGTCGAGGAAGGCGTTCAGGGATAGCCCCACTTCCTGGGAGGTCACGCCGGCGCGTCGCGCGCGGGCCTGGTCGACCATCACGTCGACCCGCACGATCTTGTTCTCCCAATCGTTCTGCACGTAGTCGATGCCCTCGACCGCCCAGAGCGCGTCGGTCAGCTGCGTGGCCTTTTCCCAGAGGTAGTCCGTGTCGGGCCCGATCAGGCGGAACTCCACGTAGGCCGGCTCGTTGGCGCCGAGCCACATGCGCTTGACCCGCGCGGTCGCATTGGGAGCGTTCTCCAACAGGTAGAGCCGGGTCCGCCGCACCAGATCCGGGACCTGATCGTCGCTCTCGGTGTTGACGATCACGAAGGCGACGTTGGAGGCCGGATCCACCGGCGACAGGGTGAGGAAGAAGCGCGGGCCACCGGTGCCCACGTAGGCGATGTTTCCGGTGACCTCGGGATTGATCTCTTTGTTGCTGAGCCAGTCGGTCAGATTCTGCACCACCTCGTCCGTCGCCGTGATGCGCGATCCCGCCGGCAAATCCACATAGATGAGGAACTGGTTGCGGTCGCTGGGTCCGAAAAACTCCCGCACCAGCTGACCGGCCATCACGAAGGCACCGGCCAGCAGCGCGATCACGAGGCCGACCACCAGCAGCCGCGCGCTCAGGGCGAGCTGGAGGATCCCCCGGTAGCGCCGATAGAATCCGCCGCCGTAGGGATCGGCCGCACCCTCGTTGCCGGCGTTGCTCTCCTCGTCTTCCTTCTCGGCCTCTTCGCCCGTCGCGCTTTCCGCGCCCTCTGCCTTCTTCGTTTTCGGCGCGACCTTCATGAACCAGAAGGCCATGGAGGGGGTCATGTACATGGACATGAACCATGAGCCCAGGAGCAGGATGATCACCACCATGGGCAGCGAGTAGACGTATTCGCCGGTCTGCCCGTCCACCAGCAGCATGGGCATGAAGGCGAGGATGGTCGTGAGCGAGGAGGTCAGGAGCGGGACCGCCAGCGTCTGGCCCGCAGCCTTGCAGGCGGCGGCCCGCTCCTCGCCCCGCTCCAGACGGCTGCGGATGTCCTCCACAACCACGATGGCGTTGTCGACCAGCATGCCCAACGCCACGATCGAGGAAATGATCGAGACCCGCTCTAGCTCGATGCCGAACTGGCGCATGACGACGAGGCCGAGCAGCATGGTGATCGGCACGAAGGAGCCGACGATGAGGCCGCTGCGCAGGCCCAGGAACAGCATGACCACCACCAGGACGATGGCGAGGGTCTGGTAGACGCTGGAGAGCGCGCCGTCCACGGCGGCCACCACCAGGTCCGGCTGGAAGGTCGCGAAGTCGAGCACGTAGCCGATGGGCAGATGGCTTTCCAGCTCGCGGACCTTGGCCGTCAGGCGTTCGCCGAATTCGACGCTGTTGACGCCCGGCGTGATTGAGACGCTGATGACGATGGCCGGATGGCCGTTGTAGTAGGCGAGCGTTTCCGGCGGATCGACGTAGCCCCGCTCCACCGTTACCAGGTCGCTGAGGCGCACCATCCCGCCGTCGTCCGGAACGGCGATCAGAGTCCTTTCGACCTCCTCGACACTGGTGAAGTTGCCTGTCGGCGAGAGCACCACCTCGCGGCCGTCGGCGTCGATGCTGCCGCCCGGAAGGATGACGTTCTGACTGACCAGGGTGTCGACCACTTCGCTCGGGCTGATCCCGAATTGGGAGAGCTTGGCGTTGGAGAACTTCAGGGTGACCCGCTCGTCCTGCACGCCGAACAGCTCGACCTTGCGGATGCCCCGGAGCTCGTAGAGGCGGTCGCGGATGTCGCGGGCCACGATGCGCATCTCCGACATGGAGAAGCCGTCGCTCCAAAGCGCGATGGTGGCGATGGCGACCAGTCCGAACTCGTCGTTGACGAAAGGACCGATGGTGCCCTCGGGCAGCTGCGGCCGCAGGTCGTCCATCTTGTTGCGCAGCCGGTTCCAGATTTCGTCGAGATCGTCGTATTCGTCGCGGGTGGTGGCGTGGACGATGGTCAGGCCGGTCATGGAGTCGGAGGTGATCTCGTCGATCTCCGGCATGGTGCGGATCTGCGTCTCGATCTGCCGGGTGATCAGTTCTTCGACCTGCTCGGGCACCATTCCGGGAAAGGCGGCGGAGATCACCGCCTCGCGGATCACGATGGGCGGGTCCTCCTGCCGAGGAAAGGTGAGGAACTGCATGATCCCGGCGAGAATCACCAGGATCAGGAAGCTGATGGTGACCCGCGAGCGATTCAGCGAAAATGCGGTGATGCCCCCCATGGCGCCGTTCCGTCCCCTCTTCCGGCCGCCGGCGCTATTGGGACATGAGCTTCACTTCCTGCCCGTCGCGCAGAAAGCTGACCCCGGCCACGGCGACCACGTCGCCAGGCTTGATTCCCTCGGCAATGAAGACCCGGTTGTCCTGCACGCCCCCGCCGCGCACCGCTGTCTTCTTGACCGTGGAGGTCCCGGGGTCGAACACGAAAACGTAACCCTTGCCAGGCTCATTGCCGGCGGCAATGGCCGAGACAGGTATCAGGTAGGACGTGCTGCCGTCGTCCTCGCCAAGGATCAGGGAAACCTCAGCCGTCATGCCCGGCAGCACGTTGTCCGGCGCGTCGGTGAGGGCCACCTTGACGGGAAAGGCGTTGGCCTCCGCCGCCACGGTGCCGACCTCGGAGACCCGGCCCTTGACGCTCGACACCTGCTCTGAGGGGAAAGTGATCTCGGCGGGCAGTCCGAGGTGGACCTGTCCTATGGCGGTCTCGGGCACAGAAAGCAGCACTTCCATGGCGCCCTCGGCGTAGATCTCGAAAACCTTCTCGCCGCGCGCCACCTCCTGGAAGGGATCGACGTACTTCGCGGCAATGACCCCGTCGAAGGGCGCCGCCAGCCTGGTCTTCTCCAGATCCCGGCGCGACAGGTTCAGCTTCGAGGTGGCGTAGGAGACCTGATTGGCGGCACTGTCGCGGGCCGCCAGCGCCTGGTCGTAGGCCGCCTTGGCGACCCAATCCTTCTCGTAGAGGGTCTTTTGGCGGACGTACTCGGTATCCTTCTCGGCGAGCTGGGCCTTGGCCCGGCCCAGTTCGGCCTCAGCGCCCTCGACGTTCAGTTGAAAGGGCTTGTCGTCCAGGGTCGCCAGGACCTCGCCTTCCGTCACCCGGTCGCCGACGTTGACGTTGACCTCTCGGGTGTTGCCGGCGACCTCGAAGCTGATGGTGGAAGTGTCCACCGCCTCCACGGTGCCGGGGAAGCGGCGCAGCTGGCCGGAGCCACGCTCGGAGATGGTGATGGTCTTGATGGCGCGGATGTTCTCGACCACCTCGGGCTGCTCCTGCTCGCAAGCCGCCAGCAAGAGGCCGGCCAGGGCGAGCACGGCGCCCGGCCTGAAGAGTGGCCGCGCGGACGCGCGTCCTGAAAGCTGATTGGACACCCCATTTCCTCCCCGAGCCGTTTCCCCTCATCCGGCCAGAGCTGGGCGCTCCGTCTCCGAGCGGGCGATATTGGAGGCAAGCAGCCGGATTGACAAGATCAGGCGGCGGATTCCATAGACTCCCGGCCGCAAGAGTCAACCAGAACGGGCATTTGGCTCTCCGCCCTTCTCAGCCGCGCATGCGTTCGCCCTTGGGGTCGAAGAGCGGCTCGGTGATGAGCTTGGCGGGGCGCATCTCGCCGAGGATCTCGATCTCGAAGGGCGCGCCCTCCTCGATCATCTCCGTGGGCACGAAGCCGAGCGCCACCGACTTCTCCGCGTAGTGGGCGTAGCCGCCGGAGGTGACGAAGCCCACCACCTTGCCGTCCCGCCAGATCGGCTCGTCGGCCCAGACGTCGGCGTCATCGGCCTCGACCACCAGGGTGGAGAGCCTGCGCGACGGCGGCGTCTCCTTGGCCTCCAGCGCCGCGTCGCGGCCGATGAAATCGTTCTTCTTGAAGGAGACGAAGCGGTCGAGCCCGGTCTCGGCGGGCGTGTAGTCGGGCTTGTACTCCCGCATCCAGGAGCCGAAGGACTTCTCCAGGCGCAGCGACAGCATGGCCCGCATGCCGAACGGCTTCAGCCCCAGGTCCGTGCCGGCCTCGGCCAACGCCTCGTAGAGCTGCACCTGGTGGCGGGCGGCGACGTAGATCTCATAGCCCAGGTCTCCGGTGTAGGTCACCCGGCAGACGACGGCCGGCACCAGGCCGACGTTCAGGCGCCGGACCGAGAGGAAGGGAAAGGCCTCGTTGGAGACATCGGAGCGGGTCACCCGCTGCAGCAGCTCGCGCGCCTTGGGCCCGGCGATCTGGAAGCCGATGCGCTCGAGCGAGACGTTCGAGATATCGACGCCGCTCTCCGGCAGGTGCGCTTCGAACCAGCGCATGTGGTAGGCCTGGGCGAGCGAGGAGGCGGTCAGCTGGAACTCCTCGGGCCCCAGCTTGGAGACGGTGAAGTCGCCGATCAGCCGCCCCTTGGGGCTCAGCATGGGCGTCAGCACCATGCGGCCCTCTTGGGGCATGCGGTTCGCCATCACGTGGCTCAGCCAGGTCTCCGCCTCGGGCCCGGTGACGGCGTATTTGCCGAAGTTGTGGATCTCGTTGATGCCGACGGCCGTGCGCACCGCGCGGCACTCCTCGCCGACGGGCGCGAAGGCGTTGGAGCGGCGGAAGGCCGGCGTCTCGAAGAGCGCGTCGCCCTCGGGCGCGAAGTAGTTGACGTGCTCCAGGCCGTAGCCGCAGCCGAAGACGGCGCGCTGCTGCGCCCAGATGCCGTAGGCCGGGGTCGCGTTGAGGGGACGCGCCGCCGGCAGCTCCTCGTTGGGGTAGGAGACGGCGAAGCGGCGCTGGTAGTTCTCCTTCACCTTGTCGCGGGTGTAGGGCCGCGTCGTCCAGTCGCCGAAGCGCGAGACGTCCATGGCGAAGACGTCGCGCGAGGGCTCGCCCTCGATCATCCATTCGGCCAGCGTCAGGCCGACGCCGCCGCCCTGGCTGAAGCCGGCCATGACCGCGCAGGCCGCCCAGTAGTTCGTCATGCCCGGCACCGGGCCCACGAGCGGATTGCCGTCGGGGGCGAAGGTGAAGGGGCCGTTGATGACGCGCTTGACCCCCGCCTCGGCCAGGCAGGGGTAACGGTTGTAGGCGGTCTCCAGAGACTCGCCGATGCGGTCCAGCTTGTCGGGGAGCAGCTCGTTGCCGAAATCCCAGGGCGTGCCGTCCACCGCCCAGGGGTCGCAAGCCTGCTCGTAGAAGCCGATCACCAGGCCGCGACCTTCCTGGCGCAGGTAGTTCTCGCCGCCCGGATCGATCACGTGGGGCAGCTCCTCGTCGCGCTCGTAGACCAGGGGGATCTCGTCGGTCACCAGGTACTGGTGCTCCATGGGATGGAGCGGCAGGTAGACCCCCGCCATTTCGTTGACCTCGCGGGCCCAGAGGCCGCCGGCGTTGACCACATAGTCCGCCGCGATGGTGCCCTGCTCGCTCACCACGTCCCAGCCGCCGTCGGCGCGCGGGTTCAGCTCCATCACCCGGTTGCGCAGGTAGATCTCCGCCCCCTGCTGGCGCGCCGCCTTGGCGTAGGCGTGGGTCGTGCCCGAGGGATCCAGGTGCCCGTCGAGCGGATCGTAGAGCGCGCCGATCACGCCCTCGGTGTTGACGATGGGGGAGCGGGCGGCGATCTCCTCGGGCCCGATGATCTCCGTCTCCAGGCCCATGTAGCGGTGCTTGGCGCGCTCGCTCTTCAGGTGATCCATGCGCTCGGGCGTGGTGGCGATGGTCATGCCGCCCGAGTGGTGCAGGCCGCAGAACTGGCCGCTGATCTCCTCCAGCTCGTTGTAGAGCTTGATGGTGTAGCCCTGGAGCGCCGCCATGTTGGTGTCGGCGTTGAGGGTGTGGAAACCGCCCGCCGCATGCCAGGTCGAGCCGGAGGTGAGCTCCGAACGCTCGATCAGCACCACGTCTTTCCAGCCGAACTTGGTCAGGTGATAGAGCACGCTGCACCCGACCACGCCGCCGCCGATCACGGCCACCCGTACGTGCGATTTCATGACTGCCGACACCCCTTCCAGTTTCGCGCCCGCGCCGCGCCCGGCACGGGCCCGATCTATGCCTAGCCGCGATCCGACCGCCGCAGCAACGACAAAAGGACCGGCCCGTCAAAGATTCGGCCGGCCCATCGTCAGCGTCGAAGGTTCACGCGCGGCCCCTCGGCCACGAACCCGCATTTGCCGCCATCGCGGCGCCGGGCGCTGGCCTCGATCCGTCGGCGGAGGGCGATTCGGGAACAGTGGCCGGTCAGGTCTCCGACTTGAGCCCGAAGACCGCCAGGCCCGCGCCCACGCCCCTGACCCGGCGCCGGCCCAGGTCCTCCCAGTCGGCCTTCGCGTGACGGGCGAAACTCTCGCTCGCTACCAGAGTGCGCTTCAGGGTCTTGGTGAGCGCCTCCAGCCGGGCCACCTCGTTCACCGTCGGCCCGATGACCGAGAAGGTGAGCCGCTCCGGCACGCCGATGTTGCCGAACAGCACCTCGCCCAGGTGCAGCGCCAGGCCGAAGGAGAGCGGCGCTTCGCCCCGCGCCTCGCGCTGCCGGTTGACCCGCTCGGTCGTTCGCCGCGCCTCATCGCTGGCCTTGAGCGCCCGCGCGCAGGCCCGCTTAGCCGTCACGCCCTTGCCGATGGGGAAGATCGCCAGCACCGCGTCGCCAATGAAGTTCAGGATCTGGCCGCCGTGGCGCAGCACGGGGCTGCCGGTGCACTCGAAGTAGTCGTTGAGGGCCTGGATATAGGCGTCGCGCGGCAGACGGTCGGCGATGGCGGTGGAGCCGCGCAGGTCGCTGTACCAGATGACCGCGCGCAGGCTCTCGCCGTCGCCGCGCCGGATCTGCCCCTTGAGCACCCGCAGGCCCGCGTCCGGTCCCAGGTAGGTGGCGACCACGTTCCGGGCGATCTCCTCCTTCATGTGCATCTTGCAGGCGACCGCGAGTCCCCGCTGCACGGGCAGCAGCGCCCGCAGGTGCTCGTCGCTGAAGCCGCCGCGCCGGTCGGTCACCCAAGAGCCGACCACGCCGTCGAGCTCCTCCTCCCCGAAGGACAGCAGAAAGGCCAGATAGTCGGTGGCGCCCTGCTCCCTGAACTCCGCCAGGACCGGGAAATCCAGCAGCGCCTCCGGCCCCGTGAGGCGCCGCCTGAGCAGGGGCGTCCGGGTTTTGATCATGTGGTAGAAGGGATTGGCTTTGAATTGCTCGGAAAAGTCCTCGCTGCCGAAGCGGTGGGGATAGTGCATCACCGTGACGCCTTCGCCGCGCAGCCAGGTCACGCCCATGCTCTCGTAGAGGGGATGCAGGATGCGGAAGGTCAGGTGCGCCCGCCAGAGCGGAATCCCGGCGGCCAGCAGGCGTTCGCAGCAGCCTTCGATCAGGGGCGCGTAGTCGGTTTCCCCCAGGGCCTGGCCCATCAGCCAGTCGGCCACCTGATCGACCAGGACCGACGGCTTGCCGGGGTCGCGGCGTCCGCGACCCGTCTTGCTGGTCGCCTTGCCCATGGCGTCGCTCGGCCTGGCGGCGGGCCAAGCGGTCCTAGTCGCCGAGGCCGAGCGACGGCAGCTTGAGGTGGTGCTTGCGGGCGCAGTCCACGGCCAGCTCGTAGCCCGCGTCGGCGTGGCGCATGACGCCCGTCGCCGGGTCGTTCCACAGCACCCGTTTCAGTCGGGCCGCAGCCTCGGGCGTGCCGTCGCAGACGATCACCATGCCGGCATGCTGGGAGTAGCCCATGCCGACGCCGCCGCCGTGATGGATCGAGACCCAGGTGGCGCCCCCGGCGCAGTTGACCAGGGCGTTCAGCAGCGGCCAGTCGGAAACCGCGTCCGAGCCGTCCTTCATGCCCTCGGTCTCCCGGTTCGGGCTCGCCACCGAGCCCGAGTCCAGATGGTCGCGGCCGATCACGATGGGCGCGCTCACCTCGCCCGATGCAACCATGTCATTGAACGCCAAGCCCAGGCGGTCGCGGTCGCCGAGGCCGACCCAGCAGATCCGCGCCGGCAGGCCCTGGAAGTGGATGCGCTCGCGCGCCATGTCGAGCCAGGTGTGCAGATGGGCGTCATCGGGGATCAGCTCCTTCACCTTGGCGTCGGTGCGGTAGATGTCCTCCGGATCGCCGGACAGCGCGGCCCAGCGGAAGGGTCCGACCCCGCGGCAGAAGAGGGGCCGGATGTAGGCCGGCACGAAGCCGGGGAAGTCGAAGGCCGTCTCGACCCCCTCGTCGCTCGCCATCTGGCGGATGTTGTTGCCGTAGTCGAAGGTCGGCACGCCCTGGGCGTGGAAGTCGAGCATGGCGCGCACGTGGACGGCCATGGACTCCTTGGCGGCCTTGGCGACCGCGTCGGGATCGCGCTCGCGGGCGTCCTCCCATTGGGCGAGGGACCAGCCCGCGGGCAGATAGCCGTTCACCGGATCGTGGGCCGAGGTCTGGTCGGTCACCGCGTCGGGCCGCACGCCGCGGCGCACCATCTCGGGCAGCACTTCCGCGGTGTTGCCCAGCAGGCCGACGGTGAGCGGCCTCTTCTCGGCGCAGGACTTCTCGATCAGCTCGAGCGCCTCGTCGAGGCTGTCGGCCTTGGTGTCGAGATAGCCGGTGCGCAGGCGGAAGTCGATGCGGCTGGGCTGGCACTCGACCGCCAGCATGGAGGCGCCCGCCATGGAGGCGGCGAGCGGCTGGGCGCCGCCCATGCCGCCGAGGCCGCCGGTCAGGATCCACTTGCCGTCGAGGTCGCCGCCGTAGTGCTGGCGGCCCATCTCGACGAAGGTCTCGTAGGTGCCCTGCACGATCCCCTGGGAGCCGATGTAGATCCAGGAGCCCGCCGTCATCTGGCCGTACATCATGAGGCCGGCGCGGTCGAGCTGGTTGAAGCGCTTCCAGTTGGCCCACTCGGGCACCAGGTTGGAGTTGGCGATCAGCACCCGCGGCGCGTCCGGGTGGGTCTTGAAGACGCCCACCGGCTTGCCCGACTGCACCAGCAGGCTCTCGTCGCCCTCCAGGTCGCGCAGGGCGGCGACGATGCGGTCGAAGGATTCCCAGTCCCGCGCGGCGCGGCCGATGCCGCCGTAGACCACCAGCTCCTCGGGCCGCTCGGCCACCTCGGGATCCAGGTTGTTCATCAGCATGCGCAGCGGCGCCTCGGTCAGCCAGCTCTTGGCGCTCAGCTCGGACCCGCGCGGCGCGTGGATCTCCCGGGTGTTGTCCAGTCGCGTTCCCTGACTCATGGTCCCTCCTCTCACATCTCTCTTGCCCGCGCCAGCATCGCCTCCAGGAGTCGGCGCAGCACCGGGCGCAGGCGCTTCGCCTTGGCCTCGTCGAAGCTCCAGGGCGGAGATTCATCCATGTAGGCCCGCTGGGCGAGTTCCATCTGCAGCGCGTGGACGCCGTTCGCCGGATCGCCGTAGCTGCGGGTGATCCAGCCACCCTTGAAGCGGCCGTTGACCACGTGGCCGTAGCCCTCCGCCTCCGCGCAGACCTCGGCGACGGCGGCCTCCAGCGCCGGCGCGCAGCTCGTCCCGCCGTTTGTGCCGATGCTGAAGACCGGCAGCTCGCCCTCGAAGAGCCGCGGCACTTGCGAGCGGATCGAGTGGCAGTCGTAGAGCAGGGCGAAGCCGTGCCGCTCCTTGATCCGCGCGATCTGGGCCGCCAGGGCCGCGTGGTAGGGCGCGAAGTAGCGCTCCCTACGCTCGGCGATCTCGGCCTCGTCCGGCTCGGCGCCGTCACGGTAGAGCGGCTCGCCGTCGAAAGTCACGACCGGGCAGAGGCCGGTGGTCGCCTGGCCGGGATAGAGGGAAGCGCCCGAGGGGTCCCGGTTCACGTCGATCACCGTGCGCGAGAGGCGCGTGCGCACGACGCTCGCGTCGAGGTCGCCGGCGAAGTCGTAGAGCCGCTCGATCCACCAGTCGGTGTCGCCGAGTCCTTTCCCGAGCTCATTGAGACGCGCCTCCAGGCCCGGCGTCAGCTCCAGCCCGCCGTGGGGCATGCTGAGGACCAGGGGTCCGCCGCCCTCGCGGATCTCCAGGAACTCGCTCATGAGCTTTCCGGGTCGACCGCCGGCAGAACCTCGCTACCCACCGCCTCGGCCAGCGCGCCGGATTGCACCAGACGCTTGGCCGCTGCCATGTCGGGCGCCAGCAGGCGGTCCTGGCGCATGGGCGCGACCTGGGCGCGGAGCGTGCCATGGGCCCGCTTGAGGCGCGACGAGGTGGCGAGCGGCGCGTGGTACTCGATGCCCTGGGCCGCAGCCAGCAGCTCGACGGCGACGATGGAGGCCGCGTTCTCGGCCATGTCGGCGAGGCGGCGCGCCCCGTGGGTCGCCATGGAGACGTGGTCCTCCTGGTTGGCCGAGGTGGGCAGGCTGTCGACGCTCGCCGGATGGGCGCGCTGCTTGTTCTCTGCAGCGAGCGCCGCGGCGGCCACCTGCGCGATCATGAAGCCCGAGTTGAGGCCCGGATCGTCTGTCAGGAAGTGGGGCAGGCCGCTGATGTTGTTGTCCATCAGCAAGGCGATGCGCCGCTCCGAGAGCGCGCCGACCTCGGCCACGGCGAGCGCCAGCATGTCGGCGGCGAAGGCCACCGGCTCGGCGTGGAAGTTGCCGCCCGACAGCACCTCGCCGGCCTCGGCGAAGACCAGCGGGTTGTCCGAGACGGCGTTGGCCTCCACGGCCAGGGTCGCTGTCGCCTGGCGCATGACATCGAGGCAGGCGCCCATCACCTGGGGCTGGCAGCGCAGGCTGTAGGGATCCTGCACCTTGCCGCAGTCCTCGTGGGAGGCGCGGATCTCGCTGTCGTCGATCAGGGCCTTCATCGCCGCGGCCACGTCCCGCTGGCCCCGGTGGCCGCGCAGATCCTGGATGCGTGGATCGAAGGGGGTGTCGGAACCCAGCGCCGCGTCGATCGAGAGCGCGCCGGCCACCAGCGCCGCCTGGAACACCCGCTCGATCTCGAACAGGCCGGCCAGCGCCAAGGCAGCGGAGACCTGGGTGCCGTTGATGAGGGCCAGGCCCTCCTTGGCGACCAGCTCGACGGGCTCAAGGCCCGCATCCGCCAGGGCCTCGGCGGCGGGGCGAGACGCGCCTGCTTGCATCACCTCGCCCTCGCCGATGACGGCGGCCGAGAGGTGGGCGAGCGGCGCCAGGTCGCCCGAGGCCCCCGCCGAGCCCTGGGCGGGCACCACCGGCAGCAGCCCCGCTCCGTCCAATCGTTCGAGCGCCTCGATGATCTGCCAGCGGATACCGGAGGCGCCTCGGGCGAGGCTGCCGATCTTCAGCGCGATCACCAGGCGCACCACCGCCTCGGGCAGCGGCGGCCCCACGCCCGCCGCATGGGAGAGAATCAGATTGCGCTGCAGGGTGGCGAGGTCGGCCTTGTCGATGCGCTGCTGGGCCAGCTTGCCGAAGCCGGTGTTGACGCCGTAGACCGGCTCGTCCTGCCGGGCGATCTCGGCCACGGTGGCGGCGGCCGCGTCGACGGCGGTTCTGGCGCCCGGGTCGAGGGCGAAGGCCGCGCCGCGGTAGACACGCCGCCAGTCGTCGAGCCCCGTGGCACCGGGGCGGATCGTCACCGTCTCACTCATCGGCCCCTCCAGACGCGGGCGTGGATCGGATTGAAGCCCATGCGGTAGGCGAGCTCGGCCGGGCGCTCGATGTCCCAGATGGCGAGGTCGCACCATTTGCCGGTATCCAGGCTGCCCGTCTCGGCATCGAGGCCGAGGGCCCGCGCGGCGTTGCGGGTAACGCCGGCCAGCGCCTCCTCCGGCGTCAGGCGGAACAGGGTCGCGGCCATGTTCATGGCGAGCAGCAGGGAGGTGAGCGGCGAGGAGCCGGGGTTGCAGTCGGTCGCCACCGCCAGGGGCACGCCGTGCCGGCGCAGCAGCTCGATGGGCGGGACCCGGGTGTCGCGCAGGAAATAGAAGGCGCCCGGCAGCATGACCGCCACGCTGCCCGACTTGGCCATGGCGATGACCCCGTCCTCGTCCAGGTACTCCAGGTGATCGGCCGAGAGGACGCCGAACTCGGCGGCGAGCGCCGCCCCGCCCAGATTGGAGAGCTGCTCGGCGTGCAGCTTCACCGGCAGGTCTAGGGCCCGGGCCGCCTCGAACACCCGGCGGATCTGCTCGCGGGTGAAGCCGATCGACTCGCAGAAGCCGTCCACCGCGTCGGCCAGGCCCTCGGCGTGGACCGCCGGCAGCTGGGACAGGCAGACCTCGTCGATGTAGGCCTCCTTGTCGTCGCCGGCCTCGGGCGGCATGGCGTGGGCCCCGAGAAAGCTGGTGGCGACGCCGACGGGCAGCTCGCGGCCGAGGCGGCGGGCGGCGCGCAGCATCTTCACCTCGTTCTCGGCGTCGAGGCCGTAGCCCGACTTGATCTCAACCGTGGTCGCACCCTCGGCGATCAGCGCCTCGAGGCGCGGGCGCGACCGGCGCACCAATTCGTCCTCGGAGGCCGCCCGGACCGCCCGCACGGTAGAGACGATGCCGCCGCCGGCGCGCGCGATCTCCGCGTAGCTGGCGCCTTCAAGGCGCTGCTCGAACTCGCCGGCCCGGTCGCCGGCATAGACCAGGTGGGTATGGCAGTCGATCAGGCCAGGCGTCACCCAGCGCCCCTCCAGGTCGGTGGTCTCGGCGGGCTTCAGCTCCGGTATCTCCGCGAGCGGGCCGAGCCAGGCGATGCGGCCGTCCTTGGCGGCGAGCCCCGCGTTTTCGATAGCGCCATAGGGACTGCCGCCCGGCCGCAGGGTCGCCAGGCGCGCGTTGGTCCACAGCCGATCGACGTGCAAGCTCTTCGCCCTCCAGGAAACCCCAATTCCTATACCCGATCCGGCGGCCATGAAAGGGGGCGGAGGACAGCGGGCCGGGCTGCAGGACTCCTAGCCGGTCCAGCCGAGGCCGGCGGCGACGCAGTTGATGGAGAGCAGCAGCGGCACGAAGTCGTCCTTGCGGGCGGGGCCGTTCTGCTTGGCCGCCCGGAAGCGCTCGATGAGGCGCACCTGCTCGCGCCCTGCCTCATCGAGGACGGGCAGGCGTCGCGCCATGCGCTCGAGATAGTTGGGAAAGCGCGCGCCCAGGCGCTCCTCGCCAGTCACCCGCAGCACGCTGGCGCAGCTCCGCTCGTGCTCGCTCTGCACCAGTCCGAAGATCTCGTCGCGGACCTTCTCGTCGGGTACCAGCTCGGCGTAGGCCCAGGCGATCTCCAGGTCGACCAGCAGCAGGGTCTTCTCCATCTCGTCGACGACGAGGCGGAACGGCGGGAAGTCCTCGAACATGGCGGCGAGCAGGGCTTCGCCGTCGGCGCCGCGGACCTCTAGGAAGCTCTCGATGGCGGTGCCGGCGCCGAACCAGCCGGTGATCAGGTGCCGGTTCTGGCTCCAGCCGAAAACCCAGGGGATGGCCCGGAGGTCCGCCAGGCTCGCCGCGCCGAAGCGCCGGGCCGGCCGGGAGCCGATCTTCAGACGCACCAGCTCCTCCACCGGGCTGGCGGCCTGATAGTAGGCGACCAGGCCCGGGTGCTCGGCGAGGCGCCGGTAGGCGGCGTAGGAGAGGACGGCGAGCGCCTCCATGGCCTCGTCGTACTCCGGCTTGCGGGGCCCCTCCGGCGCGGCCTCGTCCTTCAGGGAGTGCTCCAGCACGCTCGCCGCGATCAGCTCGAGCTGGAAGCGCGCGCTCCCTCGGTTCGCGTACTTGGAGGAGACCACCTCGCCCTGCTCGGTGAGGCGCAGGCGCCCGCGCACCGAGCCCGGCGGCTGGGCGGCGATGGCCCGGCCGGCCGGCACGCCGCCGCGGCTGACCGAGCCGCCGCGGCCGTGGAAGAAGGAGACCGGGATGCCGGTCGTCTCGTGCAAGCGGGAGAGCTTCACCTGGGCCTTCGCCAGCTCCCAGTTGGCCGCGAGGAAGCCGCCGTCCTTGTTCGAGTCCGAGTAGCCGATCATGACCTCCTGCACGCCGCCCTGGCGGCGCAGGCTGCGCCGCACCAGGGGCACGGCGAGCAGCTCGAGCAGGATGGCGGGCGCCTGGCGCAGGTCCTCGATGGTCTCGAACAGCGGCACCACCGGCAGGGTGCAGCTCTCCACCCCCTCGGCGTCGGAGAAGAGGCCGGCCAGCTTGGCCAGCAGGTAGACGCCCAGCACGTCGGCGGCGCACTCGGTCATGCTGAGCACGAAGGCACCAACGGCCTCCTTGTCGAGGCGGCCACGGGTCTCGGCCAGCAGGCGCAGCAGGCCGAAGGTCTCGTCGGCCTCGGACGGCAGCTCCTCGAACTCGGGCAGGCCGTCGAGCGGCCGCGTCAGCTCTGCCAGCAGCCAGTCGCGCCAGGCGGCCGAGCGCGGCTCGGGCGGTTCGCCTGCGTTGCCGGCCTTCCAGATGGCCGCCAGGGTGCGGTTGATCACGGCGGTGTTCTGGCGCAGGTCGAGGCTGACGGTGCGGAAGCCGAAGGCCTCCACGGTCCGGCGCAGGGGTGTCACATGGGCGCGCGCCAGGGCCGCGCAGCCGCAGTCCGCCAGCGCCCGCTCCAGGATCTGCAGGTCCGCCCGCAGGGCCTCTGCCGCGCGGTAGCCCTGGCGCTCCACCGGCGGCTTGCCCAGCTCCGCGGCAGCCATCGTCGCCTCGAGCCGCCCGGCCATGCAGACCAGGAACTGGCGGAAGACCTCGCCCGGGTTGCGCGCCGAGACTTCCTTGCCTTGCCCGCTCGCGTCCAACCGTTCGGCCAGGACCGCGAGGAAATCCTTGGGCACGGGCACGCCGTGGGCGGCGATGCTGAGGGTACGGATCAGCCGAGCGATCCGCTCCTGATAGTGCCGGAGCGCGGCGATGCGGTAGCTCGCAAGCGCCGCCCGGGTGACCTCGTTGGTGACGAAGGGGTTGCCGTCCCGGTCGCCGCCGATCCAGGAGCCGAACTGGAGCAGCGGCGGCGGCTCGAAGGGCGCCTCCGGGTAGTGGCGGGCGAGCGCCAGCGCCAGCTTTTCGTGGAACTCGGGGACGCGTTCGAACAAGGTCTCCTGGAAGAAATGAAGGCCCCAGGCCACCTCCTGGGCGACGCTCGGCCGTTCCAGGCGGATCTCGCCGGTGAGCCACAAGAGGTCGATCTCGTTGCGCAGCTCGCCGATGAGCGCGTCCCGCTCGCGCGGCGTCCAGCGCTCAGCCTCCAGCTCCACCAGCAGCCGGTAGATGCGCCGGTGGATCTCCAGCACCGTGACGCGCTTGGCCTCGGTGGGATGGGCGGTGAGCACGGGCCGGATGCGGGTCTCGGCCAGGACGCGGCGGACCGTGCCGGCCTCGACCCCGGCCGCGGCGGCGCGCGCCAAGACCCGGTCGAAGCTGCCGACCACCTCGTCGGGACCGGCCAGCGCCTCGATACGGCGGCGCTGGCGCGTGAAGGCGTTCTCCTCGGCAATGTTAAGGAGTTGGAGCCAGATGCCCTGGGTCTGCAGGCCCCTCAGCAGCAGCTCGCGGTCCGGCTCCAGCGCGGCGAGCCCCTCCTCGAAGACGGCCAGGACCTCCGGCTGGCGCGCCCGCAGCACGCCGACCAGCAGCTCGAAAAGCCGCTCGACCGTCGCCTCTAGATAGGAATCCTCGTGCGTCCCGCTGAGCGCCAACCGCTGGGGCGGCGCCAGGCCGGAACGCCCCCTGGTCATGCCCCCCGGGCCATCATGTTACGGGAGCCGTCATGCCACCCGGTCGGGCGGCGGCTCGCCGGCGAAGAAGGCCTTCACGTTCTGCGCCACGCGCATACCCATGGCGACGCGGGTCTCCTCGGTGGCGCTACCCAGGTGGGGCAGCAGGACGGCGTTCTCGAGCTTGGCCAGCTCCGGCGAGACCTTGGGCTCGGCTTCGTAGACGTCGAGGCCGGCGCCGGCGATGACGCCGGTCTTGAGCGCGTGCACCAGGGCCGCCTCCTCCACCACGTCGCCGCGCGCCGTGTTGATGAGGAAGGCGTGGGGCTGCATGGCCGCGAGACGCTCTGCGTTGATGAGGTGGCGGTTCTCGGCGCTGCCCGGGCAGTGCAGCGAGACGAAGTCCGAGCGCTCCAGCACCTCCTCGACGGAGCCGCAGGATTCCGCGCCCACCGCCGCGACCGCCTCGGGATCGGGCGGATAGGCGTCGTAGAAGACGATCCGCATGGCGAAGCCGTGGTGGGCGCGCCTGGCCACCGCCTTGCCGATGCGCCCGAAGCCGATCAGGCCCAACGTCTTGCCGGTCACCTTGGTGCCCATCATGTGGGTCGGCCGCCAGCCGGTCCACTCGCCGGCCCTCAGGTGCCGCTCGCCCTCGCCGGCCCGCCGGGCCACCGTCAGCAGCAGGGTCATGGCGAGGTCGGCCGTGCAGTCGGTCAGCACCTCCGGCGTGTTGGTCACCACCAGGCCGCGGGCCTTGGCCGCCGCCACGTCGATGTGATTGAAGCCGACCCCGAAGTTGCCGACGAGGCGCGCGCGCAGAGGCTCCGCGCCCATCACCTCGGCGGTGATGCGGTCCGAGACCGTCGGCAGCACCGCGTCGTAGTCGCGGAAGGCGGCCTGCAGCTCCTCGGCGGTCATCGGCCGGTCGTCCTCGTTGAGCCGGACGTCGTAGGTCTCCTCGAGGTGCCGCTCGACCTCGTCCGGCCAGCGTCGGGTCACCAGAATGCGCGCTTTGCTCATGGGTTCTCTCCTAAGCTGCCTGCTTCTTCAGAACGCTCGCCATGGTCGCACCCAGGTCGGACGGCCGTTCGGCGATGGTGACACCGGCGTTCTTGAGGATCTCCACCTTCTCCACCGCGGTCTCGCCGAAGGCCGAGATGATGGCCCCGGCGTGGCCCATGCGCCGGCCCTTGGGCGCCGTCAGGCCGGCCACGTAGGCGACCACCGGCTTGGTCATGTGGTCGCGCACGAACTCCGCCGCCTCGGCCTCCTGGGGACCGCCGATCTCGCCGATCATCATGACGGCGTCGGTCTCCGGGTCGGCCTCGAAGAGCTCCAGGATGTCCTTGAAGGAGCTGCCGTTGATCGGATCGCCGCCGATGCCCACACTGGTCGAGACGCCGATGCCCAGCTCCTTCATCTGCGAGGCCGCCTCGTAGCCCAGGGTGCCGGAGCGGCCGACGATGCCGACGCTGCCGCGGCTGTAGATGTGGCCCGGCATGATGCCCATCATGGCCCGGCCCGGCGAGATGACGCCGGCGCAGTTGGGCCCGATCAGCTGCATGCGCGCCTCCTTGCGGTAGCGCCGCATGTAGCGCTTCACCCGGATCATGTCCTGGGCCGGGATGCCGTCGGTAATGGAGACGCAGAGCCGGATGCCGGCGTCGGCCGCTTCCATGATGGAGTCGGCGGCGAACGGCGGCGGCACGAAAACCAGGCTCGCCGTGGCGCCGGTCTCCTTCACCGCCGCCTTGACGGTGTCGAAGACCGGCAGGCCGAGCGCCTCGCTCCCGCCCTTGCCCGGGGTGACGCCGCCCACCACCTTGGTCCCGTACTTGATCATCTCCTCGGCGTGGAAGATGCCGATGCGCCCGGTGATGCCCTGGACGATCACCGGCGTCGTTTCGTCAAGCAGCACGCTCATGTCTCTACGCGCCCCCTTCAAGCGCCGGCCGCCGAACCGGCGGAACCGTTCGCGGCCGTGTCCTGTTTCCACGCCTCGACAACTCGGTCGGCCGCCTCGGCCAGGGTGTTGGCGCGGATGATGGGCAGGCCGCTGCGGGTCAGGATCTGGCGGCCCTCCTCGATGTTGGTGCCCGCCAGACGCACCACCAGCGGCACCTCGACCGGGTTCTTCTCCAGCGCCTGGACGATGCCCTCGGCGACCCAGTCGCAGCGGTTGATGCCGGCGAAGATGTTGACCAGGATCGCCTCCACGTTCTCGTCCGACATGACCAGCCGGAAGGCCTTGGCGACCCGCTCGGGCGTGGCGCCGCCGCCGATGTCGAGGAAGTTGGCGGGCTCGCCGCCGGCATGCTTGATCATGTCCATGGTGGCCATGGCGAGGCCGGCGCCGTTGACGATGCAGCCGATGCTGCCGTCGAGGCCGACGTAGCTGAGGCCGCGGTCCTCGGCCTGGGTCTCGCGCGGGTCCTCCTGGGACTTGTCGCGCAGCTCGGAGATGTTTGGCCGGCGGAAGAGGGCGTTGTCGTCGAAGCTCATCTTGGCGTCGAGGGCGAGCAGCGAGCCCTCGGCGGTCACCACCAGGGGATTGATCTCCACCATGGTGGCGTCGAGCTCGCGGAAGGCCCGGTAGCAGCCGAGGATGGTGCCGACCGCCTGGGCGATCAGCTCCGGCTCGAGACCGAGGCCGAAGGCGAGCTCCCGGGCCTGGAAGGCCTGCATGCCGACCGCCGGCTCGACGCTGGCGCGCAGGATCGAGTCAGGGCGCTCCTGGGCGATCTCCTCGATCTCCATGCCGCCCTCGGCCGAGGCCACCACCATGACCCGCTCGGACTTGCGGTCGAGCACGAAGCCCAAATAGATCTCGCGCTGGATCGGCGCCGCCGCCTCGACGAAGAGGCGGTAGACCACCTTGCCGCGCGAGCCCGTCTGGTGGGTCACCAGGCGCTTGCCAAGCAGTTCCTCGGCGGCGTCCCAGACCTCGTGCTCGTTGCTGCAGAGCTTGATGCCGCCAGCCTTGCCGCGGCCGCCGGAATGGATCTGGGCCTTCACCACCCATTGCGGGCCGCCGATCTCGGTGGCCCGGTAGGCCGCCTGCTCGGGGCTGTAGGCCAGGCCGCCGCGGGGCACGGGAACCCCGAAGTCCGCCAGCAGCTCCTTGGCCTGATACTCGTGAATCTCCATCTTTCAGAGCTTCCTCATGCTGCGCTCGCGCGCCCGGCCAGGCTCGCCCGGCGGACGGCCGCCCACCCTTTGGGCGGCACCGCGAAGACCAACAAAGGGCGCCGGCCCCGCGAAGGGCCGGCTGCGGATACTATCGGGCGGCCGCGGCGCCGGCGGTCACCTCGACCGGCCGGGCGGTGCTGCGGTAGTACTCCTGGGCCGCGCCCACGCCGCTGCCCGGGGCGACATCGATACCGATGTCGCGCATCGCCATCTCGCAGCCCGAGAGGGCGGTCAGCAGCATCAGCTCGTTGAGGTCGCCCAGGTGGCCGATGCGGAACAGCTTGCCCGCAACCTTGGTAAGGCCGACGCCGAGGGAGAGGCCATAGCGCAGGTAGGCGAGCTTGGCCACCTCGTTGCCGTTGAAGCCCTCGGGCACCATGATCGCGCTCACCGTGTCGGACTGCCACTTGGGCTCCTTGGCGCAGAGCCGGAGCCCCCAAGCGTCGACCGCCTGGCGCACGCCCTCGGCCAGCCGGTGGTGGCGGGCGAAGACGTTGTCGAGGCCCTCCTCCATCAGCATGTCGACCGAGACCCTGAGCCCGCGCAGCATCTGCATGGGCGGGGTGTAGGGAAAGAAGCCGTCGCAGTTGGTCTTGAGCTGGTCCTCGAAGTCGAAATAGCAGCGGTGGCTCTTGGCCTGCGCGCGCGCCTCCAGCGCCTTCTCGCTGACGCAGAGGATGCCGAGGCCGGCCGGCATCATGAAGCCTTTCTGGGAGCCGCTGACCGCCACGTCGACCCGCCACTCGTCCATGCGGAAGTCGATGCTGGCAATCGAGCTGACGCCGTCGACGAAGAGGAGGGCCGGATGGTTCGCGGCGTCGAGGGCCCTGCGGACGGCGGCCACGTCGCTGGTCACGCCGGTCGCCGTCTCGTTGTGGCAGACCAGGACCGCCTTGATCTCGTGGTTCTTGTCGGCCGCCAGGCGCTCGGCGTAGAGCTCGACCGGCACGCCCTCGCCCCACTCAACGTCGATGTCGTCCACGTCGTAGCCCTGGCGCTGGCAGAGGTCGATCCAGAGGTGGGAGAACTGGCCGAAGCGCGAGGCCAGCACCTTGTCGCCCGGCGAGAGCGTGTTGGTCATGGCCGCTTCCCAGGCGCCCGTGCCCGAGGAGGGGAAGATGAAGACCTGGCCGGCGGTGCTCTTGAACACCCGCTTCACGTCCTTGAAGAGGGGCAGGGTGAAGGCGGGCAGGTCCGACGCCCGCTGATCCTCCATCGCACAGTCGATGGCCTGACGGATGCGATGGGGGACGTTGGTCGGTCCGGGAATGAAGATCGGGTTGGAACCGGTCATGTCGGGCGCTCCCTCCTCGGTGC
This sequence comes from Rhodospirillales bacterium, assembly GCA_965225935.1. Classification (GTDB taxonomy): domain Bacteria; phylum Pseudomonadota; class Alphaproteobacteria; order Kiloniellales; family JAKSDN01; genus CALJXB01. The sequence continues at coordinate 21,592 of CBDDCC010000023.1, forward strand.
GTTGCGGTTTCGGCCTCGGGCCGGCCCGGCGGCGCCGGACGGGACCCTCGGCAACGGTCTCCTGGATGGTCCCCCGGCCGGTTCAAACCAGCACTTCGCGGGGTCTTCCCCGGCGCCTCCAACGCGCCTCTCGGGGCTCGATCCAGCCTCCACTCTCGGCTGAATCCCGTTTCCCTCACAACACCTCAAGAAATGGGTCGGCGCTGTATTTCGGGCAGTTTTGGAGTCATCGGGGTGGCGGGAACGAGGCTAAATGAAAGGGTTGGTTTAACCTACACTTTCGAATAAACCTCCACTCGAGAGCCCAAATTCGGTCTCGGATTACGGCACTCAAATTGTCCGAATCTGGAATTTCTCTTTTTGTTATAGATATTTGCGATCATTGCAAAAATACCACAGCGAAAAACCGGCGACCGTCCCTCGGGCCCGCCGAAAACAGCCCGCGCCAGCGGCCACCGGGCCAACCCCGCCACCTCAAGAAGGGGATGGACCTACCGCTAAGGGTGGGCTGTGCTATCATGATTCCTTCATCCGAGGGCCGCGCCGGCTCCGGCGAAGGCAACCGGGTCGGCGCGATCATTGGAGGGGATGGGAGCCGCCATGGCGGAGCTGTCGACGGGCGAAAAGGCGATCGATGTCGCCATCGCCGACAAGAACCCCCTGGTGCTGCAGGCGCTCTCGGAGCTGCTCGACCGGGACCCCCGCTTCAACCTGGTGCTCACCGTCAAGACCTCCGATGCATTCCTCCAGTCGGTCGCCCGCACCAGGGTCGACGTGGGCGTGATCGGCTGGGTGCTGCCGCCGGACGGCGGTGCGACCGTCACCGAGACCCTGCGCGACCAGCCGGGCGCGCCGCGCCTGGTGGTCTATTCGGGCGGGCTGGACCCCGAGCTGGCGCGCAAGGTCATGGGCTACGGCGTGGCCGGCTTCTGCTCCAAGAGCGAGCCGCCCGAGCGCCTGCTGGACATCGTCGAGGCGGTCGCCCAGGGCCAGATGGTCTTTCCCTACGTGGACGTGCGCGGCCTCCACCGGGACCCCTGGGAGCACCTGACGCCACGGGAGAAGGAGCTGCTGGCGGCGCTCGCCAAGGGCGACAGCAACGACCGCATCGCCCGCGAGCTGGGCCTCTCCATCAACACGGTGAAGTTCCACCTGCGCAATCTCTACGACAAGCTGGCCATCAAGAACCGGGCCCAGGCGGTGGCCTTCTACTACTCCTCGACCCGCCCCGAGGGCCTCCAGCGCTGAAACTCGGCAGAGTTTTTCCGGTGAGCCAAGGGAGACCTCCGAGAACCTCGAAGGGCTCACCGGCAAGCTCGAAGGCGCGCCCGCAGCGCAAGCGAGGAAAGCCAAGCGGACGGATGTCCGCGCCCGGCGAATGAGGGAACACGAAAAACTTCAGCCCTCCACCAGGATGGCCCGGAAGTCGTTGACGTTGGTCAGCGTCGGGCCGGTCACCACCAGGTCTCCGAGGGCTGAGAAGACGCCGTAGCCGTTGTTGTCGGCGAGCTCGGCCCGGGGCGAGAGGCCAAGAGCAGCGGCCCGCGCCAGGCTGCCGGGCCCCGTGAGCGCGCCGGCGTTGTTCTCGGTGCCGTCGATGCCGTCGGTGTCGCAGGCTATGGCGTGGATGCCCGGCGCACCGTCGAGGGCCACGGTGAGGGCCAAGAGGAACTCGGCGTTGCGCCCGCCGCGGCCCGCCCCGCGCAGGGTCACCGTGGTCTCGCCGCCTGAAAGGATGACAGCCGGCGGGGCGAAGGGCTGGCCGCGCGCCGCCACCTGCAGCGCGATGGCGGCCTGGACCTGCGCCACCTCGCGGGCCTCGCCCTCCATGCGGTCGCTCAGGATATAGGCAGCGACCCCGGCCTCGCGGGCGACCCGGGCCGCAGCCTCCAGGGACTCCTGGGGCGAGGCGACGATGACCGTCGAGGCGCGGGCGAAGCGCGGATCACCCGGCTTCGGCGTCTCGTCCTCGGCCGCTTCCAGGCGCGTGCGCACGGCCTCGGGCGGCGCGATGGCGTACTTCGCCAGGATGGCAAGCGCCTCGGCGGCGCTGCTGGGGTCGGGCACCGTCGGCCCGGAGGCAATGATCGAGGGATCGTCGCCTGGCACGTCCGAGATCAGCAGACTCACCACCTGGGCCGGCGCGGCAGCCGCGGCGAGCCGCCCGCCCTTGATGGCCGAGAGCTGCTTGCGCACGCAGTTCATCTCCGAGATGGTCGCCCCCGACTTGAGGAGGGCCCGGTTGACCTCCTGCTTGTGGTCGAGGCCGAGCCCCGGGGCGGGCAGGCTGAGCAGCGCCGAGCCGCCGCCGGAGATGAGGCAGAGCACCAGGTCGTCTTCGCTCAGGCCCCCGACCAGCTCGAGGATGCGGGCCGCCGCGGCGCGGCCGGCCTCGTCGGGCACCGGGTGGGCGGCCTCGACGATCTCGATCCTGTCGCAGGGGACGGCGTGGCCATAGCGGGTGATGACCAGGCCCTCGAGCGGCCCCGGCCAGTGGTCCTCCACCGCCTTGGCCATGGCGGCCGAGGCCTTGCCCGCGCCGACCACCAGGGTGCGGCCCTTGGGCGGCGGCGGCAGGTGGGACGGCACGCAGGCCTCCGGCCGCGCCGCCTCGACGGCGGCCCGAAACAGGCCGAGCAGCAGCTCCCGCGGCGCCTGGGTCATACCCCCTCCCGGTTTCCAGCAGAACGGGCAGCCGCTATGTCAAGCGCGCCGCGCGCGCCCTTGCAAGGATGGAAATCGGGCGGCCGTGCAGGATCGGCGGACTGCCTGGGCTAACCGCCGCCCGGTGCCGCGGTCAGGTCCTCGGCGTCCGCCTCGGCCAGCAGGCGGTTGCTGCCGCCCGTCACCAGGACCAGCAGCAGGCAGCCCGAAGCCGAGACCGAATAGTGGCGCGTGCCTTCCCGGTAGGAAACGAAGTCTCCGGCCCGGAAGACCGCGCCGTCGCAGTCCTCGAGCTCGCCCTCCAGGACCAGGAACTCCTCCCGGCCGGTGTGCTCGTGAGGCCTGGAGGCGGCGCCGGGGTTGAAGCGGATCAGGAAGCACTCGTGGGCGCCGCCGAACTGCCCGCTCAACGGCAGCCACTCCATGGAGGGATCCTGCACGCCGTAGCGGTCATAGGGCCTGAGGGTCCGGGTCGAGGTGACGGTCCGGGCCTCCCCGAGCAGCGGGTTCAGCATGGCAAGGCCTCCTGGTCAGGCGCTCCTGCAGGCCGCGAAGTCTCGCGGAAACGGGCGAGAAAGTGGGGGAAGGTCCGGCGCGGGACCCTCCCCCAAGGGCCTGCAAGACAGGGAGGAGACTTATGCGAACCACCAGCGCTCGGCGAGCCGGGCGCCGTCGAGCTGCCATAGGTTGCCCAGATGCTCGCCGTGGGCCAGCCTCTTGGAGCTGGCGTCGACCCAGTTGGCGAACATGGGGATCGGCACGCCGCCCTCGTCGCGCACGATGACCTGCATCTCGTAGTAGAGCTCGCGCCGCTTGTCGGGATCCAGAAGCGCCCGGGCCTCGATCAGCAGCTTGTTGAAGCGCTCGTGCTCCCAGAAGGAATCGTTCCACGGCACGCCCTGCTCGTAGGCGGTCGAGAACATCCAGTCCTCAGTCGCGCGACCCGACCAGAAGCAGGCGCACCAGGGCTTCTGCATCCAGACGTTCGACCAGTAGCCGTCCTCGGGCTCGCGCACCACGTTGATGGTGATGCCGGCCTTGGCGGCGCTCTCCTTGTAGAGCACGGTGGCGTCGACGGCGCCCGGGAAGGCGGCCTCCGAGGCCGACAGGTCGATGCTCAGGTTCTCGAGCCCCGCCTGCTTGAGGTGGAACCTGGCCTTGTCCGGGTCGTAGGTCCGCTGCTCCAGGTCCTTGTGCCAGTACTGGTTGGCCGGACCGATGGGATGGTCGTTGCCCGCAATGCCGCGCCCGCGCAGGATCTTCTGCACCAGTTCCTCCCGGTCGAAGGCGTACTTCAGGGCAAGGCGCACGTCGTTGTTGTCGAACGGCGCCCGTCTCATGTCCATGGGATAGGAGAAGTGCTGGTTGCCCGTGACCTCGAAGATCTCGATGTCCTGATTGCGCTCCAGCAGGTTCACGGTCTTGAGGTCGACCCGGTTGACCACGTCCACCTCGCCGGTGACCAGGGCGTTCTGGCGGGCGTTGGGATCGTTGATGGCGACCAGATCCACGGAGTCGAACCAGCAGCTGTCGGCCTTGTGATAGTTCTCGTTGCGGCTGGCAAGCGCGCGCACGCCGGGCTCGAAGTTCTCGACCTTGTAGCCGCCGGTGCCGATGCCCTTCTGGATGGCCTCTTCCTTCATGCCGGCGGGATAGATCAGGATGTGATAGTCGCTGAGCAGATAGGGAAAGTCGGCGTTGCCGGTCTTGAGGGTGAGGGTGACCGTGTGGTCGTCGTCCTTCTCCATGGCGTCGATGTTGGCGACGATCGGCTTGGCCGCGGACTTGGACTCCGGGCTGATGTGGTGCGCGAGGGATTCGATCACGTCCTCGGCGACAAAGGGCTTGCCGTTGTGAAACTCCACGCCCTTCTTGAGATTGAAGGTCCAGACCTTGGCGTCGTCGGAGGCGGTCCAGCTCTCCGCCAGTTCGCCGGCCAGCGTGCCGTCGGCCTTCACCTCGGTCAGACAGTCGAACACCATGCCGTGGCCGAGGAACTGCATGTAGATGTCCGACTGGGTGCCGCCGTCCATGCTGTCGGAGGTGTTGGCGCCCGAGCAGCCCACGCGTAGCGTACCGCCCCTCTGGGGCGCGGCGGCGGCCGGCCGGGCGGTCATCGCCGTGGACAGCGCCAGGGTGCCGCCGAGGGCCGTCGCCTGGGCCATGAACTCGCGCCGGCCGATCCTGTTCTGGCGCAGGGCGCGCTGCAATTCCTTCAAGCTGTTCATTTTCGCCTCCTCGTTTCCTGCCGCTGTCGCGGGTCGCCCTTGGATGGACGCAGGTGGGGATCTTATCTTCTTTTGTAACCGGTTACAATACGAAACAAGATTCAGATGTAGCTTCCATTAAAGCATCTTTAATTACCTGATTTTGCGATATAAATCATGAGCAAGTCTGATAATGCTCTGTAACCGATTGTCATAAGGAGAGCCTTTGCCTAGACTTCCAAGACCCCCGGACGGGATGTAGGTGCCTCGGAGCCATGAATAAGGAATTGGTCGGCAAGAGAGTCGGCAGCGCAGCGCAAGCAGTCGCGGGAGCGCGGGTGGGTATTCGCGACGTGGCCAAGGAGGCCGGCGTCTCGATCGCCTCGGTCTCCAGGGTCCTCAGCAAGCCGGACAGCGTGAGCGAGGCCATGCGCGCCCGCGTGACGCAGGCCATCGAACGGCTCAACTACGTGCCCAACTCGGCGGCACGCTCCCTATCCCTGCAGCGCACCCACGCCATCGGCGCCATCGTGCCGACGCTCGACTACTCCATCTTCGCGCGCTTCATCGAGGCGCTGCAGGCGCGGGCGCTCGAGGCCGGCTACGCCGTCGTGCTGTCGACCTCCGGCTTCGACCAGGACCGGGAGCTGGCGCAGGCACGCACCCTGATCGGTCACGGCATCGAGGCCCTCATACTCTCCGGCGAGCACCACCGGGCCGAGCTCTACCGTCTGCTCGAGGCCCGCGACATCCCCTACGCCCACACCAGCGTCTACCGGCCGGACGGCCCGCACCCCTGCGTCGGCTACGACAACAAGGCCGCCGCCATGCAGGCCGCAGCCCACCTGCTCAGCCTGGGCCACCGGACCTTCGGCGCGCTGATCGGCCCGCGCGCCTTGAACGACCGCATGGGCCTGCGCGTGGAGGGCATCCGCGCGGCACTGGCCGAGCAAGGTCTTAGCCTGCCGGAAGACCGCATCGTGGAGCGTCCCTTCTCGATCTCCCAGGCCCGCCAGGGCTTCCGCGCCCTGATGACGCGCGCGCCCGAGGCGACGGCTCTGCTCTGCGGCAACGACGTGCTGGCCTTCGGCGCTCTGCTCGAGGCCCAGGCCATGGGCCTGGCCGTGCCCGCAGATCTCTCGCTGGTCGGCTTCGACAATCTCGAGTGGTCGGTGGAGATCAGCCCGCGGCTCACCACGGTCCACGTCCCGACCTACGACATGGGGATCGCCACGGCCGACTACCTGATCGGCCGGGTGACCGGCCAGCCCGTGCCGCACCACACCAAGATCGAGGTCGATCTCATCCTGCGCGATTCCACCGGGCCGGCGCCCGCCCGCTAGTAGAGCTAGTAGATCGGGAAGCGGGCGCAGAGCTTGGCCACCCCTGCCGCGGTCTTGGCGTCGACCGCTTCGGCGTCGGGGGCGCCGGCGGCCTCGTCCTCGACCAGCTCGGCGATGAGGGCGCCGACGCTGCGGAACTCTTCGGGGCCGAAGCCCCGTGTCGTGCCGGGCGAGGTGCCGAGGCGGATACCGGTCCAGTCGCTCGGACGCGGCGGGTCGAGGGGGGTGGCGTTCTTGTTGCAGGTGAGCCCAACCCGCCCCAGGCGCGTCTCGGCCCGGGCGCCCGAGACGCCTTGCGCGCCCACGTCGAGCAGCACCAGGTGGGTGTCGCTGCCGCCACCCCAGACCTTGAGGCCGCTCCCGGCGAGTGCGTCGGCGAGGGCCCGGGCGTTCTCCATCACCCGGGCGCCATAGGCCTTGAACTCGGGCGCCAGGGCCTCCTGGAAGCAGACCGCCTTGGCGGCGATCACCTGCAGATGGGCACTGCCCTGCATGCCCGGAAAGACGGCGCTGTCCAGCTTCTTGCCCAGCGCCAGGTCGTTCGCGAGGATGACGCCGCCCCGCGGGCCGCGGAGCGTCTTGGTGGTGGTGCAGGTGACGATATCGGCGTGGGGCAGCGGGCTCGGGTGGGCGCCGGCCGCCACCAGCCCGGCGAAATGGGCCATGTCCACCAGGAAGACCGCCCCCACTTCGTCGGCGACGGCGCGGAAACGGGCAAAGTCGATCGCCCGCGGATAGGCGGAACCGCCGGTGATGATCAGCCTGGGGCGCCGCTCGCGAGCCAGGGCTTCCATGGCCTGGTAGTCGATCAGGCCGTCCTCGGCGCCGACGCCATAGTGGTCGATCTCGAACCACTTGCCGCTCATGTTGGGCCCGGCGCCGTGGCTCAAGTGCCCGCCTGCGGCGAGCGACAGGCTCAGCACCCGATCTCCGGGCTTCAAGAGGGCGAGGAAGACTGCCTGGTTGGCCTGGGTGCCGGAGTGGGGCTGCACGTTGGCGTAGGCGCAGCCGAAGAGCGCCTTGGCCCGCTCGATGGCGAGCGTCTCGATGGGGTCGACGCACTCGGCGCCGCCGTGATAGCGCTTGCCGGGATAGCCCTCGACGGTCTTGTTGGTGATCTCGGAGCCCAGCGCCTCGAGCACGGCGCGGCTGACCGTGTTCTCCGAGGCGATCAGCTCGATGTGGGCGCGCTGGCGGGCAAGCTCCTTCGCCAGCCAGCCGGCCACCTCGGGATCGGCCTCCGTCAGGGAGCGCCGGAACAGGCTGTCCTGCATCGACGCGTTGCCTTCGCCGGTCTCGATCTCTCGTGCCATGGCTCGTCAGTTGGGCCGCACGCTTGCGAGCCCGTCCCGGTCGCGCGCCGAGACGCAGATGCTGAGGAGCGTGCGCGGCTCCGCATAGGGCCAGGGCCGGCCCCTGTGCAGGGTAGCGCGCTCGTCCCAGAGGATGACATCGCCGGGCCGCCAGCGGTGGCTGTAGACCGCCTCGGCCGGCGTGACGGCTTCGATCAGGGCGTCGATCAGGGCCGCGCCCTCGGTCTCCTCCAGTCCCTCCACGGCGTAGGCGTGGGAGGCCACGTAGAGCGCCTCCTCGCCGTTCGCCGGGTTCGGCCAGACGGCCCGCCAGGCCTGGTCATGCCACTTGGTGAACAGGGCCTCCTTGGCGAGATCGGCGTCGATGCGGGCGCGAGAATGGGCGTAGCGGTGCCAGAGCACGGCGTCGCGGGCCTTTGCCTTCAGAGCCGGGTCGAGCCGGCGCCATCCCGCCCGGGTGGAGACGAATTCGGTCTCGCCGCCCTCCGAGGGCACGACCCGGGCCTGCAGCAGGTTGGCGAGGGCCGGCACCGGCAGGAAGGTGCTGTCGGTGTGCCAGAGCTGGTTGGCGCGCTGGTTGAGCGTTTGGCTATCGTCCTCGGCCGCCGGGACGCCGGCCTCGGTCACGTTGGAGACGGGGCAGATCTTGGGCTCGGGCCGATCTTCCCGGTCCTCCAGCGGCCCGAACAGGCGGGCGAAGGCGAGATGGGCCTCGTCGTCCAGCCGCTGGCCGCGGAACAGCAGCAGCGAATGGGCCTCGAAGGCGGCGCGGACCTCCGGGTAGCCGCGCTCGGCGGTGACGGCGGCGAGATCGACGCCGTGGACCTCCGCCCCGAAATCCTCATGCAGCGGCGTCAGTCGCATGGCGGAAAGTCCCTTTCTCTCCCCCTATGAGCCGTCGCTTCCTCTTTGCACCCGGGCCGCCGGAATCTCAAGGGGCAGGCGCCGCCGGCCCGGGGAGGTCCAGAAGGGGACATCGAGACGTGAGCGTTAGTGATGTGGCAAAGGCCTTCTTGTATGGTAGCGACAGCAGGGGCCCTGCGGGCGGGATCCGGTCGGTTGAGGCCGGCTTCTCCACGGCGGTTCCAATCAATCCTCCCTCGCAAGACAAGAAGAGAGGTCCCGCCGAATGCAGCTTTCCCCGCCTTCCCGGGCCCCGGATCCGGCCGAACGCTACGGCTTCGTGGGCGCCCTTCCCTTCATCGCGGTCCATCTGGCCTGTTTCGCCGCCCTCTGGACCGGCGTCCACGCCGCCGACCTCGCGATCGCGGTCGGCCTCTACGCCCTCAGGATGTTCGGCATCACCGCCGGATACCACCGCTATTTCGCCCACCGCAGCTACAAGACCAGCCGGGTCTTCGCCTTCCTGCTGGCCTTCCTGGCGCAGAGCTCCGCCCAGCGCGGGGTGCTCTGGTGGGCGGGCAACCACCGCCGGCACCACCGCTTCTCGGACACCGACCAGGACGTGCACTCGCCGGTCCGCCGGGGTTTCTGGCACGCCCACGTCGGCTGGTTCTTCACCGACGCCTACCACGAGAGCGATCTCGACGCCGTGCCCGACCTGGCCAAGTACCCGGAGCTGGTCTGGCTCGACCGCCACCCCTACCTGCCCGCCGTGCTGCTGGGCCTCCTGGTCTGGCTGGCCGCCGGCTGGTCGGGTCTGGTGGTCGGATTCCTCTGGTCCACCGTCGCCCTTTGGCACGCCACCTTCTCGATCAACTCGCTGGCCCACCTGTTCGGCCGGCGGCGCTACGTGACGGGCGACCAGTCGCGCAACAACCTCTGGCTGGCCCTGCTCACCTTCGGCGAGGGCTGGCACAACAACCACCACCACTATCAGAGCGCGGCCCGCCAGGGCTTCCGCTGGTACGAGGTCGACGTCAGCTACTACGGCCTGAAGACGCTCTCGGCCGCCGGCCTGGTGTGGGACCTGCGCTCTCCGCCGGCCCGGGTCGTGGCCGGCGAGCAGCGCCTGCAGCGGGCCGTGGTGGAACGGGCGGCGAGCCAGTTGGCGGCGAGCTTCCACGTCGAGCACATCGCCGCCGAGCTGCACGACCTGTTGGCGGAAAAACGCGCCCGCCTGACCGCCTCGATCGACGATCTGCACGACGATCTGGCCGGCATCCTCGACGACTGGCGCCACCGGCTGGACGAGAAGGTGGAGGCGGCGCGCCTGGAGCTCCACGAGCTGATCGGCAGCGTCCAGCTCGGCGCCATGCCCTCAATGACCGATCTGAGCGCCCGGGCCGATGCCATGTTCGCCCGCAGCCCCTCCATGAACGAGATCGTCGAGCGGGCCCGGCAGATGCTGATCGACGACCTGCTCGAGGCCCTGCTGCGGAGCAAGGCAATCGCGGCCGCCGGCCGCCCATGAGCCGTTGGCGCGCCGGAGCCGTTCCTGTCGATGGATCTCGAGGTCGGCCAAAGGACGGATGATGACCGGCGTACCGTCGTCGACCAGGTGCCAGATCTCCTCGATCTCGGCGTTGGTGACGGCGATGCAGCCGTGGGTCCAGTCCCTCAAGGGATGGCCGATCTGCTCGGCCTCGCGGCCGTTGGGCAGGCCGTGTATCATGATCATGTCGCCGGGATCGACGCCCAGCTCGTGGGCCCGGGCGATGTCGGCGGGCCCGGGGTAGGAGACGTGGAGGGAGAGGTGGAACTGGCTGTCCGGGTTGCGCCAATCGATCTCGTATCGGCCTTCCGGCGTCCGCAGGTCGCCGTCCTGGACCTTGGCGCCCCAGGGCCGCCGCCCGAGGGCGATGTCGTAGCGCCGCAGCAGCTGCCCCTCGCGCATCAGGGTGAGCTGGCGCGCGGACTTGACGATGACGATCTGGTCGGCTTTGAGGGCGGGATCGGCGTTCGCGATCTGCTCGCCCGTTTCGTGGGCCGCGGCCGGCCCGGCGCCCAGATGGAGGGCCAGAACCGCGCCCGCCATCAAGGCTATCTGCCTGAACAAGTTCATTCCGAGCTGCCTGCTCTGCCGCCCAATCGAGGTTACTGGTCTTCAAGTATTCTAAAGTATAGTTTAAAAACAATGAGAAGCCCTATTGGAAAATTCCGCCTGCTCCTTGTAGCCCTGCTGGCGCTGCTGGCCAGCGCCTGCGCGCCGGTCGAGGCCGAGGTCATCCCGCCCGACCCGGTGGAGCAGCTGGGCAAGCACAGCATCAGCAATGGCGAGACGCTGATGGACGTGGCGCGGCGCTACGACCTGGGTTTCGTCGAGCTGCGGGCGGTGAACCTCGATATCGACGTCTGGCGCCCCGACGACGGCACGGCGGTGCGCCTGCCGCGGGTGCACCTGCTGCCGGACGCGGCCCGCGAGGGGATCGTGGTTAACCTGGCCGAGATGCGGCTCTACTATTTCTCGGAGGACGGCGCGGTGCCGAGGACCTATCCCATCGGCATCGGCCGCGAGGGACGCCTGACCCCCACGGGCCAGACCAAGATCGTGCGCAAGAAGGCCAGCCCCACCTGGTATCCGCCGGCGTCCATCCGCGCGGAGAAGCCGGACCTGCCGAGTGTCGTGCCGCCGGGTCCCGACAATCCGCTGGGCGAGCACGCGCTCTACTTCGACTGGCCCGAGTATCTGATCCACGGCACCAACAAGCCGGATGGCGTCGGCCGTCAGGTCAGCGCCGGCTGCCTCAGGATGTACCCGGAGGACGTGGCCGAGCTGTTCGAGATGGTGCCCGTCGGCACGCCGGTCACCGTGGTGGACCAGCCGGTGAAGGTCGCCGAGATCAACGGCGAGTACTATCTGGAGGTCCACCCCAGCCCGCGGCAGGCCGACGAGATCGAGTTCGAGGGCAGTCTGACCCCCGCAATGCCGGAGAACCTGGTCGCCATGGTGCTGAACGCCGTCGGCGAGGAGGACGAACGGATCGACTGGAACAGCGTCCGCCAGGCCGGAGTAAACCGCCATGGCGTTCCGGTGCGCATCTCCCTTCCGCCTCCGCTGACCGACTAGATCAGAACCCACTCAGATGGAACCGCAACACGGTTCCATCTGAGTGGGCGATTCTGGTCGAACTTGTAGATTTAGAGCGGATTCACGCGTTGAGCTGGCATCGCGAAGCGATTCCAGCTCATCACGATCTGCTCTAGCCTCCCGGGAACGGGCGAAGCGTCTGGACAAGGTTTCCGGGCAATGCCATAGGGGAACCGGCGACAAGGGCGCAGGGGGGCGAGCCGTTCCATGACTTCGGAGCCTGAGCTCTCCAGCGACCTGCCGGGGCGCGGGACGGCCCCTTCCGCCGGACCACTACAGGCGACGGCGGACGCGCCGCACCGGCTCGCCCGCATGCTGGCGCCGCGCTCGATCGCCTTGGTCGGGGCCTCGGCACGCCCGGGCAGCGTCGGCAACTTGATGGTGCGCACGCTCCTCGGCGGCGGCTTCCCAGGCGAGGTCGCCCTGGTCAATCCCCGCTACGACGAGATCGAGAGCCTGCCCTGCCGAGCCAGCCTGGGCGAGCTGGAGACGCCGCCTGACCTGGTGGTGGCAGGCGTCGGCGGCGAGCGGGTGGAAGCCGTGCTGGACGAGGCCGTCGCCGTGGGCGCGGGCGGGCTTGTGGTGTTCGACGCCTGCCACGGCCAGCATCCGGCGGGCGGCACCCTGCTCGCGCGCCTCCGGGACAAGGCCCAAGAAGCGGACCTGCCGGTCTGCGGCGGCAACGCCATGGGCTTCTACAACCTGCCGGCCCGCTGTCACGCCAGCTTCTACGCCTCGCCTCATCTCAAGCCCGGCGGCATCACCCTGATCGCCCATTCCGGCTCGGTCTTCACGGTGCTGTCGCTGAACGACGCCAGGTACCGCTTCGATCTCGTCGTCTCCTCCGGCCAGGAGATCGGCGCAGGCATCGACGAGTACCTGGACTACGCCCTCGAGCGGCCGGGGACCCGGGTGGTCGCCCTCTTCATGGAAGCCGCCCGGCGGCCCGAGGCCTTCGCCGCGGCTCTCGCCAAGGCGGCCGCCCGGGGCGTGCCGGTGGTGGTCTGCAAGGTGGGCCGGACCGAGGAGAGCGCCCGCCTGGCCCGCTCCCACTCGGGCGCGCTCGCCGGCAGCGACGCAGCCTACGATGCCCTCTTCGAGCGCTACGGCGCCCTCCGGGTCGAGACCGTGGACCAACTCATGAACGCGGCCCTGCTGCTCTCCCAGGGCCGGCTGCCCGGGCCCGGCGGCCTGGGCCTGGTGACGGACTCGGGCGGCCTGCGCGAGACCCTGATCGACCGGGCCGAGCGGCGCGGCAGCGGCCTCGCCGCGCTCTCGCCCGCCACCCTGGCGCGCCTCGAAGGCGTGCTCCCGGATCAGCTCACGCCCTCCAACCCGCTCGACTGCGCCGGCGACCTGGACGAGGGCTTCGCCCAGGTGTTCGAGGAGGGCCTGCGAATCCTCGCCGAGGCGCCCGAGGTCGGCCTGCTCGGCTACGAGTTCGACGGCCGGGACGACTTCCTCTATGCCCCGGGGCTGGCCGAGCTGGCACACCGCCTGCCGGACCTCAGCGGCAAGCCCTGCTTCGTCTATTCCAGCTTCGCCAACACCAGCAACCGGATGCTGGCCGAGCGGCTGGCGGACGCCGGGGTGCCGCTGATCAACGGCCTGGACGAGATGCTCTCGGCCGCCGCGGCGGTCCTCGCCTGGCGGGACGCCCGGGCCCAGCTCGCCGCCCCCGACCCGCCGCCGTGCGCGCCGGACAAAGCCGTCGTCGGGCGTTGGCGCGCGCGCCTGACAGAGCAGCCCAGCCTGAGCGAGGCCGAGGGCCTGGCACTGCTTGCCGACTTCGGGGTGCCCACGGTGCCCCACCAGACGGCCGCCGATTTAGCGGAGCTGCGCGCGGCAGCCGGGGACCTAGGGTTCCCGGCCGCCCTCAAGACCGCGTCGGAGGGCCTGGACCACAAGTCCGACGCCGGCGGCGTACGGCTCGGCATCGCCGATGCGGCCGAGCTGGAGGCCGCCTACCGGGACCTGTCGGAGCGCCTCGGCCCCGAGGTCATCGTCCAGCCCATGGCGCCCAGGGGCGTCGAGATCGCCTTCGGCTGCGTCGTCGACCCGGACTTCGGCCCGCTGGTCATGGTCTCGGCCGGCGGCACCCTGATCGAGCTGCTGTCCGACCGCCGCTTCGCGCTGGCGCCCTTCGGGCCGGCCCGGTCGCGGCGCCTGCTGGACGGGCTGAACTGCCGCCGCCTGCTCGACGGCGTGCGCGGCCAGCCGCCCGCAGACCTCGACGCGCTCGCCCAGGCGCTGGCCGCCTTCTCCGTGCTCGCGGGCGAGCTGGCCGATGTGCTGCAGGAGATGGACGTCAATCCCGTCATGGCCGGCGAGCATGGCGCTCTGGCGGTCGACGCCCTGGTGGTCGCGAAGGGCGCCCCGGCCAACTCTTGAGCGATCACTGACCTTTCGGATCTCACCACAGAGGCGCAGAGACACAGAGCACAAGAAACAGAATTTGGTGTTTCTCTGTGCCTCTGCGCCTCTGCGCCTCTGCGGTTCAACTGCACTCATAGCGCCGCGTAGTCGATGTCGGCGTCCTTGTCGAGGCGGGTGCCGGCCGTCGGCATGGGATACTTCAGGCCCGTGGCGCAGTTGAACAGCACCACGCGGTCCTTGGGGCCGATGCGTCCGTCGGCGAGGGCCGCCCGGTAGGCCGCGTAGGTCGCCGCGCCCTCGGGGCAGAGCAGTAGGCCCTCCTTGCCGGCCACCTCCTCGCGGGCGGCGAGGATCGCCTCGTCGGTCACGGCGATGGCAAAGCCGCCGCTCTCGCGCACGGCGCGCAGGATGAGGAAGTCGCCGACCGCCACGGGCACCCGCATGCCGGCGGCGATGGTGTGGGCGTCGGGCCAGAGCTCGGCCTGCTCCTCCCCCGCCTCGTAGGCCTTGACGATGGGGGCGCAGCCCGTCGCCTGTACCGCCACCATCTTGGGCCGCTTGTCGCCGATCCAGCCGATGGCGCCCAGCTCGGCGAAGGCCTTCCACATGCCGATGAGGCCGGTGCCGCCGCCGGTCGGGTAGAAGATGGCATCGGGCAGCTCCCAGCCGAGCTGCTCGGCCAGCTCCAGGCCCATGGTCTTCTTGCCCTCGATGCGATAGGGCTCCTTCAGGGTCGAGCAGTCGAACCAGCCGGTGGCGGCCTTGCCCGCGCCCACCAGCTTGCCACAGTCGTTGATCAGGCCGTTCACCCGGTAGACCGCCGCGCCCTGGATCGCCATCTCGGAGATCGCCACCTCGGGCGCGTCGTCGGGGCAGAAGATGGTGCACTTGAGCCCGGCCCGCTTGGCGTAGGCGGCCATGGCCGCCCCGGCGTTGCCGGCCGTCGGCATGGCGAGGTGGGTCAGGTCCAGCTCCTTGGCCATGGCGACGGCGAGCGCCAGGCCGCGGGCCTTGAAGGAACCGGTCGGCAGCCGCCCCTCGTCCTTCACCAAGAGCCCGCCGCCGTCAGGCTCCAGGCGGGGCAAGCGCACGATGGGCGTGGTGACCTCGCCCAGCGCCACCAGGTTCTCAGAACGGCGCAGCGGCAGGAACTCCCGGTAGCGCCAGAAGCCGCCCGTCCGCCGGGCGAGTGCCTCCTTGTCGACCGCGTGGCCGAGCGCCCCCAGGTCGTAGCGCACCAGGAGCGGCTTGCCCGCCTCCGAGAGGCCGTGGACCCGGTCGGCCTCGTAGCGGGCGCCAGTGGCCGAGCACTCCAGGTGGGTGACGAAGGTGGGCAGCTCGTCGCTCATGGCGTGCCTCCTCAGGAGATCGAGCCGATGCCGTAGGCGCCGCGCAGCAGCTCGCCCTCGGCGAAGCGGCCGAGGCGGTAGGGCGCCAGCGGCACCACGGTCGGCTGGCCCAGCAGGTCCTGGGCAAGCGCTTTGCCGACGGCGGGGGCCAGCTTGAAGCCGTGGCCCGAAAAGCCGAAGGCGACCGACAGGCCGGCGATGCCGTCCACCGGGCCCAGCACCGGGTTCCAGTCCGGGGTGATGTCGTAGGGTCCGACCCAGGAGGCGGTGAGCGCCGCCTCGTCGAAGCCCGCGAGGCGCCGGGCGAGCTGCCGGCCCTGCAGGACCACCAGGCTCTCGGGCGCGTTCTCGTCCATCTCGTCGGGCGAGGCGACCGGGTCGCCGTGGTCGCCGGTGCCCACCAGCACCACGCCGCCGCTGGCCGGGCGGAAGTACATCTTGTTGGCCGTCGTCAGGTCCTTGACCACGGGCGTGGTGCGCGCATAGGGCGCCGCGCCGCGGAAGGTGAGGACCACATGGCGCGAGACCTCGAGCGGGAAGTCGACGCCGAGCCCTGCCGCCAGACCGCCCAACCAGGGGCCGACGGCGAGCAGCAGCTGGCCCGCGCGGATCTCGCCCGCGACCGTGCGCACGCCCACGGTCCGGCCGCCTTCGAGAAGGACGGACTCGACCGCGCAATCGGGGCGCACCTCGACGCCCAAGTTGCGCGCGGCCTTGATGAAGCTGGTGGTGGTGAGATAGGGGTCGGCGTAGCCGGAGTTGGGCTCGTAGCCCACCACCGCCACGTCGTCGAGCACGAGGTCCGGGTGGAGCCGCTTGGCCTCCCTCTTGTCGATGGCGAAGGTCTCGGCGCCGACGCCCGCCTGCATCTCCAGGTTCGCCCTCAGGCGCTCGGCTGTCTCGCCGTCGCCCGCGACGATCAGGTAGCCCGAGTTGACGAAGCCGGAGTCCACCTCGGCGTCGCCCAGGTAGTCCTGGAAGTTCCGGAACATCTCCAAGCTGGCGAGGGTGAGCCGGGTGTTGCTGGCGATCGAATAGTGGCTGCGCACGATGGCGCAGGACTTCGCGGTGCCGCCGGCGCAGACCGGCCCCCGGTCGAGCAGGCAGACCCGGGCCCCGCCCAGCCTGGCGAGATGAAAGGCGGCCGAAGCGCCCACCGCCCCGGCGCCCACCACCACCACGTCAAAGGACTCAGGCACGCTTCACCCCCTAGCCCGCTCGCTCGTACCCTCAAGTCTGCCCTCATCTATCTAACCGGAGCGGCGCCGGCAGGCGAGAGTATTAGCAAATCTGCTCGGGCGGATTAGGCTGTGACGGAAACGATTGTACGAGAGGAGTCCTGCCCGTGGAGATCGAGGAGTTTCGCGCCCAGGCCCATGCCTTCGCCGACTGGATGGCGGACTATCTGGCCAACGTCGAGCGCTATCCGGTGCGCGCCCAGGTGAAGCCCGGCGAGGTCGCCGCCAGGCTCGCCGCCGCGCCGCCGGCCAAGCCCGAGGCCACCGAGGACATCTTCCTCGACTTCCGGGAGCAGGTGCTGCCCGGCATGACCCATTGGCAGCATCCGAGCTTCTTCGCCTACTTCCCGGCCAACTCCAGCCCGCCCTCGGTGCTGGCCGAGATGCTGACGGCGACCCTCGCCGCAAACTGCATGCTGTGGGAGACCTCGCCGGCGGGGACCGAAATGGAGACCCGGGTGCTGGACTGGCTGCGCCAGATGATCGGATTGCCGGAGGGCTTCGCCGGCGTCATCCAGGACACCGCCTCGGGCGCCACTCTGACGGCGCTCTTGACCGCCCGCGAGCGGGCGACCGGCTGGCGGGCCAACCAGGACGGCCTGCCGGCCCTCGGCGCCGAGGGGCTCGGCCTCACGGTCTACGTCTCGGAAGAAGCCCATTCCTCGGTGGAGAAGGCCGCCGCCATCGCGGGCTTCGGGCGCGCCTCGGTGCGCAAGATCCCCACCGACCGAGAGTTCGCCCTGATCCCCGAAGCTCTGGCCCAGGCCGTCGAGGACGACCGGGCGCGGGGCCTCACCCCCTGCTGCGCGGTCGCGACGCTGGGCACCACCGGCACGGGGGCGGTCGACCCGCTTAGGCAGGTCGCGGAAATCTGCCGGCGCCACGGCCTCTGGCTGCACGTGGACGCCGCCTGGGCCGGCAGCGCCCTCGTCCTGCCGGAGCAGCGCTGGATGATCGAGGGCGTGGAGACGGCCGACAGCTTCGTCTTCAACCCCCACAAGTGGCTCTTCACCAACTTCGACTGCACGGCCTATTTCGTGCGCGACCCCGAGGCCCTCACCCGCAGCTTCTCGATCAAGCCGGCCTACCTCACGACCCGCGAGGGCGACCGGGTGATCGACTACCGGGATTGGGGCATTCCGCTCGGCCGGCGCTTCCGGGCGCTCAAGCTCTGGTTCGTCATCCGCAGCTACGGCGTCGAGGGCCTGCAGGAGATGATCGCCCGGCACATCGACTGGACCCAGGAGCTGGCCCGCAGCGTAGAGGCGGCGCCGGACTTCGAGCTGCTGGCGCTCTCGCCGCTCGCCCTCTTCAACTTCCGCTACCACCCTGCCGGGATGGAGGAGGAAGCGGCCCTCGACCGCCTGAACCGCAAGCTGCTGGAGCGGCTCAACGACGGCGGCGAGCTCTACCTCACGCCGAACGTCGTGAAAGGCCGCGCCGCCATCCGCTTCGCCGTCGGCCAGACGACGACCACCCGCGAGCACGTGATGCGCGCCTGGCGGAAGATCGAGGAAACGGCGCGGAGCCTGGCGGCGGAGACCGGGTGAGCGGCGCGGGCCTACTTAACCGTCTCCGCGAACTGCAGGATCTCGATCGGCGGGAACAGCTTCAGCCGGCGCGCGGTCTCCATGTTGATCACGTAGGCGAACTCGGTCATGGCGGCGACCGGGATGTCGCCCGGCGTCAGGCCTTCCACCAGGATCTTCTCGGCCTGCATGCCGGCCAGGCGGCCAACGTCCTGATAGCGCGCGGCGATGGACAGCAGGGCGTCGGAGTCCCGCACCAGCCGCTCGTAGGGGCTGAGCACCGGGATGCCGTTCTCGACCGCCGCGCCGGTGAAGAGGTCGCGGTTGGCGTCGAGGAACGAGCTAGATCCGAGATAGATGAAGTCGACGCCCCGTTCCTTCAGCTCGGCCATCCTGAGCGGGATGTCCTCGACGCGCGGCTTGCCGTCCTCGCCCAGCTCCAACTCCAGCGCCACCAGCTCGAAGTCGAGCTCGCCCGTGAGGGCCGCGATCTCGTCCCGCTTCAGGACCGAGTTGCGCTCGTTGGCATTGTAGAGCAGGCCGAGCCGCCGGAAGCTCGGGAGGTAGGAGCGTATGGTGTTGATGTTGACGGCCTCGGGCACCCGGTTGCGCGTGCCGGTGATGTTGGCCCGGCCGGTGTATTCGTAGCTCTCGATGACGCCGGCGCCGATCGGGTCGGCGACCACCATGAAGACCTGCGGGATGTCGTTGTTGAAGCGGGGGTCGCCCACGTCGTCCAGGCGGCCCGCGATCCCCAGGGTCACGCTGGTGCCCCAGGTGAGAATGAGGTCCGCGCCGAGCGAACGCGCCTCCTCCAGGAAGCCCGGAATCTTGGTCTTGTCGCGGGCCGCGTTGCGGACGATCACCTCCGCGTCCAAGCCGATTTCGGCGATGTAGTCCTGAAAGCCCTGGCAGCCTTCCTCGCAGCCGCGCCAGAAGATCGCGTAGATCAGCTTCTTGCCGTCGTCCTGGGCGGCCGTCTCAGCCGCCTGGCCCGCCATTCCAAGCGCGGCCGCCAGCGCGAACAGCAGCGCGATCACCGTCCGCCGGACCTTCACGTGACATCCCCCTCCCGCAGTTGGGACGCAGAGCGGCCCATCACCATGACAAGGATGTATAGCCCGACGCCGCCGAGACACCAAATGCCGACGGCCGCGATGGCGCCGGGATAGCCGAGCACCGCGACCGACAGGGCGACCAGCAGGAGGCCCAGAATGCTGCCGCCGCGCTCCAGTGTCCGCAGGGCGCCCAGCACCGCGTCGGGGCCGAGACGGGCGAGGTCGTTCTCGGCGATCGCCATGGCGACGGAAACCTGAGGGCCCCGGATCATGCCGTGGGCCACGCCGACCAGCAGGACCGTGAGAACGACGGAGACCTGCGTCGGCCAGAGCAAGGGCAGGAACAGCGCGAGCCCGCCGACTGCCGCGCCGGCCGCGGCCACGATGGCCGGTTCGATCCGCCTGTCGGTGAGGCGCGCCACCCCCGGGCTGGCGAAGGCAATCGCCAGAAAATAGAGCATCAGCGTCCGGCCGATCTCCGACGCGCTGGCGCCGAGCTGGTTCATGTAGAGCGCGACCAGGTAGGAGATGAAGGCCTGGAGCACCACGTTCATGGGAATCGCGATGCCGAGCACCAGGGCCGCGAAGCGAAGGTTACCGAGTGGCCGCCAGATGTTCGGGAAGCGCGGCGCCAGCGGGACGCCGTCCCCCTGTCCCGCGTCCGACCCCTCCCGCTCCCGGCGCGAGACCAGCTGAAGCACCAGCAGCAGCGCGGCCAGGACCAGGCCGGCGCAGACCACGAAGACCCAGGACTGTCCCAGGCGGTCGGCCAGTATGCCGCCCAGCGCCACGCCGCAGAAGGTGCCGGCGAACCAGACCGCGGAGAAGATCCCGAGCGAGCGGTTCCGCTGGTCCCGCGGGACCACGTCCAGCACATAGTCCTGGCAGGCCAGGGTGACGATGCCGAAGCCGGCGCCCGCCAGGGTGCGAAACAGCACGATCTCCGCGACGTTCGTCGCGTTGAACAGACCGAGTTGCGCGAACAGGGTCGGCACCATGGCCGCGATGAGCAGGCTCCGGGATCCGAAGCGCCTGGCGAGCGGCCGAGCGAAGGGCGAGGCGAAGAGGATCGCCAGCAGGTAGCCCGCGAGCGGCAGGCTGATGACCACACCCAGGTCGAGCCAGGGCCAGGGGTTGTCCGCCGCCCTGGTGAAGAGCGGGAAGAAGGAAAGCGGCAGCTCGTCCGCGAGGGCGAAGAGAAAAAGCGGCAGGCGGATATCGCTCAGATAGGCGAAGGAGAGCAGCCTCGGCCGGGCGCGGGAAAGACCATAACGTTCCTGCAAGGCGGCGAGGCCGCCGTCCGCCCCGCCTGCCGAGGCGCCCTTGGCCGCCACATAGGCGGCCGCGAACATGAGGTGGAGCCGCTCGGCGCGCTCGGAGAGTAGGGCGCCCAGCCGGTCGATCACGTTCCGGCCTCTTGCGGCGATGCGCATGGAGAAGTCGCCCGCCGCCTGCAGGTCGACCAGGTGATGGAGCCGGTTGAAGGCGCCCGTCAGCGAGGTGCTCATGAGCACGACCAGCACCTCGTAGGCCAGCATGATGGTGACCAGCGCCACCACGCCCAGGTCGAGGAAGACGTCCTGGAACTCGTTGGCGATGAAGGCCGGATCGATGTCGATGATGATGTAGCCGATCTCCTCGCCGCCGTAGACGATGGGGTGGGTCAGCACGTCCTTGCGGGCGCGCGGTGGGGCGAGATAGGGATCGACGCGGCTACCCGCCTCCAGGATGATGCGGCCGGTGGCGACGGCGATGTAGGCGACCTCGGGCAGCTCGCTCAGGAGCGCGCCGAAATAGCGCTCGGCGCCGACCAGTTCCTGCAGCGGCACCCCGGCGCTCACGGCGCGCTGGACGTTGGCGCTGACGATGGTGCCGATCAGGCCCGTCCGGCTCGCAAGTTCCGGCTCGATGGAGCGGTTGACGGCACGCAGCGTCAAGGCGCCCAGGACCAATGCGGCGGTGAGGATCAGGGCCGCGGCCCAGGGCGTGAGCTGGCGCGCCACCAGCCGCGCCAGCGAGGTCTCCGGCACCGATTCAACGGCGAGAGAGCCGCCCGGCTCCTGGAGGGTCCCGGCGGCGGACGGCTCGCTCGCCTGGCCGCCCAGCGCTTCCAGCTCCGCGGTGGCCCTGTCGTAGCTCTCGTTCGCTTGGGCGAATTTGGCCTCCAGATCCTCGATCTCCTGGCGCAGGAAGCCGAGCTTGGCGGCCTTCGCATCGTGCCCGCCCGGCGTCCGTCCGCCACCCGGCTTTGTTCCCTCCCGCAGCGACTTCAGCAGGTGCTGAAGCCGGTTCAGGCCATTGATGGCGCCGGCCAGCCGCAAGCGCAGGATCAGGAAGGCGATAGCGGAGAAGACCACCAGCAGTCCGCCCGCCAGAATGGCCGTCCGCACGGCCATGTCGCGTCTCAGGGTGTCGAAATCTCCCTTGGGATAGATCACCACGACGCCGCCGACCTTTTGGCCACCGCGGTTGGTGACCGTGTAGCCGCTGTCGAGGTCGTCTGCGGTCTCGACGCTCCAGGCCCTGCCCTCTGCCAGCTGCTGGGCGCGCAGGACCTCGCGCGAGACGCTGCCGGGCTTCTCGGCGTCGCTCGAGTAGACGACGATCCCCGAGGGATTGAAGACGTGGATCGCCGTGATCGTCGGATCGATCTCCAGACCGTGCGCCAGGACCCGATCGGCGTTGCGCATCATGGAGAGCGGCAGGCCGAGATCGACGACGGAACGGAACGAGGCGGCCGTCGTCTGGGCCACCACCGTCAGGCGCTGGCGGATCAGGTCGGAGAGGATGGCGTTGTGCTGCAGCACCGCCAGGGTGGCGAGCACGCCGAGGACCACGGCGATGACGACCGTGAACGCCAGCCAGCTCCGCCACAGGATGGACACGCGGACACTTCCCCCCAAACCCCCGCGCGAAGTCTAGACGGTTCGGACAATCCTTGGCCAGCGCTCCCGGAACAGCGGGAGCGGCCCCAAGAAGGAGGGTGCGGCCCCTGGTTCTAGCGGCTCTTGCGGCGGTGGCTGTGGCGCCCCTCGACCCACTTGCGGTCGGCGGCGGTCTCTTCGGACTTCCCGACCGGCGCCTCGCCCTTTGGCGCTGCCGTCAGGTGCTCGCCGTCGATGCCGGCGCGCGAGCCGCGGCCGGGCGTGGCGAGAGCGCCGAGGGAGCGGAGGTAGGCGGATTCGAAGACCTCGGGCCGGTAGACCTGGAAGTCGACCGCCCGGTCGCGGAAGGACTTCAGCGGCTGGCCCAAGTGGCGCAGGCCCACCTCGCGCTGGCGGCGCACCAGGTCGAAATCGATCTCGATGGGGATCATGGCCGGCTCGGCGCCCGCCTGGTAGAGGGTGGTGCCCGCCGGGTCGACCACGCCGGAGCGGCCGTTGCCGCCGGCGCCCAGACCGTTGATGTCGAAGACGTAGCACTGGAACATGGCGGCAGTGGCGCGGGCGATGCTGAGCTCCACATCGCGCTCGATAGTGCCGGTCAGCACCGGGTGCAGCAGCACCTCGACCCCCATGGAGGTCAGGGTCCGCGTGGTCTCCGGGAACCAGATGTCATAGCAGATCGTAAGCCCGAAGCGCCCCGCCCCCGGCACGTCGAAGACCAGGAAGTCGCGTCCCGGACTGATGCCTTGCTCGTAGGGATAGAAGGGAAACATCTTGCGGTAGCGCCCGACCAGCTCGCCGGAGGGGTTGATGACCGAGGCGGTGTTGTAGATGCCCTCCTCGCTGCGCTCGAACATGGAGCCCGGGATCAGCCAGATGCCGTGGCGGGCGGCGGCCTCCTGGAAGCCCTCCTCGTCGGCGTTGGGGAAGGCCTGAGCGTTTTTCGGCGAGGGGCCGTAGGGTGCCAGCTCGCTGAACAGCACCATCTGGACCCAGGGGTAGATGCCCATCAGCACGTCGAGCTGATGGTGCATGGCGCGGACGTTCTCCGAGGCGCCGGCGACGTGCATCTGCACGCCGGCGATGGCGAAGGGAGTCATGCAATACCCATGATCTGTTGCGACGGTTAAGGCGTTGGGGCCGCCTGAGGCTTCGAAGTCCGAAGCATCTACGGCCCCAAGCCTTTAAGGAACATGAAAGCCGCCGATCAGTTCCTTTGCTGCTATCACGGTCCCGGCCCGCTCCCCCACCGGATCACTCACGGAATCGTATGCTATGGGTAGCCGGGTGGGGGCGCCGAAGGCGGGCGCTACGCGCGGGCCGGTGCGATTCGCGTAAGCGGATAACCTACTAGGTGTTCCCGGCAAGCTCCACCATCGAGCTCTCGATGATGTCGAGCCCCTCGTCGACGATCTCGTCGGAGGCAGTCAGCGGCACCAGGATGCGCACCGTGTTGCCGAAGACGCCGCAGGACAGCAGCACCAGGCCGTTCTCCTCGGCCTTGGCGATCAGCGCCTTGGTCGCCTCGGGGTCCGGCTCGTGAGTGCCCCGGTCGGTCACCAGCTCGAAGGCCACCATGGCGCCGAGGCCTCGGACATCGCCGATGCGCAGCATGTCGTTGCGCTTCTTCCACTGCTCGATCCGCGCCTTGATCTTGTTGCCGAGGGCCAGGCTGCGGTCGCACAGCTTCTCCTCCTCGATGACGTCGAGGACGGCGAGGCCGGCCGCGCAGCCCAGCGGGCTGCCGCCGTAGGTGCTGCCGAGCCCGCCCGGGTCCGGCGCGTCCATGATCTCGGCGCGCCCCGAGATGGCCGAGAGCGGGAAGCCGCCGGCCAAGGACTTGGCCATGGTGATCATGTCGGGCTCGACGCCGTAGTGCTCGACAGCGAAATACTTGCCGGTGCGCGCGAAGCCGGTCTGCACTTCGTCGACGATCAAGAGAATGCCGTGCTCGTCGCAGATCTCGCGCAGCGCTTTCATGAAGCCCTCGGGCGCCACGTAGAAGCCGCCCTCGCCCTGCACCGGCTCGACGATGATGGCCGCCACCCGGCTCGGCTCCACGTCGGTTTTGAACAGCCAGTGGAGTGCCGAGAGGCTCTGCGCCTCGCTGATGCCGTGGTGCTCGATGGGGAAGGGCGCGTGGAAGATCTCGCCCGGGAAGGGCCCGAACTTGGCCTTGTAGGGCAGGATCTTGCCGGTCAGGCCCATGGTCAGCAGCGAGCGGCCGTGGAAGCCGCCATTGAAGGCGATGATGGCGCTGCGCCCGGTGTAGGCGCGGGCGATCTTGACCGCGTTCTCCACCGCCTCGGCGCCGGAGTTCATGAAAAGCGTCTTGGCGTCGGGGATCGGCACCAGCTCGTTCAGGCGCTCGGCCAGCTCAATGTAGCCGTCGTAGGCCATGACCTGGAAGGCCGTGTGGGTGAAGCGCTTCTCCTGCTCGGCCACGGCGGCCATCACCTTGGGGTGGCGGTGGCCGGTGTTGAGCACCGCGATGCCGCCGGCGAAGTCCACGTAGCGCCGGCCGTCGACGTCCCAGATCTCGGCATTGTCGGCCCGGTCGGCGAAGACCCCGGTCAAGGAGGCGATGCCGCGCGGGATCGCCGCGGCGCGCCGAGTCTGAAGCTCGGAATTGCTGGTCATATCAATCGTTCCCTGTGCTCTGTCCGCTGCGCCGCCCTATCGATCCATCTCCGGGCGCCAGCGGCTCCGAACCTACTCTCAGTGACCGGGCGAAGCCAAGCCCTTCCCGACCGCCGTTTCGGCAGCCATGAAACGCAACGGAATTTGCCGTGGAGCCGTCGCCTCGGGCGTCCCGGCCTGGGGCCGCAGGCGTAAGCCTCTTCTTAACCCACCGGGGCTTACCCTCGGCTGTGGCCCTCCGCCGGGGGCCCGCAAAGCGAGAAACGGATCGCCATCATGCAACAGGATTTACAGATCCAGGCCTCGGGCGCGGCCGTGGCTCCCTCGGACGGGGGACCCCTCGCCAGCGACGCGCCGGCCGGGGCGGAAGTCGCCGCGCCGGCCAAGAGCGAATCCTGGGCCGGCAATCACGCGATCAACCTTCGCCTGACCCTGCCGACGCCGTTCGGGCGCTACTACGTGACGCTGCTGACCGGCAAGGAACGCCGCAGCCCCCAGCGCCAAGAGGTCGAGCGCCGCAAGCATCCGCTGGTCACCACCGCCAACCTGGCCTTCCTGGCCACCCTCGGCATCGTGACCGGCCTGGCGCTGTTCGCCGTCATCCAGTTCGCCGCCCGCTTCGCGCTGGAGCGGGCCGGCATGATCTGACCGGCCACGGCCCTCGCGCCAGCTCCATCCCAGGCCCGACCAGTTGGGCGAATTCGGGACAGTTCCGGCGGCGCCCCCTTGCGCGTTCGCGGGGCCTCGCCAGTCCGGCGGGACACCAATTAACGCGTGTAAATCATAGATCCTAGGCAAATCTAAACCTTCCCATGTTTAAGTCTTTTTTTAGGCACTTGCCGCCGTCGAGGATCTCGACGACGCGGACGAAGTGCCGGCCAGCGAAAGGGTCGCCCCGATGGTAAGAGACCGCGACTCCGAGGACAGCAGCGCCGCCCGGCCCGCTCCGCGCCGGACGCGGCGGCTGTGGCATCGATCGCTCCGCAGCGCGCAAAGCCTCGGACAGTCCGAGGGCGGCGCCACCGCGGTCGAGTTCGCCTTTGTCGCCCCGGTCCTGATCATGATCGTGACCGGCATCATCCAGTTCGGCGCCATCTTCTTCCTGCAGGGCAACATGTCGAACGCGGCGCGAGAGGCGGCGCGGGCGCTCGCCGTCGGCTCCATCGAGACCACCAACGAGGCCGAGACCTTCGTCGACGGCAGGCTGGTCAACTGGGGCGTGGAGTTCAACGTCGCCACCGAGTTTCCCGATCCGGACGACCCGACCGACACGGACTTCACGGTGGTGATCACAGCACCCCTCTCGGAGGCCGCGATCTTCGACTACCTGGGGGTCTTCGAAGGCGGCACCCTGCGCGCCTCCGCCTCCATGCGCGGCGAGTCCTGAGCCTGCGGGACCCCGAGGGGTCCGCTCTTCTTTCCAGCTACTTGCGCCGGTCCGAGACGAAGCGGTCCAGGTTGGACCTGGTCTCCGCGTTGGCGGCGTTGAGGGCGTCGAACTCCTGCTCGCGGGCGAGCGCCGACTCGAAGTCGGAGTCCCAGGCCGCGTCGAGGGCCCGCTTGATGAGGCCGAGGCCGAGACGCGGACAGGCAGCCAGGCGCCCCGCCGTCTCGGCGACGCCCTCCAACAGGGCCTCGTCGTCGAGGACGGCGCTCACCAGGCCGATGCGCTCGGCCGCCTCGGCGTCCAGGCTGCGGCAGGTCAGCAGCAGGTCGAGGGCGCGCGCCTGGCCAACAATCCGGGGCAGCAGGTAGGTGAGCCCGCCCGTCGGGCTGAAGCCGTGCTCGGCGTCCGGCAGACGGAAGCTGGCCGAGCGCCCGGCCAGGCGCAGGTCGCACATGAGCGCGATCTCGAAGCCGCCGCCGATGGCATAGCCGTTGACCGCCGCCAGAATCGGCTTGCCTATCGCGCGCATGGTGCGGGAGAGGTCCTGGTAGACCTCGGCCTGGCGCGCGAAGTCGCCGGCGCTCATGCCGGTCATGGCCTTGATGTCGGCGCCGGCGCTGAAGGCGCGGCCGGTCCCGGTCAGCACCAGCACCGCCACCGCCTCGTCCTCGGCCGTCCCGCGGACGGCGGCCAGCAGCTCCTCCAGGTGCGGCAGGTCGAGGGCGTTCAGCACCTCCGGCCGGTCGATGGTCAGCCAGGCGACGGCGTCCTTGGTCTCCAGGCGGATCGGCATATAGGGCCTCCGGGCTCGCTGTTGGCGCAGGGTCGGCCGCAGCCCCCGCCTCAGGCCTCCGGGCCGGCGGCGAGGGCGGGCTCGGGGTAGAAGCGCTGGCGGCGCTCGCCTTCCTCGAACCGGGCGATCGACTGCTCCCAGGCGCCGTCGGGCCAGAGGAAGCGGGCGGCCTGGCGCTGGGGCCAGTAGACCGAGGTGTAGAGGGTGCCGAAGCCCCGGCCGTAGGCGGTGGTGTAGAGGGGCGGCCGGTGGAAGCAGGCGATCAGGCGCTCGGGCGTCATGCCCTTCTCGCGCAGCCGGAAGAAGAGGAAGCGCTCGCGCTCCAGGGTCGCCGTCGCCCGGGCGTAGGTGTGCCAGTCGATGTAGGTCTGGTGGTTGGCGGCGATCGGGATCTCGCGCAGCTTGGTCTCCCGGTCGGGCGAGGCCAGCGCCGTCAGGAAGCGGCCCTTGGCGTCCACCATGGTCACGTTGTAGGCCATGTGGACGGGCACCCGGCGCATCACCTCGCCGGCCTCCTCGGCCGTCGAGCAGAACTCCAGGATGTAGCGCAGCACCAGCGGGATGCCGAAGCCGTCGCCCACCACCTTGCGGCCGCCGAAGGTCAGACTGACGGCGAGGCCCGCTTCGTTGATGCCGTCGAGCACGCCCCAGAGGCAGTCGACCATGGCCAGCACCGCCCGGCCGTTCCAGCGGCTGAGCAGGATGAGGCCCTCGCAGAGCGCCGGGCTGTAGTCGTAATTGCGCGCCAGCATGGGCTCATCGCCCGGCCAGACCACCTGGCTGCAGCCGGTCAAGTAGGCCGGCGGCCGGTAGAGGTTGAGGAAGCGCGCCTCGAGATCGAGGCCGCCCGAGAGCTCGCAGAGCCGCTCGTAGGTCGCCACCAGCTCGGGCATGTGGCGCTTCAGCTTGCGCCGGCCCTCGAGATAGGTCGGCCGCTCCTCGATGCCCTCGCTCAAGAACCAGTTGCGGTAGGCCGGCCAATGGGCGTGGAACAGGGCCTGCCATTTTTCGCCGGCCTGCTCCTCACGCACCGCCCGGAACAGAAGCTCCATCTAGGCCTACCTCGCCGCTTCGCCGCCAATCAGCGCGCCCATGATGATCATCGGCGGCGCCCTGGCAAGCGCGAAGGCGCAGCCACGTCGGGGGCGCGTCCGGCCGCGGGCTGGCCGGCGCTAGAGGATCTTGAAGGCGCCGGGCTGCAAGGTCGGCAGGGGCGCCGCCTCCCGGGCGAACATCTGCCGTGCCTTGTAGTGCCGGCGGATGCCCTTGATCAGCCGCTTGGCCCGGTCGTTGAGCTGGAAGCCCTTGGTCATCAGCCGCCCGCGGGTCACCAAGATGCCCAGATCGGCGCCCTCGTAGCGGTAGTCGCCCGGCCCGCTGATGCGCAGGAAGAAGGCCTCGTCCTCGTTCTCCACCGCGCGCCTGTGGTAATCGAAGCGCTCGTATTCGAGCTGGCCGCGGCGGTTGAAGTGCCAGATGCCGCTCTCCGGCGCCTCGCTGATGATGTCGATATTGTCGTCGGTGTGCTTGATGACGAGCTGGCTCCAGCTGTCGATGTTGTCGGCGTCGGCCCAGCGGTCGTTGAGCGCCGCCACGTCCAGATCGAACTCGACGTCGCTGAACTCCAGCAGGTGGAAGAGGAAGAGCGGCGCGTCGGCGTGGGCGAAGGCGGCGTGGTTGGTCATGGAGCTGGCGCCGGTCACCCGCGGGTTCAGCTCGCCCAGGTACATCTCGCCCGAATCCTCGTCGATCAGGAAGTCGAGCTCGAAATAGCCGCGGTAGCCCTCCTCGCGCAGCTGCTCGCCGAAGCGGAAGGTGAGGTCCCGCGCCTTGGTCCGCAGCTCGGGCGTGAAGGCGTCGGCGAAGATCTCGTTGCCGGCCCAGCCGCCGCGGTAGGGCGTCAGCTCCTTGAAGCCGACGATCTCGGTCATCAGCGGCCCGACGATGGTGCCGGCCTTGGTGGTGCAGGCCTCGATGGCCGCCTGGCGGCACCTGATCCGCTTCATGATCTTCACCTCGCCCTGGCCGACGATCTCGTCGGCGTGGCGCTTCCAGTCGCTCTCGCTGGAGACGAAGAAGGTGGTGTGGCCGGAATCGCCGAAGGCAGTCTGCAGCACCAGGTCGGGGCCGAGGGCCTTGGCTTCCTTGCGCATCTCGTCGTAGCTCGAAAGCTCGCAGAGTACGTTGGGGACGGACGGCACGCCCGCCTTGTTGCCGACGCGCACGGTCTCGATCTTGTTGTCAAGCGACTGGCGCAGCTTCGCCCTGGGGAACCAGACCTTGAGGCCGGCGGCGCGGGCCAGCGTCTCGGTCTTCTGGTCGAACATGAGGAAGACCGCCTTGGGCCGGTGGCCGCGGCCCTTGATGTAGTCCAGCACCTCCTTGTGCTGCAGCAGGTAGTTGTTGATGTCCTCGATGCTCTCGAACTCGGGATGAGGCGCCGGCGAGGGCACGAAGGTGTTGGGGTGGCGGCCGTCGTAGCAGTCGATGTAGGAGATGTACTTGAAGTTCCGTACCCACTGGTCGATGCCCAGCAGGTTGAAGTTGGTGGCGCTGATGAAATAGATCGGCGTCTCATTGCGGTGGAAATAGCGGCGGATGTCGGAAATGCCGCTGAGTCTCTTGCCCCCGGACCTGGCCATGCTGCGCGTGCCTCCCCTGAAGTCTCTTGTTTTTCGGTCCCTCCGCCGTCCTGCGGCTATTCCGCCGCCGGCCGCTCGGCGGGCCTCTCCGCCTCGCGTGCGGCGCCCAGCGCCGCCTCGGTGAAGACCCTGAGGCCCAGCTCGGGCCGGTAGCCGTGGATCTCCTTAACGTCGAGCGCGCGCAGGAACGAGAGGATCTCGCGGCTGATCACCTGGCCCGGCACCAGGATCGGGAAGCCGGGCGGATAGGGGATGATGAAGCTCGTCGAGACCAGCTCGCGGCCGGCATCGAGGGCCGCGTCCAGGCTGCCGTCCTCCAGGTTGAGGTATTCGCAGGCCGCATCATCGTAGGCGAGGAAGTAGGCGGCCCTCAGGTCGCCCTCGGGCGTGTCCCCCGTCGGATCCCGGCGGAAGGCGTCGTGGAAGCGGCTGAAGTCGGGCAGCGGCGGCGCCTCCTCGGTGAGCGCCGCGACGTGGCGTTCGTGAATGCGCCGCTCCAGCGGGCTCGCGTCCTCCTGGCGCTCCTCCAGCTCCTGGGCGATCTGCACCAGCACCTCGATCAGGTAGGCGGTCGAGCTTCGGGTGGTGCCGATGTTGGTCATGAAGAGCACGGTGTTGCGCGAGGTCTTGTTGACCTGGATGCCGTAGCGGTCCATCAGCACGTCGTTCTTGAAGCTGTCGCCGTCGAGGCCCGTGTGGCCGACCTGGATCGTGAGCCGGGTGGCGTCCAGGGTGAACTCGTCGTTCGCCCAGGCCTCCCAGATATCGGTCCAGCCGTGGGTCTTGTCGTAGTAGTAGGCGGTGCCGGACTCGCGGAACTCCTCGGGCACCAGATCGCCGACGGTCAGCACGCCGAAGTACTTGCTAAGCAGCGGATGCGAGGAGATCCGCTCGCGCAGCACCATCGCCATCTCGACCTGCTTCTGCACCAGCTCGAAGCCTTCCAGCTCCACCTGGCGCCGGCCGACGTCGAGGGAGGCCAGGATCTGGTAGTTGGGCGAGGTGGAGGTGTGGGTCATGTAGGCCTCGTGGAAGGGCTCCTCCACCTTAGCCTTGTAGTCCTGATCGTGGACGTGGATCATCGAGCCCTGGCGCAGCGCGGTGAGCGTCTTGTGGGTCGACTGGGTGGCGTAGACCCGCACCCGCACCCGCTCGGGATCGGGCAGCAGGCGGCGCTCCAGCCACGCGGCCTCCTTGTCCTTCCCGGCCTTCGACATCTCGGCATTGAAGGCGGCGTAGCGCTCCCGGTAGGCGGCGCTCTTGTAGCGCGCCCGCAGCAGCTCGGCGCAGTGCATGGCGGTGCGCTGGCGGTAGGTGGGCGCGA
The DNA here is from genome assembly GCA_965225935.1 of Rhodospirillales bacterium. Taxonomy (GTDB): domain Bacteria; phylum Pseudomonadota; class Alphaproteobacteria; order Kiloniellales; family JAKSDN01; genus CALJXB01. The sequence goes on from CBDDCC010000023.1 coordinate 52,331, forward strand.
AGCGGGCGAAGCCGAACCAGGCCTCGTCCCAGAGGAACACCAGGTCCGGCTTTATGGCCAGGCACTCCTCCATGACCCGCTCGACGTTGTAGACGATGCCGTCGAAGGTGCAGTTGGTCAGCAGCAGCATCTTGACCCGCTCGAGCTTGCCGGCCCGCTTCAGGTTCAGGAGCTGGCGCTTGATCTCGGATAGCGGCACGGCGCCGTACATGGAGTAGCGGCCGAGCGGATATGACTCGAGGTAGACCACCTCGGCGCCGCTCAGCACCAGGCCGTAGTGGTGCGACTTGTGGCAGTCCCGGTCGACCAGAACGATGTCGCCGGGGCGCACCAGGGCCTGCACCACGATCTTGTTGCAGGTCGAGGTGCCGTTGGTGGCGAAGAAGGTGTGGCGCGCGCCGAAGGCCCGGGCGGCATACTCCTGCGCCTTCTTGATGGGCCCGTGGGGCTCCAGCAGCGAATCGAGCCCGCCCGAGGTGGCCGAGGTCTCGGCGAGGAAGATGTTCATGCCGTAGAACTCGCCCATGTCGCGGATCCAGTGGGACTTGCTGATCGACTTGCCGCGGGAGATGGGCATGGCGTGGAACACGCCGGTGGGCTGCTTGCTGTAGGCCTTGAGGGCGGTGAAGAAGGGCGTCTTGTAGCGGCTGTTCACCCCGCGCAGCAGGTTGAGGTGCAGCTCCATGTAGTCTTCCTGATTGTAGAAGACCCGGCGGCAGGAATCGCCGACCCGCCCGGCGACCTCCTCCACCGACTGGTCCGTCACCAGGTAGACGTCGAGCTCCGGCCTGAGCCTGCGGATCAGACGCGCCAGAGCGACGCCGTAGTCCTCGCCCGGGATCTCGTTCAGGTCGCAGTCCCCGATGCGCGAGAGGTAGCGCTGCAGGATGTCGAGCCGGTGCCGGGACCTGAGCGGGAAGTCGTAGCGCACCACCACGGCCTGGAGGTTGTGGTTGAACAGCACCCCGATCAGCGCGTCCTCGAAACTGGGCACCACCACCACCTCGTAGACGAAGGGATCCTCCGAGCGGCGCATTTCGCGCAGGCCGAGGCGAAGCTGGTGCTCGGGATGGCTGCCCAGGCTGTCGACGAACATGACCTCGAAGTAGGGCTTGGCGTGGAGATGCTCGTCCTTGGCCTCGAGCGCCTCCTCCTCGTCGTCGTCGGCCTCGCTCTGCAAGCCGGTGAGCACGGTCCTGTGCCGGTAGGCGTTGCTCATGAGGGCGCGCACGATGCGCGCCACCGAATCGGCGAGGGTGTCCAGATCCCCCTTGGCCAGCAGCCGCTCCAGGTGGCGGCAGGCGTCGTGCCCCGGGAAGGCCCAGTAGCTCTCGATCGGCATCAGCAGCTCGAGCGCCTGGGCCGCCCGCTCGCTGAGCTTCGCGCGGGTCGCCTCGGGAAGCTGTCCGCCCGCCAGGCGGGCCGTGAGGCTCTTCAGCTGCGACCAGGTGTCGCTGCGCAGCTGGGACGCGTTGTAGTAGGCGCCGAGCGAATCCCCGTCCCGCGGGCCGGCGCCATCCTTGCCGTTTCCGGTCATTCGGGCCTCCCGGCGGCGAGTTTGGCAGCAGGAGGCCGTGCTTTACAACCGCCCAGCCGGAAACGGAACGGGCCCGGCCTCTGGAGCCGGGCCCGCCAAGCCCGTGGTCCGCGCGAGAGAAGGCCGCGCGGCCCGGCCGCAGATCAGGCCATGAAGCGGATCAGGTGGGCCGCGACCTCCTCGCCGGCCTCGAGCAGGATGGCATGCTTCAAGGCCGGAAGGACGACCAGCTCGGACCGGGGCAGGGCCTCGGCGATCAGCCGGTTGAGGCGCGGGTTGCAGCCGCCGTCGAGCTCGCCCGTCAGCACCAGGGAGAGCGCCGCCACCTCGTGCAGCCAGGGCAGCATCTCGGTGCCGGCGTAGATGCGGAAGACGTTCATGAAGACCCCGGCGTCCGTCTCGACCACCTGCTTCAGCCGGCGCTCGATCACCTGGGGATGGCCGGCGATGAAGCGGTCCGTGAACCAGCGGTCGACCAGGGTGTCGAGTACCTGGGCGATGCCCTTCTCGTCCATGGCGCGGACCACGCCCCAGACCTTGGCGCTGTCCTCCGCCGTGCGCCCGGCGGCGGTGGAGAGCAGGCCGAGGGAGAGCACCCGCTCGGGAAAGCGCCGGGCGTAGGCCGGCCCGATCATGCCGCCGAGGGAATGGCCGGCGACGTGGGCGCGCTCGAAGCCCGTCCGTTCACGCACCCGCTCCAGGTCGGCCACCAGTTCGTCGAGGCCGAACTCGCCGTCGGGCAAGGGCGAGGTTCCGTGGCCGCGCAGGTCGTAGGTGACCACGGTGAAATGGTCTTTCAGCTTCGGCACCAGGAACCGCCAGGCGTCCCGGGCCGCGCCGATGCCGTGAATCAGGATCAGCGGCGGGCCGGCGCCCTCAATCGTGAAGTCGCAGTCGATCGCCTGGGCCATGGTCGCCGCGCCTCAAGCCGCTGTCTTGCAGTGCGTCATTCCGCCGCTTCGGCGTCCGCGGCCGAGGCGGGCGCGGATGCGAAGTGGGGCATCACCTCCTCGGCGAAGGCCTGCAGGCAGTCGAGGGTCTCGGCCTGGCCGGCGCCGAAGTTGACGTTGAGGATCACCCGGTCGATGCCCACCTCGGCGTAGGGGCCGAGCTTGTCGACCATCTCCGCCGGGGTGCAGATCAGCAGGCTCTCGGCCAGCTCCTCGACGCTCTGCTTGCGCGGCAGGCGCGCGATCATGCCGCCCTCGACGATCCCGGGACCGGTGAAGACGTTGTCGAAGCGGGAATAGTAGTCGTGGGCCGACTCGATCTTGGCCCTCCGGTCGGACTCGCCGCCGGCGACGAAGGCCACGCGCGAGAGCGAGAGGGTCAGATGGCGGCCGGCCTCGTCCAGCTCCGCCTTGCCGCGGTTGAAAGCCTCGACCTGCTCCAGCATGTGCTGGTGGTCGCCGGCGAGCGGCGTCGTCTGGATGTGGAAGCCGCGCTTGGTGCAGTGGTAGATGCCCTCCGGCACCAGCACAGCCATCATCAGATCGGGGCCGCCGGGGCGTGAGGGGCGCGGCATGATGGTGAGCGGCTCGAACTTGTAGTACTTGCCGTCCCAGGAGACCTCCTCCTCCCGCAGGAGCGCCGTCAGCACGTCGAGGGACTCGTCGAATTTTTCCCGGCTCTCCGAGAGCGGCACGCCCAGGCGGTCCATCTCGAAGCCGAAGGCGCCGCGCCCGACGCCCAGCATCAGGCGCCCCTCGGTGAAGATGTCGGCGCAGACCACCTCGCCGGCCAGGACGCGCATGTCGTGGATCGGCAGCACGACCACCGAGGTCATGATCCTCACCTGCTCCGTGGCGTCGGCGATCTTCACCGAGAACTGGAGCGGCGCGGGCATGAGCAGGATATTGATCAGGTGGTGCTCGGTGAGCGACACGGCGTCGAAGCCGAGCCGGTCGGCCAGGACCGCCTGCTCCAGCATGTCCTGGTAGAGCCGGTCGCCGCCGTAGCCCTTGTCGGGATAGTAGGCCGAAAGCTGAACGCTGAACTTCATTCCCACCACCTTTCCTGTCGCTCCTGCTGCCGTCCCGCCCGGAAGCGAGTTGGTGAGTGCGGTCTTACGACCATCACTATGCCCGATCGGGTTATGTTTGGATAACGAGAATTTTTGTCCTATTAATTCGAATTATACGAACTAACAGGCAAGACTTTCCCATGAACATTGCCGGCCTCCAGACCTTCCTCGCCGTGGTCCAGGCGGGCAACCTCAACAAGGCCGCCGAGCAGCTCAACGTCACCCAGTCCACGGTGACGGCGCGGCTCGACGCCCTGGAGGAGGGTCTTGGCCAGAAGCTGCTGGTACGCTCCCGGCGCGGGGCGGAGCTGACCAAGCCCGGCTTCGCCTTCCAGCGCCACGCCGAGCTGGTGGTCCAGGCCTGGGAGCAGGCCCGCAAGGCGGTCGGCCTGCCCAAGGGCTTCTCGGGGATGTTCAGCCTGGCCTGCCACTTCGACCTCTGGGAGGGCGCGGGCTCGGCCTGGCTGGAAGCGGCCCGGCGCGGCCATCCCGATCTGGCGCTCGAGGCCTGGTCGGGCGACCTGGGCGACGTGCGGCGCTGGCTCTCCAGCGGGCTGGTGGACGCGGCCATCGTGCCCGAGCCCCTGATCGGCCCAGGCCTGGCGTCGCGCGAGGCCGCGCGAGACCGGCTGGTGCAAGTAGCGACGGTGGCCCGGCGGGTGCAGGCCTGGGACCCGGCCTACGTCTACGTGGACCTGGGTCCCGAGTTCCGCCGCCAGCACTCCCTCGCCTGGCCGACCGACGAGACCGCCCAGATGACCTTCGGCACCAGCCGCTGGGCCCTCGACTACCTGCTGGAGCGGGGCGGCTCGGCCTATCTGCCCTGGCGGCTCGCCGAGCCCCTGGTGAAGGCGGGGCGCCTCCATCCGGTCGAGGGCTCGCCCGAGTTCAGCCGCCCCCTCTACCTGGTCTGGCGGGACGCCAGCCTGATCGCCCACCCCTGGATCGGTGAAATGGAATACTGGGCCTTCGCAAGAGCTTGAGCGGGATCAGTCCTTCACGAACAGCTTGCGCGGCACGTCCGCCAGGGTCTCGGCGCCCTTGGCGGTGATCACCATGCTCTCGGTGATCTCCAGGCCCCAGTCGTCGAACCAGAGGCCGGGCATGAAGTGGAAGGTCATGTTCTCCTCCAGCACCGACTTGTCGCCCAGGCGAATGCTCATGGTGCGCTCGCCCCAGTCGGGCGGATAGCTGATGCCGATGGGATAGCCGTTGCGGCTGTCCTTCTCGATGCCGTAGCGCTTGAGGACGCCCAAGAAAGCCGCGGCCACGTCCTCGCAGGTGTTGCCGGGCTTGGCCAGCTCCAGGCCGGCTGCCAGGCCTTCCACCAGCGCCTTCTCGGCGTCGAGGAAGGCCTGGGGCGGCGTGCCGAGATAGACCGTGCGGCAGAGCGGGCAGTGGTAGCGCCGGTGGCAGCCGGCGATCTCGAAGAAGGTGCCGGCGCCTTTCTCGAAGGGCTTGTCGTCCCAGGTCAGGTGGGCGGCCGAGGCGTCCTTGCCGGTCGGCACCAGGGGCACGATCGCCGGATAGTCGCCGCCGTGGCCGTCGGCGCCCGAGATGCCGGTGTGGTAGATCTCGGCCACCAGGCGGTTCTTGGGCAGGCCCGGCTCGATCACCTCCAGGACGCGCGCGTGCATGGCCTCGACGATGCGCGCGGCCCGCCGCAAGTAGACCAGCTCCTGCTCGGACTTGACCGCCCGCTGCCAGTTCACCAGCGCCGTGGCGTCCTTGAAGCTGGCGTTCGGCAGGTCGCGCTTCAGGATCTCGAAGCAGGCGGCCGAGAAGTAGTAGTTGTCCATCTCCACCCCGATCGAGAGCCGGTCCCAGCCCCGCTCGGCGATGATCCCGGTGAGGACGTCCATGGGGTGGTGCTCGGTCGACTGCACGTAGCTGTCCGGGTAGGAGAGGATGCGGTCGTGGTCCATGAAGACCGTGCGCTTGGCGCCCATGGCGTCCTGGGGCCGGCCGAACCAGACCGGGTCGCCCTCCAGGCCCAGCAGCACGCACTGGTGGACGTAGAAGGACCAGCCGTCGTAGCCGGTGAGCCAGGCCATGTTGGAGGGGTCGCTGGCGATCAGCAGCTCGATCCCCTTCTCCTCCATGGCGCGGCGGGTCTTGGCGATGCGCGCGGCGTACTCCTCGCGGCTGAAGTTCAGAGTGACATCGCTCACGGCTCTCGGCCCTCCTCCCGCTGTTTCTCGTTCAGGTCTCGATGGACGTGCCGGCGCCCAGCGTCTCGGCCCGCGCCCGGGCCAGGCTGGCGATGGCGGTGTCCTGGACCCCGGTGCCGGTCAGATCGCAGACGGTGATCTGGTCCGCGTCGGCCCGCCCCTCGGCCTTGCCGGCGATGATCTCGCCCAGCTCCGGGTAGGCGGCCTCGGCATCCGCCCGGCCCGCCTCGATGGCATGGTGCAGCTCGCCCAGCAGGCGGCACTGGCTGAGCCGGTCGGGCACGTAGCGGTCCGCCTCGTCGAGGACCGCCGGGGCCAGCTCGTTCTTGTAGCCGGCGTCGGAGCCCATGGCGGTCACGTGGGCGCCGGGCGGGAGCCAGCCGGCCTCGACCAGCGGTTCCTTGCTGGACGTGGTGGTGACCAGGATCTCGCTCTCCCTGGCGAGACTTTCCAGGCTCGCCTCGGGCGCGACGGGCACGTCGAGGGCCGCCTCCATCTCACTGGCGCAGGCCGCGGCCCGCTCGGGATCGCGGGCCCAGACGCGCGCCTCCTTGACCTCGCGCACCAGGGCGAGCGCCTGGAGCTGCAGGCGCGCCTGCACGCCGGCGCCGACGATGCCGACCCGGCTTGCGTCGGGTCGCGCCAGCCACTTGGCCGCCACCGCCCCGGCCGCCGCCGTGCGCACGTCGGTCAGGTAGCCATTGTCCAGCAGCAACGCCTCCACCAGACCGGTGCGGGCGCTGAACACCACCATCAGGCCGTTGAGGCTGGGCAAGCCGAGCTTGGGGTTGTCGAAGAAGCCCGGGCTCATCTTCATGGCGAAGGAGTCGAGGCCCGGCACGTAGGCGGTCTTCACGTCGACCTCGCCGTTGTGGTCGGCGATCTCCAGATGGAGGATCGGCGGCATCACCACCGCCTTGGTGGCGAGCGCCGCGAAGGCCTCCTCGACGCAGGCGACGCTCTCCAGGTCGAGGTCGACGCAGCCGCGCAGCTCCCTCTCGCTCAGGATCTTGATCTCGCGCCCCGCCACGGCTCGCCCCCCGCTCTTGTCGTTGCCTGTTCTTGTCGTTACCCGTCGGTCCGCCGTCAGGCGGGAAGCTCGACATCCTCCCCGTTAATCAGGCGGTTGTGGAGCGCCATGTCAATGTTGCCGCCGCTGAGCAGCACCACCGTGGTGCCGGGACCCTTGATCAGCCCGGCCTTGAGGGCGGCGATGCCGACGGCGCCGGCGCCCTCGATGATCTGCTTCTCCTGCCAGTAGGCGTGGCGGATCGCCCCGGCGATCGCTCTCTCGTCCACCAGATGGGTCTCGTCCACCAGGTCGCGCACCATGGCGAAGGTGTAGCGGTTGTCGAGCCCGATGCCGCCGCCGAGCGCGTCGGCGAGGGTCGGCAGCTCCTTCACCGCGACCGGCCGGCCGGCCTCCAGGCTCTCGATCATGGCCGCGCCGCGCGCCATGGTGACGCCGACCACCCGGATCTCCGGGCTCACCGCCTTCACCGCGCAGGCGACGCCGGCGATCAGGCCGCCGCCCGAGAGCGGCACCAGGACGGTTTCGGCCTCGGGCAATTGCTCCATGATCTCGAGGCCCAGGCTGCCCTGGCCCGCGATCACGTCCGGGTGATCGAAGGGCGGCAGCATGGTCATGCCCTCCTCGGCCATCAGGCGGTCCACCTCCACCTGGGCGTCGTCCTGGGACTCGCCGACGATCCGGACCTCGGCGCCCAGGGCCTCGATGCCCTCCACCTTGTTCCCGGGTACCAGGCGGGACATGCAGATGACGCAGTGCACGCCGGCCGCGCGGGCGGCGTAGGCGAGGCCCTTGCCGTGGTTGCCGGTGGAGACGCCGACCACGCCCTTGGCCCGCTGCTCGGCGCTCAAGGCGCCCACCGCGTTGGTGGCGCCGCGCAGCTTGAAACTGCCGGTGGTCTGCTGCTGCTCCAGCTTCAGGTGGACCGGCGCACCCGCCTCGGCGCTCAAGCTCTCCGAGGGCGCGAGGGGCGTGCGCCGCAGCCGTCCCTCGAGACGCCGGCGCGCCCGCAGCACGTCGCGCAGGCCGATCCTGTCCGAGGTCACGCCTCCGCCCGCGCCGCCCACTCGGCCTCCACCCGCTCCCACTGGGCATCGGGCACCGCAACCAGCTTGCCGACGAAGCCCTTGGCCATGAAGTCGCTTTGCGCCCGGTGGAAATCCGACAGGCGGTAGAGCCCGCCCAAGAGCGCCCGGACCTTGCCCGCCTCGATGTAGCCGGCCAAGCGCCGGAAGGCCGCTCTCGTGCCCTGGGAGGAGCCGTGGAGCTCCAGGTGCTTCAGGTACATGGTGCGCACGTCGAACTCGACGACCGGCCCGCCAATGGCACCGCCGGTGACGTAGCGCCCCTCGGGCCTGAGGATCTGCAAGAGGTCGCCGAACAGGGGCCCCGCCACCAGGTCGGCCACCACGTCGATGGGGGCGCCGTCCGTGGCTGCCGCGACCGCCGCCGGCAGGTCGCTCTCCTCGCGGGCGACCACGGCCTCGGCGCCGACGGCCCGGACCGCCTCGGCCTTGGCGCCGCTCGCCACCGCGAAGGGGATGGCGCCGCGCGCCCGGCAGAGCTGGATCAGCCCGGAGCCGACGCCGCCCGAGGCGCCGGTGATCAGCACCCGCTCGTCCGCCGCGACCCGCGCCCGGTCCAGCATGTGCTCGCCGGTCAGGTAGGCGCAGCAGAAGGTGGCGAGCTCCGCGTCGCTCATGGCCGTGCGCACGACATGGGCATTCTCGGCCGGAACCGCGCAGTACTCGGCATAGCCGCCGTCGCGGCCGTGGCCGATGTAGTCGATGTCGGCGAGGCTGTCGTCGTCGCGGTTGTAGAGGCTGAAGTCGACCATGATGCGCTCGCCGATGCGGCTTTCCGGCACGCCCGGCCCGACGGCGCCGATGCGCCCCACCGTGTCGGCCCCTTGAATGCGCGGGAAGGCGAGGGTGTTCTCGCCGGCGCGCCGCCAGGAGGCTTCGGCCGCCGGGTCCTCGTCCGTGCCGTAGGCACCCTCGCGCACCCAGACGTCGGTGTTGTTCATGCCGCAGGCCGCGACCTCGATCAGCACCTCGCCGGGACGGGGTTCGGGGACCGGCACGTCCTCGCGGTAAACCAGCTTGTCGAGCCCGCCGTGTCCGGTCAGCAGCACGGCCTTCATGGTCTCGGGGATCATGGCTTCGCCAGTGTCCGCAAGGGGTCTACTGCAGCAGGCGGCCGTGGCCGGCGACGGTCAGCTCGCAGCCCGCCAGCCGGAGAGTGCGCCAGAACATGGCCTGATTGCTGGTCACCACGGGCTTGCCGATCTCCGCCTCGATGCGCCCGGCCACCTCGGCCGCACGCACCGCCGTGCAGGAGATGAAGAGCGCGTCGGCGGCCGGGTCGCAGACTTCGAGCGCCATGGCGGCGATCGAGTCCGGCGCGAGGCGCGCCATCATGCGGTCGTCCTCGATCCCCAGGCAGTGCAGGTTCAGGACCTCGAGGCCGCGCTCGCTGAAGTAGCCCACGAAGGGCTCGCTGACCTCGCGAATGTAGGGCGTCAGCACGCTGATCCGGCGCACGCCCAGGTGCTCGAAGGCGGCGCAGGCCGCCACCGGCGGCGTGACGCAGGGCACCTCCGGCTTGGCCTGCCGGATCGCCGCCGTCACCTCGTCGTCGCCGATCACCACCGAGGCCGAGGTACAGCTGTAGGCCACCGCGTCGATGGGCTCGTCGGGCAGGATAAGGGCCGCCGCATCGGCGATGCGCGGCTTCATGCGGCGCAGGTTCTCGACCGTGATGGGGTTCTCGTTGAAGACCCGGCTGACGTAGACCGCCACCTCCGGGCCGGGGCTCATGCGCGCGAAGTCGCGCTCGGTCGTGTGGTCGCTCGCCAGGGCGATCAGCCCGATGCGCCAGCGCGCCGGCCGCTCGTCATAGAGGAGCCGCGCTTCCGCCGCCCCGATCTCCGTCACCTCCGCCATGGCGGGCAGCTTACAGGATCGCCGGGAGCGCGCAAAGCGCCCCGATCGGCCACAGCGGCACCGGACGTAAGTCGTGCAATCGACACGCTCGGCCGCTAGGCTCGGCCCACCTGTGCCCAGCCGCATGAAGGAGAGCGAGGCGATGAACAGAGAACACGGACATTTCCATTGGAACGAGCTGCTGACCTCCGACCGGGAGACGGCGAAGGACTTCTACGCCGAGACCCTGGGCTGGAGCTACGAGCCCTTCCCCATGGCCGAGGGCGACGCCTATATCATCTGCATGATGGACGGCAAGCCGGTCGGCGGCATGATGCAGATGAAGCCGGACTGCGGCATCGCCGGCCTGCCGGATTGCTGGTTCTCCTACATCAGCGTCGACGACGTCGACGCGCGGCTGGAGAAGGTGGCGGCCGCGGGCGGGTCGATCGAGCGGCCGGCCTTCGATATCCCAGGCGTCGGCCGCATCGCCATCGTGCGCGACAAGGCCGGCAGCTTCGTCGGCTGGATCACGCCGGCCGACTGCGAGAGCTGAGCGGACGGGGAGCCCGCCTTCCGGTCGGCGCTTCCGCCGAAGGCCCGATTGCACTATGGTTCCAGGTCCGGCGCGCGAAAAACACGAACGAAGGTCGCGCCAGAATGGGGGTGCGGACCATGACCAAGATCGAATGGAGCATCAAAGGGCCACACTTGGCCAACTGCAACTGCGACTTCGGTTGTCCCTGCCAGTTCGTGGCGCTGCCCACGGACGGCACCTGCAAGGCGGTCACCGCCTGGCATGTCGAGGAGGGGCATTTCGGCGAAGTGCGCCTCGACGGCCTGAACGCGGCGAACCTCTATGCCTGGCCGGGGGCCGTCCACCAGGGCAACGGCACCATGCAGGTGATCGTCGACGAGCGGGCGGACGAGGCGCAGCGCAAGGCGCTCGTCAGCATTCTCCAGGGCGAGCACGCGGAGGACGGCGCGACCATGCTGAGCATCTACCGGGCCATGTGCACGACGGTGCTCGACCCTCTCTTCGCGCCCATCGAGCTGGAAATCGACGTGGGCGCGCGCACCGCGCGGCTCGCGATCCCGGGCCATATCGAGACCGAGCTGGAGCCGCTGAAGAACCCGGTCACGGGCGCGCCGCACCGGGCACGGATCGACCTGCCCAACGGGCTCGAGTTCCGTCAGGCGGAGGTGGCGAGCGGCCGTTCCAAGGTGAAGGCCGGCATCGCCATGGAGCTGACGGACAGCCACGCGCACCTTTCCGAGGGGCAGCTGACCTCAGGCGGGCTTCGGGTCTAGCCGTTTCGCCCGTCTAGCCGGCGCCTGCCCGCAAGAGCGCCTTGAAGTCGGCGGCAGACGCCCGCACCATGCCGGCCTCTACACCGGCAAGGAGACGACCCCGATGACCGTCCCACCGACGGACGCCGCGGCGGGCGGCGCGCTGGCGAACCGCGACCCGCTGGAGAGCTGGGACCGCGAGGCGCTGTTCCACCCTTCGACGCATCTGGCCGGGCACGCGCGGGGGGAGACGCCGGCTCGGATCGTGGAGGGCGGCGAGGGGGTCTATGTGGTCGACCGGGACGGCCGGCGTAGCCTCGACGCCTTCGCCGGGCTCTACTGCGTCAACGTCGGCTACGGGCGCAGGGAGATCGCCGAGGCCATCGCCGAGCAGGCGCGAAAGCTGGCCTACTACCACGCCTACGCCGGTCACGGGACCGAGCCGGCCATCCGCCTGGCCCGCATGATCGTCGAGCGGGCGCCGGCCAACATGAGCCGCGTCTACTTCGGCCTCTCGGGCTCGGACGCCAACGAGACCAACATCAAGCTGGTCTGGTACCTGAACAACGTGCTCGGCCGGCCGCAGAAGAAGAAGATCGTCTCGCGCTGGCGCGGCTACCACGGCTCGGGGATCATGACCGGCTCGCTGACCGGCCTGGAGCTGTTCCACAAGGCCTTCGACCTGCCGCGCGCGCCCGTCCTGCACACGGAAGCCCCCTACTACTTCCGGCGTGCCGATGCGGACCAAAGCGAGGAGGACTTCTCCCGGTTCTGCGCCGAGCGGCTGGAGGCGCTGATCGAGGCCGAGCGGCCGGAGACCGTGGCCGCCTTCATCGCCGAGCCTGTGCTGGGCACCGGCGGCATCGTGCCGCCGCCCAAGGGCTACTGGCCGCAGATCCAGGCGGTGCTCCAGAAGCACGAGGTGCTGCTGATCGCCGACGAGGTGGTGACCGGCTTTGGGCGCCTGGGGTCCATGTTCGGCAGCGAGCGCTATGGCCTCGCGCCCGACATCATCACCATCGCCAAGGGCCTCACCTCGGCCTACGCGCCGCTCTCGGGCTCCATCGTGTCCGAGCAGGTCTGGCAGGCGCTGGAGCAGGGCGCCGACGCGCTGGGGCCGATCGGCCACGGCTGGACCTATTCGGCCCATCCGCTCTGCGCGGCCGCGGGCATCGCCAACCTGGAGTTGATCGACGAGCTGGGCCTGGTGGAGAACGCCCGCGAGGTGGGCGCCTACCTCAACGGGTCCCTGAAGGAGGCCCTGGCCGAGCATCCGCTGGTGGGCGAGGTGCGCGGCGAGGGCCTGCTGGCGGCGGTCGAGTTCGTCCGGGACAAGGAGACCCGGGCCTTCTTCGACCCATCGCTCAAGGTGGGCCCGCGGATGGCGGCGGCCTGCGCCGAGCGGGGCCTGATCGCCCGGGCCATGCCCCACGGCGACATCCTCGGCTTCGCGCCGCCGCTCTGCCTCGCCCGCGCCGAGGCCGACGAGATCGTCGGCCTGACCAAGGCGGCCGTCGATCAGGTCGCCGCGTCCCTGCCCTGATCTTTCCGTTTGGCCGGTTCGGCGTCCGATCGGTCATGGCGACCGCCCATCGCGCCCGCCGGCCAGCCGTCTTTGCAAGCACGATCGAGGTTGATAGACACGCCTTCGCCCAAGATCCCTACCTTTCACGTTCGGCCTCGGCGGGCAGGTAGGGCGGCGGTGTATGAACCAAGACCCGTGGCAGATCCCATTTAGGTTGAAGACAATGCCGATAACACCTCTGCCGCTACCCATTGGGCGATCTCGACAGACGTTTCCTTGCGTGACCGCCCTCCGGTTTGCAGCGAACGACGGGAGCGTGGCGGCCGTGCATGGCCGGCGCGCGCGACCACCGGTCCCAATGCCGCGGACCGGAGACCGCTCATGACACGGGCCGGACACCCGCCTTCCTCCGGCGGCCGCCGCCTGACTGCGGACGCGGTCGAGGAGGCGGCGTCCATCTTGCTGACGGCGCGCCGCGACGGCCGGATCATCCCCGGCCTGCCCGAACGCTGCCGCCCGGCGAGCCTGGCGGACGCCTACGCCGTTCAGGACAGGGTCTTCGCAGGCCTCGGCGAGGCCGCGGACGGCTGGTTCGTCGGCTGCTCCAATCCCGCCATCCAGGCGCAGCTCGGCCTCGACGGCCCCTACCTCGCCCGTCTCCCGGCCTCGACGATCCACGCGAGCCCGGCGCGCCTGGACCCCGCCGCCTTCCCGACGATCACGCTGGAGGTGGAGTTCGCCTTCCGCCTGGCGCGGGATCTGCCGCCGCGCTCCACGCCCTACAGCCGGGACGAGGTGGCGGCGGCGGTCGACAGCGTCCATCCGGCGATCGAGGTGGTCAACAGCCACCTCGCGGACTGGACCCGCCAGCCGGTCTTCAGCCTGATCGCCGACAACGGCACCGATGGCGCCCTGGTCGTCGGCGACGGCTTGCAGGACTGGCGAGGCCTGGATCTGAGCCGCGTGCCGACCGAGCTCTTCGTGAACGGCAAGCGCGCGCGTCGCGGCACCGGACGCGAGGTGCTGGGCGATCCCCTCACGGCCCTGGTCTGGCTCGCCAACGCCTGCGTCGCCAGGGGCGCAGGGCTGAGCGCCGGCCAGATCCACAACACGGGAAGCTGCACCGCCATGTGCCCCGCCGAGCCCGGCGACGCCGCCGTCGCCCGCTTCGACGGACTCGGGGAGGCCGAGCTTCGCTTCTGATCGCCCGTCGTGAGGCGGCGCGCGGGTGCCGCCAACGGGTGGGGCGCGGAGTCCCGGCAGGACGGGCGGCGGGCCTTCGGGCCGCTGCGAGCGTCGGCGCAGGTCCATGGTGCCGGCGCAGGGGAGCGTGGATTGTGGCTCAACTTCGTGCGAAGCTGAGCTATCATGACGCAATGCCAATACGTCTCGCCAGACAAACAAGAGACGCTAAACGGCCCAAAGAGGGAGGACAGAATGATCGACTACAGGCCCACGCGTCGGCATTTCCTCGGCACGGTTTCGGGACTCGCGGCCGCGGCGGCGATCGGCGGGGCACCCGGGCACGGGCTCGCCCAAGGCCAAGCCACCGCCAACGTACGCATGCAGCGCGACGTCACGAGCCTCGATCCCGGCTTCATGGTGGGCGGCGCGGAGATCGACGTGCAGACCGGCATCCTGCCGGCGCTCATCGAGTACGCCACCAAGGACGGCCAGCTCACCTGGGTCAAGACCGCCTTCACCAAGGAGATCTCCCAGAGCGACGACGGCCTGCAGATCCACTTCACCCTCAACCCCGGCTTCCAGTGGTCCAACGATTTCGGCGAGCTGACGGCCGAGGACGTGAAGTACTCCTATGAACGCATGGCCACGAGCGACTGGGCGGGCAACTGGGAGGCGCTGGACCGGGTCGACGTGACCGATACTTACAGCGGGACCATCGTCCTGAAGCAGCCCTTCGAGCCGATCTGGCTCAACACGCTGTGCGGCGGCACGGGGGCCATCATCTGCAAGAAGGCGACCGAGGCCGCCGGAGGCAAGTTCACGATGGAAGTGCCTGCGACCTGCGGTCCCTACGTCTACGAATGGATTCCGAACCAGCGCGTGGTGCTCTCGTCCAATCCGATCTGGACGGGCCCGAAACCGGACTATGACGTCATCAACTACATCGTCATCAACGAGGACAAGGCCGCGGAACTGGCCTACGAGGCCGGCGAGGTCGACCTGACCCGGATCACGCCCGAGACCTATGCCCGCTACCTGGAGGAGCCCCTGCCGGATACCGACATCCAGGTCGCCGGCGCGCTCCAGTACATGTGGCTGGGCATGAACACGGAGCATCCCAAGCTGCAGGACAAGCGCGTCCGCCAGGCGATTCAGCACGCGGTCGACGTGGAGTCCATCCTGCAGGGCGCCTACGCCGGCGTCACCGAGCGAGCCTACGGCATCATCGCACCGCCGCTGCCGGGCCGGCGCACCACCACCAAGCTGGACTACGATCCGGACAAGTCCAAGAAGCTCCTGGAGGAAGCCGGTATCTCCGGCCTGGAGATCGACCTCAACACCCTCAATGTCCAGGAACGCCTGCTGGCGGCGCAGATCATCCAGGCCAACCTGGGAGACGTCGGTGTCAACGTCAGGGTGGTGCCCCTCGACTCCGGCCCCTTCTGGGACATGGGCCAGGAATCCAAGGGCGATGCCTGGAAGGACCTGCAGCTCTGGCTCATGCGCTACGGCTCCGAGTCGGATCCCTTCGGCCCCTTCCAGTGGTTCGTGCGCGACCAGATCGGCGTCTGGAACTGGGAACGCTGGTCGGACGACGAGTTCGAGGAGCTCTACGCCAAGGGCCTATCGGAATCCGATCCCGGCAAGCGTGCCGACATCTACGTCCGCATGCAGGAGATCATGGAGGACACCGGCGCCTATGTCTGGATCACCCATGAGCCGGAAGTCTTCGTGCATCGCACCAGCATAGCGCCGGACATCTGGCCCACGGGACAAATGAACTTCCCCAACTTCAAGCGCGTCGGCTAAGGGGGTGTGGCCCGGCGCCTGTATGGGCGCCGGGCTCTCCCGACCGTCGGGGGCGGTTGGATCATGTGGCTCTACGCCGCCAAGCGCGTCGGCCTGGCGCTGCTGATCACGCTCTGCGCGCTCGCCGCCCTGTTCGGCCTGCTTCATCTCGTTCCGGGCGATCCCGTCACCATCGCCCTCGGCCCGCGCGCCACGCCCGAGGCCCAGGCGCGCTATGCCGAGAAGATGAACCTGGACAAGCCGCTGGTGGTCCAGTTCGCCACCTATGTCGGCAACGCGCTGACCGGCGATCTCGGGGTCGACGTCTTCTCCAACCGCAGCGTCGCGCTTTCCGTCCTGCAGGAGCTCCGCTACACGCTGCTGCTCATCGTCGCCGGGCTCGGCTGGGCGGCGCTGATCGGCATCCCCCTGGGCTGCGTCTCGGCCATACGGCCGAACAGCTGGTTCGACCGCGTCACCGGCATCCTGTCGGTCGGCACCATCGCCGTGCCCTCCTTCCTGGTCTCCATCTGGGCGATCCTGGTGTTCGCCATCATGCTGCGCTGGTTCCCGGTGATCGGCGCCGGCGATGCGGGCGACATCGGCGATCAGATCTGGCACCTGGTGCTGCCGGCTTTCGCCGTCGGCTTGGGCTGGGTCGGCTATCTGGCGCGCATGGTGCGCGCCTCCATGCTGGAGGTCATGGGCGAGAACTACATCCGCGCCGCGCGCGCCTTCGGTCTGACCCAGAACACGGTGGTCTTCCGCTACGCGCTCAAGGTCGCGATCCTGCCCACCATCACCCTGATCGGCATCGGCTTCGGCGGCCTGATCTCGGGCGCCGTCTTCGCCGAGATCATCTTCGCCCGCCCCGGCGTCGGCAAGCTGATCTTCGATACGGTGATGACCCGCAACTTCCCCGTGGTCCAGGGCGCCGTGCTGATCACCACCGTGCTCTACGTGCTGGTCACCTTGCTCTCCGACCTCATGGTCGCCTGGTTGGATCCCCGTGTCCGCCAGTCCCTCTGACGGCGCCGCCGCGGCGGTCGCTTCCCCGCGCCTCAGCGAGCGCGGCGAGAAGCTCCATCTCTTCCTGCACAATCGCCAGGGCATGTTCGGCCTGTTCCTGGTGCTGCTGTTCTTCGCCAGCGCCATCTTCGCGCCGCTGCTGGCGACCCACGACCCCGACAAGATCGACATTCCGGCGCGCATGTCCGGGCCTACCCTCGACCACTGGGCGGGCACCGACCAGCTCGGACGGGACACCTATTCGCGGGTGCTCTACGGCGGCCGGGTGGCGCTGTGGATCGCCGCCTGGGGCGTCTCCATCTCGCTCTTCACCGGCATCCTGCTGGGCATGCTGGCGGGCTACGGGCCGCGCTGGCTGGACAACCTGCTGCTGCTGGTCTTCGACACCATCGGCGCCTTCCCGACCATCGTCATGGCGCTCGCCGTGGTGGCGCTGACCGGGCCCAGCCTGGAGCTGGTGCTCGCCATCGTCATCGTCACCTCGATCCCCGGCTACGCCCGCCTCGCGCGCACCAGCACGCTCGCCCTCAAGAACACCGAGTTCATCATTGCCGAGCGCTCACTCGGCGCCGGCATGGGCAAGATCATGATGCGCCACATCATGCCCAACGTGATCGGCCCGCAACTGATCCGCGCGGCCATGGACGTGCCCGTGGTGGTGACCGTGGAAGCGGGACTCAGCTTCCTCGGCCTCGGCGTGCTGCCGCCCACCGCGAGCTGGGGCTCCATCCTCAACGAGGGATATCTGGTGATCCGTAGCACCCCCTGGCCGGTGATCGCCGGCGGCATTCCCCTCGTGCTGACGACCCTCGGCTTCACCTTCCTGGGAGAGGCCCTGCGCGACGTCTTCGATCCGAAACTGCGCAAGGGCCGCTGACACCGTGGGCAACCTGCTGGAGATCCGCGACCTCAGCGTCGACTTCCGCACGCCGGGCGGGCGGGTGCACGCGCTCAGGAACATCGACATCGAGGTGCCCGAGAACAAGATCCTCGGCATCGTCGGCGAGAGCGGCTCGGGCAAGAGCACGGTGATCTGGGCGGTCACGCGGCTCCTCGCCGGCAACGCCGTGGTGGAAGGCGGCGAGATCGAGTTTCAGGGGGACGACGTGCTGGGCTACGGCGAGCAGGCGCTGACCGGCTACCGGGGCGAAAAGGTCTCGGTCGTGTTCCAGGATCCCATGACCTCGCAGATCCCGGTGCTCTCCTACGGCCGACAGATGGCGGACATCCAGTACCGGCGCAAGGGCCGCAGCGCCGCCGAGAAGCGCAAGGTCGCCGTCGACATGATGCGCCGGGTCGGCATTCCCGATCCCGAGGAGCGGGTCAGCCAGTTCCCCCACCAGTTCAGCGGCGGCATGCGCCAGCGCGCCGGGATCGCCATGGCGCTCTTGATGGACCCGCCGCTCCTGATCGCCGACGAGCCCACCACCGCCCTCGACGTCACCATGGAAGCGCAGATCATCCACCTGCTACGGGAGCTGAAGGAGGAGTTCAGCGCGACCGTGGTGGTGGTCTCCCACAACTTGGGCCTGATCGCCGAGCTCTGCGACGAAGTGGTGGTCATGTATGCCGGCGAGGTGGTGGAGAAGGGCGACGTGCGCCAGATCTTCCACCGGCCCAGCCACCCTTACACTCAGGCCCTGATGGAGTGCGATCCGGCCCGGGTGCTGGAGCGCACCCGCTTCCTGCCGACCATTCCGGGCGACGTGCCCGATCTCCACGAGCCGCCCCGGGGCTGCGTCTTCCAGCCGCGCTGCCCCAAGGCGATGGCGGCCTGCGGCGAGCGCCGCCCGGCGGACCGGCAGGTCGAGCCGGGGCACATGGCGCGCTGCCTGCTGCTCGATCCGGATTTGGCCGAGGACGAGAAGGCCTCGCCCCAGGTCAGCGCGCAAGCGGCGCCCGAAGGCGGAAACGGCGCGGCGACGGCCGCCAAGCGCAAGGACACTCTGCTCGAGGTCGCGGACCTGCGGGTTCGCTTCCGCACCATGGGGGCGCTCGCCGCCCGCCTGAAGCGGGTCGAGGACCCCTTCGTCGACGCCGTGCTGGGAGCCTCCTTGGTCTTGCGGCCCGGCGAGACCCTGGGGCTGGTGGGCGAGAGCGGCTCAGGCAAGACGACCCTGGGGCGCACCATCCTCGGCCTGGTGAACGCCCACTCCGGCTCCGTGCGCTTCGAGAACCGGGAGATCACGGGCCTTGCGGAATCGGCCTACAAGCCGTTGCGGCGCGAGATGTCGATGATGTTCCAGGACCCCATCGGCTCGCTCAGTCCCCGCCAAAGCGTGCGCGCCCTCGTCACCGAGCCCTTCGATATCCACGGCCTGAAGGACCTCAGCCTGCAGGAAGAGGCACTCCGCTTGCTCGACATGGTGAGCCTGCCGCGCAACTTCCTCACGCGCTATCCCCATGAGCTCTCGGGCGGCCAGGCGCGCCGGGTCGGCGTGGCCCGGGCGCTGGCGCTGCAGCCGCGGCTCATCATCGCCGACGAGCCGACCGCCGGGCTCGACGTCTCCGTGCAGGGCGAGATCCTCAACCTCATGGCTGAGCTGCAGCGCGCCCATGGCCTCGCCTACCTGATCATCACCCACAACCTGCCGGTGGTGCGCCACATCAGCGACCGCCTCGCCATCATGTACCTGGGGCGCATCGTCGAGCAGGGCGCCTGCGACGCGATCTTCAAGCGGCCGGCCCATCCCTACACCGAGGCCCTGGTCAAGGGCGTGCCCATGCCGGACCCGGACAAGCGGCGCAGCCTGGTCTCCATCGAAGGCGAGGTGCCGAGCCTGAGCCGGCGGCCGACGGGCTGCGAGTTCCACACCCGCTGCAAGTATGCGCAGGAGCGCTGCCGCAGCGAGATGCCGGCGCCCCGCGAGGTGGCGCCCGGCCACAACACCCTCTGCCACTTCCCGCTGAACCTTTAGTCCGATCCCCAGCCGTTCGTCGAAGGAGGAACCATGGTCGCAGCCATTGGAGCGTCGGCCCCGAAAGCGAAGGTCGTCGACGACTTTCCCCATGCGGTGCGCGAGGTGGAGCACGCCTGGATACCGCTCGCCGACGGCACCCGGCTGGCGGCGCGCTACTGGCTGCCCGAGGACGCGGAAGAGAACCCGGTGCCGGCGATCCTGGAATACATCCCCTACTGCAAGCGCGACGGCACCGCGGCCCGCGACGAGGCCATGCACCCCTACTTCGCCGGCCACGGCTACGCAGCGGTGCGGGTCGACCTGCGCGGCAGCGGCGAGTCCGAGGGGCTCATGCTCGACGAGTACCTGAAACAGGAGCAGGACGACGCCCTCGAGGTGATCGCCTGGATCGCAGCGCAGCCCTGGTGCACAGGTCGGGTCGGCATGATGGGCAAGAGCTGGGGCGGCTTCAACGGCCTCCAGGTCGCGGCGCGGCGCCCGCCGGCCCTCGCCTGCATCATCACGGTCTTCTCCACCGACGACCGCTACGCCGACGACATCCACTACATGGGCGGCTGCCTCTTGAGCGAGAACCCCAACTGGGCCTTCACCATGTTCCCGGCACTGATCCGGCCGCCGGACCCCAAGCTGGTCGGCCCGGCCTGGCGGGAGATGTGGCAGGCGCGCATGGCGGCCGCCCGGCCCTGGATCCTCGACTGGCTGAAGCATCAGCGCCGCGACGCCTTCTGGAAGCACGGCTCGGTCTGCGAGGACTTCTCGGCCATCCAGTGCCCGGTCTACGCCATCGGCGGCTGGGCCGACCCCTACACCAACCCGGTGCCGCGCCTCATGGCCGGCCTCTCCGTGCCCCGCAAGGCGCTGGTCGGGCCCTGGGGCCACCAGTATCCCCACCAGGCTTCGCCCGGTCCCGACGCCGGCTACCTGCAGGAAGCCCTTCGCTGGTGGGACCACTGGCTGAAGGGCGCGGAGAACGGCATCATGGAGGAGCCGGCCTTCCGGATCTGGATGCACGAGAGCGAGGCGCCCCGGGCCCGCTACGGCGACCGCGCGGGCCGCTGGGTGGCGGAAGCCGGCTGGCCGTCCCCCAACGTCCGCACGGAGTCCTTCGCCCTCAACGCCGACGGGCTGTCCCTGGAGGCCGGCGAGGACCGGCCCCTTTCCGTGCGCGCGCCCGAGAGCTCCGGGCACTGCACCCTCATCTGGGGCAACAACGGCGACGGTGCGCCGGAATGCCCGGTCGACCAGCGGCCCGACGACAGCGTCTCCCTCTGCTTCGACTCGGAGCCGCTGAAGGAGGACCTGCCGATCCTGGGGGCGCCCGCGGTTGACCTGGTGGTCTCCGCCGACCGTCCCAACGCCCTCGTCGCCGTGCGCCTCTGCGAGGTGCTGCCCGACGGGGTCTCGGCCCAGATCAGCTACGGCGTGCTCAACCTGACCCACCGGGACGGCCACGAGACGGTGGCGCCGCTGGAGCCCGGCCGGCCCTACGCCGTGCGCGTCCAGCTCAACGACAACGCCCACGTCTTCGCCGCCGGCAGCCGCATCCGGGTCGCCATCGCGCCGGCCATGTGGCCCGTGCTCTGGCCCTCGCCGGAACCGGTCACCCTCACCGTCATGGCGGGCGAAAGCCGCCTGGAGCTGCCGGTGCGCCCGCCGCAGCCCGAGGACGACTCGCTCGCGCCCCTGCCGCCGGCGGAGATGAGCCGCGTTCACCCGCGCAGCACGCTCAGGGCCGCCGATCCGACCGTCATGCGGGTCGAGGAGGACATGGCGAGCGGGCGCGTCGCCTTCGTCCACGAGGAGGACGCCGGCAAGGTGAGGATCGACCGCGACGGCTGGACCTTCGGCGGCAAGGTGGTGCGGCGCTACGAGATCGACCCGGACGATCCCACCTCCGCCCGCATGGAACTCCAGAGCTTCGACGAGTTCGGGCGCGAGGGCGAGCTGGAGGTGCGCATCGAGGCCTACCAGCTCATGACCTGCGACAAGACACACTTCCAGGTCCACGCCCGCCTCGAGGCGACGGAGAACGGCGTGCCCGTCTACGCCCGCACCTGGCTCGAGAAGATCCCCCGCGACGGAGTGTGATCTGCGGCCCGAGCTGGCTACCATCTTGCGACCTGCGGCCTCCTCGGCTCGCCACAATAGAGAGGATTGACGGCCGCCGCGGCCGGCGCTTGAATGCCGGCCCTCACCGGCGTGACCACAGCCTACGAGCCTGCGTTTTGCCTACGCGCTGACCGATCTCAGTTCTCTCGCGTGATCCGGGGACAGGAACCGGCCTCGAGGGCCGTTCCCCGGATGGTCGTTTTTGTCTGCGCGGCGGTGGGCTGAGATCGGTAGGGCGATCGTCTCGCGGCCCCATCGTCGGCACCCTCCGATACCCTTTTCATCTCACGGCCCGCGCGACCCGGCTCGGTCACTCCCGCCTCGCCTGACCGCAGTCTCAGCAAGACCGACATTCCGAGTTCCGGCGCCGCCGCGCAGCGCTTCCCAAGAGGAAGGCTGTCGTGGGCAATCCGGACGTTCTCCGCGTGCACTGGCGGGTCGCGCCGCGCAATCCACCACTTGTCTGGCGCCATTGCAGCCGCTGCCAGGTCAGTGCGCCCCACGCCTGCAGCGGCCACTTCCGGACCAACATGCAGAAGAAGCGGGTCGACGTCTGGCTGATCTACCGCTGTCGTGCCTGCGATCAGACCTGGAACTGTCCGGTCCTGGAAAGACGTGCGCTCAGAGACATCGCACCCCAGGACTTGAGGGCCTTTGCCGAAAACGAAGCCGAAGCGGTGCGCTGTCACGCCTTCGACCTGGCGCAGTTGCGCCGCCACGTTGACCGCATCGAGCCGTCTGAGGACATGTGGGTCGAAACGAACATTGAGACTCGGGCCCTTTCGGGACCAAGCGTGCTCCAGATCGTCTTGAGCGTGCCCTTTGAAGGCACCATTCGCCTCGACCGGCTCCTGGCCAGGAAACTCGGCCTGTCACGTGGCAGGATCCGGCGGTTCCGGGATCAAGGTGTCCTGCGACTAGACCCGGACCTCCCGGCAGCCCTCAAGCGTGATGTGCGAGATGGGCAAACCGTCTCTATCGCGCTTGCACGCCTGAGCGGCGCGCCCGAGCTCAGCGCTCTACTTGTCGAGAGAGCGACGACGGACTGCGCCCTGTCCTAGTTGCCGTCGCGCGGGATGCGGCGGTCCCAGGACTTGGCGAAGATGCGCGCGCCGTCCTCGTAGGCTTCGAGCGTCGCGGTCACGACGAAGTCGTCCTTGGTGCCGGTCAGCACCGTCGTGGCCTCGGTGCGGATCTTCCAGTCGCCGCGAGCCATGGTCGTCACGTAGCGGTTCTCGTGCCGCGCGCTGAGCGGGTCGTCGCCCACCAGGGTGAAGCGGTCCCGGCCGCCCGCGCTGATGGTCAGGTCGATGGCCTCCAGGTAGGTCTCGCCCCGGTCCTTGACGCCCTCCAGGACGCTGCGGCCGCTGGCGAGCTCCTGCCGCACGAAACGCCCGCGGTGGGCGAAGCCCTCGTGCCGGTGTGGCCCCGGGCGTGATTGCTCCGGCGGGCCGAAGTCGGCCAGCTCCACGTCCTCGGGCCTTGGCGGGCGCACCGGCAGCCGCAGGCCGCCGGCGCCGGAGAAGAGGGTGAGCGTGACAGGCTCGGGCGAGGGCCAGACCCGCGGCCAGTAGCTGGTGGAGACCGCAACCCGGATGCGGTGGCCGGCGGGAAAGGCGTGGGCGATGTCGTTCAGCTTCACAGTCGCCGTCATGCGCTTGCCCGGCTCGAGGGGCGTGACCGTCTCGTGGGCCGGGTCGTGGGTCAGGTTCAGGAGGCCGTAGGTCACCTGGGCCGAGGCGCCGTCGGGCGCCACGTCGTTGAGGCGCACGGCAAGGAAGGCGGTCGGCCGGTCCACCGCCAGCTCCAGCTCCAGCTCCGGCGCGCCCAGGATCTCCAGCTGCGCCTCGAGGGGCGCCGTGTCGAACACCAGGGACTGGCCGTCCTCCGGCCGCTGGTCGCCCGGCATCTCTGCCTCGAAGCCGTAGGGACACCACTCCCCGCCGGTGAGGCCGAGCTGCTGGGGCGAGCGGTGGACGAGGGCCCGCTCGGGCCCGGCTGCGTCCTCGAGGGCACCCGGATTGAGCGCCCAGTCCCGCGGCGACACGTTGGGCGACGGCCAGCTCTCCTCGGCGACCCAGCGGCCGGGGCGCGTGGCGTACTGGGGCGCCGGCGAGACCGAGTCCTGCATCCAGGCGCGCAGCATGGGCTCTTCCATGATGCCCGTGTCCCGGCCCTTCAGCCAGTGGTCCCACCAGCACAGCGCCTCCTGCAGGTAGCCGATCGCCGGGCCGGGCACGGAGGCGTTGGGCCAAGCGTGAGACCAGGGACCGATGAGGCCCTTGCGCGGGCAGGAGAGGCCGGCCAGCAGGCGCGGTATGGCGTTGCTGTAGCCGTCGGCCCAGCCGCCCACCGCGTAGACTGCGCACTCGATGTCCGAGAAATTCTCGCAGACCGAGCCGTGCTTCCACTGCTCGTCCCGGCGCTGATGGGACAGCCACTTGAAGATCCAGGGCGCGTTCTGCTCCAGGCGCTCCAGCCACATCTCGCGCCAGCGCTCGCCCACCACCTCCGGGTCCGGCGGCCGCGAGTTGAAGCCGAACATGGTGGAGGCCCAGTCCAGGTTCTCCGAGATCAGGCAGCCGCCCATGTAGTGGATGTCGTCGGCGTAGCGGTCGTCGGTCGAGCAGGCGGTGATGATGGCCTTGAGCGCCGGCGGGCGCAGCGCCGCCACCTGGAGGCCGTTGAAGCCGCCCCAGGAAATGCCGGTCATGCCCACCAGGCCAGTGCACCAAGCCTGCCGGGAGAGCCAGTCGATGACGGCCACCGCGTCGTCCAGCTCCTGCTGCAGGTACTCGTCCTCCAGGATGCCGTCGGAATCGCCCGAGCCGCGCATGTCGACCCGCACTCCGGCGTAGCCGTGCCCGGCAAAGTAACGGTGCATGCTGTCGCCACGCAGGCGGGTATAGTCGCGCCGCCGGTAGGGCAGGTGCTCCAGGATGGCCGGAACCGGCGCCTGCTCGGCGTCCTCGGGCAGCCAGATGCGCGCGGCTAGGCGGCAGCCGTCGGGCATCTCGATCCAGGCGGTCTCGATCTCGCGTACCTTGCGCGGAAACTCGTCGACGATACGCACGGGCATCCTCCCCCTTCCCCGGCGGCGCGATGCTATCGGCGCAGGCGCGCCACCACGATGATCTCCGGACTGTCGGGCCGCCAGGGCGAGCGGTCCCAGTCGCCGTACCAGTCAACATCCGCGAAGCCGGCCTCGGCAAGGAGTTCCGCCAGGCGCTCGCGGCCCATGAAGCGCAAAGTGTGGGGCGCGACGATGGTGTCCCCGTCGGGGAAGCGGAAATGGGTCTCGAAGGTGACGAGATCCCCCTCGACCTCGGTCACGTCGTAGTGGACGCGCACCTTGCCTTCGCCGGGCACGGCCACGTCCTCCGCGGTCTCTTCCGGCGTCCAGGTCTCCCAGTCCCGGTCCAGGGGATTTCGGGTCTCGAAAGCGAGCCGCCCGCCCGGGGCCAGGTGCCGGGCCAGGTTCGCCAGGACGGCGCGCACGACCTCGTCCTCCAGGAAGACCTGGAAGACGTGCCCGGTCATGACAATCAGGTCGAAGCGCGTCTCGGTCTCGAAGTCGGCGCCGCTGGCGTCGATCCAGGTGACGCCCGGGCAGTCGCGATTGCGAGCGACCTCCATCATGCCCGCGGCCGGCTCGACGCCCGTCACTCTGTGGCCGCGCGCCGCCAGCCGGCAGGCGAAGCGCCCTGTGCCGGAGCCCACGTCGAGGACCTCGAGAGGAGCCTCGCCGGCCAGGCTCTCGTGGAAATCCAGGTCAGGCCCCGGCGGGTTCAGGGGGTCGTAGACGGCCGCCAGGCGGACAGCGTCGTAAGCGGCGCAGGTCATTGAGAGGGCTGGAAGGGCGGTCCGCCGGGGCCGAGGCGCACGCCAGCCCTGAGCTTGCAGTAGGGCACCCGCTCGAGCCGGCAGAAGCTCACCCCCGGCGAGTCGACGAACAGCACCTCGGAGGCGATAGGCGCAAAGTCGGCGAGGAAATGGACCGTGCTCTTGACCGCCAGGATGTCCTGCTCCGTCGGCTCGATCCCCAGATGGCGGAAGACCGCCAGATCGGCGCACTGGAAGCGCTCCTGGCCGACCAGGACCCGGACCTCGGCCTCCGGGTGGACCACCCGCAGCCGGGCCATGGGGCCGAGCTCGGCCTGGCAGCCGCCGTACATGGGCCCGGTGCAGAGGAAGCGCCCGTCGGTCACCTGCTCGACCTCGAACTCGGCCGCGAAGGGCGCGGCGCCGGTCTCCGGAAAGCGTCCGCCGATGGCCAGGTCGAGGCGCGCGCCGACACCGGCTTCGTGGGCCGCCGCCGCAGCCGCCGGGTCCCACATGAGGGCCAGGGCCGCGCCCCGGGCCCCGCCCTCGACCAGGGCCCGCAGCAGGCCGGTGGTGTCCGAGGTGGCGCCGGCCCCGGGGTTGTCCTGAACGTCGGCCAGCACCACCGGGCACCCGACGCCCGCCCGCGCCTTGGCGGCTTCGACCGCCTCGGCCTCGCCCTTGAGCGGGTTCTCGAAGCGGGCCTCGGCGGCCGTGAGAGCCGCCAACTGCGACTCTGCCGCCGCCTCCACCGCCGCGGGAGCCTCGCCGTAGGCGACCACCGCACCACCGGCGTCGCGAATGTCGGCGGGCGGGAAGCCCATCGCGATGTCGGCGCTGGTGACACTCCCGCCGCCGGCCATCTCAAGGCCGGCGAATATGGTATCGAGTGGCGGCCGGGTCGTCGCCTGGGCGCTCAGGGGCACCAGGAAAGGCAAGGTCCGCCAGGCCTTGGCGAAGGGCGCCTGCCGCTCCAGCAGTCGGGCGAGCAACGCGCGGGCCCGGGCGCCGGTCTCGGCCATGTCGAGGTGCGGGTAGCTGCGGAAGATGGCGAGGGCGGAGGCCCCTTCCACCATGGCCGCCGTCATGTTGGCGTGGAAGTCCAGGCTGACGGCCAGCGGCAGCTCCGCCCCCACCGTGGCGCGCACCCGGCGCAGGATCTCGCCCTCGCCGTCCTCGTGGCTCTCGCTCACCATGGCGCCGTGCAGGTCGAGATAGACCCCGTCGAGGGGCGCTGCCGCGGCGAGGCCGTCGCAGATCATGGCGGCGATGCGCTCGAAGGCCTCGTCGGCGACCCGGCCCGCGGGCTCGGCCGAGGCCCAGACCAGCGGCACCAGTTCCCAATCGCCCGCCGCCGCGTCGACAAAACCGCCGATGGGGATGTTGAGGCCAGCGAAGGTCTCGAAGATCTCCGCGCCCCGGGTCAGGCCGGGCCAGGCGTCGGCCTTCACGAAGTCCGCATAGGTCGTCACCAGGGGCGCGAAGGTGTTGGTCTCGTGCTGGAAACCGGCGATCGCGATCCGCGGCCTGGCCAATGTCCCCTCCTCCCCGCGCCTGGACGCTCGTTGCCGAACGACGACCGGTCTCGCGCCGCCTTGCAAATCCGTGCGCTTCGCGGCACGACTTTAGGCAAGTCCAAAGGGCCCAACAAGCGCCCTGCGGGCCTTGGCTGCGCCCCGCTGGACGGCGCCTGGGCGCCTTGTGTAGGCTGGCCGCCCCCGCCCGAGAGGGAGACCGATCATGAGCGCGCCCCAGTACATCCGACCCGACACCCTGGCGCTGCACGCCGGCCAGCAGCCGGACCCGGTGCACGGCGCCCGGGCGGTGCCCATCTATCAGACCACCTCCTACGTCTTCCGGGACACCGACCAGGCGGCGGCCCTCTTCAACCTGGAGCGGGCGGGCCACCTTTACAGCCGCATCTCCAACCCCACCACGGCGGTGCTGGAGGAGCGCATCGCGGCGCTGGAAGGCGGCGTCGGC
Organism: Rhodospirillales bacterium; assembly: GCA_965225935.1. GTDB lineage: Bacteria > Pseudomonadota > Alphaproteobacteria > Kiloniellales > JAKSDN01 > CALJXB01. Next base: position 79,668 of record CBDDCC010000023.1, read on the forward strand.
GCGGTCTGCACGGCGAGCGGCCAGGCGGCGCTGCATCTGGCCGTGATCACGCTGATGGACGCCGGCAGCCACATCGTCTCCTCACAGTCGATCTACGGCGGCTCCCACAACCTCTTCATGCACACGCTGCCGCGCTTCGGCATCGAGACCAGCTTCGTCGACCCGCGCGACCCGGAGGCCTTCCGCGCCGCCATCCGGCCCAACACGCGCCTCCTCTTCGCCGAGACCCTGGGCAACCCGGGCCTCGAGGTGCTCGACATTCCCGCGGTCTCCGCCGTCGCCCACGAGGCCGGGCTGCCGCTGATGATCGACAACACCTTCGCCACACCCTACCTCTGCCGGCCGCTCGAGTTCGGCGCCGACCTGGTGCACCACTCCATCACCAAGTTCATGGGCGGCCACGGCATCGCCATCGGCGGCGTGATCGTCGATGGCGGGCGCTTCGACTGGCAGGCTTCGGGTCTCTTCCCGACTATGACCGAGCCCTACGCCGGCTACCACGGCATCAACTACGCCGAGGAGTTCGGGCCCCAGGCCTTCATCATGCGCGCGCGCACCGAGGGCCTGCGCGACTTCGGCGCCTGCCTCAGCCCGACCAATGCCTTCCACATCCTGCAGGGCGTGGAGACCCTGCCCGTGCGCATGGCGCGCCACGTGGACAACGCCCGCAGGATCGTCGCCTTCCTGGAGGCCCACGAGGCGGTCGCCCGGGTCACCTACCCGGAGCTGCCCGGCCATCCCGACCACGAACTCGCCAAGAAGCAGCTTCCCAAGGGCTGCGGCGCCATCTTCAGCTTCGAGCTCGAGGGCGGGCGCGAGGCCGGCCGGCGCTTCATCGAGGCGCTCCGCCTCTTCTCCCACCTGGCCAACGTGGGCGACGCCAAGTCCCTGGTGATCCACCCGGCGAGCACCACCCACCAGCAGATGGACGCGGAAGCCCTAAAGGCCGCGGGCGTCAGCGAGGGACTGGTGCGGCTCTCGGTCGGGCTCGAGGACCCGGACGACCTGCTGGAGGACCTGGGCCGCGCCCTCAAGGCCGCCCAAAGAGCCCCGAAGGCCAAGTAGGGCCCGGGGTAAACTCTGGACGGAACGGCAAGAGGCGCGCGCCATGGAGATCCAGGTCGACGGCAAGGCGGTCTTCGCCGCTACCGGCGGTCGTCCCTTCGATCCGGCGCTGCCGTCGGTCGCGTTCGTCCACGGCGCCAGCATGGACCACACGGTCTGGGCGCTCCAGACCCGCTATTTCGCCCACCACGGCCGCAACGTGCTGGCCCTCGACCTGCCGGGGCATGGCCGTTCGGATGGTCCGCCGCTGGAGAGCGTCGGCGACATGGCGGACTGGCTCTTTCGCCTGTTCGACGCCCTAGCGGTCGAGCGCGCCGCCCTGGTCGGTCACAGCATGGGCTCGCTCATCGCCCTTGAGGCCGCCGCCCGCCAGCCGGCGCGGGTCGAGGCCCTGGCGCTGCTCGGCACGGCGGTGCCCATGCCGGTGGCCGACGGGCTGCTCTCCGCCGCCGCGGCGGACGACCACAGCGCCTTCGACATGGTGACCCTCTGGGGCCTCAGCCGCGACGGCCAGGTGGGGGGCAACCGGGCACCGGGCCTCTGGATGACCGGCGGCGGCCTCAGGCTGCTGGAGCGCTCCGCCCCGGGTGTGATGCACAAGGACCTCGCGGCCTGCAACGCCTATACGGACGGCCTCGAGACAGCTAAGTCGGTCGCCTGCCCCACCGCCCTGATCCTCGGCGCCCGGGACCTCATGACCCCGCCCCGGGCGTCCCAAGCGCTGGCCGAGGCGCTGCCAGACGCCCGCACCGTGGTGCTCGAGCACTGCGGCCACATGATGATGGTCGAGCAGCCCGACCAGGTGCTCGACGCCCTGATCGCCAATCTCTAGCTAGAGACTGACATTCTCCGTCAGGCGGCGGGCCAGCTCGGCGAGCTGCTCGGCCGAGGCGTTGGCGAAGGCGACCCTGAGAAAGTCCTCTTGGCCCGCCCCGAAGAATTCGCCGGGCAGGATGAGTAGTTTTTGATCGTGCGCCAGGGCTTTCGCTACCTCGACCGAGGCGCGTCCCGCGAAGGGATGGCGCAGGTAGGCGAAGAAAGCACCCCGGGAGACCAGCTCGTAGGGCGGCGCCTGCTGCCGGAAGGCAGCGTCCAGACTGTCGACTAGGCCGAGCACCCGGGCGCGCTTCTCCTCCCGCCAGTCCGCGAGGTGCTCGAGGCCGTAGAGGGCGGCGAGCTGGCCGATGTGGGGCGGGCAGATGGTGACCGTGTCGGCGATCTTGGAGACGGCCGCCATGACCCGCGGGCCGGCGATCAGCGAGCCCACCCGGTAGCCGGTCAGGCTGTAGGCCTTGGAGAAGCTGTAGAGCTGGATCAGCACCTCGCGCCAGCCCTCCTCCTGGAAGAGCTCGTGGAGCGGCCCGGCCCGGCCGTCCGCGCCGAGCGGCCGGAAATCCTTGTAGGTCTCGTCCAGGATGAGGGCGAGACCGCGTCTTTCGGCCAGGCGGTAGAAAGCGGTCAGGCGCTCCTGGGTCAGGATGGTGCCGGTCGGGTTATTGGGGCTGATGAGCACGATCGCCCGGGTGCGCGGGGTGATCAGCCGCTCGGCCTCCTCCGGGTCGGGCACCATGCCCTCGGGCTCGGCTCGGCAGGCGAGCGGCACCTGGCGGATGCCCTGCATGGTGAACCACATGTCGTGATTGAAGTAGAAGGGCTCCGGCAGAATGACCTCGTCGCCGGCGCCCGCCACCGCCGAGGTCGCCATGCAGAAGGCGTGGTTGCAGCCGGTGGTGATCGCCACCTCGCCGGGCGCGATGCCGGTTCCGTACTCCCGGCCGAAGGCAGCGGCCACGCCCTCCCGCAGCTCCGGCAGGCCCAGGATCGGCGTGTAGAAGGCGCTTGAAGGGTCGCGCGCCGCGCGGCCCAGATAGTCCAACAACTCGGGCGCCGGATCGTAGTTGGGCACCGCCTGGGCAAGATCGAGCGGCGGCTTGTCGGCGTCCGCGGGCGCGGCGTCCAGCCAGCCCGCAGCCTCGGGGATCGGCGGCGAGGCGACCCTCTCCACGGCCTCGTTGATGGTCAGCCCCATGTCGTCACCTCGCGTTTCGGCGTCCGTCTCGTAGACTAAGGACGCAAGCTAGAAGATGCCCGCCTCGAGCCCGGCGGCCATCAGCATGCCGAGCTCCTCGACCCGGCCGACGAAATCCTCCTGCCAGGCGCCCCGCAGGACCAGCGGCTCCTGGACCGCCCGCCAGCGCAGGCCGGTGGCGATGCTCTCCACCGCCCGGCGGGTGCCGGTACCGTCGTGGCCGGCGCGGACGTAAAGGGCGTAGGGCAACCCCTGAGTCTCGTCCAGCACGGGGTAGTAGCTACGGTCGAAGAAATCCTTAAGGGCGCCGCTCATGTAGCCCAGGTTCTCGGTGGTGCCGAGCAGGATGGCGCCGCAGGCCCGCACCTGCTCGGGCCCCGCGTCGAAGGGGCTCAAGACCGTCACCTCCACGCCCTCGACCTCCGGCGCGCGCGCGCCGCGCTCTGCGGCCTCGCGCAGGCGCAGCGTGTTGGCCGAGGGCACGTGGGCGACGATCAGCAGCCGCTTGCCGGTCATGGGCCGTCTCTGCTTTTGCGCGATTCAACGCTCCATCGGCCGGCGGTTCAATACATGAAGCCGCCGGTCGCCATGACCAGCTGGCCTGTGATGAAGTCGGACTCCGGCGTGCAGAAGAGATAGATGGCGTTAGCGGCGTCCTCGGGCGTGCCGGCGCGGCCCAGCGGCGTCGACTCGACGATGGCCCGGTGGGCGTCTTCCGGGATGCCGACGCGGATCTCGGCCTCGGGCATGGCGATCAGCCGATCCTCGGCCCCGCGCGGCTTGGTGAGGCGCGTGTCGATCAGGCCGAAGGCGACGCAGTTGACGTTCACACGGTAGCGACCCCATTCCTTGGCGAGCGCCTTGGTCAGGCCGACCACGCCCATCTTGGCGGCCGCGTAGTTCACCTGGCCCGCGTTCCCGCAGACGCCGGAGATGGAGGAGATGTTCACCACCTTGCGGTGGACCATCTGGCCCGCCTCGGCCTCGCGCTTGGCCGCCGCGCGGATGTGCTCGGAGGCGGCCCGCAGAATGTGATAGGGCGCGGTCAGGTGAACCGCCAGCATGGCCTCCCACTGGCGGTCGCTGCTCTTCTGGATGACGCCGTCCCAGGTATAGCCGGCGTTGTTGACGATGATGTCGAGGCCGCCGAAGCGCTCGAGGGCCGTTCCGACGAAGCGCTCCCCGAAGTCCGGCTCGCTCACGTCCCCGAGGCTGACCACGGCTGTGCCGCCCGCCGATTCCACGAGGGCGACGGTCTCTTCGGCCGGCTCCGGGTCGAGGTCGTTGAGCACAAGGGAAGCCCCTTCCCGCGCGAGCTTCACCGCGATCGCCTGTCCGATGCCGCGGCCGGCGCCGCTGACCAGGGCCACCTTGCCCGAGAGCTTGCTCATCCTTCGGTTCCCGTTCGTTCAGTTTCTGAGCGGCCGGCCGTGCTCCAGCATGTGCCGGATGCGCGCCAGCGTCGCCTCGGTCCCGGCCAGATGAAGGAAGGCCTCCCGCTCCAGGGCGAAGACCTCGGCCTCGGAGACCGGCGCGCCGGCCGGCTTGTCGCCGCCGCAGAGGATGCGCGCGAGCTGGCCGCCCACCACCTCGTCGTGGGGGGTGGCGATCTCCCTCCGCCGCAGGCCATCCAGCACCTCCTGGATGGCGCCGTAGCCCTCTGCACCCAGGGCGGCGAAGCGGGGCGCCGGGCGGGGCGCGAAGCCGGCGGCCATCTTCAGCGCCCGCTCCCGTGCCGCGGCCAGTAGGCGGTCCCGGTTCATCACCGCCTCGTCGTGGGGCAGCAGGAGGCGCAAGGGGCGCGCCTCCTCCGGCGAGGACGCGGTGCGGCCGGTGCCGACCAGGCGGAAGGCCGTGACCGCCGCCTCGACACCGGGCGGCGTGTCCGGCGCGTCGCGCCAGCGGTTCAGGATCTCCTTGGCGCCGCCGCCGCCGGGAATGAGCCCGACCAGGGTCTCGACCTGCCCCACGGTGATGTTGGAGTGGGCGACCACCGCGTCACAGTGCAGCACCACCTCGAAGCCGCCACCGAGGGTCATGCCGGCCGGCGCCGCCAGCACCGGGAAGGGTGCTGCGCGCAATGCGGCGCAGGTCTCCTGGAACTCCGTCAGCATGCGTTCGAGCCGCGCCCAGTCGCGTGCCTCCGCCGCCGACAACACGAACTCCAGGTTGACGCCCATGGAGAAGTGGGGCGCGTCGTTGTGGATCACCAAGGCCTCGAAGTCCCGCTCGACGATGGCGAGGGAGCGGTGGAGCAGCGCCATGGATGCTGGCACCAGGGCGTTCGCCTTGGTGTGGAACTCGAGGCAAGCGACACCCTCGCCCACATCCCAGAGCCGCGCCGCCTCGTTGCGGTCGAGGGGCGCGCTGCTGCGCAGGATGTCGCCCAGGCGCAGCACGCCTTGCGCGCGCCGCACCGGGTGGTGGGCGCCGTCGCTTCGCAGCACCTCCAGCTGGCCGCCGCTGGAGCGGTAGAAGGGAGCCTCTTCCGCCGCCAGCAGCGGCGGCACCGGCAGGCCCTCGGTGCGCAGACCGTCGCGCAGGCGCGCTCCGCCGAGGGCGTCGATCATCTCGAAGGGGCCTTGGCTCCAGTTGTAGCCCAGCTTCATGGCCTCATCGATCGCCTCGGGGTCGTCTGTGACCTCCGGCACCAAGGAGGCGGCGTAGGACAGCACCTGCGCCAGCACCCGCCAGGCGAAGCGACCATAGCGGTCGGGGCAGTCCACCAGGGCGCGCAGGCCGTCCCGCTCGCCCGCGGCGGCGGCCGCCAGTTGCGGACGCTCCGCCGGCCGGTAGGCGCCGCTCGCGAGGTCGACCGCCTCGCGCGCGCCGTCCGCCTGTCGGTAGAAGCCGGCCCCGCCCTTCAGGCCCGTGCGGCCCGCGCCCACCAGCTCGTGGGTCACGGGAATACCGTCGGCCACCTGCTGGAAAGGATCGTCCGGCGGCAGGGCGGCGGCGAGGCTGCGGCAGACGTCCTGCATGAGGTCGAGGCCGATCAGGTCGTAGAGCCCGAAGACGCCGGTCTTGGGGATGCCCATGGGCCGGCCCATGACAGCGTCGGCCTCCTCCACCGTGAGCCCCAGCTCCCGGGCCTCCACCATGGCCACCTGCAAGGCGTAGCAGCCGACCCGGTTGGCGAGGAAGCCCGGCGTGTCGTTGCAGCGGACCACCCCCTTGCCGAGGCGGAGGTCGCAGAACTCGGCGAGCGTCTCGACCGCCTCGGGCCGGGTCTTCGACCCCGCCACCAGCTCCAGCAAGCGCATGTAGCGCACCGGATTGAAGAAGTGGGTGATGCAGAAGTCCCGCGCCAGATCCGCCGGCATGGCCTCGGTGAGCCGGGCGAGCGGAATGGTGGAGGTGTTGGAGGAGACCAGCGCGCCGGGGCGGCGGGTGGCCGCGATCTTCTCGTAGAGCGCATGCTTCACGTCCAGGCGCTCCACCACCGCCTCGGCGATCCAGTCGGCTTCGGCCAGCAGGTGCAGATGGTCTTCCAGGTTGCCCGGCGTGATGAGCGCCGCCCGGTCCGCATGCACCAGCGCCGGCGGACTGGAGGCCAGGAGCCGCGCGACCGCCCCCTCGGCGACGGCGTTGCGGTTTTCGGCGCCCTCGGGCACCAGGTCCAGCAGCACGACCGGCACGCCCGCATTGGCCAGGTGGCCGGCGATGCCCGAGCCCATGGTGCCGGCGCCGATGACCGCGGCCTTGGTGATCTTGTCCATCTTCCCGATTCTTGGCGATCCGACCTGCCGGCCTTGCCGGCCAGGGATCATAGAACGGACGCGACGGAAGGAAAGTGCCCGTCGAGCACGGGACGGCCGGCAAGGAGGGTGATCAGCCCATGCCTTCCAGATCGATGCGGAGCGCGATCAGCTCCAGCATGTCCTTGAGGGCGATCACGCCGACCAGCCGCCCCTCGTCGACCACCATGAGACGGCTGTTGCCGGTGCGCCGCATCTGGGCAAGCGCGTGGAGCGCGTCGCTTTTCACCGAGATGCTGTTCTCCTCGGTGCAGGGCTGCAGGATGGCGCTCAGCGCCGTCCGCTCCCAGGCCTCCTGTGGGACCTTCTTCACGTCGTGGATCGAGACGCAGCCGGCCAGGCGCCCGTCCTCGGTCACCGGGAAGAGGTCGTAGTGGTAAGCGTAGACGTAATCCTCGACGAAGGCGCTCAGCGGGACGGAGCCCGGCACGCTCACCGGGTCGGCGGTCATGAAGCGGCTGAGCGGCTCGCCCTCGAAGACCTGGCGGGTCCAGAGCTGAACGAAGGAGGCGCGGGCGGCCTGGCGCAGGAAGACGCCGATCAGGAACCACCACATGCCGCCGATGAAGTTGCCCATGACGACGTTGAAGACACCGAGCAGGATCATGGCGAGCCCGAAGGCCTCGCCGTTGCGCGCGGCGGTGCGGGTGGCCGCCTTGAGGTCGCCCTTCCAGTGCCAGAGGGCGGCCCGCAGCATCCGCCCGCCGTCGAGGGGAAAGGCCGGGATCAGGTTGAAGCCCGCGAGCAGAGCGTTGACGGCGGCGAGATAGTAGGCGACGCCCCTCAGCGGCTCCGGCGCGTCCAGTGCTAGCAACAACTGCGCCATGACATAGAAGCCGAGCGCCAGGACGGCGCTGGCGATGGGGCCGGCGACGGCCATGAGGAACTCGGTGCGGGCCGTCTTCGGCTCCTCGCTCAGCTCCGCCACGCCACCGAAGACGAAGAGCGTGATGCCCGAAATCGGCAGGCCGTGACGACGCGCCACCAGGGAATGGGAGGTCTCGTGGAAGATCACGCTGAAGACCAGGCCGATCATGCCGGCGAAGCCCATGGACCAGTAGACCCGCAGCGGCAGTTCCGGGTAGTAGGCAGGGAACAGACCCTCGGCCAGGGACCAGGTGACGAGCAGCGCCAGCAGCAGCCAGCTCACGTCCACCTTCACTTCGAAACCGAAGAGCTTGAAGAGGCTCCATTGCTTGCCGAGCATGGGTCAGCCCCCCGCCGCCCGTTTGGAAGGCCCCGCCGTGACTCCCAGCGCCGCGACCCGGTCGATCAGCGTGCGTGCGTTGGCCGGCGCGTAGGCCTTCTCGTCGTTGTCGAAGTAGCAGTAGACGTCGAGACCCTCCGCCCGCCAGCCGGCGATACGCTCCGCCCAGTCCGCCAGGTCCGTCTCGTCGTAGGAGCCCTCGTAGGGCCCGCCCGGCCCGTGCAGCCGGACGTAGACGAAGTCGGCCGTCACCGCGAGGGGCGAGCGCTCGCCGCCCAGCTCGAAGAGGCAGAAGGCCGCACCGTGGCGCTCCAGCAAGCGCAGGATGTCGGGCCGGTGCCAGCGCGCGTCGCGCAGCTCGAAGACAAACCGGCGGTCCTTCGGCAGGGCGTCGAGGAAGGCAGCGAGCCGTTCGGGATTGGGCCGCCAGTTCGGCGGCAGCTGGAAGAGGACCGGGCCCAGCTTTTCGCCGAGGGCCTCCATGCGCTCGAGGAAAGCCGGCAGGCCCGCCTCGGGGTCCTTCAGCTTCTTCATGTGGGTGATGAAGCGGCTCGCCTTGCAGGCGAAGAGGAAGTCGGCCGGCGTCTCCGCCGCCCAGGCCGCGACCGTCGCCTCCGACGGCAGCCGGTAGAAGGCGCTGTTGATCTCGACCGTCCGGAAGCGCCCGGCATAGTACTGGAGGAAGTCGGCCGGCCGCAGGTCAGGCGGATAGAAGCGGCCGGACCAGTGGCGGTAGTGCCAGCCGGAGGTGCCGATCCACGAACGCCCGTGCGATTCTCTGGCCATGGTTTCCTCTGTCCGGAGAGCGCAGCAGAGCGCGTCCGAGCGGTCATTGATGTCAATCAACCGGGCCCTCGTCCGCGATGCAGCGCGATGCAAGGCACCTTGATCCAGCGCAAGGCGGTTCCGGCCCTGTCGTGATTTCGTGAGGGGCAACAGCCGAGGACGACCGACCCATGCGCCCGCTCGAGCCGCCCATCGATCCCGAACTGGGAGGCGCGCGCCACTGGGAGCACTTCCCCCACGGCGCCGACGTGGGCGTGCGCGGGGTGGGCGGCTCGCCGGCAGCGGCCTTCGAGGAAGGGGCGTTGGCGTTGACCGCGGCGGTCTGCGATCCCACCTGGGTCGAGCAGCGGAGTTCGGTCGCGATCCACTGCCGGGCGCCCGACCTGGACCTGCTGTTCGTCGAGTGGCTGAACGCCCTGGTGTTCGAGATGGCGACGGGCGGCCTGCTGTTCTCCCGCTTCCAGGTGGCGATCGACGACGCACGCCTCGAGGGGACGGCCTGGGGCGAGACGGTCGAGGTGGCGCGGCACCGTCCGGCCGCCGAGATCAAGGGCGCCACCTACACCGCCCTCAGGGTCGAGGAGGTTTCGCCCGGCACCTGGATCGCCCAATGCGTCGTCGACGTCTGAGCCGAGACCGGCCCGAGATAGTGTGACAGGATAACGCCATGGACCCCGCCACCCTGGAACAGGCCGGCCCCTGCGCGTGGCGCATCCCGCCCAGCGGGGCCATGCGGGTGCCGGGCATCATCTACGCCGACCGGACGCTGATCGAGGACATGGACGAGAAGGTGCGCGAGCAGGTGGTCAACGTGGCCGCCCTGCCGGGCATCGTCGGCGCCTCCTACGCCATGCCCGACGCCCACTGGGGCTACGGCTTCCCCATCGGCGGCGTCGCCGCCTTCGATCCCCGGGAGGGCGGCGTGATCTCGGCCGGCGGCGTCGGCTTCGACATCTCCTGCGGCGTGCGCTGCCTGCTGACGGGCCTCACCCGCCCGCAGGTGGAATCGAGGAAAGGCGAGCTGGCCGATGCTCTCTTCGCCGAAATACCCGCCGGTGTCGGCAGCCACGGCCGTATCGTCCTGGAAACCGAGGCCATGGACGAGATGCTGGCCGGCGGCGCCGCCTGGGCGGTCGCCCAGGGCTACGGCGGGCAGGAGGACCTGGAGCGCATAGAGGAGCACGGCCGGATGAGCGGGGCCGAGCCGGCCTGCGTCTCGGAGCGGGCGAAGAAGCGCCAGAAGCGGGAAATGGGCACGCTGGGCTCCGGCAACCACTACCTTGAGGTCCAGGAGGTCGCCGAGATCCACGACCCTGCGACGGCCGAGGTCTTCGGCCTCGCCAAGGGCGACGCGGTGGTCAGCATCCACTGCGGCTCGCGCGGCCTCGGCCACCAGATCGGCACCGAGTTCCTGCGGGACATGGTGCTCGCCGCGCCAGAGCACGGCATTATCCTGGTCGACCGGGAGCTCGCCTGCGCGCCCATCGACTCGGCCCTCGGCCGGCGCTATCTGGGCGCCATGCGGGCCGCCATCAACTGCGCGCTGGCCAACCGGCAGATCATCGCCGGCCTGACCCGCCGGGTCTTCGCCCGGCTCTTTCCCGAGGCTGGCCTGCCGCTGCTGTTCGACGTGTCGCACAACACCTGCAAGGTCGAGCGTCACCGGGTGGAGGGCGTTGAGCGCGAGGTCTACGTCCACCGCAAGGGCGCGACGCGTGCCTTCGGCCCCGGCCACCCGGACCTGCCGCGCCCCTTGCGCGCCGTCGGCCAGCCGGTGCTGATCGGCGGCACCATGGGGACCGCCTCCTACGCGCTGGTGGGCGCGGAGGGCAACGAGGCGCGGGGCTTCAGCTCCGCCTGCCACGGGGCCGGGCGCGCCATGAGCCGGCACCAGGCGCGCAAGCGCTGGCATGGGCGTCAGGTGGTCGACGATCTGGCGGAACGCGGTATCCTGATCCGCAGCCCCTCCTTTCGGGGCGTGGCCGAGGAAGCGCCCGCCGCCTACAAGGACGTCACCGCCGTGGTCGATGCGGCCGAGGCGGCCGGCATCGCACGCAAGGTCGCGCGCCTCGCGCCGATCGTCTGCGTCAAGGGGTGAGGCCGCGGCCTCAAGAGGCCGGGGTCGGATAGCAAAGGAAGAGGCGAGGTCAGAAACCATGGATGTGCCGCTCGAACTGTCGTTCCGCAACATGGATCCCTCCGATGCCGTCGAGGCCAACGTGCGGGAGAAGGCGGACAAGCTCGAACGCTACTTCGGCCGCATCAACAGCTGCCGGGTGGTGGTCGAGGCGCCGCACCGCCATCATCGCAAGGGGAAGATCTTCCACGTGCGTATCGAGGTCGGCGTGCCGGGCAGGACCATCATCGTCGACCGCGATCCCGGGGCCCATCATGCGCACGAGGACGTCTACGTGGCCGTGCGCGACGCCTTCGACGCCGCCCGGCGCCAGCTCGAGGATCATTCGAGGAAATCGGCGGGCCGGGTGAAGACCCACGAGGCGCCGACCCACGGCAAGGTCGTTACGGTCAACGGCCTCCAGGGCTACGGCATCGCCGCCCTGCCCGACGGGCAGGAGATCTACTTCCACCGCAACAGCGTGGTGAACGACGGCTTCGACCAGCTCGATCCCGGCGACGAGGTGCGCCTGGTGATCGCCGAGGGCGAGAGCGCCCGGGGACCCCAGGCCTCGACCGTCACCCCCATCGGCAAGCATCACGTGGTGGAGCGCTGAAGCTCCCGCACGGGTCTTTCCGGCGCCTCCGCCAGCTCGGGAATCCGCAGGTCGACGACCAGCGGCAGATGGTCCGAGGCAATCCGGGTGAGCTGGCTGCTGGGCACCGCGACCGACAGCACCTCGATCTCTGGATCGGCGAAGACGTGATCGATGCGCGCCGTCGGGTAGCGTCCGTAGAAGGTCTTCATCGGGCGGTGAGCTTCGAGCTCCTTCTGGGAGTCCCGCAGCCGCTCGCCCAGCCGGCGGCAGACCGGCGACGACGGGATCGCGTTCAAGTCGCCGCAGAGGACGACCGGGCTGGCGCACTCGGGGTGGCCCAGCCAGTCGGGCCCCAGTAGGGCCTCGACCTGCAGGCGCCGCTCCCTCGGGATCAGGCCGAGGTGGGTGTTGATGATCTGGACCTCGCGGCCCGCCACCTCCACGGCGACCCAGAGCGCCCCTCTCGGCTCCAGGTGCGCCACCCCGGAGAGCACGGGCAGCGGTCCCGCGCGCACCAGCCGCATGGGCCGGTTGGTGAGAATGGCGTCGCCGTAGAGCTCTTCCTCGACCGCGAGCGCCGGATGGAAGTGGAACTCCATCTCCAGGTGGCGCGCGATCTCGTGCGCCTGGTCGACGCCGCCGCTGCGCGCGCGCCCGACGTCGAGCTCCTGCAGCGCCACCACGTCGGGGGCCTCGGCGGCGATCACCCGGGCGATGCGCTCCGGCGAGAGCTTGCCGTCCATGCCGGTGCAGCGGTGCACGTTGTAGGTCATGATCCTGAGCCGCCGGTCGTCCCGCGTCCGGGGCTTCGGCGGCGAAACCGGGTTGGCCTCGCCGCGACCGAGCGCCCGCAGCGCCGCCCGACGCAGGTCGAGGGGGCGCAGATAAGGCTTGCCCGGCTCGCCGGCCGGCGTGGCGGCGGGAAGCAGCGCGAAGGCCGCGGTCTCCTCGGGACCGGCGCCGCCGTGGGCACCGTTCTCCAGCGGGAAGCTGCAGGGCTCCGTGCCCTTGGCCCAGCCGCAGAGCACCAGGTCGCCCGCGTCGGGATGCCGGCAAAGCGCCACCAGGTCGGCAGCCGCCTCCGCCAGGAAGGGATGGTCCGCCCCCAGCACTTGGGCGGCGTCCCGCGGCAAGCGGAACAGGCCGTCCCCCGTCCAGGCGAAAGCGCCTTCGGAGCCGGCGTCGGCCAGCACCAGGGGCACCCGCGCGTGCGCCACCAGATCGCGCGCCGCCCGGTCGCGCTGCGCCGCCGTCAGGGGCCGCCCGGGATAGACCAGGCCCACCGGACCCATGGCGACGACCGTCGGCTGGGGTGCCTCGCTGCCGCTTTCCAAGACCTGTCCCGCCTCCGCATAGACGGGCAGCAGCCGCTGCGTCCGCCGGCCGCCCAAGAGCCGCACCCGGCCGGACTGCTCTCCCCGAGCGGCACCGGCGGTGCCGACGTCGTTCGCGCCCGTCTCGCCGGATAGGCGGTCGAAGACCTCGGTCACCGCCTGCTCGACGGACCGCCCGTGAAGCCGGGCATAGGGGACGGCCGGCTCCTGGCCGTGATCGGAATAGATCCAGACGTCGTAGGAGCGCCGCTCCGAGCGCCGGGCGGCGCGCCAGATCCGGGCGATGGCGCCGTCGATGCCCTTCAAGGACCAGTGGGCGAAGCGTGAGGCGGGCCCGCGGCGGTGGGCCTGCTCGTCATAACCCAGGAAGTTGAGATGGACCACCGGCAGCCCCCGGGCGACGTCCATCTGGGCCCCGATGGCGATCAGCTCGCGCAGCAGGATGCAGATCGCCACGCGGGTGGGCACGAACCTCAGCTCCAGGAAGAAGTCGCGACCGTCGATCAGACCGCGAACTAGGTCGACGACGGCGATGACCAGCTCGACCGGCAGCAGCACGAGGACGCGCAGAACGCTGAGCGCGTTGGAGCAGACCAGGAAGATGAGGGCGAGAGGATTGGCCGCCTGCAGCAGCTCGCGCCAGCCGAGGCTGGCCGGACAGAAATGGGATTCGGCGGCGCCTCCGGTGAAGATGTCGGAGTAGGCGCTGCCGCCCGCGAGCAACGGCTCGCCTTGGGCCGCCAGCGTCTTTTCGATGCCGGCGGCGGCCTCCGGGTCGTACATGCGGCGGACCCGGCCCGCCTCCCGGTCCAGGTAGCCGAAGGCGGGCACCGCGCCCTTGACCCCGTAGAAGAGCTCGCCCTGCACGGCCGGCGTGCCCGACGGCACGCCCGAATAGAGCCGGTGCAGGCGGTAGCCCTCGCGGCCCAGCAGGCGCTTCAGGAATGGCATGCGGCCATTGGCCAGGGCCCGGCCGAGCTGTTCGTGGGACAGGCCGTCGATCTGGATCAGGACCAGGCCGGGCGCGCTGGCAGTCCCGCGCGACACCGGCAGACCGAGCAGACGCACCGCCCATTCGTTCCGGCTGAGCCAGCGGCGCAGTCGGCGCAGGACGAGCTCGGTGCGGTAGATCATTGCCGACCAGCCGTGTCCTCGTCCGGCGAGGAGAGCGCGGCGCCCGCCGCGCCGGCCATGCCCATGAGCAGGTCCCACTCGGTCTTGATGAGATGGAGCGTGGCGCTGAGGCCGTCGTCCTCCGGCTCCTCGGGCACGGCCTGGCCGAGCAGGGTCTCGTAGACGCCAAGCGCCTTGTCCGCCGAGGCCTGGAGGGAGAAGCGCTTCGCCACCTCGCGCGCCGCGGCCGCCAGCTTGCGCCGGCGCTGAGGCGAGGACCCGGCGATCCAGGCGAGGGCGTCTCGGAAGGCCTCGACCGACTGCTCGACGAGCAGCCTGCCGTTCTCGCCGTCGATCACCACCTCGCGGGCGCCCGGCGCGTCGAGCGCCACCACCGGCACGCCGGCCGCGTTCGCCTCGGTCAGCACCATGCCCTGGGTCTCGCTCTTGGAGGCGAAGGCGAAGACGTCCATGGCCCGGTAGGCGCTGCCCAGGAGCGGATGAGAGAGGGAGCCGGCGGCGTGCAGGCGCTCACCGAGACCCCGCCGCTCGAATCCCTGCCGGATCGCCCGCAGGGAGGGGCCCGAGCCCACCAGCAGCACCTGGGCCCGCGGCTCGCCCGCCAGGAAGGCCGTCAGGGCGTCGGTCAGGAAATCCAGGTTCTTCTCAGGTGCCAAGCGCCCCACGTGGCCGACCACGAAGGCGTCCTTCGGGATGCCCATGGCCGCGCGAAAGCCCTTGCCGCCCTGGCCGGCGAAGCGCGCGAGATCGACGCCGGTCGGCACCACGTCTATGGGCGTCTCGACCCGCCGCTGGCGCAGCACCCGGGCGACGCTCTCGCTGGGGGCGAAGACCCGGTCGCAGAGGTTGGCGTAGCGGGTCGAGAGGTTCACGACGAAACGCTTCAGGGTCTCGGAATCCCCCGGGACGTAGTGAGTGTACTGCTCGTACATGGTGTGGTGGGTGAAGACGATGGGCAGCGCCATCTGCCGGGCGAGGCGCAGCGCCGTCGAGCCGATCAGGAAGGGATGGTGGGCGTGCACGATGTCCGGGGCGAAGTCCTCGATGGCCGAGGTCAGGAAGCCCGAGACCGGCAGCACGACCGAGAAGTCGCTGCCGTTGAAGCGCTGGATGGCCGGGATCCGCACCACGTCCACCTCATCGGCGGGCATGTCCTCGAACTCGGGCGCGACCACCATCACCCGGTGGCCGCGGCGGCGGTACTCGGCCGTGAAGGCCTCCACCGAGCGCGCCACGCCGCCCACGTGGGGCGTGAAGGTGTTGGTCATCATGAGAAGGTGCAAGGGATCCGCTCCTCAGGCCACTTCGACGCTCTCTTCGCCCGGCTTGGCGGCGACCGCCGCGCGTCCGGGCAGGCGCACCTCGATCTCCGGCGGCTTGTCGCGCCAAGCCCCGTCCCAGGACACCCGAACCTTGCCGTCGCGCGCCGCGAGGCTCAGCGAGACCGGACCCCAGGGCGTCGGCGCGGGCCCGAAGGCGAGGGTCTCGCCGCCCTCGAGCCAGGCCGGCCGTACGCCCGAGGCCAGGATCAGGCGCTCGCCCTCCTCACGCAGGAAACAGTTCCGCACCATCAGCACCCACTCCGCCGCTGCCCAGATATGCTGGCCGTCGCCCATGCAGCCGCCGCCGGTGCGCGGGTGCACGGCCTCGGGCCACTGGCCGGTGGGCGAGGCGAGCGCGGCCACCCGGTCCATCAGGTCGAAGCAACGCGGGTCGCCCGCGCGCAGCAGCACCTGGGCCACGTGTAGGGTCAGGTAGGGGTTCACCCCGGAATGGACAACATCCTGCATGAAGCCGTCGTCGAGGAAGCAGCGCTTCAGCAGGAACTCGGCGGTGCCCAGTAGCCGGGGATCGTCGGGCGGCACCAGGCGCAGAGGGTAGCCAGCCGCGAGCGAGCCGATGGCCCCGGCATCGAGGCGGCGGTAGGGCGAGGCCGGCATGGCGGCCTCGCCCAGGCGCTGCGAGACCCGGGCGAGGCTGAGGTCGACCGCCGCCTCGAAGGCGAGCGCCTCGCGTTCGAAACCGTCGCCCGCGGCCTTGTCGCCCCAGGCGCGGGAGAGCTCGGCAGCCGCGCGCAAGCCGGCGATGCCCCAGAAGTCGTCCCAGTAGTAGTAGTCGTTGGGACCCAGGTGCTCGGCACTAAAACCCGGCGGCAGCAGCCCGGCGTGGAGGGCGTCGGCTTCGGCCGTCAGCCGCTTGCGCCCGATCCAGGAGGCGCCCCGCAGGATGGCGCCGCGCCACTCTGGCTTGGGCGGCCGCCCGGTCAGCCGGCAGAACTGCTGCAGGATCCATAGAGCCTCGCCGTTGGAATCCCACTCGCCGTCCTGGGAGTGGAAATATCCCGTCGCGCTCTGGCGCTCCGGGAAGCGGTCGAGGGCCCGTTCCGCCCGCCCGGTCAGGCCGAGGCAGAGCAGCGCCTGCACCAGGAAGGCGGCGTCACGGAACCAGAAGCGCTTGTAGGTGTAGGGTCCCGGATAGACGTCCTCCGGCGAGTGCAGCACCAGGCTGCGCACGGCGGCCTCGAAAAGGAAGCGCGTCCGGGCATCGGCGCCCCGGAGCGCGCAATGGCCGTCCAGGCATTCGCGCCAAAGCTCCGCCGCCGAGGTTCCAGCGGGAACATCATGCGCTCCCTCCGCCAGTGGAACCGTGACCCGCAGGCGGCGGGTCTCCCCGGCCCTGAGTCGAAACAGGGCCGCCGCGGTTACCATGCCCACATCGCATTCGCCGCCGGCCTGGTCCTCCCGGTCGCGCAGGTGGATGAAGACGTCGGCGGAGGCGTAGTCCGACACGTGATGGTGGTCGGCCGGGTCGCTGAAACGGACCGTCTTGCCGTCCTCGACGGTCCAGGTCCTGCGGTCGGAGGAGAGCGCCACCCGGTGGATGAAGCTGATGCCTTCCGGGTTGTAAGGACGCAGGCTAACCACGGCCCAGCCGTCGCTCGCGGCGCTCGCCTCCAGGGCGATCTCGCACCTTGCGCCCTCGGGCCCCGGCAGGACCTCGGCCCGCTGGCCGAGACGCAGACCACCCTCGGCGGCCTCGGTGACGACGGCCAGGCCTCTCTCCAGATCCAGCGCCTGCTCCGCCTGCGCCGTCCGGGAGGGCAGCAGGATCTCGCCCGCCTCGCTCAGCACCCAGCCGTCGAGGGACCAGCCGTCGAGGAAAGGCGTCACCAGGCCTCGGGGATCGACGATGGGCAGCTCCGCCACGTCGGGCAGGCCGACCGCCGTCCAGTTGCGGTTGGTCATGTTGATGTGGGTGATGGAGAAGGCGCGCGGGACGAAGGCCTCGTCCCTGGGGTCGAACTGGCGCTCCGCCCAGTAGGGCCAGACCCAGTCCAGGTTGTGCTGGATCACCCGGCTGTTGATCAGGCCCCGCGCGTGGAAGACGGCGCCGGCCCGCAGCAGCTCGATGGGTTCGGCGACCTCCGAGGGCTGGCCGAAGCGGTGCAGCCGCGCCAACAGCGCGACCGGGTCGATGAAGCCGTGGGCGCCCGCGAAGCGCCGGACGATGAACTTCCAGGGAAACCAGCTCGAACGCAGCAAGGCCTACCCCCCGCCGGCCGGGTCGCCGCCGGGCCGCTCGCCCTTGGCCATGAGCGCCGCCAGGCCGCGCCTGAGGCCGTCGGCGACGCGGGATTCCTCGTTAGCGCCCTCGCCCAGGTCGAGCAGCTCAGCGCGGGCGAGCGGGCCGCCGAAGGTGACCGAGAGGGGCCGCAGGCGGGGCCAGGACCGGCCGCGGGGCCAGGCCTCGAAGGCACCCGAGATGTGGACCGGCACCACCGGCCAGTCCGGCTGCTGGATCAGCCGGCCGATCCCCGGCATGAAGCGCTTCAGCCGTCCGTCGGCCGAGCGGCCGCCTTCGGGAAACCAGACCAGCACCCGGCCGCGCTTCAGCACCTCCACGCCCATGAGGAAGCTGGAGACCGGCGAGCACGCCGGATCCACGGGAAAGACGTGGGCCACGCGGCTGAACAGGCGCCGGGGCCGGGAGTTGAAGAGGAACTCGACCGTCCCCGCCCAGTAGGCCTGGAGCGCCAGGCTCCGAGGCAGGGCGGCCGCCAGGGCGAAAACGTCGAGGAAGCTCGCATGGTTGGGCGCCAGCACGAAGGGCCCACTAGCGGGCAGGCGCCCGCGCCCCGCCACCCGCAGGCGGAAGAAGAGACGCAGGATCAGCCAGTCGAGACAGTAGAAGGCCAAGCCCAGAAGGTAGACGAAGGGGCCGACGGGCTCCAGCCAGCGCAGCCGCTCGGGCGGGATCGGGCCCTCGGCGTCCCGCTCGAAGGCGCCGGCCTCGGCCTCGAGGACGGCCTCGATCAGGCTGCGCACGCTGGTGAGGCGGGCGATGGCCGCCTCGTCCATGTAGATCCCTCGCTCCTCTTCCAGATCCAGGGTCAGCGACACCCAGGCGAGGGAATCGATGCCGAGGTCCGCCTGCAGGTCACTGTCGAGAGTGACCGGCCGGTCGGGTGCGAGCCGCCGCAAGGCCGCCATCACGCCCTGGGGGAGGTCCGAGGCCAGGAGGTCCCGGTCGGATTCGGACAGCGCCGTTTCCTCTTCGCCGTCCGGCGCCTTGGCCGCCCGTTCGAAGAGCTCCGGCAACAGGTGGCGCTTGAGCTTGCCGAGCGAGGTCCGCGGCAAGGCATCGTAGCTCACCCGGTAACCGGAGACGCGGCGCGGCCCGGGCAATTCCTGGGACAGCCGGCCGAGCTCGGCGCGGACAACCTCGGCCGCGTCGCCGCCTCCGGCCCGCTGGATCGCCGCGACGTCGGGCACCAGCAGGGCTGCGAGCGCGCCCTCGCGCGCCAAAACCGCCACCTCGCGCAGATAGGGGCTCTTGGCGTAGACCGCCTCCACCTCCTCCGGGTCCACGTTCTTGCCGCCCGGCAGCACGATCATCTCGTCCAGGCGCGCCACGACCGTGAGATAGCCGTCCCCATCCAGGCGACCCAGGTCGCCGGTGCGGAACCAGCCGTCGGCGGTGAAGGCCCGCGCGTCGGCCTCGGGCCGGTTGCGGTAGCCGGCGAAGACGTTGGGCCCGCGCACCTGGATTTCCCCGCCCGTGGTCTCGCCGCCGGACGCTTCTGCGTCGGGCAGCCTGTCGGCCGGCGCCAGGCGCAGTTCGACCCCGGGCAGCACCCGACCCGCCGTGCCGGCGCGCCCGGCGCCCGGCGCCGTGAAGGTGACGATGGGCGCCGTCTCGGTCAGGCCGTAGCCGGTCAGCACCTGCCAGCCCAGGCCCTCGAGGGTGCGAACCGTGTCCGCGTCGAGCGCCGCGCCCCCCGAGGAGACGATCCGGAGCTGCGGCCCGAGCGCCCGGTGCAGAGGCCAGAGCAGCAACCGCCCGGCGTGCCAGCCGAAACGCCGCCGCAGCCAGAAGGAAATGCCGAGCAGCCAGCCGAAGAGGGCCGCCGCGACCCTGCCCCGCGCCGCCGCCCGGCGCTCTACCGCCGTCACCAGGGCCTCGTAGAGCCCGGGCACGCCGATCAGGGCCTCGGCCTCGCCCAGTTTCAGCGCCCGAACGATCTCGGGGCCCGTGATGCCGGCCGGCAGGACGATGGCCGCGCCGCCGTCGAGGGGCACCAGCAGGCCCACCATGAAGGGATAGACGTGATGCAGCGGCAGAGGCAACAGCACCCGCATGCCCGGATGCGTTAGGCCCTGGCCGCGCAGGCCCATGAGGTTCGCCAGCAGGTTGGCGTGGCTGAGCGGCACGCCCTTGGGCAGGCCCGTAGTGCCGGAGGTGTAGAAGAGGACCGCCGTGTCGCCGGGATCGAGGGCCGGCAGGCTGCCAGCCTCGTCGGCGAGGAGGGACCGCCAGCTTCGTGCGCCGCTCTCTTCTTCGTCCTCGTCGCCATCCAGCAGGAAGACCTCCAGGGGCGCATCCTCCGGCGCCGCCGCCCTCAGGTCCGCGAGGGTCCCGCGGCTGGCGAAGGCGCGCCGGCAGCCGCTGTCCTTGATCTCGTGGGCCAGCAGGTCCCGGGGCAGGCGCAGGTCAAGGGGCACCAAGGTCCCGCCCGCGGCGACGACGGCGAGGGCGGCGAGGATCCACTCGGCGCTGTTGGGAGCGATCAGCGCGACGGCTTCGCCGCGTGTCAGACCCGCGTCCAGGAGGCCGGTCGCCAGCCGCGAGACCTCTTCCGCCAGTTGGGCATAGCTCAAGCCTGCCATCCCCTCCTTGGCGACAGTGAGGACCGCCGGCCGCTCGCCGAACGAGCGGCAGCGGGGGACCAGATCCTGCAGCGTGGCCAGTGGGGCCGAGGGGGGATCTTGCGACATGGCAGAAAACCTAGGCTTCGTGCCGCCGGAGCGGCCTTAATCCAGGTCAATCTCCCGCCCGTGGCCCCATCTCGCGCGGCCGCATGGCAGGGTTGCGCCTTCATAGGTTGTCGCCCGGCAGGCGCGATGCTAGGCCAATTCCGCCGACCGGCCTTGTGTTTTTCCGGCCCGACGGATCTGGTCCGCGCCGTCTTGCCATCTCTCGCAGGGGTTCCCGCCCGTGTCCATGAGCGATGCGCTGCTCTATGTCGTCCTCGTCCTCATCTGGGGAACGACCTGGATCATGGTGAAGTTCCAGCTCGGCGTGGTGCCGCCCGAGGTCTCCGTCGTCTACCGTTTCGCGATCGCGTCCGCCTTGGTCTTCGCCTGGGCCGCCGCGCGCCGCCTGCCGCTCAGCTTCTCGCTTCGCGACCACCTGATGATCGCGCTCCAGGGGGCGCTGATCTTCTGCACCAACTTCGTCCTCATCTACATCGCCGCCGACGGCCTCACGACCGGGCTGATCGCGGTCATCTTCTCCACCGCCTCGATTCAGACACTGCTGTTCAGCGCCCTGCTGCTGCGTCGCTGGCCGGCGCCCCGGGCCCTTGCGGGCGCCGGCCTCGGAGTGGCCGGGATCGCCATGGTGTTCTGGCCGGAGCTGTCCGGCTTTTCGGCGGACGCCCGCGGCGGGCTCGGCCTGCTGCTCTGCCTGGCGGGCACGGCGAGCTTCTCCCTCGGCAGCCTGGTGACGGCCCGCAACCAGGCGGCGGGCCTGTCGGTGCGCGGCAGCACGGCCTGGGCGATGCTCTACGGTGCCTTGCTGCTCTCGGTCTTCGCCCTGCTGCGCGGCGAGCCTTTCACCTTCGACCCGGCCTTCTCCTACGTGGGATCGCTGCTGTTCCTGGCCATCTTCGGCTCGGTCGTGGCCTTCGCCTGCTACTTCGCGCTGCTGGCGCGCATCGGGGCCGAGCGGGCGGCCTACGCCACGGTGCTCTTTCCCATCGTGGCGCTCGTCATCTCGACCCTCTTCGAGGGCTATCATTGGACGGCGACGGCGGCGGCGGGGGTCCTGCTCACCTTGGCGGGCAACCTGCTGGTCCTGCGGCGGGCCAGGCTTCCAGAACCGAGGAATCGCGCGAAGCCTCATCGCTGATCGTCCCCTGCGCCCGGCGGTCCAAGTGTGTAGGATGCGAATCGGACGCGATTTGGAGGGCGGGGAGCCATGGGCAGCATTCTGGTGACCGGCGCGCTGGGGCAGATCGGCTCCGAGCTGGTGCCCGCCCTGCGCGAGCGCTACGGCGCCGAGCGGGTCATCGCCTCCGACATCCGGGTCCTGCCGGCGGGACACCAGTCGGCCGAGGGCCCCTACCAGCAGATGGACTGCACTCAGGTGCCGCAGATCTTCGAGGTCGTGCGCCGGCACGAGGTGGAGCGGATCTACCATCTGGCGGCCCTGCTCTCGGCCGTCGCCGAGGACAAGCCCCAGGTGGCCTGGACCCTCAACATGGACGGCCTCTACAATCTGCTGGAGGTGGCCCGCCAGTACGACTGCGCCGTCTTCTTCCCCAGCTCCATCGGCGCCTTCGGCCCGGGCACGCCGCGCGACGCCACGCCCCAGGACACGATCCAGCGCCCGACCACCATGTACGGCGTCACCAAGGTGGCGGGCGAGCTGCTCTGCGACTACTACGCCCAGCGCTTCGGCGTCGACACCCGCGGCCTCCGCCTGCCCGGCCTCATCTCCTACGTGGCGCCGCCCGGCGGCGGCACCACGGACTACGCCGTCGACATCTTCTACCAGGCGATCCGCTACCGCCACTACCGCTGCTTTCTCAAGCCCGACAGCTGCCTCGACATGATGTACATGCCCGACGCGACCCGGGCCATGATCGAGGTGATGGAGGCCGATCCCGGCCGCCTGAAGCACCGCAACGCCTTCAACGTGACGGCCATGAGCTTCACGCCCGAGCGCCTCGCCGAGGAGATCCGCAAGCACATCCCCGACTTCGTCATCGAATACGAGGTCGATCCGGTGCGCCAGGCGATCGCCGATTCCTGGCCGCGCTCGATCGACGACAGCGCGGCGCGGAGCGAGTGGGATTGGGCGCCCGACTACGACATCGACGCCATGACGCGCGACATGTTGGCCAAGCTCGGCGAGAAGCTGACGGCCGCCAAGCGAAGCGAGCCCTGAACGCGGAAGGAGGCGAAGCCATGCCCCACGAGCGATTGGAAGAGCTGCTGACCGCCAAGGTGGGCGAGCTGGAGAGCGCCGGCACGCTGAAGGGCCGGGAGAACGCGGTCCGCGCCGTGCTGCCGCCGAGCGGCGCGCGCGGGCCCCGCTTCCTGCTGGAGGGCTGCGGCGACCAGCCCTTCCTGCGCATGAACTCCAACAGCTATCTCGGCATGTCCTTCCAGGCCGAGGTCATGGCCGCCGAGGAGGAGGCCGTGCGCGACTTCGGCACCGGGCCGGGGGCGGTGCGCTTCATCAGCGGCACCTGGGCGCCCCACGTCGCCCTCGAGGAACGTCTCGCCGCCTTCCACGGCCGCGAGGCGGCGATGATCTTCAGCTCCGCCTACGCCACGGTCATGGGCGTGCTGCCGCCGCTGATCACCAAGGAGACGGCGGTCATCAGCGACGAGCTGAACCACAATTGCATCATCAACGCCGTGCGTCTCGCCCAGCCGACGGTGAAAGAGATCTACCGCCACCTGGACCTGGCCGGCCTGGAGCAGAACCTGAAGGACGCGCGCGAGCGCTGCCGGCGCGCCATCGTCGTCACCGACGGCATCTTCAGCATGCGCGGCGACCACGCGCCGCTCGACGAGATCGCCGCGCTGGTGAAGCGCTACGACCCGGACTTCGCCGAGAACGCGCTGCTGGTGGTCGACGACTCCCACGGCGTGGGCGCCTTTGGCGCAACGGGCCGCGGCACCGAGGAACATTGCGGCGGCGCCCCTTGCGACCTGCTGGTCGCCACCCTGGGCAAGGCCTTCGGTGTCAACGGCGGCTACGTGGCCGCGAGCCGGGGCATCGTCGCCTATCTGCGCGAGACCTCCCCCTTCTACATCTATTCCAACCCCATCACGCCGGGCGAGGCGGTGGCGGCAAAAGTCGCGGTCGACATCGTCGACAGCCCCCGCGGGCGCGAGCTGCTCGCCCACCTGAAGGCCATGACCGCGCGCTTCGAGGCGGGTCTCCACGCGCTCGGCCTCGAGACCATCCCGGGCGAGCATCCGGTGGTGCCGCTCATGGTGCGCGACACGGCGCGCACCTCGGCCCTGGTGGCCCACCTGCGGGAGAACGGCGTGCTGGCGACGGGCCTCAACTATCCGGTGGTGCCGCGCGGCGACGAGGAGATCCGCTTCCAGGTCTCGGCCGACCACACGCCGGCCGACGTCGACGAGGCGCTCGAAATCCTCGGCCGATTCAAGAGCTAGGGCGCGCAGCGGAACCCACGCTCCGCCATCCTACTCGACGGGTGTGTAGAGCTCGCGATTTTGCAGGTGAGAGAGATCGACGTCCTCGCTCGCCTTGCCGTCCTCGCTGACAAGGATGACAAAGGCGGGCCGACCGTTGGTTTCAGGCTCGACCGCGTCGACCACCCAGACATGCTTATGGTCGCCGGCCTTCCAGTACTTCTTGCCTTCCAGAACTTCCGTCATGGCATCGCTTCGGAGTGTTTGGCGGTGTTTCGGGGCGGTTCGTCCGATCGACGAGACATGTGGTTCGCGGCACCTTAGATCAAGGCCGCCGCCTGCCTATGATCCAGATCAATGGTGCTTGCAGGTCCCGGGGCGGCCCGCCGACGGCCTACATGTTGCGCCGGTACTGGCCGCCGACCTCGAAGAGCGCCTCGGTGATCTGGCCGAGGGAGCAGCAGCGCACCGCATCCATCAGCACCGCGAAGACGTTGCCGCCCTCGACCGCCGTGCGCTGCAGGCGCTCCAGCATGGCGGGCGCCTCGTCCGCATGGCGCGCCCAGAAGTCGTTGAGCCGGCCGATCTGGCTCTGCTTCTCGTCCTCGCTCGCCCGGCTCAGCTCGATCACCGTCTCCGCTGGTGCCGGCGTCGGGCTCTGGAAGGTGTTGACCCCGACGATGGGCAAAGTCCCGTCGTGCTTCAGGGTCTCGTAGTGGAGCGATTCGTCCTGGATCTTGCCGCGCTGGTAGCCGGTCTCCATGGCCCCCAGCACGCCGCCGCGCTCGCTCAGGCGCTCGAACTCCTTCAGCACCGCCTCCTCCACCAGGTCGGTCAGCTCCTCGATGACGAAGGCGCCCTGGTTGGGGTTCTCGTTCTTCGAGAGGCCCCACTCTTTGTTGACGATCATCTGGATCGCCATGGCCCGGCGCACCGATTCCTCGGTCGGGGTGGTGAAGGCCTCGTCGTGGGCGTTGGTGTGGAGGCTGTTGCAGTTGTCGTAGAAGGCGATCAAGGCCTGAAGCGTGGTGCGGATGTCGTTGAAGTCCATCTCCTGGGCGTGCAGCGAGCGGCCCGAGGTCTGGATGTGGTACTTCAGCTTCTGGCTCTTCTCGTCCGCGCCGTAGAGCTCGCGCAGGGCGATGGCCCAGATGCGCCGGGCGACGCGGCCGATCACCGTGTACTCGGGCTCCATGCCGTTTGAGAAGAAGAAGGAGAGGTTGGGCGCGAAGTCGTCGATGGCCATGCCGCGCGCCAGGTAGGCTTCCACGTAGGTGAGGCCGTTGGCCAGGGTGAAGGCGAGCTGGCTGATCGGGTTGGCGCCCGCCTCGGCGATGTGATAGCCGGAGATCGAGACCGAGTAGAAGTTGCGGATGCGCTGTTCGATGAAATAGGCCTGCACGTCGGCCATCATCCTGAGCGCGAACTCGGTCGAGAAGATGCAGGTGTTCTGGCCCTGATCCTCCTTGAGGATGTCGGCCTGCACCGTGCCGCGCACGCTGGCGAGCGTCCGGGCGCGGATTTCCGTGGCCTCCCGGTCGTCCGGCGCCCGGCCGGTTTCGGCCTCGAAGCGGGCGAGCTGCTGGTCGATCGCCGTGTTGAAGAACATGGCGAGGATGCTGGGCGCCGGGCCGTTGATGGTCATGGAGACCGAGGTCAGCGGGTCCACCAGGTCAAAGCCGTCGTAGAGCGCCTTCATGTCGTCGAGGGTGGCGATGGAGACGCCGGAGGTGCCCACCTTGCCGTAGATGTCCGGGCGCTCGTCCGGGTCGAAGCCGTAGAGGGTCACCGAATCGAAGGCGGTGGAAAGGCGCTTCGCCTCGGAGTGGCGCGACAGGTACTTGAAGCGCTCGTTGGTGCGGAAGGCGTCGCCCTCGCCCGCGAACATGCGGGTCGGGTCCTCGTTCTGGCGCTTGAAGGGGAAGATGCCGCCGGTGAAGGGGAAATGGCCCGGCAGGTTCTCCCTCAGCAGCCACCTGAGGAGCTCGCCCTCGTCCTCGAAGGGCGGCAGGGCCACCTTGTTCATCAGGCTGCCCGACAGGGTCTCGCACTTGAGTCGGACGCCGCTCCCCGGCCCTTTCTCGTCCGCCCCGTACTCCGTTCCGGCGTAGCGCGCCTTCAGCTCCGGCCAGGCTTCGAGCAACGCTCGGCAGCGGCCGTCGAGCCGCGCCTCGCGCTCGGCCAGCAGCTTGTCGAGATCGTCCGTGGCACCGTCTGAGCCACCGTCCGCTTCCGCCAGCATGCGCCGGCTCTCGCGCAGCTGCTGGCGCTCTCGGGCGACCGCGACTTGCTCCGCCGCGAAGGCGTGGTAGGCGCGCACGGCGGCTGCCACCTCGAAGAGGTGCCGCTGGCGCTCGGGCGGCACCAGGGCGGTGCTGGCCGAGGAGACCTTGGCCCCGGGCGCCGGCAGGCGGCTCTGCCAGGAACCGAAGCCGCGATCTTCGAGGATGGCGAGCAGGCCCCGGTAGAGGGCGGTCACGCCATCGTCGTTGAAGTGGGAGGCGACAGTGCCGTAGACCGGCATATTCTCGGGCGGCGTCGAGAAAGCTTCCTGGTTGCGCTGGACCTGCTTGCGCACGTCGCGCAGGGCGTCCTCGGCGCCGCGGCGGTCGAACTTGTTGATGGCGACCAGGTCAGCGAAATCCAGCATGTCGATCTTCTCGAGCTGGCTGGCCGCCCCGAACTCGGGCGTCATGACGTAGAGGGAGACGTCCACGTGGGGCACGATGCCCGCGTCGCCCTGGCCGATGCCCGGCGTCTCCACGATCACCAGCTCGGCGCCCGCCGCCTTGCAGGCCGCAACCGCGTCGGGCAGGTAGGCCGGCACCTCGCGCGCTGCGCCGCGGGTGGCGAGTGAGCGGAAGTAGACCTTCTCGCCGTCGATGGCGTTCATGCGGATGCGGTCGCCCAGGAGCGCCCCGCCGGTCTTGCGCTTGGACGGATCGATGGCGACGACGGCGAAGCGGCCCTCGGGCCGGTCGAGGCGGAAGCGGCGCAGCAGCTCATCGGTCACCGAGGACTTGCCGGCCCCGCCCGTGCCGGTGATGCCCACTATTGGCACCTCGGCGGCCTTGTCCGCCAGGGACCGCACGGCCTCCAGCGCGTCCTCGCCGAGGCTGCCGTTCTCGATCGCCGTGATGATCCGGGCGAGCGCCCGGTCGCCGCCCGCGGCGAGCGCCGCCGCATCGGGCACCTGCCCGCCCTGCGCTTCCTGTCGGGCCCGCGCGAGCATGTCCTCGATCATGCCCATGAGGCCGAGCCGCTGGCCGTCCTCGGGCGAGTAGATGCGGGTCACGCCATAGGCCTCGAGATCGCGGACCTCCTCGGGCACGATGACCCCCCCGCCGCCGCCGAACACCCGGATCTCCCCGCCTCCCCGCTGGCGCAGCAGGTCGATCATGTACTTGAGGTACTCCACGTGGCCGCCCTGGTAGGAGCTGACGGCGACCGCCTGGGCGTCCTCCTGGATCGCCGCGGTGACCACCTCGTCGACCGAGCGGTTGTGGCCCAGGTGGATGACCTCGGCGCCCGCGGCCTGGAGCAGCCGGCGGACGATGTTGATGGAAGCGTCGTGACCGTCGAAGAGGCTGGCCGCCGTCACCAGGCGGACGGGCTGCACAGGCTCCCGCGCCGCCGGGCTCTTGCCGGCGGCCTTGGCCTTCGACTTGGGGCGGCCGCCCTTGGCCGCCTTGCCCGCTCTCTCGGTCTCGACGAGCACCTGTCACTCCTTGGCAGGCCCCCGGAGAGACCCGCCTTCCGTGCCCGGAGTCTAGCCTACAGGGCTTTGCCAGGGGGTAAAGTTCGGCGGTGTCTGAGCAGACCCGCCCATCGGCCGCGAGTCAGTCGAATTTGCACTTTTCTTCAATGATTTGGCTGTTGTGGACGGTCCCTGGCGAGCACTCGGATGGAACCCGGTCTTCCGCACCCTGATTCAAGCCAAATGAGGAGAATCCAGAAGAGCCGAAAGCATCCGCCCACGAAAGCTCTTGGATCGAACCTCCGTGGGTGAGACCGCCTACCCGCAGGGGAACAAAAAGCAAATGACCACGGGCCACGGAAAGGCGCCAAAGCCGCGAAACGCTGGCGCGGTGCCACCCGGCGACAAGCACTTCGTTTGGTGGTTGATGCAACTCGAAGATGAGCAACCAGCATGACCATCCGGCAATTCGGTCGCTACTGTCCCGACGAGCCAAAGTTCCCCGTCGGACCGGCGAGCAACTCCAACTTGCGAAGGTTGGCGGTGATTGCACGCTTGAAAAATTAAACACCGTTCATTATCTGCTATATTTGAACACTGTTTAATTAGGGAGACGCATCATGAGAGTGAAACGGTTGGTCGCCACGGTGGGCGCGAGTTTCGAGCAGTTCGTCAACAAGGTCGAAAACCACGAGGCGGTTGCCGAGTCGGTGATTCGGGATGTCCGGGCCTCGGCCGCCAAATTGAAGGTCCAACTGGGTGGCATTAGCGCGCAGGCGGAACGCCTTCGTGAACGTCGGGACACGCTCGGCGAGGATTCCGGGCGCTGGCGCGAGCGCGCCAAGCGCTTCGCGGCAGAGGACGAGGACAGAGCGCTGGAATGCCTGCGCCGGATGGAACGCGCCAAGGTCGAGCAAGCGCAGGTGGTCGATCAACTCGCCCGGTACGAGGCGCTTAACGAGAAGCTCAAGGACCGGCTCGCCGCCGTCGAGGCACGGTTGTCGGATTTGCAGCTCAAGCGGACGGCGTTGTCGAGCCGGGGCGCTCGCGCCCGGGTCAAGGGGGCCGCTGATCAAGATTCGATGGCTGACGTCAATGCCGTATTCGACCGATGGGAGATGGCCGTAGTCGAGGATGAATATCTGGACGACGTCACCGACGGCGGGAGAGATACGCTCGAGCGCGAGCTCGATGCGGCAGAGGAGCAGGCGAAACTCAAAACCGTATTGGAGGAAATCAAGAAGGAGGGTCGATCATGACGAACGTAGAGCAGAGCTCCGAGGCACCGACCGTCGCCCCGGAGGTCGACTCGAACGTAAAGCTCGCCACCCTCCTACGCTGGTTCGGAGCCGGGGCTGTGGGAATCTCGGGGGCGCTCTATCTGCTGCAAGGTATCGAGAATATCGATGGCGCGCTCAGATACTGGGTCTATCTCGGTCTGATGGGGGTTTTGGCCGGCGGTGGGATGGTAAGCCGCCTGACCATGGACGACGCCAAGGGTGCGCGCCTCTTCTTCGGACTGGCGACGGCGGTCGTTCCGGTGCAATTCGCACAGCTCGCAGGGATGATCCACGCGCTTGTCGCCGCCGAGAGCGTGAGTCGCTGGTACGACTTCTCGGGCGTGACGGCCGCGACCACGGCTTTGGTGGGTGCGGCGACGGCCCTGCTGTTTGTCCCGGTGGCATATGCCGGCTTTTCAGTCCTCGCCCGCGGCGAGGCTCGGCGTCTGACCTTGGCGTTCTCTGCGCTGAACAGCCTCCTCCTTATCCCGGCTCGAGATTCGCTTGCTGGGTTGGCTGTGTTGGTCGTTCTGGTCGCTGTGGCCCTGATGTTGGAGCGACGCTATTTCGCCGCCAAGGAATCCCCACCAGTGTTCCGGACGGCTGAAGGCGGCGCTATTCGGGCCATGTTCCTTTTGCCGTTTGCAATCGCCGCGACACGGTTCGGACTGCATGTAGAGGCGCTTTGGGGCTATTGCGCCCTTGCGGCTTTGCTTGGAACAATCCTGGTGTGCAGCGGAACCTGGATCCGAAACCAGACGATTGGAGAGATCGCGTCGTTTACCGGGACCTCGGCAATCGCGCTTTCCTGGTGGGTCTTCGCCCGGGACGTCATTTGGTCAGCCGATCGAACGATCGCTTACCCCAACATAGCAACATTCGCACCGATCGCGCTCTTCCTTTTCATTGGCTCGGAAAGATCGCCCACGTACGGCCGATACTATCGTACTGCGGCGAGCTTGCTATTGATCGTCCTATCGCTCCACCTTCTCGCAACCGACCATAGCTTCGCCAATAGTGTCCTTGTCATGTTGGCCGGTGTGCCACTCGCGGCTTGGGGCCTGTTCCAAAAGCACCGCGAGCCGCTCCTCGGCGGCAGCGTCATCACGACCACCGGCTTTGGTGCTGTAGTCGCCTTCGCCTTAGGGAACATGACGGTCAATGTATGGATCCTGTTCGCCGGTCTCGGCGTGGCGCTCGTGCTCGTATCGTCCGTGATCGAGCGCTATGGGAAACGGGCGCTGCGCTCCACGCTAGATGCGTGGAGCGACGTTCGCGACTGGGAATAGGCACGAATGGGAGCAGGAGGGCATCACGTTGGCCCAATGGCCGCGAATCAGTCGAGTTCGCGCAGGCCTTCAATGACTTGACCGCCGTTGGGCAGGTCCCTGGCGGGCACCAGGTTGGACCCCGGCCTACCGCAGCCGGGTTCTAGCCTATTGAAGAGCAAGCGGAAAGATCAGTTGGCACTCGCCACCGGAGGCCCATGGATCCAAACCCGCTGGGTGGCTTCTGACTTCCTCGCCGCTAGCGCGAACTCAGCGGAGGCGGCTTCCGAGGGGCGGGGCGGGGCACGATAGGCGCGCCTGGCCCCAAACTCAGGAGGACTCGAATGCCTTTCCTTGATCTCTGAGCTGCCCACCACGACAAACTTTCCTTGCACCTGTTCGGCCTATCCGAATCTGACCCGGTGCGGACGCCGACACCGCCAGGCTGCTGGCCTTCAAGCCGCCGAGGCCATGGCGCGGGTGAAATCCGGTTCCACGCCTTGGATGTGGCGTTGCCCCCATTCGCACATGGTGCGGATGACCGGCTCCAGGTCGCGGCCCATTTCGGTGAGCGAATATTCGACCCGCGGGGGCACTTCCCGATAGACCTCGCGATGGACGATTCCGTCCGCCTCGAGCTCGCGCAGCTGGTTCGTCAACATGCGCTGGGTGCAGCCCGGAAGGCTTCTGAGAAGCTCGTTGAAACGGCGCCTTCGGACCAACAGCCGGAGCACGATCACGCCCTTCCATTTGCCGCCGATCCGCGAAAGCGCGGCTTCCACCGGACAGATTTCCGGGTCGCTATGGCGCGGCTTGCGCCTCGAAGTGCTTTTGGAACCAGCCATGTGACGCTCCAATAGTATAAAAAACGATACTATATGCGATTTTTGTGCGTACTTGTCAAAATACTACTAGTGCGCATCTTCTCCTGACCGGGCGCGCCTGCGCTCCGGGAACAGGAACCAGGAGGAGATCTCGATGCTTGTCCGCAACACAGTGCTCTCGGCCGCGCTGATCGGCCTTTCCGCCTTTCCCGCCTCTGCCCAGGACGCGCCAGTCCTCGGCCATCAGCTTTACGGCACGGGCCCCGAAAAGGTTGTCGCCCTGCACAATTGGATGGGCGACGCCAGCAGTTTCGACGCCCTCCGGTCCTGGATCGACAGCGATGCCTTCACCTTCGCCTTCGCCGACGTGCGCGGCTATGGCGCCTCGAAGGCGATCGAGGGCGCTTACACCACGGATGAGATTGCCGCCGACGTCCTGCGCCTGGCCGACCATCTGGGCTGGGACCGTTTCCATCTCGTCGGCCATTCCATGAACGGCATGGCCGGGTTCAAGACCCTGCTGCGCGACCGCGCCGGCGGCAAGCGGATCAAGAGCTTCGTCGCCATCACCCCGGTAACGCCCGACGGCTATCCGGCCAGCGAGGAGGACCGCGCGTTTCTCTGGGCGGCCATCGAAGACGACGAGACGGCGAAGAACGCCTTCGCCGGGCTGACCGGCGGCAAGCTCAACGCCACCTGGGCCAAGAGGAATACGGACTACCTGCGCCTCACGACCAGTCCGGCGGTCCTGCGCGCCTATTACCGGATGTGGTTGGACGAGGACTTCTCCGAGGAGTTCCGCGCCGCCAAGGTAACCGTGCCGATCCTGGTCATTGTCGGGCGGAACGACCTGCCGGGATTCCAGGAGGCCTACTACGCCGAGACCGTCGCCAAATGGGCGCCCAACATCCGTTTCGAGTACGTCGACGACGCCGGGCACTATCCCATCTTCGAAACGCCGGTGCTCACCGCCGCATTGATCGAGAACCATCTGCGCGCCAACAAATGACAGTGGCCGCGGTCGGGCGGCCGTCCGCCCGCCTCTTGTCCCCGAGAGCTGGGGCCGGATGCCGCAGGGCCTCCGTTCAGATCAGCTTACCCAACCCAAGCCGCCTGTCCGTTCGCGGATGACGTTCACAACGTCACCAGTGATGGTCTGGTAGCGACCAACAACAGCCCTGCTGAAGCGAAGCTGATCCAGTCCGGTTTTGGACGGTGGTCTCAACGGGTCGACGCAACACTTTATCTTGGATGGAGAGATGGAGGATGTTGCGATGGCTCGAAAGGTACGGCGTGGATTTACGGCGGCAGAGAAGACGGAGATGTGGGACCGTTTCGGGAGCCGGTCCGTGTCGCCCCTGGGCCGGCGGAAAGGAAGGCCACGCGGGATGGCGCAAACCGTGGTATACTTTCAGTCTCTCCCGGCCCGGGCCGGGTATCCGAGAGATGGCGCGCCTTTCGGGGCGCGCTGTCGTTTCGGGCTCCGGAGAGGCGGAAAAGCAAAGGAATCGGCCGCTTCAAGGCCGATCCGAGAGCTATCGAGAGGTCGAGTTCTAGGGCTTGTGTCATGGGTGAAGCGGCGGCCCCGCCGAAGCATATCGTTCTGACCTCCCACCCCCGCGCCGGGGCGGAGCCGCGCCACGCCATCACCTGGGGCGCGCCCTCGGGAGCGGAGCGCGGGCCCCTGATCGGCAGCCACGCGGACCCCGGGGCGCGCAACGTGATCGGCGCCCACTCGGGCGCCTACGCGCTCTACCGGGCCCTCGCCATCGCCGCAGGCCAGCTCGATCCGATCCACCAGCCGGACCTGACCGACACGGCGCCCACCTCGGCCATCGGCCCCCATCCCCAGTGGGCCGAGCCCATGCGCATCGTCTCCCTCGACCCCTACGGCCACCGGGTCGCCGAGGACTTCGCCGAGCTGCTGGACGAGGGGGTGGACATCCGGCCCACCATCGCCGTCACCAAGGCGCGCATCCAGATACCGGAGCTGAAAGACGCCATCGCCAGGGGCCGCCTCAGCCCCGACAACCGCATCCTCAGCAGCTCGGGCGAGGCCAGCGTCACCAAGGCGGCCATCGAGCCGGTCTGGTGGCTGCCCGGCATCGCCGAGCGCTTCGCCGTCAAGGAGGCCGAGCTGCGCCGCAAGCTGTTCGAGCACACGGGCGGCATGTTCCCGGAGCTGGTCACCCGGCCGGACCTCAAGGTCTTCCTGCCGCCCATCGGCGGCATGACCCTCTACATCTTCGGGGAGGTCGACGCCCTCGCCGACCCGGAGCGCCGGGTCGCCTGCCGGGTCCACGACGAATGCAACGGCTCCGACGTCTTCGGCTCGGACATCTGCACCTGCCGGCCCTATCTCGCCCACGGCATCGAGGTCTGCATCGAGTCGGCCCAGCGGGGCGGCGCCGGGCTCATCGTCTATAACCGCAAGGAGGGCCGGGCGCTCGGCGAGGTCACCAAGTTCCTGGTCTACAACGCCCGCAAGCGCCAAGCCGGTGGCGACACGGCCTCCAACTACTTCGAGCGCACCGAGTGCGTCGCCGGCGTGCAGGACATGCGCTTCCAGGAGCTCATGCCCGACGTCTTCCACTGGCTGGGCGTGCGGCGGGTCGACCGCTTCGTCTCCATGAGCAACATGAAGCACGACGCCCTGCTGCGTCAGGGCATCGAGATCGGCGAGCGGGTGCCCATCCCCGACGAGCTGATCCCGGCCGACGCCCTGGTGGAGATGGACGCCAAGAAGGCGGCGGGCTATTTCAGCGGGGAGAGCGCCGCCGCGCCGCAGGACCTCGGCGCCACCAGGGGCCGCGCCCTCGACGACTACTGAGCCGCGCCGCCGAGGGGACGAGCAAGCGGGATCGCGCCGAAAGGACGACCGCCATCCCATGACCATGCCG
The DNA here is from genome assembly GCA_965225935.1 of Rhodospirillales bacterium. Taxonomy (GTDB): domain Bacteria; phylum Pseudomonadota; class Alphaproteobacteria; order Kiloniellales; family JAKSDN01; genus CALJXB01. The sequence continues at coordinate 113,341 of CBDDCC010000023.1, forward strand.
CCCGAGACCAGGTCGCCCGAAACCTCGGTGAGCGAGCGAGAGGCCGCGCAACGGCTGCTGAGCGCCGCGGCGGTGCGTGCGCGCTGCAACCTAGTGCTGCAGGCGGCCGAGAAAGGCGCCCTCGCGCACTTCGCGCTGGCGCCCGCGCGCCTCGACCCGGCGGCGGACTACGTGGCCGAGACGATCCGGGCGCGCTATCCCGACCTCGCCATCCCTTATCACGCCCGCTGGCGGCACTTCGGCATCGGCGGCCGCGACCGCTGGGCCGGGCTCGCGGCGGCCCTGCCCGGACCCGCCGAGCGCGCCCGCACCGCCTTCGACCTGGCGGTCACCAGCGTGCTGCTGGACGCCGGCGCCGGCCCCCGCTGGCGCTACCGTGAGGCCGAGGGCGGCGAGACCTACGCCCGCTCCGAAGGCCTCGCGGTCGCCAGTTTCGACGCCTTCGCCTCTGGACTCTTCTCGGCCGAGCCCGGCGCGCCGCTCCGGGCCGACGCCGAGGCCCTGGCCGGGCTCGACGCCGGGCAGCTGGGAGCGGCCTTCCAGGTCGCCGAGGACAACCCCTTGGAGGGCCTCGAGGGCCGGGCGGCGCTCATGAGGAACCTCGGCAAGGCTCTCGAAGCCCGGCCCGAGGTCTTCGGCCATCCACCGCGGATCGGCGGCCTGTACGACTGGCTGGGGGCGGGCGCACAGGACCGATGTCTGGACGCCTGCGCCCTGCTGGAAACGGTGCTGGCGCTGCTGGGGCCGATCTGGCCCGGGCGGATCACTCTCGGCGGCGTTCCGCTGGGCGACACCTGGCGGCACCCGGCGGCCCGGGCGGAGGACGCCACCGACGGCCTGGTTCCCTTTCACAAGCTCTCCCAGTGGCTGACCTATTCCCTCGTCGAGCCCTTGGAGGAGGCGGGCCTTCGCGTCATCGGGCTGGACGGACTGACCGGGCTCGCCGAATACCGCAACGGCGGGCTGCTGGTCGACCTGGGCGTCCTGGTCCCCCGGCACGAGGGCGTGACCGGCAGGGCCCATCCTCCGGACTCCGAGATCATCGTCGAGTGGCGGGCGCTCACCGTGGCCCTGCTGGACCGGCTCGCCGGGCCGATCCGCCGACGCCTGGGCGCTAACGCGGACGCCCTGCCGCTTGCCCGTATCCTGGAGGGCGGCACCTGGGCCGCGGGGCGCCGCATCGCGGCGGAGCTCCGGCCCGGCGGACCGCCGCCGATCGCCCTGTCGAGCGACGGCGCCGTATTCTAAGCTGGCGCGCGCGAACTGACCTGGAGGCAGCGATGCCCAAGAACGTCACAGTGGTCGACCATCCGCTCGTGCAACACAAGCTGACCCTCATGCGCGCGGTGGAGACGCCATCCGCCCAGTTCCGTCAACTGCTGCGGGAGACCAGCCTGCTCCTGGCCTACGACGCGCTGAAGGACCTGGAGCTCACCAGCAAGACGATCCGCACGCCGATCACCGAGATGGAGGCGCCGGTGTTGAAGGGCAAGAAGCTGGTCTTCGTCTCGATTCTGAGGGCCGGCAACGGCCTGTTGGAGGGCCTGCTGGACCTGGTGCCCTCGGCCCGGGTGGGCCACATCGGTCTCTACCGGAACCCCGAGACGCTGGAGGCCGTCGAGTACTACCTGAAACTCCCCGACAAGATCGACGCGCGCAAGGTGGTCGCCGTCGATCCCATGCTGGCCACCGCCAACTCCTCGATCGCCGCGATCTCCCGCCTGAAGGAGGCCGGCGCGAACGACATCGTGCTGATCTGCGTGCTGGCCGCGCCGGAAGGCGTCGAGGCCTTCACCAAGGCCCACCCCGACGTGCCGGTGATCACCGCCGCCATCGACAGCTACCTGAACGATCACGGCTATATCGTGCCGGGTCTGGGCGACGCCGGCGACCGCATGTTCGGCACCAAGTAGCCGGCCGGGCGGGCCGCGGCCGGCTGCGTCTGCCGGGCCCTACAGGACCTCCTGCTCGGCCTGCCGGCGGCTCGTCAGGCTGTCCAGGCGTTCCGCCGCCTTCGCCCGGAACAGGGGATCGGTCGGATCCTCGACCTCGGCCTCCAAATCGGCCCACTCCTCGGCGGTGAGGGCGGTGGCTGCGTAGGGGAAGAACTCCTGGTCCTCCTTGCGCATATGGTCCCGGTAGCTGCGCACGAAGGCGCGCAGCAGGCTGCGGAAGCCGTTGAGCCGACCCTGGGCGGCGCGGGCGGCCTCGATGGTCTCGGCGAGCTCGCGCGTCAGGACCGCCAGCTCCCTGTGCTCGGCCTCGATGTCCTCGATCGCCAGGACGGCCTCGGGATCGCGGCGCAGCAGGGACCGGTAGATCAGGTCCTCCTTGGGATGGTGGTACTGGTCCGGATAGGTCAGGCAGTACTCGGCGATCTCGTGCAGCAGGTCGAGGTCGGGCGCCAGCGCGGTATCGGCCTCCCGCTTGATGAGGTCCAGGAGACGCCGCATGTCGCTGTGTTCTTGCCGGAGGGCTTCGATCAGGGCGGCCATGGCGCTGCGCCCGTTCCCTTGTTCCTGAGGTTGGACGCAGGATAGAGGCCCGCCGGCGGTGCCGAATTGATGTGCCTCAAGGCGCGGCCCTTCCAGGCGAATGCGAGCCTTGAGGCTAGCGCTGCTGCTTGTCGCCGAAGCCATAGGGCGCCGGCACCCGGTCGACGATCCGGGCATAGAGATGGCGGTAGCGGGCCCGGCGCTCGTCGCCGAAGAGGGGGTCCTGGTGGGCGGTGAAGGCCTCGTCGATGCGCTGCCAGTCCTCGGCTGTCAGATGCTTGCGGGCGAGCGGCAGCACCTCCATCTCCTCGGCGCGCATGTGCTCGTACTGATGGTCCCGGTAGCGAGCGACCGCGGCGGCGAAGTCCGCGAGGGACTGGCGGCCGTCCCGCTCGTACGCCTCCAGCGCCTTGTTGAGCTCCTTGAGCAGGCCGTCGCCCTCGACGTGCTGGGCCTCCAGGCGCGCGATCAGCTCCTCCGCCTCGGGCCGCCGCCGGCGCAGGGCGCGGAAGAGATATTCGTCCTCCTTGGGATGGTGATAGCGGTTCAGGAAGGACTCGATGTAGTCGACGATGTCGTGAAACAACTCCGGGTCGCCGGATCCTTCGCCGCCCTCCAGGTCGTCGACCAGATGCCCCAGGCAGCGCAGCAGCGCCAGGTAGTTCAAATGCTCCTGCTTGATGATGTTGACGGCCTGCGACATCGGTGGGCGTGCCTCTCCCTCGCGTCACGGGAGCGGAGGCACGACCGGGTGGAGGCGGGAGGGCGCCATCAGTCCGGGCGCTCCGACGCCTCCCATTCCAGGATCGCCTCGCGCAGGGCGGCGAAGCGCGCCTCCCTGGCGGGATCCATCAGCGGGTCCTCGGCGCGGAACAGCTGGTCGCTGAGTTCCGCCCGGTCGCCCGGGCTCAGCATGCCTTCGGCCACGGGAAGGAAGTGCTCCTCCTCCATCTGCATGTGGTGGCGCTGGGCGGCGATGAACTCGTTGGCGGCCCGCACGAAGTCGTCGCGCGGCAGCTCCGCCTCGTCCAGCACGCGGCGCACGTAGTCGGCGAAGCGGCGCGTCAGCAGCGCCAGCCTCTCGTGCTGCTCCTCCAGTTTCCGCAAGGCCCCGGCATCGTCCGCCGCCCGTTCGATCAAGCGGCTGGCGACCAGATCCTCCTTGGGGTGGTGAACCCGGTCCGGGTAGTCGAGGAAGTAATCGGCCACCCCCTCGATGATGTCGTAGTCGGGCGCCCCGCCGTCCCGGAACAGGACGATCTGGCGCTCCAGAACGCCGAGCAGCTTTCCCATGCCGCGGTGTTCCGCCCGGATCTGCTGCAGGACATCGGCCATCTGGCGCTCCTAGGGCTCGACCAGGCCGAGGCGCGGCCCCGGCGGCCGTCCGCCCGAGGACGCCGTACCGCCCGGCGCGGCCCCGGCGGCGGGGTCCTCGTCGAGACACTTGCGCAGCCGCGCCAGATCCGCCCGGAAGCCCGCGCCCCGGAAGAGGTCGGACGGGCGGCTTCCCGGCTCGCGTAGCGTCCTGCGGGACTTGGGGTTCAGCAGGCTGATCGACAGGCACTCGCACTCGCGCTCGCGCGCCAGGTCCTCCAGCGCCTTGAGCAGCGCCGAGGCGGCGTGCTGCGGCTTGATCAGGTTGACCACGGCGAAGTTCTCGATGTCCAGGATGCGGCCGCGGCGCAGGTCCGGCCGGATGCGGTAGACCGAGATGCCGATGATGCGCCCTTGCGGATCCTGAACGGTGAGAATGCCGTTGCCGTGGCGCGGGTCCGAGGGCGCCAGCAGCGTCGCGGCATAGTCGGCCCATTCGGCGGGCGTGATGCCCGGATCGAGGACCGCGATCACCGGGAAGGCCTCGTCAATGCGCTCGGGCGTGAGCGGTCTGATGGTGTAGAGATCAGACATGGGCGTTCCTTTGGCGGCCCGTCGGAATCAGCTTCAACCACCCGTCCGGGCCGATCATTGATCCATATCAAGCCATTTGTTTCAGTGACTTGCAGGCCGGTCGGGCGACTCGCCTGCGCCTTCCGCCGACACCGGGAGGGCCCCGGGCCGCTCAAGAGCCGTCGTGCCGCCCGGTGTAGTGGTGGATGAGGGAGAAGATGAAGAAGATGCTGAACAGCATGAAGAGGTAGCCGGTGATCTGGAACATGGCGTCGTGCCCGCGGGCGGCCATGAACAGACCCAGCAGGCCAACGAGGCCGACGGCGGCGCCCCAAATCCATCGCAAGGCCGTATCCATGGTCGAGAACCTCCCTAGCGCAACAGATTTTCGGTCTTCCGGCCGCACGGACCGCCCGGAAGGCGCCCCGCTCACTCGTCGTCCCAGACCACCAGATCCTTGTAGGCGTGCCAGGTGGCATGCCCGATCAGCGGCATGGTCACGATCAGCCCCACGTAGAGGGTCACCAGGCCGACGCCGATGAAGAGGGCGATCAGCCAGGCCCAGAGGGCCATGGCCCAGAAGTTCTCGCGCACCGCGGCGACGCTTGTGGCGATCGCGGTGAAGATGTTGGCCGGCTTGTCCACCAGCAGCGGTATGGAGATGGCGCTGATCGCGAAGACGAGCGCCGCCAGGATGCCGCCCAGCAGGGTCCCCACCACCAGGAAGGGAATGCTCTCGGCCGAGAGGAAGACGTCGACGATGTAGAGCACCTCGGGCCGCGGCGGGTTCTCCGCGAAGAAGAGGGCGAAGACGAGCTGGGCGATGCGGATCCAGGCGAGCAGGAACAGCATGAGGGTGAGGCCCATGAAGGCGATCTGGTGCAGGTTGACCCGCCAGGCGATCATGGAATCGAGCAGTCTGGGCTTCTCGCCCCGCTCCAGCTCCTGGCTGATGTGGTAGAGCCCGACCGCCAGGATCGGGCCGAGGAACATGAAGCCGGCCGCCAAGGGCAGCACCAGGGAGAACCAGCCGAGAATCCAGATCAGCGCCGTCAGGACGGCGCCCGCCAGGCTGCAGGCCAGCCCGTAGAGCAGGCTGGTGGCGCCGGAGCGTCGCAGATCCCGCCAGCCCGCCGAAAGCCACTGCCAGGGACGGTCCATGTCGCACTTGCGGATGCGCGGCATGGGCACCGGGGTCACCGGAACGACGTCACTCATCGAGTTCCCCTCGCTGTTGCAGCCCCGCTTCAGAAGGCGCCCCGTTCGAGGACGCCCCATCGCCTCCATTTCCGGTCGCCGGCGCCGGATAGCGGCGGTCGGCGGCCGGAACGCGCACTATAGGCCGATCCTTCCGCCGAAATCGACCGCCCGCCAAATCGACCGCCCGATCAGCCGCTCCCGGCCGGCTCCCGAGGCCGGTCGGTTGGCTAGACTGCCGCAGCTCCGCCCTATAGGAATTGACTTAAGTCAATGATGGGGGCCGGGGCGCTCGGCTAATCGGTTGTTCGGTTCGAGATCGCACCTTGTGGGTCTCCGGCACAGGCGCGAGGATCGGGACGTCCCGCTTTCGCCTCGGGACCGACACGGCAAGAGGGGGAGTCCGCCATGACGGCTGCCGAGCCGGGATCTGGCCCAATCGCGGCCCCGACCGCGGACATCGTGTACGAGGAGTACACGATCCGCCTGTTCACCATCGCGACGGTCTTCTGGGGCCTGGTCGGCTTCCTGGTCGGCGTGGTCATCGCCTTCCAGCTCGCCTTTCCGATCCTCAACCTGGACCTGGAGTGGACCTCCTTCGGCCGCCTGCGTCCGGTGCACACCTCGGCGGTGATCTTCGCCTTCGGCGGCAACGCCCTCTTCGCCACCTCGCTCTATGTGGTCCAGCGCACCTGCCACGCGCGGCTCTTCGGCGGGGTCCTGGCGGGCAACTTCCTGTTCTGGGGCTACCAGCTATTCATCGTCATGGCGGCGCTCGGCTACGTGCTGGGCGTCACCCAGGGGCGCGAGTACGCCGAGCCCGAGTGGTACGTGGATCTCTGGCTGACGGTCGTCTGGGTCGCCTACCTGATCGTCTACGTCGGCACCATCATCAGGCGCCAGGAGCCGCACATCTACGTGGCCAACTGGTTCTATCTCGCCTTCATCGTCACGGTCGCCATGCTCCATCTGGTGAACAACATGGCGCTGCCGGTGTCCTTCGCGGGAACCAAGAGCTACTCGCTCTTCGCCGGGGTGCAGGACGCCATGACCCAATGGTGGTACGGCCACAACGCGGTGGGCTTCTTCCTGACGGCCGGTTTCCTCGGCATCATGTACTACTTCGTGCCCAAGCAGGCGGGCCGGCCGATCTACTCCTACCGGCTGTCGATCGTGCACTTCTGGTCGCTGGTCTTCCTCTACATCTGGGCCGGACCGCACCACCTCCACTACACCGCCCTGCCCGACTGGGCCCAGACGCTGGGCATGACCTTCTCGCTCATGCTGTGGATGCCCTCCTGGGGCGGCATGATCAACGGAATCATGACCCTGTCGGGGGCCTGGGACAAGCTGCGCACCGACCCCATCCTGCGCTTCCTGGTGGTCGCGGTCGCCTTCTATGGCATGTCGACCTTCGAGGGGCCGCTGATGTCGATCAAGACCGTCAACGCGCTCAGCCACTATACCGACTGGACCATCGGCCACGTCCACTCCGGCGCGCTGGGCTGGGTCGCCTTCGTCACCTTCGGCGCCGTCTACTTCCTGGTGCCGCGACTCTGGGGCGCCCGGCAGCTCTATTCCCAGCGCCTGGTCAACTACCACTTCTGGATCGCGACCATCGGCATCGTGCTCTACATCACCTCCATGTGGACCTCGGGGATCATGCAGGGCGTCATGTGGCGGACCTACGACCAGCTCGGCTTCCTGCAGTACTCCTTCGTCGAGACGGTGCAGGAGATGCACATCTACTACGTGATCCGGGCCATTGGCGGGGTGCTGTTCCTCGTCGGCGCCATCATCATGGCCTACAACCTCTGGCGCACCGCCCACGGCGAGGTGGCCGAGGAGGCGCGGGGGCCCGCCGCGCCGGCCGCCAGCCCGGCCGAGTAGGGGAGGGCCGCCATGCTGTCGCACCAGAGAATCGAGAAGAACGTCATTCTCATGCTGGTCCTGGTCCTGATCACCGTCTCGATCGGCGGGCTGGTCGAGATCATTCCCCTCTTCACCATGGAGTCCACCATCGAGAAGGTGCGCGGCGTCAGGCCCTACACGCCGCTCGAGCTGGTTGGGCGCAACATCTACGTGCGCGAGGGCTGCTATACTTGCCACAGCCAGATGGTGCGCCCCTTCCGCGACGAGGCGGAGCGCTACGGCCACTACAGCCTGGCCGCCGAGAGCATGTACGACCACCCCTTCCAGTGGGGCTCGAAGCGCACCGGGCCGGACTTGGCGCGGGTCGGCGGCAAGTACTCCAACGAGTGGCACGTCGCCCACATGATCGATCCGCGCGGCGTGGTGCCGGAGACGGTTATGCCGCCCTACAGCTTCCTCATGCGCCACAGGGTCGATCCGTCGGACATCGCCGAGCACCTGAAGACCAACCGGGCCGTCGGCGTGCCCTACAGCGACGAGATGATCGAGAACGCGGTCGCAGACCTGAAGGCGCAGGCTGATCCCGACGCCGACCACGACGATCTCCTGGCGCGCTACCCCAAGGCCGTGGTGGGCGACTTGGACGGCGACCCCTCGCGCCTGACCGAGATGGACGCCATGGTCGCCTATCTGCAGATCCTCGGACGCATGGTCGACTTCACCGACTACCAGACCGAAGATCTGCTGCAGTAGGGAGCGCCGCATGGAGGGTCTCTATGAGTTTCTGCGCTCCTTCTGGGTGCTCTGGCTGATGGCGATCTTCGTGGGGATCGTGGCCTGGGCCTATTGGCCCAAGCGCAAGCGCGAGATGGAGGAACACGGCCGCATCCCCTTCAAGGACGACGGCGCCGATGGCGAGGAGAAGTAAGGCATGCCGACCAAGGTCGAGAAGGACGCCATCACCGGCACGGACACCACCGGCCACGTCTGGGACGGGATCAAGGAGCTCAACACGCCCCTGCCCAAGTGGTGGCTCTACGTCTTCTACGCGACGGTCATCTACTCGCTGGTCTACTGGGTGCTGTTCCCCTCGATCCCCGGCTTCAGCGGCTACCTGAGCGGCGTGCTGGGCTACAACAGCCGCGTCGAGCTGGAGGAGAAGCTGCAGAACGCCCGGGCCGCGCAGGCCGGCTTCCTCGACCGCATCGCGAAAGAGGAGGTGGCGGAGATCCCCGACGACGCGGAGCTCTTCAACTTCGCCTTCGCCGGCGGCCGCTCCGCTTTCGCCGACAACTGCGCGCCCTGCCACGGCGCGGGCGGGGCCGGGCAGTTCGGCTATCCCTCCCTCGCCGACGACGGCTGGATCTGGGGCGGCACCCTCGACGACATCCACACCACTCTGCTCTACGGCATCCGCGCGGACAACGACGAGACCCGCTATTCCGAGATGCCGGCCTTCGGTGCCGACGAGATCCTGGAGCCCGCCGACATCGAGACGGTCGCCGTCCATGTCCTGTCGCTCAGCGGCAGCGAGGCGGGCATGGCCAGCGAGGACGGCGCCGCGCTCTACGCCGAGAACTGCGCCGTCTGCCACGGCGACAACGGCGAGGGCGACCAGGAGCAGGGGGCGCCCCGCCTCAACGACCAGATCTGGGTCTTCGGCGGCGACAAGGCGGACGTCATCGCCCAGATCCACAGCCCGCGCCACGGCGTCATGCCGGCCTGGGACGGGCGACTCGACCCGGCCACCCTCAAGCTGCTGAGCGTCTACGTGCACGCGCTCGGCGGCGGGCAATAGCCATAGACGGGATCGCCATAGAAAGGGGGGACGACATCGTGGCGGAGGCGGCCCCGGCGGAGCAGAATGGCTCTCCTCCGGGTCGTCCAAGGGATCCAGGCATGAGCACGGCCGCAGGTGCAGACGTCGCCACGGAAGACGTCCTCTCCCGCGAGGAGCAGAAGCGCGAGCCGCTTTACGCCGGTCGCATCAAGGTCCAGCCCAAGAGCGTCCGCGGGCGCGTCCGCCGCATCAAGTGGGCGGCGCTGATCGCCTTTCTCGGCGTCTATTATCTCGCACCCTGGCTGCGCTGGGACCGCGGCCCCGGCGTGCCGGACCAGGCTCTCCTGATCGACATGCCGGCGCGGCGCGCCTACTTCTTCTGGATCGAGATCTGGCCCCAGGAGATCTATTACATCGCCGTCCTCCTCATCATGGGCGCCTTTGGCCTGTTCCTGGCGACCAGCATCGGCGGGCGGGTCTGGTGCGGCTTCGCCTGTCCGCAGACTGTCTGGACCGACCTTTTCATGTGGGTCGAGCGCAAGATCGAGGGCGACCGGGCCGCCCGCCTGAAGCTCGACAAGGCGCCCTTGAGCGGCGCCAAGGTCACGAAGAAGGTCCTCAAACACGCCTGCTGGCTCTTGATCGCGTTCGCCACCGGCGGCGCCTGGATCATGTACTTCAAGGACGCGCCGACCCTGGCGAGCGACTACTTCCGCGGCCAGAGCTCCCCCTCGGTCTACTTCTTCACCGCGCTCTTCACCGTCACCACCTACCTGCTGGCCGGCTGGGCCCGCGAGCAGGTCTGCACCTACATGTGCCCCTGGCCGCGCTTCCAGGCGGCGCTCCTGGACGAGGACAGCCTGGTGGTCAGCTACCGCGAGTGGCGGGGCGAGCCGCGCGGCAAGTACCGCAAGGGCGAGAGCTGGGAGGGCCGCGGCGACTGCATCGACTGCAAGCAGTGCGTGGCGGTCTGCCCGACGGGCATCGACATCCGCGACGGCCTGCAGCTGGAGTGCATCGGCTGCGGGCTCTGCATCGACGCCTGCGACGACGTGATGACCAAGATCGGCCGCCCCCGCGGCCTGATCGCCTTCGATACCGAGCGCAACCGCCTCGCCCATCAGGCCGGCCAAGAAAGCGGCCGCATCCGCCTGGTGCGCGTCAGGACCATCGCCTACGTGGTCCTGCTCGCCCTGATCGGCTCGGTCTTCCTGGGCAGCCTCACCCTGCGCTCGACCCTCGAGGTCAACGTCCTGCACGACCGCAACCCCCTCTTCGTGAAGCTGTCCGACGGCAGCATCCGCAACGGCTACACCGTGAAGATCTTGAACAAGGCGCGCGAGGCGCGCAGCTTCACGCTCACACTGGAGCAACCAACCGAAGGGACCATGCAGGTGCTCGGCACCGACACAGGCAATGGGGCCCAGAACGGCGCCGAACTGGTCGCCGAGCCCGACAGCGTCGCCACCTACCAGGTCTACGTGCGCCTGCCCGCCGACCTGGGCGCCGCCCAGTCCCAGCCCCTCAGCTTCCTCCTGACCGACCGCGAGAACGGCGAGTCGGTCAGCTACGACAGCATCTTCCGGGGGCCCGGCCGATGACCTCCCGCACCGCCGGCTCGCCGCCCTCGAGCCGCTGGATTCCCTGGGCCCTCTCAAGCATCTTCGCGGCCTTCCTGCTGGCCAACGGCATCATGATCTACTTCGCCGCCGCCAGCTGGACCGGCGTCGGCACCGAGAACGCCTACGAACGCGGGCTCGCCTACAACCAAACCCTGGACGCGCTGCGGGCCCAGGAAGCCCTGGGCTGGCAGGTGGCGGCCGAGCTGCGGCCCCTCGGCAACGGCGAGGCCCGGGTCGAGGTGGCGCTGAGCGACCGCGACGGCCATCCGGTGGCTGTCCGGCGGGTGCGCGCGCGCCTCGAACGCCCGACCCACGAGGGCTACGACCGGGAGGCCGACCTGCGCGACCTGGGCGGCGGCCTCTACGGTGGCGCCATCGCCCTGCCCCTGCCCGGCCAGTGGGACCTGAAGATCCTGGTCGAGCATGCCGGCGGGCTGCACCAGACCACCCGGCGCGTCATGGCGAAGCCCGATGGCTGAGGCGATCGAGATCGGCGGGGGCGCAACCCGGGCGCCGCCGGTAGAACCGGAGCGCGAGGCCACCGGGCACGACTTCCGCGCCTTCGTCGAGGCCCTGCCGGACGGCCGCAGCCGGCTCAACCTGCTGGTGGAGAACGTCCACTGCGGCGGCTGCGTGCGCCGCATCGAGACGGCGCTCGCCCGCGAGCCGGACGTGGAGCAGGCCCGCGTCAACCTCAGTACCCGGCGCCTGACCCTCGCCTGGCGCGGCGGCTCGGAGCGGGCCCCGGCGCTGGCCGCCCTCGTCGAGGGGCTGGGCTACCGGCCCGTCCCCTTCGCCGCCGGGCGCCTGGAGAGCCAGGACCGGCGCGAGGAGGCCGAGCTGCTGCGCGCCCTGGCCGTGGCCGGCTTCGCCGCCGCCAACGTCATGCTGCTCTCGGTCGCGGTCTGGGCCGGCTACTTCGAGGGCATGGGCGAGGCGACACGTGGGCTCTTGCACTGGTTCTCGGCTCTGATCGCCCTGCCGGCCATCGTCTACGCCGGCCGGCCCTTCTTCCGCGCGGCGCTCGCTGCCTTGCGGGCCCGGCGCACCAACATGGACGTGCCGATCTCCCTCGCCGTCGCGCTGACCGCCGGCATGAGCCTGTTCGAGACCATCGAGGGCGGTCGCTACGTCTACTTCGATTCCGCAATCGCCCTGCTGTTCTTCCTGCTGGTCGGGCGCTACCTGGACCGCCGGGCCCGCGGCAAGGCCCGGGCCGCCGGCGCCCGGCTGCTGGCCCTGGCGGCGACCTCGGTGACGGTGCTGAAGGAAGGCGGAGCACGCGTCCTGCTGCCGCCCGAGCGGGTGCGCCCCGGCATGGCGGTGCTGGCCGCCGCGGGCGAAAGGGTCGCCGTCGACGGCCGGGTGCGGGCGGGCCGCAGCGAGCTCGACACCAGCCTGATCACCGGCGAGACCCTGCCCCAGCCGGCCGGCGTGGGCGACCGGGTCTTCGCCGGCACGCTCAATTTGGGCGCGCCCCTCACGCTAGAGGTGACGGCGGTCGGCGAGGGTACCCTCCTGGCCGAGATCGTGCGCCTCATGGAGCATGCCGAGCAACGCCGGGCCCGCTACGTGGTGCTGGCCGACCGGGTGTCGCGGCTCTACGCCCCAGTGGTGCACGCCCTGGCGCTCGCCACCCTGCTGGGCTGGGTCTTCGCGGTCGGCGCGCCCTGGCAGCTCGCCCTGCTGCACGCCGTCGCGGTTCTCATCATCACCTGCCCCTGCGCCCTGGGCCTCGCGGTGCCCGTGGTGCAGGTGATCGCCAGCGGCCGGCTGCTGCGCCGCGGCATCCTGCTGAAGTCCGGCAGCGCCCTGGAGCGCCTCGCCGAGGTGGACACTGTGGTCTTCGACAAGACCGGCACCCTCACCCTGGGCCGGCCGCGCCTGCGCGAGCGGGCCGACGACCCGGAGGCCCTGCGCCTCGCCGCCTCCCTGGCGGCGGCCAGCCGCCATCCTCTCGCCCGGGCGCTCGCCGCCGCCGCGCCCGACGTGAAGGTCGCCACCGGCGTCGTCGAGGAGCCGGGGCGCGGCCTGGCGCTGGAGACTCCGGCGGGCGAGGTTCGCCTGGGCAGCCGCGCCTGGTGCGGCGTCGAGGAGGACGGCGCTGCGCGGGGTCCCGAGCTCTGGCTGTCCCGGCCGGGATTGCCGGCGCTGCGCTTCGCCTTTGCCGACCCCTTGCGGGCCGACGCGGCCGAGGTGGTGGCGGAGCTGAAGCGCCGCGGCCTCACGGTCGAGCTGCTGTCCGGCGACCGGGAGGGCACCGTCTCCGACGCCGCCGCCCTGCTCGGCATCGCGGACTGGCGGGCCGGCTGCCGGCCGGCGGACAAGGTGGCCCGCCTGGAGGCCCTGGCGGCCGAGGGGCGGCGCGTGCTCATGGTGGGCGACGGGCTGAACGACGCCCCGGCCCTCGCCGCCGCCCACGTCTCTCTCTCGCCCGCCTCGGCGGCGGACATCAGCCAGACGGCCGCCGACGCCGTCTTCCAGGGCGAGCGCCTCAGCCCTCTGCTGGAGGTCCTCGACCTGGCCGGACGCGCCCAGCGGCTGGTACGTCAGAACTTCGGGCTCGCCTTCGGCTACAACGTGCTGACCGTACCGCTCGCCGTGCTCGGCCTGGTGACGCCGCTGATCGCGGCGCTCTGCATGTCCGCCTCGTCGCTGGTGGTGATCGGCAACGCGCTGCGCCTCAACCTCTCGCCCGTCGTGAGGGCCCGGCGATGAATGTCCTGGTCTACCTGCTGCCGGCCGCCCTGGTCCTGGGCCTTCTGGGTCTGGTCGCCTTCCTCTGGGCGCTGCGCTCGGGCCAGTACGAGGATCTGGAGGGCGCCGCCGAGCGCATCCTGTTCGACGGCGAGGACGAGGGCCCCGACGGCGGCGGCGAACCACCAAAAGGCAGCGCCGCGCGCTAGAGCGGGATGGGATGAGATTGGATCAACGCTGTTGGCCTGGGTTGGCTCCGTCCGCTAGGCGCGGTCCGAAGCGCGATGTGGGGCATCGGGCGAGGCCCGCAACGACGCGGCGGGCCAACCCAGGCCAACCCGTACGGGACGGGCGCTTTTGGCCGGACGCCGCGTCGCTCCTCCTCGAATATGCTTCGGCATGTCCTTCGTCGTCGCTCCTAACGTCCGGCCAAAATCGCTCCGTCAGCGTGGTTCAATCTCATCCCATCCCGCTCTAGTCCCAGACGTTGGCCTCGGCCTCGAACTCCGAACGCTGGGGGTCCACCAGGCAAAAGCGCTGTCCGGTGGGCGCCTCCATCACCAGCCAGCTGCGGATCTTGGCGATCCGCCTGGCGCCGAGCGCCTCGAGGCGCGTGGCCTCGGCCTCCATGTCGTCGGTCTCGATGTCGAGATGCACCCGGCTCTCGTGGCGGACCCTCTGGACCTCCATCTGGAGCTCGTTGGGCGCCGCCTCCAGGCCGATGTAGTCCTCGTCCTCGGGCGCGCCCGAGCGCACCCGGCGGCAGCCGAGCGCCTGGCCCCAGAACTCGGCCGCGGCCTCCAGGTCTTCGGTCTTGCAGTCGATGATCAGACCGCCCAAGCGGCTGCGGTGCATGGCAGACACTCCCCCTCTGAGACCGATTGAACGCTGGCGCGCACGATATCAATCCTGTCGACGGCCGGGAAGCGGGCCGCGGCGTCATTCCGGACATCGTCCTGACGCATGCGCCTTTACCGGCCGCCCGCAGGGCCTATTCTGGGCTTCGAGGCCTTTTTCTCCCCGGCGAGCAGAGGCATGTTCCGTGCAGGACTTGACCAAGTCCCGGCTGTTCCTTCTCGTCCTGGTCGCCGCGACGGCGCTGGGCCCGCTCGCCATGCAGATCTTCCTGCCGTCGCTGCCGGCGATCCAGGCCGACTTCGGGGTCTCGGGCGCCGCCGCCCAGCTGGTGCTCAGCCTGTCGATGGTCGCCATCGCGGTCTCGGTCCTGGTTTATGGACCTCTCTCGGACCGCTTCGGCCGCCGGCCGCCGCTGATCGCCGGTCTGGCGTTCTTCCTCCTGGGCAGCCTGATCAGCAGCTTCGCGCCCGGCATCGGGCTGCTCATCCTCGGCCGCATCCTGCAGGCGGTAGGCGGCGCCGCGCCCATGGTGCTCACCCGGGCCATTATCCGCGACATCTACGGCCGCGAGCGCGCGGCCAGCATGATCGCTTACGTCACCATGGCCATGGTGGTCGCGCCCATGCTGGCGCCGGTGATCGGCGGCTATCTGACCGACCTGATCGGCTGGCGCGCCAACTTCGGCTTCTGCGTCCTCGCCGGACTGCTGATCGGGGCGCTGGTGGTGGCGCGCCTGCCCGAGACTCACCACGAGCCCACCGCCCTGCCCGGCCCCGGCTACATGGCCGCCACCTTCGGCCATCTGCTGCGCAACCGCGCCTTCCTCGGCTTCGCGCTCCAGGTCGCCTTCTGCTTCGCCAGCTTCTTTTCCCTGGCCGCCGCGGCGCCCTATGTGGTGATCGTCGTGATGGAGCGCTCGGCGAGCGTCTACGGCCTCTTCTTCATCCTCATTTCGCTGATCTTCATGCTCGGCAACTTCATCGCCGGACGCATCTCCCACCGGGTCGGGGTGGAGCGCATGGTGCGGATCGGTTCCGTGCTCGGCCTGGCGGGCACGCTCTTGAGCCTTTCGAGCCTGCTGCTGTTCGGCTGGACGCCCTGGGCCCTCTTCGGACCCTGCGTCGTGATGGCGCTGGGCAATGGGCTCTCGGTGCCCAACGCGACCGCAGGGGCCATCAGTGTCGACCCGCGCGCGGCCGGCGCGGCCTCGGGCCTCACCAGCTTCCTGCAGATGTCGATCGCCGCCCTCTTCGCCCAATTCGCCGGCATGTGGCAGGACGGCACGCCCTATCCCATGCTCGGCTTCATGATCGCGGCCGCGGCGATCTCGCTGGCGGCCTTCCTTGTGTTCATCGGCCGCAGCGTGCCACGGCCGGCCGCCCGGCGGGAGACCTCGGAGTCGTCCTAGGAAGGGTCCGTGGCGCCATTTGGCTCCGTGGCGTTCGTGTCATGAATCTGCTACGCCATCGTCCTATTGCTGGCCGTGCGCCCGTGGCGCTCCACGATCTACAAGCGTGCACGCGGCGAAACCGGGAGGGCTTGGACATGGATGAGAAATCGGCGGTCCTGGCGGCCGACGACCGCTTCTTCGCTGCCTTGAACGAGATGTTCACCGGCGACCTGGGGCCGATTAAGGACCTCTGGTCCCATGCCGACGACGTGGTCTACATGGGTCCGACCGAGGTCCTGCTGGTGGGCTGGCCGGCGGTGCTGGCCGACTGGGAGAAACAGGCGGCCATGAATCTCGGCGGCCATATCGGCCCAACGGAACGGCACATGACACTCGGTGGCGGGATCGCCGTCGTCCACCACCGGGCCAAAGGCGTGAACAACGACGCGGAGGGCAAGATGGTCGAGGTTTCCCTGCGGGGCACGAACGTGTTCCGCAAGGAAGACGGCGCATGGAAGATGATCGCCCACCACGCCGACCCGCTGCCCTTCCTTCAAACCTGAGTTCGGAACAGTCGGGTCCCGCTCTAGAAAAACGCGAAGGTGTGGGTCTCGATGCTCTCGCGGGGCGGTGAGGTTCTCGAAGGTTATGGTAGCCGCCTTCAATTGCCGTCGATCTCTCTTAGCGCTTCCTTGGCATGAAACCCGACGATCGGCTCGTCCGCGATCTCCGCCAAGGCGGGGACCGCGGCCTTGGCGTCGGGCCCGATCTTTCCCAGTGTGATCGCCGCCTCCTTGCGAACGACCTTGTGCTCGCTGCCAAGCGCTTCGACCAGGCCGCGAACCGCGGCGGCGGCCGCCGGGCCGAACCATCCCAGTGCCCGAACGACCGTCATCTGCTCGAACGGACTGCCCCTGTCCAGTTCCGCCGTGAGGCTGGCAACGGTCACGTCCAAAGGCAAGGCGGCGAGCCGGAGACCATCCTTCAAGCGCCTTCCCAGCGGCTGGTGCTCGTCGACCCATCTTATGGGGAAATCATAGCCCTCCGCGCTCTCCTGCAGGTCAGCTCGACTTGCGCCGGGCCGCCAGATCTCGAGCGCCTTTCGCGCCTCCGGCCTTTGGCCGAGCCGTGCGTAGACGGATGCCGCCAAAGGCGCCAGCGCGACCGCGTGGGGATCGCGCGCCAGACCCTCCTTCAACACGCTCGCCGCTTGCTCCAGATCGCCCATGGCGAAATGGGCCGCCGCGTTGAAAAAGACGTAGTGGCTCGGATAGTTGGGGTCGAGCCGCATGGCGGCTCTGACGAAATTCAATCCCTCCTCCGGCTTTCCGGACGCGATCATGGCCCAGGCCATGACGATGTGCGCTTCGGGGTCGTTGGGCTGCAGGGCCATGGCGTAGCCGGCCTCGACGCGTGCATCGTCGGTTCCTCGGCCGGCACCCTCGGCCACGGCTTGGTCCCAGTAGAAGAGGTGCTGCATGGCCGCAACCACATGGGTCAAGGCGGTCGGGTATCTGCTGGCTTGCTGCAGGTAGAAAGGCACCAGCTCGCGGTAGAGCTGGGCCCTGGTCTTTCCCATGGCCCGCTGCCAGTGGAAAATGCTTCCCCTCAAGTGGACCAGGGCGAGGGCACCGTAGGCACGTCCGTACTCGGGATCGAGCCGGACGGCCTCCTCGAAATGGCTGACCGCTCTGGCATTGTCTTGTTCGTTGAACCGCGAATAGAGTTCCCAGCCTCTCTGAAACGCCTCCCTCGCATCGATCTTTTCGGTGTCGCTTTTCGCGAGCTCGCTCTGCTCGCGATCGGACAGTTGCAGTTCCAGGGCCTTGACGATCTTGAGGACGAACTTGTCCTGGACGGCAAAGATGTCCGCCGTATCGCCGTCGAACCTGTCAGCCCAGACGTGTCCCCCCGTGGTCGCGTCGACCAGTTGTGCATTGACGCGAAGCTGATCGCCGGCCCGCCTGACGCTGCCCTCCAGCACGTAGCGCACGCCCAGATCCTCGGCGACCTGCTTGATCTTGACCGACGCGCCCTTGTAGGCAAACGACGAGTTTCGGGCGATGACGAAAAGTCCGGAGATCTTCGAGAGGTCGGTAATCAGGTCCTCCGTCATGCCGTCGGCGAAGTATTCCTGGCTCGCGTCTCCCGACATGTTGTCGAACGGCAGGACCGCGATGGAGGGCCGGTCCGGCAGCGGAAAGGCCATGTCGGCCTCGGAGGCCGGCTCCTCGCGCGCCTCCCAAGGGCGCTGCCAAAGGGCGATCACGGCCAGGACCACAAGCAATAGGCCGGCCCCGACCCACACGGACCATTTCATTGGGCGCCCGGTCGAAGCAGCAGCGCTCCCCTGCTTCGCGTCCAACCCATCGAGCAGAACCCGGAAGACTTGAACCGGCTTGGGTATGTTCTTGACGTCCTTGGGCCCGAGATCCTCGAAGGCCAGGTCGACCTTGCCGTCGACCTGCACGTGCACGGGATGCGACACGCAGATGCCGCCCGGCTCCGCCAAGGTCTCCAGGCGGGCGGCGACGTTCACTCCGTCGCCGTATATGTCATCGCCCTCCACGACGATGTCGCCGATGTTGATGCCGACCCGATAGCGGATGCGCTGTTCGTCGGGAACCCCGCGTTCCCTTTCCGGCATGGTCCGCTGGATCTCAGCGGCGCACTGCACGGCATCGACGACGCTGGGAAACTCCGCCAGCAGGCCGTCGCCCGTCGTCTTGACGATGCGTCCGCCGTATTGGCCGATCTTGGGGTCGATCAGAGCCGCGCGATGAGCCTTTTGCCGCTCGATCGTGCCGACCTCGTCGGCAGCCATGAGCCTGCTGTAGCCGACCATGTCGGCGGCCAGTATCGCTGCCAGCCTGCGCTCGGTCCTGTCCTCGGACACTTGACGACCCCGAATTGGGTTCCGCGAGGGCCGGCAGTGTAGCCAATAAATCGGACCGGCGCAGCGGGAGGCGCGAATGCCGCGTGTCGGGCGGCCCCTAACCCGGCAAGCGCGCTCCGGGGCCGATCGGTCTTGTCAGGCGATGACCTCCCGGAACAGGGCCTTGTACTCCGATGCCGCCAGGTCCAGCGCCAACGCTTCGTCGAGCGTGTGCCAGCGGATCTCGCTGTGCTCGGCACCGCGCAGCCGTGGTCCAGGCCCGGTCCACGATGTCACCTTGTAGAAGTGATAGAGGCGGCGGCCATTCGTTCGCGGATCCGGCTCCGCGAAGCTGGCCAGGAACTCGAACGCCGTCGGCGTGATATCGACCTCCTCCTGAAGCTCCCGGACCAGGGCTTCTTCAACCGTCTCCGCGCCCTCGACGTGACCGCCGAACACGTCCCACACGTTCGGATAGGTCGTGCTGTCGGGCGCCCGCAGCCCGAGGAGGATCTTGCCGTGACGGAGGATCAGACCGCCTGCGCAGTCGATGGTTCCCGGTCTTGACGCGCGGCTCGGGTCCGACATGACACGAATCCAGCCCGTCCCCGCCGGTCGCCCCGCGCCCTAGAAAAACGCGAAGGTGCGGGTCTCGATGCTCTCACGGGGCGGAGCGTCGGGCGGCGCGGTCGGGTCCTCGAAGGCCGCGTGGATGGTGAACCTGGCGCGGCCATCCTCCGCAGAATCGAAAACCTTGATGAGCAGCGCCTCGTCCCGGCGCATGGCCGGGAAGTAGTACCAGCGGTGGTCGGGACTGAAGATGGCCTGCTGGACCTCGCCCACGCGCTCCTTTGCCCGGCGTTCGCTGACGATCAGGTCGGCGGGCTTGATGCTGCGAGCGTCGCAGATCGCGAGCGGCGTGGTCCGCACCGGCTGGCCGATCGGCCGCCAAACGTTGATGACGGCGAAGCGCCGCTCGAGGAGCGCCTCGGCCTCCTCGGCCGGGAAATGGTCTCGCAGGCGCTTGGGCGCCGAGCGCGCGGTATAGTCGTTGTGGACGAACCAGGCGGGCTCGCGGACCTTCTTCTGCTCGCGCATCGCCAGGTCGTCCGCCCTCAGGGTGTGGTCGAAGATCTCCACCCGCTTGGCGCCGGTCGCCCGCTTGACCAGGTCCTGGATCTCGGGGTCGTAGACCGCCTCGAAACCGGCCTCGCCGTAAAAGTCGGCGACGGCCGTCTCGTGGCGTACCAGGAGGAAGCCCTCCCGGTCGAGGCTCATGCCTTCGCCGAGACCGCGCCCGTCGTGGATCGCCACCGGGCGGTCCTCGAAGCGGGCCGTGTGGCGCGTGTCCTCGCCGCCGCCCACCGAGGCGTAGAAGACCGGCTTCTCGCCGGTGTCGATCAGATACCTGAGCGGCGCCGTGACGCAACCGGGCGCGCCGGCGACCTCGGCAGAGCGGTCCATCCGAATGCCTCCGCTTGACGGGCCGGAATGGTGATCCGGCCGACGGAGACTAGCGCATTTGCCGCCGGGCGGGAAATCGGCCCCCGACCGGCGCGCCTGCCGGCTTCTAGAGCAGGCCGAACTCCCGCATCTTGCCCTGGTAGTCGAGGTTGTCGGGGTTCATCGAGTAGGACTTCTCGATGTCCTGCAGCGCCCGCTCCCGGTCGCCCTTCAAATGGTAGGCCTGGGCCCGGTTGAAGTAGGCGGCGTCGAGATCGGGGTCGAGGCGGATCGCCTCCGAAAAGTCCTCAATGGCCAGGTCGTAGCGGCCGGCCTTCACGTAGGCGAGGCCGCGGTGGTTGTAAGCGCCCGACAGGTCCGGCCGCAGGCGGATGGCCGTGTCGTAGTCCTCGAGGGCCTGGATGTCGAGGCCCTGCTGGTCGTAGGCGATGCCGCGATTGAAGAAGGCGGCGGCGTAGCGGGGCCGCAGCCGGATCGCCGCGTCGTAGTTTTCGATGGCGCGGTCGTAGGCGCCCATGGTGCGGTAGTTGGCGCCCAGGTTGTTGTAGAGATAGGCGAGGCTCTTGTCGGACAGGTCGCCCGCGCCGATGGCCATCTTGTAGTACTCGATGGCGCGTTCCAGCTCGCCCTGCTGCTGGGCCTCGAGGCCGGCCTGGGCGTAGAACATGCCCCGCATGATGACCTCGGACTCGCCGCTGAGGGCTAGCTCCGCCGGGGCGCTGTCCTTGCCGACCGGCTCGGTCGGCCCCGCCGTCAGGCCCAGGGGCGCCGCCCCGCCGAGCTCGGTCGGTCCGGTTCCGGATTCTGCGCCGGCCGCGGCCTCGGCTACCGGGCCGGTTCGGGCCGCAGCTTCCTGGCCGAACGCCCTGGCCGCACCTACGGACAGCATCTTGGTGTTCCGCAGCAGCGATGTGGGCGAGGAGACCTCCCGGTTCTCCCGCACGAAGGCCGCCCAGGCGGTCTCCAGGGCCAACACCTCGGGATGGTCCGGGGCCAGCTTCTGGGCTTTGGCGATGTAGACCTGCGCCTTGCTGCGGGCGCCGCGCTCCAGGGCGCGCTCGGCCAGCTTCACGTACTGGACGCCGATCTGCCGGATGCCTTCCACGGCCTGCGGGTGGCCCGGGCTGAGGTCCAGGATCTCCTGATAGGTGTCGTAGGCGCTGGCGCCCCGCGGCGTCGTCAAGGCCAGCTTCGCCATCTGCCGCTCGGCGCGCTCGAGCAGCAGGCCGATCGGGTCGGCCGCCGGGTCCATGGCGCCGGTGAGGAACGCCAGGGACTCGTCCAGTTGCGGATAGTCGCCCACCACCGGCGTCGGCCGCAGGGTCAGCCGGCCCGGGGGAGACGAGATGCTGCCGCTGTCGCCCTCCGCGGCGGCACTAACCGCCGTCGTCGACACGGCCGGCGGCTCCGCCGGCGCCCGCTCCGCGAGAACCGCGCCGGACGGCAGGGTTTCCGCCGCCTCCGTCTCGGCCGGCGCCGGGGACGCCTGCGACGGCTCGGCCACGGGGGAGGCCTGCCTGACCTCGCTCTGTCCCGCACTCCCGGGATCCGCTTGGGGCTCGCTCAGAGTCCGCAACAGGTTCGGCTCCAAGCTGGGCTCCACGCGGGGATTGGCGCTCTCCGGGCCGGTCACGTAGGCGGCCTCCTGGGCCGCGACCTGCCCGACGGTCTCCTCGGACGTCGCGATCGCCTGCATCAGGGTTATGTTCGCCGCTTCGGGCGTCGGTGCGATCTCCGCGCCCTCCAGCACCGGTTGGGACTCCGGCTCGGGCAACTCGGCGACGTCCGTACTCGCCCCCGACTCTTCCTCGGGGCCGGCCGCGACAACCTCGGGCAGCGCCGTCGGAGCCACCACCGCCAGTTCCGACTCGCCCTCGTCCCAGCCCGCAAGCTCTGTCCGGGGCGCCGGTTTCGGCGGCAGTGGCGGCTGCCGCTCGCTCATGGCCGGCCACTCGGCGGCGGTCGTGGGCGAAGCCGACGCCTGAACGTCAGTTGCTTCCTCCGTGGCGAGCGCCACTTGGGTCTCGGCGCCCTCTTCCTCGGCGGCGGCCGGCTGGGCCGGCTCCGCGATGTCGGTCTCGGGCTCGCCCGCCATCAAGGCCGCCAGGGTCATGCTCTTGCCTTCGACCGCCTCGCCCTTGGACAGCATGCTGGAGAGCGCGAACTTGGCCGCCGAGTTGCCGGCGTCGGCCGCGAGCTGCAGCCAGCCCTGCGCCCGCGCGGCGTCGCGGCGGACTCCCTTGCCGTAGCGGTAGCCGTTGCCCAGCTCGTACTGGGCCCAGCTGTTGCCCTGCTTGGCCGCCCTGCGGTACCAGACGATCGAGCGGGTCAGGTCGCGCTCGATGCCCTTGCCGATGCGGTAGTGGTTGCCCAGCGCCAACTGAGCCCAGGCGTTGCCCTGCCGGGCCGACAGCCGATACCACTCGACGGCGATCGCCGCGTCCGCGGCCACGACCTCGCCCTTCTCGTAGATCCGGGCCAGGCGATACTGGGCAACGGCATGGCCCTTCACCGCGGCGGCCCGGAACAGCGGAACCGCCCGGGCCGGGTTCTTCGCCAGTCCCTCGCCTTCCACGTACATCACCGCGAGCTGGTACTGGGCGTCGATCGAGCCCAGGTCCGCGGCCTGCCGGTAGAGCGCGACCGCCTTGCCGTAGTCCTGCGCCACGCCGTGGCCCGTCCGGTAGCGTTCTGCCAGCTCGAACTGGGCCCGGGGATCGCCTTGCCGCGAGCGGTCGTGCAGCCAGTCGGCGCCCTCGGCGTCGTGGTCTGCGAGCTGGGTCCCGGCGGACGCGCCGGTCCGGACCTGGGCCGGGGGGGCCGCGACGGAGTCCGTCCCGTTGCCGCCGGCCGCGCCAGCGACAGGCGGGTTCGTGGCGGTGCCGCCCTGGGAAGCGCGATAGGTCTTGATGGCCAACGCCAGCTCTTCGGGAGTCGGCGTGCGAGAGGCCGCCGGCACCTCGTTGGAGGGATCGTCCTGCCTTTGCCGATCGGTCGCGGAGGCGGTGGCCGGCTCGCTGGCCGGATCGGAGGCCGGGGGCAAGGGCACATCCGGCACGACCGGCAAGGCCTCGCCGCCGTCGTCGCGCCCGTCGTCCCGCATGCGGCGGGCCAGGCGGATCTCCTCGAACACCTTGGTGGGATCGGGGCTGAGATAGCTGGGGTCCTCGCCGTCCATCGCTGCCTCGACGGCCGGCTCGACCTCCGGCTCCGGCTTGGCGCTGGCGACCGGCTTCACCACGCCGCCGCTCGGGCCGAGGCTCGCCAGTCCCGCCACGGTGGGCGTCTCGTCGGACAGGTTCCACTGACCGATGGACAGCGACCTGAGATCCCAGCAGCGCGACTGATCGTAGGCCTCGCAGCGGCTGGCCAGCGAGACCCTGTAGGGGTACTCCCCGCTGCGCCCCGAGAAGTCGACCACCTCCGCGGTGCCGGACAGGGTCCAGACACCCGGCCCGGCGCCGGGCTGTAAGCCCAGGGCCGCCTCGGCGGGCGCGTCCACCCGGATCGCCTCGACGATCCGGCGCATGGCGAAACTCTCGACGTACGCCAAGGCGCCGTCGAGACGAAGCTCGTCCTCACTCCCGCCCTGATCGGCGCGCACGGCCGACGGCAAGGGTAGAACCAAAACTGTAATCATCAGAAGGGACCGGAAACACTGCCTCATCGGCCCCCTCCCGCGGGCGCGTCGTGGCTTCAATCGAGTCGAGCTCCTTGAATTAAGACCCCCGTAGTTCAAACCCGGAATCACGGACCCACGGAGATACGCGAACAAATTGCACACCTACACCGCACCCCCCAACAGGCTACCCCAAAGATCATGTCGGGATTGCGGGCATCAAAGCCTGATATGAATTTACCTTAAAATCGTACGATTGCCCCTATGTTCAACGATGGAAAGGCGTTCTGCGCGCCCGTCCAACCCTGTTTATCATACCTTTTCGGGCGCGGTATGACAAATGGGAGACTGCATTTTACCTTGGTTTTCCTTCCGTTGCCCGTCGATCGCGCCGCCGACCATAGTCGTGCGCGTTCAGATCGCCGGACGCGACTCGCGGTCCGGCCGCCTGATCGGGGACCGGCACCGCCGCGTTCGGCCCGGGCAGATTGTCCACGCTTCTCCCTATGAGCAGCGATCCCTGAGCCAACGGGAAAGGCCCGGCAAATGACCAGCGGTCGAGAGGTGGACTACGGCACCATAGAGGACGACTTCGCCTTCTTCATCGCCCACTCGAGCGAGTCCGAGGCCCAGATCGCGGCCCTCGGACCCCATCTGGCCTGGCTGGCCGGCCGGCCGCGGCCCGCGCGAATGCTCGACTTCGGCTGCGGCGACGGGGACTTCACCGAGTCGCTCCTGCGCGCGGCGGGTCCGCCGCCGGAGAGCCTCGTGCTCTGGCTCCTCGAGCCCGTCGCGGCGCATCTGGCGCAGGCGGCGGAGCGGCTCGCGCGCCTAGCCGACCGGGTGACGCCCATCGGTGCGGCCCTGACGGACGCGGCCCGGCCCTTCGACCTGATCCTCGCCAACCACAGCCTCTACTACGTGCGGGACCTCAGGGCCGCGACCGCCGACCTGCTCGACCGGCTCGCGCCCGGCGGGCGCCTCATCGCGGCCCTGCTCGACCGCCGCAACGCGCTCGCCAAGATCTGTCGGGCCGGCTTCGCGTCGGCAGAGCTGGCCTTTCCCTACTTCCTGGCCGAGGACTTCGAGGCCGAGCTGCGGCGTCACGGCGTGGAGCCGATGCGAGAGCCGGTGGCCTACCGGATCGCTTTCGCCGACAGCCGGGAGGCGCGGCTGAAAATCCTGAGGTTCCTGTTGGCCCACCACTTCCAGCATCTGCCGCCCGAGAAGGGCGCGGCCTTGTTCGACCCCTTCGAAGCGGGCGGGCGCATCGTCATCGAGACCGCCTACCCGCACCTGATCGCGGAGCGCCCCGCCGCGGCCTCCTGACGCGGCCAGGCCGCGCATGGGGGGCATAGACAGAGACAAGTCATTGATAAACATGGAGGGGGCTCCGTTTAAGAGAATTTGATCTTCGAGGGGCGCGATTCGTCCCGATAAGCCGCTATAGTGTCGGCGCTCATCCCGTCGCGCCGCCGCGGGCGGCCCTCGGGGCTAGGAAGCAGCGAGTAACACAACCAACCGGGGGGACGGTTCGATGTTGCGCCAATTGGCTCTTGGGCTCTCGTCACTCATGCTCGTGACCTCCGGGGCGGCCGCCGCGGCCGGCGACGTCCTGACCCTGGAAGAGGCGTTGCGCCTGGCGCTGACCAACAACCCGCGCGTCGAGAACGCCGGCCTCGACGTCGAGAAGGTCGGCGACGAGGTCTCGGCCACCCGCACCCGCCAGTATCCCGCCTTCAGCACCACCCTGCGCGGCTCTCGGAACTTCGAGGACGAGAGCTTCACGATCGAGCAGGGCGCCCTCGGCAACGTCGGCGGCACGCCGATCCCCAACCAGACGACCGAGCTGGAAAGCAAGGAAGACTATTCCGCCCAGTTCGAGGTCGAGGTGCGCCAGCCGCTGACCCGGCTCTACAGCCTCGGCCTCAACATCGACAGGCTGGAGGTCACGCAGCAGATCAGCGACCAGAAGCTCCGTTCCCGGCAGCAGTCCGTGGCGCGCGACGTGAAGCAGGAATACTACTCGATCCTGAAGACCCAGAGCGCCATGGAGGCGACCCAGGAGACCATCGCCTTCTACGGCTCCCTGGTCGAGATCGTCTCCAACCGGGTCAAGGAGCGCACGGCGCTCGAATACGAGCTGCTGGACACCGAGGCGCGCCTCGCCAAGGCGAGATACGACGAGCTGCAGCAGGACAACGAGCTGAAGAACCACAAGGAGCGGCTGAATGCGCTGATGGGCCGGGACGTGAACACCCCCTTCACCGTCACGGCGGTGCAAGGCCTGCCCGCGCCCGTCACTGATCAGGAGCTGGCCGAGGCCCAAGCCCTGGCCCAGCGCCCGGAGACCCAGGAGGCGCGCCTCAGGCTGAGCCGGGCAAAGCTGGAGGAGCGCATAAAGGCGGCCGACTACATTCCCGACGTCGACCTCACGGCCAGCTACGTGCGCCTGGCCAACACCGATTTCATCCCCGACGAGTACTTCTTCGTCGGCGTGACCGGGCGCTGGGAGTTCTTCGACTGGGGCCGCAGATCCGACGAGCTCTCCAGGGCGCGCCGCTCCGTTGCCGAGGCGAAGAACTCGATTCGCGAGGCCGACCACAATGTGGTGGCCGACGTCAACGAGCGCCTGCGGGACCTGCAGAACGCCAAGAGCCTGGTTCAGGTCACGGCCATGGCCCAGAAGGCCGCCCGCGAAAAGCTCAGGGTGACCCTGAACAAGTACCGGGAGCAGGCGGCCCTCCTGGACGACCTGCTCAAGGCCGAGTCCGACCTGGCACAGGCCAACAGCGACCACCAGGAAGCCACCCTCGCCGTGCTGACGGCGACGGCGGATCTGGAAAAGGCCCTCGGGGAGGAATAGGCGGGCATGCGCGCCGTTCGCCCTGCCGCCGCGACCCTTTTTGCACTCACGCTCGCCGCCCTAGCGGCCGCCTGCGACCAGCAGGAGCCCGGCCCGCCGCCGCCCACGCCGGTTCGGGTCCTCGAAGCCACGGCCCACAAACCCCACGAGACGCTGCGCTACTCGGCCAACATCGAGGCGGACAAATCGGTCAACCTGGCCTTCAAGGTGGGCGGCTACATCAAGGCGATCACCCAGCTCGCCGGCAGCGACGGCAAGGACCGCGACATCCAGGCGGGCGATGCCGCGACCAAGGACGAGGTCCTCGCCGAAGTCGACCCACAGCAGTACGACGACCAGGTGAAGGAGGCCAAGGCCCAGCTCGCTTCCGCCGACGCCGCCCTGAAAAAGGCGGACGCCGACTTCAAGCGGGCCAAGGTCCTCTACGACAGTCAGAGCATGACGGCGCCCGAGTACGACAGCTACCGCAAGGAGTACGAGAGCGCCCAGGCCGGCGTGTCGGGCGCCAAGGCGCAGCTCAACGACGCTCAGGTGAACCTGGGCTACACCAAGCTGAAGTCGCCGCTGGCGGGCGTGATCCTGCAGCGCAACGTCGAGGTCGGCACCCTGGTCTCGCCCGAGACGGTCGCCTTCGTCGTCGCCGACGTGAGCTCGGTCAAGGCGGTCTTCGGCGTGCCCGACGTCAGGCTCAAGAACGTCAAGGTGGGCGACAGCCTCTCGGTCACCAACGAGTCCTATCCCGACCGCAGCTTCAGCGGCAAGATCACCGAGATCGCGCCGGCAGCCGATTCCTCGACCCGGGTGTTCGACGTCCAGGTCACCCTGCCCAACGGCGACGGGCTCCTGAAGGTCGGCATGGTGGTCTCGCTGACGCTCTCCGGCGCGGACACGGCCGAGCCCATGCTGCTGGTGCCCCTGACCGCCGTGGTGCGTGGTTCCTCCGGGCCGGACTCCTACGCGGTCTACGTGGTCGAGAAGAAGGGCCAGTCGGAGACGGCCCACCTCAAGGAAGTGCAGCTCGGCCAGGTGACCGGCAACGAAGTCGCCGTGACCGGCGGTCTGGAGGCGGGCGACCAGGTGATCGTCACCGGCGCCACGCTGGTCGGCGACGGCAAAGACGTCAAAGTCATTCCATAACAATGGCCGACCACGACAGCTCGCTGGAGGATCTGGGGCGGCGCAACACCGCCCGCTTCTTCACCGAGAACCGCCACGTCTCCTGGGTGCTGCTGATCGCCGTCATCGTTTGGGGCGTCTACGGCTACCTCAACATTCCCCAGCGCAAGGACCCGGACATCCCGGTGCGCCTGGCCGTGGCGATCACGCCCTGGCCCGGCGTCGACGCCCTCAAGGTCGAGGAGCTGGTGACCCAGGCGGTCGAGCGCACGGCGGCGGAGAGCAACGCCATCCACCCGGCCACCGACCGGGCTTTCGGCATCAAGTCGGTGACGCTGCCCGGCGTCTCGATCGTGCAGATCCAGCTGGACGAGTCCATCGACGACACCGAGAAGGCCTTCAACGACATCAACCTGAAGCTCAACAGCCTGAACAGCCAGTTGCCCCAGGGCGCGGGCCCGATCCAGTTCAACAGCAACTTCGGCGATACGGCGGCCCTGCTGCTGACGGTGGCGAGCCCCAAGGAGAGCGACGTCGAGATCTCGCTGAGGGCCCGGGACATCAGCAAGGTGCTGGAGGCCGAGCGCGCAAAGCTGCCGGCCGGCCAGGCCAAGGCGCGGGCGGCGCTGATCGTCGCCTTCCCGCGCACGGTGAACCCGCGGGCGGCGGAACGGGCGCTCCGGGCGCTGCTCGACGCCGTCCGGGCCGACGGCTTCGGCCACGACCTGAAGGTGATCCAGGGCCCCGGCTTCATCGGCCTGGACGGCCTGTTCGACGGCGACGACCGGGCGATCCGCGACTATGTGCGCGGCTTCGTCCACGACCGCCTGGGCGAGCTGCGGTTCCACCCCGACGCCTGGCCGCCGATCATCGTGCGCGATCCGAGCGAGACCGAGGCCAAGCTGAAGGCGGCCGGCGGCGATAAGTACAGCTATCGCGAGCTCGACAACTTCACGACCCTGATCGAGAAGACCCTGGCGAACGCGCCGCTGGTCTCGACCATCGACCGCTCGGGCGTGCTCGACGAGGAGATCACGCTGGTCTACTCCCAGGAGCAGCTCGCCTCCTACGGCCTGCAGCCGTCCAAGATCAAGGAGGTGCTGAACGCCCGCAACACCAGCATCCCGGGCGGCCTGGTCGACGCCCGCGGCGTCAACGTCCCGATCGAGCCGAGCGGCGAGTTCACCGAGACCAGCCAGATCGGCAACGTGCTGATCGCGACGTCCGAGACCGGGTCGCCGGTCTACCTGCGCAGCGTCACCGACACGATCCGCGGCTACCAGTCGCCGCCGCGCTTCCTCAACTACCAGACCTGGAAGGACTCCAAGGGCAAGTGGCAGCGCAGCCGCGCCATCTCGCTCGCCGTCGACATGCGCTCGGGCGGCCAGATCGCCAAGTTCGGCGCGGGTGTCGACCTCGCCCTTAAGAGCGTCGAGCAGCACCTGCCCGAGGACCTGCTGCTGTTCAAGACCTCGAACCAGCCGTCCCAGGTGCACGACAGCGTCGACCTCTTCATGACCGCGCTCTACGAGGCCATCGCGCTCGTGGTTTTCGTGGCCTTCCTGGGCTTCTGGCAGTGGCGGCCGGCGATCCTGATGATGGTCTCCATGCCGATCACGCTCGCCATGACCTTCGGCATGATCTACCTGCTCGGCATCGAGCTGCAGCAGGTCTCCATCGCCACCCTGATCATCGCCCTCGGCCTCCTGGTCGACGATCCGGTGGTGGCGGGCGACGCCATCAAGCGCGAGCTGGCGGCCGGCCAGCCGCGCATCGTGGCCGCCTGGCTTGGGCCCACCAAGCTCGCCAAGGCGATCCTCTTCGCCACCATCACCAACGTGGTCGCCTACATGCCCTTCCTGCTCCTCTCCGGGAACACGGGCAGCTTTCTGCAGAGCCTCCCCATCGTCATGGCTTGCGCGCTGATCTCCTCGCGCATCGTCTCCATGACCTTCGTGCCGCTGATCGGCTACTGGATGCTCAGGCCGAGCAAGCGGCCGGAGCGCTCGATCGAGGAGCGGCGCAGCCGCGGCTTCACCGGCGTCTACTACCGGGTCGGCAGCTGGGCGATCCGGCACCGGCACCTGGTCTTCCTCTGCTCCCTGTCGATCCTGGGCCTGGGCGGCTTCCTCAAGTCCCAGCTGCCCAACGCCTTCTTTCCGGTCGACGTGCAGCGCCTCTTTTACGTGGACGTCTGGCTGCGCAACGACGCCTCGGTGCCCAACACCAACGAGGTCAGCGCCGAGGTCGAGCGGATCCTGGCAGAGGTGGCCGCCGACTACGCCAAGGCCGAGACGGGCGCGAACGGAACCGCCGGCGAGGTCCTGCAGGCGATCACAACCTTCGTGGGCGGCGGCGCGCCGCGTTTCTGGTTCTCGGTCACCCCGCAGAAGCAGCAGACCAACTACGCCCAGGTGCTGGTCCGCCTCGCCGACAAGGACGACACGCCGCGCCTGGTGCCGCGGCTGCAGGAGGCGCTGTCCACCGCCATTCCGGGGGCCATCATCGACGTGCGCCAGCTCCAGACCAATCCGGTGCAGCACCCCGTCGCGATCCGCATCTCGGGCCGGGCGACGATCGATTCGGCAGGCGCGGCCAAGGAGATCGCCACCCTGCGCAAGCTGTCCGAGGAAGTGGTGGAGATCCTCGCCGAGATCCCCTACGCGAGCCGGGTGCGCGGCGACTGGGGCGAGGAGGCCTTCCGCGCCCGCCTGTCGATCGACCCGGACCGGGCCAACCTGGCCGGCGTGACGAACCAGGACGTGGCCGGCTCGTCCCTCTCGGGCTTCAGCGGCCTGCAGGTCACCACCCTGCGCGACGGCGACAAGGAGATTCCCGTCGTCACGCGCCTTCAATTGCCCCAGCGCGCCACCCTGGCGGACCTGAACAACCTCTACGTCTATTCGGAGACCAACGACAACAAGGTGCCGCTGCAGGAGATCGCCACGATCGACTACGAGCTGGCGACCGAACGGATCCGGCGCCAGGACCACTTCCGCACCGTCACCGTCATCGGCTATCCGGTGGCCGGCGGCCTGCCGTCCCAGATCACCGACCGGGCAGCCAAGGAGCTGGCCGCCTTCGAGGCGCGTCTGCCGCCGGGCTACGAGATGGTGATCTCCGGCGAGTACGCCAAGACCAAGCACGGCTTCGCCCAGCTCTTGATCATCATGGCCATGTCGGCGGGCCTCATCTATCTGGCGCTGGTGCTGCAGTTCAAGAACGCCGTGAAGCCCATCATCGTGCTGCTGGCCGTGCCCTACGGCGTCACCGGCGCGCTGGCCGGGCTCTACCTGAGCGGCAGCCCCTTCGGCTTCATGGGCTTCCTGGGCATCGTCGCGCTCATCGGCGTCATCGTCAGCCACATCATCGTGCTGTTCGACTTCATCGAGGAGATGAGCGCCAAGGGCGAGCCCCTGGAGCAGGCGCTGCTCGACGCTGGCATCGTGCGCTTGCGCCCCGTCATGATCACCATCGGCGCCACGGTGACGGCGCTGGGGCCGCTGGCGGTCCACGGCGGCCCGCTCTGGCAGCCCCTTTGCTTCGCCCAGATCGGCGGCCTGCTGCTGGCGACCTTCGTCACCCTGCTGCTGGTGCCCGTGGTCTTCTCCATCTTCGTGCGCGACCTCAAGCTGGTGAAGTGGCCGACCCGCGAGGAGGCTGCCGCCGCGGCGCCACAGCCGGCTTGAGCCGGCCTGAGCCGGCCGCGCCAGGACGGCGCCCAAGATTCGGTAAATGGAGAATTAAGCTTTGCGGCCGACTCTGTCCCGTTGGCGGCGCGAGCGCCGGCGCCCGCTGCCGCCGCGCCGATGCGGCCGAAACCCCGAGCCATGGCGGACGCAGAGATCAAATCGCGCCTGGAGGCCCTTCTCTCCGAGGCCCACAGCGAAGCGGATGCGGCATTCAATCGAATCCTGCTGTGGTTCCTCTTCGTCATCTTCCTGCTCCCCTTCATCGCCTTCGCCACCGCCTATTGGGGGATCGGCTTCGGCGTTCTCATCTCCCTGCTGATCTCCCTTGTCGTCCCGGGTCTCATCTTCATTGGCTCCTTCGTCCTGATGATGGTCGAGGACGGACGCCGCGCCCGGCGATACGCCGAGCGCTTTCGCCAATCCTTCTTGAAGGAGGGCGGCAGCTTCGAGGCGGCGCTGGCCTTGCTGAAGACCGCGAAAACCAACTTGAAGGTGGAGACGGACCTGATCGAAGTCCTGGAGGAGGTTTCGTTCGCGCCGGAGCCCGGCCTGATGGGAGACCTGGGATCGGAAACCGAAGTAGCCCCGAAGGCCCGCAGGCCTGTCCCGCCGGACTACGTGCCGCTCGATCCCTACGTGCCCGAGCGGGAAGGGGCCGAAGCGCTGCCCTTGGCCGATCCGGAGCGCGAGCGCATGGCCGAGCAGACCTTCTCCGAGTACGAACGGATGAGCCCCGAGGAGTGGGCGGCCCGTTACGCCCATGGGATCGGAACTTCGGCTATGGGCGACTACGCCTACCGCAACAAGGCGCTTCAGGATTGGATCCACCGCCTCTTTCATGTTCTTCTCTCGCCCGACGGGGTCCGGCAGTGCCGAGAGAGATATCTCACGCCCGAGCAAATCGCGGAGATCGAACGGCAGGGCGACTGGCTGGCCTGACGGCCAACGATCCCGTGACGCGATGACCGATAACCGGGGAAACGAGAGCCAGAAGCGGCGACCGTGAAGCTTCATCGCCATCACCATCGGCGTTGGTTCCTTTCGGCGCTGCTGCTGGCGTCCGGTGCATCGGCCTGGGCCGCCCCCGAGACCGACACCGAGGCCCTGGCTCGGCAGGTGCTGAGCGCGGCGCCCGGCGCCCTCTGCCCGGACGGCGTCCTGGAGCCGGACGGCGTTCCCGCGCGCCTCGCAGGCCCGCTCGACGGGTTCGCCGTTGCCGGCGTAGAGGACCGAGGCCCCGAGGGCGCCTGGGCCCGGCGGGAGATCCGGCTGGAGAGCGCCGGGCGCGACCAGGTGCTCCTGGTCACCGCGACCCGATCAGCTGCCGGGCTGCGGCGCGTCACCTTCGAGGTCCGCGAGAGCGCCTCGGGGCGGCCGGTGATGCAGGCCATCGCGGACGGCGACTGCGTCCTGCAGCACGCCCGGGCGATCCGCTACGGCGAAGACGGCGGGGCCGAGGAGCTGTTGCACTACGCCCCCGATCTCGTGACGTTGGAGACCCGCGAGCCGCTCAACCCGCCCGTGCCCGCCGGCGTGGATCCCGGCGGCGTCGCCGTCGCCCATATCGACAGCGGCGTGAACTACCTGCTGCCGCAGATCGCCGCCCGCCTGGCCCGAGACGAGAACGGGCAACTGCTGGGCGCCGACCTCTGGGATCGGGACGGCCGGCCCTTCGACGGCGACGTCGGGCGCTCGCCCTTCTTCCCGATCCGCCACGGCACGCCGGTTGCAAGTTTGCTGTTGAATGAAGCGCCGGACGCGCGCCTGGTCCCCGTCCGCTTTCCCCGTGACGACATGGCGCGCATGGCCGAGGCGGTCGAGCTGGCCGCGGCGGCGGGGGCCGGGATCGTCGCCCTGCCCATGGGCAGCCGCCGGCTGGAGGACTGGACGGGATTCGCCGAGGCCATGGCGGCCCACCCGGAGATGCTGTTCGTCGTCTCGGCCGGCAACGACGGGCGCGACATCGACCAGACGCCCCTCTATCCGGCCAGTCTGGCGCTCGACAACTTGGTGGTGGTGACCTCCTCCGATCCCTTCGGACGCCTGGCGCCGGGCTCCAACTGGGGCGCCGCCAGCGTCGATCTCATGGTGCCGGCCGAGAACCTGGAGGTGACGGACTACCGGGGCGCCCGGGGCCGGGCCTCGGGCTCGAGCTATGCGGTGCCCCGGGTGGCCGCCCTGGCCGCCCGCCTCAAGGCCGCCCATCCCGACTGGTCGGCGGCCGAGCTGAAAGCGGCTCTGTTCGCTCGGGCCGTCCCGCCGCTGGAGCGCGGCGCCTCGCCGGTCGCCGTGGGCTGGATTCCCAACCCCGCCGATGACGGTTGAGGTTCAGGGCAACTTCTGAGGCCGCGGCGGGGGATCGTTGAGGAAGCGTTCGGCCGCCGTCGCGCTCTGGGGGTTGACCACCTTCAGGCGGGCGAGGGCGCGGCGGGCGAGCGGCTCGTCGTCGGCCCAGACGCCCGCCTGGATCGCCAGACGCAGCACCTGAAGGTCGTCGCCTTCCTGCTCCATGAGCCAGCGCAGATGTGGCAGGGCCGCCTCGAAGTCGCGGGCGAGATGCAGGGTGATGGCGAGGCCGATCCTCGTGTTGACCGCGTTGGGGTCCTCGGCCAGGCCCTGCTCGAACAGCCCCACCGCGGCCGCGGCCCGGCCGTCGCGGCCGAGGGTCTGACCGGCCAGGTCCATGAGCTGCCGGTTGCCGCTGCGGCGGCAGGCGGTCTCGATGGCCTTGGCCTCCTGGTCGTCCAGGCGCTGTCCGGGAGTCCGGCGGGTCTCCAGCAGGGTGGTGCAGATCCTGACCGCGGCGCCGATCTCGGCGCTGGCTTCGGCGTGCTCCGGACCGCTGCGCGCTGCGAGTTCGTCTATCGCCCCGGCGGGAATCGCCTCGTAGCGTCCCTCGCCGCCCGAGGCGACGATGCCGACCAGGCGGCCGGCCCCGTCCACCAGGGCGCCGCCGCTGTTGCCCGGCTGGCTGTAGGCGCCGTGGTGCAGCCGGGCGAGCGGCGAATCGGCCGGCGGCGCGAAACGCAGGCGCCCGGGATCGTAGGCGCGGATGCGTCGCAGGCCGATGTCGGCCCCGACCGTGTAGAGCTCGGCGTCCGGGTCCAGGGACTGGGGGCTCAGGCTAGGGCCAGGCGGCAGGTCGGCGCTTTCCAGCAGCACCAGGTCCCCCGGATAGTCGCTCGCAACCACGCGGGCCTGGAGCGGCCGCCCGTCGGGCAGAAAAAGGGTCGCGACCTGATCGTCGGCCACCACGTGGCGGGCGGTCACCAGCCGGGTCTCGCCGATGCGCACGGCACTGCCCACCGGGTCGAAGGCCGAGACGGCGAAGACCGCAGCCCGGGCCTCGCAGACCGGCTGGGGCTGGGCACAGTCGGCGCTCTCATCCTGCGCCCGGGCTGCCGTGACGGCCAGAAACGCCAGCAGCAGCCCAAAGAAGGCGCGGTGGACGGCGGCCGTGGAAAGGAGAGAGCGGCTGGCGTGCATGACGACGGTCGACGGTTGCCGGGGCCCCGGAGTATGGGAGGCCGACCGCGGAATTGGAACCGCCCAGGAGGATTAGTGAAAGCTTGGCGGGCGTGGCGCCGCGGCGAGCGGGCACGCGCCGTGACGCCTCAGCAGTTCCCTGCAGTCCGCCCGGTCTTGCCTGTTCAGGATCAGGCCGAGGGGCGTGGCCCCGTTCCGGGCGGTCTCGTTGAGCGCGGCCCCGGTGCCGATCAGAAAGGAAAGGCAGTACTCGGAGCCGCCCAAGGCCGCATAGTGCAAGGGCGACATGCCCATGCAATCCCTGTAGTTGACGTCCGCGCCCTTCTCGTAGAGATAGCGCATCAGCGATGGGTAGGGCTTCAGGACGGCATAGCACAGCGCGGTCGGCTTGCCGCGATAGCTGGCGTCCGGGTGCAGACCCTCCGTCTCCACGAAGTGGCGGACCCGTTCGATCTGGTGCAAGGCGGCGGAGACCAGGAACGCCTTCACCCGGGATTCCGCGGATCCTTCCCTCGGCAGGAGCCCCATTGTTTCCAGTTCCGGGTCGTGACGCATGGTCGGATGGACCGTCCAGGGTGTTCGGGTGCACGCCGCCGGCCCAAACGGCAGGCCGGGCCGGCGGCGCGGACGCCTTTTAGGCCGTGTGCAGGGTCTTCACTTCCTGATAGTCCTCTAGGCCGAAGAGGCCGCCCTCGCGGCCGTTGCCGGACTGCTTGTAGCCGCCGAAGGGCGAGCCATAGTTGAAGCCGCCGCCGTTGATATGAACGGCGCCGGCCCGCAGCTGCGCGGCCACGCGCTCGGCCCGCGCGGGATCGCCGGTCTGGATATAGGCGGCGAGGCCATAGAGCGTGTCGTTGGCGATCTCGATCGCCTCCTCCTCGCTCTCGAAGGGGATGATGGTCAGCACAGGGCCGAAGATCTCCTGGCGCGCGACGGTCATCTCGTTGTTGGCGTCGGCGAAGATGGTCGGCTTCACGTAGTAGCCGGCCTCGAAGCCTTCGGGTTTGCCCGGGCCGCCGCACAGCACCCGCGCGCCCTCCTCCACGCCCTTCTCGATCAAGGCCTGCACCCGCCCGTACTGGATGTGACTGACCAGCGGTCCGATGTGGTGGCCCTCCTCGGCCGGATCGCCCACTTTCTGGGACTTGCCGACCCGCTCCGCGATCTCCACCACCTGGTCGTAGCAGTCGCGCTCGACCAGCAGGCGGGTCGGCGCGTCGCAGGACTGGCCGGAGTTGTTGAAGCATTCCCGGACCGAGCCGGTGACGCGTTTCTCGAGATCGCAGTCTGCGAAGACGATGTTGGGGGACTTGCCGCCCAGCTCCAGGGTCACGCGCTTCACCGTGTCGGCCGAGTCCTTGGTGACGGCGATGCCGGCGCGTGTCGAGCCGGTGAAGGACATCATGGCGATGTCCGGATGCCGGGAGAGCGCCGCGCCGGCCTTCGGGCCTTCGCCCTGGATCATGTTGAAGCTGCCCGGCGGGAAGCCGGCCTCGTGCAGCATCTCGCTGTAGAGCACCGCCGAAAGGGGCGTGAACTCCGAGGGCTTCAAGACGCAGGTGCAGCCGGCCGCAAGCGCGGGGAGAACCTTCAGGGTGATCTGGTTCATCGGCCAGTTCCAGGGCGTGATCAGGCCGCAGACGCCGATGGGCTCGCGGACCAGCAGGTCGCCGTTGGCAAGCGTCTCGCGCGCGGGCTGGGACTTGAGGGCGTCGATGAAACCCTTCAAGTGGCCGACGGCTACGTCCGCCTGCTGCTCCAGCGCCATGGTGGCCGGCGCCCCCATCTCGGTCGAGATGGCCTTGGCGATGTCGCCGAGGCGGTCCTTGCTGATCCCCAAGAGCCGCTCGAGCCAGACCAGGCGCTCCGCCTTGCTCGTGCGACTGTAGGTCTCGAAAGCGGCCTTCGCCGCCGCGACGGCCCGGTCCACGTCCTCCTCGGCAGCCAGCAGGATGGTGCCGACCACCTCTTCGTTGGCCGGATTGATCACCTCCATCCGACGGTCGGAGATCGGATCGACCCATTCGCCGCCGATGTAGTACTTCATCAGATTGGACATCTGTCTTCCTCCCGGCTTCGCCCGAGGACGCCCGCGCGCCCGGCAAAGACCCAACGCCAAACAAACCACGGCGGCCGAACGCGGCGGACAGCCTTCCTTGGCGGCCTCATAGCAACTAGATCAGGCGCAACCAAATTGGGCGCGGCCAGATCGAGCGCGGCCATTTCGGATGCTATGTCATAAATATTGCGACTGAGAGGCATTCGCAATCCTAAAATGCCTCCATATTGATAAAGTGGTGCTGCGTGCCTTTCCTTGCCAAGGGTCCGCGCCTGGGGCCGCGGGTTGGCTGAGGGTCGAGGCAGAGGGAGGCAAGCCTGTGGGAACGGATGTCCGGGGCGCGGACGGGCCAGATTAGCCCGGCGGGGGGCCGATGACCTGGGCGAGGCGCTGGAAGCAGGCCTGCACGGCCTCTTCGTTGGCGACGTGCGCGGGCACCCGGCGGCGCAGCAGGTCGGCGAGCCCGCCCGCCAGGAGCCGGGCCGTGTTGGCCGGAATATCCCGTGAGACGCCCGCCGAGTGGGGCGTGAGGACGAGGCGTTCGCCGGGGCAGGCGAAGAGCGGGCTGTCCGCCGGCAGTGGCTCGTCCGGGTAGACGTCGAGGAGCGCCGCTTCGACCACGCCCCCGTTCAGGGCCTCGACCAGCGCGTCGTAGTCGAGGGCGGCCGCCCGCGCCGTGTTGACGAGGTAGGGGCGCCGCTCCATGGCGGCGAACTGGCGCGGCCCGATCAGCGGCGCCTCGCCCTTGGCGACCCGGGCGTGCAGGGAGATCACCTCGGCGCGCCGCAGCAGCTCCTCCAGGCCGACGCTCTCCAGTCCCAGGGCCGACAGCTCCGAGGACCCGGCATAGGGGTCGCAGACCAGAACCCGCGCCCCGAAGGCCCGCAGCAACGCGCCCACCAGGCGTCCCACCTGGCCGCAGCCCACCAGGCCGACCGTGCGCCCCCCCAGCTCCGGCCCGCTGGGCTTCTCGAAGGTGTCCTCGCGCGGCGTCTGCCATTCGCCTCCGCGGACGTAGTCGACCGCCCGGGGAATCTGCCGCATGAGGTTGATCATGCCGGCGACCGTGAACTCCGCCACCGCCCGGGCGTTGCGCCCCGGGGCGAAGAGCACCGGGACGCCGCGCCGGGTCGCCGCCTCGATGTTGACGTTGACGGGCCCGCCGCGCCCACAGGCGATGGCGAGGAGGTCGGGCGCGCCTTCGATGACCCGTTCCGTCACCGGCGCGAAGGTGGTGACGAGCAGGTGGCGGTCCCGCGCCAGGGCGCTCACCTCTTCGATGTCGCCGAAGGCCTCCGTCACCTCGTCCGATTGGACGGCGGAAAGCGCGCAGGGCTCGCTGTCCACGCAGCGGAACGCGACCTCGGCACCCAGGCCGGAGAGGGCCGTGCCGATCCGCTCCTCGAAGAGGGCGGCGGGCGTGAAGTCGTCGCCCAGGATGAGAACGCGAAGCTCCGCCACGTCGACCTATCCTCCCGCCCCGCCGGCCGGCCAGGCCAGCACGCAGTCGACCGCCGCGCACCAGGCGCCGTAGCGGCCGTCCCAGTCCGCGGACTCCACCCGCGAAGGGTCGTAGAGCGACCCGCCGCCTGTCAGCCCTCCGATGGCGGACAGGTCGCTCCAGACCCCGGCACCGAGCCCAGCCAGCAAGCCGGCACCAAAGGGCGTCAAATGTTCCATAGCGGCCCGCTGCACGGGCAGGCCAAGGACATCGGCCTGCATCTGCAGCAGGTAGGCGCTGCGGGTGAGGCCCCCGTCGGCCCGGACCCGGCCGCTCGGCCGGACCTGGGCGCTCATCATGTCCTCCAGCACCCGGCGCACCTGGAAGCAGACCGCCTCCAGCGCCGCGTGGCAGATTTGCCCCTTCCCCGTGGCGCTGCTCATGCCCAGCACCGCCGCCCGCGCGTTGGGCGCCCACCAGGGCGAGGCCAGGCCCTGGAAAGCCGGCACCAGGGCGACCCCGGCCGAGTCCCCGGCGCCTTCGGCCAAGGCCGCCACCTCCGCGGCGCTCTTCGCCACGCTCAGGTTGTCCACCAGCCAGTCCAGAACGGCGCCGGCGTACATGACGAAACCCTCGAGGGCGTAGGTCGGCCGGTCGAGAGTCCAGGCGACCGTCTGCAGGTAGCCGGCGCCCTCGACCGGCCGGTATTCGCTGCCGGCGTTCATCCAGACGAAGGCGCCGGTTCCGTAGGTGCTCTTGAACTCGCCCTGCTCCAGGCAGCCGTGGCCGAAGAGGGCGGCCTGCTGGTCGCCCAGCACGCCGCGAATAGGGATCTCGGCCCCGAAGTGCTCGGGCGCGCAGGCGCCGAAGGGACCGGTCGAGGGCCGCACTTCGGGCAGCTCGGCGATCTCCAGCCCGAAGAGCGCCAGCAGATCCGGGTCCCAGGCCATTTCGTCGATGCGGAACAGCATGGTGCGCGAGGCGTTGCTGCCCTCGGTCGCGTAGCTGCGGCCGCCGGTGAGTTGCCAGATCAGCCAGCAGTCCACGGTGCCGAACAGGATGGCGCCGCTCTTCAGGCCCTCGGCGATCTCCGGCCGGTTGTGGCAGACCCAGAGCAGCTTGGTGGCGGTGAAGGTGGGGTCGAGGTCGAGGCCGGTGCGACGCCGGATCAGGCGGCGGTTCGCCTCGCTGTCGAGAGACTCGGCCTCGGCGGTGCTGCGGCGGCACTGCCAGACGATGGCGGGCTGGACGGGCTCGCCCGTGTCCCTGCGCCAGAGCACCAGGGTCTCGGTGTGGTTGTCGAGCCCGAGGGCGGCCACGTCCTTGGCAGCAACGTCTGCCGTCTCCAGCAGCTCGCGCACACAGGCAACGACGTTGCGGACCATGTCCATGGGGTCCTGCTCGACCCAGCCGGGCTCAGGATGGGCGACGGCGATGGGCCGGTCGGCCTCCGCCACCAGCTTGCCGTCGCGGCCGATCAGCAGGGCCTTGGTGCTGGAGGTGCCCTGGTCGACGCCGATCACGTAGTCGCCCGTCATGCGCTCCGCGAGCTCCCTTCCCCCGGAGCCGGAGGGACGGCTGCCCGCCCTCCGGATCTCCGGCTGGCCGGTTCCCGGAGGCCCGCCCAAAGGCGCCTCCGGGACCGGCGGTTGGTCCTCCTTCCGTACGACAGGGAGAGGCCGGAGGACCATTCGGCCCGGGTTCGTCGCCCGGGCCCCTCAGACCGCTAGTTGGCGAGGGACGGAACCTCGGCTTCGATCTCCTTCACCGACTTGTCCAGTCCCTCCTTGGGCGACATCTGGCCCGCCAGCACGGCGCTCAGGTTCTTCATCAGGATCTCCTCCACCGTCGCGTACTCGGGGAAGTTCTCCAGCTTGAAGATCACCGGCTGGGTCGCGCCGGTGATCGGGTCCTTCTCGTTGGCGTACTGCTTGGGCAGTCCCCAAGCGGAGCCCGGCTTGCGGTAGGCCGGTCCGCCCTTCATGTCCGGCACCTCGCCGCTCAGCAGGAAGTAGTTGGTGGCCGCATAGTCCAGATCCTGAACCGAGGGCTCCTGATAGGCCGACCTGGTGAGCGAGATGCTGCCGGTCGACATCAGCTTGGCCTGGACATCCGGGCGCTGGGTCCACTGCAGGAACAGCCAGGCCGCCTCGGGGTTCTGCGAGGTCGACGGGATGAACATGCCCCACTGGTGCAGGTTGACGATCTTGCGATCGGCCACCGGCGTGCCGCTGTAGGCCACCTTGGAGACCACTTCCGACTGGGAGGGGTCGTGCGAGATGGCGTAGGAGGCGTCCGCCCACAGCAAAGCCTGCACGGCAAGCCCGCTCTGCATGGCGGCCAGCTGCTCGTCCCAGGTGTAGTTGAGGCTTCCCGGAGGCCCGTACTTGTTCAGGATGTCGCTGTAGTAGGTGAGCGCCCTGATGCCGGCCTCGTTGTTGATCACCACCGGGCCGTAGTCGGGCCCCGTCTCGCTTTCCACCACCTTGCCGTCGAAGGCGTAGAGCACGTTATAGAAGTTCCACAGCATGGAGATGTGGCGCTTGCCCGACAGGGTGATGCCGTAGACGTCCTGCTCGAGGGTCTCGCCGGCCAGCTTCTCGCCCTTGGCGCGGGTGAAGAAGGCCGCCGTGTCCCACATCTGCTGCATGGTGATGGGCGGCGACGGCAAGTCGTAGCCGAACTTGGCCTTGAAGCCCGCCTGCTCGTCGGGGTGCTCGAACAGGTCCTCCCGCCAATTGAGATAGATGGTGTGGCCGGAGAAGGGCACGCCGTAGAGCTTGCCGGCCTGACCCAGGGAAGCCATCAGCCAAGCCTTGCTGAGAACCGCGTTCTCCACATCGAAGGCCGGGTCCGCCAGAGCCTTGTTGGAAAGGAAGTCGTCCAGCGGCTGGATCCAGCCGTTGGCGATCAGGGTCGGCACGCGCACGTGCGGGTTCAAGATGGCGTCGTAGAAGCCGGTGCGGCCGATGAAGTCGGCCGTGGTCTTCTGGATCACCTGGTCGAAGGCATGCTGCTCGACGACAACCTTGATGCCGGTCTCCTCCTCGAAGGCCGACTTCTGCTGGTTCAGCGATTCGAGCGGGGCGAGCGCCTCGCCGACGATGCGGATGGTCGTGCCGGCATAGGGCTTGGAGGCTTCCTTCAGCGTCCAGGCGCCGGCGCTGTTGTGCCCCGCCACCAGGGTCAGGGTCGCCGCGACTGCGGTCCCCAAAACGAACGACCTGCGTCCCATTGAAGTACAGAGTTTCATCACTTCCTCCCTCCTTTCGATTTATCGCGGACGGCCGCGCCGCCCTGTTTCCAAAATCACTTCTCCTATCCGGGTTTGCGGCCGGGCCGCCCCTTGAGGTAGAGCCCCAGCAGGACGGCGGACCAGCAGACCCACACAACCCAAGCGCCCCAAAGGTCCAAATGGGCCTCAATGAAGCGCAACCAAAACAGCAGGATCACCACCAGCCCGGCAATGCTGTAGAAGATCATGTCGCCGAACTCGAGCTTCATTTGACCGCTCCGAAGGTCAGGCCGCGGGTCAGCCCGCGCTGGATGAACCAGACCATGAGCAGCACCGGAATGCTGACGACGACCGAGACGGCGGCGAGCTGCCCCCAGTAGGTGCCGAGCGGGGTCACCAGCCCCGGGAAGCCGGCCGGCAGGGTGGTGGCCGCCGAGCCGCCGATCATCAGGGCGAAGAGGAACTCGTTCCAGGAGAAGAGGAACGCGATCACTGCGGTCACCAGGATGCCCGGGCGCGCGAGCGGCAGCACGATCCGCCAGAAGACCTGCCATTCGGTCGCACCCTCGGTCAGCGCCGCCTCGTCCAGGTCCTTCGGGATGTCCTCGAAGAAGTTGCGCATGAGGTAGACCACCAGCGCCAGGTTGAAGGCCGTATGGGCGATGACGACGCCCCAGACGGTGCCCAGCAGGCCCAGGGTCTGGAAGAACATGTAGAGCGGCAGCACCAGCGCGATGCCCGGCGCCATGCGCGTGCTCAGCACGTAGAAGAAGAGGTGCTTCTC
Source organism: Rhodospirillales bacterium (assembly GCA_965225935.1). GTDB lineage: Bacteria > Pseudomonadota > Alphaproteobacteria > Kiloniellales > JAKSDN01 > CALJXB01. Next base: position 155,776 of record CBDDCC010000023.1, read on the forward strand.
GCCGAACACGCGGAAGCGCGAGAAGGCGTAGGCCGCCGGCAGGCCGATCACGAGGCAGAGCAGCACGCTGCCGCCGGCCACCAGCAGGGAGTTCTTGAGGTAGACGTCGAACTCGCCGACCACGAAGGCCTCGTAGAAGTTGCTGAGGGTGGGCGTGAAGATCAGCCGCGGGATCGCCGAGAGGATGTCGGTGCGGTCCTTGAAGGCGGTCATGACCAGCCACAGGAAGGGGATCAGCGAAGCCGCCGTGACCGCCAGGATGAAGGCGATCTCGAGGACGTGGACCAGCCGTCCGCCCCAGCTCGAATCCCGCGCCGCCATCATGTCTGAGCCCTCATGTCTGGGCCCTCCCGCCGAAGCGGGTCATGAGCTTCAGCAGCACGAAGGTGAGGATGAAGCTGATGAAGAACAGCAGGCCCACCACGGCCGAGCCGTAGCCGAGGTTCCAGGATGCGAAGTTAACCTTGTAGGCGAAGATGGTCGCCAGCTCCGTCGAGGCGCCCGGGCCGCCGCCGGTCATGATGAAGACCTGGTCGAAGGTCTTGAAGGCGTCGGTCAGGCGCAGCAGCAGGGCGACGATGATGATGGGGCGCAGCAAGGGCAGCGTGATGTGCCGGAAGACGTGCCAGCGGTTGGCGCCCTCGACATCGGCCGCCTCGAAGGGCTCGCGGGGCATGCCGAGGATGGCGGCGATGAAGATCATGGTGAGGAAGGGCGTCCACTGCCAGACGTCGACGGCCACGATGGTGAAGAAGGCGCTGGTGCCGTTGCTGAGGAGCCCTTCGGTCGCGATCCCGATGTCACGCAGGAAGATGCCGATGAGGCCGAAGTCCGGGTTCAGGTTGAGCCGGGCCGTCAGGCCGACCACGATGGGCGCCAGGATCATCGGGATCAGCATGAGCGGCAGCACCAGGCGCTTCAGCCAGATGTGATAGGAGAGCAGCACGGCGACCGCGAGGCCGAGCAGGAACTCGAGCGGCAATGCCACCAGGAGGAACAGCAGCGTGACGCGAATGCTCAGGAAGAAGTTCTCGTCGAAGACCGCCTTGCGGTAGTTGTCGAGGCCGATGAACTGGCCGTTCTTGGCGGGCTGGGTGTAGTTGAGGAAGTGGACGCTCTGGTCGAGCATGACCAGGAACGGCCAGAGCTCGAACAGCAGCAGGAAGCCGAACATGGGCGCGAGCCAGCCGTATCCGCCCCAGGGCGCCTTGCGCATGGCTCAGGCCTCCCGCCCGATGGCCTGCCCGCTCGCCCGGTCGAAGAGGTGCAGGCGCGAGAGGTCGACGTCGTAGGCGATGGTCTCGCCCGGGCGCACGGGGCGCGGGTTCAGCATCTTACTGACCGCCTCGTGGGGGCCGAGGTTCACGAACAGCAGGGTCTCGTTGCCGAGCGGCTCGGCGATGGCGACCTGGCTCTCCAGGGTGGAGCGCTCCTTGGGCGGCATGCCGTGGCCCTGGGGCACCAGGTCGTCGGCCCGCAGCCCGACTACCAGTTCCCGTCCTGCCGCCAGGCCGCGGCCGTAGCGCTCGGGCAGGGGCAGCCGCACGCCCTCGCCCAGCTCGAGGGCGAGGCCCTCGGGCGAGTCCGCGGTCACAGCCTCGAAGAGGTTCATGGGCGGCGAGCCGATGAACTGCGCCACGAAGGTGTTGGCCGGATCGTGAAAGATCTCGTGCGGCGAGCCGGTCTGCTCGATCACGCCGTCGCGCATGATGACGATGCGGTCGGCCAGGGTCATGGCCTCGAGCTGGTCGTGGGTCACGTAGATGACGGTGGTCTTCAGCTTCTGGTGCAGGCGCTTGATCTCGGTGCGCATCTGGGTGCGCAGCTTGGCGTCCAGGTTGGAAAGCGGCTCGTCGAACAGGAAGGCGTCGGGGTGGCGCACGATGGCGCGGCCCATGGCCACCCGCTGGCGCTCGCCGCCGGAGAGCTGGGCGGGCTGGCGCTCGAGCAGCTGCCCGAGGCCCAGGATCTCCGCCGCCTCCTCCACCCTCCGCTCGATGTCGTCCCTCGGCACCTTGGCGAGCTTCAGGCCGAAGGAGAGGTTGCCGCGCACCGACATGTGCGGATAGAGCGCGTAGTTCTGGAACACCATGGAGATGTTGCGCAGCCGGGGCGGCAGGTCGTTGACCACCCCGGTCGCCGATCCGGATGGTGCCCTTGGTGATCTCTTCCAAGCCCGCGATCATCCGCAGCGTGGTCGACTTGCCGCAGCCGGACGGCCCGACCAGCACGACGAACTCGTTGTGGGCGATCTCCAGGCTGACGTCCCGTACGCCCACCACGTCTCCGTAGTGCTTGGCCAGGTGCTCGAGCCGGACATCCGCCATGGCCCGTCAAAGGCCCGTCTGCAAGTCGGCGGGGAGACGGCCCGCGTCCCTGCGCGGGTCCCCCCCGGCACGCCTTCCGGCCCCATCCATCGCCGCCTCCCCCCGCGCGGCCGCGCGGCGCTAGAGCTTGCAGGCCTCCAGGACGTCCTTGAGCTGCGAGGCGAGCGCCCCCTTGCGCGGCGAGAAGACCCCTTCGAGGGCCGCCGTGCCGATGGTGAAGCCGTCGGCGCCGGCCTCGGCCACGGCGCGGATTCGCGCGGGCGAGTCGATGCTGCCGGCGACCGCCAGATAGCCGTCCATGCCCTTGCGCGCGGCGCGGATCAGGTCGAGGGGATCGGCCTCGGTCGCCCGGTAGGCCAGCAAGTCGACGCCGGCGCAGCCGAGCTCGGCGAAGCGGCGACAGTGGGCCTCCACCTCCTCGGGCGTGCCGCCGAGGCGGGTCGGATGGCCTTCCGGCCGGCCGGGAAACGGCAGGTACTCGATGTCGGTCCCGGCCAGCACCTCCAAGGTAGGCTCGATCTCGGTGCCGCCCAGGAGCCGGTCGACGCCGATCTCGACGGCGTTGCGCGCCGAGCGCAGGCAGTCCTCCGGCGTCTCGCTGACCACCTCCATGTAGCTGGTCGCGCCGCTCTCCTTGATGGCCCGGTTGAGGGCCACGAGGGTCTCCATGGGCACGCCCACGTCCTTGAAGCCGACATGCCTTAGCCCGACCGCGCGCACCGTGTCGAAGGTCTCCAGGCAGTCCACCACCGTCTGGTCCTGGCGCGTCAGCATGAAAATGAAGTCGACCACTGGTTCCGCCCCCCTTCTCTTTCCATCCGGCCGTGCGGTTCGCTTCCGGCGCGGACGGGTTTCCTCGTTGCGACCCACTCTAGCCAATCATCAATGGCGTTCACAACGGAAATGTTGAAGTAAACACATTTTTTGCGGGAATTTCAGCAGAACTGCCGAGAACGCGTGGGGTGTTCCGCCCCTAGAGCAGATTCACTCACTCAGATGCAACCGCGTCGCGGCTCCGTCTGAGTGGGTTCTGATCTAGGCAGCGCCCGGGCCTGGGCTGTGGATCGTCACGCCGGCCCGCGTCAAGGCGGCGGCCAGCCTGCCGCCGGGAGACCTGTCGACCACCACGTCGCTCAGCGCCTCGAGGGGACAGATGAGGTCGAGCATGGTGCGGTCGAACTTGCTGTGGTCGACCAGCAGCAGCCGGCGCTGGGCGCGCTCCAGCATGGCGCGCTTCACCGAGGCGAAGTCCGGGTCGAACTCGCTCGGCCCCTCGATGCCGAGGCCGCCGGCGCCGATCAACACCTTGTTGGCATGGAAGCGGGAGAGGTAGGCGATGGTGTCCGCCCCGCTGACTCCGCCCTGCTTGGCGTCGTACTCGCCGGGGCAGACCAGCACGCGGATCGACGGGATGCGCGCCAGGACGGCGGCCACCCCATAGCTGTTGGTGATGACGGTCAGGTCCTGGCCCCGGGCGGCGAGCTGGCGGGAGCAATGGATGGTGGTGGAGCCGGCGTCGATCATCAGCACGTCGCCCGGCTCGACCAGCCCGGCGGCGCACTCGCCGATGGCCCGGCGCTCGTCCACCAGGATGCGGTCTCGCTCGGCCAGGCTCGGCTCGAAGGCCAGCGGCGCGACCGCGGCACCGCCGTAGGTCCGGCTCAGGAGGCCGTTGCGGTCCAGGGTCTTCAGGTCCCGGCGCACGGTCTCGGTGTGCACGCCGAGCTTGGCGGCGATCTCCGAGGCGCGGATGGTCGGGCTGATGTGCAGCTCGGCGACGATGCGCTCCTGCCGCTCCTGCTTGCTCAGGCGTCGCTGCTTGCCGCTCATGTCAGCGGCGGTCCCGGCAGCGCGTCGGTTTCCACATGACCTAGCCGTCGCCGCGCGCCAGGCGCACGTCGGACCCGCCGGCATCCAATGGGCCGCCCATGTGCCTCAGGGTCTCCGAGGGAAGCTCGCCGAACATCCTGCGGTAGTCCCGGGCGAAGCGCCCGAAATGCCAGAAGCCCCAGCGCGTCGCGACCTCGGAGACCGAGCGCGCCTGGCGCATGTCCCGGCGCACGCCACTCAGCCTGACCGCGCGCAGGTAGGACATGGGCCTGAGGCCGAGCGCGTCCTGGCAGGCGTACTGTATGGTGCGCCGGGAGACGCCGAGCCGCAGCGCCAGCTCGACCACCGACATGGGACAGTCGGGCGCCGCCTCGACGAGCGTACGGGCGCGGCTCGCCAGCTGCCAGTTGGTGGCGGCGCCGCGCGACCGGGTCGGCTCCCCGGGACAGGCCAGCAGCTCCAGCACCGCGCCCACCGCCGAGCGACGCAGCGCGGCCCGGGTCTCCGCGTTCTCCAGCAAGGACCCGTCTTCCGCCAGGGCATCGAACACGGACTGGAGCGCAGAGCGGAGGTATTGGGCCTGGGACCGGCGGACGGAAACCACCCGCCGGTTCCGCCGCAAGCGCTCCCGCAGTTCGTCGACCAAGAGCTGCTCGCTCCCGCTCAGCAGGGTCGCCGCGGGCACGAACTCGAGGCCGATAAAGACCAGGTTCTCCGGCGAAAGGTACTCGAACCCGGATTGGCCGGAAAAGACGTGCAGGTCGTCCAGCCCTACCGGCTCGCCGCAGAGCACCGCCTTGCCGGAGAGCCGCAGCGGCACCCCGACGCCGATCCGCTCCGCGCCCACGTCGCCCTTTTGCAGCACGGCCCGGTTCATGCGTTCGACGAAGAGCCGCATGCCGTCGATCCAGAGCGAGACCACGGACCCGCTGAACCGCCCGCCGGAGATCTGGCAGTAGTCCTGGTTCCAGGTATCCAGCAGCGTGGCCTGCTCATGAATGTCTCCGCTGGACCGGGCGTCGATGTGCGCGGGCGCTTCCGCTGCGGTCTCCCTGGCCGGTCTCAATGTCCCTCTCCTTCCCGAGGCGACAGTATGGCAAGGCCCCCTGCACCGGGCAACGACGCGCCCGGCGAACCCCCGGCTCCCGGTTAGGACCCGCCTTGCCGCCCGGTTGCGCCCGCACATCACACGAAAAGTTGCGTCTGTCTTTTGCCGTTTTGGGATAGCCGGAAAAAAACGCTGCTCCTAGTCTTGGCACATTAAGAAGGTTTCCGGCTTGGCCGAGCACGGCGGCTTCGGCCGAAACAAGAGCGTGTCCGATCGCGGTCAGCCGGTCCGGCAGGGCCAGCGCCGTTCGGGTCCATTGACCGTATCCGGCGCCCGTCTGCCGCATGACGCCGCAAGGGGAGGAAAAAACCACGCGCCAGCGCCGGGGTCCGTCGCTTTCGGTGGCACGCTTCGGTGACATGACTTGCTGAATATCCCACTGTTTATGTGGTCAGTCCAACAGTTTCCCCTATCGAGGCCCCCGATCATTGGCTAGACTGGCCTGATCGTCCCGGCGCACACGATCGGCCGACAAAGCCGGCACCAGGGAGGGAAACAGGTTCAGCCGATTGGGACCCGCGTTCCGTTCAACGGATCAACGATACGAATCAAACGACCGAAGGGAGGATCCAGAAATGTCAGAACTGAAAGAGGCTTGAGCGCTTGTTGGCCAAGGGAAAGATCGACCGCCGCACCTTCCTGGCCCGCTCCGCGGCGCTGGGGCTCGCGCCCGCCGTCAGCGCCCCGTTCGTCAACAGGATCGCGCGGGCCCAGGACAAGGTCATCAAGATCGGCGGTGCAGTGCCCCTCTCCGGCCCGGTCGCCTACTGGGGCATCTCGACCATGCAGGGCTGGGTCGACGGTGCGGCCGTCATCAACGGCAAGGGCGGCGTGAACATCGGCGGCGTGCCTCACCAGCTCGAGATCATCAACTACGACACCAAGGGTACGGTGGCGGACTCGCGAGCGGCCACCACCCGCCTGGTCGAGCAGGACGAGGTGAAGTACGTCTACAGCCAGGCCGCGGCCAGCACCATCGGCATGCTGCAGATCACGGAGCCGGCCGAGGTGCTCTCCATCGTGGCCTGCTGGGGCTATCTCAAGATCTTCGGCAAGGACTATCCCTATCACTTCCGGGCCGAGATGTCCGACTACGAGCAGGGCTACGCCTACGTCCCCTTCATGCTCGAGCACTACGGCAAGGAGAACCTGAAGACGGCCGCCTTCATCGGGCCGGACGACCAGGACGGCTACGACTGCCACTTCTCCTACGAGCGCCTGATGAAGTACTACGGCGTCGAGATGCTGGGCGTGGAATACTTCAACTGGGAGGACACGGATTTCTATCCGATCGTCACCAAGTCGATTAAGAACAAGCCCGACTTCATCGTCACCAGCCCCTCGCCGCCGGGCATCACGGCCAGCATCGTCAAGGCGGCCAGGGAAATGGACTACAAGGGGCCCATCTCCTCGCCGGCGGCCTCCGAGACCAAGACCATCCTCGAGGTGGCGGGCGAGTACGCCACCGACGTCGTGCTGCCGGTCACCTGCGTCGAGCCGGTGACCGACACGCAGACGCAGATCAGGGACCGCTTCATCAAGCGCTTCGGCGACTTCAACGCGCTCGCGGGCAACTACTCCTGGTGGGTCTACGCCCTGGCCCAGGCCTTCGAGGACGCCGGCACCGCCGAGGACACCAAGGCGGTCGCCGACGCCCTGGCCAACGTGGTCCTGGAAGACACCTACGTCGGAAAGGTCACCTGGGAAGGCGAGAAGTCGTTCGGGATCAAGCGGCAGGGTGTCTACGATTGCTACACCACCCTGATCGAGAACGGCAAGGCGCGGCTCGCCGACGTCCGCTATCCGGAGCTGCCGGCGGACTATTGAGTTTGCCGGCTCGCCGGATCATTGGGAGATCCCGTGCGTCCGTCGTAGGGAGTCGTTGACGCGGCGGTCCGGGGTCTTGCACCCTTGCCGGTGACGGGGACCGCCGCCGCTGACGACGGGGAGTGTCTTAGCCGGGCGCGGGGCCGAGCAGAAGGACGGCCTCGCGCCCGCGCCTCCGGTGAGGGGAGCCCACCACAAATCGGCCTCGCCTCGCCGGCCATCGCCGCTTCGCCTGCACTCCCAGCCAGCCCCGGTGGCGGTCCCAGCATCCGACTGACGGCTCTGACGGTTTCGGAAAGGTCACGCCTTGGCATTCGACGAACTCACCCAGATGACCCTCACGGGCATCAACCTGGGCCTCATGTATGCCCTGATCGCCATCGGGCTGACCCTGATCTTCGGGGTCATGCGCATCATCCAGTACGCCCACGGCGAGCTCTACATGCTGGGCGCCTACGTCCTCTACTACTGGTTCGCGGTCTTGGGCTGGCCCTACTGGCTGGGCGTGGCGGCCAGCGCCGTTGTCATCTTCATCCTCGGCGCCCTGCTCCAGCTGCTGCTGTTCCGGCCTCTGCACGGCAAGAACATCCTCTACTCGCTGGCGGTCTCGATGGGGCTGATCTTCATCATCTCCAGCGGCGGCCTCCTGGTCTTCGGCACCGTCGTGAAGGGCATCCCGAGCGTCGTCTCGGGTGGCACCATGGTGTTCGGGGCCTTCTACACCTACGAGCGCATGGTGATCTCCCTCTTCTCCGCCGCACTGATCGTGGGCCTCTGGCTGTTTCTCCAGAAGACCACCATGGGCATGGCGATGCGCGCCGTCTCCGAGGACCCCGAGGTGAGCGCGCTCCAGGGCATCAACACCCGGCGCATCCACTGGATCGCCTTCGGGCTCGGCAGCGCGCTCGCCGCGGTCGCCGGCTGCCTGATGGGCACGCTGCTCTCGATCGTGCCCAGCATGGGCTTCGTCGCGACCATGAAGGCCTTCATGATCGTCATCATGGGGGGCCTCGGAAGCGTAGTCGGCGCACTGGTCGGCGGCCTGATCCTCGGCTTCATCGACAGCTTCCTCACCACCCTCATCAGCGCCGACATCGCCTACATCATGGGCTTCGTCGTCATCTTCGTGATCCTGGTGTTCCGCCCGTCGGGGCTCTTCGGCCAGCAGTGGGAGTAGCCATGTCGGCGCAGGGCGGAAGAGTCCCGCGGCCGGAGGGGCGCGAGGGCGCGCGGACCGTGGCGCGAGCGGCAGCGGGACGGTGGCCTCGATGAACCGGGACAGCAGGTACGCCGCCATCTACTGGCTGGCGGGGCTGGCGCTGGCGGTTTTCTTCCCCATGCTTGTCGGCTTCGAGAAGTACCTGCTGCACACGGGCATCAGCATCCTCTTCAACATCGCGCTGGCCACCAGCTTGTGGCTGATCTGGACGCTCGGCTTCGTCTCCTTCGCCCACGCCGGCTTCATGGGGGTCGGCGCCTACGCCTCGGCGCTCCTCTTCACCAAGCTGGGCTGGCCGCTCTGGACCGGCATGTGGGCGGGCGCGGCCATCGCCGGAGCCATCGCCTTCCTCGTCGGCATTCCGCTGATGCGCACCCGCGCGGTCTACTTCTTCATGGCGAGCTGGGCGATCGGCGAGGTCATCAAGCGCATCTTCGCCCACTACCGGGGGTTCTTCGGCGGCTGGGACGGCATCTTCAACATCCGGCCGCCGAGCCTCTCCCTGCTGGGCCTGGAGATCGATTTCTCCTCCAGGGTCGCCTACTACTACCTGGCGCTCTTCTTCTGCGCCCTCATCGTGTTCGCCATCTACCGCATCAACCGCTCGCGCACCGGCCTGATCTACTGGAGCATCCACGAGAGCGAGCTTCTGGCCCAGCACGCCGGCATCAACGTGCTGAAGCACAAGGTCATCGCCTTTACCGTGGCCTGCAGCTTCGCCGGCCTGACCGGCGCGCTCTACGCCCACTACCACACTTACATCAACCCCAAGACCTTCGACATCTGGCAATCTGAGTTCTCGCTGGTCCACATCATCGTGGGCGGCCTGAACACGGTGGTGGGGCCGATCCTGGGCGCCTCGCTCCTGACGGTGGTCGACGAGCTGCTGCGGCCGACCGGCTACTACCGGGTCATCTTCTTCGGCATCATCGTCATCCTGACGGTGCTGTTCTTGCCGGGCGGACTGGAGACCATACCGGAGAGGGTCCGCCGCCTGCTGGCCCGGCTCCGCGAGCGGCGGGAGAAGAGTCCATGACGCTGCTCGCGATCGACGGTCTCAGCATGCAGTTCGGCGGCCTAGCGGCGCTCAAGGACCTCGACCTGGCCATCGAGCCGGGCGAGATCCGCGGCCTGATCGGCCCCAACGGCGCCGGCAAGACGACCCTCTTCAACGTCATCAGCGGCGTCTACCGGCCGACCGGGGGAAGCATCCTCTTCAAGGAGCGGGACATCAGCACCCTGAAGCCCCACCAGACGACGCGCCTCGGGATCGTCCGCACCTTCCAGGCCATCACCCTGTTCAAGAACTTCACAGTGCTCAGAAACGTCCTGGTGGGCGGCCACCTGCACTCGCACTACAGCTACTGGGGCGCCCTCCTGAACACCGGCCGGACCCGGGCCAACGAGCGGGAGAACGAGAAGAAAGCCATGGAGATTCTCGAGTTCATGGGAATCGCCCAGTACCGGGACGAGCTAGCGGCCAACCTGCCCCACGGCCACCAGCGCGCGCTCGGCGTCGGCATCGCCATGGCCGCCGAGCCGGAGCTTCTCATGCTGGACGAGCCCTGCACCGGCATGAACCCCGAGGAAACCTCGGCCATGGTCGAGCTGATCAACAGGATCCGCGAGCGGGGCGTCACCATCCTGCTGATCGAGCACGACATGAAGGTGGTCATGGGGATCTGCGACCGGATCACGGTGATCAACTTCGGGACCCGGATCGCCGAGGGGACGCCGGCGGAGATCCAGCAGGACGAAGGCGTGCACGAGGCCTATCTGGGAAGCGATTTCGATGCTGCTTGAGGTCAGCAACCTGCGGGTGCTCTACGACAAGGTCGAGGCGGTCAAGGGCGTCTCGCTGAGCGTCGAGCAGGGCAGCATCAGCACCCTGATCGGCGCCAACGGGGCGGGCAAGACCAGCATCCTCAAGGCCATCTCCGGCCTGCTCAGATCCGCCTCGGGCGAGATCCGCTTCGAGGGTCAGCGCATCGATCACCTGCCCGCCCACAAGATCGTCGGCCTTGGGATCGCTCACGTGCCCGAAGGCCGGCGGCTGTTCGGGCTCATGACGGTCAAGCACAATTTGCGCCTGGGCGCCTACCTGCAGCACGACAAGGCGGCGCGCGAGGAGAGCTTCGAGCGGGTCTACCACCACTTCCCGATCCTGAAGGAACGGCAGAACCAGCTCGCCAAGACGCTCAGCGGCGGCCAGCAGCAGATGGTCGCCATGGGCCGCGCGCTGATGGCGCGGCCCAAGGTGGTCCTGATGGACGAGCCCTCGCTCGGCCTCGCGCCCATCATGGTCGCCGAGATCGCCAGGATTATCGAAGGCCTCAAGGACGCCGGGCTCTCGGTGGTCCTGGTCGAGCAGAACGCCTCGCTCGCGCTGAAGCTGGCCGACCGGGGCTACGTGCTCGAGACCGGAACGGTCGCCCTGGAGGGCCCCTCCGAGGAGCTGATCGGCAACGACTACGTCAAGAAGGCCTACCTGGGCGGGTAGTCTCTGGCCTGTCGTCCGCTTGGCCGGCATCCTCTCGCCGTCACTCCGCCGCGCGTTCGGCCTCCGCCCCGACGTTCAGGAAGCCGCCCGACTGCCGCAGCCAGAGCCTGGCGTAGAGCCCGCCCGCGGCCAGCAGCTCCTCGTGGCTGCCCTGCTCGACGATGCGACCCCGGTCCATGACGATCAGCCGGTCCATGGCGGCGATGGTCGAGAGGCGGTGGGCGATGGCGATCACCGTCTTGCCGGTCATGAGCTCGCCCAGCGAGTCGCGGATCGCGGCCTCCACCTCGGAATCGAGCGCCGAGGTCGCCTCGTCCAGCACCAGGACGGGGGCGTCCTTCAGGATCACCCGGGCGATGGCGATGCGCTGGCGCTGGCCGCCGGACAGCTTCACGCCGCGCTCGCCCACGTGGGCGTCGAGGCCGCGCCGGCCCTTCTGGTCGACCAGGTCCGGAACGAACCCGTCGGCCTTGGCCGCCCGGACCGCCGCCAGGATCGCCCCGTCGTCCGCCTCCGGCCGGCCGTAGCGGATGTTGTCCCGCACCGAGCGGTGCAGCAGCGAAGTGTCCTGCGAGACGAGTCCGATGGAAGCCCGCAGGCTCTCCTGGGTGACCCCGGCGATCTCCTGGCCGTCGATCAGGATGCGGCCGGCCTCGGTGTCGTAGAAGCGCAGCAACAGGTTCACCAGGGTCGACTTGCCGGCTCCCGAGGGCCCGACCAGGCCGATCTTCTCGCCCGGCGCAATGGATAGGGTGAGGTCCTCCAGCACCCCGCCGTCCTTGCCGTAGTGAAAGGTGACGCCCTCGAAGGCAATGGCGCCGCGCGCGACCTGGAGCGACCGCGCCGCCGGCCGGTCCACCAGACCGTGCTCGCGCGAGATGGTCTCGATCCCATCCTGGACCGTGCCGATGTTCTCGAACAGCGAAGCGATCTCCCACATGATCCAGTGGGCCATGCCCTTGAGGCGCAGCACCAGGCCAACGGCGAGCGCCACCGCCCCGGCGGTCACCTCATCGAGGGTCCAGAGCCAGATCCCGATCGCCCCGACCGAGAAGAGCAGCAGGCCGGTCAGGGCCTCGAGCGCGAAGTTCAGCCAGGTGATGAGCCGGAACTGGCGGTGGACCGTGCCCATGAAGGTGGTCATGGAGTCCTTGGCATAGCCCTCCTCGCGGGCGGCGTGGGCGAAGAGCTTCACCGTCTGGATGTTGGTGTAGGAATCGACGATCCGCCCCGTCAGGTCCGAGCGCGCGTCGGCCTGCGCCTTGGAGGCGAGACGCAGCCGCGGGATGAAGTAGCGCATGGCCCCGGCGTAGGCGAGCAGCCAGACCAGGAGCGGCGCCATGAGGCGCCAGTCGCTCTCGGCGAAGAGCACCAGCGCGCCCACGAAGTAGACCGCCACGTAGACGAAGACCTCGGTGGTCAGCGCCACCACCTCCCGCGCCGCCAGGGCGGTCTGCATGACCTTGGTGGCGATCCGCCCGGCGAAGTCGTCCTGGAAGAAGGTCATGGACTGGCGCAGCAGGTAGCGGTGCGCGAGCCAGCGCACGCGCATCGGAAAGCTGCCCATGATGGTCTGGTTGGTGAGCGCCTCGTGGATCAGCTCGATCAGCGGCATGCCCAGAAGGATCAGCAGGGCGACCCCAGTCAGCCACCAGAGATGGTCCGACCAGAAGGTCTGACGGTCCGCCTCGGCGAAAAAGTCCACCAGGTTGCCGAGGAAGGCGAACAGCAGAACCTCGAGCACGGCGAAGGCCGCCGCGGTCAGGGACACCAGCAGCAGATGGGGCGCGACCGGCCTGGCGTAGTGCCAGAGAAAGCCGAGCAGACCGCGCGGCGGACGCTCGGGCACCCGGTCGGGGAAGGGATCGATGAGGTTCTCAAAAAAGGCAAGCATTGGGTCAGTCCAGGCCGTGGGGAAGCTGCTCCCGGGCCGGACCAAGCCCTATGGCTTGCGCGGCCGCGGGTCAGAGGAAGGGTAGGGTCATGCCGATCATGCGAACCTCCGAACCGAAGGGACGGACTCGTCCCCGGCTGGCCGCCGTTATAGCCGGGCGAGGGAAAAGCGCAAGCCGGAAATCCGCGAAGGCGGGCCGGCCGGGCCGGGCCGGCGGGCCGCAGCACCGGGCAAGCCCTTGTCGCGCAAGCGATCGCGCCGTTCGCGGGCGACGGGAAATGGTTGCCCCCGCGACCGGGTTCCAGGCCGGCTCGGAGGGGCTGTGAGCGGGAGGCCGGACCGGCTATCCTGAAAACGGGTGCGCAAAAGGGGCCCGTCCGGCCGGCGGTCCATCCCGTTCGGCCGGGACCGGCACAAAGGGGAGGCGAAGGATGTCGGCGGCGGTGTTCGTTCTCGGCGGCGGCGACGTCGGGCTTCGCATGGCGGACGGCCTGCTGCATCTGGCCGGCCCGGCGCAGGACGGCGGCATCAGGCGGCTCGTCGTCGCCGACAGCGACCAAGGCCGGGTGGCCCCGGCCGTCGCCATGCTGGACGGCTGCCACGCGGCGGCGGTCGACTTCGCGCCGCTGGACGCGGGCGACCCCCGGGCCCTCGAAAGGGCGCTGCGGGCGGCCCGGCCCGACCTCATCGTCCAGGCCGCGAGCCCCATCAGCCCCTGGGCCATCATCGGCCGCGACCATCCCGTCGCCCGCGCCCTCGCCTCCGCCGGCATCGCCCTGCAGCTCCCGGCCCAGCTTCCCCTGGTGGCGACCCTCATGAAAGTGGTGCGCGAGGCCGGCCTCGCCGCGCCCGTGGCCAACGTCTCCATGCCGGACCTCATCCACCCGGTCCTGGCGACCCTGGGCCTGGCGCCCACCATCGGGCTTGGCAACGCCAGCATCCTCCTGCTGCGGGCCAAGGCGGCCCAGAAGCACCGCGATCCGGACCTGCACCCCGGCGCCCGCCCGCTGCTGCGGGTGATCGGCCATCACAACCAGGTCTACGGCGTCATGCAGGCATGCCCGCCCGAGGACGAGAGCCTGAGGGCGCGCGTCTACATCGGCGAGGAGGGCCGGCGCGACGACGCGCTCGCCTACGAGGGTCCGCCCGTCCCGACCGGGCCGGCCTACAACGTCATCACCGCCGCCGCGGCCCTGCCGCTCCTGGCCGCCCTGCTGCCGGGCGCCGCGCCGCTCCGCTTCTCGGCACCGGCGCCCGAGGGCCTGCCCGGCGGCTATCCCGTGCGCATCGAGGACGGCACCGTCAGCCTCGATCTGCCCGCGGGCGCCGACCTCGAGGAGGCGACCGCCTTCAACCGGCGCCTCGGTGCCGAGGACGGCCTGGCCGGCATGGCGGCGACGGGCGAGGTGACCTTCACCGAGAAAGCCCAGGCCGCGGTCAGCCACATCGACCCGCGCCTCGCCGAGCCCTTCGACCCCTGGGATGGCGAGGCCCGCGCGCGCCTGCTCCTGGAGACCGTCCGCGCCATGGGCCCGCTCTGAAGGCTGCACCGGTCCCTCAGGCGGGCCAAGCCCGCCAGCCCGCCCGACAGCCGCCCCTCCGCCCCCCGTTGAGGTCGCGAGCCCGAGCCGTCTCGTCGCCGGATCACGGAGTTTGCAGCGTGTGTTGCGGCCAGATCGAGTAACCGGCTGGGCGCCGCGGCGATGAACCCGATCCAAAGCGCGCGCAGCACCGCCTTGCATCCGGGAAAGACACAAGTATTTCATATTGATATTTCATTGCAGATTATGGAATATAAGTTGCAGATCGACTCCATACCCCCACATGGAACCGGCCAACGCTTGGCCGCCGCCGGACCGGCGATGGCGATCGGGCCTCCACGACAGGATGAAGGGAGAGGTCGAGATGAAGCTGGCCAATCTCGTGATGGTCTGCATATCGGATTATGCCGGACAGGTGCGGGGCAAGGGCTTCCCCGAGAAAGCCTACGAGGAGCGCCTGGCCAAGGGGATGGGGCTGGCGCCGACCAACCTCATGATCACCGCGTTCGGAGACATCGTCGACAGTCCATGGGGGCCGCGCGGCGAGCTGATCATGATGCCGGATCCGCAGACAGAGGTATCGATCGAGCTCGGCGGCGAGCGGCTTCCGGAGCGGTTCCTGCTGGCAGACCTGCTGGAGCTCGACGGCTCGCCTTGGCCCTGCTGTCCGCGCGGCTGGCTCAAGCGGGGTCTGGACGCACTTCGTGACGAAGCCGGCCTGCACCTCAAATCCGCTTTCGAGCACGAGTTCCACTATTCCGGCGCCGAGATGCGCTCCGGCGCCGCCTATCTGCTCGATTCGGTGCGCTCGCTGGGTTCTTTCCCACAGGCCCTCCTCCACGCCTTGGACGCCAACGGCATCGAACCGGACAGCTTCCTGCCGGAGTACGCGCCGCAGCAGTTCGAGGTGACCTGCGCGCCTGCTCCGGGGGTCGCGGCCGCCGATCGGGCGGTCCGGCTCCGGGAGATCACCCGCAGCGTCGCCAGGGCCCAGGGACACAAGGCGACCTTCGCGCCGGTCATGGGCCCGGGCGGCGTGGGAAACGGCGTGCACGTGCATTTCAGCCTGGAAGACGAGAGCGGCGCAGCGGTGAGCTACGACCCGCAGCGCCCCCTGGGCATCGGCGAGGCGGCGGGCCGGTTCTTGGCCGGCATCCTGCGCGACATGCCGGCTCTGGTTGCCTTGACCGCGCCCAGCCTCGTGTCCTACGAGCGCCTGCAGCCCAACCGCTGGAGCGCCAGCTACAACAATCTGGCGGACAAGGACCGCGAGGCCGGGATTCGCATATGCCCGCTCTCGAAGCTGGGAAGCGGCGATCCGGCCAAGAGTTTCAACTTCGAATACCGCGCGGCCGACGCGGCGGCATCGCCCTATCTCGCCCTGGGAGCCTTGGTGTGGGCCGGGCTGCAGGGCATCCGGGACGGCCTGGTTTTGCCGGCACCCACCGACGGCGATCCTGGCCTGCTTTCCGAAGAAGAGCGCGACGAACGCGGGCTCGAGCGGCTCCCGCAGTCCCTCGAGCAGGCTCTGGCCCTGTTCGAGGCCAGCGAACGGATCCGCCATTGGATGGGCGAGGAGTTCCGTGACGCCTACCTCACCAACAAACGAAGCGAGATCAAGCTCGTCGGCCACCTGGAGCCGGACGAGCAGATCGCACGATATGTCGAAACCTACTGAGACGGCGCCGAGTTCCCCAGATTTGCTCGGCGACGGCGATCCGAGACCGGTCATGCACGCTCTGGAGGGCGGCGGCTCGCCCTTTCTGCTGGTCTGCGACCATGCCGGCAACGCCGTCCCAACGCAGCTCAAGACTCTGGGGCTCGAGACCTCCGACCTGGAAGACCACATTGCCATCGACATCGGCGCGTTCAGCCTGTCGCACTGGCTGGCGCAAAGGCTGGACGCTCCCCTGATCGGGCAGGCCTATTCGCGCTTGGTCATCGACTGCAACCGCCGGCCGGACAGTTCCATGGCCGTGCCCGAAGCGAGCGACGGCCGCGTCGTTCCCGCCAATCGAGACCTCCCGGACGCCGAGCGCCACGGCCGGATCGCGGCGATATTCACGCCCTATCACGACGCCATAGAGCAGGCGATCTCGCTTCGGCTCGCGGAGGAGAGAACGACGGTCATCTGCGCCATGCACAGCTTCACGCGCGCGATGAACGGACAAGACCGCCCGTGGGACATCGGCGTCATTCACGGCCCCTCCGGCCAAGTCGCGGAGCGTCTCTTTGCCGCGCTCGGCCGGGTGGACTCCCTACGGGTGGGGCGAAACGTTCCCTACGAGATCGATTTCGAGGGCGACTACACCCTGCCCGTCCACGCCGAGACGAAAGGTCTTCCCTATGTCGAGATCGAGATCTGCCAAGACCTGATCTCGCACTGCGCCGGCCAGCGCCGCATCGCCTGCTTGCTCGAACGGGCCCTGCGCGAGGTCCAGTCGGAGCTTGCACCTTGATATGCGCTCCTCGCCCGCCGCGCTTGTCGCGCTGCTCGCGGCGGCAGGTTCGACCGACGCGGTGATCCCGACGCGGTGATCCCGACTGCCGGTCCTCCCGATCGGTGTGCGAAACGTATGCAATATTTATTGCAGATTGAATATATTATCATTAATATGAAATGATCATTCGATGGGTATCTCTGAAATCCCATGACCTAAAGGGAGGCAAAATCATGACCCTTGCGAAGAACAAGGTATCGCTGACTCCGCTTGGCGTGAGTCGCCGTTCGTTTCTGGTCAGCGCGTCGGCGTTGACGGCAGCCGCGGCCCTGCAGGGGCGCTTCCGGGGCGCCCTGGCGGCGGCACAGGACATCCGGTGGTACACATGGGGCACCTACTATTCCGACGACTACCTCGACGGCTTCTCCGAGCAGGCCGGTGCCGATCTGACGGTCGGCTCCATCACGAGCAACGACGAGCAGTTCGCCAAGCTCAAGGCGGGCGGCACGAGCGAGTGGGACGTATGGGACGCCGAGAACGCCATGTGCCAACTGCACATCGAGAGCGGCCTGGTCAAGCCGCTCGATCTGGCGCGCATACCCAACGCCGCCATGCTCTTCCCGCACCTGAAGAATGCCGCCTGGACATTGGGCGAGAACGGCGAGCCCTACTTCATCTGCCACGTCTTCGGGATCGACACGATCGCCTATCGCGCCGACATGATCGAACGGCCGACCTCGTGGCAAGACCTGTTCAGGCCCGAGTATGCCGGCAAGGTGACCATGCAGGACTACGCGCTGGACGGCATCAATATCGCCGGCATGGCTCTCTACGGTCGTGAGGGCTATTCCGCCTGGACACAGGAACAGCTAAGCGAGATCCGCGAGAAGCTGATCGACCAGAAGCGGCTCATCCGCAGCTACTGGGCCAGCGAGGCCGATTGCCGCAACCTACTGCTGAACGGCGAAGTGGTCATCGGCACCTCCTGGGTATCCACGGCGCGTGCCCTGCAGGAAGAGGGCGTGGATGTCGACCTGGTGATCCCGGAGGAAGGGGCGATCGGCTGGTCGGACAACCTGGGCATCTCGGCCGACATCGAGCCCGAACGCGAGGAAGCCGCCTATCAGCTCATCAACTTCCTGCTTGGCGAGCAGTACGGCATGAAGATCAATCGGCAAGCTCCCTACACGACCGGCACGACCTACGGCTGGGTGGACAAGCTGAGCGAGGTCGAACGGTCGAATCTGTTCCTGGACCAGACAGAGTTGCTCGGCCGCTCCAACTACCGCGAGCTTCCTCCCAACTACGACGAGTGGACTCTGATCTGGGACGAGGTCAAGCTCAGCTGAAGCCACGGGTCGCGCCGGAGGGCTCCTGCGGCGGTGACCGATCCTCCACGATCTAGGGCCGGCGGCGCGCTTCCGAGCCGCCGCCGGCCTCGACCCTGCTGGGTGCGGGCCGGTGAGCGCGAATATCCTGTTTGAAGAGATCTCCAAGTCGTTTGGCTCGTTCCGCGCCTTGGACCGCGTCTCCTTTTCCGTCGACAGGGGTACCTTTCTCACCGTTCTGGGGCCGAGCGGCTCGGGCAAGAGCACCTCGCTCAGGATCATCGGCGGCTTCGAGCAACCGGATGCCGGGAGAGTTGTGCTCGACGGGGAGGACATCACGGACCTGCCGCCGGAGCGACGGGACGTGAACACGACGTTCCAGGGCTACGCCCTGTTTCCCCACATGACCGTGTTCCAGAACGTCGCCTTCGGGCTCGAGACGAAACGGGTGGCTCGCCGGGAGATCGAGTCCAGGGTCGCCGAAGCGCTGGCCCTGGTGCGCCTGGACGACTTCGCCCGACGCAGCGTGCTGGGCCTATCCGGTGGCGAGCAGCAGCGCGTCGCCCTGGCCCGTTCCTTCGTCAACCGGCCCAAGGTGCTGCTCCTGGACGAGCCCTTGGGCGCGCTGGACCTCAAGTTGCGACGGCAGATGCAGGTCGAGCTGAAACGGCTTCAGCGGACCCTGGGGATCACCTTCATCTACGTCACTCATGACCAGGAAGAGGCCCTCAGCATGAGCGACAAGATCATCGTCATGAACCGCGGCCGGATCGAGCAGACCGGGACGCCCGACGAGATCTATCGCCGGCCCGCGACGGCCTTCGTGGCCGACTTCCTGGGCGAGGCGAACATCATAGAAGGCGAGGTTCGGGGCATCGTCGACGGCAGCCATTTCCGGGTCGCCGTCGGCGGCCGCGAGTTCGTCGTCGCCCAAGGAACAGCCGACGAGATCGCGGCGGGAGCACCGGTGCTGCTCAGCCTGCGCTCCGAGGACGTGCGGCTGGGGGACGCCGCGCTCGCCATGGACGGCTGCAGCGAGGGCACGATCGAGGACTCGATCTTCCTGGGGAACGCATGGGAGTTCAACATCGACATCGGCGAGGGTCTACGCATCTCCGCCTGGCTGCCGAGCCGCGAGGGCGGACGTGGGCTGACGCCCGGCCAGGCGCTGCCCGTCGCTTGGTCGCCGGACGACATGGTGATCGTCCGATGAGCGGCGCGACCCGGTTCCGCCTGCGCCCCTACCTGCTGCTCGCCCCCCTGTCGCTCCTGCTTCTGCTGGGCGTATTGGCGCCCATGTGCGTGTTCGTGCTCTACGCCTTCTGGCGCAAAGCCGGTTTCGACATCGTGCCGGACTTCACCTTGGCCAACTTCATGCTGCTGTGGCATCGGGATGTCTATCTCGGGCTGATCGGCAAGGCGATCGTCTATGGGGTCGCGGTGGCCGCGATCACTCTGCTCCTGGCCTATCCGCTGGCCTATATCGTCGCGACCCGGGTCAAGTCGGCCAAGAACCTGGTGTTGCTGGCGGTCTTGGTGCCGCTCTACACCAGCGACATCGTGCGCATCTTCGCCTGGCGCTCCGTGCTCGGGATCAACGGCCTGATCAATCAATCGCTCATGGCCCTGGGACTCCGCGACCAGCCGATCGAGGCTCTGCTGTTCACACCCTTCGCCGCCCTGATCTCGCTGGTCCACATGATGTTCCCCTTCATGTTCCTCGCCGTCTGGGCCGGTCTCGAGAGCCTGCGCAAGCCGCTGATCGAAGCCGCCAAGGATCTGGGGGCCGGCCCCGGAACCGTGTTCGTCAGGGTGATCCTGCCGCTCTCCCTGCCGGGCGTCCTGGCGGGCTTCTTCTTCGTGTTCGTCCCGGTGACCGGCGACTACGTCTACACCAACATGATGGGCGGCCCGGGCGGCACGACGATCGCCAAGGCCATCGTCCAGCAATTCGGCGCCGCCAACAACTGGCCTTTCGGCTCGGCGTTGGCGACCGCGACCATGCTGGCCATGCTGGTCTTTCTCGTGGCGTTGGGTGCCGCGGTGGCGCGCTTGCCCAGCATACGCATGTACGGCCATGGCCGGAGGGGTTGAGACGATGCGGGGACAAGTCCCCACCCTTCGCCTCGGCAACGCCCTGGCCGGCCTCCACATCGGCCTCGTCTTCGCCTTTCTCTACGTGCCGATCCTGGTGCTGATCGTGCTCGCCTTCAACGATTCCAACATGACCAGCTTTCCGTTCCGGGGATTCACCTTGAACTGGTTCTCGGTCCTGGCGAACGACCCGCCGATCCTGCGGGGCCTGAAGAACAGCTTCGTAGTGGCCGCAGCCAGCACCCTCATATCGCTGCTGATCGGCGTCGCCACGGCCTACAGCCTGACTCAGTACAAGTTCGGCGGCCGGATCTTCTTCGCCGCCGTGATGTTCTTGCCCGTGGTCGTGCCCAAGACCGTGCTTGGCCTGTCGGTGCTGGCCTTCACCACCTTCCTCGGCATCCCGCGCACGCTCTTGACCGTCGTGTTCGGCCAGGTGCTGTTCTGCGTACCCTTCGTGACCATCATCGTGGGCTCGGTGCTGATCAAGCTCGACCACCGCCTGCTCGAAGCCGCGCGCGATCTGGGCGCCAGCGAGTGGCGGACCTTCGTCAAGATCGTCCTGCCTCTGATCCTGAACGGCATCGTCGCCGGCGCCTTCATCGCCTTCATCCTGTCGTTCAGCGAGTTCAACCTGAGCTTTTTCCTGAGCGGACGGGAGCAGACCTTGCCTCTGGTGATCTTCTCCGAGTTCCGTTTCGAGATCACGCCGAAGATCAACGCTCTCTCGACCGCGATGGTGGTGGTCAGCATCGCCGTGACGATCCTGGCCGAGCACCTGCGCACCAGGGGCCTCGGCGGCGCCCGGCTCCGCCGCCAGGACAGCGGCGGTCCCTAGACCGATGAGCGGCGGCGGCAACGGGGTTCTGATCAGCGGTGCGGGCAGGGGCATCGGCAAGGCGACCGCCGAGGCCTTCGCCCGCTGCGGATACCATGTCGTGGTGACCGACGTCCTGAGCGCCGCGGCGGCCGAGGTCGCGGAGGCGATCCGCGCCGCCGGCTTCTCAGCGGAAGGCCATGGCCTGGACGTCACGGATACGGCGGCGGTGGACGCGCTCGTCGCGGAGGTCGCGCGCCGCCGAGGAACGATCGACGTGGCTGTCGCCAACGCCGGCGTCGCCTATCGATCGCCTCTACCGGCCTTGGACGATGCGGCCTGGGAGGCGGTGCTGGACGTGAATCTGAAGGGCTCGCTGCGCCTGCTGCGGGCCGCGGCGTCCGGCATGCGCGAGGCCGGCCGCGGCAGCCTGATCGCCCTTTCCTCGACCAGCGCGCTTCTCGGTTGGGACGAGCACGTCCACTACAACGCCTCCAAGGCCGGCATCGTCGGTCTGATCAGGGGTCTCGCGGTGGAGCTCGGGCCGAAGGGCATTCGGGCCAACGCCGTCCTGCCCGGGGTCATCCGCACCGACCAGTCGCTCTCGCGCGAGCACTCCCTGGGCCCTGAGGGGCTGGCCGAAGTCGCCAAACGCCTGCCGCTTCGGCGGATCGGAACGGCGGAGGAGGTCGCCGAGGTCGTCGTCTTTCTCGCCTCGAAGGCGGCGCGGTACATTACCGGGCAATGCATTGTCGTCGACGGGGGACTGACCGTCAGCAGCTACTAGGAAGGAACAGCCCGAGATGGCGGAGAACAGCAGCCGCGAGCAATCACGAGCCGGACGTCTGGCAGGACGCAACGCGATCGTGACCGGCGGCAGTCGCGGCATCGGCGCGGCTATCTGCCTCGCCTTCGCGCGCGAGGGCGCCCATGTGGCCTTCTGTCACAAGGGCGACGCGGAGAATGCCCAATCGACGGCGGAGCGCATCCGGACGCTGGGCCGGCGCTGCCATTTCGACGAGGCGGATCTTTCCGACGCGGCCGCTTGCGGCGCCTTTGCCGAGGCGTCGACGGCGGCGTTGGGGGAGATCGACATCCTGGTCAACAACGCCGCCATCAGCATCAGCCACCGGTTCGAGGAGATCTCGGTCCCGGAGTACGAGGCGATTCTGGGGGTGAACCTGCGGGCTCCTTTCTTCATGGCGCAAGCCGTCTACGGCGCGATGAAGGCGCGCGGGCAGGGGCGCATCATCAACATCTCCTCCCAGCTCGCGACGAAGGGCGCGGTCGAGCTCGCGCACTACTGTGCCGCCAAAGCCGGGGTCCTCGGCTTGACCAGGGCGCTGGCGATGGAAGGGGCGCCCTTCGGCGTTCTCGTCAATGCCATCGCGCCGGGCCCGGTCGAGACGCCGATGCTTCACGTGCTGAGCGAGGAATGGCGCGCGCGCAAGCGAGCCGAGCTGCCTATCGGCCGCTTCGGCCAGCCCGACGAGATTGCGCCGGCCGCGGTGTTTCTGGCCAGCGACGACGGCCGCTTCATGGTCGGCGCCACGCTCCACGTCAACGGCGGCGACGTCATGCCGTGAGCCGCCAGCCGCCCCGCCTGGCACGCCGAACCGGGCCGTTCTTCGATTTCATATTGGATGCTAGACTGCCCCGCATGAAACGTTTGAGCCAGCTTGCGAGGGAGAGGGCGATTGGACCAGCCTGTTGAAGAGACGGTCGCCGACCGAATAGATCGGCAGCAGGCGACGTTCACGCGCTCGGAGCGGAAGATCGCAAGGGCGCTGATGGCGGCTTATCCGACAGCCGGGCTGGAGACGGTGGCCGAGTTCGGCAAGCGGGCCGACGCCAGCGGCGCCACGATCGTACGCTTCGTCAGCAAGCTCGGTTACGCCAGCTACGCGGAGTTCCAGGAGACGCTCCGGGAGGAGCTGGAGCGGACCTTGGAGTCGCCCCTGGCCCGCTATCTCGCGCCCGACCACAGGGCCAGGGAGGGCAACACCTTGGCCCAGTACGCCGACTGGGCCGGCCTGCTCTTGCGGCAGGCATCGGAGATGGTTCCCAGCGGCGAGTTCGACGCGGTGGTCGAGCTGTTGACCGACGACCGTCGCACCCTTTACCTGCTGGGCGGACGTTTCAGCCGATCGATCGCGGAGATCTTCGCCTACGGCCTCAGCGGGATCCGAAACAACGTTCACCTGATGGCCGGCGACACGCGTAGCCTGGTTCAATACCTCCTGATGATCCGCAAGCGGGACGTCTTGGTGTTGCTCGACTTCCGCCGCTATCAAGAGAACCTCCACGAGTTCGCAAGATCGGCCCGCGATGCGGGGGCGACCCTGGTCGTCGTCACCGACAAGTGGCAGTCCCCCTGCGCCGGCCTGGCACAGCACGTGTTTGCGATACCGGTGGCGGGACCCTCGGTCTATGATTCCGCGCTGGCGCCGGTCATGTGCGTCGAGGCTCTGACCTCCCGGCTCGCAGAACGCATCGGAGAGCGCGCGAAGAAGCGGATCGCGTCGATGGAGAAGCTTTACGAGCGCCTGACCGAGTAGCCTCCGGCGCGCAGCCGGGGATGATGCTGCAAGATGCCATCCGAAATCCGCACATCGCCCGGTTCGAGCGCGAGGTCGCGGCCGAGCGCATCCGCGACAGGATCGCGGCCTCCAAGAAGAAGGGCCTGCGGACCAAGGCGCGCAAGCCCAACAACAGCCAGCGCTGCGGCAAGGAGCCCTTCACGCGTGGGCACATCTACAAACCGCTGTCCAACCGAATCCAAATTGGCCGCATCACCCATATAGGGAGAGCACTCTCTCGACGTGTCTGTGTCGGTCAACGGGCTGCTAAAGTGTACGAAAAACGCAGAACACCGCGCCGCCGAGAGCCTCTAATCTATTACTATGTAAGGAGAAAATTAGTGGTGGTGCAGGGAGTCTCGAGCGAACCCGTCTCCGCTGATTTCCCTGATATGCGGGAAAATACAGGGAAATCTTGCGTTTCAGCCTCATGTTGAGGCGTTCGCCTCTCTATAAATACCTGATTTTGCTGGCTATTTCCTTCAGTTTCCCTAGCCGGCGGAACAGGGAAAGGGATTGCCAAAACAGGGAAGTATCAGGGAATTCATTGCCCCGCACGCGACTCGCCGTAAGCGTGGCGGGACTGCACACTTGTTTGTCGGGGTCCGTTTCCGGTTTTTTCTCGTCTCTATTTTTCAGATGAGAGGAGATCGAGATGGCGGACCAATTAGGACCGCGGGCGCGATACGGTGAGGCTTTCTGGCGCACGCATCATGAGGCATGGAAGCGCAGTGACCTGAATCAGCGGGAGTATTGCGAGTCGCAGGGGATCTCGCTGAAGGCCTTCGGGAACTGGCGGGCGAAGTTCAAGGCCGAGCCCGAGGCGGCGCAGCGCAAGCTGCTCTACCGCCGCGGCGGCGCAAGTCACAGTCTAAGTCACAGCCCAAGTCATATGACTTATCCCTCCTCAGGGTCGGCACAGGGTCCCATTGTTCCGCCAGCGCGGCTGGGCCATCGTCGGCGGTTCAGTGACGCGGATCGCCGCCATATCCTCGCCGAGGCGGCCAGACCCGGCGCCAGCGTATCGGAAGTCGCGCGGCGCTACGGTATCGAGCGTCGCGTGCTGTTCCGATGGCGCCAGGAACAGACGGCAAGTCCGATCTTTGTCGAGGTGGAGATCGTCGATGGATCAGACGCCGACCGGGAGGTCACACCATGACGCTGCTGCCACCTGGCGTGAAGGTGCATCTGGCGCTCGGCTACACCGATATGCGCAAGGGCATGGACAGCCTTGCCGTGCTGGTTCAGGAAGTGCTGCAGCAAGACCCCTTCTCCGGCCACCTCTTCGTCTTTCGGGGCCGCAAGGCCAACCTGATCAAGATCGTCTTCTGGGACGGGACCGGCCTTTGCCTGTTCACCAAGCGCCTCGAGCAGGGTGTCTTTCTCTGGCCGCCTGACATCGAGCCGGGCCGAACCTTGTCGCTCACCTCCGCGCAGCTGTCGGCTCTGCTCGAGGGGATCGACTGGCGTTCACCCGAACGCCAATGGCGGCCTGCCGTGGCCGGGTGAGCGGCCTGCCGCCGGTCCGAATATTTCATTAGAATCAATGAAATAGCTTGGTCGAGCGGTGTCGGCGGGCTAGACTCTCACATGCGACTCGATCTCGAGAACTTGCCCTCCGACATCGACCTTTTGCACCGCTTGGTGCGCGATATGGCAAGCGTCGTCGAGAGCCGCGACAGCGAGATCGACCGCCTCCGGCGCCTCATCAAGCAGTTTCAGCGACGGCAGTTCGGACGCCGCTCCGAGCAGCTCGGTCCCGGCCAGCTAGCCCTCGGGCTGGAAGATCTCGATGCCGACGCCGCCCGCACCGAAGCTCACCAGGTGCCGCCGCCGGCGAGCGATGAGAATCCCAAGTCGAGACCCGCGTCCCGGCGCGCACCTCTCCCTGGGCATTTGCCCCGGCAGGAGGTGAGGCTCGACGTGGAGAGCCAGGCGTGCCCCGGTTGCGGCGGTCGCCTCCATGCGATCGGCGAGGCGACGAGCGAGATGCTCGACTGGATCCCGGCACAGCTGCGCGTGGTCCGTACTTGCCGCCCCAAGTATGGCTGCCGCGCCTGCGGCACGATCCATCAGGCGCCGGCACCAGAACGGCCCATCGCCAAGGGCCTGGCCACGCCCGGGCTCATCGCCCAGGTGCTGGTCAGCAAATATTGCGACCACACGCCGCTCTATCGACGGGCCCAGATCCTCGCCCGGCATGGGGTCCGGATCGACCGCTCGACCCTGGCAAGCTGGGTGGGCGGCGCCTGCTGGTGGCTGGAGCCGCTGCACGCGCGACTGGCCGCCCATGTCTTCGCCTCGACCAAGCTGTTCGCGGATGACACGCCCATTCCCGTGCTCGATCCCGGCCGCGGCCGGACCAAGACCGGGCGGCTCTGGGTCTACGTGCGCGATGATCGCCCCTGGGCCGGGCCGGCTCCGCCGGCCGCCGTCTACTTCTACAGCCCCGACCGCAAGGCCAAGCGGCCGGCGGCTCACCTCGAGCGCTTCAAGGGCATCCTGCAGGTCGACGGCTATGCCGGCTTCGAGACCCTTGCCGAAAACGAAGCGGTCGCCCTGGCGGCGTGTTGGGCGCACACCAGGCGCAAGTTCTACGACTTCCACCAAGCAACCGACTCGCCGATCGCCGCCGAGGCCCTGCGCCGGATCGCCGAGCTTTATGTCGTCGAGAAACGCATCCGCGGCCAGACTGCCAAAGCCCGGCAACGGGTCCGGCAGACCGAATCACGGCCGCTCATCGAAGCCATGAAACCCTGGCTGGAGGACCAGCTGCGCCGGGTTCCGCCGCGCGGCGGGTTGGCCGACGCCATCCGCTACGCCCGAGCCCGCTGGCCCGCGCTGTCGAGGTTCCTCGATGACGGCCGCATCGAGCTCGACACCAACCCCGTCGAGCGCGCCATCCGACCCGTGGCCCTCGGGCGCAAGAACCATCTCTTTGCCGGATCCGATGGCGGCGGTCACCGCTGGGCCATGGTTTGCTCACTTATCGCTACGGCCAAGCTCAACGGCATCGAGCCCTACGAATACCTCCGAGACGTGCTCCAACGCATGGTCGACGGCCATCCCATCAACCGGCTCGACGACCTCCTGCCGTGGAACTGGAAGCCAAAACCCGTCAACCCCTGAATGATGTGCAACGCCCGAACGCTTACAATTCCGGTAAGCGTGGCGGGACTGCACACTTGTTTGTCGGGGTCCGTTTCCGGTTTTTTCTCGTCTCTATTTTTCAGATGAGAGGAGATCGAGATGGCGGACCAGTTAGGACCGCGGGCGCGATACGGTGAGGCTTTCTGGCGCACGCATCATGAGGCATGGAAGCGCAGTGAATGGACTGGGAGGAATGGCTCGCCTGCAAGGGCCACTACGCCAGGTGGGGGCCTCAGCCAGGCCAAGCCTATCAGCTCGCCAAGGAGGACCTCGACAAATGGCGGACAGCGGTGGGCAGCGATGCCGTGCTCTGGGCGCTGAAGCGCGCGGACAGCTACCGCATGACCGGGGACAACCTGATCAACTACCTCGAGAACACGTGGCCGAGTCGCTGGGGGAGACACTGGTAGTGGCGGATTAGCCCTACAACACAGCCGCTTGGTAGCGCTTCGGCGGCTAATGCTCCACCGTGATCCGTCTATCAAATACTGCCTTAGTGCCACAGCCACGCCGGGTCGATCAGGTGGACTGGGCGAGGTCTCACGCCTGAGTGGCGCTCCTGGACCGCGCCTACTCCCGCCAGCGCTGCCATCGCGCTACGTCAACGCGTATCAATGTGTATGGCAGGGCCGAGTGCCAGTGAAAGGGGTGCAAAACTGACAGTCAGTCACTCTATCAAGAGCATCCCTGGAACCTGGCTAGAGCTGCGAATTGCCGAAACTAGAGCACATTCCGAACGGATTGAATCATTGGGGATTCCCAAAGGGTGGGAATTCTGATTCAAGATGTGGGCTGGTGAAGGAGGCCAGCCTGCATGACGAAACCTCTTTCAAATGATTTGCGTCGCCGGGTGGTGGCGTCTGTGGATGGTGGGATGTCGCGGCGGGCGGCGGCGAAACGGTTTGGGGTCGCTGTCTCGACGGCGATCAAGTGGGTCCAGGCGTCGTATCGGACAGGCAGCTGTCATCCCCGAGCGCAGGGCGGCGACAAGCCCTCGCAGCGGTTCGGGTCGCACGCTGACGAGATTTTGGCCTTGGTCGAGGAGACGCCGGATACGACGCTGGCGGGGATTGCCTTTCACCTGGAGACCGAGCATGGGCTGCGGGTCTCCCAGAGCACCGTTTGGCGCTTCTTCGACCGGCGGGGCATCACGTTTAAAAAAAAAAGCCGCTCGCGCCAGCGAGCAACAGCGGCCTGATATGCTGCTTCGGAGTCGGACCTGGTTCGATAGCCAGCCGGAGCTCGAGCCGGAAAAATGGTCTTCATCGACGAGACGGGCGCGTCGACCAAATTGGCGCGGCGCGGCGGTCGCGCGCGTCGTGGTCGCCGTTGCCGGGCACCGGTTCCGCACGGGCACTGGAAGACGACAACCTTCGTCGCGGCCCTGAGGCTGCACGCAATGACAGCACCCATGATCCTCGACGGGGTGATGTACGGTGCTGCCTTCCTGGCCTATGTCGAGCAGGTGCTGGTGCCGACGCTGCGGCCCGGCGATATCGTGGTGATGGATGACCTCCCTGCCCACCGCACCGCCGGTGTCCGTGACGCCATTCAGCAGGCTGGTGCTGAACTGCGCTTCCTGCCGCCCTATAGCCCCGATTTCAACCCGATCGAAATGGCCTTCTCAAAGTTCAAGGCCTATCTCAAGCGCGACGCCGCCCGCACCGTCAGCGACCTCTGGGACGCCATCGCTCGCGCTGCCGACATCTTCACTCCGGCTGAGTGCCAAAACTACTTCGCCGCTGCCGGATACGACTGTGAGTGATCGGAAAATGCTCTAGACCAGCGTCCCCACACTTTTTATTGCGCCGCGAATTTGGGAAGGGGGGGTGGGAAAATCTCCAGGAGCTTGAAAATGAAGACCGACGCCCACCCGACACGCAACGGATGGGATAATCCCCAAAACTTTTTTCGGCACCACTCAAAAGACGCCGTGAACACAACAGACTAACCGTCAACAGCAGCATGATTGCCCGAAGTTGTGTGAAGACCATGAGGTGGCGAACACTACCAGTGTCCACTTCATGTTCCTGTAGGCATTATTGTTGTGCCGTAGTGAGGTCTCGGAAAGATCACAAGCGTCCTTTCAATTGGATAATCACAGGTGCCACCGAATGGCCAGAACCGCCCGATAGCGTTGAAAAAGGCGGCTTCAGCCGTTGTCGGGAGGTTCGCCGACCGGCAGGAGATGACCCGCTGCGGACATGACGCGGCATGACGAACGTGATCGGCAAACGGGGATTGGATCGTTTGACAGAAATCCGGACCCGGGCTCGAAGTCCCGTTCAACATCCAAATCAACAAGTGCCGTTTAGTTTTCCATGCAAGCCGAGAGGGCCTTCTTGAAGAACATCACAACGGTGCCATTCATCGCCTCGTGAAAGGCGGCGCGGTCGAAGCCTGGCGCATCGAAGGCGAGCTCGGGGACGCTCCGGGCAATGGCCTCGGGGAACGGGGCGATGAACGAATAGTGGTGGGCCTTCGGCACCACGATTTCCTGGGGCGTGGGAAAGTCGCCGCGCTGTTTCAGCTGCGCGATGACATGGGAGACATGAAAGCGGGCGGCGAGCACGTTTTCCTGCTCGGGACGGTAGAACAGAAGCCTCACGGGAGCCATGGCCTGCAAGGTCGCCGCAGAGAACACCACGCCGACCGGGTCGGCGACGACCGCTGCGCAGACTCGCGCGTCGTGAGCGCTGATGGGCGGCCCGGCATAGATCTTGGCCCGCGTCTGACGGGCGGCCTCGCTCATGAGATTATCAACTTCACAGTACCGGTCCTCGGCCGCGTGCCGGCGGCAGTGCTCGATGACTGCGGCGGGCTGTGCCTCTGCCCCCAGGACGACCAAGACCGTGTAGCCGCCGAAGGAGAAGCCGAAAGCGCCGATCTTGCTGACGTCGATGTGGCGCCCCCATGTTGGGTGCTGGAGCAGCGCATCAATGACGGCCGAGACCTCGCGCGGCCGGCTTTCCCAGACGATCCGTTGCTCGGCGCCGCCGGTATCGCGGAAGTTGCTCCGTGAGTGCAAGGGCGCGGCGGCGATGAATCCGGCCCTTGCCAGGGCCAGGGCCGTGTCGCGGTGACCAAGGTCCGAGCCGCCCCAGCCGTGGGACAGGACCACCAGTCCGAACTGTCCGGCGGCGGGCGCGGCGTCCCGGGTAGCGGGAAACTCGAACGGCCCCAATCTGACCGCGCCACTCGCGACCTCGCTCGGGTACCACAGGGACACCCGCATTGGCCCGCCCATTGGGTCAGCCGTAGACAATCTGGAGAAGCCCACACTGAAATCCCGCTCCGAAGCGCTTGCCGCTGTGCTGATTACCATCGCTACAGCGATTGCGAACGAGCGGCCTGGCAGCCGTGCCAAGATCTGCTGAACGCTGAATCTGAAACCGAGCATATCGTCGTCTCCGCCACGTGCGCCGAGTCGGTCCTTGGCGTATCCCGCACACTACATCCACCGCGTCGGACGTCCAAGATCCGCCACGTCTAGAGTGATGACGGGGCTGGGACCGGACTTTAGCGATGGCTTGCTGTCCGTCGAACCGGGTTCTTCCGCTCTTACTCGCTGCCCCTTCCGGACTAAGCGCGACCCTATGCAGGTTCTTAGTTTGGCGGAACTTGAACTGGGTAACCAGCCGCCTTCCATCCCGGGAATCCGTCGCGAAAGTAATAGATCCTTTCGAATCCCCAGGAGACCGCCCTTGACGCGGCGATGGCCGCCATCTTGTTGGCGCCGGTTCCCGAGCCGAAAAGCACAACCGCTTCGTCCCTCTTCGCCACAGCCGACAGCCTTGCATCGGTGAAGTCCCGGAAGAGGGACAGATGCACGGCGCCGGGAATGTGGCCGTCTTCCCAGTCCACCCGATCGCGGACATCAACCAGCTTGATACCCTGCTCGAACAATGCTTTCGCCCGTTCAGCATCGATCGTGGTGGCACCGTCAACACTCATGGGCGTCAGATCCTGTGCGTAACCGAGATCTTGCTCCGTCGTCGCCCCTTCCGGCATTCCAGCCTTGCGCAGCCCCTCCTGAACGCGCGCTCGATCTGCTTGCTCTTTGAAGGCCCAGTGCTCCACACGCGACACGGTGAAGGGATCTTCGCCGGATTCAGCATAGATTCGATTGAAGTTCGCAAGCGCCGCCGCCGCCGCGTCTCGCTCGCCCAGTTGCGCCAGAGACGCTGCCAGGAAGAGGTAGGTCCACTCGTTGTGATTTCTTGCCACGGAGGCCGTGAAGGTCTCCGCGGCCTCTTGATAACGTTCCGAGAGATAGAAGGACTCGCCGAGCCTGTAGAGGAGCCAACCCTTCTCGTCGCCCCGAGGATTGAGCCGGACCGCATTCTGCAGAGCCTCGATCGCTTCGACAGCACGCCCTGCCTTATTCAAGGCCCGGCCCAGTGCCTCGTAGCCACCGACGCTGTTGGGATTCAGGGCCACCACGATCCGCGCCTCGGCGACGGCTTCATCGTAGCGTCCTTCGTTGCTGTGCATCTTGGAGCGATAGAAGTGCGCTTGCGACGACGGCACTTTCATGCCCAGCCGCAGATGGTGACGAGCTTTACCCAGAGCTTCTTCATAGGTGAGGCCGAAGTTTCGCACCCATCCGTCGTTTGCAATGTCCCAAAAGGTTCCGCCTAGGAATGTGTGGGCCCTAGCATAGTCGGGATCCAGGCTGATGGCCTTCTCTAGGTAAGAGATCGCGATTGCAAAATCCTCCTTGGTGTAGTTCCGAATATGCTCGCGGGCGTGGAGCAAAGCATCATAGGCTTCCGGACTGCTCGTTTCCTTCCGGCCAAGCGGCGCCCCGTCGGCGCTCTTGAGTTCGATCTCCAAAGCGCTCGCCACCTGCCTGGTAACCTGGTCCTGAAACCCCAGCACATCATTCAGAGTCCCGTCGTAGCGCTCCGCCCAAAGGTGCCCCCCGGTCGTGGCATCGATGAGTTGGGCGTTGATGCGGATCTCGTCACCAGCGCGGCGCACACTACCTTCGAGGACATAGCGGACACCCAGCTCCTCTGCCACCTGCCGGATCGGCACGTCCTGGTCCTTGTAGAAGAAAGTGGAGTTTCGGGCGATGACGAAAAGGCCTGGAATCTTGGATAGATCGGTGATGAGGTCGTCAGTGATACCGTCGGTGAAATAGGCCTGCTCCAGATCTTTGCTGAGGTTGTCGAAAGGCAGAACGGCAATCGATGGCGAGGCAGGCAGCGGGAAGGCCATGCGGTCCAACGAGGCAGGCTCGAATTGCGGCCCCCATGGCCGCCATACGATCAAAAGCGCCGCAAGGATCGCGACTGTCAGAATTGCTCCCGCTAGCCAATAGCGCTGTCCATGGCCACCGAAACTGGAAACTCGCATGATCTTCGTTGGGCTCACCTCCGCGAACGGAGCGGGCGAGGCCCTCGATGGTTCGATTTCGGCCGGCTTGCCACGCTCGTTGTTTCGCAGGCTTTCCGAAAGCGCCAGAGTTTCAGGCTCGGGCTCAACCCCGAGTTCGTCGGCGAGCAATGCGCGGCAGCGCTTGAATTGCTGAAGCGCGGCCTCCCGCATGCCCAAGTCCGCATACAAGGCCATGAGCAAGCGGTGTACCCGTTCCTGCAAGGGATCCAGGACGAGTAGGTGCTGGGCCAGCCGCACGGCCTCGTCGAGGTCTCCCCTCCGTCGTTTCGTCTCTGCGAGCAACTGCATAGCCCGACGGTAGATCTCGCGCAGGCGCCGCCGCTCACTGTCCAGCCAGTACTGAAACTCGGGCTCCTTGAGGTCTAGGCCCTCGAGCAGATCGCCCTTGTAAAGCGCAATCGCCGCTTCCAAGTCGTCAGGTGACTCGCTCGATGCGAGCCGGAGGTACTCCTCAACGTCAACCTCGAGACATTCCAGTTTAAGCCTCACTGCGACCCTGTCACTTGAGATCGGAGAAGGGTCGACCGGCTCGAAACTCTTGCGTATATACGTCAAGGCCTGACGCAGACTATGCTGCGCGCGCTTCTCCTCAGATTCTCCCCAGAACAGGCCGACAAGCTTATCCCGCGGCTGCGCTTCGTCCGGATGACACGCCAAGTACGCCAGCAAACATTTTGCCTTCTTCGTGGGAACCTCAATGGGCGAGTTTGAGGCCATATTCATCTGAAATCCGCCCAAGAGTCTGATCTGCATAGATGATTTGGCAGACACCCCTTACCCCCGAATGGCTCACAAGTATCAGTTTTCTAGCATCCAAGCCATTCAGGAACAACTTCTGACAGTTTTCTGACGTCCATGAGACGGGCCCATGACGGCGGGTCTCTAGCGTTGTCTCGATTGGCCCTTGAACTTCTACGCAGGGTGAGATGGTCCGCCGCTCACTTCCGACCTTCGCGTCTGTTTTGGTTTTGGCGGCGCTCTGCACGGGAGGCGACTCCGCGTTTGCGGGTGGGTTTGCGCTTCGACAGCAATCGACCTCCGCAGTCGGCAATGCCTACGCCGGTGCAACAGCCGGAGCCGACGACGCGTCCTACATGTTCTTCAATCCGGCTGCCATTTCTCTGCAAGATGGCAGTACCGCAATCGCCAGTGGCTGGATGATTTACGCGGATGTGGAACTGGACGCAAATGCTTCCAACGTGACTGGAGCCCAGGTCAGCGGTGAAGACGGCCATTCGCGCGAGCTTTTCTTCTTGCCGAACCTCGCCATGACGACTGAAGCGACCGATGATGTAACGCTTGGATTCAATCTTACCTCGCCTTTCGGCCTCGGCACATTTTATGGGGATAGCTGGGCGGGCCGTTACTACGCAACTGACTCCAAACTGGTTTCCGCGGAAGTGACACCGACTATCGCGTACGATGTGACGGACGCACTAAGCGTAGCAGCAGGTTTGCGGGTTATCTACGTGGATGCCTCGCTCGAGCGTGCCATCGATTTCGCCACGATTGGAAGCGTCCTAATTCCCGCGGGCGGCGGCCCCGTGATTCCGGGCGGCACGGATGGCTTCTCCAAACTGGAGGCCAACGCCTTCGGCTATGGGTTCACGCTGGGCATGCTGTGGCAGATTACGCCCGCAACTCGAATAGGTCTAAGCTATCGGTCGGAGATAGACCTGGACTTGGATGGCAACGCGAAAGTCAATACGGCTGGAAATCCCGTGAACGACGTTATCGCCGCCGCAGCCGGCGTGTCGAGTACGCCCGCCGAGGCCGATCTGACCCTGCCCCGATCGGCCCGAATCAGCATTCATCACGACCTCACAACGAAATGGTCCGTCGCGGCCGACGTCGAGTGGACGGATTGGAGATCGCTGGATCAGCTGGATGTCAGAAGCAAGACGGACGGGACTTCGATCGAAGTGCTCGAGTTGGACTGGGATGACGCCTTTGCGGTCTCCGTCGGGGCTACGTATCGGAAAAGCAAAGAGTGGACATTTCGACTCGGAGCCATGTACGACCAATCACCTATACCTGGCTCGACGCGCGGTCCCATCGTCCCCGAAACGGATCGCCTCAATCTAGGCCTTGGAGTAGAGTATGGGCTGAGCGACTACTTCTCGGTACTGGCCGGGTATCAGTTCGCATACTTCCTGCCGGGTGACATTAACCTATCGGCTGCAGATGACCCTGCTGCCGGGAATCTCCAGGCAGACATCGATGCCACGGCACATGCCATTTCGCTCGGCGTGAAACTCACTTTTTGATTTCGGAGCATTGGCCGAACCGCGTGATGTGTGAAATAGCTTCACGCGGTTCAAAGTCGTTCCGCGGCTACTACCACAAAACAAAACCGGCGCCGAGGAGCAAGATCACAAGCGCAATTGCCGTTGCTGCAATCCGCCAATTGGGTCGCGCGGGTTTGGGTGAGACACGGCCCGCCTCCATACCCTCCACCAAGACTCGAAGCGCCCGCACCGGCTCGGCGATGTTCGTGACCTCGACCTCGCCCAGGTCCTCAAACTGGATAGCCGCGCTGTCCCGCATTTTGTCCCGAGCGGTGCCGGAAATACAAACGCCACCGGGACCTGCGAGAGCTTGAAGGTGCTCAGCGACCTTCACGCCATCGCCGTCGACGTCCAACCCATCGATCACGATCTCACCGTAATCGATGCCAACGGTGCAACGGATTTTCTTGTCTTCCGGTACGTCTGCGTTTCGCTCGACCATTAGAGCATTCATCTCGACCGAATAATTGACGGCTCCAGTGACGCTGGGGAAGCTAAGGAGAAATCCATCACTGGCAGCACCTAAAAACTCCCCGCTATGACGAACATTAAGCGGGTACAGGGCTTCGTTATGCTTCTTAAACATCTCGAGCGTACCGGCTTTGTCCGCCTTCAGCAGTCGCGCATATTCGGCCACCCCGACAGCAGCAATAACGGCAGAACGTCGCCCGACGTTCATTTTTGGCATGTGCTCAGTCTTTCAGTTCGATGAGTGAGAATGCTAACGAAAATCTGCTGAAACGGTCAATGACTGGCGCTACTTTTACTTGCAGTCCAAAAGGCAGACCCAAACCTAGTTCTCTTGCCGCAAAGGTTAGATCTTTGCACCAGCACTTCGTTCTGTTAGATCCAGATGTACACTCTACTTTGGCAGGTTACGGAATATTCCAGGCGTAGTGCGGCGCAGGATCATTCGTTTGAACAAATAGACATCCAGCGCCGCAACGTAACGCAGCCCGCGCAACTTGGCGAGCAGCCAGATACCGGATGGTTTCGTAGCTTTTGTTTTCGGCGGTACGTAAGCGACCGTCTCGAAGCTACCCAGTTCGTCGTATCTTTCCCGGCCCTTGACTTCTCGAAAATTGGCCACCGGGCCGCAATGCTCGTGGGCCGCGCTGCTCATCAGGATGTACTCGTCATAGGTCATTGAATTCTTCATCAGCCGGTGCGCGATGATTGCGCCCTCGCCGCCAATCTCGGTTCGACCATTACTACTGCGCACCACGGTGTCGGCGAAATGGACAATTGCCTTGAGCCTAAGATTGTTGGACTGCCGGCACGCGTCGCAGACGCAGGCATTGCTGTAGACGAGCGACCGCAGTTCTGCGATGAATACCTCGAAGCAGTCCAAGATCTGGCGCAAAATCTCGCGCCCAGTGGCGTCCCAATCGTCCCCGGCCTCGCCATAGAGAAGCAATGCATCGCCTTCGGTCTTGTTCAGGACCAGCGGGACTTTGACCGTCTGCGACATCGCCTCCAACAAATCGGCGATTATTTTCTCGGCGTGCAAAACGCTGGCTCGGTGCAGGCGGGTGAACCGGGTATAGCCGCTGATGTCCAGCACAACTATAAAAAGCGGTCGAATTTCCATTTGGCTCTCACCGGTATCTGACCATAGCGACGCACCCCGCCCTCAAGGGGCACATAGCCCCGGCGATGACGTAAGGAAAGAAAGCTGCGAGGCGAGGCATGATTCGACGCCCTTCGTATGTCGCCATGTTACCGAACTGTCGCCCAAGAATCGATACCCGGTGACGAATTTGAAGGTGGGCCAAGTTTGATACTGTTATCCGTAAAGCGGGCAAGACCGTAGGGCCGTTCCTGGCTAGAGTCAGCCATGCCTGCCTTGAGCTGAGAACGCCCCTTCTCGGGCGGACTCCGGTCATCGATACTGCTGGCGCTTGAATTGTCTTCAGCTATCTGAACCGTTTCGCCCACTTTTCATAATACGCGTTAGCTCGCTCCTCGAGTACGCCGCCGATGATCTCTCCGCTGTAGAAGGGCGCGGCCGCCGCGATCGTTGGACTATCGAGGCGAATCTGGCTTACCCCGAAGGAGATGAGGCTCTGGATCGAGGTGGCGTAGATCACCTCAGGGATACCCGCCCACACTTCCGCGCTGGCGCACATTGGACAGGATTCAGCCGACGTGTAGAGGGCAAGATTGCGCCAGTCCACGGGCGGGTCGACTCGGGAACAAGCCTCCAACGCAACCAACTCGGCATGAAAGATTCGGCCGTCACGGCGACGATTCTTTCCAGTGCAGACGATATCACCAGTCTTTCGGTCGACGACGACAGCACCAAACGGACCGCCCTCGTTCTCGACGATGTCGAGCGTTTGGGACATATAGCGCTCGTGGCGCAGTCGCTCAGCCGGATCGAGATCCGCAGCGACGGTGAAACGCACATTGCGACTGCCATTCTTCGCGGCTAAGGACGGCGACGCAAAGGCCGACCACACAATGGCGCCGGCCGTGGCCGGAGTACCGCACAAAAATGTTCTTCGGCCAAAGGTCATTGGAGCTCTCCCACTGCGAAATGACTGGTTACTCTAAACGCCCATCATTGTAGGCAACAGATCCATATGACCCCGGCATACAGCGCTTAGGAAGCTTTCTAGCTGGTGATGAAGGATGAATTTTTTGGCGACAGCCTTTCGTGGAGTCAGCGTGCCATTCACTTGCGAAGGTCGGCTCTTGGCCATTCGCACCCCTTCCAAGCGCCAGTCCGATAGGTCCGCTTGGCCCCCAGCTTCCGACATTCAAACAGGAACGTCAGCTTTGGCGCCGATTTGGTCCGCTCTACTGCCGATTTCAGACGTTCTGAGGATGTGCCAAGTTGGTCCCTTCGTGACCCTGGGTGTGTGAAAACGCTGAGTAGCGCTATGCTTTTCCTGGATTCGCCGGGAGCTGGTGATGAAGCGCTTTGTCGAGGGTTTGGATCGCAGCCAAAGCACGCTTTTTCCAGAGACGCTTGAGGATTTCGTCGCGGAGGATAACCCGGTCCAGGTGATCGAGGCCTTTGTTGAGGGGCTCGATCTGAGCGCGCTGGGTTTTGAGCGGGTCGATCCCAAGGCGACGGGCCGCCCAGCCTATCACCCCTCGGTCCTGCTGAAGCTTTATATCTACGGCTATCTGAACGCGGTGCAGTCGAGCCGGCGTCTGGAGCGGGAGGCGGGGCGCAATATGGAGGTCATGTGGCTGTGCGGCCGGCTGGTTCCCGACCACAAGACGATCGCCGACTTCCGCAAGGACAACGGACCGGCGATCCGCCGGATCTGCGCGCGGTTCGTGGCGCTCTGCCGGCAGCTCGGCCTTCTGGCGGCAGCCAGCGTGGCAATCGACGGCTCGAAGTTCAAGGCAGTGAACAATCGGGACCGCAACGTCACGGCTGCCAAGATGAAGCGCCGCAAGGAGCAGATCGAAGAGAGTGTGGCGCGTTATCTCCATCAGCTCGACAGCGCCGACCGGCAGGAGCCGACGGAGGCCCTGGCCCTGCGCACGACGCGCCTCAAGGAGAAGATCGCCAAGCTCGCACAGGAGATGAAGCGCCTGGAAGGGCTCGAGGCTCAGCGTCAAGCGGCGCCGGACCGACAGATCTCGCTCACCGACCCCGATGCCCGCTCCATGGCCACCTCCGGCCGTGGTTCAGGTCTTGTCGGCTACAATGTGCAGGCGGCGGTGGAGACGGAGCATCATTTGATCGTCGCTCACGATGTGATCCAGAGCGGCAGCGATCGCGCGGCCTTGGCGCCGATGGCAGAAAAAGCCAAGGGCGCCTTGGGCGTCGACGAACTCGAAGTGGTTGCCGACCGGGGCTACTTCAGTTCCGAGCAGATTCTCGAATGCAGCCGGGCTGACATAACCGTCACGTTGCCCAAGCCGGTGACGTGCGGGATGTAGGCCAAATTCATCTGAAATCCGCCCAAGAGTCTGATCTGCATGGATGATTTGGCAGACACCCCTTACCCCCGAAAGGCTGACAAGTGTCATTTTCTTAGCATCCAAGCCATTCAGGAACAACTTCTGACAGTTCTCTGACGTCCATGAGACGGGCCCATGACGATGGGACTTTAGCGTAGAGCTGGATTCGCCCTTGGAACCGAACTTGCGGTTCGAAGCGGCGCCTTCGACAGATACTAGGACTTAGCGCGAGGACACCATGGACAAGAACAAACGCATCTCCGCCGTTGTTTTGATCCCACTGATTGGTGCCGCCTTGATGTCATGCGCCCCCATCCAGAAGTACGACTACGAGGTGATATCGAGCACAGTCGCCAATGGCGTTACTCTGGAAATGGTCCGTCGTACTCCTTTGGGCGGCAACGGCCAGCCGTCAAGCGACGCGGCTTCGGACTATGGCATCTTGGACCCGTCGAACACTTTTCACCGTTGCGCAGGTCCGCAATGCACCCATGAGGAATTCGAGCAGGCGGCTGTTCGTTACGAATCCGAGTCCATGGAACGCGAGGGCGGCGGCGGTGGTGGCGGCGGAGGTGGCGGCGGCAGTGGCGGCGGAGGTGGCGGCGGCGGAATGTAGCCGCCAATCCGCGCTCCTAACAAAATCGAAAGAGCGCCACTCAGTCTTAGTGGCTCGGCACATGATCTGACATCTCGAGTGAGACCCGGCGCCCGCAGATTGGGTTCATTATGCCATTTATTGACCACATCTGCAGAGCGACTTGGTTAGATCAGCAGCATGATCTGCTGCGTCCAAAACTCTCGTGAATAGCCAGAGAGGTTAATCAAAGGAGAAACACGATGTCTCGAAAGAATTCGCTCTTCGTAATACTCTCGACCTTTTTAGCTCTGTCCGTTTCCTACGGTTTTGCCAGTGCGGATGATTATAGAAACAACAACCCGCAGATAGAGAAAATCAGGTTGGCTGGAACATTCTTAACCAGTCGCATCGATGCTAACGCCGATGGCAATGCCTCCAGCTGGTGCACCCTGCAAGTAAGAGGGGGGCGCCAATGGTCGAGTATGATGCAGTGTGTGAACGAAGATGTATTCGTTGGCACGCCGCCTGACTGTCCTGGAGGCCTGTTCGTGGTGAATGAGATAGATGGGGGCACTGGTACCGGCACGCGAACGTTTTCGAACGCGAAAGATCAGATTTATTTTGAACTAACCGAAAGAGATCTCTGTACCGATGCATTCGGACAAATTACTGGCGTCGATAGCGGTATCATCGTTGGGGGAGTTGGGAGATATGTGGACGCCACCGGAACTTATGAGCTGGAGTATACTGGCCAAATTCTGTACTTCGATGGAGCGGCGGAGCCTCCTCAGTTTTTTGGCTCACTGATCGGAAAGGGTAAGTGGGTGATTCACTTCCCGGGCCAATGAGTGAATTGTAGCACCGACAGAAAGTCTGCACTCCGGAACCACGTTGTTACTCGGAGAGCGCGACCGGCGCAGAGACAGTGGCCGCGATAAAGGAGCCCGAGTGGCTGCTTCGGGTCGATCCCGGTTTAAAGAAGTCTGCGGGATTCGGGGCCATCGTGCTTGGCCTTGTCCCTTCCATTAATTCCATCCGGGCCAGGTTTGGGCTTGGCAGTTCCTGGTGGAAGGGCGGCTTGAGCCTGGAACTGAATTTTGCTGGGTGGGGAGGCCCGCGTAGCTGACCGGATCCCCTGTGGAAGGAAACGCGTGCTGACGACGGACGGAGAGTCGTGCGGGCCCTGACGCCGTTTCCGGTGGGCCGTATGTCCGATAGCTCAGGCCGCGATCCGCTCGTAGCGGTGATGGAGCCCTCCCACTTGCGGGAACGAGACAATCTTGCCTTGGTTTGGCGGTTGGACGAGACGCGGCTCTGGACAGTCCTTGTCCAGCGACAGGTGGGTTCGGCTCCGGTGATAGTAGTCGAGATAGACCTTCAGGATCCGCCGCAGATGGCTTTCACTCAGCACGATCACATGATCCAGGCATTCCCGTCGGATCGAGCCGATGACGCGCTCGACGTAAGCGTTCTGCCAGGGTGAACGTGGGGCAATGAGAACCTCCTCAATACTCATGGCCCGAAGACGAGAGCGAAAGACCTTGCCGTAAGTGCGATCACGATCGCGGATTAGATAGCGCGGTGCCGTTTCCCAGGGAAAGGCTTCTCGGACCTGCTGCGCCGTCCATTGGGCGGTGGGATGGGCTGTCACGTTGACATGGACGATGTGGCGGCGGATGTGCTTCAGGATGATGAAGACGAACAGAATGCGAAAGGTGAGGGTCGGGACGACGAAGAAGTCAACACCCACGAGGCAGCAGGCGTGGTTCTGGAGGAAGGTTCGCCAGCATTGCGCCGGCGGCTTGGGCTGTCGAGCTATATACTTCGAGACCGTGGTCTGAGAGACCTCGATACCCAGCTTGAGCAATTCGCCATGGATGCGAGGCGCACCCCACATAGGGTTCTCCCGGGACATGCGCCGGATGAGTGCTCTTACCTCTGCCGATATCTCCGGGCGACCGCGTCTGCGCGGCCTTGATTTCCAAGTCCAATAGAGACGAAAGCCTTTCCTATGCCATCTCACCACGGTGTCCGGCTTGACGATGACCACGGCATTGAGGCAGCCGGACCAGAAGCGGTAGAGCAACGACCAAAACGCACGATCTAATGGCGACAGACGAACCCGACAGCGGTTCTGGCGTTGCAGTGCCTCCAACTGATGGCGCAGGGCCATGATTTCGAGCTGCAAGGAAGCCCGCTCCCGGAAGCTTGAGAGCAGGCCGTGAGCGAGGGTGCGAAGGAGAGCAATCATGCTCTCGACGTTATGGACCTGAGCCTCAGAACGCTAGGCTTTCTGCCGCGGATGGATTTTTGGAAGGCACAGGCGGACACCGTCTAACCCTTTGATTGGGTTGGTGGTGCAGGGAGTCTGAAGCGAACCCGTCTCTCTTGGAATTCCCTGATATGCAGGGAAAATACAGGGAATTTCTGCGATGCAGCCCGCGTTTCGGTCTCTGCTCCCTCATAAGCCGCTGAATACCTTCGTCAATTTTCAAAATTCCCTACTCAGCAGAACAGGGAACTTAATCGGTGTATCAGGGAACTTGCAGGGAATTCGTGCACCACTCTCGTAAGCGTGGCGGGAATGCACACTTGTTTTAGGGGGTCCGTTTCCGATCTCTTCTCGTCTCTAATTTCAGATAAGAGGAGATCGAGATGGCTGACCAATCGGT
Source organism: Rhodospirillales bacterium (assembly GCA_965225935.1). Taxonomy (GTDB): domain Bacteria; phylum Pseudomonadota; class Alphaproteobacteria; order Kiloniellales; family JAKSDN01; genus CALJXB01. Next base: position 197,295 of record CBDDCC010000023.1, read on the forward strand.
GCCTTGGGTGCGATACGGCGAGACTTTCTGGCGCGCGCATCATGAGGCGTGGAAGCGTAGTGACCTGAATTAGCGGGAATATTGCGAGGTTGAGGGCCTATCGCTGAAGGCTTTCGGAAACTGGCGCGCGAAGTTCAAGGCCGAACCTGAGCCGCCGGTGCGCAAGCTGCTGTATCGGCGGGGCGGTGCAAGTCACACCCTTAGTCACAGCCGAAGTCACACCCCAAGTCATATGACTTATCCCTCTTTTGAGCCGTCTTCCGAGCCGATCGTCCCTCCGGCGGGGCCGGGCCATCGTCGACGGTTCAATGACGCGGATCGCTGCCATATCCTCGCCGAGTGTCCGTCGTCAGAGAAAATGGAACAGATGGGCATCTGTTTCAAAGGAGGCTCTGACCCATCTGGTTTGTGATTTCAAGCGGCGACTTTGCGGTGCTGCAAGGGCCGCTGCTCTATGGTCTTTCGTTTGATCCTTTCCCTTTGCATTAGGATGGTTTGAGCCTTGCCGAAGTAGACGTCGGCGGGCGTGAGGTTGCTCAGGCTCTCATGGTAACGACAGTGATTGTAGTGCTCGACGAAAGCCTCGACCTGAGCCTCGAGGTCGCCGGGCAGATAGTAGTTCTCCAGTAATATCCGGTTCTTCAGCGTCTGATGCCAGCGTTCGATCTTTCCCTGGGTCTGGGGGTGATATGGAGCGCCACGGACGTGCTCCATATCCCGTTCATCGAGCCATTCGGCCAGGTCGCCCGCGATGTAGCTCGACCCGTTGTCGGACAAGAGCCGCGGCTTGTGAACGACCGTCGCCTGATCGCAGCCTGATGCCTCCAGTGCCAGTTCCAGCGTGGCGGTGACGTCTTCGGCCTTCATGGTCGTGCAGAGCTTCCAGGCGATGATATAACGCGAGAAGTCGTCCAGGACGGTCGAGAGATAGAACCAGCCCCAGCCGATGACCTTCAGATAGGTGAAGTCGGTCTGCCAGAGCTGGTTGGGCCGGGTCGTCTTGTCCTTGAACTCGTCGGCCGCCTTGAGCACCACGAAGGCCGGGCTGGTGATCAGATCATGGGCCTTCAGCAGGCGGTAGACCGAGGCCTCCGACACGAAATAGCCCTTGGTGTCCGTAAACCGGACCGCCAGCTCGCGTGGCGACAGCTCAGACTCATTCAGGGCGAGCTCGAGGATCTGGGCCCGCACATCATCGGGAATGCGGTTCCAGACTCGGCAGGGTTCGGGGGAGCGATCCTCCAAGGCTTCGGGACCACCGGTCTGATAGAGATCGTACCAGCGGTAGAAGGTCGAGGGTGGGATGCCGAGCTGTCTCAAGGTCCGGCGGACAGATAGGTGAGACTGCTCAAGCAGCTGGATGATCTCCAGCTTCTCGGACGCCAGGTATCTCATTCTTGGTCGTCCCCACTGCCGGTCATGCTTTTTTTCAGCAGCCGGATCTCCAGGGCTTGCTCGGCGACAACCTCCTTCAAGGCTCGGGCCTCTCGCCGTAGCTCTTTGACCTCGCCGGATGAGGCTTCCCTGGCCGTATCGCCGGCGAGCCGCTTCTTGCCCGCCTCCAGGAACTCCTTCGACCAGCTGTAGTAGAGGCTCTGGGCAATACCCTCGCGACGGCACAGCTCGGCAATGCTGTCCTCACCACGAAGGCCATCCAAGACAATGCGGATCTTCTCTTCCGACGAATGACGCTTGCGCGTGGCGCGGCGGATGTCTTTGACAATCCGTTCTGAGGGCGCTTTACGCGGCCCGGATTTCTGTCTCATCTTCACTCCTGGGCGGTTACGATGAGCCAGAAATCCTCCTATCTGCAAATAACCCTATCTGTCCAATAGGCGCTGACGCCGCACAGGTTGGCGGGATATGTTTGACCCCGGGACTCAGGTTGCAGACAAGATACGAGACATAGGGGCTCATATTGCGAGCCAAATCCGGGGCTAAGCGTCTCTTCACATGTGACTGAGCGTCATTGTGACCTGTCCCTATTATCCGGTCATCCCGTCTGAGGGTCCTGGTGATGAGCAAAAGAGGGGGCGGGTTCTTGCCCTGCCCCTCAGGTAGGTTGGTCGAACGGGAGGATCAGTTGACCGAGACTTCGTGCAAGGGGAAAACCCCCATGGGGTTCTGATAGAAGCCCTCCACGCCGCTTTGCGAGATGTTGCTGAAGGGACTGTAGTAGAGGTCGACCCAGCGGACGTCCTCCTTCACTTTGGCCTGGATCTCGTTGTAGAGCGCCTGCCTCCTGTCCGGATCGAGTTCCGTGCGAGCTTCGTTGACGAGCGCGGTGACGTCAGGATTGTCGTACCGCGTGAAGTAGCTCAGGTTGTCGTCCGCCGCTACGCTGAAGGTGACCTTCTGGCCCGGGTCGACCTTCTTGATCGAGCTCCAGCCAGCCAAGCACAACCCCTCGGCCAAGAGTGTCGCCGAAGGCCGCCGAGGTCGTGCGCCTGCAGAGCGCGCCGCTTCGGATGATCAGTTCGTTACCGAAGGGGTGGCCTCCCAGATCCTGGACACGAAGGCGGGCAGCCGTCGCGTCGGACCGGCGTGCCGCTGCCGCAGCAGAGCCTCGCGGCCGAGGAGGTCGCGACCGCTGTCGATGCTGGTAACGAAGAGCAAGCCGGCCTCGATCGGGGTGTCATGGGAGCCGATGTCGGGACCGAAGGCCCGGAAGCCCATTTCGATCTGGAGGGTCTCCAAGTCACGACCGCTTGCCAGCCGCAGGCCGTGGGGCGTGCCTACCTCGCGGACCCGCTCGAACACCGGCCGGGCCTCCTCGCTCGGGATGGTTAGCTCGAAGCCGAATTTGCTGGCGCCTGATCCGGACCCATCTCCGACACTCGCAAGCGAGAAGACACACGGCAGGGACGAAGGCGTGTCTGGGCGTCGGCCCATGTCGGCCGGGCCTCACAATCGGAGCCGCTCAGGCACCGACATCGTCGCGTAGAGATCCTCGAACGTCTCCCGGCGCTTGATCTGGTCGACGGAGCTCTCGCCGACTAGGACAGTAGCCGGGCGCGGGACGCTGTTGAACTGGGTCGAGGCCGACTCCGCGTACATCCCGGCGTCCAACACGGCGAAGGGTTCGCCCCGTTCTAGAGTGGGCACGGGCCAGTCGTCTACAAACCGGGAGTCGATGCACGTAGGGCCGACGACCTGGACCCGCTCCGCGTAACGGCGGTCCATGCCGGAGGCGGGCAAGAGGTGGTAGGCGCTGCCCGATGTATCGATCCGGGGCAGGGTGTTGGTGGAGAAATCCGTGTTCACCCAAACCATGCCGCAGTCGCGCTTGACTGCGCCGACGCGCCCGAGCAGTGTTACTGCGTTTCCGATGATGAACCGTCCCGGTTCCATGCGTAGTTCGGGTATCGGGATGTCGTTCGATCGCAGGCTCTCCAGGATCGCTGCCACCACCGCCTCGACGAACCGCTCGACAGGATTGGGGTTGAGATCGTGCTTGCGCGACTCCGGATCGCGCTCGCGCGGCCAGCCGCCGCCGATGTCGATCAACTCCGGCTCGTATCCCGTCTGGTCGCGGATGTGGACCAGCGTTTCCGCAAAGTCCCGGTTGCAATGAGCGAACGGTGCGGGGTCCTGCGTGAAGCGAGGGGTGTGGATGCTGAACCCGCGCATCCGCAGTGCCGGGCGTTTCAGGATCTCGCGAACAAGGTCGACGGCCGGTTCTCGCGTAAATCCCCACTTCTCGCGCCGGAGGACCATCCGTGCGTCGCGGTCGACCCCCAGATAGTCGCTCGGCGTTTCGGCGAGGTCCTCTGGGGCGCTCTTGATCCGGAGTGCGACGTTCACCGTGGAACCGGTCTCGGAGCAGATGCGATCGAGTATCTCGACCTCGTCCTCGGCATCGATGTTGACGTTGATACCCCGGGCGACAGCCGCGCGCAGCTCTTCTTCCGTCTTATTGCCGCCGTTCATGGCGACCAAATCCGGATCGGCGCCACCCTCGAACGTCGCGTGCAATTCGCCGAGACCGAAGCAGTCGCCGCCGCCGCCCTCCGAATGGATGATCGCTCGAATTGCAGGATTGTTGTTGGCCTTGATGGCGTACATGACGACAACGCGTTCCGGCCAGGTCTCCTCGAAGGCCGTCTTGATGCGCCGGTAGTTAGCCCGGAGCGTGCGTTCGGAGACGACGAAGAGCGGCGACCCGTATTCCTGCAGCAACGAATCCGCCGTATGACCGTCAATGAGCAGATCGCCGGCGTCCGAAACCTCAAACGGGTCGGTCGGGGTGAGAACGTTCGACAGATGCTGGCGTGGGTCCATGCCCAACAAGTCGCTACCCAAAGTGGTGAATTCTTGATTGCGTGTCGACATCGCAGAGGTTCCGATCCAGACCAATGCGCCGACCGCTACGCCGACAAACCTGTCGGCGTGTTCTCCATAAGCTCGACGGTGATGTTGTCCCACGTCTGCATATAAACAATCCGCCGTCCCTTGTTGGGCCCCCGGTCGACCATGCAGGTCTCGCCCATTGGAATGAGGCCGTACGCCTCGGCGCCGTCGATGGCCGCCTCGAAATCATCGACGTTGAGCGCGAGGTGCGAGAACCCCGCGTCGCAGGGACGAGACTGGGCCACCTTTCTACCTTCGGGCGCAAGGTATTCGATAAGTTCCATCACGAATCCCGGTCCGCGCAAGAAAGCCACAAGAATATCAGCGCCGGGTACGCCGGTGACTTTTTCGGCCATGTCGCTGGCGCGGGGGCCCTTGTTGAGGATCTCGAACCCACAGCCCTGATGAAAAAAGTCAACCGTCCGATCCAGGTCGACGACCGTAAAGCTAAGGTGATTCATGCTGGCGACGATGATCTTTGGCATGCGCGCTCCTCCAATGTCGAGCCCAATGGTAATTCGTCGGTCACCGACGTGAAGCGTGCTCAAGTTATGCGTTGAAATCCCGTGTTATGAGGCGATTGTGGGGTGGCATTTGCCGTGCTGGGCGCGCGTGCTATATTTCGCTATTGGGCGGGTGACGCCAGGTTGGCGGGTCCGTCTTCGGTGGTGAGGCAGCGCATGGACCTGCTTGCTCGCATACACGCCGCGCGTCGGATACGGGTCAGCGAACATCCCGACGGATACGATTTCGCGGTCCGGTACCATCCGCCGGAGTCGTACCTGGAAGGGTACGAGGATGCCTGGATTGTCGACGATGACTGCATCGTCACGACCCAGCGTACCAAGGTGTTGAACGACTTCGACGAGCCGGAACCTGGGTTCGGCCGGCTGCTTTTCACTTTCCACCTCAGCGGCGAACGATCGATCGCCTTTGAGGGCCACAGCACGCACACCATGACCCTGCCTTCCGCGGCCATCTTCTACGCCCACGAGGGTATCGATCGATTCAACGTCTGGCGCGCTGGTCAAACCGAGGAGTTCGTGTGCGTCGGCATGAGCCCGCGGCGCTGGATGGACTGCGCCAAAGACGTCCACCCCGTCCTCCAAGACCAGCTGCCGACGGGGCGCAAGTCCGGTCCGGAGGTCACCTGGCTGCAGATGCCGCTGACGTCTGAAATGCACGCGGCGGCACGATCGCTCCTCTACCCGAGGATCGGCAAGGCGTTTATGCGCGAGTACATCACAGCCAAGGCGAAAGAATTGGTCTGCCTGTCGTTGCATGAAGCATCCCAGTTCGCTTCTGGCGATAAAGACCGGAACAGCGACGACGCGGCCAAGTTCGCAGAGGCAGTGGATCTCATCGTGGCGAACCTCCGCCGCATTCCACCGCTCGAGGGCGTCGCCGACGCAGTCGGCCTGTCGCAGAGTCGGCTTTCCCGCATGTTCATCGATCACATGGGCACGACTTTCCAGGACTATTGCCTCACCGTACGCATGTCGAGAGCCGCCCAGTTGCTGACGTCGTCGCCTATGCCACTCAAGCAGATTGCCTACGAAGTCGGTTACGGGCACACGTCCAATATGTGCATTGCTTTCAAGAGGACCTTCGGCATCACGCCCACCCAGGCGCGCGAATCCGGCGGTGTTTTCGAAGAACTCCGCGAGCCGTCATCGCTTCACTGAACGTTTGCCCCGCTTGTTACGTGGGTTAGTTCCGGCAGTGCGATTGGCCGGACGGATTCGAATGCGGCGCTTGCCCTCAGCACGAGTTGGTCAGCGAACCGTGGGGCGACGATCTGCAGCCCGACAGGCAGACCGTCCGAGGTGAAGCCACAGGGTATGGATGCCGCCGGCTGCTGTGTGAAGTTGAACGGAATGGTGAACGGCACCCAGTCGAACAAGGCCGTCATGTGACGCGGCCAACTGGCACCGGTCTCGAATGCCGCAATGGGCAACTGCGGGGTTAATAGTATATCGTACGTCTGGTGGAACTCCGTCATCGCCATGCACATTCGCTCGCGTTCCTGCCAGATGTCGAACAACTGGTGCGCGGTCGTGTTCAGGCCCGGTTCCGCGATCGCGATCAGGCCAGGATCGAACAGATCTCGTTTCCGACCGTCCGGATCGACGGACCTAACGATTTCTGCGAACAACGTTGCGTACAGGGCCTCAAAGATCTCGCGCGGATCGCCGAAACCCGGATCGGCGGCCTCGACAATGGCGCCCAGGTTCTCGAATACCGGGAGCGCCCGTTCCACGATCGCCGCGATCTCCGGATCGACCCGCGCATAGCCCAGGTTCGCACTGTAGGCGATGCGAAGGCCTGTGAGATCGTTGGCCGATCCGATATCGAACCCCGATGAATGGCTCGGCACCCAGTGCCAGTCGCGCGCGTCACGTTGGGTCGCGATCTTCAGGTACAAGGCCGCGTCCCTGACCGTTCGTGTCAGCGGGCCATGGTGGGTGATCTCTGGGATGGCATTCACCCCGTACGGGAAGCGCGGAACTACACCGTAGGTCGGCTTGATCCCGTAGACACCACAGAACGACGCAGGAATGCGGATCGAGCCAGCCCCGTCGCCACCCTGATGCAATGCGCCCATGCCGGTCGCCGCGGCAATCCCGGCTCCGCCGCTCGACCCGCCGCAGGTCTTGGTCGGGTCCCAAGGGTTGCGGCTGATGCCGGTCAGCCGGCTTTCGGTCACACCCGTCCATCCGAACTCCGGCGTGGTCGTCTTTCCCAAGACGATAGCTCCGTGTTCGCGGAACCGCTTTGCGATTGGCGCCTCTTGCTTGGGGATGTGGTCGGGCTCGGTGACGAGCGAGCCGAACTGGGTCGTGAAATCGATGGTTGGCGTCAGATCCTTTATGGTCACGGGGACGCCGTCTAGCAAACCACAGGGTTCACCCTTCGCCCATCGGTCCTCGGCGTCGCGTGCTTGTTCGATTGCGCGGTCTCCGTCGAAGACCCGAAATGCATTCAGGATCGGGTTGACCACCTCTATCCGATCGAGCGCCACGGAGACCGCGTCGATGGGTGACAGGTCCTTCGCGGCGAACCCGGCGAGCAGCTCGGTTGCGGGCAACAGGGCCACGTCGCCTTGCGGTGTCGGCATGGGTCACTCCTTAGATATCGGCCTAGGCACGCGAGTGCATGGCTTTCTCGATAATCCGATTCCTGTGAAAGCGAGCGGAGGCGAGGACGGTGTCCTGATCAATCCGCGTCAGCCGCCCATCGGCCATCACGATCTGGCCGGCGACAATCACAGTATCGACCGGAATCATGCTCGAATCCAATGCGAGTACTGCGCCCATATCATCCAGCGGCGTGTCGATGATGTCACCCACGCTGCGGACCACGACGTCCGCTGCCTTTCCCTCCGTGAGACTGCCGAGCGTATCTCCGAGCATTAGGCCACGGGCCGCGTCGATGGTCTGCATGTAAAATGGGTCGGATTGGTGCAAAGGTTCACCGATCGAAGCCGCCACAAGCAGGCTGACCAACCCACCAGTGCCGATCGAATGGGATAGGGTGACGTCTGTTCCTAGCGGTACGTTCAAGCCCGCTTTGTATAGCCGAGGGTGGGGACATCTGTGTGCCGGAAACACGCCGAAAGCCATCGCGTTGTTTGGGCACCAGACCACGCCCGGGCCCGCTCGCTCGACAATTGCGATGTCGTCCTTGTCAGCTACATTGAGGTGAGTGAGCAACGTCTGCGGGCCGAGCCCGCCGAGCTCCTCGAGACGCACGATGCCGGACCGCCCGTACTTCTGCACCTCGACATCGTACCAGAAAGGCAGAAACCCCTGGTGCTGGTTATAGAGAACTCGCCGCTCGCGTGCCAGCCGCAAACCTTCCGTGAGCAATTCATCCGTCGCCGTACCTTCCCCGTAGATGCAGACGTAACCGGTGACCAACGCCTCCGCGTCGTCGTTGCGCTGCAGCTCCCTTGCGAGGTCATCGAAGATACGTTCAATCTTTGCGGGAGCCCTGGCCATCAGTGTGTCCGAGATAAAACCCGGTTCGTACTTCTCGAACTGGGAAACGTCGTCCCACGCGAACGGGGCCGACACGAGGCCGCGGATACCGCACGCGGTCAACGACTCGGCGAATGCGTCAGTCTCGAATACGGTCCCGGGCTCGACCAGGACGGTGTATCCTTTGCGCAACAGCGCCACGGCGGCAGCGGCGGCGAAGGCTGCCGTCGCCTCATCGTCCGTCTGGGTCTTGATCTCGGAGTATGTCGGCAGATCGTTCTCGTCCCTACCAGAAAAATTTAACGGAAACCCATGCAGCGCGATTGACGTCAGATGGAGATGAGGTTCGATGAATCCCGGATGGACGAGTGCGCCGCCTGCGTCGATCCTGTTCGCCGAATCGAACGTCGCCAGAACCTCGGCCTCTGGTCCGATAGCGGCAATCCGGCCGTCGCGAATTGCGATCGCCCCGGGATTCAGGCGCGGCCGCCCTCGGTCGCCTGTGAAAACATCACCGTTCGCGACTATCAGATCTGCCAACTGCCGTTCGGTCTCCAAATTCCACTCCTTGCGGCGGCGCTTCACGTTACGAACGCTACCCCCAACTCCTAGCGCATGGACGAGCGTTCGACAAACGCCCGACGAATTATGACCGCCGATCCATGCGCTATGAGTAACGGCTCCGACTACGATCCACCCCGCGGCCAAATAGCCCACCCCATAACATGCCTCGGAGCCCGCATAACGCATGCCGTCTTCTTGCCGAACGCGACACCACGATACGCTGACGGCATTCTCGGGCTCGGACTCGCAGCCTCATCAGAACAGGACATTTGATGAATTGGGAGCATGTCGGATGGACAAACTCACGGAAATCACATCGCTCTTTCGGGCGGGTAGGATCGGCCGACGCGAACTCATGCAGGGCGCGGCGGCACTAGGTCTGACGGCGGCGGCCGCAACAAGCCTCGTTCCAACCGCGGAGGCTGCGACGCCGAAGCGTGGGGGTCATGCAAAAGCCGGGATTCTGGGCGGCGAAACGACGGACGACCTGGACATCGCCACGATCAACAATGAACACCAGATGTTCACGATCCTGGCGATCAACGAATATCTGACCGAAACGGACAGCGACGGAGCACTCCAACCCCGACTGGCAACGAGGTGGGAACCGTCCGATGGCGGCAAAACGTGGGTGTTCAAACTTCGCAAAGACGTCGAACACTCGAACGGCAAGACCGTCGATTCAGCCGACGTAGTGACGTCCTTCAGGCATCACGTTCGGGAAGGGACGAAATCGTCCTTCAAACCGCAGGTCGAGGCGATCGAAGAGATCAGGGCCGACGGACCGGACACGGTCATCTTCGTTTTGGAGAGCGCGAACGCCGACTTCCCGACGCTGACGACCGATTATCGCGCAGCCATCTTGCCGTCGAAGGACGGAGAGCCACTGGTCCTGGACGGGTCGATCGGCGCCGGTTCCTACACCTTGAAGGAGTACGAGCCTGGCTTTCGAGCCGTCATCGAACGCAACCCGAACCACTGGAAGACAGACGTCGGATTCTTCGGCTCGGTTGAACTCCTGGCAATCACGGATGACACCGCACGGCAAGCGGCGCTGGTCTCGGGCTCCATCGACGCCATGCATCGGTGCAACCTGGCAACGGCGAAACGACTGGCCGCCACCGAAGGGATCAACGTGCTTTCCGTAAAAGGCAAGCAACACTATGCCTATCCGATGCGCACAGATACCGCGCCCTTCGATGACAACAACGTCCGTCTCGCGCTCAAGCACGCCATCGACCGGGAAGACTATTTACAGAAGATTGTCGGCGGGTTCGGCTCGCTCGGAAACGACCACCCGATCTCTGCGGCCTACCGCCACTTCAACGCCGACATCCCACAACGAACTTACGATCCCGACAAGGCGAAGCATTACCTCAAGAAGGCGGGTCTCGACTCTCTCAGCATCGAGATGCATGTCAACGACGCCGGGTTCCCGGGGGCCGTCGATGGCGCCATCCTGTTTGCAGAACACGCAAGGAAGGCGGGCATCGACATCAAGGTCAACGAGGTGCCGGCGGACGGATACTGGTCCGAGACGTGGATGAAGAAGGCCTTCACCGCCTGTTCGTGGTACGGCCGGCCGGTCGAGGACGAGGTGTTGACAACGACCTACGCGCATGGCGCCGCGTGGAATGACACCTTCTTCGAACACGAACGCTTCAATGAACTGCTGGTCCAAGCGCGCGGCGAGTTGGACGTGAAGAAGCGGGCCGAGATGTATGGCGAGGTTCAACGAATTCTTCACGAAGAGGGTGGCCAGTTGGTTCCGGCCTTCGTCGATTGGGTGGACGCGGTGTCTACCAAGATCGGGACCCCCGAGAAGGTCTCCAGCGCGCGGTCGATGGATGGCGGCCGCTTCGCGGAACGCTGGTGGTTCAAAGCCTGAAGCCCTTTTAGTGGTCCCGACTGGCAAGCCTCGGTAGGCACCGCTCCAGACTCTCCCTGTCACTCCGGCGAGGACCGTGTCCTCGCCGGATTCTTTTGGTCAACGACGGCGGAACATCAGTGTGAAGCGTGCCCCGTGTATGTTTGAAGCGCGCGGTCGACAGCCCCGATTGTGACGTCGATGTCGGTTTCAGTCATTGGCGTCGACAGAATGAAACTAAGGCGCACCGCAATCACGCCCTCTTTGCGCAAGAGCTCCTCGAGACGCTCGATGTTTTCCTTGCCGACGCGCGCGTAGTAGGCGTGAAGGTCTCGCCAGTCGCGGATCTCGTCGTCCGTGAGCATTAGTTTGGTCATTCCAATCCCGTAGGGACGCAAGGCGCCGCGGATGCCGTTGGCCCGGACCACGTCCGTGATCCCGGCACACAGTCGCTCGGTCAAACCCCGGAGATGCTCGACGGCAGCTCGATCGAACAGGCGCACCGCCTCGCATCCAGCAGCAAGGGAAAGCGGATTGGCCGAGAACGTACCGTGCGAGAAGACCCGGGGACCCGGCCCCTCGACGCGGAACACGGACATGGCTTCCCGGGTGCCGCCGATAGCGCCAATCGGCAAGCCTCCACCGATGTACTTCCCCATCGCCGTCAAGTCGGGATAGACGCCCAGCTGCTCTTGGGTTCCGCCATAGCCGTTTCGCAAAGCAACCACCTCGTCGTAGATGAGAAGCATGCCGTGGCGCCGCGTCTCTTCGCGAAGCATGGCAAGATACGCGTGTGACGGCACGCCATAACCGACCTGAACCTGGATTGGACAGATGACGACCCCAGCAAGATCTTCAGCATGGTCGGCGAGCAGAGCGCGGGTCGCCTCGATATCGTTACAGGGAAGGACGACGAGATGATCGAGGAGGTATTGCGGCGTGCCGGGCCTGGACGCTACCGTATTCGGACGTTTCGCATCGCCCCACTCAGGCGGTTCCGGCCAACAGCTTGGCATGACCAGATCGAACTGGCCATGGAACGCACCCTCGATTTTGGCGATCTTTGGACGGCCGGCCAACGCTTGCGCGGCCTTCACCGCGAACATGATCGCTTCCGTCCCGGTGTTGCAGAAGCGGACCTGCTCGACGCTTCCAATCCGGTCCACGAGCACCTCGGCAAGCATGATCTCGAGCGGCGACGGCATCGACGAGCAACTTGACAGGCTGGCCTGACGGCGAACCGCCGCGACGATGTCAGGATGGCAATGGCCGTGGACGAGGGTCGTGAAGTTGTTGGTAAAGTCGATGTGTCTTTTCCCATCGACATCCCACGCCCAACACCCTTCCGCGTGGTCGATATAGTTGGGAAAGGGTTTGCGGACGACGAGACGGCTGTATCCATCGACCAACGGACCTTGTGCCCTACGGAACAACGCCTCGGATTGCGAATCCGGATGTGTTGGCCGTCCCGACCGCCACTTAGTGTCGAGACCGGCTTTAGAAGCGGTGCCCTCGATTCCGTCGATACTCTCTGACATTGCGATCCCCGCGTTGACAAGTCTCAGGAACCCCGCGCGAACATAGCCGGTCCCATGGCTATCGAGTTTGTGGTTGAACGCGCGAGCCGCCTAGACGTGGACGTTATGAGGGGTTCAAATTCCCTTATGCGTCAGGGAGACCCTAATAAACGGGGGACAGGGTGGTGTGCGCACGAGGACCCCAACCATGGACTTATGGATGCCGACCTACCCACCAGTCATCAAAGCCTACTCATTAGGATGGACTGGCCCCGCTCGGGCTGCTTCCTGGGGACCTTCAGCCCCTCCCGTCGCCAGATCCGCTGCACCCGCTTGGCGTTGACTCGCCAGCCCTCCGCCTTGAGCAGTGCTGTGACCCGGCGGTAGCCATAGCGACCGTACTGAGTGGCTAGCCGGATGATGGCCTCAGTGAGGCTCTCTTCATCCTCTCTCGACCGAGACTGCTTGCGCTGGGTCGAGTGGTGCTGACCTACGACGCGGCAGGCCCGGCGCTCCGAGATCCCAAGCTTGTTCTGCAGATGCACAACACAGCGACGGCGACGAGCGGGGCTCAGAAGTTTCCCTCGGCAGCCTCTTTCGGGATCAACTTGTCCAGGGTCAAATCAGCAACCGCCCGCTTGAGCCGGGCATTCTCCTTCTCCAGCTCCTTCAGTCGCTTGCCTTGCTTCAGCTTCATACCCCCGTACTCCGCTCGCCAACGGTAACAGCTCTGCAGAGCCTGCTTGATGATATCGATGCCGGCGGTGTCGATGTGATCGTAGTCTATAAAGTCGACCGCTTAACCCGCTCCCTCACGGACTTCGCCAAGCTGGTTGATCTATTTGATAGGCACGGTGTGTCCTTTGTCTCGGTAACCCAACAGTTCAACACGACCACCTCCATGGGTCGTGTTCCTTCCAGAAATTACATCCGAGTTGGAAGTTGGCCTGGCCGTGTCCGGCGAAAGAGTGCTCGGAGCCAGGGACTGTAATCCGCAGGTGGGCGTCAACTCGTACAGCTCACCGGATGTCCCGGCGAAAGAGGACTCTGGCTGACGACCGGCGGAGGGTCGTACGAGATTTGAAGCTGTGTTCTAAGGGGCCGAGCGACCGGTTGTGCCTTCCAAGTATCCCGTCCGTGGCAGAAAACCTCGCTTTTTGCGATCGAGGTCCATAACGTCGAGGGCATGATTGGTCTCCTTCACACCCTAGCTCATGGCCTGCTCTCAAGCTTCCGAGACCGGGCTTCTCTACAGCTCGAGATCATGGTTTTGCGCCATCAGCTCGAAGCGCTCAACCGCCATAACCGCGGACGGCTTCGCTTGTCACTTTTGGATCGGGCCTTCTGGGCCCTGCTCTATCGTTTCTGGTCCGGCTGCCTCGATGCACTCGTCATCGTCCAGCCGGACACGGTAGTGCGATGGCATCGGAAAGGCTTTCGGCTTTATTGGACCTGGAAGTCCAGGCCGCACAGACGCGGTCGCCCGGAGATCTCGACGGAAGCGAAGGCATTGATCCGCCGCATGTCCCGGGAGAACCCTCTGTGGGGTGCGCCTCGCATCCATGGTGAGTTGCTGAAGCTGGGCATTGAAATCTCACAGGCGACGGTCTCCAAGTACATGACCCGGCATCCCAAGCCGCCCTCCCAAAGTTGGCGAACCTTTGTTCAGAACCACGCCTGCTGCCTGGTAGGGGTCGACTTCTTTGTCGTTCAGACCCTCACCTTTCGCATCCTCTTTGTCTTCATCGTACTGCATCACGCGCGCCGCCAAATCATCCACGTCAATGTGACAACGCACCCAACCGCGCAATGGACCGCTCAGCAGGCGCGAGAAGCGTTCCCATGGGCGACGACACCACGTTACCTCATCCGCGACCGTGATCGCGCCTACGGCACGATCTTTCAAGCCCGACTTCGGGCCATGCATATCGAGGAGGTTCTCATTGCGCCCCGCTCACCCTGGCAGAACCCCTATGCTGAACGCGTCATCGGCTCGATCCGGCGGGATTGCCTGGACCATGTGATCGTGCTGGGTCAAAGCCATCTTCGCCGAATTCTGAAGGCCTATCTCACCTACTATCACCAGAGCCGAACTCACTTGTCGTTAGAGAAGGATTGCCCAGAGCCTCGCCTGATGCAGCCGCCTAGCATGGGGAAGGTCATCTCATTCCCGCAGGTCGGTGGGCTCCATCACCGCTATGAGCGGATCGCGGCCTAAAGCACCGGGCGCTCGGCCCCATAGAACACAGCATCAAATCTTGTAGGACGCTCCGCCCGACGTCAGTCAGTCAGTCAGAGGCTTCTTTCGGCGGGACATCCGGTCAGCTGCAGGAGTCTGCGCCTGCCGGCGGATTACAGTCCCAGGCTCCAAGCACTCTTTCGCCGGAAGCTGCCAAGCCAAATTCCAACCCGGATGGAATTTCTGGAAGGGACAGGCTCTCTCTCCTGCCGTCTCGAAGTTTGGAAATGGTTCGCAGTGGAACGACAGCGGATTGACGACGCGTCGAGACCGTTAGGCGTCGCGGTCCTGCGCGCGTTCCAGCACCTTGAACAGAAGCCTTTCACCATTCTGGATGATGTGTTCGCGCATGGCGTTGGCGGCGCCGTCGGCATCGCGGTCACGCACGGCGCGGAGGATCGGCGCATGGGATTCGACCTCGCCTTCGGCGTCCGATCCGTAGACCTTCATGTGCACCATCGACTGCCGGGTGGCGGTCTGAAGCCGCTCCAGGAACTCCAGCAAGATATGATGATCGCAGGGTGAGCAAAGGGCCCAGTGGAAGGCCATGTCCGATTCGATCAAGCCGGCGACGTGGTCCCGTTCGGCGCAGTCGCGCATGTGCTCGAAGGCGGCATTGATCTTGGCCCGTTCCTCGCGCTTGATCCGACCCTCGACCAGCGCGGATCGCAGCGCGAAGGGCTCAATCAGCGCGCGCATAGTATAGATCTCCCGCGCCCGGCGGCCGCTGAACTTCGGGATAACCGCGCCCCGCCGGGCGTAGAGTTGCACCAACCCCAGATCGGATAGCGCGCGTAGCGCCTCGCGGATCGTTTGGCGCGAGGATCCGTAGCGCTCGGCCAGCGGAATCTCGCGCAGCGCCGAGCCAGGCGGAAAGGCGCCGGACAGAATTTCGTCGCGCAGGCGGTCCGTGATCGTTGCGCCGAGTGTTGGCGATGTCGCCGTCAAGCCCTTGCCGTCGCGTGCCATGGCTGATCGATGTCCTCGAAGGCGCACCCAGGCGCCGCTCGCGCCGCGGGATGTCCGGCCGCCTGCGCTGTCTGCCGAACGTGGCCTTAAATGCCTAAAGTCTAACTCTTTTTGTCGACAATTCAAGCGTACGGTGCAACTCAAACCATCATGAGGGCGCCAAAGGATCAATCCGTGCGGTAAATGCAAATACCTAATATTACATAGATATTCCGATTCATGGGAAAGCGGCAATTGGTTTCGCCTTTTTTCCGAGAATCGACCGAGAGGCTGTCGTGGTGGCAGAATTCCAAAGATTCGGTTGTTCGAGGGGAATATTGTCGACAAAATACCTTTCACTGCGAGCTTCCGCTGGCGATGTGCCCGACATGGCGCGCGCGGCAAACGGGACCTGGCGCGATCTCGCCGCCGGCTTCCGTCCCGCCTCTGCGCCGTCCACGACGTCGGCCAGGTCCGAGCGCGCATGACGTCGGCCCGGTCCGGATTCCTGTCGGCGGGGTTCCCAGCGAGACCGGTCACCTCTGGCCAGTAACCATGTGAAAGCGTCCCGGATGCGCAACTATCTCATCATCATGGCCGACGAATACCGCCGCGACGCGCTGGGCTGCTATGGCCATCCCTTCGTCCGCACGCCGAACCTGGATTGGCTCGCCGCGAGCGGGACGCGCTTCACGCAGGCCTATACGCCATCACCGATCTGCGTCCCGGCGCGCTCGGCGTTCGCCACCGGAACGCACGTGCACCGCACCCGGCACTGGTGCAACGCGATGCCCTATGCCGGAGATCCGCCGGGTTGGGCGCACCGGCTTCGCGAGGCCGGCTACCATACCGCCTCGATCGGCAAGCTTCACCATCGCAGTTGCGGAGACGACAATGGCTTCGTGGAGGAGCTCTTGCCGATGCATGTCCTGAACGGCGTCGGCTGGATCAAGGGCCTGTTGCGGGAGCCAGGCATAACGCTGGACCGGGCGGCTGACTTCGGCGCCACCATCGGGCCCGGCGAGGACCCCTATACGGATTACGACCGGCGGGTCGCCGACCGTGCGGCGGGTTGGATTCGCCTGCGCGGGCAAGCGTCGGGCGGACAGCCATGGGCCTTGTTCGTCTCCTTCGTCCGGCCCCATTACCCGCTAACCTGTCCGGCGGAGTACCTGGACCCCTATCCGGCCGAGGACATGCCCTTGCCGCGCCCGCCGACCGCAGGAGGGCCGGAGCGGCATCCGGTCATCCAGGGCATCCGCGACTTCAACAACTACGACGACTTCTTCGACGATGCGGGCCGGCGCCTGGCGGTCGCGTCCTACTACGGGCTCTGCTCGATGATCGACGCTTTCGTGGGCCGCTTGTTGGCGGCGCTGGAGGCAAGCGAGACGTTGGCGGACACGACGATCGCCTTCGTAAGCGATCACGGCGAGTCGCTGGGCGATCGCGGCCTGTGGACCAAGTGCACCTTGTTCGAGGAGTCGGTTGCGATCCCCCTGATCTTGACCGGCCCGGGACTGCCGCGCGGAGCCATCCGCGACGATCCGATTTCGCTCCTGGACCTCTACGCGAGCGTGCTGGACGGCGCCGGGCTGGGCGATGAGGACCAGCGGGATTCGGTCTCGCTGTTGGACCCGGCGAAAGCGAAATCGAAGCGCGCGATCGTCAGCCAGTATCACGACGGTGGCTCGCTTACCGGCCTGTTCATGCTGCGGTGGGGGCGATGGAAGTATCTCTCCTATCCCGGCCACTCGCCGCAGCTCTTCGACCTCGAGCGCGATCCCGGGGAAAGCGCGGACCGGGGCGGCGACCGCGAACTGCGCTCCCTGCGAGAGAGCCTGCACGCGCGCCTTGCGGCGGTGTGCGATCCGGAAACGGAGAACGCCCATGCGTTCGCCGACCAAGCCAAGCGAATCGCGGAGCTGGGCGGCCGTGAAGCGATCCTCGCCAGCCCCGGTTTCGACCACACGCCGGCCCCCGTCTGATCCGGGTCGTGAGACGAAGGACTGTCGACAAACCGCTTGCCAGAAACGGCGCTGGACGACCGGCCTCGCCGAAAGGACGGTTGGCGACCCGCCGCCTTGACCGCGCGCGACACTCGCACCGCTCCGACTCGCGCCGGCCTTCGACGCAAGACAGCCGCGGATCCATGAGTCGCGCAATCTCCGCCTCGTGAACCCTTCTTTTTCCGCCGAGACCCAGGAGAACGCCCGACGGGTCCAAGATCCATGGCTCAACGCGCATCCATGGGTGCAAGCAAAATGAAATCACGAGCCTATCGAGGCCGCTGGCGCGGCCCTTGAGGCGAGTCGGTGCCCTGGAGGGCCGGCTCATGCGCGCGGATACGGCCTCGCGCCTTGATCGCGAGGTACAGGCTATTTCAAAAAATTGTCGACAATAGAAAATGCTTCGGCAATACTTGTTTTTGCCAATTCGAGGACACCAGTATCCTACCAAAACTCTGATTGCCGAGGCAATGCATAGCGAAAAACTAAAGGACACCGCACTCGGCCTGATGGTGTTGGCCTTCGCGATCGGCGGATTCTTGTTCGTCAATCCGACCGACGCACCAGTGGCGGAAGGCCCGGGCGGGATGAGCTGGCGCACGGTGCCCTTGATCTACTCCGGGCTGCTGCTGGTCCTAGCGGTCCTGTTCATCTCGATCACCCTGCTTCGCGGCCCCATCCCGACGGAGGTCGGCGCAAGGGAACCGGTGGGCGAGGCGGCCGGGCCGGACGGCGAAGGGGACGGCGAGCCGGCCGGACCGGAGCCCGAACGCTTCGGCTTACGGCTGTCGACACTGCGTCGTGTGGCGGTCGTCGTCGTCCTCGTGATCTATTCCCAGGCATTGGGGGCCTTTGGATTCGCGATCTCTACGCCGGTTTTCCTCTTCGTCCTGCTCCATGTCTTCGGGAAATCGAACGTTCGGGAGAACGCACTGGTCGCGCTGATCGGCGGGCTGCTGCTGTGGGTTCTTTTCGCGCATCTACTGCACATGCCGCTGCGCGGCGACCTTTGGGACCCCCTGTCGCCGGCGCTGACGGGCTTGATGCGGAGCTTGGGGACCTAAGCGATGATCGAGGGGCTGATCGAGGGCTTCGCGACGGTCAGCGCGCCGACTCACCTGGGACTAATTCTGACCGGCACCATACTGGGCTTGCTGGTAGGCGCCTTACCGGGCTTGTCCTCGCCCATGGCGATCATCGTGCTGCTGCCGATCACCTACAGCATGACGCCCCTGTCCGCCTTCGAGGTCATGATGGGCATCTATGTCAGCACCAAGCTGGGGGGCTCGTTCGCGTCGATCCTGTTGCGCACCCCCGGGACGCCGGCGGCGGCCTGCACCGTGCTCGACGGCTATCCCATGGCACAGAGGGGCCAAGCCAGCCTGGCGCTGGGCTACTCGGCGATGGGCTCGGCCGCGGGAGGTTTCATCAGCTGGATCGTCGCGATCAGTTTCGTGCCGCTGATCTCCGCCATCGCCTTGCACTCCGAACCGGCCGATATCGCGCTCCTGGCGATCGCGGGGCTGGTGCTGGTCGCGTCGTTCACGCGGGCCTCGATGATCCGCGGCATGATCGGCGTGCTGATCGGGTTGCTGATCGCCAGCGTCGGATACGACGTGCAGGACGGCGTCGAGCGCTATTCTTTCGGCCATCCGATCATGGCCTCCGGCATCTCCTTCTCGGCCGTTCTGGTCGGGTTTTTCGGCATCGCGGTCGTCCTCAGCGACGTCGACATGGTCGGCCGCGGCAGCCATCTGGTGAGCGAGAAGGTCGGTATGGCGCTTCCCCGGATCGGTGACATGGTCCGTCGCTGGAAGGCATGGGCGATCGGAACCGCTTATGGCGTCTTCGTGGGGGCGATTCCCGGCGTCGGCTCCGACGGCTCGGTCTGGATGGCCTACGCGACGGTCCGGGGACAATCGAAGACACCGGAAAACTTCGGCAAAGGCGAGCCTGACGGCATCCTGGCACCGGAGAGCTCCAACAACGCGACGACCGGCGGGACGATGATCCCGATGCTCACATTGGGTATCCCCGGCGACGGCTCGACAGCCGTGATGCTGGGCGCCATGATCCTGCACGGGCTGCAGCCTGGCGTGACGCTGATGACGACCAGCGCCGAGTTCGTCTATGGCATCCTGGCCTCGTTGTTCTACGCCAACATCTTCATGCTGATCGTGGCGCTGTTTTCGATCAGGCTGTTCATCGCCATTCTGCGCCGCGACCGCTCCTCGATCTTCCCGTTCATTCTCGTATTCACGGTCATCGGGGCCTTCGCCGAGGACAACCACATCTTCCCCGTCTATGTGGCGATCGTCTGCGGCGTCGCGGGCTACCTCTTCGAGGCGCGAAAATTCCCGGTCGTGACCATTGTGCTCGGCGCCATCCTCGGGCCGATCATCGAATACAACATCCGTCTCGGCTTGGCCTACTCGGCCGGCGACTGGGTCACCTTCATCTCAACCTGGCCGCGCGCGATCATGACCGGCGGAATAGTCCTGCTTGTGCTGAGAGAATTCTACCTCGGAATTCGCAAGGTGCGAAATGCCAACGATTCGCAACTCAAACAGGGAGTTGAAACATGAGAATCAACCAGATCCTTTCCTCTGGTGTCGCGCTCGCCATGGTCGGTGCCATCTCCATGGCGGCCGTCGGCGACGGCTTGGCCGACTACCCTGACGGCACGCTGCGTATCGTCGTGCCTTGGCGGGCCGGGGGCGGCACTGACTCCATCGCCCGCGCACTGGCAACAGCGATGGAAGAGGTGTCCGGTCAGACGGTGATCGTCGAGAACATCACGGGCGGAGCCGGCAACGCGGGCATGCTCGCGGTGAAGAACGCAAGGCCGGACGGCAACACCATGCTGCTCAACGGCTCCAGCGACGTTACGGCGCCGATCGTCTTTCGCGAAGTGCCGTTCAGCCTCGACGACTACGTCTGCATTGGCGGGGTTTATCAGACACCCGCCTGGGTCCTGTCCAACAAGGAACAGGGCTTCGGCAGCTTCGGCGATTTCGTGAAGGCCGCCAAGGACAGTCCCGGCAAACTGTCCCTCGGTGTCACCGCGTTGGCGACGCCGGACCACGTCCTCGCGGAGGCTCTGGTCAAGCAGCACGGTATCGACGTCCGCATCATTCCCTTCAACGGCGGCGCGCCGCTGAAGAAGGCGCTGATCGGCAATCAAGTCAACGCCGGCGTCCTGATCGCTCCGGTGATGCTGAACGAAGTGAAGGGCGGAATCGCTAATGTCTTGGTTTCCGGCGGCTCGTTGGAAGGGATCAACTATGCGCCGCTGCACGATATAGAGGTCCCGTCCGACTACGGCGTGGATATCGAAATCGGATCCGTCCGGGGCGTCTTCATGCCTAAGGATGTGCCCGCCGAGGTCGCGGCGAAGGCCGAGGAAATCGTCGGCAGCGCAGCGCAGAGCCAGGCCTTCCGGGATTTTGGCGACAACTTCGGCTTCGCGCCGATCTGGATGCCGGCGGAAGCGTTTTGCAGTTTCATGAAGGAGGAAGACGCGATCTATCGTTCGATCGATTCCTCTTGAAGGTTGACGCCGCGGCGGGCGGTGACTGCGCAGCCATTCGCCGAGGACTCGGGGTGGGCGTGTCCGGCATGGCGAGGAGCCATGCGGGTAGGGGCGCCCACTTCGCGGTTGAGTCTCTCTCCCATGGAGCGGCCGGGCTCCGGGAGGGCGCGAAACAGGGAACCAGACCATGCCATTATCCCGTCCCAACATCGTGCTGATCACGACCGATCAGCACCGGGCCGACTGCTTCTCGTTCGCCCGGCCGGACATCAAGACGCCGCACATCGGCAGGTTGGCGGCACGGGGAACGCGCTTCGAGCGCTGCTATTGTCCCGCCCCGCTGTGCCAGCCGGCCCGAGCGTCGATCCTGACGGGCATGCTTCCTTTCACCCACGGCGTCCGCGACAACGGCATCGACCTTCCGGACGACATGGTCGAGCGGGGCTTCGCGGCCCAGGCCGCTGGGCTGGGGTACAAGACGGCCCTGCTCGGCAAGGCGCATCTGGCCACTCAGCACACCTTCGAGCCTACGGGCCGGCCGGAGTGCAGGCATACCATGGCGGACTACTATGACGGCTGGTTCGGTCCCTACATGGGGTTCGACCATGTCGAACTGTTCATCGATGGTCCGGTGAAATGGCCGAGCTGGGAACCGCCGCTCGGCCTGCACTACACCAAGTGGCTGTACGCGGACGGCTTCGGGAGGGAGAAAGACGAGCTGTACTTCAAGGGCCCGAAACCAGCTAGCGGGGCGCAGCAGGTGCACGTGCCGGAGTTGCCGCTGGTTTGGCACACCTCGAGCTGGCTGGGAGACCGGGCAACGGAGTACATCCGCAAACAGACCCGCGGCGATCCCTTCCTGCTCTGGGTCTCGTTTCCCGACCCGCACCATCCCTTCGACGCGCCGGAGCCGTGGGCCGGCATGCATAGGCCGGAGGACGTCAACCTTCCGGAGCATCGACGACTGGATCTCTCGCGGCGGCCCTGGTGGCACGAGGCGAGCCTCACGGGCACGCCGAGGACGAACGAGGAGTTCCGCCAGATTCGCGAGCAGCTCTCGCGCCAAAAGGCGTTTTCGGACCGCCAGTTGCGCGATATGACGGCGTCCTATTTCGGCATGATCTCGCTCGTCGACCACAACGTGGGCCGAATCATGGCCGCTTTGGCGGCGCAGGGCTTGGAGGAAGACACGCTCGTCATCCTGACGTCGGACCACGGCGAGTTCCTGGGCGATCACGGGTTGTTGTTCAAAGGGCCGATGCTCTACGACAGTCTGATCCGCGTCGCACTCCTCTGCGCCGGCCCTGGCGTCGAGAAGGGAAGACTTGTTCGAGAGGTGGTGTCCACGGTCGATCTCGCTCCGACCATCGTCGACTTCTGCGGCGGACACTCGCGAGGCTATCACGGCGATTCGTTGCTTCCGGCCATGGCGGGCGGCGACGCCCGGCGCGCTCCGATGCGGAACCATGCGTACATCGAATGGGGGCTGGATGCGTCGCGCTGCGGCGTCGAGCTGGACCTGCGGACCGTCGTTTCCGGCGGCTATCGATATACGCAGGAGGTGCTATCCGGCGAGGGAGAGCTCTACGACCTTCAGCGCGATCCGCATGAAATGGACAACCTCTTTCGCGATCCGGCGAATGGAGACGTCAAGGACCAGATGGAAGACCTGCTGCGCGCGCGCGCGGACGACGCGCGCGCGGACCTCCTGCCCACCGTCGGCATGTGCTGAGGCACCGGCCGCTCCCTAGGAAACGCGGGACCGGCGGCGCTCAGATCAAGGCGTCGCGCGCCCAGACCTCGGCGTCCTCGAGGGTTCGGGTGAAGCGCCGGATCATGTCGACGATCTTCCGCTCCTCGATGATGAGCGGCGGGCAGAACGCGATCGAATCCTGAATGGCGCGAATGATGAGACCATGGCGGTGCGCCTGTTCGAAGACGTAGGCGCCGAGCTCGCCCCGAGGCCAAAAGGGCTCCTTGGTCGGCTTGTCGGCCACGAGCTCGACGGCGGCGATCAGACCGAGGCCACGGACCTCGCCGACGAGAGGATGGTCGGAGAGGGCCCGAAGGCCACCCTGCAACAGGATCCCCTATCGTTTCTCAGAACTCCAAGTTCTAGAGGTTGCACGCCGATCGAGAGACGATCGGTCAATGGATCTCGGCCGAACTGCGCGAATCGCGTATGGTCCTTCGCGGGTCCAAAGGATTGACGGCAGTTCGTCTCAGAGCAACGCCCAGCCGCCCGGAGGCTGGATCGGCACCGGTCAAGCCAGGAATGCACCAGTGTGTCGATCTCTAGGCAGCGAGACGCTCATATCGGTGATGCAAGCCGCCAGCTTCGGGAATGGCCACAACCTGGCCTCCAAATGCTGGATCAATTGGCCTTGGGATGGGAGCGTCCTTCTTCAAGGCCAGGTGGGTTCGGATCTGGTTGTAGTACGCGAAGTAGGAACGGAGAACACGCCTTAGGTGACGTTCGTCCAGGGCGACGATGTGGTCCAAGCATTCTCGTCGTATGGACCCGATGATCCGCTCGACATAGCCGTTCTGCCAGGGCGACCTCGGGGCCGTTGGGGTATCTCGTATGCCCATCGCGGTTACCCTATCGCGGAAGGCCTGGCCATAGGTGCGGTGGCGATCGCGAATGAGGAACCTCGGCGCTTCGTCCCAGGGAAAAGCTTCGGTGATCTGCCGAGCTGTCCATTCGGCCGTTGGATTCGCGGTGACACCGAAGTGAACCACCTTCCGTCGATCGTGGCTCAGAACGACGAGCACGAAGAGGATCTTGAAGGTCAGTGTCGGGACAACCAGGAAGTCAATCGAGGCCGTGCAATGGAGGTGGTTGCGGAGAAAGGTCTTCCATCTTTGACCAGGATCCGGAGGGCGTCGGGGCATGTACCTAGAGACCGTGGCCTGGCTGACTTGGAAACCAAGCTTCATGAGCTCGCCGTGAATCCTAGGTGCGCCCCATAGTGGGTTCTGCACACTCATCTGTCGAACGAGGGCTCGTATCTCACTGGATGTCCTCGGTCGTCCACGCTGCCGCCTTGACCTCCAGCGCCAATAGGTCCGGAAGCCTTCTCGATGCCACCGCACCAAGGTCTTCGGGTGGACGATACAGATTGACGATACGATTTTGGGCCACATCCGACACAGCCAGGAGAGGATATAACAGTCCACCTTTTTGAGACGAGCGCGCCTAGGTGAGGACCGTTTCAGAATCTGCAGCTGATGACGGAGCACCAAATTTTCAAACTGGAGATCTGCCCGCGACCTCAGACAGGCAACCGCCTGGGATGCAATCAATTTGAGCATCTGGATCATACACTCCAGATTATCAATCCCCAGTCCAAAGCCCAGGAATTCTCCAGGAATCTAAGTTTTAAGGAACCGCAGCCCATTTCAGCGGACGTCATTGCTCCACAGCGCCCGAATATTTATGTCAGACATTATTATGCTTGCAAGGCCTGCTGTGCAACACATAATGTCAAACACTACAGCTATGCTCTCAGTCCGATGAAGGTCCAAACCCTGTATCAGCAGCGCGAAAGATGAGCCGCTCTCAATTGATATCGTCTGCCCGTGGTCAAATTGTGGGCAGGTGTTCGACGCAGACAGGTGGCAAAAAGCGATGTTGGAGAACTGTCTGGTAAACCCAATTGGATTGAGTTCCTTATCATTAGTGCGCTCGCAATCGAGAAGCGTCGAGGAGAAATCGCGCTCTTGGATGCAGACCGCTGGCAGTGCTAACCATCGGAGACAGCGGCACAATGCAGTATGCAGGCGATGAGCTTCTCGTTGCACTTGGCGGATTCGGCGCAATTGGAGAAACGGTAGCGAGGCGTCTTGACGAAGGCATCCCGGGTCTCAAACTGGCAGCGGTCGCTGCGCGAAACGCTAACAGTGCACACCGGCGTCTAGCCACCTTCCAACATCCAGTTCCAGTCATCCCCCTTGGTGCACTTGCCAACCACGCCGACGTGGTGGTGGAGTGCGCACCTGCTGCGGTCTTCACCGAGGTCGCCGAAGCAACGGTCCGGGCTGGACGAGTATTCGTACCGGTGACCGTGGGGGCGTTGCTTGGTTGCCCGGAGCTCGTTGATCTTGCCCGAGAGACCGGGGCGCGCATCATGGTCCCCACGGGAGCGCTCGTCGGCCTCGACGCGGTGCGCGCTGCGGCGGAAGGCGAAATTCACTCGGTAACGCTAGAGACGCGGAAGCCGCCGCGCAGCCTCGCAGGCGCACCCTATCTAAGAGAGCATCGGATTTCCCTTGAGAGCCTTGATGCGCCACTCAAAGTCTTTGTGGGTAACGCCCGCGTCGGTGCGACGGGGTTCCCCGCCAACGTAAACGTATGCGCTGCGCTCAGCCTGGCCGGTATCGGCCCAGAGCGCACGCAGCTCGAGCTATGGGCCGATCCCGACATCGCCCGCAACATCCACCGCGTCAGGGTAGAATCGGACAGTGCGCGATTTGAAATGACCATCGAAAACATACCATCGGATGAAAACCCGAGCACTGGCCGGATCACTGCATTGAGCGTTCTAGCAACGCTTCGCGCCCTCGTCTCGTCACTCAAAATTGGCACCTGAAGTTACCATAGCTCTGATTTGAGATGAAAATTCCAGCGGATACGGTCAAAGAATTTGAAGGACGTTAGAACCGGTGAGCACTCGACGACAGCGAAAACCTGACGCGAGCGAAGCGTTGAGCCGGGGCGAACGAAGCCTGGGCGTCTTCGACTACGTGATCGTGGGCGCCGGCTCGGCCGGCTGCCTGCTGGCGAACCGGCTGTCGGCGGATCCCGGCCAACGGGTCCTGCTGCTCGAGGCCGGCGGCAAGGACAGCTATCTCTGGATTCACGTCCCGATCGGCTACCTCTACACCCAGAACAACCCGCGCACCGACTGGTGCTTCAAGACCGAGCCGGAGGTGGGGCTGAACGGCCGGGTGCTGGCATATCCGCGCGGCCGGGTACTCGGCGGCTGCTCGTCGATCAACGGCATGATCTACATGCGCGGCCAGGCCCGCGACTACGACCTCTGGCGCCAGCTCGGCAATACCAGCTGGGGCTGGGAGGACGTGCTGCCCTACTTCATGCGGGCAGAGGACTTCTACCGCGGCGCCGACGCGGTGCACGGCGCCGGCGGCGAATGGCGGGTCGAAGACCTGCGCCTGTCGTGGGAGATCCTCGATGCCTTCCGCGACGCGGCGGCCGAGATCAGCATCCCCAAGATCGACGACTTCAATCGGGGCAACAACGAAGGCTGCGGCTATTTCCACGTGAACCAGAAGCGCGGCGTGCGCTGGAACACGGCAAAGGCCTTCCTGCGCCCAGCCCTGAGGCGGCCTAACTTGCGCGTCCTGACCCACGCCCAGGCCCTCAAGCTCCGCTTCGACGGCCGGCGGGCGACCGGGCTCGAGCTGCGCGACACGGCGGGATTTGCTAGCGTGACCGCCCGGCGCGAAGTGATCCTCGCCGCCGGCGCCATCGGCTCGCCCCAGCTGCTGCAGCTCTCGGGCATAGGCCCAGGCGCGCTGTTGCAGGACCTCGGCGTGCCGCTGATCCACGAACTCAAGGGGGTCGGGGAGGACCTGCAGGACCACCTGCAGATCCGTCTCGTCTTCAAGGTCTCGGGCACCCCGACCATGAACGAGCGGGCGAACAGCCTCCTTGGCCGCCTCGGCATGGGCCTGGAATACGCTCTGTTCCGGCGCGGCCCGCTCACCATGGCGCCGAGCCAGCTCGGCGCCTTCGCAAAGTCCGATCCGGCGCTGGAGACGCCCGACCTGGAGTATCACGTGCAGCCGTTGTCGCTGGAGAAGTTCGGCGAGCCGCTGCATCCCTTTCCGGCCTTTACCGCCTCGGTCTGCAACCTGCGGCCGGAGAGCCGGGGCAGCGTCTGCATCCGCAGCCCCGACCCTCTGGCTGCTCCGGCGATCCGGCCGAACTATCTCTCGACAGAGCGTGACCGCAAGGTGGCCGCCAAGGCGATACGGCTCACCCGGCGCATCTGCGCGGCGCCCGCCCTCAGCCGTTTCCGGCCACAGGAGTTCAAGCCCGGGTCGCAGTTCACGAGCGACGAGGAACTAGCAAGCACGGCAGGCGACATCGGCACCACCATCTTTCACCCGGTGGGGACGGTGAAAATGGGCCGGGACGACATGGCGGTGGTGGACGAGCGCTTGCGGGTGCATGGGATCGGCGGCTTGCGGGTGGTCGACGCCTCGATCATGCCGACCATCACCTCCGGCAACACCGCCGCGCCGACCATGATGATCGCGGAGAAGGCCGCCGATATCATCAAGAAAGATCAACGGGACTAGCTCGCATTACCTCAGCCATTTGAAGGGTCTGCCATCGCGTAAGGGGGGCGCGCCTTTGCACGACTGGACTGTCCGTAACAGGCTCGCCAAAAGCCAAAACGCGCGCCGATCCCAGGTCAGAGTTGATCGCTGATCTACAATTATAGATCGGCTCCAGAATCGAGCCCGGAGGCACTCTTTCCGACCGACGTAGCGTGACGCAGACGGGCGTGACATTTGTCCGACAAATTGTTAAGATGACATCCGCCTTTGCGAGGCTGCGCTCTGGGGCGTGCTAGTCACAGAAGCGAACGAATCCTCGCGTGTCGGCGGGGAAACGGACCGCACCACAAATGTCGGGTAAAGCCATGGGACTTGCATCAAGCGGAGTAGGAGAAAATCAGTGAGCGACCGTCGCGCACTTCAGCCCTTCATGGGAGCCGGGAAAGGCGAGATCCATGGCGTTCTCGAATGGGTATACTCAATGAGGTCGAGAACTCGGGTCGCTAGGGACCCCTCCCCTCGCCGGTCTATCTCTCCGCAGGGTCGAATACAATTGCCGCCGTGGTTACTTGCTGGGTTCGCTCGCGCTTTGTCTGATGTTCACCTCCGATGATTCCGGTCGTTGAAGTCCGCAACGCAGCAAAGCGATTCGGTGGTACTGCCGCATTGAACGGCGTTTCGTTCGACGTGATGGAAGGGCAGTGCCTTTCACTCCTCGGACCAAGTGGTTGCGGGAAAACAACCACATTGCGGATCATCGCGGGTTTTGAGCAGGTCGATTCCGGAGCGGTACGGATCAATGGCGAGGACATGTCTCGGAAGCGGCCCTACGAGCGCAACATCGGGTTGGTGTTTCAGGACTACGCCCTGTTTCCCCACATGACTGTCGAACAGAACATCGCATACGGAATGCGCCACCGAAAGATGAGCAAGGCGGAGGTCCCCGCGCGCCTCAAAGAGATACTCGCCGTCGTGAAACTCACCGGCTTTGAGCGTCGACGGCCTAGCCAACTCAGCGGCGGTGAGCAGCAGCGTGTGGCGTTGGCCCGCGCACTCGCCACTCAGCCAGAGCTGCTGCTCCTGGATGAGCCCATGTCAAACCTCGACGCCAAGTTGCGCGAACAGGTCAGGGAGGAGATCAAGCAAATTCTGAAGGAAACCGGCTCAACCACGATCATCGTGACCCACGATCAGCAGGAAGCGATGAGCATGGCCGAGACAGTGATTGTCATGAACGCCGGCCGCGTCATGCAACAGGGAAACCCACAGGAGATATACTCGCGGCCCGCCAACCGCTTCGTCGCCGACTTTATTGGTAGGGCTACCTGGTTGGTCGGGATTCTCCAGGAGGAGGTCTCCCCTGGCATACGACGTTTCCAATCGAATGGCGGCCTCAGTCTCCTCGTCAGCGCCGGGACGGGCTCAGAGGGACAAGAGTGCCAGATCGGAATACGGCCGGAACGCGTTACGCTCGTGAGTAATAGTGAAGGTACTCCGTGTGCGTCGGTGCCGTGCAGGAATCTCCTACCAGGTCGGGTCAAGGCCGTTACCCATCTGGGCCCCGATGTCCAGCTGACCCTGGCTACCAACCACGGTGTGGAGATCCTTGCGTTGGAAAAATATGTCGGCCAGTCCATCGACCTCGAGGGGGAGGCTCTTGCGGCGTGCTTCGATCCGGGAAGCTGCATCGTTTTACCAGTAAGTATCGGGAAGGAGCGCTGAAGGGCGTCGGGGTCTCATGTTGTCTGCCCCTGGGAAGAACGCAGATCGTCTGTATCGGTTTTGCCTCCACTAAACAACAATCGGCCTTTGGAAGGTGATCAGTTCAATGGAGCGACGTTCACACGAACAGTCTGCCGACTCCGCGTCCGAGTGGTGGCTGGAGTGCGACCAATGCGGAGAGCGCTTCCCGCTCGGCGCCTATCTCGGTGGCTGCCCCAATTTATGCCAGAATAGTAGCAGAAGTGTCCTCGAAGCCCACTTTCGACCCAATATGCCGCCCACACCTTTGAACCAGCGTGGCGCGGCGAGGAGCATGCATCGCTACCTCGACTTGTTGCCCGGTACGAAGGGGCGGGAGTGGATTGGCTTGGGCGAAGGCGGCACACCCCTACTGCGCTCCAGAGTGATCGGCCCGAGACTCGGCCTCAGCAAGCTCTACTTCAAGAACGAAACGGTCAACCCGACCTGGTCGTTCAAAGACCGGTATGTCGCAATCACAGTCAACATGGCTCGATCGCTCGGCTTTCGTAAATTCGCCGTCTCTTCGACTGGCAATCTCGGCGTCTCCGTCGCTGCCTATAGTGCCGCAGCAGGTGCGGAGTGTGTATTTCTAGCACCGCCGCACACTGGCCAGTCCCTAATCAATCAGGCGCACCTGCATGGTGCGCGGGTAGTCGTGAGCGAGGACGGTTGCCACCGGACGCTCCTCGAGCGGATCGCAGCGCACGAATCTTGGTGGCCGGTCGGCCTTTTCTTGCCGCGCACGATCCAGAACCCGTACGGCATCGAGGGGTACAAGAGCTTCGCCTACGAGTTAATCGAAGACTTAGAGACAGCACCGGTAGCCGTACTCTTCCCCTGCGCTAGAGGTAACGGCCTCTATGGTGCCTGGAAAGGGTTCCGCGAATCCCTCGATTGGGGTTGGATCGATCAAACGCCGGCTATGGTAGCCTGCCAACCCAAGGGCGCCAACTCTCTGGAGGCCTCACTGCGCGGCGACCTGGACCATGTCGTCGAGTTGCCCAGGTTCAGGAGCGTGGCCGTTTCAACTTCGGAACCCGTGGCCAGCATGCACGCTCTGCGGGCGATTCGGGAGTCCGGTGGCAATGCTTTCTCGGCCAGCGATTCGGCTATTGTAGAGGCCGTTCGGTGGCTCGGTGAGGAAGGCCTTTACGTCGAGAATTCATCAGCGCTGCCGGTAGCCTGCCTGCCGCGGCTCGTCGACAGCCGGACCATCGATCCGGACGAGCCGATCGTCTGCGTTCTCACCGCCGCAGGTATCAAATGGTCCGACACGCCGCCCCCGGGCCTCGAGCCGATCATCGAACTTGTCGATGACCCGAAAGCGGTCGATCACTTCTGTCAAGAGATCGGCGTTGACTGATGGGCTTGTGCCGAGTTCCGGAAACCAATTCCGAACCGATGGATCCGAGGCGTATTCTCTAACCCCGATTGCCGCCGTAGGTCTGTGCGAACAGTTTCCCATTCTTGATACGATCGTACGAAAGATCGGCGAAATCCTTATCGACACGACCTTCCAGGATCCAGGCCGCGAGACGCAGCCCGATCGCCGGTCCGAGCTTAAATGCGTGGCCGCTGCCGCCGCACGCGTCGTAGTAGCCCGCTAGCAATTCACGTGGTCCAATGAAGGGGTACCAGTCCGGAGTGACGTCATAGAGCGACGCGTAAGTGGTCAGCCGCTGCACCCCAGCGAAGGGCGGGAAACGCTGCTCCATTCGTTTCAAGACGTCGGCCACGAACTCCTCGTCGGCGGTCTCCTTGTAGTTGTTCGGATCGACGTCGTAATACTCCTTGGGAAAGCCACGACCGACGATGAAGCGGTCGTCTCCGAGAGGTCGAACATAGATCGCGTCAACGGCATTGGAGATCGATTGGGTCGGAAGCGGCCTCCCCGGCCGAGCCTTCCACACGGAATCCTGCTCCCGGACGACCTGAATGGGCAGGTCGATGCCCGCGCTACGGGCAAGGAGATGCGACCAGGGACCCGCGGCATTCACCACGGCTCCCGTCTCGATCGGCCCTTCATCGGTCAACACGCCAGTGATCCGGTCGCCGTCCCGCAGCAGCTCGCGGGCCGGATGCTGGAGCCGGACCTCGCCGCCCGCCGCCGCGAAGGCCTGTGTGTAGGCCTCCGTGGATTGCACCGGATCAGCGTAGCCGCCGTCCGGCTCATGGACTACGCGGGCCACTCCGTCCGGATTCAACCATGGCATTCGCTCGGCTATCTCACTTTCGCTCAGGAATCCCGTATCGATTCCAACGGACTGCTGCATCGCAACGTTCTTCTCCGCCCCCGCCACGGACTCGGGCGGTAGAAGCATGTACCAACCGACCCGCATGTAACCTCCGCTCTTGCCTAGCTCATCCGGCATAGCGCGGAACATGGCGATGCTCTCCTTGGTGATCCGGGCCAAGAGTGGCGTCGAGTAGTGCTGCCGGATGATCGCCGCGCTCTTTCCTGTGCCGCCGGCTGCAGGTTGGCCACGTTCCAGCAGAAGCACCCGGGCCGCACCCATCTTCTTCAGATGATAGGCGGTGCTGGCACCCGTGATGCCGGCTCCGGCAATGACGACATCATAGCTCCTTGCCATCTATTGAATCCTCTCCAAGTCGAACATTCGAAAAATTGCACCCGGAATCGCCAGAACCGCGATTCTTGATGATGAAGTGACAACTCCTTCGGGCGGCATGACGATAGGCTAGGCTCTGTAAATCCCCGTACCGATCAACTTGTCGAGGCCAACCAGCCGATCGAGCAGAAGGACCAGACCGGCTGTCACGAAAACCAGAAATCCGGAGGCCGCGGCAATGGTCAAGTTGAAGCGCACGCGCATGCTGGTGAGCAGCGCCACTGGCAACGTCGTCGAGAACGGATCGACCAAGAATAGGCTTAGCGCCAGGTCGTCCAAGGAGATCGAAAGGGCGAAGATGGCACCGGCCACAATTCCGGTTTTAGCGAGCGGGAAGGTGATCGACCAAAACGCCTGTCGATCAGTTGCACCCAGGCTCAGCGCCGCCTCGGTAAGGTTTCGCTTAATACCGACAAGGGAGGCCAGGGTCGTGCGGATCGTATAGGGCAACGTAATGATAACGTGGCCTCCGATCAGGCGGACGAAGCCGTCGAACACCCCTAGGTAGGAAAAGAAGATCAGCAGTGCGAAGCCGACGATCACGGTTGGTACGACCAGCGGTGAAAGGAAAAAGGCGGATAGCGACTGCTGGCCAGGGAAACGGTGGCGGTGCAGGAAGACCGCCGCGCAGACACCCAGGACGGTCGACACGCTGGCTGAGATCACTCCGACGATCACGCTGTTCTTGAGCGCATTCAAATAATAGGGGTCCCCGAAGAACGCGAGATACCACTTGATGGAAAGTGTCGGTGGCGGGAACTGTCCGAGAAATTCTCGAGAATCGAGCGACATGATCATGGCGATTGCCACCGGAACCATAAGGTAGACCAGGGTGAACACGATCAACCCAATGAAGAGCGCCAAAGCCAAGTTATCCGTGATCCGCTTCATCGGCTGGCTTACGTCGCCTCAAAACGCCGCGCCACCAGCTTGAGCAGCCCATAGACGATGGTGACGGAGGCAACGAGCATGACCATTGCGATCGCCGAGCCGCCAGGGAAATCGGCGACCTCAGAGAATCGTTCGAATATGAGGTTTGTCGCGAAGACCACGATCCCCTTGCCGAGAACCATCGGGACGATGAAGGAACTCACCGCGAGCGCATAGGCTAGCAAGATTGAAGAGACGACACCCGGGAGGCTCAGGGGCACGGTCACGGTCATGAAGGATGCAAACCGGGTCGCACCCAGCGAAAGGGCTGCATCCTCCAAGTTCGGATTCACGTTGTGGATCGTTCCGATTAGGGTGAGAGCAATCAGCGGCACCAAGGTGTGCACGAGGCCGAGCACAACCGAGAATTCGATGAGAATTACGTCATTTGGCCGGAAGCCGAAGAAGCTGGCGACTGGATACAGGATGCCGACCGGTCCTATCGTCAGTGCCAAGGAATAGACACGCACGACAACCCCGAGGAACAGCATACAAATGAGGAACCCCACTAGAAAGGTGCGCAAGGAGCCGGATCGCCGTCGCGCGATGTGGTAGGCAATCGGATAGCCGAGCAGAAGCGCAAGTAACGTCGCCACCAAGCTGATCCTGAAAGTGTTGAGGAAGTAGTCCAAATAGACCGGGTGTAGGAGTGACCGATAGTTCTCCAGAGTGAAAGTACCCGCAACGCCACCAATCCGCCCCGGCACAAACTCCTTGAAGCTCTCCCAGGCCGTGAAGAGCAGCGGCACCAGATAGAGCAGCCCGAACGCCAGCAACACCGGACCGATCAAGAGCAACGCGCTGCCCCTCCTGCTCGACCAGGTGCCTATGCTTGGACCGTTCATGGTGCCGTCTCTTGTCAACCTTCAGGGGTGCGTCCGCGATGCATTCGCTCAATCCCATCTTCGCGCCCCCGACACGGCTAGGGCTGGCCCGATCGACTGTCCCCAATCTGTTCTCGTCCGTAGCCGGTTCAGCCCAACTGAAATGTCCCCATTAGTCGCCCAGAAGCGGCGTAATCTCCTGTTCGAAACGTTTGCTCCAACCGCTCACCTGTTCGGAGAGATAGCCGAAGTCCGGGACATAGGCATAAGCGTCGAGCTCATCTGGCCGATATGACCAAATCTGCGCCTTTTCGCTCGCCGAGGCTTTCGAATTGGCCGGGAAAGCCGACAGTGCTCCGGCGATGAATGTCGCGTTCTCAGGACTGATCGTGAAGTTGGCGAATTCCTTAGCTAGCTCCGCGCGCGGGCCTTTGAGAACCGTCCATCCATCCTTGTAGATCAGTCCTTTGAGCCCCTTGCTCTCGGGCACGCGCATAAGTACCTCGATGGGGTGGGCCGCGGCGATCCGCTCCCAAACATCGGCCACGCCAAACCCGAATGCGGTCTCTCCGGTCGTCATTGAATTGATCGAGTCGGTGTCCGATCCCGCCACGCGACCGATGTTCCCGCGCTTGGCTAGCTCCTTAAGAAAATCGAAGGCCGGGTCGATGTTTCTCTCGTCCCCACCGAATTCCAGCGCAATACCGACATAGGGCAGACCTGAGTACGAAGTCGGCGTACGCATGCACACGAGACCCTTGAAGCGGGGTTCCAGGAGATCTTCGAAGGAAGTAACCGGCTGCTCGATCATATCTTTCCGATATCCCCAGCACGTTACGGTGACTCCCATAGGCGCCACTACGGCCTGACCCTCGGCGTTTCTGGTTAGGTAAGCCTCTGGTATGTCCTTGAGATTGGGCAAGTCATCCAACGGCTCGAGCCACCCCTCGCGCATCATCGCGTGGAATACCGGATCCCAGGCCCCGACTACGTCATATTGAACGGTCGGCCAGGCCGCCTTGATCTTAGTTACGATCTTCTGAGAACCGCCCTGGTGCAGCTCCCAAGCGAATTGAACGTCCCGGATATCTGTAAATTGCTCTGCGACCACCTTGGAACTCTCGAACCATGGTCCGCCCCAGGTTACGACCGTGAGGCGATCCGCAGCGAGAACCCGCTGGAAGCGGGACGCCAGTCCAAGCGCGCCGAGCCCGGTCATGCCGGCCGTCGCCGACTTGAAGAAGTCGCGTCGTGTCAATCTGCCGATCATTTTGTTATTCCTCTCCTGTTCCAGAGATCCGCCCCTTTGTGCCACCGGCACCTGAGGTCATTTTCGGTAATTTGTATCACAAAAGGAGAATCCAGATCCACACATTTGTCAGACAAAATTTTCTACCGTGTGATCGCCATCGGAATCGAGCCATGGGGCACAGCTGGAACTTTCCATATCCGATGCGCCGCAGTCCCTGTCGTCAGGTTCCGAGGTTACGGTGCTGGGGGTTCAAAAGCCGGCGACTTGTGGTCCTGTCAGACGACGAGACCTCCCCACGCAAGAGTCTCTCGGTCGTCGAGGCCTAACTCAACCGTCCCTTTGGCCGAAAGTCGAATCGCGCTCATTGGGCTATTGTACCCGGGGACATTCTCCGAGCCGACTTCCGGAAAGGCGTTCGTCAGGGCATCCATAACCTCAGGCTTCAGTCGGCACCCCTCCGCCTTGGCGATCAGACCGTCCTCGACGTGAATTCGTCCTGAAGAGACGGCTTCCTGAATGGTCTTGCCCGTGAAGTAATGGCGGGCAAGCACGAGACCAAGTCTGGCCGGAATTCGACGGCCGCCAGGACAGCCCAAAGCCAGTGCATTTCCGCTCCGGTCTTCGGCTACGACCGGAGAGATGTTGCATACCGCAAATTTGCGACCCAAACTCCGGACTGGCTCCGCCCAATTAAAGGAAAGCATACCGCTGTTCATAATCACGCCCGTGTCCTCCACTGCCCAAGCCCCGCCGAACCATAGGAAGCCGTGCGTGAAGGTCAGCGACACCAGCGTGCCCTCGCGGTCGAGCGTGTTGAGATGGGCGGTATGGCCGATAGCGTTCGGGCCGACTGCCTTTTTCAACGGTGCTTGGCCCGGCGGATGAGAAATAGCTCGCTCGATCCAGGGCACGAGACTGGCCTCGTCGACCACGTTACCCTCCGGCGTTGCAAATCGGAACTGCCAAACTGCCGCCATAGAGCGGGCCAACTTGGATAAGCCGTTCGGACTCTCCAACTCACCCTGATCAGTGATCTTCCCTGCCGCATAGACGTTTGCGAGGGTGGATGGCGCGCCTGAGGTTTGCAGGGCCGGAGCGTGAATCGTAACCGGCCCAAGGTCCAATGAATGGGCTCGCTCGATTAAAACCGTCTCCGGGATGGCCGCCCATTCCTTCGCACTGATCTCGACCCCGCCTTGCCGCATGGCAGCCCGGGCGGACTCGGCGAACGCGCCGTTGTAGAACCAATCCGGTCCCTTTTCGGCGAGTGTTTCGAGCGAGCGTGCCAAAGCAGGCTGCCTGAAGGTGAGCGTGGCATCGCCGTCGGCCTCGCCCCAGTCCATCTCAAAGCACTCGTCGAGGAAGGCATGCCGCCGCGAATCCATGAAGGCACGGATTGTCGTACCACGGGCAATCACCCCATCGCGCGCCAAGGCGATTGCAGGCAAGCTCACCTCGGCCCAGCTCTTTGTTCCGAACTCGGAAAGGATCCGGGCCAGCCCCGCCAGATTGTTCGGCATCGAAGTCGCTCTCGGGCCAAGCTCCGGAAAGATGGGCCGGTCCGACCCAAGGGGAGCGCTGGCCGGCGCCCAAGTGTTGAAATCGACACGGATGGTCTCACCGTCGCACCGGCGGGCAACCATGTTGCCGCCGTACCCTCCGATTCCGGTATTGCCTGGGTCAGCGACACAGGTGGCGAGGGCAACCGCCACCGCCGCATCGAAGGCATTCCCACCGGCTCGTAGAATCACCTTGCCGGCTTCGGCGGCTCCCGAGGTACTGGCCGTGACCGCCGCCGGGTTGCTTTCCTGCTCCTCCCTTTCATCCGTCATCTACATCTCCTATCCGTCTGCTCCCGATCTTCTCTGACCCGATACGACAATCCCTTATGTCTGACATTATACTTGAAACACTGGCGCAAACAGCCAGGCCGTGTCAAGGTTGTCGAGCATCGGAATCGAGCGGACGCTCAGCCCTGCTAAGCAATCCCAGAGTTTCAAGCCTTGCATATGACTTCCGCCTCCAAATTTGGTAACCTACGGCGGCGTCTTCTGGACAACCGTAGTCGATCAGGACGCCGGAGAGAGCATGCGAGTTCAAAAGAGCAGTTCAGGTTGGATCAGAGAGACCGTAACTGATCACATCGTCTCCCTCATCAGCGAAGGACGAATTCGCCCGGGGGAACGACTTCCTTCTGAGCACGACCTGATGCGCCAGCTTAACGTCGGTCGTTCGAGTGTGCGCGAGGCGATCCGCGGTCTCGCCATGATGGGCGTGGTTGAAGCCAAGCGACGGCGGGGCACGATCGTAGTCTCGCCGATCCCCAATAATTTCGGCGAACAGATCGACCGCTCAGTAACCTTTTGGGCAGTCAAGGACCTATTTGACGTAAGAGCCGTCCTTGAAGGACAAGCAGCGGCAAGGGCGGCCGAAATCGCCACTGAGGATGACATTAAGCAGATCGAAAAATCGGCACGCGATCTTGAGAAGAAGATCAGGTCTGGCAAGAGTTACTTCGACGACAATACCAAATTTCATCTATGCATTGCGAAGGCCTCGCGCAATCCAGTTCTGGTCTATTGCATGCAGAGTCTTATTGGCAGCTTCCGAGACGTGCGTATGCAATTCAATGAAAAGCTAGTCGACATGCCGGAACGAGACATAAAAGAGCATCGAAAAATCGTCGACGCAATCAAATCGCGAAATCCACAAAACGCCCGCAAACACATGGAAGCGCATATGCGCTCCTACATGAAGCAGATCGAGAAGCCGGACGGCACGCAGACAAGCTGACGTGATGCTTCCGACCTCAAGCGGCGGGCCTGGTACAACCGTGAAGCGCCAGTTGAGGGCCTCCAACGTCGTGCGGAAGGTTAGCCCGATTTGGACTCCGTGATGTATAGCTCGGTCGCAGCTGCAGCATCGCAGACAACATTGGTCGTAAGCAGACCCAGGTTCGATCTGATACGGAGCACTGGCTCGCCCAGCCGATTGAAGAGTCCGACCGTGCCGAGGCCATGATGTGCGCGACGAGGCTCCCCGCCTCGTCCACCACCAGACCATTCGGTCTCGCAATTCCCCCAGCAAGGTGGACGAAGGTCCCGACTCGATCGACGGAGCTATCCGCCCCAAGCGGCACCCGACAAATGTCGTTCGCTGTGGTCACTGCAAAGTAGGGGATGGGCTCGTCAGGACTGAAGGCTATGCCGTCCAGACTGGGTACACAGTCCAGCGAAATCTCGGGGTCACCGTCTGGCCAGCGCCGGAACAAACGACCGTGCGGATCGCGTAGGTCCGTGGCGCCCTGAACCGAAAAATGATCGCCGTTGCTTAAGAAAACAAGATCGTTGACGCCCTGAAGCTCGCTCCGGACGAGCCTCTCAAGAATGAAGCTGAGCTCATCGCTGCCGTCATCGATCTAGACCAAGCCTTTCTCGAAGTCGGCGAGGAAGATACGGCCGTCCCGGTCGAACTTGAAACCGCACGCCATGCCGTCATACTCGGAGAAGACCATGAAGTCAGCAGCATCGGTGACACGCAGCACGTGACCGTTTACGATGTCGGCGATACACAGCCGACCCTCCGCACCGAGCGCGCGGGGTCTTCCAGAAAGGAGGCGGGCTGACACCCAAAGCGCTCGGCGTTGCGCCGCACGGCAAGGCTGGTTCGTAGGGATTGTGGAAGCCGTGCGACGCATTCGGTCTTACGTACGAGCGGTAGCGAAAACATGCTGCGAAACTCCCGATGACCTCGCCGGCCCGATCCAAGTCGTTGTTGACATTTCTGTTTTATGTCAGACAATAAATAACATCAGCGACACCGGCAACTCACTGAATGAAGACATGGGCGCGTCGAGCATGACTCGAGAAGGGGCGGTGGTGGTGATCTCGGGCGTCGAGACCGCTATGGGGAGACGATGACAAGCACAGCTCCGCTCGTGGAATCTCTCGATATCTCGGCGTTGTCGCCTGGAGAACGGCAGTCGCTCCGTGTAAGGGTGGCCGAGTTGGACGGTGGGGCGACAGTATTCCTTCCGATCAATGTCATCTCCGGCACCGCTTCAGGTCCAACTCTAGCGGCCGTCGCCGGCATTCACGGCGACGAGGTGGAAGGTGTGTTAGCCCTTCTCGAGCTTTGGGGGGAGTTGATTCCAGAACAACTCGCCGGCACGCTCATCCTGGTGCCGGTGGCCAACCCGCCAGCCTTTGCGGCCCACCGGCGGACCAGCCCCCTCGACGGGCTCGACCTAAACCGAATCTTTCCGGGTCAGCCGGACGGGAGGCCCTCAGAGCGGCTGGCGCATTGTCTCTTCGCCGAGGTGCTGCTAAGGACCAACTTCCTGTTCTCGATGCACAGCTGGCACGCTACCGGGTTGGCTCTGCCCTATGTCGAGTTCGGGCATCTCTTTCCCGATACCGCAGCAAGTAGCTTCGAAGCCGCGGCGGCCTGCGGCTTCAATCTCGTTCGCATCAGCGACTGGTCTGTTGGCCTGATGACAAGGGTGGCAAACGAGCAAGGCGTCCCGGGTATCGAAGTCGAGCTTGGTGGTCTGGGCGTAAGCCGGAGCAAACTCAGAACACGGTACAAATACCACTTGCGAAGATTGCTCCAGCATCTCGGCATGCTCGACAGTGTGAGGGACTCGCCCCCGGCGCCGAGAGTGGTTCGTCACTTCGACGTCAAGGCGCCAATGTCCGGCATTCTGCGTTCAGTAGTCGAACTCGGCGTTGAGGTCGACGAGGGCGATCGTTTGGCAACTCTGTACGATCTCAACTTCCAGCCACTGGAAGAAATCCGCGCGCCGGTGAGCGGCCTGGTGGCCGCCGTTCACGAGGCCGTGTCGGTACAGTCGGAAGCGCACCTCTTTACGCTCTTCCAGGACGTTGATCACCTTACTTGGACCTGTGTCGGGTCCACGACTAAGCGAAACAGCAAGGACTAGCATCATGCCTCGACGCCGCGTGCTTCTCACTGGCGCAGGAGGTTACGTATCCCAACAGCTGCTCTCCGCCTTCCGGGAGCGTTATGATCTCGTCCTCATAGACGTAAACCAGGGAAGTCGGAAGAATGGGATCATCGAAGCCGACCTCACAGATCCGGACCTATCCCGCTACCGTCAGCATTTCCGTGGGGTGGACACGATCGTGCATGCGGCGCACCGCTGGGACGAGGAGATCACCACGACATCAACACCGCAATGGCATGCGTCCTCGTCACCGGGGCAGCCCAACGGCTACTATGTCGAGCGAGCCAACATCGACATGGTTTTCCATTTGCTGAAGCTGGCGCTCGAAGAAGGCATCCGCCGAATCGTGGTGACTAGCTCTAACCATGCGGCCGACTGGTATGAGTCGAAGGTGCATTGCGGCAAGATGGACATGGTCGGCCCTGACAGCTACCCGCTCTCAGACAATTTCTACGGCTGGGCCAAGGCCTGTTACGAGCATCTGGGCTTCGTCTTCGCTAGCGGTCGATTTGGCCGGCCAGTTGAGAACGTGCATATCCGGATCGGTGCGCCTCGGCCGATTGTGGGCGACAAGCTAAAGGACGACCCAGTCGCTTATCGGCGGGATCTAGGTGCCTACATCAGCCTCCGCGACTTGCAGCAACTCTACATAAAGTCGATCGAGACGGAAGACATCCGCAACGAAGACGGGATTCCTTTCCAAATATTCTATGGAATCTCGAACAACACCCGTGCCTTCTGGAGCATCGTTAATGCCCGCCGGGTCATCGGCTACTCCCCGGAGGACGATTCTGAGCGGCTCTTCGCCGAGGAGATCGGCCGCTTCCTGCACAAGCCCGGCCGGACCTTTTAGATCCCTAGATTTTAAGCCGGCTTATGCCGCGGGCCCTGATCGTTGTCCAGAAGCCAAGCTCCACCGCGAGACAGATCGGCCGGCACCGAGTCAAACAGGGCTACAAGCCCGACCTATGCGGACAGAGATCCGTGGAAGCGCTGTCGAGGTCGCTCAACAACTATGCGGCTGTGGTGGTCTTCAGCGGCGAGATGAGCACTGACGACGACCTGCCGTTCATGCCAGGACAACTCGCCGGCACCCGGCGCCACGATCGAGCCCGCTGGACTTGGTCGAGCCGCTCTCTGGACGCCCGGCGCCAGCAGAGCTAGAGGGTCATGCCGCTTGCCGGGTCGAAGAAATGCAGGCGGTCCAAATCGACCGACAGGCGAAGCGGTTGGTCCACAGTCACTTCCAGCAGCGGATCGACCCGCGCGGTCATCGGCGAGCCGCCGACATCGAGGTCCAGCAGCAGATCCGAGCCAAGCTGCTCGACAACCGCGACGACTGACCCAAAGGTACTTCCTGTCGGCTCTCCCGGCATGGCAATGCGCAGGTTTTCTGGACGCACACCGAGGGTGATCTGTCGGTCGCCGTGGCTGGCGAGACGGCGCGCTTGAGCCTTGCCAAGCCTGAGACGCAGGGCTCCTGATTGGACCCAAGTTCCGTCCTCTGCGGCTTCAACGGAGACTTGGAGAAAGTTCATCGCGGGCGATCCAATAAAGCCAGCTACGAAACGGTTGGCCGGTTGGCGATAGAGCTCGATCGGCGAGCCAACCTGCTGGACTGTGCCGTCACACATGACCACAACCCGGTCGCCGAGCGTCATCGCCTCGACCTGGTCGTGGGTGACATAGATTGCGGTCGCGCCGATCCGGCCATGCAGCCGTTTCAGTTCGACGCGCATCTGTACGCGCAGTTTGGCATCAAGGTTCGACAGCGGCTCATCGAACAAAAAGACTTGCGGGTGACGCACGATGGCCCGGCCGAGGGCCACCCGCTGCCGCTGACCGCCCGACAACTGGCGTGGCTTACGCTGGAGCAGCTCCTGGATGGAGAGGATCTCGGCCGCCTCCCGAACGCGTTGCTCGATCTCTTTTCGCGCCAACTTGCGCCGGCGCAGGCCAAAGGCCAAATTCTCGAACACCGACATGTGCGGGTAGAGCGCATAGTTCTGGAAGACCATCGCAATGTCGCGCGCCTTGGGCGGTAGCTCGTTAACCATACGGTCGCCTATCCAGATTTCTCCGTCGCTGATGTCCTCCAGGCCAGCGATCATCCGCAAGGTCGTTGTCTTGCCGCACCCTGAGGGGCCGACTAGAACCAGAAACTCGCCTTCACTGACGTCCAGGCTAACGTCTCTGACGGCCGCCACCTCGCCATAGGACTTACCCAGGTTTCTGATCACGACCTGC
The DNA here is from genome assembly GCA_965225935.1 of Rhodospirillales bacterium. Taxonomy (GTDB): domain Bacteria; phylum Pseudomonadota; class Alphaproteobacteria; order Kiloniellales; family JAKSDN01; genus CALJXB01. Next base: position 239,202 of record CBDDCC010000023.1, read on the forward strand.
GCCAACGTCCGATCCTGCTTAGTAATTGAGCCGGGCCGGGCTGCGCCTCGGTCGGTGGCGGTGCCGGACAGCCTCTGGGAGTGTGGTGACTCGGCCGGCCTGGCTTGACGATCCCTCAGCCGGATTAGACACAGAGTACACCGCGCGGGACCTTCGAATCGACTTCGCAACCGTCGTCGGTCACGATGATCGTATTGCAGTGCCGATAGACAACGTCGTCCTCGCGAACATGGGGTTCGATCGAAAACACCATTCCAGGCTCCAGAACGAGATCGTTATACAGGCGGATGTCCAAGTGTAGCTCGCGGGCGTTACCTTCGTAGCTAGTGATCCCGCGACCGATCCCAGTACCAGTCGGGGTAACTAAGTTATGCTTAGCAAAGAGATTCTTGCAGATCCGATCGATGTCTGCCACCTTCACGCCCGGTTTAGTCGCGCTGATCGCCGTCTCGTTCATCTCCACCATCAGTTCCAGTAGCTCGCGCTGCCTCGCGTCGGGTTCACCCACCGAAATCGCCCGCTCTACGTTGCCGGAATAGCCCCAAACCCAGGTCGAAAAGACCGTTGCCAGGATCTGGCCTTGGCACACTTGGTCGCTGCGTCCCCAGCTGATCCAATCGCTGTGGCCAGCGCTTTTGGCGGTCGCTCCGAGACCGATGTGCGATTGCGCGAGGAATGGCATGTCGGCATATTTCTCGAAAGCGAAGTCGTTCATTGCGTTGCGAATCTGGGCGTTCAGGGCCTCCGCGGTACGGCCGGGACGAATCAGTTCCAGGGCCAGCTCCTGGCCATGGTCGGCGATTTCATCAGCAGCGCGGATCAACGCGATTTCCTCGGACGATTTCACCAGCCGCAGCCGCTCGATCAGGTCCGAGGCCTCAATAAGTTCTGCATTCGGAAGCGCACCCTGAAAAGCCCGGTAATGTGCCAGGGGGAGTAGCGCGTCCTCGATGCCGATCCGCGCGGTCTGTAATCCAAGCTCGGCAATCGCGTGAGCCAGGATATCGACCATAGACTTGAGGGGCGGTTGCGGGTTTATGGTCGCAGGTGTGGGATTGTAGTCCCAGTAAATTCGGATGTCCTCGATCCAGGACTGCAGGCGCGTGTGCGAGCGCTCAATGTAGGGTTCGACAATGATCGGATCGGCGTCGCTCGCCACGATGACGGCCATCGGCCGGCCGAAAGGATGGATTGGTGCACCGGATAGGTAATAGAAGCTGGCGTAGGACGTCGCGATTACGGCATCGAACCCCTGCTGCTTCATCTGCCCGCGTAGAAAATCATGGCGACGGTCCATCTCAGCACGACTGAACACTGCCATGGCTGTTCCCTTGCTTTCATGAGGCTACCGGAGACCTCGATGGGGGCCGTCAACTGCATACCAATTCGATAGGATCCTGTTGTGTACATCCACTCTATCGTAGTTTTTGTCTGACATTATTGTCTGGCCGGGCCCTTGTCAAATGCAATGACCCGACTCTCAGGCTGAAACATAGCTCGATCCAAGACCAATCAGTCCTTAAGCGACCCCGCAGTTAGGCCCTCCAGTAGCTGGCGCTGGACGCAGATGAAGAGCACCACAGCCGGCAGAGTGAAGAGCACGCCGGCCGCGAGCAGCCCACCGTAGTTGGTCGCACCGCGAGTGCTCTGCATCATGGTGAAGAGACTGAGGGCAGCGGTCTGCGTGTCAATGTTCTTGGTTAGGATGAGAGGGAATAGCATGTCGCCCCAAGTCCAGATGAAGACGAAAGCGGAGACCGCGATGATGCCCGGCAGGGAGAGCGGCAGGGTGATCCAGAAGAACGCCTCTAACCTGCTACAGCCGTCGACCATGGCCTGCTCTTCCAGCGTTACCGAAAGGGTTGAGAAGAACCCTCGGAAAAGAATGACGGCATAGGGCAGAGTCCAAGCGGTCGAGGCGAGCACCAAGCCAAAGATGGTGTTGAAGATATGCAGCTTTGCATAGATTAGGAAGATCGGGATGATAAGCACCATGGTCGGCAGCATCTGGGCCGACAGCATCGCCGAGATGATCATCGACTTGCCCGGATATCTAAGGCGCACCAGGCTGTAGGCGGCAATCGCCGCGAGGAGCACCGAAACGACAGCGGTGCAACCCGAGACCAGGAAGGAGTTCTTCAGCGGAATCAGGAAAGTCGGCTGACTGACCGCCCAGTGGTAGTTTTCGAAGGTCAGGGGATAGGGAAGCCACTCGGGGGTCTGCGTGAAGAGCTTTTCGATCGGCCGTAGAGAGCTGCTGATCGCCCAGAGAAAGGGAAACACGACCCAGACCATGAAGAGGCTGAGGAAGAGATACCTTAGAAATGTGTTGACTTGGCGTTGCAGACGGTGGGGGAACGCCGCAGCGGGTCGCAGACTGCCGGTATCGGTCATGCCAGAGTTCCCCCTAGTATTCCAGCCGAAGGCGTCTGAGATAGAACCAGGTGAAGAGCAGGCTGACGCTCATCAGGATGATGCCAATGGCGGCGCCATATCCCATCCGGAAGTGCCGGAAGCTCTCCACGTAGACTAGCGGCGACATGGTCGTGCTGCTGATGCCGGGACCGCCGCTCGTCAGGATCCAGATGATAGCGAACTCGCGCAGGTGCAGGATGACGCTGATCAGCAGGACGGTCATGATCACCGGCCGCAGCATCGGCAGCGTGATGCGCCAGAAGGTGATCCAGGGCCCCGCCCCGTCGATTTTCGCCGCATCGTAGATCTCCCGCGGAATGCCCTGCAACCCGGACAGCAGGTTAACGAACATGAAAGGCGTCATTGCCCAGACGTTCACGGCAAGGATCGCCGGCCAGAGCCAGGTGCCACTCGAAAGCCAACTGACGTAGCCGTCGATGACGCCGAGGCTAGTGAGCACGTAGTTGAGGATACCCCACTGGCCGTCCAGCACCCACTTCCAGATCATCGCCGTGACAGTGATTGGCATCGCCCAAGGGATCAGCGCCAGTCCGCGCCAGAAGGCCCGCAGGACGATTCGCTTGCTGAGCAGCAGTGCGAGACCTAGGGCCGCCAGAAAGGTGCCGGCCACGCCGCCTGCGACGTAGATTAGCGTGTTGAGCAGGAAAACCGGCGCATTGGGATGCTGCAGGAACTTCAGATAGTTTCGGAAACCAACGAAGGTCTGCTTGTCCAGACCCTTAAGCAGATAGACCTCGAAAAAGCTTATGCGCAGCGTCTCGAACAGCGGCCAAGCCACAACTAAGCCGAGGATCACAAATACCGGAAGCAGGTAGAGATAGCCCTCAAGCGTCCGTCTCGCGCCCTTCATCGACCATTCTACCGTCACCATACTCTTTGTGGCCTCACGCCGGCACCGTCAGGATTGAAGCATGGGCTCGCTTCCCTCGACAGCTCAAGCCTTATTCGCCTGCATTGCAGGCACGGAGGGGAGAATGGCGCGAGGCGCGTGTCGGCCGGAGCCTTCGCGCGCCTCAGTGCCTTGGAGTATGGCAGGGCGGATCAACCGCTCTTCGCCTCTTCGATCAGCTTTGGAATCTGCCCTTGCATAGAGTCGTAAGCCTGCGCCGGAGTCATGCTGCCATCGAAGACCTTGAGCAGGTGCTCATAGTAAACCTGCTGAACCTCGTTCTTAGCAACGTAGCCTTCGGTGGGAATCATCGGCACGTCGCGCACGATGGCGCGCACCTCCTCAAGCCACCAGCGCTCGGCCTCCCCGTATAGCCGGTTGGCGACGGCCTGTTCGACCGACCACTCCTTCAGGGGTGGATGGCCGAGCGACCAACGAAGGAGGTTCTCCGGCTGGGTGATGAAGTCGATCAGCTCGGCCGTCTTCTCCTGGTTCGGGGCGTGCGACATCATGTAATAGCAGTTCATGTCAAACTTGCTGAAGACACCCGGCCCCTTGCTGCCGCCCGGATAGGGGATTAGCGAGACGTGCTCCGGCGTCATCAGGTCCTTGGCAGTCGGATAGATTTCGCCGAAGTAGTAGTCGCCGATCGTGATAAAGCCGGCGACCCCGGTCGCGAAGGCCTGACGGTGGCCGGTGTAGTCCTGGCTCAACGCGTTGTCCGAGATGTAGGGCCGCAGGCGGCGGAGCGTCTCCAGCACCTCGATGTAGTTGTCCCGCTTGGACGGGTCGAAATCGGCGAGATGCAGCAGCCCGTTGCCGGTGAAGAACCAGTCGGTCTTCTCGCCGGCGTTGCGGGCATTTCCGAGCGGGATGCCGAAGGGCTGGTTGTTCTTCTTCTTGGCGACCTTGCTGACGGCGTCAACGAGGTCGTCCCAAGTGCGGATTCCGGTTGCATCGACGCCGACCTCCTGCAGCCAGTCCTTGCGCGTCACGATGCCATAGGCGGCCGCTTGGATCGGCACGTTCCAGAGCTTGCCGTCGATGACGTCGCCGCCGCTGGTGGTCAGGTGCTCGGCGAAGCGGTCCTTCCAGGCTTGGCCCAGGTGATCCTCTGGAGCAGTGATGATGCCGATTTGATGCCAGTCAGCGGTGAAGCCGGTCCAACCGTAGCCGAGATTGGCTGGGCTGCCGGCGGTCTCGTACGCCAGCACCTTCTCAAATATGGCTTCCCAACCGACTCTCTCCGGCACCCATTCGGCCTCCGGATGCATGGCGTTCCACTTCTCTACCATCTCCTGCTCCCAGGCGACCTCGGCCTCTGCTACCATAGCCGCCACAGAGGTGAGCTGGATGGACGTGGCCCTCGCCGTGCCGAACATTGCAACGCCGGGAAGCACAGCGGTTCCACCAAGCGCGGCCGCCGATTTCAAGAACTGACGCCGCAGCAACTCTTGTCTCAAGACGCGTCCAGACATGCTTCTTACCTCCCACTGGTTTCTGTTTGGCAGCTAGCACATCCGACGAGCAATGGGCGCGCGTTCGAGACAGTCCTTCCCGTCTCTCCAACTCCGTGCCGCTGCATGTGGATCTCCATGGAAGGCAATCAGACGGTTCCCGGTCGAGATACGGACAGCCACTACCGCCAGCAGTCCACACCCAGGTTCTGTCATCTCCCTTGGAAATTGCGTGCCTTCTCGGTCGAACGTAGTTGGTTGATTATTTGTCAGACATTACGTGAAGCGGAGACCGAATGTCAATGTGGTAAATGGGCTGCTTCAATCGGGGATGTCTCGCGGCTATGCGCGTATGCGCAAGAAGCCGCTATGCGCTTTGGTGTTGCGGTGCGCCCGGTGGTGACGTGGGTCCAGCGCCCTGGCGAGACGGATGACGTGGTGGTCTGCTACCGGCGAATTGGACCGCTTATGATGGGGGAGATTCGGTAATTGCGCCTTCCCCGAGAAGCTGGACCGAATCGAATGAGAAAAGCCCGAATGGATCGGTTTGAAATGAGGAGGGCTTTTGGCGATGAAGAGGTCGAAGTTTTCGGAGCAGCAGATCGCGTTCATTCTGCGCCAGGCCGAGGAGGGGACCTCGGTTGAGGAGGTCTGTCGCAAGGCTGGGATATCGCAGCAGACTTATTACAGGTGGCGCAAGAAGTATGGTGGCTTGATGCCATCGGAGATGAAGCGCCTGCGGCAGCTGGAGGAGGAGAACCAGCGCCTCAAACGGCTGGTGGCCAACCTCTCGCTGGACAAAGAGATGCTTCAAGAGGTGGTGCGCTCAAAGCTCTGAGGCCTGTCCGTCGGCGGGAGCTGGTGGACTTTCTGCGCGCAGCCTACCGGGTCAGCATCCGCAGGGCCTGTCGGGTGCTGGAGGCGAGCAAGTCCAGCTATCACTACAAGTCCCGCAAGGATGGGCAGGCCGTCCTCCGCAAACGCATCCGGGAGATCGCCGAGACTCGGGTGCGCTATGGCTATCGGCGGATCCACGTCCTTCTCCGTCGGGAGGGCTGGGAGATCAACCACAAGCGAACTTACCGGCTCTATTGCGAGGAGGGCCTCCAAATGAGGAGCAAGACACCGAAGCGCCGGGTCTCGGCCAAGCTGCGGGACGACCGCCGGCCGGCCTCGGCGCCGGGCGAGGTCTGGGCCATGGACTTCATGGCGGATCAGCTGTTCAACGGTCAGCGGATCAGGGTTCTGACCATCGTCGATATCTTCTGCAAGATCAGCCCCGCCATCGGCGTGGGATTCAGCTACAAGGGGTGCGACGTGGTCGAGACACTGGAACAGGCTACCAAGGAACAGGGGTGCCCAAAACGCATCCGGGTTGACAATGGCCCCGAGTTCGTCAGCCGAGACCTCGACCTCTGGGCCTATGCCAGGGGCGTCGTGCTGGACTTCTCGAGGCCGGGTAAGCCGACCGACAACGCTTACATCGAGGCCTTCAACAGCCGATTCCGGCAAGAGTGTCTCAATGCCTCTTGGTTTCTGAGCCTGGACGACGCAAGATCGAAGATCGAGGCCTGGCGGATCGAGTACAACACCGTCCGGCCTCATACGGCGATCGGCCACATGACCCCGGCCGAGTTCGCCGCATCGTCAGGCCAAGCATGCTTGGCCTGACGATGCACAGGAGCCGGTTTTTCTCGCTCCTTTTGGTCCAAAGATCGGGGCAGGTACAAAGAACCGGATCTCCAGCACTCAAACCGGTCCAGATATCCGGTAGCAGACCACGCCAGAGGGTGTTTCTAGTTTAGTTGCTTGGAGAGATTTGAACCAAGAGCTAACTATTTGATCTTGTTATCATCAAGGAGGCGGCCAGAAGCAAAAACCAATTATTGCGCTGAAAATGATAAATGATTTCGATCGGTATGATTGCAGGATTCGGATTCGGACCTTTCACCAGCGAGTTATGCGCTTGAATGGTTAATCGACCTACCCTAGCCCCTACTCATGACCAGTTACGAGCTGGTCGACAGCGACTTGCAGTGTATCGGCCAGTCTAGCAAGAATGACAATTGTCGGATTCCGCGCACCCCGTTCGATGCCGCTGATATAGGTTCTGTGCAGGCCAGATTCGAAGGCCAGCTGCTCCTGGGACCAGCCCCGTTCCTTGCGGACCCGCTTAACGTTCAGCCCGACCTGCCGCCGAATATCCATCCGGGCAGCAGGCCAATATGATGATTATGGGTCTACAGACGATAAGTAACATTTTAACCTTTGCGAGCGGTACTGGCCTCGCCGTCACTTCGACCCAAGGGAGCCAGGACATGCAAAGAGTTACCGCGAAAGAGGCGAGGTACATCAAGCTGGGGCGGTCGGGCTGCTGGGAGGGCCTGTGCCTGGCGGATGGCACCCTGCGTCTGGGCTACCACCAGGTACCGCACGAGCTGGCCCAGACCGGCGACCTGGAGGCCCTCCGCGCCTTCTTCCGCCGCGGCGGCTGCACCTCACAAGTCGCCAGCAGCCACACCAAGCAGGTCCTGGACTTTTACCGGGCCGGGCCGGAGACCCTGTGGATCACCTTCTCGGACAGGCATCTCTGGTGGGCCCGGGCCGATGGCCCGGTCGAGTTCCTCGGCGGATGCGAGGCCGAGATGGATGCGCGCGGCTCGCGCCTGCGCCGCACCCGGGACGGCTGGCAGAAGACCAGCCTCGGCGGCCGCCCTTTGCGGGTCTCGGAATTGAACGGCGCGCTCACCAAGACCGCCGCCTACCGCATGACGATCTGCGCGGTCGAGCCCTTCGACTATCTCATCCGCAAGATCAACGACGAGGACCTGCCCGAGGTGGCCCGGGCCAAGGGCGCCCGGAGCGGGGCCCTGGACGCCATACGGGACCTCATGCGCCTGCTCACCTGGCGGGACTTCGAGCTCCTGGTCGAGCTGATCTTCTCCCAGAGCGGCTGGCGGCGCACCGGCGAGACCGGCGGCACCCAGGAGACCGTCGACATCGAGCTCGAGCTGCCGAGCACCGGCGAGCGGGCCTTCGTCCAGGTCAAGTCCCGCACGGACCAGCGCCAGCTGCAAGACTACATGGCGCGGCTTGCGGACCGGCCGGAAAGCAAGATGTTCTACATCTATCACACGGCCCGGACGCCTCTTCGGGCGGCGGACGGAGGCGTGGTCCTGGTGGGCCCGGAGCGCCTGGCGGAGATGATCCTGGCCTCTGGGCTTTTCGACTGGCTCCTGAAGAAGGCCGGCTGAGCCCTGAACGTTCCTCAAAACTCCGCTTTTCCGAGACTCCGGAATTTGCTATAAGCCTCTTGCCTGAGACGAGGTAGGCGAGCGCAGACATGGGTCCGGCAAGCACCTCGTCGCCGGGAGGCAAGCGGGCCATGGGGCAGCGCGGCGCCTGAGAAGGCCCACATCTTGGCATGGGTCAAGCGTGGTTTCCGAAACTGATCGGAGCCGCGCTTTTTTCGTGCGCAGGCTCCGGCAAGTCGAAGAGCCGGCCCATGCCGCATAAACATATAGAGTATATTGCCCCCGGCGATCTGAGGCCCTACGCCAAGAACGCCCGGCGTCATTCCAAGAAGCAGATCCGGCAGATCGCCGACTCGATCAAGACCTTCGGCTGGACCAATCCGGTCCTGATCGACGGTGAGCGCGGCATCATTGCCGGCCACGGCCGGATCGAGGCGGCCAAGCTGCTCGGCCTCGGCCAGGTGCCGACCCTGCTGATCGACCACCTGAGCGAAGCCGAGAAGCGGGCCTACATCCTGGCGGACAACAAGCTTGCCGAGAACGCCTCCTGGGACCGGGAGGCCCTCGCAATCGAGCTCCAGGGCCTCATCGAGCTCGACTTCGATATTGCCCTTACAGGATTCGAGATGGCGGAGATCGACATCCTCATCGGCGAGCTCGAGGATGAAGACGAAGACGATCCAGATGATGAGATCCCGCAGGCAGAGAGCGGGCCGGCCGTCACCCGACCCGGCGATGTTTGGCTGATCGGCAAACATCGCCTGATCTGCGGCGATGCCACTGATGCCGACACCTACGCCAGGCTTCTCGATGGCGCCAAGGCGCAGATGATCTTTACCGACCCACCCTACAACGTCGCCATTGACGGTCACGTCTGCGGCCTCGGCAAGGTCAAGCACCGTGAGTTCGCCATGGCTTCCGGTGAAATGAGCGCCGCCCAGTTTGCCTCCTTCTTGGAGAGCACATTCCGCAATCTGGCAAACTACAGCACTGACGGCGCCATCCATTTCATCTGCATGGATTGGCGGCACATGAGCGAGGTCTTGGCCGCGGGCAAGGCAACTTATACAGAGCTCAAGAACCTTTGCGTGTGGGCTAAGACCAATGGCGGCATGGGCTCACTCTATCGCTCCCAGCATGAGCTGGTGTTCGTCTTCAAGGCGGGCAGAGAGCCGCACATCAACAACGTGGAACTCGGCAAATACGGCCGCTACCGCACCAACGTCTGGTCCTATGCCGGCATCAACAGTCTTGGAAAGACCCGAGACGCTGATCTCGCAGCGCATCCCACGGTCAAGCCGATTGCGCTCGTCAAGGATGCCATTCTCGACTGCTCTCAGGCTGGTGGCATCGTGCTTGATGCCTTCGCCGGCAGCGGCACTACCCTTCTGGCTGCCGAAAAATCAGGTCGGCGGGGGTACGGTATCGAGCTTGACCCCAACTATTGCGATCTGACCACGAAGCGCGTCGCCGCGGTTGTCAGATCCACGGCAATCCATGCCGCCAGTGGCAAATCCTTCGCCGAGATCGAGCAAGAGCGGAGCCCACAGGACTCGGTCCCGGTGGCCGACAGCAGGGGCATCGGAAGGGGACGCCATGGCAAGCCCTAAGGAAAGCGGCGGAGGCGGATATAAGGTCGGCTACGGCAAGCCGCCGGCCGAGCATCAGTTCCGCAAGGGCAAGTCCGGCAATCCCTCTGGGCGGCCCAAGAAACGGAAACCACAGCCGGTCGATGTCGGCGCTGTGCTCAACGAGCCTATCGCTATCAAGCAGTCGGGCACCTGCAAGAAAATGCAACCCTTCGAAGTCAGCATTCGAAAGTTGGTCGAGCGCGGTCTGAAGAAGGGCGACCTGAGCGCCATCCTCGAGTTTCTCGTGATTTGCGAAACCTATGAGATTATAGCGCCGCCGCCGATTGACACTGGTAGCGGGATCGTCCTGGCACCCAAAGGCGTCAGCATCCAAAAGTGGCTCGAGAGCGTCACTGAACTGGTCCCGAAGTCGACGCTTGATGATGATGAGTTCGATTGAATCCGCGCGATACAACAGGAGAGCAAGGAACCCCATTCGATGGACAAGACAGATGAATCAGCCTGTGCTTCGGATGCCTGCGGTGACCCGACATCGCAGGGTGGAACGAAGTACTCCAAGGGCAATGTCGAACCGCAAATGGTCAGACGCTTTAAGCGTGACGAGTCGGGCAATCAGCGTAGCAGCCCGCATGGATCGAAAACCCGCAAGAAGATTGTGCGCGATTTCGCGCATGAGACCCACAAAGTCACTGAGAACGGCCGATCGCAGTGGCGCTCGACGCTTGAGCTGATGCTGCTGGCGCTTCGCAACTTGGCGGCGGAAGGCAACCCTCGCGCCATCCGGGCCTATCAAAAATACCTCGCCAGATATGAGCCACAGCCACTCAATTCGAACCTGGGTGTCCTCGTCGTTGGCGAAGACTATACGGAAGAAGAAGCGGAGGCAGTGGCCGAAGTCGCCAATGCGCGAGCAGCGGCCCGGCGCAGAGCTGAAGCGATGAAGGATCTCCCGCCGCCGACAGACTAACGAAGTAAAGTCGACCGGCCCAGTCGACTTACAGCGTTGAGCGCGCGACAAGAAAGGTTCTTTGGGCATTCAGCCAAAGAATGCCTTCCTAGTCGTCACTAGAGCAAAAGCTTGGCCAAGGCGGTCACTTCCAGCAATCAAAATGCTGCATCTGCCTCCTGCCGCTTCGGACAACGACGGTTGATTGGTCACGGCGGCAGCGGTTTATACCGGCGCAGACAGACCAATCGGCGGCATGCCAATTTGGGGCAATAGCACTGGATACCTGCCGGATGGGAAACGTCACCGGCTGGTGACGAGGAGGTGTCAGCCACAGATGACGACCAACGAGATCTGGCCAAACACTGGCTCACCACTGCGACTGCGGCGCCCGAGCATGCCGTTCAGCTGGCGACGACCGGCCCGTCGTCATAGCTCGGCCCGTCGGACATTGCGGTTCTTGGGCGCCAGCTTCAAGCGGCTGCACACGAGATCCCTGCCGTCGCCGAGGCGGCGGCCATCGTCGCGGGCGCCGGCACAAACGGCCCGCCAGACCGGCGGGGCCGATCGCGCTGAAAGGACTGGACTTCCAGGCCGAAGGAAGCGTTGCTAGTGACCGACGAACGGGCCGCCTTCGGCCCCGTTCCACCCCGACCGGCCCGCCGGCGGGGCCTCCGGAGGTGGAAGCGCCGCGATGGCCGCGGCGCAGGACACCGAAGGAGGCTCCCATGAGCAAGTCCTCGAAGACCAGCAAACCCGTCAAGACGGCACGCCGCAACGCAACATCCGTGAAGACCGGCACCCCGGCCAGCTGGCGCCGCAAGGGTCCCGGTAAGACGGCCAAGGCCGCGGCCCGGAACGGCACCAAGCAGGCCCTCCTGATCGGGCTCCTCGGCTGCGCCGAGGGCGCCAGCGTGGCCGAGATGGCCGCCAAGGCCGGCTGGCAGCCCCACTCGGTGCGCGGCTTCCTCTCCGGCACCGTCAAGAAGAAGCTCGGCTTGAAGGTCACGTCAGCACAAGTCGAGGGCCGGGGCCGCGTATACCGCATGGCCCGGAAGGGCTGATGCGCGGCGGACCGGCCGGGCAAGGGCCTATCTCACGATCGGATCACTTCGTCAGTCCCTACCTGCTGCGGCCGTGCCGCAGCCTGGAGCAGGCGCGCCGTGATCTGAACCTAAGAACTGCCCCAGGGTGCCAAACCAGCCCCTGGGCCGGCTTGCCGGCTGACTCTGCGGGAGAACCTGGAGATGCCGGACCTGGCGACTGACGGCGCCCTCGAGCGGGAGATTGGCGCCCTCGCCGATCTTCCCCGCCCGGCCCTGGTGGCTCGCTGGCGGGCGCTCTACCGCAGCGACCCGCCCAAGGGCCTCAGCCGGCGCCTCCTGGTCCTCGCCATCGCCTACCGCATGCAGGTGAAGCGCTACGGCGGGCTGAGCCCTGCTGCGCGGAAGAGACTCCTTGGCAATGGCGGCGATGGCCCGACGCCGGAGAGGAGCAGAGCCAAGGCCTCCGCCAGGTTGGCGGCCGGCACCCGCCTGGTCCGGGAGTGGAACGGCGTCACCCACGTGGTCGACGTGGCCGAGCGGCACTTCCTCTGGAACGGCGCCCGCTACGGCTCGCTCTCCGCCGTCGCCCGGGCCATCACCGGGGCCCGCTGGTCCGGGCCGAGGTTCTTTGGGCTCACTTCGGAGCGGGGCCCATGAAGCGCCTGCGTTGTGCGATCTATACCCGCAAGTCGACCGAGGAGGGGCTCGAGCAGGACTTCAACTCCCTCGACGCCCAGCGCGAGGCCTGCGCGGCCTACATCAAGAGCCAGGCCGGCGAGGGCTGGACCTGCCTCAAGGCCCGCTATGACGATGGCGGAATCTCCGGCGCGACCATGGACCGCCCTGCCCTCCAACAGCTGCTGGCCGACATCAGCTCCGACAAGATCGACATCGTGGTGGTCTACAAGGTGGACCGCCTGACCCGGGCCCTCTCGGACTTCGCCAAGATGGTGGACATCTTCGATGCCAAGGGCGTCTCCTTCGTCTCGGTCACCCAGCAGTTCAACACCACGACCTCCATGGGCCGCCTGACCCTGAACGTCCTGCTCTCCTTCGCCCAGTTCGAGCGCGAGGTCACCGCCGAGCGCATCCGCGACAAGATCGCGGCCTCCAAGAGGAAGGGCCTGTGGATGGGCGGCGTGGTGCCGCTCGGCTACGACGTGGTCGACCGCAAGCTGGTCCCCAACGAGGCTGAGGCCGAGACCGTGCGCTCGCTGTTCCGGCTCTATCTGGAGCAGGGCAACGTTGGGTTGGTGAAGGATGAGGCCGGCCGCCTGGACCTCCGGACCAAGGCGCGCAAGCCCAACAACGGTAAGCGCTGCGGCGGCGAGCCCTTCACGCGCGGGCACATCTACAAGCTGCTGTCCAACCAAATCTATATCGGCCGGATCACCCACAAGGGGGAGCACTACGACGGCGAGCATCCCGCCATCGTCGACCGGGACACCTGGGACAGGGCCCAGAAGCAGTTGAAATGCAATGCCGTGGAACGGCACCGCGGCACCAACGCAAAGACCGGAAGCCTGCTCACGGGTATGCTGGTGGACGCCGACGGCCGGAAGTTGGTCCCCACCTACGCCAACAAAGCCGGGCGACGCTACCGCTATTATATCTCCAAGAGCCTCAAGGAAGGCCGATCAGAGAACCACGATGGCTGGCGGCTGCCAGCGTCGCCGCTCGAGGATGCCGTGGCAGGTGCCATCTCCCAGTTGCTTCGGGACAAAGCTCGCGCGAGTGATGCATTGGATCTCAACCTGTCCGATGCGAAACGCTTGAACGAGGTATTGGCGAAGTCAGACTGTTTGGGGAAGCAGCTCCGTGATGCTGGATCGGATGAACAGCGCGCCATGCTGCAGGAGGTCGTGACCCATGTCGAAGTTGGACAGGAACAGATCCGCATCAGCCTTCATGCAGGCACGTTGCGCCTTCTGCTGACAGACGGTGTGCAAGACGAAACGGCCGGCTCAAACGGGCGGGATCGGTCCAATACTGTCACCATCGAACTTCCGGTCACCTTCAAGCGGCGCGGGGTCGAGATGAAGCTGGTCCTCGAGCACCCACACGCGACCCGCTCCGAACCCAACCCGGCTCTCGTCAAGACAATCGTCGACGCCCACCGTTGGTTCGAGGATCTACGGTGTGGGCGTGTCGGAACGGTTGGTAAGCTGGCCGAGCAGCTAGGGATCCACCAGGGGGATGTCAGCCGCGGCATCGCTCTGGCATTCCTGGCGCCCGACATCGTCAAGTCGATTCTCGAGGGCCGCCAGCCGATCGAGCTGACTGCCAATACACTCCAACGGCTCGCCTTGCCGGCGAGCTGGGACGAGCAACGCCGGCTGCTCGGCTACGCTCGCTGACAAGCGGGACCTAGCGCCACCTTACCCAGAAAAGTTATGGACCCCGAAATTGGCCAAGAGAGACGTTTGGCCAGTTTGTGCCCAAGGGGCCGTCTCTCGGCGTCTCTCTGTCGGACAACGGGCTACCAAAGCGCACGAAAGGCGCAGAAAACTGCGCCCCCTGAGAACCACTAAATTATTGTTATAAAAGGAGAAAATTGGTGGTGGAGCCGAGGGGAGTCGAACCCCTGACCTTCGCATTGCGAACGCGACGCTCTCCCAACTGAGCTACGGCCCCACTGGCAGGTGTCTCGGGCTGGCGATTGCGCGCTGTCGCTAAGGGCGCTGCCGGCCCTTGCCCGGCGCGGCAGGACATTAGGTCCCGCCCCGCGGCCAAGGCAAGCGAAAAAGGGCGCAGGACGCGCGGCGAAAGGCTCAGCGGTCCTCGTCGTCGTCGGAGCCCGCCACCACGCCGCTCACGTCGTCGTCGCCCAGGTCCGAGGTGTCCTCGATCAGATCCTCGTCGTCGCCCAGGTCCTCGTCGTCGCCCAGATCCTCGTCGTCGCCCAGCTTCTTCAGCTCCTCGTCCGCCTCCTCCGGGGGCTTAGGGGCCGGCGGCTTGGGCGCCTTCTCGACGACCGCCGCTGCGGCGACCGGCTTGGCGGCGGCTGTGCTCCCGCGGCTGCGCCGGCTCTTCAACAGGGCCTCCGGATCGAAGGTGGCGCCGCAACTGGGGCAGAGAATGGGCGAGCGCTGCAGGTCGTAGAACTTGGTCCCGCAGCTCTGGCAGAGCCGCTTGAGGCCCCATTCCGGTTTCGACACGGTCGCTTGTCCAGGTGCTGTTAACGGCAGGAATCGGGCAGCCGTTTGCCACGTGTCGGGAGCGCTGTCAAAAGCAAATTTGAGGGGCCCCAGGCGCCCACCAGGAACCGGGTCCGGACCCCGGGTATCGCCGCCCGCGGGTCTGTTCAGCCAGCCGGGGCCTGTGCTACAGACGGGCGCGCGCCCGGCGGGTACCCGAGGCGCGGTTCCAGCAAGCGGAAGACCGGGTTTGCCATGGCCTCGTTGAGCGCACATCCGAGCCGGGGCCTCCGCGGCAGCTTCGCGGTGCCCGGCGACAAGTCGATCTCCCACCGCGCCCTCATGCTGGCGGCGCTCGCCGTGGGCGAGAGCCGGATCGGCGGCCTCTTGGAAGGCGAGGACGTGCTCGCCACCGCCGCGGCGCTCCGCGCGCTCGGCGCCGAGATCGAGCGGGGCGCGGACGGGACCTGGCGGGTCTGGGGGCGCGGCGTCGGCGGCCTGGCCGAGCCGCAGCAGGTGCTCGACATGGGCAACTCCGGCACCGGCGCCCGCCTGCTCCTGGGCATCCTGGCGGCCCACCCCCTCACCGCCAGCCTGACCGGCGACGCCTCCCTGGTGCGCCGGCCCATGGGCCGGGTGACCGCGCCGCTCGAGCTCATGGGCGCGCGGATCGTGGCGCGCGAGGGCGGCCGCCTGCCGCTCACCATCACCGGCAGCGGGGCCTTGAGGCCGATCAGCTACCGCCTGCCTGTGGCCTCGGCCCAGGTCAAGTCGGCGGTGCTCCTGGCCGGCCTCGGCGCGCCGGGGCGGACCGAGGTCATCGAGCCGGCACCCACCCGCGACCACAGCGAGCGCCTGTTGCGCCACTTCGGCGCCGAGGTCGAGGTGAGCGCCCTCGAGGGATCCAACAGCGATGGGCGGCGAGTCGCCATCACCGGCCAGCCGGAGCTCGGCGCCCGCGAGGTGAAGGTGCCGGCGGACCCCTCCTCCGCCGCCTTCCCCCTGGTGGCGGCCCTCGTCACGCCGGACTCCCGCCTGACGCTCCCAGGGGTCGGCCTCAACCCGACGCGCACCGGGCTGCTCGAGACCCTCAGCGAGATGGGTGCCGCCATCCGCATCGAAGACCGGCGCGAGGACGGCGGCGAGCCGGTCGGCGACCTGATCGCCGAGACCAGCGCGCTCAGGGGCGTCGAGGTGCCGCCCGAGCGCGCGCCCTCGATGATCGACGAGTACCCGGTGCTGGCGGTCGCCGCCGCCTGCGCCGAGGGCACCACCACCATGCGCGGGGTCGGCGAGCTGCGGGTCAAGGAGAGCGACCGCCTGGCCGCCGTGGCGCGCGGCCTCGCCGCCTGCGGCGTCGAGGTGGAGGAGGGCCCCGACTGGCTCGCCGTCCACGGCACCGGCGGGCCGCCGCGCGGCGGGGGCCGGGTCCTGAGCGAACTCGACCACCGCATCGCCATGAGCTTCCTGGTGCTGGGCCTGGCGGCCCGCCAGCCGGTCGAGATCGACGACGACGCGCCCATCGAGACCTCCTTTCCCGGCTTCGCCGCGCGCATGGCCGAGGCCGGCGCGACCCTCGTCGCCGCTGACGTTGATACCGACGCTGACGCCGACTGCGGCGGCAACGAGCCCGCCTCATGATCCCGGCCCCATGATCATAGCCGCCCCATGATCGTAGCCATCGACGGGCCTTCGGCCGCCGGCAAGGGCACCCTGGCGCGGGCGCTGGCGCGGGCGCTCGATTTTGCGGTGCTCGACACCGGCATGCTCTACCGCGCGGTCGGCGCCAAGCTGCTGGCGGCCGGCGACAGGCCGGAGGACGCGGCGGCGGCCGAGCGTGCGGCGGAAGCGCTCGCCGCCAGCGACCTGGAGCGCGCGGATTTGCGCTCGGAAGCGGTCGGCCAGGCGGCCTCGGTGATCGGCGCCCTGCCTGGGGTGCGGGCGCGCTTGCTGGCCTTCCAGAGGCGCTTTGCCGCGGCGCCGCCCGGCGGCAAGGCGGGCGCCGTCCTGGACGGCCGCGACATCGGCACGGTGGTCTGCCCGGAGGCGCAGGTGAAGCTCTTCCTCACCGCCAGCGCCGAGGCCCGCGCCCGGCGCCGATTCAAGGAGTTGCGGGATCGGGGCGAGAAAGCTATATACCCCCGCGTCCTGAAGGAGATGCAGGACCGCGATGCCCGCGACAGCGGGCGCGCGGCGGCGCCGCTCAGGCCCGCGGACGACGCGATCGTGCTGGACACGACGGAGATGGACCCGGACGCCGTTTTCCAGGCGGCGCTCGAGGCCGTGCAATCGCATCAGGCCGGGGGCTGAAGGCGGAGGACCGCCGCTCTAGCGGTCCGTGACGTTTCCTTGTTGTGCAACCCGCCCGGGTCCGCCCGGGAAGACCGCCGGAGACAACCGGTCGGCCGCGAGCGAACGAGACGACGAGAAAGGATCACACCCGCCCATGGCAGACGCCACGCCTCAGACCCCGGAAGCATCCCCGGAATCGATGAAAGAAAGCTTCGCCGCCCTGCTCGACGAGTCCCTCGGCCGGGTCGAGCGCCTCGAGGGCTCGGTCCTCAAGGGCACCGTCGTCGCCATCGAGGGCGACGCCGCGCTGGTCGACGTAGGCCTCAAGTCCGAGGGCCGCGTCGCCCTCAAGGAGTTCTCCCAGGGCGGCCAGGCGCCCGAGATCGCGCCGGGCGATGAGGTCGAGGTCTTCCTCGAGCGCATCGAGAACAAGAACGGCGAGGCGGTGCTCTCCCGCGAGAAGGCCAAGCGCGAGGAAGCCTGGGCGCAGCTCGAGAAGGCCTTCGAGAAGAACGAGCGGGTCACCGGCATCATCTTCGGCCGGGTCAAGGGCGGCTTCACCGTCGATCTTTCCGGCGCCGTCGCCTTCCTGCCCGGCAGCCAGGTGGATATCCGGCCCGTACGCGACGTAGGCCCGCTGATGGGCTCGCCCCAGCCCTTCCAGATCCTCAAGATGGACCGCTCGCGAGGCAACATCGTGGTCTCGCGCCGCGCCGTCCTGGAGGAGACCCGCGCCGAGCAGCGCTCGGAGTTGGTCGCCAGCCTCAAGGAGGGCCAGGTGCTGCAGGGCGTGGTCAAGAACATCACCGAGTACGGCGCCTTCGTCGATCTGGGCGGCGTCGACGGCCTGCTGCACGTCACCGACATTTCCTGGAAGCGCATCAACCACCCCTCCGACGCGCTCTCCATCGGCCAGCAGGTCGACGTCCAGGTGATCCGCTTCAACCCCGAGACCCAGCGCATCAGCCTGGGCATGAAGCAGCTCGAGGCCGACCCCTGGGAGGGCGTGGCCGCCAAGTACCCGATCGGCGTCAAGCTCAAGGGCCGGGTCACCAACATCACCGACTACGGCGCCTTCGTGGAGCTGGAGCCGGGCATCGAGGGCCTGGTCCACGTCTCGGAGATGAGCTGGACCAAGAAGAACGTGCACCCGGGCAAGATCGTCTCGACCAGCCAGGAGGTCGAGGTCATGGTGCTCGACGTGGACGAGCAGAAGCGGCGCATCAGCCTGGGCCTGAAGCAGTGCCTGTCCAACCCTTGGGAGGCTTTCGTCGAGTCCCATCCCGTGGGCGACGAGCTCGAGGGCGAGATCAAGAACATCACCGAGTTCGGCCTCTTCGTCGGCCTGCCCGGCGAGATCGACGGCATGGTCCACCTCTCCGACCTGGACTGGAACAAGTCCGGCGAGGAGGCGGTCAAGAGCTACAGCAAGGGCGACATGCTGAAGGTCAAGGTGCTCGACGTCGACGTGGACAAGGAGCGCATCAGCCTGGGCGTGAAGCAGCTCACGGACGACCCCTTCGGCTCGTCCCTCGCCACCCTCAAGAAGGGCGCCATCGTCACCGGCACGGTGCACAAGGTGGTCGACAACGGCATCGAGGTGCAGGTCGGCGGCGAGGAGGGTGCCATCGGCTTCATTCGCAAGGTGGAGCTCAGCCGCGACCGCTCCGAGCAGCGTTCGGACCGCTTCGCCGTAGGCGAGAAGGTCGACGCCAAGATCACCTCGATCGACAAGAAGACCCGCAAGATCGCCCTCTCCATCAAGCAGCGCGAGATCGAGGAGGAGAAGCAGGCCATGGCCAGCTACGGCTCCTCGGACTCCGGCGCCAGCCTGGGCGACATCCTGGGCGCCGCCATCTCCAAGGCGGCCCAGGAGAAGGAGGCCAAGGAGTCCCGCGGGGCCGGGAGCGAGGACGAGGACGAGGAGGAGCCGGATCCGACCGCCGCGGAGGCTGCCCCCGAGGCTGAAGAGCCCGAGGAGCCGACCGAAGAGGCGGCGCCGGAAGCCGCGGCTGAGACGGCGGAGAGTGCGGAAGAAGCGGGCGGCGAGGCCGAAGCGGCCGAGGAAACCGCTGAGGAATCCGCCGTGGAAGCCGCCACGGAAGCCGAAGCCGCACCCGGGACCGGCGACGCCGAGGCGGCGGAGGACGAGCCGGCCGACGAAGAGAAGGCCGACAAGGCCAAAAAGAAGGCGGCCGAGAAGGACGACTGAGCGTCCGGCCATCCAGGTCCTTGTGCGACGGCCCGGCCCCGGTGGTCGGGCCGTTTGCCGTTGGCCCGGGAGGCAGAGCCTCTTCGAGATTCTGGCGACGATGAGCGGCGCCCGATCGGCCGCTCGGTCATGGCTCCTACAGCCTCCCTCGCAACCTCTTCCCAGGCCCCCGAAGGGGACTCGGGGCGCGGTTCAAAAATCGTTTGATCTGAACGACTTAATCTTGACGGCCTCGAAAGCCTCTGGCACCCTGTCACACCTGTCCCGACGGGGGGCGGCGGTTGGGGGAGGCTCCGGACCGCCGGCTACGGGGCAGGTCTTACGGTTTCGCTCTGAAGCCTGGGATCTCGGAAGGTATGGGATCGCTTGCCGCCACCTTCTCGACCAATCCCTCGGCACGTGATCGGGAATGGTTGTTGCCATGACGAAATCCGAGTTGATTCAACGTATCGCGGAACTCAATCCGCATCTCTACCACCGCGATGTCGAACGCATCGTCAGCACCATCTTCGATGAAATCGCCGACGCCCTGGCACGGGGGGACAGGGTGGAGTTGAGAGGCTTCGGCGCCTTCTCCGTCAAGCAGCGCGGCGCGCGCGTCGGGCGCAATCCGCGCACCGGGGCCGCCGTGCAGGTGGCCGAGAAGTTCATACCCTTCTTCAAGACGGGGAAGCAGTTGCGCGAACGCCTGAACGAGGGCTAGCGCCGCAGGAGCCGGCCGGCAGCGCTGGATCGCCCGCGCCCGCTAGACGAGACGACACGAAAGGTCGGCCCGAGCCGTGAAGCACATCTCTTGGATCGTGACCTTGCCGCTGACGCTGGTACTGGTCGTCTTCTCGCTCGCCAACCGCGGGCCGGTCACCATCGATCTCTGGCCTTTCGGCTGGCAGCAGTCCATGCCGCTCTTCGTGCTGGCGCTGGGCTGCGTGTTCCTCGGCCTGCTGATCGGCTGGGCGGTCCTTTGGGCCTCGGGATCGCGGGCGCGCCGCCGGGCCCGGGAGCTACGCTTCGACAAGTCCCACCTTGAGCGCGAGGTGATCCGCCTCAAGCGCGAGGTCGAGCGGGTCAAGGGGCAGGCGGACGAGGAGGCGGCACCCGCGCGGGGCGCCGGGACCCCGGCGCTCACGGCCCGCAACGGCCAGGCCGGCGCCTTGCCCGCCGTTCCATCGGGGCGCTGAGGGAAGCGTCGCCCCGCTCCCATGAGGATCCTCTCCGCGGCGGACGTGGAAGCGGCCCTCGACTGGGACAGCCTGATCGAGCGTCTGCGCCGGGCCTTCCGCCGCGGCGCCGAGGTGCCGGTACGCCACCACCACGAGATCGTCAATCCCGGCGGGCCCAAGGGCACCTTGCTGCTGATGCCGGCCTGGCAGGCCGGCCGGCGCATCGGCGTCAAGATCGCCACCATATTCCCGGAGAACGGCGCCCGGGGCCTGCCCTCGGTCATGGGCGCCTATCTCCTGCTGGACGGCAGGACCGGCGCGCCGCTCGCCCTCATCGACGGGCCCATGCTGACCCTGAAGCGAACGGCCGCCGCCTCGGCGCTCGCCTCCAGCTACCTCTCGCGGGCCGATTGCGAACGCCTGCTGATGGTCGGCACCGGCTCGCTCGCGCCCTATCTCGTCATGGCCCACGCCGCGGTCAGGCCGATCTGCAACGTGCTGATCTGGGGCCGCACGCCGGAGAAGGCGGAGAAGCTCGCCCGTCGGCTCGACCGGCCCGACTTCCGGGTGGAGGCCACCCGGGACCTGGAGGCGGCCGCGCGGGGCGCCCACATCGTCTCCTGCGCCACCCTCAGCAACGCGCCGCTCGTCCGCGGCGACTGGCTGCAGCCGGGCCAGCACCTGGACCTGGTCGGCGCCTTCCGCCCGGACATGCGCGAGAGCGACGACACGGCGGTCGCCCGGGCCCGCGTCTTCGTCGACACCCGCGAGGGAGCGCTCCAGGAGGCGGGCGACATCGTGCAGCCGGTCGCAAGCGGCGCCCTCGACCCCGCGGACGTGGCCGGCGACCTCTTCGACCTGACCCGGGGCGAGCGGGCCGGCCGGCGCTTCTACGATCAGATCACCCTCTTCAAGTCGGTGGGCACGGCGCTCGAGGACCTGGCCGCGGCCGAGCTCGCCGCCGAACGAGCGTGATGCGAGAGTGAGACGGGCGCAAGAGCAGAGGCCTTTCCACCGCGTTGGGATCTGCTAGAAAGGGCCCATGTCCGAGCCCAAGGAGCGCATATTCGTCGCCCTGGACACCCAGGACCTGACGCGCGCCGCCGGCCTCGCCCAGGACTTGGTCGGCCTGGTGGGCGGGGTCAAGATCGGCAAGGAGTTCTTCACCGCCCACGGGCCCGACGGGGTGCGCGCCGCCGTCGGCAGCAATCCCCTCTTCCTGGACCTCAAGTTCCACGACATCCCGAACACGGTGGCGGGCGCGCTGCGCGCCGCGATCCACCTGCGCCCGGCCTTCGTCAACGTCCACGCCGCGGGCGGCCGGGCCATGCTGGAGGCGGCGGTCGAGGCCCTGCGCGAAGGGGCCGAGGACACCGGCTGCGAGCCGCCCCGGCTGCTGGGCGTCACGGTGCTGACCAGCCTGGACGACGCCGATCTGGAGGTCGTCGGCCAGCGCGGGCCGGTGGCGGAGCAGGTGCTGCGCCTGGCCGGCCTCGCCCAGGACTGCGGCCTCGACGGGGTGGTCTCTAGCCCGCGGGAGATCGCGGCCCTGCGCGCGGCCTGCGGCCCGGACTTCCTGATTATGGTGCCAGGCATCCGCCCCGCATGGTCAGCGAGCGGCGACCAGAAGCGGGTCACGACCCCGGCCGAGGCGCTCGCGGCCGGCGCCGACTACCTGGTGATCGGCCGGCCCATCACCGGCGCCGACGACCCCGCCGCTGCGGCCAAGCGCGTCGCCGCCGAGATGTCGGACTGAGCGCCCGGCCGGGCCCGGCCCCAGAGGCGTTCGTGCAGGTGGTAGAAGATGGTCTGCACCAGGGGCTCGACCAAGCCGATGCCGAGCGCGATGGCCCAGCTGCCGCTGACGGCGAAGGCGACCGCCACGGCCACCGCCAGGTGCATGGCGCCGTAGGTCCCGGTCTTGAGCAGGCCGAACAGGTTGCGGCGGACCGCCTCGGCCAACCTGTCCGCGATCCCGGCCACAGCCTCGGCCAAGCCTCCGGCGCCCGCAACGCTTGCAGTTTCGGCACCAACCTTGTCCACGCTCCACATCGTGCCTGACTTTCAAATCTAATTGCGAATGCGTCGCATTCTCATTTAATGAGGAGACGGCAGAGTGTCAAGGCGCATGGTCAGCTGCAGTGCTAGCGCAGGAGGTGGGGCCGCTGAAGAACCCTCGCGTCGCAGAAATCGCCAACAACGCGCCGCGCGCGCGGCTACGCCGCCGCCCAGAGGCTGCCCTCTCTAGGGGCGCACCTTGGCGTAGATCCGGCAGTCGCGGGGTTCCGGCGAGATGTTCGTGTGCACGAAGTAGCGGCGCAGGATGCCCTCGAGGGTCATGCCGGCCTTTTCCATGACCCGGGCCGAGGCGAGGTTCTCGACATCGCAGACCGCCGAGGCCCGCCAGATCCCCGGTTGGGCCAGCGCCCAGTCAACGAGGACGGAGAGGGCTTCGGTCGCATAGCCTCGACCCCAGTAGGCGCGGGCCACCACATAGCCGAACGCGACCATGCCGGGCTTGCTGTGGAGGTGGATCACGCCGACGGGACCCGCGGTCTCTCCGCGGACCTTGATCACATAGGGATAGCCGGACCCGTCCGACCACTCCTCCAGGCAGCGCCGCAGATAGTCGCGCGTGACCTCCTCGCTCTCGTGCACCTGCCAGCTCACGAAGCGGACGACCTCTTCGTCTTGCGCATAGGCGTGGAAGATGGGCCCCGCATCTTCGAGCCTTGGCTTGCGCAGCAGCAGGCGGGGCGTGTCGAACTCAAGAGGCGCGTCGAGGCCGCTCGTCATGGCCTGATCTTGCCTTAGTAGCCGCGGGCGAAGTCGACGACGTAGAGGGGGGCTTCGCCGGCTTCCATGCGCCGTATGTTGGCGGCGACGGATTCGACAGCCGTGGCCGGCACCGAGAAGGCGGCGATGTGGGGGGTCACCACGACGCGCGGATGGGACCAGAAGGGGTGGTCCTGGGGCAGCGGCTCCTCGTGGAAGACGTCGAGGGCGGCGGTCGAGATCTGGCCCTCGTCCAGCGCCGCCAGCAGGTCCTCGTCCACCAGGTGGCCGCCCCGCGCGCAGTTGACCAGGCCTGCGCCCCGCGGCAACTGAGCGAAGAGCTCGCGGTTCAGGATGCCTTGGGTCGCCTCGGTCAAGGGCAGCAGGCAGACCAGGATGTCAGTGCGCGCCAGGAAATCCTTTAGGCCGTCGGCGCCGTGATAGCAGGCGATGCCGGGGATCTCCTTGGGCGAGGCGGACCAGCCGGCGACATCGAAGCGCAGCGCCGCCAGCTTCTCTACCGCGTCGCGGCCCAGGGTGCCGAGGCCCATGAGCCCGACCCGCCGCTCCCCGGGCGCCTTCAGCTCCAGCTGCTCCCAGTGCCGCCTGGCCTGCTGGGCGCGGTAGTCGAGGGCGTGGCTGTGCAGGTCGAGCACCTGCTGCACCACGTGGGCGGTCATGGTCGCGGTCATGCTGCGCTCGACCATGCGGATGACGGGCAGGTCCGGCAGCTCCGGGTCGCTCGCCATGTGATCGACCCCGGCCCAGACCGAGAAGATCGCCTTCAGGTTCGGCAGGCTCGCCAGCAGGCCCGGCGGCGGCGCGTAGACCAGGGCGTAGTCGATCTCCTCGGGCGGGCCCATCTCGGGATAGACCCGGAGCTCCTGCTCCGGCAGGCCCTCGGCCAGCGCCGACAGCCAGGTCTCGAGGTCCGTGTGATCGCACTTGAACAGCAGCGTCATGGTCGCCCCCCTGCTTCCCTCGCCACAGTACGGCCGGGCGCGGCGCAAACCGCAAGGGGAAAGCCGAAAAAAGAGGCTCGCGCCCCTCTGTCGCGATCCCTACATTCGCCCCATGGCCATTGAAGTGAAGATCTGCGGGATCAATTCGACGCTGGCGTTGGAGGCCGCGGTCAAAGGCGGCGCGGAACTGCTCGGCTTCAACTTCTATCCGCCCTCGCCCCGGGCCGTCAGCCCCGACGAGGCAGCCCAGCTCGCCGCCAAGGTGCCGCCCGGGGTTGCCCGTGTCGGGCTCTTCGTCGACCCCGACGACGACGCCCTAGCCGCCACCCTGGCGCGGGTGCCGCTCGACCTGCTCCAGCTCCACGGCGCGGAGACGCCCAAGCGCGCCGCCGAGATCCGCGCCCGCTTCGGCCGCCCGGTCATGAAGGTCATCAAGGTGGCGCAGGCCGAGGACCTGGCGCCCGCCGCCGACTACCTGGAGGTGGCCGAGCGCCTCATGTTCGACACCAAGCCGCCCAAGGGCCGCAAGGATGCGCTGCCCGGCGGCAACGCCGTCGCCTTCGACTGGCAGCTCCTCGCCGGCCGCAGCTGGCCCCGGCCCTGGATGCTCGCGGGCGGGCTCACCGCCGACAATCTGGCAGACGCGGTGAACGCCACGGGGGCGCGCCGCGTCGACCTCTCCTCGGGCGTGGAGGACGCACCGGGCGTCAAGAACCCGGCCAAGATCGCGGCTTTTCTGGCGGCGGCTAAGGCCTTGTAAACCCGTCTGCCGTTATTGCGGGTCAGGGTCAAATCCGGCAGAGTGCGCCGTTATCCACAGCCTTGGCGGGCGAACGCCTGATGGAACCGCTCAACACCTACCGTTCCGGGCCGGACGAGCGCGGGCATTTCGGCAGTTTCGGCGGCCGTTTCGTCGCCGAGACCCTGATGCCGCTCATCCTGGAGGTGGAGCGCGCCTACGACGCGGCCAAGGCGGATCCCTCGTTCCAGGCCGAGATCGACGACTACGCCAAGCACTACGTCGGCCGGCCGAGCCCGCTCTATCTGGCCGAGCGCCTGAGCGAGCACTTCGGCGGCGCCAGGATCTACTTCAAGCGCGACGAGCTGAACCACACCGGCGCCCACAAGATCAACAACTGCATGGGCCAGATCCTGCTGGCCCGGCGCATGGGCAAGCGCCGCATCATCGCCGAGACCGGCGCCGGCCAGCACGGCGTCGCCACCGCTACGGTGGCGGCCCTCTTCGACCTGCCTTGCGTGGTCTACATGGGCGAAACAGACATCGAGCGCCAGGCGCCCAACGTCTTCCGCATGAAGCTGCTCGGCGCCGAGGTGGTGCCGGTGACCAGCGGCTCGCGCACCCTGAAGGACGCCATGAACGAGGCGCTGCGGGACTGGGTCGCCAACGTCGAGGACACCTTCTACATCATCGGCACCGCGGCGGGCCCCCATCCCTATCCGGCCATGGTGCGCGACTTCCAGTCGGTGATCGGTACGGAGGTGCGCGAGCAGATCATGGACCGCGAGGGCCGCCTGCCCGACACGCTGGTCGCCTGCATCGGCGGCGGCTCCAACGCCATAGGCCTGTTCCATCCTTTCCTGGACGACCCGGACGTCAGGGTCATCGGCGTCGAGGCGGCCGGCCACGGCATCGAGAGCGGCGAGCACGCGGCCTCCCTCACCGGCGGCCGCCCGGGCGTGCTGCACGGCAACCGCACCTACCTGCTGCAGGACGACGACGGCCAGATCCTCGAGGCCCACTCGATCTCCGCCGGGCTCGACTATCCGGGGATCGGCCCCGAGCATTCCTGGCTGCACGAAAGCGGGCGGGTCGAGTACGTCTCGGCCACCGACAAGGAGGCCCTGGAGGCTTTCCAGCTCTGCTCGCGCATGGAGGGCATCATCCCAGCTCTGGAACCCTCCCACGCCCTCGCCCACGTCAGCAAGATCGCGCCCAAGCTGCCCCGCGACCACCTGCTGGTCATGAACATGTGCGGGCGCGGCGACAAGGACGTCTTCACCGTGGCAAAAGCCCTCGGGGTGGAGCTGTGAGCGAGGCGGGTGCCCAGGCGCGCCAGGCCCAGCGGGTTGCGGACTCGGGCCGCATCGCCAAGCGCTTCGATGCGCTCGCCCGCGAGGGCCGCGGCGGGTTTGTCACCTATCTCATGGCCGGCGATCCGGACAAGGAGACCTGGGCCGACATTTTCCAGGGCCTGCCGGCGGCCGGCGCCGACCTGATCGAGGTCGGCATGCCCTTCACAGACCCCATGGCCGACGGCCCCGCCATCCAGGAGGCCGGCCAGCGGGCCTTGAAGCAAGGCATCAAGCTGCGCGAGATCCTGGACTCCGTCGCCACCTTCCGGGCCGGCGATCCGGAGACGCCCGTGGTCCTCATGGGCTACTACAATCTGATCTACAGCTACGGCGTCGAGGCCTTCCTGAACGACGTGAAGGAAGCGGGCGTCGACGGCCTCATCATCGTCGACCTGCCGCCCGAGGAGGACGACGAGCTCTGCCTGCCGGCGCTCGCCGCCGGCGTCAACTTCATCCGCCTGGCGACCCCCACCACCGACCGGGAGCGCGCGCCCAAGGTGCTCGCCAACACCAGCGGGTTCCTCTACTACGTCTCGATCACGGGCATCACCGGCACCCGCTCGGCGGCCGGCGAGGAGGTTCGCAAGCACGTGGACTTCCTGCGCCGGCACACGGACCTGCCGATCGCCGTCGGCTTCGGCATCAAGACGCCCGAGCAGGCGGCCGAGATCGCCTCGGTGGCCGACGCGGCCGTGGTGGGCTCGGCGCTGGTGGACCGGGTCAAGGCCAACCTGGACGGCGAGGGGCGCGCCGCGCCGGGACTGGTCGACGACGTCCTGGGCTTCGTCGCCCAGCTCGCCGAAGGGGTACGCTCGGCCGACCGGTAGGCCTCCCGGGCGCACAGCAAAGGACCGCTCAAGGCATGAACTGGATCTCCAACTTCGTCCGCCCCAAGATTCGCGCCCTGGTCCAGAAGACCGACGTGCCCGAGAACCTCTGGCACAAGTGCGAAGCCTGCGGCGCGATGATCTTCCACCGCGAGCTGGAGTCGAGCCACCGGGTCTGTCCCCACTGCAGCCACCACATGCGCATCGGCCCCAAGGAGCGCCTGGCGCTGCTCTTCGACCGGGGCGAGTACAGCCGCATCGAGCTGCCCGAGGTGCCGGTCGACCCCTTGAAGTTCCGCGACCGGCGCCGCTACACCGAGCGCCTCAAGGAGGCCCAGGGCAAGACCGGCGAGAAGGACGCCATCATGGTCGCCCACGGCACCGTCGGCGGGAAGCCGCTGGTCTGCGCCGTCTTCAACTTCGCCTTCATGGGCGGCTCCATGGGCAGCGCCGTGGGCGAGGCGCTGCTGTCCGCGGCGCGCCTGGCGGTGCTCCAGCAGGCGGCCCTGCTGGTCGTGCCCTCCTCGGGCGGCGCGCGCATGCAGGAGGGCATCCTTTCCCTCATGCAGATGCCGCGCACGGTGATCGCCGTCGACATGGTGAAGGAAGCGGGCCTGCCCTATCTGGTGCTGCTGACCGACCCGACGACCGGCGGCGTCTCAGCCTCCTTCGCCATGCTGGGCGACATCGCCATCTCCGAGCCCGGCGCCGTGATCGGCTTCGCCGGCGCCCGGGTCATCGAGGAGACCATCCGCGAGACCCTGCCCGAGGGCTTCCAGCGGGCGGAGTACCTGCTCGAGCACGGCATGATCGACATGGTGGTCGAGCGCCGCGCCCTGCGCGAGACCCTGGCGCGCGTCCTCACCCTGCTCGCCGACAAGGTGCCCGCCTCCGCCCTGGTCCCGCTGCCGGCCGGCGAGGCGCCGGTCCCGGTGGCTCAACTCAGCGGGCAGCAAGGTGCCGAGCAAATCCAGGAGAAGGCCGCCGAGTGACGCGATCCTCGAGCGGCTGATCCGGCTCCATCCCAAGATCATCGATCTCTCGCTCGACCGGGTCGAGCGTCTCCTGGCGCGCCTCGGCCATCCCGAGAGGGCGCTCCCGCCCGTCGTCCACCTGGCCGGCACCAACGGCAAGGGCTCGGTCCTCGCCTTTCTCGCCGCCATGCTGCGGGCCGACGGGCGTACGGTTAACGCGTACACCTCGCCACACCTGGTGCGCTTCCACGAGCGCATCGCCCTCGATGGCAAGCCCATCGCCGAGTCGGCGCTGAGCGACCTTCTGGAGGCGTGCGAGACGGCGAACGGCGAGGCGCCCATCACCTTCTTCGAGATCACCACGGCCGCCGCCTTCCTCGCCTTCAGCCGCCAGCCGGCCGACCTGCTGCTGCTGGAGACCGGCCTGGGCGGCCGCCTGGACGCCACCAACGTGGTCGAGCGGCCGCTGCTGACCATTGTCACACCGATCTCCATCGACCACGTGCAGTACCTGGGCGACGACCTGGCCGGCATCGCCGCCGAGAAGGCCGGCATCCTGAAGCCCGGCGTGCCGGCCGTCGTCGGCCCCCAGCCGGAGACCGCGCTCCGGGTCGTCCGTGAGCGGGCCGAGGCCCTCGGCTGCCCGGTCCATGCCTGCGGCGGGGACTGGGACTTCGCGGTCCAGGGCGGGGAACTGCGCTTCGAGGACTCGGATGGCGCCCTCCTCCTGCCGCCGCCCAGCCTGCCGGGCCCCCACCAGTGGGAGAACGCCGCCCTTGCCGTCGCCTCGGCCCGGCGCCTGGGCTCGCTCGCGCCCGGCGAGGCGGCGATCCGCCGGGGCCTGGCCGAGACGCGCTGGCCCGGCCGCCTGCAGCGGCTGACCCAGGGGACCCTGGCCGACCTGCTTGCCCTAAAAGGCGCGGAAAACTGGGAAATCTGGCTCGACGGAGGCCACAATGCCGCGGCCGGCGGGGCGCTTGCAGAGATGGCTCGCGGCTGGGCCGACCGGCCGCTCCATCTGGTCTACGGCATGCTGAACACCAAGGCGGCCCGGGACTTCGTGCGCCCTCTTACCCGCCACGCAGCCTCGCTCACCGCCGTCGCCATCCCGGACGTAGAGGCCTCGCTGTCGGCCGAGGAAGCGGCGGCCGAGGCCGAGGCCGCCGGTTTCAGCGCCCGCACGGCAGGGAGCGTCGAGGAGGCGGTTTCGGCGATCCTCTCGGACGCCCGCGAGCCAGGCCGAATCCTGATCTGCGGCTCGCTCTACCTGGCCGGCCGAGTGCTCACTGAAAACGCCTGAGCGAAGGGCCTCCGCCCGGCCCGCTCAGGCGCCATAAGTCTTTCAATTTTCTGAAATTAGATGACGGATTCGACCCAATCGGCGAGCTGGCCCTTGGGCAACGCGCCGACCTTGGTGGCGGCCACCTCGCCGCCCTTGAACACCATCAGGGTGGGGATGCCGCGCACCCCGTACTTCTGGGGCGTCATGGGGTTCTCGTCGATGTTCAGCTTGGCGACCGTCAGGCGACCGCCCAGTTCCTGGGCGATCTCTTCCAGAGCCGGCGCGATCATCTTGCACGGCCCGCACCACTCGGCCCAGAAATCCACCAGCACCGGCCCGTTGGCGCCGAGGACGTCCGTCTCGAAGCTATCGTCAGTAACGGCAGTCGGTGTCATGTCTTTCCCCAGTCCGATCCAATGATGTGCCAGGCTTGCAATGGTCTTTTCCGGCGACGTCCGGGGAATGTAGGGAGCGCACCCCTGGAGCGTCAAGGCAGGCGACCCGCGAGTCGCTCAGGGCTGAGTTGCATCAAACGCGGGCCGGCGGTCCACAGGAGATGGCACTCGACGGCCCGATCCGGGTAGACCCGGGCCAGGAGGGCGGCATAGGACGCCATTTGATTCAGATAGATAGCCGGCACGTCCTGTTCCCGCTCCGGTGGCGGCCGGTTGGTCTTGTAGTCCACCACCAGCACCCGTTCGTCCTGGACCGCGAGCCGGTCCACCTGGCCGGAGACCGCGAGCGGCCCCTCTGGCCCCTCCAGGGTCCCCACCAGGGGCACCTCGGCCCGGCTGCCGGGCGCGAAAAGCGGCGCGAAGCCGGGATGCTCCATGACCGCCAGGGTCTCCCGTAGCAGCTCCTCCTGTTCCGCCGGAGAGAGACCGAGCGCCGGGCGCTTCAGGAAGCGCGCGCCAGCCGCCGCCCGCGCCTCGGGGGCGAGATCGGGCAGGCTCTGGAGCAGCCGGTGGACGATCAGGCCGCGCCGGAAGCGCAGGCCCTCGTCGGCGCCCAGCGGCGAGATCAGGGCGGGCTCCGTCTCCGCCGGCCGCGAGGGGGCGAGCGGCCGCGCCGGGGCCGGCTCGGGCGCCAGGGGCCGTCTGGCCCAGTCCGGCAGGCCTTCGGCGGCAGCAGCCGGGGTGCCAGCGTCGGCCTCGACCTTCGGCTCGGCGGTCTGGGGACAGGCGAGCCGCAGGCCAGGACCGGCCCAACCGCCCGCCATCTCCGCCGTGAAGTCGAAGTCGGCGGGCTCCGCGATCTTGGCGAGCGCCCGCTCGGCCAGCCGGTACCAGCAGCCCTGGGGCGCCGTGCGCCGGGTGTTCCAGCCGCAGATGTAGAGGCGGTCCTCGGCCCGGGTCATGGCGACGTAGAGCAGGCGGCGGTATTCCCGGTCCCGGGCCGCGGCGTGGTCGGCGCGGGCGGCCGCCGCCAGCGGTCCGTCATACTCCTTGCGGATCGGCCAGAGGGCGACGGCGGCCTGGTCCTCCGCCGCCCCCAGCCAGTAGAGGTCCGGCCCCTGCTGGGGCGCCTGCAGGGTGTCGGGCAGGAAGACCACGGGCGCCTGCAAGCCCTTGGCGCCGTGCACCGTCATGACCCGCACCGCGCCGCCGCCCTGCTCAAGGTCGCGCTTGACCTCCTGGGCGCCCAGCTCCAGCCAGTGGAGGAAACCCTCCAGCGAGGGCGTCTCGTCCCGCTCGTAGGCGAGGGCGAGAGACAGGAACTCCTCGATGGGGTCGATGGCATCGGGGCCCAGGCGGGCGGCCAGGCGCCGCCGGCCGCCGCGCGGACCCAGCACCTCGGCGAAGAGCTCGAAGGGCCGCAGGTAGTCGGCGAGGCCGCGCAGGGCGCTCAGCTCCTGGTGGACCTCGCGGTAGGGCGCCCCGCGCCCGGCCGCCGCGGCCAGGGCGTCCCACAGGCTGCCCTCGCGGCCGTGGGCCAGTTCGAAGAGCTCCTCTTCGCTGAGCGCGAACAACGGCCCCTTCAGCACCGCCGCCAGGGTCAGGTCGTCGTCCGCCAGCAGCAGCACACGGCCAAGCGCCACCAGATCCATGACCGCCATCTGATCGGTCAGGACCATCCGGTCCACCCCGGAGACCGGCACGCCGCGCTGCTTCAAGGCGCGCACCAGTTCCTCGACGAACTCGTTGCGGCGGCGCACCAGCACCATGAAGTCGCCGGGCCTGAGCCGCCGGTCCCGGGACTCGAGCCGGGAGCCGGGGTCGTCTGCCCCGGCCGGGTCGAGGGTCCAGTGGGCGATCCGCCGGGCGATCAGTTCGGCCAGGCGGCTGCGCGGGGCCGGCAGCTCGGCCGCCGTCAGTGGCGGCTCCCAGGGTTCCGGCGGCTCGCTCTCCTCCGGGTCGACCGGCGGCCAGAGCTCCACCAGGCCGCCCTGACCCTGGCGCACGGGCTCGTGGTGCAGCTCGCCGCGGCCGAACAGCACCCCGTCGCGCGCCTCCGGCTCGGCGAAGACCGCATCCACCGCCTTGAGCACCGCCGCGGTCGAGCGGAAGGAGACCTCCAGGTCGACCTCGGCCCAGTCCTGGCCGGCGTCGCTCACCCGCCGGGCGAAGTGGCCGCGCATGGCGTCGAAGGCCTCGGGGCGGGCACGCTGGAAGCTGTAGATCGACTGCTTGGCGTCGCCCACGGCGAACACGGTGCGGTGCTCGCTGCGGGCACCGGCCCCGGCGAAGAACTCCTCGGTCAGCGCCTGGATCACCTGCCACTGCTCAGGGTTGGTGTCCTGGGCCTCGTCGACCAGCAGGTGGTCGATGCCGCCGTCGAGCTTGTAGAGCACCCAGGCCGCATCCGCCGGCTGGGCCAGCAGATCCCGCACCCCGTAGATGAGGTCGTCGTAGTCCAGCACGCCGCGGGCCCGCTTGTGACGGGCGTAGGCCTCGAGGATGGCCGCGCCCAGGCGCAGCGCCGCGGCGGTGCCGCGAGCCACCTGGAGCGCGTTGATTTCGCCCGACAGGCGCACCAGGCGCTCGGCCTCGGCCGTCATGACCTCGAGCGCGCCCGGCACCGTACCTTGCGCGCCCTTGGTCAGGAGGGTCTTGCGCGGCACGCCCTCGGCGGTGAGGAAGAGGCCGCGGTAGGACGCAAAGCGCCCGGCGCGCTCCTCCGGCGCCGCCGCCAGCCAGGCCCGCAGCAGTCCCGCGTTCTCCTGCTCGCGCGCGCTGCCGGCAGAGAGCGCCTCGGCCACCAGCTCGAGCCCCAGGCGGTCGAGGGCCTGGTCGGAGGATCCCTCGCGCACCAGCTCTTCCGGCGTCACCGCCGGGTCGGCCTCGAGGCGCCGGAAGACCTCGCGCGCCACGGCCTCGACGCCGCCGCGCTCGCGGATCAGGCGGGAGAGCCGCCCGCGCTCGCCGATCAGCTCGTTCATGAGCTGGGCGAAGGCCAGCTCGTGGCGGTGGGCCGAGACCTCGGCGATGGCCGAAGCGAGCTCCGGGTCGTCCTCGTCGAGACCCTGGGACAGCACCTCGATGCGTGCGGCGTCCAGCATCTCGGCCGCGCTGCGCTCCTCCAGCACCTGGAAATGGGGCGCCACCCGGGCCTCCAGCGGGAAGCGCCCGAGCACCGACTGGCAGAAGGCGTGGATGGTCTCGATCTTCATGCCTCCGGGCGCGTCGAGGACCCGGGCGAAGAGCTCGCGCGCCCTCGGGATCAGCGCGGCGTCGAAAGGCCCGCCCAGCAGGCCCGAGATGTCCGCGACCACCTTCTCCTCCGGGTCGCTCGCCCAGCGGGCCAGGCGCTCGGCCAGGCGGTTCGCCATCTCCGCCGCCGCGGCCTTGGTGAAGGTGAGGCAGAGGATCTTGGCGGGCTCCGTGCCGTCCAGCAGCAGGCTCAGCACCCGGTCGGTCAGCACCTTGGTCTTGCCGGTGCCGGCCGAGGCGGAGACCCAGGCCGAGGCCCCCGGCCGCGCGGCCCGAAGCTGGCCGGCGGTCGCCTTGGTCCGCTTGCCGGCGGCGGCGCTCACGGCGCGGACTCGCCGCCCGCCACGCCCGCCGACCATTCCTTGATCCGCGCCAAATGGGCGTAGTCGTTGAAGCGGGGCGCCCACTCGGGCCGCGGTACCGAGCGGTAGGGGGTCTCGGGATCGTCGAAGGCGGCGATCAGCCGCTCGAGGCCAGCGCGGGCCTCCCGGGCCAGCGCCTCCGGGTCGGCGTCGACAGCCTTGATTTCGCCCGGGGGCTGGCCGCCGCTGAGCCGCCAGAAGGCGAGCCCGGCCAGCGCCGCGCCAGAGGCCTCGCCGGCCAGCTCCCGGAAACCGCCGGCCAGCGCAATCGCCGCCTCCAGGGGAAGCTGGGGGGCGAATCCCAGGGCGACCTCGCTCTGCCGGGGCGGGGCGCCGGTCTTGTAATCGACGATGGCGAGCTCTCCGTCCCCGAGTCGTTCGACGCGGTCGGCGGTGGCGGTCAGGCGGAAGGGCCCGGCGGGGCCTTCCAGGACCAGCTCACCTTTCGCCTCGGGCCAGGCCCGCGCCCCGGCCAGGCGGCGCGCCCGGTCGACGCCGGCGAACCACTCGGCGATCCGGAGATAGCGCGGCCACCAAAAGGCCCAGAGCCCCGGCCGGCTCCGCAGGGGCTCGAAGATCCGCTCACCCTCGGCGACGAGGGCCGCCAGCGGGTCCTCCGGCGGCGCCTCCGGGTGGGCCTTCAGGTAGGCCTCCAGGGCCTGGTGGACCAGGGTACCGCGCTCGGCCGCGCCCGGGTCGGCGTCGAGCGGGTCGAGCGGTCGCAGCCCCAGGATCCTGCGGGCGTAGAGGCCGTAGGGATCGCGCATCCAGGTCTCGACCTGGGTCACCGAGAGGCGCCGGGGCCGGGCAGCCAGCGGCGGGCGGGGCTCGGGCGGCGGGCAGGCCGCCACCGCCGCGGGCCGGTCGAGGGCCTCGGCCCAGGCGCGGCTGCGGCCCTCCTCCCGGCGGAGCGCGCCTTCAAGACCCAATGCCCGCAGCAGGGCGTCGATCCTGAGCAGCCAGCGCGAGGGCACCGTGGGCGTGCCCTCGACCCGGCCGGCGCGGGTCAGCACCACCTCAGGGGCGCCCAGAGCCTGGGCGAAGTCGTGGGCGGAGAGGCCGATGCGCCGCTCCGGCTGGGGCAGGCCGAAGTCGGCCCGCATGGGCCGGCTGAGCCAGGGGCCCGAGTCCACCTCGGCGGGCCAAGTGCCCTCGTTGAGGCCGCCCAGGATCAGCAGGTCCACGTGCTGCAACCTTGCCTCCAGGGGCCCCAGGATGGCGAGGCGCGGGTGCCGTCCGTAGCGTGGCCGCACCACCTGGGCCGACATGAGGGCGTTCAGCAGGGCCGGATAGCGCTCGCCGCCCAGGGCCGGCCCGTTGGCCGCCGCCGCGCGCAGCTCGGCCATGAAGGCGGCCGCCGCCTCGCCCGCGTCCTGGACCCAGAGGCGCTCGGCGCCCGCTTGCGTGTCGCTCGCCGCCAGGGCCTCGGCAAAACGCAAGTGCTCGGTGGCGATGTGGGCGAGGTCGGGCCGCCGGGCCTTCAGCGCCTTGACGAAGGGCGCCGCCAGCTCGGCCAGGCCGTCGAGCCAGGCGCGCAGCTCCCGGGTCTCCCGGCCACGGCCCAGGGCCGCCTTCAGGCCCCGGAAGCCGGGCGCCGGGCGCGGGCCTCGGAGCGCCGCGATCTCGAGGGCACGGACCCGACCGCGGAACGCGCCGAGGCTCTCGCCGCCCGCCGCCAGGGGATGCTTGAGAGCGGCCAGCAGCTCGACCGGCGCCAGCTCGCCCGCCACCATCTGGGCGGTCAGGCGCAGGAAGCAGCCGGGCGGCGTCTCGGCGAGCGGCACACCGGCTGAATCGTCCGCCTCGATGTCCCAGCGCCGCAGCTCCGCCGCCACCCGCCGGGCGAGGCCGCGGTCGGGGGTGACCAGAGCCACGCTGCGCCCGGGCGTCTCCAGGGCCTCGCGCATCAGAAGGGCGACCACGCCCGCCTCCTCGCTGGGCGTGGCGCAGTCAACCCGCCGCAGGCCGCCGAGGGCGTCCGCGAGCGCTTTCCGTTCCAGATCCGCGCCGGCGTTCAGCCAGCCGGCGGTGCCGCCCGCCGGCCGCAGGGCCAGGCTGACGAAGCGCTCGCGGGCGCCTGCCACCGGGTCGATCTCCGCCCAGGGCCAGTCACGCACTTCGTTCCGCCCGAGGCCGAGACGCTCCAGCAGCCGGGCAAGGCCGTGCTGGGCGTGGGCCGGCTCCTCGCCCATGGCCGCCCAGGCGTCCTCGTCGGCCTCCCGGTCGAGACCGGGCAGCACCACCTCGCCGGCCGGCAGCCCTGCCACCATGGCGATCAGGTCGGCCACCGCCGGCACGCTGCCGGTCGAGCCGGCGACGATGACGGGCGACTTCGGCGGGCGGGCCGACCAGTCCGCGGCCTGGGCCTCCAGCAGCCGGCGGCGGCGCTCGGCCGGTCCGATCACGCCTTCGAGCGCCTGAACCTGGGGCCACTGCTCGGTGACGATGCGCAGAAAATTGAGGGTGATCTCCCAGTGCCGGGCGTGCTCGCCGCCCACCAGCCCGGCCAGGCCATCGAAGCTCAGGCCCTCGGTCTCCACCTGGTCGAGGAAGCGCGCCAGCTCGGCGGCCAGCAGCGCCGCCTGGTCCTCGCGCTCGCCCGCCCCGCCGCCGGCGCCACCGGCACCCAGGTCCGCCCGGCTCCAGCGCAGGATGAGGCGGGCCAGCAGAAGCTGGCGCCTCAGGGTCCCCATGGCAGGCGGCAGGTCGCCGGCCAGTTCGTTGCCGAAAATCCCCTCGTCGCCGCTCAGCAGCAGCTCTTCCGCGTCCAGGTCGCCCAGCGGCAGGAGCCGCGGCAGCAGCAAGGCGCGGCCGTCCGAGGCACGCAGGAAGGCGTCGCGCAGGCTGCGGCAGGCACGCCGGGTGGGCAGCAGGACGAGCGCCTCGGAGAGGCGGAGCGGCTCCCCGCCCCAGCGCGCCAGCAGGCCGGCAGCCAGGGAATCCACGAAGGAGGCGCCCGGCGGGATGTTGTACACGCCGGGGCCGCCCCCGCTCATCGCTGCACCGCGCCGTCGCTCAGGTGATGGAGGGCGTCCTCGACCCCCTGCAGCGCCTCCGGGGTGCCGACGTGGTACCACTGGCCGTCGTGCCTGAGGCCCCAGAGACGCTCGGCCTCGGCCGCGCGGTCGTAGAGCAGGTTGAGGGAGAAGGCGCCCGAGGGCACGTCGCGGAAAAGGCGCGGATGGAGAACCTGCAGTCCGGCGAAGACGAAGGGCGCCACCTCGCGCTCGCGACGGCGGCGCAGGCGGCCGGCCGGATCCATGACGAAGTCGCCCGCCCCGTCGTAGCCGTAGGCGGCCACCACCGGATGCAGCAGCAGAAGGGCGTCCATTTCAGCATCGTTCCAGGTCTCGGCCAGGCGCTGCAGGGCCGGCTTCAGCCCGTCGAGCCAGACCACGTCGCCGTTGACCGCGAAAAAGGCCTCCTCGCCCAGCCAGGGCAGCGCGGCGGTGATGCCGCCGCCGGTGTCCAGCAGTTCGGCCTCCGGCGAGAAGACGATCTTCGGCGCCTCGCGGCCGGCCAGGTGCTCTTCGATCTGCTCGCCCAGGTGATGCAGGTTCACCACCGCCTGGGCGACGCCGACGGCCGCCAGCCGGTCGAGAGCCCAGTCCAGCATGGCCTTGCCGCGCACCTGGATGAGCGGCTTGGGCACCCGGTCGGTGAGCGGCCGCATGCGCTCGCCCCGGCCGGCCGCCAGCACCATGGCGCGCGTCGGCCGCCAACCGCCCGGGCCATTGCCCTTGCCCGCGACGCTCACGCCGCCGCCTCCGCCGCCGGCACGGCGCGCTGGCCGGCCGGCAGCTCGGCCTCGAACCAGTTCCTGACCGGCGCCAGCGCCGGCTCCTTCAGGTCGCCTTCCAGCAGGCGCCAGACCCGGGGTATGTGGCGCAGATAGTCCGGCTTGCCGTCGCGCCGGCAGAGGCGGGTGAAGATGCCGATGATCTTGGCGTTGCGCTGGGCGCCAAGGATCGCGTAGCTGGCGCGGAAGTCGGCGGCGTCGAGCTCGGGGAAGGCCGCCAGGTAGCGCGCCAGCATCTCTTCCGCCAGCTCCGGCCGCACGTCGCGGCGCGCGTCCTCCAGCAGGGAGACCAGGTCGTAGGACCGGGGGCCCATGACCGCGTCCTGGAAATCCAGCAGGCCGCAGGCGGCGATGCCCGGCCGCCCTTCGAGGAGCATCAGGTTGTCCACGTGATAGTCCCTGAGCACCAGGGACCTGGGCGCGGCGCGGGCGGCCGGAAAGACCGCGCGCCAGGCCTCCACGTAGGCCCGGCGCACCTCGGGCGGCGTCTCGGTGCCGCGGAGCGCCGGCAGGTACCAGTCGGTAAGCAGCACCGCCTCCTCCAGGAGCCGCGTGTCGTCATAGTCCGGCAGGGGCTTCGCCAGCGCCACCGCGTGCCCCACCTTTCGGTGCAGATCGATCAGCAGGTCCACCGCCAGGCGGTAGAGGGCCTCCTCGTCCGCCCCCTCGGCCAGGGCCAGGGTGAAGGTGCGGTCGCCCAGGTCCTCCAGCAGCATGAGGCCCTCGGCGCGTTCGACCGCCAGCGGCCGCGGGGCGCTCAGGCCGAGGGAAAGCAGCAGGCACTGGACCCTCTGGAAGGCGCCGACGTCCTCGTGGGGCGGCGGGGCGTCCATCAGCACGGCCTGCTCGCCGCCCCGCTGCAGCCGGTCGTAGCGCCGGAAGGAGGCGTCGCGCGCCAACGGCCGGCGCTCGGCCTCGGCCCAGCCGGCGGCCCTGAGAAACTCCGCGATCTGTTGGTCGCGCTCGTCCATGGTCCCTCAGTCGGCGGACGCGGTATCCAGGGCGGCGTCCAGCGCGCCGATCCCTGCGGCGGCGAGACGCGGGCCCCAGGCTCCAAAGCCCGTCAGGACCGCGCGGCGGGCGCCCTCCGCCGCGCCATAGCTCAGATGCAGCTCGAGCCGGTCCGGGGGCAGCCGTCCGGCCAGGCGCTCGGGCCACTCGATCAGCACGATGGCCTCGCCGAAAGCCTCCTCCAGGCCAAGCTCCTCGGCGTCCTCCGGCCGGTCGAGGCGGTAGAGGTCGACGTGCCAGACGGCGGCCGGTCCCCGCTCGTAGACCTGCACCAGGGTGAAGGTGGGGCTCGGCACCTCTTCGGCCTCGCCCTCCGGCGCTCCCGGGCCACGCGGCAGGGTGTTGATCAGGGCCCGAGCGAAGCAGGTCTTGCCGCTTCCCAGGTCGCCGGCGAGGGCTATGACGTCGCCGGCCGCCAGCAGGGGCGCCAGCCGGCGGGCGAGCGCCGCGGTGGCGGCCTCGTCCGGCAGATCGACTTCGAGGGACTGGATTGGGCACTCGCCAGCGGGATTCATGGCCGCCGTTTTATACCAAAGGTCGTGGATGGCGAGTTACTTTCATGACAATGGGACGGCGGCCGAACGGACGCCTCACTCGCCGGCGAGGGCTTGCTGCGGGGGGCTCCCGGCGGGCGCGTCCTGTTCGCCTTCCGGCGCTTCGCTCGCGGCCGGCTTCTGTTGCGGCGGCTCCTCGGGGATGAAGCAGGTCACCCGGGTGCCCTCATCCGGCTTGGATTGCAGGGCGACCCTGCCGCCGTGCAGCTCGACCAGACGCTTGACCAGGGACAGGCCGAGCCCGGCGCCGGACTGGCGCCCGCTGCTGCCGCGCTCGAAGCTCTCGAAGATGCGGTCCTGATCGCTCTCCGGAATGCCCACGCCTGTGTCGGCAACCGTCAGCTCGACGCCGCCGTCCTTGCGGCGGGCCCTCAGGGCGACGCTGCCGCCTTCCGGCGTGAACTTGACGGCGTTGGAGAGCAGATTGAAGAGCGCCTGCTTGAGGCGCAGTTCGTCGGCGACCTGCAGGCCGATGTCCTTGGGGCAGTCCAGCTCCAGCTCGATGCCGCGGTTGCGGGCCCGCTCGAAGCCCAGGTTGTGGACGCTCTCGAGCAGGGGATAGAGTTCGACCGCCTCCAGATCGAGCCGCAGGTACCCGGCCTCGATGTTGGCGAGATCGAGGATGTCGTTGATCAGAGTCTTGAGGCGCTGGGACGATTCGACGATGGCCTGGCTGTACTCCAGCTGGCGGTCGTTCAGCTCGCCGAAGTATTGGTTCTCCAGGATCTCGGCGAAGCCGACGATGGCATTGAGCGGCGTGCGCAGCTCGTAGGACACGTTGGCGATGAACTCGGACTTGAGGCTGTCGGCGGTCTCCAGCGCCTCGTTGCGCTCCCTGAGCGCCCGCTCCACCCGGGTCGAATCGGTCACGTCCAGGAAGGTGAAGAGGTTGGCCCCGTCGGGCAGCGGCACCTGGGCCCACTCGATAACCGAGCCGTCGGCCCGCTCGCGCCGCCGGCCACGGGCGTTGGGCTCGGTCGACTGGCCGACGATGCGCTCCATCATGGCCGGCCAGTCCTCGTCGCGGGTGTCGAAATACTGGCGGGTCTGGGGAATCACCTCGCGCATATGAGGCTGGCCGTCGAGGAAGCCCTGGTCGAGGCCCCAGATGCGGGCGTAGACCGGGTTGAACAGCTTCAAGAGGCCGTCGGCGCCGTAGACCGCCACGCCCTCGAACAGGTGGTCCAGGGTCTCGCTCTGCACGGCGATCAGGGTGTTGTAGTTGCTTTCGAGCGCCAGGCGGTCGGTCACATCCTCGAAGGACATGAGCACGCCGCCGAAGGGGTGCGGCGTGGCGATGAGGCGGAGCGTGGTGCCGTCGGGCAGGTGCAGCAGGTCCTCCAGGGGCCGGATCAGGGTGCTGAAGAGGCGCACCTGCTCCTGCTTGTAGGCCCGGAAGTCGGACTGCTCGGGCAGCCGCCGGTGCTCGCGCAGCAGCTCGAGGATGTCGTTCAGGTGCGGCTCGCCCTGAAGCGCGTTCTCCTCCAGGCCCCAGAGGCGCGCGTAGGCCGTGTTGAAGAACTTGAGCCGCATGTCGGCGCCGAAGATGGCGATCCCGCTGCCCAGCGTCTCCAGCACCTCGGCATGGCCGGAGATGTGGCGCTTCAGCTCGCTTTCGAGCTCCTCCGTGACCGTCTGGTCGAGGGCGATGCCGACGGTCTCGCCGCCGTCCCCGGCCGAGAGGGGCGTCTCGCAGAGCTCCATCAGCCGGCGCTCGCCATCGACCACCACGTGCAGGTTGTCCGAGGCCGGCCCGCTGGTCTCCAGCGCCTTTTTCGCGATGCCGCGGCTGACCCCGGCCTGGGCCTTGCCGGGCAGCTCGGTCGCCTCCCTCACCGCGGCCTCGGGCGAACGGCCGACGGCGGCGGCGTAGGCGCGGTTGCAGTAGGCGAGCGTGAGATCGCCTGCACGCCGCCAAACCGGCGTCGGCAGGGCATCGAGCAGGGCGTGGGCCGCGTCGCGCTCTGCCTCCGCCCGGGCGAGGGCGCCGGAGACGTCGGTCTCGTAGGTCTTGAGCTTGCGGCTGAGACGGGCCGCCTCCATGCGCGCCTCGGCCGCGCGCACCCGCTGGCGCAGGGCGTAGAGCGCCATGACGAGGACCGCGATGAAGGCCGCGATTAGGGCGGCGAAGAGCTCGACGGGCAGTTCAGTGATGACGTTCACGGCTGCGCGCAGCGCCGCGCCGAACCCTCGTCACGCCCGGACCAGCAGGCGACGGGACCGCCACGACGGGAGCACCCCCTTGGAAACGGTCGAAACCGGGAAAAGACTAAGCACGCAAACCGAGTCGCAACAAGCGCCGCCGGACCTCCCGGCAGCCCTCGCGGTGGTTCCGTTCCGCCAACGGACGGGCCGCCCCCTCAGTAGCGGTAGTTCTCGCCCTTGAAGGGCCCTTGCTGCGTGACGCCGATGTAGCTGGCCTGCCTCTCCGATAGCTGGGTCAGCTTGGCGCCGACCTTCTCCAGGTGCAGCGCCGCCACCTTCTCGTCCAGCTGCTTCGGCAGCACGTAGACCTCCTTCTCGTAGTCCTCCGGCCTGGTCCAAAGCTCGATCTGGGCGAGCGTCTGGTTGGTGAAGGAGGCGCTCATGACGAAGCTGGGGTGCCCGGTGGCGCAGCCCAGGTTGACCAGCCGGCCCTCGGCCAGCAGCACGATGCGCTTGCCGTCCGGGAACTCGATCTCGTCGACCTGCGGCTTCACGTTGGACCACTTGAAGTTCTTCAGCGCCTCGACCTGGATCTCGTTGTCGAAGTGGCCGATGTTGCAGACGACGGCCCGGTCCTTCATGCCCCGCATGTGGTCGACCGTGATGACGTCGACGTTGCCGGTGGCGGTCACGAAGATGTCGCCCTGGGGGACCGCGTCCTCCATGGTGACCACCTCGTAGCCCTCCATGGCCGCCTGCAGGGCGCAGATGGGGTCGATCTCGGTCACCATGACCCGGCAGCCAGCGTTCCTGAGCGAGGCGGCCGAGCCCTTGCCCACGTCGCCATAGCCGCCGACCACCGCCACCTTGCCGGCCATCATCACGTCGGTGGCCCGCCGTATGCCGTCGACCAGGCTCTCGCGGCAGCCGT
The DNA here is from genome assembly GCA_965225935.1 of Rhodospirillales bacterium. Lineage (GTDB taxonomy): Bacteria > Pseudomonadota > Alphaproteobacteria > Kiloniellales > JAKSDN01 > CALJXB01. The sequence goes on from CBDDCC010000023.1 coordinate 280,989, forward strand.
AGATGTTGTCGAACTTGGACTTGGTCACCGAGTCGTTGACGTTGATGGCCGGGAACAACAGCGTCCCCTTCTTCTGCATGTCGTAGAGCCGATGGACGCCCGTGGTCGTCTCCTCGGTCACGCCGCGGATGTTGCGCCCCACCTCGGAGTACCAACCGGGCTTCTCCTCGATACGCTTGGCGATGGCCGCGAAGAGCGCCTCCTCCTCCTCGCTGCCCGGCTTGGAGATTACCGAGGCGTCCTTCTCGGCCTCGATGCCGAGGTGGACCAGCAGGGTGGCGTCGCCGCCGTCGTCGAGGATCATGTTGGGGGTGCCGCCGTCACCCCACTCGAAGATGCGGTGGGTGAAGTTCCAGTATTCCTCCAGGGTCTCGCCCTTGAAGGCGAAGACCGGGATGCCGGCCGCGGCGATCGCGGCGGCCGCGTGGTCCTGTGTCGAGTAGATGTTGCACGAGGCCCAGCGGATGTCGGCGCCCAGGGCGGCGAGGGTCTCGATCAGCACGGCGGTCTGGATCGTCATGTGCAGCGAGCCGGCGATGCGCGCGCCGGCTAGCGGCTGGGCCTTGCCGTACTCCTCGCGCACCGCCATCAGACCGGGCATCTCGACCTCCGCCAGGGCGATCTCCTTGCGGCCCCATTCGGCGAGCGAGATGTCGGCGACCCGGTAGTCCTGGAACTTGCTCATGTCCTGATTTCCTCTAGTGACGCGACTCGATGGTCGGGCCGCAGCGCGGGCTCTCTATCAAGCGCCGCCCCGAACCGCAAGACGCGGGGGCCGGCCGGCTCAGGCCAGCGCGTTGAAGTCGTCCAGCAGCGCCGTGATGCGCCCGCTGTCCGACTGGTCCATGATGACGCTGGCGCGCCGGGTGGATTCCTGCAGGTTGAGCCCCAGGATGCGGCTCTTCACCCGGGGCAGGGCGTGGGCGGTCATGGAGAGCTCGCGCACCCCCAGCCCGATCAGCAGGGCGGTGAAGCGCGGATCGCCGGCCATCTCGCCGCAGACCGAGATGGGGATGCGCGCCCTCAGCGCCGCCTCGATGGTGAACTGGATGAGCCGCAGCACGGCCGGGTGGAGCGGGTTGTAGAGGTGGGCCACCTGCTCTTCGCCGCGGTCGATGGCAAGCGTGTACATGGTGAGATCGTTGGTGCCGATGGCGAAGAAGTCCGCCGAGCGCGCCAGCGCGTCGGCCGAGAGGGCCGCGCCCGGGACCTCGATCATGACCCCGAGCGGCGGCAACGGATCGGCGATCTTCACCCCCCGGCGCACCAGGCGCCGCGCCACCTGGGCCAGCAGCTTGCGCACCGCGGCCACCTCGGAGCCGGTGGTGATCATGGGCAGCAGGATGCGCAGCGGCCCGTAGGCGCCGGCCCGCAGGATGGCGGCCAGCTGGGTCTCGAGCAGCTTGGGCTGCTTCAGGGAGAGGCGGATGGCCCTGAGACCCAGCGCCGGGTTGGAGGATTCCGCGATGGCGGCGCCGAAGGAGGTGGCCAGCTTCTCGCCGCCCACGTCGAGGGTGCGCACGGTGATGGGACGCCCGGGCGGGCCCTCGATGATCTGCATCAGCTGGCCGAACTGCTCCTCCTCGTCCGGCAGGTCGCTGCGGTTCATGTAGAGGAACTCCGTGCGCAGCAGCCCGACGCCCTCGGCGCCGGCGGCGACCGCCTGGCCCACCTCGCGCGGCAGCTCCAGATTTGCCTGCAGGCTCATCCTCTCGCCGTCGCGGGTCTCGGCCGGCACGTCGCGCAGGCGCACCAGGGCGCGGGCCTCGCGGGCGAAGCGCTCGCGCCGCCGCCGGTAGGCGGTGAGCCGGGCCGGCGAGGGGTTGACGTAGACCAGGCCGTCGGAGCCGTCGACGATCAGGGTGTCGCCGTTCTTCACCGCGTTCAGCAGGTTGGCGATGCCCAGCACCGCCGGCAGGCCGAGCGAGCGCGCCATGATCGCCGTGTGGCCCTCGGCGCCGCCCAGGACGCTGGCGAAGCCGCCGACGCGCTCCGGGTCCATGAGCGCGGTATCGGCCGGCGTGATCTCCTCGGCCACCACGATGCTGTCGGGATCGAGGGCGCCGAAGCCCCGGTAGTCGTGCTGCACCAGGTTGCGCAGGATGCGCATCCCGACCTCGCCGATCTCCTGGGCGCGGGCCCTCAAGTAGGGATCGTCCATCATCGCGAAGTTCTGGGTGATCGCCGCGATCTCCGCCTTGACCGCGGTCTCGGCGTTGACCTTGTCCTGCTCGACACGCTTGCGCACGCCGTTCAGGAGGCGTGCGCTCTCGACCATGTGCAGATGGGCCTCCAGCAGGTAGCCGAGCTCCTCGGCCGCGGCGCCGTGCAGGCTGCTCGCCTTGGCCCGCAGCTTGCCGAGCTGCCGGACCGCCTTGGCGACGGCCTTCTCGAAGCGCTCCTGCTCGCCCGCCACCTCGCCGGCCCTGATCTCGCGCTCCGGGACCAGGATCTCGCCGCTCTCGCGGATGTGGGCGGGGCCGATGGCGACGCCGGGCGAGACCGCCAGCCCTTCGAAGATCAGCTCCTTCTGCCGGCGCGTGGCGGCGGCCTTGGCCTTCTTCCTGCTGGCCGAGGTCTTGCGGGCTTTCTTGGCCGGCGGCTTCCTTGACATGGGCTCAGCGTTCCTCGTCGAACCGGTTGGCGATCAGATCCGCCAGGGCCTCGATCGCCGCTTCGGCTGCGGGCCCCTTGGCGCGCAGCTCGAGCTCGCAGCCGGGCGCCGCCCCCAGCATCATCAGCCCCATGATGGAGGAGCCGGAGACCTCGGTTTCGTTGCGCGCCACCATCACCTCGGCGTCGAAGGTGCCGGCCAGCTTGACGAACTTGTTGGCCGCGCGCGCGTGCAGGCCGCGTCCGTTCACGATGGTCACGCGGCGCGAAACGCGAGGAGCGGGCGCGGCGGTCATGGGAACCCGGTGCCCGCTCAAGAGGCCTGTTCGGCGAGCAGTTGAGAGGCCACGCTGATGTACTTGCGGCCGGCTTCCTGAGCCTCGCGGACCGCATCCTCGAGCGACAGGGTCTCGCGCACGCTGGCGAGCTTGATGAGCATCGGCAGGTTGACCCCGGCAATCACCTCGACCGCGCCCTCGTCCAGCACCGAGATGGCGAGATTGGAGGGCGTGCCGCCGAACATGTCGGTGAGCAGGACCACGCCCGAGCCCTCCTGGGCCGCCTGGGCCTTGTCGATGATCTCCTGGCGCCGGACCTCCATGTCGTCCTCGGGGCCGATGCATACCGTGGCGATGTTGTTCTGGGTGCCCACGATGTGCTCCAGCGCCCGCAGGAACTCCTCGGCCAACTGCCCGTGGGTTACCAGAACCAGTCCAATCATCGGCTATCCTTCCGCCGGCCCGGCCGGTTGTTTTACAGGGAAATCACTGTCGAATCACGCGACAACTGGCGACCCGGCCGGATCTTCCGCCAGGTCCCGGTGGAGCAGCGTCACCTGCTCGCCCTGCTCGGCCAGCCAGCGCGCCAGGCGCTCGGCGGTCGCGACCGAGCGGTGCCGACCTCCGGTGCAGCCCACGGCGATGGTCAGATAGCTCTTCCCCTCGCGCCGGAACTCCGGCAGCAGCGGCCCGATGAGACCCGTCAGCTGGCCGAAAAACGGCTCGAAACGGGGGTCGGAGGCGACGAAGCCGGCGACCGCCGCCTCGCGCCCGGTGAGCGGGCGCAGATCGGGATCGTAGTGCGGATTCTTCAGGAACCTCACGTCGAACACCAGGTCGGACTCCCGCGGCAGGCCGTTGCGAAAGGCGAAGGAGGTGACGCAGATGGTCATGCTGCCGGCGGCAGCCGGCGCCAGGTGCCCGGCCAGGACGCGGCGCAGCTCGGCCGGCACCAGGACCGAGGTGTCGATCACCAGGTCGGCGCGGGCCCTCAAGGGGGCGATCAGGCCGCGCTCTGCGGCGATGCCGTCTGCGGCCGGCCGGCCGCGGCTGAGCGGATGGCGCCGCCGGGTCTCGGTATAGCGCCGTGCCAGGACCTCGTCGTCGCAATCGAGGAACAGCAGAGTAACCCGCAAACCCGGGTCGCCGAGCAGGCGCTCCAGGTGCTCCAGGACCGGCTGGGCGGCGAAGCCGCGGGTGCGGATGTCGACCCCGAGGGCGAGCGGCCGCTCGCCGCCCTCGATCAGCAGGTCCAGGTGGTCGAGCGGCAGGTTATCGATGGACTCGTAGCCGAGGTCTTCCAGGATCGAGAGCGCCGAGGAGCGCCCGGCGCCGGACATGCCGGTCACGAGGACCAGCGGCCGCCGAGGCACCGACGATTCCTCTGCGGGACCGTCAGAAGGCGCGTCGGCTGCCGCCGCCGAAGTCCGGTCCGCGCCGGGCACCCGAGCGGCGAGGCCCGCCAGCGCCAGACGCAGCTTCGCCGGCGTCGAGGCTTCGAAGGGGTCGAAGCGCAAGAGCGGCACCTGGACGCCCAGAAACTCGCAGCTCTCCGTCCCGGGCAGGCGTTCGACGCTCTTCCCCGGCACCAGGTCGACCACCAGCCCCACGGACACGGCGGACAGGGGATCCAGCTCGGCGATACCAAGGCCGCGCACCTCCATGCGGCCGCTGATAGAGCCCGGCGCGCAGGCCGTCAGCCGGCCGTCGGCCAGCCTGAGCTCGGTCTGGTCGTCGGAGACCAGGCGCGCGCCCCGGTCGATCAGCCGGAGGGCGAGGTCCGACTTGCCCGCGCCCGAGGCGCCGCGCAGCAAGACCCCGACGGGCGGTCCCGTGCCGGCGCTCTGCGGCCCATCGGGCTCCGCCGGCAGCGCGACGCAGGTGGCGTGGATCAGCGTCTGGCTCAAGGCTAGGACCAATCGACACTCAGGAGGTGGTTTTGGCGGGAGCGATCTTGGCCCAGGACTAGGAGAGGATGGCGCCGTGGTGTGAGTTTACCACAAGCCAGTCTCGACGACGGCCCATGGCACCCCCGGGGCCAAAATCGTCCCGTCCCGAAGGGATATGGCGCAATCGACGCGCTGCCGCGTCCCTCGTCCTCGAATATGCGCTGCATGTCCTTCGTCCTCGTTCCTAACATGGCGCCGATTGCGCTCGGACCAAAGCCCACTTCCTGAGTGTCGATTGGTCCTATTCCTTCGGCGAGGCGGGCAGCTTCACCCAGAAGCGCGCGCCCTTGATCTCCTTGCTGTCCGGATCGATCCGGTTCTCGGCGTGGATCTTGCCGCCGTGAGCCTCGATGATCTGGCGCGAGATGGAGAGGCCGAGCCCGGAATGGGTGCCGAACTTCTCGCTCCTGGGACGCTCGCTGTAGAAGCGCTCGAAGACAGCATCCAGCTTACCCTCGGGCAGGCCGGGGCCCTCGTCCTCGACGGAGACCTCGATGCGCGGGCCCTTGATGCGGGCGACGACCTTGATGGTGCCGCCCGGCGGGCTGAAGGAGATCGCGTTGCTGATCAGATTGCGGAAGACCTGGGCCAGGCGGCCCTCGACCCCGCCCACCCAGAGCCGGTCCCGGCGCGGCAGGTCGAGCACGATCTTCGGCCCCCACTCCGGCAGGGTCGAGCCGATGACCTCCGAGAGGGTCTCCAGCAGCAGGGTGATGTCCACCGGGTCGCTCTCGGCCCGCGACAGCTCGGCGTCGAGCCGCGAGGCGTCCGAGATGTCGCTGATCAGGCGGTCGAGGCGCTGCACGTCGTCCAGGATGATCGACATGAGCTTCTTCTGCTGCTTGGGGTCCTCGACCCGGGCGACGGTCTCCACGGCGCTGCGCAGGGAGGTGAGCGGGTTCTTGATCTCGTGGGCCACGTCGGCAGCGAAGCCCTCGATGGCGTCGAGCCGCGACCAGAGCGCCTCGGTCATCTCGCGCAATGCGCCCGAGAGATCGCCGATCTCGTCCTGGCGCTGGGTGAAGTCGGGGATCTCGAAGCGCCGGCCCTTACCGTAGCGCACCTGCACGGCGGCGAGCGCGAGGCGGCGGATCGGCCGGGCGAGCGTGCTGGCGAAGTAGATCGACAGCAGCACCGTGGCCGCCAGGGCGACGGCGAAGACCACCAGGATGTCGAGGCGCCGGGCGTAGACCGCGGCGTTCACGTCGTCGCCGCCCTTGGACAGCATGAGGGCACCCAACACCTTGCGGTAGCGCTGCACCGGGACCGCGACCGAGAGCACCAGCCGCCCGCTGCCGTCGACCCGGAGGGCGCCCTGGCTGTCGCCGGCCAGCGCCAGCGCGACCTCCGCGTAGTCCTCGGCGGTCTGCTCGGCCGCCTCCTCGTAGCGGGGCAGGTCCTGCATGCCCGGGACCCAGTCGATGATCCGGTCGTAGATGTTGGCGAGCTGGCTGAGGATCGAGCCGTCGTCGGGCGGCGGCAGCTCGATCACCTGGACCACGCCGCCCGAGCCGGTCAGCATGTAGCTGTCGGCCAGGAGCTCGCCGCCGGGCGCGAAGACCCGCGCGCGGATGCCGGTATCGGCCAGCAGCACCCGCATCAGGTGGCGGGTCATCTCCGGCAGGAGGCGCTCCTCGCCCTGCTGGTCGACAACCACGGCGGTGCTGCCCAGGGAGAGCGAGAAGGCCCGGCCCTGGAGGCTGAGGGATTCGACCTCGGAGGCCACCAGGCTGTGGCGGTACTGCTCCAGGTGCAGGAGCCCGAGGATCGGGATGAAGAGGACCAGGACGTTGACCAGCAGAATCCGCCGGGTCAGCGTCGAATGCCAGCCCTGACGCCGCCAGAAGCGCCGCGCATGGCCGGCCACAAGGCCTTCTTCCTCGCCGCGCGCGCGTCTCGCCGGTTTTTCGATGTCCTTGCTGCGCCGCGACTTGCGGGTCGCACCGGTCGCACCGGTCGATGGCGGGCCGAACACCCGTTGGTTGGGCAGGTCGATCGTCATCAGCGCAAGCTTAGCCGCACGGCAGCCCGCGCTTACCGCGGCCGCCGCGATTCACTAAATCTCTTTATAGCGGTATCCAACACCGTAAAGGGTTTCGATTTGTGAAAAACTGTCGTCGGCGTCCTTGAATTTCTTGCGCAAGCGCTTGATATGGCTGTCGATTGTCCTGTCATCGACGTAAATGTGCTCGCCATAGGCCGCGTCCATCAACTGGTCGCGGCTCTTCACGTGGCCCGGGCGCTGGGCCAGCGCCTTCAGGATCAAGAACTCGGTCACCGTCAGCTTCACTTGCTCGCCGCTCCAGGTGCAGAGGTGGCGCGCCGGATCAAGCACCAGCTTTCCGCGGGTGAGCGCCTGGTGGCCTTCCTCCTTGCCAGATTGGTCCTGGGTCAGCCGCTCCCGGCGCAGGAGCGCACGGATCCGCTCCAGCAGCAGCCGCTGGGAGAAGGGTTTGGTGATGTAGTCGTCCGCGCCCATGCGCAAGCCCAGCACCTCGTCGACCTCGTCGTCCTTGGACGTCAGGAAGATGACGGGAAGGTTGGAATCCTGGCGAATCCTGCCCAACAGCTCCATGCCGTCCATGCGCGGCATCTTGATGTCGAGGATCGCGAGATCCACCGGCTGCGCCGTCATGGCCTTGAGGGCCTCGCTGCCGTCGCTGTAGGTGCGAACCTTGAAACCCTCGGCCTCGAGCGCCATCGAGACCGAAGTCAGGATGTTGCGGTCGTCGTCGACCAGGGCGATGGTGTGCTGCATTGGGTTACCTCGGGCTGTTCAGGGAATCGCGCCCGCCACACCCCCGCATGTAGGCAAACTTTGCGCGCAAGTCTATACCACTGAATTTGCCAGCCAAGTATGGCGCTTTCTGGGCGGCGGCGGCGGGCCGCAAACCAGCGGGCGCCGGCCTCGCCGAGCCCGCCGCCGGTCCCCGCGCCCAGGCGGTTGACCCGGTCCCGATTCGCCCCGATGCTGGCGCCATGGCGAAGCGCGAAAGCACGCCCGGCGAGGAGGCGCGCGCGGTGGTCCGCCGGGCCGACCGGGCCGGCCTCGCGACCCTGCTGGCGGCGCCGGACGGCGGCGAAGAGAGCCCGGGGTCAGGACCTTGGCCCTACGCGTCCCTGGTCCTGCCCTGCGCCGACCACGACGCGAGCCCCCTGCTGCTGCTCTCGGATCTCGCCGACCACACGAAGAACCTGAAGGCCGATCCCCGGGCGGCCCTGCTGTTCGACGGCAGCGCCGGTTGGACCGACCCTCTGGCGGGGGCCCGCGTGAGCCTGCTGGGCACCTTGGAGCCGCTGGACGAGCCGCGTTTGCTCGCCCGCTTCGTGGCGCGCCATCCGGGCGCCGAGACCTATGCCGGCTTCGCCGATTTCCGGCTCTACCGCATGGCGGTGGCGCGCGCTCATCTGGTGGCGGGGTTCGGCCGGATCCACTGGCTGGAGGCCGCGGAGGTCCTCTTCGACTGTGCCGGCGCCGAGCCCCTGGCCGAGGCCGAGGCGGACATCGTCGGGCACATGAACGCGGATCATCTTGACGCAATCCAGCTCATGGCCCGCAACACTTTGGGGCAAGACGGCGACGACTGGTCGATGACCGGGATCGATCCCGAGGGCGCCGACCTGCGCTGCGGTGGCCGGGTCGCACGGATCGCGTTCGAGCTCCCGGTCCGTGGGCCGGAGGAGGCGCGCCGGGAGCTGGTCCGCCTCACCCGGGCGGCACGGTAAAATACCGGCCGGACCTCCGCGTCCGGCTGGGCGTAGGCCCCTGTCTCCCCGCTGCGAAGCGATCACTCATGGCTAGCGCTCGGGGGGCCATTGCGGTTACTCTAATAGGTAGAGGGCCGGATAAAGCGTTTCTTAAGCCCGAACGGGCATAGAGGCGTGCCGGCTCCCCGGGGTACGAGGAGGTAGGTTTTGAAGGATTCTGGCCAGGCCGTTAGCCAAGTAGGACTTAAAAGTCAAGGCATTAGCAAGTATCGTCAGGCTTTTTGGAATCTCGAACCCGCGTCTCTCTATGAGCACAGCCTGAAGGCCGGGACCGCCGCCCTGGCAGAGGGCGGCGCGATGGTCGTCTATACCGGCGACAACACGGGCCGCTCGGCAAGCGACAAGTTCATCGTCGACGAGCCCTCCTGCCGCGACCGGATCTGGTGGGGCGAGATCAACGCGCGCATGTCGGAGGAGGCCTTCGAGCGCCTTCACGCCAAGGTGCAGGCCCACTTCGCCGAGCGCGACCTCTTCGTGCAGGACGTCTTCGCGGGCGCCGATGCCAGCTACCGGCTTCCCGTCCGGGTGGTGAGCGAGAGCCCCTGGCACAGCCTCTTCACCCACAACATGTTCCTGATCCCGACGGTGGAGCAGCGCTCGGCCTTCGAGCCCCAGTTCTCGGTGCTGCACGCGCCCTACCTGCTGGCGGATCCGGCCGAGGACGCCACCAACTCGCCGGTCTTCATCGTGGTGAACTTCGCCCGCAAGCTGGTGCTGATCGGCGGCACCCTCTATGCCGGCGAGATCAAGAAATCGGTCTTCTCGGTGCTGAACTATCTGCTGCCCGAGCGCGACGTGCTGCCCATGCACTGCTCGGCCAACATCGGGACGGCGGGCGACACGGCCGTCTTCTTCGGCCTCTCGGGCACCGGCAAGACGACGCTCTCCGCCGACGGCGCGCGCACGCTCATCGGCGACGACGAGCACGGCTGGTCCGAGAACGGCGTCTTCAACTTCGAGGGCGGCTGCTATGCCAAGGTGATCCGCCTGTCGGAAGAAGCGGAGCCGGAGATCTTCGCCACCACCCGGCGCTTCGGCACCATCCTGGAGAACGTCGCCATGGACGCCGACAGCCGGCGCCTCGACCTGGACGACAACCGCTTCACCGAGAACACGCGCGCGAGCTATCCGCTGGATTTCATCCCCAACAGCAGCGCAAGCGGCCTGGGCGGCCAGCCGGAGCATATCGTCATGCTGACGGCGGACGCCTTCGGGGTGCTGCCGCCGATCTCGCGCCTCTCGCCGGATCAGGCCATGTACCACTTCCTGTCCGGCTACACGGCCCGTGTGGCCGGCACGGAAAAGGGCCTCGGCAACGAGCCCAAGGCCACCTTCTCGACCTGCTTCGGCGCGCCCTTCATGCCGCGCCACCCTTCGGTCTACGCCCGCATGCTCGGCCGCAAGATGCAGGAGACGGGCGCCAAGTGCTGGCTGGTCAACACCGGCTGGACCGGCGGCGCCTACGGCGTCGGCCAGCGCATGTCGATCGCCCACACCCGGGCGATGGTGCGCGCCGCCCTCGACGGCCGCCTGGCCGAGGTGGCCACCACCCAGCATCCGAACTTCGGGCTGCTGTTTCCGGAATCCTGCCCCGACGTCCCGCCGGACGTGCTGGATCCGCGCAGCACCTGGAGCGACAAGCAGGCCTATGACCGCACGGCGCGCGACCTGATGCAGAGATTCGAGAACAACTTCAAGCAGTTCGAATCCTACGTGGACGATTCCGTGCTGGCCGCCGGGATCCACGCCGCCGCCTGACCGGAGCCGTCTCTGCGTCCCCCGGCGCGGCGGCCGCCCGCCGCCGGCTCCGGGAGCGTTTGGGGCCCATGCGCGATCCGCAGTGTGTGATCGGGCGAAACTGCGGTATGATCGCCCCGGTTCCGCCGCCGGGGCGCGATCGAACCGGGGCCCAAGAAACCCGACGCGGGGCGGTTCCTGCCTAACATTCGGTAGAACGTTCTGGGAGGAACAGCATGGCCGCGACGAAGCAGCCGACCGCCGAATCCGACTTACCCGAATCCCCCGAACCCGCCGCCCCCGCCGACGACTCCGCCAGCGTGATCGCCGAGGCGCGGGCGCTGCTGACCGAGAGCCAGACCCAGGATCCCGAGGCCTACCGCGATCCTCTGGAAGTGATCCGGTCCGACCACGTGCGCCAGCTGCGCATGTGCAACCTGTTCGACGCCTTCACCGACAAGCTGGAGGTGGAGCCGGTCAAGGCCCTCGCCGGCGCGTTGCTCGACTACCTGAAGAGCGATCTGCCGCTCCACACCGACGACGAGGAGCATGACCTGCGTCCGGCCCTGGAACGCCGCTGCGAGCCGGAAGACGGCCTCGACGACGTGCTGCGCCAGCTCACCCGCGAGCACGAGCTGAACCGCGACCTGGTCAGCTTCATCGTAGACGACCTGGAATCCCTCGCGAGCGGGATCACCCTCAACAACCCCGTACGCCTCGTCATGAACGTGCGAGAGTTCTCGGAGAAGCAGCGCCAGCACGTAACCTGGGAGGAGCGGGTCCTGTTGCCGCTGGCCCGCCAGCGCCTCAAGCCCGAGGACCTGGAGGAGGTCGGCCGCAAGATGGCCGAGCGGCGCGGCGTCGCCTTTCCGGACTGAGCGGCCCGCAGCCGCGCCTTTTAGTGCGCCTCGGCCCAGTTGTCGGCGATGCCTGCGTCGACAACGAGCGGCACCGAGAGCTCGCGGGCCGGCAGGCAGGCGCCTTCCATCACGCCCTTGACCAACTCGACGGTCTTCTCGACCTCCGCCTCGGGCACCTCGAACAGGAGCTCGTCGTGGACCTGGAGCAGCATGCGCGCGGAGAGCTTGGCCTTCGCGAGCGCGTCGGGCACCCGGATCATGGCCCGCTTGATGATGTCCGCGGCCGAGCCCTGGATCGGCGCGTTGATGGCCGCGCGTTCCGAGAAGCTGCGCCGCGCCGGGTTCTTGTCGCGGATGCCGGGCATGTGCACTTTGCGCCCGAAGAGCGTGGTGACGAAGCCCAGCTCCCGGCACTCGGCCTTGGTGCGGTTCATGTAGTCGCGGATGCCCGGATAGCGCTCGAAATAGGCCTCGATGTAGGCCTTGGCCTCGGACTGGGGGATGCCCAGGTTGTTGGCGAGCCCGAAGGGCGAGATGCCGTAGATGATGCCGAAGTTGATGGCCTTGGCCTTGCGCCGGACCATGGGGTCCATGCCCTCGACCGGGATGTCGAAGACCTGGGCGGCGGTCGTGGCGTGGATGTCCTGGCCGTCGAGAAAGGCCTGGCGCAGCGGCTCCACCTCGGCGATGTGGGCGGCCAGCCTGAGCTCGATCTGGCTGTAGTCGAGGCTGACCAGTTTCATGCCCGTCTCGGCCACGAAGGCGCGGCGGATCTTGCGGCCCTCCTCGGTGCGGACCGGGATGTTCTGCAGGTTGGGGTCGTTGGAGGAGAGGCGCCCCGTGGAGGCCACCGCCTGGCTGTAGGAGGTGTGCACCCGGCCGGTCTCCAGGTCGATCTGCTCTTGGAGCGCGTCGGTGTAGGTGCTCTTCAGTTTGGTGAGCTGGCGCCAGTCCAGCACCCGCGCCGGCAGGTCGTGGCCCTGGGCGGCGAGGAACTGCAGAATGTCGGCGCCGGTGGCGTAGGCCCCGCTCTTGCCCTTCTTGCCGCCCTCGAGCCCCATCTCGTCGAACAGGATCTCGCCCAGCTGCTTGGGCGAGCCGATGGTGAACTCGTGCCCCGCCAGGCCGTATATTTCCTGCTCCAGCTCGGCGGCGCGCTTGGCGAAGTCGTTCGAGAGCCGCGCCAGCGCCGCCCGGTCGACCTTGATGCCGGTCTTCTCCATCTGGGTCAGCACCGGCACCAGGGGCCGCTCCAGGGTCTCGTAGACCGTCACCATGCGCTCGGCCAGGAGCCGGGGCTTCAGCGCCTGGTGCAGGCGCAGCGTCACCTCGGCGTCCTCGGCGGCGTAGTCCAGCGCCTTGTCGAGGGGCACGAAGTCGAAGGTCACCTGGCTGCGGCCGGAGCCCGCCACGTCCTTGAACTTGATGGTCTGGTGGCCGAGGTGCAGCTCCGCCAGCTCGTCCATGCCGTGGCCATGGGCGCCGCCGTCGACCACGTAGCTGAGCAGCATGGTATCGTCGATGGGCGCCACCTCGATGCCGTGGCGGGCGAAGATCAGCATGTCGTACTTGATGTTCTGGCCGACCTTGAGGACGCCCGGGTCCTCCAGCACGGGCTTCAGGGCCGCCAGCGCCTTTTTCAGCGGGATCTGGTCCTCCAGCAGGCCGCCGCCGGCGCCCGCCAGGTCGAGCTCGCCGTCGGGCGCGCCCCGGCGGTGGGCGAGCGGGATGTAGCAGGCGCTTCCCGCGGCGACCGAGAGCGACACACCCACCAGGCCGGCCCGCATGGGGTCGAGCCCCGTGGTCTCCGTGTCGACCGCCACCAGGCCGCTCGCCGCCGCCCCGGCGATCCAGCGCTCGAGCGCGGGCAGCGTCTGCACCAGCTCGTAAGCCGGCGCCCCGTCCGCCACCGCCGTCTCGGCCGTGGCGCCGCCGTCGCCCAACTGCTCGGCCAGTCGGGTCAGGATCGAGCGGAACTCGTAGCGCTCCAGGAAGGCGCGCAGCGCCTCCGGCTCGGGCTCGCGCAGGCGGAAGTCGTCCAGCGCCTCCTCGACCGGCACGTCGTCCTTCAGCTCCACCAGACGGCGGCTGACGCGCGCCTGCTCGGCGAACTCCATCAGGTTCTGGCGGCGCTTGGGCTGCTTGATCTCCTCGGCCCGCGCCAGCAGGCTCTCGAGATCGCCGTACTCCTCGATCAGCTGGGCCGCGGTCTTGATCCCGATGCCGGGCACGCCGGGCACGTTGTCGACCGAGTCCCCGGCCAGCGCCTGCACCTCGACCACCTTGTCGGGCGGCACGCCGAACTTGGCCACCACCTCGTCCGGGCCGATCGCCAGGTTCTTCATGGGGTCCAGCATGGCGACCCCGTTGCCGACCAGCTGCATGAGGTCCTTGTCCGAGGAGACGATGGTGACCTCGATCCCGGTCTCGGCCGCCCGGCGGGCGTAGGTGGCGATGATGTCGTCGGCCTCGTAGTTCTCCATCTCGACGCAGGGCAGGTTGAAGGCCCGGGTCGCCTCGCGGATCATCTCGAACTGGGGCACCAGGTCCTCCGGCGCCTCCGGCCGGTTGGCCTTGTAGTCGGGATAGAAGTCGTTGCGGAAGCTGGTCTTGCCCTTGTCGAAGATCACCGCCACGGCGTCCGCGTCGCTCTCGCGCAGCAGCTTCAGGATCATGTTGGAGAAGCCGAAGGTGGCGTTCGTCGGCGTGCCGTCGCTGGCGTTCCTGGGCGGAATCGCGAAGTAGGCCCGGAAGATGTAGCCCGAGCCGTCGACCAGATAGAGATGCTTGATGGGGGCGGCCTTGCTCATGAGAGGCCAAGCATGCCGGAGGGCCGATCCCGAGTCGAGGGCGCGGCGCCCCGGTTGTCCGGCGACGCGCCTGGGCGAAGCGGCGCGCGCGTCAAGGCGCGCCGGCCGCGCCCGCCGCCGCCGCGACGACCGGCTTCAGGACGAAGCGGCGGCTGCAGTAGGGGCACTCGATCTCGCCCTTGCCCTCCATGTTGAGATAGACCAGCGGATGACCGAGCGGCCCGCCGCCGCCGTCGCAGGCCACGATCTCGCTGTCCACCTCGATCGTCTCGGTCGGTTCCATTCTGCCCCGCTCCCCCCGCGGCCGATCCGCCTTACTCCAAAGCACAGCCGTTCGATGGGTGCAACATCGGCGCTTGACTGACCATGCTATGGCGATGTCCTTTGGTGACGTCCGGCGGATGATAGCGAATGGCGCGGCGCGATCAACGGCCGCTCGTTCCGGGGCTGGCCCCGGGTCGGTGGTGGAGCGGCCGCAAGGCGTTCGCGCGCGGGAGAGGATTTGACCGGCACCGGGAGCCCAGATGCCTGACAGCCCAGACAGCAGCGATAAGACCGGCGCGGCGACCGGCCGGGAGGCGGGCCTTCCCGACTACGCGGTCGAGGTCCAGGGCCTCAACAAGACCTACGGCGCCGCCGGCAAGGCGAAGGCCAAGCACGCGCTGATCGACGTGGACCTGGCGATTCCCCGGGGCAGCCTGTTCGGCCTGCTGGGGCCCAACGGGGCCGGCAAGTCGACCCTGATCAATATCCTGGCGGGCCTGGTCAACAAGTCCTCGGGGCGGGCCGCCGTCTGGGGCTACGACATCGACCGGAACCCGCGCCAGACGCGCGCGGCCATCGGCGTAGTGCCCCAGGAGCTCAACATCGACCCCTTCTTCACGCCCTACGAGCTGCTCGAGCTGCAGGCCGGGCTCTACGGCGTGCCGCCGCGCGAGCGGCGCACCGGCGAGATCCTGGCCGACCTCGGCCTGGGCGACAAGGCACAGGCCTACGCCCGCACCCTCTCGGGCGGCATGCGCCGTCGCCTCATGGTGGCCAAGGCCATGGTCCACAATCCGCCGATCCTGGTGCTGGACGAGCCGACTGCCGGCGTCGACATCGAGCTGCGCCTGCAGCTCTGGGCCCGGGTCGAGGAGCTGAACCGGCGCGGCACCACCGTCCTCTTGACCACCCACTACCTGGAAGAGGCAGAGGAGCTCTGCGACCGCATCGCCATCATCAACCACGGCCAGGTGATCGCCTGCGACACCAAGCGGGCCCTGCTGCGCCGCCTGGACAGCAAGGAGCTGACCCTGCTGGTGAACGACGATCTGGCGGAGATTCCCGAAGGCCTGGCCGCCTTCGGGGCGGAGCTGGTGAGCCCGCGCTGCCTGCGCTTCCTCTACCGGGCGAGCGATCAGCCGGTCTCGGGCATCCTGGCGGCGGTGACCCAGGCGGGCCTGTCGGTCGCCGACATCTTCACCGAGGAGGCGGACCTGGAGGACATCTTCCTCCAGCTCACCCAAGGCGCCCACGACGACAGCATGGACGCCGAGGTCCTGCGCGAGGCCCGCGTCCGCCGGGACCGCCGCCGCTATGCGGATGTGGGCTGAGCCGGGCGGCCGCCGCGCCGTCTTCCTCCGCCGGATTCGGTGCGCCCTTGCCGCCCTGCTGCTCCTGCCGACGGCGCTTGCCGCCTGCGCGCCCCACGTTGTGCCGGCCGGACCGCCGGTTGCCGAGCCCCGGCTACTGGCCGACAGCTGGCTCGCCGAGGACGGCCTGGAGCTGCCCCTGCGGGCCTGGCTGCCAGAGGGCGAGCCGCGGGCCATCATCCTGGCGCTGCACGGCTTCAACGACTACTCCAACGCCTTCGCCGAGCCCGGCGCCTGGTGGGCCGAGCGGGGCATCGCCACCTACGCCTACGACCAGCGCGGCTTCGGCGCGGCGCCCCACCGCGGGCTCTGGGTCGGCAGCGAGACGCTCGCCCGGGACTTGCGCGCGGCGGCCGATCTGGTGCGGGCGCGCCACCCGGGACGGCCCCTCTTCCTGCTGGGCGAGAGCATGGGCGCGGCGGTGCTCATGGTGGCGCTCGCCGAGGACCCCGGCTTCCCGGCCGAGGCCGCGATCCTCTCGGCGCCCGCCGTCTGGGCCCGCTCCACCATGCCGGGCTATCAGCGGGTCGCCCTGGAGATCGCCGCCGGGCTGATCCCCTGGGCCCACCTGACCGGCGAGGGCGTCGACGTCCAGGCCTCGGACAACATCGAGATGCTGCGCGCCCTTGGCCGCGACCCCCTGATGATCACGCGCACGCGGGTCGACGCCATCTACGGCCTGACCGATCTGATGGACGCGGCCCTCGCCAGCTCCGACGGCATCACCCAGCCGGTGCTGCTGCTCTACGGCGAGAAGGACGAGGTGATCCCGCGGGAGCCGACGCTGCTGGCCTGGCAGCGGCTGCCGGACGGCAGCGGCGGCGCGCAGCGCCTCGCTCTCTACGAGCACGGCTGGCACCTGCTGCTCAGGGACCTGGAGGCCGAGACCGTGCTGAGGGACATCGCCGCCTGGATCGACGACCGGGCCGCGCCGCTGCCTTCGGGGGCCGACCGCCACGCCGAGGCGGCGCTGGCCGAGCTGGCGGCCGAGAGCGAGAGCGAAAGCGGGACCGCGAGCGAATGAGCCGGCCGGGCGCGCCTCAGCCCACCGCCGGGGCGGGCTGGGCCGCGCGGATCAGGTAGCCCAGCAAAGCGATGCTGGGGCGGCCGTCCACCGGCAGGCCATTGCGGCTCTGGAAATCGCGGATCGCCGCCGCCCGGTCGGCCTCGCTGGGCGCATGGAAGGGCGATTCGGGGGTCGTCCCCAGGTACCCAAGGTGGATCAGGAAGTAGTCGATGGTGGCGAGCGGCAGGGGCTCGGTGCCGCGGCCGGGCCTGGGCGCCTGGCTCGGCCCGGGGGAGATGCCGGCCTGGGTCAGGGCCCGGCCGAGCGGGCCCCGGGCGTCCGCCGAGAGCTGGCCGCTCGCCGCCCGGACGCCATCGGCGAAGACCAGCGGCGGCAGGGCGCTGTCGCCCGGCATGACCTCGCAGTTGGGCACGTTACCGGAGGCCGTCAGCACCGGACCGGAGAGGCCGCAGCCCAGGTTCAGGACGATGGCGTGGGGCCGGCCCCGGCGGTATCCGGCGGGCGCGAGCTGCGCCTCGCCCAGGGAGAGCCGGCGGCGCAGGTCCTGGTCCAGGGCTTCCAGGCCGAGCCAGCCGGTGTAGCGCCCGATCGGATCGCTGAGCTCCACCAGGGCCCAGTTCTGGGTCACGTTGCCGAGGGTGAGGCCCGCCCCCGGTTGATAGGCCGGTGCCCTGACGACCCTAGCGACGGGGGAGTTCGCAATGTAGGTGTCGCGCTGATAGCCGGCCACGAAGTGGAGCTCGCTGCGATGCCACCAGCGGCCCTCGACCCGGTTGTAGAGGCAGGGCGCGCTGGCCAGCACGTGGCGCGCGCTCACCAGAACGCCGGTGCAGTGGCCGCGCCCGCCGGTGTTGAGCCGGCCGAGCGCGCTCCAGGGATACTCCCGGGCGTTGACCACGACCCGGCCGTCTTCCGGAAAGGGCACCGGCTTCGCCGTGGGCGTGGCCGGCGGCGGTTTCTCTGGGCTTGCGCAGCCCGTGGCGAGAACCGCCAGCAGCAGGGCGCTCAAGAGGCTGGCGAAGCGCAGCAGACGCTTGTGCATCAAGCGGTGCCCAGGACCACCAGGGAGGCCGGAGTCTCCTCGGCCAGCAGGTCGAGATCGAGGCCGCGGCCGATCTCGGCGCGCCGGTCGACCACCACGATCCCGGCATTCACCTCGCAGAGCAGGCGGCCGATGCCGGCGGCATCGCGTGCCGCGATCTGCTGGGCCACGCCCGTGGCTCCCTGCTCCTCCAGCCAGCGGGCCGCCGCGCTCTCGAGCTCGAGCGCCGCTTCGCCGCCGTCGCCGGCCGCCAGGACCAGGAGCGGGCCCTCGTAGATGCGGGCGAGATCCAGCGCCACCGCAAGCGCGGCCGGGTCGCCCTCGTAGATCACCGCGACCGGCCGGCCGCGCCCACCGTCGGGGCGGAGCAGCACCAGCGGACAGGGCACCCGTTCGGCCCGCACCGCGGCGGTGCGGCGCGAGACCACGGCGCGGCGCACCCGGGTCCCGCCGAGCGCCAGCAGGTCCTCGGCACTGAGGCCGGCCAGGGTCTGGGCCGCCCGGCCCGATTCCGTCACCTCGAAGGACCACTGGATCTGCCAGCGCTCGGCTACGGCCGAGAGATGCTCCCGGGCGCGCCCGGCGGCGACCCGGAAGGCCCGGCGCATGGCGGCCGCGTCGACGGCGGCGAGGCCGCGGCAGCCGGCCGGAACCAGGCGGGTGACCGGCAGATCCGCCGCGGCGATCAGGCTGGAGTCCTCGACCAGCAGGCCGACCAGCTCGGCCTTGAGCCCGGCGGCCAGCCGGGCGGAGGATTCGAAGTCCTCCAGGTCCACGGCGCAGGGATCGAAGGCGACCAGCACGCGCCGCCGGTAGACCGCCGCCTCAGCCATTCTCGCCGGCCTCCTGGGCGCGGCCGAAGGCGCGCCGCTTCTCGGCCAGCTCGGCGAGCCGCGCCTCGACCAGGGCGTTGACGCTGCCCTCGGGGAAGCGGCCCTCCTCGTCCCGGGCGCCCGCCGACTTGCCGGTCAGGATCTCGATCCCCTGGTCGATGGTCTCGACGCTGAAGATGCGGAACTTGCCCTCGGCGGCGGCGTCGGTCACCCGGCGGTGCAGCATCAGGTGCTTCACGTTGCTGGCGGGGATCAGCACTCCCTGGCGGCCGGTCAGACCGCGGGCGTCGCAAAGGTCGAAGAAGCCCTCGATCTTCTCGTTCACGCCGCCGATCGCCTGCACCTCGCCGTACTGGTTCACCGATCCGGTCACCGCGAGAGACTGGTCGATGGGCACGCCCGAGATGGCCGAGAGCAATGCGTAGAGCTCGGTCGAGGAGGCGCTGTCGCCGTCGACGCCGCCATAGGACTGCTCGAAGACCAGGCTGGCCGAGAGCGACAAGGGCCGGTCGCTCGCGTAGTGGGCGCTCAGGTAGCTGCCCAGGATCAGCACACCCTTGCTGTGCAGCGGGCCGCCCAGGTCGACCTCCCGCTCGATGTCCACCACCTCGCCCTTGCCCAGGCGGATGCGCGCCGTGATGCGGCTCGGCCGGCCGAAGGCGAAGCCGCCCAGGCTCATGACCGAGAGGCCGTTGATCTGGCCGACCTTGGCCCCATCGGTGTCGATCGCCACGGTGCCGCGCTCGATCTGCTCCTGGAGGCGCTCGCGCACCCGGTCGAGCCGGTGGACGCGCGCGTCGGCCGCCTGCTGCACGTCCTCGGCGGAGACCACCGGGCGCTCCGCCTTGCCGGCGATGTAGTCGGCCTCGCGCAGCAGGTCGGCCAGGTTCTCGATGTCCATGGAGAAGCGTTCGGAGTCGCCCGAGGCCCGGGCGCTGAATTCGAGCGACCTGGCGACCGCCCCGCGGTCGAGGGGCTTCAGCTCCTCCCGCGCCGTCAGGGACTTGATCAGCCGGGCATAGAGCAGGTCGGTCTCTTCGGTGCGCGGGATCTGCTCGTCGAAGTCGGCCGCCACCTTGAAGAGGCGCGGGAACTCGGGATCCATCTGGGAGAGCAGGTAGTAGAGCATGCGCTCGCCGACGATCACCACCTTGACGTCGAGGGGAATGGGCTCCGGATCCAGGGTGACGGTGCTGATCAGCCCGAGCGCCTGGGAGGCCGGCTGGATCCTGATCTGGCCGGCGAAGAGAGCGCGCTTCAGCGCCTCCCAGGACATCGGCCGGGTCAGGAGCTTGCGGGCGTCCAGGATCAGGTAGCCGCCGTTCGCCCGGTGGAGCGCCCCCGGACGGATCAGGTGGAAATCGGTCAGGAGGGCGCCCATCTCGGCGCGGTGCTCGATCCGCCCCAGCAGGCGGTCGTAGGTCGGATCGTCCTCGTAGACGACCGGCGCGTGGGGACTCTCCGAGTTGTCGATGATCAGGTTCACCCCGTAGCGGCGCAGGATGGGGTGGCCGTTCTCGAACTCCGCGGCCGTGCCCTCGCCCCGCTGCTTGGGCGCCTCGGTGACGATCTCCTCGACGTTCTCCACCACGTCCGCACGCACCTCGTCGAGGAACTGCTGGACCGCGGGCAGGTCCGCGTAGCGCTCCTTCAATGCTTCGATCAGGTGGGCGACGGCGAACAGCGCGGTCTCGTCGTTGAGCTGGCGCAGCTGCTCGCGGGTCTCCTTGAGCCAGACCGGGGCGTGGCGCAGCACCTCCTGGAGCTTCTCCTGCAGCCCCTCGATGACCTTCTCGACCCGCTCGCGCTCGGCCTTGGGAAACTTCTGGAAGACCTCCGGTGAGACCACCTGGCCGTCGCTCGTGGGCGCGAAGGCGAAGCCCATGGGCGTGCGCATCAGGGCGATGTCCTGATCGCGGCCCTCCGCCTCGACCGACTCCAGGGCCTTTTCCTGGCGCTCCTTCAGCTCCTCCTCGATCACCTTGCGGCGGGTGCGGTACTCGTCGCTCTCGAAGCCGTTGCGCAGGGCATCGCGCAGGTCGAGCACGAATTGGGACATGTCCTGGCGCAGCTTGCTGCCGCGGCCGGCGGGAAGCTGCAGCGCACGCGGCTCGCGCCGGTCCTTGAAATTGCTGACGTAGCACCAGTCTGGCGAGGCCATCTCCTGGGCAGCCTGCTCGTCGAGAAAGGCGTTCACCACCGTGTGCTTGCCCATGCCCTCCGGGCCCAGGGCATAGAGGTTGTAGCCGGGCTGACGCATGCCCATGGCGAAGTGGATGGCCTCGACCGCCCGGTCCTGGCCGATCACCTCGGCGAGGGCCTCGAGCTCGTCGGTGGTCTCGAAGCCGAAGCGCTCGGCCGGGCATCGCCAGCAAAGCGACTCCGCCGAAAGCGCGCCCGTAGCCGTCTCGTCCTGCTCCGCCATGCCGCTCGCCCCCAATTCCTTTGCAATCTGTTAACCGGTCGGCGTCATCTTAGACGAAAATCGCGGCGGGCAAGCCCGGATAATTGGCGGATTTACTAGTCGTGCGTACAAGGTTCGAGATCAGGCATGAGGGTCCGGCCGCAGGCTGTGGACAAAGCGGTCCGACCTTATTGACAGGGGGACGATATCAGTCAACAGTCCGGCCTGACGGTGGGCTATGTTCTCCAAAGTCAGTCTCGTTCAAGCCGGGCGGACCGAGCGGGTCCGCAGCGCGACCCCCGAGGACGAGGAGTCCTCGGTGATCGGCGACGCTGCCAGAATCGTCGGTGATCTGACCAGCGACGGGGAGATCGAGGTGCAGGGAACCGTCGAGGGCAACATCCGCAGCCGCAGGGTCACGATCGGCGAAGGCGCGCTCGTACACGGGGAGATCGTCGCCGAGGAGCTCAGCATCCAAGGCTCGGTGGAAGGCCCGGTCGTCGCCACAAACGTGGCGATCGCGAAAACGGCACGGGTGATCGGCAACATTACGCACAAGGAGCTCACGATCGAGCCCGGGGCTTACCTGGAGGGACGCCGACCCTGGCGACTCCACCCCCTGGAAGGCCGTGAGAGCTCATGACAAACCCGAATCCCTAGCGAAGGAGATCGAATGGCCATGTTCAGCAAAGGTAACGAATCCCAGGCACCCGGATCCAATGGGGCGCCCGGCGGCGCCTCCCAGCAGCCCGCCAGGGCCTCGGGCATGCCGTCGATCATCAGCGCCGACCTCAGGGTGGTGGGCGACCTCCACTGCGCCGGCGACATCCAGATCGAGGGAACCGTCGAGGGCGACATCAAGAGCCAGACCGTGACCGTCGGCGAGGGCGCCGAGGTCAGCGGCTCGATCTACGGCCAGACGGTCCGGGTCAGCGGCAACGTCAAGGGCCAGATCGAGGCCTCTGCCGTCACCCTGGCGAAGACCGCCCAGGTGGCCGGCGACGTGGTGCACGAGACGCTTTCGATCGAGGCCGGCGCCCAGCTCGAAGGCATGTGCCGGCGCCTGCAGGCCAGCCAGGCCAGCGCCAAGTCGGCGGCCCAGCAGAAGATCACCGACCTCAAGTCGGCCCAGCGCGAAGGCGGCGGCGCATCCGCGCCCTCCGGCGCCTCGAGCGCGGCCAGCGCCGCGAGCTCGTCGTCCTCGGGCGCTGCCGCCGGCAAGCCTGCGGCCGGCTGAGACCGAAGCCAGGGTCATCTCCTCCGGCCACGCGCGCCGTCCGTCTTGCGGCGGCGCGCGTTTGCTGCCGGCGGCCGGCGAGTTCCCCGCGGCCCGCGGAAATCTGCGCTTTTACCCTATTCCTAAACAGTTCCCTAACGGCGGAGAGGGCATAGTCGGCGTCCATTAGCGGAGTATGCGCGTGGGCGTAACCGACCAGCTTGCCGCCGGTCACGAATCCCAGAAAGAGGCAGGCGCCACGCCTGTCCGCAGCCAGCCGGGCACCCGCAGCGGGGGGCGCTGCTCGGAAGACGCCTTCCTGAACCACTACTTCCGCCGCATCGATCCGGCCGTGGCCGCCAGCTTCACCAAGGAGCAGCGGGCGGCCATCCGCACCATGTTCGGCGACCGCGGCGCGACGCGGCACCCGGTCGACATCCGCTGCACCTTTCCCCTGGGCTGGCGGCGCTTTTACCTGGTGTTCCTGATGGGCCACGACCGGCGCAAGTTCATCCGCCCGCGCAACGGCCTGCCGGGCGAGATTGGCGACTGGCTGACCTATCTGGTTCTGCTGGGCGTGCTGTTCGCCGCTCTCTACCTGCTGATCTCCCTCTTCCGCGCCTGACGTTCCGTTCCGAGCCCGGCTCGGCTAGCATCGGACGGCTCCGCCCCGTTAGTTCGGCGGATGGTCCGGGGGCCCGGGAAATTGGGAGACGGCGCTTTGGCCGGCGACAGCGACAACGGCCGAGGGAACGAGGAGACGGCCGAAGAGGCACCCGGCGAGCTGCTGGCGGTGAGCCTGGCGCGCGGCGTCTGCCGCACCCTGCGCGAGCACGGCGGGGCCACGCTGACCGAATTCACCCTGCGCAGCGGCCGACGGGTCGACGTGATCGCCGTGGACGAGGCCTGCCGGGTCACCATCGTCGAGATCAAGACCAGCGTCGCCGACTACCGCAGCGACGGCAAATGGCCCGAGTACCTGGACTACTGCGACCACTTCTACTTCGCGGTGCCGGAGGGCTTCCCCCGCGAGCTGCTGCCCGACGACTGCGGCATCATGGTGGCCGACGGCTACGAGGCCCTGATCCTACGGCCGGCCGGCGAGCATCCGGTCAACGGCGCGCGCCGCAGGGCGCTCCTGCTGCGCTTCGCCCGCGCCGCGGCCCAGCGCCTGGCCCTCCTGACGGACCCGGGTGCCGGCGCCTAGCCAGCCGGCTGAAGAGCTCTAGCTAGACCTGCAGGAAGCGGCGTTCGTTGCCCTGGAGCGCGACCGTCGTCAGCTTGCCGCCGTAGACCGCGCCGGTGTCGATGCCGATCCGGTTGTGGTGGGACTGGGGCGCGCGCATGGGCGTGTGCCCGTGGACGACCACCCTGCCGTGGTCCTCGTCGGAGGAGAGGAACTCCTCGCGGATCCAGATCAGGTCCTGGGGACTCTGCTTGTCGAGGGCGACGCCGGGGCGGATGCCGGCGTGGACGAAGAGGTAGTCACCCTCCTCGTGGGTGAGCGCCAAGGTGCGGTAGAACGCCCGGTGGCTCTCCGACAGGTTCTCCAGCAGGGACTGGCGCAGCTGCTTGGGGAAGTCCTCGGAATGGCTGACCTCCCAGGGGTCGACGCCATAGCTGCGCAGGGTCGCATCGCCGCCGTTCATGAACCAGGTGTTGACCGTCGAGGGGTCGTCCAGGAAGGTCAGCAGGAAGGCCTCGTGGTTGCCGATCAGGTAGACGGATTCCATTTCCGCCAGGGGCTGCTGAAGCAGATACTCCACCACGCCCCGGGAATCGGGACCCCGGTCCACGTAGTCGCCCAGATAGACCACCACCTTGCGCCCGGCCCGGCAGCTCGCGGAGTCGGCCTCGATGAGGGCGTGCATGCGCGCCAGCAGGTCGAGCCGGCCGTGGATGTCGCCCACCGCATAGACCAGGCAATCGGCGGGCGCCTCGGAGGTCTGGGATTTCTTGCGGTAGCGGCTGGGCGAGAGGATTTTCATGCTGGCATCAGTATAGCACGCCACGTCATGCCTGCGGCCCCTTGGCGTGGCCCGCCGGACGCCGGAGCCCCGCCCCGCCGCCGCGCCCGGGCCTTAAGCTTAACTCTTTCTCAATCCGGGCCGTATAGCTTAACCGTCTGTTAGTCAGGAAGAATTCCGCTCTCCAGGGGCATGCCGACCATGAACCACCAGCGCCCGGCCACCCTGCCGAACGAAGACAGCGTGCTGCTGGACTACGCCCGGCGCCTGAACAAGTTCCGCAAGAACCGTCACGCGGTCCACATCTTCGTCTCGCGCCTCAAGGCCCACAATCGGCGCGAACATCACCTGCGCATCGTCTCCTCGACCTTCGAGCCGCTGATCCGCAAGTATGACGGCGCCATGTTCCATCTCTACAACCAGGACATGGTGATCATCTGCAACGGCGCCAAGGTGTCGGACATCGACGACTGCGTCTTGCGGGTGCGCTACCTGTTCAGCGAGGATCCCCTGTTCAAGCAGGACGACGAGGAGGGGGGCGATCCCTTCTGCACCTGGTTCGAGATGGAGCAGGACTACCCGCGCTTCCTGGCCTTCGCCGAAAAGAACGCAGAGGAGCGGTCGCGCTACGACGCCCAGAAGGCGGCGGAAGCCCAGGCGAAGGAGCGCGTGAAGCAGCACGACCTGCCGCCCATGGACGCGCTCAGCCTCGCCAGCCTGATCCGCTCGATCCAGAACGCCGACCTCTCCAGCATGCTGAGACGCCAGCCGATCTGCGCCGTGATCCCCAACGCGAAGCCGCACATCCTATTCAACGAGCTCTATATCGCCATCGACGCCCTGCACGAACTCTTGATGCCGACCCACGACCTCAAGGGCAGCCGCTGGCTGTTCCGGGAGCTTTGCCGGCATCTCGACACCCGCATGATGGCGATCCTGGGCAGCAGCAACGACGAAGCCCTGAAGCGCGCCTTCAGCCTGAACCTGGACCTGGAAACCCTGGTCTCGGACGCCTTCCTGGAGTTCGACGCCGCGCTCAACAACGCCTCGCGGCGCACCATCGTGATCGAGGTGCAGGCCCATGACGTGCTGTCCGACATGACGGACTTTTGCTTCGCCCGCGAGTTCCTGCGCGACCGGGGCTACCGCATCTGCCTTGACGGCATCAACCACCTGTCGCTGCCCCTGATCGACCGCGAGCTCCTGGGCGTGGATCTGGTGAAGCTCGAGTGGAGCGACAGCATGGCCGGCCTGGGCGACGACGAGGACTCCGAGCGGCTGATGAAGGCCATTCGCGCCCTGACCCCGGACCGCCTGATCCTCCACCACTGCGCCAGCGCCCAGTCGCTGGAGTTCGGCCGCTCGGCCGGCATCACCATGTACCAGGGCTTCCTGATCGATCACCTGCTGAAGGACACCTCGACCCGGCAGGATACGGTCCAGGCGCTGACCGAGGCCCGCGCCCGGCAGCGCGCGGCGACCCGCGCCCTCGACCGCGCGTCCTAGATCCCAGCCGGACCAGAATCGCAGGCTTCAGTCTGCGTCGGCAGGGCCGCTGACCCCGGCCTCGGCGAAGGTCGCCATGCCGTTGTGGCAAGCACAGGCGGCCTTCAGCAGCAGCACCGCCAGCATGGCGCCCGAGGCCTCGCCGAGGCGCATCCCGAGATCGAGCAGCGGCGCCTTCTCCAGGCGCTCCAGCAACCGGCGGTGTCCCGGCTCGGCCGAGCAGTGAGCCACCAGGCAGTGGTCGATGGCGCGAGGGTCGGCCGCGTGCAGCACGGCCGCCGCCGCCGTGCAGGCGTAGCCGTCCAGCACCACGGGCGTGCGCGCGAGGCGGGCCGCCAGGACCGCGCCGGCGATGGCCGCGAGCTCCAGGCCGCCGAGCCGGCGCAGGACCTCGAAAGGATCGCCGAGGGCGTCCCGGTGACAGGCGAGCGCCGCCTCCACCGCTTGCGTCTTGCGGGCCAGGCCCTCGTCGTCGACACCGGTGCCGCGCCCGACCCAGTCATCCGCCTCGCCGCCGTGGAGGGCACAGCAGAGGGCGGCCGCGCTGGTGGTGTTGGCGATGCCCATCTCGCCGAGGGCCAGGATGTCGATGCCCTCCTCCACCGCCGCCATGCCGTAGGAGAGGGCGCGCACGCAGTCCTCCTCGCTCATGGCCGGCGCCTCGGTGAAGTCGCGGGTGGGCTCCTCCAGCGCCATCTCGTAGACCCTGAGATCGGCGTCGGCGAGGGCGCAGAGCTGGTTGACCGCGGCGCCGCCGGCGATGAAGTTCTGCACCATCTGGGCGGTGACGGCCGCGGGATAGGCCGAGACGCCGCGCGCTGCCACGCCGTGGTTGCCGGCGAAGACCGCGGTGTAGGGCCGTTCGGCCGACGGCGGATGGCGGCCCTGCCAGGTGGCGAGCCATTCGGCCAGCTCCTCCAGACGGCCGAGGGACCCGGCCGGCTTGGTGAGCTGCGCCTGGCGCTCGGCGGCGGCGGCTGCGGCCTCCGGGTCGGGGCCCGGCAGCTCGCGCAGCAGGGCGCGGATCTCGTCCAAACCGGTTGGGGCGGGCTGCGCCATGATCTCCACTCGTCTCGTGATATGCACCGCTGGACCGGGCCGCGCCGCGGCAGGGAAGCGTTTTCCCGGGCCCGCAACTGTCCTATAACCGACCGCCCGTAGCCAGGGACAATCGCGCGCCGGCACACCATGAACGAACCTCCCACCTGGCTGGCGGCCTGCCGGCGCGACTTCCGGCTGGCCTCGGCGTTCCTCACCCGACTGCCTGGCTTCCAAGGTGCCGCAGCGCCGACCGGGGCCCTCGGACCGGCCTTGAGGCTGGCGCCGCTGGCGGGGCTGCTGGTGGGCGTCTGCGGCGCGCTCGCCTTCTGGGCCGCGGCGGGCCTTGGTCTGCCGCCGCTGGTTGCCGCCTTGATCGCCGTCGGCGTCACCCTCTGGGTTACCGGCGCGCTGCACGAGGACGGCTTGGCCGACGTGGCCGACGGCTTCGGCGGGTCCTTCGATCGCTTGCGCAAGCTGGAGATCATGCGCGACAGCCGTATCGGCGCCTACGGCGTGCTGGCGCTCATCCTCTCGGTGGGTCTGCGGGCGGGCGCCCTAGGGGCGGTCGGCACCGCCGTCGGCGCGCCGGGTGCGGCGGCGGTGCTGGTTGCGGCCCACGCCCTCTCGCGAGGCTTGCTTGCGCCGGCCATGCTGCTCATGGCGCCGGCGCGCGAAGACGGGCTCGCCGCAGCGGCAGGCCGGCCGGCACCGGCGGACGCCTGGCTCGCGCTCGGGCTGGGCCTGCTGCTGGCGCTG
The DNA here is from genome assembly GCA_965225935.1 of Rhodospirillales bacterium. Taxonomy (GTDB): domain Bacteria; phylum Pseudomonadota; class Alphaproteobacteria; order Kiloniellales; family JAKSDN01; genus CALJXB01. The sequence continues at coordinate 308,430 of CBDDCC010000023.1, forward strand.
CTCGCCCTCGGGCTCGGAGCGGGTCTGGTGGCGGGGCTCGCCGCGCTCGTCGCGGCCGCGCTCACCGGTGCGCTTGCCGCGCGGCAGATCGGGGGCTACACCGGCGACGTGCTGGGCGCGGTACAGCAGGCGGCCGAGGTCGCCGTCTTCCTGAGCGTCGCCGCGCTCGTGGCGTCCTAGCGTTCCATCCAAAGGTAGAGATCATGAGCACGACGACCCGCTGGTGGTGGATCCGCCACGCCCCGGTGGACTCCGGCGGCCGCATCTACGGCCAGCGCGATCTCCCGGCCGACTGCAGCGACACCCGGACCTTCCGCTGGCTGGCGGACCTGCTGCCCGCGGAGGCCGTCTGGCTGGTCACGCCTCTGAAGCGCACCCACCAGACGGCCGGGGCCATCCGCGCCCACTGGCCGGGAGACGAGACGGCAAGCCCGGCCCCGCCCGACGTCGAACCGGACTTCATCGAGCAGCACTTCGGCGACTGGCAGGGCAGGAGCTACCAGGAGCTCGACCGGCTGCGCGAGGGCGTTTGGCACCGCTTCTGGCTGGCACCGGCGGAGACTCGCGCGCCCGGCGGCGAGAGTTTCGCGGAGGTGATGACCCGGGTCGGCGCCGCGGTGCGCCGCCATTCCGAGTCCTTCCCGGGCCGCGACATCGTGACCGTCGCGCACGGCGGCTCGATCCGCGCCGCGGTGGCGCAGGCCCTCGGCCTGCAGCCGGACAAGGCGCTCTCCCTCACGGTCGACAACTGCTCGCTCACACGTATCGACCACATCGCCGGCGCGCCGGGAAGCCACGACCACCAGGGGCGCGAGAGCTGGCGCGTCGGCAAGCTCAACCTGTCTCTGCGGGAGCTGCCGTAAGCGGCGGAATTCTGGTCTGGCCAAGCCGGCGGCCGGGCGTGCTAGACTCCGAGTCGATTCGGGATGGGGGGCACCCGATAGGCGGCAATCATTGGGAGTCTCCTCGATGTCCTCTCCTGCGGTCCTACGCATCCCGTCCTTCCAGGCTTGGCTCACGGCCTTGGTCCTGGCTTCTGCCCTCGTCATCTCCTGCTTCGGCGCTGCGCGCGCGGCGACCGAGCCCGAGGAGCTGGTCGAGAAGGCGACCCTGACCATCAAGAAGCTGCTGGTCGACCCCAACATGGACGAGCTGCGCAGCTACGTGGAGCGCGCCCAAGGGGTGCTGATCTTTCCCCAGATGATCAAGGGCGGCTTCCTCGTCGGCGCCCAGGGCGGCTCGGGCGTGCTGCTGGTCAAGGGCAGCGACGGCACCTGGAGCGCGCCGGCCTTCTACACCCTCGGCGGCGCCAGCTTCGGCCTGCAGATCGGCGGCGAGGTCTCGGAGGTGGTCTTCACCATCATGAGCGACGGCGCGGTCGAGGCCATCCTCAAGAACCAGTTCAAGCTGGGCGCCAACGCCGGCGTCGCGGTCGGCCCGATCGGCAAGGGCATCGGCGCCTCGACCACCTCGAACTTCAGCGACGACGTCTTCGCCTTCTCCAAGTCGCTCGGACTCTACGGCGGCGGCGCGCTGGACGGGGCGGCGATCTTCAAGCGGACGAGCTGGAACGAGCTCTACTACGCCGCCGGCGCGGACCCGAAGAAGATCGTCATCGACCGCATGTACTTCAATCCGCACGCCGACCGGCTGCGCGAATCCCTGCCCAACTGACCGGGCGGATCGCCATCCGACACGGCCGGTAGGAGCGCGCCCTGGCGATCCCGCCCGTCGTTCGTCTATAGTCGCGCCGAACGGCCCGGCCGGGCGGCCGGGCGCCGAGGGGTGTGACTTCCATGGCGTCGAAGCGGCTTTGGCTGGTCTTGGGGTTGGTTGCGCTGCTGCTGGCGGCGGGGCTCGTCGCCTGGCAGTCGGTGCGCCGCGGCGCGCAGCCCTTCGTGGTCACCGGAGCGGCGCCCACGACCGGCGTCGCCCAGGTGGGCGGCCCCTTCGAGCTGGTCGACCAGCACGGCGAGACGCGCCGCGAATCGGACTTCGCCGGCCGCTACATGCTGGTCTACTTCGGCTACACCTACTGCCCGGACATCTGCCCGATGACCCTCGACATCATGAGCCGCGCCCTGCGGCGGCTGGCCGAGGACGACGCCGAGGCGGCGGCGCAGGTGGTGCCTGTTTTCGTCAGCGTCGATCCGGAGCGCGACACCGTCGAGGCGCTCGCGGCCTACGCACCCAGCTTCCATGCGGATCTGGTGGCCCTCACCGGCTCGCCCGAGCAGGTCGCCGCGGCGGCCAAGGTCTACCGGGTCTACTACGCCAAGGCGGAGGACGAGTCGGCCGAGGACTACCTGATGGACCATTCCTCCTTCATCTACTTGATGGGCCCGGACGGCGCCTACGTCACCCACTTCGGCCACTCGGCGAAGCCCGAGGAAATCGCCGACGGCCTGAAGCGCCACGTGAAAAGCTAGACGCCGTCGCTTTCGGCCATAGGTGACCCTTCCGACGCGGAAGGCCGGCCCCCTATCCGGCGCAGCGCTTGAATGCTCAAGCGACAGATTTACATATACCCATACTTGCTATGAGGTGATGCACGTGCAGAAGCTGGAGTGGCGCGAGAGCTTCGAGCTGGGAATTCCCGAGATCGACGGCGACCACCGCATCATGCTGGAGCTGGTGAGGGCCGTCGAAGCCGCCGCCGCGGCCCAAGACCGGTGCCGCAGCGAACGCTCCCTCGACCGTTTCCTCGCCTTCACGGAGCTTCATTTCGCCCGCGAGGAGACCCTGCTAGAACGCTGGGGCTTTCCCGGCTGGCGGAAGCACGCCCACTACCACACAGGTCTTTTCGAGCGCGCGAAGGACGTGCGCAAGGTCTGCGCTACGGTCGAGACGGCGGAGGACTATCAGCGCTGCTGCGAGAGGATGATGTCCTTCCTGATGGACGATGTCATCCGCGGCGACATGAAGCTGAAGTCCTACCTGGAGAACGCCGGGCTCTGCCTGCCAAACTAGAGCTGGATGGGACAAGCGCGGTCCCGCGGCCGCGCCGACCGCGGGCCAGCCGGTCGCGGGCGGTTCAGGCTTCGACCCGGTCCACCACCTCGCCTTCGGGGCTCAGGCAGACGGCCATGAGCGGGCCGCCGAAGCCGCAGCCGCCGTCGACGGTCACGGTGTAGTCCGTCTCGACCACGCCGGGGTGCCGGGCGTCGAAGCCGCGCACCACCCGGCGGAACCGGCCGTAGGGCTCGGTGATGCGGCTGAAGCCGTTGCCGCCCCACCAGAAGCTGTCGAACTGGGTCTCCAGCGGCCGTTCCGGGTCCAGCCCGGCGTTGACCAGCAGCAACCAGCCCTCCTCGGTAAAGGCGGCCCGGCGCAGGGAGCAATAGAGCTGGAAATGCCCTGGGCGGTCCTGGATCGCCTTGCGCAGCCGGCTGGTCCAGCGGGTCAGGAAGACGGCGCCGGAGCGCGCCGCCTCGCGCGCCTGCTCCACGCCGGTGCCGTAAGCCTCGATGGTCGAGCCCATGCCGTTCTCCAGCATCCAGGCGAGCACCCGCTTGGGGTCCTGAGAGAACTGCAGTTGCTGGAGCTTCTGCCACATCTCCTCCTGGGCGCCGCGCAAGTAGACTAGGTCGGAGGCGAAGGCGTTGCGGCCCGAGAGGAACACCCGGCGGAAGGCGAGGATCTCGTTCAGGGTCTCGCTGACCGCCGGCCCGCGACCGATCATGTTGCCGAGATAGACCAGCCGGTCGCCCGGCTGCAGGCGACGGAAGACCAGGCCATGCAGGCGCTGCAGGCGTGCGGCCTCGCCGTGAATCGAGGCCACCGCCCAGACGCGGCGCGCGGCCTTCAGGCAGGCGAACTTGTGCTGATCGGTCATGCGGACGGCGACCACTCCTCCGCCCTCGGGATCCGCAGGACCCGCCGCCGAGGCGCCTGCGAACGAGGAGGATTCACGTTGCTACGGCCGATGGTCCGCCCCGGCACGGGGCCGGCGCCGACTCGGGCTGGGCGGAAGCTTAAGCCGCCTTGAGCATGTCTTCCAGTTTTTGCGCCGCCGCCGCCTCGTCGATCTTCTCGAGGGCGGCCAGCTCCCGCGCCAGGCGGTCGAGCGCCGCCTGATACATCTGCCGCTCGCTGTAGGACTGGTCGGGCTGGTCGTCGCCGCGGTGCAGGTCGCGCACCACCTCGGCGATCGAGACCGGGTCGCCGGAATTGATCTTGGCCTCGTACTCCTGGGCGCGGCGGCTCCACATGGTGCGCTTGGCCCGACTGCGTCCCTTCAGGGTGGTCAGCGCCGTGTCCATGACCTTGCGGGTGGAGAGCTTGCGCAGTCCCGAGTTCTGCGCCTTTTCCACGGGCACCCTAAGGGTCATGCGGTCCTTGTCGAACTTGATGATGATGAGGTCCAGCGTGATGCCGGAGATCTCCTGGGTCTCCACGCCCAAGACCTTGCCCACACCGTGGGTGGGATAGACAACGAAATCACCCGCGCTGTACTCGTTCTGCTTCGCCTTCGCCATGTTTTATTCTCTTATCCGTTCTTGTTGCCACAGGCGGCGGCCAACGGCCGGCCCTGGGAGGGTCGGTTTGCCGAACCCGGACGAAGCCGACCGGCGCAATAGGAGTGCGCGGTAGAACACCTCTCCAAGTGTCGGCGGTTCTTGACTATGACCACCTCAGTGAGAGGCGCGCTGACAGCCCTTGCAACCGCCGGCGCGCCCCCAATTTGCGTCATTATATTACAATATTTCACCGCTTCGGACAACGCTTGCAGTACACCCTGGTACAGGATCGCCCCAGGCTGGCTGCCGGTCCCGTGCGTACGCATGTACGTTCGAGGCCGCGACGCTTCAAGGAGGCCGCCGGCCCTAGTCGGTCGAGCCCGGTTTGTTGCTGAAGAACTTCTCGAACTTCCCTTCGACCTTGAGGAACTCGTCGGCGTCGGCGGGCGCCTCGCCCTTGCGGGTGATGTTGGGCCAGGTCTCGCTGTATTCCCGGTTCAGCTCCAGCCAGTTGTCGGCCACCGGATCGGTGTCGGGCAGGATCGCCTCGGGTGGGCACTCCGGCTCGCAGACGCCGCAGTCGATGCATTCGTCGGGATGGATGACGAGCATGTTCTCGCCCTCGTAGAAGCAGTCCACGGGGCAGACCTCGACGCAATCCATGTACTTGCACTTGATGCAGGCCTCGGTGACAACGTAGGTCATGATCTCGCTCTTCGCCTCCAAGCGACGCCGTCCGCAACCCTGGGCTCCGTAGCCTTGGTGATGGGACGCTATCCTTCCAGGCCGAGTTTCCTCAGCGCCCGCTTGCGCGCCAGGCCGCTGTCCCGGTCCTCCACGTAGATCAGTCCGGCGATGCGGCGCATCAGGCTCGCCTCGTGGTCATGCAGCACGCTGTCCGCATAGGCCACTTCCCACAACATCTCCATCAGCTCGACCCGCTCGTCGTAGCCGAACTGGTCCTTGACCACCCGCGTGAAGCCGTAGAGCTGGCTCGACTGCGCCACGCGCTCCTGGGCCAGCTCGAGCAGACTCTCGGCCTCCTCCTCGCTTAATTCGAACCGCGCCCGCACCAAGTCAAGGACCTTTGCACGCTCGCGGTCGTCGAAGCTGGAATCCATCTGGGCCGCCTCGACCAGGAGGGCGGCGGCGGCGACCTGGAGATCGCCGAAGGCATGCCGCACGGGCACCTCGGACCCGGCGTCCGTCCCGGCCTTCAGCAAGGCCTTGATTCGGTTGATCATGGCTCTGGGTATCACCCGCCCCCATGCGGTTCAACCCCAGCCTTTGCCCGGCATTTTGCCGCTCGGGCCGGCCCCGCCGTCAAGTCCCGACAGGCTTCAGTCGCCCTCGCCGCGCAGGCGCTCGGTCAGCCGCCGCTCCTTCTTGGTCGGGCGCCCGCTGCCGGCCGGCCGCCGTCCGCCTGCCCCCGGCGGCGCCGACGGCATGGCCGCCGAATCTTCCGGCGGCTTCAGGTCCTCGTAGAGCAGCCGCGCCTCTTTCGCCGGGCCGCGGCGGGTGCCGAGGTCCAGCACCTTAACGACCCGGATGTAGCGGCCCTGGGCGAAGGTCAGCACGTCGCCCACGCGCACCCGGTGATGGGCCTTCGAGATGGCAGCGCCGGCGTGGCGCACCCGCCCGGCGCTGCAGACCTTGGCGGCGAGCGTCCGGGTCTTGAAGAAGCGCGCGCGCCAGAGCCACTTGTCGATCCGCAACGCCTCGCCGCCGGTTTCCGCGCTCATGAGGCGATCGTCAGGTCCTGCAGCTTGGAGAAGGGGGAGGCCTCGTCGCCCGCGCCTGCCTTCTTGCCCTTGTTCTTGCCTTTGCGCCGCTTGCGCCCGCCGTTTCGGCCCGGAGGCCGGGGCCGGAAAGCCAGGCCGTCCGCTTCCCTGTCGATCGCGAAGCCCAGCTCCGGCAACAGGAGAGCGAGCGCTTCGTCGCCGCAGACGCCGGCCTTGCGCAAGGCGTCGTCGGCCGAGAAGGTACCCTGGCCGGCGCGCTTGTGCGCCTCTTTCGCCAAGCGCTCCAGGACGTCGGCCCGCACCGCGAGCGCCCGCCCGGGACGTCCGACCCGGGTGTAGCCGATCGCCCGGCCGTAGCTCTCGGCCAGTCGGAAGCGGCCCTTCTCGTCCGGTGCCGCGCCGTTCTCCAAGTCGAGCCAGTCGGTCAGCGCCTCCAGGGTCTCGACCGGCGGAGGCGCTGCGCCCTCCGGCGGCGGCAGCCCCTCGTGGATCGCCCAGAGCAGCGCCCTGAGCGCCAGCGAGCGGGCCGAGCGCTGGGCCGGCAGGTAGACGCTGGCCCGGCCGAGGCGCACGCCGAGCTCCGAGAGGGCCTTGCGTTCACTCCGTCCCAGGGCCGCGATCTGCCGGCCGATCGCCGGGCGCGGCAGGGTCCCGAGCGCCTCGACGAGCTGGAAGGCGATGCCCCGGGCGGGGCCCGGCAGCTCCGCGTCCCTAAGGCCCAGGAGCGGCTTCAGACGGGCGGCGATATGGTCCTCGGTCCAGCGGGCCAGGCGCTTGCGCAGGCGCTCGCGCTGGGCGCCGTCCAGCAGGTCGCTGCCGAGCGGCCGGACCCGCGGCTTGAGCGCCGTCGCCCCGGCGACGAGGCGCGCGACCGGGTCGCCGCGCCAGAGCAGCCGGCCGGCGGGGTCGAGGGCGAAGTTTTTGTCCTCGTCCTCCTCGAGCCGGCGCAGGCGGCGCGGCACCTCGGAGGCGAGGGCGCGCCGGGCGGCGGCCTCGAGCGAGCGGGCGGCCCCCCGGTCGCTGCTCTTGTCGGCGACGAAGCGGAAGCCCCGCAGGCGCCCTACGTGCTCGCCCTCGACCAGCACCTCGCCGTCTGCGCGCACGGCGCCGATCAGCTCCTCACCGCCCCGGAGGCGCCGCAGCAGGACGGCGCTGCGCCGGTCGACGAAGCGGTCGGTGAGGCGCTGGTGGAGCGCGTCGGAGAGGCGGTCCTCAATGGCGCGGGTGCGCTCCTGCCAGTGCTGGGCGTCGTCCAGCCAGTCGCCGCGGTGGGTCACGTAGGTCCAGGTGCGGATGTGGGCGATGCGGGCCATGAGGGCGTCGATGTCGCCCTCGGTGCGGTCGATGCGGGCCACCTGACGGCCCACCCAGTCGGCCGGCAGGTTGCCCTCCCGGTCCATCAGGTAGCGGTAGATGCGGGCGAGCAGGCCGGCGTGCTGGTCCGACAGCACCTTCTGGAAATCGGGGATCTGGCAGACCTCCCAGAGCAGGCGGACGGCGGCCCGGCCGCGGGCGCGCTCGGCGATCTCCCGGTCCTGGGCCAGGGCCGCCAGAGCCTGCTGGTCCTCGGCCTCGCGGGCCCGCACCAGGGCGCGCAGGGGCGCACGCACCTCGAGGCTGGCGAGGAGGTCCCGGGGCGTGTCGTAGGAAAGGTCGCGGTTGCGCCAGAAGAGGGCTTCCAGCGGATCGAAGCGATGCTGCTCCACCGCCTCCACCAGTTCTGCGTCCATGCCCCTCAGCTCGCCGCTCGCGCCGAAGGTGCCGTCGTTCATGTGGCGGCCCGCGCGCCCGGCGATCTGACCAACCTCGGCCGGCGTCAGGCGCCGCGGCAGGCGGCCGTCGAACTTGCCGAGGCGGGTGAAGGCGACGTGGTCCAGGTTGAGGTTGAGCCCCATGCCGATGGCGTCGGTGGCGACCAGGTAGTCGACCTCGCCGCCTTCGAAGAGCTCCACCTGGGCGTTCCGCGTGCGGGGGCTGAGCGCGCCCAGCACCACGGCGGTGCCGCCGCTCTGACGGCGCAGCAGCTCAGCGAGCGCGTAGACCTCGGCGGCGGAGAAGGCGATCACGGCGCTGCGCGGCGGCAGGCGCGTCAGCTTGCGGGGGCCGAGATAGCTGAGGGTCGAGAAGCGCGGCCGGGAGACCAACTCGGCCTCGCGCACCAAGCGCCTCAGCAGCGGCCGCACCGTGTCGGCGCCGAGGAACATGGTCTCGGCCTCGCCGCGGGCGTGCAGCAGGCGGTCGGTGAAGACGTGGCCGCGCTCGGCGTCGCCGCAGAGCTGGATCTCGTCCACCGCCAGGAACTCGAAGGGCCGGTCGACCGGCATGGACTCGACCGTGCAGAAGAAGTAGCGCGCGCCCCGCGGCACGATCTTCTCCTCGCCGGTGACCAGCGCGACCTTGGCGCGGCCGCGCAGGCGGGCGGCCCGGTCGTAGTTCTCGCGCGCCAGCAAACGCAGGGGAAAGCCGATCACCCCGTTCGCGTGCCCCAGCATGCGCTCGATGGCGAGGTAGGTCTTCCCGGTGTTGGTCGGCCCCAATACGGCCGTCACGCGCGAATCGGAAAAGGCTCCCATGCCTGAAAGCATCGGGTCTCGGCCGGCCCGGCGCAAGGGGCCGGCGCGCCGCCTAGCCGCCCTTGCCCTCCCCGCCGCCGCGGCCTTCCACCAGCGGCACGAAGGCCACCGGCAGCACCTGGCGCTCGCGGGTCTTGCCGTGGGCGTCCTTCTCGATCAGCAGCAGCTCCTGGTCGCCGGAGACGCCAAAGAAGCGGAAGCGCGAGCCCTGACGCTCGACCGGGATCACCAGGCGCCCGCCGGGGGCGAGCTGCTCCAGGAGCGCCGGGGGCACCTGACCGAAGGCGGCAGCTGTGACCAGGATGCAATCGAAGGGCGCCTCCTGGGGCCAGCCCAGGCGGCCGTCGCCGTGGCGCACCTCCACCCTGTCGTAGCCGAGGCGCGCCAGGCGCTCCGCCGTCGCTTTGGCGAGCGGCTCGACCACCTCGATGCTGAAGACCTCGGCGCCGGTCTGGGCCAGCACGGCGGCCTGATAGCCGCAGCCGGTGCCCACCTCGAGCACCTTGCGGCCCGGTGCGGCGCCGCTCAGGTCGGTCATGATGGCGACGATGTAGGGCTGGGAGATGGTCTGGCCGAAGCCGATGGGCAGCGGCCGGTTCTCGTAGGCGTAGGGCCGCTCCCCGACCGGGACGAAAGCGTGGCGCGGCACCTTGGCGAGCGCCGCCAGAACCCGCGGATCGAGCTTGTCCTTGCCGAGCCAGCGGCTGGTCTCGGCCACCTCGCGGGCGATGGTCGCCACCATGACCTCGCGGGCCGCGGCCTCCGCGCCCCGGTCCTCAGAGGACTCCGGCGCGCTCTCCGCTGGCTGGCCGTTCTTCGCCAATTTGGGCCTTCCGCCACATGGGGGGTTGCGGGCGGCGGCGGCGTATCACATATCTGCCCCGACTTCCGAAACGCGCCCGGAACTGGCTCCGCGACGCGGTTCCGCCCAGGACAAGGTCCGCCATGACAGCAGAAACGCTTTCCTTCCAGGCCGAGGTCAGCCGCCTGCTCGACATCGTCGCCAACTCCCTCTACTCGCACAAGGAGATATTCCTGCGCGAGCTGATTTCGAACGCCTCGGACGCCTGCGACCGGCTGCGCTACGAGGCGATCGCCAAGCCCGAGCTAATCGCCGACCAGCCGGACTTCGAGATCCGCATCTCGACCGACCCCAAGGCCCGGCGTCTCGTCATCGCCGACAACGGCATCGGCATGAACCGCACCGAGCTGATCGAGAACCTGGGTACTATCGCCCAGTCGGGCACCGCCGCCTTCGTCGAGCAGCTCGGCAAGTCCGACGCCGACGTGACCCAGATCGGCCAGTTCGGCGTCGGCTTCTATTCCGCCTTCATGGTCGCCGAGCGGGTCGAGGTGACGAGCCGCAGGGCGGGCGAGGCGCAGGCCTGGCGCTGGCGATCCGACGGCAAGGGCTCGTTCGAGGTGGAGGAGAGCGACGGCGCGCCCGCTCGCGGCACGGAGATCGCGCTCACCCTCAAGAAGGGCGAGGAGGAGTTTCTCTCTCCGGCCGAGATCCGCCGCGTGGTCAAAACCTATTCCGACCACATCGCGATCCCCATCGTGCTCGACGAGGACGACAAGACCGAGACCCTGAACCAGGCCTCGGCGCTCTGGAACCGGCCCAAGTCGGAGATCACCGACGAGCAGTACCGGGAGTTCTACCACCACGTCGGCCACGCCTTCGACGATCCCTGGATGCGCCTGCACTTCAAGGCCGAGGGCGTGATCGAATACACCGGCCTGCTCTTCGTGCCGTCGACCCGGCCCTTCGACCTCTTCCACCCGGACCGGCGTCACCAGGTGAAGCTCTACGTGAAGCGGGTCTTCATCACCGACGACTGCGCCGGCCTGGTGCCGTCCTACCTGCGCTTCCTGCGCGGCATCATCGACACCGAGGACCTGCCCCTCAACGTCAGCCGCGAGATGCTGCAGAACAACCCGCTGGTGGCGAAGATCCGCGGCGCCGTGGTCAAGCGGGTGCTGAGCGAGCTGAAGCGCAAGGCCGAGAAGGCGCCCGAGGACTACGCCGTCTTCTGGGACAACTTCGGCGCCGTCCTGAAGGAAGGCATCTACGAGGACGAGAGCCAGCGCACGACATTGCTGGAGCTCACCCGCTTCCGCTCCACCAGGGCCGGCGAGAGCGTCCCGGCCCAGGAGGGCAAGGACGAGAAGGCGGAGAAGGACGACGACAAGGCTGAGGACGAGACGTCCGCCGCCGCCGGTGGGCTCACAAGCCTCAAGGACTACCTGGCCCGCATGCCCGAGGGCCAGGAGGCGATCTACTACATCTCCGGCGAGGAGCGCGACAGCGTCATGCGCAGCCCGCAGCTCGAGGGCTTCAAGGCCAAGGGCGTCGAGGTGCTGCTGCTGACCGATCCGGTGGACGACTTCTGGCTCTCCGGCGTGCCGGACTACGAGGGCAAGCCCTTCAAGTCGGTGACCCGGGGCGCGGCGGACCTGGACGCCATCAAGGGGGTCGCCAAGTCAAAAGACACGGCCAAGGAAGGCGCCGACAGCGAGGACGAGCCCGCCGAGGCGGGGGCGCTCGACAGCCTGATCGCCTTCGTCAAGCTCACCCTGAAGGACCAGGTGAAGGACGTGCGCCCTTCGGCGCGGCTGACGGAGAGCCCGGTCTGCCTGGTCGCCGACGAGGGCGATCTGGACATGCATATGGAGCGCATCCTGAAGCAGCACCACCAGATCGACCGCAGCTCCCAGCGCATCCTCGAGGTCAATCCGGGCCACCGGCTGATCCGCTGCCTGGCCGACCAGGTCGAGGCCGGCGGCTCCGGCGGCGAGCTGGAGGAGGCGGCTCGGCTCTTGCTGGATCAGGCGCTGATCATGGAAGGCGAGCCGCCGCCCGACCCGGCGGCCTTTACCAGGCGCCTTTCGGACCTGGTGGCCCGCGGCCTGGCGACCGGCTGAGGCTGCTGTCTCGGAAGGCTCCGGAGCTTCGTCCGGCGGTCAGTTGGCGTCGAACGGCATGGCCGCCGCGCCGAGAATGGGCCCGGTCTTGCCCTGCTGGACCAGGACGGCGCAGCCGCTGCGGCCGCGCGCGGTCAACCCATCGACATCGATCGGGATCTCCAGGCGCTCGCCGTTCCAGTCGGCGAGCTTCACCAGCTCCCGCACCACGTTGCTGTTCTTGAGCCGGCGGCCGCGGTTCTCGCCGCGCACCACCTCGGTCTCGTGCTGGTCGTCGTAAGCCACCAGCCAGACGGTCGCGCCGCCCTCGGGGCTGGGACCCTCGGAAATGACGAACCTGTCGCCGCCGTCCCCGACGTACTCGATGGTGAGCGCCTTGCCCTCGCTGGCCGAGTTCAGGATCGCGGCGCGCACGTCGCCGCGGCGGCTGCCCACCACGTTGCGCCGGCCGTCGATCACCATCTGCGGGGTGTAGACGTAGCGCAGCTCCAGCTCACGCGCGTAGTCGCGCTGGCGCTCGGTCATCTGAGGGCTGCCGAAGGGATCCTCCCAGCCGATATAGTCCCAGTAGTCGACGTGCAGCTCGAGGGCGATGATGCCCTCCTCCTCGGCCAGCTCGCCGAGCAGGGCCTCGGCCGGCGGGCAGGAGCTGCAGCCCTGGGACGTGAAGAGCTCGACCACCACCGGCGCCGCCGCGTGATCCGTCGCATTGGCCCGCGGAGCCTCGGAGAAATGCAGGAGGCCGTTCGCGCCGACGTACCAAACCCCGGCCGCGACGACCAAGGCCGCGGTTGTTCTTCTCAGGTTACCAAGCATGGCCACACCCTAGCTCTCGGCCTTCGTCACGGGCCAATCACGTTCGGTTGACTCGCATTCGACGAGCCGGCACGAGCAAAAGGCAGCGAGAAAGGCAAGGGCGGGATCCGGCTGCCCGCCACGCCCGGGCCGTTCCGGCAGGGCCGACTCGGGCCCCGGCCCACAGTCTATCGGCAGCACGATGGCCTGACCAGCACCGGTGCGGCGCACCGACGCCTTCATCCGGCCGGGGGCCAATTGGGCGTGCCGGCCCGGTCTGCCCCGGTGCCGAGCCGCTCCCCCAGGCCAACCGCCACCGCATGCAGACTCCGTGGAGACCGCGTGCCGACCGCAGACTTTGCCGCCCGCCACCGGAACGGCCAGCCGTTTCACATGATTTACAATTGTATGGTGGTATACCGTATATTCTTTACACATACACTTCATAACTTCAAATAGTTATTGACAAGCCTGGAAAAGTTGTAAAAAACTTTGCACGTGAACAGGAAAGAGATTTCCTGGCCCTCCACAAACTTCCGGGACCGCGTCCACCCGACACGGTCCCGGTTCTTTTTTGTCCGGCCCCTCGTCCTCCGGTCCGGTATGACCGCCGGCCACCGGGTGGGCTCAGGACCGCGGCTTCCAGCGTGACAAGGCGCTCGCGAGCAATTGAACGGCGTGCGCACCATTAATTCTTTGTCATTTAGGCGGCGCCGTCTGGCGCACCAGGCGATACACGGGGATCGCTTCCGACTGCGACCTGCGGCAGCAGGTGCCTCGAGACGCGCACCCAACGATTTGACATCATTGGCTTTCTTTAGCCGGCCAGCGGCGACCGGAGGCTCCGGCGGTCGAGCCGGGAGCGGCGCCGCACCGGGCCCAACGGCGGAAATGCCCCCTTTTCGGCGCAGCCTTTCAAGATTTCGCCACAATTGAGTCCTGGTCCAACCACAATCCTTGCCTATCTCTTTAACCAGCAGAGATTTCCCCTCTCTGTCAGAGGCGCCCAGCCGGCCTCCTCACTTTTGCCCCCCAATTAGGCTGGAAACTCGAGCGGTCGCCGGTCCCCGATCCCGGCGGCCGCTCACTCTACCTGGCGGCACAATACCGAGGCGGGGCGGATGCACGCTGGCGCGGCCGAAGAAGCCGGATAGCGCCGGCCGTCCCCCTTCACGACTGGCGGCATTGGTGGCATCGGTACGATCTGATAGAACCGCCGGACCCGCTCGTCTCCCAGCGAGGCTCCAGTGCATCCTGTGTGCCCCGTGCATCCCGTGCGTGCCGCTCGATCCCCCCACGCCCTCCGGCCAGTCCGCCAGCCCCTTCGGCCCAGCCTCCGGCCCGAACCATGAGCCTGTTCGAGGGCCGCGATCTCGCCTGCCTGCGCGGGGAACGGAGCGTCTTCGCCGGACTGAGCTTCGCCCTCGCCCCGGGCGGCGCGCTGCTGCTCACCGGGCCCAACGGCAGCGGCAAGTCGAGCCTGCTACGGCTGATGGCGGGGCTCCTCGCGCCGGCGGCGGGCAGCCTGCTCTGGGACGGCGCCCCGGTCCGCGAGGACCCCGAGGCCCACAGGGCCCGGCTGCACTACGTCGGCCATCTGAACGCCATCAAGACCGACCTGACTGCGGCCGAGAACCTGGCTTTCTGGGCGTCGGGGCGCGGCACCGGCCCCGAGGGCGGGCCGAATGCTGGATCGGACACCAATTCAGCCGCCAGATTAGCTGTCGGGACCGCCCTGGAGCGCTTTGCCCTGGCGCCGCTCGCGGACGTGGCCGCGCGCCTGCTCTCGGCCGGGCAGCGCCGCCGGCTGGCGCTCGCCCGGCTGCTGACGGGCACGGCGGAACTCTGGCTGCTCGACGAGCCGACGGTCGGCCTCGACGAGTCCTCCCTCGGCCGGCTGCAGGCGATCCTGGCCGCGCATCGCGAGACCGGCGGCCGCATCGTGGCGGCGACCCATACGGCCCTCGAGCTGCCGGGTGCCGAGCGTCTCGACCTCACGGACTATCCCCCCGCCGCGCTGGAGCTCGAGCCGTGGTGAGCGGCGCCTTCGCCCTGGTCGGGCGCGACCTGCGCCTGGCCCTGCGCCAGCGCTCGGACGCCGGAACGGTGGTGTTGTTCTTCGTCCTGACGGCCTCGCTCTTCCCCTTCGCCATCGGGCCGGAGCCCAACATCCTGCTGCGCATCGCGCCGGGGGTCATCTGGGTGACCGCGCTGCTCGCGGTGCTGCTCTCTCTCGAGCGCCTGTTCCTCGCCGATTACGAGGACGGCAGCCTGGAGCTGCTGGCGCTCGCGCCGGGCTCGCTCGGCCTCGCGGTGCTGGCGAAGTGCCTCGCCCACTGGCTGACCACCGGCCTGCCGGTGATCCTGGCAGCTCCCCTGATCGGCCTGCTCTACGGTCTCGAGCCCGGGGTTTTCCCGGTCCTGATGGGCGCCATGCTGCTGGGCACGCCCAGCCTCAGCCTGGTCGGCGCTATCGGCGCGGCGCTGACGCTGGGGGCGCGGCGCGGCGGCGTGCTGGTGCCGCTCCTGGTGCTGCCGCTCTACGTGCCAATGCTGATCTTCGGGGTGCTGGCGGTCGACGCCGCCCTGGCAGGATTGCCGGCGAGACCCTACATCCTGCTTTTAGCCGCCCTCTTGCTGGCGGCGCTGCCGCTCGCGCCCCTGGCGGCCGCGGCGGCCCTGCGCCAGGCGGTGGAATAGACATGGATCAATGCGGAAACGCCCCGGCCATGGCACCTGACCCGCTGCGCAGCGGCGGTCCGGACCGCCATGCAAACGCAGGGCACCGGCGGTCCGCTCCAGCCTCGAAGGTTCGCGTCCCTGGCCCGGCCGCGGAGAAAGCGGTGGAGAAAGGGGCATTGAGAGGCTGATGCACCGTTTCGCCAACCCCGGCCGCTTCATGCGCCTCGCCGACCGGCTGCTGCCCTGGACCGGCACGCTGGCGCTTCTCTTCATCGGGGCCGGCCTCTATCTCGGCCTCTTCGGGTCGCCGCCCGACTACCAGCAGGGCGAGAGCGTGCGCATCATGTACGTCCACGTGCCCTCGGCCTGGATGGCGCTCTTCGTCTACACCTGCATCGCCGGCGCAAGCGCGGCGGCGTTGATCTGGCGTCATCCGCTGGCCGACCTGGCCGCCAAGGCCTCCTCGCCCATCGGCGCGGCCTTCACCTTCCTGGCGCTGGTCACCGGTTCGCTCTGGGGCAAGCCCATGTGGGGCACCTGGTGGGTCTGGGACGCGCGCCTCACCTCGGTCCTGGTGCTGTTCTTCCTCTACCTCGGCCACATGGCGCTGATGAACGCCTTCGAGGACCCGGCGCGCGGCCGCAAGGCAGCGGCGGTGCTGGCGCTGGTCGGCTTCGTCAACGTGCCCATCATCAAGTACTCGGTGGACTGGTGGAACACGCTGCACCAGCCGGCGAGCGTCTTCCGCATGGACGGCCCGACGATCGACCCCTCCATGCTTTGGCCCTTGCTGCTGATGGGCGCGGGCTTCACGTTCTATTACCTCTCGCTGCTCTTGATCCGCATCAAGAGCGAGCTGATCGAGGCACGCCTGAGGGCGCTCGGCCAGGCGGCTCTGGCGCCAGCGGCCGAATAGGGGGAGGGGAGCGCAAGACCATGACGGCGTTCGACGGCTTTCTTGCGATGGGCGGCTACGGCGGCTTCGTCTGGCCGGCCTTCGGGCTCACCGCCGCGCTCATGCTGGCGCTCCTCGTCGACAGCCTGCGGCGTCTCACCAGCAACCGCCGGGCGCTCGCCCGCCTGGAGGCCCGGATGCCCCGGCGCCGCGGCGAGGCGAGGCGCGTGAAGGGCGAGGGCCCGCGCACATGATGAAGCGCAAGCACCGGCGCCTCGCCTTCATCCTGGCCGGCATGCTGGCGCTGGCCGCCGCAACGGCCCTGGTGCTGGTCGCCTTCGAAGAGAACATCATGCTGTTCCACAGCCCAACCCAGGTGGTCGAGGACCGGCCCGCGCCGGAGCGCGCCTTCCGCCTGGGCGGCCTGGTGGAGGAAGGCTCGCTGAAGCGCCTCGGCGACGGGCTCACCGTCGAGTTCCGGATCACCGATCTGGGCGAGAGCGTGCCGGTCACCTACACGGGCATCCTGCCGGACCTGTTCCGCGAGGGGCAGGGCGTGGTCACGGAGGGCACCTTGGGCGCGGACGGCGTGTTCCGGGCCCGCGAGGTGCTGGCCAAGCACGACGAGACCTACATGCCGCGCGAGGTGTCCGACGCCCTCAAGGCCGCCGGCCAGTGGAAGGGCGACGGCGACAACGGCAGCGCGGCAGACGCGGCAGACGGCGGCCAATGATCCCCGAGATCGGCCACTTCGCCCTCATCCTGGCCCTCCTGGTCGCCCTGCTGCAAGGTAGCCTGCCCATGCTGGGCGCGGCGCGCGGGCGGGCCGACTGGATGGCGCTGGCACGGCCCACGGCGGTGCTGCAGCTCGTCCTCGTGCTGATCGCCTTCCTCGCCCTCATGCAGGCCTACGTGACCTCCGACTTCAGCGTGCTCAATGTCGCCCTCAACTCCCACTCGGCGAAGCCGCTGCTCTACAAGATCACCGGCGTCTGGGGAAACCACGAAGGCTCGCTCCTGCTCTGGGTGCTGATCCTCGCCCTCTTCGGCGCCGCGGTCTCGCTCTTCGGCGGCAACCTGCCGGCCAGCCTGCGCGCCCGGGTGCTGGGCGTGCAGGCCTGGATCGCCGTCGGCTTCCTCGCCTTCACCATCCTCACCTCCAACCCCTTCGAGCGCCTCGTGCCGGCGCCGGAGAACGGCCGCGACCTCAACCCGCTGCTGCAGGACCCCGGCCTCGCCTTCCACCCGCCCATGCTCTACACGGGCTACGTCGGCTTCTCGATCGCCTTCTCCTTCGCCATCGCCGCCCTCATCGAGGGCAAGGTCGATGCCGCCTGGGCGCGCTGGGTCAGGCCCTGGACCCTGGCCGCCTGGTGCTTCCTCACCGCCGGCATCGCGCTCGGCTCCTGGTGGGCCTACTACGAGCTCGGCTGGGGCGGCTGGTGGTTCTGGGACCCGGTGGAGAACGTCTCCTTCATGCCCTGGCTGATGGGTACGGCCCTGCTGCACACCGCCGTCGTGGTCGAGAAGCGCGACGCCTTGAAGGTCTGGACCATCCTGCTCGCCATACTGACCTTCTCGCTGTCGCTGATCGGCACCTTCATCGTGCGCTCGGGCCTCTTGACCTCGGTGCACGCCTTTGCCACCGACCCGGAGCGTGGGCTCTTCATCCTGCTGCTGCTCTTCATCACCATCGGCGGCTCGCTGCTGCTGTTCGCGCTCAGGGCGCCGGCGCTCAAGGCGGGCGGGCTGTTCGCGCCGGTGAGCCGCGAGGGCGCGCTGGTGCTGAACAACCTGCTGCTCTCGGTGGCCTGCGCCACGGTCTTCCTCGGCACCCTCTATCCCCTCTTCCTCGAGGCGCTGGGCGGCGGCAAGGTTTCGGTCGGTGCGCCCTACTTCAACGCCACCTTCGTCCCCATCATGATGCCGCTGGTGGCGGTCATGGCCCTGGGGCCGCTGCTGCCGTGGAAGCGCGCCGACCTGCTGGGCGCCCTCGGCCGCCTCAAGCTGGCGGGGCTCTTCACCCTCCTCATCGGCATCGCAACCGTCTACCTCCATTCCGGGGGGCCGGTCCTGGCCTGGATCGGCATGGCGCTGGCCGCCTGGCTGTTCGCCGGCACCCTCACCGACTGGGCCGGCCGGGTGAAGCTGTTCCGCGCGCCGCTGGAGGAGAGCTGGCGCCGGGCCCGCGGCCTGCCGCGCTCGGCCTACGGCATGACCCTCGCCCACGCCGGCTTCGCCATCGCCATCGCCGGCATCACCGCCGCGGCCGCCTGGGAGGGCGAGGTGGTGAAGATCATGAAGCCCGGCGAGACCCTGGAGCTTGCCGGCTACGACTATCGCCTGGAGAACGTGAGGACCCTCCGCGGCCCCAACTACACCAGCCAGACGGCCAGCTTCACGGTCCTCGACGACGGGCGGGAGGTGGCCCGTCTGACGCCCGAGAAGCGCCTCTACGACGTGCAGCGCACCGAGACCACCGAGGCGGCGATCCACACCACAGGCTTCGCAGACCTCTACGCCGTCATCGGCGATCCCGACGGGCGGGGCGGCTGGACGGTCAGGATCTATCACGAGCCGCTCGTGCCCTGGATCTGGGCCGGGTCGCTCATCATGGTGCTCGGCGGCGCCGTGTCCCTCAGCGACCGGCGACTCCGGGTCGGCGCGCCGGCGCGGCGGCGCAAGCCCGCCATGGCCGCCGCCTGATGCCGGCACGAGAATCATGCCTGGAATCATGCCTGGGCAGGTGACATGAAACGCCGCGCGCTTTACCTGCTGCCGCTGGTCGCCTTCCTGCTGATCGCGGGCTACTTCCTCTGGGGGCTCAACCCCTCGCGCGACCCGAGCCTGATCCCCTCGGCCATGATCGACGAGCCGGTGCCGGCCTTCGAGCTGCCGCCGATCGAGGGCTTCGACCGGCCCGGCCTGGCGAGCGTCGACCTCCAGGACGGCCAGGTGGCCCTGGTGAACTTCTTCGCCTCCTGGTGCATTCCCTGCCGGGCCGAGCACCCCCTGCTGATGGAGCTGGCGGAGAGCGGCAAGGTGCGCGTCCTCGGCGTGAACTACCGCGACCGGCCCGAGGACGCGCGGCGCTGGCTGGGACAGCTCGGCAATCCCTATGGCCGGGTGGGGGCCGACCTGCGCGGGCGCACGGGCATCGATTTCGGCGTCTCGGGCGTACCCGAGACCTTTATCATCGACGCCAGCGGCCGCATCCGCCACCAGCACATCGGGCCAATCATGCCGAATGACCTGGAGCGCGCGATCCTGCCCCTGGTCGAGAGCCTGTCACAATGACCGGGCCGCGGTCCCTGCGCCTGCTGCGCGCCGCGCTCGCCGCCGTCCTTCTGGGGTTCGGCCCGCAGGCGGCGGGCCCAGCGGCGGCGGTCGAGCCGGACGAGGTGCTGGCCGACCCGGCGCTCGAGGCCCGCGCCCGGGAGCTGTCCAAGGTCATCCGCTGCCTGGTCTGCCAGAACGAGTCCATCGACTCCTCCAATGCCGATCTCGCCCGCGAGTTGCGTCTGCTGGTGCGCGAGCGCCTCACGGCCGGCGACGACGACACGGAGGTGCTGGATTTCCTGGTGTCGCGCTACGGCGATTTCGTGCTGCTGCGCCCGCGCATGACCCCGGCGAACTACCTGCTGTGGTTCGGCCCGCTGCTGGTCCTGCTGGCGGGCGGGGTCGGCGTGGCGCTCTTCTTCCGGGCCCGCCGGGCATCCCCGGCCGAGAGCCTGAGCGCGGCGGAACAGACCAGGCTAGCCGCCCTCCTGGACGAGAAAAACCGCCGGGAATAGGCGGCGCAGAGACCTCTTTCCCGGCCCGCCCGCGCGCCCGGGCCGGCCCCCGGCGGCGACCCGGCCGACGCGCATTAAGCCTTGTATATCCCTGTCAAAGGCGTCTAACCTTTTCTCAAACTAGGCATAATAAATGCCAGGCGAGTAGGGAGACACAAGCGCCAGGCGAGAGGGAGACGCGGTCGCGATGACCGAGGGAGGTAACGGCGCAGGCCAGGGCGAACCCGCCTTGGTCGTCGATGAGATCCACAAGAGCTTCGGCGACCTGGAGGTGCTCAAGGGCATCTCGCTGCGCGCCAAGGAGCACGACGTGGTCTCAATCCTGGGCTCCAGCGGCTCGGGCAAGAGCACTTTCCTGCGCTGCATCAACCTGCTGGAGACCCCCAACGCGGGCCAGGTCTTCGTCAAGGGCGAGCTGATTCGCATGCGCGAGAGCGCCCGCGGCGGGCTCATGCCCGAAGACACGAAGCAGGTCGAGCGGATTCGTGCCAAGCTCGCCATGGTGTTCCAGCAGTTCAACCTATGGTCCCACATGACGGTGCTGCAAAACGTCATCGAGGCGCCGATCCACGTGCTGAAGGTGCCCAAGGCCGAGGCCGTCGAGCGCGGCGAGCGGGTGCTGCGGGAAGTCGGCATGGAGGACCGCAAGGACTACTACCCGGCGCACCTTTCGGGCGGGCAGCAGCAGCGCGCCGCCATCGCCCGGGCGCTCGCCATGGAGCCCGAGGTCATGCTGTTCGACGAGCCCACCTCGGCGCTCGACCCCGAGCTGGTGGGCGAGGTGCTCCGGGTCATGCGCAAGCTGGCCGAAGAGGGCCGCACCATGCTGGTGGTCACCCACGAGATGGGCTTCGCCCGCGAGGTCTCCGATCAGGTCATGTTTCTGCACGAAGGGCGGGTGGATGAGTACGGGTCGCCGCAGGACGTCTTCGGGAGTCCGAAATCCGAGCGCTTCCGGCAGTTCCTCGCCGGAACGCTGAAGTAAGCGGCCGGGCTGGCCGGCCGTTCAACCCTGGTCAATACGACAAACCGGAAAGGGAGAAGCAGCGTGAAAAGGTTCGTTACAGCACTTGCCGCGGCGGCGGCCTTGGCCGTCGCCTCGGGACTCGCACCGGCTTCGGCGGGCGACAAGCTCCGTATCGGCGTGGAGGGCGCGTATCCGCCGTTTTCCTGGAAGGAGGCCGACGGCACGCTGAAGGGCTTCGATATCGACATCGCCATGGCGCTCTGCGACAAGATGGGCCGGGAGTGCGAGCTGGTCGAGCAGGACTGGGATGGCATCATTCCGGCGCTGCTGGCCAAGAAGTACGACGCCATCGTGGCCTCCATGTCGATCACCGAGGAGCGCAAGAAGCGGGTCGACTTCACCAACAAGTACTACCAGGAGCCCGCCAGGTTCGTGGCGCACAAGGATGCCGGCCTAGATCCGACACCGGAGGGCCTTGCCGGCAAGGCCGTCGGCGTCCAGCGCGGGACGACCCACCAGTGCTACATGGAGAAGCACTTCCCCGACTCCGACCTGAGGCTCTATGGCACCCAGGAGGAGGTCTTCCTGGATCTCTCCGCCGGGCGTCTCGACGCGCAGATTTCCTCCTCCATCCAGGCGGACGAGGGCTTCCTGAACCAGCCCGCGGGCGCGGACTTCGCCTTCCTGGGCGAGGCCCAGATCGATCCGGTCTGCCACGGCGAAGGCGCGGGCATCGCGGTGCGCAAAGGCGAGGACGACCTCCGCAAGGCCTTCAACAAGGCGATCAAGGAGATCCGCGGCGACGGAACCTACCAGTCGATCAACTCCAAGTACTTCGAGCACGATATCTACGGCCAGGAGCCGGGCGCCTGAACGCAACGGGCAACGGGGGGAGCCGGCCGGCTCCCCCCGATCTCTCTTGATCTTTCCGCCGTTCTGACAGCTTCCGGGGAGCTGGACAGAGATGGACACGGTCATCGCCTACATGCCGTCCATCCTGAAGGGGACCTGGATCACCGTGGCGGTGGCGGTCTGCTCCGTGCTGCTGGCGGTGGTGCTGGGCCTGGTGGGCGCCTGGGCGAAGCTCTCGCCGTCCCGCGTGACCACCGCCCTGGCCAACGCCTACACGACCCTGATCCGCGGCGTGCCCGATCTGGTGCTCATGCTGCTGCTGTTCTACGGCGGCCAGCAGCTCCTCAACGACCTGGGCGACGCCACCGGCTTGTGGGGCTACATCGAGATCAATCACTTCACGGCCGGCGTCTTCACCATCGGCTTCATCTACGGCGCCTACATGACGGAGACCTTCCGCGGCGCCTATCTGGCGATCCCGCGCGGGCAGATCGAGGCCGGCATCGCCTCCGGCATGGACGGCCGGCGGGTCTTCATGCGCATCATCTGGCCGCAGCTGGTGCGCTACGCGCTGCCCAGCTTCGGCAACAACTGGCTGGTGCTGCTGAAGACCACGGCGCTAGTCTCGGTGCTGGGCCTGCACGAGCTGGTCTGGGAATCCTTCACCGCCGGACGCTCGACGCGCCAGCTCTTCACCTTCTTCTTCGTCACCCTGCTGATCTACTTGGTCCTGACGGCGATCTCGGACGTCGGCCTGCGCTGGCTCGACCGCAGGTACTCGGCCGGCGTGCGGAGGGCCTGAGCCGTGGCGGACGAACGCGAGCTCAGCCTGCTCGAAGCCATCAAGCAGTTCAGCGAGACGGACTCGCCGATCGACTTCGTGCTGATCGCCCAGCACTGGCCGCTGTTCCTGACCGGCATCGGCTACACCCTGCTGATCGTCGCCGTCGCCCTCGTCGTCGGCGGGCTCTTGTCCCTGCCGCTCGCCGTCGCCCGGGCCTACAAGACGCCGGTCGCGAATCAGATCATCTGGGGCTACGTCTACGTCTTCCGCGGCACGCCGCTGCTGGTGCAGCTCTATCTCATCTACTACGGCCTCGGCCAGTTCGAGACCGTGCGTGACAGCATCTTCTGGACGGTCCTGCGCGATCCCCTCTGGTGCACGCTGCTCGCCTTCGTGCTGAACACGGCGGCCTACACGACGGAGATCTTCCGCGGCGCCATCGAGGCGATCCCCTACGGCGAGGTCGAGGCCGCCAAGGCCTGTGGCATGTCGAGCCGCCAGCGGACCTGGCGCATCCTGCTGCCGAACGCCCTACGGCGCGCCCTGCCGGCCTATTCCAACGAGGTCATCTTCATGCTGCACGGCAGCGTGGTGGCCAGCACCGTGACCATCATCGACATCCTGGGCGCCGGCCGCCAGCTCAACTCCAAATACTACCTGGCCTACGAGGGCTTCCTGATGGCGGCCGTGCTCTACATGATCCTGGTCTACTTCATCACCCTCGGCTTCAAGGTTTGGGAAAAGCACTGGCACGCCCACCTGCGCCCGCGCGAGGCGTGACGCGCGTGAGGGGGCGCCCGCCCGGGCAGGCGCTTCGGCAGCCGTCGATGTGGGAGGATTGGGCCGGTCGCTCAGGAGGCGAGGCGGAGGCCCGGCACGGCGTTTGCGAGGACGCGGGCGATCTGCTGCGGGCGCTCGGCGAAGCTGAGGCCGACCACGTTGTCCTGCTGCCAGACGACCCGGCCGTGCAGCTCGCCGAAGCGGTCGGCGCAGAGGCCGACGTGGGCCGGGCTGGTCGCGGCCTCGCGCAGGCGCACCATGGCCCCGGTCGCTGAGAGGTCGAGGATGACGCAGGCCTGCTCCTGGCCGCCGCTCTTGAGGCGCCCGTCCCAGATCACGTGGCTGCGGGCGAACAGCCGGCGGTCCTTCCAGTAGTCGGGCGTCTTGTCGCTCTCGGCCATCGCTCGCTCAGCCTCCCGCCTCGGTGTACTTGTCCGGGCTTTAACTTAAATGCCCGCGGATTTCCGAATGGTTAACCCGGACTTCTCACAAGGGACCGAGGAAGGCACAATGGCGCGAAGAGCCCAGACCATAGCGAGGCAACTGCCATGAGCGGCACTGCGTTCACCGTCGCCTGCGTCCAGAACTGCGCCGGCACCGAGACCCAGCCCAACCTGGAGGACTGCGCCGACCTGGTGCGCGAGGCGGCCGGCCAGGGGGCCGACTTCATCCTGCTGCCCGAGTACTTCACCGGCCTCGACATCCAGGGCGAGGTGCTGATCCCCGAGGCCTTCGCCGAGGCCGATCACCCGGCGATCCCGCTGTTCGCGGAACTCGCCCGGGAGCATGGCGCCTGGATCCTCCTGGGCTCGCTGGCGATCCTGAGCGAGGCGGGCGACGGTCGGATCTTCAACCGCGCCTTCCTGCTCGATCCCACGGGCGCCGTCGCCGCGCGCTACGACAAGATCCACCTCTTCGACGTCCAGCTCGCCGGCGGCGAGAGCTACCGGGAGTCGGCCACCATCGCCCCCGGCGCCCAATGTGTGGTCACCGACCTGCCCTGGGGCCGCCTGGGCCTCTCCATCTGCTACGACCTGCGCTTCGCCCAGCTCTACCGGGCGCTCGCCCAGGCGGGGGCGGACTTCCTCTGCGTGCCGGCGGCCTTCACCAAGACGACGGGCCAGGCCCACTGGCACGTGCTGCTGCGCGCCCGGGCGATCGAGACCGGCTGCTACGTCTTCGCGCCTTGCCAGTTCGGCGTCCACGCGGGCGACCGGGCCACCTACGGCCACTCGCTGATCGTCGACCCCTGGGGCCGGATGCTGGCCGACGGCGGCGAGGAGCGCGGCGTGGTGACGGCCCGGGTCGATCCGGGCGAGGTGGCGAAGGCCCGCGGCATGATCCCGGCGCTGCAGCACGACCGGCCGTTCGAGCTGGTCGAGCCCGCCGCGCCCGTGCGCGCCGTCGGCGGCTAGCCGGCAGGGCCGTCCATACCATGGCCCCGTCGGAGCCTTCCCACCTGGTGGTGTTGGACGCGGCCGCCCAGACGCTCCGCGCCCACTTCCTGGGCTGGCAGTGCCGCCTGCGCCAGCAGGCCGTGCGCCAGGGCGGCGGGCGGCCGACGGCCGGCATGTGCCCTGAGGTGCGCCTCGACGGCGCGGAGCGGGAGCTTGGGCCTGTCACGGTGCTGATCGTCAAGGCCGCGCCCCAGGAGGTGACCAGTCAGTTCCGCCACCTGGCCCGCAAGACCAACGACCCGGCGGAGCGCTACAACGGCGGGCTCAAGGTGCTGGCGGAGGCCTATTACCAGCGGCCCCAGGAGTTTTCGGACGAGCTGACCGCCCTCTTCGGCCCGGCCTCGGAGCTAGCCGACCGGCTGGTGGAAGCAGGCCGCTGCGACTTGCTGTTCGAGCAGTACAGTCAGCGCTACGAGCTGCCCTGCGGCCTGCGGGCGCTGCCGGAGGATCATCCCGCCTTCCAGGCGACCTACTGGCACAACAGCCTGTTCAACCCCAACCTGCCCGGCGGCGTGCGGGTGCTCGCCTTCCGGCCGGACTGGTCCGCCGCCAGCGCCGACCCGCCCGCCCATTGAGCCGGACGCCACAAGAGAGCCCGGAGACCGCCCAGGTTGTCCGGGCAATCAAACTCCGGCCATATCGTCAGGAGGGCCCATGCAAGCCTCAGAAGTTGGAAGCTATTGGGAGAGAAATGCGCCTGCCTGGATCGAGCTCAGTCGCGCTGGCTACGATGTGTATCGCGACGCGCTGAACACTCCCGCCTTCTTCGACATGCTCCCCGATGTGAAAGGGCTGTCCGGCATCGACCTAGGCTGTGGCGAAGGGACGAACACACGCCTACTCGCCAAGCGGGGGGCCCGGATGGCGGCAATCGACATTGCGCCGTCGTTCATCGGTTCGGCCCGCGATTTGGAGACCGAGGATCCACACGGCATCGCATTTTCGGTTGGGGACGCCACCAACCTGGAGTTTCCAGCCGGTCACTTCGATTTCGCGGTCGCGTTCATGTCGTTCATGAACATGCCGGACCAGGCGAAAGCGCTGGCCGAAGCGCATCGCGTACTAGCCGACAATGGGTTCCTTCAGTTCTCGATCTTGCATCCATGTTTCGTGCCGCCAAAGCGAAAGACGCTGAGGAACGCTGATGGCGACGTCTACGCCATCGAAGTTGCCGACTACTTCCGCCGCACAGACGGTGATGTAGAGACCTGGACCTTTGGCGCCGCCCCTCCCGAAGAGCGGGAACGGCACGCGCCTTTCGAGGTGCCAAGGTTTCATCGCACGCTCGGCGACTGGGTGGACATGATCATCGGTGCAGGATTTTCCATTGAGAGCCTGCAAGAGCCGATGGCCGATCAAGAGCAAGCGGAGAGATTCCCTGATGTGGCTGATACGCGCGTGACCCCAATTTTCCTCCATTTTCGCGTCAGGAAGTAAGCCGCTCAGCCTCTGCGACCGGCGGTGATCTCAAAGAGCCGATCCCGGTCTCGGCAGTGCGATCCCGTCGCCGACAAGCCAATTACAGGCGCAGTCGCTGGGATCTCAGCTCCAGCCTGGACTACCCAATCCGTTGCACCTAGGCCGCGTCCTCGCCGGGCTCGGTCAGGCTGTCTCCGTAGGCGAAGATGGCTGGCGCGCCGCCGGTGTGGAGGAACAGAAGGGAGCGGCCGGGACCGGCGGCGGCGGCCCGGTCCAGGAAGCCGGCCATGGTCTTGCCGGAGTAGACCGGATCGAGCAGCAGGGCCTCGGTTCTCGCCGCCCGCTCGACGGCCCGGCGGGTGGCGGCGTTCAGGCGGCCGTAGCCGGGCGCCAGATGCTCCTCCCGCAGCACGATGTCGGACTCGGCGACCGGCGAGGCGACCTCCAGCAGGTCGGCGATCTCCCGGCAGCGGGCGGCGATCCGCTCCCGCTGGGCAGCTTCGGGGCGGCGCACGCAGATCCCGGTGACCGGAATGGGCGATCCGAGCGCCCGCAGGCCGAACAGCAGCCCGGCGTGGGTGTTGCCGCTGCCCGAGGGCACCACGATCTCGTCCAGCGCCAGATCCAGTCCCTCGATCTGGGCCAGGGTCTCCCGGGCCGCCACCACGTAGCCGAGGGCGCCCAGCGGCGGATGGCCGGGCGCCAGGTGGATGACGTAGGGCCGCCGGCCCCGGCCCTCCAGCTCGCCAGCGATCTCGTGCAGCCGGCGGTCCGCCCCGGCCTCGTCCTCGCCCTGGGGATAGGCATGGAGGGTGGCGCCCAGGATGCGGTCCAGCAGCACGTTGCCCGAGCTGCGGTAGACCGGGTCGCGCTTCGGCACCCGTTCCTCCAGCTGGATGTGGCAGTCCATGCCGAGGCGCCGCGCGCCGGCCGCGGCCAGGCGGACGAAGTTGGACTGGACGGCGCCGGTGATGAGGACGGTGTCGGCCTCGGCGTCCCGGGCCTCGCCCAGGTAGAACTCGAGCTGGCGCACCTTGTTGCCGCCGAGGGCGAGGCCCGTGCAGTCGTCCCGCTTCACGTAGAGGACCGCGGCGCCCGTCTCGGCCGAGAGGTTGGGCATGGCCTCGATGGGGGTCGGCGCATGGCCGAGCGCGACCCGGGGCAGGGCGTCGAGACGGCCGAGACCGGAGCTCATGGACGCCCTCCTAGAAGAGGCCGAGCCGGCGCCCGGCGACGGCGCCCAGGAGGCTGACGGCGGTGGCCAGCAGCACCGCCACGATCAGCCGGCGGAAGGCGCGTTCGCCGATGCGCGCCGCCGAGAGGCGTCCGAGCAGCACGCCCACCAGGGTGGCCGGCACCAGGCTTGCGGTGAGGACGAGGGTCGGCTTCTCGACGGCGGCGAAGCCGGCCTGGAACGCCATGGCGGCGAGATAGGAGGGGATGAAGAGGGCGAGCACCGTGGCCCGCACCGTGTCCTTCGGCCGGGCCCGGGCCGAGAGGCGGGCCGCAGCGACGGGCCCGGGCATGGCCAGGCTCGCGCTCATGGCCCCGGAGACGAGGCCGATCCCGTAGTCCACCAGGCGGCCAGCGGTCCCATCGCGCCGGGCCTCGCCGCCGCCCGGGGACCAGGAGAGCAGGCCCGAGGCCGAGAGCGCCATGAAGAGGACCGCCACACCGGCCAGCAGCTTGAGGGCGTCGACGCCGACCTGGAGAAAGACCAGGATGCCGATCGGCAACCCGGCCAGGCTGCCCAGCAGGAACCGCGCCAGGAGCGGCCGGTCGACCTGCCGGTAGATGGCCGGCGCCAGGACCAGGGCGATCAGCAGGCTCAGCAGGATCGTCACCTGGACCGCCGCCCCGCTGTCGAGAACCAGCAGGATGATCGGCCCGGCGATGACACCGAAGCCGATCCCCGTGGCCGCCTGCAGCAGGGCCGCCAGCAGCACGGCCGCCTGTAGTCCCAGCTCTGTCCCGTCCATCGCTCGAAGCCGTGCTCCGCCTGGGTTTTCGGGGGCCGCCGAGAGCAGAGCCGCACGGCCCCGGGCGGCAGGAAACCGCCGCTCCCGTCCTTAATAAATCGGCAGGTGGAAAACATCTAATCATTTCATCCGGATCTAATATTCCATAATATTATGGCCGAATCGCGCTCCCGGACCGCCAAGCCCGCCATGCTGAACCACCGCCAGATCGAAGCCTTCCGCACGGCCGTCCGCCTCGGCTCGGCCTCGGCCGCCGCCGAGGCGCTGCACGTCACCCAGCCCGCCGTCAGCCGGCTCATCGCCGACCTGGAGCGCCGGGTGGGCTTCGATCTCTTCGAGCGGCGCCAGCGCGGCCTCCATCCGACCCGCGACGGCCTGCTGCTCCATGCCGAGGTCGAGCGCTCGTTCCGCGGCATGGACCTGATCGAGCAGGCGGCCGAGGCGATCCGCGGCCAGCGGGTCGGCCAGGTGCGGGTGATCGCCATCCCGGCCTTCGCCGACGGCTTCCTGTCGCGCACCGCCGGCCACTTCCTCGCCGAGCATCCGGGCGTCCTGGTCGAGCTGGAGACCGCCCCCAAGAAGGCGGTCCTGGCCCGGGTGCTGTCGGAGCAGTTCGACCTGGGGGTGGCGACGCTGCCGCTCGCCGAGGCCGGGCTGAGCACCCATCCGCTCGCCCACCACCGGGCCGTCTGCGTCTGTCCGCTAGAGCATCCCCTGGCGCGCGAGCGGCGCATCGACGTGACCCGACTGGCCGAGGAGCCCTTCATCGCCCTCTCCTACGACAGCCCCTTCCGCACCGCGGTCGACCGCCTCTTCGAGGCCGCCCAGCAGACGCCCCGCATCGTCGCCGAGGTGCGCACCCAGCGGGCGATCTGCAACATGGTGGCGGCCCGGGCGGGGGTCTCCATCGTCGACCCGAGCGTCGCGGCGGACTTCGCGCCGGCGCGGCTGGCGACGGTCCAGGTGCGCGGCTCGGCGCGCTGGACCGTGGTCGCCGTCACCCCCCAGCGCACCGTCGCCTCGCAAGCCACCGCCGCCTTCCTGGCGGAGCTGACCCGCACCCTGTCCCCGGGCGCCGCACCGCCGGATAAGCCCGGCGACGGAGACGAGGAGCCCTGAGCGGACGCCGGCACGATCACAGGCTAGACCGAGGGGCGGTTGTCGCCGTTTCCGGCGACCAGCCGGCAGTCCTCTGAGAACGAGAGACCAGGAGAAAAGGGGGAGCACGGGCTCCCCCTCTCAGTCCTTGGCGAATGCGACCGGCCTGTCCGACCGGCCCCGGCCCTTTTCAGCCTGGTCCCTCGGAGTCCCGTCCAGCGCCCGGCCATCCCGGCGGCGGGGCGGGACCCGGGAGGCCCCTACATCCAGCCGCGCTCCTGGTAGTAACGGAGAGCGCCCTCGTGCAGCGGCGCCGAGAGGCCGTCCTTGATCATCTCCTCCTCCTTCAGGTGCGCGAAGGCGGGATGCAGGCCCTTGAAGGTGTCGAAGTTATCGAACACCGCCTTGACGATCTCGTAGATCACCTCGGGCGGGGTCTCCGTCGAGGAGACGAAGGTCGCGCCGACGCCGAAGGTCTGCACGTCCTCCGGGTTGCCCCGGTACATGCCGCCCGGAATGGTGGCGTAGCGGTAGTAGGGGTTCTCCGAAACCAGCTTGTCGACCACCGGGCCGCTGGCCTCCACCAGGACCGCATCGCAGGAGGAGACGGATTCCTTGGTCAGGCCCGAGGGGTGTCCGACCAGCCAGAAGTAGGCGTCGATCTTGTTGTCGCAGAGCGCGGCGCCCATCTCGGCCGACTTCAGGCCGCTGGCGAGCGCCAGGTCGTCGCGGCTCCAGCCGAGGGCGGCCTCCAGCACCTCCCAGGTGCCCCGCGTGCCCGAGCCGGGGTTGCCGATGTTGACCCGGTGGCCCTTGAGGTCGTCCAGGTGCTTGATGCCGGAATCGGCCCGCGCCACGATGGTCACCGGCTCCGGATGGATGGAGAAGATCGCCCTCAGTCCCTCGAAGGCGCCCTGGTCCTCGAATTTCGAGCTGCCGTGATAGGCGTGGTACTGCCAGTCCGACTGGGCGACGCCCATGTCGAGCTCGCCTTCGCGGATGACGTTGATGTTGTAGACCGAGCCGCCGGTGGATTCGACCGAGCAGCGCAGCCCGTGCTCCTTGCGGTTCTTGTTGACCAGGCGGCAGATGGCGCCGCCGGTGGGATAGTAGACGCCGGTCACGCCGCCGGTCCCGATCGAGACGAAGCGGTTCTCCGCCGAAACGCCGCCGGTTCCGGCGCCCAGCAGCAAGGCCCCGGCCAGCGCCGCCGACGCCGCCAGGGTTGAGATCGACTTCACCATAAGAACTCCTCCTCTGTCCCTTGCCCGCGGATCTCTTCGGAAGGCTCCGAATCTCGTCGGGTCATTTTGCGGATTTTTCGGAATTGCCCTCAGATCTTGCCCCTCACGTGATAGAAAATAAATTCAATTCTGGAGCGTCTAATATGCTGAAATATTATGTTAGCGGCCACCGGATTCCGCAGAAATCGGGCGGTTCCGGCGGTGCCGGGTGGGCGCTTCGCGCACCCAAGAGCGCCGCCTTCGTCGCGGGCGGCGGCAGGCCTCGGGCAAAGAGAACCCCGCACCCGTGAGGGCGCGGGGCAGGTCAATCACAGGGAAGAAACCTCTAAAGGAAGCCCCTCGGGCCTCCGTCGCTCAGAACTTCCGGTAGGCCTTGTTGAGCTGCACCATGGGGTGCTTCTCGGACATCTGGAACTTGATCAGGAGCTCGCGCGCTAGCATGTCGCGGTCTTGCTGGTTGTCGGGCAGCGCCATGTCCTCCGGCACGCTGACCCAGCCGTTGATGTTGCGGTCGAAGACCGCCGGGCGGCCGTCTTCGTAGCCCATGTGGACGTCCTCGAGCCAGTTCAGGTCGTCCCAGCCCATGATCTCCAGGTACTGCTTCAGGAAGGGCGTCAGGCGCTCGTAGTCGGGCACCAGGTTCACGTCGTAGCGGTAGCCGATGTGCTGCCCGATCTCCTTCTCGCGCTCGGAATCGAGGCCCGTCTCCCGGATGAACTGGTCGACGTCCTTGATGTCGCTGCCCTTGTAGCTGGTGCCCGCCATGGCCCCTGTCCTTCCTCGCTCGAGTGCGGTCTTCAGAGATGGTGGTAGTCGGCGACGCCGACGGTGTAGTCGGTGCCGGCCAGCGGCACGCCGGCCATGGCCGAGGCCTCCATGGTGAGGGCGGCCAGGTCCTCCGGCTCGAGGGAGTGCACGTTGGTCTTGCCGCAGGCCCGCGCCATCATCTGGGCCTCGATGGTCAGCGTGTGCAGGAAGTTGTAGACCCGCTCGGCCGCCTCGTCGGGGTTGAGTCGCGAGCGCAGCTCCGGATCCTGGGTCGCCACGCCCACCGGGCAGCGCCCCGTGTGGCAGTGGTAGCAGTAGCCCGCCGGCACGCCGATCTCGCCCTCGAAGTCGGCCTCGGGGGTGTCCTTGTTGCAGTTGAGGGCCATCATCACCGAGTGCCCGATGGCGATCGCGTCGGCCCCCAGCGCCAGCGCCTTGGCGATGTCGCCGCCGTTGCGGATGCCGCCGGCGTAGATCAGGGTGATCTCGCCGCGCTTGCCGAGGTCGTCGATGGCGCGCCGCGCCTGGCGGATCGCCGCCATGCCGGGCACGCCGGTCTCCTCCGTCGCCAGGTGCGGGCCGGCGCCGGTCGAGCCCTCCATGCCGTCGATGTAGATGGAGTCCGGGTCGCACTTCACGGCCATGCGTACGTCGTCGTAGACCCGCGCCGCGCCCAGCTTGAGCTGGATCGGGATCTGCCAGTCGGTGGCCTCGCGGATCTCCTCGATCTTGAGGGCGAGGTCGTCGGGCCCGAGCCAGTCGGGATGGCGCGCCGGCGAGCGCTGGTCGATGCCGGCGGGCAGCGAGCGCATCTCGGCCACCTGGTCGGTCACCTTCTGGCCCATCAGGTGGCCGCCCAGCCCGACCTTGCAGCCCTGGCCGATGAAGAACTCGCAGCCGTCGGCGAGCCGCAGGTGATGCGGGTTGAAGCCGTAGCGCGACTGGATGCACTGGTAGAACCACTTCTCGGAATAGCGCCGCTCGTCGGGGATCATGCCGCCCTCGCCCGAGCAGGTGGCGCTGCCGGCCATGGTGGCGCCGCGGGCGAGCGCGGTCTTGGCCTCGTAGCTGAGGGCGCCGAAGCTCATGCCGGTGACGTAGACCGGGATGTCGAGCACCAGCGGCCGCTTGGCGCGCGGACCGATCACGGTCTTGGTCTCGCACTTCTCGCGGTAGCCCTCGATGACGAAGCGCGTCAGCGTGCCCGGCAGGAAGGTCAGGTCGTCCCAGTGGGGGATCTTCTTGAACAGCGAGAAGCCCCGCATGCGGTAGCGCCCGAGCTCCGATTTGATGTGGATGTCGTCGATCACCTCGGGGGTGAAGATCTGGCTCTTGCCGAGAATGCTGGTGTTGCGCCGGGGCGCCTGTTCGGCGGGCGCGATCTTGGGCGCGGCTTCACCTTGCGGCATGGCTCTCTACTCCTTGTCCCAGCTTGTCCCTGCGGCCGCTAGAGAACGAGCTTCTTCTCGGTCGGCTCGAGGTTGTCGTAGTTCCACAACTGCTTGCCGGCGACGATCTTCTGGAAGTGGCCGACGCCCTTGTCGGGCACGAGGTCGTACTGCTTCAGCTTGCGGTTCAGCCAGTGGCGGTCGAGATCGGTCAGCTCGCCGGGCACCGCGTCGACGCCCAGCTCGCGGATCTTGCCGCCCACGTAGATCGTGCCGTCGTACATGGAATCGCCCAGGTTCTTGCCGGCGTTGCCGCAGACCACCATGCGCCCGCGCTGCATCATGAAGCCGGAGAAGGCCCCGGTATCGCCGCCGACGATGATGGTCCCGCCCTTCATGTCGATGCCGGTGCGCGAGCCGACGCTGCCCCGGCAGACCAGGTCGCCGCCGCGCAAGGCGGCGCCGAAGGTGGAGCCGGCGTTCTTCTCGATCACCACGGTGCCGGCCATCATGTTCTCGGCGCAGGACCAGCCGACCCGGCCCTGGATGCGCACGTTGGGCCCGTCGATCAGGCCGCAGCCGAAGTAGCCCAGGCTGCCCTCGAAGATGAGGTTGAGCCGGTTCAGGATGCCGACGCCGAGCGAGTGCTTGGCACCCGGGTTCTTGACCACGATGGTGCCGTGGCCCTCGTTCATCAGATCGCGGATCTTCAGGTTGATGGCCTGGCTGTCCAGCTCGGCCGCGTCGAACTCGGCGCGCTTGTTGAAGTCCACGTCGTAGGCGTAGGGATAGACGAAGCGCTCCTCTTCCTCCGGCTTGAAGAAGACCTGCTGGGTGCGGCCACGGAGCTGCTCCGTGTGCATCCCCATTTCATGGGAGACATGCTCCTCGCCGGTCATGCCTGCCATACCCGGACCTCCTCGTCGTAGGGATCGTAGGTGTCGATCTCCTGCGGCACGATCGCGCGGATCGCCACCTCCTCGGAGGCGAGCGCCACGATGTCGTCGCCCTCGTAGAGCACCATGGGCTTGGCGGCCATGGTGTCCTTGGCCATGCCCAGCTTGTCGGAGGTCGCCACCAGGTAGGTGAAGACGCCGTCGATCTCGTCGATCGACTGCCGAAGGGAGTCCTCCAGCGTCTTGCCCTGATTCAGCTTGTCGGCCGTGTAGACCGCCAGGAGCTCGGAATCGCAGTTGGACATGAAGCGGTGGCCGCGGCGCTCCAGCTCTCGGCGCATGATCCAGTAGTTCGTGATCTGCCCGTTGTGGACCACCGAGATGTCGTTGTAGGGGTAGGCCCAGTAGGGATGGGCGGAGCGGATGTCGACGTCGGACTCGGTCGCCATGCGGGTGTGGCCGATGCCGTGGGTTCCGATGAAGCCCTTGAGGCCGTACTGGTCGGAGACCACGGTGGCGTCGCCCAGGTCCTTGATCAGCTCCAGCGCGTGGCCGAGGGAGAGGATCTCGACCCCCTCGAGATCCTCGATGTAGGCCGCCAGGCGCTTCAGGTCGCCGTCGAAGCCGAAGGTGTAGCGGTAGGCGTACTCGGTGGCGGTCTCCTCCTCGTGCACCTTGGCGCCCTTCTCGGCCAGGCGCGCGTCGACCGCCGCCTTGCGGTCGAGGATCTCCTGATGGATTTGGAAGCCGCTCGCCAGGTCCTCCTGCTCGGCCACCTTGAAGCGCATGACGAAGCGGTCGCTCCGGGGCTTGCCGTAGATGGCGAAGCCCGTCGAATCCGGACCGCGGTGCTTCAGGGACTGCAGCATGGCCGTCATCTCCTGGCCGACGTCCGCGGTCCCCTCGCGGTGGATCACTCCTGCGATTCCACACATGTGCCTTCGACTCCTCGTTGCCGCCGATCGCTACGGCAGACAGTCCCAATAGGTCTCCAGATCCCAGTTGGTGACCGTGTGGTTGAACTTCTCCCACTCGTCGCGCTTGTAGTGCATGAAGACCCGCATCATCTCGTCGGGCAGGGCCGCGTTGATGGTGTCGTCCTTCTCCAGCGCGTCCAGCGCGTCGCCGAGGGACATGGGCAGCTTCTTGACCTGCTTGCCGGCCTCCATGGCCTCGTAGATGTTGCGCTCCTCCGGCTCGCCCGGGTCGATGTCCCGGTCCATGCCGTCCTCGAAGGCTTTAAGAAGCGTCGCCGCCATGAGGTAGGGATTGACCATGGAATCGACCGAGCGGTACTCGAAGCGCCCCGGCGCCGAGATGCGCAGCGCGCAGGTGCGGTTCTGGTAGCCCCAGTCGGCGAACACCGGCGCCCAGAAGCCGGTGTCCCAGAGGCGCCGGTAGGAGTTCACCGTGGAAGAGCCAATGGCGGTGAGCGCGGCCAAGTGCTCCATCACGCCGCCGATGCACTGCAGGCCGATCGGCCCGGGCTTGCGCGCGTCGATCTTGGGGTCGGGCATGAAGTGGTTCTCGCCGCCCTTGCGGTAGGCGAAGGTGCCCTCCAGGCCCGGCAGCTTCTCGTTGCCGAGGCTATTGATGCTGTCCTCGCCCCCCGTCCAGAGCGACAGGTTGTGGTGACAGCCCGAGGCCGAGACGCCCATGAAGGGCTTCGACATGAAGCAGGCGATGAGGCCGTGCTCGCGGGCCACCTGGGCGCAGATCTGGCGGTAGGTGGCGAGCCGGTCGCAGGTCCGGAGCGCGTCGTCGAAGGTGAAGTTGAGCTCGAGCTGTCCGGGCGCGTCCTCGTGGTCGCCCTGGATCATGTCGAGGCCCATGGCGCGCGAGTATTCGATGACCTGCATGAAGACCGGGCGCAGGCTCTCGAACTGGTCGATGTGATAGCAGTTGGGCTTGGAGAAGCCGCCGTCGGGCAGCCCGTCCTCGCCGCGCTTCAGCCACATCATCTCCGGCTCGGTGCCGTGGCGGAGATGCAAGCCCTTGTACTTCTCCGTGAACTGGTCGTGGATGATCCTGAGGTTGCCGCGGCAGTCGGAGGTCAGGTGGCCGCCGGGGTTGTTCGGCTCCTCCCGGTTCCTGAAGCAGGTGCAGAAGACCCGGGCGACCCGCTTGTCCCAGGGGATCTGCACGAAGGTCTCGGGGTCGGGGATGCCCACCAGCTCCGAGGACTCCGGCCCGTAGCCGATGTACTGGCCGTGGCGGTCGACATAGAGGTTGGCGGTCGAGCCGTAGACGAGCTGGAATCCGCGCTCTGCGATCTGCTCCCAGTGATCGGCGGGAATGCCCTTGCCGACGATGCGTCCGGTGACGGAGATGAACTGATAGTAGATGTAGCTGATGCCCAGCTCGTTGATCTTCTCCCGCACCTGCTTGACCAAATCGGCGCGCCCTGGTGCATTCACATGTGCTTCGAGATCGGTCGTCATTGGTTTCCCCTGTCCTTCGATTCGAGTTCCCTGTTTTCCGTCCTGCGGTCGTGTCGGACCGTGTCGCCGCCTTGCGTCGATCCTTCGGCCGCCCTCAGCTCCACGGGAAGGGGCTGTGGGAGACCGGGTGCAGCTTGCCCTCGGCGTAGCGTGAGAAGCGGAAGGGCTCGAGCAGCGCGCTGTGGCCGTTCAGGAGCTCCTCGGCGACCAGCTTGCCCACCCCGATCATCTTGTAGCCGTGGTTGGAGTCCGCGATCACGTAGACGTTCTGCCGGAAGCGGTCGAACACCGGGAAGCTGTCCGGCGTGAAGCAGCCGAGCCCGCCCGAGGCCTCATTCTTGTAGTGCTTGATCTGGCCCTCGAAGCGCTTCTGACAGAAGGCCAGCGCCGAGCACCACATGTGGGCGAAGTTGTCGTCGACGATGAACTCGGGCGAATCCGGACCGTAGGGGTCGATCGCCACCTCGTCGGCCGGCCGCTCGACCTTGTAGGGCGCGGCGCCGCCCTGGACGCCGCCGAAGTTGAAGTCGGGCTTGTAGTAGATGCCCCAGAGCTCCTCGGTGATCAGGGAGCCGTCCACGTCCGAGTGGAGCGGCGCGTCGGTATCCACGTGGATCACCGGCGGCATGGCGCCGTCGTTGGTCTTCTGCAGGTCGGGATCGACCCCTAGCGTGCCTTCCTCGAGGCACCAGTAGCGCCAGGTGGGGATATCGCGGTGCAGGCTGCCGTCGCGGCCCTTGATGGTCACGCTCTTGGGCAGCTCCAGCATGTCCCAGATCTGGTTGACCCAGGGCCCCACGGCCACCACCACCTGCTCGCACTCGATGCGCCCGCGCTCGGTCAGCACCGCCTGCACGGCCTCGGAGTTGTGGCCGGTCTCGAAGCCGACCGCCTTGAGGCCGGTCAGGATACGCACGCCCAGGTCCTCGGCCTTCTTCGCCAGGCCGTAGATCGAGGCCGTATTGTTGGCGTAGCCGCCCTTCTTCTCGTGCAGCACCGAGGTGATGCCCTTGGCCTGCCAGTCGTCGAACAGGCCCTTCATGTAGCGCATGGACTCGGCCTCGCCCTCGACGAAAACCGACTCGTAGCCGATCGCCTGCTGCTGCTCGTAGATCTGGGCCACGTCGGCGCGCATGCATTCCGGGCTGATCTGCATGTAGCCGACCGGATGGTAGCTGAAGGCCTTGGGATCGCTCTCCCAGACCTCGACGCACTGGGCCATGAGCTCGCGCATGGCCGGCTGGAAATAGTTGTTGCGCACCACGCCGCAGGCGATGCCCGAGGCGCCGGCCGCGATCGCGGTCTTGTCGACCACCAGCACGTCCTGGCCGCCACCCTCTCCCCGCGCCTCCAGGCGCGCGGCCAGGTGCCAGGCCGTCGACAGGCCGTGGATTCCGGCGCCGATCACGACGTACTTCACACTGGACGGCAAAGCCATGAAAGGGCGCCTCCCCCGCTTCCCCAAGCCGCCTTGTGTGGCCTTCTAGGGATCTTTTGCTTGACCGCAGAGCGCGTATTCAAGCATATTCTAATCCGATTGCAAGCCAATTTTAGCAGAAGGACCGAAATTGGTAGAGATTGGTCAGAGCCGACGGTCTCTCGCCCTAGCCCAAGGGCCGACGCTCGCGGAGGCGCCGCCGGCGGCGGCCACCACGGGCGCCGCGGCGATCGCCTCCCAGCTGCGCCGGGCCATCCTCGACGGCTCCTACGACTACCGCGAGCGGCTGCCCAGCGAGCGCGAGCTGGCCGATCACTTCGGCGCCTCGCGCAGCACCATCCGCGAAGCGCTGAAGCAGCTCGAGGACATGCACCTGGTCAGCCGGCGCATCGGCAGCGGCACCTTCGTTACCCACGACGCCGACTTCGGCGGCACCAACATCGCCGAGATCACCAGTCCGCTCGAGCTCATCGAGGTCCGCTTCGCGGTGGAACCGCACATGACGCGCCTCGCCGTGGTCAACGCCACCAGCCGCGAGCTAGACCATCTCGCCCAGGTGCTGGAGAGGCTGGAGGGTTGCGGCGGCGACCGGGAGGTCTTCTCCCGCGAGGACGAGGCCTTCCACCTGGCGCTCGCCGAATGCACGCGCAACCCGCTCATGGTCTGGCTTTACCGACGTATCAACAACGTGCGCGGCCACCAGCAGTGGGCGGCCATGAAGGACACCATTCTCTCGCCGGCGCGCATCGCCGAGTACAACCGCGAGCACCGCGCCCTCCACGACGCCCTGCGCAGCCGCGACATCGAGGGCGCCGTCGCCATCATCGTCGCCCACCTGGACCGGGCGCGCAGAGACCTTCTGGGCGCCGGCCAAGGACAAACCGCAGAAGAGACGTAGAACTGGAGTGTCTCGCCGCGTAGAGACAAAGGAAACGGGGAAATTGGCACTAAATAAGGCTCTGTCGAAAAGGCGTTGCCGAAAAGTAAAGCCCGGGATAACCTTTTGCCGGAGCCGCCCGCGATTTCCCCACAAGGCTATCGTCGGACCTGGTTCGACTTGGCGACAACGTTAATCTGGCCGCCTGTCGGCGGTCAGTATGGAGGAAATCGGCTGGCAAAGCTCGGGGATCGGATCGAACCGCGCCGAACCGCAGGCCCGCGAAAGCACGGCCTGCTCGGGCGGCTGATTCCCCTGAAGAAAGTAATTTTATTGCGCAGGGCCCAAGACTTCGGGTAGCCTTGCGCACTTATGCCGACGCAGAAGGGGGGCAAATCTTCATGCGGGGCATTGGTTGGCACGAATGCTGGCTCGACGGGCCGGGGTCTCTCCGGCGCGCCGTCTGGCGTGCCTAGTTCCATTCCAGCGAATTCGCGGGGGCGGCGCTGCCCGGCCCCCGTGGTCAACCTGAAGAAAAACAGACTGGGCGACGACGAGAGAGGGTGAAATGGACACAGATATCGGTGCACTAACGATCGTCTTCACGGAATTCTACTACTGGGTCACGGTGGCACTCATGTTCCTGATCCACGTAGGGTTCTGCATGTACGAGGTGGGCGCCAGCCGCGTGAAGAACCATCTGCACACGCTGCTGAAGAACACCATGTTGATTCCGCTGGTCACCATCACTTGGTTCTTCTTCGGCTGGTGGATCTACTGGGCCTTGCCGGGCGGGCCGGGCATCACCGGCGGGATCGGCCATCCCGATCCCTCCTTCGCCGCGGCCTACACGCCGTGGGGCGAGAGCATGGGCCCGCGCCTGGACGACCGCATCAGCGGCGTCTTCTGGGCGGCCTTCCTGCTGTTCGCCTGGACCGCGGCCTCGATCGTTTCCGGCGCGGTGATCGAGCGCATCCGTAAGTTCGCCTTCTGGCTGATCGCCATCCTCATCGGTTCGGTCACCTGGGCGATCGACGCCGCCTGGGGCTGGCACTTCAATGGCTGGATGGTCGAGATCCTGGGCTATCACGATGCCTACGCCTCGGGCGTGATCCACGGCATTGCCGGCGGCTGCGCGCTCGGCGTGCTGGTGGTCCTGGGGCCGCGGCTCGGCAAGTTCGCCGAGGACGGAACGCCGCGCGACATCGCGCCGCACAATCCCTGGATGGTCTGCGTCGGCCTGTTCCTGATCTATACGGGCTTCTGGGGCTTCTACGTGGCCTGCAACGTGCCGATCGCCACCACCGACTATATCGCGGGAGGACTGACCGGCGCGACTCAGACGGCGACCACCATCTACCTGACCCCGACCACCCTGTCGGCCATCACCATGAACTTCCTCATGTCGCTGGCCGGCGGTCTCATGGTCGGCTACATGGTCTCGAGGGGCGATGCCTTCTGGACCTATTCCGGCGGCCTCGCGGGGATCATCACCGCCTCGGCCGGCAACGATCTCTACCACCCGATCCAGGCCATGATCATCGGCGGCATCGGTACCTACCTGATGTACAAGCTGCACTATTGGGTCGAGCGCCGCTTCAAGGTGGACGACGCGGTGGGCGCCGTGGCGGTGCATGGCTACGCCGGCTTCATCGGCCTGGTCATCGCCGGCATAGTGCTCTGGGGCCATCCCTCCTCCACCTACGAGGGCTTTGCTCCGATCACGCCGTGGGGTCAGTTCATCGGCGCCATCATCATGTTCTGGGTGCTCGGGTTCATCCCCGGGTGGATCCTGGCCAGGATCCTGCACGGCGCGGGCCTGCTTCGCATCCCGAGGGAGGTGGAGCTGCTCGGCCTCGACTTTGGCACCATGCGAGAAGCCGATCGCGCCAGGAAGGAAGTGCTGGCCGCCGAAGAGCTTCACGCCTCGTGACTTGAATGCAAGGAGTAGGTCTTATGTCGACGACACCGATCGATGCCTGGACCGGCGATCTCGCCAACATGACCTTCATTTACCCCTTCGTGGGCTCGGAGGGAATCATGGCGGTCATTGCCATCGCGTTTTGGATTATCTGGCACATCTGGCAGTGCAAGTTCGAGAGCAACACCTACAAGGAAGATATCGAGAAGCACGCCACGTCGGAAAATCTCCGGAAGGCGACCAGCGGCGAGATCTAACGCCGCGGTCGTACCGCGATCGCTTCACGATCGACCTCAAGGGGGCGCCGCTATCGGCGCCCCGACTTTTCCCCGCTCCCGGAATCGAAGAAGCGCCGCGCAAACCTCATGCGGTCTTTCCACCCGGGCGCGCAGAGGGCAAAGTTGCAGGCCTGAGCCGGGGCGAGTGCCACAGGGAGGACGCCGTTTCGTGACCGACACGGGATCCCAGGAGTTCCGGATCGGCCGATCCAAGGCCCAGCACGGGCTGGTGGTGGCCGGCGTCTGCGTCTTGGTGGGCGCGGGCGTCTTCCTGCTGGCGGACGAGGGGGCGACCGATCAGCGGCTGATGGGGGCCGTGGTGCTGCTGCTCGGCCTGGGGGTGGGGTTCCATGCCTGGCGCGGCGGGCGTAGCGCGGGGGCACACCTGCGCATCGATCCGGCCGGCCTCTACTTCCGGGAGTGGGGCGCGACGGTCGGCTGGTCCGCCATCGACGATGTCTACCAGTCGGGCTCGCGGCTGCAGCCCTTCATCACGATCAGGGTCCGCGATCCCGAGGCCTTCCTGGCCGGACTGCCCGCCGACCAGGCACAGGCGCTGCGCGGTAACCGGCTTTGGAAGTCCCCGGAGCTGCGCATTCCTTATAATGCCGTCGAGGCCTCGCGGGACGAGATGCTGGAGGCCATCGGCGACGCCCTGCGGCGCTACGGTGGCGGCGCGGGTGCCTAAGGGCAGAGCCGGTCAACGCCATGGCGAGATCGAAGAACAGCGGCACGGACGGGGCGGGACAGCAGGACCCCCACGCCCTCAGCGGCGCCCGGGAGAACGACCTGGAGGTGGCGATCGGGCGCGAGGTGCGCGCCTTCCGCCAGCAGCTCGACATGACGGTGATGGCGCTCGCCAAGGCGGCGGGTCTCTCGACCGGCATGCTCTCCAAAATCGAGAACGGCGGCATCTCGCCTTCGCTGGCCACCCTGCAGGCCCTGTCGCGGGCGCTGCAGGTGCCGGTGACGGCCTTCTTCCGACGCTTCGAGGAGGAGCGGGACGCGACCTTCGTGCGCGCCGGCGAGGGCCTGAAGATCGAGCGCCGCGGCACCCGGGCCGGCCATCAGTACGAGCTGCTCGGCCACAGCACGGGCAAGCGCCTCGCCGTCGAGCCCTATCTCATCACCCTCACCGAGGAGTCCGACGTCTTCCCCCTGTTCCAGCACTCGGGCCTGGAGTTCATCTACATGCTGGAGGGCGAGGTCGGCTACCGCCACAGCGCCAAGACCTACCTGCTGCGCCCGGGCGACTCACTCTATATCGACGCCGACGCCCCGCACGGCCCCGAGGAGCTGCACAAGCTGCCCATCCGCTTCATCTCTGTCATCGCCTACCTGCGGGAGGACAGCGGGTGAACGGTCGTAAAACGCCGAATTCAGACCGGGCCGGGCGGCTCGCCGGGAGCGCAGCGCCACGGAATTAATTTTCTTATCAAGAAAAATTCTTTATTGTCTCGGGAGCCAAGCTCCACTACCTTGGGACGAGGGGTGGCGAGGGTCCCCGAGCGCGGACCCCGGAAGATTGAGGTGTTGCCATGTGCGGGATCGCAGGAATTCTGTTCAAGACCATCGCCGAAGGCCGCAATCAGACCACCGGCCAGGCGCTGATCGACATGCTCGACGGCTGCCAGCACCGGGGCCCCGACTCGACCGGCTTCGCGCTCTACGGCGACGCGGCCGGCAACCGGCTGAGGATGCGCTTCTTCGTCGGCGCCAACGGCGAGGCCGAGGCGGCCGTGGCCCAGATCAAGGAGATCCTGGCGCGCCACGAGGCGGGCATCCTCGAGGACGAGCTCGTGGGCAACAACTACCGGATCGTCGCCGACTTTTCGGGCGACGTGCAGAAGCTCGCCTACGACCTGGAGCGCGCGGCCAAGGTCATCTCCATCGGCACCAGCCTGGAAATCATCAAGGACGTGGGCGGCGCCCACGAAGTGGACGGCACCTACCGCGTGCAGAGCTTCGCCGGCACCCACGGCCTCGGCCACGTGCGGCTCGCCACCGAGTCCGACGTCAAGCCGGAGGCCGCGCACCCCTTCTGGGCCACCGGCTTCGCCGACATCGCCATCGTCCACAACGGCCAGATCACCAACTACTGGAAGATGCGCCGCAGCCTGGAGCAGCGCGGCTTCGAGTTCAACACCGACAACGACAGCGAGCTGATCGCCGTCTACCTGGCCGACAAGCTGAGCCAGGGCATCGCCTTGAAGGACGCCCTCAAGACCTCCATCGAGGATCTGGACGGCACCTTCTCCTTCCTGGTCTCCACCAAGGACGAGATCGGCTACGCCAAGGACCGGCTGGCGGTGAAGCCCATGGTCATGTACGAGACCGACGACCTGATCGCCATCGCCTCCGAGGAGGTCTCCCTCAACAAGCTCTTCCCCGGCCAGGCCCTCAACACCACCGAGCCGGCGCCCGGGACCTACAACACATGGCACAGATAGACCTCGCGAAGGTTCCCGTCCGCGAGGCCAACGAGCGGCTCCGGGCCTACGGCGAGGCGGGCGAGGACGTCGAGGTCCTCAATCCCGATGCGCGCCACCACATCGGCGTCGGCCTGACGGCCCCGATCACCGTCAAGGTGCGCGGCTCCGCCGGCTACTTCTGCGCCGGCCTCACCGACGGCGCCCGCTTCGAGATCGACCACAACGTGGGCTGGGGCCTCGGCGACAACATCTACAACGGCACCGTCATCGTGGGCGGCAATGCCGGCGCCATCGCCGGGGTCGCCATCCGCGGCGCCGAGATCGTCATCAAGGGCAACATGGGCTCGCGCTCCGGCCAGGTCATGAAGGCCGGCACCCTGCTCTGCTGCGGCAACGCCAACTTCATGGCCGGCTACATGATGTACGGCGGGCGCATCATCATCCTGGGCCAGTCCGGCGAGCGGGTCGGCGAGGACATGTCGGCGGGCGACATCTACGTCGCCGGCAAGATCGACTCGCTCGGCTCCGACGCCGAGATGGGCGACATCGCGGCGGAAGAGGTCGACAGCATCCGCGAGTTCCTCGACCGCCACGAGATCCCCTTCAAGGGAACCTTCCAGAAGGTCGTCAACGCCGGCAAGCGACTGCGCTACGGCACCGCCGAGCCCCAGGTGCGCTCGATCCCCTTCTTCAGCTTCTCGGGCGACTGCGACTACT
The DNA here is from genome assembly GCA_965225935.1 of Rhodospirillales bacterium. Lineage (GTDB taxonomy): Bacteria > Pseudomonadota > Alphaproteobacteria > Kiloniellales > JAKSDN01 > CALJXB01. The sequence continues at coordinate 352,032 of CBDDCC010000023.1, forward strand.
GGAACCCCAAGGTCCAGGAGGACGTCTACGTCAAATCCCAGATCGGCCGCTACAGGGTGCGCGGCTACGGCGGCGCGCGGGTGCTGCCGCATCTGGCCGACCTCGCCTTCCGCAAGCCGGTGCGCACGTCGGCGATCCCGGCGGACGTGGTTTCCCAAGTGCGCATGAAGACCGAGATGGGCGGCATCAACGGCGCCGAGCCGCTGAAGCTCTCCATGCCGGTGATGATCGCGCCCATGAGCTACGGCGCGCTCTCGGCCTCGACCAAGCGGGCCATCGGCATGGCCTCGACACTCGCCGGGATCGCCGAGAACACCGGCGAGGGCGGCATGTCCGACGCCCAGCGCGACGCCGCCGAGCAGCTCGTCTTCCAGTGCCTGGGCGGGCGCCTGGGCTGGAACATCCACGACATGAAGCGGGCCGACGGCCTGGAGATCTACATCTCCCAGGGCGCCAAGCCCGGCTTCGGCGGCCAGCTCATGGCCAAGAAGGTGACACCGGAGCTGGCCCGCATCCGCGGCATCCCGTCCGGCATCGACCTGCGCTCGCCGTCGCGTCACCCGGACGTGCTGGGCGCCGACGACCTGGTCATCAAGGTGCAGGAGTTCCGCGAGGCAACCGGCTACAAGCTGCCGGTCAGCGTGAAGCTGGGCGCCGGGCGCGTGCGCGACGACATCAAGATCGCCGTGAAGGACGGCTTCGACTTCATCGAGCTTGACGGCATGCAGGGCTCGACCGGCGCCGGCAGCGCCGAGGTGCTGGAGTACGTTGGCATCCCAACGCTGGCCGCCATCATCGAGGCGATCGACGCGCTCAAGGAGATCGATGCCCGGGACAAGGTGCAGATCGTCCTCATGGGCGGCCTGCGCGACGGCATCGACGCGGTGAAGGCGCTCTGCCTCGGTGCCGACGCGGTCGCCTTCGGCACCGCCACCATCATCGCCGGGGGCTGCATCGCCTGCATGCAGTGCCACGTGGGCCAGTGCGTGACCGGCATCGCCACCCAGGACCCGGAGCACGAGAAGCGCTACAAGCCGAGCCTGGAGGCCCAGAACATCTACCGCTTCCTCGAGTCCGTGCGCTGGCAGATCGCGGCCGTCACCCGCGCGCTCGGCTACGACGACGTTGAGCGGCTCGGCCTCGGCGACCTGGTGGCCCTGACGCCCGAGGCGTCGGCCATCACCGGCCTGCCCTACGAGCCGGACCAGCGCGACGAGACCGAGGCCATCGCGATCCAGGCCGGATGACGGCGGGGATGGGGGAAGAGGCGAGGCGATGAGCGAAGTCTACGATATCGACCGCATCACGGTGCCGGACGCGCCGCCGGACTACGAGGACCACACTCGCGAGGCCAACTACGTGCCGGCGCCCTGCCAGGTCGCCTGCCCGGTCGGCACTGACGCGCCCTCCTACATCGCCTACATCTGGGAGGAGAGGTGGCCCGAGGCCTTCGAGGCGATCACGGCCACCAACCCCTTCAGCTCGATCTGCGGGCGGGTCTGCGACGCGCCTTGCGAGCCGGCCTGCCGCCGGACCCAGTCGGACGGGCCGCTCGCCATCCGCAACCTGAAGCGGGTGGTGATGGACCAGTTGGGCGAGTCCTACCGCCCGCCGGCCCACGCCATCACTCGCAAGGAGACCGTCGGCATCGTCGGCGCCGGCCCCTCTGGGCTCACCGCCGCCCACGACCTGGCGGTCGCCGGCCACGAGGTCCACGTCTACGAGATGTCCGACCGCCTGGGCGGCATGATGGTTTGGGGCATCCCGGCCTTCCGCCTGCCGGTCGGCATCATCCAGCAGGACATCGACCGCCTCTTCGCCAAGTGCCCTGGCATCACCGCGCACCTCGACTGCGCGCTCGGCAAGGACGTGACCCTGGAGGAGCTGAAGGCGCGCCACGACGCGGTGCTGGTCACCATCGGCTCCTGGTGGGGCAAGCCCATGAAGATCCCGGGCGAGGACGACCCGCGGGTGGTCGACGGCGTCTCCTTCCTGCGCCGCGTCAATGCCGGCGAGCGGCCGGAGCTGCCCGAGACCGTGGTGGTGGTGGGCGGTGGCGACGTCGCCATGGACGCCTGCCGCGCGGCTCTGCGCATGCCCGGCTGCGAGCGCGTGAAGGTGGTCTACCGCCGCGGCCCCGAGGAGATCCCGGCCCGCCGGGACGAGCTCGAGGGCGCGCTGAAGGAGGGCATCGAGTTCGTCTACAACACCCGGCAGGTGGAGGTCGTCGAGAAGGGCAACGCGCTTGCGCTCCGCTGCGTCCGGACCGAGATGGGTGAGCCCGATCCCGAGGACGGCCGGCGCCGGCCGGTCGACGTCGCGGACTCCGAGCACGAGATCGATTGCGGTATGGTGATCGCGGCCGTCGGCCAGCAGGCCGAGTCCGACCACCTGGCCGAGCGCGGCCTGATGGCCGGCGACCGGGTGAAGGCCGACTTCGCGGGCATGGGCACCAGAGACCCCAAGGTCTTCGCCGCGGGCGACGGCGCCTTCGGCGGCTCGACCATCGTCATGGCCATGAACCACGGCCAGCGCGCCGCCTACTACATCAAGGCCTTCCTCGACGGCGTCGAGGACCCTCTGCCCTACCGCACGCCCTACCGTACCCGGCGGGTGCCGGTCGCCCAGGACATCATGTGGGAGCGCTTTCCCCGCCAGGAGCAGGAGTTCCACGGCGTGGGCGAGGACCCGCCGGCCTTCCCGGAGATCGAGAGCGGCTACGACCTGGAGACCGCCAAGGCCGAGGCGGCTCGCTGCTACCGCTGCGACGCTGAGACCGGCTCCAGCGACTACTCGGTGGCGCACCGGGAGGACATCTTCTCCATGGCGCGCACCAACCCGAACGACACGGCGAAGCTCCGCGCCATGCTGGACCGGCGCCTGCCGCCGCGGGCCAACCCCTTCCCGGAGGACCGGCCGGCCACCCTGGACGACCTGGTGTTCCTGCCGGCAAACCTGTCCCGCCTGGTGATCGATCCCTACCGGGAGGCCTGCCGGGTCGATACGAACCTGGGCGGCAAGCTGGATCTGGCCTCGCCTTTCCTGGTGACCGGCTTCGACGACGCGCGCAGCCAGGTCTGGGAGGGCCTGCGCAGGGGCCTGGCCCAAGCCCATTGCGGCTACGTCGGCCGCCGGGACCCGGGCCGCGAGGTCGCCTGGCTGCAGCTTCTGGTCGACGAGGCCGACACGCCCAGCGCGGAGGCCGCAGGCCTGATCCGGCTCGTCCGCGCCAACGGCGGGGCCGGCGCCGAGGCTCCTGCGCGTCTCCGCGACGATCAGCTCACCGGCCTGGCGGTCTCATCGCCCGCCCTGCTGGAGGACGCCATCGCACGCGCCTTCGACCAGGGCTGCGACCTGCTGCTGCTGGACGGCTCGGGCGGCATCGAAAGCTCCTGGCCGGAGCTGGGCCGGGCGCCCGATCTCTCGATCCTGCGCGACGCCGTCAGGATCCTGCGCGCCATGAAGAAGGAGGGTCACATCGACCTGGTCTACTTCGGCGGCGCGCGCTCGGGCACCGACGCGGCCAAGCTGATCGCCCAGGGCGCCAGCGCCGTGCTGCTGGGCGTGCCGGTCGGCCTGGCACTAGGCGGGCGCATCACCGCGGACCAGGCCCTGGAGTTCGCCTCGGACTACAGCGACGAGGACCGCAGCCTCGCCACCGCCAACATCCTCAAGGCCTCGGTCGGGGAGGCCTCCATGATGGCGCGCTGCACCGGCAAGACCAATCTGCTCAACCTGGAGCCCGAGGACCTGCGCGCCATCACCCTGGCCTCGGCGGACGCCACCGGGATTCCCCTGGTGGGCAAGCACTGAGGGCGACGCGCAAACGATTATGCAGTGCGCGCCACGGCGCCCGCATGCTAAGGAATGCCGCGCGTTGTCCGGCGCGGCGTGTTTGAGAACGAACGTTTAGGCCTGACAGGGGGGTTCAAATGGCACAGCAAGGCAGGACGCGGTCGCGGGCCGCGGCGAACGACCTATCCAAGATCGCCAAGGATCGCAAGATCCGCTACTTCCTGATTTCCTTCGTCGATCTCTTCGGCGTGCTGCGCGCCAAGCTGGTGCCGGCGCGCGCCATCGGCGCCATGCAGAAAGACGGCGCGGGCTTCGCCGGCTTCGCCGCCTGGCTCGACATGACGCCGGCCCACCCGGACATGTTCGCCATTCCCGACCCCGAGAGCCTGGTGCAGTTGCCCTGGAAGCCCGAGGTGGGCTGGGTCGCGGGCGACCTCTGGATGGACGGCAAGGAGGTGGAGGATTCCCCCCGCGTCGCCTTGAAGCGCCAGATCGCGCGCGCCGAGAAGGCTGGCTTCCGCCCCAAGACCGGCGTCGAGTGCGAATACTTCCTGACCGACCCCGAGGGCACGGACATCTCGGACAGCCGCGACATCCAGGACAAGCCCTGCTACGACCAGTCGGCTCTGATGCGCCGCTATGACGTCATCAGCGAGATCTGCGACGGCATGCTGGAACTCGGCTGGGGGCCCTACCAGAACGACCACGAGGACGCCAACGGCCAGTTCGAGATGAACTGGGACTTCGACGACGTGCTGAAGACTTCCGACCGGCATGTCTTCTTCAAGTTCATGGTCAAGTCGATCGCCGAGAAGCATGGCCTGCGCGCCACCTTCATGCCGAAGCCGTTCCTCAACCTGACCGGCAACGGCTGCCACACCCACGTCTCCTGGTGGGACAAGGCGGGACGCAAGAACCTGTTCCACGATGCCAAGGACGAGATGGGACTGTCCCAGACTGCCCACTACTTCCTCGGCGGCGTGCTGGCGACGGCGCCGGACTTCTGCTCGATCTACAATCCGACGGTCAACAGCTACAAGCGCATCAACGCGCCGCGCACCACCTCCGGCGCCACCTGGGCGCCCAACACCGTGACCTACGGGGGTAACAACCGCACCCACATGATCCGCATCCCCGACGACGGACGCTTCGAGATCCGCCTGATGGACGGCGCGGTGAATCCCTATCTCGGCCAGGCGGCCCTCATCGCCGCCGGCCTTCACGGCGTCGACAACAAGCTCGACCCCGGCAAGCGCCTCGACATCGACATGTACGCCGAGGCCCACAAGGCCCGCGGCGCCAAGAAGCTGCCGCTCAACCTGCTGGATTCCCTGCGCGCCACCGACAAGAGCAGGGTGGCCCGCGGCGGCCTGGGGGACGCCGTCGTCGACGCCTACCTGAAGCTCAAGTACGACGAGTGGAATTCCTACGCCCGCTTCCTCAGCCAGTGGGAACGGGACCACACGCTGGACTGCTGACGATCTGGTGTCGGGGGCGGGCCGCCGGCCGGCCGCCTCCGCGCTCAGCCCTTCTGGGCCTCGCGCCAGGCGGCGTAGCCGCCGGCCAGGGTCGCCACCTCCGGATAGCCCATGTCGAGGAGGGTCTTGGCGGCGAGCGCCGAGCGGCCGCCGGTGCCGCAGTAGAGCACGACGCGCCGCTCCGGCGTGAGCGCCGGCTTGTAGGCCGGGGACTCTGGATCGGCGGAGAACTCCAGCATCCCGCGCGGGACGTGCAGCGAGCCGGGAATCTCCCCGTCGCTCGCCCGTTCCTCGCCCTCGCGCACGTCGACGATCACGACCTCCGGATCGTCGAGGCAGTAGGGCAGGTCCGCGACCGAAACGTTTTCGATCACGGCGTTGGCCTCGGCGAGCATCGCCTTGAAACCGCGCTTCAGCATGCCTGCACCCTCCTCGCGCCCGACGGCCATTCCCGGTGTTCGGCGCGAGGCTAGCCCTCCGCCTTCGCGCCGGTCATTGACCTCCATCAAGATTGCACCCGGAGCGGACCGGCCGCAACGGCCAGCGCGCAAAGGGGCGTGTCAGCGGCCGTATCGGCGGCCCCGTCACCGGTCGATGCCGAAGAACATCTTGCGGAAGTCGCGGAAGCGCTCTTCCCAGTGCGGGAAGGTCCGGTTCAGCTCGCGGGCGCGCAGGAGATCCGCCTGGGCCTCGTTGTCCCTGCCCAGGAGCCAGTAGACCAGGGCCCGGCTGTCCAGGGTGTAGGGGTCGTCCGGCACCAGGCGCAGGCTCTCGTCGCAGTCGGCAAGCGCCTCTTCCGGCCGGCGCAGCATGGCGTAGGCCCAGCAGCGGCCGTTGTAGGCATTGGCCTTCTCGGGATTGATCTCGATAGCCCGGCCGTAGTCCGCCACGGCCCCCTCGAAGTCCTCCAGGAACTGGCGCGAGGTGCCGCGGTTATAGAGCACGATCGCCAGGTTGCCGAGGTTGAGGTCGCCCCACTCGATGCACTGGTTGTAGAAGCTGATGGCGAGATCGTGCTGGCCGGCCTGCTGGGCGGCGGAGCCGTTGAAGCAGTACTCCAGGTCCTCGACCGCCTCCGCGCGACCGGCACAGGCCGCCCCGAACAGAAGAGCGAGCGCGAAGGTTCGGGCAATGGCGGGCGGCGGAGCTCGGAACACGGGGGGGAGGCGCGGGAGCTTTGGGAGCGTTCAGGGGGCGCAGGTGATCTCTTGGAAGCCGTCGCAGATGAAGCTGGCGCAGAGCTGTGAGTCGCCCAACGCCAGGGTCGGGAACAGCGAGCCGATGTTCTCGTCGAGCGTCCAGGACGACGCGCCGCCGGCATAGCCCTTGGCCTCGCACCAAGCGCTGGCGGCGGCCTCGCCGCAGCCTTCCGTTCCGGAGAGGCAGGCGTTGAGACGATAGCCCTGCAGCAGCGGGTACTTGAAGGTCTGGCCGACGCTGCCGGCGTCGGGCTCGCTTTCGGGCGCCACCAGGAAGCCGGTCTCGGGTGCGTTGGACTCCTCGGGGGCGGACTCCGTCGCCGCATCAGCCAGAGCCGGCGAGGTCTCCAGGGGCTCGAGCGCGGCCTGTTCCCCGGGATCGTCCGGTGTATTCATCGTTGCGGACACCGCGGCGGGGGCGGCGGCAACCGGATTCTCCGGGTCCGGCGCGGGGACCTTGTCGGACACCACCGCGGCCGGCGGTGTTTCGCTAGCCGCCTGCGTCCGGCTGGCACGCGCCTCGGACGGGTCGGACCCGTCCTCCGCCACCACCCGGTTGCCGACGATCCAGCCGATGGCCTCCTCTTCGGACGGGTCCCGGTCCGCCGCCTCGACGGCTTGCGCGGTGGCTTGCCCGGTCGCCTCTGGCTCTTCGGCCGGCGCTTCCGGCTCCGCCGGCGCCTTCATGGCGTCCACAGCCGCGGCGAGATCCTCCGCCTCTTGGCCGTCTTCGGGGCCGGCCGCCACCTGCGCCGGCGCTGCGGGCGCGCCATCGGAGGGGTTCAGCATGGGATCGTAGGCGCCCCGCCGGTAGCCGATCATCACCGAGCGGGCCTTGCGGTCGAAGTCCAGCTCCTTGAGCTGGAAACGGCGCGTGCCCTCCTTCACGTCCTCGAAATCCACCGAGTCTCCTTCGCAGCCCTCCTGGTCGAACAGGGCCACCTCCAGCTTGTGCTCGACGCCGTCGTAATCCTCCACCAAGTCCCGCGGCGCCATCAGCAGCAGCTCGCTGGCCGCAGAGAAGTCCAGCATGACCTCGCCCGCGGGACCGTAGGACAGGCCGGTGTCCAGATCGAAGCAGCCGAGCCGATGGGGCGCCGCCGCCACCGGGATGAAGAGGCGCTTGTAGCCCCGCGCCTTGGTGGGCGAGGCGCAGTCCCAGTTGATGTAGCGCCGGCGCTCGAGCAGCATGGCCCCCGGCGGCGGCCCGAGGGCGCGCCGGTAGAGGATCAGCGAGGCGATCGTCTGGTCCTTCAGGTTGGCTTCCACCTGGCCGCTCACGCCGGGCTCGGGCACGGCCGTGGCCCCGTCGGAAAGCCACCAGAGCTCCGGCGCACCGGCCTTGCCCAGCTCGTACTCGCAGGTCTGGTCGACGCTGGAGAAGAAGGGTTCCTCGAACAGCAGCACACCGACGTCGGCACCCAGCTTGATGGAGCCGGCCGCCGGCTGGAAGTCGTCGCCGGTGTAGGGCACGGCGAGGAAGGGCTGGTCGGGCTTGAGCGACCAGTCTCGCGACGGACCGGAGAAGTCCGCGCCCAGGTAGAGGGTGACCTCGGCGGAGCGCGGCTCGGCCGCCCCTGCCGGCGCGGGCACAGCCGCGCAGCCGAGGAGCAGCGCGACCGCGAACAGACGCCCGGCCGCGCCCAGAGCGTAGCTGAAGGTCCGGTCGATCGGTTGCACCATGTCCATGGTTCTGTCCGGGGGTTCTGTCCGGCGCGACGACGCGGCGCACATGCTAGCCCGGTTTTCTCACCAGAGTAAGGGTGTCACGGAAGCACAAGGCAGCCCAACTTGCACCTGGCGAACTTGCGCGCAGGTCGCCTCGACGCGGTTGGGCGCATACTCACCAGGCCGGCGGCCTCGCTCCTCGCGCTTCCTCGGAAGCCGCGAAGCGGGCGGCTCAGAGAACCTCGACGCTCTGAGCCATGGGGCCCTTGTGGCCCATGCGGGTCGTCAAGCGCACGCGCTGATTGGCCTCGAGGCCATTCAGACCGGCGCGCTCCAGCGTTCTGGCCGAAACGAAGACGTCGCGGCTGCCATCGTCGGGAATGACAAAGCCGAATCCCCGGGCGTGGTTGTAGAACTTGACCGTGCCCTCCATCTCGGCGCCCGGCGCTTGCGCGTGCGCCGCCGGTGGGCCATCGGGGATCTCTTCGATGCTCGTGATGGTCGCGACCTGCAGGCCCCGCGGGCCCTCGGTCACGTCGCAGATGAGGGTCGTTCCCTCGGGAAGCTCTTGATGGCCTGTCGGCACCAGGACCGACGCGTGCAGAAACGCGTCAGGCTGATCCTCCCCCAAGCGCACGAACCCAAACCCTTTGAATGGATTGAACCACTTGACCACGGCGCTCACGCCCTGCCGCGCCACCGATTGGCCGGCGCTGAAATCATCCGTCATGCTGACTGAACTCCAAACCCCGTAAACCTCCCCCGCGTATATACGGGCTTAATCTCTAATCAAATCACAGGCAGGGGCCTTGCGTCGAGCCCATAAAGCACATTTGCCACCACAGCCACGCGCGCTAAACGGCGCGAAAGAAACGGAAGTCGCGCCGATTGCGACACAGCGTATTGCACCGATAGGAAAAAAAAGGGGCGAGCAAAACCCGCCCCTCAGGCGTCGAAAGCGTATCGGAGCCGTGGCGCTACTTCGCCGCCCAGCTCTTGATCAGCTCGTCGTAGTCGACGGTCATGCCCTGCGGCTTCTCGTTCTCGAGCTTGGCCTTGGGCGCGCCAGGCTTGCCCAGCCACTCGGCCTCGTCCACCTCGGGATTGAGCTTGGGTCCGCAGTCACCCTGCACGCCCGAACGCTCGATGCGCGCCATGACCTTGTCCATCTCGCCGGCCAGGTTGTCCATGGCGGTGTCGACCGTGACCTCGCCGGAGACCGCCTCGCCGATGTTCTGCCACCAGAGCTGCGCCAGCTTGGGATAGTCCGGCACGTTGGTGCCGCTGGGAGTCCACTGGACGCGAGCCGGGCTGCGGTAGAACTCGACCAGGCCGCCCAACTGGGGCGCCCGCTCGGTAAAGGACTTATCGTTGATGTCGCTCTCGCGGATGATGGTCAGGCCGACGTGCGACTTCTTGAGCGAGACCGTCTTCGACACGGTGAACTGGGCGTAGAGCCAGGCCGCTTTGGCCCGCTCGGTCGGGGTCGACTTCAAGAGCGTCCACGAACCGGCGTCCTGGTAGCCGAGCTTCATGCCCTCTTCCCAGTAGGGCCCGTGCGGCGAGGGCGCCATGCGCCACAACAGCTTGCCGTTCTCGTCCACGGTGTTGTTGCCCTGGTCGCGCGACTCCACCATGGAGGCGGTGAAGGCCGTGTACCAGAAGATCTGCTGGGCCACGTTGCCCCGAGCCAGGCTCGGCAGCGACTGATAGAAGTCCATGCCGAGGGCGCCCGGAGGGGCGTACTTCCTGAGCCACTCCATGTACTTGCGAAGAGCGTACTTGGCCGCAGGGCCGTTCGTCGCGCCGCCGCGCGAGACACTGGCGCCCACCGGGCGGCAGCCGTCCACGCGGATGCCCCACTCGTCGACCGGCTTGCCGTTCGGCAGGCCCTTGTCTCCGGCACCGGCCATGGACAGCCAGGCGTCGGTGAAACGCCAGCCGAGATCCGGCGCCTTCTTGCCGTAGTCCATGTGGCCGAACACCGCCACGCCATCGATCTCCCGCACGTCGTTGGTGAAGAAATCGGCGATGTCCTCGTAGGCCGACCAGTTGACCGGCACACCCAGCTCGTAGCCGTACTTCGCCTTGAATTGGGCCTTGAGGTCCGGGTCGGTGAACCAGTCGTAGCGGAACCAGTAGAGGTTGGCGAACTGCTGGTCGGGCAGCTGGTAGAGCTTGCCGTCCGGCCCGGTGGTGAAGGACTTTCCGATGAAGTCGTCCACGTCCAGGGTCGGCAAGGTGACGTCCTTGCCCTCGCCCGCCATCCAGTCGGTCAGGTTGCGCACCTTCTGGTAGCGGGAATGGGTGCCGATCAAGTCGGAGTCGTTGATGTAGGCGTCGAAGACGTTCTCGCCCGACTGCATTTGAGTCTGCAGTTTCTCGATCACGTCGCCTTCCTGGATCAGGTCGTGGGTCACCTTGATGCCGGTGATTTGCTCGAAGGCCTCGGTCAGAGTGGCCGACTCATAGCTGTGGGTCGGAATGGTCTCGGAGACGACCTTGATCTCCATGCCCTTGAACGGCTCTGCGGCCTTGATGAACCACTCCATCTCCTGGAGCTGCTCGTCCCGGCTGAGGGTCGAGGGCTGGAACTCGTCGTCGACCCACTTCTCCGCCGCGGCCATGTCGGCCGAGGCCGGCGCGCCGGCGGCGAGTACGAGGCCGGCGGCAATCGCGGCACTGACCATCAGGCCGCTTATGGGTGTTCTAGATCTTATTTGCATGGTTTTCCTCCCATTGAAATAGGACTTCCAAACCTCCCTAAAGGACCCGCCGGCAAGCGCCGGCAACGCGTGGGCCCGCAATTTGCGTCCGCGTCGGCGAAGGCGCGCCGCCGGGACAAGAAATTCCTCGCCGCTGTCTCACCCCCAGCGCATGAGCGCGACCATCCAGACGACCGAGATGCCGAGCGCCCACCAGAGGTTCAGGTCCGTGAACCCCAGCCAGGCGAGATGAATGTAGGCGCTGCCCAGGAGGCCGATGAAGAGGCGGTCGCCGCGGGTCGTTCGCAGAGGCAAGAGGCCCCGGCGCTCGACGCTGGGCTGCACCACCTGCCAAACGGTCATGCCCACCAGAATGAGCGCGATGGTGATGAAGAAGGCCGCCGTCGGCAGGGTCCAGGCCATCCATTCGAGATTCACGACCGCCTCCCCTCAGACCCGGCCCAGGGCGAAGCCCTTGGCGATGTAGTTGCGCACGAACCAGATCACCAGCGCCCCCGGCACGATGGTCAGCATGCCGGCAGCCGCGAGCAGGCCCCAGTCGAGGCCGGTCGCGCTCACCGTGCGAGTCATGGTGGCGGCGATGGGCTTGGCGTCCGTAGTGGTCAGCGTGCGCGCCAGCAGCAGCTCGACCCAGGAGAACATGAAGCAGAAGAAGGCCGTCACGCCGATGCCCGTGCGGATCAGCGGCACGAAGACGGTGACGAAGAAGCGCGGGAAGCTGTAGCCGTCGATGTAGGCGGTCTCGTCGATCTCGCGCGGCACGCCCGACATGAAGCCCTCGAGGATCCAGACCGCCAGCGGGACATTGAACAGGCAGTGGGAGATGGCGACCGCGATGTGGGTGTCGATCAGCCCGAAGGTGGAATAGAGCTGGAAGAAGGGCAGCAGGAAGACCGCGGGCGGCGCCATGCGGTTGGTCAGCAGCCAGAAGAACATGTGCTTGTCGCCGAGGAAGCGGTAGCGCGAGAAGGCATAGGCCGCCGGCAGCGCCACCGAGAGCGAGATCAGCGTGTTCAGCGAGACGTAGGTGATGGAGTTGATGTAGCCCGAATACCAGGCCGGATCGGTGAAGATCTTTACGTAGTTGGCGAAGGTGGGGTCCGCCGGATAGAGCGAGAAGGCGTAGAGGATGTCCGCGTTGGAGCGGAGCGACATGTTCAGCATCCAGTAGATCGGCAGCAGCAGCAGCACGAAGTAGAGCAGCAGGCCGAAGGTGCGCTTGCTGACCTTCATCGCTTGTCCCCCGTCCCGACGTTCTGGAGCGCCTGGTAGAACAGCCAGCTGAACAGCAGCACGATCAGGAAGTAGATGATCGAGAAGGCGGCCGCCGGGCCCAGGTCGAACTGGCCGACGGCGATCTTCACCAGGTGGATCGAGAGGAAGGTTGTGGCGTTGCCGGGCCCGCCGCCGGTCAGCACGAAGGGCTCGGCGTAGATCAGGAAGCTGTCCATGAAGCGCAGCAGCACGGCGATGGTGAGCACGCCGCGCATCTTGGGCAGCTGGATGTATCGGAAGGTGGCCCAGGTCGAGGCGCCGTCGATGCGCGCGGCCTGGTAGTAGGCGTCGGGGATCGCCCGCAAGCCCGCGTAGGCCAGCAGCGTCACCAGCGGCGTCCAGTGCCAGACCTCCATGAGCACCACCGTGATCCAGGCGTCGAGCCGGCCCGCCGTGTGGTCGAAGGGAATGCCGAGGCCGTTCACCACCACGCCAAGGAGGCCGATGTCCGGGCGCACGAAGATGATCCAGATGGTGCCGATCACGTTCCAGGGAATCAGCAGCGGCAGCGCCAGCAGCACCAGGCAGACCGAGACGCCCCAGCCCTTCTTGGGCATGGCGAGCGCGATCAGCACCCCCAGCGGGATCTCGATCGCCAGCACCAGGCCGGAAAAGAGGAACTGGCGCCAGAGGGCGTCGTGCAGGCGGCGGTCGCCCAGCACGTCCTTGAACCATTCGGTGCCGACGAAGAAGCGCTCGCCCGGCCCGAAGATGTCCTGGACCGAATAGTTGACCACGGTCATCAGCGGGATGATCGCCGAGAAGGCGACGATCACGACGACCGGGATCACCAGGTACCAGGCGCGGTTGTCGGGCCATTTCTCCATCGTGCCGTCCCCGCCTAATCCACCAGCACGCCGCCGGCGTAGAGCTTGGTCCACTTGGGCGGAAAGCCGAGATAGGCTTCTTCGCCGGGGACCTCCCGGTCCTCGGGCAGCTTGGCCTTCAGGCTGTGCGGCCCGAGGGCCAGGGTGACGATCTTGTAGTTGCCGAGATCCTCGACCCGGGAGATCCGTGCGGCGACGGCGCCGTTCTCCGCGCGCGCCGAGACGGTGAGGAACTCCGGCCGGATGCCCAGCTCCTTGGCGCCCTCTGCCCTGGCCGCCCGCGCCGCAAGCTCTCCCTGGAGCGGAATGCGGATGCCGTCCACCAAAGCGGTCTCGCCTTCGACCTGGCAGGGCAGCAGGTTCATGCCAGGGCTGCCGATGAAGAAGCCGACGAAGGTGTGCTTCGGCGCCTCGAAGAGCTCCTGGGGCGTGCCGACCTGGACGATCCGGCCCTCGTACATGACCACCACCTGGTCGGCGAAGGTCAGCGCCTCGTTCTGGTCGTGGGTGACGTAGACCAGGGTGAGCTGGTAGCGCTCGTGGATCTGCTTCAGCTTGCGGCGCAGTTGCCATTTCATGTGCGGGTCGATCACGGTGAGCGGCTCGTCGAACAGGATCGCCGCCACGTCGCTGCGCACCAGGCCGCGGCCGAGCGAGATCTTCTGCTTGCCGTCGGCCCCCAGGCCGCGCGCCCGGCGCTTCAGGTCCTGGGTCAGCTCCAGCATCTCGGCGACCTCGGCGACCCGCTCGCGGATGCGCGCCTCCTCGACCCGCCGGTTGCGCAAGGGAAAGGCCAGATTGTCGAACACCGTCATGGTGTCGTAGACCACCGGGAACTGGAACACCTGGGCGATGTTGCGCTGCTCGGTCGGGCGCTCGGTCACGTCCTCGCCGTCGAACAGCACTTGCCCCTCGGTCGGATGGATCAGGCCCGAGATGACGTTGAGCAGGGTCGTCTTGCCGCAACCGGACGGCCCGAGAAGCGCATAGGCGCCGCCGTCCCGCCACACGTGGTCGAGGCGCCGAAGCGCATAGTCGCTCTCCTCGCGCGGGTGCTCCAGGTAGGAGTGGGCGATCTGCTGCAGCTCTATGCGGGCCATGGCGCGCCTCTCACTCGGCCGCCAGGACCGGCTGCCGGCGCTCGGGCGCCGCGACCAGCCGGCCGTCCAGGTCGAAGGCGTAGAGGTGGCCCGGCCGGACGTAGACGGTGAGGGTCTCTCCCAGGGCGAGGGTGTGCACCCCCTCCTCCTGCACGACCCAGAAGACGCCGCTGTGGGCGGCGTGGATGAAGGTCTCCGAACCGCTGATCTCGGCCAGCTCCACCGTGGCCTCGAAGGCCAGATCTTCGCTGGCCTGGCGCGAGACGAAGAGGTGGTTGGCGCGCACGCCGAAACGGTAGCTGCCGGGCTCGAGACCGCTCAGGTGCCCGGTCAGCGGCAGCGTCAGGCTCTCGCCGAGGCGCGCCGTGCCGTCCTCGACCCGGGTCTCGATCAGGTTCATGGGCGGGTCGGAGAAGACCTGGCCGACACGGAGGCTGGTCGGCCGGTGGTAGACCTGGACCGTCGGGCCCGACTGCAGCACCCGGCCCTCGTCCACCACCACTGTGTTGCCGCCCAGCATGAGCGCCTCCAGCGGCTCCGTCGTGGCGTAGACCACGGTCGAGCGGCCCTGGCGGAAGATGGTCTGCAGCTCCGCGCGCAGCTCCTCGCGCAGCTTGTAGTCCAGGTTGACCAGCGGCTCGTCCAGGAGCAGCAGCTCGCAGTCCTTCACCAGCGCCCGGGCGAGCGCCGTGCGCTGCTGCTGGCCGCCGGAGAGCTCGTCCGGCAGGCGCTGTAGCAGGTCGTCGATGCGCAGCATGGCCGCCGCCTCGCGCACCCGGCGGTCGATCTCGTCGCGCGCCACGCCGGCCCGGCGCAGCGGCGAGGCGACATTCTCGTAGACCGTGAACGAGGGGTAGTTGATGAACTGCTGGTAGACCATGGCCACGCTGCGCTTGCGCACGGAAAGGCCGGTCACGTCCCGCCCGTCGAGCAGCACGCGGCCTGAGCTCGGGCGGTCCAGGCCCGCCATGAGGCGCATCAGCGAGGTCTTGCCGGCGAGCGTCGGGCCGAGCAGCACGTAGAGCCGGCCCGTCTCCAGCTCCAGGTCGATGGTATGGAGATGCGTCTCCGCATCGACCCGCTTGGTCACCGCTTCCAGCCGCAGGCTCATTTCGCCGCCGCCCTCGAGTTGTGGCCGGCCGTTCCCGGCGCCCGGTCGAGGCCCGGATCGTGTCCCGGGTCGTGCCCGGGACCGTGGCTCGGATCGCCGCCCGGGTTGCGCCGCTCGAGCCAGGCCTTGAGCCGCCCCTCGGTCTCCTGGTCGACCTCGAGTCCCAGCTTGGAGCGGCGCCACAGCATGTCCTCGGCGTTGCGTACCCACTCCTCGCGGCAGAGATAGTCGACCTCGGCCTCGTAGAGCTGGTCGCCGAAGTGCTCACCCAGGTCCTCGAGCCCGCGGGCATCGCCCAGCCAGCGCTCGACCCGGGTGCCGTAGGCCCGCGCCAACCGGTGGGCCATCCCCTCCGGCAGCCAAGGCTTCGCGGCCTCCAGGTCGGCCAGAAAGCGCGCGAAGTCGCCGCCCGGCAGATCGCCGCCCGGCAGCACCGCCGTCCGGGTCCAGCCCCGCTTCGATGTCGCGAGGAGGGGCGCCAGCTTGTCGAGGGCGTGCTCGGCCAGCCGGCGGTAGGTGGTGATCTTGCCGCCGAACACCGAGAGCAACGGCGTGCGGCCGTCGCCTTCGTCCAGGTCGAAGACGTAGTCGCGTGTCACCGCCGAGGCGTCGACGCTGGCGTCGTCGTAAAGCGGGCGCACGCCGGCATAGGACCAGACCACGTCCGCCGGTGCGACCTTCTGCCGCAGGTAGAGGTTCACCGCCTCGCAGAGGTAGGCGGTCTCCTCCTCCGTGATCCGCACGGCCGCCGGATCCTCGTGATAGGGCTCGTCGGTGGTGCCGATCAGCGAGAAGCGCGAGCCGTAGGGCAGGACGAAGACGACGCGGCGATCCACGTTCTGCAGGATGTAGGCCTGGTCGCCTTCGTAGAGCCGCGGCACCACGATGTGGCTGCCCTTGACCAGCCGCAGGCCGCTCTTGTGGGTGGCGTGGGCCACCGAGTCCAGCACCTGATCGACCCACGGGCCGGCGGCGTTCACCAGGGCCCGCGCCTGCACCTGCCGCGACGGGCCGCCGCCGGTCGGCTCGAGATCGACCTGCCAGAGCCCGTCGACGCGCCGTGCGGCGGTGGCGCGGACCCGGGTCAGGATCTCGGCCCCGCGCTCGCGGGCGTCGAGGGCGTTCAGCGCCACCAGCCGCGCGTCGTCGACCCAGCAGTCGGAATAGACGAAGCCCTTGCGCAGGCGTTCCTGCAGCGGCCCGCCCTCGGGCGCCCGGCGCAGGTCGAGGCCATAGGATCCGGGCAGGCTGCGCCGCCCGCCCAGGTGATCGTAGAGGAAGAGGCCAGCGCGCAGCATCCAGGCCGGACGCAGGCTCTTGTCGTGGGGCAGCACGAAGCGCAGCGGCCAGATGATGTGCGGCGCCGCGCGCAGCAGCACCTCCCGCTCCCCCAGCGCCTCGCGCACCAGGCGCAGCTCGAAGTACTCGAGGTAGCGAAGCCCGCCGTGGATCAGCTTGGAGCTGGCCGAGGAGGTGGCGCCGGCCAGGTCGCCCTGCTCGCAGAGCAGCACCGAAAGGCCCCGTCCCACCGCGTCGCGGGCGATGCCGACGCCGTTGACGCCGCCTCCCACCACCAGCAGATCGACGCTGTCCGTCACGGCGACCCTTGTTCCCCCCTGCCGCGCCGCCCGAGCACAGGCCCGGGCTCACTTGGCTGCCGGCCCGGAGCGGTGCCGGACCGGCAATACCGAACGCTGGCTGCGACCGTAAACGGCCGCGCCTTGCGGACCCTGCCACGGGCTCCGCCACGGCATCTACCGCGGCCAGAGCGCTTTGTTCGTCCGGTGGGTGTTCTCACGCCCGAGACGGACCTTGTATCCGGTCCTTGGCCGGCATGTTATCCGAGGTTGAGGAATTTCGAAACCGAAAATTTATGCGGTTCGAATGTCTGAATGTGAAAATCGCGCGCCCGAATGTTCGGCCCGCCTTGCGCCGCCGCAGCGGAACGGAGCGGGCCTCCGTCAGGCCGTCGCGGCGCGCGCCCTGGCGGCCACGAAAAGGCGAGTGTCGGCCGCCTTCAGGGCCTCGCGCAGCCTGGCGGGCGGCGACCGGTCGGTGAAGAGGGCGTCGATCTCGGTGAAGTCGCCGAGGCGCACCATGGCGGTGCGGCCGAACTTGGTGTGATCGGCCGCGAGGAAGACCCGCCGCGCGTTGGCGATGATCTCCTGGGCGACCCGCACCTCGCGGTAGTCGAAATCGACCAGCACGCCGTCCGGCTCGATGCCGCTGATGCCGATGATCGCGAAGTCCACCCGGAACTGGCGGACCAGGTCCACCGCCGCCTCGCCGACGACGCCCCGGTCGCGCCGCACGGTGCCGCCGGCCACGATCACCTCGAAGTCCGGATTGCCGCTCATGACGCTCGCCACGTTCAGGTTGTTGGTGACGACCTTGAGCCCTTGGTGGTCGAGCAGGGCCTTGGCCACCTCTTCGGTGGTGGTGCCGATGTTGATGAACAAGGAGGCGTGGTCGGGGATCTGGCCGGCCAGGTCGCGGGCGATGCGCCGCTTCTCTTCCAGGCAGAGCACCTGGCGGGTGCTGTAGGCCAGGTTCTCGACGCTCGACGGCAGCCCGGCCCCGCCGTGGTAGCGGTGCAGCAGGGCCTGCTGGCAGAGGCTGTTGATATCCCGCCGGATGGTCTGGGGGGTCACGCCGAACTGCTGGGCCAGCGCCTCGATGGCCACGAAGCCATGGCGCTGGACCTGTTCGAGGATCTGCTCCTGCCGTGCGTTCTGTGCGGCCACGCCGCCCGTACTCCCCTCGGCGCTCCCCTGGACACCCCCGGCCCACCAAACACGGCGCCCCGCGCCGCGTCATGCCGTTTGCGCGCGGGACCGGCCGCCGGCCGGGCTCATTCTACCCATGTTCGGAAACGAAAATCGAGACCGCTCTCCGGCTCGTGACCTGCGCCGGCTGGCGCCGGTCGGCCGTTGGCGGCCTACTCCTCCTCCCGCTGGGCCAGCGGATCGACCAGCATGAGGTCGCTCAGCTCCTCCTGGCCCTGCTCGCCCTCCACCAGCTGGGCCGAGAGGCGCGGGCCCAGCCAGGTGATCGCGATCGAGGTGCGCACATAGCGGGTCTGGCCCTCGTCCAGCAGAACGGTGACCGGTTCGTTGTCGTCGCCGGTCAGGAAGATCTCGTAGCGCCCGGGAAAGGCGTCCCGGTAGAAGGCCTCGCCCGCCACCGAGTCGCCGACCTTCTGGCCGTTGACGATCACCGCCGGGCGGATGGCCGGAAAGAGGGAGTTGTCCGGCCGGTAGAAGTAGAGCCGCCCATGGCCGGCGGCAGGCGGCAATAAAGGCTTCGGGACGGGCTTGAGGAAGGTCGGGGCGGCGGCGGGCGCCAGGGCCATGTAGGGATCCGCGGGCGCCTGCGCCGTGACGTTGCAGGCCGCGAGCAGAACGGCTGCCAGAAGCGGCACACAGGCGCGGGCGATCCTGTCCAGACACGGACGCGAGCCGCATCGAGCGCCCACGGCAACGGACCCCTTGCCGAAGGATACCCAGTTTCGCATTGCCGGGGGGACCAGCGCTCCGTAAAAGGCTCCGTGGACGGAGATTCGAGCGAAGTGGCCCAGCCCAAACATGCGAGTCGCCCGATCCTGTTCCTTGCCTCGTCGGCGCCGGAGCCCGCCTCAACAGCACCAACAGTAGGATGGCGGCAAGCCGATAAAATTTTCTTAAGCGTTTGAAATCGAAGCAAATTTGTAAGAAATACGGGCGACACTGCCCGATCGCGCCACGAAGGACGAGAGACCGCCATGGACGAGTTGCACGGCTACTATCTGGAGGATCTGGAGGTCGGCATGACCGCCGTCTTCGCCAAGACGGTGACGGAGGCGGACATCGTCATGTTCGCCGGCGTCTCCGGCGACACCAATCCGGTCCACATCAACCAGCTCTTCGCCGAGGGCTCCATGTTCAAGGAGCGCATCGCCCACGGCATGCTCTCGGCCAGCTTCATCTCCACCGTGGTGGGCACCCGCCTGCCCGGGCCCGGCTGCATCTACGTCACCCAGAGTCTGCGCTTCAAGGCGCCGGTCAAGGCCGGCGACACGGTGGTGGCGCGCGCGACGGTCAAGGAGATCGTGCCCGATCGCAAGCGGGTTACCCTCTCCACGACTTGCAGCGTGGGCGAAACCGTCGTCCTCGACGGCGAGGCGACCATGATGGTCGCCAATCGCCCAACCTAACAGCCGGCCCTCTCTCCGCCCCCCGATTAGGAAGCGTCCGAGCGCCCCCGCCTGCCCTGGCGCGGGCGCAAAAGAGGTTTGACGCGGTCGCGGGTTTACGGGCACAAAGCGCCCTGACCCGGCTGGCGAGCCGCGCCGCGCCCCCATGCTGGCGGAACAGGCGCTGGCGATTCCGGCGCTGACGGAACAAGAGGCGGACAAGCAAGCCGCGCATCATGAGCGCAGGATGAGCGTCGACTACAAATCCACGGTGTTCCTGCCGCGCACGGACTTTCCCATGCGCGCGGGACTGCCGAAGCGGGAGCCCGAGATCCTCGCGCGCTGGGCCGAGATGGATCTCTTTGCCCGCCTGCGCGAGAGCTCCGCCGGGCGCGAGAAGTTCATCCTGCACGACGGCCCGCCCTACGCCAACGGCCACCTCCACATGGGCACCGCCTTCAACAAGGTGCTGAAGGACCTGGTGAACCGCTCCCAGCAGATGCTCGGCAAGGACGCCAACTACGTGCCCGGCTGGGACTGCCACGGCCTGCCCATCGAGTGGAAGGTGGAGGAGGGCTACCGGTCGCGCGGCCAGAGCAAGGACGCCGTCTCGCCGGTCGAGTTCCGGCGCGAATGCCGCGAGTTCGCCGAAGACTGGATCAAGGTGCAGATCGAGGAGTTCCGCCGCCTCGGCGTCGAGGGCGACTGGCGGCGGCCCTACACCACCATGTCCTTCGCGGCCGAGGCCCAGATTGCGCGCGAGATCGGCAAGTTCGTGGTCAATGGCGGGCTCTACGCCGGCGCCATGCCGGTGCTCTGGTCGGTGCCCGAGAGGACCGCGCTGGCCGACGCCGAGGTCGAGTACCACGACCACACCTCGCCCACCATCTGGGTGCGCTTCCCGCTCGTCCGCAGCGACGCGGGCCTGCCCGACGGCGCCTCGGTCGTGATCTGGACCACCACCCCCTGGACCCTGCCGGGCAACCGGGCGGTCGCCCTCGACCCCGAGGAGAGCTACGTCGCCGTCGAGGTCGTGGCGATCGGCGAGAAGAGCCAGGCCAAGGTGGGCGAGGTCATCCTGGTGGCCGAGGCCCTGCTGGCCCAGGTCGAGAAGGACGCGGGCATCGAGGAGAGCCGCCGCCTCGCCACACTGCCGGGCGCCAAGCTGCAGGGCAGCGTCTGCGCCCACCCGCTGCGCGGCCAGGGCTACGACTTCGAGGTGCCCGTGCTGGCGGCCGACTTCGTCACCATGGACCAGGGCACCGGCTTCGTGCACATCGCGCCCGGCCACGGCTCGGACGACTTCGAGCTGGGCCAGGCGAACGGCCTGGAGGTGCCCCAGACGGTCGACGGCGACGGCAGCTTCATGGCCCACGTGCCGCTCTTCGCCGGCACCAGGGTCTACGACGACGAGGGCAAGGAGGGCGACGCCAACCCCGCCGTCGTGGAGCGCCTGCAGGCCGCGGGCGCGCTCCTGGCCCGGGGCAAGCTGCGCCACAGCTATCCCCACTCCTGGCGCTCCAAGGCACCGCTGATCTTCCGCAATACGCCCCAGTGGTTCATCTCCATGGAGGCCAACGGCCTGCGCGAGAAGGCGCTGCAGGCGATCCGGGATACCCGCTTCGTGCCCGCCGCGGGGCGCAACCGGCTCTACGCCATGATCGAGCAGCGCCCCGACTGGTGCATCTCGCGCCAGCGGCTCTGGGGCGTGCCGCTGCCGCTCTTCATCGAGAAGAAGAGCGGCGAGCCGCTGCGCGATCCGGCCGTGATCGAGCGGGTCGCCGAGGCCTTCGAGGCCGAGGGCGGCGACGCCTGGCTGACCAGCGAGCCCGGCCGCTTCCTCGGACCCGACTACGATCCGGAGGACTACGAGCAGGCGCGCGACGTGGTCGAGGTCTGGTTCGACTCGGGCTCGACCCACAGCTTCGTGCTGGAGGCGCGGCCCGAGCTCAAATGGCCGGCCTCGCTCTACCTCGAGGGCTCGGACCAGCACCGGGGCTGGTTCCACACCTCGCTGCTGGAAGCCGCCGGGACCCGCGGCCGGGCGCCCTACGAGGCGGTCCTGACCCACGGCTTCGTGCTCGACGAGGACGGCCGCAAGATGTCCAAGTCGCTCGGCAACGTGGTCTCGCCCCGGGACGTCATCTCCCAGAACGGCGCCGACATCCTGCGGCTCTGGGTGGTCGCCTCCAACTACGAGGAGGACGTGCGGATCGGGCCGGAGATCCTGCGCTACCAGGTCGACGCCTACCGCCGGCTGCGCAACACGCTGCGCTTCCTGCTCGGCAACCTGCACGGCTTCAGCGGCGCCGAGCGGGTCGAGGCCGCGGACATGCCGGAGCTGGAACGCTGGGTGCTGCACCGGCTCAGCGAATTGGACCAGGTGGTGCGCCGCGGCTGCGCGGACTTCGACTTCCACACCACCTACCAGCAGCTCCATAACTTCTGCGCCGTCGACCTCTCGGCCTTCTACTTCGACGTGCGCAAGGACGTTCTCTACTGCGACCGCTCGGACTCCCTGCGCCGGCGCGCCTGCCGCACAGTGCTCGATCTGGTCTTCGACTGCCTCACCGCCTGGCTGGCGCCGATCCTCTGCTTCACCGCCGAGGAGGCCTGGTGGGCCCGGGCCGGCGAGAGCGGCGAGGGCGACCGTGAGGCGAGCGTCCATCTGCGGGTCATCCCCGACATCCCGGCGGCCTGGCGCGACCCGGCCCTGGCCGCCAAATGGGCCCGGGTCCGCGAGGTGCGCCGCGCCGTCACCGGCGCCCTTGAGCTGGAGCGGGCCGAGAAGCGGATCGGCTCCAGCCTGCAGGCGGCGCCCAGGGTCTACGTGGACGACGCCGATCTGATGGCGGCCCTCGACGGCGTCGATCTCGCCGAGATCGCCATCACCTCCAACGCCGAGGCCGTCGCCGGACCGGCGCCCGAGGGCGCCTTCGTCCTGGATGAGGTGCCGGCGGTCGGCGTGGTCCCAGCCGCCGCCGAGGGCGCGAAGTGCCAGCGCTGCTGGCGCGTGCTGCCCGAGGTCGGCGCCCAGGCCGGTGCCCCCGATGTTTGCCAACGCTGTGCCGATGCCCTCCAGTCTCTCGATGACGCAGCCGAATAGCACGGCCGGCGGCCCGTCGCGGCGCGTCCTCCTCTGGAGCGCCGCCGTCGCGGTCCTGGTGATCGCGCTCGATCAGCTCAGCAAGTGGCTGCTCCTGGCCTCGGGGCCCGCCCCGGGCGAGGCCTGGCCGCTGCTGCCGGCCCTGAACCTGGTGAACGTCTGCAATCCGGGCATCAGCTTCGGGCTCCTCTCCGGCGAGTCGGCCATCAAGCCCTGGCTTTTGAGCGGGCTCGCGCTGGTCGTGGTGGTCGGCCTCCTCATCTGGATGCGCAACAAGGAGGGCTGGGTCCCACTGCTGGCGACCGGGCTGGTGGTGGGCGGCGCCATCGGCAACGTGATCGACCGGCTCAACTTCGGCTGCGTGGTCGACTTCGTCGACCTCTACGCGGGCGCCTGGCACTGGCCCGCCTTCAACCTGGCCGACAGCGCCATCACCGTGGGCGTGGGCCTCCTCATCGTCCATGGCTTGTTCCTCGACGCGGAGGAGAGTAAGAAGTAGGCAGAATCGACGGAGCAGGGGAAGATGCTACACGTTGATCTCAAGAGATTTTTCGGCTTATCCACAGTTCTGCTGCTGGTCGCCTGCAGCGGCGTGCAGGAGCAGTTCAGCCTCACCTCGAAACCGCCCGACGAGTTCATGGTGACCACGCGGGCGCCGCTGGCAATCCCGCCGGACTTCAATCTCCGGCCGCCGGCGCCGGGCGAGCCGCGCCCGCAGGAGGGCACGGCCACCCAGCAGGCCAAGGCCGCCGTGTTCCGGGCCTCCGACAACGGCGCCCAGACCCTGGACCAGGTCATACCGGCCGACGGCCGAACCACCGGCGAGCGGGCCTTGCTGGCTGCGGCCCACGCCGAGCAGGCGGAGCCCGACATCCGGCAGATCGTCGAGCGGGAGACCGAGATCCTGCAGGAGGAGGACGGCTACCTCTACGACGTCCTCGTCTTCTGGCGCGAGCCCCAGCCATACGGCGAGATCATCGACGCCGAGGAGGAGGCCAAGCGCCTGCAGGAGAACGCAGCGCTCGGCAAGCCCGCGACCTCGGGCGAGACGCCCACCATCGAGCGCCGCAAGAAAGCGCTGCTCGAGGGCATCTTCTAGGCCGGTCCTCTTCCGGTTGCCGGCGGCCGGGATCGGCGCCCGGGACCTGCGCCCGTGGTCGGCGGCGGAAGGCCGCGACGGCGGAAGGTTACGAAACTGTCATCGCCCGTGGCTTGCGATCGGCAAGGATTTGGCCATATAGAGGCTCTACGGTGGAATGACCGCGGGACGCCCGGCCGGGGGGCGGCGTCGGCGGGCTGAGTTCCTGTTACTTCGGCAACGACCCGGCGACGAACCATGACCCGTGCCAAGCTAGCCCAGCCTCTCGCGCCGCGCGCCTTGCGCGCGTGGCTCCTCTTCACCCTCGTCATGGCGCTCCTCTGGCTCCAGGCGCTCCCGAGCGGCGCCCGGGCCGGGGTCTTCGAGCCCGAGACCTTCACCCTCGACAATGGCCTCCAGGTGGTGGTGATCGCCAATCACCGGGCGCCCATCGTCACCCACATGGTCTGGTACAAGGTGGGCTCCGCCGACGAGCCGGAGGGCAAGTCGGGCATCGCGCACTTCCTCGAGCACCTCATGTTCAAGGGCACCGAAAAGCTCGGGCCCGGCGAGTTCTCCGACATCATCATGCGCAACGGCGGGCAGGAGAACGCCTTCACCAGCTACGACTACACAGGCTACTTCCAGACCGTCGCCAAGGACCGCCTCGCCATCGTCATGGAGCACGAGGCCGACCGCATGACGAACCTCCGGCTGACCGACGAGCTGGCGCGGCCCGAGCTCGACGTGGTGCTGGAGGAGCGGCGCAGCC
The DNA here is from genome assembly GCA_965225935.1 of Rhodospirillales bacterium. Classification (GTDB taxonomy): domain Bacteria; phylum Pseudomonadota; class Alphaproteobacteria; order Kiloniellales; family JAKSDN01; genus CALJXB01. The sequence continues at coordinate 376,338 of CBDDCC010000023.1, forward strand.
GCGTCGACCGGGAGCCCCGATCCCAGCTCTCCGAGGCCCAGCGCGCCGTCCTCTTCCTGCACCACCCCTACGGCCGGCCGGTGATCGGCTGGGAGCAGGAGATCCGCGCGCTCACCAAGGAGGACGCCCTCGACTTCTACAAGAGGTGGTACGCCCCCAACAACGCCATCCTCATCGTCGCCGGCGACGTGGAGGCCGAGGAGGTGCGGAAGCTGGCGGAGACCCACTACGGGCCGATCCCGCCCGCCGCCGTGCCAGAACGCAAGCGGGTGGCCGAGCCGCGGCAGAACGCCGCCCGGCGCGTCGTCCTCGAGCACGCGCGCGTGCGCCAGCCCTCGATCACCGTCAGCTACCTGGCGCCGAGCTCGACCGCCGGGGCCACCCAGCACGTCGACGCCCTCCAGGTGCTCGACGAGATCCTCGGCGGCGGCACCACCAGCCGCTTCTATCGCTCCCTGGTGGTGGAGCAGGGCCTCGCGGTCAGCGCGGGCACCGGCTACAACAGCACCAGCCTCGACCTCGGCACCTTCGCCGTCTACGGCTCGCCGCGGGCAGGCACCTCCCTCGAAGCCCTGGAGGCGGCGCTGCACGCCGAGATCGACCTGGTCCTGGAGGAGGGCGTGAGCGCCGAGGAGGTGGCGACCGCCAAGAAGCGCCTCCTGTCCGACGCCGTCTACGCCCGGGACTCGCTCAGCACCGGCGCTCGGATCTTCGGCGCCTCGCTCGCCACCGGCGAGAGCGTCGAATATGTCGAGAGCTGGCCCGAGCGCATCGAAGCGGTGACCGCCGATCAGGTGAACGCGGCGGCCAAGGCGGTCTTCATCGAGCGCCGCTCGGCGACCGCCCTGCTGCTGCCCAAGCCCACCACCTAAGCCGGGAGACCGCCCCATGCGCCCATCCGCACTGCTGCCGAGAGCCCTCTCCGCGGTCTTCGCCGTCCTCCTGATCGTCGTCGCGGCCCTGCCCGCGCGGGCCGTCGAGGTCCAGCAGGTCACCAGCCCGGGCGGCATCGAGGCCTGGCTGGTGGAGGACCACTCCAATCCCATCCTCTCCCTCGAGATGGCCTTCGTCGGCGGCGCCGCCTTCGACCCGGACGACCGCCTCGGCCTCGCCCACCTCGCCTCCGGACTGCTCGACGAGGGCGCCGGGGAGCTGGACTCCCAGACCTTCCAGGGGCGCCTCGCCGATCTCTCCATCCGCCTCTACTTCGACGCCGGGCTCGACAGCTTCCAGGGCACGCTCCGGACCCTGAGCGAGAACCGCGACGAGGCCTTCGAGCTATTGCGCCTGTCCCTCAGCGAACCGCGCTTCGACGAGGAGCCGCTGGAGCGGGTGCGCAACCAGGTTCTGGTCCAGCTGAGGCGCGAGTCCGAGGACCCCGGCACGATCGCCAACCGCGCCCTGCGGGAGATCATGTTCCCGGACCATCCCTACGGACGGCCGGTCCACGGCACCCTGGAGAGCATCCAGGCCATCACGGCCGACGACCTGCGCCAGTTCGTCGCCCAGCGCCTGGCCCGCGACGTGCTGCGCATCGCCGTGGTCGGCGACATCACGCCCGCGGAGCTGGGGCCCCTGCTGGACCAGGCCTTCCTCGGTCTCCCGGCCGAGGCCGTGGGCAAGGAGCTGCCCGAGGCGGTCCCCCAGGCGCTCGGCCAGGTGGTGGTGATCGAGCGGGACATCCCCCAGAGCGTCATGTCCTTCGGCCACGCCGGGGTCATGCGCGACGATCCGGACTTCTACGCCGCCTACGTGGCGAACCGGGTCTTCGGCGGCGGCTCCTTCAGCTCCCGCCTCTACGAGGAGGTGCGCGAGAAGCGGGGCCTGGCCTATGGCGTCGGCAGCTACCTCTATCCCCTTGAGAAGGCCGGTCTGTTGGTCGGCTACGTGGCCACCCAGAACGAGCGCGCCGACGAGACCCTGGAGGTGCTGCGCCACGAGTGGGCGCGCATCGCGGAGGAGGGCCCGAGCGAGGCGGAGGTCACCGACGCCAAGACCTACATCACCGGCTCCTACCCGCTGCGCTTCTCCAGCACCGGCAACATCGCGGGCATGCTGCTGGGCATCCAGCTGGACGATCTCGGTATCGACTACGTGAACATCCGCAACGACCTCATCGATCAGGTCACCCTGGAAGACGCGCGCCGCATCGCCAGGGAGCTCTACCGTCCCGAGGACCTCACCGTGGTGATCGTCGGCAAGCCGGCCGGAGTCGCTTCCCAGGAGGCCGAGGCCGGCGAGGCCGGCTGAGCGCGGAGCCCCGCGCGGCGGGCGGCCCGGCGGCGCCCGCCTTTCGGACCACCGTCGCCTTTGCTACTGTCGACGCTCGTGATGCCGCTGCAGAGCGTCCCGCCATGACCCGCCCCCAGCCCATCGAACCCTGCCCGGCCGCGCCCATCGGCATTGGCGGCGAAGAAAGCGCCGACGGTCTGCGCGCGGAGCAGGCACCGCGCCTGCGCCGCCTGCCCGAGACCCTGGTCAACCGCATCGCCGCCGGCGAGGTGGTGGAGCGTCCGGCCGCGGCCCTGAAGGAGCTGCTGGAGAACGCCCTCGACGCCGGCGCCACGCGCATCGAGGCGGTGCTGCGCGACGGCGGGCGCGCCTACCTCTCGGTCGCCGACGACGGCCGCGGCATGACCCGGGCGGAGCTGGAGCTGGCGGTCGAGCGTCACGCCACCTCCAAGCTGCCCGAGGACGACCTGGTCCACATCGCCAGCCTGGGCTTCCGCGGCGAGGCGCTGCCCTCGATCGGGGCGGTCAGCCGCCTCAGCGTGACCAGCCGGGCGGCCGGCGCCGGCGAGGCCTGGAGCCTCCGGGTCGAGGGCGGCACGACCCATCCGCCCGAGCCGGCCGCCCTCGGCCAAGGCACCCTGGTGGAGGTGCGCGACCTCTTCTACGCCACCCCGGCGCGGCTCAAGTTCCTGAAGAGCGCCCGGGCCGAGCAGGCCCAGGCCCGGGACACCCTGGTGCGCCTCGCCATGGCCCACCACCGGGTGGGCTTCGTGCTGAGCGACGGCGCGCGCACCCTCGTCAACCTGCCGGCCAGCCAGGGCGAGCTGTTCGAGGCTCGCCTCGCCCGGCTCTCGGCCATCCTGGGCCGCGAGTTCGCCGAGAACGCCCTCGCCATCGAGGCCGAGCGCGAGGGCCTGCGCCTCACCGGCCACATCGGCCTGCCGACCCTCAACCGCGCCACCGCCCAGGCCCAGTACCTCTTCGTCAACGGCCGCCCGGTGCGCGACAAGCTGCTCTACGGCGCGATCCGGGGCGCCTACCACGACTTCCTGGCCCGCGACCGCCACCCGCTGCTCGCCCTCTTCCTGGAGGTGCCGCCGGAGCTCGTCGACGTGAACGTGCATCCGGCCAAGACCGAGGTCCGCTTCCGCGAGCCGGGCCTGGTGCGCGGCCTCATCGTCAGCGCCGCCAAGCACGCCCTCGCCGAAGCCGGGCACCGGGCCTCGACCAGCGTCTCGGCTGCGGCCCTCGGCGCCATCACGCCGGGCAGCGGTGCCGGCCCCTTCTACGGCGCCGGACCCCAGCGCAGCACCCTGCCCCGCGGCCTGGCCGAGGCGGCGGCCAGCTACCACGCGCCGCTGCCGGGGCTCGACAGCAGCCCCGCCGCCCGTCCGGCCGACGCCGGGGCGCCGGTGCCGGACGAGGCTGCCGGCAGCGGCCATCCTGCCGAGTCTCCCACGGAGCACCCCTTGGGCGCGGCGCGGGCCCAGCTCCACGGCACCTACATCGTCGCCCAGAACGCCGACGGCATCGTCATCGTCGACCAGCACGCCGCCCACGAGCGCCTGGTCTACGAGCGTATGAAGCAGCAGCTGGCGAACGGCGGGGTGGCGACCCAGATCCTGCTGCTGCCCGAGGTGGTGGAGCTCGACCCGCCGGCCGCCGAGCGCCTCGTCGCCCGGGCCGGGGAGCTGGCCGAGATCGGCCTCGCCCTGGAGGCCTTCGGGACTGGCGCCGTGGTGGTGCGCGAGACCCCGGCGCTGCTCGGCGAGGTGGACATCCAGGGCCTGGTGAGGGACCTGGCCGACGAGCTGACCGAGCTGGGCGATACGCTCGGCCTCAAGTCCCGCCTGGAGGAGGTCTGCTCCACCATGGCCTGCCACGGCTCGGTGCGCGCCGGGCGCCTGCTGAACGCGCCGGAGATGAACGCCCTGCTGCGCCAGATGGAGGCGACGCCCCACTCCGGCCAGTGCAACCACGGCCGGCCCACCTACGTGGAGCTGAAGCTGGCCGACATCGAGCGCCTCTTCGGCCGCCGCTGAGCCGCCTGCGCCCCGGCGGCCGGGTCCTTGAGCTCGGAGTCCGGGTTCGCGCGGCTGCGGGCGACGAAGCCGGGAAAGGCCGGGCGCCCCGTGGGCTGGCCCGTCGGCTGGTAGCGCAGGTCCATGCTCCAGCGCAGGCCGGACGAGCGGTTCGGCAGGGCCCGGTGCAGATTCATCTTGTGGAACAGGACGCCGCCGCCGCGTTTCACCGGCAGCGGCATCTCCTCGCGCCCCTCCAGCAGGCGGGCGGGGACGTGAGGCTCGGAGGCGAGCGCCGCAACTCCGAGGCGACCCTGTTCCGCGACTGGCTCCTGGCCGAGGCCCGGCCGGGCTAGGGCGGGCCTCGGCACAGGCGGCCTCACGACTCCGGCATATCCGTCTCCTCTGCCCCTTCCCAGCGCAGGAAGATGATCCGCGCCTTGCCGTACTTTCGGCTGTCGAGGGGCGTGAAGCCGGGGGGCGGCTCGAAGGGCTCGCCCGCCATCAGCTCGACGCTCACTAGCGCACCGGGTGCGAGCCAGCCGGCCTCGGCCAGGGCGGCGAGGGCGGGGGCGGCGCGGCCCTGGTTGTAGGGCGGGTCGAGGAGGGCGAGGCCGCAGCCTTGGACGGCGCGGCCGGCCGGGCGCGGCGGGTGCAGCACGTCGGCCCGCAGGACCGTCGCGCGCTCCTCTTCGTCGAGGGTCGCCAGGTTGCGCGCGAGCGCCGCGAGCGCCGACGCCTGGTTCTCCATGAAGACCGCGTGGTCGGCGCCCCGGGAGAGGGCCTCGAGCCCGAGCGCGCCGGAGCCGGCGAAGGCGTCGAGCACGACGGCGCCGGCGAGCGCGTTCTCGCCGCCCGTGAGGCGCCCGCTCGCCAGCACGGAGAAGAGCGCCTCCCGGGCCCGGTCGCCGGTCGGGCGCACGGCGAGGCCCTCGGGCGCGACCAGGCGCCGGCCCCTATGCCGGCCGGCGACGATCCGCACGGGCTTTCTTTCCGCCGCCCGGGCCGGCGGCCGGCTTGCGGCCCTTCTGGGCATCCGGCTTGCGTGCGCCCGGCTTGCGCGCCCTCGGCTTGCGCGGGGGAGGCTTGGCCTTGGCGGTGCCGACCTTCTTGGGCGGCGGGGCCTCGCCCAGCTGCTCGGCCAGCACCTTGGGCGCCACCTCTTCGATGGCCCCGCGCTTCAGCTTGCCGAGCTGGAAGGGGCCGTAGGCGATCCGGATCAGGCGGTTGACCCTTAGCCCCAGGTGCTCGCAGACCCGGCGGATCTCCCGGTTCTTGCCCTCGGTGAGGCGCATCGTGAGCCAGGCGTTGGCGCCCTGCTGGGAATCGAGGCTGGCGGCGATGGGGCCGTAGTCGACGCCGTCGATCCTGACCCCCTTGGCAAGCGCCGCGAGCCGCTCGGGCTCGACCCGGCCGTAGACCCTGACCCGGTAGCGCCGCGGCCAGCCGGTGGCCGGCAGCTCGAGCCGGCGCTTCAGGCCGCCGTCGTTGGTGAGCAACAGCAGGCCCTCGGAGGCCAGGTCGAGGCGTCCCACGGGCATGACCCGGGGCAGCCCCGGCGGCAGCTCGTCGAAGACCGTCGGCCGTCCCTGCGGATCGCTGGCCGTGGTCACCAGGCCGGCCGGCTTGTGGTAGCGCCAGAGGCGGGCCGGCTCGGGCGCCGGCAGGGGCCGGCCGTCGACGGCGATGCGGTTCTGCGGGCCCACGGTGACCGCGGGGCTCTCCAGGACGACGCCGTCGACCTTCACCCGGCCCTCGGCGATCAGCTTCTCGGCGGCGCGGCGCGAGCAGAGACCGGCGCGGGCGATCACCTTGGCGACCCGCTCGCCCGCCGCGCTCACGCGGCGTCTCCCTCCGCGTCCCGTTCGGCTGGCTCGCCCGCCGCTGCGGCGACGAAGGCGGCGAAGATCGCCCGGTCGCCCGGGTCCACCTCGTACTCCGGGTGCCACTGCACGCCGAGGCAGAAGCGGTGGGCGGTTGCCTCTATGCCCTCGATCACGCCATCGGGCGCGCGGGCGTTCACGACCACGCCCTCGCCCGGCTCTCTGGCCGCCTGGTGGTGGGCGCTGTTCACTGCCATGGTCTCGCGGCCGCAGATGCGATGCAGCAGGGTTCCGGGGACGAGTGCCACCGGGTGGCCCGGCTCGACCCGGGGATTGGGCTGCTCGTGGGCCAGCGCCCCCTCGACCTCGTCGGGGATGTGCTGGATCAGGCCGCCGCCCAACACCACCTGGAGCAGCTGCTGGCCGCCGCAGATGCCGAGCAGCGGCAGGTCGCGGGCGAGCGCCGCCCGGGTGGCCGCCAGCTCGAAGGCGGTGCGCCGGTCCTTGGTCTTGACGCTGGGGTGGCGGGCGTTGGCGCCGAAGATCGCGGGATCCACGTCGAAGTCGCCGCCGGTGACGAGCAGGCCGTCGAGGCGCGCCACGTAGGCCTCGGCCAGGTCCGGCTCATGGGGCAGCAGCAGGGGCAGGCCGCCCGCCCGGCTGACCGCGGCGCAGTAGTTCTCCCGGAGAGCGTAGAAGGGCTGGACCGGGCCGCCGCGCCGCGGCGGCGCGGCGGGCGTCTCGATGTCGAGGGTAAGGCCGATCACCGGCCGACCGCCGGGGCGATTGGAAACTCCAGGCTGTGACATGGGCCGACTTGTGGCATGGCGCGACGAGGCGCGCAACACGCCCGAGCGCGCAGGGAATAGGGGGGCGCACGGCAGCAGGTGCGCACCTGGCTGCGCCCGTCATGCCTCGGCCCCGCAAAACGATTTGACAGGCTGCGTCGTCTGCAGTATTTAACGTATACGTTAATTAATGGATTCGTTAAATGCTGAGCGAAGACCAGCTCTCCCGCACCTTCGAGGCCCTCTCGGCGCCGACCCGCCGGGCCATTCTGGCGCGCCTCGCCCAGGCCCCCGCCACGGTGGGGGAGCTCGCCCGGCCCTTCGAGATGTCGCTGCCCGCCGTCTCGCGCCACCTGAAGGTGCTGGAGCAGGCGGGTCTGATCCGCCGGGAGCGGGAGGCTCAGTGGAGGCGCTGCCATCTTGAGACGGCGCCGCTGGCCGAGGCCGGAGCCTGGATCGAGCGGCACCGGGCCTTCTGGGAGGCGCGCTTCGACGCGCTCGCCCGCTATCTGGAGACGAGCCAAGGGAAGGACGAGGACGATGGACGAGACGAACCTGCAAACGAGCCCTGAGGCGGACAAGGGCCGCCCGGTGCTGCGCCTGCGGCGGCGCTTCGCGGCCAGCCGGGAGCGGCTCTTCCGGGCCTTCGTCGAAGAGGGCGAGCTGGTGCGCTGGTGGGGCCCCGAGGGTTTCGACGTGCCGGAGCTGCGGCTCGATCCCCGGGAAGGCGGCAGCTGGCGCATCTCAATGCGGGCCCCGGACGGCGCGATCTATTGCCTCGGCGGAGTCTACCGGGAGGTCCGGCCACCCGAGCACCTGGTCATGACCTGGACCTGGGAGAGCGACTCCATGGCGGGCGTGGAGACCCTGGTCACCCTGGAGTTCCGCGACCTGGGGCAGGAGAGCGAGCTGTTGGTGACCCACGAAGGCTTCCCGCGCGAAACGGCCCGCGACAGGCACGAAGAGGGCTGGAGCGGCGGCCTCGACTGCCTGGAGCGCCACCTGGCCCAAGCGGGCGGCTGAACGTCCCGACCCAGCGACCGATCCCAGCGCGCCGGCGGCGACGGTCGAGGACATGCATCGTCAGGCGCGCAGGCGAGGAGAGCCAAGCGGCCCCAAACAGACTGTGGTCCGCGCCCGGCGCCACCATCGAGATTTGATTAGGGGACATGAGGCGAGCCCCCAACGGCTCGCCGGAACCTAGAGGTGCTGCTTCTCCATCTCGTCGCAGGAGTAGCCGAGGGCGGTGAGGCCCTCCTCCAGGTAGTCGCCCAAGAGCGGCATGCCCAGCAGATACTCCGCCGTATGCTCGTTGTGGCGCTCGCGGGCGCTCACCGACAGCTCGTCCCAGGCCTCCGCGTCCCCGTCCCCGCGCCCCAGCCAGGCGAGCGCCACCAGGTCGCACTGCTGGTCGACGTTGAGGGACTGGACGGCGGCGGTGATCTCCTCGACCACGGGATCGTCGCTGTAGTCCTCCAGGACCTCGCGCATCTGCTCGTCGCCGGGATTGGACCCCGGGTCCGGCTCGACCGGCGGCACCTTGGCGTCGAACTCGCGGGCCTTGATGATCAGGTAGCAAACGAGGGCGGGATCGACGTCCATCCTGGGAGCCTCCTCGGGTCTGGTGGGCGGTCACATGGAAACGCCCAAGCAAAGCGCCCCGCCGAGGCGCGCTCATTGATCTCGCTCAATGGACGCGCTTGACCCGGACCGGGCCGCCCGGCAGCTTGCGGTCATGGCTGAGCCGAGTGAGGACAGGGCGGCGGCGCCCATGGAGATGGCGCTGGCCGAGGCCGAGGCGGCGGCGGCCAAGGGCGAGGTGCCGGTGGGCGCCGTCTTGATCGAGCACGCGAGCGGGCGGCCGCTCGCCCGGGCGCACAACCTGGTGGAGACGCTGGCGGACCCCACGGCCCACGCCGAGCTGCTGGCGATCCAGGAGGCGGCGCGCAAGCTGGGCGCCAAGCGCCTCACCGGGGCCGATCTCTACGTGACGCTCGAGCCCTGCGCCATGTGCGCCCAGGCGATCGCCTTCGCCCGCCTCAGGCGGCTCTACTTCGGCGCCTACGACCCCAAGGGCGGCGGCGTCGAGCACGGCGCCCGCATCTTCGACCAACCCACCTGCCACCACCGTCCCGAGGTGGTCGGCGGCCTCTGCGAGCGCCGGGCGGGCGCGCTGCTGAAGGCCTTCTTCCAGGCCCGAAGGTAGCCATCACATCTGCGTGGCGGGGCGATGACGGCGTGGCGGGGCCGCCCCATATCAGGAGGCGCGATCACAAGGGGGGCGCAGGCATGAGCGAGAAGGCGACCGGCGACATCACGGGCTACCACGCCCACGTCTACTACGACGCGGCCAGCAAACCGACCGCGGCCGAGGTGCGCGAAGGCGTCGAGGCCCGTTTTCAGGTGCGCATGGGCCGCTGGCACGACAACCCCATCGGCCCCCATCCCATGGGCAGCTACCAGATCGCCTTCGAGCCGGCCCTGTTCGGCGAGATCGTGCCTTGGCTCGCCCTCAACCGGCTCGGCCTCACGGTCTTCGTCCATCCCGAGACCGGCGACCACGTCGCCGATCACAGCGACCACGCCCTCTGGCTGGGGACCCAGCGAGAGGTCGACCTGAGCGTGCTGTGAGGCGGGCGCGCGTGTTCGGGCGGGCCTGGCTCGCCGGCCTCCTGCTGCTGGCCTCGGCCGGCGCGGCTGCCGCCGCGGACACTCAGCGGATCGCCCTCGACGCGGCCCGCCGCAGCGCCCTTGCGGAACTGCCGGGACTGCTCGGCGAGATGCCGACGGCGGCGGAGCTGGAGGGCCAGGTCGTGGTGCTCGGCTTCTTCGCCAGCTGGTGCCCACCCTGCGGCCCGGAGTTCGACACCCTCAACGCCGTCCGGGACGAGTTCGCCGGCCGCGGCGTCCAGGTACTGGCGGTCAACATCTTCGAGCACCACTTCCAGCAGGACGCCGACGCGCGCCTCGCCGCCTTCCTGGCCCGCAAGACGCCGCGCTTCCCGGTGCTGGGCGAAGGCGCGCGGGTGGCCGGGCTGTTCGGTCCGGTGACCCGCATCCCGACCACCTTCGTCTTCGGCCGCGACGGAGAGCCGGCCATGCACTTCATCCATCTGAAGGGCGCGACGAAAACCCACGCCAGCCTGGACGAGCTGCGGGCGGCGGTGGCAGCCGCCGTTAGATAGCCTCGGCGGCCGCGAAGCGGCGCTGCACGAATTCCGTGTGGAGACGCAGGTTGTAGAGGTCGTCGGCGTAGGCGAGCGGCACGGTGATCTGGCCGATCTCCGTCTGCAGGCGGTCGACCTTGTGCAGCAGCTCCGCCATGCGCGTATCGTCGGAGGCCTCCCGGGCCGCCTGCAGCTCGGCCTCCAGCTCCCGCAGATCCCGGTACCAGCGGATGATCCGCCGCCTGACCTGCCAGCGGTAGGTGGGCGGCGCGATGCGCAGCAGCGGGATCAGGAGGGTGAGCACCGGCAGTATCATGATCCAGGTGCGCGCCACCAAAGTTGCCGCCCAGAACGGCAGGTACTTGTGCAGGAAGCCGAGGCCCGACTTGAAGAAGCGCTCGGCCTCGGGGCTGAGCGGGAAATCCAGGTTGCGCGGCGAGGGGAACTGGCCGGCCTTCTCGAACAGGCCGGGCCCGCCGTGGATCTTCTCGGCGGCTGCCATCACCAGGTCGATCAGCGCCGGGTGCACCTCCGAGCGGGCGACCAGCGTTGCGAGCGGGCTGAGCAGCACGATGTCGCGCCCCGGCCGGTCGGCGGCCAGGTCGGCGGCGCCCTGTGGCAGCACCACGCTTGAGAGCTGCGGGAAGAGCCGGAGGTAGGCCTCCGCGCGACCGAACGACATGAGCCGGATGCCCGGCTCGGCCAGCAGCTCGGTCAGCCGGGGACTCACCTTGGCGGTGACGAAGATGGCCGCGTCGATCTCGCCGGCCGTGAGCGCCTCGGCCGCCTCGCCGCCGCCCAGATCGCTCAGGACGGTGCCGAGGCCGTCGCCTTCGGCGACCCCGTTTGCGTCCAGCAGCTCGAGGGCCACCTGGCGGGTGCCGCTACCCTCGGCGCCGACGGCAATGCTGAGGCCGGCCAGATCGCGCAGCTCCGGGGGCGCCGCCTCGCCACGCACGAAGACCCAGAGCGGCTCGAAGTAGAGGCTGGCGAGCGCCACCAGGTCGGGCGAGTCGGCCGGGCTACCGATGCCGCTCTGCACGAAGGCCAGGTCGACCTGCGGCTCGCCCCCCGCCGCGTCGTCCCCGGTAGAAGCGTCGAGCAGCGCCAGGTTCTCCACCGAGCCGGCGCTGGGCACCAGCTCCACCTCGATGCCGTCGCGGGCGAGGATCTCGCGGTAGCGCTCGCCGAAGGCGTGGTAGGCGCCCTCCGGGCTGCCGGTCGCCAGCACGAGCCGGCGGGGCGGGGCCGGATCGACGAACTGGTAGGCGACCACGAAGCCCAGCACGATCAGCGCCAGGATGGGGCCGTAGATCTTCAGGAAGTCCGACATTAGACCAGCTCGCCGCCTTCGGGTCAGTCCGGGTCCGCCACGGGGGGATCAGCCGGCCGGGTCGCGCACGAGGGGCGAGGTGGAGCAATGGATGCCGCCGCCGTTCAGCGCCACCTTGTCGTAGTCGAGCGCGACCACCTCCACGTCGTGGGCGGCCAAGAGGTCGAGGGTCCGGTTGGAGGCCCCCGGCGGCATGATGACCCGGCCCGGCCGTACGGCGAGGCAGTTGACGATCCAGGGATTGTCGGCCGGCGTGGTCTCGATGGTGCGCACGCCGAGCTCCTTCAGGCGTTCCAGGAACGAGTAGGGCAGGCCGTCCGGGTCGATCAGCGCCAGGTCGCGGTCGATCATGACGAAGACGCCGTCGATGTGGAGGTTGTAGCCGGTGAGGTCGACCCGGATCAGCTCCACGCCCTGGACCGCCAGCACCTCCTCGAGCTGGCGCGCGCCCTCCTCGTTCACCCGGATCGAGCGGCCGACCACGGCGGTCTTGGAGTTGATCCAGGCGAAGCTGCCGCCCTCCATGAGGCCGGCGCCGTGGATGGTGCGCAGGATCGGCACGCCGAGCCGGGCGAGTGTTCTGGTCGCGACCGCCTCCTCGCCGCGCCGCAGCCGGGGGCCGAGCCGGCAGACCACGGCGCCGCCCTTCACCGCGATCACCGAGTCCCGGGTGTAGCAGGACTTGATGCGCCCGGAAGCGGCGATCCCGTCCGCGTCGTCGAGGGTGACGACCTCCGCCCCCTCGGCGCGCAGGGCCGCGACCAGGGCGTCGTGCTGAGCCCGCAGCTCGGCAAGCGGCGGGATCTCGTCGCTCTGCCAGTACCAGCCCGCCTCCCGATCGCCGAAGGCGCCCAGTTCCTCGATGCGCTTTGTCGGATCGACGATATCCATCTCGGCGCCGGGCCGGTGCACCAGCACCAGGCGCAGGCGGCCCACGTCGTTGTCGCAGCCCCAGGCCCGGCCCCAGACGGCGTCCTGCTGCTCGGCGCTCTCGAAGACGGGTTCCGCCGCGGCGCCGAACATCTTGATGGTCTGGTTGTAGCGGTGGTGCGCGTCGATGGCCTCGCTCATGGCCCCTCCCTCTTCGCTGCGGTCCGCCCTATCCGCCCGCCGCCTGCTCCAGCCCGACCAGCGGCGGCTCGGCCAGGGCGGCCGAGAGCTGATCCTCGGTGATGTTGGCCCCGGTCAGGATGAGCAGCACCCGCTTGCCCGTGAGCGCGCCGCGTCCGGCCCAGGCGGCGGCGAGCCCGGCGGCGCCCGCGGGCTCGACCAGCAGGTGGGCGCACTCGGCGAGCGTGCGCACCCCGGCGAGCAACTGGTCGTCCGGGCAGGTCATGGCGTCGTCCACCGTCGCCAGCAGGCCGGCCAGGGCGCGCGCCGCCGGCACCCGGCAGATCAGGCCGTCGGCGGTGGTGGCGGCGGACATCTCGATGGCTTTGCCGGCGTGGAAGCTCTCGACCATGGCGGGGGCGCCCTTGGCCTGGACGGCAACCACCTTGACCGCCGGCTGCAGGCCCTTGGCCGCGGTGGCGACCCCGGTGGCGAGGGTGCCGCTGCCCATGGGGACGAAGATGGCGTCGATTTCCGGCAGGGCCCGGGCGGCCTCCAGGCCCAAGGTCCCGGCGCCCTCCATCAGATCGAAGCTCTCCCCGTCGTCGACGAAGAGCGCGCCTTCCTCGGCCGCGTGGGCGATCGCCTCGGCCTTGGCGGCATCCAGATCGTGGCCGACCGCGCGGATGCGCCCGCCGAAGGCCTCGATCATGGCCCGCTTCACCGGGTTGGGCGCCCCCGGCAGGAAGATATCGGCCTCCAGGCCCAGCAGGCGGGCGGCATAGGCGACGCCCTGGCCGTGGTTGCCGGTCGAGGAGGTGCAGACGCCGTTCAGGCCGCCCGCGTCCTGGGCGCGGGAGATGGCAGCAAGCGCCCCGCGCAGCTTGAAGGAGGCGATGGGCGTGACCGTCTCCACCTTGAGCCAGACGTCGGCGCTGAGCGCCCGGGAGAGGATCTCCGAGCGCACCAGGGGCGTTTCGGCCAAGTGCGGCCGGACCCGGCCCTCGGCCTCCTCGATGCCGGCGAGCGTGGGCAGCGCCGTTGGACTCACCCGGGGGCCGCTCATGCGCCGAGCGCCCGCCAGCCGATGTCGCGGCGGCAGAAGCCGCCCGGCCAGTCGATGCGGTCGACGGCGCGGTAGGCGCGGGCTCGGGCCTCGGCCACGTCGGCGCCCAGCGCCGTCACCCCCAGCACCCGCCCGCCGTTGGCGAGCAGGGCGCCGTCGTCGCCGCGCTTGGTGCCGGCGTGGAAGACCAGCACTTGCTCGTCCTCCTCGGCCCTGTCGATGCCGCGGATCGCCGTGCCCTTTTCGTAAGGGCCCGGATAGCCGCGGGAAGCCATCACCACCGTCAGGGCCGCCTCATGGTGCCAGCGCAGGTCGAAGCTCTCGAGCACGCCGTCGGCGGTGGCGACCAGGGCCGGCAGCAGGTCGGACTGGAGGCGCGCCAGCATCACCTGGCACTCGGGATCGCCGAAGCGCACGTTGTACTCCAGGAGCTGCGGTCCCGCCTCGGTGATCATCAGCCCGGCATAGAGCACGCCCTTGAAGGGCCGCCCCTCCTCGGCCATCGCGATCACGGTGGGCCGCAGGATCTCCTCCAGCACGCGGCGCTCCAGGGCCCCGGTCATGATCGGCGCCGGCGAGTAGGCGCCCATGCCGCCGGTGTTGGGGCCGCTGTCGCCCTCGCCCACCTGCTTGTGGTCCTGGGCGGAGATGAGGGGCAGCACGGTCTCGCCGTCGACCAGGGCAAAGGCGCTCGCCTCTTCGCCCACCAGGCAGTCCTCGATCACCAGCTCGGCCCCGGCATCGCCGAAGATCCCATCCACCAGGGCCGCGTCGACGGCGGCCTCGGCCTCGTCAAGGCTGGCGGCGACGGTCACCCCCTTGCCGGTGGCGAGGCCGTCTGCCTTGACCACGATGGGCGCGCCGCGCTCGCGCAGGTAGGCCTTGGCGGCCGCGGCGTCGGTGAAGCGCCGGTAGGCGGCGGTCGGGATGCCGTACTTGGCGCAGAGGTCCTTCATGAAGGCCTTGGAGCCTTCCAGCTCCGCCCCCCTGGCCGAAGGTCCGAAGACCTTGATGCCGACCTCGTCGAGCCGGTCGGCGAGGCCGAGGACGAGCGGCGCCTCGGGTCCGACCACGACGAAGTCGATCGCCTCCTCCCGGGCGAAGGCGACCAGGGCCTCCACGTCCTCGGCGCCGATGGGCACGCAGGTGGCCTCGCGGGCGATGCCGGCGTTGCCCGGCGCGCAGTAGAGCCGGTCGCAGAGCGGCGAGGCGGCGATCGCCCAGCAGAGCGCGTGTTCGCGGCCGCCGCCGCCCACCACCAGAATGCGCATCAACCCTTCCTCTTAACCCGCCCGCAACCCGGCCTGTGCCTGGATTGCGGGACCGCCCCACTGGCTCCCTCAGGGCCGGTCTTGTAGCATAGGCGCGCGAATCCATGAGCGACTTTTCAGCCCAGCCCCCGCGCGCAGACCCGCTGTTCGGCAATCTGCCCGAGTTCACCGTTACCGAGCTGTCCCGCGCGGTCAAGCGCACCATCGAGGGCAGCTTCGAGCGGGTGCGCGTGCGCGGCGAGATCTCCGGCTTCAAGCGCGCCGCCTCGGGCCACCTCTACATGGCGCTCAAGGACGCCGACGCGGTGCTCGACGCGGTCTGCTGGCGCGGCCAGGCCGGGCGCCTGGCGCTCGCGCCCGAGGACGGCCTGGAGGTGATCGCCACCGGCCGCCTCACCACCTATCCCGGGCGCTCCAAGTACCAGATCGTCGTCGAGCAGCTGGAGCTCGCGGGCGAGGGCGCGTTGCTGAAGCTGCTGGAGGAGCGCCGCCGCAAGCTGGCCGCCGAGGGCCTGTTCGACGAGGAGCGCAAGCAGCCCCTGCCCTACCTGCCGGAGGTGATCGGCGTGGTCACCTCGCCGACCGGCGCGGTGATCCGCGACATCCTGCACCGGCTTGCCGACCGCTTCCCCCGGCCGGTGCTGGTCTGGCCGGTGCTGGTCCAGGGCGAGGGCGCGGCCGAGCAGATCGCAGCCGCCATCGCCGGCTTCAACGCGCTGCCCGAGGGCGGCCCCGTGCCGCGGCCCGACCTGCTGATCGTGGCCCGCGGCGGCGGCAGCCTGGAGGACCTCTGGGCCTTCAACGAGGAAGTGGTGGTGCGCGCCGCCGCGGCTTCGGAGATCCCGCTGATCTCCGCCGTCGGCCACGAGACCGACACCACGCTCATCGACTTCGCCGCCGACCACCGGGCGCCGACCC
Source organism: Rhodospirillales bacterium (assembly GCA_965225935.1). Lineage (GTDB taxonomy): Bacteria > Pseudomonadota > Alphaproteobacteria > Kiloniellales > JAKSDN01 > CALJXB01. The sequence goes on from CBDDCC010000023.1 coordinate 392,007, forward strand.
CCACGGCCGCAGCCGAGCGCGCCGTGCCGGTGCGGAGCGACCTGTTGGCCGCCAACCAGGACTACGGCCGTCGCCTGGCCGCCGCCGCCGGGCGGCTTCTGGCCGAGCGCCAGGGCGAGGTGCGCGGCCTCGCCCGCGGGCTGCCCGAGCCGCGCCGGCTGATCGAAGAGAAGGCCCAGCGCCTCGACGACCGGGCCGAGCGCCTGCGCGGCGCCCTGCGCGGCTTCGTCGAGACCCGCCGGGGCGACCTGCTCCAGGCCGGCGCCGCGCTGCCCCACCCGCGCCAGCAGCTTGCCCTCGGCCGCGAGCGCCTGGGCGGCCAGGGCGGCCGCCTAGCGGCGCTCGGCCGGCGCATCCGGGAACGGCCGCAGGAGGATCTGGCCCGCCTCGACGCGGCGCGGCGCCTGAGGCGCGCCGGCCGCCAGCGCTGTCTCGACGCCCGCGGCCAGCTCGACGCCCTGACCCGGGTGCTGGAGAGCGTCTCCTACCGCAAGGTGCTGGAGCGGGGCTACGCCGTGGTGCGCGGGCCTGCGGGCCTGGTCACCCGCGCCGCGGCGGCGGCGCCGGGCGAAAAGCTCGACATCGAGTTCGCCGACGGCCATCTGGCCGCCGAGGCGCTCGGTCCGGCGGGGCCGTCCGGAGGCGCCAAGAAAGCACCGGCGGCCAAATCGGCCGCAAAGGCCAAGCCGGCCCGCAAGGCCAAGAAAGACGAGTCCCAGGGAACACTGCTATGACGCGCTGGCTTCTTCTCTTCGCCTGGCTGCTGGCCGCCATCCCGGCCGGCGCTCGCGCCCAGGACATGAGCCTGGACGGCGAGCTCAGCCAGGGCGGCCTGGTCTGGGGCACCACCCTGCCGGGCACCAAGGCCGTGCTCGACGGCCGCGACGTGCGGGTCAGCGACCAGGGCCGCTTCCTGCTGGGCTTCGGCCGCGACGCGCCGCCGCTCGCCACCCTGACGCTCGCCTTCCCCGACGGCCGAGCGGCCAGCTACACCCTGGAGATCGAACAGCGCGAATACGACGTCCAGCGCATCGACGGCCTGCCCAAGGAGAAGGTCACGCCGCCGCCGGAGGTGCTGGAGCGCATCCAGAAGGAGATCGCCATGGTCGCCGAGGTGCGCGCGGTGGACCGGCCGGAAACCTGGTTCGAACAGGGCTTCACCTGGCCCGTCGCCGGCCGCATCTCCGGCATCTACGGCAGCCAGCGGATCCTGAACGGCGAGCCCCGGCGGCCCCACATGGGGATCGACATCGCCGCGCCCACCGGCACCCCGGTCGTGGCGCCTGCCGACGGCCTGGTGGTCCTGGTCCACCCCGACATGTACTTCTCCGGCGGCACCATCCTCATCGACCACGGCCACGGCCTGACCTCGGCCTATCTGCACATGGACACGATCTCGGTCGAGAAGAACCAGATGGTGAAGCAGGGCGAGCCCATCGGCACCGTGGGCGCCACCGGCCGGGTGACTGGGCCCCATCTCGACTGGCGCTTCAACTGGTTCGACCAGCGCCTCGATCCGGTGCTGGTCGCCGGCCCCATGCCGGAGAACCAGTAGCCCCCAGTCCTGCTCGCTATTGCGCCGCTTCCAGGGCCGGCTCGGCGCCACGGGCTTCGGGCCAGGGTACGACGTAGGAAAAGAACTGCTCGGCGCAGGCACGCCAGGAGAAGCCGAGCGCATAGTCGCGGCAGCGCGCCCCCGGAACCTTGAGGGCCTCCCGGACTGCCCGGCCCAGGTTCTCGTCCAGCGCACCGACCGGCCCGCCGACAGCAGCTTCCGCGCCAGCCACCACGTCACGGGGTCCGGGCACCGGGTAGGCAGCGACCGGAAGCCCGCTGGCCAGCGCCTCCAGCACCACCAGCCCGAAGGTGTCTGTGCGGCTCGGGAAGACGAAAACGTCCGCCGCGGCGTAGTGCCGTGCCAGCTCCTCGCCGTACTTGGGGCCGGTGAAGAGCACCTCGGGGTGCTTGGCGCGTAGCTGCGCCAGCATGGGGCCATCGCCAACCACCACCTGGCTGCCGTCCAGCTTCAGGTCGAGGAAGGCGGCGATGTTCTTTTCCACCGCGACCCGGCCGACGTAGATGTGGATCGGCCCCGGCAGGTCGAAGAGGCGCTCCTCGCGCGGGCGGAAGAGCTCGGTGTCCACGCCCCGCGACCACAGCTTCAAGTTCGTGAAGCCGCGTCGCACAAGCTCGCTCATCAGGCTGTCGGTCGCCACCATCACGCCGGCGGACGGCCGGTGGAAGCGCCGCATCCAGGCATAGCCGACGGCCGGCGAGAGCCGTGTGCGCGCCTGGATGTACTCGGGAAAGCGGGTGTGGAAGGAGGTGGTGAAGGGGCGGCCGTGGCGCAGGCACCAGCGCCGCGCCGCCATGCCTAGCGGCCCTTCGGTCACGATGTGGAGCGCCCCGGGCCGCGCCGCCGCGATCATGCCGTCGAGCCTCCGCCCCGGCAGCAGGGCCAGGCGGATCTCCGGATAGGTGGGGCAGGGCAGGGTCGCGAAACGGTCCGGCGAGATCACCTCGACCTGGTGGCCCAGGCCCTCCAGCTCCTCGGCCATGCGGGCCATGGTGCGCACCACCCCGTTGACCTGGGGGAACCAGGCGTCGGTGACGAAGAGGAGTCTCACGCCGCAGACTTCAGCATGGAGAAGTCGCGGAGCTCCGCCCAGTGCACGAGCTCCAGGCGGCCGTCGAAGTGCTCGACCAGCGCCGTGCAGCTTTCCACCCAGTCGCCGTCGTTGCAGTAGGTGACGCCGTCGATGGTCTTGATCTCGGCCTTGTGGATGTGGCCGCAGACGACCCCGTCCAGCTTGCGCCGGCGCGCCTCTTCCGCCACCGCGCGCTCGAAGTCGTCCATGTACTTGACCGCGTTCTTCACCTTGTTCTTGAGATAGGCCGAGAGCGACCAGTAGCCGAAGCCGAGGCGCCGCCGGCAGAGGTTGAACCAGGTGTTGAGCTGGAGGCAGGCGACATAGGCCCAGTCGCCGAGCAGCGCCAGCCAGCGCGCGTGCATGACCACGCCGTCGAAGGCGTCGCCGTGGATCACCAGCATGCGCCGGCCGTCGGCGGTCTCGTGGACGGCGTCCTTGACAACCTCCACGCCGCCGAAATGATGGCCCGTGTAGTCGCGCAGCACCTCGTCGTGGTTGCCCGGCACGTAGATCACCCGGCTGCCCTTGCGGGCCTTGCGCAGCAACTTCTGGACCACGTCGTTGTGGCTCTGAGGCCAATACCAGGAGCGCTTCAGCCGCCAGCCGTCCACCATGTCGCCGACCAGGTAGATGTAGTCGCTCTCGGTGTGCCTCAGGAAATCGATCAGAAATTCCGCCTTGCAACCGCGCGTTCCCAAATGAACGTCTGAAATGAAAATCGCACGATACTTCATGGGCTCGGCGGTCTCGACAAATCCTCGCATTGCGTTTACTCGTGCCGTCGGTCTCGAAACGAGCAAGCAGGTTTCGCGCGCTCTAGTAACAGCGTTGTGTGTAAGAATTAAGACAGTCGAATCAATGTTTCATTCATGTTTTTCCTCGATGCATCCAGTGCAAAGCTATAGAAGCTAGAAATCCGCAAGTATTGGACCGGAGGCGATATTGACCCTGCAAGCAACGCCCGCGACGCCCCCCGAGACCTCCCCGCTGGAGGGCCGGCGTTTGCTTGTGATCTACAATCCCATCGCCGGCCGCCGCCGCCGCAGGCGCTTCAAGGCCGTGCTCGAGCGCCTGGAGGCGCGGGGCTGCGCCGTCAGCCTGCGCGAGACCGGAGCGCCCGGCGACGCCACCCGCCTGGCCCGGGCGGCCCGGCCCGGCGACGCCGACCTGGTGCTGGCGGCGGGCGGCGACGGCACCATCAACGAGGCGGCCAACGGCCTGCTCGAGGGCGGCGGCGCGGCGCCCCTGCCGCTCGCCATCGTGCCGCTCGGCACCTCCAACGTGCTGGCGGCCGAGATCGGTCTGAAGACCGCGCCCGACCCTGTCGCCCGCGCGGCGCTGGAGGGCGTGCCGCGCCGCGTGAGCCTGGGCCGCATCGCCTGGCCCCCGGACCGGCAGCGCCACTTCGTCCTCATGGCCGGGGTCGGCCTCGACGCCCGCGCGGTGGCCGACGTCGATCCGGCCAAGAAGCGCCGCTACGCCCAGGGCGCCTACGTCTGGGCGGGGCTGCGCCAGATGCTGCGCCGGGACCGGCTGCGCTACCGGGTCGAGATCGACGGCGCGGTCCGCGAGGTCGCCTCGGTCATCGTCGCCAAGGCCGCCTGCTATGGCGGCTCCTTCGTGCTGGCGCCGCGGGCCCGGCTCGACGCGCCCAGCTTCGAGGTCTGCCTGTTCGAGAAAGACGGCGTCTGGCCGGCGACGCTCTACGGCCTCGCCCTGCTGCTGGGGCGCCTGGAGCGCACGCCGGGCTTCGAGAGCGTTCCGGCGAAGCGCGTGCGGGTCACCATCGCCGGCGCGGTCCCGACCGGCCCCGAGCCCGTGCAGTGCGACGGCGACGACGTGGCGCGCCTGCCGGTCGAGATCGACCTCCGCCCCGACGCCCTCGACCTCCTGGTCCCCACCGACGGCCCCTACGGCTGAGGCGCCACGGGCCGATCAACCGGATCTCACCACAGAGACACGAGAGGCACAGAGATCAAACAGAGACTGAGAAGAGAAAAACTCTTTATCTCTGTGTCTCTGCGTCTCCGTGGTTCAACCTGGACCGTTCAGGCGCCGGCCACGGTCATGCCGTCGACCCGAAGAGTTGGGGCGTTCACGCCGTAGCGGAACTCCAGGTCGTCGGCCGGGGTCAGGGTCAGGTACATGTCTTTCAGGTTTCCGGCCACGGTGATCTCGCTCACCGGATAGGCGAGCGCGCCCTTCTCGATCCAGAAGCCGGCCGCGCCGCGGCTGTAGTCGCCGGTGACGCCGTTCACCCCCATGCCCATCATCTCGGTGACGTAGAAGCCCTCGTCGATCTCGCCGATCAGCGCCTCTGGGCTCTTGTCGCCCGGCTCCAGGTAGAGGTTGGTGGCCGAAGGGCCCGGCGGCGAGGAGGTGCCGCGGCTGGCGTTGCCGGTCGAGGCAAGGCCCAGTTGGCGCGCCGAGCGCAGGTCGAGGATCCAGGTGGTGAGGGTGCCGTCCTCGACCAGGTTGCGGCGCCGGGTCGGCAGGCCCTCGGCGTCGAAGGGCTTGGAGCGCAGGCCCCGCGAACGGTGCGGGTCGTCGACCACGTTGAGGCCGCGGGCGAAGACCTGGGCCTCCATCTTGTCCTTCAGGAAAGAGGTGCCGCGGGCGACGGAGGGGCCGTTGATGGCGCTGGCCAGGTGGTTCAGGAGGCCGCTTGAGATGCGCGGGTCGTAGACCACCGGCACCTTGGCGGTCTTGGCCTTGCGTGGGCCGAGGCGCTTGACCGCCCGCTCGCCGGCGCGGCGGCCGATCACGGCCGGGTCCTCCAGGTCGGCGCCGTGGACCGTGCTGACGAAGTCGTAGTCCCGCTCCATGCCGAGGCCCTCGCCCGCCAGGACCGAGACCCCGAGGGAGTGGCGCGAGACCGCGTAGCCGCCGGTGAAGCCGTTGGAGGCGGCGAGCACGACGCGGCTGCGCGACCAGGCGGCCTCGGCGCCCTCGGAATTGGTGACGCCCTCGACGGCCCGCGCCGCCGCCTCGCAGGCCCGCACCCGCTCGACCAGGGTCTCGGGCGAAGGTTCCGCTGGATCGAGCATGTCGATCTCGGGAGGCTCCTTGGCGAGCTGATCGGGCTCCGCCAGGCCGCAGTACTTGTCCTCGGGCACGCTGCGCGCCATGGCGAGCACCCGCTCCACCAGGCCGTCGAGGGCCTCCTGCGAGGTGTCGGTCGAGGAGACGATGGCCTGGCGCCGGCCGACCAGGACCCGCAAGCCCAGGTCCCGGCTCTCCTCGCGCTCCAGGCGCTCCAGCTCGCCGAGGCGCTGGGCGTTGGAGAGCGCCACGGAGTCGACCAGGATGGCATCGGCCGCGTCGGCGCCTTGGGCGCGGGCCTTCTCGATCAGGTCGCTCAGCAGCTCCTGCGCCCGGGCGGTCCCGGCGTCGTCCAGGGCCTGCGACGGCTCGGGCGTGTCCTTCGAGGCGGGCATGAAGACTCCTTGATTGGGCGGTGGTGGTTCCGGCGATGGCCGGCGCAACGCCCGTCTATATAATCTCTGGCGCGCGGCGCAGAAAGGCACTCGATTGGCAGGTCGCGGCCTCCGGAGCCACGAAGGGGGTAGATCATGGTCAAGTCACGGGACGACTACGTGGCGGCCAACCGGCTCGCCTGGGACAGCTCGGCGCCGCACCACCGGCAGAGCCAGGACTTCGAGGCGCTGCTGGAGGGCTTCCGGGAGCCGGGCTTTTCCTGCCTCGACGCGGTCGAGCACGAGCGCCTGGAGGCGCTCGGCATCGCCGGCAAGGACGTGGCCCAGCTCTGCTGCAACAACGGGCGCGAGATCCTCTCGGTGAAGAACCTGGGGGCCGGGCGCTCGGTCGGCTTCGACCAGTCGGGCGCCTTCCTGGCCCAGGCCCGGGAGCTGGCGGCGGCCGGCGGCATCGACTGCGCGTTCGTCGAGGGCGACGTCTACAAGATCCCGGCCGCCTACGACGGCGCCTTCGACCTGGTGCTGATCACCATCGGCGTGTTCGGCTGGATGCCCGACCTAGGGGACTTCGTCGCCGTGGCGGCGCGCCTCCTCAAGCCCGGCGGCGCGCTCTTCGTCCACGAGCAGCATCCCATCATGAACATGTTCGAGGCCTTCGACCGGGAGGAGCCCTTCCGACTGACGTACAGCTACTTCCGCGAGGAGCCCTTCGTCGACGACGGCGCCATCGTCTACGACGGCACGCCGGACCTCGCGGGCGAGGTCCAGTATTGGTTCGCCCACGGCCTCGGCAAGGTCATGACCGCCTGCCTCGACCGGGGCCTGGTGCTGGAGCACTTCCGCGAATACCCCCTGAACATCAGCAGCGTCGAGTACGACGTCTACGAGGAGCAGGAGGCCCAGCTCCCCCTCAGCTACGCCCTGGTGATGCGCAAGCCGGCGTAGCGGCCCCGGCCCGCCGCGATGGCGGGGCCGGGACTCGCTCGGCGCGTCACTCCGCCGCCGTGGCAGCTTTCGATTCGCCTTCCAGGGCCGCGCGCACGCCGGCGCCGTAGTCTGGGTGGACCTTGTCAAAGAGCGCGCACTGGCGCTCGACGATCTCGGCCGGCACGCCGGCCAGGGCCTCGGCCAGGTTGGAGAACAGCCGGGCCTTCTGGTCCGCGTCGAACAGCCCGAAGAGGGCGCGCGGCTGAGTGAAGTCGTCGACCTCTTGCCCGGCGCCCTCGCGCTGGGCGTAGCGCTCGGCGTCGCCCGAGATCCGGAGCGGCGGCTCGGCGACGGAGGGGTCCTCCGCCGCACCCTTGAAGGAGTTGGGCTCGTAGTAGGCGTCGACGCTGCCCGTCTTCTGCTCGAAGAAACGCATGGCGCCGTCCTTGTGGTAGTGGTGGACGGGGCACTTAGGTGCGTTCACCGGCAGAGCCTCGTAGTGGGTTCCGAGGCGGTAGCGGTGGGCGTCGGCGTAGGAGAAGATGCGGGCCTGCAGCATCTTGTCAGGCGACCAGGAGACGCCCGGCACCACGTTCGACGGCGAGAAGGCGGCGAGCTCGATCTCGTTGAAGTAGTTGTCCGGATTGCGGTCGAGCACCATCTCGCCGACCTCGATCAGCGGATAGTCGCCGTGCGGCCAGACCTTGGTCAGGTCGAAGGGGTTGTAGGGCGTCTTCTCGGCGTCTCGCTCCGGCATGACCTGAACGAAGAGCGTCCACTTGGGATGACGGCCGCGCTCGATGGCGCCGAAGAGCGCCTCCTGGTAGGTCTCGCGCGAGCGGCCGATCGCATCGGCGGCCTCCGCGTTCGTCAGGTGCTCGTGGCCCTGCCGGGTCTTGAAGTGGAACTTCACCCAGTAGCGCTCTCCGGCCTCGTTCCAGAAGCTGTAGGTGTGGGAACCGTAGCCGTTCATGAACATGGGCGCCGCCGGCAGGCCGCGGTCGGAGAAGAGAATGGTGACCTGGTGGAGGGACTCCGGGCTTAGCGACCAGAAATCCCACATGGCCGTCGGCGAACGCATGTTGGTTCTGGGATGGCGCTTCTGGGTGTGGATGAAGTCCGGGAACTTGTAGGGGTCGCGCACGAAAAAGACCGGCGTGTTGTTGCCCACCAGGTCCCAGTTGCCCTCCTCGGTGTAGAACTTGAGGGCGAAGCCGCGCACGTCGCGCTCGGCGTCCGCCGCGCCCAGCTCGCCGGCGACGGTGGAAAAGCGGGCGATCATGGGCGTCGCCTTGCCGACTTTCGAGAAGATCTTGGCGCGGGTGTACTTGGAGATGTCGCCCGTGACGGTGAAGGTGCCGTGGGCGCCCCAGCCTTTGGCGTGGACGACGCGCTCGGGGATGCGCTCGCGGTTCTGGTGGGCGAGCTTCTCGATCAGCTGATAGTCCTGCAGTAGCAGGGGCCCGCGTTCGCCCGCGGTGATCGAATTCTGATTGTCGGCGACCGGCGCGCCGGCCGAGGTGGTCAGGGTCTTTCGGGTGCTCATGGGATCGGGTCTCCTCTCTGGCGGTCGCCTCGGGCCGGCGCCCACAAACGGATACGGCTGCAGGTCCGGCCACGGTAAACGACGGGTCTGCGGCGGATGGGAGGAGTAGATGCGCGCGTGCCCCCTGGCCGCCCAGCCGAACGATCGCGGATTTCGCAATCACTTTATATTTAGAATAATTATAATCTAGGTCAAGTGGGGGAGGGTCGGTTTCTGTCGCGTTTTCGGGGAGGTCTCCCGGAGCGGCCTGGATCGGCCCCGGCGCTCAAGCGCCGTAGGTCGCCGGATCGAGGGCGAAGGCGTCGCCCTGCCAGAGCCGGTTGCCGGCCTCGCGCCTGCGGCGGTTCTCCCGCGCCACCCGCCGGTAGAGCGCCAGCGCCGCCTCGTCGTCCAGGCCTCCGGTGTCCGTCTCCAGATGCTTTGCCAAGAGCGCAACCCGCAGGTCGCGCACGGCCGCCGGGTCCCAGAAGGACACGTTCACCTCGGTGCTGCCGAAAAGGGAATAGGCATGCAGGTTGCAGGAACCGACAGTGGCCCAAACGTCGTCCACCAGCATGGCCTTGGCGTGGACGTGGAGCGGCTGCCGGCCGCCAGCGCGGTCCGGCGGCGCGAGGCCGGCGAGCAGGAAGCGCTCGTGGGCAGCGAGCCCGGCCAGGCGCTCGAACAGCACCCGGTGGGCCGGATGGCGGCGCATGTCGGTCAGCTCGGCCTCCGGCTCCGCCGGAAGCAGCGCCACCACCGCCACGCCGCGCCTCAACGCCGCCTCCAGGGCCTCGACGACAACGCGGACCGTGAGTGCCTGGTTCTCGATGTAGATCGTGCGCCCGGCGGCGGCGATCGCCCGCAGGTACTGCTCCAGGATCGAACGCTCGCCGGACGCGATGAAAAAGGGTGCGGCGTCCGGCGCCGGGCAACCGTCATTGTAGAGCCCGGGGTGCACGGTGCGCTGCACCTGCGCGACGCTGTCGCCCGCCGGTAGCGACGTTGCCACCGGGAAGGCGAGCGCGTCGTCGCCGTCGTGGCCCCAGACGCCGTCGGGCGACCTGCGCTCGCTGGCCTCGTTCCAACGCTGGACAAAGCTGTGGTGCACGTCGCTGGCCGAGGGTCCCGTCAGCTCCAGGTAGAGGTCGTGCCACGCGCCGCCGGCCCCGTGGTCGCGCGAGCCGAGCGCCCGCGGGTTCAGGTTCATGCCGCCGACGAAGACCGTCTCGCCAGCCTCGCCCGCGTCCACCAGCCAGCTCTTGGAATGCTGGGCGCAGGACCCGAAAGCGCGGTCCCAGCGAATGCGGTAGCGCGAGCCCCTGGCGGCGAGCAGATCGCGCTGCGCCTGCGTCCCCGAGAAGGTATTCGCCTCGTAGCAGGCGAGCTCGGGATTGGGCCGCCAGAAGAGCGCGCGCACGTCGAGGCCCCGCGCCGTCGCGCGGTCCAAGAGGTCGAACAGGGAACCGCGCCCGTCCGGCAGCTCGAAGTCGGGGGCGATGAAGGCAACGGTCAGCCAGACGCTGTGCTTCGCCGCCTCGACCGCCTCCGAGATGCGCCGGAAGGCCGCCTCGCCGCCGATCAGCGGACGGACGCGGTTGCCGGAACGGACGGGATAGGAGGCCTGGCTGGCGGGCGGAACGTGAGAGGGCGGCTCCAGCATGGCCCGGCCGAAGGTAGCACTCCACGCTGTCCGCAGAAATGGCTGGCGGAGGCGATTCCCGTCAGCCCTCGGCGCCGAGTCCGCCGCCGCCCGGCAGCTCCAGGATCAGGCGCTCGCCGGCCGGGACCACCTGCTTGCCCTTGCCCTTCAGCAGCTTCCCGCCGGAGAGCCGCAGGGCGCCGGGGGCGCCGTCGCCGCCCCCGCCACGGCCCCGTGCCGGGTGGGCGATGCGGTCGAAGAGGGCGAAGACGGCGAAAGGCGCGCCCTCGGCGTGGGCGATCTCGATCACCTGGCCGTCGCCGCCCCGGTGGCGGCCCGCGCCGCCGGAGCCGATGCGGTACTCCTTCCGCCGGAAGACGACCGGCGCCACAGACTCGGTGATCTCCACCGGCGTGTTGCGCACGCCCGAGGGAAAGGCGGTGGCCGAGAGGCCGTCCTTGCCGGGCCGGGCGCCGGTGCCGCCGGAGTGGAAGATGGTGACCGCGAAGGGCGTGGCGTCTCCGTAGTCGTGCTCGCCGACGATGCCGTGGCCGCCCGACAGCATGGGGTTCCAGAGGCTCGAGCTGCCTTCGGCGGGCGCCCGGCCGGGCAGGGCCTGCTCCAGGCAGCCCAGCACCACGTCGGGCAGCATCTGGCCGATCACGTGGCGGGCCGACACAGCCGCCGGCCGCGGGGCGTTGAGGATCGAGCCCTCGGGCGCCGTCACCCGCAGCGGCGCCAGGGAGCCGCTGTTGTTGGGCACCTTGGCGCCCACCAGGCAGCGCACGCCGAAGGAGGCGTAGGCCTGGGTGTAGGTGAGCGGCACGTTGATGCCGCGGGACGACATGCCCGAGGTGCCGGCGAAGTCGACCTCGATCGCCTCCGCGCCGACGGTCATGCGGGCGGCCAGGCGCACAGCCCGGTCGTAGCCGTCCACGGTCATCTCGTTCTCGTAGACCCCGGCGGGCAACCGGGCGATCTCCCGCACCATGGCGGCGCGGGAGGTCTCGAGGATGTGCCCGGCGACATCCTCCAGGCCGTCGAGGCCGAACTCCGCCATCAGGGCCAGCAGGCGTTTCGCCCCGACGGCGTTGCTGGCGGCGAGCGAGTAGAGGTCGCCCACCACCTGGACCGGCTCGCGCACGTTGGCCCGAACGATGCCGAGCAGGTCCTCGTTCGCTGCACCGCGCCGAAAGAGGGGCATAACGGGGATGCAGAGCCCCTCCTCGAAGACCTGGCCACCGTCGGGGCTGAAGCCGGGGCCGCCGATGTCGACCACGTGGACCGTCGAGGCGAAAAAGGCCACGGGCGCCCCGGCCTGGAAGACCGGGGTCAGCACGGTGAAGTCAAAGAGGTGCCCGGTGCCGAGCCAGGGGTCGTTGGTGACATAGACGTCGCCCTCGGCCATGTCTTCGGCGGCGACCCGCTCCAGGAAATAGCCGACCGAGGCGGCCATGGCGTTCACGTGGCCCGGCGTGCCGGTCACCGCCTGGGCCAGCATGCGGCCCTCCAGGTCGAAGACGCCGGCCGAGAGGTCGCCCGCCTCGCGCACCGTGGTCGAGAAGGCCGTGCGGATGAGGGCCTGGGCTTGCTCCTCCACCGTGGCGATCAGGCGGTCCCAGACCACCTGCTGCCGGAAGCGCCCGGCCACCGCCTCCGGCCGGGCAGCCGCGGCGTCCCGCTCCAGCACCAGGTCGCCCTCTCCGCTCAGCCGGGCCGCGAAGCCCTCGGGCACGATGGTGGTGGTCTGGGCCTCGCCGACGGCGGCGGGACCGTTGAGGCGGGCGCCCGCCGAGAGGGCGTCCCGCTGGTAGAGGGCGGTCTCGCGCGCGCCCTCGCTGCCGGGAAAGTGGACCGGCCGGGACGCGCCGGAGGGGACCTCCTCGCTGTGCTCCACAGGTGCCTCGGCCGGGCCCCGGGGCGTTTCGGCGGGGGCCGCGACGGTCACCGACCAGGTCAGCACCTCCACGTCCAGGCCCGGCACGGTGCGGCCGTACTGGCGCTCGTACTCGGCCTCGAAGGCCGTCCCGAGCGCTCCCGCCCAGGCCGCGTCCGGGGCGCCCGCCGGCAGCTCGATCTTGATCTCGTGGCCCTGGCCGACGTAGCGGGCGTAGGCGTGACGCTGCTCCTCCAGAGGGGCCTCCGGCGCGCCCAGGCGGACCACGGCACGGGCCTCCGCGGCCATCTCGGCGAAGAGGCCCTCGAGCAGGTCCCCGTCGAAGGCGGAGAGCCGCAGGTAGCGGCTCCTCACCACCTCGTAGGCGATGGGCGCCAGCAGGAAGCCGACGGCCGAGCCGACCCCGGCGTTGGCCGGCACGATCACCCGGTCGATCTCGAGCTTGTCGGCGAGCCGGGCGGCGTGGAGCGGGGCCGCGCCGCCGAAGGCGATGAGGGTGCGACCGGCGATCTCCTTGCCCCACTCGACGGCGTGGACCCGGGCGGCGGCGGCCATGTTCTCGTCGACGATCTCGATCACGCCCCGGGCCGCCTCCAGGGGCGCGAGGCCGAGAGGCCCGCCCACCGCGCCCGCCAGGGCGGTCTCGGCCGCCCCGCTGTCGAGGCGCAGGCTGCCGCCGGCGAAGCCCTCGGCGTCGAGCCGGCCCAGCACAAGGTTGGCGTCGGTCACCGTGGGCCGCGCGCCGCCGCGGCCATAGCAGGCGGGACCGGGCTCCGAGCCGGCGCTCTCGGGCCCGACGGCGATGCGGCCCAGCGCGTCCACCCCGGCGATGGAGCCGCCGCCGGCGCCGATCTCCACCATCTCCACCACCGGGATCTTCACCGGCAGGCCGCTGCCCTTCATGAAGCGGTGGGCGCGGGCCACCTCGAAGCTGCGGGAGAGCAGCGGCGCGCCCCCGTCGATCAGGCAGATCTTGGCCGTGGTGCCGCCCATGTCGAAGGAGACGACCCGGTCCTCGCCCAGGCGCCGGGCGATGTCGGCGGCCAGGATGGCACCGCCGGCCGGCCCCGACTCCACCAGGCGCACCGGATGCCGGGACGCCGTCTCGACGGTGATCAGGCTGCCGCCCGAGGTCATCAGCAGGCAGGGGCAGGCGAAGCCCCGGGCCTCGAGCCGCGTCTGCAGGTCGGCCAGGTAGCGTGCCATCAGCGGGCGCACGTAGGCGTTGGCGCAGGTGGTGGACTGGCGCTCGTACTCGCGGATCTCCGGGCAGACCTCGCTGGAGAGCGAGAGGGAGAGCCCCGGCAGGAGGCCTGCGAGGACCTCGCCCACCCGCCGCTCGTGGTCCGGGTTGGCGTAGGCGTGCAGCAGGCCGACGGCGACGCTCTCGACGCCCTCGGCCTCGAGAACCGGTGCCAGCGCCTCGACCGAGGCCTCGTCCAGCGGGCGGAGCACCCGGCCGCGGAAGTCGACCCGCTCGCCGACCGGCAGGCGGAGCGCCCGCGGCACCAGGGGCGGCGGCCGGTCGGCCTCGATGTCGTACTGGGCGAAGCGGTTCTCGTGGGCCATCTCCAGGGAGTCCCGGTGGCCCTCGGTGACGACGAGGGCGGTCCTGGCGCCCTTGCGCTCGATGAGCGCGTTGGTGGCGAGCGTGGTGCCGTGGATCACCAGGGCGACCGCTTCGGCCGGGGTCCCGGTCTCCGCCAGGATGCGCTCGACGCCCGCCAGCACGCCCTCGGCCGGGGCGTCGGCCGTGGTCAGCACCTTGGTGCCGTGGTAGCGGCCCTCCGTCTCCAGCACCACGTCGGTGAAGGTGCCGCCGATGTCGACGGCAAGACGCGGCGGCGCAGCTCCCGCGGATGCGGTCATCGCTCCCTATCCTTCCTGAATTTTTCGACCGGAGAGACTAGGGCCCGGACGCGGAGCCCGGCAAGCGGGGCGGCGAGCCTAGTCCCAGATCTTCCGGCCGCTGCCGGGCAGGCCGAGCTCGGGCCAGAGCTTGTCGATCTTGTCGATCACCTCGTCGGACATGCGGATCTTCTTGCCCCAGGCACGCTTGGTCTCCGGCGGCCACTTGTCCGTGGCGTCGAGGCCGATCTTTGAGCCGAGGCTCTCCTCCGGCGAGGCGAAGTCGAGATAGTCGATGGGCGTGTTCTCGATCAGGGTGATGTCGCGGGCCGGGTCCATGCGGGTCGAGACGGCCCACATGACGTCCTTCCAGTCCCGCGCGTTGATGTCCTCGTCCACCACGATCACCCACTTGGTGTAGGTGAACTGGCGCAGATAGGACCAGACCCCCAGCATGATCCGCTTGGCGTGGCCGGGATAGGCCTTCCTGATCGAGACCACGGCGATGCGGTAGGAGCAGCCCTCGGGCGGCAGCCAGAAGTCGACGATCTCCGGGAACTGCTGCTGGAAGAGGGGCACGAAGACCTCGTTCAAGGCCTCGCCCAGGATCGAGGGCTCGTCCGGCGGCCGGCCGGTGAAGGTGGAGAGGTAGATGGGCTCGCGGCGCCGGGTGATGGCGGTCACCTGGAAGACCGGGAAGCGCTCGACGGCGTTGTAGTAGCCGGTGTGGTCGCCGTAGGGCCCCTCCTCGCCGGTCTCCTCCAGTGAAACCAGGCCCTCCAGCACGATCTCGGCGCTCGCCGGCACCTTGAGCGGCACCGTCTTGCAGTCCACCAGCTCGACCCGCCGACCCCGCAGCAGCCCGGCGAACTGGTACTCCGAGAGGGTGTCGGGAACCGGCGTCACGGCGGCGATGATGGTGCCCGGGTCGGCCCCGATGACCGCCGCGGCCGGCAGGGGCTCGCGCTTCTCCTGGCACCAGCGGCGGTGGTGCTGGGCGCCGCCCCGGTGCTTCAGCCAGCGCATGAGGGTGCGGTCGCGTCCGGTCACCTGCATGCGGTAGATGCCCAGGTTGTAGTCGTCCTCGCGGCGCTTGCCGGGGCCTTTGGTGACCACCAGGGGCCAGGTGATGAGCGGCGCCGGCTCGCCGGGCCAGCAGGTCTGGACCGGCAGCTCGGTCAGGTCGATGTCACCGCCCTCCAGCACGACCTCCTGGCAGGGCGCCCCGCCGCCGATGGTCTTGGGCCGCATGGCGAGCACCTGGCGCACCAGAGGCAGCTTCTCCCAGGCGTCCTTGAGGCCGCCCGGCGGCTCCGGCTGGCGCAGGAAGGCGAGGGTCTCGCCCACCTCCCGCAGCTCGTGGGGCGCCCGCTCCATGCCCCAGGCGACCCGCTCGACAGTGCCGAAGAGGTTGGCGAGGAGCGGCATGCCGTAGGGGCTGCCGTCGGGCCTGACGGGCCTCTCGAAGAGCACCGCCGGGCCGCCTTCGGCGAGGAGCCGGGTCTGAATCTCGGTCACCTCGAGGTGGGGCGAGACCGGGGCCGCCACGCGCAGCAGCCGGCCCTCCCGCTCGAGGCGGGCCACGAAGTCGCGCAAGGAGTCGTAGGGCATCCGCTCCCCCCTCTGCCCGCCGGACGCAACATCCTGATCGGGTTGCCCCTTGACGGGCGGCCCTATTGACGCCGCCCGGGGGCGCCGCCGTCAAGGAAGGAGGGGAGAGCAAAAGTAGCGGTCCCCGGGGTGGCGGTCCCGGGGACTTAGGACCAATCGACACTCAGGATGTGGTCTTTGGTATGAGCGCAATCGGTGCGCTGCTAGGAGCGAGGACACAGGACATGCAGCGCATATGCAAGGACGAGCGACGCGGCAGCGCGCCGACTGCGCCATATCCCTTCGGGACGGGGGCGATTTTGGCCCAGGCCGTCGTCGAGAAAGGCTTGTGGTGGACCGACACCACGGCGCCTTCCTCTCCTAGCCCTGGGCCAAAATCGCTCCCGCCAAAACCACATCCTGAGTGTCGATTGGTCCTATGGAGGCCGTCCGTCTCAGGCGTTGTCGACCTTGAGGATCGTGCCGTCGACGCCGGTGACCCGGATCTTGGTCCCGGCCGGCAGGTCCTCTTCGCCCTCGATCTTCCAGGTGGTGTCGTCCACCCGGATCTTGCCCTGGCCGTTGACGATGGCCTCCTTGAGGGTAAACGTGCGGCCCACGTACTGCTGGCCCCGTTTGTTCAGCATCGGCTGGTCGGTTTCCACCGGGTGGCGGCGCTGGTAGGCCTTCCAGGCGATCGCCGACGCCACGGTGAGGACCGCGAAGATCAGGAACTGGAACTCCCAGCTCATGTCCGGGAAGATCAACAGCACCAGGCCGACGATGCCCGCCGCCACGCCCATCCAGAGGAAGAAGGCGCCGGGGACGAAGGCCTCGATGACCAGCAGCAGGACGGCGGCGATCCACCATTGCCAGAACTCGGCCTGTTCGAGGTATTCGATCAACAAGTCGATGCTCCTTGCCTCAGGGATGTCCTAACCCGACCCGCTCTAGGCCTCGCCGCCCCAGGGGCCGGGCGCCGCGTTGCCGGTCTCGGGACGGGGCGTGCCGCCGCCGTTGCCGGGGCGCGGTCCGCCGCCGCCGCCGTTGAGGGAAGAGCGCGGGCCGCCGAAGGCCTCCTTCGCGATCTCCGCCACGCCGCCGATGGCGCCGATGACGCTGCTCGCCTCGAGCGGCAGGAAGAGGATCTTCTGATTGTTCGAGGTGGCGATCTGGCCGAGGGCGTCGACGTAGCGCTGGGCGACGAAGTAGTTGACCGCGGTCACGTTGCCCTGGGCGATCGAGTCGGAGACCATGGTGGTCGCCTTGGCCTCGGCCTGGGCCTCGCGCTCGCGGGCCTCGGCGTCGCGGTAGGCCGCCTCGCGGCGTCCCTCGGCGGCCAGGATCTGGGCCTGCTTGTCGCCCTCGGCGCGCAGGATCTCGCCCTGGCGCTGGCCCTCGGCCTCGAGGATGGTGGCGCGCTTCTCGCGCTCGGCCTTCATCTGCCGGGCCATGGCGTCCACCAGGTCGCGCGGCGGGGTGATGTCCTTGATCTCGATGCGGGTCACCTTGATGCCCCAAGGCTCGGTCGCGTCGTCGACCACGTGGAGCAGCTCGGCGTTGATCTTGTCGCGCTGGGAGAGCAGCTCGTCCAGGTCCATCGAGCCCATGACGGTACGAATGTTGGTCATGGTCAGGTTGAGGACGGCGCGCTCCATATCGCGCACCTCGTAGGCGGCGCGGGGCGCGTCGATCACCTGGAAGAAGACCACCCCGTCGACCTGGACCAGGGCGTTGTCCTTGGTGATGACCTCCTGGGAGGGCACATCGAGCACCGTCTCCATCATGTTCATCTTCGCGCCGATCCGGTCGATGACCGGTACGATGAGATTGAGGCCGGGCGTGAGCGTGCGCGTGTAGCGCCCGAAGCGCTCGACCGTCCATTCCGAACCCTGGGGCACCGACTTGATGCCCATCATGACCAGGACGATCGCGAACACCACGACGGCGATCACGAAGAAGGAGAAACCGGAGATATCGAAGATGTCGAGCGGCATGGCGCCCTCCGCGGTTAACCTTGTTTGACGTGGCCGGCCGCCTTTTCTAAGGCGGCCCCCGGGGTTCCTAGCAGACCTTTCTTAACGACTTGCTTCCCGGTTGCGGGTCGAGCCCCAGCCCTGCCAGCCCCGGTTGGGGCGGCCCGGGTCCGCTCCCGCAGCCATCCGCCGCAGTCTAGCGCCAAATGGACCGGAACGTGGCGTCAAGAATTCGTTCAAGTTTTGGACAAGGCCGGAACTTGGGCGGCCTAAGTCCAGGTCTCAAACAACACAGTCCACAGTTTTTTCATATTTGGGTGAATTTTTTTTCTTAATTTTTCCGCATTAGTATGTTGCACTTAAATGGAGGCACCCAAATTTCGGGGTGGAGGTGGCCGCGGAGTCGAGCGGCCAGGGCATTTGAGAGGCGCGAAGAGCGATGGCGCAGTTTTGGGTGGTCGGTGGCGAGTACGCCGACACTCACTTCCACGAGGCGGTCGGCGGAAGTGAGGAATGGATTGGACCTTTCGACGATTACAAAGCAGCCAAGGAAGAGTGGGCCAAGCGGGCTTGGAATACCGTGGACGATTGCCACACCCGCTACCGGATCGAGCGCATAGATCCCGACGCGCCGCCGATCTGCACGGACTGACAGCACTCAGCCGTGCCCTGGAAACTTCCGGACGAGGAGTCAGAGCTTCTGGCGCTCGCCAAGGATTACCCCTACTCGGCGCCCGATAGCTCCTACCTCTTCATGAACGGCGATGCCCGGCCGCTGGTCTCGGCCGGCCCGGTCGACTACGAAGGGCGGGTCCCGGTGCTGGCGCACGGCTCCAACCGTTCCCCCCATCAGCTCAAGCGAAAGTTCGGCGAGGCCGCGGAGATCCCCGTCTCCTTCGCCTGGCTCGCCGACTACGACGTGGTCTACTCCGCCCACATCACCCAGTACGGCGCCATCGCCTCGACCCTCCAGCATCTACCGGGCACCCGGGTGCGCCTCGCGGTCAATTGGCTCGACCGGCGTCAGCTCACCCGCATGCACGAGACCGAGGGGCCCTCCAACTACGCCTTCGGGCGACTCGCCGGGATCGAGCTGGAGCTGGAACTGGGCCCCGAGACCCGGCGCAGCGAGGTCTTCGTCTACCTGGGCCGCAACGGCTGCCTCGACCTGGACGAGGGGCCGCTGGGCCTCTCGGCGGTGACCGCCGAGGGCCGCAACCACAGGCACCACCACCAGCCGGACACGCTTGCCCTGGTGCGCGAGCGCCATCGGCCCGACCTGGTCCTCGACCACATGATCCTCGAGGCCGTGCGGCAGCCCGAGCGGCGCCTAGCGCTCACCGGCGAGATGAAGGCCCGCGCCGTCCCGGTCAACGCGCCCCACTTCGAGGAGCTGGGGACGGACCTCCATCCCGAAGAGAGCTAGGCGGGCCGGCCCCCGACCCGCCAGACCACGACGTTCCCTAGAGCGGTATGAGTTTGTATTGAATCGCTATTAGGGGTTCTCGACTCGTTCGATATTTGATTCAACATGTTGGCTGGAGAAGGAGGCCAGCCTGTATGAGCAAGCCCTATTCGATGGACCTTCGTGAGCGTGTTGTAGGGGCTGTTGAGGAAGCTGGGCTTTCGCGTCGCCAGGCGGCGGCACGGTTTGGGGTATCGGTCTCGACGGCGATCAATTGGCTGCAGCGGTACCGGGCGACGGGCAGCGTGGCCGCTGGTCAGATCGGCGGGCATCGTCCCAAGAAGATCGTCGGCGCCCATCGCGACTGGCTGATTGAGCGCTGCTCTGCGGGCGCCTTCACCTTGCGCGGGCTTCAGGGCGAGTTGGCGGCGCGCGGCCTTCGGGTGGACTACCGCACGGTCTGGAGCTTTGTGCACGGCGAGAAGCTGAGCTTCAAAAAAAACCGCCGTCGCCAGTGAGCGCGAGCGCCCGGACGTGGCGCGCCGGCGCGCCCAGTGGAAGAAATACCGTGGCCGTATCGCCCCGGAGCGTCTGATCTTCATCGACGAGACCTGGGCGCGGACCAACATGGCGCCGCTGCGGGGCTGGGCGCCGCGCGGCCGGAGGCTGCCGGCCAAGCTGCCGCACGGCAAGTGGAAGACCCTGACCTTCCTGGCCGCGCTGCGCCAGGACCGCATCGAGGCCCCCTGGCTGCTCGACGGACCCATCAACGGCGAACGTTTCCGCCTCTATGTGGAAAAGCTCCTGCTGCCCACCCTCAGGCCCGGCGATATCGTCATCATGGACAACCTGGGAAGCCACAAGTCCAAGGCCGTCAGGCAGGCGGTCCGTTCGGCCCAAGCCAGGCTCTTGTTCCTGCCCAAGTACTCGCCCGACTTGAACCCCATCGAGCAGGTCTTTTCCAAGCTCAAACACCGCCTCAGAACAGCCGCGGCCCGCACCCCGGACGACATCTGCGAGGCCATTGGCCAAATCCTCCCGACATTTAGCCCAGAGGAATGTGCCAACTACTTCAAAAACGCCGGATATGGCCTAGCCTAGAGTCATCACGCTCTAGGTCCGCGTTCTCCAGCGCCGGGCTCGTGCGTGCGCCGCAGGCGATGACCCGCTCGAGGCCCCGCCTGGGCAGGTAAGCGCGCCCGGGATCGCCCACCAGGACATCCGCGCCCCCGGCCGCCTGGCGGCGGAGCCAGGGCCAGACCCGTTCGCCCAGAGCCCGGTCGTAGAAGACGTCGCCGGCCAGCACCAGGTCCCAGCGGCTTCTCCCGGACGATCCGGCAGCCACGGGCAGATCCGCCTCGACGACGGCGACCTCGGCGCCGTCGAGGGCCGCGTTGAGGGCGACCGCCGCGGCGGCGAAGGGATCGGTCTCGCTAGCCTCGACAGACGCAGCCCCGGCCCGGGCGGCGGCGATGGCCGCAAGGCCGCAGCCGGCGGCAAAGTCCAGCACCCGCTTGCCCGCGGCCGCTCGCGGACGGTCCAGCAGGTAACGGGCGAGCGCCTGGCCGCCGGCCCAGGCGAAGGCCCAGAAGGGGGCCGGCAGGCCGGCCTCGGCCAGCTCCTCTTCGCCGGCCTGCCAGAGCGGCAGTCCTTCGCTCGCCAGATGGAGGCGGATCTCCGGGACCAGGGGCGGCACCTGAAGCCGGGTGTTGGCGCGCACGAAGGCGGCGGCGAGAGCCGGCCCCGTTCGCGGGTCAGGCGCCGGCAGCACCGGCAAGCGCCGCCTCGGCCAGGAGGCCGCCCAGCAGGATCCAGCCGACGAAGCGGTTCGACTTGAAGCGCGCGTGACACCCGGCGGGGTCCTCGATGTCGAGGCCGCGGACCTGCCAGGCGAAGTGCAGGGCCACCCCCGCGACCGCCAGCAGGTAGGGCCAGCCGAGCCCGGCCGTCAGCCCGGCCCCGGCCAGCAGCAGGACCGACCCGGCGTAGAAGCCGGCGACCCAGGGCCGGGTCCGCTCGCCCAGCTTGAGGGCCGAGGACTTCACGCCGATCAAGGCGTCGTCCTCCTTGTCCTGGTGGGCGTATATGGTGTCGTAGCCGAGGGTCCAGCAGATCCCGGCGGCGTAGAGCAGCAGCGGCGGCCAGCCGAGCCCGCCGGTGACCGCCGCCCAGCCCAGGAGCGCCCCCCAGTTGAAGGTCAAGCCGAGCCAGGCCTGGGGCCAGTAGGTAAAGCGCTTCATGAAGGGATAGGCGAAGACCAGCGGCAGGGCGGCCAGGCCCAGCAGCACCGCGAAGCCGTTGAGCTGAAGCAGCACCAGGAGTCCGGCCAGAAGCTGCAGCGCCAGGAAGACCAGGGCCTGGCGCGGCGTGATCTGGCCGCTCGGGATCGGCCGGCCGGCGGTGCGCGCGACCCGGGCGTCGAAGTCCCGGTCCGCCAGGTCGTTGAAGGTGCAGCCGGCGCTGCGCATGATCAGCGCGCCCGCGGCGAACAGCAGCGCCAGGCGCCAGTCCGGCCAGCTCCCGGCCGCGGCGGCGGCGAGCGCCAGGCTCCACCAGCAGGGAAAGAGCAGCAGCCAGGTGCCGATCGGCCGGTCGAAGCGGACCAGGCGCAGGTATGGCCGCGCCGCAGCGGGCGCGAGGCGGAGCGACCAGTGATCGCTCCGGATATCGCTGGCCGAGGTCTTCCTGCCGGCGTCCATGGTCAAACCCGTGTCAGCGCCTTGCGGATGGGATTAGTGTTGGAGACGGGCGCAGAAAAAACAAGCGTGGCCCGGCAGAGCGGAAAGGAACGGCGGACCGTGGCCCAATCGGCCGAGAGGATCGAGACGCGGCTCTACGTCGAGGCGGACCTGGGCGAGGGCGCCGCCGTCGGCCTCGACCACCCGCGGGCCCACTTCCTGCGCTCGGTGCTGCGCCTCAAGCGCGGCGCGCGGGTCGCTGTCTTCAACGGCCGCGACGGCGAATGGACCGCCCGCATCGACGCGCTCGGCAAGGGCTGGGCCTCGCTCGTCGTCGAGGAGCTACGCCGCGAGCAGCAGCCGGAACCGGACCTCTGGCTGCTGTTCGCGCCGATCAAGCGGGCGCGCCTCGACTTCCTGGTGGAGAAGGCGGTCGAGCTGGGAGTCTCCCGCCTGCAGCCGGTCATGACCCGGCACACGGCCGTCAGCCGGGTCAATCAGGAGCGCCTGGCCGCCAACGCCCGCGAAGCGGCCGAGCAATGCGAGCGCCTGAGCCTGCCGGAGGTGGGAGAGGCGCGCCCTTTGTTCGACCTCATGGGCGACTGGCCGACGGCGCGCCGGCTTCTGGTCTGCAGCGAGCGGGGCGACGCCCGGCCGCTCGCCCGGGTGCTGGAGGGGGCGCTTGGAGGAGCGCCCGAGGGGGCGGCCGGCGCATCCGCGGCGCCCTGGGCCATCCTCACCGGGCCGGAAGGGGGCTTCGCGGCCTCGGAGCTTGACGGGCTCAGCAAACTGCCCTTTGTTACGCCCGTCGGTCTGGGCCCGCGCATTCTTCGGGCCGATACCGCGGCACTGTTCGCGCTTGCCTGCTGGCAGGCGCTGGTAGGAGACGGCGCGGCGAGGCCACCGGCGCGCGGGAGCTGAGTTCACCGCCCTCGACGCCGGCCCGCAATTTCCTCCGCATAGGACGAACACACAGGCGAACACTCTAGAGCGGGAAGGTTCACCATGTCGGCTCCTCCCACCTCATCCGGCGTGACCGTCACCGGCAAGGACCAGCTGGTCGCCTATATGGAGGCCGGCTGCAAGCCGCGCGAGGACTGGCGCATCGGCACCGAGCACGAGAAGTTCGCCTTCACCCGGGAGGACCTGCGCCCGCTGCCCTACCACGGGCCGCGCAGCATCCGCGCCCTGCTGGAGGGCCTGGCGGAACGCTTCGACTGGACGCCGATCCTCGAAGGCGACAACCCCATCGCGCTCAGCAAGGAGGGCTGCAACGTCACCCTGGAGCCGGGCGGTCAGCTCGAGCTGTCCGGCGCGCCCCTGGTCGACATCCACGAGACCTGCAGCGAGGTGCACGAGCACCTGGACCAAGTGAAGGCGATCGCCGACCCGCTGGACATCAGCCTGATCGGTCTCGGCTTCCTGCCCCTTTGGCGGCGGGAGGACATCCCCCAGATGCCGAAGGACCGCTACCAGATCATGCGGGCCTACATGCCGACCAAGGGCAATCTGGGCCTCGACATGATGCACCGCACCTGCACGGTGCAGGTCAACCTGGACTTCGAGTCCGAGGCGGACATGGTGAAGAAGTTCCGGGTCTCGCTGGCCCTCCAGCCAGTGGCCACCGCCCTCTTCGCCAACTCCCCCTTCACCGAGGGCAAGCCGAACGGCTTCCTGAGCTACCGCAGCCACATCTGGACCGACGCCGACCCGGACCGCTGCGGCATCCTGCCCTTCGTTTTCGAGGACGGCATGGGCTTCGAGCGCTACGTCGACTTCGCCCTCGACGTGCCCATGTACTTCGTCTACCGGGGCGGCGAGTACCTGGACGCCAGCGGCCTCTCCTTCCGCGACTTCCTGGCCGGCAAGCTGCCGATCCTGCCGGGCGAGCTGCCGACCACCAGCGACTGGGGCGACCACCTCTCGACCATCTTCCCCGAGGTGCGCCTGAAGACCTTCCTGGAGATGCGCGGCGCCGACGGCGGGCCCTGGAAATCGCTCTGCGCCCTGCCGGCTTTCTGGGTCGGGCTGCTCTACGACGAGACCTCGCTCGACGCGGCCTGGAACCTGGTCGCCGACTGGACCGCCGAGGACCACGCCCGGCTGCGCAGCGAGGTGCCCCGTCTCGCCCTCAAGACGCCTTGGGGCCGCGGCATCCTGGCCGACCTCGCCCGGGAGATCGTCTCGATCTCCGAGGCCGGCCTCAGGCGTCGCGCGATCATCGCCAGCGACGGGCTCGACGAG
Organism: Rhodospirillales bacterium; assembly: GCA_965225935.1. Classification (GTDB taxonomy): domain Bacteria; phylum Pseudomonadota; class Alphaproteobacteria; order Kiloniellales; family JAKSDN01; genus CALJXB01. The sequence continues at coordinate 415,827 of CBDDCC010000023.1, forward strand.
ACCCACTACCTGGCGCCGGTCCTGGAGGTCGCCGAGACCGGCCGCACGCCCGCCGAGGTCGCGCTGGCGGCCTACGAGAACGACTGGCAGGAAAGCGTGGAGCCCCTGTTCCGGAACTGCGCCTACTGAGGCCGCTGGACCGCAGGCCGCGTCGGCGGCCGGGCCCGAGCCCCTTTCGGAACGCTTCCGTCTCTCTGCCGCCTCGTCTGCCCAGTCAAAGAAATGGGGCGGCGTCCGCACTGGACGCCGCCCCCTTCAGGTGAGCTTTCGAACGGTCAGTTGATGCGGATCTCGACCCGCCGATTCTCCTGCTCGCGCACGCCGTCGGGCGTGGGCACGCGCGGATCGGTCTCCCCTTTGCCGCTGGTCGTGAGGACCGCGGCGGGGATGCCCCTGGCTTCCAGATAATCCTTCACCGCCAAGGCACGCTCGACGGAAAGCTTCTGGTTGTAGGCAGCCGGGCCGGCCGTATCCGTATGGCCGATCAGAGACACGCTGCTGGCGTCCAGCTCGACGATGGCCAGCGCGACGCGGTCCAGGATGCTGGCGGTGTCGGGCCGGATCGCGAACTGGTCGAAGTTGAAGTAGACCAGATAGTCGCGCGCGATCGGTTCGGGCGCGGGCATCGGCTCTGGCTCCGGCGCCGCCATGGGCTCGGCGATGGCGGCCTCCACCCTGGCCAGCGCCTCCCAGAACTCCTGGCGGCAGAAGGCGATGTCCTCGGGCTGGTGGCCCTCGTTCTCGATCTCCTCCTCCTGGATCCAGCAGTCATACATGACCTGGGCGGTGGCGGCATCGAGCGGAACCTCTTCGCGGCCGCCGTCATCCAGCGCCGCCAACAGCTGATTCCGCGCGGCGGCGAACTCTCCCGCCTTCTCGGCCGGCAGCTTCCAGTGGTCGGGACTTTCGGGCAAGACGACCTCGTTGTTGCCGGCCGCCAGAGCCTTGCGCGCGAAGCGGTTGGAGTGCTCGTAGTCGGACTCCGCCAACTCGACATCGGCATAGGCGAGATATTCGTCCTGCAGCGCCGCGTTGAAGGCCCCCGCCGGCGGCCCTGCGTTCCTGGCGGCTTCAAGATTTCTGTCGACGCTGAAAGCGCCCTCGAAGGATTGGCACGCGGCAAGCACAAGCAATAGCGACGCGCACAATCCTGGTTTGAATAAGCGGTTCATGGAGCCTCCCCTCTATGTCGGTCTCAAGGTAACCTTCCCACCGACCACAGGCTATCCAAAGTCGCACGCCAGTCAAGGAGCCGCTAGCCTGCGTCGAAAATAAATGAAAGCGCCGCTGAATAGTTTCAACGGCCCGATTCGTCCTCGATTCTTCCGTGCCGGGACCCAGAATTCGCCGAGTCGCGCCCCGATTCGACCCGCCCTGCAGCCGATTCGGCCCGATTCGGGCCCTCGGAGATCCGACTCCGGAGCGACAGGGCGGGCAGCGCAGCCGAATCGCCTGCCGCCAGGATTGGAAAGACGGCCTGGACGACTCGCCGCCGGCCCCTTTGGTCCGGCCGCGACGGGCCAAAAACCGAGGGAATCCGCGACAAACTGGCGATTTGGGAGAACGGGAGAAAACCTGGACCCAGAAAGGGTGAGAGCCGCGACTGGGGGGAATCGCGGCTCTCTAGGGGAGGTATGAGGGTACAGGTAAAAGAGGAAGCGTTACCGAGGCCTATTTGACCCCCAAACCCTTAACAAATGGTTAACGGAATTTAATTGAGTGGGGCCCAAGTAACTTTTTTCGTTTTTCTCGACTTTCTTGGAGGCCCGCCCCGTTCGCGGCCTTCCGCCGTTTTCAGGCCGCGGTGCCGCCGACTGTCAGATTGTCGATCAAGAGGGTCGGCTGGCCGACGCCGACCGGCACGCCCTGGCCTTCCTTGCCGCAGGTGCCGATGCCGCTGTCCAGCTTCATGTCGTTGCCGATCATGGAGACGCGGGTAAGCGCGTCCGGACCGTTGCCGATCAATGTGGCGCCCTTGACCGCCGGGCCGACCTTGCCGTCCTCGACCAGGTAGGCCTCGGTGCAGGAGAAGACGAACTTGCCGGAGGTGATATCCACCTGGCCGCCGCCGAAATTGACCGCGTAGAGCCCCTTGCGGGTGGCGGCGATGACCTCTTCGGGCTCGTGGGCGCCGGCCAGCATGTAGGTGTTGGTCATGCGCGGCATGGGGATATGGGCGTGGCTCTGGCGCCGGCCGTTGCCGGTGGGCGCCATGTCCATGAGCCGCGCGTTCTGGCGGTCCTGCATGTAGCCGACCAGGATGCCGTCCTCGATCAGGGTGGTCGACTGGGAGGGCGTGCCCTCGTCGTCCACCGTCAGCGAGCCGCGGCGGTCGCTCAGGGTGCCGTCGTCTACCACCGTGACGCCGGGGGCGGCGACCCGCTCGCCCATCAGTCCGGCGAAGGCCGAGGTTTTCTTGCGGTTGAAGTCGCCCTCCAAGCCGTGCCCGATGGCCTCGTGCAGCAGGATCCCGGGCCAGCCGGGGCCCAAGATGACCGCCATCTCGCCAGCCGGCGCGTCGACCGACTCCAGGTTCACCAAGGCCTGGCGGAGCGCCTCGTCGACGCTGGCCTGCCAGTGGGCGGGATCGAGAAGCTGGCTGTAGCTGACCCGGCCGCCGCTGCCGTGGCTGCCGCTTTCCATGCGCTCGCCCTCGCCGACCACCAACGAGACGTTGAGGCGCACCAGGGGGCGCACGTCGGCCGCCCGCTGGCCGCCCGCGCGCAGGATCTGGACCGCCTGCCACTCGCCGGCCAGGGAGGCCATGACCTGGCGCACCCTCGGGTCCTTGGAGCGGGCGTAGGCGTCGATGCCCGAGAGCAGGGCCACCTTGTCCTCGAAGGCCGCCTGGCCGAGCGGGTTCTCGTCGCCGTAGAGCAGCCGGTTGGTGCCGGCGGGCGCCTCGGCCATCTCGCCGCCGCGCCCGCTGCGGACCGCCTTCACGGTCTCCGCGGCGCGGCGCACCGCCGCCTCCGAAAGCTCGCTGGAATGGGCGTAGCCCGCCGCCTCGCCGGCCACCGCCCGCAGGCCGAAGCCCTGGGTGGTGTCGAAGCTGGCCGCCTTGAGGACCCCGTCGTCGAAGCTCAGGCCCTCGGACTGGCGGCACTCGAGAAACAGCTCGCCGTCGTCGGCCCCGCCCAGGGCGTCGTCCACCGTGCTTTCCAGGCGGCCGCGGTCGAGGCCGGCCCGGTTGAAGAAGAGGTCGTCGGCGATGGCGAGGCTGGACATGGGGGCTCTCCCGAATCCGGGTTCCATTGGGGCGGGGCGAACGGCAGGCTAGATATGGGACCGCCAGGGACGAATATGGACCCCTGCGCGGGTAAAATCACGCCCCCGGCCACGCCCCGGGGCCGAAAGGACCCTAGAATTGCTGGTGTACGGGCAGCGGAGAAGGCGCGAGCCGGCTTCGGATGGCTCCTAGCGCAAGGTCGGCAGGGAATCGCCGAACCGGCTTTCGATGGTCTTAGGGGGATCGACGAACTGTACGCCGACCATGTCGCCGTCCTGCCAGACAAGGGTGGTCGAGAACTCGCCGAAGCGTTCGATCCAGAGGATCACCTCCAGGCCGCAGTCGATCGGCTTCTCCGACAGCAGCTGGGCACCCTTGAGAGAAATGTTCACGACCCTGCAGTTGGCGATGTGGCCGGCGCTGCGCAGCTTACCGGACCAGAGCACCGAAGCCCGGGCGTCGCTGCGCCGATCCTTCTGTTCGCTGTCCTGCTTCAACACATCCTCGACTATGCGCGCCAATTCGGTCAGGTCGTCCTGGAACTCGATGCCCATGGTATCGCCGTTGCGCCAGGCGACGCGGCCGGTGAATTCGCCGACCCGGTTGATACGCAGGCGAACCCGCGAGTTGGTCTCGATGGACTCGGCCAGGCGGAGCTTCGCCCCGCCCACGGAGATGTTCAGCACCGTGCACTCCACCGTGCGGTCACCGGAGATCAGCTCGCCGGGACACATGGTGGAGTGGCGAGGGTGCCTCTGCCTGTCCACGAAACTCGCCAGTTCGCTCATGCCATAGAACGCCTGCTGCCTTCGAGGGCCCATGGATTCTCGGACCAACCCGACGCGATTTTGTCGCCGAAACAGTTTCCAAGCCATTAAGAGCCGGGCGGTATTCGGCATTCGACGGGCATTTGAGGGAAAGTCGAGAGGCCATGGCGAAGAAGCGCGATTCCGCCCCCTTCCGGCCGCCCGGAAAGGGCCTCGGCGGGCCCCTCGGGCGCCGCTGGCCCGGGCTTGTAGGGTGCGCCCACTTGGGTTAGTTTCCCGCCTTGTGTAGAGGGATTCTGGGGGGCTTGAGCCGTTCTCGCCGGCGCCGGGGGGAGGTCCGCAAGCCCCTTAATCGACAAGGGGTGTCGCAAGCATGGCTTTCATCGCAAGGATGGCCCGTGCGGCGGTGGCGTTTGCCACGCGCGTTGTCTTGGTGCCGGGCCTCCTCCTGGCGGGTTTCGCCACGACCGCGCGGGCAGCCGGCGGGCCGCAGAACTGGCAGCTCGGCTTCCGCCCGCCGGCCTCGCCGACCGCCGAGCAGATTCACTGGTTCAACGACGTGATTCTGCTGCCCATCATCGTGGCCATCGTCGTCTTCGTGCTGGGTCTTCTGGTCTACGTCATGTGGCGCTTTTCGGAAAAGCGCAATCCCACCCCCTCCAAGACCACCCACAACACCCTGATCGAGGTTCTCTGGACGGTGATCCCGGTGGTGATCCTGGTGGTCATCGCGATCCCCTCGTTCAAGCTGCTCTACTTCGCCGACCGCATCGAGGACGCCGAGATGACCCTCAAGGCGATCGGCAAGCAGTGGTATTGGACCTACGAGTATCCGGACAACGGCGGGTTCGAGTTCGACGCGGTCATGTTGACGGCCGACGAGCTGCAGCCGGGCCAGAAGCGGCTGCTGGACACCGACAATCCCGTCGTGCTTCCCGTCGACACCAACATCCGGCTGCTGATCACGGCCGAGGACGTGCTGCATTCCTTCGCCCTGCCGGCCATGGGCATCAAGCTGGACGCCGTGCCCGGAAGGGTCAACGAGACCTGGGTTCGCATCAACGAGGAAGGCACCTACTACGGCCAATGCTCGGAGCTCTGCGGCTCCGGCCACTCCTTCATGCCGATCACGGTCAAGGCGGTCTCCAAGGCCGAGTTCGAGCACTGGGTCGGTCAGGCGCGCAAGGAGTTCGCGTCCAGCAAGCCGCCGACCGAGACCGCGGACGACGAGGTTCGGGATGGGGATGCGGTGCATTTGGCCACGGCCGCGGACCCGGACGAGACCGCGCCGCAGCCGGCGAACTGAGTTGTTCATGAGGGGTTGATCCATGGCGCACGACACGACAGACGCGCACGCGCAGGGACACGAGCACGACGATCACAAGCCGCGGGGCATCACCCGCTGGCTCTATTCCACCAATCACAAAGACATCGGCACCATGTACCTGACCTTCGCCGTGGTGGCGGGTCTGATCGGCGGCCTGTTCTCGGTGATCATGCGCATGGAGCTGCAGTCCCCCGGCGTCGGCATCCTGAACGTGGCCGACGATCCCGGACAGCTGTGGAACGTGATCATCACCGCGCACGGCCTGATCATGGTGTTCTTCGTGGTCATGCCGGCCCTGATCGGCGGCTTCGGCAACTGGTTCGTGCCGCTGATGATCGGCGCGCCGGACATGGCCTTCCCGCGCATGAACAACATCTCCTTCTGGCTCCTGATCCCCTCCTTCGGGCTGCTCCTGGGCTCGGCCTTCGTCGGCGGCGGGGCCGGCACCGGCTGGACGGTCTATCCGCCGCTCTCCTCGGACAGCGGGCAGCCCGGAGCCTCGGTGGACATGGCGATCTTCTCGCTCCACCTGGCGGGCGCCTCCTCGATCCTCGGCGCGATCAACTTCATCACCACCATCTTCAACATGCGCGCGCCGGGCATGACCATGCACAAGATGCCGCTCTTCGTCTGGTCGATCCTGGTCACCGCCTTCCTGCTGGTGCTGTCGCTGCCGGTCCTGGGCGGCGCCATCACCATGCTGCTGACCGACCGCAACTTCGGCACCACCTTCTTCAAGCCCGAGGGCGGCGGCGACCCGATCCTGTTCCAGCATCTCTTCTGGTTCTTCGGCCATCCAGAGGTCTACATCATGATCCTGCCGGCCTTCGGGATCGTCAGCCAGATCGTGGCGACCTTCTCGCGCAAGCCGGTGTTCGGCTATCTCGGCATGGCCTACGCCATGGTCGCGATCGGCTTCATCGGCTTCATCGTCTGGGCCCACCACATGTACACCGTCGGCATGGACGTGGACACGCGGGCCTACTTCACCGCGGCCACCATGATCATCGCGGTGCCCACGGGGGTGAAGATCTTCTCCTGGATCGCCACCATGTGGGGCGGTTCGCTGCGCTTCGAGACGCCCATGCTGTGGGCCATCGGCTTCATCTTCCTGTTCACCGTCGGCGGCGTGACCGGCGTGGTGCTGGCGAACGCCGGCATGGATCTCGCCTTCCACGACACCTACTACGTGGTCGCCCACTTCCACTACGTGCTGTCGCTGGGCGCCGTCTTCGCCATCTTCGCCGGCTTCTACTACTGGTTCGGCAAGATGAGCGGACGCGAATTTCCCGAGTGGGCCGGGAAGCTGCACTTCTGGACCACCTTCATCGGGGTCAACCTGACCTTCTTCCCGCAGCACTTCCTGGGCGCGGCCGGCATGCCGCGGCGCTACATCGACTATCCGGACGCCTATGCCGGCTGGAACATGGTGTCGTCCCTCGGGGCCTACATTTCCTTCGCTTCGACCCTCTTCTTCGTGGTGATGCTGTTCTACACCTTCGCCCGGGGTCGCCAGGCGGCGGCCAATCCCTGGGGCGACGGCGCGACCACGCTGGAGTGGACCGTGCCCTCGCCGGCCCCCTTCCACACCCACGAGGAGCTGCCGCGCTTCAACTGAGCCGAGGCATCGGGACCGCGGGCGAGACGCGAGCGAAACAAGGGGCGAGACGAGGACCTGGAGCGTGACGGACACCTCGATCCACATGGCGGGCCAGATCGCGACGGCGGCCGCCGGGTCGCGGGCGGGCGAAGCCCGGGTGGCCGACTTCTTCGCCCTCCTGAAGCCGCGGGTCATGTCGCTCGTGGTGTTCACCGGCTTCGCCGGCCTCTACGTGGCGCCGGGCACGCTCCATCCCCTGCTGGCGGCGGTGGCGGTGCTGGCGATCGCGGTGGGCGCCGGCGCGGCGGGCGCCATCAACATGTGGTACGACCGGGACATCGACGCCGTCATGTCGCGCACCCGCGCGCGGCCGATCCCGAGCGGCCGGGTGGCCCCGTCCGAGGCGCTCGCCCTCGGTGTGGTGCTGAGCCTCTTCTCGGTCCTCATCATGGCGCTCGCCGTGAACTGGGCGGCGGCCGGGCTGCTGGCGCTCGCCAACGCCTTCTACGTCTTCGTCTACACCTTCTGGCTGAAGCGGCGCACGCCCCAAAACATCGTCATCGGCGGCGCCGCGGGCGCCTTTCCGCCGATGATCGGCTGGGCCGCGGTGACCGGCGGCATCAGCCTCGAGTCGGCCGTGCTCTTCCTCATCATCTTCATGTGGACGCCGCCCCACTTCTGGGCGCTCGCCCTCTACCGGGACGGCGACTACGCCAAGGCGGGCGTGCCCATGCTGCCGGTGGTGGCCGGCAAGGCCGAGACCCGCCGCCAGATCCTGATCTACGCCCTGCTGCTCTGGCCCGTGACCCTGGCGCCGACGCTCTTGGGCTTCGCCGGGGCCCTCTACGGCCTCGTCGCCCTCACGATGGGCGGCCTCTTCGCCTGGCAGGCGCTCAGGGTCTACCAGGAGCGGAGCGAGCGCAGCGCGCGCCAGATGTTCGGCCTCTCGATCCTCTTCCTCTTCGTCGTCTTCTCCGCCCTGATCGTCGACGGCAGCGCCCGCTTCGCGCTGCCGGGCTGGACCCTGTGAGAACACGCTGATGGAGGCGGCCATGGCGGACGACGACGACCGCGAGCGCCGGGCGCGGCGACTCAGGGCCAAGAACCTGACGGTGCTGGCCGCGCTGGTGGCCTTCGTGGTGCTGGTCTACCTGGTTTCGATCGTGCGCATGGGCGGAGGCTGAGCGCGTGGGCCGGAGCGACAGCCAGCGACGGCGCGACAGGCGCAACCGGGCGACGGCGCTGCTGGTCTCCCTCGTGGTCTGCACCATGGTGGGCCTCGCCTTCGCCTCGGTGCCGCTCTACCGCCTGTTCTGTCAGGTCACCGGCTTCGGCGGCACCACCCAGGTGGCCGAGGCCCCGCCGGACCAGATCTCCGGGCGGGTCATCACCGTGCGCTTCAACGCCGACGTGAACCCGGCGCTGCCCTGGCGCTTCGGGCCGTCGCAGCCGGCCGTCGCGGTCCGCGTGGGCGAGCCCGGCCTCGCCTTCTACGAGGCCGAGAACCTGTCGGACCGGCCGGTCACCGGCACGGCGACCTTCAACGTGACGCCGCTGAAGGTCGGCCAGTACTTCAGCAAGACCGCCTGCTTCTGCTTCGACGAGCAGCGCCTGGCGCCGGGCGAGGCGGTCGAAATGGGCGTCAGCTTCTTCATCGATCCGGCCATCCTGGAGGACCGGAACCTGGACGACGTCAAGACCGTCACCCTGTCCTACACCTTCTTCCGCAGCCTGGACGACGAGGACGAGGACGGCGGGGCGGCGCCCGAGCCGCAGTCGAGCGGCGAGGAACCGCCGAAGGACCCGGAGAGCCGCCAGGCCGCCGCGGCGGCGGACGGCGCATCCTGGAACTGAGCGGCGACCGGAACGGCACCACGAGAGGCAACGGGGGCAAAGAGAGCAAGGCCATGAGCGAAGCCCATACCCATCAGCAGACCCACCCCTATCACATGGTCGATCCCAGCCCCTGGCCGGCGCTGGGCGCATTCTCGGCCGGGACCCTGGCGGTCGGCGCCGTGCTGTTCATGCACGACGTGACCTCCATCGTGATGATCGTCGGCTTCCTCCTGGTGCTGCTCACCATGGTCGTCTGGTGGCGCGACGTGATCCGGGAGGCCACCTTCGAAGGCCATCACACCCCGATCGTCCAGCTCGGCATGCGCTACGGCATGATGCTGTTCATCGCCTCGGAGGTGATGTTCTTCGCCGCCTTCTTCTGGGCCTTCTTCAACGCCTCCCTGTTCCCGACCGAAGCCATCGACTTTACCTGGCCGCCGCCCGGCGTCGTGGTCTTCCCGGCCTTCGGCGTGCCTTTCCTCAACACCATGATCCTGCTGTTGTCGGGCTGCACCATCACCTGGGCGCACCACTGCCTGCGCGAGGGCGACCAGAAGAACACGATCAACGGCCTGGCGCTGACCATCGTGCTCGGCCTCATCTTCACCGGGCTGCAGGCCTACGAGTACGCCCACGCCGAGTTCGGCTTCCGCGAGGGGATCTACCCGACGACCTTCTACATGGCGACCGGCTTCCACGGCTTCCACGTCATCATCGGGACCACCTTCCTGATCGTCTGCCTGTTCCGGGCCATCAAGGGCCACTTCAAGCCGGACCATCACTTCGGCTTCGAGGCGGCGGCCTGGTACTGGCACTTCGTCGACGTGGTCTGGCTGTTCCTCTTCAGCTGCGTCTACCTCTGGGGCTCTTGACCTCCGGCCGCCGGGCGGCCATCTGAGCGGGACCATGTCCGACAGCGGCTACCGTTCCCGGGTCTCGCCGATCGCGGCCGGTCTCGCCTGCAAGTGCCCGCGCTGCGGGCGCGGAGCCCTTTTCGACGGCTACCTGACGGTGGCGCGGTCCTGCTCGGTCTGCGGCCTCGATCTCCAGAAGGCCGACAGTGGCGACGGCCCAGCGGTCTTCATCATCTTCATCCTGGGCTTCCTCGTCGTGCCGCTGGCGCTTCTGTTCGAATCCCTGGTCGAGCCGCCGCTCTGGGTCCACCTGCTGCTCTGGCCGCCGATCGTGCTCGGCGGGGCGCTCGCCCTGCTGCGGCCCATGAAGGGCCTCTTGATCGCCCTGCAGTACCACCACCGGGCCAGCGACTCGGGCACCGAGAGCTACGACTGACCCGAGCCAGGAAAGGGGGCCGGCCTTGCGTCGCTTCCGGCCGAGCTTGTGGCCGACCCTGTTCACCCTCCCCACGCTGATCGTGCTGGTCGCCCTCGGCGTCTGGCAGGTGCAGCGGCTCCACTGGAAGGAGGCGCTGATCGAGGAGCGTCAGATGCGCAGCGCCCTCCCCGCGGCCGCCCTGCCCGAGCACATCGCGGCGCCGGAGGACCTTGAGTACACACCCCTGAAGGTGCGGGGCCAGTTCCACCACGACCGGGAGCTCTTCCTGGCGGCGCGCACCCTGAACGGCCGCGTGGGCCTCCACGTGGTGACGCCCTTCGAGCTGGCCGACGGTCGCGTCCTCATGATCGACCGGGGCTGGATCCCGGAGGCCGGGCGCGACCCCGCGACCCGTCCCGAGGGGCAGATTCCCGGCGTCATCGAGGTGAGCGGCCTCGGCCGCCTGCCGGGCTGGAAGGGGCTCGACTGGATGCAGCCCGAGAACCTGCCGGTGGAGAACCTCTGGTTCTGGGTCGATCCGCCGGCCATGGCGGCCGCCGCCGGCCTGCCGAAAGCGGTCGAGAGCCTCTATCTCGACGCCGGGCCGGCCGAGAACCCGGGCGGCTGGCCGCGCGGCGGGCAGACCCGGATCGAGCTGCCCAACGACCACCTGCAGTACGCGATCACCTGGTTTTCCCTAGCGGTCGCCCTGGTGGTGATCTACCTCGTCTATCACCTGCGCCACGAGACGGGGAAAGCCCCCCGAAAGGCTCCCGAGGACGAGGAGGGACCATGAGCGCCTACGCCCGACTGGAGGAGCGGTTCCACCGACTCGGCGCCCTGCGCGAGGCGGCCGGTATGCTGCAGTGGGACGGGGCCACCATGATGCCCAAGGGTGGAGCCGAGGCGCGCGCCGAGCAGATGGCGGCCCTCGATGTGGCCTGCCACGAGATCCTGGCGGACCCGGAGACGACGGACCTGCTGGCGGCGGCGGAGCCGGAAGCGGACGGTCTCGATCCCTGGCAGCAGGCCAACCTGCGGGAAATGCGCCGGATCTGGCGCCACGAGACGGCGCTCGGCCCCGAGCTGGTGGCGGCCCTCACCAAGGCGGCCAGCCGCAGCGAGATGGTCTGGCGCGAGGCCCGGCCGGCCAGCGACTTCAAGGCGACCCTGGAGCCGCTCGGGACCCTCCTCGGCCTGGTGCGCGAGGCCGCGGCGGCCAAGGCAGAGGCCCTCGGCTGCTCGCCCTACGAGGCCCTGCTGGACGAATGGGAGCCCGGCGGCAAGGTCGCGCGCATCGACGCCATCTTCGAGTCCTACGCCGGCTTCCTGCCCGATTTCCTCGAACGGGTGCTGGCCGCCCAGGCGCGCAGCGGCAAGCGCCTGGCCTTCGCCGGTCCCTTCCCGGCAGAACGGCAGGAGGCCCTCGGACGGCGCCTGATGGAAAGCGTCGGCTTCGACTTCGAGCACGGCCGCCTCGACGTCTCCCTGCACCCCTTCTGCGGCGGCGTGCCCGAGGACGTGCGCATCACCACCCGTTACGACCAGGCCGACTTCACCAGCGGCCTCATGGCGGTGCTGCACGAGACCGGCCACGCCATGTACGAGCGCGGCCTGCCGGCCGACTGGCGCCTGCAGCCGGTGGGTCTCGCCCGCGGCATGTCGCTGCACGAGAGCCAGTCGCTGCTGGTCGAGATGCAGGCCTGCCGCAGCCGGGAGTTCATCGCCTTCGCCCAGCCGCTCATCCGCGAGGCCTTCGGCGGCGAGGGCCCGGCCTGGGAGACCCAGAACCTCATGCGCCACTATCATCGGGTCGAGCCAGGCCTCATCCGGGTCGACGCTGACGAGGTGACCTACCCGGCCCACGTCATCCTGCGCTACCGCCTGGAGCAGGCCATGCTGGCGGACGAGCTGCCGCTGGAGGACCTGCCCGGCGCCTGGAACGAAGGCATGGCCGAGCTGCTCGGCATCGCGCCCCCCGACGACCGGGACGGCTGCCTGCAGGACATCCACTGGTACGATGGCGCCTGGGGCTACTTCCCGACCTACTCGCTGGGCGCCATGACCGCGGCCCAGCTCTACGCCGCCGCCCTCGAGGCCGAGCCCGGCATCCCGGCCGCCATGGAGAAGGGCGACTTCGCGCCCCTCATGGCCTGGCTGCGCCGGAACGTCCACGCCAAAGGCTCGCTCCTCACCAGCGACGAGCTCCTCACCGTCGCCACCGGCCGCCCCCTCGACCCCGAGATCTTCGAGCGGCACCTCGCGGCGCGCTATCTGGGGACGTGAGGGGATCCGATTTCAGCAAATGCTTTGAAGGTTGTTTCGGCAAGGCCACGTTGCTTCCTGACGCAATAGATCACTGGCTTTAGCACCAGATGTTGCTTGGAACCGTGATCATGTAACAGTCTCCTTCTTTCGGTACAATAATCACTGGTTTGGCAGCACAGTTAGCGACAGTATTCTTCGGGTTCCTTTTCCGTAAAATCTCATATCCGACAACAGATGACTAAAATTCGGGTTAGCTTAGCCTTCGGGTTAGAGCATTGGGAAGGCACGCCTTCGGCGCTCTAGTATGAGCCCACAAATCAACTCTGCAAGTTGCGGTCTACCCGCAACAGATGTAATCTCATAGGGTCTCTTGATTGACTTTGCCCGAGCAATGCTCCGCCAAGGTCGAAAGTGAGACGCGCCTGTTGCCGCGCGGGTTCGCCCGCCCTGGAATGAGGAACATGGGAATGTCTACACGCCCGATGGCGGTGGAAAACATCGCCTTTTTACTTGACAGACTTGCTGCCGACACACCCCCCAATCAGCAAATCCGCGAACTGACCCAAAACGCCATCGAAGCGATACAACGTCGATGGGCCGCCGGTGACGACTCTCCCGGCATGATTCACTGGGATGTCGACTGGACGCATCTCGAGCATGAAACCCGGTTTAAGCTCGCCATCATTGACAATGGCGATGGGATGACTGCCGAGGACATGAAAAACTACCTGAACAGCTTGGCGGTCCAAGGCGCTGGACACAGCCAGGACATCACCGCGAATTTCGGTGTCGGTGCCAAGATAACTGCACTTCACGCTAACCGAGACGGCCTAGTCTACAAGTCATGGCGAGACGATGTCGGGTCCATGGTGCAGCTCCACCGTGATGACGAAAAGAACATCTACGGTTTGCGTTCGTTCGACATGCCGGACGGCACAATGCACTGGTCGCCTCATATTAAAACAACATTGAAGCCGACGATCGTAACTTCGTCAGGTACGAAAGTGACACTCCTCGGGTGTTCAGAGGGAGAAAACACTTGTCTGCCTTCTGATGGCGGCGGTGCCAACTGGATCATTCGGTACCTCAGCCAGAGGTACTTCCGGCTTCCAGAAAACCTGAAAATTCAATGTCGCGTGCTGACGAAGAACGAAGATGAGTGGCCGATCGAGGAACCGGATGCCAGTGTCCAGACCTTCAACATGCAAACGATCAGACCGGCAGGGGACCTGTTGGACAGTTACGCTTCGTCCAGGGGCGAAGTGCGGCTCTCCAATGCCACAGCCCACTGGTGGGTGTTCGACAACCCTGTCGACATCTCACACAAGATGAGCACACGCGGTGGCCGTACCGGCCATGTAGGCGTCGTATTTCAGAACGAAGTCTACATCCGGCGCACACCACCGAGTTCGCGGCGCATTTTGGCCGGCTTTGGCATCATCTTCGGAGCGGAACACGTCGTCATCTATGTTGAGCCTCGAGGCACTGGCCAGGATGTAGTTAGGGCGGATACAGCTCGGAGTCGCGTCATCATAAACGGTGAAGACGTTGAAGAGGCCAATTGGTGGGAAAAGTGGGGCGCCGAGTTCAAGGAGAAGATGCCGCCGGAAGTCGAAACCAAAATCCAGGAGATCATAGCAAAGACTGACCAGGATCCAGACGGCAAGCTGAACGAGCGCATCAAAGAACGTCTTGAGAGGATCAAAGAACTCCTTCGGCCAAGTCGATATCGCCGTGACCCGGACGGGATATTGCGTGCCGTAGGGAATGTAACAGGTGGTTCACCAAAAGATACGGACGATGTTCATTCCGCACCTGAGGAACCATCACCGCACCGACCGCAGCGAGGCCGAACTAGCACAGAGTATCTTGCCGACCTTGTGGAAGTCGAAGGCAATCCGGCCAGTGAAGTTGAGACAAAACCAACCCGTCCCGATGTAGTCTGGGTTTCGGTGGCTACCAAGACCCGGGAACGCGATGACAACGACGACCGTGCAGCATGGTTTGCGGGCGATCCAACCACAGACAACATCATTAAGGCGAACCGGGATTTCCGCGGTTACCGGGATCTAATCGCTTACTTCTCGAAAAAGTTCAACTCGGACGGCAATGACCACATTGCAATGAAGATCAAGGAACATGTCGAGGAGTGGATGGAGTTCCAGTTGATCGAGGCGGTGATGACCGTCCGCAACCTGGAGAACGGTAACACTTGGGACAAGGAATTTATCAAGACTGCGTTGTCGGCAGAAGCGCTCACGACGTTGATGATGTCCCGGTTCCTCGTAATTGAAAAAGTTAACCGCAGCGTTGGCAATGAGATCGCAAAGCCGGCCGCCGCGTAGCTTTTCATAGTCGAAGAGTTGAACACGGTACCAACAGGGCCGGTTCGATCTTGTGCTGCCAACGAAGGCCGTTTCTCTAGCGCTCCTTCCACAGTACTAGAGGACCGGTGCCGCCGGCCCCTCGCGCCGCGCGACCAGGAAGTCGATGAAGAGACGGAGCGGCTCTAGGCGGCGGTTCTGATCAGGGTAGTAGAGGTAGTAGGGCGGCAGCTTCACCACGTAGGGGTCGAGGAGCGTTTCCAGCGTTTCCGCCCGGAGCTCGTCCTCGATCATGGGGCGGAGGCACCAGCCGATGCCCTGGCCGTCGCGCACGGCCTGGCGCAGCGTCTCCATGTCGTCGACCAGGAGCCGGGTCGGCGCGTCGACGCTCTTCGTCTGGCCGTCCTCCATGAACTGCCAGTCCTGGACCCGGTTGGCCGTGCGGTACCTGTAGCGGACGCACCTGTGGTCCAGCAGCTCGCCCGGATGCCGCGGCCGTCCGAAGGTCGCGAGGTAGGCGGGCGCCGCGAAATAGCAGGGGCTGAGCGGCCCGGTCAGCCGCACCGCCACCATGCCCGGCGTCACCCGGTCACCCAGGCGGAAGCCCGCGTGAAGACCCTCCCCGACGATATCGACCAGCTCTTCGTTGATGGAGAGATTCAGCGAGATCTCCGGGTAGCGCGCCTGGAACTGGGCAAGCGCCGGTGCGATGACGATCTTGTAGGCGCTGATCGGCAGGGTGAGGCGCAGGGTGCCGGTCTTGGAGCGGCCGATGGCCCGGGTGCCCTCGATCGCGCCCACGATCTCCTCGAAGGCGGGCCCGGCCCCGGCGAGCAGCGCCCGCCCGGCCTCGGTCAGCTCCAGGGAGCGGGTGGTGCGCACCAGCAGGTCGACGCCGATCCGGCGCTCGAAGGCCCTCAGCTGATGGCTGACGGCCGGCGCGCCGACGCCGAGCGCCCGGGCCGCGGCGCGCAGGGAGCCCGCCCGGACGATGGCCAGGAAGACTTCGAGACCACCAACGGGAGTCCGGTCCATTATTCGAAATTACTCAGCAATATGATGATAGCTCAATATCTATTCGTATAATACGGCTCCCGTTACCATGGCGGTCTCGCAGCCGGGGCTCTCGCGGCGGCCGCTGCAAGGCACAGACGCAGGGACGGCAGCGAGGGACGGGTGGTGGCGCGGAGGCAGGAGGCGAGACCCCAGCGGACGGGCGAAGGCATCGCCACCATCCTGGCGTCGGTCCTGGCCATGGCCTTCGCCGACGCGGTGGTGAAGCTGGTCAGCGCGGATCTCACCCTGTGGCAGGTCTTCATCGCCCGCTCCCTGGTCGCGGTCCCCCTCATGGTCGCCCTGCTGCTCGTGACGGGCATCGGGCTCGGACTGCGGGCGCCCGGCTGGGCCCTCCTGCGCAGCGGGCTTCTGGTGCTCACCTGGATCGCCTTCTACGCAGCGCTGCCGGTGCTCAGCCTCTCCGTGGCGGCGGTCGCCGTCTACACCAACCCGATCATGATCGCCCTGCTGTCCGCCCTGCTGATCGGCGAGCCCGTCAGCGGGCGCCAATGGACGGGCGTGCTGCTGGGCTTTCTCGGCGTGGTCGCGATCCTCAAGCCCGGGACCGACGCCTTCTCCTGGTTCACGCTGCTGCCGCTGCTGGCGGCGGCCCTCTACGCCGTCGCCATGATCCTGACCCGGAGCAAATGCCAGGAGGAGGCGCCGCTCACCCTGGGGCTCGCCCTGCACGGCTCGTTCCTGGTGACGGGCCTGATCGCGACGGCCGTGCTCGCCCTCCTCGGCCTCGCCAACGGCACGGTGGCCGCCTACCCCTTCCTCTTCGGCGGCTGGGCGCCCATGGGTCTCCCGGAGTGGGGCCTGATGGCGCTCATCGGCGCCCTCTCGGCCGCCTACTTCGTCGGCGTCGCGCGCGCCTATCAGATCGCCGCGCCCCCGATCATCGCCACCTTCGACTATGCCTACCTGGTCTCGGCCGCCCTCTGGGGCTTCGTCTTCTTCGCCGAGACGCCCGACCTCCTCACGGTCTGCGGCATGGTCCTGATCACGGCGGCGGGCCTGCTGGTCGCGACGCCGGCCCCAAGAAAGACAGCGGCCGAGGCCGGCCACCGGCCGGGCGCAAGGGATTAGCCGGTCGCTTCGGTGGCCACGGACGGGCCCAGGGATCAGGCCTCAGGGCCGGATGCACCCTTGGCCGACTTGAGCTCGGCGATCTCCGTCCGCAGCGCGCGGAGCTCGGCCAGAATGGCGGCACGGTCGAGCTGGCCCTGCTCGGCCTGTGCCTCGTCGGCGGCCCGTTCGGCCACCCGCTCCGCCTCGTGCTGGCTCTGCATGGCGTCCACGATGATGCCGATGAAGAGGTTCAGCACGGTGAACGAGGTGATGATGATGAAGGGCACGAAGAAGAGCCAGGCGAAGGGATGGACGTCCATGACGGGGCGGACGATGCCCATGGACCAGCTCTCCAGGGTCATCACCTGAAACAGCGAGTAGGCCGACTCGCCGATCGTGCCGAACCACTGCGGGAAGTCGGCGGCGAACAGCTTGGTGGCCATCACCGAGAAGACGTAGAACACCAGGGCGAGCAGGGCGACGATCGAGCCCATGCCGGGGATCACGTCCAGGAGCGCGGTCACGACGCGCCGCATGGAGGGAACCGCGGAGACGAGGCGCAGCACCCTGAGGATCCGCAGGGCGCGCAGCACAGAAAGGCTGCCCGCCGTGGGGACCAGGGCGATCCCGACGACGACGAGATCGAAGACGTTCCAGGGGTCGTGGTGGAAGCGGCTGCGGTAGACCACCAGCTTGGCGGCGAGCTCGAGCACGAAGAGGGCGAGGCAGAGACGGTCGACGGCGACGAGCAGGCCGCCGGCCAGGGCCATGACGCTGCCGCTGGTCTCGAGGCCCAGGGTCACGGCGTTCACCGCGATGACAGCGGTGATCAGACGCTGGAACCGCGCGGACTCCAGCACCCCCTGCAGCCACCCCAGCACGCCCTCCTGCATCGGCGCAATCCGCCGCAGGTCGCCGCCCAGCTGGTCGGGCCCGTCGTCTGGAGCCTCCACCCCAACACCCCCATCTGAATCCTGCCGCTTGCTAATTTGGCGGTAGGGGACGGAGCGTCAAGAGCCGGGGATCGGACAGCAGGCCCGACCGGTGTCCGTCGGCCTCTCTCCGGCATGCCGCCCCTTGCCGTTGCGGGCGTGCGGTGTCTAGATTGGCGGCCTTCGCGGAACCATTGGCACGTCATGAATTACCTGTCCACCCGGGGGACGGCCCCGGCTCTCGGCTTCGAGGAGGTTCTGCTCGCCGGCCTGGCGAGCGACGGCGGCCTCTACCTACCCGAGAGCTGGCCGCGCTGGAGCCACGAGGAGATCCGGGCGCTGGCCGGGCTCGACTACGCCGAGCTCGCCTTCCGGGTCGCCCGGCCCTTCGTCGCCGGCATGCTCCCCGACGAAGAGCTCCGGACCATCTTCGCCGAGGCCTACGTCGGTTTCGGCCATCCGGCGGTGGCGCCGCTCCGGCAGCTCGACCGGCGGATCTGGTTCCTCGAGCTCTTCCAAGGCCCGACGCTCGCCTTCAAGGACTACGCGCTGCAGGTCCTGGGGCGCCTCTTCGAGGCCGTGCTCGCCCGGCGCGGCGAGGAGGTCACCATCGTCGGCGCCACCTCGGGCGACACCGGCGCGGCGGCGATCGAGGCCTGCCGCGGCCGCCGCGGCATCGAGATCTTCATCCTGCACCCGGAGGGCCGGATCTCCGAGGTGCAGCGCCGGCAGATGACCACGGTGACGGACGAAAACGTCCACAACATCGCCATCGAGGGCACCTTCGACGACTGCCAGGACCTGGTGAAGGCGATGTTCAACGACCCCGCCTTCCGGGCGGAGATGAACCTCTCGGCCGTCAACTCCATCAACTGGGCGCGCATCGTCGCCCAGATCGCCTACTACTTCGCGGCGGCGACGGCGCTGGGCGCGCCCGCGCGGGAGGTCGACTTCGCCGTGCCCACGGGCAACTTCGGCAACGTCTTCGCCGGCTATGCGGCGCGCGCCATGGGCCTGCCGGTGGGCCGCTTCTGGACCGGCTCCAACCGCAACGACATCGTGGCCCGGACCTTCGAGACCGGCGTCATGGAGATCGCCCAGGTGGAGGCCACCCTGTCGCCGGCCATGGACATCCAGGTCTCCAGCAACTTCGAGCGCCTGCTGTTCGAGCTCCTGGGCCGCGACGGAGCCAAGACGGCGGCGCTGCTCGCCCGCTTCCGCGAGACCGGCCGGGCCGAGCTGGGCGAGCCCGCCTGGCAGGCGGCGCGCGCGGTCTTCGCCGGGCACAGCCTGGACGACGAGGAGACGCTCGCCGAGATGGCCCGCATCCGACGGGAGACCGGCGAGCTGATCGATCCCCATAGCGCCATCGGCGTCTCGGCGGCGCGGATCGCGGCGCAAAGTTCCGAGCGCCCGGTGATCGCCCTTGGCACCGCCCATCCCGCCAAGTTCCCCGAGGCGGTGGAGCGGGCCTGCGGCCTCCGCCCCGAGCTGCCGCCGCGCCTCGCCGACCTCTACGAGCGCCCCGAGCGCTGCCAGGTGCTGCCGAACGACCTGGCCCGGGTCGAGGACGCGATCCGGGGCCGGCGGCACCCCGACCGCGGCCGCCTCGCGTCGTAAGAGGGCGCGGCGCATGGCGGTCCAGATCTCGACCCTCGACAACGGCCTCCGGGTCGCCACCGACAGCATGGAGTCCGTGGAGACCGTCTCCCTCGGCGTCTGGGTCGGCGTCGGCACCCGCAACGAGCGCGCCGAGGTGAACGGTATCGCCCACTTCCTGGAGCACATGGTCTTCAAGGGCACCCGTCAGCGCAGCGCCCGCGACATCGCCGAAGAGATCGAGGCCGTGGGCGGTCAGATCAACGCCTACACCGGCCGGGAGAGCACCGCCTTCTACGCCAAGGTCATGGCCGAGCACAGCGGCCTCGCCCTCGACGTCCTCGCCGACATTCTGCAGCACTCGGTCTTCGACCAGGGCGAGCTGCAGCGCGAGCGCTCGGTGGTGCTGCAGGAGATCGGCCAGGCGATCGACACGCCCGACGACATCGTCTTCGACTACTTCCAGGAGACGGCCTATCCCGGCCAGGCGCTGGGCCGCCCGGTCTTGGGCAGCAGCGACACGGTCTCGTCCCTCGACCGGGGCTCGCTGATCGACTACCTGACCGGCCACTACGGCTCGCAGGAGATGGTGGTGGCCGCCGCCGGCAAGATCGAGCACGAGCGCTACTGCCAGATGGTATCAGAGGCCTTCGACGCCCTGCCAGGCGGCGGCCGGGTCGCCGCCGAGCCGGCAAGCTACCGGGGTGGCGACTTCCGGGAATCCCGGGCGCTGGAGCAGGTGCACCTGATCCTCGGCTTCGAGGGCCTCGGCTACCACGACCGCGACCACTACGCCTCGCTCGCCCTTTCCACCCTGTTCGGCGGCGGCATGTCGTCGCGGCTGTTCCAGGAGATCCGTGAGGAACGCGGGCTCGCCTATGCCATCTACTCCTTCATCTCGGCCTACGGCGACAGCGGCCTCTTCGGCATCTATGCCGGCACCGGCGAATCTGACGTAGCCGAGCTGCTGGAGGTGATCGCCAAGGAGTTCGCACGCCTGCCCGACGACGTCAGCGAGGAGGAGCTGGACCGGGCCCGGGCGCAGCTGAAGGCGAGCGTCCTCATGGGGCGCGAGAGCAGCCTGTCGCGCTGCGAGCAGGTCGCCCAGCAGCTGCTGATCTACGGCCGGGCGCTCACCCTCGAGGAAACCATCGCCAGGATCGAGGCGGTCGACCAGGCGGCCCTGGGGCGGGTCACCGAGCGCCTGACCGCCAATGCCCCGACCCTGGCGGTGATCGGCCCGATCGGGGGGCTCGGGTCTTACGACGCGCTGCAGGCCCGTCTGACCGCTCGTCCCGGCTGAGGGCCGGCCATGCTCCTGCCGTTCCGTTCGGGATCGACGCGCGGGCTGCGCCTGCAGGGCCCCCGCATCTATCTGCGCCCGGCCCGCCAGTCGGATTGGAAGGCCTGGGCCGAGCTGCGCGAGCAGAGCCGAAGCTTCCTCGCACCCTGGGAGCCCTCGTGGAGCCGCGACGCGCTCAGCCGCGCGGCCTTCCGCCGACGCCTGCGCAGCTACGAGGTGGAGTGGCACCGCGGCACCACCTACAGCTTCCTGCTGTTCCTCAGGGACGACGACGGCCTGGTGGGCGGCGTGACCCTCAGCAACGTGCGCCGCGGCGTGGCCCAGAGCGCCAGCCTGGGATACTGGGTCGGCGAGCCCTACGCCCGCCAGGGCTACATGAGCGAGGCCCTGAGGGCGGTGCTGGACTTCGCCTTCGACCGCCTGGCGCTCCACCGGGTGGAGGCCGCCTGCCTGCCCGACAACGCGGCCAGCCAAGGGCTGCTGCGCAAGATCGGCTTCCAGGAGGAGGGCTGCTGCCGCGAGTATCTGCGGATCAACGGCCGCTGGCAGGACCACCGGCTCTTCGCCATGCTGCGCGACGACCCGCGCAAGCGGGCCTAAGCGGGTCGGTATCGGGCGCGGCGACCGGCGCCGCCAATCGCATCAGGCGTGGCCGGCGTCGCCGGACAGCATGGAGGGGTCGATGCCCAGCTTGGAGATCGCCCGCTCCCACTTGCTGTCCAGCTCCTCGTCGAAGACGAGCGCCTCGTCGGCCTCGACGTGCAGCCAGCCGTTGGCCTGGATCTCGGAATCGAGCTGTCCCGGGCCCCAGCCGGCGTAGCCGAGCGCCAGCATGCTGAGCCGCGGGCCGCCGCCGGCGGCCATGTCCCGCAGAATGTCGATGGTGGCCGTCAGGGACAGGATGTTGCTGACCTTGAGGGTGCCGTCCTGCTCGTAGTCGGCGGAATGCAGCACGAAACCGCGGCCCGATTCGACCGGGCCGCCGAAGTGCACCTCGATGTTGCTGCCCGGATCGGCGCTCTCGATGCCGAGCTGTTCCAGCAGGTCCGGGAAGGTGATGGAGCCGATTAAACGATTGATCACCAGGCCCATGGCACCCTCGGCGTTGTGGGCGCAGAGATAGACCACGGTGCGCGCGAAGCGGGGATCGCTCATGCCGGGCATGGCGATGAGCAGCTGGCCGGTGAGATATCCTTCGTTGTCGTCGCTCATGGTTCTCGCTTGTCGGGGCTGGCCGCTCGAAGCCCGGCAGCGGCAGGGCCGCCGCGGCGCTTCCGCGGACCCGTTTCGCGGCCGAAATTGCCGCGCGCGACCCATCCTAACGTGCTACGGAGACCGGCGCGGCAGATCACACGCGAATGTGAGGCCTTCGAGTCGACCAAGGATTACTATATATCCCATGACTTTCCAGTTAACTATTGTCGGTCGCATGAAAAAGCAATGGCTTAGCGCCGCGTGGCGGAAGCGGGTCCGGGCCTGTTGGGTCTTTTTGCTGCTGCTTCTGGCAGCCGGGCCGGCGCAGGCGCTCGGCAGCGACTGGCTGGACCACGAGCAGGCGCGGGTGCGCCTCCTGGCGACCGCCAGCCTGCCGGAGACGCCCGAGGAGCTGCGCCTGGGGCTGCAGTTCGATCTGCAGCCGGGCTGGAAGATCTACTGGCGCACGCCGGGCGAGGCGGGGATCCCGCCGCAGCTCGACTGGAGCGGCTCGGAGAACCTGGCCGACCCGGAAATCCTCTGGCCGGTGCCCCACCGCTTCACCCTGTTCGGCCTCGACACCTTCGGCTACGACGGCGAGGTGGTGCTGCCGATCCACGCCCGGATCGAGCGGCCGGGCGAGCCGGTGCGCCTCGAGGCCGACCTGCGCTATCTCATCTGCTCCGACATCTGCATCCCCCAGGAGGGGGCGCTGCGGCTCGACCTGCCGTCCGGCGGCGCGCCCTCGTCCATCGACGGCTTCCTGATCAGCAAGGCCGAGAGCCTGGTGCCCGGCGACGGCGGCGCGGTCGGCCTGTCCCTCGACCGCAGTGGTCTGGTAGGCGATCCCGAGGCGCCGCTGCTGGAGGTGGTGGCGCGCTCCGAGATCCCCTTCGAGGCGCCGGACCTGCTGGTGGAGGGCCCGCCGGGCTACCTCTTCGCCAAGCCGGCGGTCGACCTCAGCGAGGACGGGAAGACGGCGGTGCTCCGCGCCCAGAGCGAGCGCGGACCGCTCGCCGAGGGCGTGCTCGAGGGCAAGCGGATCACGCTCACCCTGACCGACGGCCGGCGCGGCCTGGAGCAGAACGCCGTCACCCGTTTCGCCCCTGGCGAGGGCGCGGGTGCGGGCGGTCCGTCGGGCAGCGGCGCGGCCCTGTGGCAGATGCTGGCGCTGGCGGTCTTGGGCGGCTTCATCCTCAACCTCATGCCCTGCGTGCTGCCGGTGCTCTCGATCAAGCTGCTCTCCGTGGTGAAGCAAGGCGGGCGCGACCGCGGCGAGGTACGCCTCGGCTTCCTGTTCTCCTCGGCCGGCATCCTCTTCTCCTTCCTGGTGCTGGCGGGGGTCGCCATCGCGCTCAAGGGGGCGGGCCTGGCGGCCGGCTGGGGCATCCAGTTCCAGCAGCCTCTCTTCCTCTCGGCCATGGCGCTGCTGCTGGTGCTCTTCGCCTGCAACCTCTTCGGCCTCTTCGAGATACCCCTGCCCGCGCGGCTCGCCGGACTGGCCGGCCGCGGACCGGGCCACGGCTTCGTCGGCCACTTCTCGACCGGCGCCTTCGCGACCCTGCTGGCCACCCCCTGCTCGGCCCCCTTCCTCGGCACCGCCGTCGCCTTCGCGCTGGCCCGCGGCGCCGGAGAGATCCTGCTGATCTTCGCCGCCCTCGGCATCGGCCTGTCGCTGCCCTATCTGGCGGTCGCGGCCTTCCCTGGCCTGGCGACCCGCCTGCCCCGGCCCGGCCCCTGGATGGTCGTGCTGCGGCGCATCCTGGGCCTCGCGCTCGCGGCCACCGCGATCTGGCTGCTGAGCGTGCTGGCGACCCAGGTCTCGCTGGCAGCGGCCCTCACCGCCGGGGCCCTGCTGCTGGCGCTGGCCGCCCTGCTGGGTTTCCGCAAGCGCCTGCCCGGCGCCTCGGCCGCGCTGGCGGCGGTCGTGGCGCTCGCCGTGCTGGCCCTGCCGCTCGGCTTTGCCCACGACGAACGCGGGCCCGAGGCCGCCCTGGCCGAGGGCTGGGTGCCGTTCGACCAGGACGAGATCGCGCGGCTGGTGGACGGCGGCCGCGTGGTCTTCGTCGACGTGACGGCGGACTGGTGCCTCACCTGCAAGGTGAACAAAGAGCTAGTGATCGACACCGAGACCGTCGCCGAGAACTTCGCCGCCCGCGACGTGGTCCGCATGCGGGCCGACTGGACCCTGCCCAGCGACGAGATCTCCGACTACCTTGAGGGGTTCGGCCGCTATGGCATCCCCTTCAATGTGATCTACGGCCCGGGCGCGCCCCGGGGCGAGCCGCTGCCCGAGCTCCTGACCGTGAACGGCATCCTGACCGCCACCGAGAAGGCGGCCGGCGCCTGGGCGAGCGGCACCGACGGTTCATCGAAGCGCGCCGCGGTCCCGGACTAGCCCTGACTTCTCGCCGGGGCTAGGATCCGGCGACGCCAATTCTCTTCCCGCAACCGGTTTCTTCCATGGGGGTAACGGACATGACGATCAAGGTCGGCGACAAGATCCCGAGCATGAACCTGCAGCAGATGACGAGCAGCGGCCCGGCGGACATCTCCACCGACGAGCTGTTCGGCGGCAAGAAGGTGGTGCTGTTCGCCCTGCCGGGCGCCTTCACCCCGACCTGCTCGGCCAAGCACGTGCCGGGTTTCCTGCGCTACGCCGACGCCATAAAGGAGAAGGGCGTCGACACCATCGCCTGCCTGTCGGTGAACGACGCCTTCGTGATGGGCGCCTGGGGCAAGGACCAGGGCGTGGGCGACAACATCCTCATGCTGGGCGACGGCAGCGCCCACTTCACCAAGGCTCTCGGGCTGGAACTCGACCTGATCGAGCAGGGCATGGGCGTCCGCTCTCAGCGCTACGCCATGATCGTCGAGGACGGCGTGGTCACGGACCTGAAGGTGGAGGCCGGCGGCGAGTTCAAGGTCTCGAACGCCGAGTCGGTGCTGGAAGGCCTCTGATCCCGGGCCTTAGGCCTGCAGACAGCGCTAGCGTTCCAAGCGCTCGATCGCCTCGCGAGCGAGTGCGTCCGCCCGTTCGTTCTCCGGATGGCCGGTGTGGCCGCGGACCCAGTGCCAGTCGACCTCGTGGGGCGCCTGCGCGGCGTCCAGGCGCTGCCAGAGGTCCAGGTTCTTGACCGGCTTCTTGCCCGCGGTCTTCCAGCCGCGGCGCTTCCAGTCGTGGATCCACTGGGTGATGCCGTTGCGCAGGTAGGTGCTGTCGGTGGTCAGCGCGACCCGGGACGGCCGCTTGAGCGCCTCCAGGGCCGCGATGGCGGCCATCAGCTCCATGCGGTTGTTGGTGGTCGCGGTCTCGGCGCCGCTCAACTCCTTCTCCGCGCCCTTGAAGCGCAGGACAGCGCCCCAGCCGCCGGGCCCCGGATTGCCGGAGCAGGCGCCGTCGGTGAAGATCTCGACCCGGTCGCCGGCCATGGGGTCAGTCGAGTCCGTAGGCCCCGGGGCCACGCACCTCCTGGTGGAAGCGCAGCTTGTCCAGGTACTCCAGCGGGTTCTTGGGCTCGACCAGGGCGCCGGGCGGGTGGTTCAGCCAGTCGTAGAGCCGGGTCAGGAGGAAGCGCAGCGCGCTGCCGCGGGCCAGCAGGGGCAGGGCCTCCAGCTCCTCGGCCGAGAAGGGCCGGACCCTCCGGTAGGCCCGCAGCATGAGCCGCGCCTTTGTGACGTTGAAGGCCGTGTCCGGCTCGAAGCACCAGGCGTTCAGGCAGACCGCCAGGTCGTAGGCGAAGAAGTCGTTGCAGGCGAAGTAGAAGTCGATCAGACCGGAGAGCTCGCCGCCGAGGAAGAAGACGTTGTCGGGGAAGAGGTCGGCGTGGATCACGCCCGCGGGCAGGCTCTCCGGCCAGGCGCGCTCCAGGTGGTCGAGCTCGGCCTCGAGCTGCCCGGCCAGGTCCGCGTGCACCTCCGGGGCGCGCGGCGCGCAGGCCTCGTAGAGCGGCCGCCAGCCCGAAACCGAGAGATCGTTCGACCGCTTCAGCGGAAAGTCGGTCCCGGCCAGGTGCATCTCCGCCATGGCCTGGCCGAGCCCCCGGCAGTGGTCGGGCAGGATGCGCCGCGGCCAGAGCCCGTCCAGGAAGGTGACGACGGCGGCCGGCCGGCCGCAGAGGCTGCGCAGGGACTCTCCGTCGCGGGCGCGGACCGGCGTCGGGCAGTGGATGCCGCGGGCCGCCAGGTGCTCCATCAGGCCGAGGAAGAAGGGCAGGTCCTCGGGCCGCACGCGCTTCTCGTAGAGGGTCAGGATGTAGCTGCCCGCCGTGGTGCGCAGCAGGAAGTTGGAGTTCTCCACGCCCTCGGCGATGCCCTTGAAGGAGGTCACCTCGCCCAGGTCGTAGTCCCCCAGGAAGTCCTGCAGAGCCTCGTCCGATACCTCGGTGTAGACAGCCATGTCGCTCTTAGCCGGGGGTCGCGCCTGGGTCGGGGGATCGGTCCTGAAGGCGCCGCGCCTCCCGCGCCGCCATCCGGCGACGGGGGCTAAGCTGGGGACATACCTAGGCGCTCATGGCGCGGGGGCCGAGCTCGCGCGGCAGCTTGAACTGCACGTCCTCGGAGGTCACGGTCACTTCCTCGATGGTCACCTCGAAGCGCTCCCGGCAGGCGGCGATGACCTCCTCCACCAGAACCTCGGGCGCCGAGGCGCCAGCGGTCAGGCCGAGCCGTCCGATGCCCCTGAGGCGCTCCCAGTCGACCTCCGAGCCGCGCTGGACCAGCATCGCCTCGGGGCAGCCCTCCTTGCGGGCGACCTCCACCAGGCGGGCGGAGTTGGATGAGTTGGGCGCACCCACCACCAGCAGGGCATCGCAGGCCTTGGCGATGGCCTTGACCGCCTGCTGGCGATTCGTGGTGGCGTAGCAGATGTCTTCCTGCTTGGGGCCGTGAATGGCCGGAAAGCGCCGCCTCAAGACCGCGATCACCTGGGCCGTGTCGTCCACGGAAAGCGTCGTCTGGGTGATGTAGGCGACCTGTTCGGGGGTCCCGATCTCGACCGTCTCGGCTTCCTGGGGCGACTGTATCAGCGTGATGGTGCCGGCGGGCAGCTGGCCCATGGTGCCCTCCACCTCCGGATGGCCGGCGTGTCCGATCAGGATGATCTGGCGGCCGTCGCGGAAGTGCCGCTCGGCCTCGCGGTGGACCTTGCTGACCAGCGGGCAGGTGGCGTCCAGATAGAAGAGCTCGCGCGAGGTCGCCTCCACCGGAACGCTTTTCGGCACCCCGTGGGCGGAGAAGATGATGGGCACGCCGTCCGGCACCTCGCTGAGCTCCTCGACGAAGACAGCGCCCTTGGCCTCCAGGGTCTCCACCACGAAGCGGTTGTGCACGATCTCGTGGCGCACGTAGACCGGGCGCCCGTACTTCTCAAGCGCCTTCTCGACGATCTCGATGGCCCGCACTACGCCGGCGCAGAAGCCCCGCGGATTGGCGAGGATGATGGTAAGGGGAGGCCTATGCATGTCCACGTGCCGTTCCCTTCTCAAGCCCGATTCGCGCGGTCCCGACCGCGACTCCAGCCTGCTCCGGCCCCGGCGCCCCGGGAGAGTGACCCAGGCTCTCGCGCCACCCCCAGGCACTTGTACTCGAAAGGGCCCTTGCCTAGAGTGGCGGCCATCTCGGGCAGGGCCCGAGCGGCCGGCGGCCCTGCCTTACGCCGGCTCTCCGGCGCCGCCAAAGTAATGGCGCCGCGAAAGTAATACAGTGCGACTTGAGAAGGAAGGGTTGATGACCGATCCGATTCCCGCGCAGAAGGGGCCCTACGAGGTCGCCGTCAAGGCGGGACAGCGCTACTTCTGGTGCGCCTGCGGGCGCAGCCGAAAGCAGCCGTTCTGCGACGGGTCTCACAAGGAGACGGACATCACCCCCGTCGGCTACAAGGCGGAAAAATCCCAGACCGTCTGGTTCTGCGGCTGCAAGCAGACCAAGAACCGGCCGTTCTGCGACGGCACCCACAACACGCTGTGAGCGCCCGCGCGAACCGGACGGGATCCGAGCGAAACACCCCGCGCCGACGGGAAGGGTCCATGCTTCGACGCTTCATTCGCTCTTACGCCCCCCACTGTGCCGCCTGTGCCCTGGGCCTCCTGCTCGCGGCCTGCGCCAGCGACGAGCCGCCGCCGCCCTGCCCGCAGCTGCAGATGCTGCGCGACACCGACCGGCTGGTGAAGTTCGTCGGCGAGGGACGCGACCTCACGGACGTGGAGTACGAGGTCGCCATCCGCGCGCCCAGCCTGGGCTGCCGTTTCGACGCGGACGACAATGCCGTCGAGTCGCTGGTGACGATCAACCTTGTGGCCCTGCGCGGCCCCGCCGACGACGACCGGCGCGCGCTCGTCGCCTACTTCGTCGCCATCGCCGACCGCAGCGGGGCGATCGTCGCCCGCGAGGAATTCGAGATCGCGATCCCCTTCGAGGGCAATCAGACCCAGATCGTGGCCGCCGAGGAGGTGGAGCCGCGCATCCCGCTGAAGGCGGGGGAGACCGGGTCCGACTACCGGATCTACGTGGGCCTGCGCCTGACACCGGAGGAGCTCACCTACAACCGCGAGAACCGCTGAGTGCGGCTCATCTCGCGCCCGCCTCCGGTCCCGGCCACACCTTCGCGTGATCTGGCGCCGGCCCAGTTGACTTTCGGCCCCCAGGCGATAGCTTCCTTGGCGTCAGGCTCCGTTCGGACCGGACGGGGCCCGATGCCTGCGACCCTCAGCGGGAGAGACCGGTCCGCCCAGGCGGGCCGGCGCCGAAGGAGCAACGGCCCCGGAAACTCTCAGGCAAAGGGACCGCTGAGGAGAGGCATCTCTGGAAAGCAGCCGTTGCCGGGCTCTGCCCCGGGGGACGGCTCACCGAAGGGGTAAGCCGAGGGCCGGCGCAGCCGGACCCGGTGAATCTCTCAGGTTCCGCGACAGAGGGGGTGGCCGTCGTCGCCTGCAAGGCGCCGCGGTCGCTTCTGCGAGGGAGGAACCTGGGCGACATGAGCGAACCGGCCGGCGATCTGAAACGTACCCCCCTTCACGCGCTGCACCAGGAATGCGGCGCCCGTTTCGCCCCCTTCGCCGGCTACGACATGCCGGTGCAGTTCCCTTCCGGGATCCTGAGCGAGCACCTCCACACCCGCAAGGCCGCCGGCCTCTTCGACGTCTCCCATATGGGCCAGCTCCGCCTGAGCGGCGCCTCGGCCGGGGCGGTCCTGGAAAGCCTCATGCCGATCGACATCGTCGGCCTGGCGGAGGGCCGGCAGCGCTACGGTCTGCTGACCAACGGTGAGGGCGGCATCCTCGACGACCTGATGGTGACCAACGCGGGCGACCACTTCTTCGTCGTGGTGAATGCCGCCTGCAAGGACGCGGACGAGGCCCACCTGCGCGCCCATCTGGAAGGCGACTGCAGCCTGGAGGCCCTCGAGGACCGCGCCCTCATAGCGCTCCAGGGCCCGGCTGCGGCCGAGGTGCTCGGCCGGCTGGCGCCGGACGCCGCCGCGCTCTCCTTCATGACCGCCGCGCCGCTCGCCGTCGACGGCATCGCCTGCTTCGTCTCCCGCTCGGGCTACACGGGCGAGGACGGCTTCGAGATCTCCCTGCCCGCGTCCAGCGCCGAGGCCCTCGCGCGCCGGCTGCTGGAGGACGAGGCGGTGGCGCCCATCGGCCTGGGCGCCCGCGATTCCCTACGGCTCGAAGCCGGGCTCTGCCTCTACGGCAGCGACATCGACACGCAGACGACGCCGGTCGAGGCCGGGCTCACCTGGGCGCTCTCCAAGGCGCGGCGTGCCGACGGCGCCCGTCCCGGCGGCTATCCGGGCGATCGGGTCATCCTCGGCCAGCTCGCCAAGGGCGCGGCGCGCAAGCGGGTCGGGCTGAAGCCGGACGGCCGGGCGCCGGTGCGCGGCGGCACGGAGCTGGTGGACGAGACGGGCGATCCCGTCGGCAAGGTGACCAGCGGCGGCTACGGCCCCAGCGTCGGCGGGCCGGTCGCCATGGGCTACGTGAAGACGGACCTGGCCGGCGAAGGCCAGGGCCTGCAGTGCATGGTGCGGGGCAAGCCCCACCCGGCGACGGTGGTGCGCCTGCCCTTCGTGCGTCCGAACTATCATCGGGGCTAACAGGAGAGAGGGGGGCCAAGACATGAGCGACCTCAAATACAGCGAAGACCATGAGTGGATCCGCATGGAGGGCGACAGCGGCGTCGTCGGCATCACCGACTACGCCCAGGAGCAGCTCGGCGACATCGTTTTCGTCGAACTGCCGGAGGTGGGCAAGCAGCTGGCCAAGGGCGACGAGGCCGCGGTGATCGAGTCCGTGAAGGCGGCGAGCGAGCTCTATGCCCTGGTCGGCGGCGAGGTCACCGAGATCAACGAGGGCCTGGCCGACGACCCGGCCCAGGTGAACAGCGATCCGCTCGGCGGCGGCTGGTTCTTCAAGCTGAAGCTGAGCGATGCCGGCGAGCTGGACGGCCTGATGGACGAGGCCGCCTACAAGGACTACATCGCGTCGCTCGACTGACCGCCGGCCGGCATGGGCCGGCGCGGGCCGGCACCCTCCGGCGCGATCACCCCTAGGGAGGAGACGAGAAGCCATGGCGAATGCACGGCGGACCCTGGCCGACTACGAGATGCGCGGCGACTTCGTGCGGCGACACATCGGACCGGGCGAGGAGCAGATCGCCGACATGCTGTCGGCGCTGGGGCTGAATTCCCTCGACGCCCTGGTGGAGAAAGCGGTTCCCAAGTCGATCGTCGACGAGACGCCGCTCGACCTGCCGCCGAGCAAGAGCGAGCGCGCCACGCTCAGCTATTTGCGGGAAATGTCGGAGCGCAACCGGGTCGTCGTCTCCATGATCGGCATGGGCTACTACGGCACCGTCATGCCCAAGGTGATCCTGCGCAACGTGATGGAGAACCCGGGCTGGTACACCGCCTACACCCCCTACCAAGCCGAGGTCAGCCAGGGGCGCCTCGAAGTTCTGCTCAACTTCCAGCAGATGGTGATGGACCTGACGGGCCTCGATCTCGCCAACGCCTCTTTGCTGGACGAGGCCACGGCCGCCGCCGAGGCCATGGCGATGACCCACCGGCTCACCAAGAACAAGGGCGAGACCTTCTTCGTCGCCGAGGACTGCCACCCCCAGACCATCGCCGTGGTGGAGACCCGGGCCCATTCGCTCGGCTTCGAGGTGGTGGTCGGCGATCCCTTCGCCGATCTCGACGGCCGCGAGGTCTTCGGCGTGCTGCTGCAGTACCCGGCCTCCTCCGGCGCCGTGCACGACTACCGGAAGCTGGTCGAGCAGGTGCACGGCCAGGGCGGGCTGGTGGTGGTCGCCAGCGACCTGCTGGCGCTCTGCCTGCTGACCCCGCCGGGCGAATGGGGCGCCGACATCGTGGTCGGCAGCGCCCAGCGCTTCGGCGTGCCCATGGGCTACGGCGGCCCGCACGCCGCCTTCTTCGCCACCCGCGAGGCCTACAAGCGCACCACCCCCGGGCGCATCATCGGCGTCTCGGTCGATTCGCAGGGCCGTCCGGCGCTGCGCATGGCGCTGCAGACCCGCGAGCAGCACATCCGCCGGGAGAAGGCGACTAGCAACATCTGCACCTCCCAGGTTCTCCTGGCGGTGATCGCCGCCCTCTACGCCATCTACCACGGACCGGACGGGCTCAGGATGATCGCCGGCCGCGTCCACCGCATGACCCAGATCCTGGCCGAGGGCCTGACGCGCCTGGGCTACGAGGTGGAGAACGAGGCCTTCTTCGACACCATCACAGTGCGCGCCCAGGGCCAGGCCGCCCGCATCGCCGCCAAGGCCCGGGAGGCCGGGATCAATCTGCGCTTCGTCGACGCCAACCGGCTCGGGATCTCGTTCGACGAGACCACCAAGCGTGGCAACCTCCAGGCGCTATGGCGGGTCTTCGCCACCAAGGCCGACCGGATCCTGGAGATCGACGGGCTCGACGCCGAGGTGGAGGAGGTTATCCCGAAGCCGCTGCGCCGGACGTCGGACTTCCTCGAGCACCGGGTCTTCCAGCTCTACCACGCCGAGACCGAGATGCTGCGCTACCTGCGCTGGCTGGCGGCCAAGGACGTGGCCCTCGACCGCTCCATGATCCCGCTCGGCTCCTGCACCATGAAGCTGAACGCCACCACCGAGATGATCCCGGTGACCTGGCGCCAGTTCAGCGCCATGCACCCCTTCGCGCCGCTCGACCAGGCCCAGGGCTACCAGCAGCTCGCCGAGGAGCTGGAGGAGATGCTCTGCGAGGTGACGGGCTTCGACGCCATCTCCTTCCAGCCCAACGCCGGCTCCCAGGGCGAGTACACGGGCCTGCTGGTGATCCGCAAGTATCACGAGAGCCGCGGCGAGGGGCACCGGGACGTCTGCCTGATCCCGGCCTCGGCCCACGGCACCAACCCGGCGAGCGCCCAGATGGCGGGCCTGAAGGTGGTGGTGGTGGCCTGCGACGAGCAGGGCAACGTGGACGTCGACGACCTGAAGGCCAAGCTCGCCGAGCACGCCGACAAGCTGGCCGCCCTCATGATCACCTATCCCTCGACCCACGGGGTCTACGAGGAGTCCTTCGTCGAGATCTGCGAGCTGGTCCACGATCACGGCGGGCAGGTCTATCTCGACGGCGCCAACCTGAACGCCCTCCTGGGGATCTGCCGCCCGGGCAAGATCGGCGCCGACGTGGCGCACCTGAACCTGCACAAGACCTTCTGCATCCCCCACGGCGGCGGCGGACCGGGCATGGGCCCGATCGGCGTCGGCTGGCACCTGGCCTCCTTCCTGCCGGACCATCCGGTGGTGGAGGGCGTCAATCCGGCCGCGGGTCCCGAGGGCACCGTCGGCACGGTCTCGGCGGCGCCACTCGGCTCGGCCTCGATCCTGCCGATCTCCTGGGCCTACATCACCATGATGGGCGCGGCGGGGCTCAAGAAGGCGACCCAGCTCGCCGTCCTCAACGCCAACTACATCGCCCACCGACTGGCGCCCCACTATCCGGTGCTCTACACCGGCGCGAACGGCTTGGTGGCGCACGAGTGCATCATCGACCTGAGGCCGCTCAAGGAGTCCTCCGGCATCACCGTGGAGGACGTGGCCAAGCGCCTGGTGGACTACGGCTTCCACGCGCCCACCATGTCTTTCCCGGTGGCCGAGACTCTCATGATCGAGCCGACCGAGAGCGAGGCCAAGCGGGAGCTGGACCGCTTCTGCGACGCCATGATCCGGATCCGCCAGGAAATCGCCGACGTGGAGGCCAGCAAGTCCGACCCGGAGGACAACCTGCTGGTGAACGCGCCCCACACCCACCATCTGCTGCTGAAGGGCGACTGGACCAAGCCCTACAGCAAGGAGCAGGCCTTCTTTCCGCTGGCGACGCTGCGCGAGGACAAGTACTGGCCGCCCGTGGGCCGGGTCGACAACGTCTACGGAGACCGCCACCTGGTCTGCAGCTGCCCGCCCATGGAGGCCTACCAGGACGCCGCCGAGTAGCCGGTAGAGGGCTTGCCGGCGGGGGACGGCCTCAGCCGGCGGCGAGCAGGACGGCCGTCTGCAGGAAGACCGCCAGCACCGAGCCCTTGGCAAGCGCCCGCCAGGCGACCCAGCCGCCGTAATTGTTGGCGCTGCGCCAGATGGCCACCGCGATGAAGGCCGCGTAGAGCAGCACGAAGAGGCAGAGCCCCAGCACCAGCGGCGAGTGGATGAGGGGCGACCGGGCCGCACCCAGCGCAATGATGGGCGAGAGAAAGAGGGCGAGCGCCAGGCCGCCGTAGAGCCAGGCGGTCCTCGCCAACGGGATCTTGCCGCACCAGAGGTTCGCCACCATGCTCATGTGCTGGTCCCCGACCGATGCCCGGACTTCCGCTGCAGACCGGAGGCAGTCTGCGCGCCTGGAGTTAACAGCCGGTTAGAGGGACCTTCGGCCCCGGAGGCGATCTCGAGGGCCCTTCCCTGGCGCGGCGCCGGAGGGCTCTGCTATAAGCCGTTTCGACGCTCCTCCCCCTCGGCCGGATACTTGATCCCATGGACATCGTCGTCACCGGCGCCGCCGGTTTCATCGGCTTCCACGTCGCCCGCGCCCTGCTCGAGCGGGGCGAGCGGGTGATCGGCATCGACGAGCTGAACGACTACTACGACCCGGCCCTGAAGCAGGCCCGCCTGGTCCAGCTCACCGCCCAGACCGGCTTCGACTTCGAGCGCGCCGACGTGGCCGACCGACAGGCCATGACGCGCATCTTCAAGGCCAACCGAAAGGTGGGGCGGGTCGTGCACTTGGCGGCCCAGGCCGGCGTGCGCTACTCGCTGGTGAACCCCTACGCCTACATCAGCGCCAACGTCATGGGCCAGCTGGTGGTGCAGGAGGCCTGCCGCGGCCTGCCGGACTTCGAGCACCTGGTCTACGCCAGCTCCTCCTCGGTCTACGGCGGCAACGAGAAGCTGCCCTTCGCGGTCGAGGACCGGGTCGACCGGCCGGTCTCCCTCTACGCCGCTACCAAGCGGGCCGGCGAACTGATAGCCCACTGCCAGAGCGGCCTCTACGGCCTGCCGGCGACCGGCCTCAGGTTCTTCACGGTCTACGGCCCCTGGGGCCGGCCGGACATGGCCGCCTTCATCTTCACCAAGGCGATCTTCGAGGGCCGTCCCATCAAGGTCTTCAACCAGGGCCGCATGCGCCGCGACTTCACCTTCATCGACGACATCGTGGCGGGGGTGCTGGCGGCCCTCGACCGGCCGCCCAAAGGGGACCTGTCGGACGAGGCCCTGGGCGCGGCGGCCGGGGTGCCGCACCGCATCTACAATCTGGGCAACCACAGGTCCGAGGACCTGCTCCACTTCATCGAAGTGCTGGAGCGGGCCTGCGGGCGCGAGGCGGTGAAGGAGATGGCCGAGATGCAGCCGGGCGACGTGGAGGCGACCTACGCCGACATCGGCCCGTCACGGCGCGATCTCGGCTTCGAGCCCCGCACCTCCATCGAGGAGGGCCTGCCCCGCTTCGTCGCCTGGTACCGGGACTACCACGACCTCTGACTCGGGCGGCGATCCGCCCCCGTTACACCCCGACGGCGGCGGAGACCGGCGAGCGGATCTGCGCCGCGCCGAAGGAGGCTCCCGCCTCGCGGCCGGCGATCAGCGCATTGGCGTAGTGGTTGGGGTTGACCAGCGCCTCGATCCAGCGGGTCGGCAGATCGGCCGCAATGACGTCGAAGACCGCCTGGCCGAGACGCGGGTCCACGTCGACGAAGGCCCCGCCGTCCACGTTGACGCGCGGCTGGGCCACGGCCTCGTCGGGCGTGAGGCCGCAGTCCACCAGGAAGAGGGCAATCTGGTAGACCGCCGGCAGGATGCGCCGCCCGCCCGAGCCGCCGAGGGCGAACCAGGGCTCGCCGCCGCGGGTCGCCACCAGCGGGCACATGTTGGAGAGCGGCCGGCGGCCCGGGGCCAACGAGTTGGGCCGCCCCGGGACCGGGTCGAACCACATGATGCCGTTGTTCAGCATGATGCCCGTCGAAGGAGAGAGCATCTTGCTGCCGAAGAGGGAGAGCAGCGTGTTGGTGAGCGCCACCAGGTTGCCCTCCCGGTCGGCCACCGAAATGTTGGTGGTCGAGGCCTGGCCGGCCGCGTCGCCGTCGTGACCGAGGCGGGCGAAGCGCTCGGCATAGGCCTGCCAGAGCGTCCCCGCCAGCAGCCGGTAGGCCTCGGGGCCGGGCGTCCCGGCGGCGAGCGCCGGCAGGTTCGCCAGGGCGCTCGCGAAGGTGTGGCCGCTGTTGAGCCCCTTGAGCAGATGGAGCTCCACGCCGTTGCGGCTGACGCTCCGGGCTTCGCCCGCCAGCGCCCGGTAGTCCGCCAGGTCGGCGGCGGAGAGCCAGCCGCCCGCCTCGGCCACGTCGGCGGCCAGCGCCCGCGCCGTCTCGCCCTCGTAGAAGTCCCGCGGGCCGGCGCTCGCCAGGCGCTCCAGGGTCGCGGCCAGGGCGCCGAGATCGAGCCTCACGCTGCCGTCCGCGGCGGCGACCGGCGGCAGGCCGTCCGGCAGGTAGACCCGCGCGGCCGCCTCGTGGGCGCGGAGCCCCTCGGCCTCCTCGGCGATCCTGAGGGTCGACCACCAGTCGACCACGTGCCCGGCCTTGGCGAGCGCGACGGCGGGCGCCAGCAGCTCCGGCCAGGACATCCGGCCGAGCCGCTCGTGGGCGAGCGCCAGGCCCGCCACCGTGCCCGGCACACCGACCGCCAACGGCCCATGGACGTTGCGGTCGCCCTCGACCCGGGACCAGCCGAAGAGGTCGTGGTCGCTGCCGCCGTGCGGGTCGAGGACGAAAGCCGTCGGATCGAGGGCGCCGGGTGCGCAGGTGCCGAAGTCGACGGTCTCGACCCGGCCGCCCCCCGCCTGGTAGGCGACCAGATAGCCGCAGCCGCCGATGCCGCTCATCCAGGGCTCCACCACGCCCAGCGCGAAGGCCGTCGCGACGGCGGCGTCGACCGCATTGCCGCCGGCCCGCAGCACCTCGGCGCCGACGGCCGCCGCGCGCGCGTTCTGCGCCGCCACCACGCCGCCCTCCGAGCGCGCGACACCCTTCTCGATCCGCCACTGCTCGAGCGCGCCGCCCGCTGGCGACGCTTCCGGCCCAGCCGTCATGTCAGCTTCTCCCCATTATCCCCGGCCCTTTATCCCCGGCGCGGCCCGATCCTGGCCGCGGCGTCCTCCATGCTATGCCCGTGCCAAGCGGGGCAGGTCAAATGCAAGCGAGATCGGTCGTTGGGTCGGGCGCGGATCCACGCTCATGTTCCAGCGACCGTGCCCTGGCGTTTGGCCCAGACGGCGCGGAGGCCGAGGGCCAGCAAGCTGCCGAGGGCGATGCCGATCAGGTTGGCCGCCAGGTCCGCCAGGCTGGCGTAGCGGCCCGGCACCGCCGTCTGGGCCACCTCGAGGACTCCGCCCAGGACCAGCAGGCCGAGGCCGACCCGCCAGATCGCGCCCTTGCCCTGGAAACCGAAGCCGCCGGCGAGCGCCAGGGCGCCGTAGGCGGCGAGGTGGTTGGCCTTGTCCCAGAAGGGCACGGGCGCGACCAGCTCGCGCGGCAGCAGCGAGAGAACGGTGACCAGCAGCAGCCCTGCGAAGAAGGCCGCCCGCGACAGCTTCGGCATCATGCCTCGCCCGGGCGGCGGCGCAGGCCGGGCGCTCTCGCGATGATCCAGCGCAAGACGATGTCCAGCTGCTCGCGCATGGCCCTTCTTCCCTCTCGTGGCGACGCCTTTCGACCGAGGCCCGGCAGGCCTTCACGTCGATAGCCTTTCCGCACGGCATGCGGCCTTTGTCACCACTCCTGGCACGGTCGGGGGTCGAAATGCAACAGGGGGCCCTTTGGCCGGGTTCGGCCCCGCCTCTCCCGGCCAGCCTCAGGCGACCTGGACCGCCTGCCGCCGGCGTCCCCAGGCACCGGCCCGGCCGTCGAAGACGCCGGCCAAGGCGGTCCCGCAGCGCCGGCAGCGGCCGTCATCGCCGAGGGCCCAGTCGGTGATGCGGTACCAGTCGCGGCCGATCAGGCGCTCGCCGCAGCCGTGGCAATAGGTGCTCTGGCCCGCCTCGTCGTGGACGTTGCCGGTGTAGACGTGGCGGAGGCCCGCCTGGCGCGCGATGCGCCGGGCTCGATGCAAGGTAGCCGGGGGCGTCGCCTGCCGGTCCTGCATGCGCCAGTCGGGATGGAATGCCGTCAGATGCAGGGGCACGTCCGGGCCGAGCCGCTCGGCGATCCAGCCGGTCATGGCCTCGATCTCGGCCGGGGAGTCGTTCTCGCCGGGGATCAGCAGGGTGGTGATCTCGAGCCAGACGCCGGTCTCGTGGCGGAGGTACTCGAGGGTTTCCAGCACCGGCGCGAGGGCGCCCGAGCAGAGCTTCTTGTAGAAGGCCTCGGTGAAGCCCTTCAGGTCCACGTTGGCCGCGTCCATCCCGGCGAAGAACTCGTCGCGCGGCTCGGCGCAGACATAGCCGGCGGTGACCGCCACGTTGCTGAGGCCCCGGGCGTGGCAGGCCTCGGCCACGTCGACGGCGTACTCGAGGAAGATCACCGGGTCGTTGTAGGTGTAGGCGACCGAGCGGCAGCCGCCCTTGAGCGCCGCGTCGGCGATGGCCTCGGGCGAGGCCCGGTCGGTCAGCCGGTCGTCGGCGCGGGCCTTGGAGATGTCCCAGTTCTGGCAGAACTTGCAGGTCAGGTTGCAGCCGGCGGTGCCGAACGAGAGCACCGGCGTGCCCGGCAGGAAGTGGTTGAGCGGCTTCTTCTCGATGGGGTCGATGCAGAAGCCCGAGGAGCGGCCGTGGGTGGTCAGGACCAGCTGGTCGCCCTCGCGCGCCCGCACGAAGCAGAGCCCGCGCTGGCCCTCGCGCAGCCGGCAGAAACGCGGGCAGAGGTCGCACTGGATGCGCCCGTCCTCCAACCGGTGCCAGTAGCGGGCCAGCACGCTGGCGGTCCTTTCCGAAGTAACCATAACCCCATATGGTAAGGAGCAGGCATCGGGGCAACGCAACCCCCGCGGGGAAAAGCCGGCCAACCGACGCCTGCAGCACGCGGAGGCGACCATGGCGCAGGTCCGCGCGCCCGCGGTGGCGGGCCTCTTCTATCCGGCGGATCCCGACGAGCTCTCCAGCTTGGTGCGCGGCCTGCTGGGCGAGGCGGCGCCCACAGCCGAGCAAGCCGAGTTTCGGCCGGCGCCCAAGGCCCCAAAGGCCATCGTGGCGCCGCACGCCGGCTACGTCTATTCCGGCCCGCTCGCAGCGCGCGCCTACGCCGCCGTCGCCGGCCTCGAGAACCAGGTGCGCCGGGTGGTGCTGATCGGCCCTGCTCACACCGTC
This sequence comes from Rhodospirillales bacterium, assembly GCA_965225935.1. Lineage (GTDB taxonomy): Bacteria > Pseudomonadota > Alphaproteobacteria > Kiloniellales > JAKSDN01 > CALJXB01. The sequence continues at coordinate 454,436 of CBDDCC010000023.1, forward strand.
TACTCCCGCGGCATTGCGGTGCCGACGGTCACGGCTTTCGAGACACCCTTGGGCGCATTCGACATCGACCGCCACCTTATCGACAGCATCGCGGACCTGCCCGGTGTCGTTCTGTCCGACGAACCCCACGCCCGCGAGCACTGCCTCGAGGTCCAGCTTCCCTTCATCCGCTTGACCCTCGGCGCGCCGTCCCTGGTGCCGCTGCTGGTCGGCGACAGCCAAGCCGGGCCCGTGGCCGAGGTGCTGGAGCGTCTCTGGGGCGGACCCGAGACCCTGATCGTGGTGAGCAGCGATCTCTCCCACTTTCTCTCCTACGAGCGGGCCCGGCGCATCGACGCCGCGACCGCCGAGGCCATCGAGGCATTCGACGACGCGCATCTCGGTCCCGGCCAGGCCTGCGGCCACGGCCCGCTCGCCGGACTGCTGAGGACGGCGCGCCGGCGCGGCCTGGAGATCGAGCGCCTGGGCCTGCTGAACTCCGGCGACACCGCCGGCCCGCGGGACCGGGTGGTGGGCTACGGCGCCTGGGCCCTGCGGCCACCGAGCAAGCGAGTCGGAGTCGGCCCGGAGGCGAGCCGCTCCGCGGCCCCGGCCTGACTTATCCCCAGGGGCTTCCCAGGGACAGCCGGATGCCCAGCAGGTCGCCCGGCGCGCAAGCGAAGAATTCCCGGAGTATCGAGCGGACCGCCCCAACCACAGACGCCAGTCCAAATCCATAGATTGCAAGTAAATCAGCATATTCCGATCGTCGCTTCATGGATTTTTCGCGCTTGCAACAGAGTCTCGGCACCGCTTTGACTAAAGCACTCCGAAACAAAAGCCGGCAGCATTACCGGCCAGCAGTGCGATTAACTCTGGCACAGCCTCTTCTATATGTTGTGGCTACTGCCGATCACAAACACTTTATATTGACCAACACCCTTGATCATGGAATAAGTCTGCCTCAGTGACGCTAAACCTTGCGGGCGGTCGGCGGCTTCGTGCCGACGGAGGCCTGAGGCAAGGATGGTATGATGTCAGGACTTGTTCCGCTGGCGGACTCGGGGCCGCGGTTGTTGTGTCTCACATCGCTGGCCAATCGCCGCGATGATCAGGTCTCCAGTTCCTCCGACATTTCGATCCATGGCGCACGGCTCGCGCAAACGCGGTCCCGGCCGATGGCGGTGGGGCGGTCACGACGGGTGCGGCCGCGAGTCCCAAACGGAAAGTCTCTTAGCTCCGACGGCTCGGGCATCCCGTAGGACGTCCAGGAGAGGGCCAGGAGAAGGAAGGAGAGTGGGAGCAATGCAAGTTCTCTCGATACTGTCGCAGAAGGGTGGTTCGGGCAAGACCACCCTGGCGGGCCACATCGCCGTTCAGGCGGAACTATCGGGGGGAGGTCCAGTCGCGGTGCTCGATACCGATCCGCAGGAGAGCCTGGCGGAATGGCGGAACGACCGGGAGGCGGAGACGCCGATCGTCGTGCAGTCGTCCCTCTGGCGGCTGCAGGAGGATGTGCGCCGGATGCGCGAACAGGGCATCAAGCTCCTTGTCATCGACACGCCGCCGGGCATCACCTCGACGATCCGCAGCGCCATCAGCGTCTCGGACATCGTGCTCGTGCCGGTCAAGCCCAGCCCTCACGACCTGCGCGCCGCCGGCAAGACCGTCGGCGTGGTCGAGGGGGTGGGCAAGCCGCTGGTCTTCGTGATGAACTGCGCCTCGTCCTGGGCCCGCATCACGCCCCAGGCGGCCATCGCGCTCGCCCAGCACGGCACCCTGGCGCCGGTGATCATCCACCAGCGGGCCGATTTCGCCTCCAGCATGATCGACGGGCGCACGGTCATGGAGTTCGGCCGCAAGTCCCGCTCGGCCGAGGAGATCGCCGAGCTCTGGGACTACCTGGACGACCGCCTCAACAAGCATCTCCACAAGACCAGCCTCGCGCCGCTGGAAGGAGTCGCCTGACCGGCGGGCGATAGTGGCGATGGCGGCATCGGGCCCGTCGCAGCCAGCGGCGCGACGAGCGATCTGGGATTCCACCGGCGCCGCCGGACTGCATGAGCGCAGGGAGCCTCGCACCGGCATGATCGGGCAAGGGAGGAGATGACGGCGGTTGGCAAGCTCACCGGCCGACTACTGGTTCCATCGACGCGGGTGCGCGATGGCCGGTTCCTGGACGCCGTCACCGCGGCCGCCGCGCTGGTGGCCGACTCCGGCGGTGGGGCGGGGCCGCGGCGCGAGAAGCGCTACCTCGGCCTGCTGGGCTCGCTCGAGGACCTGCAAGCCTACGACCGGAGCCTGATCGCCAACAGCTTCGCCGTTTTCGCGGACGCCATCGAGGCGCGGGGCAGCGAGGGCCGATCCGAGGCCCTGAAGGCCGTCTGCGACGTCGCCGGCGACCAGGAGGGTGCCGAGACGGTCCTGCGCATCGCCTCCGCCATCGCCTGGGCCGCCGACCCGTCGCAAGGCCAGGCCGTGCCGGATCTGCGCACTCGCCTGGAGGAGATCGCCGCGGCAGCGGGGCTCGCCGCCGACGGCACATCGACGCACAGTTCGGGCGGGCCGCCCGGCGGGTGTCGGCCCGGGCGGGTGATCACCCTGGGCAGCCCGAAAGGCGGCACGGGCAAGACCACGACCGCCGTCCACGTGACCGTGGGACTGATCAAGCAAGGCCGGCAGGCGGGCAGCATCGACCTGGACGGCGCCCAGGGCACCATGTCGCGCTACTTCGCCAACCGCGCCCTGCTGGCACGGGAGGCGGGCCGCGACCTGGGCCTGCCCCGGCACCGGCGCATCGAGCCCTCCCAGCAGGCCGAACGCGGCCGCGCCGAGGCGGACGAGGCGGCCCGGCTGGCGGGCGCGCTCGCCGAGCTCTCCGACTGCGACTGCGTGGTGATCGACACGCCGGGGCACGATTGCCACCTTTCGCGCCTCGCCTGCGCACAGGCGGACACCCTGATCACGCCCATGAACGACAGCCTGATCGACATCGAGATCCTGGCGCGCATCGACAGCCGGAAGCGCGAGGTCCAGGGCCCCAGCGACTACAGCAAGCTGGTGTGGGAAGAAAACGACCGCCGGGTCGCGAGCGGGCGCCCGCCCATCGACTGGATCGTCATGCGCAACCGCCTGGGCCACGTCGAGGCGCGCAACAACCGGGAGGTCCAGCGCCTGCTGGAGCAGCTCAGCCAGCGCATGGGGTTCCGCCTGGAGCACGGCCTGAGCGAACGGGTCGCCTTCAGGGAGTACTTCCTCGAGGGCCTGACGCTGCTCGACCTGCCGCCGGCAAGAGACGGCAGCGCCGCCCAGCGCAGCCGGGTTCGCGCCCGCAGGGAACTCGACGACCTCTTGGCAGCGATCCGACTCGAACCGGTCGACGCCGTCGGCGACGGGCGGCCGGCTCCGGTCGCAGCGGCCAGCGGATGATCGCCCGGCAGGAACCCAAGCCGACGGCCCGAGAGGCGCCGCTTTTCTTGCTGTTTTGCACCGAAAACGCGGCCCACGGCGATTGCCATGCCCCGGCCTTGTTGGCATATTGGCCTCACGCCTCGGAACGACAACAACCCATCCAACGCAGGGCCCCGAAGCGGGAGACCAAACGAGCGAACGGCCGCGCGCGGTTCGTCGGTTTTTGGGTGCGTTCGGAAACTAGGACAGAGCGTTGGAGGTGAGGCCGATGGCAGAAAGCACGAGCAGATCTTCCGGTACCAGGAACAGGGCAGCACGTTCGGACTCCGACGCGCTCAAGGACCTCGCCGCCAGGGCCAGGTCGGCGGACGACGGCGGCGCAAGACGCCCGCAGCCCGAGAACATCGCCGAAGAGAATCGGCGCAGCATGGAAGCCTTCGTCGAGGCGAATGCCGCCATCATGGACGGCATGGCCGCGCTGAGCGCCGAGATCCTGGCCTTCGGCAACCGGCGGCTCAGCGCCAACATGGAACGCTCGCAGTCTCTCGTGGCCTGCGAGGACGCGGAGCAGGCCTTCCGGGTCCAGAGCGAGTTCTTCGAGTCGGCCGTGCGCCAGTACCTGGACCAGGCCAACAACATGATGACCATCATGGCCTCAATGACTCGGGGCTATTGGGCGCCCATCGAAGAGCAGACCAGGGAAACGCTGGAGGGCCTCAACAAGGAGGTCGCCTCCCGCAAGAGCGGGTAGACCGCCAGGACGCCGCCGTCGCCCCGGTTCGGACCTGCCGGCCGGGGCCGGCGGACTTTTCATCGGACAAGGCTACTGCGGTGAGACGCGCGCCAAACGCGCGAAGCGTCGTCAGTGGGTCGTCGAGATCAGGTCCGACAGGCTGGAGCCGCTGCCGAGCTCCTCGGACGCCCAGTCTATGGCGTCGGCGAGACGATCCCGGCCCAACTCGTTGGAGACGATCGAGACCACGACGTCGATGGCCGATTCCATGCTGTCGGCGTGCTCGTCCTGGCCGTGGGCGCGGAGCAGGGTCACCACCGTGGTGCACTGTGCCAGCGAAAGCGCGGCCACCCGTGCCTGGTAGGTCTTGTCCTCCACTAGAGCGCTCCCGCGTCCTGGTTCGCGCGCCGGTCCGGCGGTTCGAGGACGGCAAGCCTAGAAATCCCGAGTTAACAGAGCGTTAAGGCTGTTTTTTCGCTAAACGTTGAGATATTTGGTCGGCGTTAGACTTCCTGCGCCGCTCTCAACCAAGACAATTCAATCGGTTAGCGGGAGGAGTCTAGCCCCCTAGGCCCCGGAAGCCTGCCACACAGGACATGGCTAGGGCCCGAGACTCCGTCGAGAACGCAGTTGCGACAACTGAACAAGGACTTGTGCTATTCATAGTTTACAACAGGAAATGCACCGCGACTTCGAGTACATTGATCTTGGATATGTTGCAAACACTGGCGGTGCGGAAACACATTCGAATAGGCCCCTTAAAACAACTAAGCTGGCGACCGATTCTTCAAAGAAAAAATTGAATAATACCTGTACTAATCGCACCGTGCTATTCCCTCGATTGTATCCTAGCGCTGACAGCTAGATCGGGAGATGGACACGACAGTTCAGCTTCCGAACGATGCTACGGACCTGGACCAGGATGGCAAGAAATCTGACTGCAGTCGCCTTCGCTCTGCTCCTAGCGACTGTCGCTCTAACCGGCACTGTTGCGGCTCGAGACTGCATAGACAACGCTACTGTTCAGGTCCGCATTGCCAGTCAAATGTTTGAGGTGCCATTGACCTACTATCCCTTCATCTCAGATCTGGACCGAGAAGGCTTACGTCCCAAGAACTGTCCCGGCGAACCAAAAGAGCAACTAGTGCAGCCAATCGAAGCAGTAGGTCTGCATATCATCACAGATCATCAGTTCGTAACACAGGATCAGAATACCCAGGCTGTGTTTGGAGTGAGGATTGAACTGTTTCCATCCTCGGTGCCAAATCCGGTGAGCCACAATCGCCTCAAAAGAATTGAGGCCCAAATACTGGAATCAGGCCGTCAATTGGAAGACCTTCCCCATGTGGGCCAATTTTACGGATTTGCGGAAGACGAATCCTATCCGGAGAACTTCATCTACTACATAGCCTTGCCAGACGGGCCGCAAACTCCAGATGGCTATCCAGTTACCTACTGGTGCCAACCGCCCAGTTCGCTAGAGGTACCAGAGGACGCTTCGTCCCAAACTGTGACGGCGGTCGAGAAAATGAGGGAGCTAGGCAGGCTTTGTTTAGTCCGGTACTCCTGGTCGAATGAGTTGACCCTGGCATATCGGTTCAGAACTGGACGATACCCTGTCCAAACCTGGGATCAGCTTGACTCCGAGGTCCGGGCTTTCGTGAAAAACCTGATGGTTGATGGGTAGGCTCAAACAATCCTCCGTTCGCTTCGTTATCTGTTTGAGGACGGACTACAAAGGCGGATAGAGCCGGTTCCGGCAACTGAAAACGGGAAGCCCATCAAGGTGGCCTGCCATTCCGTTGGGCGCACAGCTACGCGCCGGTCGCCAAGCCTGGCGCCAGCAATCCTTGCACAAAGCCGTGGAAGCCCACAGAGTCGCCCCGGTCCGCTCGGGACCAGGGGTTATGGGAATAGGGGAGTCCTCTCGATGAACTTGAACGGTTTCGGACGCGAAACGGCGGTGCGCCCGCGAACGGTCCTGAGAAGCCTCTGCGGCTGGCTGGCGGCGGCGGCGCTGCTGTCCGCAACACCGGCACTGGGTGCCGAAGACGAGGTCGGGCCGCAGGAACTGGTCGACAAGGCGACCAAGACCGTCGAGGACTTCAAGGCGGACCCAGACATGACCTGGTTCCGCGACAACGTGGACGACGCCAAGGCGGTCATGGTGGTGCCGGTCCTGCTCAAGGCCGGCTTCATCTTCGGCGGGTCCGGCGGGCACGGCGCGCTCTTGTGGCACGACGAGCCGAGCGACACCTGGGGCTATCCGGCCTTCTACTTCATGGGCTCGGTCACCTTCGGCCTGCAGATCGGCGGCGAGGTCGCCGAGGTGGTGCTCATGGCCATGACCGAGAAGGGCCGGGACGCCTTCCTCTCGACCGAGTTCAAGCTCGGCGCAGACGTCAGCGTGGCGGCCGGGCCGGTCGGCGCGGGCGCCAAGGCGGCGACCACCGACGTGCTCGCCTTCTCGCGGGACAAGGGCCTGTTCGGCGGCCTGACCATCGAGGGCGCCGTCATCTCCCCGCGCAGCGAATGGAACCAGGAATACTATGGCCGCTCGGCTTCCCCTTCGGACATCCTCGTGCGCCGCAACGTGCAGAACCCCGGCGCCAACCAGCTCCGGATAGCGATCGCGGGCGCGCGCAGCGCCGGGACGTCGGCGGCGCCCGCAGCCGGCGGCTACAATCTGGCGGCGATCCAGGGGGCGCTGGCGGCCAAGGGCTACGAGCCCGGGCCGGCGGACGGTCTGATGGGGCCGAAGACCCGCAACGCCATCAAGCAGTTCCAAGCCGACAACGGGCTGCCGGTCACCGGAGAGCCCTCGGCCGAGCTGCAGACCCTGCTCACCGGCTCGCCCTAGGCACGGGAGCTCCGACAGGCCCGCGCTACCAGCCGGCCTTCTGCTGAGCTTCCAGGAGCCGCTTGGCACGGCGCGAGAAGGCCGTCGCCTGGCCCAGGGTGGTGACGCCCCGATCGGCGAGGCGCGGCAGCAGGCGCAGGAAGACCTCGGCGGTCACCAGGCTGTCGCCGAGGGCGGTGTGGCGGCCGCGGACGGTGACCCCGACCTGCTCCGCGACGGCGTCGAGGGACGCGGTGCTCAAGTTGGGATCGAGGGCCGTCGCCAGCAACAGCGTGTCGAGGCTGCGCGGGTCGCTCCAGGCGAGCCCGCTGCGCAGGCACTCGCCGCGCAGCATGGCGAGATCGAAGGCGATCTGATGGCCCACCGCCACGTTGCCTGAGAGCAGCGTGCCAAAGGCGGCGAAGACCTCGGCGAAGGCCGGCGCGTCCCGAACCATGGCGTCGGTGATGCCGTGGATGGCGGTGGATCGGGCCGGGATCTTGACGCCTGGGTTGACCAGGCGGTCGAACGATCCGGCCCGGTAGAGCCGACCGCCGAAGAGGGGCACGGCGCCGATCGAGACCACCCGGTCCTGAGCCACGTCGAGCCCGGTCGTCTCGGTGTCCAGCACCAGGAAGGGCAGGCGCTCCAGGGGCGTGTCGTCGCTCACCTCCATGGGCTCGACCACCGGCGGCCGGTCCAGCAGGTCCAAGTCGACGTCCAGCTCGGCACGGAAGGTGACCTCCTCGGCCGGGATGGTGATGACGGCGCCGCCGCTGTCGTCCAGGCTGGCCACCTTGGCGGCGAGCTGATGGTCTTCGAGGGTGCCGATCATGGCGTTGACCGGCTGTCCTGCGGCGCGGGCCCGCTCGACGGCGTCGTAGACCGTGGTCCGGCTGAGCGCCGCGAAGACCGAGGAACCGACCGCCACCCGCTCGGCGCCCAGGAGGGACTTGGCCGCGTGGTTGACCAGGCTCACCTGGCCGTCCTCGCTGATCACCAGCATGGCGTCGGGGATCGAGGCCAGCACCGCCTCCAGGCGGTTGTCGGGCGCCGCGCGCTCCCGGGCATGGCGGGCGACGAGCGCCTGGAGCGCCCCGTGAAAGCGCCGGACCTCCAGATCGACTTCGGGGTCTTCCAGGATCGGCAGGCGGGCGCTCGGGTCAGCCGCCAGGGTCACCACGGCGCCGCGCAGGCGCTCCAATGAGATGAAGTGGCGCCGCGCCACGTCGAGGCCGAACCAGAGGAACAGCCCACCCAGCGCCACCAGACCGACCGTCACGTAGGACCGCCAATCGTCCAGGCCGTCGGCCGCGACGGTGACCGCCAGGCCCAGCAGGCCGAGCCCCGCCAGCGCGGCCGCCGCCGCGGCCAGGACCACGATCAGGCGCCGTTCCGCCCGCTTGCCTTGCTCCCGCTCGGCCATCCCCCGTTCCGGCCCGCACGTGTCGTGGCGCCCCGGTCCACCGCCGCGCAGCGCCGGACCCCTCGGCGCGGTCTATTCGACCGACATGACGGCGCAGTACTGGTCACGCGGCGTCAACTCGGCGCAGGCTCGCCGCGCGCTGGCGGCGTTGCCGTAGGGCGCGGCCAGGACCCGGACGAAGTGCCCCTTGTCGTCCAGGTCGATCTCCCGGGTCACCAGAGTCTTGCCGGCCAGCAGCTCCGGATAGCGTTGCTGCAGCTGCGCCCAGGCGTCGTTGGCGCTTTCCAAGGTCCGCATGGAGACCAGGTGTATGGCGTAGCCGCCCGCGACCGGGCCGGCCGGTGCGGCCGGTGCCGGTGACGCGCTCTCCGGGACGGCGGCCTCCTGGGTCTCAGCTTGCGTCCGGGCCGCCAGCGGCGGCGGCGCGCCGTTCTCGTGCCGCACGGCATCGAACACGTAGGCGGAGAGCTGGTCGCGGGTGGCCTGTTGCTTCGGCTGCCAGGGCTCCATCGCGTTGCTCGCGAGGATCGCGTCCCAGCGGTCGATGGCGTTGCGCGCCCGCTGATAGCGCTCGGCCACCAGATAGGCGGTCGTCAGATCCTCGAGCAGCAAGCCCAGCTCCTCCTGAGGCGCCGCCTGCCGCCGCCCGTAGTAGACCGCGGCCTCAAGCTGCTGGATCGCCTTGGCCTGGTCGCCCTGGTCGAACGCGCGCAGTCCGGCGGCCTTGTGCTCATCCCAGGGCGCGCCGATCGCCGGTTCGGCGAGACCACCCAGCGCGAGCAGGCCGAGGCAGCCGGCCAGGCAGCCCGCCAGCAAGCGCCGGACCGGTCCGCCGCCCGAACTGGCGCCCTTGTCCGTCCTTTCCGCCGTCCGTTCCATGATCACCCGGCTGCCGCTTTCAGGTTGCCACACAGAGGCGAATGCCTATCACAAGGCGCCGGGCCTGTACACGTGCGGGAGGCAAGCCCGCGATACTTCCAAACACGGCGCACAAACCGCTCCGGCGGGGCGCCGGGCCTTGCCTTCTCCCGAGATCAATTGCTATTGAGCGCGGGCGCCCGCCCGACCTTCCGCCCCCCGCGGCGGGCCGCCCGCGGGAAGGGGCCGCGCCCATGCTGAGCGGTCTTGCAAGCCTCTTTCGCCTGATACTCGGCACCTTGCGGGACCTCGGCCCGATCATCCTGGTGATCGCCTTCTTCCAGATCGTCGTGCTGCAGCAGCCCGTCCCGGAGCTGGGCAAGATCGTCAGCGGGCTGGTCGCGGTCATGCTGGGCCTCGCCCTCTTCATCCAGGGCCTGGAGATGGGCCTCTTTCCGCTCGGCGAATCGATGGCCGGGGCCTTCGCCCGGAAGGGCAGCCTCGTCTGGCTGCTCGTTTTCGCCTTCGCGCTCGGCTTCGGCACCACCGTGGCGGAGCCGGCCCTCATCGCCGTCGCCGGCGAGGCAGCGGAGGCGGCGGCCGAGGCGGGCCTGATCGGCAGCGGCGAAGAGGCCCACGAGGACTTCGCCGACGGCCTGCGCTTCACGGTCGCGCTCTCGGTCGGCATCGCCATCGTGCTGGGGGTGGTGCGCATCCTCAAGGGCTGGCCCATCCAGTACTTCATCATCGCGGGCTACGTCCTGGTGATCGCGCTGACCCCGCTGGCGCCGCCCGAGATCGTCGCCGTCGCCTACGATTCAGGCGGCGTCACCACCTCCACGGTCACCGTGCCGCTCGTCACCGCCCTGGGTGTCGGGCTGGCTACGGTGATCCGCGGCCGCAACCCGCTCACCGACGGCTTCGGCCTGATCGCCTTCGCCAGCCTCACGCCCATCGTCTTCGTCCTGGTCTACGGCATGCTGGTCTAGGAGCCCGTTCGAGATCCATGGAGACCTTCGCCGCGATCCCCGAGGTGCTGCTCGAGACGGTCTTCGACGTGCTGCCGATCCTCGCCATCCTGGTCGGCTTCCAGCTGCTCGCGTTCAAGCGCCGGCCGCCCAACCTGAAGCGCGTCGCCCTCGGCTTCGTCTACGCCATCGCCGGGCTCGGCCTGTTCCTGGTCGGGCTGGAGCAGGCGCTCTTTCCCTTGGGCGAGCTGATGGCCCAGCAGCTGACCGCGCTGTCGGCGGAGGAGGAGGCGGGCGCGGCGCCGGCCGCCGCCGGGACACTTGCCTGGCACGACTATGCGACCGTCTACCTCTTCGCCGCGGCGATCGGCTTCTCGACCACCGTCGCCGAGCCCTCGCTGATCGCCGTCTGCATCAAGGCGGGCGCGGTCTCGGGCGGCGCCTTCCGGCCCTGGGGCCTGAGGATCGCGGTCGCCGTCGGCGTCGCCCTCGGGGTCGCGCTCGGGACCTTCCGGATCGTCACCGGCACGCCCCTGCCCTATTACATCATCGCCGGATACATCCTGGTGATCGTCCAGACCGCCTTCGCGCCGCGCGAGATCGTGCCGCTCGCCTACGATTCCGGCGGCGTGACCACCTCGACGGTCACCGTGCCGCTTGTCACCGCCCTCGGCATCGGCCTGGCCTCGACCATCCCGGGCCGCAGCCCGCTGATCGACGGCTTCGGGCTGATTGCCTTCGCGAGCCTGTTCCCCATGATCACGGTCATGGGTTACGTCCAGATCGGCACCTGGCGTCAAAGCCGGGCCAACCGCAAGGAGACTGGCCAATGAAGTTCAAGCTGATCGTGGCCCTGGTGGAAGACCACCGCACCGAGGAGGTGGTCAAGTCCGCGCGCGAGGCCGGCGCCACCGGATCCACGGTCGTCACCAGCGCCCGCGGCACCGGCCTGCGCCCGGCCAAGACCTTCCTGGGCCTGGACCTGGAGGGTCAGCGCGACGTTGTCCTGCTGCTCGTCGAGGGCCACCTGAGCCGCGAGATCCTGGAGCACATCGCAAAAGTCGGCCGCTTCGACGAGGAGCCGGGCAGCGGCATCGCCTTTCAGATCGACATCGAGGACGCGGTGGGCTTGGCATCGCAGCTTTCGACCATATCGAGCGAGATCGAGGACATGATATGAACGACGACGCAGCACCCAAGGTGCGCACGGTCATGGTGGGCCCGCCGATCGTGGTGGACGGGCTCGCCACCGTGGCTCACGCCATCGAACTGATGGGCGAGCACAAGATCAGCTCGCTGGTCATCGAAAAGCGCCACGAGGGCGACGAGTACGGCCTCCTGGTGGTTTCCGACATCGCCAGCAAGGTGATCGGTGAGGACCGCTCGCCGGAGCGCACCAACGTCTACGAGATCATGTCCAAGCCGGTCCTGACGGTCGACGAAGACATGGAGATCAAGTACGCGGTGCGGCTGCTGAACCGCTTCGGCGTCTCCCGCGCTCTGGTGACCGAGCGGGGCGCGCTGGTCGGCGTGGTCACCCTGCGCGACATGGTTCTGCGCTACCTGGGCTCCAAGACGGACTAGGTGGCTCCCCCCGGGCGATTGACCTAGCGCAAGGCGCGAAGCTCGCCAAACCGCAACTTTCCTCACGCACGACGGCGCCTTTGGGGGTAGATTGCCCGCACATGCGCCTTCGCCCGGTCGCACCTGGGGGGAGAGTCGGATGAACGTCAAGATCGCCGAACTGATGGCCAAGCGGGTCATCACGGCCCAGCCGCATCACAGCGTGGACCACCTGCGCGCGCTCATGGAGAAGAACCGCATTCACGCCGTCCCGATCGTCGGCCCGGACGGGGAGGCGCTGGGCATCGTCTCCACCGCCGACGTGGCCCGCAAGCTGAAGGGCGAGACGCCGGCGCGGCGCGTCATGACCGACCGGGTCTACACCCTGCCGGCCTACAACGACGTGAACGTGGCGGCGCGGGTCATGCGCAAGCACCGGATCCACCACGTGGTGGTGACCCACGAGAAGAAGGTGGTCGGCGTGCTTTCCTCCCTCGATCTGCTGAAGCTCGTCGAGGGCAAGCGCTTCGTCATGAAGAACGCGCCGGGCGCCCAGCGCAAGGCGGGGAAGACCTAGCCGCGGCGGCGCGGGTCAGCGAATATGGATGCCGTGCCGGCCAGGAACCAGAAACCGTCTCCCGCTCCCGGCTCCCGCGCGGAGCAGGCCGCCTTCAAGCGCCTGCAGGACCGTCTGCCGAAAATGTACCGAGAGGTCTTCCCCGACGACGGGGCGCCCCGGAGCGTGGTCATCCTGCCGAGCCTCAGCCTAGACCAGGAGGTCATGGCGCGGGTCACCGGGGTGTCCCACTACGAGGAGCGCCTGCTCTGCCTGCTGTTGCTGCTGCGCCTGCCGCGCACCCGGGTGATCTATCTCTCCAGCCAGCCGATCCCCGAAACGGTGATCGACTACCACCTGAACCTGCTGCCCGGCGTGCCGGGCCACCACGCGCGCCAGCGCCTGACCCTGCTCGCCTGCCACGACGGCGCGCCGCGTTCCCTCACCGAGAAGCTTCTGGCCCGGCCGCGCCTGATCCAGCGGATCCGGGAAGCGATCCCCGATCCGGCCGCGGCCCACCTGACCTGTTTCAACGTGACCGAGCTCGAACGCAGCCTGGCCGTTCGCCTGGGGATCCCGATCTATGGCTGCGACCCGGATCTGCTGCATCTGGGGTCCAAGAGCGGCAGCCGAAGCCTGTTCCGCGAGGCCGGCGTGCCGCTCCCCGAGGGCGTCGAGGACCTGGCCGACGAGAAGGACCTGGGCGAGGGCCTCGCCGCGCTCAAGGCCAAGCTGCCGGACCTGCGCCACGCCGTCATCAAACTGAACGACGGCTTCTCGGGCGAGGGCAACGCGGTCTTCTCGTTCGACGGGGCGCCGGAGGGACCCGGCCTGAAGACCTGGATCGGCGAACGGCTCGACGCCATGACCTTCGGCGCCAAGGACATGACCTGGGAAACCTACCGCGCCAAGATGCTCGACATGGGCGTGGTCGCGGAAGCCTTCGTCGACGGCAGGACCAAGCGCTCGCCGTCGGTGCAGTTCCGCGTCGACCCGTCGGGCAAGCTGGACGCTCTTTCCACCCACGACCAGGTGCTGGGCGGCGGTGCCGACCAGGTCTTTCTCGGCTGCCGTTTCCCCGCCGACGAGTCCTACCGCCTGGAGATCCAGGCCGAAGGGTTGAAGGCGGCGCGGCGGCTGCGCGACCAGGGGGTCGTCGGACGCTTCGGCATCGACTTCATCTCCCTGCGCGAGGCCGGCCGCTGGCGGCACCACGCCATCGAGGTGAACCTGCGCAAGGGCGGCACCACCCACCCCTACATCATGCTGCAGTACCTGACCGACGGCGCCTACGACCCGGACAGCGGCCTCTACCGCACGCCCGCCGGGCGGCCCTGCTACTACTATGCCTCGGACAACATCGAGAACGAGCGCTACCGCGGGCTGACGCCGGACGACCTGATCGACATCGCCGTGCTCAACAATCTGCACTTCCACGGTGCCGCCCAGGAGGGCGTGGTCTTCCACCTGATCGGCGCCCTGTCGGAGTTCGGCAAGCTGGGGGTCGTCTGCGTCGCCGACTCACCCCTGTCCGCCCAGCGCCTCTACGACGAGACCATTGCCGTGCTCGACCGGGAGACCGCCTGACGGCCCCCGTAACACAAGTCCCGCCCCTCAATCCCTGGGCAGGGTCTGGACGTAGGTCAGCACGTCGGCGGCAGTTCCCGCGCCGAGCGCCCTCAGGGCCGGCATGTCCGCGTAGGTCTGGCCGTTCATGACCTTGTGCAGCGCCCGCCAGGGATCCTGTGAGGCGATCGCGCCCAGGCTGTTGCCCAGATCGCCCTCGCCTTCGATCCAGGCGCGGCCGTCGAAGTCGTGGCAAACCGCGCAGATGTTCTGGAACAGGGCGCGGCCCCGCTCGGGATCGCCCATGAACTTCCCGCTCCCGGCCTCGACCAGATCGCCCGGCTCCAGCTGGCCCCGGCTGACGAAAAGCGCGAGCGCCCGCGCCGGCTCGTCGGGAATGAGGTCCGGGGTGAAGCGGTGGGTCTCGTCTCGCAGCACGGCCACGATGGCCTCGGGCTGGTCGCCGGCGGCGCCCCGGATGCCCCGGTAGTCCCAGCCGTGACAGGTCACACAGCGCCAGCTCTCGAGCCCGGACCGCGGGCCGTCCGCCGGATAGCTCGGGTGCGTGCCCTCGGGCGGTTCGACGAACAGCACCGCCCACCACTGATCGTAGAGCCGCCCGCCATAGGACATGAGCCAGGCCTCGCTGGGCTCGTCCGGGTTGCCGAACTTGTAGCTCTGATAGAAGCCCTGCTCCTCGAACGGCGCCTGCTGCGCGAGCGCGGGGGCGGCGGCGAGCAGGACGAGGACCAGCGGGATCAGGAACGGGACAGAAGCGGCGGTGCACAGGCGAGGCAAAGAGGTAGCGGGGCGGCCTGGGGTCATGGGTCGTCCTCCGGAACTGGCGGGCGGCGTCGGCGGTCGACCGGCAAGAGTGCGGCGGCCAGACCCCAGAACGCCGGTTTGGCCTTTTCCTACAGCATTCGCCGGAGTCGCCAAGACGCCGAGGGCGGCGCCGCCGAGTCCGCCCATGTCCGGGGCTGCGGCCTCCCCATCCGGCGGCTTGACCGTTCGGCCAGGGGCCCCATCTTATCCTCAACAGGCCCCGTTTCCGGGCTTGCGGTCCCTTCGCCTCGGTTTGTACGGTCGGGGGAGTGTCCGGCGACCGGGGTTCGCCAATAGATTGATGAAGCCGTCTTGCAGGTAAACCGTTTAGGACGACCGGTGCTCGGGCCCTCCGGGGCGGCATGAGGGCCGACGCGGCGGGCGGCTACGACAGGGGGTATGAGGACGATGCGGCGGAAGCGGAGTTTCTGGAAAAGGGCGCTTGTCGGGCTTCTGGTGGTCCTGGTGATCGTCGTGGCGGCCCTCTTCGTGGTGCCGCCGATGGTCGGCAATTCGCTGGTGAAACCGAGGATCGTCGCGGCGGTCAAGGACGCGACCGGACGCGACGTCGAGATCGGCGACGTCAGCCTGGCGCTGCTTCCGAACCTCAAGGTCGGGCTCAGCGACCTGCGCCTGGCCAACGTTGAAGGCGCCACGGCGCCCCAGATGGTGACCCTCGGCCAGCTCGACCTGGACGTCCCCCTGATGCCGCTGATCGGCAGCGAGCTGGTGGTCGAGCGCCTGGTGGTGAGCGACCTGGCCGCCTTCCTAGAGGTGGACGACTCGGGCCGGCCCAACTGGGTCTTCGAGGGCGCCGAAAAGCCCGAGCGGGAGCGGGCCGAGACGGACGCGGAGCCCGGCGAGCCGCCGCTGGAGGGCCTGCGCCTGGGCGACGTGCGCTTGGACAATGCCGAGATCACCTACACGGACCAGGTCAGCGGCCAGACCATCGCGGTCCGTGATTTCAACCTGCAGGCGGCCCTCGCCGACATCGCCAGCAAGCTGAGCCTCACCGGAAGCCTCGACCTCAACGGCAAGTCGGTCGATCTCGACCTCGGCGTCGATTCGCCCCAGGCCCTGATGGCGGGCGAGCCCGCCAAGATCGCCGCCGCGCTGACCTCGGAGCTGATCAAGCTCGACGCGGACCTGGGCCTGGCCCAGCGCCCGCAGCCGGCCGTCGACGGCAAGGCGAACCTCGATATCGTCTCCGCCGGCCAGCTGGCCGCCTGGCTCGGCCAGCCCCTGCCCGAGTCCCAGCCCGATCCGGGCCCGGTGAAGCTCGCCGCCGTCTTCAAGACCGAGGGCGACAAGGTCCTGCTGGAGCAGGCCTCCCTCGAGGGCGAAGCCCTGCAGCTGACGGCCAACGGCAGCGTCGAGCAGTCCGGAGGCGTCACCAAGGTCGCCCTGGACGTGAAGAGCGGCGTGCTCGACATCGACCGCTATCTGCCGCCGCCCGAGCCCGGCGCGGCCGAGCAGGAGATGGCGCACGCCGTGGAGGAGCGGCCCCGCGGCAGCCCCCTGGAGGGCCTGTCGGACGCGCCCATCGACCTGACGCCGCTGCGCCAGACCGAGGCCGACATCAAGATCGCGCTCGCCGGCATCAAGGCCGCCGGCTACGAGGTCGGCAATCTGGCGCTCACGGTCCAGCTCACCGGCGGCAAGCTGCAGGCGGATCTCACCGAGCTCGCCCTCTACGGCGGCGGCGTCACCGGCAGCCTGGGCCTGGACGGCTCCGCCTCCGCGCTCGGGCTCGACGCCGACTTCAAGCTGGAGGGGGTCGATCTCGGCGCGCTGAGCGCGGTCGGCGTCGACGGCCCGCCGCCGGTCTCGGGCATCGCCTCCGGCAGCCTGACGGCCAGCGCCTCGGGCGTCTCGCCCCGGGGCCTGGTGCAGGACCTGAAAGGGGGCCTGGTCTTCAAGATGGGCGAGGTGGACGTGCAGGACTCCGCCGCCGGAACCATCTCCGGCGTCGACCTGACGGTCGACCTGCCGGGCCTGGCCCAGGCGCCCAGCGTGCACGGCGAAATGGTCTACAACCAGCAGAAGGCGGTCCTCGACGTGAACCTGGATCCGCTGGACAAGGTGCTGGCGGGCGATGTCTTCGCCCTCACGGCGAAGCTCGACTCCGAACTGCTGAAGCTGAGCTACGACGGCAAGGTCCAGCAGCAGCCGCTGCCGGGCCTGGACGGGACCTTCAGCCTCGATTCGCCCTCGGTCGGCCGCCTGGCGGCCTGGCTCGGCCAGCCCCTCGATCCGTCGCAGCCCGATCCCGGCCCGCTAAGCATCGACGCGGTGCTCACGGCCGAAGGCGAGTCGGTGGTGCTGGACTCGGCCAAGATCGAAGGCGAGGGCCTGCAGGCCGAGGCCAAGGGCAGCGTCGACCTGACCGGCGAAGTGAAGAAGGTGAAGCTGGACGTGAAGGCGGGCCAGTTGGACATCGACCGCTACCTGCCCCCGCCCCAGGCCGCCGCCCCGGCCGCAACGACGGAGACCCCTGCAACGGAGACCGATACGGCCGAGACCGCGACCGCCGACGCCCCGGAGGCGGCGGAGCGCCCGGCCCGGACCAATCCGCTCGAGAATCTGTCCGACGAGCCCTTCGATCTGGCGGCCCTCAAGAGCAACGAGGCGGACGTAAAGATCGCGATCCAGGGCCTCAAAGCCGCTGGCTTCGAGCTGGGCCAGACCGATATCGCGCTGACCCTGGCGGGGGGCAAGCTGGCGATCGCCATCGACAAGCTCGACCTCTACGGCGGCGGGATCACCGGCCGCGTCGACCTGGACGGCAGCGGCGAGGCCGTGGATCTCGCGGGCGACCTCTCCGTCGCCAGCCTCGCGGTCGGCGACCTGGCCCGCGCCGCGGCAGGCGATCCGGCGCCCCTGGCGGGCGCCCTGACCGCGACCCTCAAGGCCAGCGGCGAGGGCGAGAGCCCGCGCGCCCTGGTCTCGGCCCTCGGCCTCGATCTCGACATGGAGATGAGCGACGCCAGCCTCGCGGCCCTGCCCGACGCCGCCATCGCCAGCCTGCAGGCCAAGCTGGCCGTGCCGACCCTCGCCGAGGCGGCCCGGGGCAACCTCGCCATGACCCTGAACGGCAAGCCCTTGAACGCCAAGGTCTCCGTCGACTCGCCGGAACAGGCGCTCAGCGGCGAGGCCTTCGCGCTCGCTCTGGCCGTCACCTCCGACCTGCTGAAGGCCTCGGTCGACGGTTCGGTGCTACAGCAGCCGCTGCCGGGCCTGGACGGCAAGCTCGGGCTCGACGTCGCCTCCATTGGCGAACTGGCGGCCTGGTTGGGACAGCCCCTGCCCAACGGCCAGCCCGATCCCGGACCGCTCAAGGTCGATGCCAGCCTGGTCGCCGACGGCGCCACCCTGGCGGTGACTTCGGCCCGCATCACCGGCAAGGCCGCCGAGGCCTCGGCCAGCGGCTCCTTCGACGGCAGCGGCGAGGTGGTGCAGTTCGACGCCGCCCTGGACGTGGCCAAGCTGGACCTCAATGCCTACCTGCCGCCCCCCAGCGAGAAAGAGCCAGCCGCCGCCGACGCTCCGGCGGCGGACAGCGGCGGCGAGGAGGGCTGGAGCGAGGAGCCCTTCGACCTGTCGGGCCTGCGCGGCGCCGAGGGGCGCATCGCGGTCACCCTCGCCGACGTGCTCTACCGCAAGGTCCAGGTGCAGCGGGCCGCCAGCCTGGTGACGCTCCACGGCGGCGTGCTCGAGGCCGACGTGACCGAGATCGTGCTATCGCCGGGCCGGATCGCCGCCTCGGCGTTGGTGGACGGCGCCGGCGAGGCCGCCGACATCCGCTATCAGGTCGCGGTCGATGGCGTCGAGGCGAAACCCTTCCTCGAATCCTTCGCCGATTTCGAGCGGCTCTCCGGCAAGCTCACTTTCGAGACCAAGGGCACCGCGCGCGGCGCCAACCAGAAGCAGGTGGTCGACACCTTGAACGGCGACGGCCGCTTCAGCTTCCAGGACGGCGCGGTCGAAGGCTTCAATCTGGCCCAGACCCTGCGCAACGTGGGTCAGCTTGGCGTGGCCAGCGGCGACGACCAGCCTAAGACCGACTTCTCCGAGCTCTCGGGCAGCTTCACCATCACCGACGGGTTGCTGAAGAACGAGGACCTGAAGATGCTGGCGCCCCTGGTGCGGGTCGGCGGGGCAGGCGAGGTCGACATGCCGCCACGCACTCTGGACTACAACGTGGAGGCCAGGCTGGTCGCCTCCCTGGAAGGCCAGGGCGGCGACGACGCGCTGGCCGGGCTGCCCATTCCCGTGCACGCCCACGGGCCCTGGAGCAAGCCCGCCTACGACGTCGACTACGAGGCCATGTTCAAGGCCGTGGCGGCGGACCCGTCGCGCCTCGCCAACCTGCCGGGCGGCATCGCCGATAAGGCCGCCGGCTTCGGCGTCAAGCTGCCGGGGGCGCTCGGCGGCGCCTTGGGCGGCGCCCTCGGCGGCGCGTCGGGCGACGGCGAGTCCGGCGAGGGGTCGGGCGGCCTTGGCGGCGTGCTGGGCGGCGCGGCGCAGCAGATCCTAGGCGGCGGCAAGAGCGAGAGCCAGTCCGAGAGCGGCGCGGGCGACCAGGACCAGCCCGCCGCCGAAGAGGAGCAGGAGCCCAAGGCGCCCGACGCCGGCAAGCTGCTGAAGAATCTCTTCAACTGAGCACCGGCCGGGCCCGCCGCAAACCGGAATGCCCGGCCTTTTCCGGGTTCTTGTCGGGCATTCTCGATTTAGCGCCTCGTTAACGGCCGGATCCCTACCGTAGTCCGGTCATGCGGAACACCCTCCCCCTTCGGCCTGACGTGGCCGCACGGCACTGCCGGGGCGGCTGGCGAACGGCCATCGCGGTCGCCGCGCTCTGCCTGCTGGCGGCCTGCGCGACCTCGCCTGAAGAGTCCCAAGCCTCGCATTCGGCCGCGGCCGGTTCCCGCGCGGCCGAATCCGGCACGGCCGCGACCAGCGCGGCGACACAGGGCACCTACGGCGTCGCCTCCTGGTACGGCGGGCGGTATCACGGCCGCCAGACGGCGAGCGGCGAGCGCTTCGACATGCACGCCCTGACGGCGGCCCATCCCAGCCTGCCGTTCGGCACACGGGTGCGGGTGACCAATCTCTCCAATCAGCGTTCGGTGGTGCTCCGCATCAACGACCGGGGGCCCTTCGTGAAGAAGCGCATCATCGACGTCTCGCGCCGCGCGGCGGAGGAACTGGGCTTCATCCGCGAGGGCGTGACCCGGGTCCGCGTCGATATCATCTAGATCCGGCGCTAGGTCCCGCCCAGGCTCTTCTCCCAGCGGACCGCGCTGGCGACAATCTCGCCGAGGTCGTCGTGGGCCGGCTGCCAGCCCAGCAGATCGCGGATGCGAGTCACGTCGGCGAACAGCTCCGGCGGATCGCCGGGCCGCCGCGGGCCCATACGGACCGCGAGCTTCTGCCCTGCCGCCGCCTCGACGGCCGCCAGCACTTCCTTGACCGAATAGCCGCGGCCGTAGCCGCAGTTGAGCACCTGGCTCTCGCCGCCAGCCTCCAGGTACGCGAGCGCCTTCACATGAGCTTCGACCAGGTCGGTCACGTGGATGTAGTCGCGGATGCAGGTGCCGTCGGGCGTGGCGTAGTCCTCCCCGAACACGGTGACGCTCTCGCGGCGCCCGGAGACGACTTCGCTCGCCACCTTGATCAGCTGGGTGGCGTTCGGGGTGGACTGGCCGGCGCGCCCCGCGGGATCGGCCCCGGCCACGTTGAAGTAGCGCAGGGAGACGCAGTTGAAGTCGTGGGCAGCCGCAGCGTCTTGCAGAATCCATTCGGTCATCAGCTTCGAGCGGCCGTAGGGGTTGATGGGACTGGTGGCGGCCGTCTCGGTGATCGGCAGCTCCTCGGCCTCGCCGTAGACGGCGCAGGTGGAGGAGAAGACGAAGCGCCCGACTCCGCGCGCGACGCAGGCCTCGACCAAAGTCCGGCTCGCCGCCGTGTTGTTGCGGTAGTAGGCGAGCGGACGTGCCACGGACTCCGGCACGATCAGGCTGCCGGCGAAGTGGGTCACGGCGGAGACCTGGTGGCGCTCCAGGGCTTCCTCCATGGCCGCGCCGTCGCCCACGTCCGCCTCCAGGAAGGGCACGTCGGGCGGCACCGCCTCGCGCCGGCCGCTCGTCAGATTGTCGACCACGACGATCCGGTAGCCCGCCTCGCGGAAGGCGAGAACGGCGTGGCTGCCGATGTAGCCGGCACCGCCGGTGATGAGCACGGTCATGGAGTCTCCCCCGCGGGCATAGAACAACCGGGACCCGGATCCCAGCCTCTAGAATAGCGGACGCGGTCCCGCGGCGCGAAGGGACTGGTGGCCTGGAACGTCTTATGGAGTGGACGTGAGAAGGGCGGGCACAGAGGCCCGCCCTTCCCGAATTGGTCCGAGAAGCTTTGGAAGCCTATGAGCCGGCCGAGGTGCTCGAAGGCGCCAGGGACTGGCGCCGCGCGGTCTTGTAGCTGCGCACGGCCTGGTTGATATCGCTCACCAGGCGCTTCAGGCGCTGGCGGTAGCCCACGGCCCTGTTCACCCGGCTGGCGATCTGCCGGGCCCGGCGCCGGTAGTCGACCCCTTCCTCGGCCAGGTCGAAGGCGCCGCCGCCGACGATCTCGGCGCAGCTCACCGTCCGCATGTCGAAGGGGTCGCGGCAGTTCACCAGCTGGGCGTGGAGCAGGGTCTCGCCCACGGCCCGGACGGACAGCACCTCCCATTCGGTGCAGTCGGAGGAAAGCTTGTAGGACTTGATGTAGCGCTGCCCCGCAGTGACGGATTGAGGCTGTGCCATGGGATTGCTCCTAGCTGCGTCGATCACCGCCGGATTTTACGTTTCGCTATGGTTAACAAGTGATTAACGTCTTGAAAACAAACGCTTCAATGGCCGGTGGAGGGTGCCTTGCGGGACCCGAAGGCGCCCCGTCTGCGCAGTCGTGATCGACGCGGGGATGGCCTTGGCCGAACCGCGGGGCCGGCAGGCCGCGAAGCGGCGAGGCCGCCTGCTAGCGGGCTTGGTCCGGCACCTCGCAGCCCACGTCTATGCAGGACATGAGCGCCGAGCGGGTCGCCTGGCTGTAGAGCCCGTCGAGCGGCCCTTCGTAGAAGCCCTGCCGCATGAGGGCTTCCTGATAGCGCCGCACCCCGTCGGAACTGGAGGCGCTCAGGCCCTCCTCGAAGGTCACCAGGGCATCCGAACGGTAGCCCAGGGCGGCGAGGATCTTCGCGTGGGTGAGGAGATAGTCGGCCTGGCCCGGCGAGAGCTGGACGGCGCGATCCGCGTCGTCGAGCGCCTGCTGGTGGCGGCCCAGCTGATAGAGCGCCTGGGCGCGCTCGTGATAGGCCAGATCGTTCTGCGGGTTCAGGCGGATCACGTCGCCCAGGTCCGCCAGCGCCCGCTCGCCGTTGCCCAGCAGCCGGTTGGCGCTGGCCCGGTTGTAGAAGGCGAAGGAGTAGTGAGGCGCCAGGTGGATGGCGCTGCTGAAGTCCAGGATCGCCTGCTCGTAGTCGCCCTTGCGGTAATAGACCTCACCGCGGTTGTTGTAGGCGGAGGCGAAACCGGGATCCAGGCGGATCGCCTCGTCGTAGGCCTCGATGGCCTTGTCGTAGCGGCCGTCGCGGTAGAAGCCCTGGCCGCGGCGGTTGAGTTCCAGGGCCTGCCCGTAGAGGTCGGCCCGGCCCGGGTCGGCCGCGGCCTGCCGGGGCGCGGGGTCCAAGCCGTCCTGAGCCGCCAGGTTCGGCTCCGGCGGCTGGGGTATGAGCCGCACCAGCTCGATCGCCACCGGCTCGCCCGCCAGCGCCTCGCCGGTCGCGGTTTCGGGCGCCGCCTGTTGCGGCGCCGGTTCCGATAGCGCGCTCTGCGGAGCCGCCGGCGCTGGCGCCGCGGCCTGAACGCCCGGCAGGGCGGCGCGGCGCCGGACCGCGACGCAGTCGATGCGCCGCGCGCTAAGGGCGTCGCAGAGGGCTTGGGCCTCGGCCCTGCTGCCCAGGGGGCCGATCTGCAGGACATGGAGTGTGTCCCGGCCCTCACGCTCCCGCAGCAGGATCTCATGACCCAGTCCGCCCACCAGGTCCGGCTGGCTGCGCTGCAGGGTCTTCCAGAGGGTGGGCGCATTGCCGGGCACCCGGAACATGCCGAGCTGCACCCAGTCGATGCCGGACTCGACGCTCTTGGGCACGACCAGCGCGGCACTCTGGGTCCGGCTGGCGGCGGCGGGCGCCTCGGCTTCTCCCGAGCCTCCGGTCTTGGCGGACTCGGAGCCGGCCGGTGCCGAGTCCCTGTCCGCGATCGACGCCGACAGGAGGGGCTCGCTGGCCAGCAGGGCATTGTGTTCCGTCAGGCTGGCCGTGACCGTGATTTCGGCGGACTGGGGTGCGGCGGATGCCAGGTCCGCCGACAGCCCGGCCTGATCGTCTTTCGCCGGCTGTTCGCCGCCGTCCGCCGGGCGTGGCGATTGCACCGCGCCGCCCTCGGCGACCATCGGCCGCTCGGTCCCGCCTTCCGGGGACTCGGCGGTCTGCATAGAGAAGACCTCGGGCCGGCTGTGCGACAGCTCCAGGGCCTTGGCATAGTAGCTGTGCGCCCGTGCCGCCATGCCGCCCTCGCCGTCCCAGCGCTCGGTCCCGCCAAGCTTGTCGCCCAGGTCCTGGCCGGCGAGGAGATCGGCCTGCCCGCCATCCTTGGGCACCGGGATCGCGACCCGGCTTCCGGAAGCGGCCTTTCCGCCGCCTTGTCCGCTGGCTCCGGCCGAGCCGGCGTCGAGCGAGTCCTGCATGGCCTCGAGCGCGGCCAAGGCCTGCTTCTTGGCCTCGAGCTGGTCCCGGTTCCCGGCCGCCCCGGAGCGATCCGGCTCGGGCAGCGGGGACTGATGCGTCGCCTGGCCGTTCCGTTCCCAGCCGAAGACGCCGAGCATTCGGTCCAGCAGCCCTGGGCGCTCGTCCTCGGCGGCAGGGTTCGGCCTCAAGGCGACCTCGACAGCCCCGCCGTCGGGGCCGTCGTCGCCGTCCCGGACCCCGGTAAGGTCCTCGCCCCCGATGGGCGGCAGGGCGATGGTGACCGAGGCCCCGGACGTCCGGGCCGGCGGACCGCTGCGGTCCCAGGCCAGGCCGTCGAGCAGCCGGACCACCCGCCGTTCGATGCCGGCGATGAAGTCCCCCTGCTCGGCCGCCGGTGGCAGAGCCGGCGTCCGGGCCATGGGTTCGGCGAGCGGCTCGGCCACCGGCTCGGTGACGGACTCGGGCACCGCTTCGACCCTCGGTTCGAGCTTGGATACCTCCACGGGCTCAGCCGGGGGCACGAGCCCGGGCGCCGCCTCGGCCACGGTCTCGCTCTGCGCGTCCACCGGCGGCGCGGGCTCGGGCACCGTGGCTTCCATTGTCTCGGCGCGCCCGCTTTCGCGGTCCCCGGGCAGCGTCTTTTCGTCGCTGGCGGGCCGGGCGGGCGCCAGGACCAGCGTGGCCGAGTCGGACCCAGACGGCTTGGACGCAGACGGCTCGGTCGCAGGCGGCTCGGGGACGGTCGCTTCTGCTGTCTCCGACTCGGGATTGAGCGCCCCGGGGGCCCCGGCCGGCGGCCGCCGCTCGAACCCCGGTTCCGTGGCCTGCGGTTCCGCCGGGGGCGGACCGGCCTCGGTCCTGGGGTCCGCGAAGCGGACGGGCTCGGGCATCTCCATGGCCGCGGTCTCGACCGGCTCGGGGGCGCTCTCCTCGGGGATCGGGTCGGCTGCCATCGCGTCGGGCTCGGCGGGTTCCGTCGCCTCGACGGCCGCCTCCGCCATGGTCTCGGACTGGACTTCGGGCTCGAATTGCGGCTCGGGCGGGGAGCGGTCCTGGCTGACCGTCATCATGCCCAGACCGTCGAGGCCGAGGGCGGTCGGGGTCGAGCTCGTCAGGCTCCAGTCGCCGATCGACAGGGCCTCGAGGCTCCAGCAGGCCGCCCGGCGGTACATCTTGCAGAGGCTCTCCAGCTCGGCCCGGTAGCTGTAGCGCTCGCTGCGGCCCCAGATGTCCTCGATGGTGACGTCGCCGCTCAGGGTCCAGGCATTGGCGCTGAGTCCCGGCGCGGGCTCGAGGGCGGAGTCGGGAGCGGCGTCCACGCTGATGGCGCCGACGATGCGGCGCACGGCGCTGGTCTGGAGGAACCTGACGGCGCCGGCCAGCATCTCTTCGTCGTCCGGCGCGCGCTCCTGCCAGCGCAGCGCCACGATCGAGGCGACGAGCAGAATGCCGATCAGCGAAGCGATCCAGATGGCTTTTCGCATCCCGGCGAACCGGAGGACCTGACGCGGATCCAAAGTAACGCTCTCCCGGGCTCACCCGATATCAGTTTTGCTCAAAGACCGCGTGCCGACCCGTCCCCGCCTGCCGCGATCCGTTCCAAGCTGAACACCTAATGGACCAAGAATATCTCGCCTAAAATCCAAATTCTTCCGCTATTTGGCACGATAATCATGGCAATACCAAGGTCGAAAGCCTAAAGGAACCAAAGTTTCGGCGATCATACCTTAATGATGCCGCCAAATGAAAGCCTCGCTCACACGAAATAATCGCACTCAGTCCGCGGATTCAGGGATGGGCCGGGCGCAGGACCGCCGCCGGACCGCCGCAGGGCCGAAGCCGGGCCGGCGGAGCGGCGGGTTTACCGAATTTTAACCATTGCAAACGAATAGTTTACAACCATCAGCCGCAGGCTGGGCCGGCGGCTTTGTCGAGCCGAGCATTCTGCAATGGGCGTCATCATCGGGTTCACGAGGAGAGGCACGCAGCCCGCTGCGGCCTCGAACAGCGAGCGGGCCAAACCGAGATGGCCTATTTCGCTCAGCCTGCTGTCCATGCTCTTGGCGAGCCTCGCCCTCTGGTCCGGCATCGCCTATGCCGTCATAGCCGTGCCCTGGTTCGAGTAGGGCGCCCGGGCTAGCGGATCTCCGCCTCCTCGACGGCGTCCAGGACCACGGCGCCCCGCCGGATAAGGATGAACTCGCCCCGGTAGCCGCCCGCCGGCCAGCCCGCGTGCGGGGCCTGGCGGCCCACGGGCAGCATCCAGACGGTCTGATCGCTCTCGGCCGGCTCGGTGGTGTGCTCCAGGACCAGCCGCTCCCCGGGGCCGAAGACGCGCAGGCGCTGGCGGTCGCCCGCCCTGAGCCCGAACATGCGCACGTAGAACCAGAGGTCGCCGTCCGCCGCCGGCGGGCTGGCGAGATAGTCGCCGCGCTCGACGCCCCGTGCCGTGGGCTGGCGTGTGGTAAAGCCGGCGTTGATCACGCCGCTCGGCCGGTAGCGCAGCTGACGGGCCGCAGCCTCCCGCCACAGCGGCCGGGCCGGGCCGCGGCAGTCGGGGGCCCGGCCGCCGGCGCCGGGGCCGAGGAAGGGATCAACGGCCCGGCCCTCGTGCCAGAGGCTGAGGTGCACATGGGGGAACTCGGCCGCCCCGGACATGCCGACCAGTCCGATGGCCTGGCCGTCGTCGACCATCTCGCCCGGCGTCACGCGGATACTGCCTTGGCGCAAATGGCAATACTGGCTGCTCCAGCCCCCGCCGTGGTCGATCAGGACCCCGTTGCCGCATTCCCGGCCTTCGGTGCCCTCGGGCGCCACCTCGTCGGGAAAGCCGTCCGGCGCTCCGTCGCGCGCCTGGACCACCTGTCCCGGCGCCGCGGCCAGGACGGCCACGCCCCGCGCCACCGCCGCCAGATCCGGCACCCGGAAATCGGTGCCCCGATGGCCGTCGTTGGCGAGGGGCCCGCAGGTATGGTCGCGGCCGCCCGGCCCCGGGTCCACATCCATGTAGTTCTGGATGAAGCAGTCACGCCCAGGGGTGCAGTCGATGGGCAGGCCGAAGCGCGGCGCCTCCGCCGCAGCCGCGCCGGAGCAGAGGGCGAGCAGCAGCGCCGCCACGCCTTTGCGGGCAAAGGGGGGCAGAAACGCCGGAATTCCGCCGAAAATTTTAGAGCCGGGGCCGATCAAACCAGGAGAACTCTCATCCGAATCCGTCCGGCCGAACCCACCTATGCGGCGGGCCGGCCGGTCCTTGGAGTCTACACCATTGGCGGCCCGATGGCCGATCGGATCGCCGCGGCGGCGGCTGGCGTCCAGCGGCGCAAGCCTTGATTCTCCGCGATTTAGTCGCCACATCAGTTAACGGCGGCGCCGGATTCGGGCCGTCGACGGGCGGAAGGCCGCGATCTTTCGGATTCCGCGCGTCAAGCCAGCCGCAAGCGTTGCTCGAGGGAAAGGAGGACGCTGGCCGATGAGCCGACCATCCCTGTTCGGCAGCCCGCTGTTCCTGGGTTTCGAGGACTTCGAGCGGGCCTTCGAACGCCTCTCGAAAAGCGCCGGCGACGGCTTTCCGCCCTACAACGTCGAGCAACACGCCGACGGGCGCCTGCGCATCGTCCTGGCGGTCGCCGGGTTCTCCTTTGAGGACCTGTCGGTCCAGGTCGAAGGCAATCAGCTGGTGATCCGCGGCCGCCAGAACGACGAGGAGGCGCGGAATTTGTTGCACCGCGGCATCGCGAGCCGCCAGTTCCAGCGCGCCTTCGTGCTGGCCGACGGCATCGAGGTGCAGGGGGCCAGCCTGGAGGCGGGCCTGCTGAGCATCAATCTGGAGCGCCCGCCCCTCGACAACCGGGTGCGCCGCATCGAAATCGCCACCCCGGATACGGAGTGATGCCTCGGAGCGGCGCCCCAAAGCGATGCCCTGAGGCGGATGGAAACTAAACGTTAGACTCCTGCGTATCATCATAAAGGGGGTCGCGCCAGGTTCTGGTGCAGGCAAAGCACGGAACGAGGCGGGACAGCCAGGTGAGAGAACCATGACGGATCTAGAACGGACCCTGCGCAGCCTGAGCACCCAGGACCTTCTGTCCCTGGGGCTGAGCCAGGTCGCCTACATCAAGCTCCTCGACCAGGACGGTCACACCTACCACGCCATCCATGAGGCCAACGGCGAGCAGCTGGCCGTCGTCGCCAGCCACGAGGCCGCGGTCGCCATCATCCGGCAGAACGACATGGATCCGGTGACCGTGCACTGACACGTCTTCCTGGCGGCGGCGCCCCCGGGAGGGGCCCGTTGGCAAGCTTGGAACGGCGGCAGGCACAGTCGGGAAAAGGGAACCTGCGGGCGGCGTCCGCGGTAACCTGAGC
This sequence comes from Rhodospirillales bacterium, assembly GCA_965225935.1. Taxonomy (GTDB): domain Bacteria; phylum Pseudomonadota; class Alphaproteobacteria; order Kiloniellales; family JAKSDN01; genus CALJXB01. Next base: position 482,313 of record CBDDCC010000023.1, read on the forward strand.
GGTTTCCTGAAACCGGCTCCTGACGACGTCAGGCGGCGTGGCTGGCGGTCGATTCCGTCAGCAGGGCGTAGATCGCCTCGCCGCTGTCGCTGCCGCGCAGCTTCTCGCAGATCGAGCGGTCCCGCAGCAGCCGTGAGACCCGCGCCAAGGCCTTCAGGTGGTCGGCGCCCGCGGATTCCGGGGCCAGCAGCAGACAGATGAGATCGACCGGCTGCTCGTCGATGGCGTCGAAGTCGATGGGCGTCTCCAGCCGGGCGAAGAGGCCGTGCAGCCTGTCGAGGCCCGCAAGCTTGCCGTGGGGGATGGCGATGCCGTTGCCGACCCCGGTGGTGCCCAGGCGCTCGCGCTCGACCAGCACCTCGAAGATGGTGCGCTCGGGCTGGCCGGTGAGATCAGCCGCACGGCGGGCCAGATCCTGCAGCGCCTGCTTCTTGCTGCTGGCGCGCAGGTTGGCGACGACGCCCTCGGGCTGAATCAGATCGATGATCTCCATACTCGAAACTCGCGTAGCAATCGTTAGCCGCCGCTGTTGCCCTGCGGGTCGATCCAGCCGATGTTCCCGTCCGCGCGCCGATAGACCAGGTTGAGGCCCCCGTGGGCGCGGTTGTGGAACAGGATCGCCGGCTGACCCGCCAAGTCCATGCGCATGACGGCTTCGCTGACGGTCAGGCTGGGAATCTCTGTCGACATCTCGGCGACCACCACCGGCTGGGCTTCCTGCTGGTCCCATTCGCCGTTCGCGTCCTCCTCGCCCGACAGGATGTACTGCTGGGCGGTCACGGACACCTGGTCGCCGGCGTCCTCCTTGTGATGGTCGCGCAGGCGCTTCTTGTGCCGGCGCAGGCGTTTCGACAGGCGGTCCGCCGCCGCGTCGAAGGCGGGATAGGGCTGATCCGCCTCGCCGTGCGCCTCCAGGTGAATGTTGCGCCCGACGTGGGCCGCCACGACCGCCCGGTAGTTGTGGCCGGTTCGGGACAGGGTGACCCGCGCGTCGATGGCGTCGCCGAAGTACTTGCTCAACATTCTCGCCAGGCTGTCCTCGATATGGCCGCGCATGGCGGACCCGACATCGAGCTGATGACCTTTGACCGAAAGCTGCATCAGAGCGGGAATCCCGATCTTCGCGGGAACGCGATCAGTTGCCGCCGGTGATCACGAAGGCGCCCCTGGTGCCGGAGCGCGCGCAACATAGTCGCGCCCCCCGAGCGAGTCAACAGCCCCTCGGACGCCGTCGGAGCCGCCTGCCCGCTCACCGCCAAGTCTCCCGATCCGCCCGTCATTTCCTTTCAGTCTCAATTAGATAGCCACGAACCCGGGGCCGCGTCCAAGGCCTACACGATGCCGCTTGCGCCCCCCTGCCTCCCCTGCCGCCGCTAGCGCTGCAAGGCCTTCTCCCGCCGCCGCCGGACCGAGGAGGGAATGCGCATGGCCTCCCGGTACTTGGCCACCGTGCGGCGCGCGATGTCCACACCGTCGCCGCGCAGGCGCTCGACGATACCGTCGTCGGACAGCACGGAGTCCGCGCCCTCCGCGTCGATCAGGTCCTTGATCCGCTGGCGCACCGCCTCCGCCGAATGGGTCACCCCGTCGGCCATGCCGGAGATCGAGGCGGTGAAGAAGTACTTCAGCTCGTAGATGCCGCGCGGGGTCGACATGTACTTGTTGGTGGTCACCCGGCTGATGGTGGACTCGTGCATGTCGATGGCCTCGGCAATCTGACGCAGGGTCAGTGGGCGCAGCATCTGAACGCCCCTCTCGAAGAAGCCTTCCTGCTGGCGCACGATCTCCTCGGCCACGCGGAGGATGGTGGTGGCGCGCTGGTGCAGCGCCTTGACCAGCCAGTTGGCCGACTGCAGGCAGTCGTTCAGGTAGTCGCGGGCCTCCTTGCCGCGGACGTCGCCGCTGACCTGGCTGTAGTACTGCCTGTTGACCAGGACCCGCGGCAGGGTCTCGCTGTTGAGCTCGACCAGCCAGGCGCCCTTGGCCCGCCGGCGCACGACGATGTCCGGCACCACGGGCTCCGCCACCTTGTGGTCGTAGGCGAGCGCCGGCTTGGGGTCGAGGGCCTTGATCTCGGCGATCATGTCGGCGAGATCCTCGTCGTCGACGCCGCAGAGCCTCTTCAGCTGCGCCTTCTCGTGCCGGGCCAGGAGGTCCAGGTTCTCGATCAGCGTCGCCATGGCCGGGTCGAGCCTGTCCCGTTCGGCGAGCTGCAGGGAGAGGCACTCGCGCAGGTCCCGGGCGAAGATGCCGCTGGGCTCGAAGCGCTGCATGAGGGCCAGCGTCGCCTCGATGCGCGTCCTCTCGCAGCCGAGAAGCTCGGCCAGGGCCGAGAGGTCGGCGCTCATATAGCCCGCCTCGTCGAGCTGATCGATGAGGTGCAGCCCAATGATGCGGTCGGTCGGATGGTGCAGATCCATCTGCAGCTGCTCGAGCAGCCGGTCCCGCAGGCTGGGCTCGCGCGACAGCCGCTGCTCGAAGCCGGTCTCGTCGTCGTCCGGATCCTGGGCCCGTCCGTTCCAGCTTCCGCCCAACAGGCCCTCGCCTGGCCAGTCGCCGTCCGCGTCGTTGGTGTAGTCGTTGGCATAATCGGTGTCGAGCGGCGCCTGGTCGCTCGCCGGCAGGGTCTCCGCCGTGGTCAGCTCCATGCTGTCGCGCACGGCCTCGCCGTCCTCGGCCCCCGTCCGCTCTTTCGCCGCCTCGTCCTCGCCGCCGTCGACATCGCCCTCCTCGCGTTCCAGCAAGGGGTTCTGCTCGACCTCCCGCTCCACGTAGTCCGCCAGTTCGAGGTTCGAAAGCTGCAGCAGCTTGATCGCCTGCTGCAACTGCGGCGTCATGACGAGAGATTGGCTCTGTCGTAGCTCAAGGCGCTGTGTCACCGCCATAATGGGCAGCCTTTAAAGACTAAACCTTTCGCCCAAGTAAACGCGCCGTACGTCCTCGTGGGAAACAATTTCGGACGGTTTGCCGTCCATCAGGACCACGCCGTCATGAATAATGTAGGCGCGATCGACGATTTCCAAAGTATCGCGGACGTTGTGATCGGTGATCAGTACACCGATGCCCTTGTCCTTCAAGTGCAGCACCAGATCGCGGATGTCGTTGACGGCGATCGGGTCGATGCCGGCGAGCGGCTCGTCCAGCAGGATGAAGTTGGGATGGGCCGCGAGCGCGCGCGCGATCTCGACCCGCCGGCGCTCGCCGCCCGAGAGCGCCATGGCCGGGGTGCGGCGCAGGTGGCCGACCGAGAACTCGTCCAGCAGATCCTCGAGGATCGCGTCGCGCCGGTTGCGGTCCGGCTCCACCACCTCCAGGACGCCGCGGATGTTCTGCTCTACCGTCAGGCCGCGGAAGATCGAGGCCTCCTGGGGCAGGTAGCCGATGCCGAGGCGCGCCCGGCGGTACATGGGCAGGTCGGTGATGTCCTGCCCGTCGAGCATGACCCAGCCCTGCTCGGGCGACAGCAGGCCGGTCACGATGTAGAAGCAGGTGGTCTTGCCAGCGCCGTTGGGGCCCAGGAGGCCCACCGCCTCGCCGCGCTGGACCGACAGGCTGACGTTGCGCAGCACCGGGCGCCGCCGGAAGCTCTTCCCCAGGCCGATCGCCTCCAGGCCCTTGTTGTCCGCCACCAGGCGGGGGCCGTCGGCGGGACCCTTGGCCGGAGCCGCGGCCTGCGCCTCGCGCGGACCGGGCTTGGACCTGGGAGTCTTGTCTCTGGCGGAGCTCATGACGGTTTCGGGATCCTGGCGGAATGACCTATGAATCGTCTTGCGAGGCGCCTGCTGAGGACGGCACCAGCAGGCCGCGGACCCGCCCGTCGCCGTCGCCGCCCGGCGGGGCGGCCAGCAGGCGGCTCACGCCGGTGGCCAGGTTGACCTCGGCATACTCCCCGTTCAGCTGGGCGTCGCCACGGGTGATCTTCACGCCGCCGGCCAGCTCCGCCAGCTGCTCGTTCACGTGATAGACGCCGCTCTCGCTGCTGACGAACTCGCTGGGGGTCGTGATCCGGACGTCGCCCTGGGCGTCGACCTTCTGCAGCACCATGCGGCCCTCGGCGTTCTCGCCGAAGTGCCCGACCAGCAGCTCGGCGCTCAGGCTCTTGTCGCCGCGGCTGGCCACGGCGCCGCCGCGGGCCACGGCGACCCGCTTGCCTTCCCAGTACTCCAGGCTCTCGTTCGCCGTGATCCGGTCGCCGCCCGTCTCCAGGCGCAGCCCCTCGCCGGTCAGGGCCACCACGCCCCGGTCCACGTCGTAGTAGCCGTCATCGCCGTAAACCGCCTCGTTGGGCGAGAGGATGCGCACGTTGCCGTGGGCCTCGACCCGGTAGACCTCGGTTCCGCCGTCGGCAGAGGGTCGGTAGTGGGCCTCCAGCACGTCGCCGAAAAGCTCGATGTCGCCGCGCGCCGCCCGGGCCTTGCCGCTGGCGATATAGACCTGCTCCTTGCGCCGCCACTCGATGCCGTCCTCGGCGGTGATCTCGACCGGCTGGCCGCCGTCGCCGAAGCTCAGCAGGTTCTGCGCCGCCGCCGGGGCGGGCAGGGCGAAACCCAGCAGCAGAAGGGTGGAGAAGGCCGCCGTCAGGCACTTCCGGCCGGGCGCGTTCACGGGCTCGCCTCCGTCGAAACGCCGGCCTCGGCGCCCGGGAAAAGCGTGAGATGACTGGGACCCAGGAAGATGATGCGGTCTCCTTGGTCGAAAGAATCGAATCCGGTTGCCTCAATCTGCCCGAAAAGACCCTGTCCTGTCACGGTTTCTCGCCCCATGGCCGACCCGTCCTCCAGATCGACCCGGGCGGTCTCCGTATGCAGCTCGAATCCCCTGTCGTGAAAGAAGCTGACCTGACCGACAAGATCCACCGTTTGGGTTTCCCGGTCGTAAAGACCCTCGCGGGCGCTGAGCTGGACCCAGGCCCCGTCGGCGAGTGCGATGTCCGCCTTGGGCAGCTCCAGCGAGATGACGTTGTCGTCCTCCGAGGCCTGGCTGGCCACGTCCGCAGTCACCAGGAAGGGCTGATTGCGGCTGTCGAAGCCGCTGAAGCGGGCGTTCAGGACGGCCAGGTCGTCGGGCTGGGCGATCGAGATCTCCGAGAGGTCGAGCTCGAGCCCGGACTTGCCGGGGGTGATCTCCGGCCAGGCCAGGAGCAGTAGGATGAGCACGGTGGCCGCGGCCGGCAGGGCGACCTTCATGACGCCCACGAAGAGGCTGTAGCCGCCGCTCATGGAGATCCGGCTGCTGGCCCGCTGGGAGGCCCAGCGAGTGGCGCCGCCCGGGCCGCCCGCCCCATAGGAGAAGCGGCGGCCGGCCAGCTCCGGCTTGCTCGTCATGGGGGCCGCCATGCTCCGCCTTTCAGGCCACGCCCGCGCGCAGGCAGTCGTGGATGTGCACGATACCGAGCGGCCGGTCGGCCTCCACCACGAAGAGGCTGGTGATGGGCCGGTCCGGCATGTTCATGATGCGCAGCGCCTCCGCCGCCAGGGCCTGGGGGCGGATGGTCCTCGGGCTTCCGGTCATGACTTCGCCCGCCTTGCGGTCGAGCAGATCGTCGCCCATGTGTCTGCGCAGGTCGCCATCGGTAATGATACCGGCCAGGACGCCCGATTCATCCACGACCCCGACGCATCCGAAGCGCTTCGCCGTCATCACCAGGATGGCGTCGGCCATGGCACAGTCGCCAGCGCAGACCGGCAGCTCCTCGGGCCCATGCATGATGTCGCGTACCTTCAGGAGGCTCTTGCCGAGGGCGCCGCCCGGGTGGAAGACCTGGAAGTCCTCGGCCGAGAAGCCGCGGCGCTCCAGGAGGGCGATGGCGATGGCGTCGCCCAGGGCCATGGCCATGGTGGTCGAGGTGGTCGGCGCCAGTCCCATGGGGCAGGCCTCCGGAATCCTGGGCAGGATCAGCGACAGGTCAGCGGCCTCGCAGAGCGCGCTGCCGCGTCGGCTGCTGATGGCGATAAGCGCGATGTTGAAGCGCCGGGTGTAGGCCACCAGGTCGTGCAGCTCCGCCGTCTGCCCCGAGTTCGAGAGGGCGATCACGGCGTCCTCGGAGGTGATCATGCCGAGATCCCCATGGCTCGCCTCGCCCGGGTGGACGAACTGGGCCGGAGACCCGGTCGAGGCCAGGGTGGCAGCGAACTTCCGCGCCACGTGGCCGGCCTTGCCCATGCCGGTGACGACGATCCGGCCGGTCACGGCGTTCAGGGTATCGATGGTGGCGATGAAGCTCTCGTCGAGCGCCTCGGCCAGCGCCTGAAGACCGTCCGCCTCCAGCCGGAGGACGCGCTGCGCCGCCGTCAGATCGCCGCCGCGGGAGGGTAAGCAGGGGTTCACCAATCGCTCTGCCTGTCCGGCCATGAACCAGCCTCATTCAGTCCTAGGGTGTCTCGTGCGAACCGCCCCCCAGCGATCCTGCCTCGGCCCCCCGACGCGGCGGCGCGGAGTATAGCAAATTCCCGCCGGAATCCATGATCTTACGGCAAGGCCCGCGGAGCCGCACGGGAGCGCCGTTCCGATGGTCCGGCGAACCGTCTGCGGGGCTCGAAGTGGACGCTCAATGGGGCGCGCTCAATGGGCAAAGATATCGACGTCCTGCCAGCCCGCCAGGTCCAGCGCCGCCCGCGCCGGCAGGAACTCGAAGCAGGCCCGCGCCAGTTTCATGCGGTCCTCACGCTCCAGCATCTCATCTAGGACCGTCTTCAGCTGGTGCAAGTAGAGAACGTCCGAGGCCGCGTAGCGCCGCTGCTCCTCGCTCAAGTCGGGGGCGCCCCAATCGGAGGACTGCTGCTGCTTGGAAAGATCCACCCCCAGCAACTCGCGGCAGAGATCGCGCAGGCTGTGGCGGTCGGTGAAGGTGCGCGCCAGCCGGGAGGCGATCTTGGTACAGTAGACCGGCGCGCAGTCGACCCCCAGATGGTGGCGCAGGGCAGCCAGATCGAAGCGGGCGAAGTGGAAGATCTTTGTGACCGAGGGATCGCTCACCAGGGCCCTGAGATTGGGCGCGTCGTAGCGCGGCTCGCGGAACTGGACCAGGTGGCACACCTCGTCGCCAGCCGAGAGCTGCACCAGGCAGAGCCGGTCGCGGGTGACGTTGAGGCCCATGGTCTCGCTGTCCACGGCAACCAGATCGCCGAGATCGAGGCCGTCCGGCAGGTCGTTCTGGTGGAGCTGAATGTCCAAGGTGAACCGGGAGGGTCATCGAGACGGTCGGGCATTCTCTCCATAGGCCTTGGACTGTCAAGGCAAAGACCGGAGCCGGATCCCGCGGAGAGCCGGACATAACGAAGGGTTATGGCCGCGGGAGGCGCAGTGCGCGACCGCGCGCGTCGTTTGGGCGTGATCGAGCCGGCCGGGCGGGTATAGTACCCGGCGGACGGCGAGGGCGCGGGCCGTCGACGCGAGGCCGGCCAGAGCGGCGGAGCAGGCCACGGGACGCCCGCTTGCGAGGGAGAGGGACATGCCACCGCCCGTGATCACCATCTTCGGAGGCTCCGGCTTCGTCGGTCGCCACGTGGTGCGGCGCCTGGCCAAGCAGGGCTGGATCATCCGCATCGCCGTGCGCGATCCGGACCGGGCCAAGTTCCTGCGGCCCCTGGGCGACGTGGGCCAGATCACGCCCCTCTCGGTGCCGCTCCAGGACGAGGCGTTGGTGGCCGCCGCCGTGGCCGGCACGGACGCGGTAATCAACCTTGCGGGCATCCTCTACGAGCGCGGCCGGCAGACCTTCGAGGCGGTCCACGTGGAGGGCGCGCGCCGCATCGCCCAGCGGGCGGCCGCGGCCGGCGTCGGGAGCCTGGTCCAGGTCTCCGCCATCGGCGCGAGCACGTCGGCCGCGGCCGACTATGCCCGCTCCAAGGGCTACGGCGAGCAGGCAGTGCGCGAGGCCTTTCCGGACGCCGTCGTCTGCCGCCCCAGCCTGGTGATCGGGCCCGAGGACGACTTCTTCAACCGCTTCGCCGTCTACGCGCGCCTCTCGCCCTTTCTGCCGCTGATCGGCGGCGGCCACACCCGCTTCCAGCCGCTCTACGTGGCGGACCTGGCCGAGGCCATCGTGCGGGCCCTCGGCGACCCGGCGGCCCGCGGCCAGACCTACGAGCTGGGCGGCCCGCGGGTCTACAGCTTCAAGGAGCTGATGGAGCTGCTGCTGGAGGAGACCGGCCGGCGCTGTCTCCTGATCCCCCTGCCCTTCGGGCTCGCCGAGATGCAGGCGGCCCTGCTCGAGCTACTGCCGGTGCCGCCGCTGACCCGCGATCAGGTGCGCCTCTTGCGCAGCGACAACGTGGTCTCGGAAGGGACGCCGGGTTTCGCCGATCTCGGCATCGCGCCGACGGCCATCGAGATGGTCCTGCCCACCTACCTGCAGCGCTACCGGCCCGGCGGCCGGGCCGGACGGCTCGAATCGGCTTGAGCGGCGCCTCTTGGCGCGAACGGCCTATCCCGCAGCCGGCAGGGTCAGGGTCCCACTGTAGATCAGCCAGAGCAGCAGGCCGCCCAGGAGGATGCGGTAGCCGACGAAGATGGTGAAGTTGGCCCGCCGCAGCCAGGCCATGAGGAAGGCGATGGCGAGCAGGCCGGCCACGGCCGAGAAGAGTGCCGTCAGCCCCGCGGCCTGCAGCGTCTCCGGGTCGCTGTTCTGCAGCAGCTCCCGCCCCTTCCACAGCCCGGCCGCCGAGATCGCCGGCAGTGACAGCAGGAAGGAGAAGCGCGCGGCCTCGGTGCGCTCGTAGCCGAGCAGCCGTCCGGCGGTCATGGTGATGCCCGAGCGGCTGGTGCCCGGAATGAAGGCCAGCACCTGGGCCAGGCCGATGGTGACGGCCTGCACCACGGTCATGTGGTCGACCCGGTTCACGGTCATGCCGACGCGGTCGGCCAGGTAGAGCAGCAGGCCGAAGCCGATCAAGGCATAGGCCACCACCTGGGGGCTCCTCAGGGCGTCGCTGAAGTACTGGTCGATCAGATAGCCCACCAGCAGGGCCGGCACCGTGGCGAGGAGCAGCAGCAGCGCCAGCCGCCCGCCGGCGTCGAGCTTGCCGCGCACCAGGTGCCAGAGGCCGATCGCCATACGCAGGACGTCGCGCCAGAAGTAGATCATGACCGCCACCAGGGTGCCCACGTGGGCGGCCACGTCGATCACCAGGCCCTGGTCGGACCAGGCCGTAAAATAGGGCACCAGGATCAGATGGCCGGAGGAGCTGATGGGCAGAAATTCGGTAGCGCCCTGGACGATGGCCAGAACCAGGATCTGAAGCAGCGGCAAGGTCGGATTCCCAGCGACTCGGCCCGACGGATGGGGCCGCGGCGCTTATATCACGGGATTCCGCGTCGCCCAGAACGAATTTAGTACTGTGATGGGACTAATGTATCGGAATGTCCTCTTGGCTTCTATGGTTTTCCTCATGAGCAACAAACTTTATTAATTTTTAGGTCACTATTATTGACTTATTTTTCGGAATCCGCTCGCCAAGCGGCCGGAAATGGCCTATATCTGGCGCCGAAGCGAGCGTCGGGGTGGCCGCTCGGGGAGTCGAGAGGGCCGCAAACGGAGCATCCCCGTCCGGCGTTCGGTAAGGACGGCGCGCCGCGGCCCATTTCCCGCCCGAGACGGTCCATAAGTAGTCCGGTTGCGAGACCGGAGGCCGGCGGCCGCCGAGGACTGGGGTGCGGCGAGCCTAAGAGCGCCCGGAGTGGCGCCGGGATAGGCACCGGAGCGGGAAGCGGACCTCGAACCGAGGGGGAGCCAGGTCGGGACATGGCCAGTCGCATGCTGAAGTTCGTGGACGTCGCCCGGCACATGCCCGACAAGCGGGCGGCCGTGGCCCGGCGCCAGGACTTCCAGGAGATCTACGGCGAGTTCGCCGCCGCCCGGGCCGCCGAGCAGGCCAGCCGCTGCTCCCAGTGCGGCGTGCCCTTCTGCCAGGTGCACTGCCCGCTGCACAACAACATTCCCGACTGGCTCATGCTGACCGCCGAGGGCCGGCTCGAGGAAGCCTACGAGATCGCCCAGTCGACCAACAACTTCCCGGAGATCTGCGGCCGCATCTGCCCCCAGGACAGGCTCTGCGAGGGCAATTGCGTGATCGAGCAGGCCGGCCACGGCACGGTCACCATCGGCTCGGTGGAGAAGTACATCACCGAGACGGCCTGGGAAGAGGGCTGGGTGCAGCCGGTCCGCCCACGGCAGGAGCGCGACCAGTCGGTCGGCATCGTCGGCGCCGGCCCGGCCGGCCTGGCGGCCGCCGAGCAGCTGCGGCGCAAGGGCTACCAGGTGGAAATCTACGACCGCTACGACCGCGTCGGCGGCCTCCTGATCTACGGCATCCCCAACTTCAAGCTGGAGAAGGAGGTGGTGACCCGCCGCGCCGAGCTGATCGCCCGGGCCGGGGTCGGCTTCCAGCTCAACTGCGAGGTCGGCCGCGACGTCAGCCTGGCGGAGCTGCGCGAGCGCCACGACGCCGTGCTGATCGCCACCGGAGTCTACGGGGCCCGGGACATAAAGCTCCCCGGCGTCGGCCTCGACGGCATCCATCCGGCCATGGAGTTCCTGACCGCCTCCAACCGCAAAGGCCTCGGCGATGAGGTGCCGGCCTTCGAAGACGGCCGCCTCGACGCCCGTGGCAAGGACGTGGTGGTGATCGGCGGCGGCGACACGGCGATGGACTGCGTGCGCACCGCCGTGCGCCAGGGCGCCAAGTCGGTGCGCTGCCTCTACCGCCGAGACCGGGTCAACATGCCGGGCTCGCTGCGCGAGGTCTTTCACGCCGAGGAGGAGGGCGTGGAGTTCGTCTGGCTGAGCGCGCCGGAAGCCTTCCTGGGGGACGGCGACGTGAACGGCGTCCGGGCCCTCAAGGTCCACCTGGGCGTCGCCGACGCCACGGGCCGGCAGACGCCCCAGGTGATCGAGGGCTCCAGCTTCACCCTGCCCGCGGACCTGGCCATCAAGGCCCTCGGCTTCGACCCCGAGGACCTGCCCGAGCGTTTCGAGGCGCCGGACCTGAAGGTCACACGCTGGGGCACCCTCAGCATCGACTTCCGCTCCAAGATGACCAGCCTCGACGGCGTCTTCGCCGCTGGCGACATCGTGCGCGGTGCCTCGCTGGTGGTCTGGGCCGTGCGCGACGGCCGCGACGCGGCCGAGCAGATCGACGCCTACATCGCCGCCAAGGCCGCCGGCGCCGAGGCCCCGGCCGTGGCGGCGGAATAGGCACAGCACGGGGATGGGAGACGAGATGCTGCGGCTCTACGACAATCTGATCTCGGGCAATGGCTACAAGGTGCGCCTGCTGCTGACCCAGCTCGGCCTGCCGTTCGAGCGGGTGGAGATGGACATCTTCAAGGGCGAGACCCGCACGCCGGAGTTTCTCGCCCGCAATCCCAACGGCCGCATCCCGACCCTGCGCCTGGAGGACGGCAGCTACCTCGCCGAATCGAACGCCATCCTCTGCTACCTGGCAGACGGCACGGACTTCTGGCCGGGCGAGCGCAAGGCGCGGGCCGAAACCTTGCAGTGGCTCTTCTTCGAGCAGTACAGCCACGAGCCCTACATCGCCGTGCTGCGCTTCTGGGCCCATCTGCCGGAGCTGAGCGAGCCACAGAAGGCCGAGCGGCCCGCACGCAAGGCGAAGGGCGAGGACGCCCTCAAGGTCATGGAAGGGCATCTGGCCGAGCGCGCCTTCTTCGTGGGCGAGCGCTACGGCCTCGCCGACATCGCCCTCTACGCCTACACCCACGTGGCCGGGGAAGGCGGCTTCGATCTCGAGCCCTATCCGGCCGTCGGCGCCTGGCTCGCGCGGGTCGCGGCCGAGCCCGGGCACATCCCGATCACCGCCGAGGTCGGCCAGTCGGCCGGCGGCGCCTGAGACCTCGGAGCCCGCCATGAGCGCCTTCGACCCCCGGAAGCAGCAGGCAGAGGCGGCCCGCCTCGCCCGCCGCGGCCTCTACGACCCGGCCGAGGAGCACGATGCCTGCGGCGTCGGCTTCGTCGCCTCCCTCGACGGCAAGCCGCGGCGCGAGGTGGTGCTGGCCGGCATCGAGGCCCTGAAGGCCGTCTGGCACCGGGGCGCGGTGGACGCCGACGGCAAGACCGGCGACGGCGCCGGGATCCACGTCCAGATCCCCCAGGACTTCTTCCACGAGCACGTCGCCCGTGCCGGCCACAAGCCGGACGCCGGGCGCATCGGCGTCGGCATGACCTTCCTGCCGCGCACCGACTTCGCCGCCCAGGAGCGCTGCCGCGTCATCGTCGAGCGCGAGATCCTGAACTTCGGCTACACCATCTACGGCTGGCGCCAGGTTCCGGTGAACACCGACGTGGTCGGCGAGAAGGCCAACGCCACCCGTCCCGAGATCGAGCAGATCATGATCGCCGACCGGCGCGGCGTCTCGGCCCGGCAGTTCGAGCTCGACCTCTACGTCATCCGGCGGCGCATCGAGGCGGCGGCCGAGCAGGAGTCCATCAAGGACTTCTATATCTGCTCCTTGAGCGGGCGCTCGATCATCTACAAGGGCATGTTCCTGGCCGAGCAGCTGACGGCCTTCTATCCCGACCTGATGGACCCGCGCTTCACCTCCAGCTTCGCCATCTTCCATCAGCGCTATTCCACCAACACCTTCCCGACCTGGCGCCTCGCCCAACCGTTCCGGGTCATCGCCCACAACGGCGAGATCAACACGCTGCGCGGCAACGACAACTGGATGAAGGCCCACGAGTGCCGCCTGGCGGCCGAGGTCTTCGGCGAGTCGATCGAGGACCTGAAGCCAGTGGTGCAGCCGGGCAGCTCGGACTCGGCGGCGCTCGACGCCGTCTTCGAGCTGCTGGTGCGCGCCGGGCGCGACCTGCCGATGGCCAAGACCATGCTGATCCCGGAGGCCTGGCACAAGGAGAGCCCCATCCCCCAGGCGCGCAAGGACCTCAACAGCTACTGCAACGCGGTCATGGAGTCCTGGGACGGCCCGGCCGCTGTCTGCGGCTTCGGCGGACGCTGGCTGGTCGCCGGCATGGACCGCAACGGCCTCAGGCCTATGCGCTACACCATCACCGAGCACGGCCTGCTGTTCGCCGGCTCCGAGACGGGCATGGTGCGCCTCGACGAGGCCCAGATCGTCGAGAAGGGCCGCATCGGCCCCGGCCAGATGCTGGCCCTCGACCTCGACGAAGGCCGCCTCTACCACGATGCCGAGATCAAGGAGCGCCTGGCCGCTGCCCGGCCCTTCGGCGACTGGGTGCGCAACATCACCGTCATCGACGACCTGGTGAAGCCCGACGGCGGCGAGACGGTCGAGTTCGGCAAGGAGGAGCTGCGCCGCCGCCAGTGCGGCTACGGCCTGACCATGGAGGACCTGGAGCTGGTCCTGCCGCCCATGGTGGAGGACGCCAAGGAGGCCGTGGGCTCCATGGGCGACGACACGCCGCTGGCCGTGCTGTCGGATCGGCCGCGCGGGCTCCACCACTTCTTCCGGCAGAACTTCAGCCAGGTCACAAACCCGCCCATCGACTCTCTACGCGAGCGCCGGGTCATGACGCTGAAGACCCGGCTCGGCAACCTTGGCAACATCCTGGACGAGGACGAATCCCAGTGCCGCCTGCTGCAGCTCGAATCGCCCGTGCTCTCCAACGCCGAGTTCGAGGCCATGGGCGCCTACCTGGGCGAGACGGCGGTCGACGTGGACTGCACCTTCGAGCTCGACGGCGGCGGGACCATGCTGCGCAACGCCATCGAGCGCATCCGCCGCGAGGCCGAGGACGGGGTGCGCGGCGGCTGCGAGCACGTGATCCTGTCCGACAAGGCGGTCTCCGCCGGCCGCGCGCCGATCCCCATGATCCTGGCGACCGCGGCGGTCCACTCGCACCTGGTGCGCCAGAAGCTGCGCACCTTCTGCTCCCTCAACGTGCGCGCCGGCGAATGCCTCGACGTGCACTACTTCGCCGTCCTCATCGGCTGCGGCGCCACCACGGTGAACGCCTATCTGGCCCAGGAGGCCATCGCTGACCGCCAGGGCCGCGGCCTGTTCGGCGACATGAGCCTGGAGGAGGCGGTCACCCGCTACAAGAAGGCGGTCGACGACGGCCTCCTCAAGATCATGTCCAAGATGGGCATCTCGGTCATCTCGCCCTACCGCGGCGGCTACAACTTCGAGGCCGTGGGCCTGTCGCGCACCCTGGTGGACGAGTTCTTCCCCGGCATGCCGAGCCGGATCTCCGGCATCGGCCTGACCGGCATCCAGCAGAACGTGCAGGAGCTCCACGCCCGCGCCTGGGCGGAGGACTTCGTGGCCCTGCCGGTCGGCGGCTTCTACCGCTACCGCCGCGGCGGCGAGGCCCATTCCTGGGCCGCCGACCTGATCCACACCCTGCAGGCCGCAGTCGCCAGCGACTCCTATTCCACCTACAAGAAGTTCAGCGAGGCGGCGCGCCTGCTGCCGCCCGGCTCCCTGCGCGACCTGCTGGACTTCAAGATCGACGGCCAGCGCCCGGTGCCGCTGGAAGAGGTCGAGTCGATCACGGCCATCCGCAAGCGCTTCGTCACCCCCGGCATGTCGCTGGGCGCCCTCAGCGCCGAGGCCCACGGCGTCCTCAACATCGCCATGAACCGCATCGGCGCAAAGTCGGACTCCGGCGAAGGCGGCGAGGACCCGGCCCGCTACAGCCCGCACGCCAACGGCGACAACGAGAACTCGGCCATCAAGCAGGTCGCCTCGGGCCGCTTCGGCGTCACGGCCGAGTACCTGAACCGCTGCCGCGAGCTGGAGATCAAGGTGGCCCAGGGCGCCAAGCCCGGCGAGGGCGGCCAGCTGCCCGGCTTCAAGGTCACCGAGATGATCGCCAAGCTGCGCCACTCGACGCCCGGCGTCATGCTGATCTCGCCGCCGCCGCACCACGACATCTATTCGATCGAGGACCTGGCGCAGCTCATCTACGACCTGAAGCAGATCAACCCGGAGGCCCGGGTCTGCGTCAAGCTGGTGGCCCGCTCGGGCATCGGCACCATTGCTGCAGGGGTCGCCAAGGCCAAGGCCGACGTGATCCTGGTCTCCGGCCACGTGGGCGGCACCGGCGCCAGCCCCCAGACCTCGATCAAGTACGCCGGCGTGCCCTGGGAGATGGGGCTCTCGGAGGTGAACCAGATCCTCACCCTGAACCGCCTGCGCCACAGCGTGCGCCTGCGCACCGACGGCGGCATCCGCACCGGCCGCGACGTGGTCATCGCCGCCATGCTGGGCGCCGAGGAGTTCGGCGTCGGCACGGCCTCGCTGGTCGCCATGGGCTGCATCATGGTGCGCCAGTGCCACTCCAACACCTGCCCGGTGGGGGTCTGCACCCAGGACGCGGCGCTGCGCCGCAAGTTCACCGGCACGCCCGAGAAGGTGGTCAACCTCTTCAGCTTCATCGCCGAGGAGGTGCGCGAGATCCTGGCCTCCCTCGGCGCCCGCTCCCTCGACGAGATCATCGGCCGCACCGACCTGCTGGCCCAGGTCAGCCGCGGCGCGGCCCATCTCGACGACCTGGACCTCAATCCCATCCTGGCCGTCGCCGACCCGGGCGGCCTGCCGCGGATCTGTACCGTCGAAGGCCGCAACGAGGTGCCCGAGACCCTGGACGCCCAGATCATCGAGGACGCAGCGCCCCTCTTCGATGTCGGCGAGAAGATGCAGCTTCAGTACACGGTGCGGAACACCCACCGGGCCATCGGCACCAAGCTCTCGTCCAAGATCACCCGCCGCTTCGGCATGGCGAAGCTCCGGCCCGGCCACGTGAGCGTGCGCCTGCGCGGCTCGGCCGGCCAGTCGCTCGGCGCTTTCGCGGTGCAGGGCCTCAAGCTGGAGGTCTTCGGCGACGCCAACGACTACGTGGGCAAGGGCCTCTCGGGCGGCACCATCGTGGTGCGGCCCATGACCTCGAGCCCGCTGGTCACCCAGGACAACACCATCATCGGCAACACCGTGCTCTACGGCGCGACGGCCGGGAAGCTGTTCGCCGCCGGCCAGGCGGCCGAGCGCTTCTGCGTGCGCAACTCGGGCGCCACCGCCGTGGTCGAGGGCTGCGGCTCGAACGGCTGCGAGTACATGACCGGCGGCACGGCGGTGATCCTGGGCAAGGTCGGCGACAACTTCGCGGCTGGCATGACCGGCGGCATGGCCTTCGTCTACGACCCGGAGGAGGTGCTGCCGCTGCGCGTCAATCCGGACAGCGTGATCCACCAGCGCCTCGAGAGCGAGCACTGGGAGGAGCTCTTGAAGGCGCTGATCGCCGAGCACCGGGACGAGACCCAGTCCGCCTTTGCGGAGCGCCTGCTGATCGACTGGCAGCAGGAGCGCGGCCGCTTCTGGCAGGTCGTCCCGCGCGAGATGCTGACC
Organism: Rhodospirillales bacterium; assembly: GCA_965225935.1. Taxonomy (GTDB): domain Bacteria; phylum Pseudomonadota; class Alphaproteobacteria; order Kiloniellales; family JAKSDN01; genus CALJXB01. The sequence continues at coordinate 498,657 of CBDDCC010000023.1, forward strand.
CGCCTCGAGCAGCCCCTCACCAGCGCCGAGGATACCGCCCGCCGGGCCTGAACCTTCGCTCCTTCGGCGCCACCGACGCCCCTTGCCGCGGGGGCGAATCGGGCTAGAGTGCGCCGCCATGCGCGTGCTCTATCACCTGCCGCTGGACCCCCATTGCCGGGAGACGCGCATCCACTTGGCGGAGAAGGGCCTCGACTGCGAGCTCAAGGAGGAGAAGGCCTGGGAGCGGCGCGAGGCCTTCCTGAAGCTCAATCCGGCCGGCGAGGTGCCGGTCCTGGTGGACGAGGACCGGGCCATCATCGCGGGCGCGCGGGTGATCGCGGAGTACCTGGAAGACGTCCACCCCGAGCCCTCGCTTCTCGGCCGCCGGCCGGCCGAGCGGGCCGAGACGCGGCGCCTGGTCGACTGGTTCGCCGGCAAGTTCCACCGCGAGGTGACGCACAACCTGGTCGAGGAGAAGTTCACCAAGCGCCTGCTCGGCCGCGGCCAGCCGGACACCGCCGCCATCCGCGCCGGGCACCAAAACCTCCACATCCACCTGGACTACATCGCCTGGCTGTCCGAGCGGCGGCGCTGGCTGGCGGGCGACGCGCTTTCCCTCGCCGACCTGGCGGCGGCGGCGCAGCTCTCGGCGGTGGACTACCTGGGGGACGTGCCCTGGGAGGACCACCCGGAGGCCAAGAACTGGTACGCCCGCCTCAAGTCTCGGCCCAGCATGCGGCCGATCCTCACCGAGCTGCTGCCCGGCGCCCCGCCCGCCAAGCACTACGCTGACCTGGACTTCTGAGCCGTCGGCGGCGCTTCGATGGAGCCCGACACTCCCTAGTCCTGGCCCAGCTCCAGGTTTGCGATGTTCGCCTGGGCGGCGTCGCCGGTCGGCAGGCCCTCGGCCAGGGTGGCGGCGCGCTGCCAGTCGTCCCGGGCGCCGTCCAGGTCGCCCTGGAGGCGCCGCAGGTTGCCCCGCTCGAGCAGCCCCTCGGGGTTGTTGGGGTCGAGCACCAGAGCGCGCTCCACGTCCTCGAGAGCCGCGGCCAGATCGTCCAGGTAGCGGTGAGCGCTCGCCCGGTAGACCAGGATGTCCGGACGCCCCGGCGCGAGGGCCAGCGCCCGGTCCAGGTCGGCGAGCGCCTCGGCGTAGTTCTCCGCCTTGGCCAGGGTGAGGGCCCGGTCGACCAGCAGCTCCGGGTCCTCCGGCGCCAGCTCCAGCGCCGCGGTTTGCACCGCGTAGGCCCGCTCCGTATCGCCCGCCAGCAGCCAGGCTTGGGCCGCCTGTGTGAGGGCGCCGACCGTGAGCTCGGGACTGCTGCGGGCGACGGCGTTCGCCAGGACCTCCAGGCGCTCGCCCGCCGCGGCGTACTGGCCGAGGCCGATCAGCGCCAGCGCCATGCAATGCTGGGCCGGCGCGCCGCCGCCCAGCGGCTCCCAGGCCGACGCGGCCTCGAAGGCCTCCTCCGGGTCCGTCTCGGTGAGCCGCAGGCACTCCTGGTAGCGTTGGGCGTCGACCATCTCGGCGGTCTCGGCAGTGTCGTCCTGGGCGAACACGGGCTCGGACGCGAGGAGCACCGAGAGAGCGGCGATGGCGACGAGGAGAGTGACAGTCGGCATGGCGCTCACTCGCCCACCAGGTGCAGCGCCAGCTCGCGCCGCTGGGGCGCCCGGCGGTGCTCGAACAGGTAGATGCCCTGCCAGGTGCCGAGCGCCAGGCGCCCGTCCGAGACCGGGATCGAAAGCTGGGTATGGGTCAGCGCCGTCTTGATGTGGGCCGGCATGTCGTCGGGTCCCTCGATGCCGTGGCGGTAGAGCCCGCTGTCCTCCGGCACCAGCCGCTGGAAGAAGCTCTCCAGGTCGCGCCGCACGTCGGGGTCGGCGTTCTCCTGCACCACCAGTGAGGCGGAGGTGTGGCGCAGGAAGAGGGTCAGCAGTCCCTCGCGGACCGGCTGCTCGGCCAGCCACCCGGCGACCTCGTCCGTCACCTCGTGCAGACCGGGGCCGCGGGACGGGAGGCTCAGGCGTTGCTGGACCTGCTGCATGAGGGCGTTGTCCCGGCCGGATGAGGAGTTCGCAGGCGGCGCCTTGCCGCCCGCGGGCGCTGTTCCTAAGTTCGGGGCTGATCGGGCGCATTGCAAGCGGCAAGGGGAGACGGGACATGGGCAAAGGAGCGGAGCCGGGGAGCGCCCGGGCGCCCGGCCGCCTCTTCTGCTTCGGCCTCGGCTACTCCGCCCTGACGCTCGCCCGGCGGCTCATGGCCGCGGGCTGGCGGGTGGCCGGGACCAGCCGTTCCGACGACAAGGCCGCGGCGCTGGCCGCCGAGGGCATCGAGACCTTCGCCTTCGACCGCGACCGGCCGCTTGCCGATCCCGGTTCAGCGCTCGCGGGCGCCACCCACCTGCTCAGCTCCGTGCCGCCCGACGCCGAGGGCGACCCGGTTCTCGACCTCCAGCGGGACGACATCGTGGCCTGCGAGAGCCTCGCCTGGATCGGCTATCTCTCGACCAGCGGCGTCTACGGCGACCGGGCCGGCGGCTGGGTCGACGAGGACTCGGAGCTGGCGCCGACCGGCGAGCGGGGCCGCCGCCGGGTGGCGGCCGAAAGAGGCTGGCTCGGCCTCTGGGAGGCCCACGGCCTGCCGGTCCAGGTCTTCCGCCTGGCGGGCATCTACGGCCCCGGCCGCAACGCCCTCGAGACCGTCCTGAGCGGCCGGGCCAAACGCATCGACAAGCCCGGACAGGTCTTCAGCCGCACCCACGTGGAGGACATCGCGCAGGTGCTGGAGGCCTCGATCGAGCAGCCCGCGCCGGGCGGGATCTACAACGTCTGCGACGACGAGGCCGCCCCGCCCCAGGAGGTGATCGCCCACGCCTGCCGCCTGCTGGGCCGCGAGCCGCCGCCGCCGGTCCCCTTCGAGCAGGCCGAGCTGAGCGACATGGCCCGCTCCTTCTACCGGGACAGCAAGCGGGTCTCCAACGCCCGCATAAAGGAGGAGCTCGGCGTCGATCTCGCCTACCCCACCTACCGGGAGGGCCTGGACGCCCTGCTCGCCACGCTGAACGCACAAGCAAAAGACAAAACAAAGTGAATACTTGGTGGAACCACAGAGCCACAGAGAACACAGAATGTTTTCTTGAGAATCACTCGAATAGTTTTCTCTGTGCCTCCGATCCTCTGTGGTGAATTGGCTTGTTCGGATTTCCTTCTTAAGCCTCGGCCAGCTTCTCCGACAAACGCGTGAGGATGTCGAACAGGCGCTCCAGGTCGTGGGGCTCGGAGAGGCGGTGGTCGCCGGCCTTGACCAGGGTCAGCTCCACGTCGTCGCTTGCGAGCGCCTGGCTCAGGCGGAGCGAGATCTCCCAGGGCACGTCCCGGTCCTCCATGCCGTGGATCAGGCGGACCGGACAGTCGAGGGCGATGGGCCCGCCGAGCAGCAGGTGCCGGCGCCCGTCCTCGATCAGCGCCCGGGTGATGGTGTAGGGCTCGTCGCCGTACTCGCTGGGCTCGCGGTAGACGCCGTCGCGCTCCAGCACCGCGCGCACGTCGGGCGGGTAGCGGTCCCACATGAGCTCCTCGGTGAAGTCCGGCGCCGCGGCAATGCCGACCAGGCCGGCGACGCGCTGCGGCCGCGCCAGCGCCACCAGCAGCATGATCCAGCCGCCCATGGAGGAGCCGACCAGCACCTGCGGTCCCTCGGTCAGCGCGTCGAGGGCGGCGATGGCGTCCGCCGACCAGCACCCGATGGTGCCCTCGGCGAACGCGCCGGAGGAGTCGCCGTGGCCCTGGTAGTCGAAGCGCAGGAAGGCCTGGCCGCGCGCCTGGGCGTACGCCTCGAGCGCCGTCGCCTTGGTGCCGGTCATGTCCGAGGTGAAGCCGCCGCAGAAGACGAGGCCGGGCCGCGGGTCTGCCGGGTCGGCGGGCGCGGTCCGGTGGTAGGCGAGACGGGACCCCTCGGGGCCGTCTAGGTAGGAGGGCTGTGGGGCTTCGGTGTCGCTCATGGCTCTGGTCCTCGCAGCCGACCTTAGCCCGGACTTCTCATGAGGGATAGGGCCATCCCGGCGGTTCTTGACAGCGACCGAAAGGCCTCTAGAGTGCGCGCCTGACCGGCTCTCTCGAAAGGTTCTCAGCGGCGCTCATGGTTGCCATCACGCTGCCCGACGGAAGCGTCCGGGACTTCGATGGGCCGGTGACCGGCAAGGAAATCGCGCAATCGATCGGCCCCGGACTGGCAAAGGACGCGCTCGCCGTGAAGGCGAACGGCGCGCTCCTCGACTTGTCGCGCCCGATCGAGGAGGACGCGCCGGTCGAGATCGTCACCCGAGGCCATCCCGAAGCCCTCGAGCTGCTGCGTCACGACGCGGCCCACGTGCTCGCCCAGGCGGCCCAGGAGCTCTACCCCGGCACCCAGATCACCTTCGGTCCGGCGACCGAGACCGGCTTCTATTACGACTTCGTGCGCGACGAGCCCTTCACGCCCGCCGATCTCGAGCAGATGGAAGCGCGCATGCACGAGATCGTCGACCGGGACGAGCCCATCAGCCGCGAGGTCTGGGAGCGCGCCGACGCGGTCCGCCACTTCCACGAGATCGGCGAGATCTACAAGGCGGAGTGGATCGGCGAGCTGCCCGAGGACGAGGAGATCGTCATCTACCGTCAGGGCGACTGGCTCGACCTCTGCCGCGGTCCCCACCTGCCGTCGACGAAGAAGCTGGGCCACGCCTTCAAGCTGACCAAGCTGTCGGGCGCCTACTGGCGCGGCGACGCGCGCAACGCCCAGCTCCAGCGGGTCTACGGCACTTGCTGGGAGACCGAGAAGCAGCTCGCCGCCTACCTCAGAATGGTGGAGGAGGCGGAGAAGCGCGACCACCGCCGCCTGGGCCGCGAGCTCGACCTCTTCCACCAGCAGGAGGAGGCGGCCGGCAGCGTCTTCTGGCACCCCAAGGGCTGGACGCTCTACCGCACGGTGGAGAACTACATGCGCCGGCGCCTGGAAGACGGTGGCTACGTGGAGGTCAAGACGCCGCAACTGGTCGACCGGGCCCTCTGGGAGGCCTCGGGCCACTGGGAGAAGTTCCGCGAGCTCATGTTCACGGCCGAGACCGAGGACGAGCGGGTGCTCGCCGTCAAGCCGATGAACTGCCCCTGCCATGTGCAGATCTTCAAGCAGGGGCTGACCAGCTACCGCGACCTGCCGCTGCGCATGGCCGAGTTCGGCTCCTGCCACCGCAACGAGCCCTCGGGCGCGCTGCACGGCCTGATGCGGGTGCGCGCCTTCACCCAGGACGACGCCCACATCTTCTGCACCGAGGACCAGATAAATTCCGAGACGGCGCGCTTCTGCGACCTGCTGCGCAGCATCTACCGGGACCTGGGCTTCGAGGAGCCCACGGTCCGCTTCTCGGACCGGCCCGAGGTGCGCGCCGGCAATGACGAGACCTGGGACAAGGCCGAGGCGGCGCTCAAGGACGCGGTCGAGGAGACCGGCCTCGACTACACGCTCGATCCGGGCGAGGGCGCCTTCTACGGCCCCAAGCTCGACTTCGTCCTGAAGGACGCCATCGGCCGCGAGTGGCAGTGCGGCACCCTACAGGTCGACTTCGTGCTGCCGGAGCGCCTGGACGCCACCTACGTCGGCGAGGACGGCGCCAAGCACCGGCCGGTCATGCTGCACCGGGCCATCCTCGGCTCCTTCGAGCGCTTCCTGGCGATCCTCATAGAGCAGTACGCCGGGCGCTTTCCGCTCTGGCTGGCGCCGGTCCAGGTCATGGTGGCGACCATCACCTCGGACGCCGACGACTACGCCCAAGAGGCCGCCGCCGCCCTGGAAGCCGCCGGACTGCGGGTCGAGGTGGATTTGCGCAACGAGAAAATCAATTACAAGGTGCGCGAACACTCGCTCGCCAAGATTCCGGTGATCGCCGTGGCCGGGCGCCGCGAGGCCGAGGAGCGCACGCTCGCCCTGCGCCGCCTCGGCGAGAAAAGCCAAGAGGTGCTTGCGCTCAGCGATGCCATCACTAGACTTCAAAAGGAAGCGACCCCGCCCGACGGGGGCTGACGCGTTCGCGCATCTGCGGGCGCGCCTGCGGTTCGTGGAGATCCGAGGCAGGGGGCGCTAGACAGCGGACAATACGTCGCATCGGGTCACAACGAGGGAGAGGTATCCATAGCCCGTCCACCTTTTAGCGCCGCGCCGTCCCACAAGGGACCGCGCGCCAACGAGCGCATCGATTGTCCAGAGGTCCGGCTGATCGACCACACGGGCGAGAACGTAGGCGTCGTGCCGATCGGCGAAGCGCGCGCCCTCGCCGAAGAAGTCGGCCTGGACCTGGTCGAAATCTCGCCCAACGCGGACCCGCCGGTCTGCAAGATCCTCGATTACGGCAAGCTCAAGTACGAAGAGCAGAAGAAGCGCAACGTCGCGCGCAAGAAGCAGAAAGTGATCGAGGTCAAAGAGATCAAGATGCGGCCCAACATCGACATCCACGACTACGACTTCAAGATGCGCGCCATCCACCGCTTCCTGGGCGAAGGCGACAAGGTCAAGGTCACCATGCGCTTCCGCGGCCGCGAGATGGCGCACCAGGAGATCGGCATGCAGGTGCTGGACCGGGTGCGCGGCGACCTGGAGGAGCTGGCCAAGGTCGAGCAGTACCCCAAGATGGAGGGCCGCCAGATGACCATGGTCATGGCCCCCAAGTAACGGGCGACCAGAAGAGAACATCCCGAAGCAGTGGAGGGGCCGCCGCCGGGCGCGGCGCTTGCGCCCGCCCGGGACCCCCGCTATAACCTCGCCCGCACCACCGGGCGGCGCGGCCCAAGGGCATGCCCGACCGCCCGAGAGAACGCAGCATGGTTCGAGACTTCGAACCTCTTCGAAAGGATAGCGAAATGCCCAAGCTGAAGACCAAGAGCGGGGCCAAAAAGCGCTTCCGCCTGACCGCGACCGGCAAGGTCCGGCTCAACCACGCCTACAAGAAGCACTTCATGCGCAGGCGGCCGAAGAGCATGCTCCGCAAGTCGCGCGGCACCAAGATCGCCGCGCCCTCCGACGCGCGGGTCATCAAGCGCAACTTCCTGCCCTACGCCTGAGGAGAACGGCCATGGCGCGCGTGAAGCGGGGCGTGACCACCCACGCCCGACACAAGAAGGTCATCAAGCAGGCCAAGGGCTACCAGGGCCGCGGCCGCAACGCCTACCGGGTCGCCGTCGAGCGGGTCGAGAAGGCGCTGCAGTACGCCTACCGGGACCGGCGGGCGAGGAAGCGCAACTTCCGCGCCCTCTGGATCCAGCGCATCAACGCCGGCGCCCGCGAGCACGGCCTCACCTACTCACAGTTCATGAGCGGACTGAAGAAGGCCGGGGTGGAGCTGGACCGCAAGGTGCTGTCGGATCTCGCCGTTCGCGAGCCGGCCGCCTTCAAGACCCTGGTCGACCAGGCCCAGACGGCCCTGGCCGCCGCGCCCCAGGCGGGCGAGTAGCCAGGAGCCGGCCAGGCGGCCATCGTCCGGTTGCTCGGCCGAGGCTGGGCCCTCAAGCCATGACCCAGGAGCTCGACACCCTCAGGAGCGAATTCGTCGACGCCGCGGCGGCGGCCGGCAGCCTCGCCGCGCTCGACGAGGTGCGGGTGCGCGCCCTCGGCAAGAAGGGCGCGGTGACCCAGCGCATGAAGAGCCTGAGCGGCCTCGACCCGGAGGCGCGCAAGGCGGCCGGCCAGGCCCTCAACCTGCTGAAGGACGAGATCGCGGCGGCCATCGAGGCCCGCAAGGAGGCCCTCGAGGACGCGGAGCTGGAGGCGCGCCTCGCCGAGGAGCGGGTCGACGTCACCCTGCCGCCACGCCCGGCCGCGGTCGGCCGCATCCACCCCATCACCCAGACCGTCGACGAGATGGTGGCGATCTTCGGCGAGATGGGCTTCTCGGTCGCGGAGGGGCCCCACATCGAGGACGACTTCCACAACTTCACCGCCCTCAACATCCCGCCCGAGCATCCGGCCCGCCAGGAGCACGACACCTTCTATCTGCCGGAAGGGCCGGACGGCGAGCGCAAGGTGCTGCGCACACACACCTCGCCGGTGCAGATCCGCACCATGCAGAACAGCGAGCCGCCGCTGCGCATCGTCGTGCCGGGACGCACCTTCCGGGCCGATTCCGACGCCACCCACTCGCCCATGTTCCATCAGCTCGAAGGCTTGGTGGTGGACGAGACCACCCACATGGGCCACCTCAAGGGCACGCTGGTCGAGTTCTGCCGCGCCATCTTCGGCATCGACGACCTGCCGGTGCGCTTCCGCCCCAGCTACTTCCCCTTCACCGAGCCCTCGGCCGAAGTCGATATCGGCTGCTCGCGGGCCGGCGGGCGGCTCAAGATCGGCGCCGGCGACGACTGGCTGGAGATCCTCGGCTGCGGCATGGTCCACCCCAAGGTGCTGGCCAACTGCGGCATCGACCCGGAGCGCTACCAGGGCTACGCCTTCGGCATGGGGGTCGAGCGCATCGCCATGCTGAAGTACGGCATCCCGGACCTGCGCACCTTCTTCGAGTCCGACCTGCGCTGGCTCCGGCACTACGGCTTCGTGCCTCTGGAGGCGCCCAGCCTGGTGCGGGGCCTCTAGGCCCGCAATGGATCCGGTCCGATGAAGTTCACCCTGAGCTGGCTCAAGACCCACCTGGAGACCGACGCGGCGCTGGAGGCGATCGTCGACCGGCTGACCACCCTCGGCCTCGAGGTCGACGAGGTGGAGGACCGGGCGGCCGAGCTGGCGCCCTTCACCGTGGGCTACGTGAAGGAGGCCAGGCCCCACCCCAACGCCGACCGGCTGAAGGTCTGCATCGTCGAGACCGGCAGCGGCGAGGTGCAGGTGGTCTGCGGCGGGCCGAACGCGCACACTGGCATGAAGGGCGTCTTCGCGCCCGCCGGCACCCACATCCCCGGCACGGACCTCACCCTCAAGAAGAGCGTCATCCGCGGCGAGGAGTCGAACGGCATGCTGCTCTCCGAGCGGGAGGTCGGTCTTTCCGACGAGCACGAGGGCATCATCGAGCTGCCCGAGGACGCGCCGCTCGGCGCGCCCTTCGCCCAGGTGCTCGGCCTGGACGACCCGGTGATCGACATCGAGATCACGCCCAACCGGGGCGACTGCCTGGGCGTGCACGGCATCGCCCGCGACCTGGCGGCGGCGGGCCTCGGCCGCCTGAAGCCGCTGGAGGCCCCGGCGGTCCCCGGCTTCGGCGAAAGCCCGGTCAAGTGGCGACGCGACCTGCCCGGCGACCTTGAGGACGCCTGCCCCTACGTTGCCGGCAAGTACTTCCGCAACGTCCGCAACGGCCCGAGCCCCAAGTGGCTGCAGGAGCGTTTGCGCTCGATCGGCCTCCGGCCCATCTCGGCGCTGGTCGACATCACCAACTTCGTCACCTTCGATCTCGGCCGGCCGCTCCACGTCTTCGACGCCGACAAGATCCAGGGCGACCTCACCATGCGCATGGCGCGTCCGGGCGAGGAGATCCTGGCCCTCGACGGCAAGACCTACGCCCTCGATTCCGAGATGGTGGTGATCGCCGACGACAAGGCCCCGCAGGGCATCGGCGGCATCATGGGCGGCGAGCTCTCCGGCTGCACCGAAGAGACCACCAACGTTTTCCTCGAGGTGGCGCTGTTCGATCCCGTGCGGGTCGCCGCCAGCGGGCGCCGGCTGGGCATCATCTCCGACGCCCGCTACCGCTTCGAGCGCGGCCTCGACCCGGAGAGCGCGCGCTGGGGCGTCGAGGTGGCGGCAAGGCTGATCACCGAGCTCTGCGGCGGCGAGGCGAGCGACACCTCGGCGGCCGGCGAGATCCCGGCCGAGCGCCGCGCCATCACCTTCCGGCCCCAGCGGGTCGCCTCGCTCGGCGGCTGCGAGGTGGCGACCGAGGAGCAGACCCGCATCCTGGGCGACCTGGGCTTCCAGGTGGCCGGCGCCAATTCGGCGCTCGAGGTCACCGTGCCGAGCTGGCGGCCCGACGTCGAGGGCGAGGCCTGCCTGGTGGAGGAGGTGCTGCGCGTCCACGGCTACGAGCACCTGCCGCTCTCGCCGACCGAGCTCGACACCACCCTGCCGCTGCCGGCCCTCAGCCTGGGCCAGCGGCGCGCGGCAGGCGCCCGCACGGCGCTCTGCTGGCGCGGCATGCACGAGGCGGTCACCTTCTCCTTTCTCGACACCGAGGCCGCCGATCTCTTCGGCGGCGTGCCGGAGAGCCTGCGGCTCGTCAATCCCATCAGCACCGACCTGGAGCTCATGCGGCCCTCCGTGCTGCCCAACCTGATCGCCGCCGCGGGCAGGAACGCCGACCGGGGCTTCGCGGACTCGGCCCTCTTCGAGGTCGGGCCCGAGTACCTCGACGACAGCCCCGAGGGCCAGGCGCTGGTGGCGGCCGGCGTGCGCAGCGGCGAGAGCGGCCCGCGCCACTGGTCGGCCGAGCCCCATCCGGTCGATGCTTTCGACGCCAAGGGCGACGCGCTCGCCGTGCTGGAGGTCTGCGGCGCGCCGGTCGCGAACCTGCAGGTCACCACCGACGCGCCGGGCTGGTACCACCCGGGCCGCTCGGGCGTGCTGCGCCTCGGCCCGAACGTGCTGGCCCAGTTCGGCGAGCTGCACCCGAGGGTGACCCGCCGCCTTGGCCTCAAGGGCCCGGCCGCCGGCTTCGAGGTCTTCCTGGAGCGCCTGCCCGAGCCGCGCGCCGCCAAGGCGGGCGCCCACCCGTCAGCAACGAAGGCGAAGCCCCATCTCGCCCTCTCGCCGTTCCAGCCGGTGACCCGCGACTTCGCCTTCGTAGTGGACGAGGCGGTGCCCGCCGACAAGCTGCTGCGCGCCGCCGCCGGCGCCGACAAGGCGCTCATCGCCGGCGTCTCCCTCTTCGACGTCTACCGGGGCAAGGGCATCGAGGAGGGCAAGAAGTCGCTCGCCATCGAGGTCACCCTGCAGCCCACCGAGAAGACCCTCACCGACCCCGAGATCGAGGCCGTCTCCGGCAAGATCGTCGACAAGGTCGCCAAGGCCACCGGCGGCGTGCTGCGGGGCTAGGCGGCGGCTCCGGCTTTCCCTATTCTGTTGATTCGAGATCCGAAGGCCGTAGAGGTGGACCCGATCGGTTGCCTCATGCAATTGGGAATGTCGATGAAAAGAGAATTCAGGGCGAGCGTCTGGCGCGAGGATGGTTGGTATGTCGCCCAATGCCTCGATGTCGACGTGGCAAGCCAGGGACGGAGCGAGGACGAAGCTCTGGAAAACCTGCGGGAGGCTCTAGAGCTCCATTTCGAGCCGCCAAGCGCCTCCGCCGCGCCCAAGATCCGGCCGCTCGAGGTCGAGGTCGGTGCCTCTTAGACCGACGCCGTTTCGGCAGGTCAGGCAGAAGCTCTTGACGGCGGGATTCGTTGAGACGACGAGGAAGGGCAGTCACGTCAAGTTCGTCAAAGACACTCCTGGCGGCACGAGAACTGTGATCGTGCCTGACCATCGCGAGATTGCCGTGGGCACCCTGCGAAGCATCCTAAGACAGGCCGGATTGACTCCCGAATCATACGATCGGTTGTAAGGTCGCCCATCATTGAGGCTAACCTGCAATTGACGAACCGCGCTCTAGTTGGCCCCGAAATCTGCATGCATGGCATAGAGGCCCTGCCGGGCTTCGTTGCGCTGGCCGAGGAGGTGGGGGCCTGGCTCTGGGCGCGGGGCGTCCGCCAGTGGGCGCCGGGGAGCATCGCGGCCGAGCGTGAGGAACTGGCGGCGAAGATCGCCGAAGGGTGGCTGGTGATGGCCCACGTGACTGCCGAGGGCGAAGACCGGGTGGCCGGAGGCTGCGTGCTGAGCCGCCTGGTGCCCGCGGTCTGGTCGGATCGCGAACCCGGTGGGGCTGCGGCCGGCGCGGCCTATCTCGAAAGGCTGGTGGTCGCCCGCGACTGGGCGGGCAGCGGCCTGTCGGGGGAGATCGTCGGCGTCTGCGAGGAAATCGCCCGCCGCGCGGGATTGGAGGCGGTTCGGCTCGACTGTTGGGCCGGCAACGGCTTCCTTCGGGATTTCTACGGGCGGCTGGGCTTCGCGGAGCTGGGCGCGGTACCCGAAGACAATTACGAAGTGCGCCTGTTCGAGAAGCGCCTTTAGAGCGGGATTGGATGAGATTGAACCACGCTGACGGAGCGGTTTTGGCCGGACGTTAGGCCAAGGACATTTGTGGGGACGAAGGACATGCCGAAGCATGTTCGAGGAGGAGCGACGCGGCGTCCGGCCAAAAGCGCCCGTCCCGTACGGGTTGGCCTGGGTTGACCCGCCGCGTCGTTGCGGGCCTTGCCCGATGCCCCGCATCGCGCTGCGGCCCGCGCCTAGCGGACGGAGCCAACCCAGGCCAACAGCGTTGATTCAATCTCATCCCATCCCGCTCTAGGCCCGGTCCAGATTGCCCGCCCCGGATGCCGGCGACCTCAGCGCCGCGAGGGATTGGGCGAGGACGGCGGCGAGCACCACGGCGCCGCCGACTAGAGTGGCAGAGCTGGGCACCTCACCGACGCCGAGCCAGACCCAGAGCGGCGCCAGCACCACCTCGGTCAACATGACGAGCGTGATCTGGGCCGCCGGCACGTGGCGGGACGAGAGGGTGATCAGCAGGTACTGCAGGCCGATCTGAGCCGAGCCCAGCAGCAGGGCGAAGACGAGGTCGTGGCCGCTGATGGCCAAGTCACCGGCCAAGGCAAAGCAAACCAGGCCCGCGAAGACCCCGGCGAGGCAGGTGGCCGGCATCATGTCGACCTTTCGGCCCGCGCGCAGCGCCACGATGGCGGCGGCGTAGCCGAGGCAGGCGGCGAGCGCCACCAGGCTGCCCGCCAGGCCCGTCCCGGCCCATGCGGCCCCGGCCTCCCCCGAGGGCAGCAGGTCCTGGCCCAGCATGACGCCGATCCCCGCCAGCGCCGCCGCCATGGCGGCCCAAGTCACGGGCGAAACACGCTCCTTCAGGAACAAGAGCCCCAGCAGCGCCGCGAAGAAGGGTGAGGCGCTCAGGATGAAGACCGCCTGGGCGACCGTGGTCAGCAGCATGGCGAAGATGAAGGCGATGAAGGCGCCGCCGAGGGCGAGCGCCACGACCACGCCCGGCCAGCCGACCGAGAGAAAGGCGCGCGGCGTCTCCCGGCCCCGCCGGACGCAGATATAGGCCAGCAGCACGGCGACGAAGGCGAGCGAGCGGTAGAACAGAATCTGCCAGCCGTCGGCCTCTTCGATCTGGCGCAGCAGGATCCCTGCCGAGCTCGCCACCAGCGCGGCAAGGAAGACCCCGGCCAGCCCCAGCAGATAGCGCCGGCCAGACGCCGCTGTGTCCGCCCTACCGGTGCTCACGCGCCTTCCGGCGCCGGTGCCCAACCCCGCCGGTCCACCCGGCCTGCCGCCCTGATCCGCCTCCGACATCCCGCTTCCCTTTGCCTGACCCTGGCTCCCCGACACCAGTCGAACCATTGAAATTGCCATTTCATATACGAATGAATTCTATTATAGTAGATTCTCGTTCCGATCAATAACTCGCTTGGAGGCCTCCCCATGAGCCCCGGTGTTCGCAAGGGTGGGGACACGCCCTTGCGCAGCGGCGAATCCTCGGATGGCGGCGGCCCGTCGAACGGCGGACTCCAACCTGCCCGGGGAGATCGTGCCCCGGCCGGCGATCACCCCTCGGCCGCAGCGGCGCGGCCGGCCCGGGCGGCGGCGGCGGACCTGGGCGCGCGGCTGCGGCGGCTGCGCGGGGAGCGAGGCTGGACCCTGGAGGAGGCCGGGCGGCGCTGCGGCCTGTCGCGGGCGGCCCTCTCCAAGATCGAGCGGGACCGCATGTCGCCAACCTTCGGCGCCGTGCAGAAGATCGCCCGCGGCTTCGGCCTCGACCTGGCCGAGCTGATCGCGCCGCGGGCCGGCGGCGGCGCCAGCGGCCGGCGCAGCATCACCCGGTCGGACGGCGGCGAGCCCTACGTCACCGCCCACTACGACCATCGCCTCCTGGCCGGCGAGCTCAGCCACACGGCCTTCCTGCCCTTCCGCACGGTGATCAAGGCGCGCAGTCTCGACGACTTCGAGGACTGGGACCGCCACGAAAGCGAGGACTTCATCTACGTGCTCGAAGGCGCGGTCACGATCTATACCGAGTTCTACGAGCCGGTGGAGCTCAGCGTCGGCGACTGTATCTACCTGGACTGCCGCATGGGTCACGCCTGCGTCAGCAGCAGCCGGGAGGACGCGGTCATGCTGTGGATCTCGGCGCCATGACGGCCTCAGGCCACAAACCCTAAGCCGCCTCCACCCGCGCGTCCGGCCAGGTGGTCGTCCAGGCCTTTTCGTGAAGGCGCAGCCGGTAAGCCTCGAGCCGGTCGGGCCGCGAGCGCGCGTGGGGCGTCGGGCGCAGGAGCATGGCGAAGAGATCGTCGAGGCCGAAGGGCGCGAGCAGCGCCACCTTTCCGCCGGGCTCCAGACGCGCGGCGACGGCGGTCGGAGTCTCCAGCCAGTGGCGCAGCGCGTCCTCCGTATCCCGGTAGGGCAGGTCGCCGTTTCGCTCGTGCATGCGGGCCTGGTTACGGACCGACCAGGGCACCTCGGGCAGCAGCGCGCGGAGCTGTGCCTCTATTGCGGGCTCGTCCTCGGCGCCAGCAGCGGGATCGAAGTAGACCACGTCCACGTCGTCCAGCGGCGTCGGCTCGGCGAAGCCGTGCAGCCGGTCCCAGACCAGGCTGCGCAGGAAGCCGGCCCCGATCCAGGCATCCGGCAAATCCACTTCGGCGAGGGCTTCGAGGCAGGCCATGCGCCAGGCGTCCGCCGCAAGCCACGCGCGCAGCCGCTTCTCGTGCGCCCCGTCGCTCACGCCCTCTGCGCCTTGGCGATGACCTTTTCGATGAGTTCGCCTTTGGCGTTCGCGTAGGCGTTCATGTCTTCCCAATCCCGCTCCGCAAGGCGCAGTTTCAATGCTTGATAGCGGCGCCGGTCGCCCTCGTCGCGCCGGAGTTGGTCACGGAAAAGAAGACACCGCCGCACCTCAGCCGAACCCTCGGAGTAGACATGAACATGGACATCCTTCTCGGGCGTCCTGAGCATTCGATGCTCTTCGAAATCCGGCTCGCGGACCCGGAGCTGATAGCCCCGCGCCTCCAGGTGCGGGAGATAGGTGTGCTCGGCAGCGGAGTCGGGCAGGACCAGAAGAATGTCGACGATCGGCTTCGCCGCCAGCCCGGGAACGGACGTCGATCCGATGTGCTCGATGCCGAGCGCCACGGACCCCACGGCATCGGCGATGGTCTTGCGGTGCAGCGCGAACAGCTCCACCCATTCGGGGCGATAGGGAACCAGCACGATGGGCCGCTTCTCGACACCACCGATCAGCCCGATTTGCGTTTCGCCGCCCATGGACCGGTCGCTCATGATCCGCTCGATGTCCGACACTACCACCGATTCACGAGGGACTGGCGCCAGGGACGATTCGCCCCCTCGCTCACGCCCGGCGCGCCATGGGGCGGAAGGTGATACCGTCGGCGCGGAGCCAGGGGCCGGCGGGCTCGAAGCCGAGCCGGGCGTAGGCCGCTTCGGAGTTGGGGGCCGCGTTGACCGTGAGCTCGGCGCCGGGGCGCAGCGCCAGCGCCCGGTCGAGCAGGCGGCGGCCGATGCCTTGGCGCTGCCCGGACACCTCGACGAAGAAGTGGCGGATGTGGCTGTCCTGGAGCTCCAGGAATCCGAGCGGCGGACCTTCCGCTCCATCCGGACCCAGCTCAAGGGCGAGGATGCCCGGATTGCCGCCTGCCAGGCGTTCTTGGAAAGCCTCGGGCGTGGCCTGGCGGCTGAAGGTGTCCCGGCCCTCGGCCCCATAGCGGGGCGCGACGCAGGCCTCGAAGACCCGTAGCACCAGGGCCGAGATGGCCCCGGCCTCGTCCGGACGTGCCGGGCGGATCGAGACGGCCAGCCCGGACGAGGCGGCCTCATGAGGGCGCTCGCGCATGGCGCCGATCCTGGCACGGACGGCGGCCCCGCGACAGGCCGCTTGCCTGCTGGGTCACGACGAGCACGCGGACAGCGGACGCGGCCCTCTGGGCGCTTGGCGCGCCGCCGCCGCGATGCTATAGCCGCGCCGGAATTTGCTGGATTCACACCTTCCATGACCGACCCGGCCCACATCCGCAACTTCGCGATCATCGCCCACATCGACCACGGCAAGTCGACGCTGGCCGACCGGCTGATCCAGCGCTGCGGCGGGCTCAGCGAGCGGGAGATGAAGGAGCAGGTGCTCGACTCCATGGAGCTGGAGCGCGAGCGGGGCATCACCATCAAGGCCCAGACCGTGCGTCTCGCCTACCGGGCCCGGGACGGCGAGACCTACGCCCTCAACCTGATCGACACCCCCGGCCACGTGGACTTCACCTACGAGGTCAGCCGCTCGCTCGCCGCCTGCGAGGGCTCGCTGCTGCTGGTGGACGCCAGCCAGGGGGTCGAGGCCCAGACGCTGGCCAACGTCTACCTCGCCATCGACAACGACCACGAGGTGGTGACGGTCCTCAACAAGATCGACCTGCCGGCCGCCGAGCCCGAGCGGGTCAAGCGGCAGATCGAGGAGGTGATCGGCCTCGACGCCTCGGACGCGATCCCCATCTCCGCCAAGACCGGCGAGGGCGTCGACGAGGTGCTGGAGGCCCTGGTCACCCGCCTGCCGCCACCCGCGGGCGACCCGGAGGCGCCCCTGAAGGCGCTGCTGGTGGATTCCTGGTACGACGCCTATCTGGGCGTCATCACACTGGTGCGGATCCGCGACGGCCGGCTCAAGGCCGGCATGAAGATCCGCATGATGGCGACGGGCGCCGTCCACCAGATCGACCGGGTCGGCGTCTTCACGCCCAAGATGACCGATCTGCCGGCGCTCGGCCCCGGCGAGATCGGATTCCTGACCGCCAGCATCAAGTCGGTCGCCGACTGCAAGGTGGGCGACACGCTCACCGAGGAGAAGCGCCGCACGGCCGAGCCCCTGCCGGGCTTCCAGCCCAGCGTGCCGGTAGTCTTTTGCGGCCTCTTCCCGGCCGACGCCGCCGACTACGAGGACCTGCGCGAGAGCCTCGCCAAGCTCGCCCTCAACGACGCCAGCTTCGAATTCGAGCCGGAGACCTCGGCAGCGCTCGGCTTCGGCTTCCGCTGCGGCTTCCTCGGCCTGCTGCACCTGGAGATCGTCCAGGAGCGGCTGGAGCGGGAGTTCGACCTGGACCTCATCACCACGGCGCCCAGCGTGGTCTACAAGGTGCACCTGAACGACGGCAGCCTGCGCGAGCTGCACAACCCGGTCGACATGCCCGACCCGGTGAAGATCAAGACCATCGAGGAGCCCTGGATCACCGCCACAATCCTGGTGCCCGACGACTACCTGGGCGCGGTCCTGAAGCTCTGCGAGGAGCGGCGCGGCGAGCAGGTGGAGCTGACCTACGCCGGCGCCCGGGCCATGGTGGTCTACCGGCTGCCGCTGAACGAGGTGGTGTTCGACTTCTACGACCGCCTCAAGTCGGTGAGCCGCGGCTACGCCAGCTTCGACTACCACCTGGAGGACTACCGGGAGGGCGACCTGGTGAAGGTCTCGATCCTGGTGAACGCCGAGCCGGTGGACGCGCTTGCCATGATCGTCCACCGCAGCCACGCCGAGAGCCGTGGCCGCGCCCTTTGCCAGCGGCTCAAGGACCTGATCCCGCGCCAGCTCTTCAAGGTGGCGATCCAGGCGGCCATCGGCGGCAAGGTGATCGCGCGGGAGACCGTGGGCGCACTGAGGAAGGACGTGACCGCCAAGTGCTACGGCGGCGACGTGACGCGCAAACGCAAGCTCCTCGAGAAGCAGAAGGCCGGCAAGAAGCGCATGCGCCAGTTCGGCGAGGTGGAGATCCCCCAGTCCGCCTTCATCGCCGCCTTGAAGATGGACGACGCCTAAGCCGGTTCCCTTCCCGCCCGGAGCCGCACCGGACCCTGCCGGAGCCGTGCCGGTGATGCGAAGCCCATGAGGCGCCGACAACGGCGCCGGTTACCGTCTGCCGCATCATGAGCGTTTCAGCAGGACGGCAGCACCGGCTCCAATCAGTAGTGTGCCCGAGGCTCGATTGAGGATGCGCCTGTTTCGGGGACTGTTGATCAACGCGCCCGCCCTGCTTGCGGCATAGGCATAGATTGTGAATGCAGTGCCGAGCACAGCGACGAAGATGGCAATGATCGAGAACGCGTCCAAAAGCGTCAGGGCCTGCAGATCGAAGAAGGTCGGCAGGAAACCCAGATGGAAAAGGATGGCCTTCGGATTTCCCAAGGTGATGCCAAAGCCCGTCAGGAAGCTCTTGAGGACATCGCCGGGTGTTGCTGCAATCGCAGCGCACTGCTTCTGCGGTTCTTTTCGCCACAGCGAGATACCGATGTATATGAGGTAGATGGCAGCCAAAACACGCACGACAACGAAAAACTCGCCAAGGAGCTGCCCCAAGGCCGCCAGGCCCATGAAGACGAGAGCGATGTAGAAGACATCGCCCAGCAGAATCCCGCAGATGAGACTAAAGGTGGAGCGGAGGCCGCCAGCGAGAGAGCGCCCAACCACCATCAATATGGCCGGTCCGGGGATCAGCACCCAGACCAGCAGTGCGACGATGAACGCGGACGCTATTTCCAAGGTCATGCCTGCTCTCCATTCTCGCCGTTCGGCGATCGATCAATACCGCCTGCAACTACGCCCGTCGAGGAAAGGAGGCGTGCCAACCGGTCTCACGGCCCAGAAGCCCGGCCACGGCCGCTATCGGTCGGGGCTGACACCACAAGTCAACAGCCATTCGGCCGCGCTTCGGGTTCACGAGGCCGCGCGCTGGGCTGTTCCCTTCCGGAGGGTCCGGCCGTATCGTCTCCGGAGCGAGCCGTGGAGGGGACCATATGCAACAGAACATCCGCAATCAGATCGACTGGCAGCAGCCCTTCCCAACCGAGGAGTACGCCGAGCGGCGGGCCCGGGTGCGCGCGGCGCTCGCCGCGGCCGGGCTCGACGGCATCCTGGTGACCGGCCCGGCCGACGTCTGCTACCTGACCGGCTACGACCAGATCTGGCACGCCTACCTCAACCTCATCGGCATCTTCCTGCGGGCCGAGGCGGACGAGACCCTCTTCTTCGACAACGACGGCCACCGGGTGCTCCAGGCCACGACGCCCGACATCGGCGAGGTCCTGGTCATGCCCCGCGGCGCGGCCGTGAGCCACGTGCCGCTGATCGCCGAGGCGATCCGGGAGCGCGGCTGGGCCAAGGGTCGCATCGCGCTGCAGCCCTGGTGCTACGGCCCCCATCCCTCGCTGCTGGAGGCGATCGGCGCGCGCCTCGAGGCGGCCGGCGCCGAGATCGCCGACGGCTCGGTCCTGGTGGAGGACGCGCGCCTGGTGAAGTCGCCGCGCGAGATCGCGGTGGTGCGCGAGGCGGGACGGGTCGCCGATCTCGCCATGGCGGCGGCCCGCGACGCTCTTGAGCCCGGCCTGCGGGAAACCGACGTGGACGCGGTCTTCACCGGCGCGCTGATGCAGAACGGCTGCGGCTATCCGGGCATCCGCTCCATGGTGGGCTCCGGGGCCCGCTCGGGCGCCCACCACGGCCCCGCCACCCACCGCCGCCTGAAGGCGGGCGACATCGTCCACATCGATTTCTGCGCCTCGCTGCACCGCTACCACGTGAACCTCAGCCGCAGCTTCGCCGTCGGCGTGGTCGATTCCCGCTGGCACGAGCTGATGGACAAGGCCGCCGGCTGCATCGACGCGGTGCTGGAGGGAGTCAAGCCGGGCGAGTCCATGACCCGGGTCCAGGAGGTGGCCGACGCCTACACGGATTCCCAGGGGCTGCGGGACTACGCCTGGCTGATCGGCGGCTACACCCTGGGCATCGCCATGCCGCCCGACTGGGTCGGCCGCCACCGGCCGAAGCCCCGCGAGGACGTGCCGATTCCTGACCTCAAGCCCGGCATCGTCTTCAACTACGAGAACCAGTTCGACGTCTTCGAGGGCTGGCCCGGGGGCACGGGCGCGGCCTACATCGAGACTTTCCTGGTGGGCGAGGACGGCCTGGAGCTGCTCTCGAAGCTGCCGCGCAACCTGGTGGCGGCCGGGGGATAGGAACGAGAGACTAGGAGCCCATGTGGGGCTCGACCCTGGGCGCCGGCTTCTTCGACTTCTTGGTGGAGAGCGTCTTCAGCACCTTGATGGGCGGCTGCTTCTTCTTGGGCGCCTTGGCTGGCGGTTTCGGCGATTTCGGCGGCGGCGGCGTCTTCGGCTTGCGGGCCGGCAGAAAACCGAGCGCGATCAGGATCAGGCCCAGCCCGGCGAAGAGATAGACCCCCGGCACCTGCAGCAAGCCGATCAGGACAGGGTCCCAGAGGGGCTCCCAGACGTAGCGCTCAATGACCGCCTGGACCAGGTTGAGGCTGCCCGGGTCGGCGGCATACCAGAGCGCCCCCAGCGGCCTCAGCTCGCCCGCCCCCTCGCCGCGCGCGGCCGCCGCCAGGTCGGCCGCCAGGATCACCAGGGCCAGCACCAGAAAGAGGATCCCGAGCAAGCGGGCGAAGATGCGCATGCGTTCATCCCAGGCCCACGATTGAGACCAGACGGGGCCATGACGGGCCTAAGCTCGAGCCCGAATTCGGGCCGGATCGCGATCCGAATCGCGCCATGTCCGGGCCCGCCGGGGCCCGGAGTCCCGGGGAGTCTAGCAGCGCCGCCGAGGCCGCGCCAAGCACCGCCGGGCCGCCCGTCCCGGTGGCCGGGCCGCAGGTCATGGACACGGCTTGGACAGGGGCCGCCGCAGGGTTTGCATCCCCACAAGGGCTCGGCTAACGTCCGCCCTGCGCTGGGCGCCTCCGCCCGCGCCCGCCGGAGGGGTGGCCGAGTGGCTTAAGGCGCACGCCTGGAACGCGTGTGGGCGGGAAACCGCCTCGTGGGTTCGAATCCCACCCCCTCCGCCAGCAAATCTGTGATATAAAACAATTTTCTAGTGAGATTCGAACCTGCGAGGCGTCTCGTGGCAGACTGTGCCCTGTACGGTATGTGTCCTTAGCATTGCGCACTGAGAGAACGTCGCCCGCCGTCGATCTCCACCCTTTACGCTCAGAGTTCTCTCTCGGCCATTTCCGCAGTGCGGCTTGGGCGTCGAAGGGCCTCAAGACTGCCGGAGTCTTCGCGGCATAGGGCGCCGGCGCAGGCCTTCTTCGAGGTAAAGCCGATCGATTCGCTTTGCTTTGACCTTCCAGCCCTCCCGCCTCAGCAGCACGTGAAGCCGGCGGTAGCCATAGCGAACCCTGGCGGCCGCGAGCTCCCCGGGCCGCATCCGGAGCTCGATCTGCGGATCGCGCCTCGGACGGCTCGGCGCGCTAGGTAGGGCTCTTAGTGTTGGAATTTACCTGCGCACCAGGGGCTGGTGGGCGCAGCGGAACGAGCCGCCGACCATGCAGGGCGCACGGTAGGGGATGCGGATCACCTCGAATTGCCGCGCGCTCAGCGCATCCGCTATGAAATCGAGCGGCTGCTCCGATGGAACCACCACTGTGCGGTCGTTCAGGACCAGGTTGTTGCAGGCCATATGCGCCTTGGCGAGGGCTTTGGGTACGTCGAATACATCCCAATCGGACATGAAACCGGGAAGGCCCGCGGGCAGGGCCTCGAGGCTCGCGAATACGACACCCTCGCGCGGCGTCATCATCACGCAGTCCAAGTGCGGGAACATCGGGTCGATGGCGACCGTCTCGACACTGTAGTCGGGGCCGAGCACGTGTTTCAGCCAGCGCGCGCCTTCGGGGTTGCTGCAGCCACCGGAATGCCCGACGAGGATGCGACGGCCGAGGACGAAAACGTCACCGCCTTCGAGATAGCCCCAACCCTTGCCTTCTCGCTCGTCGTCCGCACCGCCGTCGGGCTGCGCAAAATAGCGCGCGCCACGTTCCATGGTCCCGGCCAGAATCTCGCGAATGGCGAACCGCTGGCGGCGGTGGAACAGGCTGCGCGGCGCCAGCTCGATGACGTTGTTGGCGATGGTGACGAAGGGGTCGCGCATCCAGCCCGTCGCCACGCCATGCTCTTCGCCGCGCGGAAACTTGCGATTGGCGGACGAGATCGCTCCGGCCACGTGCACGCGCACGCCACGGTCTTCCAAAAGGTCGATGGCTCCTTGAATCTGACCGCTGAACTCGGCGAAGAGATCTGGATCGACCTCTTTGACGTCCTTGCCCTGGTGCTTTGCCCAAAACTCGCCGAACGCCCCATGGGCGCGCAGTTTCGCATCACTATGGAAGACCGGCAGCACCCAGGCATGCGGCGAGCCATAGACGCATTCGCGCAACTCGGCCCATTCGGATTCCACGTGAATAGGTTGCCGGCCGGCCTCGTCATTCACGATTTCCGCATGTTGTGCCATCTCGAGTAAGTCCCTGAGCTGAGTGTGTCTCCGACTCGAAAATAGCGGTCAGGTGGCGCGACGGAACCGCAAAGCATGCAATCATAGTTGCAGGACATCGAAAGAATCCTCGAACTGCGCGTCGTGCCGGAAGCGCTTCATGAAAGCACGGATCGCGGGTTGGCTGGCGGCGTCGCGGCGGCAGGCCAGATAGAACTGAACCGAGATGGCGGGGCCGGCGAACGGAACCTCGACCAGCTGCTCTCGGCGCTGCGCCTGGGCGAAATGTGTCGGCAGCAGCGCGCATCCGACCCCGGCCAGGACGGCGGCCAGGATCGATTCCAGCGTGCCGCCGCGAGCGGCGATTTGCAGGCGATGTTGCTGCTCGAATTCCTGAAACACATCGGTCGGGTAGTTGCGGGCTATGTAGGGTACTGGATCTCCCGGCGTTCCGCGTTTGGCGCTGAACGCAGCCATGATCCGCTCGAAATGCGGGGAGCCGCGGCTCACGTAAATGCGGTCTTCTTCCTTGAAGGCTGGCAGGTAATGGAGCGGCTTCAGCCACGCCGGCTGTCCAGTCAGGCCAATGTCGAGCCGCCGCTCGCGCACGAGCACGTCGATAACGGAATCTTCGTGCACGCTCACGTTGATCAACATTTCAGGATAGTCGTGGTGCATCTTGGACAGGGCCGCAATTACACCGGTGCCCTGGTTTGTGATCACGTTGTCGATCACACCGAAGTTGAACCGGCCGCCGACGGTTTCCCGGGTTGCCTGAATTTCCTGCTCGAAGACGTGCAGCCGAGACAACAGCTCCACGGTTGCTCGATAGACCTGTTCCCCTTGCGGGGTCAGCGCAAAGCCCGCTCTGCCGCGCCGGCACAGCTCGATCCCAAGGCGGTTTTCCAGCGCCGCTAGATCGCGGCTTATGGTCGAAAGGCTGACGCCGCTTGCGTGGGCCGCGGCCGTGACCCCTTCATGCTCGACCACCGATACGAAAACCCGTAAATGCTTTACGTCGTACTTCGAAACCGCAAACACCGCCATATCGGCAACTCACTTGCTAAGTTCTGCAAGTGAAGTAAACACAATTCGCGTTCTCCCGCCAGAGCTTGCAATCTAAGCTCGCGGTGGATTCTGACCAGGAACTCGCAACTTGGCGATCGGGGCTCAACGCGAAAGAGGTGCAACAATGCTACGACAACTGCTGATATTCACGCTGTTCGTGTTCTTTGCCGCCAATGGCGCAAGCGCCGACGAGACGATGGAGCGGATCAAAGCCGGCGGCAAGATTACGGTTGCGACAGAGGCCGCCTTCAAGCCGTTCGAATATGTCGAGGACGGCAAGATCATCGGTTTCGGCTCGGACCTGCTCAAGGAGGTTGTTGCCGATCTAGGGGTCGAGGTCGAGCAACTGGATCTGCCATTCCAGGGCATCCTCGCAGGCCTTGCGGCCGGCCAGTACGACATGGTCGCGACCTCCGTTGCCATCAACCCAGAGCGGGTGAAGACCTACGCTTTTTCTCGGCCGTTCGCGGCGATCGCCAATGTGGTCGTGGTTGCGGCCGACAACGACCAGGTCGCCTCGACCTCGGACCTCAACGGTCTCGTGGTCGGCTCGCAGCTTGGAAGCTCGACCGAAGCGGTGGCGCGAGAAATCGACGGAGACCTGAAAGGCGCCGGCGGCAGCGGGTTCACCGACCTCCGGCTTTATCAGACCTTCCCCGACACCGCGTTTGCCCTGCGTTCGGGCCAGGTCGATGCGATCGTTATCGGGTCGGTCTCGGCGGGCGAGTTCATGGCCGCCTCGCCGGACACCTTCAGGGTCGCGGTGCAGTATGGCGAGCCCGTCTATCTCTCCTGGGTGGTTCGTCCGGACAGCACGGAACTTTTGAAGAGCCTGGACGGGACCATCACGCGACTGGCCGACAGTGGCCAACTCTATGAAATGCAAGTAAAGTGGATCGGTATCCGCACTGAAAGCCCGGCGTCGGGTTATCTTCCGGAAGGCGCAATCCAGTCGCAATAGCGATCCTGTAGACTGCCATAAGTTGAACATTCCGATTCTGATCGACGTACTGGAGACCGTCCCGCAGCTGCTGGACGGTCTCCTTGTCACTGTAATGATTTGTTCGCTTGCGTCGGTCGGTGCCTTTCTGCTTTCGATCCCCTTGTTGGCGGCCAGACGGTCTCGGGTCAGGGTATTGCGCTGGAGTGCGATCACCTATGTCACCGTGATGCGCGGACTGCCGATCGTAATCCTGGTTTTCCTGTTCTATTTTGGCTTGCCGGCCTTGCTTGATCTGGGCCGCGTTTCGGCATTCTGGGTTGGTGTTGCGGTGCTTGCCATGAATGGCGCCGCGTTCATTTCCGAGGTGCTGCGCGGCGCTATTGCGCAACTCCCCGCAGGCCAGGCGGAAGCCGCGCGAGCTTTGGGGCTCAGTCGCTACCGCATATGGCGGCTTGTGCTTATCCCGCAGTTCTTGCCCATCGCCTTGCCGGCCTTGGTCGGGGAGGTCGGGTTCCTGGTCAAGGCCTCGCCCGTGCTGTCCCTGATCACGGTCGTCGACCTGACGCGACGATCGCAGCAAGTGACCATGCAGACCTTCGATCCGTTGGCGCCTCTGATCGCCGCCGCGTTGCTTTATTTCATGCTGCTGTGGTCGCTCTCCCTGCTGTCGCGCCGGCTGGAGGCCTACTTGGAGCCCGAGGAGCAAAGGCAGTGAGCCAGCTTGTGCTCCAATATGGCAACGAAATCCTCTGGGGGCTGATCGGTACCATCATGATCGTCTCCGGCGGTTGTCTTGCCGGAACGCTCGCCGGCATCGCGATGACGTTCCTTTTGATTTCGCGACGGCGCGCGCTGCGCTGGCCGGCGCGCTCCTTCGTCGAGCTGATCCGAAACACGCCATTCCTGATCCAGGCCATGCTGTTGTTCGCGGTGTTTGGCGTTCTGCGCATCCGCATGGACCCGATGCTGGTAGGGGGCGGTGTGGTCGCAGTTTACACCTCGGCCTATATGGCGGAGATCGTTCGCGGCGCCTTCAAATCGATTCCCCAGGGGCAGTGGGACGCCGCCAACACGCTCGGCCTCAAGCCCCTGCGCTGCTTCCGGCTGGTGATCTTTCCGCAGCTTCTGCCCTTCACGCTGCCCGCCAGCGTCAATCTCTATGGTACCGTGGCGAAGGAATCCGCCTTTCTGTCCGCCGTGTCCGTCGCGGAGCTGACCTTCGCCGGCCAAGTGGTCATCGCCCAAACCTTCAAGGTGTTCCAGGTCTGGGCCATTGTCGGTGTCCTTTATCTGGTGTTGATCCTATCCATACTGGCCGTTGCCAATCGGCTGGAACGGGGGCTCGCATGGTCAAGGCAGTAACATCATGGCAATCCCGGTCGATGGCGACCGACTGCTAGGCGACCTTCACCGACCGCGCAGCTTCGGCGCCAGCGGATGCGGGGGTGATGAGGCAGGCCTACTCCGACGAGATATCGCTGCACGCAACTGGCCCGCCGGTCGCATGGAGGAAGGCGATGCGGCTGGATGGGCCTACGGCATGATCGCCGCGCTCGAAGTTGCCCGGACGGCAAGCGAGGCCGGCGGTCCGCCGGTGGCAATCGTCTCGATTCAGGACGAGGAGGACTGCTTCGGCGCCCTCGCCGGGCGCCGCATTCGGTCTGGCGCTTCGTCGTTGGATGATGCGGACCTGTTGCTCGATACTTCAGGGACATCATTGGCTGAAGCCCGGCCGACGTCGAGGAGGAGGCGGCGCTCGAAGACGACTTCAACCTAGGTCGGAGCAGCAGGGCGGGAACGGCTGATGAACGCGACGCCTGTTGTGTCGCGGCGGCAAAGGTTGCGGCGTCGGCTGGCAAAGCGTTCGAGAGCGCGGACAAACGCTGTCTGGAGGGGCGGCTGGCACGTTGGACCCGGCCTAAGACCGAGTTCACCGTCCGGCCAGCCCGGTTCATCTGTCACCGCCGGAACGACACAAGCCAAAAAGCAGCCCGGCGCGAGGCCGGGCCCGAGGCATAGGGAGGACAGGGAGATACCATCGACTAATTGTGGGCGGCTCATGGCATTTGTGATCAGATGACGCCCTCCCGTCGCAGCACCCGAAGCTTCGTGTCGCTGTAACCGAGATCTCTGAGAATGTCGTCGGTATCCGCACCGAAGCCCGGGGCTGATTTGGTGGCTGCGGCTTCGTTGCTCAAACGAACTGGGCCCACGAGCATCCGAATATCGCCACTCTCTTCGCTTTGGAAATCAGCGACACACCGCCGTTCTTGAAAAAAGGGCGAAGTCAGCGCCTGGGCAACATCGTAAACGGGGGCTGCAGGCACCAACCCGCCTAGAACCTCCATCCAATCCGCTGTCGACTTTTCGCCAAGGGCCTTGTCGAGTATCGCAGTCAGTTTGTCACGGTTGGCCAAGCGGTCCTTGAAGGTACAGAATTCCGGGTCATCGGCGAGCTCTGGCCTGCCAATCTTTGCGGCAAGAATCGGCCAAAACTTTTCCTTGTTGCACATGATGAAGATCCAGCCGTCTCCAGTGCGAAAAAGCTGACTCGGTGTCAGCGAAGGATGGCTCGAACGCGGCTCGCGCGCTGGGTTTACGTTCGCGTTGAGATGCCAGGTGGCGAGATAACTGAGGTTGTGCACCGCAACGTCGAACAGGCTGATATCGAGATCGCGCCCTTGGCCGGTCGCTCGGGCCCCGATGATGCCAGCCAAGAGTGCCGTGCTCGCGACAACGCCGGTCATATAATCGACCAGAGATAGACCAAAGCGCGCCGGTGGACCGTCGGGCTCGCCGGTCAAGCTAAGGTAACCCGCCTCGGCTTGCATGAGGTAATCGTAGCCCGGCCAGCTCTTGCGTGAGCCGGATCGGCCATAGGCAGAGAGGTGCGCGCAGACAAGCTTGGGGTTCGTCTCTTTGAGGTGTTCGTAGGTCAGGCCAAGGCGCTCGGGCTGGTCACCGCGTAGATTGGCGAACAGGCCGTCGGCGGTGTGGATGAGATCGTGCAGGATGGCGCGCGCCGCCGGCGCCTTGAGATTGAGCGTAAGGCTGCGCTTATTGCGGTTGAAGGTCTGGTAGAACAGGCTATCGCCACTCGCCGAGAAGTACGGCCCGACGGAGCGGCTGACGTCGCCGCCGTCGTTCGGGTTCTCGATCTTGATCACCTCGGCGCCAAGGTCGGCGAGGTGCATGGTCCCAAATGGGCCAGCACCGTATTGCTCAACGGCGATAACTCGGGTCCCCGCGAGCGGCAGCATGGTCAGGCCCTCCCAAGGACCGAGATGGATTCAGCGCCTTCGCCTGCGCGCCTCGTCTCGGCCCGGCTTTCCAGGACCGCCAGGAGGCGCGCTTGCTCGTTGGCAACAATCGTGTAGCCCTCGTCCACGCCCATTCCGGGCTTGGCAAGCATCATGTCAACCTGCGCCGCTACGGCGACATGAACCGAGACCCGAGCCGAAACGTCGGTCTCGGTGCAGCTTCCCCCAAGATACACCCCCACGTCGCCATCCCGGCAAACCTGAATGCCTCGGACGGTGTCGTCAATGCTGCCCATGTCCGGCATCTTGAGCTGAATGAGGTCAGCAGAGTGATTGGCAACGAAGGCCTCGACGTCCGCCACAGTGTTGCACCACTCGTCGGCGACAATTTGGACCATCGATCCGCGTCCTTTCAGGCCATGCCGAATTTCGGCGAGACCAGTGATCTGGGCCTGCCGACTGCCGAAATCTGCCGGGCTCTCGATGCGTAACGCTAAGGGTTCGGCAAGTGTCTCGAGGCGGCTAAGAAATGAGACCATACGCTGAAGGTCCAGATCGAACACTTGGCCAATCCCGCCATAGACGTCGAAGTGCAGATGGGGGTGGTAGTTCGATGCACCATGTTGAAGCACTCTATCTCGGACCCAAGCAACGTAATCACAAAGGCTGGCTCCTTCGTTGCCGATCAGATGAGGACTATTGATTAGACCGTGTGGCAGCACGTCTGCGCGTCGCAGGATCATCTTGTCGACGTTGTTCCGTCGGTCCTCTCCGCTCTGGCACAAGATCGGGACCGGCCGCGCAGCGAGCGGAAAGCCGTATTCCTCGGTGACGACCTCCGCCATGGTTCGGCCGGCCACGGAGGCCGTTGCGGAGAGAAGAGCCTGCGACAGCCCGTAGCGCGCGCTCATCGGCAGTCTCGTCTCCTTGGCAAGCCGCCGTTCCAGGCGCGAGACGGTTTCGCGAAAACCTTCAATCCGAAGGCCGGCGAGCGCGGGAAGGAGATCCTCCCGCAACCCCTTTTCCAGCGTCGCAACATCGAGCGGAGGTTCGCGCCCACCCGTTCCGGCGTACTGCACTGTCGTCATGTCACCCCAATGGATCTCACCGCTCTCGAGGATGAGACCGATGCTCAAGGCCGCGGCCGGGACGCGGATCTCGGAGAAACCGGATGTTTGGGGACGGCCCCGGATGAAGTGGCCGTCCGGCCGGCCGGTCGTGCGGACGGCCGCCTGGTCATCGTTGTAGAAGGCGCCCTGTCCGGGGGCGAACAAGACGTCTGCGATCTGCATGAAGGCTAACGCCCGCCCTGCCAAAGGCCGTCGGCGTGCAGACTGCTCGCCAGTTCCTCGACAGCCGACTGCGTGATTGCGACCAGGGCGTCGGCCTCTTCGCGAGTGATGGAAAGCGGCGGCGCGAACCCCAGTATGTCGCCGCCCGGCATAGCGCGGCCGATCAAGCCCCTTTCC
Source organism: Rhodospirillales bacterium (assembly GCA_965225935.1). Lineage (GTDB taxonomy): Bacteria > Pseudomonadota > Alphaproteobacteria > Kiloniellales > JAKSDN01 > CALJXB01. The sequence continues at coordinate 527,788 of CBDDCC010000023.1, forward strand.
AGGCAGATCGTGGCAAGTCTCGCGCCGATCCCGAGGCCGGGATCGAAGCGTCGCTTGGCCCTCTTGTCCGCCACCAGTTCGACCGCGAAGAGCAGGCCTTCGCCGCGAATCTCGCCGACGAGCGGGTGGTCCGCCAGTCCGGCCTTGAGCCGCCGCATGATATGGCTTCCGACACGCCCCGCGTTTGCGGCCAAGCCCTCGCGTTCGATGATGTCGAGATTGGCGAGCGCGGCTGCCGTTCCGATCGGGTGCCCGGCATAGGTATAGCCGTGGGCGAAGGGGCCGAACTGCTCCGATCCCTGTTCGAGAACCTGCCACACGCGCTGGCCGACGATTGCCGCCGAGAGCGGCGCATAAGCGCTGGTCAGCCCTTTGGCGCAGGTCATGAGGTCTGGCTGTATGTCGTAGTGGAGGCTGCCGAAGTCCGCGCCCAGCCGCCCGAAGCCGCAGACCACCTCGTCCGCGATCAAGAGGATGTCGTGACGCTTCAGCACCTCTTGGACCGCCGGCCAGTACCCCTTGGGCGGTGGCACGATCCCGCCCGAGCCCATCATCGGCTCGGCTATGAAGGCGGCTATGCTGGCCGGATCCTCTTGTTGGATCAACGCTTCGAGATCGTCGGCGCACCTGCGGGAGAAGTCCTCCTCGCTCGCGCCCTCCTCGGCCTCCCAATAGTGGTGGGGCGCCGTGGTCCGCAAGACGCGGTCGATCGGCAGGTCGAAGGCCTTGTGGAAGACCTCGATCCCGGTCAGGCTGCCGGCCATGACGGTGGCACCGTGGTAGGCGCGGTGCCGCGCGATGATTTTCTTCTTCTCCGGCCGGCCCAGCACGTTGTTGTAGTACCAGGCGGTCTTGACGTTGGTCTCGTTGGCATCGGAACCCGAAAGACCGAAGTAGACCTTGCTCATGCCCTCGGGCGCCATTGCGATCAGGCGCTCGGCCAAGCGGATCGAGGGTTCGTTCGAGTTCCCGGCATAGAGGTGGTAGTAGGCGAGCTTGTGCGCCTGCGCGGCAATCGCCTCGGCGATCTCGCTGCGGCCGTAGCCGACATTGACGCAATAAAGCCCACCGAAGCCGTCCAGGTAGCGGCCCCCGGCGCGATCCTCGATATAGACGCCGCTCCCGCCCTCGACAATCCGCGGGCCCAGTCCCTCACCCTGGGCATGGCCCTTGAGGTCGGTCATGGGATGAAAAAGGGACCGCCGGTCCATGCTTTCCAGATCGAGATTGATGGGGGAAGACGAGGTCATGATCGCGTCTCCGAAGGGTTCGGTGACGGACCAAGGTTCAGCCCGCCCATACAGAAGTATTTGAGCTCGGTGAACTCCTCGAGCCCCTGGTGTCCGCCTTCGCGTCCCTGGCCGGACCGTTTGATGCCGCCGAAGGGCACGGACGACCCCGTCATGCGCGCCGTATTCAGCGCGACCATGCTGTATTCCAGCGCCTCGGCGACGCGCCAGGACCGGCTGAGATCCTGGGTGAAGAGATAGGCCGCTAGGCCGTAGGGCGAAGCGTTCGCGAGCGCCACACCCTCGGCTTCGCTGTCGAAAGGCATGATCGGCGCGACGGGCCCGAAGGTCTCTTCGGAGAACACCGCCATGTCGGGCGTCACCTCGGCCAGCGCCGTCGGCTGGAAGTAGAGGCCGCCCAGGGCGTGGCGCTCGCCGCCTGTCAAGATTCGGCCGCCCTTCGCCAGCGCGTCGGCGACATGGGCCTCGCATTTGCGGACGCAGGCCTCCTCGAAAAGCGGTCCCTGCTCGACGCCGGGATCGAAGCCGTTGCCCACCTTGAGCCCGGCCGCCGCTTCGGCAAAACGCTCGCAGAACTCGCCGTAGACCTCGCGCTGGACCAGGATGCGGTTGATCGCCAGGCAATCCTCGCCCGTCGAGACGAACTTGGCGGCGAGCGCGCCCTCTACCGCCTGGCCCATGTCCGCATCGGCAAAAACCAAGCAGGGAGCATGGCCGCCCAGTTCGAGCGACAAGCGCTTGATCTGCGGGGCGGCCGCCACCATCAGCTTACCGCCGACTTCGGTCGAACCGGTGAAGGTGATCTTGCGCACCTCGGGCGCGGCGAAGACCGCTTGCGAAAATGGCGCTGAAGGCCCGGTAACTATGGAAAAGACACCCTCGGGAATGCCCGCGCGCTGGCCCAGGCGGGCGAGCGCGAGGGCGGAAAACGGCGTGCCGCGGGCGGGTCGAAGCAGCACCGGGCAGCCCGCCGCCAGGGCGGCTGCGCCCTTGCGCGCCGTCAGGGCCGAGGGAAAGTTCCAGGGAATGATCGCAGCGACCACGCCGATCGGCTCGCGCAGCACCAAGAGCCGGCTGCCCGGCAGATGCGAGGGCAGGATCTCACCGGTGAGCCTCTTGGCCTGTTCGGCATACCAGCGGAAGTAACTGGCGCCGTAGTTCACTTCGCCGCGGGCCTCGACCAGCGGTTTGCCCTGCTCCAAGGTCACGATCTTCGCCAGGTCCTCGCGGTTGCGCTCGATCTCATCGGCCCAGCGATGGAGGACCTCGGCGCGCGCCTCGCAGCCAAGGTCCCGCCAGGAGGGAAAGGCCCCAACAGCCGCCGCGATCGCGTCCTCGACCGCCGGGCGCGTCATGTCGGGGGTCGAGCCAATGACGTCGCCCGTTGCCGGATCGAATACCTCCGTCCAATTCGATGCTCCCGCGTCCGTCCAATGGCCCGCGAGGAAGGCCTCGTGCCGCAGAAGTTCGGGATCGGCGAGGCGGGCCTGCGCGCTTTGAAGTTTCGGGTCACTCATGGCTGCCGCGCTCGCGCTAAAGGTCCGTGTCCCTCGTGGTTCCTACGACCGCCAGGTAGTCGCCGTGGGTCGTGATCCCGGTGGTGCGCCGGATCATGACGATGCCGTCGGCCCCTGCGTGGTGGAGGATGGGCATGCGGTCCGGGCGGTGGATCGAATGCAGCTGGCCGATCGCGCTGCCGGCCGTGACCTCGTCGCCGATCTCGACGAAGGATTCGAAGAGGCCGTGGTCTTCAGCGATGACGTGGCCGCCCTCGGGCACGGCGAGCAGCTGGCTCGCTGTACCTCCTGTGTCGATTTCACCCTCGATGAGGCCCGCGTGGACCAGGACGTTCCTGACGCCGCGTGCGGTGAGCTGGACCGAGCCGGGGGTCGCCGAGCCGAGTCCGCCCAGTTCGACCGCGATGAAGGGCTTGTCGAGGTCCTCGACCGCGGTGTCGAGCATGCCCTCGCGGTCGGGCTCGGTGTCGTAGACCACGGCGTAAGGTGCTGCGAAGGCCTTCATCAGCGCCAGCGTTGCCGTCATGGTTTCGGGATTTTCGTAGCGGTGCATCATGGCGTAGGCCAGGCAGTTGAGGTTCCGTCCGCCGGCATGCAGGTCGATCACGGCATCGACCCGCGGCAACAAGTCTTGCTGCACGAAGGCAGCGATCTTTTCACTGACCGTGCCGCGGCTGTTGCCCGGGAAGATGCGGTTCATGTTGAGGTCGTCGATCGGCGAGCAGCGGCTGTTGTTGAGCACCGCCGGCAGGTTCAGCGAGGGAACGACGATCAGCTGCCCGGAAACCTGGGACGGCTCCAACTCGTACACCAGCTTGCGCAGCGCGATCTGCCCTTCGAGTTCATCGCCGTGGTTGCCCGCGACAAAAAGCAGGCAGGGGCCCTCGCCGTTCCTGATCGATATCACGGGAACGCGGAGGTTTCCGAGGCCCGCCTCGTCGCGCGAATAGGGGATCTCGATCTGTCCGAAGTGTTTGCCGGGGGCATCGAATGCGATCGTCGCTGAAAAGCCGGATGCGCTCTTGCTCACCTCGCTCATTGCTCTCGCTCCCAATACCCGATCACCTCTTGACCAGGATTTCTCTCGGCACTTTGGCAAAGGGCTCGCCGCCGGTCTCGGTGACGAGAAACGGCTCGCTGATGTTGACGCCCCAGTCCTGGTTCCAGATCCCGCAGACCATGTGGAAGGTCATGTTCTTCTGAAGCATGGTCCGGTCCCCGGCACGCAGAGATGCCGTGTGTTCGCCCCAGTCGACCGGGTAGCCGATGCCGATCGAATAGCCGATGCGCGATTCCTTCTCGATGCCGTACTTGGCGATGGTCTTGCGCCAGGCGGCTTCCACGCCCTCGCAGGTCTCGCCGGGCTTCGCCGCGGCCAGCGCGTGGTCGATCCCCTCGACCACCGCCTTGCCGGTGTCGAGCAGGCGCTGCGGCGCCGGTCCTAGGTGAAGGGCTCGCACCATGGGGATGTGATAGCGGTGACGGACTCCGGCGGTTTCCAAGTAGGCCGAATCGCCCTTGGCAAAGACCCGATCGCTCCAGGTCATGTGGGCCGCCGAGGTGCCCTGGCCGGTCGGCATCATGGGGACCACGCAGCAGCATTCGCCGCCGTAGCCGTTCGCCCCGCCAGCCTGTGCGCCGTAGACCTTCGCGATCACGTCGCATTCGCGCACACCGGGCTCCACGGCGTCGAAAAAGGTCGTCATTATGTTTTCCGTGATGCACGCCGCCTCGGCCATGACCTCGACCTCGGCATTGGACTTCAGCAGGCGCACCCAATTGACCAGGCGCTTGGTCTCGACGAACCTGGCATTGGGCAGTTGCGCCTGGAGAGCGTCGCGGCAGCGGGGCGTGAAAAAGTAGCAGTCCTCCTCGATGGCGATGGTCTTGTCGTCGAGCCGCCGGCGTTTCAGTTCGTCGGCGACGAACTCCATCGGATGGGCCGCGGGGTTGTCGACCAGATAGTCGGGCCACTCCAAGAGGTTCTCATGAGGCAACCAGGTGGTGATCCGGGCACCGCCGATATCGACGCCCCTGCCGATCCAGAGGGGGATGGCGTCCTCGAGCGTCACGACCACCGCCTGCGGCACGTAGAAGCTCCAGCCGTCGTAGCCGGTCAGGTAGTTCATGTTCGCGGGATCGGAGTCGACCAGAACGTCGATGCCCCGCGCCGCCATGGCCGCGCGGCAGTTCGCGAGCCGTGCCGTGTACTCGCTTTTCTCGAACCTCATTCTTGCCGACCTCCCCGAGTAAGTCCGCGCAATCCGGGCCTTTGACGTTTCGCATTTCCGGTCAGGGGTCTACATTTCACGCCCGAAGCGTTGCGATCCCTCCGGCGGCTGGGTCAACGACCGCGCACGGCAGGAATCGAAAGTTATGTTTGAAAATGAACTGTCTCAAGATATATAATGCATCATGACAATATGGATACCAGACATAGGAAATACCCGTGGTCCGCGCTATAAGGCGATCGTCGACGCCATTGAGCATGCGATCGACGAGAAGCGGCTGCGCCCGGGCCAAAGGCTCCCCACCCAGCGAGAGATGGCCTATCAGCTGGGGCTAAGCGTCCAGACGGTCTCGCGCGCCTACGAAGAGGCAGAACGGCGCGGCCTGACGGCGGGAGAGATCGGCCGGGGCACTTTCGTGCAGTATCGCAAGCCCGAGCAAGGCGAGGGTTTCATCACCGATAGCGAGCAGGCCCATCTTCTGGACTACTCGAACATCATGCCGGTGGTCTCCGACCTCCACATTCAGGTTCTCAAGGAGGCAATGGCCGACTGTGCAAGGGACAGCGCAATTGCGCGCATGATGGCCTATAGGCCGAGTCAAGGCATCGCCGAGCATCGCCAAGCCGGAGTTGCCTGGCTCGAACAAAACGGCGTCGCGGCTGACGAAAGAGACGTAGTCGTGACGAACGGCACCGCGCACGGCATCTGGACTGCGATGTCAAGCCTACTGGAGCCGGGCGATGTCGTAGCCACGGAAGCGCTGGTGGACTCCTCGGTGATCACCAGCGCGTCTATGCTGAAGACCAAACTTTGCGGCTTGCCGTTGGACGAGCAAGGGATCCTTCCCGATGCCTTCGAGGCGGCCTGCCAGCATGAGCCGATCAAGCTTCTCTGCGTCACGCCCGTATTCAACAATCCGACCGCATCCTTGATGGACGAGAAGCGCTGCCGGGACATCGCGGCCGTCGCGGAGCGCCACAATGTGGCGATTGTCGAAGACGACGTGTTCGGCCCGCTTCTTCCCAGGCGACCCAAGCCGATTTGGAGTTCGGCGCCGCACCGCACATACTACGTGACCAGCTTCACGAAGGCGCTGATGCCATCGCTTCGCACGGGATACCTGACCGGGCCGGCCGAAATGATACCGCGGCTGATCTCGAGGGTCAGAACCACAGGCTGGATGTCCAATACCTGGACGGCCGAGGTTGCCGCCCGCTGGCTCCATGACGGCACGGCAAAGCGGCTGATCGAATGGCAGCGCGCCAAACTGAAGGCCCGCCACAAGATGTTGACGCGCGCTTTGGGGAACTTCGAGTTGTCTGCGCATACCTTTGCCATGCACGCCTGGCTGAACCTGCCCGAACAATGGCGATCTCGACAGTTCGTCGAGCAGGCTCGATCGCGCGGATTGCTCGTCACGCCGCCGGATCCCTTCATCGTCGGGCGCGCGGCGGAACCCCATGCCGTGCGCCTCGCATTAGGCGATACCAATCACGAAGACCGCAATTTCGAGCGCGGATTGGATCTTCTCGCAGATCTACTCCGCGAACGCCCAGATCCGATCAGCGCGCACGACTAAGCTATTGGCCGACGTGCCTTGATCTCCTGCTGCCCTAGGCCGGCAACCCCACTGCGACTGTCCTCGTAGCCAATACTCCCAATCCTGACCGGTCTCCAAATGGCCGGCCGGCAGATGATATGAAAACGCATCGCGAATGCACGCCTCGGTTCGCGGCAATCGGCCAAAGTCTGTTCAATTAGACTAGAACAATATTTAATTTGATCCGAAATAATTGTCATGAGAAATTAATATTGCATTGAAAACTGCACGCCTTGGAAGAGCCAGTCTCGCCGGGCCGGAGCTGTCCCATGCCAGCGAAGCAGTGAAAATAGCAGGAGGAATCCAATGACAGGCAAGTACACGCGCCGCGACCTTTTGGCCAGATCCGCGTGCTCTCTCGCGCTGGCCGGCGCATCGACCCTGGCAGTGCCGCGCTTTGCGCGCGCAGCCGACGAAATCACAGTCGTCGAGTGGGGCGAGCCTTACATCGGCGCCATGAAGGCCGTCGCAGCGCAGCAGGACACGGTCGACGTCAACTGGGTCCTGCATTCCGGCGGTGCGGCGGCCATTCTCCCGAAAATCCGCGCGACCTGGCCGGAGCCGCAGTACGATCTGGTTGCCGCCTGGAGCCCCGTGTTCCAAGCCATGAACAAGGAAGGCTGGTGCGAAGCCTTCACCGCCGCCGACGTTCCGAACATCGCGGAGATCCCGGAATCCCTGATCCATAAGGACGAACAGGGACGCTTCCTCACCATCCCGAGAACCATGAGCGCGATCCACTGGTGGTACCGCGAGGACACCTGCCCCATCGAGATCAAGACCCTCGACGACCTGCTGGATCCGCGCATGAAGGGCAAGGTGTTGTTCCCCGATCCGGTACTAAACACCAACCTGCAAATAATCACCCTGGCGCTTCACCGCGGCGGCGACGAACGAAATCTCGAGCCCGGATGGGAGTTCGTCAAGGAGCTGGCCAAGAGCGGCAACATCGGACGCGTTGCCCATGCCGACGTCGACACCCTGAATTCCATTAGCACGGGCGAAACCTGCGTGACCTTCTCAGGTGCGCCCAATGCCGTAAAGCTCAACGAGAACTTCCCTATTGTCTCATTGACCAAGGTCGGCCGCGAAACCGGTTTTGTGACCTCGCTCTACAATGAGGGCTGGTGCATCCTAAAGGGCGGCAACACCAAGGCGGCTTTCGATTTCGCCAACCATACGATCAGCGCCAAGAGCAACGAGGACTTCAATTCGGCCGGGGGCGGCATACCCACGAACATCACCTCCGAGAGAGCCGCGAGATTGGATCATCTTGCCTTCACCGACGAGGAATTGGATCGCCACGCCTTTATTCCGGATTGGGCCTATATCTCCGAACAGGTCGACGGCTGGATGAAGCGTTGGGAGCAAGAGGTGGTGCCGCTCCTCTAGGGGTTTGACCTCGGCGGTTGGCCGATCAGCGCGCCGTGTTGACAGGTCTCAAGACTAGTCCGAGGCTAGGTCATGAGGTTGACACGCGGCGCGCTTTTCATGCTCCTGCCGGCGGTGGTGGTTTTCGTCGCCCTGCTGGTTCTGCCGATCACGACGGTCCTCGAAGAAAGCTTCAAGGAGTTCGTTCCTGGGCGGATTGGATCGGCCGTCGATGCGCCCTACACCCTCGATAACTATCTCGAGCTGGCAAGCAGAGCCTACGCCGGGTTCTTCCTGCAAACCTATTGGCTCGGGCTGGTCGCGGCGGCGCTTTCCTTGGTGATCGCCTTTCCGATGGCCTATTTGATCGCCCGTCTGAGCTCCCGCTTCATTCGACGAGCGTCGATCATCGGGTTGGTCGGGCTGATGTTCTTGAGCGCCCTGGTCCGGGTGTACTCGCTCGAGTTGACCTTTGGCTCGACCGGCATCCTAAAGCCCCTTCTCGCAATGGTGGGGTGGAGCGCGAACAGCCGAACCTACATCGACGCCTTGGTTGTCGCGGGACTGCTGCACTATACCGTGCCCATGTCGGCGCTGGTGCTGATCGGAACGATTCAGAATCTCAATCCCCGGCTGATCGAGGCAGCGCAAGCGTTGGGCGCCGCTCGCTGGAAGGCGCACCTGACCGTCACGCTGCCGCTCAGCCGGCAAGGCCTGCTTTCGGCATTTCTCGTGTCCTACACCATCGGGATCAGCGCCTTCGTCATCCCCTGGATTCTCGGCAAAGGGCGCGTGCTCTTCGTGTCGAACCTAATTTATAGCCGCTTCAGCGAAGTGGCCAACTACCCGAGTGGTGCTGCGATATCTATCGTCATGCTGCTGCTCTCGATACTGGTCGTCTACGCGATTTCGCGCGCGGCCGCGCCGCGCAAGAGGGAGAGTTAGGCGGGAGCCGCCATGAAACGACGGATCGACGGTCTGTTGTCAGTCATCACCGCACTCCTGATCGGGCTCGGGGTGGTTTTCTTGCTGCTGCCCATCTTGATTTCTATCGGTATGGCTTTCGATTCCAGGCCTTATCTGGGGACCTTCCCGCCGCCCTCCTTGTCGGTGCAGTGGTTCGAGAGGTTCTTCGCCGACGACTATTTCCTGCGCGGCCTTCGGATCAGTTTGCTGCTGGCGACAATCGTCACGCTGTTGTCGACGGCGATCGGGACCCTCGCGGCGCTTGCCATCAACCGCTACGACTTTCCGGGCAAGGTGCTGCTAACGACGTTCTTCATGTCGCCTCTGCTGGTGCCGGGAGTGGTCATCGGCTTTGCCTTGTTGATGTTCCTCGCAAAGCTCCAGATCGACGGCGGTTTCGCACGGCTGGTGGCCGGCCACGTGATCATCACCACCCCCTACACGCTGCGGGCGACGCTCGCTGGCCTGGTCGGCATCAAGGCGAGCTACCGAGAGGCGGCCTTGACCCTGGGCGCAAACGAGCGGCAGGCATTTTGGGAGGTCACCTTCCCGCTGGCCCGGACAGGCATCGTGGCGGGCGCAATCTTCGCCTTTGCCATATCCATGGACGACGTGGTGATCAGCCTGTTCTTGAGCGACCCGAAAACCTACACGCTACCGGTGGCGCTGATCAGCATGATGCGGGCCAACTTCGACCTGACCATCGCCGCCGCGGCGGTCATGCTGATCGTCTTTTCGCTGGTGCTTCTGGTTGCGATGGACCGTCTGGTGGGCCTAGACAAGATCATAGGCCAGGGAATTTATCGCTCCTAGAGGAGATTCGGCGTGTCAGGGAGCATTTGATGCCGGCACTTGAACTCATCGATGTCGGAAAGCGCTTTGGCGAGGTTGCCGCGATCAACGCGCTCTCGTTCGGCGTCGAAAGGGGCGCGGCGGTCTCGCTGTTGGGCCCAAGCGGCTGCGGCAAGACGACGACCCTTCGTGTGATCGCGGGATTCGAGACGCCCGATTCCGGGAGCGTCTTGATGTCTGGCGTCGACATCGCGGGAAAGCGCCCCTACGAGCGCAATGTGGGGCTCTTGTTTCAGGACTATGCGCTCTTTCCGCATATGAGTGTTGCCAAGAATGTCGCCTACGGCATGCGTCATCGCGGCGTGCCAGCGGCCGAGATTCCCGAGCGAACAGCCAGGATGCTCTCATTGGTTAAACTCTCGGGCATGGAGGAGCGCAGCCCCGGCCAACTGAGTGGCGGCCAACAGCAGCGGGTGGCGCTAGCTCGCGCCTTGGCGACGGATCCGGAGGTCGTGCTCCTTGATGAACCTCTGTCGGCACTTGATGCCAAGCTCCGCCAGGAACTGCAGATGGAATTGAAGGAGATACTCTCCTCGGTCCAGGCCACGGTGATCGTCGTGACCCACGACCAGGAAGAGGCCATGAGCCTTACCGACGATGTAATCGTCATGAACGCCGGGAGGATTGCCCAGCGCGGCACCCCCTCGGCCATATACGCGCGCCCGACGAGCCGCTTCGTGGCCGAGTTTGTCGGACGGTCCAACTGGTTTCGCGGCCGTGTCACCGGCGTTGAGGGAGGGCTCTACAGGATCTCGACCGAAGAGGGACTGGAACTCTCAGCGCCTGAGCCCGAGGATGGAAAGCCCTTGGAGTTCGATCTTTGCGTTCGCCCGGAAAGGCTCCAGATCGAAGCACCGGCGTCCGGGCCGAAGGATGCGGCAGCGAATGTCAATCGCTTGAGGGGGTACATAGTGGACAGTGTCCATCTCGGTCCCGACACCCATACTACTGTCGAGATTGGCGACGGCCGCCGCTTGCTGGTGACGAGGAAGTCCGCGGGGCAAGAGGTCTTCTCCCGCGGCGCACCGGTCGAGGTGTCGTTCTCAGCTCGCGATTGCCTGTTGTTTGCGGTGCCCGCGCCATGACCGACGAAACGCGATCCGGTCCCTCCTCCCTCGGTATCTTATGCCTGGATGAGCGGCCCTACGAAATGCCGGAACGGGGAAGCATGTACGACCCGGCCTGCTACCCCTGGCCGATCCTCCGCCGCACCGTCCCGGGCGCAAGCGTCGCGGCTGTGACTTCGGCCGAGCCCGCCCTCGCACAAACCTATGTCGAGGCCGCCAATGCCTTAGAAGCCGAGGGCGCCGGTCTCATGATTTCCAACTGCGGATTCAGCATCGCCTACGACGCTGAAATTCGGCGAAATGTGTCGGTGCCCGTCGCGACTTCGAGCCTTTTGTTCCTTTCCTTTCTCGGCGGAATGTTGCGCAAGGACGAGAAGATCGGGATCCTAACCTTCGATGCGAACAAGCTGAGCACGCACCACCTCTCGCTCGCCTGGCCGGCCATGCCGGTCGGCAGTATTCGCCTGGGCGGCCTGGAAGGCACGGCCTCCTGGCGGAAAGTCGTGGAGGAGGGCCTCTACGACTGGGATCAGCTGGAAGCCGATTCCCTGGCGGTCCTAGAGCGCTTGCTAGCCGAAGGCAACAGGACCGCCTTCGTCCTGATCGAATGCTGTTCGCTTTGCTCCTTCATGCCCAAGTACCGTGCAATGTCTGGGCGGCCGGTCTTCGACATCGTTTCCCTGGCAAATCTCATGATCGAGGGAATGGTCGGCCGATATGCATCTGATAAATAGGGGTCAGCGGAAGGGGTTTGTCGCGCTATCAACGTGAGCCGGAACCTGGACTGTCTCTTGGGACCGAGGGCGGTGGACTAGCGGGAGAAGCTGTGGAAGCTGCCCGGGCCTCGTTTCTTCTCGGCCCCTTGTCCATTTTACAAGGAATGACAGTCCCTTGGAAACACTTCGCCTTGTGATGCAAGGATAAGGTTTCAATTTTCGTTTCGGGTTCTATTTGATCGCTGCGGTGATTCCTTTCTGATCGGGCGTTTGGGAACGTCTCGTGATTTCCAGTGTGACCAACCAAAGCAGCGGAAGCAGCACGAGCATGGTCGAGATTGCCGCGACTGTTGGGTCGATTTCATTTCGCAGGTTGGACCACATGACGACGGGCAGTGTTTGTCTGCCAACCCCGGAGACCAAAACCGAAACCACCAACTCATCAAACGAGTTGATGAAGGCGAACAAGGCACCCGCAATAATCCCCGGCCGGATGACGGGCAGTGTAATGCGGAAGAACGTGCGTATGGGTCCGGCGCCGAGGCTCATCGACGCGCGCTCTAGATTGAAGTCAAAGCGGGAAAGCGTCGCGCTCACGATCACCACCACGTAGGCCATGGAGCTGATCGAGTGTCCAATGACGAGGCCAAGCTTCGTTCCGAGTATTCCCAGGTCGATATAGAGCGCATAGAGACCGACGGCGAGCACGATCGGAGGCACCAGAATCGGGGATACAAACAAGCCCATCAACAGCCCCCTGGTCGAATCGGTTCGCACAAGGCTGTAGGCGGCGATTGATCCCAGCAGCGTGGATAAAACGGTAGTGATGACACCAATTTCAAGGCTGAGAAGAGCCGCATCGGTCCATTTGTCGAGGGCAAAGAAGTTCTCGTACCACCTAAAAGACCATCCGGGCGGCGGAAAGGTGAGGTAGCTTGCCGAACTGAAAGACATAGGAACAACAACCAAAGTCGGCACGACAAGAAAAGTCAGTATGATGGTGGCGAACGAACGGTTGATCCAAGGCCAGCGGAAGGTGGCCGAGCTACCCCTTTCCCGGCGTTTGCGCCATCTTGTTCTTTGCCAAGCCGCGAGACTCTCACCCAGGCGAAGCAGCAGATTTTCCAGCCAAGCCATCCTCGGCCGCTTCATGCGCTTGCTCGCGCGCGGGCCGGAATGTCCGCCCTTCGGGCGAAGCAGCGAACTGTTCTGAAGCCTGCCGAGCAGAAAAAGACCGATCATCGTGATCGAGAGGAGGATGATCGATGCCGCCGAGGCAAACTCCCAGTTTCCGTTGATCCTGATTTCATTGTCGATGAAATTCACCAGCATCACATCACCCAGTCCGCCCAGCAGCGCCGGCGTGATGTAGAAACCGAGGCTTAGCAGAAATACCAGAAGGCACCCGCTTCGCACGCCCGGAAGGCTGAGCGGCCAGTAAATCGTCGCAAAGGCCCTAACAGGGCCGGCCCCCGAGCTGTAGGCCGCTTTGACAAGACGTGGATCGATTCCGTGCATGACACTGTAAAGTGACAGTATCATTAGAGGTAGCATTACATGCAATAAACCGATGTATACACCTATCGTATTGAAGACGAGTTTGACCGGATCATCAATAAAACCAGCTTCCATCAAGAGGCTATTTATGATCCCCCGGTCATATAATATTATGATCCATGCATAAGTACGCACTAAAAAGCTTGTTAGATATGGTATTACAACAAGTATTAGAAGAATATTTCCGAGTCTTGGCTTTACATGGGCAAGGACATAAGCGGTCGGATAGCCAATAAGGAATGTGAACAACGTTGTCCAGGCTGCGAGCTTTATCGTTTTAATTAATACCTTAATATAGAGACTGTCAGTAAAGAAATTTATATACTGTCCCAAGTTTAGGTTAGGGCTTTCTAGGCTAATTAGAGCCAGTTTAGTCAAGGGATATAAATAGAACAGGCACAAGAAAAAAAGAGCCGGCAGCAAAAGCAGCCGGAGACGATGTCGCTTCCTGATTCTTGCCGCCAAACTAATTTCGGCCGATCCCAGTGCCTTGGCGCTCGTATTCTCAGCCAACTCGCCATCCTCCGCGAGGCGCCTTACCGGGCTGCGCCGCGATTTCTTGATCCGACACTATCGCCCGCGCGTCGTCCGCCGGGCGAGCCCAAGACGACGGATCGCCAAGGCTTGCCGGTTTCCAGGTCGTTTATCATAGCTATCCGGCCATAGATCTCATGTCAATTTTTAGATCATATCAGTGCAATTCTTATTGGCGAACCTTGCGTGCGCAAGGTCCGTACCGGGGCCATCAGCCGCCTGCCGGGCCGGTCTGAGCGGCACAAGAGTTCCTAACTATCGGAAAATAAAAAGAAAATATATCCAAACCGCTGCTTCTTCGCAAGTAACTTGCTGCGGAGAATTTGCTGGGGCGGATATCGGAACCACTCAGAATCCCCGAAGGTCCTCTCGATACGGCGACACTTGACGGAAATTGCTCCCGTGCGATACAATAATTTCAGAAAATTGTACTGATGCAATCAAGTGATTTATCTGCTTTGCGGACGGCTCGGTTTTCCGATCAAGCGAAGCAGCCGTGGAGTGCAAACGAGAGAATGGTGCAAGGCGCGGCGGTCGGACTAGAGGGGATAAGCAAGGCTTACGACAGCGTTGCGGCGGTCGACGACGTGTCGGTCGATGTGAAGGCGGGCGAGTTCCTGACGCTCCTTGGTCCAAGTGGGTCGGGGAAGACCACGACGCTCATGCTCATTGCCGGTTTCGAAACCGTCGACAGCGGGGACATCTATGTCGGCGAGCGATGCGTCACCAGGACTCCGCCGTACAGGCGCGATCTCGGTTTTGTATTTCAGAACTACGCCTTGTTTCCGCATATGACTGTTGCCGAGAACTTAGCCTATCCCTTGAAGGTTCGCGGCGAACCGGCTTCGACGATCGCCGGGCGGGTTTCCGAAATGCTCGAATTGGTGATGTTGCCTGGATTGGAGAACCGAAATCCCAGCCAACTGAGCGGTGGACAGCAGCAGCGGGTCGCCTTGGCGCGGGCACTGATTTTCAGTCCCCCGGTGCTGCTGATGGACGAACCGTTAAGCGCCCTCGACAAGAAGCTGCGAATCCAGATGCAGCTCGAGATCAAGCAAATCAAGCAGAACCTCGGTGTGACGGTCGTTTACGTGACCCATGACCAGGAGGAGGCGCTCACCATGTCCGACCGCGTCGCAGTGATGAACGACGGCAAGATCGTCCAGGTGTCCTCACCCGAGGAAATCTACGACAACCCTCAAGACATGTTTGTCGCCGACTTCGTTGGGGAAACCAATTTTCTCAACTCGGAGGTCCTTGCAAGCACGTCTGCGAGCATCGAGACGCAATCGCGGGGCGGGATTCGCTTGGCGATCCAGAGCGCGCAGCCTCTGGAAGTCGGCCAGAATGTCATTCTCGCTTTGCGTCCTGAGAGGATCCTAATCCAGGGGCCAGAGAAGCGTCGTGCCGAGAGCGGCGCCTCGCGGGAAAACCGACAGTGGGCCACCGGAAAGGTCGAAGAGGTCGTTTATGTCGGGGAGGCGAGAAAGTACCGGGTTCGCGTTCATAGCGAAATTCTCGTCGCCAGCCAACAAACAAGATCGGATCGGAAGATCTTCGCGCCAGGCGATCAGGTTCGGCTGAGTTGGTCCTCCGAAGACCTGAAGATCGTTCGACGTTCATGACCCTGGTGCGCCGCGTGCCGGCCCGAACTGCGGCCGGACAGCCAGGGACTTCTCATGCGGTCCAATCCTTCAACGAAAGAACAAGGGAGAACTGGAAGATGCTACCTCAAAAACGAAACCGCAGGCGTTTCCTTGGTGAGCTCGCCCTCGGTGCGAGCACACTGCTTCTAGCCGCCCATTTCCAGCCGGCCTCCGCAAGCGAGCAGGTCATTGTTCAGGTGGGAACAGGTGACTGGGCGCAGTCGATGGTCGAAGCCTACGTGAAGCCGTTCGAGGAAGAGACCGGCATCGAAGTTGTTATTGTCAACGATTGGGGAGATGCGAACAAGCTTAAGCTCTGGCACGAAAACGGTGCGGCCGAGTGGGATGTCACCTTTGTCACCGGTGTGGACGCGCTCAGAGCCGCCAGGGCCGGACACCTTCAGCCCATAGACTACAGCGTCCATGACGCGAACATCCTCGAAAACTTTGAAGAAGTCGCCAAAGGCGAGTTCGGCGTGGGCGTCTTGGCCTACTCAGTGGTCCTGGCCTACTACAAGGACCAGTTCTCCGGCGCAGCTCCTCAAAACTGGGCCGAGTTCTGGGATGTCGAGAAATTCCCGGGCAAACGGACTTTGCCCCATCCCCAAACCCAGCAAGGACCTTGGTACTTGGCGGCGTTGGCCGACGGCGTGCCGCCGGACCAGCTCTATCCCCTGGACGTGGACCGCGCCTTTGCCAGCCTCGAGAAGATCCGCCCGCATATCGTGAAGTGGTGGCAAAACGGTTCGGAGAACCAGCAGATATTCGCGGATAGAATCGCGGACTTGGGTGCGGCCTACAATGGCCGGATCGGAAACTTGCAGAAGGAAGGCCTGCCGATCGAAATCGAGTGGAGCCAGGGTGAGCTCGAAATGGACTTTTGGGTCGTTCCGAGCTACGCGCAGAATGCCGCGAATGCCCAGAAATTCATTGCCTTCACCACAAGGGCAAAGCGTCAAGCCGATCTGTTCACGCGGATCCCCTATGGTCCGACCAATGCATTGGCCTATGACTATCTCGATGAAGAAACTGCGGCAATGTTGCCGAACAATCCGACCTTGGCGAGCAAACAGTTCTATCGCGACTACAATTGGGAAGCGGAAATCGGCCCCGACGGCAAAACCAACTACGAAGTCCTGCTAGACCGGTGGAACCGGTTCATACTCGACGACTGAACGGAATTGCGAAAGAGCTCGCAGCCTGTCCCCTTTTTCAGGCTGCGAGCCTCCATTCGTCTTGTTTCCACTAGCCAGGACCGATCAGCGCTCGCTGCTGCGGCCTGTATTTCAGTCTTCGTCGGGCCCCGATTTTCTGCGTTGCCGCTTCAATTCAGATTGCCGCCGCTTGCCTTCGGAAATCCGCCGTCGGGACGCGGCTGAAGGCTTCCTCGGGCGACGCCGTCTGGGTGGCGTTGCTGCCTCGCAAGCCAGTGCGACTAGCCGCTCCGATGCGTCTTGGCGGTTCCTATCCTGAGAACGGCGTACGGAGTTGTCGAGGAGGTACCGCCTGAGACCGGGGGCGCTCGCGAACTGCGGCCGCGTCTGCGGGAACCCGCCTCGAGTTTCCTCGATGCGAAGACCGGACCTGCCGGTCGCCCGTAGGGAGGTCTCGAATAGGTCCGGGCCGAGCTCTTGAGGGTCCTTGCGAGCTTCCCAAGTTGCCCGAATTCGCCCGACGACGTACACTCGACCGACGTACACACGACCAAAGATACCGAAAAGGTACTGGGGCACAGCGCGCGTACTGATGCGTTGCTCCACAAGTTCAATCGGCACGAGATCCGCAAGACAGTCTGTTTGCTTTTCGTAAGCCCGTTACCGGGCGAAAATGAAAAAAGGGAGAGCGCCGTGAAAAACATTGCACTTCGCGTGTTCGCGATCATCCTTCTTGGTGTCGCGATGGGAATGACAAGCACCGCTCACGCTGGCAAGGTCGAGACCAACGACCCGATCAAGCTGCCCATCATGCAGAGCTCGGACTTCGACTTCGTCATTAGCGTATTCGGCGAGGTTCTCAAGGAGGCCGGGTACAGGGTGGAGTACGTCAACGCCGACTATTCGGCGAGTTTTACCGGCGTGAAGCTCGGTGACCTGCACGCAACCGTGGGCTGGGAGACGACGCCCGAGCAGATCGAAGACGCAATGAACAGCGGCAAAGCCCTGAACCTGGGCTCGACCGGAGTGGAGATCGACGAGGGCTGGTGGTTTCCAGCCATCACCAAGGAGGCCTGCCCCGGACTGCCGGACTGGGAGGCCCTGAAGCAACCGGGCTGCGTGGAAGCGCTGTCCACGGCGGAAACCGCGCCCATGGCACGCTTCGTGGGGGTCCCGTCCGGCTGGGTTGCCAACACCGAGGAGAGAATCGAGGCGTTCGACCTCGAGTTCGAGAACGTGCCGACCGGCAGCCCGGTGGCCATGGCCGCGACCATTCAGGGAGCGGTCGACCGGGGCGAGCCGATCATCGGTTGGGGCTACGTGCCGCATTGGTTGACCGCGAACAACGAAGGCGAGTTCGTCAAGTTTCCCGCCTACGAAGCGGAGTGCTACTCCGATCCCTCGTGGGGCGTCAATCCCGACAAGTCTTTCGACTGCGGGTTCAACGCCGGCTACATATGGAAGATCATGAACAAGGACGCCTTCGACAGCCTGCCCTATGCCAGGCGCATCTTCTACCTGCTGCAACTCGACAGCACCGCGGTTGGCGAAGGCATGAGCCGGATCGACAATGACGGCGTGAGCCTGGTCGATGCGGCGCGCGAGTGGATGGCGAGCCACGAAGACGACTGGCAAGCCTGGATCCGCTGACCGAAGGCCTCCGCCCCCGTTCTGGAGCTTCCGGTGACCTCAACCGGCCGCGCCGGCGATTCTGACGGCGGACGGGATAGCGCCATCGTAGCATGCGCGGGTGTGTGGAAGGTCTTCGGCGACAATGCGCGGCCTTTGGTCCAGCGCTATGGCGCCGATCTCACCGACGAGGTCCTGGCCGAACACGAGCTGATCGCCGCGGTGCGCGACGTTAGTCTGACCGTGGCCCGCGGCGAGATTTTCGTGATCATGGGGTTGTCGGGATCCGGCAAGTCGACCCTGGTGCGGTGCATGACCGGCCTGGTCGAGCCGACGCTCGGGCAACTGCTCGTCGACGGCACCGACCTCGTCGACATCCCGCCGCGCCAGCTCGTCGAGATCCGCCGCTACAAGATGGGCATGGTGTTCCAGGATTTCGCGCTCATGCCGCATCTTACCGTGCTCGGCAACGTCGCCTTTCCCCTGAAGATCCAAGGAGTCGACCGCAAGTCGCGCGAGGATCGGGCGCGACAAATGATCGAGCTGGTGGGCCTGGACGGCCGCGAGCGATATTACCCGCACGAGCTCTCCGGCGGGCAGCAGCAGAGGGTTGGCATCGCCCGCAGCCTCACCACCGAGCCCGAGATATGGTTCCTGGACGAACCGTTCTCGGCGCTCGATCCTCTCATTCGCCACGAGATGCAGGACGAGCTGCTGCGCCTCCAGGGAATGCTCAGCAAGACCATCCTCTTCATCACGCACGACTTCGATGAGGCGATCCGGCTCGCGGACCGCATCGCTATCATGAACCTCGGACGGGTGGTCCAGATCGGCACGCCGGAAGAGCTGGTGGTAACGCCGGCCGACGACTACGTCGCCGAATTCACCGAGAAGATCCCGCGGGCCCGGGTGCTCTCGGTCGGCTCGGTGATGAGAGGCGACCGTAGGGCGAGCGGTGAGCCGGTGCCCGTGACTGCCAAGGTACACGAGGTGGCCGAACGAATACTCTCCGTCGCCGAGCCGGTCCCGGTGGTGGATGCGCAGGGGCAGGTCGTCGGGTCCCTCGACCGGGAGGCGGTCACGCGCGTGCTCCTCGATCTCGGCCCGGACACATGAGCTTGGAGGCCGTTCACGGGAGTGGGCCGGATCGCCGGGTACTGAATGCTCTGCCGCTCGTGATCGGGCTCACCGCGACCGTGCTGCTAGCCTCGGTGTCCGGCGTGCCGCGCTGGGCGGTCTATTTTCCCCGGGATTGGGCGGTGCCGGCGCCGGAGTATCTCCGCGCCTGGCTGGACTACCTGTCGGAAGACGCGGATTTCGGCTTGTTCACCTTCCAGGAACTGTCGCGAGGCGTCAGTTGGATGGTGGAGCACCTGCTCGTATTCATCCAGAACGTTCTCGCGAAGGGCTTTGTAATCTATGGCGACGGGCCCACTCCCACCATCATCCCGGCTCTGCCTTGGGTGGCGGTCGCAGGCGCCTTTTGCATCCTCGCCTACTGGGCCGGCGGGCGGCTGCTGGCCGCCCTGATAGGAGTCTTCTTTCTCTACTTCGCCGCTTTCGGTTTGTGGGAAGCGGCAATGCTCACGCTCTCCTCGGTGTTCGTCGCCGTCAATCTCGGCATGCTGATAGGCATGCTGCTCGGCACCCTTGGCTACCGCAGCCGAGTCGCCAACGCGATTCTCATGCCGATCTACGACGTGATGCAGACGACGCCGATCTTTGCCTATCTAGTGCCGGTGTTGCTGTTCTTCGGTTTCGGGCCTGTGGCGGCGCTGATCGCGACCATCGTCTACGCGATGCCGCCGATGGCCCGGGTAACGACGCTAGCGCTTCAACGGGTCCCGGCCAATATCCGGGACTTTGGCGATATGGCCGGCTGCACCCGCCGGCAGAAGCTGTGGCTGGTGATGCTGCCCTCGGCCCGCCAGAGCCTCCTCATCGGCATAAACCAAGTCATCATGCTGTCGCTTGCCGCGGTGATCGTCGCCTCGATCATTGGCGCCGGGGGCCTTGGCGCGAATGTCTATCGGGGTTTGACCGCGCTTCGCATCGGGGATGCGGTAGAAGCGGGGTTGGCGATCACGTTGATGGCCATAGCGCTTGACCGGATCTCCCAGGGCGTGGCGATGCGCAGGCCCAGCCATGCACGCGAGCGATCGCGCAATCCGCTGCGCCGCCATCCCCTGGTTGCGCTGGCAGTCGGCATAGTGCTCGCGAGCATCTGCTTGAGCCCCTTGGTGCCCGCCCTTCACACCTATCCCGGAGAGCTCACCATCTCCACCGGCGATGTCTGGAACGACGCGATCAAGTGGATGAACGTGAACTTCCACGATTGGATCAGCGGCGTGCGCGACTTCTTCATCATTTACTTCCTGAAGCCGGTGAAGCTGTTCTTTATCGGACTTCCCTGGATCGGCGTGATCCTCGTGCTTTCGGCGCTCGGCTACGCTCTCGGCGGGTTGCGCCTAGCGATGCTGGTGGCCGTGCTGCTCGCGCTCATCGCGCTATCCGGCTACTGGAAGTACGCAATGATATCGCTCTATCTGGTGTCGGTCTCGGTCGTCGCCTCCATGCTCATCGGCACCCCCATAGGGATCCTGGCCGCGCTCCACCCGCCCGTGGATCGTGTCGTCACCATCGTCATCGACACGCTGCAGACTCTGCCGACGTTCGTCTACCTCATCCCGGTCGTGATGCTGTTCAGCACGGGCGAATTCCCGGCCTTCGTCGCCATCGTTCTCTATGCCGTGCTTCCGGCGATCCGCTACACGAAGCATGGGATCCTGAACGTCCCCCGCCCGCTCCTCGAGGCCGCGGACCTGTCGGGTGCCACGCGCGTCCAGAAGCTGCTCCTGGTGCAGGTTCCGCTTGCTCTGCCGGACATCATGCTTGGGGTCAACCAGACGGTCATGATGGCGTTCGGGATGCTGGTCATCACCGCGCTGGTGGGCACGCGCGGCCTTGAGCACGTGACACTGTTCGCGCTCGGTGCCGTCAAACCGGGCGAGGGGATCGTGGCCGGCCTCGGGATTGCGTTCCTCTCGATCATCCTGGACCGGCTGATCACGGCGGGCAGCGTGCTCACGCGCCGCCGCCTCGGCCTTGCAGGGCGATCGTCCGCCGCCTGAACCGCAGGCGGCCCGAATAGCGCTCTTCTCGGAACCTCCCCCCGGTCTCACGCCGCATGCGGGTGCCGTACGGGTCTGCCCGCCAGTTGCGCGTAGACCGACTCAACGATGCTGCGCGCATCTACGCCGTGGTGACGGTAAAGATCGCCGATCTGGCCCGACTGGCCGAAGTGTTCCACTCCGAACGCGATCGTCCGCCGACCCAGGACCCCGCCCAGCCAGCTCAAGGTCGCAGGATGCCCGTCAATGACGCTGACCAGGGTGCAATGGGGCGGCAGACCGTCAAGGAGACGTTCGACATGACAGCGGGCGTGCCGGTTGCCGCGGCCTCTCGCACGCTGCGCCGCCTGCCAGCCGGCATTCAGTCGATCAGCCGACGACACGGCGAGGACGCCGACGTCGCGGAGATCCTCGCTCATCATGCCCGCCGCCTTGATCGCCTCGGTCGCCACCGTGCCTTGATAGGCGATTGCGACCTCGCAGTTCGGACCGGGTGGGCGCAGCCAATAGGCGCCGTCTATGATCTCTTTGACAAGGCCGGGAGCCAGTGTCCTCTTCGGCTGCTCCAGCGTTCGGGTCGAAAGCCGCAAATAGACCGACCCGCCCGTCTCGTCGCGCAACCAGCTCTTCTCGTCCGGATCTCCCTCGCCGTCGCGCTGCATGTAGTCGAACGCCCAGGTCATGATGGCCCCCAACTCGTCGACGAAGGCCGGCTCGAAAGCGGCCAGCCCGTCCTGCGACAGGCCGATCAAGGGTGCCGCAAGCGATTGGTGGGCGCCGCCCTCCGGCGCCAGCGAGATGCCTGACGGCGTCGCAACCAGCATGAAACGGGCGTCCTGGTAGCAGGCATAGTTGAGGGCATCCAGGCCGCGAGAAATGAAGGGGTCGTAGAGGGTCCCGACAGGCAGTAGCCGCTCGCCGAATAGCGAATGGGAGAGTCCCGCGGCTCCCAGCAAGAGGAACAAGTTCATCTCGGCGATTCCAAGCTCAAGGTGCTGACCGCTGGAGCGGAAATGCCATTTCTGCAGGCTGGGCACTCGCTCCTTGCGGAAGATGTCCTCTGTTTCCGTGCGAGAGAACAGTCCCCGGCGGTTGACCCAGGGCCCCAGGTTTGTCGAGACGGTCACGTCGGGAGAGATCGTCACGATTCTCTCCGCAAGCTCGCTCCTTCCTCGGCCGATCTCGTCGAGGATCTTGCCGAACGCAGCTTGCGTCGACGTCTCGGGCTCTTGCGGGATGACGAGCGACCCAACGTCGATCCGCCGCGCTTTGTGCCGGCGCGTGCCCTCCCGGTTGAACGGGGCCGCCCGCAGGCGTTGCGACAATACCGCCGCAGCCATCCGCGCGCCTTCGAAGGGTTCCCATTCGCGGCCCGGACGGATGTTCAGCTCGTCACGCAGCGTCTCCATCTGCTCGGGTGTCATCAGCCCGGCGTGATTGTCCTTGTGCCCGGCCAGTGGCGTTCCCCATCCCTTGATCGTATAGGCGAGAAACACGGTAGGCCTGTCATCCTCGACGCATGACAGCGCGTCGAGAATCGTCTGGAGGCAATGACCGCCGAGATCGGCCATGAGCCTCGCCAGCTCCTCGTCCGATCTCTCGGCAACGAACCGGCCGGCATCCGAGCCCGATCCGAAGTCGTGCTGAAGACGGCCCCTCCAGGCCGCTCCTCCCTGATAGATCAGGGCCGAATAGAGCGAGTTGGGACAGCCATCGATCCAGGACTTGAGAGCCGCCCCTCCGGGTGCGGCGAAGGCCCTTTTCTGCAGTGCGCCGTACTTCAACGTGACGACCCGCCAACCGAACGCACCGAAGATGTCCTTGAGGCGATCGTGCAAGCCTTCGCGTGCCACGCCATCGAGGCTCTGGCGGTTGTAGTCGACAATCCACCAGGTGTTGCGCAGATCCTGTTTCCAAGCTTCCTGCAGGCATTCGAAAACGTTTCCTTCGTCGAGCTCGGCATCGCCGACCAGTGCGATCATGCGACCCGGCGCGTTGCCGCTTTCATGCCACCCTCGAGCGCCGACGTAGTCTTGGATGAGCGATGAGAAAGCCGCGATGGCGGCGCCGAGACCCACGGACCCCGTCGAGAAATCGACATCGTCGGTGTCCTTCGTGCGGCTTGGATAGGCCTGAGCGCCGCCAAAGGCCCGGAACATCTTGAGCTTTTCGAGACTCTGATTTCCAAGGAGGTACTGGATCGCGTGAAAGACGGGCGAGGCGTGCGGCTTGACAGCGATCCTGTCTTGCGGGCGCAGAATCGAGAAGTACAGAGCCGTCATCAGCGTGACCAAGGATGCGCAGGACGCCTGATGTCCCCCGACCTTCAGCCCGTCGGACGTCTCCCGCAGGTGATTCGCATTGTGAATCGTCCAGCACGCGAGCCAGAGGACCTTTCGTTCCAGCTCGTGAAGCACGGCGATCTCGTCGCTGTTCCGGGGTGAGGGCATGGATGCTCCGATCGTCAATTGGTCCTTGAGACCCGCCGCTGTCGAGGCGGGTCGGGGCGGTCACGTGCGCGCTTGATTGGCCCAGGGCATCAAGAACTGCGAGAGCTTCTTGAAGAACAGGTCCAGCGTGAAGCCGATGGTGCCGATGATGAGAATCCCGACGAAGATCTCGTCGGTCGCCATGAACCTCTGTGCCTTCAAGATTCGATATCCGAGACCGGATTCCGCGGCGAGCAGCTCGGCGATGACAAGGAAGTTCCAGGCGCCCGAGATATTGACGCGAAAGGTATCGAGAATGCTTGGCGAGATCGCCGGCAGAATGACCTTCGACAGGACCTGCCAGCGTCGCGCCCCCAGCGTATAGGAGACGCTCACCATCTCTTCCGGCACGAACTTGACCGCGTCCGCGATCATCATGACGTTGACGAAGAATATGCCCATGAAGACGATGATGACCTTCGACGGCTCTCCCAATCCGACCCAAATGATGATGAGCGGAACGAAGGCGGCGACCGGCATGTAGCGGATCGTTCCGACGATGGGTTGAATCAGGCTCTCCATGGATCGGAAAGTTCCCATTGCGACGCCGAATGGCACGCTGAGCAGGCCGGCGAGAAGGAAACCCGCGGCGACGCGCCCGCTGCTCGAGACGATGTCTTGGACGAGGTTCTTGTGAACCCACATGTCGTTTGCCGCGAGAACGACCTGGTGCGGCGTTGGCATGAATAGGGTCGATACGAAGCCGCCATAGCTGAGAACGCACCACGCGAAGAGCGGAACCGTCAGCGTGGACACGATGAGCGTCACAGAAAGCAGCTGGGGAATGGGCTGTCGAATGCCCCAGAAGACCGACGGCTGCAGGTAGCGCTTTTGACCACCGGTCCCCCTCGAGTCGAGCTGGGCAAGACCCGAACCCTTGAGAACAGTCATTCGGCGCTCCCTGTGTTTTGGCTTTACAAGTACATCAAAGTGGCCGTAATAGTGCAATATATTTTACTGCGGAGCGGTCGCCGTGAACGTGAAACCTTTGATCTCCGTCGAAGAACTGAACAAGATCGATGTCCGGGTCGGACGAATTGTGGCCGTCGAAGACGTGGCCGACAGCGACAACCTGATCGTGCTCAAGGTGTCGTTCGGCGCCTTCGATCGTCAGATCGTCGTCGGCATGAAAAAGGAGCGGGAAGACCCCGGCGAGGTCGCGGGCATGCAGGCGCTGTTCGTGGTCAACATCGCGCCGAGGCTCATACGAGGGACGAGGTCGGAGGGGATGCTCTTCGACATCGGATATCCGGACGGCGTGACGCCGGTGCTTGCCGTTCCGGAGCGAGAGGTGCCGGACGGAACGCGGGCCGGGTGACATCCGGCAGCGCCGGCTCGCACTTCGGCGCCGGATCGGAGAGCCCCGTCAGGCCGACGCGGCGAGCACCCGCTCGAGGTCTCCGCACAGGTCGAGCGGATCTTCAAGGCCGATGCTCAACCTGAAGAAGCCGTCGCCGCACCACTCGCGGTAGCGGTCCAGGTGCTTGTCGTCGAGCTGGAAGGTGGTGCGTTGCAGATCCGTCGTGTCGCAAAAGAGAATGAGGCTTCGAGTCGATCCCAGGGAGGCCGCGTACTTGAAGAGCCGCATGTTTCCGGCCATAGCGTTGCCGAAGGCTTGGAAATCGCGCACCGTGAAGGAGATCATGCCGGCCGGCCCGGACATCTGACGGCCTGCCAGCTCGAATTGCGGATGGGACGGCAAGCCCGGATAGCGCACCGATGTGACGACCGGATGCTCTTCCAGAAAGGCCGCCACAATGCCCGCGCTTTCCGCGTGGCGGGCCATCCGGATTGGCAGGGTCTCGATGCCGCGGTTGATCAGCCAGCAATTGAAGGGGCTGAGCGCCGCGCCCAGATGCACGCCGACTTGGTGGCGAATGCGGGCGATCTCCTCACGCTCGCCCACAATCGCCCCACCCATCGCATCGCCATGACCACCATAGTACTTGGTCAGAGAGTACAGGGCGAAGTCCGCGCCATGCTTCAGTGGTTTCTGAAGGGCCGGGGTCGCAAACGTCGAGTCCAGGGCAAAGCGGGCGCCGGCAGCGTGAGCGATATCGGCGATCGCCGCGATGTCCACGATTTTGAGGACTGGATTGCAAGGCGACTCCGCGTAGATCAATCGGGTGTTGCCACGGATCGACTCCTTCACGTCCAGCGGGTCCGACATATCCGCGAAGGTGATCTCGATGCGCTTGTCGCGCAGGATTCCTCGGACGAGTTCGGCGGTGCCGGCGTAGCTGACATCACTGACCACCGCATGGTCCCCCGGGCCGAGCAGATGCAAGAACAAACCGCTGATCGCCGCGATGCCCGAGGAGAAGACAATCGCATCGTCGGCGTCATCGAGGAGCGCCAGCCGCCGCTCCAACTGGGCGGCGTTCGGGTGACCTTCCCTGGCGTAGACGAACTCCGCCCGCTCCGGATCCGTTCCTTCCGCGGAGAAACCGATGTCGCCCCAGTCGGCATCGAACATGCAGGAGGGGACGATACTCGGCACCACCGCCCGCGTCGCCGGATCAGGCGCGATGCCGCCGTGAACGGCTTGCGTATCGAAGGAAAAGGATGAACCGCCCGCGGCTGTCGTCATATCGTCTGCACTCCTTCGTCGCGAAGGCCCGATGCCCACGTGGTAATATATATTAGACTATCATCATAATATATTGCAACCCCAGGGAAACCCTGGCAAGCGCAACTCGGCCGCCATGCCGAAATCAGGAATCGATCCCGAAGAGCAGGATCGAGCTCAACAGAAAGGCCAATCCGAGATAGTGCGGTCCGCGCAGTCTTTCCCCGACGAAGACCGCGGCCAAGGCAACCGTGGTCACCGGATAGAGCGAGGAGATGGTGGCGGCGACGGCGAGCTCGCCGGCATGGGCGGCAAGCACGTAGAAGGTGTTTGCGGAGGCATCGAGGATGCCCGCCCCCGCTCCAATGGACGCAGCCGCCCGTCCCAACTTGGGGAGACGAACGTAGTGGGCAGTGCGCGCCAATCCGAAGATCACCAATACGCCGAACGCCCCCAGGCGGGCGGTCGCGAGCGGCCAGAGCCCCGCCTCGCTCGATGTCGACTTCATCGCGATGTAGAAGAGCGCGATGCTGACACCCGCGCCTGTCGCCGCCAAGAGGTCGACGCGAATTCCGAACAATCGTGGGATTTGACGTTGAACCGCTGTCCCGTTCGACGGAGATCCGGCACTGCGCGTGAATATGTAGACGGCGCCGAACGCCGCCGCGACCGCCAAGCCCGACACCGCATCCAGCGGCTCGCCAAAGACCGCGCCTCCCAGGAGAGCCGGCAGGGCAATCGCCCAAGCGGCCGCGGTCGGCGCCACCACGCTCATCTGACCGATCGATAAGCCGTAGTAGAGGAGCACCGCCGTCGAAAGCGTCGCAATGGCGCCGAGCGCCGCCGCCGCCACGTCGCCGGCCGCCATCGTCGGCGGCGTGAATGCATAGGCGTAGAGGACAAGTATGCCCACCGCGGACAGCTTCGAGATGAGGACGACCTTGATGAGCGGCGCCCGCCTTGCCGCGAGGCCGCCGCAAAAATCGGCAGTCCCGTAGCAAACTGCCGCAATGAGGGAAAAAAGGATTGTTTCCACAGAGGTTAGACTTATTCTGCTCTTGGCGCGATGGCGGACCGACGGTCGCGAGATCGAACTGCCTCCACGGTAGATGGCACTGGACCACGGGTCAATATAGTATAATTTCTATACAATGAACGTTACTCCCAACATCAGTGACTACGTGGCGAGGAACGTCGCCGATATTCGCAAGCACAGGGGCCTGACCCTGGAGCAGCTTGCCGTGCGCGCCAGTGTCAGCAAGGGGATGATCATTCAGATCGAGCAAGGCAAGACCAACGCCAGCGTCGCGACTCTCGCCCGGCTGGCGAACGCCCTAGGTGTCACGGTCGCCCGGCTTGTCGAGGTCGAGGACCGGCCGCACGTCAGAATCGTGGAGCGATCCGAGGGCGTGAAGCTGTGGAACACCGATCTGGGCAGTCTCGCGACCCTGCTGATGGGCGTCGACGGTCGCGAGCTTGTCGAGCTCTGGGAATGGCGCATCGAGCCGGGCGAGTTCTTTGACGGCGGCCCTCACATCGATGGAGCAAGGGAGCTGCTCTTCGTTCAGAAGGGGGAGCTGTCGCTGAAAGTCGACATGGATTGGCACAAGGTCAAATCGGGGCAGATCGTTCAATTCAGCGGGGATAGGCCGCACAGATACGCGAACGAGACCAAGCGTCCCGTCAGCTTCATCATGGTGACGATCGAGCCGGCGATAGAGAGGCCTCGACGGAAAGGAAAAGCCCGATAGCGATAGCGTTTCGACGAAATTCGCCGGCGACGGGCGAAGGTTCTAGGCGTCCGAGCTGGAAAGCAACGCGTCGTACACCCTTTTCTTTTCCGCCAGGAAAGACGTATCGAATCGAAGCTCCGGCTGTCTGCGACTGGGAAGCTCGATTGTAATCTCCCCGCTGATATGGCCCGGATTGCTCCCCATGACGTAGACGCGGCGCGAGAGGTATACGGCTTCCTCGACATCATGGGTGATCATGAAGAAGGTCGTGTGCGTGCGCCCCCAGAGTTCGAGCAAGAACTCGTGCATCTGAGATTTCGTTTGAGCGTCCAATGCCCCGAAAGGCTCGTCCATCAGAACCACCTCGGGATCGTTCGCGAGGGCGCGGGCGATCGCGACCCGCTGCTTCATGCCTCCCGACAGTTCGCTCGGATAGGCCTTGGCGTAGTCCCTGAGCCCAATCACATCGAGGTAGCGGGCCACGGTCTCCCGCTGCGCCTTCTCGTCGACGTTCCGCAGCCTGAGACCGAACCCGATGTTCCGCTCGACGGTCATCCAGGGGTACAAGGTATAGGACTGGAAAACCATACCCCTGTCCGGGCCTGGGCCCTGAACGACCTCGCCGTCGACGACAACCGAACCGCCGCTCGGCTCGAGCAGTCCCGCGAGGATGTTGAGCAGTGTCGATTTGCCGCAACCGGACGCGCCGACAAGACACACCAACTCGTTCGGGTAGAGCGCGATGTTCACGTTCTTAAAGGCAACAATGGCAGATTTGCCTTTCGACCCGAACTCCTTCGTCAGGTCCCGTGTTTCCAGCTTGGGCATAGCCGCAAGAGAGGCGGTCACGACGTCCGGCTCCGGTTTCAACGAACTCTCTCATCCGCCGGGCAATCCAAGAAGTGGCGACCGGGGTAGCCCGTTCCTGGACGGCAAGGACCAGGCTCCCCGGTTGCCGGTTCTCGAGGTTGCTACAGGGAGACGTCTTTGAGATAGGAGGGGTTCACGAACCTGTTCATGTCGGGAACGCTGTCGATCTGATTCTTCTCCTTGAGGAAGGTCGCCAAGTTCTCCAGTGCCGGCACCACAAAGATCTCGCTGTTCGGATCGGCCAGCGCCATGACGTTGCGGTCCAATGAGGGAATCTCGATCCCCTTCAGGTCCTCGGCGAGGGACTCCGGGGTCACCTCGAGACGTTTCGCACCGATCGCCAGCGCCTCTTCCCAGTTCGTTTCCATGAACTCCTGCCCCCTGACGATCCCACGGATGAAAGCCTTGACGGCTTCCGGGTGTTGCTCGGCAAAATCTGTATCGAACATGTAGAAGTCGGTGATCAGCGTCGGCGCCGCCGAGGTGTCGTGAATGATCCGGCCATCCTTGGTCTCCCGGTTCACCTGCCCCAGGTAGGGCGCATAGGTAACGGCAATATCGATGTTGCCTCCCTGATAGGCTGCCGCCGCCGCGTCCGGGGCCATGTTGACGAGTTCCACGTCGGACTCCGACAGTCCAGCGTCGTGCAACACCTGCAGCAGGTAGAAATGGCTGACGCCGACCTCCTCGACAGCGATGCGCTGGCCCTTGAAATCCTTTACGGACTCGATGGAATCGCGCGCGAGTATGCCGTCGCCGCCGGTCGAGAAGTCGGTCACGTAGACGATATCGAACTCCTTTCCCTGCGCGGCGAGCACGACCACGCTCGAACTCGCGGTCGTGAAGGCGTCCACGCGGCCCGCGGCGAATGCCAACTGACCCTCGTTTCCCGGAAAGACCGTGATCTCCAGGTCGAGGCCCTCGTCCTCGAAGAATCCCTTCTCGTCGGCGATGTAGAGCGGTGTGTAGCCAACCCAAGTCGAGATGGCGATCCGCGCCTTCTCCACATCGGCGCTTGCGGGCACGGGCATTGCGGCGCCCAGCGCCGCGAACGCCACGAGACACAGAACGGCTCGCAGCGACGTGAATCCGGCCTTGCGTGAGTTCCTCATCATCTGCTCCTCCTCGTTTCGCTTGTCTCGGCGTGGGCGCCGAAAGACGCCCGATCACCACATGGCGAGGACGCGCGCGGGTGCGCCGGTACCGTCCACCAGCGGCAGCGCTCCGACGAACGCGACCGCCCCCGTCGGCGGGATGGCCCCAAGGTTCGCCAAGTTCTCGATGCCCCAGCGGCCGGCACCCAACCAGCGCTTGTGGGCGGGGAAGGACGTATCCGCGCCGCGATCGAGGCTTTGCGTATCCGTCCCCAAGGCGGCCGCGTGGCGTTGGGAATCGAGGAAATCCGCAGCCTCCGCGCTCCAGCCCGGCGTATGGGAGACGCCCGTGGCATCCAGGTTCGTCACCCGGTCGACGTCGGGGTGGCGGCGCGACCAACCGGCGTCGAACGTGACGATCGACTGCTCCGGGATCTCGCCGTGGACCCGTTCCCAAGCTCGCACGTCCTCGACGGACACCCCGTAGTCCGGGTCGCCGCGCACCTGAGGACGGATGTCCATCACCACGATCGGCCGCACCAGGTTCCGCGCCTCGATGTCGGCTACGGTGCTCCCGTCACGGAAGAAGTGCGACGGCGCGTCGATGTGCGTTCCCGTGTGCTCGTTCAGGGAGATGACGAAGTCGCGGTAGGGATGCTCCGCGAAGCTTGCCGCCGCAGTGCGATCGACGGGCCGGTCCCCAGGGAAGACCGGCGTGGTCGGGCCCAAAGGGTGCGTCAAGTCGACGACGCGCGTGAACCCTCCGGCAGGCAGGGTCGATTTCGGGCCGGCTCCTTGCAGCCCTTCGCCGGGGTCTTCGGACGGACCGCTTGCGAGCACCGAGGAAACTGCGGAATGGTCACACATGGGGCGGTTGCCTATCGCTTTCCGTCGCTGTCTCGCGAGAGCCGCTTTCCGGGAGCCGCTTTCCGGGAGCCGCTGACGATCCGGGCTGCGACAGCGGTCCGACACCGGGCTCGCGTTTCAATATGTTGAACTGCGAGAGCAGTAGATAGAACTTCTCGCACGGAGTCAAATTTTTTGCAATTGTAGTATAAGATTTTGATTCACACGACGACCCGCTGACTGGTCGGCGGCGAAAACGTTGCGCACCGGTCCGATCCGGATCCGATATCGAGGACTCGGCCGGCGCCGCACAGGGTGGGCGGATCCTCGCGCGGCCCGGCAACCAAGGCCGTGGCCCGAAGTGCGGAGCAAGCTGAAACGGGCACTATGCCGTTCCTCGGGGCGCTTGGGGCATAAGACGTGGATGTCCGCCTGTCAGGCTGCTGAAGAATCGTTCTGATGGCTGGATTTTCGGTGTGATCTGGGCTTTTAGTCCGGTGGGCGAGGGGTTTGGGTTCAGCTTGTTCCGTGGGGTGGTGTTCTCGGCGCCCCGGTGCGACCATGTTGCGGCGAGCAGCTTGGGTATGCGCACGAGGTTGTAGGCGGCCGCGGTGAGGGTGAAGGTCCAGCCGACGCGTTCGAGGCCCCGGTGGCGGGTCTTGGCGAGGTTGCCGCTGGTCTTGATCCAGCCGAAGTCCTCTTCGATTCGCTTGCGCAGGCGCTGGCTCGCGGCGTAGCCCGGATGCCGGGTGGTGCGCTTGTCGATGGCGGTCCGGCGCGGCCTGCCGGTGATCCGGACATGGCCGTCGATGGCGATGTGCGGCGTGATCCTGCGCGCGCAGGCCCCCGACGAAGCTGCGCACGTCGTAGGCCCTGTCGGCGCCCAGGGTGACGCGCCGAAGCCGGGCCCTGCGGCTCTCCCTGCGGCGGTCGAGCATGGCGAGGACGGCCGAGAGCTTCGCCGTGATCTCGCCCTCGATCAGACGGTCCCGGTTCTTCGAGAAGACCGTCGCGTCCTACACCGGCGCATCCATCGAAAGGCCCACCAACCAGTGGAACAGCAGATTGTAGTCCAGCTGCTCCATCTGCTGGCGCTCCGAGCGGATCGAGTAGAAGGCCTGCAGCAAGACAGCTTCCGTGATCGACGGCCGCCCCAGCTTCGAGTAGATCTGCTCGAACTCCGGCGACAGCACCTCCAAGGCCTCGTCCACGATCGCCCGGATCGCCCGCAGCGGATGGTCCGCCGGCACCCGCGCCTCGCAGCTCACGTAGGAAAACAAAGCCCCGCTGTCCCGATCCCCGCCGCCCACCGCAAACCTCCGTTCCAGATCTCGCCAGAACTGAGAATCACGCTACACCGAAAGCCGCGAGAGACTTTTCCAGCAGCCTGCTAGAACGGGATGGGATGAGATTGAACCACGCTGACGGAGCGATTTTGGCCGGACGTTAGGCCAAGGACAAGTGTGGGGACGAAGGACATGCCGAAGCATATTCGAGGAGGAGCGACGCAGCGTCCGGCCAAAAGCGCCCGTCCCGTGCGGGTTGGCCTGGGTTGGCCCGCCGCGTCGTTGCGGGCCTCGCCCGATGCACCGCATCGCGCTTCGGCCCGCGCCTAGCGGACGGAGCCAACCCAGGCCAACAGCGTTAATCCAATCTCATCCCATCCCGCTCTAGCTTCCGAGAGCTGATCGACGAGCGGGGCCTGATCGCCCGGGCCATGCCCCACGGCGACATCCTCGGCTTCGCGCCGCCCCTCTGCCTCGCCCGCGCCGAGGCCGACGAGATCGTCGGCCTGACCAAGGCAGCCGTGGATCAGGTCGCGGCCGAAGTCCTGTAGCCGGCACCGGCCTCGGAGCACAACGGCCACAGGCCAAATGCGCCTTCGCGCGGGCAGGAAGCACTGACCTTGGGAAGCCCACAAGCGTGCGGTCCCGCCACGCCCACGGAGCGTCCCGTTGTGTCGGCCATTCGCCGAAGGGTCAGGCCCCCGGCCTTGCGGAGGTCCTTTAGTCCCGGTCCGACAACACCTTGGAGCATATGTCCCAACGGCAGGTCTTCGGCCGCTGCTCGGCATCTATGGGTGAGGTCGGTTTCTGGGACCGAAAGGTCTCCTGCCGACCTGCGCAGCGCCACCTGCTCGATCACCTTGGGCGTCGAGCGGTCATAGCGCGGCGGTGTGGTAGCAGTGCCCGGCTGCATCCCGCGCGGGCCAGGGTTCGACCGCCGTCGAGTTCCCCCGCCGGCGGTCCACCATCCTGCCGTTCTGAAGTGGTCCAATAACCGTCGTCGGCGCGGCCGAGTGGGCCGCGCCGGGCGGACTACTCGGCCTTCTGCTCCAGGTCCTCGGCCGCGTCCTTCATGGCCTCGCCCGCCTCGTCGGCGGCGTTCTGCATGGCCTCGCCGGTCTGCTCGACCGATTCGTCCACCTTCTCGCCGATCTGCTGCGCCGTGCCCTGCTCCTCGCAAGCGGCGAGCAGCGGCCCGAGGAAGAGCGCGCCGCAGATCAGCGCCAGTGCCGATGTCTTCTTAAGGCTACCCATCTTGTTGAACTCCCTATCGTTCCTGTGCCTCGAGAAACCGGAGCCCCGATGAAGGGCCCCGCACGCGGGAGGCAGCGCTTCGCGGTCCGAAAACGGCGACCGGGATCGGGGGGATGTTCATAACGACGAACGGCCAGGCTCCGGCCGAAGCTCGACCTGAGGCCAGCGGCCTGGCGTTCTCCGCCAAAGACGATCGCGATCGGAAGGTTCAAAGCGGCCCTCGATAACGCCACCTTAACCATGAAACACGCGATGTTGGTGTTTGTTCCAGGTCCCCGCGAATTTGCGGCGGGGCCGGCCTGGCGTGGCGTGCCGCGGCCTTCGCCGGAGGCGCGTCGAAAGGGATCCACGGCCCCGCCTCGGCCTCCCGCCGGCCGCCGAATGTGGCGATTCGAAGGAATTTTCACCCCTGGGCGGCCCGGTCGGCGCAGGCTTTACAGCTCGTTAACTCGCGTGGCGGCACGATGGTCGCCGCTATGCGACGGCCGACCGCGACCGTCTTCCCGGGACCGCTCGGCGGGCTCGCGAAACGGCGCTTTGGACAGCGTTTGGACAGCGGCGGACCCGAAGCAGACGGGACCGCCGGCGAGAAGCGGACGAGACCATGAGCGCGAGACCATGAGCGACAGGGAAAAGACGATTCTCCTGGTCGAGGACAATGACCAGAACCGCATGCTGTTCCACGACCTGCTCGAGGCCAGGGGCTACAAGGTTCTCGAGGCGCGGACCGGGATGGAAGGCTGGCAGGTCGCCCAGGAGCGGCACCCGGAGATGATCCTGATGGACATCCAGCTGCCGGACATCTCCGGCCTGGAGGTGACCCAGTGGCTGAAGAGCGACGAGACCCTGAAATCCATTCCGGTGGTGGCGGTCACCATCTTCGCCACGGAGATCGACCGGCGGCACTTCCTCGCCAAGGGCTGCGACGGCTTCATCCCCAAGCCGATCACCGTCTCGAACTTCCTCGAAACCGTCGAGAGCTTCGCGGCCTGAGCCCCGGGCCGCGCCGCCGCCAGCCATGACGAATCCAGCCAGCTCCGTCCTCGTGGTCGAGGACAACGCCCAGAACCGCATGCTGATCACCGACCTGCTGGAGGCCAGCGGCTACGCGGTCCTCCAGGCCAACACCGGCATGGACGCCTGGGCGCTCGCCCAGGAGCACGCCCCGGACCTCATCCTCATGGACGTGCAGCTGCCGGACGTCTCGGGCCTGGAGGTCGTCGCCTGGCTCAAAAGCGACCAGGCCCTGAAGGAGATCCCCGTGATCGCGGTCACCGCCTTCGCCATGAAGGGGGACCAGGAGAAGTTCCTGGAGAACGGCTGTGACGAGTACGTCTCCAAGCCGATCTCCGTGCCGGCTTTCCTGGAGACCGTCAAGCGCTGCCTCGACGGCGGGGCCGGACAGGAGAGCGCGCGGCCGGCAACCGGGCTCGGCTAGAGGTCCGCGGGCGGCAGCGGCGGACGGCCGCGGATGAGGTCGGCGGCCTTCTCGGCGATCATGACCACGGCGGCGTTGATGTTGCCGCGCACCAGGTCCGGCATGACCGAGGCGTCGACGACGCGCAGACCCTCCGCACCTCGCAGTTTCAGCTCCGGATCGACCACGGCCCCCTCGTCGCCCTCGGGCCCCATGCGGCAGGTGCCCAAGGGGTGGTGCACGGTGATCGAGGTGGCGCGCACGTGGGCGTCGATCTCCTCGTCGCCGGTCTTGGCCGACCCGGGCGCGACCTCGGCCGCGATATAGGGTGCGAGCGCCGGCTGGGCCGCGACCTCCCGGGCGAGGCGCACGCCGGCCCGCAGGCCGCGCCAGTCGGCGTCGCGGGACAGGAAGTTCTGGCGGATACGCGGGTGGGCGAAGGGGTCGGCCGAGGCCAGGCGCACCCTGCCCCGGCTTTCGGGCTGCAACATGACGATACGGCAGGCGAAGCCGTCGTCGAAAGGCTGCTTGAAGGGCTTGAAGTAGGGCCAGGCGCCGAGCGGCGCGGCGGTGAAGAGGAACTGGATGTCGGGCAGCCGAACGTCGGATCCGCTCTTCAGAAAGGCGGTGACGCCGCCCGGCACGTCGGCGGCGAAGCCCGTGCCGAAGAGGTAGGCCCGGCAAAGCTCGCGCCCGATGCGGTCGGCCCGCATCATGCGGAGGAACGGGCCGGGCTCCTTGCGCCGGTACATGAGGATGATCGAGAGATGGTCCTGCAGATTCCGGCCGACGCCCGGCAGGGCGATCCGCGTCTCGATCTCGTGGCGGGCCAGCTCCTCCGGGTCGCCGACGCCCGAGAGCATGAGGAGCTGTGGCGTGTTGATGACGCCGCCCGCGAGGATCACCTCCCGCCCGGCCCGGGCGACACGGGTCTCGCCGTCCTTCACGTAGGCGACGCCCGCGGCGCGGCCGCCCTCGAAGATCACCCGGGTCGCGTGGGCGCCCACGATGACCTCGAGGTTGGGACGCTTCAGCGCCGGGCGCAGGTAGGCGGTGGCGCCGCTGCAGCGCCGGCCCCGGACGATCGACATCTGCAGCCGGCCGAAGCCCTCCTGCCGCTCGCCGTTGTAGTCGTCGGTCCAGCCGTGGCCGGCGCTCCGGCCCGCCTCGGCGAAGGCCTCCACCAGGGGATCCTGGTAGCGGCAGTTCTGGGTGCTGAGCGGCCCCTCGCCGCCCCGGTAGCTGGAGGCGCCGCCCTCCCAGGTCTCCTGCTTGCGGAAGTAGGGCAGAGCCTGGGCGTAGCCCCAGTCCGGCAGGCCGGCGGCGGCCCAGCGCTCGAAATCGGCCCGGTTGCCGCGCACGTAGGCCATGGCGTTGACCGAGGAGGAGCCGCCGATCACCTTGCCGCGGGCGAACTCGACGTTGCGGCCGTCGACGGTCTCCTCCGCTTCGCAGAAGTACATCCAATCGTGGAGGCGGTTCTGGAAGATCTTGCCCCAGGCCAGCGGAATGTGGATCCAGGGGTCCCGGTCCCAGCCGCCGGCCTCGAGCAGCAGCACCTCGCGCTCCGCGTCCTCGCTGAGGCGGTTGGCCAGCGTGCAGCCGGCCGAGCCCGCGCCGACGATCACGTAGTCATAGCCTCCGCCCTTGGCCATGTCAGGATGTCCCCCGTTCCTCGCGCGGTCACTCGGGCGCGCAGGCGAGACCCCGCTCGCCGTCGCAGACGATCAGGAGCCGCTCCTCGCCGCCGCGCAGAGGCCGCAGGTCGAGGTCGTTGCGGGTCGCCGTCCAGTCCTCGTCCAAGCCGCAAAGCACGTTCTCCAGCGCCATGGGCGGCCCTTCCGCGTGTGGATAGAAGAGGCTGCCGTCCGGGTCCCGGCGCAACTCGAAAGCGACGCGGCCGGCCGGCCCGATGGGCGCGGGCGCCAGGGTGACGAAATGGGCGAGGACCAGCTGGCAGCGCAGCAGGGCAGCGGCCTTGGCGTTGGCGATCTCCAGGCGGACCGGCTCGCCCGCGGGCGCGGCGGAAAGGGGCCCGGCCAACACCGCCGCCAGCAGGGCCGCCAGCAGGGGCGCCGGCGCGAGACGCCGTCGGCCGAACGCTGCAAGACCACCCTCCGACGTCACATTCCGCCTCCCCTCGCCGGCATCATAGCGCGATCCCGCGCGGGCCTTCTAGCTGCCGGCCGGAAGGCTGACCGGCGCCAGCGGCCGCAAGCCGCGCAGCAGGTCGCTCGCCCGTTCGGCGACCGCCGCCACGGCGGCGTTGACCGGCCCGCTGGTGATGCGCGGGAACACCGAGGCGTCGATCACGTAAAGACCCTCGACGCCCCGGACCCCGAGATCCGGCCCGACCACGGACTCCGCGCCGCCGCCCATGCGGCAGGTGCCGACCGGGTGATGGTGGGTGAAGGCGGCCGCCTCGAGGAAGGCCGCACGCTCGGCCCTCCCGGTCACCCGGGGGCCGGGCAGCAGCTCCTCGGCGTGCCAGGCCGAAAGCGCCCCGGCGTGACCCACCGCCTGCGCCAGGTCGAGGGCGTCGAGATAGGCCCCCCGGTCGTCGGCCTCGGAGAGATAGCGGGGGTCGATGAGAGGGGCTGCCGTGGGATCCGGCGAGGCCAGGCGGACGCGCCCGCGGCTCCTGGGCTGGGTGAAGCCGAACATGAGGGTATAGGCCTCGCCCAGGGGCGGCGCCTCGAAGCGCTCGGTGGTGACCGGCACGACGACGCAGGCCAGCACCAGCTCCGGCCTCGCCGTGCCGCCATCCCGGTCCACGTAGAGGAGCGATTCGGAATGCTGGTAGGCGGACGGCGGGACCGGCCGGGTGGCGCGGTAGACGTTGCCGCCGCTCAGCAGGTGGTCGTGCAGATTGCCGCCCACCCCCGGCAGGTCGGCGCGCACGGGGATGCCGAGGGCGCCCAGATCCGCCGCCGGGCCGATGCCCGACGCCATGAGCAGCAGCGGCGAGCCGATGGCACCGGCAGCGAGCAGGACGCCCCGCCGGGCGGTCAGGCTCGCCGGCCCGTCCGGCCCCTCAACCCAGAGGCCCCGGCAGACCGGCCCGGGATCGAAGGCGAGCCCCCGTACCGGGGAACCGGTCAGCAGGGTCAGGTTGGCGCGGCCGAGGGCCGGGGTCAGGTAGGCGTCGGCAGCGCTCTGACGGCGCCCGTCCGCGATGGTCAGGCTGTTGAGGGTCGGGCCGGTCATGCGCGGCCCGTTGTGCCCGTCGGTCGGCTGGAATCCCAGCTCCTCCGCCGCCGCCAGGTAGGCACGGGTGATCTCGTGCGGCCGTTCGGGCGTCATGAGCCGGATCGGCCCCTCGGCGCCGTGCCAGGACGAGGGCGCGCGGTCGGAGGTCTCGGAGCGGACGAAGTAGGGCAGCAGGTCGGCGAAGCCCCAGCCGGTGCAGCCCTCGTCGACCCAGGCCTCGAAGTCGCTCGGGTGGCCGCGCACATGGGCCATGGCATTCAGACAGCTGGAGCCGCCGACCACCCGGCCCCGGGGCCAGGCGTGGACCCGGCCTGCGGTGTGCGCCTGGGGCAGGGTCTCGAAGCGCCAGTCGATCTCCCGGCCCTGCAGCAGGGGCCACATCTTGGGGTCGGCGATGGCCGGGTCGCTTGCCGGGCCGCCCGCCTCGATGAGGGCGACCTCCAGGTCCGGGTCCTCGCTCAGGCGCGCCGCCAGGACGCAGCCCGCCGTGCCCGCGCCGACGATCAGGTAGTCGTATTCGCTCAACGAACCCACGCGCCTCCGGACGGCCCGCCGCCGCCCGCAGGCGGCCGGCAGCGGACCCGGGGCGGTAGGACTCGAAATCTCGCCGGCCGCATCATAGACTGAGGGAAAAGCGAGAGGGGAGGTTTTGCCGATGAGCGGCCCGAAGGTGAGAGAACCCGTCATCACCCTGACGGCGGGTCCGGTGAGCGCCTATCCGCGGGTGCTGCGCGCCCTGTCGCGCCCGGTCCACTACGATTTCGATGCCTACTTCCAGCAGTTCTACCAACAGGTCAACGAGAAGCTGACCAAGACGCTGCGCGCGTCGGAGCCGGCGCTGATCCTGCACGCCGAGCCCGCCGTCGGCCTGGAAGCGGCGGCCGCCTGCCTCATCGGCCGGAACGACGTGGTGCTCAATCTCGCGTCCGGCGTCTACGGCAAGGGCTTCGGCTACTGGTCGGCCCGCTACAACAAGGAGCTGCTGGAGATCGAGGTGCCCTACAACGAGGCCATCGATCCGGCGGCGGTGGACGAAGCCTTCCGGAAGCGGCCCGACATCGCGGTGGTCAGCCTGGTGCACCACGACACGCCGTCCGGCACGCTCAACCCGGCCCGGGAGATCGGCGAGGTGGTGCGCAAGCACGGCGGCCTGCTGCTGGTGGACGCGGTCTCCTCCTTCGGCGGCATGGACATCCACCCGGACGACTGCGCGGCCGACATCTTCGTGACCGGACCGGGCAAGTGCCTGGGCGGCCCGCCGGGCATCACCATCATGGCGGTGAGCGCGCG
The DNA here is from genome assembly GCA_965225935.1 of Rhodospirillales bacterium. Taxonomy (GTDB): domain Bacteria; phylum Pseudomonadota; class Alphaproteobacteria; order Kiloniellales; family JAKSDN01; genus CALJXB01. Next base: position 567,067 of record CBDDCC010000023.1, read on the forward strand.
GGCCTGGGAGCACATGGAGGCCAACCCCGACAGGCCGACCGCCTCGATCCTCAGCCTGACCGACTGGAAGGAAGCCTGGCGGAGCGACAAGCCCTTCCCCTTCACCCCCTCCGTGTCGGAGGTGAACGCCCTCGACGGCGCCCTCGACGAGTACCTGGAGGAGGGCCCGGAGAACGTCTGGCAGCGCCACGCGCTCACAGCCCGCGCCTGCCGGGCCGGGGTCAAGGCGCTCGGCCTCGAGCTCTGGGCCTCGCCGGAGGAGATCGCCGCCGACACCACCACCGCCGTGCGGGTGCCCGAGGGGCTCGACGACGCGGCGATCCGGGCGGCCGCGCGCGAACTCTACGGGGTCATCTTCTCCTCGGGCCGTGGCGAGACCCTGGGCAAGCTGATCCGCATCGGTCACATGGGACCGGTGGCCCAGCCGATCTATGCCGTGGTGGCGGTCACCGCCCTTGGCGGCGCTCTGCGGCGCCAGGGCTTCGCGACGGACGTAGCCAGGGGCGTCGACGCGGCCATGGCGGTCATCGACGAGGCGGCCAACTGAGCCCGGACCGGGCTGTACCAAGACAAGCAAGCAAGGGGGATTGGCGCATGAACAGGTTCGAAGGCCGTGTCTGCATGGTTACCGGCGCCGGGCGCGGGATCGGGAGCGCCGTCGCCAGGCGCCTGGGCGAGGAGGGCGGCAGCGTGGTCGCCGTCGATATCGACGCCGGGACGGCGGAGAAGACCGCGAAAGCGATCGGCGGCGAGTCCTTCGCGGTCGCCTGCGACATCGGCGATCCCGACGCGGTCGCGTCCCTCTTCGGCACTGTCAAGGAGCGCGCCGGCAAGCTCGACGTGCTGGTGAACGCAGCGGCCATCGTGCCCTTCGTGCCCTGGGACGAGCTCGGCTTCGAGGAATGGCGCCGCGTCATGCGGGTCAACCTGGACGGCCTCTACCTAATGTGCCGTGCCGGCTCCGACATGATGCGTGAGGGCGGCTACGGGCGCATCGTCAACGTCAGCTCCAACTCGATTTTCGCCGGCACCCCCAACATGGCCCACTACGTCGCCTCCAAGGGCGGCGTGCTCACCTTCACCCGGGCGCTCGCGACCGAGCTGGGCGCCCACAAGATCACCGCCAACTGCGTCTGCCCCGGCCTGACCGATACCGAGGGCGTGCAGCTGACGCCCCACAAGGAAGCCTTCGAGTTCGTCGACATGCTGCAGGCCATCAAGGGCCGTGGCATCCCCGAGCACATCGTGCCCGCGATCGCCTTCCTGGCGTCCGAAGAGGCCCACTGGATCACCGGCCAGGCGCTGGCCGCCGACGCCGGCATGATCCGCTGGTAGCCGTCTAGAAGGGCCTTTTCCGAGCGGTGGCGAGCGCTTAGGCCGCGCTCTCGATCCACTGGCGGGTGGAGACGATCGCCGCCTCCAGCCTGCCGGCGCGCTCCTCCGCCTCCTCGACGGACTTCACGTCCCACTCGATCTCGCCGGCGATCGCCGCGATCCGGTTGGCCGCGAAGTTGCAGGCCATGCCCCGCATGCAGTGGGCTACCGTGCGCGCCGCGTCCAGATCGCCCGCGACCAGGGCCTCCCTGATCTGGTTCATCAGGTTGCCGCACTCGTCGGGGACCGTGACCATCAAGTCCCGGAGCTCCTCCCTGTCGAGGGTCTCCCTGAGGTCGGTCAGCTTTTCACTGTCCATCAACGGCGGCTCGGCCCCGTCCGGCGCCGCGGAGTCGCCTCCCGGCGCGGGATCGGCGCCGGCGCCGCCCTTGCGGACGGCCGGCCGTGCGGCTGCGCCCGACCGGCTGCGCGCGATGGCGGCTTGCAGCTCGTGCGGCTCGATGGGCTTGCTGACGTAGTCGTTCATTCCTGCCACGAGGTATTCCTCCCGGTGTCCGGTCATGGCGTTGGCGGTGAGCGCAACGATCGGGATTCCCGCCGCATCGCCTGGGAGCCGGCGGATGGCCCGGGTGGCCTCGATCCCGTCCATCTCCGGCATGTGCACGTCCATCAGGACGAGATCGAAGGGGCGCTCCGAGACCGCTTCGACGGCTTCGGTGCCGTTGCCGGCGATCTCGACGCTGTGGCCCATCTTCTCCAGCACCTTGGTGACGAAGAGCTGGTTCACGTGGTTGTCTTCCGCGACCAGTATGCGCAAGCCCTCGCGGGTCTCCGTCTGCACGGGAATCGCTTCTGCGGCGCAGACCGGTTCGCCGATGCGGCAGCGGACGGTGAACCAGAAGACGCTGCCCTTGCCCGGCTTGCTCTTAAAGCCGATGGCGCCGCCCATCACCTCGGTCAGCTGCTTGGAAATGGCGAGGCCCAGGCCGGTCCCGCCGTACTTCCGCGCCGTGCCGCCGTCGGCCTGGGTGAAGCGCGCGAAGAGCCGGTCGTGGGCCTCGACGGGGATGCCGATCCCTGTGTCGCGCACCTCGCAGCGGAGCTCCAGCGCGCCGCCCTCCAGCATCTCGTGGGACACCTGGACGGTGACGCTGCCTTTTTCCGTGAACTTGACCGCATTGCCGACCAGATTGAAGAGGATCTGGCGCAGCCGGCCGGAATCACAGCACAGCCACTCCGGCAGATCCGGGTCCAGGGCGACGTCGATCCTGACGTTCTTGTCTAGGATCCCCGACGCGGAGACCGAGACGACCTCGTCGATCAGGCGGGAAATGCAGAAGCTGTGTTCCTCGAGGTCCAGCTTGCCGTCGTCCAGCTTCGAGAGATCGAGAATATCGTTGATGATCACCAGGAGGCCGCGGGCCGACTGCTGCGCCGTCCGCACCAGTTTCGACTGCTCCTCGTTCAGCTTCGTGTCGGGAAGCAGGCTCAGCATGCCCAGGATGCCGTTCATGGGCGTGCGGATCTCGTGGCTCATGTTGGCGAGGAACCGGGACTTCGTGCGCTCGGCGGCGAGCGCCTTGTTGCGCTCGACCTCCAGGACCGCGTTCTGCCGGCTCATCCGACGTGCCTGCATGCCGATCAGGACGAAGGGCACGCAGAGCGCCAGCAAGGTCACCCCGGCGATCTCGAGCCCGAAGTGCAGGAAGTCGGTCTTGAGGAGCGCCGCCTGTTCGGTCTGATCGACATAGACCTCGACGATGGCGACCGTCTTTCCGCCCAGGCGCACCGGGACGTAGCTCTCCGCATAGACATCGGGGCGGTCCGGCTTGCCGGCGCCGCTTTCGAGCTGCGTGTGCGGCTTGCCCGTCGCCAGCACGGAGGCCGCTTTCGAATTGTGGTCGCCGAGGCTCCCGGCTGCGACCTCTTCCTCAAGCAGCTCGTCGGAGACCAGGCGGAGGCGCCCGTCGGCGCTGAACAGCTTGAAGCGGAACACGTCGCCGAACTGGCGCGCGCCGCCGAGGAAGGCGCGCTCCTCGGCGCCCAGGCCCCGGCCCGCGGCGAGCGTCCCGATCTGATCCAGCTCCGCGCCGATGTAGTTGGCCCAGGCGAACGCGGTCCGCTCGGCCTGGTTCGCGACAATGCGGTCCGCCGTCAGATTCAGGATCTGGACCATCGCCAGGGAAAGGGCGACCAGCGGCGCCACAATAGCGACGGCGAGGACGGGTCGCCTGATCCCATCCAACTTGGACGGATGCATGAGCACGCCTCCCAGACGCGGAACTCATCGGTTTTCGTTCCGCTTGGGTAGGCATTTACGGTTAATTTATCCTGAACTCCCTAGGCGGAAAGCCGTTTTCGCGAGCGTGGGTTGCTCAAGAATAGAAGTTCGGCGCCTTAAGGTAGTCAGGCCAGCTCTCCGGGTCGTGAGAGTAGAAGAGCTCGGCGTCGTGCTTCTCGGCCAGCTCCTTCAAGCGATGCAGTGACTCTACGCTCGCCACCGGGTCCAGGTGGAAGCTGGAGATGCACATCATATCCATGCTCTTCTGGCTGTAGCAGGCATCCGCCGTGAACAGCATGGGCCGGCGGTTGGCAAGCTCCACCATCAGGCTGTAGTGGCCGGCCGTATGGCCCGGGGTCTCGAACAGCCAGAGGCCCTTGGCGATCTCCTGGTCGCCGCTCACCGTCTGGAAGGTGGGCGTGTAGATGTCGAGCTCCGGATCGCCGCCGTTGCCGCCCTCGCCGTTTTCGGCCGACTGGCCCCTTTCCGCTGCGATCTCGGGCGAGAAGGAAAGGTCCGAGTAGCCCAGGATCTCGAAGGGCTGCGGGCAGCTGCAGGCCTCCAGCTCCTTGGTGTGGCAGACGGTGCAGGCCGTGGTCAGGTGCTTGTTCCCGCCGCAGTGATCGAAGTGGTAGTGGGAGTTGATCACGTAGTTGATGTCCTGGGGCTTGCGGTTCAGCAGCGCCAGTTGTCCGGGGATCGTCTGCTCCTCCGTCTGCAGCGGCTTCTCGAACGGCAGGACCTTCATGACGTGGTCGTAGTCGTAGCCGGTGTCGAAGATGTAGAGGCCGTCGGCATGATCGACCAGCACGGAATAGGTGGGGAAGCGGAGCTCGCCGCCCGGCCCCCGGTTCCAGAAGGCATGGAAGCCGTCGATCACCAGCGTTCCGCCGTCGAGCAGGTAGACCTTCGTTTCGGACATGGGGTTCCTCCCTCGCTTGTTCCGTTGCTGCGATTCCGTTGCCTGCGATCCTAGCGCTCTCCGCGAATGTAGGGCAAACCGAGCGCCGGCGGCAGGTAGCTGTGCCGGGCGAACAGGATCAGCACGACGATCACCATGGCGAACGGCAGCATCTGCACCACGTCGGTCGGGATGTTGAGGCCTGCCACCTGGAGCGCCGTGGTGAGCGCCAGGCTGACGCCGAAGAGGAGCGCGCCCAGCAGCACCCAGACCGGCCGGCCGCGGGCCAGCATGGCCAGCACGATGCCGATGAAGCCGGCGCCGTTGGTCATGAAGGGAATGAAGAGGCCGGCGCCGATGTTGGCGAGATAGGCACCGCCGACGCCCGCCAGGAAGCCCGTCGCCAGCACCGCCGAGATGCGCGTGGCGGTCACGCTGACCCCGGCCGCGTCGAGCGCCGCCGGCTTGTCGCCGGCCGCCTGCAAGTTGAGGCCGATATAGGTGCGCCGGAACAGCCAGATCATGGCGAAGACCAGCAGCACCGCCAGGTAGACCAGGGCGTGGCGCTCGAAGAGGGCCTCGCCCAGCACCGGGATCCTGCTCAAGAGCGGAATGGCGAGCGGCTCGCTGTCGGAGAGGCGCGGGTAGGTGCGGGAGAACTGGAAGTGGTGCAGGAGCGCCGTCAGGCCCTGCACGCCGATGGTGAGCGCGATGCCGATGACGATCTGGTTCATGCTGAGCCAGATGCAGAAGACGGCCATCAGGACGGCCACCAGCATGCCCGCGCCGCCGCCCGCCAGGAAACCCAGCCAGAAGGACTCGGAATAGTAGGCCGCGACGAAGCCGCCGTAGGCGCCCAGCAGCATCATGCCCTCGATGCCGATGTTGAGGACGCCCGCCTTCTCGGAGATCTGCTCGCCGAGGCCGGCCAGCAGCAGCGGCACCCCGGCCGTGATGGCGCCGGCCAGGAGCGAGGTGACGAAGGCTTCGGTCAGCAGTGCCTGCATGGCCCTCAGGCCTCCGACCTGCGGCGCCAGCGGTGGTCGAGGAACTCGGTCAGCGCCAGGAACACCAGCAGCAGGCCGACCAGCACCAGCACGTAGAAGTGGGGCACGCCCAGGCGGCGCGAAGCGCTCTCGCCGCCGATCATCAGCACGGCGAAGAACAGCACGAAGCCGATCACCGCCACGCCGTGGAAGCGGGCGAGGAAGACCAGCGGGATCACCAGAAGGCCATAGGCCGGGTTCCAGTCGGCCCGCACCGTGCCCCAGACGCCGAGGATCTCGATGGCGCCGCCGAGGCCGGTGAGGGCCGCGCTGAGCGCGAAAGTGGCGACCGTCAGCCAGGGCACGCTGAGACCGGCGTGCACGGCCGAGCGCGGGTTGGCGCCGACGATCTGCAGCTTCAGCCCGAAGGCGGTGCGGGTCATCATCAGGTGGACCAGCAGCACGGCCACCAGGGCGAAGAGAATGCCGGCGTGGACCGTGGTGTCGAAGAGCCGCGGCAGGCGGTCGGCCACGGCCAAGGTCGCGGTCTGCGGCACCGTGGTCGAAGGATCGTTGAAGGGGATCTTGACCAGCACGTTGGCGAGGCTGATGCCGAGGAAGGTCATCATCAGGGTGGTGATGATCTCGTTGACTCCGTGGTGCGCCTTCAAGAAGGCCGGGATCAGCGCCCAGAGGGCGCCCACCAGCGCCGCGGCGGCGAGGCAGACGAGGATCATCAGCCAGCCGGGCAGGACGGCGATCAGGACCGGCGCCAGCGCGGCGGTGATCACGGCCGCCAGCAGGAACTGGCCGTCGACGCCCAGGTTCCAGATCCCGGCCCGGAAGGCCACGATCAGGCCAGCGGCGATCAGCAGCAGCGGCGCCATGCGGGTGACGGTCTCCTGCAGCCCGAGACCGCTCAAGAGCCCCCGGCGCACCACGTAACCGTAGTAGGCGAGAGGGTCCTTGCCGAGGGCGATCAGGATGATGCCGCCGACGGCGAGCGCGCAGAGCACCGGCACGACCACCCGGGCCAGGGCGAACAGCAGCTCCCGCGCCCGCGAGCCGGAGCGCGTCTGCGCGACCGGCGTCCGCTCCTCCTCGGGGTCCAGGTCGAGGGCCGTCATGCCGCGTCCGCGCCGGTCATCAGCAGGCCGATCCGCTCCTCGGCGCCGGCCCGGTTGTCCTCGATCCCCCGCAGCCGGCCCTGGTACATGACGCCGACCCGGTCGCAGAGCTCCATCAGCTCGTCGAGCTCGGTGGAGATCACCACCGTGGCGAGGCCGGAGCGCGCACTCTCGGCGATCCGCTCGCGGGCGAGCTGGGTGTTCTGCAGGTCGAGGCCGTAGGTCGGCTTGTTGAAGACCACGAGGCGCGCGCCTTCGGAGAGCTCCCGGGCCAGCAGCGCCTTCTGGATGTTGCCGCCGGAGAGCCGGCCGATGGGCGTGTGCTCCGAGGGCGTGCGAATGTCGTGGCGCGCGATGACCTCGCGGGCATGGCCGAAGATGAGATCCCAGAGGGTGAGACCGGCCCGCCAGTAAGGCGCCTCGCCGATCTGCTTCATGACCAGGTTGGTGGCGACCGAGTGGGTCGGCACGGTGCCCTCGCCCAGGCGCTCGTCGGTGATGTAACGCACGCCGAGGTCCCGGCGCCGGTGCACGCCAAGGCGGGTCATGTCCCCGCCGTCCAGCAGGATCCGGCCGCTGGCGCAGGGTCGCTGGCCGGCCAGCACCTCGGCCAGGTGCTTCTGTCCGTTGCCGTCGACGCCGGCGACGCCGAAGATCTCGCCGGGCCAGACCTGGAAGCCCACCGCCTCCAGGGGACAGCCGCCGGGCTCGGCCCGGGTCGAGACGCCCTCGACGCTCAGGAGCGGCGGTGCCGCGCGGTCGATGCGGGCGCCGCGCTCGTGGCCGCGCGCCTCGCCGAGCAGGGTCTTGGCATCCCGGTCGTGGCCGGCGCGGGAGCCGAACATGAGGCGGATGATCTCCTCGGTCACCTCCGGCTCGCTCATGCGGGCGAGCGCCTCGGGCGCCACCTGGCCCACCACCCGGCCGAGACGCAGCACCGAGATGCGGTCGCCCAGCTCGTAGGCCTCCTTCAGCTTGTGGGTGATGAAGATGATGGCGACCCCCTGGCCGCGCAGGCGGCGCATGACCTCGCCCAGCTCCCTGACCCCCTGGGGCGTCAGCATGGAGGTCGGCTCGTCGAGGATCAGCACGCCCTCGCCGCGCCAGAGCGCGCGCATGATCTCCACCTGCTGCTGCTGTCCGAGGGAGAGACGGCCCACGGTCACGTCCGGGTCGATGTCGACCGCCAGCATGTCCTTCATCTCGCGGAAGCGCGCGAGCCCCGCATCGCGGTCCTGGTGGGACCACCAGGGGCCGCCCAGCATGAGGTTCTCGATCACCGTCAGGCTGGGCACCAGCAGCACGTGCTGGAAGACCGTGCCGATGCCGAGATCCAGGCTCTGGCGCGGCGAGGCGATACGCACGGGCCGGCCGGCCACCAGGATCTCTCCGGCGTCGGGCTGCAGCATGCCCGCCAGGATCCCCATGAGGGTCGACTTGCCGGCGCCGTTCTCGCCGAGCAGCACGTGGATCTCGCCCGGCTGGAAGGCGAGGGAGATGTCGTCGTTGGCGAGGACGCCGGGGAACCGCTTGGTGATCCCCTCTAGAGCGACGGCCGGCGCTGGGTCCATAACTAAACGCACCGAAACGGCTTCGCGCGCACGGGCGCACGTGCTCTGCGGCGAAGCGGACGCGGGAGGAGGGACGGCTCGCGCCCCCCGTCCCGCCTGCCGGTTCCTACTCCTGGGCCTCGACCGAGGTCATCAGGGCGCGCACCTGCTGGGCGTCGTAGACCTCGTCGACCTCGACCTTCCCGGCGATGATGTCGTCCCGAAGGGCCATCAACTCGGCCCAGAGGTCATCGGGAATGTGGCTGGTCTTGAGCAGCTGGACCGAATCGTCCGACAGGCCGATCTGGTAGCGCTTGGTGCCGAAGACATCGGACTTGAGGTCCTCGACCATGGCGCCGTAGACCGGCTCCATGTTCCAGAGCACCGACGAGAGCAGGTGGCCCTTGTCGAGCTCGGACTTGTCGCCGATCACGTCGATGAACCAGACCTTGCCGCCGTCGGTGGCCTCGGTGGTCTCGACCGCCTGGATCATGCCGAAGCTGGAGCCATTGCCCTGGCCGAACACCACGTCGGCGCCGGCCGAGATGACCGATTCGGTCACCCGGCGCCCGCCGGCCGCGTCGCCGTAGGCCGCCGGCCCGATCACCGCGTAGATGATGTTGATGGAGGGGTTGGCCGCCTGGACGCCCTGGGCGAAGGCCGCGGACTGGGAGTTCCAGGATGGCGGCTCGCCGGAGACGACGATCCCCACAGTGCCCGTGCGGGTCGTCTTGGCCGCCAGCTGACCGGCCATGAAGGCGCCGTCGTGGCCGCTCAAGGTGTAGTCGGCGATCAGCCCGGCCTTCAGCAGGTCGGGGCTGTCGACAATGGCGACGGGCACGCCCGTCTCCTCGGCGATCTCGGGCGCGGCGGTGTTGTAGCCGCTGGCGTGGGCGATCATCAGGCCGGCGCCCTCGGCGGCCAGCTCGCGCAGGGTCGGCCGCACGTCGCCGTAGCCCAGGCCCTCGGCCGGCAGGAACTCCAGACCGTACTTCTCGGCAACAGCGCGGGCCGCGTCGACGCCCTGCTGGTTCCAGCCGTAGTCGGTGCCCTGCTCGGGGACCAGGACGGCGATGGACTTGACCTCGGCCGCCTGGCCCGTGGCCATCGGCAGGGCGATCGCCGCCGCCACGGCGACCATGCAGAGCGCACGGCGGCCGATGGATGCTTGGAACCTCGTATTCGTCATGTGTTTTTACCTCCCTCGGTTTGAATGCGATGTCGTCTCGCGTCCCGGCTAAAGCCGGCGGAACCCGAACAAGAAGACCCTAGGATCCCTTGAGCGCCTTGCGCACGGCGACCAGCTTCTCCGCCCGCGCCCGGCGCAGCGCCTGAACCTCCGCGCCACTGTACTCGAAGATGCCACCTCCCGTCTTGATGCCAAGTCTGTTCTCGCCGGTGCGCGCCGTGACGTAGGGGCTCACGTCCTCGCGTCGGCAAAGGTCTTGGTTGAGATAGCTGCCGACCGCCTGGTAGATGTCGAGCCCGGCCATGTCGAGGAGCGCCATGGGCCCGACCACGGCAAGCTTGTAGCCGATGCCCCAGGAGACGCAGGTATCGAGGCTCTCCGGCTCGATGACCTCCTTCTCGACCAGGTCGACGCACTCGCGCAGCAGGGCGTAGAGCACCCGGTTCTCGACGAAGCCCGGCACGTCCTTCTTGATCAGCACCGGCAGCAGGTGGATCGCCTTCACGGTCTCGACCATCCAGTCGACCACGGCGGGCGCGGTCTCGGCGCCGGGGATCACCTCGACGATCGGAATGATGTGGGGCGGGTTGGACCAGTGCATGCCGATCACGCGGCCGGGACGGGCGGTGCCTTCCTGCAGCTTGCTGATGGGCAGGCCCGAGGTGTCGCTCGCCAGCACGCAGTCCTCGGAGACCAGGCCGTCGAGCTCGGCGAAGAGGGCGCGTTTCAGGGCGAGGTCCTCGGGGATGGTCTCGATCACCAGGTCCGCCCCCGCGACGCAGGCCGAAAGGTCATCCGTCACCGAGACCGTTCCGCTCCGGTCCGGCACCTCGAGCGCGCCCAGGACGCCGCCCGCGGCCTCGATCGGTCCTTGGCTGGCCTCGCGGGCGGCCGGATCGCTGTCGAAGGCCCGCACCGTCATGCCGCCGCGCGCGAGCGTCGCCGCGATGCCGGGGCCCATGGTGCCGAGGCCGATGACAGCAGCGGCGGTCATGGCCGCGGGTCTCCGCTTGATGCGCGCGCCACTTGGGCCTCCCCTAGGCCGCCACGGTCTTGGCGAAGGCCGGCCGTTCCATCAGGGCGCCGTGCCAGCGCTTCAGGCCCTCGAGCGGCGGCAGCTCGACCGGGAAGTTGAGGCAGCGGTGGATGGCGGGCCCGAGCGCGAAATCGGCCACGCTCATCTTTTCGCCGACGAGCCAGGCGCTCTTCGACAGCCGCGCGTCCGGCAACTTCAGGTGCCCGGCCAGCGTATCGCCCAGCTCCTGCAGGTCGGTCCGGCGCTCGGCCTCGGGCTTCTTGGTCTCCATGAAGATCTGGACATAGGGGCCGTTGAGCGAGGCCAGCAGCCAGTCCATCCAGGTCTCGGCGTGAGCCCGCAACATGAGGTCCCCCGGCAGGAGGTCGCTGCCCGCCTTGGCGCAGAGATAGCGCAGGATGGTGTTGGACTCCCAGATCACCGCATCGCCGTCCACCAGGGTCGGCACCTTGCCGGTCGGGTTCAGCGAGAGATAGGCCTCGTCGGCGGTGTTGCCGAACTGGCGTCCGTAGTCCTCACGCTGGTATTCGAGGCCCAGCTCCTCCAGCAGCCAGATGACCTTCATCACGTTCCCCGAGGTGTTGCGCCCCAGCAGCCTGATCATGTCCTTGCTCTCCTCTTTGGCGCCTTCAGCCGAGCGGCTTGTAGGCGATGGCGTCCATCTCGATCTTCACCTCGATGGCCGCGCGCGCCTCCACGGTGGTGCGCGACAGGCAGCCGTCGGCGAAGTACTCGGCGAAGACCTTGTTGTAGCGTCCGAAGTTGCGCGCGTCTTCCAGATAGACCGTGACCTTGACCACATCGCTCAGGTCCGCGCCTTCCTCGGCCAGGACCCTTCGGATCGATTCGATGGTCCAGCGGCACTCCTCCTCGATGTTGCCGACGCACATGTTGCCGTTCTCGTCCTTGGCCACCTGGCCGGAGACGAAGATGTAGTCGCCGGCGCGCACGGCCGGATGGAACGGCAGGTGGGGGTTCTTCTTGCCGATCGGATAGACGTCGGATCTGCGTTCCGCCATGGCCTCTCTTTCCTTCCTATCCGGTCCGCCTAGAGGACGTCGGTCTCGATGATGTCGACGCCTCGCTGCCGGTCGATCAGGTAGACCAAGCCGCGGTCGTCCATGGTCACGTCGTTGGACGAGGCGCGCTGGAAGCCCTCGGGCGGGTCCGGCCGGTAGTAGCCGACCTCCTTGGGTCGGAAGGGGTCGGCCACGTCCACCAAGCGCAGCCCTTGGGCGAACCAGGCGAACGGCAGCACCGTGCTGGTGAAGCGCTCGGAGGGCTGGTGGCAGCCGGTCATGGCATCCTGGGGCGCGCCGTCCGGGTCGATGCCCTCCACCTGAAATGTGGCGATGGCGGTCGGGCAAGCTTCCTGGGTGATGTCGTAGACCCAGGTGAAGGCGGGCGCCGCGGGCCAGAGCTTGGCCACGTCCTCGTCGGCCACAACCAGGATGTCGCGGCCCTTCAGCTTCCACGGCATCTTGAGGCAGGTGTGGGTCGGATGGGGAAAGGCGGGACTGGTGTTCACACCGGCGATGGGACGCGGCTGCGAGAGGTCGCTGACATCCAGAATGAAGAAGCCGTGGTGCCAGTAGCTGACGTAGAGCCGGTCGCCGACCCTCAAAGGGTGGTGGCAGCGGGGCGGGGTCCAGTTCGCCCAGGGATAGGCCTCGCCGCCCGCCTCCCACTGGCCCGGGATCCACCAGCGGCCCACCTCCTCGGGCCGGGACGGATCCTTCAGGTCGAGGATCATGACGATGTTACCCACGTAGCCCTCGACCGTGGGCGAGATGTAGGCGTAGCGGCCGTCGAAGTCGTAGCGGTGGACCCCCTTGCCGTGGGTCTGCCACTTGCCGATCTGCCGCGGTTTCGCCGAGTCCTCCACGTCGTAGATGCCGAGACCGCCGCCGAAGTCCGCCTGGCCGTCGCCGCCGAGGCGCTCATGATTGACGATCATGACGCCGTCGGCGACCCGAACCTTGTGGGAATGCCAGCCCGCGGGAATCTCGATCTGGGCCAGAACGCGCGGCTTCGTGGGGTCCGCCACGTCGACGATGGTGGTGCCGTGGGGGCTGCGCATGTGGCCGACGTAGAGTGTGGTGCCGTCGACCCAGACCTGACCGCCGCCGGGGCAGTCCAGATGTCCCACACGCCTCGCGTTCCGCGCCTCTGCCACCCCAGATCCCTCCCTAACCCCGCGCCGCGTTCACGCCAAGCGCATCACCTCGCCGCCCTCGGATTTCCCGTGCTTCTGGTAGAGCGACAGCGCCTTCAAGGTCGGCTCGTCGCTGGCGACGAACAGCAGGGCGGGCTCGCTGTTCGAGGCGTTCACGTGGCTGCACCACAGGCCGCCCGGCATCGCGACGGTGTCGAAGGGCGCCCAGTCCAGGCGGGCCTCGCCGATCTCGCTGTGGCCCTTTCCCTCCAGGGGCGCGATCAGCAGGTTCGCGTTCTGCTTCAGCGGCAGGGTGCGCTCGCCCGGGCGCAGCATCTGGGCGAAGAAGGTCATGGTCTTGAAGACCGGCCGGCCGTTGGTGGGATCGACGTACTCCACCATGAGCGCCTCGTGGGGGCTGCCGTCCCAGTCCTCGAACTTCTCCAGAAGGGCGCGCATCTCCTCCCAGCGGTAGACGTACATGGGCGAGGCGTTGCCGGTGCCCCGGTCGTGGCCGAGGAAGCGCGGCATCAGGCCGCCGCTGCCGTAGACGCGCTGGGAGTAGTCGGGCGGAAAGCGCTCGGACTGGACCGCCTTTTTCACCAGCTTGCCTTCCTCCTCCTCGCGGTAGTCGTGCTCGAAGTAGGTGGCGTTCAGGATCTCGCAGAGCGGCACGTCGAGGACGCTCAGGTTGATCGCCGGCTCGTCGCCCTGGTTGCCGTGGTTGTGCCAGGTGTCGTGGGGCGTCAGCACCATGTCGCCGGGGCCGAAGGTGATGTTCTCGCCCTCGACGCCGGTGAAGTTGAGGCTGCCCGTCAGGCCCAGGCGGATGGCGTTGGGCGAGTGCCGGTGGGGCGGCATGATCTCGTTGGGGTCGTTCAGGCGGTAGGCGGTGTACATGGTGGAGACGCTGGCCCGGCGCGGCGCCAGGCCCGGGTTCATGAGGATCAGCGAGCGGCGCTCCGAGGATTCGAGGGAGACCAGCTCGGCCGAACGCTGCAGCAGGGGCTCGATCTCCTCCGCATACCTCCAGATGAAGGGCAACGCCTTCTTCTTGTCCATGACCTGGCGGTCTTCGTCGTGGTCAGCGCCCGCGTCAACCGCCCAGAAGGGCGCCATGTGATTTTCTTCGAGGTCGGCGTAGAGCGCCTTCAGCGCCGCTGCCCTGTTGTCCCGCTGCTCCCCCATGGCTTCCGTGACGCCTCCCCTTGCGCCCTCTCCTCCGGGCGAAACACGATACTCCCGCCGTCCAAGCTGATGAAACTGCCGCCCCCCTTCAAGACCGAAACGGCAGGCACTCGCTGAAGGGCCGTGCGATGGCAAGTAGACAACCAAATACGGATAGTTTCAATAATATTATTCCGATTCGGTCTCCATTCGACTTGGAGAATTAGTCTGAGCACCGCCTGATTCGCCCTCCGGCAGGTCCCGGATGGATCCAACGAGCGAGGACGGCGGCCGCCCGACAATGTCAAAAAATGAAGTGATCGAACCCTGCCGCCGTTCCCTTCGATCAGCAACAACAACCCTCATGGAGTCGAACCATTTAGCAATCGTACCGTCAATATGGTTGCCGTTTGGACCGGTCTCGCACTATGATTCGGCGGACTCTTGTGCTCTCAGGGAGAAGCCTAAGAGGTGACGGCTCGAAACACGAGATCAGGCGAGCTTTCCGCTGACGAGCTGAAAGCAACAATCGAGGATTTGGCCAGCGAGCATGGCACGCTTCCGCCGGAGCGGGAGCTGGTCGACGAGCTCGGCGTTTCGCGATCGCGACTGCGGCGACTCCTAGCCGAAATGAGGGAAGACGGCCTGATCCCTCCGGCCCGCGTAGGGCGTCGCAACTCCAGGGACACCAATCCGCAGGTTCAAAGCCTGGTGCGTCTCGCGAACCCGACCGACGTGATCGAACTGCGGCTCATCGTCGAACCGCAACTTGCCCGACTGGCCGCGCTCAAGGCCTCGTCCCTGGAAACGGCGCGGATCCTGCGGGCGGCGAACAGCCAGAGGGACGAGTCCTATGGCACGCCGGATCTGGCCTTCCACCTGGAAATCGCCAGCGCGACACGAAATCCGCTGGCGCGGGAGCTCTACCGCATTCTTCGCCAGGTCGGCGGGGATGCGCGTGTCCGCCTGCCGGAGCGCACTCCGCTTTGCCCGAACCGGCGCCGGACACGGGATGAGGAGCATCTGCGCATCGCCCGGGCGATCGCCGCTCGCGATCCCGACATGGCCGAAGCCTGCATGCGCGAGCACCTTCTGGCGGTGCGCGCGGTGATCTTTGACAAAATGTCGCCCGACTCTTCGACCGGCACCGCCGCGTCCGCGGCCACGGGATGAAACGCCGCGGCGGACGCGATGGATGCCGCTGCGGGACTCGCCGGACGTTGGCGACCTCGCCCCGCGGAAACGGGGACTTGGCCTGGTGGCGCCTCGGAATCCCCGCTCCAGACGTCACGCGAAGGACATGAGGCTGCCGCCCTGCAGACGGCGGCCGCCTATGTTGTCGTTCCTGTTGTCACGGAGGCGTTTGACCCGCGCCCGTTCGGCGAAGCCTGCACGTCGATGTTCGGCTTCACTCGTCGTGGGAGGCGCGGATCTCTGCGGTTGCGGTCCGCCGACCCGACAGTCGCGCCTGAAATCGATCCCAACCATCTGGCGGAAGAGTACGACCGCAAGGTCTACATGGACTCGATGGATCGAACGCGCGCTCTTGGCAACTCGGACGTCTTTTCCGATTGGCACACGGAAGAGTACGTGCCCTGAAAGAAGCTAGAGACCCGAGCCGAAAAGCAGGAGTTTCTGGAGAAAGCTGCTTTCACGCACCACCATCCGGTCGGCACACCTTGCACCTCGCCTGGCCGAAGGACTGAAGGCGCCGCCTAGAAGTGGTAGGCGACGCCCACCCGGAAGAGCTGCTGGGCGATGTCGAAGTCTACCCCCGGGATGTCGATGGCGTCCTCGTACCAGGTGTAGGTGTACTCGGCGCGGGCGCTGATGTTGTCGGTGATGAAGGCCTGGAAGCCGCCGCCGACGCGAATGCCGTCGAAGTCCTCGCTTTCCGAGCCGAAGCCCGTGACGCTGGCTTCCGCATGGGTGCGCTGCCAGCCGGCGCGGCCGTAGACCAGATAGCGGTCTTCGAAGACGCCGCCGAGGAGGAAGCTGACCCCATAGGTCAGTTCGGTCTCGGCTTCGGCGGTCACGCCGCCGCCCAGCCCTTCGGTCCAGTCGGCGTTGTCGTAGCCCAGCTCCACCTCGATGGCGCCGTAGACGGGACCGTTGGTGCCGCCGAACCCGGCATAGCCGCCGCCGCCGAAGCCGTCCATATCTTCGTTGGCCGATCCGACGCCGGTCGCCGAGGCGTCGACATCTATGTAGGAGTAGGCGCCCTGGCCGCCGACGTAGAAGCCGAAGAAGCGCGATCGATCGTCCTGGGCTGCGGCGGCCCCCGGCAGAGCGATGGCGAGCGCCAAGGCAAATAGCGGCAAGAGCTTTTCGGTGCGCATGGGTTTCCCCTCGTTCCGTTCAGAGCACGCGATGTCCTGCTCCTTGCGTCCCGTCCGCTTTGCCGGCTTGATGCTAGCTCTTCCAGTCGGCGTCTTCTTGAGCCGCCGTTCGAATGTATGCTCGTATAAATAGATATATGAGTGGTTAATGCGCCTGTAATATAGTATTCACAATTCCGCTGTGCCTTTTCGGGCTCCAACCTCGCCTCTCGAGGCCAGAGGTCGGTCCCTGCCGCAGCCGGGAAGAGCGATGGGAAAGCGGGCCGCCCCTGGCGATCGGCAGTGGTCGGCGCAGCGCCGACCGTGAAGGGTCGGGCGGGTTCGGGCCGCCGGCCGTTCAGCCGCCGGCCATGCGGGGCAGGATGAAGACCTCGCTGCCGGGGGGAATGGGCTCCAGCCAGGCGTCCCGGTAGATGCGGCCGTCGATGGCGACGGCCACGCCCTCGTCCAGAACGTCTTTCAGCTTGGGATGCTGCCGGCCCAGCCCGTTCAGGAGCTGGCGGATGTTGGCGGCCTCCACCTCGAACTCCGACTGGCCGCCGGCGGCGTTCTTCAGGGTGCCGCCGAGCATCACCCGGACCATGGCCTCAGGACCCCGCGCCCTCCGGGCCACCCGCCTTGGCCGAATCAAGCGCCGCCAGCACCTGGGGCGGCGACATGGGCAGGTCGGTGAAGCGCAGGCCCGTCGCCCGCGAGACCGCGTTGGCGATGGCGCCCAGCGGCGGCACGATGGGCGTCTCGCCCACGCCGCGCACACCGTAGGGATGGCCGGGGTTGGGCACCTCGACGATCACCGTATCGATCATCGGCACGTCCGAGGCGACCGGCATGCGGTAGTCCAGGAAGCCTGGGTTCTGCAGCTTGCCGTCCTCGCCGTAGACGTAGGCCTCGTTGAGCGCCCAGCCGATGCCCTGGACGGCGCCGCCCTGGTACTGGCCCTCCACGTAGCTCGGGTGGACCGCCTTGCCGGCATCCTGGACCACCGTGTAGCGCAGCACCGTGACCCGGCCGGTCTCCTCGTCCACTTCCACGTCGACGATATGGGTGCCGAAGCTGGCCCCCGCGCCCTCGGCGTTGATCTCGGCGTGACCGGCGACGGGCCCGCCGGTGTTGGCCGCCACCTTGGCGATCTCGGCGAGCGACATGGGCTCGAACTCGCCGGCGTTGGGACCGGCGGGCTTGGCCTGGCCGTCCTCCCAGGTAACCGCCTCCGGCGAAATGCCCCAGAGGCCCGCCGCCCGGGCGCAGAGGTCGGCGACCACGTCGCGGGCCGCCTGGATGGTGGCGAGGCCGACCGAGAAGGCGACGCGGCTGCCGCCGGTCATGTCGTTGTAGCCGAGGGCGGAGGTGTCGGCGACGATGGCGCGCACCTTGCTGTAGGGGATGCCGAGCTCCTCGGCCGCGATCATGCACTGGGCGGCCCGCGAGCCGCCGATGTCGGGCGTGCCCATGACCAGCGTCACGGTGCCGTCGGCGTTGACGTTGAGGTTCACGCTGGTCTCGCCGCCGAAGTTGAACCAGAAGCCGCTGGCGACGCCCCGGCCCTGGTGCGGGCCGACGGGGGCCTTGTAGTGGTCATGGGCTTTCGCAGCCTCGAGGGTCTCGACCAGTCCGACGGGGCCGAGCCTGGGGCCATAGGCCGTCTCGGTGCCCTCCTTGGCCGCGTTCTTGAGCCGCAGCTCGAGCGGGTCCATGCCGATCCTCTCAGCGAGCTCATCGATCACGCTCTCCACCGCGAAGGCCGACATGGGCGAGCCGGGCGCCCGGTAGGCCGCCGCCTTGGGCCGGTTGGTGACCACGTCGTAGCCGATCACCTTCACATGCTCCAGGTCGTAGCAGACGAAGGCCGACATGCTGCCGAGGCCGATCGGCGAGCCGGTGAAGGCGCCGCCCTGGTATTTCAGCGTCGCCTCGCCGGCCGTCAGGCGGCCGTCCTTCGTGGCGCCGATCTTGACCCGCATACTGGTGCTCGCGGTGGGGCCGGAGGCGCGGAACACCTCGCTGCGGCTCATCACCAGCTTGACCGGGCGGCCGGCCTTGCGCGACAGCGCCAGCGCCAGCGGCTCGATAAAGACCGTGGTCTTGCCGCCGAACCCGCCGCCGATCTCCGACGCGGTGACCCGGAGACGCGAGAAGTCGAGCCCGAGCAGGTCGGCGCAGGCGTTCCGGACGAAATAGTGGCCCTGGGTGCAGCACCAGAGCTCGGCCTGGCCGTCCTCGCTGTAGCTGGCGACGCAGGCCTGGGGCTCGATGTAGCCCTGGTGCACGGCCTCGGTGGCGAAGTCGCGCTCGACCACCACGTCGGCCTCGGCGAAGCCCTGCTCCACGTCGCCCCGGGTGACCTCCACCCGCTTGGCCACGTTGGAGGGCGTCTCCGGCTTCGGCTCGACCCCCTTGGTGAACATGTCGTCGTGCAGGACCGGCGCGTCGGGCCGCATGGCGGCCTCCACGTCGATGACGTGGGGCAGCGGCTCGTAGTCCACCTCGATCAGCTTGAGCGCCCGCTTTGCAATCGTGGCGCTGGTCGCCGCCACGGCCGCCACCGCGTGGCCTTCGTAGAGCGCCTTCTCGCGGGCCATGACGTTGTGCGCGATATCGCGCAGGCTCTCGTCCACCTCTCCGTGCAGGGTCTCGTCCGCCGTCACCGGAGGGAAGTCGTCGCGGGTGACCACCGCCTTCACGCCCGCCAGGGCCTCTGCCTTGGAGGCGTCGATGGACCTGATGCGGGCGTGGGGATGGGGGCTGCGCAGCACCTTGCCCACCAGCATGCCCGGCAGGACAAGGTCGGCGCCGAACTTGGCCCGGCCGGTCACCTTGTCGACGCCGTCGGGGCGCAGGGGGCGGTTTCCCACTTGCTTGAAGGTGTGCTCCCTCGCGTCGGTCTTGGTGTCGAGCGGCATGGATTGGTCCTCCCTCATCTCCGCATTTCGGCGGCAGTGTCGAGCACTGCGCGCACGATCTTGTCGTAGCCCGTGCAGCGGCAGAGGTTTCCCGCCAACCAGTAGCGCACCTCGGTCTCGCTCGGATCCGGGTTGCACTCCAGAAGCGCCTTGGCCGCGACCAGGAAGCCGGGCGTGCAGACCCCGCACTGCAGGGCGGCATGCTCCAGGAACTTCTCCTGCAGGGGATGCAGGCCCTTGCCGTCGGCCATGCCCTCGATGGTCTCGACCTCGCGCCCGTCGACCTCGGCGCCCAGCACCAGGCAGGCGCAGACCAGGCGGCCGTCCAGGGTGACACTGCAGGCACCGCAGTCGCCCGAGCCGCAGCCTTCCTTGCTGCCGGTCAGGCCAAGGTGGTCGCGCAGCACGTCGAGCAAGGTCTCCTGGGGCTCGCAAAGATACTCGACCGCATCGCCGTTGATGGTCGTGGAAACGCGGCAGCTCGTCATGGGTTCGTCCTCGCGCGCTCGTGGGCCTTCTCGGCGGCCCTGCGGGTCAGCACGCCCGCCACCTTTATGCGGTAGTCTTTGGTGCCGCGCTTGTCGTCGATCGGCCGGCAGGCGGCCGCAGCCGCCGCCGCCGCAGCCGCGAGGGCCGGCTCGTCCAGCGCCGTGCCGACCAGGGCCTCTGCCGCCTCCGGCACCAGCAGCGGCCGCTCGGCGACGGCCCCCAGGGCGACCCGCGCGGCGCCGCAGCGGCCGTCCGCGTCGAGGGTCAGGTTGACGCCGGCTCCGACCACGGCGATGTCCATCTCGGTGCGCGGGATGAAGCGCAGGTAGGCGTCCCCGGAGCGGGGCTGGCGGGCCGGCAGCAGGAACGAGACCACGATCTCGCCCTGCGCCAGGGAAGTCCTGCCGGGGCCGGTGACCACCTCCTCGACCGGGATCTCGCGGGCGCCGTCCGGGCCGACGATGCGGGCGACCGCGCCGGCGGCGATCATCGCCGGCACGCTGTCGGCCGCAGGAGAGGCGTTGCAGAGGTTGCCGCCGAGGGAGGCGCGGCCCTGGATCTGGGTCGAGCCGATCAGCTCCGCCGCCTCGACCACGCCGGGCCAGGCCGCGCCGAGCGCCTCGTGCTCGCCCAGCTCCGCCCCGCTGACCGCAGCGCCGACACGAAAGCCTCCGTCCTCGGCGTCGATCCGCCGCAGCTCGGGGATGCGCTTCACGTCGACGATCAGATCCGGCTCGATCAGGTCCGAGCGCAGCTGCACCAGCAGGTCGGTGCCACCCGCCAGCGGGCGCGCCACGCCGGGCTCGCCGGCCAGCAGGCCGATGGCCGCATCCAGGGTTTCAGGCGCCTCATAACGCATGTCTTTGGTTCCCGCTTGCCTTCCCGATCCGGCGCGGACTCAGGCGCCCACGCGTGTGCCCCCCGGACACGAACGAAATCTGTACGTCCCGGAAGCCCTGCCCCCTCCATGAGGTCATACCGTAGGATGTATGATTTCCCGAGCGAAACGGCAACAGCGCAATGCCACGGCCAGGCGCGCCGTTTCGCCGCCAAGGAATTCTCAGGCTTTTTGGGCGCCCTCTTCGGTCAGCGCCCGCAGGCCCTCGGGCGTGTCCACGTCGCGCAGCACCCCATCGCCCGCGGGGAGGTCGTCCATCGCGACCTCGCAGACCGCTTCCGGATACTCGCCGATCACGGCTTTGGCGCCCACGTCGCCGGAGATGGCCTGGACCTCGGCGAAGAAGCGGCGCGCCAGCAGGACCGGGTTGCCCCGTTTGCCGCCCCAGGTGGGCAGGCAGATAGCGCGTCCCTCCAGAGGATCGAAGGCGGCGATCAGACGGTCGAGCATGGCGGCGTTCACCCGCGGCATGTCGGCGAGGCAGACGAGGGCGGCCTCGGCTTCCTCCGGCAGGGCGGCGAGGCCCCGGTGCAGGGAGGTGCTGAGGCCGGCCTCGAAGCCGGGATTGTGGACCGTCTCCAGCCTGTCCCCCATGCCCGTCCCTAGGCCCGCTGCGGCGAGCGCCGCTTCGACCCGGTCCCGCTCGTGCCCGGTCACCAAGACGACGGGCCGCGCGTGGGAGGCAAGGACCTCAGCCGCCGCCCGGACCACCATGGGCCGGCCCTCGACCTCGGCCAGCAGCTTGTTGACCGCACCCATGCGGGTCGAGCGGCCCGCAGCCAGGACGACGGCGGCGACCCGCGGCGGCAGGGCGGGCGCAGGCTCCGGCGCCTGCTCCGAGACGCGCTCCGCCGGCTGCTCCACGGCCTCGGCCCGTGGCAACGGCCGGGCGCCGGTCTCCTTCAAGAGCCCGCCCGCGCCCATGGCCATGATGTCGGCGGGAGCCACGGCAAGACCGGCGACCAGGCGCTGCAGCACCCAGTCGAAGCCGTTCGGCTTGGGCGAGCGGGCGCAGCCCGGAAGGCCGATGATGGGGACCGGTCCCAGACGGCCGAGCAGCAGCAGGTTTCCCGGGTCCACGGGCATGCCGAAGTGCTCGACCGTGCCGCCCGCCGCCTCGATTCCCGCCGGCACCACGTCCCGCCGGTCGACGATGGCCGAGGCGCCCGAGACCAGAACGATCTCCGCCCCGGCGTCGCGCAGGGCCGAGATCGCCGACGCCACCTCGGCGGTCCCGTGGGGACAGCGCCGTTCTTCGGCCGGCGGGCAGTCGAGGGCAGCCAGGCGGGCGTTCACCACGTCCAGCATCTTGTCCAGCAGGCTCTGCTTCAGGCCCGGCAGCCCGGTCTGCACCAGCCCGACCCGTCGAGGGGCGAAGGGGGCAATCGTCATCACGGGCGCCGCGCCCCGCGCCGACGCCAAGGCACGCTCCAGTACCGCCCCCTCCACGGCAAAGGGAATGATCTTGATGGTGGCCACCATCTGTCGGGCCTCGACGGCGGCGAAAGGCGGCAGGCTCGCCACCGTCACCGCCTCGTCCACCAGGTTGAGCTGATCGAGCCGGTCGCGGTCGAGGACCAGCAGGCCGCGGGCACCGGCCAGGAGGTTGCAGCGTCCGGTGAAGGCGGCGCTCGCGGTCAGTTGGCCGCCCGCCAGAGCCGTGGCAAGGCGCGCCGCCGCTTCGTCCTCGTGCAGGTCGCCCGGCTCCAGCCGCGCGGCCATCACGTGGCCGAGGCCGGCGGCGGC
Organism: Rhodospirillales bacterium; assembly: GCA_965225935.1. Taxonomy (GTDB): domain Bacteria; phylum Pseudomonadota; class Alphaproteobacteria; order Kiloniellales; family JAKSDN01; genus CALJXB01. The sequence continues at coordinate 589,166 of CBDDCC010000023.1, forward strand.
GAGCACGGCGAGGTCGTCCGCGCCCAGCCGCCGGCCCTTCTTGAAGGCGGCCCCTCCGGCTTTGATCGAGTGGGCGAGGATGGCCCCTTCCGCCTCGGCCAGCGGCGTCTCGCCGAAGATCACGAGGCGCTTCCGGCCGGCACCAGAACCGGGGCGCCGCGGCGCGCCTGGGTCATCTGGGCGAGGATCGAGATGGCGATCTCGGCCGGGCTCTTGGCGCCGATGGGAAGCCCGACCGGCCCATGAATGCGGGCGAGCGCCGCCTCGTCGAGGCCTGCCTTGCGCAACCGCTTGAGGCGCGCGGCCTGGGTCTTCGTGCTGCCCAGGGCGCCGATGTAGAAGGCCGGCGAGTCGAGCGCCACCTTCAGCGCCGGATCGTCCAGCTTGGGATCGTGGGTCAGGGTCACGATCGCCGAGCGATGGTCTGGCGCCAGCGCCGCGAGCGCCTCGTCCGGCCAGTCGGTGACCAGGTCGACGCCGGGAAAGCGCTCGCCCGTGGCCCAGGCCCGGCGCGGGTCGAGGACCGTCACGTCGTAGCCCGCCGCGGCGGCCAGCGGCACCAGCTGCTGGGCGATGTGGACGGCGCCCACCACGAAGAGCCGCAGCGGCGGGCTGAAGACCCGATGGAAGCGCGCGCCCGCGGCATCCAAGCCGCTGCGGTCTTCGCTGAGGGCTTTCCGTGCCGCCTCCACCTCCTCCGCGTCGAGGGTGAGGGCCCCTTGCATACCCTCCCCGTCGACCAGCGCCTGGGCGCCGCTCTCCAGGTCGGTGACCAGGACCGCGGCGCGCTTGGCCGCGCGCAGCGCCAGCAACCTGTCGAGGAGGTCTCGTCGCACCCGGCCTACTCCAGCGCTTCGACGAAGACCCGGAGCGTTCCGCCGCAGGCTAGCCCCACCTCCCAGGCCATCTCGTGGGTGACTCCGTACTGCAGGACCTTGGGCGGCGCGCCCGCCATGACGGCGCGGGCCTCCTCGACCACCGCGCCCTCGACGCAGCCGCCGGAAACCGAGCCCACCATGCGGCCCGTCTCGTCGACCGCGAGCTGGCTGCCGACCGGGCGCGGCGACGAGCCCCAGGTGGCGATCACCGTGGCGAGGGCCACCCGCCGGCCCTCGTCCCGCCAGCGCGCCGCCGTGGCGAGCACGTCCTGTGCGCCGGCTCCCGGCTCCAGCACCGCATCCTCGCTCATGGCCCGTCACCTCTGGGCGCTACTTTATGGGCTGCACCGAAGGCGGACAACCGGAAGACCCAGTCGCGCGCAGGGCCGAAACCCGGGCGGACAATTGACCGCTGGCCTTTTGCGGCGCGAGGCGGAATTCTGGACCCGATCTTGGACCGAGCTTAACGAGTCTGGAAGGACGAGACCGATGGTGTCCCTGTTGCTGCTGCTGACCGTCACGGTCCTCTACGCCGGCTACAACCTGCTGGTCAAGGTATCCGGCTCCTACGTGCCGGCGGAGGCGACCACGACCATCGTCGCCACCATCCTGCTGCAGCTCGCCGCGCTCGGCACCTCGTCGCTGTTCGCGGCCGCGCTGCTGCTGCGCGGCGGCCACGTCCTCCACCTGTCGTCGAGCGCCTACCTCTGGGCCGTCGCGGCAGGTCTCTGCATCGGAGGCGCCGAGATCGCCTACTTCTACCTCTTCGGAGGCATCGGCGGCCGCGAGCCGATGGCCGCCAGCGTGGCGATCCCCACCATCGTCAGCGGCACGGTGGTCATCACCATGCTGGCCTCCGCCTTCCTCCTGCGGGAATCCCTCAACTGGACGCAGCTCGTGGGCGGCGGCTGCATCGTGCTGGGCGTGATCATCCTGTTCTTGAACAAGGGCGCGCCCGCGAGCTGAGGCAACAGGGCGCCCCCTGCCGCCTCAGGCCGCGCTGACCGCTTCCGTCCGTCGGTCCTCCGGCAGCGCCGCGGCCTGGGCGATGCGCTTCGCCGGGAAGCGCACCGTCGCCGTGGTGCCGACCCCGAGCCGGCTCTGCAGGTCGAGCGTGCCGCCGTGCGCCTCCATCAGGGACTTGACCAGCGCCAGGCCAAGGCCGGTGCCCTCGCGCCGCCGGGTAAGGCTGCTGGCGATCTGCACGAAGGGCGCCAGCGCCTTGGGGATGTCTTCCAGCGCCATGCCGATGCCGCTGTCGATCACCTGGATGACGTAGCCGCTGTCGGCGCGGCACCAGGCCCGCAGGGTGATCTTGCCGCCGCGCTCGGTGAACTTCACGGCGTTGGTCATGAGGTTGGCCAGGATCTGCTTCAGCTTGGTCCGGTCGACGATCAGCGGCGGCAGGCCCTCCGGCACGTCGATCTCCAGCTCGATGTCCTCGCTCTCGGCCCGCAGCTTCACCAGGTTGACCACCGAGGCGATCACCTCGGCGACCCGCGTGGTCTCCTCGGTCAGTTTGTCCTTGCCGGACTCGACCTTGGCGAGATCCAGGATGTTGCTGATCAGGTCGAAGAGGTAGCGTCCGGCCGAGTTGATGTCCTTGGCGTAGGAGCGGACCTTTTCCGGCCCCCTTTCCGCGGCGACGCCGCACTGGATCAGCTCGGAGAAGCCGAGGATCGCGTTCAACGGCGTGCGCAGCTCGTGGCTCATGTTCGCCAGGAACTCGCTCTTCGCCCGGCTCGCCAGCTCGGCGTGCTCCTTGGCCAGCAGCAGCTCGGTCTCGACCTCCTTCTGCCGGGTGATGTCGACCATGATGCCCTGAAGGCGCACCGCGCCCTCGTCCTCGACCACGCTGGCCAGGTCCCGGATCCACTTCACCATGCCGTCGGCCGCGACCATGCGGTACTCGAACTCGTGGGACTCCCGCTGGGCGACCGCCTCCTTGCGGGACGCGACGACCCAATCCCGGTCCTCGGGGTGGATGCGGTCTTCCCAGAAGTTGGGGTCGAGGGCCCAATGTCCGGCGGGATAGCCGAGCAGGTTGCGCGCCTGACGGCTGACGAAGCGGAATGCCAGCGTGTCCGGATTGGCCTCCCAGACGATTCCCTCCACGGCATCGATGAGGCGGTCCTTGCTGGCCTTGCTAGCTTCCAGCTCGGCCGTGCGCTCGTGGACCAGGCGGTTGACCCGCGCGTTCTGCACCAGGAGCGGGATGACGATGGCGGCGACCAGCAGCGCGAAGACGCTGCCCGCCAGTTCGACGGTGCGCGCCTCGGACACCTCGGGGCCGCCGTTGTAGTCCGGCATGACGTCCCAGAAGAGCTTCCACTTGGCTTGACCGTTGGCCATGCGGATGGAGATGGTCTCGACCGCCTCGGGCGGCGGCGTGGGCGCGCCGACGACGGGTTGGTAGACGGCGCGGGCACGGACCCTGCCGTCCCGCTGGGCGAGCCGGAGGCCGAGGCCGGCGACCGCGTGGTCGACGAGCAGGGAGTCCAGAAAGGCTTCCAGGTTGAGCACCGAGACCAGCACGCCTTCGTGGGACCCATTCGGCGCCTGGAATCCGAACATCATGTAGCAGGTCCCGTCGCTGCCTTTGTAGGCCGGTCCAACGACAACCTGGTCGGGCGCTTGAATGGCCGTCATGACCACCGTGCGCATGGCGCCGTTGGTCATCAGGTCGTCTCGCAGCTCCAGGTGCCCCGGCTGGCCGGACAGCAGACTGATGGCGAAGCTCTCGGAGTTTGGCAGCGCCGGCTTGCCGCTCGGCCCCACGACGGTCAGGGGCCCGCCAAGGGCGCGTTCCAGCTCCGGCCGCTCGACAAGGTCGGCGCGCATGGCGTAGGCGACGAGATCGAAGGACCATTCGTCCTGCCAGCCCTGAACGGCGCGCGCGGCCCGGTCGAACTCGGCAGCGTCGACCGAGCCGGCGCCGTGAAAAAGAGCGGAGAAGGCCCGCAGGTTGGCGCGGGCCTGGGCGAGGGAGGCATAGATCGCCTCGGTGATGCGGGCCGTGTCGTGCCGCGCGTCTTGCAGCCACTGCGCCTCGGCCCGGTCCCGGATGCGGGCGCCGGTCTGCACGCTCGCGAGGATGCCCAGCAGCGTGCAAAGGCAGACGAGAGCCAGGAGCAGGGGGCGCTGGTTGCTCAATGCAGTACCACCGGTCGGAGGAAGTCCCGAGCGGCCCACAATGGGGAGCGCCGATTAACAGTTCCTTACCTATAAGACCTAACCTTTGCAGCGGCACTTGCACCGGCCCTCAGGCCGGCAGCATACCCAGCCCGAGGCCGACGACGGCGAGACCGATCGCGAGAGCACAGGCCCGGGAGACCAGATCGGCCGCAAAGGCGAGGCGCCTGGCCGCCCGCCGGCCCGTGCCGTTGGCCGCGGCGCTTCTGATTTCGGCGTCCGTGCGCAGGTGCGGGCTGGCCTGCTGCATGGCCAGAGTGAAGGCGCCGGGCCTGGTGGCCGACAGGAGTGAATAGGGAGGGTCGCTCGACATGCTGGGGCTCCTTTTCCAGATCGCCTGGCCGAAAACCGGTCCTTAGGCTCTGAAAGAAACCCTAGCCATCGCGCGTGAAGCGGCCGGTTTTCAGGTGTGAAACCCGCCGGGAAACGACGGCCCGGGCCGTGAAAAATGCGTGAAATCGCCGTTCCGCCGGTTCGTTGGACGGCAAACCGCGCTAGACTGCCCGCATCGAAGTGTATGAAAGCGGTGCGGCGCGGGTTCGCCCGCAATCCACCTGCGTTTGCGGGACCGGCCGAATCCCAGTCCCGCGCCGCGATCTTTCCGGAAAGGAGGATCGCATGGCTTTGATCGATCTGCGTATGCTCGGGGGCTTCGAAGCCCGCTTCGACAGCGGCGAACGGATCGCCCTGCCGACCCGGAAGGCCGAGGCGCTGCTGGCTCTCTTGGCGCTCGCGGGGAGCAAGGCGCGATCGCGGGATCAGATCGCGGGCCTGCTCTGGAGCGACCGGGCGGAAAGACAGGCCAAGAGCTCCCTCCGCCAGTCCCTGACCTCCCTGCGCCGCGGCCTGCAAGTCAACGGCACGGCGGTCCTCACCACCGAGGGGGAAAGCATCGGCCTCGCGCCGCAGGCCGTCGACGTGGACGTTCTGGAGTTCGAAAGGCTCGCCACCCGGGGATCCAACGGCGACCTGGCCCGGGCGGAAAAGCTCTATCAGGGCCCCTTGCTGGACGGATTCTGTGTCCGTGACGCGGTCTTCACCGAATGGCTGGATCAGGAACGCAGCCGCCTGCACGAGCTCGCGGTCGGCGCGGTCGACCGGCTTTTGGCCGGATTGCTTCGCGACGGCGACCGGCAGTCGGCGAGCGCGGCGGCGCAGCGTCTGCTGGCCCTCGACCCGCTCCGCGAGTCGACGTACCGGACACTCATGCGCCTCTACGCGGAGCAGGACCAGCGCGGCCTGGCGGCCCGTCAGTTCGAGCGCTGCCGGGAGGTTCTGCAAACGGAGCTCGGCATCGAGCCGGCGCCGGCCACCCAGAGGCTCTACCAGGAGATCGTCGGGACGGACGGCGACCAGGGAGTTGGGGCCACGGTCCCGCAACCAGCGGCGCCGCTTCCCCTGCCCTCCAAGCCGTCCGTCGCTGTCCTGCCCTTCGCCAACCTCAGCGGCGACCCCGATCAATCCTACCTGAGCGACGGCCTCACCGAGGACGTGATCGCCGACCTCTCGCGCTTCCAGTCGCTCTTCGTGATCGGACCGGAATCCTCGCTGGCCATGAAGGACCGCACTGTCGGGCCCGCCCAGGTCGCTCGTGACCTTGGGGTGGAATATCTGGTGGAAGGCAGCCTCCGCAGGGCGGGAGAGACCCTGCGCGTCACCGTCCAGCTGATCGACCCGCAGACCGGACATCGCCTCTGGGCCGAGCGCTACGACCGGCCTTTCGCGGAGGTCTTCGAGGTCCAGGACGAGATCGTCGGCAATATCGCCGGCGCCCTCTCGGTCAACATAGAGCACGCCCGGGTAGAGCGGACACGCCATCTTCCCAGAGAGACGCTGGACGCCTACGACCGCTGCCTGCGCGCCAAGCAGGGCATTCTCGCCTACTCGGTGGAAGGCTACGCCGAAGCGAAGGAACTGCTGCACAGCGCCGTCGAACTCGATCCCGACTATGCTCCGGCCTGGGCCTGGCTCGCCCTGGTCTACGATAAAGACGTTTGCTTCATTCCCGGTCTCGACCCAGAAGAGTCGATTGGCAAGGCCTGCGCCTGTGCCGAGAAGGCGATCTCGCTCGATCGCAAGTCGGCGACGGCCTACATCGCCCTCTCATGGGCGCAAATGCACAAGGGCAACTTCGAGCTGGCGCGAGACCTGCTCGAGCAGGCGACCGAGCTGTCCCCCTACGACAGCGAGGTGCTTTCCCATCGGGCCTTTGAGCTCGCCTATCTCGGTGAATTCGATGCCGCGCTCCAGGCCGCGGTCTACGGCCGCCGTGCGGACCCCTTTTTTCCCGATCGGTTTCTGGACGCCGAGGCCTTGATTCCCTTCATGACGGGCCGCTATCGGGAATGCTTGAATCTCGTGGCCCAATTGAGGGACCCAGTCGCCGAGAATCATGCCTGGGACGCAGCCGCCTACGCCTACTTGGGTGATCAAGAGGCGGCGGAAGCCAAGGTGGAGACGTTCCTGCGCGAGTTCGCCGCCGTGTGGGCCGGCGACCCGGCGGCCGGGCCCGAGGACTACATGCGCTGGATCGTTGAAGTGAGCAACCCCTTCGCGCGCGAGCAGGACCGCCAGCACCTGGTGGACGGCCTGAGGCTGGCCGGCCTGCCGGCTTAGTCCGCAAGGGGCTTGCGCCGCCGGCTCCGCGTTGTTTGCCGTGCATTCCAGACAGTATCTGCGGTTCCCGCACGGCCCATGGACAGCCCGCACCTGTCAGCTGTCCTCGAGCAGCAGGGCGCGGGTCGTCCAGTGGCCGTCCTCTTCGCGGCAGGCGACGCCGCGCCGCCGGTCCGAGCCGCCGGGCAGCAGGTCGAGAAGCAGGTACTCCCGGCACCACTGGCCGCTGGCGACGCGGAAGCTGCGGACGGGCGTCACGCTGCCGACCATGATCCCGTCCGGGTTCTGCCACTCCAGCGACGTGCCGCTCACCAGGCTCTCCAGGGCCTGCGAGATCGCTTTGTCCCGCGCCAGGGCCCCCGGTGCTGTCGCGGCGGCGAGGCGCGCGACCTCCCGCTCGATCTGCCGGCTGGAAACCAGGAAGCTGACGGCCCCGGCGACGACGGCGGCGGCGAGGGAGGCCGCCAGCATGCTCTGCCAGAGACGGGACCCCGGTCCCGCGCCGCCGATGGGTCCGGCCGGCAGCTCCACGATCTCGGCCGAGGGGGATTCGACCAGGCTCACGGTCCGGCGGGGCAGGGGCTCGTTCGTCACACCGGCAAGGGCGGCGCGCAGGGCCGCGCTGTCCTCGCGCAGGCGGCGTAGCGTCTCGCGCGCCTCATCGTCCTGCCGCAAGGCTTCCTCGACGCCCTCGGCCTGCTCCGGCGTCAACTGCCCGTCGGCATAGGCGACGAGGGTTTCGGCATCGGTCCAGCTCTTCATCGTGTCACCTCGCGATTCTGCGCAAGTTCGGCGAGTCCCGCTCGTCCAGGGCCGCCTTCAGGGCGAAACGGGCCCGCGCCAGGCGGCTGGCAACGGTGCCCATGGGCAGCTCCAGGGTCTCTGCGACCTCCTGGTAGCTGAGGCCCTCGACCGTCACCAGCAGCAGAATCTCCCGCTGGTCGGCCGGCAGGTCCGCCAGACAGTCCCGCACGGCCGCGAAGTTCAGGCGCGATTCCACCACCTCGCGGCCGTCCTCCGACGCTTCCCCGTCGATCGGTGCCGTCTCCAGCGACACGACGGGCCGGCGGCTCTCCGCTCGCCGTTCGTTGAGATAGAGATTGCGCGCGAGACGGTACATCCAGTGATCGAGCCGGGTTCCCGCTTCGAACCGTCCATGGAAGCGTATCGCCCGCTCGCAGGCCGCCTGGAGCAGGTCGTCGCCGGCCTCGACGGACCCGGTCAGCCCCCGCGTGAAGCGCCTGAGACGGGGCAGGAAGGCCAAAAGCTCCTCGCGCAACCGTTCGTCCAAGCGATCCCCCTCTCACGTCCGCCCAGGGATGGCGTCCCTTCAGACTAAACACCGGGCGGCCGGTTTTCTTCCCATCACCGTCGATTTTCACAGAACGCGGAATTCCAGGGAAGAAACCGTCCGGCGCGGTGTTTTGACTCATAACGGATCAAGGCGCCCTCCAGGTGCCCCGATCCGACAAAAAAAGTTCCGGAACCTCGTGTTCCAGGACCGGGCCAAGAGATCGCAAGAAGAGATCGAAACGGAGATCCCAGATGAAAAAGATTCAGGCCGGCCGCCGCATGGCGCTTTTCGCTTCCAGCAGTCTCATTGCCTCCGCGATTGCCGCCACGCCCATCAGCCTGGACTATCAATTGGACCGCCCGATCCTCAAGGTCGCCTTGGCGGAGTCGGGATCCTCCTGCTTCGCGGCGGGGACCCTGGTCCGCATGGCCGACGGCAGCGAGAAGCCCATCGGGGCGATTGCCGTGGGCGACCGTGTCATGGCCCGCGACGGCAGCGCCAACCGCGTGACGGCCATCGAGCGGCCCCGGCTGGCCGAGCGCAAGCTCTACGGCTTCAACGGCGGCCGCGCATTTGTTACCTCGGAGCACCCCTTTCTCACGGCCGACGGATGGCGGGCTATCGATCCCAAGGCAACCTTGGCCGAAACGCCCTCTCTGACGGTCGGGCAACTGGGCGAGGGCGACCGGCTGGCCGTCCTGCGCCCGGGACTGGCGGGCGGCACCGACGGCACGGCAGCCCTGGCGCCCGAGCCGGAGCTGGTCCTGGACTTCCTTCCCCTGGACTCCATCGAAAGCCAAGCGGCCGATCCCGATACCATCGTCTACAATCTGCTCCTGGACGGCGACCACGCCTATTTCGCCGACGGCTATCTGGTCCACAACAAGGGCGAAGGCGGCGGTGAAGGCGGCGGCGGTGAAGGCGGCGGCGGTGAAGGTGGCGGCGGTGAAGGCGGTGGCGAAGGCGGCGAAGGTGGCGGTGAAGGTGGCGGTGAAGGTGGCGGTGGTGAAGGTGGCGGCAACAGCGGCAGCGGCGGCGGTGAAGGTGGCGAAGGCGGCGAGGGCGGCGGTGAAGGCGGTGAAGGCGGCGGTGAAGGCGGCGAGGGCGGCAACTCTGGGCCGGGCAGCGAAAACAGCGGTCGTGGCAGCGGCGAAGACGGTGACGACGGCGAAGGCGGCGAAGGCGGCGAAGGCGGTGAAGGTGGCGAGGACGGCGAAAACGGTGAGGATGGCGAAAACGGTGAGGATGGCGAAGGCGGCGAGGACGGCGAGGATGGTGAGGACGGCGAGGATGGCGAATCCGGCGAGTCGGGGGCGAGTTCCAGTGCGGCCGCCTTCGGGGGACTGGAGCAGGTCGGCCCGGACCTGAGTCCGGAACAGGAAGCCGACGCCATCAGTCGCGGGTGGGAATAGGATGACCTGCCTCCGCGCCAAGCCGACGCACCTGGGGCCCGGTCGGGCCCCAGGTCTGTTGCCCGGCCTGGTCCTGAGCATCCTCTTCGCCTGGAACGGCGCCTCGGCGGAGCCGCTCTATGAGGGCTTGGACGAACGAGGCCGGGGCGACGCGCAGACCGCGCTTCAGCTCGCCCTAGAGACCAGCAGGAGCAACTTCACGTACCGTTGGCGCAGCGCCGGCGGCGGCCTGTCGGGACGAATCACACCGCTGCGCACCTTCAGGGTCGCTTCCGGCCATTATTGCCGGGAGTTCGAGGAGATCCTGATCGTCGCCTCGCAGGTCAGGCTCGATACCCGGACCGCCTGCCGGGCCGACGACGGCCGCTGGCAGAAAATTCTCGACGAGTGACGCATTCCAGGAGAGGACCGCACCCAATGATCGTCTGCATTCCAAGCGTTCTGGAACTGACCGAGCTGAGGCGGGTTCGCGAGGGCCTGGCGGCCGAGGCCTTCATCGACGGCAAGACCACTGCCGGGGCCCGGGCCAAGCGCGTCAAGCACAACCTGCAACTGCCGGCCAAGGCCGAGGGCGCGAGCGAACTCAAGTCGCTGGTTGTCCGCGGGCTGGAGCGCAACCGCACCTTCCAGCGGGTCGCCCTGCCGAAAACCGTGCATCGCCCACTGATCAGCCGCTACGAGGTGGGCATGGCCTACGGCCGCCACGTGGACAACGCCCTCATGGGCAAGAGCGGCAACGGCCGCAAGGCGCGCAGCGACCTTTCGGTCACGGTCTTCCTGTCCGACCCGGGCGACTACGACGGCGGTGAGCTGATGCTCGAATCCCCCTTCGAAGAAATGCCCATCAAGCTGCCGGCCGGAGCAGCCGCGGTCTATCCCTCTGGGGCGCTCCACCGGGTCGCGCCGGTCACCCGGGGCGTGCGCCTGGCCGCAGTCACCTGGGTCGAAAGCTACGTGCGCGACCCGGCCCGGCGCGAGGTCCTGCACGACCTCGACCTGATCCGCTGCAAGCTCGCCGAGGCCGAGCCCGGCTGGGACGAGACGGACCTGGCGCACAAGGCCTACAGCAACCTGCTGCGCATGTGGTCGGAGACCTGAGGCGACGACCCCTGGCGGCGCGCCGGTCCCGGTGCGAGCCCGGTTTCGGCCCGAGAGTTGTCACCCCCGAGAAATCCGCGTCTAATCGCGGCCTGTCCGGGTGGACCGGAATGAAGGATCGCGAGGGAGGCGGAGCATGGGCGAGACGAAGCGGGTTGCGATCGTCACGGGGGCCGGCAGCGGCATCGGCCGGGCGGCGGCGCTGGCGCTGCTCGGAGACGGCTACTGCGTGGCGCTGGCCGGCCGGCGCGAGGCGCCCTTGAAGGAGACCGCCGCCGAAGCCGGGGCGGGCGAAGACCGGGCGCTCGCCGTGCCCAGCGACGTGGCCGACCCGGCCTCGGTCGCGGCCCTCTTCGGCGCCACCAGAGAGGCCTTCGGCCGCCTCGACCTGCTGTTCAACAACGCCGGCATCGGGGCGCCGGCGATCCCGCTCGAAGAGCTCAGCTTCGAGCAGTGGAAAGAGGTGGTGGACATCAACCTGACCGGCGCCTTCCTCTGCACCCAGGAGGCCTTCAGGCTGATGAAGGACCAGGAGCCCCAGGGCGGACGGATCATCAACAACGGCTCCATTTCCGCCTACGTGCCGCGGCCCCATTCGGCGCCCTACACCGCCACCAAGCACGCCATCACCGGCCTGACCCGCTCCAGCTCCCTGGACGGGCGCCGCTACAACATCGCCTGCGGCCAGATCGACATCGGCAACGCCGCCACCGAGATGACGGCCGAGATGCGGGACGGCGTGCCCCAGGCCGACGGCTCGCTCGCGACGGAGCCCACCATGGACGTGGCCAACGTGGGCGCGGCGGTGCTGCACATGGCGAACCTGCCTCTGGACGCCAACGTTCAGTTCATGACCATCATGGCGACCAAGATGCCCTTCATCGGGCGCGGCTAGAGCCATTTCCGTTCTCACGGAACCAGCCGGCGCCGACGCCATCTAGGTGGCAGATGTCCTAACCGTCCGAACCTTCGGAAGCCGGGAAGTTGAGCTCGATCTGGACGCCGTTGGGGTCGCGGATGAAGAGCTGCTGCAGGCCGGCCGCCGGCACGGTGCGGCGGCGCACCGGGACGCCATGGGCCTCCAGGTGGCGCAGCATCCCCTCCAGGTCGCTCGCGGCGAAGGCGATGTGGTCGAGGGCGCCGGTGTCGCCCGCCTCCGCCGCGGCGCCCGGCTCGGCCCGCTCCGGGCCCGCCAGGTGCACGACCGCCTGCTCGCCCAGATAGAGCCAGTAGCCGGGAAAGCGGAAGGGTGGCCGCTCGCCCACCCGCAGGGCGAGCACCTGCTCGTAGAAGTCGCGGGTCTCCTCCAGGTCGCGGGTGATGACCAGGAAGTGGTTCAGGTCTTGCAGCGGCATGACGTGGACCCTCGCGCGGTCGTCCCGGCCCCGGCTAGCCGGCGGCCACCAGCTCCTGGCGCTGCTCGCCCAGGCCCTCGATGCCGAGGCGCATGACCTGGCCGGCGCGCAGGTAAACCGGCGGCTTCTGTCCCAGGCCGACGCCCGGCGGCGTGCCGGTGGTGATGATGTCGCCAGGGGCGAGCGACATGTAGCGGCTGACGTAGCTCACCAGATGGGCCACGCCGAAGATCATGGTGCGGGTGTTGCCGTCCTGCATGCGCGCGCCGTCCACCTCGAGCCAGAGACCGAGCTCTTGGGGGTCCGGCACCTCGTCACGGGTGACCAGCCAGGGGCCGACCGGGCCGAAGGTGTCGGCGCTCTTTCCCTTCACCCACTGGCCGGTGCCCTCCAACTGGTAGGCCCGCTCGGAGACGTCGTTGACGACGCAGTAGCCGGCCACGTGGGCCGCCCAGTCGGCTTCCGCGATGTCGCGCCCGCCCGTGCCGATGACCACGCCCAGCTCGACCTCCCAGTCCACCTTCTCCGCGCCCGGCGGAATGACGACCGGGTCGTTCGGGCCGGAGATGGAGCTGTTCGCCTTCATGAAGATGACCGGCTCCTCGGGCACGGGCACCCCTGCCTCGGCCGCGTGGTCGGCGTAGTTGAGGCCGATGCCGATGAACTTGCCCACCCGGCCGACACAGGGACCGAGACGTACGCCCTCCGGCGCCGCCGGCAGCCCGTCCGGGTCGAGATCGCGCAGGCGCGCAAGGCCCGCCTCGCTCAGAACCGCGCCGGCGATGTCGTCGACCGCGCCGCTCAGGTCGCGGATGCGGCCGTCGCCGCCCAGCAGTCCGGGCTTTTCCTCGCCGTCTTTGCCGTAGCGAACCAGCTTCATGGTGTCAGCGCTCCCCCGTTTCTGTAGTCTTGAACCCTACGGCCCTATCGGTTACCCGAATTCCGCCGACGAAGGAAGCCCGGACCGGAAAGCACAGCGAGTCCGTGCGACCGTTCGGCCGAAGAAGCGGCTGCAGGGGAGATCGCTCTTTCATGCGCGTGGTGATCACGGGAGGCATCGGCTTCATCGGCCAGCGGCTCGCCGCCCGGCTGCTGGAGCGAGGCGAGCTGACCGGCCCTTCGGGCGCGCCGGAGCCGATCGACGAACTGGTCCTGTTCGACCGGGAGTCCGAGCCGCTTCTTCCGGGGATGCTCGCGGGCGACGACGGCCGGGTGCGGTCGGCGGCGGGGGACATCGCCGACCGGGACACTGTCTGCGGCCTGATCGACCGGGACGACGTCTCCGTCTTCCACCTAGCCTCGGTGGTGAGCGGCGGCGGCGAGAAGGACTTCGACGGCGCGCTCCGGACCAACCTGGACGGCGGCCGCAATGTGCTGGAGGCCTGCCGGGCCCGGGTCGGTCGGCCCCGCCTGGTGTTCGCCAGCTCGATCGCCGCGTTCGGCGGCGCGGCCATGCCGGAGACGGTCGGCGACCGGACCAAACAGACGCCCGAGACCACCTACGGCATGACCAAGGCGGTCCTGGAGCTGATGATCAACGACTATTCCCGCAAGGGCTTCCTCGACGGCCGCTCGGCCCGCTTGCCGACGGTGATCGTTCGCCCCGGCGCGCCCAACGCCGCGGCGTCCAGCTTCGTCAGCGGCGTCTTCCGCGAGCCCTTGAACGGCGTCGACATGGCACTGCCGGTCGGCACCGACACGGTCATGCCTCTGCTCGGCTACCGGGCGGTCGTCGACGGCCTCATCCGCCTGCACGAGGTTCCGGCCGAGGCCCTGGGCGGCGACCGGGCCGTTCAGCTGCCCAGCCTCACGGTCACGGTGCAGGACATGATCGACGCCCTCCGGCGGGTCGCGGGCGACCGGCCGCTGGGCCGCATCGGCGTCGAGCCCGACCCCTTCATCGAGCGCATCTGCGCCGGCTGGCCGAAGGACGCCGGCTTCGAGCGGGCGCTCGAGCTCGGTCTGCCGCGCGAGGAGACGCTGGACGAGATCGTCGCCTACTACATCGAGGACTATCTCGACACCTGACCCGGCGCCGCGCGCCATTCTGGAGCAAGAAAGCATGGCAGCAAGAGGAAAGCCCAAACGGCGCAGCGCCGAGTGGTTCGGCAAGGTCGACAGGGACGGCTTCGACCACCGCAGCTGGATGAAGAACCAGGGCTTGCCGCACCACCTGTTCGACGGACGGCCGGTGATCGGCATCTGCAACACCTGGTCGGAGCTCACCCCCTGCAACGCCCACTTCCGGGTGCTGGCCGAACGGGTAAAGCGCGGCGTCTACGAGATGGGCGGCTTCCCGTTGGAGTTTCCGGTCATGTCGCTGGGCGAGACCCTCATGCGGCCCACCACCATGATGTTCCGCAACCTGGTCTCCATGGACGTGGAGGAATCGATCCGCGCCAACCCCATCGACGGGGTGGTGCTGCTGGTGGGCTGCGACAAGACCACGCCGGCGCTGATCATGGGCGCCGCCTCCTGCGATCTGCCGACCCTCGTGGTCTCGGGCGGGCCGATGCTGAACGGGCGCTGGCGCGGACAGCAGATCGGCTCGGGCACCCACGTCTGGAAGTTCGAAGCCATGGTGAAGGCGGGCGAAATGAGCCTTGAGGACTTCATGGGCGCGGAGGCCTGCATGTCCCGCTCGGTGGGCCACTGCATGACCATGGGCACCGCCTCCACAATGGCCTCCATGGTCGAGGCCCTCGGCCTCGGACTGCCGGCCAACGCCGCCATCCCGGCCGCCGACTCGCGCCGCAACCTGTTGGCCCACATGGCCGGACGGCGCATTGTCGAGATGGTCGAGCAGGACTTGCGGCTCTCCCGGTTCCTCACGAAAGAGGCCTTCGAGAACGCCATCCTCACCAACGGCGCCATCGGCGGCTCGACCAACGCCGTCGTGCACCTGATCGCCGTCGCCGGGCGCGCGGGCGTCGACCTCGGCCTCGAGGACTGGGACCGCCTGGGCCGCGAGGTGCCCTGCCTCGTCAACCTCATGCCCTCGGGCGAATTCCTGATGGAGGACTTCTACTATGCCGGCGGCCTGGCGGCGGTGCTGCGCGAGCTGGGCGAGCAGGGTCTGCTGCACCGAGACGCGCCGACGGTGAGCGGCGAAAGCCTCTGGGACAACGTGAAGGACGCGCCTTGCCACGACCGCCGGGTCATCCACCCCTTCGGCGCGCCCTTCAAGCCGCTCGGCGGCATCTGCGTGCTGCACGGCAACCTGGCCCCGGACGGCGCGGTGCTCAAGCCGTCCGCCGCCTCGCCCGAGCTGATGCAGCACCGGGGCCGGGCCGTCGTGTTCGAGGACATCGAAGACTACGAGGCCCGGGTAGACGATCCGGGGCTCGACATCGACCCGAGCTGCGTCATGGTCCTGAAGAACTGCGGGCCCAAGGGCTATCCCGGCTTCTCCGAGGTCGGCAACATGGCGCTGCCGGCCAAGATCCTGAGACAAGGCGTGACCGACATGGTGCGGATCAGCGACGCCCGCATGAGCGGCACGGCCTACGGCACGGTGGTGCTGCACACGGCGCCCGAGGCGGCCGTCGGAGGACCGCTCGCCCTGGTACGCGACGGCGACATGATCGAGCTGGACGCCGAGGCGCGGCGTCTCCACCTGGACGTGCCCCCCGAGGAGCTGGAGCGCCGCCGGACCCGGTGGAGCCCTCCGCATCCGCCCGAGCGGGGCTACGCCCGCATCTACCACGACCACGTGCTGCAGGCCGACCGGGGCTGCGACTTCGACTTCCTGGTCGGCGCCAGCGGCGCAGAGGTGCCGCGCGAATGCCACTAGATCAGAACCCACTCAGACGGAACCGCGACGCGGTTGCATCTGAGTGGGCGATTCTGATCGAACTTGTAGACTTAGTGCCGGCCAGCCCTCACGGGCGGGCCCTGGGGGCTCTCACCGGATTCTCGTAGTTGGCGCCGGGCGCGGACCACAGAGCTTGTCTTGGGCCCCCTTGGCTCTCGGCGCTGACACTGCGGGCGCGCGTTCGCGCTTGCCGGCGAGGCGTTGAAAGACCTCATCGTCCCGCTGGGCGGACGTCGCAGATAGGAACTGGTCGGGTGCCCTGCTCTCAACAGGTGGCGCGGCCGATCCCCTGGGCTGCTCCGGTGACGATGGCGTGCTGGCTCTCCAGGTCGATAGGGTTCATGGCGGCGCCTCCCTTGACACTCCTCGTGCCATGGCGCGGGTAGCGACAAAGGCGGTCCGGTCCAATCGGGGAATTCTCGGAACGGCCGGAAGCTGCTACCGTGCCGCCGGCCGGAGCGCTTGGGGGGAATGCAAATGAAGGGACACGGCTTGCTCGCTGAGCGGCGGGCGCTGGTCACGGGCAGCGGCAGCGGGATCGGACTCGCCATCGTGCGCGCCCTGGCGCGCGAAGGCGCCCGGATCGCGGTCACGGACCTCGACGCGGACGCCGCCGGCGCCGCGGCCGGGGAGCTGGGCGCGGCGGCCCGCCCCTTCCGGCTCGACGTGACCGACGCCGAAGAGACCCGCGCGGTCTTCGCCGCCGCCGAGGACTGGCTGGGCGGCCTCGACCTGGTGGTCGCCAACGCCGGCATCTCGACCATGAACCGGGTGGTTGACCTCAGCGAGGAGGAGTGGGACGCCAACATGGCGGTGAATGCCAAGGGCGTCTTCCTCACCGACCGGGAGGCGGTGCGCTGCTTCCTCGCCTCCGGCACCGAGGGCGCGATCGTGAACACGGCCTCCCTCGCCGGCAAGTTGGGGGCGCCGCTGCTGGCCCACTACACCGCCAGCAAGTTCGCGGTGGTCGGCTTCACCCAGGCTCTCGCCAAGGAAGTGGCGGAGCACGGCATCCGCGTGAACGCGGTCTGCCCGGGCTTCGTGCGCACCTCCATGCAGGATCGCGAGATCGCCTGGGAGGGCGAGCTGCGCGGCATGACGCCCGAGGCCGTGCGCGAGGAGTACGTGTCGCTCACGCCGCTGGGGCGGATCGAGGAGCCGGAGGACATCGCCGACGTGGTGGTCTTCCTGGCGAGCGACCTGTCTCGCTTCCTGACCGGCGAGTCGATCAACGCCACTGGCGGCGTGCTGACGGATTGAGGAGGACCCGATTTGAGCTGGCTGAAAGAGACCCTCGGAAGCGCGAAACCCGTGATCGCTATGGCGCACCTGCCGCCGCTGCCGGGCGCGCCCCTCTACGACGAGGCCGGCGGGGTGGAGGCCATCACCGACTACGTGGCGCGGGACCTGGAAAACCTACAGGCGGCCGGGGTCGACTGCGTCATGTTCGGCAACGAGGGCGACCGGCCCTACCTGCTGCAGGCGACGCCCGAGAGCCTGGCCGCCATGACCGCCGTGGTCGCCGCCCTCAAGCCCGTCCTCAAGGTGCCCTTCGGCGTCAACTACCTCTGGGACCCGGTTGCCACGGTGGCACTGGCCGTCGCCACGGGCGCCGCCTTCGCCCGGGAAGTCTTCACCGGCGTCTACGATTCCGACATGGGCCTCTGGCAGCCGGATGCCGCCAAGGCGCTGCGCCTGCGCCACGACCTGGGCCGCGACGATTTGAGGCTCCTCTTCAACGTGAACGCCGAGTTCGCCGCGCCGCTGGGCGACCGGCCGATCGAGGCGCGAGCCAAGAGCGCCGTCTTCTCCTCCCTCGCCGACGCGGTGCTGGTCTCCGGCCCCATGACCGGCCAGGCGGTCGACCAGTCGGACCTACGCAAGGTCAAGGAGGCGGTGGGCGAGACGCCGGTCTTCGCCAACACCGGCTGCAACATCGACAACATCGCCGACATCCTCGCGGTCGCCGACGGCTGCGTCATCGGCACCCACTTCAAGGTGGACGGCGACACCTGGAACCCGGTGGACCGTGGCCGGGCCGAACGCTTCATGGAGGTGGTGCGGAAAGTGCGCCGGGCATGACCCTGCTGCTCGGCCTCGACATCGGCACCACCTCGACCATCGGCATCCTGATCGACACGGCGGGCGGCGTCGCGGCGACCGCCTCGCGGCCGAGCGAGTTGGTCTCCCGCCACGCCAACTGGGCGGAGGAGGATCCGGCGCTCTGGTGGTCCAACGTCCGCGCCATCGTGCCGGAGCTGCTTGCGAAGGCGAACGCGGCCCCGACCGACATTGCCGGCATCGGCGTGACCGGCATGGTGCCGACGGTGATCCTGCTGGACGACGAGGGCCGGCCGCTGCGCCCCAGCATCCAGCAGAACGACGCCCGGGCGGTCGCCGAAATCGAGGCCATGAAGGCCGCCATCGACCCGGAGGACTTCTTCGCGCTCACCGGCGGCAGCATCAACCAGCAGCTGGTCGCGCCCAAGCTGCGCTGGCTGGAGGCCCACGAGCCCGAGGCCTTCGACAAGGCGACGTGCGTGCTCGGCTCCTACGACTACATCACGGGCCGGCTCACCGGGACCTTCTCGGTGGAGCAGAACTGGGCGCTGGAATCGGGCTTCATGAACCTCGCCAAGGGCTGGCTGGACGAGAAACTGGTGGCGCTGGGCGGCATCGGGCCGGACAAGCTGCCGCCGCTGCGCGCCTCCCACGAGGTGGTGGGCCAAGTGACCCGCGAGGCCGCGGCCGAGACCGGTCTTGCCGCCGGCACGCCGGTGGTGGCGGGCTGCGCCGATCACATCGCCTCGGCCTTCGTCGCCGGTGCATCCGAAGATGGCGACCTGGTGGTGAAGTTCGGCGGCGCGGGCGACATCATGCTCTCCTGCAGCGAGGCGGTGAGCGATCCCCGGCTCTTCATCGACTTCCACATCGTGCCGGGGCTCTACTTCTCCAACGGCTGCATGGCGGCCAGCGGCAGCGTGCTCAACTGGATCGCGCGCCACCTGGCGAAGGCAGAGGTGGCCGAGGCTGAAGCCGCCGGCCTCTCTGTCCACGCCTACCTGGACCGCCAGGCGGCCGAGCTGCCGCCGGGCGCGGGCGGGGTGGTGCTGCTGCCCTACTTCCTGGGCGAGAAGACGCCGCTCCACGATCCCCAGGCGCGCGGCACGATCGTCGGCCTGGGCCTGCACCACGGCTTGCCCCACGTCTGGCGCGCGGCGCTGGAGGCCGTCGCCTTCGGCTTCCGCCACCACTGCGAGGTCTTCGCCGAGATGGGCCTCGAGACCCGCCGGGTGCTCGCCTGCGACGGCGGCGCGGCCAGCGACCTCTGGCTGCAGATCACCGCCGACGTGCTGGAGCAGCCGGTGCAGCGGCTGCTGAACCACCCCGGCTCCTGTCTGGGGGCGGCCTTCGTCGCCGGCATGGGGGTGGGCGCCCTCGACGACTGGGGCGCGATCACCGGCTACGTGCAGCCGGAGCGAACTTTCGAGCCCATCGCCGCCAACCTGCCCGTCTACCGGGAGGCCTACGGCGTCTATCGCGAGACCTACGAGCGGCTGAAAAGCCTCTATCCCCGGGTCGCCGCCCTGCCGTCGGACTGAGCCCGGCGCGGTTTCTTCGCCGCCTTCTTCCGGTTCTTCTGGGCGCCGAGGCCCCAGACTTCCTTGTGGAAGGCGACGAAGTGGCGCGGGTAGTCGTGCTTGGCGATCGCCACGTCGAGCAGCACGGGCACGCCCTGGCGGTTCGCCCTGAGCGCGGCCTTGAGCGCGGTCTCGACCTTCGCGGGGTCCGTCACCGTGATGCCCTTGCAGCCCTGGGCCTCGGCCAGCTTGGCGAAGTCGGGCGAGACCTCGAAGTCCGTCGCCACCTCGCGCTGGCCTTCCAGGCGCTGGATGAACTGGGGCCAGCCCAGCGAGCGGTTGTTGAGCACCACCCAGGTGACGCCGCATTTGTGCTCGGCCGCGGTGGCCAGCTCCATCATGGCCATCTGGAGCGCGCCGTCGCCGCCGACGCAAACCACCTTCTTGTCGGGCCGCGCCATCTTGGCGGCGATGGCGCCGATCACGCCCATGCCCATGGCCGTCTGCTCGCCCATGGGCAGCGAACCGCCGACATCGAGCACCCGGTAGTAGGGCCAGTAGTAGGTCCAGAGGTCGGCGCCGCCGTTCTCGTGCACCATGATCGTATCCCGGCCGAAGACCCGGTTGATGGCGGCGACCACCTGGCGGGTTAGGATCGGCGTTTTGCGCTTCTCGCCTTCGGCGGCGATCCGCTTCAGGAACTTGCCTTTGGCCTGCCGCAAGGGCGCCAGACGGCGCTCCCGCGCGGCCTCGTCCACCGCGGGCAGGGCGGCGTCCAGGTCCCCGAGGGCGAGGGCGGCGTCGCCCACCAGGGCCACCTCCGGCTCCAGATTGAGGAAGACCGCCTCGGGGTCGATCTCCACCTGGATCATGCGCGCCTTCTTCGGCCAGAGCTGCCAGCCGCCGGTCGAGAAATCCTCCAGCCGCGAACCCACGGCGAGCACAAGGTCGGCGGCGTCGAAGTAGTCCCTGCCGAGCTCGGTGAAGTAGAGCCCAACCTGGCCCAAAGCGAGTTCGTGGTCTTCGGGGAAGACGCCGCGCCCGCCGGGCGTGGTGAAGACCGGCAGGCCGAGCCGCTCGCAGAGGCATCGCAGGGGTTCGGCGGCACCGGCGCTCACCGCGCCCGAGCCGCAGAGGACGAGGGGCGTCTTGGCCTTGGCGATCAGGCGGGCGGCGTCCCGCACGGCCTCCGTATCCGGACGGCTCAGGTGGCGCGGCAGCGAGGGCCGGTAGGCCGGGATCTCCGCCTCGGCGACTCCCAGGTCCGAAGGGACGTCGACGAAGACCGCGCCGGGGCGCCCGTTCTTGGCCGTGGAGAAGGCCCGGCGCAGGGTCCAGGGCACCATCTCGGCGGACACCACCCGGGTCGCCCACTTGGTAGCGGGGCGCATGAGGGAAACCGAGTCCAACTCCTGGAAGGCGCCCTTGCCGTCGCCGGCGAGCGGCGCCCCGTTGGTGAGCGCGACCACCGGCAGGGAAGCGGAGGTCGCCTCCAGCAGCGCCGTCGCCATGTTGGTGATGCCGGGACCCGGGTTGCCGTAGCAGACGGCGGGTCGGCCGGTGACCCGGGCGCTCGCGTAGGCCATGGCCACGCCCGAGTGCTCGTGGCGCACCAGCACGTTCTCGATCCTGCTGTATTTGGCGAGGTCGGCGACCAGGTGGATCGGATTGCCCGGCAGGCCGAAGACCCGCTCGATCCCCTCGGCCTCGAGCGCCTCTGTGACAGCGCGCCAGGGTGTCATCTTTGGCATGGGCTCCTCCCTTTCCCGCGCCGTCCCGGCTTGCGGCCGCGTTCAGGACACGCCGGCGATCGCCTTGCCGCTCTCCGGGTCGAAGAGGTGCATGGTCTCCAGGTCGGCGTAGAGCTGCAGCTTTTCGCCCACGGGCGCGCGGAAGCCCCGGCCGAGCCGGGCGGCGATCTCTTGGCCGTCGTTGAGGCTGGCGATCAGGATCACTTCCGGGCCCAGGGCCTCCACCGTCACCACTGTGGCGTCGAGGGGCGCGCGGCCGCCCGGCCCAGCCTCGGCGTAGAGATCCTCCGGGCGGATGCCGAAGCTGACGGCCTGACCGACCCAGCTCTCCAGCGCGGCGACGCGCGCGGCCGGCACCTCAAGCCTGGCGCCCGCCAGCTCGGCCTCGACGCCGCCGGACTCGCGCAGCAGCCGGGCGTCCAGCAGGTTCATGGGAGGGCTCGCCAGGAAACCGGCGACGAAGGTGTCCGCCGGATTGCGGTAGACCTCCAGTGGCGCGCCCACCTGCACCACCTTGCCGTCGCGCATGATGCACATGCGCTCGCCCATGGTCATGGCTTCCACCTGGTCGTGGGTCACGTGGACGATAGTGGTGCCGAACTCCCGGTGGATCTTGATCAGCTCGGTGCGCATCTGGGCGCGCAGCTTGGCGTCCAGGTTGGAGAGCGGCTCGTCGAAGAGGAAAGCCACGGGGTCGCGCACCAGGGCGCGGCCGAGGGCGACGCGCTGCTGCTGGCCGCCGCTCAGCTCCTTCGGCCGGCGCGCTAGCAGCTCTTCGATGCCGAGCATGGCGGCCGTTTTCCTGATGCGGCTCTCGATCTCCTCGCGCGCCACCTTGCGCAGCTTGAGGCCGAAGGCGAGGTTGTTGAAGACCGTCATGTGGGGATAGAGGGCGTAGTTCTGGAACACGATGGCGAGATCGCGCTCGGCCGGGTCCACGTCGTTGACCGGCCGGCCGTCGATCAGCAGCTCGCCGGAGGTGACCTCCTCCAGGCCGGCGATCATGCGCAGCGTCGTCGACTTGCCGCAGCCCGAGGGGCCCAGCAGTACCATGAACTCGCCGTCGGCAATCTCCAGGTCGACGCTGTCCACCGCGACCACGTCCTGGCCGAAGCGTTTGCTGACCCCTTTGAGCGTGATGGCGGCCAAGACGCGAGACTCCTATTTGAGCGACCGCATGTAGCGGTAGAGGTAGATGGTGAGCAGCAGGACGATCACCAGCAGGCCCACCGACATGGCCGATGCCCGCCCGATGTCGAGCCCGAAGAAGGCGGCCCGGTAGATGAAGTAGCTGATCAGGTCGGTCGCGGTGCCCGGCCCGCCCTTGGTCATGATGAAGATGATGTCGAAGGTCTTGATGGCGAAGATGAGCCGCAGCAGCAGCGCCACCATGATGACCGGCCGCATGAGCGGCAGTGTGATGTGGATGAAGCAGCGCAGCGCCGAGGCGCCGTCCATGCGCGCCGCCTCGTAGGGTTCGCGCGGCAGCGACGCCAAGCCGGCCAGCAGCAGGATCGCCATGAAGGAGACCTGGTGCCAGATATCCACCAGCACCACGGTCCAGAAGGCGATCTTGGCATCGCCCAGCCAGTTGACCGAACGTATCCCCAAGAGGCCAATGGCGTAGTTGACGATGCCGAGCTCGGTATGGAGCAGCATGCGCCAGAGCAGGCCGACCACCACCGGGTTGATGAGGAGCGGCGCCAGCAGGATCAAGTAGTAGACCGTCTTGAAGCGGGTGATGGAGTTGAGCGCCAGCGCCACCGACAGGCCGATCGCGAACTCGATGACGACCGAGGCCAGGACGAACTTGACGGTGACCCAGAGCGAGCTGCCCAGGTACTCCTCCTCCCAGGCCTCCTGATAGTTCTCGAGGCCGATGAAGGTGTCGTGGTTCGGGTGCAGCAGGGTGTAATCGTAGAAGCTGGTGAAAAGCGCGAAGACCAGCGGAAAGAAGACGACGAGCATAAGCGCGGCGAGGCCGGGCGCCGTGAGCATGAACCCAAAGCGCCGGTCCCGCCGCGCGAGTGAGACTGTCGCGGCCGTGGCCACGGTGCGGCCGCCGTTAGAAGACCGCTACTCGGAGATCTTGCCGTCCTTCACCAGCAGCTTGCGGAACTCCTCCTGGGCCGCCGACATGGCCTCGGGGATCGGCTTCTCGCCGGTTGCCGCCAGGTTCAGCTCGCGGCCGACCTCCTCCACGAACTCGGTCGTGTAGGTGAAGACCGGGAAGTCCTTCGTGCCGGCCAGGATCTCGCCCAGAACCGGATAGTAGGGCCTGGCGGCCACCACTTCCGCGTCGGTGAAGATGGCGCTCTGGGTCGGCGCGCCGCCCAGCATGGCCCGCTGTTTGGCGACCTCGAAGGACTCGGCCCAGGTGATGAATTTCCAGGCCGCTTCCTTGTTGGGGCTCGAGTTGGGAATCGCCCAGCCCCAGCCGCCGTTCAGGCCGCCGCCCGGATTGGGCGTGATGGCGACCTTGCCGACCACCGACGACGCGCTCGGATCGTCGAAGCTGGCGAAGAGGATGTTGAAGGTGACGAAGCTGTAGGCCTTGCCCTGGGCCATGACGTTGAAGGCCTCGTCGAAGCAGAAGGCCTCGGAGCCGGCCGGGCTATAGTTCTCGACCGCCTGCCGGTAGAACTCCATCGCCTTGATCGCCTCGGGCGTGTCGAGGGTGGGGTTCCACTTGGCGTCGTGGAACAGGCCGCCCTGGGAATAAAGGTAGTTCGACCACTGCATAGCGATGCAGTCGCCGCGCTGGCCCTGGATCACCGTGCCGAAAAAGTCCCGGTCGCCGTCCCCGTTGGTGTCGCGGGTGAAGAACTCCACCTGCTTCCAGTACTCGTCCCAGGTCTCAGGCACCCGCAGGTCCATGCCGTACTTCTCCTTGAAAGCCGCCTGCTCGGCCGGATCGTCGATCAGGTCCTGCCGGTAGATGAGCGCCATGGAGTAGTTGTAGAAGGGCAGCATGTAGAGCGTGCCGTCGACGCGGCCCACCAGGTCCATCAGCTTCGGCACGTAGACATCGGTGTTGATGCCGTCACGCGCAGCCAGGTCGTCCAGCGGCATGAGCCAGCCGGCCTTGGTGAACTCGCCGACCCAGTAAAAGTCGACCACGATCAGGTCGTAGCTGCCCTGGGGCGCGATCAGCTGGGGCACCAGCTTGGAGTGCATGTCGATGTAGCTGATCGCCTCGATCTCGACGTCGATCCCCGTCGCTTCCGTGAACTCGGGCAGGAGCTCCTGGATATAGCGGGTGTCGGGCACCGTCTCCATGAGGATGCGGATAGTCTCGGCCTTGGCCACGCCGGCCGAGAAAGCCAAGGCTGCAATGACTGCCAAGATGTATCTCATGATCTTTACCTCCCTCCTTGCTTGTTTGATGTGCGCCAGTTTGTGGTTCGAATTGGCGGGTACTCGCGTTCCATCTCACTTCAGCGCGCCTAGCGACAGGCCCTTGATCAGGTACCTGCGCATGAAGGGCAGCAGCAGGAAGACGGGAAGGATAGCGCAGACCGTCGCCGCCGAAAGCAAGGCGATGTCGACGCCGCGATGTGTCTGGAACGAGGAGAGCCCCACCGGCAGGGTATTGGTCTGCGGGCCGCTCAGGATGAGGGCGAAGAGGAACTCGTTCCAGCTCAGGATGAAGGAGAGTATCCCCGCCGCCATGATGCCCGGCGCCGCGACCGGCAGGGTGATGCGCACGAAGGCCTGCAGGCGCGTCGCCCCGTCGACCCGCGCGGCCTGCTCCAGGAGCACGATGTCGCCCTCGAAGAAGGCGACCAGCAGCCAGGCGAGGAACGGCAGGCTGATGGTCAGGTGCGCCAGGATCAGTGCCGGCAAGGTGTTCAGCATGGCGGCCTTGAGGAACAGGGTGAAGAGCGGCAGCACCAGGATGACCGCTGGCAGCATCTGGCTCGACAGCACGAAGAGTCGCAAGGGGAGGCCGCCGGTGTTGTAGCGGGCGAAGGCGTAGGCCATGGCGGTCGCCAGCGGCAGCGCGCAGAGGGTCGCGCCCACGGCGACGCTCAAGCTGTTCAGGAAGTAGTTGAAGAAGGGGTAGCCGGTGAAGATCTCGATGAAGTTGGCGAGGTTGGGCTCGGCCCATTCCGGCGGGATCTTGTAAGCCGTCAGCTTGTCGGTGAGGGCGACCCTGAGCAGCCAGAGCAGCGGCAGCAGGATGGCCGCGCTGAAGACGATCAGCACGCCGTGGGGCAGGAGCCAGGATGCGAGCTTTTTGCGAGTCAAACCGCGCCCCCCAGGCGGTCCCGCGACGGTCGCGGGCGGAAGGAACGCCCGCCCGGCCGCCGCGCCGCAGGGATGGTAGTCGCGATCCGGCCACGCTTGCAACATAGTTTCCCGGTAGGAAAGGGCGGAAGGCCTGCCTTATAGTGGTCGCATAGTGGACCCTAGAGCCGCAGCGCCCGAAAGCCCGCCGGAACGGACCCATGCCGGAGCGAGCCTCGCCAAACCGCTGGAAACGCTACGACGTCTGGGACGAGCGGCCGCTCCGCCTCGACCGCTTCGCGCCGGACAGCCCCGAGGACGGCTTCCGGGCCGCCAAGAGCCCGGCCGATCCCCTGCCCTCTCTCCGCCTCGAGGGCGGCCGGGTGGTCGAGATGGACGGGGTCGCCGCCGCCGACTTCGACATGATCGACGCCTTCATCGCGCGCCATCACATCGACCCGGCCGTTGCCGAGGAGGCCATGGCGACCGACAGCCTCGCCTTCGCGCGGCGGCTGGTCGACATCAACGTGCCCCGCGGCGAGCTGGTGCGCCTCGCCCGGGGGATGACGCCGGCCAAGCTCTGCGACGTGCTCCACGGCCTCTCGACGCTGGAGCTCTCCTTCGCCCAGGCCAAGCTGCGGGCCCGCAAGGCCCCCGGCAATCAGGCCCACGTGACCAACGCCAAGGACGACCCGGTGCAGATGGCGGCCGACGCCGCCACCGCCGCCGCCATGGGCTTCGACGAGGTGGAGACCACCATGCGGGTCGCACGGAACGCCTGGTCGAATGCGCTGGCCTGCCTGATCGGTGCCACCGTGGGCAAGCCGGGCACCCTTTGCCAGTGCGCCTGCGAGGAGGCCGAGGAGCTGAAGCTCGCCATGGCGGGTCTCACCTCCTACGCCGAGACCGTCTCGGTCTACGGCACCGAGGGCTCCTTCATCGACGGTGACGACACGCCCTGGTCGAAGGCCTTCCTGATCGCCGCCTATGCCTCGCGCGGCATCAAGGCGCGCTGCACCTCCGGCGGTGGCGCTGAGCTGCTGATGGGCTTCCACGAGACCAAGTCGATCCTCTACCTGGAGGCCCGCTGCCTCTGCCTGCAGCGCGCCATCGGCGTGCAGGGCACCCAGAACGGCGGCATCGACGGCGCCCCTGTCACCGGATCGGTGCTGGGCGGCATGCGGGAGATCCTGGCCGAGAACGTGCTGGCGGCGCTCTTGGACCTGGAGTGCGCCTCGGGCAACGACACCCGCTTCACCGAGTCCGAGATCCGCGTCGGCGCCAAGATCATGCCCCACCTCATGTCGGGCACAGACTTCCTCTGCTCTGGTTTCGGCTCCGTGCCGGCCTACGACAACTCCTTCGCCGCCTCGCTCTTCAACGCCGAGGAGCTGGAGGATTTCCTGGTGCTGCAGCGGGACTTCGAGCTGGACGGCGGGCTGCGCCACCTACCGGAGGCCGAGATCATGTCGGTCAGGCGGCGGGCCGTCGACGCCATCGCCGCGGTGCTGGAGGAGCTCGGGCTTGCCCGGGTGACGGCGGCCCAGAAGGAGAGCGTCTGCCAGGCGAGCGGCTCGCGGGACACCCAGAGCTTCTCCCTGGGCGAGGCGCGCGCCATCTCCGAGGAGATCGCGGCGCGGGGCATCACCCTGCTCGACATCATCGCGGCGCTCGCCCGGCGCGGCTTCGAGGACCTGGCCGAGGATCTGCTCGCCCTACTGCGCCAGCGGGTCAGCGGCGACTATCTGCAGACGGCGGCGGTCATCCGGGACGGAGGGGTGGTCAGCGCCGTCAACGCACCCAACGACTACCTGGGCCCGGCGACCGGCTACCGCCTCTCCGAAGATCGGCGGCAGGAGATCGCGGGCATCCGCCGCATCCTGACCAAGGACGAGATCTTCGAGATGGAGGCCCGCCACGCCGCCGAGGAGCGCCGGCGCTACCACCTGGAGCCGCTGGGGGAGGCAATGAAGGGCGACACGGTGAACGAGGTGGTCGTCGCCGTGAGCCCCGCCTTCGGGCAGCGCCTGCAGCGGGCGACCTCCGGCCAGTACCTCTCCCGGGTGCTGCGGGCGCTCGTGGACGGCATCGCGGCGGGGGGCGGCGCGGCCCGGGTGGTGCGCGCCTGGCACACGGCCGACACCTCCTTCCTCGGCCTGACCGCGGCCCGGCTCTCGGGCTCGGGCATCGGCATCGGCATCCAGGCCAAGGGCACCGCCGTCATCCATGCCGCCGACGACTACCCTCACATGAACCTGGAGCTCTTCGCCCAAGCGCCGATCACCAGCCTGGAGCACTACCGGCAGATGGGCGAGAACGCCGCGCGCTACGCCCGGGGCGAGCGGCCCGAGCCCATCGGCATCCCCTACCGGGGCGAGGCGCTCGGCGCGCGCTTTCACGTCCAGACCTCGCTGATCTACGCCATCGAGACCGCCATGCTGGAGCCCGAGCGAGCGCCCGAGGAGCTGCGGGTGACCTTCCATGAACGATGAGCCATGAGAGACGACCCATGAGCGATGAGGCGGGAAAAGCCGACGCCCTCTATCCGGCGAGCGAGAAGCAGGCCGGGCGCATCGCCACACCCGGCGGCCGCGGGCTGGGCGAGCTGACCCTCGCCAACCTGGCGGCGGGAAAGCTGAGCGCAAAAGACATCGGCATCTCGGCGGACGCCTTGCGTATCCAGGCCGAGGTGGCGCGCGCCGTCGGGCGCGGCCGCCTGGCGGACAACTTCGAGCGCGGCGCCGAGCTCACGGGCGTCTCCCAGGAGGAGATCTTCCGCACCTACGAGCTGCTGCGCCCCGGCCGGGCGAAGGGCAAGCAGGAGCTGCTGGCGCTCGCCGCCCGCTACCGCGACGAGCTGAAGGCGCCCGCCATCGCCGCACTGATCGAGGACGCGGCCGACGTCTACGAGCGCCGGCGCCTGTTCCGCAAGCGCTACTGAAGGGAGG
The DNA here is from genome assembly GCA_965225935.1 of Rhodospirillales bacterium. Taxonomy (GTDB): domain Bacteria; phylum Pseudomonadota; class Alphaproteobacteria; order Kiloniellales; family JAKSDN01; genus CALJXB01. Next base: position 617,335 of record CBDDCC010000023.1, read on the forward strand.
GTTGCGATGATCCTGGAAGGCAGGGTGGCGCTGGTGACGGCCGCCGGGTCGGGGATCGGCCGCGCGGGCGCCGAGGCCATGGCCCGCGAGGGCGCGCTGGTGGTGGCGACCGACCTGGTCGCCGGGCGGGCCGAGGAGACGGCCCGGCGCATCGCCGAGGCCGGCGGCCGGGCCGAGGCCCGCGCCCTCGACGTGGGCGACGACGACGCCATCGCGCGGGTGATCGGCGAGGTGGCCGCCAGCCACGGCCGCCTCGACATCCTGCACAGCCACGCCGGCATCCAGATCGAGGGCGGCGTCGAGGAGCTGGACGCCGAGAACCTCGACCGCTCCCACCGCTTGAACGTCCACGCCCACTTCGTGGCCGCCAAGGCCGCCGTCCCCCACATGAAGGCCCGCGGCGGTGGCGTGATCCTGCTCACCTCGTCCAACGCCGGCGTCTTCCCGGACTATGGCATGACTGGCTACATCACCACCAAGGCGGCGGTGGTCATGCTGGCCGAGCAGCTCGCCCTCGACCTGGGCCGCCACGGCATCCGCGTGAACGCCCTCTGCCCCGGCTGGATCGACACGCCCTTCAACGACGGCTACGAGCGCCAGCTGGGCGGCCGCGCGGCCCTGGAGAAGGTGGTCGCAACCCGTGTCCCCCTCGGCCGCTTCGGCAGCGTCGAGGAGATGGCCGAAGCCATCCTCTTCCTAGTCTCCGACCGCTCCTCCTACCTGACCGGCCAAGCCCTCGTCGTCGACGGCGGCGAACGCCTGGTCGGCGCCGGGCCGGCGGCATAGATCTGACAAAGGGTCGTTACGACCCGACCCACGGCATGCCTGCATTCGACCCGTGGCCTTGCCGCAACGCCGGATCGCCAGATCTCCTCAGCCATCGCCGTCCTGTCGAGCCCTGATCTCAGTCTTTGCCCGGCAACGTCTCTCGCGCGACCGACCGTTGAGGCCGCCGGAGGTGCCTCCCGGAGGCGGATGGCCATCATCTTGGGACCGCAATGGCGAGGCTGGCACCGCTTGGAACGGGCATGGACCATGCCCTCTACGACAGAAAGGCGTTGAGTGTATGTTGCCTAAAAATATATACTTATACGTGCATATCTAAAACATAGACACGGCCATGGAATCTACCGAGGACGTGTCGCCGTTTCGCACTGCCAAGAGCGGACAAATAGCCCGGAACTATCCTGTCAGGTAGCTGCCAAAGCTCTGTGAAAGGACGTGTCCGCGGTTCGTTTCGACGTCACCCAGACAAGAAACGGGCTGACCTTCGGCAGCAAGCCACCACGGCTCCCAGGTACCGGGCCTCCGATGAAACCGATCCCACGGGGAGGGAGAGCGCAATGCCAAAGAGACACCGTATCCTGATCCCTGTCATGTTCCTTGCCTGCTGGACCGCCGGCAACGGCCTGGCGCCACAATCCGCCTCCGCTGACGCAAACAATGCCGCGCCCACTGCAACGGTTGAGCACAGCGGTTTCCTCGAGTGCTTTGACAATGAGCAGATAAGCAAGAAGGGCAAAGTCGTCCCTTGTCAGCCGTCGGCCGCAGTCATTGTCGATGGCGAGCTATTGGTTGCTCACGACAAGGAGGTATTCAACGGAGAAGCCGTGAAAGAAGAAGGCCTATCACCCGTGTTTGCTTTCAGCTTGAACTCGGACCGCACAGTAGATGGGCGCAGTCGCTACCTTCCATACGACGAAATCCGCAATGCAAGGAAACTCGAGGCCATGACAATCGCCGGGGAAGGAAGGATGGTCTTGGCCACTACAGCATTCGACCGAGTCAAAACCGAAAAACAAGATGACGGGGATCAATTCAATAGACTGCTGGCTTGGTCTCTCGATCAAGAAGATCAAGTGGAGCTCGTCGGTAGCGAGAGCCCCAATGGCGTTCCGATGTCACTACAGGTTCGCGAGGGTCTGTCCCGCGCGCTGGCGGACGATCCCTTTCCGGACGGCGCGCCCTATTTCAAGGTCGAGGGACTCGCAGCCCTCCCCGACGGACGGCTGCTGTTCGGCATTCGCGCCGTCGGCTGCCATTACAAATACTCCCGTCACACCATCGGAATTGTCAGCGTGTCCTACGAGGCAACTGAATCTGGGCTGTCACTCGGCGACGACTATACGCTCGTCCTCGACTACGACGCCTCGAAGGAAGTGGCACTGAATAACAAGGACGTTGCCCTCTCGGGCCTCGAATACGACGAGCGGCGCAAACGCCTCCTTATCCTTTCCAGCTACGAGGAGGATCTCGCCGGCGCCGAAGGCGAAGTCGAAGCGTTTTGCTCTCAAAAGGTCGACAAGAACGGCAAACCAAAGAAGAGCAAGCTTCTGCGGGGATATCTCTGGGTACTTCCGTTCGAGCACATCGGTACCGAGCATCGGCCAAGCCTTGTTCGCACCAGTGACGGAAGTCCGCTTGAATTCCTACACAAGCCTGAAGGGCTGGCCATCATCGATGAAGAACACCTTCTCGTAGTGCATGACGACGACAAGTGCCTGTTCCAGTGGGAGAAAGACTCCGAACCGAGTATGAGGCAATCCTACCAGGCACGTTACTCGGTCGTCCGTCTTAGCGATCCCGCTCAATAGCCGGTATCGCCCTACCGAGTTCCGATAGGTACAGGCTGTGCGTGCAAAGCTCGCACACGCGCCAGCCCACACCCCAAGTCGCGGACAAAGTCTTACGGCCCGCCGTAGGTGTCCCGATAGTCTTCACGCAGCCGAGCCTTCTGGATCTTGCCCATGGAGTTGCGGGGCAGGCGGTCGATGAAGAGGACGCGCTTGGGGACCTTGTATTTGGCGAGGCTTCCTTCCAGGGCCGCGCGCAGCTGGTCCTCGCGGAGCGTGGCGCCGTCCTCGAGCGCCACCACGGCCGTCACGCCCTCGCCGAAGTCGGCGTGGGGGAGGCCGATGACCGCGCTCTCGGCGACGCCGGGGACTGCGTCGAGGGCCTCCTCCACCTCGGCCGGGTAGACGTTGTAGCCGCCCGAGATGATGAGGTCCTTGTCGCGGCCGACGATGTGGAGGTAGCCCTCGGCATCGAACCGGCCGAGGTCCCCTGTGACGAAGAAGCCGTCCTCGCGGAACTCGGCTTTCGTCTTCTCCGGCTGGCGCCAATAGCCCTTGAAGACGTTGGGGCCGCGCACCTCGATCATGCCGACCTCGCCCACTTCTAGCGGGGCGCCACTCTCGCGCTCGGAAACGCGGATCTCGACGCCCGGCAGCGGAAGGCCGACGGTGCCGGGCCGGCGCGGGCCATCGTAGGGGTTGGAGCTGTTCATGCCGGTCTCGGTCATGCCGTAGCGCTCCAGGATGGCGTGGCCGCAGCGCGCCTCGAACGCCCGGTGGGTCTCCGGCGAGAGGGGCGCCGAGCCGGAGACGAAGAGGCGCATGTGGGCCGCCCGCTCCTCGGTGAAGTCCGGGCTCGCCAGCAGCCGGCTGTAGAAGGTCGGCACCCCCATCATGGCCGTCGCCCGGGGCAGGAGGCGCAGCACCTCGCCAGCATCGAAACGGGGCAGGAAGAGCATGGAGGCGGCAGAGCAGAGGGTCACGTTGGTGGCCACGAAGAGGCCGTGGGTGTGGAAGATGGGGAGAGCGTGGAGCAGCACGTCGTCGGCCGTGAAGCGCCAGATCTCGGCCAGGGTCTCGGCGTTGGAGGCGAGATTGGCCTGAGTCAGCATGGCGCCCTTGGAGCGTCCGGTGGTGCCCGAGGTGTAGAGGATCGCGGCGAGGTCGTCGGGCGCCCGCGGCCGGTCCTCGAAATCGGGCGCCACGGCCTCGGCGGCGTCGGTGATGGAGCCCGTGCCGTCCGACGCCAGGGTCTCCACGTGGGGCACGCCGGCGACCGACGCCACCGGGCCCAGCTCGTCTTCCCGCTCCGGCGCGCAGACGAAGACCTTCGGCTCCGAATCCTCGAGGAAATAGGAGATCTCGGCGCCGGTATAGTCCGTGTTGAGGGGCAGATAGGCGGCGCCCGCGCGAAGGCAGCCGAGGTAGAGCACCAGCGCCTCGGGGCTCTTGGCGGCCTGCACCGCCACCCGGTCGCCGGCCTCGACCCCGAGGTCGGCGAGCGCCCGGGCGAAGCGCCCTGAGAGATCGAGCATCTCGCCATAGGTCAGCTGGCGTCCCTCGGGCGTCTCCAGGAAGACCTTGGCGGGCTCCGGCATGCGGGCCCGGAAGAGGGCGAAAAGGCTCTCGTTCATGTTCGAATCGGCGCGCTGTCCTGCTTCAGCGGTTTCCCCATCCTAGCCGCACGGCCCGGCCCGCGCGACCTTGCCGTGGCGGCGGCGCAATGGGCAAGGACTCCAGGCTTTCCGCCGCCCGGGCCTGTGGATAACCCTGTGGGGAAGCGGTTTGACAAGAGCCCTCGCGAGCGCGGTTAATGACTCCGCGTTGCAACAATCATAAGGGAGGTGGGAAGACATGATCGCGAAACAGACGAGAAGGGCATTCGCCCTGGTCTGCGGGACCTTCCTGGTCCTCGCCGGGCTCGTGATGCCGCTCGCGGCGCAGGCCGACACCCTCAAGGTGGCGGGCATCTTCGAAACGCCCATCGAGGAGCCCTGGGTCAATCAGATCCACGAGGCCCTGCTGCGCGCCGAGAAGGAGCTCGGGGTCGAGTACACCTGGTCGGAAAGCGTCAAGTCCGCCGACTTCGCACGGGTCATGCGCGAGTACGCCGAGAAGGGCCATCAGCTCATCATGGGCGACGCCTTCGGCGCCGAGCGGATCGCCCGCCGGGTCGCCCGCGACTATCCCGACGTCGCCTTCGTCTTCGGCTCCGGTATCGGGCCGGCCGATCCCAACTTCGGCGTCTTCGACAACTGGATCCACGAGCCGGCCTATCTCTCGGGCATGATCGCCGGCAAGATGACCAAGACCAACACCATCGGCGTGGTCGGCGGCATGGCGATCCCCGAGATCAACCGCCTGTCGAACGCCTTCTGCGCCGGCGCCAAGGAGGTGAACGAAGAGGTCCGCTGCAAGTTCTCCTTCATCGGCTCCTTCTTCGATCCGCCCAAGGCCAAGGAAGCCGCGATCGCCCAGATCGAGGCCGGCGTCGACGTGATCTACGCCGAGCGCTTCGGCGTCATCGAGGCTGCGCAAGACAAGGGCATCCTCGCCATCTCCAACATGTCGGACCAGGCGAGCCTCGGCCCCGACACGGTGATCACCGGGCCGATCTGGGACATGTGGCCGACGGTCAACCACGTGGTGACGCTGGTGAAGGCGGGGGTCTTTACCGCCCAGGACTTCGGCGGCTTCTCGTTCATGGGCAAGGGCGGATCCTACCTCGCGCCCTACCACGCCTTCGAGGACAAGCTGCCGGCCGAGGTCAAGACCATGGTGGCCGAGCGCAACCAGGAGATCCTCGACGGCACCTACCGGGTGGACGTGGACGAAAGCACGCCGAGCTCCGACTGAACCCGTCTCGCAAGCCCGGGGTGGACTTTTCCGCCCCGGGCGCCCTTCCGGAACAGCCGCCATGACCGGGACCGCGCCGCTCTTGGCCATGCGGGGGATCTGCAAGAGCTTCGGTCCCGTGCAGGCCAACGACAAGGTCGACCTCACCCTCCAGCGGGGCGACATCCTCGGCCTCCTGGGCGAGAACGGCGCCGGCAAGACGACCCTGATGAACGTGCTGTTCGGCGCCTACGCGCCGGACGCGGGGCGCATCGAGATCGACGGCCGGCCGGCCCGGATTCACGATTCCGCCGACGCCATCGCGCTCGGCATCGGCATGGTCCACCAGCACTTCCACCTGGTGCCGGCCCTGAGCGTCATCGAGAACCTCATGGTTGGCCAGCGCGGTCGCTTCGGCTTTCTCAATCGCAAGGGCGCCGAGGCGCGCCTCGCCGAGATCGGCCAGGAGTACGGCCTGAGGCTCGCGCCCGACGCCCCGGTCGCCGGTCTCACCATTGGCGAGCAGCAGCGCCTCGAGATCGTCAAGGCGCTCTTCCGCGGCGCGCGCATCCTGATCCTCGACGAGCCCACGGCCGTGCTGACGCCCCAGGAAACCGAGGGCCTGTTCCGCGCCATCCGCGCGCTCGCCGAGCGGGACATGGGCGTCATCTTCATCAGCCACAAGCTCTACGAGGTGCGCGAGATCACCAAGCGGGTCATGATCATGCGCCACGGCGTGGTCACCGCCACCCTCGACAACAGCCCGGACCTGACCGACCGGCGCCTCGGCGAGCTCATGTGCGGGCACGAGCTGACACCGCCCGAGAAGCCGCCCAGCCTGCGCGGCAAGCCGCTGCTGCGCCTCGAGAACGTCACCGCCGGCGGCAGCCCCGAGCGGCCGGTCCTGAAGGACCTGTCATTGGTGGTCCACGGCGGAGAGATCCTCGGCCTCGCCGGCGTCTCGGGCAACGGCCAGCGCGAGCTGGCGGACCTCGTCTCGGGCCTGCTCCAGCCCCACTCGGGCCGCATGGAGATCAATGGCGAGACCCTCGATCGGCCGAGCGTGCGCCGGGTGAAGGAGCTGGGACTGGGCCGGGTGCCTGAGGACCGCATCGGCACCGGTCTGGTGACCGGCCTGCCGCTCTCGGACTCCATGGTGCTGCCCCGGGTCGGCGATCCGCCCTTCAGCCGCGCCGGCATCCTGAACCGCAGCGCCATCCGCGCCTTCGTGGCCGAACAGGTCCAGCGCTTCTCGATCCGCACGGCGGGCGTCGAGGCGCGCACCGGCACCCTCTCGGGCGGCAACCTGCAGAAGGCGCTGATCGCCCGGGAGCTCGCCTGGGACCCGCTGGTGCTGCTGGCCGCCCAGCCGACCCGCGGCATCGATGTCGGCGCGACCGAGTTCGTCCACCGCCGGTTCCTGGAGCTCAGGTCCCGCGGGCGCGGCCTGCTGGTGATCAGCGAGGACCTGGAGGAGCTCTTCACCCTTTCCGACCACATCGCGGTCATCTACGAGGGCCGCATCATGGACGTGCTGCCGGCGGCCGAGGCGACGGCCCAGAAGGTCGGCCTGCTCATGGCCGGCTACCGGGAGGCGGCATGATCCGCTTCCGGCTTGAGCCGCGGCAGAAGCCCTCCGCCTGGCTGAACCTGACGCTGCCGCTGGCTGCCATCGCCGCCACCCTGCTGCTCTGCAGCGGGCTCATCGCCATCACCGGCGCCGACGTAATCGAGGCCTACACGATCCTTTTCATGAGCGCCCTCGACAGCAGGTTCAACCTGGTCGAGACGGTGGTGAAGGCGGCACCCCTGGTGCTGACCGGGCTCGCCGTCGCCGTCGCCTTCCGCGCCAAGTTCTGGAATATCGGCGCCGAGGGCCAGTTCCTTTTCGGCGCCATGGCCGCGGTCTTCGTCGGCACCCAGGAGGCCCTGCCCGCCTGGTCCCTGGTGCCGCTCATGATCGTTTCAGGCATGGCGGCGGGCGGGTTTTGGGCCGCGGTCCCGGCCTTCCTCAAGGTCCGCTTTAAGGTCGACGACGTGGTCACGACCCTGCTGCTCAACTTCATCGTCTTCTACGGCATGATGGCGCTGCTGGACGGACCCTGGAAGGATCCCCTGAGCGGCTATCCGGACTCCCCCGACATCCTCATGGAGGCGGAGTTCCCGATCCTGCTCAAGGCGACGCGTCTGCATCTGGGCATCCTGCTGGCGGCGCTCGCCGCCGTCGCCATCTGGGCCCTCATGCGCTTCACGACCCTGGGATTCGCCATCCGCGCAGTTGGCGAGAACCCGCGCGCCGCCACCTTCGCCGGCCTCAGCGTCACCCGCGTCATCCTAGTGACGGCGCTCATCTCCGGTGCCCTGGCCGGGCTCGCGGGCGTCGGAGAAGCCGCCGGCCTGCACTTCCAGGTCATGGCCGGGATCTCCACCGGCTACGGCTACACCGGCATCGTGATCGCCATGCTGGCGCGCCTCAATCCGCTGGGCGTGGTGCCGGCGGCGCTCTTCTTCGCCATCGTCATCACCGGCGCCGAGGCCATGTCGCGCAGCACGGGCGTGCCGGTCTTCCTCTCGGACGTGATCCAGGGCACCGCCCTCATGACCATGCTGATCGCGCTCCTCTTCACCGGCTACCGGCTGCGCGTGAGGCTGCCCGGCGATGGATGAGATCCTCGCCCAGGTCTTCCAGGTCGGCTTCTTCGCGGCCATGATCCGCATCGCCACGCCGTTGATCTTCGCCACCCTGGGCGAGCTCTTCGCCGAGCGCTCGGGCGTCCTCAACCTGGGCATCGAGGGCATCATGCTGCTCTCGGCCATGACCGGTTTCAGCGCCGCCTACTTCACGGGAAGCCTCTGGATCGGGATCGCGGCCGCCATGCTGACGGGAGCGCTTGCCGGCGCGCTCATGGGCCTGCTGACGGTCACCTTCGGCCTCAGCCAGCACGTCTCGGGCCTGGGGCTCACGCTGCTCTGCTCTGGTCTCGCCTTCTACTTCTACCGGGTCATCTTCGGCCAGCCGGCGAGCCCGCCCAACATCGTGCCGTTCGCCACCGAGCCGCTGCCGGTCCTTTCCGAGATCCCCTTCCTCGGGCCGGTGCTGTTCGACCAGTACGCCCTCGTCTACGTTGCCCTGCTGCTGATCCCCCTCTCCGCATTCTTGCTCTACCGCACGCCCTGGGGGCTCAACCTGCGCAGCGTGGGCGAATCGCCCCATGCGGCCGATTCCGCCGGGGTCAGCGTCGCCGCCGTGCGTTATCAGGCGCTGATCCTCTCGGGCATGCTGATGTCGGTGGGCGGCGCCTTCCTCTCCATGGCCCAGTTCAACGCCTTCACCTTCGGGGTCATCTCCGGGCGCGGCTGGGTCTGCATCGCCCTGGTCGTCTTCGGCCAGTGGAGCCCCTGGCGCTCGGCGGTTGCGGCCTTCCTCTTCGCCTTCATCGACGCCCTGCAACTTAGGCTCCAGGCCAGCGCCGTGATCGACGTGCCCTATCAGGTCTTCCTCATGATGCCCTTCGTTCTTACCATCGTCGCCATGGCGGCCCTGTCGCGCAATGCGCGCGCACCGGCCGCACTCCTCACACCCTTCCGCAAGGAGGAGCGGTGATGCTCGACCTGGTGATCCGCAACGCCAACCTGCCCGACGGCCGCAGCGGGATCGACATCGCCGTCAAGGACGGGCGGATCGCCGAAGTCGGGCCGGCGATCGAGGGGAAACCGGCGCGCGAGATCGATGCGTCCGGCTGCCTCGTCACGCCGCCCTTCGTCGACGCCCACTTCCACATGGATTCGACCCTCAGCTACGGCCTGCCGCGGGTCAACGAGAAGGGCACTCTGCTCGAGGGGATCCAGATCTGGGGCAAGCTGAAACCCGACCTGACCCAGGAGAAGATCGCCGAGCGGGCGCTCACCTATTGCGACTGGGCCGTCGGCCAGGGTCTCCTGGCGATCCGCTCCCACGTAGACGTCTGCGACGACCGCCTGCTGGCGGTGGACGCCCTGCTAGAGGTCAGGAAGCAGGTGCGGCCCTACCTGGACCTGCAGCTCGTCGCCTTTCCCCAGGACGGCTACCTGCGCGCGCCGAGCGCAAAGGAAAACCTGGCGCGCGCCCTCGACAAGGGGGTCGACGTGATCGGCGGCATCCCTCACTTCGAGCGCACCATGGCAGACGGCGCGGCGAAGATCCGCGAGCTCTGCGAGCTCGCCGCCGAGCGCGGGCTCATGGTGGACATGCATTGCGACGAGTCCGACGATCCTCTCTCCCGCCACGTGGAGAGCCTGGCCTACGAGGCCCAGCGCCTTGGCCTGCACGGCCGGGTGACCGGCTCGCACCTGACCTCCATGCACTCCATGGACAACTACTACGTCAGCAAGCTGATCGACCTGATGGTGGAGGCGGACCTCGGCGTGGTGGCCAACCCGCTGATCAACATCACCCTCCAGGGCCGCCACGACAGCTATCCGAAGCGCCGCGGCATGACCCGGGTGCCCGAACTGATGAAAGCCGGACTCACGGTCGCCTTCGGCCAGGACTGCGTGATGGACCCCTGGTATCCCTTCGGCAGCGGCGACATGCTGGACGCCGCTTCCATGGGCCTGCACGTCGCCCAAATGACGGGCCTCGAAGCCATGCGCGCCTGCTTCCGTGCGGTCACCGAGAACCCGGCCCGGCTGCTCGGGCTCGAGGACTATGGCCTGGCGCCCGGATGCCACGCCGACCTGGTGGTGCTGCAGGCGAGCGACCCCATCGAGGCCCTGCGCCTGCGGGCCACCCGCCTCTACGTCGTGCGCCGCGGCGAGGTGATCGCCGAAACGGAACCGAAGCTAAGCAAGCTGCATCTGCCGGGCCGCCCGGACTCGGTCGATTACCGGCGGCCCGGAAACGCCTAAGCGTGCCGCGGCGCCGCGTCCCGCCGTTCCGAGGCAAGCCGCCCGGCCGGGAACGGCGGCAATCTGCCTCTGCAAGCAGGCGAGAAGGACGCGGTGCCTGACCCGTTGGGCGGTCTTACCACGGCGACGTTCAGCGCGGAGGAAGGACGGGTTTGAGAGGCAGGACTAGCCGGTAGATTCTGACTGGAGGGTCGTCCGCAGCTTGCCTGCCCGACTCGGCGGCGGGCGCAAGGGTTGAGCGTGCGATGATGGGACCGGCATTGCCGGTCGCCACTATGGTCGAGTGTGCCCTCGCGATCGGCCATGCAAGACACTTAGCCCCGGGACGGTCGCCCTGACCCGCCCGCGGGGTCGCTTCTGCCGACCGTGGACGACGGCCGCGCGGATGTTTGCGGTTTTCATGATCGCCAACTCCAGGGAATACTAGCCGCAGTTCCGCTCAGGGGCTTGCGGAACCCGCACACAACAGGCCGACAGGCAGCGCCAAATGGCCGAAACGCATTTTGAGACAGAACAGAACTTACAGCGCAACAGGCCACTGATGTGGTCGGCCGCGTGCCTCAATGGATGGCCCAGCGGCGCAAGGAGGAGAGCATGACCGAAGAGGTTGCCGTCTTTTCCATTCCGGACGAGGCCGATCCCCCGACCCGGGCGCTCATCGAGCAGGTCAACGCGGCCGAGGCGCCGGCCTTCGAGACCCTGACGCCAGAGGTGGCGCGCGAGGTCTACCGGACGTGGAACGAGAAGACCAACTTCCCGTCGGTGGAGCTGGGTGCCGTCGAAGAGCTCGCGATCCCCGCCGAGGGGCGAACCATCGGCGCCCGGCTCTACCGGCCGCCCGGCTCTGCCCCCGCCGCGCCGCTACTGCTCTACTTCCACGGCGGCGGATTCGTCATCGGCGATCTGGAGACCCACGACCCCATCTGCCGCCGCATCTGCCGGGAGGCGGAGGCCCTGGTGCTGGCGGTCGACTACCGGCTGGCGCCCGAGCATCCCTTCCCGGCGGCCGTCGAGGACGCCTTCGCCGCCTTCGACTGGCTGGCGCCAGCTGCGGCCAGTCTCGGGGCCGATCCCGAACGCCTCTGGGTCGGCGGCGACTCGGCCGGCGGCACACTGGCGGCGGCGCTGGCGCGGCGCGCCGCCGCTCCCGCCGAGGGCACCGAACGCTTGGCCGGGCAGGCCCTGATCTATCCGGCCCTCGACCGCGTCAACGACTACCCCTCCCACGCGGCCTACGCAGAGATGTTTCCCATTCCGCTACCGGTCCTCGCCTGGTTCGACCGCCACTACTTCCAGGGCAAGGCGGACAAGGCCTCGCCGCTGGCGTCCCCCGGACTGGGCCAGCCGGAGGGCCGGCCGGCGCCCGCCCTGATCGTGGCGGCCGGCCTAGACCCCCTGCTGGACGAGGCGACCGCCTACGCAGCACGGCTCGAGCGCCAAGGCGTTTCCGTCTGCTATCGCTGCCACGACGGCACCGTTCACGGTTTCCTGGACAAGGGCCGCCTGCTGCCGCACGCCGGGCAGACGGTCGCCTTGATCGCCTCGGCCATCAAGGGCGACGGCAGCCTGGATTGGAAGCCCGGCGAAGGTTCGGATTAGGTTCGGAGCTTGGCGGCACCCGCAGGTGGGTGCAGCGCTATTCCGCCGCCTTGTTGAAGGGCACGACCCGCTGCTCCATCTCGCGCAGCTCCCGGTCGAGGCGGATGCCGGCGTGGGCGCGCGGCGGCGCCAGCGGGGCGAGCAGGCTGTAGATCACGGGGATCAGGATCAGGGTGAAGGCGGTGGCGATGCCCAGGCCGCCGAAGACCACCCAGCCGATGGCGCTGCGCGCCTCGACCCCGGCGCCGCTGCCGAGGATCAGCGGCAGGGCGCCCAGCACGGTCGACAGCATGGTCATGACCACCGGCCGCAGCCGGGTCATGGCCGCCATGCGGATGGCGTCGCCCACCGCCATGCCGCGGTCGCGCAGCTGGTCGGCGAACTCCACCACCAGGATGCCGTTCTTGGCCATCAGCCCGACCAGCATGATGAGGCCGATCTGGCTGTAGATGTTGAGGGTCGAGCCGGTGAGCTCGATGGCAAAGACGGCGGCAGCGAGCCCGAAGGGCACGGTCAGCACGATGACGAAGGCGCTCAGCAGGCTTTCGAACTGGGCCGCCAGCACCAGCAGCACCACCAGAATCGCGATGGCGAAGGTGATCGCCACCTGGTTCGAGGTGTCCTGCAGGGTCGCCGCCTCGTTGATGAAGCGCAGGCCGATCCAGGGCGGCAGGACCTGCTCGGCGATGCCCTCGATATCGCTGATCGCCTGGCGCATGGGATAGGCCGGCGGCAGCGGCACGTCGATCTCGATCGCCCGCCGCTGGCCCGTGCGGTCGAGCTCGGCGGCGACGCCCACCTCTTCCAGGGTGACGAAGGCGGAGAGCGGCACCAGCTCACCCAACCGGGCGGCGACGAAGAGGTTGTGCAGGTCGCTGGGATCGTCGATGGCGCCGGCCGCCGACTCAAGCATGACCGGCACCGCGCGGTCCTCCACATTCAGCTCGGCCACCTCGAAGCCGTCGATCATGGCGCGCAGCGTGTTGACCAGGCCCTGGACCGGCACGCCCAGGTCCTCGGCGCGCCGCCGGTCGACCCGGACGGTGAGCTGAGGCTGGGTCTGCTGGTACTCGATCTCCGGGTCCTCGAACTGGGGCAGGTGGGCGTGCATGGCGTCGAGGAAATCATCGGCCGCACCAGCGATCTCGGCGTAGTCGGCGCCGGTCAGCGCGAACTCGATGCTGCCGCCGGCCCGGCGCAGGTTGAGGCTGTTGGGCGTGCGGATGCGCGCCGTCGCCCCCGGGATGGCCTCGAGCTGGGGGCGCAGCTCCTTGGCGATCTCGGCCTGGCTGCGGCTGCGGGCGTCCCAGGGCGCCAGCGGCGCGACGATAAAGACCCGGTTCATGTCCCAGCGGCCGACGAACGACAGCACGTCGGTGATCTCGCCGCTCTGGCGCAATGGCTCCAGGATCGCCTCGGCCTGGGCCGACTGGCGGTCCATGTAGTCCAGGCCGACGCCGTCGGGGCCCTGCATCATGACGTAGATGGCGCCCCGATCCTCGGTCGGCAGCAGCTCCTCGTCGATGTGCGGGAAGAGCGCGGCCGCGCCCGCGGCGAGGAGAATTGCGCCGGCCAGCACCAGGAAGCGCGCCGTCAGGGTGAACTCCAGCACGCGCCCGTAAGCCGCGGCCGCCAGCCCGCCCGCCCGCGCCAGCAGGCCGGGGCGGGGAGGCCGTTCCTCGCCCTCGGGCGTCTCGGGCAGGCGCGAAGCCAGCATGGCGCAGAGCGTCAGGGCGACGAAGGAGGAGATGGCGACGGCGATGGCGAGCACGAAGCCGAACTCGGTGAACATGCGCCCGGCCATTCCGGGCAGGAAGGCGATGGGGACGAAGACCGAGATCAGGGTCGCCGTGGTGGCGAGCACCGCGAAGAAGACCTGGCGGGTGCCGACCACCGCGGCGGCCAGCGGCTTCAGGCCCTCGGACCTGAGGCGCTGGATGTTCTCCACCACGACGATCGCGTCGTCGACGATCATGCCCGCGGCCAGCACCAGGGCCAGAAGGGTCAGGATGTTGATGGAAAAGCCGAGCAACCAGATCGCCGCGATGGTGCCGCAGAGCGCCACCGGGATGGCGACCGCCGGGATCAACGTCGGCCGCAGGGCGCCCATGAAGAGGAAGATGACCGCCACCACGACGCCGACGGCAATGGCGAGGCTGACCACCACCTCGCGCACGGAGCCGCGGATGAAGCGGGCGTCGTCGGAGATCATGACGATCTCCACCTGGTCGAGGCGCCGGTTGAGGCGCTCGATCACCCGCTCGACGGCGTCGGAGATCTGGATGGTGTTCGACTGGGCACGGCGCACGATGCTGAGCCCGATCACCTTGCGTCCGTTCAGCAGGCTGTAGCTGTTGGCCTCGGCGGGCCCGTAGAAGGCCTGGGCCACGTCGACCAGCCGGACGTCGTCGCGCAGCGCCAGGTTCTCCACGTCGCCGGGGCGCCAGACAGAGGCGTCGGCGCGCACCAGCAGGAACTGGTCGTCCGACTTGAAGCTGCCCGCCGGCACGTCGAGGCTGGTGCTGCGCAGGACCTCGGCCACGTCGTCGATGGAGAGACCGTAGCTGGCGAGACGCATGGGCTCGACGACGACCCGCAGCACCTCTTTCCGGTCGCCGAAGAGGTCGACGCTGGCGACGCCGGGAATCGCCGCGAACTCGGTGGCGATCTCGTCCTCGGCAAGGCGCGTCAGCTCCTCCTGGGAGAGGCGCTCGCTGACCAGGGCGAGGCGGATGATGGGCGCCGCATCGGCGTCGGCCTTCACGACGGTGACGTCCTCCACGCCGTCGGGCAGGCGGCGCTCGATGCCGGCCACGGCCTCGCGGACGTCGTTGGCCGCCACGTCCAGGTCGACGTAGGGCGCGAACTCGGCCCGGATGCGGGCGTTGTTCTCCTCGCTCGCCGCGTTGATGGTCTCGACCCCCGAGACCCGGGCGACGGCGCCCTCGATGACGCTGGTGACCTCCGCGTCCATGGTCTCGGGCGAGGCGCCGTCGAAGAAGGCGCGCACCGTGACCACCGGCCGGTCGACGTCCGGCAGCTCGCGCACCTCGATGCCGTAGAGGGCGGCGAGGCCGGCGATCACGATCAAGAGGTTGATGACGACGATCAGCGTGGGGCGCCGGACGGCGAGCTCCGGCAGCTCGCTCGGGCGGGCCATCAGGCGGGCCCCTCGGACGTCGCGGCCGGCGCGGCCGGCGCGCCGGGCAGAACGCCGATCTCGCCGCCGTCGAAGGGCCTGGGCTCGACCGCCTGGCCCTGACGCAGCCCCTGCACGCCCTCGACCACGATGCGGTCCCCGACCTCGAGCGGACCATCCACCAGGACCCGGCCGCCGTCCCGGCGCACCATCTTGACGAAGACCTTCTCGGCCCGCCCGTCGGCGACGCGCCAGAGGTAGGCGCCGTCGCGGCTCCAGAGGACGGCGACCTCGCGCACGCTGGGATAGCTGCGCCCCGTGAAGGCCAGGCGCACGTCGAAGGAGGTGCCCGGCCGGATCGCCTCGTCGGGATTGGGGATGCTCGCCTGGACCCTCAGCGAGCGGGTCGCCCGGTCGATGCGGCTGTCGAGGGCCGAGACCGTGCCGCGCAGGTCCGTGTCCGGATCGGTCCAGGCCCTGACGACGATGGCGTCGCCGACCCCGATGCGGCCGGCGTATTCCTCGGGAACGGCGAACTCGACCAGGATGACGGAGCGGTCGTCGAGGGTGGCGATCAGGGTCTCGTCGGTCACCCGGTCGCCCTGGTCCACCTCGGGCAGCCCGATCACGCCGTAGAAGGGCGCCGAGACGGTGCGGTCCGCCAGGTTCTCGCGGGCCTGGTCGAGCCTGAGATTGGCGCTCTCCAGCTCCGCCTGGGCGGTCTCGAGGCGCACCACCGAGACGGCGCCGGAGGGCACCAGCTTCTCGAGGCGCTCTACCTCGCGCCGGGCCTCCTTCACCGCCACTTCGGCGAGACGCACGGCCAGACGCTCGTGCTGGTCGTTCAGGCGAATCAGCGGCGCGCCCTTCTCGACGCGCTGCTCGGCGTCGAAGATCACCTCGACCACCTCGCCGCCGACCGTCGGGAAGATGGAGGCGGACCGGAGCGCCTTGCCGGTCCCGATCACCCGCAGCACGACCCTGTCCTCGGCCAGATCGAGGGACTCCACCAGCACGGCGGTGGGGCCGGAGCGCACTGGCGTCTCCTGGCTGGAGTTGGCCGCGCCGCGGAACTCGGACAGCCAGAACCAGCCGCCCACCAGCGCGCCGGCGAGGACGACGGTCGTGGCGATCTGTGCGCTCAAACGCATGGCGACCGGTTCGCTCCCTCGACCCGTCCGTCCGTTCCCCCCGTCCGGGCCTACGCTCTACTCCAGGTCCCCCGAGGGCCACAGTCTACAGCAGAAATCCCCCGCGGGCGCCATTCCGGCGGCGGCCTCCCCAGACCCTCGAATCTCTCAAGGAATCAACCTGTTGGACCGAAACCGCGGAGGCCAGCCCGCGGCAACGGCCGCAGCCCCATCCACAGTTATACGCGGGAATCTCGGGAAACCTCCGCTTTGAGGGCCGGATATCCGGCGGCGCGCGCAGCTTTGGAGGCAGCCGGACAAGCTCTTTCGAAGGCCTGCGACGGCTCCGTCGCCTGCATCCACGCAGCCACCGCCATCGTCGCCCTCTGCCGTATGCGCCGGCGGAATGCGACGCCGGTCGAGGCGCATAAGGATTTCGCCGACACCGGAGGAAACGGTCCCAGCGGACGCGATCCCGCAGGACTCGATGCCGCGCCGCGATTCCAGCGAGCCCGGTTGGTCCGCCGGAGCGCTAGCCCCCGACCCAGCCTTTGCGCCGGAAAAAGAGGATCAGGCCGCCGGCGACGGTGGCCATGAGCAGCAACGCGAAGGGATAGCCGAGGTACCAGCTCAGCTCCGGCATGTTCCAGGGTGAGACCTGGGGATCGAAGTTCATGCCATAGAGCGAGGCGATGAAGCCCAGCGGCATGAAGATCGTGGCGATCACGGTCAGCACCTTCATGATCTCGTTCATGCGGGCGCTGGAACTGGAGAGATAGACGTCGACCAGGCCCGAGGCGATCTCGCGGTAGGTCTCGACGAAGTCCATGAGCTGGACCAGGTGGTCGTAGCAGTCCCGCAGGTAGACCTGGGTCGAGGCGCTGACGTGGGGCGAGGCGTCCCGGGCCAGGGCGTTGAACATCTCGCGCTGGGGCCAGATGGCGCGGCGCAGGGTCAGGAGGTCGCGCTTCATGTCGTGGATGGCGACGACCTGAGCACGCTCGGGCCGGGTCATGACGGCGTCCTCGAGCGCTTCCAGACGCTCGCCGTAGTCCTCGACCACCGGGAAGTAGCCGTCGATCAGGGCATCCAGCAGCGCGTAGGCCAGATAGTCCGCCCCCCGCTCGCGGATCAGCCCGAGGCCCTGGCGCAGACGCTCGCGCACCAGATCGAAGCAGTCCCCCTCCATCTCCTGGAAAGTCAGGAGGAATCCCTCGCCGAGAAACAGGGAGACCTGCTCGCTGACCAGGCCCCGGCCTGAGTGAATCATGCGGGCGACGACGAAGGTCTGCTTCTCGTACTCCACGACCTTGGGCCGCTGGTGGACGTTGACCACGTCCTCGAGGGCGAGACGGTGCAGCCCGAAGAGCTCGCCGAGGGCGCGTATGAGCTCGACGTCCGCCAGGCCGTCCACGTTGACCCAGGTGACCGGTGCGGACCCGATGAGGCCCGGCAGGTCCGCAGCCGAGGCCAGGCCGATCTCCTCCATCGTCTCGGGACCGTAGCGCATGACGCGGACGCGGGACCTGGCGGCGGCGGGATCGGCGATCAGCGTGCCCGGCGGCGAACCGGGCGGCGCGGTTTGGCGGATCCTGGGCAGGTGTCGCGGCAGACGGGGCGCTGACTTGCGGGTCCCTATGCTCATCGCTGGCTCCTTGTTCTCCCATTGGGCGGCAATTGTCCGGTCTCGGCAGAACTGCCCCCGCCGACCGGCGCGGCATCTTATCCCTTCAGATCCATCCGAAAACGGCGCCGGACCGGGGGCCAGGCCGCGTCCCAGACTCGACCAACAGCCCAGGTTCGTTGAAATGCGGGACCGCGGTTCGGACAGCACGCGACTGCGAATCGATCCTTCTGCGCAGAATTTGCCAAATGACAGTAAAAATGATATATGTTGCCATATTGTAGGAGCAGGGCATGACCCAAGTCTTACCGGTGGACACCCGTCCGGGCGAGTTCGTCCCGGCGCCCATCAGCGACGAGGAGGCGGCGGCCATGTTCCGGGCCGCGCTCAATCTCTTCCGCCTTTGGAACGTGACCGACGAGCAGGCGGGCACCCTGCTCGACCTGCCGGTCCGCACCTTTCGTCGCTGGAAGGCCGGCAGCCCCGGCCGCATTTCGCGCGACGGCAGGGCCAGGCTCTCCAACATCATGGGCGTCCACAAGGCGCTGCGGGTCATCTTTCGCGAGCCCCAGCGGGCCTACGCCTGGATCAAGGCGCCCAATGACGCCTTCGGCGGACGCACGGCGCTCGAAATCATGCTAGGGGGCGAGCTCACCGACCTGATGCGGGTGCGGCGTTACTTGGACGCGGAACGCGGCGGCTGGTGACCGGCAGCGCGACGATTCCGGTCTCCGCCGTCCAGTGGCGGGGCGCGGTGCGGATCGTGCGGAGTCTCTATCCGCCCATCGATCTGTTCGAGGACATCGCCGATCCGGCCGACTGGCCGCTTTTGATCTCCGCCGAGCAGAAGACGAACCCACGGCTCATGGAGACGATCGGCAAACTGGATCTCGTCCCGGAAGCGCGGCGGGTCGGCGGTCCGGGTGCCGGCTACCTGATGGCGCCCTTCACCCATGTCAGCAGGGACCGCCCGAGCCGTTTCAGCGACGGGTCCTACGGCGTCCTCTACTGCGGAGAACGTTTCGACGTCGCCCTGCTCGAAACGGCCTACCATCACGGGCGGTTCATGGCGCGGACCCACGAAGCGGCGGGCTGGACGTCCCAGTTCCGCGAGATCGTCCTGGATGTGACGGGCCGTCTCCACGACCTGCGCAACGGGGATCCTGCCCATGCCGACCTCCTCGATCCAGACGACTATGGGGCCGCCCAGGTCTTCGGCGCCCGGCTTCGCACGTCGGGCGGCGACGGGATCGTCTATCCAAGCGTCCGCTGCCAGGTCGGCGAATGTGCGGGCCTCTTCTATCCGGACCTCGCCGCCGACCCGGCCCAAGGGCGGCATCTCGACTATCATTGGAACGGCGAGCGCGTGAACCTCTACCGCGACGCCGGGTCCGGTCAAGTCTACCGGATCGTCTGAACCGCTGTCCCACGGCGCCGGAGCAGGCCGGCAAGCCAATTCGGCCCGGACACTCATGGTCGGGTCAACCGGGCATGGCTCGTCAGCCCTGGTCCCCATCGACCGGGTACTGCGCCAGGATCTCCTCCAGCTTGGCGTTGACCTCTTCGGCGCGGTGGCGGGCCACGGAGACGTGGCCGAGGCCGGGCAGCTCATGGAAGTGTCCATCCATGGCGCAATCGGTGACGACGCGCACCATCGACGGCGGGGTCTGAACGTCTTCCGAAAAGGAAACGGCGTGGATCGGAACCGGGCAGGTCTTGAGCCCGTCCCGGCAGTCAAAATCGAGGCAGGCCTGCCACTGGTCGATCAGGTCCTGCGGATCGCGGTCGGCGAAGCGCTCCTTGTAGGCCCGCTTCAACGGTTCCCAGATCTCGGGATCGCCCAGCGCCTTGGCCGGCAGCGCGTAGACGGCATAGTGGGGCGCCAGGAAGTAGTCCGGCAAGGCGACCCCGTCGCGGCGCAGGTCGATCTCGGCCTGCATCCAGTCGCGGGTGAATCCGTCGATGTAGGCCGCCGTGCCCATGGGGATGGCGAGGCGCACCAGATGGGGATAGTCGATCGCCACCTGCTGGGTGATCAGCCCGCCCATGGAGAGGCCGGTCAGGACGACGGGCGGACGGCAGGCCCGCTCGATCAGCTCGGCGCAGTCCCGGGCGAAGTCGGCGATGCTCCAGGGCGCCGGGTCCGATACCGTCTCGCCGGCCCCGCGCGGATCGTAGGAGGTCGAGCAGTAGCGGTCGGAGAAGCGCATCATCTGGCCGAGCCAGGCCTCGGCCGGCGAGTCGCCGCCCGGCACCCACACGATGTCGGGGCCGCCGCCAACCTGGGCCACGCGCATGCGCGCGCCCGAGGTCTCGACCGTCCCGATAGAAACGCTCTCGTCGAAGGCGCCGAAGGCCGACATGCTGCTGTCTCTCCGCGTCTTCCGAATGCAGGCGCTAGTTCGGCTTCGAAGCTTCGAGGCCACCGAAGCCGTGATCGTCCCGGAAGACCCGGCCGTCCTTCATAACGAATGTGACATCCCGCAGAGCCGAGATGTCCTCCAGCGGATCGGCCGGGCAGGCGATCAGATCCGCGATCCGGCCTTCGGCGATCAGGCCGAGATCCTCGCCCCGGTCGATGACTTGGGCGGCGTTGAGCGTCGCCGCGCGGATCGCCTCGATGGGCGAGAAGCCGGCGTCGTTCACCATGACCTCGAGCTCCTGCATGTTCTCGCCCGCATGGTTGCCGGGCGTGCCCACGTCGGTCCCCATGGCCACCTTGACGCCCACGTCGAGGGCGTCGCGCATGGCGGCGATGCGGGTTTCCTCGATCCGGGCGTACTCCTTGCGCACGTGGTCGGGCACGCGGGCCGCAAAGTTGGGGTCCCTGAACATGGCGCTGATGGTGCAGAGGGTCGGAACGAGCACCGTGCCGCATTCCTTCATGACCTCGAAGGCGCCCCGATCGCCGAGAGCAGCGTGCTCCACCGTGCGGCAGCCGGCGCGGGCCGCGTTCTTGATGGCCGCCGGGCAGTGGGCGTGGGCCGCAACGTGCTTGAAGTTGTCCGTGGCGATCTCGACGGCGGCCTGCAGCTCGTCGGGCCGGAACTGGATGGCGTCGGCGCTCTCGTACTCCGAGGAGGTGATGGCGCCGGACGCCATGACCTTGATCAAGTCGGCACCCATGGCGAGCTGCTTGCGGGCTGCCGCGCGCACCGCGTCAGGGCCGTCGGCTTCCTCGTACATGCCTTTGAAGTAGGGCGTCGTCGCCGTCGTCATGGTCAGGATACGGCCGGCGCAAAAGAGGCGCGGGCCGGGGATCCAGCCGGCGTTGACCGCGTTGCGGACCGCGATCTCGTGATAGTCCCAGCCGCCCACCTCGCGCGCCGAGGTGATTCCGCACTGGAGCATGCGCCCGGCCGCGCGCGCGGCCCAGATGGCGATCGTCCCCGGCAGCGCGTCGCGCCAGGGATTGTTGGGATTGGCGGTCTCCGTGTTGACGCAGATATGGACGTGGCAGTCGATGAAGCCGGGCAGCAGGAAGGCGCCGTTCAGGTCGACCTCCGGCCCGGCCCCGGCGGAGAGGCCCCGGCCCAGCTCGGCGATGCGCCCCTCTTCGAGCCGAACGTCCCGGGCCACGAAGGCCCCCGCCTCAAGATCGAGAACCTGTCCGTTCCTGAGCAGCATGTTCACCCCCCTGTCTACGGCCCGCATTGCTCGCGGCTCTGCGCCATCGCCGGCCCACTATTGGCACAGGCGAAACGTCGCCCGACAAGACGATCCCGCCGATCCGGAGAGGTCAAGGCCGCCGGGGGGTCACCGAGGGGCGACCTCGATGACCCCGTTGCGTCCTGCTAGGCCCTCCACCAGCGTTCGATGAAGCGCGTGCCGTCGAGCTCCCAGTTGCCGGCCATGGTCTCCTCGTGGCCGATGTCCTTGGACATGGCGAAGACGTGATTGGCGAAGGCCCAGACGAGAGCCCCGCCCTCGTCGCTCAACAGGCGCTGCATCTCGCCATACATCTCGCGCCGCTTCGCATCGTTCAGTTCCGCGCGCGCCGTCAACAGGAGCTGGTTGAACCGCTCGTCCTTCCAGAAGGTGTCGTTCCAATTGGATTCGGCTGCATAGGCCGTGGAGAACATCCAGTCGGCGGTCGGCCGGCCGCCCCAGAAGCACATGCACCAGGGCTTCTGCATCCAAACGTTCGACCAGTAGCCGTCGTTCGGCTCGCGCACGACGTTGATGTCGATGCCGGCGGCCGCGGCATGCTCCTTGTAGAGGACGGCCGCGTCCACCGCGCCTCCGAAGGCTGCGTCGGCGGCGCTCAGATCCAGGGAGAGGCTGTCGAGGCCGGCCTTCTTCAGGTGGAACCGGGCCTTGTCGGGATCGTAGCTCCGCTGCGGCAGGTCGCCGGCATGGAACGGCACGGCCGGCGATATGGGATGATCGTTGGCAATCGTGCCGTGGCCCTTCAGGATGGTCTTCAAGAGGGCCTCCCGGTCCACGGCGTACTTGAGGGCGAGCCGGACGTCGTTGTTGTCGAAGGGCGCCACCGTGGTGTTCATGGGCATGGTGTAGTGCAGGAAGCCGGTCGACTCGTTGACCGCCACGTCGGAATTGCGCGCGAGCAGATGGACCGTTTTCAGATCGCAGCGGTTCATCACATCTATGTCGCCCGTGGCCAGCGCGGTCTGCCGGGCGTTGGCATCGGCGATGCCCAGGATCTCGGCCTCGTCGAAGTGGGCGCGGCCCTCCTTCCAGAAATCGCCGCGGCGCTTCAGGATGCTGCGCACCCCAGGCTCGTGTTGCTCGAGCGTGTAGCCGCCGCTGCCGACGTAGTTCTGCCAATCCGCCTTGCCGTCGACCGCCGGCATGAGGATGAAGTGGTAGTCCACCATCATGTAGGGGAAATCGGCGTTGCCGGACGACAGCTTGAAGACGACGCGGTCCTTGCCGTCCGCCGTGATGTCCTCGACCGGGTCGACCAGGTTCTTCACGCCGGACTTGGAGTCCTCGCCGCGGTGATGGTTGAACGAGGCGATCACGTCCTCGGCGGTCATGTCCTTGCCGTTGCTGAAGGTCGCGCCCTTGCGCAGCTTGAAGGTCCACTGGGTGGCGTCGTCGGAGGCATCCCACGACTCCGCGGCGTCTCCCACCAGCTCGCCGCTGGGACTCACCTCGGTGAGGTTGCTGTGGGTCGCGAAGGCCAGCGCCTGCATGTAGGTATCGGTGTAGGTCGCAGGGTCGAGCGTGTCGGTCGTGGAGCCGCCGGCGAGGCCGGCTCTGAGGGTGCCGCCCGGCTTCGCCGCGGCGCGGGCGGATCCCGGGCGCAGGGCCGGCGCGATCGCCGCACTTGCCGCAAGAGCGGTCGCGCCGCCCAAGAAGGACCGGCGTGACGTCTCCAAGTATCGAGTCTGGAGGAATGGGGTCTCGTGCTTGGTCTTCATCTTTCCTGCTCCCTGTTTCAGTCGTGATAGGCTGGATTCGGTCAGGCCTCGTGACGGTTGGCCCAGAGCTCCCACTGGAAGCGTGCCCGCACGCCGATATCGAGGAAGGGCCGCGGCGGCAGGTCGGAGGGCGCGCCGAGGCTCTCCATGTCGGCGATCAGAGGGTTGTCGCGCCCCGTCGCCAGGTCCGCGGCCAGGAGTCCGCCGATGGTGCCCTTGGTCACGCCGACGGCGTTCTGGCAGACCGACATCCAGATGTTGGGTGCGACCCGGCCGAAGCCCGGCGCCCCGTTGCGCGACAGGCAGACGAAGCCGCTCCAGGTGTGCTCGATCTCGACATCCGGGAGCATCGGGAAGCGGGCGCGGAAAAGCGCCTGGTGGCGTCGGCGGACGGCTTGCCGCGTCGCCTCGGTGATGCGCTGCGACGGGCAGTAGTCGAGGCCGTGGCGGATCAGGATGCGCCGGTCCTCGGTGTAGCGCATGGTGATGCCGGCGAAGGCGTTGGCCGGCGTGAGGCCCCAGGGCTCGGCGACGCCGAAGGCCAGCTGCTCCGCCTCGCTGAGCGGGCGGGTGAGGCTGGCGTGGGCCACCAGGTAAAGCAGGTTGCGCTTCAAGATTCCGAAACGGTCGGCGAAGCCGTTGACCGCCAGGATCATCCTGGGCGCCCGCAGCGCTCCCTCCGGCGTCGTCAGCTGGACGCCGTTGCGATAGTCGACCGCCGTGACGGGTGTGCCCTCGAACAGGGTCACGTTGTCCGGCAGGCTGTCGGCCAGGCCGCGGGTGAGAGCCGCCGGGTTCATCAGGACGCACCCGGGGGTGTAGACGGCCGCGGTGAAGTGCGGCGAGCCGATCTTCTCCGCCACCCCGGCCTCGTCTATCCAGCGGTAGGGCTCCCCGAGCGCCTCCAGCTCGCGGGCGAAGGGCTCCAGCACGTCGCGCACGCCGCGCGGCGAGACGGCCGTGTGATACTTGCCGGCCCGCGACCAGTCGCACGCGATGCCGGCCGCCTCCGTCGTCCGCTCCAGATGGTCGATGGCCGCGCGGGCCAGGCGCATGAAGCGGTGGGAGCCCTCCAGCTCCTCCAGCGAGGAGCCCACGTTGTGGGGCAGGTCGATCGCGAAACCCGAGTTCCGGCCCGAGGCGTTCTCGCCCGCTTCGTGGGCCTCCAGGACGACGACCTGATCGTCCGGCCGGTTCTCCGCCAGACGGCGCGCGGCGGCCAGGCCCGCATAGCCGGCCCCCACCACGACCCAGTCCGCCGTCAGGTCGCGCCGGAGCGGCGGCTTCGGCGTCCGCCGGGGCAGGATCCGCGACCAGCCGTTGCTGCGGTCTTCCCGCGGCAGGCGGTCGACGCGCACGACACCGTTGTCCGGGGCTGCCCGCATGCCCGCGGTCTCGTGACTGCTCTCCACTAGAAGCGTCATGGCCTGGTCCGCTGCCGAGAGAGGGGTGGTATTGACAGGACCATACAAGGGTGTATCTTACCTGTCAATCTTGTATGGAGGCGGCGAAATGCGGGCTTTGGCCGCGCGCCTGGACGAGGAGCGCCCGGCGCCCTACACCCGGGCGGACTGGCTCGACGCGGCGCTCACGGTCCTGCTCGAGGACGGCATCGAAGCGGTTCAGGTCACCCGCCTGGCGCGCATGCTGGAGGTCACCCGGGGCAGCTTCTACTGGCATTTCCGGGATCACGGCGATCTGCTCGACGGCCTGATCGAGGAATGGCGCCACCGCAATACCGGCGTCATGCTCTCGGCCCTCTCGGGCGCGGACTCCTTGAGCGACGGCATCCTTTCCCTCTTCTCCGTCTGGGTCGACCACCAGCTCTTCAATCCCCAGCTCGACCAGGCGATCCGCGACTGGGCCCGCCGCTCGGAGGATATCAAGAGGATCGTGGCGGCCGAGGACGACAGCCGTATCGAAGCCATCGGCGCCTTCTTCCAGAGGTTCGGCTACGGCAGCCCGGAGGCCTTCATCCGCGCGCGTGTCATCTACTTCACCCAGATCAGCTACTACGCGCTCGGCGTCGAGGAGCCCATGACGAGGCGCATGAGCTATCTCGCGGCCTACTACCGCTGCTTCACGGGCGAGGAGATCGACGAGAAGGTGGCCGCGGACTACAGCCAGCGGATGATCGCCTCCGAGGCGGACCATGAGCAGGCCTAGGCGCCACGGGCGCGACGCAAAGCAGGCGAGCCGCGGTCCCGCGCGGCCGCGAACCCGCGATCCGGCCTGGCTGCACTGGCAGAACCCCTATCCGCCGATCGAGCTGTTCAGCGCCGATCAGATCGAGGCCATCCACCAGGCCTCCACGAGGGTCCTTGCCGAGACCGGCATCAGGGTGCTGAGCCAGCCGGCGCGAACCCTCCTGGCGGAGGCCGGCGTTTCGGTCTCCGACGACTTCCAGGTGCGCTTCGACCCGGACCACCTGCTGGAGCTGATCGCCCTGGCGCCGGGCGAAGTCACCTTGCGGTCCCGCAACCCGGAGCGCAGCGTGACGGCCGGCGGCCGGCACGTCGCGGTCTCCACCACCGGCGGCACGCCCAACTTCTCCGACCTTGACGGAGGCCGGCGCCCCGGCAGCCTGGAGGCCCTCGACAACTTTTGCCGGCTGTCCCAGAGCTTCGACGTCATCCACATGATCGGCCCCTTTGTCGAGGCCCAGGACATCGAGCCCAGGTTCCGCCACCTGCACATGACGCGCTCGGTCGTCACCCTGACCGACAAGATCCCCTTCGTCTTCTTCCGCGGCACCCAGGCCGTCGCCGACGCCTTCGAGATCATCCGCATCAGCCTGGGCATGAGCCCGGAGGAGATGCGCGAGACACCCGTCTGCTACTCCGTGGCCAACTCCAACTCGCCCCTGCAGCTCGACCATCTCATGTGCCAGGGCATCATCGACGCGGCCGTGGCCGGCCAGATGATGATCCTCACGCCCTTCACGCTGGCGGGCGCCATGGCGCCGGTGACACTCGCCGGCGCGCTGGTGCTGCAGAACGCCGAAGCGCTCGCCGGTCTGGCGCTGGCGCAGATCGCCCGCCCGGAGGCGCCGGTCTGCTACGGCAGCTTCACCAGCAACGTCGACATGCGCACGGGCTCGCCGGCCTTCGGCACGCCCGAGTACGCCAAGGCCGCCCTCGCCTCCGGTCAACTGGCCCGGCGCTACGGCCTGCCGCTGCGCTCCTCCAGCGTGACCGCCTCCAACGCGCCCGACGCCCAGGCCGCCTACGAGTCGCAGATGGCGCTCTGGGGCGCGATCATGGGAGGCTGCAACGTGCTCCTGCACGGCGCGGGCTGGCTGGAGAGCGGCCTCACGGCCTCGGCCGAGAAGTTCATCATCGACGTCGAGATGCTGCAGATGTTCGCGGAATTCCTGAAGCCGGTCCCGGCCGACGCGGCGGCGCTCGCCGTCGACGCCATCGCCGAGGTGGGCCCCGGCGGACACTTCTTCGGCACGGCGCACACCATGGAGCGCTTCGAGACCGCCTTCTACAGCCCGCTCCTTTCGGACTGGCGCAACTTCGAGACCTGGCGGGACGACGGCTCCGTGGACGCGACCAGGCGGGCCAACCGCATCTACAAGGAGACCCTGGCCGCCTACGAGCCGCCCGACCTGGACCCGGCCCGCCTCGAGGAGATCGACGCCTTCATCCGCAAGCGGACCGAGGAAGGCGGCGCCAACCTGGAGCGCTAGACCGCGCCTTGACCCCGGTTGCCGGTCCTCCACACAGATAGAGAGTCATGCGCCGTCTTCAAAAGAAGAAACCCGACCCCTCTCGGTTGTTCAAGTCCATCGGCGCGAACTTGCGGCATTGGATCGCCGCGCGCTCGTCCAAAGATCGCGAGGGATGTCTCTCTGACGATCTCCGGCCAATGAAGACCGATCCAAATAGTTGGCAAACTCTCCTCTCTTTCGCCATCCTATCCGAAGCGCGAGTTTAGCCGACGCCTTTTGAATTCTTAGGTTGTGAGGAAGGAGGGCAAGCCATGACGGGGAAGATGGAAGCTTTCGGGGCGGCACCGATTTCCGCGAAGGACCTGCGGATGCGTATGGCGGAGAGAGACTTGGAGGACGCCAAGAAGGCGATGGCCAAGCGCAAGCAGATGGAGGCGGAGCAAGAAGAGTTCCGTCTCTACTTCATGAGCAGCGACGTGACCGAGCAGGACCGCGAGCGCATTCGACGGAGGGCCATGCGCCTGGCCGACCAGGGACAGACGGAGATCTGTGTCCTGAGCTTCCCCTCGGACTTCTGCAGCGACGGCGGGCGGGCCATCAACAACAACCTGCCGGAATGGCCGGGCACATTGGCCGGTCGCGCGGCCAAGCTCTACGCCTTGTGGGAGCAGAACGCCAAGCCTCTGGGCTACAAGCTGGAGGCGCGCGTCCTGAACTATCCGAAGGGTATTATCGGCGACATCGGCCTTTACGTGATGTGGTAGTGCAGCCGGCGTGAGCACCCGCGCGGCTCCATGCGAGGCCACTACGGCGTCAACCCAGATCGAGTCTCCCGAGACCTAGATTGAGCGTTGCGGGCTTGGTGTGGCACGCCCGCATGAAGTTTGGCGCCAATGTCCATCGCCTTGGAGGCAGTCTCATGGTCAGGATCAGAAAGCGGCCGTCGTTCGGCCAGACCTGCGCAAGTCCGGCTGCGCTTCTATCTCTTTCAGCGCTCTTCCTCCTCCTCTTCAGCCCAGCCCTGGCAGCGGAAACGGTGGGTGACGCCATCCATTGGGGCCAGATGGGAATGGGGCTGTTCGGTGGCTTGGCGTTGTTCCTCTTCGGCATGGACCAGCTGGGCGACGGCCTCAAGGCGGCGGCCGGGGATTCCATGAAGGCGATCCTCGCCAAGTTCACGAAGAACCGCGTCCTCGCCGCCGTCACCGGCGCGGTCGTGACGGCCGTCATTCAATCCTCGTCGATCACCACGGTCCTCGTCGTCGGGTTCGTCTCGGCGGGGATCATGACATTCACCCAATCGGTCGGCGTGATCATGGGCGCCAATGTCGGCACGACGGTCACGGCGCAGATCGTCGCCTTCAAGGTGGAGGAGCTGGCGCTCGCCCTGGTCGCCGTCGGATTCTTGCTGCTTTTCGCGGGAAGGACGGACCGGGTTCGGCATATCGGCGCCATCGTCATGGGCCTCGGCCTGGTCTTCTACGGCATGAGCGTGATGAGCGACGCGATGCATCCCTTGCGAAGCTATCAGCCCTTCATGGACCTCATGGCATCGATGGAGAGCCCGCTGCCCGCGATCCTGATCGCAGCCGTCTTCACCGCCCTAGTGCAGTCCTCTTCCGCCACCACGGGAATAGTGATCGTGATGGCGGCGGGCGGGCTCATCTCGTTGGAGACGGGAATCGCCATGGCCCTCGGGGCGAACATCGGGACCTGTGTCACGGCGGGTCTCGCCGCGATCGGAAAGCCGGTGGAAGCCCAGAGGGCCGCCCTCGTCCATATTCTTTTCAATGTCATCGGCGCCTTGATATGGGTGTTCCTGATCCACGAGCTGGCGGAGGTGAGCCGCGCGGTTTCGCCGGCGAGCGAAAATCTGACGGGGTTGGCGCGCCTTGCCGCCGAAACGCCGCGTCAGATCGCGAACGCCAACACCCTCTTCAACTTGGCCAATACCGTCATCCTTCTCGGTATGGCGGGATACATCAGTCGGCTGGCCATCAGACTCCTGCCGGAGAGAGCGGTCGAGGAGAAGATCATCATTCGACCGGAGTTCTTGGACGAGGAGCTTCTGGAAACGCCTTCCCTGGCGCTCCAAAGGGTGCGTTTCGAGATCGGCAATCTGGGCAGCCTCCTCAAGGACATGCTGGAGCAGTTCCGCGATTCCGTCACGGAAGGCAGCATCGAACGCCTGAAGCGGGTGCGCTTGATGGACGACAAGGTCGACGTGCTTTTCGATTCGATCGTGAGCTATCTCGGAATGACGAGACAGCACGAGCTGTCCGACGAGGAAAGCCTGCAGCTCCAGAACTTCCTGCGGACCAGCGACAACATGGAGGCGATCGGGGACGCGATCTCGGAGCACCTGACCGCCATTGCCGACACCTGGATTTCTCAGAAGAGGACGGCAAGCGAGACGACACAGCTGATCGTTCGATCACTCTTCCAATCGACCTACGAGGCGGTGGTCGGTGCGACCAAGGCGGTGCGGGAGGACGACCAGAACGAGGCCCTTGCCGTGATCGCCGCGAAGCCCGAGTTCGAGCGCTTGGTGCAGGAGGCGCTCGCCCATCAATCGCAAAGAATCGCGATCGACGACCCGGGGCACCTGGAGACCATCCGACTGGAGATGGAGCTCATTCACACCCTGAGGCAGATCTTTTCCCTAAGCCGCCGGATCGCGAAGACCATGCTGCCCGCGGCCGTCTTGGAGGAAGGTTGACAGCCTTCGCTTTCGAATCGGCGCCTGGAGGTGGAAGCAACGGCGAGCAGAGTCCGGGGGAGAAGTCATGTTCGAGTCCATGATTATTCCGCATGTCGTTAGCAAATCGGAATTCAAGGCCGAGGAGCCGCGTCTTCGCGGCGATCTGATCGACGCCCAGTTCGACCTCCTCGAGCGTTGCGACTTCCCGGTCATCGTTCTTCTGTCCGGCATGGACGTGCTCGGCCGGAGCGCCGCGGCGAAGCAGCTCTTGAGCTGGATGGACCCCCGGCACATTCGGCCCTATGCGTCGATGGCGCCAAGCGAGGAGGAGCTGCTACGGCCGCGCATGTGGCGCTACTGGCGCGCCCTGCCGCGCAAGGGCCGGATCGGGCTCTTTCTCAGCTCTTGGTATGAGGGCTGCACTCTGGACTACCTGATGGGCCGTATGAAGCGCGGGGACCTCAGGACTCGGATCGACGAGATTTCCCGCTTCGAGCAGATGCTCGCGCGCGAAGGCGCGCTGTTCGTGAAGTTCCTGTTCGTCCTGCCCAAGGAGCGGGAATTCAAGCTGATGAAGAAACTGAAGAAGCGCGGCTCGGTCGCCTGGAAGATCTCCAAGCAGGAGATCGAAATGGAGAAGCTGTTCTCCAAGCGATACGACGAGATCGTCGAGGTGGTCGAAGAGCTCGTAAGCGCGACGAGCACCGGTCACGCGCCCTGGATACCCGTTGCCACGGCCGATCCGCACCATCGCGACCTGACCGTCGGACGAACCGTCGTCGACGCCATTCGGGCAAGGCTCGGGCAGCGAAGACCTTTGGGGCCGAAGGTCGAGGCCTCTCCAACAACGGATCCTCACCGCCCCGACATCCTGAGCACACTGGACTTGAGCCAGTCCCTGGACCGGGACGCCTATCGCGACCGACTGAAGAAAGCGCAAGACCGGCTGACAGACTTGACCGTCGGCCGGAAATTCGAGGATCGCGCGCTCGTGGCGGTCTTCGAAGGCCACGACGCCGCAGGCAAGGGTGGAAGCATCCGCCGCGTCGTGCAGGCGCTGGATCCGCGCATGACCAGAACCATCCCCATCGCGGCGCCGAGCGACGAAGAGTCGGCACAGCCCTACCTCTGGCGCTTCTGGCGGCACATTCCCCGGCAAGGCCATATCACGCTGTTCGATCGCTCTTGGTATGGCCGCGTCCTCGTCGAGAGGGTCGAGCGGATCGCGTCGAGACCCGAATGGATGCGCGCCTACGAGGAGATCAGGTCCTTCGAATCCGAGTTGACCGACTACGGGATCATCGTGCTGAAGTTCTGGCTCTCCATCGACAAGAAGGAACAGCTCCGCCGCTTCAAGGAGCGCGAGCGGATCGGATACAAGCGCTACAAGATCACGGACGAGGACTGGCGGAACCGCAAGAAATGGAAGCAGTACGCCAGAGCCGTCCACGACATGGTGGACCGGACGAGCACCCGCGAAGCGCCTTGGACCCTGGTCGCGGCGAACGACAAGTACTTCGCACGGGTGAAAGTCATCGAGACGATCAACGAACGCCTCGAAGCGGAGCTGTGAGCCGGAACAAAGGCAGGAGCATGTTTGCGAACAGTCGCCGGCGTGACCCGTTCGGAAAGCCGGGACTGCTCCTATGGTGCCCGTTTGCCCAGAAACCGGAAGAGGTCGTCTGTCCGCGCGGTCAAGGCGCGACCGTCCCGCAGAACCGACCCGCGACGCGCTCCCCGGACTTATCCCGGAAGTAGTCGCTAGGCCGTGCCTTGTGCTGCCGGAATATGCCGAACGGAAGGTTACGGCTTGGGGCTAAACTCTTTTGAAATATAAGGAAAAAACTGGAGCGGGCGATGGGATTCGAACCCACGACTTCAACCTTGGCAAGGTTGCGCTCTACCCCTGAGCTACGCCCGCATCGGCGCCGCGCGTGACCGCGTAAGGACCGGCAGATAAACCCTTTTCCGCGGCAATGCAAGCCGGGAGTGGCCGGCTCCGGCAGGCCCGGCCGCGCCGGCGCGCCGCCTTGCCGCCGGCGGCCGCGCTCTCTATGGTCGCGCGCCATGGAGAGGACCTCCGAGACCGCCGCCGAAGGGCGCGTCGCCGAGGGCACGGCGCCGGCCCGTTGTCCGATGCAGTCACCGGAAGTCATCGCTGTCTTGTACCTTGGAGGGTCTGTCATCCGCACCCGACCCTCGAAGGAGGACCCCGCATGAGTGATAGGGCCGACCCCGAAGCCGCGGCTATCGAAGCTCTCGCACAAGAGTACTTCTCGGGCATGTACGAGGGCGACGTCGAGCGCCTTCGGCGGATCTTCAACCCGCAATGTTGGCTCTTCGGCCAGAATCGGAGCGGGCACCACCAGTTCCCGCTTTCCGGCTTTCTCGATCAGATCGGGAGCGAACCGGCGCCGAAAGCCGTGGACGAGCCCTTCAACATGCGTCTCGTTTCATTCGACCGCACGGCATCCGTCGCGATGGCCAAGGTCGAGGTCCGCTACCAAAACAGGCGGTATACCGACTATCTGATGCTCCAAATGACCGGCGACGGGTGGCGCATCGTCGGCAAAGCCTTCTTCTGTCCCGACCCTTAGCTGTTGCGGCACCTCGCGGATCAATCGGCATCGGTCCACCGAACACGACAGCAGGAGCTTGCGGCCCCTATGAGCGACGGCCCCGCCACGCCCGCCGAGCTATTCGCCCGTCTCGAAGCCCTCGGCATCGCCGCCACGAACTATGAGCACCCGGCGGTCTACACGGTCGAGGAGTCCAAGGCGCTGTGCGGCGAGCTCGCCGGCGCCCACATCAAGAACCTCTTCCTGCGCAACAAGAAGGGGGTCATGTGGCTGGTCACCTGCCAGGAGGACCGGGAGATCGACCTGAAGGCGCTCGGAGCAACGCTGGGTGCCGGGCGCCTCTCCTTCGGCAGCGCCGAGCGGCTGATGGCCAATCTGGGCGTGCTGCCGGGCGCGGTGACGCCGTTCGCCGTCGTCAACGACCGGCAGGGCCAGGTCGCGGTCGCCCTCGACCGGGCGCTGGTCGCCGCGGACAGGGTCAACTGCCACCCCCTGGTGAACACCATGACCACGGCCGTCTCCGGGGCCGACCTGCTGCGCTTCCTGGAGGCCGAAGGCCATCCGCCGCGGCTCCTCGACTTCGCGGCCGGCACGGCGCCCGCGTGAGCCGCGAGGCGCGTCGCCCCGCCCTGGGGTCGGCAAGCCCCGGCCTTGTCAGAAGTCCCGGAAACCGCCATGTATGGTGCCGTGAGCGCGGCGTATACTAGGGGCACGAGGGAGCCCAAGCCATGACCACCATTATCGGCGGCGACCTACAGGGCCAGGCGGGCGACGGCGGCGCGGCACCCGGCGGCCTGATCAAGGACTCCAGCATCGAGAGCTTCGAGGCCGACGTGATCGAGGCCTCCATGACGGTCCCGGTGATCGTCGACTTCTGGGCGCCCTGGTGCGGCCCCTGCAAGCAGCTGGGCCCGCTCCTGGAGAAGGCCGTCACCGCCGCCCGCGGCGCCGTGCGGCTCGTCAAGATCAATATCGACGAGAACCAGGAGCTGGCCCTCCAGCTGCGGGTCCAGTCGGTGCCTGCCGTCTACGCCTTCCACCAGGGCCGCCCGGTGGACGGCTTCGTCGGCGCCCTGCCCGAGAGCCAGGTGACGGCCTTCATCGACCGTCTGACCCAGGCCGCCGGCACCGGCCGCGGTCCCGACCCCCTGGCGGAGGCCCTGGAGCAGGCCGAGAAGGCGCTGGCCGACGGCCAGCTTGGGGCCGCCTCGGCCCTCTACGGCCAGATCCTGCAGCACGACCCGGAGAACGTGGCGGCGATCGCCGGCATGTTGAGCTGCCATCTCGCCTCCGGCGACGCGGCCGGCGCCAAGGCCATGTATGACGACCTGCCCGAGGAGATGCGCGCGCGCGAGGAGTTCACCTCCATCGCCGCCCAGCTGGAGCTCCAGGACCAGACCGCGGACACCGGCGACACGGCGGCCCTGCGCGCCCAGCTCGCCGCCAACGAGAACGACCACCAGGCCCGCTTCGACCTCGCCATGGCGCTCTACGCCGCCGGCCAGCCGGCCGAGGCCGCCGAGGAACTGCTCGAGATCGTCCGCCGCAAGCGGGACTGGAACGAGGAGGCCGCCCGCAAGCAGCTGCTCAAGTTCTTCGAGGCCTGGGGCCCCACCGACCCGCTCACCCTGGAGACGCGCCGGCAGCTCTCCTCCCTGCTGTTTTCATGAGCCGTTCGCCCTTCGACCCCCGCTTCGAAGAGCTGCCCGACAGTCTGCCGATCTTCCCCCTGCCCGGGGTCCTGCTGCTGCCGGGCGGCCGGCTGCCCCTCAACGTCTTCGAGCCCCGCTACCTCAACATGGTGCGCGACAGCCTGGCCGGCACCCGCCTGATCGGCATGATCCAGCCCAGCAAGGAGACGGAGGACCCGGGCAGCGCGCCCACCTACCGCACCGGCTGCGCCGGGCGCATGGTCTCCTTCTCGGAGACCGAGGACGGGCGCTACCTGATCACGCTCGCCGGCTTCATCCGCTTCGACGTGGCCCTAGAGCTGGAGCCGCACGAGGGCTACCGTCTGGTCCAGCCCGACTTCGTCCGCTTCCGCGACGACTTGAGCGAGGACATCGAGGGGATCGACCGGGACGGGCTGCTGGCGGCCTTGCGGGACTACTTCCAGGCGGCCGAAATCGACGGCGACTGGTCGGCCATAGAGAAGGCCGCCGACGACAGCCTGGTGACCTCGCTCGCCATGGCCTGCCCCTTCGAGCCGCCGGAGAAGCAGGCGATCCTGGAGGCGCTGACGCTGGCAGAGCGGGCCGAGACCCTGACCACGGTGCTGCGGATGGCGGCGCTGGAAACCGAAAGCGGCACGCCCAGGCAGTAGCGTGGCTATCGCGATCCAGCTATCTGGTGTAGAGAGAGCGAAAACCACCCGCCACCCGGAGTGAAAGACCATGAGCGAAGGCAAAGCCGGCGTCGATCCCAAGCTGCTGGAACTGCTGGTCTGCCCCCTGACCAAGGCGCCGCTGGAGTACGACGCCGAGGCCCAGGAGCTGATCAGCCGCCAGGCGGGCCTGGCCTACCCGATCCGCGACGGCATCCCCATCATGCTGCCGGACGAAGCGCGCAGCCTCGACGACTGAGGCGTTTCTGGGCGGCGGGGGGGAAAGCCATGAGCGAGGATCACGCGGCCCGGCACCGGGCTCAGGAGGTACGCTACGTGAGCGCCGAGCGGCGCCTCGAGGTGGACTTCGAGGACGGCCGCAGCTTCACCTATCCGGCCGAGTACCTGCGCGTGGAGAGCCCCTCGGCCGAGGTCAAGGGCCACGGCCCAGGCCAGAAGCAGCTGGTCTCCGGCCGCCGCCACGTGGGCATCATGGAAATCGAGCCGGTCGGCAACTATGCCATCCGCATCCGCTTCGACGACCTGCACGACACCGGCATCTACAGCTGGGACTACCTTTACGAACTGGGCGAAGACCACGACCGGAAGTGGGCCGCCTACCTGGGCGAGCTGGAAAGCCGCGGCCTCAGCCGCGAGCCGTCCGGGCGGGCGTGAGGCGGCCCCTCCGGTCCTGCCGAGGTTCCAACGACAACCGCGGCCGTCAGGACGATAGGGGTTTTCGCGCCGTCTCGGGCAAGCCCAGGGTCGCCAGCAGGGAAACGAGCGCGGCGCCCATGAGGTAGTAGGCGGGCGCGAAGTCGTCGGCGGTGCGCTGGACCAGGTAGGTGGCGACGAAGGGCGTGGTGCCGCCGAACAGGCCGAGGCACAGGTTGTAGCCGAGGGCCGAGGCGCTGCAGCGCACGTGGGTGGGCAGGATCTCCGCCATGACCGCCGAAAGGCCGGCATAGCCGGCGCTGTAGAGCAGGGCGAAACCCACCTGGCCGGCCAGAATCAGGAGGAAGTCCTGATGGTGCATCAACCACCATAGGGGCCAGGCCAAGAACAGGCTGCCGAGGGCCACGAAATAGAGCAGCGGCTTGCGGCCGATACGGTCCGACAGCATGGCCCAGAGGGTCACCGCGGGCAGCATGACGACGAGGCTGAGCGTGTTGATGTCGAGGGCTTCGGCGGTCGAAAGGTGCATGCGGTCGGTCAGGTAGGAGGTGGCATAGACCCAAAGCAGGTAGAAGCCGATGGCGTTGACCAGCGAGAGGCCAATGATCCGGAGGATCGCCCGCCAATGGTTCCTGAAGGCCTCGACGAGAGGAGCGCCGGCGGCGGGCTTGGCCGCCGCGAAGGCCGGCGGCTCGCTGATGTTGCGGCGGAAGAGGACGCCCGCGCAGGCGAGTACCGCGCCGAACAGGAACGGCAGGCGCCAGCCCCAGTCCCGGACCGCGGCCTCGTCCATCAGGCCGCTGACCAGAGCGCCCAAGGCCGAGCCGAGGAGAAACCCACCGACGCTGCCGAACATGGGCCAGCTTGCCGCCAAGCCGCGCCGCCTGGAGTCCGCGTGCTCGGCCAGGAAGACGATGGAGCTGGGGTATTCGCCGCCGATGGAGAGGCCCTGGAAGATGCGCAAGGCGACCAGAAGCACGGTCGCCCAGATGCCGATCTCGCCGTGGGTCGGCAGCAGGCCGATCGCCGTTGTGCCGACGCCCATCATGCCGACCGAGAGGAGGAGGGCGGGCTTGCGCCCCATCCTGTCGCCGATATGGCCCAGCAGGATCCCGCCCAGGGGCCGCGAGGCATAGCCGATGGCGAAGACCGCGAAGGCGGAGAGCAGCGAGGCCGTCGGGTCGTCGGCGGGAAAGAAGAGCTTGCCGATCACCGGCGCGAAGGTGCCGTAGACCGCGAAGTCGTACCACTCCAGCACATTGCCGACGGCACCGGACAGGATGTTCCGGGGCCGGCCCTTCTGCGGCGGGGTGGCGTGCGACGGAATGGCGGGCCCCTTCACGGCCTAGGTGTCCGATGGGTTCGGCCAAGGTGGCAGCCCCGAGCGCGATCCGTCAATGTCCCTCAGGTCGCAGCCCGCTCAATCCGTCTCCGCCGTGTAGGGCGGGGCCGGGAAGTACTCGACCGCGGCCTGGACCTCCCGGGCGAAGGCCGGTGACGTGAGCTGGCCGAGCAACCAGAGGGCCATGTCGATGCCGGCCGAGACTCCCGCCGAGGTGACCAGGTTGCCGTCCCGCACGTAGCGCACGCCCTCCAGCACCTCCGCCGCCCGGGCGGCGCGCCGGAGCTCGGGAATCGCCTCGTGGTAGGTGGTGATGCGCTTGCCGTCGATCAGGCCGGCCGCCTCCAGGACGCGAGCGCCGGTGCAGACCGAAGTGACCCAGCGGCAGCCCGCGGCCTGGCTCCGCACCCAGTCGAGCAGCTTCGGGTCCCGGGCGGCCGCCCGGCTGCCGTTGCCCCCCGGCACCAGCAGCACGTCGAGCTGGGGCGCCTCGACGCAGAGGGCGTGGGCGCGGACGGCGAGGCGCTTGTTGCAGACGATCTCCAGCCCGTCCTGGGCGTAGGTCCGCACCGCGATCTCCCCGGGCCGCAAGTCCTCGGCCGACGCCAGGATTTCGTAGGGTCCGGCGAAGTCGAGCTCCTCCACCCGGTCGAACAACAGGATTCCGATCTGGATCATAGCCGTCTCCTTGGCTTGACGGCCGGAGGATAGCGGCTAGAGTGCTTGTCCGAAACGACTATGAACGATCAATTTCGGACATCTGTGCACGGAGAACCGGCAGCCATGAGCGGGAATGGCTATCCCGTCACCTTCGTCGGCTTCCCAGGGGTCCTGCTGCTGGACATCGCCGGACCGCTGCAGGTCTTCGCTGTGGCGAACCGCTGCCTGGCGCAGCCCCGCTACGCGACCGGCCTGGTCAGCCTGGACGGCGGCGGCGTCGAGACCGACACGGGGCTCGTGCTGGAGGCCGCCGGGATCCTGGCCGAGGCGCCGCCGGGCGGGGACCTGATCGTGCCGGGCGGCCCCGGCGTCGACCGGCAGCTAGAGAACCCGGCCTTCATCGCCGCTCTGCGCGCGGCCGCGGCAGGCCGGGCGCGCCTGGTTTCGGTCTGCTCGGGCAGCCTGCTCCTGGCCGAGGCCGGCCTGCTCGACGGGCGGGCGGCCACTGGCCACTGGCGCCGCACGGCCCAGATGAACGAGAGCTACCCGGCGGTCCGCTGGCGTCCCGACCAGATCTACGTGCGCGACGGCAAGGTCTACAGCTCGGCCGGCGTGACGGCCGGGATCGACCTGGCGCTCGCCCTTGTGGAGGCAGACCTGGGCGGGGCGCTGGCTCTCGAGGTGGCGCGGGAGCTGGTGGTCTACCTGCGGCGCGCCGGCGGCCAGAGCCAGTACTCCCGCCCGCTGGAAGCCCAGCACGCGGCCCCGCCCCGGGTGCGGAAGGCCTGCGAGGCCGTCCTGGCAGCGCCCGAGCGGGCCTGGCGGGTGGCCGAGCTGGCGGAACTCGCCGGCATGACCGAACGCAGCCTGCACCGTCATTTCGTGCGCCACTTCGGCCTCAGCCCGGCCCGCTTCGTCGAGGCCATCCGCCTGGAGGCGGCGCGCAACGCCCTGGAGCAGAGCGACCGGCCGCTCGCCGAGATCGCCTGGCGCTGCGGCTTCCGGGACTCCCAGTCGCTCCGCCGCAGCTTCCGCAAGGCGCTTGGCGTCGCCCCGGGCGACTACCGCCAGCGCTTCTCCCAGGCCGCACCCATCTGAACTCTGCCCCGGCAGCGCCCTTTTCCCCGCTGGACAGGACCCGCCGCTCTGGCAGACTGCGGCGGAGTTCACGAGCCTGAGGGAGCGCGCCCATGCCGCCCGGCAGTCCCATGCCAGCCAAGCCTGTCGCCGAGCGCGCGCCAGGTGGCCTCGAGGCGGGCGGCACGCGCCAGCTCATCGACAGCGAGGCTCAGATCGACATGCGCGCCCTGCGCGCCTACCGCCTGGGCCGCCTGCGCGGCGAGCTGAAGCGGCGCGACTACGCCGGCATCCTGCTCTACGACCCGGTCAACATCCGCTACGCCACCGGCGCCCGCAACATGACGGTCTGGACCCTCCACAACGCGGTCCGCTACTGCTTCGTGGCGACCGAGGGGCCGGTGGTCCTGTTCGACTTCCACTCCTCGCCCCACCTGGCCGCCGGGCTGGAGACGGTCGACGAGATCCGCGCCGCCGTCTACTGGTTCTACTTCGGCGCCGGCTCCAAGGGCCCGGAGCGGTCGAAGCTCTGGGCGGCGGAGCTGGCCGACCTGGTGCGCCGGCACGGCGGCGGCAACCGGCGCCTCGCCGTCGACAAGTGCGACTACCTCGGCATCGACGCGCTGCGCGCCGAGGGCATGGAGATCATGGACGGCCAGGAGGTGACCGAGCTCGCCCGGCGCCTCAAGTCGCCCGAGGAGCTGGCCTGCATGCAGGCCTCCATCGCCGTGGCGGAGATCGGCATGGCCAGGATGCGCGAGGAGCTGCGCCCCGGCCTCAGCGAGAACGAGCTCTGGTCGCTCCTGCACCAGCTCAACATCGCCCACGGCGGCGAGTGGATCGAGACCCGGCTGCTGGCCTCGGGCCCGCGCACCAATCCCTGGTTCCAGGAATGCAGCGACCGGACGATCCGGCCCGGCGAGCTGGTCGCCTTCGACACGGACATGATCGGGCCCTACAGCTACTGCGCCGACATCTCGCGCACCTTCTTCTGCGGCCCCGGCAAGCCGAGCGACGAGCAGCGCCGCCTCTACCGCCTCGCCTGGGAGCAGATCCACGCCAACATGGCCCTCATCAAGCCGGGCCTGAGCTTCCGGGAGCTGGCCGAGACCGCCTGGAGCCTGCCGGAAAGCTGCAAGGCCCAGCGCTACTCGGTGATCGTGCACGGGGTCGGGCTCTGCGACGAGTACCCGGCCTGCTACTACACCGAGGACTGGGCGCGGGACGGCTACGACGACCGCTTCGAGGCCGGCATGACCATCTGCGTCGAGAGCTACATCGGCGAGGAGGGCGGCCGCGAGGGCGTCAAGCTGGAGCAGCAGGTGTTGATCACCGAGACCGGCGCCCAGCTCCTGACCGGCTACCCCTTCGAGGAGGACCTGCTGGGCCGGGAGATCTGAGCCACCCGGACGAGCGCCGAACGCCAGAAGGAGAGACCCCGTGAGCGCCTACTTGATCGTCCGCATCACAGTTACCGACCCGGCGCGCTATCCCGACTACACGGCCAAGACCCCGGCCCTGATCGCCAAGCACGGCGGGCGGTTCGTGGTGCGCGGCGG
Source organism: Rhodospirillales bacterium (assembly GCA_965225935.1). GTDB lineage: Bacteria > Pseudomonadota > Alphaproteobacteria > Kiloniellales > JAKSDN01 > CALJXB01. The sequence continues at coordinate 657,101 of CBDDCC010000023.1, forward strand.
CGCGACCACGACCCTGGAGGGGCCGGAGGAGGCCCGGCGCATCGTGGTCATCGAGTTCCCCGACCGGGCCGCCGCCCAGGCCTTCTACGACGACCCGGCCTACGAAGACGTCCGCGCCATCCGCTGGGAGGCCGCGGACTCCGAGATGATCCTGGTGGACGGGGTTTAGCCAGACCTGCCGAATTCTTTGCTCCGTTCCCAGCGAGCCGACGAGATCGTTCAACCGTACACCGGCGTGGGCCGGGCTCGCTGGCAAGCGCGAACGCGCGCCCGCAGCGTAAGCGAGGAGAGCCAAGCGAACGGAGGTTCGCGCCCGGCGACTGAGGGGCAACAAGGCGAACCCCTATGGGTTCGACGGGATCAGGGATCAATCCCCGTTGATGATCGAGAGAATGCGCTCGGAGGCGCCTTCGGCGTAGGTCAGCGCCTCCTGGTACTCGGGGGAGTCGTAGCAGGCGAGCGCCTGTTCATAGCTGGGGAACTCGGTCACCACGTTGCGCGGATAGTCGTCGCCCTCCTTGGTGACCGCCGGCTGGCCGCGCACGATGAACTTGCCGCCGTGGTTCGCCACCGCGACGGCCGCCCGCTTGGCGTACTCGCCGTAGGACTCGGGGTCCGTCACCTTCACCTTCACCACCCAATATCCGGCCATCAAGCCTCCCCTTTCTCGCGTTGTCGGTTCCTAGAGCGCTTCGCCGCGGATGAGCCGCGGCAGGTCGCCCACCATGCCCATGGCGTGGCGCATGAAGAACCGCTTCAAGGGCGGCAGCCGGTCGACCGCCGCCAGACCCAGGTCGCGCGCCAGGCGCAGCGGCCCCAGGTCGTTGGAGAAGAGACGGTTGAGGCCGTCGGTCGCCGCGATCAGCACCAAGTTGTCGAGCCGTCGCCAGCGCTGGTAGCGGGCCAGCACGTCGGCCGCGCCCAGGTCGAGGCCGAGCCGGCGGGCATCCACCAGGGTCTCGGCCAGTGCCGCCACGTCCCGGAGTCCCAGGTTGAGGCCCTGGCCGGCGATGGGATGGATCGAGTGGGCCGCGTCGCCCACAAGGACGAGCCGACGGTCCAGGTAGCGCTCGGCGTGGCTCAGGGAGAGGGGATAGGCCCAGCGTCCGCCGATCGGCCGCAGCTCGCCCAGGCTGTCGCCGAAGCGCCGCGCGATCTCATGGCCGAAGGCCCGGTCGTCGAGCGCCATCATGGCCGGGACAAGCTCGCGGCGCTCGGTCCAGACGATGGACGAGCGATGGACCGGGCCGCCGCCGCTGCCGTCCTCGCCATCGGTCATGGGCAGCATGGCGAAGGGGCCCGAGGGCAGGAAGTTCTCGTGTGCCACGCCGTTATGGGGCAGGGCGTGAGCGACGGTGCAGACGATGCCGGTCTGGCCGTAGGACCAGGCGGTGGTGCGGATGCCGGCCGCCTCCCGCAGGGCGGAGGTCCGCCCCTCGGCGCTGACCGCGAGGCGGGCCGCGATCCGGGTGCCATCGTCGAGCCGGGCCGTCACCCGCCTGGCACCCCGCTCCAACTCCGCAACGCGCCGGGGCGCCAGCAGCCTCAGGCGCTCCAGCCGGCCGGCCCGGGCGTGAAGCCCTCGCCGGATCGCGCGGTTCTCGATGATGTAGCCGAGCGGGCCCCCAGCGGCTTGGTCTCCACTTTCAGGGCCATCGCCGAGCAGCCGGTGGTCGTAGTGCAGAAAGAGGCTCGAGGCGCGCTCGCCGACCCGACCGTCGGAGACCCGGATGTCCAGGATCGGCTCGGCGTCCTCGGCCATTAGGTCCCACAATCCGATCCCCGCCAGCGCCTGCTGGGAGCCCCGGGCGATGGCCGAGCTGCGGCCGTCGAAGCCCTGGTCGAGTTGGGCCGCGGGATCCTCCCGGTCCACCAGCAGCACCTCGATCCCGGCATCCGCCAGCGCCGCCCCCAGGGTCAGGCCGACCATGCCGCCGCCCACGATCAGGACCTCGGCACTCAACGCGCCGGAGCCCGCAGCTGTCACGTGGCACTCCGCCGGCGCGGCGTCCTGCCGGATCTCCGTCTCCCTACCCATGGCCGAAGCTTCGCGCGGGCCCGCGGGCTTGTCCAGGATGGGCGAGAGGAGGTGTGTGCCGAAAATATAGGCAGATGACTTGTCTCGCCTATAATTTAGGCAACTCAATGCCGTCGTTGGGGCCACTGGATCGAGGGTCTATCGCCCCAAGCTACTGATATTACTTCCGTTTCAAGGGTGCCGGCGTTTGGCACGCTTCTTGAGATGCTACTGAGCGAGTTGGGCGGGCGTCTTCCATTTCGCCGGGAGGCACCGGTGGTGTGCCGGCCCATGGCTATCGCGGACCCAAAGGGCGATTGGGAGGAGTGACGATGACCCCATCCGGCAGGCTTGGCAGACTCTTTAGCGTATTGGGATTGGCCGTCGTTTTCGGCCTGGCGGCCGATCCGGCCCGTGCCGAGGTCTCGCCCGAGACCCAATTCATCTTGAACAGTTTTTCGTTCCTGGTCACCGGCGCCCTGGTCATGTGGATGGCGGCCGGCTTCGCCATGCTGGAATCGGGCCTGGTGCGGACCAAGAACACCGCGTCCATCTGCCTCAAGAACATCGCGCTCTACTCCATCGCGGGGCTCATGTACTACGTGATCGGCTATAGCCTGATGTACGTGGACGTGAGCGGCGTCATCGGCTCCTTCAGCCTGCTCTACAACCCGGCGCCCGCGGAGCTGGCACTGATCAACGCCGAGGAGGCGACGCCCGAGATGGTCGCGGCGGTCACAGACGGCGGCTACGCCTCCATGTCCGACTGGTTCTTCCAGATGGTCTTCGTGGCGACCGCGGCCTCGATCGTCTCCGGCACGCTGGCCGAGCGCATCAAGGTCTGGCCGTTCCTCATCTTCGTGGTCGTGCTCACCGGCTTCATCTACCCGATCCAGGGCGCCTGGAGCTGGGGCGGCGGATTCCTGGCCGAGATGGGCTTCTCCGACTTCGCCGGCTCCACCATCGTCCACTCGGTGGGCGGCTGGGCGGCCCTGACCGGCGCCATCATCGTCGGCGCCCGCAAGGGCCGCTACGGCCCCGACGGCCGGGTCAATCCCATGCCGGGCGCCAACCTGCCGCTGGCCACCCTGGGCACCTTCATCCTCTGGCTCGGCTGGTTCGGCTTCAACGGCGGCTCCCAGTTGGCGCTCGGCAGCGCCCTCGACGTCGCGGCCATGGCGATCGTCTTCGTCAACACCAACCTGGCGGCGGCCGGCGGCGTGGTGGCGGCGATGCTGGTGGCCCAGATCATCTACAAGAAGGTCGATCTCACCTTCGCCCTCAACGGCGCGTTGGCCGGTCTGGTGGCGATCACCGCCGGGCCGGACCTGCAGAACCACCTGCTGTCCATCCTCATCGGCGCCATCGGCGGTGGCCTGGTGGTGGCCACCGTGCCGCTCTTGGACAAGCTGCGCATCGACGACGTGGTTGGCGCGATCCCGGTTCACCTGGTGGCCGGCATCTGGGGCACGCTGGCCGTCGGCATCTTCGGCGCCGGCGACCTGGTCGTGCAGATCATCGGCATCGTCGCGGTCGGCGTCTTCGTCAGCGTCACCAGCGCCGTCGTCTGGCTGACGCTCAAGTACACCGCGGGCGTCCGGGTCAGCGAGGAGGTCGAGGACCTGGGGCTCGACAAGGCCGAGCTCGGCATGGAGGCCTATCCGGAGTTCGGCTTCGGCACCCAGCGGATCTGACGCCGGATCGTTCTCCCGTTCGCCCGTTCGCCCTTTCTCGCGAGAGACTCCGGCCCGGGCGCCCCCGATTGGCGCCCGGGCCGGCTTCTTTTGGCCGCCCGCCGCCCCTGTTCGGCCGCGGCCCGCTTTCTTGCCCGGCCCCGGCCAAGCCGCTAGACTCATTCATGTTTTGTACCCATTCCGAGTCACCGGGCGGCGTCTCTCGGCCTGTTCCCGGCCGCCGTGCGCCTCCCGGTCACCAGAGGGCGATCCCCCGGCCCATGTCCGAGCCGCTCGCGTTCCAGGCCTTCTACCCTTTCTCGCGGCTCAACCGGCTGCTGGAGGGAATCGACCCGGCTCCCAGCCCGGCGCCGGACGGCCAGCCAATTCTGCTTTCCCTCGGCGAGCCCCGGCACCAGCCACCGGACTTCGTCGCCCAAATGCTGGCGGAGAACGCAGAGGGCTGGGGCCGCTATCCGACGCCCCGAGGCACGGCCGGTTACCGGACGGCCGCCGCGGACTGGCTGGTGCGGCGCTACGGCCTGCCGGAGGACACGGCGGCGCCCGGCGGCCCCCTCGACCCGGAAACCGCCATCCTACCGCTCCCCGGCAGCCGCGAGGGGCTCTTCTTCGCCGCCCTGGCGCTGGCCTCGACCCGGCCGGGGGCGCCCGCGCCCAAGGTGCTGCTGCCCAACCCCTTCTATCACGTCTACATGGGGGCGGCGCTCGCGGCCGGCGCCGAGCCGGTCCCGGTGGCCGCGAGCCGCACTTCGGGCCTGCTGCCCGATGTGGCGGGCCTGGCGCCGGAGCTGCTGGACCAGGCGGCGCTCTGCTACTTCTGCACCCCGTCCAACCCCCAAGGTGCCGTGGCCGACCTGGCGCGCCTGGAGGAGCTAATCGCCCTCGCCCGCCGGCACGATTTCGTGCTCGCCTTCGACGAGTGCTATTCCGAGATCTACACGGACGTGCCGCCTCCCGGCGCCCTAGAGAGCGCCCTCCAGGCCGGCCTCCTGGGCGGGCCGCGACCGGGTGGCGACGGCGGCCCGCTCGGTAACCTCTTGGTTTTCCACTCGCTTTCCAAGCGCTCGAGCGCCCCGGGGCTGCGCTGCGGCTTCGTGGCCGGCGACCCGCGGCTGATCCAGGCCCTCGACGAGTCCCTGCGGGTCGGCGGCGCGGGCGTGCCCCTGCCGGTGCTGGCGGCGGGCGAGGCGCTGTGGCGGGACGAGGCCCATGTGACGGCCAACCGGTTGCAGTATCAGGAGAAGTTCGCCGTCGCCGAGCGGGTCCTGGGCGGCCGCTTCGGCTTCCGCCGGCCCGCAGGCGGCTTCTTCCTCTGGCTCGACGTGGGCGACGGCGAGGCGGCCGCCGTCGAGCTCTGGCGCCAGGGCGGCCTGAAGGTGGTGCCCGGGGCCTACATGGCGGCCGAGACGCCAGACGGCGAAAACCCGGGACGGCGGTTCATCCGGGTAGCCCTGGTGCACGAGCCCGAGCTGGTCGAAGCGGCGCTACGGCGACTCGGGGAAATACTGTAAGAGGGCACGTCTCGACTGAGGGAGCAGGGACCTCATGACGGCGAAGAGCGGTGTGGTCAACACGCGGGCGCGCAAGGGCCCGCCCCAGGTGCTGCCCCGCGGCACCGAGGCCTTCGTGCGGCGGCGGCTGATCGAGCTGGGCGGCGCGCTGCTGGTTGGCCTGGGCGCGGCGTTGGCCGTCGCCGGGCTCAGCTACCGCGCCGGAGACCCCTCCTTCAACCGGGCGGGCGACGGCCCGGTGATGAACCTGCTGGGCCTGCCCGGCGCCTACGCCGCCGATCTCATGTGGCAGACGGGCGGGCTGGTCGCCTTCCTGCTGCCCCTGGTGCTGCTGGTCTGGGGCCTGCGGCTCTGCCGCCGCCGGCGGCTCGACAAGTGGGGCCTGCGCCTCGCCGCCCTGCCCGTCACGCTGCTGCTGGCGGCCGCCGCCGCGGCCTACTTCCCGGCGCCGGCCGGCTGGCCCACCGACAGCGGCGTGGGCGGCTTCTCGGGCGCCCTGCTGCTCGGCTGGCTGACCTCCAAGCTCGGAGTGGCGAGCTGGGCGGTCGCGCTCGCCAGCGGGGTCCTGGGCCTGGCGGGCCTGCTGGTCAGCCTGGCCTTCAGCCGCAGCGACGGCCGGCGCCTGCTGCGCTTCGCGGCCTGGCTCTGGTCGGGCGCGGCGCGGCTCTGGGCGCTCAGGCGCAAGTTCGCGGCGCGCGAGGGCCGGGCGCCCGAGGCGCGCAGCGTCGTCACCCGGCGGATCCCGGTGGTCGGCACCGGCGCCTCGGCCCGCAAGAAAGCCCGCCGGGCGGCGCGCGACGATTCCCTGGACGTGGACGCGCCGAGAGCCGGCGGCCGGGTGGCCCGCAAGCGGGCACCCGTCAAGCCCGCCAAGCGGCGCGCCTCGACCCAGGGCCGCCTCGATTTCTACACCGAGGGCGACTTCGAGCCGCCGCCGCTCCACCTCCTGGCCGAGCCGCCGCCCGACCTGGCGCGCGGCGCCCTCAGCAACGACGCCCTGGAGAAGAACGCCCGGCTGCTGGAGACCGTTCTCGAGGACTTCGGGGTCAAGGGCGAGATCGTCAAGGTGCGCCCTGGCCCGGTGGTGACCCGCTACGAGCTGGAGCCGGCGCCGGGCACCAAGACCAGCCGCGTGGTCGGCCTGGCCGACGACATCGCCCGCTCCATGAGCGCCATCTCCGTGCGGGTCGCGGTGGTTCCCGGCTCCAGCACCATCGGCATCGAGCTGCCCAACAACAACCGCCAGACCGTCTATTTGCGCGAGCTCTTGGGCTCCGACGACTTCGAGCGCGCCGGCGGCAAGCTTCCCCTCATCCTGGGCAAGGACATCGGCGGCCGGCCGGTGATCGTCGACCTGGCGCGCATGCCGCACCTGCTGATCGCCGGCACCACGGGCTCCGGCAAGTCGGTCTCCATCAACGCCCTGATCCTCTCGCTGCTCTTCCGGCACGCGCCCGAGGACTGCAAGTTCATCATGATCGACCCCAAGATGCTGGAGCTGTCGGTCTACGAGGGCATCCCCCACCTCATCTCGCCGGTAGTCACCGAGCCCAAGAAGGCGGTCGTCGCCCTCAAGTGGACCGTGCGCGAGATGGAGGAGCGCTACCGGGCCATGACCCGCCTCGGCGTGCGCAACATCGACGGCTACAACGCCCGCATCGAGGAGGCCCGGCGTACCGGCGAGGTGCTGACCCGGCGGGTGCAGACCGGCTTCGACCCGGACACCGGCCAGCCGATCTACGAGGATCAGCCCTTCGATCTCGAGCCGCTCCCCTTCATCGTCGTCGTGGTCGACGAGATGGCCGACCTCATGCTGGTGGCCGGCAAGGACATCGAGGCCGCCGTCCAGCGCCTCGCCCAGATGGCCCGCGCCGCCGGCATCCACCTGCTGATGGCGACCCAGCGCCCCTCGGTGGACGTCATCACCGGCACCATCAAGGCCAACTTCCCGACCCGTGTGTCGTTCCACGTCACCTCGAAGATCGACAGCCGCACCATCCTGGGCGATCCCGGCGCCGAGCAGCTGCTCGGCCAGGGCGACATGCTCTACATGGCCCAGGGCGGGCGCATCACCCGGGTGCACGGGCCGCTGGTCACCGACCAGGAAGTCGAGGACGTGGTCAGCCACTTGAAACGCCAGGGCCAGCCTTCCTACATCGAGTCCGTGACCGAGGAGGAGGACGGCGAGGGCTTCGACGGCCTCTCCTCCGAGGGCGGCAGCGGCGACGAGCTCTACGATCAGGCCGTGGCGGTGATCTGCCAGCACCGCAAGGCCTCGACCAGCTTCATCCAGCGCCACCTGCAGATCGGCTACAACCGGGCGGCGCGCATCATCGAGCGTCTGGAGGCCGACGGGCTGGTGAGCGAGGCCAACCACGTGGGCAAGCGCGAGGTGCTGATCCGCAGCCCCGAGGAGATCGGCGCCGCGCACTGAGCCGGGCCGCCCGACAGGCCGCGGGCCTCCCACGAGGGAACGAAGGGCGGCCGGCGCGCCGTAGAGTAGGAACCATGACCCTGTTTCGCAGCCTGGCCGCGTCCGCCGCGGCCCTCTTCGCCCCGCCGCTCTTCGCCGCAGCCCTTGTCGGCGCACCCGCCCTGGCTCAGGACGAGGCGGCCCAGGACGAAAGCCAAACGCCAGCCGTCACCGAAGAAGCCGCCGTTCCGGCCCAGGACGTCGAAGCGGACGCGGAGACCCTGGCGCGGCTGGTGGACTATCTGAACGGCATCACCAGCCTGAAGGCGCGCTTCGTCCAGGTCTCTGACAACGGCGCCTTCGCCGAAGGCGACCTCTATCTCGACCGGCCGGGACGGCTCCGGTTCGAGTACGACCCGCCCCATCCGGCGCTCCTCATCGCCAACGGGGTGACGCTGCTCTACTACGACCGCGAGCTTGAGCAGGCCACTTTCCTGCCGCTCTGGGAGACGCCGCTGTGGTTCCTGGTCCGCGAGGAGGTCGACCTGGAGGACGGGGTCGAGGTGATGGGCGTCGAGCGGGGGCCCGGCACGGTCCGGGTCACCCTGCGCATGAGCGAAGACGGCGCGGAGGGCCAGGTGACCCTGGTCTTCAGCGACCAGCCGGTGGCGCTCCACAGCTGGGAGGTCGAGGACGCCCAGGGCATCCTGACCCGGGTCGCGATCCTAAATCCCCGCTACGGCGCCGAGCTCGACGAGTCCCTCTTCGAGCACGGCGACCTGCAGATCCACTTTCAGGACCGCCAGAACCGTTAACGGGTTCTTCGTGCTGTCGCGGCGCCGGCCCGCTCCGCCTACGGGGCAGGCACGGCCTTAGCGCGCCGCGGGCCGGAAGGGACGGATAAGCAGGCCGAGCAGGGCTTCCTCCTCGCGGCCTTCCACGCCGATCGCCATGTCCGGGCTGCGCCGGGTCGGGCTGCGGCTGGCGAAGAGGCGGTCCCAGAAGCTGAAGATGGTGCCGTAGTTGCTGTCGGTGTCGGCCCGCACCTTGTGATGGTGCACCCAGTGGATCGAGGGCGTGATGACGACCAAGCTGAGGGCCCGCTCGAGCCCCGCCGGCAGGCGCAGGTTGGAGTGATGGAAGAGGGCCGAGACCAGCACCAGTCCCTCGAAGACCAGGATCGAGAGGATCGGGAAGCCCAGCAGCACGATCACCCCGGCCCGGGCCAGGGCCGACAGCAGCACCTCCCCGAAGTGGAAGCGCACGGCGGTGGTAGTATCGAGGAAGCGGTCCAGATGGTGCACCTCGTGGAAGCGCCAGAGGAAGGGGACCCTGTGGTTGGCCAGATGCCACCAGTAGATCAGGAAGTCCAGCAGGACCACGTCCAGCAGCAAGCCCCAGCCGCCGCTCCAGGCCGCGGGCCGCCAGTCCGGCGCCAGGCCGCTCGCCCAGAGCGAGAGCGGCACCACGATCAGCGGCGAGAGGCTCGCGGTCAGCAGCAGCAGGCCCAGGTTGCGGGCGAGCCGCCACGGCCCGCCGGCCGGCTCTCCCGGCGCCAGGGCCGCCGTCCGGGCTGCCGTCCGGGCCGGCCAGGGAGCCGCCGGTGCCAGCCGCTCGCCCAGGAACAGCAGTCCGAACCAGGCGGCGACGGCGGCGCTCTTCCAGGACAGCAGGACTTCAGCGGACAGCTCCATGGCACAAAGATGGCCTCCGCGCGCTCGGGCCGCAACGGCCCGTGTCACGCCCGGATGCAGTGACGGCTGCATAGTTGCATGCAGTTAACTAATGATGGTCTCGTCTATTATGCTTAATTATTATGCTGAATTCCGGCGCCGGGCTTGTTCGACGGGATGCAAACAGGCCGAACGCGATAGCCTTGCGGTCTGGGTCGCGCTGGCGGAGGACATCCGAGGATGCGGCGGCGGACCGACGCTCGCCCTCGAAAGCCGGTCATAGCCGGTCCCCTAGATATGTTCTCCACGCATGGCAGACGCCCAGAGGGTGCTATTGCATAGCGCCGGGCAGATCCTAAATTAGTTAACTAAGGGTTGCCGGCTTTTTCGCCCGGCAACCGATGTGGAGCGATGCGGTCCCCTGCCGAAGCTCCACGTCTCCGCGGAGAGAATGGAACGCCCGGCCCCCCCGACCGGGCGTTCCCCGCGTCCAGGGCCGGCCCCTATCCCGTTCATTGGAGAATTCGCAGCGATCCGGCACGGGCGCGCTTGGTTCCGCGAGACCGCCGTCCTATCCTGTCGAGCGTTCACACCCTGGCCCGGGCATTTCCCCCGCCCGGCCCCTTCCCGAATCGTCTGGAAAGGCTTCATGCCCCTTCGCATCGCCACCTGGAACGTGAACTCGATCCGCCCGCGCCTGGAGCATCTGACGCGCTTCCTGGAGACGGCCCGGCCCGACGCGATCTGCCTGCAGGAGATCAAGGTCCCCAACGACCTCTTTCCCTTCGAGGCCCTCGAGGCGCTGGGCTACCGCCACATCCTGGCCCACGGCCAGAAGGCCTACCACGGGGTCGCCATCGCCTCGCGCCTGCCCTTCGAGGAGCAGGACACCCGGGTCTGGTGCAAGAAGGACGACAAGCGCCACGCCTATGTCCGACTGAACGGCGTGGAGCTGCACAACTTCTATGTGCCCTCCGGCGGCGACAAGCCGGACCCGGAGGTCAACGACAAGTTCGACCACAAGCTCAAGTTCCTCAAGGAGATGGCCCGCTGGTGCCGGCGCGAGGCGGTGAAGGAGCGGCCCATCGTGCTGGTCGGCGACCTCAACGTGGCGCCGCTGGACTGCGACGTCTGGAACCACAAGCGCCTGCTGCGCAGCGTCGGCCACACGCCCGTGGAGTCCGACCACATGGCCCGCCTCCTGAAGGCCGGCGGCTTCGTCGACGCGGCGCGGCACTTCGCCCCGCCGCCCGAGCCGCTCTACACCTGGTGGGGCTACCGCTTCCCCCAGTCCTTCGCCAAGAACTACGGCTGGCGCCTGGACCACGCCTGGGTGACGCCGCCCCTGGTCTCCAGCCTCGCCCGGGTCGAGGTGGTCAAGGACACCCGCACCTGGGATCGCCCCTCGGACCACGTGCCTGTGGTGCTGGAAATTGGCTGATCGCCGGACAGCGGCGCTCAAACGCGCCGGTAGGTGAAGTAGCGGTCGGGCGCGACGCCGCCGGGCGGCGGCAGGGTCTCGGACCCTGCGAGGGTCATGGGCTGATCGCAGACCACCAGCCCGCCCGGGCGCAGCAGCCGGTCCAGATGCTGCGACAGGAAGGCCGCGATGGCAGCGTTACCCGCCGCATCGCCGGTGCCGATGTCGCTGTGGATCAGGGCCACCTGGCCCGCGAAGCGCTCGACGGCGGCCGGCAGGGTGTCGTGGATGTCGCCCAGGAGCAGGTGCGCGGCGTCGGGCCGGCAGTCCGGGTGGGCAGCCACCTGGCGCTCGAAGACGAAGATCTCGCGCCCGCCCAGACGCTCGCGCAGGTGGTCGAAGGTGCGCCCGTTGCCCAGGCCGAGCTCGAAGACCGGCCCCTCCAGGTCGGCGATCAGCTCGGCCGCCCGGTCTATGCAGGCCCGCTGCGCCTCCAGGCGCCGGATGAAGCTGTCGAGGCGGCTCACTTGGGATCGCTCGCGGAGGACGGCCGGACCTGGCCCGCGGCGCTCAGTTCGGGCGCGCCTGGGCGGCGCGCAAGGCCGCCGTGGTCTGCTCCAGGCGGTGGGCCAGGACCCGCATGATCTCCACCCCCATCTCGGGAAAATCCGTGATCAAGCGGAAGAACAACTCCTTGGTGATCTTGAGGGAGACTAGATCGCTGGTCGGCGTCACGGTCGCCGTGCGCGGCACGTCGCAAAGGATCGAGATTTCGCCCACCAGGTCGTTCTTCGCGAGCTTGGCTACGGTGAGCGGCCCGGAGGCGGTCTCCACGGTCACATCGGCCTCGCCCTCGACGATGATGTAGGCCGCCTCGCCGGCGTCTCCCTGCTCGAACAGGGCCTGGCCCGGCCGGAAGGTCAGCCGTTCGCTGGCGAAGGCCATGAGCTTCAGTTTCGCAGGCTCGATGTTCGCGAACAGGGGTATCTGCCGCAAAACCTCGACTTCCTTATCGATGCTCATCGCTCAGATCTCCATGTTCGCGGGGCTCAGCCCGCGCTGATCAGCTCCTTCAGGGCCGAATCCGCCCGGTCGAGCTCGGCGTACTTGCCCTGCTCCACGATGCGCCCCGCCTGCATCACCAGGACGCGGTCGAAGCGCTGGGCGAAATTGGCCCGCTGCAGCGTCCAGATGACGCCCTGCCCCTTGCGGTCTTCGAGGATACGGTCGAACAGCAGCGACTGGGTGGCGCCGTCCATGACCCCGGCGGCTTCGTTGAGAATCAGCACGTCCGCCCGCTTCAGCAGCGCGCGGGCGATCGCCAGCTTCTGGCGCTGGGTCTTGGTCAGGCGCTTGCCGCCGACGCCCACCTGGTAGTCGAGACCGACCTCCAGCATCGTTCGGCGCAGTCCCAGGTCCTGCACAACATCGCCCAGGGCCCGGCCCACGGTCTCCTCCGCCTGGGCTTGTCCGAAGGCGAGCCGGCCGAACAGGATGTTGTCCTGCAGCGAGGCGGCGGCGTTGTAGGCCTCGGGACGGTAGGCCTCGACGGCTCCCGGGTCCGCTTCCTCGATCCGCTGGGCGATCTTGGCCCGGGTCGCGACGACGCGGTCCTCGACCTTCCCGTCGATCAGGCCGAGGCGGTGGCGGGCCTCGATATACTTGAAGGGAAGCGCCAGGAGGCGCCGCCGATCCTCGCTGCTCAGGGCCTCCGTGCCGCCCTTCTCGCTGCGCTGAACGAGCACCCTGAAATCGGGCAGTTCGTCGGCCTCGATAAAGCTGAACTGCTCGAAGAAGGGATGGCCCGGCGGCAGGTCGGCGAAGATCTCCACCATGGTCCGGGCGATCGAGAGCCCCATGTCCAGCAAAGGACCGACGAGGTCCTCCTGCTCCAGCAGCCCCATCACCAGCTCGTTGTCGGCCAGGACCTCGGTGGCATAGGCATCCTTGATGGGTGTGCCGAACAGCAGGTTCTCCGCCAAGGTGGCGTTGAGGTTGTAGTGCTCCGGGTCGAATCGGACCACGAGGTCGGCGGCGTCCTGGGCTTCCAGGCGGGCGCGCAGGGCATCGCGCGCCTTCAGCACGTCCTCGGCAACGTCGGGGCGCTCCTCCGGATCGATGGCGCCGCTCAGGCCGAAGCGGTACACGTCGTCCTCCATCTCGACCAGTTTCAGAACCTCGACAAGCCGGTCGGTCAGGTCGCCGGGGCCGGAGGCGCCCGCGTCCTGGTAGTCGATCCAATCGGCCTCGGGGTCGAGAGTCGTGTTGCCGGACCGCAGGCTTTCCGACTCCTCGCGCGCCTTCTTGGCCGGATCCGCCTCGGCGTGCATGCCCGGGGTGACCGGCTGGTGCTTGAGCCCATAGGTCAGGTTCTCGCGCACCGACTGGGGGAAGAGGTAGGCGTCCTGCCCCACGTAGGCGAGCCGCCGGCCGGTCACGGCGGAAGTCTGCTCGGCAAGGTTCAGCTCGCCGACCTTGATGTCGCCGGAGGTCGGCCGGACCAGGCCCGCCAGCAGCATGCCCAGGTGCTCCTTGCCGCTGCTACTGCTGCCGACGATCGCGACGTGATCCTTGAGGGCGGCGGTGAAGCTGGCGGAATCCACCAGGCGCGTGTCCGAATCGTCCAGCAGCGAGACCGCCGAGACCCGCCAGTCTCCCGACAGGGGCGCGGGCTGGGGCACCTCGGTGTCCTGAACCCAGGGCTCGATCAGGTCCGCCGGCTGGAACTGCTCGATCACCTGGTCGTACTTGATTTGGACGTCGTTGCGCCGCTGGTCCCAGTCGATCAGCTCCTTGATCGGGCTGGGCAGGTCCTTGTAGGCGGCGATGACCGCCACCAGAGCGCCCACGTCCAGGTGACCCTGGATGGCCAGCAGGCCGCCGCCGGCGTAGAAGATGAAGGGCGTCAGCTGGGATAGCAGGTTGTTGAGGAACTTGACGAAGAACTTGCGCTGGAAGATCTCATAGCGGATGCCGAAGATCTTGCCGAGGCGCGAGGAGAAGTCCGCCCGCTCGTAGTTGCTGGTGTCGTTGGCCTGGATCTCGATGGCGCCGTCGATCACCTCGCCGACCCGGCCGGCCAGCTGCCGCGCGGTCAACTGGCGCTGGCGGCCGAGCTGCAGGATGCGCACCCTCAGCTTGGGAATCAGGAAGGCCTGCAGCAGCACGATCACCGCGGCGACCAGGCCGAGCCAGACGCTCTGCACCAGGATGAAGACCATGGCGGTCAAGGCCTGCCCGCCCAGGAAGACCGGCGTGACGAAGGCGTCGCCGATGAAGCCGCCGAGGGGCTCGACCTCGTCCTTGACCATGGTCGCGACCTCGGCCTGCTTCACCTTGCGCAGGTGCGGGATCGGAAACCGCAGTACCCGGTCGACCAGCTCGTAGCGCAGGCGCCGCAGCATGCGCTCGCCCATCCGGCCCTTGCTGGTGTTGATGACGTATTTGAAGCCGCCGTTGATCAGCACCAGCCCCAGGAACATGAAGCTGAGCGCCAGCAGGATACCCTGCTGCTCGAACTGGATGCCTTCGAAGATGACCACCGGCTGGCCGGTCAGCAGCTCGCCGAAGGGCAGGTTGAAGCCGAAGGCGGCCTGGGTCGATCCGGGACCGTCGAAGCCCTGCCCCAGGATGCCCCGGTTCACGATCGACTTCGGCAGGTCCAGCGAAAAGAAGTAAAACGGCAGCGAAATCACGACCAGCAACAGTATGCTGACCTGCTCGGCCTTGCTGTGGTGCCAGATATATTTGAAAAGATTTGGCTCCATGGCCTTCGAGTTCTTGCCTCCGCGCCGTTGGACCCCGGATGATCCCCGCCGGCAAGCTTAGACAAAGGGGTTGGCCGGGTAAACTGGACTTCCAACCCTATGGGAATGCGTGAACAATTGTTTATTCACGTTGTGCGCCGGCTTGTGGCATGATCGCCGCCGCCGGATGAGGCCTCGAAGTTCGGCCCTGGGGGGACCAGTTGCAACGATCGGGGCCGGCTTCGTTCGCGGGGAGGTGAGCATGCCGCCAGCCACCAAGTCCAAGGGCAAACGCGTCCTTATCTACAGCCACGACAGCTTCGGCCTGGGCCACTTGCGGCGCTGCCGCGAGATCGCCCACGCGCTGGTCGCGGCCAATCGCAACCTTTCGGTCCTGATCCTCTCGGGCTCGCCCATCATCGGCAGCTTCGACTTCCGGGCGCGGGTGGATTTCGTGCGCATTCCGGGCGTCATCAAGCTCAGAAACGGCGAGTACACCTCGCTGAAGCTGCACATGGACATCGACGAGACCATGGCGCTCAGGGCCTCCATCATCGAGCACACGGCGAAGGTCTACGACCCGGACCTGTTCCTGGTGGACAAGGAGCCGCTCGGCGTGCGCGGCGAGGTGGAGCCGACGCTGCGCCACCTGAAGGAGAAGGCGACGCCCTGCGTGCTCGGCCTGCGCGACGTCATGGACGAGCCCAGGCTGCTGGCCCCCGAATGGGAGCGCAAGAACGCCGTGGCCGCCCTGGAGCGCTATTTCGACGAGATCTGGGTCTACGGGCTGCCCCAGATCTGCGAGCCGTTGAAGGGCCTCGACCTGCCCGGGCGGGTCCGCCAGATCATGACCTACACCGGCTACCTGAAGCGCAAGCTGCCCAAGACCGGCTCCCAGCTCCGGCTGGAGAAGATCCAGGACCCCTACCTCCTGATCACCGTGGGCGGCGGCGGCGATGGCGAGCAGATCATCGACTGGGTGCTGCGCGCCTACGAGACCGACCCGGACCTGCCCTATCCCGCCCTGCTGGTGCTCGGGCCCTTCATGGGCTCCAACCTGCAGGCCGATTTCCTGCGCCGCGCCAACAAGCTGGACAAGGTGGAGGCGATCACCTTCGACGCCCACATCGAATCCCTCATGGACCGGGCGGCGGGCGTGCTCTGCATGGGCGGATACAACACCTTCTGCGAGATCCTCTCGTTCGACAAGCGGGCCATCGTGGTGCCGCGCACCGAGCCGCGCATGGAGCAGTACCTGCGCGCCCGGCGGGCCCGCGACCTGGGCCTGGTCAAGCTCCTGGCCGACGACGGGGTGCGCGACCCCAAGGTCATGGCGACGGCCCTGCGCACGCTGCCCCAGCAGCCAAAACCCTCGGAACAGGTGGTGCCCGGCCTGTTGGACGGCACGGAGAACGTGGTCAAGCTGACCCGGCAATGGCTGAGCCGCGGGCGCCGTGGCTTCGGCTTGCGCCGGGAGCCGGTCAAGGCGGCGGACCCGGCACACCAGGCCCAGGCCGCGCCCTGAGACCCGGGACGGGTTCGCGGACCCCCCGGACTCCTGCAAGAACCCACCAGGGCGGTCCGCTTGCCCTCGCTCCGGTGCCTCTTTAACGTCCCCGCATGATCGAGAAGACGGCCAGGTCCGCGGATTTCCACGCCGCCGCGCCCCGAACGGCGGCAGGCGGCGCGCCGACCATCGCGGTCGTCCTCAAGGGCTATCCGCGGCTCTCCGAGACCTTCATCGCCCAGGAGATCCTCGGCCTCGAGCAGCGGGGGCTCGGCCTCCAGCTCTTCAGCCTGCGCCACCCCACCGATCCGGCGGTCCACCCGGTCCACCGCGAGGTCGCCGCGCCCGTCACCTATCTGCCCGAATACCTCTGGCAGGAGCCCCTCCGGGTCCTCAAGGGCTGGTGGGCGGCGCGCCGGCTGCCGGGATACCGCGAGGCGCGCCGGCACTGGCTCGCCGACCTGCGGCGCGACTTGACGCCCAACCGGGGGCGCCGCTTCGGCCAGGCCTGCGTCCTCGCAGCGGAGTTGCCGTCCGCGATCGGCCGCCTCCACGCCCACTTCCTGCACACACCTGCCTCGGTCGCCCGTTACGCCGCCCTCATGACCGGCCTGCCCTGGTCTTGCTCGGCCCACGCCAAGGACATCTGGACGACGCCGGACTGGGAGAAGCGGGAGAAGCTCGCCGAGCTCGACTGGCTGGTCACCTGCACGGCCGTCGGGCGCGACCACCTGGCAGACCTCGCGGGTGAGGCGCCCGGACAGGCCGGCAAGGTGGCCCTGGTCTATCACGGGATCGACTTCGTCCGCTTCCCGCCGCCCGGCGGGACCAGGCCGCCGCGCGACGGCAGCAGCCCCGAGGACCCCGTCGTCCTGCTTTCGGTCGGCCGGGCGGTGGAGAAGAAGGGCTATCCCGACCTGCTGCGGGCGCTTGCCGGCCTGCCGCCGGACCTCCACTGGCGTCTGATCCACATCGGCGGCGGCCAGCTGGCGGGCAAGCTCCAGGCCGAGGCCCGGCGCCTGGGGCTGGCGGAGCGCATCGACTGGCAGGGCGCGCGGCCCCAGGAGGAGGTGCTGGAGGCCTACAGGGCCGCCGACCTCTTCGTGCTGGCCAGCCGCATCGCCGGCGACGGCGACCGGGACGGCCTGCCCAACGTGCTGATGGAGGCCCAGAGCCAGGGCCTGGCCTGCCTGGCGACCGACGTTTCGGCCATCCCCGAGCTGATCCGCGACGGCGAGACCGGCCTGCTGGTGCCGCCGGGCGACCCGGCGGCCCTCACGGTCGCGCTCGCCCGATTGATCCGCGATCCGGCGCTGAGGGCGCGCCTGGGGGCCGCGGGCGCCGAACGGCTGCGCCGGGACTTCTCCCTGGAACAGGGCCTCGACCGGCTCGCCGACCGGCTGGCGCCGCCCTATCCCGCCGCCGCCCAGTAGGCGCCGCCGAACAGGGAGCGGCCGAGTGGAACGGTCCCGTCCGCCGCAGCGGGGCCCCGGCTAGGAAGACACCGCTGCAAGAAAGACGCCCGCGCGGGCAATGGACGGAAAGCTTGAGACTGGCCTTCTACGCTCCCATGAAGCCGCCGGACCATCCACGACCCTCCGGCGACCGGCGGATGGCACGCATGCTGATCCGCGCCCTGGAGCTGGCCGGGCACCGGGTCGCGCTGGCCAGCCGCTTCTGCAGCCGGGACGGCGGCGGCGACCCGGCGCGCCAGGCCCGCTTGGAAAGCCTCGGCGAGGGCCTCGCCGAGCGGCTGCTGCGCCGCTATCGGGCCGGACCCGCCACCGTGCGCCCGGAGGCCTGGCTCACCTACCACCTCTACTACAAGGCGCCCGACTGGCTCGGGCCGGCGGTGGCGCGGGGGCTCGGCATTCCCTACCTGGCCGCCGAGGCCTCGGTGGCGCCGAAGCGGGCCGGCGGGCCCTGGGACCTGGGCCACCGGGCCACCCTCGAAGCCCTGGAAGCCGCTTCTCTGGTGATCGCTCTCAATCCGGCGGACCTGCCCTGCCTGCCCGCGAGCTGCCGCAGCGAGCTGCTGCTGCCCTTCCTCGACCCGGAGCCGGGCCGAAAGGCCGCCGCCGCGCACCCGGCCCACCGCGCGGCGCTTGCGGCCAGCTTCGGGCTCGACCCGGCGCGGCCGGTGATCGCGGCCGTCGCCATGATGCGCCCGGGCGACAAGCTCGACTCCTACCGGCTGCTGGCGGCGGCGCTCGATGGGCTTGAAGACCGGGCCTGGCAGCTCCTGATCGTGGGCGACGGGCCCGCCCGGACCGAGGTCGAAGCGGCCTTCGCCCCGCTCGGCGGCCAGGTCAAAGACGGCCAAATCCATTTTGCCGGCGCGGTGGAGGAGGGCGAGCTCCCCGGCCTGCTGGCGGGCGCCGACCTCTTCGCATGGCCTGCCGTCCGCGAGGCCTACGGCATGGCCCTGCTGGAGGCCCAGGCCGCCGGACTGCCGGTGGTGGCCAGCCGCGAGGGCGGAGTTCCGGCCATTGTCGCCGACGGCGAGACCGGCCTGCTGGCCGAACCGCGCGACCCGGCGGCCTTCCGCGGCGCCCTGGAGCGGCTGCTGGCCGACCCGGCGCTGCGCCAGCGCATGGGCGCGGCCGCGCTGGCCAAGGTGGCCCACGCGCACAGCCTCGAGCGGGCCTCGGCCCAGCTCGACGGCATTCTCGCCTCCCTCGGGGCCGCGCCGTGACCGCGGCGCGGGAGACGCCGCTGGTGCTGCTGCGCCACGGGCCCACGGCCTGGAACGCCGAGGGGCGCATCCAGGGGCGAACCGACCGGCCCCTGAGCGCCGCGGGGCGCGATCGGGTGCGGCAATGGCGCCTGCCCGATGACTTCCACGGCTACGCCTGGTCGACCAGCCCGCTCGTCCGCGCCCGGCAGACGGCCGCCCTGCTCGGCCACCCGGAGGCGGGGGTCGTTCCGACCCTTGCCGAAGCCAGCTGGGGCGACTGGGAGGGCGAGCTGCTGGCCGAGCTGCGTGAACGCCTGGGCGCCGCCATGAGCGAGCTGGAGGCCCGCGGCCTCGACTTCCAGCCGCCCGGCGGCGAAAGCCCGCGCCAGGTGCAGGACCGCCTCAAGCCCTGGCTGGCCGAGGTGGCGGCGGCCGGTCAACCGACCCTGGCGGTCGTCCACAAGGGCGTCATCCGTGCGCTTTACGCCCTGGCCGAGGGCTGGGACATGCGAGGGGACCCCATACGCAAGCTCAAGCCCGAACGGGCCTACGTCTTCGCCCTCGCCGGCGACGGCACGCCCCGGGTGGTGCGGACTGACCTGAGCCTGCTGCCATGAGCGCATCCGCCGACGTCATGCTCTATGTCCAGCACTTGCTGGGCATCGGCCACCTGCGCCGGGCGGCCGCCATCGCCCGTGCTCTCGATGCTGGCGGCCTGCGAATGGTCTTCGTGACCGGCGGCGTGCCGGTCGCCGATCTCGACATCGGCGGCGCGCGCCTGGTCCAGCTGCCGCCGCTCATGAGCCGCGACGAGGCCTTCTCCGCCCTGGTGGACGGGGAGGGCCGGCCGCTGGACGAGGCCTGGAAGGAACGCCGGACGGCGCGACTGCTGGAGGTCTTTCACGACTGCCGTCCGCGACTGCTGCTGACCGAGATGTTCCCCTTCGGCCGCCGTCAGATGCGCTTCGAGCTGCTGCCGCTCCTGGCAGCGGCGGCGGAGCGGGACCCACGGCCGGCCGTTGTCTGCTCGGTCCGGGACATCCTGAACGAGCCCCAGAAGCCCGAGAAGGTGGACTGGATCGTCGAAACCCTGAACCGCCACTTCGACCGGATCCTGGTCCACGGCGATCCCGGCGTCATTCCCCTCGGGGCGACCTTCCCGGCCTTGGCCAGGGTCGAACCGGAGGCAACCTACACCGGCTACGTGGTTTCCGACACGCCGGAGGCGGACGCACCCGCGAAGGCCGAGGGCCGGGGCGAGGTCCTGGTCTCGGCCGGAGGCGGCCGGGTCGCCGGGCCAATGATCGAGGCGGCGCTCGCCGCCCGGCCCCTCGGCCCCTTGGCGGCAGCGCCCTGGCGCATCCTGGTGGGCCAGCACTTTCCCGAGGGTGCGTTCGAGGCACTGGTGCGCCGGGCGCCACCGGGCGTGACGGTCGAGCGCTCCCGGCCGGACTTCCAGGCCCTGCTCGCCCGCTGCCGCCTGTCGATCAGCCAGGCGGGCTACAACACGGTCATGGAGGTGCTGCGCGCCGGCCGGCCGGCGGTCGTCGTGCCCTTTGCCGGGGTCGCCGAGACCGAGCAGACCCGGCGCGCCGAGCTGCTGCAGGCGCGCGGAATGCTGGCGATGGTGCCGGAAGCCGCGCTCTCCGGCCCGCGCCTCGACGAGGGGCTGCGCCGGGCCCTGGCGCTGGACGGGAGCGCGCGGCCCGCGATCCGCATGGACGGCGCCCAAACGACCGCCGCGATCCTGCAGCGCATGCTTGCTAGTGTGGCGCCATGACTGCCTGGGAAAGGTTGGACGAGGAGCTGGAGGCCTGGCGACAGGCCCGCCGCACGGCCAGTTTCTGGTGGCGCGACGACGACGCCGTGGAACCCAGCGCACCCTTGGATCGGCTGCTGAGGCTGGCCGACGAACACGCCACGCCCCTCGCGCTCGCCGTCATACCCCGGCACGCCACCGCCGAGCTGGCCGCCCGCCTGGCCCAAGAGCCGGCCCGGGTGAGCGTGCTGCAGCACGGCTACGACCACGCGAACCACGCCGCCGCCGGCGAGAAGTCCATCGAGCTCGCGCCCGGCCGCGCCCGTGTCGCGATCTGCGAAGAACTGAAACGCGGCAGGACTATGCTGGTATCCCTGTTCGGCGAGCGCGCCGAGCCCGTGCTGGTTCCGCCCTGGAACCGTATCGGGCCGGACATCGTCAAGGAGCTGCCCGGCCTCGGCTTTCGCGGGCTCTCCCTCTACACGGCGCGCGCGGCGCGGACGGCAGCCGAGGGTTTGGTCGCGTGCAATACGCACGTCGATGTGCTTCGCTGGAAGCCGAAGCGAGAGTTCCTGGGGGAGGACGCGGCATTGGATTTGCTGATCGGTCATCTGCGTGCCCGTCGCGCCGCCGCGCGCGAGGCGGCGTCCCTTGCCGGGCGCGCCGAGCCCCGCGTCGATCCAGCGGAGCCGACCGGCCTGCTGACCCATCACCTGGTGATGGACGAGGCGGCCTGGCGCTTCACCGCCCGCCTGGTCGCGCTGCTGTCGGATCGCCCCGCGGCGCGCTGGCTCTCCTCGGCGGAGGCCTTCGCGCCGACCGGCGGACGCGAGAACGCCCCATGAGGACCTTCCGCTATCCACCGCGGGCGCTTGCCGGCGACTACCTGCGCGCCTTCGCCGGCCTGGCGGTCGGCCTCGGCATCCTGTTGTCTATGCCAGCCTCGCCTGTAATTATGGCCATCTTCGGGGCCTGGAGCGTGCTGTTCGGCTATTTCGCCTACCGCACGATCCAGCGGCATTTGACCAGGGTGGCTGTTACCGACACGGAAATCTGCGACGTAGGCTTAGGCACGCGGGTCATGGCGTGGGGCGACCTGCAGCGCCTCAAGCTGCGCTACTTCGGCACCAAACGGCAGTCCCGGAGTCAGGGGGGATTTATGCAGCTCAATCTGAAAGGGGGAGGAAGGTCGCTCACCTACGATTCCGCCCTGGAGGATTTCGACTTCCTGGTCTGGCGCGCAGCCAAGGCGCTCCGGGAGAACGGCGTATCCATGGACCCAGCCTCGGCCGGCAACCTGCTGAGCCTCGGCGTCGACGCCGACGAGGACACGCCGCCATCCAGCCATCGCACGGCCGGCTAGGCGGCAAGGGACAGGGACACGGCGAAGGACGGGGACGCGGCGAAGGACGACATGGAGAACCTGCTGCAGGTCGAGGATTTGAAGATCGCCTTCCAGCTTCCGGAAGGCCGCCTCGAGGCCGTGCGCGGGGTCTCCTTCCGCATCCGCCCCAGCTCGACCGTGGCCCTGGTGGGGGAATCCGGCTCCGGCAAATCGGTGGTCAGCCAGGCGATCATGGGCATCCTGCCCAAGGCGGCCTGCATCGAGAGCGGTCAGATCCTCTTCGCCGACCCGGAGCGCCAGACGAACGGCGCGGCGGCACCCGGTTCCAAGGGCGGTATCGTCGACATCGCCGCCCTCAGGCCAGACAGCCAGCAGATGCGCGACATCCGCGGCGCCCGCATCTCCATCATCTTCCAGGAGCCCATGACCTCGCTGTCGCCGGTCCACACGGTCGGTAACCAGATCGGCGAGGCGCTGCACCTGCACCGCAAGGTGGGGCGCGAGGAGGGGCGGGAGATCTGCCTCGATATGCTGCGCCTGGTGGGCTTTCCCGATCCCGCCAAAGCGCTGCAGACCTATCCCTTCGAGCTTTCCGGCGGGCTGCGCCAGAGGGCCATGATCGCCATGGCGCTGGTCTGCCGGCCGGCCCTGCTGGTCGCCGACGAGCCGACGACCGCCCTCGACGTGACGATCCAGGCCCAGATCCTCAAGCTGATCAGCGACCTGCAGCAGGAACTCGGCATGGCCGTGCTGATGATCACCCACGACCTGGGGGTGGTCGCGAACGTCGCCGAAGAGGTGGTGGTCATGTACCACGGGCAGGTCATGGAGTCCGGCACCCTGGACGACATCTTCCAGCGCGCCGAGCATCCCTACCTCAAGGCCTTGTTGCGCGCCGTGCCGCGTTTCGACATGGGCCGGGACGAGCGCCTGCAGCCGATCCGCGAGATCAAACACGACGGGGGCTCGCCGCTCTTGAAGGCGAAGGAGCCCTGGCCGCCCGACGCCGACGCGGCGGGGCCGCTGCTCGCGGTCGAGCACCTGACCAAGCGCTTCGCCATCCGCAAGTCCGGCATCATCGGCGGCAGCCACAGCGAGACCCTGGCGGTCGACGACGTGAGCTTCGCCATCCGGCGCGGCGAGTGCCTCGGCCTGGTGGGCGAGAGCGGCTGCGGCAAGACGACGGTCTCCAAGATCATCATGCGCGCGCTCAGGCCCAACGAAGGGTCGATCACCTTCAACGACCGCGGCCGGCTGCGAGACGTGCTGGCCCTAGGCGGCGAAGAGCTGATCGAGTTCCGGCGGCGCATCCAGTTCGTCTTCCAGGACCCCTTCAGCTCTCTCAACCCGCGCATGACGGTGTTCGATATCATCAGCGAGCCCCTGGTGATTCACGGCGAAAGCGACCCGGACGCCCGCGGGGAGATGGTCAAGAACCTGCTGCGGGTGGTCGGCCTCGACGTGCGGCACCTGAAGCGCTATCCCCACTCCTTCTCCGGCGGCCAGCGCCAGCGCATCGGTATCGCCCGCGCGCTCGCCTTGAAGCCCGACCTGCTGATCTGCGACGAGCCGGTCTCCGCCCTCGACGTCTCGATTCAGGCCCAGATCCTGAACCTGCTGAAGGATCTCAAGAGCGAGCTCGGGCTGACCTATCTCTTCATCAGCCACAACCTCGCCGTGGTCGACTACATCGCCGACCGCATCGCGGTCATGTGCCGCGGGCGCCTGGTGGAGCTGGCGCCGCGCGAAACCCTCTTCAAGCAACCGGCTCATCCCTATACAAAGGCTCTGGTCTCCGCCGTTCCGGAACCCAATCCGGATCACAGGCTCGATCTGAGCGCCCTGATGGAGGGCCGCGCCTCCAATCCGGAGGACTGGCCGTCGCCGTTCACCGTCGACGGCCGCACGCGGCTTTCCTTCGTCGAGATCGGCGACGGCCATTTCGTGCGCGCCGCGCCCACCATCTGCGGACAGGAGGCCGCACAATGAGAACCACAGTTCCCGCTCTGCTCGCGCTCGTAGTGGCGCTCGCGCTCGTACCTTGGCCGGCGCCTGCCGCCTATCGGGAGGCGCCGAAGCTCGCCGACCTGGTCGCGGCCGGCACGCTGCCGCCGGTGGACGAGCGGCTTCCCGAGCAGCCCTTCGTCGAGGAGATGGGCTTCCCCTGGCAGAGCGTCGGGAAGTACGGCGGCCGCCTGCGCCTCCTGATGGGCGGCACCCGGGACCTGCGCCAGATGACGGTCTACGGCTACGCCCGCCTGGTCGGCTACAACGCCGAGCTCGAGCTCAAGCCCGACATCCTGCAAAAGGTCGAGATCGAGGAGGGTCGCGCCTTCACCTTCCATCTGCGCCCCGGGCACAAGTGGTCCGACGGCCACCCCTTCACCAGCGAAGACTTCCGCTACTGGTGGGAAGACGTGGCGAACAACGAGGAGCTTTCGCCCGCCGGACCGCCGGTCTCGCTGCTGATCGAGGGCGAGATGCCCAAGGTCGAGGTGCTCGACGAAACGCGGGTGCGCTACAGCTGGTCGCAGCCGAACCCGATCCTGCTCCATGCCCTCGCCGGCGCCCGCCCGCTCGATATCTTCATGCCGGCGCACTACCTGAAGCAATTCCACGAGAACTACGCCGATCCCGAGCCCCTGGAGAAGCTGGTCGAGGAGCACCGGCAGCGCAGCTGGGCGGCTCTGCACAACCGCCTGGGCAACAGCTACAGGAACGACAATCCCCACCTGCCGACCCTGGAGCCCTGGGTCAACACCACCTCGCCGCCCTCGGAGCGCTTCGTGTTCGAGCGCAATCCCTACTATCACCGGGTCGATCCCGAGGGCCGTCAGCTTCCCTACATCGACCAGGTCTACGTCTACATCGCCGGCAGCAGCATCATTCCGGCCAAGGTGGGTGCCGGCGCCAGCGACCTTCAGGCGCGCTACCTCCGTTTCGACAACTACACCTTCCTCAAGGAATCGGAGTCCCGGCAGAACCAGATCGTGCGCCTCTGGCGCACCGCGCTGGGCTCGCGCATGGCGCTCTTTCCCAACCTCAACGTCGAGGACGAGGCCTACCGCGAGCTGTTCCGCGACGTTCGCTTCCGCCGGGCCCTGTCGCTCGGCGTCAACCGGCACGAGATCAATCAGGTGGTCTTCTTCGGCCTGGCGATCGAGGGCAACAACACGGTCCTGCCCCAGTCGCCGCTCTACGAGGAGGATTACCGCACCTCCTGGGCCGCCTACGACCCCAATGCCGCCAACGCCCTGCTGGACGAGATCGGCCTGACGGAGCGGGACGACGACGGCTACCGCCGCATGCCGGACGGACGGACGCTGGACATCATCGTCGAGACCGCGGGCGAGAGCACCGAGGAAACGGACATTCTTCAGCTGATCGGAGACAGCTGGAGCGAGATCGGGATTCACCTCCACACCAAGCCCTCCCAGCGCGAGGTGTTCCGCAACCGCATCTATTCCGGCGAGACCCAGATGGCGGTCTGGACGGGACTGGAGAACGGCCTGCCGAACGCGGACATGAGCCCGGTCGAGCTGGCGCCCATGAAGCAGGACTTCCTGCAATGGCCGAAGTGGGGCCAATACGTCCAGACCAAGGGGCGCTCGGGCGAGCCGGTCGACATGCCCCTGCCCAAGGAGCTGATGGAGCTCTATGTCGCCTGGGAGCGGGCGACCGAGACCGACGAGCGCAAACGCATCTGGAAGCGCATGCTGCAGATCCACTCCGACCAGGCCTATTCCATCGGCATCGTCGCCGGCGTGCCGCAGCCGGTCGTCGTCAACAAGGCGCTGAAGAACGTGCCCAACGAGGGCCTCTACAACTGGGATCCGGGCGCCTTCTTCGGCATGTACCACCCCGACTGCTTCTGGTTCGAGGCCGAAGGCGCGACCAACTAGGCGCGACCAACTACTAACGACAACCGACAGGCGCGCCCGGTTACATGCTGGCCTACACCGCCCACCGCGTCATCATCATGATCCCCACGCTGCTGGCGATCAGCTTCGTGGTGTTCGTCATCATCCAGCTTCCGCCCGGCGACTATCTCGAAACCTACATCGCGGAGCTGGAAAGCCAGGGCGAGGCCGTCGATCCCCAAAAGATCGAGTATCTGCGGCGCGAGTACGGGCTCGACCGCCCCTTCGTCGAGCAGTATGCCCTCTGGGTCTGGGGCCTGCTCCAGGGCGACATGGGCTACTCCTTCGAGCACCAGCTGCCGGTGACGGACGTGGTCGGCGACCGGCTCTGGCTCACCTTCCTGGTCGCCTTCACCACCATCATCTTCACCTATGCCGTCTCCTTTCCCATCGGCATCTATTCGGCGGTGCGCCAGTACAGCATTGGCGACTACACGCTCACCTTCATCGGCTTCCTCGGCCTCGCCACGCCGAACTTCCTGCTTGCCCTCGTCCTGCTCTATCTCGCCAACGTCTGGTTCGGCACCTCGATCGGCGGCCTGATGGACGAGCAGTTCATCGACCAGCCCTGGTCCTGGGCCAAGGTCGGCTCGATCCTGGAGCACCTCTGGGTGCCGGTGGTGGTGATCGGCACCTCGGGCACGGCCGGCATGATCCGGCGGCTGCGCGCCAACCTGCTCGACGAGCTGCAGAAGCAGTACGTCATCACCGGGCGCGCCAAGGGCGTCGGGCCGGCGATGCTGCTGCTGAAGTATCCGCTGCGCCTCGCCCTCAATCCCTTCATCGCCGACATCGGCTCGATCCTGCCCCAGGTGGTCTCGGGCGCCGTGCTGGTCTCGGTGGTCCTCGACCTGCCGACCACGGGCCAGATGCTGGTCCAGGCGCTGCGCAGCCAGGACATGTATCTGGCCGGCTCGTTCCTCATGTTCCAGGCCGTGCTGGTGGTGATCGGCGTGTTCCTCTCCGACTTGGCGCTCGCGGCCCTCGACCCGCGCATCCGCCTGACCGGAGGCGCGACCCGATGAGCGAGCGCCTGCAGCACTACGTCAATCCGGCCCCCTTCGACCCCTACCGGGTCGAGAAGATGACGCCCGAGATGGAGCGCTACTACATGGCCTCCCAGTGGCGCATCATGTGGTGGAAGTTCCGGCGCCATAAACTGGCGGTGATCGCCGGCGTCGTGCTGCTGGTGATGTACGCCTCGATCATTATCTGCGAGTTCCTGTCGCCCTACGACCTGGACACCCGCAACACGGATTTCCTCTACGCCCCGCCCCAGGGGGTGCATCTCTTCCACGAAGGCGCGTTCGTCGGGCCCTTCGTCTACGGCTTCAGCTACCGCCTCAACATGGAGAACCTGAGCCGGGAGTATGCGCCGGACCCGAACCAGGTCCAGAAGCTCAGGTTCTTCTGCCTGGGCGACGAGTACAGGTTCTGGGGCCTCGTCCCCGGAAAGCTGCACCTGGTCTGCCCGGCCGAGGGCGGCACCCTGTTCCTGCTGGGCACCGACCGGCTGGGCCGCGACATGCTCAGCCGCATCATCTACGGCGCGCGCATCTCGCTCACCATCGGGCTCTTCGGCATCACCCTCAGCTTCCTTCTGGGAATCATGATCGGCGGCGTCGCCGGCTACTATGGCGGCTGGGTCGACAACGTGATCCAGCGCTTCATCGAGGTGGTGCGCTCGTTCCCAGAGATCCCCTTGTGGATGTCCCTCTCGGCGATCCTGCCGGTGACCTGGAGCCCCATCTGGATCTACTTCGGCATCACCATCATCCTCGGGCTGCTCGACTGGCCCGGCCTGGCGCGGGCCGTGCGCTCCAAGCTGCTGTCCCTGCGCGAGGAGGATTTCTGCACCGCCGCCCAGCTCATGGGCGCCTCGCCCGCGCGCGTCATCGGTCGCCACCTGCTGCCCAGCTTCGCCAGCCACCTGATCGCCTCGGCGACGCTCTCGATCCCGGCCATGATCCTGGGCGAGACGGCCCTGTCCTTCCTCGGTCTCGGTCTCAGGCCGCCGATCACCTCCTGGGGCGTGCTGCTGGCCGAGGCGCAGAACATCAACGTGGTCGCGCTCTATCCCTGGCTCATGCTGCCGGTGATGCCCGTGATCATCGTGGTGCTCGCCTTCAACTTCCTCGGCGACGGCCTGCGCGACGCGGCAGATCCCTACAAATAGCGCCCGTCCCGGTCCGGTCTTGAAAGGCGGTCAGGCGACCACGGTCACCAGGTCGAGAGGCCGCGCCACGCCGGCAACCGGGACGCCCCCGTGCTCAGCCTTGGGCTCGGCCGGTCGGTAGCCCTGCTCCAGGGCCAAGCGGTAGGTGGCGGCGTCGCAGACCGCCTGGACGCCCAGGTCCTTGTTGGCCTTCTCGAGCTTCGCCGAGAGGTTCACCGCATCGCCGATCACCGTGTACTCCAGGCGGGCGTCGTCGCCGACGGCGCCGAACAGGATGCGACCCGTGGCGACCGAGCCGTTGACCCGGGGCGCCGGACGGCCCGCCGCTTCACGCTCGGCCTGCCAGTCGGCGGCGACCGCCAAGGCCTCCTCCAGCGCCGCCACCGCGTCGGCCGCGTAGGTCTCCGACGGCACCGCCGCGCCGAAGGTCGCCATGATGCCGTCGCCCAGGAACTTATCGATGGTGCCGCCGTGCTTCTGCACCACCGAGACCATGCGGGTCTGGTACTCGGCGAGCAGGCCCATGACCTCCTCCGCGCTCGCCTGGCCGACCAGCCCGGTGAAGCCGCGCATGTCCAGGTTGAGCACGGCGGCGTCGCGCAGCTCGCCGCTGCCGGGGCGGATCTCCTGCTCAGAGCCCTTGATCCGGGCCGCGATCTCCGGGTCGAAGAAGCGCGACAGCTCGCGCGCCGCCGTCTGCTCGCTGACGGCGCGCACCAGCAGGCCCTTGGCCCGCTGCAGGGAGACGGCGATGATCCCGGTCACCAGCAGGATCGAGATGATCTTGTCGAACTCCGCGCCCAGCAGGATGGCGTTGGAGGTCAGGTACTCCACGTAGTTCCGCGTGATCATGGTGTCGGTCGGATCGGCGAACACCACGTAGACGATCATCAGGCCCCAGCCGCCGGCCGCGACCAGTCCGGCGAGCACCACGTAGCGCGCCTCGAAGCGGAGCGCGCGCAGTGCGATGAAGATGAAGACGTAGAGCAAGGTGGGCGCCTTGAGGAAGAACGACGCCGGCTGCTGGTATTGAAGGTGAAAGCTCCAGATCAGGACCATCAGCAGCGCCATGTCGAAGACCACCGAGACGGCAAGCGACCAGTCCGGCAGCCGGCCCCTGTGGGCCCAGATCAGGCGGATCACGGTGAGCACCAGGTAGCTCGCGAGCGCCCAGGGCACGGGCGCGAAGTCGGCGTCCTCGGCGAAGGTCTTCGGAGAGATCAGGTAGAGCACGCCGAAGATCAGCACCACGGCGAGCTGAAACCAGCCGATCATGATTTCGCTGCGGTCCTGCTGGGCGCGGATTTGATTGACCACCCGCGCCGGTAGACCCGCCGCCTGGCCGTCGACCCAGAGACCTTTCCAGGTTTCGCTCAAGCTCGTCATGTCAGATCGTCCCCTTGGCCGGCCCCGTCGCAGGGTGCCGGCTTGTGTACTAGATGATAGGATCTCGCCAGCCGATTGCGCGACATATCCTCGTGAAGGCGGCGTGATGTCGGCGCGAGCTGGCCTGGGTCAGGCCCGGGAGGCGCGCTTCTTCAGCCAGAGGCTGGTTTCATAGGCCCGGGTCGTGCCCTCGCCCAACGGCAGGCGGCCGACCGCCGAGGCCGCCACCGCCTGGGCCATGCGGGTCGCCGCGTAATGGCTCGCGAAGACCACCTCCCAGTCCCCGGACAGCAGCATCTGCAGCACGGCCAGCTGCTCGTTGTAGCCGCGCCAGTCCCATTCGGCCGGATAGTCGTCCGGCAGGAAGATGTCGTGCAGGTGCACGAAGACCCCGGCGGGCAGGCCTGGCAGCACGCGGCCGAGGAGGAAGTCCACGTCGCTGCCCGGCATCAGGATATGGCTGGAATCGATCATCAGGAAATCGCCCGCCTTGAGGCGCCGGAAGGGTCCCTCGCCGACCTCCGGCACGGCCGCGTGAATCAGCTCCAGATCGAGCTCCGAGAGGTCCGCGCGCGGGGCCGGATCGATCGCGGTGATGCGGCAGCGCAGCTTGCCGTCGGCCGCCGCCCGGGCGAGGAAGCGGGTGGAATGGCCGGAGCCCACCTCGACGATACGCCCCGGCCGCTCCTGGCGCACGAGAGCGTAGGCGGCCGCGGCGTCCAAGCGGGGAAACCAGCCCTGGGTCCAGCGCGGGGCCGGCGGCGGATCGTCTCCGATCGCCGCCAGCTCGTCCCGGTGGCTGGCGAGCCCCAGCAGCAGGTCGAGAAAGCGCGCCTCGGCTCGGGCGAGGATCGCCTCGGCTTCCGGATAGCCGGCGCGCTTGCCGGGTCCTGGCAGGCGCTCGGCGTAGCGGTAGGGAATGAAGAAGCCCCGACGGCTCAGGCCGAGCACGGTCAGGAGGCCGAACCAGACGCGCCGCAGCCGCACGCGGCCCGGCAGCCCGGGACCCGCGCTCACGGCGTCAGGACCAGACCCTCGCGGGCGACGGTGGTTCCCGGCCGGACCTCTTCGGCGGCCTTGGCGATCTCGTCCATGAACGCGTCGTCATGGGCGGGATCGTGGTGGAACAGGACCAGGCGCTTGACCTTGGCCTGGTCGCAGAGGCGGATGCCCTCCTGCCAGGTCGAATGGCCCCAGTTCTTGAAGCGGGGGAACTCCTCGTCGGTATAGGTGGAATCGTAGATCACGATATCGGCGCCGTCGATCAGCCCCAGCACGTTCTCGTCGGGCTCGCCGGGCCGGTGCTCGGTGTCGGTGACGTAGCAGATCGAGGCGCCCGCGTACTCCACCCGGTAGCCGGTGGCGCCGTTCGGGTGGTTGAGGGGCGCTGTCCGCAGGGTGACGCCTGCCGCCGGCGACAGGGTCTCGCCGGCCTTGAAGTCTTCGAAGGCCACGTCGGCATTGAAGATCTTGGGCGGCACGGGGAACAGCGGCGCCTTCATGAACTGGCAGAGAGCCTCGTGCAGGGTCATCTTGGGCTTCAGGTGGCCGGCCCAGACCTTGACGCTGTTCTTCGGCTTGAACATGGGCCCAAAGAACGGCAGGCCGACGATGTGGTCGTGGTGGGTGTGGGTCAGATAGATGTCCATCTCGAGCGGCGATTTGCCGTTCAAGCTATCGCCCAGGTAGCGGATCCCCGTGCCGGCGTCGAACACGAGCACCTGATCGCCGCAGCGCACCTCCAGGCAGGAGGTGTTTCCCCCGTAGCGTTGATGTTTCGGACCCGGACAGGCGATCGATCCGCGCACGCCCCAGAATCGAACGAAGAAATCCTCGCCGTCCCCCAAACCCGACCTCGATCGTCTCGTTGGCGATATTGGTAGATGTAGTTTATGACTCGCCGCAGCCCAAACGAAAATTGCCGCGGCCCGCGGCCGGCCCCCGGCCGCCGCCAGCCAGGCTTTTCCGCCCAGTTCACCCAGTCCAACCGCCAGAGCGCAGCCAGCCATGTCTCCGGAACGCACGAACTGGGCCGCTGTCGCTTTCGGCCTCTCGCTCGCCTGGTTCGCGGCCTTCCAGATGTTCAAGCTGCCGCCGGTCCTGCCGCTGCTCATCGCAGACTATGGCTACGGCCTGGTCCTGGCCGGCGGGTTCATGTCGATCTACGCCGTGGCGGGCCTGCTGCTGTCCTTCGGCGCGGGCCAGCGCATCGCCCGGGGCGGCTGGCGCCGCCCCCTGCTGGGCGCCCTGGCGGTCATGGCCTGCGGCAACCTCCTCGCCCTCGTCTGGCCGGCCTCGGGCTGGGTCATGCTGGCCGCGCGCACGCTTGAGGGCGTCGGCTTTGCGGTCCTCGCCGTGATCGGCCCGACGCTCGCCAACCGCCAGGCCCATGCCCGCCACCTGCCGCTGGTGATCGGCGCCACGGCGGCCTGGATCCCCATCGGCCAGCTCGTGGCGGCCTTCCTCGCGCCCGTGCTGCTGACGCTCCAGGGCTGGCAGAGTCTCTGGCTGTTGGGACTGCTGGGCTGCCTGCTGTTCGGCCTCTGGAGCCTTCGACTGCCCCACGAGGAGGAGGAAGGGCAGCCGGCGCCGCCGGGGACCGAGACAGCCGGCCAGTCCCCGCCGCACCCGGCAGCATCGCAAGACCGCAGGCCGCTTTATCTGGCCGCGGGCCTCTTTTTCCTCTGGGCCGGGCAGTATTTCGCCTACATGACCTGGCTGCCCGAATATCTGGTCACGGTCCATGGCCTGGACCTGGACCAGGCGCTCCTGGGCTACAGCCTGCCGGTCAGTCTGCTCATCCTCTTCACCCTGCTGACCGGCCTGATGCTGCGCCTCGGGGTGCCGCTCGGGCTGTTGCTGATCGTCTCCATCGCCCTCCAGGTCGGGGTCTGGTGGCTGATCCCGGTCTCCCTGGAGGGCTGGCGCGGCATCGCCTCCCTGGTGATCTACGGCATCGGCGCCGGTATCACGCCCACCTGCCTCTTCGCCATGCCGAGCGTCCTGGCGGGCCAGGGCCGCGACGCCGCCCTTGCCTTCGGCGTCATCATGACCGGGCGCAATCTTGGCGTGCTAGGCGGCCCCATCCTACTGGCGGAGGTGCTGCGCGCCAGCGGCAGCTGGGATCTGGCCTCGCCGGTCTTCGGGACGGTGACGACCGTGGCGCTGGCGATTGGGGCGGCCCTCGCCCTGCTGCTGCCGCCAAGACGCCGCTAGCCGGCCGCTAGGAATCCGCCGCCAAGGCCTCCTTCAAGGGCCCCAAATGGGCCTCGTAGTGGCGCCAGCGCCCCACCGAGCTGCGGTAGATGGGCTTCTGGACCTGCTCCCGGCTGGCGGTCTTCACGAAGCGCTTGGCCGTGTGGAACTCCAGGCAGCGGGGCTCCCATTCCAGGCCGAGGAAATCCAGGATCTCCCGGCAGACCCGCTCCGGCGCCTCCACGTGGGCCTCGTAGGAGACCTCGAGCAGCGTCAGGTCGACCATCCCGCGCCAGTGCTCCATCAGGCGCCGGTACTGCCGGTAGTAGCGGCCCAGGTGGCGGAGATCGTTGGTCTGGAAGTTGCCGCGGGCGAAGTTCTGGAAGTAGCAGGACAGGCAGGTATCCAGCGGGTCGCGGCTGCAGTGGATCACCCGGGCGCCCGGCAGCAGCCGCGAGATCAGGCCCAGCTGCTCGAAGTTGTAGGGCATCTTGTCGGTCACCCGCTCCGCCCCGCTGGCCTTCTCGCGCAGCATGTCCAGGTACTCGCGGCTCGCCGCCGCGAAGGCTGCTTCGCCGGTCTCCGGCTCGGGCGGAGCGCCTTCCCTGGGCTGGAAATCGAGCCCCAGGGAAGCCGAGAGCCGCTGCATCGACGAGAGTTCGCCGGCCGCCCGTACCCGGGGATGACAGGAGAGGATCTGCTCGACCAGTGTGGTCCCCGAACGGGGCATGCCGAAGATGAAGACCGGCAGCTCGGAGCGGTCCTCGGCGCGGGGCAGGGAAGCGAACCGCTCGGCGCTGAAGAAGGCGATCCGCCGGTCGAAGGACTCGGCGGTCGCGGCCGGGTCGTAGTCCACGGTCCGCAGGGCGTTGCCCTCGGCGTAGTGGGCGAAGGCCGCGTCATAGTGCCCGAGACTGTCGTTCAGGGAGCCCAACGCGAACTCGAGCCCCCTCCGGCCCTCCGGGGTCAGGGTCTCGCGGGCCGCCATGGCCTCGAGGAACGCCACCGCCTCGGCCTGCCTGCCGGCGCCGCGCCAGAGCTTCTCGTAAAGCGGGACCATGGCCGTGGGCAGGCTTCCGGATTCGGCGAAGGGCCGGACGATCGAGCCGGCCTCCTCCCTCTGACCCTTGCGGTCGAGGATGCCGGCTTTGCCGGCCAGGGCGCCCTCGTGGTCCGGCTGCCCCCGCAGTATGGCTTCGTAGAGTTCCAGGGCGGTCTCCAGGTTTTCCCGCTCGGTCTCCGCCTGGGCGAGCTTGATCCGGGTCTTGGCGTCGCCGGGCTTGAGCCTGAGCGCCGCCTCGATCTCGGCCACCGCCTCGTCCAACCGGTCCTGCTCGAACAGCACGTAGCCCAGGTTGCTGTGGGCCTCGGCGTAGTTCGGCTTGAGGCGCAGGGCCTCGCGCAGGCTGTCGCCCGCCGCGTCCAGGCGACCGAGCCCGCCCAGGCTGAGCGCCAGGCTGTTGTGGGCCTCGGCGTAGTCGGGCTTGAGGCGGAGAGCCTCGCGAAAGCAGGCCTCGGCCCCGCCGTAGGCCTGGCGGACCAGCAGGGAAGCGCCCAGGTTGTGCTGGGCGAGAGGGTTGGCCGGCGCGATCTCCACCGCCTTCCGGTGGCAGCGCTCCGCGCCCTCGGCATCGCCCTTGCCCAAGAGCAGGCCGCCCAGGTTGGACCAGGCGTCGGCGTAGCCGGGATGAATCTCCACCGCCCGGCGGTAGCTCGCGATCGCGCCCTCGCGGTCGCCGCCGCCCTGGCGCACCAGGCCCAGGTTGAAGTGGAACTCGGGGTTGGCTCCGTCGAGCTCGACGGCCCGCTTCAGGAGCTCGGCCGCGGCCTCGGGGTGGCCGCTCTGGGCCGCCAGGACCCCCAGGAGGTTGTGGGCCTGGGCGTTGCCGGGATCCTGCTGCAGAACCTGGCGGTAGAGCCCCTCGGCGTCGCGCAGGCGGCCGGCCCGGTGGTGCTCGCTGGCGGCGGCCAGCATGGCGGCGGAGTTGTCCCTGGGCGGCGCGGACCGGCCGGTCATGCCGGGCCCGGATTCGGCGATGCGTCTGCCGCCAGTGCGTCCTTAAGTGGCTGAAGGTGGGCCTCGTAGTGGCGCCAACGCTCCACCGAGCTACGGTAGATCGGCCGCCGGACCTGGTCACGGCTGGCGGTTTTCACGTATCGTTTGGCCTCGTGGAACTTGAGGCAGGCGGGGTCCCACTCCAGACCCAGGAAATCCAGGATCTCGCGGCAGACGCGCTCCGGCTCGTCGACATGAGCCTCGTAGGAAACCTCGAGGATCGGAAGATCCAGAACGTCCCGCCAGTGGCCCATCAGCCGCCTGTATTGCCGATAGTAGCTACCCAGGTGCGCGAGATCGAACGAGTGTAGATGGCCGCGCGCAAAGTTGTAGAAGTAGCAAGAAAGGCATGTGTCCAAAGGATCGCGGCTGCAGTGGATAACGCGGGCGCCCGGGAACAGCAGGGAGATCAGCCCGAGGTGCTCGAAATTGTAGGGCATCTTGTCGGTCACCCGGGCGGCGCCGTCTGCGCGCTTGCCTAGCATCTCCAGATACTCACGGCTCGCCGCCTCGAACTGAGCCAAGTCCGTGGTCGGCTCACGCTCCGGATCGTGAAAGGTGAAGTTCAGGGCGTAGGCGAGACGCTGTATGTCACGAAGTTCTCCGGTCGCCTGGACGCGAGGGTGACAGAACAGGATCTGCTCGACGAGGCTGGTGCCCGAGCGCGGCATGCCGACAATGAAGACCGGCAGCTCCGAACGATCCCGGGCTCGCGGCAAGGTCGATAGGCGCTCGGCCGAGAAGAAGGAGATCTTTCGGTCCACCGATCGCGTCAGCTCGGACGGATCGAAATCGGCGGCACGCAAATCGTTCCCGGCGGCGAAGTGGTTGAACGCCTTGTCGTAGGCCCCAAGGCTCTCGTGCAACGCTCCCAGGACGAAGTGGAGGGCGCGCCGGTTCTCGGGCGCCAAAGCCGCCTTCTCGCCCAGTGCCTCCAAGAACTCGGCCGCCTCGAGCTGTCTTCCCGCGCCACGCGCAAGCTTCCCATAGATTGGGATCATCGCCGGTGGCAGCGCCTCGCCTTCAATGGATGAATCGACGATCCGGCCCGCCTCTTCGACCTTGCCGCTCCGCTCCAGCACGTTCGCCTTGCCCGCCAAGGCCTCCGTATGTCCCGGCCGAGTTCTCAAGACCGCCTCGTAGTGCTGGAACGCCGTCTCCAGCTCTTCCTCTTCGACCAGCACCTGGGCGAGGTTGAGGTGGGCCTTCACGTTGTCGGGCTCGATGCGCAAGGCCTGCCGCAGTTCGTCAATTGCGGCGTCGACGGTTGCGTCGACCGAGCTCAGCTCGAGTTCGTAAAGCGCGCAGCCCAGATTGTTGTGCGCTTCGGCGTAGTCCGGCTTCGACGCGATCGCCAGGCGATAGCTGGAGACGGCGTCCCGCACGCGGCCGACCGCGCCAAGCGTTAGGCCCAGGCTGTTGTGAGCCTCGGCGTAGTCGGGCTTGAGGCGAAGCGCCTCGCGAAAGCAGACCTCGGCCTCGCCATAGTCCTGGCGGACCAGCAGGGAGGCGCCCAGGTTGTGCTGGGCGAGGGGGTTGGCCGGCGCGAGCTCCACCGCCTTCCTGTGGCAGCGCTCGGCGCCCTCGGCGTCGCCCTTGCCCAGCAGCAGGCCGCCCAGGTTGGACCAGGCGTCGGCGTAGCCGGGCTGGATCTCCACCGCACGGCGGTAGCTCGCGATCGCGCCCTCTCGGTCGCCGCCGCCCTGGCGCACCAGGCCCAGGTTGAAGTGGAACTCGGCATTGGTCCCGTCGAGCTCGATGGCCCGGGTCAGGAGCCCGACGGCGGGCTCCGGGTGGCCGCTCTGGGCCGCCAGGACCCCCAGCAGGTTGTGGGCCTGGGCATTGCCGGGGTCCTGCTGCAGGACCTGGCGGTAGAGCCCCTCGGCGTCGCGCAGTCGGCCGGCCCGGTGGTGCTCGCTGGCGGCGGCCAGCATGGCGGCGGCGTTGTCCGACGGCGGCGAAACCGTCGGCCCCGGGCCTCCGGGCCCACTGTCGCCTTGCGATGGCACCGATCGCTCGTCCCTGTCACCTGCGGCTGGAGCCGCGAGAGGCCTTGTTTACCAGCCCGGCCGGGGAACTGGCCAGCCATCTCACGCCTTGTTGTGGTGCCTGTCTGGGCGGGCGAAAGCGGTCGCCATCGCGGGGCTTTGCGCCTAGGGTCGGGCCCGGAGTCCGCTTCGATCCTGGACCGGGAGGAGGTTCGCGGCCCATGCCGGACAGCTCGGCCCTTCTCGCCGAGGCCCGCCAGCAGCGCCAATCCGGCGCGCCGCAGGAGGCCGAGGCGCTTTGCCGCCGGCTGCTGGAGGCCGAGCCGGGAAACGCGGAGGCGCTCGACCTCCTGGGCCAGCTGAAATTGCAGGCCGGGCAGGCGGCGGATGCGGCGGATCTCTTCCGGCGAGCGCTCGAGAGCCTACCATCAGACCCTCAGCGGCACTTCAATCTGGCGCTGGCGCTGCTGCAGCTGCAGGACTTCGCGGCGGCGGAACGGGCCTGCGGCGGCGCCCTGGATCTAGCGCCCGGCCATGCCGACGCCCTCTTCGCCCGGGGGCTCTGCTGCGAGGCCCAGGGCCGGGCCGGCGACGCCGAGGCCGCCTACCGGCAGGCCGTGGCCGCCCGGCCGGACTTTACCGAGGCTTTGACCAATCTGGGGGCGATCCTGACCCGCACGGGCCGCCCGGTGGAGGCCGTCCAGGCCCTCGATGGGGCGCTGACCGCCCGTCCCGGTTTCCCGGCGGCCCGCTTCAACCGGGGCACGGCCCTCTACGCACTGCGCCGCCTGGACGAGGCCGAGGCCGATTTCGCCGCGATCCTCGAACGGGAGCCCGGCCATCCCGGCGCCCTCAACGAGCTGGGCCGGGTCCTGCTGAAGCAGACCCGGGTGCGCGAGGCCGTCGAGGTCTTCCGCCGGGGTCACGAGCGCCACCCCCGGGACCCCCGCTTCCTCGCCAACCTGGCGAGCGCGCTCGAGCAGCTGAACGACCTGCCGGCCGCCGAGGAGGCGGTGGGGCGGGCCCTGGCGCTGGACCCCCAAGCACCGGCGCTACTCTACACCCGGGCCAGCCTGGAGCACCGCCAGGGCCGCCACGACGAAGCGCGCCGGCACTTGGACGAACTGCTTGCGATGGAGCTGAGCCCGGAGCACCGCAGCGAGTGCCTGTTCGAGCTGGGCCATGTCCTGGATACCCTCGATGAGCCTGCCGAGGCCTTCCGGGCCTTCTGCGAGGGCAACGGGCTCCGGGCCCGGCTCCCCGCCGCCCAGGAGGCCCAAGCCGGGCGCTTCCTGGAGCGGGTGCGCAGCGCGCGCGGCTGGTTCACCCGCGAGCGGATCGCGGCGCTGGCAGAGCTGGCCGCCGAGGCGCCATCCAGCGCCGGGCCGCCCCCGGTCTTCTTCGTCGGCTTCCCGCGCTCGGGCACCACACTGCTGGAGCGGGCCTTGAAGGCGCATCCGGGTGTCGTCACCAGCGATGAGCGCTCGCCCCTCGCGCCCCTCTTGGCGGAACTGAGGTCGGACGGCGCCTATCCCGAGGGCCTGGCACGGCTGAATGCTGCACAGATGGCCGACCTGAGGGCTCAGTTCTGGGCGCGGGCCGAGGCGGCCCTGGGGCCGCTGGAGGACCGTCTCTTGGTCGACAAGATGCCCCTCAACATGGTCCACCTGGGCCTCGCCAACGCCCTCTTTCCCGAGGCCCGCGTACTGATAGCCTACCGCGACCCGCGGGACACCTGCCTCAGCTGCTTCATGCAGCGCTTCCAGTTCAGCGACGCTATGGCCAACTTCTACGATCTGGAGGGCACCACCAGAGCCTACGGCGAGGTCATGGAGCTGTGGCGCCACTACCGGCAGATCCTCGGCCTGCCCATCCTGGAGTATCGCTACGAGGATCTGGTCGGCGACTTCGAGGGCACGCTCGGCCGGGTGCTGGCCTTCCTCGACCTCGATTGGCACCCGGACCTGGCGGACTACCGGGAGCGGGCGAAATCCCAGGTCATCACGACCCCGAGCTACCGGCGGGTGACCGGCGAGGTCGATGCCAGCGCCACGGCGCGCTGGCGCCGCTACCGGCAGCAGATGGCGCCGGTCCTGCCCAAGCTTCGGCCCTGGGCGGCCGAGTTCGGCTACCCGGAGGATTAGGACGGAAAGGGGAGGATCAGGGTACCAGGCGGTAGCCGCCCGGCTCCGTCACCAGGATCTCGGCGTTGGAGGGATCGCTCTCGATCTTCTGGCGCAGCCGGTAGACGTGGGTCTCCAGCGTATGGGTGGTGACGCCTGCGTTGTAGCCCCAGACCTCTCCCAGCAGGGTATCGCGGCCGACCACCAGGTTGCCGCTGCGGTAGAGGTACTTGAGGATCGCCGTCTCCTTCTCGGTCAGGCGGACCTTCTGCTGGTTGTCACCGTGGACCAGCATCTTGGCGCTGGGCCGGAAGGAGTAGGGGCCGATGGTGAAGACCGCGTCTTCGCTCTGCTCGTGCTGGCGCAGCTGGGCGCGCAGCCGGGCCAGCAGCACGCCGAGGCGGAACGGCTTGGTCACGTAGTCGTTGGCGCCGGCGTCGAGACCGAGAATGGTGTCCGCGTCGGACTCGGCGGCCGTCAGCATGATGATCGGCGACTTCACGCCGTTGCGCCGCATCAGGCGGCAGACCTCTCGCCCATCCATGTCGGGCAGCCCGACGTCCAGCAGGATGGCGTCGAAATACTCGCCCTTGGCCAGCTTGAGGGCGTCACAGCCCTTGTCGGCCTCGACGGTGGCGAATTCCTCGTGAAGGCGCAGCTGCTCACCGAGCGACTGGCGGAGCGCCTCGTCGTCGTCCACCAGCAATATCTTCTTGCCCTTGATCCCGTTCATGGAGCCCGATCTGGTGCGGTTTCGACTTTCGATACCGGGATTCAGAGAGAATCCCAGATTTTCCCCCGGTTTTCCGGCCGTTCCGGCGGCCCGGAGCCTGCGCGAGGCTGATCCTCAGATAGCATCGCCCTTGCGGGTGTTCAAGGAGGGGCGATCAACCCGGGGGCATGGCCGCGGCGGTGCGAGTCGCACTTGACGCCGCAGGGGCAAGCTGACACCACTAGGCCGATAAGCTTTTGAAAACCTGACCGATGACAGCTCTGCCCGCCGAACATAAGCCGGACGCCGCCGTCCTCCAGGCCGTGGACCGGGCGGTCGCCGACCTGCGCCGCGGCGCTCTGGTGCTGCTGGCCGGCCCGCACGACACGGCCGGGCTGATCCAGGCGGCCGAGACCTCGGGCGAGGGGGACGCCGTCCGCATGGCCGAGATCGCCGGCAGCGGCCCCTTGCTGCTGCTGACGGCCCAGCGCGCGGCCAGCCTCGGCATCGCCGGCGCGGCCGAGAACCTGCCGACCGCCGGCGTGGTGGCGCTGGACCTGGCGGGTGCGCGACCGGGGCTGATCGCCGAGCTGGCGGACCCCACCAGCGTCCGGCGCGAGGTCTCGGGAAAGCCGGCCTCGGCGCCCTCGCCCGGCGGCCTGGACGCCGCCGCCATCGATCTCACCAAGCTCGCCCGGCTGCTGCCGGCGGCCCTGATCGCACCTCTCGGCACGGGCCGGGACTGGGCCGCCTGGGCTCGTGACAACGACGTGCTGGCGGTCGGCACCCAGGAGGTCGCCGACTACCGCTACGCCGCCGCCCGCTCGCTGGTGGCCGTCGGCGAGGCCCAGGTGCCCCTGGAAGGCGCCGAGAACACCCGGATCCTCGCGTTCCGCCCCAGCGACGGCGGCTTGGAGCATCTGGCGGTGGTGATCGGCTCGCCTTCGCCGGACTCTCCCGTTCTCACGCGGCTCCATTCCGAGTGCTTCACCGGCGACCTGCTGGGCAGCCTGCGCTGCGATTGCGGCGACCAGCTCCGCGGGGCCATCGATGCCATCGCCGAAGCGGGCTCCGGGCTGCTGCTCTATCTGGCCCAGGAGGGCCGCGGCATCGGCTTGGTCAACAAGCTCAGGGCCTACCAGCTCCAGGACCAAGGGGCCGACACGGTCGAGGCCAACGAACAGCTGGGCTTCGACGCCGACGAGCGGGTCTACCTGCCGGCGGCGGAGATGCTGCGCCGGCTCGGCTTCCGGCGGGTCAGGCTGCTGACCAACAATCCCGACAAGATGGCGGCGCTGACCCGCTGCGGGATCGTGGTCGAGGAGCGGGTGCCCCACAGCTTCCCCTCCAACCGCCACAACGACTTCTATCTGGCGACCAAGGCCTCGCGCTTCGGCCATCTCTTCTGAGCACCCGGCAAGACTTGCCGGTGCAAATCTGCCTAGTCGACAAATAATTGAATGATTGCAATTCGTTGAGCCTGGCCCGGGACTTGCAAAGAGAGGCCCGGAGGTGAGATGCCGATTGCCCACGACGCCGATCCCTGGGTGCGCCCCCCGCTGCGCAACCAGCCGACGTCCATCTATGGAATCCAGCGCGACGGCCCGGGTCCGCAGGAGGACTACTCCTTCGCCGACCTGCTGGACATCATCAATCCCCTGCAGCACATCCCCCTGGTGTCGTCGGTCTACCGGGCGCTGACCGGAGACGAGATCAAGCCCTCGGCGCGGATCCTCGGCGCCACTCTTTACGGCGGTCCCGTCGGCCTGGTCGCCTCCACGAGCATGGCCGTGGTCCAAGAAGCCGCCGGAGGCTCGCCCACGGACATGATGGTCGCGAGCCTGCTGGGCACCGACGAGGCCGCGCCTGCCGAAGACAGCACCGACTTCGCCGCGGCGCAGGCGGAAGAGGGCCTTTCGCCTGCTAGCGGTCCGGCCCCAGCCACCGCCCCCGCGCCGGCCGACCAAGCCCCCGCCGGGCCGCTTGCCCCTCGGCCGACCAGCCCCGTCGCGGCGCCGCCGGCCGGACCTATCGTCGCGCCCACCGCCCAACCGCTCGTTCCGGCGCAGGCCGGCCGGCCCGCCGCACCGCCGCCGGCACCCGCCCCGGCCGCGGGCGCCGCCACAGCGGCGGACGACCTGGAGTCGCCGCCCCGGGCCGCCCCCTATGTCCCGGTCGAATCGCAGCCTCTTGCAACCGGCCAGCTGCCGGCGCCTCAAGCGGCACCGGCCGCCTCCGTGACTCTCCCGCGCCCGGACGGAAAGTCGCGCGACGAGGACGGCGGAACGCAACCGGCGGCCGACGCCGTCACAGAGCCGGAATTCGCCGCCAGGTTCCTGGAAGGCTACAACAAGTACGAGCGCCTGATGAATGCTCGCAAGGACGGTTCTGGGGCCATGAAAGCACCGGGTTCGCCTGGGAATTGAGCCGCAACCGGGTTCACGTTAAGTACGGGCCCGCGCGGGCCGCGCCGCTGCCGCTGCACTAGGGATGCCCCATGAGAGGTCTTCCTTGAACCTGGAAGTTTCCCATTCGAACGGGCGTTGGCAGGCCCGCTTCGGCGACGCGGTCTGGCCCTGTGCGGTGGGACGCGGCGGCGTCCACGGCGTCAAGCGCGAGGGCGACGGCATCACCCCCGCTGGGCGCTGGCCGATCCGGCGCGTGCTCTACCGGCCGGACCGGCTCGAGGCGCCCGCAACCCTGTTCTCCCGGGACCCCTTGCGCCCGGTCGACGGCTGGTGCGACGACCCGGGCGACCCGCGCTACAACACCCAGATCAGCCTGCCCTACGCCGCCAGCCACGAGGAACTGTGGCGCGACGACGAGATCTACGACGTGATCGCGGTCCTGGGCTACAACGACGCGCCGCCGCAAGCCGGCGCCGGCAGCGCCATCTTCCTGCACGTGGCCCGCCAGAACTACGAGCCGACGGAAGGCTGCCTGGCCCTCGCCCGCGAGCATCTGCTGATTTTCCTGGCCGCCGCCAGCCTCACCAGCCTGGCCTGCATCGAGTCGGTCTGAGTCCGCGGCGGTCTGAGCCAGCGGCGTCCCGCCCTCAGAAATCAGGTTCCGCGGCTGATCACGGCGGGATCGCGGCAAGTTGTCTTGCCCGCGTGAACCGTGGATCCCCAGGTTGCGTATCATGGAATAGGCCGCGTCCATTCCCGATGCCTCTTGAGCGTGCTGCCAGATCCCCTAGAGGTCGGGCCCGCCACGGCCGCGGAGGGATGGCACGCCGCGGATCAGCCAAGGGAGGTTTCCGTGACCGCAAGAGCGATGCTCCTGAGCTTGGGACTGTTGTGCACCGCCCCAGCCGCCGCGCTGGGCATGAGCAGCACGGCCATCGCGCCGACCAGCTACTACGCCGGCTACACACCCACCGTCCTCAACTATGCCGCCACCAAGGGCGGCATGCTGACCCAGGTGGTAGGCAACCCCTTCCAGCAGGTCGGCCGGGACCAGCTGAACAGCGAGATCAACGGCGTCATGGCGCGCTCGCACTTCGGGCCCCGGGTGCCGTTCATCTCCGAGGCGCCACCCGACTTCGCCTCGCCCTACCGGGTCGTGCTGCTGTTCGATCCGGTGCAATCGATCACCGCCTACCAGCTCTGCACCTATGACGGCCGCCCGCCCGCGGCGAACCCGGGTGGCAGCGTCAGGGTCCATGCCGCTCTCTGCGCCAACGAGAAGCCGCTCTCCTCGGTCTCCGGCCAGGTCGGCGGGGTCGCGTCGCCCAGCGACCCGGCGTTCCAGAAGCTGATTGGCCAGATGACGGTCCTGCTGTTCCCGCCGCGGCGGAACCCGGGCGGCAGCCGGCGCGACAGCGAGTTCGTCGGCTAGGACCCTCTCAGGTCCGGCTTTGAGGCGGCGGGCTGCGCTCGCCGAATATGGCGGTGCCCAGGCGGACGTGGGTGGCGCCGAAGCGCACCGCCGTCTCGAAGTCCGCGCTCATGCCCATGGAGAGGAGGCCGACGCCGTTGCGGCGCGCGATCTCCCTCAGCAGGGCGAAGTGGAGCGAAGGCTCCTCGTCCAGCGGCGGGATGCACATGAGCCCCTCCACCGGCAGGCCCAGCTCGTCGCGGGCCAGCGCGATCAGCGCGTCGGCCTCGCCCGGCAGGACGCCCGCCTTCTGAGGCTCCGCGCCGGTGTTGACCTGGACGAAGCAGGACGGCCGGCGGCCCTGCTTCTCCATCTCCCGGGCCAGGACACGCGCCAGCTTGGGCCGGTCCAGGGTCTCGATGACGTCGAACAGCGCCACGGCATCGCCGGCCTTGTTGGTCTGCAGCGGGCCGATCAGGTGCAGCTTGATGTCCGGGTGGGCCTCTTTCAGGGCCGGGTATTTGGACTGGGCCTCCTGGACCCGGTTCTCGCCGAAGACGCGCTGACCCGCCGCGATCGCCGCCTCGACGCTCTCCGCGGAATGAATTTTGCTGACGGCCACGAGAGTGACCTCCTCCGGCGCCCGCCCGCAGGCCGCGGCGGCGGCGCGGATCCGCGCCAGGCAAGCCGCCAGTCGCTCGGCCACCGTCGCTTCACCCTGCGCTGACATCGCGCCTCCCCTGGAGTGCGGCCGCCCTCAGTAGCCTTCCGGGACGTAGCCGAAGCGCACCATTTGCTCACGATGCTGGTCCACCAGGCGCCGGACCTGATCCTCGCTGAGCGCCTCGCGCCATTGGCCCGCCTTGCCGCTGCGGAAGAAGCGCGAGTGCTGGCTGCGCTCGTTGAAGCCCTGGTCGCTCTCCTGGCCGCTGAGCTGGTCGAAGGAGGAGAAGTCAATCGCCTTCTCAAGGCGCTCGGGCGGCGGATTGAGGCCGAGAAATCGGGCGATGGTCCCGAAGGTCTCGGCCGGGCGCTCGGTCAGGTCCTCATAGCGCACCACGTGGAGCGTCGGCGAGGGCTGCTGGGTCCAGCTCTGCACGTGGCGGGACCAGGTGCCGTAGTACTGCCGGGCGACCAGGTTCGTGGTCGGCGTCCCGGCGCCCGGGTGGGCGAGGTGGGCGATCGCCTCGTCCATATCGACGCCGTAGTGGTGGCCATAGGAGATGACCACGTCGAGCGGGTTGCGCACCACGTAGATGGCGCCTGCCGTGCATTCCATGGTGATCAGCGGGACGCCGCCGACCTCGCCCAGGAAGTTGTGGGTCTTGACGAAGACCGAGTCCGGCGAGGCCTCGGTCAGGAGATGATGGACCTTGGGCCTGAGCGCCAGGACCTCCTCGGCGCTCAAGCTGCCGAGGGGCCGGGCGTCGAAGTGGTTGTAGTACTCGGCCCGGTCCTCGCCCAGGCAGAACTTGTTGAGCGAGTTGATGTTGACCGGCGCCTCCGGATTGGCCAGCAGGTTGTGGAGGAACGCCCGCATCCAGGTGTTCCCCGATT
Organism: Rhodospirillales bacterium; assembly: GCA_965225935.1. GTDB lineage: Bacteria > Pseudomonadota > Alphaproteobacteria > Kiloniellales > JAKSDN01 > CALJXB01. The sequence goes on from CBDDCC010000023.1 coordinate 701,795, forward strand.
TAGGATAGGAGGCCAGCCAGATGATCGCACCCATGCGGCGGTTCGTCCTCTCGTGTCCTCGTGCGGCGGGCCGCGCGGCGCGCCGTGGATGTTGCCAAGGGTATGGTACCTGGGCGCCGGCCGCGCAAGGGCCGGGGCCCGCGCCCCGCCGTCAGGCGCCCTCTTCCAGGTAGCCGAAGCGCGCCATCTGCTCCCGGTGGGCCTCGACGATCCTGGCGGCCTGCTCGGCGGTCAGCACCTCGCGCCACTGGCCGGTCCGGCCGTCGCGGAAAAAGCGGGAGTGCTCGGTCCTCTCCACGAAGCCGTGCTGGTCCTCCTGGGCCTTGAGCACCTCGAAGGACGCGAAGGAGACCGCCTTCTCCAGCCGCTCCCGGGGCGGCTTCAGACCGAGGAAGGCCGCCACCCGCCCGAAGGTCTCCAAGGGGTGGGCGCTCATGTCCTCGTAGCGCACCGCGTGGAGCGTCGGCGAGGGCTGCTGGGTCCAGCTCTGCACGTTCAGCGACCAGCTGCCGTAGACCTGCTGGGCGTTGCGGTCGGTGTTCGGCGTGCCGATGCCCGGGTTCGCCAGCTGGTCGATGGCCTCGTCGAGGTCGAGCCCGAAGTGGTTGGCGAAGGAGATGCAAACGTCTCGCGGATCGCGCACCATGTAGATGGCGCCCGCTGTGTACTGCATGGAGATCAGCGGCACGCCCTCGTGCTCGGCCAGGTAGTTGTGGGTCTTGACGAAGACCGAGTCCGGCGAGGCCTGGGTCAGCAGTTCCTGCACCTTGGGACGCAGCAGCGCGACCTCCCGCTCGCTCAGCTGGCTGAGCGGGCGCGGATCGAAGCGGTTGAACAGGGTGGCGCTGGCTTCCCCGATACAGAAGTGAGTGATGGCGTTGATGCTGACCGGCTCTTTCGGGTCCATCAGCAGGTTGTGCAGGAAGGCCCGCATCCAGGTGTTGCCGGACTTGGGATAGGACGCGAGCCAGATGATCGCACCCATGAGGGCCTACTCCACAAGTTTGCGGGCCCGAGCCCGGCCAATCCGGCCGCCCGCGTAGTGCCTGGGGTGGGCCAATGCGCTTCTTTCCGGAACCGCCCGCGTCAGGTCGGCATCCAGTCCACGATGAGGTGGACCCGGTCGTGCGGGCTCGTGTTCTCCACCCCGTGCGGGCGGGCGTTGTTGATTTCCCAAAGCTCGCCCTCGCCCATCACGCAAGGCTCCTGGCCGACCGTGAAGACGACCGCGCCGTTGGAGACGACCGGGACGTGGACGCGCCGCGCGCTCATGAGCGTGTAGCCGCTGTCCACGTGGGTATCGATCACGCCGCCGGCCTTGAGGCGCACCAGCAGGGCCCGGACCACGAAACCGTCGCCGGTGAAGTAGTCGCAGATGGTCTCCAGCACCGGCGCCAGGAGGCTGTCGCAGTCCAGCTCGGCGTACTTCGCGCGCTTGGCCGGCGCCTCCGCGCGGATATCCTTGGTGTAGACCAGCTCGACGGTGTCGGTGTCCTTGTGCGCCTCGAAGGTCTGCCGGCGCCAATCGCCGCCGAGCCAATCCTCGTCCGTGAAGGCGAGCACCTTGTCACGGATCGCCGACACGTCGACGTCGCCCAAACGCCTGAAGTTTCCCGCGAACTTTTCCATGGCTCCGCTGGGTCGGGGTTCAGCAGTTCAAGCGAGCTTCTAGACCCTCGCCCCGCGTCCGCGCAAGCCCCGCCGTGCGCCGGGTCGGCCGTTGGCGCGCGGTCGTCAGCCGCCGGGCGCTTCGCCGCGCCGCCCGAACAGGAAGGTCATGTCGATGCGGCGGTTCTCGTAGCCGTCGGCGAAGCCGGGCGCGCCGGTCCGGTAGACCAGGCCTGCGTCGAACAGGACGGCGCGGTTCTGGCGATAGGCGATCTCCAGACTCTCGCTGCCCTCGACCAGGGCGGCGAGGGCCGCCGGATCGCCCGCCTCGGCTTCAGCGCCGGCGTCCGGCAGGGCGCGCCGGTAGACCACCAGTCCCGGGGCGTCCGGCGCCAGATTTGCCTCGTCCGGGGTGATGAAGAGCCGGACGGCGACCGCCGCCGCGTCCCGGCCAAGGGTCCCGTCCGTCGCCGCGGCACCGTATTTCTGGGCCCAGACCTGGCGCAGTGGGTGGTCGCCCAGAAGACGCGGAAAGCTCCGCCTGAGGTCGTCGGAGATCTGGATCAGCAGGCCGCAGTGAAGACCCTCGCGCAGGTGGGCCGAGAGTGCGCCGTCGTCCCGCTCGAAGTCGAACCATATGGTCGACTCGAGACAGAAGTCCCACAGTGCCGCCAGGGCCTCCGGCGTCAGCAAGCCATCGGCCAGGGCGACACCCGGCGACGCCTCGAAATAGGCCTCCTGGACGGCCTCGGCGTCGAGATTGGGATCGACCGGGCCGCCTTCGAGCGCGGGGGCCTCGGCCAGGTGAACCAGCCGGTTGTAGGATCCGGAGATCCTGGCCAACTGGGCCGCGGTAAGGGCGACGGGGCCGGCCGTAGCAGGGTCCAGCTCCGCCAGAACCTCTTCGTGGCCTTTCACCTGGTTCCCGAAGGCCTCGGGCAGGCGCCCCCTGTCGAGCAAATAGCGGTACTGCGCGATGTCGTGGCTGAGCTTCGCCGCTGTGGTGCGCCGCAGGCTGGAATCCTGCTCGAACCGCACACCGTTGAGGGCCGCCTCGCTCCATCGGGGCGGCCGTCGCAGCCTGAGGGCCCGGTCATAGCTTTCGAGCGCCGCCTCGATTTGGCCCTGTTCCAGCAGGGCGGTCCCCAGGTTCGCGTGGGTGTCCGGCAGGCCGGGCTGCAATTCGACCGCCTTTTCGAAGCAGCCCATGGCCTCGGGCACCTTGCCCTGACCGCGCAGCGCCATGCCCAGGTTGGACCAGACCTTGGCGTCCCCCGGATTGAGCTCAAGACCCATGCGGTAGGCACGGACCGCGTCCTCCAACCGGCCCTGGACCCGCAGGGTGCTGCCCAGGGACAAGTGCGCGCCGGGCAGCTTCGGGTCGCGGCGGATCGCCTGCTCGAAGGACTTGACCGCCCGGTCGAGCCGCCCCTGGGCCCGCAGGACGTTGCCCAGGTTGGCGTGGGCGGGGGCCATGTCGGGCTTGAACTCGATGGCCCGGCGCAGGGACTTCTCGGCCTCGTCGAGCTCGCCCCGCTCGTAAAGCGCCGCCCCCAGGGTGTTGAGCGCCTCCGGGTAGACCGGAAACATCTCGAGGGCGTGCCGGCTGGCAGAGATGGCCTCCTCGTGGCGGCCCAGCGCCCGGTAGACCTCGGCCAGGTTGCCGTGGAAGAAGGGCACGACGTCGCTCATGGTGATCGCCTGCTCCAGGAGCTCGACGGCGCGCCTGTGGTCACCCTCCTGATGGGCGATCAGGCCGAGGAAATGGACGGCGCCCGAGCTCTTGGGCTGCACCTGCTGCACCTCCAGGAAGCCGGCCTTGGCCTCCTCGAGCCGGCCGGCGCGGAAGTGCTTCATGGCGTCTTCCAGGAGCCGGGCGGTATTGCTGTCGCCCGCGGTCGGCGAAACCGTGCCTGCGGACGGCGGATCGTTCACGCCTTGCGCCATGCCGGTCCCGTTTCGGTTTTGATCTTCCGCGCGCGATTCGCGGGGCCGGATTATGCCGAGGGGGTGGTGCGGGAGCAAGACTGGTCTGGGCGGCCCGGCCAAAAGAAACGGAGCACCCAAAAGAAAATGGAGCGGGCCGAAGCCCGCTCCAAATTCACACCGAAGGCTAAGTCTCGGTGAAACAGTGCGTCGCGTCAGAAGGAGACGGACGAACCGATCGCGATGATGTAGCCCTCGTTCTCGTTGGCCGCACTGCTGGCGCCGTCTTCGTAGTTGAAGTACTTGACGCCGCCCCAGAGATCGACGCCCGGCCCAATGTTGTAGGTGCCGCTGACGTTGAAGCTGTCGAGCTCGTCGTCGCCGCCAACACTGGCCTCGGAAGTGGCGCCGAGGTAGGTGAAGCCAACCGTGAACGGACCGGTCGAGTAGGTCACACCGGCGTCCCAAGTGGTGGTCTCGTTGCTGCCGCTCAGACCATTGTTGGTGTTTCCGATACTGCCACCAACCGTGAATCCGGCGAAGCCAACGTTCAGACCGGCACTCCACTGCTCGATGTCGTCGTAGACACCGCCGGAGTTGGCCTGCAGGCTACCGGTGTTGTAGCCGCCGGCCACCGCCACGTCGATGTCGTTGAAGCTCTCGACGTAGTTGGCACCGATGCTGAGGATGTTCTCCTGGGCACCGACCACGTTATCCGGCAACGGCAGGCCCGGGAAGAACGTGGTGTTCTCCATGGCCTGGGAGGTCGGCGCATAGGAAACGCCGAGCTGGAAGCCCGCGATACGCGGCGAGAACCAGATGATCTTCTCCGCGTCGCCCGTGGCCGAGATGTAGGTGGTCGGATAGGAGGTGATCGCGTTGCCGCCAACCGAAGGCACCGCGAAGGTCGTGGTGTTGACGCCGATCTGATAGGCACCAACCGGGGCCTGATACTGCATCGCATAGGCCGCGTCGTCGTCCGCACCAACACGGATCTGGCCGAACACACCGCCGAACTCGAGGTAGTGCTCGTCGGCGTTGTCGGTACCGGCCGCCTGGTTCATGCCCTCGAACTCGGTCCGGGCCTTGACGGTGATACCGTTGTCCAGCGTGGTCGAGGCGGTGAACTGCAGCTCGCCGTCCCAGTAGACGCCGACGCTCTGCAGGTTCGCACCCGGCTCGCCGGTGCTGTCGTCTTCGTCGCGGTATTCGATGGAGACCGACGTATAACCGCCGATCGAGAGTTCCATCGGTTCCGCGGCCTGAGCTTGCTGACCGACGCCGGACCCGGCCAGGAGGCCGGCGCTGATCAGGGCCGTCGTACCAAACAGTTCCTTCTTCATAGTCCCCTCTCTCTTGCTTTCACGCAAAAAAGGATTGGCCAATCACTAAATGCCTCCTCAAAGGGACCGCGGCGTGGCGGCGCAACTCGAAAAGGCAGGACTATGTGAGCCACGAAGCCCTATCCGCGTCAACAACGGGGCCGATTCGACCGTCACAATATTCCCGCACTGTTGTATTCTGGCCACAAACCGGCCTCATTTTAGGCAATTTTTGCCTAGTTTTTAACACGATAGGGACACTTGAGATCGCCGCGGGCAGGGCGTATTAATGTGCCGTTAACACTTCGCGCCGGTCAGGTCGTCGTGGGGGTGGCCGGTGTGCGCGAGCGGGCCCGAGAGGGCTCAAGCGCAGGGCTCAACTGTACAGTCGAGTATGACATGAGATCGGACCTCACGCGCCTTATCGTAGGGCTGACCGCCCTGATCGCCCTTGCCGCATGCGGCTCCAGCGTAAGCTACGACGAGCGGCAGGAGCTTCCGGGCAGCCGCGGCGGCTACGGCAACTACGGCGAAGAGAACGAATCGGTCTTCGGGCCGGGCGGGCTCACCCTCTTCGGAGGCGAAGACAAACAGGAGCCTTCCGCCGGTAGCGGCGGCTCGCCGATCGCGGTCAACAGCTACCTCTGGCGGGCCTCCCTCGACACCATCTCCTTCATGCCGCTCGCGTCCGCCGACCCCTTCGGCGGCGTCATCATCACCGACTGGTACTCCCCGGGCGAGGTCGATGACGAGCGCTTCAAGGTCAATATCTACATCCTGGGCCGGGAACTGCGGGCCGACGGGGTGCGCGCGGCGGTGTTCCGCCAGCGCCAGGACCCCTTCGCGGGCTGGATCGACGCCAACGTCAACGACCAGACGGCCACCGACATCGAGAACGCCATCCTGACCCGGGCGCGCGAGCTGCGCATCTCCGGCGCCGGAAGTTAGTGGTCCGGCGAGTCGGGCCGCGGCTTTCGCACCGAAAACATCCCAATATGTCAGGCGGTTAACCTTCCGAGGCCGATTTTGCAGCCCTGCTGCCGGTCCCGAGTCGCCCGAACAGCAGCGAAACGTTGATGCGCCGGGACTCGAAGCCGTCGGCGAAGCGCAGGCGGTCGGACTTGTGGAACAGGTTGGAGTGGAACATGACCGCCCGGTTCTCCCGGTGCGGGATGGTCATTTGCGGCGCGTCCTCCAGGAACGATTCGATGCGCGCCCGCATGTCGGGCCGGCTCTTGTCCCGGTTGACCTCCAGCCAGTCCCAGTCCGCCGGCTCCTCCTTGGCGTAGACGATCAGGCCGCCGCTCTCGGGCTCCAGGTTGGCCGACTCGGGGGCGATCCAGAAGTTGAAGGTGACGGCCGCGAAATCGGTGTGGGGCAGGACACCGGCGCCCTCGGCCCCGTGGCGGTAGCTCCACATGTTGGACAGGTGGTGCGGGCCGAGGACCCGCGGCAGGCGCGCCTTCAGCTCCTCGGCGATCTGGTACATGAGGCTGCAGTTGAAGCCGTCGGCCATGTAGGAAGAGACGAATCCCGCCGGATCGGCCCCGAAATAGACGGTCGAGTCGTGGCAGAAGCTCCGCAGGCCGGCGAGCGCCTCCGGCGTCAGAAAGTCGTCGAAGTGGACGATCGGCGGCTCGGCCGAGAGATAAGCCTCCTCGATGGCCGCCAGGCCGAGAGCCGGGTTCACCGCCGGTCCGGCGAGACGCGGCGCATCGGCGTAGTGCAGGATGCGGCCCAGCGCCCCGCCCAGGCACCGCGCCTGCTCCTCGCTGAGCGCCCGCTTCCAGTCGGGACCGTCCGCCGGTCCCAGTTCCTCCAGCACCGCCCGCAGCCGGGCCGCCACCTCGGCGAATCCGGGGTCTAGGGCGCCCTTGGCCAGCAGCCACTCAAGCTGCTGGGCCCGGTCCAGCAGGGAGAAGCGGGTCGCCACCGTGGGCCCAGGGGACTGTCCCGGGCGCGCCCGGCCCGACCGCGGCGGCGCCTCCAGCAGCGACTGTGGGTTCTCCACCAGCGGACCGCGGGTCAGCCTGCGCAGGTCGGCGAAGGCCTCCCGGGCCTCGCCGTAGCGGCCCTGGGCCAGCAGCACCGCCGCCAGGTTGTTCTGGGCCTCCCGGAAGCCCGGCCGCAGCCCCAGGGCGGCGCGGTAGGCCGCCTCGGCCTCGGCCCAGCGGTCCCGGTCCTCCAGCGCCCGGCCGCGCCCGAACTGGGCCTCGGCGAGCCGCGCATCGAGTTCCAGGGCGCGCTCGAAGCTGGCAAGGGCCGACTCCAGGTCGCCCAGGTCATGGAGCGACCGGCCCAGGTTGGCGTGGGCCGCGGCATGGCCGGGCTGCCGTTCGATCGCCCGCCGGAAGCAGGCGGCGGCATCCTCGGGCTCGCCGCGCTGGTGATAAAGCAGGCCGAGGTTGGTCTCGGCGTCCGCGTGTGCAGGCTCGCGGGCGAGACAGGCCCGATAGGCCGCCTCGGCCCCTGCCGAGTCGCCGGCCGCAGCCAGCACCACCCCGAGATTGAAGTGGTAGAGCGAGCGTTCGGGCTGGATCTCGGTGGCGCCGCGAATCAGCTCCGCCGCCGCCTTGTGGTCGCCGGCCTCATGGGCCAGCAGGCCGAACATGTGGAGGGCCTCCGAGTTCCGCGGGCTTTCCTGCAGGACCCGCCGGTAGGCGGCCTCCGCCTCGCGCAGGCGGCCGCCCTGGTGGAGGCGAACGGCCGTTGCGAGCAGGTCCTGCATGGCGAGAAGCGCGGGTGTCTGGCGAAGGTCTCTCGGACCGGCGGAAAAGGCCGGTTTCCATCGATACCGCGGCACCATGCAGCAAAGCGGCGGTCATGGCAAACGCCCGGGCGCCACGGCGCCGGTGGGCTGTCGCGGAGCCGCGCAAAGGCCCCCGATCCAGCCCCGAATCGCGCCCTTTCCGGGGCCCGCTCCCGCGCTCGCGGACCGCTGGAAAGCCGTCCCGCGCCATGCTAGGTATGGCGCCCGCTCGCCCTCGGACCCGACTCCGAGTCGGGGGCGGGCTCCCGGATCATGCCCAGGCTCCCGTTCGGACAGGTGGATCAGCAGCGATGACGCAGGCCGTCTCCCGCTACAACGTCAAGGAAAGCGAGGCCAGGTGGCAGACGGCCTGGGACGAGGCCGGCTGCTTCGCCGTCGCGGCCGAGCCAGAGCGTCCCAAGTACTACGTGCTGGAGATGTTTCCCTACCCTTCGGGGCGCATCCACATGGGGCACGTGCGCAACTACACCATCGGCGACGTGATCGCCCGCTTCAAGCGGGCCCGCGGCTTCAACGTGCTGCACCCCATGGGCTGGGACGCCTTCGGCCTGCCGGCCGAGAACGCGGCCATGGCAAAAGGCGTCCATCCCGGCAAATGGACCCGCGAGAACATCGCCGCCATGCGCGGCCAGCTCAAGGGCATGGGCCTGTCGCTGGACTGGGACCGGGAGATCGCCACCTGCCACCCGGGCTACTACCGCCACCAGCAGCAGATGTTCCTCGACTTCCTGGCCGCGGACCTGGCCTACCGCAAGGAGTCCTGGGTCAACTGGGATCCCGTCGACCAGACCGTGCTGGCCAACGAGCAGGTGATCGACGGCCGCGGCTGGCGCTCGGGCGCGCCGGTCGAGAAACGCAAGCTGCCCCAATGGTTCTTTCGCATCACCGCCTATGCCGACGAGCTGCTGTCGGCGCTGGAGCGCCTGCCGCGCTGGCCGGAGAAGGTCCGCATCATGCAGGACCGCTGGATCGGCCGCTCGCAGGGCGCGCGGGTCCGCTTCGCCCTGGGCGGCCGCGAGGATCTCACGGGCGAGTCCCTCGAGGTCTTCACCACCAGGCCGGACACGCTCTTCGGCATGTCCTTCTGTGCGCTCTCGCCGCACCACCCGCTGTCGACGCGCCTCGCCGAGAGCGACCCGGCGCTGGCCGACTTCATCGCCGAGTGCGACCGCCTGGGCACCAGCGAAGAGGCCATCGAGACCGCCGAGAAGCAGGGCTACGACACCGGCCTCTGGGTCGACCACCCTTTCCTGGAGGGGACCCGGTTCCCGGTCTTTGTCGCCAACTTCGTGCTGATGGACTACGGCACCGGCGCCATCTTCGGCTGTCCCGGCCACGACCAGCGCGACCTGGAGTTCGCGCGCAAGTACGGCCTGGAGGTGATCCCGGTGGTGCTGCCGCCCGGCGAGGACGCGGCGACCTACCGGATCGGCGACGAGGCCTACCTGGGCGAGGGCGCCATCGTCAACTCGGACTTCCTGGACGGACTGGCCGTGGAGCCCGCCAAGGAGGTGGTGATCGAGCGCCTGGAGTCCCTCGGCACCGGCCGCGGCGAGGTGCAGTATCGGCTGCGCGACTGGGGCGCGTCTCGCCAGCGCTATTGGGGCTGCCCGATCCCGGTGATCCACTGCCCCACCTGCGGCATCGTCCCGGCGCCTTCCGAAGACCTCCCGGTTCTGCTGCCCGAGGACATCGTCCTCGGCAAGCCTGGTAACCCGCTCGCCACCCACCCCACCTGGAAGCACGTCGACTGTCCGGCCTGTGGCGGGCCCGCCGAGCGAGAGACCGACACCCTCGACACCTTCGTCGACTCCTCCTGGTACTTCGCCCGCTTCTGCAGCCCGCGCGACGAGGCCGCCTTCGACCGGGCGGCGGTCGACTACTGGCTGCCGGTCGACCAGTACGTGGGCGGCATCGAGCACGCTGTACTGCACCTGCTCTACTCGCGCTTCTTCACCCGGGCGCTCTCCAAGTGCGGCTACCTGGAGCTGGACGAACCCTTCGCCGGGCTGTTCACCCAGGGCATGATCTGCCACGAGACCTACCGGGACGGAGATGGCAAGTGGCTGTCTCCCGATCAGGTGAGCCGCGAGGCCGGCGGCAAGGTGGTCGGCCCGGACGGAAGGCCGGTCACGGTCGGGCGCTCTGAAAAGATGAGCAAGTCCAAGGCGAACACCATCGATCCGGCCGAGATCATCGGGACCTACGGGGCCGACACGGCGCGCTGGTTCATGCTGTCGGACAGTCCGCCCGACCGCGACCTGGACTGGACCGAGGCCGGGGTGGAGGGCGCCTTCCGCTTCGTCCAGCGGCTCTGGCGCACTATGGCCGAGGCGCTCGGGTCCCTGCCCGAAGGCGTCGGCAACGGCTCGCCGCCGGATCTCGGCGCCGCGGCGCTCGACCTGCGGCGCTCGACCCACCGGGGGATCGCGGCGGTCACCGAGGACATCGAGCAGTTTCGTTTCAACCGGGCCGTGGCCCGGGTCCACGAGCTGGCCAACGCCATCACCGATTTCGCCGCCAAGGACGCCGGCGACCGCTGGGCCCTGCGCGAGGCCATCGAGGCCCTGGTGCGGCTGATCGGCCCGATGATGCCCCACCTGGGCGAGGAGATGTGGCACGCCCTGGGCCACGAGACCCTGCTGGTCGACGAGCCCTGGCCGGAGGCCGAGGCGGCCTTCCTGATCGACGACACGGTGACCCTGGCGGTGCAGGTCAACGGCAAGCTGCGGGCGACCATCACCCTGCCCCGGGACAGCGGGGACCAGGAGGCCCAGGACCAGGCGCTGGCCGAGCCGGCCGTGCAGCGGGCCATGGGCGAGCGCGCGGCGCGCAAGATCATCGTGGTCAAGAACCGGGTGGTGAACGTCGTTGTCTGAGGCCACGTCCACGGCGCCCCGGGTTGCCGCTCGTCTCGGCGTCCTGCTCCTGCTGCTGGGGCTGGCGGGCCTCGCGGGCTGCGGCTTCCGGCCGGTCTATGCCCCGCCCGGGTCCGACGAGGCGGTCTCCGCCGAGCAGCTCGCCGCCGTGCGCATCGAGCCCCTGCGGGACCGCACCGGCCAGCAGCTCCACAACTTCCTGCGCGACGAGCTGAACCCCGACGGTCAGCCCATCAACCCGCTCTACAGCCTGCAGGTCGACGTGAAGCGCCGGACCCAGAAGCTCGCCTTCCGGGAGGACGAGACCGCCACCCGCGCCAACATCATCCTCAACTCGTCCTTCGTCCTGCGGGACGTCGAGGACGACCGGGTGCTCTACTCCGGCCGGGTGAACTCGATCCTTAGCTACAACATCCTCAACGAGCCCTATCCGACCCTGGTCTCCGAGCAGGAGACCTTGCGCCGCGGCCTGCAGGAGCTGTCCCAGAACATCAAGCTGCGGCTCGCCGTCTACTTCCGGACCGCCGAGGGCGAGGAGCTGTGATCAGCGAACTCCCGACAGGAGTCGCACGGTGAAAGTGAGCGGCCGCCAAATAGAGGGCTTCCTGGCCGCGCCGGACCCGGCGGTGCGCGCGGTCCTGCTCTACGGGCCCGACGGCGGCCTGGTGCGGGAGCGGGCCGACCGGCTGGTGCGGGGCGCCACCGGCGACCCGGGCGATCCCTTCAGGGTCGCCGAGCTGACGCCAGGCGAAGTCGAGAGCGAGCCCAGCCGGCTGTTCGACGAGGCCGCGGCGATCGCCATGACCGGCGGGCGGAGGGCGGTGCGGATGCGGGGCCTGGGCGACCCCCTGGCCGATATCCTGGGGCGGTTCCTCGATGACCCGCCGGGCGACGCCCTGGTGGTCCTGGAGGCGGGCGACCTGCCGCCGCGCTCGCGCCTGCGCAAGCTGTTCGAGGGGGCCGGGCAGGGCGCAGCCCTGCCGTGCTACCGGGACGAGGCCCGCGATCTGGCGGCGCTGATCGACGACATGGCCGGGCAGGCCGGCTACCGGGTCTCCCGCGAGGCCCGCGAGTACCTTTCGGCCAACCTGGGCGGCGACCGCCTGCTGACCCGGCGGGAGCTGGAGAAGCTGCTGCTCTACATGGGTCCCGGCAATGAAGGGGGCGGCGGCGAGATCGGCCTGGCTGAGGCCCAGGCCTGCGTCGGCGACACGGCCGAGCGCAACCTGGACGACATGGCCTTCGCCCTCGGCGCGGGCAACCTGGCGGAGACCGAGCGCAGCCTGTCGCGCGCCCTCCAGGAAGGCGCCAGCTGGGTCGCTCCCCTGCGCGCCGCGGCGCGCCATCTGCAACGCCTGCACCAAGTGGCCGGCGCCCTGCGCGGCGGAGCCCGCCCCGAATCCGCCATGGCCGCCCTCAGGCCGCCGGTCTTCTGGAAGCAGCGCGAGAGCTTCCAGCGGCAGGCGGCCAGCTGGTCGACGGCGCAGCTCGCGGCGGCGCTGACCCGCCTCACGGAAACCGAGCTCGAGGGAAAGCGCGGGACGGTGCCGGGCGAGACCCTGGCGTCCCAGACCCTGCTGGCCATCGCCGCCCGGGCGGCCCGCGCTCAGCGCCGCTGAGTCCGGCCCCTCGCGCGCGACGCGTTAACGTTTGATTCCTATGCGGAGGTGTCGACGCGCCCGCCGGGCTGGCCATTGCCGGCGCCGTCGGATCCCGAGGTCTCGTCCCCGTTCCCGGCCGCCTCACCGCCGCCCTGCTTCGCCGGCGGGCCGCCCTTGGCCACGCCGACGCGGGCCGGCCGCAGCAGGCGGTCGTGCAGCATGTAGCCGGGCTGGATCACCTGGGCGATGGTGCCGGCGGGCTGGTTGGGGTCGGGCACCTCGTACATGGCTTCGTGGCGGTGCGGGTCCAGGCGCTCGCCCAGGGGGTCGAGCTTGACGATGCTGTGGCGCTCGAAGGCCGACTGCAGCTCCTTCTCGGTCAGGCGGACGCCTTCCAGGAGCGTCTTCAGCGCGTCCCCGGAGGCATCGGCCTCATCCGGCACGCTCTCCAGCGCGCGGGACAGGTTGTCCGCCACCGCCAGCAGGTCGCGCGCCAGCGGCGCGGCGGCGTAGCGCACGGCGTCCTCGCGCTCGCGCTGGCTGCGCCGGCGCTGGTTCTCGGCCTCGGCCAGCGCCCTCAGGAGCTGGTCGCGCAGGTCCGCCGCCTCGGCCTCCAGCTTGGCGAGCCGCGCCGCGGGGTCGTCCGCGGTCTCTGCCGCTGATGTGGCCTCCTGCCCGTCTCCGCCGTTCGGCTCCGCCTGTTCGGCGCTCGCCGGGCCTTCGGGGTCGTCGTGGGGGCCTTCTGCTTGGGTATCTGCTCTGCGGTTCGACATGGAAGGTTGGTTTCCCTCTGGGCTTTGCGCGTCGGTCAGCGGACCATGCGGCCGATCACCTTGGCAGTGTAGTCGACCATGGGGATGATGCGGGCGTAGTCGATGCGGGTGGGGCCGATGACGCCCACGGCGCCGATCAGCTGTTGCTGGCTGTTGTTGTAGGGCGCGATGATCATGGAGCAGCCGGCCAGGCCGAACAGCTCGCTCTCCGCGCCGATGAAGATCTGCACGCCGGCCGCGGTGTCCGTGAGCTGCAGCAGGTTGAGCAGCGTCTCCTTGGCCTCCAGCAGGGTGAAGAGCTGGCGGATCCTCTCCAGGTCCTCGACCGCGCTGACGTCCTCGAGAAGCTGCGCCTGGCCGCGCACGATGAGGGCGCCCTTGGAGCCCTCGCCGGCCCAGCTCGCCAGACCCTGCTCCACCACCTTCTGGGTGAGCCCGTCGAGCTCCGCCTGCTGGGCCTCCATCTCGCACCGGACCTCGGTCTCGGCCTCGCCGAGGGAGCGGCCGACGAGGCGCGCCGAGAGGTAGTTGGTGGCCTCGACCAGGGAGGAGGGCGGCAGGCCCACGGGCACGTCGATCACCCGGTTCTCGACGATGCCCGAGTTGGAGACCATGACCACCAGCGCCCGGCCGGGCCCGAGGGAAACGAACTCGATGTGCTTCAGCGGCTCTTCCAGCTTCGGCGCCACCACCAGTCCGGCGCAGTGGGAGAGGCCCGACAGCATGGTGCTCGCCTCCTCCAGCACCTCGGGCATGCTGCGCCCCGTGGCGGCGCACTGGCTCTCGATGTGCTGGCGGTCGGAATCGGTCAGGTTGCCGTGCTCCAGAAGGCCGTTTACGAAGAGTCTCAGGCCCAGGTCCGTGGGCAGCCGGCCGGCCGAGGTGTGCGGCGCGTAGAGCAGCCCCAGCTCCTCGAGATCGGCCATGACGTTGCGGATGGTGGCCGGCGACAGGTTGAGGCCGAGCTGGCGCGAGAGCGTGCGCGAGCCGATGGGCTCGCCGCTGTCCACATAGGCCTCGACGATGTGGCGCAGAACGTCCCGCGAGCGCTCGTTGAGCTGCTCGAGCGTGGTCGTAACCTCCCGCGAGTCCTGCGCTTTGCTGTCGATCGGCTTCATGTCGCGAAATGCCTGGAGCGGCCGGCCCGGAATCGCTCTTCGGGGCATGGGGAATGTAGTGACGGGCATGCGGGGCGTCAACGCGCCCCGGGTTCGCCGAAGGGGCCGCCCTGCCGGCGCCGGTGGACGGGCGCCCGGCCTTGGGCTAGCTTGCGGCGCGCCCAGCGCCGGCGCCACCGCACGCGAAACCCAAAGGATTTGGACAGCGCCATGCGACCCTCAGGCCGCGCCCCCGACCAGCTGCGCCCCGTCACCCTGGAAAGAGACGTGAACAAGCACGCCGAGGGGTCCTGTCTCGCGCGCTTCGGCGACACCCACGTGCTCTGCACCGCAAGCATCGAGGACTCGGTGCCCTTCTTCATGCGCAACAGCGGGCGCGGCTGGGTGACCGCCGAGTACGGCATGCTGCCGCGGGCGACCACCACGCGCGGCGACCGGGAGGCGGCGCGCGGCCGCCAGTCGGGGCGGACCATGGAGATCCAGCGCCTGATCGGCCGTTCACTGCGGGCGGTGACCGACCTCACCGGCTTCGGCGAGCGCACCATCCGCATCGACTGCGACGTGCTGCAGGCCGACGGCGGCACCCGCACCGCCGCCGTGACCGGCAGCTACGTGGCGCTCTACGAAGCCTTCCGCCACATGGCCGAACTGAGCGCGGTGAAAGAGATCCCCTTGTCAGACCAGATCGCGGCCGTCTCCTGCGGCCTGCTGCAGGGCGCGGCGTTGCTCGACCTGGACTACAAGGAGGATTCCAAGGTCCAGGTGGACGCCAACTTCGTCATGACCGGCCGGGGCGGCCTGGTGGAGATCCAGACCACGGCCGAGCACGAGCCCTTCTCGCGGGAACAGCTCGTCGAGATGCTGGGGCTGGCGGAAAAGGGCGTGCGTGAGCTGGCGGCGGTCCAGCGCGCCGCCCTCGGCCTCTAGGCGCCCGTCCCGCAAGACGCCATGGCCAGACGGCTCGCCCCCGACCGACATTCGTCCGCCCGGCTCGTCATCGCCAGCCACAACGCCGGCAAGGTGCGCGAGATCGCCGAGCTCATGGCGCCCTTCGGCGTCGAAGTGGTCTCGGCCGACGAGCTGGACCTGCCCGAGCCCGAGGAGACCGGCGCGAGCTTCCGGGCCAACGCCGAGCTCAAGGCGATCGCCGCGGCGACGGGCGCCGGCCTGCCCGCCCTTGCCGACGATTCCGGCCTGGTGGTGGCGGCCCTCGACGGCGCGCCCGGCATCCACTCGGCCCGCTGGGCGGGGCCGAACCGCGATTTCGGCGCGGCCATGGCGCGGGTAGAGGAGGCTCTGGGTGGTTCCAGCGACCGCCGGGCCCATTTCCACTGCGCTCTCTGCCTCGCCTGGCCCGACGGCCACCAGGCGTGCTTCGAGGGGCAGGTCCATGGCACCCTGGTCTGGCCGCCGCGCGGCCAGCGGGGCTTCGGCTACGACCCCATGTTCCTGCCCGAGGGCGAAGAACTCACCTTCGGCGAGATGGACCCGGAAAAGAAGCATGCCATGAGCCACCGGGCCCGGGCCTTCGAGCAGCTGGTCGCCGCCTGCCTGGCCGCGCCATGAGCCTCGCCGCAACAGCCGCCCAACCGCCCGCCATGCCAGCGCAAGCGGACGCGCCCGGCTTCGGGGTCTACGTCCACTGGCCCTTCTGCCTCTCCAAGTGCCCCTACTGCGACTTCAACAGCCACGTGCGCGAGCGGATCGACCAGGCCCGCTGGCGCCGCGCTCTCTGCCGCGAGCTGGCCCACTTCGCCTGCCTGACGCCGAACCGCCGGGTCACCTCGCTCTTCTTCGGCGGCGGCACGCCCTCCCTCATGGCGCCCGAGACGGTGGCGGCGGTGATCGAGGCGGTCGACGGGTTGTGGTCCCTCGACCCCGGCGCCGAGATCACCCTGGAGGCCAACCCCACCTCTGTCGAGGCCGGGCGCTTCGCCGCCTACCGCCAGGCCGGAGTGAACCGGGTCTCCCTCGGCGTCCAGGCCCTCGACGACGGGGCGCTGGCGGCGCTCGGCCGGACCCACAGCGCCGCCGAGGCGCTGGCGGCGCTCGAGGTCGCCCGCCGGCACTTCGCCCGCGTCTCTTTCGACCTGATCTACGCCCGGCCAGAGCAGCGCACGACGGATTGGCACGAGGAGCTGTCGGCGGCCGTGGCGCTGGGCGTGGAGCACTTGTCGCTCTATCAGCTCACCATCGAGCCCGGGACGGTGTTTCACGGCGCCTGGCGCCGGGGCGAGCTGCGGCCGCCGGAGGAGGAGCTGGCCGCCAGCTTCTACGAGGCGACCCAGGAGCGTCTCGAGGCAGCGGGGCTGCCCGCCTACGAGGTCTCTAACCATGCCCGCCCGGGCGCCGAATGCCGCCACAACCTGACCTACTGGCGCTATGGCGACTACGTCGGCGTCGGACCGGAGGCGCACGGCCGCATCGGCCATTCCGGCGGCAAGTGGGCGACCCGCCAACACCGGGCGCCGGAGGCCTGGCTCACCGCCGTGGAGCGCGATGGCCACGCCGGGCGCGCCCACGATCTCCTGTCATCCGAGGACCGCCTGCGCGAACTGGTGATGATGGGCCTGCGACTCAGCGAGGGCGTGGCGCGCGCGGCCTTCCGCCGGGAAGCAGGCGCCGAACCCGAGGCCCTGTTGGCCAAGGAGAAGCTGGACGCCCTGACCGGGGCCGGCTACCTGGAGCTGGACGGGCACGGCCTACGGGCGACGGCCGCCGGTCGGCTACGCCTCAACGCCGTGCTCGCCTATCTGTTGGAGTCGCCGGAAAGCACGCCGAGCGAAGGTTCTAGTTGAACAGACCCTCGAAGGACTGGGGCGCTGGGTTGATCTCCTTGAGCTCGCCCTTGGTCATCTCGATCACCGCGAGACCGCGCTCGACCACGCCGTCCCAGGTGAAGCGGAAGAGGCCGTCGATGCCGGAGAAGCCGCTGGGATCCGTGAGGCGGCCAACGCTGTAGTCCGCCACTTGACCCGGCCCGGCCGAGGCGCGTGCCAGGACCGCGACCAGCGCCGTCATGTCGTAGGCCAGGGTGGCGATGCGCGGCGGCGCGGAGCCGTAGGCGTTGCGGTAGCGGCGCTGGAAATTCTCCCAGAGCGCCGGCGAGGGCGCGGCGAACCAGCCGCCCTGGAGCGCCGGCTCGCTGCCCAGGCTGGGGTCGTTCCAGAGGGCCGTGCCCAGAAACCTGACCTCCGCCGGATCGACGTCGAAGTAGGCGAGCGAGGGCGCGACCGACAGGAGGGTGCGCCCGCCCAAGGGCAGCAGCACCGCGTCGAAGTCTGGCTTGCCCAGGGTGTCCAGGTTCTCCAGGCGCTCGAGCGCCAGCTTGGAGGCCTCGTCGTCCAGGGCCTCCAGCTTCTCGCGCTCCTCGATCAGGTCCTGGTGGCGGTCGTCGTACTGGGCGAGCGCCCGGATCTCCGGCGTGATGTCGCTGGCCGAGGGATCGAAGGTGACGATACGCGACAGCTCGCCGCCCCGCTCGAACACGGCCTGACGGAAGGCGTCGGTGATGGTGGAGCCGTAGGCGGTCTGGGGCGCCAGGATGGCAAAGCGCTGCAGGCCCTGGAAGGTGGCGTACTCGACGATGCGATCGACCTGCTCGCGCGGCGCCAGCCCGGCGATGAAGACGCCGTCGCCGGCCACGCTGCGGTCGTTGGAGAAGGCGATCATGTTGAGGCCGACCAGCCGGGTGTCCTCGGCAACGACCCGCGCGCCGGCGCCGAACAGCGGCCCCAGCACGATGTTGACCCCCTCCTCCAGGGCCGACTGGACCGCCTGCCGGGCGCCCTCGGGCGTGCCGCCGGTATCGCGAACCACCAGGGCGAAGCGGTCGTCGGCGATGTCGAAGAGCGCCAGTTGGGCCGCGTTCAGGAGCGCCTGGCCGACGGCGGCGTGGCGCCCGCTGAGCGGCAGCAGCAGAGCGGCGCGGGTGACCGGCCACTCGCCTGGCTCCGGCTGCAGGCCCAACTGATAGGCCTCGCGCGGATCCGCTGGCTCCGGCTCGATCTCCGCCTCCGGTCCCTGGAACTGCGGACCGGCGGTCGGCGGCGGCTGATATTGCGGCGGCGGCTGTTGACTGGGTACGTTCTGCTGGGCGCAGGCGGCGAGCGCGATCAGGAGCGCGCAGCACAGCGCGCGAACGAGGGGCCCCTGTGCCCCCTCTCGATAGACGTCGCGGCAGACCGGGAATGACACGTAGGACACCTTCAGACGCGGCGGCAAAGGCACCGGAATCGAATCGGGCTGAGCCTAACGAGCCGTCTTCGCCAAGTAAACGCCGGAAGCCCGCGCCCGGCCTCTACCTGGTGGCGACCCCGATCGGCAACCTGGGCGACATCACGCTGCGCGCCCTCGACCTCCTGGCGGCCGCCGACCTGGTGGCCTGCGAGGACAGCCGGGTGACCCGCAAGCTGTTGACGGCCCACGGCATCGGTCGCCCGCTCACCGCCTACCACGAGCACAACGCCGAACGGGTCCGTCCACGCCTCATTGAAGCGCTCGAAAAAGGCAAATCCGTGGCGCTGGTCTCCGACGCCGGCACGCCGCTGGTCTCCGACCCGGGCTACAAGCTGGTGCAGGCGGCGCTGGAGGCGGGCCAAGAGGTGACCGCGGCGCCCGGTCCCTCGGCCGCCCTGGCGGCCCTCTTGCTCTCGGGCCTGCCCAGCGACCGCTTCCTCTTCGCCGGCTTCCTGCCGGCCAAGGCGGGCGCCCGGCGGACCGCGCTCGCCGAGCTTACCCGGGTCCCGGCGACCCTGATCTTCTTCGAATCCGGCCGCCGCCTCGGCGCCTGCCTCGCCGACATGGCCGAGGTGCTGGGCGCGCGGCCGGCGGCGCTCGCCCGGGAGCTCACCAAGCGCTTCGAGGAGGTGCGCCGCGGCAGCCTCGCCGAGCTCGCCGCCCAGGTGGCGGAGGCGGGCCCGCCCAAGGGCGAGATCTGCCTCGTGGTGGGCGGTTTCGCGGGCGATCCCGAGGCCGGGGCAGAGGATCTCGACCGGCAGCTCAAGGCGGCGCTCGCTGGGAGCAGCCTGCGCGACGCCGTGGCGGCGGTCGCCGCCGAGACCGGGCTACCGCGCAAGCGGGTCTATGAGCGGGCGCTCCAGCTCGCGCGCGCCGATGTCCCACCTAGGTCCGAGGATTGAGCGAACATGTCCCGCCAGCGCCGCAGGCAGGCCTGGCTGAGGGGGCGCCGCGCCGAACGCCTGGCGGCCGCCTGGCTGCGCCTCAAGGGCTACCGCATCGTGGCGCGCAACTTCCGGGTGCCGGTGGGCGAGATCGACCTGGTCGCCCGCAAGGGGCGGCTCCTCGCCATGATCGAGGTGAAGACCCGAAGCGACTTCGCCGCCGCCGGCGAGTCCCTCGGGAACCGCCAGCGCCGGCGGATCGCCCGGGCGGCCGAGGCTTTTCTGCAACAGCGTCCGGTTTTGGCGCCGCTCGCCGTCCGCTTCGACGTGATCCTGGTTGCGCCGAATCGCTTTCCTCGCCACCTATTGGACGCTTGGCGCCCCGGGCGCAGCAGCTGGGACACTCTAGGATACTGACAAATATGCAACTTTTGCCCCCATTCGGTTCTTTTCTGGCGCTTTGCGGCATGCTTGCCCTGGGCGCCTGCGGCCCGGCCACGGTGGTCGGGGCCGGCGCCGCGGTCGGCGTGACCGCGGCCCAGGAGCGCGGAGTCGGCGGCGCCCTCAGCGACACCCAGATCCGTCTCGAGATCAATCAGATGCTGTTCGAGACCGACCAGGAGCTCTACGCGGACGTTCACCTGCAGGTTCAGGAGGGCCGGGTGCTGCTGAGCGGCACCGTGCCGGACCAGGAGTCCCGCCTCGAGGCGGTGCGCATCGCCTGGCGGGCCAGCGGCGTGCAGGAGGTGATCAACGAGATGGAGGTCGCCGGTGACCAGAGCCTCGGCAGCTACACCCGCGACCGCTGGATCGAGACCCAGCTGCGCAGCAAGCTGCTCACCGACAAGGCGGTCAGCTCCATCAACATCTCCATCGAGACGGTGAACCAGTCGGTCTACCTGATCGGCATTGCCCAGGACGAGGACGAGATGGATCGGGTCGTCGGCCACGCCAAGGACATCCCCTACGTGCGGCGGGTGGTGAACTACCTGACCCTCAAGGAGCCGGCCTTCCAGGGCTCGTGAGCCCGTCGAGTTAGCGTTAACCAAGGCGCCGACCGGCGGCGGCGAAAGCCGCGACGAGGCGAAGCGAAGGGGCTATAGTCGCCCGGCCACAAGACCAGGGAGTCCGGGCCCATGAGCCTTGCCGTCGCCATCCAGATGGATCCGATCGACAAGATCGACATCCAAGCCGACAGCACCTTCGCGCTGGCGCTCGAGGCCCAGCGCCGCGGCCACGGCCTCTATCACTACCTGCCCCAGGCGCTCAGCCTGCGCGACGGCCGGGTGGTGGCCCGGGCCCGGGCGCTGGAGGTCCGCCGGGAGCTGGGCAACCACTTCTCCCTGGGGAGCGAGGAGTCGATCGACCTGGCCGGCGTCGACGTGGTGCTGATGCGCCAGGATCCGCCCTTCGACATGGCCTACATCACCGCGACCCACCTGCTGGAGCACATCCACCCGGACACCCTGGTGGTGAACGACCCGGTCGAGGTGCGCAACGCGCCCGAGAAGCTCTTCGCCACCCACTTCGACGACCTCATGCCGCCGACGCTGATCACCAGCGACAAGCGCGAGATCCTCGCCTTCCGGGCCGAGCACAAGGACATCATCGTGAAGCCGCTGTTCGGCAACGGCGGCGCCGGCGTCTTCCACCTGGGGCCGGACGACGAGAACCTGAACGCGCTGATGGAGCTCTTCACCGGGCTCTACCGGGAGCCGGTCATCGTGCAGCGCTACCTGCCCGAGGTGCGTGCCGGCGACAAGCGCCTCATCCTGATCGACGGCCGGCCGGCCGGCGCCCTCAACCGCATCCCGCCGCCGGGCGAGGCGCGCTCCAACCTGCACGTGGGCGGCAAGCCGGTGAAGGCGGCGCTCGACAAGCGGGACCTGGAGATCTGCGAGGCCATCGGCCCGGCGCTCCAAGAGCGCGGGCTCATTTTCGTCGGCATCGACGTGATCGGGGGCTACCTCACCGAGATCAACGTGACCTCGCCCACCGGCATCCAGGAGATCGACCGCTTCGACGAGGTCTCCCTCGAGGCCGAGATCTGGGACGCCATAGAGGCCCGCTTCGCCAGCCTCCACTCCGCCGCCGACCACGTGCGCCGGCAGGAGATGTAGTACCAAATCTTGATGATAGTGGCCCGTAGTGGTTGCTTCTGGTTCGTTTCGGGTAGGAAGCAGGCCGCGGGCGATGTCGGGCATCGGCAAGGCCTGCCGACGCCCGCCGAAACGCTCCAAAAGCGACCGGGACGGCGCTCAGGCCTCGACCAGGTTCTCCAGGGGCTCGCCGGCCAGCCAGCGCTCCAGGTTGTCGGCGAACAAGACGGAATAGCGCCAAGGCCAGTCCGGGACGCTGTCGGCCACGTGGGGCGTGATGAAGACGCGGTCCATGCGCCAGAGCGGGCTGTCGGGCGGTAGGGGCTCGGTCTCGAAGACGTCGAGGTAGGCCCCGGCCAGATGCCCGCTCTCCAGCGCCGCGATGAGCGCGGCCTCGTCGACCACCGGCCCGCGCGCCGTGTTGATGAGGAGGGCGCCCGGTTTCATGGCGGCCAGCGCCTCACGGCCCATCAGATGACGGGTCTCCCCGCTCAGGCGCACATGGAGCGAGACCACGTCGGCCTCGCCCAGCACCCGCTGCAGGTCGGCCGGCGGATGGAGGGCGTCGACCGCAGGGTGGCCCTCCGCGCTGCGCCGCACGGCGAGCACCCGCATGCCGAGCGCCTTGGCGTTCTCCGCCACGTGGCCGCCGATCGTGCCCAGGCCCACCACGGCCAACGTCTGGCCGATGAGCGGCCGGAAGGCGTGCTGCTCCCAGGCGGCGCGGCGCTGCTGGTCCCGGTAGCGCAGGAAGCCGCCGTTCAGCATGAGCATGGCCCCGGTCACCGTCTCGGCCAGGAAGCGGGCCAGCACGCCGGCGCAGTTGGTGACGGTGAGCCGCTCTCCGTCCCAGGGCACGATGTGCTCGTAGCCCGAACCGCCCACCTGGAACCAGCGGACGGAGGGGAAGTCCACCGCCGGACGGTGGCCGGGCGGCGGGAAATTGGGCTGCTTGATGGAGAAGACCACCTGGGGCTGGAGGCGCTCGAGGGCCGGCGGCACCTCTTCCGCCGAGGTGGCGTAGGCGATCTCCAGGTTCGGAAAACGCCCGCCCAGATAGTCGCGGAAGTCCTCGGGCCGGTCGTGCAGGACCAGCACCCGGCAGTCGGCGGCCGGCACGTCTAGCGCAGGCTCGAGAGGTTGGCGATGAGGGCGGTGTGGGCGCGCTTGATCTCGTCGGCGATCTTGTGGGCGATGTCGAGATCGGGCGGGCAGCACTTGTGGCTGACCTTGATGCAGCGCTCGGATTCCTCCATCACCGCCTCGATGATCTCCCGCTCGATGGCGTCGGCGACGGCCTTGGCCTGCTCGGCGTCCGGCGTCATCTGCAGGGCCGCGCCGACCGCCGCGCCGGCCCGCTCGGCCCGTTCGCGAAACTTCATGGCCTGATCCCCCTTCCCATCATGGATGGTCGCTTCGGCCCGAGATTAGCGCAGCCAGGGCCGTGGCGAAACCTGGGCGGCCGGCTCTTTTCCGCGGCGGCCGGCTGCGCCACACTCGGACAAAGAGCGCGATACAGGGAAGGGGAGGCGCGGCATGCTGACGGTCTATAGCGAGGTGCATCTGGGCCACGCGCCCGAATACGAGCTCACCTTCGGCCAATTGCTGCCCGCCTTCGAGAAGCCGGCGCGGGCCGAGATGGTGCTGGCGCGGGTGAAGGACGTGGGACTGGGCGAGGTGGCCAGCCCGGAGGACTTCGGCCTGGAGCCGCTGCTGCGGGTCCACAGCCCTGCCTTCCTCGACTTCCTGGCGGAGGCCTGGGATCTCTGGGCGGCCAAGACCGGAGGCGAGAGCGACGCGCTGCCCGAGGCCTGGCCCTGCCGGGGCCTGCGCCAGATCGAGCCCGAGTCCATCTTCGGCCGGCTCAGCTACTACTCCATCGACGCCGCCGCGCCGATCACCGCCGGCACCTGGCCAGCGGCGCGGGCCTCGGCCGACGTGGCCCTGACCGCCCAGAATGCCGTGGCGGGCGGCGCCCAGGCCGCCTTCGCCCTCTGCCGGCCGCCGGGCCACCACGCGGCGGCGGACACCATCGGCGGCTACTGCTACCTCAACAACGCTGGCATCGCGGCGCAAGCCTTCCGCGACCAGGGCGCCGAACGGGTCGCCATCCTCGACGTGGACTACCATGCCGGCAACGGCACCCAGACCCTCTTCTACGGACGCGGCGACGTGCTCTTCGCCTCCCTGCACGGCCACCCGAAGATGGAGTATCCCTACTTCCTGGGCTACGCCGACGAGACCGGCGCGGGAGAGGGCGAGGGGGCGAACCTCAACTACCCCCTCGAGCACGGCACCGAGTGGCCGGCCTACGAGGCGGCCCTCGACGAGGCCTGCGCCCGGATCGCCGGCTACGGCCCGGAGGCGCTCGTCATCTCCCTCGGCGTCGACACCTTCAAGGACGACCCGATCTCCCAGTTCCGGCTCGAAAGCGCCCACTATCCCCGGATCGGCGAGAAGATCGCCCGCCTCGGCCGGCCGACCCTCTTCGTCATGGAGGGCGGCTACGCGGTCGAGGAGATCGGCGTGAACGCGGTGGGTGTCCTCACCGGCTTCGAGGAGGCGGCCTGAGCGGAGTATGCGGAAATCTGATCCCGCTGTTTTGTTCTACAAACGTCGAACGAGAGGGGTTCTCTTGGGGCGGCTCTTGCTTCTTTGTTTGACAGCCTCATTGTTGGCCGGATGCAAAGGTCGACTGGAAGCCATCCGATATAGTGGCGAAGCTCAAGTCACCTCGTCCCGAACCGCCGTGGTGCATTTGATTCCTTCTCTTGAACCCAAACCCGAATCAATAGGGGGCGCATACGGTGTCGCAAGGTGGCAATACTTTAGCGGTCTCGATCAGCTAAGCTTTGCACGATCATTGGCTGATGAACTGAACCGACTGAATATACTCAATGTGGTCGAAGTCGGCACTGATCCCACTTCGGCGAGTGACCTCGTCATCGCGGTATTCTTTCTCCGAACGGGATATGTATCGCGTTTCTTCGACGTTCCCCGCGTCGAGGTTGGGATGGAAATTCGCGGTGGCCCGGAACCCTATATCGAGAGTTATGTGCAGGAGGTTTTCGAAAGTGCGGCGGAGGGATACTACACCTCCGAATCGACAGCGAAGCAGAGAACCGGAGAGCGGCTGCTGAAAAGGCTCCTCTTTGATGTCCAGACCTGGCTTATAGAGAACTCACAACCCTTATGAAGTCCTGCGAGCCCAGCTCGTTCCTTTTAAACTGGTCTTCTCAATACCAATCTACAGTCGACGCGGGACAGAGGGCGCTGACTATCGCCGACCGGCTAGGCGGATCGTCTCCGCGTCAGATGTTGGCGGTTTCTTACTGCAGGTCTTGCCCCAAGGCACGCGCATATAGCGACGGTTCCTCGAAAAGCTGCATTGCAACTTCGTACATCAAGACAGAATAGCTCTCCTCATCCTCGCATTGGGCACGAAACATCGAAACCGCGGACCGGTTGTTCGGGTCTATCTGCTGCGTGCGGAAGTCGCGGGGGAGCAACCTGCTTGAGTCGCGCGCTTGCTCGATTATTTCGGAAACATTGGTGCTATTGGCCATACACAAGTTTGGCAGCACTCCCCGTGCTTGCAGCGTATAGCCGGACGGCGCGAACATTTGAGCCCAGGTGAGTTTCAGACGGCCGTCATTGGGAGTGACTAGAAGGGTTTGGATTGCACCTTGGCCATTCGACGCGCTTCCAATCACCACGGCCCTGTCGCGATCCTGCAGTGCGGCAGCGACCAGTTCCCCTCCAGCAGAAGTCCCTTCGTCGATCACCACCACCATCGGTATGGAATCGAACAGCTGGCCGACTTCGGCACGGAAGTACTGGTGGCTGGCTGGATGCCGCCCGTGAATCACAGCGATCAAACCTGAATCTATGAAAAGATCCGCTAGCGCCACTGATGAGGACAACGTCCCACCGGTGTTTCCCCGCAAGTCGAGCACTACACCTCGAACTTTGCGACCTAGTTCAGCGTGGACTGATGCGATCGTATCGGATACCTCCTCCGCCATGCCGTCGTAGAAACTGTAGAACCGCAACCAGACTACGCCATCCACCCAATGATAGTTGACACTAGGCATCGGCAGCCTGCGTCGGACGATGGTGGTCGTCAGTCGTTCGCCTGTGAGAGCACGTCTGAACGCCAGATTCACTTTCGAACCGAGTGGTCCAAGCAGCAGTTCCCAGACCTCGGCGTTGGTCAATCCTGCAAGCTTCTGACCGTCGATCGACAGGATGACATCGCTCTCAACCAACCCACCTGTGCCCACGACAATCTCAGGCTGGACATAGACAACCTTGGCGCCTTCTTCGACCATTCGAAATCGGATTGCGATGTAGCCATCCTCTTCGCTCCGTTTCGACGATATCTCTTCCAATTGGTCAGGACTCCAGTACCTCGATGAACCATCGAGATTCGACACCATTCCGGTGAATACAGCGTCGAGGACTTTCTGCTTTCTGGCAGAACCGACGCGGTCTGAAACAGCTCGTGCCGAATCGACCGCGCTGGACATGATCCAACCTCTTGAGAGCCATTTCCCATCATCGATGCTGGTCAATTCATGGATTGTGATAATCGATTTGACGGATCTCTCGTCTAGGCGCAGAACCATCTCTCCATCGCTGTAAGCAAAGTCTATTCGCGGATCCAAAGCCGAAAGGCCGTTAAGGCCATCGAGCATCACCTGCTCCACGCCCTTCTCAACGACATAGAGTTCAGAGACCTCCTCCAACCCCCAGGCAAAAGACATGGATTCTCGGAGCAAAACTTGCCCGTAGAGCGGTGGTCGTGGTTCGCATCCTGCGATCAAAACGACGACCACCCCCAGTATTGTTGCCCTCAGAAAGTTAATACGGTTCATCGTTGCTCGATTCCCATGTTCTTGTTTATCAACCGCAACATTGCACCGAAACTGGCGTTCCTACCGACAGACACTTCCGAACAAGTTCGTCTGCCTGGAATCCGTATTTAGGCAATTCTACTACAACTATTGCGGCGTGCGCATCTTGACCCATATCGACATAGTCGAGATGCCGCGTCCTTAACAGGCGGGTAACCCTTCGCGCGCTAAGCTCGCTGGGCCACAGCAGCAAGCCAGCGCGAGAGCCGCCATGACCCAGTTCCTAGCGACCGATGAAAAGCCCGACGGCTTCAAGCTCGAGGAGATCCTCACGGTGATCCGCAAGGACGTCATCCTGCGCGCCAGCAAGATCGTCGACGACGGCCGAGCGGAAGCCCGCAAGGTGCTGGACAACAACGTCAAGATCCTGCAGCTGCTGACCGACAGCATCCAGATCGCCGAGGAGAGCACCCGAGTGCTGGATCGGGCTTTTGGCCCGCACCAGGACGGCAAGCCGCGCATCGGCAAGGGTTGAGCCCCGGCCGCTCGGAGCCGGCGGCGCCTCCGCCCTGAGGCGCGCGGTCCCACTCAAGCTAGATTCGAAGCAGGTCTGCCGATAACGGGCCCGTGGGAACGGCGGGTCCTCGTGCGGGAGACGCGCGGCCCGTGGCGTCGGGCCGTCGCCAACCCTCCGCGCCCGCCTGCACACAAAAGAGAAGCCCCGCCGGAAGGGGGGTCGGCGGGGCTTCGGACGTGTCAGTCAGGATCCTATGAAAAAGCGGAGACACATCACACGGCTGGACAGGAAGAGGGGAAATTTGCCGTGAACGCTCTCCTTTGAAATACGCCTCGCTCGAACCGTGAGCCGAGGTATGAACAACCACTCAAGAATGAGACCAGTATATATGTCTTAATGGATATGCCTAGCCCAAAATTAATAGACCGCGCTTTTTCCTGTGGATAACTTTCCCGGGCTGGCCGACGGGCCTTGGATCGCTGCTGGGCGAAGGGGCGCGGTCGCCGACACAAAAAAGGCGGCCGGCCAAAGCCGTGACGGCTGCCCGCCCACCGCGCCAACACTACAAACTATTGAATTTTCGCGGTATTTCTAGGAAGTGGGGGCCAGATTGACGGTGGAGAGCGGCATGGGTGCGGGACAGTCCATCCCCCAGACGGACCAGGAGCCCCGCCTAAATAATCGGCGGGGCTCCTGGGATCTCAAGCCTACGCACCTCTAATATAGCTTCTTCGGACATTATGTGTCCGGGGCACCCAACCCACAGCGGACTTAATGTGTCCTAAACATGGGTTAACTATACCTATGCCCTATAGGATATGCTAGGCCAAAATGAATAGTCCGCGAACTTTTTTGTGGATAACTCCCAAGGCCGCGATTTCCCGCAGTTTTCCGCGCCTTTCAGAGGGCCCGCGGTCAGTGGCCGCGCGGGAGAAAGGGCCTATGCCAGCGCTCGCGGCCTATGCCATCCGCTCCGACTCGGCCCGAAGTCGGCAGGAGCGGACCCGGACGCTGCGACGCTGAGGCGGTTGGGTATAGTTAAGCATTGCGGGGGCACACTGGCCTGGGTCGTGCTGGATTTGAGGCGCGGCAGGAACGGTCCGGGTTCGCCGGGCCGCCGATTGGAGTTCTTAGGGCAGCGGCATGGTCGCGCGGGTCAGCACGGTCGCCTTCCTGGGCATGGAGGTCGTCGACGTGGACGTCCAGGTCGACGTGGCCTCGGGCTTGCCGGCCTTCACCGTGGTGGGCCTGCCCGACAAGGCGGTGACCGAGAGCCGGGAGCGGGTGAGGGCGGCCATCGGCGCCCTCGGCCTGGCCCTGCCGCCCAGCCGCATCACGGTGAACCTCTCGCCCGCCGACCTGCCCAAGGAGGGCAGCCACTTCGACCTGCCCATCGCGCTCGGCCTGCTGGTCGCCATGAAGGTGCTGCCAGCCGACGAGATTGCCCACTTTACGGCGGTGGGCGAGCTCGCCCTCGACGGCCGCCTGACGCCGGTGGCGGGTGTCCTGCCGGCGGCGGTCCACGCCCTCGGCAACGGTCACGGCTTCGTCTGCCCGGCGCACCAGGGCGGCGAGGCGGCCTGGGCCGACGGCCTCGACGTGCTGGCGCCCGACTCCCTGCTGGCGCTGGTCAACCACTTCAAGGGCTCCCAAGTGCTCTCGCCCCCGGAGCCGGCCGCCCTCGACGAGCTGGCGGCGGCGCCCGACCTGCTCGACATCAAGGGCCAGGAGACTGCCAAGCGCGCCCTCGAGGTGGCGGCGGCCGGCGGCCACAACCTGCTGATGATCGGCCCGCCGGGGGCGGGCAAGTCCATGCTGGCCCAGCGCCTGCCGGGCCTCTTGCCGCCGCTGGATCCCGGCGAGGCCCTCGAGGTCTCCATGATCCATTCGCTGGCGGGCCAGCTCGACGGCGGCAAGATCCTCCGCCAGCGGCCGTTCCGCGACCCGCACCACTCGGCCTCCATCGTGGCGCTGACGGGCGGGGGGCTCAGGGCACGTCCGGGCGAGGTCTCGCTGGCCCACCTGGGCGTCCTGTTCCTCGACGAGCTGCCGGAGTTCTCGCGCCAGACCCTGGAGACACTGCGCCAGCCGCTGGAGACCGGGCGGGTCACCATCGCCCGGGCCAACGCCCACGTGACCTATCCGGCGCGGGTCCAGCTGGTGGCCGCCATGAATCCCTGCCGCTGCGGCTTCCTGGACGACCCGGAACAGGCCTGCAGCCGGGCGCCCCGCTGCGCGCTCGACTATCAGGCGCGGATCTCGGGGCCGCTGTTCGACCGCATCGATCTCCACGTTGAGGTGCCAGCGGTGGAGGCGGCCGACCTCTCGCTGCCGCCGGCGGCGGAAGACAGCGCGGCCGTCGCCGCACGCATCGCCGCCGCGAGAGAGCGCCAGCGCACCCGCTACGCAGAGCCGGCCGCCACCGCCGCCACGCCCGGCGAGGGCCGGCCGCAGCCTGGCCGGCCCAGCCCCTGTGCCCTCCGCACCAACGCGGAAGCCGATGGCACGCTGCTGGAGCGGATCGCCGCGCCGGACGCGCCCGGCCGGGCGCTCCTCACCGAGGCCGCGGCCCGCCTCAAGCTGACCGCCCGGGGCTATCACCGGGTCCTCAAGGTGGCCCGAACCCTGGCCGACCTGGAAGGCGCCCCCGACGTGAAACGCATCCACGTCGCCGAGGCCCTCTCCTACCGCAGGATCGCGCCGGGGCGGGGGTAGCCGGCGCCCGTGCGGCCGGCCCATGCGCGGCCCGCCGGATCTTTCGCATCCGCAACGAGGCGGTCTTCCTTGGGGCCCACCGGGTCGCCCGACCCATAGCGAGCGAACCCGTCGGCGCCTGTTCCCCTCGTCCGGTCGGCCGGCGGTGTCCGCCGATGCGTCATGGCGCGGCGTCCGCGGTGAGGACAACCGGCCGTTCCGCGACCGAGCGCCCGTCGAGGTCCATCGACAGACGCGAGACGATGCATTTTCCGCCGCGCGGGCGTCTCGGGCCAGGCTCGGCTTCATGCTAGAATGGACTCCGCCCGAAAGAGGCAAACGATCCCTCGCGATGGATGGCCCCGGCATGAGAAACCCGACCCCGATACTTGGCGCCGCTTTGATGGTCTGGTTCGCCACGGTCGGATCCTCTTGCCAGACGACCACCGGTTCCGACGGCCTGAGGGTGCAAAGCTCGAACGGCGCGACCGTCGCGCTGGTGGCGGTCTTCGCGGCCTACTGCCTCTTGGACCGAAAGGCTTGCGGCGGTGAGCCGAGCCCCGAACAACTGCTCGACGACAAGTTCGAGGAGGGCGTTCGCCGCTTCAAGGCCGGCGACCCCTCGGGCCTCCAGCAGGTCTGCTGGCTCGCCCACTCCGGCTATCCGAAGGCCCAGTACTACTACGGCGTCGAGCTGTTCAAGGAACGCCCGCAGGACACGAGGGAAAGCGTCGGCTGGTTGAAACGGGCCTCGGCTCAGGGCTACCGGGCCGCGGACTTCATGCTGGATCAGGTCCCGAGGACGGGGAGCGCGCAAGGGGCCTGGGAGCCCGACGTGGCCGAATGCGGCTACGAGGACCCGGAAGAGGACTCGACGGCTCTCTAATACAGAAATCACCGTCCATGATCGATCAGCTCAAGGCTTAGCCGCGGCGGGTGCGCCACTGCACGTCGACATCCGCGATCTCGTCGAAGAACGCCTTGAAATGGGAGAGCTCCCGATGGCCGTCGGCGGTAGCCAGGTCGACGAAGACTTCGACAAAGGCGCCTCGAGTCAATCGCCTCCAATGCATCGGGGCGGGCCCTCTCTACAGACTCCGCAGCGTGCCTCGAGCTGACCGCCCACGGTTGTCACTGCGTCCTGAAGGTAGCTCGCACCCTCGTCGACCTAGAAAGCGCCGTCGGCGTGAAGCGCATCCGCGTCACCGAAACCCTCAGAAATCGCCGTATCGCGCCGGGGTGGGCGAAAGTGTCGTCAGACTACGATGGTCTGTGTTTGACGTGTCCTCACACTAGAGTCCCTGCCTATCGAATCGGTGAACAATTTGAACCGTTAGGTAGTCACAGTAGCCGAATTGAAGATGTCCCCTTGGGGTTGGCCCCAAATCCGAGCAAGAAACGATGGTCGCCCCGAACCATGAACATTTTTCCATTGACTGTTTGGTAATTAAGTTTCGGTAGCATCTTCCTCTCGGATCTAATCTTTCTCGCCTGCCACTCTCTGCTTGACATTCTTGCATATTCGTGTCTAGGCGAACTGAGTCGTTGCTGAATGTCCGATTCGCTGTTACTTTAATGTCTTAAGAATCGAGAGACTTGGAAAAGTCAATGAGTTTTCGATTCGGAAATGCGAGATGATGCTAGGCAGCGCAATCAATTTGCTTGGTTGCGGGGGTGTTTTTGCCTGCACGAAGTGCTGGAGTAGAGGACATGACTGGAAAATGTAGAGACGCGCTCCGGCAGTTCTTGTTTGAGCATAAGGGGTGTGAACTCGTCAATCTGAAACTATTGCGCGGTGACGCTTCAGACGTTTCTGAAGAGGAGCTTTGCGAACAGATTCATTCTGCTCTTTTTCAGGTGGAAACTGGAGCGGCAGAAACTCATGAAACTTTCCCCGAGCAGAGTAAGCGTAAATTCGATCTTCACAAACTTGAAGCGAATTTGTAACTAACACTCACTTGGTGTATTAGAAAGCCCGAGCAGTGCTCGGGCTTTTGTCATCTGGATGTCCAGGATGTCCCTTAAACAATTGGTTGCCCATTTTGATGACTATACAAACCTACCGATCCACATCGAGGATGTGAAAGAACAAATAGTTGGACTAGGCGTACAAGACGAAATATTATTTCACTTTGTTGATATAGAATCTAACAAGCTGCGCGGGCTCTTGTATAGATATATTAGACGGCAAAAACCATATTCTGATCCTATTTACTGTTCTCATATCTGTATTGCAAAAGATCTGTCGCACCCTTGGCGTAGAGTCGTTGCCGCCAAAGAATTACTACATATTACAGACGAGCCAGACGTGTCAGCTCAAAGCGAGCAGGCGGTGTTTAAACTGATCGAGCGCGCAGCGTTGCCATTCGAAATGCAGGGTGAGTCCAACTCATCTAGGAATGACAAGACACATCTTCTCTTCGCGCTTGCGGTTCTAATTCCAAGAGAATGCCGAAAAATCCTCCGTCGTCTATACAACGCTGACAAAATCACTATTGGCGAAATAGCCTTAATGGCTGAAGTACCCGATAGATTTGTGCCCGGGGTGCTGTCTGAAAGCTTTGAAGTAATTTCAGATCTAGCCGATGACTAGGGCCCGTTTCACTTATTGTTCTATCAACCTTCCCTTCATCGCGGCGCGCAGGTCGTCGGGGAGGGGGGTCTTTTGGCGGGCTTCCAGGTCGAAGTAGACCGTGACCTTTTCCGAGGTGGCGGCGAGCTTGCCGGTCTCGCAGTTCAGCATGCGGTTGAAGCTGACGACTGAGGTGGTGCCGACCTTGGTGATGCCGCTCTCGATCACGAGGGGGCTGCCGGCCGGCTGCTCGGCGAGATAGGTAACGGTGTCGCGCAGGTCGGCGAAGCCGGTCTTGCGCTCGGCGAGATAGGCCTGGGTGAAGCCCTGGGCCGAGAGGAGCTGCCAGAAGGCGGCGTCGAACATGCCGACGTAGTGCATGGTGGTCATGTGGCCCTGGTGGTCGCAGTGCCAGGGGTAGACCACGCCCCGGAAGGTCTCGATGTAACCGCTCATGCCGCGCTCTTCGCTTCCTTGTTTTTGGGGCCTGCCCGCTAGCCCGCCTCCTTAGCCTGCCGTCGTGCCGCCGTCGATGGGGATCGCCGCGCCGGTGATGAGGGCCGCCGCGTCGGAGGCGAGGTAGGCCACCAGCTTGGCGAGCTCCGCCGGATCGCCCAGGCGGCCCATGGGGATCGCCGCCGCCTCTTCCTTCAGGCCGGTCTCCCGGTCGATCCCCCGGCGCTCGAACTCGCCTTCGATCATGGGGGTCATGAAGCTGGTCGGGCAGACCGCGTTCACGCGGATGTTCTCCTGGGCGTGGTCGAGGGCCATGGCCTTGGTCATGAGCACGACGCCGCCCTTGCTGGCGCAGTAGGCGGCGCCCAGGCGCCCGCCGATGAGGCCCCAGTCGGACGCGATGTTGATGATGGAGCCGCCGCCCGCGCCGCGGATGAGGGGGAGCGCCGCCCGGCTCAGTTTGAAGACCGCCGTCAGGTTGACGGCGATGGTCTCGTCCCACTCCCGGTCGCTGGTCTCTTCGGCGAGGGCCGGAAAGAAGACCCCGGCGTTGTTGACCAGCACGTCGAGCCGGCCGAAGCGCCGGTTGGCGGCTGCCGCCAGCTCGTTACAGGCATCGGGCTCGGTCAGGTCGCCGACCCAGGCCTCGACGTCCGCGCCATTGCTGCTCAGCTCCTCGGCGAGGGCTTGGGTGCGCTCCGGGTTGCGACCCGCGGCCAGCACCCGCTCGCCGCCCGCCGCGAACTCCCGGGCGATGGCGGCGCCGAAGCCCGAGGAGGCGCCGGTGACCAGAACCGCTTTCGCCGTGTGCGCGCTCATTTGCCCGGCGGCTTGATCATGCGCCCGCAGTCCTGGCCGCCGAAGATGTGGATGTGGAGGTGGGGCACCTCCTGGTGGCCGTCGCGGCCGTGGTTGACCAGCAGGCGGTAGCCGGTCTCGGCCAGGCCCAGGTCGCGGGCGATCTTGCCCGCCGCGCGCACCAGGGCGGCGATCTCCTCGTCGCCGGCACCGGCGGAGAAGTCATCCCAGGAGACGTAGGCGCCCTTCGGGATCACCAGGACGTGGACCTTGGTCTGGGGGTTGATGTCGCGGAAGGCGAGCACCCGCTCGTCCTCGTAGACCTTGTCGCAGGGCAGCTCGCCGCGAAGGATGCGCGCGAAGATGTTGCCCTCGTCGTAGTTCGCGTCGTGGGCCGTGCTTCCAGCCATGGCTACCGTACCTCCCGTCCCGGCCGCGTTGCGGATATCAGTGTGCCTGTCATTCCTTGGAGCGCGCGGCCTTTTCGGCGATGCCGGAGGTGCCGCTGCGGCGCTCCAGCTCGGCCCAGACCTCGGCCGGGCACACCCCGCGCGCCGACCAGAGCACCAGCAGATGATAGAGCAGGTCGGCGCTTTCCGACACCAGGCGGGCGCGGCCCTCCGCGCTCTCCGCACCGTCGTCGCTGGCGCCTTCGATCACCGTCTCGACCGCCTCCTCGCCCAGCTTCTTGGCGATCTGCCGCGGGCCGCGAGCGAACAGAGCGGCGGTATGGGACTCGCCCGGATCGGTGCCCCGGCGGCTTTCGATCACCTCGAAAAGGCGCTCCAGCGCGCGTCCGTCCAAATCCTCGCCAGACATGGAACCCCCCGGTAACCCTACGCCCCGCCGGGAATGAGGTATCAGGAATGGGGCGGGCTGTCACGCCGGGTTGACCGGCTCCAGACCCGTCAGTCCACGAGGCGCACTGGCACGCCGGCGGCCGCCATGTGGGCCTTGGCCTCGCCGATGGAGTAGGTGCCGTAGTGGAAGATCGAGGCGGCCAGCACCGCCGCCGCGTGGCCGTCGCGCACGCCCTCCACCAGGTGGTCGAGGGTGCCGACGCCGCCCGAGGCGATCACCGGGACCGGGACCGCGTCGGCGACCCGCCGGGTCAGGTCGATGTCGTAGCCGATCTTGGTGCCGTCCCGGTCCATGGAGGTCAGCAGGATCTCGCCGGCACCCAGCTCCGCCATGCACCGCGCCCAGTCGACGGCATCGAGGCCCGTGGGCTCGCGCCCGCCGTGGGTGAAGACCTCGAAGCGGTCCCCGCTTTGGCGCTTGGCGTCGATCGCCACAACGATGCACTGGCTGCCGAACTTCTCGGCCGCCGCGCGCACGAACTCGGGCTCGCGCACCGCCGCGGTCATGATCGAGACCTTGTCGGCACCGGCCAGCAGCAGCTTGCGGATGTCCTCGACCCGGCGCACGCCGCCACCCACCGTAAGCGGCATGAAGCAGGCCTCGGCGGTGCGGCCCACCACGTCCAGGATGATGTCCCGGCGCTCGTGGCTGGCCGTGATGTCGAGGAAGCAGAGCTCATCGGCGCCGGCCAGGTCGTAGACCCGGGCCTGCTCGACGGGATCGCCGGCATCTCGCAGGTCGACGAAGTTGACGCCCTTGACGACGCGGCCGTCCTTCACGTCGAGGCAGGGAATGACCCGGGCCTTCAGCACGCTGCCGCACTCCCGACGCTCACGAGCCGGAGGGCGCTCGCCGGGTCGATGCGCCCGTCGTAGAGCGCCCGCCCGCAGATCGCGCCTTCGAGGGGCGGGTTGTCGAGGGTCATGAGGGCGGCCAGGTCGTCGAGGGAGGAGATGCCGCCCGAGGCGATCACCGGGATCTCGACCGCGCGCGCCAGCTCGGCGGTCGCCTCCAGGTTGACGCCTTGAAGCGCCCCGTCGCGTTCGATATCCGTATAGACCAGGGCGGCTACGCCCGCGTCCTCGAATCGCCGGGCGAGCGCGACCGCTTCCAGTTCGCTCTCCTCCGCCCAACCCTCGACCGCGACCCGGCCGCCGCGGGCGTCGATGGAGACCACGATCTGGCCGGGATAGCGCCGGCAAGCCTCGCGCACCAGCCCGGGATCCTTCACCGCCGCCGTCCCCAGGATGACCCGGCGCACGCCGGCGCCCAGCCAGCGCTCGATGGCGCCCATGTCGCGGATGCCGCCGCCGAGCTGGACCGGCAGGTCGACCGCCGCCAGGATCGCCTCGACCGCGGCCCCGTTCACCGCCCGGCCCTCGAAGGCGCCGTTCAGGTCGACCAAGTGCAGCCACTCGAAGCCCGCTGCGGCAAAGTCGCGCGCCTGGGCCGCCGGGTCCGGGTTGTAGAGGGTGGCGTGGCCCATCTCGCCGCGCAGTAGTCGCACGGCGGCGCCGTCCTTCAGGTCGATGGCGGGAAAGATGATCATGGCCCTTGCCGGTCCCCCAAGCCGTGTCCGGCGCGTCCCACAGGACCGCCGGCTCAGGCGGTCGCCGTTCCCTCCACGCCCAGCAGGTCCTTCACGTAGTAGTGGCCTGCGTACCAGCGCCCGTCGATCCAGGCGTAGCGCGGATTGCTCCCCCAGCGCCGGTAGCCGAGCTGCTCGTAGACCGCGATGGCGCGCGCCTGGGTCTCGCGGACGTCCAGGTTGAGCGCCCGCACGCCCGCCGTCCGGGCCGCCTCCTCGACGGCCAGCACCAGGGCCCGGGCGAGGCCGTGACCGCGCGCCCAGGGCGCCACGAAGAAGGTGGTGAGCTGGCCGGTGAAGGCCTGGGCCTCGTTGTTCTTGGGCGTGCGCTGAAGCTGCGCCGAGCCGGCCACCGTGCCATCGACGCGGCCGAGCACCAGCACCCGCTCGGGCACCAGCATCACGCCCTTCCAATAGGCCTCCATGACGTGGCGCGGCGGCGGCGCGAGCCAGCCGAACCCGCCGCCGTCCAGGATCGCCGCTTCGGCCGCGTCGCAGAGCTCGTGCAGCACCGAGCCGCTCAATTCGCTCACGGTCTCGACGGATGTCTCGGTCCGTCCGCTGCCGGGGGTTCCAGCGGCACTTGGCGACATGGGAAATGCCCTTTCCATCGACTTCAGGGTGACCAGCTGAGGAAATTGGCCAGCAGCCGCAGGCCGGCACGCTGGCTCTTCTCCGGGTGAAACTGGGTGCCGACCAGGTTGTCCCGGGCAACCGCCGCCACGACGGGCCCGCCGTAGTCCACCTCGGCCAGCACGCTCGCCGGATCGGCGGGGCGGAAGGCGTAGCCGTGGACGAAGTAGACGTGGGTGCCGGCCGTGAGGCCGTCGAGCACCGGATGGCCGGGGGCCGCTATGCGCAGCTCGTTCCAGCCCATGTGGGGGATCTTCAGAGCCTTGTCGGCCGGCTCGAGGGCCGTCACCTCGCCGGCCACCCAGCCGAGGCCCGGGTGCCGGCCGTGCTCCAGACCGGCCTCGGCCATGAGCTGCATGCCGACGCAGATGCCGAGGAACGGCCGCCCGGCGCCGATCACGCTCTCCTCCAGCGCCTCGATCATGCCGTCGAGGGCCTCGAGGCCGTGCCGGCAGTCGCCGAAGGCACCGACACCCGGCAGCACGATGCGGTCAGCGCCGCGCACCGCCGCCGGATCGGGCGTCACCTCAACGATCGTGTCGCCGAGATCCGCCTCCGCGGCGGCGCGCTCCAACGCCTTGGCCGCCGAGCGCAGATTGCCCGAACCGTAGTCCACGATAGCCACCTTCATCGGAGCCTTGCCGCGCGCTCAGAGCTTGCCCTTGGTGGAGGGCACCTCGCCGGCCTTGCGGGGGTCGATCTCCAGCGCCTGGCGCAGGGCGCGGGCGAGGCCCTTGAAGCAGGACTCGACGATGTGATGGCTGTTGCTGCCGTAAAGGTTCTCCACGTGCAGGGTCAACCCGGCGTTCTGGGCGAAGGCGTGGAACCATTCCTTGAACAGCTCGGTGTCCATCTCGCCCAGCTTGTCGCGGGTGAAGTCCACCTTCCACACCAGGTAGGGCCGATTGGAAAGATCGAGCGCGACCCGCGTCAAGGTCTCGTCCATGGGGATCAGCACGTCGGCGAAGCGCTGCACGCCCTTGCGGTCGCCGAGGGCCTCGGCCACCGCCTGGCCCAGCACGATCCCGCTGTCCTCGGTGGTGTGGTGGAAATCGATGTGCAGGTCGCCCTCGGCCTTCAGGGCGATGTCGATCAGGCTGTGTCGCGAGAGCTGCTCCAGCATGTGGTCGAGGAAGCCGATGCCGCTCGAGATGTCGTAGCGGCCGCTGCCGTCGAGGTCGACGGTGGCGGAGACGCGCGTCTCCGAGGTGTCGCGCGCGACACTCGCCTGGCGCATGGTCGGGGTCCTCCTCCCGGGGCTGTCTCCCGGCAGGGCGCCTTGTAGCAGGAAGGCGGCCCCAGGGCCAGCAGGACACGCCCATCGCCGCGCCGGAGACGCTGGCGCTGGCGCCTCAGCAGGGTGGGACCACGCCGGAGGAGAAATGGCCGGTCAGGACGACGTCGAACCAGCGGTCCCAGTCTGCCTGGCCGGTGAGGGGCGCGAGCTCGACGGTCTCGTCTTGGAAGACCGCGCCGGGCGCGAGCGCGGCCTGGGCGACGGTTTCGCCGTCCCGCGTCAGGGCGAGCCTGGCGTCCGGTTCGTCCAGGGCGACTGCGGCGTTCCAGACTCGTCCGTCGCGCCGCCATTCGAAGACCCAGCCGTCGCCCTGGCGGACGCCTTCGCCCAGGACCACCGGCAGCACGAAACCGGCCCGCCGGCCCGCGACCAGCGTGGAGAAGATGCCGACGGCGTAGAGCCGCTCGCCCTCCCGCCAGAGCCAGAGCTGGCGGACGTCGGCATGCTGGCCGCGGCAGTCCGCCTGGGAGAAAGGCCCGAGGAAGGTCAGCGCGGCTGGCGGCGGGGCGGGATCGACGGGCGGCGGCAACTTGGCGAGAGTGGTCGGCTGCCCTCGCCCCCTGATCGTCAACTGCCCCTCGTCCGACCGGGCGATCTCCACCGTCACCGGCAGGCCGGCCGGGGGTTCTAGGGCGACCTCCCAGCGTCCGTCCGCCGGGTCGCCCACCGCCCGCAGCCCCGGAGCGACCGAGCGGTAGTCGCACTCCGTCTCGCCGCAGGGATAGAAGGCCCAGGCCTCACCCTCCGGGTTCACGACCAGGCGCGAGAAATAGCCGCCTTCCTGGGACTCCCAGTGGCCGACCGGGAGCCCGCCGGGACCGGCGGCGCCCATTCCGAAGTAGCGCTCGTAGGCGTCCGGGCTGCAGAACTTCGCCTCGAACAGCAAGTCGTCGCGGGCCCGAAAGGTCTCGCTCAGGCGCGCCGTTTCCCAGCCGGCCTCGATCCAGGCGTATGACATGCCGCCGCCGGCCACGACCACGATGGCGCCCAGCACGGCCGCGGTCTTGCGCCAGCGACCCCGGAACATCACCAGGGCCGCGAGGGCGTAGACGAGCGAGAGCCCTACGGCGATCAGCGGGATGTCGAGGCGGATCGCGCTCGGCGTCCCCTGGAGCATGCGGATCTCGTGCGCCATCGCCAGCAGCCCGGCGGCGGCCGCGACCATCAGAATGACCCGGGGCCAGCCTTTGAGCCGCAGGGCCGGCCAAAGCAGCAGCGGCCAGAGCACCAGCAGCACGTAGTAGAAGACGAGAAAGGTCATCGGCCCGGCTCAGTCGCCCGCCACCCACTCCTGCGGGGAGCCGGCGCTGGCCCCGTGTTCGGCGATCACCGCGAGGAAGGGCTGGGCGAAGTCCCGGAGCTTGGCCTCGCCGACGCCGAAGACTTGGGCGAACTCGATCTCGTCCGCCGGTTTGGCCTGGGCCATGTCCAGCAGGGAACGGTCGTGGAAGATGGCGTAGGCCGGCACGCCCCGCTCGCGTGCCAGGTCGAGCCGCAGGCGCTTGAGGGCGGCGAGCAGCGTCTCGTCGGCCCCGGACAGCTCCGTCTGGGCCGGCCTCCCGGACTCCCGAGAGACCGCGCCGCGCGGCCGGGGCCGGTCGCGGCGGAAGCTGAAGGTCTCGCCGCCCTCCAGCAGCGTTCGCCCGGCCTTGGTCAGGCTGAGGCCGCCGTAGCCGGTGATGTCCAGGCTGAGATAGCCCGCCGCCACCAGTTGGCGCAGGATCGAGCGCCAGGCCTCCTTGTCCTCGGCGCGGCCGGCGCCGTGGGCGTCGAGGCGCTGGTGGCCCAGGCGCAGGATCTTCTCGGTCTCGGCCCCGCGCAGCACGTCGATCACATGGGCGGCGCCGAACCGCCCGCCGGTCTGCCGAACGGCCGTAAGCGCGCTCAGGGCAAGCTCGGTGCCGTCCTCCAGAACCGGCGGATCGAGGCAGATGTCGCAGTTGCCGCAGGGCCCCGGAAGCGCCTCGCCGAAGTAGGCGAGCAGCGCCCGCCGGCGGCACTGGGGCGTCTCGCAGTAGGCAACCAGGGCGTCGAGCCGCTTGTGCTCCCGGCGCTTGTGGTCCAGGTCGCCCTCGTCCTCCTCGATAAAGAGGCGGCGCTGGCGGATGTCGTCGAGGCCGTAGAGCATGAAGGCGTCGGCGGGCTTGCCGTCGCGCCCGGCGCGGCCCAGCTCCTGGTAGTAGGCCTCCATGTTGCCGGGCAGGTTGGCGTGGAAGACGTAGCGCACGTCTGGCTTGTCGATGCCCATGCCGAAGGCGATGGTGGCCACCATGACGATACCCGGCTCGGTCATGAAGCGGTCCTGGCCGGCGGACCGCGCACCGCTGTCCAGGCCCGCGTGGTAGGCGAGGGCGGGCAGGCCGTTCCTGCGCAGCAGCTCCGCCGTCGCTTCCGTCTTCTTGCGCGACAGGCAGTAGACGATGCCGCTCTCGCCGGCCCGCGCCTTGACGAAGCCGAGCAGCTGGCGCGTCCCGTCGACGCGCGACTGCACGGCGAGGCGGATGTTGGGCCGGTCGAAGCCTGTGACGAAGACCCGGCCCCGCCCGTGGAACAGCTTTTCCGTGATGTCCTTGCGGGTCGCCGCATCGGCGGTGGCGGTGAAGGCCGAGATGGGCACGCCGGGAAAGAGCTCCGCGAGCCGGGCGAGCGCCTCGTAGTCGGGCCGGAAGGAGGGCCCCCAGCGCGAGATGCAGTGGGCCTCGTCGATGGCGATCTGGGCCAGCGGCAGGCGCTGAAGCGCCGCCAGCATGCGCTCGGTCATGAGCCGCTCGGGCGCGATGTAGAGCAGGCGCGCCTCGCCCGCTGCGACCCGCCGCCAGGCGGCCACGTTGGTCTCGCGCTCGCGCGAGGAGTTTATGGTCTCGGCGGCGACGCCGCTCAGCCTGAGGGCCGCCACCTGGTCCTCCATAAGGGCGACCAGCGGCGAGACGACGAGCGTCAGGCCGGGACGGACGAGCGCCGGGATCTGGTAGCAGAGGGACTTGCCCGAGCCGGTTGGCATGACCGTGAGCACGTTTTCGCCGGCGAGGATGGCGGCGACGGTCTCCTCCTGCCCCGGCCGGAACTCGCCGTAGCCGAACACCTCGGCGAGGACGCGGCGGGCGGCGGACTCGGGCGGGAGACTCGTCAAGGAAGGGTCCAAGAAAAGTACTAGAGCGGGATGAGATGAGATTGAACCACGCTGACGGAGCGATTTTGGCCGGACGTTAGGAGCGACGACGAAGGACATGCCGAAGCATATTCGAGGAGGAGCGACGCGGCGTCCGGCCAAAAGCGCCCGTCCCGTACGGGTTGGCCTGGGTTGGCCCGCCGTGTCGTTGCGGGCCTCGCCCGATGCCCCGCATCGCGCTTCGGCCCGCGCCTAACGGACGGAGCCAACCCAGGCCAACAGCGTTGATTCAATCTCATCTCATCCCGCTCTAGGCATGTCGTCGGCGGAGGCCGCGCCATTACTACCAGTCCCGAAAGGCACCTTCACGGAAACTCTGCGCCCCTCGCACACCGGTTGCCATCACCCCTCGGA
Source organism: Rhodospirillales bacterium (assembly GCA_965225935.1). Taxonomy (GTDB): domain Bacteria; phylum Pseudomonadota; class Alphaproteobacteria; order Kiloniellales; family JAKSDN01; genus CALJXB01. The sequence goes on from CBDDCC010000023.1 coordinate 742,809, forward strand.
GGGCGTTTCATGGGGCAACTCCGCCTTGCCTTGACCCGGGGCGCCGGGCCGCCCATTTGAGGTTCCATGCGCGACGCGAGCGAGACGCAGTATCACGGCACGACGATCCTTTCCGTGCGCAAGGGCGGCAAGGTGGTGGTGGCCGGCGACGGGCAGGTGAGCCTCGGCCAGACGGTCATCAAGTCGAACGCCAAGAAGGTGCGCCGCCTCGGCAAGGGCGGGGTGATCGCCGGCTTCGCGGGCGCGACCGCCGATGCCTTCACCCTCTTCGAGCGCCTGGAGGGCAAGCTGGAGACCTATCCGGGCCAGCTCACCCGGGCCTGCGTCGAGCTCGCCAAGGACTGGCGCACCGACCGCTACCTGAGGCGTCTGGAGGCCATGATGGCGGTCGCCGACGGCGGTGTCTCGCTGGTGCTAACCGGCACCGGCGACGTGCTGGAGCCCGAGGACGGCCTGATCGGCATCGGCTCGGGCGGCTCCTACGCGCTCGCGGCCGCGCGCGCCCTGGTCGACGTCGACGGGCTCGACGCGGAGGCCGTCGCCCGCAAGTCCATGTCCATCGCAGCCGGGATCTGCATCTACACCAATGAGAACGTCGTCCTTGAAAGCCTTGACGCCGAGTGAGGGGCCGGCCCAGGCGGGCGCCTTCAGCCCGCGGGAGATCGTCTCCGAGCTGGACCGCTTCATCGTCGGCCAGAACGAGGCCAAGCGCGCGGTCGCCATCGCGCTGCGCAACCGCTGGCGGCGCCGGCAGCTGCCCGAGGACATGCGCGAGGAGGTGCTGCCCAAGAACATCCTCATGATGGGCCCGACCGGCGTCGGCAAGACCGAGATCGCGCGCCGCCTGGCGCGCCTCGCCCAGGCGCCCTTCCTCAAGGTCGAGGCGACCAAGTTCACCGAGGTGGGCTATGTCGGCCGGGACGTGGAATCGATCGTCCGCGACCTGGTGGAAATCGCCATCAACATGACCCGCGAGCGCCTGCGCAAGGAGGTCAAGGCGAAGGCCGAGCTGGCCGCCGAGGAGCGCCTGCTCGACGCCCTGGTGGGCGAGGGCGCCCGTGACGACACCCGTATCGCCTTCCGCCGGCGCCTGCGCAACGGCGAGCTGGACGAGAAGGAGGTCGAGGTCCAGGTGGCCGACACCGCGGGCCTGCAGCTCCCCACCATGGACATCCCCGGCATGCCGGGCGGCCAGATGGGGGTCATGAACCTCAACGAGATCTTCGGCAAGGCCTTCGGCGGGCGCACCAAGCAGCGGCGCATGCCGGTCTCCGAGGCCCTCGACCTGCTGGTCAACGAGGAGAGCGACAAGCTGCTGGATCAGGAGACCGTGGTCAGCGAGTCGATCTCCACCGTGGAGCAGAACGGCATCGTCTTCCTCGACGAGATCGACAAGATCACGGCCCGCTCCGATCGCATGGGCGCCGACGTCAGCCGCGAGGGCGTGCAGCGCGACCTGCTGCCGCTCATCGAGGGCACCATGGTGGCGACCAAGCACGGCACGGTGAAGACCGACCACATCCTCTTCATCGCCTCGGGCGCCTTCCACTTCGCCAAGCCGTCGGACCTGCTGCCGGAGCTGCAGGGCCGCCTGCCGATCCGCGTCGAGCTGGACGCGCTGACCCGCGAGGACTTCAAGCGCATCCTGGAGGAGCCGGAGAACAGCCTGATCCGCCAGTACACGGCGCTGCTGGGGACCGAGGAGGTGACCCTCGATTTCACCGACGAGGCCATCACGGCGCTCGCCGACCTCGCCGCCGAGATCAACTCGAACGTCGAGAACATCGGCGCCCGGCGCCTTCACACGGTGCTCGAGAAGCTCCTGGAAGAAATCTCCTTCACCGCCACCGACCGGGGCGGCGAGACCATCGTCATCGACAAGGACCTGGTGCAGGAGCGGGTCGCCGAGCTCGCCAAGAACGCCGACCTCAGCAAGTTCATTCTGTAGCCGTCTCGGCTCCCGAAGCCTGGCCGCGCAGCTCCTCGAGCCAGCGCGCAAGGGTCTCTTGCGGCAGCTCGCCGATCTCCCGGGCCAGGCGGTTGGCGAGCTCCGTCGCCTCGGGCGAGAGGCCGGCCGTGTCGACCACGACCCGCGGGTGGGACAGCTCGGCAGTCTCCTGCAGGGTCTCGGCCTCGTCCCAGATGATGCCGAGGTATTGGCAGACCCGGTGGACGAAGCGCTTGTTGGGCCGGCCGCGCTTGCCGTGCTCCAAGGCCGAGAGATAGGCCGGCGAGACGCCGAGGCCCGCCGCCATCTCCTTGGCCGCCAAGCCGCGCGCCTCGCGCAGCTCCCTGAGACGCTGTCCGAAGGGAGTCATCGGGCGCCCCTCCAATCGATTTAACCGAATCGGAGTTTATCGCCGCTGGCCCAGCGAGGAAACCCGGTCCGCTTGCTTGCGCTCACCCCTCGCGCTTCTTCTTCAGGAGCACGTAGAGGGCGCCGCCGCCGCCGTGCTGGGCGCGAGCCTCGTCGAAGGCCAGGACGCGCGCCCGGTTGGGCGGGCGGTTGAGCCAGTGGGGCACCATGCGGCGCAACACGCCGCTCAGCTCGAAGCCATCCTCCCGGCGCCCGCCGCCCTTGCCGGTGATGACCAGGACGCAGCGGTGGCCCCGCGCCTGGCTTCTGGCGAGGAAGGCGGCGAGGGCCTGTTCGGCCGCGGACTGGCTCAGGCCGTGCAGGTCGAGGCGCCCCTCGACCGGCAAGCGGCCCCGGCGCAGGCGGTCCACGGTGCGCTTGTCGACGCCCGCCACCGTGCCCTTCGCCAGCTCCGGCAGCTTTGGCTCCGGCGGCTGCTTGGCAGGCGCTTTGGGCGCCGCGCGGGGTTTCGCTGTCGGTTTTTTCGGCTTCGGCGGTGTCGCGGCCTCGGCCTGGGCAGGGCTCCTTTGGGAAGGCGGGGGCGGGGGCCGTCCGGGGAGCGGACGGGTGTCGCGGGTGACGTGGCGCCAGAGCGCCAGATCGTCGTCGTCCAATCCTTCAGCTTGGTTCGGCTGTTCGGGAGGGCTGGGCTTGTCCGGCGGGCCGGGCTTACGTTTCGCCATCGTCGACCAGCAAAATGCACAGCCGGCGCGGCCCGTGGGCGCCCAGCTGGATCGTCTGCTCGATGTCGCCGGTGCGCGAGGGGCCGGTGATCAGGTTGACCGTGCGCGGCAGGGCCTCGTCGCCGCAGGCCTGGCGCAGGCGGTCCCAGGCGTCCTCGTAGGGGCCGACCACCTCGCTTTCCTTCAGCACCACCATGTGGGTCTCCGGCAGGAAGTTGAGGGTGGTCGCGGCCTCTGCGCCCGAACGCAGCATCAGGGTGCCGGTCTCGGCGATGCCGGCGAAGGCGCGGGTGAGGGAGACCGGATCGTCGCCCCTGGCCGGACCCTCGCTCAGGCTCAAGAGCGGCTGTTCGGCCCAGGGCAGCTCGCGCAGCTCCGGGTCGGGGGAGAGGCGGATCTCGGCCGGCAGGTTCTCGGACTTGAGGTAGTTGCCGATCGCCTCTGGCACCCGGTCGAGGGCGGGCACCCGGATCACCCCGGCGACCGCCTGCTCGGCCATCTCGGCGAAGAGCTTGACCTGGGCCGCGTGGTCGCCGTCGCTGCGCGCCGGGATGGGTCCGCGAGCCGGATCCGCAAGGCGCGCCGCAACCGCCTCGGCGGCGCCGTCGCCGCTGCGCCGCCCGAGGGAGCTGCGCACGGCTGCGAGGATCTGGGCGCGCTTGGGATCGTCCGCGCTCATGGCCCGCCCTCCCGCGCCTTCCGCCGCTCGGCCCAGACCTGCTGAAAGGTCCGTCCCTCGGGCGCCGGCAGGTCCCGCTGGCCGGTCCAGCCGCCGGCGAAGGGCAGGGCGGCGATGCGACCGCGCCGTCCGGCACGCATCCGCAGCAAGCGGGCGGCCAGCGCCGCGCCCAGCCGGTAGAGCCGGGGCCGCCTGGCGGCGAAGGCCCAGAGCGACAGGCCGCTGCGCACGGCCCGGGGCGTCAGGTGGCGCTCGAACTCCTTCTCGCGCCAGTGGCGCATCAGCTTGGGCAGCGGGATGCGCATGGGGCAGACCGCCTCGCAGCGCCCGCAGAAGGTGGAGGCGTTGGGCAGGTTCGCCGCCTCCTCGATGCCGATGAAGGCCGGCGTCAGCACCGCGCCCATGGGCCCCGGATAGGTCCAGCCGTAGGCGTGCCCGCCGACCGCGTGATAGACGGGGCAGTGGTTCATGCAGGCGCCGCAGCGGATGCAGCGCAGGATGTCCTGGAACTCGCTGCCCAGCATGTTGGAGCGGCCGTTGTCGAGCAGGATCACATGGTACTGCTCGGGACCGTCTATATCGCCGGGCCGGCGCGGGCCGGTCGAGAAGGTGGTGTAGGAGGAATACTCCTGGCCGGTGGCCGAGCGGGCCAGCACCCGCAGGATGACGTTCACGTCCTCCAGGGTCGGGATGACCTTCTCCAGGCTGGCGACGGCGATGTGGACTTTGGGCAGCGACTGGGTCAGGTCGCCGTTGCCCTCGTTGGTGACGATGATCGAGGTGCCGGTCTCGGCCACCAGGAAGTTGGCCCCGGTGATGCCCACGTCGGCGTCCAGGTACTTCTGGCGCAGCATGCCGCGGGCCTCGTCGACGAAGTCGGCCGGCTCCACCAGCCGGCGGTCGGCGGGCAGATGGTCGTGGTGCTTGCGGAAATCCACCTCGATCTGGTCGCGGGTGAGGTGCACCGCCGGCGCGATGATATGGCTGGGCGGTTCACGTCGGAGCTGGATGATGTACTCGCCCAGGTCCGTCTCGACCGGGGTAATGCCGTTCTCCTCCAGGAAATCGTTCAGCTCGATTTCCTCGGTGATCATGGACTTGCCCTTGGTCACCGTCTTGGCGCCGGCCGAGCGGCAGATCTCCAGGATGGCCTGGCGGGCGTCCTCGGGCGTGGGGCACCAGTGGACGAGACCGCCCACGGCCGCCACCCTTTCCTCGAAACGCTCCAGATAGAGGTCCAGGTGGGCGAGCGTGTGGTCCTTGATGTCCCGCGCCGCGTCGCGCAGAGCCTCGAACTCGGGCAGGCGCTCGGCCGCCTTGCGGCGCTTGCCGATGAAGCCCGCCTTCATGTGTTGGCGCGAGCGGGCGACCTGAGGGTCGGCGACGGCCTTGCGGGCGTTCTCCTTGAAGGCGTGGGAGGTGGGCTCCATCGGGCGGCCCTACACTCCGCCGCCGGCCGGGCCTTCACCGATCGCCGGACCGTCGCCCGTGCCGGCCAGCACTTCCGCCACGTGGCGCACGCGGACCTTGGCGCCCTGGCGCGAGAGCTTGCCCGCCATGTTCAGGAGGCAGCCGAGATCGCCGGCAAGCAGGGTGTCGGCGCCGGTCTCCAGGACGAAATTCGCCTTTTCACCCACCATCAGGTTGGAGATGTCGGGGTACTTGACGCAGAAGGTGCCGCCGAAGCCGCAGCAGACCTCGGCCTCGGTCATCTCCACCAGATCCAGCCCCTCGACCGAGGCGAGCAGGGCGCGGGGCTGCTCCTTGACCCCCAGCTCGCGCAGGCCCGAGCAGGAGTCGTGATAGGTCGCGCGGCCCTGGTAGCGGGCGGTGACGGCCGAGACCCCGCGCACGTCGGTGAGGAAGGAGACCAGCTCGTGGGTCCGCGCCGCCAGCGCCTCGGCGCGCTTGCTCATGGCGGGATCGTCCTCGAAGAGCTCCGGGTAGTGGCGCTTGATCATGCCGGCGCAGGAACCCGAAGGCGCCACGACGTAGTCGAAGCCCTCGAAGGCGGCGATCACCTGGCGGGCGATGGCCTTGGTGTCGGCGCGGTCGCCGGAATTGTAGGCGGGCTGGCCGCAGCAGGTCTGTTGGTAGGGCGCCTCGACCGTGCAGCCGGCGTCCCCCAAGAGCTTGACCGCTGCCAGGCCGACGCTGGGCCGGAAGAGGTCCACCAGGCAGGTGACGAAGAGTCCGACGCGGGGCTGCTCATCCGCCATGCTGTCCCCCTCCACCCCTCAGCGGTTTTCACCCTTCCGTCCCCGGCGGCGTCTGGGCTCAGCGTTTTGGGCTCAGCTGCCGGCCAAATAGGCCGCCGCCACCGGTTTCGGCAACAGCAGATAATAGCGGCCTTTCTCCTTCATGCGTCCAGCTTGCTCGAGGGCCGGTTCGCCGTAGCCCCAGAAGACGTCGCCGCGCACCGCACCCTTTATGGCGCCGCCTGTGTCCTGGGCCACCATGAGCCGCCGCAGGGGCCGGTCGCTGCCCGGCCAGGTCGTGTCCAGCCAGACCGGAGCGCCGAGCGGCATGAAGGCGGGATCGACCGCCAGGGAGCGGCCGGGCGTGAGCGGCACGCCGAAGGCACCGATGGGGCCTTCGCCCTCGATCACCCGGAAGAACACGAAGCGCGCGTTCTGGTGCATTATCTCGCGGGCCTCTTCCGGATGGGCACGCAGCCAGGCGCGGATGTCCTGCATGGAGGCCTGGTTGGGCGGCACGTGGCCGTTGTCGAGCAGGATCCGGCCGACTCCGGTGAAGGGCAGGCCATTGGTTGCGGCGAAGCCGACCCGCAGGACCTCGCCGTCGGGCAGGATGACCCGGCCAGAACCCTGCACGTGCAGTATGAAGGCGTCCACCGGATCGTCGACCCAGGCGACCTCCAGGTTCTTGCCCGCGAGCATCCCGCTCTCGATCTCCGCGCGTTCAGGGTAGGGGACCAGCTCGCCGTCCTCGACCTTGCCGACGATCTTCATGCCCTTGAGATCGGCGCGGAAGCGGCCGAGATCGGCCACCACCAGGTCCGGGGGAACGGCGTAGAGCGGCCAGCGGTGACGCTCGTCTGGGCTCATGGCGCCCTTGAGCTCCGCCTCGTAGTAGCCGGTGAAGAGTCCCCGGTCCTCGGTGCCGCGGCGCACCGCCAAGGCGATGAAGTGGGCCGCGAGAGCCGCCCGCAGGGCCTCGTCGTCGTCCTTCGGCAGGGCCCGGAGCGCGGCGCAGGGCTCCCGCCAGTCGGCCACCGTGCCGCCGAGCCCGTCGGGCCCTAGGGGCCGCTCGTCGGGGACCGGCGCCAGGTGGTCGCAGGAGCGCAGCAGCGCCGGCAGGGCCTCGGAGACCGCGTCCTCGCGCCAGCCCGGCAGCGCCTCGAAGCCGACCGGAGCCAGGTTGCGGACGGGGGGCGGGACCTCGGGGGGGCGCTGCTCGCAGGCGCCGAGCAGCAGGCCCGTGAAAACGCTAAGCGCCAGCGCCGCGCGCAGGGCGCCGCGAGGCGATGAGACTCGGCGACTCGACCACATGCTGGGGTGGGAAAAGATCAGGCCACCGGGCTTTGCGCAAGCCTCAATTGCCAGGCTATGCGCCAGCTTCAATTGGAGGTGTCGGTGGCCACCAGAGTCCAGTTGGGGTCCCGGCTGCGGGTGTTGCGGGCGAAGGTCCAGATGTCCGTCACCGTGGTGACGCTGTTGGGGTCGCCTTCGACCACCTCGCCCTCGGCGCTGCGGGTCACGTTGATCTGCTCGGAGACGAACTTGATGGTGACGAAGGCGGTCTTGCCCTGCAGCTCGGCCTCGACGATCTCGGCCTCGGAAATGCCGACGAGCGTGCTCTCCAGCGTCTCCTTGTTGTCCTCGCGGGACTTGATGACGCCCGAGAAGTCCTCGAAGACATCATTGCTGAGCAGCGGCCGGAGCGTCTTCACGTCGCCGTTGGCGAAGGCTGTCACGATCATCTCGAAGGCAACCTTTGCGCCCGAGACGAAGGTCTCGGTCTCGAAGCTGCGGTCGGCCATCTTGATCTGGGTGAGGCCCTGCTCGAGCGGGCTGCCATCGCCCGCTTCGGCCTCACGGCCCCCCGACGCGCCGCTGCGCTCCGGCAGCTGGATGACCTTCTCCTCGGCCGTCTCCTCCTTGCCGCGGTCGCGGAAGGGATCGTACTTGGGCGGCTCCTCGTGGCCCTGCCGGCGGCCCAGGACGCTGCGCAGGCGCAGCACCAGGAAGGCGGCGATCGCCGCCAGTATTACGATGTCGAAGAACTGGATGCCATCGCCCATACAGCCAAATTCCAACCAAGGTTACGCCCCGTGCCCGGGAAAACCCTTCACGGCGAACGGCGTAGGACTCCTGGACCCTCTCACCACATCACGCTATGAGGAGCCACCAGAGGTACCCGAACCGTGTCGTCCGGCCCTCCAAAGGCGCGCCTGCCTCACTAAGTATACAGGGTAGATAAGAAACTGGTAGGGAAAGAGCAAGCTTGGGTATTTTCCTCCTCATCGCGCTGATCGCCGTGCCCCTGATCGAGATCGGCCTCTTCATCGAGGTCGGCGGCTGGATCGGGCTGTGGCCGACGCTGGGCCTGGTGATTCTGACGGCGGTGCTGGGCTCCTGGCAGCTGCGCTTGCAGGGCCTCGCCACGCTCGCGCGGGCGCGCCAGCAGCTCGACCGGGGCCAGCTGCCGGCACGGGAGCTGTTCGACGGCTTCTGCCTGGTGATCGCCGGCGGCCTGCTGCTGACCCCAGGTTTCCTGACCGACGCGCTCGGTCTGGCGCTTTTCGTGCCCGCGGTGCGCGATATCCTGCGGAACTTCCTCGCCAGCCGCATTCATGCCGCAGGCGAGGCGCGCGTCTGGGTCGACGGCGAGGAGGTCGGGCCCGGAAGCGCGAGCAAGGGGCGCGGCAAGGGGACGATCATCGAGGGCGAGTACGAGGACGTGAGCGACGATTCGCGGAAAGGTCCGTCCGGCGGCGCCTCCGGCCCGCCGTCCGGGAGGTCTCTGCCGCGATGATTTTGATGCGCCACGGGCAGTCCCACTTCAACGTGCACTATGCCAGAACGCGGACCGATCCCGGCATCGAGGATCCCGGCCTGACGTCCGAAGGGGAGCGGCAGGTGGTCGAGGCGGCGGAAAAGCTGGCCGAATTTGAGCTGACGCGGATCATCTCCAGCCCCTACCGGCGGACCCTCAAGACCGCCCACATCGTGGCCGATGCCCTGGGGCTTCCCGTCGAGGTCCAGGCGGTGGTGCGCGAGCACGCCTACTTCTCCTGCGATATCGGCTCGCCGCTCTCCCATCTCGCCAGCCAGTGGCCCCATTTCGACTTCGGCGAGCTGCCGGAGGTCTGGTGGCCGGATCTGGGCGAGACCGAGGACGAGGTGCTGGTGCGCTGCGATGCGTTTCGCCAGTACGCCGCGGCGCTGCCCGACTGGGAGCAGCTCCTGGTGGTCACTCATTGGGGCTTCATCCGGGGCCTGACCGGAGAGGAGGTGACGAACGCCGCGCTCCGCCGGTTCGACCCGACCGGCGATGGCCCGACGACGGTTGTGGTCGGCGAGCCGCCGTGATAGCCAGGATCGCCCCCAACCTAGGACCTCGCATATGACCGACACGCCCAGCCCGGACCCGGCGCCCGTCAGCGATGGGCCGAGGCCGACCGCCGCCGAGTCCGGCCCAGAATCCGGCGACGCCGCCGGCCAGCCGGTCGCCCTCACCATCAGCCGGCAGTACGTCAAGGACTTCTCCTTCGAGAATCCCAACGCGCCCCAGATCTACGCCATGTTCAGCGACGAGGGGCCGGACCTGCAGTTCACGGTCGACATGGCGGCCAGCCCCCTGGGCGAGCGCACCCACGAGGTGGTGGTCAGCCTCAACGTGACCGCCAAGCAGGGCGAGACGACGGCCTTCATCCTGGAACTGCAGTACGCCGGCCTGGTCACGGTGGGCGAGGGCCTGGCCGAAGGCCCGCTGGAGCGCACCCTGATGATCGAGGTGCCGCGCTACCTCTTCCCCTTCATCCGCGCCACCATCGCCAACGCGACCCGGGAAGGGGGCTTTCCGCCGCTGCTGTTGAGCCCGATCGACTTTCGCCAGCTCTACCGCGAGCGACGCCTCAAGGCCGAGCCCGGCGCCGAAGCGCCCCCTGCCGCGGCGACGGCCTGAGGTCGGCCGCCATTTTCGGCCTCTCCCGGCGCCTCAGCGGCGCCAGATGGGCGACTCCATGCCGTCGATGAAGGCCTCGTGGGCCGCGCTTTCCTCCGGGCCGGGCCCGTGCGGGCGCGCCGGGCGCATGGGCCGCTTGTCCGCGGCCACCCGCTCGGCGGCGCGCGCCTCGGCCGCCAGGTCGAAGCCCGGCTGGCGGCCGCCCTTCAGCTCCAGGTAGACCTCGGCCAGGAGCTCGCAGTCCAGCAGCGCGCCGTGCAGGGTGCGGGCCGAGTTGTCGACCTCGAAGCGGCGGCAGAGCGCGTCCAGGCTGACCTGGGCGCCGGGAAAGCGCCGGCGAGCGAGCGCCACCGTGTCGGTCACCCGCTCCATGGAGAGCGGCGCCAGGCCCGCGCGCTCAAGCTCGCTGTTGAGGAACTTGACGTCGAATCCCGCGTTGTGGATCACCAGGCGGGAATCCCCCACAAAGTCCAAAAAGGCCTCGGCAACCTCGGGAAAGACAGGAAAATCCGTCAGGAACTCGGCCGAGAGACCGTGGATTCGGAAGGCCTCCTCGGGCATGTCCCGCTCGGGGTGGATGTACTGCTGGTAGTGCTCGCCCGTGGCCACGTGGTTGTGCAGCTCCAGGCACGCGATCTCGACGAGCCGGTGGCCGGCCTCAGGGTCGAGCCCGGTGGTCTCGGTGTCGAGCACGATCTCGCGCATGGGCCGTCCGTTCTCAGGAGCAAGGGCCGTCAGGGCCGACGCGGAGGGTCGAACCCGCGGCGCGGCCGCCAGCCGCCGCCGCGCAGCAGTGTGACGATGGCACGGAGCTGGCGCAAGGTCGCGCCCTTGCTGAGCCCCGTCTCGACAACGAAGTCCGCGCGGCGGCGCTTTTCCGCGTCGGAGACCTGGGCCGCCAGGATGCCCTCGAACTTCTGCCGCGTCATGCCCGGGCGTTTCATCACGCGCTGCCGCTGCACCAGGGCCGGGGCGCTGACCACGATCACGGCGTCGCAGAGCTTCTCGCCGCCGGTCTCGTAGAGCAGCGGGATGTCCAGCACCGCCAGGTCCCGGCGCTGGCGGTTCTGCGCCTTGATGAAGGCCTCGGCCGCCGCCCGCACCCGGGGATGGAGGATGGCCTCGAGCCGGGCCCGCGCCGCCGGGTCCTTGAACACCCGGTTGCCGAGGCGCCTCCGGTCGACGATGCCCGCGCGCACCACGCCGGGAAAAGCCTCGGCGATCTCCGCGACCGCGCCGCCATCCGGCCCGATCAGCCGGTGGACCGCCGCGTCGGCGTCGTGCACCGGGATGCGCATGCGCCGCAGCATGGCGACGGCAGAGGACTTGCCCATCCCGATCGACCCGGTGAGACCCACCACCAGCATGGCGCGTCCGCCGTCGCCTATTCCCTGCCCAGCACGAAGGCCCGCAGGGCCGGCGTGACCTCGGGCCGCACGCCGAACCAAGCCTCGAAGCCCGGCCGCGCCTGGTGCAGCAGCATGCCGAGGCCGTCCACCGTCGGGTTGCCGCGCGCCATGGCCAGCTCCAGCAGCGGCGTCACAAGCGGGGCGTAGACGATGTCGGTCACCAGGGCGTCCGCCGGCAGTTCCGACAGGTCCAGATCCAGGGGCGGCTGGCCCGCCATGCCGAGCGTGGTGGTGTTGACCAGCAGGCCGGCCTCCGCCAGGGCCGCGCCGCGGCGGTCCCAGGGCACGGGCGCGACCGGGCCGCCCAGGGCGTCTGCGATGGCCTCGGCCCGGGAGAGGGTGCGGTTGACCAGCCGCACCTCCGGCGCGCCCGCGTCCAGCAGGCCCGCCACCACGGCCCGGGCCGCGCCGCCGGCGCCGAGCACCACGGCGGGTGCCGCCTCGGCCCGCCAGTCCGGCGTACCCTCCTTGAGATTCTCCAGGAACCCGAAGGCGTCCGTGTTGGAGCCCAGTAGCCGGCCACCTTCGACCCGGATTGTGTTGACCGCCCCGATGCGCCGGGCCAGGGAGTCCACCTCGTGGCAGGCGGCCAGAGCAGCCTCCTTGTGGGGCACCGTGGCGTTGACGCCCCGGAAGCCGAAGGCGGGCAGGGCTTCCAGCGCCTGAGCGATGTCATCCGGGCGCACCGCGAGCGGCAGGTAGGCGCCGTCCACGCCATAGTGGTCCAGCCAGTAGCCATGCAGCCGGGGCGAGAGCGAGTGTTCGACCGGCCAGCCCACGACCCCGGCGAGGCGCGCCTTGCCGCTCGGGATCATGTTGCGAGCGCTCCGTGGTTGCGCAGGAAGTCCATCAGCGGCAAGAGCGGCAGGCCGAGGATGGTGAAGTAGTCGCCCTCGACCTTCGAGAAGAGCTGGGCCCCCAGGCCCTCGAGCTGATAGGCGCCCACCGAGGAGAGGGCCGCTGGGCCGACGGCCGCCAGATAGTCGGCGATGAAGGCCTCGCTGAGCGGCCGCATGGTGAGGCGCGCCCTGGCCAGGTGGTGCCAGAGGCGGCTCCCGTCCGCGACGACACAGACGCAGGAAATCAGGACGTGCGGCCGGCCACTTAGCGCCCTGAGATGCCCGGCCGCCTGGTCGAGATCCGCCGGCTTGTCGAACCAGGCGCCCTCGCAGTCCAGCATCTGGTCAGCGCCGATCACCAGGGCGCCGGGATGGCGGCGCGAGACCGTGTGCGCTTTGAGCTCGGCCAGGGTCTCGGCGACCGCGGCGGCATCGGCGCCCTCGGCCTTCAGGGAGACCTTGATCTCGTCCTCGTCGACTCGCGCCGGATCGATCTCGGCGGCGATCCCGGCGTGACGCATGACCGCGGCGCGCGACGGGCTGGCCGAGGCCAGGACGAGCCGCGGCGCATCTGCGGGCGGCGACCCGATATGCGGGGCGGCGTCAGTGGCGCGCGTCTTCTCGTCCGCCATCTCAGCCGCTGCTGCTGACATCCTCGCGGCCCTTGTGACGGGAAAAGTGGGCGAGGATCGTCGCCGCCGTCTCCTCGATGGAGCGCCGGGTCACGTCGATGATCAGCCAGCCGTTCTTGGTGAAGAGCTTGCGCGCGAAGCTCACCTCCTGGCGCACGCTTTCCAGGTCGGTGTAGTCGGTCTCGTCGCCGCCCTGGGCGATCATCCTGAGCCGGTTGCGGCGGATCTGGACCAGTCGCGCCGGATCCTTGGTCAGGCCGACCATGAGGGGTCGCTCCGCCGTGAAGACCTCCGGCGGCAGCGGCACGCCGGGCACGACCGGCACATTGGCCGCCTTGATTCCCCGGTTGGCCAGGTAGATGCAGGTGGGCGTCTTGGAGGTGCGGGAAACGCCCAGCAGCACCACGTCCGCTTCGTTCAGGTGGGCGCCGTTCTGGCCGTCGTCGTGGGACAGCGCGTAGTTCATGGCGTCGATGCGCTCGTAGTACTCGGCGTCGAGCGCGTGCTGCAGTCCAGGCCGCCCGCGGGCCTCCACGTTCAGGTGCGCCGCCAGGGTATGCATGATCGGATCCAGCACCGAGATGCAGGGCACGCCGAGATCCCGGCAGCCCTCGATCAGCGCCGCCCTGAGCGATGGGTTGACCACAGTGAAGAGCACCGGACCCGGATCGGCGGAGATTCCGGCCAGGGCCTTGTCGATCTGGCCTTTGGTGCGGATCAGCATCCAGGAGTGCTCGATCGGCTCGATACCCTCGAACTGGACCAGGCAGGCACGGGCCACCGAGTTGACCGTCTCGCCCGTCGCGTCCGAAACCAAATGCAAATGGATGACCGACATGTATCCCCTGACTCCAGACTGGCTGGCGTCTGTTAAGTATGGTTGAGAGAAGAGGAAAACTCACGGGTCCTTTGGACGGCCCCCGATTCGGCGCTCCCGATCAGCTGTGGCTCCGCAGGCTTCCCCACACGCCCCTGAAGAGCCCTTGATAGGATGCACGACAGGCCACAGGGCAGATTTGTTGTCAAACGATCCGCAGCGCCGGGCCGGGCGCGCGCGAGGACGGCCCTGGCCCCCGAGAGGATTTCCCCACAACACACCTTTCTAAAGCCGGTCCACCGGGTCTATGGTCCGGCCCGTCGCGGTTCGGGATAACCCGAGGGACAATCCGTCACTCCCGCTTTGCACAGCCCCAACTACAACTACAAAACTTCTTAGATTCAAAAAGATTGGTTGTATGGAACGGAAATCCAGTCCCCGAGCACCCGAGGCGAGGTCCGGTCCCACGGACCCGGGTAAACGGACTGGAAGGCCCGGAAAGACGCTTCTTCGTGCGCTGACAGGTGAGCGGGTCGATCCGCCGCCCATCTGGCTCATGCGCCAGGCCGGCCGCTACCTGCCGGAGTATCGCGAGCTCAGGGCCAGCGCGCCGAGCTTCCTCGACATCTGCTTCGATCCCGCGCTCGCCGTGGAGGCGACCCTGCAGCCGATCCGGCGCTACGGCTTCGACGGGGCTATCCTCTTCTCGGACATCCTGGTGGTGCCCTATGGCCTCGGTCAGAAGGTCTGGTTCGAGGAGGGCCATGGCCCCAGGCTGGCGGCGCTCGAAGACGCCGGTGAACTGGACCGCATGACCGGCGAGGATCCCTGCGCGCGCCTGGAGCCGGTCTACCAGGCGGTGAAGGCGCTTTCCCGCGAGCTGCCGCCGGAGGTCACTTTGATCGGATTTGCGGGCGCGCCCTGGACGGTTGCCAGCTATATGCTGGAGGGCCGCAGCACGCGCGACTTCGCGGCCGCCAAGCACTGGATGGCGGAACGCCCGGCCGACTTCGCCCGGCTGATGACCCTGCTGGTGGACGCCACTGTTGCGCACCTCTCGGCCCAGGTGGCGGCCGGGGCCGAGGCCCTGCAGCTCTTCGACTCCTGGGCCGGCGCGCTGCCTGCGGAGGAGCGCCGCCGCTGGTCCCTGGAGCCGCTCAAGGAGATCGTCGGCCGCCTGAAGGCGAAGCATCCGGGGGTGCCGGTCATCCTCTTTCCCCGCGGCGCCGGCGAGCTTTACCTAGACTACGCCCGCGAGTGCGGCGCCGACGCGCTTTCCCTCGACAGCGGCGTTTCCCTGGAGTGGGCACGGGACGAGCTGCAGCCGCTCGTCGCCGTGCAGGGGAACCTCGATCCGGAGGTCCTGTTGAGCGGCGGCCCCGCGCTACCGGAGCGGATCGACCGGATCCTCGAAGCCTTGTCTCACGGCCCCTTCGTCTTCAATCTCGGGCACGGCATCCTGCCGCCGACGCCACTCGACCACGTTGAGCTGCTGGTGGACAGAGTGCGGCAGAACCGGCGCTGAGCGGCCGCCAGACGGTCAGGGGTATCGGGTCGGGTGCGATGAGCAAGACGGCGGTCGTGCTGTTCAACCTGGGCGGGCCGGACAGCCCGGAGGCGGTGCAGCCCTTCCTCTTCAACCTCTTCAACGATCCCGCGATCATCAACCTGCCGGGTCCCCTGCGCTGGCTCGTGGCGAAGACGATCTCGCGCAGGCGAGCGCCGGTGGCGCGGGAGATCTACGAGCATCTCGGCGGCGCCTCGCCGCTGCTCGGCAACACCAACGCCCAGGCGGCGGCGCTCGAGACACGCCTGCGGGCGCGCCGGGGGGCGGGCGACGGCGAGGTCCGCGCCTTCGTCGCCATGCGCTACTGGCATCCGCGCAGCGACGCCGTCGCCCGGGAAGTCCGCGCCTTCGGGCCGGAGCGCCTCGTCCTGCTGCCCCTCTATCCCCAGTTCTCGACCACGACCTCGGCGTCTTCCTTGCGCGACTGGCGCGAGGCGGCCCGCCGCCAGGGGGTCACGGCGCCCGGCACCACGGTCTGCTGCTACCCGCAGCAGCAGGGACTGATCGCCGAGTTGGCATCCGGCGTCGCCGCCGCGCTCGAGGAGGCCGCGGCCAAAGGCACGCCGCGGGTGCTCTTCTCGGCCCACGGTCTGCCGCAGAAGATCGTCGCGGGCGGCGATCCCTACCAGTGGCAGGTGGAAGAGACGGCGGCGGCCATATTCGCAGCGCTGCAGAAGGACCACGGAGTCGGCGCCGATCTCGACCGGCTGGTCTGCTATCAGAGCAGGGTCGGGCCGCTGGAATGGATCAAGCCCTATACCGAGGACGAGATCGCGCGGGCTGGACGGGAGGCCGTGCCTTTGGTGGTGGTCCCCGTCGCCTTCGTCTCGGAGCATTCGGAAACCCTGGTCGAGCTCGACATCGAATACCGCCGTCTGGCGGACAGGGCCGGCGTGCCCGCCTATCTGCGGGTCCCCACGGTGGGCAGCGGGGCGGACTTCATCGAGGGGCTGGCGGACCTGGTGACCAGCGCGCTGGCCTCCGGCGAGGCGATCGTCTCGGCCGCCGGTGGGCGGATCTGCCCGGCCAGTTGCGGGCGCTGTCCGCAAGGGGGCTGAGGGGTCCGAGCCGGCGCGACGCCGACGCAGTGGTCAGAACGCGGGAGCATGGAGGACTGAATGGAGGGATTCCTGGGCGGGGCCTATCTCTGGGTCAAGGCGCTCCACATCATCGCGGTCATCGCCTGGATGGCCGGCATGCTCTATCTGCCGCGGCTCTACGTCTACCATTGCGCGGCCGAGCCCGGCTCGGAGATGTCGGAGACCTTCAAGGTGATGGAGCGGCGGCTGCTCCGGGCGATCATCAATCCCGCCATGATCGCCGCCTGGATCCTGGGGCTCATGCTTGTGGCCCATCTGGACCTCTGGGCGGTGGGCTGGATGCACGCCAAGTTCGCCCTCCTGATTGCCATGCAGATCGTCCACGCCGGCTTCGCCCGCTGGCGCCGCCACTTCGCAAACGACCGGAACCGTCACACGGCGCGCTTCTACCGGATCATGAACGAGGTGCCGACTGTGCTGCTGATCGGGATCGTCTTTGTCGTTGTTTTGAAACCCTTTTAGGCTATTCTGCCGGTGCCTGAACGGCCCCCGGAAAGGCCGCTCCGCTCGCTCCCGACTTGACAGGACTAGCGCCATTGAGTATCGACGGCCCTGCGGACGGCGCTTGCTCTCGGCGCCGGTCATCCCCATATAGAGGTTAAGTCCCCAAACCTGCCTCTTGTTCATTCGAGCAGCCTGCGGCGCGCGCGGCGTGTCCTGGCGCCGGTTTGATCCCTACTCCCTCTCCCGAACGGCCGGTTCCGGCCATGAGACGCGCAGGGCGATCACAGCCATGAATTTGAAAGAACTGAAAGAAAAGAGTCCGGCCGACCTCCTGGCCTACGCCGAGGAGCTGGAGATCGACAACGCGAGCACCCTGCGCAAGCAGGACATGATGTTCGCGATCCTGAAGCAGCTCGCGGTCAACGACGTGGCGATCTACGGCTCCGGCGTGCTGGAGGTGCTGCAGGACGGCTTCGGCTTCCTGCGCTCGCCGGAGGCCAACTACCTGCCCGGGCCGGACGACATCTACGTCAGCCCCAGCCAGATCCGCCGCTTCGGCCTCAGGACCGGCGACACGGTCGACGGCCAGATCCGCTCCCCCAAGGACGGCGAGCGCTACTTCGCCCTGCTCAAGGTCAACAGCATCAACTTCGACCCGGCGGAGAACGCCCGCCACCGCATCAACTTCGACAACCTGACGCCGCTCTATCCGGACGAGAAGCTGAATCTCGAGGTGGAGAACACGGACAGCAAGGACCTGACCACCCGGGTGATCGACCTGACGGCGCCCCTCGGCAAGGGCCAGCGCGCCCTCATCGTGGCGCCGCCGCGCACCGGCAAGACCATGATCCTGCAGAACATCGCCCACTCGATCGCCAGCAACCACCCCGAGGTCTACCTGCTCGTGCTGCTGATCGACGAGCGCCCCGAGGAGGTGACCGACATGGCCCGCTCGGTGAAGGGCGAGGTGGTGAGCTCAACCTTCGACGAGCCGGCGGCGCGCCACGTCCAGGTGGCCGAGATGGTGATCGAGAAGGCGAAACGCCTGGTCGAGCACAAGCGCGACGTGGTGATCCTGCTGGATTCGATCACCCGCCTCGGCCGCGCCTACAACACCGTGGTGCCCTCCTCGGGCAAGGTGCTGACCGGCGGCGTCGACGCCAACGCCCTGCAGCGGCCCAAGCGCTTCTTCGGCGCCGCGCGCAACATCGAGGAAGGCGGCAGCCTGACCATCATCTCGACGGCGCTGATCGACACCGGCAGCCGCATGGACGAGGTCATCTTCGAAGAGTTCAAGGGCACCGGCAACTCGGAGATCGTGCTCGACCGCAAGCTGGCCGACAAGCGCACCTGGCCGGCCATGGACATCGGCAAGTCCGGCACCCGCAAGGAAGAGCTGCTGGTCGACAAGGGCACGCTGTCGAAGATGTGGGTGCTGAGGCGCATCCTCATGCCCATGGGCGTCACCGATTCCATCGAGTTCCTGACCGACAAGCTCAAGCACTCGAAGAACAACGCAGACTTCTTCGACGCCATGAACCAGTAACGGCGGCAGCCGTTGCGGTTGGATAGAGAAGAATTTTCACCACAGAGACACAGAGCATAACGAGGCAAAATATAGAGATAAAATAGACCTTTCGTTTTATTCGGACTTATTTATCTCTGTGTCTCTGAGCCTCTGTGGTGACTTCGATATTCTCCGGATAATTCTCTAAGGCAACAGGACGGTCGAACCGGTCGTCTTGCGGGCTTCCAGGTCCTGGTGGGCTTGAGCCGCCTCCGAGAGCGGGTAGGTCTGGTTGACCTCGATCTTCACCGCGCCCGAAAGCACCACCTCGAACAGCTCGTTCGCCGCCGTCACCAGGTCCTCGCGCTTGGCGGTGTAGGTCATGAGGGTCGGCCGGGTCAGGAAGAGCGAGCCCTTGGCCGCCAGCAGGCCCGGATCGAAAGGCGGGACCGCGCCCGATGCATTGCCGAAGGAGACCATCAGCCCGAGCGGCGCCAGGCAGTCGAGGGAGCCTTCGAAGGTGTCCCTGCCGACCGAATCGTAGACCACCGGGACGCCGGCGCCGCCGGTCAGCTCGCGCACCCGGGCGGTGAAGTCCTCCGTGCGGTAGTTGATCGGATGGTCGCAGCCGTGGGCGCGGGCGAGCTCCGCCTTCTCCTCCGATCCGACGGTGCCGATCACCGTCGCCCCCAGGTGCTTCAGCCACTGGCAGGCGATCAGGCCGACCCCGCCGGCGGCGGCGTGGAACAGCACCGTCTCGCCCGGCTGCACCCGGTGGGTGCGGCGGATCAGGTAGTGGACCGTCATGCCCTGGAGCATCATGCCGGCGGCCTGCCGGTCCGAGATGCCGTCGGGCAGCTTGACCAGCCGGTCGGCCGGCATGAGCCGCACCTCGGCGTAGGCGCCCGGCGGCCCGCTGGCGTAGGCGACGCGGTCGCCCACCGCCAGGTCGTCGACGCCGGGGCCGACGGCCTCCACCGTGCCGGCGGCCTCCATGCCGATGGCGCTCGGCAGGGCGGCGATGGGATAGAGCCCGGTGCGGTGGTAGATGTCGATGTAGTTGAGGCCGACGGCGGTCTGCTTCAGGCGCACCTGGCCCTCGCCGGGCGCGCCAACCTGGACCTCTTCCCAGCGGAGCGCCTCTGGGCCGCCGGGCTGGTGAATGCGGATGTGGGTCATGACGCCAGGCACTCCTTCAGCAGGGCCAGGCTGCGCTCGTTGGCGAGCTTGGCGGCGGCCTCGTCGTAGTGGGCGCCGCCGACCCGGGCGAAGGCGTGGTCCTGGCCCTCGTAGACGTGGATCGTCACCTGCGGGTGGCCGGCAAGACGGGCCTGGATCGCCTCCTGGGCCTCGGGCGGCACGAACTGGTCCTTGGAGGCGATGTGCATGAGGAGCGGCTTGCCGATGCTGCCGGCCTCGTCCAAGAGCTCGTCCAGGCCGACGCCGTAGTAGCTGACGCTGCAGTCGGAATCCGAGCGGGTCGCCATGAGGTAGGCCAGCTTGCCCCCCAGGCAGTAGCCGATCGCGCCCGCCTTGCCGTTGCACTCGTCGCGGCCGCGCAGATGGGCGAGGGTCGCCTTCAGATCCTCGATCCCCTTGTCGACCTCGAACAGGCCGAAGAGTTCGAAGGCCCGGGCCCATTCCTCCTCGGTCCGGTCGGTGATCTGGATGCCGGGCTCGATGCGCCAGAAGATGTCGGGACAGCAGGCCGCGAAGCCCTCCCCGGCCAGCCAGTCGCAGATGTCGCGCATGACCTGGTTGACGCCGAAGATCTCCTGGGCGACGACGAGCCCCGGCGCGGGCGTCCGGTCGGGCACGGCGAGATAGGCGCCGAAACTGCCGTCCGGCCCCTCGATCGTGATGTCGGGCATAACCCTCCCCTTTGTCTTGATGCGCGGCCCCCACAGTGGAGTCGGGGCGGAGTCCGGAGGGCCTCCGCTGTGCCCCCGGCCGGCGCCCAGGTTATATCGCCGGAGGGCCGCTTGTCATCCGGCAGCTTTTAATTCGGGGCTTGCTATCCGGCTGCCCGGTTCGGCGGGCCGAAGAGGTCCAGCTCCGGCTCAAGCGCTCCTTCGTGGTGCAGCAGGAAGCGCTTGCTTTCGACCCCGCCCCCGCCGGAGAAGCCGCCCAGGCCGTCGGCGGCGACGACCCGGTGGCAGGGGATGAAGATGGGGATCGGATTGGCGCCGCAGGCGCCGCCGACCGGCTGAGCCTCGCCACCGACCTTCCGGGCCAGCTCGCCGTAGGTGGCGGTCTCGCCGAAGGGGATCTCCTGCATGGCGCGCCAGACGGAGCGATGAAAGGGACTGCCCGCGGGCGCCAGCGGCAGCTCGAAATCGCTGCGCCGGCCGGCGAAGTAGTCTTCCAGCTGCCGGGCCGCCTCGCAGAGCGGCGGCGCGGCCTCCCCCGGCTCGCGCGTGGCGTCGTCCGACCCCGCCCGCCCGAAGGGCCGCCCCGGCCTCAGCCAGTCGACGGCGACGATCGCGCCCTCGGCGGCGTGGAGCACCAGATCTCCGACAGGCGTCGCGACCCGCAGCGCCGGGACCGCGTATCCTGTGTCGTAAGATCGGGTCGAAGCGTTCTTTGGGTCAGCCATCGCGCCACCTGTCGGAGAAGTTGATCAGCACCCCAAACTTATAGGCTCGCTGCGCCGCTTCGTCGTCCCGAATCGTGCGCGCACCCGCCCTGGCCGCCATGACCTCGGGCGCCATGGCGCCGCTAGGCCGAGAGGGCCTGGCGCAGCTCGTCGGGATCGGTGATCGGCAGCGAGCAGGTGGTGCCGCGGCAGACGTAGGCGGCGGGCCTGCCGTCCACCGGGCCCTTTCCGGCAGCCGGATGGGCCGCAGGCAGCGCGCCCTCGGGCGGCACCTGCTGGAGCACTTTGAGCGGTGCCGGACTCCGGTGGACAGCCTCGATGAGCGCTGCCGTTGCGGCCTCTTCCCTGTCCCCGGCCACCACGACCTGGACGGCGCTCTGCAGGAGCTCGCCGGCGTTGATCAGGCCGGCGTATGATTGGAAGAAGCGCTCCACGTCGCCCGAGAAGGCGGAGATCACGGCTTCTGCCCGTTCCCGGTAGGTGTCCTTGCCGGTCAGATAGTAGAGCCGGGCGAAGACCGCGGCGATCGCGCCGTTGCCCGCCGGCGTGGCGTTGTCGTGGGCGGTCTTGGTCCGCACGATAAGGCGCTGGGTGTCGTCGGCGGTGAGGAAGTAGCCGCCGCCCGCCGTGTCGGCGTAGTGGGCCTCGACGGTTTCCAGCCAGGCCTCCGCTTGGTCGAGATAGGCCGCCCGGCCGGTCGCCTCGTGGAGCGCCAAGGCGGCGTCGCACATGAGGGCATAGTCGTCGAGGGTCGCCGGATGCTTCAGGACGCCATGGCGCCAGCTGTGGCGAAGCCGCCCCTCCTCGCTCATGTCCTCGGCGACGAAAGCGAAGGCCCGCTCTGCCGCGGCGAGCCAGGCCGGCTCCCCGAAAACCGGCGCCGCCCGTGCCAGGGCGCCAATCATCAGGCCGTTCCAGTCGGCCAGCACCTTGTCGTCCCAGCCCGGCCAGACCCGCTTGGCCCGGGCCGCGGCGAGCGTGGCCCGCTGCTCCGCCAAGACGGCTTCCGATTCGGCGTTGCCCAGCTCCGGCTTGTGGGAGCGGTTGAGGATCGTCTTGCCTTCCCAGTTGCCGCTAGGCGCGACGTCGTAGGCGGTCTTGAAGACCCCGACCCCCTCACCCAGCAGCGCGTCGATCTCGGCCTCGGTCCAGACGTAAAAGCGCCCCTCCTCGCCCTCGCTGTCGGCGTCCAGGGTGCTGGCGAAGGCGCCACAGCGCGCGTCGGACGCCAGCGCTCCGGGGTCGCTTCCGGCGGGCGCGGGCGCCCGGGCGGCCAGCATCTCCCGAAGGGCCCAGTCCACCGTCTCCCGCACCCGCTGCTCGTAGAGCGGCTCGTCGGTCTCCTGCCAGGCCCAGGTCAGAATGTCGATGAGCTGGGCGTTGTCGTAGAGCATCTTCTCGAAATGCGGCACCAGCCAGCGCTCGTCCACCGAGTAGCGGGCGAAGCCACCGCCCAGATGGTCGTAGATGCCGCCCTGGCACATCTTGGAGAGGGTGAGCGTCACGGCGTTCTTGTAGGGCGCCTGGCCCGTCCGCCTCCAGGCCTGCCAGAGCAGCTTCATGATGCTCGGCTGGGGGAACTTGGGCGCACCGCCCAGGCCGCCGTGGAAGGGATCGATCTGGCGGACGAGCTGGTTGGCGATCTGGTCCGTCTGCTCGAGGGAAACGAGGCCGCCCGGCTTGCTCTCGGAGAGCTGGGCCAGCGCGTCCTTGAGGGCCGTCACGTTCTTGGCCACGGAGTCGGGCTTGTCCCGGTAGGCCTCGTCGACGCTGCGCAACACTTCCGGAAAGCCGGGACGGCCGAAGCGGGGCCTCGGCGGGAAGTAGGTGCCGCCCCAGAAGGGCTCGCCCTCGGGCGTCAGGAACATGGTGAGCGGCCAGCCGCCCTGCTGGCCGAGGAACGCGAGCGACGTCTGGTAGATGGTGTCGACGTCGGGCCGCTCCTCCCGGTCCACTTTGATGTTGACGAAGAGCTCGTTCATCAGGGCCGCGATGCCGGCATCCTCGAAGCACTCGTGGGCCATGACGTGGCACCAGTGGCAGGCCGCGTAGCCGACCGAGAGGAGCACCGGCTTGTTGTCGGAGCGGGCCGCCTCGAAGGCCGCGTCGCCCCAGGGCCGCCAATCCACCGGGTTGTCCTTGTGCTGCAGCAGGTATGGACTGGTTTCGGCGGCCAGTCGGTTTTCCGGCATGGAGTTCGAACCTCTTCGTCCCGCGCAATGTCAGGGCGCGGCGCAATGCGTTGGGGCGGCCTTGAGGCTGCGCCGAGACCGTTGCGGCGGCCCCGCAGGGGCGTGTAGGTTCTCGCCTCAATATGGCCCGGGCGGCTGGGGCCGCCAACCCCAAAGGGCGTGCGGGCTTGTCGCGCCGGAACCTCCGATCATGAAGTTCAAGTCATGAAGATCAACATCGAGATCGATTGCACGCCGGCCGAGGCCCGGTCCTTCCTGGGCCTGCCGGACGTGGGACCGATGCAGGCCGCCATGACCGAGGAATTGCAAAAGCGCCTCCAGGCGGCGCTCAAAACCACGGACCCCGAAGCCCTGCTCAAGGCCTGGCTGCCCGGAGGGGTGCCGGCCGGCATGAAGGGCTGGGAGGATTTCCAGCGCCAGTTCTGGTCCCAGATGTCGTCTCAGATGTCGGGCAAGTCCAGGAGCGGCAAGGACAAGAAGCGGGACGAAGGATGAACGGACATGGACGCTGAGCGACCGAGCGACGACCCCAAGGACCGCCCCGGCGTTGAGGAGAAGAACGGGCTCGAGGATCCGCCCCTCTTCTACCGCACCCATGTCTTCTGTTGCGTCAACCAGAGGGAGCCCGGCCATCCCCGGGGCTGTTGCCTCGACAAGGGTTCCCAGGAGCTGCGCGACTACATGAAGGCGCGGGCCAAGGAGATGAAGCTGCGCAAGGTGCGGATCAACGCCGCCGGCTGTCTCGACCGCTGCGAGCTCGGCCCCACCCTGGTGATCTATCCCGAGGGAGTTTGGTACCGTTGCCGGACCAAGGAGGACGTGGACGAGATTCTCCAGACCCACCTGGTCGAGGGCGGCCGGGTCCAACGCCTCATGCTGCAGCCGGGCGACAAGCCGGAGGGCGGAGACTGAGGAACCGCAAGGACGACCCCGAACGTTCCGAAGATTGATCGGCGGCGGGTCATGTGACGGACGGTCGCGGCGATGACGGAAGCCGGCCCCCGAGTGACTGACACTATTACTGACACGATTTATGCGTTGTCGACGCCGCCGGGGCGCGGCGGAATCGCGGTTTTGCGACTCTCCGGCCCGGCGGCGCGGGCGGCCCTGGAGGCCCTCGGCGGCCCGACCGACCCTGAGCCACGGAAGGCGATCCTGGCCGACTTCGCCGACCCGGCGGACGGCGCGGCCATCGACCATGGCCTGGCGATCTGGTTCCCGGGCCCGGGGAGCTTCTCCGGCGAGGACATGGCGGAGCTCCACCTCCACGGCGGCCCGGCCGTGGTCGCCGCGGCGCTCACGGCCCTCGCCCGGCTCGACGGCCTGCGCCCGGCCGAGCCCGGGGAGTTCACCCGCCGCGCCTTCGACAGCGGCAAGCTCGACCTCTCCGAATTGGAGGGCCTGGCCGACCTGATCGCCGCCGAGACCGAGGCCCAGCGCCGCCAGGCCCTGGCCCAGATGGGGGGCGCCCTCTCCCGCCACACCGAGTCCTGGCGGTCGCGCCTCCTCCGTGCGCTGGCCCACCTGGAGGCCATGATCGACTTCCCCGACGAGGATCTGCCCCCGGGAATCGCCGAGGAGGTTCGCCGGGAGGCCTCTCAGCTCCGGGACGAGATCGGAGACTATCTGGGATCCCAGAGCCACGGCGAGCGCCTGCGGAGCGGTTTTCAGATCGCAATTGTCGGGGCCCCCAACGTGGGCAAGTCGAGTCTCCTCAACGCCATCGCCCGGCGCGACGTGGCCATCGTCTCCGAGACGGCGGGCACCACCCGGGATCTGATCGAGGTCCATTTGGACCTGGGGGGCTATCCGGCCGTCCTGGTGGACACGGCCGGGCTCCGGGAGGCCGCCGGCGCGGCCGATCCCGTCGGAGACGTGGAAGCGGAGGGCATGCGCCGGGCCCGGGGCCGGGCCGAGGCGGCGGATCTCAATCTGGTGGTGGCCGACGTCCAAGACTGGCGGGACCGGTCGGACAGGCCGCCCCCCTCCCCCGATCTGGATGCTCTGATCGACGGCCTGATGGACGGGCGCGCCATCCTGGTCCTGAACAAGGCGGACCTGGCGCCGGAGATCTCGGCCGAGAGCCATCGGGGCCGTCCGGTCTTCGTGGTCTCGGCCCGTGAGGAAACCGGGCTCGGGCCCCTGATGGACCACCTGACGGCCCATGTGGTCGAGCGGCTCGGGGTCTCGGGCTCGGCCCCCAGCCTGACCCGCCTCCGTCATCGGGAATCCCTGGAAGATTGCCGCGCGGCCCTGGGGCGGGCCCTGGACGCCGAGGATGCGGCCCTGGGGGCCGAGGACCTGAGGCTGGCGGCCCGGGCGCTCGGACGGATCACCGGCCGGATCGACGTGGAGGACGTCCTGGACCTGGTCTTTAAGGAATTCTGCATCGGGAAATGAGAGGCTGGAGCCCCGATTCGCGGGGCTTGGCGGCCCGGATTGGAGGATGTTTCACGTGAAACATGGCCCCAACCAGCGGACCCCGAGGCGGCTTTGACTTGCCCCGGGCCATCGACTAAGACCTCCGCCATGGCTGGCCATGACGTCATCGTGGTGGGCGGCGGACACGCCGGCGCCGAAGCCGCCGCCGCGGCGGCCCGGATGGGCGCCCGCACCCTCCTGATCACCCATCGGCGGGACACCATCGGCGCCATGTCCTGCAATCCGGCCATCGGCGGCCTCGGCAAGGGCCACCTGGTGCGGGAGATCGACGCCCTGGACGGCCTCATGGGCCGGGCCATAGACCGGGCCGGCATCCAGTTCCAGATCCTCAACCGGAGCAAGGGCCCGGCCGTCCGAGGGCCTCGGGCCCAGGCCGACCGGGCGCTCTACAAAGGCGCCATGGCGTCCCTTTTGGCGGAAACGGCCGGCCTGGAGATCGAATCCGCCGCCGTTGAGGATCTGGCCCTCGATCCGGAGGGGCGCTGCGCCGGTGTGATCACCGGGAACGGCGAAGGTTTCACCGCTAAAGCGGTGGTCCTCACCACCGGAACCTTCCTCCGGGGCCTCATCCACATGGGCGAGGAGCGAATTCCGGCCGGACGGGCCGGCGAGGCCCCGGCCCTGGGCCTGGCCCGGACCCTGGCGGCCCGGGGATTTGCCCTCGGGCGCCTCAAGACCGGCACCCCGCCCCGTCTGGACGGCCGCACCATCGATACCGCTGGTCTCGCCGTCCAGAGGGGCGACGACCCGCCCTCCCCCTTCTCGGAATTGACGGAGCGGATCGATCAGCCCCAGATCGTCTGCCATATCACCCATACGAATCCGGCCGGCCATGCCCTGATCGAGGCCAATCTGCACCGATCGCCTCTCTTTTCCGGCGCGATCGAGGGCCCCGGGCCCCGCTATTGTCCCTCCATCGAGGACAAGGTGGTGCGTTTCGCCGACCGGGAGCGCCACCAGATTTTCCTGGAGCCTGAGGGCCTGGAGGATCCCACGGTTTACCCCAACGGCATCTCCACCTCTCTGCCCCGGGACGTCCAGGAGGCCCTGCTGAAGACCATTCCGGGTCTGGAGCGGGCCGTCATGGTCCGTCCGGGCTACGCCATCGAGTACGACTACGTCGACCCCCGGGAGCTGCGCCGGACCTTGGAAACCCGGAGAATCCCTGGACTTTTCTTCGCCGGCCAGATCAACGGCACGACTGGATACGAGGAAGCGGCCGCCCAGGGCCTGATGGCCGGGGTAAACGCGGCCCTAGCGGCCGGCGCCGCTGCCGCGGCGGGGGAGTCGCGGCCGGAATTCACTGTCGACCGCACCGAAGGCTACATCGGCGTCATGATCGACGATCTGGTGACCCGGGGCGTCTCCGAGCCCTACCGCATGTTCACCAGCCGCGCCGAATACCGTCTGCGCCTCCGCAGCGACAACGCCGACCATCGATTGACCCCCCGGGGCCTCGAGATCGGCTGCGTCGGCCCGGTCCGGGCCCGGCATTTCGCGTCGAAGGCAGAGGAACTCGAAGCCGGGCGCGATCTGGCCCAGGGCCTGACGGCCACGCCGGATGCGCTGCGCCGGGAGGGCTTCGAGATCAACCGGGACGGGGTCCGGCGGAGCGCCTTCGACCTGTTGCGCCACCGGGGCGTGGATCTGGCCCGCCTGGCGCGGATTTGGCCGGACCTGGGGGCGCTTCGGCCCGCCGTGGCCGAGCAGATCGAGATCGACGCCCGCTATGCCGGCTATCTGGAGCGCCAGGAGGCCGATGTCCGGGCCTTCCGGCGGGACGAGGCCCTGGTTTTGCCGGAGGAGCTCGACTATGGGGCCGTTCCGGGGCTCTCGAACGAGGCCCGCCAGGTGCTTTCGGCCGCCCGCCCGGCGACCCTGGGGGCGGCGGCCCGCCTGCCGGCCATGACCCCCGCCGCCATCGTCATCCTGCTGCGCTACGTGAAACGGTCCCGGACCGCAAGGAGAGGGACCAGTAGGGGCCGGGCCGCCTGAGGGCCGGACCCCGAGACGCCCCCCAGAGGACGGAGACCTTGCCTGCCAGGACGCCTATCCCACCCATGACCCCGGAGGGGTTCCAGGAGGAGACCGGTGTTTCACGTGAAACACTGGCCCGGCTGGAGGGCTACGCCGACCTCTTGGTCCGCTGGGCGAGGGCCGTGAACCTGGTGAGCGAGAAGTCCCTCCAGGACCTCTGGCGCCGGCACGTGTTCGATTCGGCCCAGCTCCTGCCCCTCCTGCCGCCCTGGAAGGAGAAGCGGCGGCGGGTGATCCTGGACCTGGGGAGCGGTGCCGGATTCCCGGGCATGGTCCTCTCGGTCATGGGCGCCGGGGACGTTCATCTGGTGGAGCCGGACCAGCGCAAGGTCATCTTTTTGCGGGAGGTGGCCCGGGAGGTGGGCAGCGATGCCCATATCCACGGGGTGCGAATCGCCCAGCTCGCCCGCTTCCCGGTCGACGTGGTGACGGCCCGGGCCTACGCCCCCCTCGACCGGCTCCTGGAGGACTGCTCGCCCTATCTGGACCCGGAACAGGCCGCTGACGGCCGGCCAGCGGCGCTCGGTCTATTTCTCAAGGGCAGGGGGGTCGAGGAGGAATTGACGCGGGCGCAAAAACTGTGGCAGATGGATGTGCAACGAGTTCCGAGTCGCTCCGATTCTTCCGGCACTATACTCCTGATTGGCGTGCACGGGCGTGAAACCACAATATCTTGAAGAGTCAGGCGCACGCGCCCCGGCCGGCGCGCGCGTCATCGCGGTCGCCAACCAGAAGGGCGGCGTCGGCAAGACGACGACGGCGATCAACCTGGCGACGGCCCTCGCGGCCTGCGAAAAGCGGGTCCTGGTGATCGACATGGATCCCCAGGGCAACGCCAGCACCGGCCTCGGCCTGGTGCCGGCCCAGCGCCAGCGCGGCAGCTACCAGGTGGTGATCCAGGGGGTGCCCATGCGCGACACCATCGTCCAGAGCCCGGTGCCGGGCATGGATGTGGTGCCGTCGACCATGGACCTTTCGGGCGCCGAGATCGAGCTGGTGGATTTGCCGGAGCGGGAATACCGGCTGCGCGCGGCGCTGCCGGCGGTGGTCGGGCTCTACGACTACATCTTCATCGACTGCCCGCCGGCCTTGGGGCTGCTCACCCTGAACGCATTGGCGGCGGCCCAGGCGGTGCTGGTGCCGCTGCAGACGGAGTTCTTCGCCCTCGAGGGGCTGTCCCATCTGATGCGGACCATCGAGCGGGTGCGGCGCACGGTGAACCCGGACCTCGATCTCCAAGGCGTGGTGCTGACGCTCCACGACCGGCGGAACAACCTCAGCAACCTGGTCGTCGAGGACGTGCGCAGCTATCTCGGCGACAAGGTCTACGAGACCATCATCCCCCGCAACGTACGGGTTTCCGAAGCGCCATCGCACGGCAAGCCGATACTGCTTTATGACATCCGATGCGCGGGAGCGCAGGCCTACATCAACCTCGCCAAGGAGCTGATCCGCCGGGAACGGCGTCTCAGCGAGGTATCGGCTCTTGCCTCCTAACGACGAAGACGAAAGGGCGCCCGCGATGAGCGAACCCACCCAACGCAGCAACCTGGGCCGTGGCCTGGCCGCCCTCTTCGGAGAAGAGCAGGGGGAGGCCGCCGCGCTCGAGCAGGAGCGGGCGACCAAAGAGGTGCCGATCGAGCAGATCCACCCCAACCCAAAGCAACCGCGCCGCCAGTTCGAGGACGACGCCCTCGACGAGCTGACCGAGTCGATCCGGGCCAACGGCATCTTGCAGCCGATCCTGGTGCGCCCCCATCCCGAGCTCGAGGAGGAGTTCGAGATCATCGCCGGCGAGCGGCGCTGGCGGGCCGCCCAGCGGGCTCAGGTCCACGACGTGCCCGTGGTGATCCGGGAGATCGACGACGCCCAGGCCCTGGAGCTGGCCTTGGTCGAGAACCTCCAGCGCGAGGACCTGTCGCCGCTGGAGGAGGCCGACGCCTACCACCACCTGATGGAGACCTTCGCGTACACCCAGGACAGCCTGGCCAAGCAGCTCGGCAAGAGCCGCAGCCACATCGCCAACACGCTGCGCCTGCGGGCTCTGCCGGTCGCGGTGAAGGCGCTCCTGGCGAACGGCGAGCTGACGGCCGGCCACGCCCGGGCGCTGCTCGGCGTCGAGGACGCCGGGGCCTCGGAGGCGCTCGCCCGCCAGGCGGTGGAGAAGCGCCTCAGCGTGCGCGAGGTCGAGCGCCTGGTGAAGAGGGCCAAGCCCGGCGAGGACGGCCGGGCCAAGGCGCCCCGAAAGATGCCGAAGGAAGGCGTGGCCAAGGACCCGGACACCATCGCCCTCGAACGGGACCTCTCGTCCATGCTCGGCCTCAAGGTCAGCATCGATTTCCACGACGAGGGCGGGGCGCTCACCATCCGCTACCAGACGCTGGAGCAGCTCGACGACGTGCTGCGGCGTCTCAACCAGATGCCCGATCCGGCCCTGACCTGATTGCGGTCGGGCGGCGACCTCGTCCAATCAAGCTATCGAGCCTGCGCGCGGCGCTTGCCGGAAGCGGTGGCGCCTGCCGGTCCCATTGCCGAATCCACGGGCGGGATGAGGTAGGGCCCCGCCGGATCATGGGTCCGGTGGCGGCGCTTGGCGACCTCGGGCCGGCGCACCGCGTAGCAGTAGACGCAGCCGTGCGGGCAGCTGTCGTAGGTCCCCACGTCGAGCGAGCGGGCGCAGAGGCAGCCGGGCCGGTTGCCCTTGGTCTCCGCCGAAATTGCCCGGCCCGACCGGTCGGAGAGCCGGGCCGCGTCGATGCAGCGCGCGGCCCCGAGGGGCGGCGCCAGCAGGTCCGGCTGGGCGCAGAGGGTCGGGCGCAAGCCCCGGTCGCGGGCGATTTCGCCCAGCTCGACGAGCAGCGCGCGTTTCTCCTCCGGCTCGGGGTCGTGCCAGGTGAAGCCGAATCGAGCCGCCGCCCGGTCGCTGTTGGCCCGGGTCTTGGCGTAGATCTGGGCGAAGGACAGCACCACCTCGTCGCAGGCGCCGGCGAGCGCCGCGGCGAGGCGCGCAAAAGTGTCGCGGTGCCATGCGGACGGGGTGAGGGAGGTCAGCATGACCGGGTCGTAGCGCCAGACCACGGCCCGCGGGCCGTGGCGCCGGGCGAGGGTGCGGATCGTCCCGATGGCCGAATCGGCGTCGGGGACCGAGCGGTCGAGCGCCCGCGGATAGCCGGTCACGGTGTACTGGAGGACGAACGGATAGCCCCCCGCCGCCAGGGTCTCGAGGCCGGCGAGGAAGGGCTCGGCGTTGCGGGTCCAGAAGACGATGCCGTCGACGGAGCGGCGGTCGAGGGGGATCTCGACGCTGCGGCCGTTGTAGGGGTTCACCGTGCGGCAACCGCCGGCGGCCAGACGGCGGAGGAACCAGTCGCCGTAGAAGGCCGGGATGTCGGTTCGGTAGCTGGCGGAGACGATCACGGGGCCGATAAAGTCACGGGGCCGCGCCGTCGGGCGGGCCGCCGCCATCCTCCTCTTGCTCCCGGGCGCGCTTCCGGGCCTCGCGGGCGCCCAGCAGGCGGAAGACGAAGTAGAGGGCGCCGGTCACCACGGCCATCCAAGTGCCGGCCTGGCTGAGCGCCGGGTTGTGCCACAGGAGCTCGCCGGCCAGCGCCAAGAGGGCGCCCGCCATGACGCTGAAGACCAGGACCATGAGGATGGCCCGGTAAATGCCGTCACCCGGCTGCGGCGGCAGGTCGCGCGGCATGGGTCCTGTTCCTCCCGGGCTGAGGGCCGTTCGGCGGGATCGATCTGGCGCTTGTCAGTCTGTCGAGTCCGGCGCCGGGCGGCAAGCCCGGGCGGCAGGGGAGGCAGGAAGGCGGCACGTACGGGCGCCACGGCGCCCGTACGAGACCGTAAAGCCCCGGTTAAAATCATAGAATCCCGAGGATATCTGAGGTTTTGCGCCTTGCAGGGCGCGCCCGGCTCATTATATATCCCGGCGAGCCTCACGATTCCATGGGGCCCCGTTTTTCTTGGGGACCGACGCGGCGGTGCTTGCGAGGCCGCCCGAAGGGTCTGCTATCTGAAAGGAAGAACCATGAGCAAAGTCATCGGAATCGACCTGGGCACGACCAACTCCTGTGTCGCGGTCATGGAGGGGAAGGACCCCAAAGTGATCGAGAACGCCGAGGGCGCGCGCACCACGCCGTCCATGGTGGCCTTCACGGACTCGGGCGAGCGCCTGGTCGGCCAGCCCGCCAAGCGCCAGGCGGTGACCAATCCGGAAGACACCCTCTTCGCCATCAAGCGCCTGATCGGCCGCCGCGCCGACGATCCCATGGCGGAGAAGGACAAGGATCTCGTGCCTTATAAGATCGTCAAGGCGAAGAACGGCGACGCCTGGGTGAAGGCCCAAGGCAAGGACTACAGCCCGTCGCAGATCTCGGCCTTCATCCTGCAGAAGATGAAGGAGACGGCCGAATCCTACCTCGGCGAAGACGTGACCCAGGCGGTCATCACCGTACCGGCCTACTTCAACGACTCCCAGCGCCAGGCCACCAAGGACGCCGGCAAGATCGCCGGCCTCGAGGTGTTGCGCATCATCAACGAGCCGACCGCGGCCGCGCTCGCCTACGGGCTCGAGAAGAAGGGCAGCGGCACCATCGCCGTCTACGACCTGGGCGGCGGCACCTTCGACATCTCGGTGCTGGAGATCGGCGACGGGGTGTTCGAGGTCAAGTCGACCAACGGCGACACCTTCCTCGGCGGCGAGGACTTCGACAAGCGCGTCATCGACTATCTCGCCGAGCAGTTCAAGAAGGAGCAGGGCATCGACCTGCGCGACGACAAGCTCGCCCTGCAGCGCCTGAAGGAGGCGGCCGAAAAGGCCAAGATCGAACTGTCCTCCTCCATGGAGACCGAGGTCAACCTGCCCTTCATCACCGCCGACCAGGCCGGCCCCAAGCACCTCAACATGAAGCTCTCGCGGGCCAAGCTGGAGGCGCTGGTCGAGGACCTGGTCAAGAAGACCATGGGTCCGGTGAAGTCGGCCATCAAGGACGCGGGCCTCTCGGCCGGCGAGGTGGACGACGTCATCCTGGTGGGCGGCATGACCCGCATGCCCAAGGTGATCGAGACGGTAAAGTCCTTCTTCGGCAAGGACCCCCACCGCGGCGTCAACCCGGACGAGGTGGTGGCCATGGGCGCGGCGATCCAGGCCGGCGTCCTCAAGGGCGAGGTCAAGGACGTCCTGCTGCTCGACGTGACGCCGCTGTCCCTCGGCATCGAGACCCTGGGCGGCGTCTTCACCCGCCTGATCGACCGCAACACCACGATCCCGACCAAGAAGAGCCAGGTCTTCTCCACCGCCGAGGACAACCAGACGGCGGTGACCATCCGCGTCGCCCAGGGCGAGCGCGAGATGGCGGCCGACAACAAGCTGCTCGGCCAGTTCGACCTGGTGGGCATCCCGCCCGCGCCGCGGGGCATCCCGCAGATCGAGGTGACCTTCGACATCGACGCCAACGGCATCGTCAACGTCTCGGCCAAGGACAAGGCCACCAACAAGGAGCAGGCCATACGCATCCAGGCCTCCGGCGGCCTCGGCGACTCGGACATCGAGCGCATGGTCCAGGAAGCCGAGGAGCACGCGGAAGAGGACAAGAAGCGCCGCGAGCTGGTGGAGGCGAGGAACCAGGCCGAGGCCCTCGTCCACGCCACCGAGAAGACCCTCTCGGAGGGCGGCGACAAGATCCCCGAGGCCGACCGCAGCACCGTGACCGCGGCGGTCGAGGACCTCAAGTCGGCGACCGCCGGCGAGGACGTCGACGAGATCCGCCAGAAGTCCGAAGCCCTCGCCCAGGCCTCCATGAAACTGGGAGAGGCCATGTACGCGGCCGGATCCGACGAGGGCGATGCCGGCCCCGGCGCCGGCGAGGGCCCGGCCGAGGATGTCGGCGGCGGATCGTCCGAGGACGACAAGGTGGTCGATGCCGACTTCGAGGAGGTCGACGACGACCGCAAGGACAAGACGGCCTGAGGATCTCCCGGCGATGGATCGGGGCGGAGTCCTGGCGACGCGCTCAGCGTGGGCGCGCCGGTCGCTCCGCCCCCTTTTCGTGACCGCGCCTTAAGGTTAATCGGCGGACGCGCATGGCCACCAAGCAGTGCTACTACGAGGCCCTTGGCATCACGCGCGAGGCCGGCAAGGACGAGGTCAAGCGCGCCTACCGCAAATGGGCGATGCAGTACCATCCGGACCGCAATCCGGGGAACCCCGAGGCCGAGCAGAAGTTCAAGGAGATCAGCGAGGCCTACGAGGTCCTGAAGGACGAGGACAAGCGGGCCGCCTACGACCGCTTCGGCCACGCGGCCTTTGAGGGCGGGTCCGGCCCGGGCGGCGCAGGCGGCTTTCACTTCACCGGCGGCTTCGCCGACATCTTCGACGAGATGTTCGGCGAGTTCATGGGCGGCCGGCGCGGCGGCGCCCAGCGGCGCGGCGCGGACCTGCGCTACAACATGGAAATCACCCTGGAGGAGGCCTACCAGGGCAAGACCGCCCAGATCCGGGTGCCGAGCAGCGTGCTCTGCCAGGACTGCGACGGCAGCGGCGGCGAGAAGGGCTCCTCGCCCACCACCTGCCAGACCTGCAGCGGCCGCGGGCGGGTGCGGGCCCAGCAGGGCTTCTTCACCATCGAGCGGACTTGTCCGGCCTGCGGCGGCGGGGGCCGGGTGATCGAGAAGCCCTGCCGCTCCTGCGGCGGTGCCGGGCGGGTGCAGAAGGAGAAGACGCTCCAGGTCAACATCCCGGTCGGCGTCGAGGACGGCTCGCGCATCCGTCTCGCCGGCGAGGGCGAGGCGGGCATGCGCGGCGCGCCGCCGGGCGACCTCTACATCTTCCTCACGATCCAGCCCCACCGCTTCTTCCAGCGCGAGGCCGCCAACGTCTTCTGCCACGTGCCGATTCCCATGACCACGGCGGCGCTCGGCGGTTCCATCGAGGTGCCCTCCATCGACGGCGGCCGGGCCCGGGTCAGCCTCTCGCCGGGCGTCCAGACTGGCCAGCAGTACCGCCTCAAGGGCAAGGGCATGAAGGTGCTGCGCTCGAACGCGCGCGGCGACATGTTCGTCGAGATCGCGGTCGAGACCCCGGTCAACCTGACCAAGCAGCAGCAGGAGATGCTGCGCGAGTTCGAGGCGGCCGGCAAGGAGGGCAAGACCAGCCCCCAGTCCGAGGGCTTCTTCGCCAAGGTGAAGGAGTTCTGGGAAGACCTGACCGACTAGATAGCCCTGGTCTCTATAAGGCCTTGATATAATTCAGACATCTCGCTCTCTGGCGGCGAGGTAGACCTCCCGGGAAAGACGGAAGAAGGGCAGGTCCTGGCCGTAGTGGAAGGCCTCGCCGACGCACACCAGGCCGATCTTCTCCAGCACCCTTTGCGAGCCGCGGTTCTCCGGGTGAACGACCGCCACGATTGGGTCGAAGCCGAAGTCCCGGAAGCCGTAGTCGAGCACCCGCGCCGCCGCCTCGGTGGCGAGGCCGCGCCCCCAGGCTTTGGGCAGGTAGCGGTAGCCGATCTCGATCAGGCCCGACTTCTCCAATTCCATGAGGCCGCACCAGCCGAGGAAGTCCGAGGTCGCCTTGTCCTCAACGGTCCAGGAGCCGCCGGGCACCTTGCCGTCGTTGCGCAAGCGCTCTTCCAGTTCGGCGCGGCGTTCGTCCGGACCGGGCGGATCGCCCCAAATGTACTTCGCCACGGCCGGGTCCTGGTCCATGGCGAGATAGGCCTCCAGGTCCGCCGGGCTGCGCGGCCGCAGGCGCAAGCGCGCGGTCTCGATGAGCGGGATCATGACGCCCTCCGGTCGTGCGCGCTCAGACTTGTTGCGGCAGGTAGTCGTCGGACCACTTGAGCACCACGTTGAAGGAAATGCTGACCCGGGGCCGGCTGGCGAGGTTCGGGTGCACGAAGTGCAGCAGGAAGGCCGGCCACAGCAGCATCTCGCCGGCCGCGGGGCGCAGGGTGTACTCGGCCTCGATCTGCGGGTCGCCGCGGATCGCCGACATGTTGACGGCGCCCCGCGGGTCGTAGAATGAGATCGCCCCGGGGCGCACGTCCTTGCGGGTCTCCAGAGGATCCTGCTCCTTCGGAACCTGCACGTAGTAGGTGCCGCTCAGGTAGGCGTGGGGGTGGTTGTGGGGGTCGTGGTAGTCGCCCAGGCGGTTCACGTTGGCCCAGGCCTGCAGGCCCCAGTTTACGGGATAGTTCATGCCGACCCGGCGCAAGTAGTCGATGGTCGTCTTGTTGGCGCAGTCCTTCAGCCAGGCCGCCGCCGGATGGTCGAGGGCCAGCAGGTTGACCTCCCGGTAGTCGGTGGTGAGGTCCTTGTTCTCTTCTTCCAGCTCCCGCACCAGGTCGAGCAGGGCCCGGTTGGCCGCCTCGTGGCCGGGCAGGCGGCGGCGCAGGAGGAGAGTCGGCCAGAGGGCCGTGAAACCCTCGTTGTCCGGTTTGGGGGGCTGGCCGGTCATGGCCGACAGCTTGGGTCGGCTTTGCCGTCCTGGCAAGCCGTGCTAGAGGACTGGGCCGGGGGAGGCGCCGTGGCGGGAAGGGGAGGAAGCTGTCGATGGAGCCACTGAGGATCGGCGTCGCCGGCTGCGCTGGCCGCATGGGCCGCCTGGTGGCGCGGCTCGCCGCGGAGACGGAAGGCTGCGCGCTCGCCGCCGGCTGCGAGAGCGCGGGCTCGGAGGCCGTCGGCCGGGACCTGGGAGAGCTCGCCGGGATCGGCACCTGTGGTGTCGTGGTGGGCGACGACCCGGCGGCGCTTTTCGCCGCGGCGGACGCGGTGATCGACTTCACCACGCCGGATGCCCTCCTGGTCCTCGCGCCGCTCGCGGCGGAGACCGGCACCCTCTACGTGGTGGGCTCGACCGGCTTGTCAAATCCGCACGAGAAGGCGCTCGCGGCCGCGGCCGAGAAGACCGTTGTCATGCAGGCCGCCAACATGAGCCTCGGCGTGAACCTGCTGTTGAGCCTGGTGGCGCAGGCGGCCCGCGGTCTTTCGGACGACTACGACATCGAGATCGTGGAGATGCACCACCGGCACAAGGTCGACGCGCCCTCGGGCACCGCGCTTGCCCTCGGACGGGCCGCGGCCGCGGGACGCGGCGTCGAGCTGGAGGCGGTGTCCCAGCGGGTGCGCGACGGCATCACCGGGCCGCGGCGGCGCGGCGACATCGGCTTCGCCACCCTGCGCGGCGGCGATGTGGCCGGCGAGCACAGCGTCGTCTTCGCCGCCGAGGGCGAGCGCCTGGAGCTGACCCACAAGGCCAGCAACCGGGAGATCTTCGCCCGCGGCGCCATCCGCGCCGCCCTCTGGTGCCGCGGCAAGCCGCCGGGGCGCTACGGCATGGCGGACGTGCTGGGACTCGAGAGAACTTAAGGCGAGATCGCGAAGGCGAAGGGGCCGGTCCTTAGCCGGCCAGGGCCCAGCGCCTCGGGCGCAGAGCGATCTCGTCCGGCAATCGCCGCGACGCCTTGGCGTCCCGGGCCGTGGCCTTGGCGGCCGGCAGCGGCCGTTCGTAGGGATGCTCCCCCGTCAGGAAATCGACCAGCCGGCCGTCGTGCTCGATCAGCACTTGGCTGACGAAGACACCGGCGGCCTCCATCTCCTCGACCACGTCCTTCGCCCGCCAGGCCATGGGAATGATGACCGCCTCCGGCGGCTGGCTCAGCAGGACCCCACGGGGCTGGATCTCCTGTCCGCTGCCCGGCACGAAGCTGCCGCACTTCTCGCGGTCGCTGTCGACCACCAGCGGGAAGCGCGCCGCGTCGGCGCCGTAGTAGTTGATGAAAGCCGCGGCCTTGCCGGTGCCGCCCCAGATCGCGACCCCCTTGCCGTCGGCGCAGAGCCGGTCCAGCTGGCCGGCGATCGTCGCCCGGGCTTGTCGGCTGTGGCTATGGAACGCAGCGGCGATCTCGGCCTGTTCGGTGCGCTCCGGCGTCCCGCCCAGGTGGCAGAGGCCGTAGACCATCTCCCCGTCGTAGCCCGTCTCGACGAAATCGACCTGCCTCGCGACGTTCGCCAGCATCGCCGCGAAGGAGCGCGAGGAGAACTGAGAGCTGTGCTCGTAGTAGAAGTCCGAGAGGCGACCCGTCTCCGGCACACGGTCGATGCAGGGCACCTCGGCGTAGAGCGCGACCACCAGGTCTTCCGCCGCGGCGCAGAAATCGAGCGACTGCAGGAAGGCGCGCGGGTTCTCGAAGTGCTCGAGCACGTGACGCATGACGATGACCGAGGGCCGCAGCTCGCTCAGGTGCCGCTCGGGATGGAAAAGCTCCCGGCGCAGCTCGACCAGGCCGCCGTCCTCCATCGCGCCGTTGGGGTCGAAACCGAGATAGCGGCCGTCGGGGCGGGCCCGCGCCAGGGCGCGCAGGAAATGACCCTCGCCGCAGCCGATGTCGACGACCGTGCCGCCGTTCGGCAGCTCCGCGA
The DNA here is from genome assembly GCA_965225935.1 of Rhodospirillales bacterium. Lineage (GTDB taxonomy): Bacteria > Pseudomonadota > Alphaproteobacteria > Kiloniellales > JAKSDN01 > CALJXB01. Next base: position 780,687 of record CBDDCC010000023.1, read on the forward strand.
TCAGCTGGTCGCGCCGCGCCGCGAGAAAGTCGCTCCAGCCGTTGCCCTTGTTGAACATGCGGTTGGGATTGCGCGCGTAGGGCACGTCGGCGTAGCGGAACTCGCTGTTCCAGACGTGGCCGCAGGACAGACAGCTGACGAACGAGAGCGGCAGCCGCGCCATGGCGCGGGCCTCCTCGGCGCTCTCGGGCCAGCCGAGCGTGGCGAGCGGCAGCGGCTCCGGCGTGAAGAAGGCGGCGGCGAGCCCGTAGCCGCAGGCGACGCAGGAAACATGCTGGATTTCCTGGCCGTTGCTCGAAACCGCGGGCTTCGGGGCGCGATCGTGCTGCGCCATGTGCCGTCCTTCTCCCATGTCGCTGGTTCTGGCAGGCGAACCCCCGGGAGGCATTTGATCCTCGAAAGATTGTAGGATTGGTTAACGTTAACGGGCCGCGGCACCCCAAGAGCGGCCGCGGTCTTTCGCCGCCGGGTGGCCCAGGCGGCTTTAGGCCTCGTTAACCCTACTGCCAGAAGATCGCCAGCCGACATGCAGGTGATCGCGCGAGTCCGCTGGCTCGAGGGCCGCGATTCCGCGAATGAAAACCTTGCGGATGGTCGAAATCCCCATCCGGCGGCCGTCGCCCGAGCGGACGTGGCGGATGTGACAGACGTGAAGGCGAAGACGCGCCCGATGACCTTGGCAAGCGAACAGGCCGCGTGGAACGACGCTGTGAACCGGCCCGAGACCGGCGAGAGCGAGGACCGCAGAGTTGCGGGCCGTCGAGTCTCGCGGGAGCGGCCCTTGCACGCCGGAGACTTGGTCGCAGAGTTCCAAAGAAACGGCTTCGCAATCCGCCCCGGCTTCCTCTCGTCCGGCGAGATCGAGGCGATCGCCGCGGACCTCGGCTGGCTGGTCGAGACCCAGTTGGACGTTCACGGCCTGGATGCCGCCAGTGAAGGAAGCGAGCTGGAGCGTCTGGGCCGCAACCTCATGCGGTTGCATCGGTCGCGCCCGGAAACCCAGGCCCTGATCTACGACGAGGTCAATAGACGGCCCTGGATCCACGGCCTCGCGGCCGACCGACGGCTCCTGGACCTGGCGACCAAATTGCTGTCCGAACGGGTCTCGATCCATCCGCGCCTCAACATGGTGATCTCCATGCCGGGCGACCAATGGCATTTGGCGCTCTGGCACCAGGACCGCTTCTACGGGCCGGCGAACCATCTCGTGGCCTATGTTCCGCTTCATCCATCCGGGGCGGATCGCGGCGGGCTCACGGTCGCGCCAGGCATGCACGCTTCCGGTCCGCTGCCCCACGGCCGCCACGATTGGGAGATCGCCACGAAATGGCTCACCATCGCGCCGGAGACTGTGGCGGCCTTCCCGGAACGCCGCGCTCTTCGCTTGGAGGGCGGCGATCTGCTCCTGTTCGACGGATACCTGCCCCATTCCGCGACCGTCAACCGCTCCGACCGGCCGCGCCTGGCGATCACCATCCGCTACAGCGATCTCACGGACCCCTCTTTTGTGAAGCGGGGGTGGGCGTGGAAGGATCTGGCGGAAGAGGGGCTCGCCGCGCTCGCCTCTCGAAACCCCAAAAGCGAATAGAAGGCCAAGGCCGATGGCAAACTCCCTGCAAGGCATGATCCGCGAATCCTCGCGCCAGAGCGCCGCCAACGTCCGCGCGCTGGGGGCCGGCGAGGGTTACTGGAACGAGAGTCCCGGCTCGAACAACGTCAAGCTCGAGAACTTCACCAAGTACGTCAGCCGGGAGTCCCTCACCAAGTTCCTGGTGCGCAGCGAGGTCTTCCGCAAGCAGCTCGAGGTCAACGGCTCCGTGATCGAGCTCGGCGTGGCGCGCGGCGTCAGCCTGATGACCTGGGCGCAGCTGAGCGCCATCTACGAGCCGGTGAACTATCTGCGGGAGATAGTCGGTTTCGACACTTTCAGCGGCTTTCCCGCGGTCCACGCCCACGACATGGCCGGCCAGCAGGTGAGCGAGCACACCGCGGTCGGCGGTTTCGTGGTCGAGGACGACATGAAGGCCGATATCGAAAAGGCCGTCGAGATCTTCGACTCGACCCGTTTCCTCGGGCACATCCCGAAGGTGAAGCTGGTCGAGGGCGATCTCCGAGAGACCCTGCCGAAGTACGTAGCCGACAATCCGCACCTCCTGGTCTCCCTGCTGCACCTGGACGTCGATCTCTATGAGCCGACGAAGCTCGCCCTCGACTTGCTGGTGCCGAGAATGCCGAAGGGTGCGGTCATCTTGTTCGACGAGCTCAACATGCGGCAGTTTCCGGGCGAGACCATCGCCACGATGGAATCCCTCGGCGTTCCGAACCTCCGCCTGCAGCGGTTTCCCTACGCGACCTGCATGTCCTACGCGGTGATCGAGTAGGCCTGCATCCCATCGGCCGGAGCCTTCAGGTGCCCGTCGCAACGACAACCCGCAAGCCGCGCGCCGCACACGCCGGCGGTCCAACCGCCAACGAGCCGGAAGCGCTTCTCGCCCTGTCGCGCGCGGTGGCAGAGGAGACGGGGGACGATGCGGACAGGATCTGCCTGCTGGGCGCCAGGGCTATGCGCCAAGGCGACTATCCGGCCGCCGTCGGCTGCTTCTCGACCGCGATCAAGCTGCGGCCGGACTACGCGCTCGCCTTTCACTTGCTGGGGCGCTGCTTCCGGATCCTGGGCAAGGTGAAGTCCGCTCAGGCGGCGCACCGGCGGGCCTGCGAGCTGGATCCCACCAACGGCGATGCCTGGGCGGCGCTCGGCGGCATCCTTCATTTCGCCGGCCGCGTGGCCGAAGCCGTCGAGGCCTACCGCACGGCCCATGAGGTGAGCGGCAAGGCGGCCTTCCTGATCAGGGCCATGACCCTGCTGCCGCCGGTCTACGAGTCGTGCGAACAGATCGCCGAATCCCGGGAGCTGCTGGCCCAGGCGATTGCGGCCATGGACGAGATGGATCTGAGCCTGACCTCGCCTGTCGAGGAGGGCCTCCACCTCTTCTATCTGGCCTATCACGGCTGCGACGACCGCCGCCTCCAGGAGGCCATGGCGAACTTCATTGCAGGCAAGTGCGAGGACGCCTGCTACGTGGCGCCGCACCTCAAGCGTGGCGAGCACCGGCGCTACCGTTCTGGCAGGCGCAAGCTGCGCCTCGCCCTGGTCTCAAGCAACTTCCGGCGCCATACCATCGGCAAGGCCTTCCTCGGCATGGTCGAGAACTTTCCGCGCGACCGCTTCGAGATCTCCGTCTTCTCCATAGCGCCCAAGACGGACGAGATCGGAGAGCGCTATCGGCTTGCCGCCGACCGTTTCCTGCCGTTGCAGGAAGACCTGGACCTGGCGCGCCGCGAGATCGCCAAGCGCAAGCCGGACATCCTGCTCTACGCCGACATCGGCATGGAGGCGTTCACCTATGGGTTGGCGTTTTCCCGGCTTGCGCCGGTGCAATGCGTGACCTGGGGCCATCCGGCCACCACGGGAGTTCCGGCCATCGACTATTTCCTGTCCGCCCGGGACCTGGAGGTCGAGGGGGCCGAGGCACACTACAGCGAATCCCTGGTCAGGCTGCCTCGGGTGGGCTGCTGCTACGCGCGGCCCGACCTCGAGATCCCTCATCGCCGCCGGTCCGACTTCTGTCTTCCCGAGGCTGTGCCACTCTACATCTGTCCGCAGACCGCCATGAAGCTCCATCCGGAGTTCGACGAGATCCTGGACGATCTGCTCCGGCGCGATGGTGCCGGCCGGGTCGTCCTGCTCAAGCCCTGGTCCGAGGAGATGGCGGGCACCGTCTCGGCGCGCCTCGAACGGCGTCTGGGCGACAAGATGGAGCGGGTGCTGTTCCTCGAGAATCTGCCACAGCCCGAGTTCCTCGCGCTCCTAAGCCTCTGCGACGTCATGCTCGATCCCCCGCGCTTCGGCGGCGGCAACACCAACTACGAGGCCTGCCATGTGGGCCTGCCGGTGGTGACCCTTCCCGGGGATCAGATGCGCACCCGTTTCGCCTATGCCCTCTACCGCCAGATGGGGATCGCGGAGACCATCGCCGCCGACGGGGACGACTACGTGGAGAAGGCGGTCGAGATCGCCAACGACCCTGCCGAGCGGGACCGCCTCCGGCAATTGATCGAGAGCCGCAGCGACGCGGTCTTCGACGACCGAGGGGTGCTGGACGAGATGGCGGAACGCTTCGTCGAGATGATGCTCCGGGCGCAGTCCACGCCGGGTTCGGGAATCAAGGGTGCAGGCTGATTCGGCCCAGTTCGGCCCAGAAAATCGACAGCTCAGGGAATCGCCCGCGCTTTGGCGAGCGCCGCGCGCAGGGCCTTGGCCAGATCGAGGCGCTCTTCGGGCGTGAGGAAGGCGCCGACCGCCAGGCTCTTGCCGTGGGAACGCAGGGTGAGCGGGCTGGCGTGGCCCGGCGGGTCGTCCATCAGCACCTGCAGCCAGGCGGCCTGGAAGCACCAGCTGGTCTCCTCCCCCGAGGGCTCGACCCGGCGCACGGTCAGCGCCTCGCGGGTCAGCTCCAAGGTCTCGTAGAGGCGCGCCCTGCGGTAGCTGATCTTGAAGGCGAAATAGACCAGCAGGACATCGAGGCCGAGGAAACCGACCACCGGCCAGGCGCCCACCAGGAAGAAGAAGACTCCGGCGGTGAAGCTGACGACGCAGAGTGCGGCCATCAGCAGCAGGAAGCCCTGCGGCGGCAGGCTGCGGTGGGGCGTGAGCAGGGCGTCGAAGACGACCCGCGCCTCGTCCTCTTGTGCCTCGGTCGGTCGCTCCGTCCGCTCGTCCATTACGTGATCATAGGGTGCGGCCGCGCCTGGGGCAAAGTGGCCACGGCGGGTTTTCTTGTGCGCCTTGTGCGCAGAAGCCCAGGAGCTATGCTCGTGGCGCCATGACGCCCGCCCAGATCGACCAGCTGTTCACCCGCCTGGAGACGAAAACCCCGGAGCCGGGGACCGAGCTCGAGCACAAGGACCCCTTCACGCTGCTGGTGGCGGTCTCCTTGGCGGCCCGGGCGACCGACGCCTCGGTCAACAAGGCGACCGGGGAGCTCTTCGAGATCGCCGGCACGCCGGAGAAGATGGTCGCCCTCGGCGAGGACGAGGTGCGCGAGCGGATCAAGACCATCAGCATGTACAAAGGCAAGGCCAAGCGCGTCGTGGCGCTCAGCCAGCAGCTGCTCGAGCGCCACGGCGGCCAGGTGCCACGCTCGCGCGAGGCGCTGGAGGCCCTGCCCGGGGTCGGCCGCAAGACCGCCAACTTCGTCCTGGCGATTGCCTTCGGCGAGCCGGCGATCGCGGTCGACACCCATGTGCTGAGGGTGGCGAACCGTCTGGGCCTGGCAGACGGCGAGACGCCCGAGGAGGTCGAGGCGGCGCTCGACCGGGCGGTGCCGGAGAAGTGGAAGTCCCGCGCCTCCGGCTGGCTGGTGCTTCTGGGGCGTTATATCTGCAAGGCGCGCAAGCCCGCCTGCCCGGACTGTCCCGTCATCGACCTCTGCGCCTACGAGGCCAAGACGGCGGCCTAGGTCACCAGCCTTGGGGGAGCCGCGCGGGCCATGAAAAAGGCCAACATCGCCACTTTCTTCGACCGCCTGGCGGAGGCGATCCCGATCCCCAAGGGCGAGCTGGAGTACATCAACCCCTACACCCTGCTGGTGGCCGTGGTGCTCTCGGCCCAGGCGACCGACGTGGGCGTCAACCGGGCGACCAAGCCCCTGTTCCAGAAGGTGCGTACGCCCGAGGCGATGCTGGCCCTCGGCGAGGCGAAGCTGAAGAGCTACATCAAGACCATCGGCCTCTACAACGCCAAGGCGAAAAATGTCATCGCCCTGTCGCGTATTCTGATCGAGGAGTACGGCGGCGAAGTGCCGCGCTCGCGCGAGGCGCTGGAGACCCTGCCGGGGGTCGGGCGCAAGACCGCCAACGTGGTCCTCAACATCGCCTTCGGCGAGCCCACCATCGCCGTCGACACCCACATCTTCCGGGTCGGCAACCGCACCGGCCTGGCGCCGGGCAAGACGCCGCTCGAGGTGGAGAAGAAGCTGCTGCGCGTGGTGCCGAAGGAACGCAAGATGCACGCCCACCACTGGCTGATCCTGCACGGCCGCTATGTCTGCAAGGCCCGCAAGCCGGACTGCCCGGCCTGCGTGGTGCGCGACCTCTGCGCCTACAAGGCCAAGACCACCCTGGAGGGCGCCCCGGCGAAGAAAGCCGCGCGCTAGATCAGAACCCACTCAGATGGACCCGCGTCGCGGTTCCATCTGAGTGGGTGAATCTGCTCTAGCCGGCGGAGTCGTCCAGGCGGGAACGCAGCAGCTTGTTGAGGCACTGGCGTGCCGGCACCTTGGTGACGCCGTCCTCGCGGGCCTCGAGGTAGGTGACCTTGTCGCCGCTGCGCTCCGTGTAGAGCACGATGTCCAGCACGCAGTCCTCGGTGCGGTATTGCCAGAGGCTGGCCGGCGACTCGCGGCGGATCAGCTCGGGCGCGCCCAGAAAGGCGCTGAGGCTGGCCGGGCCCATGCCAATCAGCTGCTGGGGGTCGTCGTTGATGGCGGGCTCGGCCGGCACCGCGGCCACCGCCGGCGCCGCGTTGGGCGCGACTTGTTGGGCCGGGGCCTCTGCCGCGGGCTCGTCCATGGCCGTGGCATGGTAGGTCTCGACCACCTGGCCTTCCTCGGACCCCGCTTCGGCGCCCGTGGGCTGCCCGCCGACGCCCTCGGCGCCGCTCTCGGCCGAAGCCTCCGGCGATCCGAAGCCGAAGGACTCGAAGGGCGAGGTTTCGCAGGCCGTCAGCAGGGCCAGCAGGGCCGCCGCCAGGACGGTGCGGCCGGCCGTAGGGATGCCGGATCTGCGCTCGGAAAAGCTCTTCATGGCGCTCTCCATTCCGCCGCCACGTCAGCTCGCCAGGGAGGTCCCGGCGCGCGCCTTCAGGCGCTCGAAGACGTGGACCATGAAGCCGGTCGCCACGATAGGCGCGAAAAGGTTAACGATCGGGATGGTCATCATGACGGCGACGAGGATTCCCGCAAAGAACAAACGCCCGCCGAAGCGCCGGCGCATGCGCTTGGCGTCCATCAGGTCGAGCCGCCGGAAGGCAACGATTTCGAAGTATTCGCGGCCGTAGAGATAGCCGTTGACCCCATAGAAGAGGAACAGGTTGAGGGGCGGCACGAAGAGCAGCAGCAGATAGAAGGGCAGCACCAGCAGGTTGATCCCCACCGAGACGGCGGCGAAGGCGAGGCCCGAACGCAGCATCTCCCCCATGGGCTGGGGGCGGGCCGGAGGCAGGCTGGGATAGTGGCGCCGCTCGACGGCCGCGGCGATGTCCTCCAGGAGGAAGCTCATCACCATCACCATGACCGCTGGAAAGAGAATGAAGCTGGCGAAGAGGATCCCGCCGACGGCGCCCGCGCCCAGGATGACACCGAGGACGTTCTGCCAGAACTCCGAGATGCCCTGGGCCACCAGCCAGTCGAAGAGGCCGCCGCCGGCCCAGCCCAGGAGCGCTCCGGCGAGAATCCAGACCAGCACGAAGACGACCAGCGCGAGGCCGAGCGAGCGCAGCAGCACGCTCCGGAAGGCGGGATCGCTGCACTGGGCGATGGCTTTGGTGAGGGCGCCGAACATGTCGGCGCAAAGCTCTAGCCCGACGCCCGCGCGGGCACAAGACCGGGCTCGAGACAAGGCCGAGAAAGGCGCGGTTTGCCTTGGTTTGGCCGCTGTTCGGGCGTAGCTTTACGCCGCCTTGGAGTCGGGAGATCGGAGAGCCGCATGCCGGAGTCGCAGTACGATGTGGTGGGAATCGGCAATGCCATCGTCGACGTGGTGGCGGGCGCCGAGGAGTCCTTCCTCGAGGCCGAGGGCATCGCCAAGGGCGCCATGACGCTGATCGACGCCGAGCGGGCCGAGGCGCTCTACGCCCGCATGGGCCCGGGCATCGAGATGTCGGGCGGCTCGGCAGGCAACACGATGGCCGGCCTCGCCGGCTTGGGCGGGCGCGGCGCCTTCATCGGCAAGGTGCGCGCCGACCAGCTGGGCGCTATCTTCCGCCACGACATCCGCGCCGCCGGGGTCGCCTTCGACACCCCGCCCTCGGAGAACGGCGCGCCCACCGCCCGCTGCCTGGTCTTCGTCACGCCCGACGCCCAGCGCACCCTCTGCACCATGCTGGGCGCCTGCGTCGAGCTGGGCCCCGAGGACGTGGACGAGACCACCGTGGCGGCCGCCAAGGTGACCTACCTGGAGGGCTACCTCTGGGATCCGCCGCGGGCCAAGGAGGCCTTCGTGAAGGCCGCCGAGATCGCCCATGACGCCGGCCGCGAGGTGGCGCTCAGCCTCTCCGACCCCTTCTGCGTCGACCGCCACCGGGAGGAGTTCCACGAGCTGGTGGACGGCCATGTGGACGTGCTGTTCGCCAACGAGACGGAGATCTGCTCCCTCTACCACGCCAAGACCTTCGACGGCGCCCTCCAGGCCGTGCGCGGGCGCTGCAAGGTGGTGGCGCTGACCCGCAGCGAGAAGGGCTCGGTGGTCCTGGCCGGCGACGAGGTCCACGTGGCCGACGCCGAGCCGGTCCAGCAGGTGGTCGACACCACCGGCGCCGGCGACCTCTATGCCGGCGGCTTCCTCTACGGCTACACCCAGGGCCGCAGCCTCTACGACTGCGCGCGCATCGGCGCCATCGCCGCCGCCGAGGTCATCTCCCACTACGGCGCCCGGCCGGAGCAGCCGCTGTCGGAGCTGGTGGCCGCGCGCCTCGGCTGACCTTGTCCCGGACGACCCGCACGATGGACCTGTCATGAGCCGCGCCGCGGGCCTCCGCAACCTGGCGATCATCGCCCACGTCGACCACGGCAAGACCACTCTGGTCGACCAGCTGCTGCGCCAGTCGGGCGCGGTGCGGCGCAACCAGCCGGTGCGCGAGCGGGCGCTCGACAGCCACGACCTGGAACGCGAGCGCGGCATCACCATCCTGGCAAAATGCACCTCGGTGGAGTGGGCGCCCGCCGGACAGGACCCGGTGCGCATCAACATCGTCGACACGCCCGGGCACGCGGACTTCGGCGGCGAGGTCGAGCGCATCCTCTCCATGGTCGACGGGGCCCTGCTGCTGGTCGACGCCGCCGAGGGGCCCATGCCCCAGACCAAGTTCGTGCTCATGAAGGCGCTCGCCCGCGGCCTCGCGCCCATCGTGGTGGTGAACAAGGCCGACCGGCCAGACGCCCGCGCCCAGGCCGTTCTGGACGAGGTCTTCGACCTCTTCGCCGCCCTCGACGCCTCCGAGGCTCAGCTCGACTTCCCGGCCCTCTTCGCCTCGGCCAAGGAAGGCTGGGCGACCGCCGACCTGGACGAGCCGGGCACGGACCTCAGACCGCTGTTCGAGGCCATCGTGGACCACGTGCCGCCGCCCGAGACCGACGACCGATCTCCCTTCGCCATGCTGGCGACCACCCTCGAGTACGACCCCTACCTGGGGCGCGTCCTCACGGGCCGAGTCCACTCGGGCCGGGCCCAGCTCAACATGCCGGTCAAGGTGCTCTCCCGTGAGGGCGAATTGGTGGAGGAGGCGCGCCTCACAAAGCTGCTCTCATTCCGCGGCTTGAAGCGCGAGCCGACCGAGGAGGCCGAGAGCGGCGACCTGATCGCCGTGGCCGGGCTCTCCCGGGCGACCGTGGCCGACACCCTCTGCGCCCCGGAGCGCAAAAATCCGATCCAGGCCGCCCCGGTCGATCCGCCGACGCTCGCCATGACCTTCTCGATCAACGATTCGCCCTTCGCTGGGCTCGACGGCGACAAAGTGACCAGCCGGGTGATCCGCGACCGCCTGCGCCGCGAGGCCGAGGGCAACGTGGCCATCCGCATCAGCGAGACCGGCGAGAAGGACGCCTTCGAGGTGGCCGGGCGCGGGGAGCTGCAGCTCGGCGTGCTGATCGAGACCATGCGCCGGGAGGGCTACGAGCTGTCGATCAGCCGGCCGCGGGTGCTGTTCCGCAGCGATCCCGAGACCGGCCAGCGCCAGGAGCCGGTCGAGGAGGTGCTGATCGACGTCGACTCGGACTATGTCGGCGTGGTGGTCGAGGCCATGAGCGAGCGGCGCGGCGAGCTCACCGACATGCGGCCCTCGGGCGGCGGCAAGACGCGGCTCGCCTTCCTGGCGCCGACCCGGGGGCTCATCGGCTATCACGGCGAGTTCCTGGGCGCGACCCGCGGCACCGGGGTCATGAGCCGGCTGTTCCATGGCTACGTGCCCCACAAGGGGGCCCTGCCCGGCCGGCGCGCCGGCGTCCTCATCGCCAACGGCCAGGGCGCCGCCGTGGCCTACGCGCTCTGGAACCTCGAGGAGCGCGGCGTGCTCTTCGTCCAGCCCGGGGCGAACGTCTATCCCGGCATGATCATCGGCGAGCACAGCCGCGGCCAGGATTTGGAGGTCAACCCGCTCAAGGGCAAGCAGCTCACCAACATCCGGGCGGCCGGCAAGGACGACGCGGTGCGCCTCTCGCCGCCGCGGCGCCTCAGTCTCGAGCAGGCCATCGCCTACATCGACGAGGACGAGCTGGTGGAGGTGACGCCCACGGCCGTGCGCCTGCGCAAGCGCTACCTCGACCCCCACGAGCGCAAACGCCGGAGCAGGATGCGGGATGCCGGCTGAGGCGGGCCAGGCGGCCGGGCCGCCCGATACGACCGTCAAGCGGAGCTGGCGCGAGGCGCTGCTCATCTACCGGCACCCGCGCGTGCTCGCCATGCTGTTCCTCGGTTTTTCTGCCGGGCTGCCCTTCCTGCTGATCTTCTCCACCCTCTCGGTCTGGCTGCGCGAGGCCGACATCAGCCGCACCGAGATCGGCTTCTTCAGCTGGATCGGCATCACCTTCTCCATCAAGGTGGTCTGGGCACCGATCATCGACCGCACGCCGCTGCCGGTCCTGACGCGCCTCCTGGGGCGGCGGCGCGGCTGGATGCTGCTGGCCCAGATCGGCATTGCCGCGGGCCTGCTGGCGATCGGCGCCAGCGACCCCGCGACCGACGTCACCCGGGTGGCGCTCGCGGCCCTCTTCGTCGCCTTCTGCGCGGCCACCCAGGACGTCTCGGTGGACGCCTACCGGATCGAGGCGGTGGGCAAGGACCTGCAGGGCGCCATGGCGGCGACCTATCAGCTCGGCTATCGCCTGGCTCTGCTGGCGGCGGGCGCGGGCGCGCTCTATATCGCCGACTTCGTCTCCTGGCCGGCCGCCTACGCCTCCATGGCCGCCTGCATGCTGGTCGGCATGGGCACGGTGCTGCTGATCCGCGAGCCGAGCGTCGAGGTCAGCGACGAGACCCGCGACCGCGAGCGGCGCTTGGCGGAGAACCTCAAGTCCCGCGCCCACCTCTCGGCCCGGCTCAACGAGGCCGCCGAGTGGTTCTCCAGCGCGGTCGTCAGCCCCTTCGTCGAGTTCTTCGCCCGCAACGGCCGCCTGGCGCTCGCCATCCTGGCGCTGATCGGGCTCTACCGCATCAGCGACATCACCATGGGCATCATGGCGAACCCGCTCTACGTCGACCTGGGCTTCACCAAGAGCGAGATCGCCACCGCCTCCAAGACCGTGGGCATTCCGCTCACCATCCTGGGGGCCTTCCTGGGCGGCTTCTTCGTGGCGCGCTTCGGCCTCTTCCGGCCGCTGCTCGTGGGCGCCTTGATGACGGTGCTCACCAACTTGGCCTTCGCCTATCTGGCCGGCGCCGGCCCGCGCTTCGAGCTGCTGCTGGTGACCGTCAGCGCCGATAACCTGGCCGGCGGCTTCGCGGGCTCTGTCTTCATCGCCTACATGTCGAGCCTGACCAACACGGCCTACACGGCGACCCAGTACGCCCTCTTCAGCTCGCTCTTTACGCTGGCGGGGAAGTTTCTCGGCGGATTCTCGGGTATCATCGTCGACGCGAGCAGCTATCAGGCCTTCTTCATCTATGCGGCCGCCCTCGGACTGCCGGCGATCCTGCTGGTGCTCTTCCTCATGTCGCGCCAGGCGCCGGCTGCACCGAAGGAAGCGGCCGCCGAAGGCTAGCGGGTAGCCGGACCCGGGGAGAGGAGCGGCAGCCATGAGCGATCCACGGATCGAGATCCACGTCGGCGACATCACCAAGCTCCAGGTCGACGCCATCGTCAACGCCGCCAACGACCGTCTGGCGCCGGGGGGTGGCGTCTGCGGGGCGATCCACCGGGCGGCAGGGCCAGGGCTCGCGCGCGAATGCACGACGATCGGCCATTGCCCGACCGGCGAGGCGCGCATGACCGGCGGCTACGACCTGCCGGCCAGCCACGTGATCCACGCCGTGGGGCCGGTCTGGCACGGCGGCCAGGCGGGCGAAGCGGAGCTGCTGGCCGGCTGCTACCGTGCGAGCCTCGACCTGGCGCGCGCGGCGGATCTCAAGAGCATCGCCTTCCCGGCCATCTCCACTGGAATCTTCGGCTATCCCCTCGACCAGGCGGCCCGGGTCGCGGTCGAGACGGTTCAAGCCTGGCTGGCCGAGCAGGACGCGGCGGCGAACGGCGAGGCGCCCGTCGGGCGGGTCGTTCTGTGCGTTTTCGGCAAGGAGGCGGAAGAGGCCTTCCGGGCGGCCCTCGGCCGCTGAGGGCGAAGTTCCCGCCGTGGCCCGCTAAAGCAACGTGGACTCGGCGATGGAATCGTGGGCGGCGAGCGCCGCCACCGTCACCAGATCGTTCACCGTGGCGCCCAGGGGCACGATCTGGGCCGGTTTCGACATGCCGATCAAGAGCGGCCCGATGACGTGGCCGCCGCCCAGCATCTGCAGCAGCTTGGCCGAGATGTTGGCCGAATGGAGCGCCGGCATGATCAGCACGTTGGCCGGCCCCGAGAGACGGCAGAAGGGGTAGAGCTCGCGCATCAGCTCGTGGTCGAGGGCGACGTTGGCCTGCATCTCGCCGTCGTACTCGAAGCCCACCTCCCGCCGGTCGAGCATCGCCACGGCATCGCGCACGTGGCGCGCCGTGTGCCGCCGTGGATTGCCGAAGTTCGAGAAGCTCAGGAGCGCGACCCTCGGCTCGTGCCCCATGGCGCTCGCCTGTTCCGCGCTCTGGATCGCGATGTCGGCGAGCTGCTCGGGGCTCGGCGACTCGTGGACCGTGGTGTCGGCGAGGAACACCGTGCGCCCGCGGGTGACGATGATCGAGAGCCCGAAGGCCCGGTGCCCGGTCTTGGCATCGAGGGCATGCATCAGGTCCTCGAAGGCCGCGCCGAAGCTGCGAGTGAGGCCCGTCACCATGCCGTCGGCGTGGCCCTGGGCCACCATGCAGGCGGCGAAGATGTTGCGGTTCTGGTTCACCATGCGCTGGCAGTCGCGGTAGAGCCCGCCGCGGCGCTGCAGGCGCTTGTAGAGGTAGTCGGTGTAGGCGGCGTTGTGGTCCGACAGGCGGGCGTTGTGCACCTCGAGGGATTCGCCGCCCAGCCCGATCGCCTCCATGGTCTGCCGCACCCGCTCGTCGCGGCCGACCAGCACCGGCGTGCCGTAGCCGGCGCCGCGGAAGGCCAGCGCGGCGCGGATCGAGGTCTCCTCCTCGCCCTCGGCGAAGACGATGCGCCGCGGGTTGGCCCGCACCCGCTCGAAGGTGTTCTGCAGGCTGGCCGCCGTCGGATCCAGGCGGGCGAGCAGCTGCCGCTCGTAGGCGGCCATGTCCTCGATGGGCCGGCGCGCGACGCCGCTCTCGACCGCGGCGGCGGCGACCGCCTTGGGCACCGCCACGATCAGCCGCGGATCGAAAGGCGCGGGGATGATGTAGTCGGGGCCGTAGCGCAGGCGCTGGCCGGCATAGGCGCGCGCCACCTCGTCCGGGACGTCCTCGCGCGCCAGCTTGGCCAGCGCCTCGGCGGCCGCCACTTTCATCTCCATGTTGATGGTCGAGGCGCGCACGTCGAGGGCGCCGCGGAAGATGTAGGGGAAGCCCAGCACGTTGTTGATCTGGTTGCCGTAGTCCGAGCGGCCGGTGGCCATGATGGCGTCGTCGCGCACCTCGGCCACCTCCTCGGGGGTGATCTCCGGATCGGGATTGGCCATGGCGAAGATGATGGGCTTGTCGGACATGCTGATCACCATGTCCCGGCTCATGGCGCCCTTGGCCGAGAGGCCGAAGAAGACGTCGGATCCCTTGATCGCGTCGGCCAGGCTGCGCGCCTCGGTCGGCGCCGCGTGGGCCGACTTCCACTGGTTCATGCCGTCCTGGCGGCCCTCGTGGATGACGCCGCGGGTGTCGCAGAGGATGACCTGGTCGGGCGGCACGCCCACCGCCTTGACCAGCTCCGCGCAGGCGATGCCGGCCGAGCCGGCGCCGTTGATCACCATCTTGATGTCCGCCACGTCCCGGTCCGTCAGGTGGAGGGCGTTCAGCAGGCCGGCGACGGCGATGATCGCCGTGCCGTGCTGATCGTCGTGGAAGACCGGGATGTCGAGCAGCTCTTTCAGGCGCTCCTCGATGATGAAGCACTCGGGCGCCTTGATGTCCTCCAGGTTGATGCCGCCGAACGAGGGCCCGAGGAAGCGCACGCAGTTGACGAACTCGTCCACGTCCTCGGTCGCCACCTCCAGGTCGAAGCCGTCGACATCGGCGAAGCGTTTGAAGAGCACCGCCTTGCCTTCCATCACCGGCTTGGCCGCGAGCGCGCCCAGATTGCCGAGGCCGAGCACCGCCGTGCCGTTGCTGACGATGGCGACTAGGTTGCCCTTGGCGGTGTAGTCGTAGGCGGCGCTAGGGTCGGCGTGGATGCGCTCGCAGGGGATCGCCACTCCGGGCGAGTAGGCGAGCGTCAGGTCCCGCTGGGTGGTCAGCGGCTTGGTGGCGTGGATCTCGAGCTTGCCGGGGCGTCCCCCGGCGTGGAGCCGGAGGGCCTCCTCCTCGGTGATGGTCGGCCTGCGGCTCTCCGCGTCTTTCTTCGTGGTCATGGATCAAGCGCCGTGTGGGTTTCGCGATTGAGCACCGCTCGGGGGCCGGCTCAAGGTTGTCGATTGGCCCTCAGGCCTGGGCTTCGCGCAGGTGCAGATGCACGTCGGCCGCGCCGTGGCGCGTCAGGATCTCGCTCGCCTCGCGTTGACGCTGGGGCGTCTCCGCGCGGGCCCAGAGCAGGACGGCGCCGGCCTCGAGCGCCCGGGCGAAGGCCTCGGTGTGCGGTGTCGCCTGGATGTCGTCCAGCAGCTCGCGGAGCGCGACCCCGGTGATGCCGGCGGCGACCAGGGCGGAGACGGCGGCGCCCACCGGGCCCGAAGCGATCATGATGAGGCCGGCGGTGGTCAGCGGGCCGATGTACTTCACCTCGCCGATCAGACCGGAGAGCGTCTGGGCCCAGGCCTCGCCGGTGGACTCGCTGGCCGAGATGGCCTCGCGCGTGTCGAGCACCGAGAGGTCGCTGTGCGCGAAGCCGTGGGCGCGCAGATCCTGCACGGCCGCTTTGAACGACTCCCGGTCGGCGAAACGGCCGACCACTTCCGGATGCACCGGACCGCCGGCCTCGGTTTCCTCGTCGCTCGAACCGTCTGACAAGCGCCAGCTCCTTGTAGGCCGCCCTTGATTGCGCCGCATTGTGCCCCGGGCGGGCGCGCTTGCCTAGTCTTCTGCCCCGCGCCTCCCGCGACAAGCTAGGCAGGGGCGTGCTAAGGTCCCGCCCGTCGCACCTCCACCCTCACTAGCGAGCGCGCCCAGCGTGTCCGACCCGAGCCCGGCCTCGCGCCCGAAAGAGACGAGCCCGCCGAAAATTGGTGCCGAGGGCGGCGCCAAAGGCCCGGAGCGGACGCCGGCTGCCTCGAGGAAGGTGTCGGGTGCGGCGGCGCCCGGCGTCACGCCGATGATGGCCCAGTACCTGGAAATCAAGAAGGCGCACCCAGGCAGCCTGTTGTTCTACCGCATGGGGGACTTCTTCGAGCTCTTCTTCGAGGATGCCGTCCTCGCCTCCGAAGCGCTCGACATCACGCTCACCAAGCGCGGCCAGCATCTGGGCGAGGACATCCCCATGTGCGGCGTGCCGGTGCACAGCGCCGAGGGCTACCTCTCGCGGCTGATCCGCAAGGGCTTCAAGGTCGCCATCTGCGAGCAGACCGAGGACCCGGCCCAAGCCAAGAAGCGCGGCGCCAAGTCGGTGGTGGAGCGCGCCGTGGTGCGCCTGGTGACGCCGGGGACGCTCACCGAGGACGAGCTTCTGGAGGCCCGCGCCCACAACTATCTGGCGGCGCTCGCCAGGGCCGGCGGCGCGCTCGGCCTCGCCTGGCTCGACGTCTCGACCGGCGACTTCCGGGCCCAGCCGCTCAAGCCGGCGGAGTTGGGCGCGGCGCTCATGCGCCTCGAGCCCGGCGAGCTGCTGGTCGCCGACAAGATCCTCGAGGACCCGGAGCTGTTCGAGGCCTTCGCCGACTGGAAGGCCGTGCTGACGCCCCTGCCCGGCGCGCGCTTCGACAGCGACAACGCCCGCCGGCGCCTCGAGGAGCTCTACGGCGTGAAGGCGCTCGACGCCTTCGGCGAGTTCTCCCGAGCCGAGCTGGCGGCCGCGGGAGCGCTCGTCGATTACGTGGAGTTGACCCAGAAGGGCCGCCTGCCCCGGCTCGGCGCGCCCGCGCGCATGAGCGGCGGCTCGCTGCTGGAGATCGACGCCGCCACCCGGCGCAATCTGGAGCTGATCCAGGCGCTTTCCGGCGGCCGCAAGGGCAGCCTGCTGGAGACCATCGACCGCACGGTGACCGGTGCCGGCGGCCGGCTCCTCGCCGAACACCTGTCGGCGCCGCTCACCGACCCGCGGCGGATCGCCGAGCGCGGCGACGCGGTGCAATACCTGGTCGAGCAGGCCGACCTGCGGGCCGCCATCCGCGAGAGCCTGCGGCGCTGCCCCGACATTTCCCGCGCCCTCTCGCGCCTGACCGTGGGCCGCGGGGGGCCGCGGGATCTCGCCGCCGTGCGCCAGGGCCTGGAAGTGGCCGGCCACCTGAAGGGCCTGCTGCACGACCCGCGCTACGGCGCGCCGGTGGCGCGCATCGTGCGGGCGGCGGAGGAGCTGGGCAGCCACGACCTGCTGATCGACCGCCTGACCCGCGCCCTCCTTCCCGAACTGCCGGTCCACGCCCGGGACGGCGGCTTCATCGCGCCTGGCTACGCGCCCGACCTCGACGAGCTGCGCACCCTGCGCGACGAGAGCCGCCGCCTCGTCGCCAACCTGCAGAACCGCTACGCCAAGGAGACCGGGATCAGCGGCCTGAAGATCCGCCACAACAACGTGCTCGGCTACTACATCGAGGTCACGCCGACCCACGCCGACAAGCTGCCGAGCGGGCCCGAGGCGCCCTTCATCCATCGCCAGACACTGGCGAGCGCGGTGCGCTATTCCACGGTGGAGCTATCGGAGCTGGAGCAGAAGATCTCCTCCGCCGCCGACAAGGCGCTGGCGGTGGAGCTCAGGCTGTTCGGCGACCTGGTGGGCGAGGTCACGGCCCGGGCCGAGGAGGCCGCCCGCGCCGCCCGGGCGCTTGCCGGGCTCGACGTGGCGGCGGCGCTGGCGGAATTGGCGGCGGCCGAGCGCTGGCAGCGGCCCCTGGTGGACGAGTCTACGGCCTTCGACGTGACCGGCGGCCGCCACCCCGTGGTCGAGGCGGCGCTGGCCGAGGGCCGCGAGGGCCGCTTCGTCGCCAACGACTGCAAGCTCGCCGAGGATGCCCGCATCTGGCTGGTCACCGGGCCCAACATGGCGGGCAAGAGCACCTTCCTGCGGCAGAACGCCCTCATCGCCATCCTAGCCCAGATGGGCTCCTTCGTGCCGGCCGAGCGCGCCCACATCGGCGTCGTCGATCGCCTCTTCAGCCGGGTCGGTGCCGCCGACGATCTCGCCCGGGGCCGCTCCACCTTCATGGTGGAGATGGTCGAGGCCGCCGTGATCCTGAACCAGGCCGGGCCCCGCTCGCTGGTCATCCTCGACGAAATCGGCCGCGGCACGGCGACCTTCGACGGCCTCTCGATCGCCTGGGCCTGTGTCGAGCACCTGCACGAGGTCAACGGCTGCCGGGCCCTCTTCGCCACCCACTATCACGAGCTGACCAGCCTGACCCAGAAGCTGCCGGCCCTGAGCTGCCGCAGCATGCGGGTGAAGGAATGGCAGGGGAAGGTGATCTTCCTGCACGAGGTGGCGCCGGGCACGGCCGACCGCTCCTACGGCATCCACGTGGCCCAGCTGGCCGGCCTGCCGGACGCTGTGATCGCCCGGGCCCAGGAGGTGCTTCACAGCCTGGAGCAGGGCGAGCAGGCCGGCGCCCTGGCGCGCCTGGTGGACGACCTGCCGCTGTTCGCCGCGAAGCCGGCGCGGACCGCGACCGGCGGCGCGGCGGAGGAGCCCTCGGAGCTGGAGACCCGCTTCGCCGCGGTCCAGCCGGACGAGCTGACGCCCAAGCAGGCCCTCGAGCTGCTCTACGAGCTGAAGGCGCTCCTGAAGGCGTGAGCGCGGGGACCGCGACCGGTCCCCTTCCCCGCACGGCCAGGGCTTTTTCCGTCCCGGGCGCAAACGTGGCATACTGGGCGGCCGGCCGGTCCCGTCCGAGTCGGCGTCACGGCGAGGTGCAATGGACGGCTCGCAGAGCAGCAAAGCCGCCGACGGCGGCGCCGGGGAGGCGCCCGCCATCCTCGACCTGCACACCCTGCAGGCCGAGGTGGCCACGCTGACGGCCGCCGGCCTGTCCGAGGAGCGCCAACGCGCGCGGCTGATCGCCACCCTCAAAGCGGCGATCGCGGGCGGCGAGGAGGAGATCCGCCGGCGCTTCGAGGCCGACCGATCCGGCACCCGGGCGGTGCGCAACCGCTGCTGGCTGGTCGATCAGCTGCTGGAGCTTGTCTACGGCTACGCGACCGAGGAGCTCTTCCCCCTCGGCAATCCGACCGAGGCCGAGCGTCTCGCCCTCGTCGCCGTGGGCGGCTACGGGCGCGGCGAGCTGGCCCCCTACTCCGACATCGATCTCCTGTTCCTGCAGCCCTACAAGCGCACCCCCCGCAGCGAGCAGGTGGTCGAGTCCATGCTCTATCTGCTGTGGGACCTGGGATTCAAGGTGGGCCACGCGGTGCGCTCGGTGGACGACTGCATGCGCCAGGCCAAGGCCGACATGACGATCCGCACCAACCTCTTGGAGAAGCGCTTCCTCTGCGGCGACCGGGTGCTTTTCGACGAGCTCTGGCAGCGCTACCAGGACCGCCTGCAGAGCGGCAACGCCATCGACTTCATCGAGGCGAAGCTGGCCGAGCGGGAGCGCCGGCACGAGCGCCTCGGCGGCTCGCGCTACGTGCTGGAGCCCCACATCAAGGACGGCAAGGGCGGGCTCCGGGACCTGCACACCCTCTTCTGGATCGCCAAGTACCTCTACCGGGTGAACGACATCGCCGACCTGGTGCCGCGCGGCGTCTTCACCCGCCGTGAGGTCGCGCGCTTCGAGAAGGCGCAGGACTACCTCTGGACCCTGCGCTGCTATCTGCACTACCTGGCCGGGCGCGCCGAGGAGCGCCTCACCTTCGATCTGCAGAAGCAGGTGGCGCCGCGCATGGGCTACACCGCCCACGCCGGCACCCAGGACGTCGAGCGCCTGATGAAGCGCTACTTCCTGATCGCCAAGGACGTGGGCGCCCTCACCGGCATCTTCTGCGCCGCGCTCGAGGCCGAGCACAAGCGCTCGGCCGGCCTCGGCCTGGCCGCCCTGACGCGTCGCCGTCGGGTCGACGGCTTCACGCTGGAGCGCGACCGCCTGGCGGTGAAAAGCCCGGAGGTCTTCGAGAAGAACCCGGTCGACATGCTGCGCATCTTCAAGGTGGCGCTGGAGCACGACCTGGAGGTCCACCCGCGCACCCTGCACTGGATGACCCGCAACCTGCGGCGCATCGACCGTGCGGTGCGGGACTCGCCCGAGGCCAACGCCATCTTCATGGACATCCTGACCGCGCAGAAGAGCCCGGAGATCACGCTCCGGCGCATGAACGAGGCCGGCGTGTTCGGCCGCTTCATGCCCGACTTCGGCCGGGTGGTGGCGCAGATGCAGTACAACATGTACCACCACTACACGGTCGACGAGCACACCATCTTTGCGATCGGGATCCTGAACGCGATCGAGGTGGGACTGCTCGCCGACGAGGCGCCGATCGCCACCGAGGTGGTGCACAAGGTGCTGAGCCGCCGCGTCCTCTACCTCGCGGTGTTGTTTCACGACATCGCCAAGGGCCGGCCCGGCGACCACTCGCGCATCGGCGCCGCAATCGCCCAAAAGCTCTGCCCGCGGCTGGGCCTGAGCGCCGAAGAGACCGAGACCGTGGCCTGGCTCGTGCTCCACCATCTGGTGATGAGCAACACCGCCTTCCGGCGGGACATCGACGACCCCAAGACCATCCGCGACTTCACAGAGCATGTGCAGTCGCTCGAGCGGCTGCGGCTGCTGCTGGTGCTCACCGTCGCCGACATTCGCGCCGTGGGGCCGAAAACCTGGACCAGCTGGAAGGCCTCCCTGCTGCGCGAACTCTACTGGCGGGCCGAGGAGGAGCTGAGCGGCGGGCTCGCCCAGGAAGGCTGGCAGGCCCGCAGCGAGCGCGCCAAGGAGAGCCTGCGCAAGGCGCTCGGCGACTGGCCAGTGGAGGAGCTGGAGGCCCACCTGCAGCGGGGCAATTCCGCCTACTGGCTCACCTTCGACAATGACGCCCACCTGCACCACGCGCGCATCGTCCGCGACGCCGAGGCGAGCGGCCGGAGCCTCACCGTCGACACCCGCGTCGACAGCTACCGCGAGGTCACCGAGGTCACGGTCTACACCCCCGACCAGCCGGGCCTCTTCTCCCAGATCGCCGGCGCGCTCGCTGTCTCGGGCGCGACCATCGACGCGGCCAAGATCTGCACGCTCACCAACGGCATGGCGCTCGACGTCTTCTACGTGCGCGACGTGACGGGCGGACCCTTCATGCGGCCGGACAAGCTGGCGCGCCTTTCGGCGTCGATCGAGCGGGCGGTGAGCGGCAAGCTGAAGCCCCTGCAGGAGCTGGCGCGCCGGGCCTCGACCATTCCCAGCCGGCTGGCCGTGTTCCAGGTCCAGCCGCGGGTGCTGATCGACAACAAGGCGAGCGAGGACCACACGGTCGTCGAGGTCAACGGCCGCGACCGGCCCGGCCTGCTCTACCGTCTGACCCTGGCGCTGACGGCGCTCGGCCTTGCGATCCGCACGGCCAAGATCTCGACCTACGGCGAACGGGTGGTCGACGTCTTCTATCTGCAGGATGCGAGCGGCGCGAAGGTCGAGGACGAGGCCTCCCTCGAGGCCATCCGTCTCCAGCTGTTGGCGGCGCTGGAACAGAAAAGCTGCGCTCCCGGCACCTCGGCCGCGATGCCCGATCCGCACGCCGGCAAGGCTGCGGAGCTGGCACCGGCCGAGCCGCGGCGCGCGGCCCGCGCCGAAGCGCCCGCCGAATAGATTCCGCGCGACGGGTCCCCCGCTCCCATGCCACCGGCCGTCCCGCCACTCGGTCCCTAAGATCCCTCTATGACCCTGTTCCGCGCCTTCGCCACGGTCGGCGGCTATACCGGACTCAGCCGCGTGCTGGGCTTCGTCCGGGAGATCCTGATCGCCTACTTCGTCGGCGCGGGCATGGTGGCCGACGCCTTCTTCGTCGCCTTCCGCCTGCCCAACCTGTTCCGTCGGGTGTTCGCCGAGGGCGCCTTCAACGCCGCCTTCGTGCCGCTCTTCGCCGGGCGGCTGGAGGCCGACGGCGAGGCCGCCGCCAAGGCCTTCGCCGAGCAGTCGCTGGCCGTCCTCGCGACCGGCCTGCTCGCCCTCTCGGCCATTTGCATGGCCGGCATGCCCTGGGTGATCCACGTGCTGGCGCCAGGCTTCGCGAGCGATCCGGAGAAGTTCGCGCTGACCGTGGAGCTCAGCCAGATCACCTTCCCCTACCTGCTGTTCGCCGCCCTGGCGGCGCTCCTGGGCGGCGTGCTCAACTCGCTCTACCGCTTCGCCGCCGCCGCCGCCGCGCCGGTGCTACTCAACGTCTTCCTGATCGCCGCGCTGGCGGTCTTCGTGCCGCTCGTCGGCCAGCCGGGCTACGTGCTGGCCTGGACCGTGGCGGCGGCGGGGATCGCCCAGTTCCTGCTGCTGCACGTGGCCGCCGCCCGCGCCGGCATGAGCCTCCGCATGCCGCGCCCGCGCCTCACCCCTGGCGTCAGGCGGCTGCTGAAGCTCATGGTGCCTGGTGTGCTGTCGGGCGGGGCGCTGCAGTTCAACGTCCTGGTGGGGACCATCATCGCCTCCCTCCAGGCGGGCGCGGTCTCCTACCTCTGGTTCGCCGACCGCATCTATCAGCTGCCTCTGGCGCTCATCGGCATCGCCTTCGGCGTGGTGCTGCTGCCCGACCTCTCGCGGCGGCTGCGGGCGGGCGACCACGAGGGGGCCCAGAACAGCCTCAACCGCACCCTGGAGCTGGCCCTGCTGCTGACCCTGCCGGCCAGCCTGGCGCTCGTGGTCATTCCCCTGCCCATCACCATCGTGCTCTACGAGCGCGGCGCCTTCGACCGCACGGCGGCGGAGGCGACGGCGGCGGCGCTCGCGGCCTATGGGCTCGGCCTGCCGGCCTTCGTCATGGTCAAGATCCTGCAGCCGGCCTTCTTCGCCCGCGAGGACACGGGCACGCCGTTCCGCATGACGGTGATCTCGGTGGCGGCCAACATCGCGCTGGCGCTGGCGCTCTTCTGGCCGCTGAAGCACGTCGGCCTGGCGCTCGCGACCACGCTCGCCATGTGGCTCAACACCGGCCTCCTGGCCCTGGGCCTGCGCCGGCGCGGCCTCTTCTCCCTCGACGAGCGCTGCCGGGCCCGCCTGCCCCGGGTCGCGCTCGCCAGCTTGGCGATGGCCGGCGCCTTGTGGCTGGTGCTCACGGCCCTGGAGGACTGGTTCGACGCGGGCTTGGCACTGCGCATCGCCGGCCTGGCGGTGCTGGTGGGCGGCGGCATGGCCCTCTACGGCGCCGTCGCCCTGCTGCTCGGCGCCGCGCGGGTGAGCGAGGTCAAGTCGGCCCTGCGCCGCTCCTAGTTCCGTGCGCCAGCCGGCTGGGCGGTCTTGACCGGGCCCGACGGAGCGGCGATAACGCCGCCCGTTCGATCCCGCGGCCCGGAAAACACGTGCAGCAAGGGCCGGCCGCGGCACGGGGAGGTCCGCCGATGGGGCGTGTTTTCTCGGGCGTCCAGCCCACCGGCAATCTGCACCTCGGAAACTATCTGGGGGCGATCCGGAATTTCGTCACGCTCCAGGAGGAGCACGACTGCATCTACTGCGTGGTGGACCTGCACGCCATCACCGTCTGGCAGGACCCCGCCGAGCTCAGGCACAGCACGCGCGAGGTGACGGCCGCTTTTCTCGCGGCCGGCATCGATCCGAAGCGCTGCATCATCTTCAACCAGAGCCAGGTCCCGGCCCACGCGGAGCTGGCCTGGGTCTTCAATTGCGTGGCCCGCCTCGGCTGGCTCAACCGCATGACCCAGTTCAAGGAAAAGGCCGGCAAGCACCGGGAGAACGCCAGCGTCGGGCTCTACGCCTACCCCAACCTCATGGCCGCCGACATCCTGGTCCACAAGGCGACCCACGTGCCCACGGGCGAGGATCAGAAGCAGCACCTGGAGCTCACCCGGGACATCGCCCAGAAGTTCAATCACGACTTCGGCCACGAGTTCTTTCACGTGCCCGAGCCCTTGATCTTCGGCGCGGCGACGCGGGTCATGAGCCTGCGCGACGGCCGCAACAAGATGAGCAAGTCGGACCCCTCGGATATGAGTCGCATCAACATGACCGACGAGGCCGACGCCATCGCCCAGAAGATCCGCAAGGCGCGCACCGACCCGGACCCTCTTCCCGGCCCGGACGCCCTGGACGAGGCGGGCAAGCTGCCGGCCGGCCTGGAGGAGGCGCGCCCTGAGGCCGTCAACCTGATCGGCATCTACGCGGCGCTTTCCGGCCGCAGCGTGCCCGAGGTGCTGGAGGAATTCGACGGCGCCCAGTTCTCCCACTTCAAGCAGGTGCTGACCGACCTCGCGGTGGCCGTGCTCGGGCCGATCGGTAGCGAGATGAAGCGCCTGGTGAACGACCCCGGCTACGTCGACTCGGTGCTGAAGGAAGGCGCCGAGCGGGCGCGTGCCCAGGCCGAGCCGATCCTCGCCGAGGTGCACGACATCGTCGGATTCCTACGTCCCTGACGGACTGGCGGCGGCGTCACGGCGCCCGCGTGAAATTTTTGCGCCAAAGCCGCGCTAAGCCATTGCGCGTATTGATTCCAGCGCTAAGCTGCCGCGCAGGACGATCCTTCCCCGTCGCGTGGTTTTGAGCGGCCGGCTCAAGCCCGTCCGATGTCGGGTCCCGCTCGCCATCGTGGTCCCCGGACCGGCCGTCGAGTCCCGAGTGCAAGATGCAGATCTACCTCCCGATCGCCGAGATCTCGCTCGACGCGCTGCTTCTGCTCGGCCTCGGCGGGATCATCGGCTTCCTCTCGGGGCTGTTCGGCGTGGGCGGCGGATTCCTCATGACGCCGGCCCTGATCTTCATCGGCGTGCCGCCGCCGGTCGCCGTCGGCACCGAGGCCAACCAGATCGTCGCCTCCTCCGTCTCCGGCGTGCTGGCCCATTGGAAGCGCGGCAACGTCGACTTCAAGATGGGGTTCATCCTGCTGCTCGGCGGCCTGCTCGGCTCCAGCTTCGGCGTCTGGCTGTTCGCCGTCCTGCGCTCGGTCGGCCAGATCGACCTGGTCATCAAGCTCGCCTACGTCACTTTCCTGGGCATCATCGGCACCCTCATGTTCATCGAGAGCCTGCAGGCCATGCGGCGGCGGCGCATCGGCGGCTCAAGCCGCGGCAAGCTCCACAAGCACACCTGGGTGCACGGCCTGCCCTTCAAGATGCGATTCCGCCGCTCCAAGCTCTACATCTCCGCCCTGCTGCCGTTCGGGGTCGGCTTCGTGGTCGGCATCCTCGCGGCCATCATGGGCGTTGGCGGCGGCTTCATCATGGTGCCGGCGATGATCTACCTCCTGGGCATGCCGACTTCCGTGGTGGTCGGCACATCGCTGTTCCAGATCATCTTCGTCACTGCCAACGTCACCTTCCTGCAGGCCTACGCAAACCAGACGGTGGACGTGGTCCTCGCCCTGCTCCTGCTGGTCGGTGCCGTGATCGGCGCGCAGATCGGGGCCAAGGCCAGCGTCACGCTGCGCGGCGAGCAGCTCCGCATCCTGCTTGCCGTCATGGTGCTCGCGGTCTGCGCCAAGCTGGGCTACGACCTGACCGTGACTCCCAACGATATCTACTCGCTGGGGATCGGCGAATGAAACCCCTCGTCCGCTGCCGCGGCTGCTGCGCGCTGGGCCTGGGCGCCGCGGCGCTGATCTGTCTGGTCGCCGCCGGACCCTTGAAGGCGGCGCCGCTGATCGCCGACCTCTCCAAGCACCTGGTGGCGATCACCACCGGATTCGCCGGGACCGACGTGCTGCTGTTCGGCGCGATCGAGGACAAGGGCGACGTGGTGGTCGTGGTCTGGGGTCCGCCGGAGGAGATCGTCGTGCACCGCAAAAGCCGGATCGCCGGCATCTGGATCAACACCGCCAAGATCACCTTCGAGCGCGCGCCCTCCTTCTACGCCATCGCCAGTTCCCGGCCGCTCGATCAGATCGCCAGCGAACAGGTGCTGTCGCGCCACGAGATGGGCGTCCAGCGCATCAACCTGCCCCTGCCGCGGGCCAAGGCCTCGGCCAACGTGGCGCAAGCCTGGCGCGAGGGGCTGATCCGCAACAAGCAGGCCCTCGGCCACTACGCCCGCGAGGTCGGGCAGGTCACCTTCCTGGGCGAAAGCCTGTTCCGGACCACGGTGAGCTTCCCGGCCAACGTGCCCACCGGGGCCTATCAGGTCGAGGTCTTCCTGTTCCGCGACGGCCGGGTCGTCAGCGCCCAGACCACGCCGCTGATCGTCGGCAAGACCGGCTTGGAGGCGGACGTCTATGATTTCGCCTACAGCTACTCGGCCCTCTACGGCCTGATTGCGATCCTTGTCGCGCTGATGGCAGGATGGCTGGCACACATCGCGTTTCGACGGGCCTGATTCCTCATGAGCGACAGCGAGACAGCCGCCGAGAAACACGACGACCGGGTCTTCCTGGTCGTGGTCGACGAGTCGGAAGAGATGAACGTGGCCCTGCGCTACGCCTGCCGGCGCGCGGCCCACACTAACGGCCGGGTCGCCCTCCTCTACGTGGTCGAGAGCTCCGAGTTCCAGCACTGGATGTCGGTCGGCGACCTGATGCGCGAGGAGGCCCGCAGCGAGGGCGAGCAGGTCCTCCAGCGCTGCGCGGCGCTGGTCTCGGAGCAGACCGGCTCGCTTCCGGTCCTCTACCTGCGCGAGGGCTCGCGGCGCAGCGAGCTGCTCGACCTGATCGAGGAGGAGCCCAGCATCTCGATCCTGGTGCTCGCCGCCGACACGGGGCCGCGCGGGCCGGGGCCGCTGGTCTCGGCGCTGACCGGCAAGTTCGTCGGCAAGCTGAAGGTCCCGGTGACCATCGTGCCGGGGAATCTGAGCGACGAGGATATCGACAAGATCGCCTGAGCCGCCGCCGGCAGCAGGTCCCGGCCGAATTGTTGGCCGAGACCTCGCAACTTGACGTATCATCGGGGCCGAACCACATGTTCTGGGAAGCCACGACAGCGGCGAAAGCGAGACAGCATGTTCATTCAGACCGAGCAGACGCCGAACCCGGCGACGCTCAAGTTCCTTCCGGGACGCGAGGTCATGGGCGCCGGCACTGCCGATTTCCGCGACGCGGAGGCGGCCGGCCGTTCGCCGCTGGCCGAGCGCCTGTTCAGGATCGACGGCGTGACCGGCGTCTTCCTCGGCGCCGACTTCGTCACCGTCACCAAGGCCCCGGAGCGGGAATGGTACCTGCTGAAGCCGGCGATCCTCGGCGTCATCATGGAGCACTTCACCGCCGGGCGCCCGGTGATCCTCGAGGATGCTGAGCCTGGCGCGGGCGAAGCGCCGGTCTCGGAGCAGGATTCCGAGGTGGTGGCCCAGATCAAGGAGCTGCTCGACACACGCGTGCGGCCCGCGGTGGCTCAGGACGGCGGCGATATCGTCTTCCACGGCTTCGATCACGGCGTCGTCTATCTGCACATGCAGGGCGCCTGCGCCGGCTGCCCCAGCTCGACCGCCACCCTGAAGATGGGCATCGAGAACATGCTGCGGCACTACATCCCCGAGGTGACCGAGGTGCGCGCCGTCCTCTAGGGCGGCCCGGCCATAGCCCGCGGCCGGACGGCGCCGCGGGCCAGCGATGCAATTCCGATGGAACGCCCTCCCGCCACGGTTCTCGCCATGGACGCGGCCGGGTCCGCCTGCTCGGCGGCGCTCTGGCAAGAGGGCGCGGTCGCGGCCCGGCGCCTGGAGCTCATGCGGCGCGGCCAGTCCGAGCGCCTCGTCCCCATGATCCAGGAGGTGATGGCCGAGGCCGGCATCGGCTACGAGACCCTCGACGTCATCGCCGTCACCGTCGGCCCCGGCGGCTTCACCGGCGTGCGCATCGGCCTGGCGACGGCCCGGGGCCTGGCGCTCGCCTGCGGCGCGCCGCTGGTCGGCGCCAGCAACTTTCTGGTGCTCGCCGCGGCGGCCAGGGCCGAGGCGCCGCCGGAGGCCAGCCTGGCGGTGCTGATCGATGGCAAGCGGCGCGAGCTCTACCTGCAGGCCTTCGACGCGAGCCTGGCGCCATTGGCGGAGCCGGCGTCCCTCGCGCCCGAGGACCTGGCCGACGCCCTGCCGGCCGGGCCCCTGGTGCTGGCCGGGGACGCGGTGGCGCAGGCGGCCCCGGCGCTCGAGGCCCGGGGCCGGGATTTCGCCGTTGCGCGGGCCTCTGGCGCGAGCGACGCGGCCCACCTCGCCGAGCTGGTGGCCGGCGACCCGGAGCGCTTCTTCGGCGACTCCCGGCCGCCGCAGCCGCTCTATCTGCGCCCGCCCGATGTGACGCCGCCGCACGGCGGCGCGGACCCGCCATCGTGACCGGCGCGAGCGCGCCGGGTCCGGCCCTGCGGCCGCTGGCGGCGGCGGCGCTCGAAGGGACGGCGGAGGATCGCGGCGGCCTGTTCGAGGCGGCTGCCTGGACCCGGCGGGCCGTCGCGGAGACCCTGGCCACGCCCGGCGCCTTCGGCTACTTGGCCGGCGCCGGGGCACGCTGCGACGGACTGGTTCTGGCCCGGGCGGCGGCCGACGAATGCGAGATCCTCTGGCTGGCGGTGGCGTCCGGCCGCCGGCGCCGGGGGATCGGCCGGGCGCTCCTGCGGGCGGCTCTCGCGCGGGCCGCGGCGCTGGGCGCGGAGGCCGCCTACCTGGAGGTCGCCGAGGGTAACGCGGCGGCCGTAGCGCTCTACCGCAACGAGGGATTCCGCGCCAGCGGCCGCCGCCCGGGCTATTACGCCGCTGCGGCGGCTGGGACGGCAGGCGACGCCCTCGCCATGCGGCGGCCCCTCGAGGACTCTTGGGCTCCCGGCGACCCTGGGGATTAGACACGTCATGCCAGCGTCTTAAATAAAAAACATAATACGGGGATGCAGCTTCAGAGTCGTCTACTGATTAGTCTCCACATAAATAGGGGCAAGCGACTCGGCTCTACATATTTCAATAGTTACAAGTCAGCCGGACACTGCTGTTTCGACTCTATTTTTTACTTTTTTGTCCTAGGTTATGGTGATAGAAATAATATTCAGGGGGCAAACGACACTAAAAAGGGGGGGAACCAAGTCCAATGTCCGAAACAATCAAGACGAGCGAGCTACTGTCACTCGCTACGAACATAGTGGCTGCGCATGTATCAAACAATTCTGTTGCCGTTGCTGATCTTCCACAGTTGATTCGCGAGGTCTACGAGACGCTGTCGACAGTACAGAGCGGCGGCGAGCGCGAGGCGGAAAGGCCGACGCCGGCGGTGCCGGTCAAGCGGTCCGTCACGCCGGACCACATCGTTTGCCTGGAAGACGGCAAGAAGCTGAAGATGCTGAAGCGGCATCTGAAAACAGCCTACAACATGACGCCCGAGGAATATCGGGAACGCTGGGGGCTGCCCGCAGACTATCCCATGGTTGCCCCGAACTACGCCAAGCAGCGCAGCAAGCTGGCCAAACAAATCGGACTCGGCACCCGCGCGAGGCGGCGCAGATCCTAAGTCGTTGCCGACAAGCTATGGCGCGCCTGCGAGTTGGTCGTAGGCGCGGAGACGCCGCGAGGCTATCATACCGCCAACCATGAGCCGCTTGTCTGAATCGCCATGACCTCCCGTATCGAACAGCTCTGTGTCGAGAAGGGTCTGAAGATGACCGAGCAGCGGCGGGTCATCGCGCGGATCCTTTCCAGCGCGACGGATCACCCGGATGTGGAGGAGCTCTATCAGCGGGCGACCAAGGTAGATTCTCGCATCTCGATAGCTACGGTCTACCGGACGGTCAAGCTCTGGGAAGAGGCGAACATCCTCGAGCGGCATGATTTCGGCGACGGTCGGGCGCGCTACGAAGAGGCGCCGGAGGTGCATCACGATCACTTGATCGACGTCAAGAGTGGCGAGGTCATCGAGTTCAGCAACGAGGAGATCGAGCGCCTGCAGCGCGAGGTGGCCGAACGGCTGGGCTTCAAGCTGGTCGGCCATCGGCTTGAACTGTACGGCGTTCGCATCAAGGGTGCGAAGAACTGACGCCAGGGAACGCGAGGCCCGGTCGATCCCATCTCACGGGACCGGCGCGCGGACCGTGCTATCGTCGAGTCGGACGCTGGGGCGAGGCACTGGTGTGCCGCCAAATGCGGTTGGCTTCCCCGTGCTTTGCTGTATACCGCTGCGGGCGGGATCGCGGCCTGACCCGGACGGCGGGACGCCGCCGGTGGCCGAGGCGGTGGCGCCCACAGCCTGCGGAAGGTCGGTGACGGCATGGTCTTGAGCGAAGAGGGTCCGGCGCGGCCGGTCGACGTCCGGGCCAGGAACCTGGTGATCCGCCTGGCGGAAACTCCGGCCGAGGTGGCCGCCTCCCAGTCTCTGCGCTACAGCGTGTTCTGCGAGGAGATGGACGCCAAGCCCAGCTTCGAGATGGCCCTGGCGCGCCGTGAGTTCGACTCCTTCGACGAGTTCTGCGACCACCTCCTGGTGTTCGACGAGGGCAAGGGACAGGGCACCCAGGCCGTGGTCGGCACCTACCGGCTGATGCGTCGGGAGGCCGCCCGGAAGCGGGGTCACTTCTATACCTCGGACGAGTACGACATCTCGCCGCTCCTGGCCCACGAGGGGGAGATTCTGGAGCTGGGGCGCTCCTGCGTCGACCGGGACCACCGCAACGGCGTCGTCATGCAGCTTCTGTGGCGCGGCATCGCGGAGTACGTCTTTCACTTCGATATCGCGCTGATGTTCGGCTGCGCGAGCCTCCCCGGCACCGACCCGGACGCGCTCGACGAGCCGCTCTCCTATCTCTACCACAACCACCTGGCGCCGCCGCCGCTGCGGCCGCGGGCCCTGGACGAGCGCTACGTCCCCATGGACCGCCTGCCGCCCGAGGATATCGACGCACCGGCGGCCCTCAGGCAGCTGCCGCCCCTGGTGCGGGGCTACCTCCGCCTCGGCGGCTACGTGGGCGACGGGGCGGTGGTCGATCCCGACTTCGGAACCGTCGACGTAGCGGTCGTGGTGAAGACGGATCTGGTGACCGAGAAGTATTACCGGCACTACGTCCGCGAGGACGCGGCCAAACCCCAAGCGGATTGAGGGCGGTGGCTTCCGAGGACTTGGGCTCGCCCCTGCGCGCCGCCGGACGGATCTTCGTCTACGGCCTCTTCACGCTCGTCCTGCTGCCGATGCAGATCCTCGCGGTGGCCATGAAATGGCCGCTGCGCTCGAGCCTGCCGCGCTGGTACCACAAGCACTGCTGCCGGCTGCTGGGCATCCGGGTTGTGCGCCGCGGCCGGCCGGTTCACGAGGCGCCGGTCCTCTTCGCCTCCAACCACTGCTCCTATCTCGACATCATCGTGCTCGGCTCGCTGCTGCAGGCCTCCTTCGTCGCCAAGGCGGAAGTGGCGAACTGGCCCCTTTTCGGGCTGCTCGCGAAGCTGCAGCGATCGGTCTTCGTCGACCGCCGGCCGCGGAAGACGGCGGAGCAGCGCGATTCCATGGCGGCGCGCCTGGAGGCCGGCGAGAACCTGATCCTCTTTCCCGAGGGCACCAGCGGCGACGGCAACCGGGTCCTGCCGTTCAAGAGCAGCCTGCTGTCGGTCGCCGAGCTGCGGCCGCAGGGCCGGCCCCTGACGGTGCAGCCGGTCTCGATCACCTACACCATGCTGGACGGCCTGCCGCTCGGGCGCTACCTGCGACCATTCTTCGCCTGGTATGGCGACATGGAGATGGCCGGGCATCTCTGGCAGTGGATGGGCCTCGGCCGCCTGACCGTGGTGGTGCGCTTCCATCAGCCGGTGGACATCACCCGCTTCGCCTCCCGCAAGGAGCTGGCCGACTACTGCTATCAGGCGGTCTCCCAGGGCATGGCGGACGCCCTGGCCGGCCGGCGCCGCCCTTCGTCCTGGCCACGCATCGAGGCGCCGCCGGTGCGCGAGGCCGCGCTCGCCGTCCAGGAGCTGGCCGCCGAGGGGCAGTTCGACACGATCGGGGTGCCGGGAAAGGGCGCGACCGGCTGAGATTGCCGAAAAGAGCCCCGGGATGGTAGACTTGATCATGGTGCCGCGCAGGGCCACATTGGCAGCGTCCGCTCGCCGCGCAGGCGATCAACCCTTGGGTTGTCGGAGCACGTGACGCGACTTTGGCCAAGAAACTATTCATTAAAACATACGGTTGTCAGATGAACGTCTACGACTCCGCGCGTATGGCGGATGTCCTGGCGCCGCTCGGCTATCGCCCCGCGGACGGCCCCAGGGGCGCAGACATGATCATCTTGAACACCTGCCACATTCGCGAGAAGGCCTCCGAGAAGGTCTTTTCCGAACTCGGCCGCCTGCGCCCCTTCAAGGACGAGAAGCAGGCGGCGGGCGGACGCATGGTGATCGCGGTGGCGGGCTGCGTCGCCCAGGCCGAGGGCGAGGAGATCCTGCGCCGCGCCCCCCAGGTGGATCTGGTGTTCGGGCCGCAGAGCTATCACCGCCTGCCGGACCTCGTCGCGCGGCTGCTGGGCGGCGCGCCGGGCACGCGGCTCTCGGAGACCTCGTTTCCCGTGGAATCCAAGTTCGACGAGCTGCCGGAGGAGCGGGTCGAGGGCGGCGGCAACCAGGGGCCCAGCGCCTTCCTCTCGGTGCAGGAGGGCTGCGACAAGTTCTGCAGCTTCTGCGTGGTGCCCTACACCCGCGGCGCCGAGTACTCGCGGCCGGCCGCCGACATCGTGCGCGAGGCCGAAATCCTGGTGGCCGGCGGCGCCCGCGAGATCGTCCTTCTGGGCCAGAACGTCAACGCCTATCACGGCGCGGCCGAGGCGCCCGGGCCGGGCCATGCGGCGAGCTGGGGCCTCGGCCGGCTGATCCGCCGCTTGGCCGGGATCGAAGGGCTCGCGCGGCTGCGCTACACCACCTCCCATCCCCTCGACATGGACGAGGAGCTGATCTCCGCCCATGGCGAGCTGCCCGCCCTCATGCCCTTCCTGCACCTGCCGGTGCAGTCCGGCTCGGACCGGGTGCTCGCCGCCATGAACCGGCGCCACACGGCCGACGACTACCGCCGGGTCGTGGAGCGCCTGCGGGCGGCGCGCGAGGACATCGCGCTCTCCTCCGACTTCATCGTCGGCTTTCCCGGCGAGCGCGACGAGGATTTCGCCGAGACGCTGCGCCTGGTCACGGAAGTGGGCTACGCCCAGGCCTATTCCTTCAAGTATTCGCCCCGGCCGGGCACGCCCGCGGCCGAGCTGCCGCAGCTCGCCGAGCCGGTGAAGGCCGAGCGCCTGGCCATGCTGCAGCAGCTTCTGGACGCCCAGCAGGCTGCTTTCAACCAAGACAGCGTAGGGCGCCGGGTGCCGGTGCTGCTGGAGCGCACGGGGCGCCGGCCCGGCCAGCTGGTGGGGCGCAGCCCCCACATGCAGGCCGTGCATGTCGAAGCGCCGGCCGAGCTCTACGGGGAGCTCGTCGAGGTCCGCATAGACGAGGCCCATCCCAACAGCCTGTCGGGCCGGCTCGACCCGAGGCAGGGTGCCGAACGCCTTGCCCATGCCGTCGCGACCGGCCGTCGGATGACAGGCGCGGAGGTGCACGCTTGAGCGATCTGCAACCGCCCGAAGCCGGCGAGCAGACCCTGCTGCAGTTCGACGACAACTCGCTGCTGCCGCTGCTGTTCGGCGAGCATGATCAGCACCTGTCCCGCATCGAGCGCCAGCTCGGGGTCTCGCTCGTTTCCCGGGGCAACCGTCTCGCCATCACCGGCCCGCCCGAGGCCGCCCAGGCGGCCAAGCTCGCCCTCGACGCCCTCTACGTCAGGCTTCAGAAGAACCTGCCGGTGGGCGACGCCGAGGTGGACGCCGTGGTGCGCCTGGCGCTCAGCGAGCCGGAGCCGGGCGCCGACGCCGCGCCGGTGGGGGCCGTCCATTCCGAGGACCTGACCATCCATACCCGGCGGCGGCGGATCACGCCGCGTTCGCCCGGTCAGATGGCCTACATCCAGGCCCTCGGCGCCTACAGCGTGGTGTTCGGCATCGGCCCGGCCGGCACCGGCAAGACCTATCTCGCCGTCGGGGTCGCGGTCTCGCGCCTGCTGCGCGGCGAGGTCGACCGCATCATCCTGTCGCGGCCGGCGGTCGAGGCCGGGGAGCGCCTGGGCTTCCTGCCCGGCGACCTGCGCGACAAGGTGGACCCCTACCTCAGGCCGCTCTATGACGCCCTTTTCGACATGTTGCCGGCCGAGCAGGTCATGAAGCTGCTGGCCAACGGCGAGGTGGAGGTCGCGCCGCTCGCCTTCATGCGCGGCCGCACCCTCAGCAACGCCTTTGTGATCCTCGACGAGGCCCAGAACACCACGCCGGTCCAGATGAAGATGTTCTTAACCAGGTTGGGCGAGAACAGCCACATGGTGGTGACCGGCGATCCCTCCCAGGTCGACCTGCCGTCCGGCCAGCCCTCTGGGCTGCACGACGCGATCGACCTGCTGGCGGACATGAACGAGGTGGCCGTGGTGCAGTTCACCGATGCGGACGTCGTGCGCCATGCCCTGGTGACCCGCATCGTCAGGGCCTACGAGGCGCGCGACCGGGCGTCCGGCGAGGGCGGGGAAAGGGTGCCGGCCCGCAGGAAACCGCGCGGCGCGACGAAACCGACGGGGGCCGAGCGGCAAGACTAGAGCTGCCCGCGATCCGAGATGAGCGAAGACCCCGGAAGTACCAGCGTAGAGATTGCGGTCGTCGTGCGCGATCCTCAGTGGCGCGCGGTGGGACCGCGGATCGAGGCCCGCGCGCGCCGCGCCGGTGAGGCGGCGTTCGCCCATCCGGACCTGGGCCGGGACCTCGGCGGGGCGGCCG
This sequence comes from Rhodospirillales bacterium, assembly GCA_965225935.1. Classification (GTDB taxonomy): domain Bacteria; phylum Pseudomonadota; class Alphaproteobacteria; order Kiloniellales; family JAKSDN01; genus CALJXB01. Next base: position 815,198 of record CBDDCC010000023.1, read on the forward strand.
AAGCCAGCCTCGTCCTCGCCGACGACGCGCTGCTGCGCGAGCTCAACCGGACCTACCGTGGGCAGGACCGGCCGACCAACGTACTGGCCTTCGCCACCGAGGAGGAGCCTTCCGCGCCGGGGAGCCCGCGCCTCCTGGGCGACGTGATCCTCGCCCGCGAGACGCTCCTGCGCGAGGCCGAGGCCCAGGGCAAGCGCCCGGGGGACCATCTGTGCCACCTGGTGGTGCACGGCCTCCTGCATCTGCTCGGCTACGACCACCAGGCGCCCCAGGAAACGGCGGAGATGGAGGCCCTCGAGGTCTCGATCCTGGCCGGCCTCGGCATCGCCGACCCCTACCGGGAGGCGGCCTCGGAATCCGCCGAGGATGCCTCTGGGGAGGCCGCGCGGATATGAGCGAGACCGCGGGACAGCAGCGGGTGCTCGGCACGGCTTCCGACAACGGCAGCCGCAAGAACGGCCAGCGCAACGGGTTCGGCCGCTTCAAGCAATGGCTGCGCCATCTGTTCGGCCTCAAGGGCGGGGATTCGAGCCTGCGCCACACCCTCGAGGAGATCATCGAGGAGATCGGCGAGACAGAGAGCGAGACGGAGGCGAACGGCCCCATCACCAGCGACGAAAGGGTGATGCTGGCCAACATCCTGAAGCAGCGCCACCAGACCGCCTACGACATCATGGTCCCGCGCGCCGACATCGTGGCGGTCGACGTGCGCACAGGCCTCGACGAGCTGGTCCGGATCATGAGCAAGGCCGGACACTCCCGGGTGCCGGTCTTCCGCGACACCCTGGACGACGTCCTGGGCCTGGTCCATATCAAGGACCTGGTGCCCTTCGTGGCCGGCAAGGGCCACTTCGATCTGAGCAAGACAGTGCGCGAGGTCCTCTTCGTGGCGCCCTCCATGCCGGCGCTCGATCTGCTGCTGGAAATGCGCCAGTCGCGGGTCCACATGGCTCTGGTGGTGGACGAGTTCGGCGGTATCGACGGCCTGATCACCATCGAGGACCTGGTGGAGGAGATCGTCGGCGAGATCGAGGACGAGTACGACGTCTCGGAGGGGCCCAAGCTGGAGTTGCGCCGCGACGGCTCTCTGATCGCCGATTCCCGCGCCACGGTCGAGGAGTTCGAGGAGCTGGTCGGTCCGGTGCTGTCGGACGACGAACGCGAGAACGACATCGACACCCTTGGCGGCCTGGTGTTCTCCCTGGCCGGGCGTGTGCCGGCGCGGGGCGAGCTGGTGCCCCACCCCCACAGCGGCATCTCCTTCGAGGTCATGGAGGCCGACCCCCGCCGCATCAAGCGCCTCAGAATCCGCAATCTGCCCTCGGGCGCGCTGAAAGCCGCCAGCGATGCTTGAGTCCGGGCTGCGGCCCGAGCTCGAGTCCAATGACGCGTCCGCGCCGCAGTCCCGCGGCCGGCTCGACCGCCTCGCCGGCGGTCTGGCGGCGCTCGGCGCCTGGCGCGGGGCCGCGGCGGCGGTCGGCCTCGGCGCGCTGGCGGCCGGCGCCCTGCCGCCGCTCTACCTCCTGCCGCTGCTGTGGCTGTCCTTCCCGGGTCTCCTCTGGCTGCTCGACGGCGCCAGAGGCCGGTGGCGGGCCTTCCTTCTCGGCTGGGCCTTTGGGTTCGGCTATTTCCTGGCGGGGCTTTACTGGGTCGGCCACGCCTTCCTGGTGGAGGCCGAGCGCTTCGGGGTCTTCATGCCGCTCGCGGTCGGCGCGCTCGCGGCGGGCCAGGCGCTCTTCATCGGCCTCGCCGCCCTCCTGGTGCATGTCAGCGGCTGCCGGGGTCCGAGCCGGGTCGTCGCCCTGGCCGCCGCCTGGATCTTCTGCGAATGGCTGCGCTCCTGGGTGCTGACCGGGTTTCCCTGGAACCAGATCGGATCGGTCTGGGTCTTCTCGGACGCGGCGATCCAGCTCGCCTCGGTGGCGGGCGTTTGGGGGCTCGGCCTGGTCACCGTCATGGCCGCGGCTGCGCCGGCCTGCCTGGCCGAGCGGCGCGCCGGGGCGCCGCCGCTGGAAATCCGCCGCCGTCCTGGCGCTCCTCCTGCCGGCCCTGCTGTGGGGCTATGGCGCCCTCCGCCTCTCGAACGCGCCGCCGCTCGGGTCCGACGTGGTCGCGGGCACCTTGCTGCGCGTGGTGCAGCCCAACATCGAGCAGCGCACCAAGTGGCAGGCGGACATGCGGGCCAAGCACGTGGCCGGCCAAATGGGCCTGTCGGCCGGCCAGGGGCCCTTGCCGCCGACCCACGTGGTCTGGTCGGAAACGGCCGTTCCCTTCCTGCTGCCGGACGCGGCCCAGATCCAGCAGGCCCTGGCGAAGATCGTCCCCCCGGGCGGAGTGCTGCTGACCGGCGCTCCACGGCGCGGCAACGCCGGTGGCGAGTCCAGGCTCTGGAACAGCCTTTTCGCCATCGACGAAACCGGCAGCATCGCCGCGATCTACGACAAGCGCCACTTGGTGCCCTTCGGGGAATACGTGCCGCTGCGCTCGCTGCTGCCCTTCGCCAAGCTGACCCAGGGCGGGGGCGACTTCAGCCCGGGCGAGGGCTCGCGGTCGCTCGCTCTGCCGGGCCTGCCGGTGGCGAGCGCCCTCATCTGCTACGAGGTCATCTTTCCCGGCCACGTGGTGGACCCGGAGGGCGACGCCCAATGGCTGCTCAACATCACCAACGACGCTTGGTTCGGGACCAGCTCCGGCCCCTACCAGCATTTCGCGGCGGCGCGCCTGCGCGCGGTCGAGGAGGGCCTGCCGCTGGTCCGGGCCGCCAACACCGGCATTTCCGCGGTGGTCGACGCCTATGGCCGCGTGGTGGCGAGCCTGCGGTTGAACCGGGTCGGCGTCATCGACGCACCCCTGCCCAGAGCGTTAGAAGAAAGACCGCCTTTCGCCCGTTTTGGTAACTGGACGCTATTGATCTTGCTGGGCATTGCCACTAGTCTCGCCTGGACCCTCCGAATAGCCGAGTAATCAATACGGCGTACTAAGAAGAAGTCTCTTCTGCACTGGCTGGCTGCGGAAGGGAAACGGAGGATGCTCACCGATGATCTCAAGGTATCAAAGCAAAACCACGGAAAAAAACCGAATGGGAGTACTCCAGTCATGAAAAGAAGCGGCGGCGCAGGTCGCGGACGCGGACGGGGGGCCGGTGGACCCAACCCGATCGACATTCATGTCGGAAGCCGTGTGCGTCTGAGGAGAACGCTCTTGGGCATGAGCCAGGAGAAACTGGGCGAGGCCATTGGACTGACTTTCCAGCAGGTGCAGAAGTACGAACGCGGGGCCAACAGGATCGGGGCAAGCCGTTTGTTCGACCTCTCGCGGGTGCTCGACGTTCCGGTCGGGTTTTTCTTCGAGGACATGTCCGACGACGTCGCCGCCCGCTCGCCGCGTCAGATACGCGGGATGGCGGAGAAGCAGGCCAAGTACGAGCCCGACCCCATGGCCAAGCGCGAGACCTTGGAGCTCGTACGGGCCTACTATCGGATCACCGACGCACGGGTGCGCAAGCGCCTCTTCGAGATGACGAAGGCGCTGGCGGCCTTCAGTCAGCAGCAGGACTAGATCGCTTCTAGATCGGCCGGCTGGTCCGGCCTTCGGCGGCAGGGTTCCCGGAACCGGAGGTTGCGGGGACCCGAGCCGTTGCCGGTTCGGCGCGGCGGTCCGCCTCGCGCCGAAGCCTCGATCCCGAACCGGGTGGTTCTCGGTCCCTCGACGGCGCCGCGCGAAGGCAGGGTCGACCTGCGCCGACCGGCCGTCGGCTTGAGATTAAGCCTATTTTCACGTCCCTAGGTTAGTTCCCAAGGTTCCGGATCTGGCGCGGTTCTGGCGACGGAAGCCTGCCGGCGTTAAGGCTTGACGCGGGCAGCGCGAGGACTACAAAGGCTCGCCATTCGGTGTCCGAGTCCTTATCTGCCCTATGGGCGCGGATAGGTCCTCCAGTGTTCAACTGAAAAAGCGATCGGGGACGAACGGTGAGAAAGGGCAAGTACCTCTTCACGAGCGAATCCGTGTCTGAAGGGCATCCCGACAAGGTCTGCGACCGGATCTCGGACGCGGTTCTGGATGCTTTCCTCTCCCACGAGCCGCAGTCGCGCGTGGCCGTGGAAACCATGGCGACCACGAACCGGATCGTGCTCGCGGGCGAGGTGCGCGGCCCCAAGGAGCTGACCGCCGAGCTGATCAACGACATCGCGCGCCACGCGGTCAAGGAGATCGGCTACGAGCAGGACGGCTTCCACTGGCAGACCGCCAACGTCGAGAACTACATCCACGAGCAGTCCGCCGACATCGCCCAGGGCGTGGACGCCGCCGGCAACAAGGACGAGGGAGCAGGCGACCAGGGCATCATGTTCGGCTACGCCTGCACCGAGACCGACCAGTTGATGCCCGCGCCCATCCACTTTGCCCACAACATCTTGAAATCGCTGGCCGAAGCCCGCCATTCGGGCGCCGAACCGGGGCTCGGGCCCGACGCCAAGAGCCAGGTCACGCTCGAGTACGAGGACAACCAGCCGCTGCGCGCCACCTCGGTGGTGGTCTCGACCCAGCACGACGGGAACCTCGACCAGGACCAGGTCCGCGAAATCGTCCGGCCGCACGTGGTGAACGTGCTGCCCGAGGGCTGGATGTGCGCGGAGCCCGAGTTCTACGTCAATCCGACCGGCCGCTTCGTGATCGGCGGGCCGGACGGCGACTGCGGCCTGACGGGCCGCAAGATCATCGTCGACACCTATGGCGGCGCGGCGCCCCACGGCGGCGGCGCCTTCTCCGGCAAGGACCCTACCAAGGTCGACCGCTCGGCGGCCTATGCCGCGCGCTATCTGGCGAAGAACGTGGTGGCGGCAGGCCTGGCGGGGCGTTGCGCCATCCAGCTGGCCTACGCCATCGGCGTCTCCAAGCCGCTTTCGGTCTACGTCGACACCTATCAGACCGGCGAGGTCTGCGAGGACAGGCTCTCCAAGGTGCTTTCCCAGCTGGTGGACCTCTCGCCGCGCGGCGTGCGCGAGCATCTCGGCCTCAGCAAGCCGATCTACGCCCGAACGGCGGCCTACGGGCATTTCGGCCGGCCGCCGGACCCGGACGGCGGGTTCTCCTGGGAACGGCTCGACTTGGTCGATCAGTTGCGGTCGGCCTTCGACGCCTGATTCCCCACTCGGCCGGCGATGACCGGCGACCGCGAGGCCGGCGAGGCCAAGGGCGGACCGTGGAGCGGCCCGACGCCGCGGCGCAACCTGCACGGCCGGCGCCACGGACGGCCTTTGCGCCCGGGCCGGCGGCGCCTGCTGGAGGAGCTGCTTCCCAAGATCCGCCTCGAGCTGCCCCCGGAGGGCGCCCGGCTGGACCCTGCGGCGCTGTTCGGGGCCGGCGCGCGGGAGGTCTGGCTGGAAATCGGCTTCGGCAGCGGCGAGCACCTGGCCTGGCAGGCCGAGCACCATCCCGAGGTGGGCTTCCTGGGCGCGGAGCCCTACGTGAATGGCGTGGCGAGCCTGCTGCGCCACGTCAGCGATCGCGATCTCGCTAATCTGCGGGTCCTCCAGGGCGACGGCCGGGCGTTGCTCGACGCCTTGCCCGAGGCTTCTCTCTCGCGCGCCTTCGTCCTCTTTCCCGACCCCTGGCCCAAGGTGCGGCATCACAAGCGGCGGCTGATCCGGCGCGGGACACTGGACCGCCTGGCGGCCTGCCTGAAGGACGGCGCCGAGCTGCGGATCGCCACCGACCACGGGGACTATCTCGCCTGGATCCTGGAGCGCGCCACGGCCCATCCCGATCTCCGCTGGCTGGCGGAAGGGCCGGGAGACTGGCACCGGAGGCCCGATGACTGGCCGGCCACCCGCTACGAGGAGAAGGCGGTTGCCGAAGGCCGGATCCCGGTCTATCTGCGTTTCCGGCGGCGCCCGCGCTGAGCCGGCCGGAGGGGCCGCCGGTCGCCATCCCAGCCATTGAAAAAATCTTGCGGCCTCCTGGGCTTAGGCGTAGAGTGCGCGATCCTTTAGGGTACGACGTTGTGCCGTTGTCAGGGTGCAGCGTGCGGTGCCCCGTGAGGTGGGCCACGTGCCCACTTTTTTTATACGCCCCGTGGCAGCGGAGACGCGTATTGATCGAACACTCGGCCAGCGAGAAGACCCTGGTTGGGCTGCCTGGCGACGGCCCCGCTGCGGCGCTCGCGTCCGTCTTGGCGGAGCCCCTGGAGGCGGAGGGCTTCGACATCGTGCGCGTGCTGCTGTCCGGCGAACGCCGGCCGAAGCTCCAGATCATGCTGGAACGCCGTGACGGCCGGGCGGTGGACGTGGACGACTGCGCGCGCGCGAGCCGGCTGGTCAGCGCCGTTCTGGATGTGGAAGATCCACTGACCGGCCCCTATGTACTGGAGATCAGCTCGCCGGGCATCGACCGGCCGCTGACGCGACTGAAGGACTTCGAGCGCTTCGCCGGATTCGAGGCGCGCGTCGAGTTGCGCGTGGCCCAAGAGGGGCGGCGGCGGTTCAGAGGCCGGCTTCTCGGCGTCGACGACGGACGCATCCGCCTGGCCACGGAGCGCGAGGAGGTCGAGTTGTCCTTCGACGATATCCAGAAGGCCAAGCTTGTCTTGACGGACGATTTGATCGCGGCGAGCCAGGACTCGCCGTGAGCTACGACGGAATGGATCGAGTGGGAACCATGGAAACGACGGCGCTATCTAGGACGGAACTTCTGCAGGTCGCGGACGCCGTGGCGCGCGAGAAGAGCATCGAGCGCGAAGAGGTGCTCGAGGCGATGGAGCAGGCAATCGGCAAGGCGGGCCGCGCCAAGTACGGGCACGAGCACGACATCCGCGCGGAGATCGACCGCCGCACCGGCGAGATTCGCCTGCGCCGCTTCCGCGAGGTGGTGGACGAGATCGAGAACGAGTTCACCCAGATGACCCTGGACGACGCCAAGGCGCGCCAGCCGGACCTGGATGTCGGTCAGTTCCTGGTGGAGGAGCTGCCGCCGATCGACCTGGGGCGCATCGCCGCTCAGACGGCCAAGCAGGTGATCGTGCAGAAGGTGCGCGAGGCCGAGCGCCAGCGCCAGTACGAGGAGTTCAAGGACCGGGTCAGCGAGATCGTCAACGGCATCGTCAAGCGCAACGAGTTCGGCAACGTGACGGTCGACCTGGGCCGTGCCGAGGGTCTCATGCGCCGGGACGAGAGCCTGCCGCGCGAAGCCCTGCGCACCGGCGACCGGGTGCGCGCATACATCTACGACGTGCGCGAGGAGCTGCGCGGCCCGCAGATCTTCCTCTCCCGCACCCATCCCCAGTTCATGGCCAAGCTGTTCGCCCAGGAGGTGCCGGAGATCTACGACAGCATCATCGAGATCAAGGCGGTGGCCCGCGATCCGGGCAGCCGTGCCAAGATCGCGGTGCTTTCGCACGATTCCTCGATCGATCCGGTGGGCGCCTGCGTCGGCATGCGCGGCAGCCGCGTCCAGGCCGTGGTCAGCGAGCTGCAGGGCGAGAAGATCGACATCATCCCCTGGTCGCCGGACACTGCGACCTTCGTGGTGAACGCCCTGGCGCCGGCCGAGGTCACCAAGGTGGTGATGGACGAGGACCAGGGCCGCATCGAGGTGGTGGTGCCGGACGACCAACTGTCGCTCGCCATCGGCCGCCGAGGCCAGAACGTGCGCCTGGCCTCCCAGCTCTCGGGCTGGGAGATCGATATCCTGACGGAGGACGAGGAATCGCGCCGCCGCCAGGAAGACATGCGCATGCGCTCCCAGATGTTCATCGAGGCCCTCGACGTCGACGACGTGATCGCCCATCTGCTGGTGGCCGAGGGCTTCACGACCATCGAGCAGGTCGCCTTCGTGCCGCTGGCGGAGCTGGCCGAGATCGAGGGCTTCGACGAGGAGGTGGCCGAGGAGCTGCGCGAGCGCGGCCGTACTTTCCTGGAGGAGCAGGACCGCAAGTTCGACGAGGAGCGCCGCACGCTCGGCGTGTCCGATGAGCTGGCAGGCCTCGAGGGCGTCACGCCCGGCATGCTGGTCCAGCTCGGCCAGAACGACGTCAAGACCCTGGACGACCTGGGCGATCTGGCGAGCGACGAGCTGATCGAGATGCTGGGCGACAAGGCGCCCCAGCCGGAAGCCGCCGACAGGATCATCATGGCGGCCCGCGCCCACTGGTTCGATGACGATGACGAGGCTGCGCAGGCGGCCGCCGAGGAAGGCGGCGATAGCGCCGAAACAGCCGAGGCCGCCAGCGAGGCGCCTGAAGGCGCGGCCGGCGAAGGTCCGGAAGAGGCCACCGAAGAGACGAAGCCGGAGTCCGCGAGCTAGAGCAGCATGCAGGTCCTGACGCGCGATACCTCGCCCGCGATGGCGCGAAGCCGGATGCCGCAGCGCCGCTGCGTCGCCAGCGGCCAGGTGCGCGACAAGGAGGAGCTGCTGCGCTTCGTCGTCGATCCAGAGGGAACGCTCGTGCCGGACCCGGCGGGACGGCTGCCGGGCCGCGGTTTGTGGTTGTCTCCGCGCAGGGATATGTTACAGAAAGCCTGCGCGCGGAACCTGTTCGCCAAGGCGGCCCGGGCGTCCGTTCGTGTGCCGGAGGACCTGCCGGCCGTGACGGAGCGCGCGCACCGCCAACGCTTTCTGGAGCTCCTCGGGCTCGCCAAGCGGGCCGGCCGGACGGTGGCGGGTTTTCAGAAGGTCAGGAGTCGACTGGCTGCCGGGGATGCGGCGCTGTTGATTCAGGCGGCCGACGCCGCCGAGGACGGGCGGAGCAAGATCGCGGCGCTGGCGCGCGTGGCGCAGCCGGATCTGCCGGTCGTGACGCTCTGCTCCGCCGCGGAGCTGGGGCGCGCCGTCGGCCGGGACGCGGCGGTGCATCTGCTTGTGTTGCCGGGCGGCCTGGCCGGGCCGCTGCTGGCCCAAGCGCGCCGCTTGCAGGGTTTGGCCGACGAGGCCGGAGTGGACGCGGCGTCCAAGTGACCGAGTACGGATAGATGAGCGAAACGACGACCAGCAAAGACGAGAAGAAGAAGCCGCTGAAACTCAGTCGGCCCGGTCGGCTCGAGCTCAGAAAGACGGTCGAGACCGGCCAGGTCCGGCAAAGCTTCAGCCACGGCCGCTCCAAGGCGGTGACCGTGGAGGTCAAGCGCAAGCGCACCTTCGCGCCAGGCGAGGGCGGCCGCATGCGCGAGGTGGTGGCGGAGCCGGCGGAGGCCGAAACCGCATTGGCCGAGGCCGCCGAGGCGCTAGCCGAACAGCTGCAGGACGCCGAGGGCGAACACGCGGTCAAGTTGACCGAGGCGGAGCGGGCGGCCCGCCTGCGCGCCCTGGAGACCGCCAAGCTGGAGGAAGACCAGCGCAAGAAGGAAGAAGAGCTTGAGGCACAGCGCCGCGCCGACGACGAGGCGCGCCGGGCGGCCGAGGAGGAAGAGGCCCGTCAGCGTGCGGCCGAGCTGCCGGAGGGCGAGCCGGCGCCCGAGGAGGCCAAGGCGACGAGCGAGGAAACCGCAGCGACCGCCGAGCAGCCGGCGGCGAAGGCTGGGCCCACCCCTGCGGCGCCGGAGCGTCCGGCGACGAGCGAGCGCGAGGAAGAGGCCAAGGCCCGCCGCAAGCCCAGCGCGCCACGGCCGAGCGCGCGCCGCGGCGAACAGCGCCGGCGGCGCGGCAAGCTGACCATCGCCCAAGCGCTGGAAGGCGACGAGCGGGAGCGGGTGCGCTCCCTCGCCTCGGTGCGGCGCCAGCGCGAGCGTCTGCGCGCGTTGCAGGAGAAGCAGGCCCATCAGCCGCCGCAGCGTGTGATCCGCGAGGTGGTGGTGCCCGAGGCGATCACCGTCCAGGAGTTGGCCAATCGCATGGCCGAGCGCGGCGGCGAGGTGATCAAATCGCTGATGAAGATGGGCGTCATGGCGACCATCAACCAGGCGATCGATGCGGACACCGCGGAACTGCTGGTCGAAGAGTTTGGCCACCGGATCAAGCGGGTCTCGGCGTCGGACGTCGAGGTCGGCCTGAAAGGCGGGCCGGACCAGGATGTAGATATGCAGCCACGCCCCCCGGTGGTCACCATCATGGGACACGTCGACCACGGAAAGACGTCGCTGCTCGACGCCTTGCGCGAGACCGACGTGGCCGAACACGAGGCCGGCGGGATCACTCAGCACATCGGCGCCTATCAGGTGCAGCTCCCCGGCGGTGCCAAGATCACCTTCATCGACACGCCGGGCCACGCTGCCTTCACCGAGATGCGCTCGCGCGGCGCCGACGTGACTGACATCGTGGTCCTGGTGGTCGCCGCCGACGACGGCATCAAGGAGCAGACGGTCGAGGCGATCAACCACGCCAAGGCCGCCCAAGTGCCGATCATCGTCGCCATCAACAAGATCGATCGGCCGGATGCCGATCCGGATCGCGTCAAGCAGGAATTGCTGCAGCACGAACTGGTGGTGGAGGACATGGGCGGCGAAATCCTGGCCGTGCCCGTGTCGGCCAAGGAGAAGCAGAACCTCGACAAGCTCGAGGAGGCGATCCTGCTCCAGGCCGAGCTCCTGGAGCTCAAGGCAAATCCGGCCCGTGCGGCCGAGGGCGTGGTCATCGAGGCCAAGCTGGAGCGCGGCCGCGGCTCGGTCGCCACCGTGCTGGTCCAGCGCGGCACGCTCAACGTCGGCGACGTCTTCGTGGCCGGTAGCGAGTGGGGCCGTGTGCGGGCGCTGGTGAACGAGCGCGGCGATTCCGTGGAGAGCGCCGGCCCCTCGGTACCTGTCGAAGTCTTGGGCCTCAACGGCACACCCGTCGCCGGCGACGAGTTCATCGTGGTTGAGAACGAGGCCCGGGCCCGGGAAGTGGCCGAGTTCCGCGGCCACAGCAAACGTGAGAGCGATATCGCGGCCCAGGGCCGCGGCTCCCTGGAGCAGATGCTCACCCGCATCAAGGAAGGCGAGGCCGAGGAGCTGCCGGTGGTCATCAAGTCGGATGTCCACGGTTCTCTGGAGGCCATCGTCGGCAGTCTGGAGAAGCTCGGCACCGAGGAAGCCAAGGTCCGTGTTCTCCATTCTGCGGTCGGCGGCATCAACGAGTCCGACGTGACCCTGGCTGGCGCCACCGATGCCATCATCATCGGCTTCAACGTGCGCGCCAATCCCCAGGCCCGCGACCTTGCCCGGCGCGACGGGATCGATATCCGCTACTATTCGATCATCTACAACGTGGTCGACGACATAAGGGCGGTCCTGAGCGGGCTGCTGGCGCCGGCACAGCGCGAGAAGTTCCTGGGCTATGCCGAGATCCGCGAGGTCTTCAACATCACCAAGGTCGGCAAGGTGGCCGGCTGCATGGTGACCGAGGGCCTGGTCAAGCGCGGGGCCAAGGTCCGCCTGCTGCGCGACGACGTGGTCATCCACGACGGCACCCTGAAGACGCTCCGGCGCTTCAAGGACGAGGTGCGCGAGGTCAAGGACGGCTACGAGTGCGGCATGGCCTTCGAGAACTACCAGGACATCCAGGTCGGCGACCGCATCGAGTGCTACGAGGTCGAGGAGATCGCGCGCGAGCTCTAGCCGGGTTCGATTTCGCGCCCTCCGAGGACCGGCCGCCCGATCCTGCCCGCCACGAGTCGAGGACCCGTCATGAAGCCAAGCCGGGGCAAGTCTCCGAGCCAGCGCCAGTTGCGTGTCGGCGAGGAAGTCCGCCATGCGCTGGTGCGCGTGCTGGCGCAGGCGGACTTCGACGATCCGGTGCTCGCCGAGGCCAACGTGACGGTGACCGAGGTCAGCGTCAGCCCCGACCTGCACAACGCGACGGCCTTCGTCATTCCCCTGGGCGGGGCGCATACGGCGGAGATCGTCCGCGCCCTCAATCGCGCGGCGGGCTATCTGCGCGGCCAGCTCGGCCGCGAGATCCACCTGCGCTATACGCCGCGGCTCAGCTTCGAGCCCGATCTTTCCTTCGAGCGGGCCGCAGAGGTCGAGCGCCTGCTGCACAGCGAGCGAGTCAGCCGGGATCTCTCCGCAGATGGCGCCGAGGCCCGGCCGCGCGGCGAGGAGGGCGGCGATGGCCCGTAGGCGCCGGGGCCGGCCGGTCAACGGCTGGGTGGTGGTCGACAAGCCTCTGGGCCCCACCTCGACCCAGGTGGTGGGCGCGGTGCGCCGGGTCTTCGACGCCCAGAAGGTGGGCCACGGCGGCACCCTGGATCCCATGGCGAGCGGGGTCCTGCCGATCGCCCTCGGCGAGGCCACCAAGACCGTGCCCTACGTCATGGACACGGAAAAGCGCTACCGCTTCACCGTGCGCTGGGGTCAGGCGACCGACAGCGACGACGCCGAGGGGGCGGTCACGGCGGAGAGCCCGGTGCGCCCCGGCGAGGCCGAGATCCGTGCCGTGCTGGGCGGCTTCATCGGCCAGCTCGATCAGGTGCCGCCCAGCTATTCGGCGGTCAAGGTGGCGGGCCGGCGCGCCTACGACCTGGCCCGGGCCGAGACCGACTTCGAGCTGGAGGCCCGCCCGGTCCTGATCACCCGCCTGGAGCTAGTTTGCCTGCCCGATCCGGACCACGCGGAGTTCGAGGCCCGCTGCGGCAAGGGGGCCTACATGCGGGCGCTGGCCCGCGACCTGGGGCTCGCGCTCGGCACCTACGGGCACATCGCCGCCCTGCGCCGCACCCGGGTCGGACCCTTCGACGAGGCGGACGCGATTTCCCTGGATCGTCTTGAATCTCTAGGGCATAGTGCGGCCGCTTTCGAGCACCTGCTGCCCGTCGAAGTGGCGCTGGACGGCATCCCGGCCCTCGACCTGACGGACAGCGAGGCCAACCGCCTCAGATGCGGACAGGCCGTGTCGCTGCTGGCGCGGTCCGACCGCGAACGGATCCGGGACCTGGCCCAGGGTGACATCGTCTGCGCCGTGGCGTCCAACACCCCGGTGGCGGTGGCGCGCTACGAGGCCGGCGAGATTCGTCCCTTGCGGGTCCTGAACCTCTGATCGGGGTCCTTGGGCCCTTGGAATGGAGTAGAACGAGAGATGTCGATCACTGCCGAGCGAAAGACGGCGCTCATAACGGAGTACGCAACCCACGACGGCGACACCGGATCGCCCGAGGTGCAGGTCGCCATCCTCACCGAGCGCATTTCCAACCTGACGGAGCACCTCAAGGTGCACCGCAAGGATTTCCACTCCCGCCGCGGATTGCTGATCATGGTGGGTCAGCGCCGGCGGCTGCTGGACTATCTCAAGCGAAAGGACGTGGGGCGTTACGAAACGCTCATCAAAAGCCTGGGGCTGCGCCGCTAGACCGGCGCGGACCGCATTCCGGGGCCGCGGCCTGCCGCGTGCGGCAAGAGGCTGGTCCGGATCGGGCATGACCCTTCAATCACAAAAATCGACGCCATCGCTTTGTGGCCGGGGCGATGACTGGAAAGAGCCGGGCCGACGTAAGCGGCGGATGGGGATTCGCGCGCGCCGCCTCAGGGCAGGCGCCGCGGTTCCGGGGTTGCCGCCGCTTGCGCGGGTCCGGCTGAGACCATCCGGCCAGATCTGGAAGGACTGAGAAGACATGTTTGAAATTCATCGCAAAGAACTGGACTGGGGCGGACGGCGCCTGGTGCTGGAATCCGGGCACATCGCCCGCCAGGCCGACGGCGCGGTCATGGCCTCCTATGGCGACACGGTCGTCCTCTGCACCGCCGTCGGCGATGTCCAGGCCCGGGAAGGCATCGACTTCTTCCCGCTGACGGTCAACTACCAGGAGAAGACCTTCGCCGCGGGCAAGATTCCCGGCGGCTTCTTCAAGCGCGAGGGCCGGCCGAGCGAGAAGGAGACCCTCACCTCGCGGCTCATCGACCGGCCGATCCGGCCGCTGTTCGCCAAGGGCTACAAGAACGAGACCCAGGTGATCTGCACCGTGCTCAGCCACGACCTGGAGAACGACCCCGACATCGTCGCCATGATCGGCGCCTCGGCGGCGCTGACCATCTCCGGACTGCCCTTCCTCGGGCCCATCGGCGGCTGCCGGGTCGGCTACCGCGACGGCCAGTACATCCTCAATCCGGCCTGCGAAGAGATCGGCCAGACCGAGCTCGACCTGGTGGTGGCCGGCACCCGAGAAGGCGTGCTGATGGTCGAATCCCAGGCCAGCGAGCTGAGCGAGGAGATCATGCTGGGCGCCGTCGTCTTCGGCCACGAGCAGATGCAGCCGGTGATCGACGCCATCATCGGTCTCGCCGAGCGCTGCGCGCGCGAGCCCCGCGACCTGCCGCCGCCGCCGCCCGAGCTCGAGACGCTGCGCGAAAAGCTGCAGGCCGGCTTCGCCGCCGACCTGGCGACGGCCTACCAGGAGGCGGACAAGATGCGCCGCCGCGAGAAGGTCGACGAAGTGCGCACTCGGGCGATCGAGTCCCTGGGCGATGACGAGGATGCGGTCGCCCTGGCGGGCGGCGTCCTCAAGGAGCTGGAAAGCGGTATCGTGCGCGGCAGCATCCTGGAGACCCGCCGGCGCATCGACGGCCGCGGCACCAGCGACGTGCGGCCGATCGTGAGCGAGGTCGGCGTGCTGCCGCGGACCCACGGCTCGGCCCTCTTCACCCGCGGCGAGACCCAGGCGCTGGTCACGACAACCCTGGGCACCGGCCAGGACGAGCAGATCATGGACGCGCTCGAGGGCGAGTACCGGCAGCACTTCATGCTGCACTACAACTTCCCGCCCTACTCGGTCGGCGAGGTGAAGCGCATGATCCCGCCGGGCCGCCGCGAGATCGGCCACGGCAAGCTGGCCTGGCGGGCGATCCGTCCTGTCATGCCCACGCCGGAAGACTTCCCCTATACGGTGCGCGTCGTCTCCGAGATCACGGAATCGAACGGCTCCTCCTCCATGGCGACGGTCTGCGGCTCGTCGCTCGCCCTGATGGACGCGGGCGTTCCCATCGCCCGGCCGGTTGCCGGCATCGCCATGGGCCTGATCAAGGAAGACGACGGCGTGGCCGTTCTGTCGGACATCCTGGGCGACGAGGACCACCTGGGCGATATGGACTTCAAGGTGGCGGGCACCGAAACGGGCGTCACCTCGCTCCAGATGGACATCAAGATCACCTCCATCACCAAGGAGATCATGGCCGACGCGCTCGCGCAGGCGCGCGATGGGCGGCTGCATATCCTGGGCGAGATGAACAAGGCGCTCACCCAGGCCCGCGAGGGGGTCGCGGAGCATGCGCCGCGCATCACGGTCATCAACATCCCGCGCGAGAAGATCCGCGAGGTGATCGGAACCGGCGGCAAGGTCATCCGCGAGATCACCGAGACCACCGGGGCCAAGATCGACATCGACGACGACGGCACCGTGAAGGTAGCGGCCGTCGACCAGCAGCAGGCGCAGGCGGCGATCGACTGGATCAAGTCGATCACGGCCGAGCCCGAGGTCGGCGAGATCTACTCGGGCAAGGTGGTCAAGATCGTCGACTTCGGTGCCTTTGTGAACTTCATGGGCTCCCGCGACGGCCTGGTGCACATCAGCGAGCTGGCCCCGCACCGGGTCAAGACCGTGGGCGACGTCATCAAGGAAGGCGACATGGTCAAGGTCAAGTGCATCGGCATCGACGACCGGGGCAAGGTCAAGCTTTCCATGAAGGTGGTCGACCAGGAAACCGGCGAGGACCTGCAGCAGGCCGCCAAGGCGAGCTGAACTCTCGCCCTCGAACGGGCCGTTGACGGCCCACTGGGACTCTGTTGTGCTTTTTCGGGCGGCCGTCGATTTGGCCGCCCGTGCTTTATAGCCCGGGACCACGAGGCGGCGCCGGCGCGATGGCCGATAGAGGGACGAAAAGCCCCGGACGTGGCAGGGCCGGGCCAGCGGCCCGCGCGGCCTTCCGTCTGCCGCCCCTGATGGGCCACCGCGGCGTCTGTGGCCACGCGCCCGAGAACACCCTGGCCGGGATCCGGAAGGCCGGCGAGCTGGGCGTCAGCTGGGTCGAGTTCGACGTCATGCTGAGCGGCGACGGGGTGCCGCTGCTGTACCACGACGATTCCCTGGAGCGGGTGACCGGCGCGCGCGGCCTCACCGCCGAGACGCCCTTCGCGCGGCTCTCGAAACTGGACGTGGGCGCCTGGTTCGCGCCCGAGTTCCGCGGCGAGCGGGCGCCGAGCCTGCGCGCGGCGCTGGAGCTGATGCTGGACCTGGGCCTCCATCCCAACATCGAGATCAAGCCGACGCCCGGCCGCGACGTCGAGACTGCGGCGAAGGCCCTGGAGGTTGCCGGCGAGGCCTGGCCCGCCGAGCGGCCGCCGCCCCTCGTCAGCAGCTTCAGCCGCATGAGCCTGGCCGCCGCCATGGCGCTTCGGCCGGACTGGCCGCGTGCCTTCATCACCTTCAAGATCCCGACTGACTGGCAGGCGACCCTGGCCGCCCTCGAGGCGGTCGCCTTCCACGTCCACTACAAGGCGCTCACCTGGGAGCTGATATCGCTGATCAAGAGCAGCGGCCGCCAGGTGGGGACCTTCACCGTCAACGATGGGCGCCGGGCGCTCGAGCTCTACGAGTCGGGGGTGGACTGCATCATCACCGACAGGCCGGAGCGCATCGCGCCCGCCTTCGAGAAAAGCCACGCTCGGCCGGCCTAATCCCACCAGAGGCGTTCAGGGCGGCCCGCGCAGCCGGTCAGTCCGTGCGCTCTCGTCAGTCTTTGCGCTCGATGTCGTTCGGAGAAGGAATGCCGATCACGTTGTAGCCGCCGTCCACGTGGTGGACCGCGCCGGTCACGGCGGCCGAGAGATCGGACAGCAGATAGAGGCCGGCGTTGCCCACCTCTTCCAGGTCCACGTTGCGCTTGAGCGGCGCATGCTGCTGGCTCCAGCGGAAGACGAAGCGGGCGTCGGCGATGGCCGAACCGGCCAGGGTGCGCATGGGACCGGCCGAGATGGCGTTGACCCGGATCCCCTGGGGCCCCAGGTCGGCGGCCAGGTAGCGCACGCTCGCCTCCAGCGCCGCCTTGGCCACCCCCATGACGTTGTAGTTGGGGGTGACGCGCTCGGCGCCCAGGTAGGTCAGCGTGAGCAGCGAGCCGCCGTCGCGCATGAGGGGCGCCGCGCGCCGCGCGATGGCGGTGAAGGAGTAGCAGGAGACCGCGAGCGTGCGGGCGAAGTTCTCCCGGGTGGTGTCCAGGTAGCGGCCCTTCAGCTGCTCCTTGTCCGAAAAGGCGATGGCGTGGACCACGAAGTCGAGGCCGTCCCAGTGCTCGCCCAGGCCGGAGAAGAGCAGGTCCAGATCGGCCTCGTTGTCGGCGTCGCAGGAACGGGTGAACTCGGCGCCGAGGGATTGGGCGAGCGGCGCCACCCGCTTGCCGAAGGCCTCGCCCTGGTAGCTGAAAGCGAGCTCCGCCCCTTCGCCGTGCAGCGCACGCGCGATGCCCCAGGCGATCGAGCGGTCGTTGGCGACTCCCATGACCAGGCCCCGCTTGCCGGCCATCAGCGGTTCCCGGGCCTGGTCGCGGCGGTCTGCCGCCTCGCCGCCGGCCTCAGGTCCGCTCTGCAGGGTCGGTTTCTGCATGGAGGTCCAAGCCTTCCCTCACCGGAACCTTCGAATTCAGTTTTCGTAGCGCTTGAAAGCGAGCGTGGCGTTGGTGCCGCCGAACCCGAAGCTGTTGGAAATCACGCAATTGAGCTGGAGGTCCTCTTCGCACTCGCGGACGATGGGCATGCCTTCGGCTTCCGGGTCCAGATCCTCGATGTTGGCCGACGCGCAGACGAAGTTGTTCTGCATCATCAGGATCGAGTAGATGGCCTCGTTGACGCCGGCGGCGCCGAGGGCGTGCCCGGTCAATGATTTGGTGGAATTGAATCGCGGCAGGGTGTCGCCAAAGACCTCCTTGATGCTCTTCAGCTCGATGGCGTCGCCGATGGGCGTGCTGGTGCCGTGGGTGTTGATGTAGTCGACCGGCGTGTTGCCGATCCCCTTGAGCGCGTTTTGCATGCAGCGCACCGCGCCCTCGCCCGAGGGCTGCACCATGTCGTAGCCGTCGGAAGTGGCGCCGTAGCCGACCAGCTCGGCATAGATCTTGGCGCCGCGCGCCTTGGCGTGCTCCAGCTCCTCCAGCACGACCACGCCGCCGCCGCCGGAAATGATGAAGCCGTCGCGTCCGGTGTCGAAGGCGCGCGAGGCCTCGCTGGGCCGGTCGTTGTACTTGGAGGAGAGCGCCGGCATGGCGTCGAACAGCACGGTGATCGTCCAGTGCAGCTCCTCGCCGCCGCCGGCGAAGACGATGTCCTGCTTGTCCCATTGGATCAGCTCGCCGCCATGGCCGATGCAGTGGGCGCTGGTCGCGCAGGCCGAGGTGATGGTGTAGTTGACGCCCTTGATCTCGTAGGGGACCGCCAGCGTCGCCGTGTTGGTGTTGGACATGGTCCGCGGCACCATGAAGGGGCCGACCCGCCGCGCGCCCTTCTCCCGCAGGGTGTCGAAGGCCTGCAGCATGTTCTGGGTCGAGGGGCCGCCGGAGCCCATGACGATGCCGCTGCGCTCGTTGGAGACGTCCTTGTGCTCGAGGCCGGCGTCGTCGATCGCCTGGCGCATGGCGACGTAGTTGTAGGCCGCGCCGTCGCCCATGAAGCGCCGCAGCTTGCGGTCCAGCACGGACTCGATGTCCAGCTTGAGGGAGCCGTGGACGTGGGAGCGGAAGCCCAGCTCCTCGTACTCGGCGCAGTACTCGATGCCGGAGCGGCCGTCCTTCAGCGACTGGACGACCTCTTCCTTGCTGTTGCCGATGCTGGAGATGACCCCCAGGCCGGTGACGACGACTCGCCTCATGCTCAGGACCCTAAGCCGCCTCGGAGGCCATGAACAAGCCGACCTTGAGGTCCGTGGCTTCGTAGACGGTCTCGCCGTCGACCTTCATGATGCCGTCCGCGATCCCCATGACCAGCTTGCGCATGATGACCCGCTTGAGGTTGAGGTGGTAGACGACCTTGCGGGCCGTCGGCAGGACCTCGCCCGAGAACTTGACCTCGCGCACGCCGAGGGCCCGGCCACGCCCCGGCGCGCCCATCCAGCCGAGGAAGAAGCCGACCAGCTGCCAGAGGGCGTCGAGGCCCAGGCAGCCGGGCATGACGGGGTCGTTCTCGAAATGGCAGTCGAAGAACCAGAGGCCCGGCTTGATGTCCAGCTCGGCGATGATCTCGCCCTTGCCGTGGGATCCGCCCTCGGCCGAGATCTTGGCGATGCGGTCGACCATCAGCATGGGCGGCAAGGGTAGCTGCGCGTTGCCGGGGCCGAACAGACGGCCGTGGGCGCACTCGAGGAGTTCTTGATAGCTGAAACTGCTCTTGCGTTCCGTCACGTGCGCCGTCTTCCGCGATTGCGGCGCGGGGCGCCGAAGCGCACCGTCGCCAGGCCACCGAGGCGGAATATAGCATAGGGGCCGCCGGTGCAAGCAAAGCCGTATTACCCGCCGGCCGGTCGCCCGGCGGGTGCCTGCCGGGTCCGGGGCCGGTCCGCATGCGGTCCAGGAAAGGTCCGGGCACATGGCCAGGATCTGCCCCGGGATCGGCCCAGGGATCGGCCCAGGGATCGGTCCGGCGGCCGCTCAGTCTCGGCATGAGCGGCCGGTGGAATTTCGCCGGCCACCGGATGCCCATTAAACGCATTCCAGGAAAGCCCGCAATCCTTTGATTTTTTGCTCTTTAATTCCAGCCGAATGTGCTTATATGGAGGTCATGACCAGGGAACGCTCCTACAGCCGGCTGATCGCGCGCCTGAAGGCGTCCGGGCTGCGGCCGACGCGCCAGCGTCTTGCCTTGGCGCGGCTTCTGTTCGAGGGCGGCGACCGCCACGTGACCGCCGAGCAGCTCCACGGCGAGGCTCAGGCGGCGGACGTCGGGGTCTCCGTGGCCACGGTCTACAACAGCCTGCACCAGTTCACCAAGGCGGGCCTGCTGCGCGAAGTGGTGGTCGAGCCGGGGCGCTCCTATTTCGACACCAACGTGGACGATCACCATCACTTCTTCTTCGAAGGCACGGGCGATCTCAAGGACATTCCGGGCGACCACCTGACCCTGACCGAGCTTCCCGAGCCGCCGGAGGGCACCCGCATCGCGCGGGTGGACGTGGTCATCCGCATCCAAGACACTGATTCCTGATCCAATTCAAAATTAGCCCTTTAAAAAATAGTTTGGAAACGTTCTAAACTATTGACAGGGCCATGCCCGCGCTTTATCTAGCTCTGTGTGCCGGGTCTCAAGCCGCTTGCCGGCCCGGCCGCAGCATGCAGCAGACGAGAACGCTAACTGGGGAGAAACCGATGTCCGGTCTCAAGGGAACGAAAACCGAGGACAACCTGAAGGAGGCCTTCTCCGGCGAGAGCCAGGCCAACCGCCGCTACCTCTACTTCGCGCAGAAGGCCGACGTGGAGGGCTACAACGACATTTCCGCGGTCTTCCGCTCGACCGCCGAGGGCGAGACCGGCCACGCTCACGGCCATCTGCAGTTCCTCGAGGAGGTTGGCGACCCGGCCACCGGCGAGCCGATCGGCGACACCTCGTCCAACCTCAAGGCCGCCATCGCCGGAGAGACCCACGAGTACACCGACATGTACCCGGGCATGGCGCGTACGGCGCGCGAGGAAGGCTTCGACGAGATCGCGGACTGGTTCGAGACCCTGGCCAAGGCCGAGAAGAGCCACGCCGGCCGCTTCCAGAAAGCGCTCGAGACCATGGACTGACGCTCTTCGCCCCGTGCGGCCTGCCGGGGCGGCGAGGCGCAGCGCCTCGCGGCTAGAGGGGACGCGACCACCCGTGAAGGCGCCGTCCGCGTCCCCGGCCGCTCTTCAGCCGAACGCTCCCAGCGCCGCCGCGCAAGGGGCGACGCCTTCCCGGGGCCCGGCGCGGGGGCGCCCGCCGAGAGGGCGAGCGAGGGAACCAGAGTCATGCGTGAAGGCAGCCTCGAAGCGCCCACCCGGCACCCGATCGACTGGAACGATCCGGACTTCTACGACGCGGAGAAGATCGACGCCGAACTGCGTCGGGTGTTCGACATCTGCCACGGCTGCCGGCGCTGCTTCAATCTCTGCGACTCCTTCCCGCGCCTCTTCGATCTGATCGACGAGTCCGAGAGCGGCGAGCTCGATACGGTCGACAGCAAGGACTTCAAGCCGGTCGTGGACGCCTGCACGCTCTGCGACATGTGCTTCATGACCAAGTGCCCTTACGTGCCGCCCCACGAGTTCGACCTGGACTTCCCGCATCTCATGCTGCGCTACCGGGCGGCGGAGGCGAAGGCGGGCAGGACCGACTTCCGCATCAAGCAGCTGACCGAGACCGACCGCAACGGCCGCCTGGCGGGCAAGGTCGCGGGTCTCGCCAACTGGGCGAGCGACACCAAGAACAAGCTGACGCGCCCGGCCATGGAGTCCCTCGCAGACATCCACCGCGAGGCGGCGCTCCCCAAGTTCCACGGCAAGACCTTCGCGCTCCGGGCCAAGACAGAGGTGCCGGAGGTAAACCGCGAGGCGCCCGCCTTCGGCCGCAAGGCGGTGCTCTACGCCACCTGTTTCGCCAACTACAACAATCCGCGCATCGGGCTCGCCGCGCGCGCCGTGCTGGCCAAGAACGGCGTGGAGACCGAGGTGGTCTATCCCGCCTGCTGCGGCATGCCGCAGCTCGAGCACGGCGACATCGGCAAGGTCGCGGGCTCCGCGCGCTGCGTCGCAGGGGCGCTCAGGCCCTGGATCGACAAGGACTACGACGTGATCGCGCTGGTGCCATCCTGCGCCCTCATGCTGAAGTTCGAGTGGCCCTTGATCCTGCCCGAGGAGGAGGACGTGGCGGCGCTCTCCCAGGCCACCTTCGACGTCAGCGAGTACGTGGTCGACATCGCCAAGCGCGAGGGCCTGGCCGAGGGGCTGGGCCCGCTGCCCGGTGGCGTGGCCCTCCACATCGCCTGCCACGCCCGGGCCCAGAACATGGGCCACAAGGCGGCCGACATGATGCGCCTGCTGCCCGAGGCCGACGTGGCGGTGATCGAGCGCTGCTCGGGCCACGGCGGGTCCTGGGGCATCCTGAAGGAGAACTTCGAGGTAGCGCTCAAGGTGGGCAAGCCGGTGGCCCGCCAGGCGGCGGGCGGCGACAAGGCCTTCGTCGCGTCCGAATGTCCGCTCGCGGGCGAGCACATCATTCAGGGTATGGAGCGCCTTGAGAAGGACGCCCCCAAGGAGCTCCGGCACGCCAGCCACCCGATCGAGCTCTTCGCCCAGGCCTACGGCCTGTCGGTCTGACGTGGCCGCCGCGGCGCGGGCCCGGGCGGAAGGAGGTAGCGAAATGACGACGACGAGCGGCCGCAAGCGCAGCGTCACCCGCGACGACATCCTGCCCATGGAGACCTACGGAGCCGAGCGCAAGTCCTGGCGTGAGAAGCTCCGGGAGGTGAAGCGCAACCGGCGGGTCGAGGTCGGGACGGTCTGCACCTTCTATTTCGAGAACTACGAGACCATGTGGTACCAGATCCACGAGATGCTGTTCGTGGAGCAGGGCGGCGAGGCACAGATCCCCGACGAGCTCGCGGCTTACAACCCTTTGATTCCCAAGGGCGACGAGCTGGTCGCCACGGTCATGTTCGAGATCGACGAGCCCCAGCGCCGCGCGGCCTTGCTGGCGCGCCTGGGCGGGGTCGAGGAGACCGCCTTCCTGAAGTTCGCCGGCGAGACGGTCAAGGGCCTGCCAGAGGCCGACGTCGACCGCACCTCCGCGGAAGGCAAGGCCTCCTCGGTGCAGTTCATCCACTTCCCTTTCACGCCCGAGCAGGCGGCCGCCTTCAAGGCCTCCGGTGTCGACGTCATCCTCGGCTTCAGCCACCCGGAGTACGCCCACATGGTGGTGCTGCCCGAAGCGGTGCGCACGGCACTCGCCGCCGATCTCGACTGACCCACAACCGCTCTGGGCGCCGGCTTCCCTAGTCGTCGGCGTTGACGCCGAAGAAGTCGGCCCGGTGCAGCCAGCCGCTGAAGCCGTCGGCCGAGATCCGGCACCAGGCCTTCTCACAGTCCTCGAGATCGGCGACCACCCCCGGCTCCAGGTAGACCACCCCCGGGGCGTCCGGCTCCGGCCGCCGGCGCAGCAGGCGTCTCTCGCCCATGATCAGGACAGTGCGCCGGGACTTCAGCATGAAGCGGTGCACCCAGCCGGTCGCGCCGTCGTGGTCGCGGATGCGGCGCCAGTCCTCGAACTCCTCGGTGATCTCTACGGGCAGCCCGCGGCGCCGGTAGATCCAGTCGATGGGATAGCGGGTGCCGGGCCCGGTCCGCAGGTTGACCAGATCCGCCTTGAGGGAGACGAAGCGAGGCAGCGGCAGCCCACTGCCGCCGGTCTCCAGTCCCTGGGCGGCCGGCGGCGGCGGACCCCAGGCGAGGGCGAGCGCGGTCAGCGCGAGGAGCGCGGCGCAGCGGAGAAGCGGAACTCTGAACGAGCGGGTCACGGCGGATTTTCGGTGGCTCTTCGGGGTTCCCGGCCTGTGATGCCTGGGGGTGGCCCTACGCGACCCCCTCCTAGCCGTTCGGCCTGTGACCGGTCAAGGCGCCGGGCCCCTTCCCTGCCGGTCCGCCGGGGCGGAAAAGCCTAACGCAAAACCTGGCCGCGGCCTCCGGACACTCTGGACAACGGCAGGGCGTGGCTGCTAAGCCAACGGCTGCGCGGGCGGTGCGGCCTGTGCGCCCGGCACACAGGCAGTCGAGTCCATGTCTCCGAAAAAACCGCTGGTCATCGTCACCCGACGGCTTCCGGACGCGATCGAGACGCGGATGATGGAGCTGTTCGACTCGCGCCTCAATCTCGAGGACGAGCCGATGAGCCAGGCGGCTCTGGTCTCGGCGGTCAAGGAGGCCGACGTCCTGGTGCCCACGGTGACCGACCGCATCGACGCGGGCGTCCTGTCCCAGGCCGGCGAGAACCTGCGCCTCATCGCCTCCTTCGGCACCGGCGTCGACCACATCGACCTGAAGACGGCCCGCCAGCGGGGCGTCACGGTGACCAACACGCCGGGCGTCCTGACCGAGGACACCGCCGACATGACCATGGCGCTGATCCTGGCGGTGCCGCGGCGCCTGGCGGAGGGCGAGCGGCTGGTGCGCTCGGGCGAGTGGCGCGGCTGGAGCCCCACCTCCATGCTGGGCCACCGCATCACCGGCAAGCGCCTTGGCATCATCGGCATGGGCCGCATCGGCCAGGCGGTGGCGCGGCGGGCCCGCGGCTTCGGCCTCTCGATCCACTACCACAACCGGCGCCGGGTGCATTCCGAGATCGAGGAGGAGCTGGAGGCGACCTTTTGGGAGAGCCTGGACCAGATGCTGTCGCGCATGGACATCATCTCGGTCAACTGCCCCTCGACCCCCGCCACCTACCACCTGCTCTCGGCCCGGCGGCTGAAGCTCCTGCCGCCCCAGTGCTACGTGGTGAACACCAGCCGCGGCGAGGTCGTGGACGAGAACGCGCTGGCGCGCATGCTGGAGAGCCGCGAGATCGCCGGCGCCGGGCTCGATGTCTTCGAGCACGAGCCCGCCGTCAACCCGCGGCTGCTGAAGCTCGACAACGTGGTCCTGCTGCCCCACATGGGCTCGGCCACCATCGAGGGGCGCATCGCCATGGGCGAGAAGGTGCTCATCAACATCAAGACCTTCGCCGACGGCCACGCCCCGCCCGACCGGGTCATCGAGGCCATGTTCTGAGGGATCCCGGTCCCGGCGGACCGGCCGCTTCCCTCCCCTTCCATTTGATCAGGTGCGCGTTCAGGCGGCGCAGCTCGCCGTGTCGCCGTAGTCCACGCTGTTCAGGTCGCGGATGGTCGCCTCGGCGCTGCAGAGCGGGCAGGTCGGGTCGGCCTGGACCTTGACCATGCGGAACATGGCGGCCAGCGAATCGTAGAGCCAGAGCCGGCCTGAAAGGCTCTCGCCGATGCCGAGCAGCTCCTTGATGACCTCGGTTGCCTGCATGGCGCCGAGCGTGCCCGCGAGGGCCCCCAGCACGCCCACGTCGGAGCAGCTTTCCTTGGGGTCTTCGGGCTGGGTCGGGAAAATGCAGCGTTGGCAGGGATGGGCGGTCGGGTCGTCGTCCGTGCGCTGGTGGGCCTTGAAGGTGGTGATCTGGCCGTCGAAGCGCATGATGGCGGCCGAGACCAGGGGCCGGCCGGCGAAATAGCAGGCATCGTTCAGGAGGTAGCGCGTGGAGAAGTTGTCGGAGCCGTCGGCCACCACGTCGTGGCCGGCGACCAGCTCCTCGACCCGTTCGAGCACCAGGCGCTCGCCGTAGGAGACGACCTCTACGTCCGGGTTCACCTCGGCGAGCCGGGCGCGGGCGCTCTCCACCTTGTCCAGGCCGACGTTGGAGCTGTCGTGCACCACCTGGCGCTGCAGGTTCGAAAGGTCGACCACGTCGTCGTCGATAACGCCGAGGGTGCCCACGCCCGCTGCCGCGAGATAGAGCAGCAGCGGCGAGCCGAGCCCGCCGGCGCCCACCACCAGCACCTTGGATTCGAGGAGGCGTTCCTGCCCCTCCTCGCCGATCTCCGGCAGCACGATGTGGCGGGCATAGCGTTCGATCTGCTGGTCGTTCAATTCCATGGGCCGATTCCCTATGGGATCCTCCGAGGTCCTAGAGGCCTTCGAAGAGGTCGGTCGTCAGGTAGCGTTCGGCGAAGGACGGCAGGATGACGACGATCATCTTGCCGGCCATCTCGGCGCGGGCGCCCACCTCAAGGGCGGCGGCCAGCGCCGCGCCGGAGGAGATCCCCACCGGCAGGCCCTCCAGAGCGGCCGTCTCGCGGGCGACGGCGAAGGCGGTGTCGTTGGCGATCCGCAGCACCTCGTCGATCAGTCCGGTGTCCAGGATCTCGGGCACGAAGCCGGCGCCGATGCCCTGTATCTTGTGCTGGCCGGGCGGGCCGCCGGAGAGGACGGGGCTGTCCTCGGGCTCGACGGCGATCATCCGGAAACCCGGCTTGCGGTCTTTCAGGACCTGAGCGACGCCGGTCAGCGTGCCGCCGGTGCCGACGCCCGAGACGACGGCGTCCACCTGGCCGGCGCTGTCCTTCCAGATCTCCTCGGCGGTGGTCAGGCGGTGGACCGCCGGATTGGCCGGGTTGGAGAACTGCTGGGGAATGACCGCCTTCGGCAGCGCCTCGAGCAGCTCCTCGGCCTTCTCGACGGCGCCGCGCATGCCGCGCGAGCCGTCGGTCAGCACCAGCTCGGCGCCGAGGAGCCGCAGCATCTTGCGCCGCTCCACCGACATGGTCTCCGGCATGGTGAGGATGAGCCGGTAGCCCTTGGCAGCGCAGACGAAGGCGAGCGCGATGCCGGTGTTGCCGCTGGTGGGCTCGATGATGACCGTCTCCGGCGTGATCCGGCCCTCGGCCTCCAGCGCCTCGATCATGGAAAGGCCGATGCGGTCCTTCACCGAGCCGCCCGGATTGAAGAACTCGCACTTGCCGACGATATCGGCCGCCACCCCATGCCGCTCGGCCAGCCGCGACAAGCGGATCAGGGGCGTCGCGCCGATGGTGCCCAGGATGTTGTCGTAGACCCGGCCGCGGGACTCGCCCCGGCATGAAAGACGGGCCGCCAAAGCGGCGCTGTCCATGCACTGCTCCCTCTCTACTGCGCGGCCGGCCTGCCCCGGGGCCACGCCATCGCCCGATCGTCTTGCCATTCCTATTCTAGCGTGTCCGGCGTCAAATGCTGAAATCCGGCACCTTCGCCGCCTCGCTCGCGATCTCCAGCTTGCGCGCCCGGTCGCAGAGGGACTCGATGGTCAGCTTGTCGAAGCGCGCGAGGATCTCCTGCTGCGCCTCCTGCCACAGGGGCCGGACCACCTTGAGGCCGATCTCCGAGCCGTCCATCTCGCTGACCGGATCGGCCGCCCCCTCCAGATTGCGCACGATGCGCACGATCTCCCCCACCGTGATGCGGCGGCGCTCGCGGGCCAGGCGGTAGCCGCCCTTGGGGCCGCGCTGGCCGGCGAGCACCCCGTGGTGCACCAGCTGCTGCAGCACCTGCTCCAGATAGCGGCGCGGGATGCCCTGGCGGCGCGAGATGTCGGCCGAGCGCACCGGGCCGGCGCCGGCGTGATAGGCGATGTCGACCACGGCCTCGATGGCGAACAGCAGCTTTTTCGACATGCGGAACATGGAACCCAAACCGAACCTCTGCTCCTAGCCGGCGGCCGCCTTGCCGTCGTCCGGCGCCTCGCCCACAACGCCGGTCGAGCCGAAGCCGCCCGCGCCGCGCGCGCTCTCGTCCAGGGTCTCGACCGGCCGCCAGGCGATCTGCCGGCAGGGGGCGACGACGAGCTGGGCGATGCGGTCGCCGCGCGCGACGGTGAAGGGCTCCTGGCCCAGGTTGATCAGGATCACCCCCACCTCGCCCCGGTAGTCGGCGTCGATGGTGCCCGGGGCGTTGAGCACGCTGATGCCGTGCTTGAGCGCCAGGCCCGAGCGGGGCCGCACCTGCGCCTCGGTGCCGGTCGGCAGGGCGATGGCGAGGCCGGTGGGAACCAGGCGCCGCTCGCCGGGCGCCAGCACCAGCGGCGCCTCGACGGCGGCCAAGAGGTCCATGCCCGCGCTCTGCTCGGTCGCATAGGCGGGAAGTGCCAGATCGCGGCCGTGGGGCAGCCGGCGGACGGGAATCGAAAGCGCGCTCATGCCGCGCTCTTCCCCCGGCGCTGGGTACGGCCCTTGCTTGGGCCGGCGGTGAGATGTCCGGCGATACGCTCGGCCAGGCGCTCGGCCACCGCGGTCTTGCTCATCTCCGGCCAGGACTCCGCGCCGTCGCCGTCGATCAGGTGGATGCGGTTCGTGGCCCCGCCGAAGGTGCCGGTCGCGGGCGAGACGTCGTTGGCCAGGATCCAGTCGCAGCCCTTGCGGGCGCGCTTGGCGGTCGCCTGGGCCACCACCTCCTCAGTCTCGGCGGCGAAGCCGACGACCAGCGCGGGCCGTGCGCCACTTGGTGCGGAGAGGGTCGCCAGGATGTCGGGATTGACGCCCAGCTCCAGCTGGGGTGGCTTGCCGTCCTTCTTCAGCTTGCTGGTCTTTGCGCTCTTCACCTTCCAATCGGCGACGGCGGCGGCGCAGACGGCCACGTCGACCGGCAGGGCCTCGCGGCAGGCGGCCAGCATCTCCTCGGCGGACTCGACTTGGATCACCTGCACGCCAGGCGGGTCGGCGAGATTGGTCGGGCCGGAGACCAAGGTCGTCTCGGCGCCCTGCCGGGCCAGCGCCTCGGCGATAGCGTGGCCCTGACGTCCGGACGAGTGGTTGGCGATATAGCGCACCGGGTCGATGGCCTCGTAGGTCGGCCCGCTGGTGACCAGCGCGCGCCGTCCCTTCAGGGCCTCGCCGCGGCGAAAGAGTCCGGCGACCGCCGCCAGGATCGCCTCGGGCTCGGCGAGCCGTCCGAAGCCGTACTCGCCGCAGGCCATGTCCCCTTCCACCGGGCCCACCGTCAGCACGCCGCGCGACCGGAGGAGCGCCAGGTTGGCCCGGGTCGCCGGGTGTTCCCACATGCGTACGTTCATGGCGGGCGCCACCAGGACCGGCTTGTCGGTGGCGAGCAGCAGGGTCGTGGCAAGGTCGCCCGCTTGCCCGGTCGCCATCTTGGCCAGGATGTCGGCCGAGGCTGGTGCGACCACCAGCAGGTCGGCGTCCCGCGAGAGCTGGATGTGGCCCATCTCGGCCTCGTCGGTCAGCGAGAAGAGGTCGTCGTAGACCTTGTCCTCGCTGAGGGCGGCCAGGCTGAGCGGCGTGACGAACTGGGCGCCCGCCTTGGTCAGCACGCAGCGCACCGCCGCGCCCTCGGCCCGCAGGCGGCGGATCAGCTCCAGGCTCTTGTAGGCCGCGATGCCGCCGGAGACGATCAGGAGAATGCGTTTTCCGGATAACATCTCATGTTCTGCGCAATTGGAACTATTTCACGGCGCGAAACCGTAGATAATTTAGGGTGCCGTCCTCGGTCTTGCAAGGACGGCCGAAAGCAAATCTAGATCAAGGAGATGGCGATGATGACCAGGGCCGCCGCCGCGACCCAGAGCGCGATGCGCGTGGCCCGGTCGCTGCCCCGCTGGGTGAGAGCCTTGGCGGTTTCCGGGTCGAGGCGAAGGCCGCCCGAGGCGATCTGGCCGGAGGCCCGGTCCACCTGGGAGAGGATGCGCGGCAGGCGCTGCAGGTTTTCGCTGATGTCCTGGGTCGCGTCCTTGAAGCGCGCCTCCGGGCCCCGGTTCTCCCGCACCCAGTCGGCGATGAGCGGCTGGGCGAGGAGCCAGATGTTGAGGCTCGGATCCAGTCTGCGGCTGATGCCCTCGGCCATCAGCATGTTCTTCTGCAGGAGCAGCAGCTGCGGCTGGACCGGCATGTCGAAGGATTCCGTGAGCTGCAGGAGCTGGGCCAGCAGGCGGGCGAAGGAGATGCGGTTGAGCGGCCGCCCGAAGATGGGCTCGCATACGGACCTGAGGGCCTGGGCGAAGACCTCGGGCGGATGCCCCGGCGGCAGGTAGCCCGCCTCCACGTGTACCTCCGCCAGGCGGCGGTAGTCCCGGGCGAGGGTCGCCAGCAGCATGTCGGCCAGGTAGTAGCGGGTACGGCGGTCGAGCCGGCCCATGATGCCGAAATCGACGGCGACGATGTCGCCTTCTTCGTCCACCCACATGTTGCCGGGGTGCTGGTCGCCGTGGAACAGGCCGTCCCGGAAGACCTGCTTGAAGAAGATGGCCGCGGCCTTGGTCAGGATCTCCGTCAGGTCGTGGCCGGCCGCCAGCAGGGCCTCCCGGTCGTCGAGGGGAATGCCGCCGACCTGCTCCTGGGTGAGGACGCGGCGCGAGGTGCGCTGCCAGTCGGCGGCCGGCACCCGGTAGCTGGGGTCGCCGGCGAAGTTGGCGCCCAGCTCAGAGGCGGCGGCGGCCTCCATGCGCAGGTCCATCTCCAGACGCACCGTCTCCTCGAAGACGCCCACCACCTCCCGCGGACGGAGCCGGCGCAGCTTCGGCTGAGTGCGCTCCACCACCTCGGCGACGGTGTAGAAGAGTTCCAGGTCGCGGGCGAAGGCCTGCTCGACGCCGGGTCGCAGCACCTTGACCGCCACCTCCCGGCCGCTCCAGTCCTCCGGCGGCTCGAGGAGCCCTTCCGCCGCTTCGCCGTTGCTCTCGGATGCGTCTTCTTGCGCGGCCTCGGGCGGCGCGTCCTCCTCGCCGGTGACCGCCAAATGCACCTGGGCGATCGAGGCGGCGGAGACCGGCACATTCTCGAACCGCTTGAAAAGGTCTTCGATCGGCCGCCCCAGCTCGCTTTCGATGGTGGCCCGCGCGGCGGCGCTGTCGAAGGGCGGCAGCCGGTCCTGCAGCTCGGAAAGGTCGGCCGCCAACTGCTCGCCCAGGAGGTCGGCCCGGGTGGAGAGGAACTGGCCCAGCTTGATGAAGCTGGGGCCCAGCTCGGTGAGCGCCCGGGCGAGCTTCTGTCCCGGCCGGCCCTCGATGCCGCGGGGCGAGCCGAGGCGCGCCAGCCAGACCAGGCTCGGCGCCACCTTCAGCACCTCCAGCGCCTCCAGGGCGTCGTGCCGCGCGAGGGTGCGGGCGATCATCAGCAGCCGCCAGAGGGTGCGGAGAGGCCGCAGCATGGAGAATCCTAGAGGCGCCAGGCGGAATGGAGCGCCGCGATGCCGCCGGAGAGGTTGCGGTAGCGCACCTGCTCGAAGCCCGCCTCGGCGATCAGGCTCACGAGCTCGTCCTGGGCCGGGAAGCGGCGGATCGATTCCGCCAGATAGCGGTAGGCGTCTCGGTCGCCGGCCACCAGCTCGCCCAGCGCCGGCAGGACCTTGAAGGAGTAGAGCTCGTAGAGCTCCGAGACCAGCGGCACGGCGACCCGGCTGAACTCCAGGCAGAGAAAGCGGCCGCCCGGCCGGAGCACGCGCCGCGCCTCGGCCAGGGCGCTTTCGACATGGGTCACGTTGCGCAGGCCGAAGGCGATGGTGTAGGCCTCGACGCTGCCCGCCGCCAGGGGCAGGGCTTCGGCGTTGCCGCAGATCCATCGGGGGCTGCCCGGGGCGCCCGGCAGCAGGCCCCGGTCGATTGCCCGGTCGCGGCCCACCTCCAGCATCTCCGGCGTCAGGTCGCAGACCAGCACCTCGCCGACCCGTTCGGCGCCGACACGCGAGATCACGCGAAAGGCGATGTCCCCGGTGCCGCCGGCCACGTCGAGCAGGCGCAGGCCCGGGCGTGGTGCCAGCCAGTCGACCATGGCCTGCTTCCACAGGCGGTGGGTGCCGCCCGACATGAGATCGTTCATCAGGTCGTAGCGGCTCGATACGCTTTGGAAGACGCCGCGTACGCGCGCGGCCTTCTCGGACTCCGGCACGGACTCGTATCCGAAAGAGACCCGGTCCCGATCGTCCGAGTCCCCTTCCCCGTCCGCGTGCGTACGCGATGCCGTGCCGCCGCCGTCCCGCGACCTTATATATGTGTCCCTGCGATGCGCGCCGCCGTTCATGGCGCGGACCATAGCGCGCGTCCCGGCATCGCGCTACTCTGCGCGCGCTCGCGCGACGATGGGTCGCGGACGCCGCCGAACGGGATCCCTCGCCGTGCCCGAACTTCCCGAAGTCGAAACCGTCGTGCGCGGACTGCGCCCTCGTCTCGAAGGGCGAACGCTGGTGCGGGTCCTGCAGCGCCGGCCCGACTTGCGCTTTCCCTTTCCGGAGCGCTTCGCCGAACGGCTCACCGGGCGCCGGGTCGTGAGCCTGGGGCGGCGCGCGAAGTACATCCTGGTGCGGCTCGACAAGGAGGAGACCCTGCTCTGCCATCTCGGCATGTCGGGCCGCATGATTCTCGGCCGCCGGGACGACGGTATTCTCGAGACCCACGACCACGTGGTGTTCGAGACCGAGGCCGGCGACGTGGTGCGATTCAACGACGTGCGGCGCTTCGGGATCATGGACCTGGTGGCGAACGAGGCGCTCGAGAGCCACAAGTTGCTTTGCGATCTCGGTCCGGAGCCGCTCGGCAATAGCTTCGACGCCCGCAGCCTCGCGGCTTCCCTCAAGGGCCGGCGCACGCCGATCAAGGCAGCGCTGCTCGATCAAAAGGTGGTCGCGGGCCTCGGCAACATCTACGTCTGCGAGGCCCTCTTCTTCGCCGGCCTTTCACCGCGGCGCCTAGCCCACACGGTCCAGGGCCGCCGCGCCGAGCGTCTCGCCTGGGCGGTGCGCGACGTGCTGATGCGCGCCATCGAGGCCGGCGGATCGAGCCTGCGCGACTATGTGCAGGCCGACGGCGAACTGGGCTACTTCCAGCATCACTGGGCGGTCTACGGGCGCGAGGGCGAGGCCTGTTCCAACTGCGGCAGCGGGCGCGCGAAGGGCGGCATCCGCCGGATCGTCCAGTCGGGGCGCTCGACATTCTATTGTTCTGTCTGTCAGCGTTGACCGCCGCCGTAGCCGGACCGCCGAGCCGCCGTCTTGCGCCCGGACTCACCTTGACGGCCCAAGGGGGGAAAGCTATAAGCGCGGCGCTTTTCCGCACACAGTATGGGTAGGTCGAGGGACATGGCGCATCATCAATCCGCCAAGAAACGCATCCGGCACAATGCGCGCAGCGCAGCACGCAACCGCGCGCGCGTGAGCCGCATCCGCACGCAGGTGAAGAAGGTCGAGTTGGCGATCGCCTCCGGCGACAAGGCGGCGGCCGAGGCGGCCTTCAAGCAGGCCCAGCCCGAGCTTCACAGCGGCGTCAGAAAAGGCCGGCTCCACCGCAACACTGCGGCGCGAAAGATCTCCAGGCTGAACGCGCGCGTCAAGGCGATGAGCTGATTGACCCCAATCAGCCCGCCAATCCTCACAAAGACTTCAAGCTCCCGCTCCAGCCGCCTGTAGGGTCTCACCTTTCGACCTTTATTGATGAGCCGCTGCGGTCCGGAAAACAGACCTGCGGCAGGCCTCGGGACAACTCTGCGCGTTGCGCGCAATGGTTGTGTTTTCCTGTAAGTCCCTTTGGCTCGTAGGCAAAATGTCCAGCGTTCTCCTTTCGGCCCACTTGTCACACGGGGGCGCAGCGAGTTAGAGTGCGGACTTGGTTGGGGGCACAAAAAATCAAGTATTCGCGAGAATACGCAAGTAAAATGCCTTCGTTTTACTTGCGCTGATTGCGCAAAGCTGTAATTCGGGATGGGTGAGAAGGTGCGGCAGTTTCACGTGCTCGACTCTTGTGGGCCGATCCAAGTCGCCGGACAAGGGCCCTCCCGGATACAAACAACAGTTGTTCATAAAATCTTCTGAATCCAACGATGGGGAGCTTGATGACCGCCGCATTTCTTCCCCTATGGGCGCTGCGCGATGAGTGCATCGGCCGCTGTCAAAACGTTTGGGGGCGTTGGACAGCGGTATCGTGGCGCGCACGGGAGAATGCGGCCGAACCGACTATCGGGGAACACAATGGGGGAACCGGACATGCACAGTCATGAGGCCGATCCTCTGGTCCAGGAACGGTGGGCACGGGTTCGCGGGCGCCTTCGTGCCGAGGTGGGCGAGGCGGCGTTTCGCAGCTGGCTCAAACCACTCACCCTTGTAAGCGCATTGGATGGCTCCGTGCGGATGGCGGTGCCGACCCGCTTCATGCGCGATTGGGTCCAAAGCAACTACGCGGACCGGATCAGATTGCTTTGGGTCGAAGAGGACGAGAAGGTCAACCGCGTCGACATTGTTGTTCAGGTGCCGCAGCGGCCCAGCACCAAGCCCGGTGCGCCCGGCCGCCTGGCGCCTGCGACCAACGGCGTCGGCCATCACAGCCCTGCCGCCCCCAGCGTGCAGGGCCTACGCGGCAACGGCCGCGAGAACGGAAGTCTGGAGGCCGGCGGGCGCGACATCAGCGCACCGCTCGATCCGCGCTTCACGTTCGAGAACTTCGTGGTGGGAAAGCCCAACGAGCTCGCCTATGCCGCCGCCCGTCGGGTGGCGGAAGCGAGTTCCGTGCCCTTCAATCCGCTCTTTCTCTATAGCGGTGTCGGGCTCGGCAAGACCCACCTGATGCATGCCATCGCCTGGCAGATCCGAAAACGTCCGCCGCACCGCAAGGTCGTCTATCTCTCGGCCGAGAAGTTCATGTACCAGTTCGTGCGGGCGCTCAGGACCAAGGACACCATGTCCTTCAAGGAGCAGTTCCGCTCGGTCGACGTGCTGATGATCGACGACGTGCAGTTCATCGGCGGCCGCGAGGCGACACAGGAAGAGTTCTTCCATACCTTCAACGCCCTCGTCGATCAGAACCGCCAGGTGGTGATCTCGGCCGACAAGAGTCCGTCGGATCTCGAGGGCGTCGAGGAGCGCATGCGGTCGCGCCTCGGCTGGGGCTTGGTGGCGGACATCCATCCCACCACCTACGAGCTCAGGCTCGGCATCCTGCAGTCCAAGTGCGAGCAACTGGGCGCCGAGATCCCCCTCAAGGTGCTGGAGTTCCTGGCCCACAAGATCACCTCGAACGTCCGCGAGGTGGAGGGCGCGTTGAACCGCATCGTCGCCCACACCACCCTGGTCGGGCGGCCGGTGACTCTCGAGACCACCCAGGAGGTCCTGCACGACCTGCTGCGCGCTAACGACCGGCGGGTGACCATCGAGGAGATCCAGAAGCGCGTCGCCGAGCACTTCAACGTGCGCATCGCCGACATGCATTCGGCGCGCCGCGCCCGGGCCGTCGCCCGGCCGCGGCAGGTGGCCATGTACCTCGCCAAGCAGCTGACCTCGCGCTCCCTGCCCGAGATCGGCCGCAAGTTCGGTGGGCGCGACCACACCACAGTCATGCATGCGGTGCGCAAGATCGAAGAGCTGAAGACCACCGACAGCAGCTTCGCCGAGGACGTGGATCTGCTGCGGCGCATGCTGGAAAGCTGAGACCGGCTCGAGGGCGGCGGCCCGCCGGGCCGCCCGTCCCCTTCCGAGGTTGCAGTAAGACTTCCGAGTGGCCATCTAGAGGGCGTCACCGGGGCGCCCTTGAGGCCTTCGGCGTGGCTTGCCCGAAACCCTGAAAAGACTTACTAATCCGGGCGGTTATGCTATAGTTCCGGTCCGTATCGCGTGGGTCGATTCGCGCGAATCCTCCAGCGTTGCGGAGCGGTCGCAGAGGACCGCAAGAGGCACCGGCGGAAATGCCGCCCGGGCGCCATTTTCACCTGTCTTGCAAGACCCTAACGCCACGACAACGATACGATTTCGAAGCGATGAAACTGACCATTGAACGTGCGTCTCTGCTGAAGTCGCTCGCCCACGTCCAGAGCGTCGTCGAACGCCGCAACACCATCCCCATCCTCTCGAACGTGCTGATCGAGGCGGAGGGAGACAGCCTGCGTTTGACCGCGACCGACATGGATTTGACGGTCGTCGAGACGGTCGGTGCCGGCGTGGGGCAGGGTGGCGCCACC
Organism: Rhodospirillales bacterium; assembly: GCA_965225935.1. Classification (GTDB taxonomy): domain Bacteria; phylum Pseudomonadota; class Alphaproteobacteria; order Kiloniellales; family JAKSDN01; genus CALJXB01. The sequence goes on from CBDDCC010000023.1 coordinate 850,566, forward strand.
ACGGCGCCCGCGCACACCCTCTACGACATCGTGCGCAAGCTGCCGGACGGCTCGGAGGTGTCGATCGAGGTGGCCGGGGACAGCGGGCGCATGACGCTGGCGGCCGGGCGTTCCAACTTCGCGCTGGCGACGCTCCCCCGGGAGGACTTTCCGGCGGTGGGCGACGACGGGCTGCCCCAGAGCTTCACCCTGGCCGCGAATGAGCTGAAGAACCTGATCGACCGCACGCGTTTCGCCATCTCGACCGAGGAGACGCGCTACTATCTGAACGGCATCTACCTGCACGCGGCCAAGGCCGGCGACCTGGACGTGCTGCGGGCGGTCGCCACCGACGGGCACCGCCTCGCGCGCTTCGAGATGCCGCTGCCCGAGGGCGCTGGCGACATGCCGGCCGTGATCGTGCCGCGCAAGACCGTGGGCGAGCTGCGCAAGCTCCTGGAGGAAAGCGGCGGCTCGGTGGAGATCTCCCTCTCCGATACGCGCATCCGCTTTGCCTTCGCCGATACGGTTCTCACCTCCAAACTGATCGACGGCACCTTCCCGGACTACGAACGGGTCATTCCCAGCGGCAACGACAAGGTGATGGACGTCGACCGCCAGTCCTTCCACGACGCCGTCGACCGGGTCTCGACCATCTCCACCGAGAAGAGCCGGGCCGTGAAGTTGGCGCTCGGCAACGGCGGTCTGACGGTTTCCGCCACCAGCCCGGACAGCGGCAGCGCCGAGGAGGAGCTGGAAGTGGACTACAACGGCGACCCGCTGGAGATCGGCTTCAACTCGAAATACCTGTTGGATATCGCCCAGCAGATCGAAGGCGAGGTCGCACAGTTCGTCCTCGCGGATTCCGCCTCGCCGACGATCGTGCGGGACCGCTCGGACGCGAGCGCGCTCTACGTGCTCATGCCCATGCGGGTCTGAGGGTGGCGGACCGAGGCCACCGCCCGTGAGAACAGCGTTTCTGCCAGAGATGGAGGAGCCACCCGTCGTGCCCGAGGCGGCGCGCGAGGACGAGGCCGCCCGGCGGTCCCGGCCGGCGGCGTCCGCCTGCTGGCTCTCGCGCCTCTCGCTCGCCAATTTCCGCTGCTACGCGGTGGCGGAGCTGGAGCTCGACCGCCGCCCGGTGGTGCTGGCCGGGCCCAACGGCGCCGGCAAGACGAACCTGCTCGAGGCGGTTTCCTTCCTGTCGCCCGGCCGGGGCCTGAGGGGCGCCCGGCTGAGCGAGGTCGAGCGGCGCGTAGGGACCGGCCACAGCGAAGCGGAAGGGCCGCGGATCGTGGGCGGTTCGGCGCTCGCCGGCTGGTCGGTGGCGGCCCGGGTGGTGACGCCGGACGGGCCGCGGGACCTCGGTACCGGCCGCGAAGGCGAGACGGCGCCTTCGGGCGATGGAGGTGAGGCCCGCGAGCGGCGGCTGGTGAAGATCGACGGCGCCTTCGCCCGCGGCCAGCAGGCCCTGGGCGAGGTGCTGCGGGTGGTCTGGCTGACGCCGCGCATGGACGGGCTGTTCCGCGACAGCCCGGGCGGCCGCCGCAAGTTCCTCGACCGGCTGGCGGCGGGCTTCGACAATGGCCACACAGGCCGGGTGGCGGCCTACGAGCAGGCGCTGAGGCAGCGGGCGCGGCTCCTGAAGGCGGGTACCGGCGACCAGGCCTGGCTGGCGGCGCTGGAGGACACCATGGCGCGCCACGGGATCGCGATCGCCGCGGCGCGGCGCGCCTTCGCAGAGGCCCTCACGCGCAGCTGCGCCGAGGCGAGCGGCCCCTTCCCGCGGGCGCGGATCGCGGTCGAGGGCGAGGTCGACGGCTGGCTCGCGCGTGGACCGGCGCTGCAGGCCGAGGACGAGATGCGCGCGCGCCTCGCGGCCGCCCGCCGCCAGGACGCGGAGACCGGCGGGGCCGCGGCGGGCCCGCACCGTAGCGACCTGGCGGTCACCGACCTAGCCGAGGGCCGGGCGGCGGCCGAGGGTTCGACCGGTGAGCAGAAGGCGCTCCTGCTCTCCATCGTGCTGTCCCACGCCCGCCTGCTGGCGGCCGAGTGGGGCAGCGCCCCGGTCGTCCTGCTAGACGAGGTGGCGGCCCACCTGGACCCGCGTCGCCGTCAGGCCCTCTTCGAGGCGATCCTGGACCTGGGGGCGCAGGCCTGGCTGACCGGGACCGAGGCGGCGCTGTTCGAGGCGTTGGGGGACGCCGCCCAGAGCTTCGCCGTGGAAGACGCGCGGCTCGTGGAGCGGCCGGTCTGACGGGAGGCTTCAAACGGGGGATGTCGGGGAGTTGGCCCGGGCGGCGTTCGCGCCCGCGGGCCGCAATCGGATGCAACAGCGACTTTTGAGACCATGACTGAAACGCCTATCAAATCATCGGAAGTCCCGCCGGCCGGCGGACCGGCAGGTCCCAGCGGCGCGGACGGCGGTGCCGACTACGGCGCGGAATCGATCAAGGTGCTGCGCGGCCTGGAGGCTGTGCGCAAGCGGCCGGGCATGTACATCGGCGACACCGAGGACGGCTCGGGCCTGCACCACATGGTCTACGAGGCGGTCGACAACTCGATCGACGAGGCCCTCGCCGGGCACTGCGACCGTATCGACGTGATCCTGAACGGCGACGGCTCGATCAGCGTCAACGACAACGGCCGCGGCATTCCCGTGGACATCCACGCCGAGGAAGGCGTCTCCGCCGCACAGGTCATCATGACCCAGCTCCACGCCGGCGGTAAGTTCGACCAGAACTCCTACAAGGTCTCCGGCGGTTTGCACGGCGTCGGCGTCTCGGTGGTCAACGCGCTCTCCGAGTGGCTGGAGCTGCGCGTTTTCCGGGGCGGCAAGGCGCACTTCATCCGCTTTCACGACGGCGAGCCCGAAGCGCCACTCGCCGTGGAGGGCGAGAGCAGCGGCAAGACGGGGACCGAGATCACCTTCCTGCCGTCCCGCAAGACCTTCAGCAATCCGGAGTTCGACTTCCACACCCTGGAGCACCGCCTGCGCGAGCTGGCGTTCCTGAACTCGGGCGTGCGCCTCGTTCTGCGCGACGACCGCCTGGTCGAGCCGCGCGAAGTGGAACTCTGCTACGAGGGCGGCCTCGAGGCTTTCGTGCGCTACCTCGACCGCACCAAGGCGTCCCTGGTGGAGCCGCCGATCGTGATCGGCTCCGAGCGCGAAGGGATCACCGTCGAGCTGGCGCTGCAGTGGACCGACAGCTACCACGAGACCGTGCTCTGCTTCACCAACAACATCCCACAGCGCGACGGGGGCACTCATCTGGCCGCCTTCCGCGCCGCATTGACGCGCCAGATCAACGCCTACGCCGCGACCTCGGCGAGCGGCAAGAAGGACAAGGTGCAGCTGACCGGCGACGACGCTCGCGAGGGGCTCACTTGCGTCTTGTCGGTCAAGGTGCCCGATCCCAAGTTCTCCAGCCAGACCAAGGACAAGCTGGTCTCCTCAGAGGTCCGGCCGGTGGTCGAGGGCGTGGTCAACGACCGGCTGCAGCAGTACTTCGAGGAGCATCCGGCCGAGGCCAAGCGCATCGTCGCCAAGGTCGTCGAGGCTGCGGTCGCCCGCGAGGCCGCCCGCAAGGCGCGCGAACTGACCCGGCGCAAAGGGGCGCTCGACGTCGCCTCCCTGCCGGGCAAGCTGGCCGACTGCCAGGAGCGCGACCCGGCGCTGGCCGAGCTCTTCATCGTCGAGGGCGATTCCGCCGGCGGCTCGGCCAAGCAGGGCCGCGACCGGCGCTTTCAGGCCATCTTGCCGCTCCGGGGCAAGATCCTGAACGTGGAGCGCGCCCGCTTCGACCGGATGCTGGGCTCGGCCGAGATCGGCACCCTGATCACGGCGCTTGGCACCGGCATCGGCCGCGAGGAGTTCGACATCTCCAAGCTGCGCTACCACAAGATCATCATCATGACGGACGCGGACGTGGACGGCAGCCACATTCGCACGCTGCTTCTCACCTTCTTCTTCCGGCAGATGCCGGAGCTGGTGGAGCGCGGCCACCTCTACATCGCCCAGCCGCCGCTCTACCGGGCCAAGAAAGGCGATTCCCTGCGCTACCTGAAGGACGACCGGGAGCTGGAGGAGCATCTGATCGCCAACGGCATCCGCGACAACGTGCTGGAGCTGAGCGAAGGCGCCCAGGTGGCCGGCGAGGATCTGCGCGCGCGGGTCGAGCAGGCGGTGCGCGCCAAGCATCTGATGGAGCCCCTGATCCGCAAGGTGGGCAACGCCGACGTGGTCGAGCAGGCGGCGATTCTCGGCACGCTCAATCCGCAGATCCTGGCGCCGGGCGACCAGGCCCAGCAGGCGGCAGAGTTCATCGCCAGGCGCCTCGACGCCATTGCCCCGGAGATGGAGCGGGGCTGGGCCGGCAGCGTGGTCGACGACAACGGGCTCGCCTTCCAGCGCACCTTCCGGGGCGTGACCGAGCGTCGGGTCGTCGACGGGCCGCTGATCCGCTCCAGCGAGGCGCGGCGTCTGGACGCCATGGCGGCTGACCTCCAGGAGACCTACGCGATGCACTCCGAGCTGCGCAACAAGGAGGAGGCGGTGCGCATCACCGGGCCGCTCTCCCTGGTCGAGGCGGTGTTCCGCTTCGGGCGCAAGGGCATCACCTTCTCGCGCTACAAGGGCCTGGGCGAGATGAACCCGGACCAGCTCTGGGAAACCACGCTGGATCCGGAGGCCCGAGCCCTGCTTCAAGTCAAGGTGTCCCACGCCGACGAGGCGGCGGACATCTTCTCGACCCTGATGGGCGACGTGGTCGAGCCGCGCCGCGAGTTCATCCAGTCTCATGCGCTCGAAGTCGCCAACCTCGATGTCTAGGCGCTGGCGCTAGGGACCGCGGGCCGGATCGGCGGCGATCCGGGGTCCGCAGACGAGGTTGCGCGTCCGGCACCCTTATTAGGGGCCGGGGACGCGCACGACCGCCACTACGTATCATCGCCACGTAGCAGGGACGCGATAGCATGGCGCGTACGGACAGGGGCGGCGGACGCAGGAGAACCAGGCGTTCGGCGCGCAGGGCCGCCAGGAGAACCAGCTCTCGGAGGCTGCGCTGGCCCTCCCTGAGCGCGGGCGTGGCGCGGGCGCTGCGCTGGACCCTGATCGCCGCCATCTGGGGCTTCGTGCTGCTGGGTTCGCTGCTGGCCTGGTACGCCTACGACCTGCCCGACATCGACGGACTGGCCGGCACCACCCGCCAGCCCAGCATCACCCTGCTCTCGGTCGACGGCAGCCCGATCTCCTCCACCGGCGAGATCTACGGACGCACAATCACGGTCGCCGAGGTGCCGCCTGTCCTGCCCCAGGCGGTGCTGGCGGTCGAGGATCGGCGCTTCTACGAGCACTGGGGCATCGACCTGCGCGGCCTGCTGCGCGCCTTCTGGGTCAACCTGAAGGCCGGAGAGATCGTCCAGGGCGGCTCCACCATCACCCAGCAGCTCGCCAAGGTGCTGTTCCTGACACCAGAGCGCACGCTCAAGCGCAAGGCGCAGGAGGCTCTCCTCGCCATGTGGCTCGAGACCAAGTTCAGCAAGGACGAGATCCTCTCCATCTACCTGAACCGCGTGTACCTGGGTTCGGGAACGTACGGGATGGACGCGGCCGCCCGGCGCTACTTCGACAAGCCGGCCACCAAGGTGACCCTCTACGAGTCGGCCCAGCTCGCCGGCCTCTTGAAGGCCCCTTCGCGCTACAACCCGGTGAGCGACTACCAGCGCGCCGGCGACCGCACGAAGGTGGTGCTGGCGAGCATGGTGAAGGCCGGCTTCATCAGCCACGAGGAAGCGCGCAAGGCGTTCGCCGCCAAGCCCCGCCGTCCGGCCCTGGAGAACAGCGGCGGGCGCTACTACGCCGACTGGGTGATCGGCCAGATCGGCGACTTCGTCGGCCGCATCGACACCGACCTGGTGGTGCGCACCACGCTCGATCCCCAACTGCAAGCCATCGCCGAGGAGGAGCTGTTGGCGCTCATCGATGGCGAAGGGGCGGCCCGCCAGGTGCACCAGGCGGCCTTCGTCGCCATCGCTCCGGACGGTGCGGTGCGCGCCATGGTGGGCGGGCGGGACTACCGGGACAGCCAGTTCAACCGTGCCGCCCAGGCGCTCCGCCAGCCGGGTTCGGCCTTCAAGCCCTTCGTCTACCTGGCGGCCATGGAGAACGGCTGGCAGCCCGACGACCGGCTGGTCGACGCGCCCGTCGCCGTCGACGACTGGCAGCCGCGGAACTACGGCGAGCGCTACTACGGCGAGGTCACCCTGCGCGAGGCTTTTGCGCGCTCGCTCAACTCGGTGGCCGTGCAGCTCAGCGAGCGCGTGGGGCGCGAGCGGGTGGCAGAGGCGGCGCAGCGCCTCGGCATCACCAGCGACCTGGACGTGAGGCCCAGCCTCGCCCTCGGCGCCTCGGAGGTCACCCTGCTGGAGCTGACCGGCGCCTATGCCGCCTTCGCCAACCGGGGCCGCGGTGTCTGGCCCCACGGGATCCTGGAGGTGCGGGACATCGAGGGGCGCGTGCTCTACCGCCGCAGCGGCGGCGGGCCGGGACAACTGATGGGCGGCCACACGGTCAACCAGTTGAACAACCTGATGGTCGCGACGGTGGAGTGGGGCACCGGCAAGGCCGCCAGGATCGGCCGCCCGACGGCGGGCAAGACCGGTACCAGCCAGGAGTTCCGCGACGCCTGGTTCGTCGGCTTCACCCGCGAGCTGGTGGCCGGCGCCTGGTTCGGCAACGACGATGGCACGTCCATGCTCGGCGTCACCGGCGGGGGATTGCCGGCCAAGCTCTGGGGCCGCATCATGGCCCGCGGACTGGAGGGCAAGCCGGTCCAGCCGCTCGCCGAGGGCGCCGTCGAGGTGGCGGTCAGCAACGAGTCCGAGGGCTTCCTGGAGCGCTTGGTGCGGCGCCTGACGGGAAGCGCGGCCGACGCCGGCGGCGGCGAAAAGAAGGAGCCCTTCCCAGGGAAACGAACCCAGGAGCGCTGAACGCCGCCACATCCACAGCCTGGGCCGCGGCGGGCAGGAGGCGCCGCCGAGAGGACGCCATGAAAAAGAGCACCAAGACCCCCTTCATGCCGGCCGACCAGTACGGGCGCGGCCTCAAGGGCTTCAACGTCAACCTGCTCGTGGGCGAGGTGGCGCCGCTGGCCGTCTTCCTTAGGGAGGTGCTCGGCCTCGAGCCCATCTACGACGACCCGGACCTGGCGATCTACCGCCACGAGGGGGTCGACTGGATGATCCATGCAGAGCACACCTACGACGACCGGCCGATGCTGCTGCGCAGCCGCGAGGCCAACCAGCGCGGCGCCGGTTGCGAGCTGAGGCTCTACAACATCGATCCCGACGCGGCTGAGGCCCGCGCCCGGTCCCTGGGGTACCGGGTGCTGTCGCCGAGCGAGGACAAGCCCCACGGCCTGCGCGAATGCTACCTGATCGATCCGGAAGGTTACGTCTGGGTGCCGGGCCGGCCCCTGCCGCCGGAAGCCGGCTGATCCGCCGGGACGGCCCCGGAGGTCCCGGGGGGCTCAGGGAAGGCTGCTGGAGATGGCGGAGGTGACGTTCGAGGAGACGCCCGAGTGAAGCGATTCCACGCTGTCGCTCAAGGCGACCACGGCGCTGAAGATCGCCACCGAGACGAAACCTGCGATCAGGCCGTACTCGATGGCGGTCGCCGCGCGCTCGTCCCGGAAGAAGCTGGACAGCAGGCGCCTGACGGGACCGGCTCCGTCGGCCGAAGGGACCGGCCGGTCTTGCGCTGCGCCGGGCTTGTCGGAGGACCTCATCGGATCAGGGTCTCGTAAATGGCGGTCGCGATCGTCTGCAGGCCGATCCAGGAGGAGCCGCCGAGGATGAAGCCGACCGAGAAGAGGAAAATCAAGTTGGCCCTGGTGGCCAGCGGGTGCTTGATCCGCTCCTCTTGAAGCCGCTCGGCCGAGCGCCGCTCGGGGCCCGAGAGGATGGTCAGATAGTAGCGCTGCGAGAAGAGGGGAATGCTCGCCCGTATGTTGAGCGGGTGCGTGGTCTCCCAGCGGTCGGTGTCGGCCGCTTGTTCCGAAGTCTGCGCTTCGGCCATGTCCGCGTGGTCTGCGGGATCTGCGATCCGTGTCGTCATGGGTCTCTTTGCCTAGGGCGGCCGAAGCATTCAGGTCCGGCGATCGCTCGCCGTCGATGGCGACGGGGTCTCGGCCCCCGCCTCGTTCAAGGCCCGCCGCTGCGACTTCTGTCCGGGGACCGGTGCGTCCCAGGCGTCTTCGCACGAGAAGACCCGCGCCCGCCCGGGGCGCGGAGAAATGGGTGACCGGGTCGCAAGGCGTCGACCCGGTTGCCCGATACCATCGGACGATGACCGGTCCGGCGGCACCGGCCAGTCGTCGCCCGGTTTCAGCCGGCGCTCGAAAGCGTGGAGGAAACCGTATTGAACATACCCGACAGGGAGGTTCCCATTGCGGTCAGGGCACCGATCGCGGCCACGGAGACCAGTGCGGCGATCAAGCCATACTCGATGGCGGTCGCGCCGTCTTCGTCCCTGGCGAACTGGATCACTTTAGCAAACATGTCTCTCACTCCGTTGGTTGGGCAGGTCGTCATCGCCAAGACCTGTTTAGAAAAAAAGATTTAATTGTTGCTTAATGCCGAGCCCTGTATTCGCAGGAATTGTCTTCCAAATACCAAATAAAATTACATAAAAATTGAAATAAAATCATTATCTCAAGAATACATGTCAGATAGTAGTCCAGCATGATTTGAATGATTGCGATATTTCGCCGATAGACACCTGGGAGGTTGGCAAGAATTCAAGTAAATAGGATTTTTCCGTGTGCGTTTACTACCAATTCCCGGCGGATATTTGGCAAGAATCTTGCGTCGCCCGCGAGTCTGACTTGCCAGCCGGCGGCCGTGCCCTGCGTAAGATTTCGGTTTTGTTGCGGGGCCGCGCCGGTCAGCCGTAGCGGTAGAGCTCGCTGCCGTGGGCCCTGAGCCAGCGCCGCGAACTCGAAACGGCCGGGGTCAAATCCCCCACCAGCCTCCAAAACGCGCGGCCGTGATCCTGATGGATCAGGTGAGCCACTTCATGGGCGACCACGTAGTCGAGCACCTCCTCGGGCGCCAGCACCAGGCGCCAGGAAAGGCTGATCACCCCGTCGGACGTGCAGCTCCCCCAGCGGCTGCGCTGATCGCGCAGGCTGACCCGGGCCACAGGCCGTTCGATCCGGCCCGCCTTTTCGTGGACCCGCGGCAGCATCTGGGCTCGGGCTTCGCGCTTCAGGAAATCCTCGATCCGCCGGGCCAGGTGCTCCCGGAAGCCGCAGGCGTGTATCGCGCCGTCCTCCCGCCAGACGCCGCGCCGGCCGAGCGGTTCGTGAACGATCCGGTGGGGGCGGCCGAGCAGGGGAATCTCGGCGCCGGGAGCGAAGGGCACCCGCGGCGCCAGCTCGTCCAGACGGGCCAGGATCCAGCGGCGTTTCTGGGCCGCAAAATCCAGCCCCTCCGACACCGGGACGCCGGTCGGCAGAGTCAGCCGGAACACGCCCTCGGCGGCGTCGAGGCTCAGGATCAGGCGGCGGCTGCGCCGATTGCGGCGCAGGCGGAGCTCCACGTCCCGCTCGCCAAACCGCAAGATCTTGGGTTTCGAAAGGCTAGATGTCACATATCTCGTATATCGACCCCTGACGGGCCGCGCAACCCGCCTGCCGGAGCGCGGCCCTCAGGACTCGGCCAGAGCCAGCTCGTGATCCAGCAGGGCGCGCTTGCGCTTCTGCCCCCAGCGGTATCCGCCCAGGCCACCGTCGGCGCGCAGGGCCCGGTGGCAGGGAATGATCAGGGAGACCGGGTTGCTGGCGCAGGCCCGGCCGACGGCCCGCTGGGCCTTTGGCAGGCCGAGGCGCTGGGCGATCTCGGAGTAGCTGCGGGTCTCGCCGCAGGGTATGGAGATCAGCTCCTGCCAGACGCGGCGCTGGAAAGCGGTCGCCCGGATGTCGAGCGGCAGGTCCACGTGGGGGGTCTCACCCTCCAGGTAGGCGACCAGGGCCTCGAGCGCCGGGGCCACCCCGGCGTCGTCGCGGGCGATGGAATCGGCCTCGGGGAACTCCTGTTCGAGCGTCCGCACCAGCTCCCGGTCGCTTTCCCCCAGGGTGACGAAGCAGACGCCGGCCTCGGTTGCGCCCACCAGCAGCCGGCCCATGGGCGAGTCGACGATGGCGTAGACGATCCGCGCGCCGCGGCCGCCGCGGGCGTAGGTGGCCGGCGTCATGCCGAGCTGCTGGCTCGCCACTTCGTAGATCCGGCTGGAGGAGCCGTAGCCGGCGTCATAGGTGGCGCCGGCGATCGAGTCGCCTTCCTTGAGCTGCCGCCGGAACTGGCCGCTGCGCCGGGCGTCGGCGTAATCACGGGGCGAGACGCCCATGATCTTGCGGAACAGGCGCTGCAGGTGCCAGGGACTGACACCCAGCTCCCGCCCCAGTTCGCTCAGGGTTACCCGCTCGCCTGCGCGCTCGTCGATGTAATCGCAGGCGCGGCGCACCAGCGCGACCTGACGCTCTTTCGGGCCGTTGGCGCCGTTGCTGTGGGTCGGTTCGGGCGCGGTCATCTGAACTCCCATGGCGAGGGTCCTCGGTTTCGGTTGCGATCCCTCAATATGGCCACGATCCCGGACCCCTTCTATCCGAAGCTTGCGCGAGCTAACGTGCGGAGCGGCCGGCAGGTTTAGGTCTTGGGGGCAGACTACGCGATGAAGATCCTGCAAGTCACCGATACCCATCTGGTCGAGGCGGGCAAGACCATCTACGGCATCGACCCGCGGGCGCGGCTGGCGGCCTGCGTCGCCGACATCAATGCCCGCCATGCCGACGCCGATTTCTGCGTCGTGAGCGGCGACCTGACCGACAGTGGCAGCCCCGAGGCCTACGCTCTTCTGAAATCGGTGCTCGGCGAGCTCACCATGCCGGTCCACCTGATCCCCGGCAATCACGACCGGCGCGAGGCCCTGCTCGAGGCCTTCCCGGAGACGCCGCGCGATCCCGACGGTTTCGTGCAATACGCCCTGGAAACGCCCGCCGGGCGGTTCCTCTTTCTCGACACCGTCGTGCCCGGCGAGCACGCGGGGCGCTACTGCGAAAGGCGCTGCGCCTGGCTGGCCGGCCAGCTCGACACGGCGCAGGCCCGGCCCGTCTATATCTTCATGCACCATCCGCCCCTCGAGATCGGCCTGCCCTCGATGGACCGCATGGCGCTCGCCTCGCCGGAGGGGCTGATCCGGACCCTCGAGCCCTACACAAACGTACGGCACATCTTCTTCGGCCACGTGCACCGGCCGGTCAGCGGCTCCTGGCGCGGCATTCCCTTCTCGGCCCTGCGCGGCACGGCGCACCAAGTGGCCCTCGACCTGGAGACCGTGTCGCCGGTGCCCAAGTCGCGGGAGCCGCCGGCCTACGCCGTCATCCTGGTGGAGGCGGAGCGCACCGTGGTCCACCTGCACGACTTCCTCGACGAGTCGCGGATCGAGGGCGCGGTCTCGCCCCCCGCGCCCGGCGCGGCCCCGGGTCCGAAGACGGCTACTCGGTGACGATCTTGACCTTCTGACCGGCCTTGAGGTCCCGATTGCCGGCGAGGCCGTTCAGCACAAGGAACTGGCCGAGCGCGTCCTCCTCGACCGCCATGCGCCCGGCGATGCGCTCGACCGTGTCGCCGCTCCTGACCTGGTAGATCTCGATCCGGTAGGGGCGGAGGCGGCCGATCTCCTCCTCCGTCAGGCGCCGGAAGCTGTAGGTGGTCTGGCGCAGGGGCTCGCTCAGGTCGTCAGTCTGGGCGGGTGGCGTGGCGAACATGAAGCGGTAGACCGAGGGTCCCTGGAGGCGGATCGCCACCAGGCGCAGGTCGACGGGACCCCGGTTGCTGTCGACGCGGGTCCAGGCGGTGGCCGCCGGGGCGCCCTTCACCTCGATGGCCTGCAGGTCCCGGATCGGGGCGTTGCGGGCCCAGTCCTTGCTCAGATAGGTGGCCATGGGCCTTGAGTTCGGCACCCGCACGCCGTCGAACAGGATGAGCGCACCGTCCGGATGGCTGGCGATTACCCGGGTCGGCGTGTTCTCGAGCCGGAAGCCCTGGGGCACCTTGAAGGTGAAGCCCAGCTCGGGGTGGGAGAAGCGCTCGCCGCGCACGTAGCCCTGCTTGGGTCCGTCGCCGTAGATCATGCCGTCGATCTTGCTGAGGTAGAGATCGCGGTCGACGATCGGGTTGCCGACCTGCTGGCCGTCGGCGGCCTGGATGGCGCGCTTCACCCGGTCCGCGGTGCGCGGATGGGTTTGCATGATGTTGAAGGCGTCGGCCGCCTCGGGCCGGCCGGCCAGCTTGGCCTCGTGGCGGCTGTGGGCAAGCAGCCGTTCGAGAAAGCTCGCCATGCCGTCCTGATCGTGGCCGCTGCGTCTCAGATAGCGCACCCCGAGAGTGTCGGCCTCGAACTCCTGGTCGCGGGAATAGCTGAGCACGGCGAGCTGGGCCACGCCCGAGGTGGCCTCCGCGGCGGCCTGGCTGCCCAGCAGCACGCCCACGCCGAGCGCCGCGGCGCTGCCCAGCATAGATTGGCCGTAGCGTTCGGCCGAGTGGCGGGCGGTCACGTGGCCGATCTCGTGGGCCAGCACGCCGGCCAGCTCCGCCTCGTTGTCGGCGAGCGCCAGCAGCCCGCGGGTCACGTAGACGTAGCCGCCGGGCAGGGCGAAGGCGTTGACGATGGGAGAATCGAGCACCGTGAAGTGCCAGTCGAGCTGGGGCAGCTCGGAGGTCTGGGCCAGCAGCCGGCCGAGGCTTGAGACGTAGGCCTGCAGCTCCGGGTCGTCGTAGACGCCGCCGAACTCGTTCACGATCTGGGGATGCTGCTGGCGCCCCAGCTTGACCTCGTCCTCAGGCGTCAGGCCGCCCGTGAAGATGCTGCGCCCGGTGGCGGGGGACTGGGCGCAGCCCTGGAGCGCCAGGCTGGCGCCCAGCGCTGCCGCCGCGAGAAGGCGGGCGAAACGGTGCATGAGCTTGCCTGTCATTCCTCGATCACTTCGATCTGTTCGGGATGGGTCGCCTCTAACATGGGGCCGTTGTAGGACTTGATCCAGCCGCGCACCCGCACCAGGCGGCCGCCGTAGGCCAGCGGGTCGATCCCCTCGGCCTCGAAGCTGCGGCGCACAGCGGGGGCCAGGGTGACCGTGAAGTCCTTGCGCCAGTCTTCGCCGAAGTTGAGATAGATCCGTCCCTTCACCTTCGCGGCCTCGAGCACGCGCCCCTCAACCAGTTGGAAGCTGCCGATGTGGCCGCCGAGCCCGTCCGGCCCGCGCACGGCGTAGAAGGGGTCGTTCCAGATGCCATGCCCGGCATGACGGGCACGGCCTTCACGTTCCAGCATCTCGGCGATCAGCGCCCGGTTGTCGGCGAAGCCATAGACCCGCGCCAGCCCGGCCTCCAGCAGTGCGCCCTGGAGCCATATCCCAGGTTCGCCCGAGGATTCAAGTAGATAGAGTTGGGCCAGCGCCCGGCCGTGACGGTCGATCCGCCGCCCGCCGTAGCCGAGCCCGACCTCGCGTCCGAGCGCGAGGCCTTCGAGCGCGCTCTTGGCCTCCTCGGCGAGGGGCCATTCTTGGAAGCCGACCCGCCCGAGCGGCAGCTTCGGGGCCTGGATGCCCACCAGGCGCACCTCGCGGCCGTCTTCGAGCACGACGGTATCGCCGTCGATCACCTCGACCACCCGGCCGCGCTCGGCGATCTCCAGGGCCGGAGCGCCAAAGGCGGGTCCCGTCGCGGACAGCAGGAGGACGAGGAATACAAGGAAGCGCCGCATGGCCGCAGTCTAGAGTAGTCTTCCATGACGTGGAAACGCGCCGCTCTGCCCGCCGTTCCCGCCAAGCGGTGCCGTGGCCTTCGGATCGGCTGGCCGCAGGCCCGGTTTCCCGATAGGCTCGCGGGACCGGCGCAAGTGGAGAGGAGCAAGACGCCAGATGCGCGCAACGAAGGAGGCCGTGACGGCCGAAGGCGATCTCTATCCACCGATCGAACCGCTGGAGACGGGCCGGCTGGAGGTGGACGCCCGCCATTCGCTCTACTGGGAGATCTGCGGCAACCCGGCCGGGCGCCCGGTGCTCTTCCTGCATGGCGGGCCGGGTGCCGGCTGTGTGCCGGACCATCGGCGTTTCTTCGACCCCGATCACTACCGCATCGTGCTGTTCGACCAGCGCGGGTCCGGGCGCTCGACGCCGCTGGGGGCGCTGGAGGACAACACCACGGACCATCTGGTGGCCGACATCGAGGCCCTGCGCGCGCAGCTCGCGATCGACCGCTGGCTGGTTTTCGGCGGCTCCTGGGGCAGCACGCTGGCGCTTGCCTACGCCGAACGCCATCCGGAGCGGGTCACCGGCCTGGTGCTGCGCGGCATCTTTCTCGGCACCGCCGCGGAGACCGACTGGTTCCTCCACGGCATGGGCCGCTTCTTCCCGGAGCCGCGGCAGAAGTTCCTCGAGGTCTTGCCGGAGGAGGAGCGCGGCGACCCGCTTCCCAACTACCACCGGCGCATCGCCGACCCGGACCCGGCCGTCCACATGCCTGCCGCGCGGGCCTGGTCGGTCTACGAGGCCGCCTGCGCCACCCTGCTGCCGAGCCCGGAGACCGTGGCGGCCTTCGCCGAGGACCGCGTGGCGCTCGGCGTGGCGCGGCTGGAAAGCCACTATTTCCTGCATCACTGCTTCTTGCAGGACGGCGAGCTGCTGGCGGGCGTGGGGCGCATCCGCCACGTCCCCGGCGTCATCGTCCACGGTCGCTACGATGTGATCTGCCCCGCGGAGAACGCCTACGCCCTTGCCCAGGCCTGGCCCGAGGCCGAGTTCCGGGTGATCCCAGACGCCGGCCACTCGGCCATGGAGCCGGGCATCCGCCGGGCCCTGGTGGCGGCGACGGACGAGATGAGGCGGCTCTAGCTGGCGCCGGTTCGACGTCAGCGGAGCCTCTGTTCCTGTAGAAAGGCGATCAGGGCCCGCCGGCCGGACGGCAGGGTGAAGGCGTTCTTGACCGAGCTGCCGACGCTCACCACGCGCGCCCCGGAATGGCCATTGGCCCGCTCGGTGCAGGCGCCGTCCCAGCCGTCCCGCCCCGACCAGAGGGTGGCGCGGCTGTTGATCAGCAGCACGGGACGCTCGGCCGGGGTGCGCAGGCCGTCGAACCATCGTGCCTCGGCGGGTGCCGTGCAGGTCCAGTTGGCGACCGCATAGGCCTTGACCGAGACCTCCCCACCCCAGAGGGCGACCACAGCGCCACCCTCGCCGACGCCGACCAGGAAGACCTTGTCGCGGTCGACCCAAGGCAGCCGGCGGGCGCGGTTGACGGCGTGGATCATCTCGGCGCGCCGGGCGAGGTAGATCTCGGGCGACAGGACACAACCCGCGTCGGAGCAGTCCCCGGCCCGCCCCCGGGGTGCCACATCCGGCAAGAACAGTGCGGCCAGGTTCTCGACCTCGAACTCCTCGAGCAGGCCAGTCTCGCCACCCGCCGCGTCGGCGCGGTAGTCGAGGACGATCACCAGCGGATAGCGCCGCCCGGACGGTAGGGCGGCAAGGCGCTCGCGCACCCGATCGGAGCCCAGGAGACCAAAGGTGAAGCGCCCGAACGCCTCGCCGGGCACGAAGATCAAGGAGCGCTCCCAGGACCGCGCAAGCGCGGCGGGCGGATGGTCGAAGCGGTAGGCCCGCTCCAGATCCGGCACGGCGAGCGGATCCGCGATCCAGCCCGTCGCCCGGGAGCCGTTGGCCGCCTCCGGCCCGGCCTGCCCGGGCCAGGCAGGCAGCGCCAGGAGCAAGATGATGGCCAAAAACAGGCCGCGCTGGATCATGGCTCCATCAATAGCTGGAATTGTGCCGTCCTTATATAGGGTAGCATGATCTGGCGCGGCGGCCGGGCGGATGCCTGTGTCGTCTCCCGGACGCCGACATCCAGGGAGGCTCGGGTCCTTCGGGGCCGGCCTCCCGTCCCGACCAGATTGCGAGGTTCCCGTGAGCGAGCGACCGGAGCACCAGGACGAATACCACGACGCCATGATCGACATGCTCGAGCTGATCTGGGGCCACGGCTTCCTGATCCCGGACGGGCCGGAGAACGTCCGCCGGACCGTGGCGGGGCTCGATCTCAAGGACAAGCGGGTGCTCGACATCGGCTCCGGCATCGGCGGGCCGGCCCTGCTGCTGGCGGGCGAGATGGGCGCAAAGGTCGCCGGGATCGACCTGGAGGGCCCCCTGGTGGAGCGCGCACGGGCCTATGCCGAGGCCGCCGGGCTCAGCGGCCGGATCGAGTTCCGCCAGGTGAACCCCGGCCCCCTGCCCTTCGGCGACGGGAGCTTCGACCTGGTCTACAGCTCCGGCGTCTTCACCCAGGTCGAGGACAAGCTCGGCATGTTCAGGGAGATCTTCCGCGTCCTCGCGCCCGGCGGCCACGTCACCTGCTACGACTGGATGAAGAGCGGCGCGCCCTACGGCGAGGACATGCGCTACTGGTTCAAGATGGAAGGCCTGACCTATGCCATGGAGACCCTGGAGCGGCACGGCGAGATCCTGCGGGAGGCCGGCTTCGAGGACATCTCCCTGGAGGACGACCAGGAGGCCTACCGGAATCTCTGCCACCGGGAGTACGAGCAGATCAAGGGGCCGCTGAAGCCGCGCATGATCGAGCTTCTGGGCCGGGAGCAGCAGGAGCACTTCTTAGAGAACTGGCGGGCCATGGTGGTGGTGCTCGACAGGGGCGAGCTGCGGCCCGGCTTCTACAGGGCCCGCAAGCCGGCTTGAGCGGCCCGGCGGACCCGACCCGGGTTTGCGGCGTCGACGGACCTGGTTCGATAGCCAGCCGGATCTCAAGCCGGAAAAACTGGTCTTCATCGACGAGACGGGCGCGTCGACCAAAATGGCGCGACGCGGCGGTCGCGCGCCCCATGATCGCCGTTGCCGGGCACCGGTTTCGCACACCCACTGGAAGACGACAGCCTTCGTCGCGGCCCTGAGGCCACACGCAATGACGGCACCCATGATCCTCGACGGTGCGATGCACGGTGCCGCCTTCCTGGCCTATGCCGAGCAGGTGCTGGTGCCGAACTGCGCGTCCCGCCGCCCTAAAGCCCCGGTTTCAACCCGATCGAAATGGCCTTCTCGAAGTTCAAGGCCCATCTCAAGCGCGATGCCGCCCGCACCGTCGGCGACCTCTGGGACGCCATCGCGCGCGCTGCCGACATCTTCACGCCGGCTGAGCGCGAAAACGACTTCGCCGCTGCCGGATACGACTGCGAGTGATCGGAAAATGCTCTAGCGAGGAACATGAGAACAGCGATCGACGGGGCTTCGAATTCATGCGCAGACACCTTAGAGGCGGACTGCTGCATAAGCCGAGCCGTGTAGTCGGTGTAGTCCTCCAGCGGAGAAGAACCACGATTCGTCGAAAGACTTCTTTGAAAACGCTCCAAGGGATAACTGAACGAGGGTTGCAGGTCGCCCTTCAACCGATCTTGAGTTCGGAGTGGCTTTTGGATGCAAGCTTGCCAACGAACCAGGAAACAGTTGCAGCACTAATGGGAACGACCTCACCAAGTTCAGCGAGCGAGTCGAGGCCGGCAGTTCGATCGTCGAACGAGATGACACGGGACGGTCTTTCGATCCGACTTTGTTGCTTTTCGTTCCATCGACCGGACCGTGTATCTTGCCGGTTGAGCCATGTCCTCCTCTTTGGTCTGTGCTCGAGATTACTCGCTCAGATCCCCTCTTGGGACCCGGAAGCTGTATAGATCTATCCGCTCTTCGGCGCGGTTTTCCAAGTTCGGCAAGAGCGGGATACCTGCATCTCTCTTCTCCGGCCCGTCTGGTGTCGTGGGTATGTCGGCGCAATCGAAGAAGGCCGGCATCACACCTGGCTGGTGGCGTCGTCGGTCCTCAAGCCTGATCAGCCAAAAACGGAACGAAATACGTGATGCACTTTTGCTGTTGAGAATATATTATGCAACGCCTATCGCATTCGTGAAGCCCTCATGCCGTAGAGACTCATCCCTTGCTGGGAAAGCCCGACCACATCTTCGAGATCGTTAGGCTCATGAAGAGCCATGGGTGGGTGCAGGCGCTATGCTGTGTGTGCAGTCATGCCGAGCGAGGGGAGTTCCTGATCATTCTGGGGGCGTCTGGATCCGGCAAGTCAACACTGCTGCGGGTCCTCGCTGGATTGGATCTGCCAACGAGTGTCGACGAGCCTGCTTTTCAGGGCCGCGACATCGCCTCGGTGCCGGCGAACCGACGCGATCTGTCGGCCGTTTTCCAACACGACGGAGTCTTCCCGCGTCCGAGCGTTGTCGAAAACGTCGAGTACGGCTTGAAAGCCTGCAAGGTCCCTGCGAAGGGCCGACGGGAACGCGCGCTCGAGCTGCACGATCGGCCGGGCATGACGTCTATCCATGTGACTTGCACTCGGGAGGAAGCGCTCGCTACGAGTGAGCGCATTCCTCTCATGGACAAGGGACGGATCGTTCAGAGCGGGACACCCCAGGAAATGTTCGATCGCCCGAACAGTCGGTTCACCGCAGAGCTCATGGGGATGGAGAACATTCTTGAAGCCAGGATCCCCGGCATCGGTGCTGGACGCGTGTTCACTTTCATCCCTATGATCGAAGATCCGGTCGGGCCAAGGCTGCCGGGTGGCGGCAACGTGGTAGTCCGGGCCGCCTCGGTTCAAAGCCTTCCGAAAACTCTCAACCACACCGTCGCCGTTGCGCTGTCGGTTCCGATGTTGATTCTGCCGATTGGGGTTGTCGGGCTTGTTGCCTTCCTGCTCTCCTTCGAGGGGATCGCCCGATCCATCTACCTTTGGCAGCAAGCGGCATCTCACTCGGGCACGGTGCCGCCGGTCTTTCCGCTGCATGTGCCGATTCTTGCCGCAAGTGTGCTGCTCGTCGCGTTTGCGTTCTGGCCGCTCCGCCACGGCATCCGGGACCGGCAATCAAACTCAGGAGTAGAGACATGACCATTCCAGCAGAAGCCCGAGACCTCCTGGAGCGTGATCGCCTTGCTGTCGCGGGCATCGAGAAGCTCCGCTTCTTTCCGATCGCCCTGGAATCCGGCAAAGGCTCGTGGCTCACCGAGGTCGGCGGCAGAAAGCTGCTTGATTTGTCGGCAACCTGGACCGCCTGCGGCCTCGGACACGGCCATCCCAGACTCGCGGAAGCCATGTGCCGGGCGGCCCAGAACCCTGCGGGAGCGGGAGGATTGTCGGCAACGCACCCCGACTCGGTTGCGTTCGCCGAGGAGTTGCTGGCCTTCACTCCAGGGGACGGCGACCGGCGCGTCTACTTCGGCCATGCGGGCACGGACGCCAACGACGTGGTGTTCCGCGCCGCGCGAAAGGCTACGGGCAAACAGCGGATCGTGACCTTCAAGCATGGCTATCATGGCGGTCTGGGTGTCGCGATGAAGGTCTCCGACGTGCATATCGCCGCCGGAGCGGATGCCGACCCGGATCTGTTTCTCGCAACCTATCCGAACCCGTTTCGGCCCCATGCCGACGGTCCCGACCCGGTCGCTGCCAGCGTCGAAGCGTCCATTGCGGAGATCGAACGGGAACTTACCAAGGGCGACGTCTGCTGCCTGATGGCGGAACCGATCCTTGCCGACGGCGGGCTGATTGTGCCGCCGCGGGGATTCCTCTCCAGCTTGTCCGAGGTTTGCAGGAAGCACCAGGTGCTTCTGGCGATAGACGAGGTGAAGATGGGTCTTGGCAGACCGGGTGTCATGCACGCCTTCCAATTGGACGGGATCACGCCTGACATCGTCACCTTCGGAAAGCTGATCGGCGGTGGGCTGCCACTTTCGGCCGCGGTCGCGCCCGCATGGGTCATCGATGGGCCTCCTGCCGCCGCTCTTCTCACCACCGCCGGAAATCCCATCTGCACTGCGGTTGGACGAGAGGTGATGCGGATCCTGGTGGAAGAGGAGATGCCGCAGCGTGCCGAACGAGCCGGTGCCCGCTTTCTGTCCGGATTGCGCGAATTGATGACAGCTTGTGACGTCGTCGGCGACGTTAGGGGCGAGGGACTTGCCATCGGACTGGAACTGGTGACCGACCGCGAGACCAACAGGCGGAACCGGGAACTCACGGCCAAGGTTGTCTACCGGGCTTTCGCGCTGGGCGCGGTCGTTCACTACGTGGGAGGGAACGTGCTGGAGATCACGCCTCCGCTCATCATCACGGATGACGAGATCGATCAGGCCGTTTCCATACTTGGTGACGCGATACGCGATGCCGAAGCCGGGAAGGTATCGGATGACGAGGTGGCGCCCTTTGCTGGTTGGTAGAACGTTTCGACCGCGGTGCGGCTATTCGAACAAGCCCCTCCGGCGTCTTCGTCGATATCCTCGATCGTGTTGGAAGAGAGCGGCTTGCTCATGGCTCGTCCCGAACCGCCCGGAAACCGGTCCTCAGGGAATCGTGCCGCCCTCGGAGACGTGAATTCCCAACCGCAAGAAAACGACCCTCGTCACCCGGTTTTCCTGTACATGCGAGTGCCTTCTTGCCGTCGAAAGGCGATGCGCCTCAGTGCCTGACGAGAACTTCACGGCCGAAGCACTGGCAGCGCAATGTGCCGCCGCCAAACATCAAACGGCGGCGCGCGGGGCGCCGCCGTTGTTGGCTTTGTCGGTGCCGGGGTAGGCCGCTTTCGGAGGCGCGCCCCGGCGCTTTGTCGTTGGATCGGGCGGTCAGACCACCATGGCGAGGAGGCCGACCGTCACCGCCGCGAGAACGTAGGCGGTGCCGACGGTGTTGAACGGGGTCATCATGGTCTCGAACTCCTCTCTATGGGCCCTCTTCGACCGTGGGCTGTGCTCATGCGTAGGCAATGTCTGACTTGCAATATGGGCCGGGCGGGCCAGCGGCGCACGCGAGGTCTCGGCAGTTCTGATCTGCGCCCACTGCATGGCTTCGGCTCAGCGCCGATTATCTGTTGTGGACCAACGGGTTATCCGTAGACCGTAGCGGGCTCGCCCAGTTCCGCCTCGATGACCGCGACGCCGAGGCCGGGGGCATCGCCTGCCTCGACCCGGCCGTCCTCGGCCTCCGGCGCGCCGTTGGCGAGAGTGCGGCCGGCCAGCTCTCGCGGGTCCCAGAGGCTGCGGAGCGCCTTCCTGGGGGTCGACTGGGCGAGCTGGACGACCCCGGCATAGGCCACCTCGGCGCCGCCGGTCTCCTGAATCGTCATCGCCAGGCCGGCGTCGGCCGCGATGTCGCGCAGGCGCCGGGCCTTGGTCAGGCCGCCGACCCGGGCGATCTTGAGGTTGAGGGCATCGGCCGCACTGTCGGCTACCGCCCGCAGCAGATCCTCGGCCGTCACCACGATCTCGTCCAGCATGATGGGCAGGGCCGTACGGCGCTTCAGCTCCAGGCATTCCCGGTAGCTGGCGCAGGGCTGCTCTATATAGAGGTTGTCGTGGCCGCGGGCGGCGAGCGCCCCCGCCACCCGGAGCGCCGTGTCGAGGCTCCAGCCCCGGTTCACGTCCACTTGGAAGGTCTCGCCGGGCCGGGCGGCCGCCAGCACCGCCTCGATGCGGGCCAGGTCCTCCTCGACGCCGGTCCCGACTTTGAGGGAATGGGCGCGGTAGCCCTGGGCTCGGAAGCGCTCGACGATGCCGACCATTTTCTCGGGCGTCTCGCAGGAGACGCTGCTGACGAGCTCCACCGGCCCCTCGATGCGCCCGCCCATGATCTCGCAGGCCGGGCGTCCGGCCGCCTTGCCGGCGATGTCCCAGCAGGCGAGATCGAGGGCCGACTTGGCGTGGGGATGGCCGGGCAGGCAAGCGTCCATGAGCTCGTTCAGGCGCTCGACGGCGGTGGGGTCGCGGCCGATCAGGTGGGGCGCCAGCTCGGCTATGCCGGCGCGCACGCCCAGCGCATGGGCCGGCAGGTAGACCGGTCCGAAGGGGCAGCTCTCGCCCCAGCCCTCGAGGCCTTCGTCGGTCTCCATCTTCACCAGCGTGCTGTCGAGAGCCGGATAGGCGCGCCCGCCCGACATGTGGTAGGCCCCGCCGGGCACCGGCAGATCGGCCTGATAGACGCTGATGCGTGTGATCTTCACTTCGTGGCCCTCTTCGAGTTGTGTCCACTCGCGTGGACTCGCACCGGCCCGCACCCCCGCCCGGCCACCCAACGGTATCGTACGCTCGTGGGTGGCCGGGCGGGGGCGCGGGCCGGTGCCGTGACAACGGACAAGGGCTTACCCAGGCACCACCACCAGGTTGCCCACGTGGCGCTTCTCCAGGAACTCGGCTTGGGCGTCGCGCAGCCTCTCCAGCGGGAAGGTCTTGGCGAGCAGGGGGCGCACCTCGCCGCGCTCGATGTAGCCCACCAGGGTCCGGAAGATCTCGGCAGGCATGACCGTAGCGCCGACCAGCTCAAGATCCTTGAGGTAGAGGGTGCGCAGGTCGAGCTCGACGATGGGCCCGGCGATGGCGCCCGAAGTGACGTAGCGCCCACCTCGCGCGAGCAGGTCGAGCAGGCCCGGGAAGCCGGGGCCGCCGACAATGTCAGCCGCCACGTCGACGCCATCGGGCGCCAGCTCGCGCACCTGGTACAGCAGGTCCGGGTCCTCGCGGGCCAGCACCGCCGCGGTGCCGAGATCCGCGAGAGCCCCCATCTTGGCCCGGCCGGCGACGGCGATCACCCGCGCCCCGCGGCGGCCGGCGAGCTGCAGGAGGGCCGAGCCGACGCCGCCGGAGGCGCCGGTCACCAGCAGCGTCTCGCCCTTGGAAACGCGGGCGCGGGTCAGCATGTACTCGGCGGTCGAGTAGGAGCAGGGGAAGGTGGCGAGCTCCGGGTCCGAGAGGTCCGAGTCAATGGGAACCGCGTTCACCGCCGGTGCCGTGGTGAACTCGGCGTAGCCGCCGTCGCGCTCGCTGCCGAAGTAGCCGGCCAGCTCGCGCCGCTCGGGCTCGTCCGGGTCGCGAATCCAGGGGTCGACCAGCACCCGCTGGCCGAGGCGCTTCTTGGGCACGCCCTTGCCGAGGGCGACGACGTGGCCGATCACGTCGGCGCCCTGGATGCGGGGGAAGGCGAGGCCGGCCCGTTCCCAGGTGGAGTCCCCGCCGGTCTCGGCGAATCCCTCCGCGCCGGCCTCGGCGGTGGTGCCCCCGCTCACCGACTTGCTGTACCAGCCGATGCGGGTGTTGATGTCGGTGTTGTTGAGACCGCAGGCGCCGACCTCGATCAGCACCTCGCCCGGCGCGGGCTCCGGCACCGCCGCGTCGTCGCGCAGCTCGAGCCGTTCGAGGCCGCCATGGCCGGTGAGGACCACGGCCTTCATGTGCGACGGGATCTCGGCCACCCCGTGGGTCTCCCCGGCCATGCCGCCCTCAGGCGCCGTCCTGCTCGGCGAAGACCTGGCGGGCGATGCGGAAGCACTCGACGCCCGCGGGCACGCCGCAATAGACGGTGACCTGGTGCAGGATCGCCTGGATCTCGTCCCGGCTGACGCCGTTCTTGAGCGCCCCCCGCAGGTGCAGCTCCCACTCGTGCATGCGGTTCAAGGCCGCGATCATGGAGAGGTTGAGCATGGAGCGGGTCTTGGCGTCGAGCCGCTCGTCGCCCCAAGCGAAGCCCCAGCAGTACTCCGTCACCAGCTCCTGGAACGGCCGGTTGAAGTCGTCCGCCTGGGCGAGCGACTTCTCCACGTAGGCCTCGCCCAGGGTCGCCTTGCGCTTGGCGAGACCCGCCTCGAAACGTTCCTTGTCCATCCCCTTGCCTCTCCTCACGGCTCGATTTTGCTAGGACACGCGCTTGCAGGCGGCGTCGAGCGCCTCGACCGTCCAGGCGAGATCCTCCTCGTCGTTGACGGCCGAGACGAAGCGCCGCACGCCCGGCAGAACGTACACCCGGCCTGGCAGCAGCGCGAGGTCGAGGCGCTTCATACGTTCCACGTCGCTTGCCATGACGTCGGCCTGGTTGACCGGCTCCTGCTCGAGGAAGAGGAACTGCCAGAAGGAGTTGCGGCCGGCGGCGATCGCCGGCAGCCCGCGGCGGTCGAGCACCTCCTGGAGCGCGCTCGTGAGGGCCTCGGAGCGCCGGTTGAGGTCGTCGTAGAAGCCGGGGCGCTCGAGCACCTGGAGGGTCGCCAGCCCCGCGGCGGCGGCGATCGGATTGCCGTGCAGGGTGCCGTTGATGTAGGCGTAACCGCTGCTGCCCTTGCGCGCGGGGTTGACGCAGTCCATCAGGTCCGCGCGCCCGGCGACGCAGCCGAGCGGCCCGCCGCCGCCGACGATCTTGCCGTAGGTGGCGAGGTCCGGCCTCACGCCGAAGTACTCCTGGGCGCCGCCCAGGGCGAGGCGGAAGCCGGTCACCACCTCGTCGAAGATCAGCACCGCGCCGCTCTCATCGCAGAGCCGGCGCAGGCCCGCAAGGAACTCCGGCTGGGCGAAGATGATGCGCTGCACGCCCTCGACGATGATGGCGGCGAGGTCGTCCTTGTGCTCCTCGACGATGTGCGAGACCGCCTCCAGGTCGTTGTAGGGGGCGACCAGCACCGTGGGCTGCAGCACCTCGGGCACGCCGCCGGTGTCGGCCGGCGCGACCGGATAGTTGGCGGGCGCCGTGGGAAACAGGCTGTAGGCGGAATAGTCGTGATTGCCGTGGTAGGCGCCCTCGAACTTGAGGATCTTCTGCCGGCC
This sequence comes from Rhodospirillales bacterium, assembly GCA_965225935.1. GTDB lineage: Bacteria > Pseudomonadota > Alphaproteobacteria > Kiloniellales > JAKSDN01 > CALJXB01. The sequence continues at coordinate 875,246 of CBDDCC010000023.1, forward strand.
GGTCGCGGCGCGGGCGATGCGCAAGGCATAGAAGGTCGCCTCCGAGCCGGTGGAGGAGAAGGCGACGCGATCGGCGCAGGGGATGAGGTCGACCAGCTTCTCGGCGAGGGCGATGGCCGTGTCGTTCAGGGTGCCGAAGAAGTGCAGTCCCTTTTCGATCTGGGGCCGCACGGCCTCCAGCACCTCCGGGTGGCCGTGGCCCAGGATGTTGGCCCCGGCGCCGCCCACGTAGTCGATGTACCAGTCACCGTTGACCGACTGGACCCGCGAGCCTTCGCCGCGGCGGATGACGAAGCGCACGTCGTCGGGCAGGGAATAGCCGCCGAGTCCGGCCCCAGGCAGGGATCTTTCGGCGCTTTCGTAGCAGGCGGCCTGGCTTGGCAGGCTCTGGGCGGTGTCGTTCATTTCTCTCACTCCTGGGTCATTCCGTCACCGGCGGCTTGGTAGACGAAAACCCGGTGGCGCACGTCGGGCTCGCCCGCCGGCATGGAGGCGAAGGGCCGGGTGGCGGCGAGTTGGCGCCAGCGGTTTGCCCGCTCCAGCTCGTCCATGCGGTCCAGGTAGGGCGCCCCGACCGTGCCGTCGACCCGGATGGTGAAGACTAGGCGGCCGCCCGCGGCGGTGACGCGCAGCAGCTCGGCGAAGGCCGCTGGCCCCACATGGCCTTTGGTCAGCACGCCCACCGCCACCACAGCGCCGAAGTGGTCGTCGGGAAAATCGATGGGTCCACCGAGGGAGGCCCGGTGGAGCCGGTCGTAGACGCCCCGGGCCCGGGCGGCGGCGAGCATGCCCTCCGACAGGTCGAGCCCGTGCAGCTCCCGGTAGCCGGCGACGGAGAGGGCCTCGCCGATGATGCCGGTGCCGCAGCCGGCGTCCAGGATGGGTGCCGTCTCCTCGGGTACGTGTCGGCCGATCAGGGCGGCGGAGATCGCGGGCATGCGGTAGCCGGAGCGCTGCAGGTCGCTGTCGTAGCTCTCGGCCCAGGCGTCGTAGGCCGCCATCAGCTCGTCCTCGGAACCGGCCCGGTAGACCCGGTCGAGGAAGTCCTTCTCCGTCCCCATGTCCGCCTCTGTTTCGCGCAGTCGCGCCGCCGCCTCAGGCACGCGGCTTCTCGCTCGCCGGATCGTAGAGGGCCTCGGCCTGGACCCGGGCCGGTCGCCGCTCGCCCAGCACCATGACCTCGAGCAGGCTGCCCGGCTCGGCGCAATCGGGCGTGACGTAGGCGAAGGCCAGGCTCTCGCCGACCCAGTGACCGTAGCCGCCGGAGCTGATGGCGCCGACCCGGCGGCCGTTGGCCCAGACCGACTCGCCGCCCAGGCAGTCGGCCCCGTCGGCCTCGACCTTGAGGTAGACGCAAGCCCAGGGCCGCTCGGCCTCCAGGCTGGCGAGGGTGGCTGCCCGGCCGACGAAGTCGCCCTTGTCCAGCTTGACGAAGCGCATCACGTCGGCTTCCGGCAGGGTGACCTCGTTGGTGAGCTCCGAGGCGCCCTTGAAGGCCTTCTCCAAACGCAGGCAGTTGAGGGTGTAGGAGCCGAAGTTCTCCATGCCGTGGGCCTGGCCCGCCTCCCAGAGGGAGTCGTAGACCTGTGCCAGGTGCTCCATGGGCACGTGCAGCTCCCAGCCCAGCTCGCCCACGTAGGACAGGCGCAGCGCCCGGACCGGCGCGCCGGCCACCTCGATCTCCTGGGCGCTCAGCCAGCGGAAGGCCGCGTTGTCGAGGGGTGCCTGGGTCAGCTGGCGCAGCACATCGCGCGACCGCGGGCCGGAGAGCACCAGGCAGCCGAAGTCCTCGGACACGGTCTCGATGGAGACCTCCTGCTCCGGCTTTGTGTGCCGGACCAGCCAGTCGTGGACCTTGCGCTCGGAGAAGGCGGCGAACATGAGGTAGAAGCGGTCCTCGCCGAGGCGCGCCACGGTCACCTCCGCCTCGATGGTGCCGGCCTCGTTGAGGATGTGTGTGAGCACGATCCCGCCCGCCTTGCGCGGCACCCGGTTGGCCACCAGGCGGTCGAGGAAGGCGGCGGCGTCGGGGCCGGAGACGTCGATCTTGGCGAAGGCCGAGAGGTCCATGAGGCCGACCCGCTCGCGCACCGCGCGGCATTCGGCGCCCACCGCCTCGAACCAGGGCGCGCGGCGGAAGCTGTGGACGTCCTCCCGGGCCATGCCCTCGCGGGCGAACCAGCGCGGCCGCTCCCAGCCGAAGATCTCCTCGTAGATGGCGCCGGCCTCCTTCAGGCGCTCGTAGAGCTGGCTGGTCTTGACCGGCCGGCCGGCGGTGCGGTTGAAGCCCGGATAGGGGATCTCGTGGCGCAGCAGGTAGTCTTCCTTCGCCTTGGTGATCTGATAGCTCCGGTCGGCGAAGGCGCCGAAGCGGCGCGGGTCGAAGTCGCGCATGTTGATCTCGGCCGTGCCGTGCATCATCCACTGGGCGAGATACTTGCCGGCGCCCGGCCCCCAGGCGAGGCCGATCTGGGCGCCGCAGCAGCACCAGAAGCCCTCGAGGCCCGGTGCGGGACCCAGCAGCATGTTGCCGTCGGGGGGATGGGTGATGGCGCCGTGCACGGTGCGCTTGATGCCGAGCTCGGCCAAGACCGGCATGCGCTCGAAGGCGTTCTCCAGCCACGGCAGGATGCGGTCGTAGTCGGGCTCGAACAGCTCGTGCTCCGCCTCCCAAGGCGTGCCATCGTCCCAGACCGTGTTGGGGTTGGCCTTCTCGTAGATGCCGATCAGGCCCGATTTCTGCTCCATGCGGATGTAGCCGCTGACCAGCGGATCGTCGCGTACCACCGGCAGCTCGCGCTCCAGCTCCAGGAACTCGGGCACCGTGTCGGTGACGATATAGTGGTGGGTCATGTTGGTGATCGGCAGGTCGAGGCCGACCCACTGGCCGATCTGGCGGGCGTAGGTGCCGCCGGCGTTGACCACCTGCTCCGCCAGGACGACGCCCTTGTCGGTCTCCACCTCCCACTCGCCGCTCGCTCGCTGCCGGATCCCGGTGAGCCGGGTCTGGCGCTGGATCCGGGCGCCCAGCTGCCGCGCGCCCTTGGCCAGGGAGAAGGCGGCGCCGGCCGGGTCGACGTGGCCGTCGTTGGGGGTGTGGAGCGCCGCCAGCACGCCGTCCAACTTGTAGAAGGGGTGGAGCGCCCGGATCTCCTCCGGACCGATCACCGCCATCTCGAAACCGAGCCCCCGGCCGACGCTCAGCGTGTAGTTCAGCCAGTCGAGCTCGTCCTGCGTATAGGCGAGGCGCAGGCTGCCGCAGCCATGCCAGGTGACCGACTGGCCGGTCTCCGCCTCGAGCCTGGGATAGAGATCGATGGCGTAGCCGTTCATCTTGGCGAGGCCGAAGTGGGAGACCGAATGGGTCACCTGGCCCGCGGCGTGCCAGGTGGAGCCGGAGGTGAGCTCCGACTTCTCCAGCAGCAGGCAGTCGTTCCAGCCTTCCTTCGCCAAGTGATAGAGCAGGCTGACGCCCATGATGCCGCCGCCGACGATGACGACTCGCGCCTGTTCGCTCATCCCGTCCGTCCCCATCCAGTGCCGGGCCGCGGGCCCGAAAAATTCGAGTGCAATTGTGGGGGTAAAGATGTACCATAGTCAATCATGAATGTAACATATGTACCAAATGGATTGAACGGAGCGCCGGATAGCGCTGATCAGGCGGTCCTCGGCCGTGTGCTCGACGCCCTGCCGGAAATGAGCCCGCAGCTGCGCAAGGCGGCGCGCTACGTGCTGGACAATCCCAACGAGGTGGGCCTCAGCTCGATCCGCGAAATCGCCGATGCGGCGGCGGTGACGCCCAACTCGCTGGTGCGCATGGCCCGGGCGGCCGGCTACGAGGGCTACGAGGATTTCCGCCGGCCCTTCCGCGAGGCCCTGCGCACGGGCCAGGAGAGCTTTCCCGACCGGGCGCGCTGGCTGCAGTCGCTGGCCCGGGGCGGCCGCCACGGCCGGCTCTTCGGCGAGATGGCCGCCATGACCATCGAGGCCTGCGAGCAGTTCTTCTCGGGCACCTCGGCGGACGAGGTGAAGGTGGCGGCCGACCGCATCGTGGCGGCCCGCACCACCTTTGTGCTGGGCGTCGGCATCTCCCACGCGCTCGCCCACAACTTCGCCTATCTCGCGCGCATGGCCCTCGACACGGTGGTGGCCGTGCCGCGCGACGGCAGCCTGCCGATCGACGATCTCTCCCGCGCCGGGGACGGCGACGTGCTGTTGGCCATGACCTTCAGGCCCTACCGCAGCGAAGTGGTCGAGGCCGTCAACTTCGCCCGCGAGCGGGGCGTCACGTTGATCGCGCTGACCGACAGCCTGAGCGCGCCGATCGCACAATCGGCCGCGCAGGTTTTCGTCGTGCCCACAGAGACGCGGCAATTCTTCACCTCGACCGTGGCCGCCGCGGCGCTGCTGGAGAGCCTCATGGCTTTCGTCGTTGCCGACGCCGACCCGGAGGTGATCGCGAGGATCGAGGCATTCCACCGCCGCCGCTACGATCTCGGGGTCTACTGGCCCGAGGACGGATGACGGCGTTTCCTGGGAGGCGACGTGAGCCATGGCGCAGGCCGATCTTGAGTCCGGAACCTTCGAGAGCGGGCCCGCGCGGGCGCTCGAGGGACGCTACTACACCGATCCCGAGATCTTCGCGCGGGAGCGGGAGCGCATCTTCTTCCGCAGCTGGCAGTTCGCCTGCCACGCCTCGCAGCTCGCCAGGCCCGGCGACTACGTCACCCTGCGCCTCCTCGACCAGGGCCTCTTCCTCATGCGCGGTGCCGACGGCGAGATCCGCGCTTTCTACAACGTCTGCCAGCACCGGGCCCATGAGCTGCTCCAGGGCGAGGGGAACGCGCGGACCATCGTCTGCCCCTACCACGCCTGGTCCTACGAGATCGACGGTCGCCTGAAGCGCGCGCGCAACAGCCAAAAGGTCGAGGGCTTCGACCGCAGCGCCATCTGCCTCACCCAGGTGCGGGTCGAGGAGCTCTGCGGCTTCCTCTTCGTCAATCTGGACGACGACGCGGCTCCCATGGCCGAGAGCTTCCCCGGGGTCGAGGAGGGGCTGCGCCGCTACGTGCCCCAGATCGACGCGCTCCAGCCGATCGAGTGGCTGCCGGTCGAGGAGAGGTGCAACTGGAAGGTCACAATCGAGAACTACAGCGAGTGCTACCACTGCCGCTTCGTCCACCCGACCTTCGCCAGCGGCGTGATCGACCCGGAGAGCTACAACGTGACGCTCGGAGGCTACTGCCTGCGCCACACGACCGGCGCAGCCGGAAAGGACGCCATGACCTACCGGGTCGACGCGGCGGACGGCGACGTACCGGGGGACTACAGCTCCTGGTTCCTCTGGCCCGCCTTCTCGTTCCAGGTCTACCCCGGCGGCGTGCTGAACACCTACCACTGGCGGCCGCTCAACGTGGAGACGACCCTGGTGGTGCGCGGCTGGTACGCCCCCGGCGGCGTGCGCGACGAGACCATCCTGAAGCTCGCCGCCCAGGACCGGGACACGACGCTGGCCGAGGACGTGCGGCTGGTGGAATCGGTCCAGCGCGGCCTCAACAGCCGGGGCTATCGGGCGGGCCCCCTGGTCCTCGACCCGGACGAGGGCGTCGACAGCGAGCACTCGATCCGGGCGCTAAAGACCTGGGTCCTGGAAGCCCTGGCGGAGTGAGCCCGCGTCCCGGCGCCGCTCGCTCACGTTTGGTTCAATTGGCTCCGCCGGGCCATGCCCCATATGCCTAAGGAGGCAAGTCGGACGGGAGGGACGGAGCCATGCCGAACCGGGTGACCCGCCGTGCGCTGGTTGGGTCCGGACTGGCTGCGGGCGCGCTGGCGGCCGGGCCGGGGCGCGCCCTGGCGGCGCTTGTGGCGACGCCGCGTCAGACGACCGGGCCCTTCTATCCCGTCGAAATCCCCCTCGATGCCGACAACGACCTGGTGACGGTGAAGGGCCGGCCCGAGCCGGCGGCGGGTCAAGTGACCCACATTTTCGGCAAGGTGTTCGCACCCGACGGCCGCCCGATCCCGGGCGCCGAGGTGCAGATCTGGCAGTGCGACGCCCGGGGCTACTATCACCACCCGCGCGACCGGGGCGGGCAGGCCGACCCCAACTTCCAAGGCTTCGGCACCGCCGTGACCGATGCGGAGGGCGTCTACCGCTTCCGCACCATCCGGCCGGCGCCCTACACGGGGCGCACCCCCCACATCCACTTCGCCGTCCTGGGACGGGATTTCGACAGCCTGGTTACCCAGATGTACGTCCGAGGCGAGCCCCGCAACGAACGGGACGGGCTGTTCCGCAGCATCCGCGATCCGGCCCAGCGCGAAAGCGTGCTGGTCGCCCTGGAGCCCGCCCCCGAGGTCGAGGCGGGAGCGCTCGGCGGCACCTTCGACCTGGTGATCGGGAAAAACCTCTTCAAAGGCTGAGGCTTCGAAGTCTGGGAGCGGCGGCCTGCCGGTGACGGCGGACACCGGCGGCGCAAAGAAAAAGGGCCCGGGACCGAAGTCCCGGGCCCTCGCCCTTGTGGTTCGTTTGCCCCCGGTCAGTCGCCGCGCATCATGCCGAGGATGTGCAGGATCCAGACAAACATGGTGACGAAGGCGCCATAGAGCAGGAAGGCGCCGAAGATCGCCTTGCGGGTTGTCACGTCGTGGCCGTCGCTCTCGTAGTACATGTTCTTGATCATCTGGGTCTCGTAAGCCGTGAGCCCCGAGAAGGCCAGGACCACACCGATGGAAATCACCCAATCGAAGCCCGTGCTCTGGATGAAGAACACGTTGACCAGCATCGCAATTAGCAAGCCGAAGGTGGCCATGCAGAGGAACGCGCCGATGGGCGCCAGGTTCCTCTTGGTGGTGTAGCCGAACAGGCTCATGCCCGCGAAGGCGGCCGCGGTGATGAAGAAGGCCCGCGCGATAAGCATGGGATCGATCTGGCCGTAGAGCCAGATGGTCGGGCCCAGCACGGTGCCCCACAAGGCCGCGTAGACCCAGAAGCAGACCTGCGCCGTCGCCACCGACTTGGACATCATCAACTTCGGAGCGAACCAGCCCATGCCCAGGATGGCAATGAAGAACACCCAGAACATGGAAGCGACGCCCTGCACGAACGCCGCATTGGACGCCACAAGCATGGCGATCGCGCCAGTGAAGGCGACGCCCAGGGACATATAGTTGTAGACCCGCAGCATGTAGTTGCGCAGGCCGACATCGATCTCGGCCCGAGCAGCATCAGTCCGCGTCATGCTCACGCGTTGTGGATCGAAAGCCATAGCTAGCCTCTGTGCTCCCGTGAAATCTCTAGTAGCCCATCAGATATGGGGCTTTTTCTGATCCAAATCAACTCGAATCATGCTGCCCCGGGGCCCGTGAAGATTCCCTGAACCCCAGGTTTTCAGTCGTTTCTGAGCAGCGGCGCCGATTTCTGGGAAAGCGCGCGCCAGGTGCCCCAGAAGCCCAGGAGGAGCGTCACCAATACCCCCACGACGGCTGTGGCCACAACCGTGCCGGGCAGCAGGGTGAACTCGAGCTCCATCAGCTCAGTCAGCACGTAGTAGGCGGCCAGGCTGCCGATCACGCCGGCAATGAGCGACGTCACCAGCCCCAAAAGGCCGTATTCGACCAGAAATGCACGCGCGAGCGTCCTCCGGGTGGCGCCGAGCACCTTCAGGACCACGGAATCGTAGACCCGCCGCTCGTGTCCGGAGGCGACCGCGCCGGCCAGGACCAGGACGCCCGCGGCCAGGCCGACGACGGCGGTGAGGCGCATGGCCGTCGCCATGTGGCCGATCAGCTCGGCCACGGTCTCCAGCGCCTCGCGCACCCGGATCGCGGTGACGTTGGCGAAGCGCTGGGTCACCGCCCGCTCGACGGCCGTCTCGGCGGCCGGATCGACCTTCACGGTGGCGATCTGGGTCTGGGGCGCGGCTTCCAGCAGGCCCGGCGAGAAGATCATGACGAAGTTGATGCCCAGGTTTTCCCAATCGATCACCCGGAGATTGGCGATCTCCACGTCGAAATCGCGGCCGAGCAGGTTGATCGTGAGGCCGTCGCCGGGCCCGATGCCGAGGCCCTCCCCCACCTCGGCGTCGAGGGAGACCAGGGGCGGGCCGTCATAATCCTGGGGCCACCAGCTGCCGGCCGAGAGCTCGCTGCCGGGCGGGGGCTCCCGGGTCCAGGTGAGGCCCCGGTCGCCGCGGAAGATCCAGGCGATGTGGCCAGGGATCTCGAGCTCGTCGGGCGGCGTGCCGTTCACCGCGGTGATGCGCCCGCGCAGCATGGGCACCCGGCGCAGCTCTCTCAAGCCCGGCACGGCGTTCACCGTGCGGTCGAAGTCCTCCACCTGCTGGGGCTGGATGTCGAGGAAGAAGACGGCCGGCGCGTCGGCCGGCAGGCTCTCGCGCATCTGGCGGCCCAGGTTGCCTTCCACCAGGGCGATGGTGACGAGCACCGTCAGGCCGAGGCCGAGGGAGAGCACCACCGAGGGCGTCGGCGCGCCGGGGCGGTAGAGGTTGGCGATCGCCAGGCGCAGGCCGGCCTGGCGCGGCCGCGGCAGGCGCCGGGCGGTGGCCACCACGCCGGCGCCGGCCGCCCGGAAGACGGCGAAGCTGCCGGCGGCGCCGCAGACGAAGAGGAAAGCGATCCAGCGGTCGTTGGCGGTCCAGATGGCGAGCGCCGACAGCAGCGATACACCCAGCACCACGCGGACCCAGGCGCGGTGGCCGGCCCCGGCCGTCTCAGGCGCCACCAGGGCGCGGAAGAGGGCGCCGGGCGAGACGCGGACGGCGCGCGCCAGCGGCAGCCAGGCGAAGATCGCCGCCACCAGCAATCCGAAGAGCGCGGCGAGCGCGAGCGGCTGCCAGAAGAGGCCCTGGGCCGACTGCCAGCCGAAGCGGTCGCCCAGCGCCCAGAGGACCCCGGCCGCGGCGCCGGAGCCGATCAGCAGGCCGATGGCGATGCCGATCAGCGCGATCGCCCCGATCTGGATCAGGTAGACCCGGGTCACCAGGCTCGCCGGCGCGCCCAGGCACTTGAGGGTGGCGATGGTCGCCAGCTTGCTGTCCAGGTAGGCCTTGACCGCGTTGCCGACGCCGAGCCCGCCCACCAGCAGGGCCGTCAGCCCGACCAGGGTCAGGTAAAGGGTCAGCCGGTCGATGAAGCGCCGCACCCCGGGGGCCGCCCCGCGGGTGTCCCGCAGGCGCCAGCCGGCATGGGGGAAGGCGGCGTCCAGCTCCTCGCCCAGGGCGATGACGTCGGTCTCGGGCGGCACTTTCAGGCGGTAGTGGTAGCTGACCAGGCTGCCCGGCTGCACCAGCCCGGTCTCGGCCAGGCTGTCCCGGGCCACCAGCACCCCCGGCCCGAAGGCGAAGCCGTGGCTGACCCGGTCCGGCTCGCTCAGGAGGACCGCGCGCAGCTCGTAGTCGACCTCGCCGATCCTGAGGCGCGCACCCGGGGCGATCCCCAGGCGCTCGACCAGGGCGGCGTCGGCCACCGCGCCCCAGATCCCGTCCTGCCGGGCCACCGCCCGTTGGAAGTCCTGGGCCGGGTCCAGCTCCACTGTGCCATAGAGCGGGTAGGCCCGGTCGACCGCCCGCAGCTCGACCAGGCGGCGCTCGCCGCCGGATTCGGCACCGCCCGCCTGGGCCATGGTCCTGAGGTCGGCCAGCTCCGAGAACTCGCCGCGGGCCTCGAGCCAGGCGCGCTGGGCCGGCTCCAGCGCCCGGTGGCGCAGGCGCACCTCCAGGTCGCCGCCCAGGATCACCTGCCCGTCCTGGCGCAGGCCGGCCAGCATGGCGTCGGAGACCCAGCCCACGGCCGCGATAGCCGCGACACCGAGGGCGATGCAGGCGAGGAAGATGCGGAAGCCGTGCACTCCGGCCCTCAGCTCCCGGCGGGCGAAGCGGAGCGCCGTCGCCCAGCCGCCTTCCTGCGGGTCCGAGCGGGACGGAAAACCGGGCCGCGCCGCGCTGGGCTCAGGCATCGTCGCGGATGCGCCCGTCCAGGAGCGCGATGCATCGGGCGCAGCGAGCGGAGAGTTCCGGATTGTGGGTGATCAGCAGCAGGGTGGTGCCGTGACGGTCGCGCAGGTCGAACAGCAGCTCCATGACGTGATCGCCGGTCTCGCCGTCCAGGTTGCCGGTCGGCTCGTCGGCCAGCAGCAGATCGGGCTCCGGCGCGAAGGCGCGGGCGAGCGCGACCCGCTGCTGCTCGCCGCCGGAAAGCTGGCCGGGATAGTGGCTGAGCCGGTGGTCGAGCCCGACCAGCCCGAGACACTGGCCCGCCCGCTCGAAGGCGTCGTCCCGGCCGGCCAGCTCCAGCGGCACGGCCACGTTCTCCAGCGCCGTCATGGTGGGCACCAGGTGGAAGGCCTGGAAGACGATGCCGACCGAGCGGCGGCGGAAGAGGGCGAGGCCGTCCTCGTCGAGAGTGCCCAGGTCGACGCCGGCGACCTCGACCCGGCCGGCGGTCGGCCGCTCCAGGCCCGCCATGACCATGAGCATGCTGGTCTTGCCGGAGCCTGAGGGCCCCACCACGCTGACCGTCTCGCCGCGGGCCACCTGGAGGGAGACGCGGCGCAGGATCTCGACCGGCCCCGCCTCCGACGGCAGGGTCAGCTCCAGCTCCGCGAGCCGGATCATGGCATCCTTCGCCCGCGGCTCCCCGGCGGGCGGACTAGGCGCTGATTCGGCTGCAGTCAGGCTGTCGTTCAAGCAGGAGGGCCCTCCCCGGCGCTTGTCGGCATATGGCCCGCCCACCGCGCCTGTCAAGGCGGCCGCCGATCAAGAGCGCAAGAAGGCAACCGCGCGGGATCGCAATTGAGCCCGTCTGCCCGCTGGTTGACTTGGGCCGCGCCCGCACCCATGAGTCATAACCATGCTCTCTGCCATGTCCTCTCGACTGAAGACGGCCGGATGTCGGGCGCTCGCCCTGGCGATCCTTGCGATGTCCTTGACGGCTGCGCCCGCGCCGCTCGCGGCCGATCCGGGCCCCGCCACCATCCTGGCCTTCGGCGACAGTCTGGTGCACGGCTACGGCCTCGCCAATGGGGAGACCTTTCCCGAGCAGCTCGAACGCGCGCTCGGGCAGGCCGGCCAACGGGTCCGGGTGCTCAACGGCGGCAACTCGGGCGACACCACGGCGGCTGGGCTGGCCCGGCTCGACTGGGCGCTGATGGACCGGCCCGATCTGGCCATCGTCGAGTTCGGCGCCAACGACGGCTTGCGCGGCATCGAGCCCAGCGAGACCTACACCAACCTGGACGCCATCCTGGGCCGGCTGAGGGCCGAAGGCGTCCCGGTGCTGCTGGCCGGCATGCTGGCGCCGCGCAACCTGGGCGCCGACTACGCCAGGGAGTTCGACGCTGTCTATCCCGCGCTGGCCGAGGCCCACGGCGTGGCCTTCTATCCCTTCTTCCTCGACGGCGTGGCGCTCGAGCCCGGGCTCAACCAGGACGACGGCATCCACCCCAACGCGGCCGGCGTGGCGGTCATCGTCGAGCGCATCCTGCCGCAGGTCCTGCGCCTGCTGGAGCAGCACGGCGCATCCTCCAAGGATGCAGGAGATGGCTGAGAGCGGTTCCTCCGCGGCGGCGGACGGCGCCTTCAAGGCTGCCCACGCGGCCGGTGAAGGCTCGCAGGAAGTCACCCGGGCTTGCCTCGACGCGCTCGGCCCGCCGCCCGCCGGGGCCAACCTCGGCTGGGTCTACGCGACCGACGCCTTGGCTGCCGATCTCGAGAGCATCGTCGCCCGCCTGCGCGCGGCCACCGGCGTCGAGGACTGGTTAGGCACCCTGGGCACCGGGGTCAGCGCCTGCGGCGTCGAGTACCACGACCGGCCGGCGCTCTCCCTGCTGCTGGGCACCCTGCCGGCCGACAGCTTTCGGCTGTTCGAGCCGGTCGGCGGCAGTCTGGACGACTTCGAGGCCCACCACGGTCAATGGATCGCGGAGCGCACGCCCTACTTCGGCACCGTCCACGGCGACCCGCGTACCGCCGGCCTGCCGCAGATCCTGGCCGGCTTGTCGGCCCGCAGCTCCGCCTACCTTGTGGGCGGGCTGACCGCGTCGCGGGGCGAGATGTGGCAGGTCGCGGGCCGGGTCGGCCAGGGCGGCCTCTCGGGCGCCCTCTTCGCGCCGGAGGTCCAGGTGGCGGCGGGCCTGAGCCAGGGCTGCACGCCCATCGGCCCCCGGCGCCGGGTCACCGAGGCCGAGGGCAACGTGGTCAAGGCCATCGACGAACGCCCGGCCCTGGAGGTCTTCTACGAGGACATCGGCGAGCTCTTGGCCCGGGACCTGAACCGCATCGCCGGCTACATCTATGTGGCCTTCCCCATCGCCGAGTCCGACACCGGCGATTACCTGGTGCGTAACCTGACCGGCATCGACGTGGATCAGGGCTGGATCGGCGTCGGCCACCTGGTGGAGGCTGGCGACAGCATCCAGTTCTGCCGGCGCGACCACGCGGCGGCGGTCGAGGACCTGAAGCGCATGCTCGCCGACGTGAAGGGCCGCGCCGGCGGCCGGCCGCGGGCCGGGCTCTACTACGCCTGCGTGGCGCGCGGGCCTCACCTCTTCGGCAGCGAGTCCGAGGAGCTGCGGCTGATCCGCGACGAGTTGGGCGAGTTTCCGCTCGCCGGTTTCTTCGCCAACGGCGAGATCTCCCACGACCGCCTCTACGCCTATACCGGCGTGCTGGCGCTTTTTCTCTAAAGGAGCAGCGATGGAATACCGCGAGCTGGGCCGCACGGGCATGGAGGTGAGCGTCATCTGCCTCGGCTCCATGACCTGGGGCGAGCAGAACAGCGAGGCCGAAGGCTTCGAGCAGATGGACCTGGCCGTCGCCCGGGGCATCAACTTCATCGACACGGCCGAGATGTATTCCGCGCCGACGCGCCCGGAGACCTACGGGCGGACCGAGGAGATCATCGGCAATTGGCTCGCCGCCCGCGGCGGCCGGGACAAGCTGATCCTCGCCACCAAGGTCACGGGCCCCTCCGAGAGCTTCGACTATATGCGCGGCGAGCGCACGCGCCACAACCGCCGCCACATCGCCGAGGCCATCGAAGGCAGCCTCAAGCGCCTGCGCACCGATTACGTGGACCTTTACCAACTCCACTGGCCGGACCGGCCGATCAAGGCCTTCGGCAGCCTGGGCCACGATCCCTATGAGGGGGAGGAGACGCCGATAGAGGAGAGCCTGGAGGCGCTCGACGGGCTGGTGAAGGCCGGCAAGGTCCGCGCCGTCGGCCTCTCCAACGAGACCCCCTGGGGGGCCATGCGCTTCCTGGCGCTGGCCGAGGCCGGGCTGGGGCCGCGGGTCGCCTCGGTCCAGAACCCCTACAGCCTGCTGAACCGCTCCTTCGAGACCCGTCTGGCCGAGGTCGCCCTCCGGGAGGACTGCGGCTTGCTGGCCTACGCGCCCCTTGCCGCCGGGGCCCTGACGGGGAAGTACCTGGACGGCCAGCGGCCGGCGGGCGCACGCATGACGCTCTTCCCCGACAACAGGCGCTACATGGAGGCTCAGGGGCAGGCGGCGACGGCGGCCTATGTGGGCCTCGCCCGCGAGCACGGTCTCGACCCGGCCCAGGTGGCGCTCGCCTTCGTGCTGGGCCGGCCGTTCCTCACCTCCGCCATCATCGGCGCCACCAGCCTGGCGCAGCTGGAAAACAGCCTCGCGGCCCTCGATCTGGACTTGTCCGACGCGCTTCTGGAGGCTGTCGAGGCCCTTCACCGGGTCTACACATATCCCTGCCCCTGACCTATTTAATGACCAGGGCCCCGCGCCGTGCGGGGCCCCGCTTTGATCCGATGAAGGACCCGTCTCCCCCATGCGCCTGTTCGTGGCCATATCCCTGCCCGAGGACGTGCGCATGCGGCTCTCCGGACTCGCCAACGGCCTGCCGGGCGCGCGCTGGGTGAAGCCCGAGAACCTGCACCTGACCCTGCGGTTCTTGGGAGAGCTGGACAACGCCGCCGCGGCCGACGTGGACGACGCGCTCGCCGGCATCCGTAGCCCCGGCTTCGATCTGACGCTGGACGGCCTGGGGCACTTCGGCGAGGGGCGCAAGCTGCGCGCCCTCTGGGTCGGGGTCGACGCCAACCCGGAGCTGATGCGCCTACAGGAGAAGATCGAGCAGGCCCTGATCCGCGCCGGCCTGCCGGCCGAGAACCGCAAGTTCCGGCCGCACGTCACCCTGGCGCGCTTCAAGAGCAATCCGGGTGTCCGGCTGCGGGACTATCTGGCCGAGCACAGCCTGGTGCGCGCCGGGCCTTTGGCCGTGGAGAGCTTCGAGCTCTATTCCAGCTTCCGCTCGGCCGAGGGCGCGATCCATCAGGTCGAGGCGAGCTATCCCTTGGATTTCGCTGCGGCCGAGCAGCCTGCCGAAGACGCTCAGGCGTAGCGCGCGAGAATCCGCGCCACGCTGCCGGCGTAGCCGCCACCGAACAGCGTCGTGTGCACCAGCAAGGGATAGAGGTTGTAGAGATCGCGCCGGGCCTCGAAGAAGCCGGGCGCGAGCGGCCGGATCTCGCCGTAGCGGGCGAAGAAAGCCTCCCCGAAGGTCCCGAACAGGGTCGAGAAGGCCAGCTCGATCTCCGGGTCGGCGTAGTAGATGGCTGGATCGACGAAGGCGGCGATGCAGCCCCGGCGCACCAGCACGTTGCCGCCCCAGACGTCGCCGTGGATCAGGCTGGGGCGGGACCCCGGCTCGATGTAGCGCTCCAGCTTGCCGGCGAGCCGCTCCAGCTGCGCGAAGGTGCCGGCCGGCAGGTGCCCGGATTCGAGAGCGCGCCGTCCCATGGCGAGCAGGCGCTGGTCGCGAAAGAAGTCGCGCCAATCCTCGGTCCAGGGGTTGGGCTGGGGCAGCGGGCCGATGAGGGTGTCCCAGTCGAATCCGAAGGCGGGCGCGCTGAGATCGTGCAGTGCCGCCAGCAGCTTGGCGGCGTGGGTTTCGGCGGAGGCGTCGAGGGCGCCGGAGGTCTCGACATAGTCGAGCAGCAGGAGCCGGTCGTCGGTGAAGCGGACCCGCGGCACCGGCAGCTCGGATTTCTCGGCCAGGAACGCCAGCATGCGGGCCTCGAGGGCGAGGCCACCCTCAGGCGAGACCTTGGCAACCAGTTTGCCGCCGCCCTCGATATCCACCTTGAGGACCTCGGCGATGCAGCCGCCGGCCAGCGGCCGGACGGTGGCGGGCCGACGCCCGCAGGCCGTCTCGACCGCCTCGGCGAGGCCGGGAGAGGCAGCGTCGGCACGCGATGTCACAGGTAGTCCCGCTTCAGCACCTCGATCAGTCCCGCCACGCCCGGCTCGATCAGGTCGAGGGCGTGGTCGTAGTCCTCGAGCCCGCCGTAGTAGGGATCCGGCACCTCGCGCCCGGCGATCTCGCCCGGGGCGAACTCCAGGAAGAGGTGCAGCCGGGCCCGGGCCTCGGCCGGCTTGCGGCGCGTCATGGCCGACAGGTGACCCTGGTCCATGCCCAGGATCAGGTCGAAATCGTGGTAGTCGGAGTGGGCGAACTGGCGGGCGCGCTGCTGGCTCACGTCGTAGCCCCGCAGTCCCGCGCGGGCGATCGCCCGGGAGTCGGGCGGGTCGCCCACGTGCCAGTTCCCCAGGCCCGCCGAATCCACCGTCACCCGCGCCGCGAGGCCCCGCTCGGCGAGCCGGTGGCGCAGCACGCCCTCGGCCATGGGCGACCGGCAGATGTTTTCCGGTGCAGACGAAGAGGACGCTGACGTCGCTCATGGCCGGGTTATTGCGTGGGTCGCCGTTCGGACTCGGGAACCGCCGGCGGGTCCGGCGGCTTGATCTGTTGAACCCCGTGTCCTTCGTCTATCATCGGCCCTGTCATGCAGCAACACGAAGATCGCCGCATCGTGATCCTGACCGGGGCCGGAATCTCCAGGGAGTCCGGCCTCGACACCTTCCGCGACCCCGACGGCATCTGGTCCCAGGTCAGCATCGAGGAGGTGGCGACGCCCGAGGCCTTCGCCCGCGACCCGGCCCGGGTCCATGCCTTCTACAACGCCCGGCGGCAGGGGCTCCTGAACGGCGCGGTCGCGCCCAACGCCGCCCATCTGGCGCTCGCCCGGCTGGAGCGGGACTGGCCGGGCGAGGTGCTGCTGGTGACCCAGAACATCGACGACCTGCACGAGCGGGCTGGCTCGCGGAAGCTGATCCACATGCACGGCGAGCTCTTGAAGGCGCGCTGCCAGGCCTGCGGCGGCGTCAGTCCGTGGCGCGAGGACATGGACACGGAGAGCCGCTGCCCGGCCTGCGGCCAGTGGGGGCGCATGCGCGTGCACGTGGTCTGGTTCGGCGAGATGCCCTTCGAGATGGACAGCATCTACATGGCGCTGGCGGCCTGCCACCTCTTCGTCTCCATCGGTACCTCGGGCAGCGTCTATCCGGCCGCCGGCTTTGTCCAGGAGGCGCGCGCCATCAGCAAGGCCCACACGGTGGAGCTGAACCTGGAGCCCTCCGAGGGCGCTCTGCTGTTCCACGAGGCCCGCCACGGCCCGGCCACCGAGGTCGTGCCGGCCTTCGTCGAGGAGGTTCTGACCAAGGGATGGTGAGGTCCGGGAAGATCCAGGCCGGGCCCGATCGAACCGGCGTGCCCGAGGGAGGGCTGGAAGCGCTCGTGGCCGCGGCCCGGGGCTGCACACACTGCGCCGCCCACCTGCCGCTCGGGCCGCGCCCCGTGCTGCGGGCCAGGGCGAGCGCGCGGCTCCTGATCGTCGGCCAGGCCCCGGGGACGAAGGTGCACGAGAGCGGCGTGCCCTGGAACGATCCCTCGGGAGATCGTCTCAGGGACTGGCTCGATCTCGAGCGGGAGGCCTTCTACGACGAGGGGCGGATCGCCATCGTGCCCATGGGCTTCTGCTATCCGGGCCGCGACGCCCGCGGCGGCGACCGGCCGCCCCGGCGCGAGTGTGCGCCGCTCTGGCACGCGCCGCTGCTGGCGGCCCTGCCGGGGATCGCGCTCACCCTGCTGGTGGGGAGTTACGCCCAGGCCTACTACCTGGGCAAGCGCCGCCAAGGCTCGCTCACCGAAACGGTGCGCGCTTGGCGGGACTATCTGCCGGACTTCCTGCCGCTGCCCCATCCGAGCTGGCGCAACACCGCCTGGCTGAAGAAGAACCCCTGGTTCGAGCGCGAACTGGTGCCCGAGCTGCGCCGGCGGGTGGGGGCGCTGCTGGCGCCGGGCGGATGAGGCGCGCCCAGACGGGCTCAGTTACTGGCCGGCCGCACTCGGTAGGCGCAGCGCCGGGCCCCCGCCAGGATGTGGTCGCTGCGCTCGACCGTCGCGTCCGGGCCCAGGACCCGCCGGAAGACCTCCAGCTCGGAGGCGCAGAGGCCCTGGCAGATCTTGGCCGCGGCGCAGACCGGGCAGTGGTTCTCCACGAACAGGAATCCCTCGGCGCCCTCGTCCACGACCACCGCCATGTAGCCTTCCTCGCTGCGGATGGCGGCCAGCGCCTCGAGCCGCTTGCCCAGCGGATCGGCCGGCCGCACGCGCTTGCCGTAGTCGGCGATCTGCTCCGCCGTGCGCACCGCCAGCAGTTTCTCCAGGCCGGCCTCGCCGAAGGCGCCGCGCAGAGAGCCCAGCAGGCTCACGGTCAGGTCGGCGTGGGCATCGGGGAAGAAGCGGTCCGCCGCCTGGGTCAGGCGCCAGAGCTTGGCCGGCCGGCCGAGGGGGCGGGCCTCCTCCTCGAAGGCCACCAAGCCCTCGGCCTCCAGGGCGTAGAGATGCTGGCGCACGGCCATGGCCGAGACCCCCAGTGCCGCCGCCAGGGCGCCGGCGTCCTGGCCGCCGCCGCGCTTCAGGCGTTCCAGCAGGCCGCGCCGGGTGCCGCCGTCCGAATTGGCCGTGTCGCGGGTCATGCTCTTTTTCTAAAGAAATATCTTTACAAAGGCAAGCCGGCCGGATTAGGGTGGCGTTTCGAAAGATTCTCCTTTAGAAATGCGATGTCGAGGAGGGCCGAGCCATGAGCGCATTGCCCGCATCCGCTTCGGAGACAGGGACCAAATCGAAGGACAAGAAGGGCGCGCGATCGGCGGTGAGCGGCGGCGGCGCGCCCCGGGACGGGCTGGTGAAGGTGGCCGAGCTCGGCGACCTGGACCGGAAGGGCGTGAAGATCGTCAAGCTGGGCCGCAAGCAGATCGCCCTCTTCAAGAGCGGGGAGCGGGTCTACGCCTGCAACAACCGCTGCCCCCACGAGGGCTATCCCCTGGCCGAGGGCAGTCTTACCGACGGCTGCGTGCTGACCTGCAACTGGCACAACTGGAAGTTCGACCTGGAGAGCGGCGAGACCCTGATCGGCGGCGACAAGCTGCGCCGCTACCCGGTCGTGGTCGAGGACGGCGGGATCTGGCTCGACCCCAGCGATCTGCCGGCCGAGGAACGGATCGAGCGGGCGCTTGAGAACCTGCACGACTGCTTCCGCCGCGAGGAGACCGTGCGCATGGCGCGGGAGCTGGCGCGGCTCCAGCGGGCCGGCGGCGATCCCCTCGACGGAGTGCGCGCGGCCTTCCGCTGGACCTACGAGCATTTGGAGTTCGGCGCGCTCCACTCGCAAGGCGCCGCGGCGGACTGGCTGGCCCTCAGGGAGCGCCATGCCCGCAGCGAGTCCGAGCGCCTGGTGCCGCTGGTCGAGATCATCGGCCACCTCTGCTACGACTCCCTACGGGAGTTCGACTATCCCTTCACCGAGGCCCGCGCCGACTACGCGCCCGAGGCCCTGGTCGAGGCCATCGAGCGGGAGGACGAGGAGGCGGCCGTGGCCCAGATCCGCGGCGCGCTCGCCGCCGGTCTCGGCTTCGACGCGCTGGAGCGGCCCCTCTGCCAGGCGGCGCTCGCCCACTACAACGACTTCGGGCACTCGCTGATCTACGCCGTCAAGACAGGCGAGCTGATCGAGCGCCTGGGCCCGGAGGCGGCCGAGCCCCTGCTGTTGGCCTTCGTGCGCGCCCTGGTGAACGCCTTCCGCGAGGACCTGATCCCTGAGTTCCGCACCTACGCAAAAGAGCTCGCCCGCTGGGACGGAAAGGGCGCCAAGCGGCCCACGGCGGCCGACTTCACGGGCCTCTCGGCGAAACGGGCCATGGCCCTGGCCCGCGAGGCCTCGGGCGACCCTGAGGGGCTCTACCGGGTGCTGCTGGAGGCGGGCGCCTGGAACATGCTGCACTTCGACATGGCCTATCAGGCGCGCACCAAGGGCCCGATCTCCCAGAACGTGGGCTGGCTCGACTTCACCCACCACATCACCTTCGCCAACGCGGTGCGCATCGCCTGCACGCGTCATCCCGAGCTCTGGCCCAAGGGGCTCCTGCAGATGGCCTGCTTCGTCGGCCGCAACGCCGCCTACGTCGATGCGGACCTGGATGTATCGTCCTGGCGGGTGGAGGCGCCCGGTGACTTTCTTGAATCGAGCCTGCGCGGCCTGTTCGACCACGGACAGCCCGAGTTCATCGTTTCCTGCCACCTGATGAAGATCCTGGCGGCGACGGAAGCCGAGGTGGAAGCCGCGCCGGACGCGGACTACGTGGCGCCGCTGCTGGCGGCGGTGAACCGCTTCCTCAATTCGCCCCTGAAGCGCCGGCACAGCCTGCGCGCGGCGAACCAGGCGCTCGACTTCGTCGCCATAGAAGACTGAGCCGGGGTACTTATCCGGTAAGGCTCGAGGGCCCTAGAGATCGGCCTCGATGCGTTCCATGTCCTCGTCCGAGAACCCGAAGTGGTGGCCGATCTCGTGGATCAGCACGTGGCGTACCACGTGGGTCAGATCCTCGCCGGTCTCGCACCAGTAGTCGAGGATCGGCCGCCGGTAGAGGAAGATCATGTCCACGTCCTCGGGCGTGTCCATGACGCTCTTCTGAGTCAAGTCCACGCCCCGATAGAGGCCCAGCAGGTCGAACGGAGACTCGCACTCCAGGTCTTCCAGGGTCTCGTCGTCGGGGAAATCCTGGACCTGGACCACTACCTCCTTGACGGCCTGGCGCAGCCGCTGGGGAACGCCGGCATAGGCCTCGCGCGCCACCGCCTCCAGGTCGGCGATGGAAGGGGGCGTGCCGTGGCGGGCGATATCGTGAACGTGCGCCATGAATCTCAGGCCTCTCCACCCGACCGTAGCGCCGCTTGACCGATCCGCCAAGGCCGGCCAGTCTCGCGCCTGCCGATCCTGGAAACGCGAGGCGGGGGAACCGCGATGGTAGAGAAACTGAGCGGCGAGGCCCGCCGGGCGGCGCTGGCCGACTTGGCGGGATGGAGCGAGGTGGAGGGCCGGGACGCCATTGAAAAGTCCTTCAAGTTCAAAAACTTCAACGAAGCCTGGGGTTTCATAAGCCGGGTCGCCCTGGCGGCCGAGAAAATGGACCACCACCCCGAATGGTTCAACGTCTATAACCGTGTCGACATCCTGCTATCCACCCACGATTGCGGCGGGCTGTCGGAGCGGGACGTGAAGCTGGCCGGGCGCATCGAGGCCTACGCCCGGCGCTGACCCCTCCCGCGCCCCGACGCTTCGTCAGATCTGGGGACTTTCCCTTTCAGGTCAAGGGTCTGGAGGTGTCCGGCGGCATTTCTCGTCTGCGGGCTGCCGGGCCTAGAGCGGGATGGGATGAGATTGGATCAACGCTGTTGGCCTGGGTTGGCTCCGTCCGCTAGGCGCGGTCCGAAGCGCGATGCGGGGCATCGGGCGAGGCCCGCAACGACGCGGCGGGCCAACCCAGGCCAACCCGTACGGGACGGGCGCTTTTGGCCGGACGCCGCGTCGCTTCTCCTCGAATATGCTTCGGCATGTCCTTCGTCCCCACAATTGTCCTTGGCCTAACGTCCGGCCAAAATCGCTCCGTCAGCGTGGTTCAATCTCATCCCATCCCGCTCTAGCGTCGGCGCCGTTTGGAAATTCGGCCCGGCGGGCCCATATCTATGGCTATGGGAGAGCGGACCAACCTGCCGGTGGACCCGCGCCGCTACCAGCGCGACAAGGCCCGGGTCGAGGAAGGCTTCTGGACCAAGATCGGGCGGACGGTCGGACGCGTTCCCTTCGCCGAGGAGGCCGTCGCGGCCTACTATTGCTCCGTCGACCGGCAAACGCCGCTCCAGGTCAAGGCGGTGTTGGTGGGGGCGCTGGCCTACTTCGTGATGCCGGCCGACATGATCCCCGATTTCATCGCCGGGCTCGGTTTCCTGGACGATGCCACGGTCCTGACCTTCGCCGTGCGCAGCGTCGCGCCGCACATCAGCGATCAGCACCGCACCCGCGCCCGCGCGACCCTCAGCGGCCGTGAAACGGACGAGGCGGCAGGCCAGAGCGGCAGTCGCGCCGCCTGACGCGGGTCGCGTTCCCTTGTCAGCGCAGGCCGCTCAGTTCGCGGAGTCGCCCGGCGGCGCCGTCGACTTGCCCAGGCGCGCCTCGCGCCGCGCGATGTAGAGGGTGGCCGCGACGATGACCGCGGCGCCCGCCAGGGTCCAGGCGTCGGGCACCTCTCCGAAGAGGATGAAGCCGAGCACGCCGGCGACGATCAGCTTGCTGTAGTCGATGGGGGCCACGACGCTCGCCTCACCGGTCCGGTAGGCGGCGATCATCAGCGCCTGGGTCAGGAAGCCTGCCAGGCCGAAGGCGAGCAGGCCCAGCGCCTCGGCCTGGTCCGGGGTCCGCCAGACTGTGATGGCGAGGGGCGTGAAGACAAGGAGCGTGGCGGCGCCGAAGTAGAATAGCATGGTCGCCTGGCTCTCCTCCGCCGGCAGGCGTTTCACCAGGATGACCGCCACGGCGATGCCGAAGGCCATGGCAAGCGCCAGCAGGGCGTCGATCTCGAAGGCGCCGCTGCCGGGGCGCACCATGATCAGCACGCCCGCGAAGCCCACCAGGGTCGCGGCCCAGCGGCGCCAGCGCACGGTCTCGCCCAGCAGCAGCACCGCCAGCAGGATCGCGAAGAGGGGCTGGGAGAAGGAGAGCGCGGTGAAGTCGGCGAGCGGCAGGGCCTCGAGCGCCGCGATGCCACAGACCATGGCGCCGCCGCCGGCAAGCGCGCGCAGGGCGTGGATGCCGGGATGCCGGGTCCGGAGGGAGGAGAAGCCGGCCCGCCAGACAAAGGGCAGGACCGCGAGAAGGCCCACCACGAGCCGCACGAAGGTGATTTGGAAGGGATGCAGGCCGCTTTCCAGCAGTGCCTTGATGATGGCGCTGTTGACGGAGAAGAAGCAGGCCGCCGCCAGCATGAAGAGGCAGCCCCGGGCGTTGGCCGACAAGAGGCGCCAAGACCTGCCGAGGCGGCGCCCCGGGCTCCGACGCTCCACGCCGGGCGGCGGTCCTTCCGGGCGGCGCTCAGCGCCCACGCGGGGCCTGGGCCGCGGCGCGCTTGCTGTCGCGCTCCTCCCGGTCGGCGGCGCTGGCGATGCGCGCCTCGCGGTGGGCGATGTAGATGGCCGAGGCGGCGATGATGCCGGCGCCGACCCAGGTCCAGAGATCCGGCACCTCGCCGAAAGCGAGGAATCCGATGGCGGCGACGAAGGGCAGGCGCGCGTAGTCGAACGGCAGCACCAGCGAGGCGTCGGCCTTGGTGTAGGAGCGGGTCAGCGCGATGTGCGCCACCGCCGCCAGGATGCCCAGGACGACCACGTAGCCCAGCACGCTCCATGACGGCCATTGCCAGACGAAGAGCGCCGGGATCAGCGACAGGGGCGCCAGCATGAGGTTCATGTAGAAGACGATGGCGTTGGGCGAGTCGGTCTCCGAGAGAGACTTCACGAGCAGCGTCGATCCGGCCATGAAGGCGGCCGCCAGGATGGGCAGGCCCGTCAGCCAGGTGACCTCGGTGAAGCCCGGGCGCAGGATCACCAGCACCCCCAGGAAGCCGACGGCGGTGGCGGTCCAGCGCCGCGCGCGCACCACCTCGCCCAGGATCAGGGCCGCCCCGGCGGTGGCGAAGAGCGGAACCGTGAAGTTGAGCGACACCGCCTCGGCCAGCGGCAGGAGGGTCACCGCGTAGAACCAGCAGACCATGGCCGCCAGACCCAGCACCGCGCGCCAGACGTGGCTGCCCAGGCGCTTGGTGGCGAGGCCGCCCCAACCGACTTTCGCCAGCCAGGGCAGCATGAAGGCCAGCGCGAAGAGGTTGCGGAAGAAGGCGACCTGCATGGGGTCGAGCTCGGCCGAGGCCAGGCGCACCAGATAGTTCATGACCGAGAAGCAGAAGGCCGCCGCGGTCATGTAAAGGGCAGCCTGAACGGGCGCCGGCACGCCGAGCGCACGAGCCTCCCATGTGCTGAAGACGGTCATGGAGCCGTTAACCTAAAAGCAAGGCCCCACGCGAACCAGAGACGAATGCGCAGGTCTGCCATGCGCCGGCCATGATGCGGCCAAAATCGGCGTGCACCATGGGTGCCATGTCGCGCCGAATCCTTCTAGACTGAGGCGCCGCTGAATCGACACGAGAACCTGAACGCAATCGGGCCAGCAGGGGCGGTGCGAACAATGGAGACGGGCGATGTCGGCTCCCCTGTGGCAGCCATCCGACGAGCGGATCGCGGCGAGCAATCTCACGGCCTTCATGGCGCAGGCGAAGGCGGACTGGGGCGTCGAGGCGGGGGACTACGCTGCGCTCCATTCCTGGTCGATTGCCAAGCCGGAGCAGTTCTGGGCCTCGGTCTGGCGCTTCTGCGGCGTGATCGGCGAGCTCGACGATACGCCCGTCCTGGCCGACGCGAACAAGATGCCAGGCGCGCGCTTCTTTCCCCAGGCCCGGGTGAACTACGCCGAGAACCTGCTGCGCCGGCGCGGTTCCGGCGACGCCCTGGTGTTCTGGGGCGAGGACAAGGTGAAGCGCCGGGTCTCCCACGACGAGCTCCACGACCGGGTGGCCCGCCTCGCCGCCGCCATGGAGGCGCTCGGCGTCGGGCCGGGCGACCGGGTGGCGGGCTTCATGCCCAACCTGCCCGAGACCATCATGGCGACCCTGGCGGCCGCGGCCCTGGGCGCCATCTGGTCATCCTGCTCGCCCGACTTCGGCGTCGAGGGCGTGCTCGACCGCTTCGGCCAGATCGAGCCCAAGGTGCTGTTCTGCCCCGACGGCTATTTCTACAACGGCAAGCGCCACGACTCCCTGGCGCGGGTGGCGGAGTTCAGCGCCCGTCTGCCGAGCCTGGAGCGGATCGTCGTGGTGCCCTACACGGAGGCGGCGCCCGACCTCTCGGGCCTCGACAGGGCCGTCCTCTTCGACGACTTCCTGGCCATCGGCGAGGGCGGCGGGATCGCCTTCCGCCGCATGCCCTTCAACGCGCCGCTCTTCATCATGTACTCCTCGGGCACCACCGGGAAGCCCAAGTGCATCGTCCACGGCATCGGCGGCACCCTCATCAAGCATCTCGAGGAGCACAGCCTGCAGTGCGACGTGAAGCGGGACGACCGGGTCTTCTACTTCACCACCTGCGGCTGGATGATGTGGAACTGGCTGATCTCGGGCCTGGCGTGCGAGGCGACGCTGCTGCTCTACGACGGCTCGCCCTTCGCGCCCGACGGCAACATCCTGTTCGACTTCGCCGAAGCCGAGGGGGCGACCCTCTTCGGCACCTCGGCGAAGTACATCGACGCCCTGAAGAACGCCGGGCTCGACCCCGGCGCGGACCGCGAGCTGGCACCGCTGCGCACGCTGACCTCCACCGGCTCGCCGCTGGTGCCCGAGGGCTTCGACTACGTCTACCGGCACATCAAGCAGGACCTCTGCCTCTCCTCCATCTCCGGCGGCACCGACATCGTCGGCTGCTTCGTCGGCGGCAACCCGAACGGCCCGGTCTGGCGCGGCGAGATCCAGGCGCGCCTGCTCGGCATGGCGGTCGAGGCCTACGACGAGAACGGCCGGGCGGTGCGCGGCGCGAAGGGCGAGCTGGTCTGCGAGAAGCCCTTCCCCTCCATGCCGGTCGGCTTCTGGAACGACCCGGACGGCGCGCGCTACCGCGCCGCCTACTTCGAGAAGTTCCCCGGCGTCTGGTGGCACGGCGACTTCGTCGAGCTGACCGAGCACGACGGCATGATCATCTACGGCCGCTCGGACGCCACCCTCAACCCCGGCGGGGTGCGCATCGGCACGGCCGAGATCTACCGCCAGGTCGAGCAGCTTCCCGAGGTGGAGGAGGGGATCGTCGTCGGACAGGACTGGCAGGGCGACGTGCGGGTGGTGCTGTTCGTCAAGCTGGCGCCCGGCCAGGCGCTCGACGAGGCGCTCGTCAAGCGCATCAAGGAGCGCATCCGCGCCGGCTGCACGCCGCGCCACGTGCCGGCCAGGGTGCTTCAGGTGGCCGACATTCCTCGCACCAAGAGCGGCAAGATCGTCGAGCTCGCCGTGCGCGACGTGATCCACGGCCGTCCGGTCAAGAACAAGGAAGCCCTCGCCAACCCCGAGGCGCTCGAGCACTACGCCGACCGGCCCGAGCTGAAGACCTGAAGCCGGCCCCTTTCGGCCCTCCCGCAGTTTCGAGCGAGACTGCGCTCTCTGCACGTAAAACGTGCTGAAGCTTTGCGGCGCATGACATTTGTCCGGTATTCGTTCCGAATACGCGACAAATGCGTTCTTCCCTTATTTTTGCTGGGCATTTTAGGCGAAGGCCGAACTTAAGCGACGGTCAATCTGTACAAGCGGTAATAGCGGAAACAGCAATTGGAGGGCCTCATGAAAGGACCGAAATCTCTTCGTCTGGGCGTCTGTTTCCTCTCGGCCGTCTGGATGATCTCTTCGCTGCCGCAGGCGGCATTCGCCAAGAACGATCCGCTGAAGGAGTCGCTCGCCTCGAACCTGATCAAGAGCCGGGCGCAGATCAGCATCTACAAGCACGACGACCAGCAGGATCTGGCCTGTCAGGAACGCAGCTTCATGAACTCCCGCGTGGTCACCCAGCCGCGCGTCTCGAACAAGCAGACCAACGAGCGCAAGTGGGTCGAGCGCTGGGCGCTCAACCGCTGCGGCCAGCAGGTGGCCTATCACGTCTACTTCACCGACGTGGGCGACGGCGGGGCCTACTATTCCTACCGGCAGGTGGGGGCCATCTCGCCCAAGCAGGTCGCCGGCGTCAAGCGCACCCTCAAGCTGGCCAAGCCGCTGATGAAGGGCGAGGACGTCCAGGCGCTCCAGAAGGCGCTGCTCAGTCAGGGCTACTCGGTCTCCACCGACGGCGTCTTCGGCCCGCAGACCAAGAGCGCCGTGATGGCCTACCAGCAGAAGAAGGGCCTGGCCAGAGACGGCATCGTCGGTCCGGCCACCCTCTCCAGGCTAGGCCTCTAGTCAGTCACTCCGGGGCCCTCCGGACCTCCGTCCGCCGCGCGCCGAGCGCAATCCGGCCTTCGGGCGCGGCGGACGGTTCGGAGGGGTTCCGGCTTTTTGTGACGGGAGCCCGGCACGGCTGTGAACCTTCGACGGCTCGTCAGCTCCGATGGTCGGCCGGAGACGCCGCATCGTTTCGGCGGCGTTCGATCCCGCGGGCCATGAACTCGGCCCGAATCTCCGATGCGACGGCGGTACTGCGGCGACGTCCGGCGTCGATCTTCTCGGCGCTAGGACCGTATCCCTAGTCTCCATCCGGCGGCGTCAGGTCCTCCAGGGCCGGGCGGTACATGGTGACGATGGTCTCGACCACGGTGTAGTCCATGTAGCCCAGGCGGGCGATGGGCTTGATGGCCGCCAGGTTGACCCGCCCCTCCTCGATCACCCGATCGTCGATGTGGATGCCGACGACTTGGCCGAAGACCACCTTGTTGGGATAGTCCGGGTCGCTGGTGGGCACCTCCACCGTTTGAAGGTAGCGGCACTCCAGGTTGACCGGCGACTCCTCGACCCGGGGCGGGGCGACCAGGCGCGAGGGCACGGGCGTCAGGCCCGCCAGCTCGAACTCGTCCCAGCCCCGTGGCGCAGTCGCCGAGGTCAGGTTCATCTTCTCGCGCAGCTCCCAGGTCGCCATGTTGGCGACGAACGCACCGGTCGCCTCGGCGTTCAGCGGCGTATCCTTGTGGCCCCCTTCCAGGTGCTTGCCGCCGGCGCTGAAGATCACCGTGGGCGGGTCGTCGGCGACCGCGTTGAAATAGCTGAAGGGCGCCAGGTTGACCTGCCCGTCCGCATCGAGGGTGCTGATCCAGCCGATGGGGCGCGGCACCACCAGGGACTTGAAGGGATTGTGCTTGAGGCCGTGGTGGTCTTTCGTTTCGTAGAACATGGCGCGGGGGATCTATCGAAGGGACGGTGGTCGCGGCCGGCATGGTAGCCCCCGGCGCCCCGCCTTGAAACCGAAGTCTCTCGCACCTGCGGCCATCTCAGGGCCGACCTGGACGAGGATCGCCGCGAGACGCCGCTTGCCAGGGGACCGCCGCAGCAGGTAAGTCTGCAAATAGGACTTTCACCAAAGACGTCAAGCTGCGGACCGAACCCCAAAGAGCGCGAGCATGCCAGGTTCCTCCCTTCCCGCCCCCCTGCGCCCCGAGATCGAGGCGCTCGAGACCTCGGGCATCGCCCAGCTCTTCAACATGGGAGTCGACCGGCCGGACGTGATCCCCCTCTGGTTCGGCGAGGGCGATCTGCCGACGCCCGATTTCATCTGCGAGGCTGCCGCCAAGTCGCTTCATGCCGGCAACACCTTCTACACCCACAAGCGCGGCATCCCGGAGCTGCGCCAGGCCATCGCCGGCTATCTGGACGGCCTCTACGGCACGGCGACCGACGTGGAGCGGATCACGGTCAGCACCTCGGGCATGAACGGCATCATGCTGGCGCTCCAGACCATGGCCGGCGCCGGCGACAACGTGGTGGTGGTGACGCCGGTCTGGCCCAACATCATGTCGGCCGTGCGCATCTGCGGGGCGGAGCTGAGGACCGTCGGCCTCGAGTCCCGCGACGACGGCTTTCATCTCGACGTGGAACAGGTCTTCGCCGCCTGCGACGAGCGCACCCGCGCCGTCTTCGTCAATTCGCCCAACAATCCGACCGGCTGGGTCATCGAGCGGGACCAGCAGCGGGCGCTGCTCGACTTCTGCCGGGAGCGGAACGTCTGGATCCTGGCGGACGAGGTCTACCACCGCTTCGTCTACCACCGGCCGGCGAACGAGCGGCCGCTGGCGCCCTCCTTCCTCGAGCTGGCGCGCCCGGAAGACCCGCTGATCGTCGTCCACTCCTTCTCCAAGACCTGGGCCATGACCGGCTGGCGCATTGGCTGGCTGGTCCACCCCACTGCGCTCGGCGACAACTTCGACCGCCTGGTGGAGTTCAACACCTCGGGCGCGTCCCGCTTCCTGCAGCATGGCTGCATCACCGCGATTCAAGAGGGCGAGGACGTCGCCCGCCATTTGGTGGACCGCTGCCACCGGGGCCGCGACCTGGTGTTCCAGCGTCTCTCGGGCTTCTCCCGGGTGGCGCTCGCCTGCCCGCCGGGGGCCTTCTACGCCTTCTTCGCCGTGGAAGGCGTCACCGACAGCCTCGCCTTCGCCAAGGAGGTGCTGGAGAAGAGCGGCGTCGGCCTGGCGCCGGGCTCGGCCTTCGGGCCGGGGGGCGAGGGCCACCTGCGGCTCTGCTTCGCCAGCGGCCCCGAGCGGCTTTCGGCCGCGCTCGACCGCCTGGCGCCGATCCTGGACTGAAGGCGCCGAGGCCGGCCGGGAACGCGGCGCGGACGGGGAACAGGGAACGGCACCATGATAATCGAGCACTTCCGCCTGCTGGCGGGCTTCAACCGCTGGGCCAACGAGGGCCTCTACGAAGCGGTCGCCACGCTGCCGGAGGCCGAGTACCGCAAGACGCGGCCTTGCGCCTACTTCGGCTCCATCCACGGCACCCTCAATCACCTGCTGGTGGTCGACCTGCTCTGGTTCGGGCGCATCCAGGGCGCGGCGCCGCAGATCGAGGGTCTCGACCAGGTCCTCTACGAGGACTTCGCCGAGCTGCGCGCGGCCCGGGGCGAGGAGGACGACAGCATCGTCGAGCTGCTGGAGGGCTTCGAGGACGCGGACCTTACCCGGGACTGCCATTTCACCTTGCTGGCCAAGCCGGGCGAATGGGTCATGAAGCCGCGGCTGATCCTGACCACCGTGTTCAACCACCAGACCCACCACCGGGGCCAGGTGCACGCCATGTTGTCGGAGGCCGGCGTCGAGCCGCCCGGACTCGACGTGATCGCCTATCCGGCGGCGCTGGAATAGCGGATGAAGAGGCGGTTGAGGCCGTTCAGCACCCGGTAGAGCTGGTCGAACTGGGCCTTGAAGGCCTGCCAGTCGAGGCCGGAATCGAGCGCCCGCAGCGCCTCGTGGATGGCCCCGAGCGAGGCCTCGCCGTCGATCCGTGTAAGTATGAGCGGCGCCAGGCGGGGCAGCGGCAGACGCAGCTTCGCGCCGTCGAAATCCACCGTCAGTGCGAGGGACTGCGCGATCTTCTCGGCCATGAGCGCGCCGTCGGTCTCGACCAAGAGCGGCACGGCCTCGGTCCCTTCCGGCCGTGCGACCCGCGCTGCGGCTTCAGCGGCATCCTTGGCCGGACAGGCATAGAGCACGTGGGTCTTCAGATTGCCGGCCAGCTCCTCGGCGAGGGCCGCCCGCTCGATCCAATCGAGGCCTTCGAGCCGCTTCAGCAGCTGCGGATCCTTGAGATAGGTGGCCGGGTCGTAGCGCAACGGTTCGAGGAAGGCGGTGGGCGCCAGGCCCGCCGCGGCCAGCAGCTCGGCCAGCTCCTGGACCCGGTAGGCCCGGTCGCGCCGGTGGAGCAGCAGGTCGACCAGCTCCGCGTCGCCGCGCTTGTGGTCGCCGAGGAAGGGGTTGCGGCGGAACCAGTTGCTGGCGGGCAGCTCGTCCAGCAGACGCCGGGCGAGGCCGACCTGCGCCTCCAGGTCGAGACCGCGCCCCAGGCGGGCAAGGGCGTCTTGCAGGGGATAGACCCCGGTGCGCCCCAGCGCGCCGTAGACCATGAGGCCGAGCCCGCCGCCCTCGGCCAAAGTCCCCGCGATCGTCCGCAGGCCCGCCGCCGGGTCCTCCAGGTGGTGCAGCACGCCGCAGCAGTCGACATAGTCGAAGCGCCCGAGCCCGAGGCCCGGCAAGTCGTCGAGGGACGCGGTGACGAAGCGGACGTTGGCGAGGCCGCGAACCTCGGCCCGGGCCGCGGCGATGGCCTGCGCCGTCCGCGAGATGTCCAGATGGACCACCTCTCCGGGACCGCCCGTGTCGGCCAGGCGCTGGGCCAGCAGGATGGCGCCGTCGCCGGTGCCGCCGCCCGCCACCAGGGCCCGGAAGGGCTGGGCAAAGTCGCGGCGGCCGGCGAAGAGGTAGTGGTTGACCTCCGGCAGGTCGCTGGGCGAGCCGACGATCAGGCGTTTCGCCTCGTCGGCCGGATCCCGGGCCGGGTAGGGGTAGGCCTCGTACTGCGCCAGGACGGGATCGTCCGGGAACGGCGCCGGCCCGCGCGCTCTATCCTTCGCCATCGCCTGCGGCGACGCGGATCTGTCCGACCGGGGTGCCGGCGTGGTTGGTCAGGCGAGGCGCCAGCAGGTCGCCCAGCGCCGTCCGCGTGCCCCCGTCCAGGGCGCCCAGCCGGTCGAGGAGGTGCGCCATCGCCGCCTCGGCGGCACGTGTGGTGCCGTCTTCGACCTTCAGCGCCACGCCGAGACCGAGCTCCGGCAGGGCGCCGGCGAAGACGCCTTCGGCCCCAGTCTTCACGAGGGCGCGGCCAGCGGTCGCGTCCATCACGCGGGTGCAGAAGCGGCCGCTGCCGGCGACCATGAAGGGCTCGGCCGCCATGGCCCGGCAAACCCTGGCGCAGGCTTCCCGGCGCCGCTCCGTCTGGTCGTCCGGCGCGACCAGGCGCGCCATGGCGAGCGCCAGATTGCCGAGCGGCACGGCGAGAGTGGGGATGCCGCAGCCGTCGATGCCCCGTGGCGCGTCGGTTAGGTCGAGGCCGTACAGGGACTCCAGCACGCCCAGCACCCGCTGCTGAACCGGGTGGGTGACGCCGATATAGCCCTCGGTGGGCCAGCCTAGGTGGCGCGCCAGGGTGAGGAAGCCCGCGTGCTTGCCCGAGCAGTTGTTGTGAAGCTGGGTCGGGGTCTGGCCCGCCTCTGGCGGTAGCGGCGGCGTTCCCCAGCTTTTGGGGACATGGGCGCCGCATTCCAGGTCGCTCTCGCTGCAGCCGATCCGCGCGAGCCAGGCCGCTACGGCCGCGACGTGGCGCGGCTCGCCCGAGTGGCTGGCGCAGGCCAGCGCCACCTCGGCGTCGCTGCAATCGTAGGCTTCCGCGGCGCCGGCCTCGAGGAAGGCGAGCGCCTGGATCGGCTTGTTGGCCGAGCGGGGATAGACCGGCGCGGCGATGTCACCGGCGCGGAGCACGACGCGGCCCTCGGCATCGACTGCCGCGGCGCCCACCCGGTGGCGGCTTTCCACCAGCGGACCGCGGGTCACCTCGACCCAGAGCGGCGCGGCCGGCGCGGCCTCGTTCAGCGTCGCCATTTCCTCGACCGCCATGCTCCGATCGGCCCCAAGTCCCTGCTGTTCCAGCCCGTTCCGGCTGGTTCCCGCACCTTGCCCCGGCCCCGGCCCCCGTGCAAGCTTCGCGCCCGGACACGGATGCGAGGATGGCGAAGGGCATGGGAAGCGACGCCATGCGCGGCTACTTCGGGATGGGCGTCGAGGGCATCAGCAAGCCCATGAACCTGGGCAACCTGCTGCGCTCGGCCCATGCCTTCGGCGCCAGCTTCTTCTTCACCATCGATGCCGCCGTCAAAGCCCGCGAGGTGAAGCTGAGCGACACCTCGGACGCGGCCCGCCACCTGCCGCTCTACAGCTACGCCTCGGTCGAGGAGCTGATGCTGCCGCGCGGCTGCGCCCTCATCGGCGTGGAGCTGAGCGAGGAGGCCGTGGACCTGCCGAGCTTCCGCCATCCCCAGGCGGCGGCCTACGTGCTTGGGCCGGAAAGGGGCGCCCTGTCGCCGGAGCTGACCGCGCTCTGCGACCATCTGGTGCGCATCCCGACGCGCTTCTGCGTCAACGTCGGAGTGGCGGGCGCCATCGTCATGTACGACCGCATGATGACCATGGGCCGTTTCTCCGGCCGTCCGACCGGCTCGCGCGGCCCGTCCGAGCCCCTGCCAGAGCACGTCCAGGGCCCCCAGCTCGTACGCAAGGCCGGACGTCGTCGTCCCGCAGGCGGCTAGTGCGCGGCCGGCGCAGCCTGAACGGGTTCAGGCTGGCGGAAACGCACGAGAATTCAGCTTCGAGAGGCCTTTGCCGGCCCAAGCTTGCATCGGGCGCGAGAACCCGTTACACGCATCGACCGAATACGGGGGGGCCGAGTCGCCGCATCTACGACGGGGACCGGTCCCTTGTCCGTCCGAGATCGAGCAGACTACGGCCAGAACAATGACCCTTCGATATCTGACCGCCGCGCTCGCGGCATTCCTGCCCTGGCTCCTGACGGCCGAGCCGGCGCTGGGCCAAGGCATCGAACGCATCATGGATTCTCGCGACTGGAGCGCCTTCCAATACAAGGAGAACGGCGAGTCCGTCTGCTACATCGCCAGCGCGCCGAAGAAGGCCGAGGGCAACTACTCCAACCGCGGCGACGTCTTTGCCATCGTGACCCACCGTCCCGTCTCCAACCGTCTCGACGAGGTCAGCATCAACGCCGGCTACACCTACGAGAAGGAAAGCTCGGTGCAGATCAAGATCGGCTCGCGCAACTGGAACCTCTTCACCGAGGGCGGCAACGCCTGGGCGCCCACCTCCGAGGAGGACCGGGAGCTGATCCGGGCCATGAAGGCCGGCAGCAGCATGGTCGTGAAGGGCACCTCCTCGCGCGGCACGGTGACGACGGACACCTATTCGCTGCTGGGCTTCAGCAAGGCCTACACCGCCATCGGCAAGGCCTGCGGCCTCTAGAATCACCCGCCCAAATCTCTAGAGCGTCGACGCGGCCGCACGCGGAAACGTGAGGCTGGGCGCCGCCCGGTCCGCTTGCCTGGGGCTCCGGGGCTGTCTAAGACTGCCCTATGAGCCGGTCCGCCCATGCCGAGAGCTTTGCGCCGCCGCCCGAGCGGGCGGACGGCCGCCGCGGCCTGATCGGCCTGTCCCGCGAGGAGCTGGGCGCCTTCCTGGCCGAGCTCGGCGAGCCGGCGTTCCGCGCCCGCCAGCTCTGGAGCTGGATCTACCACCACGGTGCCCAGAACTTCGAGGCCATGACCTCGCTCGCTAAGGGCTTGCGCGCGCGCCTCGCCGAGTCAGCGTCCCTCGCCCGGCCGGAGGTTTCCCGCGCCCAGGTCTCGGAGGACGGCACCCGCAAGTGGCTGCTGCGCTTCTCCGACGGCCAGGAGGCGGAGAGCGTCCACATCCCGGAGGCCGAGCGCGGCACCCTCTGCCTCTCCAGCCAGGTGGGCTGCACGCTCACCTGCCGCTTCTGCCACACGGGCACCCAGCGTCTGGTGCGCAACCTCTCGGCCGGCGAGGTCGTCGGCCAGATCATGCTGGCCCGTGACGCCTTCGGCGAGTGGCCGGCACCCGATAGCGGCCGCCGCATCACCAACCTGGTGGTGATGGGCATGGGCGAGCCGCTCTACAACTACGACAACGTGGCGAAGGCGCTCAGGATCGTCATGGACGGCGAGGGGATCGCCATCTCCAAGCGCAAGATCACCCTCTCGACCGCCGGCGTGGTGCCGGCCATGCGCCGCTGCGGCGAGGAGCTGGGCGTCAACCTGGCGGTCTCCCTGCACGCCGTCCGTGACGAGCTGCGCGACGAGCTGGTGCCCCTGAACCGCAAGTATCCACTCGCCGAGCTCCTGGCCGCCTGCCGCGACTATCCCGGCGTCCACAACGCCCGGCGCATCACTTTCGAATACGTCATGCTGAAGGGCGTGAACGATTCGCCGGCCGACGCGCGGGAGCTGGCCCGGCTGCTCAAGGGCATTCCGGCCAAGATCAACCTGATCCCCTTCAATCCCTGGCCCGGCGCTCCCTTCGCCTGCTCGCCGCCCGACGTCGTCGAGGACTTCGCCCAGATCCTCTTCGAGAGCGGCCTGACGGCGCCGGTGCGCAGCCCCCGCGGCCAGGACATCATGGCCGCCTGCGGCCAGCTGAAGAGCGCCAGCGAGCGCCTGAGAAAGAGCGCCCGCGCCCTGGCGGAGGCCTGAGACCATGAGCCTGGTGTTCGAGGTCGAGGAGAGGATCGGCTTTCCGCCTGCCGTGGTCTGGCGTCACCTGAGCGAGCCCACGCTGCTTGCCGAATGGATGACCGGCTGCGAGGGGTTCCGCACGGTGGACGGCGGCCCGGTGGCGGCGGGCTCGCGCCTGCTCTACAGCGCGCGCGGCGGCGAGCGGACCGCAGAGGTGGTGGCCTTCGAGTCGGGACGGCGGATCGACCTGCACTCCGCACAAGGGGGCTTCACGGCGACCTACAGCTACGGCCTCGCCCCCGACGGCGCGGAGGGCGGCGCCAGCCACGTCTCCCTCTCGGCCGACTGCACCGCCTCGGGTCCGATCAAGCTGCTCGCGCCGCTCCTCAAGCCGCTGATCCGCAGGGCCGACCAGGGCCAGCTCGCCCGTCTGCGCGCGGCGGTCGAGAAGTCGCAGGAAGGTGCGCCGTCCGGCGGCTAGCGGCCTCGCCCGGGGCGGGCGGTTGACTCGCCCAGTGTGATCACGGAAGAAAGCCAATTGCGGCCCGCGCAGCTTCAACGCGACGGCCCTGCCCGGCAGCTCCGCCCCGGGCCCGACATCGAAGAACGGCACGAACGATGAAACGCGATCCACGCGGCAGCACGCGTCTGGATACCGAGGCCGAGGGCGACTACCGGATCGAGGTCTCCAACGTCGACACGCGGGCGCTCAGGCGCATCACCGCCATGGCCTTCCGCTACCGCGGCCGCATGGCGCTGGCGGTGACGGCCACTATCCTGGCGGGGATCTTCCAGCTCTTCGTGCCCCACTACCTGGGCCAGGCGGTCGATCAGGCGCACGGCCTGCTGGCGGGCGCGGCCTCGGGCGCCGATCCCACGCCGGCCGGAAGCGCCGGCCGGGGGGCGGCCGAGGCGGCGCTCTTCACGACCGCGCTGCTGCTGGTCGGGGCCAGCCTGCTGCGCGGCCTCTGCACCATGATGCAGAACTACCAGGGCGAGGCGGTCGGCCAGCTCATCGGCTACGACCTGAGGATGGCCTACTACCGCAAGCTCCAGAAGCTCAGCCTCTCCTGGCACGACCGGGTGCACAGCGGCGACCTCATGACCCGCGGCATCCTCGACATCGAGGGCGTGCGCCTCTGGGTCGACACCGGCGTCCTGCGCATGGTCTTCCTGACGGTTCTGATCGGCGGAGGCGCGATCGTGCTGCTGCGCATCGATCTGGTCCTGGGCCTGCTGGCGCTCAGCTTCGTGCCCGTCGTCGGCGTGCGCGCCTCCATCGCCCGGCTCAAGCTGCGCGAGACCTGGCTCAGGCTGCAGGACGAGCTGTCGACGCTCACCAAGGTGATGGAGGAGAACCTGGGCGGCATCCGGGTGGTGCGCGCCTTCGCCGCCCAGGCCTTCGAGCTGGCCCGCTTCGACCGGGTCTCGGACAGCGCGCTCGCCATCTCTCACCGGCGCATCCTGCTCTTCGTGCGCAACACGACCCAGATGACGCTGGTCTACTTCATCGCCATGGGCCTGGTGATCTGGGTCGGCGGCCAGAAGACCATCGACGGCGAGATCACCCTGGGCCAGCTCGCCCAGTTCCTGGCGCTGCTCTCGATCCTGCAGATGCCGGTGCGCCAGATCGGCTGGATGATCAACTCCATCGCCCGGGCCTCGACCTGCGGCGGGCGGCTCTTCAACGTGCTCGACCTGGTCCCCTCCATCGCGGACAAGCCCGGCGCCAAGGACCTGGAGCTGCGCGAGGGCGTGCTGCGCTTCGAGGGCGTCGACTTCCGCTATCCCGCCTGGGCCCAGGATCGGCGCACCCTGAGCGGCATCGACCTGGAGGCGCGGCCGGGCAAGATGGTCGGCATCGTCGGGCCGCCGGGCAGCGGCAAGACCACCATCGCCCACCTGATCGGCCGCTACTATGACGTGACCGCGGGCCGCATCACCCTCGACGGCCAGGACATCCGCGAGGTGAGCCTGGACTCGCTGCGCCGGGCGGTGAACATCGTCCAGCAGGAGCCCTTCCTCTTCACCGCCAGCATGGACCACAACCTGGCCTACGGCGATCCCTGGGCCGGGCGCAGCAGCATCGAGACCTCGGCCGCCGCGGCCCAGCTGCACAACTACATCAAGTCCCTGCCGACCGGCTACGGCACCCTGGTGGGCGAGCGCGGCGTCTCGCTCTCGGGCGGGCAGCGCCAGCGCCTGTCGATCGCCCGCAGCGTGCTGACCGAGAGCGCGGTCCTGGTGTTCGACGATTCCACCGCCGCCGTCGACGCCGCCACCGAGCAGCGCATTCGCGCCGCCCTCAGGGAGATCGTCGAGCGCCGGGCCGTCATCGTCATCGCCCACCGTCTGAGCTCTCTCATGCAGGCCGACGAAATCTTGTTCCTGGACGGCGGCGTCATCGTCGAGCGCGGCAGCCACGACGCGCTGCTGGCCAAGGGCGGCCGCTACCGGGAGCTCTACGACCTGCAGACCCGGCCGACCGACACGCGGGCTCTGCGCCAGGGCCGGGAGGCGCCGGCATGAATGCTGCGAAGACCGCCGCGGCCGAGCCCAAGCGGCCGCCGCTCGCCGTCGTCGGCTCCCAGATCTCCTACGACGAGGAGCTCTTCGGCCGGGTCTTCGACCGCTGGGTGGTGGGCCGGGTGCTTGCCTTCCTCAAGCCCTACCGGACCCAGGTCGCCATCGCCATCGTCGCGGTGCTGGTCTTCACCCTCACCCAGCTCGCCATTCCGCTCGTCATCCGCAGCGCCATCGACGACGCTCTCTTGGCCGGGGACGGCGGCCGCGCGCTCCTGAACCTGACGGTCGCCGTCTTCGCCGGCGTCATCCTGATCAACTACGTGGCCAACCACGTGCAGGAGACCCTGGTCGGGCGCATGGCCGGGCACCTGGTGTTCGACCTGCGCCGGGCCATGTACGCCCACCTGCAGTTCGTCTCCCTCTCCTTCATGGACAAGACCGAGGTGGGGCGGCTCATGTCGCGCCTGCAGGGCGATGTCTATGCGCTGCAGGAATTTCTCGAGTCCTCGATCTTCGCCATCGGCGACCTGGTGCTGCTGTTCGGCATCGTCGGCGTGCTGCTCAGCCTCGACATCCGCCTCGGCGCCCTGACCCTCTCGGTGGTGCCGCTGCTCTTCCTGGTGCGGATCGTCTGGCTGCCCCGGGCCCGGCGCGCCTTCCTCAGGGCGCGGGAGACCAGCAGCGCCGCCAACGCGGCCCTGGCCGAGAACGTCCATGGCGTGCGGGTGGTGCAGGAGATGGGCCGCGAGGACGTGAACTTCCGCCTCTTCGAAGAGAAGGCGCGGGACAATTTGAACGCCCACCTGACCGCCTCCAAGTTCACCAACGTCATGATCCCCATCGTCGACGCACTGACCGGTGCCGCCATGGCGATCATCGTCATCTACGGCGGCGGGCTCGTGCTGGAGGACGCTCTGGACATCGGCGTCATGGTGGCCTTCCTCTTCTATGTCCAGCGCTTCTTCGACCCGATCCGCTCGCTCACCATCCAGTACAGCATCATGCAGCGGGCCATGGCCGCCGGGCAGCGCATCTTCGAGGTGCTGGACGTGGAGGTGGAGGTCGAGGACAAGCCGGATGCCGTCGCCCTCAAGGAGATCGACGGTGCCATCGAGTTCCGCGACGTCACCTTCGGCTACCGCACCGAGCGGCCGATCCTGAAGCACATCAGCTTCCGCGTCGCGCCCGGCGAGACGGTGGCGCTGGTCGGGCCGACCGGCTCCGGCAAGACCAGCATCACGGCCCTCGTCCATCGCTTCTACGATGTCTGGCAGGGCCAGGTGCTGGTGGGCGGCCACGACGTGCGCGACGTGACCCAGGAGTCCCTGGGCCGCCAGGTGGCCATGGTGCTGCAGGAGCCCTTCCTCTTCACCGGGACCATCTTCGAGAACATCCGCTACGCCAAAGCCGGGGCGACCCGCGAGGAGGTGGAGGCCGCGGCCCGGGCCGTGGGCGCCCACGACTTCATCGTGAAGCTCGAGAAGGGCTACGAGACCGAGCTGGAGCAGGGCGGCATGAACCTCTCCCTCGGCCAGCGCCAGTTGCTCAGCTTCGCCCGCGCCCTGGTGGCCGACAGCCGGATCCTGGTGCTGGACGAGGCGACGGCGAGCGTCGACAGCTACACGGAGCTGCAGATCCAGCGGGCGCTGGCGCGCCTGCTGAAGGACCGCACCGCGCTGGTGATCGCCCATCGCCTCGCCACCATCCGCGGCGCCGACCGCATCATCGTGCTGCAGGAGGGCGAGATCATCGAGACCGGCGACCACGACGAGCTGGTGGCGGCCGGCGGCCTCTACAGCCGCCTCTACCGCATGAACTACGCCTCCTTCGACGACATCCCGGACGAGGAGATCCGCAAGCTGGTGGAGGACGACGGCGGCACCTGACGGCCGCCGACGACTGCGCGGGCGAGGGCCCGGTCTGCCGCGCCGCCGCCTTGTCCCCGCCCGGCGTTCGCCTATACTCCGCGCCGTCTATGGGGCCGGGCGCACTCTCCCGGCTGCAGCTGGTTTGGGTGCCTGGGGGAACTCACATGTCCGAGGCCAAGGCCGACATCAAGAAGGTGGTGCTCGCGTACTCCGGCGGGCTCGACACCTCGGTCATCCTCAAGTGGCTGCGCGAGACCTACGCCTGCGAGGTGGTGACCTTCACCGCCGACCTGGGCCAGGGCGAGGAGCTGGAGCCGGCCCGGCGCAAGGCCGAGATGTTCGGCGTCAAGGAGATCTTCATCGAGGACCTGCGCGAGACCTTCGTCAGCGACTACGTCTTTCCCATGTTCCGGGCGAACGCCCTCTACGAAGGGGTCTATCTGCTCGGCACCTCGATCGCCCGGCCGCTGATCGCCAAGCGCCAGATCGAGATCGCCCGCGAGACCGGTGCCGACGCCGTTGCCCACGGTGCCACCGGCAAGGGCAACGACCAGGTGCGCTTCGAGCTCGCCTACTACGCTCTCGACCCGGACATCAAGGTGATCTCGCCCTGGCGCGAGTGGGAGCTGACGAGCCGCACACGTCTCGTCGAGTACGCAGAGCAGCACCAGATCCCCGTCGCCAAGGACAAGCGCGGCGAGGCGCCCTTCTCGGTGGACGCCAACCTGCTGCACATCTCGGCCGAGGGTAAGGTGCTGGAGGACCCCTGGGTGGCGCCGGAGGAGTACGTCTTCTCCCGCAGCGTGGCGCCGGAGGAGGCGCCCGACAAGCCCATGGTGATCGAGCTCGACTTCGAGCGCGGTGATGCCGTGGCCGTCGACGGCGAGGCCTTGAGCCCGGCGGCGCTCCTCACCCGGCTGAACGAGCTCGGCGGCGCCAACGGCATCGGCCGGGCCGACCTGGTGGAGAACCGCTACGTCGGTATGAAGAGCCGCGGCGTCTACGAGACTCCCGGCGGCACCATCCTGCAGGCGGCCCACCGGGCGATCGAGTCCATCACCCTCGACCGCGGCGCGGCGCACCTGAAGGACGAGATCATGCCGCGCTACGCCGAGCTGATCTACAACGGCTACTGGTTCGCGCCGGAGCGCGAGATGCTGCAGGCCCTGATCGACAAGAGCCAGGAGCCCGTCAACGGCCGGGTGCGCCTCAAGCTCTACAAGGGCAACGTGATCGTGCTCGGCCGCAGCTCGCCCGACAGCCTCTACTCCATGGAGCACGTCACCTTCGAGGACGACGCCGTCTACGACCAGCGTGACGCCGAGGGCTTCATCCGCCTGAACGCCCTCCGGCTGCGGCTGCTCGGACGAAGGGGCGAAAAGGCCTGAGGGATAAGGTTAGGTCGCCAGCAGCGGCACGCCGATGATCCAGCCGTGGGCCGGCAGCAGGACCACGTAGATCGCCAGGGCGAGTGCCGGGCGCCACCAGCCGATGCCGGCGAGATCGAGCTTGCTGCGGCCCTGGAGAATGGCCTGGAAGGGCAGCAGGCTGGTGGTCATGGCGAAGGGTCCCCAGGCCGCGCCGAGGGCCGCCTCGCGGCGCCGGTCGATGTGGGCCATGCCGCCGAGCGACAGCACCAGGATGCCGCCCAGGAGGATGATGCTGGCGTCGTCGCCGCGCACCAGCAGGTGGGAGACGGCCCAGAGCGTGGTGCCCCAGAGGAAGGGATGGCGGGTCACGCTGAGGATGCCGATCGCCGACCTGCCGGGCCGCTCGTCGAGCACGCCCTCGCCGCCCATGGAGGTCGGGCTCGGCGTGGTCAGGCCGCAGACCACGAGGATCAGGGCGAAGGGCATGACCAGGTAGGGGACGATCCGGAGCCCATCCGGTGGGAACCAAACCGGGTCGCGCGGCGCCGCCCCGTAGGCCAGCAGCATGGCGGCGAAGGCGCCCAGCATGACGAGCGTGTAGAGGCCGCGGAACAGGGAGTCCCCCAGCATCTCCACCAGCCGCGGGCGCAGCAGCTCGCTCGACAAGAGAAAGTGCCCCCCGACGAACACCAGCGTGGTGCCGAACAGCGCGTTCAACTCGGCGTTCATGGCGCGCGATCATGGCAGCCCCGCCGGGAAGCGTCCAGCATCGCGCCGCCGGGATTTCTGTGCTCTATATGTCGTGGCGGCGCTGGACGCGGAGCAAGGCGGAAGGGGGGAAGCCATGAGCGAAAGCCCGACGGCGGAGGGGCCGAAGGACGATCCCCTGGCGGCTGCCATCCTGACGCTGCTGGCCGAGCAGGCGCCCGGCAAGTCCGTCAGCCCCGAGGACGCGGCCCGCGCCTACGCCGCCGGGCGCGCCAGGCCGGGCGACCCGCCCGACCTCTGGCGTCGCTACCTCAAGACGGCGCGGGAGCAGGCCATGCACCTGGCCCGCGCGGGTCGCATCGTCATCCTGCGCAAGGGCAAGCCCGCCGACCCCAGCCACCGCATCAGGGGCCTCATCCGCCTCACCCTGCCGCCGGACGAGCAAGCCTGATCGCTACTCGGCGCGGGAACGAAAAGCAGACTCACCACAGAGACGCAGAGACACAGAGATTTTGATCTCTGGACAGGTCTCGAAGAGACCTGTCTTAGGACCCAACACTCTGTGAATCTCTGTGACTCTGCGTCTCTGCGGTGAATCAACCTCTTTGATCT
Organism: Rhodospirillales bacterium; assembly: GCA_965225935.1. Classification (GTDB taxonomy): domain Bacteria; phylum Pseudomonadota; class Alphaproteobacteria; order Kiloniellales; family JAKSDN01; genus CALJXB01. The sequence continues at coordinate 916,440 of CBDDCC010000023.1, forward strand.
AGAAGGACGGCGGCTCGAGGCCGGCTTGCCGGCAGGCGGCGGTCACCGTGTTGGCGAGCAGGCAGGCGATGGTCATGGGCCCGACGCCGCCGGGCACGGGCGTGATGGCGCCCGCCACCTGCGCGGCCTCCTCGAAGGCGACGTCGCCCACCAGGCGGGTCTTGCCTTCGCCCGCGTCGATCCGGTTGATGCCCACGTCGATCACCGTGGCGCCGGGCTTCACCCAGTCGCCGCGGATCATCTCGGGCCGGCCGACGGCGGCCACCAGGATGTCGGCCCGGCGGCAGAGGCCGGGCAGGTCGCGGGTGCGCGAATGGGCGATGGTGACCGTGCAGTGCTCGGCCAGCAGCAGCAGGGCCATGGGCTTGCCGACGATGTTGGAGCGGCCGACGATGACCGCGTCGAGGCCCTTCAGCTCGCCCAGGCGGTCCTTCAGGAGCAGGGTGCAGCCCAGCGGCGTGCAGGGCACGAGCGGGTCGCCGGCGCCGGTCATGAGCCGCCCGGCGTTGACCACGTGGAAGCCGTCCACGTCCTTGGCCGGTTCGATGGCGTCGAGCACGGCCTGGCTGTCGATCTGATCGGGCAGCGGCAGCTGCACCAGGATGCCGTTCACCGCCGGGTCCCCGTTCAAGCGGGCGATCAGGGCCAGCAGCTCCTCCTGGCCCGTCTCCGCCGGCAGCTTGTGCTCGAAGGAGTTCATGCCGGCCTCGGCGGTCTGCTTGGCCTTGTTGCGGACGTAGACCTGGCTCGCCGGGTTCTCGCCCACCAGCACCACCGCCAGGCCGGGCGTCAGGCCGTGGGCCCGTTTGAGCTCCGCCACGGCCGCGCCGATGCGCCCGCGCAGGCCCGCCGCGAAGGCCTTGCCGTCGATGATCTCGGCCTCGCTCATGTCGCTCCCTCTCCTATGTGTCGCTCCGCTGTCATGCCCGCTCACCTTTGTTTCGTCCGCCGGCTTCGATCTCCCGCAGCCAGGCCCCGATCCGCGCCTCGAGGGCCTTGGGCTCGCCTGCCAGGTGCAGGAGCTTGTCGCGCTGGCCCCGGCCCCGGTCGATCCTGAGCGCGCCCTTGGGCAGCCGCCAGGCCCTGGCCAGCAGGGCGATCAAGGCCGCGTTCGCCTTGCCGCCCTCGGGCGGGGCGGCGACCCGCGCCTTCAGCGCCAGGCCGCCGTCGGCGGTCTCCACCAGCCCGTCCACGCCGCTCCGCCGGGCGCCCGGCTGGAGGCGCACCGCGACCCTCACGCCGTCCGGCGCCGCGCTCACCGCTGTCCGGCTAGTAGTTCGCGCTGGCAAGGGAGAAGAGGATCTCGCCCAGCACCAGCTGGAGGAAGTAAAGCGCCAGGATCAGGATGATGGGGGAGATGTCGATGCCCCCCAGACTGGGCACGAAGCGGCGGATCGGCCGGAGCGCGGGCTCGGTGATGCGGTAGAGGAAGTCGCCGATGGTGTAGACCAGCCGGTTCGTGGTGTTGACCACGTTGAAGGCCACCAGCCAGCTGAGGATGGCCGAGATGATGACCACCCAGATGTAGATGTCGATCGCCACCAGAGCGACCTGGATCAAGGGTCCCAGGATGATCAAGAGGGGCCTCCCCGCTCGACGCCGCAGCTCCGCCGCCAAACCCGATGCCGCCCGCGTCGCTCGTCCGGGGCGGCGCAAACGGGCCCTAACCTAGCGGCGGCGCCGGGGCGAGACAAGCCGTTCGCCCGCGCGCCGGGGGGCGCCTGTCTGCCGGTCGACCCTCTCGGGCGACGGCCCCCGGTTCTTCGAAGGAACCCCGCCCCCTGAGGCGCTTGCGGGAGCACCGGGCGGGGCACGGGGCGGCGCTCCGGCGGAGGCGGTCGTGCCGGCGACGGGCGGGCCTGCGTCACCCGCTGAGGAGCACGCGCCGCCGATGGCCTTGATCCCGCGGGCAAGGCTTCGAGGCAGGCTGGCCGCAAGCGGGAGCCGATCACCCCGCTGAGGGTTCGAACCCGGACCCGGGGCCGCCAGACGGGCCCCGGGTCCGCCGCGAAGCCGTCTTGCCAGCGCGATCAGAAATGTGTAGACGTGGCGCCGCACGGAAGGACAGCGCGGGCCTGCAACGGCCGCCGGCTCCCGTGCCGGGAGAGATCCGCCGGGAGGGCGAAGGCACGCCCAAGCCGCACCAGATCGAGGGGCCGTAGCTCAGTTGGGAGAGCGCTACAATGGCATTGTAGAGGTCAGGGGTTCGACTCCCCTCGGCTCCACCACCAATTGTCTCTTTACCATCAATGATGGCAGTCTGTTGCTAGCCCTAGCGGCCATGTTTGTTGGCCAAGAGCTCTGGTCGGAAGTCCGACAAGTGTATGGGCGGGCGGTGCAATGGAATGGTGTGTTTTGTGCGGATTGGGCCGCGTTCATTCGCGAGACATGGAGATGTTCTCCATATCCGTGAAGCAATAGGCGCTCGCCGAGCGGCCGCTTCGTGCAGGCGGGCACGGCTTCTCCGCAGCCCGGCGGCGCACCTGGCGCAGGCGGCAAGCCGGGAGTTCAGGCTTTTCGTTCGGGCGCGGTCCGTTCCGGATGAAGCGGGTGGGCTTCGCCCCAGAGGCGGACCGCCTTGTCGGCCGAGACGATCTTCGCGGGGTCGCTGACGTAGCTCAGGAGCAGGCTCTGACGATCCTCTCCGGCCGGCGCCGTGACGCGGTGGAGCGTATATCCGCCCCTGAAGAGCTGCAGGTCTCCGGGGCGCAGCACCAGGGTCCGGACATTCGCGCGCTCCCCGTCCAGGACCCGCTTGACCCCGTCGTAGTTCTCGTCGTTCTCGGTCCGCAGGTCCGGCACGTACTCGAAGACGCCGCCCGCCTCCGGCTGCTTCAGCCCGAAGGAGACGGTGAAGTCGTTGTTGTCGAAATGCCAGGCGAAGGCGCAGCCTGCCGGCTGGACGTTCACGTTCACGCAGCCGAAGGGATCCCGGTAGGTGTAGAGCCTCTCGTAGCCGAGGCAGTCGGCGACGAAGGCCAAGAGGTCCTCGTTCTGGAACACAGCCCAAATCAGCCCGTCCCGGGCGAATCTGTCGCCGCGCACCATGCCGTGGCGGCGGGGAGACAGGCGGCGCAGGGGATGGTCTTCCGGGAGCCCCTCCGGCGGGACCGTGAAGTAGGGGTTGAGGTCGGCTTTGGTGTAGGTCGCCTCCGGTATGAGCGCGTCAGCCTCGTCTTGCATGTCGGCGACGACCTGCGGCCGGATGAAGCCCGCGAGCCGGGCGCAGGTCCGGGCCTCTAGCCCGTCCTGGGCGGAGCGAACGAGATCTCGATAGGCTGCCGTGCCGCGCCGGTTCAGCGGGTAGCGCGCCGTGTCGAACAGCTCGTCCGTCGTGAAGCCGAGGGCGGCTTGCTCGCTGTCGAGGCTGCTCATCGGCACATCATCCTCCCTGGGACCTAGCCACGACTCATCTTATCGAAGTCGTGGCCCTGCGCTCTCGAAAACTTGGCTGCGCGTGCAATGGGGCGCCGGTGGCTTCAGCCGCGCAGCCTGAGGTTCTCCGGGTCGTAGACTTGGGGTGCGTGGCGGACGGCGGCGCGGTCTTGCCCGAAGATCCTGACCGTACATCCCTCGCCCCGCTCCAGGCTGCCGTTGCGGACATAGCCCAGCGCGATCTGCTTTCCGGTCCGGAAGCCCTGGCTGCAGCCGGTCACGTAGCCGATCCACTCGCCGTCCTTCAGGATCGGATCCGACGGGAGGGCATCGGGGGCCGGTTCCGTGATCTCCAAACCGACGAACCGCCAGTCCGGCGGCCGCTCGGCCTGAGTTTCCACCGCGGCGCGGCCGATGAAATCCCCTTTTGTCATGGCGGCGAAGCGTTCCAGGCCGGCGTCGAACAGGCTGTATTCCACACCGAAGTCAGCGCCCCAGCCGTGGTAGCCCTTCTCGATGCGCATGGCATTGAGCGCGTAGGAGCCGAAGTCGCAGACGCCCAAGGGCGCGCCCGCCTCCATTGCCGCCCGGTAGAGCGCCGGCAGGCCGGCCGACGCCAGGTGCAGCTCCCAGCCAAGCTCCCCGACGAAAGAGACCCGCATGGCGGTCACGGGAAGACCGGCGACCTCGATCTCTGCGACGCTCATCCAGGGCGCGGCCTCGGCCGACAAGTCGGCTTCTGTCAGCGACGACAGGAGCGCCCTCGACTTCGGGCCCATGACCATGAGGGCGGCGTCGTGCGCGTGACCGCGCCGCAAGGTCACGCTGCCGTCCTCCGGGAGGTGGGCGGAGAGCCAGTCGAAGTCCCTGAGATCGGCCAGGGTGGGACCGCACAGCAGAAAACGCTCCGGCCCGAGGCACGCGATGGTGGCCTCCGACCAGATCCGCCCCTTGGGCGTTAGCAGGTAGCTGAGGCGCACGCGTCCTGGCTTGGGCAGGTTGCCGCAGAACATCCGGTCGAGGAAGGCGGCGGCCCCGGGCCCCTCGACCCGGTACTTGGTGAAGCCGCCGTGGTCCATCACGCCGACAGCGTCGCGCACGGTCTCGCATTCAGCCCTGACGGCCGCGTGCCAAGGCTCCTCGTGGAAGCTCAGAGGACCGCTGTCCCGGGCGCCCTCGCGCTGAAACCAGAAGACCCGCTCCCAGCCGCCGATCTCTCCCATGACGGCGCCGCGCTCCTTGAGGGTGTCGTAGAGGGGCGTCCTTCGGACCGGCCTGGCCGACTCCAGGATCCTGTGGGGATAGGGGATGGCGTACTGCAGATCGTAGAGTTCCGAGGCGCGCTTGGCCGCGTAGTCAACCGTCGCCCAGTCTCCGAAGCGGCGCGGGTCCCAGGCTGCCAGGTCCCACTCCGTCTCGCCCTCCGTCAGCCATTCGGCGATGGCCTTGCCGATGGCGGCCGAGTGGGTGATGCCGATCTGGACGCCCGTCGCGTGGTAGAAGTTCGGCAAGCCGGCCGCCGGCCCGACCAGCGGCAGGGCATCGGGAGCGTAGGCGATCGGTCCATTGACGAACCGCTGCGCCCCGGCCTCGGCGAGGAGCGGCACGTGGGCGAGGGTCCGCTCCAAGACCTCGAGGATGTCGTCGACGTTGTCGGGGAAGAGCTGATGGGAGAAGTCGTCCGGCGGCCCTTCCGGCCAGGCGACCCGCCCGGCGTGGGCGTAGGACCCCAGGAGGAAAGAGTTGCGCTCGCGCCGCAGGTAGAAGCGGATGTCCGGATCACGCACCAGCGGAAACAGCGCCGGGTCCCGGTCGAGCGTGTCCAGGGGCTCGGTCACCAGGTACTGGTGCTCGAGGACGGCGAGCGGTAGGTGCTGGCCGGCCATCGCGGCCACCTTGGCGCCATAGAAGCCGGCGGCGTTGACCACGGTCCCGGCGACGACGACGCCCTTCTCCGTCGCCACCTCCCACTCGCCCGAGCCTCTCGGCGACAAGCCGGTGACCGCCGTGAAGCGCGCGACCTCCGCCCCCTTTGCCCGGGCGCCCTTCGCCAGCGCCTGGGTCAGCTGGCTCGGGTCGATGTCGCCTTCGTAGGGGTCGTAGATGCCGCCCAGGACGCTCTCGTCCGCGTGCCAATGGGGGTGCATGGCCTCCATCTCTCCGGGCGCGAGCATGCGGAGCTCGAACCCGGCGCTCTCAGACACGCCCACCAGGTGATGGAACAGCTCCATCCGCTCCGGTCTGTGCGCCGGCCAGAATGCGCCGGTGTGGCGGTAAGTGATCGGGCTCTCCAGCTTTTCGCCCAGATCCTTGTAGAGTCGCCAGGCGTAGTTGCCCGCGCGCATGCCGAGCCAGGAATTGGCATAGGTCGGGATGTTGCCGGCTGCGTGCCAGGTCGAGCCGGCGGTCAGCTCGCTCTTCTCGAGCAGCAGGCTGTCGGTGATGCCCGCCTCCGCCAGGTGATAGAGGATCGAAGCCCCGACGGCGCCGCCGCCGATCACCACCACCTGGGCATGGGTTTTCATGGGGCCGAGATCCCTTCAACTCTTGCGGCAGTTTACTCGGGCAGGCGGATCGGGAAGGCGGCCCTGATCGCGGCCTCCCGATCCGGCGGCAGGTGGTCCGGCGGATCGGCGCGCTCGATCTCGGCGGCCCGTTCGACCGCCCGGTCCCAGATGGTCCGGGCGCCCCCGTCGGTCCAGTCGTCGATGCTCTGCCGGTCGCCCAGCTCGGGATAGGTGTACTCCGACTTCATGAGGGCGAGGGTCTGCGGCTCGCCCAGGAAGTGCCCGGGGCCGGTCACGACGGATTCGATGGCGTCCAGATCGACCGCGCCGGGGCACGTCTCCACCCCGCGCACGGCCCGCAGGATCGCCCCGCACATGTCGTTGTCGATGATCAGCGCCTCGGGCGACGCCGCCATGATCGAGCCCAGCATGCCGACCGAGAGGTTGATCATGTCCGCCCCCGCCTGGGCGGCGAGGGCGACGGTGTAGCCTTTCTCGTAGCCCGCCTGGGCGTCGGCCAGCTTGGCGTCGGTCATGCCGGCGGAGACGGTGGACGGCAGTCCGAGGCGCAGCAGCAGTTGGGCGGCGGCGGCATTGGCGACGGCCGCCTCGCCGCTGCCGCCGGTCATGGCGCCGGTGCGCAGGTCCGAAATGAACGGCATGAAGGCAAAGATGCAGGGAAAGCCGGAGCGCAGGAGGTCGACCAGCATCAGGCCGGCGAGGCTCTCGGCCAGACCCTGGGCGAGCGCGCCGGCGATGGTCACCGGGCTGGTCGCACCGGCCTGGGCGGCCGTGCAGATCTGCAGCGGCATGCCGGCACGGATCGCCGCCTCCATCACGGCCATGCCCTCGCCGGCGTAGCGCAGCGGCGACACGACGTGCACGATGACCGCGAAGCAGAAGGGCCGGGCGCGGAACGCCTCATCGGCGCCCAGGGCCATATCGAACAGCCCGGTCACGGGCTCCAAGTGGGCGGCGGAATCGAAGCTGATGCCGATGGGCTTGGCGCAAGCCTTGAGACAGGCAAAGGCCGTGTTGAGATCCAGTTCGAGGGGCGTCGGCATGTCGCGGGCGACGACGGGACGCACTCCGTAGTGGATGTGCTCGCCGAGATCGACGATCCGCATGAGGCGGTAGAGATCCGCGAGCCCCGCGTCGCGGAAGGTCGCGCGGGCGCTGTCGAGCACATGGACGGCGGCGCCGCCGGTTCCCACATGGACCCGCCCGCCGCCGATCTCGAGGCTTCGCCGTGGGTCAAAACCCGGCAGGTCCACCCGACCGGCGGCTCGGGCGAGGGCATCCTCCACCATGGACCGGGGAAAAGTGAGGCGGCCGTCGTCGCGCAGGGCCGCGCCCGCGGTGAGAGCGGCATCCTGTAGGTTTGCCGGGCAGTCCGCCATTCCGATCCGGCCGAGGATCTCGAACGCGGCGTCTTCGATCTCGCGGCACTGGGAGTCTGACAGCGGCCGAAAGCGGCCTCCGAGAGGCGGTGGCGAGGGCTCTTGGCGCGGCGCAGCCTCCGCCGGGTCCTGGCGCCGCCGTCGTCTTTCAGCCACCTTCGCGATCCTCGTCTGCCGGGGCGCTATCCTGGCCACGATAGGGCCGCGACGAGCGCGAACACAATTCAAAAACACGGGCGAGCTATCGCGAGAACAGCACGCTGATCTGAGTGGTAAATTGGCCTTGCCCGACCCTTTTGGTCTGGGCTGAACCGCCGCTGCGCGCGGGCCTCAACCTGCGAAGGCCGGCGCGACGATCGAACGGCAGAGCTCGGCCACGGCGATATGGCTGTCTTTCGCGATGCCGTCGACGTTCGGATCGATCAGGCCATGGGTCGAGTTGATCAGGCCTTCGCGAACCATGACCTCCAGCAAGCGTGCCTCGGCCTCGGGTGTATGCAAAAGCCGCCGGTCGCCCGTGCGCGCGGCCATGGCCGCCACGATCGCCGTGCATCCCCAGTTTGAGCAGGCGGCGGTCACCAGAACGTCCGCACCGGTGACGGCGCCGATGCCGCCGCCGCAGGGGCAGCTGCCACTGGCGCCGAAGGGGACATGGTCCCGCACCGCCTCGGCGACCTTGGCCATGCCGATCTCGTTGCCCCCGTCGCCGACCGCGACCACCGGCAGGCCCCGCCGCAGCCCTTCGTCGAACAGAAGGTCGATCCGGGCGCGGCCCATGCCGTAGTCGCGCCCGCGCATGCTGTAGTAGATGCCGTTCTCGTTGCGCCCGACCCGCTCGGTCGAGAAGAGCAGGTCCGGGGACAGCTCGTCGAGCAGCCTCGTGGCCGCCTCGCTTGCGGCGGCGTCCTCGACCGGGAAGGCTTGCAGGACCACGCTGGCGAGGCTGCCGTCCGCGCTTGCGGCCTTTGCCGCGTCCAGCGGAACCGTGGCCAGCCCGGCGCTCCGCATCACGGCGGCGATGGGAGGGAGCAGCGTCTCCTCGGCCAGGACGAGAGCGGTCGCGCGGCGCGCCACGGCGAGAGCCCGCACGACCGCTGCGGCGCCGGAGGGACCGTCGTTCTCGCCGATCTCGGGAGATATCCAGGCCCGGGAGACCGAACCGGTGGTGACAATGACGGTGCCGCCCTCCGGCACGGCGAGCAGGGCCTCGCTGGCCGTGCCGACCAAAGGACCGCCCTGCGCCTCCCGCGCTGCCCGGTAGAGATGCTCGACCCCGCGATTGCCGATGTCGAGGTTGACCAGCCGGTCCAAGCGGTCGTCCGTGGCGGTCAACTGTTTCGGAGAAAGCGTCATGACGCGGCTCCTTCGCCGAACAGCAAATCCCTGAACCAAGCCGGGTCGTCCAGATGAGCGGCGACCTGGTCCAAGGCCGCGTCCAATCCGCCGACGAGGGACTCGGGTCCGCCGAGGCGGGCCAAGGCGCCGGACGTCGGCTTGAGCCGCAGCGAGACGCGTCCGCCCGGCTGGCCGTGGGTGTTCGTCGTCAGCACGCCGCGATCGCGCAGCAGCAGCATGCCGGCCGCCGCCGTCGTCTCGGCCGGGACCAAGGACGTCCGCTCCAGTCCCGCGCGGTCCAGCAGCAGGGCGAGCACGTCCTGCTCGTCGATCATGGGCCCGAGGTCGGAGTGCGCGACCACCGCTTCGCCGAGCCGGCGGGCGAGGGCGTCGGCGAGCGCCTGGCCGTCCCGCGCCTCTTCGCGCAGGGTCTCCGGCTCGAAGGCCTGGAGCGCCCGCAGGGCGCCGGCGGCGATCGGCGCCCGGGCCTCCATGCCCAGCTCCGACGCCTTGGCAAGCACCGCGACCAGGGCCGAGGGATCCCCGGCCAGGACGCCTGCGCGCGGTCCCGTGAGCCCGGCCTTGTCGGTGTTGGTGATTGCGAGATCCCCGCCGAGGGCGAGGCTTTCGGCGCCGCCGTGCAGTACCGGCCGCAGGCGGGCGCCGTAGGCCTCGTCGAGAAGCACCTTGGCGCCGCCCGTCTTGGCCGCCGCTATGGCCGTGCGCGCGTCCTCATCGTCGAGGCGCGACAGAGTGCTGGTCACGGTGGTGACGATGACGAGCTCGGGCTTCTGTTCGGTAATAATGGGACCAACCTCTTCTCCGGCCTGAACTTCGACCAGGGGCACCTGCGCCAGGCGGCAGCCGCGGACAACGGAAGCGTGGGAGCGGTCGCCGTCGGGCACGTAGGAGACGACAGGCCGGTCGCCTGACAGCGCCAGGATGGCGGCGACGATGCCGGCGCTGGTGCGGTTGGTGACGGCAACCGCCTCGCCACCGCCGCCGCCCAGGTGCGCGATGGCGGCTTCCGCCAGGGCCCGGGAGAAGAGGCCGGGCCCGACCCACTCCTCGCAGAGGGAGGAGAGGTCCTCCTCTTTCAGAGGGAAGTAGCGGGGATTGCCGGTAAAGATGCCGATGCTCTCGGGGCCGCGCGCCTCCACGATCCGCCCCGCCAGGGCCTGGGCGCGGCGCAGGCGCCGGATCTCGTCGGCGCTGGAGGCGAGCACGGCCCCGCGCGCGTAGCCGACGCTGGGGTCGATGGGATTGCCGAAACGGTCCGACGGCATTCAGGGAGCGTCGACCGCGACGGTGACGCACTTGCGGAAGGTATAGGACTCGAGCGCCCCTTCGATGGAGTACTCGCTGCCGATGCCGCTCTGCTTGGTGCCGCCGTAGGACATGCCAGGCAGCTGCCCGCCGCCCTGGTTGACCTGAATCCAGCCGGCGTCGATCTGCCGCGTCATGCGGACGATGGCGCTGGCATCCCGGGTGAAGACGTAGCCCGCCAGACCGTAGTGGGTGTCATTCGCCATGGCCACGACCTCGGCCTCGTCGCTCCAGGGAATGGCGACCAGAATTGGCCCGAAGACCTCCTCCCGGGCGATGCGCCAGCTGTTGTCCAGGCCGGCGATCACCGTCGGCTTGGGGAAGTAGCCCGGCACCTCCTCGGTGGGCTCGGGCGTGCCGCCGATCAGGAACTCGGCGCCCCGACCTTCGGCCTCGGCCACGTAGTCGCGGATGGCGCCGTAGCGCTCGGCGTTGATGACGGCGCCGATGTCGTTCGCCTCGTCGAGGGCGTCACCCACCTTCATGGCGCCGGCCGCCGCGGCGACCCGAGGCATCAGCTTGTCCCAGGCCTCCCGGTGCACGAAGAGTCGCGAGCCGGCGGTGCAGGACTGGCCCTGGCGGGCGAAGCGCATGGCACCCAGGATGCCTGCGACCGTCTTCTCGATGCGGTCGTCCTCCGCCGCGTCGGGGAAGACGATGCAGGGGCTCTTGCCGCCCAGCTCCAGGGTCACGTTGGCGACGCGGTCGGCCGCCGCATGGGCGATCAGCTTGCCGACCTCCGAGGAGCCGGTGAAGGAGATCTTGGCCACGCCCGGATGCCGGGCAAGGGCCGCGCCGGCCTCCTCGCCGATGCCGGTGACGAGGTTGAGCACGCCGGGTGGGAAGAGATCCTCCGCCAGCTCGGCGAGCCTGAGCACGGCGAGCGGCGCGTTCTCCGCAGGCTTCAGCACCAACGTGTTGCCGGTGGCGAGCGCCATGCCGATTTTCAGGACGCCCAGCTGGAGGGGCGAGTTCCAGGGGATGATGGAGCCGACCACGCCCAGGGGCTCGCGGGTCGTGTAGCAGAAGATGTCGGGCCCGAGCGGCAGGGTCTCGCCCTTCTGCTCCGCGGCGACGCCGCCGTAGTACTTGAGGACACCGGCGGCGCTCCTCACCTCGCCCCGCGACTGGGTCCTGATGGCGTTGCCGGTCTCAGCGGAAAGCAGGCGGGCCACCTCCTCGGCCGATGCTTCCAGCCGGCGGCCGAGCTCGCTCAGCCGTTGCCCGCGCTCGCCCGCCGCCAGGGCGCGCCAGCCCGGAAAGGCGGCAGCCGCGGCGGTCACGGCGAGATCGACATCGCTCTCGCCCGCGCGGCCCACCTCGGCGAGCGGCGCCCGCCGCGAGGGGTTCTCCACGGTCAAGGTTCCGCCGCCCTCGGGGCGGCGCCACTCGCCGTCGATGTAGCAACCGGCGAGCCCGCGCTCCGGGAGCTTGGCTTCAACGTCGTTCGATGGTGCCGTCATGGCAGAACTCTTCCTCGTGAACCCAATTCGGGCGCATTGTGCCTCAAAATCGGTCGCTCGGGGATAGGCGATGTGCGTGCGTCATCGTGCTGGCCGTCGGCGGCCGCATCTTCTACGACCACGGCCCGGACTTCCGGAAACAGGCCCCAAGCCTCCCTCGAGGTCGTGTGAGCTGCTGCTACTCACACTCGGGTTTCGTGAGATCGCCGACGGACTAACAGCGGGAATCTCACAACCGCTGACTCAGGAGGCGCGTAGCCGCCGATTCCCTGGGCCGCAGTCGGTGGTTAACGGCGCGTAATCAGTGGGGCGACAGTTGGGCTGTCTTGGCCCTCGTGCTGCCGTAGTTGTGGTCTAGCTTGGAGCCTCGGCAACCTTTCTTGGGAGTTCACCAAAAATGATCGATTCGGATCGCCTGGAACGACAGGGCGATTTTCAGGGGCAGATTGCAACCTTGGAACGGGACGCGGCGCGGCTGGCGCGAACCCACAGGGCGCAGGTGAGGCTGTTCAACGAAAACTTTGCGCAGTCGAGAGCCTACTGGCTCGCGGTGCTGCAGGCGCGGCAAGGGCCATCCGGCCAGGGGCGGAGCGATCATCCCTGGCCCGGAGAAAGCTAGACGATCCCTTAGTCCTCTAGACGAGTCGGCTGCCCGGGCGCCCGCGTCCGGGCATGCGGCGGGGCTGCGGCCGTTCTGCTGGGGACGGCCGGTCCGCCGTCGGGAACCGGCGCCGAGTCCCGATCCTCGCGCGCCGGGTCCCGACGGCGATTGCTCGCCATGGCCGTCGTTCCGCCCTTCCGGCGCTCTGCCCAGAGCATCCGGGCCTCTACCTTTCCGGTATCAGGCCCTTGGGCGCGAATCTCATCACCGCAAGCAGGATGGCGCCCATCAGGACCAGGCGCGTGTAGGCGGCGCCGGCGATCAGGTGCTGGGCCAGCCAGTAGTCCTGATCGAACGGTAGGGTGATCATGCGCATGGCCCAGTTGCCCAGTGGCTCCGCCTCGACCCAGAGGAACCAGATGACGAAGCCGCCCAGGATGGCGCCCCAGTTGTTGCCGGAGCCGCCGAGGATGACCATGACCCAGATGAGGAAGGTGAATCTGAGGGGAATGTAGCTGGTCGGCGTCAGCTGCCCGTCCAGGGTGGTCAGCATGGCGCCGGCGATGCCGCAGGTGGCGCAGCCCAGGACGAAGACCTGCAGGTGCCGCCCGGTCACGTCCTTGCCCATGGCGTTGGCGGCGTCCCGGTTGTCCCGGATGGCGCGCATCATGCGGCCCCAGGGCGAGTTGAGCGCCCGCTCCGCGAACCACATGACGATAGCGAGGACGACGACGAAGAGGAGGGCGTAGCAGATCTTCACGAAGAGGCTCGCCGCGTCGGCGACGTCGGTCACGCCCAACCAGTCGGCCAGGTCTACGAACCAGGCCGCATCGACCAGCTCCACCTCGTAGGGGACGGGCCGGGGCAGCCCGGTGACGTTCTTCACGCCGCGGGTCAGCCACTCCTCGTACTTGATGATCGCGATGATGATCTCGGAGATGCCGAGGGTGGCGATGGCGAGATAGTCGGCCCGCAGCCCCAGCGAGATCCGGCCGATGCACCAGGCGGCTCCGGCAGCCACCAGACCGCCCACGGCCCAGGACGCCACGATCGGCAGGTTGAGGCCGCCCAGATAGCCGGTGTGGGCCGGGTTGATGGCCTCGATGCTGTCGGTGGCGGGCGCGAAGAAAATGCGGATGACGAAGAAACCGACGATGACGAGGACCAGGGTGACCGGCAGCCTCAGGTAGACCGGGACCAGCCTGCGCGCGACCACGATGGCGACGACGGTCCCGACCAGACTCAGGAAGGAAAGGGCGATGCCGCCGCCGCCCGCAGACCAGGCCTGGGCGACGGGAGGCATGGAGACCAGCACTGCCGCGACCCCGCCGAGCGCGGTGAAGCCCATGATCCCCACGTTGAAGAGGCCCGCATAGCCCCACTGCATGTTGACGCCGAGCGTCATGACGGCGGAGATCAGGCAGAGGTTCAGGATGGCGAAGGCGACGTTCCAGCTCTGGTAGACGCCCACCAGCACCAGCACGAGGAGCATCACGCCGTAGTAGAGGGCCACCTTGCGCGTCATATGACCTTCCCGCGGACGATGCCGGTCGGCTTGATGAGCAGCACGGCGACCAGGATGATGAAGGAGACCGCGTACTTGTAGTCGGTGGAAAGCAGCTGCACCAAGCCCTCGGGCGCCCAGCCCTCAGGACCCAGATAGGCCAGGAACTTCCTGTAGGCGTAGGTCAGGAGAACCTCGGAGAAGGCCACGACGAAGCCGCCGAGGATGGCGCCAACCGGCTGGCCGATGCCGCCCAGTATCGTGGCGGCGAAGATCGGCAGCAGGATCTGGAGGAAGATGAAGGGCTTGTAGGTCTTGTCGAGGCCGTAGAGGGTGCCGGCGATGGTTGCCAGCGTCGCGGTGATGATCCAGGCGATCATGACGACGCGTTCCGGGTCGATGCCCGACAGCAGCGCCAGGTCCTCGTTGTCCGAGTAGGCCCGCATGGCCTTGCCCGCGCGGGTCTTCTGCAGGAACCAGAAGAGGGCCGCGACCACGGCGACGGCGATGACGATGGTGAGCACCTGGGTCTGCTTGACGGCGATGCCCTCGCGGAGCCCCGTCAGCTCCTTGAACTGCCGCGCGGTGACGATGAAGCGCGCGCCGTCGGCGAAGCTCTGGTCGTCGGGGCCGATGATAATGCGGATGAGCCCGGCCATGACGAACATCACGCCCACGGAGGCGATGGCGAAGACGATGGGGCTCGCCCGCCGGCGGCGGTAGAAGCGGAAGACGACCCGGTCCGTCGCCAGGGCCATGGCGATGGCCGCCAGGATTCCCACCGGCAGCGCCAGCAGGGCCGTCGGCAGCGGCGCGATGCCGATGCCCCTCGCCTGCAGGAACCAGGTGGTGAGGATCACCGCCATGGTGCCGAAGGACATGAGCTCGCCGTGAGAGAAGTTGGCGAAGCGCAGGATGCCGAAGATCAAGGTGACGCCCAGCGCCCCCAGGGCCAGCTGGGCGCCATAGGCGGTGGCGGGGACGACGACGAAGTTGGCAAACAGGGCCAGGGCGTTCAGGATGTCCATTCAGCCGCCCAGGAACGATTGGCGTACTTCCTGGTTCGCCAAGAGCGCCTTGCCCGTGTCGGTGAAGCGGTTGCGGCCCTGCACCAGGACGAAGCCGTGGTCGGCGATCTCCAGCGCATGGCGGGCGTTCTGCTCGACCATGAGGATGGCGATGCCGGTGCTGGCGATCTCCAGGATCCGGTCGAAGAGGTCGTCCATGACGATCGGCGAGACCCCGGCGGTCGGCTCGTCCAGCATGAGCAGCCTGGGCTGGGTCATGAGCGCCCGGGCGACGGCGACCTGCTGGCGCTGGCCGCCCGACAGCTCGCCCGCGGCCTGGGCGCGCCGTTCCTTCAGGACGGGAAAGAGGCGGAACACCTCTTCCTTGGTCCCGCTGATGTCGTCGTCGCGGATGTAGGCCCCCATCTCAAGATTGTCCTCGACGGTGAGGGAGACGAAGACGTTGTTGTTCTGCGGCACGAAGGCCATGCCGACGCGGACCCGGTCCTGGGGCGCCATGCCGGTGATGTCGCGGCCGTCCAGGATCACCTTGCCCCGGCGCAGGTCAAGCATGCCGAAGATCGCCTTCATGGCGGTCGACTTGCCGGCGCCGTTGGGGCCCACCACCACGGCGATCTCGCCCTTGTCGACCGCGATGCTGCAGTCTTCGATGATGTCGGCGCCGCCGTAGCCGCCCGTCATGTCGGTGGCCGAGAGGAACTTCACGCGTCCAGCTCTTCGCGCTCGCGCTGCTGCTTGCGCCCCCGTCCGAGGTAGGCCTCGATGACCTCTTCGTTACTCTTGATCTCGTCGATCGTGCCCTGGGTCAGCAGCTTGCCTTCCGCCATGACGATGACCGGATCGCACATGCGGGCGATGAAGTCCATGTCGTGCTCGATCATGCAGAAGGTGTAGCCGCGCTCCCGGTTGAGGCGCTGGATCGAGCTGCCGATGGTCTTGAGGAGCGTGCGGTTGACGCCGGCCCCGACCTCGTCGAGGAAGACGATCTTCGGGTCCACCATCATGGTGCGGCCCAGCTCGAGCAGCTTCTTCTGACCGCCGGAGAGGTTCCCCGCCAGCTCGTTCTCCAGATGCGAGATCTCCAGGAACGCGACGACCTCGCGGGCCCGTTCCTCGACCTGCCGTTCGGTCTCGCGGACCCGCTTGGAATTGAACCAGGCATGGCGCAGCTGCTCGCCGGGCTGCTCGCCCGGGACGACCATCAGGTTCTCCAGCACCGTCAGGCTGGAGAACTCGTGAGCGATCTGAAAGGTGCGGAGGAGCCCCTTCTCGAACAGCTGGTGGGGCTGGAGGCCGGTCACGTCCTCGCCGTCCAGGTAGACCTTGCCCGAGGTCGGCGGGAAGACTCCGGCGATGACGTTGAAGAGCGTCGTCTTGCCGGCGCCGTTGGGGCCGATCAGGCCGGTGATGGAACCTTTCTCGATCTTCAGGGACACGCCGTCGACAGCGTGGATGCCGCCGAAGTACTTGACGAGATCGACGACCGATATCATGAGATCGGCCCGGGCGGAAGAAACGGCCAGGTTTCACCCTGGCCGTTTCTTCCGCGCTGTGCTTGCCGCGATACTAGTAGTAACGCACCGTTTCGAACTTGCCGTTCTTCACTTCCGTCTCCCGGAAGCTGCCGGCCGACTCGCCGGGGCCGATCAGGTCGACCGCCGATCCGCCCACGTAGTCGATCTCGCCGCCCTCGGAGAGGATCTTCAGCGCCTTCGCCAGCTCACCCGGATAGATCTTCTCGCCGGGCGCATTGGCGACCTTCAGGACGTGGTCCTTGTAGACCGCGCTGTCGGTCGATCCAGCCGACTGCATGGCGAGCAGCAAGATGGCCGAGGCGTCGTAGCATTCGGGCACGTAGGGGTCGTCGCCCTTGAAGTTCGCGCCCTCCGTGATCTTGGCCATCATGGCCGCACCCGGGCTGTCTGTGCCGGGATTGGTGCCGATGGAGCCGTCGAGGTCGTCGCCGAAGTTGTCCGTGAGCGACTCGCCAACCATGCCGTCCGGCAGCATGAACTTGTCGAAGGCCCCGGTGTCGAGCGCGGCCTGGATGATGCCCTTGCCGCCCTGGTCGAGGTAGCCCGCGACGATCAGGATGTCGCCGCCGGCGGCCGCCAGCGCGCCGACTTCCGCGGAGTAGTCGGCCTTGCCGTCCTCGTGCGCGGCGACGGCTGTGATCTTGCCGCCGCCCGCCTCGAAGGCGGCCTGGATGGAGTCCGCGAGCCCCTTGCCGTAGTCGTTGTTGGTGTAGGTCAGCGCTGCGGAGTTGATTCCCCGTCCCTTCAGGATCTCGCCGATGATCTGGCCCTGGCGCGCGTCGGACGGCGCCGTGCGGAAGAAGTAGCCGCCGTCCTCGATGGTGGAGAGCGCCGGCGACGTCGCCGACGGGGAGATCATCACCACGCCGTTGGGGCGCACCACGTTGTTCAGGATGGCGGTGGTGGCGCCGGAACAGGTGGCGCCGTTGATCCCGACGACACCTTCGGAGGTGATCAGGCGTTCCGCCGCGGCGGTCGCGGCGGCGGCGTCGATGCAGGTGCTGTCGCCCCGGACCGACACCACGTTCCGGCCGCCCAGAAACAGGCCGCTGTCGGATACTTCCTTGATGGCCATCTCCCCACCCAGCGCCATGGGCGCGACCAGCGATTCCGTGGGTCCGGTGAAGCCCTGCAGCATGCCGATCTTGACGTCCTCGGCGGCGACCGCAGTGGTTGAAATTACCGCGGAGAACAAGGCTATGATGAGTCGCTTAGTCATGACGTCCTCGTTCGTTATGTCGTTGAAACTTGGAGGAGCATACAGAATTAAATCGGACGTTCCAGTCTCAAGGGGCTGCGGGCGCTGATCTCGGACGAATGGCGCACTATTGCGGCCTCAAGCTCGGACCGCCGCGCGCCGCGGGTTCTCTTCAATCCAGGTAGGCGAACTTGGCGGTGAAGTGGCGAAGAGCCGGGGGCTGCCAGGTGATCTTCATGCCGCGCATCTCGGCGCGGCGCTGGAACACCTCGAGCACCACCTCTGCCACGTAGTCGATGTGGCTTTGGGTGTAGACGCGGCGCGGGATGGCCAGGCGTACCAGATCCAGGCTTGCGGGCTCCTCGCTGCCGTCGGGCTTGCGGCCGAACATGACCGTGCCGATCTCGCAGCCCCGAATGCCGCCGTGGACGTAGAGCTCCACGGCGAGCGACTGTCCGGGGAACGCGAGCGGAGGGACCTGCGGCAGGATGGCGCGGGCATCCAGGTAGACGGCATGGCCGCCCACGGGCCGCACGATGGGCACCCCGCCCTCGATCAGCTTGCGGCCGAGGTAGTGGGTGGAGGCATAGCGGTACTTCAGGTACTCCTCGTCGACGACCTCCTCGAGCCCGACGGCGATCGCCTCCAGATCTCGGCCGGCCAGCCCGCCGTAGGTCGGGAAGCCCTCGGTCAGGATGAGCAGGTTGCGGCAGTCCGACTCCCAGGCCTCGTCGTTCAGCGCCAGCCAGCCGCCCGTGTTGGCCAGCCCGTCCTTCTTGGCGCTCATGGTGCAGCCGTCGGCGTAGGAGAAGGTCTCGCGCACGATCTCGACGATGGAGGCGTCCCGGTAGTCCGGGTCCCGCAGCTTGATGAAATAGGCGTTCTCCGCGAAGCGGCAGGCGTCGATGAAGAGCGGGATACCGTGACGGTCGCAGATTTCCTTGGTGCCGCGGATGTTGTCCATGGAGACCGGCTGGCCGCCGCCGGAGTTGTTGGTGAGCGTCAGCATGCAGAGCGGCACCTTCTCCCGGCCCTTCTCCTCGATGAAAGCGTCCAGGCGCTCCAGGTCCATGTTGCCCTTGAAGGGGTGCTCCGCCTCTGGATGCCTGGCCTCCTCGATCACCAGGTCCACGGCCGCCGCGCCCTGGGCCTCGATATTGGCGCGGGTGGTGTCGAAATGGGTGTTGTTCGGGATGAACTGGCCGGCCTTGGCGGCGATGGAGAAGAGGATCCGTTCGGCCGCCCGCCCCTGGTGGGTGGGGATGACGTACTTGAACGGCATCAGGTGCCGCACGGCCGCATCGAACCTGAGGTAAGAAGGGCTGCCGGCGTAGGATTCGTCGCCCCGCATGATGCCGGCCCATTGCTGGGCGCTCATGCTGGAGGTGCCCGAATCGGTCAGCAGGTCGATCAGCACGTTCTCGGAACGGAGGCCGAAGAGGTTGTAGCTCACGTCCTCGACGTAGCCTTTGCGCTCCTCCGGGGTCGTCATCTTGATCGGCTCGACGGACTTGATGCGGAACGGCTCGATGATGGTCTTCATGGCGTCACCCCGGAAAGCGTGGATCGGCGCGGGGAGAACCGCACCGCACCGCAGTAGAGCGCGCAGTTCCGCCGCGTGACAACCTTCTATCTCGGAAGTGCGGGGGCCTCGGAAGTGCGGGGGCACCGCCGGCTCGTGGCCCGGTTGGATGAGCTGCAGGCGGACTTGCGGGATCGTCAGTCGAGCCAGATGGGATTCGACCAGGCCTTGTGGTCCCTGTGGTCGATCACGGTGACGCGGAACCAGGAGCCGGCAAAGCGGCGCAGCGGGAAGGCCGCCTCGGTCAGCTCGGCGCCGCGCAGGCTCTCCGACTTGGCGCCCCGGCCGCTGATGAGGATGTTCATGGCCGGCGAGCACTTGATCCTGACCTCGCTCTCGTCCTCGTCCACCGCGATGTTGCGGATCTCCGGGCCCTGGCTCGAATAGTAGTGGCCCAGCTTGAGGCTCTGCAGCAGCAGCTCCGGGTCGAGGCTCTCGGCCTTCACCTGGATCCAGCCGCCGAGGCAGTCATGTGTCAGATGATGGGCGTCGTCGCTGGCGTAGCCGCTGAGGCGCCAGCCCTCGTTCAGCAGCAGGTCGCAGAAGGGCCAGTCGCTGCCCCGGTCGACCTCGACAGCGGAGCCGTGATTGTAGATCTCGACGGCGTGGGCGCAGCGGATCTGGCGGGCGTCATCCGGGGTCAGGCCGTACCAGGACGGGTGGACGATGCCGATGAAGGCACCGGCGTCGGCCGCCCGCGCCGCAAGATCGGGGCCGGTCTCGCCGTTGACCGACGGCGCGAAGTCGAGGGGCAAGCCGACCGCCTTGATGTGCCAGAGCTCGCCCAGGCCCGTCGCCGGCGCGTGCAGCTCGGCGGCGATCAGGGTGGTGAAGCCTTCGTCCCGGAGCCCGCGCGTGTCGGAGATCTTCCAGCCGTACTGCTCCATGAAGTGGTCGCTCAAGGCCAGGAAGTCGTAGCCCGCGTTACGGTAGAAGGCGATCACCTGCTCCGGCGGGTGGCGCCCGTCGGAGTTGGTCGAGTGGGTATGGAGGTTTCCCCTGTAGAACTCGCCTGGATGGGTGAAGGGGTTGTTCAGCATGGGCCGGCCCTCCCGGGACGGGCGCTTGGGATGGTTTCGCCTCCTGCTAGCGCGATTGCATGACAGGGCATTGACAGTCCGGCGACAGACCGTTGACAGGCGGACGCGCCCCTTCCTCGCCGAATTCCAGCGATTCGACAAGCGCGCGTTGTCCGTCCCCTGGAGCGCCGGTCAGCCGGGCCGCCGCGGGCCCAATCCGTTCGCCGCCACCCAGCGGTCGAAGCGCTCCAGGAAGGTTCGGAACGGCGGAGCGCCGGCCTCCATCCAGTCGAGATGCGGCCCGCCAGCTTCAGGCCATCGCTGAAGAAGGAGACCCCTTCCTCGCGCATGGGCCGGCGTTCAGGGTCCGAGGGCCGCCCTTCCGGCCTAGAAGTTCTCCTCGAGGATGAGGTCGCCCTTGGTCGCCGCGCCGGAAACCCATTCGCCGATCGGCGTCTGCGCGCCGCCGGAGGAGAAGTTCTTGGCGGTGATCCACCAGATGTACCAGTCGTCGCTCTCAGTCTCCTTGAGTGGAGTCGCGAACTTGAATTCCTGCCACTTGTAGGTCCAGGTGGTCTCGGTGCCGGACAGGGTGATGGTGCCGGAGAGGCTTACGTCCACGTCCTTGATCTCGGCGCGGCTGACCTGCTTCTCGCGCTCGACGATGTCGTTGGTGGTCAGCACGACGGGGCCGTGCTGGCCGAACTCGTAGCTGGGCTTGGCGAGGATCGCCCGGGCTATGGCGAGGCGCGCCTCGTCCTCGCTCTTCGGCTCGGGCAGTTTCGATTCGCCCAGCGCCTTCAAGCGGTTCTCGGCATAGGTCCGGCGCAGGCCTTCGATCTCCTCGACCCGGGCGACGGTGTGGGCGGCCGGCTCGTTGCCGAACGCGCGCTGATAGGCGACGACGGAGCGGGCGAAGGCGAGCTCCCTGTCGAGGCCACTGTAGATCTCCTCCTCGACGCCTTCGGCCAGGAAGGCGCTGGCCCGGTCGCTCTCGTCCTCCGGGTCCAGCCCGTGGTAGTAGGCGAGCGTTTCGGGCTGGGCGTCGAACTGGAACTTGAGCGTGCTGGCGGTCTCTTTCACGGCCTCGTCGACCTTCCGCATGGTGTCGTTCGCCCAGGACGCCAGGCGGTCCAGGTCGTGCCGGTCGTAGGGCGCGCCGTCCTGAACGGTCCCCGTATTGAGCGGCAGGTGGGCCGTGGGCGCGATGCGCTGCAGCTCCGTGAGGGACGTCTGGGCCACGTTCTTGGCGCGCGACGCGGTCAGCAGCCACTGGCGCGCCTCCTCGTCGTCGAAGGGCGCCGGCAGCCATTGCGGCGCCGGGTTCTCGCGCATGAACTTCTCGATGGTCGCCAGGTTGGCCTGCACGTCGCCCAGCGCGGCCTTCTGCTTGGCGGCCTCGCTGACGCCGAAAGCCACCATGTTCTCCAGTTCGGCGAGCTTCACGGCGGCGGCCTGGACGTCGGGATCCTCCACCTGCGGATACTTCTGCAGGGTGGTGCGGTACTGCTCGATCTTCTTCTGCCACTTCTGCACGTAGGCCACGTCCTGGAACGGCGCGACGCCGCCCTTGTCGATGGTCTGTATGGTGCTCTCCATGTCACGGGCGAGCTTTCGCACCCGCACCCGCTCGCCGGAGACCAGGGGGCGGACGTCCTGGGCCAGTTGGACGGCGCCGGGTGCAAGCGATCCGGCCTTCGCCACGGTGACGGTCTGGAGCGTGCCAAGGGCCGCGAGCCCCGCCAGAACCACTGCAAACCGGCGCATCTGCAACCTCCCCGTTGCCTCAGGCGGCCACACCCGATCATTAGACCGTGTTTCGGTCGGAAGGGTCCAACAAAATGGGAAGGGGAACCTTGGCGCCCACGGGCCGGAATCAAAGGGCGTCCGGACGGCGATGCGGAACGGGCGTTCCTAGGCGACCGCCTTGAGGGCCCTCTTGCACTCCTTGGGCGGGCGCATGTCGAAGGAGTAGGCATCCACCTGGCAGGTCTTGCAGCGCCAGCGGGCGAAGGGAGACGTCTTGTCGCCGGGTAGCCGGCGCCAGCGGCACGTCCGGTCCTTTCGCGGCGCGATGTAGCGGGAATAGAAGAAGACCAGCAGCAACACGATCCCCGCGGCCAGGATCGCCAGCAGACTCTCGTGGGATAGCAGGTAGCGCTCGTCACCGAAGACGAGCGTGAGGCCGCTGTCGCTCCAAATCATCGCCGCCTGTGAGCCCTTGTGCCGAGGTGAACCGTTGCGACGACTATAGGGCAGGGATTCCTAGGATATGGCTAATCCGCGCGTGATCCGGTGAGGCAGGCCGATCGTTCGCCGCCGGTCAGGGCGCGGCGCATTCGCCGAGGGCCCGATCGAAGATCGCCATGGCCCTGTCGATCTCCTCGCGGCCGACGATCAGCGGCGGCGCGATGCGGAACACGCCGCTCATGGCCTGGCGGCCGATGTTGAGGCAGGCCCCCAGCTCCAGGCAGCGCCGGCTGATCGCGGCCCCCGCCGCCTGCGCCGGAGTCTTGGTCCGGCGGTCGCTCACCAGCTCGACGCCGAGCAGCAAGCCGCGGCCGCGGACGTCGCCGATGATGGGATGGCGCTGCTGCAGGTCGAGGAGCTGAGCTTTCAGATAGTCGCCCAGCTCGCGGGCCCGCTCCGCCAGGCGGTCGCGGATCACGATCTCCACCACCTTGCGGCCGACCGCGGCGGGCAGCGGATCGGCCGCATGGGTGGTGTAGAAGAGGAAGTCCTTGTCGTAGCAGTCCTGCTCGACCGCGCTCGAGGTGACCGTCGCCGAGAGCGGCAGGCCGGCGCCCAGTGTCTTCGAGAGGTTGAGGATGTCCGGCACCACCTTGTCGTGCTCGAAGGCGAAGTTGTCCCCGGTCCGGCCCATGCCCGTCTGGGCCTCGTCGAGGATCAGCAGCATGCCGCGCTCGCGGGCCTTCTCCCTCAGGGCGGCCAGGTAGCCGTCCGGCAGCTCGATGATGCCGCCCGAGCTCAGGATGGGCTCGGCGATGACCGCCGCCAGTTGGCCGCTGCTCTGGCGGTCGATCATCTCCCAGCCGAACTCCAGCTCGGCCCGCCAGTCGTAGTCGCCGTCCCGGTTGAAGGGCGAGCGGTAGGCGTGGGGCGTCGGAAGGGCGAGGACTCCGGGAAGCGTGGGGCCGTGGCCGCGGCGGCCGCCGGAATAGGTCGTGGCCGCCGCGCCGCCGGTCACGCCGTGCCACGAGCGGTCGAAGGCAACGACCTCGAAGCCGCCGGTGTGGGTCTTGGCGATGCGCAGCGCCGCCTCGTTGGATTCGCCGCCCGTTGAGAGCGGCAGCACCCGCTCGAGGCCGTCGGGCAGCATGGCGGCGAGGGCGTCGGCGAACCCGATGACCGGATCGGAGAGGAAGCCGCTGTGCAGATGGTCCAGATTGGCGGCCATCTCCTGCACGACGGCGACGATCTCTGGGTGGCCATGGCCGAGGATCCCGCTCATCTGCCCCGAGGTGAAGTCGAGGATCTCGCGGCCGTCGCTGTCGTAGAAGTAGGGTCCTTCGGCGCGCACGATGCGCTGCTCGGCGAAGTCGCCGCCATAGCGGAAGACCCCGTGCGTCCCGAGACCGCTCATCGCCCGTCGTCCATCGCTGCCAATTCAGTGCCAGGTCGTCCCGATTCGGCCAACGCCGGATGCTCCCGC
Organism: Rhodospirillales bacterium; assembly: GCA_965225935.1. GTDB lineage: Bacteria > Pseudomonadota > Alphaproteobacteria > Kiloniellales > JAKSDN01 > CALJXB01. The sequence continues at coordinate 939,986 of CBDDCC010000023.1, forward strand.
CCGGTCAGCGCGATGATAGGCCAACCCGCCGCGCCGGCAAGCGGTTTGCCCGAGCCTCTGGCTGTTTGAGACGCCCGTTGGCGCAATCCTACCTTGGAACGGAAGCGGCCGGAGGGTGTTTCGAAACCGGGACTTGGCTTCCAGACCTGGCTTCATAAAGCGGCAAGGAGTCCTTGCCATATATAGGGCCGGCAGCACGGCCGACAGAGGGCGTTATGGCATTCCCGGACGAGAACGCGGCTGGATCCGCCGGATCGCCAATTGGCGCTGGCGGGTTCCTGGGCCGTCGGCTGGCCGAGGCGGCGGGTGTCGCCCTGGCCCTCGCCGGTCTCGCCAGCCTGGGAGTCCTGGCAGGGGCCTATCCGGGCGAACCGGCCTCCGGCGACGGGCTCCGCGCCCTGCTCGCCGATCTGACGGGCCGCCCCGGCGCCCTGCTGGCCGAGCAGCTCTACAACTGGATGGGTGCCGCCGCCTGGCTGATCGGGCCTCTGCTGGCCGTCTGGGGCTGGCAGCTCGCCGCTGGCAAGCGTTTCGAGCGTGCCGCTCACCGCCTGGCCGCGGCCCCGCTGGCGCTGGGCCTGGCCGCCTTCGCGCTGGCCGCCTGGCGGCCCTTCCCGGACCTGCCTGCCACCAGCTTTCTCAACGGCGGCCTGCTGGGCGACCTGCTCCACGGCGCCTTGGTGCCGGCCGTCGGCTCGGCGACCGGCCTTGGCCGCCCGGGGATCGCCCTGCTGGCGGCTTTCCTCAGCCTTCTGGGGCTCTTCATGGCGCTCGGCGGCCGCGCAGACCTGAGGCGCCGGCTGGCCCCGGCACGGGATCTTGCGGGCGGCCTCCTCGCCGCCCGGCGGCGCGGGCAAGCGGCGTCAGGTGTCCTGGCAAGCAGCGTCGTCACGCAGGGGCGGGAGCCCCGCGCCTACGCCTACGAGGGCGCCGCGGCGCGGCGTGGCAAGGCGCCGGAGAAGGACGGCAAGGCCGGACGCCAGGCGCTTTCCGACATGGGTCCGGCCCGGGACTACCGCCTGCCGCCGCTCGATCTGCTGGCCGAGCGCCCGGCCGGCGACAAGCAGGCCGCCGCCAGCCGCGAGGCCATGGAGGAGAACGGCCGGCGCCTGGAATCGGTGCTGGCCGGCTTCGGAGTCAAGGGCGAGGTGGTGGAAATGAGCCCGGGGCCGGTGGTCACCCTCTACGAGTTCGAGCCGGCGCCGGGCGTGAAGTCCTCCCAGGTGGTCGGCCTCGCCGACGACATCGCCCGCTCCATGAGCGCGACCGCGGCCCGAGTCGCGGCGATCCCCGGCCGCAGCGTGCTCGGCATCGAGATTCCCAACGAGGTGCGCGAGATGGTGCCTCTGCGCGAGCTGCTGGAGTCCGGCGCCTACACCAAGGCGAAGCCCGGCCTGACGCTCGCCCTCGGCAAGGACATCGGCGGCGCGCCGGTCATGGCCGACCTCTCCGCCATGCCCCACCTGCTGATCGCCGGCACCACAGGCTCGGGCAAGTCGGTGGGCATCGGCACCATGATCCAGTCCCTGCTGTTCCGCCTGACGCCTGCGCAGTGCCGCTTCATCATGATCGACCCCAAGATGCTGGAGCTGACGGTCTACGACGGCATCCCGCATTTGCTCTCGCCGGTGGTGAGCGATCCGGACGAGGCCGTGGCCGCCCTCAACTGGGCGGTGCGCGAGATGGAGCTGCGCTACCAGGTCATGTCGGACCTGGGGGTGCGCAACATCGCCGGCTACAACGTCCGGGTCTCCAAGCGCCGCAAGAAGGACGCGGGCGGCGATGCCCATGCGGGCCCGCTGCCCCACATCGTGGTCGTGGTGGACGAGATCGCCGACCTCATGCTGACCGCCGGCAAGGAAGTGGAGCCCGCCGTCCAGCGCATCGCCCAGATGGCACGCGCCGCCGGCATCCACCTCATCATGGCGACCCAGCGGCCCTCGGCCGACGTCATCACCGGCACCATCAAGGCCAACTTCCCGACCCGCATCAGCTTCCAGGTGACCTCCAAGATCGACAGCCGCACGGTCCTCGGCGAGGGCGGCGCCGAGCAGCTCCTGGGCAAGGGCGACATGCTCTACATGGCCGGCGGCGGCCGGGTCCAGCGGGTGCACGGCGCCTTCGTCTCCGACGAAGAGGTCGAGGCGGTGGCGCGCTTCCTCAAGGACCAGGGCGCGCCGGTCTACGTGGAGTCCGTGACCGGCGGCGAGGGCCTGGGCGAAACACCCGCCCCGTCTGGCAACGGCCGCAGCCGCGACCGGCGGATCCTGGAGCAGGCCGCCGCCCTCAACGTCATGACCAGCACCGCCGTCCAGTAGGCGGCGCCCTTTCCACCGATCTCGTCCGTCGCGGGCACGGCTCGAAACGGAGGGCCGCACCGGGCTTGGTCTTCCCGACCGCCGTTCTGCTCGAACGACTTTGGCCGCGGCCAGGGCCGTTCATGGGGCCCCTTCCGGTGCCCGGTGAGAGCGCCAGCTTCCTCGGTCCTCTCCGGCTTCGCCGCTTCGGCCTAGCGGTCGTACTCGTCGTGCAGGCGAATCCATTCCATCGTGAAGGAGAGATGGCCTTCGTCGCGCCCCTTGGGGACCAGGTCCAGGTAGTTGTAGGCGGTGATGAGCATGTCGAGGCCGCGCTGATAGGCCGAGTAGGTGTGGAAGATCGCGCCCTCATCGTCCTTGTAGAACACGCTTGCGCCGGGGGCCTCCGTGCTGGGAAAGGGCTGCTTCCGGTAGTTGTAGTAGACCTCTCCGCCGTCGATCTCCGCCTGGCTGAAGGAGACCTGGTAGTCTCGGTTGAAGTCGCACTCATGGGAGGAGACCCACTTGAAGGTCCAGCCCATCCGCTTCCTGAACGTCTCCAGGGTTGCGAGGGGCGCCCTGGAGACCGCGACCAGGGAGACGTCCCGCTGGTTGAGGTGGACGACGGCGGGCTCGAAGTGGTCGGCCAGGAACGAGCAGCTCTTGCAGCCGGCGTCCCAGTCGGGGCCGTACATGAAGTGGTAGACGATGAGCTGGCTGCGTCCGTCGAAGAGGTCGGCGAGGGACTCTCTGCCGTCCGGGCCGTCGAACAAGTAGCTTTTCTCCACCCGCTCCCAGGGCAGCGCACGCCGCTCCCGGTTGAGCGCGTCGCGCGCCCGCGTGAACTCCTTCTCCTTTTCGAGCAGCCGCTTTCGGGCCTCGGTCCAGTCCGCGGGGGACACGACCTCGTGCGGTTCCGCCATCGTCCTTCCTTTCCATGTGCCGAAGTTTCCGTGTGCCCAAGTTCGCGCGGATATCGGCGAGCTTGATATTTTAGTTATCACTAAAATATACTCGTCGTCAGGAAAGAGCAAGGCCATGGATGTCTACCACGCGATCGCCGACGGCAACCGCCGCCGCCTACTGGAGCTCCTGTCGGAGCGGGAGCGGTCGGTGCAGGAGCTGATGCCCCATTTCGAGGTGACGATCGGGGCGGTCTCCCAGCACCTGCAGATCCTGCTGGCGAGCGGCCTCGTGGACCGGCGCAAGGAGGGGCGCTTCCGCTTCTACCGGGCGCGGCCCCAGGCGCTCGAAGAGGTCCACGAATGGACGGAGCGCTACCGCCGCTTCTGGGAGTCCAGCCTGGACCGCCTGGACGACTACCTGGACCGGACCGCCGAAGATTGAGCCCGAGGACAGGCCCAGCGATCGCCGAACCTGCACCGGCCGATGAGGTTCAGTATGAATCGCGGGGGACCGCGCGGATCCCGCCCGGTCTCCACGGCCGAAAGGTCGCGGCCGATCGGAAAGGGGAGGCGCGTGGGCCGCGATCACGCTCAGCCGGCGCCGTGCCGCATTCGACCGGTGTCGCCTCTCCTTCCTGAACCCCAAGTCAAGCCGTCACTTCGGCCGGCGATTGCGATATCGAGGGCGGCCGGAGGCCTTCCCGCGCGTGCATTCCCGGGACGGGATCGCGGCGCCGCTCCGTCCGAGTTCTTGCGGCGAACTTGGGCGCAATTTTGATTTATTGTGGCAGAATGATGGCCGAAAAGATGTCTAAAATACATATTTACATTACGCTACTGCTTAACGAGGCATTATTTACTTCCGATTATTATCGTTCTCCTGGTCGCCTAACCGGCTCCTCTTGGGAGCCGTTTTCGATCAAGGAGTCGGCCGATGTTCGGGGATGCCTTTTCGATTACGCCGGCGAGCGCGCTCACCGCGCTCGCCTGGTTCCTGCTTTTCACGACGGCGCTCTATTTCACCCGCGAGCCGGCGCACCGCACCATCTTGCTGCTGAGCCGCGTCGTGCACCGGGCCATGCGCCTGGCGGCGAACGCCGTCCTGAGCGCCGAGGAGCGCTTGAGGGCGCGTAACCGCGAGGTCCTGCTGGCCGCCGGCCGCGAGGCCGAGGAGCGCTACATCGAGCGCGAGTTCGACCGCATCGACAGCGCCGTGCAGCGCGATCTCGCCCAGTGTCCGGCCATCGAGCGCCGCATGACGGAAGAGATCGCCAAGCTCGAGGAGGACCATAGCCAGAGCACCGAGGTGCCCCCCGCCCCGCCGGGCTGGCTCGAGGCGGTCAAGGCGGTCGCCAAGATCCCCTCCAACGGCGATCCGGTGGTGGGCGACATCCTGGCCGACATCGGCGAGTCCCTCGAGAAGGCCCAGGACCGGGCCATCACCGAGTACAAGAACGCCACCAAGGAGCGCCACCAGCGGCTCAGCGCCATGCTGCCCCAGTGGCGCAACCTGCAGAAGCTGACGACGGACCTGAACAAGAACGTCAACACGCTGCTCGACCGCTCCAAGGTGGTCGACCGCCATATGGACAACTACGAGAACATCCAGCAGCGCTCCGACCGGGCGCTGCGCATGCTGGAAGCCTCCGCCCTCACCAACTTCTGCATCGCTCTCCTGGTGATGGCGATCGCCATCGGCGGCGCGCTCATCAACTTCCACCTGATCGCCCGGCCGATGGCCGAGATGGTGGGCAATTCCAGCGTGCTCGGCACCTTCCACCTCTCCGACGTGGCGGCGCTGGTGATCATCATGGTGGAGATCTCCATGGGGCTGTTCCTCATGGAATCCCTGCGCATCACGCGCCTCTTTCCCATCATCGGCGCGCTGCCCGACAAGCTCAGGGTGCGGATGATCTGGATCACCTTCACGATCCTCTTCATCCTGGCCAGCGTCGAGGCGGGCCTCGCCTACATGCGCGAGGTGCTGCTGCAGGACGAGCTGGCCACCAACGCCCTGCTGCGCGGCGAGGCGGCGGCGCTCTTTACGCCGGAGTTCCAGTGGATCACCACGGCGGCCCAGATGGGCATGGGCTTCATCCTGCCCTTCGCCCTGGTCTTCGTGGCGATCCCGCTCGAGATGTTCGTGCAGTCGGCGCGCATCGTGCTGGGTCACATCGCCTCGACCCTGCTCAAGCTCCTCGCCGTCAGCCTGCGCGTTTTCGGCAACGTCTGCGCCTACATGGGCGGCGTCCTGGTCGCCTTCTACGACCTGCTGGTCTTCGGTCCGCTGTGGCTGGAAGGGCGGTTCACCAAGGCCCAGTCGGAGGAGGAGGAGATCAAGGCCAACCGGGCGCACAGCAACGAGGTTTTGTCATGAGACGGTTTTTCGCCATCGGGGTTCTGCTTGCCATCGGCCTCACCGGCTGCGGCGAGCCGAACTCCCAATCCCGGGGCGTCTACATGCTGATGGACACGTCGGGCACCTACTCGCAGGAGCTGAAGAAGGCTCAGCAGATCGTCAACGTGATCCTGACCCGGCTCGACACGGGCGACTCCTTCGCGGTCGCGCGCATCGACACCGGCAGCTTCAGCGAGAAGGACATCATCGCCAAGGCCACCTTCGACGAGCGGCCCAGCCTGGCCAACCGGGAAAAGCGCCAGTTCCAGGAGGCCCTCAACAAGTTCGTCGACCAGGCGCGGCCAGCCTCCTACACCGACATCACCGGCGGCGTCCTGCAGGCGGCCGAGTACCTCAACGAGAAGAACTCGGGGCGCAAGATCATCCTGATCTTCTCGGACCTGGCCGAGGACCTGAAGGACGGCTACATCCGGGACATCCCGCTCGAGCTGGACGGCTTCGACGTGGTCGCCCTCAACGTCACCAAGCTGGGCACCGACAACATCGATCCGCGCGACTACATGCGCCGGCTCGAGGAGTGGCGCGAGCGGGTCGAGGCCAGCGGCGGTCGCTGGCGCGTGATCAACGACCTGGACCGCCTGGATACCGGCTTCCTGGGCTAAGGCTCGGGAAGCCCCGGCCGGCGTGGCGCCAGGCAGGCCCCGCCGGCACGCCGCCCAGCTGCCGCACACCTGCTGCACACCTGCCGCCAACTTGCCGTGGGTCCGCCGTGCTCCCCCGTGGCCGGCCCTCCTCTCATCCCTCTCTTCGCCATATCTGGGCCGGCCCAAAGGCCGGCCCCATTTTTTGTCAGGAAATGCTAAGAACTGCGTGCCATGATCGGGCCCCGCGGGCGCAAGCGGGCGTCACGACGGGTCCAAGGCTGGTGGCGAGGAGACGACGAGCATGTCCTGGGTGAGCAGGCTATTCGGCGGCTTGTTCCGTGGCGGCCTCAAGGGCCGGTCCAAGGAGGCCCGGGCCCGCTGGGATGCCGTAAGGGAAGGCTTTCAGACCCGGGTTCGCGGCATGCTGCTCCAGGCCATCGCCGACAGCCTGCACAGCTCGACCGCCGGCGACCCGCCCGAAGACCGGGCCTTGAGGCGCCAGGCCACCGCCAACACGGTCTACGCCGATGCCCTCTACGAGATCCTGGTGAGCGACGCGACCCCGCCCTTCGAGCCCCACAGGGAGCTGCTGAAGTGGGCCCAGGAGGTCACCCAGGACGTGCTGGACGAGTGGCTGGAGCGGATCGACGAGGACGACGAGGCCACGATCGAGGACCGCAAGAGCCTGGCCGAGGGCATCCTGGAGACCCTGCATCGGGCGGCCGACGACGAGGTCCTGGAGAAGGCTGCGGCGGCCAGGGTCGAGAACGACACCGCCCGGCGGGCCGCCTAGACCTCAGCTCCCCCTTTAGCCAGGGATTCTGGCGCCGCCCCCCACTCGCAGCGCACTTTTCCGCTCTGCCCGATCCTGCCATCCTTGGCGGGCGCGGGGGCCGCTGGGCGCCGCCGTGGGAACCGGTCGGTCCCGGGTCTCGGGTCGCCACGAGAGGGGAGACGACATGCGCCTGATCATCGCCATACTGCTGCCCTGGCTGCTGTTCTTCACCATCGGCCGGCCGTTTGCCGGCATCATCTGCCTGATCCTGCAGATCACTCTCATCGGCTGGATTCCGGCCGCGCTCTGGGCCGTTTTTGCGCTCAGCCAGTTCGAAACCGACCGCAAGCTGGAAGAGGCCGGGATCGACCGTGACTGAAGACCCGTACGACGGGGGCGCCGACCCTAGCGCGACGAGGCCGCGCAGACGTCCCGGTTTCCTGCGGCACCCGGGCCGGACCCTGTTCCGCCTGCTGCTGGCGTCCTTTGCCGTCGGGGTCGTGCTGTCGGTGTTCGACATTCGCCCGGAAGCGCTGCTGCAGAACCTGGACGACTACGCCCATTCCGCCTTCACCACGGCGGTGGAGGCGGTGCGCTGGGCGATTCCCTACATCCTGCTGGGGGCGGTGATCGTCGCCCCGGTCTGGCTGCTGCTTACCCTGCTGAAGCTGCTGCGCCGGCGCTGAACGGCGCCGGACCGGCAATCATCAAAGCAATCTAGAGCCCGGCCTGCTCGAACAGAGGATCGAGGGCGGGGTCGATGCTGGGCGAGTTCTGCTTGATGAAGGCGAGCAGCTGGCGTTCGCCCTCGCTCAAGCCGGCGCCTTCCTTGGCGCCGACCATGGCGAGCAGCCAGCGGGCCTCCTCGGTGTCGATCGCTTCGCGGGAGAGGGCCTCGCGCACCCGGGCGTCCTCTTTCTCGCGTTCCTCGCGGACCCGGTGGCTGCCGAAGAGGTCGACCTCGCGCATGGCCGCTCGGAGCGGGACGTTGCCCGCCATCACGGCCTTGCCGACGCCGGCCAGCAGGCTGCCGACACTGCCCCGCTCCTCCAGCCAGCGCTCCCGGCGCAGGGCCTCCTCGGCGTCGGGCACCTTTGGCGCGCCGCGCGGGAACATGAGGGCGTTGGCCACCGCCTTGGCGAAGAGGTCGGGCCAGTCCGCTGCGTTCTCCTCGGCGAGCGTCGCCCGGTCGAGGGCGAACATGAGCTCGGCCTCGTCGCGGGTGATGGTGAAGCCGCCGGGGCTGCCGGGGGCGTAGACCACCTTGCGGATGATCGCCACGTCGGCCGGCGCGATGACGGCCGGCGGCCGGTTGGAGCCGTAGCAGGCGGTCTCGGCGCCGAGCACGCTGTCCTTGACCGCCTCCAGCGCCAGGCGCGAGAGCGCGTGCGGGCAGGCCGTGCACCAGTGCACGATGTTGATCAGCAGCTCCAGCTCGCTCATGGCCTCGATGCGGCCGTCGTGCAGGACCTTGGTGATGAGGTGCTGGGCCTGCTCTTCGCTCACGTAGCCGCGCGGCTTGCTCTGCCAGACGTAGTAATCGGTGAGCGCATCCACGTAGAAGCGGGTCCATTCCGGGGCCTTGGTCGCGCAGGCCTGGTCGAGCCGGAAGGCGGCCTCGGCCTCCTCGGCCGATACCACGCCGTCGGGGAACACCTGGCGGCGCAGGGCGAGGACCTCCTCGGCCGTGATCGCGCTCTTGGCGCAGAGCGCCTCGACCAGATCCTGGAATGCAGCAACTTCGCTCATGGTGTCTTCCCAAGTTTTCCGCAGTATCGGGTGGCGTTCGGGTGCTTTCGGGGGCGTTCGAGACCTTCCGGACCCTGCGGCGGAGCCTGACAAGGCGGGGTGAAGATTTCTCTAACGGGGCCGGCCCTCCGCCGTTTCCACGCCGGCCTGGAATGCTCTAAGAATGGCAGGGTCCATTCGTCTCAGGGGGAACCCGCAGGTGCCGCTCGACAGCCTGCCGGAAACGCCGAGCCTGCCGCCCAGCCTCTGGGCGGCGACGGCCACGCCCGCCCTCGACTACCCTCGGCTCGAGGGGCCGGCGGAGGCCGACGTGGCCATCGTCGGGGGCGGCTTCACCGGCCTCTCGGCGGCGCTCCACCTGGCCGAGGCGGGGCGGCAAGTGGTTCTGCTGGAGGCGGCCGAGCCGGGCTGGGGCGCCTCCGGCCGCAACGGCGGCCAAGTCAATCCTGGCTGGAAAGTCCTGCCGTCGGAGATCCTGACGCGCCTCGGGCCGGAGCGCGGCGCGCGGGTCGTCGCCATGGCCAACGCCACCTGCGACCTGGTGTTCGAGCTGATCGAGCGCTTCGGGATCTCCTGTGACGCCCTGCGGCCCGGCTTCGTCCAGGCCGCCTACGGCGCGCGCGGGCGCCGCCAGCAGGAGGCCTGGGCGCGCGAGTGGTCCGCCCACGGCGCCGAGATCGAGCTGCTGGACCGGCGGCGGCTGGCCGATCTGATCGGCACGGAGGCCTACGACGGCGGCCTGTGGGACGGGCGCGGCGGCAACCTGCAGCCGCTCTCCTGCGCCCGCGGCCTGGCCCGGGCGGCGGCAGGCCTGGGTGCGCGGCTTCACGGCGCCTCGCCGGCTGTGGCCACAGTGCGCCGAGGTGCCGGCTGGCGGGTGACGACTCCGGCAGGCTGGGTGGAGGCGGCTCAAGTGCTCTACGGCACCAACGGCTACACCGACGGGCTCTGGCCGGGGCTCAAGCAAAGCGTCGTCCCGGTGCCAAGCTTCATCGTCGCGACCGCGCCCCTCGGCCCCAACTTGGCGGGCAGCATCCTGCCCGGCCGGCATGCCGTCTCGGAAACCCGGCGGGTGCTGTTCTACTACCGCATGGACCGGGACGGCCGTTTCGTCTTCGGTGGCCGGGGCAACCTGTTCGACACACAGGACCAGGGCCCCAAGGATCACCTGAAGGCCGAGGCCCTGCGGCTCTATCCACGTCTCGATGGCGTCGAGTGGACCTACGGTTGGGGCGGCTACGTGGCCGTCACCCGGGACCATGTGCCGCACCTCCTGGGCCTGGCGCCGGGCGTCTACGCGGGCCTGGGCTATAACGGCCGCGGGGTCGCCATGGCGACCATGATGGGCAAGCAGCTTGCGCTGGCCGCCCTCGGCGAGGAGCCGGACCTGCCGGTCGAGCCCTTGGGCGGCATCCCCTTTCACCGGTTGCGCCAGCTCGGCGTCAGCTGGCGCCTCCTCACCGGCGGCTGGCTCGACCGCCTGGAGCGGCGGGGGTGACGGGAAAGGGCGCGGGAAACGGCCTGCTGACGGACGCGCCTGGCGCCTACTGGCTGCTGGTGGCGCTGAGCCGCTCCCTGCCGCTCGCCGGGACCTCCCTGGGGCCCGCCGTTCTCGGGCCGGGGCACTACCTCTACTGCGGCAGCGCCTATGGGCCGGGCGGCCTGCGGGCGCGCCTCGGGCGCCACCTCAGGGCCGACAAGACGCCGCGCTGGCACGCCGACCGCCTGACTCTGGCCGGGCGCGTCCAGGGGCTCGGGTTGTTACCTGGCGGAACGGAATGTGCCCTGGTGAAGGATTTCCGGCGCCGTGACGGTCTGGAGGTGCCGGTCCCCGGCTTCGGCAGCAGCGACTGCCGGCGCTGTCCGGCCCATCTGCTGCGGCTTTCCGAGGGCGCCGATGCCTGGACCGCGGCCCGGCAGGCCGGTGAAGGATGCGAGGTCTTCGTGCTGGACCGCCGCGGGAGCCTGGCGCCCGCCTAGAGAATTGTCGCTATTTGCCGTCCGAGGGTCGGCTGCCCGACTCGCCCTTGGCTTTGCCGCCGTCCTCGCTTGCGGAGTCCTTCTTGACGCCGTTGTTGGCCGGCGCGGCCTGCTGCTCCGGGTCGACGAACTCGCCGGTCAGGAGGCTGATGCGCTGGATGATCTTGTTCACGGCGGTCAGGTCGTCGTCGCTGGGCGCGCCGCTGGGCGCCGGGCTGCCGTCCACTGGGATGTCCGTGGCCTCTGACTCGCCGTCGGCTGTCTCTTCAGTGTCCTCGGCCTCCGCGTCAGCCGCTTTCTCGGCTTCAGCCTCCGCGTCGGTCGATGTTTCGTCCGCCGGTTCTTCGTCCGTCTCCGCCACCTCGGCGTCGGCTGCGGCCAGGGGGTCGCTCTCCTCCACCACCTCCATGTCGGGGGTGAGCTCGAGGGGTGCCTCGGCCGGGTCCTCCTCGTCGAGCGCGGGCTCGTCTTCTGCCGGATCGGAGGCTTTTGGCTCGCTCTCGGCGGAATCCGCCTCCGTGTCGGCCGCCTCGGGGTCCGCGGCCGAGTCTGGGCCAACGTCGGCTTCGCTGCTTTCGCCGTTCTCCGGCGCCTCGGCCCGCTCGGCCACGTCGCCGGAGACGATCCGGTCGATGCGGCTTTCCAGGTCCTGCATGGCCTGGCTCAGCACCGCGTCGCCGCCCTCCTCGACCGCGGCCAGCAGGGTCTGCACCATGGAGCGGAGCTGGGCGTTCTCGTCCTCGGCGGCCTTCATGCGGCTCGTGAGATCGCCGGATTCGCCCTTGGCGCGGGCCAGCTCGCCGGCGAGCCGGGCGGCCTCTTCCTTGGACCTGGCGAGCTCGGCGCTGAGCTGCTTGTTGTGCTCCTGGGTACGGGAGATTCCTTCCTCGACCGCCGCCAACAGGCTGGTCAGGCGCGTGCTGTAGTTGCGGTCCTGATCGGCCAGCTGGCCGAAGCGGTCCCCTACGGCTTGCACCCGTTGCTTGAGGTCGGAGATATCGCTCATGCGCCTTGGGTCCTTCGCGCTCGGGCCCGGTACGGTTCGGCGGCATTAGGGCAAGGAATAGTTGGCAATCTGTTAACCTTCCGACAGGTCATGGCCGCCGGCCAGCGGCTAGAGCAGTTTCCGATCATATTGAGCCACGCTGACGGAGCGATTTTGGCCGGACGTTAGGAGCGAGGACGAAGGACATGCCGAAGCATATTCGAGGACGAGTGACGCGGCGCCCGGCCAAAAGCGCCCGTCCCACCTGGGTTGCTCTGGGCCGGCCCGCCGCGTCGTTGCGGGCCTCGCCCGATGCCCCACATCGCGCTTCGGCCCGCGCCTAGCGGACGGACTCAGCCCAGAGCAACAGCGTGGCTCAATATGATCGGAAACTGCTCTAGGCGCCCACATAGGCCTCCTCGCCTCTAAGGAGCGTCCATTCGACCAGGTTCTTCAAGACCTTGCCTAGGGCCTCGTCGAACGCCTCGATGATATCCTCCATCACGTCCTCCTCGGCCACGGCCAAGGCGCTGAAGCTGCGGGAGCCGATGATGACCCGCCGGGGCATCTGCACCAGCTTGGCGTTGATGGTGACGTGCACCTCGGGCTGGGGGCCGTGGAAGTATTCGGCCTGAAACTCCCGCAATTCGGACTTGAGGATGAAGTCGGCGCGCAGGCCGACCGATTCGCGCCCCACCGCCACGATCTGGCCCGAGTTCTCGAAGGATTCGATCATCAGGGTCTGCACCATCGAGGGCGCCCGGTCGCTCCAGCCGGAGCGCGCGTAGTATTCGAGCTGGGTCGGCGTTTTCTGCAGCGCCACCCGGGTGGTGCTGAGCCCGGCCTCGGCCACCGGCACCTCCAGCACCAGCTGCCAGCTCACCTGGGGCAGGTCCGGCCCGAAGGTGCTCTTGGGCGTCAGCCGGTAGAGGGCGGGCGGCGGCCCCTGGCCCGGAACCGGCAGCTCGCAGGCCGCGGCGGCGAGCCCGACGGGCACCAAGAGGGCCGTGCCGATGAAGCTGCGGCGGCCGGGGTCCTTAGCGTTGTCCTGCTTCATAGCCTCTCTGTTGATCTCCGAATAGGAAGCGGGCGGGGTCGCGCTGGACCTCCGTTGTCACGCGGTTGAGGCCGTTGAGGAGCGCGCGGGCCTCGATCAGCAGGGTGTTGAGCTCGTAGAGGCCGCCGGCAGTGAAGTCGCGGATGGGCTCGCGGTTCTCGGAAACCATGTCTTCGATCTCGTTGGCCATGCCGGTGAAGGCCTGGGCGCTGCCTTGCAAGTCCACGAGCAGCGCCTGCAGGGACTCGGTGCCGGCGCCGACCGAATCGTCGAGCGTGCCCGTTAGCTGCTCCACGGCCGCGACGGCGTCGTCGACCCGGTCGGCCAGGCGGCTGCTGTCGTTGCGCACCTGGACCAGCAGCTGCTCGAGCGAGGCCGAGGCGCGCGAGACGCTCTTCATGGTCTCGCCGGTGCTGTCGATGAGAGTGCCGATGTCGTCAGCGCGCGCGGCGAGCGCGCCGGTCAGCAGCTTGAGGTTCTCCAGCACCAGGGCGACGTTCTCGCGGTTCTCGCTGTTCAGGAACTCATTCGCCTGGAACAGCAGCTGATTGGCGCTGGCGAGCAGCTCCGGCGCGCCCTCGATCACCTTTTGGAGGCCGGAGGGCCGGGAGGGGATGGTCGCCAGCTTCTCGCCGGGCTTCGGCAGGAGCGGCTTGGAGCCCGGCGCCCCGCCGCTCAGGAGGACGTAGCGCGCGCCGGTCAGGCCCTCGATCTCCAGGCTGGCCGTGGTGTCCTCGCGCACCGGCGTGATGGCCTCCACCTCGATGGTCACCAGCACCTCGCTCGGCTGCTCCCGGTCGAGCTCGACGGCGATGACCTCGCCGACCCGCACGCCGCTGTAGCGCACCGGGCTGCCCGGGTTCAGGCCCGTGACCGAGCCCGAGATCTTGATGTGGTAGCGGTCGAACTCGGTGTCGAACTGCAGCTTGGCGAACCAGAGGACGAAGGCCGTGAGACCCGCCAGGAGCAGCAGCACGAAACCGCCGACGAGGATGTAGTTCGCGCGCGTCTCCATGGTTCAGGTCGTCTCCAGGCCCTGGTGCGCGCTCGAAGCCTCTGCGACCAAGGGGGCGGCGTTTCCTGCCCTGGCCTGGGTCGCCAGGGCCGCACGCCCCCGCGGCCCCCGGAAGTAGTCCTGGATCCAGGCATCGGGCAGCCGCATCAGGCTTTCGATCGTGCCGACCTTAACACGCTTGTCGATCAGCACCGACACCCGGTCGCAGATGGCATGGAGGCTGTCAAGGTCGTGGGTCACCATGACGATGGTCAGCCCCAGGGCCCGCGTAAGCTCCCGGATCAGCTCGTCGAAGTTGTTGGCGCCGATCGGGTCGAGGCCGGCCGTGGGCTCGTCGAGGAAGAGGATCTCCGGGTCGAGGGAGAGCGCCCGCGCCAGGCCCGCGCGCTTGCGCATGCCGCCCGAGAGCTCGGCCGGATATTTGTTGGCGGCGTTGGGCGGCAGGCCGACGAGCCCCAGCTTGATCTCGGCGATCTGGCGCCGCAGGCGGGCCTTCATCCCGGTGTGCTCGCGCAGCGGCACCTCGATGTTCTGGGTGACGCTGAGCGAGGAGAAGAGCGCGCCGTCCTGGAACAAGACGCCCCAGCGCCGCTGCAGGGCGCGGCGCTCCCTCGGGCTGAGGCGCGCGCTGTCCTGGCCGAGCACCAGGATGGTGCCGGCGGCCGGCTTGATCAGGCCGATGATGGTGCGCAGCAGCACCGATTTGCCGGTGCCCGAACCGCCGACCACGCCCATGACCTCGCCGCGCTGGACCGAGAAGTCGAGGCCGTCGTGGACCACCTGGGGGCCGAACTGGGTGCGCAGTCCCCTGACCTCGATGACCGGCGCCGCCGCCGTCTCCTGCTGGGCCGCCTGCATCAGACCCCCAGGATCGAGAAGATGATGGAGAAGAGGGCGTCCAGCACGATGACCAGGAAGATCGCCTCGACCACCGAGGCGGTGGTCCGCTGGCCCACGGACTCGGCGCTGACCGAGACCCTGAAGCCCTCGTAGCAGCCGACCACGGCGATCACCAGGGCGAAGACCGGCGCCTTGATGAGCCCGACCCAGAAGGACCAGACCGGCACCGCGGAGTTGAACTGCCGGGCGAACTGGAAGAAGGAGATGTCGAGGGCCACGTTGGCCATCACCGCGCCGCCCAGGAGGCCCATGATGTCGGCGTAGAAGGTGAGCAGCGGCATCACCAGCACCAGGGCGATGACCCGGGGCAGCACCAGGACCTCCATGGGGTCGAGGCCGATGGTGCGCATGGCGTCGATCTCCTCGTTCACCTTCATGGTGCCGATCTGGGCGGTGAAGGCCGAGCCCGAGCGGCCGGCGACGATGATGGCGGTCAGCATGATCGCCATCTCGCGCAGCACGCCCACGCCTACCAGATTGACCGTGAAGATCTGCGCCCCGAACTTGGCCAGCTGGCCGGCGCCCTGATAGGCCAGCACCACGCCGATCAGGAAGGAGATCAGCCCGACGATGGGCATGGCGTTGAGGCCGGTCTGCTCCATCTGGTTGATGAGGGCGGTCATGCGGATGCGCCCCGGCCGGAGCAGGGAGCCGAAGAGGGCGACCACCGTGTGGCCGAGGAAGTTGATCAGGCTGACGGCCTCGCCGGCGACGAAGAAGCTGGCGCGGCCCATGCGCTCCAGAACCACGGCGAGGGCGCCGCGGGCGGGCGGCGGCGGCGGACAGTCCACGTCGTGGCCGTGCACCGTCTCGATCAGGTCCCGGTAGGACCTTTGTCCGCCGCTCAGCTCCACCTTGACGCCGCGTCCGGCGAGCGACTTGAGGGTGCGGTAGACCAGCCAGGCGCCGGCCGTGTCCAGCTCCTCGACGTGGGCCAGATCGATGCGCACCCGCTTGGCCCCGTTGGGCGCGACGGCCTCCAGCGCCGCGTCCTGGGACGCGACCTCCATGGTGGTCCAGCTTCCGGAGAGGCCGAGGACCAGGCAGTCGGCCTCCTGGCGCCGGCTCAGTTGGGGACGCGCGCTCATGGCCGGGCCTCCGGCTCGGCGGTTGCCGTTTCTGTCGTCAGCGGCGACATGGCCATGTTCTAGCACTTTAGCCCGGTCAGGGGTATCCACGCCTTAAGAGTCGCTGGTAACTCCAATGAATCCAAGGTCAAGAGGGCGATGACGCCGGCCGCGGCAAACCACGATTCTCGTCCGTCTGGACCCCACGGCAAGCGCCCTTTTCGAGGGGCGGCGCAGGCGGTTGAGCGGAGCCGGGCCCCGGTATAGGTTGCGGAGCCATACGTCAAACACGGGGGGAAAGGGCTGAGGGTGCCATGAGCGAGACCATCAACCACTTCATCGGCGGCCGCGAGGCCGAGGGCACCAGCGGGCGCTTCGGCGAGGTCTACAACCCGGCGTTGGGAGAGGTGATCCGGCAGGTCGCCTTCGCCGACGAGGGCGAGGTGGCGGCGGCCGTGGCGGCGGCCAAGGAGGCCTTTCCAGGCTGGGCGGCGACGCCGCCGCTCAGGCGCGCGCGGGTGCTGTTCCGGCTGAAGGAGCTGCTGGAGCGCAACATGGACGAGCTGGCCGCGCTCGTCACCGAGGAGCACGGCAAGACCATCGACGACGCCAAGGGCTCGATCACCCGCGGCCTCGAGGTGGTGGAGTTCGCCTGCGGCATCCCGCACCTCCTCAAGGGCGAGTTCTCGGAGGACGTGGGCAGCGGCGTCGACAGCTACTCGGTGCGCCAGCCCTTGGGCGTCGTGGCGGGCATCACACCCTTCAACTTCCCGGCCATGATCCCGCTCTGGATGTCGCCCATTGCCATCGCCTGCGGCAACTGCTTCATCCTCAAGCCGTCCGAGAAGGACCCCTCCTTCTCCCTGCGCCTGGCCGATCTCTACAAGCAGGCCGGCCTGCCGGACGGCGTCTTCAGCGTCATCCACGGCGACAAGGTGGCGGTCAACGCCATCCTCGCCCATCCCGACATCCAGGCCGTCAGCTTCGTCGGCGCGACGGCGACGGCCGAGTACATCTATCACACGGGCTGCGCCAACAATAAGCGGGTCCAGGCCCTCGGCGGCGCCAAGAACCACATGGTGGTCATGCCCGACGCCGACATGGACCAGGCGACCGACGCCATCATGGGCGCGGCCTACGGCTCGGCAGGCGAGCGCTGCATGGCCGTGTCCGTGGCCGTTGCCGTCGGCGACCAGGTGGCCGACACTCTGATCGACAAGCTGACGCCCCGGGTGCGCGGCCTCAAGGTGGGGCCGGGCACGGACCCCGAGGTGGAGATGGGCCCGCTCAACAACAAGCAGCTCTACGACAAGGTGCTCGGCCTGATCGACCAGGGCGTGAAGGAAGGGGCCGAGCTGGCGCTCGACGGCCGCGGCCTGACTCTGCAGGGCTACGAGAAGGGCTACTTCATGGGCGGTTCGATCTTCGACCGTGTGACCAGCGACATGGAGATCTACAAGCAGGAGATCTTCGGCCCGGTGCTCTCGGTGGTGCGGGCCGACGACTACGGCGCCGCCCTGGACCTGGTGAACGAGCACGAGTATGGCAACGGCACGGCGATCTTCACCCGCGACGGCGACGCGGCGCGCCACTTCGCCAATGCCGCCAAGATCGGCATGGTGGGCATCAACGTGCCGATCCCGGTGCCCATGGCCTTCCACAGCTTCGGCGGCTGGAAGCGCTCGCTGTTCGGCGACCACCACATGCACGGGCCCGAGGGCGTGCGCTTCTACACCAAGCTGAAGACCATGACGAGCCGCTGGCCGACCGGCATCCGCTCCGGCGCCGACTTCTCGATTCCGACCATGTGACGGGGCGGCTCCCGCCCGGCGAACCTAAGAGAGTCATGACCCGCTTCCGGACCATCGACGAGCTCGACGTGGGGGGACGGCGCGTGCTGCTGCGCGTCGACCTCAACGTGCCCATGCAGGCGGGCCGCGTCACCGACGCCACGCGGATCGAGCGCATCCTGCCGACGCTGAACGAGCTCGTGGAGCGCGGCGCCCGGGTCGTCCTGCTCTCCCACTTTGGGCGGCCCAAGGGCAAGCCGGTGCCCGGGATGTCGCTGGCCCCGCTGGTCGAGGTCCTGGCGGACGCGCTCGGCGGCCGTGAGGTCTCGTTCGCCGGGAGCTGCGTCGGCCCCGAGGCCGGCGCGGCGGTGGCCTCGTTGCCCGAGGGCGGCGTGCTGCTGCTTGAAAACCTGCGCTTCCAGGCCGGCGAGGAGGCGAACGACCCGGCCTTCGCCGAGGCCCTGGCGGCGCTGGGCGACCTCTATGTCAACGACGCCTTCTCCGCCGCCCACCGGGCCCACGGCTCGGTCGAGGCTCTGGCCCGCTGCCTGCCCTGCGCCGCGGGACGCCTGATGCAGGCCGAGCTCGAGCACCTGGAACGGGCCCTCGGCTCGCCCGAGCGGCCGGTCCTGGCGGTCGTCGGCGGGGCCAAGATCTCCACTAAGCTGGACCTGCTGGGCAACCTGGCCCGGAGGGTGGACGCGCTGGTGGTGGGCGGCGGCATGGCGAACACCTTCCTGAACGCCCTTGGCGTCGACGTGGGCGCCTCGCTCTGCGAGCACGATATGGCCGAGACCGCTCGCGAAATCGTGGCGGCGGCCAAGGAGGCTGGCTGCGACGTGGTGCTGCCGACCGACGCCGTGGTCGCCGGCGAGCTGGCCGCGGGCGTCGAGACCGAGACCGTGAGCGTCAAAGCGGTGCCGGCGGACCGCATGATCCTCGACCTGGGGCCGGCGACGGCGGAGCACATCGTGCGGCGCCTGGAAGCCTGCCGGACCCTGGTCTGGAACGGCCCGCTCGGCTGCTTCGAGGTGCCGCCCTTCGACGCCGCCACCAACCAGGTGGCCCAGGCCGCCGCTGCGCTGACCCGCGAGGGCCGCCTCCTGAGCGTGGCCGGCGGCGGCGACACGGTGGCGGCCCTGACCCATGCCGGCGTGGCCGGGGACTTCAGCTACGTCTCGACCGCCGGCGGCGCCTTCCTGGAATGGCTCGAGGGCAAGACGCTGCCCGGCGTCGCGGCCCTGGAGGCCGCCGCCGACTCCTGACGCAGGCGCCTGATACCTACGGTCTACTACGTTTTGGTCCGCTTGTCGAAGCAAGCTGGCTGGGCCAGACTGCGGTCATGGCCCCCTCGTCCTCCCGTAAATCTCCCAGCTTCGTGCAGCGCGTGCCCGAGGGCGACAGCCTGCCGCGCCGGGTCTGCGAGGACTGCGGCTTCGTCGACTACGAGAACCCCAAGATCGTGGTCGGCAGCGTCTGCCACTGGGAGGGGCGCGTGCTGCTCTGCCGGCGCGCCATCGAGCCGCGCAAGGGCTACTGGACCCTGCCGGCGGGCTATCTGGAACTGAACGAGGAGGCCCAGGAGGGCGCCCGGCGGGAGGCCTGGGAGGAGGCCCGCGCCGAGATCGAGATCGAGCAGCTTCTCGGCATCTACTCCATCGCCCGGATCAGCCAGGTCCAGCTCATCTTCCGGGCCCGGCTGGTCAGCCCGGAGGTCTCGGCGGGGCCGGAGACCCTGGAGCTGGATCTCTATAGCTGGGAAAGCATCCCCTGGGACGAGATCGCCTTTCCTTCGGTCCTCTGGTCCCTCAACCACTACCGCGAGACCCGCGAGCAGGCGGTCTTCGCGCCCTTCGCCAACCCGGAAGGGGCGATCCCGGACCTGCCGCCGGCAGGCTCTCTCTGAGATCCTTTCGGCTCAGCCGCCCAGGTTGATGAGCGCGGCGCCGGCCACGATCACCGCGGCGGCGGCGATGCGGCGCCGGCCAAAGGACTCGCCCATGAACAGGCTGCCGATGGCGGCGGCGATGAGCACGCTGGTCTCGCGCAGAGATACCACCAGGGCGATAGGGGCGACCGACATGGCCCAGATCACGGCGCCGTAGGCAAACCCGCTGATCAGGCCGCCACCGATCCCCGCCCTAAGGTGCCGGCGGAAGACCTCGGCGGCCCGGCCGCGCCGGCGCCACCAGGCGAACGCCAGCATGGGGATGCCGGAGAAGACGAACAGCCAGGCGATGTAGGCGAATTCTGCGCCCGAGCTCCGCACTCCGAGGCCATCGGCCAGCGAGTAGGCGGCGATGGTGAGGCCCGTCAGGAGGGCGAAGGCGATCGCCTTGATCTCGCCGTCGCCGGCCCGGGCGCGCCCCGACGTGGCCAGGCTCATGATGCCGGCGGAGACCACCGCCACGCCGAGCCATTCCCAGGGGCCGAGCCCTTCCGCCGCGAAGGCCAAGGCGCCGACGGCGACCAGCAGGGGCGCCGCGCCGCGGGCGACGGGGTAGACCAGCGACAGGTCGCCGTGCCGGTAGGCGCTCACCAGGACCCCATAGTAGACGTAGTGGACCAGGGTCGAGAGGATCAGGTAGGGCCAGGAGGCGGCGGCCGGCAGGGGCAGGAAGGGGAGAGCGAAGAGCGCCGGCACGCTGGTGGTGAAGATCACCAGCGACAGGCTGACGAACTTGTCCTCGCCCGACTTGACGAAGGCATTCCAGGTGGCGTGCAGCACGGCCGCCAGCAGGACCAGCAGCAGGACGGCGAGTTCCAGGGTCGCTCTCCCGGGCCAGGGGCGCTCTCGGCGCGGCGGCGAACCGCCGCCGGCCAATGTCATGGAAATGTAACGGAATCGTCACAAAGCGCGGGCGGGGATTAGACCCCCTTCTCTCGCGCCCGTCCAGGAGCATCGCCCGGCGGCGTGTTGACGCCGCCACGACAAACGGTCTCGTCCCTAGAATCTAGATTCGTTTTGGCAGTCGCAGTTCTGATGCTCGCGAGGCACAGACGACCGTCTCCGGTCGGACTCGCTCCGTTCGCTCATCTGTTCGATGCAAGCGGCACTGCTGCGCTTTGTTTGGCGGCGGCGCGCAAGAAGGCGCACAAGAGCGGATGCGGGGCCATTGGGGTCGAGCGCGTCTGCGGCACAAAGAGCGAGGCCATGAAGAACCTCTTCTGCGGCAATTCGACGATGCGGGCATCGCCATCGGCATCACGTGCCGAGAAAACCAACCCATGCTCGGCAAAAACCTCCTCGAAGGCAGGGTTGAGGCCGTAGTTGCAGTAGTATTCCTCGGTAGTCACGAGCGTGCCGTAAGCATCGTGGGCACGCGTTCCAGGGACGATCTGAACCTCCATCGCCCGCCCCGCAATCGAACAAACGAGCGCGGTGAGGACGAGTTTCGTCCCATCCGGATCATAGTCTTCATGTGCCGCCCCTTCGATTCCAGCGACGTTGCGCGCGAATTCCAAGATCGCGTGCTGAAACCCGGCACAAGTGCCGATCATGACGGTGTCGGTCTCCCGAGCGTAGCGAAGACCCGCGCATGCGCCGTCCAGGTCCGTTGCCGAACCCGGAGCCGCGAAGAGGCCGTCGTACTCTTGGAGGGCGATCCTTGGGCCGGCACCGATCCATTCGGTTGAAATCCAATCCACGCGGACATCCAGGCCAAGCGTTCGTGCCGCATGTTCAAGCGCAGGTTCGATCGTATCGTGCGGTTCGAAACCAACCTGTCGATCCCCCATAATGCCGATAAAGACCATGCTCACGCTCCTTTCTGCGTGTCGCCAATCTCGGCGGTTATGTCTTTGACGGCAAGGCAGATCTATGCAAATTTGCCTTGCAAAATTGCAGATATATGGCGGACCAACCGATCCAGTCCTTGAAGGTGTCGTGGGACGATCTTCGGATCGCCTTGGCTTTGGCGCGCGCCCAAACAATGGCCGGGGCGGCCGAAGTCTTGCAGGTGCATCAGACGACTGTCAGTCGCCGCATGGCCGTCCTCGAGGAGTGCCTCTCGGTCCGGCTTTTCGACCGTGTCGACAAGAGGTTCGCACCGACGGAAGCCGGGCGGTTCCTGATCCGTCGTGCCGAGAAAATGGAACTGGTGGCGGCGGATCTCACCAATGCAGTTGAGCCCGATTTCGACGGCGGAAAGAGGGTGGTTCGCATTTCCGCCGTCCCGACTCTGCTGACAGGGTTTCTCGTGCCCTATCTCCGACAGTTCGCGAACGAGCATGCGGGCATACGGTTGGAGTTGCTGGGTGAGAACCGGAATGTGTCTTTGGAGCGCCGGGAGGCCGACATCGCATTGCGCTACACGCAACCCACCTCCGGATCGGCCGTCATTCGCAAGCTCGCACAGCTAGGCTCCGCCATCTATGCCGATGGGCGCTTTCTGAACGAAGATGGCCAATTGAAGGCGGATGCCCCGTGGATCGGATTTGCCCGACCGGTGGACTATCTACCCGAGGCGCAATGGATCGAAGCCAACGTGGATCCCGCTCGAGTCGTCCTTTCTCTCAACGGCGGACCGGCCTATTGCGACGCTGTGGCGTCGGGGATCGGCGTGGGAGTGTTGAACTGCATCGTGGGTGACGCGAGGGAGAATCTGGTGCGCATCGACCCGGGGAATTTGATCGTCGTCCGTGAAATCTGGATGCTCGTGCTTGACGACTCCAGACGCCGCCCCGCGATCCGCGAAACAATGGAATGGCTGAAGAAGATCTTCGACCGGGAAAAAAGGGAGCTACTCGGTCAATGAGCCGGCTCTAAGCGGGTGTAGCAACAACACCCCTCCCTCGGCTTTCCAGCCTGACCAATACTTCAAAGTAGCGTTGCTTTCGACGAACTGGTCTGACCGCGGATCCCGTCGGCGGAGATGCTGGGGAGATTTGGCACATTTCGCGGAGTAGAGATTGGTCTGGCGATACCTGGCGATCTGGTGGTGAGCCAGGTTTGACACAGGTCATCGCCAGGGAGTCACGGCAGTCCCTAGCTTGTGCGAGGGAATGGGTGCCGGAAGAGCAGTGCGAAGGACCAGACATGACCAGCGAACCCTATGCCGAAAGCACCCGCGAGGCGGTTGCCGTCTTCGACACGGCCGGCGCGCTCGAGGTGGCGGTCGACGCGCTGCTCAGCTCCGGCTTCGACCGGGCTGATCTCAGCCTCCTGGCGAGCGAACACGCGGTCGAGGAGAAGCTGGGCCACCTCTATCGCCGGGTCGAGGACCTCGAGGATGATCCCAAGACCGCGCGCGGGGCTTACGTCTCAACCGAGGCCATGGGCGACGCGGAAGGGGCGCTGATCGGTGGCCTGACGTACGTGGGCGCGGTGACCACGGCAGGCGCGATGGCGGCCGCGGGCGGTCCCCTCGCCGGCATCATTCTCGCGGCGGCGGCCATGGGCGGCGCGGGCGGCCTGATCGGCTCGTCACTCGCCAGGTTCCTGGATCAGCAGCACGCGGACAAGTTGGGCGAGTCCTTGGAGAAGGGCGGATTGCTGCTTTGGGTGCGCGCCCGGGATTCGGATCACGAGACCCGCGCCCAGGAGATCCTGAAGATGCACGGCGGGCGCGACGTGCATCTCCACAAGCTGCCGGCCCACAAGTTCAGCAGCAGGTCCTAGAGCGGCCGCCCGCTCTCCAGGCCCAGCAGGCCATCGGCGAAATCCCGGGCGGCGAAGCGCTGCAGGTCCTCTGCGCCCTCGCCCACGCCGATGGCGTGCACCGGCAGGCCGAAGCGCTCGGCCAGCGCCACCAGCACGCCGCCGCGGGCCGAGCCGTCCAGCTTGGTGACGATCAACCCGCTCACCTGGACCAGCTCCTTGAAGGTCTCCACCTGGGCGTGGGCGTTCTGGCCGGTGGTGGCGTCCAGCACCAGCAGGCAGTCGTGCGGCGCCTCGGGATCGAGCTTCTTCAGCACCCGCACGATCTTCTGCAGCTCGGCCATCAGCTCGGACTTGTTGTGCAGCCGCCCGGCGGTGTCGATCAGCAGCAGGTCCATGCCCTCGCGGCGCGCCTGCTCCAGGGCCTCGAAGGCGAGCCCTGCGGCGTCGGCGCCCGGCTCGCGGGCGACCACGGGGCAGCCCGTGCGCTCGCCCCAGACGCAGAGCTGCTCGATGGCGGCGGCGCGGAAGGTGTCGCCGGCGGCCAGCATGACCTTGAGGCCGGCGTCCCGGTAAGTCCGCGCCAGCTTGCCGATGGTGGTGGTCTTGCCGCTGCCGTTGACGCCCACGACCAGGACCACGCGGGGCTGCTGGTCGGCGCCGATCTCCAAGGGCCGCGCCACCGGCTCCAGGATCTCGGCGATGTCGGCCGCCAGCGCCCGGCGCACCTCCTCGGGGTCCACGTCCTTGTCGAAGCGCTCGCGCGCCAGGTTGGCGCTCAGCTTCTCGGCCGTCGTCACCCCCAGGTCGGATGAGATCAGCAGCTCCTCCAGCTCCTCCAGCGCCGCGTCGTCCAGCTTGCGCTTGGTGAAGATGCCGGAGATGCCGTCGCCCAGCTTGCTGGAAGAGCGCGACAGGCCCGCCTTGAGGCGAGCCAGCCAGCCTTGCTTCGCGCCGCCCTCGCTCACGCGGCGGCCCGGGTCTCGAGGCGTCCCCCGGCAACGCCGGTGATCGTGACCGGCAGGATCTGGCCGGGCGCGCCCGCGCCGAGAGCCACCGGCGCGAAGTGCTCGCTGTGGCCGAAACCGGGCTTCTCCACCAGCACCCGCTCGCGGGCGCCCACCCGGCTCTTCAGGAAGGCCGACATGGCCTTTTCGCCAGCGCGGCGCAGGCGGGCGGCGCGGGCCTTGCGGGTCGCCGCCGGCACCTGGGGCATGCGCGCGGCAGGCGTGCCTGGCCGGGGCGAATAGGGGAAGACGTGCAGATGGGTGAGCCCGCAGTCCTCGACCAGGGCCAGGCTGCCCGCGAAGGACGCCTCGTCCTCGGTCGGGAAGCCGGCGATCAGGTCGGCGCCGATGACCAGGTCGGGCCTGAGCCGCCGCGCCCGCCGGCAGAGCTCGACGGCCTCGGCGCGCGAATGGCGGCGCTTCATGCGCTTGAGGATCAGGTCGTCGCCCGCCTGCAGGCTGAGGTGCAGGTGGGGCATGAGGCGCTCCTCCTCGGCCAAGAGGCGCAGCAGCCCCTCGTCCAGGTCGACCGGGTCGAGGGAGGAGAGGCGGAGGCGCGGCAGCTCCTGCACCTGGGCGAGGAGGCGCCCCACCAGCTGGCCGAGGCCCGGCTGGCCCGGCAGGTCCTTGCCGTAGTCGGTGATGTCGACGCCGGTCAGCACCACCTCGGCGGTGCCGCCCGCGACCAGGGCGCGGACCTGGCGCACCACTTCGCCCAGGGGCACCGAGCGGCTCGGCCCCCGCCCGTAGGGGATGATGCAGAAGGTGCAGCGGTGATCGCAGCCCTGTTGGACCTGGACGAAGGCGCGGCTGCGGCCCTCGAAGCCCCGGATCAGGTGGCCGGCGGTCTCGCGCACCGACATGATGTCGTCCACCAGCACCCGGGGATGGTTGCCCGGCGCGAAGGCCGCGGGCTTCAGCTTCTCCTCGTTGCCTACCACCCGGTCGACCTCGGCCATGGCGGCGTAGGCATCGGGGTCGATCTGGGCGGCGCAGCCGGTGACGATGATGCTGGCCCCGGGCCGCTCGCGGCGCGCCTTGCGGATGGCCTGGCGCGCCTGACGCTCGGCCTCGCCGGTCACCGCGCAGGTGTTCACGATGACAGCGTCGGCGAGCCCGGCGGCACGAGCGTTCTCGCGCATCACCTCGGACTCGAAGGCGTTCAGGCGGCAGCCGAAGGTGATGATGCGGGTGTCGGCCTCGGACGCGCTCATGGCAGCAGGGACTCCGCGAGGACGCCGGTGAAGCTGGTGGCGACCGGGCCGGTCATGACCATGTGGCCGTCCTCGCGCCAGTCGAGGGCGAGCGGCCCGCCGTCGAGACGCACCTCCACCTGGCGGCAGGTCAGGCCGCGGCGGTGGGCGGCGGCCGCGGCGGCGCAGGCACCGGTGCCGCAGGCCCGGGTGACGCCGACGCCGCGCTCCCACACCCGCACCCGCAGGCGGTCGTCTGCCGTCAGCTGGGCGACGCCGATGTTGGCGCGCTCGGGGAAGAGCGGCGCATGCTCAAGCTCCGGACCGAGGCTTTCCAGGTCGATGGCCTCGGCGTCGTCGACGAAGAAGACCGCGTGGGGGTTGCCCACATTGACGGCGACGGGGGCGCTCAAGGGTCCGAGCGCCAGGTCGAGGTTGAGGGTGTCCATCTCCTGCGCCAGGGGAATCTCCTGCCAGCCGCAGCGGATCTCGCCCATGTCGACGGCGATCGCGCCCTCGGCCAGGCTGGCGGCGTGGAGCAGGCCTGCCCGGGTCTCCACGGTGCAGCGCTCGGCGCCGTTTTCCGCCATGACCAGCGATGCGACGCAGCGGGTCGCGTTGCCGCAGGCCTCGACCTCGCCGCCGTCGGCGTTGCGAATGCGCATGAAGACGTCTGCGCGGCCGTTCGCGGGCGGCTCCATGACGATCAACTGGTCGCAGCCGACCCCGAAGCGCCGGTCGGCGATGGCCCGCGCGGCGCCGGGATCGGGCTCGAACGGCTCCCGCCGGGCGTCCACCACGACGAAGTCGTTGCCCAGTCCGTGCATCTTGATGAAGGGCCGCGCGCTCATGGGGCGGGTTATAGGGCCGGCCGGGCGTGCCGTCTACAGCCCATCCGCGGCCGGCAGACGGCGTTCGCGCACGCGGAACCCGCCCTTCTGTCCGGGGCGCCCTGCACCGACGCACCCACGACCTGGTGAGGATCGCGAGGGGCGGCCGGGGCCGGGTCATCCACGAATTGTCTGCGGCAAGGGATCGGGCCGAAGCCCGCCCAGGTGCCTCCCTGCGCCGGCCAGGCCCGCCATCTTAGATTGTATTGAATGAGCGGATCCCACAACCGGCGGGGCCGAGGCGTTGGCTTGGGGTCCGGAAGCCCGGTTATCTGCAATTTTTTAACCTTCCATGGCCATCTTAGGCTGGAGCCTCGATCCAATCCGGCCAAGCGGCGGACAGGAGACCTCCCAACCATGCGCGTGCTTCAGGTCGAAGACGACACGACGACCGCAAAGTCCGTGGAACTCATGCTGATGGCCGCCGGCCACGCCTGCGAGACCGCGGACTGCGGCGCCGATGCCCTGCGCCTGGTGGAGGAGAAGGAGTTCGACCTCATCCTGCTGGACATCATGCTGCCGGACATCGACGGCTACGAGGTCCTGAAGCGCATGAAGGCCGCCAAGGTGAAGGCGCCTGTGCTGATCCAGTCGGGGCTGGTCCAGGACGACGAGGAGCGGGGCGCCTTCGGCGTGGTCGACAGCCTTGTGAAGCCCTACGGCAGCAAGGAGCTGCAGGAGCGCATCGAGGCCATCACCCAGCGCGGGATCGCGGAGGACTCGGTCCCGGCCGAGGGCGACGACGAGAAGGACTCCGATCGCCGCCGGGCGCCCCGGGCCCGGACCATCAAGGGCGCCCAGATCGTCTACAACAACGGTCACTGCGACCTGGACTGCCTGGTCCTCAGCCTGTCCGACAGCGGCGCCGCCCTGCAGCCCCAGGACATGCTGAACGTGCCGGACAGCTTCGTGCTGCGCTTCCGCACCGGCGAGATCAAGCAGTGCCAGGTCTGCTGGCGCCACGCCGACAAGCTGGGCGTTCGCTTCACCGACGCCTGACCGCCGGGCTTTTCCGGCGAATTTCTGGGCGCTTGACGCCTTCCCTTCCTCTCCTTAGTCTCCGCCGCGCTCACGAGTAGCAAGAGAACCTGGGTTCGCGTGGGAGCCACGCCAGTCCGCGAGTTTCGCGCACTGGCGCGAAAGGCTTTGGGCGAACGGCCAGGTCCGGGGCGGATATCGAAGCGGAATTCGGGACGGCCATGTTCGACAACCTGCAGGAACGCCTGGGCGAGGTCTTCGAGCGGCTGAAGCGGCGCGGCGCGCTCAACGAAAGCGACGTGGGCGCGGCCCTACGCGAGGTGCGCGTCGCGCTGCTCGAGGCCGACGTGGCGCTGCCGGTGGTCAAGGACTTCGTCGAGGCGGTGCGCGAGAAGGCCGTCGGCCAGGAGGTCCTGCGCTCGGTCACGCCCGGCCAGATGGTGGTCAAGATCGTCCACGACCACCTGGTCGAGACGCTGGGCAGCGAGGCGGCGGCGCTCGACCTCAACGTCACGCCGCCGGCGGTCGTGTTGATGGTCGGCCTGCAGGGCTCGGGCAAGACCACGACCACGGCCAAGGTCGGCCTGCGCCTCAGGGACCGGGAGAAGAAGAAGGTCCTCATGGCCTCCCTCGACACCCGCCGCCCGGCCGCCCAGGAGCAGCTCGCCATTCTCGGCACCCAGGCCGAGGTGCGCTCTCTCGACATCGTGCCCGGCGAGCCGCCGGTGGCGATCGCGCGCCGGGCCGTGCAGACGGCGGCCCTCGAGGGCTACGACGTGGTGCTGCTGGACACCGCCGGCCGGCTCGCCATCGACGAGGAGCTGATGGCCGAGGTGGCCGAAGTGCGCGACGCCTCCAAGCCCCACGAGACCCTGCTGGTGGCCGACGCCATGACCGGCCAGGACGCGGTCACGGTGGCCGGCAATTTCCATGAAAAGGTCGGCCTGACGGGCATCGTGCTGACCCGCGCCGACGGCGACGCCCGCGGCGGCGCGGCGCTCTCCATGAAGGCGGTCACGGGCTGCCCCATCAAGCTGCTGGGCGTCGGCGAGAAGCTGGACGCCCTCGAGGTCTTCCACCCCGAACGCATCGCCGGCCGCATCCTCGGCATGGGCGACGTGGTCTCGCTGGTCGAGAAGGCGGCCGAGACCATCGAGCAGGAAGAGGCCGAGAAGCTCGCCAAGAAGCTGGAGAAGGGCAAGTTCGACCTGGACGACTTGGCGAGCCAGCTGCGCCAGCTCCAGAAGATGGGCGGACTGGGCGGCCTCATGGGCATGCTGCCGGGCGTGCCCAAGATCCAGCAGCAGATGAAGAACGCCCAGATCGACGACGGCATGATCCGCCGCCAGCTCGCCATCCTCTCGTCGATGACGCCGGGCGAGCGGCGCCGGCCCGAGATCATCAAGGCGAGCCGCAAGCAGCGCATCGCCAAGGGCTCCGGCGCCACGGTCCAGGAGGTCAACAAGCTCCTGAAGCAGCACCAGGAGGCCGGGCGCATGATGAAAAAGGTCAAGAAGCTCGGCAAGAAGGGCCTGATGCGCCACGGCCTGCCGGGCGCCTTTCCGGGCGGGCCGGGAGGCTTCCCCAGATGATCAGCCACGTCACGGTGGGCAGCGACGACATCGCCCGCGCCAAGGCCTTCTACCAGGCGGTCATGGCGCCCCTCGGCTTCGTCCGGGTGATCGAGGGCGAGGACTACTTCGCCTACGGCGAGACGGCGGAGGCGCCGCCCTGCTTCTGGGTGCTGCCGCCCTTCGACGGCCGCCCGGCCGAGCGGGGCAACGGCTGGCACTGCGCCTTCCTGGCGCCGAGCCGGGCAGCGGTGGATGCCTTCCACGCCGCGGCCCTCGCCCACGGCGGCAGCGACGAGGGCGCGCCGGGCCTGCGCCCCCAGTACACGGAACACTACTACGGCGCCTACGTGCGCGACCCGGACGGCAACAAGCTGCAGGCCGTCTGCTACAAGCCCGAATGATCACCGACGTTTTCCCGAGGAGGAGAGGAACAGCATGTCCCTGAGGATCCGACTGGCCCGCGGCGGCGCCAAGAAGCGGCCCTTCTACCGCATCGTGGTGGCCGATTCCCGCAGTCCCCGCGACGGCCGCTACATCGAGAAGATCGGCAGCTACAACCCCATGGTGCCCAAGGACCATCCCGAGCGCATCAAGCTCGACGAGGTGCGCGCCAAGCACTGGATCTCGGTCGGCGCGACCCCGAGCGACCGGGTGGCGCGCTTCCTCGGCAAGGCCGAGATCATCGCCATGCCGGCCATCCCCAAGCAGACCAAGAAGAACCAGCCCAAGGCCAAGGCCCAGGAGCGCATGAAGGAGGCCGAGGAGGCCAAGAAGGCCGCCGCCGAGGCCCCGGCGGAAGCGCCGGCCGCGGATGAGGCTCCCGCCGAGGAAGCTGCGGCAGAAGCTCCTGCCGAGGAGGCCCCGGCCGAAGAGGCTGCGGCCGAGGCATCGTCGGAGCCTGCGGCGGAAGAGGCGCCCGCTGCCGAGGAGCCCGCCGCAGCGGAGTCTGCGGCCGAGGAGGCCCCGGCCGAGGAAGAGAAGAAGGAGTAGGCTGCCGCGGCGCGCCGGCAGCCCAGGAATGGGGCCGGGACCATGGCCGAGCCGCGGGTCTGCCTGGGCCAGGTGGTGGGGGCCCATGGCGTCAAGGGTCTGGTGCGCATCCGCCCCTTCACCGAGGAAGCGGGCGGGATTGCCGCCTATGGTCCGCTGCAGGACGAGCGCGGCGGCCGGATCGACCTGGAGGTGGTCGGCCGCGCCAAGGGCTGCCTGCTGGCCCGGGTCGAGGGCCTGGTGGACCGCGACGCCGCCGAGGCGCTCTCCGGCACCCGGCTCTACGTCGAGCGCGGGGCCCTGCCGGAGATCGGCGAGGAGGAGACCTACTACCAGGCGGACCTGATCGGGCTCCGGGCGGAGGACCCAGAGGGCCGGGCGCTGGGGCGGGTCGCGGCGGTGCACGACTTCGGGGCGGGCGACGTGCTCGAGGTCGAGCGGCCGCCCCAGGCCGGGCGCAAGCGGGGCGACAGCCTGCTGGTGCCCTTCACCCGGGCCCAGGTGCCCCTGGTCGACATTGCCGCCGGCCGGCTGGTGGTGGCGGAGGAGGTCGAGGGGGCTGCAGAAGGGGCGGAGAAGCCATGAGCGGTGAGGCCGGGGAGAGGCGTGCGGCGCGCGGCATCTGGCGGGCGACGGTGCTCAGCGTCTTTCCGGAGATGTTTCCCGGACCGCTCGCGTGCAGCCTCGCCGGCCGCGGTCTGACGCAGGGGCTCTGGGCGCTGGATGTGCTGGACATTCGCGGTTTTGCGCGCGATAAACACCGCTCCGTGGACGACGAGCCCTTCGGCGGCGGCGCGGGCATGGTGATGCGGCCCGATGTCGTCGACGAGGCTCTCGCGGCCGTGACGGCGCGGCCGGGCCCGGTCGTCTACCTGACCCCGCGGGGACGGTTGCTCGATCAGGCCACGGTGCGCGCCCTGGCCGGCGGGCCCGGCGTGACGCTGCTTTGCGGCCGCTACGAAGGGGTGGACCAGCGGGTCTTGGAGGCCCGCGCCGTTGAAGAGGTAAGTGTAGGAGATTATGTGCTTTCCGGGGGCGAGCCCGCGGCCATTGTCCTGATCGACGCCGTGGTGCGCTTGCTGCCGGGAATTCTGGGCAACCTGGACAGTCCGGGCGAGGAATCCTTCGAGAGCGGGCTGCTGGAGTACCCGCAGTTTACGCGACCGGCCGAATGGCAGGGGCGCAGGGTTCCGGAGGTGCTGACCTCCGGGCACCACGAGAAGATCCGCCGCTGGCGCCAGTCGGAGGCGGAGCGGATCACGAAAGAACGCCGGCCCGACCTCTGGGCACGCTACCTGGAGGGGAAGGATCGCGGCGGACGTGCTGAGTGACGAGGTTGAGGCCATGAACATCATCAAGGAGCTCGAGACCGAGCAGGTCGAGCAGCTGACCGCCGATCGCAAGGTGCCCGAGTTCGCGCCGGGCGACACCCTGCGCGTCAACGTGAAGGTGGTCGAAGGGACCCGCGAGCGCATCCAGGCCTTCGAGGGCGTCTGCATCGCGCGCCGCAACCGCGGCCTCAACTCCTCCTTCACCGTGCGCAAGATCTCCTACGGCGAAGGGGTGGAGCGCGTCTTCCCGCTCTACAGCCCGCGCATCGCTTCGATCGACGTGGTGCGCCGGGGCGACGTGCGGCGGGCCAAGCTCTATTACCTGCGCGGCCGCCGGGGCAAGTCGGCCCGCATCGCCGAGAAGACCACCGGCGCCGTCGGCAAGATGGTCGAGGCCGAGCGCCGCGAGCGGGCCGCCGCCAAGCGCTAGGCAAAGCAGCCGGCCGTGCGGCAATAGGGGCCGCGCGCCGGATCGATAGGCGCAACAAGAGGGACGGCGGAGCCTCGAGATGCCCGAACCTAGAACCCTGTTCGACAAGATCTGGGAGTCCCACCTGGTGCGCCAGGACGAGGACGGCACCTGCCTGATCTACATCGACCGGCACCTGGTGCACGAGGTGACCAGCCCCCAGGCCTTCGAGGGGCTGCGCATGCACGGCCGAGGCGTGCGCCGGCCGGAGTGCACGCTCGCCGTCGCCGACCACAATGTGCCGACCACCGACCGCTCCAAGGGGATCGAAGACGAGGAAAGCCGCATCCAGGTCGAGACCCTGATCGAGAACTGCGCCGAGTTCGGCGTGCCCTATATCGAGGTCGAGGACGTGCGTCAGGGCATCGTCCACATCATCGGCCCGGAGCAGGGCTTTACCCTGCCGGGCGCGACCATTGTCTGCGGCGATTCCCACACCTCGACCCACGGTGCCTTCGGAGCGCTCGCCTTCGGCATCGGCACCTCCGAAGTGGAGCACGTGCTGGCGACCCAGACCCTGGTCCAGAAGCCGGCCCACAACATGCGCATCACGGTGGACGGCGAGCGGCCGCTGGGGGTCACCGCAAAGGACCTGATCCTCGCCATCATCGGCGAGATCGGCACCGCCGGCGGCACCGGCCACGTCATCGAGTATGCCGGCGAAGCGATCCACGCGCTCTCCATGGAAGGCCGCATGACGGTCTGCAACATGTCGATCGAGGCCGGCGCCCGGGCCGGACTTATCGCCCCCGACGAGACCACCTTCGCCTTCCTCCAGGGCCGGCCCATGGTGCCCAAGGCGGGCCAGTGGGAACAGGCCGTGGCCTACTGGTCGAGCCTGCCCTCGGATCCGGGCGCCCGCTACGAAAAGGAGGTGGTGCTGCCGGCCCCTGGGATCGAGCCGCAGGTCACCTGGGGCACCTCGCCCGAGGACGTGGTGCCGGTTTCGGGCCGCGTGCCGGACCCGGCCGGTGCCCCCGACGAGCACAAGAAGAAGTCCATGGAGCGCTCGCTGGAATACATGGGCCTGAGCGCCGGCACGCTGATCGCCGAGGTGACGGTCAACCGGGTCTTCATCGGCTCCTGCACCAACGGCCGCATCGAGGATCTGCGAGAGGCCGCGGCCGTGGCCAAGGGACGCAGGGTCGCCGAGGGCGTGCACGCCATGATCGTGCCGGGCTCCGGTCTGGTGAAGAACCAGGCCGAAGAGGAGGGCCTCCACCGGATCTTCCTGGAGGCCGGTTTCGACTGGCGCGAGCCGGGCTGCTCTATGTGTCTCGCCATGAACGCCGACCGCCTGGAGCCGGGCGAGCGCTGCGCCTCCACCTCCAACCGCAACTTCGAGGGCCGCCAGGGCCGCGGCGGCCGCACCCACCTGATGAGCCCCGGCATGGCCGCCGCAGCGGCGGTGAAGGGCCGTATCGCGGACGTGCGGGAACTGGTCTGACGGCAGCTCGCGGAACGGCATGGCCATGAGCACGACGAGCCGCAGCAGGCGCGCGAGAGGCACGAGGTTTCGCGCGGCCATCGCTGCCTTCTGTCTGGCCGTCGTCCTGCCGTTCGCCCCGGCCGCGCAGGCGCAGGACGAAAGCTGGCGGGCGGAGTTCGACAAGGCGGTGGAAACCGCGGTCTCGGGGGACTTGAAGAGCGGTCTCCAGATCCTCTCGCGCCTGGAGCAGCGGCACCCCGACGAGCCCGACATCATGCGCGCGTCCGCCCAGATCCTGGCCCGGGTCGGGCGGCCCATCGAGGCGCTCAATCGCTTCCGGCGCCTGAAGACCCTGACGCCGAACAACCTGACCGACCGGGAGGCGATCCTCTTCATCCTGCTCGCCAGCGGCGATGCCCGGGGCTACGCGCTGGAACGCCAGGAGCTGCTGGAGGCCTACGCGGCCACGAAGAGCGGCCAGGTGACGCGCTCGCCCAACTTCGCGCGGGAGTTCTTCCGCGTCGGCCAGACCTACAACGTGGATGCCTTCGAGTACTACCCGGACAGCCGGGCCGGCTCGACCGAGGTCTACTACGTCTTCGTGGTGCGGGCGAGCGGCAAGCCGCAGGCGGAGATCCTGCTCGCCGCGAACGAGGAGAAGAGCGCCGGCTTCCGCGCCGACGGCCGGATCGGCAGCGAGGACAAGGGATACTATCTGGAGTACGCGCCGACCGGAGACGCGGCTGGCGAGGAGAGGACCGTCTTCGCCGTCTACGGCGGCAACCGGCCGCCCGACTACGAGAAGGCGCGCAACGAGGTCATCCGCTATCTTTCCGAACGGCTGGATTCCTAGAGCCGGACGCTCGCCCGCGAGGGCGTGCCGCGCACCTTCGGTTGCGGGGATTTGCCGGATCGGATAGGTAACCTACGCCAGGTCATTGAGGACGCGCGAGGTTCAGATGGAGAAGTTCACCAGGCTCAGCGCCGTGGCGGCGCCGCTGCCCATGGTCAACGTGGACACCGACAAGATCATCCCGAAGCAGTTCCTCAAGACCATCGCGCGCACCGGCCTCGCCAAGGGTCTGTTCCACGAGATGCGCCATGACGAGGAGGGCCGGCCAGACCCCGACTTCGTGCTGCACCAGCCGGCCTACAAGGACGCCAAGATCCTCATCGCGGGCGCCAACTTCGGTTGCGGCTCCTCGCGCGAGCACGCGCCCTGGGCGCTGCTCGACCACGGCTTCCGCTGCATCATCGCGCCCAGCTTCGCCGACATCTTCCACAACAACTGCTTCAAGAACGGCATCCTGCCCATCGCCCTGCCCCAGGAGCAGGTGGATACCCTCATGGAGCAGGCCGAGCGCGGCAGCAACGCGGTCTTCACCGTGGACCTGGAGGAAGAGATCATCATCGGGCCCGACGGCGGCCAGATCGCGTTCGAGATCCATCCCTTCCTGCGCCACTGCCTCCTGCACGGTCTCGACGAGATCGGCCTGACCCTGGAAGAGGTCCACGCCATCGACGGCTTCGAAAAGCGCCAGCAAGAGGCGCAGCCCTGGCTCTATCGCTGAGGGGCAGCCCGAGCCTGCAGACCGGAGGACGCCCGGGGGCGGCGTCAACGAGGAGCGTTTGACATCATGACCGCGAACAGAAGCCTATTGACCCTGCCGGGCGACGGCATCGGCCCGGAGTGCATGGCCGAGGTCTACCGGGTCATCGACTGGATGGCCGGGAAGCGGGCCGTGCGTTTCGACGTGGAGGAGGAGCTGGTCGGCGGGGCCGCCATCGACGCCCTGGGCACGCCGCTCGCCGACGCCACCATGGACAAGGCCCTCAATGCCGACGCCGTGCTGCTGGGCGCCGTGGGCGGGCCCAAGTGGGACGACCTGCCGTTCGAGCAGAAGCCCGAGCGCGGCCTGCTGCGCCTGCGCAAGGATATGGACCTCTTCGCCAACCTGCGCCCGGCCATCTGCTTCGACGCCCTGGTCTCCGCCTCGACGCTGAAGCCCGAGGTGGTCGCCGGCCTCGACATCATGATCGTGCGCGAGCTGACCGGCGGCGTCTACTTCGGCGAGCCGCGCGGCATCAAGGACCTGGGCGGCGGCGAGCGGATCGGCGTCAACACCCAGGTCTACACCAGCGGCGAGATCCGCCGGGTCGCGTCGGTCGCCTTCGAGCTCGCCCGCAAGCGCCGGAACCGGGTCTGCTCGGTCGAGAAGGCCAACGTCATGGAGTCCGGCGTGCTCTGGCGCGAGGAGGTCACGAAGCTGCACCAGGAATCCTACCAGGACGTGACGCTCAACCACATGTACGCCGACAACTGCGCCATGCAGCTGGTGCGCAATCCCAAGCAGTTCGACGTCATCGTCACCGACAACCTGTTCGGCGACATGCTGTCCGACGAGGCGGCCATGCTGACCGGCTCGCTGGGCATGCTGCCCTCCGCCTCTCTCGGCGCGGCCGACGAGACCGGACGCCGCAAGGCGCTCTACGAGCCGGTGCACGGCACGGCGCCCGACATCGCCGGCGAGGGCAAGGCCAACCCGCTCGCCTGCCTGCTCAGCTTCTCGATGATGCTGCGCTACTCCTTCGACCTGGGCGAGGAGGCCGACCTGGTCGAGCGTGCGGTCGAGGACGTTCTGGAGCAGGGCTACCGCACCCCCGACATCGCCCACGAGGGCGCGCAGCTCGTTTCAACCGGCGGCAAGGGAGACGCGATCCTGGCATCGCTCGATCGGCTGAACGGCTAGGCCGATTCCACGCCGGCGGGATTTGCGCTAGACTGCCCCTCCCGCGGGTTGCCCCGCGCCGGGAGGGCTTCATCCATGCTGAATCCCACCTCCATCATGGCCGGCCATTTCGGCGACTATCTGGCGGACCTCTATCTCCAGTACTTCGCGAACCGCAATCCCGAGTACGCCAGCTATCTGGGCGGGGCCGCGCGCTTGGTGCTCGAGCGCCTGGGCAACAGCGACGCCCTCTACCACGACGTCGAGCACACCATGATGGTGACCCTGGTGGGCCAGCAGATCATCCGGGGCCGGCTGCTCTCCGAGGCGCTGACGCCGGAGGACTGGCTGCACTACACCTGCGCGCTCCTGATCCACGACATCGGCTACGTGCGCGGCGCCTGCAAGGGCGACGGGGCCAAGGACGTGGTGATCGACGAGGCGGGCAACCGGATGACGCCGCCGCGCGGCGCGTCCGACGCCTTTCTCGCGCCCTATCACATCGAGCGCGGCAAGATCTACGCCCGCGAGCGCTTCTCGGGGTCCATGTACGTCGACGAGGAGCGCATCGTCCGCTCGATCGAGCTGACCCGCTTTCCCGTGCCGGACCACGGCGACTATCTGGAGACGGATTCGGAGGCGGCCCTGGTCCGCGCCGCCGACCTGATCGGCCAGATGGCCGATCCCTTCTATCACCGCAAGATCAACGCCCTCTATCACGAGTTCGTCGAGATCGGCATGGCGGACAAGCTGAACTACGAGAATCCCGCCGACCTGGTGGAGAAGTATCCGGAGTTCTTCTGGGGCTGCGTCCAGCCCTATATCGAGCCGGCGCTGCGCTACCTGGAGTTGACCACCGAGGGCAAGCAGTGGGTCGCCAACCTCTACAATAACGTCTACCAGGCCGACCACCGCATGGGCAGCATCGGACCCTTCCGCGGCGACTGACCGGCGCGGTGCGGGCGGGCCGAGACCGGCCCGCCCCAACCCGCTCGAATCTAGCGTTCCAGGCGCGCCGTCGCGAGATTGTCCATCAGCTCGTCCACGACCTCCTGGGTCTTCTCCAGCATGGTCGGCGCGTAGTCGGAGAAGACGGCCCCCGTCTGGAAGAAGATGGCCGGGAAGGCGTACTGGCGCTGCGACCACATGGTGAAGAGCTGGTCCTCGCCCTCGTAGGCGTTCACGTCGAGGAAGTCCGAGGACAGAATGGTCTGGAGCTGGACCAGCACGTGGCCGGTGCAGTTCTGCTTCAAGAGCCCGCTGCCCCGCGCCGTGATGGTGACCACCAGGTCGACCACGCCGTCCGGGTTGTGGGGCACGTCCATGCCCGAGAGCTTCTTCGTGATCTGCTCGACGAAGGGCGCCGGGTCCTTCAGGCCGCAGATGTGGGCATTCTCGGAAAAGACGACATCGACGTTCCGGTAGTACTGGACCTCGGAGGTGATGTTCCGGGCCATGGCCGGCACGGTAACGCAGAGCGCTAGGATGAAGGCGGCCACTCTCAACATGCTTCAGTCTCCCTAAGTTCCTGTCGATCCTCGCGGTCCGGCCGCGCCCCCGAAAAGGGGGCCGGGCGGCCGAAACCAACCCCATGGCGCCTGTTCAACCATGGCCTGAAGGACCGTGCAAGGCGCGTGATCACAGTTGGGCGGACTTTTTCGGCGCCGGTCGCTCGACGGTGTATCGCCGACGCTTCGGGCGAGCGCCGCGCCGAAGCTCAGGCCGCCGTGGCGAGGCGCTCCCGGACCGCCAGGACCGCCAGGCAGGCCTCCGCCGCCTCGCGGCCCTTCACCGCGAAATGCTCCAGGAAGAACTGCCGGTGCTCCGGGGTTTCCCGGAACTGGTGGGGGGTCAGGACCGCGGAAAGGACCGGCACGTCGGTCTCCATCTGCGCCTGCATGAGCCCGGCCAAGACCGTTTCCGCGACGAACTCGTGGCGGTAGATGCCGCCGTCGACGACGAAGGCGCAGCCGACGACGGCGGCGAAGCGGCCGCTCCTGGCCAGGGCGCGCGCCTGCAGCGGGATCTCGAAGGCGCCGGGCACGTCGAAGACCTCAACCTCGGCCGAGCCCTGCGACAGGTGGCCGATCTCCGCCAAGAAGGCGATCCGGCAGCGGTCGACGATGTCGGCGTGCCAGCGCGCCTGAAGGAGGGCGATGCGCACGGCCGGCGTTGCTTGGGTATCGATTTGGGAGCTCTGATTCATGGCTATCTCCTTCCGATTTCAGAGACCAGAATCAGGGCGTACGAAACGGAAGACAGGCCCGCATCGGCGCGGACCGCTGACCCATTCCGTTCTCTTCCATCCGGACTGTGACCGTCGGCTTCGGAATCTCACCGAATCTGCTGACCCCTCCGGGCCTCGACCCGAAGGGCGCTCGCGGGCTCAAGCGACAGGCGCTTTCACCGCCGGTGGGGACTTCCACCCCGCCCCGAGAACGTGCCTCGCCGAAGGGCGAGACGGCCACAGTTCTAGAGGCTCGAAGCCAAGGTGTCGATGGAGGACTCGCAAACCGTCGCAGGCCGCCACCGGCGCTCGGCGTGCTAACATGCCGCGCGGGCCGCGACGCGCGGTCCGTAAAACAATAAGAAGCAAACAACAAAAACAACAGGGAACGGGAGGCGCGCCATGACGCTGCGCGGCCAGATGATGGAGCAGCCGCTCCTGATCTCCTCACTGATCGAGTACGCGGCGGCCCAATACGGCGACGTCGAGATCGTCTCGCGCAGCGTCGAGGGGCCGATCCACCGCTATACCTACGCCGGGGCCTATGGGCGTATCTGCCGGCTCGCCCACGCCCTCGCGGACCTCGGCATCGGGCCGGGAGACCGGGTCGCGACACTCGCCTGGAACACGCACCGGCACTTCGAGCTCTACTACGCCGTCTCCGGCATGGGCGCGGTCTGCCACACCATCAATCCCCGCCTGTTCCGCGACCAGCTGGTCTACATCGTGAACCACGCGAGGGATCGGCTGATCTTCACGGACCTCACCTTCCTGCCGGTGCTGGAGGAGATCTGGGACCGGCTCGAGGGCGTCGAGGCGGTTGTGGTCATGACCGACGCCGCGCACATGCCGGAGACCAGCCTGCCCAAGGCGCTCTGCTACGAGGCGCTGCTCGAGGGCCGGGCCGAGACCTTCGACTGGCCGCAGATCGACGAGCGCTCGGCCTCGGCGCTCTGCTACACCTCCGGCACCACGGGGGAGCCCAAGGGCGCGCTCTACGACCACCGCTCGGCGCTGCTCCACGCCCTATCGGTGG
Organism: Rhodospirillales bacterium; assembly: GCA_965225935.1. Taxonomy (GTDB): domain Bacteria; phylum Pseudomonadota; class Alphaproteobacteria; order Kiloniellales; family JAKSDN01; genus CALJXB01. The sequence goes on from CBDDCC010000023.1 coordinate 978,961, forward strand.
TCGCCCACATGGACGGCTACCTCACCTCGCGGGACAGCTTCATGATGATCGTGCCGCTGTTCCACGTCTGCGCCTGGGGCTTTCCCTACATCCTGCCCCTGGTCGGCGCCAAGCTGGTGCTCCCGGGGCCGGGCTACGACGGGCCCAGTCTCTACGAGCTCTTCGCCAGCGAGCGGGTGACCATCAGCGCCGGGGTGCCCACCATCTGGCACGGCCTGCTGTCCCACATGCGGGAGAGCGGCGCCGAGCTGCCCGATCTGAAGGTGGCGATGTGCGGGGGCGCGTCGCCCTCGCGCGCGCTCATCCGCGAGTTCGAGGAGAGGGGGGTCACCTTCATCCAAGGCTGGGGCATGACCGAGACCAGCCCCGTCTGCGCCCTCAGCATCCTCCGGCGCTCCATGGCAGGGGCCGACATGGAGGCGCGGATCGAGCGGGTGGCGAAGCCTGGCTGGCCGCCCTTCGGGGTCGAGATGCGGATCGTCGACGATGCCGGCAGGCCGCTTGCCCACGACGGCAGCGCCTCCGGCGAGCTTCTGGTGCGCGGCCACTGGGTGATCGATAGCTACTTCGAGAACCCGGAGGCGAGCGCGGCGGCCATGGAGGGCGGCTGGTTCCGTACCGGCGACATCGCCAACATCGACGAGGAAGGCTTCATGCAGATCACCGACCGGGCCAAGGACCTGATCAAGTCTGGCGGCGAGTGGATCTCCTCGATCGATCTGGAGAACGCCGCTATGGGCCATCCCGACGTGGTCCAGGCGGCCGCCATCGCGCTGCCTCACCCCAAGTGGCAGGAACGCCCCCTCCTGGTGGTGATCGCGCGCGAGGGCAGCGATCCGGTCAAGGACGACATCCTCGCCCACCTGGAGGGCAGGGTGGCCAAATGGTGGCTGCCCGACGACGTGGTCTTCGTCAGCGAGATCCCCATGACTGCGACGGGCAAGGTCTCCAAGGCCCGTCTGCGCGAGCGCTTCAAGGACCACCGCCTGCCGAGCGTTTGAGGCGCGAACCGCCGGGGACCCGCAGGCAAGATGTTGCGGCTCCAGGTCGGCCGGTCACGGGGCGGTGAATTGACCCTGCCGATCCGCAGGGTCTAGGCTCCTTTATCCTGTTTCATTCGGGAGATGACCGATGAAGAGGACCTTTGCAGCGCTTGCCGCAGCCGGCTTCCTGGCCGTCATGGCCGGGCCGGCGCTGGCGGGTGGCGGCTGTGGCAACTGGAGCACGCACACGGCGGGCGGCGCGGATGGCGACAATAGGAACTTGTCCCAACTGGAGCAGTCCACCCCGGTGCCCACGCAGACCGCCAGCACCACGTCGGACGCCGAATAGCCGCGGCGGGGCGCGTTCATAGTTCCCCGAAGACCGCCGGCTTGCCGGCGGTCTTCTTTTCGGAGGCCGGGCGTCTAGCGCTCTGCGCGACCGTCCGATCCCGTGATGCCGTGGCGCGCCAGCTCGCCTGCGAGGCGTCCGGCGAGCCAGAAGCCCAGCATGCGGAAGTCGCTGACGAACGACCAGAGGGGGTAGCGGAAGGTGGCCGGCCGGTTGCGCTCGATGGCGACGTGGCCGAGCCAGGCGAAGCCGTAGCCCGCCACGGGCGCCGCCACCAGCAAGCGCCAGTCCGGGATCAGGATGCCTGCCGCCAGCAGCAGCAGGCCGAGCCCGGTGCCGAGATAGTGTAGCGCCCGGGTGCCCGCCCGTCGGTGCTCGCCCAGATAGTAGGGCCAGAACTCGGCGTAGGTCCGGCAGCGGCCCGAATCCGCCATGGCATACCCTATTGTCTGCGATGTCCGATGCGGCCGTTAACCCGATGTTTGACCGTGTGTGCCATTATAACTAAAGTCCCGACCCGGACAGGCCGATTCGGCCGGCTTTCGACGAGGCAGTCATGCAGGAGCCTCAGGGCCCTCATCATCAAGTGAACGACGATCCGCTCGGGCGGATCGCGGCGCCGGCTGCCTCCATCACCATGACCACCATGACCAAAATGACCACCGCGAGGGCGGTCTTGGTGATGTGAGCCGAAGGCAAAACGGAAAAATCATCATCAAGGGCCGCCCCAGCCGGGCGGCCTTTCGGTTTTCGGATCAGGGGCCAACGGGCGGGCGGCGCGGCGAAAGGACGGGGAAAGATGCAAGAGACACGCCTGCTGGGGCCGGGGGACGAAGCGCGGCTTGAACGCTTCCTGGCGGAGCGCGGTGCCGAGTCCCAGCTGTTGCGCGCCGATCTGGAGCGCGGCGGGCTTGGGGACGGGCCGCAAGGAAGCGCCTACGTGGCGGTGCTGCGCGCGGGGGCCGTGACCGGCCTCGCGGTGCAGTTCCGGAACGGCATGCTGCTGCTGCAGGGCGAGGCCGGCGAAGCGCTCGTCCGCCTGGCGCTCGATGCCACGGACCGGCCGCTGGCTGGCCTACTGGGTCCCTGGGAACAGGTGCGCCGCGTCGGTCGGGCGCTCGGCCTGCCGGCGGACAGCGACGGCCTCGACCGGCCGCAGCAGGTCATGGCCCTGCCGCTCTGCGACCTGGCGCCACCCGAGCCCCTGGTTCGCGGCGCGCTGGTCTGCCGCCGCGCGCGCAGCTCGGAGTGCGAGCTGCTCTACAACTGGCGCAGCGCCATGCTGGCCGAGGTCTGGCAGCGCCCCGAGGACGACGTGCTGCGCGAGGTGGCGCGGCGCGGCATCGACCGGGGCCAGGGCGGCCGTCTCAACTGGGTGCTCAGCCGGGGCGGCTGCCTGGTCGCCTACTGCGGCGTGCGCGAGGAGAGCGACGAGGCAGTCCAGATCGGCGCCCTCTATACGCCGCCCGTCTGGCGCAACCGGGGCTACGCCCGGGCGCTCGTCGCCGGCGTGCTGGCGGCCGCCCGGGAGCGGGGCTGCGCGCGGGCGCTCCTCTTCACCTCGGACCCGGCCGCCCGGCGGGCGTGCGAGGCGGTCGGCTTCGCCGCGGCCGGCGACGTCGGCCTGGTGATGCTGGAGGCGGCCTGATGTCCGCCCGGGCCGGTAGGCGCCGGACTTGCAAAGCCGCCGGGCGGCGCGTAGCTAGCGCGGGCCGCCCGGGCGTGTCGATGGAAAGGAGTAGGCTGCCATGAGCTACAGAGTCGCGGTCGTCGGGGCGACCGGCGCGGTCGGGCGGGAGATGCTGAACGCCCTGGTGGAGCGCGAATTCCCCGCCGGCGACGTGATCGCGCTCGCTTCCGAGCGCTCGGCGGGCGCGCGCGTCTCTTTCGGCGAGGACGACGAGCTGAAGGTCCAGGATCTCGCCGGCTTCGATTTCCGCGGCACCGATATCGTGCTCTCCTCGCCGGGCGCCACGGTCTCGGCCGAGCACGCCCCGCGCGCCGCGGCGGCCGGGGCGGTGGTGATCGACAACACCTCCTATTTCCGCATGGATCCGGACGTGCCGCTGGTGGTGCCCGAGGTCAACCCGGAGGCCATCGCCGGCTACGTGAAGCGCCGCATCATCGCCAATCCCAACTGCTCGACCATCCAGATGGTGCTTGCGCTGAAGCCGCTGCACGAGCTGGCGCGCATCCGCCGGGTGGTGGTGGCGACCTACCAGTCGACCTCCGGCGGCGGCAAGGAGGCCATGGACGAGCTGTTCAACCAGACCCGCGGCATCTACGTGAACGAGCCGATCCGCCCCGAGCGCTTCACCAAGCAGATCGCCTTCAACGTCATCCCCCACATCGACGTCTTCATGGAGGACGGCGCCACCAAGGAAGAGTGGAAGATGACCGTGGAGACCAAGAAGATCCTCGACCCCTCGATCAGGGTCCACGCCACCTGCGTGCGCGTGCCGGTCTTCATCGGCCACGCCGAGGCGGTCAACGTGGAGTTCGAGGAGCCCATCGACGAGGAGGCGGCGCGCGACGCCCTGCGCGGCCAGGAGGGGCTGACGCTCATCGACCACCGCATGGACGAGGGTTACGTGACGCCGGCCGAGTGCGCCGGCGAGGACGCCGTCTTCGTCAGCCGCGTGCGCGTCGATCCCACGGTGGAGCACGGCCTCTCCCTCTGGGTGGTCGCGGACAACCTGCGCAAGGGTGCCGCCCTCAACGCCGTGCAGATCGCCGAGCGGCTGGTCGAGGACTACCTGGAGTAGGACGAGACGAGGGGTTCGGGGCGATGTTGGAGGTCTGGGGGCGGCGCAACGCCAGCAACGTGATCCCGGTCATGTGGACCGTGGGCGAGCTCGAGATCCCCCACGTCCGCCACGACGTGGGCGGTTCCTTCGGCGGCCTCGACGGCCCGGACTACCGGGCCATGAACCCGAACGGCCGGATTCCCACCATTGTCAACGAGGGCTTCGCGCTCTGGGAATCGAACGCCATCGTGCGCTACCTCGCGCGGCGCTACGGCCGGGGCAGCCTGCTGCCCGAGGACGAGGGCGACTGCGCCCGTGCCGACCAGTGGATGGTGTGGTGCAAGACGACGCCCTACGGGACCTACATCGACCTCTTCTGGGCCATCGTGCGCACCGAGCCCGACCTGCGCGACGCCGCAGCCATCGGGGCGCTCGCCGAGAGGCTGGGCGAGAGCCTGAAGATCCTCGACGCCCAGCTCGCAGATCACCCTTTCGTCGCGGGCGAGCATCTGACCATGGCCGACATGCCCTTCGGGCCCATGATCCACCGCTATTTAAACTTGGAGATCGCCCGGCCGAGGCTGCCTCACGTCGAGGCCTGGTACGAGCGAATCCGCGAGCGGCCCGCCTTCCGGGAGCACGTCATGCTCCCCTTCGGCCGCAATCCGGCGGAATGGTACCTGCTGGAGCGCGGCGGCGCCGTCTGAAAGTCTCTTATCCGATCTGCTCGGCCGCGAAGAGGCGCTCGGGCTCGACCAGCTTGTCCTGGGCGGCAATCAGCCGCAGCTCGGGGCTGCGGGCGCGGCCCGTCTCCTCGATCAGGGCGTAGATGGCAGCGGCGGCCCGGGCTGCGGCCTCGGGCACCCGCTCCGGGCCGTCGGGCAGGCGCAGGTAGTGGCCGAGGAAGAGGGCGGCCAGGGCGTCGCCGGCGCCGCTCGAGGGCTTCACCAACTCGATCCAGGGCGTGGAGACGCGCCAGGCGCCCGATGGGTCCACCGCGATGACGGAGACGCTGTCGGGAAGGTCGTCGTCGCTGCGCACGCTGGTCACCACCACGATCCGCGGACCGAGGTCGAGCAGGCCGCGGGCCGCGGCCAGGACCTCGCCCAGCGAGCCCGCCGGCCGTCCGGTGAGCCGGGCCAGCTCGAAGGCGTTGGGGGTCACCACGTCGGCCCGGGGCAGGGCCTGCTCCTGGAAGAAGCGCACGATCTCCTCGGGCACGTAGAGGCCGGTGTCGTGGTCGCCCATGACCGGGTCGCAAAGGAAAAGGGCCTGCGGATTCGAGCGCCTGGTGCGCTCGACGGCGCTCAGGACCGCCTCGCCGATCTCGGCCCGGCCCAGGTAGCCCGACAGCACCGCGGCGCAGCCGCCGAGCGCGCCGAGCTCCTCCAGGCCATGGATCACCTCGTGGACATGCTCGGCCTCGAAGGCGCGGCCGCGGAAGCCGGGATAGCCCGTGTGGTTCGATAGCTGGACCGTCATGATGGGCCAGACCTCGAAGCCGAGGCGCTGCAGGGCGAACACCGCGGCGGCGTTGCCGACATGGCCGTAGGCGACGTGGGACTGGATGGAGAGAATGCTCATAGCCGCTGGCGACCCCTACCGCCGAATATCCACAAGTTCCTTCGGGCTATCAATCAGATAGGACTTTCCCCGTGGGCGGCAACAGCCCGTCCATCGCCGCCTGTCTGGGTCCGAGATCCTTGGTGGCAAGGGCAAGCCGTGCCGCCGGAACGCCTTCATGTGGACCGCCAAGTCCTTGCGATCAAGGATTCTTTATCTATATTCGCCGACAATTGGAACGATCTCAGAGGGAGACACTTGGAAGACAAGGCCATGCCGAAGAACGCCCGCCCACGCCGCTCGGCCCTCTACATGCCCGGCGCCAACACCCGTGCGCTCGAAAAGGGCCGCAGCCTGCCGGCCGACTGCCTGCTCCTCGATCTCGAGGATTCGGTGGCCGCCGACGTCAAGGCGCAGGCGCGCGAGAACATCCAGGCGGCGATCGCCGAGGGCGGCTACGGCTACCGGGAGCTGGTGATCCGCATAAACCCCCTGGCCTCGCCCTGGGGCTACGAGGACCTGGCCGCCGCGGCGCAAAGCGGCGCCGACGCGGTGCTGCTGCCCAAGGTGGAGAGCGCGGACATCGTGCGCCAGGCCGAAGCGGTGCTGAACATGGTCGGCGCGCCGCCCGAGATGGGCATCTGGGCCATGATGGAGACGCCCATCGGCATGCTCCACGCCGAGGAGATCGCGGGCTCCTCGCCGCGGCTCGAGTGCCTGGTGATGGGCACCTCGGACCTCGCCAAGGACCTGCAGGCCAGCCACACCCGCGACCGCATGCCCATGATCACCAGCCTCGGCCTCTGCCTGCTGGCGGCCCGGGCCTACGGCTTGGCGATCCTCGACGGCGTGCACCTGGACCTGCGGGACGACGAGGGCCTGGCCTACTCCTGCCGCCAGGGCCTGGAGATGGGCTTCGACGGCAAGACGCTGATCCATCCGCGCACCATCGACATCGCCAACGAGGTCTTCTCGCCCTCGCCCGAGGAGGTGGACTGGTCGCGCAAGATCATCGAGGCCCACGCCGCGGCGGTCGCCGAGGGCAAGGGCGTGGCGGTCTACGAGGGCAAGCTGATCGAGAACCTGCACGTCGAGAACGCCCAGCGCATGGTGGCGCTGGCCGAGGCGATCGCGGCGCGCAACGGCGAGCTGGCCAAGGCGTCCTGAGAGTCGGAGGCCGGCCCGGCGCCGTCTCTATTGCCTCAACGACCCCATAGACGTTGATACGAGCGTCCCCGCGAAGGACGATCCGCCCTCATGAGCAAGACCAACCCCGGCAACTTCTTCGAGGACTTCGCCCTCGATCAGGTCTTCCGCCACGCCACGCCGCGCACGGCCACGGCAGGCGACCAGGCGCTCTACCTGGCGCTCACCGGCACCCGCTTCGCCCTCTCCTCCTCCGGCGCCTTCGCCCAGAGCCTCGGCTACCCGAACGCGCCGCTGGACGACTTCCTGGCCTTCCACCTGGTGTTCGGCAAGACCGTTCCCGACATCTCGCTGAACGCCATCGCCAACCTGGGCTATGCCGACTGCCTCTTTCTGGCGCCGGTCTATCCGGGCGACACCCTGACGGCCGAGAGCCAGGTCATCGGCCTCAAAGAGAACTCGAACCGCAAGACCGGCGTGGTCTACGTGCGCTCGCTGGGGCGCAACCAACTGGGCGAGACGGTGCTGGACTACGTGCGCTGGGTCATGGTGCGCAAGCGCGACCCGGAGGCGCCGGCCCCGGAGCCGGTGGTGCCCGCGCTCCCCTCGGCCGTGCCGGTGGAGCGCCTGGTGCCGCCGGCCGGCCTCGATCTCGGCCGCTACGACAGCGTGCTGGCCGGCGCCCCCCACCTCTGGGAGGACTACGAGCCGGGCGAGCGCATCGACCACGTGGACGGCATGACCATCGAAGAGGCCGAGCACCAGATGGCGACGCGCCTCTACCAGAACACCGCCAAGGTCCACTTCAACCAGCACAGCGAGAAGGACGGGCGCTTCGGCCGGCGCATCATCTACGGCGGCCATGTGATCTCGCTCGCACGCGCGCTTTCCTTCAATGGCCTGGCGAACGCCTTCGCCGTCGCGGCCATCAACGGCGGCGCTCACACGGCCCCGGCCTTCGCCGGCGACACGGTCTATGCCTGGTCTGAGGTGCTGGAGAAGCTCGAGCTGCCCGGACGCCGGGACCTGGGCGCGCTCAGGCTGCGCACAGTCGCCGCCAAGGACCAGCCTTGTACCGACTTCCCCTACCGGGGCGCGGACGGCAAGCACGACCCGGCGGTGCTGCTGGATCTCGACTACACGGTCTTCATGCCGCGGCGACGCTAGGCCGGCACAGGCGCAGTGTTCTGGCGTCCCGAGGTCCGAACTCTATATCTGGAAGATTTGGGGCAGCGACCACAAAATGTCGTTGCGGCGCGCGAATCGGCCGTGCTAAAAGCGGAGGCGTCGGGTGCAGAGAAGAGGCTTCTCTGCATCGTGCCTGGGAAGAGGTCACGCCCCGACGCCTCGTGAGCCGATATCGACTCGTGCACACGAAGGCGGCGGGGCTTTTCATTTCCCTCGTCCGGGCCTCCCGGATCCAGCATGACAGAGCCACGCCCGACCAGGGATCTTCCGGACGGGGACGGCGGTCCCGCGAGCGAGACCGCGCCCCACTCGGAGGGTTCGGCCACCAAGCCACCCGGACCCCGACGGCGCGTCCATGAGGTGCCGCAAGACGGAGCTTGCCGCGACCACCTTCGGCGCTCCGACCGGGCTGCCCACGGGCTCGGCACCCAATGGGCCGGGGTTCGAGGGCGCTGGCCTCCGAAGAGACCATTGCCTTAGATACCCCCAAGGATCCGGCGGCGGATCCATCACCCGATCGTGTCGCAGCTCCCGCGCAGGGAGGGAAGCGCGATCTTCGCCGGAAAGCCAGGGCCGCACGAGGGCGACCGAGCCACCTCCGACCTGCCGGCGAGCCTCCCAGAGGCAGCCTCTCCGGCAGAGCCAAACCATGAGATCCCCGAAGGTCTCTCCGGTCCCCGGGAGCCGTCCGTTTCGAAGCCGGCCATCGGGCCGAAGCCCGCCGCCGCGCCGCGTCCCGGGCAACCCCCGACGCTTTCGCGTGCGCCGCTAGAGTCACCGAAGGGCCGGTCGCGGGCAACTGGATTCGCCCAAGCGCTTCCAATTTCTTGTGCATAACCAAAGGCTTGCCGCACAGGAACTCCAAATTTCGTCCACAGACTTTTCCACAGGCAGGCTCGACAGGTGGCGCGCGGCCGGGTCGTCCACCAGATCTTGTGTTTCGGCGCTCGAGCACCGACGTAATGGCTCCAGCGGCCGCGCCACCCACGCGCCACCCAACTGAGGCGAGGAAACGACCGATGGATCGATCCCCATGCTTGGCCGGCCGAAGGTGCGCGGAATAGCCGCGCCCGCCGCCCGGCGGGTGGCGTTGACACACCCCAGGGCGGGGTTTAAACCACGAACACGACGGCGATTCTGCGTCTCAGATCAGACGCGCATCCGGAGCATCTCAAGAGCCACATGCGGGGAGCGTGATGAGCAGCGCCAAGCGGCCGCTGTCGCCGCATCTTCAGGTCTATCGGCCACAGCTCACATCGGTCCTGTCGATCACCCACCGCGTGAGCGGAGTGGCGCTCAGCGCCGGCACCCTGCTGCTGGTCTACTGGCTGGCCGCCGCCGCCTCCGGGCCCGAGGCCTTCCACGGCGCCCAGGCCTTCGTGGGCTCGTTCATCGGCCAGCTCCTGCTGCTCGGCTGGACCTTCGCCCTCTTCTTCCACCTCTGCAACGGGATCCGGCACCTCTTCTGGGACGTCGGGCTCGGCTTCGAGCTGGACGAGGTCTACCGGTCGGGCTGGACCGTGGTGGTGGCCACTGTGGCGCTCACCCTGATCGTCTGGATCGTCGGCTACACGGTCTGGTGAGGCGCCCCGTGAGCCTGCGATCGCCACTGGGCCGGGTGCGCGGCCTGGGAAGCGCCAAGGAGGGCGTGAGCCACTGGTGGGGCCAGCGCCTGAGCGGGCTCGCGCTGGTGCCGCTTTCGATCTGGTTCGTCGTCTCGCTGCTCGGCCTGACCGGGGCCGACCACGCCGCCGTCAAGGACTGGGCCGGTTCGCCCCTGGTGGCCACCTTGTTGGTGCTCCTGGTCGCCGCCGCCTTCTATCACGCTTTCCTGGGCCTCCAGGTGGTGATCGAGGACTACGTCCACAACGAGGGCTGGAAGCTCGCCGGCCTGCTGGCGGTCAAGGGCGCCGCCTGGCTGCTGGCGCTGCTCGGCATCCTCTCGGTCCTCGTGCTGCTGCTGGGCGGGAGCTGAGCATGCCGCCCGCCTACGACGTCCAGCATCACAACTACGACGTCATCGTCGTCGGCGCCGGCGGCGCGGGCCTGAGGGCAACCGTCGGCCTCGCCGAGGCGGGCCTGCGGACGGCCTGCATCACCAAGGTCTTCCCCACCCGCAGCCACACGGTGGCGGCCCAGGGCGGCGTTTCGGCGGCGCTGGGCAACATGGGCGAGGACGACTGGCGCTGGCACATGTACGACACGGTGAAGGGCTCCGACTGGCTCGGCGACCAGGACGCCATCGAGTACATGACCCGCGAGGCGATCCCCGCCATCATCGAGCTAGAGCACTACGGCATGCCCTTCAGCCGGACCCCGGAGGGCAAGATCTACCAGCGCCCCTTCGGCGGCATGACCACCCGCTACGGCGAGGGCATCGCCCAGCGCACCTGCGCGGCGGCCGACCGCACCGGCCACGCCATGCTTCACACCCTCTATCAGCAGTCCCTCAGGGCGCACGCGGAGTTCTTCATCGAATACTTCGCCATCGACCTGATGATGGAGGACGGCGCCTGCCGCGGCCTGGTCGCCTGGAACCTGGACGACGGCAGCATTCACCGTTTCCAGGCCCACATGACGATCCTCGCCACCGGCGGCTACGGGCGCGCCTACTTCTCCTGCACCGGCGCCCACACCCAGACTGGCGACGGCAACGCCATGGTGCTGCGGGCCGGCCTGCCGCTGCAGGACATGGAGTTCGTGCAGTTCCACCCGACCGGCATCTACGGCGCCGGCTGCCTCATCACCGAGGGGGTGCGGGGCGAGGGCGGCTATCTCACCAACGCCGAGGGCGAGCGCTTCATGGAGCGCTACGCCCCCTCGGCCAAGGACCTCGCCAGCCGCGACGTGGTCAGCCGCGCCATGTCCCTGGAGGTTCGCGAGGGCCGCGGCGTCGGCCCCAAGGACGACCACATCCACCTGCACATCGAGCACCTGGACCCGGCGCTGATCCACGAGCGCCTGCCCGGCATCTCGGAGACCGCGCAGATCTTCGCCGGGGTCGACGTCACCAAGGAGCCCATGCCGGTCCTGCCCACGGTGCACTACAACATGGGCGGCGTCCCGGCCCGCTATACCGGCGAGGTGGTGACCAAGTCGAACGGCGAGGTCGAGACCGTGCCCGGCCTGATGGCGATCGGCGAGGCGGCCTGCGTCTCGGTCCACGGCGCCAACCGCCTGGGCTCCAACTCGCTGCTCGACCTGGTGGTGTTCGGCCGCGCCGCCGCCGCCCACTGCGCCGAGATCCTGACCCCGGGCGCGGGCCACCGGCCCCTGCCGGAGGACGCCGACGAGCCGGCCCTCGACCGCCCTCGACCGCTTCCGCCACGCCGGCGGCGACCTGCCCACCGCGGCGCTCCGCGAGGAGATGCAGCGCGCCATGCAGGACCACTGCGCCGTCTTCCGTACCGGCGATCTGCTGGAGGAGGGCGTCGGCAAGATGGCGGCCTGCTGGGACAAGCAGCCAGCCCTCAAGGTGACGGACCGCTCGCTGATCTGGAACTCCGACCTGGTGGAGACCCTGGAGCTCGACAACCTCATGTCCCAGGCCGCGGTCACCATCAACGGCGCCCTCAACCGCACCGAGAGCCGCGGCGGACACGCCCGCGAGGACTATCCCGAGCGCGACGACGAGGCCTGGATGAAGCACACGCTCGCCTGGTGCGGCGACGACGGCAAGGTGCGCTTCGACTACCGCCCGGTCACCCTGCAGCCGCTCACCAACGAGGTGCAGTCCTTCCCGCCCAAGGCACGGGTCTACTGAGGGCGGAGAGGGACCATGGCCGAGTTCACCCTGCCCGCCAACTCGAAGGTCCAGGAGGGCAAGACCTTCCCGGGGCCCGCGGGCGCGGCCCGGGCCAAGACCTTCAAGGTCTACCGCTGGTCGCCCGACGACGACGAGAACCCGCGCGTCGACACCTATCAGGTGGACCTCGACGACTGCGGGCCCATGGTCCTCGACGCCCTCATCAAGATCAAGAACGAGACCGACGCCAGCCTGACCTTCCGGCGCTCCTGCCGCGAGGGGGTCTGCGGCTCCTGCGCCATGAACATCGACGGCACCAACACGCTCGCCTGCACCAAGTACATCAGCGAGGTCTCGGGCGACGTGAAGGTTTACCCCTTGCCCCACATGCCGGTGGTCAAGGACCTGGTGCCGGACCTGACCCGGGTCTACGCCCAGTACGATTCCATCGAGCCTTGGCTCAAGGTCACCACCCGGCCGCCGGAGCGCGAGCGCCTGCAGAGCCCGGAGGAGCGGGCCCGCCTGGACGGCCTCTGGGAGTGCATCCTCTGCTTCTCCTGCACCACCTCCTGCCCGAGCTACTGGTGGAACGGCGACCGCTACCTGGGCCCGGCGATCCTGCTGCAGGCCTACCGCTGGATCGCCGACAGCCGGGACGAGTTCACCGGCGAGCGCCTGGATCAGCTGGAGGATCCCTTCCGGCTCTACCGCTGCCACACCATCATGAACTGCACCAAGACCTGCCCCAAGCACCTCAATCCCGCCAAGGCCATCGCCCAGGTCAAGAAGCTGCTGGTCGAGCGTCGAGGGTAGGCCGGCGGCCGGGCGCGGCTCGGTCGGCCAGGCGCGGCAGCCCGCCGGCCGGAGCGCGCTGATCCAAATCGTTAACGATCCGGAAACCGAGGGCCCGCTGCCGGAGACCCATGCTGCCTTAATCCTGCCGCTAAGCTATGTCTTAACGCCGCTGGGATAGTCTCGGGAGGCCGAATCAGCGCGGGAGTCCCGCCGGATTCGGCGCCCCTGGCTGAACGTCACGAAAGCCCGCACATGCGCCGCACCCTTCTCGCTCTCGCCGCTGCTCTCCTTGTCCTCGCCGCGCCCCTCCAGGCCGCCCTGGCGGTCGACGCCAAGCAGTTGCGCCAGGACATTGTCACCGCCCTCGACAGCGTCGGCGGGCCCTTCTCCGGCGTGCCGCTGAGCTACGAGGAGGTCAACGTCTGGCCCCAGGGCGCCGGCCACCGGGTCGCCATCACCGGCCTCTCGACCGTGCCCGACCCCGACGGCATCTGGCTCGACGTCGGGGACATCGCCTATTCGCTGCAGGAGACCCAGCCGGGCTTCTACAAGGTCAGCGAGGTCGCCTTGCCCGATAGCGTCACGGTGCGCGATGCCGAGGGCAACACGGGAGTCCTCGTGACCTACGAGGTGGAGCGCCTGGAAGGCCTCTGGGTCAGCGCCCTGGCGAACTTCCTGGAGCTCGACATGCTGGTGACCGACCTGCGCGCGGGCTCGCCCGACGGGGAGTTCCGGGGATCGCTCGCCCGCCTCGGCGCCGTCAGCCGGTCGGATCAGGACGCCCAGGGCCTGCTCAGCCAGGACGGCCACATGCGCGCCACCGACCTCCGGATCGAGGTGCCGGGCGAGGGCGGCTTGGCCGTGCGGGAGTTCGGCGGCGAGATCAACGTGGAAGCCTTCGATCTCGACGCCTACGCCCAGCTCAGCGCGGAGATGGAGGCCCTGGCGGCGCGCGGGCCCGAGCCTTCCGAGGCCGACATGGCCGCCCTCATACAGCGTATGGCGGGCCTGAACCTGCTGCCCCGGGCCTTCGGCGAGCGCTTCTCGGTCTCCGGCCTGTCGGTGACCGACGCCGACGGGCGTTCCCTCTTCAAGGTCGATTCGGCCGAGATGGACTTCGCCGGCGGCGGCTTCGACCAGCCTCTGGCCCACCTGCGCTTCGGCCTCAAGCACGAGGACCTGGACACCAACGGCAGCCTCGGCGCCGAGGCCGGACCCTGGAAGGAGCTGCTGCCGCGCGACGCCGGCCTGGTCATGTCCCTAGAGCGCCTGCCGGCCGACCGGCTCTGGCAGTCGGTCCTCAAGATGGCCGCCTTCGCCTTCATGCAGGCGGCCCAGGAGCAGCAGGCGCCCGGCCAGATGGACCAGATGCTGATGTTCATGTTCATGGGCGAGGCGCTGCCCGCCCTGACCGAGGCGGGCACCCAGCTGCGGCTGCCCCACTTCCTGGTGGAGTCCGAGGCTGCGACCCTCAGGGCGGAGGGCGCCTTCGACGTCGATCCGGCGGCGCCCCAGGGCCTCACCGGCAGCCTTGAGATGGTGCTGACCGGCCTCGACCGGGTCATCGAGCTGCTACAGGCGGAGATCGATGGCGGCAACCAGGACGCCCTTGGCCCCATGGGCATGGCCAACTGGCTGAAGGTCATGGCGCGGCGCGAGACCGGCAGCGACGGTGTGCCGGTCGATCTCTACAGCCTGCAGGTCACCGCCGACGGGCAGACCCTGTTGAACGGCCAGCCCCTCGGCCTGCCGGCTTTACCTCAGTAGCGAGCGGGATAGACTCACGACAGCGCGATCTCGCCGTCGATGTCGTGGGTGAGGTCGAGGCCGTCGACGCTGAGCGTCACTCGGGCCCTCAGGGTCTCGCTGCCCTGAAGCTTGCCGCTCGCGAGAGCCTCCTTGACCGCGTTCTCGATCTCCCGCTGCGAGGTCACGCCGACCTTCTTGAGAAACTTCCGGATCTCCATGTTGAAGCGGTCTTCGTCCATCTGCGTCTCCCTCTCGACTCATGACCTGCCGGCCGCTGGGGCGCCGAGCATAGCCGGGCCGTGCGGCCCAGGCCAGCCGGCCCGGGGGCGGGCGTGAACCTGCATCGCCTGGCCCGGCAGCGGGCCGCCGAGGGCCGGCCGGTCGGCGTCGGCCTGATCGGCGCCGGCAAGTTCGGCGCCATGTTCCTCGCCCAGGCCCGGCAGGTGGAGGGGCTGGAAGTGAGGGCGGTCGGCGACCTCCGCGTGGCGGCGGCGCGCGAGACCCTGCGGCGCACCGGCTGGCCCGAAGAAGCGCTGGAGGATCTTGTCCTCACCGAGGACGCCGAGGCGGTGATCAGTGCCGACAAAGTGGAGGTGGTGATCGAGGCGACCGGCGACCCGGCGGCCGGTATCCGCCACGCGCGCCTCTGCCGCGAGGCCGGCAAGCACCTGGTCATGGTCAACGTGGAGGCCGACGCCCTCGCGGGCCCGCTGCTCGCCCGGGAGGCGGCCGCAGCCGGGCTGGTCTATTCGCTGGCCTATGGGGACCAGCCGGCGCTGATCTGCGAGCTGGTGGACTGGGCGCGGGCCAGCGGCCTCCAGGTGGTCGCAGCCGGCAAGGGCACCAAGTACCTGCCCGCCTTCCACGCCTCGACGCCCGAGACCGTCTGGGGCCACTACGGCCTCAGTCCGGAAGAGGCGGCGGCGGGCGGCATGAACCCGCGCATGTTCAACTCCTTCCTGGACGGCACCAAGTCGGCCATCGAGATGGCCGCGGTGGCGAACGCGACGGGCCTGACGCCGGCGCCCGACGGCCTCGCCTTCCCGCCCTGCGGAGCCGACGAGCTGGCGACGCTGCTGCGGCCGCGCTCGGACGGCGGCGTCCTGCACCACGCCGGCCAGGTGGAGGTGGTCTCCTCCTTGGCGCGCGACGGCGGGCCGGTGCCGCGCGATTTGCGCTGGGGCGTCTACGTGGTCTTCAAGGCGCCCGGCGACTACACGGCCCGCTGCTTCTACGAGTATGGCCTGAGCGGCGATCCCGAGTCCGGCTACGCTGCCATGTACAAACCCTATCACCTGATCGGCCTGGAGCTCTCGGTCTCGGTGCTGAGCGTCGCCCTGCGCGGCGAGCCGACCGGCGCGCCCCTGGGCTTCCGGGGCGACGTGGCGGCGGTTGCCAAGCGCGACCTGGCGGCCGGCGAGCGGCTGGATGGCGAGGGCGGCTTCACGGTCTGGGGCCGCCTCATGCCGGCCGCCGAGAGCCTGGCCGTCGGCGCCCTGCCCATGGGCCTGGCCCACGGCCTCGCCCTCGAGCGCCCCGTCGCGGCCGGAGAGGTCCTGCGCTGGGACGACGTGCGGATCGATCCCGCCGACGCGGCCTATCGGGCGCGGCGCGAGATGGAGGCGGCCTTCGCGGCGCCTTGCCAGGCGGGCGCACCCGCGTAATCTGGGCTTGCAAGCAATCAAGACAAGCGGGCCAGCGCGTATGGACCAGGTCGTGATCGTGACCGGCGCCAGCCGGGGCATCGGGGCCGCCACCGCGCGCCTGGCGGTGGCCCGGGGCTACGCCGTCGCCGTCAACTACAGCCGCGACCGGGCGGGCGCCGAGGCTGTGGCGGCGGAGATCGAGGCCGCTGGCGGCCGGGCCGCGGTCCTGTTGGCAGACGTGGCCGACGAGACCCAGGCCGCGCGCCTCTTCGAAGAGGCCGAAGCGGCGCTCGGGCCCGTCACCGCCCTGGTCAACAACGCCGGCTTCTCGGGCCCCGTGGGCCGCCTGGACGAGGCCGACGCCGAGACCATCCGCCGGGTGGTCGAGGTCAACTACCTGGGCACTGTGTGGTGCTGCCGGGAGGCGGTCCGGCGCCTCACGACCAAGCACGGCGGCCCGGGCGGGGCCATCGTCAACCTCTCCTCCGGCGCGGCCAGCATCGGCAGCCCGGGGGCCTACGTCTGGTACGCCGGGGCCAAGGGCGCGGTGGACAGCTTCACCCTCGGCCTGGCCAAGGAGGTGGCGCGCGAGGGCATCCGCGTCAACGCCGTCGCGCCGGGTTTCGTCAAGACGGGCATTCACGCCGACTCGGGCCTGCCGCGCCGGCTGGAGGAGGAGGCGCCGAAGGAGCCCATGGGCCGCGCCGCCGAGCCCGAGGAGATCGCCGAGGCGATCCTCTGGCTGCTCTCGCCGGCCGCCTCCTTCACCACCGGCGCGGTCCTGCGCGTGGCGGGCGGACGGTGAGGCGCGGCTTGCGGACGAGGGGTCGCGGACAGGGGCGAGCGCCTAGCGGCGTGCCATGAGCGACGGCCCTCTCTTCGCCTACCGCGAGGCCTTGCACGCGGGCGAACTCCAGCCCGATCCCTGCCAGGAGCTGGCGGCGGAGAAGCTGCAGAGCGTCCACAACGCCCTCAGGCATTACGATCCCCACAGCGGTCGCAGCGGCTGGAAGTCGCGCCTCGGGCTCGCCCGGCGCCGGGTCGAGCCGCCCCAGGGCCTCTACCTCTACGGCGGCGTCGGCACCGGCAAATCCATGCTCATGGACCTCTTCTTCGAGGAGGCCCCGGTCGAGGCGAAGCGGCGGGTCCACTTCCACGCCTTCATGGCCGAGGTGCACGACCGCCTGCACGACTGGCGCCAGCGCACCAAGGGAACCCAGGCCGACCCCCTGCCGGATCTGGGCGAGGCGCTTGCCGAGGAAGCCTGGCTGCTCTGCTTCGACGAGTTCCACGTGGTCAACATCGCCGACGCCATGATCCTGCAGCGCCTCTTCGAGACCCTGTTCGAGCGCGGCGTGGTGGCGGTGGCCACCTCCAACTGGCCGCCCGACGAGCTCTATATCGGTGGCCTCCAGCGCGAGCGCTTCCTGCCCTTCATCTCGCTCCTGAAGGAACGCCTCGACCTGCTGGAGCTGGATTCGGGGCGGGACTACAGGCTGCGCAACCTGCTGGACGTCTCGGTCTACCACGCGCCGCTCGGGCCCAAGGCGAGCGGCGCCCTCGACCGGCTGTTCGCCGAGCTCACCGGCGGCGCGACGCCGGAGCCCGACGAGCTGACGGTGAAGGGCCGGCGCCTGCCGGTGCCGCTGGCGGCCCGCGGGGTGGCGCGCTTCACCTTCGCCGACCTCTGCGAACAGCCGCTGGCGGCCAACGACTTCCTCGCCGTCGCCCGCCGTTTCCACACCGTCGTGCTGGAGGGCGTGCCCAGGCTGGACGCCAACCTGCGCAACGAGGCGCGCCGCTTCATGCTGCTGATCGACGCGCTCTACGAGCACAAGGTGAAGCTGCTGATCGCCGCCGACGCCCCGCCCGAGGGGATCTATCCGGACGGCGACGGCAGCTTCGAGTTTCAGCGCACGGTCAGCCGCCTGCAGGAGATGCGCTCGCCCGACTACCTGGCTCAGGCCCATGTCTCCGGCTGAGCCGCGAGCGGAGGCAGGGCCGCGGCCGGGGCCTGCCGCGGGCGGAAGCGGCGGCCAATCGGGCCTCGCAATCTCGGGTCGCTCTGGTTAGTGTTGAGCCAACGGGGCCGACAGAGATTCGGGGCGGACTTGGTGCGGAAAAGAAGAAGCTTGCCAACCCTATCCAACGACCGATCGGGATAGCCCACCATGGCTCGCAACAAGATCGCATTGATCGGTGCCGGCAACATCGGCGGCACCCTGGCGCTACTCGCCGGCATGAAGGAACTGGGCGATGTCGTGCTGTTCGACATCGTCAAGGGTGTGCCCCAGGGCAAGGCCCTCGACCTCGCCCAGACCGGCCCGATAGAGGGCTTCGACGCGAAGCTGGCCGGCACCGGCAGCTACGCCGCCATCCGGGGCGCCGATGTGGTCATCGTCACGGCCGGTATCCCGCGCAAGCCGGGCATGAGCCGCGACGACCTGCTGGAGATCAACAGTAACGTCATGAATCAGGTCGGCGCCGGCATCAAGCGCTACGCGCCCAAGGCCTTCGTCATCTGCATCACCAACCCGCTAGACGCCATGGTCTGGGTGCTGCAGCAGGCGAGCGGCCTGCCCACCAGCAAGGTCGTGGGCATGGCCGGCGTGCTCGATTCCGCCCGCTTCCGCCACTTCATCGCCGAGGAGATCGGCGTCTCGGTCGAGGACGTCAGCGCCTTCGTGCTCGGCGGCCACGGCGACACCATGGTGCCCATGCCGCGCTACTCCACCATCGCCGGCGTGCCGTTGCCGGACATGGTCAAGCTGGGCTGGCTGAAGGAGTTCCGCCTGAAGGAGATCATCCAGCGCACCCGCGACGGCGGTGCCGAGATCGTTGGCCTGCTGGGCACCGGCTCGGCCTTCTACGCGCCGGCCGCCTCCGCCATCGCCATGGCGGACTCCTATCTCAAGGACAAGAAGCGCGTGCTGCCCTGCGCCGCCTTTCTGAACGGCCAGTACGGCGTCAAGGGCCTCTACGTCGGGGTCCCGGCGGTGATTGGGGCGGGCGGCGTCGAGCGGGTGCTCGAGCTGAAGCTCAACGCGAGCGAGCGGAAGATGTTCGACAAGTCGGTGAACGCCGTGCGCGGCCTGGTCGCCGCCTGCAAGCGGCTGAAAAAGAAGGCTGGCAAGTAGTTCGAATCGCCAAACATAGAATCACGTGCGGCCCTTCCAGGGGATCGCGATCCGATCGCGCGTCGAACGGAGCGATGCAGGACAGCAAGGGGTAGCGGAGCGACATGAATATCCATGAATACCAGGCCAAGAGCCTGCTCGCGAAGTTCGGCGTGGCGGTGCCCCGCGGAACCGTCGCCTTCACCCCGGCGGAGGCGGAGGATGCGGCGCGCGACCTGGGCGGCCCGGTCTGGGTGGTCAAGTCGCAGATCCACGCTGGCGGCCGTGGCGCCGGGCGCTTCCAGGACGATCCCGAGGGGCCCGGCGGCGTGCGGCTCTGCAAGTCCGTCGAGGAGGTCGGGGAGAACGCCCGCAAGATGCTGGGCCACGTCCTGGTCACCAAGCAGACGGGCCCGGCGGGCAAGGAGGTCAAGCGCCTCTACATCGAGGAGGGCTGCGACATCGCCCGCGAGCTCTATCTCGGCATGCTGGTCGACCGCGGCAGCAGCCGCGTCACCCTCATGGCCTCCTCCGAGGGCGGCATGGAGATCGAGGAGGTGGCGGCGCGCCACCCGGAGAAGATCATCAAGGTAGCGATCGACCCGGCGCTGGGCTTCATGCCCTACCACGGCCGCAAGATCGCCTTCGGCCTCGGCCTCGAAGGAAAGGAGGTGGGCGCGGCCGTCAAGTTCCTGGCGGGCATGTACCAGGCCTTGAACGCCCTCGACGCCTCTATCGTGGAGATCAATCCACTGGTCATCACAGGCGGCGGCCAGGTCATCGCCCTCGACGCCAAGATGAACTTCGACGACAACGCCCTCTTCCGCCACAAGGACGTGGCCGAGCTGCGCGACGAGGACGAGGAGGACCCCCAGGAGCTGGAGGCCGCGCGCCACGAGCTCAACTACATCAAGCTGGACGGCTCCATCGGCTGCATGGTGAACGGGGCGGGGCTCGCCATGTCCACCATGGACATCATCAAGCTCTACGGCGGCGAGCCGGCCAACTTTCTCGACGTCGGCGGCGGCGCCACCAAGGAGCGGGTCACTGCCGCCTTCAAGATCATCCTGGCCGACCCCAACGTTGAGGGCATCCTGGTCAACATCTTCGGCGGCATCATGCGCTGCGACGTGATCGCCGAGGGCGTGGTGGCGGCGGCCAAGGAGGTCAGCCTGAAGGTGCCCCTCGTGGTCCGCCTGGAGGGCACCAACGTGGAGCTGGGCAAGAAGATCCTGGCCGAGTCGGGCCTGACCATCCAGTCGGCCGACGACCTGGCGGACGCCGCCGAGAAGGTGGTCAAGGCGGTGAAGGAGGCGGCGTGATGTCGGTGCTGGTCAACAAGGACACCAAGGTCATCTGCCAGGGCTTCACCGGCTCGCAAGGCACTTTCCACTCCGAGCAGGCGATCGCCTACGGCACCCGCATGGTTGGCGGGGTGACCCCGGGCAAGGGCGGCACCACCCACCTCGACCTGCCGGTCTTCGACACGGTGGCCGAGGCGGTCACCGAGACCGGCGCCACGGCGAGCGCCATCTACGTGCCGCCGCCGTTCGCCGCCGACGCCATCGTCGAGGCGGTCGACGCGGGCGTCGAGCTGGCGGTCTGCATCACCGAGGGCATTCCCGTTCTCGACATGGTGAAGGTGAAGCGGGCACTGCAGGACTCGAAAACCCGCCTGGTCGGCCCCAACTGTCCCGGTGTGATCACTCCCGAGGAGTGCAAGATCGGCATCATGCCCGGCCACATCCACCGTCGCGGCAAGATCGGCATCGTCTCGCGCTCCGGCACGCTCACCTACGAGGCGGTGGCCCAGACCACGGCGACGGGCCTCGGCCAGTCCACCTGCATCGGGATCGGCGGCGACCCGGTCAACGGCACCAACTTCATCGACTGCCTGGAGCTGTTCCTGGCCGACCCCGAGACCGAAGGCATCATCATGATCGGCGAGATCGGCGGCACGGCCGAGGAAGAGGCCGCGGCTTTCTACAAGGACTCCAAGTCGGCCAAGCCCATGGCCAGCTTCATCGCCGGAGTCACCGCCCCGCCGGGCCGGCGCATGGGCCACGCCGGGGCCATCATCTCCGGCGGCAAGGGCACGGCGGCCGACAAGATCGAGGCTTTGAAGTCGGCCGGCGTGGTGGTCGCGGATTCCCCGGCCGGCATCGGCCAGGCCATGGTGAAGGCGATGGGGGGCTGAACGGCAACCAGCAAGGAGGAGCGGCGTCCGCAGCCCATCCAACCGGACCGACGGACGCGCTAGAGCAAGACATGTCGGCACAGCAGGCAGGAACCCAGGCGTCCGGAAACGGTGCGGGCGCAGAGTCGATCGCGCGCCTCTACCGGCGCTATGCGGACGCGCCCGACAGCGTGGGCTCGGACTGGCAGCGCTTCTTCGGAGATCTCGACGAGGAGGCGCGGGCCTACGTGGCCGGACTCGCCGGCCTCGCGGAGGACGGCAACGGCGCCCTCTCGGACACCAGCGTGGCCGCCGTCGCCCACGGCGTTGCCGGCGACCGGGTTCTCACCGCCGGCGACATCCGCAACGCCACCCTCGATTCCATCCGGGCGCTGATGCTGATCCGCGCCTACCGGGTGCGCGGCCATCTGGAGGCGAGCCTCGATCCCCTCGGCCTGGCGCCGAAGTTCAAGCACCCGGAGCTCGACCCCAAGACCTACGGCTTCGGCGACGCCGACTTGGACCGGCCGATCTTCATCAACGGCGTGCTCGGCTACGAGACGGCGACCCTGCGCGAGATCATGCACGGCGTGCGCGCCACCTACTGCGGCCACGTCGGCGTCGAGTTCATGCACATCCAGGATCCGGCCCAGAAGGCCTGGATCCAGGAGCGCATCGAGAACGTGGAGAACCGCACCCGCTTCTCGAAGGAGGAGAAAGGCGCGATCCTGCAGCAGCTGACCGATGCCGAGACCTTCGAGCGCTTCCTCGACAAGAAGTACACCGGCACCAAGCGCTTCGGCCTCGACGGCGCCGAATCGACGGTGCCGGCGCTGGAGGAGATCCTGCGCCGCGGCAGCGAGCTGGGACTGCGCGAGGTGGTGATCGGCATGCCCCACCGCGGGCGCCTCAACGTGCTGGCCCACGTCATGGGTAAGCCCTTCTCTGCCATCTTCTCGGAGTTTCAGGGCGGCGCCGCCCATCCCGAGGACGTGGGCGGATCGGGCGACGTGAAGTACCACCTGGGCACCTCGTCGGACCGCGAGTTCGAGGGCCAGGAGATCCACCTCTCCCTGACCGCGAACCCCTCGCACCTTGAGGCGGTCAACCCGGTGGTGGTGGGCAAGGTGCGGGCCAAGCAGGTGCAGCGCGAGGACACCGAGCGTAGCCAGATCATGGCCCTGCTGTTGCACGGCGACGCCGCCTTCTCCGGCCAGGGGCTGGTGCCGGAGACCCTGGACCTCTCGGAGCTCAAGGGCTACCGCATCGGCGGCACGATCCACTTCATCGTCAACAACCAGATCGGCTTCACCACCAACCCGGTGAACTCGCGCTCCGGGCCCTACTGCTCGGACGTGGCGCGGATGATCCAGGCGCCCATCTTCCACGTGAACGGCGACGACGCCGAGGCGGTGGTTCACGTGGCGCGCATCGCCATCGAGTTCCGCCAGACCTTCAAGAAGGACATCGTCATCGACATGTTCTGCTACCGGCGCTTCGGCCACAACGAGGGCGACGAACCCATGTTCACCCAGCCCTTGATGTACAAGAAGATCGCCAAGCAGCCCTCGGCGCGGCAGATCTATGCGGAAAACCTGGCGAGCGAAGGTGTCCTTTCCAAGGAAGATGCCGATCGCCTGGTCGCCAGCAAGAACGAGCTGCTGGAGGCCGAGTTCGAGGCCGCGGGCTCGTTCAAGCCCAACAAGGCGGACTGGCTCGAGGGCGCCTGGGCGGGCATGGAGAAGGTCCGGGGCTACGACGCCCGGCGCGGCGAGACCGGCGTTCCGATGGACGTGCTCGAACAGGTCGGCACGGCGCTCACGCGCGTGCCCGACGGCTTCCACCTCAACCGCAAGATCGCCCGCCAGCTCGAGGCCAAGCGCAAGGCGATCGAGGCCGGAAAGGGGATCGACTGGGCGACCGCCGAGGCGCTCGCCTTCGGCACGCTCCTGGTTGAAGGCACGCCGGTGCGCCTCTCGGGCCAGGACTCCAACCGCGGCACCTTCTCCCAGCGCCACGCCTGCCTGATCGACCAGGAGGACGAGGAGCGCTACACCCCGCTCAACTACATCGACGCCGAGCAGGCGAAGATCGAGATCATCGACAGCCCCTTGAGCGAGCTGGCGGTGCTCGGCTTCGAGTACGGCTACTCGCTGGCCGAGCCCCAGGCGCTGGTGCTCTGGGAGGCCCAGTTCGGCGACTTCTCCAACGGCGCCCAGATCATCATCGACCAGTTCATCGCCTCGGGCGAGGTCAAGTGGCTGCGCATGTCGGGCCTCGTCATGCTGCTGCCCCACGGCTTCGAGGGCCAGGGGCCCGAGCACTCCTCGGCGCGTTTGGAGCGCTATCTGCAGCTCTGCGCCGAGGACAACATGCAGATCGTGAACTGCACCACGCCGGCCAACTACTACCACGCGCTGCGCCGCCAGATCCGCCGCAGCTTCCGCAAGCCGCTGATCGTGATGGCGCCCAAATCGCTCCTGCGCCACAAGCGCGTGGTCTCGGACCTCGAGTGCTTCGGACCGGACTCGACCTTCCACCGGGTGCTCTACTGCGACGAGATCCCCTCGCCCAAGAAGGACGCCAAGCAGGTGGTGCTGTGCAGCGGCAAGGTCTACTACGATCTGCTGGAGGAGCGCGAGAAGCGCGGCGTCGCGGACGTGCATTTCCTGCGCCTGGAGCAGCTCTATCCCTTCCCGGCGGACGCGCTGGCGCACGAGCTCGAAGACTACAAGCAGTGCCACCTGGTCTGGTGCCAGGAGGAGCCGCGCAACATGGGGGCTTGGCCGTTCGCCAGCACCTTCATCGAGGAGGTGGCGGAGGACATCGGCTGCGAGAACCCGCGCCCGCGCTACGCCGGCCGGCCGTCGGCCGCCTCGCCGGCCACGGGTCTCCATGCGCGCCACGTGAAGGAGCAGAAGGCGCTGATCGACGAGGCCTTCGTCGTCGGCAAGAAGGCCACCAGCCGGATCGCGGCGCGGCGGGCGGCCTACGAGGCCATGGTTGGCAAGCAGAAGAAACCGGCGCAGAAAAAGAAGAGCGCCTGAGGCCGGTCGCGGGATTCCGCGCCGGCAGACGTTGCAGGACGAGGGTCTATAGATGGCGACGGATATCGTGGTCCCCACGCTCGGGGAGTCGGTGACCGAAGCGACGGTGGCGCAGTGGCTGAAGAAACCAGGCGAGGCCGTGGCCCAGGACGAGGCGCTGGTCGAGCTGGAGACCGACAAGGTCACGCTCGAGGTGAACGCCAGCGAAGCCGGCGTGCTGGCGGAGGTCCTGGCGGACGAGGGCGCGAACGTCGAGGTGGGCGCCCTCCTGGGGCGCATCGACGCGGACGGGAAGCCGGCGGCGGCCAAGGCCGATTCGACACCCGCCGCCGTGGCCGAACCTGCGCCCGCGAAAGAGCCGGCGCCCGCCCCGTCGCCGGACGGCGGCGGCGAGACGGTCGAGATCGTGGTTCCCACCATGGGCGAGTCGGTCGCCGAGGGCACCGTGGCCCAGTGGCTGAAGACCCCCGGCGAGCCGGTCGCCAAGGACGAGCCGGTGGTCGAGGTGGAGACCGACAAGGTGACCCTCGAGGTCAACGCGCCGGTCGACGGGGTGATCGGCGAGATCCGTGCCGAGGAGGGCGCGAGCGTCGAGGTCGGCGCCGTGCTGGGAACCGTAACCGCGGGCGCTGCGTCCGCGGCCGCGCCGAGCGCCGTCGAGGCCGCCCCGGCGAAACCGACGCCCGCATCGGCTCCGGCGGAGACGGCGGCGGCTGCGAACGGGGAAGACCTCGACCCGTCCGCCGTCGGCCACAGCGGCGCCGAGGGGCGCATCTCCAAGGCCGACCTGCTGGCCTTCATCGGGGCGCCGGCGCCCACCACCCAACCGCTCTCGCCCGCCGTGCGCAAGCTGGTCTCCGACAAGGGGCTCGACCCGGCCGTGATCCCGGCGACGGGCCCGGGCGGCCGGCTCACCAAGGAGGACGTGCTGGACTTCCTGGAGGGCAAGGCGGCGGCCATTCCGGCGACGCCCGAGCCCCTGATCGCGCCTGCGCCGGCCGCCGCTCCGGCGCCCGCCGCGCCGGCAACCGGGGGAGCGCCGGGCGCGGTCCCAGATGCGGCACAGGCGCGCGAGGAACGGGTGCGCATGCCCAAGCTGCGCCAGACAATCGCGCGGCGCCTGAAGGAAGCCCAGAACACGGCCGCCATGCTCACCACCTTCAACGAGGCGGACATGAGCGCGGTCATGGCCCTGCGCGCCCAGTACCGGGACAGCTTCGAGAAGAAGCACGGCGTGCGCCTCGGCTTCACCTCCTTCTTCACCAAGGCGGTGGTAGCGGCCCTGAAGGAGCTGCCCGCCGTCAACGCCGAGATCGACGGCGAGGAGATCGTCTACAAGCACTACTACGACATCGGCATGGCCGTCTCCGCGCCCAGTGGGCTCATGGTTCCGGTGATCCGCGACTGCGACAAGAAGAGCTTCGCCGAGATCGAGAAGACCCTCGGCGAGCTGGCCCAGCGGGCGCGGGACGGCAAGCTCTCGATCGACGAGATGACCGGCGGCAGCTTCACCATCACCAACGGCGGCGTCTTCGGCTCGCTGCTGTCGACGCCGATCCTCAACATGCCCCAGTCGGGCATCCTGGGCCTGCACAAGATCCAGCAGCGCCCCATGGTGGTGGACGGCCAGGTGGTGGCGCGGCCCATGATGTACCTTGCGCTGAGCTACGACCACCGCATCATCGACGGGCGCGAGGCGGTCACCTTCCTGGTGCGGGTCAAGGACTTCATTGAGGACCCGGAGCGCCTGCTGCTGGACATCTGAGCTCCGGCGTGCGGCTGGCTCGGGGTGCTTTCGAAGCTGCGCGCCCCGGCCGGATGTTCGCTGAAGCGCCGGAGGACATGGGGGAGAGATGAGCGACGAAGCCTACGATCTTGTGGTCATCGGCGGCGGGCCCGGCGGCTACGTGGCCGCCATCCGCGCAGCCCAGCTCGGCATGAAGACGGCCTGCGTTGAAAAGCGCGGCAGCCTGGGCGGCACCTGCCTCAACGTGGGCTGCATTCCCTCGAAGGCGCTGCTGCACTCCTCGGAGCGTTTCGCAGAGGCGCGGAACCACCTGGCCGAGCAAGGCATCAAGATTTCCAAGATGGAGCTCGATCTCGAGACCATGATGGCGCGCAAGGACAAGGTGGTGGGCGAGCTGACCAAGGGGATCGAGTTCCTGTTCAAGAAGAACAAGGTGGACTACCTGGTCGGCACCGGCAGCATCCCCAAGGCCGGCGAGGTCACGGTCGCCCTCAACGAGGGCGGCGAGAAGACGCTCTCGGCCAAGAACATCCTGATCGCCACGGGCTCGGAGTCGACGCCGCTGCCGGGCGTCGAGGTCGACGAGAAGCGCATCGTCAGCTCCACCGGCGCGCTGGCGCTCGAGGCCGTGCCCAAGGAGATGGTGGTGATCGGCGCCGGCGTGATCGGGCTCGAGCTGGGCTCGGTCTGGTCGCGCCTGGGGGCCAAGGTCACGGTGATCGAGTTCCTCGACCGCATCCTGCCCGGCATGGACGGCGAGATCTGCAAGCAGACCCAGCGCATCCTCGCCAAGCAGGGCCTCGCCTTCAAGCTGGGCCACAAGGTGACCGGCGCCAAGAACGGCAAGGCCGGCGTCACCCTCACCGTGGAGCCGGTCAAGGGCGGCGATGCCGCGACCGTCAAGGCCGACGTGGTGCTGGTCGCCATCGGCCGCCGGCCCTACACCGAGGGCCTGGGCCTTGAGGCGCTGGGCGTCGAGATCGACAACCGCGGCATCATCAAGGTCGACGATCGCTTCCAGACCTCGGTGCCCGGCGTCTACGCCATCGGCGACTGCGTGCCGGGCCCCATGCTGGCCCACAAGGCCGAGGACGAAGGCGTGATCTGCGCCGAGATGATGGCCGGCCAGTCGGGCCACATCGACTACGACCTGGTGCCGGGCGTGGTCTACACCTGGCCCGAGGTGGCCGGCGTGGGCAAGACCGAGGAGCAGCTCAAGGAGGCCGGCGCCGACTACCGGGTCGGCAAGTTCCCCTTCACCGCCAACAGCCGGGCGCGCACCACCGGCGACACCGAGGGCCTGGTGAAGATCCTGGCCGACAAGCGCAGCGACCGGGTGCTGGGGGTCCACATGGTAGGGCCGCTGGCCGGCGACCTGCTGGCCGAGGCGGTGCTGGCCATGGAGTTCGGCGCCTCGGCCGAGGACATCGCCCGCACCTGCCACGCCCATCCGGGCATGGGCGAGGCGGTCAAGGAGGCCGCGCTCGCGGTCCACGGCCGCCCGATCCACATCTGACCGGGTGGCGCCGCCGCCCGACCGCCCGAAAGCGGTCCCCGCATGACCGGCAGGGGGCTGATCCTGCTGCTCTGCCTCGCCGAGGTCGTCAGCATGACGGGCTTCGGCGTCTTCCCGGGGCTGCTGCCCACCTTCCTCGACGAATGGGGCCTCAGCAACACCGAGGCCGGCTGGATCAACGGCGTCTTCTTCGCCGCCTACACGATCTCGGTGCCGGTGCTGGTGGCGCTCACCGACCGCATCGATCCGCGCCTCATCTACGCCGCCTCTGCCCTGTTGACGGGCCTTGCCTCCCTCGGCTTCGGCCTCGTCGCCGAGGGCTTCTGGACCGCCACCCTGTTCCGGGCCCTGGGCGGCGTCGGCCTCGCCGGCACCTACATGCCGGGTCTGAAGGCGCTTACCGACCACGTCAGCCAGGCTCAGCAGAGCCGGGCCGTCGCCTTCTACACCGCCACCTTCGGGATCGGCACCAGTCTGTCGTTCTTCATGGCGGGCGAGCTGGCCGCCTGGTTCGGCTGGCGCTGGACCTTCGGCCTCTCCGCCATCGGGCCGCTGCTCGCCATGGCCGTCATGCTGCTCTTCGTGCCGGCCAGCGCGCCGCACCACCTGCAGGCGCCCCGCCGCTTCCTGCTCGACTTCCGGCCGGTGCTCGCCAATCGCCGGGCCATGGCCTACGTGCTCGCCTACTTCGCCCACAACTGGGAGCTCTTCGCCCTCAGATCCTGGCTGGTGGCCTTCCTGGTCTTCTCCCAGGAGCGCCAGGAGGCGGGCGCGATGGGCGTGCTGTGGAGCGCTACGGCGATCGCCGCCATCGCGAACCTCCTGGGCCTGCCGGCCAGCGTGCTCGGCAACGAGGCCGCACGCCGCTTCGGCCGCCGCGGCGTGGTGATCGCCATCATGTTGTCCTCGGCCCTCGTCGCGGCGGTGATCGGCTTCCTGGCGCCCGTGCCACTGCCGCTGCTGGTGGGAGTCTGCCTGCTCTACGGCATCACGGTGACGGCGGACTCCTCCTCCGTCACTGCGGGGGCGCTCGCCAACGCCGAGGCGGGCGCGCGGGGCGCCACCATGGCGGTCCACTCCTTCATCGGCTTCTCGGGCGCCTTCCTGGGGCCGGTCGCCTTCGGCGTGGTGCTGGACCTGGCGGGCGGCGGGACCAGCGTGCTCTCCTGGGGCCTGGCCTTCCTCTCCAGCGGTCTCGCCGTCGCCCTGGGCCCGGCCTGCATCGCCTACCTCGGCCGCCGGGGCGGCCTCGACGAACCGAAGGAATGAGTCGGGACGCGGCCGCTGGGCCTGTGGCGAGGCCTCAGCCGCCGGCCCGGGGGTGGGCCTTCCGGTAGACCGCCATGAGGGCGGCCGTGTCGACCTCGGTGTAGCGCTGGGTGGTCGAGAGCGAGGCGTGGCCGAGGAGCTCCTGGATCGCCCGCAGGTCGCCGCCGCCGGCCAGCAGGTGGGTGGCGAAGCTGTGGCGCAGGGCGTGGGGCGTTGCGGTCTCCGGCAGCCCCAAGAGGCGGCGCAGCTCCGCCAGGCGCTGCTGCACCTGGCGCGGGCCGAGGGGGCCGCCGCGCACGCCGACGAAGAGCGGGCCCTCGGCGGGAAGCGGGTGGGGGCAGGCGGCGATATAGCTCTCGATGGCCGCGATCACCACGGGAAGCAGGGGAACGACCCGCTCTTTGCCGCCCTTGCCGGTGATCGCCAGGCCCTCCTGGCCGGGCCGCGGCGCCTCGCTGCGGCGCAGGCCGAGGGCTTCGCCGAGCCGCAGGCCGCAGCCGTAGAGCAGCAGGCAGACCGCGGCGTCGCGCCGGTTGATCCAGTCCCGCTCGTCGAGGGCGGCGACGGTCTCGAGGGCCTCCGAGGCCTCCTCGCGGCTGAGGGCGCGGGGCACCGAGCGGGGCACCTTGGGCGTGCGCACGGCCCCGACGGCGGCGTTGTCGGCCAAGCCGCGCTTCTGCAGCCAGCGGAAGAAGCCCCGCACCACCGAGAGCGCCCGTGCCGTGGAGCTGGCCTGCAGGCCGCGCCCGGCGCGGGCGGCCAGCCATGAGCGGAAGTCGAGAGGCTTGAGGCCGGCGAGGTCGGAAAGCGCGACCGGGCCGCCCAGGTGCCCGGCGAGAAAGCGCAGGAAGTCATCCAGGTCCCGGCCGTAGGCGGCGACCGTATGGGGAGAGGCCCGGCGCTCCTTGGCTAGCCAGCGCCGCCAGCCCTCGAGGGCCGCGTCGAGATCCCCCCCCAGACCGCCGTTCAGTCTGGAAGGTTGAGCCATGCCCGGATACAGCGCTCCAAGGCCCGCGCGAGGAATGTGAGAAGCTCGGTCCGCTGCCCCTCGTGGAACTGCTCGGCCCGTCGGGAGCCGAGCGCCAGCAGGGCCGGCGGGGTCTTGCGGCCGACCTGCAGGCGGATGAGGGCCTGGGACGAGATCAGGCTGGCCGCGGCGCCGAAGAGGGCGCTCTGGCCGTTGATCTGCTTGTCGAGCGTCACAGTGCGGCCGCGGCCGATCAGGGCGTCGACGGTTCCGGGCTCGAGCTGCACCAGGCCGCCGAGGCGCACCGGCGGAAGCTCTTCGGCCGACTGCTCGACCCCGAGCGCCACGGCGTCCAGGTCGAGGATGACCGCCAAGTCGGTGGTGACCGTCTCGATCAGGTGCTCGAAGGAGCCGGCCGAGAGCAGCGCCAGGGCCGCCTTGTGGACCCGGGCCTGGATCACCAGGTTGGCGCGTCCGATGGCCACCAGGCTCTCGTTGGCGCGGTGGGCCTCGGCCAGCTGGCCGCGCAGGCGCTCCACCAGGTAGCGCTGCAGGCTGACCACGCCGTCGGCGGTCTCCGCCGGCAGCGCCGTCAGGCTTTCAAGCAGCTCGGGACGATCGGCGAAGAAGGCCGGGTGCCGGGCCAGGAAAGTCGCCACCTCCTCCGCCGAGAGCGCGCTCTCCGCGGGGGCCAGGGCCGTGCCGGACCGGCCGTTGGCCGGACTAGGCGCGACGTCGCTCTGGCGCCGCGTCATCGCTACCGCCGCCGACCGGCTGCTTCAGGATCGACTGGCCGGTCTTGGCCCAGTCCTCCAGGAAGGCATCCAGGCCCCGGTCCGTAAGGGGATGCTTGAACATGGCCCGCAGCACGTTCGGCGGGACGGTCGCCACGTGGGCGCCCATCTTAGCGGTCTCCACCACGTGCATGGGATGGCGCACCGAGGCCACCAGCACCTCCGTGGCGATCTCCGGATAGGCGTCGAAGATCTCCATGATGTCGGAGATGAGGGAGAGGCTGTCGGTCGCGATGTCGTCGAGGCGGCCGACGAAGGGCGAGACGTAAGTGGCGCCGGCCTTGGCGGCGAGAAGCGCCTGGGCAGGCGAGAAGCAGAGGGTGACGTTGACCCGGATGCCGTCGTCGGTGAGCGCCCGGCAGGTCTTGAGGCCGTCAGGCGTCAGGGGCACCTTGACCACGATGTTGGGCGCGACGCCGGCGAGGCGCTTGCCCTCGATCAGCATGGTGGCATGGTCCGTCGCCGTCACCTCGGCACTGACCGGCCCCGGCACGACCTCGCAGATCTCCGCCAGGGTGGCGAAGAAGTCGCCGCCGGCCTTGGCGACCAGCGAGGGATTGGTGGTCACGCCGTCCACCAACCCGGTAGCCGCCAGGTCCCGGATCTCCGCCAGATCCGCCGTATCCAAAAAGAACCTCATACGCGCTCCACTGTCAGCCTTACCCGGCTTCCGGGACCGGTCCCGGGACGTTGCCCGCGGCGCGCCAAGAACCCTGGGCGCTCCCTGGCCGGTCCCTTACAGTGTACCCGATGCCCGACCGTCACGCCAGCGCCGCCCGCCGTGCCCCGGACGGCGAAAGTCCCGCCACCGGGAACCCGCAAGGCGTGCAGGGAGCCGCCGCGAGCCCGGATGACAGGGTCTCGGTGCTGCTGCCGCTGCCCCTCGGGCAGGCCTACGACTACGCGGTGCCGGACGACCTGGCGCTCGCGCCGGGCGACCTGGTCAGCGTGCCCCTGGGCAGCCGGGAGCTGCTGGGCGTGGTCTGGGAGCCTGCGGAGGACAGGGACGAGGTGGCGCCGGAGAAGCTCCGGCCGGTCGGCGGTCGCTTCGACTTCCCGCCCTTCGGCGAAATCCAGCGGCGCTTCGTCGAGTGGGTGGCGCAGTACAACATGGCGCAGCGCGGCGCCGTCCTGCGCATGGCGCTCAGCGCGCCGCGGGCCCTGGAGCCGCCCAAGCCGGTGCTGGCCTTTCGCCTCGCCCCCGGCGCCCTGGAGCCGCCGCCGCCCGGCCTGCGCCTGACGCCGGCGCGCCGCCGGGTCCTCGACCTGCTACGCGAGGGGCCGCCGCGTCTGCCGCGAGAGCTGGCGGTCGAGGCCGGCGTCGGGCCCTCGGTGGTCAAAGGGCTGGCCCAGCAGGGGGTGATCGAGGCCGTGGAGCTGCCACCGCCGCCCGCCTTCGAGGCGCCCGACTGGCGGCATCCCGGCCCGGAGCTGTCGGAGGCCCAGGCGGCTGCCGCCGCCACCCTCAGGACGCGGGTCCGGGAAGCAGCCGCCGCCAGCGACGGCGCGGATGAGAGCCCTGAAGGGAGCGCCCGCTCGGGGTTCTCCGTCACCCTGCTGGACGGTGTGCCCGGCGCCGGCAAGACAGAGGTCTATCTGGAGGCGGTGGCGGAGGCCCTGGAGGCCGGCCGGCAGGTCCTGGTGCTGCTGCCGGAAATCGCCCTCTCGGCCCAATGGCTGGAGCGCTTCGAGCGCCGCTTCGGCGTCGCCCCCGCCGAGTGGCACTCCGACCTGAGCAGCGTCCAGCGTCGGCGGACCTGGCGGGCGGTCGCCCATGGCGAGGCGCAGGTGGTGGCCGGCGCGCGTTCGGCCCTCTTCCTGCCTTACCGGGACCTCGGCCTGATCGTGGTGGACGAAGAGCACGATCCCTCCTTCAAGCAGGAGGACGGGGTCGTCTATCACGCCCGTGACATGGCCATCGTGCGCGCGCAGCTGGGCGCGATCCCCATCGTGCTGGCCTCGGCCACGCCGTCGCTCGAGACGGTGACCAACGTGGAGGCCGGGCGCTTCGACCGCCTGCACCTGCCCGAGCGCCACGGCGCCGCGGTCATGCCCGAGGTGGAGCTGATCGACCTGCGCAAGGACCCGCCACCGCGCCTGCCCGGCATCGGACAGGCCTGGCTCTCGGCACGCCTGCGCCTAGCGCTCACCGAGACCTTCGAGCGCGGCGAACAGGCCCTCCTGTTCCTCAATCGCCGCGGCTACGCGCCGCTCACCCTCTGCCGCAGCTGCGGCCACCGGCTGCAATGCCCCAACTGCAGCGCCTGGCTGGTGGCCCACCGGCTGGCGGGGCGCATCCAGTGCCATCACTGCGGCTATGCCACCCGCCTGCCCAAGACCTGCCCCGAGTGCGGCGCGGAGGGCACGCTGGCCGCCTGCGGGCCCGGCGTCGAGCGCCTGGCGGAGGAGGTGGCCCTGCTGTTCCCCGAGCAGCGCGCCCGCGTCGTCTCCAGCGACACCCTGGGCGGCCCGGCTGCCGCCGCCGAGTTCGTGCGGGCCATGCAGGCGCGGGAGATCGACCTCCTGATCGGCACCCAGATCGTCGCCAAGGGCCACCATTTTCCCTGGCTTACCCTGGTCGGCGTGGTCGACGGCGACCTGGGCCTGGCCGGCGGCGACCTCAGGGCTGCGGAGCGGACCCATCAGCTCCTGCAGCAGGTGGCCGGGCGGGCCGGCCGGGCCGAGCGGCCGGGGCGGGCCCTGATCCAGACCTACGATCCGGGCCACCCGGTCATGCTGGCGCTGGCCTCCGGCGAGCGCGAGCGCTTCCTGGAGATCGAGGCGGAGGGCCGCCGATCAGCCGGCATGCCGCCCTTCAGCCGGCTGGTGGCCCTAATTCTCTCCTCGCGCGACGAGGGCCTGCTGGACCGGGCCTGCGCCCAACTCGCCCGAGCCGCGCCGCGTGAGCCGGGGCTGGAGGTGCTGGGCCCGGCCCCGGCGCCGCTCGCCGTGCTGCGCCGCCAGCACCGCCGCCGCTTCCTGCTCAGGGTGCCGCGCAGCCGGGCGGCACAGCCCATCGTCGGCCAGTGGCTCGCGCGGGTCGAGCTGCCGCGCGCCGTGCGCCTGCGCATCGACGTGGACCCCTACAGCTTCCTGTGACGCCGCGCCGGGCTTTCCAGGAGGGCGGAATGGGTCGGAAAAAGGACGGTCGCGGCGCTGGCCGGGGCCGTGCCGTCAAGCTAGAATGCGCGCGACCGAACCGGCCGCCGGCCCGCGTCTTGTCAGTCCTAATGGACTGTGATAACACGCGCGCTCTGGGGCTCGGGGGCCGTCCAGAACGTTTCAGCGGGTGTCGAATTCAGGGCGCTGAGGGCGCCCGGATCGGCGGCCGGACACCGTGGGGGGAAGGGGTTTGGCGAGCGAGGAAGCGATCGGCGGCGGTCTGGCCGGGCGGTATGCCGCCGCGCTGTTCGAGCTGGCGGACCAGCGCAAAGAGCTGGATTCCCTGGCCGACGAGCTCAAATCCCTCAAGGGCGTGATCGCCGACAGCGAAGACCTGCGCCGCTTCATCCGCAGCCCCCTCCACGGCCGCGACGAGCAGACCAAGGCCATGTCCGCCATCCTGGACAAGGCCGGCGCCGGAGATCTGGTCCGGCGCTTCGTCATGGTGGTGGCCCAAAACCGCCGGCTCTTCGCGCTGCCCCAGATGATCGACGCCTTCCTCGAAGAGCTGGCGCGCCGCCGCGGCGAGGTGACCGCACAGGTCATGGCCGCCCACGAGCTTTCGGACTCCCAGAAGGACGCGCTCCTGTCGGCGCTGCGGCAGGCGGTCGGGGCCAAGGTGCAGATGAACCTCAAGATCGATCCCGGCCTGATCGGCGGCCTGGTGGTCAAGGTCGGCAGCCGCATGGTCGACACCTCCTTGCGCAGCAAGCTTCAACGACTCGAATTGGTCATGAAAGGGGCTGGATGATGGACATCCGTGCCGCGGAAATCTCTGCGATCCTGAAAGAGCAGATCGAGAATTTCGGAACCGAGGCCGATGTGGCGGAGGTCGGCCAGGTGCTGTCGGTCGGCGACGGCGTGGCCCGGGTCTACGGCCTGGACAACGTGCGGGCCGGCGAGATGGTCGAGTTCCCGGGCGGCATCAAGGGCATGGCCCTGAACCTGGAGGTCGACAACGTCGGCATCGTCATCTTCGGCGACGACCGGGACATCAAGGAAGGCGACACGGTCAAGCGCACGGGCGCCATCGTCGACGTGCCGGTGGGCCGCGGGCTCCTGGGCCGCGTGGTCGACGCCCTCGGCAATCCGATCGACGGCAAGGGCCCGATCGAGTCGACCGAGCGCAGACGCGTCGAGGTCAAGGCGCCGGGCATCATCCCGCGCAAGTCCGTGCACGAGCCCATGCAGACCGGCCTCAAGGCCATCGACAGCCTGATTCCGATCGGCCGCGGCCAGCGTGAGCTGATCATCGGCGACCGGCAGACCGGCAAGACCGCCATCGCCCTCGACACCATCATCAACCAGAAGTCCATCAACCAGGGCGACGACGAGTCCCGCAAGCTCTACTGCATCTACGTGGCGGTCGGCCAGAAGCGCTCCAGCGTCGCCCAGTTCGTGAAGACGCTGGAGGACCACGGCGCGCTCGACTACTCGATCGTCGTCGCGGCGACCGCCTCGGAGCCCGCGCCGCTGCAGTTCCTGGCGCCCTACACCGGTTGCACCATGGGCGAGTTCTTCCGCGACAACGGTGCCCACGCGGTCATCTTCTACGACGACCTTTCCAAGCAGGCCGTCGCCTACCGCCAGATGTCCCTGCTGCTGCGTCGGCCGCCGGGGCGCGAGGCCTATCCCGGCGACGTCTTCTACCTGCATTCGCGCCTGCTCGAGCGGGCGGCCAAGATGAACGACGAGCATGGGGCCGGTTCGCTGACCGCACTGCCGGTGATCGAGACCCAGGCCGGCGACGTCTCGGCCTACATCCCGACCAACGTCATCTCCATCACCGATGGCCAGATCTTCCTGGAGACGGCGCTCTTCTACAAAGGCATCCGTCCGGCGCTCAACGTCGGCCTGTCGGTCTCGCGGGTGGGCTCGGCGGCCCAGATCAAGGCCATGAAGCAGGTCGCCGGCACCATTAAGCTGGAGCTGGCGCAATACCGCGAGATGGAGGCCTTCTCCCAGTTCGCCTCCGACCTGGATGCGGCCACCCAGCGCCTCCTGGCGCGCGGGGTGCGCCTGACGGAACTCCTGAAGCAGCCCCAGTACCGGCCTCTGCCGGTCGAGGAGCAGGTGATCGCGATCTATTCGGGCGTGCGCGGCTACCTCGACAAGCTTCCGGTCACCAAGGTGACGGACTTCGAGGACCGCCTGCTGTCCGAGGTCCGCGCCAATGCCAGCGAGATCCTGGACGCCATCCGCTCAGAGCGCGAGATCAGCGATGCAACGGAAGAGAAGCTGAAGGGATTCATGGACAAGTTCGCCTCCACCTACGCCTGAGGCGAGACGGCTTGGACCGGGCTGGACACAAGGCAGGAAAACCGGGCGGATAGAGCGGCATGCCGAGCCTCAAGGACCTGAGAGTCCGCATCGCCAGCGTCAAGGCGACGCAGAAGATCACCTCGGCCATGAAGATGGTCGCGGCGGCCAAGCTGCGCCGCGCCCAGGAGCAGGCCGAGGCGGCGCGGCCCTATGCCGTGCGCATGGAGCGCATGCTGGGCTCGCTGGCCGCGGCCTCGGCAGGCCAGGCCGGAGCGCCGAAGCTCTTGGCCGGGACAGGCAAGGACGAGGTCCAGCTCGTCGTGGTCGGGACCGCGGACCGCGGCCTCTGCGGCGGCTTTAACAGCAACATCGTGCGCGAAAGCCGCCATATGATCGACGAGCTGCTGGAGAGCGGCAAGGTCGTCAAGATCCTCTGCGTCGGCCGCAAGGGCCGCGACCAGCTGCGCCGCCAGTACGGCGAGATGATCATCGACACCATCGAGGACGTGACGCGCCCGCGTCCGACCTTCGAGAAGTCGGAGGAGATCGCCCAGCGAATCACCCGCATGTTCGAAGAGGGCGAGTTCGACGTCTGCACGATGATCTACGCCGAGTTCAAGTCGGCGATCACCCAGATCGTGCGGCGTCAGCAGCTCATCCCCTTCGCGCCGCCGGCCGGCGAGGAGGCGGCCGAGGCCGGCGCCGGCCAGCACGCCAGCTACGAGTACGAGCCCGGCGAGGAGGAGATCCTGACCGCCCTGCTGCCGCGCAATCTGGCGGTGCAGATCTATAAGGCGATCCTTGAGAACAACGCCAGCGAGCAGGGCGCGCGCATGACCGCGATGGACAACGCGACCCGCAACGCCGGCGACATGATCAATAACCTGACCCTGGTCTACAACCGTACCAGGCAGGCCTTCATCACCAGGGAGCTGATCGAGATCATTTCCGCGAAGGAAGCCCTCTAGCGCCGGGCGCGCGCGGAACGGTCGGCGGGACCTAGCACCGAGGAGCGATTTTCATGGCAAAGAACCTGGTCGGCACGATCACGCAGGTGATGGGTCCGGTCGTCGACGTGCAGTTCGAGGGCGACCTGCCGCTGATCCTGAACGCGCTGGAGACCGAGAACGACGGCCAGCGCCTGGTGCTGGAGGTGGCGCAGCACCTGGGCGAGAACATGGTGCGCACCATCGCCATGGATTCGAGCGAGGGCCTGGTCCGCGGCCAGGAGGTCACCGACACCGGCGAGCCGATCTCAGTGCCGGTCGGGCCGCAGACGCTCGGGCGCATCCTCAACGTGGTGGGCGAGCCCGTGGACGAGCGCGGACCCGTTCAGACGGACCAGCGCTCGCCGATCCACAAGCACGCGCCGGAATACATCGACCAGTCCACCGAGGCGGAGATCCTGGTCACCGGCATCAAGGTGGTCGACCTGCTGGAGCCCTACGCCAAGGGCGGCAAGATCGGCCTCTTCGGCGGCGCCGGCGTCGGCAAGACCGTGATCATCATGGAGCTGATCAACAACATCGCCAAGGCGCACGGCGGCTACTCCGTGTTCGCCGGCGTGGGCGAGCGCACCCGCGAGGGCAATGACCTCTATCACGAGATGATCGAGTCCGGCGTTATCCAGCTCGACGGCGACGGCTCCAAGGCGGCGCTGGTCTACGGCCAGATGAACGAGCCGCCGGGCGCCCGCGCGCGGGTCGGCCTGACCGGCCTGACGCTGGCCGAGTACTTCCGCGACGAGGAAGGCCAGGACGTGCTGTTCTTCGTCGACAACATCTTCCGTTTCACCCAGGCCGGCTCCGAGGTCTCGGCGCTCTTGGGCCGCATTCCCTCGGCGGTGGGCTATCAGCCGACGCTGGCCACCGACATGGGGGCGCTGCAGGAGCGCATCACCACCACCAAGAAGGGCTCCATCACCTCGGTCCAGGCCATCTACGTGCCCGCCGACGACCTGACCGACCCGGCGCCGGCGACCTCCTTCTCGCACCTGGACGCCACCACCGTGCTGTCGCGCCAGATCGCGGAGCTGGGCATCTACCCGGCGGTCGACCCGCTCGACTCCACCAGCCGCATGATGGATCCCTTCGTGATCGGCGAGGAGCACTACGGCGTGGCCCGCGAGGTGCAGCGTATCCTGCAGTCCTACAAGGCGCTCCAGGACATCATCGCGATCCTGGGCATGGACGAGCTCTCGGAAGAGGACAAGCTGACCGTGGCCCGGGCGCGCAAGATCCAGCGCTTCCTCTCGCAGCCCTTCCACGTGGCCGAGGTCTTCACCGGGACACCGGGGGTCTTCGTGCCGCTGGAGGAGACCATCCGCGGCTTCAAGGGCATCGTGGCCGGCGAGTACGACCACCTGCCGGAGGCGGCCTTCTACATGGTGGGCACCATCGACGAGGCGGTCGAGAAGGCCAAGGCCCTGGCGGCCGAGGCCGCCTGAGGCCCCTCGCGGGTTCACCCTAAGGGGAGCCGGGCGGAGGGCCCGCCCGCAGCAGGTTTGGGAACGCGCCGATGGCGGACGACAAGGTTGAGTTCGAACTGGTCTCGCCGGAGAGACTATTGCTCTCCGAACGCGTTGATATGGTCGTGGTGCCCGGCGAGGAAGGCGATTTCGGCGTGCTTGCCCAGCACGCGCCGCTCATCTCCGCGGTCCGGCCGGGCGTCATCAACGTCTACAACGGCGGCAAGGTGACGGACCAGATCTTCGTGGCCGGCGGCTTCGCCGAGGTGACGCCGGCCCGCTGCACGGTGCTGGCCGAGCAGGCGCTGCCCGTGGCGGACATCGATCGCGCGGCGGTGGAACAGCAGTTGAAGGACGCGAAGGACGACCTGCTCGACGCCAAGGACGAGCACGAGCGTCAGGCGGCGGAGAAGCAGATCGCCACCGCCGAGGCCATGATCCGCGTCGCCGGCGGCTGAACTCCGAAAAACCCTTGCGGCATATAGGGTTAATGAGGGCGATTGGGCAAATCGGCTTTGTGCATGTATGATGACAACGCGAATCGCCTGCGGATTCTATGGAGGGCACGCGGCCGGTGAGCGGGAGCATGGCGGACAAACATTGGACGCTGGACGACATTCCTTGGGATCGCTTTGATCCCGGCAAGGTCGATCCCGACATCCTGAAGCTGGTGAAGGCGGCGAGCCTCGTCGAGTACAACGGCGGGGACTACGCCACCTATCTCTGCAACGTCTTTCCGGACGACCGGGAGTTCCAGGAGGTCGCCCGCGACTGGGCGCGCGAGGAGGTGCAGCACGGCCAGGCGCTGGGCCGCTGGGCCGAGATGGCGGATCCCGAGTTCGATATGAAGGAAAGCTTCGCGCGCTTCACCGACGGCTTCAGCCTGCCGCTCGATGCGACGAAATCGGTGCGCGGCACGCGCGCCGGCGAGCTGGTGGCCCGCTGCATCGTCGAGGTGGGGACCAGCTCCTACTACACGGCCCTCGGCGAGGCGGTGGACGAGCCGGTGCTCAAGGCCATCTGCGCCAAGATCGCCGGCGACGAGTTCCGCCACTACAAGCTCTTTTACACCCACCTCAAGCGTTATCTGGAGCGCGAGCGCATCGGCCGCGCGCGCCGGCTGCTGGTGGCTCTCGGGCGCATTCGCGAGAGCGAGGACGACGAGCTGGCCTACGCCTACTATGCCGCCAACGGCGCCGGCGAGGCCTATGACCGCAAGCGCTGGTCGGACGCCTACATGGTCCGCGCCTACGCCCATTACCGGCCGCACCATGTGCAGCGGGTCGTCGCCATGACCCTGAAGGCGGCGGGCCTCTCGCCGCGCGGGCGGCTCGCCCGGTGGGTTTCCAGCCTGCTGTTCTGGCAGCTGCAGCGGCGCTGCCGGCTGGCGGACGGTCTGGCCTGAAACTGAGGCCGCCAAGGCGCTTTCAGTCCGGCGCCGTCAGTCCGGCTCTTTCCCCGAATTTGACAGATGGCCGAACTCGGCCACCAGCTTCCGGTAGAGCTTCCGCTTGAAGGGTACGATCAGGTCCGGCAGCTCCGCCATGTCCGCCCACTTCCAGGCCGAGAACTCGGGCGACTCGGTCTCGATGTCGATGTTCTCGTCCCCGCCCAGGAAGCGGAAGGCGAACCATTTTTGGGTCTGGCCGCGGAAGCGCCCGCCCCAGATCAGCGGCACCAGCTCCTCGGGCAGATCGTAGGAGTGCCATTCGGCGCTCTCGGCGATCATTTCCGCCTTGTCGGTGCCGGTCTCCTCCTCCAGCTCCCGCTGGGCGGCGGCGAGCGGCGTCTCGCCCTTGTCGATGCCGCCCTGGGGCATCTGCCAGGCGGCGCTCGGCATGTCGATCCTCTGGGCGACGAAGACCTG
This sequence comes from Rhodospirillales bacterium, assembly GCA_965225935.1. GTDB lineage: Bacteria > Pseudomonadota > Alphaproteobacteria > Kiloniellales > JAKSDN01 > CALJXB01. The sequence goes on from CBDDCC010000023.1 coordinate 1,019,262, forward strand.
ACCCCTGCCGTTCAGCAGCATGATGCCGACGCCCGGGCGGTAGGGCAGGGCCTCGATGGCGTCCGCGGTGAGCGGCTTCTTCCTGCCTTTCTTTTTCTTGGATTTCTTGCTCACGGGCGGACTTCGGGCGGGTGCTGCGGGCCTTTGCGGACCCGTGCGGCTATTGCAGTTGCCGCTCGGCCAGCGCCGTGATGGGCACCAGCGTGAAGCCGCGGGATTCCAGGGTGCGGACCCACTCGCGCAGGCGCTCGATGGTCGCGGGGTACGGACGGCCCATGGCGACCGAGGTGCCGCCGCTGAGCGCGACCCGCTCCACCTGGGCGAGCCGGGCGTCGATGGTGAGGTGGCCGGCGCCGTCCTCGTCCAGGGTGCGGTCGTTGACGGCGTGGGGCAGGCTGAGCTCCACCGCGACCCGGCCGGCCACGCTGTCGTGGCTCGCCCTGTTGTCCAGGTACATCAGCCCCAGCTCCTTGAGCTCCGTCAGGATGGGCTTGAGGTTGGGCTCGGAGCCGGCGAAGCGCGAGCCCATGGAGCCGGCGAGTCCCACGTAGCCCTGGGCCCGGCTCAGGACCCAGCGCAGGCGCTGCTGGTTCTCCAGGTCGTCCAGCTCCGTCAGCAGGGTCTGTGGTCCCGGATCGTCGTGCGGGTAGGTGACCGGTTCCATCGGCAGGTCCAGCATGACCTCGTGGCCGTTGCTGCGGGCCCGGGCGATCCACTGGTCGAGCTGCTGGGCGTAGGGCGTGAAGGAGAGGGTGACGCCGGCTGGCAGCTGCTCGATCGCCGCCTCCGTCGCCGCCTTCGAGAAGCCCAGGCCGGTCAGCACCACGGCGATGCGCGGCACATCGCCATCTACCGGGTAGGCCGCCGCGTAGCGCTGCCAGGCCGGCTGTTCCGCGCCCTCCGCCAGGGCCGTCTGCTCCGGCGCCAGGACCGGGCTGGCCGGCGGTTCGTCGCCGCTTGCCTCGGCCTGCGCTTCGGACCCCGCGGCCGCGCCGGAGCCGGGCGCGGCTGTCCCGCCTGCCGTCTCCGCCTCGGTCGCAGCCGGGACCCGGGCCTCGTTGCCGTCGCTGCCACCGCTGCCGGTTCCCATGGCGTCGGCCTGGTCGGCCGCTTCCGCCGTCTCCGCCCCTTCCGCTGTTGCCTGGCCGCCACCGGACTCGGTCTTGGCCAGCTCCAGGGTAGCCGCCAGCGCCTCGACGGACTGCGGATCCGGCGATTGGCGGGCCAGCAGGACGTAGGTGGCGCCCGCCGTCAGCAGGGCGATCAACCCCAGCCAGGCGAGGCTCAGGGGCGTGATGCCCGGAACCTGCCGGCTTTCGGTCGATTTGGGACCGCTCTTCAAATCAAGGCTCCGGCGCAGGCCATCGGCCTCTTCCGAGCCGTCAGTTCAGGGCCCTCTGCCGGAACAGGAACAGGCCCTGCAGGAGGTCGACGGCCCGTGAAAGCTGGTAGTCCTCCGCTTCGGCCTCGCCGTCCTCGGCTTGGGCCCCGTCGCCGTGCTCGTCCTCGACGCCGTTGTCGAGAGCGCCGCGCAGGTCCTCCTCGCGGCGCAGAGGCGACGCGTCCACCGGCTCAAGGCGCGCCTGCTCCACCTCGATGTCGGGCTCGATGCCGGTGGCCTGGATCGAGCGGCCTGAGGGCGTGTAGTAGCGCGAGGTGGTCAGGCGCATGGCGCCGTTCCCCGCCAGCGGGATGATGGTCTGGACCGAGCCCTTGCCGAAGGAGCGGGTGCCCATGACGATGGCGCGGCCGTGGTCCTGCAGGGCGCCGGCGACGATCTCCGACGCCGAGGCCGAACCGCCGTTGATCAGCACGATGATCGGCAGCCCGTCAGTGAGGTCGCCCTCGCGGGCGTTGTAGCGCTGGGCGTCGTCCGGATGGCGGCCGCGGGTGGAGACGATCTCGCCATGGTCGAGGAAGGCGTCGGAGACGGCGATCGCCTGATCCAGCAGTCCGCCCGGATTGTTGCGCAGGTCGAGGACGAAGCCCTTGAGGGGGATGGATGCCTGATTCGAGAGGCGCTCGATGGCGCGCTCCACCCCCGGCGAGGTCTGCTCGTTGAAGGCGGTCACGCGCAGGTAGCCGACGTCCTCCTCCATCCGGCTGCGCACGGACTGCACCGTGATGATGTCCCGCGTGATGGTGACGTCGAAGGGCTCGCGGCCCTCGCGGCGGATGGTGATCACCAGGTCGGTGTTGACGGGTCCGCGCATCTTCTCGACCGCCTCGGCGAGCGTCAGGCCCAGCACCGGGTCGCCGTCCAGGTGGCTGATCAGGTCGCCGGCCTGGACGCCGGCGCGGAAGGCGGGCGTATCGTCGATGGGCGAGACCACCTTGACCAGGCCGTTCTCCATGGTGACCTCGATGCCGAGGCCGCCGAACTCGCCCTTGGTCTGGACCCGCATGTCCTGGAAGGACTTGGGATCGAGATAGCTGGAGTGGGGATCGAGGCTGGTCAGCATGCCGCGGATGGCGGCTTCGATCAGCTCCTGATCCGAAACTTCCTCGACGAAGTCGGCGCGCACGCGCTCGAAGACGTCGCCGAACAACTTCACCTGGCGATAGGTGTCGGTATCCTTGTCCTGTGTCGAGGCGGCCTGCGGAACCAGGAGAAGGAGGGCGGTGGCGATGACCGCCAGTCGAGGCAATCTTTGCATTAACCTTGCACCTTAGTGTCTGTTGTCGCTAGCCAGGGGAGGGGGTTGACCGGCTGGCCGGAACGCCGGAGCTCCAGATAGAGTTCCGGTGTTTGCCCGTCTGGGCTACCCATCATGCCAATGGGCTCCCCGGCGAGAATCCATTGACCTACGACTGCGTCGATCCGTTCGAGGCCGGCGAGGAGCGTATGATATCTCCCGCCATGTTCGATGATCAAGATCTGCCCATAGCCGCGGAACTTGCCGGCGTAGACCACTTGGCCGTCGAACGGCGCGACCACCTGGGCCTGTGATCGCGTGTTGATCGTGATGCCCTGGGAGGCTGCGTCGGCGCCGCTTGCGCGCTGGCCGTAGGAAAGGACCAAGCGGCCGCGCACCGGCATGACCAGGACCTGAATGGGGGCGCTCGGGAAGGGGCGCACGTTGGCGGGGCGCGCAAGCGCCTCGGGCGGCAGCGCGGCAAGCTGTGTCTCGCCGCCTTCGGCGGCCGGGTCGGCCTGCGCGCTGTCGGCGGGGGGCGCGGCCGGCGCAGACTCGCCGGCCTCGGCCGCCCGAGCGGTGTCCTCCGCCTGAACCGCCTCTCGCGCTTCGCGGGCCGCCCGCTCGGCATCAAGTCGCGCCTGCCGGGCGGCCAGATCGCGTGCGGCGCGGTCGTCGCGCGCCCGGGATTCCTCGTCGAGGCGGGTCAGCAGTTCGCGGAGGGTCTGGGCCTCGGCCGCCAGACGCAGGGCGCGTTCCTCGGCGCGGCTGCGCTCCTCCAGGGTCTGTGCGCGGAGGCTCTTCTTGCGGCCGATCAGCTCGCTCAGGCTCTCGCGTTCCTCGGCGAGCGCCCGCGCCGTCTCGGTCAGGTCGCCGCGCTGCTTGCCGATCTCGGCGCGCAGGGTAGAGAGCGCCTGCAGGTCCGTGCGCAGCTCGGCCGCCCGGTCCTCGATGGCCGGGATCGCCGCCTTCAAGAGCAGGGCGCTGCGCACCCGCTCGATCGGCGTCCCGCGGCCGACCAGGACCGCTTCGGTCGGCTGCACGGCGATGCGCTGGAGCGCCGCCAGGGTGTGGTAGAGCTGGCCGTGCTGGGCCTCGAGCTCCTGCTCCTTGGCGTGGTAGCGCGCCTGCAGGTAGCCGAGGGCTTCCTCGATGCGCGAGACGTGGGACTCCAGATCCTGGGTCTTCTGGGCCGCCTTCACCGATTCCGTCTGCAGGGTCTCGATCTCCGCCTGCAGGTCGCTGGCCGTGCGCTCCAGGTCCTGGGACTGGGACTGGTTCTCCTCCAGCGCCCGCTCGACCTCTTCCAGGCGCTCGTCCGGCTGTGCCGCCTGGGCTCCGGCGAGTCCCAAGAGGCCGCACAGCACGGCCGCGCCCAGCGCCAGGGAAAGCTCCTGGCCGCCGGATCTGCCGTATGCTGCGGGCGCGTTCACGTCATCCGGCCGCCGCCGCGGCGGGCTCCCGTGCTGCGGCCGGCGGCTGGCCCTCGATCAGGCTGCGGCCGGTCATTTCCGCGGGCTGCTCCAGGCCCATGAGCTGCAGGACGGTGGGCGCCACGTCGGCGAGCCGCCCGTCCTCCAGCCCTTCGGCCCAGGCCGGCGCGTTCACCAGCAGCGCCGGCACCCGGTTCATGGTGTGGGCGGTGTGGGGCTGGCCGGTCGCCGGATCGTCCATCTGCTCGGCGTTGCCGTGGTCGGCGGTGATCAGCAGGCAGCCGCCGGCCGCACGCACGCTCTCGGCGAGACGGCCGAGGCAGTCGTCGACCGCCGCCACGGCCTTCATGGCGGCCTCCAGGTCACCGGTATGGCCGACCATGTCGCCGTTGGCATAGTTCACCACGACCAGGTCGAAACGGCCGCTCTCCACGGCCTCGCAAAGGCGATCGGTCACCTCCGGCGCCGACATCTCCGGTTGCAGGTCGTAGGTGGCGACCTTGGGCGAGGGCACCAGGATCCGCTCCTCGCCCTCGAAGGTCTCCTCGCGGCCGCCGTTGAGGAAGAAGGTGACGTGGGCGTACTTCTCGGTCTCGGCGATGCGGAGCTGCTTCAGGCCCGCCCGGGAGACCACCTCGCCCAGGGTGTCGCGCAGCTCGAGTGGCGGGAAGAGGCTCGGGATGAGGGCGTCGAGCCGGCTCGAGTAGCTGACCATGCCCAGCACGGCGGCGAACGCCACCGTCTTCGCCCGCGCGAAGTCGTCGAATGCCGGGTCGAGCAGGGCGTGGAGGATCTGCCGGGCCCGGTCGGCACGGAAGTTCGCCATCAGCAGGCCGTCGCCGTCCTTCATGCCCTGGTAACCGCCGACCACCGTCGGCAGCACGAACTCGTCGTCCGTGCCGGCCTCGTAGCTCTGGGAGACCGCCGCAAGTGCGTCCGGCGCGCTCTCGGCGTCGGGGGCCGCGGCGCCTTCGGTCAGGACCCGGTAGGCCCGCTGGCTGCGCTCCCAGCGGCCGTCCCGGTCCATGGCGTAGTAGCGTCCCGAGACGGTGGCGATCGGCGCGTCGGTCGCGGCTTGGAAGGTCTCGAGAAAGCCGAGGGCGCTGCGCGGCGGCGTGTCCCGGCCGTCCAGGAAGGCGTGTACCAGGACCGGCACGCCTTCGGCCAGCAGCGCATTGGCCAGAGCGGCCAGGTGGTTTTGGTGGGAATGCACCCCGCCCGGCGACATCAGGCCCATGATGTGGGCGCGGCCGCCGCTTTCCTTCAGGCGTTCGGCGAAGTCTTGTAAGGCCGGCTGACGGACGATCTCGCCCTTGGCGACCGCCTCGTCGATGCGCGGCAGGTCCTGCAGCACCACCCGCCCGGCACCCAGGTTCATGTGGCCGACCTCGGAGTTGCCCATCTGGCCGCTCGGCAGGCCCACCTCCAGCTCCGAGGCGTCGATCAGCGCCTTCGGCCCGGTCCGGGCCATGCGGTCCAGATTGGGCGTCGCCGCCATGCAGATGGCGTTGTTCTCGCACGCCTCCCGGTGGCCCCATCCATCGAGGATGGCAAGCACCACGGGGCGCGGAGGGGCAGTTTCGCTCATCCGGGCTCTATACATGGGAATCCCAGCCCGTCCAAAGTGTTTTTGGCACCAGTGGTTATCGGCCCGGAAGAGTTAATGCTGCGTTAGTGTTGCGGTAATTCATGGCCCGCTCCGGTGGTAGGGATGGCCGTCGAGGATCGATTGGGCCCGGTAGAGCTGCTCGGCCAGCATGACCCGGGCCAGCATGTGCGGCCAGGTCATGGCCCCCAGGGACAAGGAGCGCTCGGCCCGGGCGAGCACCGCCTCGTCCAGTCCCTCGGCCCCGCCGATGGCGAAGGCCAGCTCCGCCAGGCCCTCGTCCTGGAAGCGGCCCAGGAGCGCCGCGAAACCGCGGCTGTCCAGGTCCTTGCCGCGCGCGTCGAGCGCCAGCAGCCGGGCGCCGGCAGGCAGCGCCGCGATCAGCCGCTCCCCCTCCCGCCGCCTCAGCTCGGCCGGGGGCAGCGCCTTGCGTTCCTCGACTTCGTGCAGTTTCAGCGGCCAGCGCAGCCGCCCGGCATAGTCCTGATAGAGGTCGCGCAGCGGACCGGCCTTCAACCGCCCCACCGCGGCCAGGGTAATGCGCATGACCGCGTGCCAATCCCCCCGGGGCGTCGCCTGCCCAATGCGATCCTTCGGCGCCGCCGACCGGCGCCGTTTCCGGCCCCCTAGTTTCCCGGCGCGTCCGGAACTATGCCATGGCCGCCGACCGGCTCGGTTCCGGCAACTCCGCGCCCCACATCTTCTCGAGATTGTAGAAGGCGCGCACCTCGGGACGGAACAGATGGACGATGACGTCGCCGCCGTCGATCAGCACCCAATCGCAACGGTTCGCGCCCTCCACGGAGACCCTGCCCAGCTCCTTCTTGAGCTTCTCGTGCAGGTGCTCGGCCATGGCGCCGACCTGGCGCTGCGAGCGCCCGCTGGCGATCACCATGAAGTCCGCGATGTTGGATTTGTTGGTGAGATCGACGACGACGGTGTCTTCGGCCTTGTCGTCCTCGAGAGAGGCTTGTACGAGCTCGACCAGGTGCTGGCTATATGCCAAGCCCTTGTCGTCCTGACCGGCCCCCGCAGTCAATTCGCTCCGATGGTCCTGGGGCAGCTGCGCCACGCCGTCAGATACCACCGTTGACGGGGCCTTCGAGTTGTCTGGTATGGCCTATGCTCCTCTGCCGTTTACCCTCCCGGCGCCGACACCCGGTCCGGGATCCCTACTTCGGCCGCCGCGCGGCCCGCAATGCGGTCGATGACTGGGGATTGAGCCGCCCGTGGATGAAGACCCACGCCGGCGGCGGCAACCCAGCCAGTCCGCCCGCCCGGCTCTCCGGAACGCGGAAACGGGCGAACCGCACGGCGGATTTTGCAGTAGCCGCCCTTAAAGAATAAGAAGGACGCGAAAAAACCGCAACTGGGACATTGTTAAGAATCCGTTGCCATCTCTTCCACTTGGGCAGCTGAATCAGGTTGTCCGCGCCCAAAAGCCACACGAATGCAACCTTCGGGAAGCGCAGCCCAAGCGCCTCGATGGTATCGACGGTAAAGCGCGTGCCGAGCACGGATTCGAGGGCTGAGGCCCGGATTCGGGGGTGCCGGGCGACCGCTCGGGCCCGGCCCAGGCGCTTCTCCAGGCTCTCCATTCCGCGCGCGGGCTTCAGCGGGTTCTGGGGAGAGACCAGCCACCAGACCTGATGGAGGCCGAGGCGGGCCAGTGCGCTCTTGCTGATCGCCAGGTGCCCCTCGTGGGCCGGATTGAAGGAGCCGCCCAGCAGGCCTATGCGCATGCCGGGGCCCGGCAGATGGCCCTCCAGCGCCCGGCCGAGGGCCGCCGGTGTCGCGGGCCCGCGCGCCCCGCCGGCCCCTTGTTCCGCTCCCTGGCCGCTTGGGCTCAGGGCCGGGCCTGCCCCTGGCCGCGGACCACGTACTTGTAGCTGGTAAGCTGCTCGGCCCCCACCGGCCCGCGGGCGTGCAGCTTGCCGGTGGAGATGCCGATCTCCGCGCCCATGCCGAACTCGCCGCCGTCGGCGAACTGGGTCGAGGCGTTCAGCATGACGATGCCGGCGTCCACCCGGTCGAGGAAGCGCTCGGCCGTCGCCGAATCCTCGGTGACGATGGCCTCGGTGTGGTGCGAGCCATGGCGGTTGATGTGGTCGATCGCCGCGTCGACGCCGTCGACCACCTTGATGGCCAGGATCGGCGCCAGGAACTCGGTGTCCCAGTCCTCGGGCGTCGCCGGGATGACCCGGGTGTCGAGCGCCTGGACCGCCTCGTCGCCGCGCAGCTCGCAGCCCGCCGCGGCCAGGTCTTCGATGATGCCGGGAAGCTGGCTCTCCGCCACAGGGCGGTCGACCAGCAGGGTCTCGGTCGCCCCGCAGATGCCGGTGCGGCGCATCTTGGCGTTGACCACCAGCTCGCGCGCCATGGCGGGGTCGGCGGCCCGGTCCACGTAGGTGTGGCAGAGGCCCTCCAGATGGGCCAGGACCGGGACCTTGCTCTCCTCCATGACCCGCTCGATCAGGCCCCGGCCGCCGCGCGGGACGATGATGTCGACGCTGTCGTTCATGGTCAGCAGCATGCCGACCGCCGCCCGGTCGGTGGTGGGCACCAGCTGGATCGCGCCCATGGGCAGGCCGGCCTCGGCCAGACCTTGCTGCAGGCAGTCGAGGATGGCGCCCGAGGAATGGAAGCTCTCCGAGCCGCCGCGCAGAATGGCGGCGTTGCCGGACTTGAGGCAGAGCCCGCCGGCGTCCGCCGTCACGTTGGGGCGGCTCTCGTAGATGATGCCGATCACCCCGAGCGGCACCGCGACCCGGGCGATGCTGAGGCCGTTGGGCCGGGTCCATTCGGCGAGCGTGCGGCCGATGGGATCGGGAAAGGCGGCAATCTGCTCCAGGCCGTCGGCCATGGCCGCGACGCGGGCCGGGTTGAGCTCCAGGCGGTCCAGCAGAGCAGGCGTCAGGCCCTTCTCGCGGGCCGCGGCCATGTCGCGCCCGTTGGCCTCCAGGATCCGCTCCTCGCCGGCGCGGATGGCGGTAGCGGCGGCCTCCAGCGCGCGCGCCTTGGTCTCGCTGTCGGTCAGCGCCAGTTCCTGGGCCGCGGCGCGCGCTGCCGCCCCCAATTCCGCCATTTCCGCGGCGAGATCGCTCCTCAGGATCGCCGCGCCGCTTTGCCCCAAACCGCTCATCTGCTCAAACCGCTCAAGTGCTCAAGTGCCCAAATCGCTCAATTGCTTTCGCCCGCGCGTCAGCACGAGGTCGTCCCTGTGGATAAGTTCCTCCCTTCCACGATACCCGAGAATGGCCTCGAATTCACGGCTCTTGTGCCCGAGGAGCCGCCGCGCGTCGGCCGAGGAGTAGGCGATCAGGCCCCGCGCGACCTCGCCGCCCCCGCCGTTGCGCACCAGCACCGCGTCGCCGGGTTCGAAGTCGCCCATGACAGAGGTGACCCCCGCTGGCAGCAGGCTCTTGCCCTGCTCCAGGGCGGCCGACGCGCCCGCGTCGATGGTGATGGAGCCCATTGGCTTCAGGGAGCCGGCGATCCAGCGCTTGCGGGCGGTGAGCGGCTCGATCTCGGCCCGGAACCAGGTGCTGCGCGCGCCCTCGATGACCGCGGCCAGGGGGTGCTCGCGCCGGCCGTCGGCGATCAACATGTTGCAGCCGCCCGAGACCGCGATGCGCGCGGCCTGCAGCTTGGTCACCATGCCGCCGGAGGAGTAGCCGGGCGGCGCCTCGCCCGCCATGGCCTCGATCTCCGGCGTGATGGCCTCCACCAGGGGCACGAACTCGGCCTCGGGATAGCGGCGCGGGTCCTGGGTGTAGAGCCCGTCGATGTCCGAAAGGAGGACCAGCAGGTCGGCGTTCATCATGGCCGCGACCCGGGCCGCCAGGCGGTCGTTGTCGCCGACCCGGATGGTCGAGGTGGCGATGGTGTCGTTCTCGTTGATGACCGGCAGGACGCCCATGCGCAGCAGGGTTCCGAGCGTGCTGCGGGCATTGAGATGCCGGCGGCGCTCCTCGGTGTCCTCCAGGGTCAGCAGCACCTGGGCCACGGCGATGTCGTGGCGGGCCAGCGTCTCCTGGTAGGCGTGGGCGAGCTGGATCTGGCCGGTGGCGGCGGCGGCCTGGCTTTCCTCCAGACGCATGGTTCGCCGGTGCAGGCCGAGCTGGTGGCGGCCGAGGGCGATGGAGCCGGAGGAGACCACGACGATCTCGGCGCCGCCGGCCCTGAGCCGCGCCATGTCGTCGCCGAGGGCCTCGAGCCAGCCGTGGCGGATCGACCGGCTGGCCTCATCGACCAGCAGGGCGGAGCCGATCTTGACCACCAGCCGGCGGGCGTCCTCGAGCCTGGAGAGCGAGGCGGTCATGGCTGGAAAGCCTCCGCCGTCTCGGACGGCTCCCCGTCCTGTGTTTCGCGGTGGGCGCGCACCCGGGCCCAGAGCGCGCGCAGCAGCTCCGGCACGCCTGCGCCGCTGGCGCCCGAGACAGCGGCCACGTCCTGTCCCGTGAGCTCCGACAGGAGGGCGCGCTTCTCCTCCACCGCCTCGTCGTCGAGGGCGTCGATCTTGTTGAGGGCGACCAGCTCGGGCTTCTCGGCCAGGCCGTGGCCATAGGCCTTGAGCTCCCGGCGCACCGTCTCGTAGGCCGCGGCCAGGTCTTCGCCGGTCCCGTCCACCAGGTGCAGCAGCACGCCGCAGCGCTCCACATGGCCGAGGAAGCGGTCGCCCAGGCCGGCCCCGCCGTGGGCGCCCTCGATCAGGCCCGGGATGTCGGCCAGGACGAAGCTTTCGTGGTCGGCCGCCACCACGCCCAGCACCGGGTGGAGGGTTGTGAAGGGGTAGTCGGCGATCTTCGGCCGGGCACGCGAGACGGCGGCGAGGAAGGTGGACTTGCCGGCGTTGGGCAGACCCACCAGGCCGGCGTCGGCGATCAGCTTGAGACGCAGCCAGAGCCAGCGCTCCTCCCCCGGCCAGCCAGGATCGGCGCGCCGCGGCGCCCGGTTGGTGGAGGACTTGTAGTGGGCGTTGCCGAAGCCGCCGTCACCGCCCTTGGCCAGCACCGCCCGCTGGCCCACGCGGGTCAGGTCGGCCAGCACCAGGCGCTTGTCGTCGTCGAGGATCTGGGTCCCGACCGGCACGCGGACGGTGAGAGGCTCGCCTGCGGCGCCGGTCATGTTGCGGCCGCGGCCGTGGGCGCCGCGCTTGGCCTTGAAGTGCTGCTGGTAGCGGAAGTCGATGAGGGTGTTGAGCCCGGGCACCGCCTCGGCCACCACGTCGCCGCCCCGGCCGCCGTTGCCGCCGTCCGGGCCGCCGAACTCGATGTACTTCTCGCGCCGGAAACTGAGGCAGCCGGCCCCGCCGTCGCCGCTCTTCACGTAGATCTTGGCCTCGTCGAGGAACTTCACGGCAAGCCTCTAACACAAGCCGGTAACCAAGCCTCTAATGCGAGCCGGCATGAAAAAAGGGGAAACGGCGTGCCGTTCCCCCCGGTTTTGCGCGCGTCGGCGGGGCCCGCCTAGTCGGGCGGCTCCACCGAGACGAAGGTGCGCCCGCCGGCGCGGGTCTTGAAGCTGACCCGGCCCTGGCTGACCGCGAAGAGGGTGTGGTCCTTGCCCATGCCGACGCCGTCGCCGGGATGGAACTTGGTGCCGCGCTGGCGCACGATGATGTTGCCCGGCAGGACGATCTCCCCGCCGTAGCGCTTCACGCCGAGGCGGCGGCCGGCGGAATCGCGGCCGTTGCGCGACGAGCCGCCTGCTTTCTTGTGTGCCATCGGAGCCTACTCCTCGTCCTTGCCGGCGGCCTTCTCAGCCTCGTCCGGCGCAGCTTTCTTAGCCTTGGCGGGCGCGGCCTTCTTGGCCGGGGCCGCCTTCTTCTCCGCCGGCGCGTCTTCCGTCTTCGCCGCGGCCTTGGCCTTGGCGGTCTTCGTCTTGGCTGGCGCCGCCTCCTTGGCCGGCGCCTTGGCCTCGGTATCCTCCGCTGCCGGCGCGGCCGTCTCGGTCTCGGCCTTGGGCTTTGCATCCTGCGCCTTGGGCTTGGCGGCCTTGGCGCTGGGCTTCTTGCCGTCGGTCAGGATCTCGGTGATGCGCAGCACCGTCTCGTCCTGCCTGTGTCCCTGGCGGCGGCGGTAGTTCTTGCGCCGCTTTTTCTTGAACACCACGATCTTGTCGGCGCGGCCCTGCTCCAGCACCTCGGCCATGACGCTGGCGCCGGCCACGAAGGGCGCGCCGAGCGTGGCCTTGTCCGCCTCGCCGACCATGAGCACCTGATCGAAGGCCACGCTGTCGCCCGCCGCGCCGGCGAGCTTCTCTACCGTGACGATCTGGTCCTTGGCGACTTTGTACTGTTTGCCGCCCGTCTTGATGACTGCGTACATGGTTCGGTCCGGGGTCTTGCTGCAACAGAAAAGCGACCGCGGTGCTGCCCTCCGCGGCCGGCGGGCGCACTATAGCGCCGGGGCCGGGGCTGTCAACACGCGGGTTTGACGGCTCGGTCGCCCGATCCGGTCACTTTGCCGGAAGGGCCTCCCGGCCGTCCGCCTCGGCGGCTCGTACGGGTGGGGGCTCGGTCAGCTCGAGCACCTCGGTCGCCGGGCCGTAGGGCTCGTAGCCCCGGACCGCCAGGCGGCCGCTGGCCGGCTCGGCCTGGAGGGCGAGGCGGGTCAGCTCGTTGAGGACCGGCGGCTCCAGCCAGTCGAAGGTGGCCCGCTGCTCGGGCAGGCGCGCGTGCAGCAGGGCGCTGCGCTCGGCGCTCTCGATGCCGCGGGGATAGCCGGGCCGCTCGGCGTCCTGCCAGTGGTTGGCCGCCACGACGGGGACCCCGGCGGGCCCCTCCCCAGGCACCTCGGTGGCCCCCTCGGCGGGCAGATCGCGCACGAAGGCGCGCTCCTCCAGGCGCTCGATGATGCAGCCCTGGCCCGGCTCCGGCCCGGCCAGGGAGTAGATGACCGGGAGCGCCAGCGGCGTCTCGGCCAGGAGGCGCTTGGCCTCCGCGAAGTCGGCGGCCTCGTCCAGTACCCGGCGCAGCAGATGGGCGGGCGGCAGGTGCGGGCTGCGCCAGAAACGGGCCCGCTGGAGCGCCCAGTCGGCGGCGAAGAGGTGGGTGCGGCGATGGAGCGGCGCCTGGTTGAAGGCGGCGGCGAAGCGCCCCGGGGCGAGGCCCTGGATGGTGCCGACGAAGCCCGGCCAGGTGAGGTCGATCCAGGGCCCGGCCGGGCCCCGGCGGCGCACCGCCATGAGGGTCTCGCCGAGCCCCTCCATCCGCCAGTCGAGGGCCCGCACCAGGCGGCAGCCCGGGCCGTCGGCCGCTGGCACCACACCCGCGGTGCAGGCCCACTCGTGGCTCAGGTTGAGCACCCAGCCGCCGGGCCCGGGCAGGCCCTCGGCCACCTGGGCGATCTCCTCCCGGTAGGGGTTGGCGTTGCGCGTGAGCCAGCGGCGGCTCGCCAAGTCGCCCGCCGCCAGAAAGGGCAGCGGCATGGTGCGCCGGGCCGCGGCCAGCAGCCTGGCGACGCGCTCGGGCTCGGCTGCCACCAGGTCGGCCGGCGCCCGCCCGCCCAGCTCGACCAGCGGGATGACCCGCAAGCCCGTCCCGGGACGCGTCTCGGCAACCGGGGCGGCCGGGGTAGCCCTCTCGGAGGATCTCTGCATGCAGCCTCGCAAGGAAGTGGCAGCGTTGGGCGGCATTATGGGGACCGGCGCGGCCGGCGGAAAGGCCCCCGGAGCGCTGCCGATGGCTGGTCCCGGGACCGGACCTCGAGAGGGCCTGGATTGCGGCCGCGGGACGCCTTGCGGGGGTTCGGGCCTTGGGGTAGTGTCCCGCGCGCCTCAGGCCGCCCGGCCGAGGACCCGCGGAGGGGTGCCGGAGTGGTCGAACGGGGCGGTCTCGAAAACCGTTGTACGCGCGAGCGTACCGTGGGTTCGAATCCCACCCCCTCCGCCATCAAGCCCTTGATATTGCAGAAAATCTCTGTGGGATTCGAACCCACGGTGCGGTTCGCGGCAGACTGCGGAGTTTGCGCCGCACCTCCCTCGGCAAAATCTACTCGGAGAGTGGGGGCTGCAGGTTGTTTCGTCGTGAGCGCCCGGTTTTCTCTCCTGGTCAGTTCCGAAGTGCGCATTCGATAGATGTCGAACCGAACGTGGCGATCCGCGAAAGGCTTCTGCCCGGCGTCAGATGATTTGAGACAGATGGCGGCCGGGTCCTCGTTGCGAAACTGGGCTTGCGGCTGGGGCAAGGGTCTCAGAGAGGACAGGGCTGTGACCTAGTCCGGAGCGTTGTCCTCGGGGAGAGTCGGCTTGCTGTGCCACCACTCGTCGAAGCGATAGCAGAGGTTCTGCTCGTTGAGATAGACTTGGTAGATCCCGTCGAAGTGGATGCGCTGGCCGCTCTGTCTCCAAGTGAGCGACGCCCACCAGCGATTGATGCCATAGTCTTCGGTCACCGCCAGGATCTCGTAACGGAACTCGACATCGCTTTGCAGTGAGGCAGCGTTTCTCGAATAGCGCCCTATTGCGTCTAGTCCACGGATCAGCGGGTGGAAGGGCGTGAACATGTAGGTCGCGTCCTCCGAAAAGAGCTGCTGCTTGCCATCCGGACGCTGTTCGACCCAGCCTTGACCATAGGCCCTCAGCCACCTATCGAAGTCCTCGCGGGTCAATCTATCCTCTCCTTCTGAAGTTCCGAGCAAAGGGTGACCGGGCAAAGCGGTTGCCGATGCCAGGCGAAAGCATGGATGTCGGGCCCGAAAACCGGGGTCGAGCGAAGCCGGTTCTCCCCTCTTTCCATGGAGCCCCCGAGCTTGTGGCCGGCGCGAAGGCGTCGAGACCGACGGCCTGGCGGCTTACTCAGGAGCGTTGTCCTCGGGAAGAGGCGGCTTGCTGTGCCACCACTCGTCGAAGCGATAGCAGAGATTCTGCTCGTTGAGATAGACTTGGTAGATCCCGTCGAAGTGAATCCTTTCGCCGGTGGGCTTCCAGGTGATCGCGGCGCGCCAACGGTTGATCCCGTAGTCCTCCGTAATGGCGAGAATGTCGTAGGAGAACTCGATATCATCCTGCAGCCCGACGGCCCCCTTCTCGACGTAGCGCCCGATTTCCGCCTTTCCGCGCATAAGATCATGAAAGGGCGTGTACATGTAGGTCGCATCGTCGGTGAACATCGCCAGGGTTTGTTGCGGGTCCTGGTTGACCCATCCCGCCTTGTAGCCTTCAAGCCAGTCGCGAAAATCCTCATAGGTCATCGTCTGCTCTCCCTAACCTGTTCCACCATGAACGAAGCGCAGCACCCATGGCCCGCCCATAGCGGGCGCCATGGCTTTTCTGCGGGACATTGCGGGGCGGCCCGTTCCCGGTGCTGCCTTTCGTCTTGGGGCCGAGGCCATTCGTGTTCGCTCATTGGCCAACGGAAAAGTGGGCGTGAGCGATCGACCATCGACCATCGAGCCTGGCGACCACGAAAGTGGACCGCATGGGGAGCAGGCGTGGCTCGCCCTTGTCCTCGAATTTCAGTTCCAAGACCCCGCAAGCCCAGCCGACATCGCCGCGTGCCCAGATTCTCGGTTCATCCTGGCCCCATGTGTAGACGGGGTTCCCCATCTCCTTCACCATGGTCCTGAACGGCGCGACCAGGGCGTCGAAGCCAATCCACTGCTCGGCTTGGTCCGTGCCATAGAGAACCAGATCGTCGTGTCGGGCGATCGTGGACAGGACCTGGTCGGCGTCTAGGCTTTCCCATCCCTTTCGAAATGCCTCGATGACCTCGCGAATGGCGGCAACGGATTCCTCGTCTGTCGGCAACAATGCTTGCGCACCCATCGTGACTACCTTGCGTGACTACCTTGTTTCTTTCCCGCGTGACGCGATCCGGCCGAAAGGGTCAGACTCGCCCGACACCGCAACCGGCGCCGGTCCTCACATGGATTTCACCGGCCATTCCGTGTTTTGCGCCACCCAGGCGTTCTTCTATCTCCATCATCGTCGCGGCGGACCATCGGGCAGGAGGCCTGATCGCGCGATCAATCCAGAACCGGCTCTCTTTCCGTGGGAGCCTCATGACCGCCGATCTTCGAGTGGCTATAGCCGACCGTGCTGTAAAGATCGGCCGCCATCTCGGCGAACTTCCAGCAAACGATGCCCGGGTCCACGATGGGGGCCTTGACCTCCTCGCGCGCGCGCTTCCAGAACGCTGGACTGGTGAACTCCGAAAGAACAACCAGTTCCGCGCCGTCTTCCTCGATCGCCTTGCGTGACTCTTCGATACAGCGGTCGAAGAACCGGTCGGGCTCGGCCTCCATCTCCGCAATGCCCATTCCGATCACCCGCATGGAGGCCAGGCGCCGGCCATGACCGTACAGAAGGTTGTTCTCCTCCATTTTCGGGATCCACTTGCGGCGGCCGACAAGGATCGAGAATTTGTGCCCCAAGGTCGCCGCGTAGGCCAGGGACGCCTCGGCCATTCCGATGATCGGCATGTCAAGGTACTCCCGGGCTTCGCGCAGGCCACCGTCGTAAAAGCAGCCAATGACTCCCGCCACGCAGCCCTCGTCTTGGGCTTGCTTGAAGAGGCGCAACATCGGCCCGACCGCCTCATGCTCGTAGGTGTGATACTCGAGATGGGGCGGTCCCTTTTCCAGCGAGCGCACCAGCGGCTGAAACTCGGGCGAGCGAATCGCCTCGATCCACTCCAGAGTTGCCTCGTTGTGACCGCTGCGCCCGATGGGATTTACGTAGAGAATCGTCTTCATGATGGCAGACTCATTTCAATCTCATTTCAATGCTCGTTCACTTCGGCCCATGTCTTTCGATTGGCAACGTCCAAACCGAGGGCCTGGCCGGCGTGATCGGGACGCGCGACGGGCCACTGGGTCGCCGGCCAACTGATCAGGGTCGCGGGGACATCGCCTCGTGTCACTTGGACCAACTCCGGAAATCATAGTAGTGCGACCACAAGAAGCCCTTCATATCAGGGGCGAGGACCGTGGTTTCCTGGATCGCGTAGATTGGGATGAAGGGCGAGTTCTCTGTCCAGAGCTCCGTGATCTGGTCGTAGAGAGCCTGCCGTTTGGCGTCGTCGACTTCGACCCGCGCCTGTTCCAGCAACTCGTCGGCTCTCGGGATGCAGACCTCCGATACATTGAAGGTCTCGGCCATCGCGCAGATCATGTCGAAACCAAGGAAGTAGCCCGCGTCATAGATTCCGGTGCCGTCCTGACGCATGAAGGCATGGGCCTGGTGGCCTTCGACCGCAGTGTAGAAATCAGCGGAAGTGACCTGTCGGACGCTCAGGTTGATCCCGAGGTCGCTCCATAAAGACTGTAGGATCGTCGCGATCTGGACCTGTATCGTGTTTCCCTCCTGGATCACGACTTCGATATCGACCGGTGTCTGGACGCCGGACTCCGCGATCAACGCCTTCGCCTTGTCGAGATCGAAGGTCCGCGGCGGGCTCAACGCTTCATTGTACTCCGGGAAGGATGGCGAAAAGGGGCCGTAGAAGAGCGAGCCGTAGCCAAACGCGACCTTGTCGAGAATCTGCGCATAGGGAATGGCATGGGTGATCGCCTCGCGAAACTTGACCTTGTCCCATGGGGCCTTGCCATTCGGCATGCCGAACCGCAGTGAGTCCGTGGTTTCGTTGACGATGATCCGCACGTTCGGATCGTCCATGAGGGCGGCCACCGATTGCGGCGTCAGACCGATCGTCACGTCCGCCTCGCGGTTGCGCGCCTGAAGCAGCAGCGTGCCGTCGGCACTTATGAAATTCACAATGATCTTCTCGGATGCAGGCGGCGTGCCGAAGAAATCCGGATTCGCGACCAGTACTGCGCGGTTGTTGGGGATGTATTCCTCGAGCAAGAACGGACCCGACCCTGCCACATGGCCGGCCATGTACTGATTTGGCTCGCCGGCCGTGACGCCACCGTTCGCCTCGACGACGCTCGGGTCAACGATCGAAGCGGCCGGTTGTGCCAAGGCTTCGAGAAAATTCGGATCGGGTCGGGCTAGCCTGATCTGGACCGTGTACTGATCCAGCGCTTCGACGGATTGAATGAGGTAGGGGTCGTAGATGCCTTCCAGGATAAAGTAGGCACCGCAACCGTCCACGGTCAGCGTCCGCTCCAGCGAATACTTGACGGCCTCGGCATCGACAGGATTTCCGCTGGGGAACTTTGCCCCCTCGGGCAGCTTGATCGTGTAGAGAGTTCGGTCCGCGTCGACGTCGATGGATTCGGCGAAATAGGGTTCCTCCGGCTTGGAGGGGTCCGTCATCATCGTTCCGTCCGGGCCCGCGACCCTCGCATACTGTGTCAAGCGCACATAGAAGTTCTGAAGGAACCCGACTGACTCGCCGGTGCACCCCCACGCCGGATCCAAGGTTGCCGGCGCGACAGCGATATTGACGACCAGCGGTTTCGACGCTGCCTCGGCTGCTCCGCCGGGCCGCACGACTACAAGCGCAAAGGCCAGGATCAGCATCGCGATTGTCGATCGCAGGCAAACGCTCGAACCATTTATTGTTGATTGGTCAGACATGCTTCCTCCCGTGCATTAAGTGCTGTTTCCGCAGACCGGTCGTTTGCGGAGCGCATTCTTCAGTCCAGTTGATAGGCTCGGGTAGCACAGCTTCCAAAACCGCCCCCCACACGCCGCACAGTCAGCCAAGACTGTTCAGCCTCCCAACTATGGACCATACAAAGCGCTTTGTATAGGCCCAAATGGACTCGTTTCATGAACTTGCATGGGTTGAGGATGGTCCTCAGCCGATCGAACCGAAGGACGTGGCTGTTGGCCCGTTTCACCGCTGTCGACCCGTTTCACTCTAGGGATCTCGTCGGCTCGCAAGGCGCAGACCGCGCCCAGGTATGGGACCACCGTGAGCGGGCCGCACAGCCTTGAGCGGACAAGAGGCCGCGGCCTTCGGTGGGGCCACTCGGCCCGCCGGCCGCGTTGCGGCGCCTGCCCGATACCCCTGTTGCGCTGCGCCTAGCAGGCTGCCGAAGAAAGCTTCTGGGACGTCACGCGAGCAACATCGATTCTTCGATGGCAAACGGGACGCATGATCGATTCGAAGCTGCCCATTGGCCGATTCGATTGTTGCACTTGACCGGGCATGTCCTGGCTTCTTCAGCAGGCTGCGGAGCGAGCGGTCGCCATGAAACGGGTCAATATCCACGTCCTTCGGTATTGCTGCGGAAAGCACGATCCATCCATCGAGCCGGGTTGAGCGAACGGGCGACGCCGGAGCCGGCGACGCGTGCCTTCCAGGCCGGCGCGGCGGCCTGGCCGGGCTCCTAACGGCGTCTTTTTGTGCTGGACCGTGTCACGAGTTCGACCGGGAGCAATTGCTCCCGCATGATTTCCTTTCCATCCAGCACTCTGAGGAGAAGGCCGACGGCAGCATCCCCCAATCGCTGAGGATACACGCGAATGCTGGTTATCGGCGGCGTCGAGGTCGTGGCGAGAATCGTGTCGCCTTCGCCGGCGACGCCAAGCTCTTCGGGAACCGATATGCCGAGATCGTTGGCAGCACGCAATACCGCCAGTGCGAGACTGTCGGTACTTGCAATGATGAAGTCCGGCCTGTCGGCCGGCTCCAGCATCCGATACGCCAGTTCGTAGGACTCTTGCCCCATGTAGTGGCGGGCCCTGACGATCCGAGCCGGCAGCTCGCGCGCCCGCGCCTGATCGCGGAAGGATTGCTCAACATCGCGCTCGTAGGATCCCACCGGCCGCTTCGAAATGAGGGCCGGCCGCTCATAGCCTTGTTCATCCATATGCTCGAACAGCCGCAAGATGCCATCTCGATGGTCGTTGTCGACCCAGATGATATTCTCGTTATGGAGACACCGCCCGATAGTGACGATCGGCATTTCGCGTTCGAGGAACATCCGTAGGTTCTGGTCGGCGTCGATGGGATCGGAAACGATGACGCCGTCCAATCGGCTCAGCAAGCTCCCTCGGCCTGGCTCCAAGTTCTTCTTGAGGTTGTTCGGAACCAGCAGGAAGCCATAGCCCGTTTTGGCTGCGGCAGCGGAAAGCCCCTCGAGCAGTTCGGGAAAGTAGGGATTGTGCCGCAGCACCTCGCGTTCAGAGGGAAAGGAGATACCGAGGATCATGGACCGGCCGGTCGCCAGCCCCTTCGCCGTGAGGCGGGGGCTGTAGTTCAGCGCCGCCGCCACGCCAAGGACGCGATCGACCGTTTCCGATGCCACGTGCCGATTGCCCGAGAAGACGTGAGAGACAGTGGTAATCGACACGCCAGCCTGTGCGGCGACCTCGTAGATGCTTGTCATTTCGCGTGCTCACCAGAGATCGGATGGCCAAACAGCCTGGAGGCCGGCAAGTCCTACTGTAACAAATGACCGCGGGCAGGATAACGCACCTTGACTGCAAAGCGCTTTGTAACTAGCTTAGACAAAGGAAAATTCACACGTCAAGTAATCTATGTATCGACATCACAGAGCCTGACAGACAAAATCGACAAAATTCAAAGAGAAATCGGAACAGTGATTTCCAGTGCTCTGTAATTTCAAGACAACGACTTTGTCGAAGCGAGAGGCTTTCGGGGGACCGGCCCGGGATGAGTTCTCAGAACGGTGAACGGGTCGGCGCTCCAGATGCGTTGACCAAGGGTCCCGCGTTCTTCGGCTCGTGGGGAAGTTTTTCGCTTCTAAGCGCGATCGGGTCCTTGTCCTTCCTGGTCTTGCTTGCCGCGGCCGGACCACTCTTGTGGAACGTCGATCCGCTGGCGGTCGACATCCTTTCGGCGCTCGAGCCTCCTTCTCTCCAACATCCCATGGGTACGGACGGCGTGGGCCGTGACGTTTTCGCCCGGTTCTGCGGCGGTGCGAGGATATCGCTGACGGTTGGCGCAATCGTTGTCTTGGTCGGCGCCACACTCGGCGGTTTGGTTGGCTTGCTGGCCGGGGTTTCCGGTGGATGGATTGACGGGCTCCTCATGCGGCTCATGGACGCGGTCCTGGCCTTCCCCCCTTTGATCCTAGCCATGGCTGTCACGATTGGGCTCGGTAGCGGGATAGAAACCGCCGCCATCGGGATCATCCTGACGTCGATCCCCTGGTATGCGCGTATCGTTCGCAGTGACACGCTCCGCATCCGATCGCTCCTGTTCGTCGAGGCCGCCGTGGCTATCGGCGCTTCGCGTTGGAAGATCATCCGCCGCCACGTGTTTCCCCACGTGGTCTCGACACTTCTCGTTCAGGCCGCGGCCTCGTTCGGCTTTGCAATTCTGACCCTCGCCGCGCTCGGCTTCGTTGGGTTGGGCGCCCAAATTCCAACCCCGGAGTGGGGCGCCATGATTACCGAAGGCCTGGCTCAGGCCATCACCGGGCGATGGTGGATCGGTGTTTTCCCCGGGCTTGGCGTCTTGATTGCCGTCACGGCAGCCAACACCTTGGCGGATCACGTCCGCGACATGCTCGATCCGAAGGGGGCCGCTAGCGCAGGGTCTGGGGACGTCCAAGCATGATCTGGGCTGTCCTCACGCGGATCGTCAGCTTCGGCACCACGATAATCGGCGCTTCGATCCTGTCGTTTCTACTCCTGAGAGTCCTCCCGGGGGACCCGGTAAGATTGATCGCAGGGCCGCTCGCGAGTGATGCCGCGATCGAGGGCGTGAGGCGCCAGCTCGGGCTGGACCAACCTTTGATCGATCAGTACGTGAACTACATCTCAGATTTCTTCCGTGGCGATTGGGGCTTTTCGTTCAGCTCCGGCTTGCCCGTCACGGATGTCTTCGCGAGCCGAATCCCGGCGACGGTCGAATTGGCGCTCTACGCATTCCTGTTCGTGATAGTCGCGGCACTGTCACTGTCGCTGCTCGCCACCTACCGGCGCGGCTTGATGATGGACCGCGTCTTGCGCACGATTTCCTCCTTCGGACTGGGGACGCCGCCTTTCTGGCTTGCGATGGTCGCTTTGATCATCTTTTTCGAGCAGTTGAATCTGCTTCCGGGGCCCAGCGGGCGCTTGGGCTTCGCCACAACGCCGCCGCCGGAGGTGACTGGCCTCTATACGCTCGACGCTCTCATCGCCGGGCAGATGGGCGTCTTTTGGGAGGCCGTCAGACACCTGATCTTGCCGGCGGTTTCCTTGGGCTTCGTTCCCTTCGCTTTCCTCACGAGACTGCTGCGTGCAAACCTGCTGGATCAGTCGAGGGAGCCCTTCATCGTCGTCGTGCGCAGCAAAGGCGTCAGTCGTTGGAAGGCACATGTTCGCCACACGCTTCCAAACGCTTTCCTGCCGACCTTGACAGCGAGCGGCCTCGTGCTCGCGGAACTGCTGACCGGCAGCGTTCTGGTGGAGAAGATCTTCAACTGGCCGGGCATCGGAGCAATGGTCGTCGATTCGATCCTCCGCCAGGACTTCGCGGTGGTACAGGCATTCATACTGCTCAGCGCCCTTCTCTACGTCACCGTCAATCTAATCGTCGACCTGCTCTATCATGTGATCGATCCAAGGACGCGCCTTGCAAACCGATGAGGCACATCAGCCGCAGAGCAACCGGACAGGTCCCATGGGTGATCGAGGGGATCTTGAGGGGATGACCGGGACCGAGGGCGAGACGCTGCTGCAAGTGCGCGGCTTGACGACGGAGTTCGCTTCGCCTCGGGGGCCCGTTACGGCGGTTCGCGATATCAGCTTCGATCTTCGACGTGCCGAGAAAGTTGGGATCGTCGGAGAGTCGGGAAGCGGAAAATCTACGGTCGCACTCTCCATCCTGGGGCTCATCGAGGCACCCGGAAGGGTGGTCGCGGGACAGGTTCTGCTCGACGGCACGGACCTCAGGCTGTTGTCGGAACGAGAGATGGAAAAGATCCGCGGCAACAGAGTATCGCTGGTTTTCCAAGACCCCATGACGTCGCTCGATCCCGTCAAGACGATCGGCAGTCAGATCACCGAAGGCCTCAGAGAGCACCGGCCCAAGATCGGCCGGCGCGAAGCGAGAGACCGGGTGATCGCCCTCCTGCGGGAAGTGGAAGTGCCGTTGGCCGAGCAGCGGATCGATGCCTATCCGCATCAACTCTCAGGCGGCATGCGCCAAAGGGTCGGAATCGCGCTCGCTTTGGCCAACGATCCCGACATCTTGGTCGCTGACGAGCCGACAACCGCTCTGGACGTCACGACTCAGGCCCAGGTGCTGGACGTCTTGGATAGACTGGTGGAGGAAAGGCGCGCCGCGGTGATCTTGATCACGCACAACCTCGGTGTCGTCGCGCAGTTCTGCGACACTGTAAAGGTCATGTACTGTGGGAGAATCGTCGAGGAATCCGAGGCCCATGTCCTGTTCAACGCTCCCAATCACCCCTATTCCGAGGCCCTTCTGAAGTCCCTGCCAAAAAGGGATCAACTGACCAGCGGCCCGCTTCCGACCATCCGCGGCGCACCGCCGAGCTTGACGAGCTTGCCCGGCGGCTGCGCCTTCGAGCCGCGCTGCGACGTCGGGCGAGGTGTAGAGATCTGCCGCCAGCAGAGGCCGACGCCCAGAAGAATCGGACCCAATGCAAGTCCGATAACCTCGGAATGTCATTTCGCCGAAGACCGTTGGCTCGCGGCGCACCGAACATGAAACAAGATCCTGCAAACGGCGAAACCCCTGACCTGTGCCCGGCCGGTCACGCACCGCAGGGATCCCCCCAGGATGCTCTTGTCTCGGTCAGAAAGCTGAGCAAGGAGTTCAAACTTGGCCGGCGCGGACTCTGGGGCGACGCGCAAACACGCATCAAGGCCGTCGAGGAGGTGTCGTTCGATATCCGCCGCGGCGGAACCTTCGGGCTGGTAGGCGAGTCCGGTTGTGGCAAATCGACCGTCGCGCGCTGTGTTCTGCGGCTCCTACGTCCCACCGCCGGAGAGGTGCGTTTCGACGAAATCGCCCTTGAAGGGCTGTCTCCACTCGAACTCAGAAAACTGCGACGGCGAATGCAGATCGTCTTCCAAGATCCCTATGCGTCGTTGGATCCGAAGATGTCGGTCCGAGAGATCCTGGAAGAGCCGCTCTTGATTCACGAACGCGGCGGCCGAGACGACAGGTTGAGCCGGGTGCAGGAGATACTGTCTCTTGTCGGCTTGTCGCCAGAGGACCTGCAGAAAAGACCTTTCGCATTTTCAGGCGGACAGCGGCAGCGCATCGGCATCGCACGGGCTTTGGTGCTCAACCCGGAGTTCGTCGTCCTCGACGAACCCGTATCCGCGCTCGATGTTTCCATTCAGGCGCAGATTCTGAACCTGCTCCGCAGCCTTCAGGAGAAGTCCGGACTTACCTATCTTTTCATCGTGCACGACCTGGTCCTTGCCGAGTACTTCTGCGACCGCCTGGCGGTTCTCTACTTGGGACGGGTCATGGAGATCGCCGATCGCCAGTCGCTGTTCCGCAATCCTCTTCACCCTTATACGACGGCGCTTCTTTCCGCCGTGCCCACGCCCGACTCGAGCGGTCAAAGCCGCGGAAGCCGGATCATCCTCAAGGGAGAGGTCGAGACCCGGAGCGCGGAGGCCAAGGGGTGCCGGTTTCGATCGCGCTGTCCGGTCGGCTGGGACCGTGAAATCTGCCAAGAGGTCGAACCCCCGTTGGCGGAAATGGAGCCGGGTCACTGGACCGCCTGCCATTTCGCCGGTGAAGAGGCCGGCTCGCAGCCGTGAGTGCGGGCCGGTTCGCGGATGGCAGGAGATAAGGAGAGGCGGAGAATGTCGCGTCGAACTGGTCGTGTCGACCCTGTGATCAGTACCTTCTCGATCGTCGCGCGGGATCCGCGAACCGGCGAGCTGGGGATCGCCGTTGCGTCGAAGTTCCTGGCGGTCGGGGCCGTGGTTCCCTGGGCCGACGCCGAGGTCGGTGCCATGGCCATCCAGGCCCATCCGGACCTGACCTATGGGCCGCGCGGCTTCGACCTGATGCGAGGAGGATCGTCCGCCAAGGAGGCCCTGGACCGGTTGGTCGACGCCGATCCGGACAGGGGCGTACGTCAGGTCGGCGTCGTCGATGCAGGAGGCGGCGTATCCGCCCACACCGGAGACTCCTGCATTGCCTGGGCGGGGCATGTGGTTGGCGACACCTATACCTGCCAGGGCAATATCCTGGTCGGCGCCGTGACGCTTGACGCGATGGCGCAGACGTTCGAAGAGATGGACGGGGACCTGTCCCGTCGTCTGGTTGCGGCTCTCTATGCTGGGGACCGCGCCGGCGGGGACAGGCGCGGCAGGCAGGCCGCCGCGGTGTTGGTCGTCAGCAAGGGCGGGGGCTACGGCGGATCGAGTGATGCGCTGGTCGACCTGCGAGTCGACGATGCCCCCGATCCCTGTTCCGAGCTTCAGCGCCTGCACGACCTGCATCAACTCTATTTCGGATCGAGCCCCAGCGAGGAGCGGATCAGACTCGAGGGTGACCTGGTGCGCGAACTCCAAGGAATGCTTGCTGGCGCCGGCTACTACTCTGGCCCAGTGACCGGCGATTTTGACGGAGACACCAGGACCGCGCTGGAAACGCTCGTAGGGACCGAGAATTTCGAGGAACGTGTGGACTTCGAGCGGCTCACGATGGATCCGCCGGTGCTTCAATACTTGCGCGAGAAGTTCGGGCCCAAAGGAGGGTGACCGGGCCGCCGGGGTCTCGCCATGGAGCCCATCGATTAGGACTGTGCCGACAGGTAGGTGTTGTTCCATTGGCATGACGCCGCTCTCTCGAAAGCAGCAATACAATGCGGTACAAGCCGTTGCCTGGTTACCGTTCACGCTTGGGTTAGATCCGGCTGGCGAGCGGGCAGAGTTCGGGCGCTAAGGGAGCCTGGAACGCGCGGGCTCAAGAGGTCCCGGTTCTTTCCCAGATCTGGCGTTTCAGTTCGCTGATCCGTCGAAGCAGCGCGGGTGGGAGCGCCGAGCCGGTTTGCCCGCCGTGGAGCGAATTGCGCCAGCGATTGGGTCGCTGGGCCGCAACGCGGCTGGGCGCTGCTCGTCAGAGCCGCATTCTCTCCCCCTCGGGGTCGTAGGGGCTGTCGGGGACGATGGCGACATCGCGTTCCCTGCCGACGATGTGTGCGGTCAGCCCGGAGCCCGCCTCGGCGTGCTCCACGTCCACCAGGGCCATGGCCAGGCTCTTGCCAAGGTGGTGGCCGTAGCCGCCGGAGGTGATGTAGCCGACCCGCTTGCCGCCCCGCCAGAGCGGCTCGTAGCCGGAGGCGTCGGCGTCGTCCGCGTCCACCTCCAGGGTGACCAGCCTCTGGGGTGCCGTGTTCTGCTCCTTCTCCTTCAGGGCCGCCGCCTTGCCGACGAAGTCCGGCTTGGCGAAATCGATCCAGCGGTCCATGCGGGTCATGCCGGGCGTGTAGGCCTGCATGAACTCGGCGTTCCATACGCCGAAGCTCTTCTCGAGCCGCAGGGAGTTCATGGCGTAGAAGCCGAACTCCCGAATGCCGTGGTCACTGCCGGCCTCCAGCAGCGTGTCCCGCAGGGTGATGTGCTCGGCCGGCGAGCAGTTGATCTCGTAGCCGAGCTCGCCGCAGACCGAGAGCCGCCCGACCCGGGCCCGAAGCAGCCCGACGTCCATCTCCCGGCAGGCGAGGAAAGGCATGGCCTGGTGGCTGACGTCCGCGTTGGTGAGCGACTCCAGGACCGTGCGCGACTTCGGTCCGGCGAGGCCGAAGCCGACCATCCGGTCGGAGATGTCGCGTACCGTGACGCCCTCCTCCAGGTGGTCGTGGAACCAGCGCATGTGCCATTCGCGCAGGTAGTAGCTACCCATGATCCACCAGTTCCCGTCGCCCCAGTTGAAGAGCGTCAGGTCGCCCTTCAGCCGGCCGCCCGGGGCCAGCATGACGGCGAGACGGGCGCGGCCGGGCTTCGGCAGGCGCGTCGACATCAGGCCGTCGAGCCAGGCGTCGGCGTTCGGACCGGTCACCTCGTAGCGGGAGAAGCCGGAGATATCGACCAGGCCGACGCCCTCGCGCACGGCCTGGCACTCCTCGGCGACGATCGGGAAGGCGTTCGAGCGCTTCAGGGTCGGCGTCTCCTGGAATCCCTCCGGCGCGAAGACCAGCGGCACCTCGAGCCCCCAGCTCACCCCCCAGACGGCGCCGGCGCGGTCCATGCCGTCGAAGGCCGGCGACTTCTTCAGCGGCCGGCCGGCGGGCAGCTGCTCGTTCGGATAGGTCATGACGAAGCGGCGCGAGTAGAACTGGCCCGTCGTCTCCTTGATGTACTGCCGGTTGGAGGCGAAGTCGCCGTAGCGGGCGATGTCCATGGGCCAGGCATCGGCCTCGGTCTCGCCGTGGATCATCCATTCGGCAAGCGTCTTGCCGACGCCGCCGCCCTGCAGGAAGCCCGCCATCACGCCGCAGGCCAGCCAGTAGTTCCTGAGGCCGCGCACGGGGCCCACCAGCGGGTTGCCGTCGGGCGAGAAGGTGAAGGCGCCGTTCACCCAGTTCTTGATGCCGACCCGCTCCAGCACCGGATAGCGCTGATAGGCCATCATGAGCTCGTCGGAGATGCGGTCGATGTCCTCTTGCAGCAGCTCGATGCCGTAGTCCCAGGGCGCGCCGTCGATCTGCCAGTGCTGGTGGTTGATCTCGTAGATGCCGATCAGGACGCCCTTCTGGTCCTGGCGCATGTAGGTGAAGCCTTCCAGGTCGACCGTCATGGGCACCTCGAAGTCGAGGGCGGCCACCTCTGGGATCGTCTCGGTCACCAGGTAGTGGTGGGCGAGCGGCGCCAGCGGCAGGTCGAGGCCGGCCATGCGGCCCACCTGCTTCGCCCAGAGGCCGCCCGCGTTGATGACGTGCTCGGCATGGACCGTGTCCTTCTCGGTGACCAGGTCCCAGGTCCCGTCCGGGCGCTGGTTCAACTCCTCCACCTTGTTGTGCTCGATGACGTCGGCGCCGCGCTGCTTCGCCGCCCGGGCGTAGGCCTGGACCGTGCCGGTGGTATCGACGTAGCCCTCGCGGTCGGCCCAAAGGCCGCCGATGACGCCCTCGGTGTCCATGATCGGACAGCGCTCCTTGATCTCATCGGGCGTCATAAGGTGGCAGTCTTCGATGCCGATGGTCTGGAAGATCCGGTAGGCCGACTGCAGCCACTCCCAGCGCGCCGGCGCCGAGGCGACCGTGATGCCGCCGGTCATGTGGAGGCCGATGTCCTGGCCCGATTCCTTCTCGATCTCCGACAGGAGGTCGATGGTGTAGGCCTGCAGGGCCGCCATGTTGGGATCGGCGTTGAGGGCGTGAACGCCGCCCGCCGCGTGCCAGGAGGATCCCGCCGTCAGCACGGAGCGCTCGAGGAGCGCCACGTCCTGCCAGCCGAACTTCGCCAAATGATAGAGGACGGAGCAGCCCACCACGCCGCCACCGATCACGACCACCCGGTATTGAGATTTCATGCCCCGCTCCAGTCACCCGCCGGCCGGCCTCAGCCGTGCCTGGAAAGAGCGCTCATCTTGCCTTTGATTGCTTCCCGTTCCAAGGGAAGGTCACCGAAACGCCGCCCGTTCAGCGGCTGCCGGCGGCGGGCCAGTCGTCGCTGAGGAAACGCTGGAACTCGAGGAGGTGGCCCTCAGGATCGCGGGCGAAAAAGCGATAGATCCGGAACTCGACGCTCTCGCTGGGCGGCGCCAGGATCTCGACGCCCTGCTCTGCCAGGTGCGCGTGCCAGCCGTCCACGTCCTCGGTGACGAAGGTGAGGGTCACGCCGTCCCGGGACACGCTGTGGTCCCCCCGGCAGCGGCAGAGGCCGACGAAGGCCTCTCCGGCGACACGGAAGATGCGGCAGCCGCCCTGGTCGATGGCGAGCTCGAGGCCGAGGACGTCGGCATAGAAGCCGGCACAGGCCGCCAGGTCCCGGCAGTAGACGAAGGTGACCTGCTGGTCGACGGCAGGACGCGGCATGGACGAACCCCCTGTTGTGCGGCGTCACCATAGCGGCCCTCCGGCCGCAGACCAACAGAGACCAACCGTGACAGGCCGAACCTGAATAATGGTATCTTGGGCGCGTGACTGTCGTTCAGGAGCTCGAAAGCATGGCATTCAACATCCTCGTTCTCGGCGCGTCCTACGGCTCCCTTCTCGGGACCAAGCTGTTGATGGCGGGCCACGACGTGACCTTGGTCTGCCGCCGGAAGACCGCGGACCTGATCAACTCGGAAGGCACCGTCGTGCGGATCAAGCTGAAGGGCGAGGAGGAACACCGGGCCATCCGCTCGGGCGACCTGCCCGGGCGCCTCACCGCCTGCGCCCCGCAGGACGTCGTCGTCTCGGGCTACGACCTGGTGGGGCTCGCCATGCAGGAGCCCCAGTACGCGCACCACTCCATTCTCACCCTGCTGGTGCGGATCGCCGAGGAGCGCCTACCCTGCCTTTCGGTCATGAACATGCCGCCGCTCACCTTCCTCAAGCGGATACCGGGCATCGACACGGACAAATTGGACGCCAGCTACACCAACCCGACGGTCTGGCGCCGCTTCGCCCCGGACCTGATGACGCTCTGCAGTCCCGACCCTCAGGCCTTCCGGCCGCCGGACGAGAAGGCGAACGTGCTGCACGTGGGCCTGCCGACCAACTTCAAGGCGGCCCGGTTCGATGATCCCAAGGCCAACGAGATCCTCCTGCGGCTCGAGGACGAAATCGCGGCGGTGCGGCTCGACGGCAAGGACGTGCCCGTTAAGCTGCGGGTCTACGAGTCCCTCTTCGTGCCGCTGGCTAAATGGAGCATGCTGCTGACCGGCAACTACCGCTGCATCACGCGGGCCGAGCCCCGGCCGATCCGCGAGGCCGTGCACGGCGATCTGGCGAAATCCGAGGAGATCTATGCCTTCGTCAACGAGCTGGTGGGGCGCCTGGGGGCCGACCCGGAGGACGCGGTGCCGTTCGACAAGTACGCCAAGGCGGCGGAGAGCCTGTTGAGACCCTCCTCCGTGGCCCGGGCCGTTGCTGCCGGCGCGCCCTTCATCGAACGGGTCGATGTTTTGGTGCAGCTGATCGCCCGGGACCTGGGCATGTCCAATGGGGACATAGACGAGACGGTCAGCATCGTCGACGACCGGCTGGACGCCAACGATCCCCTGCCGGTCTAAGGGGGGCGGCCGGCGGAACGGGTCGCCCCGCGGCCGGAGAAAGGGCTGCGCCGCACTTCCAACCCGAAGAGGGAGATCTTCCGATGGCCACGAAAACCGCCGCCAACAACGAGAACGCGCCCGACCTCGGGTTCGTGTTCAATTGGGGCGTCAAGATCACGGACTACGACGAGCTGTTTCTGCTCGCCGGGCGTGGCGACGTTGCGCCCGATGGGACAATCAGGAACCCGGGGGATCCGGTCGCGCAGACGGCAACCATCCTTGCCGAGCAGAAGGACTTCATCGAACGCAGCGGCTACGGCCTGAACGACGTGATCCGCATCGAGTTCACCATGGCGAAGGAGGTCGACCGGGACCAGCAGAAGGCCATATTCGGCCAGTTCGCAGGCCTTTTCCGGGAGGTCGAGGTGAAGCCGGCGGCCGGCACCCTCCGCGTCGTCGACCGCTTGGCCTATCCGGGCATGCTGGTCGAGTTCGAGTTCTGGCTGGCGAAGTAGGCCCGGTCTGGGGCCGTGCTCTCCGCCGCGTCTGGGGCGGCCATAGGGCGTGGGTGCCGGTTTCGCGTTGCTTGAGCAGGGCTGATCGAATCAAGCAGCCGGGGAGTACAGCCGAACCGGGTCCGAAAAACCTTTCAGCGTCTCGGATCCCGTGGCCTCGAACGCCAGGTCGGAACCGCTGCACGCATCCTTGAGCGCATGGGACACGAGAATGTCGTCCGCTTGGGCGAGATCGCAAATTCGTGCCGCGATCTGCACCGCCGCGCCGAAGAGGTCGTCGCTCTCCGCCACCGGCTCTCCGGCGTGTATGCCGATCCTGACGCGGATCGGAGTCTCGCTGCTCTCGTTGTAGGACGAGAGCTCCTCCTGAATTCGCATGGCGCAGGCGACCGAATCCGGCGCATCGTCGAATGACGCCATGATGCCGTCGCCCAGGTGCTTCACCTCGGACCCGCTGTGGCGCTCCAGGCATCGCCGGACGATGGCATCGTGGGCTCTCACCAGTTCCAGCGACATCGCATCGCCCAATCGCGCTGTCATCTCGGTGGAGCCGACCATGTCGGTGAACATGATGGCGCGGAAGGCGGAGTCGTCGATCGGTTCGGTTTTCGCCGTTGGCGGGTCCTGTATGCGGCCGAGGAAGGCCTCGACGGCGGACAGGTCCACGGCGATCATCTCGTTGGCCACGTGTCCGTGGGCCTCCGCATGGACCCGGTCGGCCGTCTCCTTGTCGGGCGCATCGACGAGGCAGAACGTCGTCTGGCGTTCGGCGTCGTACCAGTAGGTCAGGAACTTCACGCCGTACTGGTCCTGGATTTCCAGGTCCTTGACGTGCAGCTTGGCGACTTCTTCGGCCGAGAACGTGACCACGTCGTGACGGTCCAGGAAGATCGGCATCGCTCAGCTCCTCTTCGGTCCGGCAAGATACTAGCGCGTCGGCGCCTGGCCCTGGGCGGTTTTTTCCGCTTCCTCGGCGGCGATGGCGGCGGCGCCGGCGGCGTCGGCCAGGCGCTTCTCCTCCTCCGGCGAGAGGTTCGCGTCCGTCGGCAGCTCCACGGTCACCTTGCGGTGGGCGAACTCGATGCCGTTCTCGTGGAAGGCCTTCTGCACCCGGTTGTAGAGTTCCTTGCGGATCGAAAACTGGGTCCCCGGCTTGCTCATGAACTTGCCGCGCACGATGATCGCGGAATCCTCGATGGCCTTCACGCCCTGGCTCTTGAAGGGCTCAAGGAAATCGGGGCCGAGCAGGGGGTTCTCCAGCATCTCCGCGCCGATCTGCTTGAAGATCTTCTTGATCTTGTTGATGTCGGTGTCGGTGGGCACGCGGAATTCCATCTTCACGATGACCCAGTCGCGGCTGAAGTTCGTCAGGTGCTGGATCTCGCCGTAGGGCACGGTGTGGACGGGTCCGAGGTGGTGGCGCAGGACCAGGGAGCGGGGGTTGATGCCCTCGACCGTGCCCTTGACGCTGCCGATGTCCACGTACTCGCCCTTGCGGAAGGCGTCGTCCATCAGGAAGAAGAGGCCCGAGACCACGTCGCGCACAAGGGTTTGCGCCCCGAAGCCGACGGCAAGCCCGATCACGCCCGCACCGGCCAACAGCGGGCCGATGTCGACGCCGAGGGAGGACAGCAGGATCATCACCACGATGACGGCGAGCGTGATCTGGATGAAACGCATGACCAGCGGCATGACCGTCTCGAGGCGCGTGGCGCCCGAATGGCCGCCCTCGTCGCCACCTTCGCCCTCCTCGTCCTCGGCCGGCAGGTAGCCGGACAGCGCCGCCTTGATCGCGCCCCAGGCGACGTAGGCGACCAGCAGGGTCAGCGCGATGTCGACGATGGCCCGCATCAGCTCCTCGCCGAAGCTGTTCCGGCCGAGGGCGAAGAAGTTCACCCCCCAAACCTCGCCCAGCAGGAAGATCGCCAGGATCACCAGCAGGATGCGGGCGGCGCGCTTGAAGACGGGCATCGCGCCCGCGGTCTTGCGGCGCTCGCTCGTCTTCTCGACCGGGAAGAAGTGATCGAGCAGCGATCTCAGGAGATAGTCGGCGGCCGGCAGCAGCACCACGATCAGCAGGCTGAGCAGGCCGGGATAGGCCGCCGCCGACGTCCCGACCACGCCCTTGTAGAGATTCAGAGCGTAGATCACGAGCACATAGACGATAAAGACGGCGTACCAGAGGGACGCCAGCACCGCCAGCAGCCGCTGGCCGTGACCCTCGCTGCCGACCTGCGACAGCAGCGCCGCGGCGATGGGCTTGCGCAGGCTCAGGGCGCCGGCGACAAGGAGAACCACCACGACGGCGCCGACCAGGTTCAAGAGGAGCGCGTGCAGCACCGGGGATACCCCGAGCCGCAGCATGAGGGCGCAGGCCAGAAGGCCGAACGCGGTCACTGTCGCGACCGTGACGATCCAGCGGTGGACCCGGAGAGCCGCTTCGTCGTCGAAGGGCGCGATC
The DNA here is from genome assembly GCA_965225935.1 of Rhodospirillales bacterium. Lineage (GTDB taxonomy): Bacteria > Pseudomonadota > Alphaproteobacteria > Kiloniellales > JAKSDN01 > CALJXB01. The sequence continues at coordinate 1,051,920 of CBDDCC010000023.1, forward strand.
CGCAGGTCGCCGGATTGGGGCGCGAAGAAGAATCGCGAAACGGCCGAGGTGACGCGCATGACGAGAACCGTCGCCAGCAGGGCGATCATGACCAGTCGCGACGGCTCGTGGCCATGGTAGAATAGGAAGAAGAGGATCAGAAGCGCCACGGCGAAGACGGCGACCCCGATGAGATCGAGGCACAGCCTGGCCAGGGAGCGGCCGAGCCGCTGCAGCGGGTCGCCGGCCGCCGGCAGGACCAGCCCGTCATAGATGCGCCTGACGCCCCGGCGATATCCGCGTTCCGCGACGTAGGCCAAGGCCGCGATGACGATGAGAAAGCCGAGGACGATGAGGGGGTGATAGGGCCCCTTGCCGGCACTCAGCCTATCGTAGAGCAGCCCCGGTACTGAGGGCAGTTCGCCCAGATGGGAAAGGCGCAGGGCCATGCTCTCGCGGAACAGCCTGAACCCCTGGTCGAACTCCTCCATCATCCCGGCCTGCTGGACGTCCGTGGCCGCCTGCTCGCGCAGGTAGGACATGATCATCGCCCGGACCTGCTCGTCGGAGAGGCGCGACAGCAGCTCCGCGCGCTCCTCGCCGGTCAGTTGGGAGAGATCGATGTCGGTCGCGGGCGCCGGCTCCGGGGTCTGCGCCCGGCCGGCGGACAGGCCGGCCAGCAGGACCAGCAAGCCGGCAACGAGGAAGAACACGAAACGGCGGAGGACCGGCGCGGGACGCGGGCACCACGCAGCCTGCCCAGGCGCCACCGTGGGATGGCGGGAAAGCGGTACGCCGGCCATGACTTTGATCCCCCCTTCGACCGCAGCGAAGCCCCAGCCTCCGCCACGGTCCAGTATGATCGCCTCTCCAGGGACAATTGCAAGGCCGTAGGGCGGCGGTGCCCGGTCCGCCCCTGGGTTCAACCCGCCCCTGGGTCCGGTCCGATTAACGCGCGGCCTCACATGGCCGGCTGGTGTGCGGACTCGCCTGCCAGCTTCAGGCCGGCCTTGCGCAAGCCTTCGACCAGGTGCTCGTAGAGCGGCTCCGGAAACTGCCAGACCCGCAGGAAGCTCGGGCCATCGCGCGCGAACTCCGGCTTCAGCGTCAGGAGGTCTTGCGCCGCCGCCTCCGCCGCTTGCGGGCGCCCGAGCTGGCCGAGGGCGGCCGCCTTCGCCAGGTGGGTCCAGAAGAACCTCGGCATGTCGATCTTTTCCAGCTCGGCGACGGCCAGATCGTATTCCTGCCGGTCGTAGTGATAGAACACCTGCGCGAAGCGGTACCACTGGGGATGTACCGGATTGAGGGTCATGGCTTTGTTCACCAGGGCAAGGCCGCGGTCCCAGTCGCCGCTCAGCGCCAGGCGAAGCCCGTAGTGGGCGAGCGCGTCGCTGTTGTTGGGATTGAGGCGCAGGGCCGCTTCGCCCGCCTGCCGGAAACCCTCGAGATCGCCTTCGGTGAACAGTAGATTGGAAAGCACCATGTGGCCGGTCGCTTCCGCCGGATCCAGCTCTATGGCGCGCTTGACCGCCGCCTTGGCCTTCGCTGCCGCGGCGCCCGGCCCCGCCGCCCCGCCGACTCCGAAGCGCTTCTCCTGCATGTAGACGTTCGCCAGGACGGCCCAGGCCTCGGCGTAGGCCGGCTCGAGCGCGACCGCCCGTTCCAGGCAGGCCCTCACCTGGCCGTGGCGTTCGGGATTGATGGTGATCTGATAGTCGTAGTAGCGCAGGACGCAGTCGTAGGCGTCGAGGCTGTCGGGCGGCTTGCGCTTGGAGACGGCCATGTCGTCCTGGGCCAGGACGCCGTACTTGCCGGCCAGGTTTCCCGCCACCTCCTCGGCAATGGCGGCCTCCACCTCGTAGATGCTGGCGGGCTTGAACGGCTCGTCGAAGGTCTTGACCCAGACGTAGCGTGCGCTCTTGGCGTCGATCAGGCGGCTGGTGATACGGATGTCCTCGCCGCTGGTGCGCACGCTGCCTTCGAGCACGTAGTCGACGCCGAACTCGCGGCGCAGCGCCCGCGGATCGACCAGCCCGTCCCTGAAATGCTGCATGGTCCCGAGCGGCAGGACCCAGAGGTCGCGGAAGCGGGCGAGCTCGGTCGTCAGCTGCTCGGTGATGCCGTCGGAAAGGTACTGCTTGTCGTCGTCGCCGCTCAGGTTGAGGAACGGCAGGACCGCGATCGACGGGCCCTTCGGGAGGGCGAGAAGCGGATCCTGCTCCGCCGTGGTGGCTCCCGGCCCCGCGCCGATCAGCTCCGGCAGGCGCCAAGCCGCCACGGCCAGGACGACGAGCGCGCAGACCGCCGCACCGAGCCATAGCCGGCTCTGCCGCGTGCCCAGGGCGGGCAGTCCGTCGGCGGCATCCGCGGGCTCCGCCGTTTCCAGCTCAGGACTGCCTTGCCACTCGAACCGGGGCAGGTAGCCGCCCTTGGGGATCGAGATCCTGATCGGATCGTCCCGGCCCGCGGTGGCGTAATAGCCGTCGAGGTCGTGACGCAGCCGCCGCGCCTCCAGCCGTACGATGGGATCTGTCTGCTGATCGAAGGTCTCGTCCCGGCCGAAGACCGACATGGCGATGGAGACGCCCTTCAGCAGCTCGCCCCGTCCGGCCAGCGTCTCCTCAACCACGTAGCGCAGGAAGGCGCCGCGGCGCGCGCGTCCACCAAGCACTCCGCTGTCGAGAATCTTTTTCAGTTGTTCGCGTACGGCTTGCGGCGACGGTTTGGCCGGTTCCGTGCCCTGCGAGCCTGAAACACCCATACGACACTTCTCCCCTCGCTGCCGCCAAGTATATGCCAGGCAAGGAGTTTGTAGAGCCAGAAAATGGGCCGATGGCGCCGGAACAGGGGACAAAGGGCCGTTCCATGACCCTGTAGGAACATGTTCGCACTTCCGCGATGCGGAAGCCTGGCAATACTGGCGGACAACAAGCAGCCCTAGGGCGAGAGACAGGCAGGCTTGGAAAGCGAACGTGCGGCGGACGTGCCTCGAAGTGGACCCGGTTCAAGGCCTGGAGCGGCGGTTCCCGGGCCGTGCCCGGACGATCCGCCGCCGCGTGCGGGACGATGCCTCGTTCAAGGAACTCTGCGCCGACTACGCGGCGGCGTCCGCGGCCTTAGAACACTGGCAATCTCCGCCGCAGCGTTCCGAGGCCAAGGCCAAGGAATACCGGGACCTGCTCGCCGAACTGGAAGCCGAAATCGCGGCGGCGCTGGATGACTAGTGCTTCACCAGGGCCGATGGCGGCTTCGCCGCTGGCCGCGACCCATTCGACCTAAGGAGGAGAATGTGATGCCAAATCAAACGTTTCGACGATTTATGCTCGGCTTGAGCATGGCCGTCGCCGGCCTGTTTGCCTTGCCGGCGATGGCTCAGGACAGCCAGCCCAACATCCTGGTCATCTGGGGCGACGACATCGGCACCTGGAACATCAGCCACAACAACCGGGGCATGATGGGTTACCGGACGCCGAACATCGACCGCATTGCCCAGGAGGGCATCTCCTTCACCGACTACTACGCCCAGCAGAGCTGCACCGCCGGGCGTGCGGCCTTCATCGGCGGCAACGTGCCGGTGCGCACGGGCATGACCAAGGTCGGCCTGCCGGGCGCGGAGCAGGGCTGGCAGACGAGCGACGTCACCATGGCCACCGTCCTCAAGTCCCAGGGCTACGCCACCGGCCAGTTCGGCAAGAACCACCAAGGCGACCGCGACGAGCACCTGCCCACGAACCATGGCTTCGACGAGTTCTTCGGCAATCTCTACCACCTGAACGCCGAGGAGGAGCCGGAGAACCGGGACTATCCCAAGGGCATGGTGCTCGCCAACGGCAAGACCTTCGAGGAGCAGTTCGGCCCGCGCGGCGTGCTCCACAGCCATGCCAACGGCGACGGCACCCAGCAGATCGAGGACACGGGGCCGCTCACCAAGAAGCGGATGGAGACCGTCGACGACGAGACGGTCGAGGCCGCCATCGCCTTCATCAAGGAGCAGAACGCGGCCGGCACGCCCTGGTTCGTCTGGTGGAACGGCACCCGCATGCACTTCCGCACCCATGTGAAGGAGGAGCACACCGGCATCTCGGGCCCGAGCGGCGACGAGTACCACGACGGCATGGTCGAGCACGACATGCACGTGGGTCAGCTGCTCGACCTGCTGGACGAACTGGGCGTTGCCGACAACACGGTCGTCCTCTACTCGACCGACAACGGCCCCCACTACAACACCTGGCCGGACGCCGGCACCACGCCCTTCCGCAACGAGAAGAACTCCAACTGGGAAGGCGCCTACCGGGTGCCGGCCTTCGTGCGCTGGCCCGGCCGCTTCCCCGCCGGGGTCACCCTGAACGGGATCGTCGCCCACGAGGATTGGTTGCCGACCTTCGCCACGATCGCCGGCGCGCCGGACATCAAGGAGAAGCTGCGCGAGGGTGTGGAGCTCAACGGCCGTGACTATCGCAACTACATCGACGGCTACGATCAGCTCGACTACCTCGAGGGCACGGCGGACCAATCGCCGCGCCGCGAGTTCTGGTACGTGAACGACGACGGCCAGGTGGTTGCCGCGCGCTACGACGACTGGAAGGTGGTGTTCCTGGAAAACCGGGGCCAGGCCTTCGGCGTCTGGCGCGAGCCCTTCATCGAGCTGCGCGTGCCGCTGCTGTTCAACCTGCGGCGCGATCCCTTCGAGAAGTCGCAGCATAACTCGAACACCTACAACGACTGGTTCCTGGACCGCGCTTTCGTCATCGTGCCGATCCAGTCGCTGGCGGCCCAGTTCCTGAAGACCATGCAGGAATACCCGCCGAGCCAGACGCCGGGCTCGTTCAACCTCAGCGCTATCGAGAAGAAGCTGAAGGGCGGCATCGGCAACTGAGCCGTGGCCCAACCGCCGGGGGCCGGGGACACATTGAGGTGCGCCCCGGCCTCTCCCCGGCGGGCCATCAACGACGACGAACGGGAGTCATCCCATGCGCAATTTGAAGCTTGCCGCGGCGGCGGCCCTCGCGACCCTAGCGTCGACGGCGGCGCTCGCCGACCCGCTGCCGTCCTGGAAGCCGACGGAAAACAAGGCGGCGATCGTCGACTTCGTCGAGGCCGTCACCGAGGTGGGCGGGCCGGACTATGTGACGCCCGGTGCCCGCATCGCCGTGTTTGACAACGACGGGACCCTCTGGTCCGAGCAGCCCGCCTATTTCCAATTGCTGTTCGCCGTCGACCGGGTCGCCGCCATGGCGGAGAGCGATCCCGGGTCCGCCGCGACGCCCGCGCTGCAGGCCGCTGCAGCGCACGACTTTCCGGCCCTGCTCGACACGGGCAAGGAGGGCCTGCTGGAGGTGGTCGCGGCCGCCCACTCGGGCATGGACGTCGCGGAGTACCAGGCCCAGGTCGCGGAGTGGCTGACGGAGGCGCGCCACCCGAAGACCGGCGAGCGCTACGACGCCATGATCTATCAGCCCATGCTGGAGCTGCTGAGCTACCTGCGCGACAAGGGCTTCAAGACCTACATCGTCTCCGGCGGCGGCATCCACTTCATGCGCGTCTTCGCCGAGGATGCCTACGGCATTCCGCCCGAGCAGGTGATCGGCACGACCGGCGAGGCCTCCTACAAGGTCGTCGACGGCACACCCAAGGTCATGAAGGAGCCCGGCATCGCCTTCATCGACGACAAGGAAGGCAAGCCCATCGCCATAGACCGTGTCATCGGCCGCCGGCCGATCTTCGCGGGCGGGAACTCCGACGGGGATTTGCAGATGCTCGAGTGGACGAACCTTGCGGGCGGGGCCCCGAGCTTCGGCCTGATCGTCCGCCACACCGACCCGGAGCGCGAGTGGGCCTACGACCGTGAGTCCCACATCGGGCGGCTCGACAAGGCGCTCGACTCCGCCGGCGAGCACGGCTGGACGGTCGTCGACATGCAGCGCGACTGGCGGGTGGTCTTTCCCTACGAGCTCGAACGAATGAAGTAAACCTCCCGCGCGGCAGGTGCGGGGCGCGGACTACTGCTGGTCCTCCAGCGCCTTCTCTAGCTCCTCGCGCATCTGCATCAAGGATCCGTTTTCCGGATTGGAATCGAGCGCCCGCTCGGCGGCTTCGGCGGCGCCGGCCAAGTCGCCTTGCGCCGCCCGCAAACGCACGACCATCGCCCAGGCGTCGACCAGCTGGGGATCCAGGCGCGCCGCCTCGGCGAAGGCACTCTCGGCCGCCTGGAAGTTGCGCAGGGTAAGGGCGGTGCCGGCGATCGCCAGCTGGGTCTCCGGGAAATCGGCCTTGGCGTTCAGCGCGTTCTGGTATTCCTGCAAGGCTTCGGCGGCGCCCTGCGGGGCCCGGCCTGCGGCGAGAAGGTCGAGCAGATCGCGGGCGGCTGCGATCCGCGCGGCCTTCATGGGGTCCCGCAGCAGCGGCGCGACCCGCCTCAGGCGAAGCGCCGACGGCGCCGGCCGCTGCAGTGGGATGGCCCCGGCGCGGACCAGGGGATCGCCGTCCTTCAGCAAGGTCCGGGTCTGTGCTGCGATGGCCGCGGTGGCGAAGGGCGTGAGGGCCTCGAGGGCCGAGGCGCGCACGAAGCCCGACCGGTCCGGGTCCAAGGCGGTCTCGACCAGCACGCGGAGGGTCTCCGGGTTGCCGTCGCCCTGCCAGGCCGCCGCGAGCGCCGGTGCGAAGGAGTCTCCCCGGTGCGGGCTGTCGGGATACCACGCCGCCACCTGGCCGGCCGCCCATTCGGCGTCTTCGTCGCCGTGGCAGTCGTTGCAGGCGTTGGGCGTGCCGAGGGCGGCCGAGAGGTCCGGCCGCGGCACCCGGAAGCTGTGGTCGCGGCGGCCGTCGATCCCCATGTAGACCCGCTCGATCATGTGGCAGGCCTTGCACTGGGCGCCGGTGGAGCCGGGCTCGTGGAAATGGTGGGCCGGCGAGTCGTAGTCCTTCAGGGCGAGGGTCGGGAAGCCCGGGTTGCCGGCGGGTCCGTGGCACTGGGTGCAGACGGCGTTGCCCTCGGCGCGCAGGGCGCCGCTGTGAGGCTCGTGGCAGTTGCTGCAGCGCACGCCCCGAGCGTACATCTTCGACTGCAGGAAGGAGCCGTAGACGTAGACCTCGTCCAGGATCTGGCCGTCCGGGTGGTAGAGACCCGGGCGCATCGGCGACAGCCGGTAGGCGTCGTGGAAGGCGGTGCCGGGCGGGGGGCTGCTGTCGCCGAAGGGCTCGCGCCGCGAATGGCAGCCCGCGCATTGCTGGATCTCCGCCTCGGGCGCGTCCGCCGGAAAGCGGTGCGTCAGTCCGAGGGCGTCGGCGCCCGCCCAGGCCGCAGGATCGAACGCGGCAGGGTCGCGCGCCCAGGCCAGGTGGGCCTCGCCGGGGCCGTGGCAGGCCTCGCAGCCGACCCCGATCTCGGCCTGTCCGCTCGCGTAGCTGCGGCGGGCCGGCGCGTAGTCCTTGGTGTAGCCCGTGGCGTGGCATTCCGCGCAGCGGGCGTTCCAGTTCTTGTAGGGGCCGGTCCAGTGGAGCCCGTCCCCAGGCGGCAGATCCACGATAGGATAGAGGTCGTACCAGCGCCGGCCCACCTCGTCCCAGGCCACGTCCGGGGCCTGGAAGCGCCCGGGCTCGGTCTCGAGCAGGTATTGCTGCAGGGGCGCGACGCCGACGGTGCCGACGACCTCGAACGCCGTCGTCTCTCCGTCCGGCCCCGCGGTGGTCATCCAGTAGCTGCCGCCGTCCTTGGAGAAGGCCGTCTCTCCGCCGTCGTGGGCGAGGGGGTGGTCCTCGAAGTCGCCCAGTACCGTCTCCTCCGTCGGCAGGCGCCAGGCCCAGGCGTGGTGGGACCCCTGCCAGGCGGCCGCAGCCTCTTCGTGGCACCCGGTGCAGCTTTCGGACGTGACGTGGGCGGGCGGGGCGGCTTCCGGCCTTGTCTGGGCGGCGGCGGAGGCTGCGAGAAGGAGGAGGCCGGCAAGCGGGCTCCAGTGCCATCCGAGGGTCATGCCGCAATCCAAAGACGCGCCTGAAGCGCCGGGCGAGGGGGTCGAGCTCCGACCAGCCTAGGCTGTGAGATCCCGTTCAACAACCGGAGCGGCTTCCCCGACCGCTTGTCCCGTGGGGAGGCGCTGCGGGGAGCCTACTTGACCAGCCTGAGGGCAAGATTGTCGGCGCAGATGCCGAACAGCAGGTCGGTCAGTTCGCTCGGATCGGGCGTTCGCCTGAAAACCCCGTCGCCGCGCACCAGGCTCTCCAAGAAAAGTGCTGCGGTGGTGTCGTCATTGTCGTCGAAGAAAACGGAATAGACCGAGATATCCTGACCGGCGGCGATGTCGGCTTGGTCCTGTGCGAGCCTTTCGAGATCGCAGTTGGTGCACACCGGCTCCTCGCCGTTCCTGACCAGCGCCTCGTTCTGCGCTTCGGTCGGAGGTTCGGGCTTTCCGTCGCTTACGATCACGATCGCCTTCTGCACGACGTTCGAGGCCGGCATATAGTCGGGGTGGTTGAACAGCGCGACTGCCTTCGCGATTCCGGCGCTGATGTTCGTACCGCTGCATATGGGCACGCCGGCCGGAGGAGGCGTGCCCGTGTTCGTATGACACGTCTTGAGATCTTCGATCCTGTCCTCAAGCTCGCCCGCGTTCTCTTCGTCCTCGACTGTCGCCAGGTCTGCGATGTCCTGGAAATGCCCCGTAAAGGTCGTCACGCCCACCTGGGACCCGACGAAGTTGTCGCGGACGCAAGCCAGCAGTTGCACGTTTGCTTCTATGGCGTTGGGGAACTCGTTCTCGCCGCTGAAGCTGTTGGTGACGTCCTGCACGATCACCACGTCCCAGGCGGTGGCGGCGCCGAAGGTGGCGATGGCCACACCGCTAACGTCCACCTTGCCGAGCCCGACCGCGGGGGCGAGGAAAAGGTCCAGCTCGTTGCCGTTCTCCTGGGCCCGGCGCGTGGTGACCCGGACCGCATTGTGCGGCTGGAGCTCCGGTGTGAAGCTCCTCACGTCCTTGTCCCAGAAGCCCAGCTCGATGTCCGGTTCCCGCAGCACGACCCCGTGGCTTGCGGCTGCCATGTTGCGCCCGGCGTACTCCTGCGCCCGCTCGACCACGCTGTCGCGGTCGGGAAGCTGGCTGGCGCCCGCGAGCGCGGCGGCCGAGGCGGTCACCTGGAGCTCGTTGCGCACCCAGTAGGCGTAGCCCATGTCGACCGCCAGCGCGGCAAAGCCGAGCAGCACCGGCACGGTGAGCGCCGTCATGAGGGCGATGCCGCCCTCGCGCGCCTGGGCGAAACGGCGGCCGAAAGCGCCGGCCGCGCGCATCGCCTGCCTCGCGCCGCTAGACACAGGCCTGCTCCCGCCGCATGGCGACCTCGGCGGCCAGCGTGTGCCCGTCGAAGAAGCCGAAGACGTCCAACAGCGCGGCGGCCGAGCCGTCTGTGGTGATGCGCACCTCTACCCGTCGCTCAGCCGGGCAGAAGTCGCTTGCCCTCACCACGAAGTCTCCGCCCCAGGTATTGAGGTACTGGCAGGCGATCTGCTCGGCGGAGCCTTCTCCCTCGGAACCGATCTGGTCGCAGCGCACCTCGCCGGCCAGGGAGGCGGCCTCGGTCACCGCCATGCGGCGGGCCGCTTCGCGGGCGGCGTTCAGCATGTTGGAGTGGATGAAAAGGGCCGAGCCGAAGCTGGTGATGGCGAACAGGAAGAGCAGCAGGAGCGGCAGCACGATCACGAACTCGACCGCGGCCACCCCCTCGCTGCGGGACCAGAATCGCCCGAGCCGACGCACGCTACGACGGGATCCGCCGGCCCCGCACCTCGGGGCTGCGAATCCACCGGGGCCCCACCGGCCCCGCGGAAATCTCTGCCTCATCCCCCAATAACCTCGCAATACAATCACAAACCGAAGAATGTCACTCGGCCGGAAAATGGCCGAAAACGGGCACCGCAAAGCGGTCGAGACCGCCCGAGGCGCCGCCAAATGCGCACCGCCCCTTCGGCGCGGGCCGAAGTGCGGCATCAAGTATCAAATGGAAGTTGTGGCGGCTCCCATGTGATTCGTCTTCGGGTCTAGCCTAGAAGCCGACCCGGCTACTGTAGAGCCGTCAATTATCTATAGGTCCCATGCGGCTGTCATGTGAAATTATTGCAAGAATTGGACATTGGCGTCCGATGGGAACCTGACGCCCGATGGGGGCCGGGCGCCCGGGCCCGCCGATTCGATCTAAATCCTTTCGAAATTAGGCTTTTTTGAGGGTTTCGGAACCACAATGGCGGTGACGCATTGCTTTGTCGGGAGAATGACATGGCGCGTGTTGCAAGCATCCTGGCGGTCCTGGCGCTCATTCTGGTCGGCTGCGGCAGCTCGACGGGCGATCGGGCCGCGAGCGGCGCCGGCATCGGCGCGGGCGCCGGCGCGGTCGTCGGCGCGGTGACGGGCCTATCCATCCTCGAAGGCGCCTTGATCGGCGCGGCGGCGGGCGGCCTGACCGGCGCCCTGACCGACGAGGAGACCATCAACCTGGGCAAGCCGGTCTGGGAGGACGGTTCCTCGTCCTCCGGCGGCAGCCCGCTGGTCATGCGCGTCCAGCGCGGGCTCACCCAGCTCGGCTACGATCCCGGCCCGGTCGACGGCGCCATGGGCCCTCGGACCGCCTCGGCGATCCGCCAGTACCAGAGCGACTACGGCCTCCTGGTTGACGGTAAGGCCACGCCCCAGCTGGCCGAGCACATGGAAGAACAAATATAGCCATTTCAATGAGTTGAAGGCGTGCGTGGCGGTGCCCCCACCTGCCTTGCGGCAGACTCGGGCAGGGTCAGGCCTGCTCGTCCTTTGGCCCGATCCGCCTATAGGCGCCGCGGAAGAAGAGCAGCGGGTCGCCCTCGGGCTCGGCAAGGATGCGCAAGACCTCACCCACCAGGATCACGTGGTCGCCGCCCCGGTAGGTGTGGCGAATCTTGCATTCGAAAGAAGCCAGCGCCCCCTTCAGGATGGGGCAGCCGCTGTCCCAGGTGATGTACTCGACCCCCTCCCACTTCTCCCCCAACGCCCTGGCGAACTGGTTGGAGAGATGGGCTTGCTCCTGGCTCAGCACATTGACCGCGAAGTGGTGGCTGGAGAGGAAGGCCGCCACGCTGTAGGCCTTGAGGTTCAGGCTGAACAGCACCATGGGCGGGTCGAGGGAGACGGAGCTGAAGGAGTTGGCGGTGATGCCGATGACCTGCTTTCGCGGCCCGACGGCGGTCACCACCGTCACGCCCGTCGGATAGCAGCCGAGCGCATGGCGAAAGTCCTTGGTTTCGAAAGACATGGCATGGTCCCGGGATCGCGTGCGAGCCGCGGCTCGGATTGGGGCTCACATTAGGGGCGGAGACCTGCGAAATCGAGCCCTGCACGCGCTTGATCCGGCCCTGGGCCTCCCTTAGAGCAGATCGGGATGAGGTGGAATCGCTTCGCGATGCCAGCTCATCGCGTGAACCTGCCCTAAACTTGCAAGTTCGATCAGAATCACACACCCGGATGGAACCGCAACGCGGTTCCATCCGGGTGGGTTCTGATCTAGGGTCGAGCAATGGCCGCAGGAGACGGCGCCGGCGCGGCCCTGGGCGCGCCGGGAGAAAATGATCGGGAGGCCGAGATGGCGACGGCTGGCCAAGGCGGCGTTTCGCCCCTTCGCGCGACCCATCCCCGCGAGCCGGGCCTGTGGTGGAGCCAGCCCGGCGTCGAGCGCCACCGGGTCCCCGGCGGCGGGGCGGTGGTGGTCCGCCTGGGGCCGGGCGACCGCCTGCGGGTGCGCGATCCGGAGGGCCGCCAGACCGGCGAGTTGGTGCTTTTCGCTCCTGACGGCAGGCCCGATCCTGGCGCCCTGGGTTCCGCCGGCGCGCGCCGCGCGGTGCCGGCCGAGGGGCTGAAGGCGATCCTGGCGGGCGGTGGCGAGCTCGCCAGCGCGGCGCTCGCGGGCCTCGTCCGGCGAGGCATCGAACCGGCCGCCGCCCAGGCGCTCCGCCTCTTCGCTCCGGACGGCCAGCCGGGCGAAGAAGAAAGCTTCGCCGTCGAGCGCGAAACGCTCTGCGTCCTGGCCGCGCCCGGCGCCGACATGGCGGCCGACGCCCAGGACCCGCCCACCGAACTGCGTCTGACTGTCGAGCGCGCTGCGGACGGCAACGCGCCGGAACATGGCCTGCCGGAGCCCCTGGCCGACCCCCGGCTCGATTTCCGCATCGACCGCGCGACCGCCCAGGCCTACGAGGTGAAGGCGGGCGAGTACGTCCAGATCATCGACGTGTCCGGCCGCCAGTGCTCGGACTTCCTCGCCTTCCACCGGGGCGATCTCGACCGCGGGATCGAACGCGAGATCGATTCCACCGCTACCCGCTACTACGTGGGCGGGGCCTATCCGGGGCCCGGCCTCTTCTCCAAGTTCTTCGACGGGACCGCCCGGCCGCTGCTCGAGCTGGTGCGCGACACGGTGGGCCGCCACGACACTTTCGGGCTGGCCTGCACGGCCAAGTACTACGAGGACCTGGGCTATCCGGGCCACGTCAACTGCTCGGACAACATCAACGGGGTGTTGGCGCCTTACGAGATCGCGCCGCGCCAGGGCTGGCCGGCGATCAATCTCTTCTACAACACGACCATCTGCCCGGAGACCAGCCAGCTCTTCTTCGACGAGCCCTGGTCGCGCCCCGGCGACTACGTGCTGATGCGCGCGGCGACTGATCTGGTCTGCGTGACGACCGCCTGTCCCGACGACATCGACCCGGCCAACGGCTGGAACCCGACCGACATCCACCTGCGGGTCTATCCCGAAAAGAACGTCTTCTCGAAAGCAGTGGCCTACAGAATGACAGCAGACGCCGAACCCCGACTGACCCGCGAGACCGGGTTCCACCCGCGCACCTCGAAGCTGACCCGGAACTTCAGCGAGTACCGCGGCTACTGGCTGGCGAACCACTACAACGACAGCGGCGCCATCGAGGAGTATTGGGCCTGCCGCGAGCGGGTCGCCATGATCGACCTCTCGGCGCTCCGGAAGTTCGAGGTCCTGGGTCCCGACGCCGAGACCCTGATGAACTACACCCTGACCCGCAACGTGCGGCGGCTCGCCGTCGGCCAGGTTGTCTACTCGGCCATGTGCTACGAGACCGGCGGCATGCTCGACGACGGCACCCTGTTTCGCCTCGGGCCCGACAACTTCCGCTGGATCGGCGGCGACGACTACGGCGGCGTCTGGCTGCGCGAGCAGGCCGAGAAGCAGGGCCTCAAGGTCTGGGTCAAGTCCTCCACCGACCAGCTCCACAACGTGGCCGTTCAGGGGCCGAAGAGCCGCGAGCTGCTCAAGGAGGTGATCTGGACGCCGCCGGCCCAGCCCTCCATCGAGGAGCTCGGCTGGTTCCGCTTCGCCATAGGGCGCCTCGGCGATTTCGACGGCCGGCCCCTGGTGGTCTCGCGCACCGGCTATTCGGGCGAGCTGGGCTACGAGATCTGGTGCCATCCGAAGGACGCCGTTGCCGTCTGGGACGCGGTCTGGCAGGCCGGCGAGCCCCACGGCATCGCGCCGCTCGGCCTCGAGGCCCTCGACATGCTGCGGATCGAGGCAGGCCTCGTCTTCGCCGGCCACGAGTTCTGCGACCAGACCGACCCCTTCGAGGCGGGCATCGGCTTTTCCGTGGCGCTCAAGACCAAGGACGAGGACTTCATCGGCCGCGAGGCCCTCATCCGCCGCAAGGAGCACCCGCAGCGGGCGCTCGTCGGCCTCGAGCTGGACGGCAACGAGCCGGCCGCCGCGGGCGACTGCGTCCACGTGGGGCGCAAGCAGGTGGGCGAGATCACCAGCGCCACCCGCTCGCCGGTCCTGAAGAAGAACGTCGCCCTCTGCCGCATCGACGTGACCTGCCGCGAGCTCGGCACCGAGGTCGAGGTGGGCAAGGTCGACGGCCAGCAGAAGCGCCTGCCCGCCCGGGTCGTGCCGTTTCCCTTCTACGACCCGGAGAAGAAGCGGGTGCGCGCCTGAGTGCTGGGGATGAACCCGATTTCCTTGAGAGAGGTCACGCACAAGACCGTCCGTGACGTTATCGGCCTCGCCGTCGCGCCGGGACAGGAGCGCTTCGTGGATTCGAATGCGGCCTCGATCGCCGAGGCCCACTTCAATCCCGGCGCTTGGTTTCGCGCCATCTATGCAGGCGATACGCCGGTGGGCTTCGTGATGTTGTTCGATCCGAAGGTTCCGGGCGCCGTGGCCAAGGGTCCCCTAGAGATGGATGAGATCTTTCTCTGGCGCCTGATGGTAGACGGACGCTACCAGGGCCGGGGCTACGCTCGGCAAGCACTGGACCTGTTGTGCGACCTGCTTCGAGGCCGAGGCGATGTGGCCAAGTTGGTGTCGAGCTATGTCCCGAGCCCGCAAGGGCCGGAGGCCTTCTATCTTGAATACGGATTCCGCAAGACCGGCCGCAAAAGGTACGACGGGTCGGAAAACGAGATCGTCCTGCAGCTGAACTAGGTGTCTCCGCGCGGTTCCGCGCCCCCCTCCCGCGATGGGAAGGGGGTGGTCCGGGCGGGACCATCCAAGTTCGATTTGCGAACCGCCAGCAAGCGACGTGGCGCGAAGTGAGAAGGGGACCGGCGCGGGGCCGGTCCCCACCTTGTTTCGCCGTCGCTGCCGGTTCAGGAGGCCATGAGCTGCTCGGCCAGCTTCTTCTTGGCGTCGGCGTCGAGCTTCTTGATCTCGTTGTGCAGCACCCGCTCGTTGACCGACTGGTTCCAGTAGTCGAGCGAGTCGAAGCCGAGCAGGGCCGACTTGCCGACGAACTGGCGCAGCACCTCGTTGGTCGGGCCCATGACCCAGCCGGCCTTGCCGTCGCGCAGGTAGCGCTCGATCCCCAGCGCCGGCTTGTAGCCCGTGCCGCCGCAGGCGTGCAGCATCTTGTCGGACACGTTGGCGACGTTCTTGGCGGCCGCGAACTTGACCTGCCACATCCAGTGCAGCAGGTCGGCGCGGGGCAGCACCGAGACATCCTTGTGGATCGACCAATCGCAGTCGTTGGTCACCTTGTCCATGGCCTGGGCCAACTGGAAGGCCATGGCGCGGCTGGTGTTGGTGTCGATGATGGCCTCGCCCACGTAGTCCTGGATGGTCGGGTAGTCGCAGACCCGCATGCCCACATCCACGTGCTTCTTCTGGGTGGTGTGGCGCTTGGCGATGTCAATCAGGCCCATCGAGATGCCGTTCCAGCAGGACGAGGAGCAGAGCAGGAAGAAGGGATCGACCGCCTCGTCGTTGGACGACGCGCCGTCGCCGACCGGTCCCACCAGCCGGTCCTCGGGGATCACCACGTCGTCGACCTTGATCGGCCCCGACTGGTTGCCGCGCAGGCCCAGGCCATCCCAGTTGGCCGGGTCCGAGAGGATCTCGTCGCCCATGATGAGGAAGCAGGAGAGGTTCGAGTAGTCGCCGCCGAAGTCCGGGCTGGTTGTCTGCACGATGTACCAGTCGGCGAAGCCGCCCGAGGTGGTCCAGGAGGCCTTCTTCATGACCTTCCAGCCGCCCTCGGTCTTCTCGGCGCGGGAGGAGATCGGATACCAGAAGTGGGAGCCGGTCTCCGGGTCCGAATAGGAGAGCGTGCCGACCAGGCAATCCTTGTCGATGCGGCGCATGATGTCGTTGAGGACGTCGCTGTCGTGGTGGCGCAGCATGGCGGCGGCGACAGCGCCGATGTGCATGGTGTAGCACATGGCGGTGGACGGACAGCCGTAGCGCGCGATGGTCTCGACCACCATGCCCGCGGCCACGTGGTTCTCGCCGAGCCCGCCCAGCTCCTTGGGCACCAGCAAGCCCAAGAGGCCGTTCTCGGCCAGGGCCTCGAAGTTCTTGCGCGGGAACAGGAGCTCCTTGTCGCTCTCGATGGCGTTCTCACGCAGGGTCGTCTGGCAGAGCGCGATCAGCTTTTCCTGGATCTCCTGCTGTGCCGGGGTCAGCATCCACTGGGGATCGAATTCGTAGCCCAGGCCCCAGAAATCATCGGACCCCCATTTCTTCACGTCTCCCATGGTGTTCTCCTGTTCTTTCGGACCGGATGGAACGCCGCGATTATTCCATCCCTGCCTTCGCCTGTCACAAGGTTATGGCCGAATGGGGCCGGCCCGGCCCGCCGCGTCCGCGATGCTTGTCCGGCCCCGCCGACGTCCGCCGGCAAGGACCGCGTGCGCCGCCGCCGCCCGGTGTCTCGTTGCGCGATCCGGGCGCGCGATCCGGCCTCCAGCCTATGCTCGCTTGCCCCCAATGCCTGGCGCCTCAGTTGGTCTACCAATTCTATACCAATACACTGCCAGGTTGATAATTGGTATCACAGCCGTTAGGCTTGGAACAAGCCAAATCAAGGACCTGAGCGGCCCGACCGCTGCTTAGCAGCCAGGGCTGCGGGCCGGGTTTCCCGCAGAAAGCATGCAGTGGGCATGCTGTAGGCATTTTGTCGGCATTACCGTATCGTTCGTTCACGAAAGAAGGCCTCTACCGGGGCGGCGCAGACCTTCGCCTTGCGGAAGGGCCGAACAAGGGAGGTGAAGAATGTCTCGAAAGCTATACGGTGGGGATCTGAGCCGCAGATCTTTCCTCAAGAGCACGGCGGCCGGTGCGGCGGCGGCCGGGGCGCTCGCGCCCGCGGCCTCGTTCGGCGCCGAGAAGACCGTCAAGATCGGCTTCCTTGCGCCCCTGACCGGCGAGGTGGCGGCCTGGGGCCTGCCCGGCCTCTACGGCTGCCAGATCTGGGCCGAGTGGGTGAACAACGCCGGCGGCATCCAGGTCGGCGGCGACACCTACAAGGTCGAGTTCGTCTCCTATGACAACGAGTACGCGCCCGACAAGGCGCGCACCGGCGCCCAGAAGCTGATCCACGAGGACGAGGTCAAGTTCGTCATGATGCTGGGCGGCGACACCATGCCGCCGGTGGTGGAGATCTCCAACCGCACCGGCATGCTGGTCTCGACCCTCCTGCCCAGCGACCTGACGCCGGACACGCCGAACCTGATCGCGCCCTGCGAGGTGCATCCCATCTACAACGTCACCGGCGTCGAGTGGCTGGCCGAGAACAAGCCGGAGCTCAAGACGGCGGTGATCTGCGCCCAGGACGACGCCCTCGGCCGTCCCTCGGTCGCGACCTACCTGGCGGCCTTCGAGGCGGCGGGCATCGAGATGCTCGACGAGCCGCTGTTCTTCGACATCGCCACCACCGACTTCGCGCCGGTGATGACCTCGCTCTTGTCGAAGAATCCGGACATCCTCTGCCTCGACACCTGCTACGCGGACTTCGTCCATCCGCTCACCGAGCAGGCCTTCCAGCAGGGCTACAAGGGTCAGATCATCTCCTGCACCGCGGACTTCTACGACCAGATGATCGACAAGACCTCGAAGGAGTTCCTCGAGGGCTTCATCTTCCAGTTCCCGGACTTCGACGACCCGGCGCTCAACGAGCCCTTCATCAACTTCCAGAAGCCCAACGACTTCTTCGCCGAGTACGCCAAGCGCTGGCCCGGCGAGTGGGGCGCGGTGAGCTGGGAGTACGCCTCCATCATGGACCTCTGGCGGAGCGGCGCCGAGAAGGCCGGCTCCATCGAGCCGCAGGACGTGCTGGCCGCCATGAAGGCCGGCGGCAAGGGCAAGCACGCCTTCGGCGAGGCCAACTGGTGGGGCAAGGAGCTGTTCGGCATCGACAACGCCCTGGTCGGCAACTGGCCGGTGGTGGTGATCGAGAACGGCAAGGCCGTGATCAAGGAGTACAGGTCGATCCCGGCCTGGTGGGACAAGCACAAGGACGTCATGATCAAGCACTTCGACGCCATGGGCGAAATGTACTACCAGCGCACGTAAAGGCGCGGACCCGAGGGACGGCCGCCGGGCGCCTCGAAGGGTGCGGCGGCGGCCTCCCGGGTGACTGCTTCTGGCCGGGGCCGGCCGCGGAGCGAGGTGCTTCGAACGGCCGGCCCCGGCCTCGTTTGTCGAGCGGCCTCCGCCATGACCGAACTGCTCCTGCAGACCTGCATCAACGCCGTCTACGCGGCCAGCTTCATGGCGCTGATCGCCGTGGGCCTGGTGCTCATCTTCGGCGTCATGGGCGTCATCAACTTCGCCCACGGCGAGCTCTACATGCTGGGCGCCTACGTGGTGGTCTACCTCTACGCCGACAGCCACTTCCCCTTCCTCTTCGCCGTCGCCGCGGGGCTGGTCTTCGTCGGGCTGGTCGGCCTCATGATGGAGCGTGCCCTGTTCCGGCCCATGCGCGACAACCCCCTGGGCGGACTGATCGTCTCCATCGGCTTCCTGCTGGTGCTCCAGGCGGCCGTCGCCATGGGCTTCGGCGTGCGCATGGAGCACATTCCGCCGCCGACCCAGGTGACCTATCAGCTCTTCGGCCTGGAGAGGGTGGTGTTGCCCGAGCAGCGGCTCTACGTCATCGCCGCCGCGGTCCTGCTGCTGGGCGGGCTCTGGATCTTCCTGCGGCGCAGCAAGCTGGGCTGGGCGCTCCGGGCGACCGCCCAGGACCCGGAGGCGGCGGCGCTCCAGGGCATCTCCATCAACCAGACGGCGCGCATCGCCATGTGCATCGGCGCCTCGCTGGCCGGCGTCGCGGGCGCGCTCACCGCGCCCCTCGTGCGCACCTATCCCTACATGGGCCATTCGGTCATCGTCACCGCCTTCATCATCATCATCGTCGGCGGCATCGGCAGCCTCGAGGGCGCCGTCATCGCCGCCGTGCTCTACGCCTTCGTCCACACCTTCGTCACCACCTTCGCCGACGGGGTGATCGCCGACATCGTCGGCCTGCTGCTCATGTTGGCGGTTCTGGTGATCCGGCCCACCGGCCTCCTGGGAACCAAGGAACGTGCGTAGTTCCGGCGGCGCCTGGCGGACGGCCCTGATCCTGCTGGCCGTCTATGGCGCGCTCATCGTGCTGCCGCATCTGCTCAGCTTCTCCCAGCGGGAGGTGGCGGTCTTCCTGCTGATGAACGTGCTCCTGGTGGTGAGCTACCGCCTGCTCACCCTGACCGGCGAGTGGTCGCTCGGCCACGTGGTCGTCATGGGAGTCGGCGCCTACGCCAGCGCCCTCTCGGCCAAGGCGCTCGGCCTGCCGGTGCCGCTCGCCATGCTGCTGGGGGCGCTCGTCGCCGGGCTGGTCGCCTACCTGCTCAGCTTCCCGCTGTTCCGCATGAAGGGTTTCTACTTTCTAATTGGCTCCTTCGCAGCCGGCGAGGTGATCCGCCTCCTTTGGAAGCGTTTCCGCGAGCCTTTCGGCGGTCCCAAGGGGATCAAGGGCATTCCAGGGGTGCCGGACATCGAGATCGGTACCCTGAAGATTGCCTTCTACGATCCGGTCACCTACTTCTACCTCTGCCTGATCGTGGTTTCCCTGTCGCTCCTGGTGCTCTACCGCCTGGAGCGCTCGCGCCTCGGACTCACCTTTCACGCCGTCCACTGGCAGGACAAGCTGGCCGAATCCGTGGGCGTCGACACCCGGCGCTACCGCACGTTGGCCTTCGTCATCGCCTCCTTCTTCGCCGGCCTGGCGGGGGCGCTGCTGGCGCACTATCTCGGCACGGTCAATCCCAACATCTTTGACGTGGAAGAGATGGTCTTCGTGCTGATCTGGGTGATCGTCGGCGGCACGGCGACCTTCTTCGGCCCGATCATCGGCGTCGTGAGCCTCACCATCCTCAACGAGCTGGTGCTGCGCGAGATCGGGGTCGATCAGGCCCGGCCGCTGATCTACGGCGCTATCCTGATCGCCTCGGTGCTGTTCCTGCCCCAGGGCCTGGAGAGCCTCTGGCCCAAGGCGCGCCGGCTCCTCTCCGGCAAGGCCGCGGCCACGGAAGCCCGCGAGGCCGAGGCGGACTAGCGGCGCCTCACTCGGGCGCCATGCCCTTCTCGGTGAGCTCCTGGACGGCCTTCTCGCTCTTCTCCAGGCCAGGGAGACCCATGCCCCGCAGCACGTGGGGGGCCTTGGTGAACTGGATGTTGGTGTAGCCGACGATCTCGACCCGGTTGCCCCAGGGGTCGAGGAAGTCGAGGAAGCGGCCGGGCAGGATCTCGATCCCTTCAGCCTCCAGCGCGGCCCGCACGGCCTCCTTGTCGTCCACCACCAGGCCGAAGTGGCGGTCGTCGTCGGGCGCCTGGCGGCGGCCCTTGGAGAGGGCGAGGAACTGGTCGCCCAGGTCGATGAAGGCGCTGGTCTCGCTCTTGCTGCGCAGCTCGAAGGCGAGGAAGGCGCCGTAGAAGGCCAGCGCCTCCTCGATATCGCCCACCTCGAGGGCCACGTGGTTGAAGCCCACGGCGCGGGCCTTCCTGGGTTCGCTCATGGCCTTGCCTTTCTTCCGGCTGTTGCCTCTGCCCGATCCTACACCAGGATCGCTCAGGCGGAAGGGTCGGCGGTCAGCAGCACGGCGGCCAGCAGCTTGCGAGCGTCGTCGAGCCCGGCGGGCCGCTCCTTGCGCCAGCGGGCAAGGGCATGGCGGGGCGCTCCTTCTGCCTTTCCATCCTTCAGGGCCCGGACCGCGGCCCGGCCCTGCTCGGCAAGCTCGGCGTAGCGGGCCCGGGAGTGGCGTTCGTAGCCGCCGGGATAGCGTTGTTCCAGGCGCAGGTGGTAGGTGGCGCTGCGGGCCCGGCGCTCCGGCGCCAGGGCCTCTACCCAGGGTCCGGCCCGGTCCCAGACTGCGAGCGCCTTGTCGAAGAGGGCGGTAGCCTCCGCCTCCTCCCCGGCCCGCCGCCGGGCGAGGCCCCGGTTGGCCAGGCTGGTGGCGAGGCGGGGGTCGTTGTCGGCGAACTGCTTCCGGGCGATCTCTAGGCCACTCCGCCAAAGATCGTCGGCGCCACCCAAGTCGCCCATCGCGAATGCCTCGGCGGCCGTCTCCTGGACGTGCTCCCAGGTCAGCTCGGCGTCGCTCCAGCCGGCCCGCGCCAGCCGTTCGGCATCGGGCGCCTCGCTTTCGGGAGGCCCATTCCCGGGAGACTGGGGCGGCTCAGCCTCCGAGGTAGGCGCGGCGCACATGATCGTTCTCGTGCAGCTCCTCGGTCGGGCCCTCGAGGGCCACCGAGCCGATCTCCAGCACGTAGGCGTAGTCGGCGAGGCGCAGGGCCAGCTCGGCGTTCTGCTCCACCAGGATCACCGGCACGCCCCGGTGGCGGATCTCCAGCACGATGCCGGCGATCTCCTGCACCATGAGCGGCGAGAGCCCCATGGAGGGCTCGTCCAGCAGCAGCAGCCTGGGGTCCGACATGAGGGCCCGGCCGATGGCGAGCATCTGCTGCTCGCCGCCCGAGAGCGTCTTGCCCCACTGGCCGCGGCGCTCCTTGAGGCGCGGGAAGTGATCGAAGACCATGCCCAGGTCGCGGGCGATCGCCGGCTTGTCCTTGCGCAGGAAGGCGCCGGTCGAGAGGTTCTCCTGCACCGTCAGATCCGGGAAGATGCGCCGGCCCTCCGGCACGTGGGCGATGCCGGCGGCGACGATGCGCTCGGGCGGGGCGCCGTCGATGCGCTCCTCGGCGAACCAGATCTGGCCTTCGCTCAGCTTCACCAGGCCCGAGATGGCCCGGAGCGTCGTGCTCTTGCCCGCGCCGTTGGCGCCGATGATGGTGACGATGCCGCCCTCGGGCACGCCCATGCTGATGCCCTTGAGGGCCGAGACCTTCTGGTACTGGACGCTCGCGTTCTCGATCCTAAGCAGCACCTTCGGCGGCTCCCAGGTAGGCTTCGATCACGTCCGGATGCTTGCGGATCTCCTCCGGCGGGCCCTCGGTCAGGAGCTGGCCGAAGTTGAGCACCGTGATGCGGTCGCAGAGCCCCATGACCGCCTGCATGTCGTGCTCCACCAGCAGCAGGGTGACGCCCTTGTCGCGCACCTTCTGCACCAGCTCCATCATGTGCCGCGTCTCCTCCGGATTCATGCCGGTGAAAGGCTCGTCGAGCAGCAGCAGCTTGGGATCGGCGGCCAGCGCGACGGCCATGCCGAGGGCGCGCTGCAGGCCGTGGGGCAGGTTGGACGCGAGCTCCCCGGCACGCTCCAGCAGGCCGAAGAACTCCAGGGTCTCCCGGGCCTTGGCCTCGGCCGCGGCCTCGCGCGTCCGGTTGCGCCCCAGGAGCGTGCTGAAGATGCCGTCGCGGGCCTTCAGGTGGCAGCCCACCAGCACGTTGTCGAGGACCGTGAACTCCTGGAACAGGGTGGTGGACTGGAAGGTGCGGATCAGGCCCAGCTCGGCGATGGCGCTGGTCTTGAGGCCCGAGATATCCCGGCCATCGTAGACCACCCGGCCCGAGGAGGGCGCGTAGAAGCCGGAGATGACGTTGAAGGTCGTGGTCTTGCCGGCGCCGTTGGGGCCGATGAGACCGCGGATCTCGTTCGGCTCGACGGCGAAGGAGAGCCCGTCGACCGCCGTCAAGCCGCCGAAGCGCCGGGTCAGGGACTGGACCTCCAGGATCGCCATGCCTCCGCTCTTCCGTCCCGGGTCCGGCCCTCCGGAGATCCTCTCGTGGCGTCCCAGCCGGCCTATTGGGCCATTCGGGCGGCCGGGCGGTTCGCCGCCGGGCGGATCCCCGACCCGACTCCCGGTCCGATCCCGGCCTCGTCGACGATGCGGGCCACGGTCTCGATGCTCTGCAGCGGCGCCATGATGTGGACGCCGGAGACGCCTGGAATCTGCCGCAGGCCGTCGATCAGCTCGATGCAGAGGGCGCGGCCCTCGGCCGCCGGGTCGGTGGCGGCTTCGAGACGGTCGATGACCGCGTCGGGCACGCTGACACCGAACAGGTTTTCGCGCATCCAGCGGGCCGAGCGGGCCGAGGCGATGGGCCCGACGCCGACGATGAAGGAGAGGCGCTCGGTGACGCCGGCCTCGTTCAGGCGGGCGAAATAGCGCCGCGCCACCCCCAGATCGAAGCAGAACTGGGTCTGCACGAAGTCGGCGCCGGCCTCGGCCTTGGCGATCAGGCCGCTTGGCTGCCAGTCGGGCGCCGGATCGTGCGGCGTGTCGGCGGCGCCGATGAAGAAGCGGGGCGGCGGCTCGATCTTGCGGCCCGAGGGCAGCTCGCCCCGGTCGCGCATCAGCCGCGCCAGGCTCATGACATCGCGGGACTCCAGGTCGTAGACCGGCTTGGCGTCCGGCTGGTCGCCGCTCGCCGGGTCGTCGCCGTGCAGGATCAGCAGGTTCGAAACCCCCTGGGCGGCGGCGCCCAAGAGGTCGCCGGCGAGGGCGATGCGGTTGCGGTCGCGGCAGGTGGTCTGCAGCACCGGCTCGATGCCCTCGCGCGCCAGGATCGCGGCTCCCGCGAAGCTGCCGAGGGCGGCCCGGGCGCTGGCGGCATCGGTCACGTTGACGGCGTCGACCCGGCCCGCGAGTGGCGCCGCCTTGGCCAGCAGTGTCCCGGCGTCGGCCGTCAGCGGCGGCGTCACCTCGGCCGTCACCACGAACTCGCCGGCGGACAAGCGTTGCTGCAGTCGGCTGTTGGCGGCCAAGGATTGCCTCCCCTTCCCCTCGCATTGCGCGCCCCGGGTCTTCTCCGCCCGGCTAATTGCCTCGAATTGCTATCGGAATTCCAGCAGCGGAACAACGACTATCTTGCCGTCGCGGCGCCGGCCGTTCTTCGCAGTGGGTCCCCCGACGAGTCCATCGGGCCAAGCCTCGGGTTTCGTTCTCCGGTTGCGCGGATCAGAGGTCTTCAGGCGGCAAGTTGTGGCCGCGATGCTCGAATTCCGCAGTGTGAGAGGGTTGTATCTTCGAACTCGATAAGTATTCGTTGAATTCCAAACAGATTTCGTAGAAACTGATCTGATCGGGAGGGTCCCAGCACTGGCGAGGGCACGATGAGCTCCGAGACCACCACGCCCCTATTCCATGGCGGCGATGACCCCGGTCTCGTCGAATCGGCCGATCGCCGGGCCCTCGGCGCCGATCCCATGAACCGCCGGATCATCGCCAGGCTGCAGGAGGACGGGCGCATCCCCTATTCGGTGATCGCGCGCGAGCTGGGCACGTCCGAAGGAACCATCCGCAATCGGGTCAACCAGATGGTCGCAGCCAAGGTGCTGCGCATCATCGGCGTGGCCGACCCGGTCGCCCTCGGCAACGAGGGCTATGCTCTGGTGGCGATGCGCCTGAACGCCGGCGCCGACCCCAGGGCGGTGAGCCAGCGCTTCGAGGCCCTCGATGAGGTGACCTTCATCCTTTTCGCCGCCGGCCAATACGACCTGGTGGTCGAAGTCATCTGCGAGACACACAGGAGCCTGCGGGATTTCCTGCTGGCGAACTGCTACAGCCAGCCGGACATCGCGGCGGTCGAGCCCATGCTGGCCCTGGCGCTCTACAAGAACCTGATGAAGTGGGGGCGGCCATGAGCATCGGTCGCCCCGTCGCCAGTCGAAAGACCGGACCACCCTAGCGCGCAACGAGAAACGGCCGGGTCCGCAAAGAACCTGGGGAGGCGGATGGAGGCGCGACCAATTGCAGGCTCAGCACCGGCATATGGCCGGGCACTTCTCCATGCTTGCCGCCGGCCTCCGCGCGCGGCAGGCTGTCCCTGCCATGCACGGGGGGCCGCATGAGCGAGGCTGGCGTCCAACCCGGCGGTTTGGCGATTGCTACGACCCACCTCGGGGGAGCGGGCAGGGTGCGCAAGCAGCGCTGGCTGGAGTTCAAGACGCCCATCTCCCGGAGCGCGACCATCTCGCTCGGGATCGCCGTCTGGATCATCTTCTTCGGACTGTGGGAGCTCGCCGTCGCGCGGGGCTGGGTGAACGCACTCTTCATGCCGCCGCCCCACAAGGTGCTGGCGACCCTCTACGAGATGCTGTTCCAGGGACCCTTCGTGGTCGACATCGGCATCAGCATCTACCGCATTGCCGTCAGCTTCGCGGCCGCCTGTCTGGTCGCCGTGCCGCTCGGCATCCTGATGGGCTCGTTCAAGCGCGTCGAGGCCTTCGTCAATCCCCTGGTCTCGGCCTGGCGCTACCTGCCGGCGCCCTCCTTCATCCCGCTATTGCTGATGTGGTTCGGCACCGGCGACGGACAAAAGATCGCGCTCCTGTTCATCGGCGTGCTCTGGTTCCTCATCACCCTCATCATGGATCACGTGAAGGCGGTGCGCACGGAGCTGATCGAGACCTCGATGACCCTGGGCGGCAACCGCTGGCAAATCCTCTGGACGGTCGTCATTCCCGCCTCCATGCCGAACATCGTGGTCGCCATGCGCCAGATGCTGGCGGTCAGCTGGACCTATCTGGTGATCGCCGAGATCGTGGCCGCCACGACAGGCATCGGCGCGGTGATGATGCGGGCCAAACGTTTCCTGCACGTGGACAAGATCATGGCCAGCATCATCGTCATCGGGCTGCTGGGCCTCCTGTTCGACTTCTTGTTCAGGTTGGCTCACCGGCTGCTGTTTCCCTATCTGGACGCCCGGGAGAACTGAGGTGCCAAGCGCAGGCTCCACGGTGCGGGCGTTCGCGGCGCGACAAGAAGAGCGAGAAGAAAAGGATTGGGACGGAATCGCTACCGACACACCACGTCCATGCAATAGACAGGGAGGACGGAACCAATGAAAACAGGCTACCAAGGTTTTCGCTTACGCTTTGTCTTGCTCGCCTTGTCCTGCGCGTTCGCCATGCTGCTGGCGGGAACGCCGAGGACGGAGGCCGCAGAACCGGTGCGCGTCGCCGGTCTCACCTGGCCCGGCTATGGCTTCTGGTTCATCGCCGAGGAGAAGGGCCTGGCGCCCGACCTGGAGATCACCTACCAGGCGATCGAGGATCCCTTTCAGACCTTCGGCCTGGCTTCGGCCGGCCAGCTCGACGTGGTCTCCAGCACCATCGAGTTCGCGCCGATCGCCACCGCCGAGGGCATGCCCGTGAAGCTGGTCGCCTACGGCAACATCTCCTACGGCACCGACAAGATCGTCGTCGGCCCCGGCATCGAGAGCGCCAAGGATCTGATCGGCAAGAAGGTGGCGGTTCTCGAGGGCGGCCTGGCCCAGCTCTACATGGCCATCTGGCTGGAGCAGAACGGAGTCGCCTACGACCAGGTCGAGTACGTGAACCTGATCATGGACGACGCCGCTTCGGCGATGATCGGCGGCGACGTTTCGGCGGCCGAGTTCTGGGATCCGTTCGGGCCTCAGGTTCTGAACTCGCGTCCGGACACGCGCCTGGCCGCCCAGTCGCGCGAGCCCTTCTGGCTGCAGAACGCGCTGATCGCGGACTCCGTCTTCATGAACTCGGACTTCATCAAAGACCGACCCGAGGTTGCGGTGAAGGCCATGAAGGCGCTCTATGACGCCATCGCCTGGTGGCAGGAGAACCCCGCCGAGGGCAACGAGATCATCGCCCGGCGTATGCAGATGCCGCTGGCGGACGTGGAGCTGGTGATCGGCAAGGACGGCACGGGGAAGGACGGGGGGCTCTATCCCTACTCCTTCATCGAGGCGGCGCGCTTCTGCGGGTCGGCCCCCGGCGACCCGCCCTTCGGCCAGACCAACGGCCAGATCAACGACCACTGGCGCATGACCAACGAGTGGTGGATCAAGTTCGGCCAGATGAGCGAGACGATCCCGCCCGAGGCGGGGATCGACTGCTCACTGCTGGCCGAGCTGCACGAGGCGGGCTACGGCCAGTAGCCGCGGGTTGGCGTGGCGGGCCGGTCGACCCCGGTGCAGTGTGGTCGGCCGGCTTGTCGCGGCGCGCACCTAGTGGCACATCCCGGCCCGACGACCCGGTCGCCGCGGGGAGAGCCAAGAGAGGCGGCGTTCTGTTATGACACATGAGGCCAGTGCCGACGCGAGCTTAGCGGCGACATCCCCTGTTGTCGGGGCGCGGCCCGGCGCGAAGCTGTCGGTCTCGCAGGTCACCAAGACCTTCAGGATGGGATCGGGGGAATCGATCGACGCGGTGATCGATGCCTCCTTCGAGGTGGCGGACAACGAGCTCTGCGTCCTCCTGGGGCCATCGGGCTGCGGCAAGTCCACCGTCCTGCGCATGGTGGCGGGGCTCGAGGCGCCATCGGCCGGGTCCCTGGTGCTCGACGGCGAGGAGATCGCCGGGCCGGGCGGCGAACGGGGCATGGTGTTCCAGTCCTACACCTCGTTCGACTGGCTGACGGTGCAGAAGAACGTGGAGTACGGCATGCGCCTCAACGGCGTGCCAAAGGCGGAGCGGAGCGAACGGGCGGACCATTTCATCGGGCTGGTGCACTTGACCAAGTTCCGCAACGCCTATCCCTCCCAGCTCTCGGGCGGCATGAAGCAGAGGGTCGCCATCGCCCGCACGCTGGCCAACGATCCCGCCATCCTGCTGATGGACGAGCCCTTCGGCGCGCTCGATGCCGAGACGCGCTGGACCATGCAGGAACTGCTGATGAACATCATGGAATCCTCGAAGACCACGGTCCTCATGGTGACCCATGACATAGAGGAGGCCATCTTCCTCGCCGATCACATCCTCTTCATGACCCGGCACCCCGGCCGCGTCCGGGAGAACCTCACGACCGACTTCAAAGGGGGCCGGCGCTCGTCCGACAAGGAGGAGGTCATCGGCATGGACGGCTATACGGAACTGGAACGGCACATCATGCACATGATGCGCGAAGAAAGCCCCAACCGAGAGCGGGCCTGACGAAAAGGAGATTGAGCTATGTGCAGCGTTTGCGGCTGCGGCAGCGACGAGGTGCGCATCGACGGCGCGCCTGCCGGCCATTCCCATGATCATCACCACGGAGAGAATGGCGGGCACCACCGCCATCATCATCACCATCACCATGACCATGGTCACGACCACTGCGCCGGTGACGCGCGGCGTGGGCCGGACCGGAACGACGAGGGCGGGAGCCGCCTGCTGCGCATCGAGCAGGACATCCTCGCCAAGAACGATGGTTTCGCGGCGGAGAACCGGGCGCGGCTGCAGGCTGCGGGCACGCTGGTCCTCAACCTGGTCTCGAGCCCCGGCGCCGGCAAGACGACGCTCCTGACTGCCACCATTGCAGCGCTCGCCGGCCGGGCGAGGGTTGCCGTCATCGAGGGCGATCAGGAGACGGCCAACGACGCCGAACGCATCCGCGCGACCGGCGTTCCGGCGGTGCAGATCAACACCGGGCGCGGCTGCCACCTGGACGCCCACATGGTCGGTCATGCCCTCGACGATCTGGCGCTGGCCGAGACCGAGGTGCTCTTCATCGAGAACGTCGGCAACCTGGTCTGTCCCGCGGCCTTCGACCTGGGCGAGCATCACAAGGTTGCGATCCTCTCGGTGACCGAGGGCGAGGACAAGCCGCTCAAGTACCCCGATATGTTCGCGGCGGCCGATCTCATGGTGCTGAACAAGATCGACCTCCTGCCCCATGTGGATTTCGACGTGGAGCGCTGCATCGACTACGCGCGGCGGGTCAACCCGGAGATCCGCGTGGTGCGCCTCTCGGCGCGCAGCGGCGAGGGCATGGAGGCCTGGCTCTCCTGGACCGAGGCGGCCCGGGCGCGCGCCGTCGGGAACGCGCATCCGGGCGCCGGCCTCGGCGCGCTCGCGGCAGCGCTGGCGGCCCGCCGTGCATGAGCTCTCGATCGCCCAGAGCCTGGTCGAGATGGTGAGCGATCATGCGGCGCGAGCTGGCGCCCGGAGGGTACAGACCATTCACGTGCGCCTCGGCGAGCTCTCGGGCTTCCGGCGGGCGCTCTACTTCTGCTTCGACCGTGTGGCTCGGGGGACCCTCTGTGAAGGCGCGCGGCTCGCGATCGAGGAGGTGCCCTTGACGGTGCGCTGCGACCACTGCCGGGAGGTCAAGCGCCCGGGCGCCCGCTACAACTTCCGCTGTCCCACCTGCGGCATGCCGACCCCCAAGGTCGTTACCGGCCGCGAAATGCAGGTGACGGCGATCGAGTTGGATGTGAATGCGGCGGAAGAGAACGACGCGACTTTATTGGCGAAAGCCGGTTAGGAGACTGCGATGAGCGATCAAGGAACGGCCGGCTGGGAGTTCGTGCCGCATCAGCACCGGGGCCCGCAGCAGCAGACCGGGGCCGACGACCACATCCATTCGCCCAAGCTGCACAACGGCACCCTCAAGTCCGCGGGAATCGCCACCTTCATGGGCGCGCCCTACTGCCCGCCCGAGCGCGAGGCGATCCGCGCCATGGGAGCCAAGATCTGCTTCCTCGGCGTGCCCTGGGACCAGGGCCAGATGGTGCGCTCGGGCACCTCCTCCGGGCCGGCGGGGATTCGCGAGGCCTCGACCCAGTACTTCCCCTACATGTTCGAGTACGACGTCGACCTGGTGTCCTTCTTCCGCCCCGTCGACTGCGGCGACGTGCCCATCGTGCCGGGCAACAACGACCGCTCCCACGAATACATCTACCAATACATCACCGAGTGCCTCGAGGGCGGCGCCAAGGTGATCTTCTGCGGCGGCGACCACTCGGCCCCCATTCCGGGCTCGCACGCCCTGGCGGACTTCCACAAGGACGGCAAGATCGGCTACCTGCACATCGACTGCCACCTCGACTCCGCGCCCGACTGGGGCGGCATCCGCAACACCAACTGCTCCGGCCCGGCGCGCGCCTTTGATCTGCCCAATTGCGACGGCGTCAACATGGCCCACATGGGCTCGCGCAACGGCCTCAATCCAAAGGACTGGTACGACTTCTTCGTCGACAACAAGGTCCGCCTCATCCCCATGATGGAGGCGGTGGAGCGGGGCGTGGAGGTCTGCACCAAGGAGATCTTCGAGATCGCCTGGGACGGCACCGACGCGGTCTACTGCTCCTGGGACACGGACTCCCTCGACGCCAGCTGCATGCCCGGGACGACCGCGCCCGAGTGCTTCGGCATCAAGTCGCGCGAGGCCATCCAGGTGGCGCGTATCGCCGGCACCTACGGCGCCGACGTGCTGGAGATCTCGGAGCTCTGCCCGATCTTCGACGTCAGCCAGATGAGCATCAAGCTCGCCTGCTGCATGATCTACCACTACCTGGGCAGCCGGGCGAAGACCCTGCGCGACCAGGGCAAGTCACCGTGAGCGGCCCCGTGAACGCCTTCGTGACCAAGAGCCACAACAAGACCTCGTTGGGAGAGACACAGCCATGAACCCGGCCAAGGCCTACGCACACCTCTTCTCGCCGCAAGGCGGCGACGAGGCGGAGAACTACCGCGCCCCAGGACAGATCACCTTCCTGCGCTCCGATCACGTGCCGCTGAATGCCGAGAAGCTGCGCGAGGCCGGGGTGCGCTACGCCTTCGTCGGCGTGCCCTTCGACGAGGGCAACGTCGGCAAGCCCGGCTCCGAGGAGGGTCCGCGCGAGTTCCGCCTGGCCTCCCAGGAGTACTTCCCCTACTGGTTCGAGTACCAGGTGGACCTCTTCGGCAGCAGCGTCGACTGCGGCGACGTGCAGATGCCCAAGGTCAATCCGGCGCTCTCGCGCGATCGCATCTATCAGGCGGTGCGCGAGGTGCTGGCGGCCGGAATCACGCCGATCCTCTGTGGCGGCGACCGCTCGATCTCGATTCCGGCGACCAAGGCGCTCTCGGACCACATCGGCGCCGACAAGAAGATGGGCTACCTGCACTTCGGCGCCAACCTGGACCTGGCCGACAGCTGGGCCGGCGAGGCGAACGTGAGCACCTGTGCGCTCGCCCGCATCAGCGAGCTGCCCAACCTGGCGGGCAGGAACATTGCCCACGTGGGCGCGCGCAACTCGCTCAATCCCAAGGACTGGATCGACCTGGCCAAACAGCGTGAGATCCGCTTCCATCCCATGTTCGAGCTGTTCGAGCGCGGCATCGACACGGTGGTCGACGAAGCGATCGGGCAGGCCTGGGACGGAACCGACGCCCAGTATCTCAGCTTCAACTTCAACGTCATGGACGCCTCGATGGCGCCGGGCGTGACGGCGGCCGAGCCGGGCGGCTTGGAATCGCGCGAGATGATGCGCATCGCCGGTGGGCTGGGCCGGCGCGGCGGCGTCAGCGTCATCGAGATCTCCGAGCTCTGCCCGATCTTCGACGTCAGCGGCACCACATCGCGGCTCGCCGTCTGCGTCGTGCTGCGCATCCTGGCGGCCATGGCCCAGCAGCGCGGCGAGCTGGTCGACCAGGGCATCAAGCGGCCCAGCGGGGCCTGAGCGTCCCCGCCGCCGTCCGGAGGCCGGATGCCCGCAATGGAGGTGAGAATCACGGAGGTCCTCGGTTTCGCCAGCGATCCGGAGCTGGCCGAGCGGCTGCACGAGCTGGACCACGCCGGCCGCGTCGAGCGGCTCATGCTCGGCCGGGACGACGTGCACCGCCGGCGCCTGCGCGCCCGCACCGACCAGGGCACCGACTGCCTGATCGCCCTGCCGCGCGATCAGCGGCTTGGCGACGGGGCGGTGCTGGTGCTGGAGCCGGCCCACGCGGTGGTCGTGCGCCTGACCGAGGAACGCTGGCTGGCCCTCAAGCCCCGGGACGCGGCGGCGGCGCTGGAGCTGGGCTACTTCGCTGGCAACCTGCACTGGCGGGTGCGTTTCGAGGGCGGGCATCTGCTGGTGGCGCTGGAAGGGCCGGAGGAAGATTACCTGGCGCGCCTGCAACCTTTCCTCGACGACGGGCGGGCGAGGCGTGCCGGCGATGACTGACTCGAGCGGCGCAGCTGCGGACCTCGCCCTGCTGCAGTTCGGCGACAGCTTCTTTCCCTCGGGCGCGGTCTCCTTCTCCTGGGGGCTCGAAACCCTCTGCGGCGACGGCCGGGTCGGCTCGCCGGCCGAGGTCTCGGCCTTCCTGCAAGGTCAGCTCGCGCAGCGTTGGGCGAGCTGCGACCGGCCGGCGCTGGCGGCCGCCTACCGGGCGGGCGAGGACCTGGCGGCGGTGGGCGAGGTCGACCGGCTGCTGGAGGCTCAGACCCTGGCGAGCGAGCTGCGCGAGGGCTCGCGGCGCAGCGGCGGCGCCCTGCTGGCGGTGCACGAGAAGCTCGGCACGCCCGGGGCCGGGCCCTACCGCGCGCGGGTCCGTGCTGGCGACTCGCCGGGCCACGCGGCGCCGGTCCAGGGGTTGCTTGGACGCGGCGCCGGCCTCACGCTACCGGCCTGCGAGACGCTGTCGGCCCACACGCTTGCGGTCGGCCTTTTGGGGGCGGCGATCCGCCTGGGTGTTATCGGCCACCTGGACGCTCAGCGGGCGCTGCAGGAGGCGCGGAGCCCGCTCTCAGAGATTTTGGCCCGGCCGGCGCCAGGACTCGATAGCATGAGTGCCTTCACGCCGGAGGCCGAGATCGCCGCCATGCGCCACGAGACCGCTGAGGCGCGGCTGTTCTCGAACTGACAGCCGCCGGCAGGCGACGAGAACGGGGGGACAAGTCCTATGAGGGAGGCAAGCCGATGATCCTGACACCGACGGAGATGGAACGGCTGACGATCTTCACCGCCGCCGAGCTGGCGCGCAAGCACCGGGCCAAGGGGCTCAAGCTCAACCATCCGGAGGCCGTGGCGCTGATCGCCGACGAGATCCTGGAAGGCGCACGAGAAGGGCGCTCGGTCGCCGATCTCATCGCCTTCGGATCGACCATCCTCACGTCCGACGACGTGCTGCCGGGGGTGGCCGACCTCATGCCCATGATCCAGGTGGAAGGGACCTTCCCCGACGGCACCAAGCTGGTGACCGTCCACGACCCGATCCGCCCGGGCAAGGCCAAGGCGCCGAAGGACGCGGTCACGCCGGGCGAGATCGTCGCCGCCGAGGGCGAGATCGAGATCAACGCCGGCCGGCGCAAGGCCAAGCTGAAGGTGCTCAACGGCGGCGACCGCCCGGTTCAGGTCGGCAGCCACTACCACTTCTTCGAGACCAACAAGGCCCTCGAGTTCGACCGCGCGGCCGCCTTCGGCATGCACCTCGACATCCCGGCGGGCACGGCGGTGCGCTTCGAGCCGGGCGAGAGCAAGGAGGTCACCCTGACCGAGTTCGGCGGCACGGGCGAGCTCCACGGCCTCAACAGCCTGACCGAGGGCTCGGCCCGCAGCGAGGCGCGCAAGGACGCAGCCCTGCGCCGCGCCCGCGACGCCGGTTTCAAGGGAGCTTGAGCCATGGCCAAGATGAAACGCAGCGACTACGCCCTCATGTACGGGCCCACCACCGGCGACGCGGTGCGGCTCGGCGACACCTCTCTGCTCGCCGAGGTGGAGCACGACCACGCGGTGCCCGGCGACGAGTGCCTGCATGGCGGCGGCAAGACCCTCCGCGACGGCCTGGGGCTCACCCCCGGCTACGACAGCGCCATGGGGTCGCTCGACATGCTGCTGTGCAACGCGCTCGTCATCGATCCCGTGCTCGGCATCGTCAAGGGCGACATCGGCATCAAGGACGGCAAGATCGCCGGCATCGGCAAGGCCGGCAATCCCGCCACCATGGACGGGGTCGACGAGAACCTGATCTGCGGCGCGGCGACGACGGTGCGCGACGCCGAGGGCATGATCGCCACGCCCGGCGGCATCGACGTGCACGTCCACTTCGATTCCGCCCAGCTCTGCGAGCACGCCATCTCCTCGGGCATCACCACCATGATCGGCGGCTCGCTGGGGCCCATCACGGTGGGCATCGACTGCGGCGGCGCCTGGAACGTGGGCAAGATGCTGCAGGCCGCGGAGCAGTGGCCGATCAATTTCGGCTTCCTCGGGCGCGGCAACTCCTCCAAACCGCGCTCGCTGCTGGATCAGATCAGCGGCGGCTGCTTCGGCCTCAAGATCCACGAGGACTGGGGCGCCATGCCGGCGGTGATCGACACCTGCCTCGCGGTCGCCGACGAGCTCGACTTTCAGGTCCAGCTCCACACCGACACGCTGAACGAGAGCGGCTTCCTGGAGGACACGCTCGCCGCCATCAACGGCCGCACCATCCACATGTACCACACCGAGGGCGCCGGCGGCGGCCACGCCCCCGACATCATCCGGGTGGCCGGCGAGATCAACTGCCTGCCGTCCTCGACCAACCCGACCAACCCCTACACGGTCAACACCTTCGACGAGCACCTGGACATGACCATGGTGTGCCACCACCTGAGCCCGTCGATCCCCGAGGACGTGGCCTTCGCCGAGAGCCGCATCCGCGCCCAGACCATCGCCGCGGAAGACATCCTGCACGACCTGGGCGCCATCTCCATGCTGGGCTCGGACAGCCAGGGCATGGGGCGCATCAACGAGGTGATCTGCCGCACCTGGCAGCTCGCCTCCAAGATGAAGGACCAGCGCGGGCGTCTGGCCGAGGAGACGGCGAAGGTCGGCGACAACGCGCGCATCAAGCGCTACATCGCCAAGTACACCATCAACGCCGCGCGCACCTTCGGGATCGACGCCTACATCGGCTCGCTGGAGACGGGCAAGCTGGCGGACGTGGTACTCTGGCGGCCGGCCTTCTTCGGCATCAAGCCGGAGCTGGTGGTCAAGGGCGGCTTCATCGCCTGGGGCGCCATGGGCGACAGCGCGGCCTCCCTCATGACCTGCGAGCCCTTGCGGATGCGCCCGCAATGGGGGGCCTTCGGCGAGGCCAAGAAGGCGCTCAGCGCCTCCTTCGTCAATCCGGCCGCGATTGAGGCGGACATCGCCGGCAGCCTCGGCCTCACCAAGGCGCTGCTGGCGACCCGGGGCACGCGCAAGCTCAACAAGCAGCACATGCTGCACAACGACGCCCGCCCGGCGATCGAGGTGAACCCGCAGACCTTCGACGTGACCGTGGACGGCGAGCTGGCGGTCTGCGAGCCGGCCAAGGAGCTGCCCTTGGCCCAGCGCTACATGCTGCGATGAGCGCCCAATCCGAGACGGCCCGGGTCGGGACCGCCCGGGCCGACACGGCGGCCCTGCCGGCGCCGGCGCGGATCGGCATCGGCGGACCCGTGGGCTCCGGCAAGACGGCACTCATCGAGCGCTTGATCCCGGCGCTGGAAGGGCGCGGCCTTGGGATCGCGGTGGTGACCAACGACCTGGTGACCCGCGAGGACGCGGAGCGCCTCAGGGGCAGCGGCCTGATCGCGCCTGAGCGGGTGCTGGCGGTCGAGACCGGCGCCTGTCCCCACACAGCGATCCGCGAGGATCCCACCATGAACCTGCAGGCGGTGGACCGGCTGATCGAGACCTTTCCCGGCCTCGCCGCCGTGCTGATCGAGAGCGGCGGCGACAACCTGGCCTCCACCTTCTCCCTCGATCTGGTCGACTATTGGCTGTTCGTGATCGACTGTGCAGACGGTGACGACATCCCGCGTAAGCGGGGCCCAGGGATCGTCCGCTCGGATCTGCTGGTGATCAACAAGACCGACCTGGCGCCGCTTGTCGGCGCGGATCTCGACCGCATGCTGCGGGAGGCCCACGAGGTGCGGGGCGGCAAGCCGGTGCTCACGACCAACTGCGCGACCGGGGAGGGTCTCCAGGCCCTGGTCGAGCGTCTCTCCCACGACGTGCTGTTCGACCGCTGAGCCGGCGATGGACACGGCGCTCCTCGCACCGTCGGAAGGAACAGAGGCCGCCCGCCGGCCCGAGGGGCGGCTGGAGGTCCGTTTCGCCCCGGACGGCGAGGGACGGACCTTCCTCGCTCGGCAGTACGCCTCCTACCCCTTCCACCTCTGCCGGGCCCAGTACCTCGATCCGGATTTGCCGGAGATGGCGAGCCTCTATCTGCAGTCGAGCGCTGGGGGCCTCTTCGCCGGCGACCGCCTGACGCTCGACATCGCCGCCGAGGCGGGGGCCAGGGCCCATGTCACCACGCCGGCCTCGACCATCGTCCACCGCATGCCCCGGGGCGAGGCCCGGCAGGAGACCCGGCTGGAGGCGGGCCCGGGCAGCCTGCTGGAATACCTGCCGGACCCGGCAATCCTGTTCCCCGAGGCGCGGCTTTCGAGCGGCTTGCATCTGCGCCTCGGAGAGGGGGCGACGGCGATCCTGGCGGATGCCTTCCTGGCCCACGATCCGGCGGAAGAGGGCGAACCCTTCGGCGTCTACGCCAGCGAGACGAGCGTGCAAGACGCCCGTGGCCGGCTGCTGCTGCGCGACCGCTTCCGCTGTTCGGGCCTGGAAGTCCAGGCCACGGCGCCAGGCGTCATGGGAAACGCGACGATGCAGGGGACGCTGCTCGTTGTCAGCCAGGCGTTGGAATCGGAAACCCTGCTGGGGGCTCTCCGCCGCGCTCTGGGCGCCTTCGATCCCTCGG
>CBDDCC010000024.1:0-825356 GCA_965225935.1 Rhodospirillales bacterium
CGGCGTTGAGAATCGCGCCCTGGGCCGCCTCCATGTCGACCACGGCGCCGCTCTTCACCCCGCGGCTGGCCTGATGGCCGATGCCGACCACCTTCGGCTCGCGCCCCTTCTCGGTCTCGGCGATGAAACAGCAGATCTTGCTGCTGCCGACGTCGAGGACGGCAACGCGGTTGTCGCGGGTGCGGGCGGTGGGTTTCTTCATGGGCGGCGGTCTCTGGTCTCCAGGGTCTGGTTGCGTGTCGTCTTGTCTTGCGTCTCGCTTCAGGTGTTCTTGCCGTCGCCGCTCGCCTCCGGCTGCTCGGCGTCCGGCGCGGTCTTCACCACCAGGCGGTCCGGCAGGCGCAGGTCGATGCTGTCCACGTCGCGGCTCAGCAGCCCGTGCTGGTGCTCGATGCGCGCGAACTGGGCCCAGGCCGCGGCGGCGTCCTCCTCCGGCAGGCGCACGTCGATGCCGCCGGCGAACTGCAGGTTCCAGCGGCGCCCGCCGACGCGCACGGCGGCGACCACGCGCTTGTGCAGCTCCGGCTCGCTGGCGAGCAGGCGCAGCAGTTGGGCGCTGTGCTGGGGCGCGTCCGGCCCCACCACCAGGGTCATCTCGGAGAAGTCCTCGGGGCGGGCCTCGGGAATCACCTCGCCCGTCTCGTCGATCACCGAGATCATGCCCTCGTACTGCCAGAGCGCCATCGGCCGGCGCTCCTCGAGGCGCAAGTAGATCAGTCCCGGCAGCCGGCGCTCGACGCTGGCGTGGCGCACCCAGGGCAGGGCCTCGATGCGGGCCTTGGCGCGCTGCGGGTCGAAGGCGAGGATGGGATCGCCCCGGCCGATGTCGATGGCGGTCAGGAGCGCCTCCGGCAGGGTGCGGAAGCGGCCTTCCACCAGCACCTGGTCGACCGCCAGCCCCAGGTCGCCGCCCGCCCGGGCGATGCCGTCGGCCAGCGCCTCGCCCTGGCGCCCGACCCAGCCGCTGCTGAACAGCCAGATGGCGCCCGCCAGAAGGCCCACCCCGGCCAGGCTCGCGGCCCCGCCGAACAGCAGCTGCTTCTCCAGCCGGGAGGTGCCGCGCCGCAGCTTGCGGGCCCCGGACTTGCGCCCGCGCGCCGTCTTCGCCCGCGGCTTGCGGTTCGTCGGGCAGGGCCGGTCGCGGGCGATCAGCCGTCGCATGCGGCGTTCTCCACCAGCCAGGCACAAAGCTCGGGGAAGCTGATGTTCAGATAGGCGGCCTGCTCGGGCACCAGGCTAAGCGGCGTCATGCCCGGCTGGGTGTTGATCTCCAGCAGGTAGAGCTTGCCCGGCAGACCGTCGGTGTCGTCGTAGCGGAAATCGGCCCGGCTCACGCCCCGGCAGCCCAGCGCCTGGTGCGCCGTCAGCGCCATCTCCATGGCCCGGTCGTAGATCTCCGGCGGGATCTGGGCCGGGACCACGTGGTCGGCCCGGTTCTCGGTGTACTTGGCCTCGTAGTCGTAGAAGCCGTGGCGCGGCCGGATCTCGGTCACTGCCAGCGGCTGGTCGCCCATGACCGAGACCGACAGCTCACGCCCCGCGATGTACTTCTCGACCATCAGCTTCGTGCCCGTCGGCCATTCGCTGAGGTCGACCGGCAGCTGGTTGGTGCCGTTCTTGATGATGCGCACGCCGACGCTGGAGCCCTCGTTGGCCGGCTTGACCACGTAGGGCCGGGGAATCACGTCGCCCTCGACCAGCTCCTCGGAGTCGACCAGGCGCCCCTCGGGACAGTCGATGCCGACGGCCTCGAAGAGGCGCTTGGCGACGGGCTTGTCCATGGCCAGCGCCGAGGCCAGCAGGCCCGAATGGGTGTAGGGGATGCGCAGGAGCTCCAGGATGCCCTGGATGCAGCCGTCCTCGCCCCAGCGGCCGTGGAGGGCGTTGAAGACCGCGTCGGGCGCCGGGGTCAGCGCCGCGATCAGGGCGGTCACGTCGCGGCCCACGTCGATCTCCTCGACGTCGTAGCCGGCTTCCCTGAGGGCGATCGCGCAGTCGTGCCCGGTGACCAGGGAGACCTCCCGTTCGGCCGAGGTGCCGCCCATGAGGACGGCCACGCGCTTGCTCATGCCTTGCCTCCTTGGGGCTCGCGCGGCGCTCCGGCCCTCACTCCAACGCGGCGAATCTCCCATTCCAGGCGCACGCCCGTCTCCGCCTCGACCCGCCTGCGCACCTCCTCGCCCAGGTCCTCCAGGTCGGCGGCGCTGGCGTCTCCGGTGTTGATCAGGAAGTTGCAGTGCATCTCCGAGACCTGGGCGCCGCCGACGCGCAGGCCACGGCAGCCGGCGGCGTCGATCAGCTGCCAGGCCTTGCGGCCGCCGCTCGCCTCGGCGGGCGGATTCTTGAAGGTGGAGCCGCCGGTGCGCGAGCGGACCGGCTGGCTGCCGCTACGGGCCTCCTGGATCTCGCCCATGCGGGCTTGGATCGCCTCGGGATCGTCCTTGTGGCCGGCCAGGCGCGCGGCCAGGAAGGTCCAGTCCGCCGGCACGCCCGAGCGGCGGTAGGCGAAGCCCATGTCCTCGACGCCGAGGCGCTGCAGGCGGCCCGAGGA
Source organism: Rhodospirillales bacterium (assembly GCA_965225935.1). Classification (GTDB taxonomy): domain Bacteria; phylum Pseudomonadota; class Alphaproteobacteria; order Kiloniellales; family JAKSDN01; genus CALJXB01. The sequence goes on from CBDDCC010000024.1 coordinate 2,552, forward strand.
GTCCAGCGCCTCGGCCCAGACCAGCACGTCCTTGAATTCCTTGCCGTAGGCGCCGGCGTTCATGCGCAGGCCGCCGCCGATCGTGCCGGGCACGCCGCAGAGGAACTCGAGGCCGCCGATGCCGGCGAGGGCCGCGGCCTTGGCCACGTTGATGTCGATCGCCCCGGCGCCGCAGATCACCTCGGTCCCGTCCGAATCCGCCGCGGCCTCGACCTTGGCGAACTCGCGGCCCAGGCGGACCACGACCCCGGGGACGCCGCCGTCGCGCACCAGGCTGTTGGAGCCGAGTCCCAGCAGGGTCACAGCAACGTCGGCCGGCTTGGCCGCCAGGAAGGCGATCAGGTCCTCCCGGTCGGCCGGCCGGAACATGACCTCGGCCGGGCCGCCAACGCGGAACCAGGTGATGCGGTCGAGCGGCGCGTCGGCGGTCAAGCGGCCGCGCACCGGCGCAGGCGCTCGATCAGGGGGGCCTCGGCGATGCGGTCGGCGGCCATCATGACGCGGCCTTTCCGCTGGCCAGCCCGCCCTCGGCGAAGAGGCGCTCCAGCTCCGCCGGCAGGGCGTTGGCCCAGGCGGTGATGCTGCCGGCGCCGAGGCAGATCACCAGGTCGCCGGAGGCCGCCGTGTCGGCGATCAGCGCGGGCAGCTCGGCGGGATCGGGAAGCGCCGTCACGTGGCGATGCCCGCGGGCGCGCAGGCCCGCCACCAGAGAGGCCCGGTCGGCCCCGGGGATCGGCGCCTCGCCCGCCTCGTAGACGTCGGCGACGATCACCAGGTCGGCGTCGTTGAAGCAGGTGCAGAAGCCCTCGAAGAGGTCAGAGAGGCGGCTGTAGCGGTGCGGCTGCATGACCGCGATGACCTTGCCGCGGGCGGCCTGGCGTGCGGCCTGCAACACCGCGGCGATCTCCACCGGGTGGTGGGCGTAGTCGTCGATCACCAGGATGCCGCCGGCCTCGCCGGTGCGGGTGAAGCGCCGCTTGACGCCACCGAAGTGGGCGAGCCCCTGTTTCAGCACGCTGTCGGATATGCCCATCTCGCTGGCGACGGCGACGGCGGAGAGGGCGTTCTGCACGTTGTGGCGCCCGACCATGGGCAGGCGCAGTCCCTTGACCACGCGGTCCGCCTGGCCGCCGCGCCCGGCGATCTCCACGTCGAAGCCGGCGCCGCCGGTGTCGACCTTGACGTTGACGGCGCGCACGTCGGCCTGGGGGCTAAAGCCGTAGGTGACCAGGCGCCGGTCCTCGATCCGGCCGATCAGGCCCTGCACGGCGGGATGATCGAGGCAGACGACGGCGAAGCCGTAGAAGGGAATGTTCTCGACGAAGGTCTCGAAGGCCTGATGGAGCGCCTCCTCCGAGCCGTAGAACTCCATGTGCTCCGGATCGATGTTGGTGACCACGGCTACGGTCGCCGGCAGCTTGACGAAGGTGCCGTCGCTCTCGTCGGCCTCGACCACCATCCAGTCGCCGTCGCCGAGGCGCGCGTTGGTGCCGTAGGCGTTGATGATGCCGCCGTTGATCACCGTGGGGTCGTAGTCGGCGGCGTCCAGCACGGCGGCGATGAGGGAGGTGGTCGTGGTCTTGCCGTGGGTCCCGCCGATGGCGACCGACCACTTGAGGCGCATCAGCTCGGCCAGCATCTCGGCGCGCCGCACCACCGGGATGAAGCGCTCGCGCGCGGCGGCCAGCTCCGGGTTGCTTTCCTTGATGGCTGAGGAGATCACGACCACCTGGGCGTCGCCCAGGTTCTCGGGTCCCTGGCCGACCGCGACCTGGATGCCGAGACCGCGCAGGCGCTTCACGTTGGCATTTTCGGCGGCGTCGCTGCCCTGCACCCGGTAGCCCAGGTTGTGCAGGATCTCGGCGATGCCGGACATGCCGATGCCGCCGATGCCGATGAAGTGGAGCGTCCCGATATGGAAGGGCAGCTGCATCATGCCGCGGCCTCCTTGGGGTTCTGAGCCTCCGCGCCTCGCGGCTGCGGGTCTTGCGCATTCGGCTCGCCGACGAATTCGCGCCCGCCGTTGTCGCCCGCCGTGTCGCAGACCAGGTCGGCGAGGCGGGCGGCGGAATCCCGGGGGGCGAAGCCAGTGGCCGCGGCGGCGGCGCTCTCGAGCAGGCCGGGCGTGGTCAGCAGGGACTCGAGCCGCGCGGCGAGCACCTCTGGGCTGAGCGCCGCCTCGGGGATCAGCCAGCCGGCGCCTGCGTCCGCGAAGACCTCGGCGTTGGCTGTCTGGTGGTCGTCGGTGGCGTGGGGATAGGGCACCAGGATCGCCGGCCGGCCGGCGCCGGCCAGCTCCGCCACGGTCGAGGCTCCGGCCCGGCAGATCACCAGCTGCGCGCGCGCGAGGCGCTCGGGCACGTCGTCGAAGAAGCCAGCGAGTTCGGCGGAGACACCGCAGGCCCGGTAGCGCGCCTGCACTTGGTCGAGCTCGCCGCCGGGCACCTGCTGGGAGATGTCCAGGCGGGACCAGAGGGTCTCGGGCAGGCGTTCGACGGCGCCGGGCAGGATCGCGTTGAAGGCCTTGGCGCCCTGGCTGCCGCCCACCACCAGCAGGTGGATGGCGCCGTCGCCGCCCGGGGCCTGGTAGGACCGGCCGCCGGCCTCGCCGATCGCCGGGCGCACCGGGTTACCGGTCATGCGGGTCTTGCGGCGGCTGGCCTGATTCAAACCCCGCACCTCGGCGAAGCCGGTCGCGATCACGTCGGCGCGGCCGGCCAGCAGTCGGTTGGCGCGGCCGGCGACGGCGTTCTGCTCGTGCAGCACGACCCGCAGGCCCGAGAGCGCCCCGGCCAGGACCGTGGGGGCCGAGGCGTAGGCGCCGAAGCCGACCACCGCGTCGGCGCCGAGCCGCCGGACCAGGCCCCGGGCTTGCAGGAAGCCCAGGCCCAGGCGCAGGAGGCCGGCGAGCCGCTTCAGGGGGCTGCCGCCCGCGATGCCGCCGGCGCTGATGTGATGGGTCTCCACGTCGCTCAGATCGCCGCTGAAGCCCGCGCCGCGCCGGTCGGTGACGAGCGCCACCCGCACGCCCCGGGCCCTCAGCTCGCGGGCCAGCGCCTCGGCCGGGAACATGTGGCCGCCGGTGCCGCCGGCAGCAAGGATCACCTTGCGCACCTGGATCCCGCTCATGGCTCGCCTCCCGGCCCGACCCGGCGGCGGGTGAGCGCGAGCACCATGCCGAGGCTGAGCGCCAGGGCCACGAGAGAGCTGCCGCCGTAGCTGATGAACGGCAAGGTCATGCCCTTGGTCGGCATCAAGTGGAGGCTGGAGGCCATGTTGATCAGGGTCTGCAGCCCGAACTGGGTGAGCAGCCCGGTGGTGGCCAGGAGCACGAAGAGGCTGTTGTTGTGGAAGGCGCGGCCGAAGCCCCGCAGCACCACGAAGGCGAAGAGGGCGACCATGAGCAGGCAGGCGACGATGCCCAGCTCCTCGCCGGCCACCGCGAAGATGAAATCGGAATGGGCGTCGGGCAGGGAGGCCTTGACCGTGCCCTCGCCCGGCCCCTGGCCGAACAGGCCGCCGTTGGTGAAGGCCTCCATGGAGCGCTGGATCTGGTAGCGGTCGCCGGCACTGGGATCGAGGAAGCTGTCGATGCGCTGGGCCACGTGGGGCAGCGCGAAGTAGGCGCCCACCAGGGCGGCCGCCGCGGCGGCGCCGATCGCCGCCATCCAGACGAGCGGCATGCCGGCCAGGAAGAACTGCACGCACCAGACGGCCGACAGAATGAAGGCCTGGCCCACGTCCGGCTGGAGCAGCAGCAGGCCGACCGCCAGCAGGCCCAGGCCGCCGGAGATTGCGGTGCCGGGAAAGACCGGGTCCTTGGCCGCGTGGGTGAACATCCAGGCCGACACCACGGCGAAGGTCGGCTTGAGGAACTCCGAGGGCTGGAGCGAGAAGCCGAAGAAGGTGATCCAGCGGCTGGCGCCCTTGATCTCGCTGCCGACGAGGAGCGTCAGGACGCAGAGGGCGAGGGAGACGGCGAAGCCGATCACGGCCACCCGGCGCACCCAGCGCGGCGACAGCAGCGAGGCGGCGAAGAGGACGGCGAGCGCCAGGGGCAGCAGCGCCAGGTGGCGTTTGGCCAGATAGAAGCTGTCGAGGCCGATGCGCGCGCCCGCGGCGGGCGAGGCGGCCAGGATCAGCACCACGCCGAAGCCGATGAGGGCGGCGATGGCCACCAGGGTCCAGCGGTCCACGGTCCACCACCACTGGCCCAGCAGGCTGGTATCGGTGCGGGCGATGCCGATCATTGCAGGCGCCCTCCCGCCCGCGGCACGCCGGGCAGCACCTCGTCGTCGCGCGCGCCGGGCAGGGCGGCGACCAGGGCGCGGAAGGCCTCGCCGCGCGCCTCGAAGTTGGCGAACTGGTCGAAGGAGGCCGCGGCCGGTGACAGCAGCACCACGGCGCCGTCGCCGCCGTCCGCGAGCGCCTGGGCGCGGGCCGCCTGGAGCGCGCTCTCGAGGTCGCCGCAGAGGCTGACCGGCAGCCGGCCCTCCAGGGTCGCGGCGAAGGCCTCGGCCGCCTCGCCGATCAGATAGACATGGGCGACGCGGCCGAAGTAGGGCTCGGCCGCCGCCAGGCCGCCTTCCTTGGCGCGCCCGCCGGCAATCCAGTAGATCGGGTCGTAGCAGGAGAGCGCCTTGGCCGCGGCGTCGGCGTTGGTGGCCTTGGAATCGTTGACGTAGGAGACGCCGTCGATCACGGCGATCAGCTCCTGGCGGTGCGGCAGGCCCGGATAGCTGCGCATGCAGGCGGCGATGATCGGCGGGTCGATGCCGACCGCGCGGCTGGCGGCGTAGGCCGCGGCGGCGTTCTGCCAGTTGTGGGCGCCCGGCAGGGCCGCCAGCTCGCGCAGGTCGACGACCGGGTCCGACCGGCCCTCAAGGTCGTCCACCAGCACGCCGTCGTGGGCGAAGACGCCGCCCGCGGCGCGTCCCCGGCCGGAAATCGGCACCACGTGCTGCTCGTCCGCCTCCTTCAGCTCCCGGTAAATGTCCAGGGAGATCTCGTCGTCGACCCCGACCACGGCGGTGCGGGGCCGGGTCTGGCGGTGGAAGATCAGGCGCTTCGCGGCGACGTAGCCCGCGAGGCCGCCGTGGCGTTCCAGGTGGTCGGCGGAAACGTTGAGCAGCACCGCCACGTCGAAGGTGATCGAGAGGGTAAGCTCGAGCTGGTAGCTCGACATCTCGAGGACGTAGAAGCCGCCCTGGTCCAGGGGCTCCAGCAGCAGGGCCGGCGGCCCCAGGTTGCCGCCCACCTGGACCTCGCGGCCCGCGCCTTCCAAGACGTGGCCGATCAGCGCCGTGGTGGTCGACTTGCCGTTGGTGCCGGTCACGCCCAGGTAGCCGGCGTTGCGCATGGCGCGGCCGAGCAGCTCGATGTCGCCGATGATCTCGCAGCCGTGCTCGCGGGCGAGCGCCGCCACCGGATGGGGCTCCGGATGGCTGTGGGGGATGCCCGGCGAGATCACCAGGCTGGTCTGTTCCTGCCAATTGCACTGCATCAGGTCGACCAGCGGAATGTCCTCTTCGGCCGCGGCTGCGCGCCGATCCTCGTTGTCGTCCCAGGCCCGGACGTCGGCGCCGCTCGCCTTGAGGGCTTTCGCGGCCGCCAGCCCCGAGCCGCCGAGGCCCAGCACGGCCACGGGCAGCCCGGAGAAATAGAAAAGGTCGATCACCGACGGGGCCTCACCTCAGTTTCAGTGTGGAGAGGCCCGCGAGCGCCAGGATCGAGGCGATGATCCAGAAGCGGATGACGATGGTGGGTTCGGCCCAGCCCTTCTTCTCGAAGTGGTGGTGGAGCGGCGCCATGCGGAAGACGCGGCGCCCGGTGAGCTTGAAGGAGGCGACCTGGACGATCACCGAGACCGCCTCGAGCACGAACAGGCCGCCGACGATGGCCAGCACCAGCTCGTGCTTGGTGATGACCGAGATGCCGCCCAGCGCGCCGCCGCAGGAGAGCGAGCCGGTGTCGCCCATGAAGACCATGGCGGGCGGCGCGTTGTACCAAAGGAATCCGAGGCTGGCGCCAATCAGCGCGCCGCAGAAGACTGCGAGTTCTCCGGTGCCGGCCACGTAATGGATCTGCAAATAGTTGGCGTAGACCGAGTTGCCGACCAAGTAGGCGATCAGGGCAAAGCAGGCGGCGACGATCATTACCGGTACGATCGCGAGTCCGTCCAGGCCGTCGGTGAGATTTACCGCGTTGGAGGCGCCGACCAGCACCAGCACGGCGAAGGCGACGAAGAGGAAGACGCCCAGGTCGATCATCACGTTCTTCAGGAAGGGGATGGCGAGCTGGGTCTCCAAGCCTTCCGGGCTGAGGCGCATCAGCCAGAGCACGGCGATGGTGCCGATCACCACCTGGGCCAGCAGCTTGAAACGGCTGGAGAGGCCCTTCGAGCTGCGCCGGGTCAGCTTCAGGATATCGTCGGCGAAGCCGATGGTGCCGAAGCCGATGGTGATGTAGAGGATCACCCAGACGAAGCCGTTGGTGAGATCCGCCCAGAGCAGGGTCGAGACGCTGAGCGCCAGCAGGATCAGGAAGCCGCCCATGGTGGGCGTGCCCGCCTTGGTGATGATGTGGCTTTCCGGGCCGTCGTCGCGGATCGGCTGGCCGGCGCCCTGCTTGCGCTTCAGCCAGCGGATGATCCAGGGCCCCACCAGGAAGCTGATGGCCAGCGCCGTCACCACCGCCGCGCCGCTGCGGAAGGTCAGATAGCGGAACAGGTTGAAGAAGATGAAGTCGTCGGCGAGCGGCGGCAGCAGGTTGAACAGCATGCGTCCGCCTCACTCGCCGTTGGCCGCGCGGGGCGGCTCGCTGTCGAGCGCGCCCAGGGCGTCGATCACCAGGCTCATGCGCGAGCCGAGGGAGCCCTTGACCAGCACCACGTCGCCCGGCGCGAGCGCGCCGGAGGCGAGCGGCGCAAGGGCGCGGGAATCGGCCGTATGGCCGCCGCGCATGGCCTTGGGCAGCGCGTCTTGCAGTGCCGACATGGCCTCGCCGCAGGTGAACACCAGATCGATGCCGAGGCTTTTCAGGGGTGCGGCCAGACGGGCGTGGCGGATGGCCGCGTCCTCGCCCAGCTCCAGCATGTCGCCGAGCACGGCGATCCGCCGGCCGTTCTTGCCGGTCCGGCTCTTGGCCAGCACCTCGAAGGCGGCCCTCATGGACGTGGGGTTGGCGTTGTAGCTGTCGTCGATCAGCAGGAAGCTGCCGCCGGGCAGCTCCAGGGAGCGCTGCTCGCCGCGGCCCTTGAGGGGCGTCATGCCGCCGAGGGCTTTGGCGGCGCGGGCCACGTCGGCGCCGAGGGCCGAGACCGCCGCGAGCACCGCGAGCGAGTTGGCCACCCAGTGGGAGCCGGGCAGGCCGATCTCGTAGTCGACCGCCTCGCCGGCGACGACGGCCCTGACGCGGCTGCCGCCCGGCTCCAGATCGGCGTCGAGGGCCCGGGCCTCGGCCTCGGGGTGGCGGCCGAAGCCGATGATGCGCTCGATGCCGGCGGCCTGGGCGCGCTCGCGCAGCAGGTGGAACAGCGCGTGATCCCGGTTCAGCACCGCCGTGCCGCCCTCGGTCACGCCCTCGAAGATCTCCGCCTTGGCCTCGGCGATCTCTGTCACCGAGGAAAAGAAGGCGATATGGGCCGGCTCCACGTTGGTGACGATGGCGACCCTCGGTCGCACCAGTGCGGACAACTGGCGGATCTCGCCGGGATGGTTCATGCCCATCTCGAAGACCCCGTAGACTGCCTCCCGGGGCATGCGGGCGAGCGACAGGGGCACGCCCCAGTGGTTGTTGAGGCTGCCCAGATTGGCCGAGGTCGGCGCCTGGTCCGAGAGGCAGAGGCGCAGGGCCTCCTTGGTTCCGGTCTTGCCGACGCTGCCGGTGACGCCGAGGAAGCTGGCGGCGCTGCGGTTGCGCGCGGCGTTGCCGAGGCCCCAGAGACTCTTGAGAGTGTCCGCGACCCGCAGCAGGGCCCCCTCGATGGGGCCGCTGGCGGCGTCTTCCTCCGGATCCTGGTGGATCATGGCGGCCGCGGCGCCGGCCTGGAAGGCGGCCCGCACGTAGTCGTGGCCGTCGAAGTTGGGGCCCTTGAGGGCGACGAAAAGGTCGCCCGGCTCAAGCGTCCGGCTGTCGATCGACACGCCGCTGGCGGTCCAGGTCTCCGGTGTCTCGCCGTTGGTGGCGGCGGCGGCCTCGGCCGCGGTCCAGAGGGCTCGTGCCGTCATGCGTCGTCCTCCGACAATACCTCGAGCGCCGCCCGGGCGACCTCCCGGTCGTCGAACGGCAGCACACGATCCCCCACAATTTGGCCCGTTTCATGGCCTTTGCCGGCGATCACCAGGACGTCGCCCTCGCCGAGGCCCACGATGGCCCGGGCGATGGCCTCGCCCCGGTCGCCGATCTCGATCGCGTGGGGGACCGCTTCCAGGGCCTGGCGGCGGATTTCGGCCGGATCCTCGCCACGCGGGTTGTCGTCGGTGAGGATGGCGGCGTCCGCCAGTTCGTCGACGACGGCGCCCATCTGGGGCCGCTTGCCCGGGTCCCGGTCGCCGCCGCAGCCGAAGACCACCCAGAGGCGGCCTTGGGTGTGGGGGCGGGCCGCTTTCAGCACGGCGGCGAGCGCGTCGGGGGTATGGGCGAAGTCGACGAAGACCTCGCCGCCGGCCGGCGTGCGGCCGATGCGCTCCATGCGACCGGCGACGCCCTTGAGCTCGGAGAGCGCCGACACGGCGTCGTCCCGCTCGACGCCCGTGGCGATCGCCAGGCCCAGGGCCGCCAGCGCGTTGTGGGCCTGGAAGGTGCCGGCGAGCGGCAGGATCACCTGCCGGCGGGCGCCGCAGACGTCCAGGGTGAGATCCAGGCCGTTCGGGGTGGGCGCCAGCTCGCGCAGGACCAGGTTGCGCCCGGACCGGCCGTAGCTCAGCACTCGGAGGCCGCGGGCCAGGGAGACCTCCTCCAGCTCGCCGAAGGCCGGGTCGTCGGCGTTCAGCACGGCCGTGCCCTTGCTCGCCACCAGTTCGGCGAACAACCGGCGCTTGGCGGCGAAGTAGCCCGCCATGTCGTGGTGGTAGTCCAGATGGTCCCGCGATAGGTTGGTGAAAGCGGCCGCGGCCACCTTGACGCCGTCGAGACGAAACTGGTCGAGGCCGTGGCTCGAGGCCTCCATGGCCAAGCGGGTGAAGCCGTCGACGGCGAGCGCCGCCAGGCAGGCGTGCAGCTCCACCGGGTCCGGGGTGGTGAGCGAGGCGGGCGCTGCCTCGTGGGCCGGGCTCAGACCGAGGGTGCCCAGGCTCGCCGCCTTGAGGCCGGCGTGCTGCCAGATCTGGCGCGTGAAGTCGGCCACCGAGGTCTTGCCGTTGGTGCCTGTGACGGCGGCGACGCACTCGGGCTGGGCGGCGAAGAAGCGGGCCGCCAGCATGGCCAGGCGCCGGCGCGGGTTGTCGTCCTCGACCAGGGTGACCGGGTGGTCGTAGTCGCGGAGCGCGGTGCCCTTGGGCGCCAGCACGGCGACGGCGCCCTTGGCCACCGCCTCGTCGATGAAGGCCCGCCCGTCGCTCTGGCTGCCGGGCAGGGCGGCGAAGAGATAGCCGGGCGCAACCTTGCGGCTGTCCGCCGTGAGGCCGGTTATCTCCACATCAGACAATGGAACCGCTGTCATGTCTTCCGTCGCGTCCCCCGTGAGCTCATTGAGCCGCAAGGACAAAGTCCTCGGCCTTGGCCGGGATCAGCAGTTGGTCCACGCCGGCTTCTTCGGCGGCCGGTCGCGGACGTATGCCGACCAGTGGCCCGATGCGCTCTACCACGCGCCGCACCACGGGCGCGGCGACCCAGCCTCCGGTGGCGTAGCCCAGGGTGCTTTCGTTGCCCTTGGGCTCGTCGACCATGGCCAGCACCACGTAGCGCGGGCTGTCCATGGGAAAGGCCCCGACGAAGGTCGCGATGCGCGCGTCGTCGGAGTAGCGGCGGCCGATCAGCTTGTCGGCGGTGCCGGTCTTGCCGCCCACCATGTAGCCCGGCGCGTCGGCCTTGCGCCCGGTGCCGTACTGCACCACCAGGCGCATCAGCCAGTTCATCTCCCGCGAGGTCTCCGCGGAGATCACCCGCCGCTGGTAAAGCGCTTCGCCGGAGCGGCCCTTCACCAGGGTGGTCGGCTTGAGCAGGCCCCCGTTCACCATGGCGGCGACGCCCCGGGCGACCTGCAGGGGGCTGACCGCCAGGCCGTGGCCGTAGGCGATGGTCATGGTGTTGATCTCGCGCCAGGGCGAGGGCAGCATCGGCGCCCCCACTTCGGGCAGCTCGACGGGCGCGGCGCGGGTCATACCGAGGCGGGCGAGGAAGTCCTGCTGCGCCTTGGTGCCGGCCTCCATGGCCATGTGCACGGTGCCGATGTTGCTGGAGTAGATGAAGATCTCCGGCACCGAGAGCCAGCGGTTCTTGGGCTTGTAGTCGCGGATGGTGTAGCGCGCGGCCCGGATCGGCTTGCGCACGTCGTAGCCGTCGTCGAGCTCGACGATGCCCTCGTCGAGCGCCAGGGCCGTGGTGAAGACCTTGAACACCGAGCCCATCTCGTAGACGCCGAGGGTGGCGCGGTTGAAGCGCGCCTCGGCCGGCGCGGTGCCGGGGCTGTCCGGTTCGTAGGAGGGCAGCGAGACGAGCGCGAGCAGCTCGCCGCTGATGGCGTCCAGCACCACCCCGGCCCCGCCGATGCCGCGGAACTCGCGAATGGCGGCGTCCAGCTCCTTGGCGAGGACGTGCTGGACCCTCACGTCGATGCTGAGCTGGAGCGGCTTGTCGCCGCCGCGCAGGCTCTCGTCGAAGGCGCGCTCGAGCCCGGAGAGGCCGTTGTTGTCCACGTCGGTGAAGCCGACGATCTGGGAGGTCAGGGCGCCCAGCGGGTAGACCCGGTCCAGCTCGCGCTGGAAATGCAGGCCGGGCAGGCCGAGGCGGTTCACCTCGTACTGCTGGCGCGGCGTCAGGTTGCGCTTCAGCCAGACGAAGTCGCGGTCGCTGGCGAGCTTGGCCTCAAGCTCGGCGGTGGGGAGCTCCGGCAGCACCTGGGCGAGCGCGGTGGCGGCCTCCTCGGCGTTCCTGACCTGCTTGGGATCGGCGTAGAGCGACTGGGTCGGCAGGGTGGTGGCCAGCACGATGCCGTTGCGGTCGACGATCTCGGCGCGCCCGGTGTTGAGGGGCTGGCCGGTCTCGTTGCGGGCGTGTCGGGGCTCGGCGTCGCCGCGCAGCAGGCCCAGCTCGACCAGCCGCAGGCCGATGGTGGCGAAGGCCATGGCGAAGATCAGCCCGGTGACCAGGAGCCGCGTGCGGCCGATCTCCAGCGCCTGCTTGGCGATGCCCTCCAGCCGGATCACCGGCGGGTCCGCCGCCGGCCGCGGGGCCGGCAGACGCTCGCCCAGGCCGTCGGGCCAGGGCTCGGACGCGAGCGGAGCTGCGGGCCGCTCGCTCATTCGGCCCGTCCTATGCGGGTGAAGGCGGCGCGGGCCGGCCGCGCCACGGGACGGAGCCCGGGAACCGCGCTGGTCCCGGGCTCCAGGCGCTGCGGCAGGTCTTTTATACCGACCACGCGGTCGGCAGACAGGGGGGCCAGCGCCAAATAGCGTTCGGCCAGGAGCGAAATGCGCTCCGGCCGGTTGAGGTAGCTCCACTCGGCCTCCAGGACGTGGATCGCCTCCTGGTGCTTCAGGATGGCGCGCTGCTGGAGGGCCAGTTCCCGGTCCAGGCGCTCGACGGTCTGGCTGACGTAGAAGACGGCGAGCGCGGCGAAGGTCACGGCGATCAGCCAGGTGACGGCGAAACGGGTCACGGGGAGAGCTCCTCGGCTGCTGAACTCCAGGCCGGCGCGTCGGTGCGCTGGGCGGCGCGCAGGCGGGCCGAGCGGGCGCGCGGGTTGCGGGCGCACTCCTCGGCGCTCGGCTTGCGGACCTGCCGACCGAGCCGCTCGAAGCTGGGTTGCGGGCGCTGGCGCTGCGGCTCCGGTCGGTGCCGGGTGGTGCCGCTCTCCTCGCCGCTGCGCTCGCGCAGGAAGGTCTTCACCTCCCGGTCCTCCAGGGAGTGGAAGGAGACCACCGCCAGCCGCCCGCCGGGCGCCAGCAGGCGCTCGGCGGCGTCGAGGCCGCGGCGCAGCTCGCCGACCTCGTCGTTCACGTGGATGCGGATCGCCTGGAAGGTGCGGGTCGCCGGGTCCTTGCCGTCGGGGCCGCGGCGCACCACCCGGCGCACGATCTCGGCCAGCTCGCCGGTGCGGGTGATGGGCTTCTCGCGGCGCGCCGCGACGATCGCCCTGGCCACCCGGCGGGCCTGGCGCTCCTCGCCGTACCGCCAGATGATATCGGCCAGCTCGCCCTCGCCGAGCCCGTTGACGGCCTCGGCCGCGTCCGCCTCGCCGTCCTCCCCGGGTCCCGACATGCGCATGTCGAGGGGGCCGTCGTGCTGGAACGAAAAGCCGCGGGCCGGGTCGTCGAGCTGCCTGGAGGAGACGCCCAGGTCGAGCGCCACGCCGTCCACCGGCCGGGCATCCCGGGATGCGACCAGCACGTCCATCTCGCCGTGGCGGCCCTCCAGCACCTGCAGTCGGCCGGGATAGCGCGCCATCAGCGCGGCGCCGCGGGCGACCGCCCCGGGGTCCCGATCGATCGCCCAGACGAAGCAGCCAGCCGCCTCCAAGAGGCCGCGGCTGTAGCCGCCGTCGCCGAAGGTGCCGTCCACGTAGATGGCGCCCTCGCGCGGGGCCAGTACCTCCAGCACCTCGCGCAGCAGGACCGGCAGGTGGCCGCCGCCCGGTCCGGCCGTAATGCCGCCCGTCTCGCCGTTGGCCGCCGGGCTCACGCGGCGCCTCCGCCGTCGCTGGGGCGCATCCGCAGGGTCAGGTTCTGGCTGCGCGAGCGGGCCTGAGCCTTGCGGTCCTCGAGCGCGCCCGGCTCCCAGATCTGGAAGGTCTTGCCCTTGCCGACGAAGGCCGCCTGGCCGTCGATGCCGGTGATCTCCAGAAACGGCGGCGGCAGGATCACCCGGCCCTCGCCATCGAACGGCAGCTGGCGGGATTCCGCGAAGATGTTGAAGGCGAGGTCGTCGTGCTCCTGGGAGAAGAGGTCGAAGTCGGAGACGCCCTGATCGAGACGCTCCATGAACTCGAGGCTGCAGGCCTCCAGCGCGTTGGGGGTGTGGTAGCGGAAAGCGATGATGCCCTGGTAGGTGGAGGTCGCGAGAATCTGCCGAAACGGCGCCGGGACGGAGACCCGGCCCTTGCGGTCGACCTTGTTCTCGAAGGTGCCAATAAAGACCGACACCGCCCTCTCCTGTCCGCCCCAAATGCCCCCGCGCCGCCCGACGGTTCCTGCCCTCTGCCCCAAGCCAGAACCGTACGGTCATGGAACATGTTGGGATACCATGGGATTTTATGGGTGTCAATGGGATGGCAAGTAATCACATGGGATTAACAAGAGGTTATAAGTTGTTTTCAGCTATGAGACATGTAGTCGCGAGCCCTGGTAGCTCACCGTTTCAAAGATCACCGAATGTAGTGTCCCGTTCGATTGTGGCAAGATTTTGTTCTCTCTACGTTCTCATCGTGAAAGACAGGTATTCGGCAAATATTGAGACTCCCGATAGAGCCGCCTACCCGGTCCGGTCATGGCTTCCCATGGGCAGCGGCCAATCGCCATGGACCGACCCGGATCGCGCGAGATCGTGCCGGGTGAGCGGTCGCCCGCGGGCTGCCGGTCCTCATGACGGAATGCCTGGCGGGAGTCCGGGTTCCGACAGGGGCGTCGATTGCAGGCGCGGCCGGGGCTTGCGGGCACCCGACCGTTGACCCAAGTCAATGCCATGGGGCGGCCCAGGCCGTGTGATGGCACCTGGCCGGCGGCGGCCGGATCCGATTGGACCGACGGCCGCCCAACCATACGGGAGCGCGTGCGATGGCCTACAAGAACCTTCTGGTATTGATCGACGACACCAAGGCCAACGCCGGCCGCGTGGCGGCGGCACTCGCCCTGGCGCGGAACCAGGAAGCCCACGCGACGGGGCTCTACGTGATCGGCGAGCCGGACCTCTCCGGCTTCGTCCGGGCCCAAATCCCCTCGGACGTGCTGGAGGAGCAGCGGTCCCAAACCGAGACTGCCGCCAAGGCGGCGGCGGAAGCCTTCCGCAAGCTGGCGGACGGCGAGGGCGTGCCGGCGGACACCCGCATCGCCCGCGCCCGGGCCCACGACATGGCGGCGCTGGTCGCCCGCCAGGCGCGCTACGCAGACCTTGTGATCGCCGGTCAGCCCGAGCGGGACGATCCCGGTCCCGGCGGCCGCGGCATGTTGGCGGACCTGGTGCTGACCGCCGGTCGGCCGGTGCTGGTGGTCCCCTTCATCGGCGCGGCCCGGCCCATCGGCCGCACCGTCACCGTCGCCTGGGACGCCGGGCGGGAGGCCGCCCGGGCGCTGGCCGACGCCATGCCCCTGCTCGAGGCGGCCGAACGGGTCCACGTGCTAGTCGTCAACCCGGAGCGCGGCCCCCATGCCCACGGGCCGGAGCCGGGCGCCGACATCGCCCTCAGCCTGGCCCGCCACGGGGTCAAGACCCAGGTCGAGGTCACGGCCGCGCCGGACATCGAGGAGGGCGAGGCCATCCTCTCCTGGCTCGCCGATTCCGGCAGCGACCTGCTGGTCATGGGCGCCTACGGCCACGGCCGGCTGCGCGAGCTGATCCTGGGCGGCGTCAGCCGGGTCATCCTGGAGAGCATGACCGTCCCGGTCCTCATGGCCCACTGAGCCGCGCGGCCCGGGCCCTGGCCCGGAAGATCTGCCGGGAAAACGAAGGTCAGACGGCCAATAAGCCGGGTTCTGTCCCCCGCCGCGGCCGAGGCCGGCCGGGGGGATGGCCATTCATCTGGGACGCCCGTTGCCGGACGCCTCGCGCGACCTACCCGGACGGCGGCGCGAAAACCCGCCTGGCCGCGAACGGCCTACCGCCCCTACTCGGTCTTGCTCCCGGTGGGGTTTGCCCTGCCACCCCCGTCGCCGGGGGCGCGGTGCGCTCTTACCGCACCCTTTCACCCTTGCCGGCCGCGTGGCCCGTCGCGCTGACGGGCCGGGCCGGCGGTTTGCTTTCTGTGGCACTTTCCCTGGGGTCGCCCCCGCCGGGCGTTACCCGGCACCGTGTTTCCGTGGAGCCCGGACTTTCCTCCCCCGCCCCGGACGAACCGGGGACGAAGGCGGCCATCCGGCCGTCTGACCGAGGACTTACCTAGGTTCGGGCGGTGCCGCCGTCAAGCTTGGCCAGGAGGGCGTCGAGGCGGGCCAGGGTCTCGCCGTCGGCCTCGCCGGTGACCGCCGCCGGGCGGAAGTGGCGCTGGAAGGCGGCGATGACGGCCCGAGTCTCCTCGTCCGCCCGGCCGTGGTCCGGCACCGCGTAGCCGTAGTGCCGCAGCCGGGCCTGAATCTCCGCCAGATCCGGCAGGGGGCCGCTCTGGGCCGGTTCGCCCGGCCAGAGCCCGACGCCGGCCGCCGCCAAGGCCGCCCAGTCGAACAGCTCGCCGGGGTCCCGCTTGCGCAGGGGCGCCACGTCGGAGTGACCCAGCACCCGCTCCGGCGAGATGGGGTGGCGCGCCAGGATGTCCCGGGTGAGGTCGGTCAGCGCCGCCATCTGGGCCGCCGGGAAGGGCCGGTAGCCGCAGCTGTGGCCCGGGTTGACCAGCTCGATGCCGATCGAGCGGGCGTTGATGTCGCTGGCGCCGGCCCAGGAGGCGACGCCGGCGTGCCAGGCCCGGCGGTCCTCCGGCACCAGGCGGTAGACGCTGCCGTCCTCGTCGACGCAGTAGTGGGCGCTCACCTTGGCGGCGGGATCGCAGAGCCGCTCGAGGGCCGCCTCGGCGCTCTCCATGTCGGTGTAGTGGAGCAGCAGGATGTCGACGGCCCGGCCCTCGGGGCGGGCGTCGTAATTGGGCGAGGGGCGGTCGATGTAGCGCGGCATGGACGGGCGAGGAGCGGCAGGGTGCGGGCGCGCGGCACGCCTAGGCGTCGGCGCGCTGCTTGCGAACCTTGTCGTAGGCCGCGTTTATGGTGGCCAGCTTCTCGTTGGCGAGATCGACGAACTCCTGGGGCATGCCCTGGGCCACCAGTTTGTCGGGATGGTTCTCCAGCACCAGGCGCCGGTGGGCCGCCTTGATGGCCTCGTCGCTGTCGCCGCGGTTCACGCCCAGCACCGTGTAGGGGTCCGAAGCGTCGGGCCCCATGTTGCTGGCGCGGATGCGCGCCCAGTCGTCCTCGTCGAAGCCGAAGATCCAGGCCACCTGGGACAGGTAGTCCTCCTCCTCGGGGCTGACCTTGCCGTCGGCGCGGGCGATGTGGAAGAGACCGTCGATCAGCTCCTCCAGCACGGCCGGATTGTCGCGGAACATGCGGGCGATCTGGCGGGCGTAGGGCTCGAAGCCGCGGGCGTCCTTGCGCGCCTGGTCGAACAGGCGCCCGACGTTCTTCATCTCGTCCGGCGGGACGTGGAAGACCTCCTTGAAGGCGCCGATCTCCTCCTTGGTGACCACGCCGTCGGCCTTGGCCATCTTGGCGCCCAGCACGATCACGCCGATGGTGAAGGCGACGCCCTTGGTGCCCGCCTCGTCGGGCGGGACTTCCTTGGTGCTGTCGCGCATCTTGTCGACGGCATGGCCGGCGACCGTGCCGAGGATGGCGCCGATCGGGCCGCCGATGGCGAAGCCGGCCGCGCCGCCGACGATCTTGCCCCAAACGCTCATGAGTCGCTCATGAGATCCGCTGGCTCCGGTTCCGCTCCCAGTCCGGTCCGTGCCCGCTCATTCCACCGGCGTCGTGTTGGCGACGAAAGGCTTCGGCGGGACGGGATAGGGCGAGGGCAGATGGCCCAGGCCCGGCAGCTTGATCGCCAGGTCCAGGGGGTCGACGCCGAGCGTCAGGCCGAGAAGGTGGACCTCCAGCCCCTCCTCTAGGCCGGCCAGGACGCCCAGCAGACCGAAGACGGAGAGCTGATAGCCGCTGCCGCTGGGGCTGGGGGCGAGGAAGGTGGTTTCGCCCAGGTAGTCCTTGCCGACGGCCGTGGGCGGCAGCTCGAGGCCCAGCTCGGGCACCCGGCGGGCGACGAAGGCGGTGAAGGTGTTGGAGTTGGGGCCCGGCCAGGTGCGGTAGCGCCCCTCGTAGGGATAGAGCTTCACCGCCGCCTCGATGCGGTCGATGAGGGGCCCGGCGCGGCCCCCGCGCAGGTCCAGGTAGAGCTCCGGCTCGGCGCCGTACCAAAGACGGTCCGGTACCGCCTGGTGGGCCTTTATGGTCTGGCCGCGGTGCCAGCCGATCACCTCGTAGACCCGGTAGTGCCCGGCCTTCGGGCGCTTGGCCGCGATCCAGGTGTGCACGGCGAAAGCGCCGCGCCAGCGGAAGGTGCGGGCGCCATAGACCTGGATCACCGCCTCGGGCGTGGTCTCGGGATCGGGCGCCAAGCCGGTGCTGTCGCGGCTCGCCGTGCGCCAGTCGCCCGAGAGGCTCACCTTGCCGCTGGCGATCATGAACAGCGGCCCGGCCAGCAGTATCGCAAGCAGGATCAGAATCCGTCGACTCCAGGCGGTCACCCAAATCTCCTTTAGTTTAAACATACCACGACCCGCCGGGGACGTGGAACCGGGGGCACCGTGACGCCGGGCGGTGCCACGAAGGCAAGCGATCATTATAAGAGTTCATTTTATAGATAAAACGTGTATAAATCGTCCACATTGAATGCCGGTTGCGGCGCGATGCGGAGGGTCGAGGATGGCGCGAGAGGTGCGAGAGGCGGGCAACGGCTCTGCCGGGGACGGTGCGGCCGGCGGCCGCTGGCAGTTCTGGATCGACCGGGGCGGGACCTTCACCGACGTGGTGGCGCGCCGGCCCGACGGGTCGCTCCGGACCCACAAGCTCTTGTCCGAGAACCCGGAGCGCTACCGGGACGCGGCCCTCCAGGGCATTCGTGAGCTGTTCGGTCTGGGAGCGGAGGACGCGATCCACTCCGAGGTCATCGAGGCGGTGAAGATGGGCACCACCGTCGCCACCAACGCGCTGCTGGAGCGCAAGGGCGAGCCGACGCTGCTGCTGATCACCCGGGGCTTCGGCGACGCGCTCAGGATCGGCTACCAGAACCGCCCGGACCTCTTCGCCCGGGAGATCAAGCTGCCGGAGCTGCTCTACAGCCGGGTGATCGAGGTGGACGAGCGGGTGAGCGCGAGCGGCGAGGTGCTGCGGGCGCCCGACGCCGAGGCCCTGGGCCGCGAACTGGCGGCCGCCTACGCCGAGGGCTTCCGCTCGGCAGCCATCGTCTTCCTGCACGGCTACCGCTTCGCCGAGCACGAGCGCCAGGCGGCGGCGCTCGCCCGGGAGGCCGGCTTCGACCAGGTCTCGGCCAGCCACGAGGTGAGCCCGCTCATGAAGCTGGTGAGCCGCGGCGACACCACGGTGGTCGACGCCTATCTCTCGCCGATCCTGCGCCGCTACGTGGACCAGGTGGCACGCGAGCTGGGCGATGCACGGCTCATGTTCATGCAGTCCAACGGCGGCCTGACCGATGCCCGCCTGTTCCAGGGCAAGGACTCGATCCTTTCCGGCCCGGCCGGCGGCATCGTCGGCGCGGTGCGGACGGCGGCCATGGGCGGCTTCGAGAAGATCATCACCTTCGACATGGGCGGCACCTCGACCGACGTCGCCCACTACGACGGCGAGTACGAGCGCGCCTTCGAGACCCTGGTGGCGGGGGTGCGCATGCGCGCGCCCATGATGCGCATCCACACGGTGGCGGCCGGGGGTGGCTCGATCCTCCACTTCGACGGCGCGCGCTACCGGGTCGGGCCGGACTCCGCCGGCGCCAACCCGGGCCCCGCCTGCTACCGGCGCGGCGGGCCGCTCGCCGTCACCGACTGCAACGTCATGCTGGGCAAGATCCAGCCGGCCCACTTCCCCAAGGTCTTCGGGCCCGAGGCCGACCAGCCCCTCGACGCCGAGGTGGTGCACGAGAAGTTCGCGGCGCTGGCGGACGAGATCGCCGAGGCCACGGGCGGCCCCGCGCCCGCGCCCGAGGAGGTCGCCGAGGGCTTCCTGCGTATCGCCGTCGAGAACATGGCGAACGCCATCAAGAAGATCTCGGTCCAGCGCGGCCACGACGTGACCGCCTACACCCTCAACTGCTTCGGCGGGGCCGGCGGCCAGCACGCCTGCCTGGTGGCCGACGCGCTCGGCATGAGCCGGGTCTTCCTGCATCCCTTCGCGGGCGTGCTCTCGGCCTACGGCATGGGCCTCGCCGACGTGCGGGCGCTGCGTGAGCGGCAGATCGAGAGGCCCTTCGAGGCCGGCGTCGTGCCGCACCTGGAAGAGGCCTTCGTCGAGCTGGAGGCGGCGGCCGGCCAGGAGATCCGCGACCAGGGCGTGGCGGCGGAGAACGTCTCCCTCGTGCGCAAGGTGCACCTGCGCTACGAGGGCACCGACAGTCCCCTGTTGGTCGACTTCGGCAGCCTGGAGGAGATGCGGCGCGGCTTCGAGGAGACCCACCGCCAGCGCTTCGGCTTCATCGCGCCCGAGCGCAAGCTGGTGGCCGAGGCGGTCTCGGCCGAGGCCATCGGCGTCACCGAGGCGGTCGCCGACCCGGAACTCGAGACGGCTGGTGGTAGTGACACCGGCACGGCGGTCGCCATCGACCGGGTGCGCATGCACGCCGCCGGCGCCTGGCTGGACACGCCGCTCTACGACCGGGACGAGCTGCTGCCGGGCCAGACGGTCGACGGCCCGGCCATCATCGTCGAGCGCACGGCGACCACCATCGTCGAGCCGGACTGGCGGGCCGAGCTGACCGGGCGCGGCCACCTGGTGCTGACCCGCGTCAAGGCGCGGCCCAAGCGCGAGGCGGTCGGCACCGCGGCCGATCCGGTCATGCTGGAGGTCTTCAACAACCTCTTCATGTCGATCGCCGAGCAGATGGGCGCGACCCTCTCCAACACCGCCTACTCGGTGAACATCAAGGAACGGCTCGACTTCTCCTGCGCCATCTTCGATCCGGTCGGCAACCTGGTGGCGAACGCCCCCCACATGCCGGTCCACCTGGGCTCCATGGGCGAATCCATCAAGACCGTGATCCGCGAGAACGCGGGCACCATGAAGCCGGGCAACGTCTACGCCCTCAACGCGCCCTACAACGGCGGCACCCACCTGCCGGACGTGACGGTGATCACCCCGGTGTTCGACGCCGCGGGCCGCGAGATCCTCTTCTACGTGGGCTCGCGCGGCCACCACGCCGACATCGGCGGGCGCACCCCCGGTTCGGCGCCGCCCGACAGCACGACCATCCACGAGGAAGGCGTCCTGATCGACAACTTCCTCATGGTCGAAGAGGGCGTGCTGCGCGAGCGGGAGACCTTCGAGCTGCTGACCTCTGGCCGCTATCCCTGCCGCAACCCGAAGCAGAACATGGCGGACTTGGCGGCCCAGATCGCCGCCTGCGAGACCGGCGTGCAGGAGGTCCGCAAGATGGTGGACCACTTCGGCCTCGACGTGGTCCAGGCCTACATGGGCCACGTGCAGGACAACGCCGAGGAGTCCGTGCGCCGGGTGCTCGACGTGCTGAAGGACGGCGCGTTCGCCTACCCCCTCGACAACGGCTCCGAGATTCGGGTGAAGATCACCGTGGACCGCGCGCGGCGCGAGGCGGACATCGACTTCGCCGGCACCTCGCCCCAGGACCCGGGCAACTACAACGCCCCCACCGCGGTCTGCAAGGCGGCCGTGCTCTATGTCTTCCGCACCCTGGTGGACGACGAGATCCCGCTGAACGAGGGCTGCCTGAAGCCCCTCAAGCTGATGATCCCCGAGCGCTCCATGATCAGCCCCGAGTACCCGGCGGCGGTCATCGCCGGCAACACCGAGGTCTCCCAGTGCATCACCGACGCCCTCTATGGCGCGCTCGGGGTGCTGGCCTCGGCCCAGGGCACCATGAACAACTTCGTCTACGGCAACGAGCGCTATCAGAACTACGAGACCATCTGCGGCGGCACCGGCGCCGGTCCCGGCCACGACGGCACCAGCGCCGTGCACAGCCACATGACCAATACCCGCATGACCGATCCCGAGGTGCTGGAATGGCGCTTCCCGGTGCGCCTGGAGGCCTTCCGCATCCGCCGCGGCTCGGGCGGCGCGGGACGCCACCACGGCGGCGACGGCGTGGTGCGCAAGATGCGCTTCCTCGAGGCCATGACCGCGACCACCCTCTCCTCCCATCGGGACACCGACCCCTATGGCTTGGAAGGCGGCGGCCCGGGTGCGCGGGGCCACAACTACGTGGAGCGGGCCGACGGCCGTATCGACGAGCTGAAGGGCAACGACGAGACCGAGATGGCGGCGGGCGACCTCTTCGTCATGGAGACGCCGGGCGGTGGCGGCTTCGGCCCACCGGACGGCCAAGAGCCGGACTCGGGGGAAACGCCGCGATGAGCCGCCTCATCGATCTGACACAGCCCTTCTACGACGGCATGCCGGGCTTCTCCATGCGCGGCCCGGACGGGCAGGAGGTCCACTGCACGGCCCGCATCCGCGAGGTGCTGAGCCACGCCGACAGCGCGCCCCTCTACGACGGCAACTGTGCGTTCGCCTTTACCCAGGCCTCCTTCTTCACCTCCATCGGCACCCGCCTCGACGCCCCCTACATCCGCTATCCTGAGATGCGCGACGTCGGGGCGTTGACGCTGGACGACCTGGTGCTGCCGGGCTGGGTGATCGACGCCCGCGGCC
This sequence comes from Rhodospirillales bacterium, assembly GCA_965225935.1. Taxonomy (GTDB): domain Bacteria; phylum Pseudomonadota; class Alphaproteobacteria; order Kiloniellales; family JAKSDN01; genus CALJXB01. The sequence continues at coordinate 24,319 of CBDDCC010000024.1, forward strand.
GGGCGCCCGAGAGCGTGCTGAGCCCCGAGGAGGTGGAGCTGCCCAACGACCTGGAGGGCCGCGCCGTCCTGGTCAACTTCGGCTGGGACCGGCTCTGGGGCGAGGACGGCTATCTCGACCCGCCCTCCATCTCCGCCGACTTCGTCGACCTGCTGGTGGCGCGCGGCGTCAAGCTCTTCGGCGTGGACGCGGTGAGCGTCGACGGCAAGGAGGACCCTTCCAAGCCCGCCCACAGCCGCTTCCTGGCGAACGAGGTGCTGATCGTCGAGGACCTCCGCAATCTCGACCGGCTGCATGGGGCAACCTTCCGCTTCTTCGCCGCGCCGATACCGGCCAAGGGCGCCGCCTCCATGCCGGTGCGGGCCTTCGCCGAGATCCTGGACGAGACGGGGAGGGGCGCGTCATGAGCGGAGCGGCAAAGGGCAAGCGCCCGATCGTCTCCTCGGCCCACCTGGTCTCCGAGCGCTCGGCCGAGCTCAGCGAGTTCGAGTACGGCCTGATCGTCGCCTCCCACGCCTTCAGCCGCTGGATGGTGCGCTGCATGGCGGCGGCCGGCATCGGCGACCTGGGGCCGCTCGACGTCATGGTGCTGCATTCCGTGAACCACCGGGCGCGGGACAAGAAGCTCTCAGACATCTGCTTCGTGCTGAACGTGGAGGACAGCCACACGGTCTCCTACGCCCTGCGCAAGCTGGTGCGCGCCGGGCTGGTGGCCGCGCGGCGCAGCGGCAAGGAGACCCTCTACGCCACCACCGGGGACGGGCAGGAGGCCTGCCGGCGGTACCGGGAGGTGCGCGAGGAATGCCTGATCGCCGCCCTCGACGCCTTCGCCGGGGACGGCGCCGCGACCGCAGCCGACCTCAACCAGCGCATCGGCGCCGCCGCCGACCTCCTGCGCGGCGTCTCCGGCCTCTACGACCAGGCCGCCCGCGCCGCTACGTCGCTGTAGCCTGCCGCTCTCTTGTTTCGCCGATCCGAACGGGCTTCAATGCGGTGTCTCGGAGGTCCGCGGGGGGAGGACAATGCGGCGCGCCACCTTGACTCTAGGTCTCTTGTTGGGCGTTGCCGGTGCCTGGTCGGCGGACGCGGCGGCGCAGGAGAGGGTCGACCTGGAGCTGGTGCTGCTGGCCGATGCCTCGCGCTCCATAGATGACGGCGAGATCCAGTTGCAGCGGCGGGGCTACGCCGCCGCCATCACCCATCCCGACGTGCTGTCCGCCATCGCCGCCGGCTACGAGCAGAAGATCGCGGTGACCTACGTGGAGTGGGGCGACGCCTCGTCCCAGGACGTGGTGGTGCCCTGGACCGTCATCGACGGCGCGGAGTCGGCCGCCGCCTTCTCGACCACCCTGATGGAGCGCCCGCGGGTCGCCAGCGGCCCCAACGCCATCGGCAACGCGCTGGCCGCCGCCCAGGCGCTCATCCAGAGCAACGACATCGAGGGCTTCCGCAAGGTCATCGACTTCTCGGCCGACAGCGCCTACAGCGGCGGCGGCATCCCCATCGTCGAGGCCCGCGCCTCGGCGCTCGCCGCCGGCATGACCATCAACGGCCTGGCGGTGCTCTGCCGCTCCTGCAACGGCCGGCCCATCGGCTACGACCTGGAATCGGTCTTCGCCACGCTGATCGTCGGCGGGCCGGGCCACTTCGTCATCACCGCCGACGCCGACCGGAGCTTCGCCGAGGCGGTGCGCCGCAAGCTGCTGCTGGAGATCGCCGGCCTGACGCCAGCCGAAGCCGGCCCGGCCAGCGAGCCAGGCTAGGTCCGCGAGTTGTAGGCGGTATAGGGTGCCGCCTGGGGGTACGGCCAGGCGGCGTAGTAGGCCTCCAGGTGCGGCAGCAGGCGTTCGGCCAGATCGGCGGCCTTCGCGGGGTAGGGCGTCGCCGCAAGGCGCTCGGCCAGCTCGCGGCCCGCCGCCTCGGCGTCGAAGCGGGTCGGCCGGCCCTCGTCGAAGACCACTTCGCCGCCCACCAGCACCGTGCGCACGTCGCCCGCCCGCACCCGCTGCACGACGATGTCGAGGGGGGAGGCCTCCGGCGACGTCCAGGGCCAGCAGGCATGAGTCAGGTCGACCAGCACTAGGTCGGCCAGGTAGCCCGGCGCCAGGCGCCCGAGGCGGCTTTCGGCCCGCAGCAGGCGGGCGCCGCCACGGGTGGCGAGGTCGAAGATCTCGGCCGGAGTGGGCGTCGGCGTGCCCAGGAGCGGCGGCCGGTGGAGCCGGAGCGCCAGGCGCATTTCGGCAAACATGTCCTCGTCGTCGCCGAGGGTCGTGCCGTCCATGCCGAGGGCGACCGTGGCACCGGCGGCCAGCAGCGCGTTCAAGGGGGCGATGCCGGCCCGCAGGCGCAGGTTGGAGCTGGGGTTGTGGCTCACCGCGGCGCCGGTCTCGGCCAGGATGTCGATCTCGGGCTCGCTGAGCCAGACCCCGTGGGCGACCGAGAAGCGCGCGTCCAGCACGCCGAGGGCCTTGAGGTGGGCGAGGGTCTCCCGGCCGTACTCCCGGGGGCCGTGCAGGCGCTCGTAGTAGGACTCCTCCAGGTGGGTCTGGATGCCGGTGTCGAGGGCCCGGGCGCGCTCGGCGATGGCCGTCATGAAGCCGTCGGAGACCCAGGGCGGGCCCGGCGGCCCGAACCAGACATCGACCCGGGGGTGGTCCGCATAGCGGCCGTGGAGCTCTTCCATGATGCCGAAGTAGTCGGCCGTGTCGAGGCCGTCCGGTCCCGGCAGCAGGGTCTCGGCCTCGGCCCGTAGATCGGGCGGCAGGCTGTCGAGGAAGGCCCGGTCGCCCGCCTCGCCGTGCACCAGGTAGCCCTGGTCGTGGATGCCGGCGGCGAAGGCGACGCGCAGGCCCGCCCGGTCGAAGGCCTCCAGCTTGCCGCGGCAGGCTCGCGCGTAGGCCTCGGGTGTACCGCCGCCGCTGTGGACCTCGACCACGCTGGTGACGCCGCTGCCCAGCAGCCGGGCGGCGCTCAGCAGGGCGGCGAGCCCGGGGTCGCTCTCACGCAGCTTGGCGTGCATCAGGATCCAGGATTCCAGCAGCAGGTCCGGCAGGCCCTGCTGCAGGGCGCTGGCGCCGGCGCTGTGGTGGTGGGCGTTGATGAGGCCGGGCAGGACGGCCACCCCATCCGAGCCGAGGGTCTCGGCCCGCGGATGGGCGGCCCGCAGCTCCTCCCAGGCGCCCAGGGCCGCCACGCGCTCGCCCTCGATCAGCACCGCGCCGTCCTCGATCGCCTGTCCGCTGTCGGCGACCACCCAGCGGCCACGCACGATCCTCTGCCTCGTCATGCAATCCTCCCTTGCTGGTTCCCGCAGCGCCGATGCTATCACCGAAGCCAGCCGTTGAAAGTTTGCACGGCGGCCCCAGGTCTTTACTGATATGGTTTCGAAAAGAGCGAAGCTCCCGTTGCGACGCCGCGAAAGGAGTCTGGGCGCATGGCTGGGCGCATGAACGGCGACGCCGCACCGGCGCCGGTGGGCCACAACGATCCGGTCATGCAGGAGCTGCGGGCGCTGCTGGGAGACCGCCTGTCCACCTCCGCCGCCGTGCGCGACCAGCACGGCCGGGCGGAGGGCCACCACCCGAACGTGCCGCCGGATGCGGTCGCCTTCGTCGAGAGCACGGAAGAGGTCGGCGAGGCGGTGTCGATCTGCGCGCGCCACCGCTGCCCGGTGATCGCCTTCGGCACGGGCACCTCGCTGGAAGGCCACGTGGCCGCGCTCAAGGGCGGCGTCTCGATCGACCTGTCGCAGATGAACGAGGTGCTGGAGGTCAATGCCGACGACCTGGACTGCCGGGTCCAGGCCGGCGTGACCCGCAAGCAGCTCAACGACCACTTGCGCGACACCGGCCTGTTCTTCCCCATCGACCCGGGGGCCGACGCCTCCCTCGGCGGCATGGCGGCGACCCGCGCCTCGGGCACCAACGCGGTGCGCTACGGCACCATGCGCGAGCTGGTGCTGGGCCTTACGGCGGTCATGCCCGACGGGCGCATCGTCAAGACGGGCGGGCGAGCGCGCAAGTCCTCGGCCGGCTACGACCTGACCCGGCTGCTGGTCGGCTCCGAGGGCACGCTCGGCGTCATCACCGAGGTCCAGCTCCGCCTCTTCGGCATCCCAGAGGCCATCTCGGCCGCGGTCTGCTCCTTCCCCACCCTGGAGGGCGCGGTCAACACGGTCATCCTGACCATCCAGATGGGCATTCCGGTGGCCCGCATCGAGCTCCTGGACGAGGTCCAGATGGACGCCGTCAACCGCTACTCCAAGCTCGACTATCCGGCCCAGCCGACCCTCTTCTTCGAGTTCCACGGCAGCACCCGCGGGGTCGAGGAGCATGCCGAGACCGTTGGCGGCATCTGCAGCGAGTTCGGCGGCGGCGACTTCCGCTGGGCGACCCGGCAGGAGGACCGCAGCAAGCTGTGGCAGGCGCGCCACGACTCCTACTACGCCGCGCTCGCCTTGCGGCCGGGCGCGCGGGGCTGGCCGACCGATGTCTGCGTGCCGATCTCGCGCCTCGCCGAGTGCCTTCTGGAGACCCGGCGAGACGTCGACGAGGCGGGCCTGCTGGCGCCCATCGTCGGCCACGTCGGCGACGGCAACTTCCACCTGGTCTTCGTCGTCGATCCGGACGACAAGGAAGAATGGGCGCGGGCGGAGGCCGTCAACCGCCGCATGATCGAGCGGGCGCTGGCCATGGGCGGCACCTGCACCGGCGAGCACGGCGTCGGCTGCGGCAAGATCAAGTATCTCGACGACGAGCTCGGCCCGGCGGTCGACCTGATGCGCCAGATCAAGCGCGCCCTCGACCCCGACAACATCATGAACCCAGGCAAGATCGTGCAGGTCTGAGGACCCCTGGCGACCAGGCCGCCCGGCCGCGGCCGAAACGCCGGGGCCGGCGCGTTCCCCCGGCACGACACCCTTCGTGCCCAACAATTCCAGACAGCTAGGCGTTGAGGCAGGCGTGCGGGGCTGCTATGGACAGCCTGCGCATGACCCGGAGCCGCGGCTTGGCGCGATTGGTGGGGGGCCGGTCCGGGCAAAGGGGTGAGTGTTGAAGACGCTCCTGACCGTCGTCGGCGTCCTGCTGGCCGTTCTGATCGCCGCCGTCCTCATCGGGCCCAGTCTGATCGACTGGAACGCCCAGCGGGACCGTATTGCCGCGGAGGTGCAGAAAATCACCGGGCACGAGCTGACGATCCGGGGCGACATGGAGCTCTCGCTGCTGCCCGTGCCGGCCATGTCGGCCAAGGGTGTCAGCCTGGCCAACATCGAGGGCGGCTCGCCGGAGCCCATGGTGGCGCTCGAGGACCTGCGCGTGCGGATCGCGCTCCTGCCGCTGATCCAGGGCGTCGTGCAGGTCGAGCAGATCGTCCTCGTCGAGCCCAAGATCCTGCTGGAGGTGTTGCCAGACGGGCGGCGCAACTGGGTCTTCGCGGATCCCTCCGGCCAGTCCGCGGCGCCGGCCGCGCCCTTCGATGAGACCTCCGGCTTCGAGGTCCGCCTCGACGACTTCTCCATCGAGAAGGGCCGCCTGATCTACCGGGACGCCGAGACCGGGCGCGAGGAGCGGATCGAGGATCTCGACGCCCGCATCGTCGCCGACTCCCTGATCGGACCCTTCGCCGCCAAGGGCAGCCTGCGGGCAGGCGGCGTCGCCGGCAGCTTCGAGGCCACCGTCGGGCGCGTGGTGGGCGAGGGCGCGACGCCCTTCAACAGCCTGTTCAAGCTGGCCGACGGAACCACCAGCCTGCAGCTCTCCGGCGCGCTCTCGGCCCACGGCGACGCGGTCAGCCTGCGCGGCCGGGTGAAGGGCGAGGGCGACAGCCTGGCCGGGCTGATCGGCGGCCTGACTGGCCAGGCCGAGGTGCTGCCAGAGGTGCTGGCGCGGAAGTTCTCGTTTCTGGGTGAGATCGCGGTCGATTCTCAGTCCCTGGCGCTCTCCGAACTCTCCCTGCAGCTCGGCCCGACCCAGCTGACGGCCAACGTCACCAGCCTGCTGGACGCCCCTTACGACGCGCGCATCGTGGTCAACGCGCCGCGCTTCGACCTCGACCGGTTGCTGGAGGAGGAGGCGGCCCCGGTCCAGGAAGGCGCGAGCAACGCCGCTGCCGGCGGCGAGGAGAAACCCGCCTGGCCGATCCCCGCCGACGCGCGGGGCCGCGTCGAGCTGAGCATCGAGGCCATGATCTACCGCGGCCAGCTGATCCGCCAGTTGCGCCTCGAGGCGGCGCTGGGCGAGGGCGCGCTGAACGTCGAGCGCGCCATGGCGCTGCTACCGGGCAGCTCGGACATCGCCTTCACCGGCAGCCTGCAGGAATCCGAGGGCGTGCCCCAGTTCACCGGGCGCCTGGATGCCGCCTCAGACAACCTGCGCGGCTTCCTGCATTGGGTCGGCGCCGACGTCAGCAGTATTCCGCCGGACCGCCTCAGGCGCATGAGCCTCTCCGGGCTCGTGACCGGCACCGCCAAGCAGATCTCCTTCAGCGAGCTCGACCTGCGCATGGACCTCACGCGCCTCTCCGGCGGCGTGGTGATCGTGCCGCGGGCGCGGCCGGGGCTGGGTATCGGCCTCGCCCTCGATTCCATCAACCTGGACGGCTACCTGCCCTCGGAGACCGCGGACAGCGGGCGGCTCCGCCAGCCGGAAACGGAGGGCCAAGAAGAGGAGGCGGGAAGCGGCCTCGCCCTGCTCGACAGCTTCGACGCCAATCTCAACCTGCGTGCGGGCACGGTCACCCTGCATGGCCTCAACGCCAAGGACGTCCAACTCGACGCGACCCTGCAGCGCGGCGTGCTGGAGTTCCGCACCGCGCGCATCGGCGACCTGGCGGGCGGCAAGCTCAACTACCAGGGCACGGTGACGGAGATCGGCGCGGCGCCCCAGGTCGACGGGAAACTGGAGCTTTCCGTCGCCGAGCCGACGCGGCTCGCCGCCTGGCTGGGCCACGAGCCCGAGGCGTTGGCCGGCCTGCCGCCCTTCGATCTTTCGGGCCAGGTCACCGGCGGCCTGGACGCCCTCACGGTCGACGTCGAGGCGAGCGGCGGCGGCGGCGAAATGGCGCTGGCCGGCACGCTCCATCCCACCGCCTCGCCGCTCGACTTCGATCTCCGCCTGACCGGGCGCCACCCCGACGTGGCCGTGCTGGTCGGACTGGCCGACGGCGAGTCTGCGATAGATCTCGCCGCCCTCGACGTGAGCGCCCGCGTGGCCGGGACCCCCCTGAGCATGGAGGTCAGCGAGATTGCCGGCGACCTGGGCCCGGCCAGCCTCAGCGGCGGCTTCAAGCTCGACCTTGCGGGCCCGCAGGCGGCGGTCTCCGACCTCGATCTCTCGGTCGAGGCCAAGCACCCGGACCTGGGCGCCCTCGCCGACGCGGCGGGCTACCTGGAGGGCGCGGCGGGCGCCCTCGGGCCGCTCGACCTGCGCGCGCGCCTGACCGGCGGACCGACGCGGGTCCGGCTCGACGAGCTTTCGGGCACCCTGGGACCGGCGCTGCTCTCCGGTGCTGCCGACCTGCGGCTCGAGGGCTGGTCGCCCGGGCTCGAGGACTACGACCTGAACGTGGGCCTGGAGCACCCCGACCTGGCGCGGCTCCTGGCTGTCCTGGGCCTGGCCGAGGGTCTGGACCCGGCCTTGGGTGGGATCGACCTGAGCGGACAGGTCGAGGGCGACCCCTACCGTTTGCGCCTGCAGGACCTTTCCGGAGTGATCGGACCGACCGATCTGCGGGGCCGCCTCTCGGCCGATCTGAGCGGCGCCCGCCCCGCCTTCGACCTGGATCTGGAGACCGGCGACCTGCCGCTTCGCCTGCTGCTCGCCGCGGCGGGGACGGGCGACGGCGAAACCGGAACGGCGGGCGCCCGCTGGTCCGAAGAGCCCATGGACATGACGCTGCTGACCGACCACGACGCCCGTGTCGACCTTGAGATGGCTGCGCTCACACACGGCGAGCTGCGAATTGAAGACGCGCGCCTGGAGGCCGAGCTGGCGGACGGGCTCCTGGACCTGCAGCGCCTGGATGGGACGCTGCACGGCGGCGAGCTGCAGATCGCCGGCAAGGTGAACGCCGGCGAGGAGCTGCACCTGGGCCTGGCCCTGTCGGCGCAGGACGTCGACATGGGCGGGCTGCTGCATTCGCTCGCCGGCTTCGGCCGGCTGTCCGGGCCGCTCTCCCTCAACGCCAGCCTGGCCGCCCGCGGCCTCAGCGAGGCCGACCTGGTGGCGACGCTCGAGGGGGCGGGTGACTTCGGCGGCGAAATCGCGGCCCTGGTCGGGGCCGACGGCCAAGGAGGCGGCCAGTCAGACGGCGTGCTCCAAAGCGTGCTGAACGCCGGCGTTCCGGTGATTCAAGAGGTGGAGGACGCGGTCGTCCTGCTGCTCGGCGATTTCGCCGGACGGCCGGCCCAGCTCACGGGCACGTTCGAGGCCGAGGGGGGCGTGTTCGAGACCGAGGACACGACCCTCGAAGGCCAGGGCGCCACGGCGCTGGTCCGCGCCGTGATCGACCTGCCGGCCTGGACCCTCGAGACCGAAACCGACGTCCACCGTGGCGCGCCCCAGGAGCAGCCCACGCTGAGTGTTGCCCTGAACGGGCCGCTGGACGAGCCCGACGTGCGCGTCGGCGGGCTCATGTTCCAGGAACCGACCATTCCCTTCGAGCCCGAGGCCGCCCCGGACGCGGAGGCGCCGGAGGCGCTCGAGCCCGAGCCGGAGGCGGCCGAGCCCGAACCGGAGGCGAAGGCCGCCGAGCCCGAGCCCGAATCGGACGAGCCTGCCGCTATTCAGCAGCCCGAAACGACGCTGCAGCCGGAGACGCTGCGCCAGCCCGGGCTGCCGCCGCTTCCGGCGCCCAAGCCCAGCAGGATCGCGCCGGCCCCCTCGTCGGGCGCCCAGGTGACCAACCCGGTGCCACCGACACCCGAGCAGTCCGCGACCGAAGCGGAGCCGTCCGAAGTCACGGAGCCAGTCTCCGAACCGTCGCTGGGCGCGCCCGCGGCGGCCGAGATCACGAGTCCAGCGTCCGAACCGCTCGATGCGACCGACGAGGCCGAATCCCTGAGCCCTGCCGGCGAACCTCCGAGCGGCAGCCCGAGCCAGACCCCGCCCGACGACCTATTGGAGGGCCTGTTCCAGGGCCTCGGCAACTGACGCCCCTCTTACTTGTTCTCTGATTTGTCTTGGGGTCTGTGCTGGGCCCGGCGCAGCAGGTAGACCCTGACGGCGCTGGAGAGATTCCCGCTGCGGCTGCGGTCGATGCGCGCGATCAGGGCGTTGACCGAGAGGCCCTCCTCCCTGGCGGCGGCCTTGAGGGCGCGCCAGAAGTCCTCTTCCAGGCTGAGGCTGGTCTGGTGGCCGGCGAGGGTGACGGAGCGCTTGCGGACGGCCTGGCCCGCTTCGCCACCGGCGGCCTCGTGGTCCGCGCTTTCGGTACTCAAGGCTTGGGCCGCGGCCCCAGCATGTCCTCCGGCCGCACCCACTCGTCGAACTGCTGCTCGGTGAGCAGGCCGAGCGATACCGCCGCCGCCTTCAAGGTGGTGTTCTCGGCGTAGGCCTTCTTGGCCACCTTGGCGGCGTTGTCGTAGCCGATGTGCGGGTTGAGGGCGGTCACCAGCATGAGGGACTCCCGCATGAGCTGGTCGATGCGCTCCGCGTCCGCCTCGATGCCTTCGACGCAGTTCTCCCGGAAGGAGTCCGAGGCGTCGGCGATGAGCTGCGCCGACTGCAGCAGGTTGTAGATCATCACCGGCTTGAAGACATTGAGCTCGAAATGACCAGTGGCGCCGGCGATGGTCACCGTCACGTGGTTACCCATGGCCTGGGTGCAGACCATGGTCAGCGCCTCGGCCTGGGTCGGATTGACTTTGCCCGGCATGATGGAGGAGCCGGGCTCGTTGGCCGGCAGTTTGATCTCGCCGAGGCCGCAGCGCGGGCCCGAGCCCAGCAGGCGGATGTCGTTGGCGATCTTCATGAGGGAGGTGGCGACCACGTTGAGGGCGCCCGAGGCCTCGACGATGGCGTCGTGGGCGGCCAGCGCCTCGAACTTGTTGGCCGCCGTCTCGAAGGGCAGGCCGGTGATGCGTGCGACCTCGGCGGCGAAGTCCTCCGCGAAGCCCTCGACCGCGTTGAGGCCGGTGCCGACGGCGGTGCCGCCCTGGGCCAGCTTGTAGAGCCGGGGCAAGCTGCCGCGCAGGCGCGCGACGCCGTTCTCCACCTGGGCCACGAAGCCGGAGAACTCCTGGCCGAGGGTGAGCGGCGTCGCGTCCATCAGGTGGGTGCGGCCGATCTTGACGATGGATTCGAAGGCGGCCGCCTTCTCTGTCAAGGCCGCGCCCAGGCGCTCCAGGGCCGGAACCGTCTCCTCCTCAATCTGGCGCACCGCCGAGATGTGCATGACCGTGGGGAAGGTGTCGTTGGACGACTGGCCCATGTTGCAGTGGTCGTTGGGATGGACCGGGGACTTGCCGCCGCGATTGCCGGTCAGGATCTCGTTGGCGCGCCCGGCGACCACCTCGTTGGCGTTCATGTTGCTCTGGGTGCCGGAGCCGGTTTGCCAGACGACCAGCGGGAAGTCGTCCATCAGCAGGCCCGAGGCCACCTCCTCGGCGGCCTGGCTTATGGCCTCGCCGATCGCGGGGTCGAGCACGCCCAGCGCCATGTTGGTGCGGGCCGCGGCCAGCTTCTGCACGCCCAGCGCCTTTACCAGCGCCGGCGGCATGCGCTCGCCGCCGATGCGGAAGTTCTGCAGCGAGCGCTGGGTCTGGGCGCCCCAGTAGCGGTCGGCGGGTACCGCGATGTCGCCCATGGAATCGCTTTCGTTGCGGGTCTCCGGCCCCGCGGCCGTCGGCTCGGTCATCCGCTGGATCTCCTGCCCGGCGCGCCGCCCGGGAGCAGGCGGGCACCCGTTTCGTCGCGCCCGCATGTTAGGCGGGGCACCGGGCGAGGCCAAGGCCGCGCGCTGGGCTCGGGCAGGCCGGTGCGCGGGCGGGCCGGCGTTTCAGGCGCCGCGCTTGGCCGGCTTGCGCCGGCGGGATTTCTTGCTCTGGGCCCGTCGGGCGGCGTCGAGGGCGAGGCGGGCCCAGTCCAGCAGGGCCTCCGGGTCGTCGAGCGCGCCCGCCGGGGCCTCGCGGTAGGAGAGCGCGAGCGTGCGCCCCTCCCGGCGATAGGTGAAGGGCGCCGCGCCGGCGGCCGCGAAGCGCTCGACGGTCTCGTCGTCCACCTTGAAGTAGAGCCGGTCCTCATCGACGATCGCCAGCATGACGTCGTCCAGGAAGATGCCGCAGCCGCCGAACATGGACCGCGCCCGTACCGGGCCGAGGGGCTGCAGCAGCAGGGTGACACGGGTGGGGAAGGGATCGTTCGGCTTCATCGCTTTCTCATTTGCGGTTCAGACCGTCCAGGAACTCCGCGACCACCTCGACCGCCAGGTCCCAGTTCTCCTCGGCGGTCCGTCCCGAGCGCTTGCGCGGCGCCAGGCTGTGGTCGCCGTCGGGGCACCAGGCGATGCGGACCGCGGGCGACAGGCGGTAGGCCGCGACCTCCTCCCGGGTGCCGAAGGGGTCCCGCTCGCCCTGGACGATGAGGGTGGGTGTTGCGAGCTCCGCCAGGTGTTCGGTGCGCAGCTTCTCGGGCTTGCCGGGCGGGTGGAAGGGATAGCCCAGGCAGATGAGCGCGCCCACGCCCGCCTCGTCGGTCACCAGGCTCGCCATGCGCCCGCCGAGCGACTTGCCGCCGATGGCGAGCCCGCCGGCGCCGGCCTTGCCGTCGCCGAGCTCCGCGATCACCCGGCGCCAGGCCTCCAGCAGCAGGGGCGCCCGGTCCGGCGGCTGCTTGCGCCCGTCCCTCCGCGCCGCCGCCATGTAGGGGAACTCGAAGCGGGCGACCCGCAGTCCGCGCTCGCCGAGGCCCCGGGCGATGCGGTCCATGAAGGGCGAGTCCATGGGCGCGCCGGCGCCGTGGGCGAGCGCCAGACGGACCGGGCCCGTCTTCGGGCCGTCGAACAGGTAGGCGGGCTCCGGCATGGCCAGCGTCGGCCCGTCGCGTCTAGGGCTGTTTCTTGCGGAAGGAGTCCAGCGTGACCACCTTGGCGCCTGGCGGCGCCTCGGCCCCCACGACATTGGTTTCCGTCGCCGTGCCCGGTTCAGCGGCCGGCTTCGACGCCGGGGGCTTCGACGGCGGCACACTCGGACGCTCGGTCGCACCGGCAGGCTCCTGCTTCTGCTCGGTGGCCGGGGCGGGCGCCAACACGCCGCCCTCCTGGCCGGCGCCGGACTCGAACTGCAGGCCGAAGCGCACCGAGGGGTCGGCGAAGGCCGTCACCGCGGCGAAGGGCACGGTGAGGCGCTCGGGCACGTCGGAGAAGCTGAGGGTCACGCCGAAGACCTCCTCGCCCACGTCGAGACCCCAGAACTGGTACTGCAGCACGATGGTCATCTCGTTGGGGTAGCGGGTCGAGAGGTGCTCGGGGATGTCGACCCCCGGATGGCCGGTCAGGAAGGAAATGTAGAAGTGATGGTCGCCGGGCAGGCCGCGCTCGGCCGCATAGCTCAAGGCCCTGCGCACGACGCTGCGCAGCGCGTCTTCGACCATGGCGTCGTATCTGAGACCTTCCTCACCCATAAAGGTCCGTCCGGAACGATCGCCCCCTAGGTCGGCCCTGCGTCGGACATGGCAGATAAACCGCCGAAATCCGCCGCTGGACCCGGTTGTCCGGGCCCCGAAGGGCCCGGACGGTCGAGTGGGGCGCTTCTGTTGCCAGGTGCGCCCCGAACCCCGCCGCGACGTGCTACCGCCGTGGACTTGAGTCTAGACGTGTCAGCCGCTGTTAAGCAGCGAGACGCGCCTCAGCATAGTTGTCGTTCGCAACTATATTATGGCCCGATAACGGCGGTACCATGCCGGGCACCGAACATACCTTTACCACGCGCGTCGATCCTGGTTCGCCCCCGTTGGGACCCGCCGTGCCGGCGCGGCCGCGCCTGGCCCCGGCGGGTGAAACTGGTGGAGGCGCCGGGTACTGCCCCCGGGTCCGCAGCGCTTATTCCGTAAGCCCGTTTAGCGCCATAGCCGGTTTCCCGACCCGAGTAATATAGGGGCTTTCGGCGCCCGGCGAAAGCGGCGGCAGCGTGGAATCCGCGTCTTAGGCGCCCGGGTCCGCACGCCGCGCGATCAGACCCGCGTAGTAGGTGGTGACCAGGTCGTCGGCCATCTCCTCGGCCGAGAGGTTGGCCAGACGCTCCAGCTTCTGGGCGAGGGCGAGCGCGGCGATGCCGTGGAGCGCCGACCAGAGGATGCGTGCGGCCCGCCGGCAGCCCTCGGAGTCCGGCCGCCCGAAGAGCGGCGCGAGCGCCTCCTCCACCAAGGCGAAGAGGCGGGTGATGCGCCCGCTGTACCAGTCTGGCAGAGGCCGCTCGCCGCTCATGCGGTGCTCGTAGAGGGCCTGCCAGAGCATCGGTTCCACACGGGCGCAGTCGACGTAGGCGCGGGCCATGGCGCGCAGGCTCGTCTCCACGTCGCCGCCCGCGGGCCGGGCCGCCGCCAGGCAGTCGTAGAGCCGGTCGAGGGTGCCGGCGTTCACCTGCAGCACCAGGTCGTCCAGGTTCTCGAACAGGTTGTAGAGGCTGCCGGGCGAGTAGCCGACCTCCCGGGCGATGCGCCGGGCGGTCAGGCCGCCCAGGCCCTCGGCCGCCAGGATGCGCCCGGCCGCCGCCACGTAGAGGGCGTGAAGCTCGTCCCGGCTGTGATCGCTGCGCCGCGCCACGGTCTCGCGCCTCCCGGTCTCCGGTGAAGTCAGTACTGAACAGCGTTCAAGAAATCGCTTGACGCCGCCTGCTTGTCAACCCATATGGCCGAATTGAACAGCGTTCAGTACCGCGGATCGAGCCGCGGTTCTTTCTGATCTTGAATTGAACATTGTTCATTTAACGATCGCGAACGAGGAGATCCGACATGCCGATCGAAACCCTGTCGCCGCTCCGCAAGGCCGGCCTGCTGGCGGTGATCGCCCTGGTGGTCGCCTTCGCAGCCGGCCGGGCCCAGGGGGCGGGGCTGCTCAGCCCCTCCGACGGGCGCCTGCCGCCGCTCGAGATCCGCGACCACCAGGTGACGGTGGTGGTCGAGGACGGCTACGCCGTCACCACCCTTGAGCAGGTCTTCGAGAACCCCCACGAGCGGGCGCTCGAGGCGGTCTACTCCTTCCCCGTCCCCGAGAAGGGCGCCGTTTCCGAGTTCACCTACTGGATCGACGGCAAGCCGGTCTCGGGCGAGGTGCTGCCCAAGGCCGAGGCGCGTCAGGTCTACGAGGACCAGAAGGCGCAAGGCCAGGAGACGGCGCTGGCCGAGCAGGACTCCTACAAGACCTTCGACATCTCGGTCTTCCCGGTGCCCGCCAGGGGCGAGGTGCGGATTCGCCTGAGCTACATCCAGCCGGCCCACCTCGACACCGGCATCGGCCGCTACGTCTATCCTCTGGAGGAGGGCGGCGTCGACGAGGAGCGCCTGGCCTTCTGGACCGCCAACGAGGCGGTCACCGGCCGCTTCGTCTTCGATCTGACCCTGCGGTCGGCCTATCCGGTGGCGGCCCTCCGCCTGCCGGCCCATCCCCAGGCCCAGGTGCGCCAGCTCGACGCCGGCATCTGGAACGTGCGCATCGAGAGCCACGGCCAGAACGCTGGGCAGGGGAGCGCCGCGGCGGTCGAAGAGGGGGCCGCTGTAGTCCCCGCAGCGCTCGGTGCCGGCGGCCCCGAGGCCTTCCGCCTCGACGAGGACATCGTGGTCTACTGGCGCCAAGCCGAGGGCCTGCCGGGCCGGGTCGAGCTGGTCGCCCACAAGGCGGACGAGGCGAAGCGCGGCACCTTCATGCTGGTGGCCACGCCCGGCGAGGACCTGGCGCCCATCACCGAGGGCCGTGACTGGGTCTTCGTGCTCGACAAGTCGGGCTCCATGTCCGGCAAGTGGCACACCCTGGTGGAGGGTGTCGCCCGGGGCCTGGAGAGCCTGCGGCCGGAGGACCGCTACCGCATCGTCCTCTTCGACCGCCAGGCCTTCGACCTGGAGGGCGGCCTGCGGCCGGCCACGGCGGAGAACCTGGGGCGCAGCCTGGCGGCCTTGCGCGGCATCCAGCCGAACGAGGGCACCAACCTCTACGGCGGCCTCGACCGGGGCCTCGCCGGCCTCGATGCCGACCGCACGGCGGCGATCCTGCTGGTGACCGACGGCGTCGCAAACGTCGGCGAGACCCGCCAGCGGGCCTTCATCGAGCTGGTGCGCAAGCAGGACGTGCGCCTCTTCACCTTCATCATGGGCAACAGCGCCAACCGGCCGCTGCTGACCGCCATGACCCGGGAGTCCGGTGGCACGGCGCTTTCCGTCTCCAACAGCGACGACATCGTGGGCGCGGTGCTGACGGCGACCTCCAAGGTCGGCCACGCGGCGCTGCACGGGGTCGAGCTCGCCGTCGAGGGCGTGCGGGCGGCCGACGTGACGCCCGAGCGCATCGGCAGCCTCTACCGGGGCCAGCAGCTGGTCGCCTTCGGCCACTACTGGGGCGACGGCCCGGCCGACGTGACCCTGAGGGCCCGCGTCTCCGGCCAGCCGGTCACCTACCGCACCCGCTTCGATTTCCCGGCGACGGCGAGTGCCAATCCGGAGGTCGAGCGGCTCTGGGCCTACGCCGCCATCGCGGCGCGCCTGCAGGAGCTGGAGGACTTCGGCGCCGACGACGACCTGGAGCAGGCGGTGGTGGACATCGCCGTGGAGCACGGCCTGGTCACGCCGCTCACCTCCATGGTGGTGGTGCGCGAGGAGGTCTTCGCCCAACTCGGCATCGACCGGAGCAACCAGGCCCGCCTGGCGGTCGAGACGGTGGCCCGCGAGGCACGAGCCCAGCAGGCGGTGGCCGGGACACGGGTCGACCAGGCCCAGCCCATGTTCCAGGGCACGCAGCCGAGCTACGGCGGCGGCGGTGGCGGTGGCCGTGGCGGCGCCGGGGCGATCGGACCCCTCGGCCTGGCGCTCATGGTCGTGCCGCTGGGCGCTGCCCTCGCGGCCAGCCGCCGACGCAAGGCCGCGGCATGACCTCCCCGGCCGCGGCGCGCGGCGAGGGCCAGGGCGGCGTCCGGCCGCCCTGGCTCACCCTCGCCGCGGCGGCCCTGGCGGCGGCGCTCTACGCCGCCGCCGGGCCGGCTCCCGAGGCGCTGCTGTTCGACCGCGGCGCCATCGCTGCCGGCGAGGTTTGGCGGCTTCTCACCGGTCATTTCGTGCACGCAGATCTCGCCCATCTGGGCTGGAACCTGGCGGCGCTGCTTCCCCTTGGCATCTTGCTGGAACTGAAGGCGGGCTGCCGCGGATGGGCCTGGGCCGGTCTGTTCCTCATCGGCGTCCTCGCCGTCGACGCCTGGCTGCTGGCCGCCGAGCCCGATCTGGCGGTCTACTGCGGCCTCTCAGGCGTTCTCAATGCCCTGTTCGGCGCGCTCGCCCTGCTGCTCTGGCGGCAGCGCGGGCAGCTCTTATTCCTCGTCGCCGTGCTGTGCGACCTGGCCAAGATCGTGCTCGAGGCGGCCGAGGGCGGCGCGCTGCTGCCGACCAGCAGCTGGGCCTCGGTGCCCGGCGCCCATCTGGCCGGGCTGGCGGCGGGCCTTGCCTTCGTCTTGGCGCTCGCCGCCTCCGACGGGCGCCTGGCCGCCCGGGTTGCTGCGGGCTAAGCTTCCCTCGGGAACCCTAGGAGGAGGCGCCAAGATGCCGAAAGTCAGCCTGTCGTCCAACTATCCGGTGTCGCCCGAGTCCATCTGGGAGATGATCGGCAAGTTCAACTCGATCCCCGAGTGGCATCCGGCCGTCACCCAGTGCGACGTGGAGACCAAAGGCAACACGACCCTCAGGCGTCTGCACCTGATGGGCGGCGGCACTGTCCTGGAGAAGCTGGAGAAATCGGACGAGGACGGCCAGTCCTACACCTACTCCATCGTCGAGAGCCCGCTGCCGGTCGCCAACTACAAAGCCACCATCAAGGTGAAGGAGGCCGAGGGCGGCGGCTGCAGCATCGAATGGTCCAGCGAGTTCGAGTCCGAAGGCGCGCCGGAGAACGAGGCCGTCAAGGTGATCGAAGGCATCTATCAGGCCGGCTTCGACAATCTGCGGAAGATGTTCGGCGGCTGAAGAGAGGGGCCCTCGGCCCCACCGCGCCGCTACTGCATGACGATGCGCGGGCCCTGGGCCGCGTCGCTGCCGAGGGCGGCAGAGACCTGCTCCCAGACCCGCCGGGGCGATCGCCACGTAGGCCTGGGCGTGGGGGCTGTCCGGCTTGGAGACCACGATGGGCCGACCGCCGTCCGAGGTCTCGCGGATCTCCATGTCCAGCGGCAGCTCGCCGAGGAACTCCATGCCCAGCTTCTCGGCCTCGCGCTTGGCGCCGCCGTGGCTGAAGATGTGGGACTTGTGGCCGCAGTTGGGGCAGGCGAAGTAGCTCATGTTCTCGACGATGCCGAGCACCGGCACGTCCACCTTGCGGAACATGTTGAGGCCCTTGCGGGCGTCCAGCAGAGCAATGTCCTGGGGCGTCGAGACGATGACCGCGCCGGAGAGCGGCACCTGCTGGGCCATGGTGAGCTGGGCGTCGCCGGTGCCCGGCGGCATGTCGACCACCATGATGTCCAGCTCGCCCCAGTCGACGTCGCGCAGCATCTGCTGCAGCGCGCTCTGTACCATGGGTCCGCGCCAGATCATGGGCGTGTCCTCGGCCACCAGGAATCCCATGGACATGCACTTGACGCCGTAGTTCTCCATCGGCCGCAGGATCTTGCCGTCGGGCGAGCTGGGCCGGCCGCTGATGCCCATCATGCGCGGCTGGGAGGGCCCGTAGATGTCGGCGTCCAGCATGCCAACCGAGAGGCCGAGGCTGGCCAGCCCCAGCGCCAGGTTGGTGGCCGTGGTGGACTTGCCGACGCCGCCCTTGCCGCTGGCGACCGCCACGATGGTCTTCACGCCGGGTGCCAGGGCATTCGCCGCGCCGGAGCCGCCTGCCTTGCGCGCCGCCGGGCTCTGGCCATGGCCCTGAGGCTGTCCGTGAGGCTGTCCGTTGCCGGCCCGGGCGCCTCCATCGGCGCCGGATGCGGGGCGGTGGGCGGTCAGGACGGCGGTCACCGAGAGCACGCCCGGCAAATCCTCCACCGCCTGCTCCGCAGCCTTGCGCAGGGGCTCCATCTGGGCGCCGCGCTGGGGGTCCACCTCGATGGCGAAGCCCACGTTGCCGTCCTTCACGACCACGCCGGAGACCATGCCGAGGGCGACGATGTCCCGCTCGCGATCAGGGTCGATCACGGCCTTCAAAGCGCTCAGAACATCTTGCTCGGAGACCCCATCCATCCCTATAAACTCCCCCGTCTCTGACGATAGCGGCTGCATGCCCGGCGGGAAGCGGCTATCTATACATGCTCGATCCGGCCTTGTCCCGATGATATGGGACATGCGAGACCCTATCTCTAGTGTCGGACATCTCTGGTGTTCGGACGCGGAACGGCTTCGAGACCTGCGGCAAGTGCGACGAGGATGAAGGTGGATGCCCTGGCAATCGCAAGGTGGTAACGGCGGCGGCTCCGGCGGGGGTGGACCCTGGGGCGGCGGCGGCGCTGGCGGCTCCGGTGGCGGGCCCTGGGGCGGCGGCTCCGGTGGCTCGGGCGGCGGCGGGCCCTGGGGGCGCGGCGGTTCCGGCGGCGGACGGCCGCCGGATCTCGAGGACTTCATCCGCAAGGGCCAGGACCGGGTCCGCCGGCTGATCCCGGGCGGCGGCGGGGCCAAGGGCATCAGCCTGATCGTGCTGGTCCTGCTCGCCCTCTGGCTGTTCAGCGGCTTCTACCGGGTGCAGCCGGACCAGGTCGGCATCGAGCTGCTGTTCGGCAAGTGGGACGGCAAAGAGCAGCAGCCGGGCCTCAATTGGCACTGGCCCTATCCGATCGAAACCGTGGAGCGGCCGAGCGTCGAGCGAATCAACTCGATCGACATCGGCTTTCGCTCGATCGGTCAGGGCGGCCGCGGCGCGCCCCGGGACGTCGAGGAAGAAAGCCTCATGCTGACCGGGGACCAGAACATCATCGACATCGACTTCACGATTCAGTGGAAGATTTCCAACGCCGGTAGGTATCTGTTCGAGATCCGCGATCCGGAGGCGACGGTGAAGATCGCCGCCGAGGCCGCCATGCGCGAGATCATCGGCCGCACCGACATCCAGCCGGCCCTGACCGAGGCGCGGCGCGACATCGAGTCGGACGCCAAGAACCTGTTGCAAAGCATCCTGACCGAGTACGAGGCCGGGATCGAGATCACCGAGCTGAAGCTGCAGGACGTGCAGCCGCCGCCTCAGGTCATCGACGCTTTCGACGACGTGCAGCGCGCCCAGCAGGACCGGGACCGCCAGCGCAACGAGGCGGACGCCTACCGCAACGACGTGCTGCCGCGCGCCCGCGGCGAGGCCCAGCGCATGATCCAGGAGGCCGAGGCCTATAAGGAGCGGCTCGTCAACGAGGCCGACGGTGAGGCCCAGCGCTTCCTCTCGGTCTACGAGGCCTACAAGCAGAACCCGGAGGTCACCAAGCGGCGCATGTATCTGGAGACCCTGCAGAACGTGCTGGCCGATACGGACAAGGTGATCCTCGACAAGTCCGCCGGCGGCACCGTGCCCTATCTGCCGCTCAACGAGCTGCGGCGCGGCCTCGGAACGCCGAGACCGCAGGGAGGATCGCAGCAATGAGACGCTTCACCCCCCTAATCATCGGCATCATCGTCGTCGTGCTCTGCATCGTCGCGACCTCGGCGCTGTTCACCATGCAGCAGACCCAGCAGGGCATCGTCCTGCGCCTCGGCAATCCGATCAGGGTGATCACCGACCCCGGGCTTAAGGCGAAGATCCCGTTCATCGAGACGGTGGACTACTACGAGAAGCGGGTGCTGAACCTCGACCCGCCGGTCGAACGCGTGATCCTGTCGGACCAGAAGCCGCTGCTGGTGGATTCCTATGCGCGTTATCGCATCGACGACGCGCTGCGCTTCTATCAGACGGTCCGCACGGAGCGTGAGTTGCGCGTGCGCCTCGGGGCCATCGTCAACGGCACGGTCCGAAACGTGCTCGGCAATCACAATTTGGCGAGCGTCCTGTCCGGCGAACGCGCCGAGATCATGCAGAAGATCAGCGAGGGCGTGAACCGCCAGGCCCAGAGGTTCGGCATCTCCATCGTCGACGTGCGCCTGCGCCGCGCCGACCTGCCGAAGCAGGCGAGCGAATCCGTCTATGACCGCATGCGCTCGGAACGTGTGCGCGAGGCCAAGGAGTTCCGCGCCCAGGGCTTCGAGCAGGCCCAGCGCATCAAGGCGGCGGCCGACCGCGAAGCCACGGTGATCCGCGCCGAGGCCGAGCGCGAGGCCGAGATCCTGCGCGGCCAGGGCGAGGGCGAAAGGACCCGGATCCTGAACGCGGCCTATGGCCAGGACCCGGACTTCTTCAGCTTCTACCGCTCCATGCAGGCCTACGAGCGCTCCCTGTCGGACGGCACCTACATGGTCTTGTCGCCGGACAGCGAGTTCTTCAGCTTCTTCGGCACGACCGAACCGCCGTCGGCCGTGCCCAGCGGCGACTAGCGGGCGCCGTCCTCGAGGGAGGCCCCATGAGCAGCGCGGTGGACCGCGGGCATGACGGACCTCCTGACGGCGCTGGCGCTGGTCCTGGTGATCGAGGGCCTGGTGATTGCGGTCTTCGCCGACCGTCTGGATCTCTTGATGGCGCGACTCTCGGAGGTGCCGCCCGAGGCCCTCAGGGTCGCCGGTCTGGTCTCGGCGGTGCTCGGGCTCCTCGTCGTCTGGCTGATCCGCGGCTGAGCCCGGGCCAAGGTGCCGAACACGGTCCCGTGTCGTTAAGAAACGGGTAACCATGCGGGCCATAATTTGGCCTATTTCGTGGCCCAAGTTGTGAGGATTGGACTGTGCAGAGCGCCGAAGAGTCTTTCCCACATCGTTGGGCGGGCCGCCAAGCAGGGACGATGCAGGCGAGCGGTTGCGGACGATCCTGTTGGGCCACGTCCGGGCCGTGAAACTGTGAGGAAAAGCACGTGAATCAAGCATTTCGCCCCCTAACCCTCGTCTTGTCACGCGGTGCCGCCGCGGTCGGAGGCACCGCCGGGACGCGGATCCGGAGCCGGCTTGCGGCTCTGCCGCTGGTCCTCGCGGCCCTCCTCTGGACTGCTGCGGCCGAAGCCCGCGGGGCGCCGGACAGCTTCGCCGACCTGGCCGAGGCCCTGCTGCCGGTGGTGGTCAACATCTCCACCACCCAGGTGGTCGAATCCAGCGGTGGCAGCGAGGAGTTCGAGGAGTTCTTCCGCGAGTTCTTCGAGCGCCGGGGCCAGCAGCCCCAGCGGCGCCAGGAAAGCTCGCTCGGGTCGGGCTTCATCGTGGATCCGAGCGGCTATATCGTGACCAACCATCACGTCATCGAATCGGCCGACGAGATCACGGTGCTGCTGCACGACGGCACCTCGCTCGAAGCCGAGGTGATCGGCAGCGACGAGAAGACGGACCTTGCGATCCTCAAGGTGGCGAGCGACGAGCCGCTGCCCGCCGCCGTCTGGGGCAACTCCGACAATACCCGCATCGGCGACTGGGTGATCGCCATCGGCAACCCCTTCGGCCTCGGCGGCACCGTGACCGCGGGCATCGTCTCGGCGCGCGAGCGCGACATCAAGGCGGGCCCTTACGACGACTTCATCCAGACCGATGCGGCCATCAACCGGGGCAATTCCGGCGGCCCCATGTTCAACATCGACGGCGAGGTCATCGGCATCAATTCGGTGATCATCTCCCCCTACGGCGGGTCGGCCGGCATCGGCTTCGCCATCGCCTCTAATCTGGCCCGCAACGTGATCGAGCAGCTGCGCGATCACGGCAAGGTGCGCCGCGGCTGGCTCGGCGTCCGCATCCAGACCGTGACCGAGGAACTGGCGGAGGGTCTGCGCCTCAAGCGCGCCTACGGCGCTCTGGTCGCTTCGGTGACCGAGGGCGGTCCGGCGGAGGCGGCCGGCATTCAGCAAGGCGACGTGATCCTCAGGTTCGACAGCCGCGAGGTCACCGAGATGCGCAAGCTGCCCCGCATGGTGGCCGAGACCCGCATCGGCAAGGCGGTCGAGGTGATCGTCTGGCGCAAGGGCGCGGAGGTCGAGCTGGCGGTCGAGCTGGGCGAGCTTGAGGAAGAGCAGGTCGCCGCCTTGGCTCCTCCCGAGGAGCCGGTCAAGAAGGACAGCGGATTGGTCGAGTCCCTGGGTCTCGAGCTGGCCAGCCTGACGCCGGAGCTGCGCGCCCAGTTCGAGCTCAGCGAGGAGACCGACGGGGTCGTCATCACAGAGGTCCAGGCCGAGGGCACGGCGGCGGAGAAGGGCCTGCGGCCCGGCGACGTCATCGTCGAGGTCGACCAGGAGCAGGTCGCGAGCCCGGCCGACGTGGCCGACCGGGTCGAGCGGGCCAAGAGCGAGAAATTCAGGGTGGTGACCCTGCTGGTGTTCCGTCAGGGCGACTTCCAATGGGTCGCCGTCCGCATCGACAGCAGCTGAGTTCCTTGCCCCCGAAGCGGGGGACCACGGGCGGAAGACGGCGGCTTGCGGGCCGCCGTTTTTCGTTGGCCGACCACGACGGTCCGAGGGCCCGGACGGGCCGCTACGCGACGAGATCCGCGCTCCGGTATCCCTGCAGGTAGAGCGGCGCGGTCAGGTCGCTGTGGTCGAGGGCGACCCGTGCCGCCTTGCGGGCTGGCGGCTTGGGCCGGTAGCCGACGCCAAGCCCCGCCGCGGCCAGCATCTCTGCGTCGTTGGCGCCGTCGCCCACCGTGCAGGCGCTCGAGAGCGGCAGGTCCCGGGCCTTCGCGAGCTCTTTGAGCGCCTCCAGCTTGGCCGAGGGGCCGAGGATCGGCCGGCCGACCTCGCCGGTCAGCCGGTTGTCGTCCACCAGCAGGCGGTTGGCGCGCGCCTCGTGGAAGCCGCAGGCCTCGCGAACCCGCTCGGCGAAGACCGTGAAGCCGCCGGAGACCAGCGCCGTGTGGACCCCCTGGGCGGCCAGGGTGCGGATCAGGGTGCGGGCCCCCGGATTGAGGGTGATGCGTTCGGCCACCTCGTCGAAGGCGGAGACCGGCAGCCCGGCCAGCAACTGGACGCGGGTAACCAGCGCTTCCTCGAAGTTCAGCTCGCCGGCCATGCACCTCGCCGTGATGGCGGCGACCTGGTCGCGCAGGCCGAGCCGTTCGGCCAGCTCGTCGATCATCTCCTGAGCGATGATGGTGGACTCCATGTCGGCCAGCAGCAGGGCCTTGCGGCGGCCCTCGGCCGCCTGGGCAGCCAGGTCGAGGGGGGCGCCGGCGAGACGCTCGCGGGCGGCCGCTTCGGCCGTTCCCGGGTCGATGCCGGCGAAGGGAATGTCGGCGGCGAGGCCGGACGCCAGCCAGTCGACGGCTCCGCGTTGGGCGCCCGCCGCCTCCAGCGCCGCCCCGGCGGCCGAGGCCGCTTCCTCGGCGAGGCCCCTTGAGGTCGAATTGCCGATCACGGTAAGCACTAGGTCCATGGCGTGTGATTTACAGAGCCGGCGGCCCAGGGGGCAAGGGCGGCGGCGCGAATGGCTGCGGGGTCCAGAGGGCGCCTCCGACGCGACGGACGATGGCTGAAGAGGCCGCCAACCCGGTCGCGGTGATCGTCGCCGGCCCGACGGCGACCGGCAAGTCGGCGCTCGCCCTCGACCTGGCCGAGGCCTTCGACGGCACCGTCATCAACGCGGACTCCATGCAGGTCTACAAGGGCCTGCGGGTACTGACCTCGCGCCCCGACGCCGCCATGCTGGAGCGCGCGCCCCACGCCCTCTACGGCGTGCTGGCGCCCGAGGACGTCTGCTCGGCCGGACGCTGGCGGGACATGGCGCTGCGCGCCATCGCGGCCAGCGAGCGCAACGGCCGCCTGCCGATGGTGGTGGGCGGCACCGGACTCTATCTGCGGGCGCTGGAGATCGGCCTCAGCCCCATCCCGCCGGTCCCTCAGGAGGTGCGCATGGCGGCCCGCAAGCTGCACGACAAGATCGGCGGCCCAGCCTTCCACGCCCGGCTGGCCGAACGCGACCCAGTGGTCGCCCAGCGCCTCCACGTGAACGACCGCCAGCGTATGATCCGCGCCTGGGAGATCTTGGAGGCGACCGGACGCTCGATCGACAAATGGCAGCGCTCGAGCGGCGAGCCGGGCCTCGCTCACCGACGCCTGCGTTTCGTCCTGGTTCCGCCGAAGCCGGACATCGACGCGAGCTGCGACCGCCGGGTCCTACGGATGCTGGATGAGGGCGCGGAGCGCGAGGTGGAGCGCCTGTTGAGGCGCGGGCTGGACCCGGAGCTGCCGGTCATGAAGGCGATCGGCGTACGCGAGCTGGGGAGTCGCCTCTCCGGCGAGCTGTCGGAAAAGAAGGCGATCAAGGCCATGCAGCAGGCCACCCGCCAGTACGCCAAGCGCCAGATGACCTGGCTGCGTACCCAGATGCTCGCCGGTACGCCCGAACAGTACGCCGACCGGGTCGCCCAGGCGCCGCCCTGGGCGGCGGCCGGCGATACCAAGACGCAGAAGGGCCGGTCCGGCCGGCCGGCGGCGCGCCAAGACCAGACGATCCGCGAGGTCAGCGCGGACACCTGGGTCATTTCCGCGCAATATTCAGAAAGTTTGCTGCCAAGAATCTTTCGGATTCTTCGCCGTTTCCTATTGACCCCCTCCCCCTGAGCGACTAGCGTACGCGGCTCGCGGGACGGGGTGCAGGGTCGCGCGTTAAGGTCTAAGATGTTGATCTCCGGTCCTCTGGACGTGCCGGACGGGATTTTTGCGCGCGAGGGGGCTGGAGATTGGAGGGGGAACGATGGCACGCGACCAGATGACGGGATCCGAGATGTTGATCAAGGCCCTGCTGGACCAGGGCGTGGAGGTCATTTTCGGCTATCCCGGCGGCGCCGTCCTGCCGATCTACGACGCGCTCTTCGGGCAGGACGATCTGCGGCACATCCTGGTGCGCCACGAGCAGGGCGCCGTGCACGCGGCCGAAGGCTACGCCCGCTCCACCGGCAAGGTGGGCGTGGTGCTGGTGACCTCGGGTCCGGGCGCGACCAATGCCGTCACCGGCCTGACCGACGCCCTCATGGATTCCATCCCCCTGCTCTGCCTGACCGGCCAGGTGCCGACCCACCTGATCGGCAACGACGCCTTCCAGGAGGCCGACACCACGGGCATCACCCGGCCCTGCACCAAGCACAACTACCTGGTCAAGTCGGTCGAGGATCTGCCGCGCGTCCTGCACGAGGCCTGCTACGTGGCGACCCACGGGCGCCCGGGCCCAGTGGTGGTGGACCTGCCCAAGGACGTGGTGCAGGCCAAGGGCGCCTATATCCCGCCCGAGGACGTCAGGCACCGCAGCTACCGGCCCCAGGTCAAGGCCGAGTCCGCCAAGATCGAGCGGGCGGTGGAGATCATGGCCGGCGCCAAGCGGCCGATCTTCTACACCGGCGGCGGCATCATCAACGCCGGGCCCAAGGCCTCCAAGCTGCTGCGCGAGCTGGTGGCGGCCACCGGCTATCCCTGCACCAGCACCCTCATGGGCCTGGGCGCCTTCCCGGCCTCGGATCCCAAGTTCCTCGGCATGCTGGGCATGCACGGAACCTACGAGGCCAACTTGGCGATGTACAACTGCGACGTCATGATCGCGCTCGGCTCCCGGTTCGACGACCGGGTGACGGGGCGGCTCGACCAGTTTTCGCCGCACTCCACCAAGATCCACGTCGACATCGACCCTTCCTCGATCAACAAGAACGTGATGGTCGACCTCGGCATCGTCGGCGACGTGGGCTTGGTCATGGAGGACCTGCTGGAGGCCTGGCAGAAGGCCGGCAAGAGCCCGGACAAGGCGGCGCTCGAGGACTGGTGGGGGCAGATCGAGCGCTGGCGGGGCCGCGACTGCCTCAAGTACCGGCAGGGCGACGAGGTCATCAAGCCCCAGTACGCCATCGAGCGGCTCTACGAGCTGACCAAGGACCACGATGTCTACGTCACCACCGAGGTCGGCCAGCATCAGATGTGGGCGGCCCAGTTCTTCAAGTTCGAGGAGCCCAACCGCTGGATGACCTCGGGCGGGCTCGGCACCATGGGCTACGGCTTTCCCGCCGCCATGGGCGTCCAGGTGGCCCATCCGCAGTCCCTGGTGATCGACATCGCCGGCGAGGCCAGCTTCCTCATGAACCTGCAGGAGCTCTCGACCATCGCCCAGTACGACCTGCCGGTGAAGGTCTTCATCGTGAACAACCAGTACATGGGCATGGTGCGCCAGTGGCAGGAGCTGCTGCACGGCGGGCGCTACTCCCACAGCTACATGGACTCCCTGCCGGACTTCGTGAAGCTGGCCGAGGCCTTCGGCGCCGTCGGCCTGCGCGCCACCGCGCCCGACGAGGTGGACGCCAAGATCGTGGAGATGATCGAGACACCGCGGCCGGTGATCTTCGACTGCATCGTCGACCAGGCCGAGAACTGCTTTCCCATGATCCCCTCCGGCGCGGCCCACTACGAGATGCTGCTGGGGCCCGACGACAAGGCCGACCACGAGGTCTCCGAGGAGGGCATGGTACTGGTCTAGGCCGGCGGCGCCCCCGGCCGCGACCCCGCCCGCCCGCGCGGGCCGCCGCCCGCGACCCCGTCCTTCGGTCCCCCAATCGGCCGCCGTCAGGAAAAGCGTGAGCCCATGTCGCCCAAGGAACAACGGATCGATACGCGCATCATCGCCGTGGTCGTCGACAACGAGCCCGGCGTGCTGGCGCGCGTCATCGGCCTCTTCTCCGGCCGCGGCTACAACATCGAGAGCCTGACCGTGGCCGAGGTGGACCCCAGGGGTCACCTCTCGCGCATCACCATCGTCACCAGCGGCACGCCCCAGGTGCTGGAGCAGATCAAGGCCCAGCTCGCGCGCCTGGTGCCGGTCCACGGCGTCAGCGACCTGACGCTCGAAGGCCCCTTCGTTGAGCGCGAGCTGGCGCTCATCAAGGTGGCGGGCACCGGCGAGAAGCGCGTCGAATCCCTGCGCATCGCCGACATCTTCCGCGCCCGGGTGGTGGATTCCAGCCACGAGCACTTCACCTTCGAGATGACCGGCCGCACCGACAAGCTCGACATGTTCATCGGGCTCATGCAGCCGCTGGGACTGGTCGACGTGTCGCGCACCGGCATGGTCGCCATCTCCCGCGGCGAGAGGGGGCTCTTGAGCCGCCCGTCGGGGGACGACTGAGAGAGCGGCGGGAGCGGCCGTCCGCGTTCCGCAATCAGCGCACTGCCAGGCGCATTCGAGGAAGCGAAAGGAACTTCGCCATGCGTGTCTATTACGACCGTGACGCCGACGTGAATCTGATCAAGGCCAAGAAGGTGGCCGTGGTCGGCTACGGCAGCCAGGGCCACGCCCACTCCAACAACCTGAAGGAAAGCGGCGTCGCCGACGTGCGGGTGGCGCTCAGGCCCGGCTCTGCCAGCGCCAAGAAGGCGTCTGCCGCCGGCCTCGAGGTCATGAGCCCGGCCGAGGCCGCGGGCTGGGCCGACGTGGTCATGGTGCTGGCGCCCGACGAGCATCAGGCGGCCCTCTACGAGAACGACCTGGCGCCCAACCTGCGCGAAGGCTCGGCGCTCGCCTTCGCCCACGGCCTCAACATCCACTTCAAGCTGATCGAGCCGCGCGACGACATCGACGTCTTCATGATCGCCCCCAAGGGACCCGGCCACCTGGTGCGCTCGGAGTACGTGCGCGGCGGCGGCGTGCCCTGCCTGATCGCGATCGAGCAGAACGCCTCGGGCAACGCCCAGGACATCGCGCTCTCCTACGCCTCGGCCATCGGCGGCGGGCGCGCCGGCATCATCGAGACCACCTTCAAGGAGGAGTGCGAGACCGACCTCTTCGGCGAGCAGGCGGTGCTCTGCGGCGGCCTCACCTCCCTCATCATGGCGGCCTACGAGACCCTGGTTGAGGCCGGCTACGCGCCCGAGATGGCCTATTTCGAGTGCCTGCACGAGGTCAAGCTGATCGTCGATCTGATCTACGAGGGCGGCCTCGCCAACATGCGCTACTCGGTCTCCAACACGGCCGAGTACGGCGACTACACCCGCGGCCCCCGGGTCGTGGGCGAGGCCTCGCGGGCCGAGATGAAGCGCATCCTGGAAGAGATCCAGTCGGGCCGCTTCGCCTCCGAGTGGGTCGGCGAGTGCCGCGCCGGCCAGCCCGCCTTCAAGGCCATGCGCCGGCGCGGGGCCGAGCACTCGGTGGAGGAGGTGGGCGAGCGCCTGCGCGCCATGATGCCCTGGATCGCCGAGAGCAAGCTGGTCGACAAGGAGAAGAACTAGCGGCCGGGCGCGGGGCAATCCACGGAGCGGCCTCGCCATGCCCTTCTCGCGCTTTCCCCGCCTGCGGCTCGCCCATCTGCCGACGCCGCTGGAGCCCCTCGAGGCCCTGACGGCCGAGCTCGGCGGGCCGCCGATCCTGGTGAAGCGCGACGACTGCACCGGTCTCGCCTTCGGCGGCAACAAGACCCGCAAGCTGGAGTTTCTGCTGGCCGACGCCAGGGCGGCCGGCGCCGACACGGTGATCACCGCCGGCGGCCTCCAGTCCAACCACGTGCGCCAGAGCGCGGCGGCGGCCAACCGGCTCGGCCTCGCCTGCCACCTGGTGCTGCAGCGCTACGTCGACTGGTCCGACGCGGCCTATCTGAAGAGCGGCAACCTGCTGCTCGACCGGCTGCTGGGCGCGACCCTCCATTTCCCGCCGCCGGGGGTGCCGCGCGCGGAGGCGATGGAGCGCCTCGCCGAGCGCCTGCGCGCCGAGGGCAGGCGGCCCTACGTCGTCCCCGGCGGCGGCTCCAACGCGGTCGGCGGCCTGGGCTACGCGGCGGCCGCGGGCGAGATTCTCGACCAGGCCGCGACGCTGGGGCAGGAGGTCGGCGCCGTGGTCTTCGCCACCGCCAGCGGCGGCACCCAGGGCGGCCTCATCCCCGGCTTCGCCCTCCGCGGCGCGCCGGTCGAGGCGATCGGCATCGACGTGGAAGTGAAGGACGCCGCCCTCGCCGAGAAGGTGGCGGACGTGGCCCGCGGCACCGCCGGTCTGCTCGGCCTGGCGGAGCGGGAGCCGGGCGAGCGGCTGATCATCGAGGAGGGCTACGGCGGCGCCGGCTACGGCCTGCCCACCGAGGAGATGCGGGAGGCCGTGCAACTGCTGGCCCGTCTGGAAGGGCTGGTCCTGGACCCGGTCTACACCGGCAAGGCCATGGCGGGGCTGATCGGTCTGCTGCGCCGGGGCCGCTTCGACAGGTCCCGCGCCGTGGTCTTCATCCACACCGGCGGCCTGCCGGGCCTCTTCGCCTATCCCTCTCTCTTCCCGACGGATCTGCCGCCGGAGATCTGAGGGTTTTGACCCGCCCCCGGGAGCGGGATGGGATGAGATTGGATCACCGCTGTTGGCCTGGCTTGGCTCCGTCCGTTAGGCTGGGTGGAAGCGCGACGTGAGGCATCGGGCGAGGCCCGCAACGCCGCGGCCGGCCGTGGGCTCCTTGAGCGGAGAGTAGGATTTTGCGCCAAGAGGCCAGGGAAGCTCTCGAGCGAACGAGCGGGTTCGGGCCCTTGGGCCGATGAACACACGAGAGACCGTTGCAAACGGCCTGTCGACGCTTGGCGATCTTGGAGTTGCTGCGGCGTTGTTCGGCGGGTGGGCTGAAGAGCTGTTGGGTCTCTCGGCGCCTAGATCCCATCGCGATATCGATCTCGTCGTCGAGGACAAGAGCTTCGCAGCTATCGACGGCTTGTTCCGGTCGGGGCGTCTCGCGAACGAGATCGTCCTAAAGAGGTTCCACCACAAAAGGGCCTTTGTCTTCAATGACACCATGATCGAGATCTACCGCGTCGAGCCGTGCGGCGATCGTTTGGTCACGCTGTTCTGGGGAGATGCGGAACACGTTTGGCTGAAACCCTTGACCACCAAGGCGTGGCTCGATGGGCACTGTGTCAACGTGATCACGCCGGAGAACCTGTCAGCATTTCGCCGCGCGCGCCGGAGCCACCAGCCGTGGCGTTGGCGCGATCGTGCCTCGCTGATCTCGCCCGTCTGATTGCTGCGATAGCCAAGGAGCCTGTCGGCGCGGCGGCTCAGACGGACAGGGTCGACCCAAGACCCGATGACCGCCACGGAGACCGCCGGTTAGGCGAGGGCTTCGGCCCCCTCCAGCGGGCAGGGCCGACCGTCCCGGAAGGCCCATTCGCCCAGGTCGCAGGCGGCCGCCGTCACGTAGCCGTTGATGAAGAGCCGGCGGTCGTGGTCCGTGCGGTTGATGCCCGAGCCGTGCACCATGAAGGGCCCCCAAAACGCCAGGTCGCCGGGCGCCAGCTCGAGACCGACCAGCCGCGAGGGATCGAGACCGCGGGCCGCCAGGTCGTCTCCGGCCAGGGATTGGTCGAGGACCGGACCCTCGCCGCCGAGGCCGAGCTCGCCCAGCAGGTGGCTCCCGGGATAGAGCCGGAGGCCGCCGCTTGCGGGGCCGTGGGGGTCGACGGCGACGGCGGTCTGGATGAAGTGGTCGCCGGGATCGCGGAAGGCCGAGCGGGGCCGGCGGAAGCGGATGTCCTGATGGAAGCCGAACTCGACCCGCTCGGCGCCCGCCGGCTTCCAGTGGAGCTGGCTGGTGATCTGCTTCAGGCTGTCGCCGAGCAGGGGCTCCAGGATCGCCAGCATGCGGGGATCGATGCGGGTGCGCGCGAGGGCCGGCTCCAGGTAGGCGGGCCACTGGGCGATGCGGCAGATGCGGCCCAGGCGGCGGTCCTCGACGATGCGGTAGTCGGCCTTGGGGTGGCCGGGGTCCTCGGGATTGGCGACGGCGCGGGCGTAGACCCGGTCGAAGGCCTCGGCGATTTCGGCGATCTCGCCGGCCGCGAAGACCCCGCGGACGATGCCGTAGCCCTCGGCGCGAAACTGGGCGACATGATCCGGCGCGAGGGCGCTACCGCCCCCGGCACGCGCTTCCGTCTCGACCCTCATGAAATCCCGATCCCCAACCGAAATAGTCGACCATGAATCAATATTTTCAATGGCTATAGTAATAGCACGAATGCCGGTCAATTTCACTTCGATTATATGGATGTTTTGTGAGCGGCGCGGGCCTTCGGCAAATATGGTTAGCAAACGCACGCCGTGCTATTTGAACATGATTAACAGATCAAGGGAGAAAGACATGGCACCGGAGGAGGAGGCCGTCCGGGCGCTCTGGCGCTTCTTCGACGAGGGACGCTTCGAGCAGGTGCGCGGACTCCTGAGCGAGGACTTCGCGGCCGACTGGCCGCAGACCCGCGAGCGCATCCGCGGTCCCGACAACTTCATCGCCCTCAATGCCAACTACCCCGGCCATTGGCGCTGCCGGGTCGAGCGGGTCGTGGTCGCTGACGGGGAGGCGATCAGCCTGGTGGAGATCAGCGATCCCTCCCACAGGCTCTACGCCGTCTCCTTCTTCACCTTCGCCGGCGGCCGCATCGCAGGCGCGCGGGAGTTCTTCGGCGACTGCGGCCCGCCGCCCTTCGAACGGGACCAGTGGACCGAGCGCTACTGAGGAGCCCTAGCACCCCCTCATTTCCGCGGCCAGAGCAAGGAGAAGGCCCGGCGTTTCCACCGGGCCGCAGATCGCGGATAAAGGCAATATCATTCGCCGCATCAACCGTGCACAGCAGGGCAAAGGCTTTCTGGCTCGCCCAAGAAGACTGGTCGCTGTAATTGTGCGGCACGGCTTTACGCGCCTGAGAGGAGGACTCTGGAATGGCAGATATCAAGCGCATCGAAACCGGCAAACGCATGAGCCAGGCGGCGGTCTATGGCGGCCTCGTGTGGTTGGCAGGTCAATGCGGCACCGCTGGAGAAGGCATTGCGACGCAGACCGAGGAAAGTCTCGCGAAGATCGATAGGCTGTTGGCGGAAGCCGGCTCTGACAAGACGAGGATCCTGAACACGACGATCTGGCTGGCCGACATGGATGATTACGACGAGATGAATGCGGTGTGGGATGCGTGGGTGCCCGAAGGACACGCGTCAACACGTGCCTGCGGAGAGTCTCGCCTCGCAGGGGTCGGGTTTGGCGTTGAGATCATCTGCGTTGCTGCAGTGAAATGACTGGGCACGGACCAAGTGGGCGCTTAGCTATGCCAGCCATCGATTCGATCGATCGTGCCGTGGTGGGGGTGCGCGACTTGGACCAGGGCATATAGGCGTCGGGCTCTTCTTCGGCGCCAGCTGCGTACCTTTGGGCTCTAGCCAGTCATCTCGCTCAAACACTCAGGCGAGCGCATGCGAAAAGGCCCGGCGTTTCCGCCGGGCCCCTCCGTTTTCGGGCCGTCTCCGAGGCGTCCCGGGGACGGCGTAGACAAAACCTTACGCGAACCACCAGCGCTCGGCGTTCTTGTGGCCGTCGAGCTCCCAGTTGCTCGCCATCTTCTCCGGCAGGCCCACCCGGTCGCGGGCGGCGTGGGTGTAGGCGAGGAACATGGGAATGACCGCCCCGCCCTCGTCGTGGAGGATGCGCTGCATCTCCACGTACATCTCGCGCCGCTTGGCGCTGTCGAGCTCGCCGCGGGCCTCGATGAGGAGCGCCATGAAGCGGTCGTTGGCGAAGTGGGTCTCGTTCCAGTCGGCGCCGGTCGAGTAGATCTGGGAGAAGATCCAGTCCTCGGTCGGGCGTCCGCCCCAATAGCTGGCGACCCAGGGCTTCACCAGCCAGACGTTGGACCAGTAGCCGTCGTCGGGCTCGCGCACCACTTTGAGGTCGATGCCCGCGGCCTTGGCCGTCTCGCGGTAGAGCTGGCCGGCGTCGACCGCGCCGTCGAAGGCGGTGTCGGCCATGGAGATCTCCACCGCGAGGTTCTCCATCCCGGCCTTCTTCAGGTGGTGCTTGGCCTTGTCGGGATCGTAGACCCGCTGCGGAATCTCGTCCGTTGTCGCCCGGTAGACATTGGCCGGACCGATGGGGAAGTCGTTGCCGACCTCGCCCAGGCCCTTGGCGATGAACTTCAGCCACTGCTCGCGGTCGAGGGCGTACTTGAGGGCGAGCCGCACGTCGTTGTTGTCGAAGGGCGGCCGGTCCATGAGCATCGGCAGGGTGACGTGCTTGTTGCCGTTGGTGTGGAAGACCTTCAGCCCCGGCGCCCGCTGCATGAGGTGGATGGTGTTGATGTCGAGGTTGGTGATGACGTCCAGCTCATCGGTCTGCAGGGCGCTGGTGCGGGCGTTCACGTCGGCGATGAAGACCGATTCCACCTCGTCGAAGTGGGCCCGCCCTTCCTTCCAGTAGTTGGGATTGCGCTTCACCATGGTGCGCACGCCCGGATCGAAGGAGACCAGGGAATAGCCGCCCGTGCCGACGCCGGACTCCCAGTCGACGGTGCCGTCGTCCTTGGCCGGGCAGATGCCCAGGTGGTAGTCGCTGACCAGGAAGGGGAAGTCGGCGCTGCCGCCGGCCAGGGTGAAGACCACCGTGTCCTTGCCGTCGGCCTTGACGTCGGTGACCGGCTCGATGATGCCCTTGGCGGCCGACTTGGTGGCCTCGCCGCGGTGGTGGTTGATCGAGGCCACCACGTCGTTGGCATCGAGGGTCTTGCCGTTGTGGAACTCGACCCCCTGGCGGATCTTGAAGGTCCATTGGGTCGCGTCGTCGGAGGCCTCCCAGCTCTCGGCCAGCTCGCCGATCAGCTGGTTGTCCTGGTCGATCTCGGTCAGGTTGTTGCGCAGCATCCCGAAGCTGACGTTGATCATGTAGGAGTCGAGAATCTGCGCCGGATCGAGGGAATCGCCGGTGCCGCCGCCGGTGAGAGCCTGGCGCAGGCGCCCGCCCTTCTTCGGTTCCGCGGCCTTGAGCGCGGTGCTGGCCATCGACGTGGCCAGCGCGGTGGTCGCGCCCAGCGCAGCCGCCCGGCCCATGAACTCGCGCCGGCTGATTCGGCCGAGAGTCAGCTGCTTCGAATAGTACTCAAGCTCTTTCATCGCAAAGCCTCCGCTTCATGCGTCCGTGAGGCCCAGATTAGGTCCGCCATTACGTCAGATCCGCGACACTGGGCCCGTTTGTCGTTGTAGTGGCCCCTAGGGTGGCATTCCGCCGCGCCAAAGGCAATTCGCGAGTTCGTGGGCGCGACCGGGGCCGCCAGGGGCGGGAATCGGCCGATTTCCACTTGTCGCGGGGCCGGGAGCAGGCTAGATAAGGAGTGGCTGGGGCCGGGATGCGGCGCCGGCACGGGAGACCTGGGACCAGAATGCGCGACGCCTCGCAAGGCTTGACGGCTTCGATCACCGCCCCGCGGATGCGGACCCTGGCGGCGGAGCCCGCGTGCGCGCCCGGCTCCTCCTTCTCCGCTGAACTCGCTCTCATTCTCCTTATCTGCCCCTGAACGCTACAGCCGCGGGCGCGGCAAGCGGGCAGGGGTGATCGACCGAGAGCGGAACGTTCAGTCCACCGGAGAACCCAAGGAATCCAAGCCATGTCCGTAGAAAGCAAGGTCGCGCAAGCGACGGACGGCTCGCAGGTCGCCGACGCGGCCGGCGGCGAGCACGTCGTCATCTTCGACACCACCATGCGCGACGGCGAGCAATCGCCCGGCTGCTCCATGAACCTGGAGGAGAAGCTGCAGGTGGCCGAGGTGCTCGAGGAGATGGGCGTCGACGTCATCGAGGCGGGCTTTCCCATCGCCTCCAAGGGCGACTTCGAAGCGGTCAGCGAGGTCGCCAAGCGGGTCAGGTCCAGCACGGTCGCCGGGCTGGCGCGGGCCACGCCCAAGGACATCGAGCGCGCCGGCGCCGCCCTGAAGCACGCCGAGGGCCCGCGCATCCACACCTTCATCTCCACCAGCCCGCTGCACATGCGGCACAAGCTGCAGATGGAGCCCGAGGAGGTGCACCGGGCGGTGCACGAGAGCGTCACCCAGGCCCGCAATCTCTGCGACGACGTCGAATGGTCGCCCGAGGACGGCACCCGCACCGAGCACGACTTCCTCTGCCGCACCGTCGAGACGGCGATCAAGGCCGGGGCCGGCACCATCAACATCCCCGACACCGTGGGCTACACCGTGCCGGAGGAGTTCTACGAGCTCATCTCCATGCTGCGGAACCGGGTGCCCAACATCGACAAGGCGATCATCTCGGTCCACTGCCACAACGATCTGGGCCTGGCGGTGGCCAACTCGCTGGCCGCGGTCAGGGCCGGCGCCCGACAGATCGAGTGCACGGTCAACGGCATCGGCGAGCGCGCCGGCAACGCGGCCATGGAGGAGATCGTCATGGCGCTGCGCACCCGGCGGGACGCCATGCCCTTCGTCACCAAGATCGACACCGAGATGATCACCCGGGCCTCGCGCCTGGTCACCGCCATCACCGGCTTCAGCGTCCAGCCCAACAAGGCCATCGTCGGCGCCAACGCCTTCGCCCACGAGTCCGGCATCCACCAGGACGGCATGCTGAAGCACGCCGGGACCTACGAGATCATGACCCCGGAGTCCGTGGGCCTGGTACGCTCGACGCTGGTCATGGGCAAGCACTCCGGGCGCCACGCCTTCAAGTCCAAGCTCGAGGAGCTGGGCTTCCGCCTGAGCGACAACGAGCTGAACGACGCCTTCGCCCGCTTCAAGGACCTTGCCGACCACAAGAAGGACGTCTTCGACGAGGACCTGATCGCCCTCGTCGACGACGCGGTGCTGCGCCACAACGACCGCATCCAGTTCGTCTCCCTGCAGGTGGTCTGCGGCTCCAAGGGCCCGCAGACGGCGGAGCTGGAGCTGGACGTGGACGGCGTGCGCAAGCGCTCCAAGGCGAACGGCAACGGGCCGGTCGACGCCACCTTCGAGGCCATCAAGCAGGTGGTGCCGCACCAGGGCGAGCTGAAGCTCTACCAGGTGCATGCGGTCACCGGCGGCACCGATGCGCAGGCCGAGGTGACGGTACGACTCGAAGAGGCCGGCAAGTCCGTGAACGGCCAGGGCGCCGACCACGATACCCTGGTTGCCTCCGCTCGCGCCTACGTCAACGCGCTCAATAAGCTGTTGGTAAAGCGGGAGAAAACGGCACCGGCGGCGATCCCCGCCTGAGCCCTCCGCGGCACCGACCGCTAACGGGACCTTAAGGCTAACGCTCTAACTTGCTTTTGCCACGGGGGGACGCTATTCGGGAACCCCTCGTGGCGGACGCTGCTTCGAGTCGCCGCATCTACGCCTGAAAGGTTCCTTCGCACATGCTCTCCCATATCCTCGGCATGCTGTCGGCCGATATGGCCATCGACCTGGGCACTGCGAACACACTGGTTTACGTCAAGGGGCGGGGGATCGTCCTCAACGAGCCGTCGGTGGTGGCGATCGCCGACGTGCGCGGCAAGAAGCAGGTCCTGGCGGTGGGCGACGAGGCCAAGATGATGCTGGGCCGCACGCCGGGCAACATCCAGGCCATCAGGCCGTTGCGCGACGGGGTGATCGCGGACTTCGAGGTCGCCGAGGAGATGATCAAGCACTTCATCCGGAAGGTGCATAACCGGAGGAGTTTCGCCAGCCCACAGATCATCGTCTGCGTGCCGTCGGGCTCCACCGCGGTCGAGCGCCGGGCCATCCAGGAGTCGGCCGAGAGCGCGGGCGCGCGCCGGGTCTTCCTGATCGAGGAGCCCATGGCGGCGGCCATCGGCGCCGGCCTGCCGGTGACGGAGCCGACGGGCTCCATGGTGGTCGACGTGGGCGGCGGCACCACCGAGGTGGCGGTGCTGTCGTTGGGCGGGATCGTCTATTCCCGCTCGGTCCGGGTCGGCGGCGACAAGATGGACGAGGCCATCATCGCCTACATCCGCCGAAACCATAACCTGCTGGTGGGCGAGGCCTCCGCCGAGCGCATCAAGAAGGAGATCGGCTCCGCTTGCCCGCCGGACGACGGCGAGGGCGGCACCATGGAGATCAAGGGCCGCGACCTGATGAACGGGGTCCCCAAGGAGCTGGTCATCTCCGAGCGCCAGGTGGCGGAATCCCTGGCCGAGCCGGTGGGCGCCATCGTCGAGGCGGTGAAGGTGGCCCTGGAGCACACGGCCCCAGAGCTGGCCGCCGACATCGTCGACAAGGGCATCGTCCTGACCGGCGGCGGGGCGCTCCTGGGCAACCTGGACTTCGTGCTGCGCGCCTCGACCGGGCTGCCGGTCTCGATCGCCGACGATCCGCTGTCCTGCGTGGCGCTGGGGACCGGGCGCTGCCTGGAAGAGATGCAGACCCTGCAGAACGTGCTGATCTCGCCGTACTAGACCCCACTAGGACCCCGTGCCTAGTCGTAAACAATTTATTAACGATCCTCCCTGTAGATTGAGCGGCCGGCGGCGAACGCCGCCGGAACCCGTTGGCATGCAAGCAGGATTCGCGACCAGGAGGGTCACTTGACGAAGGGCCAGGGCACCCTCTTGCGGCTGGCGGTCCCGCTCAGGGCCTGGGTCCAGCGCTCGGCCTTGCTGCTGCTGGTGACGGCGGCGGTCGTGCTCATGCTTCTCGGGCGCACCCAGACCGGCGTCGTGCAGACGGCGCGCACGCTGGCCTCGGACGCCGTGGCGCCGGTGCTGGACTTCCTTTCCCGCCCGGTCAGCGGCACCGTCGATCTGCTCGAGGGCATGCAGAACCTGATGGACCTCGCCCGAGAGAACGCCGATCTGCGCGAGGCCAACCGTCGCCTGCGCAACTGGCAGGTGGTGGCCTATCGCCTGGAGGCCGAGAACGCGGCGCTGCGAGACCTCCTGCGCCTGGCGCCCGACCCGCGCACCCGCTACGTGACGGCCCGGGTGGTGGCCGACAACGGCGGCGCCTTCGTGCGCTCGGTCCTGGTCAACGCCGGCAGCCAGCAGGGCATCGCCCTCGGCCAGGCGGCGGTGACCGGCGAGGGCCTCGCAGGCCGGGTCGCCCAGGTGGGCGGCCGTTCGGCCAGGGTGCTGCTCATCACCGACATCAACAGCCGCATCCCCGTGATGCTGGCCCACAACCGGGCGCGCGCCATGCTCGCCGGCACCAACTCCAACAGCCCGGTCCTGCTCTACCTCGACCCGCGGGTCCGGGTGCAGCCGGGCGACCGGGTGCTCACCTCCGGCGACGGCGGGGTGTTTCCGGCGGGCCTGCCGGTCGGGGTGGTCGCCGCCGGCGAGGAGGACGAGATCCGCGTCCAGTCCTACGTGGACTGGAACCGCATGGAGTACCTACGGCTGATCGATTTCGAGCTCCCGGGCATGCTGCTGCCGGCGGCGGAGCGGTAGGAGCGGGCGCGGTGACCGAAGACGCCTGGCAACGCCTCGACGTCACCGCCCGCAAGCTGCTGCCGTTCCTGGCGACGCTGCTGCTGATCCTGGTCGGCATGGTGCCCCTGCGGGTGCCTGACCTCTCGCCGGTGATCCCCTCCCTCTCTGTGGTCGCGGTCTACTACTGGTCGATCTACAAGCCCAACCTCATGCCGGTCTGGGCGGTCTTCCTGGTGGGCCTGTTCCAGGACCTGCTGGCGGCCGGCCCGCTGGGCGTCGGCATCCTCTCGCTGCTGCTGGTGCACGGACTGGTGGAGAGCATCCGGCGCTACATGGTGGGGGCCAGCATCCTGGCGGTCTGGCTGGTCTTCGTGCTGATCGCCGCCGCCTCCTTCTTTGCCGGCTGGCTGCTCACCTGCCTGCTCGAGACCCGCTGGTTCGACCCGGAGCCGGCGGCCTTCGGCTATCTCGCCACCATCGCGGTCTATCCCTGCCTGGCCTGGCTGTTCAGTCAGGTCCAGCGCGCGCTGATTCGCTGAAGGAGCAGCGGTCATGGCCTACGTCCACGAGGATCAGGCCCGCTTCAAGACCTTTTCGCGCCGCGCCCTGCTGCTGGGCGGCGGCCAGGTGGCCCTGCTCGCGACCCTGATCGGGCGCATGTACTACCTGCAGGTTGTCGAGGCGGACCGCTACCGCACCCTGGCAGAGGACAATCGCATCAACCTGCGCCTGCTGGCGCCGCCGCGCGGGCGCATCATCGATCGCTTCGGCACGCCGGTCGCCGACAACCGGCAGAACTATCGGGTGGTGGTGGTGCCCGAGCAGACGCCGGACATGGCGCGCACCCTCGAGGACCTCGGCCGCATCGTCGAGCTGGACGAGGACGACCTGGCGCGCATCGCCAAGGAAGCGCGCCGCCGGCGCCCCTTCGTGCCGATCATCGTGCGCGACCACCTCAACTGGACCCAGGTGAGCCGCATCGAGGTGAACGCCCCCATGCTGCCGGGCGTCTCCATCGAGATGGGCCAGACCCGCTTCTATCCCCTTGGCGAGCCCATGACCCAGATCCTGGGCTACGTGGGTCCCGTGGCGGAGCACGAGCTGACCGGCGACCCGCTCCTGGAGCTGCCCGACTTCCGCATCGGCAAGACCGGCGCTGAGCTGCGCTTCGACCAGGAGCTACGGGGCAGCGCCGGCACCAGCCAGGTCGAGGTCAACGCCACGGGCCGGGTGATCCGCGAGCTCAGCCGCCAGGAGGGCGAGCCCGGCCGCGAGGCGGTGCTGACCATCGATGCTGGCCTGCAGAACTTCACCCACCAGCGCCTCCTGGGCGAGCGCAGCGCCGCGGCCGCCGTCATGAACATCCACAACGGCGAGGTGCTGGCGCTCTCCTCGGTGCCCAGCTACGACCCAAACGCTTTCAACCTCGGCCTCACCGGCCGCCAGTGGCAGGCCCTGGTGAACGACCCCCTGGGCCCCCTCAACAACAAGGCGATCGGCGGCACCTACGCGCCGGGCTCGACCTTCAAGATGGTCGTGGCTCTGGCTGCGCTCGAGGCGGGCATCGGGCCAGACCACAAGGTCTACTGCCCGGGCTTCCTCAAGCTGGGCCGGGCGCGCTTCCACTGCTGGAAGCGCCACGGCCACGGCTGGCTCGGCATGCACGACGGCCTCAAGCGCTCGTGCGACATCTACTTCTACGACCTCGCCAAGCAGGTCGGCATCGACAAGATCTCCGAGATGGCATTCCGCCTTGGCCTGGGCGAGCTCACGGGCATCGAGCTGCCGAACGAGCGCGGCGGCCTGATCCCGACCCGGGACTGGAAGTTCGCCACCATCGGCGAGCGCTGGCAGGGCGGCGAGACCCTGGTGACCGCGATCGGCCAGGGCTTCGTGCTGTCGACGCCGCTGCAGCTGGCGGTCATGACGGCGCGCCTCGCCAACGGTGGCTTCGCGGTGCGGCCGACCCTGATGCGCGGCTTCCGCGACGAGCTTGTGGTGGCCGGCGAGGCTGGGGTGACGCCCGCGGGCGAGGCGCTGGCGGAGGCGGCGGACGAGGTGCAGGGGCCGGCGCCGCGCTTCGAATCCCTCGGCTTCTCCGAGGCCCACCTCAAGATCATCCACGACGCCATGGACGCGGTCACCAACCACCAGCGCGGCACGGCCTACCGCTCGCGCATCGAGCGCGAGGACTGGGCCATGGCCGGCAAGACCGGCACCTCCCAGGTGCGCCGCATCTCCCTCGCGGAGCGCCAGGCGGGCGTCAAGAAGAACGAGGAGCTGGAGTGGCGCTACCGGGACCACGGCCTCTTCGTCGGCTTCGCGCCCGTGCACCGGCCGCGCTACGCCTGCGCCGTGGTGGTCGAGCACGGCGGCAGCGGCTCGCGCTCGGCGGCGCCCATCGTGCGCGACATCCTGAGCGAGACCCAGCGCCGCGACCCGAGCGGCGTCGGCTCCCGGCCGCTGGCCTCGGCCGACGGCCCGAACGAGGGGTGATACCAAGTCTTGATGATAATGACCCATAGGGACGGACTTTCAGACCTTTCGGCAAGGAGCGCGTGCCGCAGCGATGTGGGGCATCGGAAGGCGCGGGCGACGCTGTCCGAAAGGTCTGAAAGTCCGCCGTCCCGGTCGCTTTTGGAGCGTTTCGGAGGGCGTCAGCAGGCCTTGCCGATGCCCCACATCGCCTGCGGCCTGCTTCCTACCCGAAACGAACCAAAAGCGATCCCTATGGGTCACTATCATCAAGATTTGGTATAGGCCCCATGTCGCTGACCGGCCTCTCCTTCGAGCGCAATCCCGACATCCCCCTGAGCGAGAAGCTCTGGCAGATCAACTGGGGCCTGGTGCTCCTGATCGTCCTGATCGCCGCCATCGGCTGCGCCATGCTCTACTCCGCCGCCGAGGGCGCGATCGATCCCTGGGCGTCGCGCCATGCGATGCGCTTCGGCGCCGGGCTCCTGGTCATGTTCGCGGTCGCCCTGATCGACATCCGCTTCTGGTTCCGCTACGCCTACGTCATCTATGCTGGCGCGCTGGGGCTCCTGGGGGCGGTGGAGTTCGTCGGCGACGTGGGCATGGGCGCCCAGCGCTGGATCGACCTGAAGGTGATCCAGCTGCAGCCCAGCGAGGTGATGAAGATCGCCCTGGTGCTGGCTCTCGCCCGCTACTTCCACGGCCAGGGCGACCAGGAGGTGGGACGACCGCTCTCGCTGGTGGTGCCGATCCTCCTGGTGCTGGCCCCGGCTGGGCTGGTGCTGAAGCAGCCGGACCTGGGCACCGCCGGCATGCTGCTGCTGGCCGCCACGGCGGTCTTCTTCATCGCCGGCGTGCGGATCTGGAAGTTCGCCCTCGCCCTGGTCGCGGCCGTCGGGGCGGTGCCGGTCGCCTGGCAGTTCCTGCACGACTATCAGCGCCAGCGGGTGCTGACCTTCCTCAACCCGGAGACCGACCCGCTGGGCGCCGGCTACCACATCCTGCAGTCCAAGATCGCGCTGGGATCGGGCGGGCTCACCGGCAAGGGCTTCCTGCAGGGCACCCAGAGCCACCTGAGTTTCCTCCCCGAGAAGCAGACCGACTTCATCTTCACCATGCTGGCCGAGGAGTGGGGCATGCTGGGCGGCCTCTTCCTGCTCGCCCTCTTCTTCCTGCTCTTCGTCTACGGCTTCGCCATCGCGCTGCGCGCGCGCAACCAGTTCGGGCGCGTTCTGGCGGTCGGCCTGACGGTCAACCTCTTCCTCTACGTCTTCATCAACATCGCCATGGTCATGGGCCTGATCCCGGTGGTCGGCGTGCCGCTGCCGCTCATCTCCTACGGCGGCACCGCCATGCTGGCCGTCATGGCGGCCTTCGGCCTCTTGATCTCGGTCTGGATCCACCGGGACATCCGCATCGCGCGGCGCGGCCTGGGCAGCGCCGAGCGGTCCTGAGACAAGGAAGAGACCGAGCAAAGCGAAGGCCGCCCGCACCAGCCTTGCCTATCGACAAGCGGGGCCCGACTTGCTATCTAGCCCACCCCGGGCCGCGGGACGGTCCGGAGAGGGGGTAAGGGCCGCGCGCGTTGCCGCTCCCGCCGTCCCCGAACAGACCCGTGGGCGCATAGCTCAGTTGGTAGAGCAGCTGACTCTTAATCAGCGGGTCCAAGGTTCGAGTCCTTGTGCGCCCACCATGATTTCAATGGCATACGGGAGTTTTGCGGTTGGTCTATCTGTGCGGGTAGCGCAGTGGGTAGCGAATCTTGCTGGAAGGCCTCTATCGGACCTGACCATACCCCTTTCCGTTCTAGCCCAAGCCAGGGTTGGCCGGCGTTTCCTTGCTCTCAGGCGCGATCTCACGGGCGATTGGCGCCGATTCGGCCTATCGGGGCCCCTTGCCTAAAGCGTGATGACTCTAGGCTAGGCCATATCCGGCGTTTTTGAAGTAGTTGGCACATTCCTCTGGGCTAAATGTCGGGAGGATTTGGCCAATGGCCTCGCAGATGTCGTCCGGGGTGCGGGCCGCGGCTGTTCTGAGGCGGTGTTTGAGCTTGGAAAAGACCTGCTCGATGGGGTCCAAGTCGGGCGAGTACTTGGGCAGGAACAAGAGCCTGGCTTGGGCCGAACGGATCGCCTGCCTGACGGCCTTGGACTTGTGGCTTCCCAGGTTGTCCATGATGACGATATCGCCGGGCCTGAGGGTGGGCAGCAGGAGCTTTTCCACATAGAGGCGGAAACGTTCGCCGTTGATCGGGCCATCGAGCAGCCAGGGGGCCTCGATGCGGTCCTGGCGAAGGGCGGCCAGGAAGGTCAGGGTCTTCCACTTGCCGTGCGGCACCTTGGCCGGCAGCCTCCGGCCGCGCGGCGCCCAGCCCCGCAGCGGCGCCATGTTGGTCCGCGCCCAGGTCTCGTCGATGAAGATCAGACGCTCCGGGGCGATACGGCCACGGTATTTCTTCCACTGGGCGCGCCGGCGCGCCACGTCCGGGCGCTCGCGCTCACTGGCGACGGCGGTTTTTTTTGAAGCTCAGCTTCTCACCGTGCACAAAGCTCCAGACCGTGCGGTAGTCCACCCGAAGGCCGCGCGCCGCCAACTCGCCCTGAAGCCCGCGCAAGGTGAAGTCGCCCGCAGAGCAGCGCTCAATCAGCCAGTCGCGATGGGCGCCGACGATCTTCTTGGGGCGATGCCCGCCGATCTGACCAGAGGCCACGCTGCCCGTCGCCCGGTAACGCTGAAGCCAATTGATCGCCGTCGAGACCGATACCCCAAACCGTGCCGCCGCCTGGCGA
The DNA here is from genome assembly GCA_965225935.1 of Rhodospirillales bacterium. Classification (GTDB taxonomy): domain Bacteria; phylum Pseudomonadota; class Alphaproteobacteria; order Kiloniellales; family JAKSDN01; genus CALJXB01. Next base: position 67,896 of record CBDDCC010000024.1, read on the forward strand.
CGCGAAAGCCCAGCTTCCTCAACAGCCCCTACAACACGCTCACGAAGGTCCATCGAATAGGGCTTGCTCATACAGGCTGGCCTCCTTCTCCAGCCAACATGTTGAATCAAATATCGAACGAGTCGAGAACCCCTAATAGCGACTCAATACAAACTCATACCGCTCTAGCGCCATAGCCGGGAGTCACTTATGATCCTTCCCAGATCCAACTTCAAGCCTGCCAAGTCGTCGAAGTGGTCAATCTTCTCGGTCGGAAGCTCGTCCAGCCAAAGTCTCTCGGTTGTGATAACGGGCCGGAGCTTTCAGGCCGAACGCTGGACTAATGGCCCGTCTCAACGGTGTGGAGATCGGCTTCTCACGGTCGGGCTTACCCAGGAACAAGGCCAACATCAAGGCGTTTGACGCGCAGCTGAGCGCCAAGTCATTGAATGCTTCGCGGTTCCTGTCAATGACCGATGTCCGTGATAGGACCGAAGCATGTAGCATCGCTTATAGCGAGTAAAGATCCCGGACAGTGCTCGGAAACTTGACATCGAGCTAGTTTATCGAACAAGCTCAATCTATCTGAAAAGTTGCATAAGGTCTGGATTAGTATTGAGGTCAGGTCCAGCCCACCGCATGACGCAAGTGCCAGAGAAACAAGATGTGAATCCGGAGAAACAAGACCCAGAGAGCAACTATGGCTGACTTTGACGGCCTAGAGCGTGCGCTAAGGCACGGTAGGATCTCACGCCGCGAGTTTCTATCTCAAGCAACGGTGCTCGGTGTCACGCTGGCTGCCGAAATCACCATTGCAGATCGTGCCGCCTTCGCCGAGACACCTAAGAAAGGCGGTCGCCTCAAGATGGCCTACGTTCAGGCGGGCCTTACGGAAACATTTGATCAAACTGGAATGACTAACAACATCGATGGAGTTCGCGCATGGGGCTGTTACAACGGCCTTGCCCGCGTGACCCGCGAAATGGAGCCGGAACCCATGCTGGCCGAGGAGTGGGAGGCCAAAACCGGAGCCAAAGAATGGAGTTTCAAGCTGCGTCAGGGCGTGGAGTTCCACAACGGAAAGCCCTTCGAAGCCGAGGACGTTGTTGCCAGCATTCAGCGTCACGTTGAGCCGGATTCGAAGTCACCGGCGAAGCCACTGTGGGAGGACCTAGAGGAGATCAGGGCGGACGGCAAGCACCGGGTAACGGTCAAGTTGAAATCGGGAAACGCACTGCTGCCGATGACTTTTGCGGCAGACTACCACAGCACCATACACCCCGCCGGCCACACTGACTTCAGCAAGCCGGTCGGGACCGGCCCCATGAAGGTCAAGGAGTTCGAGCCAGGCGTTCGTTGCCTTCTAGAGCGCAACGAGAACTATTGGAAGACCGACGCGGTCTACCTCGACGAGGTCGAGACAATCCCCATTCCCGACTCGACCAGCCGCCTCAATGCGCTGCGGGGCGGCGACGTCCATGTGATCGAAGAGGTCGATCCGAAGATCGTCTCCCGGCTCGAGAGGGTGGCGGAGATCGACGTGGTCTCGACCCCGAGCGCGGCGTTCCGCATCTTCGATCTCATGTGCGACCGGCCGCCGACCGACAACGTCGACGTGCGCCTAGCCTTGAAGTATGCGATCGACCGCGAACAAATCGTGAGAAACGTCTACAGCGGCCAAGCTGTGGTCGGCAACGACAACCCCGTTGCGCCGATCATGTCGGACTACTGCAACGAATACCCGCAGCGACCCTATGACCCGGAAAAGGCCGCATTCCATTGGAAGAAGGCAGGTATGGAGGGCCAGACCCTCGATATCTATTCGTCCGATGCGGCCGGACGCGGTTCGGTCGACATGGCGGTGCTATTCAGCGAGTCCGCGAAGATGGCCGGCATGGATCTCAATGTGGTGAGACGGCCATCCGACGGCTATTGGACTGAGACCTGGATGAAGTTTCCAGTCAACCAGTCGGGCTGGAACGCCCGGCCGACCGCTGACCTTATCCTCTCCATCGCGCACAAGTCGGATGCGCCATGGAACGAGACGGCCTGGAAGAGTGAGCGTTTCGACAAACTGTTGCTGGAGGGCCGCGTCGAACTCGATCGGGCCAAGCGCAAGGAGTTGTATTGCGAGATTCAACGGTTGTTGAGCGACCAAGGAGGCGCACTGATTCCGGTTTTCACAAACTATATTGAAGGCAAGCTCGCCATTGTCCGGGGTTGGGAGGCACATCCTGCCTTCACGTTTATCGCGGGCGAATTCTTCGAAACGGCATGGCTTGACACTTAAGTTCCCAGGTATCCCCCCGGGAGTCTCATTTCTCTCTGTCGGGGCGCGCCGACTGTCGCTTTGATGTGTCTGGCACTGGGTAGAACGAGAGGCGGTTGGTGACCGGTACCGTACGCCGGTAGAAGTCGTCGGAACTAGGTCGGCTCGGTCAATGTTCACTTGGACGGTACGATTGATGGCCCAGAATCGAAGAACACGGGCGACGACGATAGCGGTGGGCTTTCTTTTCGACCGGTGACCTTCTCCCTTAACCGGGTCCGGGTGCTGAGTTAGAAATCTGAGGCATTGGTCTGCTGCCGGATATCTGGACCGGTTTGAGTGCTGGAGATCCGGTTCTTCTTTGATGTGATCAGGTCCATGGGGACCCTGTTGCCGATAGCGCCATGGGGACGCATGGTGTTGTAGTCCTGTCGCCAAGTTTCGATCTTCGCTCGGGTGTCCTCGATGTTGAGGAACCAATCCTGGTTCAGGCATTCCAGTCTGAACCGGCTGTTGAAGGCTTTGCTGAAGGCGTTGTCCGTTGGTTTTCCGAGCCTAGAGAAGTCCAGGATGACCTCGTTTGCATAGGCCCAGAGGTCCAGTTCCTTGGCCGTGAACTGGCTACCGTTGTCCAGCCTGATTGTCCGGGGACAGCCGAACTCTTCGACGGCGCGGTCCAAGGCCATCACCACATCGATCGCTCTAGCATGGCGCGTCACCCAGAGACCGGGGCTCACACAGCTAAAGCTATCGACTATCGTCAAGACCCAGATCCGCCGGCCGTCGTGGAGCTCATCGTACATCCAGTCTATCGACCAGCAGTCGTTCGGCGCACGAGCTGGCCGGCGATCTTCTCGCAGCTTGGCTTTCACGCGACGCCGCGGTGGCTTGTGTCTCATCTGCAGTTTTTCCAACCTGTAGAGCCGGTAGACCCGCTTGGCATTGATCTGCCAACCTTCCCGACGCAAGAGAACATGGATGCGCCGATAGCCATATCGGGTCCGGGTCTCGGCGATCTCCCGGATGCGTTTTCTCAGGGCTGCCTGCTCGGGACGGAGAGATCGGTAGTGATAGGCGGACCTACGGACCGGCACGGCCTTGCAGGCCCGGCGGATGCTGATTCCGTAGCAGGTCCGAAGGTAATCCACCATCTCCCTCCACCGAGTAGGCTTCAGAGCTTTTTTCTGATGACCTCTTGCAGCATTTCCTGGTCGAGGCTCAAGTCAGCGACCAGACGTCGCAAACGGCTATTCTCCTCCTCCAGCTGGCGCAGCTTGCGAAGCTCCGACGGCATCAGACCCCCGAACTTCTTCTTCCAAAGACTAATCAGAAGAGGAATCTCATACCGAAACCTTTGTCGACATCCAAAAGGACAGCCTAGTGTGCACCGTTGCGAATACTAGTCAGAGCGGATCCATGGTGAAAGCCCTCTGCCTCTTTGCGGAATGAACTTGGCTCGTTCCCTAAGCCCCAACTACTGCAACTCGGAATACTGACCAGTTCTTCTAAGAATGGTTCCGTTTCAAATCCCAAAAGCTGACCAAGAGCTATGAAGTTCTTCTTGTTCAATGGGCGAGCCAACTGGCAATCCATGGTATCCATTGCGGTCCGAGAAAGGACCCATCCAAGTGGCGGTTCGCTCTTATTATCGGGAATATCAAGGCGAAACTCGATGAATCTGTAGCTTCCGCCGAATCGATTCGCTACGTTATCATGAAGTAACTGTGCCGCAAGTACACCGCGCGCCGTCCGCGCATTTAGCAGGGCCTCGATTGGAGAGCGCAACTCGGCAGCGAAACTTGCAGGAGATGCTGTCTGAAGAACAGACTGATCAGAGACCGTCGTACTAACAGCCGGGCGTTTGACGCCTTGGTACTGAGGGTCGCTACTGATCTGGATAACGACTAGGTCAAGATTGCACGATGCCGCAACGTCATCACAGTATAGTCCATCCAGAACCTCTATGAGATCGAGCGCGGTTGCAGCACCGAAGTTCTCAAAATACCCTCCATCTACAATGCGGTCGATCCTACATGTGCCTTTCCTTTCCGGCAGTCTTCCGGCAGGTGCAACTATGGGGAATCGAGCACTGTTGTTGGCTGCAGTGCTAAAAGGTATGTTTATCTGCCACTCATCGAAGAAATCATAGGTATCAGGAATGTTATCTGGCAGATCGATGTTGCTCGTCACAATACGTTTGCCGGTAGCAACAGAGGTTCCGTTGAAGAACAACGCAGGCGTGGCAGGCCGGTTTCGCCAAACCGAGAGGAAATCCTCAGCCAATGCATTTCTATATGGGTTTTTGCCTATGGTAGCCTGCCAAGCTGATTCCCAAGCGCGTTCCAAAGCCTCACCACGATCGGGAAAGACTCCTACAGGCAAGAATCGCTGAATCAAGTCAGGAAACAGCATTGCAGCCAATGTCACGCTGAGGAAGTCCTGGCCGAGTACTTCTCGGGCACAATGCGAGTATGGATATGTTCCTTCACCCTGGCGCTCACAAGTCGCATCGACGTCCGGTAGTGCATTGAGCAGACCACGATAGACCATCGATCCTACGGAACCACCCGAAACGCCACTCACCGCAAACAGCTGCTTGTCAAAATCAGGGTGTAGATCCTGAATGGTGCCTAGCACGCTCGCCGTCCAATACGCAGCGCGACTTCCTCCCCCAGCCGTTGCAACAATGACAAGCTTGGGATGCCTTACGTCACGATCAAACCAAGCCTGACGCCAGTCATTGACTGCCTGAGATATTGTCGTCCTGCCCGCCGATCTCGAAATCAGCTCATCCTGTGAAAGACGTACTGCATGGTTGTCGTTGAAAAAGCTAAAAATCATAGCCAACACTATCAATAAAGAAAGCACGGGGAAGTCCCCGCGTTTAGAGACGAACAATAACCACGTGCCAGGAGCGATCCATAGACTGACACCGATCAGGAATACTACTTCCGGCCCCATCGCCATGGAAACAGCCGGTTTCATACAAATGATTGCAAAGAGAACCACGAGCGCTGCAGTCAAAACGACAAAGCTATTTTTCACAAAGCCAGGCAATTCCTTGACACTTGCCGTTGCCTTGTACTTCGGCCTACTCGAAGTCAGGAGCCACCCCCAGATCTGATGTTGGCCGGAAACTCTTGAAAGATAGCTTGCCAGAGACTGAGACATTGGGCGGCGGATCTTGGCAACGAAAACATAGAAGAACATGGCTCCGGCGAAACTACCACCTGAAAACACCAAGAGTCGTATCTGCTCTGAGCCCCCAACACCGGCAGAATACGCAGCTTTGGCCTGTGATAAAGCGACCAACAAAAGCGCACCAGCACCAATCAGCCTCGGTACATTGTCAACAAGCCAACGCAACCGCGCCAACCTACCACCCAGGTAGGGATGCGTGCAGGACTCATCCCATGGTATCAAAGCGCCATAGCTCAGAGTCATCCGTGCCCAATACCAGGCATTGGCTGCCCAGAAGAGTGCTGCGGGATAAAACGCGAAATGCCGAAGCGGTTGTTCGGCATGCACTAGCAAGATGTCTCGCCCCTGGTCTGTGAAGAGCAGGGCTAGCCCCGCTAACAAGGTTACCAACAGGGATAGGCGAACATACTTCAGAACGTTGCCAATATCCTGAAACACATCCCAAATACAGGTGAGTTTTTGAGTGAAGGTGTGAAACCACCCATTGGTAGTTGAATGCTCATCTCTTGCTGTTTCGATTTTCATCTTGTTCCTCAATCGGATTTGTCAGAGCCGACGCTTCGATCTGCTGACGTTCGTCCTTTCCGGTTGCTAGAGACCGAGACTCACATGGAAGCGGCCAAGGCCTACAGTTTGCCGAGATTTTTGCAGAGTCTGTTAGTATTGGCCGCTAGTATTGGCCGCGAGAAATTCGCGATATGACCAGCATGAGCCCTGTTCTAGTACTGACCGTCGGAATGTCTGCCATGTGGCGCAACCAGTGCTTCAGAACTTGCTGCTGAGGTAACTCTATAGACGTACGAAGGACTGCCTACTGGCCGGATACAGCTTCGCCACTCAGTACTAGAACTGAAGAGGCCGGCCCCGGCCGACCTCTTCAATCGGGCCTACTTGATCACAATATTGCGGCCATTGAGTGCTTTTCCGGCAAAATCCTTCGCTAACTCAGTCTGCTCGGCTTTTGCCTTGCTAACTAAATCCATGTTCTGTTTTTGCGCGGCGTTGAGTTTGCTTTTCAGTTCTTTTAGTTGCTCTTCTTTCTTCTCGATCTTTGTGGTGGCCTCTTGCAGATCGTTTAGCAGCTTGGTGAATGCCAATTGAGTTTGGTTCGGAGCAAGCTTTCGCTCTAAGAAAACAGAGCAGGCTTCAGCAAACCGAAGTTGATATCCGTTACCAGTCGTGCTGGAAGCGCTGTATATTGACCCATTGGCTGCAGTGAAATTCGGGTCCGCGAGGTAGGATGCGCATAGAACCGGGATAGAAGAGGCATCTACCAATTCAAGTGCCTGTTTGAGCACCGCGGTTTCGTCCTTGGATAGGCCAACACGAGATTGAGTTACCGCTTCGATGTTCAGCATGGTAGCCGATGAGCCAACGCTAGACTCTCCCGTGAAGGACGCTGACTGAGTCGAAGCTTCATCCCCGCTATTTGACGATTCACTATCGGTTGCAGTGGTGGAGCTGTTGCTGCCTGGATTGCCAGGCGCAAGGGCCACTGCTGGCGGGCGTGGTGCACCGGCAATCGCGTCTATCGCCATTATTGGAATCATCACATGATCAATATTGACCAAGGCGAAGTTGTATTGTTCGCGCGAGAGTGCGCCGTTCATGTAGGCTTCACAGAGACGGTAATAGCCATCCCGCAGCAACTGAGTGGTTTGAGTGCGAAGTCCTATGGAGGCCGCTGCCTCGTTGGAGCCGAAAGCAAGACTTCCTCCGGCGTTGAAAGTGCCTCCCGAAGCGGACGCAGCGGCGGCAAGTGATGTGATGGCGTCCGGACTTGGTTCTGCACAAACAATACGTCTGTCCTCACCAATGCCGCCTCTATTGGTGACTAGAAGCAATCGCTGCTTTGCATCGAGGCTAAGCCCCTTACCATTGTCGATATCGACGGTCCGGTGAATTGTGCTCGTGCACCCGACAAGAACAACAGTGGATGCTAGGATTGCTGTGATCGATTTTGCTAACATAACTACCTCCTCATTGGGATCGGTCACGAGCGCTCTTCGCGCTCTTTCTGACGCCTGGTTCAACAAGTCGGGGAATGTTTGATTTGTCTGTCTTTTCAGCTAGTCGACAAGGAGGGGCAGGTCGGAGTGCCTAGAGTGATTTCCGTATCAGCTCTCTGCAGGATTTTGGCGACGTCACCTCCTGTGAGCGTACCTTTGTGGTACTCAGCCAGCGCATCGAGGCCGCTTGAGATGGGGACATGCCGAGCTTGACCCATCTCTCTGGATCTGTTGATGGACTGTTGGTGGTCAAATCTTCCCAGACGGACTGGCAGTAGGCTTTCCTGATAGTCAATTGGGCGCCCGGCGGTCGCATAGGCGCGGAGTGCGTAAAGTTCCAGGTTGGTCGCCATATCGGCGTGTGGGAAGGATTGGTTCTCTCGAAATGTTGCGAACTGATATTGGAGTTTGGTGTTGATACCCTCAGCTCTCTCGTCGTGGATGTGGGACGGCAAAACCCCGCATCCCGACAATGCCAACATGGTCGCGGTGGCCCACGCACCCCACCGGAACCCAGGCATTTTATGAGCGAGTGACCGGGCCAGTCTGAGAAATGTCATGGAATTCATATTTGTCCTCCGTCTTGAGCGCTGAGTGGAGCTCGAACCAATTCCGTTGGTTGCTGTGACCGCTCGCAAAAAGAACGCCCACCCCCGCGGGTAACGAAGGGGATCGCAGGAGTGGACGCGGCAAGTGGGCATGCAAATGCCCCAGGGAGGTGTTCGGAGCTGCGCGCTATGTCTTTGCTCAAGCATCGCCTTGTCTTGGTCGCTGCCAACCGTGCCTCTTCCGTGGATCGCCGCAGTTGTTGCCGTGCGCGAAACCATGACGGTCCTCTCGCTTTCGCAGCTCTGGTTGAACTCCCATCGAGCATCGAACTCTGGTATTAGCGATTTGCGTCAGCGCATGAGGGACTTTTGCAACGAGAGCGTGATAACATCGTGAATCAGTTGTAAACCGGACTACACGCAAATGCGGCAATTGCCATTCCAAGGCAATGGCCGGTCAATCGACGAGGACGGTGTGACGATCGCGCTATTCGAGAATAGCCATAGTATCCTGACGGAACTGTCGGAGCCCGGCGCGCCGGTCTTACCGCCACGTCCGCGGGCTTCGGATTCTCCGGCGCCGGAGGACCAGCCACGGCGCCTCCTGCTTGAGCTCGGCTATGTTCATGTCGATCCCGCGTCGGGAGTCCTAAGACCCGACGGCAGCGCTCCTGAAGTTGTTGCGAACCGGTTGGCGCTTTTGTCTCTTGCGTCGAGGCTCGAGCGGGTGTTCACGGTGCCCGGCCGCTTGGCGCCGGGCGCCTTCTTCGTTGGCGGCGAGATCGCGCCGGCGCGTTTCGGATTGACGCCGCCGGACGACACTGTGATGAGCGCCGGGGGACGTGGTGTCACATTGTGCGCGGCATTCGAAGGCTGCGTCGGAGAGGCGGCGGAGTATCTGTCCTTCGTGAGTTGGGGGGACGAATCGATCCACCACGCTCGCGCAGATGATCTCCATCGTAAGCGGGACTTGGGTTGCTCGGAGGACGTGCTGCTCTGGATGTTGAATGGGATTGGTCTCGCCGCCGGCGACGCCAATCAAACCATCGGCTGGCTGAAGTTTCGCAGCCTTGAAGGATCGAAGGAGCTTGCCGTGCCAGCGGATCTCTGCATTCGGCGAAGACGGGAGGGTCAGGGCAGATCGCTCCGGAAGGCCGAGAGCAGTGGATGCGCCGCGGGACCAACGGTGGCGCACGCCTGCTATCACGCATTGATGGAACTGGTAGAGCGCGACGCGGTGGCGCTGTGGTGGTACGGAAGACAGCCGGCGCGGCCGCTGCTACTGGAAAATGAGCGCGAAGACATACTGCAGGGATTTGTGCAGGCACTACGGGACGGCGTGGAGCGGCCCTATCGATTCCTGGATGTGACCAGCGATCTCGGTATCCCTGTGGTTGTTGCCCTTTCCTATGACCACGGTGGGAACGGTGCCATCACAGGCTTTGCCGCAGATCTCGACCCCTTGATGGCAGCACAAGACGCCGCGCTGGAAATGTGCCAAATGGAATTGGCTCTAGACCTGGTGCGCCTCAAGATCGAGCAAGAAGGCCATCAGGCTCTCAATTCAGGAGACAAACGTCATCTGGATAGGTCGCAGAGGATGCACGTGCATGCGTTTCCGCAGTTCCAACCGCACGCCGGTGCAGGGCGGGCACACGGCGGGAATTCTGAGCCGGAGCTAGAAGAGAATCCGCTGGAGGGATGCTGCGCTAGGCTACGACGCGCGGGTTTGGCCGCTTTCTGGATCGATGTTTCGCGCTCTGCGCTAGGTATCCCTGCCGTGCGCGTGGTCGTCCCGGGTCTGCAGTCCGTAAAGCCGGATTGGGTTACACACCGGTTGCGGTGCTCAATGTCGATCAACCATCAGAGTTGTCTGCGTTCGGATGATTTGCCACCTCTGGTTTGATTCGCCCATCGTTTCGTGTCAATCTGTCGGAAACCAAACGCTATCATGAAGATAGTTTCCAACTAGCCGTTCAGGCCCACGAAGGGGAGGGTTTTGAGTGGCGAATTTGGATGCGGAACAAGAAGGCGCGCGTCCCGTTACAATTCGGGTACTCGATGGTTTCGCTGCAGAGTCTGCGGCGGGCGAGCTGATTCCCATAAAGAATAGAAAAGCCTGCGGTCTTCTAGCTTACCTGGCACTTAGTCCGCGCAAGTCCGAGACGCGGGAGCGGTTGGCCGGGCTATTCTGGAGCGACAAGAGTGAGGAACAGGCTCGTGCTTCCTTGCGTCAGTGCTTGAAGCAACTGCGTGGGTTTCTTGGTGACCGCAGCGGGCCGGCATTTCGCACCGAACGGCAGGAGATCTCACTTGGACCCGAAAACTTTGCGGTCGATTTGCAAGAAGTCGCCAACGGCCTGAGACGAGGCACAATTGGGGATGAGTTGGTCTACGGTCGGGTCGTGCCGGACCGCATTCTCTATGGCCTTGAGTCGCTCGATCAGTCTTTTGCCGCTTGGCTCCATATCGTCCGCGAACACTGGCACAACGAACTGCTCGGACTACTCGAAGCTCATCTCCGTGATCTAACCGCCGACGAAGCGACGCGCCAGCGAGCCGCCCAGGCGCTGACTGTACTGGACAGGACCCATGAAGAGGCACAACGACATCTTATCCGAGGCTTCGCGGAGAAGGGCAATACCTCAGCAGCGCTCAAACAATACAAGGAACTCTGGGACATCCTAGATGAAGATTACGATATGGAGCCTGCCGAAGAGACGCAACAGCTCATCGCTGAAATCAAAACGGGCACCTTTCCACCAGCACTCAAACTTGTGGAGCCGGTACTTCCAAGTGCGGCACCCGCATCGACTGAAGCAAGTCCGAGCCGCCAAGGAGGCATTGAGCCAGCTCACCTTCCAGTGTTGGAACTTGGCCCGTTTCGTCCTGGGGGTCCAGTCCAGACCGAGGACTATCTGATCGATGGCTTCCGGCGCGTATTGATCGCCAGCTTGGTCCGATTTCGCGATTGGATTGTCGTCGATGGCCAAAGCGCTATGGCGCGCTCAAGGTCGAGCGACGCGAAAGGAGAGGGGCTGGCAAAGGGTGTGGACTATCGGATTGACGGTACCTATTTCGAACACGAAGGCCAAATCCACTTGGTTATCACACTGATGGACGTTCCAACGCGCCAGTACATTTGGAGCGAGCGCTACGCCCTCACCCTCGAATCCTGGTCTGTCGCGCAACGGCGGATCGTCATGCGCATGTCGGCAGGCCTCAACATTCAGGTCTCTGCACAACAGGTAGCGCAGCATATCGTTGACCCCGGAATCTCTCCGGATGCCTACAATCTTTGGCTTCAAGGCTATCAATTGATCTGGAGCTGGAATCCCTCGGTCCGGCACAAGGCCGAGCTGATGTTCCGGCAAGTTATCGAGTCCTGTCCCGATTTCGCGCCAGCGTACAGTGGCCTTGCCTCGATTTTCTCTAGCCGGCACATGATCTCGCCGGGCCTGTTTCCCAGCCAGCCTCTGTTGGAAGACGCGGCTCGCCTAGCCCAGACCGCGGTTGCCCTCGATCCGCTTGATGTGCGGAGTCAGGTCGCTCTGGCCTGGTCGAACGCCATGGTTGGGCGCTACGAACAGGCAGCTCTGCACCACCGGCTTGCCTACGATCTCAATCCCAACAATCCAACGACCTTGTTCTCCTGCGCCAACGGACTGGCCATGTGCGGCGATCTGGAACGTGGCATGCGGCTCTCCAACGAGGCGATCGAGTTGACGCCGATGATAAACGCTGGCCAGTGGGCTTACCTGGCCTCGACTCGCTTCATTTGCGCCGATTACGAGGGCAGCGTTCAAGCCGCCGATATGGCCGAGGACGTGATTCCGATGGCGCCAGGATGGCGTGTTGCGGCGCTTGGTCAGCTCGAATGGACTGATCGGGCGAGAGCAGCTGGCGCCCATTTTCTCGATTTCATGCGCAAGCACTGGGTCGGTGAAGAGCCCTACGATCCAGGCCTGGCGGTAAACTGGTTCTTGCAACACTGCCCGCTGAAGAACCCGGAACCCAGGGACCGGGCGCGAGAAGGCCTGCGAAGAGCAGGCCTTCTCGTCTCAAATTGAATGGTGAGGGATATCGAGAGAGTTCTACATGCAGGAATTAAGCGTGTAGTCGCCAATACGAAAAACGATCGCTCGCTCCCGCTCTTTGCTAGGGTCGATATAGTTTACACTGTTGGGATCATATTGTGTTGGATACGAATATGGCATTCCCTTTGCTTCGTCTATGTCGCCCTTCCAGGGGATTACCATGTGCATGATACGCTTCGTGTTCTGATGGACCACAATCTCGGGGGTCTTTGGATCCATCAAATCATCGTTGTACAAATTTAGGTCATGTAGAGTCCGATTGGAGTCGCCAGACAGTTTGGCGAACTCCTCTGGTGTCCTCGCAACCATGTCAACGTATTGTCCAAGGGCCTCGCGATCTTTCGGATCTAGAATCATGGATTTTCCTCCTTCGCAAACTTAAGAGATTGAGATGGACAGGGAATGGCGCCGGGAAACCTTTTTCACTTGCATCCCGCCTGTGTCAAATCGTCTCAGAGTGTCTAGCCAGAACTTCATCATGGCCCATGTTTAGGATCGCGATTAAATCAGGCATCGTACAAACGCCGCGACTAATCTTGGAATGCGCTAAGGCTTGGCCTTCATCTAAATAGCCCCATGGTTTCGACCGGTACAGAGTTTGACCAATTGTTGCTGCAAGAATATAAGAACCGAGTGGTCCAAGTATTTGGCCATGGTTTCCATGAATTATGGATTCCTGTATCAAGTAATACAGAAGAGGTGTGTTCTGTTGAAAATGTTTTGTTGATTTTATTTCTTCAACAAGAGGATTGATATAAAGTAACTCGGAGATTGGAGGAGCCGTTTGTTTCGGAGTCAAATCTTCTATTGAGAGAATTGGGATCTTGAGTTTCAATTTTGTTTTGAGCAGATCTCGCAAGGCCAAGGCGCATTCTTGGCCAGAGCGAACTTGATGCTCGCTCGAACGGGATAGATCTCGAAAAGCCAAGGAATGATTCATCAGGGAGTTCCTAAAGGAGATCATTGGCCGGGCCCAGAATGGACTAATTCGTCTCGCCCGCTGCGGCTCTGCATCACTTGTTTCGAAGAAGTTGCTCCAGTCCACAACCCAGTCGGCAGGAACTGGTAGGTTTGAATCCGGTGCCAAGCTTGAGAAGTCCAAAATCCTATCAAGCTTGCCTCGGCTTCCGGCCTCGAATCGGTTGACTCGGTATGACGATCGAACCATCGCGTGTCCAATGCGGCCGACCCCAAAAACGAATTCCAATGGCAAGCCGTTTGGACATCCGGCAAAATCGAATATGCTTGAGCTCTCTTTGAAGAACTCCTCGCGAATAGAGGGGTGCAATAGTCGACTTATGTAATCTTGTACAACTATCTTCCGATAACTCTTGACCATGAATTCGTGCGCAAGGTTGAAGCATTCATGGTTAGACTTTTCAGTCTTCTTTATTGACTTGGCGACACGGTTGTGAATGAGTAGAAACAATGATGTTAACTGTGAGAGGAGCAGGTGGTCATCGTTCCGTGTATCTGCAACAACCGGATCAATGCAGTGGCCTTCGTCTCCCGAAATTCCTCTACATCCAGTCTCAATTCTGGGGAGATCATGGTTTGATGTTTGGAAGCCCTCATCGGTCGAACTTTCGGGAATGATTGTCTTGCCAAGACGAAAGAGATAACGACCACCGATGTTGGGTTGGGGCCGTTGGTACAGATGACTGTCAACCTCTGGCCCCTGTCCGTAAAGGCTGTCCAGATCAAGGCCAGGGGTTCGCAGATTCTCGGATGGTATTGTTCGCCCGCCGACCTCTCGACCGGTCAAATTGCTCCTTGTTAGGTCGTGAACTAGGAACTGACCAAGGTATGTATAACCGGCTGGAATCCATTTCCCCGCTTGCCCATTGTCGGGATCATTGGTGCCCACCATTTTCTTGCCAATCGCATTCAGTCTATCTTCTGAAACGCTTTGGTGACATTGGCGGTTGTCATTTCTACCGAATAAGTGGTAATAGCTTTCGGAGGTCAATCCTGTCATGGGACAACTAGAGTGTTCCTGCCCGCGATTCTCTTCGTAGGCTGAATCTCTCGGATTGCCTTCGGCTCTGAGCTCCGCCGAAAGTTGCCCGTGTCGCATTACTCGGATTCCCCGCATTTGTGTTCATATTCTAGATTGGCGTTAGTAGAACGCAGTACGCGTGAATCCATCGTGATTCACAGAGCCTGAAGGGAAGGGGTGTTTTTTGTTGGCTTGGCGGAAATCTGTCCAGTTCCTGTACCGCCCTTTCTTCGCGCTCGAGTAGAGGTTAGAGTATCGTCGTTGATTGCTAACGGGAGTGGTGTACAGTTTTCACAGCGCACATCAGGCGCAATCAACGATAGATGAGATGAGTGTTATGGCCGACATCACCCTGCTCGACGGCGCCATGGGATCTGCGCTGAGAGAACGGGGTGTCGGAGTGCCGGACTACAAAACCTCCATTTGGTCGGCGCTGGCGTTGATGGAAGCGCCGCAGGAAGTGCTGTCGTTGCATAGTGACTACATGAGAGCTGGCGCCGACGTTGTTACGGTGAACAACTACTCGGTCACCCCAGCTATCTTGGCGCGCGAGGGCCTGGAGTCACAGTTGGCGGAACTTGTGGTGGGTGCCTGCAAGCTGGCGCAGTGTGCCCGAGAAGTGGAGAGTGGCGCGGTCAAAATCGCCGGTTCTCTGCCGCCATTGAACACGAGCTATCGCGCCGACCTCGTCGGATGCTACGGCGAGATCTTTCCTATCTATCGGACGATCGCCAGCCTGTTGGCGTCCCATGTCGATATCTTCCTCTGCGAGACTATGACCACGGCCGCAGAGGCTTATGCGGCTGCCAAGGCTGCGGCGGAGTACGGCAAGCCAATCTGGGTTTCTTGGACCCTCGACGAGAAAAGCGGTTCGTTGCGTGGTGGTGAGACGATCGCCGAGGCTGTGGCGTGCCTCGGCAATTTGCCGGTCGAGGCCTGTCTCTTCAACTGCAGCTCGACGACGGCCGTCACAAAGGCCTTGCCTGCATTGTCCCAAGCTAGTGGCAAACGGTTTGGCGCCTACGCTAATCCTTTCCGCCATGAGCCGTCCGAGGACGATCAGACGAGTGGCAGCCCGGATTGGCTCGACGCAGACGCCTACGCCGAAGTCGCACAAGCATGGATCGCCGCCGGTGCCACTATCGTCGGTGGCTGCTGTGGCACCAATCCAGCCTATGTTCGCTGTTTGCGGGAAAAACTAAAGGGCAGCTAAGGCCGCTCGTGCGTGTGCTCGAGGACAATGGGGAGGGTTCGGATTTGAGTCAGAAACAAAGCAAGTACGACAACGCGAAGGTTGTCATTATTGAATCGCCCAGTCGGGGGCGCGGTATTGCCGCCGCGCAGGACGTTGCCCCTGGAGAACTGATCGTCAGTGCGCCTGTCCTGATCCTTTCGGGCGTCGAGTACTACCTGATGCGGATTCTGCCCTGCATCATGCATACCTTCGTTTGGGACAGACCTAAAGCACAAGGGGGCGAGACCGCTGTGATCGCCTTTGGACTGGCCAGCCTTTGTAACCATGCGGACAACGGCGCCAATGCCGAAGTGCTCCGCGACTACGACGAGGAGTGCCTCGATCTCGTGGCACTGAGAACAATCAAGACCGGCGAAGAGATCCTGATACGTTACAAGAGCGTTCCCTTCGAGCCGACGTGATTGCGAGTCGGCGCTTATTCTCCGAGGTCGCTCGCCGGCCGAAAGCAACCCCGGGATCGAGCTTATCCGAACCAAACGTCGCTGATCCGACCGCTCTCGTCGTGTTCGATGTTCGCACGCTCCGGGATGAAATCCTTGGTCAAGGCATCGCCTTGACGGTAGCAGCGGCAAGGTCGTCCCAGGAGCTCACGGATCAAAACAGGATAGGCGCCGATCGAAGGAGCGGGTCGACCGGTAGGGGCCTCATCCGAGATCTTGCAGCCTTGACTGATCTCGAGATCCGGGTAGGGCGCTCCAGTCCAAATCCGGAATCCGAGCGTGCCGGCGGTCCCGGATAAGATCAGATCCCAGTCCTCCTTGAGAATGGCGAAGGCATTCACCCTTCCCGTAGGCGCGCCGCACAGATCGACTACGATGAATGGGCCGGGCACATTTCCTTGACCGCAGATTTCGCTCGCACCGATTTTTCGGAGCTGCGCGGCATGATGTTCCAGGGGGATAGGTTTGTTGTCCTCGCACTGGATTGTGCCATCGGCTTTGAAGACCACGACCACTTCCATGGGATCCCTCCTTCGTCTTTGTTTGAAGCAAATGCTCAATGAGACCGGAGAGTAGGGTTGATTGCGTGAAACCGCCGTGATTCAGTCATTGCCGGTAGCTTTGAACCACGCCAACAGCTTCATGAGGGCCTGGTTGTTGAACGTCGTCAGGGGTTGATGGATATTGCCACGATCTCAACAGCAGGGAATCATCCGGTCAGTGGTTGGGATGTTGGTCGCCCATGCGTTGGAGCATATCTCTCAAGTGAGTACAGGGCTCGGTGCTGTTGAGTTCTGCTTGAGCGCTGACGGATGTGTCCGTAGCTCAACGCACTCCCTCGTTGCTGGAGTCGGACTACAGATCACTCTTGAGCCCAAGGGCTCCGAGGCAGATGGCATGCTCAATGAGATTGTTCCGGAAGCCGGAGGTCGTCTTGTGATCGGGAACCCGGTCCTCGATCCCGAGGCGGCAAAACCGCCGATAAGCCAGGTTCAGATGAACCTCCTCGCACAGCCGCCGCCCCGAGCGGATGCCAAAGCAGTAGCCGACAAGGAGCATGTGGATCATCAGCTCCGGATCGACCGAGGGCCGCCCGATGTCGCTATAGTAAGGCCGCAGATGCGCTCGCAGCCCATCGAAATCGAGAAACCGGTCGACCTTGCGCAGCAGGTGATCCGAGGGAACCGCGTCCTCCAGAGAGAATTCGTAAAACAGCTTCTCCGTCCCGCCGTCCAACCGACCCATCATCGATCCGCTCCGAGCTCGTTCCTATCGCCCAAAGTGAATCAGAGCGAACCCCGAGCCGACCAGACTTTTTCAACGCTATCGGTCAGGAACGGTCGTTTGCTTGGGGCTCGTGCAATGCCTGTTCACCGATCCAAACGCGGCCGTTCGCGCATGGTCAGCTGTGTGGGAACACGAAAAGTATCTTGTGCGTGGTTCGAATCGCCGTCTGACGCGTGCATCGAAAATGCTTGCGTCATATAATGGGAATCTACTCGTACGATCTGACAACCACTCAAGGTCTTGGCGAGTAGCAACATAGTTAGGTTCGGGTGTTTGGTGCGTAGAGAGTTCGGATCGAGCATCGATTTTTGCGGACAGCGGGGTGAATTCGAATGGCGCCAGTGTTGGAGTTGGAGCGGATCGACAAATGCTTCGGACAGAAAGTCGTCGCTGACGATCTCACGCTCTCCGTTGATCAGGGGGAGTTCTTTACTTTCCTGGGACCTAGCGGTTCGGGAAAGTCGACCGTGCTTCGCATGGTTGCTGGGCTCGAGACACCGGATTCGGGCCGCGTCCTGATCGCTGGTCAGGACATGCGGGGCGTGCCGCCTTGGCGACGCAACCTGGGCATGGTGTTTCAGCAGTATGCGGTTTTTCCGCATATGACGGTGGCGCAGAATGTACGCTATGGCTTGACGGTTCGCGGCCAATCGAGAGCGAAGGCCGACGCACGCGTCAAGGCGCTCATCGATCTTGTCGGCCTGAGCGGCATGGCGAACAAGAACGTCACGCTCCTGAGTGGCGGCGAGCAGCAGAGAGTGGCCGTCGCCCGGGCGCTTGCACCGGAACCCTCGATGCTCTTGTTCGACGAGCCTCTGGGTGCGCTCGACGAAAAGATCCGCCGCGAAATGCAGATCGAACTGAGACACATTCAGCGCGAGACCGGAACGACTTTCCTCTATGTCACTCACGATCAGGAAGAGGCGCTCACCATGAGCGACCGGATCGCAGTCCTGCATGACGGCTCTTGCGTTCAGTGCGATAGTCCGGAGGTCATCTTCAAGCGCCCCCGCACGCGTTTCGTGGCCGAGTTCTTCAGGGGGTGCAACGTCTTGAGCGCCGAGCTGCTCGGCGTCGAACAGGGGCGCAGCCGCGTCCGCCTGGCCGACCTGGTCCTAGGCGTGTTGGGCGATGGCGCCGGGTCGCCCGGGCGAATCGAGCTTTGTGTGAGGTCGGAAAACGTCCGGATCGCAGACTCCGCAGCAGCCTGCGACGTGCAATTCGAGGGAGCCTTGCGCGAGGTCATCTACCGAGGAACCAATACGGACCACGAACTCGTCATGCCGGACGGCCAAACCCTGGTCGCCACCTCGACCCGCAACGAAGTCGAAGGGACCCCGGCCAACGTTCGAATCGGGTTCGACGAAGCGGACGTGATTCTCCTGGAGAACGGACGATAGGACCGAAGCGGAGAGGATTTCCGAGTGGCGACGAACGGAGCTAGTTTGCTGGCCGCCGCGACCGCGCGCGCCCGAGGAGCGCGAAAACAAAAACGAGCGCGAGCGTGGTTAGGATCAGAAGCCCCATCATGGCATAGATGGGCGGCGAAAGGCCGATCCGTTGATAGGTCGCCCAGATATAGGTTTGCACCGTGTTGTTCGGTCCCAGCACGGGCACCGTGCGAATAGTCTCGTTGAACGAGATGATCATCGAAAAGAGACAAGCGCCCGCAACGCCTCGTCCGATGAGCGGCAGCTCGACATCCTTGAAGGCGCGCCAGCGATTGGCGCCGCAGAGATAGGCGGCCTCGACATAGACCGGATCGAAGGTCGCCATGGATGTCAGCACGATGAGGAAGGCGAAGGGCAGTGCCCACATGACGTGGACGATAACGATTGTCAAAAGCGACGGCGGAAGTCCGATCTGACGAAAAAAGAAGGCCATCGCCACACCCAGGCTGACTCCCGGGATGAAGAGCGGCAGAAGAAAGAAGAGGACCAGCCCCCGTGGCGCCCCCAGCTCGCGCACGGCCCGGCCGGCGATAACGGCGAGCATGGGTGTTATCAACCCTACCGCAAGGGCCACGATGAGCGAGGTCTCGACCGAGCCAACGAGAATGCGGCTTTGCCAGATCTCGCTGTAAGACTGAAACGTGATACCGGATTGTGCGGCTTCCGCTGTTGCCGGCTCGATTGAGAGCAAGAGCGGGGGGATGAGCGGGCCGTTCAGAAAGACCAAAACCGCGACGACGTAGGCCCAGAGCAGCCACAGGGTCAGGCGGCCACCCATGCTCTAGTACCGCCAGCGCAGTATGGTGCCGAGGAAGGATCGCAGGTCGAAGAAGCGGTACCAGAGGACCAGGAGAGAAGCCATGACGGCAATGACGACATTTGTGATGGCGGCGGCAAGGGGGTAATGCAGGACTTCCATGGTGCTCGCGATCTCGCGACCGATCAGTTGGTAACGGCCGCCTCCGAGGATCACCGGGACGGCGCTCTCGCCGAAGATGCCGACGAATCCGAAAATAACGGCCGCAAACACGCCGGGAAGCGAGAGCGGCAAGACGACCCGCAGGAAGGTCACGAGCGGATTGGCGCCCAGAAGCCAGCTCGCCTCGACCAATCGTCGGTTGATCCCCGCGAGCGCCAGCCACAGGGGAAAGATCATGAACGGCATGTATGCGGCGACGAGGCCGAGGAAGACAGCGAAGTCACTGAACAGAAGCCAATCGAGTGGCTGCTCGATCACGCCGAGCGTCAGCAGGGCCCCGTTGATGGGTCCTTCCCGGCCCAGGAGATAGGCCCATCCGAAGTTCCGGATGATGTAGTTCACGAGGAAAGGGATGGTGATCAGGAGGAAGACCACCAATCGGGCCCATTCCCCCGCCCGAGTCGCGAGGAAGTAGGCGACCGGATAGGCGATCGCAAGGCTGATGCCTGTGCCGACGGTGGCGACAAGCAAGGTGCGCTCGAGCACGAGGAGTCGGATGCCCTCGAAGAACCTCTCGTAGTTTTCGAGTGTCAGGGCGGGCTGGTAGGAGAGTCCGGCCTTGACCCAGAAACCGAGCACGAAAGAGGTCGCCACGGGCGCCAGCAAGAACACCACCATGAACAGCAGTGGGATTGCCAGCAGCCCGTAGCGTCCCAAGTCAGCGAAAGCGAGCTTTCGCATGCGCCGTCAATCTGCCGGGGCCGATCGCCGTATCAGGCGGCTCTCAAACGCGCCCATTCGTCCTCGAGGATCTCCAAGTTGTCGGGCCAGCGTCTCTGCCACAGACCGCCATGTTTCAGTTTTCTCTTGACGTTGCTGTCGACCTCATTGACTCGCTCGGAAGTGCCGGCCGGGAAGTCGCTCGCGTGGTTCTCCGCGAAGGGCACTGCCTGCGAATTGGTCATGTAGCCGTAGAGCGAGGTGATCGTGGCCCCATACCAGCCACCGAGCATGAAGTTGAGCAAGTCGTAGGCCGCCTGCGTGCGCTCGGGCGCGCGGTTCGGATTCTTCGTCAGGTAGGCACTCATCGACCACAGCATATAGCCTTCGATCGGCGTAGCGTAGACGGCTTGCGCGCCCTTGGCGTTGGCGCCGATCACCACCGGCTCCCAGCAGTCCATCACGTAGACCTCTCTATTGGAGAAAAGGTCGACGGCCTGCTGATAGCCCGTCCAGAGCACCCGGAACTGCCCCTCCTTTTTCTTGTCGACCAGGAAGTCGACGACCGTTTTAATCTCGGCGGGGGTCATGTTGTACGGATCCTCGATGGTCGCGAGCTTGTGGTACTTGAGATACTGCGCGGTCTTGTGGCCCGATGTCAGTGGGTTGTTGTCCAGTGCCACGAAACCCCTCCATTTCGGATCGAACAGGGCACCGTAGCTGTCAAGCGGTCCCGTGACGTCGGAAAGATATCCGAAGGAATCTCCTTGGATGATGGTCGGGACGCCGTAGATTTTGCCATTGTATGCGACCATGCGATGGCCTGGCTTGCCTTCGGCCATGTAGTCTTGGATGTAGGCATCCTTCGACCAATTCGGAATACGCGCAGTGTCGATCTCTTCGATGAGGCCATTCTCGACCAAAGGAGGCTGCACGCCGCCGACCACATGCAGCAGCTCGTAAGTCTCCGTTCCGCCACCTGCCATCAACAGGTTCATGAGCGCCGAGGGCGCGTCGCCAATTGCAACTAAGTTGACATCCCAGCCCGTGCCGCCGCTGAAGCGAGACCAGTCGCCGCCCGGGTTGCCGACGCCGATGTCGGCCAGGTTGAGGGTGCCGTTGGATTGCGCAAGCGCCCGTGCCGACGGGTTCAGCACGAGCGGCAGGACGGCGGCAGCGAGTCCGGTGCCGGCGACGAAATGCCGGCGCGTCAGGTCAGGTTGCATTCTTGTCATCGGTCTTCCTCCCATTGCCCATTCAAGGCCGGCATCTCCGCGCCTTGCGGAGTCCGGCCAAAGTTTCACTCATTTCTTGAGCTTTCTGGTGCAGGCGCCCGCTTCCGATTTAGGTCCGCCCGCAGGCGTGACGTCGCCTCCAGGTTTGGTGTGAGGGTCTGGTCTTCCAGGGATCCGTCGAAAACCACCCCATAGGTCTCGCGCGCCTGCTCGGGCGTGATCCAACGTTCGAGCACGTCCCGGCATACCCGCTCAGGGTCCCGCTCCAAGGGGTCCCCATAGCCTCCACCGCCGTTGTCGATCGCGCGAATCCATTCGCCGGGCACGAGCTCGACCCGGAAAAAGTTAGGCAACTCGGTCTCTTGCCCATCCGCCGCGACCTTGTAGGTCTCCGCGGCGCGTCCCGCCTGTCCACCGCGCACACCCTTGGGCGGATGGCGATGGGCATCGCAGACCACCGAGACATGCATTGGATGGACCTTGGGGCCATAGACGATCTCGCATCCCGGCGCGCCCCGATAGCGCCCGGCACCGCCGCTGTCGGGAACGAGCCGCAGCAGCTTGATGTGGATGGGCTGTTTCACCTCGTCGAGTTCCACACTATCGCGGTACATCAGGCCCGAGACGACCGGCAGACCGTATGTCACCCAGCCATCGGAGACCGGCGAGGCAGGGCCGCCATTGACGCTCAGGATGAGCTGGTTGACGTAGGGGGCGTCGCTGCGCCGGAAGTCCCTGCCGTAGATCGAAGCGGAGGCTGCCCCCATGGCAGAGCCGCCCTCGGCAAGGCCCCAGCCATCACCCAAGCTGGCGAAGGCGCTTTGCGTGATGTTGACGAGGCGGTCGCCGACGTTGGTCGTCGCGATCGAACAGCTGTGCGGGAAACGCGGCTTTCCGACGACGCAGTTTTCCCGCAAGTGGACCCTGAGCCGGCGAAAGGCCCCAGAGTTGTGGGGAATGTCGGGTTCCAGGCAGTTGAAAACACCCGTCAGGACGTTGTTGAGACTGCAAGCCTCCGACTGATTCAGGCCGCAATCGACGCAGTCGATGTTGTCTCTGAGATCGACCGCGATCATGGCCTCGTCAGGATCGACCTCGATCGCCACAGTGATCGGGATGCCGTCGGGCAGGAAGGGCTCGACCGGGTCATGGGTCCCGTGGTTAACAAGTCGCGCCTTCGGCAGCTTCTTGATCGCCTGGATCATTCGGCGCTCCGAATAGTCCAGCCAATCCCGGACGAAGGACTTGACGGTCTCCCTGCCGTACTTCGCGCAGAACTCCTTGAGCCGGCGTTCGCCGGTGCGGGCCGAGCCGATTCCGGCGAGGAAGTCTCCGTACCACTGATCGGGGACGCGGATTCGCCGCCGGCACATGCGAACGATATCGTCGATCATTTGGTGGTCGCGCTGGACGCGGACGCAGGGAAAGATGAGTGCGCCCTCTTCGTAGATGTCTCTGGCGGTCGCGTGGTAGGTGGTGGGCACGCTGTTGCCGATATCGGCTTGGTGGGCCTTCGCACAGACGGTGAAGAGATGTTCGCCCTCGAAAAAGACCGGCACCAGGATCGTGTGATCCGCCGGGTGGCTGTTTCCCATATAGGGGTCGTTGTGCAGGAATGCGTCGCCCTCGGCGAGATCGGGATGCAGCTCGCACATGGATTCCGTCTGCAGGTGCGAGCCAAAGATATGAACCGGAAGCCCCTCTCCCGGAGCAAGGAGCTGGTTGTCGGCCGTGCAGATCGCGCAGGAGAAGTCCCGGGCGTTGTTGATCACCGCCGAGCGCGCAGTGCGGAGCAGGGTGTTGGACATCTCCCGCACGATGCCGTCCAACCTGTTGGCCATCACGGCCGTCAGCAGGGGATCGTCAAGCGCATTGCTTGCGGTGTTGTTGCGTGAGCTCATGGTCCGAGCCTTCTGTTTCCTGGAAAGGCTCGCCGATCTGCTTCTGCAGATCGACCTAGCGAACTAGCGCCAAATGATGTGGTGGAAGGCACGGACCTTAGATCTCCAGCAGATAGTTGTTGGCGCCGGTCAGGTGGACAGTCGTGCTTTCGTCCGCGACGATCGTCGTGGTTGGCTCGACGATGACCAGAGGCCCCTGAAGCCGGGCACCCACGGGCAGTTCGGCGCCGAGGTAGACCGGAGTCTTCAGACTCGCCGTTCCACCGAAGAAGGCCTCCCGCCAACCATGCGGCTCAGCGGTCGTGGTCCCTGATTGAGCGACGACCCCGTTGATCCCGTGGCCGAGGCCGACCGATAGGCGACCCTTCCAGTTCAGGCATTCGACGGGGCTGGCGTCGTCGCGCACGGCGAAAACGCGCTCGTGCACTCGGTGAAACGCTTGAACCAAGCGCTCGATGTCGTCAGGGCCGCTGAAGGTTGCGAACGGCAGCGTGACCTCCAGTTCCCAGACCTGGAAGAGGTAGCGCGCCTCGACGAGGTACTCGATGCGGTACTGGTCGAAGCCCTTGTCGGTCAGGGTCGCTGCGAACTGCTCCAGCTCTTTCCCAATTTCCTCGAGCAGGCCGTTCGCGCCCTCCAGGTCGAAGTCGTCCGTGCGGGTGACGCAAGCGGCCGTCTGCTCGGCGACGATGTCGGAGAACTGCATGCCGCAAGCGCTGAGGGCGCCGGCCGTCTTGGGGAGCAGAACGCGCTTGCAGCCAAGCTCACGAGCGATGTGAACGATTCCGAGGCCCGCCGCGCCGCCGCCGGCGACCAGCGCGCATTCCCGCGGGTTCAAGCCCTCGCTGATCGTGATGTTCTGGATCGCCTTGATCATCAGCTCGTTGGCCAGGTTGTTCACGGCGAAGGCGGCTTCTTGAGGCGTGCGGTTGAGCCGTTCGGCCAAGCGGCCGATCACGCGATGGGACGCATCTCGGTCGAGGTCCATGCGGCCGCCGAGGAAGTTCTCAGTGTCGAGGTATCCGAGAACCAGCGCCGCATCGGTCACCGTCGGCTCATCTCCGCCCCGTCCATAGCAGGCGGGGCCCGGATCCGCGCCGGCGCTGTGCGGTCCAACGCGCAGCAGGCCGCCGGAATCCATCCAGGCAATCGAGCCCCCGCCGGCGCCGATGCTGCGCACATCGATGGAGGAGATGCCAAGAATGTGGCCGGTCCATTGGCCACCCAGCCAGGTCTCGCGCGTGAATTTAATGTTGCCGGCGCGCACAAGGCCGACATCGAATGTTGTTCCGCCTGTGTCGCAGACGATCACGTCGCCGCCGAGACCTTCCTGATCCGAGTAGGTGCGCCCGGCGACCGGCGACATGGCCGGGCCTGATTGCACCGTATGGATCGGGCGCTCAATGAGCTCCTCGACGTGCATGCAGCCGCCTATCGAGGTGCTGACGAGGATCTCACCGGCGTAGCCGGCCTCCCGCAGGTCGCTCTCCATCTCCATGAGATGGTGTTGCATCAGCGGCTTCAGCGATGCGTCGATCGCGGTGGCGGAGGTGCGGCGGTATTCGCGAATGATCGCGACCAATTGGTGGGAAAGAGTATAGGGGGTGCCTGGTAGCAGCTCCTCGATCAGCGCTGCCAGGGCCAGCTCATGGGCCGGGTTCGCAATCGACCAGATGAAGGACACGGCCACGGCGTCGAACGATTGCTCCTTGAGTTGAAGCAAGACACCGCGAGCCTGGACCTCATCCAGTGGCTCCAGGACCTCCCCTTCGGAAGTGATCCGCTCGGCGATCTCAAATGTATTCCGACGGGGAATGTAGGGTTCGGGGTAGTCGACGCTGAAGTCGTGCGCGTCGAACTTCCCGCCCTCCTTGATCACCAGGATGTCGGGAAATCCTTCGGTGACCAGCAGGGCCGTCTTCGCGACCTTGTTTTCGACCAGCGAGTTGGTTGAGTGGGTGGTGCCGTAGACCAGGATGTTTGTTTGCTGCAGCAGCTCTGTGACGCTGAGTCCCAAGACGTCCCCGGCGCTCGCCGTCGCCCTCTGCATTCCCTCGAAGACGCGCCGCGGTGTCGTGAGCGCTTTGCCGACGGTGAAGTTGCCCGTGTCGTCCGAGACGACGACATCGGTAAAGGTCCCGCCGGTATCGACCGAAATGCTATACGGCATCCACGAGCCTCCCGCTTACCGGCCGAACGGCACGGGGGACATGTCCCGAGAGGCCGGTCGCCAAGGAGAGGTCATGTGATCCACGCAGCGGCTGTAGGGAGCGACCTGCCATGCCAAGCACCGATGTCTGACCTGATTGGTCGGCGCCAAACGCGGTTTTCATCTCACTACGCCGGCTCAGGACGCCAGTTCCGCTAGGTCCACCCGTCCTTGCCCTTGATGCTCGCCTCCGCTCGATCACGCAGTTCTCTCCCGTCGCCAATAGATATCTTGATATAGCATATAGCGTATAGAATTGTTTGCAACCACTGTCAACGTGTGTATGAATGTGACACCCGATGATGCATGCAAGTCCGGTGGCGCGATGAAGGGGTGTGTTGCGGCATGGGCCGACGGTTTGCAGGTGCGTGGTCGGATCGGCGGTTCGTAACAGCGCGGCGGGACCATGCGCCAACACGATGCCAAGGGATGCACCTAAAAAGCGAAATACTGCGAGGGATATCCGTTAATCTACCGTGTCGCCGCAAGTCCTCAGGCCGCCAGGAGAGACCTGCCGTCTGGCAGCGTACGAAGATGAAGACCGCAGGTGAACGAGAGCCGACGGGAGCGCAGGTCCTTGATTGAAGTCGACTTCGAACCGATGGACCGCCCGGAGACTTTGACCGACCGGGTCTATCGCAGGCTAAAGCGGGCGCTGATGAGCGGCGCCTTTCGGCCCGGTCAGAAGATCACCAACCGCTCCATCGCCA
Source organism: Rhodospirillales bacterium (assembly GCA_965225935.1). Taxonomy (GTDB): domain Bacteria; phylum Pseudomonadota; class Alphaproteobacteria; order Kiloniellales; family JAKSDN01; genus CALJXB01. The sequence continues at coordinate 94,125 of CBDDCC010000024.1, forward strand.
ACGGATTGTCGGTGAGCCTGACGCCGGCGCGCGAGGCCATCGGGCGGCTGGTCGCCGAGGGCGCTTTGGACTTTGGGCCGAATCGCACGGTATTCGCCCCGATGCTGACGCCCGAGCGACTGGCAGAACTCTATAGGCTTCGTATATTGCTGGAGGGCATACTCGCCGAGGAGGCAGGCAAGCGTCTGGACCCGTCAGCAGCCGATGGATTCGAGGAGATCCAGCTGCGGCTGATTGCGGCACTCGACAGGAAGGACTATCAAGCCACGCTGTCCGAGAACGAGGCGTTTCATTTCGGCATTTATCGCGCGGCGCGCTTGCCCCTTACTCTCCAGATCGTCGAGGGTCTCTGGCTGCAGATGGGGCCATCCTTGAACCTACTCTATCCTGAATACGGACGCAGCCGGACGGGGGTGTCGCATCACATGGAGGCGATCCAGGCGATCCGCTCCGGCGACTCCTCGGCGCTGCGCCTAGCGATCGAGCGAGACCTCGCTGACGGCCAGCAGCTGCTCTCAAGCTCTTTGAAGCAGGCAATAGACACCTAATAATAGTAGTTCTGTGTATTCAGAAACTCATCTCCGTCGCAGGTCCTGCCGAGAGTCTTGCTAGGCGGTCGCTCGCGCGGACCGTCGTGACTAGCCGATCCATCTCCGTGATTGGAATCCAATTAGCGAGAGTGCAGGCGCGTTTCGTCGACAGCTAATCCGCTCGATTTTGCCGCGCGAGTCCAGCATGCAGGCTCAGACGAAAGGATGCCTTGCGATCGAATGAATTCAGATATACGATATATCAAAGGGTCTAAACGAGCACTCTAAACATGCCTCAGTCGGCATCTCGAAAACTCTATGAGCGGGCGTGCCGGGTCATGCCCGGCGGCAACACGCGGACATTTCTCTATCGGTCGCCACACCCGACCTATGTGGCGCGCGGAGACGGCCCATATCTCTATGACGTCGACGGGCGAAGGCATCTCGATTTCGAGAACAACTTCACGACCTTGATCCACGGGCACAATTTCGCGCCCGTCCGGCAGGCGCTCGAAGCACAGATCTGCCACGGGCTTTGCTACGCTGGTCCGACCGAAAGCGAGGTGGCGCTCGCTGAACTGCTGTGCGGGCGCGTCGACAGCTTCGAGCAGATCCGCTTCATGAACAGCGGGACAGAAGCCGTCGTGATGGCGATCAAGGCGGCCCGCGCCTTCACGGGCCGCACCAAGATCGCCAAATGCGAAGGCGCCTATCACGGCAGCTATGATCCCGTCGAAGTCAGCCTCGATCCAAATCCAGACAACTGGGGCGAGGGTCCCCCGGCGAAGGTGCCGTTCAACCGAGGGGTGCCGCAATCCGCCTTCGAAGAGGTCGTCATCCTGCCCTTCAACGATCTCGAGACGAGCCAAGAAATTCTTGCGCAGCACGCAAGCGATCTTGCGGGCATCCTGATCGACCCGATAGCCGCCAAGATCGGTTTGGTCCCGATCGAACGGGACTATCTGCGCCTTCTGAGAAAGATCTGCAACGCGGAGGACATCCTCCTGATTTCGGACGAAGTGTTGAACTTTCGCCTCAGCTTTACCGGTGCAATCGACCAATTTGGCGTTGCGCCCGACCTTTGCGTCCTTGGCAAGATCATTGGCGGAGGCCTGCCGATCGGTGCCGTAGCCGGGCGAAAGGAGGTCATGTCAGTGTTCGATCCGAGGTCGGGCAGGCCCGCCGTCTCGCAGTCAGGCACCTACACAGCCAATCCCTTATCGATGGTGGCCGGCATCGCCGCCATGGAAGCACTGACACCCTCGGCGTTCCACGACCTGAACGAGCTGGGAGCGATTGCGCGTCGACGCATTGGAGCACTGTTCGAAGAATTGGAAGTGCCTGCGCAGGTGACCGGGATGGGATCCCTGTTCCGGATCCACTACAAGCAAGGTCCGATTCGATGCTACCGGGATGCCTATCCGACAGTGCGCGAACGAGAGGCCTTTGACCGGTTGCTCGGTGCGGTCCGGCACCACGGCGTCATGTTGTCCTCTTCAGGCTTAGGGGCGCTATCCACGCCGATGACGGAGGTCCACGTTGACCAGCTCGCCGATGCGTTGCGGGTGGGCTGCGCGGCGGTTCGATGCCTACCATCGCAAGCGTCGGCCGCGGAAGACTAGCGGGAAGCTGCTACGAGCCCGGCCTCACGATCATGACAAAAACCACGAATGCGAAGGATATAAGACCTATGCCGCAAACCGTCGGAGAAGCCGTGGTCGCGGCACTAGGACGCCATTCGGTCGAGTTGACTTTCGGGCAAAGCCTGCCGACCGCCGTGCAGCTCGCGGCCATGGATGCCGGCGTCCGGCAGATCGCCTATCGCACGGAGAATGCAGGCGTGATGATGGCCGACGGCTACGCGCGGGTCTCGAACAAGGTGCCAGTGGTCACGGCCCAGAACGGACCCGCTGCGACGCTCCTCGTACCTGGTCTCGCCGAAGCCAGCAAAGCCTCCATCCCGATCGTCGCGATCGTCCAAGAGGTGCCGCGCCCAACCGTGGACCGTAACGCCTTTCAGGAGCTCGATCACTTCGATCTTTTCGGTGCCTGCGCGAAATGGGTCCGACGCATCGACGACCCGTCGCGGGTGGACGACTATATCGACATGGCCTTCACCGTGGCGGCCACAGGACGTCCGGGACCGGCCGTTATCCTTCTGCCGTTGGATCTTCAGATGGAACCCGTCGAGCGGCCCAGCAGCCGAAGCGCCAGGCTCGGCCACTTTCCTCTGGACCGCACCGTCGCGGATCCGGAGGCGGTGGCGGAGGCCGCCAAGCTGTTGACTGAGGCCGAGCGACCCCTGGTGATTGCTGGCGGTGGCGTCCACATCTCTGGAGCGCACGACATCCTTTCCGAACTGCAGGAGCTGGCAAGCCTTCCTGTAGCAACAACCGTGATGGGGAAGGGAAGCGTCGACGAGCGCCATCCCTTGTCCCTCGGCGTTGTTGGATATGTGATGGGTCCCAACAGCGCCACGCGCTACATGCGCTCGATCGTTCAATCCTCGGACCTCGTGCTCTTGGTTGGCACGCGCACCAACCAGAACGGCACGGACTCCTGGACGCTCTATCCCGAGTCGGCCCGCTTCATTCATATCGACGTCGACGGTCAGGAGATCGGCCGCAACTACGAGGCCTTGCGTATGGCAGGAGATTCGCGCCTCACCTTGGAGGCGTTGCTCGCCAGGATAAAAGCCGGCGGTCTCGAAAAGCGGGAAAGGACGCGGTCGTTCTTCGAGCGGGAGATCGCGGAGGGACGGCGGCACCACCAGGACGAGGTCGCAGCCCTCGTGAGATCGTCCCAAGGGCCGCTTCGACCCGAACGTATGATGGCGGACTTGCAACCGCTGCTGACCAAGGACACGATCGTGGTCGCCGATGCCAGTTACGCCTCGGTGTGGATCACAAACTATTTGCGGTCTATGGCGCCGGGCATGCGCTTCCTGACTCCGCGTGGCATCGCTGGCCTGGGGTGGGGCTTCCCTATGGCCCTCGGCGCCAAGCTGGCCTGCCCGGAGAAACCGGTCTTCTGCCTGGTCGGCGACGGCGGTTTCGCCCACGTCTGGTCCGAGCTCGAGACGGCTCAGCGGATGGGGACCAAAGTAGTTGTCACGGTCCTCAATAACCAGGTCCTCGGCTACCAGAAGGATGCCGAGGACGTGCGCTTCGGCCGTCACACGGATGCCTGCTACTTCGAGCCCGTCGACCACGCGGCCATCGCCCGGAGTTGCGGCTGTGGCGGCGTGAGCGTGGACCGCCCTGAGGACTACGGAGACGCCCTGCGTGCGGCTTTGTCGGCCGATCGGACGACCGTGATCGATGTGGCGACGGACCCTAACGCCTATCCGCCGATCACCGCGTTCGAGGACCGCTTGGACGATGTTAGGGCGAAGGGTACGGGAATCGGCTAGGTTCGCCCCACACGTCTTCCTGTTGCAGCGCTAAGCGATGGCTGAAATGGCAACGACGACAAGGCACCCAAGAACCGCGGTCGTGACGGGTGGCGGGTCGGGGATTGGCCTGGCGATAGTCGAGAGACTGCTATCATCGGATCACCGCGTGGGATTCTTCAGCCGCGGAGAGCCCACGGTCGAGCAGGCCCGCTCTCGGCTGGCGGACAGGTTCCCGCCCGATGCCTATCTGTCCCAGGCTCTGGATGTCTCGGACGAGGACGCCCTCGTATCATTCATCTCGAGTATCGAGGCGACGTTCGGCCCGGTTGACGTGCTGGTCAATAATGCCGGCATCTCTCCCAAGACCGCCTCACCGGAGGCCGGCATTGCTGGAATCGGCTTGGAAGAGTGGAACCGGGTTCTGGCGGTGAACCTCACCGGAGCGTTTCTCGCGTCTCGCAGAGTGATGCCGCTGATGAAGGAGAGAGGCTTCGGGCGCATCGTCAACATCTCTTCCCTGGCCGCCAGGACGATGCCGCAGATCGCGAGGGCCCACTACACGGCCTCGAAGGCCGGCCTCATTGGTTTCAGTCGGGCCCTTGCTCGGGAGGGTGCGGCGCACGGCGTGACAGTCAACTGCATTGCGCCCGGCCGGATCGTTACCGACATGACCGGCCCGCCAGACAGTTCACTCAATCAGTCTGTGTTGTCCCGAATCCCAGTCGGTCGTCTGGGGCAGCCGACCGATGTGGCTGCCATGGTCGCCTTTCTCGTCTCCGACGAAGCCGATTTCATCACCGGTGTCGTCCTTGACATCAATGGTGGGGAAGTTTGTGTCGGTTGAGTAGCTCCAAGGGCAAAGCTCTCCTTAAGGATGGTTACCTATACCCATTTTGACTAAGAGGAATGAAGCACGTCAATTCAGGTGAGACTATCGGACGACTGCATTGTGATCCGAGAACCGACGTTCGGGTCCATGAATTTGAATGGCCGAGTTGGTGTCCCTTCTCAAAATTGAGATTCCATTAGTTTTACTGGGCGTTAGCTGGTTCAAGGCGCTAACCTTTGGCGCATGACCACACTCATCCGATTGCTGCTTACCCAGGTCCTTTCTGGTCTCAAATCTCGAGCGGAACTGCAATCAGAAAACCTCTTGCTGCGGCATCAGATCGAAATCCTTACGCGCCCGCAGCTAAAGCGGGTCAAGGTCACAAGGTGGGATCGTCTAATCCTGCTGTGGCTCTCACGGTTATGGCCGAGGTCCAAACGGGCGATCCTTATTGTGCACCCCAAGACGCTAGGGTCGGGACTCAATTGAGCCACCAAACGAGAGTTGCGGCAATGAAGACGGCGGCGAGGAAGGTGTCGGCGCGTTTGTCGTATCGCGTTGCGATGCGCCTGAAGTCCTTGAGGCGACAGAACATGCGCTCGACGAGGTTGCGTCGGCGGTAGGCGTCGCGATCATAGCTGTGGGGATGCTTTCGTGTTGGGTTGGGCGGGATGACGGCTTCGCAGCCGCGGTCTGCCAGCCACTCTCGGAAGCTGCGGGCGTCGTAGGCGCGGTCGGCGATCAGGCGCCGTGGCGTCGGGATGCGCGCGAGCAAGTTGGCGACGCCGGCCAGGTCGTGGGCTTGGCCGGGCGTCAGGGTGAACGCCAGCGGCCGGCCGAGCGCATCGGTCAGGGTATGAATTTTAGTCGTCCGTCCGCCGCGCGAGCGACCGATGGCTTGGGCAAAGTCCCCCCTTTTGCTCCGGCCGCCGAGCGGTGCGCCTTGACGTGGGTGGAATCCACCGCCGTCGTGCTGACCACCCCGCTCTGGCCGCTCAGGGCATAGAAGACATCGTGCCACACCCCTTGCTTGCTCCAGCGGTTGAAGCGGTTGTAGATGGTCGTGTAGGGGCCGTAGTCCGCCGGGCAGTCGCGCCAGCGCGCCCCGGTCTTCAGCATAAGCATATGGATGATCCCTGAGATCACCCGACGGTCGTCGACCCGCCGCGCTCCGCGCCGGCCGCGCGGCAGCCACGGCTCGATCCGGACCCATTCCTCGTCACTCAGCCAAAACAACTCTCGCGCCATCCAAGCCTCCTTTCCCCAGGAAGCTTGAATCACATTTCGTCCCCGCAGAGAATCCCCTAATTGAGTACGGAGCCTAGGGCGCTGGCATCGAGAAGGCTTCCGGCTCTATTGGCGCTGGCGATCACGGCGAACTGTTGGAAGACCAAAGGTCTCAAACGAAATCTGTTCCCTTGTTCGACAAATGAGCAAACAGAACCCGCTCTGGGGCGCCCCCGCGGATCCACGGCGAACTTCTGAAGCTCGGCTTCGATGTGAGCCAGGCCACGGTCTCACGCTACCTGCCACGACGGCCGCCAAAGCCGGACCAGACCTGGAGCAGCTTTCTGCGAAACCACCTCGACTGCACGGCCGCCATCGATGTCCTGGTGGTGCCAGCCCTGACCTTCCGCATGCTATTTGTCTTGGTCGTGCTCAGCCATGGCCGGCGCAAGCTGGTTCACGTCGCCATCACTGCGAACCCGACTGCGGCCTGGACGGCGCAGCAGATTACCGGGGCCTTTCCCCTGGGACAGGCGCCCAGATACCTCCTTCGTGATCGGCACTGCACATACGCTCAGGTCTTCCGTGATCCAGTCGCAGTCATGGGCATCATAGATACCCCCATCGCACCGCGCTCTCTCTGGCAGAACGGCTACGTGGAGCCTGTGATCGGCTCGATCCGCAGGGAGTGCCTCGATCACATCATCTCATGGGACGACCACCACCTCAGACGCAGGCTCAAGTCGTACATCTCCTATTACAACGAAGCCCGCACGCATCTGGCGCTCAGCAAAGACGCGCCTGTTCCAAGGCCAGGAGCGGGACGCTCCGACGGCAAGATCATCGCCATTGCCGAGGTAGGTGGCCTGCATCACCGATACGAGCGGCTTGCTGCCTGGCAGCCGACGCCTCGAAGCTCACTTTGCATCGACAGAGTCGCCTTCACGAAGGGTGAGGCCGTGCCCAATGAAGAGGCTCCGACTCCTGGTCCAGCCAGTTCGCTTCGATCTCCACCCTGGCGTTCGGACCGCTCAAATCCAACCGCCTCCTCAAGCCAAACTCCTACAGAGGAGCTTCAATTTTGAGAAGGCACACCGCATTCGCGAAGGGAAATGCTTTACCTCGCAAAGACCCTCCGACTCCAGGTTCAGTCCTTCGCTCTATTTCGATAGGCGCGTTCGGCCCTCTGACAATTCAGTCCTTGCTCAAAGCACGCACTCAGCACGGAATCTCAATTTTGAGATGGGACAGCCCGATCAACGATGCCGAAACCGACGTCAGCCCTTGTCTGTTGCGGCCGTGCCGGAGCCCAAGACAGACGCGCTGCGAAGCGGAAGCGCCGCGGAATGAGAAGCTGCATCAACGATGTTGCGATGCCGGAAAATATCGTACAGCCGTGCCGTACCTCTCTTTCGTCACCAGGCCTCGGTCAATCAATGTGTCGCGCAGGCTTGCGGAGTGCTGAAGATTCAAGCGCCTATTGAGTTCCGATGGCCTTATTCCAGGCACCTCCTCAATAATGGAGAACACTTCCGCTAAGAGCCTCTCGCGCGCTTCTTTCCTGGCCGATTTGGGCTTCATGTTCGTAGACCCTTCAATCGCGGCTCTGGTCTCAGACAGCATTGATCCCTTTGGACACCGACGCGCCAGTTTCGCCCGGCGATAGACTCAGCGCGCATGCGGGGTGCCCGTTTGGACGCAGATTAGCCACAAGCAATTGATCTCTCCAACGAATTATTCTAGGGTTCTGGATCAAATTGGTTGATAGTTGAATGACCCGACACCTCGACCTCGATCTTCTGCAGGGCTTCATCGCAGTTTGCGAAGCGCGGAACTTCACGCGGGCTTCGCAACATCTCAATCGGTCGCAGTCGGCGGTTTCCATGCAGATTCGTCGCTTGGAGGAAATCGTCGGAAAGAAGCTCTTCGACCGCCACAGTCGTCGGGTCGTCCTCACCGGCGAGGGCGAACGGCTTTTGGGTTACGCCCGTCGGATGTTGCAGCTCAATGAAGAGGCCGTCTCGGAGCTGTGCGACGGGGAGATGGAAGGGCTGGTCCGGGTCGGCGCTCCCGACGACTATGCAACCCGGTTCCTGCCAACCGTATTGTCTCGATTTTCACGGCTGTGTCCGTCCGTACAGGTTGAGGTGCGGTGCGAGCTCAGCGTCGACTTGCTGCACATATTGGACCGGAACGAGATCGACCTGGCGCTGATCACGCGGCAGCCAGGGGTCTCGGGCGGCAGTACGGTTCGTCGAGAGCCGCTGGTTTGGGCATCGGCCGTGGGTTACGACGTGCACAAGACTACCCCATTGCCGCTCGCCCTGTTCCCACCGGGGGTCTGCGTATTCCGGGATCTCGCATTGCCATTGCTGGACAATGCCAACATGAAATGGCGCGTCGCCTTTTCCAGCCCGAGTGTCAGCGGTCTGCAAGCTGCGGTTCTGGGTGGCCTCGCGATCACCGTCCTCGCCGAGAGCACGGTACTACCGGATATGCAAATCCTCGGGCCGGAAGACGGATTCCCCCCTCTACCGGAGATCGAAATCGCTTTACACCGCCAACCGGGGGAGCTGGCTCGTCCCGTGATCCGACTGGCCGACTTCGTTTCGGAGACTCTTGCCGTCGCCGGTGCCGGGAATAACGGCCATAACGCCATACGGGTTGTCGCGTCCTAGGTCTTTTTCGATCGACACCAAAGACAGCAGCCTCCCGCAGCCTGCTGCCATGGGCCAGGTTCCTTGGCCTCCGGCCAGCTCTAGGCCGTCCGGTAGGGTTTGGCGCGACAGCCCTTGTCGGTGCCTCGCGAAAGGATCAATCAGATTCTCTGATTGACCTCATAAGAACAATTTGTTGGATAAATTGATCGGCTTGTCGCAGGCTTTTCGGATGAGCACGCGCCAGCGTCGTCCGGGTCGCGAACCGTGCTGAGACCCGATGGCGCGCCGTCCTTGGATTGGCCGAGGCGCACGCAAAACCGCTAGGTGCTCGAGCGGTGGGCGAGGGCTTGGCCTGGCCGCTAAAGAAGCGCTCCTAAGCGGAGCCGCCGCTAAAGAAGCGCTCCTAAGCGGAGCCCATGAAGGCGGGAGGGAGTTGAAGTGGCAGACATGAGCGAAGAAGAGATCGAGATATTGAGAAGCCAGTTTGTTCACGGGTGGATTGATCGGCGCGAGTTCTTGGCCTGTGCGATAGGTCTCGGACTTTCGGTCAGTGCGGCGAGCGCTCTCGCCACGAGATCCGCCCTCGCGGCAGACTCGGCGACGCCGAAGCCTGGCGGTCGATTCCGGGTCGGGATCGCAAACGGGGCCACCGCCGACACGCTCGACCCCGCGACCTTTGCCTCTCTCCACCAAGTGAATATCGGCTACGCCATTCGCAACAATCTGACGGAGATCGACAGCAGCGACACGCTCGCGCCCGAACTGGCGGAGAGTTACGAGGTTTCCGACGATGCGTCGCGCTGGACATTCAAGATCCGAAAGGGCGTGGAGTTCCACAACGGCAAAACCCTGGATGCCGGCGACGTTGTTGCCACCCTGAACTACCACCGTGGCGACAGCACGAAATCAGCGGCAAAGGCCCTGCTCGAAACGATCGAGGACGCCAAGTCGGACGGCAAACACACCGTCATAGTGCAGTTGGCCGCTGGCAGTGCCGATTTCCCCTATGTTCTGACCGATTACCATCTGGGCATCATGCCGGCCGACAGCGAAGGCAATGCTTTGCCCGACGACGGCATCGGCACAGGCGGTTACAGTATGGAAACCTTTGAGCCGGGAGTGCGCGCGAACCTGAACCGCTTCCCCAATTACTGGAAGGAAGGTCGGGCCCACTTCGATTCGGCGGAGCTCCTCGTCATTGCGGACCCGTCAGCGCGAGCGAACGCCCTGGTCACGGGCGAGCTGGACGCGTTTGACGAATGCGATCTAAAGACCGTGCATCTGCTGGCCCGCAACCCCGAAATCGCGATCGACGAGACGGCGAGCGGCGCGCACACGGTGATGCCAATGCACACCGACGTTGCTCCCTTCGACAACAACGACGTGCGCCTCGCCCTCAAGTATGCATTGGACCGCGAGTCACTTTTGCAGACGGTTGTTCAAGGGCACGGGACTCTGGGCAACGATCACCCGATCGGTCCGGTTCTGCCCTTCTACGCTGAGCTGCCGCAGCGCAGTTATGATCCGGACAAGGCAAAGTTCCACCTCAAGAAGTCAGGCATCGATAGCCTGAAGGTACAGCTGAGTGCGGCGGATACGGCTTGGCCGGGCGCGGTCGATGCGGCAACTCTTTTCCGCGAACACGCGGCCAAGGCTCGTATCGAAATCGATGTCGTGCGCGAGCCAAACGACGGCTATTGGTCGAATGTTTGGCTGAAGAAGCCCTTTGTCGTAAGCCTCTGGGGCGCACGCCCGACACCCGACGTGATATTCTCCTTGGGATATGCGAAGGACGCCGCGTGGAACGAGTCCCACCTCGACCATGCGCGATTCAACGCGCTGCTGGTCGAAGCCAGAGCCGAGCTCGACGACAGCCGGAGGCAAGAGATGTACGCGGAGATGCAGGTGATTGTACGAGACGAGGGGGGCACGATCGTTCCCTTCTTCAGAAACCACGTCTACGCAAGAAGCGTCAACGTGCAGCGGGAACCCAGCATCGCGAGCAACTGGCAGCTCGACGGCAACAAGGCCGTGGAGCGTTGGTGGTTCGCCTGATGGTTCGGGTTCGACGCGTCACCGCTGCCGGGCTATGGGAAATTCCACCACACTGAACGGTCCTTTTCGGCGAGTCGAATCATGAGTTGGCTGCCGTTGTCGGCGATGTTCGACCATTCTGCTCATACTCAAACCTAAATCACCGCAAAATTCGGCGGGCGGACATGGGGCTCAGCGATGGCCAATAGTGCCCAACAGACAGGTGTAGAATGGTCGACCTCCTAGGAGCTGAGACCTCGGGTCCCACCTGCATGGCAGACGCGCTCGTGCGTCGAACGGAGGCATTGCGGCTGAAAAGGGTCAGACAACAGACAGCGGTCCACGACCTTTCCGCAGTCATTCTCTTTGATCCGGTCAACATTCGTTATGCCACCGGTGCGCGGAACATGCAGGTATATTCCTCGCGTAATCCGGCGCGCTATCTGTTCGTTCCGGTCGAGGGGCCCGTGGTCCTTTTCGAGTACCGCTCATGCGAACATCTGGCCGCTCATCTCGAGACCGTTGGCGAGGTCCGGCTCGCCCGGCCCATCATGCCTCTTTTCTCGGGCGAAAAGCATGACTGCCATCTGAGAGCATTCGTCGCCGACATCCAGGACCTCGTCGCGCGCCATGGCGTGAACGGTCGGCGCATCGGCATCGAAGCGACGACGACCGGAGCCACCCTCGCACTGAAGCGGGCCGGGTTCGAAGTCATGGATGCGCGGATTCCGTTGGAGAAGGCCCGTTCGATCAAGGTCGCCGGTGAGGTCGACATGATTCGAGCGTCGCTTCAGGTGACCGAGGCGGCCGTTCTGGCTATGGAGCGATTGATTCGCCCGGGTCTGACGGAAATGGAGCTTTGGTCCGAGGTGCACAGATGGCTCATCGCAGGCGGGGGGGAGTACATTGAGACCCGACTCATGAGCTCGGGGCCGCACACGAACCCGTGGTTTCAAGAAGCATCGCAGAGGGTCATTCGGAAAGGCGATCTCGTGGCGATCGATACGGACGCGGTCGGTTGCTATGGCTACTATAGCGACTTTTCCCGGACGTTCTTGTGTGGAGACGCGAGACCGCGGCCGGAGCAAAGGACGCTATACGGACTAGCCCAGGAGCAGATTGAGACCAACCTGGGCTTGCTCCGTCCCGGGGTCGCATTTCGGGAATTCGCGGAAAGAGCTTGGGTCATTCCGGAGCCTTATCGGCACAATCGCTATTTCGCCGTCCTCCACGGCTGCGGCATGACCGGCGAATACCCATTCGTTGCCCATGCCATGGATTGGGCCTCGGTCGGGCACGATGACGACGTCGTCTTCGAGCCGGGCATGTCACTCTGTCTCGAAAGCTACATCGGCCGTGATGGCGGCGCAGAGGGCGTCAAGCTAGAGGAGCAGGTCCTGATCACGGAAACCGGCGTCGAGCGTTTATCGACTTATGGTTTTGACGACCGGCTGTCGGCTTGAGACGCCGCAAGACGGGCTGCCAATAAGAAGAGTTCGACCAGCGCTCATGCGCGCGCCGCAAGTTTCAGGATGCAGGTCAGGAGCAAATGACAAGGACGGAGCGACATAGGAGGCGCGCGCGCAAGCCGCATGGCGGCGTTTCCTCGATATCTGAACGGCCCTTCATGCGCATCGTGCGGGGAGTCAGACCCGTCGAGCTCTTGTCGGAAGAGCAATTGAACGACGTTCATCTCTACTCGCTTCGCTTGCTGCAGGACATCGGGCTGGAGTTCATGCTCCCGGAGAGTTGGTCGATCCTCGAAAAGAACGGCGCGGTCGTCAATCGGGAGTCCGGCAACGCCCGATTCCCTCCCGACGTGGTCGAGCATTGGGTCGCCGAGGCCCCTTCGGAGTTCGAACTGTTGGCCCGCGACCCGAAAAAGAACGTTCACTTGGGCGGCGACCACATCGTGCTCGGTTCCGCCAGCAGCGCTCCCAACGTGATGGATTTGGATATCGGCCGAAGGCCAGGCAACGTCGAGGATTTCCGGAACCTAGTTCGCCTCAACCAGGTCATTGGGAGTTGCGGTTTGTTAGGCGGCTATCCGGTGGAACCGATTGACAGCCCCGCCAACACGCGTCATCTGAATTGCGTTTACGATTTCTTGACGCTATCGGACAAGTCATTCCGACTATATGGAATAGGCAGGACCCGGGCCCGAGACGGTCTGGCCATGATTGAAATCGGGCACGGTATCGATCGCGACGAATTGCAAAAGGCGCCGAGGACAATGAACCTGCTCAACGTCAACTCTCCGCTCAGGGTCGACGGGCCCCTGTTGGAAGGGTCGATAGAGCTGGCACTGAACGGCCAAGCCATCGTTGTGTCGCCGGTTGCTTTCTACGGCGCCATGTCGCCGATAACGGCATCAGGGAGCCTGATCCAGCACAACGCGGAATGTCTCGCCTGCATCGCCTTCCTGCAGATGGTGAATGCTGGGACACCGGTGTTCTACGGATCGCTTGTCACACCGACGGACATGCGCACGGGCGCGCCGGCGATGGGCGTGTCAGAGGCAGTGACGGGAACGATCGCGGCCGGGCAAATGGCGCGGCGATACGGTATTCCGCAGCGCGTTATGCTCGGCTCGACGGCAAACGCCGTAGATTCCCAAGCCGCCTACGAGACCATGTTCTCATTGTGGGCAGCCTGGCTTTCGGGGGCTCACTTTGTGCATCATGCCCATGGCTGGATGGAAGCCGGCCTCACGACATCCTATGAGAAGACAGTTCTCGACTCCGACATGATCCAAATGATGGCGGCTCTGGCCAAGCCTATTGAGTTATCGGATGCCGAGGAGGCACTGCAGACCATCGCGGACGTGGGGGCGGGCGGACACTTCCTTGCAGAGCTCCACACCCTAAAGCGCTATAAAACCGAATTTTACTCGCCAATGCTGTCTGACTGGCGGCCCTATGAGTTCTGGGCTGATGATGGCGCCCCGGATACGGCCAAGCGCGCAAACGCAAAGTGGAAGGAGTTGCTCGCGGACTATCAAGTGCCACCGATGGATCCGGGCATCGAGGAGGAGCTCAACCGTTATGTCGTGCGTCGCAAGGAAGAAATTGGCAGTTCGGAGATCTGAACATCTCTTGTTCGAATGCACTACTGCACCCACAACATCTCTATTTCACAAGGTGTACCCGTCTTGGCTGTCCGCGGTAGGCGAAGGTTCTGAGATTTGCCTAACAGTCCAAACAACTCCCATCCAATCGCCCGCTTAGGTGATTGTCCGAGCAGATATACCGTCGTGCTTCAATGTCTTCACGCGAGAAAGCCTGCCGGTTGACACCACCGTCCATGGTCGCGCCGATCTCCGCCATATCCATCAAACGCGGCTACAGTCGGTCCGGTTCTATGGCCGCTGTTATTGTACTCGAAACGGATGACATACTTTTTTGCTTCCCCGCGATACCCCAGTGTCGAGTTGTCGATCCGATTCTCTGCCGCCGCACACCTCTCAGTTTGCCGCCGAGTTCCCATGCGGTCCGCACCCAAGACTGATCCCCGCATATCGTGACCTGTCTGACATTCAGTCAAGTCACTTGACAAACAGGACCAAACTTTGCCAAGTCGTGACTTGTCTTGCTAGTTTATCCTGACAGATGCTGGATTAGACCGATGCGGAAGGGTGCTTTTCCAGCAAGACGGACCTGGACTCGCTCGGAGCTGGTGACCATTGAAGTCTCTGACAGACTCCTGACCAGGATTGTAATGTGTCGGATCTGCGATGACGGAGCAGCGGGCCGATCAGTTCATGACCAGTAGGGTCGAACGACGAAGCAAGGTAGAGAAACGGCACCGCCCAGCACCTAGCAAGACACGCTAGGTTTCGGTGCCGAGAGTGAACAAAGGGGAGGACACGCCCACGCTGTTTCCTCGTTTGGGCCCGCGCCTGCGCTGTGCCCGAACGCTATTGGGGCTCAGTTTGCGCGAGGTGGCCGAACAGGTGTGTGTCCGAGAGCTTTGTCTCGAAAATCGAGAACGACTGCGTGAGACCGTCCCTCGCTATGTTTCACAAAATGGTGACGGTTCTGCAAAACAATATCGGGTTCTTATTTGCGGATTCGGAAAACGATTCCGATAAAGTGATGTTGAATAGGCAGGGCACTCGACCGATCATCCGGGTGTTAGGGAAATCGCGCCGCCGCGAATTTATGCTCGAGCGACTAGTTCCGGCACGACCCGAGAACCTCCTTCAGGCGAATATTCATATCGTTCCTCCGGGCAAGGGGAATGATGAATTGATCTCCCACAGCGGCCAGGAGTTCGGGCACATCTTGGAAGAGGAGGTCGACCCGATCGTCGCCGGCGAGACATTCGAGCTTTCTCAAGGCGACGCCTTCGTTTTCGAATCCGTCGATCCCCATGGTTGTCGAGACAAGAGTGACGCGGTTGCACGAGTGGTATGGGTCAACACGCCTCCGACGTTCTAGTCAGAGCGATCGCTCCTTCAGTCGAGGGCTGTCATTATTGTCAAGGCTCTTGACACCCGTAGGAGAGCCGTCTAGCGTTTTTGTTTAGATCCTCAGGAGGGCTACAGAAGCATTCTTACCATCCGACATTCAGTGAACAGGGATGCCGGAAGGAAGAACGATGCGATGCCATAGGACGCCGATTGAAGCGGCTACCTCAAAGACCAAAAGGGATCGCTTGCGATGTCTGATGATGTCTGACACGGACACGATTGCCGAGGCACCACTTCGGGTTGCTTGCGTGCAGATGTGTCCCACGGTCGGCGAGAAGGCCTCTAACCTCACAAAATCAGAAGAAATGATTCGTGCGGCTTCGGAAGCGGGAGCGCGGCCGATCGTGCTGCCAGAACTGGCTAACTCGGGTTACATGTTTCAAACACGTGAAGAAGCCTTCGATCTGTCGGAACCGGTAGCAAATGGCGAAACCTGTCAACTCTGGAGCAGCTTGGCAAACTCGCTCGGTGTCACGATTGTCGCGGGCATCTGTGAGCAAGAGGAAAGTGCGCTTTGTAACTCCGCTGTAACCATCGGCCCAAACGGCCATATCGGAACCTACCGCAAAGTCCATTTGTGGGACCATGAGGCCCTCTTCGTCGAGCCCGGCAACCTCGGCTTCCCAGTGTTGACCACCGACATGGGACGAATTGCATCCTTCATCTGCTACGATTGTTGGTTTGCCGAAGCCTATCGGTGCTGTGCGCTGAAGGGCGCGGATATTCTCTGTGTGCCGACAGGTTGGCCGATCGGCGGCCCTGCTTCGAAGGACCGCGAAGAGATCATTTGCGCTGACATCAATCTCTCCGACGCTCGGAAGAAGCGCACGTGGAACGAGTTCAATCACATACTCCGGGACCGTAGGCCGGAGGTGTATGGCCAAGAAACCGCGGAACCAAGGGTCCGGTCGTGACCCCCCCAAAGCTCAGCCATGAACCACAGGCGACATTCCTCGGGGCGCCCTTCGTGGAAGCCCGGGAAAGCGAGCTCAGGGCTCATGGTGCTCGGGCGGCCCTGCTTGGTATTCCATACGACATGGGTGGGATCTTTCGCAGCGGAACTGCCGCGGGCCCACGGGGGCTGCGCGAAGCGTCACGTCAGTACGGCGGCTACTTTTTCGACGACGACGTCGATCTCTTGGATGCGTTTAGGCTCGTCGATTGTGGCGATGCCCGAATGGTGCCGGCCAATCCTGAGCAATGCCGCGCTGCCGCGAAGACGGCAGCGAAAGAGATCATCCGATCCAACGCGATTGGAATTTTCATCGGCGGCGATCACAGCATCCCAATTCCGCTCGGCGAGGCGATTTCCGAAGAGGTGCCAGGCAAGGTCGGTTACATCGTGTTCGATGCCAACATGGATGCGGAAGAGGACGTTGACGGTGAACTGAATTCGAACTGGTCGGAAGTCTGCCGGCTGTCTGAGCTCAATAACGTCGCTCCGAGCAACATGGTCCTTATCGGCATTCGGGGTGCATTGAATACCCGGCGCCAAACGGAATTTCTCAGAGACCGCGGTATTCGCGTGATCGGTATGTGGGAAGTCATCCGGCGCGGTATAGAGGATGTTATGTCTGAGGCGCTCTCCCTGGCGAGCGAGGGCGCGGATGCGCTCTATGTCAGCTTCGACACCGACGGGGTGGATGCGGCCTACGCGCCCGGCACCAGCGGTCCGGAACCCGGTGGTCTGACATCGCGCGAGATCCTAACAGCTGCGCGCATGATTGGCCATCATGGGGCGACAATGTTCGACATAGTTGAGTACTGTCCGGCCTATGATCCCTCCGGCATCACCGGAAAATTGTGCTGCTATATCATCTTCAATCTGCTCGGCGCGCACTATGCCAGTGGGCGCGTCACAGAATAACACTCCGTGGGTTGCTCGAAGAAGGCAACCCCAGACGCTCCCGACTGACTTGTGATGGGAGGAGTCGGCACGCAACCAACAAGGGGAGGACCAGATGTCAGCATTAACGGGTTTGTGCTTTCGGATATCCAAAACTGCGATGGCATGGGCAGTTGCACTGCTTGTGGTCGTGGGCGGTAGCCCTTCGAAGGCGGTTGCCGGTGGCGTTGTGGTATGGGGTTTGCCGGTTGGGGTGAGTGTCCTGGATCCGCACGTGAGTTGCGGGTGGATGGCCAAATTCGTCGACTACCAAATGTTCGAGGGCTTGGTCGAGATCGACCTGACTCGTCCGGAGGCGCCGACTCAGTTCAAGGGTCAGCTTGCCGAGAGTTGGGACGTCTCGGAAGACGGCCTGGTTTACACCTTTAACCTTCGTACAGGGGTCAAGTTTCACGATGGCACGCCGTTCGATGCCGAAGCGGTGAAGTTCAATTACGAGAGGTTCATGAACCCCGAGGCCCCGCACTACAGCGAAACGGCGAATGGTTACTTTGCGTTCGCGGGCATCGTACCGCTCATCAAGTCGGTCGATGTGGTCGACGAGGCGACGGTCCGCATTACCCTGAACGAGCCCAACAATCAGTTCTTGCGGCTCGGCATGGAGGATTGCCCGCAGATGTACATGATCAGCCCAAAGGCGATCATGGAATACGGCGAAGAGGAGCTAGCCCTCCACCCGGTTGGAACAGGACCGTTCAGGTTCGTCGAGCGCCAGCCCGGCGTGAAGATCGAGCTCGAACGCTACGAGGACTATTGGGGCCAACCCGCCGGTCCGGATCGAATAATCTTCCGGGAGTTGGAGGATCCGGCGACCCGCATGAACGCGTTCTATGCGGGCGAGATCAACATCATTCAAGATCCCATCTGGGATGAGCTCGAGAACCTAGAGGAGGAGGGCTATAACGTTACCAGGAACGAAAATGCTCCGACTCTCTGGTATATGAGTCTCAACACGCAGCATCCACAACTGGCCGATCCCAGAGTGCGGCAGGCCATCAGTCATGCCATTAACCGCCAGGGCTTGGTCGATGAAGTGCTGCATGGCTACGGGCGTCCCGCCTATACCATGCTCAACGCCGGAACCTTCGCCCACGACCGGGATTATGTCAGCTACCCCTACGATCCGGACAAAGCCAAGGCGCTTCTCGCAGAAGCAGGAGCAGAGAACCTGAAGCTGACGTTCGAACTTCCGAAATATGGTCTGGGCGAATTGATCGAAAAGTGGGTTCAGCGCGATCTGGCGAAGATTGGAGTTGAGGTCGACCTGGTGGCTATGGAATGGCTGTCTTACCTCGACAAGTGGAATGCTGGAATGCCACCAGAAGTCGCTTTCACCGACATGATCTGGGGCATGCAAACTCCCGAGTGGACCTCCATTACATATCGGTGCAACAGCCAACCACCCAACGGCTGGAACAACGCCTGGGCCTGCAACGAAGAGGTCGATACTCTTCTCAAGGCGGCTGTCCGGACACAGGACCTGGAGGAAGCGGCATCCCTATACCAGGAGGCGGACAGACTGATGATGAACGAGTCTGCCTATGCGCCGCTCTACCACTACTTCAACCCCATTGCCCTTCATCCTTCCGTGAAGGGGTTCGTTAACGCGCCCTCGAACTGGTGGGATCTTTCGACAATTACCATCGAAGAATAGCGGCGGCAAAGCGCCTTGCGGTGGGACATGTGCTAGCATGTCCCACCGCTCGCGATGGGATGCCTTGGGCCGTGGTGAGAGATGTTTAGTCTGAGATACAGGGATATCTAGGCCATGGGCCTCTATGTCCTGATGCGGCTGGTTTCCGCTGTTCCGGTGCTTTTGGGCGTCTCCATTCTGGTCTTCCTGCTCATGCACCTGGCGCCGGGTGACGTCACGAGCACCTTGCTCGGCCCCATGGCCTCGCCGGACGCTCGCGAAGCAATTCGTGTCCGTCTCGGCCTGGATCAATCCCTGGTCACGCAATACTGGACCTGGCTGACGTTAGTGCTTCAAGGCGACCTCGGCACATCCTGGGTCCACCGACACGAGGTGACCGACCTGGTCCTGCCGAAATTCGTCAATACGGTCATATTGGCCGTGTCGGCGGCCTTGATTGCATACCTTGTTGGCTTCTTCACGGGATTCTTGGCGGCCAGTAGGGCCTATAGCCTCACGGACCGAATCGTCATGGGTTTCATGCTGGTGTTGGGCAGCACGCCCCTTTATTGGCTTGGACTGATCCTGGTTTTTCTATTCGCGCTGACCTGGCGCTGGCTCCCGGCGACCGGCATGGTCAGTGTGATATCCGGCGGCGGCATACTCGACGTACTGCGGCACCTCGTCCTGCCGGCTATCGCCTCCGCGCTGCCATCCGCGGCAATCGTGGCGCGGGTGACCCGCGCCTCCTATTTGGAGGTGTTGAACCAGAACTACATTCGAGTCGCACGGTCCCGTGGTGTGCCGCGCGGCTTGATTCTCCGCAAACACGCGCTTCGGAACGCGGCACCGGCGATTCTTACGGTCGGCGGCATGGAACTCGGATATCTCCTCGGCGGCGTTGTCTTCACAGAGGTCGTCTTTGCTTGGCCCGGCGCCGGTAATCAGCTTTACTCGTCGATCGTTGGGCGGGATATCCCGACGGTACAGGGAATCGTTCTCCTTATTGCCTTGTCATTCGTGTTGATCAATTTGGCCGTCGATGTGGTCAATGCTTATGTCGACCCACGGACGCGAACATCTCTGTCTGGGCAGTAGGTGATTGCTTGGAGCATGATCGTATAATGGAAAGTGCGGGCGATCTTGTTTCGGCGAGCACCAAAGAAGCGGCATTGAGCGAGCGACGGCCTTTCATCGAAGCCTGTCGCGCTTTCGGCCGAGATCCAATGTCGGTCGTCGCGGTAAGTTTCATTCTTTTGGTCGTTCTGCTTTGTCTGCTCGCCCCTTATATCAGTCCATATGATCCCTTCGAAGCTGTTGCCAAGCGGAATTCGCCACCCCTGACAGGCGGCGTGTTTCTTGGCGCTGACGCGGATGGCCGTGATGTCCTGACACGGCTGCTGTGGGGTGGTCGCGTGTCCTTGATCACGGGAGCCGTGCCCACAATTCTTGCCACCACCGTTAGCCTCATGATTGGCATAGCGGCAGGCTATATCGGCGGGTGGTTTGATCAGCTGCTGATGCGTGGCCTGGATATATTCTTCGCGTTTCCCCTGGTCCTGGTCGCGATCGTTGTCGCGGGCATTTTGACACCGGGCTTGTTCACGGTGATGATCGCGATTTTCATCGCGCTCATTCCCTACATCGCCCGTCTTGTTCGCACCACCACGCTCACGGTCAAAACGCAGCCCTACATCGAAGCGGCCCGGGCGGGCGGCGCACGGGAAAGCGTTATCATATTGCGATATATACTGCCGAACACTGTCGCACCGGTCATCGTCTATGCCACGACACTGATCGGAATGATGATGGTGCTTGGCTCTGCGCTCAGCTTTCTGGGGCTCGGCGTCCAGCCGCCGACGGCAGACTGGGGGCTGATGATCTCGGAGGGGCGGACGGTTCTGAGGCGTGCACCGCACGTCACCATTTTTCCGGGAATCATGATTGTGCTGGTCGCCCTCGCCTTTGGTTTCGTGGGAGACGGATTACGCGACGCGATGGATCCCCGGTTGAGGTCGCGATAAATGGCCCACGAACAAAGCGTCGACCCGGGACCCATATTGCGGGTTAATGGGCTGAAGACTTACTTCCACCTTCGCGACGGGATGCTCAAGGCGGTCGATGATGTCTCGTTTGAAGTGGGCGCGGGCAAGACACTTTGCATTGTCGGGGAATCCGGTTCCGGAAAGAGCGTGACTGCGCTCTCAATCATGGGGCTGATTGACCCACCCGGCCAAGTCGAGGCGGGAAGCATACACTACCACAATGAAAACCTCCTGGAGCTGCCGGACGAAGAACTGGAGGGCCGCATTCGCGGCAACCGTATCGGCATGATCTTTCAGGATCCAATGAGCTCGCTGAACCCTTCCTTCACGATTGGCGATCAGGCAGCGGAAGGACTAGTGCTGCACCGCGGCCTGACACGCACTCAAGCGCGCCGGCAAACCATAGAAGTACTCCGTCTCGTGGGCATACCGGATGCTGAAACGCGTTACGATCTCTATCCTCATCAATTCAGTGGCGGCATGCGGCAGCGAGTCTTGATAGCTGCAGCCATCATATGCGAGCCGGACCTGCTGATCGCCGATGAGCCGACCACAGCGCTCGATGTGACGATCCAGGCGCAAATCTTGCGTTTGCTTGTGGAGCTATCGGACAGACTGAACAGTTCTTTGCTGATGATCACCCACGATCTTGGGGTGGTCGCGTCAATGGCGGACGACGTGCTTGTCATGTACGCCGGGAAGATTGCGGAAAGCGGGACGGTGGAGCAGATGTTCGACTCACCGTCGCATCCCTATACCCAGGGACTTTTGAGCTGTGTTGCCAACGTGGGGACACAAGCCGGTGGGTCATTCGAGGCGATCCCGGGCGTGCCTCTGGTGCCCATAGATCCCGGCCCCGGGTGCCGGTTCCAGAAACGGTGCTCGCGAGCCATCAGCCAATGCGGCTACGAAGAGCCAATGCTGTTGCCGGTTGAGCGTGACCATTATGCTGCCTGTCACCTTTGTGGGCCGCCCGCATGAGCCCTCTGCTGACAGTGGAGGACCTGCGTAAGGACTATCGGGTCGGCGCGAAAGGGCTGCTTGGGGCGCGAAGAGTCGTAACCGCCCTGGATGGTGTTAGCTTCGAGGTCAGCCGCGGCGTGACCTTTGGCTTGGTCGGAGAGAGTGGCTGCGGCAAGACGACGACGGCACGGCTCGTGCTTCGATTGGTTGAACCGACGTCAGGGAAGATCGATTTCGACGGACGAGACCTTCTGGCATGCGGCAAGGAAGAGATGCGTCGCCTGAGACGGGAGATGCAGCTCGTGTTTCAGGACCCGATGACCGCGCTCAATCCGCGGCTGTCGATCGGTGCTAGCATCGCGGACACCTTGCGCTTCCATGGCCTTGGCGACGCGCGATCTCGTGTGGATGAGGCTCGCGCCATGTTGGAAGTCGTCGGTCTCAGCAGCGCCTACTATAGCGGCTTCCCGCATGAGTTCAGTGGCGGCCAGTGCCAACGGGTTGGTATTGCCCGCGCCCTCATATTGAAACCGAAAATGGTTCTGCTGGACGAGCCCGTGTCCGCGCTCGACGTCTCGATCCGCGCTCAAATTCTCAATCTTTTGCGTGAGCTTCAGAGTGAGTTTGGGCTGACGTACATCTTCATTTCGCACGATCTCACGGTGGTCAGGAAATTCTGCAACACAATGGCCGTACTTTATCTCGGCAAAATCGCTGAGGTCGGGCCGAGCGAGGCCGTCAGTGGCGAACCTCTTCACCCCTATACGCAGGCGTTGGTCAGGTCTGTGCCGCAACCCGATCCCAGAGCGACCAAGGCGCGCGATCTGCCGGGAATTGAAGGGGAGTTGCCCAGCGCTCTTTCGGTTCCCAAAGGCTGTCGCTTCGAAGGCCGTTGCCCTCACAGAATGAGGAAGTGCGCGGAAAGAGAACCGGCTTTGGTCGACTTCGGGGGGAATCGAAAAGTGGCTTGTTTCCTGCATTCGGATGCGGAGGCACCGACCGCCGCGGTGTCATGAGCTTCAACTGGCTTGAGAGGGAAAATGGCAATGCGGGTCTGTCTATATCAATGCGGTGGCGCCTTGCTCCAGGTCGAAGCAAACCTTGAGGAGATGGCGCACGTGGCGGAAGCGGCTCGGCTACAAGGCGCCAATCTCGTCATATTTCCGGAGCTCTTCATCGGCGGTTACAATCTGGGCGACCATGCGCCGGACGTGGCTGATACGGTCGATGGAGCATCCGCGAAGCGCGCCCAAGAGATCGCCAGGCAAGCCGGTGTGGCTTTGATATACGGTGTGGTTCCTCAAAAGGTAGATTCCGGCGGAATTCCTGGGCTTTGGACTAGGGATTGATAATCTGGATTGTATGATCCAGTTGCTCAGATTGATCGCATTCCAGACGGTTGCCTGCCTGAGATCACGGGCTGATCTCCAGGTGGAAAACCTGGTGCTCCGTCATCAGCTTGACATTCTGAAGCGGTCCTCACCTAGGCGCGCACGTCTCAAGAATCTGGACCGTTTCATTCTCTCGTGGCTGTGTCGGATGTGGCCCAAAGTTGTATCGTCAATCTGCATCGTCCACCCGAAAACCCTGGTGCGGTGGCATCGAGAAGGCTTCCGGATCTATTGGCACTGGAAGTCGAGACGTCGCGGTGGACGACCCAGGACATCGAGTGAGATACGAGCCCTCGTTCGGCAGATTGAGTGCGCAGAACCCACTATGGGGTGCGCCGAGGATCCACGGCGAGCTCCTGAAGCTCGGCTTCCAAGTTAGCCAGGCTAGCGTCTCCAGATATCTGCCCCGACGCCCT
Organism: Rhodospirillales bacterium; assembly: GCA_965225935.1. Classification (GTDB taxonomy): domain Bacteria; phylum Pseudomonadota; class Alphaproteobacteria; order Kiloniellales; family JAKSDN01; genus CALJXB01. Next base: position 117,624 of record CBDDCC010000024.1, read on the forward strand.
CCGGATCCAGATCAAAGATGGAAGATCTTTCTCCGCAATCACCTCCACTGGACGGCCTCGATCGATTTCTTGGTCATCCCCACTTTGACCTTCAAGATCCTCTTCGTGCTCGTCGTCCTGAGCCACGATCGACGCAAGGTGGTTCACTTTGGTGTCACGCCGAACCCAACGGCCGCGTGGACGGCCCAGCAAATCACAGAAGCATTCCCCTGGGACGAATCGCCGAGTTTCCTCATCCGCGATCGCCACCGCACCTACGGCCAGGCCTTCCGCGATAGGGTGACTGCGATGGGCATACTGGATGTCCCGATAGCGCCGCGATCACCCTGGCAGAACGGCTATGTCGAGCGGGTGATCGGGTCGATCCGACGAGAGTGTCTGGATTATGTTATCGCTCTTAGCGAAGGTCACCTGAGGCACACCCTCAAATCTTACTTCGCGTACTACAACCGGACCCGAACTCACTTAGCGTTGAACAAAGACGCTCCTGTCCCAAGGCCAACAATCTCGGGGTCTGGAGGCCAAATCGTGGCTACTCCGGAGGTTGGCGGCCTACATCATCGATATGAGCGTCTCGCCGCGTAGAGACCGAGCTCCGGCGCTTACCTGTTTTGACCCGTGCCGCTCCGACCTCCAAGCGTTTAGATTTCCGTCTGAGTTCGACGGCCTCCGATCTCCTGACTCTGTGAAAGACTGCCCATGAACCGCACAATTCAGCCGATATCCGGTGACAGGTCTCCACAAGAATGGCGTGCCAGCCTTCGGAATTAAGGTTTTGAGAAACGACAGGACACCCATTTCGATCGCACGCCGTTCCGCAGAAGCGTCCGACAATTCGCATGCTCTCTTCGTCAGAAGCCGTAGAGCTCGGCAGGGTTGTCCACCAGAACACGCTTGAGCGTCGCCGGCGAGCCGCACCATTCGGTGAACAGGTCGACCAGTGCAGCGTCGTTCGGCGGGTCGCCCGGCTTGGACGGGTGTGGCCAGTTGGTCGCCCACACGCAGCGTTCCGGATATCTTTCGATCAACAGCCGTGGCAGAATCGCCACATCCTCGTAGTCCGGCGGTCCGACGCGCGAGGTTTCATAGACACCGGATGTCTTGATCCAAGTATTGCCGCGCTCGACCAAGCGGCACAAGGCCGCGAAGCCCGGATGATCGCTGTCGACCGGCTCAAGAAACTTGCCGTTGTGATCGATCACCAGCGTGCACGGCAGATCGGATAGCTCCGCCTCGCGCTGATGCAGAAAGCGGCCATCCATCTGCATCTGTATGTGCCACCCGAATTCGGCCACCCGCGCGGACAGCCGCGGCAGGTTCTCCCAGCCCAACGCTCCGCCTGGCAGCATGAAGAAGCGCAGGCCGCGCGCGCCCAGAACCGTCAAACGATCGAGTTCCTCGTCCGAAGCGCCATCGTCGATCACCACGACGGCGCGCGCGGCGTCGCCCATCCGCACCACCGCGTCGAGCGTGCAGCGATTGTCCGTCCCGTAGGCAGACGGCTGCACAACGACGGCTCGCTCGAGTCCGAGCATCCGAAACAGTTCGAGGTAGGTCTCTATGCCGCCGCCGGCCACCGGCTTGAACGGCGAGTTGGAACTGGCCGGATAAATCGCAGGATCGCCATAGGCGTGCATATGGCAGTCGCAACTCATGGGAGGCAGCGTCGCACGCGGCGGCGCCGATGGTAGAAGCCTGCTCCGCATCAACGACTCCTGATCCTATCCAATCGCAACGCCCGATGAGCGTTTACCGCCAGCGCAGGAACCTTACCGGCAAGCAGCTCTTTAATCTGGCGCACAGTTTCGAAGGCTTGATGGTCGCTCGCCTCGCGCGTCAGGCCCGCCACATGGGGCACCGCGACCACATTCGGCAAGGCAGCGATCTTGGGGTTCGGCTGCTCGTCGTGCCCCATGCCCACGTCGAGACCGGCGCCGGCGATTTTGCCCGTCGAAAGGGCTTCTTCGAGCGCCGTTTCGTCCACCAGCACACCGCGAGATATGTTCACGAAATAGGCGTTGGAACGCATCTTCGCAAAAGCCTCGCGATTCATCATGCCCTGTGTTTCCCGCGTGGCGTAGGCCGCACACACCACGAAATCGGCACCGAGAACGCCGTCGAAATCGGTCTGCTGGACGCACCCATTGACAATGCGGACATAGGGATCGTAGGCCCGAACGGACATGCCGAACGCGATCGCCAGGTCGCCAATCCTGCGGCCGATCGAGCCGTAGCCGATAATACCGATAGAGGACCCCGCCAATTGACGGCCCAGCACCATCGGCTGGTGTACCTCCCCTTGTTTGTAAAGGCGATCACCAACGTGGAGCCGACGGCCCAGGGCGATGACCAGCCCTATGGCCACCTCGGCCACCGCCTCATTGTAGCCGGAGCTACACCGCACAACGATAATGCCGGCGTTCGAGGCAGCATCGACGTCGATGTTCCGGATGTCGACAGCGCAGCGCATGTAGACCGCAAGATTGGGCAAACGCTTGAAGACGTCCGCGGTACCGGGCGCCAGCCGGTCCGAGACGATGATGTCGACGTCTTGCGCCGCATCAACTAGGGCATCGCCAAAGAGCGGCTGATCGGAACCGTTGGTTCGGACCTCACCCAGCTCTCGCAGCTGCTCAACCGCCTCGAGACTGTAGAAGTTACGAAGTAGGTCGTTGTTATGGGTAACTAAAATTGCCACCAACGGCTTTCTCCGGTTAAAGTTATTCCGGTTCAGGCCGCGTTGCGGCCGAGCGCAATCAGATGCATGGCGACCAACATGACCTGGGCCGCAAGATAGGCCGTCATGCCGCCGACATCGTGCGGTGGACTGACGGTGTTGATGTCGACGGATACGATCCTAAGTCCCGTGAGGCCGTGTAGCAGATCGAACGCGGCAGCGGTATCGGGCCCGCCCCATGTCGGGGTGGCGACACCCGGAGCTGCGGAAGGATCGATGAAGTCCATGTCGAAGCAGAGGTAGACGGGTCGGCCCTCCACTTTCTGGCGGACCTCTTTCAGAACGTCTTCGAGACCGCGCTGACGCAGGTCGTCGCCGAGAATCAGGTTGTAACCCAGCTTTCTCGTGTACTCATAGGCGCCCGGCATCGGCAGCGAACCCCGCGCCCCGATGTGGAAGGATCTGCTCGTATCGAGCACATTTTCTTCCGCGGCGCGCGTGAAGGTGCTCGAGGTGTTGTATCCCGGCACGTTATAGGAATCGGTATGGGCATCGATGTGGATCAGCGTCAGATCGGCGTAACGCCTGTGAAGACTGCGAAGCTGGGGCAGGGAAACCGTTCCGTCGCCGCCCATTGTGACGGGGAAGCCGCCGGCGCTGACGATCGCATCCATGGCCCGTTCGATGGCCGCAAAGGAGGACTGCACCTCGCTGCTCACCACGTCGACATCGCCGATGTCGACGACATCCAGTTGTTTCAGCACGTTGCTGTCCGAGAGTGGGGGATAGTAGGGGCGGACCAGAGACGACTGCTCGCGAATGGCCCGGGGGCCCTGGCGCGAGCCAACGCGAGTCGGGTGCGTGCCGCAATCGAATGGAATGCCGAGGATCACCCCCTGTCCAGGGGCAACCGAGGCGGACACCGGCACGCCCATGAAGCTGCCTGAGTTCACAAAGTGAGCAATCTGACTGTTCATCTCCGATCCCTAGAGGTCGTGGCCAAGGTAAAGCGCCTTCAGCAGACTTTCGTCCATCTCGCGCCCGGCGCCGCGATGGACCACCTGACCGAGACGAAGCACATAGACGATATCGGACAGGCGGATCGCTTCGACTGCGTTCTGCTCGACCAGCAGGATGGTCGTGCCGAGCCGCCGTATCTCTGTGATCTTATCGAGAATGAGGTCGACCATGCGCGGCGCGAGGCCCATCGTTGGCTCGTCCATCAGCAGAAGCCGAGGACGGCTCATCAGCGCCCGTCCGATCGCAAGCATCTGCTGCTCACCGCCTGAAAGCGTTCCGGCCAGCTGGGTACGCCGCTCGTTCAGGATTGGAAACATCCCGCCGATCTCTTCGATGTCGCGCCCAAATTCTGGATCTTTGCCGCGCAGATAACCACCAAGCTGCAGGTTTTCGAGGACTGTCATGCGGGGAAAGATGCGGCGCCCTTCCGGGACGTGTGCAACGCCGAGGCCCACACGGCGGTCTGGAGCCTCGCGGTCCAGCGACCGGCCGCTGAAGGCGATGCTGCCACCGACGACGGGAACAAGGCCGGAAATCGACTTCAGCGTGGTCGTCTTGCCGGCCCCATTGCTGCCGATGAGACTGACGATACTACCTTCCTCCACCTCGAAGGAGACCGAGGACAACGCGCGAATGCCGCCGTAGTCGACAATCAGGCCGTCGACCTTCAGCAAGGTCTCGCTCATGCCGCCCTGCCGAGATAGGCTTCCTTGACGACGGGATTGGCGAATACCTCTTGAACGGTGCCATCGGCCAACTGCTTGCCGTGGTGGAGCACTGTCAGCCGGTCGCAAAGCTGTCGGATTACCTGCATGTCGTGCTCGATGATCAGCACCGTGATGCCTCGGTCACGGACGCTGCGAATGAGCGTGGCGATCTCGTCCTTTTCGACAGCGTTCATCCCGGCGATCGGCTCGTCGAGCAGCAGCAAGACGGGTTTGAGCATCAAGGCCCGCGCAATCTCGAGGCGCCGCTGGTGACCATAGGCAAGTGCCGTCGCCATGGACGACTCCTTGCCCTGCAATCCCACGAACGCGAGCTCTCGCATGGCACGCTCGTGAACATCCGCCTCCTCCCCACGGGCTCGGGACGAGCGACGCAACAGACCGAACAAAGATGCGCTGAAATGGCGGTGGGCGCCAACCATGGTGTTCTCGAGCACGGTCATTCCGGCGAATAGGCAGATGTTTTGAAACGTCCGCGCCACGCCCCCCTGGGCAATCGCGTGCGTGGGAAGACCCGCCACGGATCGTCCTTCCAAAAGCACGACGCCACCGGACAGGCGAACCACGCCGGTCAGCGCGTTCACCATGGTCGATTTGCCGGCGCCGTTCGGACCGATCAGGCCATGAATCGTGCCCTGCTTCACCGTCAGCGTCACGTTGTTCAGTGCCGCCAGCCCGCCGAACGTGACGCTTAGGCTTTTGACCGACAAGAGCTCCGTCATCGCGGCATCAACAGGCCGACGCGCGCGCGCGCCGCCAGTCCCTGCGGACGATGGATCATCAGGGTGACCAGCAACAAGCCAAGCAGCGCGTACCTCAGTTCGGGATGCGCCTGGATGACGGGAAAGCCCTGGGCGACCTGTAGGAAAACGATCCAAATTAGGGCGCCAATGAAGGGGCCGATAAAGGTGCCGAGGCCGCCCAGCACAATCAGCATCAAAATGAGAATGTTCTCAAACAGCGTAAAGCTCAGAGGGCTGATGTATTGCTGCGAATGGGCAAAGAAGACGCCGACCATGCCGCCGATAAACCCGCCCGAAGCATAGGCAAACAACTTGTAGCGAGCCGTTGGCACGCCCATCGCTTCGGCCGCGCCCTCGTTCTCCCTGATCGATACCCAGGCGCGGCCGACATAGGACCCTACCAGCCGGACGACGACGAACACGACGAGAACGGTGAGCGCCAGGCTGAACAAATAGAGGAATTTGGGACTGCCAAAGGAAAACCCGAAAGCCGAAGGTGTTGGAATACCCCGAATGCCCATAGGGCCGCGCGTGAGCCCGATCCAGTTGGTGGCGACGATGCGGATGATCTCGCCGAAGCCGAGGGTCATGATGGCAAGGTAATCGCCGCGCAGGCGCAGCGTCGGATAACCGAGCAGAAAACCAGCGGCTGCGGCGAGCAAACCACCAGCGATCAGATTGAGATACAGCAGCCACCAGATCTCCGCCGGATCGACCCCGAAAGACTGGCGCAGCACGAGAATGAAAATGATCGACGTGAAGTACGAGCCGACCGCCCAGAAAGCCACAAAGCCCAGGTCGAGAAGCCCCGTAAAGCCAACCACGAGGTTGAGTCCGCTGGCGAGTAGCCCGTAGGTCACGACGAATATGAGGATCCGGAGCCAGTAGTCGCTGGTGACGATGAAGGCGAGCGCGATCGCGATGCATAGAATCGCGATGTTGATGGCCTGGCTACCGGAGCCGATCCGTTCGAACAGGCTGTCCACCTGGGCAAACAGCTTGCCGAGCCCGGTTGTGGGCATCTGCCGGTCCGCGTCGCCTGTGATGCTGCCGCTCGGCGCGTCGTTGAGTTCCGGTCGGCCGAGCAAGCCCTGCGGCCTAAACATCAGCAGCAGTATGAGAATGGCGAAGCCGATCGCATCACGATAGGCGGAGCCGTTCGGCAGGTAACCCGCGCCGAACGTCTCGATCACCGCAAGCACCATGCCGCCGAGCGCAGCGCCGGGGATCGAGCCGATGCCGCCGAGCACGGCCGCGGTCAAGGCCTTGAGGCCCGGCAGGAACCCCATGGTCGGATGGGAGAATCCGTAGGCCTGCGCGTAAAGAATTCCAGCCAGCGCCGCGAAAGCTGAACCGATGAGAAAAGCGAGCCCTATGATTCTGTTGACCGGCACGCCAACCAGATAGGCGGCCTGCCGGTCCTCCGCCGCGGCACGCATGGCGCGCCCAAGGCGCGTCGAACGCACGAAGACCGCCAGCAGGACCATGGAAACGACGGCCGTCGCCAGCACAACCATTTCCATCACGCTGATGTAGATCGTTCCGAACAAGATCACTGGCGGCAGGTTCGAAAGCGCAAAGTCGGGAAACCTGAGTTCATCGGCTCCCCAGATGCTCTGCGCCAGCGATTGCAACAGAACCGAAACCGCTATGGCGGCGATCAAGGGGGCCAGCCGCGGCGCCCTGCGAAGAGGCTTGTAGGCGAAGCGTTCGATCAGCAGTCCGATAAAGGCAACGATGGCGATCGCGACCGGAGCGGCCAGCACGAAGGGCAGTGCCGGCATGGCGACCTCGAAGCCGAACAGTGAAACCGACGGCAACATCAAACTGATGCAGATGAACGCGCCGATCATGAACAGCTCGCCAAACGCGAAGTTCACGAGCTGCACCACACCATAGACCAGCGTGTAGGCGACCGCTGTCAGCGCATAAATCGCGCCCAGCATGACCGCATTCACGAGAATCTGGCCGAAGAAGTCCACCAGATGATCCAGACTTCAGATGCGGTCGTTGAACTGCCGCATGCCCGGCCCCTTGCGGGACCGGGTCCTCACGACAGAGTTCACTTCGCCAGTGTGAATTCGCCGCCCTCAACTTTCAGGAAGTAGAGGGAGCCCGAACGGTCTCCTTTCTCATCAAAGGTGGTCGGCCCCGTCACGCCGGGCAGCCCCTTCACCTCGGCGAACGCCTCGTTGAGCGTTGCCCGGTCGAGCGTGCCGTCCGACATGTCGATCCGTGCCGCTTCGGCAACGGTCATGGCCGCATCGTAGCCGAGCGCCGCGAAGGCATTCGGCATCTCGCCATAGACCTCGCGGAATCCATCGATGAAAGGGGCGGTGGCCTCGGTGGCGACGGAAGGGTCGAACATGCCGTAGACAATCATGCCTTCGACAGCCTCGCGGCCCAGGGTGATCAACTCGGGATTGAGCGCGCCGTCGGTGCCGAGGTACTGAACGTCCAGGCCCAGCGCCTTGCCCTGTTCGGCGATCTTGGCGGCTTCGGTGTAGAACCCGCCAATAAAGACCGCGTCTGGCGAGGCCGAACGGATTTTCGTGAGCTGGGTCTTGAAGTCCTTGGTACCGAGCAGATAGCCCTCCGTGCCAAGAATCTCGCCGCCAACCTCGACAGCCGCGGCCTTGAATGCGTTGGCGACGCCGATGCCATAGTCGTCCTGCTGATGGATAACGTATATGTTCTTGTTCTGCAGAGTCTCGACGGCGTAAGTCCCCATCATCGCGCCCTGCACCGCGTCGGTCAGAATGTTGCGCCGGAAGAACTTGCTCGATCCCGACAGATCAGGACTGGTCACAGCGGAGGCCAGAACCGGCAGACCGCAGGAGTCGTAGACTGGCACCGCGGCGAGGGCGATCGAACTGAAGGAATAGCCGAGAACGACATCGATATCGTCGTCGGAGCAGAAGCGTTGAGCGATAAGCACGCCCTCGCGCGCCTCGCCGCGGTCATCGACTGCGACCAATTCGAAATCCGGCCCCTGCTCCGCCGCATTGAGCTGCTTAAGCGCCAGTTCGATGCCCTTGCGCATGTTTTGCCCAAAAGCCGCGAAGTCGCCCGACAATGCGGCCGTGAAGCCGATGGTGACTTTCTCGTCGGCAAACGCTGCGCTATGGTTCATCAGGGTCGCTGCGGCCAGCAATCCTGCGGTCAATGTTCTCACACCCATGGTCGTCTCCCCTTGTACGGTGTCTGTTTTTCGATGAGCCATCAGCCCAACAGAAGCACACTTCACAAACATTTCTTATGGTAGTTATTTGGCTGATTATCCACCAATATACCCTCAGAAACGCATCCTAGTGAAGGCGTTGTCGCATAGTCAATAAAAATTGGTTATGAGCATGGATGTAAAGCTTCTTGAGGCCTTTTGCGCAGTGATGGAAAACCGGTCAGTGACTCAGGCCGCCACCATCCTGGGCGTGACGCAACCTGCCGTGAGTGCGCAGATCAACCGCCTAGAGTCGCTCGTCGGCTTCAGCCTATTCGACCGAGAAGGCGGGCGCTTGAAGCCCTCTGCCGAAGGGCGCACTTTCTATCAGGAGGTGAAGCAAGCCTTGGGGACGATCGACCGGCTGAATATCTCGGCGGAGCGCATCCGTTCCGGCGAAACCGGCACCCTCTTGGTGGCGGCGCATCCCAGCGCATCGATCTCTCTCCTCCCCACGGTGATCGCCGAGTTCTGCCTAGCGCATCCGCACGTGGCGGTGAGAATGATCAACCGCACGTCGGAAGAAGTGAGAAGCGTCTTCGAGGCGAGCACGGTGGATATCGCCATTGCCGAACTGCCGGTCGACCTCGTGGGCGTTCGAAAGCGGCGCTATGCGATCGAATGCGTTGCCATTCTGCCGGCGGGACATCCCGCTGCGGCGCGGGAGTACCTCACCCCGCAACAACTGTCCGGCCTGCCCTTCGTTTCCATGACGCTTGGGCGGACGATCGGGCACCGTATCCGCAGCGCTCTGATAGATGCCGGTGCAAACTTTCGAAAGGTCGTTGAGGCGGAATACTTCAGCACCATCTGTGCGCTGGTGGCTAACGGCCTGGGCGTTTCCATCGTCGACTACTGGTCTGCTCAGACCTTCAGGCACCTCGGCCTAGAGATACGCAGGTTCGACCCGCCAGTACTCTATGAGATCGCGGTCTTCTTCAGCGCCGAGCGGCCGCTTAGTCCGCATGCACACGAGCTTCTGAAAATGATTAATCAAAAGCTCGCAGCGCATGGCGAACTCATCGAGGAGGCCTGACGCAAAAGTCGATCTGCCCCATTTAGTCGATGTAGGCGTCGCGTTGTCCCATGCGATGGCCGATGTCATAAAGATTGTCGAGCCTGGCTGTCCCTTCTCGAAATTGAGGTTCCATTAGTTTTACTGGGCGTTAGCTGGTTCAAGGCGCTAACCTTTGGCGCATGACCACACTCATCAGATTGCTGCTTACCCAGGTCCTTTCTGGTCTCAAATCTCGAGCGGAACTGCAATCAGAGAACCTCTTGCTGCGGCATCAGATCGAAATCCTTACGCGCTCGCAGCTAAAGCGGGTCAAGGTCACAAGGTGGGATCGTCTAATCCTGCTGTGGCTCTCACGGTTATGGCCGAGGTCCAAACGGGCGATCCTTATTGTGCACCCCAAGACGCTGGTGCGCTAGCATCGAGAAGGCTTCCGGCTCTATTGGCGCTGGCGATCACGGCGAACTGTTGGGAGACCAAAGGTCTCAAACGAAATCTGTTCCCTTGTTCGACAAATGAGCAAACAGAACCCGCTCTGGGGCGCCCCCGCGGATCCACGGCGAACTTCTGAAGCTCGGCTTCGATGTGAGCCAGGCCACGGTCTCACGCTACCTGTCACGACGGCCGCCAAAGCCGGACCAGACCTGGAGCAGCTTTCTGCGAAACCACCTCGACTGCACGGCCGCCATCGATGTCCTGGTGGTGCCAGCCCTGACCTTCCGCATGCTATTTGTCTTGGTCGTGCTCAGCCATGGCCGGCGCAAGCTGGTTCACGTCGCCATCACTGCGAACCCGACTGCGGCCTGGACGGCGCAGCAGATTAGCGAGGCCTTTCCCTGGGACGAGGCGCCCAGATACCTCCTTCGTGATCGGCACTGCACATACGCTCAGGTCTTCCGTGATCCAGTCGCAGCCATGGGCATCATAGATACCCCCATCGCACCGCGCTCTCCCTGGCAGAACGGCTACGTGGAGCGGGTGATCGGCTCGATCCGTAGGGAGTGCCTCGATCACATCATCTCATGGGACGACCACCACCTCAGACGCAGGCTCAAATCGTACATCTCCTATTACAACGAAGCCCGCACGCATCTGGCCCTCAGCAAAGACGCGCCTGTTCCAAGGCCAGGAGCGGGACGCTCCGACGGCAAGATCGTCGCCATTGCCGAGGTAGGTGGCCTGCATCACCGATACGAGCGGCTTGCTGCCTAGCAGCCGACGCCTCGAAGCTCACTTTGCATCGACAGAGTCGCCTTCACGAAGGGTGAGGCCGTGCCCAATGAAGGGGCTCCGACCCCTGGTCCAGCCAGTTCGCTTCGATCTCCACCCTGGCGTTCGGACCTCTGAAATCCAACCGCCTCCTCAAGCCAAACTCCTACAGAGGAGCTTCAATTTTGAGAAGGCACACCTCCGCCATGCATGAGCCATGCGCCGATGATTTCCCTGTTTCTTCCCTGTTGCAGCAACTAGGTTCCCTGTTACGTCGAATAGGGAATTCGAGAAGAAAAGCGAGCTAATTCAAAAGCTTAGTTTCGGTGTGACAGCTTGACCAGAGCTGGATTCGACAAAATTCCCTGTATTTTCCCACAGATCAGGGTACTCGAGCGGAGACGGATTCCCTCGAGACTCCCTGCACCACCACAATTTCAATGATTTAGCGCGTATACGGCGCTGCGTCTCCAGAAAGTGGTCACAAAATGGTCACGCGTCTGCGCCTGGCGCACGCCGGTCAAACAATGTCCAGTGTTGTCGCCTAGTGTCGTGCTCACGCCCGCATGACTGCTTGCAGGTCATCGTGCCGATAAATGGTTGATCTCTCCCGGCTCTGACAGCTATGCGCTCAGAACCGGACGTTGGCGCACTGCGATCTGAACGGCAATTCGTGACCCGATGCAGCCATACACCCAGCTCAAGCTAGTTGGCATACAGCAGGGGTCTACTCGCCATCACTCTCAGGCAATACCAACTTCACAGAAATGCCGTCCCTTTCCATAATTGTTACTGTCTCTGGTGGGCCATCCAGTATTGCCGAAATGAGTTTAGCGGTCTCTTGATCGGGGTGATTTTCACCCATCCTTCGCAACGCGTCTCGAATTCCAGGTTGATCTATCACGAACTCAACAAGATCGAGTGCGATTGATTCGTCACCAGATCCTGGGGGCGCACGATCAAGCATTCGTTTTATCTGCGGGGAGTAACGTTGCGGGTGGCGATGTATAATATGAAATGATGCATCATCCCAACCCGATCCACGACTGTACATCAGGTGCAGCGTCCAAAGCTCAAGCTTGCTGTACGGGTAAATGTTCTTACTGATTGCCAATGTAGCAGCAACAACAAGAACAGCGACCAATAGGTAAACAATGCGATTTTTCATCTAGGCTCCATTTAACGTATGCACCTGATCATAGCTGGAATCGTGACTGGCAGAAACTGTCTGAATTGCGGCGGGTGGGGGGGCGGATGAAGCGCCATTCTCCTGCTCCTGATGGAATACGCTGCTCCCATCCGCTAGCATCGCAATGGCGGATTCTGGCTACAGACAGCCGCTCGCGGGAGGGGATCGGAATGACTGCTTTCTAGCGTATTCAGGACGTTCCTGAGTTACCTTTTGTGACCATAAATCGCTAACGCCCTGAAAACGGCGTTGTCACATAAACCGGGCTGGCCGGGGGATGAGTTTGGTCTTAGGCTGGGTCAATGCGCCAACTCTCGTTCAAGCGTCACCGCTTCCCGCCCGACATCATCCGCCATGCGACCTACAACACCTTCTACCACCAGCGCCATCTCCTCAAACGATCCATGTACAAGAAGCTTCGAACCAAATCGTTCGACGCTTGGCAAAGCGCGAGCGTGGCGGCTTGAACTTGGTTCCGAGGCGTCCAAGCTGCAAGCCGCTCCGGATAATGTGACAACGCCCCTGTTGTCGGCCCGAGACCACCAGACTTCGCCTCTTGTCGAGATCGCTATGTCGGCAGCTGGAAGTTCCACGCCTCAGGCGCATGGCAAGTCCGCGTTGTCTTGGGCACCTAGAACTCGAGAACGACACCCAAGAAGGGTCCCTGGAAGACCACGTCGAGCAGATAATCGCCATCGTCGTAGTCCACCTTCAGATACCGGTAGCCTGCGTCGACCGAGATGCTGTCGGTGAAGGCGTAGCTCACCGATCCGAGCAGCTGGTAGGTGATATCCGAGGCCAGCCCGAAGCCGCCGACATCGCCATAGCCGCGCAGCCCCAACTTGTCGGTCACGCCTAGGTAGCCACGCAGGCCGACAATCGGGTCCGCCCAGGTCTCCTTGTCACCCTTCGAGCGCCCCGCAGCCAGGCCGGGGCTGAGAGAAAGTTCGGTATCGGTCACATAGACCCGAGTACCTGCCAGCACATCGGCTGTCATCGTTTCTTCTTGGGCAAACCGATAGAAACCGGTGAAAGTGCCGATGAAGGCCTTGAGGTCGAGCTCGGCCTTCGAGAATGCGGGTGTCGGCCCGCCACCTTCTGCGGATATGTCCATGTAAAGCAAGTCGGCACCAAAGCCGAAGCGGTCGTGCCGCGCCTCCATGTATCCCATGGCGGCAACGTTGGTGTTGTCCAAGATGTCGCTGAAGCTGGCGTCTACATCAGCCGGCGGAATGCCTCGAATGGTGGCAACATCGCCCTCCAGGGAGGTGAACCAGATGTAGGGTGCGGCTCGGAACACCCAGCCTTCCTCCTCCGGGTCCTCCGCCAGTGCCGTGGAGGCCTGGAAAATTATCGCGAGGCCCAACGCTAGGGCCAGGAAGGCACTCGGCTTCGGGCATTCTAGTGCCATAACCTCGCCTCCGGCTCAAAGCCTGCCTGGGCCGCTTTCTGGTCCGATGAAGCGCCGGCTTCGTGCGGGTTATTGGACTCCTTAATCTCCATCACTCGATCTCCTCGGAGCCCCCGATAGCCCGCAACACTTCAATCAGGGCGATGCTCTTCGGGTTGAAACCGAGGCCGGTTCTGGCGGCCGCCTCGGCTCCCGCGCTATCGCCTTGCGCAGCTCGCAGCCGCGCGATCATGATCCAGGCGTCAACAAGCTGGGGGTCCAGCCGGACCGCTTCCTGGAACGCGCTTTCCGCCGTCGCGAACTGGCGCAATGTCAAGGCCGTGCCAGCGATGGCCATCTGTGCTTCCGGAAAATCCGCGGTCGCCAGCAGCGATTGCCAGTGCTCGCCAAAGGCGGCGCGCGCCGAGCCCGCCAATTCCCGTGGTAGGCGTGCGGCGGACGGGTCAAGCAAGGAACGTGCGGCCTCGATTCGAACGACCTGGAGATCGTCCTTCAGCAAGGGAGCGATCCTCTCCAAACGTGTCGCCGGAGGCGCTGCCATTTGCACAGCTATTGCAGCCATTCGCACCAGGGCATCCTCGTCCTCAAGCAGGCCTGCGGTCTGGTCAGCGACCCCGGGTGAGGCATAGGGGAGAGGGTTTCCAGCGCCGAAGCCCGGACGATGCCGGGTAGATCTCGGTGCGTCGCGATCTCGATCAGCCGGTCCAAGGCCTCGGGGGTGGCCTCTCCCCGCCATGCCACGGCAAGCACGGACTCGCCATTGGGAGCCTGCCAAGCCGAGGCATGATGGGAGCCGCACCACTTGCGCGCAGCATCTGCGTGACAGCCGACGCAAGTTTTCGAGGCAACGAACCTCGGCGAGGTACTTTGCTCAACAGCCTCCACAGCCTGAGCAGCGACCTCCGAAGAGAGACTCGGGAACAAGGCCGCCGCGAGACCGAGTCCGGCGGAGCGACTGTTAAGGCTTCGCAACGAAAGCCTCTCTTTCGGCACCTTGCTAACCTCGCCTATTCGACGATGGCAGACATGATCCGCCTCGAATGCACTATCGCATCGGCGCGCCTTGCTTCGACAGGAAAGCCTCGACCGCCGCCACGGTCTCCGGCCGCAAATTCTCGATACCCTCGTAGGGGCGACCGAAGGCCGGCGGTCCGTCCGGGTATTTCTCCTTGCGCTTCATGTGGCGCTGGACGATGCGCACAAATTCCTGCCCGCCCCAGGCGCCCACTTCGGTGGAAACCGGAAACTCTTCGCGGGTATCCCGGAAGAGGTCGTAGAACTTCGCGACGATCGGGTTCTCACCGGGTCCGGGCAGATTGAGCTTGTACTGCTCCTTCACCACCGATTTCAGCGTGCTGCCGGAGTAAATCAAGACATGGTCTCGGCGGCCATGGGTCTCGCCTTCCAACATCAACGCGGTCTGGTCGACGCCGTCGATCACCCGGTCGGTGGGGATCTTCTCCGTGGCGCCGCCCAGGCGTGCGAAGCTGGTGAAAAGGTCCGAGACATGCACCATATCCATGACGATGGAGTCCTCGGCGATCATGCCGGGCCAGCGAACGAAAGCATCGACGCGCACGCCACCCTCGGTCGTGTCGGCCTTGCCGCCACGGTAAATCAGCGGGGTGAAACCGCTGCTGGGCGAATACTTGGTGAAGTGTCCGTTGTCGCCCATGATCATGACGACAGTGTTCTCTCTAAGGCCCAGTTGCTCCATCTCGGCGAGAATCTCACCGATCCAGCCGTCCAGCTGTTTCATACTCTCCACGTAAGTGCCACCGTTGGGCGTAGTGAAGGCCTCGGTCGTGGTGCGCACGTTATAGAGCGGGATGACAGGCCAGTACTGCAGAAAGAAGGGCTCGTCCTTGCCCGCTAGCTCGCGCAGATGCTCCAAAGTCTGCTGCTGAAAGGCCGCGTTCATCTCGTCGTACTTGGCTTGGGTCCAGCGCTCGCCCGGCGCCATGCGCACCTCGCGGACCGTCTCGCCGCGCTTGCCCTCGACCACGGTCGCCATGTGTGACGCATCGGGACGGAACCACTTGTCCAGGGTAAAACGGGAATCGTAGTTGTTCTCGCCGATCCCGATGGTGACCTCTTCGTTCGCCGCATCGTCGTTGAATATGGTGAGCTGACCTTGTTGATGGATCGGGAAAGCCGCGAAATCGAAGCCCTGGTGCGTCGGCCAGGCCTCCATGATGTCGCCCATGTGCCATTTGCCGATATGGACCGTGTTGTAGCCGACCTCCGAGAGAACCTCGGCCAAGGTGACCTCATCTCCCGGCAAGCCGAAGCCGGCAATATCGACCGCCGTGTCGCCCATGCCGTAGCGGTAGGGCTGGCGGCCGGTCATGAAGGCAACGCGTGTTGGTGTACAGGAGGGCTCGGTGTACATCCGTGCAAGGCGCATGCCTTCGTCCGAGAATTTGTTGATATTGGGCGTCTTGTAGCCGCGGATGGCGTTCATCTCGGGAATGCCAAGATCGCCGAAGCCGATGTCGTCGATCAGGATGTAAAGAATGTTGGGTGACTTGCCGCCGTTGGCCTCGCGAAAGGCGGCGAGCCGTTCGTCAACCAGCTTGTCGTCTGCCGCCCAGCTCTCCGCGTGCTGCGCCTCTAGGACGTAATACTCGGAATCATGAAGGATCTCCGCGCTCTGTGCCGCGAGCGTGGTCAGCGCAAGGGCTAGCCCCCAAGAAAATCCCAACAGCATGCGCGAGTGAGTTTTCATCAAGAAAAAATCTTCTACCGACCGCCAGTATGCAGCCAAAGCTCATCACCAATAGTGCTCGCCAGGATACCGACTGGTGACCGGCCGGAGGTTCGCGACCGCTGTTGGGCCGGATCGACCTGGGCGCTACCCGCCCCGCCGTCACGAGTTGGCAAGAGGAGGTGATCGGGGTCCTCAATGTTGTATGCCAGTTCCCCGCTTTCTCGATCAATCCAGACGTTCCCCACCATACCGTGGGCGGCTGGATAGGCCCCAGTCGCCAAGGACGTGTGCCCGACGATTGTTTCTGTATTGGCATGAGCGTGATGCGCGTCGGTGTAGACGGTGCCGTTTTCCAGCAGATTTCGAAACCCACCCGGTCCGAATCGATCACCATAGCGATCCAACAAATCTCCGCGCAAACCGTCGACCGTAATCTGCAACACTAGGCGGGGTGCCGTTTCCGACGCGACCGAATGACCGAACGAACCAGTGGCCATCAGGGCAATAGCAATGAGGCTTACTCGACACGTCTTTTGGCTCTTGCCGATAATTGCGGATTTCGCCGAGCGCGTGAGTTTGTCCCATAAGGGAAGACAAATTTCGCTTTTCCTCGAAGGATTCATACCAGTCTCCGCAATTTGGATGACACTGTGCCGCCGCGCGCAGCGCTGTTTACTTGGCCTGCCAGGAGGTGAAGACCTCGACCGCCTTCTGGCTTTCCGGCCGCAGGTTCTCGATCCCGCCGTACGGCGCTCCCTTACCTAGCGGGGCGTGCGGATGCTTGGCGATCATCATCATGTGACGCTTGACCATGTCCTGGAAGCTTGCACCGGACCAGAGTGCGGTGCCGATCTGCGGGTATTCTTCGCGCGGATCACGCAGCAGGTTGTAGACGGGCGCCGCCGCGCCGGGGACGCCCGGTGCCGGCATATGCATCTTGAACTCCTGCTTCACGACCGACCGCAGCACCTCGTTTTGATAAATGTAGACATAGTCGCGACGGCCGTTGCCCTCGCCTTCGAGGAGCAGCGATGTCTGGTCCAACCCGTCAATGATCCGGTCGCGCGGAACGAACTCGATCGCCTGACCGAGCCGGGCGAAGGTGGTGAAGAGATCGGAGACATGGACGATGTCCCCGGCTGCCGCCCCGGCCTCGATCACACCTGGCCAGCGAACGAACGCGTCCACGCGCACGCCGCCTTCCAGATGGTCGACCTTGCCGCCGCGATAGATGAGCTCGCTGAGGCCCGAGGTGCCGCCGTACTGCTTGAAGATGCCGTTGTCGGCCATCAGCACGACCAAGGTGGTCTCGGCAAGTCCGAGCCGGTCGACCTCATCCAGCACCGCGCCGATCCAACCGTCGAGCAGTTGGAGCTTTTCGGCCATAAAGCCGCCGTTCAAGGAAACGTTCTGGTCCTGATCGTGGACAAAATTTAGAGGATACAAAGGCCAATATTGAAGGAAGAAAGGTTCCTCCCTCCCGGCCAGCACGTTGAGCTGCTCAAGGATTTGGCGCTGGTATCGCTCGTTCATGGCATGGTAGTGGGCCTGGGTCCATTCCTCGCCCGCTTGAAGGTCGATCTCACGTGCGGTTCCGCCTTTCTCGGCTTCCAATCCGGTAACAAGGCCGTAAGGTCTGAACAGACGGTCGATGGCGAGGGCGCCGGATTGGGTAGCGCCGTGCCAGCCCAGCATATTGTTCGCCTGCGCTGCCTCTCTCGTCATGAGCGAGAGCTGGACCTGCTGATGCACCGGGAAGGCGGCGAAGTCGAAACCTTGATTGTGGGGAAAGGATTGTTCGATGTCGCCTTGGTGCCATTTGCCGACATGGGCCGTATTGTAGCCGGCCTGCGACAGCACCTCAGCGATGGTGACCTCGTCCACATGCAATCCTTCGCCGACAAGTGCAACTTTGACCTCTTCCTGGCCCGCGCGGACGGGATGCCGTCCCGTCAGAAAGGCCGTTCTGGTCGGCGTACAGGAGGGCTCCGTATACATGCGCATCAAGCTCATGCCCTGGGTCGCGAACTCATTGATGCGCGCAGTGTCGATTCCGGTGACGTAGTTCATGGCCGGGTTGCCCATCAGGCCGAAGCTAACGTCATCGATCAGAATGTAGAGGATGTTCGGCGGCTTGCCGCCATTGGCCTCGCGGATCTCGGCCAGCCGTTCATCAACCGCGATATCTTGCGCGGCCCACGCCTCGCCTTTCTGGGCCGCCAGAAAGTAATACTCGCCGTCGTGAATTATCTCGTCAGCCGTGTCCGCGCTCGCATGCTGCGAAGAGGACATGCCGATCGCCATTGCGAGCACGCTGCCAGCGATGGGCAAAATCGAACGGATCTGCTTCATAGTTGTCAGTCTCAGCATCAGTTGTTTCCTCCTTCTGGAGACCGATTGCTTCCACCTATTTCGGAAAAAGGAACTTCACCTGGAGCTGAAACGCCAGATCCGACGTGCCGTCGGGCTTCTCGACATTCCAGAAGACTTGTCCTTTGAAATCGATGGGCTGCTCGCCGAACTTGACCAGCCGGCCCGCGCCGGCGCCAAACGGGACGGTCCAGCGGTTGCCGCTGTCGACAGCCCAGTTTGCGGTGATGGTCGGCGTCGAAGTGAGGTACCAGCCGCCTTCGAGATTGTAGTTGATGAAGTATTGGAACGAGGAGAGGTTGACGTTGTCCTCATCGTCGTCGCCCGCATAGGACCAGAAGTGCTGGGCCAAGCCGCCGATCAGCCAAGGGCCCGGCTTGGCGAGGGCGACGACGGCCGGACCGGCGGACCACTTGTCCGTGCCCAGCCGGTCGTGCGTATGGGTGGGAAAGACGAAGGCCGGGCCGGCGCCCCAGGTGACCGGCCCCGCCGCCGCCGGCGACAGGAAGGCCTGATAGGTCATGTCGCCAAGGCCGAACTCGCTGCCTTCGCCCTCGACGCGCTCGCCCTGATAGATAACAGGGAATATCCCGCGATTGATCAGATTCCAGTCGTCGAAGTTCAGGGGATAGACGGGCTTCAGGTTGAGCGAATAGACGGTCGCGTCCTCCGGCCCCTCGCTGAAGCTGACGTTGTTCTCGAAGGGCAGGCTGATCAGGCTGCCAATCGGATTCTGGGACTCCTTCGCGAGTTCCTGTTGGGCCAGGCTTGGATTGATTCCAATCCACAATAGGGCCATGAGGAAGGGCCAAGCTCTGAGCGCTGGTGCTGTCATGCTTCGTCGATACCATCCGCCTCAGATTGAGTAGGCAGGCGGCGCGACCACCGGTCCCGCCGGCCTGCGCTGCTTGCTGCTATCCGCTACTCCTCCACAAAGTCGATCAAGACACCACCCGGCGCCGGTGCGCTCAATCTCAGACCCTCGGTCTCGGGCTCTGCGTTGATGTAGACGCAGTTCTTGTTCTTGAGAATGGCACCGCCGGCAACGCCCTTGATGACCGTCAGGCCGCCGGCGAGCGCACTGTAGTCGCCGGGGAAGTCCTCCGGCTTCTGCAGGTTGAAGACTTTGCCGGTGATCTCCACCGAGGCCGCACCGGTCTCGACGAGCTTTGCACCGGAGAAGGAGAACTTGTACTGGCCGCCGTCGTCGAGGGTGAGCGTGCCTTCGCCCCAGCGGGCGCCGACAATGAAACCCACAGTGGTCGCCGTTGCTTCGATCGTGCCTGACTGCGGGAGATCGCCGGTTGGGCATTCATTTACCTCCTCCTCGGCAGCCGTGCCGGGCATTGCCGTAAGGCCCACGATGGCGGCGACCGCACAGCCCGATAGCACCCATTTCCTCAGATTTGTCATTGGTACACCTCTTCCTTGATCATCATTACGTGTGTGAGCGACATGCCCGCTCTAGGTCGTCCGTCGTTGATTGCCATAGGTCGGGCTGACGCTCGCGTTCATGTCGAGACCCACCATCCCGGGTGGACGGCAGTCATGAACCCGGTCGATCCATGCCCCGGCCGGGTCGGTGGGCACGGCGTCGTTTACGCCTTCGGATGTAACCTTCAAGCCATGGATTTCCGGTGGCGGCCATCCAGCGAAGTCGAGCCGCAGCACGTCGGTTTCTCTTTCACCTGCTGGGTGGGACATGACATCGCCTCCATTTCCACATCGCCGCTTCCTTCCTCTCAACAGCATCCGGCCCTGGCGCAACGATTCGGCGGCTCATCTGAGAACCTCTGGAACAGGAGCCTTTTCATCTCTTGTGTCGCCGACCTGCGTGCCCGTCTGTTGCAAGGACAGAATCAGGAGGCCGTGCACGACGGCCGAGAGTGACGTTCCGCTGATTTCTACGAGTTCGTTGAGCCGCTGTTTTTCCGGTCCGGTGACAAAGGTCACGACGCGGTGGACGCGTCCGGTGCCCGCCGCTCGGGGCGGCCGGCCCCGTCTTTTTATGCGACGGTTGATCACAGAATTTGCAACTTTCGGCATTTCACCTGTAACCTGGACGCCATAGCATTTACCGGCAAACTACGGGTTCGACGAATTGGACCACATCAAAAATTCGCCAAACGTCATTGCCGATAAATATGTCGGCCCAACGAAGAGGCCGTCGGCGCATGAGCTGCGCCTGTCGGAGCCGAATGAGATCGGTCAACACTCGCCGTGGGACATCGATTTCCGGCAGATTGAACCCGGCGAAATGGAAACACGTCTCATCCTTCGATCGAGCCGGGACCTTACCTTGATGGAGGCTCACATGGCACGCGGGGTCCATCAAATCGGCTGCTCGCCGAACAATGCCGTTACTCTAGCGCTCCCGCTCACGCCTGCGATCCGGTCCTGGCACGGCACGGAACTCGATACGCCGGGGATTATCTATTTCGGAACAGGGATGGAGTTCGAAGGCGTGAGTGGTCCCGGCTTCGCGGCCTTGACCCTCAGCATCTGCGAGTCTTTCTTAACGCGCGTTGCCGATCAAATCGGCTTGCCGCTCCAAGACGAGTTTGAAGGAAGGACTTCGCGGCCACTCAGCCGGCAGTCGGGGCCGACCCGTCAGTTGGCGCATGCCGGCCGTAGATTATTGTATGGCCAGGGCACGATGTTCAGCACCTGGGAGCAGGAAGACTTTGTCGCGGAGCTAGTTTCGGTGGCGGTCGCCTCCGAGAAGTTCGACGATTGGAGCCCCTTGTCCACGCGAGCAAAGTCAGTCCGGCGAGCAATTGACTTTTTGAACCAGAGAGCTGCCGACACCGTTTCGATCAGCGAAATTTGTGCCGAAACCGGAACCTCCTGGCGCACCCTCAACCGCGGCTTTCGAGAGCAGTTCGGCATCGGCCCCAAGGCTTACCTCAATCGCTTTCGACTGGGTCAGGCCAGATCCGAACTGCTGCGAGCGCGCGCCGATACGACCGTTGCCGATGCGGCGAACGCCTGGGGCTTCTGGCACATGGGACAGTTTGCCAAGGACTATCGCCGGATGTTCGGCGAGCTGCCATCGGAAACGCTTAAAGAGTCGCGCTAAGAGTGATCCAAACCGGGCAATAGAGTCCTCGCTTTGCAAGACAAGAGCCGTTGCGCATTGAGTGACCAAAGCCCTGTGATTTCTCAAAACGTAGATTCCCGCAATTTCTCTAGGGTTTCGAGGTTAGGACACTAATCTCGATTGCATGATCCAAATCCTTCGATTGATCCTCACCCAGATGGTTCTCGGCCTGAGATCACGAGCAGAGCTGCGAGTCGAGAACCTTGTGCCACGGCATCAGATCGAAATCCTCAAACGCACCGCGCCGAAGCGGGCCCGCCTCACCAAGATGGACCGCCTGCTTTTCGCCTGGTTCCTGCGGCTATGGCCCCAAGCCGCACAGTCGATCCGCCTTGTCCATCCGAAAACCCTGGTGCGGTGGCATCGCGAAGGCTTCCGGCTCTATTGGCGCTGGAAGTCGCGGAGACGTAGTGGACGGCCGCGGATACCAACTGAGATACGAGCCCTCGTTCGGCAGATGAGTGCGCAGAACCCGCTGTGGGGCGCGCCAAGGATCCACGGTGAGCTTATGAAGCTCGGCTTTCACATCGGCCAGGCAACGGTCTCCAGGTACATGCCGCGACGCCCTCGGGATCCCGATCACAGGTGGAGGACCTTCCTCCATAACCATCTCCATTGCACGGCCTCGATCGATCTCCTGGTTGTTCTGACATTGACCTTCAAAATCCTCTTCGTGCTCGTCGTCCTGAGCCACGATCGACGGAAGGTGGTTCACTTCGGTGTCACGCCGAACCCGACGGCCGAGTGGACGGCGCAGCAGATCACTGAGGCATTCCCGTGGGACGAAGCGCCGAGTTTCCTCATTCGCGATCGTCACCGCACCTACGGCCGGGCCTTCCGCGATCGGGTGACGGCGATGGGCATAAGGGAGGTCCCTACGGCGCCGCGGTCACCCTGGCAGAACGGATACGTCGAGAGGATCATCGGATCGATCCGACGAGAGTGCCTGGATCATGTCATCGCCCTAGACGAGCATCACCTAAGGCGCATTCTTAAATTTTACTTTGCGTATTACAACGAGACCCGAACCCACTTAGCCTTGAATAAGGACGCGCCTGTCCCACGGCCCAGGCTTTCAACTTCTGGAGGCCAGGTTGTAGCCATTCCTGAGGTTGGCGGCCTGCATCATCGGTATGAGCGTCTCGCTGCGTAGCGATCGAGCTCCGGCGCTTACCTGACTTGTCCAATATGGTTCCGGCCATTGAGCCGGTTCGCGCCACCGCGCGCGCCGCTACCTTCGGTCTCTTGGCCCAGTCATTCACCTCGCAGGTGCCACGCCTGTCAGATGAGGTATGATGATGGACCTGCTCGCAACTGGCTCGCCCACCTCCAAAACCGAGGTTTTGAGAAACCACACTCAGGGAACCTTTGGGAGTCCATGTATTGAGGAATCCCAGGTTAGTCCGGGCTCTCCCAGATCGTATCCAGGACCGTTTCGAACATCCTTGCGGGCAGCTGGATTTGCTCAGGCGGCAGAGAAATGAAATAGATATCGGAGGTGAAGCTTTCCGAATCGGGGAGCAGCGGCCAGAGCTCGCCCGCTTCTACTTCCTTGGCAGCAAATGGCTCCGGCAGAAAACATAGCCCGACCCCCTGAATCGTAAGCCGCTTGGCTTCGTCCAAGTACTCGGACTGTCCTGCGACTACGCGGCCAAGGCCATGTTCGACCCTATACCGTCTGATCACATCAGGCTCGTCGCCGCCCGTGAGGACGGTTCCCTGATCCGCAAGTTCGTCGGGGGTCGAGAGGGTTTTGCCGTATAGCGGGTGAGTACGCCCGCAGTATATGCGGACCGACTCGGAATCCAGAAGCCTGTATTGAAAGGTGGCGTCGAAGAACCTGGCTGGCGCTATGCCGATGTCGGCGGTTTGCTTCTTCAAGCGCCTCGTAACGTCTTCCCAGGAGACAATGTCGATTTCAATCTGCACCTTGGGGCATTGACGGTGGAACTCGGCGACTGCTTGGTCGAGCCGCGGGCTGGTAATGCTGGTGACCGATACGATCCGGAAGTGTCCTATAACCTCGGTTGGAAGGTTGGCAAGCCGGTTCGGAAGATCCCGAACATGTTGGAGCATCTCTGCGCAGGTCTGCGCGACGAGCATACCCTCGGGGGTGAGTTCGAAGCGGTTCGAAGCCCGCTTGCAAAGGGGCATTCCCAGATGCCCTTCGAGTCGGCGCAACGCAAGGCTGATCGCCGGCTGCTGGCGGCCGAGCCTAGCCGCTGCTCGCGTCAGGTTCCCAGCCTGGACGATCACGTGGAAGATGTAGAGGAGGTTCCAATCCAGGTTTCGGGGAAACCGATCCTCAATGGGCAGGAGTTCGAAATGGGATGTCAAGGGACTCGTCAGTGATTATTTCAGTCGGTGCATAGGGGCCAATTATGGGGGTACTTCATTAAACTCGTCAATGGTGACTATTGACAGTTCGCCGATTGGCGACCGCTCTGCGGTGGCGAAAATGGCGGGATGGACGATGAACGCAATGAGACCTCGAATGGCGTCCCCGTCGCTCCAGACTTGGTTGGTCTGTGGCGCCGCCAGGAGATCGTCTTGGCGGACGGAACGGCAGATCGGACGACGCGGGTCTTCTGGGCGCAGACCCACTATCTCTACGTGGATATTCGCATTCCATCGGATCGTCCGTCTGGCGGGGGGCGCAAAAGCCTTATGGACTATTCGTTGGCGGAGCTCCAAAAGCTGGCCGAGCAGAAAGGCTTCGCCGGGCACATTACGCTCGAGGGCCGCTTGTGTCGCTGGATACGATATATCAACTACCGCCCGGACAACGGCCGGCCGGACGAGGGATATCTCACACTGGATGGCAACAGACTCTACGAGGAGGGCGGGTCGGACTCGGTGCTTGGCAGCGCCTATCGAGAGATCTATGAACGCGATCGCCGGGGTGACCGCAGGCTGGTGGCGCTGCGACGCATCCCCTTGCCCGGATCTCACGCAGCTGCCTCGCCTGCCGGCGAAGGGATCTTGATCATCGTCGACGACCGATTCCTATATGCGCGCTCCCGGCCCATCGAGTTGCCGTCGGCTGAATCGCTAACACATCTGGTGATTGCCGCCGGGGATGACCCCGAGCTGGTGCATGCATACCTCGATTGCGAGATCTCGTACGGCCGAATCGACAAAGGCGCGCCGTGGCATGTCGAGCTCTCGACGCTTCCCTTCCGTGAAGGGCGGCGGATAAGTTCCATCGCGACGGTGCGGCCGTGCGAGGAACAGGATCGTGTCGTATTTTCCGGCCGAGACGGAAGCGAGTCCTGGCAAATCGTGGAATCCAGTTTGAGCCGAGACGATCTTGTCGCCCTGTTGAACAGATGATTCGCAAATCCCGCAGCAAGCTCATGCCGTCTCGCACTGCCTGTCTCATCTATTTGTTCCAAGGCGGCGCGGGGGCCTAGTGATGCCGATGCGCTTTGCCGTCGATACCGGCGGGACCTTTACCGATCTCGTCATCGAGAACGGCGACCGGCTCAGTTTGTTCAAGGCGCCGACGACCCCCGACAATCCCGTTGAGGGAATTATCGACGTGCTCGGCGTTGCGGCTGGGGCTTTCGGCTGTTCTCTCGGTTGTCTTCTTGAACAGGGCGAGCTGTTCGTTCATGGCACGACCATAGCGACCAACGCCGTCGTCACGGAGCAGACCGCACGCACCGCATTTCTCACGACCGCAGGCCACCCCGATGTGCTCCTGCTGCGGGAAGGCGGGCGGATCGGTCTGCCGCTGTTCGACTATTCGATTCCCTATCCACAGCCTTACGTCCCGCGTTCGCTGACCTTTGAGGTCCCGGAGCGCATTGGACCCGACGGCCGCGTCCTCCGGCCGCTCGACAAAGTTGAAACCGAGCGCTTGTTACGAATGTTGGACGAAACCGATGTCGAAGCCGTGGCAGTTTGTCTGCTCTGGTCGATCGTCAATCCGGTTCACGAACTGCAGTTGGAGGCCTTGCTCAAAGAGCGGCTACCCCAAGTAGCGGTCAGCTTGTCGCATCGGGTCAACCCTTCCCTACGCGAGTACCGTCGTGCCTCGGCGACGGCCATCGACGTTTCCCTGAAGCCGATCTTATCGCGCTACCTTGCACAGCTGGAGGCCCGGATCCGGGCTGAAGGCTATGGTGGACGATTCCTTGTCGTCACCTCCCAAGGGATGACCAAAGACGCCCGCGAAGTGGCGTCTTCGCCAATCCTTGCGGTTAGATCGGGACCCGCCATGGCGCCGGTGGCCGGGCGACACTACGCGCAGCTTGCCGGGCTGGGTGACACCGCGATCATCGCCGACACGGGGGGTACGACTTACGATGTCGCACTCGTCCGCCACGGCGAGATTCCGGAAACGCGCGAGACATGGATCGGGCGCCCCCATATCGGCCACATGACGGGCTTTCCGGCCATTGACATTCGGAGCGTCGGCGCCGGCGGCGGAAGCATCGCCCGCGTTGACGAAGGAGGCATGCTGCGCGTAGGCCCGGAAAGTATGGGAGCGATGCCCGGGCCCGCTTGTTATGGCATCGGCGGGAACCTCGCCACCGTGACTGACGCAGCGCTTGTGCTCGGCTACATCGACCCTGCGAATTTCCTCGGCGGCCGAATGAAGTTGGACTCGTCGCTATCCCGAACGGCCATCGACAACGGCATCGGTCGGCCGCTCGGCATCAAGACCGAGCCCGCCGCCTTGGCCATAATGGCGCTCGCAACCGAGACCATGGCTGGCGCAATCGAAGACATTACGGTGAACCAGGGTATCGATCCCAGAGGTGTGACGCTCGTCGGCGGCGGTGGGGCCGCGGGCCTGAACAGCGTCGATATCGCGCGTCGGCTCGGTTGCAAGCGTGTGCTTTTCCCCGATGCCGGCGCGGCGATCAGCGCTGTCGGCGGATTGTTGTGCCCATTGAGCGACGACAACGCCCTGTTCCATTTCGAAAGCTCGCACACCTTTGACAAGGATGCGGTCAACGACGCGCTTGGGCGCCTGGACAAAGCCTGCGCATCCTTCGTGCAACGCGTTGGCGGCGGCTCTTCATCGGAGATCATCTACAGCGTCGAGGCCCGCTATGCGCAACAAATCTGGGAGATCAAGCTACCATTGCGAGTGGCCAGGTTCGAAACAGACGGCGATCTCGACGATATCATCGGTGATTTTCACGAACTCCACGAAGAGGTCTTCGCATTTCGAGACGACGCCGCCGAGATCGAGTTTGTCAATTGGCGTGCCCGGGTATCGTGCGGCGTGCGACATGGCCCAATCGGTCATATGAGTTCAGCAGAGAAAGACCCGACCTTGGCTGGATCGCGAAGGATCTGGTTCGGTCAGACATGGCAGGATGTCGCGCTCTACGATTTTTCGGCTCTGCCTTCCGGACGCACTATGGAGGGTCCCGCAGTCATCGAAACGCCGCTCTCCACAATCGTGATCGATCCCGCCTCCGCATTTTGGCGCGATGAGAAAAGCGGGCTCGTCGTTGAGGTTCGTGCGCCACAAGAAGGGTAGGTGGCATGAATTCCCCGAAGGAACGTGCGACTTTGGACAAGCTAGACCTTGCTATATTCAGTAAGCGGATCGAATCGGTTTCGCGCAAAATGCAAAATACGCTTCTGCGCTCGGCTCGCTCCGGCGTGATCAACACTGGCCGAGACTTCTCTTGTTGTGTCTTGACCGCCGACTCGGAGTTGGTGTCGGTCGCCGAAAGTCTGCCGATCCACGTCATGGCTGGCCCCGATCTAATGGCGGAGTCCATGAAAGCGCTGCATCCCGACCTAGCGCGTGGAGATGCCTATCTACACAATTCTCCGTATCACGGCTGCTCGCATGCTGCCGATCTTTCTGTCTTGGTTCCCGTTTTTGACGATGCTGGGCGTCATCGCTTCACTGTACTGACGAAAGCGCATCAGGCGGACATCGGCAATGCAATTCCAACGACGTATCATGCAGCAGCACGAGATGTGTACGAGGAAGGAGCACTCATTTTCCCCGCAACGAGGGTCCAGAAGCGGTACCGGGACATCGACGACATCATCCGTCTCTGCGAGATGCGGATTCGAGTGCCGCAACAATGGCGCGGCGACTACTTGGCCAGCCTGGGAGCGGCACGAGTCGGCGAACGGGAGCTGATCGCCCTCGGAAACGAGATCGGGTGGGATTGTTTGGACGAATTGGTCCGAGCCTGGTTCGACTATGGCGAAACTATGATGAATCTCGCGATATCCGGCATGCCAGCCGGCAACGCGACCGGTCGTACGGTTCACGATCCCTTTCCCGGGACGCCACCGGAGGGGATCCCGGTCAATGTCCATATCGAGTGCCGGCCGGAAATCGGACATATCACCATCGACCTGCGCGACAATATCGACTGCCTGCCGAACGGCCTCAATCTCAGCGAAGCCTGTGCCCGGACAGCGGCTATGGTCGGGACATTCAACAGTCTGGGCCTGTCGGTTCCGACAAACGCCGGCTCCTTCAGGAGGTTGACCGTCCTTCTGCGCGAGAACTGCGTGGTCGGTATTCCACGCCATCCGACGAGCTGTTCCGTCGCCACCCAGAACGTGGCGGATCGGTTGACCAACGCGGTCCATCTGGCGTTTGCGAACTTAAGCGATGGCTTCGGTATGGCCGAGGTCGGAGGCGTGCAGACGGCCGCTCAGGCTGTGGTGTCTGGCCGAGATACCTCCAGGGGAGATCGGGCCTTTGTCGACCAGCTCATTCTCGGGGATACGCTCGGGGCCGGCAGCCCAAAGGCCGACGGATGGCTCGCCATGATCACGACCGGTACGGCCGGGATGTCGTTCTACGACAGCATCGAGGTGGACGAGACCCGGCATCCGATCTTGGTATGGCAGCGACGCCTCGTTGCCGACAGCGAAGGTCCGGGGCGCTTTCGGGGATCGCCGGCCTCGCTCGTCGAGTTCGGACCGCGCGGAACGACGCTCGAAGTGCTTTACCAAAGCGACGGCACGGTCCACCCGCCGCAGGGAGCGTGCGGCGGCGGCTCCGGCGCGGGCGCGCAGAACTTCGTGACGCGGAAAGACGGCGGAGTCGAACCGGCGGACGGTTGTGCCACCGTCGTGTTGGCTGAAGGCGATACCGTAACCGGAATTTCGCCCGGTGGCGGCGGCTACGGTTCGCCCATGGAAAGAGAATCCGCCAAGGTCGCGGCCGATGTGCTCGCCGGTTTGATCACGCAGGATCGTGCGCGTGAGGTGTATGGCGTCGCAGTCGATGCGTCGGGGAATCTCGATACGATCGAAACGGCCCGTCTACGCGGCAAGCCATAGCGCACCTCGGAGAAACATGAGGACTTCCGGGATGTGGCCGGAACAGCGCCATCCCGGAGCCCCAAAATGTCGTCACGCGTTCTTAAATCGGGACATCTCGCGCTCGTAAGCTTCGATGTCGTCGGGCCAACCGGAATTCCAGAACAGCTCGTGGGCGAACTTCTTGTCCAGCTTGCTGATGGTGTCTTCAATTTCGGCAACTTGCTCTGGCGACCATCCGGCAGACTCTCCGTAAGCCTTACCCAAATCGGACCTCGGCGTTACATAGCCTCGCAACACTGCGATCTGAGCCGCATAGGCGCCCCCGAGAAACCAATTGAGGGCCGTGTAGATCTGATCGAGATTCCCGCGATCTTCAGCCTGCTTTGGGATGAAGGCATTGATCATCCATTTGTCGTAACCTTCGATGGTCCAGGCATACTCGACCGGCACACCCTGACCGCGGGCTTCCTTGACGGCGGGCTCCCATGCGGTTTCGGCGGCGACTTCCTGGTTTACGAGAAGCGAAACCTGCTCATCGTAGGATACCCAGAACGTGCGGAACTGCCCGGCTTCTTTCCTTTCGATCAGATAGTTTGCGACGGTTTCGCATTCGCTTGCGGTCAGATTACCGGGATCGCCGATTGCCGCAAGATTGTGATACTTGAGATAGGCGGCGCAGTGCTGAAGAGTAAAGAAGCTGTCGTCAAGCGCCACCATCCCCTTCGTCGCTTCGTTGTCGAAGAGGAGGTCCCAGGAAATCGGCTCCGGGGCGGGCGGGGCGCCGGTTAGCGCCGGAATGTAGGCGAAGGAATCGGCGTTCATGACGAGGGGAACGCTCCAGAGCGCCCCTTCACCGCCCATGATAAGCGGGCTGGTCTTCACGCTGTCGGAGACCCCCGACCAATTGGCCATGCGGTCGCTGTTGACCTTGAGGAGATAGCCTTTTTCGGCGAGCCCTTTCCATGGACCACTGAAGGCGGCGAATAGATCGTAGCGCTCACCCGCGTCGTTGGCTTCGACTTCGTGGAGAAAGGTCCCGATTGCGTCGTCGATGGGCGTGAACTCTACCTTTAGGCCAGTATCCTTTTCGAATTCCGACCAGTCCGGCAATGCGACGGTGGTGACGCCCATGATGCGAACGACATTGTCGTCGGCACGAGCTCGGCGAATCGGCCCGGTAACGATACTCGGCGCCGCCAGAAGCGTCGCTGTCGCAGCCGAGCCCGCCAAGACTTCGCGTCTTGAGATTGTCGAGCATTTGGGTTTACGAATCATTCCGTCCCTCCCTTTAAAGATTGGTTTCAGGTTCGCGAAGGCTCCGGGTCCAAGGGACCCGTGACGCAATGCTGGGAATCCCAGAGCAGATATCCGGCGTCTGGGATATCGCCAGCATCGACCGTGCGGCACACCAAGGTGCCGAGCGGAGTCTCGAGTTCGATGTCGTAGTAGTTACCCTTGTAGATTCTGAGTCGCGATTTGCATGGAACGATATTGATCTTCTTCTCGCTGTCGGCTATCGGGTCGGCCGATATGCGGAATCGTTCCGCACGGATGGCGAGGAAGACCTTGTCGTCGATCGACGGGGAGAATCCGGGTACCGGCCGGCCGACAATCTCCCGTCCGTTGACGGTTACCATTGTTTCGCCCGAGTGGTAGCTGTGCACGCGGCCCTGCAGGACATTGCCAATCCCCATGAAGTCGGCGACGAAGCGGGACCGCGGTCGGTCGAAGAGATCCTGCGGTGAACCGTCTTGCACAATTCGCCCGCCATTGAGCAGAGCGATTCGGCTGCTCATCGTCAGTGCTTCGTCCTGGCTGTGCGTAACCAGAACGAAGGTCGTTCCGAGGGACCTCTGCAGATGCAGGAGCTCGACTTGCATATCCTGACGCAGCCGTTCGTCTAGCGCGCCGAGCGGCTCGTCGAGAAGGAGGATGTCTGGTTCGGTGACAAGCGCCCGCGCAAGGGCAATTCGCTGCCGTTCGCCGCCACTCAGTTGATGAACCCTCCGATCGTACTTGTCTGGCAGCTGCACCAGCTCTAAGGCTTCACGGGCGCGGAGGCGGCGTTCTGCTGGTGGACGCTTGCGTACTAGAAGGCCGTATTCGATGTTCTCGCCGACGCTCATATGCGGAAACAGGCCGTAATGTTGAAACACCGTCGCGACATTGCGATGATTGGCTGGAATTCCACGAACGTCCTGACCGGAGATCCTCAATTCGGCGATCGCCGTGGGTTCCTCAAGCCCGGCGACGATGCGCAGGAGCGTTGTCTTGCCCGAACCGCTCGGCCCGAGCAGCGTTAGAAATTCGCCACGAGGCACCTTGAGCGAGACGCGATCGAGGGCAACGACGTTGCCAAATCGTCTGGTCGCCTCGCGGACAATCAAAATCGGATCTTCGGCGTCGACTATGCTGGGCGCGGCCATCAGTCGGCTTCCCCTTTGAACAGCTGCCGGAGAGCGATCACCGTCAGGGCCAGGCTAAAGATGGTGATTAGGGTGCTGAGCCCGTAGATGAGGGGGACCATCGTGGTGTGGGACGCGGCCTCCGCCCACTGAAAAAGCGGCAAGGTCGTCATGCCGCCTCGTAGGTAGATGCTTCGCGGCAACTCGTTGAGCGATAGCAGGAAGCCGAAGAAGCCTGCCGATAGGATGCCGGGAAAGAGCAGCGGCATCTCGATGTCCCGGAAACGCCGCCACGGCCCGGCGCCGAGATCCGCGGCGCTTTCGAGTAGGCGGGTATCGAACCGGCCGGCGACGACGAGAACGCCGAGCAGGGCGAAGGGAAAGGCCCATACAAAATGGGCGAAAACCAATGACCAGAGACCGGTGCGAATGCCGAGGAACAAGCGGTAGAACATGATGAAGTCGACGCCCAGCATCACACCTGGAACAAAGAGAACAATGAGGAATATGAGCAAGAGCCAGGCGCCGGTGCGACCGAGGTGGGGTAGCGTCCGACCGACGGCCGTGGCGGTGATCATGCAGAGAATCGAAACAGCGGCCGCAATGCCCAGACTAGTCAGGAGTGGGTCGAGCCACCGAAGGTCGGAGAACAGTTTGTCGTACCAAACCAGCGTGAATGGTCCCAGTTTCCCGGTAAGCGGCCGCTCGCTGATCGACATAAGTGCGAGCCAGGCGACCGGCCCGTACATCAGCAGCACGCCAAGACAGCCGAAAGTGACGGCAAAGGCCTTGCCCAGCCGCAGCATTACGCCGTCACGGCGCACGGCGTTTGTCAGGGCTATCCCGGTCAGCGTCGCAGTCATTTCCGCAAGCTTTCGACGAGCGACGCCCCTCGTCCGACTCGGCGCAAGAGCAGGACGAGCACCAGTTGCAGGGCGGCGATGATTGCGAGGATCAGCGCGGACATGGCCGCCGCAACGGTATAGTTGAGCGCCGTGATAAGGTCGAGCATGGCCCCCCCGACCATAAGAACCTGCTGACCGCCGATCACCTTGGCCACGACGTCGTCACCGAGCATTGGGACGAAGCTGAAGATGATCCCGGCCAGTATGCCGGGCATCGAGAGTGGCAGGATCACGTACCGAAGAGTCTGCCAGGGCGAAGCGCCGATATCCTTGCTTGCTTCGATGAGTTCGTCGTCGATCAGGATGAGCGACAAAAAGATCGGCCAAACCATGTTCGGAAAGAATGGACCGAGCAGCCCGAAATGGACGGACGGTTCGGAGAAAAGGAGCCACGTTAAAGGTCGCTCGATGAGACCGAGGTCCAGTAGACTGCTGTTGATGGGACCCATGAGGCCCAATACTGGTCGCCAGATCACGACCCGAGCTGCGTCGCTCAGGAAGAACGGGGCGGTCAGCAGCGTCCAGATCACGATTCTCCACGCGATCGACCGTAGGCCCTTTGCCAGCCAAAGAGCGAAAGGAAAGGAAATCAGGAGAAGAATTGCGGTGACGGTGGCTGCGATGCGAATGGTCCGGGTCGTGACCTGCCAGCGGCCGGTCAGAAAGATCTCCCGATAGGCATCGAGGGTAAGGCTTAGATCTACTCCCTCGGCATTGGTTCGGATGAACGAGAACAAGACGACTCCGACCATCGGGAGCAGGACGCCGATGCACCAGACGACCGAGAACGTGAAAACGGCCCAGTCACCAGTTGGGGGCCTAGGTAGAAACCGTCGCCGATAGGTGATTCCATCGTTCAAAGGCTTTTCGGTCTCCCGATAGACCTTGGTTTAGCCATGGGATCGCTGCCAACGGATCCAAGCCTTTCCCGCCCCTTATCTGGGCCGGACCAGAAGCAATTATTTCCATTCCACATCGCATTCCGAAACGGGCAAAGGCGCAATGAACGGCATTATTTTCCTTAATGCATCCACGGCGATCCAACGCGGTGGAATCAGTTTTGGCTAATGAGGATGAGAATGCTCAAGGAGCCCGTTGGTGGCTCCGGCGGGCGTTTTTTGGACGATACTTGCTTGAGCCAGGGAAGGAAGGCGCACCGCCGCCGGGGACAAACTCCACCGATTCGGGATGAGAAGAGATGATATTCGCGCAGGTTACGATCCTTGGTTTTGTACTGTCACAGCCATGCCAGAGCGACCGACGTGGTGATGGCCTTGGACAGAGCCGTTGTAGAGTTCGGCTGCCCCAGGACCATCAGGCTGGACAATGGCAGCCAGTTCACGGCCGAGGAGCTGGATCTCTGGGCCTATGCTCATGAGGTCACCTTGGATTTCTCCAGGCCTGGAAAGCCAACGGATAATGCATTCAGCGAGGCCTTCAACAGCCGGTTCAGACTGGAGTGCCTGAACCAGCACTGGTTCCTCGACATCGAGGATGCCAGAGCTAAAATCGAAACTTGGCGCCAGGACTACAACACCGTGCGTCCGCATGGTGCCATCGGCAACAAAGTCCCCATGGACCTGGTCACTTTGAAGAGGAGCCGGATCTCTAGCACTCAGATTGGTCCAGATATCGGGTGGCAGACTAGAGCGGGATGGGATGAGATCGGATCAACGCTGTTGGCCTGGATTGGCTCCGTCCGCTAGGCGCGGGCCGAAGCGCGATGCGGGGCATCGGGCGAGGCCCGCAACGACGCGGCGGGCCAACCCAGGCCAACCCGTACGGGACGGGCGCTTTTGGCCGGACGCCGCGTCGCTCCTCCTCGAATATGCTTCGGCATGTCCTTCGTCCCCACAATTGTCCTTGGCCTAACGTCCGGCCAAAATCGCTCCGTCAGCGTGGTTCAATCTCATCTCATCCCGCTCTAGGAGGAGAAATCAGCTCACATCTCACGGGAGCAGCTTAGCCGCCCAATCCGGCCACATATGGCCAGAAACTCGGTTAGCCGTTTTCTGTTCGCTGTCTGCGGCTGACATCAAGGCTAGTTTGACGCACTATCGGTGGGATGTCAGTAAAGGTTGTGGAGTCAAGCGGAGGTAGAGCAATGGCAGCCAACATGCGCGGGTCCAAGGAACGCTACAACGCGGCCTTCGTGGGCATCCCGTCGTTCCTCAGGTCGGATGTCTGCACCGAGATCGATGACCTCGATGCCGACATCGCCGTGCTCGGCGTCCCGACCGACGAAGGCGTGCCGTTCATGCCGGGATCGCGTTTCGCGCCGCGGGCTTTGCGCGAGCATTCGCTGCGCTTCACCGTCGGCGACGGCTACTACAATCCCGAGCGCGACAAGACGTACCTGGCTTACGAGATGGCCAACCGGCGTATCGTCGACGTGGGTGATGCCGACGTGTTGCCGACCAACGTCGAGGGCACCTTCGACAACGTGACGTCGATTGTCCGGCAGGTTCTGGACAAGGGTGCCATGCCGGTGGTGATGGGCGGCGACCACTCGATCACCTTTCCGGTGGTGCGCGCCTACGACAGACCGATCCACGTCATCCACTTCGATGCCCATCTCGACTATTCGCCCTTCATCCACGACCTGCGCTTCACCAACGGCCATCCGTTCCGCCTGATCCAACCGTTGCCCCATCTGGAAAGCCTGGTCCAGGTCGGCATCCGCAGCCTGCGCGAAGCGCATACCTCGTTGGCAGACTCGAAGGCCGCTGGCAACCTGGTGATGACGATGCCGGAATTCTACGAGACCGGACCGAAAGGTCTGGCCGCCAAAGTGCCCGAGGGGTGCGACTGCTATGTCTCGATCGACGTTGACGTGCTCGACATTTCATTGGTTCCGGGCTGCGTTTCAGCCGAGCCCAACGGCATGAGTTACGCCGAGCTGCGCGACTCGCTTGAGGCGATCTCGGAGCACACCAACGTAGTTGGCTTCGACTTCGTCGAGGTCAACCCCCAGCTCGACGTAGGCACCGGTCTGACGTCCTACATCGGCGCCCACACCATGCTCGAATTCCTTGGCTTCATCTGCGATCAACCGAAATGGCGCGAGCGGAAGCACCTCAGGAGCGATTGATAGCCGCGCTGATGGCCGCCGATCCGCCGCTCGAGTTAATTCCGCTCAGGTACTTTGAGCAGATCGCGATAAGGTGGAATCGCTTTGCGATGCCACCCAATCGCGTGAATCTGCTCTAAACTTACAGGTTCGATCAGAATGACCCACTCAGATGGAACCGCGTCGTGGTTCCATCTCATACCAGTTCCAGAAGTTAGTCATTGATGGGCCCAACCTCGTAGTCCGATGGACATGATTTTCCAGGGCTGCTGGGTAAGCTGGTTCCAGGCGAAGCAGCCATCACTGCGAACCCGACTGCGGCCTGGACGGCGCAGCAGATTACCGAGGCCTTTCCCTGGGACGAGGCGCCCAGATACCTCCTTCGTGATCGGCACTGCACATACGCTCAGGTCTTCCGTGATCGAGTCGCAGTCATGGGCATCATAGATACCCCCATCGCACCGCGCTCTCCCTGGCAGAACGGCTACGTGGAGCCTGTGATCGGCTCGATCCGTAGGGAGTGCCTCGATCACATCATCTCATGGGACGACCACCACCTCAGACGCAGGCTCAAATCGTACATCTCCTATTACAACGAAGCCCGCACGCATCTGGCACTCAGCAAAGACGCGCCTGTTCCACGGCCAGGAGCGGGATGCTCCGACGGCAAGATCGTCGCCATTGCCGAGGTAGGTGGCCTGCATCACCGATACGAGCGGCTTGCTGCCTAGCAGCCGACGCCTCGAAGCTCACTTTGCATCGACAGAGTCGCCTTCACGAAGGGTGAGGCCGTGCCCAATGAAGAGGCTCCGACCCCTGGTCCAGCCAGTTCGCTTCGATCTCCACCCTGGCGTTCGGACCTCTCAAATCCAACCGCCTCCTCAAGCCAAACTCCTACAGAGGAGCTTCAATTTTGAAAAGGCACACCCTTGGGCCGCGCCTTCGATCAGCTTTCCGACGCGCGTTAGTTTCGCATCGCCGCCGGCCTCATCGTAGAACTTCTGATGAAGAGGGTCCCAGTGGACCGCCGTATAGTCAGCATCGCCCTGCGCGATCGACAGGTGCATGGCTGGAAACTGACCTTCCAGGTGTTCTTTGACCTGGTAGCCCAAACGCTCGAGCCCGATCTGCACCACGAAGTGTTGGAAATAGTGATCGGCGCGCCCCGTGCTCATCGGCGGGATCGTCTTCCCGTCGCCCGGGCCGGCCTGCGCCGTAAGCGCAGATCCACCCAAGAGCATGAGCGTGGCGGCGCCGAGCAGCAGCTGTCTCGGCTTGAAATTCCTCAGCTGTTCCAGCATAGCTATCCTCCCCTGTTACATCTGTTTCAATAGCTTAGCGACTATCGCCGCAGGTTCTAGATCTCCAGTACGGGCATGATGTGTGAATTGATGAAGCGGGGTAAACGTCGATAAATATGACCAGTTGCGTAACCTGTGCTTACGCACGTTCCGGTCAGTTTCTCAACCGGCCACATCGGCGCAGGCGGGCTTCATCGTGATGTGCGTATGAGCTGTCTCACCAAGCCGATCGGTCCGGCTTCGTACCAGTTGCGGCGACCGCGATCGCGCCGCGTTCGCCCGAAACCTTGGGAAATCCGATCGATTGCGATGGCAACCAAGACGATGCCAAGTCCACCGGTTGTCGCCACCGCCATGTCCAAGCGTCCGATCCCACGCAACACCATTTGCCCAAGACCGGTCACGGATATCATGGAGGCCACGACGCTCATGGCGAGAGACATCATGATGGTCTGGTTCACGCCCGTCATGATGGTCGGAAGCGCGAGCGGCAGCTGAACTTTGACCAATGTCTGGTTTTGACTGGCCCCGAAAGCCAGCGAGGCCTCGACCAGATCCCCACGGACCTGGCGGATGCCAAGGTTTGTGAGGCGTATGATCGGCGCCAAGGCATAGATGATGGTCACGATGACCCCCGGCACGTTGCCGATTCCGAACAGCATGACCACGGGCACAAGATAGACGAACGACGGGATCGTCTGCAGAAAGTCGAGCAGCGGCTTCAAGACGGCTTCGAAACGATCGCTGCGCGCGGCAAGGATGCCGATCGGAATACCGATCGACACACAAAAAATAACGGCCGTAATCACGATCGCCAGCGTGGTCATGGCATTGAGCCAGGCGCCGATCGCCCCGACCATGAAAAGACAGCCCACGACGGCCAATCCCACGCGTGGCCCCGCAACCTGCCACCCCAGGAGTCCGAAAACGAGGAGTACGAGCGCAGCAGGCATCGCGCGCAAGCCGCCCTCCATCCCTTGCAGGACGATATGGATTGGCGGCTTCATCGCCTGGAAGACACCGCGAAAATGGAGGACCGTCCAATCGAGGGCCTCTTTCGCCCAATCGCCGGCAGGAACGATCGGCTCCTTGAAGAGATCGAAAAAACTCATGAGTTCCATGGCGTTTCCAGTTCGATTCGAGGGGGTGCAAGCTAGTCGGGGGTATAGTCCCTGATCGCCTCGAGCAGTTGCTCGGACCTGATCACGACGACGCACCCCGTGCCGTCGTCAACCCAGACCGGTTCCAGCGAGCCTTGAAAGGCGCCGATGATGGCGTGCAGTCCGTCACTGGAGCGAACACGCGGCGACTCTTTGCTTTTGGGTGCGACCTCGCCGTCGGCTAGCTGGTCCAGGGGGGTCATGATCCCGCCCGCCGTTAGAAATCGAAGTCGGGAAATGCCCTTTACGAATTTCTCCACATAGTCGCCTTGTGGCTTGGTGACGATCTCCTCGGGCGTGCCGACCTGGACGATGACACCGTCTTTCATGATCGCCACCCGATGCCCCATTCGAATGGCTTCCTCCAGGTCGTGGGTGATGAAAATGGTGGTTTTATGCAGCTCCGCGGAGAGTTCGAGGAACTGCTCCTGCAGTTCCGAGCGGATCAGGGGATCGAGAGCGCTGAAAGGCTCGTCCATGAGAAGGATTTCCGGGTTCGCGGCGAGCGCGCGGGCCAACCCGACTCTCTGTTGCATGCCGCCCGATAGTTCGTCCGGATAGTGGCTTTCCCAGCCGGCCAGCTTGACCTGCTCCAGGGCCCTCGACGCCGCCTCATGCCGGCTTTTCTTGCCGACACCCCGAACCTCCAGCCCGTAGGTGACGTTGTCTTGGATCGTCTTGTGCGGCCAAAGCGCCATATGCTGAAACACCATGCCGATCGTTTCGGATCGCAGGCGGCGCAATTCCCTGGCGTCCAACCGAGAGACATCGCGGCCATCGATTCTCAATCTGCCCGCGGTGGGTTCGATCAATCGGTTTACGTGGCGAAGCAGTGTCGATTTCCCGCTGCCCGAAAGCCCCATAATGCAGAAGATCTCTCCGGTGCGGATCTGCAGGGAGACATCGGCCACACCAATGACGCAGTTGAAGCGGTTTCGGACCTCATCCTTGCTGAGCCCTTCCGACTTAATCGCGTTCAGGGCCTTTTCGGGCGCCTCTCCAAACACCTTCCAGACGTTCTCGCATTCGATCTGCACGGGCGGAGGCGATGAAGACGACCGGTTCGATGCGTTTTTTGGTATGCCGTTCTGCAAACAGACTTCCTTCTCACTCCCTGACGACAACATCGCCGATAGGCTGGACTTGGAGCTGAACCCTAGGCCTATTCCACGCCAATCGGCAGTGTTTCTTTACGCTTGGCGATGAAGGCGCGAAGGGATTCGTCGATGCCCTTGTCCAAAGGGGGGGCACATAGTCCTCCAGCTTCTTGCTCACGAGCTCAGAGGCGCGGGACAGCGAGTCGCGGCTTCCTTCCTCAATCCATTGCTCAAAGGTGCCCGCATCGGTGGTCTCCGGGACGTAAAAGGCCGACGCGTAGCGCTGGAGGGTATGGGAGCAGTCAAGAAAATGCCCGCCGGGACCGACCTCCTCGATCGCGTCAATGGCGAACTCGTCGTCGGAAACAAACAGTCCTTCGGCCATTCTTTGCAGGATCGTCAACTGGTCCGCGTCGAGAAGGAACTTGGCAAAACAGGCCGACAAACCGCTTTCGAGCCAGCCGGCCGAATGAAGGAAGTAGTGACCGCCCGACAGGATGGCCGGCAGCATCGTTTGCATGGACTCATAGGCGGAAAGGGAGTCCGTCGACTTCGATCCGTTCCGCAGGCCTCCCGTGCGCATCGGCAGACTATAGCGCCGCGCCATCTGGCCGGTCAGGAACATGAGGTGCTGTGTCTCCGACGTTCCGTACATCGGCGCTCCCGTCTTCATGGACACCGTCGATAGCGTCGCGCCATAGACCACCGGCGCTCCCGGTCGCACCAACTGGGCATAGCAGATTCCGGCGAGCGCTTCCGCGTTCAACTGCGCGAAAGCCCCGACGGTCGTTATTGGCGTGTTGGCGCCCTGCATGATGAAGGGAGAAATGATACATGCTTGGTTGGCCGCCGCGTAAACGCGCAACACGGACAGCATGGTTTCGTCCCAGACCAACGGCGAGTTGCAGTTGATAAGCGACGTCAGGACAGTGTTGTGTTCCAAGAAGTCTTCGCCATGGAGAATACGGCAGAGCGCCAAGCAGTCGCGCGCCCGCTCCGCGGACGTCACGCCGCCCATGAAGGGTTTGTCGGAATAGCGGATATGGGCGTAGATCATCTCCAGGTGCCGATGCGAGACCGGAACGTCGACCGGCTCGCAGATCGTGCCGCCGGAAACGTTCAAGGCTGGCGAGACATAGGCCAGTTTCACAAAGTCAACGAAATCATCGAGTTGGGCGTAGCGTCGCTGGCCCGACAGATCGCGCACATAGGGCGACCCATAGACGGGGGCAAAGGCCATCGAGTGCCCGCCCACGTCTACGGACCGCTTTGGATTTCGGGCGTGAAACCTGTAGCGATGGGGTGCCAAGGCCAGCTTTTCGGCGACCAACTGTCGCGGTAGGCGCACCCGAGTACCGGACACTTCGGCTCCGGCCTCGCGCCAGTCCAACAAGGCGGTCTCGTCGCGGAACTCTATGCCGAATTCCTCCAGGATGCGCATCGACGCATCGTGAATTCGGTCCAACTGCTCGCTGTCGACCAAGTCGTATGCCGGTATTTTTCTAACCGAGTGCCCCGCGATGTTTGCCGGTGCCGCGACACGCGCTCTTGCTCGTCGGCTGGATCCGCCATTTAAGGCGCGCCGCGCCATAAGGTGTGCTCCCTAACACTTTTTCGGGTTGCCGAAGGTGATGCTAGGGAGGCCCGTTCGGCCTGACAACTTGCCAAAATCTAACTTCATGCGTAACTCTAGTTTTATGCAAAGCCTGAGATCCAAGATACCGCCGCCCAACTGGTTGGTCACCTTCGAGGTGTCGGGGCGGCACCTGAGCTTTACCAAGGCTGCGGCCGAGCTGTCGGTCACGCGCGTGGCTGTGAGCCAGCAAATCAGGGCTTTGGAGGAGTTCGTGCGAACGCCCTTGTTCCACCGGCTGCACCGCGCTTTACGCCTAACCCGCTTTGGCGAACGCTATCACCAGGTCGTAACGGCGAGCCTGCATGCGATGTTGGTGGCGACGCAGGAGCTGCAAAAGGCCGAGCGCGCCAATAGCGTGACGATCACCACCACAACCGGTTTCTCCACCTATTGGCTGATGCCCCGAATCGGAGAGTTTCGGAAGTGCCATCCGGGTATCGATCTGCGGTTTTTGATTTCGGACAGCTACCTGGATCTCGCGCTCGAGGATATCGACGTGGCGGTTCGCTACGGGCCAGGCGATTGGCGCGATTTGCAGGCAGAATTCCTGCTCCAGGAACATATCTTCCCGGTTTGCAGCAAGAGCTACCTTGCCGGCCGCAAACGGCTGCGAGAACCGCATCAGCTATTGGACGAGACACTCCTGCACCTGGAAGGGCGGTATGACTCGCAAACGCGCTGGCTGCCATGGTTTCGCGACCATGGGATAGAGGTCGAGGTCGCTCCTAAGGGGATCCGGGTCAACACCTACACGAACCTCGTGCAAGCGACCCTGGAAGGGCAGGGTATCTCGTTGATCGGGCCGCCGCTGGTGCAAAAGTATCTCGATAACGGAGAACTCGTGCGGCCTCTGGAAGTTGCGGCAACGCGGCGCCGGGCTTGTCACTTGGTTTCGCCGCAGCACCAAGATCTCACGCCCGCGGCTCAGGTCTTTTGCGACTGGGTCAAGCAAATCGCTAAGTCATAGTCGCATCCGAGCCAATGCCCGGCCAGCGGCCCGCCAATGCAACGTATATCTTGCCTTACGCGACAAGTCATTTTTTCCTTCCTTGCGAGATCACTGCCGCCATCCTAGCTTTCCTCGCTGCGCGGGTTCGCTCGGTATCTTGGCCGAGCCCCTGACTTGGTGCGTGGCCCGGATGGTCGTAGGGGGATTCCATGGGACAGGAACGTGGGCCGCGAGACGAAACGAGCGTCGCCCGGGGGGCAACGAACGACCCCTTGCTGCAGCCCCTCAAGATCGGAAAGTTGACGCTCAAGAACCGAATCATGAGTACCAGCCACGCGTGCGGCCTGGAAGTCGACGGCATCCCCAAAGAGCAGTATCAGAGGTATCACGAAGAGAAGGCGATCGGCGGTATCGCGCTGACCATGTTCGGCGGCTCGTCCAATGTCGCCGTGGATTCACCGTCCGTCTTTCGTCAGCTCTATGTCGGTAGCGACGACATCATTCCCTACCTGAGACAGTTTTCGGACCGTATTCACGCCCATGGCACGGCGTTGATGTGTCAGATCACCCACCTGGGCCGGCGTGGCGAGCCCTATGCGTCCAACTGGTTGCCGACCATTGCCCCTTCGCCGATCCGCGAAACGCTTCACCGCAGCTTTCCCAAGGAAATGGACAGGCATGACATCGATCGTGTCGTAAAGGCCTACGGGCAGGCGGCGCGGCGGTGCGAGGAGGGCGGCCTCGACGGCATCGAGACATTGGCGTCCTCCCATTTGATCGGTCAATTCCTGTCTCCCATGTCCAATCACAGAACCGACGAATTCGGCGGTTCGCTGGAAAACCGCTGTCGCTTCGGCCTCATGGTGCATGAGGAAATTCGGCGCCAAACCAGTGCCGACTTCCTGGTCGGCCTACGCTACACAGTGGATGAGCGCGGCGGCGACGGGCTGTCGTTCGAAGACTGCGTAGAGATTGCGCAGATCTTCGAACGATCGGGCTTCATCGACTTCTTCAATGCCATTTTCGGCCGCATGGATACCGAGATCGGTCTGGCGGTCGACAACATGCCGGGAATGGCTTCGCCGATCGCCCCTTGGCTGAAGCCGGTCGGCGCGTTCAAGCGGGAGGTGAAGCTTCCCGTCTTCCACGCCGCGCGAATTTCAGACATTGCGACCGCCCGATATGCCATCGCCGAGGGCCTGCTCGATATGGCGGCCATGACGAGAGCGCACATCGCCGATCCTCGAATCGTCGACAAGCTGGCGAGCGGGGCGGATGGGCGGATCAGACCTTGCGTTGGCGCAACGCATTGCATGTCGGGGCACCGGCCCAAGTGCATCCATAACCCCTCCACGGGCCGGGAGGACGACCTGCCGCATGTTGTGACACCTTCGTCCTCTCCCGGCCTCGAGGTCATGGTGGTGGGCGGCGGCCCCGCGGGCCTGGAGGCCGCACGGGTTGCGGCGGAACGTGGCCATTGGGTGGCCCTCTTCGAGGCTGCCGACAGACTCGGCGGCCAAGTTCTGCTCGGTGCCAAGGCAAGCTGGCGTCACGACCTTGTCGGAGTGATCGATTGGCGCGTTCAGGAGTTGGACGCCCTGGGCGTCGAGATGCATCTGAACAGCTTCGTCG
This sequence comes from Rhodospirillales bacterium, assembly GCA_965225935.1. GTDB lineage: Bacteria > Pseudomonadota > Alphaproteobacteria > Kiloniellales > JAKSDN01 > CALJXB01. Next base: position 160,431 of record CBDDCC010000024.1, read on the forward strand.
AGGCCGACGACGTCTTGGCCAAGGGCTCCGACATCGTGATCATAGCGACCGGCGGGCTTCCCGACCTGGGCTGGATCGACGGTGCCGAATACTGTACGAGCGCGTGGGACGCCGTAACCGGAAACGTCCCGTTGGGCGAGACTGTGCTGATCTATGACGGCAGCGGACGGCACCCGGCGCCGCAATGCGCGGAACTCTGCGCTGCCAACGGCAAGGTGGCGATCCTTGCCGGTCTCGATGGCTATCTGGCGGCGGAGCTTACCTACTCCGAAAAGGTCGTTTGGAAGAAGCGCCTCTATGAACTGGGCGTGGAGACCCGGTTCGACCACCGCCTTCACGCCGTGGCGAAGAAGGGCAATGGCCTCGTTGCCCACATGGTCAACGAGGTCACCGCCGAACCGATGAACGTGGTCTGCGACCAAGTCATCATCGAACACGGCACGGTTCCCTTCGACGATCTATACAAGGACCTCCGCGGACACTCGCGCAACGACGGCGTGACGGATCTCGAAGCGCTTCTGAATGGGGAGCCGCAGCCAACTGCCGAGCACCGAGGGCCGGGCAAATTTCTCCTTTATCGCATCGGCGATTCGGTAGCGAGTCGTAACATCCACAGTGCCGTGCTCGATGCCTACCGATTGTGCCAAACGCTCTAAATGGCGGGGCCATCCCTGGACGCTCCGTTGCGGGAATGGACTCTGGTTGTCGCATGATCACTACCGCCGGGATATCACAAAGGGGTCGGACGATTGAGCTTCTCGAACGGTGCTGTCAGTCTAATGCTAACCAGTCTCCAATAGTGACGGATGACGGGTTCTTTAGGCCGCAAGTGCGCGCCACTCAGCCAGGTCGGCGTAGCGGTTCTCTTTGAATTTGGCTCTTCGGTTGAGGTGTCGGTCGTGGTTGAAATGGTGGTGGTTTGAGGCCTGTGCGGAGGTGAACTTCTGCAGGGTTTTGATGTCCCTGAAGCGCGCCAAGGTGCCTTCTCGTCGTCGGAAGGGTTGGTGTGAATTCTCGGCCCGATTATTGAGCCAGCGACCACACAACTGGCGTCGCTCGACACCGATATCTCTCATTGCTGCGCTGTAGGAGCGCAGTCGATCGGCCACGATGGCTTGGGGCCTACCGTAGCGCTTCATGGCACGCTTAAGAAACGCCAGGGCTGCCTTACGATCCCGGCACTTTGTGGCAAAGGCCTCCAGCACCTCGCCTTCGTGATCCACGGCCCGCCAAAGACAATGGGTCTGGCCGTTGATTTTCACGAAGACCTCGTCCAGGTACCATCGCCACTGCGGCACGGCCCGCAAGTTCTCTGCTCGCCGCCTCCGGATCTCCCTGGCGAACATGGGTCCGAAGCGGTTCCACCAAAACCGCACCGTCTCATGGCAGATATCGATCCCACGCGCAAACAGCAGATCTTCGACTTGCCGCAGCGAGAGCGGATAGCGGATGTAGAGCATCACCTTGAGGCGAATTACCTCGGGTAAGCTGTTGAAATAGCGGAAGGGATTGCCCATCGCCGGAGGCTATGCGCCGACCGGCGACAGCTCAAGCCAATTTGCTTTGACACTGCCTTCAGAGGTAAGCAGATACAATTCTAGCGGCCCACTAGCGTTCCGGCCGCAGACGGCGATTGCGTTCGCAAATCATTTGATAGGAATGACTGTCGCGGACACCTTGCCAGCGTGCGTTTGCTACAGGGCTGAAATCCCAGTTCAAACCCATACCATTCTCCAGTGATTTCATGATCATTTTCCGGCGCTTCTGGCTAGACAAGACATCATGGGTTAGATCAGCTGCCGACCATTCCTTCGACACAACCGCCGCTAACTTGTCTTCAATGCTGGAATAGTCAGGATCACCAGCACGATCCACTAGTTCATTCGGATCCTCTCTCAGATTGAACAGCATGCGCATGCGTAGGTTATCCGTGATGAGCTTATGATGGCCCTGTTTAACCATGAACCATGGTCGACCCGCTCCGACATCAGTGTATTCTGCCAGTATTGTGTTGTGCCAGTCATCCGAGTTGCCGTTCAGCAGATTGAGAAAGCTGGAGCCGTCAACAGGTTCTATAAGGTCTAGCGGATGTTCTCCGGTTGCCATATCCAAGATACTTGGAAAAAGCTCCATCAACGATACGTTCTGAGATATGCGGCGTGGCGCAAAGCGATGAGGTGAGTAAACAATTAGAGGGACGCGTATAGACCATTCGAAGAATGACATCTTCTTAAACATACCGCGCTCGCCTAGCATCTCACCGTGATCACTTGCAAAGATGACTATTGTATTTTCAAGAAGTCTGGTCGCCTCCAAAGCTTGGATTAACATGCCAACCTTGTCGTCTACATAGCTGATCATCCCGTAGTAGGCGTGACGGACAGTTCGAATGTGTTCTTCGGTCAGTTCAAGCTCGTGCATTCCCGTGATGTAGTGTTGCCGACGGCTGAACTCATCCCGCTCTTCGATTGGAATGAGCCCGACTGTTGGCAAATCAATTAAGTTATGATCGTAGCGATTCCAATACTCAGTAGACGCCATGTATGGATCATGAGGGTGGATCATGCTAACCGTGAGACAGAAGGGGCGTGTTTCGTTATCTCGCGCGTAGTCGTATATCCTTCTAACGGTTTGGAATACAGCATCATCGTCATAGTCCATTCCTGAGCTCCGGGTATAGAGCCCGGCGAATAGAATCTCATCTGCCCCGCCTCCCGAACACTCAAATATGGTCGATCGGTCTTCTTCGGAGACCTCGGCGGGTTTTCCCAAACTCGTGTCATACTGCCCCATATAGGTGTCCTCCAGGGGCCAGTTAGGTGTGTAGTAGAAATCCGCACGGCACGTATCCGTAGTTAGACGATCCTCATAACCGTGGAGCTGGTCGGGGCCTGTGAAATGCATTTTGCCGCTAACACAGGTGTAATATCCTAAAATGCGGAGATAGTGGACGAACGAGGGTAAGGAAGCAGGGAACTCTGCGCCGTTGTCATACACACCTATGCGTGATGGAAGTTTGCCCGAATACAGGGCGGCATGGGAGGGCGCACAGATCGGAACATTACAGTATGCGTTATCAAACACGATACCTTCCTCTCCCAGGCGTCGAAGATGCGGCGCCTGAACCAACGGATGGCCATAAGTTGGCAATGCTTGCGGCGCCAATTGGTCGACGAGGATGAGGAGGATATTAGGAGCTTGGGTTGCCATGACATTGTCGTCCCTTGCCGTATCTGTGGAGACTTTGGCTGGCGGCCTCCAGCGGGATATCGATTGTTGAACCGGCTTTAAAACCGTGGCCTGGATCTCTTCGACAAATCACACGCCAAGCGCCTCTCCGAGAACAGAGAGGCGCTTCGAAAAACCAGGAACTCTAGGCTTGGTGGCCGTTTCACCTTCGGCCGCGCTAGATAAGGAGGCTTTGTATTAGCCGAACCACCAACGTTCTGCACACTTGTGACCGTCGAGTTCCCAGTTTGCAGCGAGCGGACCGTGTTTAACGTTGGATTTGGCAGCATACACGAAATCCGCAAACATCGGGATAAGCTCGCCACCATCGTTGTGCACAAGCTCCTGCATTTCCGCGTACATCTCATACCTCATTTTTTCGTCGAGCTCGACGCGCGCCTCGAGTAGCAATTGGTCAAACCGCTCGTTCTTCCAGAAACTCTCGTTCCAAGGGGCTTCACCGGCGTAGGCGATCGAGAACATCCAGTCTGCCGTGGGACGCCCCTGCCAAAACGACGTGGTCCACGGCTTCTTCATCCAGACATTCGCCCAATATCCGTCGTCAGGTTCTCTCGCCACCTCGATGTTTATGCCGGCCTTTGCGGCATGCTCCTTAATGAGGACCGCTGCATCGATGGCGCCCTCAAACGCCGCGTTAGCCGCATGCAACATAAACGTGGCGTTCTCGGCGCCAGCCCGTTTCACGTGCCACTTGGCTTTGTCTGGATCGTAAGTCCTTTGCGGAAGCTCGGCCGCGAAAAATCGCTGCCTTGGCCCAATCGGATGATCGTTGCCCACGGCCCCGTATCCGCGCAAAACCGATTGCACGAGAGCTTCTCTGTCTACCGCGTGTTTTAATGCAAGCCGGACGTCAACGTTATCGTATGGCGGCGTGTCACAGCGCATCGGCATGGTGTAGTGTTGGGGACCGGTTACCCGCATGACCTGGATGTCATCCTGAACTTCCAGGCGATTAACCGTTTTCAAGTCGCATCGACTGATAACGTCCACTTGACCCGTTCGTAGTGCGTTCGTTCGGGCAACCACGTCGTTCATCCCGATCGTCTCTACTTCGTCAAAGTGGGCACGCCCTTCCTTCCAGTAGTTAGGATTGCGAGTCGTGAAAGCACGAACTCCCGGTTCGTAGTTTTGCAGGATGTAGCCGCCAGTCCCAACACCGTCCTCAAAGTTGGTTGTTTCATTGGGAACAATTTGTAGATGGTTATCACTCAGTACGTAAGGGAAGTCAGAATTTCCGCCACTGAGCTTGAACTGGATAGTGTGTTTATCGTCGGCTTTCATCTCCTCGACCGGTTTCAACAGCGCCTTTGCAGGAGATTTGGTATCTTCACCTCGGTGATGATTTATCGAGTAGAGGACATCATCGGCGTCAAGCGTCTTGCCGTTATGGAACTCTACACCCTTTCGCAGCTTGAATACCCAGCGCGTGGCGTCTGCATTCACATCCCAACTTTCGGCCAGTTCGGGGATGGGGTTGTTCTCGTGGTCGATTTCGATCAAGCAATTTCTGAGCTGACCGAACAATAGATTGAAGACCATTGCGCCCCAGTCAGCGCCTGGATCCAGTGGCGCCGCTATCGACGCATCGGCAGATCCAAATCTCAGCCGTCCTCCCTTCTTGGGAGCCTGCGCAGCCTCGGCCTTAGCCGCAAGCGCCGTCGCCAAGGACAGCGACGCTCCAAGCGCCACAGTGCCCCCCAGAAATTCTCGCCGTGAAACACGTCCCTTAGCGAGAAGATCAGCATAGTGACGCAGCAGTTTGCGGTCCGGCATGGTTTCCTCCCTCGATGGTGTTGCTGAGTACTTTTCCAGCCGTACGAACCCAAACTCAAACAGATACGAAGTTCCATATTACAAAACTATCTTCTTGCATTGCTGAACAATACTGGATATCCTATCTTTCGTCAAGTCGCTGATCATGCTCAGGACGTCATGCGGTCGACTTGTTGGTATGAGGCTTCTGAGGACGGAGCCTCCTAATCGTCTTGCGTTGGGGTGGAAGAACGTGAGTCTCAAAGGGAGCGCGTCGGGAACCTTGCAGAGCTCGATCATCGAAAAATCCATCGCCATCCTGGATGTGCTCGGCGATGCGAGTAGGCCCCTGACCTTCACGGAGGTCGTCAAGGCCTCGGCGTACAACAAGAGCACGGTCCACCGGCTGCTCTCGATCCTGACGAGCGAAGGATTGGCGCAATACGACGAGGGCACCAGGGCCTATCTGCTTGGGCCCAGGCTCCTCCGGTTGTCGAGGAAGGCCCGACGCGGCTTCGAGATCCAATCCGTTGCCTTCGACGAGATGCAGCGTCTCTTCGCTCTCGTTCAGGAGAACGTCACCATCGGTGTTCTCCAAAAACACGAAGTCGTGTATCTGCGGGTGATCGAAGCTGAGTATGACTGGGGCCTCATACAGCCGCCCGGTATGAGGGAGCCGGTTCATTCCACGGCGACAGGCAAAGCCTTGGTCGCATTCCTCAGCCCTCCACTCCTGTCGGCATGGCTTGACCGCCATGACTTCACCCGCTTCACCGAACGCACCATCACGTCGCGCGCTGAATTCGAGGCGGAGCTTGACACCGTGCGATCCAGGGGATTCGCCACCAGCGACCGGGAGAACGTCGACTATGTCAACGGCATCTCGGCGCCAATCTTCAACTATCTCGGTGAGCCCATCGCCGCTTTGAACATTTGGGCACCGACCTTCCGCCACGTGCTCTCCGATCTAGTCAAATGGTCCGATGAATTGACGGCGGCGGCGCAGCGCATCTCGGAGCAGATCGGAGGCGCTCTCGGTCAGGACGCAAGACCGAGACTTGCACAAGGTGGCGGGCATGTCTGAGGGGCTGCCGGCCAGACGAAGCGGCCGACGAAGGCGCCGAGAGCGCGTCGTATCCAGCCCTGAGCCGACGGGGGCCGGTATGGCGGGCGGCCTCTACCGGCCCCTGACGCCCCACGCGGTGGAGCGCATCCATCAGGCGGCCCTCGAGGTCCTTGAACGGATCGGCATGGCCGAGCCGACAGCGACCGTGCGCGACCTGGCGCTCGAAAAGGGTTGCCGACTTGATGACAGTGGACGCCTGCTGTTCCCGCAGGGCCTGATCGAGGACACGGTCGCCGGCGCCTGCCACGAATTCGTTCTCTACGGCCAGAAGCCGGAGCACGACGTGGAGGCCCGCGCCGGCCAGCTCCACTTCGCCACCGGCGGCGCGGCCGTGAAAATGCTGGACGCAGAAACAGGCACCTACCGCCCCTCGACGTTGGCGGACCTCTACGATCTCGCGCGCCTGGGCGACACCTTGGCGAATGTCCAGTGGTTCACGCGGCCTGTGGTGGCGACCGACATCGAGGACTGGCGCGAGCTCGACCTGAATACGGTCTACGCCTGTGCCGCCGGCACGGTCAAGCATCTGGGCTCCAGCATCACGCTTGCCGATCATGTCATTGAGATTGAGCACATGCTTGACGCGGTGCTGGGATCGGACGGCGCCTTCAAGAATCGCCCCTTTCTCTCGGTCCACGCCACCACCGTCGTTTCGCCCCTCAGCTTTGCCCCCGAGAGCAGCGACGTCGCCACGGCGGCGGCTCGGACCGGCATGCCGGTCCACAGCCAGACCGGCCCGCAGTCGGGCGCGACGGCTCCAGCAGCGCTGGCCGGCACCTTGGTGCAAGTCGTCGCCGAGACCTTGGCCGCGCTGACGGCGATCAATCTGGTGCGGCCGGGCCATCCGGTGATCGCCGGGGGCTGGCCCTTCGTCTCGGACCTGCGCACCGGCGCCTTTACCGGAGGCAGCGGCGAACAAGCCCTCCTGAGCGCCGGCCTGGCACAGCTCATGACCTTCTACGGTCTGCCCAGCGGCACGGCCGCCAGCATGACGGACTCCAAGCTGCCCGATAACCAGGCCGGCTACGAGAAAGGGATCACGAGCCTTCTCACGGCCCTCAGCGGCCCGACGTTTCTTTACGAGTCGGTCGGCATGTTGGCCAGCCTCCTCGGTTGTTCTCTCGAGGCCATGGTGATCGACGACGAGATGCTCTCTAGCATCCGCCGCTGTATGCGGGGCATCGAGGTGACCGACGAGACTCTCTCGGTCGACGTCATCGCGCAGACGGTGCGCGGCCCCGGACACTACCTGGGCCACGAGCAAACCCTCGCCCTCATGCAGAGCGAGTATGTCTACCCGCAAATCGCCGACCGCTCGTCGCCAGACGATTGGCAGGACAAGGGTGCGCAGGACATGTGGGACCGGGCCAAGGCTCGAGTGCGGGAGGTCCTGGCGAGCCACTACCCCTCCCATATCTCCCATGCCACGGACGCGTGCATTCGAGAGCGATTCCCCATCCGGCTGAAGCGCGAACTCATGGCGCCGAACCAGAATCGAACCATGGCGAGCTGAGCGAGGGAAGTACGAATGGCAGAAGACGCGAGGGTGGTCGTCGTCGGCGGAGGAATTGTCGGGTGCAGCGTTCTCTATGGCTTGGCCAAGAATGGTTGGACCGACAGCCTGCTGCTCGAGCGGCTCGAGCTGACCTCCGGCTCAACTTGGCACGCCGCGGGCAACGTCACCCATTTCGGCCACTATGCCGGCCTGACGCGCCTCTATGTGAACTCGATCCGCGCCTATTTGAACGCTGAAGCTGAGAGCGGCCAGCCCGTGGCTTTTCATCGCACCGGAAGCCTTCGTCTCGCGACCAGCCGGGAGGAGCTTGAAGCCTATCGCAGACTGGAGCCCCTTTATGAAGGCCTAGGCGTTCCTTACCGGGTGGTGACGCCTGACGAGATTGCCGAGATCCATCCGCTACTCAATGTGGATGGCGTTGTCGGCGCGGCCCACACCCCCAGCGACGGCCATGTCGATCCCTCCGGTGCCACACATGCACTGGCGAAAAGCGCCCGCGCCCGCGGCGCCCGCATCAAGCGCCACTGCCCTGTTCATGACCTTCGCCCACTTTCTTCTGGTGGCTGGGAGATCGAATCGGCACAAGGGCCCATCCGGGCCGAGCAGGTGGTTCTGGCGGCAAGCTTCTGGACCCCGGAATTGGCCGGGAGCCTCGGCGTCGCCTTGCCGCTCTATGCGGTCGAGCATCATGAGGTCATCACCGGCCCGGTGCCGGAGATCGCGGCACTCGCCTTCGAATTGCCGACCCTGCGCGATCCCTACGGACCGTCAAACATCCGGCAGGAAGGCACCGGCTTTCTCTGCGGCGTCTACGAGAGCGATCCCAAGTTCTGGGCCCTTGACGGCATCCCGCCGGCCTTCGGCCAGGAGCTACTGGCCCCCGACCTCGAGCGGCTGGAGCCCCATCTCCTGCGGGTCATGGAGCGCCTCCCGACCTTCGGCGAGGCGGGAATCAAGACGGTCAACAACGGCCCGATCTGCTACACGCCCGACGGCTGTCCGCTGCTTGGTCCCATGCCCGGCGTTCCCGGCCTCTGGGTGGCGGCGGGTTTTGCTGCAGGCATTGGCACGGGCGGCGGCTCCGGACAGTTCCTCGCCGACTGGATGGTCGAGGGCGTGCCGCCTTACGACCTGCCAGTTGTCGACCCGGCGCGCTTTCCCGAGGACATGGACTGCGCTGCCTGCCTCGAACGCATCCGCCAGACCTACGCCGATGGTTACGTCCTGCCTCTCGCGGAGGAAAATTCCCCTTCGCGCAGCAAATTGGATACGCGAGCCCAAAATCTGTTGGCGGGATGATCTGAGGTCAAATAGGACTCCGAAACGGCTATCTCGATCATGGATGTGATAGTGACATAGCCCTTTTCGGCCGGTTCAGTGATCTCACGTTATCCCAGCGTCAAGTGCACATTTCATTTTTGTTATTGATGCGCAGAGCTGCCGCGTCGATTGTCGCGCAGGCGATAGTCAAGAAGTCATCATAAGATCAAGAACTGTCGAAGGCGGAGTGAGAAAAGGTGTTTCGCCAAGTGGATGGTGTGCGACTCCGACCGGTATCATGGCGAATGCGTCGGTAGGGCTGTCTTGCCCTCATGGGATACTGCGATAGCCGCATCAAAGGGGCAGGGCAGTCAGCAATGGCTACACGCTGAACAATTGTTGCGATCTAGGAGGGTGGATGGGACGGGTTCAGCCCACTGATTGGCAGGAGAATACCAACGAGCCGATCCTTGACGTGCGGGACCTTAAGGTACAGTTCCCGGTGACTGGAGGTGCGCTGTTGCAAAGGACGATCGGCCACGTCAAAGCGGTCGATGATATATCCTTCGCAATAGATAAGGGTGAGGTCCTAGGTCTGGTCGGCGAATCTGGTTGCGGGAAAACGACGGTCGCGCGCGCCATTCTGAAATTGGTTAAACCGACATCCGGACAAGTCAGGCTATACGGTAACGACATTTGGACCTTCGACAAGGCAAATGAGCGGCGCTACCGGCGCCGGGTTCAGGCAATCTTCCAAGATCCTTATTCCTCACTCAACCCGCGCATGTCGGTGCGCGAAATTGTCGGAGAGCCCTTCGTCATCCATGAATCTAGCCTAGGCGGCAGAGAGATCGAGCGACGGGTAAGTGAGTTGCTGAATCTCTGTGGCCTGTCGGGCAGGACGGTCGAGCGCTATCCGCACGAAATGAGCGGCGGACAGCGGCAACGCGTCGGAATCGCGCGCGCGCTAGCCCTTCGTCCAGACTTGATCGTTTGTGATGAAGCGGTCTCCGCACTCGACGTCTCGATCCAGGCGCAAATCATCAATCTGCTGCAGGATCTGAAGAGTGAGCTGGGGCTCACCTATCTCTTCATCGGCCATGACCTTAGTGTGATAAAGCACCTGTGTGACCGGGTGATGGTCATGTATTTGGGCAAGATCATCGAGTCGTGCACCAGTGAGACGCTGTTTGGGTTTCCAAAGCACCCCTATACGGAGGCGCTGATGGAAGCTATTCCGATCCCCGACCCAAAAGCGGAAGCTAACCGCGAGTGCCAAATCCTCTCGGGAGAGGTTCCCAGCCCGCTAAACCCGCCATCGGGCTGCGTCTTCCATCCACGCTGCCCGATTGCAGTGTCACGCTGCGAAGTCGATGCGCCACAGCTCGATGAAAGGGAGCCATATCATTGGGTCGCATGCACAGAAGTCCACCCAGAGGTACTCCGCCGCCCACGGTCAAGCGAAAACGCCCGACCAACGATCTAAATCTGACCTACAACCACGGTGGCGGACAACGTCATCAACCCAACAAGGAGCAAAAGATCATGACAAGGAACGTCGAATACCTCCGTTCTGTCGACGGTCACAACCCAAAGGACGATCTCGACTTCGCTTGTGATTTCGATCCACGGGATCCTATGTTTGGGCTGCACCGTCATGATCTCTCCGGGCACCAGTTGGAGCGGCGGACCGTGCTCCGCTTGCTTGCGGCCAGCGGCGCGCTGACAGCGGCCCATCTTGTTCCCAGCCTGGGTGTGAAGTCGGCCGCCGCTGCCTCTGGCGGACATTTGCGGGCCGCCTGGGCGGGCATCGGCGAGATTTTGACGCTTGACCCTGCGCGGATAAACCAAGTGCTCCAATTCCAGATCACGTCAAACGTGCTTGGCGGTCTCACTCACATCAACTCCGAACTCGTCGCCGAAGGCGATCTCGCTAAGGATTGGACAGTCTCCGAGGATGGCAAGGTCTGGACATTCAACCTTCGTGAAGGCGTCACATTTCACAATGGTGATTCCTTCACCGCCGATGACGTGATCTTCACTTATAACAGGTCACGTGACCCTGAGCGGTCGTTCCACTCGCGTGTTGTTTCGAACGTGGCTGAGGTGGTGAAGCTCAGCGACCATCAGGTCAAGATCGTACTCAAAGCACCGCAGGCCTCGTTTCTGGTCAAGACCCTTGAACGCTCGAGCGGCCGGGCAATGACCATCGTCAGCCGCGGCGCCTTAGAGTCCATGGGCGATGCGCAGTATGGCCTGACACCGGTCGGCACTGGCCCTTTCAAGATCACATTTCACCAATTGGGCCAGGGTGTGGTGCTGGAGCGCAACGACGATTACTACGATCCGGATCGCCCGAAGCTGGACAAAGTGACTATTATCCCGATCTCTGATCCGGAGCCTCTGGCCGCCGCCATCGAGGCCGGTGATGTCGATCTTATTGGGGGGGATGCGCCGGCGCCGGAGTTGGTCGACCGATTCGAACAGAATTCCGACTTAGTGGTCAGTGTGGTGCCTGGTCCCGGCTTCCAATCAGTGTGGATGAATCCTTGGCGAGAACCCTTCCGGGTCACCGACTTCAACAAGCCGATCGAAGAGTTGATACAAGAGAAAGGCTTCAAGGTTCGCTTAGCCATCGCGAAGGCGCTGGACCGCGACCGCTTCATCGAAAAAGCACTGTTTGGGCGCGGCGTCCCGGCTTACGGTTCCATCAACCCCGCGATGGGCTTCTATTTCGATGAAGGTCTGGGCGTCGATAGCGCACAGGTCTTTGAGCCGGATGTGGCAAAGCAGCTGCTCGCAGATGCCGGCTACCCGAACGGCGAAGGTTTTCCTAAGCTGAAACTCCTGCACACGCCCCCGGTACGACGCGATTCGCAGGTGGTCGCCGATATCTTGAGACAGAATTTGGGTATCGAAGTTGAGTTGGAAACCAAGGATGGCACGGTGGTGCAACAGAACCACCTCGCTATGGACTTCGATATGATACGGACCGGCAGCGGCGGTGACTATGATCCCGACGACGCAATCGTCGACTGGATGCAGACGGATTCCAAGTTCAACGGTTCGAACCGCGACAAGGGGAAGATGGCCTTCGGCTACTTCTCTGAAAAACGGGCTGACGAGCTGATTGACCAACAGCGTCTAGAGACCGACCCAGTCAAACGCAAGGCTATGGTCCAGGAGGCTAACCGCATCACTTCCGAGAAGGTGGCTTGCGGCTTCCTTTTCCACCCCATGGATATCCTGGTGCGTCGGAAGTCTGTTAACTATCCCGATGTTAGTCGGATTCCAGGTCTGGTCGAACTCGACCGAGTAACACTCGGATAGTGCGACAGATGAGCCTGATGGCGGCGGGGAGACCCGCCGGCTATCAGGCCATCGTGTCTCTATCGTTCATAGTCACCAAGATATGAGCAAATATCTCGTCCGGCGCATACTGGGCGCTATTGTGGTTATGTGGGCTGTGGCCACGCTGGTGTTCTTCATGCTGCGAGCCGTGCCCGGTGACCCCTTTTTGGCGATGGTCATGGACACGGGAGACCCTGCGGCCGCTGAGCAGATGCGCCGCGACTTCGGTCTGGATCAGCCGGTTTATGTCCAATACGCAAAATACTTCCTGCAGGTCCTGCAGGGTAATCTCGGCACGTCGATTTATGGCAGCCGGATACCAGTCACCCAGATCATCGGCGAAGCCTTCCCACGCACCTTGTCACTGGCCGGCCTATCTTTCTTGATAGCCTTGGTGATTGCTGTGCCGGCAGGATTGATCTCGGCGCTTCACAAGCATTCCGCCGTGGATCAAGTGGTGACGATCATCGCTTTCTTAGGTTTGAGCATGCCGGATTTTTGGCTCGCCATTCTGTTGATCATAGTCTTTGCCACAAACCTCCATTGGCTGCCTGCGGTTGGATACTCACCTCTCTCGGCGGGCGTCTGGCCTTGGATCTCGCATCTTATTCTGCCGGCGATAGCGGTAGGCGCGCCCTTCGCCGCCATCATAGCGCGCATGATTCGCTCTTCTATGCTTGAGGTGCTGCAGACCGGGTATGTAAGCGTGGCGCGTGCCAAGGGACTCTTACAGTGGCGCATCATCCTGGTACATGCCCTGCCGAACGCACTCATACCTGTCATCACCGTCATTGGGATAGCAATCGCCCTGCTGATGGCGGGCACCGTGGTGGTAGAGAATGTTTTTGCGATCAAAGGCCTTGGCCGGGTGCTTATTCAAGGAATCCTGAATCGTGACTATCCGGTGGTCCAAGGCGCAATTCTGATTGTCTCGGCAATGTTCGTGTTCGCAAACCTATTGGTCGACGTGCTCTATACCGTAATCGACCCAAGAATTCGTTATGAGTAAAGCTGAAACCATCGAGACAGTCGAGATAGAGCAAGCGAGACGGGCAGGCCGAGCGCGGCTTTGGTGGCATTACGTTCTGCGCAACAAATTGGCACTGACCGGCTTGTTCGTACTGGCCAGCTTAACTCTCACTGCGATTTTTGCCCCGCTGATTGCGCCTTACGACCCAACCACTGCGGACTTCGAGATGATTAGCTCGCCTTCCTGGGCGCATCCCCTAGGAACAGACGATCTCGGCCGCGATCTGCTCAGCCGCATCATTTACGGCAGCCGGGTCTCACTGTTCGTTGGAGTATCGACCGTTGTGATCTCGCTCCTCATCGGCGTGGCGCTCGGCGTCGCTGCAGGCTATTATGGGGGCTTTATCGATACTGTCATTATGCGCTACATTGACCTGCAGTGGGCTTTCCCTAATTTCATCATTGCAGTCTATCTGGTGGCTATATTCGGCACTGGCCTAGCCAATGTCATTGTCGCCATAACGCTTGCCTTTATCGACGATTTTGCACGCATCGCCCGAGGCATGGTCCTGACTATCAAGGAAGAACAGTACGTTGCGTCGGCACGAACTTTGGGCGCGTCTGATTTGCGGATCATGTGGCGCCATATCGTACCAAACGCTACGGCACCGCTGATCGTTCAGGGCACTGTCAGCGTCTCCTACGCAATTCTAGCCGAGGCTGGACTATCGTTCCTTGGCCTTGGTGTCGAAGCCGCCACACCCACCTGGGGCCTGATCCTGGCCGAATCGCGCAGCTTTATCTCGCGCGCCTGGTGGCTCGGACTGTTTCCAGGCCTCTTCATTATGATCACTGTCCTCAGCATCAACTTCCTGGGCGACGCGCTACGCGACATGCTGGATGTCAAGGAAGTGAACGAACAGGGCTATTGACGGATTGGAAGTGACAAGATTAGAGGTGGTTGGATTGATAGCAAGCGGCACGATGTTCTGTGGCGACGGCATTCAGGTCAGGTTCGGTCACTGCGCAATCGGCCACTGCATACCGACAGCGCGGCCGGTAGGCGCAGCCTGCATCTAAGCGGACCAAGTCCGGCGGCTGCCCCTCGATCGGCACCAGGCGCTCGCTGCGCGGCTTGTCGAGCGACGGCACGGAGGCGAGCAGGCCCTTCGTGTAGGGATGACGCGGGTGTGCGAAGATATCTTCTGTTGGGCCGCTCTCGACCATGCGCCCGGCATACATAACGTTTACGCGTGAGGTGTACCGCGCGACGATGCCCAGGTTGTGCGTGATCAAGATCAAGGCTGCGCCAAGACGGGTCGTTAGGTCTTTCATCAATGTCAAGATTTGAGCCTGGACGGTCACGTCGAGTGCCGTCGTTGGCTCGTCTGCGATCATCAGCTTCGGCTCGCACGACACAGAGATGGCAATCATGACCCGCTGGCGCATGCCACCCGAAAAATGATGCGGATACTGTTTCAGGCGTCGCTCAGGCTCCGATATGCCGACCATCCGCAACAGCTCCACCGCGCGCGCGTTGGCTTGAGTCGATGTGAGGCCGAGGTGTTGCTCCATGGTCTCCCGCAGTTGTGTGCCGATGCTGAGAAGGGGATTGAGCGAAGTCATCGGCTCTTGAAATACCATGCCGATACGCGCGCCGCGAACCTGCCGCAAGTCCTCTTCATTGAGAGTCAGGAGATCCCGGCCTTCGAACAGAACCTTGCCGGTCACTTGGCCTGACGGCGTCGGCACCAGGCCCATGATCGCAAGAGCGCTGGCTGACTTGCCCGATCCGGATTCGCCCACGACGGCAATCGCCTCACTCGCCTCAACCGAGTAGGACACGCCTCCAACGGCCGGAAGTGGTCCGTCGGGCGTACGAAAGCAAACACCGAGATCTTGTATGTTCAGGAGTTGCGTCATGCCACTATTCCATTTGGCCAATCCAATGCGCCGAGATACATGCGCATTGCGTTGTCATGCAGCATGCCGATGGGTGCACCCGGGGTCAATACAGCCTCCGGCATTGTCACAGAAAGTGGGACGTCAAGCCAGTGCTTTAGTGGGCGGCGCCTTGCCGAGAGGCCTGCCGGCTTTCGGATGAAATGAGACAAAAACTGTCCGTGTCCGATATCGCGGCTTTTTCAACGCTATCCGGACTTGTCCCTACCAGAAATCATATCCGGACATAGGAGTGATGGAGTCTACCAAGGTGAGGTACAGATCGAACCTGGCCTTCCCGCAGGATCAGGCGTGTGAAAGGCGAATCTCTGTCCAGTGATGGATTGGACGGAGAACCGCCATATTGTAGGCAGTTAGAAGTGCGCGTGTGCAAATCCCGTGCACTGAAAGGGCCAAGATAGTCCGATTTCTCTGAAGCAATGCAAATGCAACTGGGATTGTCACGGGCGGGAGGGACCTGCCTCGACCTCATTGGCAAAGGTGTCAGCACCAATTCGCAGGTAGTCATTGGCATGAGTGTAGAGGAACTGGACCCCTAATCCGAGATAGCCGCGAACATCCTCGCGGCCGACCAGCATGCCCGCCGGTTTTCCGGCTTGGCGGATCAGGGATATGGCCATGCCGATCCGCTTGCTCATGTCGGGGTTCCGGTAATCGCCCTTGTGGCCATAAGCCTTGGCCAAATCGACGGGCCCAAGAAAGTAGACGTCTATGCCGTCGGTGGTTAGAAACTCATCGAGCGTCTCCAGGGCCGTGGCCGTTTCGATCTGGATCACGACGATCATGTCCGCGTGGCTGTCCGGAAAACAGTAGCGCACCGCCTCGACCGTTCGCGCCGCTTCCTCGGCGGTCTTGAGACGTGGCACGACGATGCCGTCGACACCGCGGCCCATATACCGCTCGATCACCCAGTCCTCGGGCGCGAACAGGCGCACGAGCGATGCGCAGCCGGAAAGACGGGCCGCCCTGGCCATGTGCTCCACGGTTTCGACGTCAGGGCTTCCCTGCTCGCAATCGATGAAGATAGCATCGACCGGCAGCCGGCCCAGAAACTCGACCAAGCCGGCGCAGGGATGGTCCGGGTTGACTACGGTCACTGTCTGTCCGTTGGTCAGACGTCGTTTGAAGTTGGCGGATGCGGAAGAGGACATTCGTGCTCGGTCCCAACTGTTGACTCTGCGTTTTGCCAAGCCTCGTGTCCGTGCCAATCTGGATCAGGCGATCCTGCCGATGGGTTGTCGCCGGGAAGGGCCAGTTATGGTTTCCAAAACGTGCTCGAACTCGACCTCAAGGTCGGCGGCTTCCTTCTTTAGGCTGGCGACGAGCTTGTCGCGGCGCGGCGGCTCCAGGCGCGACGGGATGGCGGTGAGATGGAGAGCCGCGACCGGCGTGCCGTCGCGACGGCGGATCGGCACGCCTACGGCGGCCATGTCGACCATGTTCTCCATACCCTCGAACAGGTGGATGTTGTTGTAGGCAAATCCGTCCCGCCGCGTCTTCGCGATCATTTCGCGCAAATGTGCCTCGGTATAAGGAAAGGGGGCACGCAGGTCAGCCTGCGTGACGAGAATCCTCTCGACCTCGGCATCCGGGAGCGCCGACAGGATCGCGAGGCTGCCGGCACCGATTCCCAGGGGCCGCCGGTCGCCGATGTTCAGCGTCAGGGCCCGGATCGGAAACGATCCCTCACGGCCGTCGAGGCAGACGATCTCGTCGCCGACCCGCATGACCAGATAAATCGTGTCATGAGTACGCCTTGAGATTCGCTCCAGAACCGGTTCGGCGAGGCGGGCAAAGCTGAAACGGTTCTTGGCCGCCGACGCCCAGGCCAGCATCCTCAGCCCGACGAAGAACCGTCCCGTTTCCGCGTCCTGCTCCGCTAAGCCATTCTCGACAAGACCGCCCAATATTCGATGGGCCGTGGTCTTGCCCAAGCCGGTTCCCGCAACGACATCGGTGAGCCTGAGCCCCTGGGCGGAGGCCTTCGACAGGGCGTCCATGATGGCGGTTACTCGCTCGATGTTGCGATGTTCACCCTTGCCAGATAGATGTTCCATTATTTTTCCTTCTAAACTAGAATAACGGAACAAATATCTGCTATGATAAGGAAATTCAAGGCCAAATGCGCTTGACATAGTTCCGAGAATATAACTAGAAACACATAAAATTGGAACAAACTAATTGACGGAGTCGGTGCGTGGCCGAACCGATTGTCGATGTAAACGGTGCATTCGTTTCTGAGTCCGAGGCCCGAATCTCGGTGCTCGATCTCGCGGTGCTTTGCCGCGACGGAATCGGCTGCACCGCCGAAGACGCCGCCCATTCCTTGATTCAGGCGTCCGACGAGGGATCCTCGCCGTTTGCCGGCGGCTTTACATCCTTCGACGGTGCCGAAGCGGCGTGCGCCGAATATGGCAAGCATCCGGTCGACACGGGATCGTTCAAGTTCGTCGAGTATCGGCCTCAGCAACATATCGAGCTGGAGGCCAATGAGTCGTGTTTCCGCGGTGCGCCTCAGCCGGAGACGCTCACATATAGGTACATTCCATTCGATGCGACACGCGACCTTGCCTTTAGGTCCAGTGTGGTCTCGCGTGTGGACGGGCCGGTGAGGGATCTCGGCGCCGAGACCGGGGAGTCTCTCAGTGACGTCCTTCGGGACCTGGTCAACCGTTCGATGTGTAGGGAGCCTAGATAATGTCCCGGTCCGCCACGGTGGCCGAAAGTAGTCAAATGGAATGCCGGACGTTGACCGGAGGTGAGGTGATCGTCGAGATTCTCGAACGTGCGGGGGTCGGGCCGATGTTCGGCATGGGCGGCTTTCAGCTCTTGCCCTTCTATGAGGCGGTGCGGCGCAAGAAGCTGACTCACTATCTGATCAACGACGAGCGCTGCGGGGCCTTTGCCGCAGACGCTTGGGCTCGAATCGCGGGAAGGCCCGGTGTCTGCGACGCGACACTGGGGCCGGGCGCGACGAACTTGGTGACCGCCCTTGTCGAGAGCCATAACGCTGGCGTTCCCCAAGTCGTTTTCGTGGGCGATAGCCATCGCGACCATTCCTGGAAGAACATGACCCAGGAGGCGCGGCAACTGGAGATCCTGCGCCCGGCCGTCAAGGAGGTGATTCGCATTGAACGAACCGAACGGGTGCCGGAGCTGGTTCGACGTGCCTACGCCGTCGCGACCTCCGGCCGGCCGGGCCCGGTGGTCGTCGATGTGCCGGAAGATGTGGCGCACGACACCTTCGACTACTCGCCGGACGACCTTTGGATCGATCCCGTCACCACCGGCTACCCGGCCTACCGGTCCCGCCCGGCGGCCCAAGACGTCGAGAGGGCTGCGGCGCTGATTGCCAAGTCGAAACGCCCTCTCTTGCTGGCCGGTGGTGGCGTTCACCTCTCCCGAGCCTACGAAGCGCTCGAGGCGTTCGCCACGGCACACAATATACCGGTTGCGCATACCTTGTCCGGCAAGGGTGCCATCGCTTGCACGCATCCGCTGTCCGCCGGCCTATTCGGCCGCTACTCTCGCATCGCCAACGACCTGATCGAGACGTCGGACTGCCTGATCGTCGTGGGGTGTAAGCTCGGCGAGATCGCAACCAAGCGCTTCCAGCTCTTCACCGGCGACGTACCGCTCATCCATCTGGAAGTGCTGTCCGAGGAAATCGGCCGGACGACCCGTTGCGACCATCCCTTGGTAGGCGACGCCAGGCTCGGCCTCGAAGATTTGGCCGCAGCCTTGCAGGGTGAGGACAATGGAGCACGCGCGGACTACGCGGCCGAGGTGCCGGTCCGCATGGCCGAGTGGCGAGACGAAGCGAGGGATCGGCGTCTCTCGAATGAAACGCCGGTCAACATGGGCCGGCTCCTGAACGAGTTGAACAGTGAGATGCCGGCTGAATCCGTGCTGGTCGTTGACGGCGGTTTCGCGGCCCATTGGGGCGGGCTTTTTTACGATACCAAGGCGGCGGGCCGGCGTTTCATTGCCGACCGGGGCTTCGCCTCAATCGGCTATGGGCTGCCCGGAGCGCTGGGCGCGCAGCTGGCGGCGCCGGACCAGCCGGTGGTCGGCATAACGGGGGATGGCGGATTCAACATGGTGATCGGCGAGCTGGAAACGGCACGCCGTGCGCAGACGCCCTTCACCCTGATTGTCGTGAACAATGCGGCCTCGGGCTACGTGAAGGCGCTGCAGCACGCCATGTACGGCGACTATCAATCGAGCGATTTGATCGAGATGAACTATGCCGAGCTCGCCAAGGATTTCGGATGCCAGGGTCTCCGCGTCACCAGCCCAGAGGAACTCGGCTCCGCCATCTTCATAGCCATGGACGAGCGTGATCGTCCGTCGGTTATCGACGTGGTCGTAACGCGAGATCCTGCGAAGATGTTGCCCGGCGTCGACAACCGCACTCTAAAGGTCAACAAGGGTGACCGGCCGGTATAAGACTGCTGACAGGCGGTGACCCTACATCTCTCCCTGTCTCTTGGGCCCGGCGCTGCGCCGGGTCTTTTTTTTGGCGGTGCCCTCCCTGGTCTGCCTTGAGAAGTGAGCAGAGATCAAGTCACAGCCGCTTGAAATCTCCTGCTGCGGTGAGCAGCATACAGCTCGAACATGATTTTCCGTTATGACCGATCGCCGTAACGGACGGACTGCGAATACGAGACTTCAATCGTTTGGCAGCGCACGACACTCGAATGTCAGTGGACATGCCAGTGTAGTCATGCCGCTCTTGATCTGATGCAAAGTGGTCTGCAAAGGCATCAGAGGCGATCAAGAACCAGTTTCATCCAAGAGTGACCAACAATCTTGCACAAGTTGATACATTGAAGCACCTGGACGAGCATTCAGGTTCCGCTCAGGTTCAGGTGGCAAGCGATCTGGTGACCGGGCGTGTGCTCTCGGATCGGCGGCGTCTGACGGTCGCAGACGCCATCCATGGCGAGCGGGCAGCGGTTGAAGAAAGCGCAGCCGAAAGCGGTATTCTCAACATCTCGGGCGGTTCCGGCGGTCGCCTCGCGGGTCACCATGGTGTCCTCGAGCCAGCCGATGCGCATCTCCGGAACCGAAGCGATCAGGAGCTGCGTGTAGGGGTGGTAGGGTGGCGAGAGCACACTGTCGACCGGGCCCTGCTCGGCCACCCGTCCGGCGTAGAGCACGACGATCCTGTCGGCGAGGGAGGCGACGGTCGAGAGGTCATGACTGATGAATACGAAGGAAACGCCGAGGTTCTTGCGCAGGCCCTCCAAAAGCTCGATCACATTGGCACCGACGATGGTGTCCAGCGCTGAGGTCACCTCGTCGCACAGCAACACCTCAGGTTCGGCAGCAAGCGCACGCGCTAGGTTGATGCGCTGCTTCTGGCCGCCCGAGAGTTCCTGAGGGTAACGGCAGGCAAACTCGGCCGGCAGCTCGACCATCTGCAACAACTCGGCGACCTTGGCACGCTTCTCCCGGCCTTTCAAACCGTGGTAGAACGCAAGTGGCCGACCGAGGATCTCGGCCACGCGCTGCTTAGGATTGAGCGCCGTGTCAGCCATCTGGAACACGATCTGAACCTTCCGCAATTCCTCCCGACTGCGTTTCCTGAGATCGGCGTTGAGCTCGGCGCCATCGAGGATCACCTGGCCCCGGGCGGTCGGCAGAAGGCCGGCCACGACCCGCGCCAGGGTCGACTTGCCGCAGCCCGACTCGCCGATTATGCCGACTACCTCGCCGCGCTCGATCGCGACGCTGACGTCGCGCAGGACGGTCACCCGGGGCTGGCCGCCCCTTATCCCGCCGTAGCCGGCAGTGACCTCCCTGATCATGATCGCAGGTTCGCCACGGTGGTGCTCGCCGGTTGTCTCTTCACCCTGGCCGGCGGTTGGGCTGGGTCGTACGGCGGCCATCAGACGCCGGGTGTATGCGTGGCTCGGCTGGTTGATGATCTGGCTGGCCGGGCCCTGCTCCATGACCTCGCCGCCGTAAAGGACTACGATGTGGTCGGCGATCTGAGCCACCACGGCAAGGTCGTGTGTGATATAGAGGGCCGCCGAGCCCTGCTCGCGAATGACCTTCTTGAAGGCCTTGAGCACCTCGATCTGCGTCGTCACGTCGAGCGCCGTGGTCGGCTCGTCCAAGACCAGGAGGTCCGGCTTGCCACATAGCGCCATGGCCGCCATCAGGCGTTGCAGTTGACCACCCGAGACCTGGTGCGGGTAGCGTCCACCCAGGCGTTCCGGGTCGGGCAGCTCGAGCGCTCGGTAGAGCGCCTCGGCCCGCTTGAACGCCTCTTCCGGGCTCAGGATTTCATGCAGCACGCAGGATTCGGTTACCTGTTCGCCGATTTTCAGCGCCGGGTTGAAGGTGGCGGCCGCCGACTGGGCGAGATAGGCGACGCGCCGGCCGCGCATGTCTCGCACGGTCTGGGCGTCCATAGTCAGGACATCCACGCCGCAAAGCCTGACTTCGCCACCGGCAAACTCCAGGCCGGGCTTGCAGTAGGCGAGCGCTGACAGCGAGATCGTCGTCTTGCCCGAGCCCGACTCGCCAATCAGGGCGACCACCTCGCCGGCCCTCACGTCGAAGCTGACTCCCTTGACGATCGGGGTCGTCGTCCCGTCGTCCTTGCGGGCCTGAATTTGAAGGTTACGCACGCCGAGCAGCTCGGTCATCAGATCATCTTCTTGGCCAAGCTGCCGCCGGCCTTGGCGGAGATGTCGTCGACGATCAGGTTGATCGCGATGGTCAGGCTGGCGATTGCGAAGGCCGGCGCCAGGCTGGCGATCGCGCCGCCGGCCAGGCCGTTGCCAAGGCCTTGCAGGTTCTCGCGGACCATTGACCCCCAGTCCGAAACCGGTGGCTGGACGCCAAGCCCTAGGAAGCTCAGGCTCGAGATGAACAGAATGACGAAAACCAAACGCAGGCCGAAATCGGTCGCCAGCGGCATGGCCGCGTTGGGCAATACTTCCCTTAGGACGATCCAGCTCAGGTTTTCGCCGCGGGCACGTGCGGCCTCGACGAAGTCCTGCACCATGATATCCTGGCCCAAAGCGCGGGCGATGCGGTAAACGCTGGAGGCGTAGATCAGCCCGGCCAAGCCGATCAACAGTGGAATCGAGGAGCCGACAGCGGCCACGAAGATGAGCCCTAGCATGATGTTCGGGAAGGACAAGATGGCATCGTCCAGTCGGCTCAGGACCGCATCCGTCCAGCCGCCCGCCACGGCCGCCACGATGCCCAGGGTGATCCCGACGAGATAGGCCAAGAGAGTGGCCGAGAAGGAAATGCCGATTGTTGTACGCGCGCCCCAGATAATGCGTGAGAAGATGTCCCGTCCCAGGTAGTCGGTGCCGAGCCAGACCTGCTGATTGGGCGGCAGAAAGCTGGGATCGTCGTAGTACTCACCATTCAGGTTCTGCTCTATGAAGTGAGCCTCGTGGTAGGGCGCGAGCCAAGGTCCGGTCAGTGCGATCAGGACCCATAGCACAACGACAAGGGCCGAGACCTTGCCGGTCATTGAAAGCCGCAAACCCTGTCTGGGCGGAGCGTCCGGCAGTTCCTCAAAGTGCGGCTCTGGCCCGGTCTGCTGGCTCAGATCGGGCGGCGGTGTAACCCGCGTCACCTCTCTGGTCATTTCGGATGCCGTAGGCGCGGGTTGGACAGGATTGAGGCGATGTCGGCGATCAGGATCAAACCCACGTAGGTCGAGCAAAAGATCATGCCGCAGGCCTGGACCAGGGCCATGTCACGGGTTTGCACGCCGTCGACCATCAGCTTGGCCAAGCCCGGATAGGAGAAGATCGTCTCGATCACCACTACGCCGCTGACCAGATAGGCCAGATTGAGCGCCACCACGTTGACGATCGGTCCGATCGCGTTCAAGAGGGCGTGGCGTAGGATGATACGACGGCGCGGCACACCCTTGAGGATCGCCATCTCGATGTAGGGTGAGGCCATCACGTTGAGCACGCTGGCGCGGGTCATGCGGACCATCTGAGCCGAGACCACAATCACCAGGGTCGTGATCGGTAGGGTAAGCACATAGAGCTTCTTCCAGACGTCCTCCGAGCCGCTCAGGTAGGAGACCGCTGGCACCACTCCGGCTTGCACGGCGAGCACCAGGATCAGCAGGATCGCGACCAAGAAGTCCGGCACTGAAATCAAGCCCAAGGTGACCGAAGTCACCAAGCGGTCGATCAGGCTACCTGAATGCATAGCGGCCAACAGACCGAGCAGTACCGACAGCGGGATCGAGATCAAGGTCACGATACCGGTCATGAACAGGGTGTTACCGATCCGGTTGCCGATTAGACTCGATATCGTCGCGCCGCCGGCAGCAGATACGCCCATGTTCCCGCTCAGAAGCCGACGCACCCACATGAGGTACTGCATGACCGCAGGCTGATCGAGGCCCAGGTCTTTACGAAGTGCCGCCAAAGACTCGGGCGTGGCGGACTGACCGAGCCGGATCTGAGCGGCGTCGCCCGGCAAGATTTGGGTCACCGCGAAGATCAGAACCGAGACCACCCAAATAAGCACTAAGCCGATGCCGATACGACGGAGGACCATGAACCACATGTCGTCTCCGCATCACTCTCTTGTAGTCGCTTTGTGTCGAGTGGCCTCGAAGCGTGCGTCAATGCGTGGCCAAACAATCGTGAGCCTGACCTCGTCCGGCGTCAGGAACCACTTTTATTGGATCACGAGTCGATCCATATGAACTCGGGCCACTCCATGCCGCCGAACGCCGCCAAGGGTACGCGTGGAAAGCCCTTGAGGTTGCTTGCCTTGGCATCGATAAAGGCACGGTGCGTTGCGATAAGAGTACTGCATTCTTCGGCGCAGAGCTTCTGCAGCTCGCAGTTCATCTCGTGACGCTTTGCCGGGTCGAGTTCTGACCGCGCTTGCAGCAGAAGCTGGTCGAAACGTTCATTTTTCCAAGCCGACTCGTTCCAAGGTGCATCCGACTTGTACGCCAAGGTCATCATGATGTTGGCGCTTGGGCGCGGATTCCAATTGGACACGTGCATCGGCGTTTTCAGCCAGATGGCGCCCCAATAGCCGTCGTTCGGGACCTTGTTGATTTTGAGTTCGAAACCGACCTTAGCGCACTCACGTTGCAGCATAAGGCTGATGTCGGTGAGCCCGGGACTGACTTCCGCCACATCCAGCGTGGCCGTAGTGATGCCGGATCTCTGAAGATGGAACTTCGCCTGGTCGGGATCGTAGGGACCGATCACTTGCTCGGCGCACCAGTCGGCGCCGTAGGCCGGGCCGATGGGCTGGTCGTTGCCAATGGACCCGTGCCCCTTTTGGATAACCTGCAAAACTCGATCGCGGCGCTGCAGCAGCTTGAGGCCCTTGACGAAGTCCGGGTTGTTGCCGGGTGCCATGTCCTGCCGCACGACGATATCATTGTAGGCGCCGGAGGGTATGGAGAAGACCTCGACGCCATCGGCCTCCTCAACTTGCTTGATCGCCTTGGGGTCGAGATTTCCGCACATCTGTATGTCACCGGAAAGCAGCGCATTTACCCGCGCCACACTGTCGGTGATGGCGAAGACCTCGAACTCGTCAACATAAGGTCCGGCCTCGTCATTCCAGTAGTTCTCGTTGCGAGAATGAACCGACCGGACCCCTGCCTTGAACTCATCCAAGGTGTAAGGACCGGTGCCAACTGGGTTCTGAAAATCCGTGGTGCCGTTCTTGACGATTTTGAAGTGGGTCGTGCCGAGCACCACCGGCAATTCCGCGTTCGGTCCGCTCATGACGGCACGTACCGTGTGCTTGTCGTCCTTCACCCACTCCTTGACGTCGGCCACCAGTACCTTGGCCTTGGATTTAGAGTCCTCGCCAATATGACGCATCATGGAGTAAACCACGTCGTCCGCAGTCAGCTGGGACCCATCGTGCCATTCAACGCCTTTTCTCAGCTTGAAGATCCACTCGGTCGCGGTACTGTTCGTTTCGAAAGACTCCGCCAGCTCGGGCGTTACAGTGAGGTCCTCTTGGAGTCGCGCCAGGTTGTTGTAAATCAATCGGCCACGAGCGTAGTCGACGCTCCCGGTGAAGAGGACAGGATCCAGAGTATCGGCCGGTCCATGATGATCCCAGGCAAAGCGGACCCTACCACCCTTCTTCGGAGTTGCGGCCAGGGCTTGGCTCGCCGATGTCGCGATGCTGCCCGCTGCGGCGACCGTCGCGCCAGACGCCACCAACCAGGCCATGATCTCACGCCGGGTTGCGCCCATGCGAAGGGCACGTTTCACATAGTTTTGGTCCTGCGCGCCGAGATCCTTATGGTCAACTTGGCCTGGTACAGGGCCAACTTTGGCAATGTCGTCACTCATTTCAGCCTCCTAGCCGATTGCCCCGATCGCATTGGGCTTTAGGTTCTTTGTTGGTCTCGAAGGGAAGAAGCGACTCGTGCACACAAACGTTCGATCGTGATTCCAAATCGCTAGATATCCTTCGCTTGGTTGAGGTTCCACGTAGCCGTCGAGCTGGACCACCAGCACTCTTAGTTCACACAGCCACCCTGATCCCAAGTACCGAAGAGCCGTTCGGTGTCGCCAGGCTCAGTCGCCGAGTATTTGCTGTGGACGCTAGAGGCCCGATTCACGAAACCAACCTGGCCACGGATGAATTCCTATATCTTCGGTGAGGCCATACCAGTCCGTCTCACACGCTACGAAAGGCAGTTCATGAACTTGAGCAGCCACTTTCGGACGTTCTGTGACGTGCAAGAAACTGCTCCCAGAAGCTTCGAACCTTGAAACGAAGGGTCAGCGATCGAGCACGGGAAAATTTTTCCCGATGCGCAGCCTGTTAGACTTCGGGCGAAGAGATCCGAAGAATTCCGGTGCCCGCGCTAGAAGGGCGCGTTGATCCTGGCTCACATTCATGGACCTCACTCAAAAGAATGAGAACTTGATGAAGACACGATTTGGTCGAGTTCAAGCACCACTCGCGACATTTCAAGGTGGGTTCGCTTCTAGTCAAATAAGCTTCGCGTTCGATCAAAAATGACTGATCTTAAAGTGTCCGAATATACCGCTTGCGCAAGCGAATGCAGTGAGCTGGCGACGCGGTACTCGATCACTTGCTGTCACCATTCAGGGTGATGTCGTTCGGGGACCAGAACCGCATCTCGTCGACGGAAGCCCGGACCGTTCTTGTCTGCGATTGCGTCAGCCCGAGAACGGCTCAAGAAGCTATCGTTGACGGTTTGGAAGTCACCAGCAGGTTGGGAGGAACAGGCGGAGTTGAGCGACATCCACGGACGGCGACGGCGCGCGGCCTTTGGCATTTGCGATACATGCGTTCGGAGGAGAAGGGTCGATAGCGGTAGTTCGGCCGCAGATGGGAACTTCTCAATCCTACTGGAGAGCGGCGACGTTCCTCTGCGTTGGATCGAAGTTTAGCGCTACATGAAGAGGTCCGACATGGCGAGCGAGTCTTCGGTCAGGCTTGGAGTTCTTGTCACTGAGAATGTTTCTCTGCTTTCCATTCTGCTGATCTACGAGCCGCTCCGCGCGGCAAATCGACTCAGCGGGAGGCAACTGTTTGACGTTCAGTTCCTTAGCGTCGATGGGGAATCCACAACTTCTTCAAACAATTTTCCCATCCCGGTCAATGGTACCATCGCGGATGCTCGAGCCCTTGATGTCGTCGTGCTTGGAGCCAGCTACGAGCTGCCGCTCAAACATAAGGAGATCCTGTTCAATGTGATAAAGCGACACGCGCGGCATGGCGCAATGATTTGGGCCATTGACCACGGCGTAGCGTTCCTGGCGGAGGCGAAACTGATCGGTGAGCGCAAAGCGAGCGCGCATTGGGAGCAGATTCCATCGATTCTGGAACGTTGGCCAGACCTGAAGATCTCAGAGCAGCTCTATGTTTGCGACGGTAAGCTGATGACGTGCGGCGGCCACACGGCGTCGCTCGACATGACGTTGTCCTATCTGGCTAACAATTTTGGGGAGTCCCTGGCGCGGGCGGTCGCTGACGAGATGCTGTGCTCAGGGCTGCGAAGTCCAGAGTCCCCGCAGCGGCATGTGAGCGTGTTCGAACCCTGGCGCGAACAGCCGGTCTTGCAGAAAGCGGTGGAAATCATGGAGGCGAACATTGAGGCGCCTTGGCCGATCGAGCAAGTATCGAGCGCAATCGGCGTATCTCGCCGCCAACTCGAGTACCTCACGCAACGCCACTTGTCCAGAACGCCGCAGCAGCACTACCTGTCGATCCGTTTGCATCGCGCTCGTGAGCTACTCCTTTACAGTCGCATGAGCATCACTGAGGTCGCTATCGCCTGCGGTTTCAGATCGGTGTCGAGTTTCTCACGATGCTTTCATCGGGAACTCAACTGTACGCCGACGACCTACCGCACTCGCTTCCTTCATGAGTTCGCGCGCCCTTATGTAATGGTGGAGTAACCACCGTTCATCGACGCCGACAAACGTTGCGATGACCTCTGGAGAACCAAAAGACCGAAAAGCCGAGTCACGGTAGATGGCATACGAGAAGTCTCGAAATTGGCCCGGTTCGAAGTTATGAAGGCGTTCCTTGGCGAAGCACGCAAAGCGCGTCATGGACGTTCCGCTGATTTCGGCTCTGGAAGATCCCGGCGGATGTTATTGATCTTAGGCGATGCGTAGATCGGGAATTCGCAGAGGGGCAAGACGATTTCGTCCAGGGGCAAGAAGTGCAGCACAGGTCGTCCAAGAGTCCGATGGTGGAGATCTGCAAATAACTTCGATGCTTAACTGCAGGGGTGACATCGAGCGCGCTCACGGGCGCGAATTGTTACGCCCTGCCGAGGAACCGGTCCGAATCACTCCAGCTCCAGTTCACATAGTACAGAAGCACGCAAAGCCCAAACGGCAAGAGGCTTTTTATGGTCAGCGACTTCCTCTCTGTTGAGAACAAGACAGTTATAGTGACGGGAGCGGGACGAGGATTGGGAAGAGCGATTGCTTTCGGGCTCTCCCGTCTCGGTGCGAACGTAATTGTCGCGGGACGCACGGCAGGCGACGTAGAAGTCGTCGCGCGGGAAATCGAACGCTTCGGCGGTGAGGCCCATCCGAAACAATTTGATGCTACCAAAGCAGGCGCTTCCGAGGAGCTCGTCCGATCCGCCGTAGCGTGGAAGGATACTGTGCATGGCGCGATTATCAGTCATGGCATTTCGCTGCACGAAGAAGCGACAAGAACGTCCACCGATGAGTTCCGCGACGTAGTGGAAACCAATTTGGTCAGTTGCTTCGACTGCTCTCGGTCGGTTGGGTGCCAGTTAATTCAGCAGAGGACTGGAGGGTCGATCGTCCTGATTTCTTCCAACGGAAGCATCGTGGCGTACAACGGTTTGGCCGCCTACGGGGCTTCCAAGGGCGGTGTGGATCAGCTTTGCCGTCAATTGGCCGCGGAGTGGGCGCCGAACAAGGTCCGGGTCAATGCGATCGCTCCCGGTTACATGAACTCATTCATGCGGGGTACGGAGCACAAGTACGGTGACGAAAAGTTCAGGAAGGCAATATCAGACCGGATACCCATGAGGCGGTGGGGCGAGCCTGAAGATTTGGTGGGCGCGGCTGCATTCCTGCTATCCGACTCGTCGTCTTACGTGACGGGCCAATACATAGCCATAGATGGAGGCTATAGCATTGTTTGACTGACACTATGGCGTCATCGCCGATGAAATCGGATCGAAGTGAGCCTTGTGAAAAGGACCGAACTTTGCTTCCGAAGTCCTCTTCTCGTCGCGAAGCATAGTTGCACTGCTTCAGCCAAAGACGTCGAAACTCCTCGTCTTGGCTCACTCAATGTCAACCTCGTGGAAGTCTGCAGGAGTGAATACATGGCGATAAAGAGACTCAACCCAAGTGCCCGCCTAAGTCAGGCCGTCGTCTACAACGACACGGTCTATCTCGCCGGGCAAGCTGGCGACCCGAGCGGCGATATTGAAGAACAAACTCGCGAGGCGCTGGCAAAGGTCGAAGAGTTGTTATCGCAATGTGGCTCCGGCAAATCCAAGATCCTGCAAGTGACGATCTGGCTCGCCCAAATGTCCGACTTCGATGCCATGAACCGAGTTTACGACGCTTGGATCGACCCGGAGCACCCCCCGACGCGAGCGTGCGGTGAATCGGCTCTGGCTAAGACAGACTTTCTGTTTGAGATCATTGTCGTTGCCGCAAGGTGATGACGTGGCTGGCGCTCGGACCTTGTCGTTCGTTTCCCAACTCAAGACAGAGCATGACTATCGTGCGTGCTCACCCGTTCGTTCGGCCAATGCAATGAAACGAGAACCTCGTCAACTTTGACCTTGGTTTCACCCGGTGAACGACGCCCGCCGAGCGATTCAAACACCGGATCCTTCAAATCGGACACCCTGTTGGCGGATAGACCCAAGCCTATCAAGAGCAAGGGCGTTCATCTGGCGCATTGACCATCCCTCCGGAGAATCGGGCGGTGCGCCCAAAGAAGACATCCGCTGGGATGGGTTCAGATTCCATCGATGAATTGCGGTGTCAGTGCCGAGCGCTGGTTCGCATTGTAACAAGACGCCTTCGTCGACGGACAAGAAGAGCGCCACAGCTCATCCAATATTGAATCAGAGAATCCGACGGGACTGTCGAGAGGTGAACGGGACTGTCGTGAGGTGAATAGAAGCAGGGTTTCGATCGGCGTGGCGAAACCCAAGATGGGACCACTATGGCGCAGTCAGTAAAAGCGGTGGATTTGGCCCTCGTGGTCCACGGCCATCATGGCAGCCCGTCTACGGGGTTACGTGCTACACGGCGCGCGCAAGGGCAAAGTGAGAAAGGTTTGGACCCAGGATGTCCCACCCGAGGTGGAGGCTCACTCAACTGCGTCGGGAGGGCTGTCGACCTCTCACACAGTCAGGGCTGTGAAGCTGCGTTTGTGCCGCCATCGATGCTGGAATGCGAGCAGTAGAGGCATTGACGATGTCATTAGAAGGCTCGAAATCAGACGCTCGTAAGCAACTGGAGGCATACAAGGACGGGCAAACGTTGCCCCGGTATTTCTTTGTTGATCGCGATCTGTTCGAACTCGAAAGAGAGCATGTGATCCTCGGCAAGTGGATCCTCGGATGTGTGGAGTCCGAGATTCCCAGGAGCGGCGACTATGTGACGCTTGAAGTGGCTGGCGAGTCGATCATTGTCGTTCGAGACAAGGCGGATCAGGTTCGGGCGTTCTTCAACGTTTGTCGTCATCGTGGATCGCGAATTTGCCTAAAGGAGAGCGGACACCTTCAAGCGTTCACCTGTCCGTACCATGCTTGGACATACGACCTGACCGGCAAACTGGTCCATCACCGCGACATGCCCGACTGGTTCGCCCCTGGCGATCATGGTCTTTACCCTTGTCGTGTTCAGACTTTTGAGGGCCTTGTTTTCGTAAACCTGTCAGACGCGGATGTGCCGGACTTCGACGTACTTCGAAACGAGCTGAAGCCCTATTTCGTAGCCCATGGTACAGCACGTTCACGCGTTGCCACTCGGAAGACGTACGATATAGAGGCGAACTGGAAGCTTGTCATAGAAAACGTTCACGAATGTCTCCACTGCGTACCCGCTCACAAGACATTCACGAAGATTCATCCCCATGCGAAGCTTGCGACGATACCGTCGCTTGGCCTTGACCGAGACATGATGGCTTGGTCCGCGAGAGCTCGCGCAATGGGGAACTTCGTCGGTCACTTCAACGCGGAAGACACGTTACCCGATCAACCCTTTCGCGCCCACCGTCGGCCACTCCGAGAGGGCTACAAGACGCACACGCCGGACGGGGAGCCGGCAGCTCCCTTGATGGGGACCTTCAAATCTTATGACGGGGGCCATACCGGGATCGTGATCGAGCCGTTCTTCTTGATGTTCGCGGCGAATGACCATGCTGTCTTGATGTCGATCCTGCCGCTGAAAGTGTGCAAGACCCGCATTGTGCTCACTTGGCCTGTGGATCGTGACGCCCGGGACGACGAGATCGATCTCGATCGCATTACCGCCATTTGGGACCTAACAACTAAGGAAGATGTGCGCATTGTCACAAACAATCAGTTGGGCGTCAGTTCGTATCGATTCACCCCGGGACCCTATCACCCTAAGGAAGAACCGGCACGAAACGCAATTCGTTGGTATGTCCGACAGCTCCGAGCAACGCTGGGTCAGCCAAGCTAGCTCGCGCCACAGAACGCAGAAAATGAATTTCGCAGATTTCCTCTGTCAGGTTTGATTCGATGGCTTCGTTCCCGCAACTATTCCAACCGATTGAGTTAGGCAGGACCACTGTCAGGAACCGAATTTTCAATCCGCCCCATGGCACGTCGCTGGGTCGAAACGGCCGGGTCACTGACGAACTGATTGCCTATCATGAGACCCGTGCCAAGGGTGGTGTCGGACTAATTGTTCTGGAAGGGATCACGGTCCACTCAAGCTACGGTTTCAGTGACGCCTTTCTCTACGCAGGTGACGATGCCGTCATTCCCGGCCTTTCCGAGTTGCATCGAGCGTGCCGGGATCAAGGGGTCCCGGTGTTTGGGCAACTGTTTCATGCTGGCCGCGCAGTACGTGCAAGCCACGATGGCTCACGACCACGTAGTTATTCGGCATCCGCTGTGCCCGACGAGCGCTACAGGATCGTGCCCATTGCCATGCCGACATCGATGGTGTGGGAAGTCATTGAAGCTTACCATGGGGCCGCGCGCCGATTGGCGGAAGCTGGTCTCGACGGTGTCGAGATTCTCGCCAGCATGGGGTATCTGGTAGCGCAGTTTCTCAGTCCACATACGAATTTGCGGTCCGACGAATTCGGCGGCGATTTAGCAGGGCGTTTCAAGCTTCTTCGCGAAATCCTGGTCGGGGCACGACACGCCATTGGTCGCGACAAGACGCTTGGGGTTCGCTTGACGTTGTCGGAGATGACGGAGAACGCCATATCGCCGGGCGACATGTTGGCTTTCTGCAAGATGATCGATGCGGAAGACCTGGTTGATTATTACTCAGTGATTTCCGGATCTTCCGCCTCTCCCGAGGGTTGGGTTCACGTCTTTCCACCCATGGCGATCGAGCCGGGCTATGTCGCGAGCGATTCGAGCGCGTTGAAACAGGTTGTCTCTAAACCTGTTCTGGTGGCCGGAAGGATCAATCAACCGCAGTTGGCCGAACAGATCTTGACCAAGGGCCACGCTGATATGGTCGGCATGGTAAGGGCGCTGATCGCCGATGCCGAGTTTCCGGCAAAGGCGCGCGACGGTCGGGCCGACGATATTCGAGCTTGCATAGCCTGCAATCAGGCCTGCGTTGGTCACCGCCTAGCCAACCATGCGATTTCGTGTATTCAGAACCCGGTGACCGGCCGCGAACGCGAACTTGGCCAGACGGATCCTGCACGCTTTCCCCGCAAGGTGATGGTCGTCGGTGGAGGTCCGGCCGGAATGAAGGCGGCCGTACTTGCAGCGTCCCGTGGTCACGACGTGACCCTGTATGAGCGCAACCGGCATCTCGGCGGCCAAGCCGCTTTGGCGCAAATGCTGCCCGGACGTTCGGAGTTCGGCGGCGTAATCACCAATCTTGCGAGGGAGCTGGAGCGGTCTGGCGTGGCCGTCGTGAAGAACCGCGAGATCGGGCCGGCCGACGTATCGGAAATCAATCCTGATGTGGTTGTAATTGCTACGGGCGCAAAGCCCTGCCTACCGAACCTGGAGCTTGAGGGTGCGCATGTCCTCGACTCCTGGTCTGTGGCTGCTGGGAATGCCAATGTTGGAACGCGTGTTGTCATTGCCGACTGGGCGTGTGACTGGTCTGGTCTGGGGCTTGCCGAGAAACTTGCGCGCGACGGTTGTCATGTCCGATTAATGGTCGGCGGCACTGTTGCTGGGGAGTTGATCCCGGGGGTTGTCCGCGATCACTGGATTGGCGTGCTGCACCGGCTTGGTGTTGAGATCGTGCCCTATGCCCGGTTTTGCGGGGCAGATAGCGACACCGCCTACTTTCAGCATATGACAGGGGGCGACCCGATCATTTGCGATGGCGTTGACACTATAGTGACCTGCTATGCGCCGGCCTCCGAGACCTCACTTGTCGAAGCGCTTGATGACTTTCCCGACCAGATCCTGACGATTGGCGATGCCGCTGCCCCGCGCACCGTCGAGGAGGCGATCCTGGAAGGTTTCAGGGCAGGCATTCGGATTTGAGGGAAGGCACCATGGCCACCACCTTAGTCGCCATATTTTCTAGGTGCGATCCGGCCGCCCGCCTCGGCGACCCGAGCCATTCATCGGCACCGTTCCTCTTGGTACGATTCGTTATGCGGGTCGGAGCTGGTCTGAGCGCATTCATCTGCTGGCGCGAACGACCGGGGCGCTCATGCAGCGATCTCGTCGCGCGGGCGTCCTTCACGTCTTTGCTAACCCTGCCAGCTGCGGGGCCTCCACTTAGCCAGCTGAGCATTGGGTAAGAGAAGGCAATTCGTGATGTTCGCCCCGCCGCCGCTTATTGAAGCCGAGATTTTCGGCCAACTACCCACCCGATATAGCAACGTGGGCCGAACCTCCGGTTGGCTCCAGCTGCAACTGCGCGGCGCCGCGATGGGCTCGTTCCTGGAAGGGCCCAGTTTCGATCGGGACGGAAATCTCTACGTTGTCGACATTCCCTACGGACGCATCTTCAGGATAACGCAGGAAGGTGAGTTCTCACTTGCGCTCGAATACGACGGAGAACCCAATGGTTTGAAGTTTCACAGCGACGGGCGGGCCTATGTCGCGGACCACAAGAATGGTCTCATGGTGTTCGACCCGCAGTCGTCCAAGATCGAGCCGATTTTGGATCGGCCGGTCCTAGAGCGCTTTAGGGGTCTTAACGACCTCACCTTTGCGAAGAACGGCGATCTCTACTTCACCGACCAGGGACAATCTGGCCTCCAGGACCCGTCCGGTCGCCTTTATCGGCTGAAGCCGGACGGGAATTTGGAATGCCTGTTGGACAACGTGCCAAGTCCGAACGGGTTGGTGATGGACGCGGATCAGGGATCGCTCCTGCTTGCGGTGACAAGGGCGAACAGTGTCTGGCGCGTTCCCCTACTTCTCGACGGACAGATTTCGAAGGTTGGCGTTTTTGTAAACCTTTCTGGTGGATTTGGGCCAGACGGTCTAGCCATGGATCAAGATGGCAACCTGGCAGTCTGTCATCCCGGAATGGGCGTTGTGTGGATGTTCAAGAGCACCGGTGAGCCACTCTACCGAATACAGTCCTGCCGGGGTCTTCTTGTCACGAACTGCGTATTCGGCGACCCGGACCAGCGATCCTTGTACATCACGGAAGCGGAAACCGGGTCGATCTTGGTAGCAAGGGTCCCCCCATCCAGCTGAAGGATCGTGAGGATGT
Organism: Rhodospirillales bacterium; assembly: GCA_965225935.1. Taxonomy (GTDB): domain Bacteria; phylum Pseudomonadota; class Alphaproteobacteria; order Kiloniellales; family JAKSDN01; genus CALJXB01. The sequence continues at coordinate 195,007 of CBDDCC010000024.1, forward strand.
GCCTAAGCACCCCCAATCAATGCGTCCACTTGACGAGCCTGCATCTGTCACCAAGCCGGCCGCAATGGAGTCCGACATACAAGTGGAATATCCCAGAACTCGAGACAACGGTCGCTGCGGACCGAACCTCTATAGACTGGCTCGTATGACCAGCGAGGATCGTGTGCACTCGCCATTTACCTTCGGTCAACGGCAACCGACAGGCGGACGGTGGAGTCTGAGGGTCAATGCTGACGCAGTAGCTAAGAGAGACTCGCTAGTCTGGCGGGGCCCAAACGGTGTCGAAGGTGATCGGGGCGGCAAGGAATGAGCTCTTCCGGCAACGGGTCAAGCCGCTCACGTCGGAAGAGGCAGCGTGGTGGCGAGGTCGTTTTGGCGACGTCTCAGACGCGCCGACTTCTAGGTCTATCTACCTCAAAAAAAGGGAGACTTTTCGATGGAACAACTAGATAGCCTACAGAAAGCCCTGCGATCCGGTTCAATCTCCCGCCGTGCGTTCATGAGGCGAGCGGCGGCCCTCGGTCTCACTACGGCCCTCGCCGGTACCTTGGCGGAAAACGCGGCACGAGCTGCAGAACCACAGAAGGGCGGAAAGCTCGTTGCCGGCGTGGCGCACGGCTCCACAACCGATTCATTGGACCCCGCCACTTACGAGAACAACTACACTGTCGGTCTTGCCAACGGCATCCACAACTTCCTGACCGAGATCGACGGCAACGGCCAGCTCATCCCTGAGCTGGCAGAAAGCTGGGAGCCATCGGACGACGCCGTCCAGTGGGTTTTCAAGCTCCGCAAGGGCATCGAGTTTCAAAATGGCAAGACCATGACGGCGAAGGACGTCCTAGCGTCGATCAATCATCATCGCGGCGAAGAGACGAAGTCCGGCGCAAAGCCGATCGTGGCGGGAATCGAGGAAATCGTCGCAGACGACGACCATACGGTGACCTTCAAGCTCGCGTCCGGCAATGCGGACTTCGCGTTTATCATGAGCGACATCCACTTGCCGATCGTGCCGGCCAAGGACGATGGGACGATCGACTGGGAGTCGGGAATTGGCACCGGCGGCTATCTGCTCGAGAGCTTCGAGCCCGGTGTCCGCGCCGCGTTCAAGCGCAATCCCAACTACTGGAAGACCGGCCGCGCCCATTTCGACGAGATCGAGCTCTTGTCCATCGTCGATACGGTCGCCCGCTCCAACGCCCTCGCGACGGGTGAGATCCACGTCATGGATCGTTGCGACCTCAAGACCGTGCACTTGCTGGCCCGCAAGCCCGGCGTGAAGGTCGAGGAGGTGACCGGCACGCTGCACTACACCTTTCCGATGCGGACGGACACGGCACCCTTCGACAACGTGGACGTGCGCCTGGCCCTCAAACATGCCGTCGACCGGGACGAGATGGTGCAGAAGATCCTGCGCGGCCATGGCGTCCTCGGTAACGACCATCCCATCTCGACCGCCAACCGATACCATGGCGGCGAGCTGGCACAGCGAGCCTACGATCCGGATAAGGCCAAATTCCACCTCAAGAAGGCCGGCGCGGAAGGCTTGAGCGTCGACCTTTCGGCGGCCGATGCCGCCTTCGGCGGCGCCGTTGATGCCGCGGCGCTTTACAAGGAGAGCGCGGCAAAGGCCGGCATCAGCATCAACATCATCCGCGAACCCAATGATGGCTACTGGTCGAACGTCTGGCTGCAGAAGCCCTGGTGCGCTTGCTACTGGAGCGGCCGGCCGACTGAGGACTGGATGTTCTCGACGGCCTACGCGGCCGGTGCCGATTGGAACGACACCTATTGGAACCACGAGCGTTTCAACCGGCTCCTGGTCGAAGCCCGGGCCGAGTTGAACGAGACAAAGCGTCGAGACATGTACGTCGAGATGCAACAGATCGTGAGCGATGACGGCGGTGCCGTGGTTCCCATGTTTGCCAATCATGTTTTCGCCCTTTCGGACAAGGTGCGGCACGAGCCAAATATGTCCGGGAATTGGGACCTCGACGGTGAACGCTATATGGAGCGCTGGTGGTTTGGCTGATGACAATCTCCCTGTGACGTCCGCCAGCATTGGACTTACAGGCCCTGGCCCAGGATCCAGGGTCTTCCTCTTGCAAGTTGCTTGAGGGTCCATGGGATCGCTCCGGGGCGAGTGCCGGCTTCAGGAGATGGCTGACCAGGATAACAAGCCGGTCGTCGAGCACCTCGACCTCAATGGAGAAACTACCCAGCTCGCTCAGAAAACGATTGCCAGTGATGAACGTCTTTAGGGAGGGAGGACAGATGGAGCGATGGCGAGAAGACGATCCCTGTGCACTGGTTGAGGAGCGAGCTCGGTCAATTGAGCCGGGATTGTGGCTGAATCTGCTAGTGCTCGATGTGGCGGCGGCCGTCCGGTACCAGACCTCGGTACTAGATGCCGAGGCGGTCTATCAAGATGGTGAATTCGCCATCATGCGCCACGGCAGATCTTTTTGGATGCTGCACGCGGACAAAACCTACGCCGAGCACCCGATGAGAGACTTAATCGGGACCGGCAAGCCCCGAGGGATTGGGTGCGAGATACGCCTTTCAGGCTGCCAACCCGACAATGCCGAGAAACGCGCATTGGATCAGGGCTTTGTGGTCTTATCTAGTGCGGCGAATAGACCCCACGGCTTACGGGAGGTCTATCTCGTCGATCAAGATGGATTTGTCTGGGTGCCGTCGGTCCCGACAGCAGTCGAGAAAGGAGCGGTTGTCTAACCCCTAAAAAGATAGTCAGATCGGTTGCTTGATGTCCCAGGACCTGAAAGAGGACCGACGCTTTGAGTTCTATCGGCTCAATGACCTAAATGCTAAGAGGAACCGTTTACGTCAGTTGACGAGAAAGAACGAGCACGAAGAGTATGGGGCTGTATCCCGAAATCGAACCCTATGAGACCGGCACGCTACGCGTTTCCGATCTACACACGATCTTTTACGAAGAGGTGGGAGATCCGAAGGGCCGGCCGGCCTTGTTTCTTCACGGCGGCCCGGGAGTTGGGATCCTTCCGGGCTATCGCAGGTTCTTTGACCCGGATTTCTTTCGGTTGGTCTTGCCCGACCAACGCGGCGCAGGGCGCAGCAAGCCACATGCGGAATTCCGGGAAAACACAACCTGGGATCTCGTGGAAGACCTTGAGAAGTTGCGCCGCCATCTGGGGATCGAGAATTGGGTCGTGATGGGCGGCAGCTGGGGCAGCCTGCTGGCGCTCTGCTACGCAATCGAGCATCCGCAAAGTGTCGCTGGGTTGATCCTACGCGGCGTGTTCTTAGGGCGAGAATCGGAGATCGCTTGGCTGCACCAGCCGGGCGGCGCTTCCGAGATCTTTCCCGACGAATGGGAGCGCTATCGGTCGGGTGCGAGCGATGGGGGCGACACTGGTCTGGTCCAAGCATACTTTGATCAGTTGACCAGCAAAGACGAGGCCGTCCTAAAATCCGCCGCCAAAGCTTGGGCACGATGGGAAGCTTCAACGATGACCCTCGTGCCGGACCCGGCGACTATTGCCGAAATGACCGACGATAGCTCGGCCCTCTCCATCGCCAGAATCGAGTGCTATTACACTCACAACAAGTTCTTCCTGAGGAGTGACAACCATGTGCTCGACAACGCGGATAGGATTTCAAACATCCCCTGCCGCATCGTGCAGGGTCGCTATGATGTCATTTGCCCGATGATTTCCGCTTGGGAATTGCACAAGGCACTGCCGAGGTCTCAGCTGCGGATCGTTCCCGATGGCAGCCATTCACCGATGGAGAGCAGCATGGCAAATCAGCTCGTCGGCGCGGCCGAGGACTTCAAACTCGTTGGCTGACGGTCCGTTTTCCAATGCTACCCCCGAATTCGGATGTCTTTGGTAGCACCAGACACGCAAGAGTACGAGTAGACTGTTGAATAGCCTCCTCTGTTGCAGGTTCCTAGTTCCGCCGCCTTGGCGCATAGATGCCGTCGGGGGGCGTCCACCCCATCGCTTATTTCGTCGAATCCAAGTCCCTGAAAAGCTCCCTGATCCGGTTTTCCAGTTCCCTGATCCCTTGCGTAGGGAGATCCGCCGAATCAGTGACATATTTCAGGTGCTTACAGAGGTCCAGAGGTCGAAACTCGATCCGATTCGCAACTTTTTCCCTGTAGAGTCCCTGCAGACCAGGGATACGCCAGCCAAGACGGTTTCGCTCCAGACTCCCTGCACCACCATAATTTCAATGATTTAGCGCGTATACGGCGCTGCGTTTCCAAAAAGTGGTCACAATATGGTCACGCGTCTGCGCCTGGCGCACGCCGGTCAAACAATGTCCAGTGTTGTCGCCTAGTGTCGTTCTCACACCCGCATGACTGCTTGCAGATCAGCGTGCCGATAAATGGCTGATCTCTCCCGGCTCTGACGGCTATGCGCTCAAAACCGGACGTTGGCGCGTTGCGACTCGAACGGCAATTCGTGACCCTCAGCGGACCTAGGACTTGTCCCAATGATGTTGCAAAACAACCGCAACTGAAGTCAGCGTCGGTCGACGCAACTAGGCGCTATCACGGAATGACTTCACAAGATAGTCGGCGAAGGCACGCGCCGAAGGTTTCGCGTTTCTTCCACCAGAAAGTACGGCATTCACCTCAACTGTCCCGATTTTCCAATCGGGAAGCAACTGAACAAGGTCACCGCGTTCAATTTCCGACTTAATGCCCCAATAGCCTGTGGAGATAATGCCCAACCCGGCCAATGCTGCCGCCGTCGCCGCCTCATTGACAGTAACCATTAGCTGGCCGTCGACGTGCACAGAGACCGCCTTACCGTTTTTGCTAAAGTTCCAACCTTCTGATTCCATGCCAGCGGGTCCCAAAATGACCGGATGCCCTGCGAGGTCTGCGGGCGTCTTCGGCGTTCCTGCCTTTTCCAGATAGGCGGGAGAGGCTGCGATCAAACGTGGCGGGTCCCCAAGCTTCTTCGCAACCAAGTTCGAATCGCTGAGCGGGCCGTAACGAAGCGCCACGTCAATTGCCTGATCAATCAGGTCTTGCCGGGAGTCTGTCAGGACGAGATCAATTTTGAGCTCTGGGTTCTGTTCAAGAAAACCAGACATGCGAGGGATGATTTCGCGTACGGCGAAGCTGGTAGCACAGCCAACTCGCAGTCGCCCTTTTAATGTTCCATCCCCACGGACCAGATGGTTAGCCTCGTCCAGAGCAGCCAGAATGGGGTCTATTCGTGCGAGATATTCGCCCCCTGCGTCCGTCAGTTTGACCGCATGGGTCGTTCTTACGAACAACGCCTCCCCAAGGTCCTTCTCAAGATTTGAGATGATTCTTGAGACGGAGGGTTGGGACAAACCGATCTCTTTTCCGGCAGCCGTGAAGCTTTCCGTCCGGGCGACGCGGCAAAACAGCCTTAGGGCTGAGATATTATCGCTCATTTGCGATTCGAATAACCATTAGTCATTTTCCGACACTACCAAACAAAAACTAAATGAGCAACTTTGAGTCGCAGGCAAGAGGACAGCCCCGACAAGGCCTTCGAACAAGATCGGATGATGAAAGCTCGTTGCTCGCTCTTGCTACGGAGAAACCGTTACAGAAAGGAATGAAATCATGTCTCTTCAAGAACAACTCGATGCCTTCAAAGAGCAATTCAAAGCTAACGCGCCTGAGGGTGCGTTTGACGCCTTCGCACGGTCGACCCAAGAGCTGATCGAAAGCGGTCAGGCCGAGCGCGCGGTCAAGGCGGGCGACACAGCGCCCGATGCCACGCTGACAGACCAGGACGGAAACACCGTTCTGTTGAAGGACCTGCTGGCCAAAGGCCCGGTCGTTCTGTCGTTCTACCGCGGCGTCTGGTGCCCCTATTGCAACATCGAGCTGAAAGCGCTGGAAGAAGCGGCTGAGCAAATCCGGGCGCGCGGCGGGACCCTGGTCGCCGTTTCCATGCAAGGCGCGGCGGACAGCCGCAAGTCGCAAAGGGACAACAAGCTCAGCTTCCCCATCCTGACGGACAAAGCGGGTGAGCTGGCGGCAAAGTTCGCCATCCGCTGGACTCTGCAGGACTATGTCATCGAGTTCCATAAGATGTTCGGGGTCGAACTGCCAGTCATCCATGGCGATGGCGAGTGGAACCTGCCAATGCCCGCACGCTATGTGATCGCGTCCGACGGCACCGTCGCTTACGCGGAAGTCAATCCTGACTACACGCGGCGCCCTGAGCCGACCGACTTGTTTCCGGTTCTGGACAATCTCGCCGCTGTGGCTGCCGCCTAACCCAGCTGTGCGCCTCAACCCATTGAGGCGCACGCTCCTGGACCCAACAACCGCATCTGAGACGAAGGCCCGCTGATCGTTCTCGCAACTTGGGAACCGTCACAGAAAGGATTTGAGCAATGAAGATCTCAGACAGCACAATTCTGATCACGGGTGCCAACCGCGGCATCGGCCTCGCCCTCGTCGAAAAGTCTTTGGAGAAAGGCGCCGCGAAGGTCTACGCGACGTATCGTTCCGAAGAAAACCGCTCGGTGCTTGAAGAGCTTGGTCGACGAGTTGTTCCCGTTCATCTCGACCTCGCCGATCAGTCCACAATTGCTCAGCTTTCCCAGTCGGCGCCCTCGCTGAATCTCCTCATCAACAACGCGGGTATATTCACTGGCACCAACTTGCTGGAAAACACCGAAGGGCAACTGCGTGACGACTTGGAGACCAACCTCTTTGGAACCCTCGCAGTCACCAAAGCACTGCTGCCTTCGCTCAGAAAAGAAGGATCTGCCGCCATCGCGAACGTATCGAGCATCGCTGCCCTCGCAGCAATGCCAAGTTTCGGTGGTTACTCCGTGTCGAAGGCTGCCCTCCATTCGATGACGCAGGCAATCCGCGGCAAATTGAAAGTCGACGGCATTTCGGTGCACGGAATTTACCCCGGTCCGGTAGCAACGCGCCTGACAGAAGATTTCGAGATGGAGACGGCTCCGGCTCCGGTGGTTGCTGAGAAAATTCTGGAAGGCATCGAGAATGGCGTGGAGGAAATTTTCCCGGATGCCATGACGGAACAAGTGGGGCCACTCTTCCTCAATTCGCCCAAAGAGCTGGAGCAGACCTTCGCAGATTTCTGATTGTCTGAATTCCTGACGAGTTCAGTCGCTGAAGCCTGAAGACGACAACCCCAATTCAGCCAAAGGAGAAACCAATGCTTGATTATGGACCCCACACCATCGAGACCGCGCCAGAAGCATCCAAGCCGACCTTGGAAGCGATCAATTCGAAAATCGGCTTCGTGCCGAACCTTATGGCTAACATGGCTGAATCACCGGTGTTGGTTGAAAGCTATCTCACCATGATGGGCTTGTTCGACAAAACTTCCCTTAGCCCAACGGAGCGAGAAGTCATCCTAATGACGAACAATCGTTTGAATGGTTGCACCTATTGCATGGCTGCCCACTCAACCGTGGCCAAAATGACCGGCGTCGATAACAGCGTGATTGATGCGCTCCGCAGTGGCTCACCAATAGATGACCCTAAGCTCGAAGCTTTGCGCACGTTCTCGATCATCATTCACGAAACCCGTGGACACCCGACTGAGGAGCAGGTCGAAACCTTCCTCGCGGCGGGCTACACCAAGCAAACGGTTCTGGAGGTGATTGTTGGAACGAGCCTTAAGGTCCTCTCCAACTATACCACTCCTATCGTCGAACCAAAGCTGGACGATGCTTTTGCGCCAATGGCTTGGAGTGAGGACATGTCGTCACCAGCATAATGGTCAGCTGGCATGCTGTACGGCCCGGCTGCGTGGCAAAGCTTCACGCCTTGAGTTGCCATGGCCAGCCCGCTCTTGATGCGTTGGGAGCCGTCCTCCGCATCAATAGCAGTCACTGACAACACTAGAAACAAAGATCGTGAACGGCTTAGCGGGACCGGGTCTCCAATGTGGCAAACCGTTCCAACACGTTACGAACGATCCGGATGACGAAGGGGTCGCGCAGCTCGATGGCGCGTGGCCACTCGGTCGAACCGCCGTTGAAGACTTCGCCTTTGCCGCGCGTGAAGCAGGCGATCATTCCGGCGCCGCGACCGTCCAGTTCGCGAAGGTGCGCCGGGAGATCGTCACCCAGCGCCTGCATCACAGCAGCTGACTCGTCTATGGGACCGTTGAGCGGCACATGGCCCCCGAACCGGTCTATTTCGCCCCGCATGGCGGGCGCCATCGCCAGTATCTCGAGGGTTTCGGGTGCGCCGTCCTCGAAGGTCGGATAGGGGAGGCCCCGGCGAAAGGTGTATTCGACGGAATCGAGCTCGAAGGTTGCAAGGTTGACAGGGGTCCCTCCAAGCAGGTCGCCGTAGTAGAGATCCGTTCCCTCGAAGGCCCAGTGATCGGGCCGGTAGATGGTGTAGCCGCCCGATGATCGCGGCACCCCAACGCCATAGCGGTTGTAGACGCCGCCCATCCCCGTAAGTCCCATCGTCGCGGCGGCCGGCCTCCCGATCTGCTTGTAGTCCCAGACCGTGGTTGTGCGGCGCGGATCCGACTTGGACTCCGGATCGTTCTGCGGTGTCCGGTAACAGTACTGGGTGCTCCCGTCCGAGGACAGGCGGACCTGCCACTGGTAGTTGCCGGCGAAGCGGGCGAGGCCGCCGCCGCGGTCGACAAAGGCATCGACGCGATCCCGCATCTCCCAGGTCCAGTATTCGTCATGCCCGACGATGACGAGGGTGGAGTAGCCGTCGAGGCTCTGCTCGTCGAAATGCAGATCATGCTGGGTCAGGTAGTCGAGCTGGTAGCCCTGCTCCTCGGCCCAGACCACGAACGGGCGCTCGTAGGTGGCCCAGAAGGCGTCGGCATGGTGCCGGCAGTAGCCATAGAGCCGGGCCCACTCGTAGGCAGGATAGCGGGGCTGCCAGCCGATCGGTGCATCGAAGCTGTGCGATTCACGGGGCGCCTCGCGCGGCTTCCGGAGGAAGCCGCGGCCCAGCGGACGCCGCGTCGATAGAACAGGCGAAGCAACCTCGTGCCGCGGATCGTCGCCAATGCCGCGGTAGTGGTTCGCGCCACCCCAGTCGTTGTACGCGATCAAGGTGCTCGTGGTCAGCAGAAACGCGATGCCGGAGCGCGAGCTCGGGGCGCCGCGCAGGACGAAAAACGCATCGGATTCAAAGCGGCCCGTCGCACCTTCGACTGCGAAAACGACGATGTAGAAGCCGGGATCCCAGTCGTCGCCGATCGGGACCTCGATCTCCACCGGCCAATCGCAGCCTCTGGCATAGGACTCCGCGGGCATCTCGTGGCGGCAACCGGCGATGCCATCCCGCGCGTAGACGGTCTTGGGCCGCAGGCCGTCGCGGATGACGGTGAGCGAATAGCTTGGCCTGGAGCAGCTGACATGCAGGCGCACGGTTTCTCCTGGGCCATAGGAGTAGGCGTCGGGATAGCCCCAGACCTCCAGGGCCTCCCGGTCACCCGACTGGCCTTCCGACGGCCAGCCGGGCATCGACCAAGCGTAGGGTGCCTTGAGACCGCTGTCCGGTTGGCTGTCATCATTCTTCTGGTCACTCATAGACGCCTCCAAAGGTTTGGGTGACGGTGCACCAAATGCCGCCAGCTTATCACCCACCTGCCGGTCGTTCGCTTCGGACCGGGTCCTCAAGCAGGTGGCAGGTTGCCCAGTGCCCATCGACGACCCTGTAGGCCGAGGGCTTGTCATGTTTGCAGCGGGGCATGGCGTGCGGACAGCGCGTATGAAAGCGGCACCCGGGCGGCGGATTCGCCGGGCTCGGCACAGTGCCGCCAAGGGTAACGCGCGTGCGCCGACGATTGGGGTCCGGGACCGGAGTCGAGGCGAACAGCGCCTGGGTATAAGGGTGGCGCGGCCGAGCGAAGACACTCGACCGCGGCCCCAGCTCCACGATCTCGCCCAGATAGAGGACGGCAATTCGATTGCTGACATGCTGGACGACCGACAGGCTGTGCGAGATGAACATGTATGTAAGCTCGTGGTCGGCCTGGAGCCGCATGAGCAAGTTCAGGATCTGAGCCTGCACCGAGACGTCGAGCGCCGAGGTGGGCTCGTCGAGCAGCAGCAGCTTGGGATTGAGGGCGAGCGCCCGGGCGATCACCACGCGCTGGGCCTGGCCGCCACTCAACTCGTGGGGATGCCGGTCCATGTAGGCGGGGCGCAGTCCGGTCTCTTCGAGCAAGGCGGCGACCCGCGCCCGCCGTGCCTCGCGGCCGAGCTTCGTGTGGGTGAGCAGAGGCTCGGCGACGATGGACCCGACGGTCATGCGCGGATTCAGCGAGGAGAACGGACTCTGGAACACCAGCTGCATGCTCTCGCGGTAGGCGCGCAGTTCCATGGCATCGAACCGGAAGATGTCCCTGTCCTCGAAGCGCACCTCGCCGCGACTGGCCGGTACGAATCGCGCTATCGTTTGCGCCAGCGTCGTTTTGCCGCAGCCCGACTCGCCCACCACACCCAAGGTCTCGCCTTTGCGAATCTGGAGACTGAATCCATCGAGAATGCGGACAACTCTGCTGCTCCGGCCGAACAGCCCACGCGCCGAGCGATATTCGACCGTAAGGTCGCGGATCTCCAGCAGCTTGTCGGGCTCGCGGGTCACGGATTGCCGTCTCCGTCGTTCGACCGGCCGTAAAGGAGGCAGGCTGCACCGTGGCGGTCGGAGAACCGGATTTCGGTGGGATCAACCACGCGGCAGGCGTCCATCGCGGACGCGCAGCGCGAGGCGAACGAACAGCCCGCCAAGTGGCTGGTGCCGGACGGGACCGAGCCGGGGATGACGTCGAGAGGGCGGCCCCAAGCCCGTTCGTTGGGAAGCGCTGCCAGCAGCCCTTTGGTGTAGGGGTGCCGCGTATCGTGGAAAACGCTCTTAGGGTCCCCGTATTCGACGATGCGACCCATGTAGAGGACCGCGACCTGGTCACAGATCTCCGCCACCAGACCAAGGTCGTGAGTGATGAAGACCAGCGTGAGGTCCCGTTCGCGCTGCAGCCTCGACAGGAGCTCGAGGATCTGCGCCTGGATAGTGACGTCGAGCGCCGTGGTCGCCTCGTCGGCAATTATAAGGTCTGGCTCGGCAGCTAGTGCCATCGCGAGCATGATCCGCTGTTGCATGCCGCCTGACAGCTGGTGTGGATAGGCGTCGAGGTTGTCTTGCGGACTCGGCAACCCAAGATCGGCGAGAAGCTCGACCGCCCGAGCGCGCGCGGCAGCTCCCGTGGCGATGCGATGGCGGCGCATGATCGCAGTGATCTGTTGGCCGACGGTGAACAATGGATTGATCGCCGCGCTGGGATCTTGAAACACCATAGCGATACGCCGGCCACGCAGGGCGCGCATCGCGGTCTCGCTCTTCGTGGCCAGGTTCTCTCCGTGATAGAAGATGCGGCCGCCTGCAATCCGTCCCGGCGGCGGCACCAAGCGGAGGATCGCGCGCCCGGTCACCGACTTGCCGCAGCCCGACTCGCCCACGATGCCGAACACTTGACCCTTCTCGACGTCGAAGCTTACGTCGCGGACCGCGGCCAGCTCGCCTTCGGGTGTTGGAAAGCGGACGTGAAGGCCCTCGACGCTCAGGACCGTCTCCTTCACGAGACGCTGACCCTTCGGGTCTGGGGATTGGTCGCCACATGGACCGCATCGCCGACGAGGTTGAAGGCCATGATGGTCACGAACAGTGCCAGGCCCGGGAACGTCGGCACCCACCAGCGCCCCGTCTGCACGTAGACGCGGCCCTCGCTGATCATGGCGCCCCAGTCCGCGGTCGGTTGTGGGACGCCGAGCCCGACGAATCCCAGCGCTGTCACCGTCAGGATCGCCAGGCCGATATCGAGCATGCCCTGGACCGAGATTGGGGTCATTATGTTGGGCAGGACGTGGCGCAGGATGACGGCCAGGTGGTTGACGCCAATACCGCGCGCCGCCTGCACGTATTTGCGCTCGCGCACCGAGACGGCCTGACCCCGGGCGATGCGCGCGTACCAGGGCCACCAAGTGAGCGAGATCGCCAGGATCGCGTTCCCGAGGCTGGGCTTGAGAATCACGGCCACGGTCATCGCCAGCAGCAAGGGCGGAAAGGCGAGGAACACGTCGGTCACCCGCATGATGATCTCGTCCAGCCAGCCGCCCAGGTAGCCGGCGGCCGCGCCCAGGAAGGTGCCCACCGCAGCGCCAAGGAGCACGATCGCCAGGCCCGCGACGAGCGCCGTGCGTGCGCCAAAGACGACTCGCGACAGAATGTCTCGGCCGAGCGAATCGGTGCCGAAAGGGTGCTCAAGTGACGGCGGCATCAGCTTCGCGGCGATGTTCGCCGTGCCTCGCCCTTCGTCCGGGTATGGGGTTACCCATGGCGCCAGGATAGTCGACAAGACGATCAACAGGATGATGCCGAGGGACGCCACCGCGAGACGGTCACGGCTGAAATGCCAGATCACCGATCCCGGCCGAAGGCGCAGCAGGCCCGTGCGCGCGCCTTGAAGGGCGTCGTCTGCATCCGGCAGGCTCACGACTCGGCCGTCACGTCAGGATGCCTCCCGACGCCCAATGCGGATTCGCGGATCGAGGCCTGCCTGAAGGAGGTCGACCAGCAGGTTGATGGCGATGTAGATGATGGTCACGACCAGTGTAACCGCGAACAGGACCGGCACATCGTCGTTCAAGATGGCGTCCAGCATATAGCTGCCGAGGCCCGGCCACTTGAAGATGCTCTCGACCAGCACCGCGCCTGTGATGGAGAAGGCGAAGACGAGGCCCATGACAGTCAAGGTGGGGACGATCGCGTTCTTGAGGGCGAACCTGAACAGGATGTCCGTCTCCGAGTGTCCCGCGGCCCGCGCGGCAGCAATGTAGGTCTCCGACAGCACGTCGAGCATGGAGGCTCGGGTCATGCGCACGGCGAGGCTGATCGGAAAAGTGGCGAGAACGGCTGCGGGCAGGATGGCGTGCCAGACGGCGTCTCGCCAGGCCACCCAGTTGCCGGTGATGGCAGCATCGATCAGGTTGAACCCAGTAATCTGCATCACCGGATGGGTGAAGCTGATGGTCTGACTGAGACGGCCGCCGAGCGGAAGCAGATCGAGCCAGAGGAAGAACACGAGCTGAAGCAGCAGCGCCAACCAGAACGCCGGCATGGATACCCCTGCGATCGAGACGATCCGAATCCAACGGTCTAGGGGGCGGCCAAACCGGGCGGCACCGAGAACGCCGACGGGCACACCAACAATTATTCCGAGCAACATGGCCAGGACGACAAGCTCCATAGTTGCCGGCAGCCTCGTCTTCAGATCCTCGAGGATCGGCCGCTTGGTGCGGTAGGAATAGCCGAAATCGCCCTGAAGAGAACTCGCGACGTAGCGCGCGAACTGTATGGGCAGCGGGTCGTCGAGCCCGAGCGCTTCGCGCGTTTGGGCGATCGCCTCCGGTCCGGCGCGCGCGCCGAGATAGAGGCGCGCGGGGTCGCCCGGAAGGACGCGCGACACCGCGAAGGTCACCAAAAGCACGCCTGCTGTCACGAAGACTGCCAACACAAGGCGGCGAAAAAGGTACCGTAGCCCTCCCATGAACAGAACTTTCGCCCGCCCGCATGACAATCGGAAGCGCCAAACTATCACCGGCGCGCGCGCGATGTAAATTCGGATCCCGCGGAGACCTCAGGCGATTCGCGACTTGTGGCCCGTTGGTCGCGGGATATATGCTGGACGCGCTTCGCAGGCCAGGCTCGTCAAGAAAGCCACGGTGTTTTCGACCGCAAGGGCCTGAATTCTCCAGGGAGGTTGCACATGACGTCAGTACTTGACATGACGGTAGTACTTGAGAAGAGCGGCCGGACTCTGACAAGCTGGACAGCAGCCTTGGTCATTCTGCTGATGGCTGCCTGGCACTCGACGGCGACGGCCGCCGAGATTCCCGAGAACCTCGCCATTCAGGCCCTGTCAGGCGAAATTCCCTCGCTCGACCCGCCTTTCATGCTGACCGGCGAAGACACGGGGCTCGGGTTTCACGTATACGAGACGCTCACCCGTTGGGACCCCGACACCGAAACGCTCGCCCCGGTCCTGGCGACATCTTGGACGTCGAACGACGACGGTACCGAGTGGACCTTCAAACTGCGCGAAGGCGTGACGTTTCACGATGGCACGCCCTTCACGGCCAATGACGTCAAGGCCTCCTTGGACCGGAACATCGAAATCGGCATGGTCGCCTACGACTTCATTGGATTTGAGACGATTGAGGTCGTCGACGACCTGACCGTGCGCTTCGTGTCGAGCGCGCCCCGCAACGTGCCGCTGATCGTCTCTGCCCAATACGGCATGTTCATCTACAAGGCCGACGCTGCGGGTCAGCCTCCGGAGTGGTGGGCCGCCGGCAACGACGCCGGCACCGGGCCGTATACCGTGGCGAGCTACGATCCTGGAAACCGCGCGATTCTCGAACACTACCCCGAGTACTGGGGCGGCTGGCAGGACGGGCAGTTCACCAAGGTTGTCTTCCTCATCGTCGAGGACCCGACAGTCCGCGACCAGATGATACGCTCCGGCGAGGTCGACCTGACCTCACAGCTGCCTTTCGACTCGATCGAGAGCTTGAAGGAGATAGAGGGCCTCGTTGTCGAACCCTTCTTGCCGTTGGCGCAAATGATCCTCGCCTTCGATCTCAGCAATCCTCCACTGGACAACGTGAATGTGCGCCGTGCACTGACGATGAGCTTCCCCTATGACGACGTCCATCAGGGAATCTATCTGGGTCATGGAGCGATCAGTGCGGGGGCAGGTCCAACGGCACTGTGGGATCCGCCTGCGGACTTTCCGAGCCGCCGGCTCGACCTCGACAAGGCGCGTGCCTTGCTGGAAGAAGCCGGCTACGGCGATGGCTTCGAGCTCAACCTGGCACTTTCGGGCGGGATCAAGGAGACGGAGGAGGCGATCAGGTTATGGCAGTCCCAACTCGCGGGGCTCGGCATTGCGCTCAACATACGGCAGCTCTCGGGCGGGACCTTCTGGGACCATGCCTTCAATCCCGACAACGAGGAATTCGACGTCTTCGTCGTCACCGCCTCGGGCGACGTACCTTCCCCATACGCGTGGCTCATCATCTACACGCCCCATGGATGGTTCCCGGTCATCGGCTATGCCAATCCGGACCTAGAGGCGCTGGTGTTCGATGCCTGGGCGCTCGAGGCGACCGATTCGAAGGCCGCGGGTGACCTATGGATTGAGGCGCAGCGCATCCTGCATGACGACGCCGTTTCCATCTTCGCCATGGACGCGCCGATGATCTTCGCCTATGGCGACGATATAACCGGGTTCAGGCCCAATCCGCCCTACTCCGACATCGTGTTCTGGTACGAGATGAAGCGGGAAAAGTAGGGTCGCCCTGCGCCCGGTGTCGGGCTTGACGAACGGCGGGATCGCTACCGTCTCATCACTTGCCGCTCCCGTGCAGCTGAAACACCTGCTTGGCCAGATCGATTCCGATCGTGCCAACCTTCTCCACGGACGCCTCCTCTGTTGCGGGTTCCAAATTCCGCCACCTTGGCACACAGATGCGGTCGGGGGGCGTCCACCCCATCGCTTGCTTTCGTCGAATTCAATTGCCCGAAATCTCCCTGATCCGGTTTTCCGGTTCCCTTGCGTAGGGAGATCTGCCGAATCAGTGAGGTACTTCAGGTGGTTACAGGGACGCAGCGGCCGAAAGTCGATCCGATTCGCGAATTTTCCCTGTAGATTCCCTGCGGACCAGGGAAACGCCAGCGGAGACGGTTTCGCTCCAGACTCCCCGCACCACCATAATTTCAATGACTTAGCGCGAATGCGGCGCCGCGTCTCCAGAAATTGGTGACGAAATCGTCGCGCGTCTGCGTCTGGCGCACGCCGGTCAAACAACGTCCGGTGTTGTCGCGTAGTGTCGTGCTCACTACCCGCACGACTGCTTGCAGATCGCCGTGCCGGTGAATGGCTGATCTCTCCCGGCTCTGACAGCTATGCGCTCAGAACCGGACGTTGGAGCTATGCGACCTGAACGGCAGATCGTGACCCTTTGCGGCCTTTGGAGGCAGGGCCACGCAGATCCATAATCGAAATGCTGCAGAAGACCCCCAGGGCGCAGGGCCAGGGTTAACGCTCGGGCTATGACATATGAAGCTCACCGCACACCTCAGCGCCGTCGGCCGTAATCTGGGCCTCTGGATCACCCGTGTGGCCATAACTTGACCATGCGGCAAAGCCGAGCCGTCGCAGTTGCCATGGCGAACAGCGCGCAAACACGTCAGGACGCAATCCTCGAGAGTAATTTTCCAGCTGTCGGAACTGCGGGCCGCAACCAACTGTCGTGATCCCAAAGCGAGGATTGTCGCTTGTATTGGGCGATGCACCGTGCCATAGCCTCGCGTCAAACACGAACGCCGTGCCGGCAGGTCCTATCGCGGGCACCGTCGGAATCTTGTGTGGCACAGACGCATCGGGCTCTTGCCCACTAAGATGGCTTTTTGGCACGATGCGAGTCGCGCCGTTCTGCTCAGTAAAATCGGTGATCATCCACATAGCATTTACGGCCACGGCGGGAGCGATTGGACGCTTAGCTGGTGACGGATTGAGGCATCTACCGTCAGCGCGGGTCATACTCGATAACTTCGGATTGGATTCGCCTGGCGAGACCGGCTGCGGCATCCACCATTGATCTGTGTGCAGTGGCATGGTGCCGGTGCCGGGGTGTTGTACCTGCGCGTCAACACATGAGATCAAATAGTCCGGGCCGATAACGTGCTCGACCAGGGCGTTATAAGATTCGTGCTCGATCAACTCGAAGAACACGTCCCCTTTGTTGAGTAGCATGCCAACCCACTGGTTGACAGGATCGGTGTTGGCGGGGTTCTTCATGCTGTGCTGTGCGCGCTCAACCGCAGCCTGTTCGAAAAGACGAGCTTGAACTGACTTCAGCCTGTCACCCTCGAGGGCTCGATCGACAACGCAGTAGCCGAAGCGTTCCAAACAAGACTTCATAGACTCGATGTCTCGTGTTGGAGCAGGCAACTCTTCATCTTGCCAGGGAGTCAATGCCGCAGCAGTTTGAGATGTCATCGTCACTTGCCCCGCTATTTGAACCATAAGGCGGCCAATCGATTGTGGGTCCCGCGTACCTGTTGCACCTTTCTATGTGTATTGATCATGTCTAGCGCTTGGTCCTCGAAGAGTAAACATGCAGTGCGTGAGATTCAGTGGCTGTAGTGCGTCGCATACACGATTGAATGTCCAAAGATGGCTAATTTCGCCCGTTCTCGACCACTCTGCGGGAGGTCCGCTTTCCCCCCGATCTCAGACATTGAGATGGGAGTGTCGCCTTCTCCGGGGTTTAGGTCCGCTCTGTCACCGAAACCAGACGTTCTGGCGGTCGGGCTGGAAGGGCAGAAGATGACCCAGCTGAGACATTCGCTCTCCAGCACTTCTTTCCTGTCCGCCAAATCAGGTACGCTTTGCCGGAAGCCTAGCCGTCAATCACAAGGTCATTGGAGCCCAAAGGAAATGGCAATCGAAATCCCTTACCTCAATCCGAGCAGTGCATGGACCGTGCAAGCGATCTCTGACCTGAGGTACGCAAAACTGGGGGCCTCACTGACACCACTTCCCGATGCCAAAGAGGGTACGTTTGGATTCTTGGGCATCCCTTTCGAAGGTTTGAACATCAACGCCATCGGCGGCAAAGACGGGCCGGACGGTACTAGAGCGGCACTGTCGAAGTTGCGTCCTTACAGCATCGACTTGGATATCAATTTCGTTGAGACAAACGGATTTTGTGATTTAGGCAACGTCGACGTAGATACGATGAACTACGACACGACATTTGAGCGTAGCGAGAAAGTCGTCAAAGAAATTCTTAGCCGAGGTATCGTTCCGGTGATCGCCGGGGGCAGCCATAGTATCAGTGAAGCGACGATACGAGCGTTTTCCGACTTCCACGACAAAAGGATCGGGCTCGTGTGGTTTGATGGTCATCCAGATTTCATGCCGGACTATAAAGGTGACCCACACTACTGCGGTTGTCCCTTGAGGCGAAACGTCGAGAGCGGGCACGTCAAGCCCGAAAACGTTGCCTTCCTCGGGTTGTGTGGTTTCGCAAACTCACCGGAGGAAATTCGTGAGGCTCGCGAGATGGGAATCACTTTCTACACGATGGAGAATTTCTACAACAAAGGCATCGACCAATGCATCAAGGAAGCAGTGGAGATTGCCAGTCGCGATACCGACGCGGTTTACGTGACCTTTGATATTGACGCGATGGATCACACATTTGCACCGGCGACTCAGTATCCGCGCCCTGGTGGGTTTCAACCCTACGAAGTGATGCGCTTCGTGAGGCATTTGGGCATGGCTGGGGCTGGTGCTTTTGACATCACGGAATATGCTCCGCTTATCGATACAAACGGCAATACAGGAAACATCATCGCGACGCTTTACTGTGAGTTCATGGCAGGAAAAGCGTGGTCGATGCAAAACATGTAAAGTCCGCAACTGGCTAATTTCGCCCGTTCTCGACCACTCTGCGGGAGGTCCGCTTTCCCCCTCCGATCTCAGACATTGAGATGGGAGCGTCGCCTTCTCCGGGGTTTAGGTCCGCTTTGTCACCGAAACCAGACGTTCTGGCGGTCGGGCTGGAAGGGCAGAAGATGACCCACAACAGACGAATTTGATCCAATGGACTCTGGCGTCTGTCATCGATAGACTTGGCTGATCTTTGGTTAGATTTGTGGCATGGCGAGATGGTCGAATCAGAACCACAACGACGCCTTGCAGCAATCCTGGCGGCCGATGTCGTGGGTTATTCCCGGCTTATCAGCGAAGACGAAGACGGCACGTTGCAAGCGTTCAAAACGCACCTTGCAGAGTTCATTGATCCAAAATTCGACGAATTCAACGGTCGCTTGTTCAAGACAATGGGCGACGGTCTCCTTGCTGAGTTTGCGAGTGTCATTGAAGCGGTTCAATGCGCCGTGGCAATTCAAGAAGGCATGGCAAGGCGCAATGCGGATGAAGCTCAGGACAAAAAGATTGAATTTCGCATTGGGATCAATCTTGGAGATGTCGTCGTCCAAGACGGAGATGTGTTCGGTGACGGTGTCAATGTAGCAGCAAGACTTGAAGCACTGGCGGACACTGGGGGTATCTGTATTTCTCGCTCGGCGCGGGATCAGATTCGGGACAGGCTCGACTATGGTCTGGAAGATTGGGGTGAGGTCGCGGTCAAAAACATTCCGCGCCCTGTGCGTGTCTTTCGCGTTCTGACCGATCCGGAGGATGCAGGCAAAACCACTGAGAAAATTACTGGTTCCAGATTAGGGTTTAAGTCCCTCGCGGCGGTGATCTTGGTGGTTGCTTTGGTGACGGCCGGCGCTGTCGTTTGGTGGAAACCTTGGGCGAGCGATGTGGAGGCGGCATCGCTCGACCAGATGGCCTTCCCTTTGCCCGACATACCGTCAATCGCTGTCCTGCCCTTCACCAATATGTCCGATGACAAGGACCAAGAATTTTTTGCTGACGGCATTGCCGAAGACATCATCACCGACATCGCGAAGGTGTCGGGAATCTTCGTTGTCGCCCGCAACTCCAGCTTCACCTACAAAGGTCAGCCGGTAAAGGTGCGGCAGATATCCGAAGAATTAGGAGTCCGATATGTCCTTGAAGGCAGTGTGCGACGGGCTGGTGAAAAACTGCGTATCACGGCCCAACTGACCGACGCGCTAAAGGGCGCCCACCTTTGGGCTGAAAGATACGACCGTGACGTTTCCGATGTTTTCGCCGTGCAGTCCGAGATCACCGATCATGTCGTAAAGGCCTTGGCCGTGACACTGAAGGCCAGGGAACATGAACGGCTGTTGCAAAAACACACGACCAATATCGAAGCCTACGATGTCTTCCTAAAGGCGCGTCGGGCGGTCGACAAGCCTATTAAGAAAAACATCTTGCACGGAGAAGAGCTGTTTAAGCGTGTGATCGAACTCGATCCCAGCTTTGCCGGGGGTTACGCCGGTCTCTCTTTTAACTATTCGGTTCAGGTGCGTTTTCAATACGGCGCTACGCCTTTTGAGCATCTGGCGCAGGCGTTCGAACTTGCCAACAAAGCAATCGAATTGGATCCCAGTTATTCCTGGGGATATATTGCGCTCGGTGGCGCGCATCTTGCTAATGAAGATCCCGATGCAGCGGTCGAGGCCGTGCGCAAAGCACTCGCGCTGGAGCCCAACGGATATGAAGCCAACCTCTTCATTGGGTTTTATCTTCAATTTGCCGGTGATGCGCCTCTTGCGGTGGAGCACCTCAATACTTCCAGCCGTCTCAGCCCAGTCACGACCGTCAGGGACTTAGCGTTCATGCAGCTTGCTCAATTTATGAACCGAAACTATGCAGAGGTAATAAGAATTTCCGAAGAGAGAGTTCAAAAGTTTCCGGGTGGATTCAATCCGACAAATGCGGTTTTCCTGGCTGCGACTTTCGCACTACTGGATAAACCGGAAAAAGCCGCCGCGGAAGTGGCAGAATTGCTGGAGGCTTACCCTGGTTTCAATCTTTCGCAATGGCGATATGGCAAACTTTGGAAGCGGGAGGAGGATCGATCCCGATTGTATGAGGCAGCAAAAAAAGCCGGAATACCGGAGTTTCCGAATGAGCACTAGTCAGAAAAAACAATGGTCCGTTTGTCTAACAGCCCACCGATTTAATCCTATTCTGGCAATAGGTAGCGCATTGTGATGGGCATAATATGTATTTTCCAAACGCCCGAAAAAATTAAAAAGTCCGCAACTGGCTACAGACAGCCGCTCGGGCGAGGGGCTCGGAACGACTGCATTCTAGCGTATTCAGGACGTTCCCGAGTTGCCTTCGGTGATCAGTTCGCGCCAACGTCCTGGCAACGCGAAGTGTCCCTCTGACGTGCGATTAGGCTCGTGCTGAGCAGGCCCGCAGCTCCGGGCGAATGATTTCGAAGCATCGGTACACGTCGAAACGGAACGCGCGTCAGCGACCGCCTGAGCGTCATGCTCGAGTAGCGTGTCATTTGACGAAAGAGAAGGGCGGTGCCGTCTGGCGGTGCACCGCCCTTCGGACGCGTTAGTCGTCAAGGATCTCGAGCAACGCGGCCATCTCTAAACCAGGCGATTTTCGCGCCTCGACGTATGTGGCGTAGAGCGCGGCGCCTTCAGGCTGCTGGATGATCGTGTGATACGCCTGCTCCAAGGAGACCCCATTCTTGGCGGCATACGTCTTGGCGAGCGCATCGAGCCGCTGATCCCGGACAATCCGCCTTCCGGACCTCGGCGTGCGCCTTGGTCGCGGCCTCGTCCGCTTACGAATTGGCTGTTAACTCCCTGATATGGGGAACCAAGATCTAGCTCCGCCCAGTGGTGAACGTGCTGGAAAACGGGAACAGTCTCAGCAGTTTACGGAGAGCGAGAGGCCGAATCCGGCCAGGACTGAGAAAGTTCTCTGTGTTATCTCTCTAGAGCTGGAACATGCCCACGGAGACGGGTTCGCTCCAGTCCCCTGCACCACGACCGGCCGGCCGAATTTTTGGGCGCCCGGGTCTCTTGGCCCCGGAACGGCGGGAGGTCTGGAGTTCCTAGCTTGCCTCGGACGCGCGGAAACGCGGTGGCGGGCGTTCTACCCCCAATCGGCTCGGCCCCGGCTCACCGACGCTTCGGCGCACCTGCGGCCGTCAACTCGGTCAGCTCTTGCGGTTGCGTGGCGCTTGTTCGGGCCTCTCCCAAAACTGCCACCGCGAGCTCCCAGCGCCCGAGGTCGATCTGGATTCCGTCCGGACGAAGCGCAACAGGATGCAGCAATTTACGCGAACAGCCCGGTATGGGGAGTGACTGCGTTCGAGTGGGTCAGGCGCGTGTTCTTTGCCTTCCTCGGAATCGCCCGAACGGATGCTGCCAGGGATGTCGTTGTCTGTTCGATTGCCGGGAGGTGGTGCAGCTATTGAAATGGGTGAGTCCAACGCGCTTCTTCGATCGGCTTCGTCCGGAGCACCGGGAATCGGGCGCTGCCAGGTCTCTTGCGTTGCGCACGCTGAGACTATTTCAATCGTCATCTGCAGCCGCGCCGGGAGCTGCGCAATCATGTCCGGCGGTGCCACCTGGTTCGGCGGCCGGCAGGGTTCTGAAAGGGCGGCGAGAAGGCGCGGATTGGCCTTTGCGGACAACGACTTCCATTGTCTAATGGCGATCGTCGCCAGGGGGATACAGGACCGAGGACATGGAACAGCGATGAGTTGGCCGCACAAGCTGTTTATGGGGCAGGTTTCGGACTTCGAGCTTCGGCTATTGCGTGTATTTCAGGTCGTGGTTGAACGCGAGGGCTTTACCGCCGCCGAGGCGGAGCTCGGCATCACCAGATCGACGATCAGCAAGCACATCAGCGATCTCGAGATCCGGCTCGGCGCCCGTCTCTGCGACCGCGGCAGATCCGGCTTCGAGCTGACCGATGAGGGCCGGGTGGTCTACGAAGCCGGCGCGCAGTTGCTGTCGGCGGCCGCGCAGTTCCGCTTGCGGATCAACGAATTTCACCAGGAACTGACAGGCGAGCTCCACATCGGCCTGATCGACACGCTGGTCACCATGGAGGAGACGGGGCTGCGCAGAGCGGTAGCCCGCTACACAGACCGACATCCGAACGTGCGTCTCACGACCATGGTCGGCTCGGCGGCCGAGATCGACCGAGCGGTCCAGGACCGTCGGCTTCATATAGGTGTGACCGTTGACGGTGACATTGGGGCCGGGATCGTGGGAATTCCCCTCGGGACCGAGGTGAGCTACATCTATTGCGGCCGGGACCATGACGCCTTTGACCTTCCCGACGAAAAGATCTCCCTCGAGGATATCAGCCGGTTTCCTTTTGTGCTCCACGGCTACTCCGAAGCGGAGGCCCAAGCCGTCGAGCGCTGGAATCTCTCCGTATCCTCCATCTCCCATCAGACGGAAGGAATCCTGCTGTTGGTGCTGAGTGGGATGTACGTGGGCTTCATCCCCGATCACTTCGCTCGGCGATGGGAGGAGAAAGGAGAGATTCGAAGACTCCTGCCCGATACGATACAGAACTCTACCGGCATAGTTGCCATCACCCACAAGAACGCGCAGGCAAGCCCCATTGTTCAACAGTTCCTTTCGTTCTTGCCAAGCGAACAGACGGCGGCGTGAGGCCGGATCCCGTCGTCTCCGGCGTGGTGTGCCAGGACGCCGGTCGTCCCCGCGAGAACTGACTTTCGGGGGTCGCGGATTCCGCTCGGTCGTCCGGAACCGGCGGCGGCTGGAGGAATCGGCCGTATCTTGAATGTTTCCGTGTCGCGCCTAGGGTTCTCCGAACGTGTATGGTCGGGAAAGTAAAGTTTCGTCGAACGCTGTGTGTCGTAGGGTCCTTGTGTGGCTCAACTGGTAGGAGCCAGTGGTACGTCCGGTCGGCGAGATGATGGCCAGAGTGGAAATCGGCGAGTGAGCTCAAAGGCGTGAGTCGGCGCAGGCCGGCCCGACGGCAGTCCACTACAGGGCGAACGATCGCTTGAGAATTCGGTCTGGGAGAAGATCGCCGGATCTCGATCGGGCCCGGAGTGGCGAAGTGTTCGTCAAAGTGGTAGCTAATGGACAGGACCGATTGGAGGCGCCAAACACGACTGCGACGCCGTGAGACGGGCTGTCCAAAGGATATGCAAAGCGACCTGGGACGTGCACAGCAACCTGGCCTCAACAACGGTTCGGCCGACATCTAGGCTAAGAGACCGGAAACCGCCGGCCAGCGGGAGCCTGCCTTAAGAACTAAGAATCTGGGAGAAAAACCATGAAGCCCCAAGCAATTACCCGACGCGAGTTTCTCGGCACCACGGCTTTAGGCACCGCCGCACTGGTGGCCGGATGGCCGGGGCGTGTCCGTGCGGCGAGCAGCGATACCCTTGTGGTCACGTCCGGAGGCGAAGCGGTCACGCTCGATCCGCACGTCTCGTTCGACGGGCAGTCGCCTTTGTTGCACAGGGCGGTGTACGAATCCCTGCTGAAGTACGACGGCGGCACGCTTGAGATCGTACCTCATCTCGCGGAAAGCTTCTCGGTCTCCGAAGACGGGCTGGTCTACACCTTCAAGATCCGGCCGGGTATCACCTTCTCCGACGGTGAGCCCCTCGATGCGGCGGCCGTCAAGCTCAACCTGGATCGTCAGATAGCTCTCGAGCAAGGCATGGCATATGCGTTCTGGCCGGTCGAGACAATAGAAGCCACCGACGACATGACGGTCGTCATCACGCTGAACACGCCGATGGATGGATTCTTGTCGGCCTTCGCCGGCACGTATACGCCTTACATCATCTCTCCGAAAGCGATCAAGGAGAACGAGGTCGACGGAGACTGGGCGCAAGGCTGGCTGCGGCACAACATGGTGGGCACGGGCCCCTTCGTCCTGAATTCCTATACCCAGTCGCAGCAGGCGGTATTCCAACGGAACCCGGACTACTGGCGCGGATGGGAGGGCGAGCACCTGGAGAGGATCGTCGTCAAGTACATACCCGAAGCGACGACCTCCCGACTTCTTCTTGAGCGAGGCGAAGTCGACGTGGCGCTGTTCTTGCCCGACGACGTCGTCGAAGCGCTCGATGGAACTCCCGGCGTCGTTGTGACGAACGAGCTGTCATTCAACGCCTACTATATCGTGCTGCCCACTCATGTCGGCCCGACCCAGGACGTCAAGGTGCGGCAGGCAATCGCCTACGGCTTCGATTACGAGACCTGGGTCAATGAAATGATGCAGGGAAAGGCGGCGCAGGCGCGCGGTCCCTTGCCGAGCAACTTCACCGGCTTCAACAAGGACACCCCGCAGTATAGCTACGACCCCGCCAAGGCCAAGGAGCTGCTGGCCGAAGCCGGCTACCCTGATGGCGGCTTCACCATCAAGTATACCTACGAGAGCGGATACTGGTGGAAACGACCGTTGGGCGAGCTGTTTCAGGCCAACATGCGCGACCTGGGGATCGAGGTGGAGATCCAGGAGCTATCGCCCTCGGCCTGGATCGACATGCTGTCGAATCCAGAAGTTGCCGAGCATGCCTTCGGTCTGGTTTGGTGGCCGACGCTCAACAGCGCTTCCGACTATATGTGGACGGTGTTCCACAGCGGCGGTCAGGGATCGGCGGGGTTCAACTGGGGGTACTACGCCAATAGCGAGGTGGACGAACTTCTGGACGGCGCGCCGGCCGAATCGGACTTGGCAAAGCGAAACGAGATGTATGCCAAGGTGCAGCGAATCCTGGTCGAGGAGGCGCCGGCCTTGTTCGTGTACGAGAAGAACTATCGGCTGCCGATGCGCGACAACGTCGAGGGCTTCGTGTTCAACGGCGTCTACATCGAGATGCTCGACTTCTACGCGCTACACAAGTCCTGACCGTCTGAGGTAAGATTTCCGCTTGGCTGAGCGGAGATCCAACCCGGATGGCCCGTAGTATCGCGCGTCGGCTGGCGCTCTTGGTGATCGTCGTAGTCGGGCTGAGCGTAATCACGTTCAGCCTGACCCACTTGGTGCCCGGAGACCCGGCGAGGCTGCTTGCCGGACAGCATGCCAAACAGGAACAGGTCGAGGCCATAGCGCGCCAGTATGGCTTGGACCGGCCGCTGTACGAGCAATATATCAAATACATGAGCGGACTCCTCAGAGGGGACCTGGGGCAGTCCATGACGACGCGGCGGTCTGTAACCGACGATATCGCGCAGTATCTGCCGGCAACGATCGAGCTGACGCTATCTTCTCTGGTCCTGGTCGTTGCCTTCGGTATTCCCTTCGGTGTGGTTGCGGCGGTCTCGCGTGGCCGACTGCTGGATCACGCCATCCGTATCCTCAGCATTGCCGGCGTTTCGATGCCGATTTTCTGGCTGGGCATTGTCATGCAGATCATCTTCTATCGCTGGCTCGACCTGCTGCCGGTCGGCGGGCGCCTCGGTATCGCCGATATAGCGCCGCCCCATGTGACGGGGCTCTACCTGCTGGACTCGCTGCTTGCGGGGGATTGGCGGACGTTCAAGTCCGCGCTGGTACACCTGATCATGCCGGCGACGGCTCTGGCAGCCGGCAGCCTTGCCGTAACGACCCGCATGATGCGCGCGTCGGTCGTCGAGTCGCTCGACGCAGACTACGTGCGGACCGCGCGCGCCAAGGGTCTGGCGGAGCGTGTTGTGCTTGCCAGGCACGTGCTGAAGAATGCGCTCATACCGACAACCACGGTCTTGGGGCTCCAGGTCGGTTTCCTGTTGGCCGGCAACGTGCTGACCGAGGTCGTATTCAGTTGGCCCGGTATCGGGCTCTATGCAGTGAATGCGATACGCTTCCTCGACTACTCGGCGATCATGGGTGTCACGCTTGTGATCTCTGTGATGTACGTGCTGGTGAACCTGCTGGTTGACATCATCTACCTGTTTCTCGATCCGCGCATCTCCTACGGCGGCGAACCTTCATGACCGCGGCAGCCGAAGACAAGACTGTACAGCTGGGCGGCCCGACCGCCGAGCCGCTTGGCGACCGGCAACTGAAGCGCCAGCTACGCCGCCTGCTAAAGAACCCGCTCAGCACCACGGGACTCGTGCTTTCGACGGCGATCATCTTGGTCGCCGTCCTGGCGCCCCTCATTGCTCCCGTGGATCCGATGGAGATGGATCCGTCAAACCGATTGGCCGCGCCCAGCATAGAACACATCCTGGGAACCGACGATGGCGGCCGCGACGTCTTGAGCCGGGTGATCGTTGGCACACGCTATTCGCTGTTCGCGGCGATTGCGATTCTTCTGATCGCAACGTTCATCGGCACGGCGATAGGTCTCGTTTCCGGCTACGTAGGGGGATGGGTCGATGAGGCGCTCATGCGTATCACCGACATGTTCCTCGCGTTTCCCGCATTGGTTCTGGCTATGGGGGCGGCTGCGGCACTGGGGCCCAGCCTCGTGAACGCGGTGCTTGCCGCGGCTCTCGTTTGGTGGCCCTGGTATGCCCGCCTGGTCCGCGGGCAAACGCTTTCCATCAAGAACGAGGCCTACGTGGAGTCCGCGCGCGTGGCCGGCGCCAAGTCGTTTCGTATCGCGACGCGGCACATACTCCGGAACTGTTGGACGCCGATCATCGTGCAGATGAGCCTCGACCTCGGCTTTGCGATCCTGACGCTTGCCGGGCTCTCGTTCATCGGCCTGGGGGCGCAGCCGCCGACACCGGAATGGGGAACCATGGTGTCGACCGGTCGTGACTACTTCCTCGATCAGTGGTGGATGGTGACCTTTCCGGGCCTCGCCATCTTTCTTTCCGTAATGGCGTTCAACCTGTTGGGCGACGGCATTCAGGAGGCCTTTTCTCCAAGGCTTCACCGTTAGGCGCCGTTCGCCCCCATGAGTCCAGCGGCCTGATTCTGCCGCTGCGTGCCGTCTACGGACTCTGCAAAATGGCATGCGACGACATGAGTTTCCGACAGCGATCGCAAGGCCGGCTCTCGAGTCTCGCAATCGCCCGGCCGGCCCAAACGCTCGCGCAGCCAGCAGCGAGTGTGGAACCGACAGCCGCTTGGAGGTTCCATAACGCTCGGTACGTCGCCTGGCAGCAGGATACGCTTGCGTCGAGCCTCGTACTCAGGCTTGGGAACGGGAATCGCCGATAGGAGGGCGACCGTGTAGGGGTGGGCGGGCTGGCCGTAGAGTTCGCTCGTTGCCGCCATTTCAACGACCCGGCCGAGAAACATCACCATAACCCGGTTGCTGATGTGGCGGACGGCGGCGAGATCGTGAGCTATGAACAGATAGGTAAGACCGAATCTCCTCTGAAGCTGACGGAGGAGATTGATAATCTGCGCCTGGATCGAGACGTCGAGGGCGCTGACCGGCTCGTCGGCAATCACCAAGTCCGGGTTGAGCGCCAGCGCTCGGGCAATGCCTATGCGCTGCTTTTGCCCGCCGCTGAACTGATGTGGATAGCGATCGAGAGTGGTCTGCGCGAGCCCGACGGCATCCAGCAGTTCGCCGACCCGGTTCCTGCGTCCGCGCCTATCGCCGACATTGTGGATCTCCAGCGGCTCCCCGACGATCTCCTCGACCGTCATGCGCGGGTTCAAGCTCGAATAGGGGTCCTGAAAGATCATCTGCAGACGTTTGCGCAGGCGCCGAAGGGGCTCGCCCGTGAGGCCGACGAGTTCGTTCCCATCCAGACGAATGGAGCCGGACGCGGGTCGATTCAGGCCGACGATGGCTCTGCCTGTGGTGCTCTTGCCGCAGCCGGACTCGCCGACGAGACCAACCGTCTCGCCAGCCTCGATATCGAAAGTGACATTCTCGATCGCACGGACGATCCCGCCAACGCCCTTGCGATTGCCCCGTGCTATCGAGCGGAAGTGGACCGCGAGATCTCGCACCTGCAGCAGCGGTTGCGTAGTGGAAGCGCCCGTCATGCCGGATATGCCTCCAACCTGCTTCAACTTCTCGGGGGGCTAGCCGTGGGCGGCGGGGCGGGCGTGAAGCCTGGCCGGACTGGCCTGCTCTTCGACACTTCCTCGGCGGTCACGCCGTTGTGGCACGCAACCCGGTGCGGAATCGCCTTGTCCGTTCGCGCCCCACTGTTCAGGGCTGCCAGCTCACTCAGCCGCGGGCCATCCAACCAGCAGTCCTCAACTCGCCAGGCGCACCTCGGGGCGAACGAGCAGCCGCTCGGTATCGTGAGCTGGTCCGGCGGCGCGCCTTCAATGGGGGTCAATTCGCTTTCGCCGTCGTCGTCCAAGCGGGGAATGGAGTTGAGCAATCCCACCGTATAGGGATGGGTGGGCCGTGCGAAGATATCCTCGGTTTGCGCGATCTCGACGACATTCCCGGCGTACATGACACAAACACGTTGAGTCAATGAGGCGACCACGCCGAGATCGTGAGTAACCAGTATGACCGCCGTTCCGGTATCTCGAATCAGGCTCTTGATCAACTCGAGAACCTGGGCCTGGGTCGTGACATCGAGAGCGGTCGTTGGCTCGTCGGCGATCAACAACTGGGGTTCGAGGGCCAACGCCATGGCGATCATCACACGTTGGCGAATGCCGCCGCTGAGCTGATGGGGATAGCGGCGTATCATCTGCTCGGGATCGGGAATTCCCACGCGGTCGAGAAGCCGGATGGACTTTCGCACGGCTTCACCGCGTGTGCAGCTGCCGTGGGCCGTCAGGATTTCCGAAACCTGTCGGCCGACGGTGAGAACGGGGTTCAGGCTGGTCAGCGGGTCTTGAAAGACCATAGCAAGGTCTTTGCCTCGCATGTCACGCATCTCCGCCGTGCCCAAGGTGAAGAGATCCACTCCCCGAAAGGTGATGCGCCCGCCTACGGACGTCCCGCGCCCTTTGGGCAGAAGGCCCATGATCGCGAGGCCTGTCGCGCTCTTCCCGCAGCCCGACTCACCGACTATTCCAAGGGTCTCGCCGGCCTCGACGTCGAAACTGATGCCGTTGACCGCGTGAACCGTGCCGTCTTCGGTGGCAAAACGAACGGTCAGGTCATGGACGGACAAAAGCATTCGAGCGGCGCCCTCATGTTGGCTTCGATGGAGGCCAGCGTATGGTTCAACGTCTTCGGAGCTGCGATGGGGCAAGGCTTGGCGCTGGACGGCGTGCGCACGAAATACGAGATCTTGCAGGATTCATCGGATCGGCCACGGACGTTGGGTTGCGGACTATATCTATCGGCCCAAGTGAGAACAAGCATGCAACAACGGCGCCATCGTCATGTGGCGATTCCGGAAACCAAGGTTTTCCAGAACGCTACACAAGCTATCATGGTCGCGCACTCGATGGTTCTATACAATACAATGCACCAAAACTTGCCGGGGAACCTTGGCGGGGCGTGAATGGTTGCCATCAATCCTGAGCGGCTATTGGCGGACCTGCACGAGCTCCGCTCTTTCGGAGCGACGGGCACGGGCGTCGTTCGGACCGCCTATTCCGAGGTGGACATCGAGTCCCGTCACTGGCTGGTCGGAAGGATGTCCGAGGCCGGCTTGGATGCTCGAATAGATGGCATAGGAAATGTCATCGGCAAGTCCCGGAACTCAGGCAGGGCTCTGCTCACGGGATCGCACAGCGATACCCAACCGACCGGCGGCTGGCTGGACGGCGCAATGGGTGTCATCTATGGGCTCGAGGCCGCGCGCGCGCTGAGGGAGTACGATGAGACCAGGCATCTCCCGTTGGATGTCGCATCCTGGATCGACGAGGAAGGGGCCTATTTCACCTGCTTTGGCAGCCGCTTTTTTTGCAACGACGTTTCGCACGATCAGATTGCGAGGACGGAGGTCGAGGGACGGACCCTGAGCCAAGTGATCGCGGCCGCCGGGTTCGGGGGCGCGCCGTTCGAGCATCTCGACGAGGATCGCTACATGGGCTACCTCGAAGCACACATCGAGCAGGGCCCCTACCTTGAGGCGGAAGCCAAGGCAATCGGGGTTGTTACCGCAATCGTCGGGATTCGGGACTACTCGATCACCTTTTGCGGTGCCCAGAACCATGCCGGGACGACGCCCATGCCGTTGCGCCGCGATGCCGGCAAGGCGCTCATCGACCTTGCCGGCAAAATCGATGGCGCCTTCTCGCCCATCGCCGGCAAGAACACGGTCTGGACGATCGGGATGGTAAAATTCGTGCCGGGGGAGAAGAGCATTATTCCGGGCCGCGCAGAGATGGCGCTTCAAATCCGCGATCCCGACAATTCGACGCTCGATACCCTGGAAACGGAAGTGCGCGCGCTTGTGGAGGCCGCCAACAAGGACGGACCGGTAACGGTCTCGCTCGAACCGTTCGAAGACCGTGTGGAACCTGCGGTCATGGATGCCGGGCTGCAGGACGCCCTGGCCGCGGCTGCCGAGCAGCATGCGCCCGGAGCTTGGGTCCGTATGCCGAGCGGCGCCGGGCATGACGCTCAGGTGATCGCCAAGCGAATCCCGAGCGCCATGCTTTTCGTCCCGAGCATAGGCGGCATCAGTCACGATTTTGCCGAGGACACGCTGGAGAGCGACATCGTGCTCGGTTGCCAGGTGTTCACCACCGCCGCTGCCGCGATACTCACGGGATCTTGATTGAGGTCGCAAGCATTGTGTTGATGGGGGTGCACGATATCACCGGCACTCGGTCGCCATCGCCCGGTGTCGCAACGACGTTTTCGAGGGAAGGGCCATGACAAGCTTCGATCTCATCATCAAGAACGGTACAGTCGTAACGGCGGCGGACAAGATAGACTGCGACATCGGCATCAAGGACGGCCGCATCCTTGCGCTGTCGCAGAGTCTCGACCGCGGAGATCGTGTCATCGACGCGAAGGGAAAGCTGGTACTTCCCGGCGGCGTCGACAGTCACGTTCACATCGACGAGCCACCCTTCTACGGTGTTGTGAGCTCTGGGGAGTTCGGGACCGAAACCGTTGCGGCGGCATGCGGTGGGACGACCACGATCGTTCCCTTCGTTCAGCAGGAGCGGGGCCACAGCCTGCGCTCGGCCGTCCAGGACTACCATGCAAAGGCCGAGGGCAAAGCGGTCATCGACTATGCGTTCCACATCATACTGCTGGATCCCAGCGACCAGTTGCTGGGGCAGGAGATGCCGGCGCTCATCGAGGACGGGTACACGTCCTACAAGGTCTACATGACCTACGATGGGATGGTGCTCAATGACGGTGAAATCCTTAGAACCTTGGAAGCCGCGAAAACGCATGGCGCTATGGTCATGATCCACGCGGAAAACGACCACTGCATTCACCATCTTGCGGCAAAGCTGGAATCGGCAGGCTCCACCTCTCTGGAAAGCTACCCCGATATGGCGCCACAAGCGGTGGAGCGCGAGGCCACCCATCGGGCCATTACTCTTGGCGAAGTCGTGGACGTTCCGATCTTGCTCGTTCACGTCTCGGCGGCTCAGGCCATGGAGCAGATTCGCTGGGCTCAGGATCGCGGCCTCATGGTCTACGGCGAGACCTGTCCTCAGTATCTTTTTCTAACCGGCGACCACATCGCCCGTCCCGGCTGGGAGGGCGCCAAGTACCTTTGTGCGCCTCCGCCGCGCGACACGGACAACCAGAACCTGTTGTGGCGGGGGATTGCGGGCGGCGTGTTCCAGGTGCTGTCGTCAGACCACTGTTCGTTCAAGTTCGAAGGTACGACGGGGAAGAGGGTCAACGGCCCCACTCCCCATTTCCGCCACGTACCGCCGGGCGTGCCCGGAATCGAGGCGCGGCTGCCCCTGGTGTTCTCGGAGGGCGTCGGAAAGGGCCGCATAGACATCAACACATTTGTCGCTGTCACGGCGACCAACGCGGCGAAGATCTATGGCCTCTACCCGCGCAAAGGCACCATCGCCGTGGGATCCGATGCGGATATCGCGATTTGGGATCCGGACAAGGAAGTCACGATCTCCGTGGACATGCTGCACGAGAAACTCGACTTCACGCCGTACGAGGGCTTCGAGGTCAAAGGGTGGCCGGTTACGGTGATCTCGCGCGGCGAGGTGATCGTACAGGACGGCCAAGTATCCGCGGAACTTGGCCGCGGCGAGTTCCTGCCGTGCGACCGGCCCAACCTCAGGCCGGCGGTGGGGGACGCGTCATGACTCGAAGCATCAGGGTCGGGGCCGCGCAAATGGGCCCCATCGCCCGGGAAGACAGCCGCCGTCAAGTCGTCGAGCGGCTCCTGTCGCTCATGCGCCGGGCCCATTCAGCGGGCTGTGATCTCGTCGTTTTTCCCGAGATGGCTTTGACCACCTTCTTTGCGCGGTGGCTCATAGAGGATCAGGAGAAGATCGACGCTTGGTTCGAGCGCGAGATGCCGAGCGCCGAAACCCTGCCGCTGTTCGAGGAAGCCAAGCGCCTGGAGATCGGATTCTACTTGGGTTACGCGGAGCTTGCCGAGGAAGAGGGAGCAACGCACCGCTACAACACGGCAATCCTCGTCGATAAGACCGGCAGCATTGTGGGCAAGTACCGCAAGGTCCATCTGCCCGGAACGACGGATCCCTTGTCCGACGACCCCGGCCAGTGGATGGAGAAGCGGTATTTCGAGGTGGGCAACCTGGGATTCCCGGTCTTCAACGCGTTCGGCGGTGTCGTCGGCATGTGTATCTGCAACGACCGGCGCTGGTCCGAAACCTATCGGGTCATGGGTCTCCAGGGCGTAGAGATGATCCTGCTGGGGTACAACTCGCCCGTGGGCTTGGACGGAGATCCCTTTGATATCAATGCCCTGGAGCCGTTCCACAACCACTTGGTCATGCAGGCTGGTGCCTATCAGAACGCGACCTGGGTTGTCGGGGTCGCCAAAGCGGGACGTGAAGAGGGCTTCGACATGATCGGGCAGAGCTGCATCATCGCGCCGTCCGGCGAGATCGTGGCCATGTGCCGCACGATGGACGATGAGTTGATCACGCACGACTGTGACCTGGACGCCGGAAAGCACTACCGGGACACGATCTTCAACTTCGCCGCCCATCGTCGACCCGAGCACTATGGTCTGATCGTCGAAAGGACAGGCGCGGAATCCCCGCGCTGACGAACGGGCCCGGGGGACGAGGGGCCACTCTGCGGGGGAGACCGATGCGTGGGACCCAATTCCGCGCATCTACCCTCGATGGCCGCCGGTAGGACAGCCTCGATGGCCGACGCCAAGGCGGCCGGGCCAAAGGCTCTAGTCGCTCGAGAGAAAGGCGTGCAACGCGCGCTACCGATCCCGCCCGTCGCGAATTGCGGACAGCACGGCTCCTACATCGTCCGAGTTGTTGTAGAGATGCGGGGACAGGCGAATGAAGTCCCGCCGTAGCGAAGCGACGACGCGCTGCTTCTTGAGGGCGCCGGCCAAGGCGGCGCTGTCCTGTCCGGAGAACCGAACGGCAATGGTCGCGGACCGCTCCGATGGGTCCTCCGGAGACAGGATTTCGGCGCCAAGCTCCCGAAGCCCGGAGTGAAGCTCGGCAGAGATCTCCCGGTTGTGGGCTGCAATTTGATCGATGCCCAGCTCCAGCAAGTAGTTCATCGCTTCCGCAGCCCCCAGGGCGGTTCCGTATGCCATGGTTCCGAATTCGTAGCGTTTGGCCGACGGAGGATACTCCAGGCGATCCGCCTGGAAATCCCACATGTCCTTATGGCTGCGCCAACCGACGATTCCGGGGCTGGTGTCCTGAAGCGAAGGGGAAAGGTACATGAAGCCGGACCCGAACGGTCCGCAGATCCACTTGTAGGTCGAGGCTACAACCGCGTCAACGCCGGTGGCGGCGACGTCGAGTGCCACTTGCCCGGCGGACTGGGTCGCGTCGACGACCAGAATAGCCTCGTGCCTGTGAGCAAGATCGGCGAATCGTTTGAGATCGTGGAGCTGGCCGGTGCCGTATTCCACATGAGAAAGGCACACCACCGCGGTGCGTTCGTCGATCAGCGATTCGATGGACGCCGGCGAGACGTAATAATTCTCGCCACGCGCCCAGCGCATTTCCGCTCCGGTGCTTTCCGCGACACGCATCCAAGGATAGATCGTGCTCGGATGACAGACATCGGTTGCAACGATGTTGCTGCCCTTTTCCGGCGCAACGGCCCACGCGAGGGAGGCCATAAGAGGCGTTGCGCCCGACGCGATCGCGATGTCTGTTGGCTTCGCGTTGAGCAGCCTCGCCGCGGCGCCGGAAAACCCATCGAGAATGGCGACTTCCGCCTCCTCGTCGAAGGCCACCGTGCCTTGCTCCGCGAGAGCCTGTTGCCATCGGTTGATGGACTCGGCGGCGCCCTTGTGCATGAGGCCTACCGAGGCTGCGTCGAAATAGGCGAATTTCCCGGCAGGGGGATAGATCTCTAGCGAGCCAAGTCGACCGGTCATCTGCAACCCTCATAGAAAAAGGCTGTGGGTATTGGCCGCTGCCATCTTGGCGCGGCCAACACGTTGCCGAAGTTTCTCCAGCATCACGCTATTCATTAGACCGAAAACCTCGCACCGGGTGTGTGATAAATTGGGAAACAAAGGTTGCAAGCGCGCCAAACAAACCGGTCTGCGTTTAGTGCATAAAGAGGAACCCAAGGTTTCTAAGATATCCATTTGCACGCCAAGAGCCGAGCCGCTTAGTTGGGAAGGATCGTGGCACCCCCAGCATGTTGGTTTTGCTCGCATCGGCAAGCCACGATTCGTGAGGGGGCGGCTCGATAAGGGCGTGCCGGGTTGGGCCGGACGGCGCTCGGGGCATGTCGCCAAGGCATAGAACGCGTAACAGGAGGCGGGCGTGTATCGTCACGAATGGTATCAGCGCATATACGAGAGCACCTCGAAAATCGTGTCGGAGGCGGAGCGTCACGGAGAGAAGCTGGGGCTCGGCAAACTCAAGGGGGAGATCGGTCTCTATTCCGGAGCCTCCTCGTGTCCGGCCCGGCTGCCGGACTACGTTCTGAACGCGATAGTAGAGGCCAATCACAAGGAGATTCTGCCGGTTCGGGTCGTCGAAGACCGAGTTCGCAACGTCGTGAAGGATTTGTATGGCGACAGCTACGACTGCGCCGTGGTGAATACCTGCGAAGCCGGTCTCCGGGTTGCAATCGACTCCCTGATCGCGCCGCCCTTCATGCGAAGGGGCGACGCCTATCGCGCACGAATGGTCTCGACCTATGGCGAGGACGTGGAGTGGGGCATGGCCTATGGGCGTCCTTTCCCGCCCAAGTACAAGAACGTGTCGGTGGATCGGACGGTCAGCGGCGGTGAGCTCGGAATGGAGGCGAAGTCCCTCTGCAACCTCGACACGGTCTTCGTGCGATTCGCGAACGCGCGCTACGAGATCCACGGTATTCGGCAGGGTGTGGTGCCGTTCCTGACCGACGTCGATGTCGACGAGACCGTGGCGAATCTGCGGCGTGCCTGTGAACGCAACTCGTCGACCCTCAGCGGTCTTCATACGGTCGGCTACGATACGCCTGGATGGGGTCACGGCGCTCGCGACGACGGAGGTCGCCCCGCGTTGATGCGGCGCATGGGTGAGTTGGCGAGGGAGTACGACGTCCCCTTCCTCATAGATGCGGCAAGTTGCGTCCCCGGTATTGGCGTTTCGCCGGAGGAGGCCGGGGCCGATGTCATGCTTTGGAGCATGGACAAGGCCGGGCGGTCGCCATGCGCGGGTTTGATCGTTGGCCAGTCGGAAGAAATGCTCACGATCCGCAAGTCGCTCGGTCTGGGCGGGCAACGTTTCGGGCACGTTTCCTCGCACGGCAAGGCGGTGTTCTCGGCCGCGGACCCAGGCCGAGACAGCGTCGTCGGCTTGCTGGCCTACCTGGAAACGATTCGCGACGAGCCCGACCGCGTGCGAAATCCGGTGGACAAGTACCACGACATTCTCGTTGACGCGTTCAAGGAGCTGGAGCCCGCGCATTTTCGAGACGGACTGCTGTTCACGAAGTCCTATCACATGGGCGGCACCGAGCTGAACTATCAGGATACCTGGAAGGGCGAAGGTTTCGGCATTCCGCTCTTCACCCTCGAGGATCTTTACACGAACACGAACCCTATCCTGCTCGCGACCGAGGCCATGGGGGTGGAGCCGGCAACGATCTATGCGGGGAGCATGCTGCTCAATCCGGGACTCGGACTGTTGAACCGGGATGGCGAGCTGATTGAGGAGCGGGCGGAGTTGGCAGCGAGCGTCTTGGTGAAGGCAACCGAGATCGTGTGCAAGCATGCGGGCCTCGGCGACTAGGCCCGAAGAGCGAAATACTGTAGGAGAGCGAACATGGGTATCGAGTTGATTGGTGGAGACAATGTCGAAGGCTTGCCTCTCTCCGACGCGGTGAGGGCGGGGGACTTCATATTTGTCTCCGGCATGGTTGGGTGCAACCCGGACGGGACCATCGTCCCGGGCGGTGTCGTTGCGGAGACGGACAAGATTTTTGAGGACCTGACCGAGCTCTTGACCAAGGCGAATGCCTCCTTGTCTCAGGTTGCGAAGGTCAATGTTTACCTAACCGATGCGGCCGACTTCGATGCCTTCAACCGCGCCTATGCCAAGCATTTCAGCGCAGGAGCGCCCGCCCGCGTCGGTGTGGTCGCGGCCCTCACGATCGATGCGAAGGTCGAGATGGACTTCGTCGTCTACACCGGGGCCTAGCCGTAGCTCGATATCCGATGCCTTCCCCGCGATAGGCCGCTAGACCATGTTGGAGTTGGCGGTCGAATGGAAGAGCTTGTCCCCCGCGCCGCACACGACGTCGACAAGGCAGCGGGATCCGTCAGTGGCCGAAGGCGTCCATGTAGGGGCTAATCACGCATTGAACGGGGACATGAATTAGTGTCGGTCTGTTGGTGCTCAACGCGCCTTCCACAGCACGACGGACATCTTCAACCGATTCGGCGCGAACGCCTTCGGCGCCCAAGGCCGTGGCAAAGCCGGGCCAGTCGCGTTCCTTCAAATCGACGGCAAACTCCCCGCCGTACTTCCGAGCTTGCGGCAGGGCTATCGCGCCCCACTTCTGATCGTCCATGACCACGATGATGATCGGCCTGCCGTAGCGCTCGGCCGTGTCGAGTTCAAGGCCATGATACCCGATGGCCCCGTCGCCGACGAACACGACGACCGGACTGTCCGGGCGGCAGAAGCGGGCGCCGACGCCATAGGGCACTTCCGGGCCGATGGCGCCACCCAGGCCGCCGCGCATGTAGGTGTTGGGATGGCGCGGCTGAAGAACGCAGTCGGCCCAATAGTCCACGTTTCCGTGGCCGGTGGCATAGATGGTGTTCCCGGGCATCACGTCCGCAATTGCGTGCACCACGGCGTTCGGATGCAACGGACTGTCGGCATCCTTGCGGCCATATACGTCACCGTGGAAGTCGCGCCAAGCGCCGGCAGAGGCTTCTATCCAGCCCTCCTCGACCGGCGCCGGCGACAGCTCCAGCAGATGCTCGACAACAGCGGATACACTGGTCACGGCGGCGACGTCGCTGCGCCGGCCCTTTCCTATGTACGCGCCGTCGCAATAGCATTGAACCACCTTGGCGTCGTCGCGAATATGGCTGCCGAAGTCCAGGTCGCACTCGAGATGATGGCCGAGGAGCAACACCATGTCCGACTTGCCCAACGAGGCGGCGAGCGTGGGGTTCGCGAACACGTTTCCCGGGCCAACACACAACTGGTGCCGTTCGTCCACCAGTCCGCGCGCCAAGCGGATCAGCGAAAACGGCATGCGATGGCGCTCGAGAGCAGCGCGCAGCTTTGCCGGGTCGAACCCGCACTGCATGTCCCACCGCGCCTCGTCGCCGACAATCGCCAGCGGCCGTTTGGCGTGCGACAAGGCATCGGCCACTGCCGCGGCCGCCGTCGGATCCAAACCCGGCGTTCGAGCTGCTGGGCCTGAGGCGGGAGGCTGCCGCTCTGCCGGCCCGGAAAGCACGTTGATCGGGATTTCCAGGAAAGCCGGCCCGGGCCGCCCCGCCCACATGGCACGCCATGCCGTTTCTATGTATTCGGGGATTCGGTCGGTATCGAGGACGCGGGCCGAGAACTTGGTCAGCGACGTCATGAACTGAATATGATCGACCGACATGTCGGTGCCCGTATCGAACAGGCGCGTGCTGCTCTGTCCACCGATGATAAGAATTGGCACGCCTGCCAGGGAGGCCATCAAGGCGCCGGTCACGGTGTTCGCGACCGCGGGCCCGAGCGTGACCACGGCGACGCCGGGCGTTCCGGACACGCGCGCGACCGCATCCGCCATGAAGCATGCCGCCGTTTCGTGCCGTGTGTGCACGACCTCGAGCTCGCTTGCTGATGCGGCATGATAGATCGAGTTCAGCGGTCCCCCGCTGACAGTGAAGATCTGAGAAACTCCCAGATTCGTCAGCGACTCGACGACCAGGTCGCCTCCTTCGTATCGGTTCGACATTTCTTCCTCCACACCGCTACCGAGCAGGCCGTATCACCGGTGTAAGTTATCTCGCGCTGGGCCTCTTATGCGCCTATCGCCGCCGCCAAACGCGCGGGCACTTTCGAATATCTCCCCCTCGCGCCGCCCTGCCGGCACAAGACTGCCTCTGTTCGATAGGCGGCCGCGGCATGGCGGCCGGTCACATCGGCATCTCTTCCTGCGGGAACGCGTTCTGCGAGGCCAGCCAGCTTGGCGTTACGCGCTTCGGCAGGGACCGATATGCCGTAACCCGTGAGCATGTCGTGGTATCCCTAGCGCTTTATGACAACCTCCCGGGGAAGCTTGGAGAAGCGTTCGCATCCGTTTTCCGTTACCACAATCGACTCGGAGAAACCGATCCCGAACTCGCGATACTTGAGGCAGAGCGGTGGCATATGAAAAGTCATGCCGGGCTCGAGCGGTCGATGCTCTTCTTGGCGAAGAGAGATCACCTCCCCTTCGCCCCAGTCGGGCGGGTAGCTTATGCCGATCGAGTAGCCGAGGCGGTTCCTGTGGTAGTCGCCGAAGCCGGCCTTCTGTGTCACCGTGCGAGCGGCAACGTCCGCCTGATGCGGCGTGACACCCGGTTTGATCGTCTCCAAAGCGGCATCCACAGCGCCGATACAAGCCTCCGCCGCGCGAACCCACTCATCCTTGGGATTGCCGATGAAGATGGTACGCATCAGGGCGGCCGTATAGCGATGCTGTGACGCTGAGATCTCGAAGTACATCAGATCGTCGTCCGCGAGCCTGTTCGACCCACCGGTTTGGTGCGGCAGGCACGAGCGCTCGCCTGCAAGCACAAAGGGCGGCAGGCCCATGTACTCGCCACCATTCTCCAGCAGCGTCTTGTTGACGATGCCGTTGATCTCGTCGGCACTCGCGCCGGGGCGCGACGCATCCCAGCCGGCCTGCATGGCGAGATCCACAAGATGCGCCGATTTCCGCATCACCGCGATCTCTTCCGCCGACTTGGTCATGCGGGCGTCCCAGAGGATCTGGGTGGCGTCGATGTACTCGTTTCCTGGGAGGTCGAGCAGCAAGGTCTCGTGTTCATCGACCGTATAGAAGAAGCCGTGCTTCTCCACACCGATGCGCTTGCCGTTGCTCAAGCCAAGCTGCCGCAGCACGTTGACGGTCACGCTCGGCGGATGGTCCCAATCGTAGACCTTGGCGATCCTGGTGCTCCAAGCGAACTCGGGGGAGTTGATCCATTCGAAGTCTCTGACAAGAAACACCGGCTCGCCGTCCTTGGGAACCACGACACAGTGGTATTTGTAGTATCCGGGTGTCTCATAGCCGCTGAAATGCGTGATGTTCTCCGGCCCCCTGATGAGCAACGCATCAAGCTCCGTCTGGGCCATGGCCGCCTGGATCTTGTCGTAGCGCCGGACATACTCCTCCGGCGTGAAAGCCAACCGGTCATGCAGGATCATCGGCAATTCGTAGCCGGATTGGGTCTTTCGTGTGGTCTTTTGGAAGGTGACATGCTCGGTGTGTCGAGCGACATCGAAGATCTCGCGGTCGTCGGGCAAATTCATGCTGTTTGGACTCCCAGTGTTCGGTTTGGAAGACGGCTAGGAACCGCGTTGGGCAGACCGGAACGCAAGCTGCAACTATGCCGAGGGCATAGCGGGCGAGTATATTGCGTTTGTTCCAATCGCACTTTTAAATCGGTAAAACTAAACGGCAGCGCTGACGAGAGGAAACCTTGACGGCATGCAAAGCGTCTCGGACATAGACCTTCGATTGCTGAGGGTGTTCGTGGCCGTTGTCGAGGCGGGTGGCTTCTCGGCCGCGGAGTCGTATCTCAACGTTTCCACGTCGACGATCTCGGTTCATATGTCGAACCTCGAGAAGCGGATCGGGGTTCGGCTCTGCGAGCGCGGAAGAAGCGGATTTCGGTTGACGGAGAGGGGGCGGATCGTATTCGAGGAAACCAAGCGGCTGTTGAAAAGCCTGGAGGACTATTCCGGGACTCTTGCCGGCATAAAGAGCCTGCTGGGCGGAAGCCTGGCCATCGGAATGGTCGACTGCCTCGTAACCCATCCGAGGTTCCCCATCTCCAAGGCAATTCGCCGGTTCAACGAGCTCGACAACGACGTTCAGATTCAGCTGGTTGTCGCCGCTCGCCAGACTTTGGAGCACGATGTCGTGGACGGCCGGCTCCACGCGGCCATCGGCCCCTTCATTCGGAAGATCTCCGGTCTTCGGTTCGTGCCGCTTTTCAAGGAGCGCCATGAAGTATACTGCGGTGTCGGCCATCCCCTGTTCAAGGCGTCGCGGACGGTGATTGCGAAGGCCGATTTCTCCGTCTACCCGGCCATTGTCCGAATCTATCATCATGAGTTCGACCGGGCTCGATTGGGAGTGGTCCGGGAAGGCGCTTTGGTCTACAGCATAGAGGCCATGCTGACCCTCCTGCTTTCCGGCGGCTACATTGGATATTTGCCGCGGCATTACGCTCGGAAATGGGTGGAGGACGACCTTCTGGCCCCGATTCCCCGGACCGATCTCGGCTACCAATCGAAGCATGCGCTCATAGTCAAGCAAAGCAGCCGGGAATCCTTGGCCTTGAAAACCTTCGTGTCTATCGTGAGGAAGGTATGCGCCGCCTAGGCCAAGAGCCCACGCGCGTGCCACCCGTGACTCGACCCCCTCGTGTCAAGGTTTGATAAACCTGAAAGTATGCTTCGGCAAATGTTCATTGTTCTCGATATGAGGCCATAGGATAGACTCGACCGAAACGGCGACTTAATTGCTGCTTGGAGAGGCCAGCTGGCGGGAGCTCGAGATCAGACAGCCCGAAAAGGTCGTGACCGTCGGGCCTCGGTGACATCCGATGCGCGATCGGCGTAGCGGCGTTCCCAGGCAACGATCGCGCCACTTTGGCCGTCGGTCGAGCGGCGTTGGGGATTCGTCGCCTATCCATGTGGGCTGGCGGTCTCGGGCGGTCCGGGCTGTCCAAGGTGAAGCTGTGATGACCGGAATTGGTCCTGGAATAGGTCCATGAGAAAACACAACACGAACGGGAGGCCATTATGAAACGATTTGCCGCATCCATGCTTGTGGCTGCTGTAGGGTTTCTGATTCTCGCTACGTCAGTTCCCGCCAAGGCTCAAAAACTCACCCTTGGAAACGAAGGTACCTATCCGCCCTTCAGTATCCTCGGCACGGACGGCAACGTCTCCGGTATCGAACCGGAACTGGCGCGGGAGATGTGTAACCGCATGGGGATAGAGTGCGAGATCGTCGCGATGGACTTCAGCGCCCTGTTGCCGTCTCTCATCTCCGGCAAGATCGATATGATCGTATCGCAGCTCACGCCACTGCCGGAGCGGCTGGAGGCAACGGAGTTCACCGTGCCCATCATTTTCAATCCGGAAGGCTTCGTCGTTCCCAAGGGCTGGGACAAGGGCTACAACAACGAGGCCATGAGTGGAATGAAGCTGGGCGTGTACAAGGGCTCGTCCCACGCGAAGTACGTGGAAACGAAGCTGCCGGACGCCCAGCCCGTCTACTTCGAGAACAACGATCAAATGATGCTGGATCTGCTGGCTGGCCGCATCGATGCCGTGTTCGGGGGCAAGATCAACTGGCAGACTCTGCTCATCGACAAGCCCGAAGGTGCGGACTGGAAACTGAGCGAACCGGATTTCTGGGCGACCGGAAAGAAGGAGGGGATGAGCTGGGCCGTGCAGAAAGGTCAAGTGGACCTGGTGAAGGACGCCAATGAGGCGCTGGAATCGATCATTGCGGACTGCACCTATACAAAGATCCGCGCGAAGTATCTCGCGGTGCAGCTGC
Organism: Rhodospirillales bacterium; assembly: GCA_965225935.1. Lineage (GTDB taxonomy): Bacteria > Pseudomonadota > Alphaproteobacteria > Kiloniellales > JAKSDN01 > CALJXB01. Next base: position 237,727 of record CBDDCC010000024.1, read on the forward strand.
TGGAGGAGGAGTCCAAGTGCTTGTAGCCGCGCGGCGGCGGGCATGTCTCTTGCCGAGGTGCCCGTCGTGTTTGCATGGGCGATGACTCCAGCTACTGATGGAGGGGCGACCGCAGATACGGTAATCCGATGGAGGCGCTGAGCTTCGACGACGCCGGCTACGGCGACGAGCTGTTGGTCGGCGCCTCCGTTACCGTTCGGCTCGCTGTCTACAGCTTCGCCCTGAGTCTATTGTTCGGGCTCGTTCTGGGCCTGGTGGCTCTTTCGCGGAACGTGGTTCTGCGGGGCACCTGGCGGGCGCTCGCGTCCGCCCTGATGGGTGTTCCCTCGATCCTGGTCGTCTTCTTCATCTACTACAATTCCTCGTCGCTGATCAGGTCCGTCTTTGGGGCCGGTTACGAGATTTCGCCTTTCGTGGCCGGCGTATCGGGCCTCGCGATCGTCTATTCGGTCTATGTCGGCGAGGTCTTCCGGGGGGCGGTCATAAACGTTCAGTCGGGCCAGTTCGATGCGGCCCGCTCCCTCGGCTTGCGGCCCTGGGCAATGTGGACCTTTATCGTGTTGCCCCAGGCCTTGCGCCTTGCGTTGCCCGGCTTGACGAACGTGTGGATGGTGGTTCTCAAGGACACGGCCTTGGTCTCGATGGTCGGTCTCGCGGACCTCGTCCGTATTGCCGACGTGGCGGCTGCGGTCACCAAGAAACCGTTCCTCTTCTACCTCTTCGTGGGCTTCTCCTACATCATTTTCAGCTCGGTCACGATGGTTGCGGCCGAGCGGTTCGAGCGCTGGGTCAACCGCGGCCACTAGCACGTGAAGAGATAGGAATGGAATTCAACCCCGAACTCGCATGGCGCCTGTTGCCGCGTTTGTTGGAGGGGGCTTGGGTTACCCTGAGCGTGCTTCTGCCGTGCCTGGTGATCGGCATGATGATCTCCATTCCCATCGCGTTGGCGAGGTTGTCGAGCAACGCGGTGGTTGCCGGTACGGCTTGGTTCTTCTCGATGTTCTTCCGCGGTGTCCCGGCGCTGGTCGTCCTCTACATGATCTACAACGGTTTCGCGACCGTGGGCTTCATTCGCGACACGTTTCTTTGGAACTTCTTCTCCGAGGCCTACTACTGTGCCGTTCTCGGGTTCACCTTGAACCATGCGGGCTTCCTGGTCGAGCTGCTGCGCGGCGCGTTTCAGGCAGTCCCATCGGGGCTGCTTGATGCCGCACGATCCCTCGCGCTTCCACGATACCTGGTGTTCTTCAAGATCACGCTTCCACTGGCAATCCGGTATGGACTGTCGGCGTACATGAATGAGGTCGTGCTGTTCGTCAAAGGAACCGCGGCACTCGGGGCCATAACGATGATGGACCTGCTTGCGGTTGCCAACTCAGCGGTTTCGACCACCTATGACCCATTCACGCCGCTTGTTGGAGCCGCGTTCATCTACTGGGCCATGGTGCAAGTGGTCCTCGGGACCTTTGGGCGGGTCGAAGCCTACTTGAACAGGCATCTTGTGTCAGTTGTGTGACAGAAGCTCATCGGACCGGCGGGGACGCGAGATCGCGCGCGCGAGGGTTGGCAGGCGCAATGGTGCCGCTCCATTCCGGCCGGCCGGCCGCTGTCGCGGCCGAGGTCCAGGACGGCCGGACATTGGGGTCGCGACTGCGACGGGGCACCCGGCCACCCCTAGCATGAGATCCAGCGTCGTCCAGTGCGCAGGGAACGAGCAGCCGTTTCAGCCGTCCGCAGACTGAAGTCGCAAGAGTAGGGGACATCGAAAATGCCGAGATCTGGATTCCGGGTTGCCCTTTCCCACGATTTCTTGCGGCCCGATGGCCAAGCTACGATTGCGGGATTCGACTTGAGCCCGCTGCAGGCCGACTCCGAAACGGAGTTCGAGTACCTAGAGGCTGTCGAGGAGCTGAGAGCGGATCAACTGGACGATTACGACGCGCTCATACTGCAATGGCCACAGGTGACGGCGGCCAGTCTTGGTTCAAGCCGCCGTCTGGCCGTTGTCGCCCGTTTCGGCGTCGGCTACGACAACGTGGACATCGGCGCGGCAACGCGAGCAGGCGTCGCCGTTGTCAACACGCCCGATGCGGTGAGACGCCCCGTGGCCGTCTCGATTCTGACCTTTCTCTTGGCGCTGTCCGGTCGGCTCATGCAACGCGATCGTGCGACGCGGGAGAGCAGATGGGAGGCGGTTGCCGAGGACATCGGCGTCGGTCTCGTCGGGCGCACCCTCGGATCGATCGGGCTTGGCAACATAGGACAGGAGCTCTTCCGCCTCGCCCGGCCGTTTGACATGGACTTCATCGCACACGACCCCTTTGTGGAGCCAGCGGTGGCGGAAGAGCTCGGGGTTCGCCTGGTCGGGCTTGAAGATGCTTTCCGGGAGGCCGACTTCTTGAACATAAGCGTTCCCCTGACGCGGGAGACTCGCGGGCTTGTCAATGGGGAACGCCTCGCGCTCATGAAGGGGACCGCGTTCCTGATCAATACGGCCCGTGGCCCCGTGGTGGACCAAAGCGCGCTGACGCGGGCGCTCCAGGAACGGCGCATCGCCGGCGCGGGCCTCGACGTCTTCGAGAAGGAACCGCCGGACCCGGACGATCCAATCCTTGGTCTCGACAACGTGATCCTGGCACCGCACGCCCTATGCGAAACCGATCAGCTCCAAGGCGCCATCGGCAAAAGCGTGATCGACACGGTCCTCTCGGTAAAGCGCGGACAGCCACCCGGAAACCTTGTGAACCGTGACGTGCTGGAAAACGAGCGTTTCAGGGCCAAACTGGAGAACCTCCGCAATCGCTTCGGCCCGGGTTGAAACGCGCCCGTAGGCCTCTCGGTGCCCAGTCGGCCTGTATCGTGGGCCGTGAGCCGCGGTTCAGCGCCCAGTCGATCGAAGACGGTCTTCCGGGCCTGGCCAAAGGAGCGCCGATCCGATTGCGCTGCCGCCGCGGTATCTCGCCATACCCTTGCCCTCGGTCTTCGGCAGCGTGGCGGTCACGCCTTCTCGAGTGCGATGGCGATCCCTTGCCCGACGCCGACGCACATGGCGGCGAGGGCTTTGTCGCCCGGAGATCCGAGCTCGAGGGCGGCGGTGCCGGTGATGCGCGCGCCCGACATGCCCAGGGGATGGCCGAGGGCGATGGCGCCGCCATTCGGGTTCACCTGTTCGGCATCGTCGGCGAGACCCAGCCGGCGCAGCGCGGCGAGCGCCTGGCTGGCGAAGGCCTCGTTGAGCTCCACCACCTGGAAGTCCCGAGGCGCGAGGTCCAGGCGGGCTGAGAGTTTCTCGGCCGCGGGCGCCGGCCCGATGCCCATGATGCGCGGCGGCACGCCGGCCGTGGCGCCGCCGAGGACGCGGGCGAGGGGCGTCAGGCCGTGGCGCCGGGCCGCCGCCTCGCTTGCCAGGATCAGGGCCGCGGCGCCGTCGCTGACACCAGAGGCGTTGCCGGCAGTGACCGAGCCGCCGTCCCGGAAGGGCGTCGGCAGCGCCGCCAGCTTGTCGAGGGTGGTTTCGCGCGGATGCTCGTCGGCCGCGACGACGAGGGCGGCGCCTTTGGGCTGCGGCATCGTGACGGGAACGATCTCGCGGGCGAGGCGGCCCGAAGCGATGGCGCGGGCTGCGCGCTGCTGGGAGCGCAGCGCGAAGGCGTCCTGGTCCTCGCGGCCGATCCCGAATTCCTCGGCGACGTTCTCCGCGGTCTCGGGCATCGAGTCGACGCCGTACATCTTCTCCATGAGCGGATTGACGAAGCGCCAGCCGATGGTCGTGTCGTGGATCTCGCTCGCACGGGAGAAGGCCGCCGTCGCCTTCGGCAGCACGAAGGGCGCCCGGCTCATGCTCTCGACGCCGCCGGCCACGACGAGCGCCGCCTCTCCCGAGCGGATCGCCCGCGCGCCGGCAGTCACGGCGTCCATGCCGGAGCCGCAGAGACGGTTGATCGTGACGCCGGGAACGGTTTCCGGGTAGCCGGCCAGCAGCAAGGCCATGCGGGCCACGTTGCGGTTGTCCTCGCCCGCCTGGTTGGCGCAGCCCAGGATCACCTCCTCGACCGCCGTGAGGTCGAGCCGCGGGTTCCGCTCGGCGAGGGCCTTCAGGGGGATGGCGGCCAGATCGTCGGCGCGCACGGACGACAGGGCGCCGGCGAAACGGCCGATGGGCGTGCGGACGTAGTCGCAGATGAAGGCGTCGATGATGTCAGACTCCCAGCCAGCGGGTGTGGGCCTCGGCATCGGCGCGCAAGGCTTCGGCGTCGCCGCGCCAGACGATCTGGCCCCGGCTCATCAGGCTGACGTCGTCGGCCAGCCCCAGGGCGAAGTTGAGATTCTGCTCCACCAGCAGGATCGTTAGTCCCACGCTCTTCAGCTCCCGCAGCTTGCCGAAGATCTGCTGGATGATGATCGGCGCGAGGCCCTCGGTCGGCTCGTCCAGGAGCAGGATTGTGGGACCGGCCATGAGCGCGCGGCCGATGGCCAGCATCTGCTGCTCGCCGCCCGAGAGGGACTGGCCGCTGTTGGGCAGGCGCTCGGCCAGGTTGGGAAAGAACTCGACGATCCGTTCGACGGTCCAGGCAGGCTCGGGCCCGGCCAGCCGTCCCGCCAGGTTCAGGTTCTCGCGCACGGTGAGCGAGCCGAAGATGTCGCGGGTCTCCGGCACGTAGGCGATGCCGTCGCGCGCGATTCTGTGGGGCGGCCGGTTGGCGATGGCCCTGCTGTTCAAGGCGATGGTCCCGCTCGAAACCGGCAGATGCCCGATGATCGACTTGAGGGTCGTGGACTTGCCGACGCCGTTCCGGCCGAGCAGGGCGTGGACGCTGCCCGCGCGCACGGTCAGGTCGATGCCGTGCAGCACCCGGGTCTCGCCGTAGCCGCTCTCGACCGCCTGGAGCTCAAGCATCGGCCTGCCAGTCCCCCAGGTAGATGTCCCGCACCAGCGGGTTGCCCCGGGTCTCCTCGGGCGATCCCTCGAAGACGACCTCGCCGAAGTTCAGCACGGTGATCCGGTCGGCCACGTCGAAGGCGAGGTCGAGGTCGTGCTCGATGATGCCGACGGTCAAGTCGCGCGGCAGGGACTGCAGCAGGCGATGGAAGCCGTCGATCATGGCCGGGCCCACGCCGGAAGTCGGCTCGTCCATCAGCAGGATGCGGGGCTTGGTCGCGAGCGCCAGGCCGACCTCGAGCTGGCGCCGGTTTCCGTAAGAGGCGGAGCGCACGGGGCGGTCCAGCATGTCGAGGAGCGCGACCCGCTCGGCGACCTCCTCGGCGGTCTCGCGGACCGCTCGGTCGCGGAAGCAGTCCTTGATCGTCCAGGCCGTCTTGCGCTGGCCGGCGGCCGCCGCGAGCATGAGGTTCTCCCGGATCGTCAGATCCTCGAAGAGGTTGTTCTTCTGGTAGCTGCGCGAGAGCCCGGCCTGGGCGCGCTGGCTGACCGATAGGCCGATCACCGAGCGCCCGTCGATCAGGACGTCGCCGGTGCTGGGCGCCAGCTCGCCGACCAGCAGGTTGAACAGCGTTGTCTTTCCTGCGCCGTTCGGGCCTAGGATCACGCGGCGCTCGCCCGGCTCGACGTACAATGAGACATCATGGACGACCTTCAGGCCGCCGAAGGCCTTCGAGAGGGCGCGGACCTCAAGCACCGGACGCCCTCTCCGGCTTGCGCAGGCGCGCGGTAAGCCAGTGCTCCGCCTGCCCGTAGAGGCCGCGCCGCCCCGCCACCACGACGGCGATGAGGAGGAGGCCGATCACCATGTGCCAGTAGTCCGTATGGGCGGATATCTGGTGCTTCAGCAGCACGAAGGCGACGGCGCCGACCAGCGGGCCGATCAGGGTGCCGAGCCCGCCCAGGATGACGACGATCAGCACCTCTCCCGACACCGTCCAGAACAGCAGCTCCGGGGAGATGAACTGGGTGTGCTGGGCGGCGACGATGCCCGCGACGCCGGCCAAGAGCGCCGAGAAGCCCATGGCACGGGCGCGGTGGACGACGGTGTCCACGCCGAGCGCCTTCATGCGCGTCTCGTTGGAATGGATGCCGGTGAGGGTGCGCCCGAAGGCCGAGCGCAGCACCCAGGCGGCGGCGACGTAGGCCGCCGCGATCACCAGTATGGCAAAGAGGGCGTAGGTCATGGACGAGCCCATGTCGATCCCCGCCCAGGAGAGATCGAAGCGCGGCAGGCCGGCCATGCCGTCGTCGCCGCCGAGCCAGCGGGACTTGAAGATCAGCGTGTAGGCCATCTGACCGAAGGCCAGCGTCGCCATGATGAAGAAGATGCCGCTGGTGCGCCCGGTCACGTAGCCGACCAGCGTGCCGAACAGGGCCGCCGCGGTGATGCCGGCGACGGCCGAGGGCAGGGGGAGCAGCCCGAACTTCACGGTCAGCACGCCGTAGGCGTAGGCGGCGAGGCCCATGAGCGCGCCGTGACAGAGCGACACCATGCCGCCGAAGCCGGCGACCACGTCCAGGCTGACGGCCAGGATGGCGAGGATCGCGATCTCGACGACGATCTCGCGGGCGAAGAAGCCGCCGAACAGCGCGTAGGCGGCCAGTCCGGCCAGGGTCGCGAGCAACACGAGGCTGCGCGTGTGGCTTTGGTGGAACATGGCTCAGCCCCGTGCCGGGATCAGGCCCTGTGGACGCAGGATCAGGATGGCGGCCAGGAGCGCGTAGACCGAGATCGCCGCGACTTCGGGCAGGAAGGCGGCGCCGATGGTCTCGATGAAGCCGATGATCAGGGAGCCAACGATGGCGCCTTCGAGGCTGCCCAGCCCGCCGATGACGACGACGATCAGCGTCGGAATGAGGATCGAGATGCCCATGCCCGTGGTCGCCGAGAAGACTGGGGCGGCGATGACGCCGGCAAGGCCCGCGAGGGCGCAGCCGACGCAGAAGACCGCGAAGAAGAGGCGGCCGACATCGATGCCGAGCGCCTGGGCCATGGCGCCGTTCTCGACGCCGGCGCGGATCATGGCCCCGATCTGCGTGCGCGCGAGCACGACCCAGAGCGCAGCCATCACGACGATGCCGACGGCGATGGTGAACAGGCGGTACTTGGGATAGGCCACCCCGAGCAGCTCCGTGGAACCGGCCAGCCCTCTGGGCACCTGGAGGCCCAGCGCGATGTCGCCCCAGCCGATCCGGACCAGGTCGAGGAACACGAAGATCAGGCCGAAGGTGACCAGCACCTGGTTCATCGGCCCGGCATGGCGCAAGCGCTCGATCAGGGTGAAGTAGAGCAGGGCGCCGATCGCGGTGACGCCGAGGGGGGCGAGCGCGAAGGCGGCCCAGTAGCTGCCCGTCGTGGCGGCGACCGAGACCCCGATGTAGGCGCCCATCATGTAGAGGGCTCCGTGCGCCAGGTTGACGAAATGGAGCAGTCCGAGGATGACCGTCAGCCCGATCGACAGGAGGAACAGCAGCATGGAGTACTGCAGGGCGTTGAGGAACTGCAGCACCCAGAACCCGGTATCCATGGCCCGCTCTCGGTCGGAATAGAGCGCCCCTTCCGCCCGGCAGAAGTTCGGCCGGACGGAAGGGGGAGTAGGGAGGCGTTACAGCGAGCAGCCGCTCGGATCGTCGCGGACGCTGTCGACGGTGGCGATGACCTTCTGGGTGAGGCCGTCGTTGCCCTCGACGGTCTCGTAGATGTAGATGTTCTGCACCACGTTGTTGGTGGCCGGATCGATCTCCATCGGTCCGCGCGGCCCGGTGTACTTCACCGTCGGCAGCAGCTTCGCGATCGAGGCGCGGTCGGTGGCGCCGGCGTCGACGGCGCCCATCAGCATGCGCGCGGCGTCGTAGCCCTGCACCGCGTACTCCGAGGGCGCGCGGCCGTGGGCGGCCTGGAACTTCTCGACGAAGCTCTTGTTCTCGGGCGTCTCCAGGGTCGGCACGTAGTGCAGGGAGGCGATCACGCCGACCGCGGCGTCGCCCTCGGCGTTGACGTAGAGCGGCGACGTCAGGAAGCCGGAGCCGAACAGCGGCAGGTCGGGCGAAAGGCCGAACGAGCCGTACTGCTTGACGAAGCTGATCGCCTCACCGCCCGCATAGAAGACGAAGACGCCGTCCGGGTTGGCCGCCTTGGCGTTGGTCAGGTAGGGGCCGAAGTCCTTGGTCTGGCGGAACGGCGTGAACTCGCCGCCGACGACCTCGCCGCCCGCGGCGGAGAAAGCCTCGGTGAAGGACTCGATCATCTGGTGGCCGGCGGCATAGTCTGGCGCGAGGGTATAGACCTTCTTCACGCCGTGATCGACGAGCCAGGGTCCCATCGGTCGGTTGATCTGCCCGTTGGAGAAGGACACCCGGACGATGTAGGGGGAACAGGCCGCGCCGGTCGCGTGGTTGTTGCCGGCGTTCGCGACGATCAATGGGACTTCGGCGCCATGGATGAAGTCGCGCATCGCGCCCAGCACGCCCGAGGAGACGATGCCGACGATCACGTCGACCTCGTCCTCCAGCACGAGCTTGCGGGCCTTCGCCAGGCCGACCGGGGGCTTGATCTCGGTGTCCTCGCCGATGATCGTGAACTCGCCGCTGCGCCCGGCCTCCTCGAGGGCCAGGACGAAACCGGCCTCGATTTCGTTGCCGAGCGCCGCGTAGGTGCCCGACTTCGGAAGCAGGAGGCCGACCTTGGTGTCGGCCTGGGCGAGCTGCGCGCTGCCGGCAAGGGCGGCGGCAGCGACCGCGAGCGTGGAGACAAACTTCCTCATCGTGTTCCTCCCTGTTGATCCTTGGCCGGGGCTTGGGCACTCGGCCGCTCACGTTATGCAAAAAATTGCAACTTGTAAAGTCACTCGTTGCAGTATCCCGCAGGATATGCATTATATAGCAATAAATCGTTGCTGACAGGGACCGGATAGAGGAGGCCGCCATGTCGCAAGACCGATTCAACGAACTGGTCGGAGAGATAGCTAACGACATTGCCGGGAAGGCCGTCAAATCTACTTTGGCCGGCTACCTGAATCGGACCTGGCCTGCAGACGGCGAGGCCTTCTCCGAACTCAAGCGGCTCTGTGCGGCCGGCGAGCGCGAAGGCTGGCTGATGGCGCGCGAAGCCGGCGGGATCAAGTTCGGGCGTGTGCTGAAGCCGGGCGGTGTGGCGGGGGAATACAGCGTCGACGTGGTGCGCATGAAGGACCTTCGCGGACCCCACCACATCCACCCGAACGGCGAGATAGGCGCGGTCATGGCCGTCGAGGGAACGCCCCGGTTCGACGGCTTCGGCGAGGGCTGGTACGTCTACGAGGCCGGCAGCGACCACCACCCGACCGTGTCGGGCGGCGACGCCTATATCCTCTACCTGCTGCCGCAAGGCGCCATCGAGTTCACGGGCAAGTAATCCGGCCGGTCGGCCGAAGCGGCCCCGGGCGAACGGGACCGCGCGCTGGGGGAAGGACCAATGAACCAGAACGCAGCCACCTACTTCGTCGATCGCCATTCCGACGAGGGCCGCGGTCGCAAGACCGCGTTTCGCGAGGCCGGGGGAAAGCGGCGTTCGCTCAGCTACGGAGAGCTGGCCGAGGCCAGCGGGCGCGTCGCCGACGGCCTGGAGAAGGCCGGCATCCGGCGCGAGGAGCGGGCCCTCATGCTGGTGCTGGATCAGATCGAGTTCCCCATGATCTTCTGGGGCGCCTTGAAGGCCGGGGTCGTCCCTGTCCCGCTGAACACGCTCCTGTCCGCCGCCGTCTACGACGAGATCCTGAAGGACAGCCGCGCGGCCTGCCTCTTCGTCTCCGAGGAGCTCTACGACACGGTCGCCCCCGTCCTGTCCGATGGTTCCTCCATTCGCAGTGTCGTCGTCATCGGCGACGACGTTCCGGCGGGCAGCACCTCGTTCGATGCTTTCATGGAGGGGACCGAGGCGCGCGAGGCGGTCGGTGTCTCCGGCGACGAGCTGGCCTTCTGGCTCTACTCGTCCGGCTCGACCGGCCGGCCGAAGGGCGTGCGCCACGTTCACGGCAGCCTCAAGTATACGGCCGACACCTACGCGGCGCAGGTCTTGAGGATCGGCGAGGACGACGTCGTCTTCTCGGTCGCGAAGATGTTCTTCGCATACGGGCTGGGCAACGCGATGACCTTCCCCATGTCGGTCGGGGCGACGGCGGTCATCTACAACGGCCGGCCCACGCCGGATGTGGTGTCGCAGATACTGACGGAGGAGAGGCCGACGATCTTCTGCGGCGTGCCCACGCTCTACGCGGCGACGCTGCACCACTGGGACACGGTGGGCGCGCCCGAGAGCACGGGGCTGCGGGTCTGCATCTCGGCCGGCGAGGCGCTGCCCGCGGATATCGGCAAGAAGTGGCGCAAGCTCCTGGGCGTCGACATCCTCGACGGCGTCGGCTCGACCGAGATGCTGCACATCTTCCTGTCGAACGGGCCGGGCGACGTGGTCTACGGAACCTCCGGGACGGCGGTTCCCGGATACGCGCTGCGCCTCGTCGACGAGAACGGCCGGGACGCCAAGGCCGGGGAGGTGGGCGAGCTGCTCGTGCGCGGCGATTCGGCCGCCGACGGCTATTGGAATCAACGCGACAAGAGCCGCGCGACCTTCGAGGGCGTCTGGACGCGCACGGGCGACAAGTACGAGACGAACCAGGACGGCCGCTACGTCTACTGCGGGCGGACCGACGACATGTTCAAGGTTTCGGGCATTTGGGTGTCGCCCTTCGAGATCGAGCAGGCGCTGGTGTCGCACCCGGCCGTGCTCGAGGCCGCCGTGGTGGCCAAGCGCGACGAGGACGGGCTCGACAAGCCGAAGGCCTTCGTGGTGCTCAAGGGCGCCGCCGAGGAGGCTTTGCTGGACGAGCTCAAGGAGTTCGTGAAGGACAGCATCGGCAAGTGGAAATACCCCCGCTGGATCCAGGTGGCCGACGAGCTGCCGAAAACGGCGACGGGGAAGATCCAGCGCTTCAAGCTGCGAGAGATCGCCTAGTGGCGCCGGACCGTTGGCAAGGTGCGGGCCGGCTCGTGGCCGGCGGCAAGGCGCTCGAGTGGGCGGGGTTCGGCGCACCCACAGCCGGCCGTCCGGTGATCGTGCTCCTGCACGAGGGCCTCGGGTGTCTGGCCTGCTGGCGCGACTTCCCGGAACGTCTGGCCCGCGAAACGGGTCACGCCGTCTTCGCCTTCTCCCGGGCCGGCTACGGTGCCTCCGACCCGGCGGACCTGCCGCGGCCCCTCGACTACATGACCCGCGAGGCCGAAGACGTCCTGCCGGACGTCCTCCATGCCGTCGATGCGCCGGGCTACATCCTCATGGGGCACTCCGACGGCGCCACCATCGCCGCCATCTACGCCGGCACGGCCGGCGACGGGCGGGTGCGCGGCCTCGTCTTGATGGCGCCTCATTTCTTCACCGAGCCCATGGGACTGGCGGCGATCGCTGAGACGAAGACCAGGTTCGAGACCTCCGACATGAAGGCGCGCATGGCCAAGTACCACCGGGATCCGGAGGCGACCTTCCGCGGCTGGAACGATGCCTGGCTCGACCCCGGCTTCGTCTCGTGGAACGTGGAGGAAGTGATCGACGGGTTCTCTGTGCCGGTGCTGGTTCTGCAGGGCGCCGACGACCAGTACGGAACCCTGGCGCAGGTGAACGTCGTCGAGGCGCGCAGCCCCGCCCCGGTCGAGGTCGCCGTCATCGACGACTGCAGGCATGCCCTGCACCGCGACCAGCCGGAGGCCGTGCTGGCGGCGGTCCCCATCTACCTCACGCAGCTCGGAGACGCAGTGGCCGAGAAAGCCTGTGCCCGATAGGGCAAGAGATTCACAACCGAGGCCCCAAGCTCGCGGCAAGGACCCTGTGAGCGCGCGGGACCTTCCGATACCGCTCCCTCCCGTGCCGCACGTCCCCGGCCGGACGGCACGTCCCCCGGAAGACCTGTTCGACGACCTGAAGGCGGGCTTGTCCGCCGATCAGCCCATCGAGGCGCTCGCCGACAGCGCCGCCTATCTGGGCGGGCTCGAGGCGCTGCGGCGGCGCTACTACTGGGAGGCGCACGAGCTTCTCGAGGCGGTCTGGGCATGTCTTCCGCCCGCCGGCGCCGAACGGCATCTCGTGGGCGGGCTGATCCAGCTCGCCAATGCGGGCCTGAAGGCGCGGATGGGCCGCGCCCGGTCGGTCTCGCGGATCCTGGCCCTGGCCGAACGAAGCATCGCCGAAGCCTTCCTCAAGGGGCAACCGCAGGTGATGGGGCAGAGCCCGGCGGATCTCGGCGATTGGATGCGCCGGATCGACGCCGAATCCTCGAACGACGGAAGAGCAAAATAATGCAATTTCCATCGTGTTTCGCGAAATTATGATAACATGTTGTTTATATGAATATAATTCATAAGAAATGGTGACGTTCTAGTGTTTACAAGTCGAGTATTAGGCAATATTATGCATTAGTCGTCCTGAGAACGCGATGGGGGACCCGCTTGTGAGCAAGACGATCGATTTCCGGACCGACCCGTCCCGCTATCGGCACTGGCGGGTCGACTACGACGGCGAGGTCGCCAACGTCTTCATGGATGTCGACGAGAACGGTGGACTGTTCGAGGGATACCAGCTGAAGCTCAATTCCTACGATCTCGGCGTCGACATCGAGCTGGCCGACATCGTCCAGCGCATGCGCTTCGAGCATCCCGAGGTGAAGGTCGTCGTCATCCGGTCCGGCAAGGACCGCGTCTTCTGCGCCGGCGCCAACATCCGCATGCTCGGCGGCGCCAGCCATGCGCACAAGGTGAACTTCTGCAAGTTCACCAACGAGACCCGCAACGCCCTCGAGGCCGCCGAGGCGGAGTCCGGCCAGAAGTACATGGCCGCCGTGAAGGGGGCCTGCGCGGGCGGCGGCTACGAGCTGGCGCTCGCCTGCAATCACATCATGCTGACGGACGATAGCTCCTCGTCGGTCGCGCTGCCGGAGGTGCCCCTGCTGGCGGTCCTGCCGGGGACCGGTGGGCTGACCCGCCTGACCGACAAGCGCAAGGTGCGCCGCGACCTGGCGGACGTCTTCTGCTCGGTCGAAGAGGGCGTGAAGGGCAAGCGGGCGCTCGACTGGCGCCTGGTCGACGAGGTCGTCCCGAACGCCAGGTTCGACGAGACGGTCGAGGACCGCGCCAGGGCGTTCGCGGCCCAATCCAAAAAGACGGCGTCCGGGAAGGCGGCGGGCCAGGGCATCGCGCTCGGCCCCCTTTCGCGGAGCCTCGCCGAAGACGGCTCGCTCGGCTATTCGCTGGTCGAGGTCGCCGTCGACCGCGGCGGCCGCAAGGCGACCCTCACCATCAACGGCCCGGACGGCGAGGCGCCCGCCTCGGCCGAGGCACTCGTCGCCCAGGGCGACCGGTCCTACCTGCTGCGCCTCGCGCGCGAGCTGGACGATGCGATCCTGCATCTGCGCCTGAACGAGCCGGAGCTCGGCCTTCTGGTGTTCCGCAGCCAGGGCGACCCGGACGCTGTGCTGGCCCAGGAGGTAGCCTTGGCCGCGAACGCGGAGCATTGGCTGGCGAAGGAGATCCTCGCCTACTGGAAGCGCGTGCTGAAGCGCATCGACGTGACGTCGCGCTCGCTCATCGCGCTGGTCGAGCACGGCTCCTGCTTCGCCGGGGTGCTGGCGGAAGTCCTCTGGGCCGTCGACCGCAGCTACATGATGGACGGCGAGTTCGAGGGCGACAATCGCCCGGCCGCGCGCCTCAAGCTGACCGAGACCAACCTCGACCGCTATCCCATGGGCAATGGCCTTTCCCGTCTCGAAACCCGCTTCCTGGGGGCGCCGGAGACGCTCGCGACCCTGAAAGGCAGGATTGGCGAAGACCTGTCGGCTGAGGACGCCGCCAAGCTCGGTCTCGTCACCTTCACCCTGGACGACATCGACTGGGACGACGAGGTGCGGATCTTCATGGAGGAGCGCGCCTCCTTCAGCCCCGATGCCATAACCGGCATGGAGGCCAACCTGAGATTCGCGGGTCCCGAGACCATGGAGACCCGCATCTTCGGGCGGCTGAGCGCCTGGCAGAACTGGATCTTCCAGCGTCCCAACGCCGTCGGTGAGGAGGGTGCCCTACGGCGCTACGGCACCGGAAAGCGCGGCGACTACAACATGCAGCGCGTCTGAATCGGAGGAGGCCCCAAGCAATGCTCGACAGCACGAACGTCAGCTACGACACGCAGATCCCCAACAACGTCGGGCTTTCGTCCGACCGCCGCGTGCTCAAGGCGCTGGAAAAGTGGCATCCGGGCTACATCAACTGGTGGAGCGACCTGATCCCCGGACAGTTCCAGAGGTCCGAGGTCTATCTGCGCACGGCCATCTCGGTCGATCCGCAGGGCTGGGCGAAGTTCGACTACGTCAAGATGCCGGAATACCGCTGGGGCATCCTGCTCGCGCCGCAGGTCGAGGAGCGCGCCATCCCCTGCGGCGAGCATGCGGGCGAGCCGGCCTGGCAGGAAGTACCCGGCGAGTACCGCAACATGCTGAAGCGCCTGATCGTCATCCAGGCGGACACCGAGCCCGCGTCGGTCGAGCAGCAGCGCCTCCTGGGCGAGACCGCCCCGTCGCTCTACGACATGCGGAACCTCTTCCAGGTGAACGTGGAGGAGGGCCGCCACCTCTGGGCCATGGTCTACCTGCTGCACAAGTACTTCGGCACCGACGGCCGGGAGGAGGCCGACGAGCTGCTGCGCCGCAAGTCGGGCTCCGCGGAGACGCCGCGCCTGCTCGGCGCCTTCAACGAGGAGACGCCGGACTGGCTGTCCTTCTTCATGTTCACCTACTTCACCGACCGGGACGGTAAGATGCAGCTGGAGAGCCTGGCCCAGTCGGGCTTCGATCCCCTGTCGCGCACCTGCCGTTTCATGCTGACCGAGGAGGCGCACCACATGTTCGTGGGCGAGACCGGCGTCGGGCGGACCATCGAGCGGACCTGCCAGGCGATGGCGGAGAGCGGCATCGACGATCCCTGCGACGTGGAGCGCATCCGCGGCCTCGGGGTCATCGACCTGCCGACCATCCAGAAGAAGCTGAACCTGCACTACACCCTCAGCCTGGATCTCTTCGGCCAGGAGGTCTCGACCAACGCCGCGAACGCCTTCAACGCGGGCATCAAGGGCCGCTTCATGGAGCACCGGATCGACGACGACCACAAACTGGCCGACGACACCTACCGGGTCTGGGACCTGGAGGACGGCGAGGTCGTGCAGAATGACGTGCCCGCCCTGACGGCCATCAACATGCGCCTGCGCGACGACTACACCCGCGACGCCGAGGGCGGCGTTGGCCGCTGGAACAAGGCCATCCAGAAGGCCGGGATCGATTTCGCGCTGACGCTGCCCCACGAGGCCTTCAACCGCAAGATCGGGGTCTTCTCCCAGGGCCTTTTCGATCCGCAGGGCAAGACGGTCGGCGAGGCCGAGTACGAGGCCGGAGTGGACGACTGGCTGCCGAGCCGGTCCGACCGCGACTTCATCCAGTCGCTGATGGTGCCGGTCGCAGAGCCCGGCAAATTCGCCGGCTGGATCATGCCGCCGAAGGTGGGCATCGACAACAAACCGGGCGATTTCGAATACGTGAAGCTGGCCGAGGCCTGACGGCGGGGGCCAAGCCCGTGCTCGTTGCGCCGACGGCAAGCGGCTCGGGGTGATGCGAAAGCCGGCACCGGGTTCCGGAGGCCGGGATGCCAAAGAAAAACATTCGGCGATCCGGCGGAACGCCGGGGTGTGATCTGAGAGCGGGGGAACGGCTCCATGGGGAAGCCGGCGAAGCAGCACCTGATCGATCCGGAGATCTGCATCCGGTGCTACACCTGCGAGATGACCTGTCCGGTCCAGGCGATCCAGCACGACGAGAACAACGTGGTGGTCGATGCCTCGCTCTGCGACTTCTGCATGGACTGCATCCCCGTCTGTCCGACCGGCTCGATCGACAACTGGCGGGTCGTCCTGGAGCCCTACACCCTAGCGGATCAATACGCCTGGGAGGAACTGCCGGCCCAGGAAGACCTGGAGGGCGGCGACGAGGGAATCGAGGCACTGGAGGAGGCGGTCGCCGCGCTCCTGGCAGAGGCGCACGAGGGCGCCGGCGGCAGGAGCCGGGCGCCGGCATCGGCGGCGAAACCCTCGGTCAACCTCTATAGCGTCGCGAAACCGGCAACGGCCAGGGTCCAGGGAAGCTACCGCCTGACCTCGGAGGACTCGGACTCCGACGTGCGGCACATCATCCTCGATTTCGGGGCGCAGCCCTTTCCGGTGCTGGAGGGCCAGTCCATCGGCGTCATCGCGCCGGGCAAGGATGCCGAGGGCAAGCCGCACCTGCCCCGGCTCTATTCGGTCTCCAGCCCCCGCGACGGCGAGCGGCCGAACTACAACAACGTCTCCTTGACGGTGAAGCGCGAGCCCGGCGGCATCTGCTCCAACTACCTCTGCGATCTGGAGATGGGCGACGAGGTCCAGGTCACGGGGCCGTTTGGCGCGACCTTCCTGATGCCCGACGATCCCACGGCCAGGCTGCTGATGATTTGCACCGGCACCGGCTCGGCGCCCTTCCGGGCCTTCACCATGCGCCGCCAGCGCGCCGCCGCCGCGGCCAAGTCGGGCGACATGGTGCTCTTCTTCGGCGCCCGCTCGCCCGACGCCCTGCCGTACTTCGGCCCCTTGAAGAAGATTCCCGATCACGTGCTGCAGAAGAACCTGGTCTTCAGCCGCCTGCCCGACCGGCCGAAGGAGTACGTGCAGGACCGCATGATGGTGGAGCAGGAGACCGTCGCCGAGATGCTGTCCGACCCGAACACCCACATCTACATCTGCGGCCTGCGGGGCATGGAGGTGGGCGTCAATCAGGCCCTGGCGAACATCTCGGAAGGCATGGGCAAACCCTGGTCGTCCATCCGCGACGTCATGCGCGAAGACGGCCGTTTTCACGTCGAGACCTACTGACATGGAATTCGAACATGAGATCGGGGTCACCTGGGGCGACTGCGATCCCGCCAAGATCGTCTATACGGCTCGGCTGCCCTGGTTCGCCCTCGATGCGATCAACGCCTGGTGGGAACACCACGCGGGCGGCGGCTGGTATCAGATGGAGCTGGACCAGGGCATCGGCACGCCGTTCGTGAGCATGTCGATGAACTTCAAGGCGCCCGTCACACCGCGTCACAGGCTGATCTGCAAGGTTTGGCCCAATCAACTGGGAAACTCCTCGGTCGGTTTTCACGTCGAGGGCTGGCAGGACGGCGTGCTCTGCTTCGACGGCGATTTCGTCAGCGTGTTCGTCGATGCCGCCGGCTTCGAGAAGACGACCCCGCCCGAGCGCATCAGCAAGATCGTCGCGGCGCACCTGGTCCCATCCTCGTAGGTCTCGTAGGTCGTGTGCAGGCGGGACTCTCTGGGCTCTCTCGCCACTCCAGGGCGGCGGCCGAAATATATTGCAAGATACCGCTTTTCGACTAGGATTTTGCATTATATTTCATCTGAGGCCGGTGCATGAGCGAGATCACCAACTTCCGGGGCGAGACCATCGTCAGCGCGCAGCAGAACGCGGTTGAGGCCGAGGTGCGGGCCCTGCTGACACGCGTGGGAGAACGGGTGCGCAAGGCCCGGGAGCTGAAAGGCTTGCCGCGCCGGGTGGTGTCGGAGATCTCGGGGGTGTCCCCGCGCTACCTCGCCCAGTTGGAGGCCGGCGAGGGCAACATCTCGATCGGTCTGCTGCAACGGGTCGCGATCGCCCTCGACCACCGGATCGAATGGTTCGTCGGCGAGGAGGATCCCTGGACATCGGAGGCCTTGCGCGCGGCCGATCTCTTTCGCGCCTCGACCAACGAGACCCGGCAGAAGGCCATGGCGGTGCTCAGCCCGCTTCCACCCGAGCGCCTGCGCGCGCACCGCGTCTGCCTGATCGGCCTGCGCGGCGCCGGCAAGTCGACCCTGGGCGCCATGGCCGGACAGGTCCTGCACGCGCCCTTCGTCGAGCTGAACCGTGAGATCGAGGACCACTCCGGCATGCCGGTGACCGAGATCATCGCCCTCTACGGGCAGGAGGGCTATCGCACCCTCGAGGCCCAGGCGATCAGCCGGATCATTGCGACCTACGACACCCTGATCCTGGCCGTCGCCGGGGGTCTGGTCGCCGAGCCGGACACCTACAAGACGTTGCTTGCGCACTTCCACACCATCTGGGTGAAGGCCAGTCCCGAGGAGCACATGACGCGGGTCCGCGCCCAGGGCGATACCCGCCCCATGGCCGGGAACCCGGAGGCGATGGATCAGCTCAAGTCGATCCTGAAGAGCCGCGAAGCCCTCTACGAGCGGGCGGACGCCCAGCTCGACACCGCCGGAAAGCCGCTTCAGACATCGGTGAACGAGCTCGTCGCTCTGATCCGCGAGCGCCGCTTCCTGGGCGAGACCTGAGGCGGGCCCGTCAGGAGAAGCGCGGCGGCCGCTTCTCCAGGAACGCCAGCACGCCTTCCGCATAGTCCGGTTGCGCACCGGCCCGGCCCTGGGCCTCGGCTTCGGCCTCCAGATAGGCGGTGAGGTCGCGGTGCGATTCAGCTATCGCCGCCTTGATCCCGGCGAGGGCCCCGCGTGGGGTCGCGGCGAGCCGTGCGAGGAGGTCTTCGTGCGCCTCGCCGACGGCATCGTCGGGCACGGCCCGCCAGATCAGCCCGGTGCGCGCCGCCTCGCCCGCCGTCAGCGCCTCTCCCAGCATCAGCAGCGCCTTCGCGCGCGGCGGACCGAGGCTCCGGGCGAGTGCCCGGCCGGCACCGGCGTCGACGGAAAGCCCGACCTTCGAGAACGAGAAGGCGAAGGTGGCGCTTTCGGCCGCAATGACGATGTCGGCCGCCAGGGCGAGCCCCGCGCCCGCGCCCGCCGCGATGCCGTTGACACAGGCGATGACCGGCTTCGGCGTTTCGGCCAGCGTCGTGAGGATGGGGTGATAGAGCTCGCGCTGGATCGCGGCCACGTCGAGGGGCCCGTCCAGCTTCCGCGGGTCCCGTTCCGAGAGATCCTGGCCCGAGCAGAAGCCGCGACCCGCCCCGGTCAGCGAGATCGCCCGTACCTCTTCGCGCGCCGCGGCATCGGCGACGGCCGCCCCCAGATCGAGCATCAATCGGCGCGTCAGGGCGTTCAGCCGCTCCGGCCGGTTCAGGGTGAGGCGGGCAACGCCGCACTCGACGGAGTAGAGCAGGGGATCTTCGGCCATGGCTGGTTCGGCTATTGCATTATACTACATGAGATGCATTATGTAGCATAACGGTTGGGAGGGAACAATGGCGGTCTCGCGACGCAGGGAGGGAACCACGGGCTACGTCGCGCTCGACAATCCGCCGGTCAACGCGGTGGGCCTGGCCGTGCGGCAGGGCCTCCTGTCGGCGGTCGCGTGGGCCGAGGCCGAGACGCTCGAACGGGTGATCGTCTCGGGGGCGGGGCGGGTCTTCTGCGCGGGCGGCGACGCCCGAGAGTTCGACTCGCCGCCCGAGCCGCCGCACCTGCCCGAGGTCCTGAACCGCATCGAGACGAGCCCCGTCCCGTGGATCGCCGCCGCCCATGGCGCCGCGCTGGGCGGCGGTCTGGAGCTCATGCTGGCCTGCCGCTACCGCATCGCGGCGCCGGGGACGAAGCTCGGACTGCCCGAAGTGACCCTCGGCCTCGTTCCCGGCGCGGGCGGCACCCAGAGGCTGCCCCGTCTGGTCGGGCTCAAAGCCGCCTTCGATCTGGTTCCGACGGGCAGGAGCGTCGCCGCCGAGGACGCGAAGGCCCTCGGCCTGATCGACGCGGTGGCGGACGATCCCGTCGCCCTGGCCGAGACCCTGAACGCCGAGCTGCTGTCCACCCGGGTGGCGGTCGGCGTCCTGCCGTCGCCCGAGCCGGATCAGGCGGCCTTCGAGGCGGCCAGGGAAAAGGCCGCTAAACGGATGCGCGGGCAAGTCGCGCCCCGGGCGGCCATCGAGCTCGTGGAGCTGTCGACGCGCCTGCCGCTGGAGCGGGCGCTTCCCGAGGAGCGCGAGACGTTCCTTGCCTTGCGCGGCTCCGAGCAGGCCCGGGCGCTCCGCCACCTCTTCTTCGCCGAGCGGGCCGCGGGCCCGGGCGAGCGCCTTTCGGGCGTGGCCGTGCCCCAGGTCTCGCGGGTTGCTGTCGTCGGCGGCGGGACCATGGGCGCAGGCATCGCCTATGCGCTCCTGCGCGCCAAGCTGGGGGTCACCGTGCTCGAGACGGGCCCGGAGGGCGTCCGGCGCGCCGAGGCCAATATCGGCAAGCTGTTCGACGCCGGGCTCGCGCGCGGCCTGCTCTCGGCCGAGACGGCGGCCGCCATGAGGGGCGCCCTGACCGTCACCGAGGACTACGGCGCGGCGGCCGGCTGCGGACTTGCGATCGAGGCCGCCTTCGAGAGCCTGGAGGTCAAGACCGCCGTCTTCGAAAGGCTTGAGGACGCCTTGCCGCGGGACGCCGTCCTGGCGACGAACACCTCGTACCTGGACATCAACGCCATCGCGCGGGCGGTCGAGGATCCCTCGCGCGTCCTGGGCCTGCACTTCTTTGCCCCGGCCCACATCATGAAGCTGCTCGAGATCATCCCTGGCGAGGCGACGTCCGATGCGGCACTGGCATTGGGCTTCGACCTGGCCAAGAGGCTCAGGAAGATCCCCGTGCTGGCGGGTGTGTGCGACGGCTTCATTGGCAACCGTATTCTTGCCCGATACCGCGAGGTCGCCGACACGCTGCTGATGGACGGCGCCACCCCCTGGAAGCTGGACGAGGCGATGGTGGCATTCGGCTATGCCATGGGTCCGTACGAAGCCCAGGACCGGTCGGGTCTCGATATCGCCTACGCCAACCGCCGCCGCCAGGACGCCACCCGCGATCCGAACCGCCGCTACATTCCCATCGCCGACCGCCTGGTCGAGGCGGGCCGGCTCGGATGCAAGTCCGGCGCCGGCTGGTATCTCTATCCGGACGGCGGCGGCAAGACTGTCGACCCCCAGGTGGAAGACCTGGTGCGCGAGGAGGCGCGGGCGGCCGGCGTCGAACGGCGAGACATCACCGCGGAGGAGGTCCGCCACCGCCTGCTGCACGCCATGATCAACGAGGCCTGCGATATCCTCTACGAGGGCATCGCGGCGAAGGCGGCCGACATCGATCTCGTCACCGTCCACGGCTACAGTTTCCCCCGCTGGCGCGGCGGCCTGATGCATTATGCCGACAGCCTCGGGTCCGAGGCGATCCTGTCGGCCCTCCGGGCCCTCGCCGAGGAGGACGCTCTGGTCTGGCGGCCCAGCCCGGTCATCGAAGTCTGCGCCGCCAAGGGCCTTGCGCTTTCCGAGTGGCGCCGCTGAGAAGCTGGCGGTCCCCGAACTTGACGGGGCGAGGCGAGCGGGATGGAATGACCGGGCCATCGGACACGCCGCACTCGGGAGCGACAGGGAGCCGGCCATGAACTGCGTCTTCGTGCAGATCCGTTGCAAGCCCGGCACGGCCTATGCCGTGGCGAGCAAGATCGGCGACCGCGAGCTGCACTCCGAGCTCTACTCGACCAGCGGCGAGTACGATCTTCTGCTGAAGATGTACGTGCCGGAAGGCGAGGATATCGGCCATTACATCAACGAGAACCTTCTCGACATTCCCGGGATCGAGCGCACCGTGACCACACTGACCTTCAAGGCCTTCTGACGGCCGCTGCCGGCGTTCTCGCGGCGCTCGAATCGCGCCGGAGCCCAGACCGGCAAGGGTCGGCGAACGCAGCTTCGAGAAGGAGAAGACCCATGACAGAAGCATGCCTGTCCGCAGAGGAGCTGGCGCGGTTTCGCGAAAAGGGATGGATCGTGCCGCGCTGGGAGCTGCCGCAGGCGCTGATCGCCGAGATGCGCGAGGAGTATCGGGCGCTGCTGGAGCGCAACAGCCATATCGAGTCCGACATCATGATGGCGCCCCACCAGACCGACGGCGGCTCCATGGGTGTCATCGGCTCGGAGAAATGGCTCGCGTTCGCCACCCAGCCGGGACTGATCGAGATCGCGCGCCGGCTCATAGGCGACGACATCATTCTGTGGGGCACGACGGTCTTCGGCAAGCCTGCCTTCGGCGGCAAGGAAACCCCCTGGCACCAGGACGGGGAGTACTATCCCATCCGGCCCCTGGAGGTGCTGACCGTCTGGATTCCGCTGGACGACGTGACGCCGGAAAACGGCCCCATGCGCTTCATCCCCGGCTCACACAAGGCCCGGAAGCTCTACAGCCATTCCTGGATCGAGGGGGACGACAAGACCATCAATCTGGTCTGCGACGCCGAGCACTACGACGAGGCCACCGCGGAGCCGTTGCTGCTCCGGGCCGGCCAGGTGTCCTTTCACGATGTCTATATGATCCACGGCTCCCACGCCAACCATACGGACCGGCGGCGGGCCGCGTTCATCGTCCGCCTCATGCCGGCCACCAGCTTCTACGACCACGCCCTCGGCGCGGAGATCGGCAAGCGCCACCCGGCCCAAGGCTATGGCGTGCGCCCGCTCTATCTGGTCAGCGGCACGGACCGGGCCGGCAACAACTTCAGCATCGGCCACTGAGGTTTTAGAGCGGGATGGGATGAGATTGAATCAACGCTGTTGGCCTGGGTTGGCTCGGTCCGCTAGGCGCGGGCCGCAGCGCGATGCGGGGCATCGGGCGAGGCCCGCAACGACGCGGCGGGCCAACCCAGGCCAACCCGTAGGGGACGGGCGCTTTTGGCCGGACGCCGCGTCGCTCCTCCTCGAATATGCCTCGGCATGTCCTTCGTCCCCACAATTGTCCTTGGCCTAACGTCCGGCCAAAATCGCTCCGTCAGCGTGGTTCAATCTCATCTCATCCCGCTCTAAGGCCCGCGACCGGCCGTTCCTTGACCCGCAATAAGAAACGGGGGCGCAGCCCTGGGCTGCGTCCCCGCCGTTTCGAGTGTTCAGGCTCAGGAGGCGAACCACCAGCGATGGTGGCCGCGCGCGCCGTCGAGTTCCCAGCTTGAGGCCAGGCTTGGGCCGTGCTGGACGTTCTTGCGGCGCCCGTAGACGAAGTTGGTGAACATCGGGATGATGGTGCCGCCGTCGTCTTTCGCGAGCTCGCACATCTCGCGGTACATGGCCGCACGCCGCTCCTCGTTCAGCTCCTTCTTGGCGAGCAGCAGCAGCTCGTTGAAGCGATCGTTCTCCCAATGGGACTCGTTCCAGTCGGCGCCCGACTTGTAGGCCAGGGTGAACATGTTGTCCGGCGTCGGGCGGGCGCCCCACTTGACGAACACGAAGGGCTTCACCAGCCAGACGTTCGACCAGTAGCCGTCGTTGGGCTCGCGCACGGGCTTGATGTTGATGCCCGCGCCTTTCGCCTGCTCGCTGTAGAGCACGACCATGTCCACGGCGCCCGGCAGGACGCTGTCGGCGGCCGAGAGCTCGACGTCGAGGGTCGAAAGGCCCGCCTTCTTGAGATGGAACTTCGCCTTGTCGAGATCGTAGGGCCGCTGCGGCAAGTCCGGGTAGTAGGGCATGCCCGGCGAGACGTGATAGTCGTTGCCCACGGTGCCGGTGCCGTAGAGGATTTTCTGGATCAGCTCTTCGCGGTCGATGGCGTACTTGAGCGCCAGGCGAACGTCCACGTTGTCGAAGGGCGCAACGTCGCAGAACATCGGCAGGGTGATGGCCGAGCCGCTCGGCACGTTGTCGATCTCCACGTTGGAGTCCCGGCGCAGCAGGGAGAGGGTCTTCAGGTCGACCGAGGTGATCGCATCCACGTCGCCGGTGACGAGGGCGGCCTGGCGGGCATTGGGGTCGTTGAGGACGGTCATCTCGATCGTGTCGAAATAGGCCCCCTCCCGGTGCCAGCCGTCGTGACGCTCCAGATCAATGCGCACGCCGGCATCGCGGGTCTTGATGCGGTAGGGTCCCGCGCCCTGGCCGGATTCCCAGTCGATCGTGCCGTCGTCCTTGGCCGGGCACATGGCCAGGTGGTAGTCGGTCATGATCCAGGGCAGATCTGCGAAGCCCTGATCGAGCTCGATAACGATCGTGTGATCGCCGTCCGCCTTGATGTCGGTGACGCTCGAGAGGAGCGGCGCGGCCGCGGAGGAGGTTTCGCCGCGATGGTGGTTCAGAGACGCCACCGCGTCCTTCGAGGTGAACTTGCGGCCGTTGTGGAAGGTCGCATCCTTGTTGAGCTCGAACACCCAGACCGTCGCATCGTCGCTGGCGCTCCAGGAATTGGCCATATCGGGCCCGAGATCGTTCTCGGAGGTGATCTCCGTCAGGTAGCTGCGATGGGCATGGGCCAGCTGGATGTCGCCGACGCTCTGGTATTTGCCGGTATCGTGGGTGTCGGTGGTGTTGCCGTCGTGGAGGCCGAGGCGGAAGTGGCCGCCCTTTTTCGGCGTCGCGGCTTCGACGCGCTCCGACCAGAGCGTGCTGGCCGCCGCGACCGTCAGACCCGCGGCCGCCGCTCCTTCCATGAAGCGCCGGCGGCTCAAACCTCCCTTCAGTGCTCCTGTGACAAGCTCTCCGATCGCTTGCTTCTCGTTTTTCCTGTTTTGCATGTTTCTTTCCTCCCATGAAAGCTTCGGGGGTGATGCATCAGCCACAACGAGGCCCAGCCGGCCGAAGGCCCGCCAGGAGACACGTTAGCTTACGTTCATCCGCGCAGATCCCGAAAAAAAGTCAATGACATCGTGAATTTTTTTCGGCCATTTGGCCATTGGGGCCGGCACCGAGTTGGATTAGTCCTGCGCCCTGTGTAAGCTCTGATACATGTTGCGCGGTGCGACCGTCGCAAGAAACAGCAAGGGGCATGAGTCAGCCATGAAGTTCGAGGGCATCTATCCGCCAGTTATCACGCCGTTTCACGACGATCTGTCGATCGACCGGGACGGCTTCGTCGCCATGATCGAGCACCTCGTCGCCGAGGGCGTTCACGGCATCATCGTCGGCGGCACCACGGGCGAGTACTACGCCCAGTCCAGAGAGGAGCGGATCGAGCTCGTCAAGCTGGCCAAGGCAGCGCTCAAGGGCCGTTTGCCGCTGATCGTCGGGGTCGGCGCGATCCGCACGGAAGAGTGCATCGATTACGGCCTGGTCGCGCGGGAGGAGGGCGCCGACGCGATCCTGGTGAACTCGCCAAGCTACGCCGTGCCGACCCAGCTCGAGCTCGCGACCCACGCGCTCGCCATCGACCGGGCGGTCGACCTGCCGATCCTGCTCTACAACTATCCGGGCCGGACCGGCACCCTGATGCAGGCGGAGTTCTTCGACCGGGTCGGCCAGAGCCGCAACTTCGCGGCGATCAAGGAATCGAGCGGCGATATCAACCAGTTGCACATGCTGGCCCGGGACTATCCCCACATCACGCTGCTTTGCGGCATGGACGACCAGGCGCTGGAGTTCTTCGTCTGGGGCGCGCGGGGCTGGGTCTGCGGTGCCGGCAACTGCCTGCCCAAGGAGCACCTGGCGCTTTACGAGGCCTGCGTCCTGGAAAACGACTTCATCAAGGGACGGCGCATCATGTCGGCGCTCCTGCCGCTGATGCGGGTCCTCGAGCAGGGCGGAAAGTTCGTCCAGAGCGTCAAGTTCGGCTGCGAGCTCGCCGGGCTGCCCGCCGGCCAAGTGCGCCCGCCCCTCAAAGGCCTGAGGAAGGAGCAGCGGCGCGAGGTCGAGATGGTGATCCGCACGCTGAAGACCTCGGTCGCGGAAATCCAGAACGGCAAGGCTGGAAAGGAGCAGGACAATGTCGTTGCTCTTAACGCGTGAGGACTACGGCGCCATCGCCAAGTCGCTGGTCCTGCCCGAGGGCGCCTTCATCGACGGCAAGGCCTGCGCCGCGGCGTCCGGTGGGACCTTCGACAGCATCAATCCTTCGACCAGCGAGGTCCTGAACCGGATTGCCAGCTGCGGCGAGGCCGAGGTCGATCTCGCCGTGGTCAAGGCCCGGGAGGCCTTCGAGGACGGGCGCTGGTCCAGGCTGCACCCCTCGGAGCGCAAGAAGACCCTGATCCGGCTCTGCAAATTGATCCGCCGCCAGCGCCACGAGCTGGCCGTGCTCGAGAGCCTCGAGAGCGGCAAGCCGATCCAGGACGTGGAAACCGTCGACATTCCCGAGACCCTGCACTGCCTGGAGTGGCATGCCGAGACCGCCGACAAGATCTACGACCAGGTGGCGCCCGCCGGCGACGACGCGGTGGCCCTGGTGGTGCGCGAGCCGATCGGCGTGGTGGGCTGCGTGCTGCCGTGGAACTTCCCGATCCTCATGATGGCCTGGAAGATCGGCCCGGCGCTGGCCGCCGGCAACAGCGTTATCGTCAAGCCGGCCGAAGAGACCAGCATGACGGCCCTCAAGATCGCCGAGCTGGCCCAGGAAGCGGGCCTGCCCCGCGGCGTCCTCAACGTCGTTCCGGGCTTGGGCGAGACCGCCGGAAAGGCCATCGGCCTCCATCCGGACATCGACATGGTCTCCTTCACCGGCTCGACGGAGGTCGGCCGCCTGTTCCTCGAGTACGCGGCCAAGTCGAACCTCAAGCGCATCGTTCTCGAGTGCGGCGGCAAGAATCCCTGCATCGTGATGGACGACGCCGAGGACCTGGATTTCATCGCCACCCACGTGACCCAGGCCGTGTTCTGGAACATGGGAGAGAACTGCTCCGCGAACTCCCGGCTCATCGTCCACCGTGCCGTCAAGGCCGCCCTGATTGAACGCATCCTGCACCGGACCCGCGACTGGCGCACCGGCGATCCGCTCGATCCGGCGAACCGGCTGGGCGCCATCGTCTCCAAGGCGCAATACGACCGCATCCTGTCCTACATCGCCAAGGGCACCCAGGAGGGCGCCAAGCTGCTGCTCGGCGGCAAGGCGATGGAGATCGGAGACGGCTACTTCATCGAGCCGACCATCTTCGACGAGGTGCGGACCGACATGGCCATCGCCCGGGACGAGATCTTCGGCCCGGTGCTGTCCGTCATCACCGTGGGGAGCGCCGACGAGGCCGTTCAGATCGCCAACGACACCCAGTACGGTCTCGCCGCCTCGATCTTCACCGCCAACGTACGGCATGCCCACCGCATGGCCCGCCGGATCCGCGCCGGCACCGTGACCGTGAACTGCTACGGCGAGGGCGACATCACCACCCCGTTCGGCGGCTACAAGCAGTCCGGCTTCGGCGGCCGCGACAACTCCATCCACGCCCACGACCAGTACACGGAGCTCAAGACCATCTGGCTGGACGTCTCGGACACAGCGGTAGAGGAATCGATCGACTGACGGCCCCGCGCGGCCCCATGCCGACGCGCACCGCCAAGCGGACGCCCGCGGACCGACCCGGCTCCGGCTGGTACGAGATCCTGCCGCCGCCCGGGCCGGTGCGGATCCTCGATGCCGACGTCACCGCAGACTGGCTGGTGATCGGTGCCGGCTTCGCCGGGCTCTCTGCGGCACGGCGCCTGTCGCAGCTCCGCAAGGGCGAGCGGATCGTCGTCATCGACGCCCAGCGGATCGGCTTCGGCTCTTCCGGGCGCAACAGCGGCTTCATGATCGACCTGCCGCACGAGCTGCAGAGCGATCACTACGGCGGTGGCGTGGAGGCGGACCGCAGGCAGATCGCCATGAACCGGGCGGCCATCGCCTACGCCCGCGAGGCGGTGGAGGCGTTCGGGCTGGAGGCCCACTTCGTGCCCTGCGGCAAGTATCACGGCGCGGCCAGCGCGCGTGGCGCCGAGGCCCTCGACGCCTTCGGGGCCCACCTCGACCAGCTCGGCGAGCCCTACGACAGGCTGGACGCCGCCGGCATGAAGGAGCTCACCGGCAGCGATTACTACATCGGCGGGGCCTTCACACCCGGGGCCGTCATGCTGCAGCCGGCCGGCTACATCCGGGGCCTGGCCGACGGCTTGCGACCGGAGGTCGAGATCTTCGAGAACAGCCCGGTCCTGCGCCTGGAGACCGGGCGGCCCCACAGGGTGCATACGCCGAAGGGCTCGGTCGCCAGCCCCAACGTCATCCTGGCGGTGAATGGGCATCTTGAGTCGTTCGGCCTGTTCGAGCGCCGCCTGCTGCACGTCTACACCTACGCCAGCATGACCCGTGAGCTGAGCGCCGGCGAGCTGAAGGGCCTGGGCGGCGCGCCGGAATGGGGCCTGATCCCGGCGGACCCCATGGGAACCACCGTGCGGCGGATCAGGGAAGGGCGCATCGTCATCCGCAACACTTTCACCTTCAATCCGGGCATGGCCTGCTCGCAGCGGCAGCTCGCGCGCGCCGGCCGCCTGCATGACGCCTCCTTCCAGGCCCGTTTTCCCATGCTGAAGGACGTTGCCATGGAGCACCGCTGGGGCGGCCAGCTCTGTCTCTCGTGGAACTCCGTCCCGGCCTTCGGCGCCGTCGAGGAGGGGATCTACGCCGCCGGCTGCCAGAACGGGCTGGGAGTCTGCAAGGGCACGCTTCACGGCAAGCTCATCGCCGACCTGGCCGCCCAGGCCAACGAGCCGCTGCTGGCCGACATGGAAGCCCTGGCGCAGCCCAGGAAGCTGCCGCCCGAGCCCTTCCTCTCCGTCGGCGCCAAGCTGAACCTCTGGTGGGCGCAAAGGCGCGCGGGCGCGGAACTCACGCGTTAGCCCGCCCCCCTGTCCCTTGTGAGATGTCGACTCTAGCCGTCCTGGGAACGGGCGGTCTCCAGCAGCCAGTCCTTCAGCGCCAGCGCCGCGTCCGACAGCGTCCGGCGGGCATTCCAGGTCAGGTAGTAGCCGCCCGGCGCGTCGATCTCCAGCGAGCCGAACCTGACCAGCTTGCCCTCCGCCAGGAGGGGCCGGATCAGGCGCTCCCACCCCAGGGCCACGCCCTGGTCGTCCTGGGCCGCCTGGAGCAGGACCGAGAAGTTGTTGAACTGCCGGCCGCCCAAAGGGCCGTGCTGCCGTCCGACCCGCCGGAGGAACTCGTCCCAGTTGGTCCACTCCGGGTCGACGCCCTCCACGTGAAGCAGGGGCAGCGCCTCGATGTCTTCGTCCGCGCGGTCTCGGTGCTCCTCGGCGAAGCCGGGCCCGCAGACGGGATAGATCTTCTCGCTGAAGAGAAGCTCCGCTTCCTCGTCGGGCCAGTCGCCGGGGCCGTATCGGACCCTCAGTTCGATCTCGGCGCGCCGGAAGTCCTCGGCCCGGTCGGACATGAGGTGATGCACGTCGATGTCGGGGTGGCGGCGCCAGAAGGAGCCCATGTGGGGCATCAGCCAGAGGGACGCGAAGGCGGTCGTGCAGGCCAGGGTGACGGCGCTTCCCCGCTGTCCTGCCCGGATGGCGTCCACGGACTCGGCGATCTCGCTGAAGGACCGGGCGAGGACGGCGTAGAGGCTCTCCCCCTCGGCCGTCAGGTGCACGCCCTTGGCTTCCCGTTCGAAGAGCGCCGCGCCAAGCTCCTCCTCGAGAGACTTGATCTGCCGGCTGACGGCGCCCCGGGTTACGTTGAGCTCCTGGGCGGCCTGGTTGAAATTCATGTGGCGGGCGGAGGCCTCGAACACGGCCAGCGCGGTCAGGGAGGGCAGATTGTAGTACCTGCGAACCATGGTTCCTGTGCGGCCCCGCCAGTGACGTCAGGGGACAGAACGGCCTGATCCCGACCTGGAATAATGCACCAAACTCATGGGCCCGTTGACTTTTTTTCAGCTTCCTGAGCGCGGGCCGATGATCCAAATTCGAAGCCCAGGGGAAACCCACAAGCGGTTTCGAGTGCGGCGGCCGGCGGGACCTCGTGTCCGGTCGTTCGCGCGCTCAGCGGGTGGAGAGCGACATCATGGCGGTTGCGGAGGCGGCGGTACGGCGCGGCGGACGGCAGGCCCGCAGGACCCTGCGGACCTCGAAACGCGAGGACATGCTGCCGAGCCTGCGCCACGGCCTGCCCTACACGGAGCCGCTCGACCCGGAGCAGGTCGGCCGCATCCACGAGGCCTCCATGCGCATCCTGGAGGAGGTCGGCGTCGACTTCCGGGATCCGACCGCTCTGGAGGACTGGCGCCAGGCCGGCGCGAGGATCGTCGGCGAGAGGGTCTACCTCGATCGCGGCCAGGTGATGGAGCTGATCGCCAGCATCCCAAGTACGATCACCCTGCATGCGCGCGATCCCGAGAAGAGCGTCAGCCTGGGCGAGGGCAGGTCGATCTTCATCCCCATGGCCGGCGCGCCCTTCGTGCGGGACCTGGAGGACGTGCGCCGGAACGGGACCCTGGAGGACCTGGGCGTCTTCCACAAGCTGTCCCACCTGTCCCCGTCGATCCATTCCTCCGGCCATGTCATCTGCGAGCCCATGGACGTGCCGGTCAACCACCGCCATCTCTGGATCACCTATTCCTCCATGAAGCACTCCGACAAGACCTTCATGGGCCTTTCGACCAGCGGGCCGAACGGCGAAGACGTGATGGAGATGGTGAAGATCCTCTTCGGCGCGGACTTCGTCGAGGACAATGCGGTGGTCACGGCCAACATCAACGGCAACTCGCCGCTGGTCTGGGACGAGACCATGCTGGGGGCGCTGCGCGCCTTCACGCGGCACAACCAGCCGGTGCTCTGCTCGCCCTTCGTCCTGGGCGGCGCCAACACGCCCGCCTCGACGGTGCCCGCGGTGGCCCAGCTCAACGCCGAAGCGCTCTCGGCCCTCGCCTACACCCAGGTGGTGCGCAAGGGGGCGCCGGCCATCTACGGCCACTACCTCTCCACCGTCTCCATGCAGTCCGGCGCGCCCATGGCGGGCACGCCGGAGATCTCCCTGATGAACTACATGATCGGCCAGATGGCGCGCCACTACGGCGTGCCCTGGCGGACGTCGAACACTTTGGGCGGCGCCAAGACCCTGGACGCCCAGGCCGGCTACGAATCCGCGACGACCCTGATGGCGGCCTGCCTCTCGGGCGCCAACTACGTCTGGCATTCGGCCGGCTGGAACGAGGGCGGCCTGCACTGCTCCATGGCCAAGTTCGTGGTCGACGCCGAGCAGTGCGCCATGGCCTACCGCATGATGGAAGGCCCGCGCTGGGACGACTTCGACGAGGCCCTGGACGCGGTGCGCGACATCGGCCCGGGCGGCCACTATCTCGGCCATCCCCACACCCAGGCGAACTTCGAGCGGGCCTTCTTCCTGCCGCAGCTCTTGGACAACAATTCCTTCGAGCAGTGGAGCGCCGAGGGCTCGCGGGACACCACGGAGCGGGCGCTGATCCGCGTCAGGAAGCTCCTGTCCGACTACGAGGAGCCGAGGCTGGACGAGGCCAAGGACGAAGAGCTGCGCGCCTTCATCGCCCGTCGCGAAAGCGAGGTCCGCGGCGAAGTCGCGTAGGGCGCGAGGGAAGGCGAGGCACCCGACAGTCTCCACAAACCTCGGGCCGGAGCAGGCGGCTCCTCCCATCGTCGCCCCCCGAGTGATCTTCGGCTTTAGACCCCACCGTTTGATGTTGTCACGGCGAACCGCAGCGCCCTAGTCTGGCGCGGGACAGCACCGCAGAAGGCGCTTCGCCATGCGACATCCAGACAATCGGCCGGACCAGATCGACACCGGCGCCTACAGCTTCTCGCGTGAAGACGTCGCGGCGGTCCGCGTCGCCATGGAGGCGATCACCGGCTTCGACGAAGAGCGCATGTTCCTCGAGCGAATGGCGCGCCTGCAGGCGCAGATGCGCTCGCGCGATCTCGGTGGGATGGTGCTCTACGATCCGGTCAACACCCGCTACGCGACCGGCTGCCGCAACATGCAGGTCTGGGCCCTGCACAACTCCTCGCGCTACTGCCTGGTGCCGGTGGAAGGCAAGGCGGTCATGTTCGACTTCATCAACTGCGAGCACATGTCCGAGAAGCTGCCCACGGTGGCCGAGGCGCGACCGGCCAAGCTCTGGCTGTTCCACGCCGCGGGGCGCGGCCGGGAGGCCGTCATCGACGCCTGGGCGGACGAGCTGGCAGATGCGATCCGGGAGCGCTGCCCCAACGGCCGGATCGGCGTCGACCGTCTCGACGGCGAGCTGCGCCACGCCCTCGAGCGGCGCCAGGTCACGGTCTCCTACGGCCAGGACCTGGTCGAGTACGCCCGCTCGATCAAGACACAAGACGAGCTGATCGTTCAGCGCCGCAACGCCCAGATCTGCCAGACCGCGCTCCGCCTCATGCGCGAGGCGACCCGGCCGGGCATCACCGAGAACGAGCTCTGGGCGATCCTGGTCGGCCTCAACTCGGCCCTCGACGGGGACTACACGGAAAGCCGCATGGTGGTCTCCGGCCCCCGCACCAATCCCTGGTACACGGAAGCGAGCGACAAGCGGCTCGAGGCCGGCGAGCTGCTGGGCATCGACACGGACATGGTCGGGCCCTACAGCTACAGCACGGACATGTCGCGCACCTGGCTCTGCCAGCCCGCCAAGCCGACGGCGGAGCAGAAGGAGCTCTACCGGCTGGCCTACGACCAGGTGCATTCCAACATGGCGCTCCTGAGGGCCGGCCTCGGCTTCCGCGAGCTGGTTGAGAAGTCCTGGCGCATCCCCGAGCGCTTCGCCGACTTCGAATGCGGCTGCATCCTGCACGGCATCGGCATGTGCAACGAGTACCCCATGCTGGCCCCGCGCTCGGCCTACGACCCCAAGGGCTACGACGGCGTCTTCGAGACCGACATGACGATCTGCGTCGAGAGCTATATCGGCGAGCGCGGCGGCCAAGAGGGCGTCAAGCTCGAGCAGATGGTCCGGATCACCGAAACCGGCTCGGAGCTGGTCGCCACCTTCCCCTTCGAGGACGACCTGCTCAACTAGACCCGCGGTCTTGGCCGGGCTTTGCGCCGCTAGCTCGCGCCGGGCGGCGTCCGGCGCGCGCTGGCGGCGACCGTGACGACGAAGAGGGCGCCGACGAGGCCCATGAGCGCCATCAAACCCTGGCCGGGCCAGAGGTCGAGGGCGGCGCCGGCGGCCGGCGGACCGGCGATGTTGGCGAGCTCGTAGGCGATCACGAAGGCCGCGTTGGCGGCCGCCAGCAGGGCGCCGCGGAAGCGCGCGCCGAGGGCGGCAAGCGCGACGGAGTAGGCGCCCCAGGCCGCGCCGCCCCAGACGAAAAGGCAGGCGGCTAGCAGGGCCGGCACCTCCAGCAGCAGCGGCGCCACGGCCGGGCCCGCGAGGCAGACGAGACCGCAAACGAGGAGAACGGCCCGGTAGCCGGTGGCGTCGGCCAGCCAGCCGAGCGGATACTGCATGAGGATGTTGCCGGCGACGAAGACCGACAGCAGCGTCACGGCGAAGCCTTCTTCGAGGCCGTTCCTGAGGCCCCAAATCGGCAGGAAGCTGAAGAAGGCGATGTCGACGAAGCCCGAGAGGACCGCCGCGGCGAAGAGGGCCGGCGCCGCGACGACGAGCCCGGCGAGCCGCGGCTTCTCCGCCACCTCGACCCTGGGGGCGTGCCGGCGCACCAGCAGGACCGGCAGCAGGGCGGCGGCGTGGAGGGCCGTGAACAGGAGGAAGGGCAGCAGGCCCTCGCTGCCGGCCGCGGTCAGGACGAGGGGCCCGGCGGCGAAGCCCGCGGCGAGGACGCTGCCGTAGAGGGCAACGGTGCGGCCCCGGCCCCGCTCGCTGGCCACCATGTTGATCCAGGTCTCGACGATGATCCAGGGCCCTGCGCCCGCAAGACCGGCGAGCAGGCGCAGAAGGAGCCAGGCCGTCACGCCGGTGAAGACCGGCAGCAGGGCGACCGAGAGAATCGAGACGGCCCCGCAGATCAGGATCGAGTCCGCCGTCCCCAGGCGGCGCAGCAGGCGCGGCACGAAGGGCGCGGCGGCGACGGTCCCGATCGGCTGGGCCGCCACCACCAGGCCGATGATGGCGCCGTCGACCCCCCGCGCGTCCAGGGTCAGCGCCAGCAACGGCGTCAGGCCACCGAACGAGAGGCTGAAGGAGAAGACGCTGGTGAAGAGCGCGCCCAACGACAGCCACACGACGCGGCTGCTCGGCACGCCGCGGCGGGCGTCTTCCTGCGGGCCCGTCATGCCGGATCTGCCGGATCTTCGTCCTTCATCGGGGCGCTTCTACCGCCAGGGCGCGCGCTAAGTCCACGTCCGTCCATGCTTGGTCGCTTTCGTCGGATAGCGGGCAACACGGATTCTTGAGCGTTGCTTGCTATTCGGCGTCTCGCTCCGCTTCCCGGCTGAGCCAGGTCATGAAGCCGGTGGCGGCCGGGCTGCGCCGCCGGCCGGCCAGTAGCCAATAGGAGTCCGGCGATTTGGCCCGCGTGGGGTGCAGCACCTGGAGCCGGCCCCGTGACAGCTCGGCCGCCACGAAGGGCAGGAAGCCGAGGGCGACGCCGCGCGCGTGGGCGGCGGCCTCCAGCACCAGGTTGGGATCCTCGTAGATCTCGCCCTGCTCGGCGTAGCGGTGCGGCGCGCCGGCCGCCTCGCACCAGGCTTTCCAGGCCCGCCGGTCGCGATAGTGGAGCGGCGGCAGCCCGCCCTCCCAAAAGGGCATGCCGGGGCCGCCCGTGCCGCGTTCGCTGGCGGCGCCGACCGGCACCGTCTCGGCGCCAAAAAGGCGCTCTCCGCCGCGCCGGTGCCAGGCCTCGTCGCCCCAGACGATCGCCACATGGCTGGCCGCGAGATCGGGCGGGCCGACGGCGTGGACGAGATCGACGCGTACGGTCGGCTCGCTGCGTTCGAAGGCGCCGAGGCGCGGCATGAGCCAATGAGAGGAGAGAAAGGGGCCGATGGAGACACGGATCGTCTCGCTCCTGGTGAGCGCGGAAACCGCCTCGCCGAGTTCCGCGAAGGCGCCTTGAGCCGAGGCGAAGAGCTGCGCGCCCTCGGCGGTCAGGGCGACGGCCCTTGCCTTGCGCTCGAACAGCCGCACCTGCAGCGCCTCTTCGAGACGCCGGATCTGATGGCTCACGGCCGAGGTGGTCACGCTGAGCTCGGCGGCGGCCTCGGAGAAGCTGAGCCGCCGGGCCGCCCGCTCGAAGAAGATCAGCGCGCTCAGGAATCTGCGGTCTTCCAGGGACGGCCGCATGACGAGGTCCCGTGTGGTTGAGCAGTGCTCAACCACAGCTCCGCCAATCATCATTTGTCAAGGCGCGCCGCCTCGCCAACACTCGGCCCTGCCCGTGGATGGCCGGCAGGGAGCGAAGGGGATGACAGCGCAGGCCCGGCACAGGATCGAGGCGGTGAAGGTCGCGCCCGCCGGCATGGTCCAGGTCGGCTGGGCGGACGGCCACGAGAGCCGGTTCCCGGCCATCTGGCTGCGCTACGCCTGCACCTGCGCGCATTGCGGCGAAACGGAGACCGCCGTCCGCCATCTCCGGCTCACGGAGCTGCCCGCCGATCCGAATGTGGAGGCCGTTTCAATGTCGGACGCGGGCGACCTCCTCGTCGACTGGGGCGGCGGCCATGTCTCGCGCTTCGATCCCTTCTGGCTGCGCGGCCACTGCCTGTCGCAGCAGGAGCGGGAGCGGCGGCGGGTGCGGCCCCGCGTCTGGGGCCGGGAAATCGCCGACGAGCTGCCCTACCGGTCCTACTCGCGCACGTCGGCCGACCCGGACGCACACCTGGAGTTCCTCGAGACCCTGCGCGACCTGGGCTTCGTCATCCTCACCGAGGTGCCGCCGGAGGCCGAGCGCATCGAGGAGGTGGCCGGCCTCGCGGGCAAGCTGCGCATGACCAACTACGGTGTCTTCGAGCTCAGGTCCAAGCCCGACCCGGAGATCGTCGGTGACATGGCGCTGGCGCTCAACCTGCACAGCGACGAGCCCTACCGCCGGGATCCGCCGGCCATCACCTTCTTCCAGGTGATCGCCCAGAGCGCCGAGGGCGGCGATACGACCCTGGCCGACGGCCTCCACGTCGCGGAGCGGCTGCGGGAGCAAGATCCGGAGGCCTTCCGCCTGCTGGCCTCGACTCCGGCGCGCTTCCACCGGACCCTGAAGGAGGGCCGGGCCTTCGAGATGGAGGCGCCGATCATCAGCCTGGACCGGGATGGCGCGGTCGCCGGCATCCGGATCCTCGACCGAGGCATGGCGCCCGTGGATGCCGCTCCTGAGCAGGTGGGGCCCTTCTTCGCCGCCCTCCGCAAGCTGCTCGCGCTGCTCTATGCCGGCGAGGGCATGATCACGGTGAAGCTCGCGCCGGGTCAGATGCTGGTCTTCAACAACCAGCGCCTGCTGCACGGCCGCACGGCCTTCGATCCCGCTAGGTCCGAGCGCCACGTGCGCAGCTTCCACGTTGACCTGGACGAGTTCCACTCCAGGCTCCGCCACAGCTACCGGAGCCGCGGCCGGGAGGAGCAGTGGATGTCATTCGGCCGGGGCGCGGCGCCGTGAGCGCGGCCCGGTGAGCCCCTCGGCGGCGAAGCCGCGCGGCTTCAGGGTCCTGGTCCTGGCGGGCGACGGTATCGGTCCCGAGGTCACGGCGTCGGCGCTTCGGGTGCTCGAAGCCGTGGCCGCCGGGGCGGGCCTCACCCTCGAGCTTGAGGAGCGGTTGGCGGGCGGCGCCTGCTACGACCGGCACGGCGTCTTCCTCGAAGACGAGACGGCCAGGCTGGCGGCGGAGGCGGACGCGGTCCTGTTCGGCGCCGAGGGCGGGCCCAAGTGGGACGAACTCGTCCTGCCCGGCGGCCCGTGCGAACGCAGCGGGCTCTCGCGTCTGCGCAAGGAGCTGGACCTCTTCGCCAACCTGCGCCCGGTGCGCAGCTGGCCCGCGACCCTCGCCCGCACGCCCTTCCGCCCGGAGGTCATCGAGGGGACGGACCTGGTCATCCTCCGGGAGCTGACCGGCGGGATCTATTTCGGCGAACCGCGCGGCATCCGCGAGACCTCGGAAGGCCTGGAGGCGGTGGACACCCAGTCCTACACCCAGGGCGAGATCGACCGGGCGGCGCGGTCGGCTTGCGAACTGGCGCGGGAGAGGCGGGGCCACGTCACCTCGGTCGACAAGGCCAACGTGATGGAGACGGGCGTGCTCTGGCGCCGGCGGGTCGCCCAGGTCGCGGCCGAGGAATACCCGGACGTGGCCCTGGAACACCTCTACGCCGACGCCTGCCTCTACGAGCTGGTGCGGAACCCGCGGCGCTTCGACGTCATCCTGGCGGATAATCTCTTCGGAGATCTCCTCTCCGACTGCGCCGCGGCCATCGCCGGCTCCCTCGGTATGCTCCCCTCGGCCGCCCTCGGCCCGCCCCTGGACTCAGGGCGCCGCCGCGCCCTCTACGAGCCAGTCCACGGCTCCGCCCCCGACATCGCGGGCCGGGACGCCGCCAACCCGATCGCCGCCATCCTCAGCGTCGCCATGATGCTGGACCTGAGCTTCGGCCGCCCGGATCTGGCTGCCCGGGTGACGACTGCGGTGGAGTCGGCGCTTGCCCAGGGCGTGCTGACCCGAGATCTGGGTGGCGTGGCCTCCTGCAGCGAGATGACGGACGCCATCCTGCAGGCGCTTTGAGTCACTTGTCACCCCTTGTGCCCGACGAACACCTTCTCGCCGGCGGTGAGGCGGTGGGTGACGACGTCGGGGCCGCAGGCGGCGTGTTCCTCGACCCGGAATCCGGCGGCGGCGAGGCGGTCGCGGAAGTCGGCGCCGTAGAGGCGCAGGTGGTCTTCCTGGCCGAAGTGGAGGCGGCGCAGGGCGGGATCGGTGATGGCCGGGTCCTCGTAGGTCTTCGCGCAGCCCTCGGCCAGCGGCACCATGGCGATCAGCTTGCCGCCGGGCTTGAGGATGCGGTGGATCTCCTTCAGCGCCTTGGCGTCGTCCACGTGCTCCAGGACGTGGGAGCAGAGCACGGCGTCGTAGGCGCCATCGGGCTGGCCGGTCGCCTCGATGTCGAGGCTGAGCTCCGCCCGGGGGTCGTGCAGGTCGGCGGTGACGTAGCGCGGCACCAGCCCGCCCAGGACACGGCTCAGGCAGGGCTCGGGCGCGAAGTGGAGCAGCGTCTCGACGCCGGCCAGGATGTCGTGCCGGCGGCAGGCCAGCAGCAGCAGGCGGTGGCGTTCCAGCGACGTGCAGGCGGGGCAGCGGGCGTCGAGGCGTGGCGGCATGCCATAGGCCTCGAACAGGCCCTCGTAGCCGCAGACCGGACAGGACCTGGGGTGGGCGCCGCCCAAGTTCTTCATCAATCTGTAGACTAGAAGGCATCTGCGCAACAAAACGTCTGCGCGTTGCGGCAGGATATTCTTCAATTTATTTTTGGCGCTCATCGGAAATATGGGAATTACATTTGGATTTCTGGGAGTCTATTTGGCTCCGGGGAGGCCGACAAGCGCATTCCGCCCGCGGGGTCCGCCACGTGCCGCCCGAGTCGCATCCGGGCAGTCTTCTGGGCGCGGCCGGGCGCGGCCCGCAACCCCAGGGCCGCCGGTTATTAACCATTTATTAACCATGTTTCAGTGAGTTAGGGATGGGCCGAAGCTCCCGCGCGCGGCGAAAAAAGTCCTTGCGCTGGAACCAAGCCCGAGTCGGCCGGTTAGTCTAGTAGGGCCGGCCGTCGGGTCGGTCCACCTGGGAAGAACCCGCAATCACAGCGAGAGGCCACACTCCAAAGTCGAACAGAAGGAGCTGCGACATGGCACAAGCTCTGGTGTTTTGGCTGGGCGGTATGGGGGTGCTAAGTCTCGCGTTCCTGCAAGTAGCGCAGGCATTTTAGGGCCCCTCGGGCCCGGCCCAGAGGAACCGGCGGCGGAGCAGCGGCGAAAGCCGGGACCGCCGGGGATCGAAGAGCAGAAGATCCGGGGCCGGGACACGCTGGCGTCCATGCACGGAAAAAGGCGGTCCGACGGGCCGCCTTTTTCCGTTCCGCGATGGAAACCAGAACATTCTTTCGCGAGCCCCCGGAAACGCCACCGATTCCGGTCATTGACGCCGCCCGGCAAGGGACCAGAAGCGCGCTTGGCGCGTGATTCCGAACGATCTCGACGGAGCAATCGATCCGACTGAGCACAAGTGCCGGGTGGAATCCACTCATAACTGGCGTACACTGATATTGAATTTCCCCTAATCGTTGTGGGATCCGAGATCATGTCTGATATGAACCAAGAGTGGCTCGGGATCGTCGTTGGCATTGTCGTGCTCGTTGTCGCGGTGGGAGTCCTTGCCGCCATGAAGCGGCTGGTCGGCTCCGTGGACGGGGCGACGTTCATAGCAGTGCTGCTCATTCCCCTCATCGTCTACGCGGTGGTCTCCGGCCGGGTTGCCGAGTTCTCGGCTCCTGGAGGCTGGGGGGCGAAGTTTCGTAGCGCTGCAACGTCCCAAGTTGAGTCGAGCGGCATTATCGAGAATGTGGAGCAGCTGCAAGCCATCGAAAAGGGTGGACTGAGCCAGCTCAGATCCGAAGTCGAGCAGCTCAATCCCGATCTTCCGAATGCGCTGACGCTCAGAGTCGGCTTGAGCGGATACTACGTGGCCGATGCCATCGTTCAGTATCTCAAGACGCTCATGGCCGTTGGGCAGTCCACCTATGTGGTGTTCGTCGAAAACGAGACGGGTAGGTTCGTCGGAAGCGCGAACGCTAGCCAGGTCCTCGCTTTGCTCGAGGCCGAGCCGACGAGAGAACTGTTCATGCAGGAGCTGCAATCGGGCGGACACGGCGCCTTCGAGGAGCTTGGGATCCTGGTCAAGGAGTCGCTGGGACCCGACGATTCAAACAGCCTAGCGCTGCAAAAGTTTCTCGATACCAATGCCGATGCTTTGGTCGTTGTGTCAGAAGATGGCCAGAAACCGATAGGCATCGTGGATCGAAATCGACTGATGACCAAACTTATGGTCAAGCTTGCTGGCGACTAGGGAAATCTGAGGCAAGTTGGGATCGCTGTTCCGTCTGCCTTCCGCCCTCATGCTTGGAAAGCGATCACGTCCATGATTTCAGATCAACTCGATCCATGACCCTTGTGATCTGGTGAACATGCCGACCTGAAGGAACAGAGCCTCGCTTCGGCGACGCAGCCCGATTGATTGGCCACGGAGGCCCCCTCTACTCGTTGTCGCTGGCCTTGGCGCCGGCGCCCTTCAAGCGGGATTGCTCGCTCGCCGGCACCAGCACCTTGAGGGCGAGGGCCTGGAGCCGCGTCCAGGTCTCACCGGCCACCTCGACGCCCTCGGCGAGGCTGCGGGCTTGCGTGGCGGCAAGCTCTTCTACGGCGGCCAGCACCGCGAGCCCGGCATCGTCATCGCTGCCAAGATCCGCCACGTCGCGGGCGCAGCGTCCGTCGAGTGTCCAGGCTGTCCTGCCTCCCAGTCCGCCGCACTCGTCACCCAGCAGGGTGGCGCCGCTGGGCGTCACGCGGCACGCGCAGTGCGCGTCGGCGCTCTCCAGGGCGAAGCGGAACTGCCAGCCGTCCCGGGCGTGGGCCACGGCCGGGTGCAGCAGGAAGAGGGGCGCGGTGAGGTTCCGGACCTTCAGGGCGCTGCGGCACTTCGGGCTTCCAGCAGCCGCCCGCGCCACCAGCAGGTCCACCAGCAGGGGTGCGACGAGAGCCCCGGCCTTGTCCGTGGCGTCGAGCGCCTCATACCTGGCTTCCTCGCCGCTGGCCTCGAAGCGGCACGCCGGCGCCAGATCCGGGAAACGTTCGAGTTCCTCGGCGAGGCCGTCCAGCGCGTCGAAACCGTGCGCCAGCAGCCAGGCGGCGCCCGCGGCCGCGTCCACGTCGAGGCCGGCCGGCGCGCCCGCGCCCTCGGCCGCCTTCTGGCAGATGCGCTCGACCTCGTTGAGGGAGCGCTTCACGGATGGAGATCCCGCGCCTCGGTGAAGACGGGAAAGGCCCAGTCGTCGGCGCGCGCGGCGTCGAGCTCGGCGAAGACCGGCGCGCCCTGGTACATGGTGATACGGGTCCAGCGGTCGGACTTGGGGTCGAACTTGATGGCGCCGAAGAACGAGAGCTTGCAGCGCAGGATGTCGATGGGCAGACACGCGGCGTCCAGCAGGTTGTCGCGAATCTCGCCGTAGAGCGCCCCTTCGGCCAGCTGGATGCGCTTGACGACATAGCGCCACTCGGGCTGGCGCAGCAGCAGGGCGGCGACCGGCTCGTCGGGCGCGTCCAGGGAGGTGAGGGTCTCGTGCAGCGCCTTCACGTCCCGGGCGATGCCCAGGCGGGTCTCCAGCTCCGCCCCAGGCTCGCTGAAGCGCTCGCCCAGACGCGGCTCCTCCTTCTCCGCCGAGCGGTACCAGAAGTAGTGCTGGGCCCTGGGCTCGGCGAAGTCGATGGCGAGCGCCCAGTCGTAGTCACGCTCGATGGCGGCCTTGAGGTCGGCCAGGGTCATGGCCGGGTCGAGGCGCGCGTCCTCCGGGTCGGTCATGGCGTCGGCGAGGTCGTCGACCAGCTCGCCGTAGGGCTCGATCATCAGGCTGAGGACCAGTTCCTGCAGCTCCTCGGAGCCCTCGGCCTCGGTCAGCGCGGCCAGGCGCCGCCAGGGCGCGGGGCCGGTCAGCAGGCCGGCGTCCTCGCCGGTGAGTCGCGCCTGTAGATTCAGCAATTCGTCGTGCAGGGTCTCGATGCGCGCCGCCTGGCGGGCGTCCTGGGTCTCCCACTCGCGCACGTGGCCGACCGCTCTCGCCAGCAGGCGGAGGAAGGCGGCGCGCTTCTCGGGCGCGGCCTCCGGCAGCGCCAGCACCCGGGCGAAGGCGGTCTCCCGCGCCGTCATCCAGCGGTGAATGAGAGCCGGGTGGAAGCTGAGGAAGGGCGCCATGCCGAGGCCGGTGGAGTTGCCGATGCCGAAGGCGCGGCGGCGCTCCGGGGCGAGGCGCACGGCACGCTCGGGTGACCGCGCCGCGGCGATGTGCTCGACCAGGTCGAGGGTGAACTGGCGGATCAGGTAGACCGTCAGCATCTCGGCCTCGAAGGGCCGGCGGAATGGGCCGCTGGCAAAGGTGTGGGCGAGGTCCGAGAGGCCGAACTTGCCGTTGCCGTAGACCGCGGTGGTGCGCATGAGGTAGCCGACCCGCACGATGTCCTCCATGGGCGGCTGCCAGCCCCGGGCGAGGCAGTCGACCACGTGGCCGAAGAGGCGCACGCTCTTGTTGGCGCGGCTCAGCACCAGCTCGCTGGCGCCGCAGTGGCCTGCCTCCTGCAGCGGCACGTTGCGGCTGAGGCGCTCGACGTCCGCGTCCGAGGGTTCGCCCAGGACCAGGGCGAAGGTGGCGTCCCACTTCTCGGCGATCACCCGGTCGGTGCGCTCCTCGGGGCTCAACTCGTGGGAGAAGGCGACCAGGCTGCAGGCGCCCTGGAGCGTGTCCATCCGGTAGACCGCGGTGCCGTAGCCGTCCGCGTCCAGTTCGAAGCGCGGGCGCGTCAGACGCCAGCCTTCGCCAGCGATGCGTCTGAGTAGGCTGCGCATGAAGGAGATGCGGGTGGGGTGGAAGGCGCCCATGCGGTGGAGGCGCATGACCGTCGCGGGCGGCCGCAGGCGCAAGCCCGTGTCGTCCTCCAGTGAAACCTGCGCCGACATGTCAGCTTTCCGCCGGACCGAAGGAGCGTTCGAAGAAAGCGAGCCAGTTGCCGCCCATGACCTTGGCCACCTCGTCGGGCGCGAAGCCGGCCGCGGCCAGGCCCTCGGCCAGGTTGCCGAAGTCCCGGTTGCCGGCGAACCAGGGCGGCTGCGGCGGGAAGCCGGCCTGGGCCTTGCTGCCCTCGCCGAAGTCGGTCTCCTTGGTCCAGCGGCCGTTTCGCATCCAGGCGACTACGCTGTCGGGCTGGCCCTGGCAGAGGTCGGAGCCGATGCCGAGATGGTTGACGCCCATGAGCTCCGCCGTGCGCGCGGCCATCTGGCAGAAGCTCTCCAGGGTGCAGTCGGACTTGTCCTTCAAATGGTGGGGATAGAGGCTGAGGCCCAGCATGCCGCCGCTCTCGGCGAGCGCCTTCAGGACCGCGTCCGACTTGTTGCGCAGCGCCTCGTGCCAGAAGGCCGGGTTGGCGTGGGT
The DNA here is from genome assembly GCA_965225935.1 of Rhodospirillales bacterium. Classification (GTDB taxonomy): domain Bacteria; phylum Pseudomonadota; class Alphaproteobacteria; order Kiloniellales; family JAKSDN01; genus CALJXB01. The sequence continues at coordinate 280,579 of CBDDCC010000024.1, forward strand.
GATGGCGATGGGTCGCTCGGAGCAGTCGATGGCCTCCAGCGTCGAGCGCTCGGCCGAGTGGGACATGTCCACCACCAGCCCGACCCGGTTCATCTCCTTCACCACTTGGCGGCCCATGCGGGTCAGGCCCGGGTCCTCGGCCTCGTAGCAGCCTGTCGCCAGGAGGCTCTGGTTGTTGTAGCTGAGCTGCATGAAGCGCAGGCCCAAATCGTGCACCACCTGGACCAGGCCCACGTCGTCCTCGATGGGTGAGCAGTTCTGGGCCCCGTAGACGATGCCAGTCTTGCCCTCGGCCCTGGCCCGGCGCACGTCGTCGGCCGTGCGCACGTGGAGCAGCCGCTCGGCGTGACGCTCGAAGCGGCGGTTCCAGTCGGCCATGTTGGCGATGGTCTCGCGCAGGTCCTCCCAATAGCAGATGGTGGCGTGCACGCAGTCGACGCCGCCCTCGCGCATCTCATCGAAGATCTCGGGCGACCAATTGCAGTACTGGAGGCCGTCGATGATGAGGGGCCGCTCGCCCGTATCCTGCGGCCCGCCGCTCATGGCGCGCCCGCCGCGATATAGGCGGTCTTCACCTGGGTGTAGAACTCGACCGCGCATTGGCCCTGCTCGCGGCTGCCGAAGCTTGAGTTGCCGCGGCCGCCGAAGGGCACGTGGTAGTCGGTGCCGGCGGTCGGCAGGTTGACCATGACGCAGCCGGTGCGGACGTTGCGCCGGAAGTGGCTGGCCCGGGCGAGGGAGCGGGTGACGATGCCCGAGGTCAGGCCGAACTCTGTGTCGTTGGCGATGGCCAGCGCCTCGTCGTAGTCGTCCGCCTCGATGACGCAGGCGATGGGCGCGAACATCTCCTCCCGGTTCACCCGCATGTCGTTGCGGCTGCCGGTGAAGAGGGCGGGGGAGAGGTAGTAGCCCTCGGTCTCCCGCTCCAGGCGCTCGCCGCCCCAGACGTGGGTGCAGCCCTCTTCGCGGGCGAGATCGAGATAGGCCAGGTTGCCTTCGAGCTGACCGGCGTCGACCACCGGGCCCATCTGGGTTCCCTCTTCGAGGGCATGGCCCACCTTCAGGGCCTTCATGCCCTCCGACATCTTGTCGACGAAGGCATCGTGGACGGCGCGGTGGACGATAAGACGGCTGGAGGCGGTGCACTTCTGGCCGGTGCCGCCGAAGGCGCCGTTGAGGGCGCAGGCGACGGCGAGATCGAGATCGGCGTCGTCCATCACCACCAGGGCGTTCTTGGAGCCCATCTCGAGCTGGAACTTGGTGAGGTTCCCCGCCGCCGCCGCGGCGATCTGCCGGCCGACGCCGAGCGAGCCGGTGAAGGTGACGGCGTCGATCCCGGGGTTCTCGATCAGGGCTTGGCCCGCCTCGCCCCCCGAGCCCATGACCAGATTGAAGGCGCCCGGGGGCAGATCGTCCTGGCGGCCGATGATCTCGGAGAGCGCCCAGGCGCTCGCGGGCGTGAGGTTGGCGGGCTTCCAGACCACGGCGTTGCCGAAGGCGAGCGCCGGCGCGATCTTCCAGGCGGCAGTCGCCATGGGGAAGTTCCAGGGCGAGATCACGGCGACCACGCCCATGGGCTCGCGGCGCACGTCGATCTCGATCCCCGGGCGCACCGAGTCCGCCGTGTCGCCGATCTGGCGGAGCGCCTCGGCGGCGAAGTAGGTGAAGAACTGCCCGGAACGGGCGACCTCGCCGACCCCCTCGGCGCGGGGCTTGCCCTCCTCGCGGGAAAGCTGCTCGCCCAGCTCGGCCGCGCGGGCGATCAGCTCCTCGCCCACGGCCATCAGCACCTTGTAGCGGGTCTCGGGTCCCGAGGCGGCCCAATCCCCGGCGGCCGCGCGGGCGGCGGCGATGGCAGTCTCGGTCTGGGCCCGGTCGTCCTGGGCGTAGCGCCCGATCAGGTCCGAGAGGTCCGAGGGGTTGCGGTTCTCGATCTCCGAGACGCCCGCTGTCCACTCACCGCCGATGAAATTCTTGAAGGTCTCTGCCGCCATGCCGTTCCTCGTTGCCCACCCGTAAGTGCCGCAAGCCTTGCCCGGTCGCCTGTCAAAGGAAAGGACCGGCGCCGGCCGGACCGCGCTCCACTCCTCAGCCCGCCAGGCGCGCCGCCGGTCTTCCGCCGTCCCGGGCGCGGCGGTCGTTCACCACCGTCACCCGGTGCATGGTGCGGCGGTTGGGCCGATAGTCGTCGACCGCGTAGTGCTGGGTCACCCGGTTGTCCCACATGGCGAGCGAGCCGGACCGCCAGCGGAATCGTACCTGGTACTCCGGGCGCTCGATGTGGTCGTAGAGATAGCGCAGCAGGCGGTCGCTCGCGCGCATGTCCATCCCGGCCACCATGCGGGTGAAGGGCTGATTGACGAAGAGATAGCGGCGCCCGGTGACCGGATGGTGCGGCGCCAAGGGATGGAGCGCCGAGCCCTGCTCGGCCAGGGCCCGGTTGAGGCGCCCGATGCCGCCCTCGGCCAGGAAGTCGTTGCGGAAATCGCCCAGGTCGTGGATCGCCTCGCGGCCGTCGACGAGCGCCTTCATCTCGGCCGGCAGGGCGTCGTAGGCGGCGTACATGTTGGCCCAGAGGGTGTCGCCGCCGGTTGCCGGCACCAGGACGGCGTAGAGGACGGAGGCGAAGGGCGGCTGCTCGTAGAAGGTCAGGTCGGTGTGCCACTGGTTGGTGTCGGGCTTGCTGTCGGGGCCGTGCTCCAGAAGCACCACGTTGGGCTGGCCTTCGGCGTGGGGATAGACCGGGTGCGGCTTGTCGATCTCGCCGAAGCTCTCGGCGAAGGCGAGCTGCCGGGCGGGTGGCAGCTCCTGGTCGCGGAAGAAGATCACCAGATGATCGATGAGGGTGCGGTAGACCGCGTCGAGCGTCGCCGGATCGAGCGGCCGCGAGAGGTCGAGACCGACGATCTCGGCGCCGATGGTGGGCGTCAGAGGGTCGATGGAAAAGGATTGTCTCGCCATGGCCGTCCGCTCCGGACCGGGCGCCGCAGACGCGCCCCCATTCTCACGAGCCTAGGGCCAGTGCCGCCGGTCGCGCAATCGGAGTCTTGGCGGCGTTTCTCCCGCAGGTGACGCGAGTGCTCGGATGGGTAGGTCCCCTTCAGGCGGGCGTGTCTTCCCGGTCGACGCCGCGCAGTCTCTTCTCGTTCAGGCAAAGGGAGAAGATCAGGCCCAGGAGGGCGAAGGCGAAGGCCAGCCAGAAGGCCCGGTGCATGCCGGCGACGAAGGCCTCCCGCACCACGGCGATGACCTTGTCTGTCTCCTCGGGGCCGAAGCGTCCCAGGATCTGCTGCACCTCCGGCGAGTGGATGGCGCCAGAGGCCAGGGCGGTCTGGTCCGCCGCCGATAGCTTGACGCCGATCCCCTCCAGGCCACGCCTGAGCGAGGCCAGGCCGGCGCCGAACATGAGCGCCGTCCCGCCCGCCACGCCGATGGCCCCGAGCGCCAGGTGGAACATGAAGGACAGGCCGCCGGCCATGCCGGCGCGCTTCGGATCTGCGGCGTTGATCGCGGCGGTGCCGGCCGGCCCGAAGATCATGCCGCAGCCCGTGCCCAACAGGGCCATCGGCACCGCAACGCCGGCGTAGCCCCAGGAGGCGGGCATCAGCGCGATCCAGACGGCGGCCGCCACGGTCAGTATGTGCCCGGCCGACAGCAGCTTTCGCGGGCCGATGCGATTGTAGAAGCGCCCGGCCGTCAGGTTGAGCGCGCAGAGCGTGAGCAACAGCGGCAGGGTCCCGATCGAGGCCCAGAGCACCGGCCAGCCCATGATCTTGTGCAGGTATTGCGGCATGTAGAGGAACATCAGGAACATGGCCGGCGAGACCAGTCCGTTGGTCGAGAGGGCCAGCATGAACTGGCCGTTGCGCATCATCGGCGGCGGCACCATGGGGTCCCGGACCCGCTTCTCGACCAAGGGAAAGGCGACGAACAACACCAACGAGGCGGCGAAGAGGGCGGCCAGCGGCAGCGACGTCCAGCCCCAGTCCGCGCCGATGTCGAGGCCGTAAAGCAAGGCGAGCACCGCCAGCGACAGGACCGCCATGCCGAGCGCGTCGATCCGCTCGTCCGTGCGTTCGGCCGCTTCCTTGTCCAGGAAGCGCAAGACCAGGAGGGCCGAAACCGCCGCCAGCGTCACGTTGGCGTAGAAGAACAGCCGCCATTCGCCCAGCCCCCCGATTATGCCCGCCAGGAAGGGCGCCACCACGTTGCCGACCGAGACCGAGCCGATGACGAGCGCCAGCACCGCGCCGCGCTCCTCCTCCTCGACCGAGGTCGCGGCCATCGCGAGTACGCAAGGCCAGGCGATGGCCGCGCCGATGCCCTGCACCGCGCGGGCGCCGATCAGCCAGGTGATCGACGGTGCCATCGCGCAGGCGAGAGAGGCCACGAGGAAGATGCCGAGTCCGGCCAGCAGCAGCCGCCGGCGTCCGAACATGTCGCCCAGCCGCCCGCCGGCGACCAGGGCCATGGCAAACGTCAGGGCGTAGACGTTGAGGACCCACTGGGTCGTCGTGATGTCGGCGGAATACTCGTGCTCGATCGGCACGACCAGCATCAGCGCCCCGGTGAAGTCTGTCCCCATCATGAAGGCGGGCACGCAAAGCGTGGCAATGACGGATCTGGCGCGGCTGTCCACGGGCGGCCTCTCTCTCTCTCTCTCTCTCTCTCTCTCTCTCTCTCTCTCTCTCTGGCCCCCCGATAAGACCACCAAGCCTTCGCCGTTGCACCCTACTTTGTCCCGGAGGTCCTCTGCGCGACTTGTGCCGGGCGTTTTTTGACGGACGCGACGGAGGCTCGGGGCTAAACTCCTCCCCCACAGCGGACGGAACAGGAGTATCGCATGGGCGAGCTGGTGGGGATTGCGCGCAAGGGCGGAACCCGCGTGTCGATGGAGGAGCTGGAGGCCGTTCAGGTCACCCAGGCCGCCGGCATCGAGGGCGACTATCGCGGTCGGCGGCCGAAACGGCGCCAGGTGACCGTGCTCTCGGCCGACGTCTGGGGCGAGGTCTGCGCCGAGCTGGGCGCCGAGCTTCCCTGGACCGTCCGGCGTGCGAACCTGCTGGTCTCAGGCGTCGAGCTGCCCCGGCGCGAGGGCGCGCGGCTCTCCATCGGCGGGCTGGAGCTGGAAGTGGGCATGGAGACCGCGCCCTGCGAGCGCATGGACGAGCAGCATGCGGGCCTGACCGGGGCGCTCATGCCGGACTGGCGCGGCGGCGTTGCCTGCCGCGTGCTGAACGACGCCGAGATCCGCCTGGGCGACAAGGTGACGGTCGAAGGCTGAAGCGCCCGGGAAGGGCGCGCGCCGGTTCCGCGCCTCGCGAAACTGTCCTAGACTCGCCCGCCATGTGCGAGCTCTTGGGCATGAACTGCAACGTCCCGACGGACATCAAATTCAGCTTCTCAGGGCTGATCCAGCGGGGCGGACGCACCGGGCCCCACCGGGACGGCTGGGGCATCGCCTTCTACAGCGACCGAGGCTGCCGCACCTTCCACGACCCCTTTCCCAGCAGCCACTCGGAGGTGGCCAAGCTGGTGCGCAACCAGTCGATCAAGAGCCTCAACGTCATCTGCCATATCCGCCGCGCGACCAACGGACGAGTCTGCCTGGAGAACACCCATCCCTTCGTGCGCGAGCTCTGGGGCTGCAGCTGGACCTTCGCCCACAACGGCAAGCTGAAGGGGGTGAAGAAGCGGCCGCTCGATCACTACCAGCCGGTGGGGACGACCGACAGCGAGCACGCCTTCTGCTGGATCCTCGACCAGGTGCGCGCCCGCTATCCGGCGCGGCCCCGCTCGAAGCGGGCGCTCGCGCGCCTGATCGGCGAGTTGGCCGAGGATCTCAACCGCCTCGGCACCTTCAACATGCTGCTCTGCGATTCCCGCGCCCTCTACTGCTACTGCAGCACGGCGCTCACCTGGCTCACCCGGCGCGCGCCCTTCGGCCCGGCCAGCCTGATCGACACGGACATGACGGTGGACTTCGCCAAGGAGACCACGCCCAAGGACATCGTGACGGTGATCGCCACCCAGCCTCTGACCCACCACGAGCCCTGGGAAACCATGGCGAGGGGCAGCCTGCTGGTGTTCCGCGACGGCCTGCCGGAAGCAGCCTGACCCGCCCGACTGTTACCAAGCTGAAACAAGAAACCTTTGCGGCGGGGTTGGCCTGAAACCTCGGTCCGCCATCCTGGCCAGCGTCACGACAGCGTTCGGCCCAGGAGGCTCCCGTGCAGGCCCAGCAGGTTTCAGCCGCATCCATGCCCGATCTGCCCCCGGCGGCGCGCGCCCGCCCGGTCGGCGCGCCTGCCGTGCGCCGGCTGGCGGCGGCCGATCTGCCGGCCATCGCGGCGCACCTGCTGGCGCTCTCCGCCGCCGACCGGCACGCCCGTTTCCACGCCCTCACGGGGGACGAGGCAATCGGCGCCTACGTGCAGCGCATCGACTTCGCGCGCATGGTCCTGGTGGGTACCTTCGATCCGGTCACGGGCGAGATGGCGGGGCTCGCCGAGGCCCATCTGGAGGAAGCTGCCCACCCGGTCAGGGCCGAGGTCTCGGTCTCCGTGCTGCCGGAGCAGCGCGGCCGGGCGCTCGGCCGCCGGCTGGTCGCCGCGGCCCTCGAAGAGGCCGCCGCCCACGGCGCCCGTTTCGCCGACTTCTACTACCAGTCCGGCAACCGGGCGCTTTCCCGCCTGGTCAGAGCTCTCGGCGCGCCTGTCGCGGCGGCGCCGGGCCATGCGACCCTCGCCCTGCCGCTTGCGGCGAACGGGAACGCCGGCCCGGAGCGGCAGACTCTGGCCTCGTAACGCCGGCTTTCGCGATCCCTCAGATGTTGGCCCCGGCGAGGGCGGCCGCAACGGCCTCCGTGACCTGATCGGTGGTGGCCTCGCCGCCCAGGTCGGGGCTGAGGACGCCGGCGGCCAGTACCTGCTCGACGGCGGTCATCAGGCCGGCCGCCGCCGCCTGCTCGCCCAGGTGCTCCAGCATCAGCGCCGCCGACCAGAAGCTGGCGACCGGGTTGGCGATACCCTTGCCCTGGATGTCGAAGCCAGAGCCGTGGATCGGCTCGAACATGGAGGGGCTCGCGCTCTCCGGGTTGAGATTGGCGGTGGGGGCGATCCCCAGGCTGCCCGACAGGGCAGCGGCCAAGTCGCTCAGGATGTCGGCGTGCAGGTTGGTGGCGACCACCGTGTCGATCGAGGCCGGCTGCAGCACCATGCGGGTGGTCATGGCGTCCACCAGCATCTTGTCGGCCTCCACGTCCGGATAGTCCCCGGCCACTTCCCGGAAGACCTCGTCCCACAGCACCATGCCGTGGCGCTGGGCGTTCGACTTGGTGACGCAGGTGAGGCGCTTCCGCGGCCGGCTGCGGGCGAGATCGAAGGCGAAGCGCATGATGCGCTCGACCCCGGCACGGGTGAAGACGGCGACCTCCAAGCCCACTTCCGGGGGCAGGCCCCGGTGCACCCGGCCGCCGGCGCCGGCGTACTCGCCCTCGCTGTTCTCGCGCACGATGACCCAGTCGAGCTCGTCCGGCCCGACGCCCGCCAGCGGTCCCGGCACGCCGGGTAGGAGCCGCGCCGGGCGCACGTTGGCGTACTGGTCGAGGCCCTGGCAGATGGCGAGGCGCAGGCCCCAGAGTGTGACGTCGTCGGGGATCTCCGGGTCGCCCACGGCGCCGAAGTAGATGGCGTCGAAGCCGCGCAGCCGCTCGACCCCGTCGGCCGGCATCATGGCGCCGTGGGTCCGGTAGTGGTCGCTGCCCCAGTCCAGCTCCTCGAACGACAGCTCGAGACCGGGCGCGCGGTCCTGCAGCGCTTGCAGCACCTGGAGGCCGGCGGCGATCACCTCGCGGCCGATGCCGTCGCCCGGGATGACGGCGATGCGGTGACGCGCCATGGCTCGCGTCTCCTCAGTCGCTCTGCCGGTTCAGGAAGGCGCGCACCCGGGCCAGGAAGGCCTGGGGCTGCTCGGCGTGGACCCAGTGGCCGGCGTCCTCGATGCGGTCGATCTCGGCCCGCGGGAAGAGGGCGCGGATCGCCGCCTCGGACTGTGGGCGAACGTAGTCGGAGGCCGCCCCGGCGAGGAACAGCGCCGGACCGTCGTAGGCGAGGCCCGCGAGGCCGTCCGGATAGCCGGTCAGGACCTCCATGTTCTCGGCGAGCGCCTCCAGGTTGATACGCCAACGCAAGCTGCCCTCTTCGGACACCAGGTTGTGCAGCAGAAAGCCGCGCAGCACCGGGTCCGGGATCTCCGGCTGCAGCGCCCGGTCCACCTCGCCGCGCCGCCCGGCCGCCGCCAGGTCCACCTTGCGCAGGGCCTCGATGGCGGGCGCATGAGTGTGGGCATAGGCGACCGGGGCGATGTCCACCACGATCAGGCGACCGACCGCGTCCCCCTGCTCCAGGGCGAGCAGCATGGCGGTCTTGCCGCCCATGGAGTGGCCCATGACCGTGGCGCCTTCGAGGCCGTGGCGCTCCAGGAAGGCCAGCACGTCGGCGGCCAGCTCCCGGTAGTCCATGGACTCGGCCCAAGGCGAGACGCCGTGGTTGCGCAGGTCGACGGTGACCACCCGGTGGTCCTGGCCCAGGGTCTTAGCGACCGTCGTCCAGTTGCGGGCTGACCCGAAGAGGCCATGCAGGATAACCAGCGGCGGCCCCGACCCGACCTCGCTGTAGGAAAGCTCCAGAGGCATGGCGTTAGTCTAGGATCGCGCGTCCCGGCCTGCCAGGAGAGAGCGCGGGCGGCGAAGAAGCGTCTTCGGTCGCCAAATTGTGACCGCGTCCCACACGTTTTTAAGGTGCCCCGGCACGGGCGGACGCGCTTCAATCGGGCCGAGGCGGGACAGATGGACGGAGGACAGCCGATGACGGGGAAGCGGATCGACGAGCGGATCTACGCCCTCTACGACGACTACTGCCACGGGCGGATCGACCGCCGGGCGTTCCTGAGCCAGGCCGCGGCGCTGACGGTCGTCGGCGGCTCGGCGCTGGCGATGGCGCAAAGCCTGCTGCCGCGCTACGCCGAGGCCCAGACCATCTCCTTCACCGACGACCGCATCAAGGCGACCTACGTCACCTATCCCTCGCCCGGCGGCACCTCGGGCGAGATGCGCGGCTACCTGGTGCAGCCCGCGGGCGAGGGGCCCTTCCCGGCCGTGCTGGTGATCCACGAGAACCGGGGCCTGAACCCCTACGTGGAGGACGTGGCGCGCCGGGCCGCGGTCGAGGGCTTCCTGGCGCTGGCGCCCGACGGGCTCTCGCCCATCGGCGGCTACCCCGGCAACGACGACGACGGCCGAGCCATGCAGAAGACCCTCGATCAGGGAAAGCTGCTTCAGGACATGGTGAACAGCGCCCGCTTCCTGAAGGCGCATCCCCTTTCCAACGGCAAGCTGGGGGCGACCGGCTTCTGCTGGGGCGGCGGCGCCGCCAACTTCCTCGCCGTCGAGCTGGGCGAGGAGCTGAATGCCGCCGCGCCCTTCTATGGCCGGGCGGCCAACACCGCGGACGTCGGCAAGATCCGCGCGGCGCTGCTCGTCCACTACGCCGAGAACGACGAGCGGGTGAACGCCATGCGGCCCGACTACGAGGCGGCGCTAAAGGCCGCCGGCACCGACTACCAGATGCACAGCTACCCCGGCACCCGGCACGGCTTCCACAACAACTCGACGCCCCGCTACGACGAGGCCGCCGCCGAGCTCGCCTGGCAGCGCACCATGGACTTCTTCAGGGAGCACCTGTCCTAGCGGCCGAGAGGCTCCGACTACCGCCCCTTCCACACGGGCTCGCGCTTCTCGGCAAAGGCGCGGGGGCCCTCCTGGGCGTCCTCGGAGGTGAGCAGGGTCTCGTAGTTGGCGACCTCGCCGCTTTCCAGCACCGCGAAGCTCTCTTCGACGGGCACGGCCTCGGTCTTGCGCAGGAACTCCTTGATGGCGGCGATGGAAAGGGGCGCCGCCTTGCATATGGTCTCGGCGGTCTCGCGCGCCTTGGCCATCAGCTCGGCCTGGGGCACGACCGCGTTCACCAGGCCCCAACGGGCCGCCTCCTCGGCGCCCATGCGCCGGCCGGTGAACAGCATCTCCCGGGCGAGGGCCAGCGGCATGCGGCGCGGCAGGCGGATAGTGCCGCTGTCGGGGATCAGGCCGACGAAGGCCTCGGGCAGGCAGAATTCGACGTTGTCGGCGGCGACCATCAGGTCGCAGGCCAGCGCCAGCTCGAAGCCGCCACCGAAGGCGAGACCGTTGACCGCCGCGATGACCGGCTTGTCGAGATCGAAGAGGCGCGTCAAGCCGGCGAAGCCGCCGGGGCCGAAGTCGGCGTTGGAGACCTCGCCCTCGGCGCCCGCCTTCAGATCCCAGCCGGCCGAGAAGAAGCGCTCTCCCGCCCCGGTGAGGATGGCGACCCGGAGCGCGGGATCGTCGCGGAACTGGCAGAAGCATTCGCCCATGAGCCGGCTGGTGGCGGCGTCGATGGCGTTGGCCTTGGGCCGGTCCAGGGTCACCTCCAGGACAGCGCCCTTGCGCTCGATGTTGAGAACCTCGCTCATGGGATCTCCGTCGGTCGGTCAACCACAGAGACACAGAGTCACAGAGAAACGAAGGAGGTCAAGCCCAGGGGCTTGTCAAAGGATCACTTCCAATCCTTCGTGAACCTCTGTGTCTCTGTGCCTCTGTGGTGCCCCGTAGTTTCTTGATTGCCCCTCACGACTCAAGCGGGCGCAGGAGGGCGCGGGAGACGATGTGCTTCTGGATCTCGCTGGTGCCCTCCCAGATGCGCTCGACCCGGGCATCGCGCCAGATGCGCTCCAGCGGCAGCTCGTCCATCAGGCCCATGCCGCCGTGGATCTGGATCGCCTCGTCGGCGACCATGGCGAGCGTCTCGGTGGCGTGCAGCTTGGCCATGGCGGCGTCGCTATCGGTCATGGTGCCCTGGTCCATCTTCCAGGCGGCCTCGAGCGTCAGCAGTTCCGCCGCCTTGATGGCGAGCGCCATGTCGGCGAGCTTGAAGGAGACGCCCTGGAAGCGGCCGATGGTCTGGCCGAACTGCTTGCGGGTGGCGGCCCACTCGATCGAGAGCTCGTGGGCGCGCTGGGCCTGGCCCAGGCAGCAGGCGGCAACCGAGAGGCGGGTCGCGGCGAGCCACTCGTTGGCCACGTCGAAGCCCCGGTCCACCTGGCCTAGCACCTTGTCCTGGTGCACCCGGCAGTCGTCGAAGTTGAGGATGAAGTTGAGGTAGCCCTTGTGAGAGACGCTCGCATAGCCGGGCCGCACCTCGAAGCCGGGCGTGCCCTTGTCCACCAGGAAGGAGGTGATCTTCTTGCGGGTCCCGCGAGGGCCTTCCTCCTCACCGGTGGCGGCGAAGAGGATCACGAAGTCGGCCCAGTCGACCTGGCTGATGAAGTGCTTGGTGCCGTTGATGACGAAGTGCTCGCCGTCGCGCTCGGCCCGGCACTTCATGGAGCGCACGTCGGAGCCGGCGCCGGGCTCGGTCATGGCGAGGCAGTCGATCTTCTCGCCGCGCACCGCGGGCAGCAGGTAGTCCTCGCGCTGCTGGCCCTCGCAGGCCTGCAGGATGTTGCTGGGCCGCGCCACCAGGTACTGGAGCGCATAGGCGGCGCGCCCCAGCTCGCGCTCCAGCAGCACCAGGGAGACGTTGTCGAGCCCACCGCCGCCCAGCTCCTCCGGCATGTTGGCGGCGTAGATGCCGAGCTCCCGCGCCCGCTGCCGGATCTGCGTCTGCAGCTCGGCCGGCACGCCGTTCGCCTTCTCGACCGCCTCCTCGTGGGGGTAAAGCTCCTCCTCCACGAAGCGGCGCACCATGTCCACGAGCATGCGCTGCTCGTCGCTCAGCGCGAAATCCATGACTTCCGTCCCTCAAATTCCTCCGGCCCCAGATCGCTGCGGCCCCAGATCGCTGCGGCCCCAGGTCGCTGCGGCCTCAGGTCGCTGCGGCCTTGGACTTGATTTCCATACGGCGGCCGACCTGGGGCGGCACGTCCATCTCCGCGTGGGCCGCCATGATGGCCGAGAGCGCCTCGTAGACCTGGGGCTGGATCGGCGCCGCGCGGCCGGCCTTCATGTCCACGTGCAGCAGCATCTGTTCGGTGGTCCCCAGCGGTTCGCCGTTCTCGCCGTGATGCATGCTGTGGAAGAAGTGAAGGCGCTTCTCGTCGAGGCCGAGCAGTTGGGTGGTGATCCGCAAGGGGTCGTCCAGGGAGCACTCCCGCAGGAAGTTCATGTGGGTCTCGACGGTGTAGAAGGAGTGGCCCGCCGCCCGGTAGGCCTCGTCGTCGCCGATATAGCGGAACAGCACGTCGCTCGCCCAGCCGAAGGCGGCCAGATAGGCCCACTCGGACATGTGGCCGTTGTAGTCCACCCAGTCCGGCTGCACCCGACCGCGGTAGTAGTCGAGGGGCCGGGGCACCTCGGCCCCGGGGGTCCAGCGGGGCGCGCCCTGGGCCTCCAGGCGCTGAGCCTCGCGTTGAGCGACGATGCGCCCGGCGCCTTCGCCCGAGGGCCGGAGCGCCTGCATGATGGAGATCAGGCAGTCGTCGCGCACCCGCTCCAGCTCGCGCACCGAGCGGCCGGCGGCCTGGGCTTCGGTGCCCTCGACCATGCGGTCGATCAGGCCCTGTGTCAGCTCCGGCGCCTCCAGCTTGGTCCAGGGCAGCTTCAGGGCCGGGCCGAACTGCTCCAACATGTGGCGCATACCCCCGAGGCCGCCGGCCAGGTGGAACTGCAGGCAGGTGCCCCAGATGGCCCAGCGCAGGCCCGGGCCGTAGGCGATCGCGTCGTCCAGCTCCTCGGTGGTCGCCACGCCATCGTTGACCAGATGCAGCACCTCGCGCCAGAGCGCCTCCTGCAGCCGGTCGGAGAGGTGGCCCGGCACCTCCTTGCGCACCTTGAGGGCGTGCATGCCCACGGCCTCGTAGAACTGGGCGGCCCTGTCGCAGGCCTCGGGCGCGGTCTTCCCGCCGCCGACGATCTCCACCAGGGGCAGCAGGTAGACCGGATTGAAGGGATGGCCCACCAGGACCCGCTCGGGCCGGGCGCACTTCGACTGCAGGCTGGAGGGCATGAAGCCCGAGGTGCTGGAGGCGATGATGGCCTCGGGCTCGAGCGCCGCGTCCACCTGGGCCAGCAGGTCCTGCTTCAGGCCCTCGCGCTCGGGCGCGTTCTCCTGGACGAAGTCGGCCTGGTTGCAGAGCGCTTCCAGGCTGGCGGCGACGCGCAGGCGCGCCGGGTCGGCGCCGGGCGAGAGGCCGAGCCGGGCGACCGAAGGCCAGGCGGCCTCGACCGCGGCGCGCAGCTTGGCTTCGGCGTCGGGCGCCGGGTCCCAGGCCACCACGTCGAGCCCGTGGGCCAGGAAGCGGGTCGCCCAGCCGGCGCCGATGACGCCGGTGCCGACAATGCCGGGGGTCCGGATCTCGCCCATCTTGGGTCGCGTCCGCGGCCCTCAGCCGCGCTTCTTGAGGCTGAGCTTGTCGCGCACCTCGTCGGGGCCGAGCACCTTCACGTTCATGGCCTCGAGGATGGTGACCGCACGCTCGACCAGCTGGGCGTTGGTCGCCAGCACGCCGCGGCTGAGGTAGAGGTTGTCCTCCAGGCCCACGCGCACGTTGCCCCCGGCAAGCACGGCCATGGCGACGTAGGGCAGCTCCATGCGGCCGATCGAGAAGGCCGACCAGATGGCGCCTGGCGGCAGCTGGTTCACCATCGACAGCAGCGTGCCGGGATCGTCCGGCGCGCCGTAGGGGATGCCCATGCAGAGCTGGATCATGACGGGATCGTCCAGCAGGCCGTCGCGCAGCATCTCCTTCACGAAGACCAGGTGGCCGGTGTCGAAGACCTCCAGCTCCGGGCGCACGCCCAGTTCCCGCACGCGCTTGGCCTTGGTGCGCAGCATGGAGGGCGTGTTGGCCATGACGTAGTCGCCACCGGCGGCGAAGTTCATGGTGCCGCAGTCGAGGGTGCAGATCTCCGGCAGCAGCTGCTCCACGTGGGCGAGGCGCTCCAGAGGCGGCGCGATGTCGGTGCCCACCGGATCGAGGGGCAGCGGCGTCTCGCCGCCGCCGAACACCAGGTCGCCGCCCATGCCGGCGGTCAGGTTCAGCACCACGTTGGTGCCCGAGTCCCGGATCCGGTCGACCGTCTGCTTGAACAGCTCCGGGTCGCGGGCGCCCTTGCCGGTCTCCGGGTCGCGCACGTGGACGTGGGCGATGGCGGCGCCTGCCTTGGCGGCCTCGATCGCCGCCGTCGCGATCTGCTCGGGCGTGACCGGCAGGTCGGGGTGCTTGTCCGCGCTGTCGCCGGCGCCGGTGACGGCGCAGGTGATGAAGGCCTCGAAGTTCATGATGCCGTTCCTTGCTTGAAGGCGCGCTGCCTGTTGCCGCTTACATTGTTGCCACTCTCTGGCCCGCGCCTGGCCAAAGCGGCTCACGGTATCAGAATGCCGGGCCGATGATTTTCGCATTGCGACCGCGATTTGACCGATTGCGCCGGTGCCGCTTTCGGTGGACACTCGCCGGCTGTGCGCGACGAAGGCACCTGAATGTCCGTAGCCCTTCAGGAGCGACCGCGCGGGAGGTAACCGGGCCATGCTCTCCGCCCCTCCGGGCGACCGGCCGACGCGGCTCGCCTATCTGCTGCTGCCGCAGTTCTCGCTGATGGCCTTCTCGGCCGCCTGCGAGCCCCTGCGGGCGGCCAACCAGCTGAGCGGCCGGACGCTCTACGACTGGGTGCTGGTCTCGGCGGACGGCGCGCCGGTGACCTCCAGCAGCGGCCTCGCCAGCCTGGTCCATCACGCCGTGGCCGACGCGCCCGCCGTCGACCTGGCGGTGGTCTGCGCCAGCTTCGAGCCCCGGGCCGCCGCCACGCCGCCGGTGCTGACTTGGTTGAGGCGCCTGGCCTCGCGCGGCGCCAGCCTGGCGGGCATCGACACCGGCAGCGAGGTGCTGGCCTGCGGCGGTCTGCTCGACGGCCACCGGGCAACGGTGCACTGGGAGCACCTCGACGCCTTTACGGCGGACTTCCCGAAGGTCGAGGCGACCCAGGACCTCTACGTCATCGACCGGCGGCGCTTCTCGGCCGCGGGGGCGACGGCCTGCCTCGACCTCATGCTCCACCTGATCGCCCGCCAGCACGGCCACGAGCTGGCCGCGCGGGTCGCCGACTGGTTCATCTACAGCCGCATCCGCCCGGGCGAGGAGGGCCAGCGCATGCCGCTGCGCCAGCGCCTGGCGGCCGGCAACCCGCGGCTCCTGGAGGCGGTCTCGCTCATGGAGCAGGCGATCGAGGAGCCGGTCTCGACCGCCGAGCTGGCGCGCCGCGTCGGCATCTCGACCCGGGAGCTGGAGCGTCTCTTCCGGCGCTGGCTCAAGACCACGCCCAGCGCCTACTACCGCCGCATGCGCCTGGAGCGGGGGCGGGCCCTGCTCGTTCAGACCGACACCAGCATCACCGACGTGGCCTTCGCCTGCGGCTTCGGCTCGATCGCCAGCTTCTCCCGGGCCTACAAGGCCTGCTACGGCCAGCCGCCGAGCGCCGGGCGCTTCGGGCCGCGGTGAGGCGCCCGCTCGGCAGAAGCTGCAAAGCGATGGTCGCAGATGCGCAAACGCCCGCCCGGACCCGGATCTAGACTGCGCCCGGCCCATTGGCGGCACCGGCCGAGACCAGCGAGATGACCCGCGCCCAGAACCTGAAACGTTTGCTCAATCCCCGGCACGTTGCCTTTATCGGCGGCGCCGATCTGATCGAGCCCCTGAAGAGCTGCCGCTCGGCCGGCTTCCAAGGCGAGATCTGGGTAGTCAACCCGAAGCGGGAAGAGCTGGCGGGCCACAAGTGCTATCGCTCCCTCGCCGAGCTGCCGGAGGCGCCGGACGCCAGCTTCCTTGCCGTGCGCCGGGAGGCGAGCGTCGAGGTGGTGCGCGAACTGGCCGAACGGGGTGCGGGCGGGGCGGTCTGCTATGCGGCGGGATTCGCCGAGATCGGCGGCGAGGGGGTGGGCCTGCAGGAGGAGTTGGTCGCGGCGGCGGGCGATCTCGCCCTGGTCGGGCCCAATTGCTACGGCCTCCTCAACTACTTCGACGGCGTCGCCCTCTGGGCCGACCAGCACGGCGGCCGGCCGGTCGAGCGGGGTGTCGCCATCGTCAGCCAGAGCGGCAACATCTCCCTCAACCTGACCATGGCGGACCGCTCGGTGCCGATCGGCTACGTGATCAGCGCCGGCAACCAGGCGTCGCTCGGCGTCGGCGACTACCTGGACGCCCTGGTGGACGATCCGCGGATCGCCGCCGTCGGCCTCTATATCGAGGGCCTGGACGACATCCCTCGCTTCAGCCGCGCTGCCGCCCAGGCGCTCGAGAAGGGCATCCCCATCGTCGCCCTCAAGGTCGGCAGCTCGGAGATCGGCGCCCGGGTGGCGCTCAGCCACACCAGCTCGCTCGCCGGCTCGGACCAGCTCTACGACGCCCTCTTCGAGCGCCTGGGCATCATCCGGGCGTCCTCCATCACCAGCCTGCTGGAGACTCTGAAGCTGCTGGCGAGCGTCGGGCCGCTGGGCGGACGCAAGCTGAGCGTCTTCACCTGCTCGGGCGGCGAGTCGGCGCTGATCGCCGACCTGGCCGAGCGGGCCGGGCTCGATTTCTCGCCCCTCAGCCGCGCGCAGGCCGACGAGCTGCGGCGGCAGATGACGGTCTTCACCACCATCGCTAATCCCTTCGACTACAACACCGCCATCTGGGGCGACCGCTCGGCGCTGGAGCGCTGCTTCACCACGGTCATGGCGGGCGACTACGACATCAGCGTGCTGCTGATCGACTATCCCAACGCCGAGCGCTGCGACGTGAGCGGCTGGGACATCTCGGTCGACGGCTTCATCGCCGCCCAGAAAGCGACCGGGCGGGCCGCCGCGGTCGCCAGCACCCTGCCGGAACTGCTGCCCGAGGCGGTGCGCGACAAGCTGCTGGCCGAGGGCCTGGCGCCGCTCCAGGGCCTTGGCGAGGCCGTCGCGGCCCTCTCGGCCGCCGCCTGGTACGGCGAGCGCCGCGCCGAGCTCACGGCCGGCGGCGCCGAGCACGCGGCCCTGCCGCCGGTGGCGGCGGTCGGCGAGCCGGTCCGCCTACTGGACGAGCGGCGGGCCAAGGCGGCCCTGGCGGATTTCGGCCTCAGCGTCCCGGAGGGCCGGCTGGTCCAGGGCGCCGAGGCCCCGTCGGCGGCGCGGGAGCTGGGCTTCCCGCTGGTGCTGAAGGCGGTCGGCCCGGACTTGGCCCACAAGACCGAGGCGGGCGCCGTCGCCCTCGGCCTGGAGAGCGAGGCGGCGGTGGCCGATGCCGTAAAGGCGATCGAGGCCAGCCTGGCGGCTCGCGAGCGGGCCTCGGAGGGCTTCCTGCTGGAGCGCATGGTGACGGGTGCCGTCGCAGAGCTCATCGTCGGCGTGAAGCGCGACCCGGGCTTTGGTCTTGCCCTGGTGCTGGGCAGCGGCGGCGTGCTGGTCGAACTGATGCGTGACAGCACGACCCTGCTGCTGCCGACCGACCGGCGGGCGGTCGAGCGCGCGCTGGCGTCGCTGACGGGCGCTCATTTGCTCAGTGGATTTCGTGGCCGTCCCAAGGGAGATCTGGCCGCCGCGGTCGACGCGGTGCTCGCCGTCGCCGCCTTCGCCGAGGCCCACCGCGAGCGCCTGGTGGAGCTCGACGTCAATCCGCTCCTGGTGCTGCCGGAGGGCGAAGGCAAAGGCGCCGTCGCGGTCGACGCGCTCATCCGCATGAGCGACTGACCGTTTGCCGCGGTCGCGGCGGCAAAGCGCTTGCGCGCCTCCGGGCCCCTGTGGTCAGGTCGGCCTGACATGACGCTCGGTCAGGACATCCTCTATCTCTCCAACGCCGACATCGAGGGCTGCGGCATGAGCCTGGCCCAGGTGGAGGCGGCGGTGGAGGCCATGTTCGCCGCCAAGGCGGCGGGCGGCGCCCACATGAAGCCCAAGCTGGCGCTGCATCCGCCAGAGCGCGCGCTTTTCCTAGCCAGCCCCGCGGCGCTGGACTCGCCGCCCTACGCCGGCCTCAAGTGGGTCGGCGTCGCCGGCAACGAGGGCCGCGGCCTGCCCCACATCGCCGGCCTGATCCTCCTGAGCGACGTGGAGACCGGCATGCCGCTCGCGGTGATGGACGCCCGCTGGATCACCGGCGTGCGCACGGCCGCGATCACGGCCGTCGCCGCCCGCCGCTTCGCCCGGCCCGACAGCGCCTCCATCGGTTTCGTCGCCTGCGGCCTGCAGGCGCGGACCCACCTGGCGGCCCTGCGCCCGCACTTTCCGCTCGCCCGGGTGCGGGCCTACAGCCGCCGCCTGGAAACCGCCGAGGCCTTCGCCGAGAAGGTGAGGGCCGAGGGCCTGGAGGCCGAGGCGGTGGCGGAGCCGCAGGCGGCCGTCGCCGATACGGATATCGTGGTCACCTCCACGCCGGTGGTGCCGCGGACCGAGCCCTTCCTCGACGCCGGCTGGCTCTCCCCCGGGTCCTTCGCCAGCATGGTCGATCTCGCCGTCTCCTGGAAATCCGAGACCCTGGCCGGGCTCGACCGGGTGGTGACCGACGACCGGGCCCAGTCCGGCAGCGAGGGCATCGCCTACAAGGATCCCTACGACGGCGAGGTGGCGGACCTGGTCGCCGGCACCCTTGAGGCACGCCGCTCGCCGACGGAGCGCACCGCGCTCATCTTCGCCGGGCTCGGCCTCGCCGACGTGGCCGTCGCAGCGGCGGTCTACGAGCAAGCCGACAAGGCCGGCGCCGGACAGCGGCTGCCGCTCTAGGGTCGCCTTGGCGTCCTGCGATCCGGGCCCATGCGCCTCGCCTCCATCGACTGCTTCCGGGGCCTCGCCATCGCCGGCATGGTGCTGGTCAACAACCCGGGGAGCTGGGCTCATGTCTACGCCCCCCTGCGCCACGCCGAGTGGCACGGCTTCACGCCGACCGACCAGGTCTTCCCGAGCTTCCTCTTCATCGTCGGCGTCGCGCTGCCCTTCACGCTCGCCCGCTACCGGGACGCCGCACCCGCCGGCCGCGAGGCCTTCTACCGTCGCCTCCTGCGGCGGGTGCTGCTGCTGTTCCTGCTCGGGCTGCTGCTGAACGCTTCGACCGGCGTGCTCGAATGGGCGCTCAACCGCGCGCCGCTCGATACCAGCACGCTGCGCATCATGGGCGTGCTGCAGCGCATCGCGCTCACCTACCTGATCGCCTGCCTGCTGGCGCTCGCGCTTCCGCTCCGGCTCCAGGCCGTCGCCGTGGCGGCGATTCTGCTCGGCTACTGGGCGGCGCTGACGCTGATTCCCGTGCCCGGCCATGGCGCCGGAGATCTCTCCCTGGAAGGCAACCTGGCTGGCTATCTCGACCGTCTGCTCCTGACGCCCGCCCATATCTACCACGGCCTGCTAGACCCGGAGGGCCTGCTCAGCACCCTGCCGGCGGCGACCAGCGTGATGTTCGGCTACTGGGCGGGCTGCTGGCTCGTCCGCTCGGGTCCGTCCAGCCGGGTCAGCCTGCAGCTGGCGGCGGCGGGCGCCCTCTGTCTCGCGCTGGGCGCCCTCTGGGGACTCGCCTTTCCCATCAACAAGCAGCTCTGGACCAGCTCCTACGCGGTCTTCACGGCGGGCGGCTCGCTGCTGCTGCTCGCCCTCTGCTACGAGGCCATGGAAGTGCGCCGCTGGACCTGGCTCGGCTGGCCGTTCCAGGTCATGGGGGTGAACGCCATCGCCCTCTTCTTCGCCTCGGGCCTGGTGGCGCGGCTGCTGAACGTGTGGCGCCTGGAGGACGGCCGCAGCCTCCAGCAATGGATCTACCAGGAGCTCTTCGTGCCTTGGGCCGGACCGCTCGACGGCTCGCTCGCCTTCGCGCTGGCGACGCTGCTGGTCTGGTGGCTACTGCTCTACGGCCTCTACCGCCGGGGTTGGACCATCCGATTGTGACCCAGCAGTTGCGAGCCTAGGCGTTTTCCGCGTCGGTGTAGCGCACCACCTGGACCTTCTCCAGGGTGACCAGGCCGCCGTCCATCATGGGCTCGATGGCCGCGAGGAAGTCCTGGATCTTCTCCTCGCCGTCGACCAGCTCCACCACCATGGGCAGGTCCTCGGAGAGGCGCAGGATCTTCGCGGTGTGCAGGCGGCTCCTCGCGCCGAAGCCCATGGGTCCGCGCAGCACGGTCGCCCCGGCCAGATGCATCTCTCGTGCCTTCAGGACCAGCGCCTCGTAGAGCGGCCGGCCGTCGGCGCGGTCGTTCTCGCCCAGGAAGATGCGCAGCAGCATGGCCTGTTCGGGAACCTGCATCTCGGCCTCCTATCGGTTGATGGCGACGCCCAGGCCGTGGCCCAGCCAGACGCCGATCAGGCAGAGCGCCAGCGAGGCGACGATGTAGAAGGACGCCGGCGCCCACTGGCCGTCGCGCACCAGGTTCAGCACCTGGAGGCTGAAGCTGGAGAAGGTGGTGAAGCCGCCGAGCACGCCGATCATGAAGAACTGGCGGCTGGTGGCGCTCATCAGCAGCCGCCCGTCGGGCTCGGTGACCGTCGCCAAGAGGCCAATCAGGAGCGAGCCCAGAACGTTCACCGTCAGGGTGCCCCAGGGAAAGGTCTCGCCGATGTGGCGCGCCATCAGGCCCGAGCACCAGTAGCGCCCGGCGCCACCCAGGGCGCTGCCGACGGCGATCCAGAAGTAGATCTGCATGGCGGCATGACATACTGGAAGCCAGGCTCGCGATCAAACGCAGCGCGACCCGGTGGACCGGGGTGATCCGTGTGGCCTATGGCGCCTCCGGCGGCTCTACCAGGCAGGGGCGGGCGTCCAGGTCGCTGACCCAGGCGAAGAAGGTGAGCAGCGGCTCGTCATGGGTCCGCATGGCGTGGGGCTCCATGGGGCCGTGATGGATGAAGGCGCCGGAGGAGACGCGCCGCCAGACGCCGTCGCCCTGTTGCCAGTCGGCCGAGCCGCCGATCAGGTAGTAGAGCTCCACCGATTGGTGGGCGTGGGCCGGGTAGAAGGTGTGGGGCCCCTGAATGGTCAGGCCGATCATCAGCCCGTCGCTGCGGCAGGGGATCGGATAGCCGCGGATCGGCGGCCCGGCCACCGCGGAGAAGGCGAAATTGTCGTAGAAGTGGGCGAGGGAGGGGTCCTCGCCATAGGTGTTGCGCGAGGCGTGCCAGATCAGGGCCTCCCGGATCGCGAGCGCGGCCTGGGCGAGACGCCGGGCCTCTTGCCCCACCGCGAGCGCGGCGGCGTCCGCAAGCTGGGACTCGACCACCGGAAAGCTTCGCGGCGCGTAGTCGCCGGGCTCCTCGATCTGCCTGAGCCCGTCCCGGACCCGCTCCCAGCCCGCGCGGTTCGGCGCCTGGCTGGCGAGCGCCTCGGTCGAGAGCGCGGCGACGGCGGCGAAGAAATCCTCCATTCCGGCACCTTGGAAAGCGGGACATGCAACGGCGGAACGTAGAACCACGCGGCCCGGAAATGCAACGGCCCCGCTCGCGGGAGCGGGGCCGCCGATAAGAACGGTTGGGAGTGGTCAGCTTTCGATGCCGAACTCTTCCCCGAAGATGTAGTTTGTCGGGTGCATGCGGAAGCCCTTGACGCGCTTGTCCATGGCGACGAACAGCGAGCGCCAGAGCGGCTGCACCATGGGGCCGTCCTCCTGCATGATCTTCTCGATCTGACCGAGGATCTCGCGCCGCTCGTCCACGTCGAGGGTGCCTTCCGCCTTGGTCAGCAGTTCGTCCAGCTCGCGGTTTGAATAGTGCGACTCGTTCCACGGCACGCCTGAGCGATAGGCCAGCGCCAGCACCATGAAGCCCAGCGGCCTGTGCGCCCACGAGGTGAAGCTGAAGGGATAGTCCAGCCAGTTTGGCCAGACCTTCGAGGACGGCAACAGCTTGATGTCGACGTTGATGCCGGCTTCCTTCCACTGCTCGACCATGGCCTGCACGGCCTGGACCTCCCAGGCCGGATCCATCTTGGACACGATCTCCATGGAGACGCCGTTGGGATGGCCGGCCTCGGCCAGCAGCTTTTTCGCTGCCTCGACGTCGCGCGTCATCATCTCGAGCTTCTTGTAGTCGGGATGAATCGGAGAGACGTGGTGATGCTCGCCCGGCGCCCCCATGCCACGGTGCGCCAACTCGAGGCAGCGCGGCGTGTCCACCGCCAGACGCATGGCCTTGCGGAGGCGCGGGTCGCTGAATTCCTTGCGGTCGACCTGCACGCGCGCCACGCCCGTCGCGGCTGTCAGGGTCTCATGGATGACCAGGTGCGGCGAGGATCTGAGGGCATCGAGCTGGCTCACATCGCCCTGATACTGGCCATGGACCTTTCGCGAGGCGAGAGCCTGGACCTCGGCCGAGGGATCGTCGCCCAGGTCGATGTACTGGAGCTCGGCCAGATAGGGGCCATTGCCCCAATAGTCTTTGCGCGCGCGCAGGACCGACTTGATGCCGATCGCGTGCTCGACCAGGTCGAACGGGCCGGTGCCGTTGGACCCCACGCCGAACATACCGCCTTCCTCCGGATCGAGGATGGCGAAGGGGTAGTGGAAGAGATGCTCGGGCACCGCGACCTGGGGCTCCTTGAGATTGAGGCGCACCGTGTGGTCGTCGACCTTCTCGACGGCGTTGGCATCCCAGAGTTGGGTCTTGCCGTCCGCCGTCTCGCTCAGCATGTAGCCCTTCATCAGGCCAAGCACCGAAGAGCCTGTCTGCTCGTCGAGACAGCGCTTGATGTTCCAGATCACGTCGTCGGCCGTGAAATCGCGGCCGTTGCGCCACTTGATCTCGCGCAGCTTCAGCGTCCAGGTCTTGAGATCGTCGCTGGCGCCCCAGCTTTCCGCGAGGTAGGGCTGGGTGATGTTGTCCTGGCCGGTCTTGGTCAGGTACTCGTGCACGCCTCGACCGACATTGGCGTCATAGACCCAGTTGTAGTTGTGCGGGCTCGTCACCTCGATGACGCGCATGGAGATGCGCGCCGTGCCGCCCCTCGGAATGTCCTGGGCGGCCGCTGGCGCGGCCATGTTCCGGCCCGTCACCTTGCCCATGAAGGCGTAGGCCGCGGTGGCCGATAGGCCGAGCAGCGTGCCATAGCGAAGGAATTCGCGGCGGCTCATCTTGCCTTCCGCGAACTGCTTCTTCACCTTGAAAATATTGATGTTTTCCCGTTCGCTGGACAAACTCGAGCCTACCGCTGGTCTTGTGTGAAAGTCTTCGTCACCAGTCGCCGCTGGTCAGCGAATCGCCGGAGAACCATACCCCAGGAAACCGGCCGAACACCATTACAACCTGTCAATCTTAACAAGACGCTGCCGCCCGGTCGCGGCCTCACGAGGGCGCTTCCAGCACCGAAAGCAGCACGCTCTCGATCATGCCGCCGCTGTGCTCGTTGAAGGCCCCGCCGCCCGAGCGGGCCATCTGGGCGAAGAAGGCACGGTCGCCGCTGCCGTAGATGCGGTAGGCAGGCGTGTCGACGAAGAGGGCCGAGACGCTGCGCTCCCCGCCGCTGGCGGCGTAGCGGCGCACCAGGTCGAGGGTGGAGCGCTCCTCCCGCCGGTGCGGCGCGGCGTCGCCGATCACGATGATGGACTGCTTGGCGCCGGGGCGCAGCGGCAGGGACAGCGCCTTGCGCAGGCCCAGGTGAACCGCCTCGCGCGGCGTCCGGCTGCTGCGGATCGCCCGCCTCAGCCAGTCGACGAAGGTCTGCACCTCGGCCATGGAGGTGTCGGTCGGCGTCGGCGGCAGGCTGCGAACCGCCCAGCCGCCGCCCACGTCGGTGTCCCGGTAGGCCACCACCGCCACCCTGAGCGAGGGCACCAGGCGCTGCAGCACCCGGACGATGCCGCCAAGGGACAGGCTGAGGTCGCGGATGACCGGCCGCATGCTGGCCGTGGTGTCGATGACGAAGACCAGGTCGAGGGAATCGATGATCTGCTTGTCGAACTCCTTCTCAAGCTCGGCCACCTGCTGGTCGTCCTGGTCCGCCTTGGCCCGGGCGCGCCGGGCCTCGGCGTCCAGGGTCTCGGCCGCCGCCCGGCGCCGCGCCGCCGCCGCCTCCAGGGCCTCGGCCTGGGCCGAGATCTCGGCGGCGCTGGCGTCCTCGCTGGCGACGGCCCGCTCCAGGCCCTCGACCTCCGCCTCGAGCTGCTCCACCGAGGCGCGGACATCGGCGAGCTCCGCATGGGCGTCGAGGGTCTTGCGGAAGTAGGGCATGAGCAGAACGGCCAGCAGCACGAAGACGCCGGTCGCCATGGCCAACACGTCGAGGGCCGAGAGGTTGAAGAGCACCAGGTCGCGGTTGCGCCGTTTCATGGCGTGATGGCCTCGTCCTCAGTCCGCCTGGGTGAGCCGCGAGACCGTCAGGGTGACGCGCCCGGCGGTGATCGACTGGCCGTCGGCCAGCGCCACCGGCGCGAAGGGTTCCAGGGCGAGACCGTCGAGCCGTGTCCCGTTGAGGGAGCCCAGGTCCTCCAGGGTCACGCCCTCGGCGCTGCGACCAAGGCGGAAGTGGCGCCGGGACAGGCTGGGCTCCTCGATCACCCGGTCGCAGAGCGCCGGGTGCCGGCCGAAGGTGATGCCCGGATAGGCGTTGGTCAGCTCGTCCTGGCGGATGGTCAGCAGCAGCTCGCGGCCCGCCGCGTCCCGCCCGGCGAGCCGCCAGGCGCCGCTTGGGTCGAAGCGCGGGTCCCGGTCGCTTTTCTGGGCCATGGCTAGGTCCCCTTGCGTTCCCAGCGCACCGTGTCGTCGAGCACCGACAGGAGCACGCTCTCCATCATCTGGCCCCGGTGCTGCACGAAGTCGCCCTCGCCGGCCTCGGCAAGGCGCTTGAAGAACTCGCGGCCCGGGCCGCGCTCGCCGGTAAAGATGGCGGAGATCCGGCGTCTGCGCTCGGTCTCCGCCAGCGGCCCGGCGAAGGCCGAGGCGGTGCCGAAAGCCGCGCCCCAGTCCTCCCGGTGGGTCGGCGCGTCCCCGACCACCACGATGCGGCCCTCGGCTTCGGGCCGCCAGTCCATGGTGACGGCCCGCTCCAGGGCGTGGGCGACCGGCTCCGGGAAATCGCCGCCGCCGCTGGCGACCAGGCCCCGGACGAAGGACTGGATGCGGCTGAGGTTGCCGCCGCGCATGGGGGTGAGCGGGAAGGCCCGCACCAGATAGTCGTCGCCCCGGTCCTTGTAGGCGACGAAGCCCACGTTGAGGCTGGGCGCGAGGCGCGTCAGCACCCGGATGAGGCCGAGCAGGTTCACCTGAATGTCGCGAATCTCCTCGTCCATGCTGCCGGTGGCGTCCATGACGAAGACCAGGTCGAGATCGGGCATGGCGAAGTTTGCGTCGGGCCGGTCGCGGACGCTCGCCTTCTTGACCGCCGCCGCGTCCGCCTGCTGCTGCGCCTGATCGCGGGAACTGCCGGCCTCCGCCGCCGCGGCCTCGGCATCGGCCAGCGCCGCCTGGGCGCGGTCCAGGCGCGCCGCCGCCTCGGCACGCCGGTCGGCCGCCTCGGCCGCGGACAGGCGGGCCGCTGCCAGGGCCGCGCCGAGGGCGCTGAGATCGGCCCGGGCGCCGGCCACGTCGGACTCCTGGGCGGGCTGTTTCAGATAGTAGGGGAACAGCAGAATGGCGATCAGGATGAAGACTCCGAGCGCCGAGGCGAAGAGGTCGAGCGCCGAGATGCTGAGGAGCTCCAAGTTGCGCCGGGGCTTCAGCAGCATGATGGCTCAGCCCGGGTAGAGGCGGTTGATCAGGTTGTCCAGGCAGTACTGGCCGACCTCGTTCAGCACCCCTTCCTCGCGCGCCTGGACCACGTGCTGGATCAGCACCAGGACCGCCGACATGACGAGCGCGAGCAGGGTGGTGTTGAAGGCGACGGCGAGGCGCTTGGTCAGCTCCGCCAGCAGCGTGGGGTCCTGCAGGTCGACCTCGCCGGCGTAGGCGAGGGCGAGCGAGATACCGATTACCGTGCCGATGAAGCCGAGGCTGGGGATCAGCCAGATGATGTAGCGCGTCATGCTGTAGCGCAG
The DNA here is from genome assembly GCA_965225935.1 of Rhodospirillales bacterium. Classification (GTDB taxonomy): domain Bacteria; phylum Pseudomonadota; class Alphaproteobacteria; order Kiloniellales; family JAKSDN01; genus CALJXB01. The sequence continues at coordinate 306,608 of CBDDCC010000024.1, forward strand.
GTCGATCTCGTGCAGGAACAGCTCGAGCGAGGAGTTGAGCAGGGTGCTGGCCTGCTCGACCGAGCGGCTGGTCTGGAACTGCAGGGCGACGCGCTGGATCAGCCGGGGCAGGAAGCGCCTGGCGCCGGGGCTGCCGGGCTGGGCCGCGTCGCGGGCGCGGGCGTAGACCTGGCGCAGGTCGGGCGCCTGCAGCACGGTGGTCTCGTCCTCGGGCAGGTAGCCGGCGCGCAGCTGGCGGCGCTCGGCCCGGCCCTCGCGCCAGCGCACGAAGAGCTCGCCCAGGCCCAGCATGAAGACCAGCCACATGACGTTCTGGACCGTGACCGGATAGGTGCTGCGCTCGCGGTCGATCAAGAGCGCGTCCCAGGGCGCCGTCAGGGTCGTCTGGAAGATCAGGATGAGCCCCACCGCAGCCGCCAGCGCCAGCAGCAGCACCAGGGGATAGGAGTAGATGCGGCTTGGGCGCGGGGCGGCGCGGGCCAGGGTGCGACGGTCAGTGGTTCCTTGGTCGAGGGTCTTCTCCGCCACGGCTCAGACCCTCCGCCGCACGATCTCGCCGGTGCGCGGATCGCGCTCGACCGGCCCGCCGAGGCTGTCGCCCGCGGCGCTGCCGGCCGGCGCGGCGGCGCCAGCCGTCGCGGACGCGGCTTGCCCCGGCGTCCATTGCCCCGCTGACCATTGTCCCGGCGCGTGCGTCGCTAGCAGCTCCTCGGCCGTGGCCCGGTAGGCGCCGAAGCGGAGCGGCTGGCGGGCGCCGACGAAGCTCTGCCGGGTGCGCTCCCAGACCTCCGCGCCGTCGCGCTTGGCGACCGCGCGCCAGGTGCCGCCGTCGCCGCCGCAGTCGCTCAGGTGAAGGCGGCCGTCGTCCGTGACGACCAGCTCGGCGTGGCGGCGCGCCACCGTTGGGTCGGCGAGCACAATGTCGGCGTCGGGGCTGCGGCCTATGACCAGGGTGCGCATGACAGGTGTCCCGCCGTCACTGGGTAAGCCGCCGCTGCTGCGGCTTGCGGTTGTCGGTCAGCTCGTTCTCCTCCAGCTCCGCCGCCTGGCCGCCGCCGAGGACGATGCCGTGGCCCTGGTTGTCGTGGATGCTGTTGCCGGCGAAGCTGCCGCCGGCCCCGCCCAGCACCAGCAAGCCGTGCTGGGCGCCTTCCGCGACCTCGTTGCCCGTCACTGTGGGGGCGGCCCCGCCGGTCACCACGATGCCCGAGAGCCGGCTGCGCAGGATGACGTTCTCCAGGTACTCGCCACTGGCGCCCTCGTGGATGAAGAGACCGGCCTGGGCCGCGTCCTCGATGCGGTTGCCGTCGACCCGGGGCGCCGCGCCGCCGCGCACCTCGATCCCCGAGGCGCCGCTGGCGAGGATCTCGTTCTCGCCATAGAGGCCCTTGGCGCCTTGCGCGATCAGCAGGCCCGCTTGGCCTGCCTCTGCGATCCTGTTGGCGCGGACCGTCGGGTCGGCGCCGGCGCGCACCTTGACGGCCGACTTGCCGCTGCGGGCGATCTCGTTCTCCTCGATGACACCGCCGCCGCGGCCGAGGCGGTCGCCGCCGATCACCAGGGCGGAGCCGGCGATGTCGAGGAAGCGGTTGCTGCGCACCAGGGGCGCGGCGCCCTCGGCGATCAGCAGTCCGTCGCCGGCCCAGGGGCCGATGCGGTTGCCGACGATCTCGACTGCCCCGCCGTGGACCACCAGGCAGGGCGGGCCGCCGCCCTCGCTCTCGTTGCCGCCCTCGAAAGCGAGCCCGCTGACGGAGCCCGAGGGCGCCCGCAGCACCAGGCAACTGCCATCGGCCGGCTGGATCACCACTTCGCCGCTCTCGACTGCGGTCAGGTGCAGCGGCCGGTCGATCTCCAGGCTCTCCCGGTAGAGGCCCGGGGCGATCCGGATGGTGGCCCCGTCGGGCGCCCGCGCGACCGCCTCCGCCAGGGTCTCGGCGTCGCCGCTGCCTTGGGGGTCGACCAGCCAGTCCAGCTTGTTGGCGTCCCGGTACCAGTTCCAGCCCCACCAGCCGGCCGCCGCGCCGCCGGCGCCGAGAAGCAGCAGCAGGAGGGCCAGCAAAACGCCCGCGCCGGAGCGGCGGCGCTGCGTGGCGGCGGCCGCGTCCTGCGCCCTGTCCGCTGCGCGCAGGACCGGACTGCGGCGTTCGGCCGCCGGCAGCAGGACGGTGGGCGGCACCTCGTCGGCGGGCGGCAGGTCGATGCCGTTGTCCTCGCGCAGGTCTCCGGAGAGCTGCGCCAGGCTGGGCACGTCGGGCCGCTCGGCCGGCTCGGCCGCCAGGAGCGCCGCACGCCACTCGGCGGCCGTGGCCGGACGGGCCCCGATCTCCGGGGCCAGGGCCGCGTCGACGGCGCGCAGGAAGCCCGGCGAGAAGCGCTTGTCGCCGCCGGCTGTTTCGGCCAGCGGTTCGCCTTCGGCTGGCGGGCGGCCGGCAATCAGCCAGTGGATTACCGCCGCCAGGGCGTAGAGGTCGCTCGCCGGACCCTGGCGCGCCGGGTCGCCGCGCTCCGGGGCGGCGAAGCCGGGCGTGGCCGCCGCCGGTGTGCCGTCGACGCCTGCGGCGCCCGCGGCGCCCAGCTCGACCGCCGCCGCGAAATCGAGCAGGAGCGGACTGCCGTCGGCGTGCAGCAGGATGTTGCGGGGCGAGAGGTCGCCGTGGAGGAAGCCCGCCTCGTGCACCGCCTGGAGGGCGTCCAGCAGGGGGTCGAGCAGCTCCATCAGGCTGCGCTGTCCGAGGGCCGCGCGCCGGGCCGCCGGCAGGCGGTCGAGGCTGACGCCATCCTCCAGGGCCAGCACGTTGAAGGGCTGGCCCTCCGCCTCGCCGCTCTCCAGCAGGCGCAGGATGCCGTCCCTCTGCAGGCGCGAGAGGAGCGCTGCCTCGCGCCGCAGTGCCGCCGCGCCGGGGCCGTCCCCGGCGACCCGGCGCAGCACCACCCGGCGGCCGTCGCGCCGGTCGAGGGCCCTGTAGGTCTCGCCGGCCGGCCCCTCGCCGATGCGCTCGAGCAGCAGGTAGTCGCCGAGCCTCTGCGTGCCGCCGCCGCGTCTCTCGTCCCGTTCCATGAGCGCCGTCACGCCGTCCGCCTTCCTAGTCAGATCGGGTCGGCAGTTCGATGGCGATCTCGGGCGCGGGCTTCTCGGCCGTCTTGGCTGCCTTGGGCGGCGGCGCGGATGCCGCCTCTGGCTTCGGCGGGGCCGGCGGCGAGCCCGTCCCGGTGGTCTCGCCAGCCGCAGTCGTCACGCTCGTCGGTGCCCCGGCCCCGGTCCCGGCCTCGCGTGGCTCGGACACGGGTGTGTCGGGACCCGGCGTCTTGGATCCGCCTGCGCCTTCCTCCTCCTTGAGCCGCCAGCGGCCATCGGCATCGCGGCAGCCGGTGCCGCGCACCAGGGCGTCCGGGCCGCTGGGCTGGCGGGTGGTGCGCTCGTATTCGCGGCAGGGCGCCTTGGGCGAGGGGAAGTAGGTCCTGAGCACCCGGATGACGCCGGAGTTGCCCGTCTCCACGTTGCGCCATTCGACCTCCGCGCCCGTCGGCTCGCGCTCGAGGACCAGGTTGATGCGGGCCTGCAGGTAGGGCACGTCGCGGAAGTCGGTCACTGCGCGAGCCCCGCCGGAGACGAGTCCGAGCGGGACGAGAAGCAGCAGGCCGGCCAATACAGGGCTTGTCTTCAAAGGCGCTTCCTCCCGCGCGACGGCACGGCCCCTTCCCCTGGCGATCTTGGCGGTCTCGGCGCGCTCTGCTGGGCGCCCGCATTCTAGCATAGGGCATCAGGGTTCAAAGCCACCGCCCTCGGCGCCCCGAAACCGCCGCCCGGCCGCGAGAGTTCGAGGGCTCGCCGCCGACTAAGCGTACGTAAGAATAGGCGCCGCCATCCCCGTCCCAGCCTCCCGCACGGAGGAAAGCTCTCGGCCTGCGCGAATTCTGCGATACCATGCGGCCCGCAACCGGGAAGGAGACCTCGCGAGATGGCGCCCAAGATCGACGGAGAACGCCTTCTGGGCGACCTCGAGACCCTGCGCGGCTTCGGCGCCTGCGGAACGGGCGTGGTGCGCCAGGCCTTCTCGCCGGTCGACATGGAGGCGCGGCGCTGGCTGGTAGCCCGCATGGCCGAGGCCGGTCTCGAGTCCGGGATCGACGGGGTGGGCAACGTGATCGGCCGCTCGCCCAATCCCGGGCGGGCGCTGGTCATGGGCTCCCACAGCGACACCCAGCCACGCGGCGGCTGGCTCGACGGGGCGCTGGGCGTGATCTATGCGCTCGAGGTGGCCCGCGCCCTCGGCGAGGACCGGGAGAGCGCCCATTTGCCAATCGACATCGGCTCCTGGATGGACGAGGAGGGCGCCTACCTGGGCTGCCTCGGCTCCTGCTCCTTCACGGAGGCCCTGAGCGACGCCGAGATCGCCGCCGCCTCCAACGCCAATGGCGAGACCGTGGCCACGGCCCTCGGCGCCGCGGGCCTCGAAGGCCGGCCGCCGGCCCGCCTGGACCCGGCGCGCCACGCCGCCTACCTGGAGGCCCATATCGAGCAGGGCCCGGTGCTGGAGGCCGAAGGCCTGCGCCTCGGCGTGGTCACCTCCATCGTCGGCGTGCGCAGCTTCCGGATCGCCTTCACCGGCGCCCAGAACCACGCCGGCACGACGCCCATGCCGCTGCGCCGCGACGCCGGCGCCGCGCTCCTCCAGTTCGCCGCACGGGTTCGCGAGACACTGGGCGGCCTGCTGGGCGAGCGCTCGGTCTTCACCATCGGCCGCGTCTCCTTCGACCCTGGGGCGGACTCCATCATCCCCGGCCGGGCCGAGATGAGCCTGCAGTTCCGCGACGCCGACGACACGCTGCTCGACTGCATGGAGCAAGCCGTGCTGGACCTGGTCGACGAGGCGGCCGAAACGGGGCCCGTCGCCATCGAGGCGGTGAAGAACCCCAACAGCCTGGCGGGGGCCCGGATGGACGAGGGCCTGCAGGACTATCTGGCGGCGGCGGCCGAGCGCCACGCGCCCGGCGCCTGGCGGCGCATGCCGAGCGGCGCGGCCCATGACGCCCAGGTCTTCGCCCGCCGCCTGCCCTCGGCCATGCTCTTCGTGCCGAGCATCGGCGGCGTCAGCCACGACTTCGCCGAGGACACGGCCGCGGACGACATCGTCCTCGGCTGCCAGGTGCTGGCGAGCGCCGCCGCGGCGATCCTGAAGGACCTCAACGGCGCCTAAATCGCACGACGAGAGCTAGCGTCTGCACTTTCACGCCGCAAACGGCGCGTACGTGCATTGTACCCTCGGTGAGCCTTGGCCAGCCCACCTATCGGCGGTCCGCGATCACTCCGCCGCGGCGCGCAGGTTGAGCAGGTTGCGCTCGACGGACTCCAGGTGCGCGCGCATGCAGCCGGCGGCCCGCGCCATGTCCCGCTCGGCAATGGCGGCGACCAGCGCCTCGTGCTCCGCGAAGGAATGGTGGTCCGGGTCGGGCCGGGGCTTGTTGTGGCGCAGGCGGCCCCAGGCGACGGCCCGGCGCACCGAGTTGAGGGTGTCGAAGAGCGCCAGCAGCAGGTTGTTCTTCGTCGACTCGGCGATCACCCGGTGCAGGCGGTTGTCCCAGCTCTCGTATTCCCGCCAGGTCTCCGCGGCGCGGCTCTTGGCCATGCAGAGGCGCATCTCCTCGATGTCCCGGCCGGTGGCGTTCAAGGCCGCTAGTCGGGCGATCTCCGGCTCGATCAGCTGGCGGGTGCGCATGACCTCCAGCGGATTGGTGCGGCCGGTGATGGAGCCGATGTCGCCGGGGTCCTGGAGCGGCCGGCTGCCGACGAAGGTGCCCTTGCCCACGTGGCGCCAGAGCCGGCCCTCGGACTCCAGGGTGGCGAGCGCCTTCCGGAGGGCCGTGCGCGTGACCCCCAGGAGTCGGCTCAGCTCGCGTTCCGGCGGCAGGCGGCTGTTGGCCGGCAGCTCCTGCTGGGTCAGATAGGCCCGCAGTTGGGTGAGTGCGCTCTGGGCGTCGTTTTCTTCCATCAGCACCATGGCTTGGCCTCGGCAATGGGGCGGCTGGATGGCCCGATAAAGCCGACCAATATCGAATTGGTTGGCTTCATGTTTGCCACATAGGCATGGATTGTCAAGGTGGTTGCTTGACCAACGATCAACCAAATGTTACCAATCCGCGATTGATCTTCTATTGGTTGCCCAATTGCCGCGACCGGAGCGGCCTCTCCCGCGCCGGTCTCGCGAAGGGAACCAAGCGGGCGATACGGCGGATGGCTCTATGCGATTCGTGACCTTTCGCCGCGATGGCGCGGCCGGGCCGGGACTGCTGACCGAGGACGGCCGGATCGTCGATCTTGTGGCGGCCATCCCCGAGGCGGCGGAGGCGGGCACCGGTGTCTTCGACCGGCCGGTGCCTTCGGACCTGGCAGGCTGCATCGCGGCCGGCCGGCCGTTCCTCACGGCCGCCGAGGCCATCTCCGCGCGAGTGGCCGATGGCGGGCTCGCTGCCGCCGTCTACCCAGCCGAAAGCTGCGAGCTACTGGCGCCCATCCCGCGGCCGTCGAAGAACGTCTTCTGCGTCGGCCGCAACTACGCCGAACACGTGGCCGAGGGCTACCGGGCCCGCAACGAGAAGCAGGTGCTGCCGGAGCACCCCCAGATCTTCACCAAGCCGCCGACGGCGGTGATCGGGCCGGACGCGGCGGTCCGCCTCGACAGCCGGGTGACCGAGAAGCTCGACTACGAGGTCGAGCTCACCGTGGTCATCGGCCGGCGCGGGCGCGACATCCCGGCGGCCGAGGCGCGGGACCACATTTTCGGCTTCACCATCGCCAACGACATCACCGCGCGGGAGGTGCAGCGCCGGCACGGGCAGTGGTTCAAGGGCAAGGGCCTCGACAGCAGCTGCCCCATGGGGCCCCACATCGTGAGCCTGGACCAGCTGCCGAACTTCGACCGGCTGGACATCGGCCTGACGGTGAACGGCGAGCGGCGGCAGAACTCCAACACCCGGCACATGATCTTCCCGATCCCGGAGATCATCGAGGTGCTCTCCATGGGCATGACCCTGGAGCCGGGCGACCTGATCATGACCGGCACGCCCTCGGGCGTCGGCTACGCCATGACGCCGCCCCGCTTCCTCGCCCCGGGCGACGAGGTCGCCTGCACCATCGAGGGGATCGGCACGCTCAGCAACCGGATCGTCGCCGCGGAGGACGAGCCGGCGCCCTCCCGAGCCGACTAGGAGGCGAGCGATAGAGACACGCGACACTGCTGGCATGTGAGAAGGAGACAGGCGAACCCGTCCGCGGAAGGCGGGGCGGAAGAGCAACGAGAACAACGTCAATAACAGGCTCGAACGCGCAAACGTCCAATCACCAAGGCACCAGACTGGGAGGTCAAGATGCAGCAGTTTCCCAAGTTGAGGCATTTCTGTGCGGCCGTCGTGACGGCCGGCGCCCTGAGCCTGGGCGGCGGTCCGGCGGCGGCGGACATGGGCTCCATGCATGTCGCCTTCGGTGACATCCCAGGGCCCGACATGACCAACTTCCTGGCCGCCGTGGCCCGCGCCGAGACGCGCGGCGTGAAGGTGGAGGTCAGCTACCTGCAGTCCGAGGACATCGCCGCCCAGGCGGTGGTCAGCGGCCAGGCCGACATCGGCGTCGGCACGCCCTACGCCCTGATCCAGAAGGTCAAGGCGCCGATCCGCATGTTCTACCAGCTCTCGCAGCTGCGCTTCTATCCGGTGGTCAACGCCGAGTTCTACAAGGGCTGGAAGGACCTGGACGGGGCCGACATCGCCGTGCACGGGCGCGGTTCCGGCACCGAGGCCATCATGCAGCTCATGGCCAAGGAGAACGGCATCTCCTACAACTCGGTCAGCTACGTGCCGGGCTCCAGCGTGCGCGCGGGCGCCCTGTTGCAGGGCAATATCAAGGCCTCGATCGTCGACTTCGAGAGGAAGCGCCTGCTCGAGCGCGAGGCGCCGGACCGCTTCGTCTTCCTGCCTTTGCCCAAGGTGGAGGCCAGCGACGAGGCGCTCTACGCCAACACCAACTGGCTGAAGGAAGAGAGCGAGGCCGTCGACATCCTGCTGGAGGAGCTGCTCGGCGTCTGGCGCGAGATCAACCATGACCCGAGCGTCGTGGTGACCCTGCGCGAGACCTACAACCTGCTGCCCGACCTGCCCCAGGAGGACGTGGACGAGATCTTGCCGTCCTTTACTCAGGGCGTGGAGATCGACCTCTATCCCTCCAACGGCGGTAGCGTCGAGGCGGTCGAGGAAGACTTCGTCTTCTACACCACGGCGGGCACCCTGCAGGGCAATCCGGCCGACCTGAAGGTCGAGGACTTCTGGTACCTGGAACCCTTGAACCGGGCGCTCGACAAGGTGGGGCGCATGTAGCTGGCGCGACGCCTCCGCCCGCGCCCGGCGCGGCGGGGGCGGGCGCTTTGGTCGAGTAGGGCCGGCGGGAACCCACACCGCCGCCCGAACCCCGGCGGTTCGGGAAGGCGGGGTTCGCCGATGGTAGGAGCTTGAGGCATGGCGACGGCGATAGACCTTGCGGAGACCGGCAAGTCCGATGCCTGGCTGTTCGGCCTGTCGCGGACCGGCCTCTACCGGCTTCTCTCGGTGATCGGCCTCTTCGCGCTCTGGGAGATCGGCGGCCTGGTTCCCATCAGCGTCGCCTTCCCGACCTTCACCGCCACCATGGTGGCCCTCGTCGAGATGATCGCCGACGGGCGCATGATCGCGGCCTACGTGGAGACCCTGAAGCCGCTCTTCATCGGCGTCGGCCTGTCGGCCGGATTCGGCGTGGTGCTGGGGGTCACCATGGGCCTCAACCGCCGCTTCCAGTGGTTCTGGGAGCCCATCTTCATCGTTTTGCAGGCGGCGCCGGTGGCGGCCATCATTCCGCTCATCACCTACATCTACGGCATCGGCCTGGCGGCGAAGGTGGTGGCGGTCATCATCCTGGCGCTGCCGATCATCGTCCTGAACGCCTACAAGGCGGTGCGCAACGCAAGCCCCTCCCTGGTCCAGATGTGCCAGTCCTTCCAGGGCAGCCGCCTGCAGCAGATCTGGAAGGTCATCATCCCCAACGCCAGCCCGGTGATCTTCGCGGGCCTGCGCCTCGGGGTGGCGGCCGGCTTCATCGGCGTGATCCTGGCCGAGCTCCTGATCACGCCGACCGGGGTGGGCGACCTCATCACCTATCACCGCTCGGTCGCCGAGTACGCCGAGATGTATGCCGCGGTCTTCTCGGTCATCGCCTTCTCGGCGCTCACCGTGGGGCTGCTGGAGCAGGCGGAGATCAAGTTCTTCCGGCCGGAAAAGAAGGTGGGCCGCTGATGTCGGCGACGCTCACATCCCCCGGCGCTGCGGCCGGCCAGACGGGCGGCGCGGATTCGCCCACGGGCGCGGCGGCCGGCAACATCGTTGAGGTGCGCGAGATCACCAAGTTCTACGGCGCCGACGTGCACGCCCTCGACGCCGTCAACCTGGACATCCCGACCGGCCAGATGACCACCTTCCTGGGCCCGAGCGGCTGCGGCAAGACGACGCTCCTGAAGATCATCGCCGGCCTACTGGAGCCAAGCGCCGGCCAGATCCTGATCAAGGGCGTGCCGGTCACCGGGCCGGGGCCGGAGCGCGCCTTCGTATTCCAGGACTTCGCGCTCCTGCCCTGGGCGACGGTCCTGCGCAACGTCGCCTTCGGTCTCGAGCTGCGCAAGGACCCCAAGGAAAAGCGCGAGGAGGTGGCCCGTCACTACATCGACGAGGTCGGCCTCTCGGGCTTCGAGCACAAGTATCCCCACGAGCTTTCGGGCGGCATGCGCCAGCGGGTCGGGCTGGCCCGAGCGCTGGCGGTCAACGCCGAGGTGCTGCTGATGGACGAGCCCTTCTCGGCCGTCGACGAGCAGACCCGCCGCAAGTTCCAGGAGGACCTTCTGCGCCTGCTGACGGTGGAGAAGAAGTCGGTGATCTTCGTCACCCATTCCATCGAGGAGGCGGTCTACCTCTCGGACCAGATCGTCCTGCTGTCGCCGCGCCCCGGTCGCATCCACAGCATCATCCGGCCCGAGATCAGCCGCGACAAGGGCCCCGACGAGATCCGCCGCGACAAGAACTACCTCGATCACGTCGAGGAGATTTGGCAGAACCTGCGCAAGTACCTGGAGTAGGACGACCCGTTCCCTTGACCTTGTTCGGACACAACATACCGGCGGTTTTCTCGCTGCTCATCTGGGCCGCCATCTGGGAGGTGATCGGCCAGCTCGACCTGGTCTTCATCTTCCCGCCGCTCTCGGCGGTGCTGGTGGCCCTGGTCGAGATCGCCCAGCGCCGGGACTTCCACGAGGCCGCGATCGTCTCCTTGAAGGCCTTCAGCGCCGGCATGGGGATCGCCATCGTGGGCGGTGTCTTCATCGGCTTCCTCATGGGCCGGGTCGAGGTGGCCAACAGGGTGCTCGGCATGTGGGTGAACATCTTTGCCAGCGCCCCGCTCTCCTCCCTGGTGCCGGTGCTGATGCTGCTCTTCGGGCTGGGCCAGACCACCATCATCGTGACGGTGACGCTCTTCGCCATCTGGATCATCGCCCTCGACACCTACGCGGGCGTGCGCCACATCTCGCCCTCGCTTGAGGAGATGGGCAGGTCGTTCGGCGCCAGCCGCTGGCAGCTGCTCTACAAGGTGCTGTTCTGGGCCGCGCTGCCGGAGATCCTGGCCGGCATCCGCATGGGCTTCATCCGCGCGGTGAAGGGCATCGTGATCGGACAGCTGCTGGTGGCCGTGGTGGCCCTGGGGCGCATGTTCCAGACCTACTCGCGCAGCTTCCTGATGGAGGAGTTCTGGGCGCTCACGCTCATCCTCTTCGTCTTTGCCCTCGGCCTCTCGTCGCTCATCGGCCTGCTCGAGCAGAAGGTCGAGTACTACGCCGGGACGCGCATCTAGGCGCCGCGGCCGGGACGGGGAGGGGACTTCGAGATGGCGGACGACAGCCGGAGGTTCGAAGCCGAGGATCTGGAAGCCTTCCTCGAGCGCGCCTTCCGCGCCCTCGGCGTGCCTGCGGAGGACGCCCGCACCGTCGCCGGGCTGATGATCCAGGCCGACCTCCACGGCTACGACACCCACGGCATCTTCCGCCTGCAGCAGTACATGCGGCGCCTGCGCGACGGCGGCACCAACCCGCGGCCCGAGATCCGTATCGAGCGCGACAGCGGCGCCATGGCGCTGGTCGACGGCGACAACGGCCTCGGCCACCTGACCATGCTGTTCGCCACCCGCCTGGCCATGGACAAGGCGGAAAGCCACGGCATCGGCTGGGTCGGCGTCAACCACGGCAACCACGCCGGCCCCGCCTCGCTCTACGTCAAGATGCCGCTCGAGCGCGACATGATCGGCTTCTACGCCGCCGTGGGCAGCGCCAACCACGTGCCGCCCTGGGGCGGCACCGAATTGTTGCTGGGCACCAACCCGATCGCCTTCGCCGTGCCGGCGCTGGAGGAGCCGCCGGTGGTGCTCGACATGGCGACCACCGTGGCCGCGGCCGGCAAGATCAAGACCCTGGCCCAGCGCGGCGAGCCCATGCCCGAAGGCTGGATGGTCGGGCGCGACGGCAAGCCGCTGACCGATCCGGCGCGCCAGAAGGAGGGCTTCCTGCTGCCCATCGGCGGCCCCAAAGGCTACGGTCTGGCGCTGATCATCGGCCTGCTGGCCGGCACCCTGAACGGCGCCGCTTTCGGCAAGGAGGTGGTCGACTTCACGGCCGACACCATCAGCCCCACCAACACCGGCCAGTTCATCGCCGCCATCTCGATCGCCGCCTTCGGCGAGGTGGAGGCCTTCAAGCGCCAGGTGGACGCCGCCTGCCGGGTCATGCGGTCCTCGCCCACCTTGCCGGGCTTCGACGAGGTCAGGATCCCCGGCTCCCGCAGCCTGGGCGTCTACGAGGAGCGCCGCGCGTCAGGCATTCCGATACACGCGAATCTGCTAAAAGCGCTCGCAGCCATCGCCGAGGAGCTGGAGATCGAGGGGCCGGCCTGAGCCGGCTGCCGAGACCGAGGAATCGCGAGACGGGAGAGTAGAGGGTGCTCATGACAGGGTGCGGCGAAGCTAACAGGCAGGGCATGTGATGAGCGGCTGGTCGGTCGATCTTGCGCTGGCGCCAGGCGAGGGCGGCGTGAAGCGCCTGGTTATTCCGGCGCCGCCGGCCACGGTCATTCCGGTCGCCGGAACCGCAGTGGTCGGCGCCGGTTTCCCGGTCCACCGCATCTACTGCGTCGGCCGCAACTACGCGGCCCATGCCATCGAGATGGGCCACGACCCGGACCGCGAGCCGCCCTTCTTCTTCCAGAAGAACCCGGACACCCTGCTGCCCAGCGGCGCGGACTTCCCCTATCCCGACCGCTCCTCGGACGTGCACCACGAGATCGAGCTGGTGGCCGCCCTGTCGAAAGGCGGCAAGGACATCCCGCTCGAGGAGGCGTTTTCCTGCGTCTATGGCTATGCCGTCGGCCTCGACATGACCCGCCGGGACCTGCAGGGCGAGGCCAAGAAGCTCGGCCGGCCCTGGGACGTAGGCAAGGCCTTCGACCATTCGGCACCCTGTACCGAGATCCTGCCGGCCGAGGCCATCGGCCATCCCGAGCGCGGCGCCGTATGGCTGGACGTGAACGGCGAGCGGCGCCAGGAGGGCGACCTGGCACAGATGATCTGGAAAGTGCCCGAGATCGTCTCTTACCTCTCGGGCCTCTTCACGCTGGCGCCGGGAGATCTGATCTTCACCGGTACGCCCGCGGGCGTGGGCGCGGTTCAGCGCGGCGACCGCCTGCACGGCGGCGTCGAGGGCGTCGCCGAGTTGACGACCAGAGTTGTCTAGGAGGCTCGGACGGGTCAGGCGCCCTTCGATAGGCCTTCCACCAGGTGGGCCCAGTAGCTGGCGCCGAACACCGAGACCTCGTCGTTGAAGTCGTAGCGCGGCGTGTGGACGGGCGTGCCGCCGGTGGCGCCGGCCGCGCCGTTGCCCAGCAGGATATAGCAGCCCGGCTTCTTCTGCAGCATGAAGGCGAAGTCCTCGGAGCCCATGATCAGCTCCGCCTCGGGATTCACGTTCTCGGCCCCGACCGTCTCGGCCGCGGCGGTGGCGGCGATCTCGCTCTCCTCCGGCGAGTTGACCACGGCGGGATAGCGCCGCTCGTAGTGCAGCTCCATGGTGGCCCCATGGGCCGAGGCGAGGCCGTCGCCGAGGCGTCGCAGGTCCTGCTCGATGCGGTCTTGAATCGCATTGCGGAAGCAGCGCACGGTGCCGCGAAGGACCGCCGAGTGGGGGATCACGTTCCAGGTTTCGCCGGCGTGGAACTGGGTGACGGTGACCGTCGCGGAGTCGACCGGGCTGGTGCGCCGGCTGACGATGGTCTGAATGGCCGTGACGATCTCGGCGGCGACGACGATCGGGTCGATGCCCTGATGGGGCAGGGCGGCGTGCGCGCCGGTGCCGGTCACGGTCATCTCGAAGATGTCGAAGGAGGCGAGCGCCGGTCCCGTGCGCAAGGCGATCTTGCCGCTGGCGAGACCCGGCCAGTTGTGCAGGCCGTAGATCGCCTCGACGGGGAAGAGGTCGAACAGGCCGTCGCGGACCATGGCGTCGGCGCCGCCCTCGTTTTCCTCGGCCGGCTGGAAGATGAAGGCCACCTTGCCGGCGAAGTCGCGGGTCTCGGCCAGGTATCTGGCGGCGCCGAGCAGCATGGCCGTGTGTCCGTCGTGGCCGCAGGCGTGCATTTTGCCGTCGTGGGTCGAGCGGTGGTCGAAGTCGTTCTGCTCATGGATCGGAAGGGCGTCCATGTCGGCCCTGAGACCGATGAAGCGGTCGCTCTCGCGCTTGCCGGCGAGCAGGCCGACCACGCCGGTGCCGCCCAGCCCCCGGTGCACCTCCAGGCCGAAGGCCTCCAGCTTGTCGGCGACGATCTGGGAGGTGCGCACCTCCTCGAAGGCGGTCTCGGGATGCTTGTGGATGTCGCGGCGCCAGCCGGTCATCTCGTCGTGGAAAGCGCCGATCCGTTCGATGATCGCCATGAGGGCTCCCTTGCCAGGATTGGAATGCCGGGCCGCGGTTTCAGCGGCTCGGTGGCGTCGGACATGATGCCAGCTTCCCGGCCGCGTGAGTAGTCGTGATGGCGCGGCGCCGGAGCGCGATTGCCCGGCAGCGCCCCTCGATGCCAAGATCGTGGCCGGAAGAGCGGAAAGATCGGGGACGGGATGAGCGACGGACCTCCACGCGACTTGATCGGCTACGGCGGCCAGCCGCCCTACGCCGGCTGGCCCAACGACGCCCGCGTCGCCCTCAACTTCGTGGTCAACTACGAGGAGGGGGCCGAGTACAACGTCCTGAACGAGGACGGCCAGTCCGAGACCCTGCTGTCGGACGCGGGCACGGTCGCGCCGCGTCTGGGCACCCGCGACCTCAACGTCGAGTCCGGCTACGAGTACGGCAGCCGCAGCGGGCTCTGGCGCATCCTGGGGATCTTCGACGAGCGGCAGCTTCCCTTTACCGCCTATGCCGTGGGGCTGGCGCTGGAGCAGAACCCCGAGGCCGCCGCCGCCATCAAGGCCGCCGGCTGCGACGTGGTGAGCCATGCCTGGCGCTGGATCGACTATCACGGCATGGCCGAGGAGGAGGAGCGCGAGCACATCCGCCGCTCGGTCGAGACCATCGAACGTCTGACCGGCGCCCGGCCGGTCGGCTGGTACACCGGCCGGCCCAGCATCAACACCCGGCGCCTGGTGGTCGAGGAGGGCGGTTTCCTTTATGACTGCGACGCCTACAACGACGACCTGCCCTACTGGACAGAGGTGGACGGCGAGCCTCATCTGATCATCTGCCACACCCACGACAACAACGACAGCCGCTTCGCCCGGCCGCCTTACTTCACCCTGGGCGAGGACTTCTTCACCTACATCAAGGACGCCTTCGACTGGCTCTACACCGAGGGTGCCGAGGTGCCCAAGATGATGACCGTTGCGCTCCACTGCCGGATCGTCGGCCGCCCCGGGCGCATCGGTGCCCTGGCGCGCTTCCTCGACTACGTGGAGCGCCTGGACGACGTCTGGATCTGCCAGCGCGGCGAGATCGCCCGGCACTGGATCGCCAATCATCCCTACCAGGGCTGAGCCGGAGCGGGGCGCGTCAGGAATTTCCAGGTGGCCGCGGCCGCGGCGAGGCCTTAACCTGCCCTGGTCAACGCGCAAAGTCAGGGGAGGGGTCACGGTGGCGGCAGACGATCTTGGAGCGGTCCGCATCGACGGCGAGCGCCTTTGTGGGCGCCTCATGGACATGGCGCGACACGGCGCGACGGCCAAGGGCGGCGTCTGCCGGCTGACCGGCAGCGACGAGGACAAGGCCGGGCGCGACCTCTTCGTCGAGTGGTGCGAGGCGGCCGGCTGCGCGGTCGCCGTCGACCGCATCGGCAACATCTTCGCCCGCCGACCGGGCCGCCGCGGCAGCGACGGCGCCGCGGTGCTGGCCGGAAGCCATCTCGACAGCCAGCCGACCGGCGGCCGCTTCGACGGCGTCTACGGCGTGCTGGCCGCCCTCGAGGTGGTGGAGACCCTGAACGACCGGGGCATCGAGACCGACGCGCCGGTCGAGATCGCCGCCTGGACCAACGAGGAGGGCGCCCGCTTCGCGCCGGCCATGCTGGGCTCCGGCGTCTTCGCAGGCGTCTTCGACCTGGAGGAGACCCTGGCGATCCGCGACAAGGAGGGCAAGACGCTGGGCGAGGAACTGGCGCGCATCGGCTATGCCGGCGAGGCGGCGCCCGGCGGGCGCGCTATCAAGGCCGCCTTCGAGGTCCACATCGAGCAGGGGCCGATCCTGGAGGCCGAAGAGAAGACCATCGGCGTGGTGCGGGGCGTCCAGGGCATGCGCTGGTACGACCTGGTGATCGAGGGCCAGGAATCCCACGCCGGCCCTACCCCCATGGAGCGCCGGCGCGACCCCTTCCAGGGCCTTGTGCGTATCCTGCCCGAGATCCACGAGCTGGCGCTCGCCAACGCGCCCTGGGGGCGGGCCACCTTCGGCGACATCAAGGCCGAGCCGGGCTCCCGCAACACGGTGCCGGGCCGCCTCACCACGGCGGTCGACCTGCGCCATCCCGACCAGTCGGTGCTGGACGCCATGGACCGGGGCTTCCGGGACGCGGTCGCGCGCCACTGCGCCGAGCTGAACCTCAACGGCCGGGTGGACCTGATCTGGGACTCGCCCGCCGTCGAGTTCGACGCCGCTTGCGTCGCGGCGGTGCGCGCCGGAGTCGAGGCGACCGGCTATCCTGCCATGGACATCGTGAGCGGCGCCGGCCACGACTCCGTCTATCTGGCCCGGGTCGCGCCGGTCGGCATGATCTTCGTGCCTTGCGAGGGCGGCCTCAGCCACAACGAGGCGGAGAACGCGACCCCCGAAGACGTCGCCGCGGGCTGCGACGTTCTGCTCCACGCCGTTCTCAGCCAGGCCGGCGCCTGAGGCATTGTCTAGAGGCGCTGAAGCGGGCACGGCACCAGCGAGCCGACTATGTCGTGCGCTGAGTTCCCGGGGCTCGCTGGCAAGCGCGAACGCGCGCCCGCAGCGTAAGCGAGGAGAGCCAAGCGGCCCCAAACGGTCTGCGGTCCGCGCCCGGCGCCATGATCGGGATTTGGTGCGGGGACATGAGGCGAGCCCTATGGGCTCGCCGGTATGAAACGAGAGGACAGCGAACATGGGAATCGAGCTGACCGTGCGCCGCCAGGAGGGCGGAACGCCGCTCGCCGACGGCTGGGGCGCCAATTGCGAGTACGGGGTGCTCCGGGACGTGCTGCTGGGCCCGCCCGAGACCTTCCGGGCGATCGACAACGCCCAGTTCAGCTCGGTGGTGCGCGACAGCGAGCGCAAGGGCAGGTCCCTCGACAGCCAACTCGCCATGCGCCAACACCGGGAGATGGTGGCGGCCTACGAGGACGCCGGCGTGACGGTCCACTTCCTGCCCCAGGACGAGGCGACCGGCTATCAGGTCTATAGCCGGGATTCGAGCTTCATGACGCCCTACGGCGCCGTGGTCTGCCAGCTCGCCAACCCACGCCGGCGCGGCGAGTACGCCTCGGTGCTGAAGTTCTATCTGGAGGCCGGAATCCCGGTCTACGACCTCGTCAGCGCCGGCAACTTCGAGGGCGGCGACTTCAACATGATCCGGCCGGACTGCGTCCTGATCGGCTACACCGATCTCAGGAGCGAGGGCGCGGCGGCGCGCCAGGTCGGCGGTTGGATGGAGCGCGAGGGCTGGGAGGTCAAGTACGCGCCCATCGACCCCTTCTACGTCCACATCGACCTGATGGTCTGCATGCTGGCGGAGAAGCTGGCGGCGGTCTGCCTGGAGACCACCGAGCCCGGCATCGTCGACTGGCTGAAGGCGAAGGGCATCGAGATCGTGCCGGTCAGCTTCCAGGACACCATGGCGCTCGGCTGCAACGTGGTGTCGCTGGGCAACGACCGGGTGCTCGCCCCGGCCCACAGCAAAGACCTGGCCGCGCGCCTGCGGGCGCTCGGCTTCACGGTCTACGACCCCGACGTCAGCATGTTCACCGAGCGCGGCGGCGGCGTCCACTGCATGGCTCAGCCGCTCAGGCGCGATCCGGGCTGAGCCCGGACGGAGCGGACCGGCCCCCGCGGGGGACCGCTCAGCTGCGGATGGCCTCGGCGAGGGGGCGGTTCTGGCGGGCGATGGCGTCCTTGAGGGCCGCCAGGCTCATCGCCTCGTCCTTCACGTAGATGATGAACATCATGTTGGTGTTGTTGAACAGCATCTCGCCGACGGCGCGCGCGTCGACCTCCCCGCGCACCTTGCCGTCCCGCTGCAGGCGCTCGATCAGGGCGCAGACCTGGGCGGCCAGGCGCTCGTCCAGGTCCTGGTAGGCCCGGCCGAAGGGGGATTCCGGCTGGCGGGTGGAGATCGCCATGGCGTTGCGCCACATGTCCTTGTCGAGATAGACCAGCGAGTGGTCCAGATAGATGGCGAGCAGGGCGTTGATTGCCTTCTCCACCCCTCGGGGCGGGGCCGCCAGCAGCTTTTCGCCGGCGTTCAGCACCTCGTTCACCTCCATCGACACGATGGCGACCAAGAGATCCCCCTTGTTCTGATAGTAGTTGTAGACGGTGCCGATGGAGACCTCGGCCAGCTCGGCGATGGTCTCGATCTTGGTCCGGTCGTAGCCCTCGTCGCGGAACAGCTGCGCCGCGGCCCAGAGGATGCGGCGGTCGCGGTCTGCCTTCTGTTTGGCGCGCAGTCCAGACACGGGGGAAGCCTCCAGGAGAAAAATGAATTGACTCAAGTTTTGATGCAATTCATTTTTTCACGCGCGACCCCCGCAAAGCCATGCATCTGCCCGCCAGCGATGGGGTATACGGGAGGTCGGGACAAGACATCGACACCAAGAGATAAACACTAGGGAGGCGAGAAGTGATGTACGAAGGTCTACGCAGAACCGGTCTCACCCGCCGCACGGCGCTGGCGGCCTGCGGCGCGCTTGCCTTTGCGGCCGCCGGCTTCGGGGCGGCGCCCGCCGGCGCGGCCGAGGAGTTGAACGCCCTGGTCTGGTGCGACCACACCGACCCAGCGCTGATCCAGCCCTTCGAGGAGAAGCACGGCGTCACCGTGAACCTGAAGGAGTACGAGGGAACCGGCACGGCGCTCGCCATCGTCGAGCAGTCCCAGCCCGGCGACTGGGACGTCTTCGTGGTCGACGGCGTAGACGTGCCGCGGGTGGCCGAGGCCGGCCTGCTGGCCGAGCTGCCGGCCGATCAGCTGCCCCTCGACGACGTCTTCGAGGCCGTCCAGATGCGCGACGTCACCTTCCGCGACGGCAAGATGTACGCCATCATGGAGAAGTTCGGCTACAACGTGGTCAGCTACAACAAGGCCAAGGTCGATCCGGCGGACATGCGCGATCTCAACACCCTCTGGTCCGACAAGTACAAGGGCCGGATCGCGGTCTACGACTACTACATTCCGCTCATGGACCTGGTGGCCCTCAAGCTCGGCATGAAGCCCTCCGACATCAACGCAGGCAACCTGGACCAGATCCGCGACGCCCTGTTCCAGCTGAAGGACAACTCGGTCATGGTCGGCGAGGTGATCTCCTCGACCACGGCGCTGGCGACGGGCGAGGCCGACATCCTGATCGGCGGCGGCGAGTGGGCCGTGGCCGTGCTGCAGGCCGATAACCCGGACCTCGACTGGGTGCTGCCGGACCAGGGCGGCATCCTCTGGTCCCAGTCGCTCGCCATCTTCAAGGACTCCAAGAAGAAGGACCTGGCGCTGGAGTTCGTGAAGTACATCATGAGCCCCGAGGGTCAGGCGCGGCTCGCCACCTCCTCCTGCTTCTGGGGCATGCCGGCGAACCGCAAGGCCGGCGACGTGCTGAGCGACGCGCAGAAGCGCGGGCTGCGCTGGGACGAGCAGGACGCCTTCCTCGCCAAGTCCCACCGCTACTTCATTCCCGATGCCGAGCTCGACACCAAGATGCTCGACGTCTGGACCGAGTTCCTGCAGCACTGATGGCTCCGAACGTTGCCGCGCACCTGTCCGCGCGGCGGGCCTGAATGGCACGAGCCGCCAATGATGGAACCCCCGGGTCCGGCCGCCGGGCCCTGAAGGCCTGGGGGTTCCTGCTGCCGGCGGTCCTCTGGACCGTCGCCTTCTTCGCCCTGCCGCTCGTGATCATGGTGCTCTACAGCCTGTGGCAGCGGCGCGGCATGGCGCTGGTGCAGGACTTCACCGCCGCCAACTACCAGGCCTTCTTCGCCAAGTCCTACTTCTTCGATTCCCTCGTCAACTCGGTCGAGGTGACGCTGATCGTCACTCTGACGAGCGTGCTGCTCGCCTATCCGCTCGCCTACATCCTGGCCGAGAAGGTGCCGCCGCGCTGGCAGAGGATCGCCCTGCTGCTCGCCATCCTGCCGTTCTGGACCTCCTACGTGGTGCGCTCCTACAGCTGGCTGCTGGTGCTCTCGGAAGGCGGCATCATCTCCAACTGGCTGCTCGACATGGGGCTGACGGCAGAGCCCGTCTCCTTCGCCAACACCCGGGGCGCCACGGTGGTGGGCTTCGTCCACTTCTTCGTCATGCTGCTGACGCTCACCATCTTCGCCAACCTGGTGCAGCTGCCGAAGAGCTACCGCAAGGCCGCCGCCGACCTGGGCGCCGGGCCGGTGCGCAGCTTCCTCTACGTCATCCTGCCCCTCACCCTGCCGGGCATCATGGTGGGCGCATTTCTCACCTTCGTGCTCTGCATCGGCGACTACATCACGCCGCAGATCCTGGGCGGCAACCGGGAGCTGCTGCTGCCCCAGACCCTCATGCTGCAGATCTCCCGGCGCTCGGACTTCCCCATGGCCTCGGCGCTCGCCATGGTGCTCATGCTGGTGGTGAGCCTGGTCTACCTCGCCTGCGCCCGCTGGCTGAAGCTGGAGCGGCTCTAGCCATGAGCCCGCGCCTGCCCCGCGCCCTCCGCCAACTGCCGGCCATCGTCTACGTGGGGCTGCTCTACGGCTTCATCTTCCTGCCGGTCGCCGTGCTGGTGCTCTTCTCCTTCCAGGGCTCGCGGGTGCCGGTGCCGCCCTTCAACGGGCCGTCGCTCGCCTGGTACGCGGCGGTCTTCGCCGACGACCGCATGATGGGCGCGCTCGCCAACTCGATCCTGGTGGCGCTGCTCTCCTCCCTGGTCTCGCTGGTGCTGGGCTTCTGCGCCGCCTACGGCCTCGCCCGTCACCGGGTGCCCATGGGCGGCCTGGTGCAGGGCTTCCTCACCGCGCCGCTCACGGTGAGCTACCTGATCATCGCCATGGGTCTCCTCATCACCTTCAACGCTATGGGCGTGCCCAAGTCGCTCTTGACCATCGGCATCGGTCACGTGGTGATCAACCTGCCGCTCTGCTTCGCCATCCTCTACAGCCAGATGGGCGAGCATCAGGCGAACATCGAGCGCGCCGCCCGGGACCTGGGGGCCGCCGAATGGCAGGTGCTGCTGCTGGTCACGGTGCCGGTGCTTTGGCCGGCCCTCTTCGCCGCCTTCTTCCTCTCGGTCACCTTCTCCTGGGACGAGTTCATCATCGCCTTCATGGTGAGCCGCTTCGAGGTGACGCTGCCGGTGGAGATCTGGAGCATGCTGAGGAGCGGCCTCAATCCCAAGACCAACGCGGTCGGCAGCTTCGTCTTCCTGATCTCGGTGGCGATCGTGCTGCTGGCGGACCTGATCGTGTTCCGGCGGAGGCGGGCGTGAGCCGGCCGGCCGTCGAGATCCTCGAGGTCAGCAAGCGCTTCGAGCAGACCTTGGCCCTCGACGACATCACGCTCACGGCCGAGGAGGGGAGCTTCGTGGTGCTGCTGGGCCCCTCGGGCAGCGGCAAGACGACCCTGCTGAACATCCTGGGCGGCTTCCTCGAGCCGAGCCAGGGCCGGGTGCTGATCGAGGGCGAGGACGTGACCCGCGTGCCGCCGGCCAGGCGCCCCACCACCACCGTGTTCCAGGACTACGCCCTCTTCCCCCACATGACCATCGCCGGCAACGTGGGCTTCGGCCTCGCCATGCGGGGCGTCTCGGGCGGCGCGCGGCGCGCGCGGGTCGGGGCGGCGTTGGAGATGGTCGGCCTCGGCCATACCGCGGCGCGCCGCGTCCACCAGCTCTCGGGCGGCCAGCGCCAGCGGGTGGCGCTCGCCCGCGCCCTGGTGGTGGAGCCCGCCGTGCTGCTGCTGGACGAGCCGCTGGGCGCCCTCGACCTCAAGCTCAGGCGCCAGATGCAGGAGGAGCTGAAGGCGATCCAGAAGCGGGTCGGCACCACCTTCGTCCACGTCACCCACGACCAGGACGAGGCCATGGCGATCGCCGACCGGGTGGTGGTGATGAACGAGGGCCGCATCGAGGATTCGGGACCGCCCGAGCGGGTCTACCTCAGGCCCAGGACCCGCTTCACCGCCGACTTCATGGGTGACAGCAACTTCCTCGAGGGCCGGGTCGTTGAGGCCGCCGAGGGGCGGGTCGCGGTCGAGACGCCGCTCGGGCGCTTCCTGGTGGCGGGCGAGGCCGAGGCGGGCCGGGCCGTCACCCTCTCCCTGCGGCCGGAGCACGTGCGCGCGGGCGCCGAACCCTCCCAAGCCGGGGGCGACGCTCTGGTCGCTCTCGGCCGGGCGCGGGTGCTGGAGACCGGCTTCTTCGGCACCCACCACCAGTGCACGGCGGCCCTGGACGCCGCCGAACGGCCCTTCAAGGTGCGCCTGCCCCAGAAGGAGGGACCGGGTGCCGGCGCCGAGATCGCCCTCTGGGCCGACCCAGCGGATCTGGTTCTGCTGACGGAGTAGAGTGGGAGCTCAGACTGAGGTCACGCTCTGGGCCTGCACCTTCCAGGCATCGTCCATCTGGCGTTTCAGCACCTGGAGGATGCGCCCGGTCTCCTGGTCCGTGGCGTAGATCTGGAGGGCGTAGGCGAGATCGCCGAAGGCCTGGAACTCCAGGGGCTCCAGGCTGACCATCTTGACCCCGGCATCGATGAAGTGCTCGTGGAGCGCGAGGATGTTGTCGCGCCCGCGCACCGAGCCGCCGCGAAAGAGGAAAGTGGCGTCGTCGGCGTAGTTCTCGGCGCAGCCCTCGGCGTCGCCCTGGTTCAGGGACTCGATGTAGTTGGCGTTGAGATCTTTAAGTACCGTGCGGATGGTCATGTGCGTTCTCTATGGGTCCGGGCCGATGCCCTCTAGCAGCTACGCTCCTTCTCGTCCAGGTACGCGCGGATCAGCGCCCGATAGCGCGCCCCGTCGAAACTGGGGAAATGACCGCCGTGGACGACGCGTACCGGAAGCTCGAGGATCCGCCTCATGGAGGCAAGATAGCTTGCCACATCCGAGTGGTAGGCATCGTCGATCAGGGGGCCGTCGTAGACCGTGTCGCCGGAGAATAGAATACCGCTGGCGCTCTCCCAAAGCATGATTTCGCCGGGCGAGTGGCCGGGGGTGTGGATCACCTCGAAGCGCCGGTCGCCCAGGTCGATCCCGTCGCCGTCCGCCACCAGCCGGGTCGCCGGCGCCGCCCTGACGGCGTACTCGGTGGAACTGTAGGGGGCGGGCGGCAGGGCCGTGAAGATGTCGTCGCTGACATAGGGCTCGACCAGGGTGTTGGCCCGGGTTGGGTGGGCCAGCAGCGCGGCCTCGTCCCGGTGCACGACCCGCTCCGCGAACTCGTGATGGCAGCCGATGTGGTCGAAATGGGTGTGGCTGGCGACCGCGACGCAAGGGCGCTCGCTCACCAGGGGGATCTGCTCGCGCAGGCTCACCACCCCCATGCCGCTATCCACCAGCATGTCCCGCTCGCGCCCGCGCACGTGCCAGATGTTGCAGCGGTAGAAGGCCTTGATGAAGGGCTCGTGGATATGGGTGACCCCGTCCTCGAGAGGCGTGGTCTCGTACCAGGTCTCCGCCGTTGCGATGTGCATGGCTCCTCCTTTCCGGGCGGCAGGATAGCAGCAAAGCGAGGCGATTGAACTGCCCGCGCGGCCTTGGCATACAGGGGTCCCCCTGGAGAGCGGAGCCCGCCTTGCCTGCCGACGACGCCCAGAGCGGCCCGAGCGTGCCATGAGCGCCGACCTGGAGGCGAGCCTGCGGGAGCATCGGGCCGGCCGGCTCGACGCCGCCGAACGGGGCTACCGGGCCGTTCTGGAGGCGGATCCCGGCCGCGCCGAGGCCTGGCACCTGCTGGGCGTGATCGCCCTGCAGCGCGGCGATCCCGAGGCCGCCGAGACGCTGCTGGAGAAGGCCGTCGGCTTCGAGCCGGCCAACGCCAGGTTCCTCAACAATTTCGGCGTCGCCGCCGAGCGCAGGGGCGATGGGGCCGCTGCCGAGGCGCGCTTCGCCGCTGCCGTCGCTGCGGAACCCGGCTTCGCCGACGCCCAGTGCAACCACGGCACGGCGCTGCAGGCCCTGGGGCGCCTCGACGAGTCCGAGGCGGCCCTGCGGCGTGCCCTGGAGATCGATCCGGGCCACGCCCGCGCCCACGGCAACCTGGGCGCCGTGCTCAAGGCCAAGGGCGCGCGGGAGGAGGCGATCGGCCACTTCGAGACTGCCGCGGCCCGCGATCCGGGGCTCGTCGAGCCGCTGCAGAACCTCTGCGTCCTCTACAAGGAGGCCGGTCTGCTGGAGCAAGCAGCACCCCTGTTCGCGCGGACCCTGGCGCGACACCCCGGCGACGGGCTGCGCATCAACCGGGCGACCCTGCTGCCCTCCGTCTACGAGAGCGCCGGCCAGGTGGAGGAGACCCGCGCGGCCTTCGAGACCGGCGTCGACGAACTGCTGGCGGAGGGTCTGCGCATCGGAGACCCCATGCGCGAGGTGGGCCTGGCCGCCTTCTACCTGCCCTACCAGGGGCACAACGACCGCGACCTGCAGGTCAAGCTGGCGCGCCTCTATGCCGGGGCCTGTCCCGAGCTGCGCTTCGCCGCGCCTCACACAGAGACACGCACCGCCTGGCGGCCGGACGCCCGTCTGCGGGTCGGCTTCGTCTCGAAACACCTTCGCGACCACACCATCGGCAAGCTCAACCGCGGCTTCGTGCGCAAGCTCGACCGCGAGCGCTTCCACGTCACGACCTTCGCCCTCTCGCGGCCCGGCGACGCGATCGCGCACGAGATCGCTAGCGCCGCCGACCGCCATGTGGTGCTGCCCCAGGACCTTTGGGCGGCGAGGCGGATCGTGGCGGAGGCGGAGCTCGACCTGCTGTACTACTGCGACATCGGCATGGAGCCCTTCACCTACTTCCTGGCCTTCGCGCGCCTGGCGCCGGTGCAGTGCGTCACCTGGGGCCACCCGGTGACGAGCGGTCTCGACAGCATGGACCACTTCGTCTCCAACCCGGACATGGATCCGCCCGGCGCCGAAGAGCACTACTGCGAGAAGCTGGTGCGTCTCGGTCGCTTCACCACGCACTACGTCGCGCCGGCGCGTCCGCGCGACCCAACGCGCGAAGCTTTCGGACTGCCGGACGCGGTGCGGCTCTATGTCTGTCCGCAGAGTCTGTTCAAGCTGCATCCCGATTTCGACGCGATGCTCGCAGGCATACTGCGTCGCGACCCAGATGGCCTGATCCTGCTGCTGGAGGGTTCCCACGCGGAATGGCGCGCGTCGCTGGAACGACGCTTCGCGAGCGCCATGCCGGACGTTGCCGGGCGCATACGCTTCCTGCCCCGGCTCCCCTACGAAAAATTCCTCGCGCTGATCGCGGTCTCCGACGTGATGCTGGACACGACGCCCTTCTGCGGCGGCAACACGACGCTGGAGGCGCTTGCCGTGGGAACGCCGGTGGTGACGCTGACGGGCCGCTATCTGCGCGGCCGCCTTTCTCACGCCATCTACAGCCAGATGGAGCTGCACGATTGCATCGCGTGCGATCCGGAGACCTATGTCGACATCGCGACGACCATCGCCATGGACCCGGACCGCCGCACCGCGGTGACGAAGGAGATCGAAGAGCGGCGCGACGCGGTGTTCGAAGATCCTTTGATCGTCGGGCAACTCGAAGACTTCTTCCTGCGCGCCGTCGAGGAAAAGCGCGAACGTATGACCTGAGCAATAGAGTCTTCTGCGCGCTTCCTGCCAAAGGGCATATGCCGACAAGAATCGAGACAAGCATCGGCCGTTGCGGGGAACCGCAAGCATGATGCGGTGTTTATGATTCCGACGACGCGTAAGGCACCTCGGAGGAAATGAGTCTTCCATCTCCACCGGGGATGTTTCCGTCTACGCGGACTCGTTCTTTAGCTCAGGTTGTTTTCCACAAGTTCGGCGGATTCGCGTGGGCAGAAACGCTTTTTTCCTTGCGCTGCCAGGCGAATCCTGATGTCAAGAGTTGGTTCGATTGTGGTATGTCGGTCCCGTGGCGACTCTACAGGCTGGCGCGGCGACGGTACGGACCCAGCGAATCATGCGTGCCGCATTAGGATCCGATCCGATCAACCCCATCTCCGACATCGGTACGACTAGCGACGGTTTCTCGGTACCGGATTGCGCGGCGTCCCACTCTCACACACAGCACGGGGGGTAATGCACATGGCAAAGAAACCCACCAAGAGAAAGGCGGCTGCCAAGCCAAGGACCAAGGCGGCCAGGCCCAAGACCGCGAGGGCGAAAGCCCCCGCACGTAAGACCGCAACACGCAAGACCGCAACGCGCAAAACCGCGACCAGAGCCAGGGCGAAGGCGCCCGCCAGAAAGACGACCTCCAGGCGCACGGCAAAGAAGCCAGTCAAGAAGGCGGTGAGGAAGGCGGTCAAGAAGGCGGCTCCATCCGCCAGGGTCCAGGCGACGCCCAAGGGCGTGGCCGACAAGGATCATCTGATCGACATCATCCAAGCGGGCACGGGTTCGACCAAGAAGGCGGCCGGCGATACGCTCGCCGCTGTGCTTGGCACCGTTTCCGCGTCTCTCAAGAAGAACCAAAAATTCCAACTCGTGGGATTCGGAACCTTTGAGGTTTCGCGCCGGCGGGCCCGCAAGGGACGCAATCCCGCGACCGGCGAATCCATCAGAATCAAGGCCTCCAAGAGCGTCCGCTTCAAGGCGGGCTCCAAGCTGAAGGCCGGTCTCTAAAACGCAAGACCGACACTCTCGAGCAATCGAACCAGACGCGAGGAACCCCGCGTCCGATCCGGGCGCGGGGTTTCCGATTCCGGTTTTCATCCGCTCGAGTGCAGAGCAGTTTCAGGTTCGCCGGCCCGAACGTGGCCGCTCAAGACAGGAGCGACCAACAGGTCGACTCCGACAAGTCCCGCGGGCCACGTCCGCTATCGCTATAGGCCCTGGCGACGGAGCTCCTCGCCGGCGGCACGCTCGCCTTCGCGCTCTCCTTCGACGAGGTGATCGTAGTCACCTTCAACCGCCGACCAGCCTGCTGATCCTTATCGCCTATCGCCTGACGCGCGGCACCGAGAACGTCTCCAGCGCCGGCAAGTAGGCGCGGAGACGGTTGGCGGAAGCTTCGACGAAAGGCGCGCCTTTTGGAGCGTGGCGGACCGCTTCCGGCGATCTGGCCGTTTGGCCGACCCCCGGACCGGTCAGTACGGCGTGGAAACCCAGAAAACCAGCGCGTCGTCTTCGCCGGTCGAGACGCAGGCGTGTCCCATGGAGCTGTCAAGGTAGGCGCAATCGCCCGGCCCCAGGCGTGCGGTAGCATAGTGTTCCGTATGCAGTTCTATTTTGCCTTCGAGCACATAGATGACCTCTTCGCCTGGGTGACGCATCAGTGTCCCGAACTGCTTCAGGCTGTGGGCCTTGATGCGTGCCACCAGGGGGATCATCCGCTTGTTCGTGATTTCGTTGCACAGGGTTCGGTAGACATAGTTGTCGGACTCATGATCCTCGCCTTCGCCCTTGCGGGTGATCGTCCGCCGGGTGCGGTGCCGTGCGGAGCCGAGCGAAGACAGGAGCTCCGACACATCGATGGCCAATCCGTCGGCGATCCGCAGGATCGTCTCGAACGTGGGGGAGAGCTGGCTGTTCTCAATCTTCGACAAGGCGGAATGGGACAGGCCGCCGCGACGGGCAAGTTCCTTCTGAGTGAGGTCCCTGTCCGTTCGCAGTTGGCGCACCTTCTGGCCGAGGTTCTCCGCACGGACTTGCGCGCCAGGAACCGACGCCGCCGCGTTCCTTCGCAAGATCGTTTTGACGGTGGTGTCCATTTTCCTATAGGAAATTAATTTTAATCAAGAGAAATATATGTCAGTATGCTCCCATTCATCAATGACAATTGGGCCCTAACTGCGCGTGTCGGCAGCGTTGGTTGCATCCGATCACTGTCGATATCGGCTGACTATAGGAGCCCGACTGAAAAGCCAGGGGAGGGAAATCATGAAACTGTCGTCAACGGGAACGTTCGTCGGTTGGGCTCTGTCCGCTGCCGTCTTGATGTCGTCCGCCGTCGCGGCCGAGACTCCCAGACGCGGGGGCAGCATCGTGGTCACCTACAAGGATGACATTGCTACCCTCGATCCTGCGATCGGTTACGACTGGCAAAATCCTTCGATGATGCAGCTCATTGGCGATGGCCTGATGGGCTACAAGATGGGCACGACGGAACTGGTGCCCGATCTGGCGGAAAGCTTCACCATCTCGGAAGACGGGCTGACCTATACCTTCAAGCTGCGCGAAGGGGTGAAGTTCCACAACGGGCGCGAGCTGACGCCGGCCGACGTCAAATACACCTTCGAGCGCTTGGTGAACCCGGAAACGCAAAGCCCCGGGCAAGGCTACTACGCCGTCATCGAAGGTTTCGACGACATGGTATCCGGCACGGCGGACGGGCTTTCCGGCGTTACGACGCCCGACGACCGCACCGTCGTCATCAAGCTGACCCGGCCGAACGCGGTGTTTCTCAACGTGCTCGCCATGCATTTCTCCTCCATCGTTCCGAGGGAGGAGGTCGAGAAGTACGGTGCCGACTGGGGTAGAAACCCGGTCGGGACGGGCGCCTACAAGATCGCCGAATGGACCCTCGGACAGCGGATCGTATTCGAGAGGAATCCCGACTACCGGCACGGCACTGGCCCCGAGGACGTTCCCTACCTCGACAGGATTACCTGGGAGGTCGGCCAGGAGCCGTCGGTGGCCTTGCTGCGCCTGAAGAATGGCGAGGTGGACATCCTGGGCGACGGCATTCCGCCGGCACAGTTCGTGGAGTCGGTCGAGAGTCCGGAGCTCAAGGAAAAGGGGATGATCGTGGAGCATCCCATGATTCAGACCAGCTACGTCACCATGAACGTGCGCATTCCGCCTTTTGACGACTTGCGTGTGCGCCAAGCCGTCAACATGGCCATCAACAAGGATCGAATTGTCCGGCTGATCAACAATCGCGCCGTGCCGGCGACCCAGCCCTTGCCGCCCAACATGCCTGGGCACAATGCAAGCTACGAGGGCTATCCTTACGATCCCGCCAAAGCCAAGGAACTGCTGGCCGAGGCCGGCTATCCGGACGGATTCGAGACCGAGCTATGGAACATGAACACGGATCCCAATCCGAGAATCGCGCAAGCCATTCAGCAGGACCTTGCCGAGATAGGCATCAAGGCCGAGCTTCACTCTGTCGCCTCCTCTGTCGTGATCGCGGCCGGCGGTGAGGCGGACCAGGCGCCGATGATCTGGTCCGGCGGCATGGCCTGGATCTCGGACTACCCCGATCCCTCGGGCTTCTACTGGTCCATTCTCGGCTGCGGCGGCGCGGTTCCGGGCGGCTGGAACTGGGCCTGGTACTGCAACGAGGAGGTCGAGGCCAAGGCGGCTAAGGCCGATGCCATGGCCGACCCGGCCTCGGCGCAGGAACGGGTCGACCTTTGGCGCTCGATCTATCTGGAGATCATGGAGGATGCCCCTTGGGTTCCGCTCTTCCATTCCCGTTACTTCACGATGCGTTCGGCCCGCATGGGAGGTGACCCGGTTCTCTATGTGTCGCCGACCTATATCCCGATGCACTACGAGTATCTCCATGTGAAGGATGCGGAGTGATCGCATCCCGGGTCCTTGCACTGAACCGACGCACGCACCAACCGGAATCTATCGTTCTGGTTGGTGCGTGCTGCCCGGCTAGACTTGTCGTCGGACGGCGGATGACAGCGCAGCCGGGCCATCCGGCGGGATAGAGGGATCAAAACTCGTTCCGGCTGCGTCTTGCGCGCCCGATTGACCTCCTGCGTGCGGCCGCTAGGATCTGGCGCCGGTGGAAGACCCGGCGAGAGGCCGGGCCACCTGGGGAGGGGGACGCGGGTCCATGTCCTACACCTGGCGACGCCTGGGGCGCGATCCCCTGGCGCTGATCGGCATGGCGACCATCGCCGGCGTGACGGCGGCCGCCGTCGGCGCGCCCGCGATCGCGCCCTACGACCCGACGGTGCAGTTCTTCGACGGGCTCACCCTCCAGGGCGCCCCGCTGCCGCCCAACCCGCAGTTCCCGCTCGGCACCGACCTCCTGGGCCGGGACCTCTTCTCGCGCCTGCTCTACGGCGCGCGCACCTCGCTGGTGATCGGCGTGGCCGCCAACGGGGCGGCGGTCGCCGTCGGCACCCTGCTGGGCGTCGTCGCCGGCTACGTCCAGGGCTGGGTGGGTGCGGCCATCATGCGCTTCACCGACCTCATGATGGCCTTCCCGGCGTTGCTGCTGGCGATCGCGCTCGCCGCCATCTTCACGCCCTCGCTCTGGATCGTCGCCATGGTGATCGCGCTGGTGAACTGGGTGCAGATCGCCCGGGTCATCTACACCGAGACCACCGCGCTCGCAGCGCGCGAGTACATCGAGGCGGCGCGGGCCCTGGGCGCCGCCTGGCCGCGCATCCTCTTTCTCCACATCCTGCCGCATCTGATCCCGACCATCCTGGTCTGGGCGACGCTCGGCATCGCCACAACGGTGCTGCTGGAGGCCACCTTGTCGTTCCTGGGCATCGGCGTGCAGCCGCCGACGCCCTCCTGGGGCGGCATCATCTTCGAGAGCCAGTCCTACTTCCTCACGGCGCCCTGGCTGGTCTTCTTCCCGGGCATCGCCATCATGGCGCTGGCGCTGGCCTTCAACCTGGTGGGCGACGCCCTGCGCGACGCCCTCGATCCGACCCAGCGGGGGCGCTAGATGCTGCGCTACCTCGCCCGCCGGCTCGCCGCCTCGATCCTCATCCTGATCGGCGTTTCGATCATCACCTTCGGGCTCACTTTCCTGATCCCGGCCGATCCGGTGCGCATGATCGCCGGGCGCAGCGCCAGCCCCCAGGCGGTCGAGAACATCCGCCACCAGCTCGGCCTCGACCGGCCCATTCCGGTGCAGTACCTGAGCTACGTGGGCAAGCTGGTGCAGGGGGACCTCGGCCGCTCCTACGTGCAGAAGGCCGAGGTCTCGCGGTTGATCGAGAGCCGCCTGCCGGCGACCCTGCTGCTGATGGCCGGCGCCATCTTCTTCGAGGTGCTGATCGGCCTGCCCGCCGGGATCCTGGCCGCGACGCGCCGGGGCAAGCTGCTCGACCGGGGGGTCATGATCCTCTCCTTCGCCGGCGTCTCGACGCCCCAATTCGTGGTCGGCCTGCTGCTGCTCTACGTCTTCGCCAATCTGCTCGGCTGGTTCCCCTTGAGCGGCTACGGCAGCCTGAGCCACCTGATCCTTCCGGCGCTGACGCTTGGGGTGGCCGGCGGCGGCTGGTATTCGCGCATGATGCGCTCCAGCATGATCGAGGTGCTGCGTCACGACTACATCCGCACCGCCCGCGCCAAGGGTCTGAGCGGGCGCAGCGTGATTCTCGTTCACGCGCTGCGCAACGCCATCCTGCCGGTCATCGCCATGGTCGGCCTCGACATCGGCATCTTCATGAGCGGCGCGGTGGTGGTGGAGTCCGTCTACGGCTGGCCCGGAATCGGCCAGCTCGCCTGGCTGGCGATCCAGCGCATCGACATTCCGATCATCATGGGCGTGACCTTGGTGGCTGCGGTCGCCATCGTTCTCGGCAACCTGCTGGCCGATCTCACGGCACCGTTGATTGACCCGCGCATTAGATTGCGTTGAAATACAGAGACAAACAGGGAGGCTATCCAATGACATCGAAGAATCTGAAAGGCGCAGCGGGCGCGCTCGTCCTGGCGTTGGCGGTGACCGCTTCCGGCGGCGCCTCGAGCCAGGAAGGCGGCTTCGGCGGCTCCATGGTAGTGACTTACAAGGACGACATCAGCACCTTCGATCCGGCGATCGGATACGACTGGCAGAACTGGTCCATGATCAAGAGCCTGTTCGACGGTCTGATGGACTATGAGCCCGGCACGACCGAGCTGATCCCGGATCTGGCCGAGAGCTACACCATCTCCGAGGACGGCCTGACCTACACCTTCAAGCTCCGCGACGGCGTGAAGTTCCACAATGGGCGCGAACTGACCGCCACCGACATCAAGTATTCCATCGAGCGGTCGGTGAACCCGGAGACCCAGAGCCCGGGCCAGGGCTTCTTCTGGCAGATCAAGGGGTTCGACGATATGGCCTCGGGCGCGGCCCAGGAGCTCACCGGCATCACCACGCCTGACGACCGGACCGTGGTGATCGAGCTCTCCCAGCCCGACGCCACCTTCCTGCAGATCGTCGCCATCAACTTCGCTTTCGCCGTGCCGCGCGAGGAGATCGAGAAGTACGGCCCCGACTTCGGCCGCAACCCGGTCGGCACCGGCGCCTACAAGATGACCGAGTGGACCCTCGGCCAGCGCGTGGTGTTCGAGCGCAACGAGGACTACTTCCGCGAGGGCGCGCCCCATCTCGACCAGATCATCTTCGAGGTCGGCCAGGATCCCTCGGTGGCGCTGCTGCGCTTGAAGCGCGGCGAGGTGGACGTGCTGGGCGATCCCATCCCCTCGGCCAACTTCCTGCAGGAGCTGAACGATCCGGCGAACGAGGGCCTGATCGTCAAGGGTGACCTGCTGCACACCGGCTACATCACCATGAACACGACCGAGGCGCCGTTCGACAACAAGCTGGTGCGACAGGCGGTCAACATGGCGATCAACAAGGACCGGGTGGTGCGCATCGTCAACGGCCGCGGCGTGGTGGCGAACCAGCCTCTGCCGCCGGCCATGCCGGCCTACGACACGGCCTATTCGGGCTATGCCTACGATCCGGAGAAGGCCAAGGCGCTGCTCGCCGAGGCCGGCTATCCCGACGGCTTCGAGACCGAGCTCTACGCCATGAACACCGATCCCAACCCGCGCATCGCCCAGTCGTTCCAGCAGGACTTGGCGGCGATCGGCATCAAGGCCGAGATCAAGGCGCTGGCGCAGGCCACCGTGATCGACGCGGGCGGCCAGGGCACGGCCCCGATGCTGTGGTCGGGCGGCATGGCGTGGATCGCCGACTATCCGGACCCGTCGAACTTCTACGGGCCGATCCTCGGCTGCGGCGGCGCGGTGCCGGGCGGCTGGAACTGGGCCAAGTACTGCAACGAGGAGATCGACGCCAAGGCGGCCGAGGCCGACGGCATGGCCGCTGCCGACCAGGCCGACGCGCGGATCGAGAATTGGCGCCAGATCTACAACGAGATCATGGAGGACGCGCCCTGGGTGCCCGTGTTCAACGAGGTGCGCTTCGCCATGCATTCGGCGCGGATCGGCGGCAAGGACATTTACTTCGCCGACCCGATCCACATTCCCGTTCACTACGAGTACGTGTACGCGAAAGATGCCGAGTAGCTGCAACTACACGATCCACAAGTCCCAAAGCCACTTCGGCTGGGACAACAGCTTCGCGCCGCAGCTGACCGTGGCGCCGGGCGAGTCGGTCGAGTTCGAGACCATCGACTCCTCGGGCGGTCAGCTGGGGCCGGAGTCCACCCTTGCGGATCTGGCCAGCCTGGACTTCGGCAAGATCAACCCGGTCACCGGCCCCGTCGTCATCGACGGGGCCGCGCCGGGCGACGCGGTCAAGGTCACGCTGCTCGGATTTGCGCCATCGGGTTGGGGCTGGACGGCCAACATCCCGGGCTTCGGCCTCCTGGCCGACCAGTTCACGGAGCCGGCGCTCAACATTTGGAAATACGACGCGGACTCCCTCGCCCCGGCGGTCTACGGACCGGGCGGGCAGGTGCCGCTGAAGCCCTTCTGCGGCACCATCGGCCTGGCGCCGGCGGAGGCCGGGCTGCACAGCATCGTGCCGCCGCGCCGCATGGGCGGGAACATGGATATCCGCGACCTCGCGGCGGGGACCGAGCTCTATCTGCCGGTCGAGGTGGAGGGCGCGCTCTTCTCCGTCGGGGACACCCATGCCGCCCAGGGCGACGGCGAGGTCTGCGGCACGGCGATCGAGAGCCCCATGAAGATCGCGGCCAAGTTCGAGCTGATCCGCGACGCCAACTTGCCGTTCCCGCGCTTCACCACGCCGGGGCCGGTCAGCCGGCACTTAGACGAGAAGGGCTACGAGGTGACCACGGGGATCGGGCCGGACCTCTTCGAGGGCGCGCGGGCCGCGGTCTCCGGCATGATCGACCTGCTGTCGGGCCGCTACGGCCTTTCGGCCGTCGAGGCCTACATGCTGTGCAGCGTCGCGGCGGATCTGCGCATCAGCGAGATCGTCGATCAGCCCAACTGGGTGGTATCGCTCTACTTCCCCCGTCTCGTGTTCGAATGAGCGCCGGCGGGGCGCTGGCGGAAACGGACGCGGGCGAGACGGCGCCGCACAAAGGCGCACACGCGCTCCTCAGCGTGGAGGAGCTGTCCCTCAGCTTCTCCACCGAGGAGGGGCGGCTCAGGGTCGTCGAGGAGGTCTCCTTCTCCGTGCCCGCCGGCCGCACGGTCGGCTTGGTGGGCGAGTCGGGCTGCGGCAAGAGCGTCACCGCCATGACGCTCCTGCGCCTGCTGCCCTCGCCGCCCGCTCACATCGACGGCGGGCGCATCCTGTTCGATGGCGAAGACCTGGCCCACCTCGGCGAGCGGGCGCTCCGGGCCGTGCGCGGCGACCGTATCGGCATGATTTTCCAGGAGCCCATGACCAGCCTCAATCCGACGCTGAGCATCGGCTTCCAGATCGCCGAGGTGCTGCGGGTGCACCGTGGCGTGCGGGGCGCGGCGGCCAGGAAGGCGGCGGTCGAGATCCTGCGCCAGGTGGGCGTGGGCGCGCCGGAACGCCGGGTCGATCAGTACCCCCATCAGCTCTCCGGGGGGCTGCGCCAGCGCGTGATGATCGCCATGGCGCTGGTCTGCCGCCCGGCGCTGCTGATCGCCGACGAGCCGACCACCGCCCTCGACGTCACCATCCAGGCCCAGATCCTCGACCTGCTGCGTCAGCTCCAGGGCGAACTCGGGATGGCGATCCTGCTGATCACCCACGACTTCGGCGTGGTGGCGGAGATCTGCGACGAGGTGGTGGTCATGTATGCCGGCCGCATCGTCGAGAGCGCCGGGGTGCGCGAGCTCTTCCGCGCGCCGCGCCACCCCTACACCTGTGGCCTCTTGGCGGCTTTGCCGAAGCTGGGCGAGCGCGGCCGGCGGCCGCCGAGCATCCCCGGCATGGTGCCGCCGCCGGGCGCCCGCGGCCAGGGCTGCAGCTTTGCCGAGCGCTGCCCCCGGGTGCTGGAGCGCTGCCGCAACGAGCGCCCGCCGCTCGCCGACCACGGCACGGGCCACCTGGCCGCTTGCTGGAACCCGCAGGAATGACCCCTGGCGCGGAGACGGCCGGCCCTCTCCTGAGGGCGGAGAACCTGACCAAGCACTTCCGGGCCAAGGACGGCCAGGGGACGGTGCAGGCGGTGAACGGGGTGAGCCTGCATCTCGAGCGCGGCGAGACCCTCGGCATCGTCGGCGAGTCCGGCTGCGGCAAGTCGACGCTCGCCCGCCTGCTGCTGCGCCTGATCGAGCCTTCGAGCGGCCGGGTCGCCTTCGACGGCGAAGAACTCACCGCCCTTGCCCAGCCGCAGCTCCGCGCCCGCCGGCGCGACATGCAGCTCATCTTCCAAGACCCCTACGCCTCTCTCGATCCTCGCCTGACCGTGGGCGCCATCGTCGGCGAGCCGCTCGCCATTCATGGCGTCGGCGACCGCCGGGAGCGTCGCGAGCGGGTCGCGGACCTGCTGAAGACCGTCGGCCTCGACGCCGACGCCGCCGCGCGCTATCCGCACGAGTTCTCCGGCGGCCAGCGCCAACGCATCGGCATCGCCCGCGCCGTCGCGCTCGAACCGAAGCTCATCATCGCCGACGAGCCGGTCTCCGCCCTCGACGTCTCGATCCAGTCCCAGATCCTCGAGCTGCTGCTCGACCTGAAGGCCCGTCTCTCCTTGTCGTACATCTTCATCTCCCACGACCTCGCCGTGGTCGAGCAGGTGAGCGACCGGGTCGCGGTCATGTATCTCGGGCGCATCGTCGAGACCAGCGACACCGAAAGCCTCTACGAGCGCCCGGCCCATCCCTACACCGAGGCCCTTATCTCCGCCGTGCCCCAGCCGGACCCGGAGCGCGCCCGCGCCCGCATCGTGCTCTCGGGCGACATCCCCAACCCGGAGAACCCGCCAACCGGCTGCCCCTTCCATCCGCGCTGCCCGAAGGCCTTCGAGCCCTGCCCCGAGCGACTGCCGGAAACCAAGGACATCTCCGGCGCCGCGCGGCCCCACCTGGTCGCCTGCCACCTCCATTAGCGGGTGTGTCCGCTCAATCGGATCCGCTAGAGTCTGGGGCGATGAACGACACCGGCACCATGGCGACCGCCGCAGGAGGCATCGAGGTCGCACCGCTCTCCGGCGCGCTGGGGGCGGAGGTGCGCAGCCTGGACCTCGCCCGGCCGCTCGATGACAAGAGCTTCGCCGCCCTCCACGCCGCCTATCTGGAGCACCAGGTCCTGGTGTTTCGCGACCAGCGCCTGACGCCGGAGCGGCAGCTCGCCTTCAGCCGGCGCTTCGGGGCGCTGCTGCGGGTGCCCTACATCGCGCCGCACCCGGACTATCCGGAGATCATCGCCGTGCTGAAGGAGGCCGAGGAGTGCAACATCAGCACCTTCGGCGGCACCTGGCATTCAGACTTCAGCTTCCTGGAGCGGCCGCCCTCGGCCTCGCTGCTCTATGCGCTGGAGGTGCCGGCGCGCGGCGGCGACACCATCTGGGCCGACACGTGCCGGGCCCACGACGCGCTCTCGGACGGCCTGCGGGCCTTGCTCAGGGACCTGCGGGCGATCCACAGCGGCGTGCCCCATGGCACTCGCGGCCCGCCACCCGGTCTTGCGGTCAGCCGCTCGGTCAAGATGACCCGCGGCGATCCTTCGGCCGACGCCGAGATCGCCCACCCGGTAGTGCGTCGCCACCCGGAGACCGGCCGCCCCTGCCTCTTCGTCAACTCGGTCTATACGACCCGCTTCGACGGCATGACGGTTGAGGAGAGCGCGCCGCTGCTGACCTATCTCGAGACGCACGCCGTTCGGCCGGAGTTCACTTGCCGCGTTTCCTGGAAGCCCGGCACCCTGGTGCTGTGGGACAACCGCTGCACCCAGCACCTGGCGGTCAACGACTACGACGGCGCGCGCCGTCTGCTCCACCGCACCACGGTGGCGGGCGAGCGCCCGCTCATGCTGGACGATCCGACCTAAGCTTGCACGAAGGTTACCAGCAGCTCGCTCGGGCCGCGCTCCGGCGAGTTGATGGGCCAGTCCGCGAGGAAGAGGTCGTAGGGGCAGGCCGAGACCACGCAGATCAGGTCCATGAGCGCCTCCAGCTCCACGAAGGCGCCTGGCGGCACCGGGTTGGGCGGCGAGTTGAAGGCGCCGTCGGCCTCGACGACAGTGTTGGTGAAGAAGTTCACCGGCTGGGGGATCACGTCGACGCTGTGGCCGAGGCGGCGCATGGCGTTGCAGAGGTTGTCCGTGCAGCTCGCATGCGGGCCCTCGTGGCCGAGCTGCTCGTAGCGGGTCTGATCGCAGGCCGGGATCATCAGGTCGTGGACCCCATCGGCGCCGTCCTCGGCGAGGCGCAGCATGGGCCGGCGGTGGCGGCTCTGCAGCTCGTCGCCCGGCTGGAGGCGGACGCTGCGATTCCGCACCCAGGTGTGGTTGGGCGACAGCCACTCGCCGGTATTGGCCGCGTTGTAGGCGAAGAAGTCCGCCGCCTGCTGGCCCTGGGGCGTGACGATGCGGAAACGTCCGCCTTCTGACACCTCGAACCCGCGACCCTCGCGCGGGGGGATGGTGATCTCGCTCATGACCGCGCCTCCCAATTCAGCCGACCGATCTGATCGAAGGGAATGACGCTAGACGATCGGCGGGTCGTCGGCCAGTTCGGACGTCAGTCCCTGCTCGTACTCGCTCTCCGGGTCGAAGGCGTCGAGGGAGCGGGCGACCACCTGTGTGCCCTCGTGGCGGGCGATGTGGAAGAGGCCGTCGCCCTCGTGCACCAGGGGCAGGTTGGTCTTGCCGATGACCACGCCTTCCCTGGGGGCGGTTACCTCGACCTCGTTGCGGCCGAAGGGGTCGGCGATAGCGCCCAGCAGGTCCCCGGTCTTGACCTGGCCGCCGAGGGGCGTCGTGGAGCGCAGCAGGCCGCTTTGGGGCGCGCGGATCCAACTGCTCGAGCCGATCACCAAGGGCTTGCGCGGACGGCCGGGCCGCTTGGGGGGCGGCAGCATCTCGAGCGCGCGCAGCACACGCACCACGCCCTTGACCCCGGCGCGGACGGCAGGTTCGCTGAAGCGCAGGGCCTCGCCGGCCTCGTAGACGACGACCGGCACGCTCTCTTCGGCGGCGGCCTCGCGCAGGCTGCCCTCGCGGAAGCCGGTGTTGATGACCACCGGCACGCCGAACGCCAGGGCCAGCCGCTCGGTCTCGGCGTCGCCCAGGTCGCCGCGGATCTGCGGGAAGTTCTCCCGGTGCACGGCGCCGGTGTGGAGGTCGATGCCGTGGGTCGAGCGGTCGACGATCTCGTCCATGAAGAGACGCGCGAGGCGCGAGGCCAGCGAGCCGCGCGGCGAGCCAGGGAAGGAGCGGTTCAGGTCCCGGCCGTCGGGCAGGTAGCGCGACCCGGAGAGGAAGCCGGGCACGTTGACGATGGGCACGGCGATCAGGGTGCCCCGTATGCGCCTCAGCGCGCTGATCTGCAGCAGGCGGCGGATGATCTCGACGCCGTTGATCTCGTCCCCGTGGAGCGCGGCGCAGACGAAGAGCCGGGGCCCCTCCTGGCGGCCGTGGATGACCTGCGACGGCATGGTGATGGGCGTGTGGGTGGAGAGATCGGTGATCGGCAGGTCGATGACCATGCGCTTGCCCGGGGGCACTTCGGTGCCGTTGATCTGGAAAGGCTCCTGCATGGCTCAGTTTCCTGCGCGGCTTTTCTGCTTGAGGCCGCCGAAGCGAAAGGAGCTGCCCGGATCGACCAGCAGGCGCCCGCGCACGGCCTGCCGGCCCAGCAGCATGCGGAAGCTCATCTCGTCCCGGTCGGTCAGGGTCAGCTCGATCGGCCAGGCGGCCTCGCCCAAGGCCAGGCGGGTCCGCACCACGTAGCGGTGCTGGCTCTCTCCGCTGGAGCTGGTCACAATCCGTTCGTCGATGACGGGGGCCTCGCAGAGCACCTCGGGCGTCCGGCGCCGCTGCCGGGGGTGGACGAAGAAGCGGACATAGGGCCGTCCTTCCCGGACGAAGGGCCGTATGCGGAAGGCGTGGAGCGCGGAGGTGCGCGCCCCGGTGTCGATCTTCACCTTGATACGGTCGATCCCGAGCTCGGGCAAGGACACCCATTCGCGCCAGCCCACCAGGGGCCGCTTCTTCTTGGCGCGCGTGGGTTCCTTCTCCGGCATGCGACGGCGCTTCCCGACCGGCCTTGTCTCAGCTCTCCGCCTCGGCGGCGGACAGGCTGTGATCGCTCACCCGCCGGTAGCTGGCGAAGGTCCGTTGGGCCAGGACCACGAAGAAGGTCTCCAGGTCGATCAGCACGTAGCCCAGCTCGTAGAGCTCCTCACCGATCCGGCGGATGGTCTCGGGCCGCACCCGCCGGCGCCCGGTGAGCGCCTTGAGGTGCTTCATGGAGATCCGGTAGCGGCCCCGCTCCTTGCCGCCGAAACGCAGGTCGTATAGGGCGGCCAGCCGGGCCGCGACCTCCACTTCCGTCAAGGGGCGCTCCATCGCCGCCCGTCCTCTCCAGTCCGACCTGAGCAATAGAGAGATATATTTCAGCTATATCATAAATTTTAGTGCTTATAGCAGATTTTTCGTGACGTGCGTGGGGTCCGTCCGGGAACCGGCGCCCCAATGAAAAAGGCCGGGGACACGAGGTCCCCGGCTTAAGAATCCAGCGGAAGGAGAGAGAATGCGGGCTCTGGAGCCTCGGGGCTGACTGTCCGAGGCGGACGGTCCGCCGGTCGTACCCTCAGATAGCTACGGAGCAACCCTGTGCGATGTTCGACCCAAATTCTGCAACGACCATACTGCAATTCTCGTCAAATGTCAAATAAAAACTCTTTATTTATTATAATAATATTTAGTTTTATTTGAGATAATATTTGATTTTATTTATGTGATATATGGAACAAATTGTGAGGATTACTTTTCCTGGCCGAGCGGGTGCGCGGCAGCGGCCGTCGGCGGCCCCGCTCGGGCCGCGGCAGGAAGTGGGCAGAGAGATTTCGCAGGCGCCGTGCTCTGCAGGCGGCCGAGGATTTGGATCCGGCCTCAGCTTTCGGCGGCCGAGTGGCAGATTGAGCCGCGGGACCGGCTGGCGCCCGGCTTAGAACAGCCGGCCGGAGGCGCGCCGCGCCCGCTTGTCGAAGTACTGCTGGTGGTAGTCCTCGGCCCGGTAGAAGGGGCCGGCCGGGACGATCTCGGTCACGATGGGCGCCCGGTAGCGGCCCTCGGCCTCGAGGCGCTCCTTGGAAGCCCGGGCCGCGGCGGCCTGCGCTTCGTCGTGGACGAAGATCGCCGAGCGGTACTGGGTGCCCACGTCGGGGCCCTGGCGGTTCGGGGTGGTGGGATCGTGCAGGTCCCAGAAGACCTCGAGAAGCCGATCATAGCTCACCTTCGCCGGATCGAAGCTGAGCCGGACCGCCTCGGCGTGGCCGGTGCGACCGCTGCAGACCTCCTCGTAGCTGGGGTCCGCGGTCTCGCCGCCGCTGTAGCCGACCTCGGCCTCGACGACGCCGGGGACCCGGCGGAAGGCCGCTTCCACGCCCCAGAAGCAGCCGGCGGCAAAGGTGGCAGTCTCCATGAGCCTTCTCCTGATCGCCCGGCGCGCGCCGCGCCGGACCCGTCGCGTTACACTATGCCACTCAATGTGGGGATTACGAACCGCGAGTGAAGGGGCGGCCCCGAACGGCCAATCGGCATCGCCTACTTGTGATTGGGAGGACGAAGCCCCCTCAGGTGCGCTCGCCGCCCTGCAGGAAGGAGAAGCGCACCGGCAGGACCCGCCGCTTCTTGAGCGTGCCGTTGTCGCCCCGCTCCACCACGGTCAGCTGCTGGCCGCCCATGTCTGAGCCCAGGGGGATGATCAGCTTGCCGCCGGGCTTCAACTGGTCGATCAGGGGCGTGGGCACGTGGTCGAGGGCTTCCTTCACGATGATGGAATCATAGGGCCCCTTGGCCGCCCAGCCGTAGTAGCCGTCGCCGATGCGCGCCCAGACGTGGTCGTAGCCGTTGGTCTTGAGGGTCGCCGCCGCGGTCAGCGCGAGCGGCTCGATCACCTCGACGCTGTAGACCTCGGCCACCAGGCGCGACAGCACGGCGGCGTGGTAGCCGGCGCCGGTTCCGGTCTCCAACACCACGTGGTCGGGCTTGGGATCCGCCAGCTGGGTCATGAGGGCGACCAGGAAGGGCGCCGCCACGTTCTGGTCGTGGCCGACGGGCAGGGGATGGTTACCGTAGGCGTAGGGCCGCAGCTCAGGCGGCAGGAAGACGTGCCGCGGCACCTCGGACATGGCCTCGAGGATCTCCGGGTCGATCCGCTCGATGCCGGTGAGGTGGCTCGACAGCAGGGTCTCGATCTGGATCATTTCGACCATGGCCGCGCGGGCGCGGGCGTAGTCGTTGACCGGTTCTTCGCCGCCGGCCGTCCAGGCGGGCAGCAGAGCGAGGAGCAGGACCAGCGGGCCCAG
Source organism: Rhodospirillales bacterium (assembly GCA_965225935.1). Taxonomy (GTDB): domain Bacteria; phylum Pseudomonadota; class Alphaproteobacteria; order Kiloniellales; family JAKSDN01; genus CALJXB01. Next base: position 348,182 of record CBDDCC010000024.1, read on the forward strand.
AAGACGGGCCGAGGGCCGGATGCGATCAGGGTTCGAGGTCGCCATGGGACGAGTGTAGGCGAAACTTCCGCCGCCGTCAGTCGTCTTCGCGCGAGAGAGGCCGTCCTTGACCGGTTCGATTCCCGACCGCTATACCGGCGGCACCCCCAACCGCTCGGGACCCGCAGCCATGAGCAGTCATCGCGCCAGGTTCAGGGTCGGCCAACTGATCCACCACAGGATGTTCGACTACCGCGGCGTCGTGGTGGACGTGGACGCGACCTTCGAGGGCAGCGAGGAGTGGTACCAGGCGGTGGCGCGCTCGCGTCCGCCCAAGGACCAGCCCTGGTATCACGTGCTGGTGCACGAGGCCGAGCACATGACCTACGTGGCCGAGCGCAACCTGGAGCCGGACCTGACCGGCGAGCCGGTCGTCCACCCGGGGCTCGAGGAGTTCTTCGACGGCATGCAGAACGGGCTCTACGTGCGGGACCGCGCCCTGCACTGACGTCGAGAAGGGGATGCCGCCGCGGCCAGCGGAAAGAGGCTAGGCCGAGAGGGCCCGAGGGGTCTCGCCCGCGTCGTTCGACGGGGCGGCCTGGGTGCGGCGGACCGGGAACTTCAGGGTCACCCGGGTGCCCTTGCCGGGCGTGCTCTCGAGCTCCAGGTCGCCGCCGTGCAGCTCCGTGAAGGACTTGGCCAGGGGCAGTCCGAGGCCGGTGCCCTGGAACTCGCGGCTGAGGCTGGATTCGACCTGGCCGAAGGGGCTCAGCACCCGCTCGAGATCGCTCTCGGCGATGCCGATGCCGCTGTCCTCGACGCAGATGCGCAGGCCCCCGCTCGGGCTCTGGGAGAGCCGCACCTCGATGCGGCCGTCGGCCGGCGTGAACTTCACCGCATTGGAGATGACGTTGAGCAGGGCCTGCTTCACCAGGCGCTCGTCGGCCAGCAGCAGGGGCAGCCGCGGCTCGGCGAGCAGGCGCAGGTCGAGGCCCGCGTTCTTGGCCCGCTCGGCGAAGAGCCTGAGCGCCCGTTCGGCCAGCGCCCGGGGCTCGATGGTCTTCTCCACAAGCTCCACCCGCCCGGCCTCGACCTTGGAGAGATCCAGGATGTCGTTGATGACCTCCAGCAGGTGGCGGCCGCTGTCGTTGATGTCGAAGGCGTACTCCCGGTAGCGCTCCGAGCCGATCGGGCCCGCCATCTCTTTCGTCAGGATCTCGGAGAAGCCCAGGATGGCGTTCAGCGGCGTGCGCAGCTCGTGGCTCATGTTAGCGAGGAACTCGCTCTTCGCCCGGTTGGCCGCCTCGGCCTGCTTGCGGGCCGCGCGCAGGCTCGCCTCGTGGCGTTCGATCTGGACCAGCATGTAGTTGAAGCCGTCGATCAGCCGGCCCAGCTCGTCGCGGCCGTGGGGCACGGCGCGCAGGCCGTAGTCCCGCTCCCGCGAAACCGTGGCCATGGTCTCCAGCAGGTGCTCGATGGGTCGCGAAATGATCCGCTGCATGCGCGAGATCAGGACGTAGGCCACCAGCAGCGCCAGCAGGCTGCCGGCCAGGGCGATGGCGAAGTCGATCCAGAGGGTCGCCGCCACCTGCTGCAGGCTGGAGCGGATGACGAGCTTGCCGACCACCTCGCCGTCGAGGGCGACCGGTGCCGTCAGCACGACCAGCTCGCCGCGGAAGTCGACCCGGTAGGGCCCGCCGCCGTGCAGACCCGCGCTGGGATCGAGCGCGTCCAGGATCGGCAGCCAGAGGGGCGGCGCACCGGAGGAGCGGCCGGGCGCGGGCGGCTGGGCGCCGTAGCGGGCGAAGCGGCTGCCGTCGCGGCGGAACAGGGTTGCCTGAACGATGTCGGCCTTGGCGGCGAGGGCGGCAAGGGTGCTCTCCGCGGCGGCGCGGTCGCCGAACACCAGCGCGGCCGTGCTGTTGTCGGCCACGATGGCCGCGATGGTCTCCAGCTCGTGCACCAGCGCGCGCCGTGCGTTGCGGCCCTCGAACAGCACGAAGGCCGCCGAGGACAGCAGCGAGACCACGAGAATGGTCAGCAGCGTGATCGCCGTGATCTTGTGCCGGACGGGCAGGTCGCGGATGAGGCGCATGATACCGTCCAGCCGCCGTCGGCGGTTGCTAGTCCTGGATCACGGCAGCGGCCAGGCGCAGCAGCTTGGCGCTGAGCTTCAGGCCGGCGCGTCCGGCCGCGGCGGTGTTCACTTTGAAGCGGCAGCCGGCGTCGGCGCTCTCCAGGGCGATGACGCCGCCGGCCCGGGCGAAGCCGGGCATTTCGCCGACGGTCAGCACCGCGGCGCCGCCGGTGGCGGCCAGCACGCTGGCAAGGCGCTCCTGCTCCGAGGCCCTGACGAACAGCAGGTGGCAGTCCGGGATATCGCTCATCCGGGCGATCATACGCGCGCGCAGATTGCGGTTGCCGACCCGCCGGCCGTCGATCGCCCTCAGCGCCTCGACCAGAGGCGTACCGCCCAGCACGCAGAGCCTGAGCGGCGCGTCGATGCTGGCGAAGGCGTGGCCCGGCCAGCGCGTGAACTTGGCCAGGTTGTAGAGGGCGTCCGCCGTCACCATGTCGCCCCCGTCCGCGACCGTGTCGCCGGCCCGGGCCGCCGGACCGCTCGCCAGGAGCATGGCCGCGAGCGCGGCGTTGGCCGCGGCCAGGGCGGCCCAGTCGAGGATCCGGCATTTAAATTGCATTTGCCCGCCTTTTCATCAATTGCAGGATATTACCTACACAGTTCTGAAAATTGTCTTTATAAATCATAGAGATAGATCTAGTTTTCAGATAAACTCGCCACAAATTTGGCTTAGTTTCTAGGCATCTTTCGTCGCGCCGCATGCCCCGTTTGTGCAGGGGCTATGCCGTCTCTCAGTCTTGGATTGTATCGCCCGCCGAGATCGCACTGGCGGCGAGTTCTGCTATCATGCCGGCCGCGAAAGGCCGCGAAGCGCCCGGCGCCGACAAGGAGTTCGCGCTCGGGTCGGACCGCGGCCCGCGTGAGGGGCAGTGGGGGAGTAGCGCCGCATGAGCGAACAGCCGCCGTCGAACCCGTTCGAGTCCGACAGCGCCGTCCAGGCTGGACGCTGGAAGGAGCTGGCCGAGCAGAGCCAGCGGGTGGTCGAAGCCTTCCTGGAGGATCAGAGCGCGGGCGACAGTTATTCGATCGTCGATCTCGCCGGCATCAGCCGGGCCTTCGCCCAGCTCACGGCGAAGATGCTGGAGGACCCCAAGATGCTGGCCCAGGCCCAGGTCCAGCTCTGGCAGGAGTCCTTCAAGCTGTGGCGCAGCACGGCCCAGCGCATGCTGGGCGCCCCGGCCGAGCCGGTGGCCGACGCCGAGCGGGGCGACCGGCGCTTCCGGGACAGGGCCTGGGACGAGGACCTGACCTTCAGCTACATCAAGCAGTCCTACCTCTTGGCCTCGCGCTGGATGCAGACGGTGGTGGGCGAGGTCGAGGGCCTCGACCCCAAGGACAAGGAGAAGATCGACTTCTATACCCGCCAGTACGTGAGCGCCATGTCGCCCACCAACTTCGCCGCCACCAACCCCGCCGTCATGCGCCGGGTCGAGGAGACCAAGGGCCAGTGCCTCCTGGACGGCCTCAAGCACATGCTGGGCGACATGGAGCGCGGGCGCGGCCGCCTCCAGATCTCCATGACTGACATGGAGGCCTTCAAGGTCGGCGAGAACGTGGCCGTCAGCCCCGGCAAGGTGGTCTTCCAGAACGAGCTCATGCAGCTCATCCAGTACGCGCCGGCGACGCAGGAGGTGCACAAGCTGCCACTGCTCGTCGTGCCGCCCTGGATCAACAAGTTCTACGTGCTCGACCTGCAGCCCAAGAACAGCTTCATCAAGTGGGTGGTCGACCAGGGCTACACCCTCTTCGTCATCTCCTGGGTGAACCCGCGCAAGGACCTGGCCGAGAAGTCCTTCGCCGACTACCTGCTGGAGGGGCCGATCGCCGCCATGGACGCGATCGAACAGGCGACCGGCGAGCACGAGCTCAACGTCCTCGGCTTCTGCATCGGCGGCATCCTGGTCGAGGCGCTGCTCGCCTACCTGGCGGTGAAGGGCGACGAGCGCATCGAGGCGGCGACCCTGCTGGCGACCCTGGTGGACTTCCGCGAGGTGGGCGAGGCCTCGGTCTTCATCGACGAGGACCAGCTGCAGGCCATGGAGAAGCACATCGGGGAGGTCGGCTACCTGGAGGGCCGGCACCTGGCGCAGATGTTCTCCATGATGCGCGAGAACGATCTCATCTGGTCCTTCGTGGTGAACAACTACCTCATGGGGCGCGGCCCCATGCCCTTCGACCTCCTCTACTGGAACTCTGACTCGACCCGCCTGCCGGCCAGCATGCTGCTCTACTACCTGCGCGAGATCTATCAGAAGAACGGCCTCATCGCGCCCGACCGGCTCGAGCTCGACGGGGTCAAGATCGACCTCAGCCGGGTGAAGGTGCCGACCTACGTGCTGGCTACCAAGGAGGACCACATCGCCCCCTGGGTCTCCTGCTACCCGGTGACCCAGGTCTTCTCCGGCCCGGTGCGCTTCGTGCTGGGCGCCTCGGGCCACATCGCGGGCGTGGTCAACCCACCGACCGCCAACAAGTACGGCTACTGGACACGCGGCCGCTATCCGAAGGACCCGGAGAAGTGGTTCGCCAAGGCGGAGGCCCACGAAGGCTCCTGGTGGCCCGACTGGGACGAATGGCTCGCCAAGAAGAGCGGCCCCAAGGTGCCGGCCCGCCAGCCGGGCAACGGCAAGCTGAAGCCGCTCGAGGACGCCCCCGGCTCCTACGTGAAGGTCCGCGCCCCCGACTGAGGACGCCCGGCGCGGCTTGCCCGCCTAGACCGAGAAGTACTTGGCCTGGGGGTGGTGGAGCACGATGGCCGAGGTCGACTGCTCGGGGTGGAGCTGGAACTCGTCGCTGAGGGTCAGGCCGATGCGCTCGGCGTCCAGCAGCTCCAGAATCTGGCGCTGGTCCTCCAGGTTCGGGCAGGCCGGGTAGCCGAAGGAATAGCGCGAGCCCCGGTAGCCCTGTTGCAGCAGGCTGTCCCGCTCGCGGGCATCCTCGCCGGCGAAGCCGAGCTCGGCGCGGATGCGCCGGTGGACGTACTCGGCCAGCGCTTCGGCCATCTCGACCCCGAAGCCGTGCAGGTAGAGATAGTCCTGGTAGCGGTCGTCGGCGAACCAGGCGCGCGCCACCTCCGAGGCCCGCTGGCCGACGGTGACCACCTGCAGGCCGATCACGTCGTGCTTGTCGTCGCGGTCGCGCACGAAGTCGGCGATGCAGAGACCGTTCTCGCGCGTCTGGCGCGGCAGGCTGAATCGTGCCACCTCGTTCGTGCCGCCGTCGGGATCGAACAGCACCAGGTCGTCGCCCTCGGCGGCGCAGGGCCAATAGCCATAGGCCGCCTGGGGCAGCAGGATCTCGTCCTCCCGGCAGAGCTCGACGATGCGGCTGAGCTCGCCGCGCAGCTCCTTGCGCGCCCATTTCATGTAGTCGTCGAGACGCCGGCCGTTCTTGCGATAGCCCCAGTGGAACTGGAACAGCATGCGGTCGTTGAGGTAGGGCAGCAGCGCCTCGATCGGCACGTCGTCCAGCAGCCGCGCGCCCCAGAAGGGCGGCTCCGGCACCTCCACGTCGCGGGTCAACTCGTGCCGGCGCAGGCGGATCTCCTCGTAGGCGGGCGGGCGGGCGCCAGCCGGCGCCGGCGTCTCGGCGCCGTTCACCTTCTTCTTGCGCTCGCCCTTCTGGGCGGCGGCCTCGCTGCGCGCCCGGGCATGCTCGACGAACGTTCCCTCCGCCGCCTTCGCCATGAGGTCGAGGCCGTCGAAGGCGTCGCGGGCGTAGGCGACCGGTCCGGTGCCACCCGACTCTTTGCCGTCCCCATCGCCGTAGGCCTTGGCGCAGTCGCTCTCCACGTACTGGCGGGTGAGCGCCGCGCCGCCCAGGATGACGGGGATGTCGAGGCCCTCGCGTCGCATCTCCTCCAGGTTCTCGCGCATCACCACGGTCGACTTGACCAGGAGGCCCGACATGCCGATGGCGTCGGCCTCGTGCTCGCGCGCCGCCGTCAGAATGTTCGCCAGCGGCTGCTTGATGCCCAGGTTGATCACCTTGTAGCCGTTGTTGGTGAGGATGATGTCCACCAGGTTCTTGCCGATGTCGTGGACGTCGCCCTTCACCGTGGCGATCACCAGGGTGCCCTTCTCCTGGCCCGCGACCCGGTCCATGTGGGGCTCCAGGTGGGCGACGGCGGCCTTCATGCACTCGGCCGAGCGCAGCACGAAGGGGAGCTGCATCTTGCCCGCCCCAAACAGCTCGCCCACGGTCTTCATGCCGTCCAGCAGGAACTGGTTGATGATGTCGAGCGGCGGATGCTGCTCCATCGCCAGATCCAGGTCCGGCTCCAGGCCCTGGCGGTCGCCGTCGACAATGCGCTGGGCGAGGCGCTCCTCGACCTTGGCCGGCGGCGCCTTCTTTTCGTTGTCGGCAACCTGACGGTCGGCGAAGAGGTCCATGAAGAGCTGCAAGGGATCGCCCGCCTCGCGCCGGTCGAAGATCAGGTTCTGGGCGGCCGTCAGCTCCTCCTCGGGGATCTTATGGAGCGGCAGGATCTTGCTGACATGGACGATGGCGCCGGTCAGGCCGCGCTGGATGGCCTCATCCAGGAAGACCGAGTTGAGCACCTGGCGGGCGGCCGGGTTGAGGCCGAAGGAGATGTTCGAGAGGCCGAGCAAAAGCTGCGCCTCGGGCAGCTCTTGGCTCAGCTTCTCGATCGCCTCGAGGGTCCAGAGGCCGAGCTTGCGGTCGTCCTCGTTGCCGGTGCAGATGGTGAAGGTGAGGGGGTCGATGATGAGGTCGCTGAGCGGCAGGCCGTGCCGGGCGCAGGCGAAGTCGGCCAGGCGGCGGGCGACCTCCACCTTGCGGGCCGCGTCCTTCGCCATGCCCTCCTCGTCGATGGTGAGCGCGATCACCGCGGCGCCGAAGCGCTTGGCGAGCTCGAGGCGCGCGGCCGCCGGGGCCTCGCCGTCTTCGAAGTTGATGGAGTTGATGACGCCTTTGCCGCCGTAGAGCTTGAGGGCGGCCTCCAGCACCGGCAGCTCGGTGGAATCGAAGACCAGCGGCGCCGTCACGGCGCCCCGCATGCGGCCGGTCAGCTCGTTCATGTCGGCGATCTCGTCGCGGCCGACGAAGGCGGCGCAGAGGTCGAGGGCGTGGGAGCCCTCGGCGATCTGCTCGCGGCCCATGGCGATGCAGCCTTCCCAGTCGCCCGACTCCTGGAGCTGCCGGAACTTGCGGCTGCCGTTGGCGTTGCAGCGCTCGCCGATGGAGAGGTAGGCCTGCTCCTGGCGCAGCGGCACGGGGCCGTAGAGGGAGGCGATGGAGGGCACCCAGACGTTCGCGCGCTCGCGCGGCGCCGGCCGCTCACCCGAACGCGCGCGCCGGCGCAGCATGGCGTCGAGGGCGGCGATGTGCTTCTCGGTGGTGCCGCAGCAGCCGCCGATCATGTTGATGCCGTCCTCCTCGATGAAGCGCTCGAGCCAGGAGGCGAGGTCTTCGGGCGAGAGGGGATAGTGGGGGCGGCCGTCGACCAGCTCGGGCAGGCCGGCGTTGGGCAGCACCGAGATGGGCCCGGGCCAGCTCTCGCCCAGCCACTTGATGTGCTCGGCCATCTCCTGGGGGCCGGTGGCGCAATTGAGACCGAGCACCGGCACGTCGAGGGAATGGACGATGGCGGCTGCGGCGGCAATGTCGGTGCCGACCAGGAGCGTGCCGGTGGTCTCCACGGTGACCTGGACCAGGATGGGAAGCGGTGTGCCGCCGGCCTCGGCGCTGGCGCGCTTGGCGGCGTTGACGGCGGCCTTGAGCTGCAGGGGATCCTGGCAGGTCTCGATCAGGAAGGCGTCGGCGCCGCCGGCCGCGAGCCCGCCGCACTGGACGGCGAGCGCGTCCTCCAGGGTCTGGTAGTCGACCTGGCCCAGGCTCGGCAGCTTGGTGCCGGGCCCGATCGCGCCCAGCACGAAGCGCGGCCGGCCGTCCCGGCTCGCGTCCTCGACCGCCTCGCGGGCGAGCTCGGCGGCACGCTTGTTGATCTCGTGGGCCTCGTCCTGGAGGTCGAACTCGGCCAGGGTCAGCGGCGAGCCGCCGAAGCTGTTGGTCTCGACGAGATCGGCGCCGGCGGCGAGATAGGCGCCGTGGATCTCGCGCACCAGATCGGGGCGGCTCTTGTTGAGGACCTCGGTGCAGTTCTCGCAACCGAGGTAGTCTCGCTCCAGGTCCAGGTCGCGGCCCTGCATCTGGGTGCCCATGGCCCCGTCGGCGAGCAGCACCCGCTCGTTTAGGACATCGAGGAAATCAGCCACGCTCAGGCCCTCGCTTCGGCCGGGGCGGCCACTGCGGTCTCCGGCGCGCCGGGCACGATGCCCAGCAGGCGGCAGACGGCGCGGGTCAGCTCGGCCCGGTTCAGGGTGTAGAAATGGAAGCTGTCGACGCCCTCGTCCTGCAGCAGGCGGCACTGCTCGGCGGCGATGGTCGCGGCGACGCACTGGCGGGTCTGCGGGTCGTCGTCGAGGCCGTCGAAGAGGGCCGCGAACCAGTCCGGCACGTCGGCGCCGCAGGCGCGGGCGAACTCCAGAGTGCGGGTCACGTTGGTGATCGGCAGGATGCCCGGCACCAGGGGCGCGGTGATGCCGGCCGCCGCGGCCCGGTCGCGGAAGCGCAGGAAGGCGCCTGCGTCGAGGAAGAACTGGCTGATCGCGCGGGTCGCGCCGGCATCCAGCTTGCGCTTCAGGTTGTCCAGATCGTGGCCGGCGCTCTTGGCCTCCGGGTGCACCTCCGGATAGCAGGCGACGCTGATCTCGAAGTCGGCGACCCGCTTCAGGCCAGCCACCAGCTCGGCCGCGAAGGGATAGCCCTCGGGATGGGGGACGTAGCCCTCGGCGCCCGCGGGCGGGTCGCCGCGCAGCGCCACCACGTGGCGCACGCCGGCCGCCCAGTAGCGGTGCGCGACGGCGTCGATCTCGTCCCGGCTGGCGCCGACGCAGGTGAGATGGGCAGCCGGGGTCAGGCGGCTCTCCTTCAGGATGCGCTCGACCGTGGCGTGGGTGCGCTGGCGCGTGGTGCCGCCGGCCCCGTAGGTGACCGAGACGAAGCCGGGCCCCAGCGGCTCGAGCCGCCGGATGGCGGACCAGAGCTTCGCTTCCATCTCCGCGGACTTGGGCGGGAAGAACTCGAAGGACACCTCGGGCACCGCCTCGACCGGTCCCGCGTGGCTGGAGCGTCGCGGCGTCCTGGGCGTCCTCTTATCGATCTTGCTCATGCCCCGTATCTCCTCAGAAAAATCGCTCTTTCCGGTTAACTCGTTGCCGATTGTCCTGCGGCACCGGTCAGTTCAGGCGGTCCTTGGGCGGCATCTCCCCGCCCGGCCGGCTCGCCCACCAGACCTTCACCGTCAGGGGATCGCCTGCCAGAGCGACCGGCTCGCCGGGCTCCAGGCCCGCCGCCTCGAACCAGCTCCGAACGTCGTCGTCCCGGAAGCCGAGCCAGCGGTGGGCGTGCTCGTCGCGCAGCGTGTCGATCCCGTGGGCGGCGAAGTCGGCGACCAGCAGCCGGCCCTCGGGGCGCAGCACCCGGGCCGCCTCGGCGATGGCATTGGCCGGGCTCTCGCCGAAGTGCAGCACTTGGTGGAAGGTCACCACGTCGACCGAGCGGGGCGGCAGCGGCAGGTGATACATGTCGCCCTGGCGCAGCTCGCAGTTGCGCAGGCTGGCCTGATCCAGGTTGGCGCGGGCAATGGCCAGCATCTCGCGGGAGAGGTCGATGCCGACGGCGTGCTGGGCGTGAGGGGCGAGGCGGGCCAGGATGCGCCCGGTGCCGGTGCCCACGTCGAGCAGATCGTGCACCGTCTCGCCGGGCAGGAGATCGCGCAGCGCCCGCTCGACGTCCGCCTCGTCCACGTAGAGGGAGCGGATCTCGTCCCAGCGCCGGGCATTTTGCCGGAAGTACTCGGCGGCCCGGGCCGCGCGGGCCTGCTTGATCGCCTCGAGGCGGGCCAGGTCCAGGTTGAGGCCGGCGTCGTCCGTCGGCAGGGCGTCCACCAGGGTGCGGCCCAACTCGGCGCCCGGGCCCCGGGTAGCGAGGCGGTAGTAGGCCCAGCTGCCCTCGCGGATACGGTCCAGCAGCCCGGCCTCCAGCAGCAGCTTCAGGTGGCGCGAGACCCGCGGCTGGCTCTGCCCCAGGATCTGGGTCAGGTCCGAGACCGTAAGATCGGCATGGGCGCAGAGCGCCAGCAGCCGCAACCGGGTCGGTTCCGCCGCCGCCTTGAGGGCCGTGAGCACGCTTTGCATTCCCGAGGGTCCTTCCCCTGCCGCTTCAATCGGTGACCAGTATAGCTGATTATGCATAAAGATATAAAGAAATCTTTATGTCATTTCAGAAGCAGGCGCTCGCCGCCGAAGAGACTCCCCAATTTATTGAAAATGTTGATGTTTATCTGGAGGCGCGGATAGGCGGCCGACTTGGCATGCCCGTGCCGAGCCAACGTTTCCGTGCGGAAAGGGGGTAGCCGCCGCCCCAGGCAGGCGAGGGAGCGCCGGCCTGGGCGGTGAGGATCTTGGAAAGAGAGCCGCGGCCCCGGAGGCCGCCCGGAACGCTAGACCGCGAGCTCGGTGTCGACGATGCGGTCGCCCGGCACCGTTCCGTCGGGCGCGATGTCGCTCGTCTCGGCCAAGCGCGCGTAGAGCGGCGTGAAATCGGGGCGGGTCTCTTCGAACAGCTGGTCGAAGCCGTCGATCACGAAGTAGGTGTCCTGGAAGCGGTCGATCAGGTAGTCGGTGCGCATGACCCGCAAGAGGTCGAAGGCAATCCGCCGCGGCTTCGGGTCCTCCAGGCAGTAGACGGACTCGGCCCGCGAGGAGACGATGCCGGCGCCGTAGATGCGCAGGCCTTCCTCGCGCCGGATCAGCCCGAACTCGACCGTGTACCAGTAGAGCCGCGCCAGGTGGCCGAGGGCCCCCAGCCCGGCCGCCTTCAGGCCGCCGCGCCCGTAGGCCGCCATGTAGTCGGCGAAGACCGGATGGACGAGCATGGGCACGTGGCCCAGCACGTCGTGGAAGACGTCGGGCTCCTGCAGGTAGTCCATCTGCTCGGCCGCGCGGATCCAGTTGGTGGCCGGGAAGCGCCGGTTCGCCAGGTGGCGGAAGAAGACCTCGTCGGGCACCAGCCCAGGGACGGCGACCACGCGCCAGCCGGTGGCGGGCTCGAGGATGTCGTTCAGGCGCTCGAAGTCGGGGATGCCGTCCGCGGCGACCCCGAGCTGCTCCAGGCCCCGCAGGTACTCGCCGCAGGCCCGGCCCGGCAGCAGCTTCGACTGGCGTTCGAAGAGGGCCCGCCAGATGGCGTGGTCCTCGGCGCCGTAGGACGCCCAGCCCTGGGGGATGACGAAGTCTTCGTTCCGGGCGATCTCGGCGGGCGTGAGCTCGGGCGCGCCGGCCACTTCAGGCGCTCCCCCCGTTCGGCGTAGCGCAGTCCGCCGCCTCGAGCACGCCGCGCTCGATCTGGTCGCGCTCGATGGCCTCGAAGAGCGCCCGGAAGTTGCCTTCGCCGAAGCCCTCGTCCCCCTTGCGCTGGATGATCTCGAAGAAGATCGGGCCGATCACCGTCTTGGTGAAGATCTGCAGCAGCCGGCCGCCACCCTCGGTCGGCGCGCCGTCGATCAGGATGCCGAGCTCCTCGAGGCGGGCGAGGTCCTCGCCGTGGCCCGGCAGGCGCCCGTCGATGCCGGCGTAGTAGGAGGCGGGCGGCGGGTCCATCATGTCGACGCCGCGCGCTTTCAGCGCCGCCACGGTGGCGTAGATGTCCTCGGTGGTCAGCGCGATGTGCTGGATGCCCTCGCCCTTGTACTCGTTCAGGTACTCTTCGATCTGCGACTTGTCGTCGGCCGACTCGTTGATCGGGATGCGGATGAGGCCGCAGGGGCTGGTCATGGCGCGGCTCTTGAGGCCGGTCAGCTTGCCCTCGATGTCGAAGTAGCGGATTTCCCGGAAGTTGAAGAGCCGCTCGTAGAAGCCGGCCCAGTCGTCCATGTTGCCGCGATAGACGTTGTGGGTCAGGTGGTCGATCAGGCTGAGCCCGACGCCCTTGGGCTCCGGGTCGGCGCCCTCGATGGGCAGGAAGTCGACGTCGTAGATGGAGGGCGCCGCGAAGCGGTCGACCAGGTAGATCAGGCTGCCGCCGATCCCCTTGATGGCCGGGACGTTCAGTTCCATCGGCCCGACCTGCCCTTCGAAGGGCTCGGCGCCGAGGCTGACGGCGCGCTCCAGGGCCGCGCCTGCGTCGGCCACCCGGAAGGCCATGGCGCAGGCCGAGGGGCCGTGGGCCCGGGCGAAGCCCTGGGCGAAGCTGTCGGGCTCGGCGTTGACGATGAAGTTGATGCCGTTCTGCCGGTAGAGGGTCACGTCCTTGGAGCGGTGGCGCGCCACGGCGGCGAAGCCGAGCTGCTCGAACAGCCGGCCGAGGGCGCCGGTGTCCTTGGCGGTGTACTCCACGAACTCGAAACCGCAGGTGCCGGCAGGATTGTGGGCCGGGTCGAACTGTGGCCCCGGCGACAGGGGCGCGGGGCGTTCGCCGGAGGATTGGACGAGGGTCGGCATGGCGCGGTCTCCCGGTGCGCGCCCCCGGGCCCGGCCGAAGGTCCTGCGGCGGGCCGTCCGAGGGGCAGTTGTGCTCATACAAGGATAGCCGGGAGGGCTTACAGGTATCTTGCGAAAATTCGATGAATCATCGAAAATGCACAAAGATCATGCGCAGAAGTCACGCTACTAGGAACGAACATGCAGACTGTAAAGCTCGATGCGACGGACGTGCGTCTGCTCGAGAGCCTGCAGGGCGCGGCGCGGCTCTCCAATGTGGAGCTGTCGGAGCAGGTCCACCTCTCGGCCTCCCAGTGCTACCGCCGCCTGCGCCGCCTGGAGGAGGCCGGAGTGGTGCGCGGCTACGCGACCCTGCTGGACCGGGAGCGCCTGGGCTTCGGCGTGATGGCCTTCGTCAGCGTCAGCCTTGAGAAGCAGAGCGAGCACCCGGCCCAGGCCTTCAACCAGGCGGTCCAGGACTATCCGGAGATCCTGGAGTGCCACGCGGTGAGCGGCGAGGCGGACTACCTGCTGAGAGTGGTGGCGGCGGACTTGAAGGCCTTTTCGGATTTCCTCATGCACCGGCTGCTGCGCCTGCCCATGGTGGCCAACGTGCGCTCCTCGATCCTGCTGGACGAGGTCAAGTCCACCACGGCGCTGCCGCTGCGACAGCTCCTCTAGAGCGGGATTGGATGAGATTGAACCACGCTGACGGAGCGATTTTGGCCGGACGTTAGGAGCGACGACGAAGGACATGCCGAAGCATATTCGAGGAGGAGCGACGCGGCGTCCGGCCAAAAGCGCCCGTCCCGTACGGGTTGGCCTGGGTTGGCCCGCCGCGTCGTTGCGGGCCTCGCCCGATGCCCCGCATCGCGCTTCGGACCGCGCCTAGCGGACGGAGCCAACCCAGGCCAACAGCGTTGATCCAATCTCATCCCATCCCGCTCTAGGCAACCGCCACGGCCGTTCGTGCCGGAGAGAGCCTAGAGCTTGACGCCCTGGGCGCCGCGCAGGTCCGCGCCCTCCAGGTCGGCCTCCCGCAGGTCCGAGTTCCGGCAGTCGGCGTCGCACAGCTTGGCGTTCCGCAGGCAGGCGCCGCGCAGGTCGGCGCCGCGCAGGATGGCGTAGGAGAAGTCGGCGCCCGTCAGGTCCGCCTCGCGGAAATCGGCGCGTTCCAGGTTGGCGTCGACGAAACGGACGAAGACCTTGTGGTTGGCCGTGCCGACCACGTTGAAGGGGCCGAGCCGGGCATGGGCGAAGCTGGCCTCGCTCATGTTGGCGCGTGAGAGGTTCGCGCCGCGCAGGTCGGCGTCGGTCCAGTCGGACTCAACCAAGAGGGCGCCGGTGAAATCGGTCATGGTGAAGACGCCGCCCGCGAGGTGGCCGTGGGACAGGTTGGTCAGGGACATGCTGGCGGCCGAGAGGTTGAAGCCGGCGAAGTCGACCTGCTGCAGATCGACGCCAGCGAGCTCCGCCTGCTTGCCCTCCCGTCCGAGGGAGTCGATCCACAGCAGATGACCTCGCACGATGTCCTGAATCGACTCCTCGAGCATGTCGAGGCTCTTGGGCATCTTGGTGCCGCGCACCTTGGCGTAGCTGAAGTCGGCGTCGTTGAGCTGGGCGGCGGTCAGGTCGGCGCCCTCCAGGTTGGTCCCGTCCAGGAGCGCGCCGCCCAGGTTCACCCCGTGCATGACGCAGCCCGAGAGGTTGGTGTTGGAAAGATCGGCTCCCGCCAGTACGGCGCCGCTCAGGTCGGAGTTCGAGAGGTCGGCGCCGGCGAGGCGCGCGTTCTTGAACACGGCGCCGCTCAGGTCGGTGCTTGCGCCGAGGGCCCGGCCCAGTTTGGCGCCGGTCAGGTCCGCGCCGGACATGTTCACCTGCTCGATGACCGTCTCGCCGTAGTTGTTGGCCGGCGCTAGGTTGCCCTCGGAATCCGAGCGCATGACGACGCCGTTGCGGATGTCGGCGCATTCCAGGTTGGCGCCTTCCAGGTTGGCGCGCCGCAGCACGATCCCGCGCAGATCCGCGTTCGAGAGGTTGCTGCCGTGGAGGTCGGCGCTTTCCAGGTTGGCGCCGAAGAGGTTGGCGCCGGACAGGATCGCGTTCCGGAAGCGGGCTCCGTTCAACCGAGTGCCGACCAGTTGCCCCTGGCTGAGGTCGCGTCCGGCGAAGTCGAGGCTGCGGGCGTCGACGAAGTTGAGCAGCAGACGCCGCCCGCCCGGAACCCCGCGCAGGTACATGAGGTGCAGGTCCATGACCTCGCGCAGCCTGGCCTGGGTGATCCGTTCGTCTTGCACATGCTGGAGCGATCGCACGAGGGCCGTCTCGCCTTTTGATTTTGCGCGGGCCCTCGCGGCCGCAACGGTTGGCCCTCAGGCATAACGCGAAAATGTTCATTTTCCTTAAAGCGCCGGGGTCCGGCCGGCGCATCCGTCCTCCTTGGACCCCGCAAGGCGATGGCGCCCGGAGTTCCGCCCGAAGCCTGGGAAATTCACTCTTTTGTTACGGCTTTGCGGCAAACTTGCCGCACATTCGGTCCACCAGTCATGGGGACCGTCACGCCAAGGAGGGCGAAGGCCATGGAGGCCGAAGTCGGACAGGAAGTCCAAGACCCGCACAGCGACCAGCAGCAATTGGCCGAAGAACTCGTCGCCTGCCTCGGGCGCGACGGGGCCATCCACGTCTGCAAGGTGAACGGCTGGGCGGGCGTCCTGGAGCTGATCCAGAACCAGCACCCCTGCGCCGCCGAGTAGGCCGGGCAGGGCGCGCCGGGACGGGTGCGATCCGCAACGTGCGTGTGTCGGGGTCAGCGTGGAACGCGCTGGAGTCTCACGGCATTTTGGATAGTGGCACGCCGGTCGATTGCATCGCGCAGTGCGCGAGGATGCTGGCGGCAAGAGCCATACCCAGGAAGACCAAAATCAATGCTGTGACCGAACGGTTCCGCGTGAGAAATACGCTCGCGGTACAGATAAAAACCAAGTGTGCCAACACTATGGTACGGGCCAACAAGGGTCCCAAACCAAGGACCCAGAGAGTATAGGGGAAGAAGAGACCCATCCCAAAAAACCAGACAAAATAGGCAATCACCGGTTCCGGCCCTAGGACGTCCAGACCGATGGGGGCCAGCAATACGATGTACCATGGAAGCAGACCGATGGCGGCCACTAGCAAGAATCGGGCGACCAGTTTCCGAAATTGAGACCGATGCCCTTCCGGCAAGCCCATGCTCCTAGATCATGGCCCTCTAGGCGCCCACCCTCTTGAACGCGCCGATCCACGGCATGAGGACGCGGAAGGGGATCAGCAGGCCGAGCGCCATGGCGAGCTTCACGCCGTAGTCCCCGATCCCCCAGGTGATCCACGGCAGCCCGGTCCCTGCGAAGGCGAGCGAGAAGAAGAGCGCCGTGTCGAGGGCCGAGGCGAGGGTCGAGGAGACGAAGGGCGCCCGCCACCAGGCTGCGCGGCGCAGCCGGTCGAAGATCTGCACGTCGAGCAGTTGGGCGATCAGGAAGGCGCTGCCCGAGGCAAAGGCGATGCGCCAGCCGGCGAAGTAGAAGGACAGCAGCACCCCCAGCGCGAAGCCCACGTAGACCACCCGGCGCGCCACGACGGGCCCGAGCGCCCGGTTCGTCAGGTCGGTCACCAGGAAGGCGATCGGATAGGTGAAGGCGCCCCAGGTCAGCCAGTCGTTGATCGGGATCTGGACGGTGATGTTGGAGGCGACCACCACCACGATCATGGCCGCAACGCCGATCCAGAAACCCCGCTGTTCCATGGTCTCACGCCACACGACGACTCGTTCCTCCCGCTTCCGGCGGCCCATTGGGACCGTCAGGACGCCACGACCTCGACCGGGCTACTGACCTTGAGGCCGAGCACCCGGTCGGCGCGGCCCCGATTGACCGCGATCTCGGCCAGCCCGTTGGCGTTCTCGTACCAGAAGGCCTCGCCCGGCGCCACAGCGGAGAAGGTGCGCGCCGCGGCGATCTCCCGACCACCCGCGCGCAGCCGGCCCGCCGGCGCGAGCCCGGCCGCCCGCAGTCCGGTCATGGCGTTGCCGAAGCCGTCCACATAGACGATCTGCGGCAGGTCGTCGGGCCAGTCCTCCTTCGGAAGCGGCCTCTCATGGCCCGGCACCGCCTCGCCGCGGGCGAGGCGCGCGGCCACAGGAGCGAAGAGGTCGCGGCCGTGGAACGAGGCCGAAAGGCGCTCGGGCCGCCAGGTGATCTCCCAGGCCCGGGCGGCCTCGGCCCGCCGGGTCACCAAGACGAAGAGCCCGTTGTTGGGGCCCACGAAGCGCCGGCCGTCGGCCTCCACCACGATTGGAGCGCGAGGGCCGCCCACGCCGGGGTCGACGACGCAGAGGAAAACGCTGTCCTCGGGGAACGCGGGCGCGTAGGCGGCCAGCAGATAGGCCGAGGCCTTGGGGTCGAAGGCCGGCGCGTCGGCGAAAAGGTCGACCACGGGCACACCCGGTGCCTCCCGGTGGAGCACGGCCCGCATCTGGCCAAGATAGGGCCCCGCGAGCCCGAAATCGGTGAAGAGCACGATCATGGGCCCACTATGAAGAGGCCCGGCACGGCCCGGCAAGGGGCCGGGATAGGGGCGCCCCGACGCCGCCGAGACGCGCTTGCCGTGCACCACCCAAGAAAAGTTGTGGACAAGTGGGTGCTAGTTGCCCCACGACCCTCGACCCTCGCTGCCCTACTCGATAATGTGCCTCTCGATAGGGGAAACACGATATCTAGCCTATTCCGCACCATCTAGTAGAGCAGCAAACAGGAAGCACATGACCTGGACAGACGAGCGCATATCCGACCTGATCCGCCTGTGGGACGGGGGCCACAGCGCGTCCCACATCGGCAAGGTCCTCGGCGTCTCCAAGAACGCCGTGATCGGCAAGGCGCACCGCCTGAAACTGCCGGCCCGGCCCTCGCCCATCCGCCGCTCGCCGGGGCCCCGGCTGCCCAAGCCGGTGCCCATGGCGAAACGAACGCCCAAGCCGCCGCCGCGGCCCACGTTCCGGGCCACCCGGCCGCGCCATGGGGCGCCCGCCTGCCTCTGGCCCTTCGGCGACCCGGGGGACGAGGACTTCCACTTCTGCGGCGAGGCGACCGTGCCCGGCAAGCCCTACTGTGCCGAGCACTGCGCCCGGGCCTACGTGGTCCGCAATCGCGGCGACTCCCAGGCCGCCTGACAATCCCTTGCGCTGTACCGCATGAGGCGAGTCCAGCGAGCCCATCAAGGCCCTTTGCTGACTTTCATGGGCTCGCTGGCAAGCGCGAACGCGCGCCCGCAGCCTAAGCGAGGAGAGCCAAGCGGCCACAATCGGTCTGATGTCCGCGCCCGGCGCCATCAACGAGATTTTCGTGAGGGGACATGAGGCAAGCCCGGTCATGAGTTCGCCGGGGCGAAACCTTAAACGCTCGCGGTGACGCCGCTGCGCCGGGGGTCGCCGGCGGCGGCGAAACGGCCGTCGGCGTCGCGGGTGACGGCGTGGACCCCGCCGAAGAAGAGGTTGTTCTCGGGCCAGTGCCGGAACTCCCGGCAGAGCTCGCCGAGGAGCGGGCGCAGGCCCGCTTCCGAGGCCTCGCCGAAGCCGCGCTCCATGTTGAGCAGGCCGTTCTCGAAGTGGAGCCGCGGCGCGGTCACGGCCTCGTCGACCGGCCGGGCGAAGTCGATCAGGTTGGAGAGCACCTGGAGGATGGCGGTGCGGATGCGGTTCGAGCCGCCGGAGCCGAGCGCCGCGATGCCGCCGCCCTCGAGAAAGGCCAGCGTCGGCGCCATCATGGAGGCCATGCGCGTGCCCTCGTGCCAGGCGTGAAAGCCGGTCGCGTTCAGGTCCTCCTCGCCCAGCATGTTGTTCAGCATGATGCCGCTGCCAGGCAGCACGTAGCCGCAGCCCTCGCCGTTGGAGAGCGAGAGCGCCGCCGTGTTGCCGGCGGCGTCGATGACGCTGATGTGGGTTGTGCCCCGGGTGGCGGGCGGCGCACCCTCCACCTCTTTCCTGTAGGCCTCGATGAGCGCCGGATCGAAGAGGCGCGCGGCCGCGCTCTCGTCCTCGCGCTCGTCGAGGGCCTCGTGCAGCCGGCTCTCGACCCGCGCCCGGTTGGTGAGCGCCATGACCCGGGTGAGCAGCGCCAGGTGCTCGGGCGAGCCGAAGTCGAGGCGGCCGAGGCGCACCTGTTGCAGCATTTCCAGCGCGAAGGCGATCAGGATGCCGCCGCAGGAGGGCGGCGGATTGGTCAGGATGCGCGCGCCGTGGTAGTCGCGCGCGAGCGGCGGGCGGCGCTCCACCTTGTAGCGCGCCAAGTCGTCGGCCGTGATCTGCCCACCCAGGTCGGCGCAGGCGGCGACCAGCCGCTTGCCAAGCTCGCCGCGGTAGAAGAGCTCGTCGCCCTCGCTGGCGAGCGCCTCCAGGCTGTCGGCCAGCTCGGGCTGGCGCATGAGGTCGCCCGTCCGCAGCAGCTCGCCGTCGGGCCGCGTATAGGTCCCGCGGGAGTCCTCCCGGGCGACCAGGATGGGGCCGATGACCCGGAACACGAAGTGGTCCATGGGCCTGACCCGCCAGCCCTCGCGCGCCAGACGCACGGCGGGCTCGACCAGGCGGGCCATGGGCAGGCGCCCCAGGTCCCGGTGGATGGCGAAGAGGCCCTTGACCGCGCCCGGCGTGGCGACGGCGCCGAGGCCGATGTGGAACTCCTGCTTGGCCGTGCCGAAGTCGGCCAGGATGGGATAGAAGTCGATTTCACTGGCCGGCCGGCGCTTCAGCGGCGTCTCCACGAAGAAGTCGTAGGTGACGGGCTCGCCGTCCGCGGGGCTCGCCAGCAGGAAGCCGCCGCCGCCCAGGGAGTGGAAGACGGGCTCCGCCACGCTGGCCGCGCACATGGCCGCCAGGGCCGCGTCGAAGGCGCTGCCGCCCTCGTCCAGGATCTCGCAGGCGGCGGCCGCCGTCGCCTCATGGCCGCAGGCCACCGCGCCCTTAGCGCTCATGTCCTATACCAAATCTTGATGATAATGACGCATAGGGATCGCTTTTGGTTCGTTTCGGGTAGGAAGCAGACCGCGGGCGATGTGGGGCATCGGCAAGGCCTGCTGACGCCCTCCGAAACGCTCCAAAAGCGACCGGAACGGCGGACTTTCAGACCTTTCGGACAGCGTCGCCCATGCCTTCCGATGCCCCACATCGCCGCGGCACGCGCTCCTTGCCGAAAGATCTGAAAGTCCGTCCCTATGGGTCATTATCATCAAGACTTGGTATTAGGTCCCGTTCCCTGCTCGCGGATTGCCGCCACCGGGGCGGAGGCGACTCTTGCCACGCCGGGGGTCGGCGGACAAGAGGGGCGGGCGGCGCGCGCCTGGGCCTCAGAAGCCTGCGGCGGCGCCGTCGGAGCGCGGGTCGCTGGCGCCCGAGAGGCCGCCGCCGGGATGCCGGACCACGGCGCCGGCGTGGCCCATGGCCTCTTCGAAGCCGCCGACCAGCGAGACCTCGTGTCCCGCCGCTTCGAGGGCCGCTACCAGCTCCGGCGGGAAGCGCCCTTCCAAGCGCAGGTCGTCGCGCGTTTGGCCCCAGGTGCGGGCGAAGACCCAGCGCGGCGCCGTCACCGCCCGCTGCAGGTCCTGGCCGAACTGGGCGTAGCGGGTGAAGACCGCGGACTGGGACTGGGGCTGGCCGTCGCCGCCCATGGCGCCGTAGGCCATGACCCGGCCGTCGGCGAGATAGGCCATGGCCGGATTGTTGGTGTGGAACGGCAGGCGGCCCGGCTTCAGGTGGTTGAGCGCGGCCGGATCGAGGGAAAAGCTGCTGCCCCGGTTCTGCCACTGGATGCCGCTGTCGCGCAGGATCAGGCCCGATCCGAACTCCCAGTAGATGCTGTGGATGAAGCTCACCACCCGGCCGGCGCCGTCGGCCGCGCCCAGCCAGACCGTGTCGCCGGGGACCGCCGGCTGGGGCCAGGGCAGGGCGCGCTCGGGGTCGATCTCGGCGGCCAGGCGGTCGAGGCGCTCGGCATCGAGCAGCCAGTCCGTGGTCACCGACATGTAGGCCGGGTCGGTCACGTAGCTGTTGCGGTCGAGGAAGGCCCGCTTGGTGGCCTCGACCAGGCCATGGATGTGGGAGAAGCCCTCCGCCTCCCGGCAGCCGAGCCGGTCGAACAGGCCCAGCAGGATCAGCGACACCACGCCCTGGGAGGGCGGCGGCACGTTGAAGACCCGGCCGAGGGAATGGGCGAGCGCGAGCGGTTCGCCGACCTTGGCCTGCTGGCCGGCCAGGTCGTCGGCGGTAAGCGGCGCCCCGGCTCGCGCTAGGTCGGCGGCGATGCTGCGCGCCAGTTCTCCCCGGTAGAAGTCCTCGAGCCCGGCCTTGGCGAGGCGCGAGAGCGTCTCGGCCAGGGCCGGCTGCTTGAAGAGACTGCCGACGGCCGGGACGGCGCCCTCCGGCAGGAAGACCTCGGCCCAGCCGGGCGATGTCTCCAGTTCGCCGCGTGTGGTCAGGGTGTTCTGCTGTTGGCTCTCGGTGACTGGGAAGCCGGCCCGGGCGTAGTGGATCGCCGGCTCCAGCAGGCGGGCGAGCGGCAGGCGGCCGCCCCAGCCCCGCGAGACCTCGAAGGCGGCCTGCCAGCCGGCCAGGGTGCCGGCCACGCTGTTGGCGGCGAGGGGTCCGCGGCTGGGGATCGCCGTCAGGCCCTGGGCGGCATAGAGCGCGGGCGTGACCCCGGCGCCTGCGGCGCCCACCGCCGAGATCGCCAGCGGTGCCGCGCGGCCTGGCTCATGGATCAGCCAGAAGCCGTCGCCGCCCAAACCGTTCATGTGCGGATAGACAACCGAGACGGTCGCCGCGGCGGCCAGCATGGCCTCGACGGCGTTGCCGCCCTCGCGCAGCACGGCAAGGCCCGCCTGGGCCGCCAGGTGGTGGGGCGTCACCACCATGCCGCCCGTCGCCTGGGTCGCGTGGAGCATGGTTGGCCCTATTCCGCCCGCCGCTGGAGCAGGCTCGGGCCGACGAACCAGACGAGCGTCCAGCCGCCCGCTTCGTCGCGCTCCAGACAGGCCGCCGCGGCCGGCTCGAAATCGAGCCCGCCCGGACGGCTGCGACCGGCGAGCAGCAGGGTGGCCAGCTTCGCCAGGTGCGGCAGGTGGCCGGCGATCAGGCTGTCCTGGTCCCAGCCGGCGACGACGTCGGCGAACTCTTCAACAGGGTCGTTGGGCGCGAGACCGTCGAGGGCCTGCGGTGCGGCCCCTGGTGCGACGGCGGCGGCCAGCGCCTCGGCCGTCTGCCGGGCGCGCGGCTTGCCGCTGTGCACGACGCGCGAAACCCGGAGCCCGAGCCCCGACAGGAACTCCGCCAGCGCGGCAACCTGGCGGTGGCCCAGCTCGCTCAGATGCCGCTCCGAGTCCAAGTCGCCGGTGAGCGCGTCGCCATGGCGCACCAGATAGAGACGCATGCTGGAGCCTTCCTCTCCCCTGGCCGCCCGCACGCGGCACGCGTCGTCGGGCGTCTAGAGCGGGATGGGATGAGATTGAATCAACGCTGTTGGCCTGGGTTGGCTCCGTCCGCTAGGCGCGGGCCGAAGCGCGATGCGGTGCATCGGGCGAGGCCCGCAACGACGCGGCGGGCCAACCCAGGCCAACCCGTACGGGACGGGCGCTTTTGGCCGGACGCCGCGTCGCTCCTCCTCGAATATGCTTCGGCATGTCCTTCGTCGTCGCTCCTAAAGTCCGGCCAAAATCGCTCCGTCAGCGTGGTTCAATCTCATCCCATCCCGCTCTAGTTTCGTCGTGGGAGTATGCGCCGGGCGCGCGGCGCGATCCAGGCCGGGGCGTCTAGTCTTCTTGCGGCAGCAAAGGCCGCGGCCGATCCGGCTCGCTCAGTTGCAGCGCCTTCTGCTCGCGGCGCAGGATGGAATCGTCGCGGTAGAGGCTCCGCCGGTCCTGGTGGCTGCGCCCCCTGTGGTGGCTTGGGCTGACACGCAACTGGTCCTGCAGGCGGTAGCGCTCCATCCGTCTCGTCGTGGAGCTCGAACGGCGGCTGCTGCCGGCTCGCGCGGGCGCGGCGGCAAGCAGCGGGCTCGCCAATGCGGCGGCCAGGCCGGTCAGAATCAGTTTGCGTCGCGTCGTCGTCGCCATGGCGTCTCTATAGACATGTAAGCGCTCCTGCGCGTCGATGAAGGGAGGCGCGTTCAATTCGCCTTGAGAATTCTGGAACCAGGAAACGCGCGGCGCCCGGGCCGGCCGCAGCGTTCTGGTGCTGCGGTGGCCCGGGACGCGCGCGGGGGAGGAGCTTGTTCGGCCGTCAGTTGCCGATGCGGCCCTGAGGCGGCAGGGCGTACCATTGGCCTCGGAAGTTGCGGTTGATGTCGCCCCGGCGGATCCTCTGCTGGCGTTGGCCGTAGCGATAGCTGTGGCGGTGGTGATTGCGCCAGTGATTGCGCCCGTCGTAGTAGCGGTGGCGAGGCTGGAACTGGGCCATGTAGCGCGCGTAGAGACGCGGCTTCTTGTGGCGCAGGTGCTTGCGGAAGGCGCGCTCGGACTTGAAGCGGTGACGCATGCGCTTCAGCTTCTTGCGATCGCGCTTCGAGAGCTTGTAGGCGGGCTTGGACCGCTTGTGCTGTCCCCACCATTGATCGTGGCCGTACCAACGATGATTGGAGTTCACTTTCACGGTCTTTCCGTGGCCGTGGCTCTGCCAATGCTGGTGGCTCGTCCGGCCGTCGGCGCGCGCGCCGTCGAAACCCGGCGCCAGGATCAAGAGACCGCCCGCCAGCAGTGCCAACAAAGTGCCTTTCGCCCTCATGACTAACCCTCCTGGTTATTCCTCGAAGGGGCGCTTCGGCTACGTGCCGCCGTCACGCCTGGGACTCATATCTTGATACGGGAGGGTGGTTGGCAACGTCCCCCTCTCGTCCGGGAGGGACGGCTTCACGGTCGCGTTATCGCCCGCGACCCCGAGCAGTTGTTGCCCGTAGTTTGTGGCCCTAGATCGGCGGCAGGGGGAAGGGCGCGACCGCTTCGTAGGCGCGCGCGGCGCGCAGCACCAGGGCGTCGGCGTAGCGCGGGCCGACGATCTGCAGACCCGCCGGCAGGCCGTTGGAGGCGCGTCCGCAGGGCACGCTGGCGGCCGGCTGTCCGGTCAGGTTGAAGGGGTAGGTGAAGGGCGTCCAGTTGGCCCAGCTCTCGCCGTGAGGATCGCGCGGCTCGTCGTGGCCGACGTCGAAGGCGGTGAGCGGCAGGCTCGGCGTCAGCAGCAGGTCGTAGCTCTGATGGAAGCGGCTCATGGCGCTGCTGACCTGGTCGCGCGCGCGCATGGCGGCGAGGTAGTCGAACAGGCCGTAGTCCGCGCCCTTGCGGGCGATCTCCAGCAGGCCCGGATCCATCAGCTCGCGCTTCTTCTCGTCGATCTGATCGATGACCGCCGCCGCGCCCGCGAACCAGAGGCAGACGAAGATCGGGCCGCAGTCGGGCAGATGCGGATCGGTCTCCTCGACCGCGGCGCCCAGGTCGGCGAATTTGAGCGCGGCCGCGCGCACCAGCTCGGCCACCTCCGGCTCGACCCGGTGGCCGCCCAGGGTCGGGCTGAAGGCGATCTTAAGTCCCTCGACGCCGTCCTCCAAACCCCGCGTATAGTCGGTGCCGTCGGGTCGCAAGGCCAGGCCGTCGCGCGGGTCGCCTTCGGCCAGCACGCTCAGCATCAGCGCCGCGTCGGTCACCGTGCGGGTCATGGGACCCAGGTGGGCGAGGGTGCCGAAGGGGCTCGGCGGATAGGCCGGCACCCGGCCGAAGGTGGGCTTGTGCCCGAAGATACCGGTGAAGCCGGCGGGAATGCGGATCGAGCCGCCGCCGTCGCTGCCCAGCGCGAGCGCGCCCATGCCCGTGGCGACCGCCGCGGAGGCGCCGCCGCTCGAGCCGCCGGGGGTCTTCGAGGGATCCCAGGGATTGCGGGTGATGCCGGTGAGCGGGCTGTCGGTCACGCCCTTCCAGCCGAACTCCGGCGTGGTGGTGCGCCCCAGCAGCACCGCGCCGTGCTCGCGCAGGCGGGCGACGGCCGGGCTGTCCTCCTCCCAGGCCTGGTCCGGGTCGATGGTGCGCGAACCCCTGAGCAGGGGCCAGCCGGCGGCTAGCACGATGTCCTTGATCGAGGTGGGCACGCCGTCCAGTCGGCCGCGCGGCACGCCGAGGCGCCAGCGCTTCTCGGACTCCACCGCCGCGGCCCGGGCGCCCTCCCGGTCGATCAGGTTGAAGGCATTGAGCCGCGGGTTCAGATCCTCGATCCGCGCCAGGCAGGCGTCGGTGACATCGACCGGGGACAGCTCGCCGGACCGGTAGTGTTCGAGGAGGCTGCTGGCCGCCAACCGTGCCGGATCGTCGCTCATGCCTGGGTCCTTCCCGTCTCTCGCTCAACGGCTCGCCGGCCGAGGGTTGCTGCAGCCCCATGGGCGGGAACCGCGTACCTCGTCAGCAGCCGCGCCTCTCGGGCGCGCTTGCCGGGATCGACTTTGCCCGATTCCCGACATAGTTTCCTGCGCTAATTTGCATCGAATGCGGTGCACCGCCCCAAGAGAAGGAGCCCGTGACGTGACGAAGACCGGCTTGAGAGCGCTCGCCCTCTGCGCGGCCCTGGCGGTTGCGGCGCCGCCGCCCGTCCTGGCCGAGGAGCCGCCCGAAGGCGAGAAGCCCGGCGAGCTCGCCCGCGAGGGGGTCGAGCGCCTCATGCAGGCGCTGGAGGCCTTCATCGAGATGATCCCCCAGTACGAGATGCCGGTCATCAACGAGCACGGCGACATCATCATCCGGCGCAAGCGCCCCGGCGATCCGCCGCCCGAGACCGAGGAGGGGGAGGAGGGCGGCATCGACGAGACCCGGATCTGAGACCGGCCCGGGCGGCAGTCCGCCCGGACTTGCTGCCGCCGCCCGGACTTGCTGCCGACCCGGGGCGCGGGGTACAGGAAAAGATCGAGGAAACGTTGGCGCGGCCCGGGCGGGCGATTGCCCGGCGCCTTTTGGGGGGAGAACGCCATGCGCGACACGGTCGGGGCCTTCCTGCCGGACGGCCTGTTCACCGTCGAGGGAGCCGCGGAGGGACCGCTCAAGGGCCTCACCTTCGCCGCCAAGGACATCATCGACGTGGCCGGCCGGGCGACCGGCTGCGGCAATCCCGACTGGGCCGAAAGCCACCTACCGGCCGAGCGGAACGCCCCGGTGGTGCAGGCCCTGCTGGACGCAGGCGCGCGCCTCGCGGGCAAGGCCATCACGGACGAGCTGGCCTTCAGCCTCAACGGCCAGAACTTCCACTACGGTACACCCACCAACGTGAACGCGCCGGGGCGCATCCCTGGCGGCTCCTCCTGCGGCTCGGCGGCGGCGGTGGCCGCGGGCCTGGTCGACGTGGCGCTCGGCAGCGACACCGGCGGCTCGGTGCGCGTCCCGGCGAGCTACTGCGGGCTCTTCGGCCTGCGGCCCAGCCATGGCCGCGTCTCGCTGGAGGGCGTCATGCCGCTCGCCCCTTCCTACGACACCCTTGGCTGGTTCGCCCCGGACGCGGAAAGCCTGCGGCGGGTCGGCGAGGTGCTGCTGGGCGAAACCGAACGGGACGCGCCGCAGCCGGGAACGCTTTTCCTCGCCGAAGACGCCTTCGCCCTGATGGACGACCCGGCCCGCGACCGGCTCGCCTCCTGGATCGCGCGCCTGGAGGCCCGTCTCGGCGCCGCCGAGCCGGTCGAGATCGGCGAGCCCGGCGGCCTGGCCGCCTGGATGAGCGACTTCCGCACCATTCAGGGCCACGAGATTTGGCAGGTGCACGGCGACTGGATCTCCGAACGCAAGCCCAAGTTCGGACCGGAGGTCGCCGCCCGTTTCGACTGGGCCCGCGGCATCGAGGCGTCCGACGCCGCCGAGTCCAGCCGGGCGCGGACGGATTTCACCGCCCGGCTGAACGAGCTGCTGGCGGGAGGCGGGGTTGTCTGCCTGCCGACGGCGCCGGACATCGCGCCCGAGACCGGCATCGAAGGCGAGGCGCAGCTCCGGCACCGGGACCGGGTGCTGAAGCTGACCTGCGCCGCCGGCCTCGCCGGCCTGCCCCAGATCACCCTGCCTCTCGGCCGGCGCGACGGCTGCCCGCTGGGGCTTTCGCTGATGGCGGGGCACGGCGCCGACATGACCTTGCTCGCCTTCGCCGAGGCCCTCTGCGGCAATCAGTCCTGGCCGCTCGAGTAGCGGCGCTACGCGCCTATGCGTCGTACTGGATGAGCGAGGTGAAAGGGACGTCGAGCTTGTCGCGGCCCTCGAGGAAGGTGAGCTCGACGATGCAGGCGCCCGCGCGTACGTCGGCGCCGAGCTGGCGCAGGAGCTGCACCGAGGCGTTCAGGGTGCCGCCGGTGGCCAGCAGATCGTCCAGCACCACCACGCGCTGGCCCGGCCGGACGGCGTCGGCCTGGATCTCTATCGTGTCCGTGCCGTACTCGAGATCGTAGGTGTAGGGCACGGTCTCGCCCGGCAGCTTGCCCGCTTTTCGGATCATGAGGAAGCCCAGGCCGAGCCGCAGGGCGAGCGGCGCCGCCACCAGGAAGCCGCGGGATTCGATGCCGGCCAGGACGTCCGGCTGGTGGGGCTCGATCGCCGCCGCCAGGCGGTCCACGGTCGCCTGCCAGCCCTCGGGATGCAGCAGCAGCGTCGAGATGTCGTAGAACAGGATGCCCGGCTTGGGAAAGTCCGGGATGGTGCGGATGATCTTGCTGAGGTCCATGGCTAGGGCCCTAACGGCTGCACCTTGGCTGCTCCGGCGGCCATCCTAGCGGGCGGCCATGCAAGGTCAAAGCGCGCCGCACTGGAAGGCCGTGGGCATGGGGTTTAACCTGCGGGCCTGGCGACAAGGAGACCGAGCCGATGAACGCGCCCGAGAGCCGCATCTTCCACCGCACGCCCGGCAAGGCCTATCCGGTCGCGGTGGCCGGGGACGGGCCCTACATCATCGATTCCGAGGGCAGGCGCTACCTGGACGCCTCGGGTGGCGCGGCCGTCTCCTGCCTGGGGCACAGCCACCGGGCGGTGATCCAGGCGATCAAGGATCAGCTCGACAAGATCCCCTACGCCCACACCAACTTCTTCACCACCGAGGCCTCGGAGGCCCTGGCCGCCCACCTGATCGCGCGCGCGCCCGAGGGCCTCGGCCGGATCTACTTCGTCTCCGGCGGCTCGGAAGCCAACGAGACGGCGCTGAAGCTGATCCGCCAGTACTTCGTCGACAGCGGCGAGCCCGCGCGCGCCCGCATCATCGCCCGGCGCCAGAGCTATCACGGCAACACCCTGGGGGCGCTCGCAGTGGGCGGCAACTACGCCCGGCGCGAGCCCTTCAAGCCGCTTTTGATCGAGACCAGCCACATCGCGCCCTGCTACCCCTACCGGGACCGGCGCGAGGACGAGAGCGAGGAGGCCTACGGGCTCCGCGTGGCCGACGAGCTTGAGGCAGAGATCCTGCGCTTGGGGCCGGAGACCGTCGCCGCCTTCGTGGCCGAGACCGTGGTCGGCGCAACCGCCGGCGCGCTGGTGCCCGTGCCCGGCTACTTCAGGCGTATCCGCGAGATCTGCGACCGCTACGGCGTGCTGCTGCTGCTCGACGAGGTCATGTGCGGCATGGGGCGCACCGGCAGCCTCTACGCCTGCGAGCAGGACGGTGTGGCGCCCGACCTCCTGACCTGCGCCAAGGGGCTGGGGGCGGGCTACCAGCCGATCGGCGCCGTGCTGGCGGCGGAGAGGATCTACCGGACCGTGGTCGAGGCGAGCGGCGCCTTCCAGCACGGCTTCACCTACATCGGCCATCCCACCGCCTGCGCCGGCGCGCTCGCCGTGCAGCGGGCCATCGAGGCCGAGGACCTGCTGGCCAACGTGAGGACCCAGGGCGCGGCCCTGAAGGCGGCTCTGGCGGAGCGCTTCGCCGAGCACCCCAACGTCGGCGACCTGCGCGGCCGGGGGCTCTTCATCGGCATCGAGCTGGTGGCCGACCGCGCCACCAAGGCGCCGCCCGACCCGGACCTCAAGCTGGCGCCGCGCCTCAAGCAGGCGGCCATGGCGCGGGGCCTGATCTGCTATCCGGGCGCGGGCACCATCGACGGCCGCCTGGGCGCGCACATCCTGCTGGCGCCGCCCTTCATCATCGAGCCGCCCCAGGTCGCGGAGATCGTCGACAAGCTGGCCGGCGCCCTCGACGACGTGCTGGACGGGGGCGCCGCGGCGTGAGCGCAGCTGCCGTGGACGTTCCAGTGGAAGCGCCGGTCATCCTGGCCGTGGCGCCCAACGGCGCGCGCAAGACCCAGGCCGACCATCCAGCCTTGCCGATCACGCCCGAGGAGATCGCCGCGACGGCGGCGGCTTGCCAGGCGGCGGGGGCGGCCATGATCCACCTGCACGTGCGCGACGAGGAGGGCCGGCACAGCCTGGACGCCGACGCTTATCGGACGGCGATCGCGGCGGTCCGAAAGGCCGTCGGCGAGGACATGATCGTGCAGGTGACCTCCGAGGCGGTCGGCGTTTACTCGCCCGAGCAGCAGATGGCGATGGTGCGCGACCTGCGGCCGGAGGCGGTCAGCCTGGCCGTGCGCGAGATCGTCCCGGACGCCGCCGCCGAGCCCGCCGCGGCGGACTTCCTCGCCTGGCTGCGGGCCGAGGGGATCCTGCCCCAGTACATCCTCTATTCGGCGGAGGATCTGGCGCGCTTCGACGACCTCATCGCCCGCGGCATCGTGCCCGGCGGTCGGCAGCTTGTTCTCTTCGTGCTCGGCCGCTACACCAAGAACCAGACTTCCGAACCGCGCGACCTCATGCCCTTTCTGAACGCCAACGGCCGCGATCACCTCTGGTCCGTCTGCGCCTTCGGGCCCAGGGAAACCGCCTGCGCCGTCGCCGCGGCGGCCCTCGGCGGCCACGCCAGGGTCGGCTTCGAGAACAACCTCCACCTGCCGGACGGCACGCGCGCACCGGACAACCCGGCCCTGGTCGCCGCCGTGGCGCGCGGGCTCGAGGCCATCGGCCGGCGTCCGGCGAGTGCCCTGGAGGCGCGCGAGATGATGGCGGCATGCGGCTGAGGATCGCGCCCCTTTTGGTCCTGCTGCTGGCCTGCGGGATTGCTGGCCCTGCCGCCGCGCAGGAACCGGTAGAGGCGGCGGCAACAACCGAGACCGAGACCTCCGACGAGCTGGGCGCGGACCCGCAGCCGCATCAGCTCGTCATGGGCACTGCGCCTGTTGCCGGGCGCTACTTCCCCACCGGCGGCGCGCTCTGCCGCGTGGTCAACGCCGGGCGCCACCAGCACGGCTTGCGCTGCCTGGTCGAGGCGACCTCGGGGGCGGCGGAGAACCTGACCCGCCTGGAAGCGGGCGACCTGGACCTGGCGCTGGTGCAGTCCGACTGGCAGTACCACGCCCACCGCTCGGGCGTCGGGCTCGAGGACGAGCGGCCCTTCGAGGGCCTGCGCTCGGTCATGTCCCTGCAGCCGCTGCCCTTCACGCTGGTCGCGGCGCCCGACAGCGGCATCGAGGTCCTGGCGGATCTGGAGGGCAAGCGGGTCAACCTGGGGCCGACGGGCTCGCCGTCGCGGGCGGCGGCCGACTTCCTCGTCGAGGCGCTGGGCTGGGAGCACGGCGACTTCGCCGAGGTGGGCGTTTTGGCCGACGAGCAGCAGGCCGTCGGCCTCTGCGACGGCCGCATCGACGCCGCGCTGCTGCCGGTCGGCCATCCCAGCAGCATCGTGGCCTGGGCGGCCGAGGCCTGCGGCGCCCGCCTCATCGACATCGAGGGCGAGGCCGTCGACAGGCTGCTGAACGAATGGGCTTTCTACGCCCCGGCGGTGATCGCAGGCGGGCTCTACGCCAACAACCCCGATCCCGTGCGCAGCTTCGGCCTGCGCGCCACCCTGGTCTCCTCGGAGGCGACGCCGGCTGAGGCGGTCTACCGTTTCACCAAGACCGTGTTCGAGGCCATCGACACGCTCCGCGCCCAGCACGCGGCGCTCTCCGCGCTCGACCCCCGGGAGATGGTCGCAACCGGCAGCAGCGCCCCCTTGCATGAAGGGGCCCTGCGTTATTACCGTGAGCGCGGCTGGCGCTGAGCGCGGCCGGCCGCGGCGGACCCCTCATGGCTGACCTTGTAGCTGCCCGTGTGGCTGAAACAAAGTAGGGGGTGGTCTTCGCGGTTCGGACGTGTTCAATTATCGGCTGAAACAGATCGCGGTAAGCATCTGAAACAAAACATGGCGGGGAGTGCAGGAATCGACGATCCGTTCGAATTCGGAAGATCTGCGCCGTGTCGGCGGGCGGCCGGCTGCGGCCGTGCTCGAAGTTCGGCACGGCCTCTTGCGTCTGCCCATCGGGCGTCGAGCCGGACTCCGGCGGACGTTCCCTTGGCGGGATCGTGACACTTTCAACTCGTTTTGTCTGACGCGAAGAACGGGAGGCTTATTCCATGAAGAAATTGACCGCATCCTCTCTGGCGCTCGGCTTTGCCGCCGGGCTGCTCATGGCCGGCGCGGCCGGGCCCGCGGGCGCGGCGGAACAGCGCTTCGTCTCGATCGGCACCGGCGGCGTCACGGGCGTCTACTACCCGACGGGCGGCGCCATCTGCCGGCTGGTGAACAAGAACCGGAAAGAGCACGGGGTCCGCTGCTCGGTCGAATCCACCGGCGGTTCGGTCTACAACATCAACACCATTCGCCAGGGCGAGCTCGACTTCGGCGTCGCCCAGTCCGACTGGCAGCACCACGCCTACAACGGCACCTCGAAGTTCGAGGATCAGGGTGCCTACGGTGACCTGCGCGCGGTCTTCTCGGTGCATCCGGAGCCCTTCACAGTGGTGGCCCGTGCCGATTCCGGCATCGAGAGCTTCGCCGACCTCAAGGGCAAGCGGGTCAACATCGGCAACCCCGGCTCCGGCCAGCGCGGTACCATGGAAGTGGTGATGAACGCTCTCGGCTGGGACAAGGGCGACTTCTCGCTGGCCTCGGAGCTCAAGTCGGCCGAGCAGAGCCAGGCGCTCTGCGACAACAAGATCGACGCCATGGTCTTCACCGTCGGCCACCCCAGCGGCTCCATCAAGGAGGCCACCACCTCCTGCGATTCCGTGCTGGTACCGGTGACCGGGCCCGAGATCGACACGCTGGTCAACGACAACGCCTACTACCGCCACGCCACCATCCCGGGCGGCATGTACAACGGCACGGACGGCGACACCGAGACCTTCGGCGTCGGCGCCACCTTCGTGTCCTCGACCGACGTGCCGGAAGACGTGGTCTACGTGGTGGTGAAGTCGGTCTTCGACAACTTCGACCAGTTCAAGAAGCTGCACCCGGCCTTCGCCAACCTGAAGCCCGAAGAGATGATCAAGGACGGGCTGTCCGCACCTCTCCACGACGGCGCGGCCAAGTACTACAAGGAAATGGGCTGGATGTAGCGTCCCGGCTGCGGCTTCGGCGGGCGGCCGGCAAGGCCGCCCGCCAGCGCCGCTTCGCTCCGGGAAGCAGTAGTGCTTGAGGAGACGTGCGTATCTACGCGGGAGATCGCTTCGAAATCCAAAGAGGACAAGGGGAGGCTAATCGTGCCTAGAGCCCAATCCCTCGCGGTTTCGGCCTTGCTGGCGGGTCTCGTGAGTGTCTGGCCGGCGGCCGGTCCGGCCGCGGCGGCGGAGGCCGCGCTGGGGACCGGCGGCGCCGGAAGTGCCTATCATCAGCTGGGGCGCGCCATTTGCCAGCTCGTCAACCGCAGCAGCGAGGAGCATGGCGTCACCTGCGAGGCGCTGGCCACGCCCGGCGCCCTGTTCAATCTTTCCAACGTGCGCGGCGGGGCGATCGAGTTCGGACTGGTGCCCTCGGACCTGCACTATCACGCGGTCAACAAGAGCGGCCCCTTCGCCTTCGTCGATGATACCTACGACAACGTGCGCTCGATCCTGGCCCTGCATCCGGAGCTGATCACTCTGGTGGTGCGAGGCGATTCCGGGATCGACGGCCTCGACGACCTGAAGGGCCGCCGAGTCAACAAGGGCGACTGGGGCTCGGCCCAGCGCGGCGGCATGGACGCGCTGCTGGCGTCCAAGGGCTGGACCGACAAGGACTTCCTGTTGAGCGAGGAACTGCCGGCCTCGCAGCAATCCCTGACCTTCTGCAATGACGGCCTGGACGCCATCGCCTTCGCGGTCGCCCATCCGGATCCCAACGTCGCGCGGGTCATGGAGCTCTGCGAAGGGACCCTGGTGGGGGTCGAGGCGGCCGAGGCCGAAGCGCTGCTGGCGAAGAACCCCTTCTACGTACGTGGGGAGATCGCGGCGGGCACCTATCCCGGGCAGGACGAGGCCGTGCCAACCTATGGCACCCGGGTCACGCTGGTGAGCTCGGAGGAGACCGACGCCGACACGGTCTATGCCCTGGTCAAGTCCGTGTTCGAGGATCTCGAGCGGCTGAAGCGCTCCAATCCTTCGCTCAAGTCGGTGGAGAGCGCTGACATGACCGACGTTGGCCTGACGGCGCCGCTCCACGAGGGCGCCAGGCGCTACTTCGAAGAGACCGGCATGATGTAAAGAGGGGCCTCGAAGGCCTCGGTAGAACGTGGGGAAGGCGGGCGTCGATCGGACCTGGCGCCCGCAAGGGGGGTACAAGAATGAGCCAAACGAACGGCGAGGAAAAACAGGCGGTCGCCGACCAAGAACTGGCCGACATGATCGCCTCGAGCGACACCGGCGCGCGCGCGCCGATCGGGCCGGTAGGCAAGCTGCTGGCCGGTGTGGCGCTGGTCTGGTCGCTGTTCCAGCTCTGGATCGCTTCGCCGCTGCCGTTCATGGTGGCCAACATCTTTCCGGTGCTGAACAACACCGAGACCCGCTCGATCCACCTGGCCTTCGCCATCTTCCTGGCCTACACCAGCTTCCCCGCCCTCAAGCGCTCGCCGCGCGACCGCATTCCGATCCAGGACTGGGTCTTCGCGCTGGTCGGCGCCTTCTGCGCCGCCTACCTCTTCCTCTTCTACGAGTCCCTGTCCGACCGGCCGGGCCAGCCGACGACCATGGACCTGGTGGTGAGCGCCATCGGCATGGTGCTGCTGCTCGAGGCCACGCGCCGGGCGCTCGGCCCGCCGCTGATGGTGGTGGCGCTGGTCTTCCTCTTCTACGTCTTCTTCGGCGACCGCAGCTTCGTGCCCGAGGTCATCCAGTGGAAGGGTGCCTCCTTCTCCAAGGCCATGTCGCACCAGTGGTTGAGCACGGAGGGCGTCTTCGGCATCGCGGTCGGCGTTTCCGCCAGCATGGTCTTCCTCTTCGTGCTGTTCGGCGCGCTCTTGGAGAAGGCCGGGGCGGGCAACTACTTCATCCGCGTGGCCTTCGCGATGCTCGGGCATATGCGCGGCGGGCCGGCCAAGGCGGCCGTGGTCTCCTCGGCCATGACCGGCCTGATCTCCGGCTCCTCGATCGCCAACGTGGTGACCACTGGCACCTTCACCATCCCGCTGATGCGCCGGGTTGGCTTCTCGGCCGAGAAGGCGGGCGCCGTCGAGGTGGCCTCCTCCACCAACGGCCAGCTCACGCCGCCGATCATGGGCGCGGCCGCCTTCCTCATGGTCGAGTACGTGGGCATCTCCTACGTGGACGTCATCAAGCACGCCTTCCTGCCGGCGATCATCTCCTACATCGCCCTGGTCTACATCGTGCACCTGGAGGCCATGAAGGCCGACATGAAGGGCCTGCCGCGGCGCACCGAGAGCACGCTCGTGCGCAGCCTGATCGGCTTCCTCATGACGGTGATCGGCCTGATCGTGCTCTCCGGCGTGATCTACTACGGCCTCGGCTGGACCAAGGACGTGGCCGGCGCGGCGACGCCCTATATCGCCACGGTCGTCCTCGTCGTCGCCTACGTCGCCTTGCTGAAGTACGCGACCCGCTTCCCCGAGCTCGAGGTCACCGACAAGATCGAGGTGCTGCCCGAGCCGGGGCCGACCATCAAGGCGGGGCTCTACTACCTCCTGCCCCTGGTGGTGCTGGTCTGGTGCCTGACGGTCGAGCGCTTCTCGCCGGGCCTGGCGGCCTTCTGGGCGACCGCCTTCCTGCTCTTCATCGTGCTCACCCAGCACCTCATCAAGGCCATGCTGCGCGGCGACAGCGATCTCGCCGGCGGCCTGCGCCACGGCTTCCAGGAGTGCGTCGACGGCATGATCGCCGGCGCCCGCAACATGATCGGCATCGGCGTCGCCACGGCCACCGCCGGCATCATCGTAGGCACTGTGACCCTGACCGGCGTCGGCTTGGTCATGGCCGAGTTCGTCGAGTTCGTCTCGGCCGGCAACCTCATGCTGATGCTGCTGTTCACCGCGGTCATCAGCCTGATCCTGGGCATGGGCCTGCCGACCACGGCGAACTATATCGTGGTCTCCTCGCTGATGGCGCCGGTGATCGTCACCCTGGGCGCGGAGCAGGGCCTCATCGTGCCGCTGATCGCGGTGCACATGTTCGTCTTCTACTTCGGCATCCTGGCCGACGATACGCCGCCGGTTGGCCTCGGCGCCTTCGCGGCGGCGGCGATCTCCGGCGGCGAGCCGATCAGGACCGGCCTCCAGGGCTTCATGTACGACATCAGGACCGCGATCCTGCCGTTCCTCTTCATCTTCAACACCGAGCTTCTGATGATCGGCATCGAGGGGCCGCTGCATCTCGTCCTGGTGATCGTCACGGCGCTCCTCGCCATGCTGACCTTCGCCGCGGCGACCCAAGGCTTCTTCATCGCCAAGAGCCGACTATGGGAATCGCTGGCGCTGGTGCTGGTGGCCTTCACCCTGTTCCGGCCCGGCTTCTGGCTCGACATGATCGAGCCGCCTTTCACCGAGGCGCCGCCGACCGAGCTCACCGAGATCGCCAACAAGGCCCCGCCCGACGCCAAGATCCGGTTGCTCGTGACCGGCGAGGACTTCAGCACCGGGGACATCGTCTCCAAGACCGTGGTCCTGCCCCTCGGGGCCGCGGGCGACGGCGCCGAGCGCCTGATGGAGCACGCCGGCATCGAGGTCCGCGACGAGGACGGCAAGGTGCTGATCGACAACATCACCTTCGGCAGCCCGGCGGAAGGGGCGGGGCTCGACTTCGACTGGGAGGTGACCGGCGTCGAGGTGCCGGCCGAGCGCATGCCGAAGGAGCTCTTCTACATTCCGGCCCTGGTCCTGCTGGTGGCGATCTATCTGCTGCAGCGCAGGCGCAGGCCGGTCGAGCGGACGGCCGCCCCCGTGGCGAGCGGCGCCGAGTGAGCGAAGGACGCGGAACATGTACAAGGAAATCCTGCTTTCGGTCGACCTGAACGAGGCCGAGTCCCAAGTCAAGGCGGTGCGCGCGGCCGTCGGCTGCGCCAAGGCCTTCGGCGGGCGGCTCCACGTCATGACCGTGGTGCCGGATTTCGGCATGAGCATCGTCGCCTCCTACTTTCCCAAGGACTTCGAGAAAAAGGCCCTGGAGAACGCCCGCCAGAGCCTGGACCTCTTCATCAAGGAGAACGTCCCCGAGGACCTGCAGACCCAGCACATCGTCGGACACGGCACCATCTATCAGGAGATCCTGAACCGCGCCGAGGAGATCGGGGCCGACCTGATCGTCATGGCGTCCCACCGGCCAGATCTGGAGGACTATCTGATCGGGCCGAACGCCTCGCGGGTGGTGCGACACGCCGACTGCTCGGTGCTGGTGGTGCGCGGCTAGCCTGTCCGGCGGCCGGGCGCGTCCCGGCGGGCTGTCGGAAGCGTGATCCCCCGCGACCGCATTGGGCCTCAACAGAGCGCGGCCGATCTGCTATAGCGCCCCTCCATGACTGCAGAGAAAAAGCCGAGTCGGGCGCGCGGCGCCCTGGGCGTGGCCTGCGCGCTCCTGCTGCTGAGCGCCTGGCCGCCAGCCGGGCCCGCCCGCGGCGCCGACATGGCGGTCCTGCCCGAGGTGATCGAGGTCCCGGCCGGCGAGTTCCTCATGGGCTCGGACCGGGCGGAGCGGGAGTCCGGCTACAAGCTGGACGAGATCGCCTACGGCCACAACCGGACCCGCCTCTGGGGCTGGTACGACAAGGAGCGCCGCAAAGGTCCGGCCGAGACGGGGGCCTACGTGATCAGCCGCACGCCGGTCACCAACCGGCAGTACGCCGCCTTCATCGAGGCCACTGGTCATCGGGCCCCGGACGTGGATCCGGAGACCTGGGCGGCCTACAAGCTCGTCCACGGCTACGACGCGACCCGGCGCTTCGCCTGGGAGAACGGCCGTCCGCCTGCGGGCCGCGAGGACCACCCCGTCGTGCTGGTGAGCTACGCCGACGCCGAGGCCTATGCCGCCTGGCTCAGCGAGGTCACCGGGCGGGCCTGGCGCCTGGCCAGCGAGGCGGAGTGGGAGAAGGCGGCCCGCGGCACCGACGGCCGGCGCTTTCCCTGGGGCAACTTCTGGAATCCCACAGTGCTCAACAGCCACGACCAGGGCCCCTTCGACACCCTGCCCGTGGGCAGCTTCCCCCGGGGCGCCAGCCCCTACGGCCTGCTCGACCCGGCGGGCCAGGTCTTCGAATGGACCAGCACCTCGGCGGGGCCGGGCCGCCGTCTCGTCAAGGGCGGCTCGTGGGACGACAAGGGCTGCGGCGTCTGCCGGCCGGCGGCGCGCCACGGCCGTCCAGAAGGGATCAAGCACATCCTGATCGGCTTTCGCGTGGTGAGCGACCTTTGAGGCGCTTCGGGTACATAGATCGTCCGCCTGGAGGGAGTCACAGGATCTTGATCGTCATGTGTCTGTCCCGGGGAGTGCCGGCACGCCAGATGAGTGGGACCGGAGCCGCAACTAGGGGACGCCAACTTTAGGATCATGCGCACCGTCGAAGTCCTTGAACGTTATGAGATCAAACCCGCGGTCGATTTCGACGCGCTGGAGAGCGAGCAGCTCGAGCGCATGGCCGCGGCCGGCCAGCAGGTCGTCGAGATCTACCGTGTGCTGGCCAAGACCGGCGACAACGTGGTGGGCGAGCTGCTGCGCGGCTACGACACCTTCTTCGAATGGGACCACTACCCGAAGGGCGACGTCTACGACCGGGAGACCCATTCCCAGTACTACTATCACGCCCATGCGGCCGATCAGCGCTTCCCGGGCGAGCATGGCCATTTCCACACCTTCGTGCGCCCAAAGGGCATGCCGCCCGGCATCAAGCCCGCCGATATCCCGGGCCGGCCGGTGCCCAAGGACCCCAACGACGAGCTGAGCCACCTGATCGCCGTCGCCATGACCCCGGCGGGCTTTCCCTTCCGCCTCTTCTCGACCAACCGCTGGGTGACCGGGGAGAGCTGGTACCGGGCCGAGGACGTGGCCGTGCTGCTGGACTGCTTCGACATCGACCACGCGCGGCCCTCCTGGCCGACCAACCGCTGGATCTCGGCCCTCCTCGCCCTCTTCAGGCCGCAGATCGTGGAGCTGCTGCAACACCGCGACCGGGCGGTCGAGGGCTGGGCCAAGGAGCACCCCGGCGCCGACGTGTTCGAGGACCGGGACCTGGAGATCACCTCCTACATGGAGATCTCGGTGGAGGACCAGGTGCGCGCGGTCGGCCAGGCCTTGCTGAAGCGCAAGTAGCGGAGCGGGGCCGCGCCGCCTTCTGGCGGTCAGCAGACGCTGCAGGGTTCGGTCGGCAGGCCCCGGGCCAGCCAGCCCGGGCCGTCCGGGCTCCCCAGCATGCCCTCGCGGATATTGTAGACCCGGGTGTAGCCGGCCTGGGCGAGGGCCGAGGAGGCCAGCGTCGAGCGGTTGCCCCGGGCGCAGATGAGGGCGATGGGCCGGTCCCGGTCGGCGCCCAGAGCCTCGTCCAGGGCGACCAGGAAACCGGCCAGACCGTCCGGATGATGGATGGTGACCAGGTGCGCGCCGGCCGGGACGCCGGTTCGATGCCATTCCTCGGGCGAGCGCACATCGACCATGACGACCCGCTGGTCCTCGGCCAGGCTTAGGGCCTCGTCGGCGGCGAGCACCCGGCCGCCTGCCTCCTGGGCCGCGGCGGGCGCGACGTACCCGCCCCAGGCGACGGCCAGCAGCAGGGCGAGCCCCGCCGCGGCCGGCGACAGGCGGAGCGCCGCCCGGGCCACCGCCCTTCCCGATGCCGTTGCTGCCATGATCCGAGCCCTTCGTGCTGCTTGCGGCAAAGCATAGACCGGCCGTCAGGAGGCCGTCCACCCGGCCCCGCTGTGGGGCCTGGGTGGCGCGGGCTCCGGTTCCCGTGGCCCCTGGATTGCCTCAAAGTCGCCACGTTCCTTAAAGCTCGCTTAACCGGCGATGGGCATACTCGGGCGCTCTCCTGCCCCTGTCCGCCGAGGGGCCGGAGCCGGCCCGTGCAATCGGGCCGGTCGGACGGCATGAAGGGTTGATGCTTGATGATCGAAACCCAGCGACGGCGGCTCTCCAAGCAAGATGTTCAACGGCTCATGTCCGATCCCACGGCCAAGGTCCGCTCCGAGACCGCGGCCATGGTGGCGGCGGAGTTCGAGCAGCAGACCCTCAGCGACGGCGAGCGCGAGATCGCCGAGAACATCTTCCGTCTCCTGGTCAAGGACGTGGAGGTGCGGGTGCGCGAGGCCCTGTCGGCCCAGCTCAAGTCTTGCGCCGAGCTGCCCCGCGACATCGCCCAGGCGCTCGCCAGCGACGTGGAATCGGTGGCCCTGCCCATGCTGAAGCACTCGGAAGTGCTGACCGACGCCGACCTGTTGGAGATCATCGCCGAGAACAGCGGCGCCAAGCAGACGGCGATCGCCCAACGCAAGGGCGTCTCGGCCGACGTGGCCGACGCCCTGATCGACACGGGCAACGAGACGGCGGTGGCCCGGCTGGTGGCCAACGAGACCGCCGACCTGGACGAGCAGCGCCTCGGCCGGGTCATGGACAGCTATCAGGAAAGCCAGGCCGTCTCGGACTGCCTGACCCGCCGGCCCCAGCTGCCGACCAGCGTGTCGGACCGCTTGGTGGCGGCCGTCACCTCGAAAATGGAGGACTACCTCTCGGGCCGCAAGGAGCTGCCCCCCGAGGCGGTCAGCAACGTGCTGCTGCAGGCCCGCGAGCGCACCATCGTCACCCTGCTGGACGGCGGGGCCTCCAACGAGGCCGAGCTGAGCCGCCTGGTGGGCCAGCTCCACATCCAGGGCCGCCTCTCGCCCTGGCTGATCCTGCGCATGCTCTGCATGGGCGATCTCGCCTTCTTCGAGACGGCGGTCTCCAAGCTGGCCGACGTGCCAGTCCAGAACACCCGCATCCTGGTCCACGACCAGGGCGAGCTGGGGCTGAAGTCCCTTTGCGCGCGCGCCGGCCTGCCCGCGCGGCTGCTGCCGGCCTTCCGGGCGGCGGTGGAGGTGCTGGGCGAGACCGAGTACGACGGCGGCGCCAATGACCGCGAACGCTACGTCGAACGCATGATCGAGCGCATCCTGACCAGGATCGAGCAGCACAGCGTCGACATGGACGATAAGGACGTGGACTACCTGGTCGAGAAGCTGGGCCAGATGGCGGCCTGAGGCCGGCCCCGGCCCTCCGGCGGCCCTCCGCCCCGCCGCTTGGCAACAGCCGCCTTCGGTCGCGGCAGTCGCGCGTCAAGCGCCAAACCCTTCCGTCCCACCTGCTCCGTCTGGCCCTCTTTCGGGCCGGCTAGATCAGAACCCACTCAGATGGAACCGCGACGCGGTTGCATCTGAGTGGGTGATTCTGATCGAACTTGTAGATTTAGAGCAGATTCGGGCCACGAGCTGGCAGCGCGAAGCGATTCCAGCTCATCACGATCTGCTCTAGCTAATGCTGTGGTGCTGTCGGGGCGCCGGGTGCGCACGGAGGGATCGCAAGGCGCGCCAGAATCGGGCGTGCATCAAGGGTTCGCCGAGCGACAGAAAAAATTTTTTTCCGAAACTGGCCGGCCGAATAGGGCCCTCGGACCCGAGAAGCGGACTTTTGACGATCGCTGACCCGGGTTCCGCGCCTCATCCCTTGATCTAGCTCAATAATGAAGGTCCGGCGCTTCGGCGCTTCGACAATCGGCGGTTTACCATGTTTTCGGGCGGTTCCTCCAAGGGCTGAGAAAAGCTGCTGAAGAGTAGAAGTCGTGGGCGTTCACCGTGCCTTCGGGTTTCAGATTTCCTTTACCAATGGCCCTTAACCAACCTGACCCGGTTTCGGCACGAATAGAACGGAAGGGCTCCGCCGGGCCCGTCGCAAGGTCGAGGAGCAAGCCGCATGAGCGAACAGACCGCCGTCGAAGAGGGCGCCGGAGGCGTCGTCGAGGCTGGGATCGATCCCGCCGCCGATAGCGAGGCCGCCCACGGCGACAGCATGCAGCTGATCGCCTTCTCCATCGGCGAGGAGTACTACTGCGTCGACATCATGGCGGTGCGCGAGATCCGCGCCTGGACCGGCACCACGCCGCTGCCCAACACGGCCCCCTTCGTGCGCGGCGTCATCAACCTGCGCGGCATCATCGTGCCCATCGTCGACCTGCGCACCCGCTTCGGCCAGGGCGAGACCGACCCCACCAAGACCCACGTGGTGGTCATCGTCTCCATCGGCGACCGCCTCAACGGCCTCCTGGTCGACGGCGTCTCCGACATCCTCACCGTGCGCGAGGCCGACATCGCGCCCATCCCCGAGACCGACGGCGAGGCCAAGAACCCCTACCTCGACGGCCTCATCACCCAGAAGGACCGCATGGTGGCGATGATCGCACTCGAGCGGCTCGTCGTGCAGGCCATCGTCCACTGACGGACTCGCGGTTCCCGAAAGGCCTTTGTCGCAGGGGGTCTCCAGGAGAGCCGAGCGCCCGGCAAGTCGTTTCAGCCCATACCCAGATCCGCCAATCGAAAGAGAAATCCCATGACCAAGCTGCTCAGTCTCGTTAGCGTCCGCATGAAACTCGGCATGATCTCCGGCGTCCTGTTGGCGATCATCGTGGCGATCGGCTCCACGGCCATCGTCATGACCAGCAGGATGGGGGTCGAGATCAAGGAGATCGCCGAGGGCGATCTGCCGCTGATCGCGATCCTGACCCAACTCGAAGCCACCCAGCTGGAACAAGCGATCGAGTTCGAGCGCACGCTGCGCCATGCGGAAGTCGCCGCGTTGGGAGCCCATACGATCGGCCAGGACTCCGCCAAGGCCTTCGAGAAGGGCGCCGCCCACTTCGTGGAGCTGGGTGCAAAAATCGTCGAGCAGTATCACGAGGCCGAAGCGCTTATCGCCAATGGCATCAGTCTTGCCGCGAGCGAGGAGACGGTCGGCCACTTCGAAGGCTTCAGGGCGGAGCTCGAGGCCTATGAAGTGCTTCACGAAAAGTACGAACGGCACGCCGAGGAGGTCTTCCACCTCTTCGAGCAGGGCCGGGTCGAGGCGGCTATAGCGCAGATCCCCGCCGTCGAAGCCGAGCAGAAGGCCGTCGACGATAAGATCCTGGAACTGGTCCACCATGTCGAGCAGCAGACCACGGCCTCGGCGCTCGCCGCCGAGGCGCACGAGGAGAGCATGCTGAAGACCATCGTGGTGCTCCTTGGCGTCGCCTTCGTCCTCGGCGCGCTGCTGAGCTGGATCATCGGCCGGGGCATCACCCGTCCGCTCAGCCAGATGACCGATTCCGTGGCCAGGCTTGCGGACGGCGCCCAGGACGTCGCGCTGCCCAATCTCGAGGCCAAGGACGAGATCGGCCAGCTGGCGCGCTC
Source organism: Rhodospirillales bacterium (assembly GCA_965225935.1). Taxonomy (GTDB): domain Bacteria; phylum Pseudomonadota; class Alphaproteobacteria; order Kiloniellales; family JAKSDN01; genus CALJXB01. The sequence continues at coordinate 390,505 of CBDDCC010000024.1, forward strand.
GATGGAGCAGATCAGCGAGCTGGGCCAGAAAGCCGCGCGGGTCCAGTCGGCTCTCGACGGTGCGACGGGCAACTTCATGATCGCCGACACCGACTTCAACGTGATCTACGCCAACCAGTCGGTGATGGAGATGCTGAAGGCGGCCGAGGCGGACATGCGCAAGGAACTGCCGAACTTCAGCGCCGAAACGGTGGTCGGCTCCTCCGTCGACGTGTTCCACAAGGACCCCTCCCATCAGCGGCGAATCCTGGAATCCCTGAACGAGCCCCAGGAAACCCGCATGGAGATCGGCGGGCGCACCTTCGATCTCGTGATGTGCCCGGTGCTGAACGGCGAGGGCGAGCGCCTCGGGACCTGCCTCGAGTGGACCGACGTGACCCAGCAGGTGGGGATCGAGCAGGAGATCGCCGGCCTGGTCACCGCCGCCGGAGAGGGCGACTTCACCCAGCGCCTGGCCGAGGACGGCAAGGACGGCTTCATGCTGGAGCTCTCGAAGGGCATGAACCAGGTGGTCGAGACCGTCGACCGGGGCCTCTCGGAGTCCGTCGAGATCATGTCGTCGCTCGCCGAGGGCGACCTCACCAAGCGCATGCACGGCGACTACCAGGGCAGCTTCCTCCGCCTCAAGGAGGACGCCAACCGCATGGCCGAGCAGGTCAGCGGCATCGCGACCCGCATCGTCTCGAGCACCGCCACGGTCAGGGGCGCCACGGAGGAGATCGCCGTCGGCGCCTCGGATCTCTCCTCGCGCACCGAGCAGCAGGCTTCCTCGCTGGAGGAGACCGCCGCCTCCATGGAGGAGCTTTCGGCCACCGTGCGCCAGAACGCCGACAACGCCCAGCAGGGCAACCAGCTGGCCGCCGCGGCCCGGGACTCGGCCACCAGCGGCGGCGAGATCGTGACCTCCGCGGTGACCGCCATGGGCCAGATCGAGGACTCCTCCAAGAAGATCACCGAGATCGTCGGTATGATCGAGGAGATCGCCTTCCAGACCAACCTCTTGGCGCTCAACGCCGCGGTCGAGGCGGCGCGCGCCGGCGAGGCGGGCAAGGGCTTCGCCGTGGTGGCGAGCGAGGTTAGGGCCTTGGCCCAGCGCTCGAGCCAGGCCTCGAAGGACATCAAGGAGCTGATCGTCAACTCGGACAACCAGGTGCGCGAGGGCGTGGATCTGGTGAACAAGACCGGCGGGGCGCTGGAGGAGATCGTGACCTCGATCAAGAAGGTTGCGGACATCGTTGGCGACATCGCGGCGGCCAGCCAGGAGCAGGCCTCTGGGATCGACCAGGTGAACGCGGCGGTCACGAACATGGACGAGATGACCCAGCAGAACGCAGCCCTTGTGGAGGAGACCACGGCGGCGCTGCACTCGGCCCAGCAGCAGGTCGGGGACCTGCAGCAACTGGTCAGCTTCTTCAAGACCGGCCAGGAGGCGAGCCACCAGCCGCCCGCCGAGGTCCCGGCCCATGCCGGCGCTCCCGCGCACGGCGGCGGCAACGGCGCGGGAGCGGACAATCCGGTGCACCACCAGCAGCACCAGGTGGTCCGCCAGGTGGCCGCCGCCGGCGCCAGCAACGGCGCCGCCGCCGCCCAGGCCTTCGACGAAGACTGGCAGGAGTTCTAGGCCGGATAGGCCGTCCGCAAGGCGAGAAGGCCCCGTCAGTGCGGCGGGGCCTTTTCCGCGGACGCGGGCCCGGTCTGACAAGCGCCGGGCGCTGTTGCAAAGCGCCGGGCGAGCGCGTATAACCGCCGCCGCCGGGGAGTAGCTCAGCCTGGTAGAGCACTACGTTCGGGACGTAGGGGCCGGAGGTTCGAATCCTCTCTCCCCGACCAGGCTTTTCAAAGACTTAAGGGCATAGTTCCCGCAAATTCTTGTGTAGAGTGGCGACTAAGTGGCGACTATTTTGCCCACCGCACCGCCTCTGTTTCCCTCCCCAAATCCGCGAAGTAGGCGTCGATCGCCGCTGCGGCTTTCCCCAGATACGTCGGATCGTACTTGGCATAGGTCTCGCTGATCCCGGCCGTCTTGTGGCCGAGCATGCCCGAGACCTCCCAGGCCGGGACGCTCCGGGCCCGCAGTTCCGTCGCCATTGTGTGGCGGATCGTGTAGGGGAGCTGTCGTTCTTCAAAACCTCGTCGGCCGCAGAAATCCTGGCATTTCAGCCCACTGCCGGCTAGCGTCTGCAACATGCAAACGATCGTCGTGATCCTCGTCGCCTTCATCCGCGAGAGTGTCCTGAGCCGCGCATCGTTACAGCTGGAAAACATCGCTCTCCGCCAGCAAGTGGCGGCCATGAAGCGGGAAAGACCACGGCCGTGGCTTCGTCCGCTCGACCGCGTGTTCTGGATCTTCCTTTGCCGCCTGTGGCCACGCTGGAAGGACGCCCTTGTCATCGTCAAGCCCCAGACGGTCATCGGCTGGCACCGCCAGGGGTTCCGCCTGTTCTGGAAATGGAAATCCTGCCACGGAAAGCCGGGTCGCCCGCGAGCCTCGAAAGAATTACGCGAACTCATCCAACGAATAAGCCGCGAGAACCCGCTGTGGGGCGCTCCCCGCATCCACGGCGAGTTATTGAAGCTGGGCATCAATGTCTCGCAGGCGACTGTAACGAGATACATGGTACGGCATCTGAAGCCGCCGTCGCAGACCTGGCGGACGTTCCTCGACAACCACGTGGGCTGTCTGGTTTCGATCGATTTCTTCGTGGTCCCGACGGCCACCTTCGCCGTTTTGTTCGTATTCATCGTGCTGCGTCATGAGCGACGGCGCATCGAGCATTTCGGCGTCACTGCACATCCGACCGCGGATTGGGTAGCACAGCATATCCGCGAAGCCTTTCCGTGGGACACGGCGCCTCGGTATCTGATCCGCGACCGGGACGGCGCATACGGGCAATCGTTCCGCTCGACCGTGATGGCGATAGGCGTGGAAGAGGTTGTCACGGCGCCACGAAGCCCGTGGCAAAATCCGTATGTGGAACGCCTGATCGGCAGCGTGAGGCGCGAATGCCTAAACCACATAATCGTCTTGAATGAACGACATCTGAGACGGATCCTTGTTTCGTACCTCGGTTATTACCACCGATCCCGAACGCATCTTTCGCTGGACAAGGACACCCCCGAGGGGCGATCGGTTCAGCCCAGCAGCACCGGAAAGATAGTGGCATTTCCACAGGTGGGCGGGCTCCATCATCGGTACGAGCGACTCGCGGCCTGAACACCGCTGAGTTCCGTTTGAGGGTTCTCGTGTGGCGAATAAGACGCCGCCGGGATCGCCATGGACTCGCTGGCACTTCCTGCCGCGCCAAGAACGTTACCGATGGCAGGCAGACAAATCCAAACGCCGTTTCCGGAAAACACCTTGCCTCTTTCGCGATGAAAAGCGCTTCGCCGCCGGGGGCGGAGAATCCGTTGATGGCCGGATGAGATAAAAAGGAGGGACAACTGCATCATTACTATCTTCGGCGCGCCACATGAATTTTCGGGACCCGCACCAGGTCGATGGCCTCTCAAGCCCATCAGGCTGTCCCTCCTATAAAATCTGCCCACCGCAGAAACCCTTGGATTCTCGACTATAGGAGGCCACAGCTATTTGAAGAGGGACTCCACGGTTTTCATCGGAAGGAACAAACGGTCGTGTCGTTTGGGAAAGGCAATGAAATCGAAATGCCGGTAAAAGCGCCATGCGTCTTCATCCATCGCGTCCACGACAACCGCTGCAGCAGCGATTTCAGCGGACTGATCAAGCGAGCGGTGCAGGGCGTCCATGAGCAGGACTTCACCAAATCCCTGCCCCCTGTAATGCTGATCTACAGCGAGACGGCCAAGGAGCGTGGCCGGGACGACCGGATAATGGGGGAGTTTCTTTGCAAGCGCATCCGGCAAATCGCCAAGATCGACGCCGAAGGCGGACAGGGTATAGTAACCCATTACGGTTTTGCTGCCGGGCGCATCGACCAGCATGAACGAGGCGGCCACGCGGCGGCGGGCATCTTGCCCGGCCTGGTTTTTCAGATAGCGGTCAAGCGGCTCCTTACCACATGAGAAAGCCGCCCGGTCATGGTGCTTGCCGAGCGGCTCAATGTGCCAGGTTGATTGATCACCTTCGGTGGCCATTTACAGATCTACGGACTCTTTGTAACGCTTTGCGGCTTTGCGGAGCCTCTTACCGGGCGCAGGACCCTCAATGAGCGCTGCCACAAAAGTCTCGCGGTCACGGGCGCTTAGAAGCATCGTTTCATGCTCGCGCACCGTTCGGGATGCAATCTCCTGGGCGCTGCTAACCACGAAATCGGTGAGTGAGCGCCCTGTAAGATTGGCAGCCCGCTGAAAAAGCGCTTTCTGGTCCGCCGTAATGCGCGCCTCAAGCCGCGCTTTTTTGGCGGCAGTGCGCTCCTGCGCATCATGGGTGGTCGGGGTCGACATCGCTCACGTCCTTTCTGTTTGTCTGTGTACTTAAGTACGGCAATTTGCCGTACATGTCAAGGCGCCCCTCGACATTATCGTGTTTAGAGAGATTGGAAACGCGGCGATCTGTTCCTTCCATTTAGTCGGTCCGAGCTGACTTGCGATCCGATTAGACCTCCTTTCGTGTGGCATGTCGCAGTCATGACGCGACAGACAGGGACGAGGTTCGCCAGTCGACTCTGAGCCATAAGGCATGGGAGGGCATTGTCAGACTAATGCCAACCAGGTTGAATTTGTGATTCCAGGCTTCCGATGGGCTGGGCAGAATACCTGTGATTTCCAACAACCGCTGCGCGATTGAAGAATAGCTAGATTTTTAGTCTGACAGTGCCCCGTCGAGGCCTCACACAGACCTAGTCGCACCAACTCTCTCGTAGCCCGCCGTCGTAGGGGCGGACCATTCCGGCGCCTAGAGCGTGATGACTCTAGGTTAGGCCATATCCGGCGTTTTTGAAGTAGTTGGCACATTCCTCTGGGCTAAATGTCGGGAGGATTTGGCCAATGGCCTCGCAGATGTCGTCCGGGGTGCGGGCCGCGGCTGTTCTGAGGCGGTGTTTGAGCTTGGAAAAGACCTGCTCGATGGGGTTCAAGTCGGGCGAGTACTTGGGCAGGAACAAGAGCCTGGCTTGGGCCGAACGGATCGCCTGCCTGACGGCCTTGGACTTGTGGCTTCCCAGGTTGTCCATGATGACGATATCGCCGGGCCTGAGGGTGGGCAGAAGGAGCTTTTCCACATAGAGGCGGAAACGTTCGCCGTTGATCGGGCCATCGAGCAGCCAGGGGGCCTCGATGCGGTCCTGGCGAAGGGCGGCCAGGAAGGTCAGGGTCTTCCACTTGCCGTGCGGCAGCTTGGCCGGCAGCCTCCGGCCGCGCGGCGCCCAGCCCCGCAGCGGCGCCATGTTGGTCCGCGCCCAGGTCTCGTCGATGAAGATCAGACGCTCCGGGGCGATACGGCCACGGTACTTCTTCCACTGGGCGCGCCGGCGCGCCACGTCCGGGCGCTCGCGCTCACTGGCGACGGCGGTTTTTTTTGAAGCTCAGCTTCTCGCCGTGCACAAAGCTCCAGACCGTGCGGTAGTCCACCCGAAGGCCGCGCGCCGCCAACTCGCCCTGAAGTCCGCGCAAGGTGAAGTCACCCGCAGAGCAGCGCTCAATCAGCCAGTCGCGATGGGCGCCGACGATCTTCTTGGGGCGATGCCCGCCGATCTGACCAGAGGCCACGCTGCCCGTCGCCCGGTACCGCTGCAGCCAATTGATCGCCGTCGAGACCGATACCCCAAACCGTGCCGCCGCCTGGCGACGCGAAAGCCCAGCTTCCTCAACAGCCCCTACAACACGCTCACGAAGGTCCATCGAATAGGGCTTGCTCATACAGGCTGGCCTCCTTCTCCAGCCAACATGTTGAATCAAATATCGAACGAGTCGAGAACCCCTAATAGCGACTCAATACAAACTCATACCGCTCTAGTGGCCATCAAGTCGGCGACGTCCCACGTTGATATCTGGCCTCCTACAACGCACAGGAAACGAGTGGCGACTATGTGGCGACTATTATGCGTCCTTTCGCGTTCTGTTCACGCTTTCGGAGTCCTGCAAAGCGCCGGATTCTGAGGCACTTAGGCCTAGGCGTCTTACGTTCGGGACGTAGGGGCCGGAGGTTCGAATCCTCTCTCCCCGACCACCGGTCAGCAGAAAAGCGGCAATCCAAAGAAGGGTTTAGGCAGGGACGCCTAGACCCTTTTGCCGGTCGGGCAAGACAAGGGCGGCGAGACGACCCGGTTTCGGGCCATGCGCGCCGCCGAGGCCGCCGGCCTCCGACCGGCCTCGAACGGCGATTAGTGATCTGCCTTCTCAAGCCGGAGGGGCCCTGCCGGACCCGTTCCGAGCCGCCCTCCGCCTTGGCGCGCCCGGGAGGCGCGGCTAGGGTTCGCCGATGAGCGACCAGCCGCCACCGCCGCGGGACCGGCCTTCCCAGAAGCGCCGCACCGTCCAGCTCTCCATGTCGCGCAGCTTGACCCTGGGCTTCACCCTGCTGGTGCTGGCCTCCTTGGGCTTGACCCTGTGGATCACCATCGACGCGGCGCGGCAGAACACGATGGAGCTGGAACGGGATCTGGCCGAGCTCACGGTGGAGGCCGTGATCGACGAGGTCGACACACATCTGGGGGCCGTCCAGCATCAGGTGGAGTTCCTTGGCGAGATGATCGCGCGCGGCGACGTCTCTCTCGACGACGAGCGGCGCTTGACCGACCTCATGATCGGCGCCTTGGCGGCCGCCCCCCAGGTCTCGGGGATCGCCTTGGTGCGGCCCGACTTCAGCGTGCTGCGGGCGGGCCGCCTGGACGGCCGCCTGGTCTCCATGAGCGGCAGTTGGGCCGAGCGGGAAGATGTCCGCCAGGCGATGCAAAACGCGATGCTGCTGCAGAATACGAACTGGCGGACGATCAGCTGGATCGACGACTTCCAGGCGCCGCACGTGATCGCCGCGGAGCCCGCCGTGCGCGACGGGCAGCTCCTCGGCCTGCTGTTCTCGGTGGCGTCCGTCAGCGCCCTCTCGGGCTTCCTGGCGGATTTCGACGCCGCCAATCAGACCCGCAGCTTCATACTCTATGGGCGCGACCGGGTCCTCGCCCATCCGGCGCTGGTCGGGGGCTTCCACGGCCTCTCCGCCGAGAAGCCCTTGCCCGCCCTTTCGGAGGTGAACGACGCGGCCCTGGCGAACATCTGGGACGAGGTGGTCGACGACATGGCCTACTTCCTGGCCGACAGCCCGATCTCCGGGCACGTGGTGCGGGGGCCCGGCGACGACGTCATCTTTCTCTATCGCGAGATCGACATCTACGGCGACGAACCCTGGCTGATCGGCGTCTACTTCCTCAGCAGCGAGGTCCAGTTGCCGCTGCGCCGCTTGATGGTGGCCGGCGGTCTCGGCCTGGTGATCCTCATGGTGGCGTTGGCCTCCGGCCTCCTTTTGGCGCGCAGCTTGGTCCGGCCGCTGGAACGGCTGGTCGAAGCGTCGGAGGCCGTGCGGCGCCTGGAGCTGCGAGGCGTCCAGCCCTTGCGCGCGAGCGTGTTCCGCGAGCTCGACGTCGCCGTCAAGGCGTTCGATTCCATGCTCGGCGGCCTGCGCTGGTTCGAGACCTATGTGCCCAAGAGCCTTGTCCTGCGGCTGATGCGCGACGGCGGATCCTCGGTGCCGTCGGAAGAGCGCGAGGTCACCGTCCTCTTCACCGACATCGTCGGCTTCACCCGGATCGGCAGCCGGTTGGCGCCGTCCCAGCTCGCCGACCTCTTGAACCAGCATTTCACGCTCCTGGCGGACGCCATCGAGACCGAGGAGGGCACCGTCGACAAGTACATCGGCGATTCCATCATGGCTTTCTGGGGCGCGCCCCTGGACCAGCCCGATCACGCGGCCCGGGCCTGCCGCGCGGCCGAGGGTATCGCCGACCGGGTGCGGGCGGACAACGCGCGCCGCCAGGCCGCCGGCCAGGATCCTCTGGCGCTCCGCATCGGCATTCATTCCGGGCCCGCCGTCGTCGGCAACATCGGCGCGCCGGGGCGCATCAACTACACCATGATCGGCGATACGGTGAACCTGGCCCAGCGCCTGGAAGGGCTCGGCAAGAAAGCGGCTCCGGAGGCCGACGTGGCCGTGCTCATGAGCGCGGCCACCCGCGCCGCCCTTGGCGTCGAGTTCCAGGTCGAGGGGCTCGGACACTTCCCCGTGCACGGCCACGACGAGCCCTTGGAGGTCTACCGCCTGGTTCTGCCGGCCGGCCGCGCCTCGTCGAGCGCCTCCCAGACGATGCGCTAGGGATGCCTCCGTCCCGGGATGAGCGTGCAACACCGGGCCCTACGGGAGCCCGGCCGTGGCGCGGGATTACAACCCCTGTTCGATGCGTTGCGCCTTGCCGGCCGGAGCGCGCACGACCGGCCTGGCGACGTGACAAACCATAAAGGGATCGCGACGAAGGGAGGCCGATCGCTTCTTCCCTCCCGAGCCGGTGTGGAATCGAGGCTGGGAGCCGCCAGGCAATGCGGGTCGGCGGGCCCCGGTCTCTATTGCCAACCGAGGTCGCGCAGCGTCTGGGAGTCGTTCCAGATCTTGGTCATGTGGGCGATCCGCCCACCATCGAACTCCATGTTGTAGACGTAGTCGGCCGCGACCTTCTTCCCGGTCGGCGGGACCGGACCGCCTTCGCCCGTATGGGTGCCATGGAACACCGCCACGGCGCAGACCGAGTTCCGCTCGCCATCCACCGCGAAGGTCTTCAGTTCGTAGTGGCCGTCCGGCAGGATCGAAAGCAGGCCCTTCATCCAGTCGGCGTAACCTTCCAGCGTCGTGACATCGGCCAGGACATCCGTTTGCGCCGAGAAGGTGGCGTTTTCCTTGCAGTAGTCCTTGCACCCTTCCCAACCCCTGCCGGTCTCGCAGGCTTCAAAGAAGTTCCACGCGACTTCCGCGATGTTCGATGCCATGTGACGTCCTCCCCTTTTTTTTGCTCGGCGGCGATCACGACCTCCATACGCCAAGTCTACAACCTCCGACCTTCGGCGACTGGCTCTCTGTGCCCCAATCTATGATGGCCCAGCCGATCACAACGACGCGACAGGCACGCTAACATGGATGCAGGTATCGCAAGAGTTCAAAACGGTCGTCCATCGGGAGCATGGATCGCCGGGAGCGCTGTTGACCGGAGAGACGGCCCGGCCTAGCGGCCGCTTCGCCCCTTTTGGCCCCTCGCATCTCGCAGTCGTTCACATCTCGCAGCCCAGGAGGCGCTGCTGGCTGCGGGCCAGGTCCGCGAGGGAGGTCTCGCCCGCGGCGTCGTGGAGCGCCTCCTGTTCGGCCGGAATGCCGCAGAGCTGCTCGGCGACGGGCGGCTCGAGGCAGCCTTCCTGGCGCGCCCGGCCGAACAGCTTGTCGGCGGCGGTGGTGTCGCCGCGCCCGAGGGCCTGCCACTGGGCCGCGAGCAGCGTCTGGCAGTCCGAAACCTGCTGGTCCGCCTCTGTGGCCCGGGCGCCAGCGGGCGCCGCGACGGCGGCCAGCAGAACGAGAAGGGACGGGAGGTTCCTGCAAAGCATGGCGTCATATCACCAGGGCCGTCAGGGAGAGGCAAGCGGCCCCCCGTACCCCCTAGATCTTTGGGGCTATGTACAGGGCGAAGCGCTGACACTAAAATGGTAATGTTCTGAAGCATGTAGCGGGTAGGTGACAAGGGGAGGGGAAGCATGCGCGCATGGATTTACGTCGCGGCGCTGCTGGCCGCGCTGCTGGCGGCGCCGGCGGTCCAGGCCCAAAGCGAACCGGCCGATAGCCACATCAAGGGGGCGCTGTTCGACATCGAGCGCGCCGAGAAGCAGGTCCCGAGCCTGACGCCCTCGCGCAAGGCCAACATCAAGCGGATGCAGAACGCGCTGGAGATGACCGAGGAGCGCCTGGCCGCGTCGAGCAATCAGGATCATCCTTCCTGGATCGAGGCCAACGAGCGCCTCCAGGCCCTCAAGTCCCAGCTCGCCGAGCTGGCCGGCGGCGGGAGCGGCACCACCGCGGCGACCGGCGGCACGGCTGGCGGAAGCACCGGAGCGAGCTCGGGAAGCGGCACCACGAGCTCCCAAGCGGCCCAGCCCGCCCAGCCGGCGACCGATCCCACCCTGCGGCGCCTGCAGAGCGAGCTCAACATGATCGGCAGGCAGGTCGGCAACCTGAAGCCGGGCGACCACGGCGTCGCCACCCGTCACGTCACCGACACCATGCGCGTGGGCCAGGAGCTGGCCGCCTATCCCAACCGGCAGGATCCGGCCTGGCAGGAAGCCGTCCAGCTCTACAGCCAGATCAACAACCATCTGATCAATGTCATGGCGCCCAGCTGGCAGCAGACCCTCATGGGGACCGCCGAGACCATCGGCGAGATGCAGCCCCTGGACTACATGGACGCCGGCAAGGTCGACTACGTGCGCCAGAGCCTGAACGGCCTGTTCAACGAGATGCAGTATTTCCAGAACCCGCAGAACCCGGTGATCGCCGAGACCACCCAGGCCCTGATCCAGGTCGGCACCGAGTTCGAGAAGCGGGTCGAGCAGGCCGCCGCCCAGCAGAGCGAGCTCGGCGACTACGCCGGCGAGATCGAGGCGATCCTCGTGCGTGCCCAGGCGGTCGAGGTGCCGAAGGCTCTCACCACGCCGGTCGGCGAGGACGAGGTCCGGGCCTACACGGGAAGTATCGCCGCCATCCGCAGCCAGATCGAGCAGGACCTGGCCTACCTGGAGGGCATCGAGGGCAAGGCGCCCCTCACGGTGGAGCAGAGGAACGACTTCGGGCGGGCGCGAAACGAGCTCGCCTATTCGACGCCCGACGAGATCGAGCGCTCGCTCTATCAGTCGGACTACGCCATCGACGCCTGGGTCACCGACCGGGAGCGGATCATGAACCAGCTCGCCGCGGTCGATCCCCACGACAGCAACGACCAGGCGAACCGTCTGCTCGGAGAGGGTGCTTTCGAGGAGAATCTGGCCTGGCTGAACGAGGGCCTGACGGCGGCCAAGGTGGCGGCGGTCTACGACGAGACCTTGGGGCGCAGCGACGCGCCCGACCGGGCCGCCCAGCAGCGCGCCTTCGAGGAGGCCATCGCGGCCTTCAAGGAGAAGCGCGAGGTGGCCCTCGGCAGCAAGCGCATGCCCGAGGCCCAGTCGGAGGATCCCGCGCTTCTGGCCGCGGCGGCCGAGGTCTTGAAGCGGCCCCGGTACGGCTTCGACTTCGAGCGGCTGGTCATCAACTACAACGTCCAGCGCAAGGAGCGCACCGAGGGCGAGATCGAGTCGGGCGCCGTGGTCACCACCTTCACCGCGACCCACTATGTCTGGGACGAGTTCCAGGCTACGACGGCGGAGAAGGTGGGCGACGACTACTATCTCTTCATCAACGAGTTCCACTTCTACCACTCGGCCGACAGCACGGTGCCGACCGGCAAGTGGGTGCTGCACGACCGCTTCCAGAGCAGTCAGATCCTGGAAGAGAACATCGACGAGTAGCGACGGGACCGGCCGGCCCGGAACGACGACCCGGAAGGCGCCGCCGATCTCCGGGTAGCGGGCCGGGAATGCCGCGGGCAGCCGATTGTCGGCCGGGGGAGGGACCGCGCCGTCCCGCCACTCGGCGCCGGGTCTTTGGCACAATCTCGTCGCGAATAAGCCGCGAAGGCGGGGCTTAACGGGGCGTCAAGAAGTGCGCTCCTAAGCTTGCTGCAATGGCGTTACCACCGGACACCGACATCTACCAACTGGCACACGTTTTCCTCCGCGAGCATCCGGACTCCGCGGGCGACGAGGCCGTCCGCCAGGCCGACAGCCTGCTCCGCCAGGGCGACCTGGACGGCTTCACCGACTGGTGGCGCATCGCCATCGCGGTCGAGCACATTCGCAGGATGGAACGAAAGGGCGAAAAGTCCGCCTAGTCGGACGGCTTCGGCGATCCGAGCTCCCGCTCTTAGATCGCGGCCTGCCCCGCTCCGCCGGGGCGCTCCTGTTTCGGGCTCCTTCCGCCGCCCGAAAACAAGAGAGACGCCAAGTGCTCGGACGCGAATCCCGCTCCTGGCGTCTCTTGGATCGATCCACCGTGAGGCTTCACCTCGATCCGGCGCGATCCTAGGCCCGGGCCCGGTTGCGGGGCAAGGACCGCCAGGGACCGCGGGCAAGTCTTCTGTGGACAAAATCCCACTTATCCACAGTTGCGCCCGCTTATCCACAAATCGCTGCGGATAGATGACAGGCCGCGGTCTCTTCCGGCGCCATCAGTAAAGGTACATGGGCTTGCCTTGGACCTTGCGGATGAGCGGCCGGTAGGTGTCCGGGTCGTAGAGCTCGGCCACGTCGACCCGCTTCTCGCCCTTGATGCAGGTGTCGATGGGCACGGTCTCGTAGTTGCCGTCGCGCAGTGCCATCATCAGCCCGCTGCGGCCCGCCTCCAGGCACTGCACCCCCATGGTGCCGAAGGCCGAGGCCACCATGCGGTCGAGCGCCACGGGCGGCCCGGCGCGCATGAGATAGGCCAGCGACTGGTAGATGATGCGGTCCCCCGTCTCGCGCTTCAGGGCCTCGCCCAGGATCTGTCCGATGCCGCCGAGCTTGCGGTGGCCGTAGGCGTCGGCCTCGCCGCCCTCGATCACCTCGCCGCCTTCCATGCGGGCACCCTCGGAGACCACGATCATCGCATAGTTGGAGGGGTTGGCCGCCTTGTCGGCCGTGATCAGCTCCGACAGCCGGGGGAGCTGGAAGGGCACCTCGCTGATCAGCACCCGGTCGGCGCCCGCTAGGTAGCCCGAGATCAGGGCCGTCTCGCCGCTGTTGCGGCCGAACAGCTCGATCACCGCGATGCGCTCGTGGCTTCCGGTGGGCGTGCGCAGGGCGTCGATGAACTCGACGCTGCGGCTGACCGCCGTGCCGAAGCCGATGCAGTAGTCGGTGCCGTGGACGTCGTTGTCCATGGTCTTCGGGCAGGCCAGCACCTTGAAGCCCTCGCTGTGCAGGCGGGCGGCGTAGGAGAGCGTGTCGTCGCCGCCGATGGCGAAGAGGGCGCCCACCTCGAGCGCGTCCAGGACCTTCAGCACGTGGTCGGTGCAGTCGATGCGCTCCTCCGGGTCCGCGCCGGCCCGCCCGGCAAGAGCCTGCGGCAGGTCCTTGGCGGCGACTCGGCCCGGGTTGGTGCGCGAGGTGTGGAGGATCGTGCCGCCGGTGCGGTCGATGCCGCGCACGGCGGCTTGGTCCAGGACCAGGGTGTGGTGCCGGAGGGACTCCGGATCCCCGGGATCGAGGTGGAGCGGGCCCGCCCAGCCGCGGCGGAAGCCGAGCGCCTCCCAACCCAGCTCGTGGGCCCGCGTGACGATGGCCTTGATGCAGGAATTGAGGCCGGGGACATCGCCCCCGCCGGTCAGTATGGCGATGCGCACGGTCGGATCCCCTGTGGTTATGCCGTCGCGAGGCTACGCCAAAGGCGCGCTCTTGTCCTATGCTGTCGCAAGGACGTGACGTTTTGAGGGCGCGATGTCAACAGGCTCCGAAAACCTCCGAGTGCCGCGCGTAGCCCGAGGGTCGAGAGCCGGCTCGGCCCCCCGGCCGTGGCTTGCCCTGGCGCTGCAGCTCGCCGTCCTGCTGACGTTCCTGCTCGCCGCGGGCCGGGCCGAGGCGCAGCAGCCGGGGGATCTGGTCATCGGCAGCTCCAAGGCGCTCATCGTGGCCGTGGTGGGCGAGCCGGACGAGAGGGAGACCCTGGTGAAGGGCGTCCAGCCCATCTGGGGGCCGGAGGAGGCCTTCTGGCACGAGATCCCCGACGGAATTCGGCTGGAGCGCTGGATTTACCTGGAGGAGGCGGGCCGCTACCATCTCTACTTCCACGCCGGTCAGGACGGGCTCGCCTACAAGGCCTTCCTGCCGAAAGGCGCGGTTTACTAGGGCGGCGGATAGCCCTTCCAGGACGCCTCCGGGCGCCTTCGGCGTCCTGGGCCGGCCGGGACGATCGAGGGGTCGAACGAGCATGATCGGCAAGAGGTTCCGCCCGGGCGTTCTGTCGTTACTGGTCCTGCTCTTCTCGGGTCCGCAGGCGGGCGCGGCCGACGAGCGGGAAGCGGCCGCGCTGGAGGCCGCCCAGGCCTGGCTCGCCCTGGTCGACGCGGCGAGCTACGCCGAGTCCTGGGAGACGGCGTCGGCCTATTTCCAGAACGCCATCAGCAAGGCGCAGTGGGAGCATACACTCGATGCAGTCCGCCGGCCGCTCGGCGCCATGGTCTCCAGGACCCTGCAATCCAGCAGGTTCGAGACGGAGCTGCCCGGCGCCCCGGATGGCGAGTACCTGGTGATCCAGTTCGAGACGTCGTTCGAGAACAAGCAAGCCGCCGTCGAGACGGTGACCCCCATGCGGGAGTCCGACGGCGTCTGGAAGGTGACCGGCTACTTCATCCGGTAGCGCCGCGGCGCCTGCCCGCGCGGCCATCCGAGAGAGGCGAGACCATGGCACGAGGACTTGCGGCCTTGCTGGGCCTCCTGCTGTTCGCTGCCGGTCCTGCGGCCCCGCAGGATCCGGTCAGTGTGGAGGCCTTGCCGCCCGTCGTCGTCGAGACTGTGCCGCGGGCCGGCGAGCGCGGGGTCGATTCCGCGACGGACGAGATCCGCGTCACTTTCAGCAAGGACATGATGACCGAGGAAATGTGGTCCTGGGTCATCCACACCCGGGACAGCTTCCCCGAGATCGTGGGGCCGGTGCGTTACCTGGACGACCGCAGAACCTGTGTCGCGCCGGTCCGCCTCGAGCCGGGCAAGACCTACGCGATCTGGTTCAATTCCCCGGACTACCGCTACAACGCCTTCCGCGACCGCAACAACACGCCGGCCGTCCCCTACCTGCTGGTGTTCGAGACCGCCACCGAATAGCGGGCTCCCTCGAACCGGCCGGGCCGGCGCCTCGCCAACCGCGCGTCAATGACCGGCTCGCGCGGCCCCTTGCCTGCAGGCGGCTCCGCGCGAGGTAGCGGTCCGGCCGATCCGAAGGGCGCGCTATTCGACGTAGTAGCGGAGCGGGCCGCTGCCGACGACCGAGCTCTCGCCCGTCAGGCGGGAGATATCCTGGCCCTTGACCTCGGACTCGTAGAGCTTGGTGGCGGGCGTGCCGCAGTAGATGCGGATCTCGCTCTTCACCAGCTCCTCCTGCACCGCGTCGTTGGTCGGCTTGTTCAGCATGATGCCCTGCTCGCCCTCAAGCCAGTTGATGGACTGCCAGTGGGGGAAGAACACCAGCTCCTCGGAGGCCTTGGAGGCGGGCACCAGGGTTGGCGCGCTGAAGTCCGAGGCGCCGTTGTCGTCGGTCACGGTGTACTCGACCTGCAGCAGCTTGGTGGTCAGCGCGCAGTCCTCGGCCACGTGGCTGCCGGGAATGAACTGGGCGTGGATGATGCGGCTGGGCGTGTCGCGGATCGCAAGGGAGCCCAGCGGGGCCACGTAAGTCTTGCCGCTGGTCGCGATGACCAGCTCCAGGTTGTACTGCCCGTCGGCGGCCGGCTTCTCGACCAGGATCTGGGAATCGTAGGAGGTCCGGCTGTCGATCGGTATGGGAAGCTCGGTCTCGGTCCCGGCGAGGACCGTGTTCTTGGGCAGGCCGCGCAGGGAGATGCTCTCGATCGTGGCGGGCTCCGCGACCTCCAGGTCGAAGGTGATGCCGAGGCTTTCGCCGGGCGAGATCTCGCGGGCCGAAAGCTGGGGGTCCACCACGGTCGGCGGCAACGCCGGCTGGACGGCGCAGGCCGCAAGGCCGGCCGCGGCGCACAGCAGGACGAGGGAAAGGCGCTTCTTCATAGCTGCATGTCTCCTTCGGAGCTTTGCGGTCCCGCCCGCCCTGCGGCGACCGCGATCTCACGCTTCCCCTTCGCGTGGCAGCTTCCACCCACACGTGCTTCGAGAATCCGCCTAGCAGGTTGACCGCCGATTCGGCAAGCGCGCTCGACCGGGCCGCGGGCGCGGCTCCGGCCCCTCGGGCGGTCGCGGAAGCGCGGCCCCGACGCCGTGGAACCACGCGCGGGAGGAGAGACAGAGGCGGTTCCGGAGGGCGGCCCCGATGGTGGTCTGGGTGGTGGCCCGGAAGCGCGCCCTAGTTGCCGGCGCGGAGTTCGTGGTCCTGGTATCTGGAGAGGTCCGACTTCACGGCCTCGAGCTCGCCCGAGATGCGCTCGAGCTTCTGGGAGAGGCCGTGGCGCTCGGAATGGCTGAGCACCAGGGCCTGCTTCAGGGAGTTGCCAATCGAGACGGCGTGCACCTTGTCGACGGTGAGGACGGCGGCGGCGAGCCAGCCCAGCGCGGCGGCGGTGGCCAGGGTCTTGGCGAGCGGCGAGAAGCGCGCCCGCGCCCGGCGCCGCCGGGTCCCCTTGCGGCCGGCGCGGCGGTCCTGGGCGTCGATCCGGACCGCCGCGAAGGGTTTCGCCGGCGCGGCACTGTCGCTGCCGCCGTTCGCGGTGGCTCCCTTGGCGCCGATGGGGGCCTTGTCGTCCGTACTATCCGCGCTGTCCGGGCCGGCGGCCTTCTCCAGCGCGCGGGTCAGGACCTTGAGCTCGTCGAGGCGCAGGCCGCGTTCGCGCGCGGCCGCCTTCTGGACCTGGCGCCTGAGGCCCTGCAGGTTCCCCCGCAGCCGCCGGTTCTCGGCCAGGATCTTCGCCCGTTCCTTGCGCAGGTCGCCGATCTCGCCCTGGCAGTGGGCGAACTTGGCCTCGATGGTCCGGATCAGCTGGACCAGCCGGTCGCTGCGCAGATCGCCGCTCTGTCTGGCTTCCTTGAAGAAGGCTTCCGCCTGCGCGACACGCTGCTTCATGTCGGCGAGTTCGTCGAGATCCTGCATTGCCCTCGGTTCCTGTAACACTCAGTCCCCCAAAATGAGCTGCCAGACCACCGAGACCGAACCACGGCCGGCGAGCGCTTTGCGCGCGGCCCCTCGCGCCTCGTTCGGCCCGGACACGGCTTCGTCGCTGGGGCGTAAAGACACCCGGTGGTCCCCCATGGCAGCCAACACATGGTCCGGGCACGCAGCGCCGACCCGATGGGGTCGCTCAGCCTGCGCCCGGCCTTCCAATCTCAAAATCAGCGCTTCGAGGATAGGGACGGATCGAAGGTCTATAAGTCAGGTTCAAGGGATCAATCCATATCCGGCAAATAGGTCTTTCAATATCTCATTCATTATAAATGCTGGCCTGCCGGGGGAAAGATCTTTTCCACTAACAGTTTTGGTTAAGCCGTAACGGCGGTTTTGCGGGCGGCGGTCCGTGGGCTGCAGACGGTGGCTACGGGCCTGCATTTGCGGGCGCGTCTTCGCCGGGCAACTGGACCGGCCCCCGTTGCCAATCCGTCGTCGCGTCCCGCGAGTCCCGGGCCGAGGACCATCATCGTCGCCTCGAAACCGGTGCCAGCCGGGGCCGGTTGGGCAATCCCGGCCGTGCTCCGGGCATCTGACCTGGCGAGCTTTTCGGTCCCGTCCCTGCGCCCGGAGGCGGGCGGTGGATGGAGCGTGCTCTGCGACCGCCCGCTGTCACACTCGAGCTTGGGCGCCGAAAGGATGGCTCCTGCGCCGAATCCCGCCAGGATCGAGCGGGCAGTCCCGAGGGCGCTTCCGGGAGCGCTCCAAATGACGGGCGAGGGCCGCAATTTACCAGATGAGCGCCGGCCGCCATCGGCCGTGGCCAGGCGGCCCGGCCGCCGCCGGCCAGCCCGCCGACGGCCAGCCCATCGCTCGTCTTGGCCGCGAAGCACGGCGCTCCGGACGTCAGCCGGACCCGCGCAGGCGCGGATGGTTTCGCCTCTTTATTAGCGTCTTAACCATGAGGCTTAGGCCTTCCCTAAGGCCGGGCGGGCTATGCTCGGCGCCAGGCAGGTATGCGGTCGCCGCCGCGACGCGCAGAGTAGCCAAGGTCAGCCATGGAGAAGGATGCCATGCCTTCCGGTCGCTCAGGTAGGGCGGCCCAGACGATCGGACCGTCTGGCGAGCCCCTGACGTTTGAAACCCTTCCGCCCCCGGACACCAAGCGCTGGGTGGTGCGGCGCAAGGCCGAGGTGGTGGCCGCCGTGCGCGGCGGTCTCTTGACCCTCGAGGAGGCCTGCGAGCGCTACCGCATCTCCATCGAGGAGTTCCAGTCCTGGGCGGACTCGCTTTCCAAGCACGGCACCCGGGGCCTCCGCTCCACCCGCCTCCAGCAGTACCGCAGCCTGGAAAACTAAACGGCGCCGCCCGGCCGAACCCGGACGGCGCCTCTTGGCATTTTTCTGTCCGCGGCTGAGCCGCCCTGGCGGGCGTCTTCTCTAACCTCTATCCAGACTCCCCAAACGGCTCACATTACGAGCCTGAGGTTCCCGATGCTTGAACAAAGTTGGGACATGAGACTGTCCAGTTCGTCCGGATTCGGCGTACTGTGATAGGTGCCCTGACCTTGTACGATGTTGTTTGGAAGCCAGTTTTCGGGATCCGTCACGTGAGGAGTGTAGGGGTAGTCGAAATCCGGGTTCTCATAGAAAATCACGTAGAGATCGTGGGTGTCGACACTGCCGAAATCGGCAGCTGCGTCTTGGGCCATGTTCGTCAGAGCCTCTCCGTTACAACGACCGTCACTGCAATAGCGATTGTAATAGGCCGAGTCTTCGTAGTCCGCAGTGCCTGCGAACGGCACGCCGTCGCTCACAAGCACGATGACCTGGCGCGACGCGGTGCTGCCAGCTAGCATTTGGGACGCTGTCTCGATCCCGATCGCAATATTGGTGGACCCCCGACACGACGGCATTCCGTTCTCGCCGCACTCGTCGATCGCATCGATGGCGTTTCTCAGATCCTCCATTCTATCCTGAATCGACACCACCTCATCCAAATCATTGGGATGATCTGCATCGCCTGTAAAGACGGTCAGCCCCATCTTGGTGTCGGGGATGCCGGAAAGGCAGGTGAGTAGAGCGTGATCGGCATTCTGCGCGTTGTGGATCTCGCCGTCGAAAGATACCGTAACATCCTGGACCAGCACCACGTCCAGGGTTTGGGGCGCCTGAAAATAGCCCACCGCCGAGGCCTCCATGTCGAGCGAGTTCTTACCCAGGATCGGGGCCAGGAAAAGATCCAGTTCGTTGTCGTTCTGGGTGGACCTGCGCGTCGTTATCTGCACGGCGTTGATGGGTGTGATGCCAGCCGTGAAGGTCTTTGATCCCGTGTTCCAGTTGCCGAAAACGATATCGTTGGGATCCAAGACGTCACCGTGGTTCTCCCTTGGCATGTTGTCCCGCACGGTGGAGCGTGCTGTCGCTACGGCCTGGGCCTGGCCCGTCGCCAAATCCTGGGCCGCAGCCAGAGCCGCTGCCGAGGCGGTGACTTGCAGCAGGTTGCGCGTGGTGTAGGCATAGCTCATGTCGATGGCGTAGGCGCCGAAACCAAGCAGCACGGTCAAGAAGATGGCCACGATGGCCGCGACGGCGCCGTTCTCGTCCCGTAGCAGGCTCCTGCGGCCGTTCGCGGTACGTGACCTAGCCCGGATCATGCCAGCGAAAACTCTGTTAGGTCTGTTCAACATGGTCCCGCTTCCTCGTATACATTTTCTTCCTTGCGAATACTTATTGCGGCGCTCCTTGTTCGACCGTTTTACAAGCCAAAGCCCGGCTAAGGGTTAGGGAGGACATGGTGACCATTGGCGCATGGTCACCGATGCGTCCAGGGACTTGCCGTTGAAGAATCCGAAGATGTCAATCAGTGCGGCGTCGGACGCGCTGGTCGTAATTGCCACCGTCGCCTTGGGATTAGTAGTGGGGCAGTCGTTGCTGGCGGTGACTGTGAAGTTGTTGCCCCAGAACTGCAGGTAGTCGCAGGCGGCCTCTTCCGCCATGCCGGGCGTGACCGAGTCGCACTGGACGCCCCCGCCCGTGAAGTCAACATCCTGCACGGCGATGTCGCGAACGGCCTCGCGGGCGGCGTTGACCATGTTGTTCTGCATGAAGAGCGTCGAGGCGAAGGCCGTGATGGCGAATAGGCAGAGGATGAGGATGGGAAGCACCAGGGCGAATTCCGTTGCCGCCGCGCCGTCGCGTGAGGCCAGAAAGCCTTGCCGGCTCGGGTGCTCCCCTCGTCTGGGCTGGCACTTATCGACGCCCGCGCGGGCGCCCGTGCTTCGTCCCGCGTGCGGCGGAACGCTGGAACTCTGCGACTCTTGTGACACTGCGCTCTCCATACAGACCAAAATTCCGCTAGGTCCGGCCGGCCTCGAGCCGGCGGTCCCTGCCAATAATGACCGGGGTGTCAGCCGCAGCCGGTCTCGACGCAGCCGGCGGCGTTCTGCAGCTCTGCGGTGAGGGAATCGCCCAAGGCTGCGACCCCGACCGCCGTCAGGACGACGACGACAGCGAGCAGCAAGCCGTATTCGGCCGCCGCGGCTCCTCTTTCATCGCGCATGAAAAATGTCAGGCGCGCCGCTATACCCGTCATGGCTACTACCCCAGAAAATACCAGGCTAAGACGGTGGCGGTACGTCTAACGCTCACAATTATAAGCGCAAATTCATATCGAAGTAAATCTGTTTGTTCACGCCCCGTTAACTACATCCGCTAACATCCGTTCACTATGTTTTGACTTGGCTCGCCTGGGATCCGGAGGCGGGGTCTTGGCAAACGCGCGCCGACAGAGTGCCATGAGGTCTTGGCCGCCCGGGCTGGTAGAGACCCGATCCCGTGCCTCTGGAGTGGAGCGGCAGGTCTCGGAGGAGGAGAGAAGAGAGGCGCGGCGGCGGGGACGTGGCGGGGATGCGGCGGGGACCTGGCGGGGAGAGAGGCGAGGGGTCGGCGGCGCGGCCCTCAGCCGCCGGCGGGCATCACGCTGATGACGCTGCTGGAGACGTGGACGTACATGTTGTCCATGGTGTCGCCCAGGTATTGGAAGGCGCCGAGGGTCGCCAGCACGATCAGCGCAAGAATAAAGGAGTATTCGATGGCCGTCGCCGCTTTCTCGTCTTGCAAGAATTTGACGAAAATCTTTGACATGACTGACCCGATCACAGTTGCCGGACGGCCATACAGGAATACGGACGAAAGATTAGCCAATTGTGAACGGGCAAACGGTAGCCGGCCGGCGCCGGCTCGGCGCTACCGGCCCCGCGGCTCGGGCGGCCGATCCCTCGGGCGAAGCGCGAGGGCGTCAGGAGAAGAGCGGGCGGTAGGGCTTCGGCCCGCTCGGATCCGCGCCGTTCGTGCGGAGGCCCCGGTCCTCCGCGTCGTCGCCCCAGATCTGCCGCAGCTTCTTGATCTGACGGGTGACGCCGGCCGTGGGCCGCCGCTGGGAGAGCCGGTTGGCGAGCGCCTCCTTCTCCCGCTCCAACTGCAGAATGTCGCGCCTCAGCTTCTTCACTTCCTCGCGAAGGATGCAGAGCTCGACCAGGTTGTCCAGATCCTGCGGCACAACGGGTCCCCCCCTTTGTTCCCGTTGCCGCGGAGTCTAGGCCCGCCGCCGCCGCCCTGCGGAGCCCCCAATCCCGTATAGGGGACATAGAGCAAGTTTCGAGGGGAACCAGGATATTAAGGGGCTGGAGCCGAGGTCGGCGGAACTCCCGCTGGCGGCGCGCGCCGGCCTGTGGGAAGCTGCCTGCATCGTCCCGCGACCCGACCGGCCGCCGAACCCCGCCCGTCCGAGAGGCGCCCCAGCCGTGAGCCAAGCCATGAGCTCCACCGAGATCCGCGAGACGGCCGAGTGGCTGGTCGAGGCGCGGCTGTCGGGCCGCCCGGCGAGCGAATGCCCCGCGGCCGGGGCATTGGCGGGCGAGGCGGCCGGCTACCGGGTCCAGCGGGCCGGCCACAGCGTGCTGGCGGCCCGCGGCCTGGGCGGCCTGGCGGGCTACAAGGTGGGCTGCACCAACAGGGCGGTGCAGGAGCTGCTGAAGATCCCCGGGCCCGGCTATGGCGGCGTGGTGGCGGGGAACCTCCACGAGCGAACTGTCGAGCTCGCGCGCGAGGCGCTGCAGGCGCCGGGCATCGAGTGCGAGGTCGCGTTCCGCATCGCCCGGGACCTGGACGCGGCCGGCGCGCCCTACGACCGGGAGTCCGTGCGTCCTCACGTCGCGAGCTGCGCCGCGGCAATGGAGATCGTCGAGAATCGCTACGGCGATCCCCGCGAGGCGCCGTTCGGCCTGATGATCGCCGACGACTTCTTCCAGAGGGCCTGCGTGGTCGGCCCGCCGGTCGAGGATTGGCAGGGGCTCGACCTGGCGGCACTCGCCGGGCGCACCCTGATCGACGGCGAGGTGGCGGCGAGCGGCAGCGGCGTCAACGTGATGGGACATCCGTTGGAGCCGCTCGCGTGGCTGGCCAACCGGCTCGTCGAGGACGGCCGCCGGCTCGAGGCCGGACAATGGGTTCTCACCGGCACCATGGCCGATCCGGTCTGGCTCGGCCCCGGCCCCTGCGAGGCGACGGTGATCGTCGAGGGACTGGGCCAGGTGACCGCCCGCTTCGCCTAACGGTTCTTCCACACCTGGCGATCCGGCTCAGAACCAGCTCATGAGCGCGTCCACCTGTTTCCTGGCGAGCGCGGCCTCGGGCACGGTGGCGTCGGCCGCGGCGTGGCCCGCGACGACGATCATGATGGGACGCTCGTTCGCCGGCCGGCCGAGGATCTCGCACAGGAAGCCCATGGGGCTCGGCGTGTGGGTCAGGGTGGCGAGGCCGGCGTTGTGGAGCGCCGCGATCAAGAGGCCGCTCGCCAGGCCGACGCTCTCCTGCACGTAGTAGTGCTTCAAGGGCTCGCCGGTCTCCGGATCGCGGCCGGCGTTCTGCTGGAACACCACGATCAGCCAGGGCGCGGCTTCCAGGAAGGGCTTCTCCCAGTCGGTGCCCAGCGGCGCCAGGTCGGCGAGCCAGCGCGGGCCCGCCTTGCCATCGTAGAAGGCGCGCTCCTCCCGCTCGGCCGCTTCGCGGATGCGGCGCTTGATGGCGGTGTCGCCCACCACGGCGAAGTGCCAGGGCTGTTTGTTGGCGCCCGAGGGCGCGCTGCCCGCCGTCAGCACCGCCTGCTCGATCACCTCCCGGGGCACCGGCCGGTCGGAGAAGTCGCGGAGGCTGCGCCGCGCCGCCATCAGCTGGCGGAAGGCGCGGGCCCGGGCGCACATTTCCTTGTCCGTGTACTCGGGCAGGCCGGCGAAGGGCAGGGGCCGGTAGGGGCTGGTCATGGGCGTCCTCCTCGCGTCCAGGCGGTCCGCAGTGCGCCAGCCGGCGGAAAGGAAATCAAGGGGCTGGGCTATCCGGACTAGGTCTGGCCATGGAGATCTATAGACTGAGGCCGCGAGTTTCAGGACGGAGGTTTTCCGGGTCATGCCGACGACGAAGCTCTGGACGGCGGCAGGGGAGCGCAACACGGGGCCGATTCTCGAGGTGCTCGAAGGCCTGCTGCCGCCGTCCGGGCACATCCTGGAGGTGGCGAGCGGCCCGGGCCAGCACGTGGCGGCCTTCGCCGCGGCCCGGCCGGCGCTCACGTGGCACCCCAGTGACCCGGACCCCGCCGCCCGGGCCAGCATCGCCGCCTGGACCGCCGAGAGCGGCCTCGCCAACCTGGCCGCGCCCCTGGATTTGGACGTCTCCGACCCCACCTGGGCCACGGCGGCAATGCGGGCGTTGCCCGACGGGAGCGAGCGCTTTGGTGGTCTGGTGGCGGTCAACCTGCTGCACGTCGCCCCCTGGGCGGCCTGCGAGGGGCTGCTGGCTGGGGCTGCCGAACTTCTCGTGCCTTCCGGCTTTCTCCTGATCTATGGGCCCTTCACCCGCGACGGCCGGCACAACTCCGAGGGCAACCGGGCCTTCGACCGCAGCCTGCGCGCCAGCGACCCGGCGCTTGGCCTGCGCGACGTGAACGAGGTGAGAGACTGCGCCGCGCGGAACGGTCTTGTCCTTGAGAGGCTGGTCGAGATGCCCGCCAACAACCGCGTGCTTATCTTCCGTATCAGCGCATCGGAGACGGATTGAGCTCGGGCCGGACGACGCCGACGCGCGAGCGGATGAGGGGCTGCCGGCCGTCCCAGCTGCTCCAGCGGCAGGCCAGATCGGTGAGGAAGGGATCCGCCTCGAAGACCCG
The DNA here is from genome assembly GCA_965225935.1 of Rhodospirillales bacterium. Taxonomy (GTDB): domain Bacteria; phylum Pseudomonadota; class Alphaproteobacteria; order Kiloniellales; family JAKSDN01; genus CALJXB01. The sequence goes on from CBDDCC010000024.1 coordinate 414,578, forward strand.
CTCGGGGCTGAGGACGCCGCGCTCGCTTACTTCTCCGGAGAGGATCTTGAGGGCGCCTAGTCCGAAGGGTCCGGCCGTGCCCAGGTGGCCGACCGCGGGGACGGTGCTGGCGCCGAGACCGGCGGTGTCCAGCGACACGCGAACCCGCCGTCCATTGCTCAGCCCGACAATCGAGGCGAAGACTCCGCCGGCCTCCGGGTCGCGCTCGCCGGCCAGCCAGCGCTCGGGCTCGACGGCCAGGCTCTCGTAGAAGCAGACCGCCGCGTTGCTGGGATCGAGCCCGTCGAGGGAAATGCGCTCGGCGGCGGCCTGGATCGCCCCCAGCACCGCTGGCGGCTGGAGGCCGACCAGGCTGGTGATCTCGCGCGCCTCCGGCAGGGCGCGGTGGAGCGTCAGCGGCTCCGAGGTGCCGTAGGGCCGGGCCGCGACCGTCGTCCCGTCGGGCAGGGGAATCGAGCGAGTTTCGGTGCAGGCCTCCACGAAGGCGGTCGCGCCCTCGCGAATGGCGAGGATATGGCCGCTCGCCGCCTCGATGATGGCCTGGAGCGAGGCGCCCACCTGGCCCCGGCGGCAGCGCTCCAGGTTCTCCCGGACCGTCCCGAAGCCGGCCTCCACGTCGATGTACCAGCCGAGCTCGACGGTCTCGACCCGGTCGAGACGCCGCGCGGCCTGGACGGCGAGCAGGTTGGTGAGGCCCGGCGCGTCGCCCATGCCGACCAGCGCGGTGATGCCGGCGGCCTTGGCCTCCTGATCGCGCTCCAGGGCCTGTTCGGTCGCCTTCCAGTCCTCGGCGAAGTCGCAATAGTGGACCCGGTTGCGGAGGGCGGCGTCGAGCACCGGCAGCAAGGTGCGGAAGTAGGGCCCCGTGGCGTTGGCGACCAGGTCGGCGCCGGCCAGCAGCCGGTCGAGAGACCCGGGATCGTCGACATCGGCGCTTGTCCCCCGCGCCTTCGGCCCGATCTCTCCGGCGACCGCCTGGGCCCGCGCCTCGTCGCGCCCGGTGATGAGCAGTGCGCTCACCAGCGGGTCCGTCGCCAGGAGCCGGCTCACCAGACGGCCGAAGCGGCCCGTGCCGCCGAGGACGAGCACCCTCATGGCGGGCTAGTCTTCATGCGTCACGTGCCCGGAAGCGGGTCAGGACCGCGGCGCAAGCCTCGCGCCAGGCTTCGAGCGCTGCTCGCTCGCCCAGGGTCTCCAATCCCAGGGCCGTGACGCCGCCGGGTGTGGCCAGCTCCGCCAGGATCTCTTCCAGGGAGAGCTCCTCCTGCTCCAGCACCATGCCGGCGGCAGCCCGGGTCATGCGGGCGGCGAGTTCGCGGGCGGCCGCGGGCTCGGCGCCAGCCTCGGCCGTCCAACCGGCGATCTCGCCGATCAGGGCATGCACCCAGCCGTAGTAGGCGCCGAGCGCGCTCGCCGCCTCGAAGCCGGGCTCGTCGGCGACGGCCGTCACCGGGCCGAGACGCGAGAGCAGCGCGCGCGCCGGGGCCAGGTCCGGATGGAGGCAGGTGGGGCTCTCGCCGATGCGGGCCGCGGAGACCGGCATGGCGCGGGCGAGGGCGGCCGGGCCGCTGTGGGGCGCGAGCGCAGAAAGCGGCAGGCCGGCGCAGAGGCTGACCAGCGTCCGGTCCTGCCGCCAGGGCAGGCCGTGGATCGCCTCCACCGCCTGATCGGGCCGGGTGGCCAGCAGCACCAGGTCGCAGAAAGCCACCAGCTCCCCGTTGTCGCCGGCCACCATCAGTCCATAGCGCTCGGCAAGGCGTGCCGAGCGGTCGGCGTTGCGCGGCGACAGCAGCATCTGGGGCGCGTCCGTGTCCCGCAGCAGGCCGGGCACCAGGAACTCGGCCAGGCGCCCGACTCCCAGGATGCCGACAGTCATGCCCGCCGTGGCTATGCTCGACGTGCTCATGTCGGATTTGTTCGTGCCCGATGTGGTCATTCCTCAGGCTGCCGCGCTTCGGCGAGCGCCACAAGGGCGGGCAGCGCGTCCTCCACCTCGCGGCAGACCACTGCGCCGAGCGCCGCCAGCTCGTCGCCCACCTCGACCGGCAGGCTGGTGTTGGAGCCTTCGGGGATCTGGTTGAGCCGCCCGCCGATCAGGACGGGAAGGTCGAGCCCCAGGTCTTCGAGCTCGGCCTTGAGGGCCGTCATATAGCTGAGGGCGACGCCGTTGTAGGTGCTGAGCGCGATCAGATCGGCGCCGGTCTCGGCCGCCCGGCGCGCCAGGGCGTCGGGGTCGCAGGAGACGCCGCCGTCGAGGGCCGTCACGCCGAGGCCCCGCAGCACGGTCTCGACCAGCAGCTTGCCGTGCTCGTGCACGTCGCTGCTGGCCACCAGCGCGCTGAGGCTGGCCGCCCCCACTCGGGCGCACGCCGCCGGGTCGCTCCGCGCCAGCCGCTCCTCGGCCAAGGCCGCGAGCTCGGCCAGCGTGTCGGCCGGCACCAGGGGCTGCCGCTTGCCCGCGGTCTCCGGGTCCGGGTCGCCCGGGCCGAACAGCGCCTCCAGGCGCCGGGCGCCGATGCGCCGGAGCGCCAGCAACAGCTCGGCGGCGTCGTCCACCGCGAAGCCCGCCTCGGCCAGGCCCGCCAGCACCCGGTCCCGGAAAAGCTCGGCACCGGCCAGCAGCCGCTCGGCCAGGACCTCCGCCGCCGAGGGATCGACCAGCGGCCGCTGCCCCTCGGCCTGTGCGATGAGGCGGTCGGCGAAGAGCTGGGCGTCGACGATCTCGTCGATCTCGGGGATGCGCTGGTTCTCCCTCACCGGCACCGGGTTGACGGCGTGGCCGCTCGGGTTTTCTGACTGGCCCAGCACGTCGACCAGCAGGTAGCCCGCCAGGCTGGCATAGTTGGCGGCCGGGGGTCCGCGGTAGCTGGTGGTATTGCCGTAGACCATGGTGCCGGGGGTCGGGTTGGCACGGGCGAGGGCCATCTGGAAGGCGAGGCGGGTCAGCGGGTCGGAGAAGTGGTGGCCGTAGCAATGGGAGACTCGGGCGCCGACCAGCGCCTCGACGACGTGCTTCTCGATCAGCGCCGCGCCCAGCGCGCTCGCCAGGTCGCTCAGGGTGGCGGCGAAGCCGTCGTCCAGGTTGGAGTGGACCAGGATCTCCACCTCCTGGCCCGCGATCAGGCCGAGCGCCGTCACCGTCCGCTCGGTGGCCGCGATGTCGTCGCCCCAGCCCGGCAGGCGGAAGGTGAAGTACTGGCCCAGGTTGCCGATCGCCGTGGCGCCGGCAGCGAGGGCGGCTCGAGTGTTCTCGACGGCGGCGGGGAAGCCCAGCACGAAGTCGCCGAAATGGGGCGCCACCGGCGCCGCCGCGGTGAGGCGGGCGAAGTCCTCGGCGTCCTCCAGGATCATGCCGGTGCCTCGCTGGCCCTCTGCGCGCCGGTCGCGCGGGTAACCCATGGACCAGTCGAGGCAGAGGCCGTAGCGGTCGATCCGGGCCCCGGCCGCGGCAGAGCGCTCGAAGACCTCGGCAAAGGCGCGCCGGCTCTTCTCCGGGTCGCGGTAGCCGATCTGGGCGTGGCGCATGACCCGGCCCGCCGCCATCTGGCTGCGCTTGTAGGCCGCTTCGGAGGGCTCGCCGACCTCCGCGAGGAAGGCCGAGGGACCGACGGTCCAGCTTTTCGCCAGCTTGCGACCGGCCACCAGCAGCTCCGGGCCCGGCGTCAGCTCGGGTTCCGGAATGATGCTGCGGCGCTCGAGCGCGGACATGGGCCGGTCCTTTTCTTCGGGCCTAGGTGCCGGCACAGCCTAACAGAGGCGGCGGGGCCGGCGGAACCGCATGGCGCGCGTCAGTGGGTGACCTTGGGATCGATCGGGGTGACAGGCCCGAGATCGAGCAGCCGTTCCATCAGCAGGGCGCCCGCCAGCAGCGCCGCCTCGCCGCGCGGCGGGCCGACGATCTGCAGGCCGACCGGCAGGTGGTCGCCGGCGGTGAAGCCGCAGGGAATGGAGATCGCCGGACAGGTGGTGAGGGTGATGGCGTAGGCGATCGCCAGCCAGTCGACGTAGGTCTCGAACTCCGACCCCTCGCAGGCGGTCACGTAGCGCTGCTCGATGGGGAAGGGGCGCACGATGGTGGCGGGGCAGAGCAGCAGGTCGTAGGTCTCGAAGAAGGCGACGGCGCGCCGGTAGAGCTCGCCGCGCGCGAGCTCGGCCGCGACGATCCGCCCGGCCGTCAGGCCGAGGCCCTTCTCCACGTTCCAGATCACCTCCGGCTTGATCAGGCGGCGGTGCGCCTCCAGCGGCGCCCCGAGCCCGGTTGCGAAGTCGAGGGCGCGCAGCACCTGGAAGGCCTCGTGGGCCTCGCTCAGGTCCGGGTGGGCCTCTTCGACCGGGATCCCCTCGGCCTCCAGGCGCCGGGCGGCCGCCTCGCAGAGCTCCGCCACCTCGCGCTCGACCGGCGTGATGCCGAGATCGCGGCTGAAGGCGACCCGGCGCGGCTTCGGCGTCGTATCGAGGGCGGCCGAGAAGGTCGTGTCGGGCCTGGGCAGGGATAGCGGGTCGGCCGGGTGTTGGCCGCTCATGGCGTCGAGCAGCAGGGCGCAGTCGCGCACGTTGCGGGCCATGGGCCCCTTGACCGAGAGCACCTGGAAGGGCTGTTCCGACGGCCCCACGGCGACCCTTCCGGGCGCGGGGCGCAGGCCCACCACCCCGCAGAAGGAGGCCGGGTTGCGCAGCGAGCCGCCCATGTCGGAGCCCTGGGCGAGCCAAGCCGTGCCGCTGGCGAGCGCCGCCGCCGCGCCGCCGGACGAGCCGGCCGCCGAGAGCCGCGTGTCCCAGGGATTGCGGGTCGGCGGGAAGACCTCGTTGAAGGTCTGCGCGCCCGCCCCGAACTCTGGCGTGTTGGACTTGGCGTAGACCAAGGCGCCCGCCGCCTCCAGGGTCTCCACCAGGATGTCCGAGCGCGCGGGCAGGTGCTCGGCGTAGATGGGCGAGCCGTAGGTGGTGCGCACGCCGGCGACGTCGGTCAGGTCCTTGATGGGCACGGGCAGGCCGCACAAGGGGCCGCGCTCATCCGGTGGCCGCGCCGCCAGCGCCGCCGCACGCTCCCGCGCACGCTCGAAGCAGAGGGTCGGCAGCGCGCCGACCGCCTCGTCCACCGCGCCAATACGTCGCTTTAGGGCGTCCAGCAGCTCCCCCGTCGAGATCTCACCTCGGCGTAGCAGCCCGACGATCTCGACAGCCGGCTTGGCGATCAGCTCCTCGTCCGACATGGCATCTCCTTGTCCGCGCATCCTCCCTTCACTGACCGCACGCCGGGCGCCTCGCTGTCAAGCAGCCATCTCCGGCGGTAAGCACAAACAAGCGGAAAGCTGCTCTGGTGCTCTGCGTTCCATGCGAGCGCGATCTTGGGACCAAAGAGCATTGGCTTCCAAGTCCGATACATCTCAAGATAGAATATTGAGAGGGCATGACGCGCAAAGGCTGAGAGTGGAGTCGCACGGATCCAGATCAATGGAGGGGATCATTCTTTTCTTAGGGCTCCTTTTGGCTGTGACATGGAGCCCTCCGTGGCTCGGCTTTGCGACGATACTGGGCTACATGTTGCTTGGGACGCTGATACGAGCGTACTGGCAAGCTATCGGATGGGCATCTATATGGGCGGTCATCGTTTCGGCATTGGCTTTGTTGATCAAAGGCGGCGACGGCCCCAAGATTTTTGGATTGTTCCTCTTCATGCATATCTTGAACGCCGCATGCGTCACCAGTCTAGTGTGGTTGCTAGGTTGGTTTGCGCGCCGCCACCGGCTGTCCTGAAACCAGCGTTCCCTCGGTGACAGGCAACGGAAGAAGCTTGCGCTCTCGATGTCCAGTTTGAGCATCTTATCGCGGAACCCCGAGCTGGACCGCCGCGCCGTCAATGCCGGTTGAGCTTTGCCCGGACATCCGATAGGGGTTTTCGGGCCGGGCGCGCGAGTCGGGCCGGCCTTTCTCGTCCAGTCTAACCCGAGGCGCTGTCTTTGCCATGCCGCACGACTATCCAGCTTCGAAGCAGGGGCCGCTTGGGGTCGGCGACCGGCTCTGCGACCTGCCGTTCGTCAATCCCCTGGGCAAGCCCTTCTCGCTCTACGACAACCAGGTCTTCGGCTGGCCCAAGGCGCTGCTGCTGGTGCCCGACGGGGAGCGGGCGGCGGAGCTGCTGACCCGTTTCGCCGGCCGGCTGCAGGACTTCGGGCAGGTGGAGACCCACGTGGTCGCGGTCTCCCGCGCCGCGCCCGAGGAGAATGCTGCGGCGGCCGAGCGCCTCAAGCTGCCGTTTCCGCTGCTGAGCGAGCCGGGGGGGCTGCTGCACCGCCTCGCCGGTCTCGAGGGGGAGGCGAGCTGCGTCCTCATGTTCGACGCCGTCCTCAGGCTCGAGCGCCGGATCGCCGGCTCGGTTGGCTCGGACGGCGCGGACCTGGCGGATGCCGCCCTGCAGCACGCCCGCGCCCGCGCCGCGATCTACCAGCCGGTGGTGGTGGGCGCCCAGGCGCCGGTGCTGGTGGTGCCCAACGTGCTGGACCGGGATCACTGCCGGCGGCTCATGGACTATTGGGACGCGGGCCAGAAGCTCCAGAACACGGTGGCCGCCTCGGACCGGCTCTCCAACAAGGAGAGCTCCAAGACCAAGATCCGCTCGGACGTGATCATCCCCGAGGACACGCGCGAGTCCCAGGAGCTGGTGGACGCTGTCAACCGGCGCCTCTTGCCCGAGGTGCTGAAGGCCTTCACCGTGCGTATCAGCCGCCTGGAGCACTTCCGGGTCGGCTGCTACGACGCCGACAGCGGCGGCCACTTCGCCCCCCACCGGGACAACACCACGCCGCTCACCAAGCACCGCCGCTTCGCCCTCACCCTCAACCTCAACTCCGGCCAGTACGAGGGCGGCTTCCTGCGCCTGCCCGAGTACGGCGGCCAGCTCTACGCCCCGCCCGCGGGCGGCGCCGTGGTCTTCTCCTGCTCGCTGCTGCATCTCGCCTCGCCCGTCACCAAGGGCCGGCGCTTCGTGGTGGTCGGCTTCCTCTGGGGCGAGGAGGAGCAGAAGATCTACGAGGAGACCCACAAGGGCCTGGCCTTCGAGGACACCCTGCCGGTCTGAGCGTCACTCGAACCCGCGCCGTCCGGCCGCGGCCAATCGCCCGTTGCCGCGGCGCGCGCTCTGGCCCAGACTGCGGGCCATGGCCGGCGAAGAGAGAGACATCGTCCGCACCACCTGTCCGCGGGACTGCTACGACGCCTGCGGCATCGCCGTGGTGCGGCGCGAGGGGCGGGTGGCCAAGGTGCTGGGCGACCCGGCCCATCCGGTCAGCCGCGGCGGCCTCTGCGGCAAGTGCGCCATCGCCTACAACGGCGTCTGGCGCGATCCCGAGGCGCGCCTCAGCCAGCCGCTGAAGCGCAGCGGGCTGAAGGGCTCCGGCAACTTCGCGCCGGTCACCTGGGACCAGGCGCTCTCCGAGATCGCCGGGCGCCTCAAGGGCGCGGTCGCGGACGCCGGCCCCGAGAGCGTGCTGCACGCCCACTACACCGGCACCTGCTCGCTCATCGCCGGCACCTTCCCCATGCGCTTCTTCAACCGCCTGGGGGCCTGCGAGGTCGAGCCCGACACCATCTGCAACAACGCCGGCCACGTGGCGCTCGGCTACCTCTACGGCAGCTCGGTCACGCCCTTCGACCCCAAGACCGCGAAGGAGAGCAACTGCATCCTGGTCTGGGGCGCCAACCCCTCCAGCTCCGCGCCTCACGCCCACAAGCACTGGCTGGGCGAGAGCGGCGCCAAGATCGTCGTCGTCGACCCGGTGCGCCACGCCACCGCCGAGGCGGCCGACCTGCACCTGCAGCCCTATCCCGGCACGGACGCGGCCCTCGCCTTCGCCCTGCTCAACGTGCTGGAGCGCGAGGATCTGCTGGACCGGGAGTTCATCGCTGCCAACACCCGGGGCTGGGACGAGGTGGCGCCCCTCGTCGCCGATTGCACGCCGCTCTGGGCCGCCGGGGTCACGGGCGTCCCGGCCGCCCAGATCAAGGAGGCCGCGCGGCTCTACGGCGCTGGGCCTTCTGTGCTCTGGCTCGGCCAGGGTCTGCAGCGCCAGAAGCTGGGCGGCAACATCTTCCGGGCCTGCGGCCTGCTGCCGGCGGCAACCGGCAACCTGGGCAAGCCCGGCGCCGGCCTCTATTACCTGAACGGCAGCGGGCCCAGACGCATCGACGACGACTACGTGGCCGCGCCCGGTCTGCGCAGCGAGCCGCCCGCCTCGGTCAGCCACATGGAGCTGGCCGACGTGCTGGCCGATGCGTCCCGCGCGCGGGTCTTCCTCAGTTGGAACATGAACGTCGCCGCCTCGGGCCCGCGCCAGGCTGACCTTCGCGCCGCGCTCGCCCGCGAGGAGCTCTTCACCGTGGTCGCCGACCTCTTCATGACCGACACGGCGAAGCTCGCCGACATCGTCCTGCCGGCGGCGAGCTTCCTGGAGTTCGACGACCTGGTGGTGCCCTACTTTCACCTGAGCCTCTCGGCGCAGGCGAAAGCCAGCGAGCCGCCGGGCGAGGCGCTGCCCAACCAGGAGATCTTCCGCCGCTTGGCCCGCGCCATGGGCTACCGGGAGCCGGAGCTGCAGGAGAGCGACGAGAGCATCCTGGCCGAGGTGATGAAGCGCAGCGGCCTGGGCATCGCCTTCGAGGACCTGAAGGAGCGGGGCACCCTCGATCCCTTCCGCGAGCCCCTGGTGCAGTTCGAGAAGCTGCGCTTCCGCACGCCCTCGGGGCGCATCGAGATCGCCTCGGACTGGGCCGAGGCTGACGGCTTGCCGCGGGTGCCGCGGCCGCTTCATGACCCGCGGCCCGGGCCGGGGACCTTGCGCCTGCTGTCGCCGGCCAGCCGCTGGCAGATGAACGACAGCTACGGCAACGACCCCGGCATCGCGGAGAAGCTGGGCCCCGCCGCCGTGACCCTCCATCCCGAGGACGCCCGCGCCCTCGGCCTCCGGCCGGGCGGACGGGCGCGGCTCTCCAACGAGACCGGCGCGCTCACCTTCCAGGTGGAGACCGCCGACATCGTGCCCCGCGGCACGGCCCTCTCCTTCAAGGGCCGCTGGCCGGGCCGGGAGCCCGAGGGCCTCAACGTCAACGGCCTGAACCCCGGCGAGATGAGCGACATGGGCAAGAGCTCCTGCGTCCACGGCGTGCTGGTCAAGGTGGCGCCGGCGGGTTGAGCGCCGATACGCCGTGACCGGTCGCGGCGCCTTCTTCGTGGCGGCTGGCAGACGGGCCGGCCGCCGGGCCGTGGCACCGAGCGGCGGTTCCGAGCTGCTTCGCTATGTCTTGGACAGGCCTGCATCCACACCATTCAGAGCAAGCAAGACCGCGGCGCCGGCGAGAGTCGACGTAACGCCGGACAGGCTTCGTGCTTCTGCGGTTCCGCGACCAGAGGGGAGATCGAGCTACGCCCGTGGCCGCCATGGCTTGGCGTTCTTGTCCCGTAGAAGGGTCTTCTGGCGGCTCGAAACTACGTCACGGTCCATATAGGCCTGCCTCATGTGGCGCGTGCCTGTGTCCGGGCGGAACAGCTCGCGTCCGTGAAACAGCCGGAAGTTGTCCGCGAAGTACATCTCGCCTGGGGCGAGCTTGAGGCGCAGGCGGATCTCATCCGACGCTATGAGACTCGCGTAGGCGCGCCGCGCCTCGTAGAAGAGGTCAAGTATCTCCGGGTCGGTGGCCACGACCTGGTCTGCGCGTCCATGGAAGCGAACCTGTTTCAGCCTGCCGTCCGGCCACAGATCGATGAAGGGAGACGTGTGCTCCAGGATCGCTTGCTCATCGACGTAGCGGAAGGTGACGGGCACCGTCGAAAGGACATCGAACAGATCGGGCCGATCCGCGCGAATCCGCTCCGCCACTTCGAATCCGTCGACGAGGATCGATTCCCCGCCGTCCGCATCGTTCTGCAGACAATGGAGGAGCGTGTATCCCGGCTGCGGGAGTCTGTACGGATTGTCGACATGTGGCTCCAGCGCCCGCGGTGTCATACTAAGATCGTAGGCCCTTGCCTCGCTTTTCACGTCGCAAATTCCGCCACTGTTCGTCCAGCGAATGTAGCCCACCAGATCGGTCACTTGCCGCATGCCGTCCTGCTCCGACGGCACGCCGCGAATGAGCGCCAATCCGTGGCTCGCGATGTCGGAGAGAAGCGCCAGGATGCCTTGGGGCCCGGCCTTGAGATCTTGCAGGTTGTGCCAAGGCAGGGGCGACAGATCGGCATCCCACAATTTCCTCTCCCCGACGAGTTCTTGCGGAAACAGGGTCCGACCGGCATCTTGCAGAAACCTGCTCGAATAGCTGCAGCGATGGCCGTCGCTGAAGTGGACCTCAATCCGACCGGCTCGCTCGCTCGCTTCCTCGATTGCGAGATCGAGTGGCAGCGAAGCTGCGTCCTGTAATTTGTGTCCGGTCGTGGGGTCCCGGAAATCCGGTTCCGTGCTGTTTTCTCGTAGCCAGAGCGCGTGGAAATCGTGGGTGAAGCCGTCCTGGTTGGAGAAGCAGAGCCGTGTTCCAACGATCTTGACTGTCACCGCACGATCCTCGCCGTTGCCTGTGCCAGGAACGTTCGCTGTATTTCGATTGGCTCGATATCGATCGACCGTCAAATGTCGTTGAAAGACAGACAGGAGCGGGCGCGACTATGGCAAAACCGGGATGAATGGCTAGGCTTGGTTCCTCCAACAACGGTCGCCAGGCGCTTTCGGCCAGCGATTCGCATGCGATGGATGAATGCAGTTGCATATCGGGCTTGGGCCCATCTCGGCCAATAGCGGCTCGAGCCTACGACTACGACTCGGGCCACCGCATCGGCGAGCATACTCACTCCGCCGGGCAAATCGTCTACGCCGTGTCCGGCGCCATGAGCGTCACGGCGATGTCGCGGATATGGGTCGTGCCGCCGCTGCGTGCTTTGTGGGTTCCCCCTCGAATCCCGCACTGCGTCTACATGCATTCGAACGTTTCGATGCGGACGGTCTACCTGGCGGAAGAAAGGGCGGAGGATTTTCCGAGCAACTGCTTCGTCGTTTCGGTCTCGGGGCTTCTTCGCGAGCTGATTCTGGAGGCGACGACCTTTGCCGAGACCTACGTGCTCTCGCGGCGGCACGGATTGGTCGTGGACTTGCTTCTCAGCGAACTGAGGATATCGCCGCAGATCGGATTGAGTCTGTCGGATCCGGAAGACCGGCGTCTCCGATTGATCACAGAGTCGCTCAAGTCGAATCCGGAAGACAATCGCTCGCTTGCATGTTGGGCCAAGATGGCCAATGCGAGCGAGCGAACGCTCGCGCGATTGTTCCTCAGGGAAACGGGTTTGACATTTGCCCAGTGGCGGCAGCAAGCGCGTCTGCTTTCGGCTATAGCCATGTTGGCCCAGGGAATCCCCGTGACAACCATTGCAATCGATCTCGGGTACTCGACTCCTAGCGCATTCGGCTACATGTTCCGACGAGCTCTCGGGAGCGCCCCGAGTGAATACTTCGACGACCGTCGTGATCGCAATGTAGGCGAGCGGACCGTCTCCTAGTTCCCGTCGTCGGACTGGACGAAGGCTGCAACCGCGTCGGCGATGCCGGGGGCGAGGGGCAGGCACGAGTCCGCGTAGGCAGCGAGGTTGGCGGCTCGGTCGTCGGCGGGGGCAGCCTCGCTCCTATGAACGGGGCAACAATATAGGCTGGCGCCGATCGCTCTTTTACCTACGCCGGCGCGGCTCCGCCTTCGACCGCCCGGCTGAGGGCGGCGCGGGCCAGCAGGCGGGTCGAGTCGAGGGTGGGCATGGGCGAATTGGAATCGTCTATGACCAGGGGGAACTCGGTGCAGCCGAGGACGAGGGCGTCGCAGCCTTCGTTCTTTATGCGCTCCGCCACCCGCCCGAGGTAGGCGATGGAGCCGGGCTCGAAGATGCCGTAGACCAGCTCGTCCATGATGATGCGGTTGAGCTCATCGCGTTCGGCCGCCTCCGGAAGCAGCCAGTCAATGTCCCGGGCCTTCAGCTTCTCCGGGTAGACCTCGCTCTCGACCAGCCACTTGGTGCCGGTCAGGCCGAGCTTGCGGAATCCCCGCTCGGCGGCCGCCTCGGCCACCACTTCGGCGATGTGCAGCCAGGGCAGCGGCGCGCGCCCCTCGATGAAGGGCAATCCCTGGTGGATGGTGTTGTCGGGGCAGATCAGGAAGTCGGCGCCGATGCGCGCGAGCTTCTCCGCGGAGGCCAGCATCAGCTCGCCCACGCCGCGCCAGTCGCCCCGATCGAGGAGCGGCGCGTAGTCGCCGAGGGAGGGCGTGTGCATGGAGACCTCGGGATGGGCGTGCGGGCCCAAGAGCTTCGGCCCTTCGGTGCAGATGGTCCGGTAGCAGAGGGCAGCGCCCTCCGCCGAGCAGCAGACGATTCCGATGTGGAGGGGAGTCATGGGCCTTCCTCACTTGCCTGCCAGACCGTCGGCAGCGAGCCCCACGGGCAGATGCCGGGCCGTCTCAGCGAATCCGCTGCCCCGAGACCGGATCGACCTTGATCTCGACCTCGGCGCCGTCGGGGCGGTAGTACTCGATCTGCCAATATCCGTCGCTGTCCCATTCGACTTCGTCGAAGTAGGCGACCTTCTCGCTGTCTTCGAGCATGCGGATGATCTCCGACAGGGGCAAGGCCTCGGCGGGCGGCGCCGCGGAAAGGGGCTGCGCGGAGATTAGTAACGCGAGCAATGGCAGCGAAGCGAGCGATCGTCCCATGCGGCTGTCTCCTCGATGGCCGTTTGCTGATGGCGGGAGGTGAAGCTTCTTGGCTCCGGCGGTCGACGAATGCTCAGGCGCCGGCCCCGCTTGTCATCAGGCGCGGATGGCGACACCTCTATATCTATATCGGCGGGCGAAGAATGGCGAATGCCGCGTCGCATGCCAAGGGCAGCCGTTGCGCGACTTCCATGTCAACCTTGCCCCTAATCCCGCATGTCTACGGTCTTTGCGCCAACCATCCTTCCTCACCATCGGGGGCGGCTGACGAGCAAGCGAGTCGAGCGCCCGTGAGAAAGGTTTTGGCTGGCCAAAGGTGACAGTCTGCTTGGGACAGGCTACACGAGATCTCATGTGTGGTTCCTGTGAGTTCGAGTATCTTGATTGCTGGATCAACCTGAATGAGTGGGCTGGGTCGGTGCCCCGGGAATTCGGTTCTGTTCACCTCGGCGCGCGCTGACCCATGACGGGCATCGACGTTTCCGGTGTCGCCCTCGTGCTGCTGCACATCCTGGTGCAGGTCGCCCTCATCGTCCGGGTGCTGCTGCGCTCCCATCGGGAGCCGGCCTCGCGCATCGCCTGGATCGTGGTCATCGTCGCCGTGCCCATGCTCGGCATGGCCGCCTACGTGCTGTTCGGTGAGGTGAACATCGGCCGGCGCCGCATCGAGCGGATGCGCCGGGTGCTGGCCCGGCTGGACGAGGCGGGTGGCGCCGCCGCGATGGCGCCGAAGGGCGGGGAGGGCGAAGCCGGGGTGAGCGGCGTGCCTCCGAACTACACGCAACTCTTCCGCCTCGGCCGGTCGATCAGCGGCTTTCCGCCCGTCGGCGGCAACAGGGGGTGCCTCATGGCGGACTCCAACGCCACCATCGACGCCATGGTGGCCGACATCGACGCCGCGCAAGCCCATGTCCACCTGCTGACCTATATCTGGCTGCCCGACACGAACGGCTGCAAGATGATCGAGGCGCTGAAGCGGGCGGCCCAGCGCGGCGTGACCTGCCGGGCCATGGCCGACGATCACGGCTCGCGCCTCCTCACCGGCTCGCGGCATTGGCAGGAGATGGAGCGCGCCGGCGTCCGCCTGGCACGTGCGCTTCCGGTCGGCAATCCTCTGCTCTGGCCCCTGCGCGGCCGCATGGACCTGCGCAACCACCGCAAGATCCTGATCGTCGACGGGCGCATCACCTACTGCGGCAGCCAGAACTGCGCCGACCCGGAATTCCGCATCAAGGCGAAGTACGCCCCCTGGGTCGATGCCGTCATCCGCTTCGAAGGGCCGGTGGCGCGCCAGAACCTCTATCTCTTCGCGGCCGATTGGATGGCCCATGTGGACGAGGATCTGGGCGGACTGCTGCGTGAGCCGTTGCCCGCCGAACCGGGAGGCTTCACCGCGCAGGCGATCGGCACCGGGCCCACGGTGCGCTTTTCCGCCATGCCGGAGATGTTCGAATCCCTGATGTACGGCGCGCGGAGCGAGCTGGTGGCGACGACCCCCTACTACGTGCCGAACGAGCCTATGCAGGCCGCGCTCTGCGCCAGCGCGCGCCGCGGCGTCGAGACCACCATCGTGTTCCCGGCGCGCAACGACTCCTGGGTCGTCAGCGCCGCCAGCCGGAGCTACTACGAGGAGCTGCTGGACGCAGGGGTGCGCATCTTCGAGTACGAGCCGGGCCTGCTGCACACCAAGTCCCTCACCCTCGACGGCGAGCTCACGCTGTTCGGCTCGGCCAACATGGACCGCCGCAGCTTCGAGCTGAACTACGAGAACAACATCCTTTTCTACGACCCGGCCCTGACGGCCGAGGTGCGCAGGCGCCAGCAGGACTACATCGCCCAGTCCCATCCCGTCGGCCGCGAGGCGGTCGAGAGCTGGACCTGGCGCGCCCGCATCTGGAACAACGCCGTCGCCACGTTGGGCCCGGTGCTCTGACGGCGGCCGCTACGTGGAGCGCCGGTGGCTCGGCTGGAGGAGGCCGGCTGAGAGGTCCGGTGCCGCCGGGCCGGTCCGGAAGTTGGGCCCGGCGTGTTGCGGCCCGGACCGAACCTGAGCGTGACCCCTTGAGGAACAGAACCCGGATCCAGCCGCCGAGCGTCTCGGCGAGATGAGTGTTCACCCTGCGGGCAGTGTCGGCGGGCCCAGGGATCGATCTTTGTTCAGAGATCGATCTTGATGTCGTCCTCGTCGTCGGGATCGGGTGGCGGCCCGCTGCGGCGGTCGGGGCCGGAAAAAGCTTGCGCGGCTGCACGCCGGTCAGGGCCGAAGTAGCTCCCCAGCTCGACGAAATCCCGCGGTTGCTCGATCAGCGTGCAGATGCGCTCGTAGAGCGCGCGCGCCGATATGGGCTTGGCCAGCACCTCGTGGGCGCCGGCGTCGCGGGCCTGCAACACGTGCTCCCGGTCGGTGAACCCCGACAGCACGAAGATGGGGGTGAAGGCGGCCGGGTCGGGCTGTAGCTGGCGGATCTCCTTGGTCAGGCCGATGCCGTCCAGCGGCGACATGAGGATGTCCGTGATGAGAAGCTGCGGCTGCTCACGCTTGACCATCTCGAGCGCCCGACGGGGTTCGTCCAGGCATTGACAGCGGCGGATGCCCATCGCTCGCAGGATCAAGGACAGCAGTTTCAGCATGTGCGGACTGTCGTCGACCACGAGAACGTTGAGGCCGGCCATGTCGTAGGTTGCCATTGGATGCGCCGTTTGAAGTCTCGACGGGGTGTCTTCATCCGGCCCCCCCGGCGCCAGCGCGGGGCGGCCGAATCGGCGAGGAGACTAGCAGATTCGCTGAGGTCTTGGGGTCCGACTTTTGGCCCCGGCAGCGTCCGGGACGCCGCCGGTCCGGCCCGAAGGTCCTACGGCGCCAGGTTGAGGGTCAGCTCGCCGTCCGCCCGGCTTTGGGTTGCGCCGCAGAGGGACCTGAGGGTCGTCGTCTGGCTGGACTTGGAGAGAACGTCGAGCGGCAGGCCACGGAACCAATCGCGGCGGCTCGCGCCCAGAAGGCCGCTCACGCGCTCGCCGTCGTCGGAGAGCGGCAGGATGATCCGTTCGCCGGTCGCGTACATCTCGTTGGCCAGGCGGATCTCGCAGTAGTCATGGACGATCGTGGGCCCGCGTACGGCCGTCAGGAAGGGGCCGGAGGCCTGGTCGTAGTTGGCCACGGGCACGATCTCGTCCAGGTGGCGGCCGCGCAGGCTCATGGCCCAGAAGGAATCGATCCGCTCGCCCGCCAGACGGAAACGAAAGCGCTGCTCCTCGGGCAGGAAGTCGCAGAGCCAGATGCGGGCGAGGGCCCAGGGAATGTCGAGAGGGTCGATGTCCGCGCGCGCAGGCATTGCTCTGTCGCCCCGCTGAGCGAGCCAGTAGCCGGCCAGCTGGCGCAGGGCCTTGTCCTTTACGTGCTCGAAGTCCTGATCACCGATCATCGCGAGTTTTCCACCGAATGGAGCCGGCCGCTCCCCAGGGGCCGATTGAGGGTCGTCGGCATTGGCAAGGGCACCCGGCGAACGTGAGCCCGCCCCCGGTGGCACCTTCGCCGCTTCGTTGGCGGTGCGCCCCGCGTCCCGGCTGCAAGCGCCTGGCGCTGCGTCTTGGGGCGCGTTGCAGGGTATATCGAGAGGTGCCATCAAGTGTTGCTCTGCCTTTGCCGAATTATTGTCGGAAATTTGTCGCATGTTGCGCGTAAATCAAAAGTAAAATGGCGCATTTTAGCTTATTGAATTACATGAAAATTTGAGATAAATTCGCCATTTATTTTATATATCGATCTTATATTATTAAACTACGATTTGAATGTTTAGTATTTACCATGAAACAACTAGAGTTTGCTCGTCCGGGCGAGACGTTTGGCGAGGTCTGCGTCGGCCGCGTGTCCGCACGCGTTCACCAAACCGGCCGCGCGGCCGTTCGGCGGGTCCCGGAACGTCGGGAAAAAAGTTCTCGGGTTGCCTCGAAGACACCGGATGCGGGGGCTCAGACCCGGGGGCGCAGGCCTCGGCCGGTCACGACCCGGCGCCCGCGCACGGTCTCCCGGCGCAGCACGTAGAGGCCGCTACCGACCACCAGGGCGATGCCGAGGAAGGTCGGGCCGTCCGGCATCTCTTGCCAGAAGAGGTAGCCCCAGATCACGGCGAGCAGCAGCGCCACGTACTCGAAGGGCGCGACGGTCGTGGGCTGGGCGATGCGGTAGGCCTGTGACAGGAAGTAGAAGCCGAAGGCGGCGATCAGGCCGCAGCCGGCCATCAGCGCCAGGTCGCGCCAGCCGGGCATCGCCCAGGCGCGCAGCATGAAGGCGAGGCTGGCGCCGCTGCTGTCTTCGAGTGCGCCGTTGCCGAGCCCGAGACCCAGGAGCGCCGTCGCGCCGATGTAGATGACCGTCGGATAGAAGGCAAGCGCCACCCCGCTCTCGGTCCGGCCCATGCGGCGGGTCGCCAGCTGGGAGCCGGCGTAGAACAGCGCCGCCAATAGGGCGAAGAGGGCGGCGGGCTCGGCCAGGCCGTCGCCGGGGCGCAGCATGATGAGGACTCCCGCGAAGCCGACCAGGACCGCCATCCAGCGCCGGCGGCCGACCGGCTCGCGCAGCACCAGGTTGGAAAGCGCCGTGATGAAGAGGGGCGCGACGAAGAAGAGGGCCACGGCGTCGGCCAGCGGCACGGCCGCGATCGCCAGATAGAAGCAGGTGTAGGCCCCCAGCATGCCGCCGGCCCGCAGCAGGTGCGCCCAGGGACGGCGCGTGCGCAGGCTCGAGAGGCCGCCCTGGTAGCGCGCGATCAGCATGACCAGCCAGACCGCCACCAGGCTGCGCACGAAGACGATCTGGAAGACCGAGTAGCCGTCGCTCAGGTACTTTATGAAAACGTCCTGCAGCGAGAAGATCGAGATGCCGGCGAGGACGCAGACCACGCCCTTGACGGGCGCGTCGACCGGTTCCCATGCGGCTGCAGACTGGGCCATGACGCCGTCCCGATCCCCCTTCCCGACGCCCCCTTTTTCGGAGCGCCCGCCCGGCCCCGGCAAAGGGCCCGCCGTGAAACGCAGATCGCACTGAACCACGTGAAGCTTAGCGGTTGCCGGTTGGGCCGCGCTGCGCGAATCGTGCATGGCTGGGTTGCGGATTCGGACCGGTCAAAGGAGTGGCGCGGCCAGGTCCGGAGCTAGATGGAACCGGCAAGCAGCAGGCCGCCCCAGGCGATCAGGCCGACCCCGGCGATGCCGCCCAGGCGTTGGCCGGCGGGCATGACCTTCTCCAGCAGCACGAAGAGCGCCAGGCCGACGATCCAGTAGAGGTTCATGACGCCGCCGTAGAACAGGAGCGCCATGAGGAACCAGCAGCAGCCGAGACAGAAGGCGCCGTGCGCGACGCCCATACGGAAGGCGCCGAAGCGGCCCTTGCGCCAGTGGCTGGAGAGGAAGTGGACGGGCGAGCGGCAGTGCTTGAGGCAGGCGTGCTTGAGCGGCGTGAGCTGCCAGACGCCGGCGGCGATCAGCAGCACGGCGCCCAGGATCACGCTGGTGCCCACCATCATGGCGGACAGCAGGCCGGCCCGCTCCAGGCCCCACTGGGCGGCGACCGCCAGCAGGCTAAACAGGCCCCAGACAGCGACGTAGCCGAAGGCGAAGACGCCCGTCGGCACGAAGGGCGAGCCGCGCTCGCGCTGCTTGCGGTTGAGCGCGGCGAACAGGAGGATCATGGGCGCGGCGCTGGGCAGCATCATGGCGATCATCATGATCCACCACATGAAGAACATGACCAGCGCCGTCGAGGCGGTCCAGGCCATGGGCGCCATGGCCTGCATGGCGCCGGACAGGAGCATGTCCATGGCGCCGGAGGACTCTTCGGCCATGGCACCGGTCTCGCCTGCCATGTCCATGCCGCCGCCCTCGGACGGCATCTCCATGGCACCGCCGCTTCCGTCCATACCCATGTCCATGGATTGGCCGGAGCCGGCCGGCGTGCTCATGGCCGTCATCTCGAAGGCGTTCATGCCCATGCCGGCGCCTGCCAGGAGGTAGGCCCAGGCCAGCAGGATGACTCCCACGAGGCCTCCGATCACCAGCAGGCGGTCGCGCTTGAGCAGCGCCTCGAGTGCGGAATCGCCCATCACCTCAGCCCCCGATCCCCGGCGCGGCGGCCGCTTCTCCGGCGGCCGGTCTTCGCGCGCTCTTGATGGGGAACCCTAGCATCGCGCTCCGGCGAGATCGATTCGGAACTCCCGCGTGCATCCGGGACGTTTCGAGTTCCTCCGCGGCCCGCCAGGAAAGACTTGCCCGGCCGGGCCGCTGGCGATAGCTCTGCGATAGGCGGCCGGCGCGGCCCTTGGCCCGGCGGCGCGAGCCGCCGCGACGGCCGGCTGCGAGGGAAGGACGACGCCATGACCGAGGCCAGGAACGCGATCGTCACCGGGTCGACCAGCGGTATCGGGCTGGAGATCGCCCGTGCCCTGGCCGGCGACGGCATGAACGTCACCCTGAACGGCTTCGGCGACGCCACCGAGATCGAGGCGCTGCGCGTCGGCCTGGAGCGCGAGCACGGCGTGCGGGTGCTCTACTCGGACGCCGACATGAGCCGGCCGGCGGACATCGAGTCCCTGGTCGCCAAGACCCAGTCGGCGCTCGGCAGCGTCGACGTGCTGGTCAACAACGCCGGCATTCAGCACGTGGCGCCGATCGAAGAGTTCCCGGTGGAGAAGTGGGACGCCATCATCGCCATCAACCTCTCGGCCGCCTTCCACACCATCCGCTGCGCCGCGCCGGGCATGAAAAAGCGCGGCTGGGGGCGCATCATCAACGTCTCCTCGGCCCACGGCCTGGTCGCCTCGCCCTTCAAGTCGGCCTACGTCTCGGCCAAGCACGGCCTGCTGGGGCTGACCAAGACCGTCGCCCTCGAGCTCGCCGAGGACGGCATCACGGTGAACGCCATCTGCCCGGGCTACGTCAGGACGCCGCTGGTCGACCGGCAGATCCCCGATACCGCGCGGGCCCGGGGGATCAGCGAGGAGGAGGTCGTCAGGGACGTCATGCTGGCGCCCCAGCCGACCAAGAAGTTCGTCACCGTGGAGGAGATCGCCGCGCTCGCCCTGTTCCTCTGCTCCGACGCGGCGGCCTCCATGACAGGCGGCGCGCTCAACATCGACGGCGGCTGGACGGCCCAGTAGCGACCCCGGAGGCCACCAACCGCACGCGGCAAGGGAGGGTTCACATGGACGACGCGACAGAAGCGGCCCGCGCGGCAGCGGCCGGGCTGAAAGAGCGGATCGCCAAGCTGGACGGCGAGGCGCTCGACCTCGTCTTCCGGGAGGCCCGCACCTTTCGCTCCTGGCAGGACCGGGAGGTGGAGGACGCCACCCTCGAGCGGCTGTTCGAGCTTCTCAGGCTCGGCCCGACCAGCGGCAACTGCTGTCCGGGGCGCTTCGTCTTTGTCAAGAGCCCGGAGGCCAAGGAGCGGCTGAAGCCCGCCTTGGACAAGGGCAACGTGACCAAGACCATGACCGCGCCGGTCTGCGTCATCGTCGCCTACGATCTGGCGTTCTACGAGCATCTGGAGTGGCTTGCCCCCCACGCCACCGGGGCCGTGGAATGGTACCGGAAAGACACCGAGCTGACGGAGACGACCGCCCTGCGCAACGGCTCGCTGCAAGGCGCCTACCTGATCCTGGCGGCCCGGGCGCTGGGCCTCGACTGCGGTCCCATGTCCGGTTTCGAAAACGCCAAGGTGGACGGGGCTTTCTTCGCCGGCACCGGCCTGCGCTCCAACTTCCTCTGCAATCTCGGCTACGGCGACCCGCAGCACCTGCACCCGAGGGCGGCGCGCCACGATTTCGAGCAGGCCTGCAAGATCGTTTGATGTTGGCGGGCCCAATGCCGGGCCCGCATCTTGTCCCCACATCAAATCGCGATGATGGGCGCCGGGCGCGGACCACAGAACCTTTTGGGGCCGCTTGGCTCTCCTCGCTTGCGCTGCGGGCGCGCTTGTCGCTTAAGCTGCGGGCGCGCGTTCGCGCTTGCCAGCGAGCCAAAGCGGATTGTCGAAAGACCTGGCCGGCTCGCTGGAACCTTGCCGAAGTCGCTCGCGTTCAGTCGAACCGGATCGGCAGGTCGAAGGACTTCAGCGGAGCGAGGAAGTCCGGGGAGGGCAGGGCGTCGACGGCCTCCAGCAGGCGTCCCCCGCAGCCCAGCAGATCGTCGGCGAAGGCGATCATGCGCCGGTTGGGAAAGGCGTGCGGCCCCCGGGCGCGCAAGAGGCGTGCCGCTTCCTCCTCCCGGCCCTGGTTGTAGAGGCAGAGCACCGTCAGGGCCGCCGCGGTCGAGCGGCTGACGCCGGCAAAGCAGTGAACGATCAGCGGGCCAGCCTCTTCCCAGCGCCGGGAGAACTCGATCAGCTGCTCCAGGTGCGCCATGTCCGGCGCGATGAGTCCCTCCTGGGGCTCGTCGATGTCGTGGAAACTGAGCTTGAGGTGCCCATCCGGGACCACGCTCGCGGGCGTGTCGGGAAAAGGATCGTCGCCAAGCAGGGAGATCACGTGGGACGGGCCCACCTCCGAGGCGAGCTGCGGCACGTCGGCAAGGCTGCAGATGTAGATCACCAGAATGTCCTTTCCCGGGCGGCCCGAACCCGTCCATCCGCGATCCGGCGGCGGAAAGAGCCCTCGACCCCGTTGTGGCATCGGCTCCAGCATAGGCGCTCGGGCGGCCGGGCGCTATCATGGGACCCGAGGGCTCACGAACTCCGAGGCGGATTCGCAGAATGGTCACCGCGCCCAGGGTCGAGATCGTCTATTGCCGCCAGTGCCGCTGGCTGCTGCGCGCCGCCTGGATGGCCCAGGAGCTCCTCACCACCTTCGAGGACGAGCTGGGCGAGGTGGCGCTGGTGCCGGGCAGGGGCGGGATCTTCGAGGTCAGCGTCGACGGCGTCACGGTCTGGTCCCGCAAGGCCGAGGGCGGCTTCCCCGAGATCAAGGCGCTGAAGCAGCGGGTGCGCGACCGGGTGGCGCCGGAGCGCGACCTGGGCCACTCGGACAAGGGGCGCTAGATGCCGGGCGCATCCTTTCTTTCTCGTCTGCTTTGCCTCGCCTTTGCCTGCTGCGCGATCGCGGCCGGCGCTGCGCTCGCCTCGCCCGGCCAGGATCTGAGACCCGTCGAAGGGGGCGCCGAGCTGCGCACCGAACCCCGGTCCGACGCCGAGTTGTTGCAGACGCTCACGCCCGAGAACCGATTGGTGGAGTTCGAGCGCCGCGACGGCTGGGTCAGGATCGGCGTCTTCGGCAGCCGCCCCCTCTACGGCTGGGTGGCGGCGGACGAGGTGGTGGCTGTCCCCCGCAGGGTCGCCCTGCCCGTGCCCCAGCCCAAGCCCCTACCGCTCCCGCCGCCGCCGGTGCATATCTTCCGGCTCGAGGTGACGGGCACCCCGGCGGTGATCTACCGCGGCGACTGCACGCTCGTGGGCGCGGCCGGGGACGCGAGGTCCATCGAGTTCTCCGGCTATATTCCCGAGACCCGCGCCTTCGAGGGCGGCGCGCTCTCCTGCGTGGTGCAGAAATGGGACGCCTTCGGGCGCATGAACGCGCGGCTCTACGACGACGAGGTCCTGGTCGCGCAGCAGACCACCGCGGCGGCGTTCAACTTCCTGCGGCTGCGCAGCGACGGGCCTTGGGGCGCCGCCGCCTCCGTGCGCGGTGACTTCCCACGCCTGCGCAAGCGGAAGAAGCACAAACCGAAAGGCTAGGCCGCGGCTTTGGCGACAGCTACGGTTGGAGGCGAGGCAAGAGCGGGCCACCGTTGTCAAAGTGTGGGGTTGGACATGCGGGTTGATCGGCTGGTCGCCAAACCGCCGTCGCCTACCGATCGCGAGTGCTACAGAGTGCCTGTGCGGCATGTGCGAGCGATCATTGCAAGCCGATGAGCATGTTCTGATGGCAGGAAAGCGATGACTTTCTCCATTCTGGGATTTTGCGAGCATACAGGCATGGTCGGCGTGGCCACAGCGTCGTCAAGTGTATGCGTCGGCAGCCATTGTCCTTGGGTGCGTTCCGGCGTCGGTGCCGTTTCGGTCCAGTACATGGCGGACCCCACGGTCGCCTTCGATATTCTTGACCTGCTAGAGAGCGGCACAGATGCGGCCGGCGCTGTGGCCGCGGCTATGAATGGCAGGGCCGATGCAAACTACCGACAGGTTGCGGCGATCGACGACAGCGGTTCTATGGCGCACTACACCGGGGAGCACGTCGAAGAGATCAGATCGACGGTCGATGGGAGATATTGTGTGGCGAGCGGCAATGTCCTCGGCACCTCGGCAGTGTCGAGAGCCATGATCGACGATTTCGTCTCCGAGAGTGGCGGCCATTTGGCGAATCGGCTGATCAGTGCCTTGCGGGCAGGTCTCGATGCAGGCGGTGAAAAGGAAGCTCTTCATTCAGCCGCGCTATTGATCGCGCATGAGCTGCAGTGGCCGATCGTGAACCTTCGAGTCGACTGGACCGAAGGTTGCCCTGTCGAAACCCTCCACGAACTCTGGCTGCGATACGAACCCGAAGTCGACTCCAATGTACGCTGGGCCATCGACCCGGGGGGAGGAGTTGGCACGTGACTGCTGCCCGAGCCTAATCGCTCTCCGATCTGCGGAAGCTGCGTGCCAAGCGCTTCCGGAGGTCGTTCGCCTGGTCGCGGGTTCAAAAGAGATCGAGCCCTGTATCTACAACCACGCTCGAACGCATTTTTCCGAGAACCTCTGGCTTGCCACGCGCCGCGCGCGTGGTTATCCGATACTAACTCGTACGCACTGGAGAACGCCTCGGCCCCGCCTCCGCTACCGCTCCGGCGGGCGCACACCCAAAATTTCCTTTCAATTTTTTGCGGCTCCTCCCCCGACCCCTCCGCCGAAAGGCGAAAGAAGAAGGGAGATTTTTTTTGGTTGCGACGGCGCTATCAAGAAAAGTGGAAAACTGCTAAAAATAGGATATGGAACTCATAATCATTTACGGACCACCTGCTTCCGGCAAACTTACTGTTGCGAAAGAAGTAGCTCAAAAAACTGGATACAATCTTTTTCACAACCACCTGACAGTAGATTTACTTAGAAACATTCTTGAATTTGGAACGCCTGAATTCTTTGAGCTGAATCAAAAGATGAAGCTGGACATCCTTGAGGCTGCTGCTAAAGCAGGTGTACGTGGTGTGATATATACGTTCGTATACGATAGAAAAACTGATAATCCTTTCATTGACCAGCTCAAGGAAATTGCTGACAGACAAAACGTATCCATGAAGTTTGTGCAAATCTATTGCGAAAAAGAAGAGTTGCTCAAAAGAGTGACTGCTGAGTCACGCAAGGAGTACAAAAAGGTTCATTCAGAAGAAGGGCTTTCCAAATACTTGGAGAGCGGCGACTTCATATCGCCCATCGATAACGTAGACAGTATACAAATAGACAGTACAGGTTTGTCAGTATCCGATACAGTTGATTTGGTATTGAAGTCAATATGATTTATGAAACAAACTTATACCAGAAAAGAAGTTGCCCTGAGCAAAAATTCTGCGAAGTATAAACCTATTATTAATGATCCAAAATCCGCGTTATTAGGAAACTTTTCTGACAAAATACGCAGCATTTATTTGCATGGAAGTGTGGCAACGGGAAAAGCAGAATCTCCAACATCAGACCTGGATTTGTTTATTGTGTTGAAAACAAAACCAACACAGAAAACAAAACGGCACTAAGGGACTTGAGTGATTCCCTTTCCCACAAATATCAAAAAAATCTCGGGAAGTTGTTTTGCAATCGATTACAAAAACGAAGCTCTGCGGAGCAAAGAAACGTTTGCTCTGAATTCTTTCATTGCAATTTTGTGCGTGAAAATTTTTGGAGATAATCTTTTTCCAAAAGACACTAAGGTTTTCGATCACCAAAAGATTGGCTTGTAGTTTGAGTCCAGATATTGGTACTAGGGGTGCGGCCGCGTCCGTGCGCGGCGACTTCCCGCGCCTGCGCAAGCCGAAGAAGTAAAAGCCGAAAGGCTAGGCTGCGGCTGGAGCCGTCAATGTCAGGATAAGGCGCGAAAGAAATCGAGCCCTGTGGTGGGCAGGGCTCGATGAAGGCTTCGACGATCCATCAACACTCCAGCGATGGCGGGGGTGGTCGCCATAGAGCGCGAGGAACGCGGAGAATACTAGGGCGCGGCTGTTACACCCGCATGACGCCTTCGTGGGAATCTCTCGCGCGCGCCAGCGCTCAGCGGTGGCGCACGTATTCGTGGGAAACCCAGGCGAGCGCGATGCTGAAGACGACGAAGGCGCCGATGACGCCGGCCAGAAACGCGATTTCCCATTCGGACATGATTCTTGCTCTCCAGACTGCAGGCAGGTGCGCAGAAAAATCTGCCAAACAGCCTAGAGACCGCGGCCGACAAGCCGACTTGATCTACATCAAATTGCGAATGGGTCGCAGCGAGACATTTGCCTGCGTGGAACGGGGAAACTGAAGTGGTTCCGAGGAAAGCGAAAAGCGGCCTAGTCTTGGAACCCTCGAACCCGCAAGAGGCGACGGCCGCGCTGGGCGCTGTGCGGTGACCAAACCAGACACCGACACAGCATGCGCCTATCGGAGGACGCTAACGATCAGGGTTCGCCGGATCGCCATCCAGAAGCATCTCGAAACCAGATTTCCAACGAACACTGCAAGGGTTTCGCTGCAGAAAGAGAGGAATCAATGATCCTTGTCGGCCAATACGACTCGCCGTTCGTTCGACGGGTTGCGCTGGTGCTGCTCCATCATGGCCATGCGTTCGAACGCAAGATTCTGTCCACCTTCAAGGATTTCGACGAGTTGTTGTCGATCAATCCCCTCGGCAAGGTTCCTGCCGTAATCCTCCCCGACGGTGAGGTCCTGTTCGATAGCCGTGTAATTATCGATTACTTGGATTTTCTGGCGCCGCCCGCAACGCGCCTGCTTCCCGAGAGCGATCCGCTGCGTCGGGACGCTCTGCGTTTGGAGATACTGGGTGTATCGGTCGCGGAGAAGATCTACGAACGGGGTATTGAGGTCACGCGACGGGCCCCAGGCACGAGCGATCCGGCGTGGTGCGCGCGGTTGGAGCGCCAGATACTCTCTGGTTGCGCATGGCTGGAATCGAAATGCGGCGAGGGTTGGTTGGTTGGCGACAAGGTGACCCGAGCGGATTTGGCCGTTGCAGTCGCGATGCAGTATCTGGAACGCGTGTTGCCGTCGCTGGATAGTCCGAACCGGTTTCCAAGACTTCAGGCACATCGAAACAGGTGCGAAGGACTATCCATCTTCGAGCAGGTGCAGGACTCCCGCGAGGAGGCGCTTCGTAGTGGTTGGAGGCCTCCGAGCTAGGTGACGCCTTCAACAGACTGCCATGCCAATTGCTTGCAATGTGGTCCTTACTCAACGTCAGAGTTCGTCCGAACAGAGGTCGTGGTGTTTCGGTGACAGGAGTTCCCACTCCTGTAAATTTTCCCAAACTCAGCCAAGCTCGGCGAAAAGGGATCGAACTCCGCGTGCTGCGCTCGTGTGATGCGCTGCACGCCTTCCCGCATTTGTCGTTGTTGGTGCCGAACCGATGATCCCCAAGTCTAGCTTTCGGCCGGCTCGGTCTCGCGCAGGCGGGGCATGAGCTCGACAAGATTGCAGGGCCGGTGGCGGTAGTCGAGCTGGCTCTTCAGGATCTCGCGCCAGCCGTCACGGCAGGCGCCGGGCGAGCCGGGCAGGGCGAAGAGGTAGGTTCCGCCCGCCACGCCGCCGATGGCGCGGCTCTGCATGGTGGAGGTGCCGATGGTCTGATAGCTGATCCAGCGGAACAGCTCGCCGAAGCCCTCGATCTCCTTTTCCATCACCGCCTTGAAGGCCTCCGGCGTGACGTCGCGCCCGGTGACCCCGGTGCCGCCGGTGGAGACCACCACGTCCACCTGCGGGTCGTCGATCCAGGCGCGCAGCTTGGCCTCTATGTCGCGGGTTTCGTCCTTCACGATCTCGCGGGCGACCACCTTGTGACCGTCGGCCTCCGCCAGCTCCTGGAGCGTGCGGCCGGAGCGGTCGTCCTCCAGGCTGCGGCTGTCCGAGATGGTGAGGACGGCGATGTTGACGGGCTTGAAAGGGCGGCTCTCGTCAATCGGCGGCATGGGCTTCGGAACCTTCGCTGGTCGACGCTCCGGCGGCCGATTGGACCGGCCGGTCCAGCGAAGTATAGGCGGGCCAATCGCCCGCCGCCACTTTGTCGAGGGACGGCAGGGGCTGGCCCAGGCGCGAGCGATAGATCCAGAGGTTGGCCAGAACCCGTTCGATGAAAAGCCGGGTCTCGCGCGCCGGCAGGCTCTCCAGGAACATGAGGGAATCTTCGAGGGTGCCCATCTTGCGGCGCCAGCGGGCCACGTTGCCGGGTCCGGCGTTGTAGGCCGCGGTGAGCCGGAAGAGGTCTCCGTTCACCTCGCCGTGGCGCAGCAGGTAGAGGATGTAGCGCTGTCCGACCTCCAGGTTGACCTCCGGCACGAACAGCTGCTCCCGCGACTTGCCGCGGAAGCGGCGCTTGCGGACCACGTAGTTGGCGGTGCTGGGCAGGAGCTGCATGAGGCCGCGCGCGCCGTCGCGGCTCTTGGCCTTGGGCTTGAAGGCCGATTCCTGGCGCATGAAGGCGTAGATCAGCGCCCGGTCCACCTTGAAGCCCTCGGCCGGCTCCCACGGCGGGATGGGGTAGAGGGCGCTGTCCAGGTGGACGCCGCCCCAACGTCCGGGATCGCCAACCAGGCTGCGGGCGAGGCGCAGGGCGTGCGCCGGGAAGCCAGCCGCGTCGTTCATTGCCAGCAGGGCGGCCCGCATGGTCAGGTCGCCGTCGCCGTCGAGGCGCCTCATCTCGCTTTCGGCCCGCTCGCGCTGACCGGCCTGGATGAGCGCGAGCGCCCGCCGCGTCGCCGGATTGGCCAGCAGCAGGTCGCGCTCGTTGCCGCCCAGGCCGCGCCGCTCTTGGGGGCCGGCGATCTCCATGCCGAGGGCCCGTTGGCCCAGGATGCCGTAGAAGGTGCGCGGATAGTCGGCGGCGATGGCGAGCCACTGGCTGACCTGGCCCGGGCGCTTCAGGCGCAGGTTGGCGCGGGCCGCCCAGTAGGCCCCGCCGCTCTTGATCCAGGAGGAGGCGCGCTCGGATTGGGCGAGCGTCTCGAAGTAGCGCGCCGAGGCCTCGAGGCTGCCGAGGCGCCAGGACGACAGGCCGGCGATCCAGAGCGCCAGCGGCACCTGGCGCCCCGAGCGGTCGGCGGCCTTGGCGGCGAGCTGATAGGCCTTCTGCGGCTTGCCGTAGTAGAACCAGGCGGCGGCGACCTGCCCGAGGCCCTCGTCGATCTCCACGGAATCCAGCAGCCGGCGCGCCTCGGAGCTCGCGAGCAGCTCCTCGGTCACGGTGAGGCGGGTGCGCAGGACGTTGCGGCGCACCTGGCGCTTGATGGCCCGGGCGCGGCGGCGCTGGCCCTTGCTGAGCTTCTTGGTGGACTTGTAGGGCGGGATGACCGACTCGCCGTTCAGCGACATGCGCACCTTGACCGGTTTCTTGGGGCTCTTGTAGTTGGCCGGCCGGCGCTTGACGGCGAGGCGGTAGACGCGCCGGGCGTCGGGATGGTCGGCGTAGGCGTCCATCCAGCGCTTCAGCTCCAGGTACTTGGAGCGGTAGGCGGTCGGATGCATGTAGCGCTGATAGAGCACGTGGCCCATCAGGATCTTGTCGTCGAGCCGGGCGATGCGCTCGTCGGCGGCCTTCCATTTGCCGCTGTCCTGCAGGGCGAAGATCTCGCGGTAGAGCTTCTCGTCCTCGGGGCTCAAGACCTGTGGCAACTGTTGGCCGTCGAGCTGGTCGAGCACCACGGGACCGTCGACCTGGTCCGGCAGGACGGGGAAACCCGCCACGTCCGGCGCCCCGGCCGGCTCCAAGGCGAGCGGGATCGCGAAGTGCGGCGACAGATGCGAGTTTGCGGCTTCGTTCGAGGACGGTGCGGGAACCGTGCCCGGCGGGTTCGCCGCCGCCGGACCGCACAGCGCAAAACAGAGCGCCAGCAGCCAGGTGGCATGCGCGCAGATCGTTCGAAAGCGGTCTGGCACGGCCGGAACCCGGCCAAAGGACTCAGTCACGCATTAGGCCCCCGAGGTCCGCAAACGCTAATGGATTCGCCGTGGCACCGCAACTTTCGGCCAGCCGGCCGCACGCCCGGCGGACGAGCTCCGGGCCGGGGTCCGGCCCGCGGCCCGCAGCTATCGCCGCGCTAGCTTATTCAAGAGGAAGTTAAAGGATCCTCACCGGCGCGCACCGCCTGCTGGAACGCCAGCAGATCCCGCCACGCGAGGCGTTTCTGGGCGGGCTGGCGCAGCAGGTAGGCCGGATGAAGCGTCGGCATGGCCGGGATGGGCCGCGGCAGGCCGACGTGCTGGTAGTGGGCCCAGCGTCCGCGCAGCTTGAGGATCCCTTCCTGGCGCCCCAGCAGGGTCTTGGCCGAGCTCGCCCCCAGGAACATGAGATGGCTGGGGTCGATCAGCTCCACCTGCCGCTCGAGGAAGGGCAGGCAGGAGGCCACTTCCGTTGCCGTGGGGTTGCGGTTCCCCGGCGGGCGCCAGAACAGCAGGTTGGTGATGTAGACGGAGTCCCGCTCGAGCCCGATGCCGGCCAGCATGCGGTCCAGGAGTTGCCCGGCGGCGCCTACGAAGGGCCGGCCCTGGCGGTCCTCCTCGGCCCCGGGCGCCTCCCCGATGATCATGATGCGCGCTTCGGGGTTGCCGTCGTAGAGGCAGAGGTTGGTGGCGGTTGCCTTCAGCGGGCAGCCGTCGAAGCCGGCGAGCGCCTCGCGCAGGGCCTCGATCGAGCCGGCCGCGGCGGCGAGCTGGCGGGCCGAGGCGACGGCGGCGTCGGACGCGGTCTGGCCGGCGCCCTCCGCCTGCCAGAGGGAGTCCTGGGAAAGCCCGGTGGAAGCCGCCGGGGATGCCGCTGGAGGGGGCGCCGGCCGGGCCTCGGCGAAGCCGGCGGAAGTCGCCGGCGGCCGCGGCGGCGGGGCTGATTTCGGCGGCCCTGGCGGTGCGGTCGCGGCCGCGGGCGGCGGCGCTAACCGGTTCAGGGGCGTCTCCTCGATCGCCTCGTCGGCACCGCTTTCCACCAGCCAGGCGAGCGCCGCACGGTCGGACTCGCGATCCTTCTGCATGATGGTCAAGACTAGCACCGGCTGCCGGGTCCGCCCACATCCGAATGCGGCGCCGAGACCGGCTCCCGAGCATCTCGAGGATCTTGTCCGCCTGCCGCCGTTTAACGCGACCGCAACCGGTGGATTGCCATAGTCTCCCGGCGGCGGGTCCGCTATACCCTAGACACCCGAGCTATCTCCTAGACACCCGAATCGAGGTGCAGGCACGGTTGTGTCCAGGTGGAAGGCGCGGGTGCTCAAGCGCTTCGGCTGGAGCGCCAATCGGGGGTGGAGTGACGATGGACCGGGAGTTCATGGAGTTTGACGTGGTGATCGTCGGGGCGGGGCCGGCCGGCCTGTCCGCGGCGATCCGGCTGCGTCAGCTGAGCGCGGAGAATGGGCACGAGGTCTCGGTCTGTGTCCTGGAGAAGGGCTCCGAGGTCGGCGCCCACATCCTCTCTGGCGCCGTCATGGAGCCGCGCGCGCTCAACGAGCTGGTTCCGGACTGGAAGGAGAAGGGCGCCCCCCTCGACGTGCCGGTGAGCCGCGAGAAGTTCATGCTCCTGACCGAGAAGCATGCCTTCAGCGTTCCCGTGTGGAGCCTGCCGGCTCAGATGCACAACCACGGCAACTACGTGATTTCCTTGGGCAATGTCTGCCGCTGGCTGGCCGAGCAGGCCGAGGCCCTGGGCGCGGAGATCTATCCCGGCTTCGCCGCCGCCGAGCTCCTGACCGACGAGGAGGCGCGGGTCACCGGCGTCGCCACGGGCGACATGGGGATCGCCAAGGACGGCAGCGAAAAGCCCGGCTTCGAGCGCGGCATGGAGCTGCGCGCCAAGTACACTTTTTTCGCCGAGGGCTGCCGCGGCTCGCTGACCAAAGAGCTGTTCAGCCGCTTCAACCTGCGCGAGGACTGCGATCCTCAGACCTTCGGCATCGGCATCAAGGAGCTCTGGGAGCTCGATCCGGAGCAGCACCGGCCCGGGACCGTGATCCATACCGTCGGCTGGCCGATGGACGGGCGCACCTGGGGCGGCTCCTTCATCTACCACCTGGAGGACCGGCAGGCGGCGGTCGGCTACGTGGTCGGCCTCGACTACCGCAACCCCCATCTCTCGCCCTTCGACGAGATGCAGCGCTTCAAGACCCATCCCGCGATCCGCCCCATGTTCGAGGGCGGCAAGCGCGTCGCCTACGGCGCTCGGGCCCTCAACGAGGGCGGTCTGCAGTCAATCCCGCGCCTGGTGTTCCCCGGCGGCGCATTGATCGGCTGCTCGGCCGGATTCCTCAACGTGCCGAAGATCAAGGGCAGCCACAACGCCATGAAGAGCGGCATGCTGGCCGCCGAGGCGGTCTTCGAGGCGCTGAAGGGCGGCGACGAGGGCCAGGGCGTGCTGGAAGCCTATCCCCGCGCCTTCCGCGGCTCCTGGGTCCACAGCGAGCTCCACAAGGCGCGGAATTTCAGGCCCGCCTTCGCCAAATGGGGCCTTTTGCCATCCATGGCCTACGGCGCCGTCGACCTCAAGCTCTTGGGCGGACGCGTGCCCTGGACCTTCCGCAACACCCACGAGGACCACACGCGCCTCAAGCCCGCCGCCAGCGCCGCCAGGATCGACTATCCCAAGCCGGACGGGACGCTCACGTTCGACCGTCTTTCATCCGTTTATATTTCCAACACCAATCACGAGGAAGATCAGCCGGTGCACCTGGTGCTGCGCGACCCGGCGATCGCGGTCGATCACAATCTGGCGCTCTACGACGCGCCCGAGCAGCGCTATTGCCCGGCGGGGGTCTACGAGATCGTGCGCGACGACGACGGAAAGAACCCGCGCCTGCAGATCAACGCCCAGAACTGCGTCCACTGCAAGACATGCGACATCAAAGACCCGACCCAGAACATCAACTGGACCACGCCCGAAGGTGGCGGCGGCCCGAACTACCCCAATATGTGAGTGGTAGACCTGGACACGCCGGATATGGCATTAGAGCAGGTTGCATATGGCGCGATTCGGTCGGGATCGGACGCTGGCGGCTTGGCCATTTCGCCGCGCGGGAGATACGGTTGACCCAATACTTTGATTTGAAACCCGGTTTCGGGCGGGCGCTGCGTCTTGCCGTGGCGCTGGCCGCGGTCACGGGCCTCATGGCCTGCGCCGATACCTGGTCCGACCCGGCGCTGCAGACCGATTCCGGGGGCGCCCTGGGCTCGGCCACGACGGCCTCCTCCACCCTGCTGGCGGCGGCGGAAAGCCAGCGCGACGCCATGCCGCTGCCGGACTCGGGCTTCGGCGACTTTCTGGCCGGCCTGGTGGCCACCAACGAGCGCGATCTGGATGCCGCGGCGGACTTCATGATCCGGGCCCTCGAAAGCGATCCGGACAACATGGACCTGCTGCGCCGCGCCTACGTCCTGACCGCCGCCGAAGGACGCCACGCGGAGAGTCTGCGTCTGGCGCGGCAGCTGATCGAGCGGGAGCCGAACAACGGCTCGGCTTTGCTGACGGCATCGGTCGACGACACCCTGAACGACAGGCGCGCGGAGGCGCTGGCGCTCTTGGACGCCCAGCCCCAACGCGGCCTACCGATGATCTACGGTCCCCTCCTGAGGGCCTGGCTGGAGGTCGGCGAGGGCGATCTCGTCGCCGCCCAGCGCGAGGCCCAGGTCCTGGGCGAGCGGGAGGGCTTCGAATCCCTCCATCTCATGCATAAGGCGCTGATCTACGACGTGGCCGGGGACATGGCGCAGGCGGCCGAGGCCTACAAGACCTTCCTGGACCAGGTCGAGGCGCCGTCGCTCAGGCTCGCCCTCCTGGCCGGCAACTTCTACGAGCGCAAAGGCGACATCGCCGCCGCCGAGGGGGTCTACGCCAAGTACTACGCGGCCAATCCGGAATCGGTCCTGCTGGTGCCCCTCGGATCCGGGGGCTCAGCGCCGGAGCCGATCCTGCGGGACTACCGGGACGGCTGGGCCGAGGTGCTGTTCGATCTGGCCGGCGTTCTCAGCCAGGAGCGGGCCGACGAGATCGCCCTGATCCACGCTCATCTGGCCCTGCGCCTGAAGCCCGACCTTGAGCTGGCGCATCTGCTGGTGGGCGAGGTCATGGAGGGCCGCGACCGCGGCCAGGACGCCATCGACGCCTACCGGCGCATCGACCCGGCCTCGCCGCTGGGCTGGACCGCGCGCCTGCGGGTCGCCGAGGAACTGGGCGAGATGGAGCGCACCGAGGAGGCTGTCGCCGAGCTGGAGGCGCTGGCCGACGAGCGGCCCGAGAGCTTCGAGCCGCTCTACCGGATCGGCAACCTGCTGCGCACCCAGGAGCGCTTCGCCGAGGCCGCCGAGGCCTACGACCGGGCGGGCGCGCGAATCGAGCAGGCCGAGCGGCACCACTGGAGCCTCTACTATTTCCGCGGCATCTCGCTCGAGCGCGACGGCCAATGGGAGCGCGCCGAGGCCGACTTCCTGAAGGCGCTGGACCTGGAGCCCGAGCAGCCTTACGTGATGAACTACCTGGCCTACTCCTGGATCGAGCAGAAGACCCGCCTGGACGAGGCCAAGCAGATGCTGGTGCGCGCGGTCGAGCTCAGGCCGACCGACGGCTACATCGTCGATTCCCTCGGCTGGGTCTATTACCGCCTGGGCGACTACGCCGACGCCGTGGTCCATCTGGAGCGGGCGGTCGAGCTGCGGCCCCAGGATCCCGTGATCAACGACCATCTGGGCGATGCCTACTGGCGCGTCGGACGCCGCCAGGAGGCCCGCTTCCAGTGGCGCCGCGCCCTCAGCTTCGATCCCGAAGCCGACCAGATTCCGACCATCGAGGCGAAGATCGAAAGCGGGCTGGTCGCACAACCCGAGAACATCTGACCGCGTGGCCGGCGCGGACGACAGGGAGCAGCCGGACTCGGGGCCGGTGCTCCGCTGCGCCTGGGCCAAGGTCAACCTCTACCTGCACGTCACCGGCCGCCGTCCCGACGGCTACCACGAGCTGGACAGCCTGATCGTTTTCGCCGGCCTTGCCGACAGCCTGACCCTTCAGGCCGCCGAGGCGCTCTCACTGGAGGTCGCGGGGCCTTTCGCCGCCGCCGTGCCGCCGGGCCCGGAGAACCTGGTGCTGCGGGCGGCGCGAGCGCTTGCCGAGGCCCTGGAGATCGCCCCGGCGGCCGCCATCCGGCTGGAGAAGCGGCTGCCGGTCGCAGCCGGCCTGGGCGGTGGCTCGGCCGACGCCGCCGCGGCGCTGGACGGCCTCTGCCGTCTCTGGGGCCGCTCGCCTTCACGCTCGCGCCTTGAGGAGATCGCCCTCGACCTGGGCGCCGACGTGCCGGTCTGCCTCTACGGCAGGCCGGCCTTCGTCGGCGGTGTGGGTGAGCGCGTCGAGCGGGCGCCGCCCCTGCCGCCGGCCTGGCTGGTCCTGGTCAATCCGGGGGTGCCGCTGGCCACGGCCGAGGTCTTCGCCGCCCGAACAGGCGACTTCTCGGTCTCCTGCCGCTGGCGCGAGACCCTGCCGGACGTCCAGGCCCTGGCGGACGAGCTGGCCGCCCTGGAGAACGACCTGGAGGCCCCGGCGCGCGCCCTGGCGCCCGAGGTCGACGCGGTGCTGGCGCGCTTGGCCGAGACGCCCGGGGTGCTGCTGGCGCGCCTGTCGGGCAGCGGCGCCACCTGCTTCGGCCTCTGCGCCTCGGCGGAGGCTGCCCGCGCGGCCGCGGCCGCTCTCGCCGCCGAGCAGCCCGGCTGGTGGGTCGCTGCGGCCCCCCTGCTGCACGGGCCGCTCGACCGGCTGCGCGCGGACTGACCGCCGGCCAGGGCCTTGGGCGCGCTTCCCGAAGGGACGGCGAAGTGGGGCGAGCGCGCCCTCCTGGGCTGGATGGCGCTGATCCGGCGCCGGCCGCTTCTGGTGGTCCTGTTGTCCCTTGCCCTCGCCGCGGCCGGCCTCGCCGTCTCGGTCCGACATCTCACTATCAACACCTCGCTGACCGAGCTGCTGTCGCCGGACCTGCCTTTCCAGCGCAATGCCCTCGAGATCGAGGCGGCCTTTCCGCAGCTCGAGGAGGCCCTGACTGTGGTGGTCGATGCGGAGAGTCCGGAGGCGGCCGAGACGGCGGCAGCCCGAATCTCGTCCGAGCTGCGCGCCCAGCCCTCGCTCATCACAGGCGTCTTCTACCCCGAGGGCGAGGCCTTCTTCCGGCAGAACGGTCTGCTCTTTCTTCAATTGCCCGAGCTGCAGGCCCTGGCCGACCGCCTGGCCGAGATGCAGCCCTTGCTGGTGCAATTGCGGGACGACCCCACGTTCCGGGGCCTCGACGCGGCCCTGGCGCCGCTGCTCCAGGATCCCGGGCACGAGGCGGCGGCGGCGCTGGTGCCCGCCCTCGCGGCCCTGGCCGAGCGCGCCGAGGCGGCGGCCGAGGGCCCGCCGCGCCGCCTTTCCTGGCAGGTCCTGGCGGGCGCGGAGGACGCCGAGGGCGATTCCGGACCGGCGCCCGCGGGAGGCCGGGTCTTCCTCTCGGTCCAGCCGGCCTTGAGCTACGACGCCCTGGTGCCTGGCGCCGAGGCCATCGCTGCGGTCGACAGGGCGGCCTCGGGGCTGGCCGGGCCCGAGTACGGCGGGGTGCGGGTGCGGGTGACCGGCATCGCGGCCATGCGGGGCGACGAGCTGAAAAGCCTGGAGGAGAGCATGGGCCTCGTCGGCCTGGTCTCTCTGGTACTGGTGATCGTCCTGCTGACGTTCGGCCTGCGATCGGTCCGGCTGATCGCCGCGACCGTGGCGGCCCTCTTCGTCGGGCTTTTGACGACCGCCGGTTTCGCCACCCTGGCGGTCGGCCAGCTCAGCGTCATCTCCGTCGCCTTCGCGGTGCTTTTCATCGGCCTCAGCGTCGACTTCGGCATCCACTTCGCCCTGCGCTACCGGGAGCAGGTGGAGGCCGGCGCGGCGCCCTCGGCGGCCCTCGACGGCGCGGCGGCCGGCGTCGGCGGCGCGCTCTGTCTCGCCGCCCTCTGCGCCGCCATCGGCTTCTTCTCTTTCCTGCCCACCTCCTACCGGGGCCTGGCGGAGCTCGGCCTGATCTCCGGCGTCGGCATGTTCATCGCCCTCTTCTGCAATCTGACCCTGCTGCCCGCCTTGCTGGCCCTGTTCCCGCTGCGCCCGAGGACGACCGCGCAGCCGGTCCGCGAGGACGGCGCGGCGCCCGAGGAGGCTCCGGGTGCCCGGCCGGCGCGCTGGCCCCGGGCGGTCCTGGCGGCGGCGCTGCTGCTCGCCCTCGGCGCGGCGGCGGCGCTGCCCTTCGCCCGCTTCGACGACGATCCCATGAACCTGCGCGATCCGGATTCGTCGTCCGTGGCCACCCTGCGCGACCTGATCGACGATCCCAGCCTGACGCCCTACACCGCAACGCTGCTCGCCGAGAACCTGGAGGCGGCGAACGCGATTGCCGCCCGCTTCGCGGCCCTGCCGGAGGTGTCGCGGGCCGAGACCCTGCTGAGCTTCGTGCCCGGAGATCAGGACGAGAAGATCCTGGTGATCGAGGACATGTCCTTCTTCCTGGCGCCCCTGCTGCTGCCGGCCGAGCCGGCGCCGCCCCCGGACGCAGCGGCGCGCGAGGCGGCCCTCGAGGGTCTCGCGCGGACGGCGGCGGCCCTCGCCGAGGCCGCCCCGGACGCGGGCCTCGCCCAGGTGGCGCGGCGCCTGGCGGCGGCGCTTGCGCCCCTAGAAGGAGATCCGGCGGCCCAGGCGGCCCTGGAGACAGCCGTCTTCGCCTGGCTGCCGAAGCTGACCGGCGACCTGGGCCAGGCGCTGCTGGCCGAGCCCTTCGGCCTGGAGGACCTGCCGGCGGACCTGCGGGCGCGCTGGCTGGCGCCGGACGGCCGGGCCCTGGTGGAGGCGCAGCCGGCCGAGGACCTGCGGGACCCGGCGGCGCGCCTGCGCTTCGTCCGGGCGGTGCAGCAGGTGGCACCGGAGGTCTCGGGCGGGGCGATCACCATGACCGAGGGCGGCCGGGCGGTGATCCGCGCCTACCAGCAGGCGGCCGTCCTGGCGATCCTCGCCATCTCCGCCCTGCTGGTGCTCCTGCTGCGCCGCCTGAGCGCGGTCCTGCTGGTGCTGGCGCCCCTGGTGCTGGCGGCGCTGCTGACCGTGGCCGCCACCGTGGTCTTGGACCTGCCCTTCAACTTCGCCAACGTGATCGTGCTGCCGCTGCTCTTCGGCCTGGGCGTGGCCGGCAGCCTGCACATGGTGCTGCGCGCCCGCCAGGCGGCCCCCGGCGGCCTGCTGGCCAGCTGCACCCCGCGCGCCGTGCTGTTCAGCGCACTCACCACCGTGGGCTCCTTCGGGGCGCTCGCGCTCTCTAGCCACCGGGGTACGGCCAGCATGGGCCTGCTGCTGACCATCGCCATCGCCTTGACGCTGGTCTGCACGCTCGTGGTGCTGCCGGCGCTGCTGAGTTGGCACCGGGGCCGGCGCGGGGAAGTCTAGGGGCGTGGGCGCGTGCGAGGCCGTGCGATCGGATAGGGGCGGTGAAGCCTACCAGCGCAGGATCATGCGGTCGCCGTCGACCTCGTAGCCGTCGAGGCGCTCGAGGGCGCTCATGCCCAGGAGCGACATGGACATGGGCTTGGGGATGACCGCCGCGCGCACGTCGTCGAGCTCCAGGTCGCCGATGCGCAGTTCCCTCAGCGTGACCAGAGCGACGGGCGTGTGGCCGTTGCCGGTCTCGAAGACGGCGTCGAAGTCGAGATGATCGGGGTCGAGGCCGACCCGGGCCGCGTCCTGGGGGCTCAGGACCACCGTGGTCGCGCCGGTGTCGACCATGAAGTCGATGGACGTGCCGTCGATCTCCGCCTCCAGGGTGAAGTGGCCGTTCCGCCCAGCCTCCAGCACCATTTCCTGGCCGTAGGAATCGTAGCCGCTGTCGACCTCCCTGGCGGCGGCTTGGCGCTCGTCGGCCCGGTCCCGGGAGGAGCGGTGGCTGTCGATCGAGGAGCCCGAGATGAATTCCACGCCCTTGGTGGCGATGAGCGCGAAGAAGAGGAGGAGGAAGACGTTGCGCAGTGTCGTGCCCATGGGGCGATCCCGGCTGTGAGCGGCGGCGACCGTCCGAGCCTTGGAGCCGCAGTCTGACAGCCAAGGGTTAAGGTCCGGTAAGGCTCGGGCGGAGCCTCCGCGGGCCGGGGACCGGGGGCGCGGCGGGCGTTGCCGGGGCGCCTCGGTGGCGCTATTTTGCGGCCGCCGCGAAGGCTTCTGGAGCCATCGCGGAGGCGCCCGGGCGGCCCCCGCCGCGGGTGCCGGCACTGGGGCGTGGCCAAGTGGTTAAGGCACCGGTTTTTGGTACCGGCATCCCAGGTTCGAATCCTGGCGCCCCAGCCAGCCATTCAGATCTTCAGAAACCTGCCATTTTTTTCGCGCGAAGCGGCGTCGATAGACGCTGGTGAAGCGCAAGCGAACCTTTGGCGAGACTGGTCACCCGGCGACGACATGAAACAGCGCCAACAGCGTTGATTCAATCTCATCCCATCCCGCTCTAGGCAGCAGCTTGTAGTAAAAAGGCGTCATCCAGCGTCACTGGTCGCTATCAATCCCCGCCAACTCTCGGTAGTGTGTCTGTCTAGAAGGCCGATCCGTGACGAGGCACGGGGGGCCTCAAACGGCAAGCACAAGCCTGGTTCTCCCTAGCCAAGTATCACTCCAGAAAATAGTGGTGCGCAGATCGTTTGGCGCCATGGCTCCCATAGAGTCCTGAGTGCACCGGCGACCCACGGGGACAGCCTGTCTGGTCCCGGCGATGGAGTGCATCAGCGAAAAGGATGGGAATGGGGGCAGGCCCCGCGCCGGCTCTCCTGCGAAAGTTGGGTCCAACAGAAGCCGAAAGGGCTCCCAGCGAATGCCGGCCGAGGTTCAACTCCCCAACGGGATGCGTGTCGCCTGTCTGCAAAGGCACGAAGTGCGCTTGGTGAATCGTGAGATCGAAAGCTATTTCCCCCAGGGATTTCAGATCAATCCGGGCGATACGGTTTTCGATGTTGGCGCCAACATCGGGCTCTTTAGCCTCGCTGCTTGTGTCCAATGCGACTACAAGCTTCAGGCCTATGCGTTCGAACCGGTAACGGCGCTCTTTGACTTGCTCAGCAGCAACATCGAGCGGCATGCACTGTCTGACGTCGTCGAGACCCTGGATTTCGGCTTGTCCTCCGAGACCAAGGCCGTTCAGCTAGCCTTCTATCCCAAGGCGCCGGTCCTCTCCACGGCCTATCCCGATGAGCCGGGAGACATTCGGGTGATGATGGGCGCCATTCTGAAAAGCATGATTCATCTCGATGAGGCGCCTGTCGCCCTCAAGTGCTTGCGCTGGTTGCCGCCACCTTTGCGTCGCAGCTTGGTGCAGGCCGCTTTGAAGAGAACGCTGAGGCGCGAGACCGTGACCTGTGACATGCGTAGGATCTCGGACTTCGTCCGCGACCGCCGAATTGAGCGTATCGACTATCTAAAGATCGACGTGGAACGGGCGGAACTGGACGTGCTGAACGGCATAGACCCCGACGATTGGCGGAAGGTCGAACGAGTCGTCGTGGAGGTGCATGATTTGCAGGATAGATTGAGAACGATCACGTCTCTTCTGAGCCAGCGAGGCCTGGATAGTATCTCTGTTTCCCAGGCCCCGACCTTGACCGATTCCAATATCTTCGTTGTCTTCGCGGCCAGGCCGCCTCAAACGAGATGGCGTAGCTGACGCCTACGATGTTTGAGGCGGGTCACTTGCCGTCATCCGGCGCCTTGGTTGGGAACGAACGCTATCTGAGCCAAGACGGACCAAAGACCGCCCCCTGATGCTCCAGTTGCGAAGCGGGCCCAACAGGCCAAAGAGAAGCCCGATGCGCTCCGCAATCCAGAATCCAGGCTGCCGCCTCGGCTGCCCAGGATAGCGATCCGCCAACCTGGCGAGATCGGCGTCTCGGGCGCCGTGGAACTGACGTGTAGTAGAACGGTGTTCGAGCTTCGGCATCGAACCAAATTGCCGCCGTTTGTCACGACTCTGAGACCGCCCGGCACGCGTGTCCGGCAGACATACCATTGCTAGGCCCGTTTACAGCGAGCTGGACCACCAAGAATCCGCGGAATTGAGCCAATTTGCCTGACTCCGCTGCGCGTTAACACTTTGTTAACCATTCTTTACGTAAGCAAACGGCACCGGACATCAGCGGCCATTTTCCAGCCGTTTTCCGTAGTTTTCCGGGGTTCACCAAAGAGGAACAGCCATGACAGTCACGAAAGTCCAGCTTGCCGATGCTTATTCCGCCGCCCTGACCTCAGAGCTTTCCGACGAGTGGGGTTTCGAGTTCAGCCGCAGGGACGCGAGCCGGCTGCTCGAGGCCCTGTGGCCGGTCGTCTCCGACCTGGCCCTCCAGGACACCAAGAAGAGGACGCCGGGCAGCGTGCCGCTCGGCCACCTGGGGCGCCTGAAGATGCGCTACAAGGAGGCCACCAAGGCGCGCAAGGGCGTCAACCCCTTCACCGGCGAGCCGACCACCTTCAAGGCCAAGCCCGCCACCCTGCAGCCGCGCTTCACGCCCGCCAAGGCGCTGAAGGAGCAGGCGACCAAGTACTCCAAGAAGATGCGCTGAGGCGCCGCGAACGCGCACAAGCAAGAGACAGCACGGCCCCGGTTCCCGCCGGGGCCGTTCGCTTTTGGGGGACGCAGTCCACGGGTTGTCGATCCGGCGTCAGTCGCCGCCGTTCAGGTAGTCGAGCAGCCGCGCGCAGGCGAAGGCCTCGGCGTCGAAGCCCTCGTCCGCCGGCAGGGCGGTCCAAATCTGTTGCAGAGCGTCGACGTAGGCCTGCTTGGGCAGGGCGCCGCAGCGGTCGAGCGCCACCACCAAGGCGGCCAGCGCGGCCGGGAGCCCGGGTTCGAGATGCGTTGCGTCCATTGTCGAGTCCTCGCGGCCGTGTGCGATGGGTCGCACGTTGGACCGCCAGAACAGCAGCGCCCTGTTTCAGCCCGACTTCTCGGCGGACGGAAAAGTGTAACAGTCGTGTCCGGGCCGGAGGCGGTTACGGCTTTCGCAAGGTCTTCTCGAAGAACGCCAGGACCTCGGCGTTGAGCTCCTCGTGAAAGGCAACCCTGTCGAAGCCCGGCGGATCCTTGCATATGACCAGAGCAGAGGCGTTGTGTGCCGCCCTGCAGGGCGCGAGGAACGCGAAGTGCCCGGCGTCCGGCACCACGCGATAGTCGGTCCTATCCGGAAGCGCCTCGTAGACCGCTTCGGCATGATGGGGATACTCCAGCAGCTCGTCGTTCTCGGCGCGCCAGAGCTGCAGCGGCACATTCACGGCCTCCAGGCCGTCGTCCGAGAACACGAGCCCGATCGGGGCGGCGATAACGGCGGCCTTGATGCGCGGGTCGTGGACGAAGGCGGGCTCCTCATCCTCCGAGTCTTTCGCCGAGTCCTCCTTCCCTTCCGCGGCGTCCTCGCCGTCTTGCGCCTTCCTGTCGGGCGGCCGCTTGCACATCTCGGCGCCCCAGTTCAGCAGACAGTGCCAGAACATCCTCCAGAAGTTGGGCTGGCCTCCGATCAGGACCAGGCCCGTGTAGCCGCCCCGCGAGAAGCCGAAGAAGCCGATCCGCTCGCCGTCGAGCCGGCCGCGCTCCGGCCAGACGCCGAGCATATGGTCGATCAGGCGCTTGACCGCCGCCGGCCGGTCGGTGCGCCAGCGCTGCCTGTCCGCGTCGGGATGGGTGATCGCGGCGACCACGTAGCCGGCATCGGCGAGGGCCTCGGCCGTGTCGTGGTGGCCGGCGAACCAGCCGCGGGCGCCGTGCGACATGACGATCAAAGGCAGCGCCTCGCCCTCGACCGGACAGTCCGGGACCCCGGCCAGCTCGAGGTGCTGGAATTCGATCGTTTCGGGCTGAGCGGCGCAGGGATACCAGACCGCTCCCTCCAAGGCCGGGGATCCGTCCCCGCTCGGGACTGCGATTCGTTGCAGGCCCGCGGCTTCGGCCAGGCCGGCGGGCAGGCAGATGAGGGCAATCAGCGCGAGCGCGGTCCGCATGGCATCCGGCACCGGAAATCCCGAGTGACGAGGCTCCTGCAGATACAAGATGGGTGGCGGGATCGCCCACGACAAGCGGACATGGCCGGTCTTGTTTGCGGTAACCTGCCGGGCTTCGATCCCAAGCACGCAAATTCGAGGTGCCACCATGCGCATGATGATGACCATCAAGATCCCGCCCGAGCACGGCAACCTGGCCATGAAGGACGGTTCGGCCAGGCAGGCTTTCGAGACCCTCATGGAGACGGTCAAGCCCGAGGCGGCCTACTTCATGATGCTGGACGGCCAGCGGGCGGCGATCCTGGTCTACGAGCTTGACGCGGCCTACAAGCTGCTGGAGATCCACGAGCCGCTCTTCGCCGCCATGGGGGCGCTGATCGACGAATGCCCGGTCCTCACCTGGGACGACATGACTCGGGCGATGGAGGAGTCGGGGGCCTAGCTTAGGCGCCGCCAGCCCTCGACGCTGCCGCGCTGCCCGGCACGGCCTCTGTCGCCGCCTCCGGTCTTCGCGCGGCGCGCGGCCCCTCGGCTTGGGCGTCTGCCTCCCCCCCGGTGGACCGGAGGTCGCCTAGTTGGTCACCACCACGCCGCAGGCCACCCTGGAGCCGCCGCCGCCCAGCGGCTTCGGCACGTCGGAGTAGTTGTCGCCGCCCGAGTGGACGATGATGGAGCGGCCGGTCAGGTCTCCAGTGGTCAGGCG
Organism: Rhodospirillales bacterium; assembly: GCA_965225935.1. Lineage (GTDB taxonomy): Bacteria > Pseudomonadota > Alphaproteobacteria > Kiloniellales > JAKSDN01 > CALJXB01. The sequence goes on from CBDDCC010000024.1 coordinate 457,211, forward strand.
CGGCGCCCACATGACCCGGGTCGCGTTGCCCTTGGCATCCGCGTAGAGCACCGGCAGGTCGCCCAGGTGACCGTCGCCCGTCGGGCCCAAGTGCTTGCCGGTCCCTTGCGGGTCGTAGTGGCCGCCGGCGGCGAGTCCGGGCACCATCTTGCCGTCCTTCTCCGCCGGCCCGCAGTCGGGGTTCTCGTGCACGTGGGTGCCGTGCTGGCCGGGTGTCAAGCCGCGCAGGTTGGGCGTGATCTTGAGGCCCTTGGACGTGTCCTGAAAGACGATCAGGCCGACGATCTCTCCTACGCCGCCACTGTTGACCTCGCGCATGGTCACGGTGACCGAAGCGCCCCAGGCGGGCCCTGCCGTCGCGACGAGCCCGCAAAACAAAAGCAGCATAAGCCTCTTCATGTTTCTCCTCCCCTTCCTTGTTGGCACCGGCCCGGACGGGCGCGATTATCCCCCAGGGGCGAAATCTTCGCATACAAATTTCACCCCTGCGTGGGCTGGGGTCTTTGGGTTAGGCTTTGCCCGCGTCGCTGGCGGGATAGCCGCCGGTCGCCGAGACGGAGGGAGGCCATGGCAGAAAACCAGCACCACGCGACCCTGGGCGTCGTCAGCTTCGGGCTCGCCATCGGGGTGACCTCGGCCATCTTCGTCTTTCTGCTGGGCGTCATGGCGGCGGCCTTCGGTTGGGGGGTGCAGCTCGCGGCGGCCCTCTCCTCCCTCTACATCGGCTACGGCCCCAGCTTCGTGGGGGCCGTGGCGGGCGCCGTCTGGGCCTTCGTCGACGGCCTGGTGGCCGGGGTGCTGATCGCCTGGCTCTACAACCGCTTCCTGCTGCGGCGGCGCAAGGGCCTCCGCTAGGTTGGGCGTCGCGGGGGCGTGCTGCGCGCCCGGTCGGCCTCCTCGGCCAGGGCTCTCAGCGCGTCCGAGACCGTGACCGGGTAGGCGTGCCCTGGCTCCAGGCGCTGGAGGGGCGCGGGCAGGCGCTCGAGCTGCGAAGCCGCATGGGCGCGCGCTTCCTCCAGCTCCGGCAGCGGCGCGGCCGGCGCCCCGGCCTTCAGCACGGGTTGGATCAGGGCCTCGCCCTCGCTCCTTTCGCTCTCCAGTGTGAGCAGGTCGCCGCTCATGACGCCACCGGGGCCGTAGCTGCGGAAGACCTGCTTGCGTCCCGGCCAGGTGGCCTTGCCGGTGGAGAGCTTGCGCTTCGGCCGACCGGCGTATTCCTGCAGCTTGTAGGCGCAGTCGAGGGCGGGCGCGTCGGAGGAGGTGGTGAGGCTGGTGCCGATGCCGTAGCCGTCGATGGGCGCGCCCTCGCGGGCGAAGCGCCGGAGGACCTCTTCGTCGATCCCGCCGCTGGCGAAGATCTTGACCTCGGAAAGGCCGGCCCCGTCCAGGATGCCGCGCACCATGCGTGCCTCGGCCGCCAGGTCGCCGCTGTCGAGGCGTACGCCGCGCAGCTCGATCCCCTCGGCGCGCAGCTCCGGTGCCAGACGGACGACGCGCCGGGCCGCCGTCTCGGTGTCGTAGGTGTCGAGCAGCAGGACCACGTTGTCGGGCCGGGAGCGGGCGAAATTGCGGAAGGCCGCGCTCTCGTCCTCGTGGGCCTGGATGAAGGAGTGGGCCATGGTGCCGGTGATGGGCACGCCGTAGCGCCAATCCGCCGGCGTGGTCGCGCTGGCGGCGAACCCGGCAAGGTAGCTGGCCCGCGCCGCCAGCAGGCCGGCCTCTGCGCCATGGGCCCGGCGCAGACCGAAGTCGACGAGCGCCTTGCCCTCGGCGGCCAGCACCATGCGCGCGGCCTTGGAGGCGATGACGGTCTCGAAGTGCAGCAGATTGATGAGGCGGGATTCCAGCAACTGCGCCTCGGGGAGCGGCGCGGTCACGCGCAGGATCGGCTCATCGGGGAAGAAGACCGTGCCCTCGGGCATGGCGTGCAGGTCGCCGGTGAAGCGGAAGCCCGCGAGGTAGTCGAGAGTCCCGACGGAAAAGCGCCCGCTCTCCTCGAGCCGGTTCATCTCGGCCTCGGAAACGCGCACGTCCCGCAGGAAGGCGACCACCTGGGCGAGGCCGGCGGCCATCAGGAACCCACGCTGGGCGGGCAGCTTGCGGACGAAGAACTCGAAGACCGCCGTCTCGGTCATGCCCGCCTCCAGGTAGGCCTGGACCATGTTGAGCTCGTAGAGATCGGTCAGCAGCAGGCTGGCGCCGGGGTCGTCCGCGACGCCTGGCTTTTCGGTCCAGCCTGAAGAAGTCTTCGACAAGGTCTCTCCACCTACCTGCCGCTTCAATGCCAGTTGGGCCCCTGAACTTGGCCGGCCCGGAGCCGGCGGTCCTTGCGGCAGGTCAAGCCCCGTCTTAGGGCGTTGTGCCGAGCCGGAGGGCGGCCCGCGCGGCGCGGACCACCTCTTCCGGCGTGCCCCCCGCGTCGATCCGCCGCCAGCCGATCGGCCCGGTGTCGTAGTCGAGCTGCGTGCGCACCACCGCGGCGGTGGCGTCGGAGGCGTCCTTGGCTACCTCCGCCCGCCGCTCGACCCGCTCCACGAGGGTGCCGGCCGGTGCCGCCAGCCAGACGCCCCGGAAGGCGACTCCGAGGCGGCGCGCCAGTCCTTCGAGGGCGTCCCGCTCGGCCGGCCGGGCGTAGACGGCGTCCACGATCACGGCGCAGCCGGCCTCGAGCGCCTGGCCGGCGCGCTGGAGGATGGCGCCGTAGACCCGCTCGCCCGCCGCCGCTTCGTAGGCCTCCGGGGGCAGGGTTTCGAGCTCGCCGACGCCCCAGAGCTCCTTGCGGATCACGTCGCTACGCAGGTGGAGCGCACCGGGCGGCGCGCCCAGGTCCGGGGCGAGGGCGCGGGCGAGGGTGGTCTTGCCGGTCCCCGACAGGCCGCCGACGGCCGCGAGGCTGGGCGTCGCCGGTTCCAGGTGGCCGGCCGCCTCGGCGAAGTAGGCGCGCGCCTCCTGCTCCAGCGCCGCGCGTGCCTCGGCGTCTTCCTGGCTGGCCTCGGCGCTGGCCGAGACCTTGGCGCGCACCAGCGCCCGGGCGACGAGGAAGAGGGGCAGCACGTCGAGGCCGTCGAGGTCACCGGTCCGTGCCAGGTAGCGGTTGAACACCAGGTTGGCGAAGCCGCCCAGGCGGCGGTGCTCCAGGTCCATCAGCAGGAACGCCAGGTCGTAGAGCACGTCGATGCAGGCCAGGTCGTCGTTGAACTCGATGCAGTCGAACAGGGTCGGCGCGCCGTCCACCAGGCAGATGTTGCGCAGGTGCAAATCGCCGTGGCAGCGCCGCACCCGGCCGTCCCGAAGCCGCTGGTCCAGCAGGGGCTCGGACCGCGACAGGAGCGCGCGGCCCGCCTTGCTCAGGCGAGCGAGCGCGTCGGGTGGGAAGAGGTCGGGCCGGTCGGCGAGCTCATCCAGGTTCTGCTCGAAGGCCCAACGGAAGTCCTCGGCGCCGGACTGGGGTGCCGTCTCCGGGTCGAGCGTTTCCGCGTCTGCGTGGAAGGCGACGACAACGTCGGTCAGCTCGGCCATCAGGTCGGCGCTCAGCCTGCCGTCCTGGGCCATGCGGTCGAACAGGCTCGCTTGGTCGAAGCGACTCATTTCCACGCACCATTCGACCGCCTCGCCGCTGCCGCCGAGGTTCAGGCCGCCGTTGTCCGCGCGGGCGATGGGCAGGGCGCGCAGGTAGAGTGTGGGCGCGGTGCGGCGGTTGAACGCGATCTCCCGTTCGCAGGCCCATTTACGCCGCTCGAGGGTGGAGAAATCCATGTAGGCATACTTCACCGCGCGCTTGACCTTGTAGGCGCGCTCGCCGGCCAGGAAGACCATGGCGGCATGGGTGTCGATGCGCTCGACGGGCCGTCCGCCGTGGCTCGCCGGATCCTCGAGAAAGGCGGCCACTTCGCTCTGGTCGGCGACCAGGTGGGGAGTCTCGGTGGCTGTCTCGTCGCTTGCCATGGATCGCGCCCTGTCGTTCGTGGGCTCCACTATAGACGACGCCCCGGCGTGCGGTGGGCCGCCGCTCCGTTCCGCCTAGCCGATCGCGAGGCGCGCGGCCTCCGCCGCCAGGAAACCTACGGTGATCAGGAAGCCCAGCGCCGGCAGCCAGCGCGGCACCAGCCAGATGCCCTGCGGACGCGGATCCTTCGCCTTCACCCGCCAGAGCGCGAGGTTCACCAGCGCGAAGACGGTGAGCGTGATGGCCGAGGTCGACTGGGCCAGCACCACCAGGCCGAAGGCGAGCGCCAGCAGGGCCACGACGCTCGAGACGACGAGCGTGGCGGCCACCGGGGTCCGGGTCGCCGGGTGGATACGGCCGAGCCAGACCGGCAGCAGCCCCTGGGACGACAGCCCGTAGAGGATGCGCGCGGCCATGATGATCTGGATCAGCGCGCCGTTGATCGTCGCCAGCACGCCGATCAGGCTGATCACGGTGCCCGAGCTGCCGCTCGCCCTCTCGTAGACCAGAGCCAGGGGCGCTCCACTGGCGGCCAGCTCCTCGGGCGGCACCGCCAACACCGAGACCAGGGCGAGCGCCAGATAGAGCGTGAGGGTGACCAGGAAGGTGACGATGATGGCGAGCGGCAGCGCCCGGCCCACGTCCTTCACCTCCTCGGCCACGTTGACCATGTCCTCGAAACCGATGAAGGCGTAGAAGGCGAGAAAGGCCCCGCCGAGCACGCCGGCCCAGGCGGCAAGCTCGAAGGGCGGCAGGAAGTCGGGCAGCCGAGGCGGCAGCTCCACCAGGCTCCCCTTGGCCGCCCAGAAGACCAGCAGCAGTCCGCCCACCTCCGCCAGGGTCAGGAGCGCCGCCAGGGTGACCGACTGGCCGATGCCCCAGGCGGCGACCGCGGCCAGCAGCAGCACGACGGCGAGGATGCCGAGGCTGCGCGGCACGGATACGAGATCCTGGGCGTAGCCCACGAACCCGTTGACGATGGTGGCCGAGGAGACCAGGCCGGTGGCCACCACCATGAGGCCCACGACAACCGCCAGCCTGTCCGAGCCCAGGCCCTCCCGCACGTAGACCGCCTCGCCGGCGCTGCGCGGATAGCGTGCCGACAGCTCGGCGAAGGAGAGGGCGGTCACCCCGGCCAGCAGGGACGCGACCAGGAAGGCGAGCGGCGCCAGGAAGCCCGCGACACCTGCCACCTCGCCGATCAGTGCGTAGATGCCGGCGCCGACGGTGGTGCCCAGACCGTAGAGCACCAGCAGGGGAAGCGACAGGCTTCGCCGGAGGGTCCGCGCCTCGGGCCTGCCCGGCCGGCCGCCGACGCCGCTCTTCGCCATGGGGATTTCGGGCTCCGGCGCGGCGTCAGAGCTCCAGCTCGCGGTAGGTTTCCTCCTTCATGAGTTCCCGGACGATGGGTGGGATCTCCCGCTCGCTGAAGCTGCGCTGCGCGTCGTAGTCGTGCAGGAAGTGGGCGATGTTCGCCAGCTCCTCGCCGGTCAGGTCGATCTGGAAGCCCGCTTCCATCTCTTGCAGCATGATCATGGTCCTGGCGCCCCGCCACATGCGCGCGGCGAACTCGAAGACGTCGAGCTCAGGGTGCAAGGGATCGACGTCCAGCGCGGGCCCCACCTGGCCGCCCACGCCGTTCACCGAATGGCAGACGACGCAGCCCTTGTCGACGAACAGCAGGCGGCCGCGATCGGAGCTGGCGAAGGGCAGATAGTAGCCGCCCGCGGCCTCTGGGGAATCTTGAGCCGCGGCAGGCGTGACGGGCCGGACCCCCAGCGAGAAGGCACCCGGTCCTGCGGCGGCCAGCAGGATGGCGGCCGCCCACGGCAAGACGCTTCCGAGTCTTCTCGGCATGACCTTACTCCTCGTTCTGGATGTGTGCGGCGGGTCCGGCGCGCGGGCGTTCGCGGCGCCGCGGCGCCGGGCCGGTCAGCCGGGAAACACCACGCCGTCGTTCCCGTTCGAGCGATCGGGATTGAAGGGAGGCAGGAGATTGACGGTGATCTGGCCGATCAGCTTGTGAAACAGGGGGTCGTCCGGACCGCTCGCCCCGGAGATCGATCCCGAGAGGCCCGTCAGCGGCTTCTCGTTGGCACAGAGGGCGGCGTGGATCCGCAGCCTGCCCTCCATCTTGGACTCGAAGCTGTCCGGGCTCTCGCGGCAGAGCCTCTGGGTCGTGTAGCCCTTGACGTCGTCGAACAGCAGGACCACGCGGTAGGGCGAGGCGTAGTTCGGCGGCGGCGTGGTAATGAAGCCCATCTTCGGCCCGAAGTGGGAATGGGTCATGACCTGGGTGATGCTGCTCTCCAGCTCCTCCTTCGGCACGTCGAAGGGATTGCCCACGACCTGGGTCAGCATGCCCCCGCGGCTGGCGGCGTAGTTGAGGACCGTGGGCGTATACATTGCGTAGTAAGAGGTTGGCGTCAGCACCACGTCGCCCATGGACCAGGCAGAGGGAGCCGCGCCGGCAAGCCAGCCGGCGATCGCGAGCATACCCGCGCGGCCGGCCCCTGAGGTCCGGCGTCTGACACTGGCCCTTCTGTCTCGATCCATCGTCCCGGGTCCTGTCGCTGCCCTGCGCCCGCCCCGTCGGAGCTGGAATTCCTGCGAATTGGGCGCGTGCCATTTTTCTACCGCAGCCTTGCCGTTCGCGTCGACGGCCTTGCGGCCGCTGCGCGCAATTGTGATCTCCACCCGGTCCCGCGATCCGGAAGCCGCCAGCCGGTTCGCCCCTGCATAGCCCGACAAGAGGTGCGGAGACTTGATGCAGGTCAATAGACCGGCCGCGCGCCCAGGCTATGCTGTCTGGCGAATCGGCGAACGAGGTTGAAGGGGCCCATGCAGACACGGCAATCCCGGAATCCGACCGGAAACTGCGGACTCGCACTACTTGGCCTGGCGCTGTTTCTGGGCGCCATGGTGCTTACTGGCGGCGTCCGGGCTGCGGATCCTTACGAGGGTCAGGCCATTGCCCGGCAATGGTGTTCCTCCTGCCACGCCATAGGGCCGGGCAAGTCGACAAACGAGCAGGCGCCGCCCTTCGATGTAATCGTCAAGGATCACAAGCGCTCGGCCGAGTGGCTCACCACCTGGCTTTCCACGCCTCACGAGCTGATGCCCGACCTCTCCCTGTCGCGTCAGGATATCTCGGACCTGGTGGCCTATTTCGAGACCCTGCGCTAACACTGGTCGCCCGCGACCGTCCCCGCGGGACGGACCCCGCGGGACCGCTCAGTTCTTCGCGATCAGCCGCGTCACGTGGCCCATCTTGCGGCCGGGCCGGGCTTCGGCCTTGCCGTAGAGGTGCAGCTTGGCGCCGGGATCGGCCAGGATCTCGGCCCAGCGCTCCACCTCCTCGCCCAGCAGGTTCTTCATCTCGGCGTCGGCGAGGCGGGCGGTCGAGCCCAGGGGTAGGCCGGCCACTGCGCGGATGAACTGCTCGAACTGGGAGGTGACGCAGGCGTCGATCGTCCAGTGGCCGGAGTTGTGGGGCCGGGGCGCCAACTCGTTGACCAGCACCTGGTCCTCAGTGGTGACGAACATCTCGACGGCCAGGAGGCCGACCAGGCCGAGGCCCTCGGCGATGCCCCGGGCCAGGCCCTCGGCGCGATCGGCCACCTGGGGCGGGACCCGGGCCGGAACCAGGGTGCGGTCGAGGATATGCTGGCGGTGCTGGTTTTCCACCGGCACGTAGGTCTGGCTGGTGCCGTCGGCGCCGCGGGCGACGATCACCGAGAGTTCCAGCCGGAAGTCGACGAAGGCCTCGACGATGCCGCTAGCGTCCGGGGCGCCGCCCGACATGGCGGCCCAGGCCTCCCGCAGGTCCGTGTCGGGTCCGATCGCCACCTGACCCTTGCCGTCGTAGCCGAGCGCGGCGGTCTTCAGCACGCAGGGCCTGCCGATCTCCTGCACCGCCCGTGCCAGGTCTTCGGCGTTCCCCGCCTCGGCGAAGCGGGTGGTAGGCGCGCCCAGCCCGCCGCAGAAGGTCTTCTCCAGGATCCGGTGCTGGCAGGTCCGCAGCACCTCGGCGCCCGGGCGCAGCGGCACCCGGGAGCTCAGAAACTCGGCCGTCTCGAAGGGGATGTTCTCGAACTCGAAGGTGACTAGGTCGACCGCCTCGGCGAAGGCGGCGAGCGCCCTCTCGTCGTCGTAGGCCGCCACGGTCGCCAGGTCCGTCACCTGGGCGGCAGGCGCGTCGGGGTCCGGGCAGAAGATGTGGCAGCGGTAGCCGAGACGGGCGGCGGCGAGGGCGGACATGCGGCCGAGCTGGCCGCCGCCCAGGATGCCGATCACCGCGCCGGGGGCGAGCGGCGCCTCGAGCCTGGGGACCATCTCGCTCTAGGCCTCGTCGCTCGGCTCGTAGGCCACGGAGGAGGTCTGCTTGGCGCGCCAATCGTCGAGCCTGGCGGCCGCCTCCGGGTCGCCGAGGGCCACCACGGCGGTCGACAGCAGGGCGGCGTTGATGGCGCCGGCGCGGCCGATGGCGAGCGTCCCGACCGGCACGCCGCCGGGCATCTGGACGATCGACAGCAGGCTGTCCAGGCCCTTCAGCGCCTTGCTCTCGATCGGCACGCCGAAGACCGGCAGCGGCGTCAGCGAGGCCACCATGCCCGGCAGGTGGGCCGCGCCGCCGGCGCCGGCGATGATGACCTTGAGGCCCCGCTCCCGGGCGGTACTGGCGTACTCCAGCATGCGGTGGGGCGTGCGGTGGGCGGAGACGATGCGGGTCTCGTAGGGGATCGCCAGCGCCTCCAGGGTCTCGGCCGCGTGGCGCAGGGTGGCCCAGTCGGACTGGCTTCCCATGATGATGCCGACGGCGATGGCGCTCTCGGGCATGTCGCTCCCCCAAGCTCCCCCGAGATCTTCCCCCGGGAGCCCGCCCGGCATCCCTGGGGTGCCTCGGGGCGCCAGGGGCGGCGGGGCGCGCATTATCCCGGCACGGCGGGGCGGATGCAAGCTGCGGCCCCGCCGTTCGCGAGGCTGGCTCTAGCTTGCAATCGACGGCTCCATGCGGGCCTTGGCGTGAACTTTCCGTTTACCAAAGGTCTCTAGCATTCGCGCGGAAATCCGCCCTGTTCCGGGCTCTTCGACCGGGACGGGGCCGAGGGACCAGCGAGGGGCAGTCCGAGCGATCCCATGCGTGTCAGCAAGTCCGCCTACGCCCGCAGCGGCAGCGCCGTAGCGCACAGCGCAGCCCAGACGGCCGCCGCCCAAACTGCTGCTGACGAGACCGCTACCGACGAGGCCGCCAAGTCAGGCGAGGCCCAGCCGGCGCGGCCCGCAGCCCAGTCCTTCGACGTCGCTACCGTGGCCGGCATCCCGCAAAGCGAGCTGACGCCCAACGTGCGAACGGCGCTCGACCGGCTGATGGACGAGGTGCAGCGACTGCGCGAGGAGGTGGAGCGCGCCCGGCAGCGGGTCAACCACCTGGAGGCGCTGGCGGACCAGGACACCCTGACCCCCGGCCTCAACCGCCGCGCCTTCGTGCGCGAGCTGTCCCGCATGATGGCCTTCGCCGAGCGCTACAAGGCGCCCAGCAGCGTCGTCTACTTCGATGTCAACGGCATGAAGCAGATCAACGACAGCCTCGGCCATGCCGCCGGCGACGCCGCCCTCCACCACCTGGCCGACGTGCTGGTGCAGAACGTCCGCGCCTCCGACATCGTCGGTCGGCTGGGCGGCGACGAGTTCGCGGTGGTGCTGACCCATCTCGGCCGAGAAGCCGCCCTCGGCAAGGCGCAAGCGCTGGCGGAAGCCATCGAAAGCCAGCCGGCGTCCTGGAACGGCACTGCTCTAGAGGTTCGCGTCGCCTACGGCGTCCACACCTTCACCGGCGACGAGCCGGTGGACGAGGCGCTGCACGCGGCGGACCGGGCCATGTACGCGCAAAAAAACGCCCGCTCGACACCCCTGCGCCAAGCCGGCGCCGCGTCCTCTTAGTACCGCCTATCTGTGATAGGGGGTGCTTGGCGACCTGCGGTGCGGCCCGGGGGCCGTCCGTATCAGGCTATGATGTCGGGCAGCAGCTGGTTTTCCAGATGCAGAATCTGGTCCTTCAGCATCAGCTTGCGTTTCTTCAGCCGCTGTATCTGTAGCTGATCGAAGGCGCCATCACCGCTGATGCGGGCGATCACGTCGTCCAGATCCCGATGCTCGCTCTGCAGTCGGGCGAGCTTCTGCTGCATCACCTCAACTTGAGACTCGTCCATGGTCTCCTTTTGTCGCTCCAGAAAACCTCTCCGGCGACTCGCTTCCCCGGGCGGCACTATAGCGGATTTCGGTGCTTTCGGGGAGTCGCTGGTGGCGCCTGCGGGCTGAGAACTCAAGCGTTGCTTGATTCAGGGTTCCGGCTCGGAAAGACTGCCTCCTGCGATGGGTGGCGGCGAGAATCCTTTCTGGGACTACTCCCTGGCGGTCTACGGCCGCGGCGGCGTGGCGGAGGCCTGTCTCGCCCTGCAGGACGCGGCCGGCCTGGACGTGAACCTGCTGCTCCTGTGCTGCTTCGCGGGCAGCCGGGGCCGACGCCTGGGCGCCGACTCCATGGGGCGCCTCATGGCGGCGGCGGCAGACTGGCAGGGCGCAGTGGTGCGGCCGCTCAGACAGGTCCGGCGCCGGCTGAAGAAGGTCCCGGGCCCGGACCCGGAGGCGGCGGAGGCCCTGCGCCAGGCGGTGAAGGAGCAGGAGCTTCGCGCCGAACGCATCGAGCAAGATCTACTCTACGCCTGCCTCTGCGAGGAGGTTTCAGCAGAGAGTGAGGTGGAGGGGGAGCCGCCAGTGCTGGCGGCGGCCAACCTGGCCGCCTATCTCGAGGCCTCGGGCCACAGCAACAGTGGCGAAACGAAAGACGCCCTGGCGGGCCTGCTTCGCGGCGCCTTCCCGGACCTCTCGGCCGCGGCGGCGGCGCGGCTCCTTTCCGGTTGAAAGCGGCTCAGCCCTGCTTGCGCCGGGGCTCCCGCAGGCTGCGCAGCGGCGGCCGATCGTCGGCCGAAGCCTCGCCCCAGCGCCGCACCCGGCCGCTCTCCAGGCCGAAGAGGTCGAGCACCCGGCCAATCGTCTGGTCGACCATCTCCTCGAGGCTCTCGGGGCGGGCGTAGAAGGCCGGCACCGGCGGCGCGATGACGGCGCCCATCTCCGAAAGCGCCAGCATGTTGCGCAGATGGCCGCTGTGGAGCGGCGTCTCGCGCGCCATGACCACCAGGCGCCGACGTTCCTTCAGCACCACGTCGGCGGCACGGGTCAGGAGGCTGCTGGTGACGCCGCCAGCGATCTCGGCCAGCGAGCGCATGGAGCAGGGCGCGATCACCATGCCGAGGGTGGCGAAGGAGCCGCTGGAAATAGCCGCGCCCATGTCGCCGGGCGAATACCAGACATCGGCCAGCGCGCGCACGTCGGAGACCTTCAAGTCGGTCTCGTAGGCCAGCGTCACCTCGGCCGACTTGCTCATGACCAGATGGGTCTCGACGGGCTGGTCTGCGAGCGACTCGAGCAGGCGGACGCCGTAGACGACTCCGCTCGCCCCGCTCACTCCAACGATCAGGCGATCCGGGCGCTCCATAGGCTTCGCTGGTCCCTTCCCTCAGCCCCTTGCTTGGCAATTCGGCGCTGCCTAGGTTACCATATAGTGTAACGTTTAGCCTGAGGAGGATGCAGATGTCGGTTCAGGAGCATATTGAAGCTCTGCGCTCCAAGCACCTGTCTCTGAAGCACGAAATCGATGAAGAAAATCAAAGACCTCACCCCGACGACCTCCGCATCGCCGAACTCAAACGCCAGAAACTGCGAATTAAAGACGAAATAGCCCTGCTCGAAACCCGCAACTGACGGGGTTTCGTTCGGGCGCCGCCCCCGCCTATCGCCGGGGCGCGATGTCCCTTGCGGCCGGACCCGCGATCCGCCGGATCACCTGACGGGCCCGCGAAAGAGACGCTCTTTGGCGACAAGGGACGGGTTCGTTCATCCTCAGACAACCGTAACGGGCGAGTCACCTGCCTGCCACATGGCGGCGCTAACGTGCGGCGAGAAACGCCGTGCCGCGCGGCCCCCAAAGGCCTTGCGATCGGGCCGGCCCAGAACGCAAGGAGACGCGCATGCCTTCCACCCGACCCGCCCACCTGACCTTCGACGAATTCGACGAGCTTCAGAACCCGCCGCCTGCGGTTACCGACTTCGAGTGCATCGTCGCCCGCGCGACCTCGCGGCGCGCCTTCCTGGGCAGCAGCCTGGGACTCGGCGCCGCCGCCTTCGTAATGGGCACCAGCGCCTTGACGCCGGTCGATGCGAGCCCGGCCGGCCGCCTCCGCTTCCAGCAGGTGGAGGCCAACGTTCATGACACGATCACCTTGCCGCCGGGCTATCGCTGGCAGGTGCTGGTCAAATGGGGCGATCCCCTCTGGTCGAGCGCGCCCGAGTTCGACGAGGCGACCCGCGGCACCGGCGAAAGCCAGGAGACCGCCTTCGGCGACAACAACGACGGCATGATCCTGTTCGCCCATCAGGGCCGCAGCATCCTCGCCGTCAACAACGAGTACGTGAACCGCGACATCATCTACGGCAATCGGGAGACCGGCCTGCCGGAGACCCCGGACGACGTCCGCAAGGGCAAGGCCGGCCACGGCGTCTCCGTCATGGAGATCGTCCAGCAGGACGGAGCCTGGAGCGTGGTCAAGGACTCGCCCTACAACCGGCGCATCACCGCCGACTCCAAGATGGAGATCACGGGGCCGGCACGCGGCCACGAGCTCTTGAAGACCGCGGCCGATCCGACCGGCACCACGTCGCTCGGCACCTGGAACAACTGCGGCTGCGGGCGCACGCCCTGGGGCACCTTCCTCACCTGCGAGGAGAACTTCAACGGCTACTTCTCCTCCAGCGATCCCAATTACCAGCGCGGCGACCAGCTGAAGCGCTACGGCATCAACCTGGAGGACTGGGGCTACGGCTGGGCGATGACGGACGAGCGCTTCGACATCTCCAAGCACCCGAACGAGCCCAACCGGGCCGGCTACATCGTCGAGATCGATCCCTTCGACCCCAGCTCGACCCCGAAGAAGCGCACGGCCCTCGGCCGCTTCAAGCACGAGAACGCCGAGGTGGTGCTGGCCGCGGACGGCCGGGCGGTGGTCTACCTGGGCGACGACGAGCGCGGCGAATTCCTCTACAAGTTCGTCAGCGACGGCGTCTACACGGTGGGCGGCGACAACAGCGACCTCTTGGAGAGCGGCTCGCTCTACGTCGCCAAATTCCAAGACGACGGCCGCGGCGAGTGGGTCGCGCTGACGCCCGAGACGACGGGCATGGGCTCACAGGCGGAGATTTCCATCTACACCCGCCAGGCCGCGTCCGCGGTCGGCGCGACCACCATGGACCGCCCGGAGTGGGTCGCCGCCAATCCGACCAAGGTCGAGGCCTACTGCTGTCTGACGAACAACAAGAACCGCGGCCTGAAGCCGAACGCCGGCGGCGACATGACTCCGGTCAACGGCCCCAACCCGCGCCAGGCCAACCACTACGGCCAGATCGTGCGCTGGTCGGCCGACCAGGGCGACCACGGCGCGGAGGAGTTCTCCTGGGACCTCTTCGTGGTCTCGGGCAACCCGAACGTCCACAGCGACGCCTATGCTGGCTCGTCCAACATCAACGCCGGGAACATGTTCAACTCGCCCGACGGTCTCGGCTTCGACCAGGCCGGCCTCATGTGGATCCAGACGGATGGCAACTACTCCAACGACGGGGACTTCGCCGGACAGGGCAACAACCAGATGCTGATCGGCGACCCCGAGACCGGGGAGATCCGCCGCTTCATGGTCGGCCCCAAGGAGTGCGAGGTGACGGGCATCACCTTCAGCCCCGACCGACGCACCGTCTTCGTCGGCATCCAGCATCCGGGCGAGAAGGGCGACAGCCACTTCCCGGGCGGCGGCCAGTCGGTGCCGCGCTCGGCCGTGATCGCGATCATGCGCGAGGACGGCGGCATCCTCGGCTGATTTCGCACCGGCGCGCGGCTGCCGTCAGCTCTCGAGCGGCACGTCCTCTCGGTGGCCTTGCAGCAGCCGCGCGTAGCGCCGGGTGATCTCCGGCATGTTGGTCTCGCCGGCCGGCGGACGCTCGACGCCGAACACGGTCTTCGGGAAGTTGAGCGGCTCCTGCACCGTCCAGATCTCCTCGTGCTGCTCGGGCGGCAGGATGCGGGCCGGATCGCCGACCGCGACCCAGCCGATGGGGACCAGGGCGTCGGCCGGCAGGCGGGTCGAGAGATGCACGGTGCCGCGCACGCGCACCTCCGCCCGTGGGCCGATCTCGGCCCCATTGAAGACGCTGCAGCCGGTCGCCAGGAAGGCGCTGTCGCCCACCCGGCAGCCCGAGAGCGTCGCGTGCGGGCCGATCAGCACGTGGTCGCCGATCGAGACGGGAAAGCGCCGGGTACCCCGAATGATCGCGTTCTCCATGACGATGCAGCAGGCGCCGAGCGCGACGGGGCCGCTTTCCGCGGTCAGCACGGCGCCGAAGCCGACGCTGGTCCCCGGTCCGATGGTCACCTCGCCGCAGATGACGGCCGTGGGCGCGATTCGGGCCGACGGATCGATGCGTGGGCGCTTGCCGTCGTGTTCGATCAGCATGGGGCGGCTCCTCACTCTTGGCGATGCGGAGCCGAGCCTAGCACGACGCCCGGAATCGCGGAGCCGCTAGGGAACTTCGCCGAAGGCCTGGATCAGGGGCCGAGCACGCCGTAGGCCGGGCAGCCGTCGGGCCTGCGGGTGCCGCGCAGCGCTTCGCGGGCCCAGTTCAGGTCCTCCTCGGCGCAGCGGTTGCCGTTTTCGCAGAGCCGCCGATAGCTCGCCAGCGCCTCGCTCGCCGCCTCGCAGCGCTTGGAGCGGTAGAGGGCTTCGGCATAGGCGCGCAAGCTGTCCCGGCCGTAGGGGTCGAGCTCGACCGCGCGCCGCAGGTCGGGGATGGCGTCCTCGGGCCGGTTGAAGTCGCTCATGAGGAGCTGCCCGCGCAGGCGCCGCACGGCCAGATGATCGCGGCCCAGCAAGGTGGCCTCGTCGAGGGCATGGGCGGCCGCCTCGATCTGGCCGAGGTCGCGCAGCGCCTGGGCGTGACCCAGCAGGATGTCCGGGTTCATGGGGTCGAGGGAGAGGGCGAGCAGCCAATCCCTCAGGGCCGGCTCCCGGTTGCCCAGCGCCCAGTGGGTCCGGGCGCGCCAGTCGAGCAGGGTGGGGTTCTCGGGACGCTGGACGAGGGCGTAGCTCATGCGGCGTAGGGTCTCGACGAAACGCCCCTCCTGGAAGGCGTTGATGCCCGCCTGGCGCAGGAACAGCCAGTCGTCGCCGTACTTCAGGGCCTCAGCGTAGTAGCGCTCGGCTTGGTCGTGGCGCCGCTGGCGGCGCAGCAGCTCGGCGGTGACGAAGTCGGGGAAACCCCGCAGGACCGCCAGGTCGGGCTTGATGTCGTCCTCTGCGGCCAGGCCCTCGACCACCTGGTTCAGGCGAGCCAGCACCTGGTCCGGGCTGTCGTCCGGCCGCCTCCAGGGCCTCAGGGACAGCAGGTAGGCGCGGTGCAGCGCCGCCGAACCCGGGTCCGCCTCGAGTCCCAGGTCGAACCAGGAATCCGCCCGGGCGATCTTGCCCTCGAACATGGCGATGTCGATCAGGGTCCGGTAGGCGATCCCCAGGTGCGGCCGCTGGTCGAGGGCGGTCAGCAGGTCGTGCCGCGCCTGGGCCAAAAGCTCGCTGGGAGCCGGTTCCGGCGGGCCGCCGGTGGGTGGCGGGGGCTGGGTGCGGTGGCGCAGCCGGCCGAGGTGGGCGAGGTACTCGCTGCGGGCGAGACGCGCGGCGAAGGAGCGGGGCTGGCGGTAGACCCATTCGTCCAGCTTCGGCCGCAGCACCGGATCGGCCGAGGCGAAAGCCCGGTAGGCCCGCTCCAGCCGGGCCTCCGACCCCGTGCCGCTTTCGTAGTCGTCCTGCAGCTGGGTCAGATAGCGGTCGAGGCGGGCGTAGTCTCCGGAGCGCAGGGCGGCGAGCAGCGCCAGGCGGTCGGGACCGCCGCTGCCCAGCAGCCGGGCAGGCGCAACCGCGGCCTCCACACTCAGCGCGACGAAGAGTGCGGCGGCCACACAGATCCGCGCCCAGGGCGGAACCGTCGCCGTCATACCGCGTCCTATTGTGACGTCCCGAACAACCGCTTGGCGAACCGGCCGGGCCGGCCCGCGGAACCGACAAGACTGGATCTTCGGGGTTAAGATGTGGTCATTGCATAGGGTTAACCTGTGCGGGCGCCCGGCTCGGGCGCCGCGCGCGCTCTGGCTCCGTTTGGGTCAGAGCGTCTTTGCCCGATCGCGCAGGATGAACTTCTGCATCTTGCCGGTGGAGGTCTTGGGCAGCTCGCCGAAGATCACCCGGGTGGGACACTTGAAGTGGGCCAGGTTGTCCCGGCAGTGGGCGATCAGGTCCGCCTCGCTCACCTGCTCCCCGGGCTTCAGCTCGACGAAGGCGCAAGGCGTCTCGCCCCATTTCTGGTGGGGCGCGGCGACCACGGCCGCCCCGGCGACCGCCGGGTGGCGATAGAGCGCGCCCTCCACCTCGATCGAGGAGATGTTCTCGCCGCCGGAGATGATGATGTCCTTGGAGCGGTCCTTGAGCTCGATGTAGCCGTCGGGATGGCGCACGCCCAGGTCGCCCGAGTGGAACCAGCCGCCGGCGAAGGCGCGCTCGCTGGCCGCCGGGTCCTTCAAGTAGCCCTTCATCACGATGTTGCCGCGCATGAGGACCTCGCCCAGGGTCTTGCCGTCCCAGGGCGTGGGCGCGAGGCTGTCCTGGTCCGCCACCGTCAGGTCCTCCAGCACCGCGTACTTCACGCCCTGACGTGACTTGAGGGCGGCCTGCTCATCGATGCCCAGGGCGTCCCATGCCGGATCCCAGGCGCAGACCACGGCGGGGCCGTAGGTCTCGGTCAGGCCGTAGACATGGGTGACGTCGAAGCCGGCCTCCGCCATGCGCGCCAGCACCGCGGCCGGCGGCGGGGCCGCGGCGGTCATCATCCGCACCTGGTGGTCGAAGGCGCGCTTTTGCCCGGCCTGCGCGTCCAGGATCATCTGCATGACGATGGGCGCGCCGCAGAGGTGGGTGACGCCGTGCTCGGCGATGGCCCGGTAGATGGCGCCCGCCTCCACCCGGCGCAGGCAGACGTGGGTCCCTGCCAGGGCGGTCACCGTCCAGGGAAAGCACCAGCCGTTGCAGTGGAACATGGGCAGCGTCCAGAGGTAGACCGGATGCTGGCCCATGGACCAGGTCAGCACGTTGCCGACGGCATTCAGGTAGGCGCCCCGGTGGTGATAAACCACGCCCTTGGGGTCGCCGGTGGTGCCGGAGGTGTAGTTGAAGGAAATCGCCTCCCACTCGTCGGCCGGCCAGCGGCCCGCTTCCGCCGGATCGCCCTCGCCCAGGAAGGCCTCGTAGTCCGTCTCGCCCAGGCGCGGGCCGGGCGTCTCGCCCTGGGCCTCGGCCAAGGGGTCGTCGATGTCGATCACCAGGATGTCACGACCCATGTTGTTGGGTGCGGCGTCGAGGGCAGCGGCGATGGTGCCGGCGTAGACCCGGTCGGTGATCAGCGCCTTGGCCTCTCCGTGGCCGAGGATGTAGGCGATGGTGACGGGGTCGAGCCGCACGTTGAGGGCGTTGAGGGTGGCGCCTGCGAGCGGCACGCCGAAGTGGGCCTCGAAGAGGGGCGGCGTGTTGGGCGCCATCACGGCCACCGTGTCGCCCGGCCCGATGCCGCGCTTCCTGAGGGCCGAGGCGAGCCGGCGGCAGCGCTCGCCGGCCTGGCGCCAGCTCGTGCGTTGATCGCCATGGACCACGGCGGTGCGCTCGGGGAAGACCTCGGCCGTGCGGGCGAGGAAGTCGAGCGGCGTCAGCGGCCGGTGGTTGGCGGCCGTCCGCTCGAGGCCCAAGGGGTCCGGTCCCTCTCGATCGGAATCTCGCTCCGGTCGCTTGATCTCGGTCATGGCGTCTCACCCCCCGGTCAATTCACCCTTGCGCCGGGTGCATTCTGGTCGTCCGGGCGCCGGCTTGTCACCCGGCTTGTGTTTCGGGGCCTCCGCGGTGGTATGGGATGGGGGCGAATTGAAACGGCCGGGCTTTTGACGCATCCTTTCGGGCGGCCGGCCGCCAGGTCAGGCGGGCTGTGGGTCCGGCCAAGAAGACGACCGAGACGTCCGCTCGGCGGAAACAGGGGGAGCAGCATGGGGCGCTATCAAGAGGCTCACAGCCGTTCGATCGACAACAAGGAGGCCTTCTGGGCCGAGGCGGCCGAGGCGATCTCCTGGGACAGCAGGTGGGACAAGGTCCTCGACGAGTCGAACGCGCCCTTCTACCGCTGGTTCGCCGGCGGCAGGCTCAACACCTGCTACAACGCCCTCGACCGCCATGTGGCGGACGGCCGCGGCGAGCAGGCGGCCCTGATCTACGACAGTCCGGTCACCGACACCGTCGAGACCTACAGCTACGCGGCCCTGACCGACCGGGTGGCGCGCTTCGCCGGCGCTCTGGCCTCCCACGGCGTGGGCAAGGGCGACCGGGTGATCCTCTACATGCCCATGGTGCCGGAAGCGGCGATCGCCATGCTGGCCTGCGCCCGGCTGGGAGCGGTCCACTCGGTGGTGTTCGGCGGCTTCGCCGCCAACGAGCTGGCCGTCAGGATCGACGACGCCCGGCCGAAGTTGATCGTCTCGGCCTCCTGCGGGATCGAGCCGGGCCGGGTGGTGGCCTACAAGCCGCTTTTGGATCAGGCGATCGAGCTCGCCGCCCACAAGCCCGACGCCTGTATCGTCCTGCAGCGCGACATGGAGAGGGCGCCGCTGATCGCCGGGCGCGACCACGACTGGCGGGAGCAGGAGGCAGCCGCCGCGCCCCACGACTGCGTGCCGGTGGCGGCGACCGATCCGCTCTACATCCTCTACACCTCCGGCACCACCGGCCAGCCCAAGGGCGTGGTGCGCGACAACGGCGGCCACGCCGTGGCGCTCGCCTGGACCATGAAGAACATCTACGACGTCAATCCCGGCGAGGCCTACTGGGCGGCCTCGGACGTGGGCTGGGTGGTCGGCCATTCCTACATCGTCTACGCCCCGCTGCTCTACGGCTGCACGACGATCCTCTACGAAGGCAAGCCCGTCGGCACGCCCGACCCCGGCGCCTTCTGGCGGGTGATCTCCCAGCATCAGGTGAGCGCCATGTTCACGGCGCCGACCGCCTTCCGGGCGATCCGGCAGCAGGACCCCGAGGGCGCGCACATCGCCAAGCACGACCTGAGCAGGTTCCGCACACTCTTCCTGGCGGGCGAGCGCTGCGATCCGGACACGCTCCGCTGGGCGGAGGAGAAGCTGCAGGTGCCCGTCATCGACCACTGGTGGCAGACCGAGACCGGCTGGGCGATCGCCGCCAACTGCATGGGCATCGAGCGCCTGCCGGTGAAGCCCGGCTCGCCGACCCGGCCGGTGCCGGGCTGGGACATCCACGTCCTGGACGGCGAGGGCGCGCCGATGGCGGCGGGCGAGATCGGCTCCATCGTCTGCAAGCTGCCCCTGCCGCCGGGCACCTTTCCGACTCTCTGGCAGGCCGACGCGCGCTTCCGGGAGTCCTATCTCACGGCCTTCCCCGGCTACTACCAGACCGGCGACGCGGGCTATCTGGACGAGGACGGCTACGTCTTCGTCATGGCCCGCACCGACGACATCATCAACGTCGCCGGGCACCGCCTTTCCACCGGCGGAATGGAGGAGGTCCTGGCCTCCCACCCGGACGTGGCGGAATGCGCGGTGATCGGCGCCGCCGACAAGCTGAAGGGCCAGCTTCCCGTCGGCTTCCTGGTGCTCAAGGCCGGCGTCGACCGGCCGGAGCCGGAGATCGTCGGCGAGGTGGTCAAGCTGGTGCGCGAGAGGATCGGCCCGGTGGCCGCCTTCAAGCAGGCCTCTGTGGTCAAGCGCCTGCCCAAGACCCGCTCCGGCAAGATCCTGCGCGGCACCATGCAGAAGATCGCCGACGGCGAGGACTACCGCGTCCCCGCCACCATCGACGACCCGGTCATCCTGGACGAGATCACCGACGTGCTGAAGTCGATCGGCTATCCCAGGAGCGATTGAGGTCCGGGGTCGGGCCGAGCTCCTAGAGCAGTTCGCGATGCCAGCTCATCGCGGAACACCGTCGACCCTCTAGGGAGACCTGGTAGAAGGGATGATCGGTTTGCGCCATTCTATTGAGGTCGTCGGAGCGGCCTTGACCAGACTGGCCGCCGGCTTCGAGAAAGGCGTCGAAGAGGGGATACTCCAGGCCGTCTTGTGTCACGCTCAACGGGCCGTCGCCGCCCCGCCGGTTGTTTGCGCCCCGGTCGCTGGTCTCGCCTGCCTTGAAACAGGGTAGGCAGCGGTCGTAGCCCTCCCTTTTCGGCATGCCCCCGTATCCGATCTCGAGCCGCCCGCGCCCTGATCCTACGCCTCTCTAGCGCGGCCGGACGAAGCGGGTCAGGGTCGCTTCGAAGCTGGCGAAGGCGGGCGGGTTGCTATCGGCGGCCGGGTGCGGCCGGCCCGGCTCCCAATCGGCGAGGGCGCGGCAATAGTCGGCGATCGTGCTACAGAGCTGCGCCGCCGCGTCCTGCCTGGAAGCGCGGGCCGCCTGCGCAGCCACCTCCGCGCAGTCCTCGGCCAGCCGCCGGTCGCAGTCGACCGCTTCGTCGGACTGGCGGGCGATCCGCGGCGCCGGGATCGGGCCGGGGGCGGGCACCGTCTTCTCTGCGGCGTAGAGGCGGACGAACTGGGTCGCCTGGACCATGGCCGCGCCGCTCGTGGCCCAGGCCGCGTCGGCGGTCCGCGGCTCGCCCTGGTGCCGGTGGACGAAGGCGTGGACCAGGGGCTGCTCGATCATGGTGATGAGGTGCCCCAACAGGTCGGCGATCTCGGCGTCGTCGGGAGGCGCTGCGCCCTCGCCGGAATGGGCGCGGCTCAGGCGGTCCCGCAGCCAGGCGCCGTAGGCCGCGCGCGGCGCCTCGGCCGCGGCGACGAAGGCGCGCCCGCGCTCGTCCAGGTCCGCCGCTGTCTCGATCGCCTCATTGATCCGCCCCTCGACGGCGAGCTCGGCGCGCAGCATGCTCGCCAGTCCGGTCCCGGGCGTGTAGGGATCCGGCGGCAGTTCCACCGGCAGCTCCGCCTCGACCAGGTGGTCGATGATCCGCATGGCATTGGGGAAGTCGACGTAGTCGACCTCCATGATCCGCGCGGCGGTCTCCTCGTCGCCCCAGGCGCGCAGCGCCAGCACGTGGGTGAACTGCTGGTTCGTCGCCGTCAGCTCCGCGCGCATGAGGCGGTTCAGGGACTCGCATGCTTTGTTCATTCGTCGCCCTCGACGGCCGGTTCCGCGAGGGCACTATAGCGGTCCGGGGCCGTGGGCCAACGTCTGGGATGTGCCGCCCGTTCAGGCCGGCAGGGCCCCGTACTGACTGTCGGGCAGGGCCGAGATGCCGCTGGAGGTCCGGGCCACGCCTGTGGAGGCTGGCCGCGAGGACGTGGCGCGGCGCAGGCCGGCGGCGAGGTGTTCGGCCAGGTCGCGGGCGTCGTCGCCGGCGCCGTGGATGAAGGACGACTTGCGCCGGCGCAGGAAGGGCAGCCCCATGACGTACATGCCGGGGGCGTCGACCACGCCGCCGTCGTGGCGCAGGCGGCCCTTGCGGTCGAGCACCGGGACTTGGAGCCAGGAGTAGTCCGGCCGGTAGCCGGTCGCCCAGAGCACCGTGCGGACACCGGCGGCGGCCAGGTCCTTCTTCAACGGCGGCTCGCCGTCCACCTGGGTTGGCTCGAAGCGGTGGGCCGGCGCGAAGGAGCCCTCCTTGCCGTTCTCGGCCACCCAGGCATCGATGCTATCCAGCAGGCGGTTCATCTTCAGGTCGGCGAGTGCGCACTGGTTCCCCAGGCCGCCCGAGAAAAGGGCCTGCCCGTCGCGCAGGCCGGCCACGCGGCCGACGATCTCGACCCCTTCGGCACGGAGCGCGTTGAGGTCCAGGCTGGTCCGTTCGGGGGTGCCCACTAGTTGCGGCGAAGGCACGCGGCGGGCGCGCCGGATGTCGTCGACCTCGCCGTAGTCCATGTCCATGATGCCGATGGCGTCCATCCACCAGAGGATATCGCGCCCGCGGTAGGTGCGCGGCAGGCGCACGTGCTCGCCGACCGAGAGGGTCACCTGGCGGCCGGAGTCCTGTATTTCCTTGGCCAGCTGAATGCCGGTCGCGGAGGCGCCGACCACCAGGACGCCGCCGTCGGCGAGCTGGTCCGGATTGCGGTAGTCCATGGGCGAAAGGCTTCTGACCGGCGGCGGCAGGTCGTCGGCCAGCGCCGGCACGTTCGCCAGATTGCAGCCGCCGCTGGCGAGCACCAGGGTCCGGCAGCGCCAGGTTCCCCGGTCCGTCTCGACCCGGTAGCCCGCGTCGCTCTGGCGCACCGCGGTCACGGTCGTGCCGCACTCGACCGGCGCGCCGATCGCCTCGGCATAGCTGCCGAGGAAGTTGACGATCGCCGGCATGTCCATGTAGCCGTCCGGGTCGCCGCCCTCGTAGGCGTAGCCCGGCAGGCGAGTCTGCCAGTTGGGCGTCAGCAGCCTGAGCGAGTCCCAACGCTCTTTCCGCCAGGCGTTGGCGACCTCGCCGCGCTCGATCAATACGTGGTCGATCGAGCGCTCGGCGAGTTCCCTGCTGAAGGCGAGCCCGGACTGGCCGGCGCCAATGATGACGGTCGTAGTCTGTTTCACGACGCTCGCCTCGAGCAGCAGTTGCGAGATCCCCGCCCGGTCAGTTGACGGAGACGAAGACGTTGGTCGGGTTGGTGACGATGTCGAAGACGGCGGAGCGCTTCTGGGACTGGGCCACCAGGGCCTTGATCTCGTCCTCGGTGGCGTCCGCGTCGATGTCGAAGCTGACGCGGATGGTGCCGAAGCCGTTGCGCACCTCGTCGTCGATGCCGAGGATGCCCTGGAGGTCCATGTCGCCTTCGATGGTCGACTTTCACAGAGTGGAGCTGGATGCCCCGGTGCTGGGCGACGGCGGCGACGCCGGCGGTCAGGCAGCTGGCGAGGCCGGAGAGCACGATCTCCACCGGCGTCGGCGCATTGTCTTCGGCCGCGAAGACCTCCGGATGGTCGGCCTCCACGGTGAAGGTCCGGCCGCGCTGCTGCTCCTCGCCGAGGCCGAAGAAGCCTTCGACGGTCGAGCGGCTGTGGGTGCCGTTCAGCCACTCGCAGCTGGCGCGCCACTTGAACTGGGCCGCCTCGGGCGCCGCTTCGAGGGCCTTGCGGGCCTCGATGAGGGCCTCGGTGTTGACGCCATTGTCGACGCTGCCGGTCTGGGTTGCCTGGGTCATGTCCTGTTCCTTTCCTGGTGTTCGCGGTTTCCGTTTGATCGCTGAGATGCGGCGGTCCCCTGCCGCTTACGTCCGTGGCGTGGGCCCTAGAGGTACCTGCAGGGCCGCCAGTGGTTCTCCCACTCCGGCTCGCCTGGTGTCGGGCGCTGCCGGTCCGAGCCGGCGTTCAGGTCCGGCTGCGGGAGGCTTGTCCAGCTGGTCTCGGCAGGGAGGCCATGGGGCGCTTCGAGGTCGTTCGGACGGCTCAACGCTTGGTTTCCCATGCTGCAATCGCTGCTCGCTGCCTTCACTGGTGGCGAAGATGGGGGTCCTATGCATCTCTTCGATGTCTGTGCGGCGGGAAAAGTGTTTCAATTGTATCGTGGGAGAACAGATCCCACCACCCGGGCGTGCTTGGGGCGCCCGGAGCCCGCCGTCGCGGTGCTGGCCGTCTAGCGCAGGAACGGCGCGTCGGCCCAGAAGGGGTCCAAGTGACGCAGGTTCTGCTGCTGAAATCCGTCGTCGAGGTCGAGGTCCCGCCTGCGGTAGGCCGTGGCGAAGAGCTCCGACGCCAGCGTGTCGGCGTCCTTCAGGGCGAACACCTGGCCTTCGAAACCGGCGGCCATGGGAGAGAAGACGACCGTGACCCGCGCGCCGGATTGGGCCTCGGCCAGATGGCCGATGACGGCCGCGTAGACCTCGTCGAAGGCGAACGTGCCACCTTCCACCAGGACCCGCTGGGGCAGGGCACCGAAGCCGTAGGCGGCCGGCCCGTCCCTGCGCAACTGCAGCCACCAGCCGTCCTCGATGCGCAGTTCGAGAAAGCGGCAGCGCTCCGGACCGGGGATTGCCGAGAACGCCGTCTCCGCCGCCGCCGAGCCGAAACCCGTCGCCAGTGCCAGGAGCAGGACGACGACTGCGAGGGGACCTGTGCGGCTAGCTGCCACTCTCTTTCCCTCCGTCGTCATGGCGGAGTTGGCGATCGAAGATTGGCACGGGCGACGCATGACGCCGTTGCCTGGTAACGATTGCGTGAAAACCCCAACGGTCTGCGGCCGGACACGGCATGGCGCGTTTGACTCCGGTACCAACCCGGCCCATGCTCGGCGAACAGGAATTGCATTGAGGGGATGTTTTTCGCCGCGCTGATGCAGGGGGTAGCGACGATGTTCAAGGATTCGTTGGTGCCGGCGCAAGAGCTTTTGGAGTCACTGTCCCAGAGTGCGGTCCGGCTGGGCCGATGGGTGCGAGGCAGCGGCATCCCGAGCGGTTTCGTCTACGTGGCGTTCGTGCTCGTGATGCTGGTGGTCCTGATCGACATGTAGGCTGGTCCTGCGCGGGAGGCGGTGGACGCTGCGGTGCAGCGCTGCCGGTTCGCGCGCTTGACGGTTGTCGCGGGTCTTCCTAGGACTTCGGCTCCGCGAACGGCGGCTTGGCTCCGGCCGGGGAAGACCATGCGCATCAGGACCTACGGGCCGGCGGATCTCGCCGCCATCGTCCGGCTGTTCCAGGAGACCGTCCACGAGATCGGCGCCCGCTACTACGAGCGCGAGCAGCTCGACGCCTGGGCGCCCGGCGACCTCGATCCCGCCGCCTGGGCGCTGCGGCTCGACCGCAACTTCGCCCGGGTCGCGGAAGAGGACGGCGCGCTCGTCGGCTTTGCGGAACTCAGCCCCGAAGGCGTGGTCGACATGCTCTACGTGCATAAGGATCGTCAGGGCCGGGGTGTCGCGAGCGCCCTGCTGGCGGAACTGGAAGCCCGAGCCCGAACGGCCGGGCACACGCGCCTCGCCACCGATGCCAGCCGCGTCGCCAAGCCCTTCTTCCAGAGCCGAGGCTTCGCGGTCCTGGCGGCCCAGAGCGTCGAGCGCCGGGGCGTCCGGATCGAGAACTTCCGCATGGAGAAGTCCCTGGCGCCCTAGCCCTTGTTCGCCCCGGCTCAGCGGGCTGGAGGTCCTCCCGGGGTGCTCACGCTGCTGCGGCGCCAGTCGGTGGGCGAGAGGCCGGTCACCTTCTTGAAGCTGCGGCTGAAGGCGGCCTCGGAGCGGAAGCCGACCTGCTCGCCGATGGCCGCCACCTTGGCGGCGCCGTCGGTCAGCAGCCGCGCCGCGAGCTGCATGCGCCAGAGGGTGAGATAGCGCATGGGCGTCTCGCCGACGCAGCGGGCGAAGCGCTCGGCCAGCACCGAGCGGGAGACGCCGGCCGCGCGGGCCAGGGACTCGAGCGTCCAGTCCCGCGCCGGCTCGGCGTGCAGCAGGGCGAGCGCGCGGCCGACCTTGGGATCGCGCAGGCCCGCCAGCCAGCCGGGGCCGTCCGCCGAAAGGGTCCCTAGATAGCGCCGCAGGAGCTCGACGAACATGAGCTCGCTGAGGCCCAGGCGGATGCTCTCGCCGCCGGCGCGCGGCGTCTGCATCTCGGCCATGGCGAGGTCGATGAGCCGGTCGAGCAGGTCCGGGCCGCCGCCAGCCGGCCGGCGGATGTGGAGCAGCGGCGGCAGCGCCGTGAACAGCGGGTTGAAGGGGCTGAGGTCGCAGCCGAGGAAACCGCAGATGACCTTGGTCTTCGGCAGACCGCCGCCGCCTTCCGGTATGACGAAGGGCAGCTTGCCGGCGGCGAGGTCGCGGAAGAACTGCAGCGTCTCGGCCGGGTCCAGCTCCGGCGGAACGCCGGGCGCGCTCGACATGAGGTAGGGATCGGCGTGAGGAAAGACGATGATGTCGCCGGCCCCGAAGGGGACGGACCCGTGTCCCGGTACGACGGCGAGACCGCCGCCCTCCACGGCCACGTGGTAGGAGACCACGTGGCGCGCGCTCGGCAGGATGATCCCGGCGTACTCGCGCGCAGGCGGCACCTCGACGCACCAGGGATCGGTCGCGTCGACCAGGAAGAAGAGGGCCCCCTTCAGCTTCACCGTGCGCAGCACGTCGGACAGCGGATCGACGGCCCCGGCGACGGCTTCGGCCGGCGTTTCGGACTCCTCGGCAAGAGTCACGGACGGCTGGTCATGGGCAATCGCCATGGCTGGTCCCTAGACTTCCGGCCCGCACGTCGAAGCCAACAGTCGGGCCAAAGGTAGTCTCTGGCACCGCAGCAGGAAAGGGAGCGCCATGAACGTGATGCCGCAGGGACGGCCGCCGGCCGAGATCTATGACGAGAAGTTCGTGCCCGCCCTCTTCGGGCCCTGGGGACCGGTGGTCGCGCAGGCGGCCGGCGTGGCGCCCGGACAGAAGGTCCTGGACGTCGCCTGCGGCACCGGTGCCGCGACCCTCGCGGCGGCGGCCATCGTCGGGCCGGGCGGCCAGGTGACGGGCCTCGACGCCAATCCCGAAATGCTGGCCGTGGCCCGCCGCAAGGGCGGCGGCATTGGCTGGCAGGAGGGTGCGGCAGAGGCCCTGCCGTTCGGCGACGAGAGCTTCGACGCCGTGATCAGCCAGTTCGGCTTCATGTTCTTCGCGGACCGGACCAAGGCACTCAAGGAGATGATGCGCGTCCTCAGGCCGGGAGGCCGCCTGGCGGTCGCGGTCTGCGGCGCCCTGGCGCGCTCCCCCGGCTATAGGGCGCTGGCCGAGCTGCTCGACCGGCTGTTCGGCCAGGAGGTGGGGGATTCCTTCCGCGCGCCTTTCGTGCTTGGCGATGCCGAAGAGCTTGGCCGCATCGCGGCGGCCGCCGGCCTCGATGGCGCGGCGGTCGAGGAGCGCCGGGGCGCCGTACGCTTCGAGTCCATCGCCGAGCTGGTGGCCACGGAGAGGGCCTGCGTCTGGACCCTGGGCGGCCTGCTCGACCGGGCCCAGTTCGACCTCCTGCTGCGGGAGTCGGAAACGGTGCTGCGGCCCTTCGCCGGCGCCGACGGAAAGGTCGAGTTCGACATGCCGGCCCTGATCCTCACGGCCAGCAAAGGCCGATAGGCGCCGGCCGAGATCGCGAAGCGGGCGTGCTGCCACGAGCACACGCCCGCATCGCGGCTTCGGCTTGCGATGTAATTCGAAAAATTAATTGCTATATTGATTTTCTTGAGTTTGGTGCCATATTCAGTCAATGAATTTGCCGGAGCGGGCCATGGCATTGGACTGGAGCAGGCTCACCCAGCTCACGCGCGGGCAGGACTTCACCATCGAGCGGGTGCGTACGGTCGACGACGGCATCGCCATCGAGGGCGACTTCGCGCCGCCGCCGCTGGCCTGCCTGGACGCCGACGATCAGGCCTTCGTCGCCGCCTTCGTCCACTGCCACGGGTCGATCAAGCAGATGGAGCGCTGGTTCGGGGTCAGCTACCCCACCATCAAGGGACGGCTGAACCGCATTGCCGGGCGGCTCGACTTCGCCGAGGTGATCGAAGACGGGGCGCCGCCGGCCGGACCGGTCGCAGGACCGGCTGCCGGACCCGTCGCCCGATGCGGACAGGTGCTCGACCGCCTCGAAGCGGGCGAGATCAGCGCCGAGGAGGCGCTCGCGGAGCTCGCGCGGTGAATGCGCTGGCGGCCGTGACGCGGCATTCCGGCGACGGCAAGCAGACAGAGATCAACTGACGGGAAAGCGGTCATGAGCAGCGAGACCAAGCGGATCCTCGAGATGGTGGCGACGGGCCGAATCACCGTCGACGAAGGCGAGCGGCTGCTTGCTGCCCTCGGCGCCGAACGGTCCACGCCGCCGCCATCGGCCGAAGCCGAACGCCCGGCGCCCCGCTTTCTCTGCATGGAGGCGGGGTCGACCCCGAAGAGCGGAAAGGACGAGAGCTTCCGCATGCGGGTGCCCCTCGACCTGATTCGCGGCGGCATCAAGATGCGGGCCCTGATCCCCGAGGCCAAGCGTGCCAAGATCAACGAAAAGCTCAGGGAGAAGGGCATCGAAGGCGACGTCTTCGAGATGTCGAACGAGCAGATCGAGGCCCTGATCCGCAGCCTCGGCGAGCTGGAGATGGAAGGCGGCGACAGCGACGCCGGCTTCCGGCTCTATCTGGAATAGGCCCGCCGCCGCCCAAGGGGGGCGGCTGTTTGGGACCACTTGCGCCAGGGCCTCGCACATACCGCGTGCGGAAGGCGGGGTGGATCGCCCCGATACCCTTAGTCGGTTGCGCCTTGAAAGGAAGCCCGCCGCTGGCCTGCGCGGCCGAGATAGCCCTGGTCGTGGAACCAGTCGATGGCGTCTTGGAAGGCTGTGACGGCGGGCCGCGCTCCATAGCCGAGGTCGCGCTCGGCCTTTCGAGACGTGAAATACATGTGCTTCCTGGCGATCCTGACCCCATCGACCGTGGCGAAGGGTTCCCTGCCCGTCGCCCGAGCGATCAGTTCAGCGGCCATTGCGACTGGCAGGACCAGATCGTGAGGCAGGCGGACCTTGGGAGACGCTCTCCCCACGAGGCCGGTGATGACGGCCAGAATCTCTCGCAGAGACATGTTGTGGCCGCCCAGGATGTAGCGCTCGCCGACGACGCCGTGATCGCAGGCCAGGAGATGCCCCTGCGCGACATCATCGACATGAACGATGTTCAGCCCGGTGTCCACGTAGGCCGGCATCCGGCCCGCGGCCGCGTCCAGGACGATCCGGCCCGTCGGCGTCGGTTTGAGGTCGCGCGGACCGATCGGTGTCGAGGGATTCACGATGACGGCGGGCGCGCCGAGGTCCCGAACCAGATGCCGGACTCGCTCCTCGGCCAGGTACTTCGAGCGCTTGTAGTGCCCGACCATATCGGCGAGCGACACCGGGGTCGTCTCGTCCGCCGGGTCGCGGTTGTCGTTGAGTCCGAGCGCCGCCACGCTCGAGGTGTAGACGATGCGCTCGACGCCGGCGTCGACGGCGGCGCGGACAAGAGCCGCCGTACCCTCGACGTTGGTTCGATAGACCTCGTCCGGGCGCGGAACCCAGAGCCGGTAGTCCGCGGCCACATGATAGAGAAAGCGGCAGCCCTCGAGCGCACGTACCAGTGAGGACGGCTCGTGGAGATCGCCGGTCGCCAGCTCCAAACCGAGGTTCCGCAGATTGCGCCGGTCGCTCGTGGGCCGCACGAGCACACGGACTGTTTCGCCGCGCCGGATCAGTGCCCGCACGACGGCGGAGCCAACGAAACCTGAGGCGCCAGTCACCAATGCGGTCATACATCAAGCCTCTGCGCCATGCTGCGCGCGTCGGTCCGACCCGTTCGGGCGTTCCTTGGCAAACTACTGGCTGCGCAAGCGGCGAGGCAAGAAACAACCTGTGCCCCAGTATTGGCGATCTGGGCGTATCGGCGTGCCATGAGCCGTCCGGCAAGGGCGCCGGACGCACGGTTCGTTCGCCGCTAGGCGCTAGGCCGGCTCAGTTTCGTTCTGGACGCCGGCGATGGCCTGGGTCGGGCCGCTGCTGGTCTCATGGGCCGCACGGATGGATAGAGCGCTTCTGACCATATAGGCTGGCCGAATCCTTGCATACCCTTGAGGCGACAGTGGCGCGCGACCTTGGCAAATGGCTGGAAGATCTCGGGCTCGGCAAGTACGCCGATATCTTTGCCGAGAACGAGATCGATCTCGATGCGCTGCCCTACGTCACCGAAGAGGATCTGAAGGAAATCGGCATCGCGCTGGGGGCGCGGCGCAAGCTGCTTGCGGCGACTGCGGAGCTCGGATCCAAGATTGAGCCGAGGGCCAGCCGAGAGGCTGCCCGAGAGGCTGTTGGCGGCCGCCCTGCGGTCGCGGAGGCCGAGCGCCGCCAGCTCACGGTGATGTTCGTGGATCTTGTCGGCTCCACGGCGCTCGCCGGTCGTCTCGACCCCGAGGAACTGCGCACGGTGATGACCGGCTACCAGAACACCGTGGCCGGGTCGGTCTCCCGCTTCGAGGGTCATGTCGCGAAGTTCATGGGTGACGGCGTACTGGCCTATTTCGGATGGCCGCAGGCTCACGAGGACGATGCCGAGAGGGCGGTGCGGGCGGCTCTCTCCATGATGCAGGCGATTTCGGACCTCGAGACCCCTGGCGGCGAGGCCATGGCGGCACGGATCGGCATCGCCACCGGCCTCGTGGTCGTCGGCGACTTGGTGGGCGAGGGTGCCTCGCAGGAGGAGGCGGTGGTGGGAGAAACCCCGAACCTTGCGGCCCGCCTGCAGGCGCTGGCCAGGCCTGACCAGGTGGTCGTCGCCGCGTCCACCCGCGCGCTTCTGGGCGAGCAGTTCGATCTTTCCGACCTCGGCCCGCAGAACCTGAAGGGCATCGCCAAGCCAACGGTCGCCTACGCCGTGCTCGGAACGCGTGTCCTGGAGAGCCGCTTCGAAGCGCGTACCGCCGGGTCCGAGCTGCCAATGGTCGGGCGCGAGCAAGAGCTGGCCTTGCTGATGGAGCGGTGGCGCCAGGCCAAGGCAGGCGAAGGCCAGCTCGTGCTCCTGACCGGCGAGCCGGGAATCGGCAAATCGCGGATTGCCCGAGGGGCCATCGACGCCATTGCCCGGGAACCTCACTTTCGCATCGTCTACCAGTGCTCTCCCTACCATGGAGACAGCGCCCTCTACCCGGCGATCCAGCAGCTTCGCAGGGCCGCCAGCTTCGCCCAGGGCGAGACCTCCGAGCGACGGCTCGACAAGTTGGCCGCCCTGGTCCGCCAGGCAGGGGCGGACGAGCGGTCTGCCGTTCCGCCCTTGGCGTCCCTGCTGGGACTCGAGCCGGACGCTCGTTATGGCAGCCTGGATCTCAGCCCGGAGCAACTGCGGTCGCGCACCTTGGAGGCCTTGGCCGATCAGCTATTCGGTCTGGCGCGCCAACGGCCGGTGCTGTTTTTCTTGGAAGATGCGCACTGGAGCGACCCGACCACCCTGGAGCTGATCGAGCTCTGCCTGGACCGGGCGGAATCCGCGAAGGTCCTCCTGCTCGTCACGGCGCGGCCGACCTTCGACCATGGTTTCGGCGGGCATCCGATCGTCACGCGGCTGACCTTGAACCGCCTGGGGCGCGATCAGATTTCCACTATCGCGAACCGCTTGAGCGGCGGCAAGCCGTTGTCCGAAGAGCTGTTGGACGAGATCGCGGTCAAGACCGACGGCGTGCCGCTCTTCGTCGAGGAGCTGACCAAGGCCGTGCTCGAGAGCGGCGTGGCCGGGATCCCGGTCTCCCTTCACGATTCGCTGATGGCGCGCCTCGACCGCGTGCCCGACGTAAAAGAGGTCGCGCAGATCGCCGCCACGATCGGGCGCAGCTTCGACTACAGGCTCCTGATGGCCATCGCCGATCGGCCCGAGTCGGATTTGCTGTCTTGCCTGGAGAAGCTTGCCGAGGCGGAGCTTGTCTTCCGCCGCGGGCGGCCGCCGGAGGCGACCTACACCTTCAAGCATGCGCTTGTCCGCGATGCCGCTTACGAGAGCCTTCTGAAAAGCCGGCGGCAAAAACTCCACGGCAAGATCCTCGAGGCCCTCGATGCGGACTTTCCCGAGACGGCCGAGGCCCAGCCCGAGTTGATGGCCTTTCACTATACCCAGGCCGGCGAACCGCTGGCGGCGAGCGAGAAATGGCTCTTGGCCGGTGATCGCTCGGCCCGCCGGGCCGCCAACCGCGAAGCCGTCGCCCAGCTGAGGCGCGGTTTGGATCTTGTCGGTGCGATCGACGCGGGGCCGGCGAGATGGCGCCTCGAGCTCGACCTCTTGATGACGCTTGGCGGCTGTCTGCGCACTCTCAAGGGATGGATCAACGAGGAAACGGTCGAAACCGTTGTCCAGGCGCGGCGTCTGGACGAGCAACTGGGGGGAACGGCCTATCGCGGGGCCATCGGTGTCGGTGAATACACGATCCATCTGATGCGTGGCGAGTTGGCCGAGGCGCTCGCCTGCTCGCGGGAGCTGGTGCGCCTTGCCAATGAAGACGGCTCGAACGTGCCGTCCTTTACCGGCCATCGCGGAGCGGGCGCGACCTTGGTGCACATGGGTCGGTTCGCGGAAGCCCGGGAGCATTTGGAGGCAGGCCTCGCCGGCTACGATCCCAGCGTCGAGCAGGAGACCGTTCACAAGGTGGGATACTACTCCGGCGTCACCATGCACGCCTATCTGGCGCACGCGCTCTGGCATCAGGGCTTCGCAGACCAGTCCCGGAGATCGCTCGACCGAGCTGTCGCCTTGACACACCGGGTGCGCCACCCACCCTCTCAAGCCTTCGCCTGGTTCCAAATGGCTATTCACAACAGCCCTTTGGTGCGCAATGACAAGGAGGCGCTCGAGGAGAGCATCGCGCGGTTTCAAGCCTTGGCTCAGTCCGGTGGATTTGCGACTTGGGCGGCCTTCGTGGACGCACTACAGGCCTGCTTGACCATCGAGGGCGGCGACAAGACGGCAGGGTTCCAAGCGGTGTCGCGGAGCTTGGAGTGGTGGAGAGACAACGCCGGCATGTTGGTGCTGCCGGCCTTTCACGAGACGCTCGCAAGGGCCCACGCGGGTCTGGGAAGACTGGAGGATGCAGTTTCCTGCATCGATGTCGCCATCGATCTCTCCAACCGTTACGGCGAGATCTTGTATTTGGCCGAGCTTCATCGGCGCAAGGGCGAGTTGCTGCGCGCCGCCGCACCCAGTGACGTCGGCCCCCAAGAGGCGTGCTTCGAAAGGGCCTTGAGAATTGCCCGTGATCAATCTTCCCGGTCATTGGAGCTTCGCGCCGCGACCAGCCTGGCCCGGGTCTGGGCCGATCGAGGCGATCGTCGAAAGGCGGAAGACCTGCTCGTGCCCATCCATGACTGGTTCGCCGAAGGCTTCGACACGGCAGATTTGAAAGATGCCAAGGCGCTGATTTCGGACCTGTCTTGATGTTCATGCCGGGGCGTTCCCGGCGGTTCTCGAGACCGTCCGAATGGCACCTGACAACCGGCTTCCGACCATGCCCGCATCGCAGGATCAAGACCCCGTTCCGTGCCGGGCAGGGTGAGCCGGGCGCCCCCCGAAGCCGCGACAGTAGCGTTCCGCGATCATGCAGCGCATGCCGCGAGGCCCTCATCTCGGAGTCATCTTGCCGTCACCCCGGTCCTCTAGTCTCGGCGTGCCGCCACGAAGACGTCAGGTCCCAGGGGAGCCCGCGCAATGACCATGACCGGAAAGCTTGCACGCAAAACCGCTGCCACGGCAGCCGTCCTCGCGACCGTGGGCGCAATCTGGGCTGCCGTCTCTGGCTCCGCGCACGCGGGCGGCTGGGGCGGCTGGAAGCGGCCCGCTTTCACGCTGACGATCCTTCACAACAACGATGGCGAGTCCAGCTTGCTTCCCGTGACGCTCGACAGCGACGAGGACGGCATCGACGAGAAGTACGGCGGGATCGCCCGCTTCAAGCGCAAGGTCGACGTGCTGCGATGGAAATCGCGGTTCTTCCGGAACCGCGGCGAGTCGCGTCGTCGCGGTGTCGTGCTGCTCAACTCCGGCGACAACTACCTCGCGGGAACCACCTTCCAGGCTTCCCAGCAGGAGGGCGCGCCCTTTTTCGATGGCCTCGCCGTGAGGCTCCTGCGCTACGACGCTTTGGCCATCGGCAATCACGAGTTCGATTTCGGCCCTGAGACCTTCCGGCGTTTCGTCAAATCCGTGCCCAAGGTTCCCTTCGTCTCGGCCAACCTCGAGTATGCATTGGAGCCTTCGCTCGCCGATCTCGAGGATGTGCGGCTTGTCGACAGCACCATCGTGTGGGCCGGCGGAAAACCCATCGGCGTCGTCGGCCTGACGACCCCCTCGCTGCCGACCATCTCCACGCCGGGACAGGTCGAGGTTCTCTCGGATCTGGCCGCGATTGCCCAGGCCGAGATCGACCGCCTCACGAGCAAGGGCATCAAGATCATCATCCTGCAATCGCACCTGCAGGGCATCGAGAGCGAGAAGGAGCTCGTCGGGTCCCTCTACGATGTCGACGTGGTGATCGGCGGCGGCGGCGACGAGATCCTCGCGGACCCGGGGGACCAGTTGTTCCCGGGCGACGAGGACGACATCTTCGGCGAATATCCGCAGATCGTCACGGACCTGACCGGAAAGGAGATTCCGGTGGTGACGACGCCGGGCAACTACCGCTACGTCGGACAGCTTCAGGTCACCTTCGACCGCCGCGGCGAGATCCTTTCCATCGATCGCAGGGACTCGGGCATCCACCTCGTCACCAATCGGGGTCCGCAAGCGGTGGGCGAGTCCAGACTCATGAAGAAGCTGGTCGAGAAGCCCGTTGCCGAGTTCGAGGCCGAGCTCGCGGAGACGATCATCGGATCCAGCGAAATCGACCTCGACTGCGAGCGCAGCGAGGTTCGCGGTGTCGAGAGCAACTGCGGCAACCTGATCGCCGATGCTCACCTGACCACGGCGCAGGCCCTGGCGGCCGATTTCGGTCTCGACGTGCCGCAGATCGGGATTCAGAACGGTGGCGGCGTTCGCGGCGAGATCGACCAGCTCACCGGTCCCATCAGCGTCGCCGACACCTTCCGGCTCCAGCCCTTCGGCAACTTCGTGGCCATCGCCGAGGACGTCCCGGCCGAGACCTTGCGCCAGATCATCGAGGAGGGCGCGATCATCCTGCCGGCCTCGGGCGACGGCGGCTTCGTCCAGGTCTCCGATGGCACGATGCTGGCTGTCGACACGAGCTTCCCAGCCCGGGTCGCCGACCAGAACACCGGTGTGCAGATAACACCTGGCGAGCGGGTTCGGGAACTCGTCCTCGCGGACGGCACGGTCGTTGTCGCCGGCGGCGTCACCCAGGACGTGACGGTGGACGTCGCGGCGCTCAACTTCTCGCTCAACGGCGGCGATGCATTCCCGGCGGTGCCGAATACGACGATCGGCGTGTCCGACCAGCAGTCGCTCCAGGCCTACATCGAGGAAACGCTCGGCGGTACCGTAAGTGCGGCCGACTATCCCGTAGGCGGGGAGGGGCGCATCACCATCAACTGAACGGGGTCATGCGCCTTCCGTAGGACGCGAGCGCGATGCGCCGAGACCGGCTCGATGAAGGCGGCCGGACCCGGGCGTGTTGCGTGGGCAAAGAACGAAACGGCCGGGTTCGGCTTCCGGAAGGAATGCCGGTCGCCGGGGTAGCGGGATGGTCGCCAACGACTCCCGGCCGTCGAACGGACTTCAGTCCCAGTCCCGCCGGGTCATCGTAGCCAGCAGTCTTCCGGACCCATCGAAGAGCGCGAGAAACAAGCGGGTCGCCACGGCCTCGTGGGTGGCGTCGAGCGCCGCGAGCAGATCTCTCTCGGCCTGCATCTTCGGGTCCGGGCAGGCCATCATGGTCGCGGCGATGGGACCGAAGTCCAGCGACCCGCCGTTTTCGCTGTAGCTGCCGCGGATCTGATTGCAGCCACCGTTCCCGACGACAGCCCCGTCGGCCCTGAAGGCGATCCACGACTCGATCTTTGTTGGGCGGCCCGCGAAATCGCGAACCTTCCACTCGGAGCCCGCCAGGCTTCCGAGGATCGCGCCTCCGCGGAAGCCGTCTCCGCTTCGGCCTTCCGCGAGGAACCACCCGGCGGCCCAGCCGATGGTGCGGTCATATCCAACCTTGCACCAACGGGTCTTCCGCGCCGCCTCGCGCTCGGCCTCGGTGGCGGCCTCGTACTCGCTCGCTGTGAGTCCGCCCCTGCATCCGAAGTTGGCAAGACCATCGGCATCGGAGGGAATGGTCCCGACGATGGCCCCGTCTCTGCCGGGGCTCGCCCGCATGTTGAGAACGCCGTTCGCCGAGACACCGACCACCCGGAAGTGGTCCGGCCCGTCGGCGGTCGCGTGGGCGGAAGCCGATG
The DNA here is from genome assembly GCA_965225935.1 of Rhodospirillales bacterium. GTDB lineage: Bacteria > Pseudomonadota > Alphaproteobacteria > Kiloniellales > JAKSDN01 > CALJXB01. The sequence continues at coordinate 493,240 of CBDDCC010000024.1, forward strand.
CGAAGCACGCAAGCATCAGGACAAAGGCCGCATGTAGGCGTGCCGGGCGGCGCAGCAAAAGGATCATCACGGATTGCTCCAAAAAAAGGGGTGAGCCCGAAGCTTCCTCGATCGTCCCGGAGACTATAGCGCGACTATAGCGCCTGGACGCTCTTTGTGCGGGGCGAGCGGGTCGCCGCCGCGAACGCCGCTCAACCCTCGCCGGCGAACGCTCCAGGCCGGGCCCGGGAACTCGCTGCCTATGACGGGAGAACGCCGTCGCCAGCCCTGCCTGGATCGCAGGCGGATCCGCTGATAGTCTCGGTCTTCACGATTGGCGGAGGATGGGATGATGCGCGAACCTGCCCTGGAGCAGCTTCCGGAGATCATTCATATCGACGGTATCCTGCACACGCTCTACTCGACGCCGTTGCTGCCCTGGCTTCGCAGGCCGGGGTCGTCCTGCGAGTTCGACCGGCGGACGCCGAACTGCGAGCGCGGCTACATCGGCAGATGGAAGATCGAAGACGAAACCCTGTGGCTGACCGGACTCTATGCCTGGCGTGACGGCAGGTACACGGGACTTTCCGATTTGTTCGGCGACCTGGACGAGGTCGAGGCAAACTGGTTTTCCGGTCCCTTGGTCGTGGAGCCCGCGTCTTCGGAGATCCCCGAAGGCGCCAAGCCCAAAATGAGAACGCTGTTCGTCGAATCGGGTCGGATCGTTCAGGCCTAGAGCCGCTTCGCCAAGACGCGCTAGAGAGCCCTCGGCCGCGACCAACGTCTTTTCCACCCATGGCAACGGGTGCTTCTGCCCTGTCGAGGGACGAGGCCGGCGGTCCGCTGCGGCGCTTTCGCCTCGGGCCTTGCCGATCCCTCGCGACGGAGAGCCATGTCAGGCCTTGGTGCCTACACCGATCACTCTGGGGGGCAGCATGATCGAGCGCACTTCCACGTTCTGCAGCCCCTCGAAGAACACCTCCTTGTATGCCTGCGGGCTGAATCGATAGTAGTCCCCAGGCGCGTTATGGATTTCGAACGTAATCGTCGCGGTGAAGAACATGTTCAAATACTGATTCCAACGGAGTTTTCGAACGAGGGGGATTTTCCTCATGTAGGACTTCAGTTTTTCCGCCTTGAGGGCGCTGTAGCCCGGCGTTCCGATGACGATCAACCCGCCCGGTTTGGTGACCCTCTTCATTTCGCTCAGGGTCTTCCAGAAGAACTTGTCGTGTTCGAGGACGGAGTTGCAGAGAGTCGCGTCGAATCTGTCGTTCTCGAATGAAGCCATATGGTTGGCGTTGCCTTTGACAATATTGAAATCCATGTACCTGCCGGACTCCATGAGGTTGAGTCCGATTTTCTCGGTGGCGTTTCCCAAGGCCTTCATGCAGAGCAGGCTGTCATTGGATGGGACGGCACCGACCTCCAGGACCGAGCCGCTGACCTCGTTCTCCGCACAGATGCGCTCGAACTCTTGGAAAACTCTCGGGTGCATGTCCTCACCGTCTCCCTTCTCGGCCGCATCGCTTCTTTTGGCCGGATCGAGTTGTGTCCCTCCTCCCGATCCACCACGACACGACCAGGCGGCGGACAGAACCCCCGGCCGGTCCTCCGCCGGCCGGGAGACTAGCTGCGCCGGACAGCTCTGTCCACGTGGGGCGCAGCGCCATAGCAGGCCAATTCATCAAAGCTTGCAGACGTCTTAGCGAGCAAGGTGCAACCTCTCTCTTAGCACGCGAGAACGGACGTTTCAGGCCCTGTCGCGAGCCGATCCGAGGCGACGCCAAGCGGTCCCGGATGTTCGGCAGCGCGTGCGGCCGCTCGTGCCGCCAGGGGCTAGAACCACATGTCCGCGACGCATCGGCCGTCGCTTGGGAGGTTCTTCCAGCTTTCCAGCCCGTCGAAGTGGTTCACGGGGATGGATCCCACGGCCCCCGGCTCCGCCAGCCGGAGATTGACGGCGATCCGGCGGCGGCCCGCCTCGTTGGGGGCGGTCGCACGCCAATAGGCGATGCAGCCGCAATTCGGACAGAAGTGAAAGCCGAGTTCCCGGTCCGCCCAGGTGTAGGCCTGGGTCGGGCCCGAGACCCGGATGCCTTCGTCTTCATAGTCGTAGGCCCAAAGCACCCCGTAGCGGCGGCAGACGGTGCAACTGCAGGCGGTCGCGGATCGGGGGACACCTTCGAAGCGCCAACGCACGGCGCCGCAATGACAGGACCCTTCGATCATTTGGCCGACCCTTTCCTAGGTTTGGTGAACCGCGCCGTCCACGCCCGGGCCCGATCCGGGCAGCCGACGGGAAGGCGGGCATTTCTCGAAACCCATGCCATTTCGCGAAGCCGGCAGGACTCGGCGATTCGGGGCGTCGACGCCGGCCCGCGCCCGGGGGTGGCGTCTCGGGTCATGCGGCCAGGAGCGCGCGCCAGGCGCCGGGCGTGACACCGAAGGCCTTCTTGAAGTGGCGGGTCATGTGGCTCTGGTCGGCGAAGCCGGCGGCGAGCGCGGCTTCGGCGAGGGGCAGGCCGGCGTGGATATGCGCCTTGGCGAGGTCGAGCCGGCGGAGCGCCAGGAAGCGGTGGGGGCTGACGCCGTAGGCGCGGCGGAACTGGCGGGAGATCCCGTAGCGGTCGATTCCGTGGACGCGTTCCAGCTCCGCCAGGCCGACGCCGGTCGCGGCCGCCGCCAACAGGTGGTCCCGCACCCGGGCCATGGCCGCCTGGTCGACCTTGGGTCGCGGGGCGGGCAGCGCGTCCGAGGCTTCCGAGAGGGCCTCGGCCAGCTCCGCCACCACGTCGGTCTGCCGCAGCGCGTCGGGCGGCTCGTCCGGGTCGGGGAAGGCGGCCAGCACGGCGGAGGCCAGCCGCGGGCTGGGCGAGAGGGCCTGGGCCACGAAGGGCAGGCTGCCGCGCCCGGCGGCCCGGCCGATCAGCTCCGGCGAGATGTAGAGGATGCGGTAGCCGAAGCCCTCCTCGGTGCCCTGGCGCCCGTCGTGCAGCTCGTCGGGGTGGAGCACGAAGACGTCGCCCGGCCGGGCGTGCAGCACCTCGGCCCGGTAGCCGAAGGACTGCACACCCCGGGTCGTGGCGCCGACGGCGTAGGTGTCGTGGCGGTGCGGGCTGAAGGCGAAGCCGGAGAAGTAGGCCTCGGCCCACTCGAGGCCCTCCGCCGAGGCGCGGTAGCGAATCCAGCTGCGGGCGGTCGCGGGTTCCATGGCGCACGAACGTTCAAGACGCGGGGCCGGGCGGCATGCTGCCCTGCCGCACGCTGATGTCTTAGCAACCTCGCCCCCCGACGTGCAATTGGGGGCGTGCAAATCAGGGCGCGGCAACCGAGGCGCGCGATTGGGGTACGCATGTTGGGAGACCTGCTGCGGCTCTGGCTGGCCGCTCTGCCGCTGATGGGCAGCCCCGGCCCGGCGACCCTCAGCCTGGCCGCCGTGGGGGCCGCCTTCGGCGCCGCCCGCGGGCTCGGCTATCTCGCCGGCATCGTCGCCGGGACCTTCGGCGTGCTGCTGCTGATCGCGAGCGGCGTGACGGGCCTGCTGCTGGCGGTGCCGGCGCTGGTCTGGCTGGTCACCGCGCTCGCCGCCGCCTACATCCTCTATCTCGCCTACCGCATCGCCACGGCGCCGGTGCTCTCCGGCGACACCTCGGGCGCCCGGGCGCCCTCGCTCGTCGGCGGCTTCGTGCTGGCCATGGCCAACCCCAAGGCCTTCGCCGCCATCGGCGCGGTCTATTCGGGCAACAACCTGCTGCCGGGCGACCTGCTGCTGGACGCTGCGGCCAAGATCCTCGCCCTGCTCGCGGTGATCGTCCTGGTGAACGCGACCTGGCTGGTCTTCGGCTCGGCCTTCTCCCTGGTCCTACGGGACCCCCGCCGCGGCCGCATCGCCAACGTCGCCTTCGCCGTGCTGCTGGTGCTCTCGGTCGCCCTGGCGCTGCTCTGAGGCGGATGTGCGCACTGGCTAGCTGAAGAGCGCCTCGAGGCGCGCCTGGCTCTCCTCGGGCCAGTGCTCCTTGCGGTCGTAGAACTCCGGGACCGCGGGCGCGCCGGGGGGCAGGACCACCCAGGGCTGCTTGGAGGCCGTGTAGATGTGGATGTCCGGCGGCAGCCGGTCCGGGTCGTCGAGGGTGCCGACACGCAGGAACGAGAGGACCTCGCCGGCGCCGGCGTAGTGGCTCCAAAGCGCCACCCGGCAGGTCGGGCAACGAAGGACCTTCTGCCCCTTGCCACTGGCGGAGGGCGTGTCGACCGGTTCCGGCGCGCCCTCGGCGAGCGCGATGCGGTCGCTCTCGATCATGGCGTTGAGGGCGAAGGCGGCACCGCTCTCCCGCTGGCACCAGCGGCAGTGGCAGCAGTGGACGAAGAGCGGCCGGCCCGTCATCCGGTAGCGCACGGCACGGCAGGTGCAGCCACCTTCTAAGGTCTCGTCGTCTTGGTCTGCCATCGTAGTGCCTTCCTCAGGTCGCGGCGCCGGGTCTAGGAGGCCTGCTGAGCGGCAGGCTGGTAGTTGAAAGCGCGCATGACGGCATGGCACTCCTGCTCCACCGCTGCGGTTTCCGCTGCGCTCAGGGCCGTTTGATAGAGCCCGATCCTGCTGTTCGAGACCGCCTTGCCATAGAGCTCCGAGGTGAAGGGGCCGTGGAGCTGGTGATCGCGCAGGGCATCGTAGTCCCGGGTGGTGCGCTGCCACTCCGCCTCGGGATCGTAGTCGGCGAGCGGCAGGCCGGTGAACTGGTGGAGCTGCTCGACCACCTCAGCGGTCTTCAGCACCAGATCCTCGTAGCGCACCAGGAAGAGCCTCGACTGCAGGGGCGAGAAGTCGCCGCGCAGGAAGCGGGCGTAGTAGCCGAGGTAGAGGCGGGCGAGGCCCCGCGCATCGTCGTTCAGCCGCGTGAGGGTGGAGTCCGTGCCGCCTGCGCGCTGCCTGCTCGCCACGTCGCGCATGGAGACCACGGTGTCCCGCGGGTCGCGCACCACCAGGAAGAACCTGGAGTCCTCGACGAGCCGCATCAGTTCCGGGAAGAACTGCAGCAGCTCCGGGTTCTTCAGCACGAGATGCCGGCAGGGCTGCCAGCGCTTCCTGGTCCGCTCCAGGTAGTCCGCCAGCCAGGCGCCTGTGAAGGCGTCGAAATCGGCCTGGTCCTCGAAAGTGTCCTTGAGGAAGGAGCCGAAGTGCCCCTGGCCCCAGATATAGGCCCGCATCTGCTGGGTCAGGTACTGGACCTCGCCGATCGAGGGGTTGGTCGAGGGGTCGCTGCAGAGGATGCTGGTGAGCAGGGCGGTGCCGGAGCGCATGCTCCCGCCGATGAAAAAAGTCGTCATGGCGGTTCCGTTCCAATGGGCGACGGCCGAGCGCCCGACTCGCTGGCGTGCCCGGACTCTAGGCGGAGGGCCCCCAGAGGTCCACCGGCGAAACCCTGGCTCGATGCTGGGCCGGGGCGCCGGGCGAGATCCGGGGGGCGGTGGAGAACGATTGGCGCTATCATGGCCGTCCCGCCGGATCGTCCCGGCGGCCGGCCCCGGCAGGCGAGATGAACGAGACCCAGAGCCCCCCGCGCACCGTCGACGTCCGGCTCGATCCGGAAACCGCCGTCGACCTGGCGGAGTATTTTCTCGCCCGCAACAAGGGCGCCCAGGCGCTCCAGACTTTGCGGGCCGTGCTCTCGGTCGCGCCCCGCCACGAGGCCGCCAAGCGCCGCTTCGCCGAGCTGCATCTGGCGCTCGCCGAGCGGCAGTTCCCGCCGGGCTCCGAGCCTCGGGGCCGGCTGCTGCTCGGCCTCCTGGGTTTCGACATCCTGACCGAGCCGGTCGAGACGGCCTATCTGGCGCACCTGGAGGCGCGGCTGGCCGGCCGCGAGCGCCTGGCGGCGCCGGGGACGCTGGTGCTCGGCCTCGGCAGCGGGCGCAGCGGCTCCACCAGCCTGGCCGCCCTCCTGGCCGGTGCCGAAGGCGCCTGCGCCACCCACGAGAACACGCCCCTGGTCCACTGGGCGCCCAATTCAGGGCAGATCCGCCTGCACCGGAAGCGCTTCGCCCTGCTGCTCGAGCGCTATCCCCTGGTGTTCGACGCGGCCCATTGGTGGCTCAACGCCGCCGAGCCGATGATCGAAGCCTTCGAGACCGTGAAGCTGGTCGCGCTCGCGCGCGAGCCGGAGGCCTGCGCCCGCTCCTTTCTGAAGGTGAAGGGCACGGGGCGCGATGGCTTCAACCACTGGCTCGACCACGACGGCCGCTTCTGGCGTCCGGCGGTCTGGGACCCGCTCTATCCCTCCTACGACCCGGCGCGCTTCGGCCTCGAGGCGCCGGAGAGCGCTAGCCCCGTGGAACTGGCCGAACGCCAGCTCCGCCTGGTGACGGCCTACGTGGAAGACTACAACCGTGCGCTCGCTCGCCTGGCGGAGACCCTGGGCGCGCGGCTGCTTCTGCTGCGCACCGAGGAGTTGGGCGAGCGCAAGACCCAGGACCGGATCCTCGACTTCCTCGGTGTGAAGGCACCCTACCTCGACAAGGCCCTGAACCGGGGCGGCACGGCCGACGGCGACAGCCAGGCGCTGCGCTGTTAGTGTTGCTCCGGCCAGTCGGCACGGCACAGGCAGTCGCGCGGCCGGGGCCTCATTCGGGGCATGTCGGCTGAGAGGAGGGCGAGGATTGCGCCCCTCGTTCGGCCAGCATCGTGCATGGAGGCACGCATGGCAGAACCAGCGGAGATAGTAGGGCTCACGCCAGCCTCCTTTCACGCGCTCGTCGCTGACCAGGCTCGGGTCGCGTGCATCCTGCATCATGGCCCTTTCGTGGCCTTCGAAGGGGCGGTTCAGTTCGTCCGGGGCGCAAGCGACGAGTCCTGGACCTGGGCCAGGATCGACCTCTCGGAAGCGCCGGAGATCGCCCGGATGTTCGGCGTCTCCGACAACGAGCCCCACCTGCTGCTCATGCGTGAGCGGATCGTGCTCTACTGCGCACCTCTGTCGGCGGCAACGCCGGAGGCGACACACGGCTTCATTGAGGGCGCCGCGCAGCTGGACATGGAGCAAGTGCGCACCGAGGTGGAGAAGGAGCGTGCGGGCCGCGAATCCCTCATGGCCCGCCGGGTCTGCCCAACTGTCTGGCGCACCAACGAGAGCGATCCGGACTGATCGCCGACCCTCAGCCGGCCTCCCAGCACCGCGGATCTGAGACCGTTTCGGTCAACTGGAAATGCCAGGAACCTGACCTGGGCGAGGAGCGCTGGCCAGATAGGTGGTCGTGTGGCCTTACCCCTTTGAAAATTCTGCAGACACGTTTCGCGCTGCATGACATGTTTCTTCGGGAAGATTTTCCACATTCGCAGTTTAGGGGCAGGCAACCGCATTGTGCGCTTTTTTTGCCCACGGGAGAGGCCGGGGTCTGCGCCCTCTCGAACCGTGCCTTGAGGCGGGGACCCCGGAGTCCCGAAGGCGACACGGCTGCAGCGAGCCGATCTTTACCGGCGCGCCAACGGGGCTCGCTGGCGCCCGGCTCGTAGATGTGTAGAATGGTGCTGCTCCTGATGGGGCCAGACACCTTAGCTTTCGATGCTGCCGAGACATGGCTCTGACCGACAAGCTCATATTCTCCCTGTCTTCGCCGCCTCCCACGCGAGACCTCTAGGTCGTCCCAGGTGGCCCCCTGCGGCCCGTCGCGGGAACGATCTGCCAAGGAGCGGATCGGGAACCATGGTGCGGGCATTCCGCTTCGGGTGACTGAGGCGCTAGGTCCGCAACCCGCATAGTCGGGCATCCCCGCACGTTCCTTCCTCAAGCAGTACGCAACTGCGCCGCCTCACCAGTTTGGCTGGCAATGCGCGCTGTTGCTGCGCCGTGCCCTGCCGGGCGATCAGGCCTCGTCGGCCCGATCCCGGCAAGCGGCACCATCGCTTTCGTGAGGGTCTCCGCTATGTCTGGGTTAAGATCTCTCGTTGTTGTGAGCCTCGCCGCATCCTTGCTGATGATTGGCGTGGGCATGGTCGTCGCACTGCTTCCCCAACGTGTCCTGGATCTCTCCGGCTCGTTGAGAAGCGTGGGTTACGTAGCCTCCCTTTTCGCGCTCTCCTATCTCCTGGTTCAACTGCCGATCGGCAGCTTGGCGGACCGTCTGGGCGTCCGGCCGTTTCTGGTTCTCGGCTACCTGCTCTGCTGCCTATCGGGACTCGTCTTCTTCTACGCCGGATCGCCGGAGGCCATATTCCTGGGCCGCTTCATCCAGGGCGCCGGCGAGGCGCCGGTCTGGGCACTGGGACCGGCGCTGCTGTCGCTCGCTTATCCCCACGCCAAGGGGAAGGTCATCGGCATCTACAACGCCTCCATTCACACGGGCCTGACCATCGGACCCTTGCTCGGGATTCTGCTGTTCCCGGGAGGGGGCGGGGATCTACCCTTCCTCCTGTTCGCAGCCCTTTGCCTATCCGGCGGCCTGACGGTCCTGCTGTTTCTTCCCCGCGCGCCCTTTGCGGCCTCCCGATCAGTCAGCCAGAAACCGCGGCTGCGCGAGCTGGCGGGGCTGATGGTGGTTCGCGGGCCGCTGGCTGCGCTGGCGGGGGTCCTGCTCTACGGGGCGGGCTACGGCATCTTCGTCAGCGTGCTGCCCGGCCAGCTCGCGTTGACCGGAGGCTTCGACACTGTGGCGATAGGGATTTTCTTCGCCTTGTTCTACGCCGCCATCAGCGTGGCCCAGCTGATCGTCGGTCCACTTTCGGACCGGCACGGTCGGCACCTCTACATGATCGCCGGCTTTGCCATGGCGGCGGTCGGCTTTGCGACCTTCGCGCCGCTTCCCTATCCCTGGACCTACGCACCGCTGGCGCTCGCGAGCCTTGGCCTGGGTGTCTACTGCGTTGCCTCGATGGCTTACTTGAACGAAAGCGTTCCCGAGCGACTGAGGGGGACCCTGTCCGGAAGCTACTACCTCGCCTGGGGCCTCGGCTACTTCTTCGGACCTATCGTCGTCGCTCAACTGGGCGAGAGGATGGACCTGCAGGCGGGCTACCTCCTGCTGGCGGCCCTGCTCGCCCTGCAGGCCGGATGGGCGTGCCTGGGCCGGCCTGGCGGCGTCCGAGGCAGACCGAAAGAGTGATCCACCGGCCCGTTCGGCATCGTCATTCGGCCGTTGGGGCCATCTGGGTACCCCGTCACTGGATCTCCACGGCGTAGCTCTCGAGGGGCGGGCTGGACTCGATCACGCCCTGCTCCAGCAGGAACTTGGCGAAGGCTCGGTAGCGGGCGCGGTCGAGGGCGCGGGGTCTGAGCGCGAAGCGGGGCAGGGTGTCCTTCCAGGCGCGGCGGTTGAGCTCGTCGTCGAGGCCCGGCTTGTGGCGCGCGAAGAGCCCCCAGGCCTCCTCCGGGTGGTTCACCAGGTAGTGGGTGGCCTGCTCGAGGGCGCCCAGGAAGGCGGCGATGCGCGGGTCGTCCAGCCGGTCGTTGCGGGCCACCAAAATCAGCTCGTCGTAGGCCGGCACGCCCTCCTCCTCGACGAAGAAGGCCCGGCCCTTGTGGCCTTCGATGGCGAGCTGGTTGAGCTCGAAGTTGCGGTAGGCGCCGATCACCGCGTCCACCTGCCCCGAGAGCAGTGCGGGGCTGAGCGCGAAGTTCACGTTGATGAGCTGCACGTCGTCGAGCATCAGCCCGTGGCGCGCCAGCATGGCCTTGAGCATGGCCTGCTCGAAGCCACCCACCGAATAGCCGACGGCCCGCCCGCTCAGGTCCGCGATCGAGCCGATGGGTCCGTCCTCCAGCACCAGGAGCGTGTTCAGCGGTGTCGCGATCAGGGTGCCGATCCGGGCCAGCGGCAGGTCCTGGGCGGCCTGGATGTGGAGCTGCGGCTGGTAGCTCACCGCGAGGTCGGCCTTGCCGGCGGCCACCAGCTTGGGCGGGTCGTTGGGGTCGGCCGGCTCCAGCATCTCGACCTCCAGGCCGGCGTCGGCGAAGAAACCCTTCTCCTCGGCCACCACCAGGGTCCCGTGATCGGGATTGAGGAACCAGTCGAGCAGCAGGGTCAGCTTCTCGGCCCGTGCCGGCTGGACAGTGGCCGCCAGGCAGAGCGCGAGCGCCAGGGCGCCGAAGAGGCCGCGGGCGGGCGCACAGCGGGTCGAGAAGGGACGAAGGGAGGGGGGCATGGCATGACTCTCCTGCAGGCGATGGATAGGGTCCTGGAAGCGATATGAGGGGACGAGGGCGCCTGCCGCAAGGGCCTCGTGCCGACAGTGGGGCGTGGCAACGCCGGGCCGGATTAATCTCCGGTCAAGTATTGGGCGCTACCTCTTCCGTCTTAGGACGGGAGAGCCCCCATGGTGAGTGTGAGATTCGCGGACTCGGTGCTGCGCGGCCTGAAGCCCCGCAAGCTCCGCTACGATGTCCAGGACCCCGAGAAGACGGGTCTGCTGCTGCGCGTCTCGCCCCAGGGGCGCAAGACCTGGATGCTGAGCTTCCGCTCCTCCAACGGCGTCAAGCTGCAGCGACCCATCGGAACCTTCCCCGCCATGAACATCAGCCAGGCCCGCGAGACGGTCCGGGCCGAGCGGGACGGGGCGGCGGCTTCCAACGGCTAACGGCCCGCGCCGATCGCGGCGGCGGCGAGGTAGGCGCTGGAAGGGCGGGCGGCCCCGCGGCTTGGAGCGACCGGGGCCCAGGATGCGGCCCCTCAGTTCGTGGCGAGAGCGCCTGCCGCCTTCACCATCTCGAAGATGCGTTTGCGCACCCGCTCGTCCGGAATGCTGTAGTAGGCCCTGGCGAGCTGAAGGGTCTCCCGCCTGGTCATGGGATCGGCCTCTTCGGTTTCCGGCAGAGCGGCGATCGGCACCCCGCTCTTGACCATGCCCGAGGGCAGCTCTTCGAAGAAGTACCCCACGGGGACGCCGAGGATCTCGCAGAACTGGTAGAGACGGCTGGCCCCGATGCGGTTCGTTCCTCTTTCGTACTTCTGAATCTGCTGGAAGGTCAGCCCGACCGCGCTCCCGAGCCTTTCCTGGCTCAGTCCCAACAGCACGCGGCGCTGGCGCAGGCGGCCGCCCACGTGGGCATCGATCGCATTGGCCCCCATCTTGCCGCGTGATCCGGTTTTTGCCTTGCTCGCACTCATGCTCTCACCCCACCCTTGGACGCGAGGCACGATCCTATCATCCGGAGGCCGGCATTTACAAATGAAGGTGGTGCTGAAAGGCCTGTGTCCCAGCCGGGTCTGACGGGGCCGGAAGCGCCGAGATCCGGCCAAGAGAGGCCGGGTCGTGGGACTATCTGGCGAACCGGTCGCGCGCTTTCCTGGACTGGCGACTGTGCTCGGCATGCAGCCTGCAGTCCCATGCCGATGCCGGCGGCGGTGAAGAACGTCGTCCGCAGCGCTTCCCGCCATGATTACAGGACTGGCCGGGTTCGCACGCGGCCGGAAGCCCTCGCCCTTAGGCGTCGGCCATGAAGCGGCCCGTCGCGGCCTGGTCCAGAGCCCAGGTCCGAAAGGCGGCGATCTTGGGCTGATCGGCGGCACTCTCGGGGCAGACCAGGTGCCAGCCCACCTCCTTCCGCACCGTGAGGTCGAACGGGGCGACCAGGCGGCCGGCGTCCAGGTCTCGGGCCACGTACTCGCGATTGGCGGCGGCGATCCCCAGGCCGTCCTGGGCCGCCTGCAGGGTCAGGAGGCAGCTGTCGAAGCGCAGGCCCCGCTCGGGGTCGACATTCGATGCGCCGGCCGCGTCGAGCCAGATGGACCAGTTCTCGTCGCAGGTGTCCGAGTGCAGCAGCGTGAACCGTTCAAGATCCTCAGGCTCCTGCAGCTCTTCCCGCCCCTCCAGGAGCGCGGGGCTGCACACCGGGATCAGCTCCTCGTCGAACAGTCGGCAGCACTCGAGGCCCGGCCAATCGCCGCCGCCGAAACGGATCGCCGCGTCGTAGTGTTCCCGGGTGAAGTCGACCGCCCGGTAGGTCGTGGACAGCCGCATGGCCACGTCGCCGTGCGCGCTCTGGAAATCGGCCAGGCGCGGCATGAGCCAGCGCACCGCGAAGGTCGGCAGCAGGCTCAGGCTGAGGACATTCGATCCCTCCGTCTGAGCCACCCTGGCCGTCACGTCGGCGACGGACTCGAGGGCCCGGCGGACCTCGGGGACCAGGTCGAGCCCCTGTTCTGTCAGAAGCAGCTTGTTGTTCTTCCGATGGAACAGGCTGATGCCCAGCCGTTCCTCGAGAATCTTGATGCGATGGCTGACGGCTGCCGGGGTGACATGCAGCTCCTCGGCGGCCCGGGTGAAGCTTAGCACGCGCGATGCAACTTCGAACGACTGCAGCGCGTCGAGCGGCGGAAGTCTCCGGTTCACGTTCCAGCTCTCCTCAAATTTTTCTTCGCCGCACGTCAAAATAGATTCGTTTGAGCGGCGTTGGCTACCCCAGCATCCTACCACCTTCTGGTGGAATCAGGCATACCAACTGAGGGTGGCGCGTTGCTGGCTGCGGCCACAGAGACACTCATACGGCGCTGCGATGGGCTCGGCGTTTCCGAGTGCTACACGCGAGAGGAGATCGTCGGCGGCCCAACCTATTGGAAAATCGGGGATCTGGGCGCCATCCAGTTCGCGCACCAATACGATCAGGAGCTGTTGTCGATCATCTTGCGCAAGGCGACCGAACTGAAGGACTCGATGGCCATAAAGCGCCATCTGAACCTGAAGTACATCAGGGGCGCGCAGCGCTATATCCCGGAAATCAACGAGCTCATACACGACCGGGCTCGGCTCGAGCGGCTGAGAAGGCTCACCGACATCAGGCTCGAGCCCTATCCGATCTCCGTCATTTCCTCGACGGTCACCTTCATGGGCCCACAGGACAATGACGGCACGATCGACTGGCATTGCGACGGCGTCCCGGTCACCGAGCTCATCCCGCTGGCAATGATCGACCTCGAGGGCGGCGAGGTCGAGATCTACCGCGGCAACTCGGAAGTCGGCTTGTCGCTGCTCGAGGAAGGCCGAGAGATCTCTCAGACCGACGTGATCAAGATCGGACACCGGCTCGGATACAGCACCCTCGCCCAGTTCCTGCGCGTACTCCATAGGACCGCGCCCATACACAAGGGCTACCGGGTGACGCTGAACGTCAATCTCCGGTCTCAGGACAAGCCCTACGTGGACGACAACAACCTCGTCTATCTGGGCGCCGACAACCCGGACGGCGAGTGGCATTCGGAATACATAACGGATATCCGGACCCGCCAGCTTCCAGCATACAAAGCGGCGATGCAGGTTGCGTGATGGTGCCTGGCCTGGCATTCGCCCTGGTCGCCGTGGCGCTCTGGTCGACCAACGCGGTGGCAGCGAAGGTCGTGCTGGCCGAGGCATCGGTGACCCAGGTGCTCGCGCTCCAGTTCTCCGGCGCTGCGGCGACCCTGCTCGTCATGCATCTGGCCCTGGGTCCGGGACGGAAGGCGCCGGACCTGCGCAACCCGCGGCTCGTCGCTCTGGGCTTCATCGGGATCGTCGGAACCATCTCCTTTCAGTATCTGGCGTTCCGCTACTCGCCGATCGTCGAGGCCAACATCATCGCCTACGGATGGCCGCTCTACGCGGCCATCTGGTGGGCTGCCATGCGCCGCTCCATCGACGGCATCTGGTTCGTGGCCTGCGCGCTCGTCGGTTTTGCCGGCGTGGTGCTCATCATCGCGAACGGCCGCGCCTTCTCCTATTCGAGCGCGTTCCTGGCCGGCTATCTCTTCGCGCTGGCGTCGTCCTTCTGCATGGCTTTCTATACGCTCGCAGCGGCGCGGACTCGCAATCCGGGCCCGGCGGCCATCCTGCCGGCGATTCTGGCCGGGTCCGCGGTGACGCTGGCCATGGCGTTCAGCGGCGATGCGCCCTGGCCGTCGTTTTCCTACCTGCTTGTCGGGGCCTATATCGGCATCGGGCCGATGGCGCTCGGCTACTATCTGTGGATGAGAGCCGCATCGGTCGGCAATCCGGCCAGCCTCGCCCAGATCGGATTCCTCACGCCGCTGCTGTCGACCCTCTGGCTTCTGCTGGCGGGTGAAACAATGGGCCGAATGGCCTTCGTGGGGGGCGTTTGCGTCATTGGCGGAAGTATCGCGGCCGTTCTTCTGGAGCGAGCCAGCCGCCAGCGTCAGGCGGGTTCGGCGCGGCCTCAGGGGCTGCGCCATTCCCGCTCGTAAGTCATTTAGGGCAAGGGAGGAGACCATGTCGAGAAACCGGTTGAAGACCGCTCGCGCGATCAAGGCGTGCCTGCAGTATCTCCAGGTAGATGCCAGGGAGGCACACTTGATGACCGTTTCCGATTCGATCGATTTGTTGATAGCGGACCTGGATGAAGTCATTGGCCTGGAGGCGAACGCCGACCAGGGGATTTTGCCGGGATGGCTCAACCAATCCTGAAAGGGCCTGCCACCGCAGGATAGGAGGGAATGGCAGAGGAGAAATACATTCTGCAGGCCGCGGCTTTGCTGATGGGCGTCTACGGCGAAGGTGCGGTGGACTATGCGACCGCCCGCATGGAAGAGCTCAAGGACGAGCGCAGGTCCGCCGAGCTGGAAACCTGGGCGCAGATTACGTTCAAGCTCCGCGAGCTCTCGTACCTGTCGATGTGGCAAGACGCTGACAAGAACCGCGAGGTGTGACTGTGCCGGCCTAGCGGTCTGTTCGCGGACATGAGGCGCAGCCCCAGGTGCCGCACGCTGCTGGCCGCTTACCGCGCGAGCGCCTGAGCCGGCGGGCGCGGCTGTCTTCGGGTCCTCGGCACAAGACCTGCCCCGCCGTCCCCCCTGAAACAATCGAAACGCTCTTCGGCCCGGCCGGACATCGTTCTGAAAAGACGGGCACCCACCTTCCCTTTGGCTCCGCAATCCCCGGCGGCGAGCATGCCGCCTTCAGCCAAAGGAGGCCCGATATGTTGAAGCGTAGTCTGAGCCTTTTCGCCGTGATCGCCGGTCTTTCCCTGGGCGCCGCCGGCGCATCCCGCGCGGTCGAGAGCGCGTCCGCCCAGGTCCCAGAGATCGATTGGGACACCTCCCTCGTCCATTTTCAGTTCGACGCCGACAAGTTCATCGGCCAGCGCTTCACCGCGAAGTGCCCGGAACTGACGCGGGGCGACCTCGACAGCACGGTCTACGGCACGGATGTCTATCCGAGCGACAATACCATCTGCGTCGCAGCGCTCCATGCCGGCAAGATCGACAAGGCCGGCGGCGCCGTGACGGTGCAGCTGAACCCGGGCGCCGAGGCCTATAGCGGCAGCAGCCGCAACGGCGTTGAGACGGCCGACCTGCCGGCGACCCCGCGCAGCTTCGTCTTCGTTGACGAGACCAGCGCCGCGGCGGCTGACCAGGTGCGCCTGGACTACATCCCCCGCCTCGAATGGGACACCAAGTTCACCGCCACGGGTTTCGCCCACAAGCAGCTGCTTGGCCAGCGCTTCACCTTCAAGTGCCCGGCCGCCCCCAGCGACATGCGGCCCCGCCGGGTGGTCGGCACCGACTCCTATGACTTCAAGGCCATCGTCTGCCGCGCGGCGGTCCATGCCGGCGCGATCACCACGGACGGCGGCTTCGTCAACGTGCAGATGGATCCGGGCAAGAAGAAGCTGGTCGGCTCGATCCGCAACGGCATCGAGACCAAGAACGGCCAGAGCGCCTTCCGCACGATCTCCTTCGTCGACGGCCAGGCGTGATCCGAAGTTCCAGCCGCCACGACAACCGAAAACCCCCGGCCCGGACCTGGCTCCGGGCCGAGGGCTTTGGCCTGTCCCGCGGCGCAGGTCCGCGAGGTGCCTGGACGACGATTGGCTATCGCCAGAAATCGCAGGTTCTTGATCTAGTGGCGTTCGACCATCCCCTCGTCGGCGGGCTGCCGAGGAGGTTGCATAGCTTGCCGCACATGCCGAACGGCGCTGCGCCAACCCTGCCGGCACGGTCGCCGGTCTCGAGAGTGATCGGTGCCTCAAGGCCTTAAAAGGGGCCCTCCACCCTACGAACACATCGGCCGTGCCTGGACGAAAGAGCCCGAAGCATTCTGGCTCAATCCGGTCCATCAATTGCCGGGACCAAAAGCCTTGGGTCCCGCCCCTCGGATCGGCGGATCCGTCCCGGCGAGCGGTCGAAGGTGTTCAGCCTCGTACGGATCGCGAGCGCCCGCCCGCCCGGGTGCCGGACACCGAACGAGTGGCCGCCCGGCGGCAACGTTTATTGCGTTTTCGTGACAGCATCGGGGCCTCTCCGCCGCTTGCCGGACCGCTTGGCCCGGGCCCGGCGGACGAGGCCCCGTCAAAATCTGGCCGTGCGGCGGGGCGTCAGGCCTGCCACTTGATCTGGAACTCGAGCTCCTGGGCGCCGTCCTCGCGCTCGTGCTCGATGTTGAAGATGGCGCGGTCGGGGACGTAGATCCGCTCGCCGGCCACCTGGATCTCGAAGTTCTCGCCGGTTTCGAGGCAGTCGGCGAGACGGCGCAGCTTGGCAACGAAATCAGCGGTGGGATAGCCCTTCTCGATGTCGCGGTCGGGGGTGGCAGACATGGCTTTCAGCTCCTTGCTGGGGTGGCCGCTTGCCGCCCGCTTGGCCGGCCCGGCCGTGGCAGGGGCAAGCTACGTCTCAGACCTTGTGAAAGCGTTAGCGTCTGGCCGGCTGGACGGCAGCGGCCCAGGCGCGGACCGCCCAGGGCACGGCGAGAGGCCGCAGAGGCCCCCGATCCGATGTTGCCGATGCTCGATCCGGCACTAGATTAGTGCAGATGCGGTCGGGTCGAGAGCAGCCCACGACGACAGACAAGGAGGACGGGACGCCGTGCTAGGGCGGTGCAATTGGTGGAAATCCAAGCGTCCGGCCGCCGCGGCGCTCATTGGCGCTCTGGTGACCGGCTGCTCGTCGGGATCGCAGCTTCCCATGAGCACGGTCTCGAACTTCGAGGTCGGGCGCTATCTCGGCCAATGGCATCAGGTGGCGGCGATCCCTGCCTGGTTCCAGAAGGAGTGCGTGGCGAACACGCTGGCGGACTACGCGAAAGGGGAGGATGGTCTGATCGAGGTCGTGAACGCCTGCGACACGGCCGACGGCTCGCGCAAGACAGCGGAGGCCCGGGCGCGGTTCCTGACGAGACCTTCCAACGGCAAGCTGGAGGTGACCTTCGTCGAAGTGGCGGGGTTCTGGGTGTGGCTGGCGGCCGGCGACTACTGGATCATCGGCCTCGACCCCGACTATCGATGGGCCGTCGTGGGGCAGCCATCCCGAGAATTCGCCTGGGTCTTGGCCCGCTCTCGCTCGCTGGACGTCCCGACGCTCAGGATGATCGGCGATATCCTGGAGGATGCGGCCTACGACAGTTGCGCACTTGTCCTGACCGCGCCGGACCGGCAGGGTCGGCTCTGCGACGTGGCGCGGTGAGCAGGTCTCGAAAAGTATCTCACGCAACCGTCAACGGGGCCGCGAAACCAGCGAGAAAGGCAAGCCTGTTGCCAAAGCCCGATCCAGGAGTCGACCTCGAAACCGCTGCCGTCATCGACGCCGCCGCGGAGAGCATCTTGGTGACGACCGGCGATCTCGATGCGCCTGGCCCCACCATCGTCTACGTGAACCCGGCGTTCGAAAGGATGACTGGCTGGTCCCGGGCCGAGGCGCTTGGCAAGTCGCCCCGGATCCTGCAGGGCCCGGAGACCGACCTCCGGATCTTCGCCGATCTGAGGGCCAAGCTTCGCGAGAACCGGATCTGGGAGGGCCGCGCCCTCAACTACCGGAAGGACGGCTCCAAGTTCTGGATGGAGTGGTCGATCGTGCCGCTCAGGAACGAACAGGGGGAGGCCCATCGATATGTTGCCGTACAGCGTGACGTCTCGGCCCGCATAGAGGCCGAGCGGCGCCTTCAGGAGGCCCAGGCGGCCGAGCATGCGGCCAAACGGGCCCGCGCCAATCTCGCCCGCTACTTTCCGCCGAGCCTCGTCGAGACCCTGGCGGCAAAGGATCAGCCGCTCGGTCCGGTGAGACGGCAGAACCTGGCCGTGCTCTTTGCCGATGTCGTCGGCTTTACGAGGCTTTCCGAAACGCTCGAGCCGGAGCTGGTGATGGAGCTCCTGCGCGACATTCACGGCTGGATGCAGAAGGCGATCTTCCGCTGCGGCGGCTCGATCGAGGGCTACATAGGCGACGCCGTCCTGGCCATCTTTGGGTTTCCCGAGGCTGGAGCGAAGGATGCCAGCAACGCGCTTTCCTGCGCCTATGAACTGCTCACGGCGGGGCAGGACTGGAACCGCGCGAGAGCCCGGAAGGGCCTGCCCCCCATCAAGATCGGAGTCGGCCTGCACTATGGGCCGGTGGTTCTCGGTGATGTGGGCACCGAGGAGTACGTCGAGTTCACCGTGATCGGCGACACCGTGAACACCGCGAGCCGCCTACAGGGCGCGACGCGCACCCTCCAGTGCGATCTCGTCGTGGGCCAAGAGCTGGTGGACGCGGTCTCGGACGAGAATCAGGGCGATGCCGCGACAGGCCTGTTGCGGCGACTGGAGCCACATGGCGACTGGGCCATACGCGGGCGCACGCAGGCGGTCGGGATCTGGACTCTGAGCCTGGCGCCGGAGGGTCCGTGAGAGGCCAACGGACAGGCGCGTAGCTGGCAACAGTGCCGCCGCAAGGCGGCATGTTCGAGAGCGGACTGTGTGCCAGGGTCCTGCGGGTTTGCCATGGACCTCATTTCGAGGACCTGGGGAGTTTTGCCGTGGTCGCGGCGCTGCTGGCCGCTGAGGGCGCGGCCGACTAGGATATCCCTATTCTGGATGCCTTCCTCGGACGCTGGAAAGGTTCGGCGGTCGAGGCCCGGGTCGGGAAGAGCGCAACCGAAGTCTCACGAAGCTTGGCTGATCCGGCGGCGCCAGCGTCGAAACGCGATCACCGCCCAGGTGCCTTCTGCGATCAAAAATGGGTAGGACTGAATGAGAAAGGCGTAGAAGGCTGCGAGCGCGCAGCCGAACGAGAAGACCGCGACGAAGATCGGATCGCGTTTTTCCAGGGCGTAGCTGGCCACCATGATGACAACGGCGAGAACGCCGAGGGCTTCAATACCGGGCATCGCTTGCCTCCTCCTATTCTCGACCGTCCATTCCACGCGAGGCCAACACTACGGTCCGACCGCACGAAGTCGGGTTGCTGTGTGTTGGCTTTGATTCTCCAGCATTTCCCGGGCGAGGAGGTACGAGGATACCTCCTTATATCGAAACTTCTCCGATCTTCTCCGCGAGGAAGCTGCAAAATGCAGCGGCGACTGATGATGAATCGGGCCATTGAGCCGTTTCCCAGACATGACCGCTCCATCGTCGATGCGCATGCGTCCGCATGTGACCGGCCAGCTGTCCTTGGCGGCGAAGGGATGCTGAGCCGACCGACCGGGCTCAAACAGGAACACGCATCTGCGATGCTCACCCTCCCAAGGTTCCTTCGGCTGGATTACGTTGACCGCTTCAGTGCTGCGGCGTGGCGGTTCCGGTCCCGCGACGCTAACCTGACCATATGACTGAGGGGCACCGGGCAACTCGATCCGAGCAACTGCTCTTCGAGCGCGAACGTCAGGGCGTTCTTACGCTCACTATCGTGCGTGGCCTGTTTGTGCTGATTGCGTCGACAATGGTCTGGATCATCGGAGCCAGCTTGTTCGAGAAGGTAGCCACGACAGCGATCGTCGCGCTCATGCTCGCTGCGATTGGGGTTTCCCTTGTTCTGTTGGGCCGTCGCAGGGCCGTGGAGCGAGTTGGGTTGGCAGGCTGCGTGATCGATGTTGCGGTCCTGGGCACACTTCCCGTCATCTGGTATCTGGCGGTCGGAGGCGACGAGGTGCCGCCGGCCTATATGCTGAAAACGCAGATCACGGCGGTTACGCTGGTATTCGTCGCGCTCAACGCCATGGCCATGCGCCCTCTCTACCCCCTCGTCGTCGCCACCGGCGGAATTTGCGTCCACATCGCGCTTCTTGTCTATGCGCTGCAGGAACCGCGCACGATCGTCGCCTCGGATTTTGTCGATTCGGCATTGGGGCCAGCGCTGAGCGTAGATTTGGTGCTGGTCAGCATATTGATCACCGCCATCACCGGCGCCGCAATGGGCTATCTCACGCTGATCGCACGCCGGACCGTTGCGCAAGGCGTCCAGCTCGAGGTCGCCAATGCCCAGTTCGGCAGATACTTCTCGCCCGGTGTCGTCTCGCGCATTTCCAGCGAGGCCGACACATTGATCGGCGTGGGCGGCCGCACCCAGGATGTGGCTGTCATGTTTTGCGACATTCGCGACTTCACCTCGATCACGGAGAAACTGCCGCCATCGGAGGTGGTCGAGTTCCTGTCCCAGTATCATGCGCGCATGGTTGAGGTGATCTTCGGGCTGGGTGGTACGATCGACAAGTTCATCGGCGACGCCATCATGGTCACCTTCGGCACGCCGGACCCGAGCGCCCATGACGCGGAGCGTTCGGTTCGCGCAGGCATTGCCATGAACGCCGCATTGGCGGAGCTCAATGCCGAGCGCGGGCGTCGTGGCTTGGTCCAAATTCGACACGGAATCGGCATACATTTCGGTCCTGTCATCGCGGGCAACATCGGAACCGAAGACCGGCTGGAGTACACCGTGATCGGCGACACGGTGAACGTCGCCAGCCGTATTCAGGACGCGTGCAAGTCCCTCGGTGAGGCCTTGCTGATATCCGATGCCGTCAAGAGCCGCTTGCCGCCGGATATTCGGGTGCGGGCCCTACAGGAACAGCAAGTGAAAGGACGGCAGGCGCCGGTGCAGATCTACGCGGTCGAAGAGCAGCCAGGTGCCGAATAGCCGAAAGACGGGCTCGGGCCAACGGCGGCCCAAGGTGTCGGCTATTGGTTTGACCTGCTTTGGCGACTGGTGGCGGACTTGAAAAACCGGCTCGCTGCCGCCGGACCGGGAGGACCGTGGGATCGAGTCGGACAGTACCGGGACCTCCGGCAGCAGGCCCACGCGCTGACCGCTTGGGGCCGCGGCGCGGCTTATCGCCGTGGATGAGCATGAGGGAACACGAGGGGAGCGAACCATGAGAAGGATCTACGATTTCAGCCGAACGCCGTCGGCGCGGAACTACACCGTATCCGATCTGAAGGCGCTGAAGGGCTCGGGCCGAAAGCTCAGCATGTCCAACCCGGCGAACATCACCGAAGTCCGGGCCTGCGTCGACGCGGGCATCGACCTGCTCGTCGTGTGGGAAAGCCAGATCGAGGACGTCCGGCGCGTGGCGCCCCATCACTTCGCTGGCGTCGGCAGCACTTGGGCCCAGTTCGGCAGCGCCCAAGAAATCATGGATCACGCCTTCGACATGATGCGCAAAGGCGGGGACATGTACTACACCCTGCGTTCCTACGACGTGATGGAGATGCTGGCCAAGGAAGGCATCCCGGTGCAAAGCCACATCGGCCTGATTCCGACCTTCAGCCACTACTGCGGCGGTCTGCGCGGCTGGGGGCGGACGGCCGGGGAAGCGATGGAGATCTACCGCACCCTGAAGCGCATGGAAGACGTCGGCGTGTTCGCCGTCGAAGCCGAATGCATCGCCGAGGAGGTGCTGGAAGCGGTGAACGAAAAGACCTCGATCGTGACCTTCTCCCTGGGCTCGGGCATGGCGGGCGACGTCATCATGTCCTTCGTGGCCGATGTCTGCGGCGAGGACAGCGAGGAAGAGAAGCCGCCGAAGCACGCGCACGCCTTCGGCAACCTGCGCCGCCTCCACGAGCAGATGTACGAAGAGCGGGTTGCTGCCTTGAAGGCCTTTCACGACGAGGTCCGGGCGAAGAACTTCCCCTATCCGGAAACGAACATCTCGATGGAAGCGGACGAGAAGGAGAGGTTCCTGGAGGCACTGGACAAGGCGTCATGACCTCCGGCTCCGGCTGATTTCCGCCGTTCCCCGGGGCTTGTCGGCACGTCCGCTTCACCCCCAACCCCGGCTCTTCCCAGAAGGGGCCGGGAGCGGTGGAAGGTGATCGTAGGTGTGTGAAAACGTGAGTGCGGGTATGCTTGTCCTGGCTTCGCGGGGAGCTGTCGAAAGTGTCCAGCCTCGTGCGAATCGCGAAGGCGCGCCCGCCCGGTTGCTGGAGACCGAAGGAGTGGCCGCCCGGCGGCAACGTCTATTGTGTTTTCATGACAGCATCGGGGCCTCTCCGCCGCTTGCCGCCCGCTTGTCCGGCCCGGCCGTTGCAGGGGCAAGCTACGGCCCAGACCTGGTGCACGTGTTCTCGGCAGGCCCATGTGCCGTCGTCGCCGATGTGACGGCCTTCCCGGCTCATGATGACGGTATGGCTCCCTGCCTTGGCTCACGAAAGACCGCTCTCGGTTCGCGATGCACGCATCTTCGCGTGCCGGCGGTTGCCGCCTCTTTCGATCCGTTGCGGAGGTTGCGCTTGGCCGCATGCGATCATCTCGACCAGATACCCGTCGCCGCCACGTTGTGGGCGTAGTCGCCGAAGTCCTTGGGCGGGCGCCCCAAAGCTCTTTGGACGCCATCGTTCAAATGCTCGTTGCGCCCGTCGAGCACGGTTCCGAAGAGATACATGACCAACCAAACGAGCTCGTCCGGTAGCTGCTGTTCCTTCAGGCCTGTCTCGTACTCCTCCGCGGATACTTCGACGAGCCGAATGTCCCGTCCGCAGGCTTCGGCGATCTCCCGGACCGCATCGGCGAAGGTCATCAGACGCGGGCCCGTTACCTCATAGAGCTGAGCGATGTGACGATCGTCCAGCAGGGCCTCGACAACGACGTCTGCGATATCGTCCGCATCGATGAAAGGCTCCCTCGTGGTGCTCGCCGGCAGCACGACCTCGCCGGCAAGGATGCCGTCTATCAGGAAGTTCTCGCTGAAGTTCTGGGCAAACCAGCTCGCACGGACAATCGTCCAATCGGCACCGCTGTCTCGCAGCACCTGTTCTGCCCGTTGCGCTTCCGGTTCGCCGCGGCCCGACAGCAGAACGAGCCGCCGAAGCCCGGACCTCAGGGCGAGTTCGGCGAACTGGCCGACGGCCTCCACTGCCCCCGGCACCGCAAGGTCGGGTTGATAGGTGATGTAGACCGAGCCGACGCCGCGCAGCGCTGCGGCCCAGCCGTCAGGTGCGGTCCAGTCGAAACTCGGGACCGTCGACCGGGACGCGGCCTGCGCTTCCCTCCCGCGGTTCCGAAGGCGCTCCACCACGCGTCGGCCGGTCTTGCCCTTGCCGCCGAGTACGAGGACCGGTTTTGTGTTCTCGGATTGGTTCATGGTTCTCTCCCCAATCGTGAGCCGTTCAAGCTCGGTGCTTGACACTGTGTCAATTGACTTCACACCAGATGGATATACCTTGACACCATGTCAAGCGAAAAGGCGGATACACGGACCCGGATTCTCGACGCCGCCTGGAGGCTGCTTGAAGCGGGCCATGGCAGCGGCGTCACAATGGGCGACATTGCAAAGACCGCGGGGATCAGCCGCCAGGCGGTCTACCTGCACTTTCCCACCCGAGCGGAGCTGCTGATCGCGACGACGCGGTACCTCGATGACGTCAAGAACGTCGACGCACGGCTGGCCGCCAGCCGCAACGCCGCCACGGGTCTGGAAAGACTGAGGGCCTTCATCGAGGCGTGGGGGAACTACATTCCCGAAGTGTACGGGGTCGCCAAGGCCCTTCGCTCGATGAAGGATACCGACCAAGCCGCAGACCTCGCCTGGGTAGACCGGATGGAGGCCGTTCGCCAGGGCTGCCAGGCCGCGGTCAAGGCGTTGCAGGACGACGGCGACCTGGCGCCCGAGCACTCCGTCAAGGAGGCGACGGACATCCTATGGTCGTTGCTGTCGGTGCAGACGTGGGAGCAGCTGACCCAGGAATGCGGTTGGTCACAGCGCCGCTACATCACGACGATGAAAAGCCTTGCCGGGAAGATGCTGGTCGCGGTTCCCTCGGCTCCCTGAGTCTCGCGGCCAGCGGAGCGTTAGCCGCCACCCTGACCAAGGTCTTAGCCCGGCCTCTACGCCCCTTGGAACCCCGGACCGACGTGCTTTGTCCGGTCTTCTGCGCCGCCCGAGAGGGCCCGCTCGAACCCCGTCGCGAAGCGCGGCTCCCTGCCTCGAAACCGTATCGCAGCCGGGCGAGCGCTCATGACGGGGCCCGGCCAGTTTCAACCGGCGGGAGAGGACTTGGCCCTGTCCGGACCCGCGGTGGCGCCGGATGCCACCTCCGGCGGGACGAAGGGCTCCGGGCTGCCGCCCGGCAGGGTCTCGACGTAGAGCGCGCGGCTTGGGAAGGCGAAGCCAGTGCCGGCGCCTTCGACGATCTCCTTTATCTTGTAGGCCAGCGCCTCCTTGATCTCGAGCCACTCGCCCCAGTTGGTTGTGATGGTGAAACAGTAGAGAAGGATGTCGATGGAGGATTCGCTGAACCTGTCGATGCGCACGAACGTCGAGGCCTCGGACGGGTTGGCATAGGCGGGATCGGTGAGGATGTAGTCCTCGATCTCGTCACGGATGCGGCGCAGCTGCGGCACGGTCGTGCGGTATTCCACCCCGATCATCCAGTAGATGCGCCGATGGGTCATGCGCGAGAAGTTGGTGACGGCTCCGTCCGAGAGCATGGAGTTGGGGACATGCATCGGCGCCTGGTCGAAGCGCCGGATGAGGGTGGAGCGGAAGTTGATCTTCTGCACCGTGCCTTCGGCCACGCCGTCGATCTTGATCCATTCGCCCACGCTGAAGCGCTTCTCGGCAATGATCAGCAGTCCGGCGATCAGGTTCTTGAAGAGGTCTTGGGCGCCGAGCGCCACGGCGACGCCGAAGATGCCGAGGCCGGCCAGGAGCGGCGCCACCTTGATGCCCCAGGTTTCCAGGATCGCCGCCGCGCCGACGAAGACGAAAGTGACCTTGATGGCTTTCAGCAACCAGCCGACCAGCTCCGCGCTGAACAGCCGCTCGAGACCGCGCAGCAGGAAGCTCAAGGGGTCGACCAGGCGGTAGAAGCTCCAGAAGATGATGACGATGATGAGGGACTTGATGACGTTGTCGGCAAGCAGCGCCGAGGTGCCGCTGAGGCCCATGAACTCGGCGGCGAGGAAGAGGCCGAACACGACCGGGATCAGGCCGATCGGCTGCTCGAGGGCTTCGATGGCCAGTTCGTCCATCCTGGTCTTGGTACGCTTGGCCCAGGCCCGCAGCCGGCTCGCGACGACGCGGATGAAGAGCCGCCGCATCAGCAGGCAGAGCAGAACGATGCCGCAGGCGACCAGGATGCGGCCGAGACTGACGCCGAGGATGCCGGTATCCCAGACCTCGACGACGACGGCCCAATAGCTCTGCAAGCTTTCCATGCAAGCCCCTCTCTCGGTCTCTCCCGCGGTGGCCACCCCTGTCGTGGGTGCCGGGCTACTCTGCCCAAGCCGACCGCATCGGACAAGCGAGAGGGCCCCGGAGCCCAAGACCGGAGACCGGCGCCCGACCCCGATGCCCAGGCCCTACGGCGCGGTGCCGATCAACGCGCCTTCAATGCCTCGATCCGGCGAGGCCGGGGCTTCTTAGGCAGGAGCTTTGGACGCCTGCCTCCGGCCCTGCTGGGACACGAATCGCGTCGGGCGATCCTTCGGTTGGACCAGGACCAGGCACGTGGACTGCTAGAGAAGGGGGTGGGCGCTCAACACGCGCGTTCGCGCTTCATGCGGAGCGGCGGGCAGAACTGACGCCGCTCCCCTTGTCCTCCGCCCACCCGGCTACCTCGAACGTAAACTCCCGCGCCGCTTCGCAGATCTCGTGGGCCAGCGCCTTGTCCTCGATCGTGCGCGCCAGGACCATGGCGCCGACGCAGGTCGACGCGATCGCAAGGCCCTGCTGGCGTGCATCCACACCGTTCCTCTGGTGAGCGCTTGCCTCGAAAACGGCGGCCATCGACTCCAGAAGCCTCCGATAGGCCGCCCGCACCGTTGGTCCTGCGCGAGCGACGTCGGACGGCAGCGCGATGAGCGGACACTGGCCATCGATATCTTCCAGATGCCGCCGGGAGACATAGGCGTCGACGATCATCCGGGCCAGCTCCGAACGGCGCTTGGGAAATCCCGCGGCCCCATCGTCCAAGCCCTTGGTCGGCACGCCGCATTCGAAGGCTTCCAGGGTCTCGGTATAGAGATCCTCCTTGGTCTTGAAGTGATGGTAGAAACCGCCGCGCGTCAGCCCTGCGGCCGACATGATCTCGTCGATCGAAACTTCCGCGAATCCGCGCCGGTTGAAGAGCTTGCGCGCGCACTCGACGATTCGCGCGCGGGTCCGCTGCTTGTGCTCTGGTGCGTAGGGCATGTTCGGGTCCTCCGTCGGATTCCGGAGAGACTACGACAGTTCCAGAATATGTTCTTGAACATATTTTAGGCCTGGCAGACAGTCCCCGAAATCCCGCAGCACGGAGATGACGATGAAGCTCTACTATTTCGAAACGCCGAATCCGCGCAAGCCCTGCGCCGTCGCGAAGCACCTCGGTTCGCCCGTGGAGTTCGTCCGGGTCGATCTCACCAAAGGCGAGCAGAAGGATCCAGCGTTTCTCGACGTCAACCCGAACGGCAAGGTACCGGCGCTTCAGGACGGCGACGTGAAGCTGTGGGAGGGCCACGCGATCATGGCGTATCTGGCGCAAAAGGCCGGCTCCGATCTCTGGCCAAACGACCGAACGGCGCAGATCGAGGTCGTCAAGTGGCTCAACTGGGACACCGCCCACTTCTCGCGTCACGCCGGCCGGCTGTTGTTCAACAACTTCATCAAGCCGCACTTCGGGATCGGCGATCCGGATCAGGCGGAGATCGAGGATGCCACGGGCTTCTTCAAGCAGTTCGCGACCGTCCTCGACGATCATCTGAAAGGAAAGGCGCATATCGTCGGCGAGACACGCACCATCGCCGATTTCGCCGTTGCGAGTTTTCTCCCCACCGCAGAGGAGGCCAAGCTCCCGCTGGAGGGCTGCGACGAGATTCGCCGCTGGCACGATGCCATGATGGAACTGGAAGCCTGGCGGGAGCCCTGGCCAGAAGAACGGTCAGCGGCGGCCTGATCCTTCACGCAGCTTCTGCGAGACGCGGAATGTGATCGTGCTTCACCGGTTGGGCGGGTCGGGGGCGCCCCAGACTTGAGCGTGCCCCATGGCCGAAGCCGTCCGGGCCCAAGGTGCGGGCATTGCTCATTAATTTGGAGCAGGAAGCCGGATTCTGGTCTGCAAAGCGGAGATATCCACATGCCGCGGGTGACCTCTCCCTCTCACATATTTGAGCCGTTCCAAGCTGTTGGAGACCAGGCGGCCAGCCCTGAAGGTTCCTCGGGCATTGGCGGCCGAAAGGTTGCTATAGTCCGTCTCGGGGTACGCGCAACTCTGCAACCCGCAAGATCTAGGTCCAACGGGGAGAGATTGGCATGTTCAACAACATTCTGGTCGCGATAGACGGCTCCGAGGCAGCCACCCAAGCGCTGGATATGGCTATCGAGCTGGCCAAGAAGTTCGACGCCAGGCTTCACATGATCCACGTCGTTCGTGAGATGCAGCTTCCCGCCGATCTCCAGAAGTTCGAGGAGATCGAGACGGTGCGAGGAACACGCCAGGATGTGCTCAACACGATCGCCGAACAGTTGGTCAACCAAGGCAGGCGCCTCGCGGAGTCCAATGGGGTCGATTCGGTCGAGATCGACATCGGAACGGGCGATCCGGCCAACGCGATCGTGGGCTACGCGAAACGAAACAAGGTCGATCTGATCGTCCTGGGCAGCCGCGGACTGGGTCAGGTCGAAGGCATGCTGCTGGGCAGCGTGTCGCGCAAGGTCAGCAACATGGCGGCGGTGCCCTGCTTGATCGTCTAGTGTGAGAAGCCCTCTCCTGGGCTGAGGGGCTTACCGGTCGGAGCAACGGCCGGCCTCGTCCGACGGGGCCGGAATCGCGGCTGTGGACATCAGCCATTGACCTGGTCTGCTTCGAGATCCGAAGGCGGGCTTGGCGTGCCGATTCAGAGCGGCCAGACCAGCAGGATCATGGGGATCGAGACGACCACCCCCAGGATCTCCAGCGGGAGGCCCCTGCGCCAGTAGTCCACGAAGCACTAGCCGCCCGGGCTCACGAGGAGGGTGTCCTTTTTTGGGAGGCCACAAAGTTCGCTTCCGCTTGGCAATGCGGACATTTCTACATGCCATCGGTTACCTCCGTCTCTAACCAAATCAGGCATAGAGAGCTTTCGGAGTTTTTGTGAACAGGACATACTGCCGCTGCGCAATCTGCTTTTGTGAATTTTGCAGCAGGACGACCAATGCCGGAGATCACTTCTAGAGCCCTAGCTCGACGCTCGGTCCTATCCGGCGCGCTGGCGATGTCGGCCTTGCCGGTCTGGGCGCAAGCACTGCCCACCAATCCGGATGTCGTCGTCATTGGCGCTGGCTCCGCCGGTCTTTCTGCCGCCCGGGCCCTGATCGGCGAAGGCAAGACGGTCGTTGTCATAGAGGCCGCCAACCGGATCGGCGGCCGGGCCTGGACCGAAAGCGAAACCTTCGGGGTGCCCTTCGACCAAGGCTGCTCGTGGATCACTGCCGCCAACGACAATCCCTACTTGGAATTGGCCAGGCAGTGGCAGTTCGAGCTGCTCGATCACAGCAGTCCGGGCGAGGCCTTCTTCGTGGGCGATCGTCGCGCGAGCGGATCTGAGAACGAGAAATTCGACAACAGCTGGAGCGCGATCCAAGGCGCCCTGTCGAAAGCCGGCCGAGACGGTTTGGATGTCGCGGCATCGACCGTGATACCGAAGGACCTGGCGTATTCGGCGATTTCCCAGTCGTGGATCGGTCCGATGGCCTGGGGCGTGGATTTCAAGGACCTTTCGACGAAGGACAACTACGAGTCCGCCGATGCGCCGCCCAGCTACATGATCAAGGAGGGGCACGGCGCCATCGTCGCCCTATTGGGCGAGGGACTGCCGGTCCAACTCAACGCCCCGGCGACACGCGTGGACTGGAGCGGGAAGGGCGTTGCGGTGGAGACACCCGCCGGCACGATCCGTGCCAAGGCCTGCATCGTCACGGTATCGACCGGCGTGCTGGGGGCCGGGTCGATCCGTTTCGACCCGCCGCTGCCCGTTGTGAAACGGGAGGCGATCGACAACCTTCCCATGGGCTTATTGGCCAAGGTGACGCTCCAATTCGACGGCGACCGGCTGGGCTTCACCAGCGACAACTGGCTGACCTACTGGGTGCCCGACGAGGTGCCGGCGGAAGCCTGCTATTTCCTGACCTGGCCGTTCGAGTTCGACCTCATGATCGGGTTCGTCGGCGGTGCGTTCGGCTGGCAGCTGTCCGAGGCCGGGACCGAGGCTGCGGTCGACTTCGCGCTCGGCGAGGTGGTCAAGATGGCCGGCAGCAAGGCGCGCGATCGTTTCGTCAAGGGTCACCTGACCGGCTGGGCCAGCGATCCTTGGACCCTTGGTGCCTACGCAGCGGCCCGGCCCGGTCATTATGACGCGCGCGCCGGTCTGGCCGAGCCTCTCGGCGACCGGCTGTTCTTCGCCGGCGAAGCGGTCGCCGGCCCCTACGTGGCCCTGTGCGGCGGCGCCTACCTGAGCGGTGAGGCCGTGGCTCGCGAAGTTGCTGCGGTCGTGTGACTTCCGGCGTCGCGTATCAGCCGCCAAACCTCGTACGTCGGATTTCGGCTGCCAACGGTCTTTGAAGTCGGCTACTGATTTGGCCTGCTTTGACTTCCAAGAGCGGACTCTGAAGGCTCGCTCAGAGCGGCCAGACTTGGCGGATCATGGGGATCGAGACGACCACCGCCAGGATCTCCGGCGGCAAGCCCCTGCGCCAGGAGTCGCCGAAGCGCTAGCCGCCAGGGCCCATGATGAGGGTGTTCTATTGGGGGGCCACAAAGTCCGCTTCTAACCCAAGTCCGCCATGAGGCCGTGCTCGGACAAAGGTTGGTCGACACACAGACCAAGTCAGATTCTCGATCAACGCCCCGCCGTCGATCCGCCATCAATTTGAAATGCGGCACCGGTAACGAAGCGCGCATCGTCCGACGCCAAGTAGAGAATTGCCGTGGCAATCTCGTTCGGAGTGGCGATGCGCTTCAAGGGCGCGTAGTCGATGAGCGCTTGCTCGGCTGCAACCGGGTCATCGGACTGCTCGATGCCATCGCGGCGTACCATGTCGGTGTCGACATAGCCCGGACAGACAGAATTGACCCGCACATCTGGTGCGAGCTCGATCGCCATAGCACGAGTCATGTTGACGACGCCGCCTTTCGACGCGCAATAGACAGCGCCGCTCTCAACGTCACCCATCAAGCCGGCATCTGAGGCGACATTGACGATATTGCCTTTGCTATCGCGCAACGCTGCGAGCGCCCAACGTATGCAAAAGAAAGTACCTTTGAGGTTTACAGCGAGCATCTCGTCCCAGAAGGCTTCGTCGATTTCCTCGATCAAGCCGACGTCGCCGACACCGGCGCTGTTGACCAAGACATCCAATCCCCCCAGGCCATCGATGGCCGCGTCGACGACTGCCTCGCACCCTGCAGCCGTGGCAACATTGCCCGGTGCGGGGACAAGTCTCTCCTGGCTTCCCAGTGCGGCAATTCCGGACGACGTGGAGTCGACCGTTCGACCGTTGACAGCGACCCGCGCGCCAGCCTCTAGGAACGCGGCGACCGTAGCGTGACCGATGCCGCGCGTACCTCCCGTGACCAGCACGCGCTTGTCCGTGAAATCAAGCTCCATCACCGCCACCCTTATCTCCAGACAGGCAAATCATTTCTGACATAGCATGGCACTCCAGGCAACGCGGCGGTCCGGGCCCATGATCAGGGTTGGGGGGGGCACAAATTCCGCTTCCGCTTCGCCATGCGGGCATTTCCACATGCCATCGCTTGTCTGACCCATTGCGGCCATTGGCGGTGCTAGCCGGAAAGCGCGTTTTACTTCATCCATTGGTTTGATCAGAACGGCAATTCACTCCGGAGCGCTTCCCGATGGCGTCAACATAGGCCTCCCGTTAGAACTCAATCGCTGCGAGAGCCTCATTGAACTGCTTGGCAGCCCCAGCCCGACCAATCCAGATTGGCCTCAGAGCCAAAGTGGAAAGGCCGGCATAGCTGTCCCGCAGGTGTCGTCTCGCGGCGACGGCGTCGTCGGTATCGCCCCGGAGCCACAACAGCGCTGCCTGAAGTGGTCTGTTGCGATCCATCTGCGGCTCGCTTTGGACCAGCCGATCGACGACTTCAATCGCGCGATCGAGATCGCCGGAGACAAAGTGGGCTATTGCCAGTTCGCGCTGGTGCCGAAAGCGATGCGGATCCTCCCGACCGGTATCGAGGATCTGCTGAAGCATTGCGATTCCGGCATCAGGATCGCCTAGGTGGCACTTGGTGATTCCCACCATGCCATGAGCTCCCAAGAGGTCGGGATTGATATCGAGTGCGGCCTGAGCGTGGCGCGACGCGCGCTCGAAATCTCCCAGGACATCTTGTGCAGTGATCGCTGCGATGAGATGGGAGAAATAGCTCTCAGCATTCAGCTCGACGGCCCGCACGGCCAGTTCCGCAATCTCATTCTTGGAGGGCAGCGGCAAGGCCAGGGGTGTGAACTCGTAGCCGCGCCAGATACTGTGCGATAGCATGGCGACGGTCATGGAGTTGTCTGGTTCGCGTGCTAAGGCTGTCCGCAGCGACGCCTCGACCACGTCATTGAAGCCCGGTCCGTGGACGAAATACGCGGCCGCCTTGTTAAGCAGGTCCGCGACCGACAGATCTTCATCCACGCTGTCTTTCAGCCGTTCGAATTCTACGTCCTTCAGTTTGACCCGTACCGCTGCCGAAACCGCGCGCCCGATCTCCTCCTCCAGCTCCAAGAGACCCTCACTTCGGCGGTCGAAGCGTTCGCTCCAAATCTGGCTGGTGGAGGCTCTTTCGACCAGGCTGAAGGTCAGGCGCACACTTCCTCCGCGTCCGCGCACGGAGCCTTCCAGAACGAATTCGGCCCGGCCTCGTGACGTCGGAGACTCACGGACCACCTCGATTGTCGAATGACGGCTGAAGCCGTTTTGCAGGTAGACACGAAGACCCCTCGCCAAGAATTCCACCTTCTCGTCGCCATCGACTTCGAATTCTGCTACCGCGAGAGAGTGGTCGGGCGAGCCTGGCGGCTTGGATGTCTTTGATCCGGAATGACCCGGGCCCATGGATGGCGATTGACCGTCCTGGCCGCCACCGGGTCCGGCCGAGGCCTTCGGCTCGATGCGCAATTCAGCGACAAATCGGTAGCCGCGCTTGGAGACCGTACGAATGACAGTCTGAGCCTTGCCATTATCGCCGACCGCGCGGCGAGCTGCATTGATGCGACTGTTTAAGGTGGCGTCGGACACAATCCGACCTTGCCAGACTTGCTCGAAGAGCTCGTCTTTGCTGACAACCCTGTCCCTGTTTTCGATCAAGTGCTGCAACAAATGGAAGACCTGCGGCTCCAGGAGAATCGGTTCGTCGCCGCGCCGGAACTCCAGACGGTCCGTATCGAGCCTGTAATCGTCGAAACTGAAGATCAAGGCTCCGCACTCCCGAACGCAAAAAAATCAAGCATTCCTCAAGAAGAAATCACGAGTGCCTTCAAGCGTGCTCTCCCGGAGTCTGGCCAATCTAGCAAACATGCGCAACCGCCATACCTGTAGTTCGCGGCAGCGACCCCTGGTGGTGGGCCCGCGGGCAAGGAGGAGAACAGATGAAGTTGGCCGATTCGACTCCCGCGCCGCCGTCGCCCGAACCACTGGATCCTCAATCGAGGTTGGAGGTGCGTAGCATCTTTCACGATGCTGAGGCGTCTCGGGCTCGCGAGATCCGCGCCTGGGCGCGCCATGCGGCGAACTCCAACGGGTTTAGCGATGGTGATGTCGAGGGCTGATAGCCGCATCGATCCTTGGTGGACCGGGCGAGGAGCTTCCCGGACGGTCTTTCTGACCGTCGCGGCGATGTTGGCCTTCGCGGCGAACTCCTTACTCTGTCGCATGGCGCTGGGCGAAGATCACATCGACGCCGCCACCTTTACATCCGTTCGGCTGGTCTCGGGCGCGGTGGTCCTGTGGGCCATCGTCCTGCTGAGGCGAGGCGCCCAGACGCCGGGCAAGGTAGACTGGCTCGCGGTGGTCACGCTGTTCGGATACATGGTACTTTTTTCATTCGCCTATCTAACCTTGGCCGCCGGGACCGGGGCGCTGGTCCTTTTCGGTGCAGTTCAGCTGACCATGTTCGCCGCGGCCATGCGTGGGGGCGAGAAGATGCATCCCTTGTCTTGGGGCGGGCTCTTGCTCGCTGTTGTCGGCTTGGTCTACTTGATGTCGCCCGGAGTGACTGCCCCTGCTCCCGTGGGGGCGCTCCTCATGGCGGGCGCCGGGATTGCGTGGGGTATCTATTCTCTGAGGGGGCGCGGTTCGACGGACCCGGTCCGGCACACGGCCAAGAACTTCGGCTATGCGGTCCCCATCGTGCTGATCGTTCAAATCACTTTCTTGCGAGACTTCGACAGCTCTGCCTTCGGCTTGGCCCTAGCGGTCGCCTCCGGCGCCCTTGCGTCCGGCTGCGGCTACGTCATTTGGTATGCAGTCCTCCCCAACCTGACTGCGGCGCACGCTGCGACTGTGCAGCTTTCCGTTCCGGTCATCGCCGCCTTTGGCGGGGTCTTGCTCTTGTCGGAGCAAGTGACACTGCGTCTTTTACTCGCATCAGCGATGACCTTAGGCGGAGTGGCCATCGTGCTGTCACAACGCTCGACAAAGCAGTCTCGACATTAGCCGATGCATTGAGCGCCGCCGCGATCGCAGAAGTAACTTGCATTCTTTCGGATGTGCATTTTTCGACCGGATCCTCGGAACTCTCATCCTAAAGTCAATGCATCACAGCGGCAGCACTTGGCTAACAGCGGTCTTTGAAGTCGCCTAACTGATCTGGTCTGCTTCGACATCCGATTCTGTTGCAAAACTATTTTGGGAGCCCTCGGTTGGAACTTTGATACGTGCGGAGCTTGTCCACCGCAACAGTGATTCGCGGTGGATACGGTTTTGATTCCTTCACTACGCGGAGGCGGTGACGGCCGGAGTTTTGCAACAGAATTGCTTCGCCATGCGGACATTTCCACATGCCATCGCTTGCGTCCGCTTCTGACCCTGGGTGTGTGAAAACGCTGAGTAGCGCTATGCTTTTCCTGGATTCGCCGGGAGCTGGTGATGAAGCGCTTTGTCGAGGGTTTGGATCGCAGCCAAAGCACGCATTTTCCAGAGACGCTTGAGGATTTCGTCGCGGAGGATAACCCGGTCCAGGTGATCGAGGCCTTTGTTGAGGGGCTCGATCTGAGCGCGCTGGGTTTTGAGCGGGTCGATCCCAAGGCGACGGGCCGCCCGGCCTATCACCCCTCGGTCCTGCTGAAGCTTTATATCTACGGCTATCTGAACGCGGTGCAGTCGAGCCGGCGTCTGGAGCGGGAGGCGGGGCGCAATGTGGAGGTCATGTGGCTGTGCGGCCGGCTGGTTCCCGACCACAAGACGATCGCCGACTTCCGCAAGGACAACGGACCGGCGATCCGCCGGATCTGCGCACGGTTCGTGGCGCTCTGCCGGCAGCTCGGCCTTCTGGCGGCAGCCAGCGTGGCAATCGACGGCTCGAAGTTCAAGGCAGTGAACAATCGGGACCGCAACGTCACGGCTGCCAAGATGAAGCGCCGCAGGGAGCAGATCGAAGAGAGTGTGGCGCGTTATCTCCATCAGCTCGACAGCGCCGACCGGCAGGAGCCGACGGAGGCCCTGGCCCTGCGCACGACGCGCCTCAAGGAGAAGATCGCCAAGCTCGCACAGGAGATGAAGCGCCTGGAAGGGCTCGAGGCTCAGCGTCAAGCGGCGCCGGACCGGCAGATCTCGCTCACCGACCCCGATGCCCGCTCCATGGCCACCTCCGGCCGTGGTTCAGGTCTTGTCGGCTACAATGTGCAGGCGGCGGTGGAGACGGAGCATCATTTGATCGTCGCTCACGATGTGATCCAGAGCGGCAGCGATCGCGCGGCCTTGGCGCCGATGGCAGAAAAAGCCAAGGGCGCCTTGGGCGTCGACGAACTCGAAGTGGTTGCCGACCGGGGCTACTTCAGTTCCGAGCAGATTCTCGAATGCAGCCGGGCTGACATAACCGTCACGTTGCCCAAGCCGGTGACGTGCGGGATGAAGGCCAAGGGGCAGTTCGGCAAACAGGACTTTCGCTATCTGGCCGACGACGACGTCTATCTCTGTCCCGCTGGGCAGAGGCTTTCGTTTGTCTCCCATAAGCGGCAAACAGGCGGCCCCGACCTGAGGCGATACGCGACGATGGGCTGTGAGACCTGCGTGCTGAGGAGGCGCTGCACCACCGGCGCACACCGTCTGGTCACACGCTGGGAACACGAGCATCTGGTGGAAGATGTGCAGCGCCGCCTCGATGAGAACCCGCATGCCATGCGTCAGCGCCGAGAGACCGTCGAGCATCCCTTCGGCACCATCAAGGCCCGCATGGGCGCCACCCACTTCCTCATGAAGCGCCTCAAGAACGTCCGCACCGAGATGGCCCTTAGCGTGCTTGCCTACAACCTCACCCGGGTCATGAACATTCTGGGCATCAGGCCACTCCTCCAAGCGCTGAGGCCTTGAGATCCCTCGACCTCGGCCGAGGCCCCCTCAGGACCGCTCAAAACCCTCTGTCACGGCCACAAGGTCCGTCACAAGCCAGAAAACCGGAAAGCGGCCAAATCACCACCAAAATCTGCAGCCCCAAGCACCGAGCCCCGCCTCAGCCAACGTTTCCACACACCCAAGACCCTGCGCGGACGTAGCTTCCTGAGATCACTTCAAACCGACCTCACTCAGTATCCATACCAAAGTGTGGCGGCGATCCGAGACTCCGCAGAAAGGAATGTAGCTATTTCGAGACCTTGGAAGTACCAGGAGCCTTCGGATTGGAGGCCGTGCATGATCAATTTGGCATCGTCCCCCGGGAGGTGCTTCAAACACTCGACGAACGGCCTTCGCGGGTATTGGGTCCTTCCATCTATCGGCGTTGGCTGCCAGTACAAATTCCAGCGTTCTAGTCCGCCCCGTCGCCACCCTTTTCCAACAAGAGCTTTGGGGCCATCGTCACGGAGCGCTGCTGCTGACTCCTCGGAGAATTCGACGACAGCATAGGTGCATCCACGCGATTCATCCATGTCAAGCCATCGCTTTGATGCGATGACCCTGACAATCTCGACCTTGTCATCAAAAAACTTCCGCGCAAAACGCAAATTGTCGATCCACTTCCAACTGAATAAAAGCAATATCAAACCAAGCGGAATCAACAGTATTGCCAACAGGATAAATCGTAGAGGTTTCATGATTGTTTACTGTCCTTGACGGCAAGCTAATACTGAGAGGATTGATGACGGGTTTGCCTGCACGAGTTTTCATGGCCATCATGTTGTGCGAGGGAGCATAGGAGCCATTCTCGGCTCAATTTGGGCTTTCGAGCGGCGAGTATTGGGCACCGACCCGATACACTGCGGAATGACAATTCCTGGCTAGCGGCGGTCTTTGAAGTCGGCTAACTGATCTGGTCTGCTTTGACATCCAAAAGCGGGCTCGGAGGGCCGGCTCAGAGCGGCCAGACCAGGAGGATCATGGGGATCGAGACGACCACCACCAGGATCTCGAGCGGCAATCCCATGCGCCAGTAGTCGCCGAAGCGGTAGCCGCCCGGGCCCATGATGAGGGTGTTGTTCTTGTGTCCGATGGGGGTCAGGAAGGCGCAGGAGGCGGCCACGGCCACGGCCATCAGGAAGGGGTCGGGGTTGACCCCCAGGCGTCCCGCGACGTCGATGGCCACGGGCGCCGCGATCACGGCGGTCGCCGTATTGTTCATGACGTCGGAGAGGGTCATGGTGATGATCATCAGCAGCGTCAGGACCACCGCGGCAGAATAGCCCGCCGAGAGCGTCACCAGGCCGCCCGCGATGAGCGCCGTGCCGCCGCTGGTCTCCAGCGCCTCGCCGATGGGGATCAGCGAGCCCAGCAGCACGATCACCGGCCACTCCACGGACTCGTAGAGCTCGCGCAGGGGCACGATGCCGGCGATCACGTAGATGGCGACCACCGCGGCGAGCGCCACCGGCAGGTAGAGCCAGCCGAAGCTGGCGAGCGCGATGGCGAGGACGAAGGCGGCGACGGCGAGGCCCGCCTTCTGGCGCTGGAGCACCTGCAGGCCGCGCTTGGCGAGCGGCAGGCAGCCGAGGCGCTGGACCGCCTCGGCCAGCTCCTCGCCCGGCCCCAGCAGCAAGAGCACGTCGCCCGCCTGGACCGTGAGCCGGCGCACCCGCTCGCGCAGGCGCTGGCCCTGGCGCGAGACGCCCAGCAGGTGGACGCTGTGGCGCTGAAGCAAGCGCAGAGAGAGCGCCGAGCGGCCGTCGAAGAGGGAGCCGAGCGGCACCACCACTTCCATCAGCTCCAGGTCGCCGCCCTTGAGGATGCCCGGGCCCTGTTCGGTGTCCACGTAGTCGAGGCCGTGGGCGCCGGCGAACTTCTCGATGGCTTCCGGGCCGGCCTGGACCACCAGCACGTCGCCCTCGACGATCTTCACCTGACGGGCGCCGGCCGGCAGGCGCTGGCCCCGGCGGATCAGGCCGAGCACGTGCAGGTCGCTCTCCTCGCTGCCTTCGGTCAGCTCGGCGACCTTCTGGCCCACGGCCTTGGCCTTCTCCGGCACCTTCAGCTCGGCCACGTAGTCCTCCAGCTCGAAGAGCTCCTTGGGGCTGTCGTGGGCGCCGCGGGCGGCCGGGATCAGGCGCCAGCCGACGAGCGCCACGAAGACCACCCCGGCGAGTGCGCAGGCGGCGCCCACGGGCGTGAAGTCGAACATGTGGAATGGCTCGCCGAGGGCCTCGCCCCGGAAGGCGGAGACGATGATGTTGGGCGGCGTGCCGATCAGGGTGACGAGGCCGCCCAGGATCGAGGCGAATGAGAGGGGCATGAGGGTGAGGGCCGGGCTGCGCTTGGCCTTGGCCGCCGCCTCCAGGTCGACCGGCATGAGCAGCGCCAGCGCCGCCACATTGTTCATGACCGCTGAGAGCACCGCCGACAGGCCCGACATGATGCCGATGTGGACGAAGAGCGGCCGGGTCGCGCTCACCACCCGGCCGGCCAGGTACTCCACCACGCCCGAGTTGGAGAGGCCGCGGCTGATCACCAGCACGAGGGCGATGACCACCGTCGCCGGGTGGCCGAAGCCGGCGAAGGCGCGCTCCACCGGCACCACGCCGACGATCAGCGCCACCACCAGGGCGGCGAAGGCCAGCAGGTCGTAGCGCCAGCGGCCCCAGATCAGGAGAGCGAAGAGCAGGAGCAGGATGGCGAAGAGCAGGATTTGCGGCGTGGACGGCATGGGGAATCCGGGCCGGTCGGGGGCGCGGGCCATCATCGTGGCGTGCCCGGGCCGGCGCAAGAGCCGAGCGCCGGCCGGCGCCCCTCCGGCCCCGTCGTCCGCACCGGCATCGCCCGGCCGGCTCACGGGCAGCACACGATTCCATGAGGGCCGCTATTTTGCTGGATTTTGCCGCCTGCGCTGCCTAGATGCTGACTGACGGACAAGAACGAGGTCATCAGGGAGGCCTGTTCATGAGATATCACGCTCGTTTCGCCGCCGCAGTCGGGATACTGGCGCTGGCAGCGGGGCTCGCTTTCGCCGGCCTTGTGGCACCGACGCGGGCGGCGGAGACCGCCGAGCCCCAGGTGATCGAGCTGACGCAGATCGCCTGCCAGTTCCTGGAATCGGAGAACGGCGTCGACTACGACTTCGAGACCAAGGAGAAGGCCGACTGCGAGACGGTCAACGCGCGCACCGGCACCGAGCGCCTGGCCGAGGCCCATGCGCTCACCCTCGCCCCCGGGCGCTACATCTTCCGGGTCACCAACCTGGACGTGCCCTACGAGCTGGGCTTCTGGCTGCGCGAGCACGACTACAACTGGAAGAACCCCATCCACAAGGTGACCAAGGTCTCGGTCTCGGGCGGCGGGCTCGCGCTTGGAACCACCAAGGACTACGAGGTGGAGCTGAAGCCGGGCGAATACCTCTACTCCTGCCCCCTCAATCCGACCCCCGACTACAAGCTGATCGTCGCCAACTAGGGACCGCGGGAATCGGTTCCTTTGGTATCAAGGGCCAAGCTGAAGTCCAGATTTGGGAGCGAAGCTGTGTCGCCTCGGTAGTCAATCGGGTCTGGTGCACATGAACGCAGCGGTTCGCTCTCTTAGAGCCCTCCAGTTCCGGCTGGTGCACTGTCAGGCGATGTGAGGCAGTTACTGTGACACTTGATTGAGATGCCCATTTCATTTGGTTTGGTAGAATCGTCAGCCTACAGTATGAGCAAATGAACTTCATGATCGGCGTCAGCAATGCGTTGCATCTTTCCGTCGGTTGTCACGAAGGTGAGATCACGTTCTTTTGCTTGGGCGCACATCCAAAGATCGTTTTCATCGACACCAAGAGCCTTTCCAGTCGCTTTGTCGACCCAATCCTCGACGTATTTCGGTCGGTCGCGGCGAAGCGGCTTAGCAAGGTATTTGAAAGCAAGTTTGCTCTTCAACTCAGCGTAGGATTCCGCCGAATGATGGGTGAGATTGAGAATTGCATAGGCGCGCGCATGCTGAATCATCTCCTTTAGGGCTGGCAAATCCCCCTTTCCAATGGCCATAGCGAGATCGGCTCCGAACATCAATTCCGCGAGTGCAACCACGGAAACAAAACGAGATGCGGCCGCAGGCAAGACTTCAAGGGCACGGGTTTTCTCCTTATGAAACTGATGCGTCGGATCCAGATAAATGGACAGGATCGTCGTATCGAGGAGGTATGCGCCCACCGGGAGTCATTCCCCGAGCTCGCGGAGCAAGGCGGCCTCGTGCTCAGGCAAGGGGCGAAAGACTTCTGCCACCCAGTTTCCTTTTGGGTGGAAACGACCGGAAACCCGTTCGGCGAGACGCAAACCAGAAGTCGGATGGGCGACGTCCCAATGAGCCCAAGGGTGCGCTACTGGCCGCTCAGCTCCCCTGAAGTGTTCGAGCAGTTGATGCTCGAGTCGCGGAGGTAGGTCATAAGCTTCTAGCACCGCCGCGTCGATCTGCGTCAAAAG
Organism: Rhodospirillales bacterium; assembly: GCA_965225935.1. Classification (GTDB taxonomy): domain Bacteria; phylum Pseudomonadota; class Alphaproteobacteria; order Kiloniellales; family JAKSDN01; genus CALJXB01. The sequence continues at coordinate 533,380 of CBDDCC010000024.1, forward strand.
CGCGGCCAAGTGCTCGTCATTTTGGCAAAGTGCTTGGGGATTCGCGAGACTGCTTGAATAGTCAGCGACTAGTTCGGCGAGCTGTTTGGGAAGCGACGGTGGAACGGGGATTTGCGCGATTGCCGAGGCACGGATCCCCTTCGCTGGAGAATGGATCGCAACAAAGGCGTTCGCCACCGGACCGTTCAGAACGGCGGAAAGGGCAAGTAGGTCATGTTCAGCGAGAAGTGTTCTCGGCCATAGACCAAAGAGCTGCTGGGAAAAAAGTAGTTTCTCGGTATCCAGGGCCGCTCCAATGCGCCACGGGCCACGACTCAGGCGTCCTGCATTCGCAATCAACTTGGGCTGGTCCCAAGGCTGATTAAAACCACATCGCAGAGAGTCACGCCGATAATCGAGCCACACCGGACGATTCAGCACAAATTGACGGAATCTCCTGGCGTTGTGAAAACCTTTGCGAAAGCCCGGCTGGCGCCGCTCACTAAACGCTTTGCTCTGGTTGTAAGTCCATTCAATTCCTCTGCTGGGCCGCAGGAGTTTGCCCAGGCGCGGGTAGGAATCGAGGTATTGCCATAGCGATGCTAGGGACGGAATCCAAAGCTCGCCAGACGGCTCGTCGGAAGCTGGGCGAACAAGGTGGCGCTGCGCCGAGGTGATGCCGGTCTTCAAGAAAGTGCTGCGGTCGTGATCGGCAATCTCAGTGGACGTTAAGGAAGTAACGGCGGGGGCTGGCGGTCGAGGATCGCTAGCAATCAACAGAGCCGCCTCGATAACCGAGGCACCGAAGGTCCGATCAGGTAGCTCGACCAGTTCGATCGTGCCATATAGCTGCTCGATTCGTCGGCGCTGCTCGGCGAATTGCTTCTCAAGGATGAAAGGCCGGGGTAGCACGAAACCAAGCGCCAGCGGGTGAGCGTCGAGCGCCGCATTCAGCACTGCTACGGGCTTTGAATAGGTCTGCGCAGCGATCGAGTACCAATCGCGTTCCTCCGAGGTAAATGCCTCGAAGGGCGGGTTGCAGAGTATCACATTGTGCGCGCGGAGACGCTTTTCGAGCGTGCTGTCGTCGAAGAGGTCAGCTTCGCCAATTTGCCAGCCGTTGTAGTTGGGGTAGTCCGCAAGAATAAGTGACAGGGTCGCCACCTCACAGGCGAAGGGATCGATCTCGTCGCCTGCAAGGTGATGAACGAGAAAATTATGCCGCTCTTGATCCGTCCAATCGATCGGGAGGAGATCGCGGAGATGGCGAAGAGCGGACACCAGGAAAACACCCGCTCCGGCAAATGGCTCGTAGATTTTGAGTGACTCCGGGCGATGCCGTTGCAGTTCAAGTCGCCCAACTACATATTCGGTTACTTGCCGAGGTGTGCTGTGAGTGCCAAAGAGCCTACGCGCCTCCGGGGTGACCAGCGTATTCTCGTAGACGAAAGCAAGATTATCGGCAGAGATGTTCGAGAAGCTGATCCCGTGCCGAAGGGAATCCCACACTGCTTTGAACACCGCTGACGCTGTTCGGTGCTTGGCAACCGGCATCGTGGCCAAAGAGTAGTATGATTCGATCGCACTTAACACAGAAGGTAGATCGTCGGGGATCCAGGTCTTCGCGTAGGGATGACCGCGATCTTGCAGAACTTTGGCCGCGAGGAGCCGAAAGACGACGCGAAAGAGCAAACGCATGTCGAGATCGCGCGTGCCTTGCGCCGACTTAGCGGCTGCTAGAGTCTCTACAAGCAAGTGATCAAGCTTGGCGTGGATCTCACCTTCGATGGCCGGAAGTAGACCAAGGTCGATGAAATCGAGTTGGTAGTCCTTCTCCACTGCGCCGACAGATTTGGCACGGTGGATTGCATCTGGATTCCATGTGTCATGATTCTGTTGAAAAAGCGCCGGCAGTTCCGAGACAGTTAAGCGCTCAAGGACTCGAGGTGGATCGGCGCTCCGTACCTGCCAAACCGTGACGTCGTTACCTTCGACGACAAGTAGCAGAGGAGCTCCGAGTGCGCGAAAGGTCTGCACAAGATCGACTCCCTCACGCCCTTCGGCTGGAGCGACTGCGAAGGCGGCGGACCGATACGATGGGGGCGTTTGCGTGAATGCGGCGAGTGCGGCCGTCCGCGTGTCTGCCGTCGGGTCTAGGACATCGGCGAAAGGATAGTCTCGCACAATGGCCTCCCGGCGATAGCCCGTTGCCTGGATTGCAGCAGCGATAGCATCGACCGCGTTCACGGCTGACCTCTCTCTTGGTTCACGGCAACTGTCGAGGGTGACGCCGTCGGTGGGAACCGAAGCATCTCCTGGCTGTTTGGTTCGTCTGCCGCCAGGAGGCGATTTCGCAAAGTAGTAACAATTGGCCGTAGTGGCACAATCGCTAGTGGTCCACCACTAAGCGCGCTCGCGAGTTCGGGATGGAATTGGACTTGTTTATTGGAAAAGTCGATGAGGAGCTTTCCCCGTTCGAGGGCTGGCCAGGGAGCCGAATTGCACAATTCGAATAACGCATGGGCGATCGGCGTGAGTGACCCGACGCGGATGGCCATTTCCACCGACAATACGCGAATGACCGCGACCGCCACGAGATCACCTGCGGTAAAGCATGGGCTGTGACTACGCTCTCGCCGCAAGGGTGCGAGTGCCTTTTTCCAATGGCGATATGTCTGTTGTGGAATTTCAACAGCGTTACGCAACTGACCTGGAGTGTAATGGACCGACACGCAAATCTCCATTGGTTGTTGACCACAAGTTAGATTGTTCCATATATCTAGGCAAGTAGCGCGAGCGTCCAAGTTGGCTGTTACCCGAACGGGCGCTGGGTGCGAACCCTGCATTTCCTGCGCTTTGCGGCAGCCAAGAAAAAGCAATTGCAGCCAGGCGACATCCGATGGAACACTGCTGATCGAGCGGTGGTTCGCCTCGGCTCGCATACTTACCTTCCTGTTTCCCTTCGTCCGTCCAAGATCTGATCCCCAGCCCATATTCGGAGACAAAAAGGGTTATTTCGCCCCCGCGGGCACGTTTGGCGGCGCGCCCTCGTACTACATCACGGCCTTGTGGAATTGGTCCTGTTCAAGGCCCAACGGCGTTGCTATACGGGGCCGAAGTCTTCGATTCGCCGGTCGTTGGGCCGCGCGCGTCCGTGAGGCAGGAATGACCGAGAATCCAGGCAAGGGGAGCTGGACGTCCGGCTCGAACCGCTTGGGGGGCGGCCCGTCACTTGGGCCGAGGTTGGGTCGGCGGGCTCTTCTTTTAGGCAGTTTCGCGGCGCTCGCGGCGCCCTTGGCGTGGCTCGGCGCCGGGCGCGCCAACACGGCGCAGCCGAGCTTCTTCCGCATCGGCACGGGCTCGACCTCCGGGACCTACTATCCCGTCGGCGGCCTGATCGCCAGCGCCATCAGCAACCCGGTGGGCAGCCGCTCCTGCGAGCGCGGCGGCTCCTGCGGCGTGCCCGGTCTGATCGCGGTCGCCCAGTCGACCAGCGGCTCGGTCGAGAACGTCGAGGCGATCGCCCGGGGCGCGATGGAGTCCGGCTTCTGCCAGGCCGACGTGGCCTACTGGGCGAGCACCGGGACCGGCATCTTCGAGGCGCTCGGCGCCCGGGCCAACATCCGCTCGATCGCCAACCTCTATCCCGAGACCCTCCACCTCATCGTGCGCCAGGACCTGGGCGCGCGCCGGGTCTCGGACCTGCGCGGCAAGCGCGTCTCGGTCGACCGGGAGGGCTCCGGCTCGCGGGTCGACGCCATCCTGGTGCTGGAGGCCTACGGCCTTCGGGCCGACGACCTGGAGCTCGTCTCGGCCGCGCCGGGGGAGGCCGCGGACCTGCTGCGGGCCGGCGAGCTGGATGCCTTCTTCATGGTGGTCGGCGCTCCCGGCCAGGCCATCGCGGACCTCGCCGAGGACTCCCTCATCACCCTGATCCCCATCGACGGGCCGGAGGCCGAGGCCCTGGCCGCGTCGCACCCCTTCCTGGCCCAGTCGGACATTCCTGCGGGAACCTACTTCAACGTGCCCTATACCCAGACCCTCTCGGTGGGCGCCCAGTGGCTGGTGGGGGCGGACCTGCCCGAGGAGCAGATCTACGAGATCACCCGCGCCCTGTGGCACGACAACACCCGAGAACTGCTGGACAGCGGCCATCCCAAGGGCCGCCTGATCCGCATCGAGACGGCGCTGGAGGGGCTCGGCGTGCCGCTGCATCCCGGCGCCGAGCGCTACTATCAGGAGATGGGCCTGCTGGCCAGCCGGTAGTCCGCCGGCGCCGGCTCCCGGGTTGGCGCAGGTCGGCGCGGCTCACCGCCACCTATCGTGCCGTGGGGAAGCGGATCACCCAGGTCTCCTTCACGGCGTCTCGGCGCCATTCTTCAACGTCCGGCCAGGCCAGCACCGCGTCCCGGTAGGCGGCGGCCGTTTCCGGCAGCTCGACCCCGTAGGCCGCGAAACGCGCCGCCACCGGCGCGTAGAAGATGTCGGCTGCCGAGAAGCTCCCGAAGAGAAAGGGCCCGCCGTCTGGGTCGCGCGCGCGGCAGCCGGTCCAGATCTCGACGATCCGCGCGATGTCGCGCTCGACCGCCTCACCGCCCTCGGCCGGCTGGACGTCGCCCCGGAAGTTCATGGGCATGTCGCTCCTGAGCGCGGCGAAGCCGGCGTGCATCTCGGCCGAGAGCGACCGGGCCGTGGCCCGCGCCGCCGGGTCCGCGGGCCAGAGGCCGGCTTCGGGGAAGAGCTCGGCCAGGTACTCGACGATTGCGAGGCTGTCCCAGATGGTGCGTTCGCCGTGGATCAGGGTCGGCACCCGGCCCGCGGGGGAGACGGCCTGCAGGCGCGCGCGCCAGTCGTCCTGATAGAGCGGCACCACCTCCTCCTCGAAGGGGACGCCGCAGCGCTTGAGGGCCAGCCAGCCCCGCAGCGACCAGGAGGAATAGTTCTTGTTGCCCAGCACGATCTTGAAGTCGGCCATGATCCCCTCCGGCATGTGCGAGTCCCCGCATGGAGACCCGGCCTCTTGCAGCGCTCCGGCCCCTCTTGTAAGTCTCGCGGCCGGGCAGGCAAAGCCCAGCTTGCTCCGGTCCACTGCAACCCGACGAAAGGCCGCGACATGCCCCGCCATCTGACCAGCCGCGGCGCCGGCGCCGTGCCGATCACGCCGCTTGCCGAGGCCGACCTGGAGTCCTGGCTGGGCCGCCAGCCGGCGCGCACGGCCGCCTGGGTGCGCTCGCTCCGCTTCGCCGCCAAGCCGGGCACCGTCTGCCTTCTGCCCGGGGAGGGCGGTCCGCTGGAGCGGGTGCTGGCGGGGGTCGATCCGGCCGAGGGTCCTTTCGCCTACGGCGGCCTGCCGCTCACCCTGCCGGAGGGCCGCTACCGCCTCGACCCGGATCCCGCCGCGGAGGCGGCCAATCTCCCGGGACAGGCCCACGCCGCCGCTCTCGGATGGGCGCTCGGCAGCTACGACTTCGCGCGCTACAGGCCGGCGCGCGGCTTTCCCAGCCTGACTTGGCCCAAGGGGGCGGACCGGGCGGCGGTGTCGCGCGCCGCGGAGGCCACCTATCTGGTGCGCGACCTGATCAACACGCCTGCCGGCGACATGGGCCCCGCGGAGCTCGCCGCCGAGGCGCGCAAGCTGGCCCGGGCCCACGGCGCCAAGGTGAGCGTCATCACAGGGGACGCGCTTCTGAAGCGCAACTACCCGGCGGTCCACACCGTCGGCCGGGCGAGCGCCAGCCAGCCGCGCCTGGTCGACCTGCGCTGGGGCGAGAGCGGCCCGCGGGTCACCCTGGTGGGCAAGGGGGTCTGCTTCGATTCCGGCGGTCTCGACCTCAAGTCGGCCGGCGGCATGAAGCTGATGAAGAAGGATATGGGCGGCGCGGCCCAGGTGCTGGGGGTCGCCTCCATGGTCATGGACGCCGGCCTGCCGCTGCGCCTCAGGGTGCTGGTGCCGGCGGTGGAGAATAGCGTCTCGGGCAACGCCTTCCGGCCGCTCGACGTGCTGGAGACCCGCAAGGGCCTGACGGTGGAGGTCGGCAACACCGACGCCGAGGGCCGCCTCATCCTCTGCGACGCCCTGGCCGAGGCCTGCCGCGAGAAGCCCGACCTGCTGGTGGATTTCGCCACCCTGACGGGGGCCGCCCGGGTGGCCCTCGGCACCGGCCTGCCGGCGCTCTTCTGCAACGACGACGGCCTCGCCGAGGCGTTGCTGGAGCAGGGACGGGCCTGCCACGACCGGCTCTGGCGCCTGCCGCTCCACCGGCCCTACCGCAGATCCCTCGAGAGCCGCGTCGCCGACCTCAACAACATCTCCGACGATCCCTACGGCGGCGCCGTCACGGCGGCCCTCTTCCTGGAAGCCTTCGTGGAGGCCGGCACGCCCTGGGCCCACATCGACCTCATGGCCTGGAACACCAGTCCGGGCCCGGGCCGCCCGGCGGGTGGCGAGGCCATGGCCATGCGCGCGGTCTACGGGGTCGTCGAGCAGCGCGCCGCCAAAGGCCGGCGCAAAGGCCGCCGGTAGCAAGTCCGGCAATCGGTTCTGGGCGCAGCCGGTCGAGCCAGCAGTCGGACAAGTCCCCGTAACTCCAACGTTTTCCGGATTGGAGGTGATGCCGTCCCACAGCGGACGCGTTGGCTTCTCCCGATTCTTGGGTGCCGTGAGCGAGATCATGGTGTAAACCTTCATCTTCCAGCCGGGGATGCCTGTCGTCCCGCGGACCGGGTCGAAGGGGGTAGGAGTGCCGACAGCAGCGGGCGGCGAGGGGGCGCGATCGGGCGGCGCCCGGATGGTTCTGATCATGGCTGCGACCTGCATGGCCGTCGTGGGCTACAACACCACCGCGGTCGTCACCATCCTGCCCGTTCTCAAATCCGAATTCGATCTCACGCCGACCGCCCTGCAGTGGGTCATGGCGATCTACACGGTCGCCAGCGCGACGTTGGTGCCGATACTCAGCCGCCTCGGCGACGTCACCGGCAAGATGAAGGTCTTCTTCTTCGGCATGGTGGTCTTCGCGCTCGGGTCCTTGGCGGTCATCGTCGCGCCGGACGGCGCCGTTCTGCTCGCCGGGCGCGGCCTCCAGGGCGCTGGCGCAGCCGCGCTGTTCGGCACCTCGCTCTCCGTGCTCAATGCGGCCACGCCGGAGGACCGGCGCGCCAGCGTCATGGGCATATGGGGCGCGGTGATCGGCCTCGCCATTGGCATTGGCCCGATCGTGGGCGGCGCCTTCAACGACTATCTGAACTGGCGCGGTATCTTCATCGCCGACATCGTCCTGCTGGCGATCGCCTTTTTGATCGGCCTGCGCGTGGACAAGCGCGGCTACGTGCCGGACCAGCGCCGGCCCGGGGCTAGACTCGACTATGCGAGCTCGGTCGCGCTGGTCCTGCTGCTCGGTCCGCTCTCCTTCGCCCTCAGCAACGGCGAGAGCGGGAGCTGGGGCAGTCCGCTGACCCTGCTGCCCCTGGTGGTTGCCGTGCTGGCCGCGGTTGCCCTGGCCGTCACGGCACGCCGCGTCGACGATCCGCTGATCGAGCTGCGCTACTTCCGTCATCCGCGCTACCTCATGGCGGCCCTGGGGATGTTCGTCGCCGGCATTTCCCTGTTTTGCTTTTTCGTCTTCTTCAACATCTTCGTGCAATCGCCTGCCGCGCTCGGCATGTCGGCTGTCGAAGCCGGCGCTGCGGTGCTGCCGCTCAGCGGGATGATGTTCGTGCTGTCCGTGACCGCGCCCCGGTACCTGGCGCCGGTCAGCTTTCACTGGCCCATCAGCATCGGCATGGCCGCCCTGGTGACCGGCTTCCTGCTGCTGTCCTGGACGAACAACACCACGGGTTACGGCGAGATCTGGTGGAAGCTGGTCTTCCTCGGAATCGGCATGGGTCTGACCTTTTCCCTGCTGCCGCGGCTTGGGCTGCGGCTATTGCCCGAGGAGCATACCGGCCAGGGCTCCGGCGTGATCAACACGTTCCTCTATTTCGGCGCGACGCTGGGCTCGGTGGTCGGCGGCGTGGTGCATGGCATGACGGTGCGCGCCGGACTGTCCCAGGTGATCGCCGCTCTGCCGGCCGGCTCGACTCAACGCGACGACCTGGCGCACGCATTGACGCATGGGACGCCGAGCGAGGTGCAGCATCTGCTTGCGGGGCTCGAGCCTCCGGCCAGCATGGCCCTGGCCGACGCGCTGCGCGACATGCAGGACAATGCCTTCGACAACGCCATGCTGGTCGGCGCGGCCGGTGCGCTGATCGGAACGGTGCTGGCCCTCTGGCTGCTGCGCGGCCCGGTTCCGCCCCTGCGCAGCGCGGCCGCCCTGGTCCAGCGGAAGACGCCCTAGCAATTCTACCGCAGCCTGTACTACGTGCTGACCACGCCGGTCTCGACGGCCTCCAGCTCGAATGCGGCCTTCATGAGGGCCTGGGTGTAGGCCTCGGCGGGCCTCTCGAAGATCTTTTCGGCAGTTCCGTGCTCGACCACCTGGCCGTTCTTCATGACCAGCACCTCGTCGGCCAGCGCCCTCACCACCTTGAGGTCGTGGCTGATGAAGAGGTAGGCCAGGCTGTGGCGCACCTGCAGGTCGCGCAGCAGGTCGACGATCTGGGCCTGCACCGACATGTCGAGGGCCGAGGTCGGCTCGTCCAGCACCACGAAGCGGGGCTTCAGGACCATGGCCCGGGCGATGGCGATGCGCTGGCGCTGGCCGCCTGAGAACTCGTGGGGATAGCGGTGGCGGTTCTCGGGATCGAGCCCGACCTCGTCCAGCGCCTCGACGATGAGGTCCTCGCGTGCCGCCGGGCTGCCTCCGAGGCCGTGGACCTTCAGCCCCTCCTCGACGATCTGGCCGATCGAGAGCCGCGGGCTGAGGGAGCCGAAGGGATCCTGGAAGACCACCTGCATCTCGCGCCTGAGCGGCCGCATGGCCTTCGACTGCCGGCCCTGGATGCCCTCGCCGTTGAAGCGGATCTCGCCCTGGCTGGAGATCAGGCGCAGCAGCGCCAGGCCGAGGGTGGTCTTGCCGGAGCCGCTTTCGCCCACCACCCCCAGGGTGTGCCCCTCGCGCACCTTCAGCGAGATGCCGTCCACCGCGCGCACGTGGTCGATGGTGCGCTTCAAGATGCCCGCCTTGATCGGGAAATAGACCTTGAGGTCGTCGCCCTCCATGACCACCGGCGCGTCGGGCGCGGCCGTGACCGGGTCGCCCGAGGGCTCGGCCGCCAGCAGGCGCTGGGTGTAGGGGTGGCGCGGCCTCTCGTAGACCTCCTCGACCGGGCCGTGCTCGACGATCTTGCCCTGGGTCATGACGCAGACCCGGTCGGCCATCTTGCGCACGATGCCCAGGTCGTGGGTGATCAGCAGCAGGGCCATGCCGAGCTTCCGCTGGAGGTCCTTCAGGAGCTTCAGGATCTGGGCCTGGATGGTGACGTCGAGGGCCGTGGTGGGCTCGTCGGCGATCAGGAGGTCCGGCTCGTTGGCGAGGGCCATGGCGATCATGACCCGCTGGCGCTGGCCGCCGGAGAGCTCGTGGGGATAGGCCTTGAGGCGCTTGGCCGGCTCCTTGATGCCGACCAGCTTGAGCAGCTCGAGGGTGCGCGCCCGCGCCGCGTCGCGGCCCATGCCCTTGTGCAGGATCAGGGTCTCGTTGATCTGCTTCTCCACCGTGTGCAGCGGGTTGAGCGAGGTCATGGGCTCCTGGAAGATCATCGAGATGACGTCGCCGCGCACTTCGCGCAGCTTCGTCTCCGAGGCGCCGACCAGTTCCTCGCCGCGGAAGCGGATGGAGCTGCCCGCGCTGTGGCGCGCCACCGGGTAGGGCAGCAGCTGCAGCACCGAGAGCGCCGTTACCGACTTGCCGGAGCCGCTCTCGCCGACCAGCGCCAGGGTTTCGCCGGCGCGGATGTCGAAGGAGGCCCGCTTGACCGCCTCGACCTGGCCGCCGGGCATCTCGAAGGTGACGTCGAGGCCGTCGACCTGAAGCAGCGCCCCGTTGGCGGCGGCGGCCGTCATCCTCCGCCTCCAGTCCTGGCGACCGGCGTCGGCACGGCGGTCAGGTCATCGTCGAGTCCGGGCTCCGGCGGTGCCGCCCCGGCCACCAGCTTGCGCGGATCGAAGGCGTCGCGCACCGCTTCGCCGATGAAAACCAGCAGGCTCAGCATGATGGCGATCACCATGAATCCGGTGAGCGACAGCCAGGGCGCCTGCAGGTTCGCCTTGCCCTGGGCCAGCAGCTCGCCCAGGGACGCGGACCCGGGCGGCAGGCCGAAGCCGAGGAAATCCAAAGCGGTCAGTGTCGTTACGGATCCGGACAGGATGAAGGGCAGGAAGGTGAGGGTCGCGACCATCGCATTGGGAAGGACATGGCGAAACATGATGACCGTGTTGGAGACGCCCAGCGCCCGGGCCGCCCGCACGTAGTCGAAGTTGCGCACGCGCAGGAACTCGGCGCGCACCACGCCGACCAGGCCCATCCAGGAGAACAGCAGCATGAGGCAGAGCAGCGTGAAAAAGCCCGGCGTGATGACGCTGCCCATGATGATCAGGAGATAGAGGATCGGCAGGCCGGACCAGATCTCCATGAAGCGCTGAAACAGCAGGTCGGTCAGGCCGCCGAAGTAGCCCTGGACGGCACCGGCGATGACCCCGATGACCGATGAGATCAACGTCAGGACCAGGCCGAACAGGACCGAGATCCGGAAGCCGTAGATCACACGCGCGACCACGTCGCGAGCCTGATCGTCGGTTCCGAGCCAATGTCGCCTATCCGGCGGTGTGGGTGCGGGTTCTGAAAGGTCGAAATCGATCGTGTTGTAGGAAAAGGGAATCAACGGCCAGACGATGAAACCCTTTTCCTCGATCAGCTCCTGGACGAAGGGATCGGTGTAATCGGCCTCCAGTTCGAACTCGCCGCCAAAGGTGGTCTCGGAGTAGGCCGTGAGGACCGGCATATACAGTCCGCCATCGTACCAGACGACGAGCGGCCGGTCGTTGGCGATCAGCTCGGCAAAAAGCGACAGGAAGAAGATCGGCAGGAAGATCGTGAGAGACCAGAATCCCCGCTTGTTCGCTCGGAAGTTCCTGAGACGCCGCCGGGCTATCGGGTTGAGCCGGAAGGCGCGCGCGTCCGTGGGGTGATTGGAGACGGTGCCGTGCATCGTGCGCTAGGTTTCTCGGCTCTCGAAGTCGATCCGGGGATCGACGACCGTGTAGGTGATGTCGCCGACCAACTGCATGATCAGGCCCAGCAGGGTGAAGAAGTAGAGGGTGGCGAACATCACCGGGTAGTCGCGGTTGAGCGCCGCCTCGAAGCCGAGCAGACCGAGACCGTCGAGCGAGAATATCACCTCGATCAAGAGGGCGCCGGTGAACAGGATGCCGATGAAGGCGCTCGGGAAGCCGGCGATGACGATCAGCATGGCATTGCGGAAGACATGGCCGTAGAGCACTCTTCGCTCGGTCAGTCCCTTGGCGCGCGCCGTGGTCACGTACTGCTGGTTGATCTGATCGAGGAAGGAGTTCTTTGTCAGCATGGTCAGGCCGGCGAATCCACCCATCACCAAGGCAAGGACCGGGAGCACCATGTGCCAGAAGTAGTCGACGATCTGCCCGCCGAGGGACAGCTCGCTGAAGTTCTCCGACACCAAGCCGCGCAAGGGGAACCAGTCGAGATAGCGGCCGCCGGAGAAAACGACGATCAGCAGGACCGCGAATATGAAGGAGGGAATCGCATAGCCGACGATGACCACGCCGCTGGTCCAGACGTCGAACCGGCTGCCGTCGCGCACGGCCTTGCCGACGCCCAAGGGGATCGAGATGAGGTAGACGATCAGAGTCGTCCACAGACCCAAGGAAATGGAGACCGGCATCTTCTCCAGGACCAGATCGACGACACGCCGGTCCCGGAAGTAGCTCTCGCCGAAATCGAACACTACGTAGTTGCCGATCATCTGCAGAAAGCGCTCATGTATCGGTTTGTCAAAGCCGAACATGCGCTCGATTTCCTTGACCACCTCGGGATCGAGCCCCTGGGCGCCCCGATAGCGGCTGGAGACACTCCGCTCGCCGGCCTCCGCTTGAGGTTGCTGGACCGTGTCGCTACCGCCGCCGGAGAACCTTTCCGTCGCGCCCACGGCCTCTCCGCGCAACTCGGCCAGCATCTGCTCCACCGGCCCGCCGGGGGCGAGCTGTACGATCGCGAAGTTGATCACCATGATTCCGAACAGCGTCGGAATGATCAGAAGCAGACGCCTTATGATGTAGGCGAGCATGGCTCGATGATCGCTAGGCGGTCGTCAGGGGCGCCGGTGCCCTGCGTAGCTCAGTTAGTTCTGGGATAGCTGTGCGGCGCGCCCTTCATCGAACCACCATGCGCCCGAGAAGCCCGCCGAATAGCGGCCGCGACGTTCGGGCATGCCGAACTTGTCCCAATAGGCGTACCAGTGCTTATCCGGATAGTAGAGGGGCACCAGGTAGTGGTTCCAAAGCAACACGCGGTCGAGGGCCCGGTTGGTCGCCTTCAGGGTTTCCAGATCCTGGGCGGCGATGATTTGTTCGATGAGCCGGTCCGCCACCGGGTTCTTGATGCCCATGGAGTTGGCCGACCCCCGCAGATCGGCGGCATCGGAACCGAAGTAGGAGCGCAGTTCCGGCCCCGGTGGCGGGAAGAAATTGAGACGTCCGGTGCTGATGTCGAAGTCGAACTCGTCTCCGATCACGCGCCATTGCGAGGGTTCCACCAGGCGGATCGAGGCGTCGATTCCGGCGCGCTTCATGGATTGGACGAAGGGCTCGGCCATGCGCAGCGTCGCCGGGGAGGCGGTGATGATTTGAATGGCGAGCTGTTCGCCGGTCTCCTCGTTGATCAGTTTCTTGTCCTTCAGGACCCATCCCGCTTCCTTGAATAAACTCAGTGCCTTGCGCAGGTTCTTGCGGTTGCGGCCGCTGCCGTCGCTGATGGGCGACACGAACTCCGTGGTGAGCACTTCGGGTGGAAGCTGATCCCGGAACGGCTCCAGGACGGCCAGCTCCTCCGCTGTGGGCGGGCCGGAGACGCCGAAGTCGGAGTTGGGAAAGTAGCTGTTGATGCGCTTGTACTGGCCATAGAGCAGGGTGCGTTGGATCGCTTCGAAGTCGTAGAGATGCACGAGCGCCTCGCGCACTCGCTGGTCCTTGAACTTGTCCCGGCGCAGATTGAGGAAGAAGGCCCCGATCCCGCGCGGATTGTTGTTGGGCACCTCCATCCTCACGATTCGACCGTCTTCGACCTGAGGTACGTCATAGCCTGTGAACCAGCGCTGGACCTGGCCCTCGGAGCGGTAGTCGATCTTGCCTGCCTTGAAGGCCTCGAACTGAACCGTCGCATCCCTGTAGTAGTCGTAGCGGATCTCGTCGAAGTTGTTGAGGCCGCGATTGACCGGGAGGTCTGCGGCCCAGTAGTCGTCGACCCGCTCGTAGACCAGGTTGCGGCCAGGCTCCAAGCTCTTGAGGCGGTATGGGCCTGAACCGAGCGGCGGCTCGAGCGTGGTCTTCGAAATGTCCCGCTCGGCCCAATAGTGGCGCGGCTGAGGCGAGATGCTGGCAACGATCATCATGGGCTTCATGCTGTCGCGCGTGCGGAAGTTGAAGCGGATGCGCCGATCCGACAAGACCTCCGCGCTCTCAACGTCCTCGTAGAACGACTTCAGGAACGGTCGCCCATGCTCCCTGATGGTGTCGAAGGTGAACTTCACGTCGCCGGCCGTGATGGGCACGCCGTCGTGGAAGCGCGCCTCGGGGCGAATCGTGAAGATCGCCCAGCTCTTGTCCGCTGGATACTCGACGCTCTCCGCCACCAGCCCATAGGCGCTGACGAGCTCGTCGGCCGAGCCGACCATGAGGCTGTCGTAGATCAGGCCGATGGAACTCGGAAAGTCGCCTTTGAGGATGTATGGGTTGAGGGTGTCGAAAGACCCGAAGGAGCCGAGCACGATCTTCCCCCCCTTCGGGGCGTCCGGATTGGCGTAGGGCCAGTGCTCCATGGTCTCGTCGTAGAGCGGTTCGCCGAACTCCGCGATGGCCCAGGACTTGGTGACGCCCTCCTCGGCGGCGGCGAGAGCGGGCGCGAAGGCCGCGAGGCACGAGAAGGCGAACCAAAGTCGCCTGAGAGACGAGAGGCTGTGGATCATCATGGCGCGCAGTTCCGTTTGGCCGGCGACCTTGGCTTGGGGCGGCGAGGCCGGAGTTCGACGTTCGTAGGGCGGGAGTTGCACGCTCCCGCACCGCGTGAGGCACGATCTGGCTGATGGCGGCAGCCGGGTCTGAAGAAAGACGATGACAAACTGGCAACCTTGAAGCGGCTTGTGGTCCTCAAGAAAGGTCCCGAATTACTAACACTTCGTTAACCATTTGGCTGTTTCAGGCCCGCGGTCGTCCAAGACCTTCTGCTGATTTAGGCCTCCCTCATCGCTTGGCAAGGAACCTTACCGCGAGTTCATCCACCACCCACTCACGTTTGAGCGAGTAGCTCCAGGACCTTTTCGTGCAGCTCGGGAGTCGCGGCCGCTAGGGTGCGGCCGTCGGTCTCGAGGCCGAGAGGAGCTCCTCGCCAGTCGCTGATGACGCCGCCGGCGCCCTCGACCACCGGCACGTGGGAGAGGAAGTCATAGGCGTCCATGTCGGCCTCGATCACCAGGTCCGCGTGGCCCGAGGCCAGCAGGCCGTAGGCGTAGCACTCGCCACCGTAGAGAATCATGCGTGTGGCGTCCCGTACTCGTGCGAAGGCCGCCTCGTCGGGACCTTCGAACATCTCCGGCGCGGTGGTGTAGAAGGCGGCCCGCTCGGGCCCGGGGCAGGCCCGGCAGTGGGCGACGCGGGTCCCGCGCCGGTCGTGGTGCAGGGTCGGCCGCCCGGCGGCCCCGACCCAGCGCTCGTTCAGCTCGGGCATGTCGATGATCCCCAGGATCGGCCGGCCCTCGCGCAGGAGCGCGATCAGGGTGCCGAACTGGGCATGGCCGGTGGCGAAGCGCTTGGTCCCGTCGATGGGATCGAGCACCCAGACGTGGTCCGCATCGGCGCGCTCGGCGCCATGCTCCTCGCCGATCATGCCGTGGGCGGGAAAGGCCTCGGCGATCAGCGCCCTGAGCGCGGTTTCGGTCTCCCGGTCGGCGACGGTGACGGGCGTGCGGTCGGGCTTGTCCTCGACCGTGAGCGCGCTGCGAAAGTAACGCGAGGTGATCTCCCGCGCGCGCTCGGCCAGGCGCTCGGCCAGCGCGACGAAGGCCTCGGGGCAGTCGTTGGTATCGCTCACGGCTTGGCCCCGCGGCGCGGTGGGCGGAGGTCCCGGCCGGGGCAGACGCGGCCTATTGCGCCTCGGGCAGCGGCGCCGGGCTGTCGCTGAGGGACCTCATGTAGGCCAGGATGTTGGCCCGGTCCTGGATCTTCTTGAGGCCGGCGAAGGTCATCTTGGTGCCGGGGGCGTAGTCCTTGGGCCTCTTCAGGAACTCGTTGAGGTCGTGGTAGGTCCACTGCTGGCCGGACATGCCGGCCATCGCGGCCGAGAAGCTGAAGCCCTCCGTGCTTCCGATCGGGCGGTTCACCACGTTCCAGAGGTTGGGGCCGATCCTGTGGGCGCCGCCCTGGTCGAAGGTGTGGCAGGAGGTGCACTTCTTCGCCACCTTCTCGCCGGCCGCCGCGTCGGCCTCCTGCAGCATGCCGGCCACGTCGTCGATCTCCTCGACCGCCGCGACCTCCGCCTCCTCGCCGCTGGTATCGCCCGCCACCACGTAGACGGGCTGCTCCAGCTTCTGCGGATGGGTCACCAGCTCGGCCAGGAAGGCGCTCATGCTGGCGACCACGCCGACCGTCAGCACGGCCGCGACAATCTTGTTGATCTCAAGGGTGGACATGCGGCGTTCCCCCGTGGCCTTGACTCGACGCGGGACAATAACGGGCCGCAGGGGCGCGTTCAATAGCGGCCGCGCGGCAAAGAGGGCGCCACAAAAGCGTTTTTCGCTCCGGCCCGCCGCGTCTATGCTGCCGTCCGGCTTGCAGGCGCCCGGCGAGGGCCTCAAGGCCGCGGAACAACGTGGAAAACGAGAGGGTTCCCATGACGGCTTGGAGGGCGCGGCGATGACCGGAGCGGCCTCCGGGGGCGCGGCGCCGCGCCGGCCCGTCGTCGCCATTCCGGCGCGCCTCGCCTCGACCCGGCTGCCGGACAAGCCGCTTGCCGACATCCACGGCGAGCCCATGATCGTCCACGTTTGGCGGCGTGCCATGGAGGCGGACCTGGGCCCGGTGGTGGTCGCCTGCCAGGAGGAGGAGATCGCAGCGGCGGTGCGCGAGGCGGGCGGCCAGGCCCTGGTGAGTGAGGGCGAGCACGCCTCCGGCTCGGACCGCATCTTCGAGGCGGTCGAGCGTCTCGACCCCGACGGGGCCCACGACGCGGTCATCAACGTCCAGGGCGACCTGCCCACCATCGAGCCCCGGGCGGTGCGCGCGGCCCTGGCGCCGCTCGCCGAGGCGGCGGTCGACATCGGCACCCTGGTGGCCAAGATCGTCGACCCATCCGAGCGCCGGGATACCAACGTCAACAAGGTGGCGACGCTCGTGAGTCCCGAGCGGCCGATCGGCCGCGCCCTCTACTTCAGCCGCTCGCCCATCCCCTGGCCCGGACCGGACGACGACCTGCCGCTCTACCACCATATCGGGCTCTACGCCTATCGGCGGCCGGCGCTCGCGCGCTTCGTCGCCCTGCCGCCCTCGCCCCTGGAAATCCGCGAGAAACTCGAACAATTGCGGGCGCTGGAGGCCGGCATGCGCATCGACGTGGCGCTCGTTGACACGGTTCCCCTCGGTGTCGATACTCCCGGCGACCTGGCGCGCGCCCGGGCGGCTCTGGCGCCTCCTGGCTCCTAGCGTGGAAGACGGTCCGGGACCCGGGCCCGCCGCTCCACCCATTCGACACTCACTGATTCGACACCCTTGGCGAGCATGAGCGCAGCACACGACAAGTCGAACGTGATCGCCTTCCAGGGCGTGCCGGGGGCCTATTCCGACATGGCCTGCCGGGCGGCGCACCCTGACATGACCACGCTGCCCTGCAAGACCTTCGAGGATACCTTCGCCGCGGTGCGCGACGGCCGGGCACGGCTCGCCATGATCCCGATCGAGAACTCCAGCGCCGGCCGGGTGGCCGATATCCACCATCTGCTGCCGGACTCGGGCCTCCACATCATCGCCGAGCACTTCCAGGTGGTGCACCACCAGTTGCTCGGGGCCAGGGGATCCAGCCTCGAGAGCGTGCGCGTGGTGCGCAGCCACGTGCAGGCGCTCTCCCAGTGCCGCGAGTTCATCCGCGCTCACGGCCTCGACGCCGTGGCCCACGCGGACACGGCCGGCGCGGCGGCGGAGGTCGCCAAGCTGAACGATCCGAGCCAGGCGGCCGTCGCCTCGGCGCTGGCCGCCGAGCTGCACGGGCTGAAGATCCTGAAGCGCGACGTGCACGACGAGGCCCACAACACCACGCGATTCCTCATCATGGCCGAGGAGCCGATCGACCCGGAGCCCCACGACGGCCCGGTGATCACCAGCTTCGTGTTCCGGGTGCGCAGCGTGCCCGCCGCCCTCTACAAGGCCCTCGGCGGCTTCGCGACCAACGGCGTCAACATCACCAAGCTGGAGAGCTACATCATCGACGGCAGCTTCACGGTGGCCCAGTTCTACGCCGACGTGGAAGGCCACCCGGACCACCGGCTGGTGCGCCTCGCCTTGGAGGAGCTGGGCTTCTTCTCCCGCGAGGTGAAGATCCTCGGCGTCTATCCCGCTTCCCACTTCCGCGAGAGCGGCGGGGAGGAGGATTCCTGACTTGAGCCCGGTCTGCGGGACCGTTGCCGGCTAGCCTTCGGCCAGCCAGTCCTCGATCAGGCGCCGGGCGATGGAATCCCGGCTGGGCAGGCGCAGGGCGTCGCCTTCCTTCAGGTTCCCGAGGGTCTCGCGGCTGAACCAGCCGGCCGACTCCAGCTCCCGCCTGTCGATGGTGATGGGCGCGCGCTCGGCCCGGGCGTGGAAGCCCAGCATGATCGAGGCCGGGAAGGGCCAGGGCTGGGAGGAGTTGTAGGTGATGGCCGCCAGCGGCACCTCAATGCCCGCCTCCTCCAGCACCTCGCGGGCCACCGCCTCCTCCAGGCTCTCGCCCGGCTCGACGAAGCCGGCCAGGGTCGAGTGCATGCCGGGCGCCCAGCCGGGGCGCCGGCCGAGCAGGCAGGATTCGCCGTCGTGCACCAGCATGATGACCGCCGGGTCGGTGCGAGGGAAATGCTCGATGCCGCAGGCGGCGCTGCTGCAGACCCGCACATGGCCGCCCTTGCGGCTTTGGGTCGGCGCCCCGCAGCGCCCGCAGAAACGGTGGCGGCGGTGCCAGTGCATGAGGCCGCGGGCATAGGCGGCGATCGAGCCCTCGCGCTGGGGCAGCAGGGGGCCTACCTCCCGCAGGTCGCGGAACTCGCCCTGGCCGTCGAGGGCCTGCTGCAGGTGCGGCGTCTCCTGCTCGGAGACGTCGACGGCCACGTAGGCCACGGTCGTCGCCACGGTGGCGGTCAGGTCGGTCTCGAAGCCGAGGAAGACCCGCTCGCCGGCCCGCGCGGCGAGCGCCATGGCGGCCTCGCCGCTCAGCCAGACGGCGGCTTCCAAAGCGCCGGCCGCGTTGCCGGTGCGCGCGCCGAAGAAGCTGCGCGAGCGCCAGACCGGTACGAAGCGCGTCGCCGGGTCCCGCAGGTAGCGCCGGAGCGCCGACTCGTCGTCGCGCAGATGGTCGGCCCGGTCGAGCCCGGCGCCGCTGTAGACGTTCAATCGCATGATGGGAGAAAGGGTGGCACAGGCCTCTTCGGCTGGCAATCGCGGCAGGCCGCGCGGCCCAGCCGCAATGCGGCCCCGGTCGGTCACCTTGATCGGCCGCATGATCCGCCCTTGCGCCGCCGGGCGCGAGTCCTGATATAGTGCCCCCCGGAAGGCTGGCGGCGGACGGGCAGCTCGCCAACCCGGTCAGGCCCGGAAGGGAGCAGCCGTAACGAGATTCGCCCGGGTCGCCGATCCAGCCTTCCACCGCGACCCGCCAGGGCATTCCCGACAGCCTAAGAAAAAAAGTCGAGCGCGACCCGTGGGGCAGGACAAGGACACGAGCGAGGCCGCCGAGGAGAGCCGGCCGGCCTACCGCGTGCTCGCCCGCAAGTACCGCCCGGCCAGCTTCGCCGACCTGATCGGCCAGGAAGCCCTGGTCCGCACTCTCTCCAACGCCATCACCGGTGGGCGCGTCGCCCACGCCTTCATCTTCACCGGCGTGCGCGGGGTCGGCAAGACGACCACGGCGCGGATCATGGCCCGGGCCCTCAACTGCGTCGGCCCCGACGGCAAGGGCGGACCGACGGCCGAGCCCTGCGGACAATGTGAGCACTGCCTGGCGATTGCCGAGGACCGGCACGTGGACGTGATCGAGATGGACGCCGCCAGCCGCACGGGCATCGACGACATCCGCGAGCTGATCGAGGGCGTGCGCTACCGGCCGGTCACGGCGCGCACCAAGGTCTACATCATCGACGAGGTGCACATGCTCTCCCGGCAGGCCTTCAACGGCCTGCTGAAGACCCTCGAGGAGCCGCCGGAGCACGTTGTCTTCATCTTCGCGACCACGGAGATCCGCAAGGTCCCCGTCACGGTGCTGTCGCGCTGCCAGCGCTTCGACCTGCGCCGGGTCGAGCAGGCCCGCCTCGCCGAGCACTTCGCCAATCTGGCCGAGCGCGAGGGCGTGAAGGTGGCGCCGGGCGCGCTCGCCATGATCGCCCGCGCAGCCGACGGCTCGGTGCGCGACGGCCTCTCCCTGCTCGACCAGGCGATCGCGCTCACCGGCGGCGAGGTGGTTGAGGACGACGTCAAGACCATGCTGGGCCTGGCGGACCGGGCGCGCATCTTCGACCTCTTCGAGGCCGTCATGGGCGGGCGCATCGCCGAGGCCCTCGATCAGCTGGGCGAGCTCTACTCTGCCGGCGCCGATCCGCTGGTGGCCCTGCAGGACCTCCTGGAGCTGACCCACTTCCTCACCCGCCTGCGCCTGATCCCCAAGCTGGCCGAGGACCCGGGCATCCCGGAGACCGAGCGGGTGCGGGGCCGCGCGATGGCCGAGACCCTGGGCGTGCCCGCCCTGGCGCGGACCTGGCAGATCCTGCTGAAGGGCCTAGGCGAGGTCCGCCTGGCGCCGGCGCCCCTGCAGGCGGCGGAGATGGTGCTGATCCGCTTGGCCCACGCCAGCGACCTGCCCACTCCAGGCGAGCTGGTCCGCAGACTCGAGGGCGCCCCCCCGAACGCCCCGGGGGCGGGACAGCCCGCGGCGAGGGCGACGGCCCCGGAGACCGCGCCGGCCGCCGTTGCTGCGGCCCAGGCATCGGCCCCACAGGTTTCCAACGGCGGAGGAGCCAACGGTCCGGGCGCCATGGCCCGGGCGGTCGATGTGGCGGTCGAGCTGGCGGCGGATTCGGTGCCCAGTCCCGCGTCTGCACCCGAGTCCGCCCCCGACAGCACGCCGTTGGCCTCGCCCGAGAGCTTCGTCGAGGTGGTGGCCCTTGCCCGCGCCCACAAGGAGGCGATCCTGGCGAATCTGCTGGAGGGCGAGGTCCACCTGGTGCGCTTCGAGCCCGGCGTCATCGAGTTCCGCCCCGGCGAGAGGGCCCCCGGCGACCTGGCGGGGCGGTTGAGCCGCCAGCTCCAGGCCTGGACCGGCCGGCGCTGGATGGTCGGCGTCTCCAGCGAGCCGGGCGCCCCCAGCCTGCGCGAGCAGCTCGCGGCCGAGCGGTCCCGGCGGCTCGAGGAGGTGGCCCAGGACCCCCTGGTCCAGGAGGTCATGACGCTCTTTCCAGGGGCGCGCATCGTCGAGCTGCGCGAGCCCGGTGAAGCCCCCGACGAGCCCGCGCCCGGCGGCGCGGTAGGCGAACCTCAGCCCGACCAGCGAAGGGACGAGCCATGAAGAACATCGGCCAGATCATGAAGCAGGCCCAGCAGATGCAGTCCAAGATGGCGGAGCTGCAGGAGCAGCTGGCCGCGATGGAGGTCTCCGGCGTCTCCGGCGGCGGCATGGTCCAGGTGACCATGAGCGGCAAGGGCGAGCTGCGCGGCGTCAAGATCGACCCCTCCCTTGCCAGCCCCGACGACATCGAGGTGCTGGAAGACCTGATCGTCGCCGCCGCCAACGACGCCAAGGTCAAGGTCGAGGCCATGGTGCAGGAGGAGATGCAGAAGCTGACCGGCGGCCTCAACCTGCCGCCCGGCATGCAATTGCCGTTCTGAGCCGCCCCCCGAGGATTTTTTCGCGACCGGCCCGGCCCCATTTGAAACCCTGACGCGCCTTGGCGCGTAGTATGACCTGAGACCTGAACCTGAAGGAGCCGGGGTCCGCGATCCATGGCCGTTTCCGAGATCGACCGCCTGATCGAGCTGCTGGCGCGCCTGCCGGGCCTGGGCCCGCGCTCGGCCCGCCGGGCGGTGCTGCACCTGCTGAAGAAGCGGGAGTCCCTGCTGATGCCGCTGGCCACGGCTCTGGGCGAGGCGGCGCGCAAGATCCACAGCTGCGGCGTCTGCGGCAACCTGGACACCCAGGAGCCCTGCGCCATCTGCCGCGACCCGCGGCGCGACCGCAGCATCATCTGCGTGGTGGAGGAGATCGCCGATCTCTGGGCGATCGAGCGCAGCGGCGCCTTCACCGGCGGCTATCACGTGCTGGGCGGCACCCTCTCGGCGCTCGACGGCCGCGGCCCGGAGCACCTGAGGGTCGGCGACTTGGTCGCCCGTGCCGGCGCGCCCGAGGTGCGGGAGGTGATCCTGGCCCTGAGCGCCACGGTGGACGGCCAGACCACGGCCCACTACCTGAGCGAACGCCTGTCCGCCCAAGATCTCACCGTGAGCCGTCTGGCCCACGGCGTGCCGGTGGGCGGCGAGCTGGACTATCTGGACGACGGCACCCTGACCGCGGCCTTGCGCGCGCGGCGGCCGGCCGAGACCCGAGACCGAGGAGACAAGACATGAGGCGGCACAGCGGGAAAACGAGCGTTTGGAACGGTAAGAGTACCAGGACCCAGGCCGGCGCCCTTCTGGGGGCGGCCTGCCTGCTGCTGGCGACCGCCGGAGAGGCCGTGCCTGCCCAAGCGCAGAAGAGCGTGACGGTGGGCGCCGAGGCGCGCTCGACGCTCGATCTGACCATCTACAACCGGGACCTGGGCCTGGTGCAGGAAAGCCGTCAGGTCGCGTTCCAACAGGGCGGGAACCTGATCCGCCTCACCGACGTCAGCCCCTCACTTCAGGCCGAGACCCTGTCCCTTGAGGGCGAGGGACTCCGCCTGGTGGAGCAGAGCTTCCTCTTCGACCTCCTGTCGCCCCGGCGCCTCCTGGAGGAGTCCGTCGGCAAGACAGTCTGGCTGGTGCGCAGCCATCCCCAGACCGGCGAGGACCTGCTGGTGGAGGCCGAGCTGCTGTCGGTCACGAACGGCGTGCTGCTGAAGGTGGGTGACCGCATCGAGACCGCCGAGGCCGGCCGCATCGCCTTCCGCGACCTGCCCGCGGGCCTGCCGGAGAAACCGACCCTGGAGGCGCGCCTCGAGAGCGCGTCGGCCGGCGAGCGTCCTCTAAGCCTGCAATACTTGACTGGCGGCCTGACCTGGCAGGCGGACTACCGCGCCGCGCTCAACGCCGATGAGGATCGGCTGGACCTGACCGGCCTGGTGACCCTCACCAATACCAGCGGCATCGGCTACCCGGACGCGCGCCTGCGCCTGGTGGCCGGCGAGGTCAACCAGGGCCCCAAGGCGGCTCCGCAGTACCGGGGAACCGCCATGATGGCCGAGGCGGCGGCCCCGGCCCCCGGCATGCCGGCCCAGCAGGCGGGCGACCAGCACCTCTACCAGGTGCCCCATCCCGTCAGCCTGAGCGACCGGGAGACCAAGCAGGTGGTGCTGCTGGAGAGCGCCCAGGTGCCGGTCACCAAGGAGTTCCGCTTCGAGGAGCTGGTGACCGCCCAGGGCGGGCCGGAGGAGATCGGCCCGGTCTCGGCCGCCGTGGTGCTGCGCTTCGACAACGACGCGAAAGCGGGCGGGCCGGGCAAGCCGCTGCCGGCCGGCACGGTGCGGGTCTACGGGCCGGTCGGTTACGACGACGGGTCGTCCATCTTCCTGGGCGAGGACCGCATCGGCCATACGCCCGACGGCGAGGAGGTGAAGCTCGCCATTGCCAAGGCCTTCGACGTCACCGGCCGCTCGCGGGTCACCGCCTTCGAGCGCCTCTCCAACAAGAGCTACGAGAGCGCCCAGGAGATCACCATCGCCAACGCCAAGGACGAGGCGGTCCAGGTGAAGGTGGTCGGCCAGTTCCCGGCCGGCTGGCGCATGCTGGAGGAGAGCGCCGCCCACGAGGCCGAGGCCGCCAACCGGGTCGTCTGGACCCTGGAGGTGCCGGCCGGCGGCGAAACCAAGCTGACCTACCGGGTGCGGGTGACCCGGCCCTGACCGTATAGATTTGCCTTAAATCGAGTTAACTACGTCAGGGTAACGGTAACTCTTTGAAATCACGCTGCTGATGGATGTTTAGACGGTAGTGTGTTGGAGCTGTCAGCAGCACTTACAAGAGTCGGCCTGAAAGAAATAGACCGCATTTAACTTAAATGCGGTCTATTTTGGTTATTACACAGATTTTGATTAACTACGATCCAGGGCCGCTTGGGGCGCCAGACTCGGTTCGGCGCCTTCGGGCTGCTCGAACTCCATTTCCTCGATGCGCTCGGCCCGTTTCGAGACTTTTTCGGTGGAGATGCGGATCTGGCGCACGTCCTCGCTGGCCTGCTCGAAGTGGCGCTGCAGCTTGCCGACCCGGTCGTCGAGGCGCAGCGCATCCTTCATCATGAGCCGCAGCTCGTCCCGGATCACGCCGGCCTGCTCGCGCATGCGCACGTCCTTCAGCACCGCCCGCACGGTGTTCAGGGTGGCCATGAAGGTGGTCGGCGAGACGATCCAGACCCGGGCCTTGTAGGAGTCCTCCACCACGCCGCGGAAATTGGCGTGGAGCTCGGCGTAGACCGCCTCGCTCGGCAGGAACATGAGGGCCGATTCCGCGGTCTCGCCCGGCACGATGTACCTCGAGGCGATGTCCTGGACGTGGGTCCGCACCGCCGCCGCGAAGGCGCGGCCCGCCTGGACCTTGGCGGCCTCGTCCGAGGCGTTCCGGAGCTGCTCGTAGCTCTCCAGCGGGAACTTGGAATCGATGGCGATGGGTCCCGGCGGGTTGGGCAGCCGGATCAGGCAGTCGGCCCGGCGGCCGTTGCTCAGCGTCGCCTGCAGCAGATAGGCGCTGGGCGGCAGGATGGAGGCCACGATGTCGGCCATCTGCACCTCGCCGAAGGCGCCGCGGGCCTGCTTGTTGGCCAGCACGTCCTGCAGGCCCACCACCTGGGTCGAGAGCTCGGTGATGTTCTTCTGGGCCTGATCGATCACCGCCAGGCGCTCGCGCAGGTCGCTGAGGGTGGAGTGGCTCTGGGTCGCGTTCTCCTGCAGGCGGTCGCCGACCCGCTTGGAAAAGTCGGCGAGACGCGCCTCCAGCGCCCCGGTGACGGCCCGCTCCTGGGCCTGGAGCTGCTCGCCGAGCCGGGCCTGGACGGCGGCCTGGCTCTCGGCCATTTGCGCGAGGCGCCCGGCCATCGCGGCCATCTGGTCACGGGCCGCCCGGGCCTCGCCGCCGCCGCTGCGCAGCAGCAGGGCGATCAGCAGGCCGAGGCCGAAGGCCGCCGAGACGGCGATCAGCAGGGTAGGGTCGAGGGCGACGTTGGCGAGCATGGTGGCATCCTCGGAGGCGGCGGAAACGGGGCGGCGACGGGTCCCGAGTCGGCCCGGAAGCCTAGCATGCCAGGGCCGGCCGCCGCAGCCCCCGGGACCCGGGCACCAAGGTCCCGAGAGGCCTGACGCTACGGGCCCGGGCACGGGCCTGGGAGGGGCCCTCGCCGGGGCCCTCTCTGGCTTTCTTGACGCCGCTTGCCTAAGCTCCTAGGTAGCAATCCAACCGTAACCTCTGGAGCGAGCCGGCAAACATGGCGATCCGGCCTATCATCATCGCGCCCGACCCGCGCCTCAAGAAGCGCGCCGAGCCGGTCGAGGCCGTGGACGGCGAGATCCGCCGCCTGATGGACGACATGCTGGAGACCATGTACGCGGCGCCGGGCATCGGCCTGGCGGCGCCCCAGGTGGGGATCCTGAAGCGGGTCATCGTGGTCGACACGGCCCGCAAGGAGGAGCCGCCGGCGCCCCACTTCATCGCCAATCCGGAGCTCCTCTGGACCGCCGAGGCCGAGGTCAGCTACGAGGAGGGCTGCCTGTCGCTGCCGGACCAGTTCGCCGACGTCTCGCGGCCGGAGGCCTGCCGCATCCGCTATCTCGACAGGGACAACGAGGTTCGGGAGCTGGAAGCCGAGGGCCTGCTCGCCACCTGCGTCCAGCACGAGATGGACCACCTGGAGGGCCTACTGTTCGTCGACCACGTCTCCGCCCTCAAGCGCAACATGATCCTGCGCAAGCTGACCAAGCAGAAGAAGGCGGACAAGTCGGACGTCTGGGTGCCCAAGCTGACGCCCAAGCCCGCCGCCGCGTCCACCGCGTCCGCCGAAGAAGAGCCGGCGCGCGCCGTCTAGCAGGTCCAGCGCGCCGCCCCCCGCGCCATGACCGGCCTGCGCCTCGCCTTCCTGGGAACCCCCGACTTCGCGGTCCCCTGCCTGACGGCCCTGGCCGAGGCCGGGCACGAGATCGCCTGCGTCTACAGCCAGCCGCCCCGGCCCGCCGGGCGCGGCCAGAAGGAACGGGCGAGCCCCGTGCAGCGCCTGGCCGAGGCGCACGGCTGGTCGCTCCGCACCCCGGTCAGCCTGAAGCAGCCGGACGCCCAGGAGGCCTTCGCCGCCCTTGGGCTCGACGCGGCCGTGGTGGTGGCCTACGGCCTCATTCTGCCCCGGCCGGTCCTGGAGGCGCCCCGCTTCGGCTGCCTCAACGTCCACGCCTCGCTGCTGCCGCGCTGGCGCGGCGCGGCCCCGATCCAGCGGGCCATCCTGGCTGGCGACAGGGAGACCGGCATCACCATCATGCAGATGGACGAGGGCCTTGATACAGGTCCGATCCTGCTGAAGGAAGCGCTCGCCATCGGCGAGGAAACGACGGCCGGCAGTCTCCACGACGACCTTGCCGCGCTCGGCGCCCGGCTCATCGTCCAGGCCCTTGCCGAGCTGCAAGCGGGACGGCTCGAAGCCCAACCCCAGGACGAATCCCAGGCCACATATGCGGCCAAGCTGAGCCGGGAGGAGGGCCGGCTCGACTGGCGTGCCCCGGCGGCCGAGCTGGCGCGCCGGGTACGGGCGCTCACACCCTGGCCGGGCGCCTTTGCCGAGCTGCCGGAGCCGCCCGGCGGCCGGCTGAAGGTGCTGGCGGCCGAGGCGGTCGCCGGAATGGGGTCCGGGCGGGCGCCGGGCAGCCTGCTCGACGCGGATTTCACGGTTGCCTGCGGGGAGGGGGCGCTGCGGCTGCGCGAGGTGCAGCGGGCCGGCAAGGCGCCGACCGGCGGGGCCGCCTTCCTGCGCGGCGCGCGGCTGGCGCCCGGGGCGGTGCTGCCGGGCGTGGCGGAGCCATGACCCGCTTCAAGCTCAGCCTGGAGTACGACGGCGGCCCCTTCGTCGGCTGGCAGCGCCAGGACAACGGGCCGAGCGTGCAGCAGGCCCTGGAGGAGGCGGTCGAAGGCTTCTGCGGCGAGAAGGTGATCTGCCATGGTGCTGGGCGCACGGACGCTGGCGTTCACGCCTTCGGCCAGGTGGCGCATCTCGATTTGGCGCGCGAGGTCGCTCCGGCTAAGCTCTGCGATGCCTTGAACGCCCACCTGCGGCCGGCGCCCATCGCCGTGCTGGCGGCCGAGGAGGTGACGCCGGACTTCCACGCCCGCTTCTCGGCGGTGCGCCGCAGCTACCTCTACCGCATCGTCAACCGGCGCGCGCCGCTGGCGCTCGAACGCGGGCGCGCCTGGTTCGTGCCCCAGCCGCTCGACGCCGCCGCCATGCACGAGGCGGCGCAGGTCCTCGTCGGCAAGCACGATTTCTCCAGCTTCCGGGCCGCCGAGTGCCAGGCGGACTCGCCGGTCAAGACCCTGGAACGCCTAGCGGTTTCGCGCCTGGGCGAGGAGCTCAGGGTCGAAGCCGCGGCGCCCTCCTTCCTGCACCGGCAGGTGCGCAACCTGGTGGGCAGCCTGGCCCTCGTCGGCCAGGGCAAGTGGGACGGGGCCAAGCTCGCCGACGTCCTGGCCCGCCGCGACCGCCGCGCCGCCGGCCCGGCGGCGCCCGCCGAGGGCCTCTACCTCGTCTCGGTCGACTATCCCCAGTCTGGTCCTGAGTCTGGCCCCGAGTCCCGATAGGGAGCCTGTGCCCGGTCCGGCTGCCCCGGGTCTCAGGGGGGAGGTCCCCTCCGCGAAGTCGCAATCTCAGCCGAAGATGTCGCTAATCGGACCGAAGGCGCCCAAAGCCTGTGATGGCATGGCCGGTTGTAACAGGCCTTAAACATAAGCCGCAGAAGCGTTCACGGGAGGGCAAGGGCATGGCGGACAATCAGCAGGGGAAGGTGGCCAACTCCGGCCTCTGGAAGGGGCTTCACCCGGGCATGGGATTGGCGTCCAAGGGCATGGTGGCGGCCTTCGTCGTCTTCACCGCTCTCAACGTGGAGTTCGCCAACAGCATCTACTCGGCGGTCCGCGGCTGGATCGAGCAGGCGCTAAACTGGTACTACATCAGCGCCCTCGTCGTGATGCTCTTCGTCTGCTTCTACCTGATGTTCAGCCGTCACGGCCGCATCAGGCTGGGCGACGATGACGCCAGGCCCGAGTTCAGCAACTTCTCCTGGTTCGCCATGCTGTTCTCGGCGGGCGTCGGCATCGGCCTGCTGTTCTTCGGCATCGCCGAGCCGGTCTTCTACTTCGACAATACCCAGCCCTGGGGTTATCCCAATAATCCCTTCGCCGACCACGCCGGCGTCACCCAGATGGACACCGACCGCGCGATCCTGGCGATGCGCGTGACCTACTTCCACTGGGGATTCCACGGCTGGGCGGTCTACGTGATGATCGGCCTCTGCCTCGCCTATTTCGGCTTCCGAAAGAAGCTGCCGCTCACCCTGCGCTCGGCGCTCTTTCCCGTCATCGGCGATCGCATCTACGGCCCCATCGGCCACGCCGTCGACCTGCTGGCGGTGTTCGGCACGGTGTTCGGCGTCGCCACCTCCCTCGGCCTCGGCGTCAGCCAGATGGCGACCGGCCTCAATCACCTGTTCGGGGTCGATCCGGGTATCACTACCCAGATCATCCTGATTGTCGTCATCTCCATCATCGCCACTTTCTCGGCGGTCTCCGGCGTCGGCAACGGCATCCGCATCATCTCGGAATGGAACATCTGGCTGAGCGTGGTGCTGCTCGCCTTCTTCCTCTTCGGCGGGCCCTTCAAGTGGCTCATGGGCTTCTTCGTGAGCACGGTCGGCGACTACCTGTGGAACGTCATCCCGATGGGCTTCCAGACCTTCAACTCCAAGGGCGACGCGGCCTGGCAAGGCGGCTGGACCATCTTCTACTGGGGCTGGTGGATCTCCTGGGCGCCCTTCGTCGGCATGTTCATCGCCCGCATCAGCCGCGGGCGCACCATCCGCGAGTTCATGCTGGGCGTCATGTTCGTGCCGACCACCATCGCCTTCTTCTGGCTCTGCATCTTCGGCGGCAACGCCATGTACCTGGAGCTGAACGCGCCGGACGGCGTCGGCACCGCCGGTATCGTGCAGTTGATCCGCGACTGGAACCTGCCGTCGGCGCTCTACGGCACCATCGACCGGGTGACGGATCTCGCCTGGCTCAACTGGGCGATGGCGGCGCTCGCCACCTTCCTGCTGGCCACCTGGTTCATCACCTCGTCGGACTCCGGCACGCTGGTCATAACCACCATGCTCAGCATGGGCGACGACAACCCACCCCAGCGCTTCCGCATCGTCTGGGGGCTGGGCGAAGGCTTCGTGGCGGCGGTGCTGCTGCTGGCCGGCGGCCTCAAGGCGCTGCAGACCGCCTCGATCGCGGCGGCCCTGCCGATCAGCGTCATCATGCTCCTGATGACCTGGGGAGTGGTGAAGTCGCTCAACGAGGATTCGAGCGCGGTGCCGGCATCGGGCGCGAAGAAGGCGCCCGACGGCACCAGCCTCAGCGGGGAACTGCACGCCTGAAGATGCAGGCCCCGCGAAGAGCGCGCAAAAGAAGAATCAGGGAGGGTTGAAAGATGCGTTCCTTACTCCGCATTGCTGTCCTCGGGCTCGCCGTCGTGCTCCTGCAGACCGGCCCGGCGCCGGCCCAGGGCGGGCCGGAGAAGGATCTGACGGTGGTCTCTTGGGGTGGCAGCTACACTAGAAGCCAGATGCTGGCCTACGTGCAGCCCTATCGCCAGCGAAGCGGCAAATGGGTCTCTATGGAGACCTACAACGGCGGCCTCGACGAGATCCGCGAGCAGGTCGCGACCGCCAACGTGACCTGGGACGTGGTCGACTTCGAGCTGGCCGACCTGATCCGCGGCTGCCGCGAGGGCCTCTTGGAGAAGATCGACCACGGCAGCCTGCCGCCGGGCAGCGACGGCACGCCCGCGGCCGAGGACTTCATTCCCGGCGCCTTCACCGAGTGCGGCGTGGGCCAGACGGTCTGGGCGACCGTGGTCGCCTACAACGACGGACGCGTCGGCGACAGCCCGCCGACGAAGCTCGCCGACTTCTTCGACATCCAGAAGTATCCCGGCAAGCGAGGCCTCCGGCGCGATCCGCGGGTGATCCTGGAGTGGGCCCTCATGGCCGACGGCGTCGCCCCGGGCGAGGTCTACAAGACCCTGGAGACCGAGGACGGGCTGGAGCGGGCCTTCAAGGTCCTCGACAGCATCAAGAACCACCTGGTCTGGTGGGAATCCGGCTCGGATCCGCTCAAGCTGCTGGACAGCGGCGATGTGGTCATGACCTCGGTCTGGAACGGCCGCATGTACCGGCCGATCGTGGAGGACGGCAAGGGCTACGCCATCCTCTGGGACGGGCAGATCTGGGACATCGATTCCTGGGGCGTGCCCAAGGGCACCTACAACAAAGAGAAGGCCATGGACTTCATCCGCTTCGCGACGGGCTCGCGACCGCTGGCCGATCAGACAAAGTACATTTCCTACGGTCCGGCGCGGAAGTCGTCCATGGCGCTGGTCGGCGACACGGTGAAGGACATGCTTCCCACGGCGCCGGACCACCTGAAGAACGCGCTCCAGACCGACGCCGAGTGGTGGGCGACCCGCCACGGCGAGCTCTCGGCCCTGTTCGAGGAATGGCTGGCGTCGGGCGGCCGCGGTCCCTCCGGGACGGCGCGCTGAGCCTGCCGGCGGGCGCCGGAGCCCGGGAACGGCCTCAGGCGAGCAGCCCGTCGACGACCGAGTTGACGCCGAAGCTGATGGCCACGTCCACGCCGACGATCCAGGCCGCCATGATGGGCGAGATTTCGAGCGCCACCCGGGCGACGTAGCCCTCGTAGACCAGGGTGACGACGAAGGCCACCAGGGTGGCGAGGGCGATGAAGCCGGGCGTCAGGACGTCGGTGGCGATGACCAGGTAGACCGGCAGCAGGATGGCGGTCTGGATCACCACGCCCCAGTTGAGGGCCGTGACGGCGAGCAGGTAGCGGCTCTCCCGGCCGATGGCCCGGCTCAAGTAGAAGAGGGCGAGCGGAAACGCGGTCCAGATGATGACGTAGGCGAGCGTTTCGGCCAGCAGGATACCCAGGAAGCCCGTGGCCGGCTCCGTCCCCTGATAGTCCACCAGCCGAATGAGCGCGAAGCCCGGCGCCACGATGACGGCGGCGAAAAAGGACTGTATGCAGGCGGGAACCGAATCCTCGAACAGCGTGAGGCCGCGCGGGTCGAAGCGGAACAGCCGCCAGGCGCCGTAGATGGCCGTGAAGGCTTCCTGGCTGCTGGGGATAGGCATCAGTCCAAGAAATAGCCCTCGAGCACGGTTTCGTAAATGCGGCCGAGGGCGTCGAGGTCTTCGAGGCTCACGTGCTCGTCCACCTTGTGGGCCGTGGCGTTCAGCAGGCCGAGCTCGGCGACCGGCGCGTAGTCTTTTATGAAACGGGCGTCCGAGGTGCCGCCGGTGGTGGCGAGGGTCGGTGCGCTGCCGACCACGGACTCGACCGCGCGGGCGATCACTTCGCTCAAGGGTCCCGGCGGGCAAAGGAAGGACTCGCCGGAGATTCGCAGCTTCAGATCGTAGTCGCCGCCGACCGCCTCCAGGCGGTCGCGCACCCAGCGCTCGACCGAGGCGCTGTCGTGCCGGTCGCTGAAGCGCACGTCGAAGCCGGCGGTCGCCTCCGCGGGGATGACGTTGGTGGCCGGGTTGCCCACGTCGACCGTGGTCACCTGCAGGCTGGTCGGAGGGAAGTGGGAACTGCCTTCGCAGAGCGGCTCTCGGGTCAGGCCATCCAGCATGCGGACGAGACGGTGGACCGGGTTGTCGGCCAGGTGGGCGTAGGCGCTGTGACCCTGGATGCCCTGGACCGTCAGGCGCGCGTTCAGGGCGCCGCGGCGGCCGATCTTCACCGTGTCGCCCAGGCGCCGGTCGCTGGTCGGCTCGCCCACCAGGCAGGCGTCCAAGACCTCGCCGTCCTCGGCGAGAGCCTCGAGCACCTTGCGGGTGCCGTTGACGGCGGGCCCTTCCTCGTCCGCCGTGATCAGGAAACTGAGCGAGCCGCCGAAGTCCCCGCCCCGCGCCGCCAGGAAGCGCGAGACCGCGGCCAGATAGGCGGCGATGGCGCCCTTCATGTCCACGGCGCCGCGGCCGTAGAGCAGGCCGTCGATGACCTCGGCCGCGAAGGGATCCGAGCGCCAGTCCTCCGGCTTGCCGGGCGGCACCACGTCGGTGTGCCCGGCGAAGCAGAGATTGGGGCCCGCCGTGCCCAGTCGGGCGTAGAGGTTGTCCACCGCCTCCGTGCCCGGCTCGGCGAAGGGCAGGCGCCGGCAGCGGAAGCCGAGGCCGCCCAGGACGTCCTCCAGCAGGTCGAGGGCGCCCGCCTCGCGCGGCGTCACGCTGGGACAGCAGATCAGCCGCCGGGCCAGGTCCAGGCTGTCGAGCGGGGCCATCGCGGCGGGCTCCCGCTCAGTCCCTGAGCAGGTCGTTGATCGAGGTCTTGGCGCGGGTACGCTCGTCCACCCGCTTGACGATCACGGCGCAGTAGAGGCCGGGGCCCGGGCTGCCGTCGGGCAGGGGCTTGCCGGGCAGGCTGCCGGAGACCACCACCGAGTAGGCGGGCACGCGGCCCAGGTAGACCTCGCCCGTCGCCCGGTCGACGATCTTGGTGGAGGCGCCCAGGTAGACGCCCATGGAGAGCACCGAGCCGCGCTCGACGATCACCCCTTCCGCCACCTCCGAGCGGGCGCCGATGAAGCAGTCGTCCTCGATCACCACCGGTCCGGCCTGGAGCGGCTCCAGCACGCCGCCGATGCCGGCCCCGCCGGAGATGTGGCAGTTCTTGCCGATCTGGGCGCAGGAGCCCACCGTTGCCCAGGTGTCGATCATGGTGCCGGAATCCACGTAGGCGCCCAGGTTGACGAAGCAGGGCATGAGGATGACGCCCGGCGCGATGTGGGCCGAACGGCGCACGATGCAGTTGGGCACGGCGCGGAAGCCGGCGGCGCGGAAGCGGTTCTCGCCCCAGCCCGCGAACTTGGAGGGCACCTTGTCCCACCAGGCCGTGTCCTCGCCAGGGCCGCCGGGGATCGGCGTCATGTCGTTCAGCCGGAACGACAGCAGCACCGCCTTCTTCAACCACTGATTGACGTGCCAGCCCTCGGGCCGCGGCTCGGCCACCCGGAAGCTGCCGGCATCGAGCCCCTCGAGGGCCGCCTCGACGGCCTCGCGGACCTCGCCGCCCGTCTTCAGGCCGATGCCCTCGCGCGCCTCCCAGGCCTTCTCGATGACGGTCTGCAGGCGTTCGGCGTCCATCGTCAGATCCCCCCAGTAGATACCCCGTTCAAATCGAATGAAATCTCATACCCCGTCGGCGGGCGTGAACATGCGCGAGGGCCCGAACCGCGTCAAGCGGGGCGTCGGGCACGCCGTCTCGGTCTCTACCGTCTTTTTCTAGAGTTCTTCGACCAGCGCGCTCAGCCAGTCGGCCAGGTCCTCGGCCACGTGATGGATGTGGCCGTCCTCGGCGCCGTCCCGGGACCAGTGGGCGGCATTGGGGATCCAGACCGTGGTCATGCCGAGCGCCGCGGCGGGCGCCAGGTTGCGGGCGATGTCCTCGAAGAGGACCGCGCGGCTCGGCTCGATGTCGTGCTGTTCGACCAGCATGCGGTAGGCCTCGGGCTCCGGCTTCGGCCGGTAGTCGGTCGCCACGATGTCGAACACCGCCTCCATGTGGTGGGTGATGCCGAGGCGGCCCAGCACCCGCTCCGAGTACTCGACCGTGGCGTTGGTGAAGACCAGCTTGCGCCCCTCGAGGCGGTGGAGCGCGTCGTCGAGCGCAGGCGCCTCGGGAACCACCGAGAAGTCGATGTCGTGGACGAAGTCGAGGAAGGCGTCGGGCTCGACGCCATGGTGGTCCATCAGGCCCCGGAGGGTGGTGCCGTGCTCGATGAAGTAGCGCTTCTGGACGTGGCGGGCCTCCTCCGCGCCGAGGGACAGGAGATCCTGGATGAAGGCGGCCATGCGCAGGTCCACCTGGGCGAAGAGGTTGCAGGAGGACGGGTAGAGAGTGTTGTCGAGATCGAAGATCCAGGTGTCGACCTCGCGCGGGTCGAAAGCGGGCGCGACCGGCGCAGCCGGCCGGGTCTCTGCCTCGGGGTCTTTCGGGCCGTCGCCGGTCATGGCGCGAAGGTGGCCCCTTCCGGCCCGGCTGGCAAGGGCGCGCCTGCCCGCCGCCTCAGGTTTAAGGCGCCGTTAACGACCGTGGCGGCAGTCTAGGCGGCAGTCCCAGGTAAGAGTTCGAAGCGGTTACCGAACCCGAGGACAAGGAATGGCGCCTCAGCGCTCCGCCAGGCCCGAGGACGGCGACGCCGCGCCCCCCGAGGCGCGCGACGGCGATCCCGGGCTGTTCGCTGCCGGCGGGCCTTTCGAGCAGTTTCCGGGCGCGGTGCTGCTGGTCGGCCGCGGCGGGCGCGTGCTCGGCGCCACCCACGCGGCCTCGCCGCTCACAGACTACCTGGAGACGTCGGCCGGTCCCGAGGTGAGCGAGGCGCTTTCCGCCGCCCTCAACGGCAAGGCGGCGCAGATCAATCCCTTCCTGCTCGAGACCCCGGAGTCGGGCGGCGACTTCGGCCAGGCCTACGACCTGGTGGTGCTGCCCTGGATCACCGGCGACACGGCGCTTTTCATCGCCCGCGACATCACCCTGGAGCGCAGCCTGCGGGCGGCGCTGATCGAGTCCCGCCAGCGCTACAAGGACCTGGTGGAGGCCTCGAGCGACTTTGCCTGGGAGACCGATTCAGAAGGCCGCTTCACCTTCGTCTCGCCGCGCGGAGCGGCTGGCTATGCGGCGGGCCAGCTGGTCGGCCAGCCGGCCAACGAGACCCTGCTGGAGAGCGGCGAGGCCGAGGTCTCGCCCTTCACCACTCGCAGCCCCGTCGACCGGGTCGAGGTCTGGGTGCACAGCGCCGAAGGGCGCAGCGCCTGCCTCTCGGCGGTTGCCGTGCCGCTGGTCGGGCCGGCGGGCGAATGGCGCGGCGCGCGCGGCGTCTGCCGCGAGGTGACCCACGAGCGGGCGAAGGAATCCGAACTCGCCCGGGCCCGGCACCGCGAAGCGCTGCTCGGTTACATCCTGCGGATCGTGCGCGACGAGTTGGAGCCTGCGAGCATGTTGAAGGCGGCGGCGGGGGCTCTGGTACCGGCGCTCTCGGCGCGGGGCGTCGCCATGTACCGCCGGCGGGCGGACGGTGCGCCGGAGCTGGTGGCCGAGGCGGGCCGGTTGCCGGAGGCCGAACTATACGAACCGCTGCTCGAGCGGCTCGACGTCGGGGAGACCGGGGCCGGCGAGGACGAGGTCGGCGAGGCCCTCGACGACGGGCACCTGCTGATCAAGGCGACCCGCTATCAGAACCGGACCAACGGCGCCCTCTGCCTCTGGCGCGACGGCGAGGAGGCGCTGAACGACGAAGAGAACCGCATGCTGCTGGCCGAGATCACGGCCCAGATCGGCGTCGCCAACGAGCAGCTGGCCCGGGAGCAGGAGCTGGAGAAGCTCTCCTCGACCGACGACATGACCGGGCTCCTCAACCGCCGCAGCTTCCTCGCCCAGGTGGAGCAGCGCTCCGCCCGGTCCGGCGGCGAGGAACGCCCGGGGGCGCTGCTCTACATCGACCTGGACAACTTCAAGGCGGTCAACGACCTGCGCGGCCACGAGGCCGGCGACCGGGTGCTGATCGATCTCGCATCCCTGTTGAAAGGCCAGATCCGCAAAGGCGATCTGGCCGGCCGCCTGGGCGGCGACGAGTTCGCCCTCTTCCTGGTCGGCATCGACGAGAAGGCCGTGCGCCGCAAGGCGAAGGCGTTGCTGGCGGCCGCCTTCGAGCTGCGCAAGCATTCGGCCTCCAAGGCCCAGCCGCTGGGCTTCTCCATCGGCATCGCCATGGTCGATCCCGCCTGCGGCGAGAGCGCGGAGGCGCTGATCGCGCGGGCCGATCGGGCCATGTACATGTCCAAGCGCTCGGGCAAGGGCCGCGTCTCCCTGGCCGAACCCGCGGGCGGGGTCGGCCGAACATGAGCCAGCCGAACTTGCGGCCGCAGGCGGAGCCGGGCCGGCTCAGCTACGACGAGTCGAAGCGCCTGCTGCGGGATCGCGATCCGCAGGTGCGCGCGGACCTGGCCGCCCGGGCAGACCTGCGTCCCGAGATCCTCTATTTCCTGGCGGCCGACGAGTCGGCGGACGTGCGCCGCCAGGTGGCGGGCAATCCCGGCACCCCGGCCGAGGCCGATCTTATGCTGGCGCGCGACGCCGACCAGGAGGTGCGCTACGATCTGGCCGGGAAGGTGGCCAGCCTGCTGCCCGAGAGCTGCGAGGCGACCCGGCGCAACGCCCACAGCGTCGTGGTCGAGACTCTCGAAGTCCTGGCCCAGGACCAGACCACCCGGGTGCGCCGGATCCTCGCGGATACCCTCAAGGACATGGCCGCTGCGCCCGCCACCGTGATCGGCCGGCTTGCGCGCGACCAGGAGGCGGTGGTCGCCTGCCCGGTGCTCGAGTTCTCGCCGCTGCTGAGCGAGGAGGACCTGCTCGAGATCATCGAGGAGGCCGGCGTCTCGGCGAAGCTCTGCGCCATCTCCCGCCGCCACGGCCTGGGCCATCAGGTGACCGACGCGATCGCGGCCAGCGACGACGAGGGGGCGGTGGCAGCGCTGCTCTCCAACCAGAGCGCCCAGATCCGCGAAGAAACGCTCGATCAGCTGGTCGAGCAGGCCGAGAGCAAGACCGCCTGGCACGAGCCCCTGGTGCGTCGCCCCCAGCTCGGCGGAGGGGCCGCGCGCAAGCTCGCGGGCTTCGTCGCCCAGAACCTGCTCGAGCGCCTCGAAGCCCGCGAGGACCTGGACGCGGAGACCCTGCGCGCGGTGGGCGAGGAGGTGCGGCGGCGCCTGGAGCCCGAAACCGCCGCGCCGGAGGAAGGCGGGGACGAAGACCAAGGCTTCGTGGACGAGGATGCAATCGCCCAAAAGGTCGCCCGGCTCCATGCCTCGGGCGAGCTGACCGAGGAGGCCATTCTTTCGGCCCTAAGCGGCCGCGACGGCGCCTTCGTGCGCCATGCGCTGGCGCAGCTCGCGGAGCTGCACGTGAGCGTGGTCGAGAAGATCCTCTTCGGCGGCAGCGCCAAGGGCCAGACCGCCCTAGTCTGGCGGGCGGGCCTTTCCATGCAGTTCGCCTCCAAGCTTCAGGTGCGCATGGGCGGTATCGCCCCGCAGAACGTTCTGAGGGCCGGCGCGGACGGCGGCTATCCGCTCAGCGAAGAGGAAATGAACTGGCAGCTCGGCCTGTTCGGCAGCCTCTCGGCGTGAGGCGCGCCGCCGGCGTTTGCCGCGGCGACGATCTCAAGACCAACGACTTTGCCGGGACCTAATCGTTCTTGATCAGGGTGCCCACGCCGCGCTCGGTGAAGATCTCCAGCAGCAGCACGTGGGGCAGACGTCCGTCCAGGATGACCGTCGCCTCGACCCCGTTGTCGAGCGCGCCTAGGCAGGTCTCCAGCTTGGGGATCATGCCGCCGGTGACGGTGCCGTCCGCCATCAGCTCGCGCACCTGGGCGCTCGTGAGATCGGTGAGCTGAGCGCCGCCCTGATCCATGACACCGGCGACGTCGGTCAGCAGCAGGAGGCGCGTCGCGCCGATCGCCGAGGCCACGGCGCCGGCCACCGTGTCCGCGTTGATGTTGTAGGTCTCGCCGCCGTTGCCCACGCCGATGGGCGCGATCACCGGTATCATGCCCGACTGCTCCAGCGAGGTGAGGATCTGCGGATTGACCTCGCGCGGCTCGCCGACGAAGCCCAGGTCCAGGATCTTCTCGATGTTCGAACCCTGGTCCCGGCACGTGCGGCGCAGCTTCGACGCCCTGATCAGGTCGCCGTCCTTGCCGGAGAGGCCGATGGCCGTGCCGCCGGCCTTGTTGATGGCGGTGACGATCTGCTTGTTGATGTTGCCCGAGAGCACCATCTCGACGATGCCCACCGTGTCGGCGTCGGTGATGCGTAAGCCGTCGACGAACTCGCTCTTGACCGCCAGGCGTTCCAGCATGCGGCCGATCTGCGGGCCGCCGCCGTGCACCACCACCGGATGGATGCCGACCTGCTTCATCAGCACGATGTCGCGGGCGAAGATCTCGGCCAGCTCGGCGTCGCCCATGGCGTGGCCGCCGTACTTGATCACGAAGGTCTTGCCCGCGTAGCGCCGCATGAAGGGCAGGGCCTCGGTGATGGTCTCCGCGGTGCGCAGCCAGTGTTTGGTGTCGCTGTAGCTTCGTTTCGTCATGGCCGGGACCTTACCTCGCGCCCGCCGCTTCAGCCAGGGCGGCCAGGCCGGCGCGCAGCGCCTCGATGCCGAGGCCGCTGCGGGCGCTGGTGGCGAGGATCTCCGGGTGGGCGGCCGGGTGCTTGGCCAGCTCGGCGGCAAGGGTGGCGGTGATCGCCTCGAGCTCCGGCGCCTTCGCCTTGTCGGCCTTGGTGAGGACGACCTGATAGGAGACCGCGGCCTCGTCCAGGATGCCCATGACCTGGCGGTCGCCCTCTTTAAGGCCGTGGCGCGCGTCCACCAGCAGGCAGACCCGGCGCAGGTTGGGCCGCCCTTTGAGATAGGCGCGTGTCAGACCCGTCCACTGCTTGATGTCGCTTTTGGAGGCGCGGGCGTAGCCGTAGCCCGGCAGGTCCACCAGCAGGAGGCGCTCGGCCAGGCGGAAGACGTTGAGCTGCCGGGTGCGGCCCGGCGTATTGGAGGTGCGCGCGAGGGTCTTGCGGCCGGTCAGCGCGTTGACCAGGCTCGACTTGCCGACGTTGGAGCGGCCGGCGAAGGCCACCTCCGGCAGGTCCGGCGGCGGTAGCTGCTCCTCCCGGGCGGCCGAGACCAGGAAGTCGCAGTGCTGGGCGAACAGCCAGCGGCCGTGCTCCCGGGCCGCGGCCTCGGCGTCTTCGCTCGCGCTTTCGCTGTCGCTGGTCACGTCGATCCCACGTCTGGAGCCGGCGCCGCACCGCCCGCCCTAAGCCTGCCGGCCCGCGCGGCCTCTTCCCCCGGTATCAGGTCTTCTGCGGCTGCCGGCCGATGGGCACGCCCTGGCGCTTCATGATCACGACCTGCTGCAGGATCGAGAGGATGTTGTTCCAGGTCCAATAGATCACCAGCCCGGCCGGGAAGTGGGCCAGCAGGAAGGTGAAGATGATCGGCATGAAGAGGAAGATCTTCGCCTGCACCGGGTCCGCCGGCTGGGGGTTGAGGCGGTGCTGGAACACCATAGTGAGGCCCATGATGATCGGCCAGATGCCCAGGCTCAGCAGATTGAGCGGCCCGAGGTCCGGCACGCTCCAGGGCAGCAGGCCGAAGCCGTTTAGGATCGAGGTCGGGTCCGGGGCCGAGAGATCGTGGATCCAGCCGTAGAAGGGCGCCTGGCGCATCTCGATGGAGACGAACAGCACCTTGTAGAGGGCGAAGAAGACCGGGATCTGGATGATGATCGGCAGGCAGCCGGAGACCGGATTGGCGCCCTCGCGCTTGTAGAGCGCCATCATTTCCTGATTGAGCTTCTGCTTGTCGTCGCCGTACTTCTCGCGCAGCTCCAGCATCTCCGGCTGCAGCTTGCGCATCTTCGCCATCGACTTGTAGGACTTGTTGGCAAGCGGGAAGAAGGCGAGCTTGATGAGCACCGTCAGCATCAGGATCGACAGCCCGAAGTTGCCCAGCAAGTCGGCGAAGTAGACCAGGGCATAGAAGAAGGGCTTGGTCAGGAAGTAGAACCAGCCGAAGTCGATCGCCCGGTCGAAGAGGTGGATATTGTACTCCTCCCGGTAGTGGTCGAGCAGCTTGGCCTTCTTGGCGCCGGCGAAGAGCCGGCTGGTGACCTCGGCGCTGCCGCCGGCCGGGATGCTCAGGCCCTGGTAGAGGTAGTCGCTCTGGTACTTGTCCTCGCCCTCGGGCGCGCTGTGCAGGAAGCGCGCCTTGATCTGCTGCTGCTGATCGGGGACCAGGGCGACCAGCCAATACTTGTCCGTGATGCCGAGCCAGCCGCCGGTGGAATCGAACTGATCGGGGCCGTCCTCCGCCAGGTCGCTGTAGTCGATCTCTTCCAGGGTGTCGTTGAACACACCGATGGGCCCCTCGTGCAGGATGTAGAAGCCGAGGATGTCCGGCGTGCCGGTGCGCGAGATCAGGCCGTAGGGCGCCAGCGTCACGGCGGAGGACCCGTCGTTCTTCACCCGCTGGATGACGGTGAACATGTACTCGTCGTCGAGCGAGATGACGCGCTCGAACCGAAGGCCCTGGCCGTTGTCCCAGGTGAGCGTGACCGGCCTCTCGGGCGTCAGGGTGTCGCCGTCCGCCTGCCACTCGGTCTCCCGGCCGGGCACGGCCGGGCCGGCGGCGCCAGCGGACCAGCCGAAGTTGGCGTAGTAGGGCCACACCCCGCCGACCGGCCGCAGCAGCTCGATGTCCGGGCTCTTCGGGTCGATGGTCTCGCGGTAGCGTTTCAGGATCAGGTCGTCGAAGCGGCCGCCCTTGAGGGAGATCGAGCCTTGCACGGCGCCGCCCGGCCCGGTCTCGATGGCGACGCGCTTGTCCTGCTCGAGGGCCCGCTCGCGGGTCATGGCCGTGCCGCCGCCCAGTTCGCCGCCGAGCTGACCGAAGTCGGTCGTGCCGGTGGCGCCCCCCGCCTCGTCGCTCGGCGGCAGGGAGGGAATCTCGGAATCGCCGGCCTGTCCGAGCTGGGCCTGCTCCGCCTGCTCGGCCTGCTGCTGCAGCTGCTCGCGCTGGGGCGAGGCGAAGAAAGTCTCGAAGGTCACCAGGATCGCCAGCGACAGCACGATCGCGAGAAGCAGATTGCGTTGATCCATGAGGCGTTCGCCTTGAAGCTGCTCGGGCGCGTCCGGCGCCGCTCAGATGTCCTTGTCGTGCGTGTCCGCAGGTGTGGCCGTCTCGGCTGAACGCCCGAAAGGCGGCGTCGCGGGGACCGGATCGTAACCACAACCGCCCCAGGGATGGCAACGGCAGATGCGCCTGAGCGCCAGCCAGCCGCCGGCGAAGAGGCCATGGGCCAGCAGCGCCTCCCGGGCGTACTCCGAGCAACTCGGCAGGAAGCGGCAATGGCTGGCGCAATGGGCCGCCAGCAGGGGCGACAGGGCCCATTGGTAGACCCGGATCAGCCCCGCCGCGGCGGCGGCCAGGGGCTGCGACCGGGGCCCCATGGGGGCATTCAGCTCCAGGTTCGTCTGCTCGCTCATCCGCGATCTTCCGCCGCCTGCCTGCCCGCCCTCTGCCTGTCCACCCTCTGGCGGTCCGCCGGCCGCCGTGGCTTCCCGGGCCGCCGGTCCTTCTCCCCCTTGCCCAGGTCGCCCAGGGCGCGGCACAGGTCCGCGACCAAGTCAGTGTAGGGCCTATCCAATGTCGCCTTGCGGGCGATCAGCACGTAGTCATAGCCCGGGCGCCCCAGGTTCGGGATGACCTCGGCCGCCGCCGCGCGCAGCCGCCGACGGGCCCTGTTTCGCGCCACCGCCTTGCCGACCTTGCGGCTCGCGGTGAAGCCGACCCGAATGGCGTCGCGGCTGTCCGGCACATGGCTCTCCGTCGCGCTCTCGGTGCGCGCGACCTTCCCCTGTCCGGCGTCCGGCGCCAAGGGCGCCTGCCCGGCCAGTGGTGTCTGTGCGGCCCGCCGCCGCGCGGCTTGCAGGATCAGGCCGGGCATGACCCGCTTGCGGCGTGCGGCTGCGACCCGGAGGAATTCCCGCCGCGTCTTGAGCCGCCCGAGGCCCGGCTTCATGGTCTCAGGCGGACAGCCGCTTGCGCCCTCTGGCACGACGCCGCGCGATGGCCCTGCGGCCGCCGACCGTTGCCATGCGGGCGCGGAACCCATGACGGCGTTTGCGGACCAGCACGCTGGGTTGGAAGGTGCGCTTCACGGCCGAAACTCCATTAACTCTCTAGCTTTGGATTGCGCAGCGTGTATAAGCGGGGCCATGGGCACTGTCAACGCCGCGGCGCGGCGGCGGCGGGTCTGAAAATCCAGATGGTGACTCCGGGCAGGGGGCAGGGGAGTCACGGGCGCATCACCACTTGGTGACTGGTTGGCGTTTGCAGCAGACATTAGATAGCTCGGGTGTTTCCAAGGCACTGACACGCGCCTGGCCGATGCCGCCGTGCGGGTCGGCTGCCGAGGTTGCCGCCAGCGGGTCACGGGCCACGGGGCCAGACCTTGGCGGCGCGACCATGACCGAGGACGGGCAGCGAGCTCCGATATGACCAGCGAACCAGAGGCCAAGATCGCCCAGCGGCGCCCCTCGCTCAAACGTCTGTTGCCCCTGCTGGTGCTGGCGACGGGTCTCGTGCTGTTCTTCGTCTTCGGCCTGGCGGACTACCTGAGCTTCGAGGCCCTCAGCGAGCACCGGGACTGGCTGAAGGAGCAGGTGGAGCGCCACGGCCTGCTGGCCGACCTCGTCTTCATCCTGGTCTACGCGGTGACGACCGCCTTCTCGCTGCCCTTCGGCTGGGTGCTCACCGTCATCGGCGGTTTCGTCTTCGGGACGCTTGCCACCACCGTATCCGTCGTCATCGGGGCGACCATCGGGTCCATCGGCCTCTTCCTGGCGGCCCGCTATGCTCTCTACGACGTGCTCCACGCCAAGGCGGGGCAGGCGCTC
Organism: Rhodospirillales bacterium; assembly: GCA_965225935.1. Taxonomy (GTDB): domain Bacteria; phylum Pseudomonadota; class Alphaproteobacteria; order Kiloniellales; family JAKSDN01; genus CALJXB01. Next base: position 575,791 of record CBDDCC010000024.1, read on the forward strand.
TTGAAGATGGAGCGCGGCTTCAAGGAGAACGCCTTCAGCTACATGCTGGTGCTGCGGCTGGTGCCGATCTTCCCCTTCTGGCTGGTCAACCTGGTGCCGGCCCTGCTCGACGTCCCCTTGAGGACCTACGCGATCGCAACGGTGATCGGCATCATTCCCGGCACCTTCGTCTACGCCAGCGTGGGCAACGGCCTGAGCGAGATCCTGGCCGCGGGCGAGACGCCGGACCCATCCATCATCTACGACGCCGACGTGTTGGTGCCCTTGCTGGGCCTGTCGCTCCTGGCGCTGCTTCCGGTCGTGTACAAGGCCTGGAAGGGTCGCCAGAATAAGGCCTGAAGCCAGGCGCCGGTCTAGGACCAATCGAAATTCACGGAATTGGCGGGAGCAGGGTATCCATGGCCGACGCTTTGCAGGCCGACATCTGCGTGATCGGCGCCGGCTCGGCCGGTCTTTCGGTGGCGGCGGGCGCCTCCCAGATGGGCGCCAAGACCGTCCTGATCGAGCGCGCCGAGATGGGCGGCGACTGCCTCAACAGCGGCTGCGTACCGTCGAAGGCGCTGCTGGCCGCGGCGAAGGCCGCGCGGGCGGACCGGCTGGCCGCGAAACTGGGCGTGCGCTACCCGGCGCCGCAGGTCGACTTCGGCGCCGTTCACGACCACGTCCACGGCGTCATCGCCGGTATCGCGCCGCACGATTCCGTGGCCCGCTACGAGGGCCTGGGCGTGACGGTGCTGCGCGCCGATGCCCGCTTCGTCGGCCCGCAGGAGGTGGAGGCCGGCGGCACCCGCGTCCGGGCCCGGCGCATCGTTGTGGCCACCGGCTCCCGGGCCCTGGTCCCGCCCTTGCCGGGCCTCGACCAGGTGCCCTACCTGACCAACGAGACGGTGTTCGATCTTCGCGAGCTTCCGGAGCGCCTGATCGTCGTCGGCGGCGGGCCGATCGGCTGCGAGCTGGGCCAGGCTTTCGCCCGGCTGGGCGCCCGGGTCGAGATCGTCGAGATGGCCAATATCCTGCCCAACGACGACCCGGAGCTGGTGGACCAGGTGCGGAGCGCGCTGCGCGCCGACGGTGTGACGCTGCACGAGGGCACCAAGGCCCTGGAGGCGCGCCGCAACGGTGCCGGCATCAGCCTGGAGATCGAGCGCGAAGGGGCGCGCCAAAGCCTCGAGGCCGACCGGCTCCTGCTTGCGGTTGGCCGGCAGGCGACGGTCGAAGGTCTGGATCTGGAGGCGGCCGGCATCGACTACGACCGGCGCGGCATCAAGGTGGACTCCCGCCTGCGCACCAGCAACCGCAAGGTCTTCGCGGCCGGCGACGTGGCCGGCGGCCTGCAGTTCACCCACCTGGCCGGCTATCACGCCGGCGTGGTGCTGAAGAACGCGCTTTTCCGTCTGCCGGCCAAGGTGGACGAGAGCGCGATCCCCTGGGTGACCTACACCGACCCGGAGCTGGCCCACGTCGGCCTGACCGACGGCGAGGCGAAGCGCCGGCACGGCGACATCAGGGTCCTGCGCTGGCCCTTCGCGGAGAACGACCGGGCGCGCTGCGAGCGGCAGAGCGACGGCTTCGTGAAGGTGGTGACCACCCGGCGCGGGCGCATCCTGGGGGCCAGCATCGTCGGCGCCCACGCGGGTGAGTTGATCCAGCCCTGGGTGCTGGCGCTTTCCAAGAAGCTCGGCGTCGGTGCGATCGCCCAGATGGTCGCGCCCTATCCCACCCTGGGCGAGGCCGGCAAGCGGGCCGCCGGCTCCTTCTACCTGCCCGGCCTCTTCAGCGATCGCACCCGGGCCATCGTGCGGTTCCTCGGCAAGTTCGGATGATTCGCCCCTCAGTTTGAGGGATCTCTCACAAATATTTGAGGCAACGTATGAATACGTGAATCGCAACTCATTGGGCGAACGGTCATTAATATCATAGTGAAACGGAGCCCCTCGGTCTCCGTAGCTCAAGCGGCGGCGCCCGGCGCGTCCGATGGTAGGCCGCAAAACGGCGCCGCAGAGGCCGGATAGTCTCATCGGGAGGTACCTACTTATGCTTAAGGAAACCCTTGTTGCCCTCAGCGTCGCCACCCTTGCCACTTCGGCGGTGGCGCTGCCCACGGCGACGGCCAAGGCGGCGGACACGTCCGTGCAGATCGCCCAGTGCGGCGGCTGCAACCCCTGCGCGGCGGCCTGCAACCCGTGCAATCCCTGCGCGGTGAAGGCCTGCAATCCGTGCAATCCCTGCGCGGCGGCGGCCTGCAACCCGTGCAATCCCTGCGCGGCTTGCAATCCCTGCAACCCCTGCGCGGCGAGCAACTAGACCGGACCTAGCCTGAGCGCGGCGACCGAGCAGCCCGTCAGGCACTCGGCGCGTTCGCCGCCTCGGCGGCTCCCCCTCGCCAGATCGGCGGCGGCGGCGCGCCGGCTCTTTACACCCATGCCCGGCTCCGGTGGCCTTCTTCGGCTGCCGGGGCCGGGCATTCGTCTGCGTCCTTCAAACTCCACAAACGGCCGCGGCCCCATGCTATAAATCCGGGGCCATGCTCGGCAAAGCGAGAAACCTGCCGTCCCTCGCGAGCGGCCTTTCGGCGCGGCTGCTGCTGCTTACGGTCGGCTTCGTGATGCTGGCCGAGGTGCTGATCTTCGCGCCCTCCATCGCCCGGTTCCGAGAGGTCTATCTGGAGGAGCGGCTGGCTGCCGCCCACCTGGCCATTCTCGCCCTGGAGGCGACCCCCGATCACATGGTCAGCCCCGAGCTGAGCATGGAGCTCTTGACCCATGTCGAGGCCTTCACCGTGGCCCTCACCAAGCCCGGGGTCGGCAAGCTCATGCTCATGGACCTGCCGCCCGAGCGCATCGACGCCACCTACGACCTCCGCGACGCCGGTTTCTTCATGCTGGTCCGCGATGCCTTCGCAGTCCTGCTGGGCGAGCCGATGCGGGTCATCCGGGTGCTCGGCAGCTCGCCCAAGGACAAGGACCTGCTGGTCGAGGTGGTGCTCGACGAGGGCCCGCTCAGGGAGGAGATGTTCGCCTTCTCCCATCGCATCCTGGCGCTCTCCCTGGTCATTTCGCTCTTCACCGCGGCGCTGGTCTACCTCAGCCTGCATTGGTTGATGGTCCGGCCCATGCGGCGGATCAGCGACAGCATGAGCGCATTCCGCGAGGATCCCGAGGACGCCTCCCGGGTGATCAGGCCCAGCGAACGCAGCGACGAGATCGGCTTCGCCGAGCACGAGCTGGCCGCCATGCAGGACGACATCCGCGGCGCCCTGCAGCAGAAGACCCGCCTGGCCGCGCTCGGCATCGCCGTGACCAAGATCAATCACGACCTGCGCAACATCCTGGCGACGGCGCGGCTGGTCTCCGACCGCCTGGAGACGAGCGACGACCCGGAGGTGAAGCGTGTCGCTCCCACGCTTATGACTGCGATCGACCGGGCCGTGAGCCTCTGCGGCCAGACTCTCAACTTCACCCGCGAAGGACCGCCGATCCTGGAGCTCAGCCGCTTCGACCTGCACCGACTGGTGGCCGACGTGGCCGGCGCCCTGCCGGGCGAGGTCAACGGCCAGCCCGTCTGGCACAACCAGGTGGGCGACGATCTGGAGATCGAGGCCGACCGGGATCAGCTCTACCGGGTGCTCAGCAACCTGGGCCAGAACGCCATCCAGGCCGGCGCCAGCCAGATCGAGGTCTCGGCCGAGCAGTTGAACGGGCGCCTGCTGGTGAGCGTAAGCGACAACGGCCCGGGCCTGGCGCCGCGGGCCCGCGAGCGCCTGTTCCAGCCCTTCTCGGGCTCGGCCCGGGCGGGCGGCACCGGCCTCGGCCTGGCCATCGCCCGCGACCTGGTGCGCGCCCACGGCGGCGAGATCCGCCTCGAGCGCTCCACGGCCGAGGGCACCAGCTTCAGCTTCGAGCTGCCCATGCGGCAGACCAACGACAAGGCCTGATCCGGCGATCCGCTCAGTCGAGCGCGACGACCTGCAGCTTGAGGTAGGCCGTTTCCGGCAGGAAGGGGTGGACCGGGTGGTCCGGTCCGGCGCCGCGCTGGTAGAGGATGCGGCCTTCGCGGCCGCCGTCGTAGAGGCCCCTGCGCAGCTGCTCGCCGAAGAGCTGGGCATCCACGTGGTGGGAGCAGGAGGCGGCGACCAAGATGCCGCCCGGCGCGACCGAGAGCGCGGCCAGGCGCGCCAGCTTGCGGTAGCCCTTCAGGCCCTGAGGCAGCTCCCGCTTGGTCTTGGCGAAGGCGGGTGGATCGACGATCACCAGGTCGAAGCGCTCGCCTTCGCGGTTCAGTCGCGACAGCTCGGCGAAGGCCTCGGCCTTGACCAGGCGGACGACCCCGCCCACCCGGTTCGCTTCGGCCGCTTGGCCGGCCAGGTCCAGAGCGGCTTGGGAGCGGTCGAGGGCGACCACCTCCTGGGCGCCGGCCAGTGCCGCTTGAATGGCGAAGCCGCCGCTGTAGCTGTAGGCGTCGAGCACCCGGGCTCCCTTGGCGAAGCGTGCCGCGAGCGCCCGATTGTCGCGCTGGTCGTAGAACCAGCCGGTCTTCTGTCCCTCGCCGAGGTCGGCGAAATAGCGGGCGCCGGACTCCTCCACCTCGACCGGTCCCTCGAGCCGGCCCTTGACGACCTCGACGGTGGGCTGGAGCCCCTCCTGCTCGCGCGCCGCGCTGTCGTTGCGCACCACCACGGTCTCCGGCGCCAGCAGGCGGTCGAGGGCGTCCAGGAGTTCGGGCATCAGCCGGTCCATGCCGGCGGTGTTGACCTGCAGCACCAGGGCCGAGCCGAAGCGGTCGACTATGGTGCCCGGCAGGCCGTCGGCCTCGGCGTGGCAGAGCCGGTAGAAGGGCCGGTCGAAGAGCCGCTCGCGCAGCTCCAGCGCCCGCGCCAGACGCTTCTCCAGGAAGGCGGCGTCGACCGTCACGTCGCTGCGGCGGCTGAGCAGCCGCGCGGCGATCAGCGGCTGACGGTTGAACAGCGCGGTCCCCAGCGCCTCGCCGCCGCTGCTGACGAGATGCACCACGGCACCGGGCGGCAGCTCCCGGGCGGCCCGGTCCATCTCGATCTCGTTGGAGTAGAGCCAGGGATGGCCGCGCAGGAAACGCTTGCCGGCGCCGGCCTTCAGGCGCAGCGCCGGCAGGGCGCCATCCGTCCGCACGCTCGGCGCGCCGGAGGCCGGCGGGCCGTCCTGAACTTCGCCGTCCTGCGCCGTCTCGCCCACACTGCTCATGATATCGCTCGCCCCCCAGATGGCGCTCCGCCGGAGCGCTGGGCGCAGTCTAGCCGGCGGCGGATTGCCGGCAAGTCCCGTCTGAGGCCGGGATCGCCCGATTAAGCTGTAAATCCTGGCCGGACTGCTATACTCGGTCCAACGAGACAGCGCCGGCGGGCGAGAAGACGGGCCCAAGCCCGCAAACCGCCGGGGTCCTGGATGGTGTCCGATGAGCCAGTCGAGCTTCGACGTGACCAAGATGTTGAGCTTGTCCCAGGCGACGCCGCGGGACCGGAAGGCTGCGCAGCCCTGCAGCGCCTGCCCGGTGCGGCACCTGGCCTTCTGCGCGCCGCTGGAAGACGACGAGCTGATCCACCTGTCCTCCATCGTCAGCTCGATCGAGCTGGTGCCCGGCGACCCGCTGTTCGACGAGGGCGAGCCGGCAGTCCATCTCTTCAACGTGACCGCCGGCGCCATGAAGATCTATAAGCTGCTGCCCGACGGCCGCCGCCAGATCACCGGCTTTCTCTTCGCGGGCGACTTCCTCGGGCTCTCCAACGTCGAGACCTACGCCTACAGCGCGGAGGCCGTGACCCACGTGGCGCTCTGCCGCTTCCCGCGCAAGAAACTGCAGGATCTGCTCGGCCGCTTCCCCAAGCTGGAATCGCGGCTGCTCGGCATGGCGAGCCACGAGCTCGCCGTGGCTCAGGAACAGATGCTATTGCTCGGGCGCAAGAACGCGCGGGAGAAGATCGTCTCCTTCCTTCTCTTGCTGGCGGAGCGGGCGGCGCGGCGCGGGCAGAAGAGCAATCCGGTGGCCGTGCCCATGAGCCGGACCGACATCGGCGACTTCCTGGGCCTGACCACCGAGACGGTCAGCCGCACCTTCACCCAGCTCAAGACCGAAGGGCTGATCAGCCTCCAGCCCGGCGGCAAGGTCATGCTGAACGAGCTGGAGCAGCTGCGCGAGATCGCCGCCGGCTTCTAGCGCGCCGATCAGGCGCCGCCCGCGGCCCGGCCGGACCAAAATTTTTCGCGGATGGCTGTCGCTGCAGTGCAATATTAATTATTGCGGCGCAATATCTAAAGAGTACAATGGTTTTGGTCAGATCGTTCCGGCCGGCCGTGAGCCGCCGCGTCATCGGCGTTCTCCGGCGGGCCCGACCCGGGAGGGGGCCATGAGCACCGAACCCCGTGGCAAGCCTTTGAACACACAGGATATCCGCAACCGGAAGGGCGGCGAGCCGGTGGTCTGCCTGACCGCCTACAGCGCCCCCATGGCGCGGGCGCTCGATCCCCACGTGGACCTGCTCCTGGTGGGCGATTCGGTCGGCATGGTGGTCTACGGCATGGAGACCACCATCGGCGTCAGCCTGGAGACCATGATCGCCCACGGGGCGGCCGTGCGGCGCGGGGCGAGCCACGCCTGCGTCATCGTCGACCTGCCCTTCGGCAGCTATCAGGCATCGCCTGCCCGGGCCTTCGAGAACGCCGCCCGGGTCATGGCCGAGACCGGCTGCGCCGGGGTCAAGCTCGAGGGCGGCTGCGCCATGGCGGAGACGGTCGCCTTCCTCAACGCCCGCGGCATTCCCGTGCTGGGGCATGTTGGCCTGCTGCCCCAGTCATTCCACGCCCAGGGCGGCTTCCGCGCCCAGGGCCGGGAGGAGGCGGGCGCGGCGCAGATCCGCGAGGACGCCCGGGCGATCGCCGAGGCCGGCGCCTTCGCCATCGTCGTCGAGGGCACCTTCGAGGCGGTGGCGCGCGAGATCACGGCCGAGATCCCGGTGCCGACCATCGGCATCGGCGCCTCGCCGGCCTGCGACGGCCAGATCCTGGTGACCGAGGACATCCTGAGCCTGTCCGGCGCGCGGGTGCCGCGTTTCGTCAAGCAGTACGCCAATCTGGCCGATGGGCTGGACAAGGCGGTGGCCGCCTACGCCGAGGACGTGCGGGCACGCCGCTTCCCCGGCCTCGAGCACTGCTTCGGCGCCAAGCCCACCTCGGGCCCGGCCCAAGACCAGGCCAAATCCGAGGAAACGCCTACGCCCGAGGGCGAACCGCCGGGCATGGGGCCGCTGCGCCGCTTCGTCGCCAAGGCGGGATGAGCGCCAAGCCTGCGGAGCCTCTCTCCGATAGCGCCGGACTGGCGACGGTCCGCACCATCGCCGGCCTGAGGGCCGCCGTCGACGGCTGGCGGGAGGCGGGCGCGCGGATCGGGCTGGTGCCCACAATGGGCGCGCTCCACGAAGGCCACCTGGCGCTGGTGCGCCAGGCCCGCGCCGACTGCGGGCGGGTGGTGGCCAGCCTCTTCGTCAACCCGACCCAGTTCAACGATCCTTCCGATCTGCGCGGCTATCCCCGGGACGAGGCGGGCGACGCGGCGGCGCTGGCGGCCGAGGGCACGGACCTGCTGTTCGCGCCGCCGGTGGAGGAGGTCTATCCCGCGGGCTTCGCGACCAGCGTGCGGGTCCCGGCGCTCTCGGACTGTCTCTGCGGCGCCGCCCGGCCCGGCCACATGGACGGCGTCGCCACAGTGGTCGCCAAGCTGCTGAACCAGGCACGGCCGGACCTGGCCTACTTCGGCGAGAAGGATTTCCAGCAGCTCCAGATCATCCGGCGCATGGCGGCCGATCTCGACCTGCCGGCGGCCATCGTCGGCGTGCCCACGGTGCGCGCATCGGACGGCCTCGCGCTCTCCTCGCGCAACCTGCTGCTCACGGCCGACGAGCGCCGGGCGGCGCCGGCGCTCCAGCGGGCGCTGGCGGCCGCGGCAGCAGAGCTCGCTCCGGGCGCGGCGGCGGCACCGGCCATCGAAACCGCGCGCGCGGCCGTCCTGGGCGCGGGCTTTGAGGCCATCGACTATCTGGAGCTGCGGGCCGAGGCCGATCTCGCCCTGCTGGAGCATGCCCCGCCCGAGGGCGGCGCCCGGGCGCGGCTCTTCGCCGCTGCCTGGATCGGCGGCGTGCGCCTGATCGACAACGTTCCGCTGGGCTGAAGGCCGCGGGCCGGACGGCCAACAGCTATCGCCTGTTCGCCTGCGTCGCCCAGGCCAGGCCGCCGCCGAGCACCAGCAGCACCAGCGGCGGCAGCAGGGCAACGGCGAGGAAGACGATGATCTGCCGCCGGGCGTGGTCCTTGGCGCTCAGCAGCATCTCCAGCTCGATCATGTGATCCGCGCTCTCGCTGCTCAGCTTGCCGCCGTCGAGCAGCTTGGCCTTGATCTCGTTGGGCGCCAGGCCGTTGATGCGGTGGACCCGGATCAGGGTCACCAGCTGGCGGGCCTGGGCGTCGTCCTCGCTGATCTCGGCGTGCTGGAACTTCAGGTAGCGGTCCAGGTCCTGGTCCGGGCGCAGCGCGATCAGCGCGCCGAGCAGCCAGACGACCGTGCCGACCAGCCAAAGCCGTAGGAGTACCCGTCGCCAGTTGGCTCTCATGTCACTCGATCAAGGGCCCGTTTCGTGCCCGGGCGCCGGCCCCGCGCTATGCGGACCGGCTGCGGGCGATCGGCGGCACCGACTGGGGCTCGGTGTCCCAGGGAAAGAGGATCCAGGTGTCCTGGCTCACCTCGGTGACGAAGGTGTCGACCAACGGCCGCCCGGCTGGCTTCGCGTAGACCGTGGCGAAATGGGCCTTGGGCAGCATGTCGCGCACCACCTGGGCGGTTCTTCCGGTGTCCACCAGGTCGTCGATGATGAGCCAGCCGTCCCCGTCGCCCGGCACCGACTTGAGTACGTTGAGCTCGCCCTGGTCGCGTTCGTCGTAGCTGGCGATGCAGACCGTCTCGATCAGCCGCACGTCCAGCTCGCGGGCGACGACGGCACCGGGCACCAGGCCGCCGCGGCTGATGGCGACGATGCCCTTCCAGGGACCGAGCGCCATGAGGCGCCAGGCGAGCGCCTTGGCGTGGCGGTGCAGCTCCTCCCAGGAGACCGGGAAGGTGAGCTGGGCCCGCGGCCCGGCGGCGGGCGTCCCGGCTTTTTCGGCGGCTGGTTCCGAGGTGTTGGCCATGGCGCTCCGGCGGTTCACGCGGGTGGGGCGGGCGCGGGCATTTAAGCCCAAGGCCCTGAGCGCCGCAACGCCGTCCTCGGGTCTCTCGGCTCGTCTTGTCAGGTGGTGAGATCCGGGGCGTCGATGAGCCGCACCCCGTTGATCCGCCAGCTGCCGTCCGGCTGGCGCTCCATGAAGTAGAGCGCCGTCACGCTGCGGCCGTCGGGGCCCACCAGCAGCAGCTCCTGGACCGGCCCCTCCGGGCCCTGGCTGAGCGCACCGAAATCCACCTGGCGCGGCCGGTAGACCGGGGCGTAGTGGCGGCGCACCATGTCCATGAAGATCTCGGCGGTGCGGAAGCGCGCGCGGATCCCCGGCGAGGCGAAGGCGAAGGCGCCGGGCCCGTCGTCCCGGCCGAATGCAGCGAGCTGGCGCTCGATCACGCTGCGGATCGCGCTCGCCTCGGCCACTTGCTCGCTGGCCGTGGCCGGCAGAGGGATGGACAGCAGGGCGGGCATCAGCAGGCCGGCCAAGAGACGGAAGAGCAGCGGTCGGCGGTTCATGCTTCATCCTCCCTTGCTGCGGCGCCGCGGTGAGCCTGGTCAGCGCAGATAGATGCGCACCTCGTCGCTGGTGGCCGCGGGCGCCACCGCCGCGCCCAGGTCGACCCGCTCGGGCGGCACGCCCATGGCGGCGAGGCTGCGCAGCACCGCCTCGGCCCGGTCGAGCCCCGGCGCGGCGGCATCGTGGGGTCCTGAGCCGGCGGTGACGGCCAGCAGGTGGAAGCGGGCGTCGGGGCGCCGGTCGAGGGCGACCGCAACCGCCTCGCCCAGCGCCTTCTCGTAGGCGAGCGGGTCGGTCGGCGCGGCGTCGAACTGGATCACGACGAAGGGCGGGCCGAGGCCGTAGCCGTCGGGGGTCCCCGCCGCCGTCTCGAGGGTGCCGTCCGCAGCGAGCGGACCGGCGCTGCCCGGCGGGCTCAGCGCGGCGTCGGAGTAGCGGCAGGCCGCCAGCATCAGAAGCGCCACCAGGGTACCGCCCCGGACGAGTGTCCACCGGGCGGCTGTCCAACGGACGCGACCCCGCTCACCCAGGTATTGGCCGGTCCGGGAATGCCCGCTCCAAGAGCGCCTTTGGGAACTGGCGCCCGCATGCGTCGGAGGTCTCATCGCGGCTGCGTGAAAGTTCCTTGCCCCGTAGAGCGGCGATCCTAGGCGAGGCCACCCGGCGCCACAAGCAATGCGGCCGGCAACGCGCCGCCCGCCCGCGGGTCTTACGGTCTTGCATCGCCACAGTCTTTCACGCCCGCAGTCTTGCACCGCCACAGTCTTGCACTCCCCACAGTCTTGCACCCCGGGGGGCCTTCCAGTATGGTCCGCCGTCCTGAGCGGGCGGCGATCCCAGTCGCCAGGCCCCGCCGCCGCCATAAGCGGCCCGAGTTGCGCGCCCGTAGCTCAACTGGATAGAGCACCTGACTACGGATCAGGAGGTTGGGAGTTCGAATCTTCCCGGGCGCGCCATGATTTCAAATGCCTAGCAGAACCACGACGCCACGCCGACTATGAACTGGTTTCAAAATGTTCACGCGTCTGCGACCTGCAGACGTCAGTCAAGTGATGTCCGGTGTTGTCGCATAGTGTCGTGCTCACACCCGCATGACCGCTTGCAGATCATCGTGCCCGTGAGTGGCTGGCCTCTCTCTCGGCTCTGACAGCTATGCGGTCAAAACCGGACGCTGGTGCATTGCGACCTGAACGGCAAATCGTGACCCAAATGGGACCTTGCGGCTCCCTTGGCGTGGAACATGCCTCACTCCGGGCGCAGCGAGAGCAGCCATTTTCTGAAAGACCGGATCGCCCCTCTGTCCTGATCGCCAGTGCGACAAACGAAATACAGCGCACGGTTTTGCGCTATGGCGGTATCGTCCAATCTGACGATGCGACCGGCATCCATATCGTCACGCACCAGCAGCCGCCTGGCCAAAGCAACCCCCTGCCCATCAATAGCTGCCGTGATCAGCACTGCCGAGTCCCTGTACTTGAGGTCTGCTGTCCCGACCTTCGACCTGTTCAATCCGACCGCGTCGGCCCATTTGTCCCAGGCCGGATCGAACTGGTCATGCAGCAGCGGCAAACGCGCGATGGCGGCGGGGGGCATCGGAAGCGTCTCCTTCGCGACCAATGAGGGCGCGGCGATCACGATTAGGTCTTCCGCCATGAGACGCTCGAAGTGAAGGCCTCCCCAGTCGGGTACGCCGTACCGCAAGGCAACATCCACATCGCTATCGTCGAAGTCGATCACCTCGTCGTTCGTATCGAGGAATAGGGCAATGCCGGGGTGATTGGCTCGAAATGCCGGGAGTCTGGGAACCAGCCACTTGGTGGCTAGCGACGCGGACAATGAAACTGTGACAGAGCGCCCGTCCCGAGACCGCTTGACACCTCTGAGGCCAATCTGGAGCGCAGAAAAGGCTTGCTGGGTCGCCCTATGCAGTTGCTCTCCGGCGTCGGTCATCTCGACGCCGTTTGGGCGCCGATGTAGCAAATGGACGCCGAGATAGGCTTCGAGTTGCTTGATTTGCCGACTAACGGCGCCATGGGTCACTCCCAGAGCCTCGGCCGCCTTGCTCAAGCTCGAAAGGGTCGCAGCAGCGTCAAAGGCTTGCAATGCGCGCAGATGGCGGATTTCGCTCATGGATATGAGTTTTCCTGATAGGCATGTTCGATAAAGTCCCTTTATTCTGGCATGGATTCTTCGTATTTGCGATCTGCTGTCTCATTTTATCACAGTGCTCCCGGCATCTGCACCAGGCCGCAGCGCCTTGGGGGATGTTCGCTGGGACACCAAAGAGGAGCCAGAGCATGTCTGACAACAGAGTCGCCCTCATGACCGGGACCGGCCAGGGGATCGGCCGGGGGTGTGCCATCGAGATGGCTAAGGCCGGTTACAAAGTCTCGCTGATGTCCCCGTCCAACCGGAGCGTCGGTCTCGCCAAAGAGCTGGGCGGCATCGCCCGCAGGGGGTCCGTTCTCGAAATCGACGACTTGCAGGCTATGGTGGACGACACCATGGACGAATACGGCCGTATCGATGCAGTTGTCAGCAATATGGGACATGGCGGAAGCGTGCCGGAGGCTATCAAAACGGTCGGCTTCGATCCTGACTTTGATGGGCCGCTGCTCGAACTGCCAGACGAGCTGTGGCATGAGAGCCTCGACATGTATGTGCTCAACGTCGTGAGGCTCGCTCGGATTGTCACCCCGATCATGGTCGAACAGGGCGGCGGCGCCTTTGTGAACATTTCTTCGATGAACACCATAGAGCCGCGGGCTCCTTATCCCATGAGCATGCTCCGGGCGGCGCTGCACAGCTTCTGCAAACTCTATGGGGATCGCTACGCCCGCTACAATATTCGCATGAACAACCTTCTGCCGGGCTTCTGCGAGAACGTGAATCTCTCTGACTTCGCCCGAATGTCCATTCCGGCGCAGCGCACCGCAACCTTCGAGGAAATCGGCCAGGCCTGTGTCTTCCTCGCCTCCCATGAGGCAAGGTACATCAATGGCCAAAGCATCCTGTCCGACGGGGGAATGAACCGGGCCGTTCGTTGAGCCATCACAGTTGCCAAGGCATGGAAGGGAAAGGCTATGGCTGAGCCAACTCTCAGACTGACCGGTGGATGTCTGTGCGGTGCGGTCCGCTACGAGACCAGCGGTGAGTCATTCAAGGTGATCCACTGCCATTGCCAGAGCTGCCGCAAGCACAACGGCGCGCCGGTGGTGACTCTGGCAGGGTTCACGGCCAATCAGGTGAGGTTTAGCGGTGCCGAACGCAAGATCTACGAGTCGTCGCCGGGGGTCGCCCGTGCGTTCTGCAGCACTTGTGGGACACCGCTTACGTGGGAGGGCGATGGTGGCGATAGGGGGCCGATTGTCGAATTCCACATCAGTACGTTTGACACACCGGAAGTTCTTGTGCCGTCCGTCCACTCATTCTACCCGGAGCGCATTCCCTGGATGGACGTTGCCGACGACCTACCGCGTTATGAAGGCTTCTCTGGAAACAGCCGATTGTTGGGCCACGGTCCTGCTATTGAGGGCAAGCCCTCAGCCTGAAGACGAACCGATCTAACGTCTCTTTCTGGCTACAGACAGTCGCTCGGGCGAGGGGCTCGGAATGACTGCATTCTAGCGTATTCAGGATGTTCCTGAGTTGCCTTCTGCGACCGATTGACGCCAACACCCTGAAAACGCGAAGTGTTCCCCTGATGTGCGATCAGATCGCGCTGAGCACGCCCGCAGCTGCGTTCGATTGGATAACGTAGAAGATCTTTCGCACTTTTGGTTTTGGGCTTTTGGCTGATCTGGACGGGACCTTCGGGTCCACCACAAAAGGGTCGAGGCTTGCAGGATTTCGCTATATGATATAACATATTTCGAAATCTTTGGACGTTTGTCCACTTGAAGGAGAGCATCGCCTATAGGCACGGTCGGGGTAGACAGGGGAACATCATGACCGGGGCGGCGCCCTTCGACGAGGCCGAGGAGCCGGGCATCGGCCGCGAGGGCTCCAGGTATGGAATGGAGGCTTCCCTGGAGATCGAGTGCCTCTGCATGGGCGGGGCATAGACCTGGACGACCTTGCTTCACGACCTGCGATCCGATCGAAGATGGGCCAAGAGATCGTCTTTGGACAAGATGCGCGCCGGCGCCTCGTCGAGGGTATGTCGATTCCGGTGCGCGCGATCGCCGCCGCCTACGGGCCCAGCGGACGGGGGACCGTCTATCACGGCCCGCCCGCGGCGCCCGAGATCTTGTTCGACGGCCTATCGATCGCCAGAGAGCTTCACCCGAACGATCCTGTGGGGCGCCAAGGCAGCAAGATCCTGTACGAGACCATGTACGACTTCAACCGCGACCTCGGAGACGGTTGCAGCGGCTTGGCGCTCATCACCCATGGGGTTCTGGCAAGGTCTCTGCCCCTCGTCCAAGCCGGCTATGAACCGGGTCTCTTGGCGGAAGCCCTTCTCGAATTGGCGGGCCCGATCCGATCGGGGCTGATGACCGTCAGCGAGCCGTTTGAGGAAGAGAGACACGCCTTCGCCCTTTGCCGCAGTGCGGCGGGCGGCAGTCGCAAGGTGGCGGAGGAGATCGTTTCTCTGATGGGGCGCCTCGGTCCCGAAGGGCAGGTCATCGTCAAAGAGGGGCATGGCATCGAGACCCATCACACGGTCTATCCGGGCATGTCCCTGGCGGCCGGGCAGCTGTCGCCAGGGTTGAGAAGGGCCGAGTCTGCGGAGAGCGATCACTATGACGATCCCCATGTCCTCCTGTGCGACGAGACCATCGAGGACTTTGGCCGCCTCGTGCCGATCTTGGAGGGGTTCGCGAAATCGAAGAAATCGCTGGTGATCGTTGGCCGAGGTGTAACCGGATCCGCTTTGGCGACGCTGACCGTCAATGTCCAGAAGGCCGGGCTGAAGGCGGCGGCGGTCAAGGTGCCGGAGGTCGGCGAGCGGGTCTACGAGGTTCTGGAAGACATCGCGGCCCTGACCGGCGGGCAGGTCGTCTCTCAGCGCTTGGGTCGCAGCCTGCAGTCCTTGCGGCCGGAGATGCTTGGTCAGGCCCGGCGCGCCGAAGTGAGCGCGAGCAAATGCACGTTCTTGTGCGATGCTCCGGATCCCTCTCGGGTGGAGGCCAGGAAGCAGAGCATCCGCGCGGAGATTCGCCGAACCCGTTATCTCAGCTACGACAAGGAAAAGCTCGAGGCGAGATTGGCCCGCTTGTCGGGAGGCGTCGCAGAAGTATTGGTGGGTGCCTACAGTGCGTCCGAGCGGAAGCAAGAAGTTCTTCGCTACCAAAAGGCCCTGCACGCCTATCAGTCCGCGCGCCGGTCGTCGGTGGTCCCGGGCGGCGGATCTGCCTATGCCTACTTGGCGTCGCAATTCGAGAACGGCCGATGCAAGGGCGCCGTTGGATCTGCCGACAAGGTAGCGGCAGGCGCGATGGCGGCCGCGGCGCTCCGCCAGCCGGAACGTCAACTCATTCGAAGCGTTGAAAGCGATCCGCACTTGCCACGGCTGGTCTCCGGATCCCGATCGGACCAACCGTTGCGGGTCTTCGACGTTCACGCCGGTGCTTTCGCCAGCTCGAGCCGCGCAGGGGTTTTCGACTCGGCGGAGATCGTGGCGGAGGCCGCCACTCGGGCGGTTTCGGCGGCCGCGACGATCTTGCGATCGGAGGTCAGCCTCGCCAGGCCGTAGCGCTGGCCGGCCAAAGGCGGCCATCGCACTGGGTTTCAAGGGGCAAGCTTCGTTGGATCCGGCGCTCGCCGATGCCGCGACCGGCTGTCCCGGGAACCCGTCCGGCGATTCGGTCAAGTTGAACGATCGAGGCTTGCCGCTGCGATCTATATGTTATATCGTGTAACATATTAATGTTGGAATCAGGACCTCTTGGGGCGATGGCGGTCACATCAAATCGAGATCTCGCGGAGCTGGACAGGACCTACCATCTCCATCCCTTCACCTCTCTGCGCGCGCATGCGGACGGCAAGCCGACAGTCATCGTGCGCGGAGAGGGCTGCCGCCTGTGGGACGATGAAGGTCGCGAGTACCTGGACGGATTGGCCGGTCTTTGGTGCGTGAACGCCGGCTATGGCCGCGAAGAGATTGCCGACGCGATCCGGGCGCAGGCTGCAAGATTGCCGTACTACCACGCCTTCGCCTCGATGACCTCGGAGGCGCCGGCTCGCCTTGCCGAGCGCATTGTCACCATGGCGCCGCCGCATTTCAGCAAGGTGTTCTACGGCAACTCCGGGTCCGATGCGAACGACACGGCCGTGAAGCTCGTCTGGTACTACAACAACATTCGCGGCCGTCCGCAGAAGAAGAAGATCCTGGCGAGGTCCCGCGCCTATCACGGTGTGACGGTTGCCTCCGGGAGCCTGACCGGATTGGAGGGCGTTCATGCCGGTTTCGATCTTCCCGTCTTCGAAGTGCCAAGGCTGACGACGCCTCACCACTACTGGGTGGCAGATAGCGGCATCAGCGAAGAGGACTTCGCGCGCGATCTTGCGCGGGAGCTGGAGGTCGTGATCGAGCGAGAGGGCGCGGAAACGATCGGCGCGATGATCGCCGAGCCCGTCATGGGGGCGGGCGGTGTCTTTGTGCCACCGCGGGGCTATTTCGATCTCATCCAGCCGATCCTCAAGTCCAACGGCATCCTTCTGATCGTGGACGAGGTGATCAATGGGTTTGGCCGGCTGGGGACGACCTTCGGCTCGGAAAAGTACGCGATCACGGCTGACATCATGACCGTCGCCAAGGGCCTGACCAGCGGATATCAGCCCTTGTCGGGATGCCTTGTGACCGATGCCGTCTACCAGGTTCTCGAGCAAGGCTCGGAAGGATTCGGCTTGTTCGGGCACGGCTATACCTATAGCGCGCATCCGGTTCCGGCTGCCGCAGCTCTGGCAAATCTTGATATCTTCGAGCGAGAGAACCTTGTCGGCGAGGCCGCCGAAAGAGGGTCCTATTTTCAGCGCCGGCTTCGCTCCGAGGTCGGGGCCCACGCTCTCGTTGGAAATGTGCGGGGAGAGGGCCTGATCGCCGGTGTTGAGCTCGTCGCGGCGAAAGCTCCGAGGGTGCCCTTCGAGCCGGGCCTCGCTGTCGCCAGGCGGGTATACGCCGCCGCCTTGCGCAAGGGGCTGATCACCCGCGCCTTGCAGTCCTCCGACATCCTGGCCTTCTCCCCGCCGCTCGTGATTTCGGAAGCCGAGATCGACGAGTTGATCGAGAAGTTGGTGGATGCGCTCGATGAGGTTGGCGACGAACTCGTCTCTTCTCGCAACGGAAATGGGACGAAGCGCGGTGTCGGTTAGTGACCAAAGCGTGAAATTTGGGTCATCATTCGGCCAAGGGCATTGTGATTTCCGGCCTTTGGACCAGAATGAAGCGGAACACGCTTCGGCTCTCGAGGCGGGTGGCGCCAGCGAGAGACGGGCTGCTGCGCGCCTGCCCGCCAGTGCTTTGGGTTCGCTGTGCCCCATGCTGACCATCGAGAATGTCACGCACAAGTACGGGTCTGTGACAGCCTTGGATGGGGTGTCCTTGGATGCCGTGCAAGGCGAGTTTCTCACGGTGCTCGGGGAAAGCGGATCCGGCAAGACGACCCTCTTGAGAGTCATCTCGGGTCTCGAAAAGCCGTCTCATGTCGACCGGATCGAGATCGACGGACAGGACGTGTCGAACGTGCCCGCAGCGCGGCGAAACTGCACGACCGTATTCCAGAACTATGCGCTCTTTCCCCACATGTCGGTGAGGGAAAACGTCGAGTACGGACTGTCGGTGCGCGGAGTGGGGCGTGAGGACTGCAGACGGTTGGCGGACGATGCCCTCCAGCTGGTTCGTCTGGCTAGCAAAGGCGATCGGCGAATCAGCCAACTGAGCGGCGGCGAGAAACAAAGGGTGGCGCTGGCGCGCGCCCTGGTTACCCAGCCTGCGATCCTGCTTTTGGACGAGCCGCTTGGAGCGCTCGACGAAAAGCTCCGGCAAGACATGCAAGCCGAGCTTGTGGACCTGCACCGAGAGCTCGGCATGACCTTCGTCTACATAACCCATAGTCAGGAAGAAGCGCTGACGATGAGTGATCGCATCGTTTTGATGCGTCAGGGACGAATTGCTCAGAGCGGGAAGCCGGAGGATCTCTTCGACCGGCCGAACTCCCGCTTCTGTGCGGACTTCATGGGATTCGAAAACATACTTCCGGTCGCGATCGAGGCGGTCGACGGCGTCGAGGTGACAGTGTCTCTGAACGAGCACAGCATAAGAGGCGTCTGGAGTGGATCGAAAGCGCCGCAAGTCGGCCAGCAGGCCTATGTTGCGGTCAGGGCCGAGCGGCTCAAGATCGGCCACAAGGATAACCCAGGTCGCGGCGAGAACCAGATCGACTGCCGGCCCGGATCCCGACTCTACCGAGGAAAATACATCGATCAGTCGGTGGTAACGTCCTTCGGAACGGTCCGTGTCCGAATATGGGACAGGACAATGCAAACCGAGCAGTTCGACTGCATTTCTTGGCGCGTCGACGACTGCGTCATCATTGCCGATTGAGCCTCTGAGCGGCTTGCGCAACAACAACTTCGATGCAAGGGAGGAAAGTGATGACAGATTTCTCGAACATTCGCAGCCAATCCGACCTGGCCCGGCGCGACTTCCTGAAAGGAACGGCGGCGGCCCTGGCTGCCGGTGCCGTCGGGGTCTCCGGGATGGTCAAGACCGCAAGTGCCGCGGGCGAACCCGTCCGGGCCTATGGTGTCACGACGGCGCAGTTGAAAGACTGGAACATCATGAAGAACAACATCGGTGTCGACATGGAGTTCACCGGCACCGACAACTCCGTGGGCATCTTCTTGAGGGATGTCGTCGCCTCGCGCCTCGGCGACGAGGTGGACATCTTCGTGTTCGAGTCCGGGACCGAGGACATCCTTGGGCCGCAAGGGATCTATCTGGAGATCGACCAGAAGCATCCGGAGCTCACCCTTTGGGAGCGAACGTCCGATGACTGGAAGCACTCTGCGGTCGTGACCAGCAAGGATGGACGGCAGTACGGCGTGCCGATGATCGGCAACGCCGACAGTTTCGGATACTTCCCCGAGAAGATCGGCGCCAGCCCGGACGGGCAGGAGGATATCTCCTGGGCGATGTTCTTCGAAAGCGACAAGACCCGGGGCCGCGTCGCCTATGACCAGACGTGGACCTACTCCTTGCCGGTGTGCGCGCTCTTCCTGAAGCATCACGGCC
This sequence comes from Rhodospirillales bacterium, assembly GCA_965225935.1. Taxonomy (GTDB): domain Bacteria; phylum Pseudomonadota; class Alphaproteobacteria; order Kiloniellales; family JAKSDN01; genus CALJXB01. Next base: position 594,778 of record CBDDCC010000024.1, read on the forward strand.
GTGTCGACATCGAAAATGTCGTCGACATGACGAAGGAGGAAGTAGCCCAGGTCGTGAACTACCTTATCGAGCGAAAGAAGGCCGGCCAGTTCCGAACCCTGCATTCTGCCTTCGAGGAGCAGATCCAGCTTCTCACCAATCGTGAGGTCGACATAATCAACTGCTGGGAGCCTGCGACGAAGGAGGCGAACCTGGCGCTCGGCCCGGGGACGGTGTTCTACGCCTACACCGATGAAGGCTACTTCAAGTGGGGGCATGGGGCCTACATCGCGTCCCAAGCGGCCGAACGCGACAACATGGACAACATCTACAAGGTCCTGAACTACTTCCTGGACGGCGAGTATCGCGCCATTCAGGCGCGGGACCGCGGCTATGCCGGTCCGAACCTCGATCTCGGCGTCCAATATGCGATGGACCAAGGCTGGCCGCAGGAAGACATCGACAACTTGTCGGCGAACCAGGCCAAGATCGAGCGGAAGTTCGCCAAACCCTTCGTCAGCACCACGACACCGGAGAACTCGGATGTCATGGAAGAGGAGTGGCAACGCTTCTTGAACTCCTAGTCCTGGCGAGCGTTTGTGGTCGGCACGTCCCCCTTTCCTCTCAGTCCGTCCTTGGGGGGCGCGCCGATCCGGGGTGAGGGTTCCTGGGATGTTGGCTGCACTGGCACAGCCGCGTGACGCGTTGCGCCAATGGTATTGGTCCGCAACCGTCGAAACATGGATCTTGCGGGGATTCGTCCTCGCCTGGTCGGTCCTGGTCCTAGTCCCGCTCCTCATACTGCTGGTCTACAGCTTTTTCGAGACCAGCAGCTTTGTGACGATTTACGAACCGACGCTCAACACTTGGATCTCCCTGTTCGACTCCGGGCGATGGGAAGTGGCTCTGAGAACGTTGCGGATCGCATTGACCATAACGTTGATAGAACTTCTCATCGCCTTTCCTTTCGCCCTTTGGCTGGCGAAGGGGTGCCGGTCCAAGGTGACCAAGGCCGTGCTTCTGGCCCTGCTGACAATCCCCTTCTTCCTGGATATATCGTCCCGGACGATCGTCTGGCGCGCGATCCTTGGCCAGAACGGACTGATCAACGTCGCGCTACTACAGGCCGGCATCGTTTCGGAGCCTTTGGAATGGATGCTGTATTCCGAGTTCTCGGTCCACTTCGGTATGCTGGCACCCTACTTTCCCACCATGGTGTTGCCGATCTATTTGGCCATCACGCTCATTGACGACGACCTTCTGAAGGCAAGCAACGATTTGGGGGCCAGCCCGACGCAGACCCTGATCCGCGTCATCATCCCGCTGTCGTTGCCGGGGATCCTGGCCGGTGTCGTCTTCACCCTGGGGCCCGCCTTGACGGCCTGGGTGGAGCCGGGGATGCTCGGCGGCGGCTTCGTCAACCTGCTGAGCCACTCGGTCGAGAGCGCGTACACCGCCTTGCGCTATCCTATCGTTGCGGCGCTCTCCGCGTTCATTATCGTATTGCTCTCCATCTTGCTGGCCTTGCTGGTTGTCGTAACGCGGCGAACCGCCAACATGGCGGGCCTCTTTCGGGCGATGCATCAATGACCGCCCTGGACCTAAGGCAGGTTTCAGGGGCATTGCCGATTGCGTCCCAGCCGTTGTCGAACAGGATCGGCTTTTCCGTTGCCTGGTTCAGGCTTGCCAAATGGTGCGGTTATGGGGCTCTCATCCTGACCTATTTCCCGCTCCTGTGGCTGGCCCTCATGTCCATCAGTGCGAAGCCGCTCTCCGGTTTGCCCTTTCCTTTCTCCCTCGCGCACTATCGGGCATTGGCGTCCGAGCCCCGTTGGGTCGAACCCTTTGTCTCGAGCGTTGTGATCGGGCTGGCGGTTGCACTTGTGTGCATGGTTGTCGCGACGGCCGTTGGACGAGCGATTCCCAACGCGCGCCGGCCCGGTGCCCTGGTCCTGTTCGCCGTCGTTCCGCTCTTCGTTCCGGGCATGTCCATGGGCGCGGCCTTGTTCATTTTCTGGCGCACGTTCCTCGATCTAAAGCTGGGCTATTGGGCGGTGTTTCTGGGGCATCTGATATGGGCGCTGCCGTTCTCGCTTCTGATGGTCCTTGTCATGGCGGTTCGCTTCGACTATCGGCTGCTCGAAGCGGCCGAGGATCTGGGCGCCAGCGCCTGGCGGCGATTTTGGGACATCGAGTTTCCAATTCTTCGCCCCGGCATCGTTGGGGCGGGGCTTTTCGGTTTTCTGTTGTCGTTCAACGAAATCCTGCGTTCAACTTTTCTCCGCGGGATCGAGGCGACCATGCCCGTCTGGAACTGGACGATGGCGGCATCGCAACAGAGTCAGGTGCCGATCATCTTTTCGCTTTCGACGATCGTCCTGGTTTGCACCCTGCCCATCCTGGGAGGGTTTTTCTGGGTCCTGTTCGTAAAGCTGGATAAGAGCTAGCGCGCTCTGGCCCGTTTCTTCGGAAGCGGCTCGCCGATGGGCTCCGAGTTCTCCAAGATCTTGTAGAGATCTCTGCCGGCCGTATCGATATCGCTTGCGATGCCGTTCTTCACTCTTCGGATATCCTCGTCCTTCAAGGCCGCCAAGATCTCCTTGTGCCACCGGTTTCCCTCGGACAGGTAGTCGGAGCCCTCGAACAGACTGATGAAAAAAGGTGCGACCTGTATCCAGAGATCTCGAATCATCCCCAACAGCAACGGTGCGTGCGCGCTGTCGTAGATCAGGAAATGAAACTCCTCGTTGTGCAATGTATAGCTATTGATGTTGCGGGATTGAATGGCGCGATCCATTTTTTCGACAAGAGTCTCGAGGGCCTTTAGCTCCCGCTTGGAGATCCTGGGATAGGCGAGTTCGGCCGCCATGGGCTCCAACGCACAGCGGATCCGCCTGACTTCCTCGAACCTCTCGATCGTGAGCACGGGAATTCGATAGGACTTGTTGGGCTGCAGTTCGAGCGCGTTCTCCACCACGAGACGCTGCAGCGCCTCGCGCACTGGCGTTGCCGATATGCCGTATTCGGAAGCGAGGTTCCTGATCGTCAGAATCTGGCCAGGCCTGAACCGTGCAGAAATAAGGCCGGACCGCACTTTCTCATAGGCCTTCTCCGCGAGCGTTGTATGCTCGATTTTCGCATCCATAGAAAGTACCTCTGAGAACCGCCAAACCCCCAAAGGACCTACCCTCGAGGTGCCCACGGCCGGCCGCCGATCGAGAGCCGGCCCGGCAGAGCATTGGTTCGGAAAACCGCCGCCGCAACACAGCCTATCCTATTGAGCGCGGCTGCTATATCATACAACATACACCGGCACTGCAACCTATCGCAAGTGTTGTCGCGGCGGCGAAGTCGGTCCTTTGGAGGCCGCTGGTGTGGGACGATTTCTGTGTTGGGGGCATTGCCAACCCATGGCGTATCAAGATCAGGGGGACCTTCATGGGCGTTACGATCAACTGTGACATGGGAGAGGGCTTCGGCCTCTACGAATTGGGCGAGGACGAGCTCTGCATGCCCTTTGTCACCCATGCCAATATCGCTTGCGGGTTTCACGCCTCTGACCCGACAATCATGTGGCGGACGGTCACCGCCGCCAAACGGGCCGGCATCCGGATCGGGGCACACCCCGGACTTGCCGATCGGGAAGGATTCGGACGTCGCGAGATCGCCATGACGCGCGATGAGGTCGCGGCCTGCGTCCTCTACCAGGTCGGTGCGCTCCAGGCTTTTCTCACTGCCGAAGGAATCGCTATGAGCCACCTAAAGCCTCATGGCGCGCTTTTCGGCATGGCGCAGAACGACGAAGCGGTGGCCAACGGCATCGCGGATGCGGCGCTGGCCCTGGACCTTCCCGTCATTGCTTTCGCCAACTGTGCAATGTCCGAAGTCTTCGCGAAGCGGGGCGTCCCCTATTCCTGCGAGTTCTATGCCGATCTGGACTATGACGACAGCGGCCGGCAAATCATCACGCGCCAGCATGCTCCCGTCCCGGTGGAGCACGCCGTCGAGAAGGTGCTTCGCGCCGTCAACCACGGAACGACCGTTTCCAAGTCCGGAAAGGAGATCGACGTCGTCGCCGAATCGATCTGCGTGCACAGCGATACGCCCGGCGCGATTGAGATCGCCCGTGCAGTCCACGCCGCATTGAAAGCCAACCTTTCGGATCGTCTGATCTAGCAGCGGGGTGGTGCAGCAATGATATACGAACGCCCGAAGTTCTCTCCGGCAGGCGACCGAACGATCGAGCTGGAGCTCGGGAATGAAATGAGTTTCGACCTCAATTTCATTGCCCATAGTTTGAGCGCTGAGATCCGGGCCTCCGGCATTCGCGGAATTGTCGAACTGATCCCCGAACTGGCGTCCATTCAGGTTTGCTACGATCCCGATGCCATAAGTTTCACGGACCTGGTTCGGGAACTGGGGTCCTTGTACGAGAACATGGGCGACCTGGAAGGGCTGGAGCTCGACAGCCGCATCTACAACGTGCCCGTCCTCTACTTCGATCCATGGACCAAGGAGTGCGTGGACGACTACCGCCGGAAGGTCGGCCAGAAGCCGGAAGACGATCCGGATTTCGTCGTTCGCCTGAACGGCTTGAAGGACAGGGCGGACCTTCGGCGGACCCATTCGGGAACGGACTATTGGGTCGCGGCCCTTGGATTCTGGCCCGGGCTCTGCTCGCTGATGCCGTTGGACCCGCGCTGCCGCCTTGTCGCGCCGAAGTACAATCCGCCGAGAATGTGGACCCCGAAGGGAACGATTGGACTGGGCGGCGCGGTTACCTGCATCTACCCGGACCAAACGCCGGGCGGCTATCAGATCTTCGCACGTACGCCGATGCCGACCTGGGACCGCGAGCAGCGCTTGCCGGCCTTTCGCGACAGTCTCGCACTCATCAAGGCGGGGGACCGTGTCAGGTTCGTGCCCATCGATCAGGACGAATACGACTTCATCGAAGGAGAGGTCGAGGCCGGCACCTATCGGCATCCCTACTCAGACTACCAGCGCTTTTCGATCCGCAACTATCACAACTGGTTGCGGGACCTGGAAACGGATCTGCCCGAGGAGTCGTCGCATGTTTGAGGTTGTCGCGCCGGGCCTCGAGACCGCGGTCCAGGACCTGCCCGGTCGGATCGGCTATCTGGAGCAGGGTTTCCCACCCTCCGGGCCGATGGACGCATGGTCCTTTCGCTTGGCCAACTTGCTGGTCGGCAACGACCCCCAGTCGGCGGCGCTGGAGTGCCAGTTCTTGGGGCCGCGCCTCAAGTTCCATCGCGATACGGCCGTCGCGATCACGGGTGCCGACATGACCCCGAAGCTGGATGGGGTCCCCGTGCCCGGCTTCGAGACAATTCTTGTGCGGGCCGGCCAGACCCTGGAACTGGCAGGCGCCGTAACCGGCGCGCGCGCCTACATCGCGATTGCCGGCGGCGTCGACACGCCGCCCGTGCTGGGCTCGCGCTCCACCTTTCACATGGCGGGTGTCGGAGGGGTCGAGGGCCATGCCTTGGAGGCGGGGCAAGAAGTACCTTTCGGCGAAAGCGAGCCGCCGGCGATCGCGTCGGTGAGGGAGGAGTGCCGCCCGCCGATCGTCGAGGGAACGCATTGGCAGATCGAGGCGGTTCGGGGGCCGAACGACGATTGGATCGACGATGCCGGCCACGAGACCTTTTTCGGCAGCGACTGGAAGCTTCAGGCCAAGAGCAATCGAACCGGACTGCGCCTGGACGGGCCGGTCTTGAGTTTCAGCGCGAAAGCCACGGACAAGTTGCCGGAGCACGGCGAAGATCCATCCAACATCCTGGATCACGGTTACCCGTTGGGCGCCATCAACCTGGCGGGCCAAACGCCGATCGTGCTCGCCAACGATGGCCCCAGCGCAGGCGGCTTCATAAACCCCTATACCGTGCCGACGGCTGCATTCTGGAAGCTCGCCCAGTCGCGGCCGGGGCAGTTCTATCGTTTCCGCGAAGTGAGCGTCGAGACCGCACAGGACCTGAGGCGCAAACAGGACGATCTCTGCTCTGCGGCCAGCCTGATCCTCAAACCGTGATGTCCGGACCCGATGGAGCGACGGCCTTACCCGGGCGCTACGACGGGCGCCCTATGGACGTCGTTCGGACAGCCTCAACACGGATGAAACACGACGTCGTACTCGGCGTCTTGGGCGACCTGTTTTGTCCGACGCACTTTCCTTCCTGCAACTTGCGAGCGGCTCCCGTGTCGGGCCTCTTTGGCTCGGGCGAAGCAAGAGCGGCCTTCGAAAATCGACCTATTCGGTAGCCCGCCAGGTGAATTGGCAGTTCCGCCTCGAAACTCGCCCTCATGAACGCGCGCCGAGAGGCGCGAAACCTAAATGCCGCAGGCGAGAGCGCCCACCACGTTGGCGCCTGCGACCGCGACGATACCCACCAGCAAGCCGGTGCCCGCCGAGATGAAGGTTGAACCGGCCCCGACGAGCAAGGCCTTTCCCGCCGCGCGTTCAACGGCAACCCAGCAGGCTGTGGAGTTCTTGGCTTTGACTTGAACGTTCCCGAAACTATGGGTGTCGGCAACCACGGTAACGTGAGAGCTCTGTTCAGCCGTCACCGTTCCACCGTAGCCGAGATCGTTGCCGACAATGCATTGGGTGGCGTTGTTGCTGGTCCAATCGCTGAGAAAGGCGTTGTCGAACTGGTAGAGGCCGGAACCCTGGCTGCGTTCGCTGTGGTAGGCGTCATCGTCCAGCACGCGGAAGCCCGTCTGCGAGTCCGGGACGATCAGCGTGTCAAAGTCCGTCTTGCTCAGCTCCGGCCCGCAGGCGTAGCGCGACGAAGCTTGTCGGGTGGCCTGGTCGTAGGTGTTGTTGTTGGAGAGGGTTACGCTCAAGGCGCGCTCCAGGTACTCCTTGTACTCGGAAACCGCGGGATTGCCGTTGGCGTTGGCCCCCAGCACCGTGTTCCCCGGTTGGTCGAAATAGGTCTTCATGTCGCCGGTATCGCGGATGTCGATCGGATCGTTGGGGCCCAGCTTGCCGTCCCCGTCCAGGTCCAGGACGACGGTGAAGGCATTGCCGTAGTGGTTGGCGAAGAGAAAGCCCAGATTGCAGGCCTTCCGGAAGTTGGCGTCCCCACTGGAAAAGGCGTTGGCGCAGGGGTCGCCGATGTAGCCCGTGTCGGCGGGCGAATTGGGCGGATCGCCGCTGCCGGCGTACTGCGGCTTGAACACCGAGCCGGGCGGTGCTCGATAGTTGACCGTCGCGCTCATGAGCTGGGCTGGGCGTGTCCAGACGCTGAAGAAGGTCTCGCCATCGGAATTGCTGGTGAATGCCTGGCGCCGTTGGTCGTCGGTCAGTTGGGATGTCTCGATCATGCCGCTGCCGGCGAGCTGAATGGGGATCGAGTAGGTGGGTAGGTCTATTTTGGCTGCACGCGCCGCCGCCCAGGAGTTGTAGCCGGCTTTCTTCAGGAGCAGATCGCTGACGACGTAGGCATGGCCGGTGGTGCTCGCAGGCAGGTTCTTGGCCAGTGCGTAGACGTTGTAGGCCTGGCCGAGATCGAAGACATCGCGCAGAACCATGTTGTCGCCCAGCGTGACCAGGTTGTTGTGGCCCGTGGTGTCCGCGGTCACCAGAATATCGGCCTGGATGTCGAAGTTCGCGAAGTCGCCGTTGGCCAGAGCGAACTTGCCGTCGCCGTTGGCATCGAACACAAAGACATAGGCGCCGGATTGTGGCCTGGACCAAAACACGGTCTGTTCGAGGTTTCCGTTGGCGTCCGTCGTGACCGCGGTGGGGGCGCCGCGCACGTCTTGCAGCGAATAGGTGAAATTGGACTTGTAGTTCCTGGCCGTGCTGTAGGTGGTGATATAGACCTTGGCCTTCTTGAGCGAAGGCTGCAGTCCGCTGCCTGTCACGTTGACGGTCTTGCTGACCGTGAACTTGCGCCGCTTGTTTGCAGCGGTTACAGGCGCTGAGGCCGCGGCGGTCAGCGCCGGTCGCTTCGCCTTGCGCCTTTCGCCAAGCCGAACCCAGACGAGATAGTGGTCCGAGATGCGCTTGTTGTTCACGCGCGTGGCGTTGCCGTAGTGGTCGTAGTCGACGTCGTGGTCCCGGTAGTAGGCATTGAGCGCATTGTTGAGGATGATCCGGTCGTAGGCGCACGCGGTGCCGACCGCTGTGTTGGTTCGCTGGCCATAGTCGATGTACCAGGTCCAGCCAGCGGCGAAATCCTGGCCGCGCCAGCTCACCGGATAGGAGGCACAGTCGGCGTTGAGATCGCCGATCAGCATTCGAAGTGCACCGGCTCCCTGATTCTGCTCGATGGCCCTGAGCTCATAGTGAACCGAGCTGCTGTTGGGCGCGCCGGCCACCGTGCCCGGGGGGCGGGCGTTCGCAGAGTAGCCGTAGGCCGGCTTGGTGTGGTTCGTGTAGAGTCCGAAGGTCACCGGCGCAAAGACCTGATCGTTAGGCGTAAAGGTGACCGTGGCGATGATCGGCGGTCGCATCCAGACATTGGGCGCCGGCTGCATGGTGCCGTTGGCGGCCAGATAGTTGATGCCCGTCGTCGAGTAGTCGGTCAGGGGCGCGATGGCGATAGTGCCGTCCGCATTGGCTGGTGGAGCGCAAACGGCATAGCGCTCCTGGCGCCCGACCCGGCCCGAAGCGGCGCTGACGTGGTTGCAGGCATATCCGGCCGGCAGGTAGTTGATCAGGTGGTTGGTGACCGACGCCCCGGTGCCCAGCACCTCTTGAAACACCACGATGTCGTAGGCGCCCGCGATCGTGCCCATGCGCGTCAAGAGGTTGGCTCGGTCGCCGCCGGCCGGAAGGGTCGCTTTGCTCAAGGAGAAATTCAGGAGGTTCCAGGAGGCAACGGTGAGATCCCATTTGTGGTCTTGCGCCCCGACGGCCTGGGCGGACTCTACGGCGGGCGCGCTCTCAACCGACGACACCGTGACGGCGTCCTGCGCTCCCGTCTGAACGCAGGAGGAAGAGATCAGAGCGGCCACGAGCGCCGCCAACAGACCCGAGATCTGGCGGCGGGCCCTGGATGTCGAGCCGCTCATGGGCCGGTCTTTGGCGCTTCGGACGTTCGAGCCGAATAGGTGTAAGGCCCCGCGCCCGCGATGGCGATGGAGCCCTTGTAGGGCTCGACCATCAGCGGTGGGCCGTCCGCGCGCACTGCCTTCACCTCCCAATCGAAGCGCTGGGAGGAGCGCGGGTTCTCCGAAACCACCACGAACGCGCCCTCCGAGATCTTGACGCCCTCCTGGGTCCGGACGGCTAGTCGATCGAAGCCATCCACGTTGGTGAGCTGGATGGTCCGCCCGTCCGTGCGGGTCAGTGCCTCGAAGTAGGCCGGCAGTTCTATGCGGACCCGACCGCCCTCCAGCCTGGCGCTGCCCCGGTAGTAGACCGCCCCCTCGGGTCCCTCCAGGGCGGCGTGCACCAGGTGGCGCCTGCCATCCGTGGGATGGTCGATGATGAAGGTCTTGAAGACCGACTGAGTCGAATCCACAGGGTTGATGGCGTGGATCTGGATATCGTTCGGCGAGTTGCCTGTACCCGCATAGGTCAGCACGAAGGCCCGCTGGCCGTAGCGAACGTCTTGGCCGCTGATCACCGCGGAGGAGCCGAACTGACCGTTGATTCCTTTGCCCATCAGCACGCCCTCGGTATAGGTGTTGCCGGCGACGTGCAGGGTCTCCGAAGGCGCACTGGTGCCGACGCCCAGGTTGCCGTGCTGATCGACGGCAAAACCCTTTATCGTCGTACCTTGGGAGATGGCGGAGGAAGCCAGCACGCTGCCGAGTGCGAGCGTGATGACGAGAGTAGGTAGGCGATGGCTGAGGCGCATGGCGGCCTCCCTTCGGATTTCCAGGTGGAGGGACGCGACGGCCGGGCGATGCCGGTCGGTGGCGGTGGATCGAGGGCGATCAGAAGTTTCCGTGATCCTCCAGGTGGCTGGCGTAGTCGACCTCGAAGCCCTCGGGCAGCAGGGCCTCGACATTCCTGGGATCGGCCCTCTTGGACGCAGCCAGCATCTGCTGGGCATCGTGGCCGCCGACCAGGAAGCCGTTGGCGTAGAAGGAGCCCGACTCCGGGTGCAGGGCTTCGGCCGTGCGCGCGAGGACCAGGTTGTGGACGGGCCCGTCGTAGGGCACTTCGGTCACGGCGGTGACTTCGACGGGGCCATCGAAGGAGAGAACCCGGTCGCCGGGCTTCAGGTCGGCGGCGGCGCGCCAGGAGCCGTCGGCCGTCACGAAGGGGTGCATGGCGGACGCCTGGATTGCCAGGTCCCTGCCGGCCTCGATGACAAAGAGGGTGTCTTCCTCGCCGTCAACGGTCCCGACGACATGGGTCTCGACGCCTGCCATGGAGACGACAAGCTCGCCCTCGCCCGTGATCTCCGCGATCGCCCGCGCGTCCTCGTTCCCGGCCATGGCGATCACGGTATCGGGATGGAGACAGCCCGCGACCAGTCGCAGCATGGGCGTGGCCAATGCGCCGGAATTGGCGCCCAGGAAATGCGGCACGGTGGTGCCGGCCACCGACGTTTGCGAGGAAACGAAGTTCTGCTTGGCGTTGTTGGCATTCTCGACCTGGAGGTTGAGAGCGAACTGAATGCTGGTGCCGTCGCCGCCGCAGATCAGCTTCGCCGCGGGGCCGAAGTCGAGTTTGTCGAAGTTCCAGCTCACTATCTTGGTCGCCGCGTTGTAGGTGACCTGCGGCTGGGAGAAGAAGCTGGAGCCGGAGATCGACGGCGCGAGCGAACAGCCGCCGCCCCGAACCGTATTGATGAGGGACACCGATCCCGTGCCCACGAGATGCCCGTTCTGATCCGTTTTTGGCGTCTGGTTTTGCTGGTAGGTGACCGAACCCTTCATGTTCACGAGTACGTTGGTGTTTTGGTATGTGCCATAGTCGCAGATGCCGGGGTTGGCATTGGCGTTGACCGTGCGGGAGGTGCATACGAGCGCCGTCTTCAGGCTATTGTTCTGGCTGTGCAGGATGACCGGATCGGCAATCGTCTGGGTCTGCGGATAGTCGATCTGGTCGAGCTGGCGCTTGGAAAGCTGGGCCACGTAGCGCTTGTCGGTGGTATCGTAGTAGGTGGCCGCGAAGGCGGCCGAAAACGCTTGGTCCGCGGTGGTTACGGAGTTGTCGACCGGGAAGTACTGGCCCGAGCCGAAGGAGCTTTCCTTCTTGCAGGTGCCGATCGGGTTGTTGTTAGAATCATAGAAGCACAGCCCGGTATAGGCGATCTGCAGGTGGCGGGTCGGGTCGTCGGCCGGGGCCTCCATGGTGGCGGCTGCCCTGGCGTCGTAGGTGGAGGGCGCGCCGCTGGGGTAAAGCGCAAGCATGAGGGTCGCCAGGTCCTTGTACACCAGATCGTTCGAGACCTGGACCGTGCGGGCGCCTGCCACGCCCTCGGCGGCGTGGACCCTCCGCTGCTCCACCATGAGGGCGAAGAGGCCAGGATAGCGCGCCGGTGTCATGCCGGCGATCTCGTAGTGGCGCTCTAGAAAGTGGGCGACCATCGGATCGCTGAGGTCGAGCGTGACGGTCTCCGACCCGTCGGCCACAGCCAGCACGTGGGCCACGGCCGCACGGTCCTCGTCACTCCATCCGGGCACCGTGTCCTGGCCGAGAGCCAGGCGCGGCAGCAGGGACGGACCCGCAGCCAGCAGAACGATGCAGACAAGCCATGGAAATGGACACGCCGCTCTCATGATACCCCCCTCTACCTATGGATGAATTCACGACAAGACTAAGATACAAATCAACGGTACAGCAAGAATATTCCTGCACAACTAATTAGGGTGGATGGCGCAGTCGTATCGGCGCGCGCAAGCAGCCGAACGCCACCGAGCCGATTCGCGTCAGCGGCCGGGAAAGGCCGGTCTAAGGCAGCCGCGAAGACGCCCTCGGGAAGGCCGAGCCCGACAGCCGTCGCGTCGTTCTCCTGGGAGAGCCGGGCAGCGGCGTCGCGGCCTGGTCCTTCACCTGTGAAATCGAGATCGCCGATCGGCGCTTCGCGGCCAGCTCGCATTGTGGCGCTGCTTACGGCCCTCGCGGCTCACGCTTCGGGTCGTAACGCGCCACCAAGCTGTGCCCGCTTCGCGCCTGCACTTTGGCCTGATGGCGTCGGATGGCCTTTGGCCTTGGGACCGAGGTAGGTCCGGTTTCGAGACCCGACAGCTTCACGGGGCCCCTGATCGAGATCCCCGATGGATCCCCGGCAAGTCGATCCAGTACCGCGCACCGCCGGTTTGCGAATCCAGCCCGGACGACCAAAGAGCTCGCTGGTTCGTCGCGAGCCCTTGGGCCGATTGCGATCGACTCCCGGGATTTCCCTGTGCTTCCCCTGCATCGCAGGGAGTTCAGCGGAGACGGGGTCTCTTGGGGTTTCCCTGTGCTGACATGACTTCAATGGGGTGGGACGCGTCGCGGCCTCAGGTCCGGCTTTTCCCCTGGTGCCCTACGTCGTGTCCTCGGCTCGTGCGCCCGTGTTCCCTGTCCGTCAAGGATTGGCAAGCCTGTCGCCGGTCGTCTCAGATCGCCTGGCTCTTTCCTTTCAGGAGAATGCAGCCCCCAATCTTCCACGAGCCATCGGCCTGCCGGTCCATGAAGTACAAGGCTATGATCGGCGGGGAGCCGTCCGCAGGGATCAGAACCGGCTGGACGATCTTTCCGTCGATGACCTCGACGTCCTCGAAGCTGTAGTTCTCGGCGCTGTAGACCGGCTGATAGCTCCGCTTGACCATGGCCATGAAGGCCTCGGCAGTTGGGAACAGCGCCTTGATCTTTGGCGACGCGAACTCGTACGCCGCCTCTGCATCGTTGCCGTGAAAGGCCTCGATCTGACTGTCAATGATCTTGCGGAATGAGGCAACGTCCGCGTCTCCGAACTGCTCGGCGTAGCCAGCCGCGGCGAAGCTCATCATGCCTATGAACAAGGACACCAGAAGCGCAAGAACCTTGAGGCGCGAAACGTCGTACATCCCGTTTAGCCGTTGATGGTCATACATGGGAAGCTCCCCATCGAGTTCCGTCAAAACAGATACGTTGGAGCGCCCCGGACAGATCATCGAAACAGCTTGTCGGGTCCGGATTGGCCGGGTGCCAAGGCTCTTCAGGCACCCCATACGTCGTCGTAACGCGCCGTGCCGTCCCGGGTCGGGTGGTCACGATAGGACTGGACCTTGCTTGCGGTGCTGAAGGTGAGGCCGGTGATCAGGATGCCGACGATCAGCAGCAGGTGAGCGGCGACCATTTCGCCGTACCAAAACCAGAGACCGGTGTTGGCGCAGAAAATGGCCGTCCACATGACGCTGAGAACGGTCATGACCTGGAAACGCTGTGCCGGCCGCAGGTTGCGCAAGGGGTTCTTGTCGGAGTCCATGAGGGATCGGTACCAGTCAAACATTCTGACCTCCTGAGACGTTTGACTATAGCTACGAGCTAGACGGGATTTCGGATCACGGTGGCCGAGGAGCCGCGCGACTGGACCTTGGTCGCCGTGCGCTCGTTTGCGGGGCTTTCCGCGCTCTACGACTTCATCAGGATTGGCTCGATTCCCGGCGGGAAGTCCATCAGGCGGCTGGCGATTCCGGCCTCGATTGCGGTGGAACGGTGAGAAGAGTGTCCCGTTGGCAGTGTCTCGCCGAAGAGAGGCCCGGCCGCGGGTCGGCCTCAAAGCGACTTGAGAAACGCGATCGTGTCCTCATAGACCGTGTCACGGCCACGGAAGGGCGCGGCCAACGACAGGATGATTCTGATGTGCCCGGTGCCGTCATACTCCAGGAGCGTGACCTCTCCACCTGCCTCGCGAAGGCGCGCGGCGAGCTCCCGCGAGTTCCTGGGAAGGACGGTCCGGTCGTCGGCGCCGTGGAGAAGGAGCGTCGGCACCTCTTCGCCGTCGACGAAGGTGATCGGGCGGGCGTCGTCCGTATTGGCCAGACCGGCGAAGATCGCTTTGGTCGACCGGTAAGCGAGGGGATCGAAGGCATAGGGTCCGGCGATGCCAACGAGGCCGCGGATCGAAGCCCGCGGCACGCCTTGGCCGGCCAGATAGCGCTCGTCGAAGGCCAAGAGCGCTGCGATATGGGCGCCCGCGGAATGCCCCATGAGAATGATCCGGTCGGGATCGCCGCCGTACGCCTTCACCTGGGTCGTAACCCAACTAAGCGCCCGGGCACCGTCCTCGACGAACGCGGGAAAGCGAACCTGCGGATAGAGACGATAGTCGGGAACGACGACGACGAAGCCGCTCCGGGCCAAGGCCTCTCCCATGAAGCGGTAGGTCTTGCGGCTGCCGCGCTTCCAGGATCCACCGTAGAAGTAGACGACCACCGGTGCGCCGTCGACCTCGCCGGCGGGGCCTTCTTCGGGCCGGTAGATGTCCAGGACCTGGCGCTCGTCGTCGCCGTAGGCGATGTCCTCGATCGGCAGGTAGCCGTCGCTCGGCAGGAAGGCGTTGAGCAGCGTTGCCGGCGAGCAGGCAGCGAGCGGAAGGGCCGAAAAGAAGACCTTCAAGAGACGCGAAATCGTTCTCACGTGACAGCCGATCCCTGCGCTTCGGCGGACCAGGCGATGGGTCACCAAACCCCGCAGTCCTTTATGCTCGGCAACGCCATGGCCCAGGGTCATTGGCCTTTGGGCCGCCGGTCCGGGCAGATCCGGTCAGATGCGCAGGAATGGATTCAGAAGACGGCCGAGCGGTCCGGTCAGGCGCAGCGGCGCATCTGTTACCGCCAAGCACAGGCAATCTTCGCCCGGGTCTGCCACCGGTCGGTGATTGACCGAGGAATCCACCTCGGCCACGTCGCCGCGCAGGAAGTGGCCATACTCGTCGCTGAAGCCACCGGCCAGCACCAGTGTCAGCTCGCTGCCCTCGTGGGTATGGGTCGGCATGGCGGTGCCCGATTTGATCCGCATCAGGCGTGTCCGGTGGCTCGAACACTCCGGCAGTAGCTCGACCTTCTCCAGCCCCCTGAATGCCGTCCAGTCAAGCTGGTCGAGGCCCTCGCCGAGATAGTCCCGCAAGGGGCGCGGCACCAAGGGTATGCCCTCGGTTGATCGGGCAGCGGGCCGGACGGCCGGCTTAACCGGCTCATCGGGGGCCGCCTCGTCGAGCCGGGCGAGGGTCCGCTTTAGGCTATCCTCTTCGAGCGGCTCGGCCTCATTCGCTTCCATCAGCACGCCGCCAAGCGCTTCGAGCCTATCGACTTCCCTGCGGCAGCGCGGACAGAGGGCCAGATGGGTGGCGACCACCAGGGCCACGGGCTCCTCCAGCGAGCCGGCGGCATAGGCGATCAGCAGGTCATCGCCAGGGTGGTGTTGGGGTATCATTCCAGTGTCTCCAGCGCGGTCCGCAGCTTGGTCATGGCCAGCCGCAGGCGCGATTTCACGGTACCGAGGGGCAGGTCCAGCTCTTCGGCGATGACGCTGTGAGACTTGTCCTCGAAATAGGCCAATCGTAACAACCGCTTCTGATCTTCGGGCAACTGCGCCACGGCCGCGTTCAGGTGTTTGCTTTTCTGGGCGGCATCCACGACCTCGTCCGCCGGATCGGAGGGCTCGCGCACCAGGGCGGGGTCCTCCGGGTCGATTTTGGGCCGGTTCGCCCGGCGCAGGCTGTCGATCCTGCGGTTCCGTGCGATCGTGAACACCCAGGTGCTGAAGGTGGCCTTGTTTCGGTCGAACTGGGCCGCGCGTTGCCATACTGTCAGCATGACGTCCTGGGCCAGGTCCTCGGCACTCGTCCGGTCGGCGCCCTGACGCATCAGGTAGCCTTTCACGCGAGGCCCAAACCTCTCGAAGAGACGCACGAAGGCGTCTCGGTCGCGGCTCTCGGCCACCGCGGACATCAAGGCTTCCGCGGACTCTTCCGCGAATGTCTCCCTGGGCGTCGCCTCGATCCGCATGACCTTTTCTACTCGCGACATGGGACCGGCCACAAGCGCCGCCTTTCCCTTGGCCAGGGG
Source organism: Rhodospirillales bacterium (assembly GCA_965225935.1). Lineage (GTDB taxonomy): Bacteria > Pseudomonadota > Alphaproteobacteria > Kiloniellales > JAKSDN01 > CALJXB01. Next base: position 610,726 of record CBDDCC010000024.1, read on the forward strand.
TATGGCTACATCAGCCGCAACTGCACTCAGCACAAGATGCTTCTCCCGCCGTTTGAGGTCTGATACGCCGCTGCCCGCCGATCGGATCACCGGGGCCGCCGGTTCTCGCCGGGCGGATTTCAAGATTGGCGCTAGAGAGGTGATCCGTTAGGGAGGCCGCTGCGTAAACAACCGCAGTTCCGCTGAGGTTAAGAATTCGACAAGGCTCATTGCCAGGGCCTCAGCGGGAACGGCGTTACCACGGGAACGGGGTCATAGCATTCGATGAAGATAGCAGTGGTCGGTGGCGGCATATCCGGGCTCGGCGCGGCCTGGCTCCTCGCCCGTCAGAACGAGGTCAGCCTTTTCGAGGCCGCCGGCGCCCTCGGCGGCCATTCCAATACGGTCGAAATCCCTCTCGACGGCCAGAAAGTTGCGGTCGATACGGGGTTCATCGTCTATAACGAGCACAACTATCCCAATCTGACGCGGCTGTTCGAGGCGCTGCGGGTCGAGACCGTCGCGAGCGACATGTCGTTCTCGGTCTCGCTGGACGGAGGCGCGTTCGAGTACGCAGGCGACACCCTCGGTTTCTTCGCTCAGCCGGCCAATCTCATGAGGCCGGATTTCTGGCGCCTGTTCCGCGACCTTCTGCGCTTCTACCGGGAGGCGCCCCAGCTTGCGGATCGCCATGACCTGGACCGGCTCACTCTGGGCCAACTGCTGGCGGAGGGCGGCTATTCGGATCTCTTCGCGCGCCGCCATATCCTGCCCATGGCGGCCGCGATCTGGTCTTCGACCTTCGACGACGTCCTCGCCTATCCGGCCCGGACCTTCGTGCAGTTCTTCGAGAACCACGGCCTCTTCAGCCTGAAGGGACGGCCCCAGTGGCGGAGCGTCCTCGGCGGCAGCCGACGCTATGTGGCGGCGCTCTCCGCGTGCCTTGGAGACCGCGTCCACCTTGACAGCCCGGTGGTGGCGGTCCGGCGCACACCCGCCGGCGTGGTCCTCCGGGACGCGTCCGGCCAGGCGCGAACTTTCGACCAGGTCGTCCTGGCCACCCACGCCGATCAGGCATTGGCAGTTCTGAAGCCGGAGCTAACCGCCGAGGAGCGCACCGTTCTGGGCGCCTTCCGCTATCGGGAGAACCGCGCCGTCCTCCACCGCGATCCCACGCTGATGCCCCGCCGCCGGCGCGTCTGGTCGAGCTGGAATTACCTGGGAGACGGCGCGGGCGATATGACAGGGCGAACCGCCGTCAGCTATTGGATGAACCGTCTCCAGCGTCTCGACACGCAGCAGGACGTCTTCGTCACGCTGAACCCCGTGCGCGATCCACACCCTGACTTGACCCAAGGTGAATTCATCTACCACCACCCGCAGTTCGACCGGCAGGCGCTCGGGGCCCAGAAACGTCTGCCCCACATCCAAGGCCTCGATCGCGTGTGGTTCTGCGGCAGCTACTGCGGCTATGGTTTTCACGAGGATGGCCTGCAGGCCGGTTTCGCGGTCGCGGCGGCCTTGGGCGCTCCGGCGCCCTGGGCGTCGGACGTGGTCCCGATGAGCCCGGCATGGCGCGCCGCGGCACCGTCGGTGCCTGCCGTAGCGGCCGAATAGGGATGGGCGAGGGGCCTGGATCGACGATGGACAGTGGTGCGGTGACAAGATCCTGCCTCTACTTCGGCCGCGTCATGCACAAGCGTCTGCGGCCCTTCCGCCACCGCCTCGACTACCGGGTCTTTTCCCTTTACCTGGATCTGGACGAGCTGCCGGCCTTGTCGAGACGGCTGCGCTTCTTCTCGCACAACCGCTGGAACCTCTTCGGCTTCATGGACCGGGATCACGGCCCCCGGGACGGGACGGCTTTGCGACCCTGGCTGAACGAGTGCTTCGTCCAGGCCGGCATCGACCTCGAGGGCGGCGCCGTGCGTCTGCTCTGCTTCCCGCGCCTGCTCGGCTACGTGTTCAACCCGCTCACGATCTGGTTCTGCTACCACCGGAGCGGACGGCTGGCCGCTCTGCTCTATGAGGTGCGCAACACCTTCGGCGAGAAGCACGGCTATCTCATTCCGGTCGATCCCGACCGGGCGTCCGGGGCGCCCATCCTGCAAAGCTGCGAAAAGGGCTTCTACGTCTCGCCCTTCATCGGCATGGCCGCGACCTACCATTTCCGTCTCGCCGAGCCCGACGAGCGTCTGGCCGTCCTGATCCGGCAATGGACGCCGGAGGGCGAGCTGCTGGTGGCGTCGCAGACCGGCACGCGCCGGAGCCTGGACGATTGGACACTGCTCCGGGCCTTTTTCGCCTACCCCCTCATGACCCTGAAGGTCATCGGCGCCATCCATTGGCAGGCCCTGAAGCTTTGGCGCAAGGGGGGCAAGATCATGCCCCGCCCGCCGGCGCCGGGTCATGCGGTGACCCAGGTCCGACCCGCCCTCGACCAGGCCGCCGAGTAGCACCTGGATATCCACGCTCAAGACGGAATCTCCATGCAAGCCGACATCGAACAGAGAGTCAGTCATTCACGCGCCGGCATTGCCGAAGGCTTGGTGCTCGCCCTTGCCCGGCGTATCGAGAAGGGCGAGCTTTCCATCACCCTGCCCCACGGCGAAGAGCGCGTCTTCAGAGGGAGCCAAGCGGGACCGAAGGCCCGCCTTCACGTGCATGATCCGAGCGTCTTCCGCCGCATGTTGCTGGGCGGAACCCTGGCTTTCGCGGAATCCTATATGGCCGGCGACTGCGACAGCCCGGATCTTGTCTCGCTGGTGGATTTGGTGATTCAAAACGAGGCGGAGCTGTTGCAGTCCCTCGACGGGCGGCCATGGGCGCGCATGCTGCCGCGCCTCGGTCGCTGGCTTCGCGCCAACTCGAGGCGCGGCTCCCGGCGCAACATCGCCTGCCACTACGATCTCGGAAACGACTTCTACGCCCTCTGGCTCGACCCTTCGATGACCTATTCCGCGGCCTTGTTCGATCGGCCCGACGAGCCCCTCGAATCGGCCCAGGCGAACAAGTACCGCCGCATGGCCGAGATGGCCGGCATCGGCCCGGACGACCAGGTGCTCGAGATCGGCTGCGGCTGGGGCGGCTTCTGCAGCTGGGCGGCCCGCGAGATCGGCTGCCGGGTCACCGCGATCACCATCTCCCGCGCGCAGTTCGACTTCGCGGCCCGGCGCCTGCAGGCGGAAGGCCTCAACGGGCTGGTCGACCTGCGGTTCCAGGACTACCGCGACCTGAACGGCAGCTTCGACCGGATCGTCTCCATCGAGATGGTCGAGGCCGTCGGCGAAAAGTACTGGCCTCTCTATTTCGCCACCCTGCGCGACCGGCTGGTGCCTGGCGGCCGGGCAGCACTTCAGGTCATCACCATCGACGATAGTCTCTACGAATCTTATCGGAACGATGTGGACTTCATCCAACGCTACATTTTTCCCGGTGGCCATCTGCCGTCGCCGGACCGCCTGCGTGCGCAGGCCGACGCGGCCGGCCTCGAATGGCGGGGCGCCGAGCGCCTTGGACTGCACTACGCCGAGACCTTGAGGAACTGGCGGCGGTCCTTCGAGGCGGCCTGGCCCGACATTCTGGCGCTCGGGTTCGACGAGCGGTTCCACCGCATGTGGCGCTACTACCTCGCCTATTGCGAGGCAGGCTTCGAGAGCGGCCGGATCGACGTGCTGCAAGCGGCTCTCGCCAAGGCGTAACGCTCTAGATGTCCACTGAGACCAAGGGCTCGGCCCCGTTCGGCCGCGGCATATTGCTCGCCTACGGGCTGCCCGGGCTGCCGCTCGCCGCCCTCCTCCTGCCGCTCTACGTGACCCTGCCGGCCTTCTATGCGGTCGACCTGGGCCTGGGCTTCGTCACGGTCGGCGTCGTGCTGCTGCTGGCCCGCCTTTGGGACATGGTGACCGACCCCTTGATCGGCGTTCTTTCCGACCGGGTCAGGTCACGCTTCGGCAGGCGGCGACCCTGGATGGTCGCCGGCGCGCCCATCGTCATGATCAGCGCCGGCTATCTCTTCCTGCCGGGCGCCGAGGCGAGCGAGAGCGGACTGCTCATCTGGACCATGGTGCTCTATCTCGGCGCCACCATGATATTGCTGCCCTACAGCGCCTGGGGCGCCGAGCTTTCCACAAACTACGACGAGCGCAGCCGGATCGCCGGCTGGCGGGAAGGCCTGGTGGTCGTCGGCACGCTTCTGGCCGCCGGGCTGCCCGTTGTCGTGGGCGCCGACCGTGCCGCGACTCTGGAAGTGATCGCCTGGTCGCTCTGGATCGTACTACCCCTATGTTTGCTGATCTCAGTCGTTGTCGTGCCCGAGCGGCCAGCCGCCATGAGCCCACGACTGGCCTGGCGCGAGGGATTGCGCGTGATGTGGCGCAATGGGCCCTGCCGCCGGCTGATCGCGGCCTATTTCCTGAACGGCATCGCCAACGGCTTGCCGGCCACTCTCTTTCTTCTCTACATCGAGCGCGTGCTGGAGGCCCCGGACTGGTCCGGCGTGCTGCTCTTCGTCTATTTCTTCTGCGGTGTCGCCGCCATTCCCCTGTGGCTGCGCCTCAGCGGGCGTTGGGGCAAGCATCGCACTTGGATCGGCGCCATGGTCTGGGCCGCCCTGATCTTCGCCTTCGTGCCGTTGCTGGGACCGGGTGACGAGCTTTGGTTCCTGGCGATCTGCGTGCTCACCGGGATCAGCCTCGGCGCGGATCTGACCCTGCCCGCCTCCATGCAGGCCGATGTGATCGATCTCGATACGCTGCGCAGCCGGCAAAGCCGCGCCGGCCTATACTTCGCCCTCTGGGGCGTCGCCACCAAGCTGGCCCTGGCGCTCGCTGTCGGGATCGCGTTTCCGCTGCTTGGCCTTGCCGGACTGGAGGCTGGGCCGGAGATGAGCCGGGAAACGCCCTCGCCGTCGGGTCTCTTCGCGCTCGCCGCGCTCTACAGCCTGTTGCCGGCCGTTATCAAGCTGGCATCGGTCGCCCTGATCGTCGGCTATCCGATCACGGCGGCCCGCCAGCACCGAATCCGCCACTTGATCGAGCTCCGCGCTGCGCGCACCGCCGATATCTGAGACCAGGAGGCCGGGCGTGATTGCCAGAATTCTACTTGTCGCCGTGCTGTTCGGAATCTCGGGATGTAGCACCATGAAACCGGAAGACTTCGCTGGGCGCGAGCCGACATTGAAGATCGAAGACTATTTCAGCGGCCGGACCAAGGCCTGGGGGATTTTCCAGGACCGCTTCGGCAAGCTGCGCCGCCAGTTCGTCGTCGACATCGAGGGTCTTTGGGATGGCGAGACCCTGACCTTGGTCGAGGATTTCGTCTACGACGACGGCGAGACCGAGCAGCGCATCTGGCGCATCAAGAAACGGGACGATCATCTCTACGAGGGCGAAGCGAAGGACGTCATCGGCGTTGCCACCGGACTTGGCTACGGCAACGCCTTCAACTGGACCTATCGCTACGACCTCAAGGTGGGCGACGACAGCTGGCGGGTAACGTTCGATGACTGGCTGTTCCTGCAGCCCGATGGCGTGTTGATCAACCGGGCTGAGGTCACCAAGTTCGGCTTCAAGCTCGGCGAGGTCACCCTGGTGTTCAGAAAGTTGGACGAGCCCGCCACGCAGGCCGCCCGCACGATCTCGGAGCCCGTCAACTAGATCGTTGCGGCCGCACCGCGAGCCGCCGTCGCACGAGGCCGATGAGCTGCCTCAACAGCGGCAGGCGGCCGTAGAACTGACTCCCGGAATCCCAGTGATCCAGGTGCGCGATGACGCGCCCGTCCTGGTCGAAATGCACCTCGCTCATGCCTTCGATCCGCCAGGGCGCGCCGGCCTGCTTGCGCGCGAAATCGAATGTCCACCTGAGGTAGGCGACATGGCCGGAAAGCGCCCAATCGCTGACCTCGAAGCTGGGCGCGCTCACGTGATCGAACATGGCCGACAAGACCGCTCGATAGGCCGCTATGCCGGTCACATCGTTGAAGGGGTCCTGGAACCGGACGTTCGGGGCGCAGAGCGCCTCGAGCCGCCCCAGGCTCTCTGGCGTCAGGGTCTCGTAGAAACGCGCGTAGGCCCGAGCCGCGGCCTCCAGGTCCGGCGCTCCGGTCATGATTTGGGCACCAGGCGGCGGGTCACGGCGAAGGCGAGGGGCGCCGGCAGGCAACGGAGCAGTTTCAACAGATAGGCCAGACGACGCGGGAAGACGATCTCGAATCTGTTCGAGCAGAGGCCGCGGTAGAAGGCCTCGGCCGCGTCCTCGACCTCCATGAGGAAGGGCATGGGGAAGGGGTTCCTATCGGTCAGCGGCGTGCGCACGAAGCCCGGATTGACCAGTTGCAGACAGATGCCGTGACCGTCCAGCTCGGGCTTCAGGGCTTCGGCCATGTTGATCAGCCCGGCCTTGGTCATGCCGTAGGCGGCCGAGGTCGGCAGGCCGAGGTAGCCGGCCACCGAGGCGACCACGGCTATGCGTCCGCGCCGCCGCGAGATCATGCCGGGCAGCAGGGCTTCCAGACAATGCACGCTGCCCATGAGGTTCAGCTCGGCGAGCGCGCGAAAGTCGGCTGCCGCGAGGCCCACGGCCCGAACCGGCCGGTGGGTGCCGGCGTTGAGCACGGCCTGTCCGATCGCACCGAGTTCGCGCTCGATGGCCGCCACCGTCGCCGCTACGGCCGTCCGATCGGTGACATCGAGCGGATAGGGGCGTATCTCGCCCTCCAGGGTCCCGGCTTCCGCCGCGAGCGTCGCCAAGGAATCGGCGCTTCGGGCCGAGGCCGCGACCGACCAGCCCCCAGCCGCCATGCGCCGCGCCAATGCGCGCCCCAGGCCCGAGCTGGCGCCGGTGATCCAGGCGCAGCCCTCCGCAGGGCCCTCCGATGTCATTGGCCGCTCGCCGTGTCCGTCTTTGGCTGCCCTGCTTCGGTCGCACCCTCGCGCGCGTAGACCACCTCCGCGCCCCGGGCCTCGAAGGCGATCTTGGCCCACTCGCCGTCCGGGGCGTACCAGAGATCCAGCTCCAGGTCGCCGGACATGGCGTAACGCTGGGCGTCGACGGTCCTACCGGCGACCACCACGATTTCGCTGCCTGTCGGTTCGATCTCCACGTCGAGCAAGCGCCCCCGCTGGGTATCGAGCAGGCGCTGTCTGGTCACCGTCTCCGCGTTCCAGTAGCTGGTCGGCATGACGTCCGCCGGTGCAACGAAGCGGCCGCTGGATCCCTCCACTTCAAAGCCCTCCGCGGTTGCCCGGCCCTGCAGCCAATAGCTCTCGCCATCATCGTCGGTTTCGGTGTTGATCGCCACCAGGCGGCCGTCGCGCCAGACCTCGCGGTTGCTATGCCGGTAGCGAAAGACCGTCAGAAAGGCAAGCTTGACCTCGAGCTGGATATCGATCTCCACGTGCAGGTCGCCGGCCTCGCGGCGAAAGCCGACCCGGTGATGGCCCAGCGGATCGCCGTCGCGAAAGACCTTGAAGGCGATATCCTCCTTGATGGGAAGGGCCGCCCCCAAAGGGCCGGCAAGGGCGAGCAGGGCGACGGCGACAGCGCCAATCACAGCCGTGAGGGCGCCCGAGCGCCGTTTATGGCCATTTCCGGTCATTTCCTGGCTTATACGCGAGTGACAGCCGGTTGGATCGCACACGGCCCGGCACGCCAGGCTTGAATCGCGAGTGCCTTCCAATGGCCCGGACTCATTCCTCCCGCATCGCCCGAGCGAAGTAGTCGGTGAACGGCTTGGCGATGTAGGAGAAGGGCGACCGGTCGTCCGTGCGAAGGAAGACATCCACAGGCATGCCCGGCACCAGGACCCGCTCGTCCAGTTTCGCCAGCTCAGTCTCACCGATTCCGAGCTTCACCAGGTAGTAGGACGTGCCGGACCCCTCGTCGCTGAGCGCGTCGGCCGAGACATGCTGCACCTGGCCTTCGAGCTCCGGCGTGGTCCGTGAGTTGAAGGCGGAGAACCGCAGCGACGCGAGCTGTCCGGGGTAGATGGCGTCGACGTCCGGCGGGGCAACGCGCGCCTCGACGAGCAGCGTGGAATCTGATGGCACGACATAGACGATCGGTTCCGCCGGCCGGACGACCGCGCGCAGGGCGTGCACCGACATGTCGAGGACGACGCCGTCGCGCGGCGCGCGCACCTCGAGCCGGGACAGCCGCTCGCTCGTGACCCGGTGCCGCTCCGTCAGGTCGAGCTCCTCCGCCCTGAGCGCGCGCAGCTCAGAGATGGCTTCTTCGCGCCGGGCCGAGCCGAGCCGCAGCATTTCGATCTCGATCTCGGCGATCCGGCCATGGGTCTCCGCGACCTCGGATTCGTACTCCCCGATCTGGCCCTGCAGGCCGGCTTGCTGGCGCTCCAGCTCGTAGACCTTCACCGCGCGGGCATATCCCTTCTCGAACAGCTTGCGCTGGTCCTTCAGTTCCCGTTCGATCAGGCCCAGCTGCTTCACGGTCGAGGATTTCTGGGCCTCGAGCCCGGCGATCTCCTTCTCGAACTGCCTTTGACGCGCGTCGAGCTGATCAAGCTCGCGCTCCAGGGTCTCGGCCCGGGCATCGAAAAGCCGGGTCTGAACCGTTAGGAGCTGGTTCCGCTCGTCGTTGGCCCGGGCCTCCGAAAGGAGCCTGTCGCCGAAATCGATGGTGTCCTTGCCGTCGCGCTCCGCCTCCAGCCGTGCGATTCGCGCCTGGGCGCCGAACAGCTGGTTCTTGATGATCGATTGCTCGGCTTGCAGCATGGATCCATCGAAGCGGAGCAGGACCTGCCCGGACTCGACGACGTCACCATCACGCACCAGGATCTCCTGCACGACGCCGCCGTCGGGGTGCTGGACCACTTGCCGGTTCGCTTCGACCTCCAGCCGCCCGGAGGCGATGACCGCACCCGCGATCGATGCGAAGGCGGACCACCCGCCAAGGCCGCAAACCAGGAGTACCAGTGCGAACATGCCGATCGTCAGGTGCTTGGCGCCACCCCAACGCTTCAGGTCCTTGGTGTTTTTGCCCATGGCTCAGCTCGCGTTCACGGCCAGGCGCTGCGCCGCCCTGGAAACCAGGCGGGCGCGGGACTTCCGGAATTCCTTCATGACCTCTTCCCGTGGTCCGTAGGCGCGCTGGCGCCCGTTCTCGAGAACCAGCACCTTCTCGCAGGCGGAGATCGCGATCGGCCGATGGGCCATGAGGATGACCGCCTTGCCGGCCCGCTTCAGATCCTCGATGGCACCCAAGAGCGCGACCTCGCCATCCGAATCCAAGTGCGCGTCCGGCTCGTCCAGAATAACGAGCGCCGGATCGCCGAAGAGGGCGCGCGCGAGGCCGATCCGCTGCCGCTGCCCGCCGGATAGGGCCTGCCCAGCCTCGCCTACCGGGGTTTCGTAGCCCTGGGGAAGCCGCAGGATCATCTCATGGGCGCCTGCCGACTGGGCCGCAGCAATCACCGCTTCCGCAAGGACGGGCTGCTGCATGCGGCCGATGTTCTCCGCGACCGTGCCAGCCATGAGCGAGACATCCTGGGGAAGGTAGCCCAGCTTGGAGCCGAGCGCGTCCTTGGACCATTGGTCCAGTGTGGCGCCTCCTATTCTTATCGATCCGGCCGCCGGCTCCCAGATATTGGCCAAGGCCCGCGCCAGAGAGGATTTGCCGCTTGCGCTGTGCCCGATGACACCCAGCACCTCTCCGGGCGCCAGGTCGAAATTCACGCCGATCAGGGCCAGCACATCGCTCTCCGGCGCTGCGACCGTCAGGTTGTTTACCAGGATCTCGGAGCTGGGACCGGGCAGCGCCACCTTGGACGGCTCGATCGGGTTCTCGGAGAGGACCTCCTTCAGGCGCCGCCAGGCCGAGAGCGCACGCTGGATCGCCGGCCACTGCGCGATGCCCTGCTCCACCGGCGCCAGGGCCCGGCCCATCAGGATCGAGGCGGCAATCATGGCGCCCGGCGTGATCTGGCCGGCGATCGCAAGAGCCGCGCCGAGCGCCAGAATCGCCGATTGCAGATAGAAGCGCAGTGACTTCGATGCGGAGCCGTAGGCGCCGGACCTGTCGCTGGCCAAGATCTCGGCGACCATCGCCTCCTGGCGCGCCTTGCCGATGCGGTCGAGAACCGCGTCCTTCATTCCCAGGGCTTTGATCGTGCCGGCGTCCCGCCTGGAGACCTCTGCCAACATCTCCGCACGGGCACCCAGTGCATGTGCAGACTCGAGAGCGCCGCGTGACCGCCACTGGTTAAGACCGGTGATCACCACCATCAGGGCTCCGCCGGCCACGCCGAGGAAGCCGAGCCAGGGATGGAAGATGAACATCGCCGCGAGGAAAACCGGCGTCCAGGGCATGTCGAAGAAGACAAACGGCGCCGGCCCGGACAGCACCCGATGGAGTGCGGACAGGTCCCGGGGCGCGGCTTCCTGGGCCGCGGTGCCCCCTTCGTCCGGCCCCATCAAGGCGGCTTCCTCGACACGGCGCGACAGCACGGCCTGGGCGCGTGCACCCACACGCGCCATCAGGCGGCCGCGCGCGAAGTCGAGCAGACCGAATATGAGGAAGAGACCGGTCACCAGGAGAAAAAGGGCCGTCAGAGTCTCGACGGACTTGCTGGACAGCACCCGGTCATAGACCTGGAGCATGAAAAGCGGGCCGGTCAGCATCAAGAGGTTCGCAAAGACGCTGAACAAGGCGACGGCCATCAGCAGCCGACGGCTCACCGCAAGCGCCTTGCCGAGCTCTTTTCGGCCGTTGGCCGGACCGTACCGGTTCTGCACTATCCCCTCCCTGCCTCACGTGGCACGCCGCAATTGGTTGCGGGCGAAAAGTCGCGGCGCGGGCGGCAAGGGTTTGCCGCCCGGCCACGCCGCTCGTCCTTGCTCAGACGAGCATGTCCTCGGTCAGCGAGTTGCCTTCGAGAGGATCGTCTTCGTCGTCTGCGGATGTCAGGACGATCTTGTCCATGCGCGCGAACTCATAGCCCTTCTTGCGCCCAACGAAATCGATCTTGTCGCCCTGTTCGAGGTGCAGGCCCTCGATCGTGATCGAGGTTGCGTTCTCGGCCGTCGCGGTCCGGCCACCCAGCTTCTCGTCGAGCCTGAAGCGCTCCACCTGCTCTCCGTTGACGAGCACGCTGATCTTGGCCCGGCCGTCGATCTCGTCGAAGTAGTGCAATTGGAGATCGTAGTTGCCGCTCTCGCCCTCGAAGGTGGTCGATGCCACCCCCTTCCGGCCCGACAGCTTGATCAGCGCGTCGCCGGAAGCATCCTCGTCGTGCTCGACCCGGTAGCCGTAGAGGTGCATGTCCTCTGACTCGACAACGATGGGATCGTCCCCATCAGGATTCGTCGGGCCGCCCGGCAGATCGACCGGCAGCAGGACCCGGTCGATGCCCTGGATGACGCCGTTGGACACCTCGATGTCCGTCAGGCCCTCGATGAACTCCGGGTTCTCGAGGTCCGGCTCCTTGTCGTCGAGCTCATGGCCGTCGACGTGGATGGTCTCGCCCTGTTTGGTCTCGACCGTGCCGTCGTCTTGCAGCTGCTCGACCGTGCGGCCGCCGTCGGAGACGTGATAGAGCAGCACCTCCTTGAGCAGCGGGATCGGATCGCCCCCGCCGAGCTCCGTGAGGGTCGCGACGATGGCGTTGAAGGCCGCGGCGTCGTCCCCGTCCTCCACCTCGGCGCCGAGGCTGCGGGCAAGCTCGATGAAGGCGTCGTCCGTCGGCGCGAACACCGTGAGGTCGTCATGGGGATCGCTGACGGCCTCGACCAGGCCGGCGGCCTGCAACGCATTGAGAAGGATATCGAAATCCGAACCGTCGCCGTCGAACTCGCCGCCTGAGAGGGCAACGATATCGGCAATTGTGGGCTCCGGCTCTTCGGATTTCGCGGGCGGCAAGTCGATGGGCAGCAGGACCCGGTCAATGCCTTGGATGACGCCGTTGGACGCCTTGATGTTCGTCAGCTCCTTGATGAACTCCGGGTTCTCGATATCCGGGTCCTTGTCATTGAGCTCCTTGCCGTCGACGTGGAAGGTCTCGCCCAGCTTGGTCTCGATCGTGCCGTCGTGCTGGAGCTGCTCCACCGTGCGGCCGCCGTCGGAGACGTGGTAGAGCAGCACGTCCTTCAGCAGCGGGATCGGATCGCCGCCGCCGAGCTCCGTGAGCGCCGCGACGATCGCGTCGAAGGCCGCGGCGTCGTCCCCGTCCTCCACTTCGGCGCCGAGGCTGCGGGCGAGTTCGATGAAGGCGGCGTCCGTCGGCGCGAACACGGTGAGGTCGTCATGGGGATCGCTGACGGCACCGACCAGGTCGGCCGCGATCAGTGCCTGCAGCAGAATGTCGAAGTCGCACCCATTGCCGTCGAAATCTCCGCCGGACTGTTGGACGATTTCGGCGATAGTCGGTTGGTGTCGGTCGGTATCGGTCATAGCTTCCTTCGCCTATCCCGGTTTGTTGGAAACGATCTTGCTTGGCCGAACCCAGGACTAGCCTTGGCGTTCTCGTCGCTTACGCCGGAAGAAGGTGGATGGATCACTGCGGTGGCGAGGCCGGGAAGAAAAAGGTGAAGGCGGCGCGCAGGATCGGTGGACGAGGAAGGCGGCCTCGCGCCACCGCGAGCCGGCTAAGTGAATGATCCTAAGGAGCTTTAGCGGTCACGAGGCCTGTGGGGCCGAAGCCGGTCGAGCCAGGCGGTCCTCGCGAAGCGGGAGAAGAGCGTTTCGATCTTCTCGTGCTCATTGCGGGATCGCCGGCAGACAGGTGTCCGCTCGAGCCGCTCGCCCTTCGCCCGGACGTCGTCGTGCGGCGCGCGTAACGCGCCCAGGATAGCCGCGCGCCGCATTCCTAGCCGAGAAACCCTGAAGTGCCGTCCCCCGGCACAGCTATCCATGACAGCGGGTACCGGGTCGAGATCCTTCCCGCGATCAGAAGAATTCGTTGCTGATCGCGTCCACAATTCCCGCGACATGCTCGTCGAACATGAGCTTTCCCTTCTCAGCCGTCGCGAGCTTGGCCGAACTGAGCGCGCCAGAACGCGGCAAGCCGGGCAGGTTCTCGAACGACGCCGGGTAGACGTCATAGGGCGGGAATCGGGCCGGCACATCGCTCGGGAGCTTCGACATGTCGACCAGGTCGGGACGGAGATGAAGCATCAGCGAGGTTTCCATCACCCCCGCGTGCTCCAGCGACCAGCTCGGGAAACCGTCGGGCCAGACGATCTCTTCGGTTTCCTTGCTGGTGAACTCGTAGTAGCCGATCCTCAGGACCTTCATGTCCGTCACCCCGTCGCGAAAGAGATCGCGCAGCGCAAGGTCGATGCCCTCGGTGATGAACATGGCGTTCTCCGAGTGTCCGTCCATGACGACGATACGGCGCGCGCCATGACGCGCCAGCTCGGAGACGATGTCGCGCACGCTGGTGATCAGGGCCTCGGCGCTCAGGCTCGTCGTCCCAGGGAAATGGTTCCCGCCGCCCGTGCGCGGCTGGGACTTGTAGCCATAGGACAGCGACGGCGCCACCAGGCCGCCGATCCTGCGCGCCACTTCCTCCGATACCTCGCGCGGGATCAGCTCGTCGCAGTTCATGGGAAGATGGGGGCCGTGCTGCTCCAGGGCGCCGACCGGCAAGAAGATCGGAGGCTGCTGCTCGCGTATCCGGGCGACGTACTCCGTCCAGTGCAGCTGTTCGATCCGGACCGGATCCTTAACCGCCATGATTCGTCCTCCTGTCGCTCGACCGACGATCTAGCCCGCCGAGATGATGAGACTGTCCTGCCGGTCGAACGTCAGCTTGACGTCCTCGTTGGGGCGAAGGTTTAAATCCTGCAGCGCACGCTGCTGCAACTGCACCTTCAACTCCTCGCCGTCCTTGGCTTCACAGACCAGGGTGACGACGTTGCCGACGAAGCTTTCCCCGACCAAACGCGCAACGATCTGGTTGCCTTCCGCCGCGGGCTGGTCCCGGTTGATGGTCACCAGGTCGGCGCTCACGACCAGGTGCACCCTCTGGCCTTCCGCGATCGGCGCGTTGGAAGGATTGGAGGAGGCGAAGCGGCCCAGCTTCGTTTCGACGACGCAGGCCTCGTCGGAGCGGGAGATCACGGAGCCGTCGAGAATGTTGTTCGTGCCGACGAACTCGGCGACGAAACGGGTCCGCGGCGTGCGATAGACCTCCATCGGGTTGCCGATCTGCTGGATCTCGCCCTCGTTCATGATCACGACCCGGTCGGCCATGGCGAAGGCCTCGGACTGATTGTGCGTCACATAGACGAAGGTGATGCCGAGGGCCCGCTGAAGCTCGGCGATCTCGGTCTGCATCCTGACCACCATGTTGGCGTCGAGCGCCGACAGGGGCTCGTCCAGCAGCAGGACCTCGGGCTCCAGGACGAGGGCGCGGGCCAGGGCGACGCGCTGGGCCTGACCGCCGGACAGGGTGTCCGGGCTGCGCTGGGCCAGGTCGGCGATACCGAGGCGCTCCAGCCACTTGAGCGAGCGCTGCCGCCGCTCCGCCCTGTCCACATTGTCGTTCCGCAACCCGAAGCCGACGTTGTCCAGCACGCTCAAGAAGGGGAAAAGCGCGTAGTTCTGCCAGACCAGAGGCATCCTGCGGAGCCAGGGCGGGCGGCCGTTGATCGCCTCGCCGTCCATGTTGATGGAGCCGGCCGTCGGCGTCTCGAGTCCGGCCAACATGCGCAAGGTGGTCGTCTTGCCGCAGCCGCTGGGACCCATGATGGCAACGAAGTCGCCGCGTGCGATCTCCAGGTTGAAGTCCTTGACCGCCAGCATGTCGCCGAAGCGCTTCTCAACGCCGACGAAAGCGAGCAGCGGACCGCCCGATCCTGTCATCGGCTGGAATCGCTCGCTGGTTCGCCGGCCTGTGCGCTCCGCCTTCGGCCCTGACCGGCGATCAGGGCGGCCTGCGCGAGAACGACGAGGACGAGGGAAAGGGTGAAGGTGAAGCTGCCGATCGCGTTCACACTCGGGCTGGCCTGCCGGGCGACCAGGTTCAGCACCTTCACCGGCAAGGTGTCCTCCAGGCCGCACACGAACCAGGCGATGGCGAACTCGTCCAGCGAAATGGCCGCGGTGATGAAGGCCGAGGCGAGGATGGCCGGCAGGCAGTAGGGCACGATCACCAGCCGCATGGTGCGCCACTCGTTTGCACCGAGGTTCCAGGCCGCCGCCTCGAGGTTCGGCGCCATCTGCGCGAGCCTGAGCCGGTTGATCGCCATCGAGAAGGGGATGCAGAGCACGACGTGGGAGATGACCACGGAATGCAGATCTCCCGAAAGGCCGATCTGGGAGAGGAAGATGAGCATCGCCACGCCTAGAATGAGCACCGGGATCATCGGCGGAATGATACCCATCGCGACGTAGATCTTCTGGCCGAAGAAACGGTAGCGGTAGTCCACGTAGGCCGCGCCGAACCCGATGAAGGTCGCCAGCAGAGAGGTCGATCCTGCGACGATGAGGCTGCGGCGGAAGGCTTCGGCGAAGGCGGGCTCGTCCAGCACCCGCTGATACCAGACCGTGCTGAACTCGGTGAGCGGCAGGGTCGGGAACCTGTTTTCGCTGAACGAGAACACGAAGCTCACGACGATCGGCGCGAAGATGAACGCGAACACCAGGAGGATGTAGAGCCTCAGCAGAGGGAACATGACGCTATGCCGCCCTGCCGCGCCGGGCGCCGCCGTAGACGAAGGCCATGGCGGCGGACACGACCATCACCAGGGTGAACACCATCATCACCGCGATCACTGAAGCCTTGGGCCATTGCAGGCCGCCGCGCACCTGGTCGACGATGAGGATGCTCAAGGTCGGAGGGTTCGAGCCGCCCAGCACCTGCGGGCTGATGAGGTCGCCGAAGCTCAAAACGAAGGCGAATGCCGCGGCGAGCACGATGCCGTTCCGCGCCGCGGGAATCGCCACACGGAAGACCGTCTTGCGCGGGTTGCAGCCGAGGTTCTGGCCGGCCTCGATCAGGCGCCTGTCGACGCCTGCGAAGCTGAAGAGCTGCAGCAGCAAGACCAGCGGCATGACGAGGGTCAGATAACCGACCACCGAGCCGAAGAGATTGTTGATCATCTGGACCGGCCCGAGGCCGAACCACCCGAGGAAGGCGTTCACCACCCCTTCGTCGCCCAGCATTGTGCGCCAGGTGTAGGCCCGCACCAGGAAGCTGGTGAAGAAGGGCGCCATGATCAGGCAGGCACCGAGGATGCGAACCCTGGGACTCGCTTTCAGGCCGAGGTAGTAGGCGCAGGGCAGCGCCGTCACCGTCGCCACGGCCGCGGCCAGCGCCGCGCCCAGCAGGGAGCGCAGAAAAGCGTCCCAGACATAGCCCGCAGAGAGGATGGCCTGCCAATTGGCGAAGGTCAGGTCCGCGGTGAGGATGTAGTTGCGGACCGACCAGAAGGTCATCACGACCATGAAGGCGAAAGGCGCCACGAAGAAGGCGCCCTGCCAGGACGCCAAGGGTCCCGCGAACAGGGTGATGAACAGTGCGCGGGAGGCCCGGACGGAAGCGCGCCCGCGCGCAAGCGCCCTTCCGTCCGCCGCCGTATCGTCAAACCCCGTCAAGGGATCGGTTCCGGGGCTGCCCTAGAGATTAGGGGTGCGGTCTACAGGTTCTGGAACTCTGTATAGGCCTCCTGCCAGCTTTCCATGGACTGATTCTTGGGCAGACGGCGCGGGATGATCCTTCCGGCCCGCAGCATGGCCATGATGTTGTCGTCCTCGTCCGTCATGTGCAGCATCCTGGCTTCTTCCGGATCGATCTCGTTGAGTCGCGCCCAGGCGGCTTCGCTCGGGCCGTTCGCCATGTAGGACGACTTGGTCATGAGCCGCACCTGGCCGTCCACGCCGGTCAGATAGCGCACCAGTTCCCTGGCCGCGTCGAGACGCGGCGTGTTGTTGATGATCGATATCGACTCCGTCCACATGATAGCGCCTTCCTTGGGAACGGCGCTCTCGATCTGGTGGTTGGAGCGCTGAAGCAGCCCGGTGATCCAGTCGCCGCAGCCCGGGATGACGTAGGCGCCGCCGTTGGCCAGGGAATCGAACACGCCCGCGAAGTTCCAGAAACCCACGACGTTGGGCTTCAGGGTGAACATGTGCTCCTTCAGCGCTGCAAACTGGCTGTCGTCGATGTTGTAGGGGTCCTTGTGGCCCATATCGGCACTGATGCAGCCCATGACCGGAAGATACCAGTCGCGCATGCCCAGCTTGCCTTTGACGGCATCGCTCCACATGACGTCGTAGGACGAGACGTCGGCGGCGGAGAGCTTGGCGGGATTGTAGGCAAGACCGTTGTAGCCCCAGCTTGTCATGAGCGCCATGAGCTTGCCGTCGAACCAATGCTGCTCCCAGGAGCGGAACTCCGGGAAGAAGCTGCCCAGGTCGTATTCGCCCGGGTCCATCTCCTGAAGCAGGCCCGAGTTGACCAGCAGCTCCACGTAGGGCGCGTCGCTGGTCACCAGGTCGAATGTGCCGGGTGGCGAGCCGTGGATGAGCGCGAGCATCTTTTCGCCGTCAGCATATTCCTTGGCTTTGATGGTGATGCCCGTGGCCTCCTTGAACGGCCCGACGACCTCGTCGGCGGAGTGACCGGAATAGGTCAGCCAGTTCAAGACCTTCTCGTCTGCGTCCGCCTTGCGAATTATCGTTGGCGCGGCCAGCGCGACCGAGCCGACTGCGGCACCGTACTTCAGGAACGACCGTCTCGTCTGCTTGCGCGACAAGCTTGTTTGCTTCGGTTGTTTGGACATGACTTCACCTTCCTCCCGTGACAGCGCACGTGTTGCCCGTGCGCAGGTTTCTCGCTGGTTCATAGCTGTTTGGTGTTATGCCCCCTTGACTTGCGCCCAGTCCACAAGGGAAAAATGAATGCATTACAAGAATGAACCCACTACAATATTCTGTCAAGAAGGGTTTCAAGAGACGCGTCGCATCATGGGTTTGAGACAACGAAAGAAGGAGCGGACGCGGCAGGGCATCCTGGCCGCTGCGCACGAGCTGTTCCTGTGCAAGAGCTACGATGAGACCACCGTGGAGGAGATCGCGGCACACGCCGAGCTCGCGGTCGGCACGCTCTACAATTACTTTCCCTCCAAAGGCGAACTGCTGCTCTGCCTGATCGCCGAATCGGACGACCGCTATCTCAGGGAGGGACAGGCGCTTATCGCTCGGCCTGCGGCGTGCGCCGAGGCGGCCTTGACGGAGATCATGGTGCTCGCGACCGAGCACTGCATTCGGCAACTCGGCAAGTCCATTTGGCGGCAAGTCTCGGCGTCCGAGATCATCAATGGCGCCTCGAGGTTCGGCCGCCAGTACGCGGTGACGACCGCCAAGCACGAGCAGCTGGTCATCGACATGATGCGCGCCCTTCAGGTCCGTGGCGACGTTCGGCCCGACATCGATCCCCAGGATGCCGGGCACTTCCTCTTCTCCATGAAATCGAAGCTGTTCATGAACTTCGTCGCGGACGACTCCATGCCCATCGAACAGCACCGTGAAGAGGTCCGCAGAGCCGTTCGATATTTCCTCGCGGGGATCTGTGGCGGCTCCGACCAGCTCGAACGTTTGACGCGGCAGGGCGCCTAGAGCAGATCGTGATGAGCTGGAATCGCTTCGCGATGCCAGTTCGTCGCGTGAATCTGCTCTAAATCTACAAGTTCGATCAGAATCACCCACTTAGATGGAACCGCGACGCGGTTCCATCTAAGTGGGTTCTGATCTAGCGCGCCGTTCCCTGGGGTTGGCCGACGCTTCAGCGGCGGTGGCGAGCCGGCCGAAATGGCCCGGTGGACGTGCCGCGTCGCGCATGCCCGACAGGACCGGAGCTGCGGTTCGAGGCCATTCGGGCCTCAAACGTCAATGGCTTTGATGAAGCGAGCGGCCGTGGCCGGTACGTCCGTGCCGCCTCGACACCGCGGCCGATCGCCGACCCAAGCGCCGCCGCCTGCAAAAGGAGGGCTGAGGCATCTTCCTACTGCGACGCTACGGCAGCGCCGCCTAGCCACGGGCAGGGTTCGGGCCGCGCCTGCCGTTTGCCCGGACCCGATAGCCCCGGACTCGTCAGGCCGTTCAACGAGACTCGTGATAGATGCTTCGATAGGTCCGCCCCCAGTAGGCCTCAAGATGCTTCCACAGATGGGCGAAGCCCTTGATCGACTGCAACTGGGGGGTCCACATCGCCTCTTCGCATTCCATAGCGTAGATCGCCAGATAGTTCGGCGAGCCTTCCGTCGATTTGTAGCGCGTGCCCCACAGCCAGCCCGGACAGTCCAGCACCTCGCGCACGTGCTTTTCGTCATACCAGCGGTTGAATTCGTCCTCCGCGTTCGACTCCACGTCGACGCCGACGACCGAAATGATGTCGTCGGCTATCGGCGCCCTGTCGCCGGAAGCCTTCAACACGGAGTTCGGAGCCCCGGGAGCGGCGGCGGGCCCGCGCCCGGGCTCGAAGGGTGTGCCTTCGCGATCATCGTGGATGGGCCGATAGATTCGCCCCCAATAGCTCTCGACGTTGGACCAGAATCGCCCAAACGTCTTGATTGCCTGGCGTTCGGGCGTCCACATGGCTTCTTCTGAGGCCATGCCGTAGATGGCGAGATAAGTCGGGCTGCCGTCCGTTGACTTGTACCGCGTTCCCCATAGCCAACCAGGACAGTCGAGCACATCGCCGATGTGCTGCTCGTTGTACCAGAGATTGAAGTCTTCCTCGGCTTTGGCCTCCACGTCGACGGCGACTACTAGGATGACCTCATGACTCATCTCCCGCCTCCTTTAGAGTTTTGTTGAGCCTGGGAAAGGTGCCGGTAGAAGCAGGCCGGCACGCCCGCGTCGATGAAGGGATTGAGGTCGGAGCCCGGGAACAAGGAGGCCCCTCGTCCGCGAAGGCCGCGAACACGACCGAGCGATAGGGGCAGCTGTCCGCCAGAACGCCGACCACGTTCGCCGTCTCGATTGAGCTTCGTAACCCATCCCGGCGCACACCCCCACCACACTCGAAACGCAAGGCAGCCAAAGCATCTGGAGCCGCAAACCCGGTGAGCCGATGAAAGCGGCAGAGAAGTCGTTGCCCGATGATTACGGCACGACACGCGCCCATTAAACCGGTGTTGTGTGGACAGATGTTCGACGATAGTGAAACAGAAGTCGCCAAGCGCGGAGACGAGTGCCGCCAGTTCCGGCGACCGTCGGCCAGGGCGTAGGTCTCGGCTGTGGCGACCCAAGGTCCTGTGTCGATGCCATGCCCGCGAGGCGGCCACGGTCTTGCGCGGGCATGGTCCGGGCGGAGACTCCTATCTACGATTGGCCGCATCCGCGCCTCGGCGACATGATCGAAGCGGGATCGACGTGTCACCGTTCTGTTTCCTGGTCATCAAACTAAGCTCCGGGAAATATGCCTTTTTGCGGACTATTGGCCCTCTTACAATTTCATGACGTTGGCTCTGGAAGCGAGTCGAGGGGGCTAGTCCTTCAGATTCGATCAGCAATCCGCGAATAGCATTGCGCTGGCTCCCGCCGCGAGCGAAACGAGGCGCGCAAGGGCGTCGCGGCGGTCCCGATGCCGAATTCGGAAGAAGGATATCTGCGGCGGGCGACTGCGGGTTTGGGGCCTGGGAGAAAGCGTGTTCGCCGGCTTCGGTTCACGGAGCCGAGTCGATCTGCTGCGTGGGTCGGCTGGTGTTCGTTCAGCCGGCTTCTAAAGGGAGGGGACTTGCATGGATAGCAGGAAGAAGACAGACCGGACCACCGGTGAGGCCGGCAAAGGGCGGCCCAAGCGCGATGTTTGCGCCCCGCGGATCAGCAGGCGCCAGTTCCACTACATGGCGGGCGCGCTAGGGGGCGCATCGCTGTTGCCGCCGGCGCTCTTGGCCAGCGGCCGTACCTCATGGGCGCAGACGCCGAAGCAGGGAGGAACCCTGCGGGTCGCGACAACAAAGGACGTGGAGGTCCTGGACCCATCCAACATCGTGTCGGACGTGGAGCTGCGCGTCTGCGAGCAGCTCTTCAACGGCCTCGTCAACATCGATGAGAATCTCAACATCATCCCTGACCTGGCCTCGGAGTGGGCGGTGTCGGACGATGCGAAGGTATACGAGTTCAAGCTTCGCAAAGGCGTCCCCTTCCATCATGGCCGGGAGCTTGCCGCGGAGGACGTGGCGTTCACGATCGAGCGCTTCAAGGAGACCTGGGTGAGCTATGTGGTCCGGGATCTGGATCGGATCGAGACCCCCGACGCTCACACGGTGCGGATCACCTTCAACGCCCCGGCGGCACATTTCCTCGGCAGCATGGCGCCAAGGTGGACCGGGATCGTGCCGAAGGACGTCGTGACCGAGCGCGGCGCGGACGGCTTCAAGCTGAATCCGGTCGGCACCGGCGCCTATCGGTTCGCCGAGCACGTCCCGTTCCAGCATCTGCGGCTCGAGCGGAACAAGGACTACTTCATGGAAGGCTTGCCCTATGCGGACGAGCTGGTTTGGATTCCGATCCAGGATGAGACCTCGCGCTCCATCCAAGTCATTTCCGGCGGCGCGGACGTGGATCTCTGGGCGCCTTTGAAGCTTCTGCAGAGCTTCCGAGATGCCAAGGACGTATCGCTGGTCGGCGGCCCGACGTCGCGCTTCGAGTTCGCGGAGCTCAATCACGCCCGCTCGCCTTTCGACAAGGTCGAGGTGCGAAAGGCGGTGTCGAAGGCCACCGACCGTCAACAGATCGTCGATCTGGCCTTGTTGGGCGAGGGCGCAGCCTTGTTCGGCGGGCCGATCGGACCGTCGGGCCATCCCTTCTATGGCGGTCTCGAAACCTACCGGACCCCGGACATCGAAGGCGCCCGCGCTCTGCTTGCGGAGGCCGGGCTTGCCGACGGCCTGGAGGTGGAAGGCATTGTCGAAGGCGGCCAGCGGTTTGCCGACGTCATGGAGATCCTGCAGCAGCAATGGTCTCAGATCGGCGTGAAGCTCAACATCAACGCGCTCGAGGCCGGCGCTGTGCGGGCGCGGCGGAAGGAGGGGGACTACGACCTCATCGTCGAGGGTTGGGGAACCCTGGTCGATCCGCACGACTTCACCGGCGAGCAGTTCTATACCGAGGGCGGCCTCAATTTCGGCAAGAGCGGCGATGCGAAACTGGACGCGCTGCTCGACAGCGGGGTGCGGGAAACCGACATGGAGAAGCGGCGCGAGATCTACGTCGAGGTCGAACGCTATCTCCTCGAGGAATCCGTCCCCTACGTCTTCCTCTACCGCCCCTATGAATATGCGGCGTTCCGCACTTCGGTCGGGGGATTGCAGCACGAAGCCGGACGGACCAGGATCTCGCTGCAGAGTACGTGGCTCAACGCTTAGCGCAGCTTCGCGGTCCGGGTGAAGGACCGAACGCCCGCCTCGGTGTCCATCGTGCCGTGCTGAAACCGGCGCGCAGGGTGGACGCCGGGGGGTGTTCCGCAGGAGTCCCTCGATGAGCTTCTCGTCATACCTGCTGCGCCGACTCCTGTTCTACTTCCTCCCTGTTTTCGTTCTCATGTCCATGCTCGTCTTCGGCGTCATCAGGCTGGTGCCGGGCGATGCGGTCGACCTGCTGGCCGAACGGATGACGACGGAGCAGCGCGAGAAAACCCGCGAAATGTACGGCCTCGATCAACCGATACCGGTCCAGTATGTCAGGTGGGTGGAGCAAGTTCTGCAAGGCAACCTGGGAACGTCCTTGCGCTCGGGACGCCCGGTGACGACCGAGATCGGGGCCGTCATTATTCCCACGCTGGAGCTGGGGATCCTGGGCGCCGCAATCGGCCTTTTGATCGGTCTGCCGGTCGGGATTATCGCGGCGTTTCACTTGGACAGTACGATCGACCGAAGTCTGCGCGCCGGGATCTATATCAGCATATCGCTGCCGGAGTTTTGGCTCGGAACGCTGCTGATCATAGCCTTTAGCATCGTCATGCCGATCTTTCCCGCCGGCGGATACGTCTCCATGGCGAGCGACCCGTTGGAGAGCCTGAAGCACGCGCTGCTGCCGGCCCTGGTCCTCGGCCTGGTGATGGCGGGGTTCCTCAGCCGCTTGGTGCGCTCCACCATGCTGGAAGTGTTGCGCCAAGACTACATCACGGTGGCCCGGGCGAAGGGCTTGCCGGGGCGCGTCATCCTCTATCGCCATGCCTTGAAGAATGCGGCCGGTCCGATCGTGACCCTGATCGCGTTGCAATTCGCGTTCCTGATAAGCGGCACCATCGTGGTCGAGGAGGTGTTCGTGCGACCCGGCCTGGGCCGACTCCTCGTGCGCGCGATCTTTCAGCGCGACTACGCCGTGGTGCAGAGCATCACGCTGTTGTTCACCGCCATATTCATCACTGCGAACATGGGGGCCGACGTGCTTCGCGGCTTGGTCGATCCCCGAGTCCGGGGACAGTGACACTCCGAATGAGCGCAACCAGAACATCCGTCTTGCCGCAATCGCGCCTTCGCACTCTGCTTGCGGGGCCGTCGGTCTGGGTGTTGCTGTTGAGTGGGGGCGCCCTTGCGCTTATCCTCTTGCTGGTGCTGGCGGCGCCCTGGGTCAGCCCCTACGATCCCACCCACATGGATGCGTCGGCGCGCTTGCTGCCTCCCTCCGCGGCGCATCCCCTGGGAACCGACCAGTTCGGCAGAGACATGCTGGCGCGGATCCTCTATGGCGGCCGGGTGACGTTGGAGGTCGCCTTCACGGCGGTTCTCGCGGCCGTTGTGCTGGGCGGCATTCTCGGCCTGGTGTCCGGCTACTACGGCGGCTGGATCGACAGCATCACGACCCGGGTGCTGGACGTCATCATCGCGTTCCCCAGCCTGCTCCTCGCGCTCTTTCTGGTGGCCGTGTTGGGCGCCAGCCTGGAGAACCTCATTCTCGCGATCAGCATGACGCGGGTGCCCTATTTCGCGCGTCTGACGCGAGCGGAAGTGGCGTCCCTGGTCCAGCGGCCTTTCGTGTGGGCCAGCATGACCATGGGGGCTTCGGACTTGCGCTTGCTGCTGCGGCACATTCTGCCCAACACGCTGCCCCTCCTGATCATCTTTGGGACCGCGGACATCGCGACCGCGATCATCGCCGAGTCCTCGCTCAGCTACCTGGGCCTCGGCGCGCAGCCGCCGACCACCTCCTGGGGAAGGATGCTGACCGATGCGCGGGGCTTCATGGCGCAGGCGGTCTGGCTCGCGATATTCCCCGGCCTGTTCATCATGGCCACGGTGATCTGCTTCAATCTCTTTGGCGACAGTTTGCGGGACGTCCTCGATCCCCGACTGAGAGGTCGACGCTGACCGACTTCGCCGTCCTTGCCTGATTGAGCCACACGTCCGAAATGGAGAACCGGATCATATGACAAACCAGAAATGCTACATCCCTTCTGTCATTCCCGACGCGGACAGGGAGACCCATGGACGAGCCGGGGTGGGGCGCCGCGTCGGATTTGGGCGAAAGATGGCCATTTTGGTCGTAGACATGTGCCGCTACACGGTCGATGAGCGGGCCGCCCTGTGCTGCGGCGAAAGCGCCGTCAAGGCGACCGGTGCCATAGCCCGGCTCCTGGATGCGGCGCGGCCGTCCGGCATCCCGATCATCTACTCGACACAGCGTACGGAAGAGCCCTACTCGGCGGCCACGGGCGGCCGGCTGATCGACAAGGCGATCCCCGACCAATCGAGCTTCGCTCAAGAGCTGTGGCCTCACGAGATCCTGGAAGAGGTGGCGCCGATGCCGGGAGACACGGTGCTGGTGAAGCCGAAGCCGAGCGTGTTTTTCGGAACACAGCTCGCGAGTATCCTGGTCTACCACAACGTGGATACCTTGGTCGTCACGGGCACCACGACGGCCGGCTGCATACGGGCAACCGTCGATGACGCCGCGGCGTACAACTTCCGGGTCATCGTGCCGCAGGACTGCGTGGCCGATCGCTTCCAGATCTCCCACGAAGTGGAGCTGTTCAACATGGACGCTTTCCTGGCCGACGTCATGCCCCTGGCGGAGGTGCTCGATCATCTGAAGACGGTGGACCCGGCGGTCTATTCCTGACCGACCGGCCTGTCGCAAGCCGGCCGGACCCATTTTGCCGTGGGCGCAGGCGGCGATTGGAGGGCGAACATGACGGTTGCGATCAAGAGCAAGTACCTGTTCGATGCCACGGACGGCAATGTCGTCGACAACGGCGTGGTGATCGTAGATGGCAACCGCATCAGGGAGGTGGGGCCGGCCAAGGACACGTCCATTCCGCCGGATGCCGAGGTCATCGACCTCGAGGACCATACGGTCCTGCCTGGACTGTTCGACAGCCACACCCATCTTTTTCAGGTGGGCGAGCGGCGGATCTACGACAGCACAGTGGAATCGTCCGCGGAGACCGCGTTGCGTGCGGCTAGAAACCTCCGACGGGATCTTCGGGCCGGCGTGACCTCGGTTCGAATTCTCGGCGCCCACGATTTCACCGACGTCACCGTTCGCGATTGCGTGGACGCCGGGGTCGTTCCCGGCCCCCGCATGCTCATCGCGACGCGGGCCCTGCACGCGAGCAACGGGCACGGTATGGGCGACAATGGCTACGACGGGCCCGCGGAGCTGAGAAAGAGCGTGCGGCAGAACTTTCGGCAAGGTGCCGATCTGATCAAGTTCATGGCGACCGGCAGCGTCGATCGTCGAGGCGGGCATTTCTACGAGGAGTTCACGAAGGAGGAGATCGCAACGATCCTCGAGGAGGCTCACCGCATCCGCCGGCGCGTCGCGACGCACGCGATCAAGCCGCCGGAAATCAAGTGTTGCGTGGCGTTGGGCGTCGACTCCATCGAGCACGGTCACATGCTGGACGACGACTGCGTCGAGCTGATGCTGGAGCATGGGACCTGGATGGTCGGCACCCTGGCGATCGTCTTGGACGAGGAGATTCTCGCCGAAGATCTCGCGGTCAATCCCTGCTTCGCGGAGGTGGAGTGGTTGCCTCGAAGAGCCGCGGCGCCGGCCAGCACGCGCAAGGCCATTGCGGCGGGCGTCAAATACGCCTGCGGCACCGACGCCATGCACGGGGACATGGCCTACGAACTGGAAGCGCACGTCCGAATCGGCATATCGGAGAAGACGGCCCTCCTAGCCGCGACCCGCAATGCCGCGGACTGCTGCGGCGTGCTCGAGAGCCTGGGGACGCTGGAGGCGGGCAAGCTCGCGGATGTGATTTCGGTGGCGGGCAATCCGCTGCAGGACATCTCCGCCCTTCGCCGCGTCGGCTTGGTCATGAAGGATGGCCGCCGTTTCGACCACTTGACCGAATGACGGCCCGAATGAGCCCCGACCAAACACTTCCGGGAGCGGCCCTTGGGCGCAGACGGCGCCGTCTATCCCGCCTCTCGATCTTGTCCTGCGCCGCGTGGCGCCGGATCCGGCGCTCCGCCCACTCGGATATGGCCGGTCCGTCGGATCCGGAGGACGTTTTGCGTGCGCGAGGCGGCTGATCTTCCCGGATCGGCGGGGCCGGCCGGCGGGGTCGGCGGGGCCGTCGCCGAGACGCGCGGTCGCGGATCGCCGGGTGAAGACAGGGCTGCCGTCGGGGCCGCACCGCTTCTGAGTGTCCGCCATCTCAAGACCTACTTCCCGGTTTACGAGGGCGGATTGATCCGCCGCGTGGTGGGGCACGTGAAGGCCGTCGACGACGTGTCGTTCGATGTCATGCGGGGCGAGACCGTCGGGATGGTGGGCGAGAGCGGCTGCGGGAAGACGACGATCGGCCGCAACATCGTGCGCCTGGTCCGGCCGATGGCCGGGTCCATTACCTTCGACGGCGTTGAGCTGACGGGCCTCGGGCGTCGCGAATTCCGTCCCTTCTACCGGCGAATCCAGATGATTTATCAGGATTCCTACGCGGCGATGGATCCACGCATGTCGATCGGCGACATCATCGCCGAGCCTCTCGACATCCACGGTGTCGGCGACCGCCAGTCGAGGCGCGAGCAGGTGCGCGGGCTGCTCGCGACGGTGAAGCTCGCCGCCAGGCTGGCGGACGTTCATCCCCACGAGCTGTCCGGCGGACAGCGTCAACGGGTCGGAATCGCGCGTGCCCTGGCTTTGAAGCCGGACCTGATCGTCTGCGACGAGCCGGTCTCCGCCCTGGACGTGTCCATCCAGGCGCAGATCATCAACCTCCTGCAGGAGCTTCAGTCGGAGCTCGGGCTGACCTATCTGTTCATCGCGCACGACCTGGCGGTGGTCCACCATATCGCCGATCGGATCGTCGTGGTCTATCTGGGTAAGGTGATGGAGATCGCTCCGTCGGAGGTTCTCGGCGGGTCGCCCCTGCATCCCTATACCCGCAAGCTGCTGGGCGCCATCCCGGTGCCGGACCCAGCGGTCGAGTTCCAGTGGAGCGGCGGCGCCGGCCCGTCCGCGGTCGACGCGCCGAGCGCGACCGAGCCGCCGCGCGGCTGCAGGTTCTCGGGCCGCTGTCCGACCAGCTCCCAGGTAATGGCCGAGCATGGGATCGACTGCTCCCGACTGGAGCCGAAACTGAGCGAGGTGGAGTCGGGGCACTCCGTCGCTTGCCATTGCTATGCCGCATGCCGGCCACGATGAACCCGCCCCGTCCTTCCGGGAAGGAGAGCTTGCCGAAACCAAGGCGGGAGCGAGCCCCTGGCCGAGGGGGCCGCGCGGCATGGGCCTGCCGTCGACGAGCGGTGGTCCACCGGCGAGAGCTTCGCGGCTGTCCTTGCCCGAGGATCCGGCGCGCCCTACCGCCGGCCGAGGTGGCGTCGTGACGGGTCCGAACCCATCGACTCTACTCACGGTCCGGAACCTGCGCGTCGGGCTCCGGACTCCCGCCGGCACGGTGTGCGCGGTCAACGATGTCTCCTTCTCGGTCGACCCCGGGGAGACCGTTGCGCTGGTCGGCGAGTCCGGTTGCGGCAAGACCATGACGGCCCTGTCCATCTTGAGGCTGGTGCCTGCTCCGGCTGCGCGGATCGTGGGCGGCAGCATCCTGTTCGAAGGCCGGGACCTGCTTTCGCTCAGCGAAAGGGAGATGCGGCAGGTGCGCGGCAGGCAGGCCGCGATGGTCTTTCAGGACCCGATGAGCTCCCTTAACCCCGTCCTCACCATCGGCACACAGCTTTCGGAAGGCTTGCGGTTCCACCTGGGGTACACGCGGAAGCAAGCCGATGATCGGGCGATCGAGCTTCTACAGATGGTGGGGATCCCCGATGCCGGGTCCCGGATCAAGCAATATCCGCATCAGTTCAGCGGCGGTATGCGGCAGCGGGTGATGATCGCGCTGGCGCTGAGCTGTTCGCCGAAGCTCATTGTCGCGGACGAACCGACAACGGCCCTGGACGTGACGATTCAAGCGGACGTGTTGGAACTGATGAAGGACCTGACCGTTCGGCTCGGCGTGTCGCTCATCCTCATCACGCACAACCTCGGGATCGTCGCTCACTATGCGGACCGGATCAACGTGATGTACGCCGGCAGGCTCGTCGAGACGGGAATGGCCAAGGCGATCTTCTCCCGGCCACGGCACCCCTACACCAAGGGCCTGCTGAACTCCGTGCCGCGTATCGACCGAGACCGAAAGAAGCCGCTGATTCCCATCGTCGGCCAACCGCCCGACCTTGCCGAGCCGGCGCCGGGTTGCGCCTACCAGCCTCGCTGCAAGTGGGCCGTTGAGCGCTGCGCCGCATCGACGCCCCCTCTCAGGCAGATCACGGAGGGCCACTGCTCGGCCTGTTTTCTCGCGGAGGACCTGGACCGGCCCGGCCAACCGGTCCGTTCGTGAACGATGGCCGCTGCCGCAATCCACGGCACTGGCTGGATGTGCCGGCCGGAACTGGCCGGTCGCATCGGTTCGAAGCCTCTTGTTTGTTTCAAGACTATCAAACAAACCTCCGAATGATCTCCATTCTTACGGTTTCGTGACTGCCATAGGATTCGATGCTTTACGACCTCACCGTTCGGGGAACGTAGCTAACAGGGAGAGCAGCTATGAACAGAAACAAAATTCCCGGAGGCGTTCCAAGACAAGATGGAGTTTCGCGGCGAGAGTTCAACGCCCGGATGTTGGCGCTCGGCTTGTCCGGCGCGGCCGCCGGCAGTCTGGCCGCGACGTCCAGCTTGGCGGCGACTCCGAAGAAAGGCGGCACCTTCCGCTTGGGGATTGGAGCCGGAGAGACGGCCGACTCCCTCGATGCGGCAACGTCGTCCAACGAAATGGTCCAGGTGCTCGGGTGGAGCCTTCGCAACAATCTCGTAGAGATCGATCACGAGGGCAATGCGATCCCCGAACTCGTGGAGGACTGGGAGCCCAACTCCGATGCCACAACTTGGACGTTCAAGGTGCGCCCAGGCGTGGAGTTCCACAATGGCAAGACGCTGAGCGTGGACGACGTCCTCTATTCCATGAACTGGCACAGGCGAGAGGAATCGACGTCCGCGGCCAAGTCCTTGCTGGATTCGGTCGCGAGCATCACGGCGGACGGGGACAAGGTTACTTTCGAGCTCACCGCGGGGAGCGCCGACTTTCCCTATGTGCTGGCCGACAAGCACCTCCACATCGTCCCCGATGGAACCACGGACTTCTCGGACGGTATGGGCACCGGCGGCTATCGGCTGGTGAGGTTCGAGCCGGGAGTCCGGGCTCATTTGCAGCGCAATCCCAACTACTGGAAGGAAGGCCGCGCCCACTTCGACGAGGTCGAGCTGCTGAGTCTGAAGGACACGAACGCACGTCAGGCCGCGCTGATCACCCAGGAGGTGGACGCGATCGACAAGCTCGACGTGAAAACCGTCCGCTTGCTCGAGAAGCAGGACGGCGTCGAGGTCACGAAGGTTCAGGGCCGCCAGCACTACACCTTTGCTATGCGGACGGACACGGCGCCTTTCGACAACCTGGACGTGAGGCTGGCCCTCAAGCACTCGATCGACCGGCAGGAGATCCTCGACAAGGTGCTGGGTGGAATCGGCGCTCTAGGAAACGATCAGCCGATCTCGCCGGCATACCGCTACTACAATCCGGACATCCCGCAGCGCACGTACGATCCGGACAAGGCCAAGTTCCATCTGAAACGGAGCGGCATGGCGAACCTGAAGGTTCCGCTGAGCGTCGCCGAGGTCGCCTTCCAAGGCGCGGTCGACGCGGGAACGCTTTATCGCGAGCATGCAGCGAAGGCCGGCATCGAGATCGACGTGGTCCGTGAGGCCAACGACGGCTATTGGTCCGACGTCTGGTTGAAAAAGCCCTGGTACGCGATCGTCTGGTTCGGGCGCGGCACCGTGGACTGGACCTTCTCTCTGACCTATGCGGCCGGCGCGGCCTGGAACGACACCTTCTGGAAGCACGAGCGGTTCAACAAGCTGCTGCTCGAGGCTCGGGCGGAGTTGGACCAGGAAAAGCGGCGGGGCATGTACTACGAGATGCAGCAGATCCTGCACGACGACGGCGGTGCGGTGATTCCGGTGTTTGCACCATTCCTGGAAGCTCATACGGCCGGTAGGGTGCGGCCCGGTGGGCCGGTTTCACCGAACGCTCCATTGGATGGCTTGCGGATCGTCGAGAGGTGGTCGCAAGCCTAGCGGCGCACAGCGAAAGGATGAACTGAGCCCAGGGATCAGGTCCGTTCGCTCCCGGAGTCCGTGCTTGGGAGGGTCAAACGCACGGGGCCTTCGGGGGCGGTACGGCGACGCCCTGTCGGAAAGGGACTGCGCGGCGGCGATCATTCGACGCTCTCCGCGCAGTCCCTCTTTTCTGGTTGCTCTCCGGCGGGGGCGTCTTCAACGCTTGTTTAGTAGAACGCTCAGAAACTCGCTGACCAGATGTGGGTGCGATTTGCCCTTCCGGTGAATCAGAACGATGGGCGTCCGTGTCTGGGTCCTTCTTGGAAGGAGTTTTCGGATCTTGCCCTCGGCGACCCAGTTTTCCGCATAGTTGATCGGCAGAAAGCCGACGAACTCTCCCGATAGGACCAGGAGTCCGACCCCTTCCGTGCTGGAGGTCGTGGCAGAGAGTTCGAAGTGCTTCTTCAGGTTCTTCATGGTTGCCGATTCAGGGTAGGTACGCGCAACGAGCTGGGCAGAGGCCAGGTCCTGCCACCGCAGCTTCGAGTCCGGAACGTTGAAAAGCGGATGCCCCCTTCCGCAATAGAGCGCCGCTTCTTCGCCGTAAAGCAGTTGGTGCTGCAAGCTCGCGTGCTTGCGGATGAGCGGCAAAACGCCGAGGTGAAGCGTGCCGTCCAGCACTTCTTTCTCGATGATGTCCGGCGCCGCTATCTTGAGGTGGAGGTGGACTCGGGGCGCGATCTTTCGGTATTGGGCGATGGCCGGGCCGACCGGGGACATGGCGTCCGTCACGGCGCCATCCACGAAACCCAGGTGCAAGTTCCCGACATGCTCGGCATGAACGGCGTTGACGCGCGACTGGAAATCGTCCATGGCGGTGAAAAGTTGAAGCACCGCCTGATAGATCTCGCGGCCGTCGTCATTGATCATGAACCCGGCACGTCCGCGGTCGCAAAGCCTGAGTCCCAGCCTTTGCTCCAGATCCGAAAGATGCTTGCTGATGGTTGAACGCCCGATCCCCAGCTCGACCTGTGCGGTCGAAAGCCCCCTGGACTCCACGATAACGCGGAAAACGCGAAGCAACCGGATGTCGATGTCGCTCAGCCGACCATGAAATCCATTGCTTCGACCGAGTCGTGACGTTTGTTTCGTCACCATCGAACATAACTCCGCTCATTCTCCGTTTAACGAGTATATTTTTGTGACGATCATGAACCAAAGGGAAAGTTCGTCGCAGGGGTGCTCTGCCCGACACGACCCGGTGTTGTGGTGGCTCGGAGCTGGGCCGGGGCGGAGTGTCGGTCGGTGTTCCAGGTGCGCCGACCGGGGAGGGCGCGGGCTTGCGTATCGACTTTGTGGGTCTCGCGGTTTCGCTGCGGACCGCGCCGAAATATTCGGGTATGGGCAATGTTTTCGGGTATGGGTAATGTTTGAGACTGATCGGATCGTTTCGGACACCTTGGCGTTGTGCGAGATCGGCAATCGCTTTGCCGGGACGCCGGGGGAGGTCGAGGCTCGGGGCTTCATCCGCGGTCGTTTTGCGGATCTGGGCTTGTCGTCGGTTCGCGAGGAGCCGCTGGAGGTATCGACCTATCGGCCGCGGGTTTCGCGTTGCGTGCTTGCCGGGACGTCGTCGGAAGCGAGCCTGGTGAGCGTGGGTCTTCAGTTCACGGCGTCCGGTTCCGTCGAGTCGGAGGCGGTGGCTCTTGGGGACCTGAACAGCGAGGCGGATCTCGAGGCCGCGGTTTCCTCGGTTGGCGGCGTTTCGGGCCGCATAGCGGTTCTCGGGACGAGCTATCCCTATCTCTTCTCGGAGGCCCTGGTTGCGCGCGGGGCCGTCGGGCTGGTGGTGACCAGCGACGCGCCGGACGGCCATGTGTGCCATCTGAACGCGCTGATGTACCCGGCCCTAGCGGGACGGCCGAACGGGACGCTGCTTGCGGTTCCGGGCGTCACGGTGGAGCGGTCGGACGCGGTGCGTCTTCTGGAGCACATTTCGCCGGGGGGCGCCTCGCGCGTCGGCGGCCGCATACGGATCGACCACGAAGCGGAGTACGAGACGATCGTGACGGCGAACGTTGTCGGCGTTCTGGCGGGCCGCGGCAGCGAGGAGTCGGTGGTGCTTGGCGGCCACTACGACAGCCAGCTGGCCGGCGTCGGGGCCTCGGACAATGCCTCCGGGATCGCGAGCCTCCTGGAAGCCGCACGCGTTATGGCGGACAGCCGCCCCTATCGCTCCGTCGTATTCGCGGCCTTCGCGGACGAGGAGGGCGGCTTGCGCGGGGCGACCGACTACTGCCGGCGCCACGCCGCGACGCTCGAGAGGACCGTGGGGATGGTGAACATCGACGCGCCGGGCTGGGCGCCGTCGAAGCGTTCGTTGCATGCCGACCCGGCGATGCGGGCCTTTGCCATGGAGAGCGCCGGACAGCTGGGCTGGGTGCCCGACGAGGACCTCGAGGCCTCCTTGTTCCCGGGCTCCGACCACAATCCCTTCATCGACGCGGGCGTGCCGGCGTGCTTCTACTGGCGCCATCCGCCGCGCCACCCCTACTACCACACCGCCGGCGACGAGCCGAGCCTGCTGAACTTCGGGGTCATCGCCGAGACCGCCCGGGTGGCGCAGGCGACGGTCCAGCGCTTGGCCGACACCGAGCAGCTGAACCTCGGCCGGGCCCGACCGACCAAACGATGGCTCGACCTCAGACCCAAACGCACCGAAAACAACCCAAACCAGGCGCCTGTCCCAGGCTCAACAAAACTCTAAAGGAGGCGGGAGATGAAAAAACAGCAAAGAATGAACCCCTTCAACGCATGGAACCTTCAGCTTGGCCGCATGATGCCAATTGAGCGGCGGCGCTTTTTGCTCGGGTCGTTGGCGGCTTCGGCAGCCTTTGCTCTGCCCCGCACCTTGTCCGCGAGCGATGAGCGCGTTTTGCGCGTCGCATCGAAGAACGATTTTCAAGTTCTCGATCCGGCCTTCTCCTCCACGGTTGCCGAGACCGACATCCAGGACAGTCTCTACATCAGACTGATCGCCTATGACGGCAAGGCATGGAAAACCGAACTCGACGGGGCCGCGTCGATCGAACAAGCGGATCCCACCCATGTCAAATTCGCCCTGCGGCCGGGAATCGGCTGGTCGAACGGATTTGGCGAGGTTTCCGCCGAAGACGTGAAATACTCATACGAGCGTATCGCCAACCCTGAGATGGGCTCGCCCTGGAAGGGAGATTGGGAAGCCCTCGAACGCGTGGACGTCGTCAATGAGCGCGAGGGCGTCATCGTTCTCAAGCAGCCCTTCGCGCCTCTCTGGCGCACGACCCTGCCCTGGAATGCCGGCCTGATCGTCTGCAAGGAAGCCGTCGAGCAGGTGGGAGGCCGCTACACGACGGAACCGCCGGCCGTGTGCGGGCCCTACCACCTGAAGGAATGGCGGCCGAAGCAGCGAACCGTCCTGGCGCGGAACGAATCGTGGAATGGGCGGCCGTTCCATTTCGACGAGGTTCACATCTTTCCGATCGACGACCGGCAGGTCGCGGAAGCCGGATTCCGCGCCGGCGAGTTCGATTTCATCAACGTCGCCCCGAGCTCCCTCCCGATCTACCTGAACGACCCGCCGGCCGGCGTTGTGGTCGATCCGCGCCAGACCGTGGGCATGCAATGGCTTGGCCTCAACACCGATCACGAGCTGTTCAAGGACCTGCGCGTTCGCCAGGCGATCGCCAAGGCGATCGACATCGATGCCGTGGTGGAAGCCGGCTACTTCGGCGGCGCGCAGCGTGCCACCGGGGTGATCGCGGAAGGTTTGCCTGGGCATCGCGGGACTTCGCCCTACGCTCCGCGCGACGTGGAGGGCGCCAGGCAGCTTCTCCAGGAGGCTGGCGTCGGCAATGGATTCACCACGAGGTTGTCCATCATCAACGAGACCGATCTCCTGACCATGGCGCAGATCATTCAGGCCAATCTCGCCGACGTCGGCGTGACGGTGGAGATCGAACCGCTCGAATCCGGCACCTTCTGGACTCTCGGCGTCGAGGAAAGCGGAGACTCCTGGAAGGATCTCCAGATGTTCATCCACCGTTGGGGCAACGGCCCGGATCCGAGCTGGGCCACCAAGTTCTATACCTGCGACGGCGTTGGACAGTTCAACTGGGAGCGCTGGTGCAACGAGGAGTACACGAAGCTAAACAGCGAGGGCATGGCCGAACTGGACGAGGATAAGCGTGCCGGGATCTATGAGCGAATGGCGACTTTGCTCGATGAATCGGGCGCCTATATACTGCTCACCCACGGGGTGCAGCTGCTGCTGTACCGGGAGGGCATCGTTCCGGGCGTGAACCCCGACGGTAACCGGCTTTCCTTCTCACGGTTCTCCGAGGCATGAGCGAGGTCGAATGGGCGAAGCTGTCAGCGCCTGAGCTCGTCGGGCTAGCGAAGAAAGACGCTGTCGTCATCGTTCCGGTCGGTTCGATCGAACAACACGGTCCGCACCTGCCGGTCGATGTCGACACGCGTCTCGCCCACGCGGCATCGCTGCGCGCGGCGATGCTCGCGCCGGCGGAAAGGCCCTTGATCGTCGCGCCCACCGTGTCGGTGGGCCTCGCCCAGCACCACATGAGCTTCGGCGGCACCCTGACGCTTGATTTCGCGACCTTTCACGCGCTGCTGTCCTGTATCTGTCGATCGATCGTCGACTGCGGCTTTCGCAAGATTGCCTTGGTCAACGGTCATGGGGGCAACACCAACCCGTTGAAGGTGGTGGTCAACGAGTTCGCCAGAGAGCATGATGTGCCCATGGTCTCCTGTACCTATTGGGATCTGGCTCTCGACGAGTTCATAGAGATTCTCGACGTTCAGCGATGTCCCATGCATGGCGGCGAGGTCGAGACCTCCCTGATGCTCGCCG
Source organism: Rhodospirillales bacterium (assembly GCA_965225935.1). Taxonomy (GTDB): domain Bacteria; phylum Pseudomonadota; class Alphaproteobacteria; order Kiloniellales; family JAKSDN01; genus CALJXB01. Next base: position 646,148 of record CBDDCC010000024.1, read on the forward strand.
TGTCGCCCGAGTTGGTCGCGCTCGACCGGCTGGAGGGGATCACGCCGCCGAGCTTCGAAAGCGATGACGATCCCTTCGAAGCGCCCTTCTATCGGTCCCTCGACATGGACGAGCTGAGCAGCTCCGGCGTGCTCGGCACGCCGGCGGCGGCCAGCGCCGAGAAGGGTGAGCGGCTGATGGCCGCCGCGGCAAGGGCTTTGGCCGATGCCTTGTTGCAGCCTGATACCTGGACCCGGAGGAAGGCGCCCGATGCCTAGCCTGCGTCCTGCGCGAGGACGGCTGAAGCCGGACCGGGGTCCGCCAGCGTCGGAGGGCCACGGCCGATGAGCGGTTCCCGGGTCGGTAGGGCCGCGGATCCGCGGCCTTCGGCCTGCGGGCACGCTCGAGGCGGCGGATGGATGAAGCATCTGAGACCGTGGATCTAGTGAAGACAAGAGGCGAGTTTCGTATCTCAGGACCGAGTCGAGAGGATCCCCGCCCAAGCAACTCCGAGAAAGCGGACTCGCCTTGAACAATCGCGCGCCAGCCCTCGACCCCGATAGCCAGAAGGCAGAGGCTCAGGACGAGGACGCGCCTTCCCCCTTGGCAAGCGCCCTCGCCAGAACGGGCAATTTTTTTCGTGACCCGCTGGCGGCGACCGGGGTCGTCATCGTTCTGTGCATGGTCCTCGCCGCGATTTTCGCGGGCTGGATCGCGCCCTACGACCCGATTGCCATCGCACCCCAGAACAGGTTCCTGCCGTCCTCCGCCGATCATTGGTTGGGGACGGACCAACTCGGACGGGACCTCTTCTCTCGCGTACTGTTCGGCGGCCGCGTCGCCTTGCAGATCGCCGCGATCTGCATTTGTAGCGCCCTTCTGCTCGGGGTCACCTTGGGCATGCTCGCGGGCTACGGCCCCCGGTGGCTCGACAACCTGCTGCTCCTGATCTTCGACGTGATACGGTCCTTTCCCGTCGTGATCCTGGCCCTGGTCATGATCACCCTGACGGGACCGAGCCTGGAGACGGTGATCGGCGTCATCATTGTCGGGAAGGTCCCCAACTATGCCCGGATCGTCCGGGCGCAAACCCAGGCCATCCGCAACGCCACCTTCATCCACGCCGCGCAGTCGATGGGCGTGTCGCTGCCGCGCACCTTGTTCATCCACGTGCTGCCCAACGTCATCGGCCCGATCTTCATACTGGCGTCGATGGACGTTCCCGTTGTCGTCACTATCGAGGCCGGCCTGTCGTTTCTCGGGTTGGGGGTTCGCCCCCCCGTGCCGAGCTGGGGAACGATTCTGAACGACGGCTTCTCCTTCATCCAGGTCACCATTTGGCCGATTGTCGCGGGCAGCCTTCCGCTGATCCTCATCACCCTTGGGTTCACGTTTCTCGGCGAAGCCCTGCGGGACGAGCTGGACCCCAAGACCAGGGGCGGCCAATGAGCGACGACATTCTCCAGGTGCGGGACCTGTCGCTCAGCTACGGCTCATTGCGCGGTCGCGTTCACGCATTGCGGAGCGTGACCCTATCGGTGCCACGCAACTCCGTTGTGGGTATCGTCGGAGAAAGCGGCTGCGGGAAGTCGACCCTTCTGACCGCGATCATGGGGTTGTACGGCAGCAACGCCCGAATCGAGCAGGGCGGCATCCATTTCGACGGCCGGGACCTCACCAAGTCGAGCCCGAATCAGCTGCGCGCCCTGCGCGGCGACCGCATCTCGATGATCTTTCAGGATCCCATGACCACGCTCAACCCAGTCGTGGCGATCGGGCGCCAGATGGCCGACATTCAGTATCGCGACAGAAGTCGAGGCCAGGCGGAGAAGCGCGACCGCGCCGCCGACATGCTCTCGCGCGTCGGAATCTCCGACCCCCGCGCACGCCTCGAGGGCTACCCGCATCAGATGTCCGGCGGCATCCGTCAGCGCATTGTCATCGCCATGGCGCTGCTTTCCGAGCCCGACCTGATCCTCGCCGATGAACCGACCACCGCCCTGGACGCGACGCTGGAGGTTCAGATACTCGATCTGCTGATCGAGCTGCAGGCGGCCATCGGCTGCTCGATTCTCTACGTCTCGCACCACTTGGGAACAATTGCGCACCTCTGCCAGTCGGTCACGGTGATGTATGCGGGCATGGTCGTGGAGCACGGCTCCGTCGGCGACATCTTCACGGAGCCGCGCCACCCCTATACCCAAAGGCTGTTGGAGTGCGACCCCGGACGCATCGTGGAGGTAGGCGGGGTCCTGCCGAGCATTCCCGGACGGGTGCCGGATCTGGTCGAGCCGCCTTCCGGCTGCCCGTTCAAGGATCGCTGCACGGCGTGGTTCGAGCCGTGCGACAGCGTCGTCCCGCCGCTCAGCTATCCGAAGGCGGGTCATGGCGTCGCCTGCCATTTGATGGAGAGAGCCTAGACCGATGGGCGAGGTTCTTGCGCTCGACGATCTCTATGTCCGCTATCCCGCCCGCAGGAAGACCGCCGGGTGGCGGAGCCGCCGTTGCGAAGTCGAAGCGGTGGCGGGCGTCACTCTCTCGATCGCGGAAGGAGAGACCTTCGCCCTGGTCGGTGAAAGCGGCTCCGGCAAGACCTCCACGGCCATGGCGATCATCGGCCTCGCCCCGATATCGGCCGGCCGGCTGGTCCTCGGCGGGACGGAAGTGCAGGACCTGTCCAAGGGCCAGGCAAGCGCCGTGCGAAAGAACACCGTCATGCTTTTTCAAGATGCGGTCGGATCGCTCAGCCCGAGGCTGACCGTGCGCTCTCTCATCGTCGAGGCACTGAAGCTTCGCAACGTCCCCCGGCGCGAGCGGGAGGCGGAGTGCAACCGCTTGCTGGCGCTCGTCGGCCTGCGCAAGGATCTGTTGCAGCGCTATCCCCATCAGCTCAGCGGCGGTCAGGCGAGACGGATCGGGATCGCCAGGGCTCTGGCGCTCAACCCGAACCTGATCCTGGCCGATGAACCAACGGCCGGGCTCGACGTTTCCGTACAGGGGGAGGTCATCAACCTGCTCGTCCGCCTGCAGGGCGAGCTCGGGTTGTCCATCCTGATGATCTCCCACAACCTCAACGTCGTGCGCCTGATGGCGCAGCGGGTCGGTATCATGTACCTGGGGCGCCTGGTGGAAGAGGGCGCCGCGGCCTCGATCTTCTCCGAACCCAGGCATCCCTACACCTCGGCGCTGCTTGCCGCGAACCTGAAACCCGATCCGAGCATCGAGTGGCACCGGCCGCAGGTGAAGGGCGAGGTGCCGAGCCTGTTCGACCGTCCGAGCGGCTGCGAGTTCCACCCGAGGTGCTTCCGCTCCACCGAGGTCTGCAAAGTCGAGTTTCCCGTGAAGACCGCCGAAGCGCCGGGCCACCATGTGCACTGCCACTGGCCATTGGGGTCCGATCCGGCGCCTGCTCCCGTTCCGTCATGATGGATCGCCGACGAGAGTTGCTATGCTTCGATACGCGCTGAAGCGTCTGTTGCTAGCCGTCGGCATCGTGCTGGCGACGGCTACGACGCTCTTCTGCATGGTTTACATGATACCGGGCGACCCGGCCTCGGTTGCCCTGGGCCCCCGAGCGACGCCGGAGATGCGACAGGCCCTGATCGAACGGATGGGCATCGACCAACCTCTGGCGGTTCAGCTCTACCGCTTCTTCGGCAATCTGCTGAAGGGCGACCTCGGCCAAGACGTCTGGAGCAACCGCGAGGTGCTGGAAATCGTGCTGGAGGATTTGCCGCACACCTTGGTGCTTCTGGGCGCGGGCCTGAGTTGGCCCATTCTCCTCGGTGTGCCGCTCGGTTGCTTCGCCGCGGTCAGCCGGGGAAGCTGGGCCGACCGGGTGGTCGGGGTGTTCTCCGTCGGCGTGATCGCCATTCCGTCCTTCGTCGTGGCCATTTACGCCCTGCTGATATTCGCGGTCAACCTGCGATGGTTCCCTGCCATCGGCGTCGGCAATCCGGGCGACGTGCTCGACTATGCCCGCCACCTCGTACTGCCGGCGTTCGCGGTCGGTTTGGGTTGGCTCGGCTATTTGGCCCGGGTTGTCCGCGCCGCCATGCTGGAGGTTCTTGGCGAAAACCACATCCGGACGATGCGGGCCTATGGATTGACCGAGACCCGCATCGTTTTCCACTACGCCCTGAAGATCGGCATTCAGCCGGCAGTCGCGCTGATCGGCGTCGGCATCGGCACGCTGCTCTCGGGCGCCGTGTTCGCGGAGATCGTCTTCGCGCGCCCAGGCATCGGGAAGCTCATCTACAGTTCGGTGCTCAACCGGAACTACCCGGTCGTCATGGGCGCGACCATCGTCACGACCTCCCTCCTCGCCCTGATAACGCTCCTGGTCGACCTCATCAATGCGCAGCTCGACCCGCGCATACGCGAGCAGCTTTGATGCGGAGATGAGAAACGCTAGTCTGGATCGCATCACTCGATTGACGGGATCCGTCCTCACGGCGGGTTCGTCGGCTACCTTCGGCATTCCAACCAAGGGGCAGTTGCCATGAGCGACCCAATCTTCGTCGATTCCCATTTGCATCTCTTCCAGTCGGCCGAGGAATGCCTCCAACTGAAGCAGGACTACGAGATCTGGGAGTACGGCCGGGCGGCGAGCGACATCACCTACAGCCAGTACAACGGAACCATTGATGAAGCGGTCGAGGCGATGGAGGCCGCTGGCGTCGCCAAGGCCATCTCGCTCAACCTCTTCATGGGACAGATCCTGCGAAACGCGGCGATCGCCGAGTTCCCGGAGAAGATGAGCGAGGCGGAGCGGGAGAAGGCGGTCAAGGACATCGACGCCCGGCTGGTCGATGAACTGATCGCCTACAACAAGTGGGGTTGCGACGTGGTGAAGGACCACCCCCAGATCGTGCCCTTCGCGTCCATGGACGTGACCGTCCTGCCGGGCGAGGCGGGGGTCGCCCATCTGCGCGATCTGGTGGAGAGTCACGGCGCCAAGGGCGTCAAGCTGCACGGCGCGGCCCAGGGCTTCCACATGGCCGATCCCCGACTGCGTCCGATCTACGATGTCTGCCGCGAACTGGGGCTTCCCATCATCGGCCATTCCGGGCCGGACCAGGCCGGGCGAGGCTTTGCCGAGCCCAGGGCCTTCGGCGAGATGATGAAGGCCTATCCCGATCTCACCGTCGTTCTCGCCCACATGGGGGGAGGAACCTGGCAACAGACCGAGGAGATCGCCGCCGCCCATCCCAACGTCTACTTCGACTGCTGCGAGATCATCGAGTGGACGGCCGGCGACAAGGCCCCCTCCGACGCGGAACTCGCCCGGCTCATCCAAGATGTCGGCCCCGGCCGGGTCATGATGGGATCGGATTTTCCCTGGTACGACCTCGACCGCTCGATCGACCGGGTGATGGAGCTTCCGCTCTTGTCGAAGGAGGAGAAGACCGGGATCGTGGGATCGAATGCCGTGACGATCTTGGGTTTGTGACCGAGCCGAACCCTGCCGTCGGACCTCGGAACGAGCCGGGCCTGGAGGTTTCGCCGCGAGCGCTGAGTGCACGCCCCCGGTTTCCAGCAGTCTGCCGGCGGCGAGGCGCCAGACGCGGCCTTTGCCGTGCCCCCGGGCAATCTCTCAGAACCGCGGCGGCGCCAGCCCGGACTTGAGTTCTACGCGAAGGCCCTGTCTGGCAACCCCTATGAGGGTCATCCAAACCGTGTCCGGCGTCACCGCGCGGTGGCGGTCGACGCTTCCAAGCAGGCACTTCGCTCGCGGTTCAGTCCTTGCCCTCGCGCTCCTCGTCTTCGCTCGGTGGTCTCGACCGTCACGAGCTAAGAACGGGCATCGGGCCAGAAGACACTGGTCTCCTCCAACGGCACGTTTCGTCGTTTGCGTTCGGCCTCGGGCAGCCCGTCCATACCCGGCCACAGTCCGCTTTCCAAGGCATCCGCATAGGCGTTGTCGAGGCCGCTCTTCCGCATGACCTGGGTCGCAAGGTCGTGATCGTAGTGGAGCGCTCGCGCCTCGATCTCCAGCCCGCCGTCGCGCTCCAATATGACGGCATACCAAGTTCTCGGGGTGCCGTCGTTGGCCGGCATCCCCAAGGCACCTGGATTGAGCCAAAGCTTGTCTTCGATGAGCTGGACGAAAGGCATGGCGGAGTGACCGGCGATCACGCCGTCGGCCTGGGCCGCTTCTATCTCCCGCTTCTTCTCCGAAGATGGATGGGACGAATAGAAAGCGCTCAACGCCGTGACAGCGCCATGCACGATCGTTAAACGCCGGGTTCCGATCTCGAGAGTCGCGCGGGTCGGGAGTTTGCGCATCCAGGCTTTCGTCTCACTATCCAAGCTGCTGCGCGCGAAGCCGTGCCATTGCTTGGAGAGAAGATCGCAGACCGAGTTCTCATCGTATCCGCAACCGCAATCGGCCAAGTCCTCTCCAACGGAGGCCTCGCAGTTCCCTTGGATGACCATGACGCCCGATCCGCGCAGCAAGTCGGCCGTTTCCTGGGGTGAGCCGCAGTAGGCGACCGTATCACCGGCGCAGATCATGTTCCCAGATGGGATGCACAGCTTCTCGGCTTCTCTGAAAAGAGCCTCCGTCGCTTGCAGATTGGAGTAGGGGCCATCGAAGATCAGCACCGGGCCATCGGGCTTCAAGGTTGGCCAATCCATGGCCTCTCTCCTCTCTCGTCGAAGGGATTGGCGAGCGCAAACCGCCGTGCCGGCACTGGGCTCAGCCCGACAGACCTGCCTCTTTCGCCCGCCTTTCCACCTCCTCTGTCACCTCTTCGCCGGTGCAGCCATAGTGCGGCGTGACCTCGGGCGAATAGAAGATCTCCCAAAGCACCGCCTGCGGATCGGTGATCCATCCCTTGTCGGTGCGGTGATAACCGCAGACGATTTGTCCCTCGCCAAACACGTCTATGTCTTTCCTCTTGTAGCGGTCGAGGCTGGCCTCCACCTTTTCCGTGCTTTCTTCCTCGATCCCCAGGTGATTGACGCCGTACTTGTCGCCATGGGTGTCGATGCTGAAGTTCAGCTTGGGATCGTCCAGTTCCCACTTGGCATAGTCGGACTTCTGGATCTTCGGGGCACGTCCGAAGAGATCGGTGTAGAAGGCTACGTTGGCATCCAGGTCTTTCACGACCAAAGATATATGCGCCACTTTCATCGGCTTCACTCCCCTCAGGTCTCTGGGTTGCCGACGGCGAGACGCTCGAGCCGCGCCTCCTCGAGCTCAGCGAAGTTCTCGCCATACTCGGTGTGCCGGCCGGAGGTGTAGAAGGTTTCCCAGCGCAAGGCGTCAGGATCGATCACCCACACCTTCTCCGACTTGTGGTAGCAGCAAAGCGCGCCATCCTCCGGAATCAGCGCCTCTCCGGCTTTTCCCAAGCGAGCGGTAAACTCGCCGAGCTCGGCTTTTTCTTCCACCTGAACGCCGAAATGAACGCTGCCGGCCGCCTCATCGCCGCGCGACGAGATGGAGAAATTGACGCGGGGATCGTCGCTCATCCATTTCGCATAGTCGTCTTCCTGCACCGTCGGCGCGCCACCGAACAAGGCTGAGTAGAACTCTATCGAGCGCTCCAGATCTCTCACTTCCAAGCCAATGTGGATACGTTTCACGGCCCGGGTCTCCTTGTCAGTTCCAGTGTCTATGTTTCAAGAATTCTATAATTATCGAAATATGTCAATATGAAATCCGCACCCTCGGACCTTCGTGTTACAAATGGAGAAGAGCTAGATCGCGGGTGGCCGGGAGCGGCGGACCGCAGGTATTCGGGCAGGTGTCTATGTCGCTTGATGCAAAAGGAGCCGTCGAGGCGCTATCGGCCCTTGCTCACGAGTCGCGGCTCGGGGTGTTCCGCCTCCTGATTCAACAGGGACCGGAGGGGCTTCCGGCGGGTCAGATTGCCGACTATCTGGGTATGCAGCGTCCCGTCGCGTCCTTTCATCTACGTCAGCTGAGCCAAGCCGGCCTCATTCAATCCTGCCGCGTCGGGCGCTCGGTCCTCTATGCGCCCAAGTTCGAGACCATGGAGGATCTGATGACCTACCTGAACGAGAATTGCTGTCTCGGAATCGAGAAGCCGGACAAGGGAAGCAAGAGAAGCAAGAAGGGAGTGACCGGCGGCGCTCCGATAGCTCGGCGGTGACAGAGGCGGCATTGCCCATAGCTTTGTTGCAGGACCCGGATCCGGGGTCTTTGGACGTCCGCTACTAGCAATAGCGGACATCTTCTTGGCGTTGAATGAATGCGGGCCCGGGCTTGTCAGCCGGGTTTCGATTTCATGGTCTGCTGTGCGCGGCGTAGCGATATGGCCTATGCCCCCTCCGCCTGGGTCTGCGACGCATCTTGGTCGAGGGCCTTAACGTCCGGTTGCCGCCACAAGGTGGCGATGAAAATCAAGGTCAGCACGAAGCTCGCGATGCCGGTGATGAAAGGCAGGTTGACGTTGATCGTCATCATGGCGCCGCCGGCGAGCGCAATCAGTCCTGAGCCGAGGGTAAAGAGCGCGATGGTGATGCCCATGACCCAGCCCTGCTCGTCCTCGCCGACGCTGGCGGCGAAGAGCGCCAGCAAAGTCGGATAGCCTATGGCGAAGCCGACGACGATCGGCACGACCAGCACATAGGCGAGCCAGGGGATCCCGTTCACCAGGAAGACCGTTAGGAAGACGGCCATGATCACCACCGCCGCCGTGACCGTCGGGATCTTGCGGAACCGCGTGGTCAAGGGTGCCACCAGCAGGCCGCTCGCGGCGGCCATGGTCAGGCCGAAGACCGTCATCAGGATCGAGTTCTGCAGGGTGTCGAACTTGAAGACCTCGATGGTGTAGTCGTCCATGTAGATGAAGAAGGCGTTGAGGCCGAGCTCGAAAAAGAACCACACGGCCGCGAGCTTGATGATCGTCGGCCGCCCGCGGATGCGCCAGAGGTTGAGGAACACCTCGGTCACGCCGAAGTCGATCTTGCGCCGCTCCAGGCGGGCATCGTGGAAATAGATCACGACGAGCAGGAACGTAACGAAGACCAGGATCGCCGCGACGATGAAGGGCAGCTCCAGCGTCGCATAGCTGCCCATCACGGCTTTGTCGCTCAAGAGCCCGGCGATCAGGGGGCCGGCGACCAGGCCCAGCGCCGAGGCGGCGACGACCTTGCCCATGTTGCTGGTGCGTTCCTTGTCGTCCCGGCTGATGTCGATCAGGGCGGCCTGGGCGATCGGCTGGTTGCCCGCGGTAAAGCCCGAGATGGCCCTCCCCAACAGTAGGAGGATGTAGCTGGAGGTCTCGATGGCGATCACGGTGAGGATGTAGCCGGCCAAGGCGCCCAGCAGGCAGATCACAATGCCGTTCTTGCGGCCGATGTAGTCGGAGAGCTTCGAGATGTAGGCGGCGCCGAAGAACCAGAAGATGTAGAAGGCGCCGAGCAGCAGGCCGTAGAGCAGCTCCCGCGTGCCGTGGCTCGTATCGGACGAGAGGAATTGGCTCGAGGGGTCGATCAGCAGCGTGTTGATGATGGGGAGAATCAAGCCCTGTCCCATGACGTCGACGAAAACGACCATCATGAGCGAAAGTCGCAGCAGCATCCGATTACCCCCCGTTCTGCCGTGCTGGAAGCCGGCAGACTTGTCTGGTCCGCTCCCCGTGCCCGATCTTGGGAGCGATGACAAACATCTGCCCCAGGTGCCGTCCATATGCAAGCCCGGCCGCCGCCACCGCGGCTGGCGCGGCACGTCAACGGTCCGATCGGCTATCTCTTGTCCCAGGTCGGGGATCAAGCTCGAACCGGCATCGGCGGCCGCGGGTCTGCGGACGCCGGCCTCTCGGGCACGGTTGGACGCTACTGCCCCGAGGGCGGCCAGGTGTCGGCGACCCGGTAGCCTGTCGGCCAAGGGTCGTCCGGGTCCAGCGTGTGCTGATGGGTGCCGGTGATCCAGGCGCGGCCGGTGATGGCCGGGACGATGGCCGGCCGGTTGCCGACCTCGGTCTCGGCGGCGATGCGGCACTCGAAGCGCGAGCCGATGATGGAGAGCCCGACGAAGGGCTCGCCGACGGCCAGCTGTCCCTTGCGGTGGAGCACAGCCAGGCGCGCCGAGCAGCCGGTGCCCGTCGGCGAGCGGTCGAGCTTGCCCGGCTTGATGACCACCGTGTTGCGGCCCGTGAGCACGCCCGTCTCCCGCTCGGGCGCCGCCACCACCTGGCAGAAGGAGATGTGGTTCCACTCGCTGTTCTCGGGGTGGCGGAAGCCGAGCTGCTCGTTGGCGGCGTCGGTGATCCGCACGCCGAGGGCCACGATCTCCCGGGCCTCGTCGGGCGTCAGCGCGAAGCCCAGATCGGCCGCGTCGACGATGACGAAGCTGTCGCCGCCGTAGGCCGTGTCGACCCGCAGTGTGCCGAGGCCGGCCACCTCCAGGGAGGCGTCCAGCCGGTCGGCGAAGGAGGGCACGTTGCGCACGGTCACCGCCTCGACCGAGCCGCCGCGGCAGCGGGCCGTCACCTCGATCAGGCCGCCCGGCGCCTCGAGCGTCAGCCGGGTCTCCGGCTCCTCCATGGGCAGGATGCCGGTCTCCAGCAGCACCGTCGCGACGCAGAGGCTGTTCGAGCCCGACATGGGCGGCGTGAACTCGGGCTCCATGATGACGAAGCCCATCTGGGCGCGCGGGTCCTTGGGCGGTACCAGCAGGTTCACGTGCCGGAAGACGCCGCCGCGCGGCTCGTTCAGCAGGAAGCGCCGCAAGGTGTCGTCCTCGGCGATCCAGCGGGACTGCTCCCAGAGGGTCTCGCCGGGCGGCGGCGCCACGCCGCCGACGACCACGTCTCCCACCTCGCCCTCGGCGTGGCAGCTGACCACATGGATGACCGATGACGTTCTCACCCCCCTGTCCTCCCGACCTTGGCTGCGACTATCGCCGCCGAGGCCGGGAGCATAGGCCAATCGCCGGCGTTGTTCGAGACCGGAGCGGGGATGGACTGTCGGTGACGTTTGCGCGAGGGGCAGGCCGCGATAGCGGCGGTAGGAGCGAGAGGCGGCGGCCCCGTCGGCAAATCTGCGGGCGGCGGCGGTCTCCGAGACCGGCAGGTCGCTCCAGCGCAGCGGATGGTGGGCCCGGTCGAAGTGCAGGCCCGCAGGTAGCCGCCTTTTCCACAGGTTTTTGCCGGAGGCCGGAGGCCTGGAACGGCTGGAGCGGTTCCGGCGTGCCGGGCCTCCGCAGGCTAAGATTCTGATCGTACACGCTTTTTTTGCCCGGTCGGGTTTCCGCTTGCCGGTGCGGTGCGGTCGGCCGGCGATTCCAAGTTCGTTGCGACTCCGGCCGCATACCTATAGTCCCACCCGATGAATTCGTTTCGAACTGCGCAGGAACCGAAGGGCGAGCCCGGCCTTTCGGCTGCCTTCGGACCTGGTCGGCGCAGCTTGACCGAGCGGGTGGCGGTCATCGATGTCGGCTCCAACACGGTCCGCCTGGTGGTCTTCGAGGCGGGCAGCTGCCAGCCTGCGGCGCTCTACAACGAGAAGGTCCACTGCGGTCTCGGCCGCGACCTGCAGACGACCGGAGAGCTCCACCCCGAGGGCGTCCAGAAGGCGGTCGCCAGCCTGGAACGCTTTTTCGCGCTATCCGAGGCCATGGGGGTCGACCGTCTCGAGCTGCTGGCGACGGCGGCGGTGCGCGAGGCGAGCGACGGCCCGGACTTCGCGGCCTCCCTGGAGCATATGTTCGGGCGGCCGGTCAGGATCCTGAGCGGCGAGGAGGAGGCCCGGCTGTCGGCCCTCGGCGTGCTTTGGGGCGCCCCCAGCGCCAAGGGCATCGTGGGCGACCTGGGCGGCGGCAGTCTCGAGCTGATCTCCTTGAAGAAGGGCCGGATAGCCCAGCAGTCGACCCTGCCCCTCGGGCCCCTGCGCCTGCTCGCCGCCTTGGGCAACGACGCCAAGGCCGCGCGCGGCCTGATCGACGAGGAACTGGGCCGGTTGAAGTGGCTCAAGCTGGACGGCGCCGGCGATTTCTACGCCGTGGGCGGCACCTGGCGGGCGCTCGCGAAGGTCCACATGGCCTCGGGCGGCTACCCCTTGCGGGTCATCCACGGCTATAGCCAGCCCCGCCGCGACATCAAGAGCCTGGCCAGCGTCATGGCCCAGCAGACCGGCCGCTCCATGGCCGGCCTCGCCAGCCTGAACGCCGCCCGGCGGGAGACCCTGCCGCTGGCGAGCCTGGTCATGGCGCGGGTGCTGTCGGCCGTCCGGCCCAAGAACGTCACCTTCTCCAGCTTCGGCCTGCGCGAGGGCTGGCTGCTCGAGCAGCAGCCCGAGATCCTCCTGAACAAGGATCCCCTGATCGGCATGGCGGAGGACTGCGCCCAGCGCAGCGGCCGCTTCGTCGATCGCGGCAACGCGCTCTTCGAATGGCACCGGCCGCTGTTTCCCAAGCTGGCCCGCAAGCGGGCGCGGCTGCACCGGGCGGTCTGCCACTTCATCGACCTGGCCTGGCGCGAGCACCCGGAGTACCGGGCGAACTATGCCCTGGAGCGGATTCTCCAATGGCCGGGCCTAGCGGCCGACCACAAGGAACGGGCCTTCATCGCCTACGGCCTCTTCTCCCGCTACGGCGGTTCCGGCGTGCCCCCCGTGGTGAAGACCCTTTTGAGCAACGAGGAGCAGTTTCAGGCCCAGGTCCTCGGCTTCGCCCTGCGGCTGGGCCATACCCTCTCGGTCGGCGGGACGACCGCCCTGAGCGGCGCCAAGCTGGCCATGAAGGGCGGTCGGCTGGAGCTTCGCCAGTCCGCCGGCCATTCGCTCGGCTCGGGCGAGGTCATCGAGCGCCGCTTCGCGCAACTGCAGAAGCTGATCTCGGAAAATGGCAGCGGTTTCTCGCTCGGCGACAAGTCCTAGCGGACGGGATCGGTGCGCCGTCCGAGGGCTCGAAGGTCCGGCATGACGGTCGAGGCCGTGGACAAGGATCGCCTCGCTGCCGCCCGCCGCGCCTTCGCCGAGGAGCTGCGGGCGGTCGCGCCGGTGCGGAACAACGAGCGGGTGGTCGAGGCCTTCGCGACCGTGCCGCGCGAGCGCTTCCTGGGCCCGGGCCCCTGGAAGATCCTGCCCGGCACCAGGCCGAGCCAGTCCTATACCACGCCGGATGCCGATCCCGCCCGCATCTACCACGACGTCCTTGTGCCGCTCGACGATGCGCGTGGCGTCAACAACGGTCAGCCGAGCCTCTGGGCCTACATGTTCGATCAGCTCGGCGCCGAGCCCGGCGAGCGGGTGCTGCAGGTGGGCGCGGGCACGGGCTACTACACGGCGATCCTGGCCGAGCTGGTCGGCCGGCAGGGCCGTGTCACGGCGGTGGAGTACGACGCCGAGCTGGCGGCGCGGGCGGCCGGGAACCTTGAACCCTGGCCCCAGGTGTCGCTGATAGAGGGGGACGGGGCGACGGCCGATGCGGGCGAGGTCGACGTGGTCGTCGCCTTTGCCGGCATGACCCATCCGGCGCCGCTCTGGCTGGACCGCCTGAGCGAGGGTGGCCGGCTCATGATCGGGCTCACCGGCCCGGACAAGTGGGGCTTCATGCTGCTCGCGACCCGGGCGGGCGAGGCCTTCCACGCCCGCTCGCTGGGCCCTTGCGGCATCATCCCTTTCGTCGGTCGCGATGCGGACGCGGCCGAACGCTTCGGCAAGGCGCTCGCGAGGCTCAAGGGCGAGGAGGTCCCGGTCGCCGCCCTCCACCGCGGCGCGCCGCCGCAGGCCAGGCGGCGGGAGGTCTGGCACCGGGGTCCCGGCTTCTGGCTCTCGCGCCGGCCCTTGAGCGGCGAACAGTCCTCTTCGGCTCCTTAGCGGATAGGTGGGAAAGAGCGTTCCCGGCGCGACGGGGCCGGCCCTTCCGGCGCCGGGCGGCTCAGTTGGACTCCGCCTGCTTTGCCGCGGGGCCGCTGTAGTCGATGCAGCCCTTGGCCAGGGCGAAGCAGGCCAGGCGGATCGCCTTCGGGATCTCGACGGGTTGGCCGTCGCGCTCGCCCTTCTCGTAGTACTGCACGACCCGGCGCTTGAGACCGAGGGCCTCGGCCGCCTCCTTCTGGGAGAGGTGGAGCGACTTCCGCCAGCGCTTGAAATCCGAGGGTTTCATCACGCGATCGTCCGCATCTCCTTGATGGTGCTTGCCTTTTCTTGGTTTGGCCATGCCCGAGACTAGCTAGCGACCGCTGGACGAGGTCCCGAATGTGACAGACTTTCGGGACACGGCCAAGAAAAAAAGCGCACAGCGTGCACTTTTATACCTTGAATTTGCGCACGAGATGCGCATATCCTCTCATAGAGGCGCACGGGGTGCGCACGAATTGGCGGCGACGACTGGGCCGCAGAAGGAGTCGATGGATGGCCAAGAAAGGCAAGAAGGACAAGAAGGCCGGGGGGCAGCCGGATCGACAAGACCGCCGGCAAGAAGGCGGTCGCCAAGCTGACCAAGATGGTCGACCACCTGTTCGAGAAGGTGGTGGCGCTGGAGAAGGAGCTGGCGTCCCACCGTCCGGGCGCCAGGAAGGCCGCGGTCAGAAAGACCGGCACCAGGAAGGCCGGCACCAGGAAGGCCGCCACAAGGTCCAAGACGACCAAGAAGATCCCGGTGCGCAGCAAGACCAAGGCGCCGGCACGGGCCAAGACGGCGACCAGGAAGCCGGCGGCCTCCAGAGCCAAGACCAAGACCTCGTCCGGACGGACGGCCAAGCCGCGGGCCAAGGCGGCGGCGTCCGTCAGGCCCCCAACGATCAGCGCTGGCGGGACTTCCACGGAGGGCGGCGGAGCGTCGTGATCGCGGCTCGAACGGAGCCGAGGCGGAGATCCGGCCCGCGCGGGGCGAGAGCCCGAAGAGACCGGGAGCAGGACTGGGGCGGTATGGGGACGACCCCGAACACGTCGAGTTCGAAACACCTGGAGGGCTGGTTATGGATATCTTGATGGTCTACTGGAATTCGGTTTGGGCGAACAGCCGCCGCGACAGGAGCAGCCTGCTCGCGGACCACAGCAGCGCCGAGCTGCAGGCCTACGAGCGTCGGCTGCGGGCGTCAAAGAGGCGCCCGGGCGGAGCGGAGATCGTGTCCCTGGCGGACAGGGCCCGCCTCACCGACCGCCCCGGGGCGGCGACCCGCGCAGATTGACCTCGCGCCCGTCGAGCCCCTGTGCTAGGGCTCGCGGTTAGAAGGGCGACCTCGGACATTTCAGGTCACCGGGCCCGTCCCGATACCTGATCCGGCGCCCCATCGTCCAAGAGGAGCGGTGGGGCGCCGGCTGTATCTGGGACCGAAGCCCCGACACCCGAGTGGATGCCGATGAGCTCGTCCAGCAGTCTCTTCAATTGCGCGCGCTGTCCGGCCTATTGCTGCTCCTATCCCGTGATCGAGCTGACGAAGAAGGACCTGCGCCGGCTGGCGAAGCACTTCGGCCTGAGCCTCGAGGCCGCGACGAAGAAATTCACAAAGCGGGGCTCCGGCGGCAAGAAGCGCATCATGCGCCACCGGGACGACGAGCACTTCGGGACCGTCTGCCGCTTCCTGGACCGTGAGACGAGGCGCTGCACCGTCTACGAGGCACGGCCCCGGATCTGCCAGGACTTCCCCGGCACCCGGCGCTGCGGCTATTACGACTTCCTGACCTTCGAGCGGCGCCTGCTGCGCGACCCCGAGCACATCGCAACGACCTGGAACGACTGAGCCGCGCCTACGCGGAGGCGCCGGCATCGCCAGGGAACCCGCACGTCTCGTGCCTTCCGTTCCAAGACTTGGCGCTGCGAAGACTTGCCCCAAGTCTTCCCTCGGCGTACGACTACGCTCTTCGCAGTTGATAACCAAGCAATCATTGAATAAAAGAGCCTCTAGACGGCCACTCTACTGTAATAGAATTGCAATAATACTGTAATAAAACTGTAACACAGTGGGAGACAGTCCGTGGAGCAAAGGAACGAAGAGGCGAAGGAACACGGTGTTCCAGGAGAGGACATCCTGGTGTTTGCCCGCGGCCTCGTGGGCAGCTACGGCGAAACCGCCTATTACTATGCAGTCGGCATGGCGGAAGCGCTCGCCGATGTCGGCGACCGTTCGGGGGAAGCGGTCTGGTCGGACGTAGCCTTGAGAATCAGGACGCTGGGCCTCAACGATCAGGCGTCCTGACGGCGGTCCGGCCTAAGGAAAGAGCGGGGGGCCAAAAGCCCAGGTAGAGCACGACGAGCCACCATGGCGGGCAGGCCATGGCGGCAAGAGGCGAGTGCGCCCGCCGGCAGGCGAGGCCTCGAGTTTAGGCTGCAATCGAGGAGTCCGTTTCCGGGCCCCAGTCGGGCGCTGCGGCAAGCCCCCCGGCCGCTGCGCGCGATGGCCGCGTCAGGACATCGAACGATGGCATGGGCCAGGCGCCTTCTCCGGCAATCCGGATTGCGGCGGCGACCCGCTCACCTACCGGCCCGGGCTTCCGGCCTCATTCATGCGGGTTGAGGCGATGGTCGAGCCGACCGTCGTCGTTGCTTGCGCGCGCGTTGAGGTGGCGGCGAACGGTCTGCACGCCGACCCAGAGGGTCAGCCCAACGATGATGACCACTCCGACGACCAGCAGACTCGTTCCCAGCCACGTCATTTCGGTTCTTTCCCTTCTTGGGCCACCGGCCGGACCTGCGGCCGAGCCCGGGACCGCCGTGCCATCGCCGCTACCGAGTGTGCGCGGAGGGCACGAGACTCCGAGGGCGTCGCTCTGGCCGTCTGCCCGAACCACTGGCTGTCGCGGGTCCCGAACATGAAGCCACTTCGTTCCCGCCGCCGCGCCGTCGCTCGGCACGCCCCTCGAGACCGTCGCGCAAGGACCGGAACCTTGTCCCCGGCCGCCGTTCCGGCTCCCGATCCCGGTCGAGCTGGAACCCCGCGACGAAACCCTTCGCTTGCTCTCGATTTCCTCCCCGAGAGTGATGGCCCAAGAACTATAGCAATTTTGCGGTTGTGAAAAAAGAAAAGCCCCGCGGCAGGGCGGGGCTCTCTCCACGACGTCGTGATGTATCACGGGTTAAGTGATACCGCATGCCTATTCTAGTGGCGCCGCGAAAGTGCGTCCACGAGCAGGACCGCAGTTGTCCACAGGAGATTGGCATCTCGGCCGTATTTGCCGTCCTCCCTAGCGGCGCGCGCCTGCGGGGGGTAAGCGTGCTGTCAGAGGACCGTCAGCTCCCGCGGATACTCGGTGACGATTTCGTGGCCCGTCTCGGTCACGATGACCGTGTCGCCCACCCGCGCGCCGAAGACGTCGGGCACGGTGATGCCGCCGTCGACGGCGAAGACCATGCCGGGCTTCAGCACCGTGCGGTCGCCTTCCTTCAGCTCCGGGCTTTCCAGGCAGGAATGACCGAGGGACCGTCCGGTGCGGTAGCCGGGCTCGAAGCCGGCGGCGCTATAGACCTCCACCGCGGCCCGGTTCACCTCCTCGGCGACGGCGCCCGGCCTGAGCTCGGCGAGGGCGGCCGCCTGGGCGGCGAGGGCGGTCTCGTAGATGCGGGCGATCTCGTCCTTCACCTCGCCGACGAAGTACTCGCGGTCGAAGCCCAGCTTGAACTGCTTGAAGTGGGCGATGGGGCAGAAGCACATGTAGACCGGGTCGCCGCGCTGGATGCGGCGCACGGTCGGGTGCAGGTGGGTGTGGCTGGTGAAGTGGCCCGACTGCAGGACCTGGAGGTTGTAGATCATGGGGCTCATGAGGGCGGTCTCGTCCTCGCTGCCGATGATCTCCGCCGCCTTGCGGGTGCCCGCGGCGATGCAGGCGAGCGAGACCTCGTACTCGGGCACGCCCTCGGCGATGGCCTCCTTGCCGCCGATCCCCATGGCGACGGCGACCCGTCCGGCCTGGCGGATCATGTCGAGCTCCTCGGCGCTCTTGATCATGCGCATGGCCGCGATCGTGGGGCTGGCGTCGGCGATCTCTCCCAGGCCGTGCTGGCGGCGCAGGTGGTCGGCGACGACGGCGGGCAGGTCGGCGCGCTCGCACGCGAGGCGGGGGCGGCCGGCGCCCAGCGCCCGGTCGAGGGGCCCGCGCCACTCGCCGTCGATGCCGTCGTGATAGATCACGATGTCTGCGACCCAGGTCATGTCCCGGGCCATCAGCGCCTCGCAGGCCGCCGTGATCAGCGTGACCTCGCCGCCCGCCGAGACCAGGACCAGGGTCGGCCGGCCGAAGGTGAGTCCCAGATCGCCCCAGAAGGCGGTGTAGTAGTAGATGGAATCGGCGTTGGTCAGCAGCAGCAGCTCGAGGCCTTCGTCCGCCATGCGGCGCTGCAGCTCCCGGGTGCGTCCCTCGAAGAGGGGCAGAAGGTCCCGCTCGGCCCCGAAGCGGATGCAGTCGTTCGGCAAATCCCGTCTCCTCCATGGCTCGAGGAACCGCCGCAGTCGGCCCCATCGGCGAAGGGTGGCGTGGCCGAGCCCGAGGGGCAAGGGCCGCGGACGCGCGCCGCGCGATGGTCCTTCGCGCTTGCCCTTGCGGCAGGGGCAGCGGGCGGGTTCAAATCGGACCGGCGCGGCGCACGGGCGGGGTGCCGGGGGAGACGAGGGAGGACGCCATGTCGGAAACGGAGCCCAAGGTCGGCTGCAGCATCGACCTTACGGCCGAGGGCAAGCACTTCGGCTATCTGAACGTGCCCCATTCCCACGACCGTTCCGCCTGGGGCGCGGTGCGCCTGCCCATCGTCTCGATCCGCGGCGGCGCCGGGCCCACGGCCGTCCTCACCGGCGGCAACCACGGCGACGAGTACGAGGGACCGATCACGCTGCTGAAGCTCGCGCGCGCGCTGGAGCCTTCCGACATCGCCGGCCAGGTGATCGTGATTCCCGCGCTCAACTACCCGGCGGTCATGAACGGCTCGCGCGTCTCGCCCATCGACGGCGTCAACATGAACCGGGCCTTCCCGGGCCGGCGCGACGGCACGGTCTCGGAGATGATCGCCCACTTCGTGCAGCACCGGATCGTCCCCGCCTGCGACGCGCTGCTCGACATCCACTCCGGCGGCAAGACCCTCATGTTCACGCCCTTCGCCTGCTATCACCGGCTGCCCGATAAGGCGCTCACCCAGAGGGCCCGGGCGGCGGCCGAGGCCTTCGGCGCGGCGGTCAGCCTGGAGCTGGTCGAGCTCGATGCCGGGGGCATGCTCGACACCGCGGTCGAGGAGATGGGCAAGCTCTTCGTCAGCACCGAGCTGGGCGGCGGCGGCACGACGACGACCGACACGCTCGACATCGCCCAGACCGGGGTGCGCAACTGGCTCGCCCATCTGGAGATCATCGACGAGGCGCCGGTGAGCCGCGCCGAGCGCGACCTCGCGCCGACCCGCGCCATGCACATGCCGGAGCCCGGCTGCACGCTGATCGCCGACGACGCGGGGCTCTACGAGGCGCTGGTCGATCTCGACACCGAGGTGCACGAGGGCGAGCCCCTGGGGCGCGTCCACTTTCCCGAGCGCCCGGAGCGCGAGCCGGTGCTCTACCGCGCCGGCACCTCGGGCGTCCTGATCGGCCGCAGCCACAAGGTGCTGGTCGAGCCCGGCGATTTCCTCGCCCTCGTCGCCCACCCGCTCTAGGGTCGCGTTAAGGCCATTCGTGTTGGGGGTGGTCTTTCCTACTCGGCCATGAGGGCGCGCACCTTGGGAGCCTCGGCCGCGGGCAGCACGTCCTGGGATTTTAGGGCCGTGTAGGCCGGCACCTGGGCGCCGGCCTGCATCGCCATTGTCGCGCCAGACACCGCGTCGCGCTGCAGGATGAAGGTGCCCTCCTGGCCTTCCTGCAGCTTGGGCACCGCGTACCAGCGGATGTCGATCGAGGCCGGGAAGCGCACCACCACCGTCTCGCCGGCGCTGGCGTTCTTGAGGCCGCTTTCCACCGCGATGACCGCCTCGCGCCATTCGGGATCGTGCTCGGTGATGCGCTTCGCTTCGTGCTGAAGGAAGGCTTCCTGAGAGCCGGCGCGGACCTCCACCACCCGGCCGACCACGACCATGTCGGCACTGGCGAGGCGCTGGCTCAGTCTGGCGTCGGCTACCATCTCCTCGGCCTGCTCCATGGTGAGGGGGAGGGCGCTCGCCTCGCCACTGCCGCCCGTTGATGCGGCCACGCGGTGGCCGACCTCCCGCACGGCGATGCCGTCGCCCAGGATCCAGCCGGTGGCGAAGAAGGTGGCGCGGGCGCCCCGGGCGAGGCTGCCGGGCTCCTTGAGGGCGACGGTGATCCGGTCGCCCGTCTCGAGGGCAAGCGCGGCGGGCGCCAGGTAGACCCGGTCCACCTCCACCACCAGGGTTCCCGCGTCGACCGGCACTTGCTCGAAGGAGGCGGCGCCCACCTCGCTCACCGTGCCGCTGAAGACGATGTCCGACTGGGCGATCAGCTTGACCGTGGCCTCCTGGGCGCGCGCGGCGCCCGGCGGGCCAGCGAGGCCGAGCAAGCCCAAGAGGCCGATCAAGGCGAGGATGGCGGGCCGCATGGTTCTTGTCCTTCGTGACGTCTTTTCGGTTTTCCTATGCACGTCCAAGGCGCTTTCTTCCCTCTTCATACGCGGGACCTAGGGGATCGCGTCCACGCTGAAGTAGAAGGGGTCGATGGAGACGGCGACGTTGTTGCCGGCGGCATCGCTCAAGGTCCCGCTGGCGAAGTCGGCGAGACGCTGGTAGTTGACGCCGCTCGGGAAGTGGGCCGGGAGCGGCCGGTTGTTCGCCGAGAAGATGCCGCGGAACTCGTTGCCGACCGCGATCAGGTAGTTGTAGTCGCCGATATAGGGCAGGAACTGGACCGGCGGGGCGGTTGTGGGCACGTCCGCCAGCAGGGAATCGGCGAGGGTCGTGAAGCCGTCGCGGCTCTGCTCCAGATGGGTCTGCCAGCGCCCACCCACGACCTGCTGGTAGAGGAAGCCCACGGCTCCGTTGTCGGCGACGGCGAGCGAGATGCAGGTCGCGTTGGTGATGGTGCGCAAGTCGTTCGACCAGGTGACGCCCCGGTCGAGCGAGCGCCGCAGGTGGACCGTATAGATGTCGCCGCCGCCGACCCGGTCGGCCCAGGTCACGTAGACGATGTCGCTGTCGTTGGGATCCACCGCGATCGACAGGGTCGAGCCGATGCGCTCGTTGCCGAGCGTCGGCGCGTTCGACCAGGGGATGGTCAGGTTCTGGACCACCCGGCGGCCGACCAGGCCGTCGCCCGGATCGACCAGGTCCCGGAAGGCGACGGCGCCGGTCGCCCAGGCATCGTCGCGCACCACCACCAGGTCGCTTGTCGCGATGCTGCCGTTGAAGGCGCGCCAGCCGAAGTAGGCGGCGTAGACCGTGCCGTCGGGCGCCACGGCGGTGCGCACCGAGGGCCCGTTCTGGCCGGAGGTGTTGCGGCTTTCGATGCGCACGCTGTTGTAGGTCTGGCCGCTGTCGCCGGAAACGTCCACCGTCGCGGTCCGGCCGCCGGGCGCGTTGAAGTCGTTGTTGCCGATGTAGACGTGGTCGTCGCCGGTCGGCCCCTCGGCCGAGCCGATGAAAGGCTGGTCGGCCGAACCGCGCGAGGCCACCTGAGTCATCGCCGTGGCCGCCAGGAAGTCGTCCGTCAGCAGGCTGCTCATGACCAGCGACCCCGGCAGGCGCAGGATACTGCCGTAGAGGCGCGCGTTGGGCTGGCCGGCGCTCACCGTGATGTCGCCGGTGATCCCGGCGCTGGGCACGGTCATGCGCAGCGCCCAGGTGTCGCCCGCGTCGTCGGAGACGTAGATCGGCGCAAGCCCGGTGCCGGAGCCGAAGGGATTGGGCGTGAAGGCGGTGCCCGCCATGCGGTCCGGGTCGCCCGGTTCGGCGGTCAGGAAGGGCTCGCTGTCCTGGTTCGTCTCACCGCTGAGGGCGAGGGGGATCATGTTCACCACCCGGTTCACCCCGATTGGCGTGGGCGGCGTAGTCGGGGGTGCTGGCGGGCTGGGCGGCGTCGGCGGGCTCGGCGGCTGCGGTTGGGGACATCCCGTGACGGCGACCGCCAGCAGCAGCAAAGCACCGATCGTTACCCAGCGCATCGCGCCCTCCCGTGGCGGTTTTGACCGCCTTCAGAAATACGAATGGCCGCGACCCCGGTCCAATAGATCAATGGCCGCGGCACGACCTTGTTCCCTCGGTCCGCGGCTGCGCCCCCTTGGACCCCGACGGAGATCGCCCCGTCTCCTCTCGGATTTCCTGATCGATGCTGGTACGCGAAGGAAGCCTTGGCTTCCCAGTGCGCCTGTTGGCGAACTCAATAGGGGCGACCCCGGGGAGGAGCCTAGCACCCTTCGGCCGGGGCGAACACCGGCGGCGTCCCCGTTCCCACGCCCGACCGGCAGCAATCCGTCGGCAATCCGTCGGCGCGCGCTGTTTTCTTCGCAATGGCAGGCCCTTGAGTAAACATTGTTAACCAGTCCCCCGTAAACTCGGGGCCTCGACCAGCAGCGGATTGCGAGAGATCTACGGTCATGTTTGGAAAGAATCGCTCCAGCGGACAGCAGGACAGCAAAAGCAACGGCGCCGCCGCGGAAAAGCAGCCCCAGAGCCCGCCGCCGTTCCAGAGCGTTCCGAGCGCCCAAAGCGCCAGGAGCGGGCAGAACGGCCCCGCCGCCGAGCCCGCCCGTCCGCCCCAGGGCGTCCAGAACGCCCGCATCCAGCACTCCATCATCTCCGCCGACACGGTCCTCACCGGGGATTTGGTGAGCCGGGGCGACATCATGGTGGAAGGCGCCATCGACGGTAACATCAAGTGCCGCTCGCTCACGCTCAGCGGCGAGCCGAAGATCAGCGGCTCGGTCGAGGCCGATTCCGTCCACATCTGCGGCGCCTTCGACGGCGAGGTGCGGGCCAAGAAGGTGGTGCTGAGCAAGGGCGCAAGGATGGCCGGCGACATCTATCAGGAAACGCTGGAGGTCCACCCGGGCGCCCACTTCCAAGGCCGGGTGACCCGTCTCAAGACCCAGGCGGCGAAGTCCGCACAGGCCGACAAGGCTGGCCAGGCGGACAAGGCCGGGCAGGCCGGCACCGCCGCGGCGGGCAACGGGCAAGGTCGCTAACGCCGCAACCGGCTTCGCCGAACCGGCCTCCAGCCGCTTCCGGCCAAGGTCTCTCTAGTTCGAGGCTGGCCGGATGCGACTGGGGGCCGGTGCCGTTTCACCTCGGCGGTAGAGGCCAGACGCCCGGGCCGCTTCCGGCCGGCGCAATCCGGTCCCCAAGCAAAGACCCCCCGCCTTTTCCAACGAGGGATCTTTGTCTTTGCTCTTCCGAGAGAAGGCGGGCCGAGGCGTCTGGCGTCCCAGACCTTGGGCCTCTCAAGTTTGCCCTGGCTGCATAGTCCCAAGGGAATCTGGCACGAATAGGGCGGACGCTGGGCGCTCCGGTGGCTCTTCTCTGCCGCCCGGCGTGCTAGAGTGCCCGGCAACGTGGCGGCTTGAACCTTGGGGGGACGAGGAATGCGACCCGCTGGCAACAAGATCCTGGAGTTCCGCACGATCGACGGCAGCCGGGTCGCGGTCCTGGCCGAGAGCATCGACGAGATCATGCCGATCTCCGGCGGTCACGCGCGCCTGCGTCTCAGGTCCGGCTCCACCCACGACCTGGCCGAGGAGTACGACCAGGTGGTGCAGCAGTGGCGGAAGGCCTTCGCACCCCGGCGCGTTCACCAGGGGCGGGCCGGCGCCTAGAGCAGATCGTGATGAGCTGGAATCGCTTCGCGATGCCAGTTCGTCGCGTGAATCTGCTCTAAATCTACAAGTTCGATCAGAATCACCCACTCGGATGAAACCGCGTCGCGGTTCCATCCGAGTGGGTTCTGATCTAGGCCGCCGGGTCGCAAGCCGGCGGCTCTTGACCTAGTTCCGGTACGGCAGGCCGACCGACTGCAGCAGCAGGTGCCCGAGGGGCGCCAGCGCGTAGCGCGAGACCCGCGTCATGCCGGTCGCCGGATCGAAGGGGGGCGCTTCCGCCGGCTCCTTCGGGTCGAATTGGGCTTCGAGCAGCCCGAGGCGCAGCAGTTTCGCCCGCCAGGCCCGGAAGAAGGGCTGCTCCTCGAGTTCCGGCTCGGGGGCGTCCGGATCGCTGTCCGGCAAGGCCGAACGCGGCACCTGGCGGGCCAGGTAGGCGCTGCGCGTCTCGCCGGCCGGCAGGCCGTAGGCCGCCAGCACCGCCAGTTCCGCCTCGCCGAGCTGGTCCAGCAGGTCGAACAGGGTGCGCACCTGGCTGTACTCCAGCTCCTCCAGGGTCAGCGCGCGGGCCAGGAGCTCGGCCAGGTACTCCTGGCGGTCGCCGGAGGCCGAGCGTGCCGCCTGCCGCATGACGGCGTCCAGCAGGTCGATGCCGACCGGGCTCATCAGTGCCTTCTGCAGCGTCTCCTGATCGGCCGTCGCCAGGCGCGCGTCCAGATGCCGCAGCAGCTCCTCCACCCGCTCGATGCGCCGCTGGGGCAGCAGGCTGCCGATGATCTCGGCCAGGATCGGGCCGATGAAGGGCGCCGCGCCCAGCACGCCTTGGGCGACGTGGGCGGCCAGGTCCCGCCTCCGGGTCTCCAGGTCGGCGGACGGCGGCCGATCGCTCACGGCCTGCCGTCCCCCCGGTAGGTGTCATCTTTCCGTTCCGCGTTCGCACCGCTGCGGGGCGCAACCGCCGGTACCCGTCTCTCGGTCATGGTTTCGATTAATCCCCCGGACGATATTGAACAACCTCAGGCGCTTGCGCGCTTCCCCAAGCTGCGCATAGGGGCTCCAAGCAAATCCGGCAGCGCGATGGGTCCGCCGAGGCGGGCCGAGAACTTGGGGAGACGAGGAGGGGAGAGGAGTCTAGAGGACGATCATGCAGTCGACGTCGCGCTGGATCAGCGCGTCGCAGAGGGCCCGGGCGGAGCCCTCGTTTCTGTTGGTGTCCACCCTCAGCATGTGCCAGGCCTGGGCGCCGCCGCCATCGACGATATCGATCCGGTGGCTGAGCCCGCCGAGCAGGTCCGGGTTGTCGCGCAGCAGGCGCTGCCAGACCGAGGGGGCGTACTCGGGCACCCGGAAGGCGCCGAGCTGGATCAGCACGGAGCTGTCGTCCTGGCGCCGCGCGCCGGCGGGCCGCTGCGGCGTGTCGGACACCGCGGGCGCCGTGGAGAGAGTGCTGCGGGTGGCCACCACCAGATCGCCCCGGCGCGGCGTGGCGGCGGTCTCTATCACGTTCTCGGTGCCCGTGAAGTGGGCCCAGCGCTGGCTTTCGTTGAACGAGAAGACGGCCATGTAGTGCTCGATCTCGTCCTGCCGCAGGACCCGCTCGCTCATGTTGTCCAGGATGTAGACCTGGCGGTCCAGGTAGACCGCAAGGACCGCGTGGCCGAGCCCGTCGTCGGCGCGCTCGATCAGGACCACGCGCATGGCCTCCGCCGGCAGGCCCAGATGGCGAAGCAGGGCGTACTTGAAGATGGAGAAGTCCTCGCAGTCGCCGGAGCGCGCGAGGAACTCGAGCGGCGAGGCCCAGTACTCGTCCTGGCCGAAGTTCGCGATGTCCAATCGGTAGGGTCGGCGGTTCGCCAGCCGGTTGACCTCCTGCAGGAGCTTGGCCGGTTCCTGGCCGCGCAGCGCCGCGACCTCGGCCATGAGGCTCGCCACATCGGGCCTGGGGCAGGACTCGAGGTCGGCCGCGCAGCGGGAAAAGAGCTCAAGGGTCTCCTCGACCTGCTGGGAGAAGTTGTACCAGCCGCCGATCGCGGGGCCGCGGAACTCGATGGAATCGAACAGCAGGGGCTGGTCAGCCTTGCTCGGCTCGGCCGCCGACGGAGTGGCTATCGCCCCCCAGAGGACTAGGAAAAGCAACCAACGGCAACGCAGGAATCGGTGCAAGTGGCGGCTCCGGCAGTGTTTCGTGACACCCGGAGCCAGCCTGGCAGGAAGGGATGAAATAGCCGTAAAATGTTGGTAAACAAGGCTTTAACGGCAAGGGGGACAGGCGCGGGAAACGGCCTCTTCCACGGGGGCGCGTCAGTCTTCCACGCTTTTCATGACCTCGCGCGTCGGCGCATTCGAATGGCGCTCGATGAAGCGTTGCAGGTCCCCGGGCGAGACGCGCCACTCCTTGCCCAGCTTGTAGCCGCGCAGATAACCGTCGCGCAGCCAGCGGGTCACCGTGCGTTCATTGACCTGAAGCCGCTCTGCGACTTGGGCCGGCGTGAGAAGCGTCTCGTCTATCATGTCTACTGACATCTGTACTGATCATGCTGTCTGCGTACCGATTGTGACGTTTAACGCCTAAAATGCGGTTAATGAAGCGGATACGTGCGCAGCCCCCGGGCCGACAAATGACGGCGGGTCGCAAATCACAGGTTGAGTTGGCTATGGATCCCCGTGGCCGGTGCCACGCTCGAAACAAGGGCAAGGTTCCGCCTGAGCGGCTGCTGCCTGAGCGGCCGCGCCCGCATCGGCGGCCCGGTCCGGGCTATTCCGCCGCCTGCGGCTCCTCGCGCCGGCTGTCGGAGCCGTCGTTGGCCGCCGCGGCGAACGGGTCTCCCTCGGTCTCCCCCGGGGCTCTGCCCAGGGTGCCGCTGATCGACGAGGCGGTCTCGACGAGCCGGTTGATCTGGGATTCCAGCTCCCGCATGGCCGCCCCGAGGCCGCGCGGGTCGCTGTCGTCGGTCACCGCCAGCAGCGTGTGCAGCATGCTCCGGAGCTGCCGGTTCTCGTCGTTGGCCCGGGTCAGCTCTCGGGTCAGGCTTTCGATGTCGCGCTGGCTGCGGACGAAGCCCTGCTCCATGGCCTCGATGAGGCCGACGAGGCGCTCGCCGCGCTCGCGGCTCTCCTGGGCCGAGCCGCTGAAGCGATGCTGGATCGCCTCGACCCGCCTCTGCAGTTCCGACATGTCGGGCGCATAGGCCGACGCATTGGTCATTGCCGCCTCCTCCTTGCGCCGGGTGCGAGACTCCCCTATTGCCTCGCCGTACCGAGCCCCGGCGTTGGACCTCGTCCTGTCCTTAACCGTCCCAGGGCGTATCTTGCCTCTTTGCTCGACGGCCCGCCACCCCCTTGAGGGCGCGGGAGGTGGGCAGGGAAGGGATGGAGGGGCCGGCGGGGCGGCGCGAAGCCGGGCTCGGCCCAGCAAGGCCGGATCTAGGAAGCCGGCTCGCCCGAGGCGGGCGGCTGCGCGGCCTCCTCGGCCTCGTCGGGCGGGTAGGTCTGTCCCACCCAGCCGCAGTCGGGGCAGTCGAGCACCACGCCGGCGCGCCCGATGATGATCCGGCCCGGGCATTCGCGGCTGAGGCCCTTGGTGCAGCGGTAGTCCCTCAGAAGCGCGTACATCTCGGCTTCCTTGCGGGACATCTGCTGCTCGACCATGACGGCGGGGTTGGTGGAGGAGATGGTTAGCTTGGGCGCGGCGTCCTTCATGGGGTCATCTCGCGACGTGGCGTGGCGATGCCTATGCGTCGGGGTCGTTCCTGCGGCTCTCGGGCGTGAGACTAGGGCCGGAGAAGATTAATTTTCGATAAAGAGACGCCGGGGCCAGGAGCCCCGCGCGGTCCGGGCGGCGTTCCGCCGGGAATCTCCGGGGCGGGCGGGAACGCCGCAGTCAGGACCGCTCGCGGGCCGGCACGGGCGGCAGGGTACCCGCCGGCCCGTCGTGGCTCTGGACGCTCCGGGTTCGGTCCCGGGCGCTATTCCGAGAGAAAGACGGACCTGTCGAGCGCGGTCTTGTAGTCCTGGGCGTTGAGGCTCGCCTCCTGCAGGTCGCGGATGACCTCGCAGATCAGCTCCCAGGTCGCGGCGACGGAGTCGAATCCTTGGGACCGCAGCGTCTCGGCGCTGCGCCTCGCGCAGGCCAGTGCCTCGCTTCCGTGCACCGCGATCATCTCCTCTGCGGCGCGAACGATCTGATCGTCGCTCATAGGTAGACCGGTGACCAATGAAACGCCTCCAAAAAATAGACTGCATTAATATTACGACAATTATAAATGCCTCAAATAAAAGGAGAAGAGTTTTTGTATTAACGCATATGGTAAATTTTCATTATTCTGAAATAAGCAGCGTTTTGTTTGCCGCCGCTTCGGTGTCGATTGCTCTTGAACGGCCGACGATCAGCTGATGGCCGGCCTTCGGGCACGCCGACCGGGGCCGTCCCAAAACACCGGGCGGGTCGCCGGCCGCCGGCGTGGCGGGCGCGCCGCAGGATCCTACTCCGCCATTCCGGCCTTGCGCAGATCCGCCGTCAGCCGGTCGAGGTAGTCCGGGTAGAGATGCGCCCAGCAGCTCCTCAGTCTTGAGATCGTCATGTCCGGCCTGGCCTGGTGGGCCTCCTTGATCGCCAGGCGAGCCTCTTCGAGGCGATCGAGCTGCACGAGGATCGCGGCCAGGAACAGCCAGGCCATGGGCCCGACCGTCCGCATGTGAACGGTGCGCCGGACCTGCGCCTCCGCCTCGGAAGGCTGGCCCATGAAGTAGCAGCAGATCGCCTTGCCCAGGATCTTGATCTTCAGCATCGATCCCTTCGGGCTGAGCCGGATGCCTGTGTCGAAGGGCGCCACGCCTTCCGCCGCCCGTCCGCTCCAAAAGAACACGAGCCCGAGGACCAAGTGGGCCTCTGACGAGCTCGGGTTCAGCGCCACCGCCGCTTGAGCTTCCTCGACCGCCTGATCGTACCTGCCCATGAACACGAGCGCGCGCGCCAGGGCGTGGCGGGCCAAGCTGCTGTCGTCGTCGAGCGCCACCGCCTTGCTGGCGAGGTCGAAGGCCCTCTGCACGGTCTTGGCCAGATCCTCGCACTCGCAGGTCATCACCTTGCGGCACTCCAGGATCGCCAGTGCGGCGTAGGGCGGCGCATAGGCCGGCGCGCTATCGATCAGGTCGGAGAAGTGCTTTCCGGCGGACCGGGTATCCTCGGCCGTAAGCCTGTAGAAGTGCCACATGCCTTTCTGGAACTTTTCCCAGACGCTCACCGGCATGGGACTGCACTTGGCGCGCTTGCGTTCGCTGTACTTCAGCTCCAGGTCGATCTCCGAGACGATGGAGCGGGCGATCTCGTCCTGCAGGTCGAAGATGTCCTCCAGATCGCCGTCGAAGCGGTCGGCCCAGATGGTCCGGCCGTTGAGCGCGTCGATCAGCTTGGCGTTGACCCGCACCCGGTTGGGCGACCTGCGCACGCTGCCCTCGACCACGTAGTGCACGCCCAGCTCCTTTCCGATCTTCACGGGATCGGTGTGCAGGCCCTTGTAGATGAAGGTCGTGCTGGGCGAGAGGACCATGAAGGATTCGATCCGCGAGAGATAGGTGATGACCTCTTCGGTTACGCCATCGGCGAAGTACTCCTGGTCCGGCTGCTCGCTCAGGTTCTGGAACGCCAGGACCGCGACCGCCGGCTTCTCCGGCAGCGGCAGGCCGGCGGGCACGGCGGGGGCCGGCGCCTCCGAGCGCTCGCCGGAGGACCCGACCGCGGCGGGGGCGGAAGGCGCGGTTGAGATCTCCGGCGCGCGCTCTTCCCGGGCCCGGAAGACGATCTGCGGCCCGTGCTTGGGCCAGTCGATGCCGTTCAGCCTGAGGTAGTCCTTCAGGGTGGCGGCGCCGTAAATGAAGGCGTACTGGCGCGATTGGCGCGAGATGTCCTTGTGGGTGAAGCCGAGGCCGGCGGCTATCTGGGCCAGCAGGTACTGGTTCTCCAGGAAGGAGATGCGGTTGCTCTCGTGGCGGTCCACCCAGTCGAAGACCTCTCGGCGCACGCCGCGGACCAGTTCGATCAGCCCGAGGTCGTCGCCGCGCAGGATGCCTGGATCGTCCTCGTGCTGGAAATGGCTCAAGCGGTCGATGATCGATTCCCAGTCCGACGGACTGGCCTCTCCGCGCGACTGCAGCAGATAGGCCAGCTCGAAGTAGGCGTGGTCGTAGAAGAGGTACTGTTGGGCCTCGTACTTTGCCAGATCGATCAGATAGTAGTCCGCATCGGTCGTCCGCTGCGTCATGGCGAGAACGTTGTAGCCATGCAGATCGCCGTGGACGTTGCCTCGGATCACCCGCAGGCCGATGTGGCTCGAGCGCACTTCCTCCGATTGGGCGAAGACCAGCGGGTTGGGATACCAATGGCCTTCGAAGGTGAAGCTGGGCTCGCTCGGCTGCAGTCCGCAGTGCTCGGCCAGGAAGGCGTGGATTCGGCCCCGTTTCGGGTCGAGCCGATAGTCGAGCCAGCTGGCGAGCAGGTCCTGCGGCGCATGCCCGCCCTCGGCCAGCTCGTACTTCGCGTTCCAGTCCTCGAGCAGGTCCTGGGACATCTCGTGCACGACGTGAAGCTGCTGGTCGTAGCCGCACTGGAAAAAGGGCAAGGAATACTCGAGCCCGCGCCCGGCGATGCTCGAGAGGATGGCGTTCTTGTCGCCGCGGTTGAGGGTATGGAGCACCTTGGGCAGGTGCTTGGCCGCGTATTCCGGTGCTTCCTCGGCAGCGCGGTGATGGCGGTCGGCCTCGCGTTCGTCCGATAGCTTGGCTTCGGGGACCTGCTCGAGCTTCAGGATCGCTTGGCCGGCGTGGTCGCGGGTGGTGAGATCGGCGCAATAGACCAGCGCCCCGGACTTGCCGCTCAGCTTGCGGCTCAGGTAGATCCGGCCCTCGACGCCCCATTGCTCGCGGATCGCAGGCAGTATGTCCTCGAAGGCTTCCGGCCAAGGCAGCCCCTGCTCGATCTTCGAGTCCCGTTGCATCTGACCCTAGCCGCAGCCTCTGCGTCCCGGCGCAACGCCGAGACGGCTTCTCCCCAACTCCGTTCCTGTCGTTCTCGAGGGGGCCGGTCGCACCCTCCCCCCGGCGGCCCGCCCGGTGCGTCGGCGTCGCCGGACTGTTCTAGCACACATAGCATGGCTCGGCGCCCGGCGTCTTCCCTGCGGCGGGGGACCGCCTGTCGGGCGACGGCGCGAGCGCGCGCCTGCGCTGCGTTTCCCATCGTCGGCTCCGCGCCGGCGAGGGGTCGGCTCCAAAGAGACGCCCCGGCGCTCGGGCCGGGGCGTATCCTCGGGAACACAAGAGAACCTTGTATGCGTGTCGTTTGGGGACGCGTTCCAGTCTAGCCTTTCGCGCATGGCGGGCAATGTCCCAATCCGTCATGACGAGATTTTTCTGTGGATTGTTGGCGGTGCTCAAGGGTCGGGCCGCACGGCCGCGGGCCGGTGTTGCCGGGGTCTCCGGGGCCGGCCGTCGTCCCAATACAACCGCGCCGGGCGATATCGTCAGCCGCGCCGCCGAGTTGTGCCCCCGGGACCGATTTGATCTCGGTCAAGGTTGGCCGAGCGCCTGTTCTTCAGACTTCCGTCTTTTCGTCGACTGAAAGGAAGGCGCCGATGCTGGGGCAACCGGCCAGGCCCGGTGCCGGAGCGCTGCGGCGACCCAACCGGGGCAACAGCTGGCGACGAGTCTTCGTCGAGCGTTTCGGCCCCGAAGCGGCCTCCTTGCTGCGGCGGCCGCATGGCGTGCGCCAGCTCGCGCCCGGCGACAGCCTGGCGCAGGCGCGCGACGCCGGCTCGGAGTTCTGCATCGTCAAGCGCGGCGTCGCCGGGCTTTACCGGAGCGGCGGCGCGGGCGAACTCGACGTGCGGGACTTCCGCTTTCCCGGGGACCTGATCCTGCCAACGCGGCCGGGCGTCGAATGGGGGCAGGACGTGAGGGCGGTGAGCGCCCTCCGGCTGCTGGTTTTCGCCTTCTCCGACCTCGAGTCCTGGTGCGCCGCCGATCCCGAGCTCGGCTGCCAGTTGTTCGAGGGGCTGTGCGGAGATCTGGCCCGCCGTACCGAGCGCTTGCGTCGCCACTGGTGCTTGCCCGTGCAGGCGCGGCTGGCGGCCTTCCTGCTCGAGGCCGGCGAGCGCATCGGCGAGCGCTCGGACGGGGCCTTGCTGGTGCAGATGCCCATCCCCCGGGACGAGATCGCCAACTATCTGAGCACCCGCACCGAGACCGTCTGCCGGGTGCTCAGCGCCTGGCGGGCCGAAGGCCTGATCGAGATGGACAGCCCGCGGCACTTTCGCGTTCCCGATCCGGCGCTGCTGCGGGCCAGGGCCGCGGCGAGCCAGGAAGCGCGCCGCAAGGCCTCGTGACCCGGGCGCGCCGGGCCGCGGGCGAAGCGGGCCTCCTCCGGGCTTCTCCGCCGTCCCTGCATCCGATCCTTGCGGTGCCGCGGCTGCCGTGCCGACGATTGACCTTGGTCAAGGCGCGACCCGGCGAGGCCGCTATGACTCGGCTGCGAGAGAGGCGATACTCTCCTTCCGGGAGCCAGCGCAAACCATGATCGAGGGGACCGAAAAATGACTCGTTTCATCCCGTGGGCCGTGAAGGTCCTTCCGGCCGCCGTGTTCTGTGCCGCCGTGTCGCTCGCGCCGCCGTCCTGGGCCGACGGCGATCCCGAGAAAGGCAAGAAGGTGTTCCGCAAGTGCAAGTCCTGTCACAGCCTGGAAGCCGGCAAGAACAAGATCGGACCGCATCTGAACGGCGTGTTCGGGCGGACCGCCGGCACCATCGAAGGGTTCAAGTTCTCCGCCGCCCTGGTCGAGTCCGGCATCGTCTGGGACGAGGTGACCATGGATGAATACGTCACCAAGCCCAAGGACATGGTTCCCAAGACCAAGATGAACTTCGTCGGCCTGAAGAAGGAAAAGGACCGCCAGGACCTGATCGCCTATCTCAAGGAGGCGACCCAGTAGCGCGCGGGCTCGGCGCCCGGGCAGGCTGGATGCGCCCGGGGGAGGGTAGATTGGACTATCAGGACTTCTTCCAACGCGGCCTCGCCGGCCTTCGCGAGGAGGGCCGCTACCGGGTGTTCGCGGACCTGGAGCGCCGGGCGGGGGCCTTTCCGCGGGCCCTGCGCCATGATGGGAACCCGATCGGCGAGACGGTGAGCGAGGTGACCGTCTGGTGCTCCAACGACTATCTCGGCATGGGCCAGCACCCGGGCGTGGTGGCGGCCATGCAGGAGGCGCTGGCGCGCTGCGGGGCGGGCGCCGGGGGGACCCGCAACATCTCCGGCACCAACCACTACCACGTGCTGCTCGAGCGCGAGCTGGCCGAGCTGCACGGCAAGGAGGCGGCGCTGCTCTTCACCTCGGGCTACGTCTCCAACTTCGCCAGCCTCGGCACGCTCGCCGCGCGCCTGCCCGGCTGCCTGGTGCTGTCGGACGCCAAGAACCATGCCTCCATGATCGAGGGCATCCGCCACAGCCGGGCCGAGAAGCGCATCTTCCGCCACAACGACCCGGCGGACCTGGCGCGGCTCCTGGCCGACGAGGACCCGGGCCGGGCCAAGATCGTCGCCTTCGAGTCGGTCTACTCCATGGACGGCGACGTGGCGCCCATCGCCGAGCTCTGCGAGGTGGCCGAGGCCCACGGCGCCATGACCTATCTCGACGAGGTGCACGCGGTCGGGCTCTACGGCCCCCGGGGCGGCGGCATCGCCGAGCGCGAGGGGGTGATGGAGCGCCTGACGGTGATCGAAGGGACGCTCGCCAAGGCCTACGGGGTGCTGGGGGGCTATATCGCGGCCTCTGGGGCGCTCGTCGACTTCGTGCGCAGCTTCGCCTCGGGCTTCATCTTCACGACGGCCCTGCCGCCGGCGGTGGCGGCGGGGGCCTTGACGAGCGTGCGGCACCTGAAGGCGAGCGGGGCGGAGCGGGCGCGCCACCAGGAGCGGGCGGCGACGCTCAAGCGGCGGCTCGGCGAGGCGGGCCTGCCGGTGATGGCCTCCGAGAGTCACATCGTGCCGGTCCTGGTGGGCGAGGCGGCCCTCTGCAAGCTGGTGAGCGACCGGCTCCTCAAAGAGCACGCCATCTACGTGCAGCCGATCAACTACCCGACGGTCGCCCGCGGCACGGAGCGTCTCCGCCTCACCCCCTCGCCGCTCCACTCCGACGCCGACATGGACCGCCTGATCGCCGCGCTGAGCGCCATCTGGGCCGACCTGGGGCTCGAGCGCGCGGCCTAGGCTGGCGGTCCTTCCGCCCCGGCTGACCGGCCGGCGCGGCGGCCGAGGAGGATCGGGCCGCAGGTCGCCAGGAAGCAGGCGAAAGCCGCCATCCAGGCGGCGGCGGATCCATGGAGCAAAGGCAGGGTCGCGGCGGACCAGAGCGCGGCTGCGACCCGGGCCGCCGCGGCCAGGGTGATCAGGCAGAAGGCCGCCGTCAGACCGGGACCGGCGCTGAGCGCCTGGCCCGTGTGGCCCAGGGTGGCGCGGCTCATCACGCCCAGGGTCATGGTTCCGATCGCCCCAACGCCGAGAGCGTGGATGCCGGCGGTCTGGGGAAGGTCGGGTGCAAGGGCGCTCCAGCCCAGGAGCGCGAGCGCAACGGGGATCCAGAGATAGCCAACGTGGAGCACCCAGAGCAGCGGCTCGCCCGCTGCCGGAAGGCCGCGCCAGCGCAGCAGGCGGATGAGGTTGAGCGCCGCGGCGGCGATGAGCGCGAGGCCGCAGAGGACGCCGTCCGGCAACAGGACCCAAAGCAGCAGGGCCGCCAGGGTGGCGAGCAGGGTGAGCCGGTCGAAGGCGCCGAAGGGCGCCGGCAGCACGCCGGCCGAGCGCTTGGCGAGCCAGTTGCGGGTGAAGCTCGGCACGATCCGGCCCCCGACGATGGCGATCAAGAACGCCAGGCAGGCGAGCGCGGATCGCACGTCCGCGCCTTCCCCGACCCCGCTTTGGGCGAGCAGGCCGGCTGAGACCGCGTGGAACAGCAGGTTGGACAAGAGAAAAAGGCCCAGGACCGCGATCAGTGGCAGGTTGCGCCAGTTGCCGCCGGCGACGATCTCTCGCAGCGCCGACAAGAGCAGGGCCAGCAGGAAGAGAATGTCGAGAACGGCCGCCGGCAGCGGTCCGATGACGCCGGAGACGGCCATGCCGAGACGTCCGGCGAGCCACAGGCCGACCAGCGCCAGCAGCCGTCCGCCCTTGAGCGGCAGCCGTCCGGTCCAGTTGGGGATCGCTGTCAGCAGGAAGCCGGCTAGCACCGCGGCCACGTAGCCGAAGACCATCTCGTGGAAATGCCAGCGCAGCGGGTCGTAGGCGCTCGGCCAGTCCCAGGCGCCCAGCAGCCGGCCCAGGGAGACCGGCAGGACGATCAGGGCCCAGGCCCCGGCCAGCAGGAAGAAGGGGCGGAAGCCCGCCGACAGCAAGGCGATCCCGGATCCGCCGGCCTTGGAGCCCACCGCCATCTCCGCCAGATCCCTCCTCTCTCCCACACCGCCGTCCGTCATGGCTTCACGCTACGCCGCGGCCGCGGCGCCCTGCCTTGACGGCGCTCAAGGGGACCCGGCTGCGGCCCCGCGATCACGGCTCCGTGAGGTTCCCACCTCAGGCGGCATGTCTGTTAAGCTATGGTCAAGCCGGTCAAGGCCATATTGGCAGGTCCCCAGAGGCGCGGCCGGATCCGGAAGGCCGATCTTCGGGACCTCGTCGTTTCGTGTCGTTCGGGTTGGATATGAGAGTCGCCGCACCTTTCCTCGCCTTTCTCGTTCTCCTCCTCTCGGGTCCGGACGCCTGGGCCTTCAAGTGCCAGGACCTGCCCCTCATGCAGCTGCGCACCCAGGATGGCAAGACGATCAGGATCCATGCGCTCGACGAGCAGATGGAGCGCTCGCCGATCTGGGACATGGAGAAGCGGGGCGAGCCGCCGCTGCGCCTCTCGCGCGCGGTTGCGACCGCCCGCAAGTGGGCGGAGAAGAAATACAAGAACTTCGACGAGGTCCGCATCGGCCGCATCAGCCTGCACGAGCGGCGCTGCGGGTTCGCCCGGGGCCGCTGGTTCTACATCTTCGACTTCGACCCGGTCGACGACGGCAAGCTCCTGCTCGGCACCGGGCACTTCGCCGCGGTGCTGATGGACGGCACCATCATCGGCCCCAACGATCCGCCCTCCGAGGACGACTGACGGGGCTCCCGGGGTGCTTGCCCCGGCCTTCCAAGCTCTTAGAAATACTCGGGAAACGCCGCGGTGAGCGCGGTCCGGAGCCGTTCGCGCGGCGGCTCGTCGGAGTCGGGATAGTCGAAGCGGCCGCCGGTCACCGCCTCGTAGAGCGCCACGTAGCGGGCGCTGAAGGCGAGCAGCGTCTCCTCGGGGATCTCCGGAATGGGCTCCCGGTAGGGGTCGCAGCGGGCGCGGATCCAGAGCCGCAGGAACTCCTTGTCGAGGCTCTCCGGCTCCTCGCCGCGGGCCTGGCGGGCGGCGTAGCTCCCCGCCTGCCAGTAGCGGCTCGAGTCCGGGGTCAGGATCTCGTCGGCCAGCACCAGGCGCCCGTCCGGGTCGAGGCCGAACTCGAACTTGCTGTCCACCAGGATCAGCCCGTTTTCGGCGGCGATCTCGCGGCCCCGGGAGAAGACGGCGAGGCTCTTCTCGACCGCCTCGTCCCACAGCGCCCGGCTCATCAGGCCCTCGCCGACCACCTCCCGGGCGGTGATTGGCCGGTCGTGGCTGCCGGCGGCGCCTTTGGTGGTCGGCGTGACGAGCGTCTCCGGCAGCTTCTGGTTCTTGGCGAGACCGTCGGGCAAATCGTGGCCATAGAGCCGCCGCTCGCCGCGGGCGTACATGGGCCAGATGCTGGTCTCGGTCGTGCCGGTCAAATAGTCCCGCACCACCATCTCCACCGGCAGCATGTCGAGCCGCCGGCCCACCACCACGTTGGGGTCCGGGTAGTCGAGCACGTGGTTGGGCGAGAGATCGGCGGTCTTCTCGAACCAGAAGCGCGCGGTCTGGGTCAGCGCCTGGCCCTTGTAGGGCACCGCCGCCAGCACCTTGTCGAAGGCCGACTGGCGGTCGGTGGCGATCATGACCCGCCGCCCGTCGGGCAGGTCATAGCAGTCGCGCACCTTGCCGCGCTGGAAGCCCGGCAGCTCCGGGAAATGGGCATCGGTGAGGACCCCGGCGAGGGCCCGTCTGTCGTGCTCCGAGAGGCTCATGGCCCTGAGTATAGGGGCGGCGGGCCGGCCCTGCGAGGCTCCGCGCCGGCGCCAAAGAGAACGGGCCCGCGCGTGAGGCGCGGGCCCGGTTCCCGAAAGCTTGCGGCTGGGCTTTAGACGTAGCGGGCGGTCAGCAGCGACAGCAGCTTGACGTCGATGCCGTCGTTCGAGACGCCGCGGCGGGTGCCGTTCTTGTGGCCGACCCTC
Source organism: Rhodospirillales bacterium (assembly GCA_965225935.1). Classification (GTDB taxonomy): domain Bacteria; phylum Pseudomonadota; class Alphaproteobacteria; order Kiloniellales; family JAKSDN01; genus CALJXB01. The sequence continues at coordinate 683,196 of CBDDCC010000024.1, forward strand.
TCGGCCTTGAGGAAGAGGAAGTGCGTCATGGCTGTAACTCCTGACAGGGCCGAAGCCCGTTGAGATCCTTGGTGTTGAGGAATAGATCGCTCTTTCCGGCCCCGCGCACAATTTCGGAGAATTCATCCCTGCCATGCAATTTTCGCCGGACTCGCGGTGGAACCTTGGCATTGGATTTGCCTTTGGCCTCCGCCCTCCGGGACGGCCCGTCCGGCGCCGCCTCGCGCCCCCCGTGGAACCCGGCTCCCGGCTGGGTTATTCTAGTGGGCAGGGAGTCGCAGAACGGAAGCCGGGGAAGGCGGCTTCGCGGGTAGACCGCAAGAGGGGAAGAGCGATGCAGCAACGTCGTAGATTCATTCTCGCCGCGCTCTGGGCGCTTCTTTTCCTGGCCTCTGCCCCGGCGCCACTGTGGGCCAAGGACGCCGATGCCGGGGCCTTCCTCGAATCCCTGAACCGGGAAGCCCACGCCAAGCTCGCCGACCTGGAGCTGAGCCAGGAGCAGAGGGAAGCGAACTTCCGCGCCATGTTCCGCACGGCCTTCGACATCCCGGCGATCAGCCGTTTCGTGCTCGGCCGCTACTGGCGCGAGGCCTCGGACGACCAGCGCCAGTCCTTCATGGAGCTCTTCGAGGAGCTCAACATGCGCCGTTTCCTGCCGTACTTCGCGGACGTCTCGGACAAGGCCATCGCCGTCAAACGGGTCCAGCCCGAGGACGCCAGGCCCAACCTCTTCCGGGTCTCCAGCGTCATCAACCGGCCCGAGGGCGAACCCATCGCCGTGGTCTGGCGCATCCGCGACAACGGCGGCGACTACAAGGTGCTCGATATCGTCGCCGAGGGCGTCAGCATGGCGATCTCCCTGCGCCAGGAGTACGGCACTGTGGCCAAGACCGAAGGGGTCGACGGCCTGCTCGCCATGATGCGCAAGAAGACCGCGGAACTGGCCGGCCAGTAGCACCGCCGGCCTCGTTGACAGTCGGCCTCAATTCCAGTCCGTCTTAGTGCCAGTCCGCCTGGGCCTCCGCCAGGATCCAGTCGCGGAAGGCCCTCAGGCCCGGGGTGCCGCGCCGTTCGGGCACCATGAGCCGGTAGGCCTCCTCCGGCACCACCACCGCCTCCGTCACCTGCGCGAGCCGTCCGTCCCGCAGCAGCGGCTCGATCAGGCGGCGCCAGCCCAGCGCCAGCCCCCGGCCGTCGAGCGCGGCCTGCAGGGTGATGGTGTAGGCGTTGAAGCGCGGCCCCCGCGGCGCACCGCCGGGCGGGAGAGGGGCGCCGCAGTGGGCGAACCAGTCGGGCCAGCGCAGCCAGGAGGGGTGCGGCGTCTCCAGCTGCAGCAGGACCTCGCTCTGAAGCTCGGCCGCCGCGCTGGGAACCGGCCGGGTGCCGAAGTAGCCGGGCCGGCAGACGGCCACCACCTGGTCGCTGAACAACAGCTCTCCCGCCGCGGCGCCGCGCCCCGAAGGCCCGAAGACCACCGCTGCGTCCACGTCGTCGGCGAACCAGTCGGCCTCTCCGTCGCTGGTCGCCAGGCGCATCTCCAGGTCCGGATGGGCCGCCTGGAAGGCCGCCAGCCGGGGCATCAGCCAGAACGAGGCGAAGGCGCTGGAGGTGGCGACGGTGAGGGCCCGGGGGCGCTGCTCCCGGCGCAGTTCCTCGGCCATGGCCGCCAGGTGGCCGAAGGCCATGGTCGCCGCCTGCTGGAGGCGCGTGCCCGCTTCGGTGAGGCGCACCCGCTTGCCGGCGCGGTTGAAGAGCGCTACGCCCAGATGGTCCTCCAGCAGCCGCACCTGGCGGCTGGTGGCGGCCTGGCTCACGCCCAGCTCCCGCGCCGCTGCCGTGAAGCCGAGATGGCGCGCCACCGCCTCGAAGGTCACCAGGGCGTTGGTGGGCGGCAGCCGGTTGCGCAGGCTTTTCATACGATCAGATTATATAAGAATGAGAATTTTTGCAGTTTTTCTGAATAGACCCATGACTTATGGAAATAGAAGAGGGACGAGGAGCCGGATCCGGTCGGGGTCCCGCGGGGCCCCCATAAGGTCGGGAAGAGGTCGGCTATGCAGAACGGTATGATCGAGGGTTGGCGACACCTGGCGCCCGCGTTCCAGCGGGTCGGACGGCCGATCGGCGAGGCCAGCGGCTTGCCGAGCGACGCCTACACCAGCGAGACCTTCGCCCGCTTCGAGCGCGACCGGCTGCTGGCGGAGACCTGGATGTGCGTCGGCGTGGGCCAGCACGTCCCCAACCCTGGCGACCTGCGCCCGGTCACCATTCTCGGCCTGCCGCTCCTGCTGCTGCGCGACCGGGCCGGCGAGATCCGGGTCTTCCACAACGTCTGCAGCCACCGCGGCGTCGAGCTGGTGGCCCAGCCCTGCAGCGTCAAGCGGCGCATCTGCTGCCCCTACCATTCCTGGACCTACGATCTCGACGGCAGCCTGGTGGCGACGCCCTCCGTTGGCGGGCCGGGCAGGAACGACTGCCCGGGCTTCGAGCGTGCGCGCCACGGCCTGAAGGCCGTGCGTTCGGCCGTCTGGGCGGACGTGGTCTTCGTCAACCTCTCGGGCGAGGCGCCGCCCTTCGAGGACTTCATTGCGCCCGTCGCCGGGCGCTGGCGGGACTTCGACCTGAGCCTGATCCGCCACGGCGGGCCGGACTCCTCGCTGCGCTTCGATCTCGCCTGCAACTGGAAGCTGGCGGTCGAGAACTTCTGCGAGGCCTACCATCTGCCCTGGGTCCATCCGGGCCTGAACAGCTACTCGCGCCTGGAGGACCACTACGACATCGCCGAGGAGGCCCTCTACGCAGGCCAGGGCAGCCGGGTCTACGCGCCGCGCCTGAGCGAGACCGGAGCCGCCTTTCCTCGCTTCCCGGACCTGCCGGAGAAGTGGCGGCAGGGTGCGGAGTACATCGCGCTCTTCCCCAACGTCCTGCTGGGAATCCATGTCGACCACTTCTACGCGGTCTACCTGGAGCCGGTGAGCGCCGGGCGGACCGTCGAGCACTTCGAGATCTACTACGTGGGCGAGGCGCCGCTGGGGGACGACTTCGCCGAGCTGCGCGCAGCCAACAGTCGGGGCTGGCGGGAGGTCTTCAGCGAGGACCAGGACGTGGTCGAGCGCATGCAGCGCGGGCGCGCCTCGCCGGCCTTCGAGGGCGGCGTCTTCTCGCCGGTCATGGATGGACCCACCCACTGCTTCCACAAGTGGGCGGCGCGCGGCCTGGCCGATGCGGTGGCTTGATATCGTTGCGATAGCGCCGGCACGATGATTCCGTGATCGCCGTCCCGGCGCCTGAGTCGGGCGGTTTTGCGGACCTCGATTCTGCTGTAAAAGGCGCAACCGGGCTCCTCCCCGGACCGCAAGACAGCCGTTGTTTCCATGTCCGACACTCGATCTCCAGGCACTGCTGACCAGGTCACCGACGTCGCAATCGTCGGCGCGGGGCCCGTCGGTCTCTTCGCCGTGTTCGAATGCGGCATGCTGGGCCTCAAGTGTCAGGTGGTCGACACGCTGGGCGTCATCGGCGGCCAGCTGAGCGCGCTCTATCCCGAGAAGCCCATCTACGACATACCCGGCATCCCCCACATCCTGGCCGAGGATCTGGTCGCGCAGCTGGAGGCCCAGGCGGCCCCTTTCGCGCCCGTCTACCACTTGGGCCAGCAGGTGACCGGCCTCTCGCCGCTCTCCTCGGGGGGCTGGCGGCTCGAGACCTCGGCCGGGTGCGCCATCGAGGCCCGGGCCGTGGTCGTCGCCGCGGGCTGCGGCGCCTTCGGGCCCAACCGTCCGCCGCTCGCCGGCATCGAGGCCTACGAGGGCCGCTCCGTCTTCTACCTGGTGGAGCGCCGCGAGGACTTCCGCGGCAAGCGGGTCGTGGTCGCCGGCGGCGGGGATTCGGCCGTCGACTGGGCGCTCAGCCTGGCTGAGCTGGCGGACAAGGTCTACGTGGTGCACCGCCGGGCGAAGTTTCGCGCCGCGCCCGGCTCGATCGCGCGCCTGCAGGCCCTGGCCGCAGAGCGTCCCGAGCGCCTGGAGCTGGTCATCCCCTATCAGCTGCACTGCCTGGAGGGGACGGAGGGCACGCTCGAGGCGGTGGTGGTGGCGACCCTGGAGGGCGAAACCCGGCGCCTCGAGGCCGACGTGCTGCTGCCCTTCTACGGACTTTCCATGAACCTGGGGCCGATCGCCGACTGGGGCCTCGCGCTGGAGCGCAACACCATCGCCGTCGATCCGGCGACGGCGGAGACCAGCCGGCCGGGGATCTTCGCCATCGGCGACATCGCCCACTATCCGGGCAAGCTGAAGCTGATCCTCTCGGGCTTCGCGGAGGCGGCGCTGGCCTCCCACGCCATCTATCCCCTGGTCCATCCCGAGCGCGAGCTGCACTGGGAGTACTCCACCACCAAGGGCCTGCCGGAGGGCGGGGCGCAGCCTCAGTAGTCGAATTTGAACTTGAGGCCGATGTTGTTTTCGCCGCTGCCGGTGACGTCGCTTTCGAGCGAGATGTTGGGCGTCAGCTCCACCTCGACGTTGACCGAGCCCGTATCGGTCTCCGCTCCCTGGGTCACGCCCAGATAGACCTGGTCGCTGACGTAGACGCCGGCGCTGGCTGCCGGGGATTCCTTGCCGCCGGACTCGGTCGTGCCCAGGCGCAGAACGTCGAGGCCGATGCCCTTGCGCATGCGGTCCAGCAGGCCGTCGCCGCCGCCCCCGGCGGCCAGGCTCGCCACCGCGGCCGCCACCTGGGCCGCCTCGAAGGCGGTCAACTGGCTGGTGCTCTTGCCGAACAGCACCCGGGACATGATCTCGTCCTGGGGCAGCTCCGGCACCGAGCTCATCTCGACCTTGGGGTCGGTGCTCCGGCCGTAGACGCGGAACTGGGTTGTCAGGTCCCGGCTGGTCCTGATCGCCACCAGATCGATGGTCGGATCGATCTTGTCGCCGCCCTGGAAGTCGATGGTGCCGCGGTCGAACTTGAAGGGCTTGCCGGCGATCGAGACCTCCCCGCGGACCAGCGTGAGCTGTCCTTCGATCCGCGGCTTGGCGGCCGTGCCCTTGGCCCGCAGCCTGCCCCTCCATTCGGAGTCGATGCCCCGGCCGCGCACGAAGACCCGGCGTGGCATGTCGACCCTGACGTCGAGCGCCACCGTATGACCGCCCGCGCGGCGTGACTCGTCCGGCGGGATGAGCGGCTCGCCCTCGGCGTTGACCTCGATGACGTCCAGCGAGGCCACCTGGGACGGCAGGCGCTCGGGGATCCGAACCTCGATCCGGCCGGTTTCAAGACGTCCCGACAGCTTGCTCCGCTCCGTCGTGCCTTCGAAGGAGATCGCGCCGCTCACGTCGCCGGTGGCTTGGTCGCTGCGCAGCAGGATCAGTTTCTTGAGATCGGCGTCGACCTTGAAGGGGAAGCCGGCCGCGGGATCCAGGTCCGCGCCTCCGCTCGCCGTCAGCTTGCCGGACTTGCCGTCGGTCGCGCTCAGCTCCGACAGGCTCGCCCGCTCGTCCGTCAGATCGACCTTGAGCTCGATCTGCTTCAGCAGGCTGCCCACCTCCAGGTTCTCGTAGCGCCCGCCGGCGAGCGACATCTGGCCCGTTATCCTTGGCGCCGAGAGGCTGCCGGCGACCTGGCCATGGACATCGGCCTTGCCGGTCAGAAGGTGGAGATCCAAGGGTGTCAGGTTCCACAGGGGCGCGACCTCTCCCGACCAGGCGAAGTCGGCCTTGATCGGCGCCCGCTCCGAGACCTCCGGCAGCAGGCTGTCCGGGTTCAGGGCGAGCGGCAGGTCCGCCGTCAGCGTCGCGTCCTCTTCCGTGGCGCCGCTCAGGCGGCCGTCGAGGGCGAGGCGCTGGTTCCGCCAGACGCCGTCGAGCTTCAGTTCCAGGGGCGGCACCTCGGAGAGGGTGGAGGTGCGCAAATCCGTCGCAGCGAAGCTGAGGCTGCCGTTGGGCGCGGCCACGGACCCGGCGAGCTCGACTTCCGCCGCCAGCACGCCCGTCAGGCCCTGGGGCCATATTGGGCCCAGCAGGTCGCTGTTCAGATTCTCGACGTTGAGGCGCGCCGAGAGGTTCTCGGTGGCGATGCGGCCGTCGAGCCGGGCGCGGGCGTCGCCGTAGGTGAGCGCCAGGCCGCGCACCTCGACGGCCTTCTCGGCGAAGGAGAGGCGTGCGGGTCCCTGGAGCGCCAGGGCCCGTTCCGCAATGGTGCCGTCGAGGGACGCCAGGTCCACTTGCAAGCGCTTGCCGTCGTCGGCGACCCGGGCGCGCGCCGTCAGGGAAAGCGCTTCCTGCCAGTTGCCTTCGAGCTGCAAGTTCAGGTCCGCGGCCTCGAGGCCGCCCGTGCCGTTGAGAGCCAGGGTCGCAAGCTGCAGCTCGCCGTGAACGAGGCCGCGCGCCTCCAGTGCGAAGTCGCCCGCGAGGGCACCCGAGGCGTCGGGAATCCGCGCGGACGCCGTCGCGCCGGCCACCCTGAGAGGGGCACCTTCCTCCAGCAGCAGCTCGCTTTCGCCCAGGTTGACCTGCAGGTCGACCGCCTGGCGGGCCTGCTGGGCGCGCAAGGCGACGCGTCCCTGGGCGGTGCCGCGGCCGTCGATCCCGGCCAGTTTCAGCCAGGGCGCCAGGCGCTCGGCACGCAGCGCGAAATCGCCCTCTACCGGGCCGCCGTCGAGCGGCACCCGCGCGTCGCCGCGAGCCGTCGCGCCCTGGAGGTCGAGCCGGGTGCCACTGAGACGCAGGTGCTCGTCCTCCAGGACCAGGGCGGCGCCGGCTTTGGCGGCGCCATAGGGGGTTTGGGCGGTCAGGGAAACCTCGCCGGCGGGCTTGGTGGCCGGGTCCTTGATCCGGTAGTCGCCGCTCAGGGAGGTCAGCGCCACGCCCTCCAGGTCGAGGCGCGCCAGCTCCGCTTTGCCCTCGATGTCGGGATTGTCGATCCGGCCCCTGGCGCGGCCCTGGACGCGCCCCCGGCCACCGACCGGGACGCCCAGTTCGGCGGAGAGGAGCGCTGCGTCGGGCAGGCCGAGGTCGTAGGTCGCATCGATGGTCTCGAAGTCGGCGTCGAAGCGGACGTCGCCGCGCAGCTCCGCCTTGGCGGAGGTCACCGTGAGATCGGAGAGCGCCAGCCCGTTGCCGTCCAGCCGCAGACCGCTGGCGAGCGTCAGGTCGCCGGCGAAGGCCGGTTGGGTGAAAGGCAGGTCGGCCGCGAAGCCGCGCGCCTGGCCGGTCAGCTCGGCCGTGATCTCGCTGCCGCCGTCGCGCAGGGTGACGGGCCCGGCGAGGCTGGCGGCGCCGGTCATGGCGAGGCCGGTCAGGCTCTCCAGGCGGCCGAGATCGTCCAGGCTCAGCTCGGCCTGGAGGTCGGCCTGCTCGCCGCCGAGGGAGAGCGCGCCGGTCGCGCTGACCCGCGCCCCGTCGCCTTCGAGCGAGAGGTGCTCGGCCTGCAGCAGCCCCGCCGCCAGATCGAGCCGTCCGGCGCTGCGCCAGGAGAGACCCGGACCGAACAGGGGCCGCAGCTCCTCGGTGCCTGCCACCGTGAGACTGGCCACGCTTCCTTCGCTGGTCAGGCGGCCGACGGGTGGGCCGGCGTCGAGGGCACGTTCCGGCTGGAAGTGCGCCTTGGCGTCCAGGGTGCCGGCCTCGAAATCGGGCGCGCCCAGGCGCTCCGCGGTCGCGTGGAGCCGCAGGTCGGGCCCGGAGAGCGGCCCCTTGGCCGCCGCCTCCAGCACGATCCCTTTGCCTTCCAGGCCCTCCAGCAGGGCGCGGAAGGGCGCCAGGTCGTCGGCGCTGGCCCTGACCTTCGCGTCCAGCGTCTCTTCGGCGAAGTCGAAGCGCCCGCTCGCGTCCAGGCTGAGGCCCTCGCTGCGCAGCTCCGCGCGGTCCAGGGTCAGCGTCTCGTCCTCGTCCCAAGCGCCGGTCAGCGCGATCTCGGTGCGCTGGGGCACCAGGTCCCAGACCGGGTCGCCCAGGGAGGAGGTCCGCTCGACCTGGCCGGACAGCGAGAAGCCGAGCGGCTCGGTTCCGGCGAGGGTCAGGTCCGCCTCGGCCTTGCCGAGGCCGTCGAGGCTGCCGGCGAAGCGTCCGCGCCAGTCGGCGATCGGCCCCTCGCCGGTCAGCCGGACGGAGAGGGCGGGCAGGTCGGGCCGGCCCACCAGGCGGGCCAGCAGACCGCCGGGCGGCTCGCTGAGGTCCAGCTCGAGGGCGAGATCGTCGTTGGCGGGACGGTAGCGGGCGTCGACCTCGGCCTTGCTGGCGACCCCATCGCTGCGCTCGATCGTGAGTGTGGCCTGGACCGTATCGTCGGCTTCGGTCCGGGCGCTGCCGGCGATCCTGAGCCGGGCCGCCTCGCCCAGGACGGATTGCGCCAGCGCCAGCTCCTGCACGTCGAGGCTGCTGAGCCGCAGTTGCAGCGGCAGGGAGGGAAGCCCGCCCGCCTCGTCCTCCGCGTCCGTCTCGGCTGTCGTCGTCTGCGGCTGGCGCTCGAGGGCGATCCGCTCCGCCGAAAGGACCTCGACCTCCAGGGTGTCCCCCAGAAGCGACCAGGGGTCCCAGGCGAGACGCAGATCGCTGGCCGTCAGCCAGGTCCCGGCCGGATCGGCGACGCTCAGGCTTTCGAGCCGGATATCGCCCGGCAGGCGCCCGCCGAGGCCCTCGAAGGTGACGACGCTCTCGCCGGGCGTGCTCAGGGCCCGGCCGGCCTCCCGGGCGATCCAGGCGCGCCCGGCCGCGCTGTTCGCCCAGAAGTAGGCGGATCCCACCAGCACGGCCAGCAGGACACAGAGCCCGGCAAGGCCGAGGGCGGCCCTCAGGCCCCATCGTAGGCGGGTCGACATCTCAAAAGGCCTGGCCGAAGCTCACGTAAAACTGGAAGGCGTCATCCACGTCACTGCGACGATTAAGTGGGAACGCAATGTCGGCACGCAAAGGGCCAAAGCCGGTAAAGTAGCGCACGCCGACGCCCGTCGCCCAACGGATTTGGGTCTGGAAATCCGGATAGATGCTGTCGAACACGTTGCCGCCGTCGACGAAGGCGACCGCGCCCCACTCCTCGTCGATGCGGTAGCGGGCCTCGCCGCTCACCTCGAACAGCGAGCGGCCGCCGATCGGGTCGTCGTCGTCGTCGAGCGGCCCGACGCTCTGGTACTCGTAGCCGCGGATCGAGCCGCCGCCGCCGGCGTAGAAGCGCTTGCTGGCCGGGATGAAGCGCCGCTTTTCGCCGACGATGGAGCCGGCCTTGACCCGGCCGGCGAGGACCAGCTTGCGCTTGCTGTCCAGGGCCTGATAGGCGCTGCCCTCGGCCTGGCTGACCAGGAAAGAGATGGAGTCCTCCTCGTCGCGGACGCCCGCGTAGGGCGTCACCTGCAGATCCAGGCGGGTCCCGCGGGTCGGGTTCAGCAGGTCGTCGCGCATGTCGCGCAGGCCGGTCAGGGGGAGCCCGACCAGCCAGTACTGCTGCGTCCTGTTGGTGTCCTTGATGTCGTCGTAGCCGAGAGAGACGCCGGCCGTCGCCACCCAGTTGTCCAGCACGGGCCGCTCGAAGCCGAGATAGGCCGTCGAGGTGATGCCGTCGTAGGCGTCGCTGCGCTCGTTCGTGACATTGAAGCTCGCGAGCAGCGACTGGTCGGGCCTGAGATAGGCCGGTTTGCGGAAAGCGGCCTCGGCCGTCTGCTCCACCTCGGAGGCGGAGAGCGAGAGGTTGAGCCGCTCGTTCTCGCCAAAGAGGTTGCGGTGCTCCCAGAAGATCTCGCCGCCGAAGCCGATGTCGGTGGAGTAGGAGACGCCGGCGCCGATGGAGCGCTGCGGACGCTGGACGAGTATCAAGGACATGGGCAGCAGGCCGTTCTCGTCGACCTCGTCGGCGGGGCGCAGCTGCACGGCGCTGAACAGGTCGGTGCCGGTCACCGCCCGGCGCGTGGTCTCGACCTCCCGGCGGTCGTAGCGTGTGCCCTCCTTCCAGGTGACCAGCCGGCGCAGGTACTCGTCCTTCACGTCGTCGTTGCCGGTGATGGTGAGCGGTCCGAAAGAGGCCAGCGGGCCGGCGTCCACCGTCAGCTTCACGGTCATGGTGCGGGTCGCCTGCTGCACGAAGGTCTTGCGGTCTTCGACCTTGGCCAGGGGATAGCCCCGGTCGCCGAGCAGCTCGACCAGGTCTTGCTGGGCCGCCAGCACCTGCGGCGCGCGCGCCGGGGCGTCGATCTTGATGCCGATTTCCTTCAGGCTGGGCTGCTCGGCGGCCTCGGGAGGCGGCGATCCCACGTACTCGATCTCGTACTCGGCGAGCCGGTACTGGGGCCCGGAATCGACCTCCAGCGTCACCTCGATGGGCTTGCTCTCCTCGTCGATGGAGTAGTCGACCTGGGCGCCGTAGTAGCCCTCGGATCTGAGCGCTTCGCCCAGGCGTTCCAGATCCTGTCGCGCCCGGCGCTCCAGGCCCGCCAGGGTATCGGGCGGCCGGTTCTCGAGGGCGATCAGCTGGGAGGACTCCTCGAGCAGCCGGACCAGGGTCTCGTCGTCCGGCCCCTCGACGCTGGCGGTGTAGGCGAAGGCCTCGTCCTCCTCGGCCGAGGCTTGGGCTTCGGCCTTGGCGTGCTCGGGCTCGGCCTGTGTCCGGGTCATCGGACGGTGACTGCCTTCGCTACTGCCGAGGTCGCCAGAGCAGCCCGCCAGCAGGAGCAGGACCAGGCAGGTTCGCAGGATGCCTAGGTGCCCGGCGGCATGGGACCGGGGGCCGGGGTCCCCTCTGGGGCGGCCCTGACGATCGTATCGCGCCAAACCCTGTCCTCCCGCTCCCCGTCCGCGTCCCGCCGAGACCGCCTCGAGGTCCGGTCCCGGTGTTCGGGGCGCCGGATTCTGGCAGCTAACGCCCCGGCGACCAAGGCCTTGTCCCCTACCCCTCAATTGCAACGGGGCAGCCGGCGATAGGTTCCGGTTCCCTCGAGCCGGAGCCCCCGTTGCCCCGCGGTTGCCTCGCTCGGGGGAGGCGTGCCATGCAGGAAGACGAGGATCTTCGAGTCGCGGCCCCTTTCCAGCACGAGAATCGCGCGTGGCACGTCAGCTCAACTGGGACCGCATCACTGTCATGGTGGTGGACGACAACAGTTTCGTGCGGCAGTTGCTGGATTCCACCATCAAGGGTTTCGGCATCAAGCAGATCGTGCACGAGATGGACGGGGCGACCGCGATCGAGCGCCTCAAGCTGAGCCAGTTCGACCCGGTCGGGGCCGGGGTCGGCGGCATCGACATCATTCTGGCCGACTACGTCATGCCGGCGGTCGACGGCATGTTGCTGCTGCGTTGGATCCGCACCGGCGACAAGGTGCCCGACCGCTTCGTGCCTGTGATCATGATCTCCGGGGCCGCCGACAAGGAGGTGGTGGAGGAGGCGCGCGACTGCGGCGTCACCGAGTTCCTGGCCAAGCCCTTTTCGGCCGGCACGGTCGCCGAGCGCCTCCTGGGACTGATCAACAACCCGCGCCAGTTCGTGCTCGCGCCCGGCTATTTCGGCCCGGACCGGCGGCGCCTCGTCCGCAGCGTCGCGACGGAGCGCCGCTCCTCGGGCAGCTCCGACGTGCAGATCCTCCACAGTCCGTCCAAGGAGCGGAGGCTGCGCGAGGACGTGCGCGCGATCTACTTCCGCCTGCCCAACAGGCTGCGCGACAAGATCGGCGCCTACGCGCTCAAGGGCCAGGTTGAGTTCGATCCGGAGATCATCGAGGCGGCCGAGGCGCGCATCCAGGCGCTGGTGGGCGACTACACGACCTGGGTGAACAAGTACATCGCCCAGATGACCGACGCCCATGCGGCGCTCAGCGACAACGCGAGCGGCAGCGGCAGGTACATCGCCGAGATCAACCAGATCGCCCACGAGCTTCGCGGTCAGGGCGGGATCTTCGACTATCCCCTGATCACGGAGCTGGGCAAGTCGCTCTACCGGGCGACCGAGGATCCGGGGCCCTTCGTCACCCGCAACAAGATCTCGCTGATCGGCGCCCACATCGATGCCATCCGCACCGTCTTCAAGGAGAAGATCAAGGGCGACGGCGGAGAGATCGGCGTCGCGCTGCTGCAGGAGATCGACGCGGCGGTGCGGCGCTACCGCTAGAGCAGTTTCCGATCATATTGGGCCACGCTGACGGAGCGATTTTGGCCGGACGTTAGGCCAAGGACAATATCTGGGACGAAGGACATGCCGAAGCATATTCGAGGACGAGTGACGCGGCGTCCGGCCAAAAGCACCCGTCCCGCAAGGGTTGCTCTGGGCCGGCCCTCCGCGTCGTCGCGGGCCTCTCCCGATGCACCACATCGCGCTTCGGCCCGCGCCTAGCGGACGGATTCAGCCCAGAGCAACAGCGTGGCCCAATATGATCGGAAACTGCTCTAGCAGGCGGCGCGACCGGGCGGGCTGGGAGAGAGACGGCATGGACCAGGCGAGGCGCTGATCGGGAGATGGATGAGCTCGAGCTGATCCTGAAGGGTTTGGTGATCGGCCTGGTCATCGCCGCGCCGGTCGGCCCGATCGGCTTTCTCTGCATCAGCCGCACGCTGGAATACGGCCCCCTGGTCGGTCTCGCCACGGGGCTGGGCGCGGCGGTGGCCGACGCGGTCTACGGTGCCATTGCCGCCTTCGGACTGCTGCAGGTAGCGGCCGCACTGGCGGAGCACGAAAACCTGCTGCGGGTCGGCGGCGGGCTCGCGCTCTGCGCCATCGGGCTGCGCAGCCTGGTCACGGCCAGCCGCGGGCGCGGCGCGTCCGAGGAACCGCACGGCTCATGGGAACGGGCGCTCGAGGACGGCGGCGTCGCCCTCGGGCGGAAGCTCACCGCCACCTTCGGATCGGCCTTCCTGCTGACGCTCGCCAACCCGGCCACCATCCTCTCCTTCGTCGCCATTTTCGCTGCCCTCGGCTGGGCCAAGGCGGCGGAGAACGACGTGGACGCGGGCCTGCTGGTGGCCGGCGTGTTCGTGGGCTCGTCGCTCTGGTGGCTCGGTCTCAGCATCGCCACCGGTCTGTTCCGCCACCGCATGGGCGACGGCCAGCGGGTCTGGATTCAGCGTGCCTCGGGCGTCGCCATCTTCGGCTTCGGCATCTTCGCGATGCTCTCGGTGCTTGTTTGAGCAGTCCACTTGCGTGGAACCGGCACCAGCCTGAACAACCGGGACATAGTTTACAGATTGGACCGGTTGTTCAGGCTGGTGCCGTAACAGAAGACTGCAACGCATCAGGCGCCGCTGCGCACTCGCTCGACCGCATTCTTCCAGTCGTCGTAGCGGCGGTCGCGCTCGCCGGCCTCCATGGCCGGATCGAAGCGGCCGTCGAGACGCCATTGCCCGGCGATCTCGTCCAGGCTGGACAGCAGACCGCTGCCGAGACCGGCCAGCGCCGCCGCGCCGAGCGCCGTGGTCTCGGTCACCGCCGGCCGTTCCACCGGGCAGCCGGTGAGGTCGGCCAGACGCTGCACCAGCCAGTCGTTGGCCACCATGCCGCCGTCGACCCTGACGGTGCTGGGCGTCTGGGCGCCGTCGGCAACCATGGCCTCCAGCAGGTCGCGGGTCTGGTAGCAGACGGCGTCGAGGGCGGCGCGGGCGATCTCGGCCGGGCCGCTGGCGCGGGTCAGGCCCAGGATGGCGCCGCGGGCGCGGGCGTCCCAGTAAGGCGCGCCCAGGCCGGTGAAGGCCGGCACCAGGAAGACGGCCTCCTCGGGGTTGGCCCGTTCGGCGAGCGCCTGGCTTTCGGCCGCCGAGCCGATGATGCCGAGGCCGTCGCGCAGCCACTGGATCGCGGCACCGGCGATGAAGATGGAGCCCTCCAGGGCGTAGTTGGTCTTGCCCGAGAGGCGGTAGGCGATGGTGGTGAGGAGCCGGTTCTTGGAGGTGACGGCCTCGTCGCCCGTGTTGACCAGCACGAAGCAGCCGGTGCCATAGGTCGACTTGATCATGCCGGGCGTCAGGCAGGCTTGGCCGACCGTCGCCGCCTGCTGGTCGCCCGCCATGCCGGTGACCGGCAGCGGCGTCCCGAAGAGCGTCTTGGGGGTCGCGCCGAACTCGGCGACATTGTCCCGCACCTCGGGCAGGATTGCTTCCGGAATGCCCAGAAGGTCGAGCAGGTCCCGGTCCCAGGCCTGGCGGTGGATGTCGAAGATCATGGTGCGCGCCGCGTTGCTCGCGTCGGTGGCGTGCACCTGGCCGCCGGTCAGCCGCCACAGCAGGAAGCAGTCGATGGTGCCGAAGGCGAGCTCGCCCCGCTCGGCCCGTTCGCGCGCGCCGGGCACCTTCTCCAGCATCCAGGCGATCTTGGTGGCCGAGAAGTAGGGGTCGAGCAGCAGGCCGGTGCGCTCCTGCACCAGCGCCTCGCAGCCCTCGGCCCGCAGGCGGTCGCAGAGCTCGGCCGTGCGCCGGTCCTGCCAGACGATGGCGTTGTGGACCGCCCGGCCGCTGTCGCGCTCCCAGAGCACGGCGGTCTCGCGCTGGTTGGTAATCCCGATCGCGGCCAGGTCGCTCGCCGCCAGGCCGGCCTCGGCCAGTGCGCCCTCGATCAGAGCGCAAGTGTCGCGCCAGATGTCCTCAGGATCGTGCTCGACCCAGCCCGGCTCGGGAAAGTGCTGGGGAAACTCCTTCTGGGCCTGGCCGACGGGCCGGCCGGTGCGGTCGAAGATCATGGCCCGCGTGCTGGTGGTGCCCTGATCGATAGCCAGCAGATGGACCGGCGTGCTCATGGCGGCGGCCTCCCGGAAGCTGTTCGGCAATGACGGAACCGGTGCCCATGGTGGGTCGCGGCCGGGCGAAGATCAAGCCGGCGCTCCTAGAGCGGGCGTCTGGGAAGGGGTAGGGGCAAAAAAAGTGTGCCCATTTGACATAGATCAAAGAGGCCGCGCCCCACGGCGCCTAGCGTTCCTATGTCAGATCCGTACCCCGATCTCGACCTCAGAGGCATCACACACCTTCCCCCGGCAGCGACCGAGCGGTCACGCCGGGGGATTTGTTTTCCGATAAGGCCTACAGGGTGGAGCAGAGGCGCCGGCCGCGGCGCGTCCTGTTCGGCTCAGAACTCCTCGTCGCCGAGGGCGAGGGTGCTGTCGGCTCCGGTCATCACCACGGCGGCCTCGGCGGCCGCCTGGGGCAGCAGGTTGAGGGCGTAGAATCGGGCGGTTTTCAGCTTGGCGGCGAGGAAGCCAGGGTCGCCCTCGCCGGCGTCAAGGCGGGCTCGGGCGGCCAGGGCACCCCGGCCCAGCAGCCAGCCGCCGGCCACGGTCCCGAACATGTTGAGGTAGGGGCTTGCCACCGCGGCCGCCTTCGGCAAGTCGGCGGAAACGGCGTCGACGATCCAATCGGTGGCGGCCGAAAGCACGAAGCGGGCCTCGCCCAGGGCGCCGCCCAC
Source organism: Rhodospirillales bacterium (assembly GCA_965225935.1). Taxonomy (GTDB): domain Bacteria; phylum Pseudomonadota; class Alphaproteobacteria; order Kiloniellales; family JAKSDN01; genus CALJXB01. Next base: position 698,556 of record CBDDCC010000024.1, read on the forward strand.
GGCCTGGAGATCGGGATCGTCCGAGCGCTGCAGCGCCTCGTCGGTCGCCGCGATCTCGGCGACCAGCGCCCGCGCCGCCTCTCCGCCGTCCCGGCCCAGCTTGCGCGCCACAAGGTCGAGAGCCTGGATGCCGTTGGTGCCCTCGTAGATCGGGTTGATGCGGGCGTCCCGGTAGTGCTGGGCCGCGCCGGTCTCCTCGACGAAGCCCATGCCGCCGTGCACCTGGACGCCGAGCGAGGCGACGTCGACGCCCCGGTCCGTGCACCAGGCCTTGGCGATGGGCGTCATGAGCTCAAGCCGGGTCTGGCTCGCCGCCCGCGCGGCCTCGTCGGGCGCCGCCTTGGCGCGATCGAGCTGGCCGGCCGTGTAGTAGATGATCCCGCGCATGGCCTCGCAGAGGGCCTTCATAGTGGCGAGCGTGCGGCGCACGTCCGGGTGCTGCAGGATGGTGGCGGCGCCGTTGCCGGAGATCGGCCGGCCCTGCACCCGCTCTCGGGCGTAGGCAAGCGCCCGCTGGTAGGCCCGCTCGGCAATGCCGAGGCCCTGGGTGCCGACGGCGAGGCGGGCGTTGTTCATCATGGTGAACATGCAGGCGAGGCCTTTGTTCTCCTCGCCCAACAGGGAACCCGTCGCACCGCCGTCGTCGCCGTAGGACATGACGCAGGTGGGCGAGCCGTGGATGCCCAGCTTGCGCTCGATGGTGACGCAGCGCAGGTCGTTGCGCTGTGCGGGCTTGCCCTCGGCGTCGGGCATGAACTTGGGCACCACGAAGAGCGACAGCCCCTTGGAGCCCTCGGGACCCTCTGGCGAGCGGGCGAGCACCATGTGGACGATGTTCTCGGCCAGGTCGTGCTCGCCGTAGGTGATGAAGATCTTCTGCCCGGTGATGCCGTAGTCCTCGCCGTCGCGCGCGGCCCGGGTCCTGATCGCGCCCAGGTCCGAGCCCGCCTGGGGCTCGGTCAGGTTCATGGTGCCGGCCCAGGTGCCGGCGATCAGCTTGCGCAGGTAGGTCTCCTTCTGCGCTTCGCTGCCGTGCGCCTGCAACAGCTCGCAGGCGCCCTGGGTGAGGAGCGGCGTCAGGCCGAAGCTCATGTTGGCGGCGTGCCAGGTCTCCTGCACCGCCATGGCGATGGACCAGGGCAGGCCCTGGCCGCCGTAGGCCGGGTCGAAGGGCAGGGAGATCCAGCCGCCTGTCACCAGTTGCTCGTAGGCTCCGCGGAAGCCTTCGGGCGTGCGCACCACGCCGTTCTCGAAGACGCAGCCGGCCTCGTCGCCGGGCTGGTTGAGGGGCGACAGCACCTCGCCGGCGAGCCGCCCGGCCTCCTCCAGAATGGCGCCCACCAGGTCGGCCTCGAGGGACTCGTAGGCGGGCAGGGCGGCCAGGCCCTCGAGGTCGGCGGCCTCGTCCAGGGCGAATCGCATGTCGGAGAGGGGGGCTGAGTAGTCGCTCATGTCGGGAGATCGCAGGCTGAGTTAGCGTGACGGTCGGGCGGGCCGCAGGATAGCGCGGCGCCTGGTGTGCGAAAATGCAATTATCCGAGCGGAAGGGCCGGCCCGGGAACGGCTGCGGCGTGAGGTTGGAACGTGCCTCAGTTGGCGTCCGGTTGCCATTCTCCGCACCACTCGTCGGAGGCCACCTGGGGCCAGGGGCTGTCGTCGCCCGGCGCTGCCTCGCCTCCTTCGGTGCCGTTCGCATCCGCGCCGTTCGCGCCGTTCTGGCCCGCGCCGTTCCCGAGGGTACTCGCGCCCGGCTGGGGGGCGTAGCGGCGGCACAGCCCGAGCTCGACCTTCTGGCCCATGAGGCGCGGGTCCTCCCGGTCCAGCTTCTTGCCGAGACCATCCCAGTAGGTGCAGCTGCGGCAGCCCTTCATGGCGCTGATCTCCTGTTCCTGGCGGCGGTAAGGACCGGAGTATGCGCGCCCGGGCGTTTCCGCGGAGTTAACCCGGGTTAAAGCACCTTGCCGGGGTTCATGAGGTTTTCTGGATCTAAGGCCTTCTTGATGCGGGCCATCAGCTCGATCTCCAGCGGTGCCTTGAAATGCTTGTTCTCCGCCACCTTCATGAGGCCGATGCCGTGCTCGGCGCTGATCGAGCCGCCCAGGGCGACGACGATCTCGTGCACGGCCCGGTTGACCTCCTCCCAGCGCGCCAGGAAGGCCTCCCGGTCGGCGCCCTCGGGCTGGGTCAGATTGAAGTGGAGGTTGCCATCGCCCAGGTGGCCGAAGGGCACGGGACGGATGCCGGGGATCAGGCGCTCGACGGCGGGAATGGCCAGCGCCAGGAAGCGCGGCATTTCGGAGACCGGTACCGAGATGTCGTGCTTGATGGAGCCGCCCTCGGGCCGCTGGGCGTCCGAGAGGCCCTCGCGCAGGCGCCAGAAGTCCTGGGCCTGGGCCTCGCTGGCGGCGATGGCGGCGTTCTCCACCAGGCCGGCCTCGTAGGCCCCGGCCAGCAGGGCCTCCAGGGTCTCGGCGAGCGGCCGGCCGCTGTCGCCTCCCGCCAGCTCCAGCAGCAGGTACCAGGGGTGCGGATCGCCCAGGGGGTCGCTGGTGCCGGGGATGTTGCGCAGCGCGAACTCGAGACCCAGGCGCGGGATCAGCTCGACGCAGTCGAGCCGCTCGCCGGCCGCGGCCCGCGCCCGGTCGAGGAGCCCCATGGCGTCCTCGACGCTCGCCAGGCCGACGAAGGCGGTCGCCTTCTGGGCCGGTAGGGGAAAGAGCCGCAGCACCGCGGCGGTGATGATGCCCAGCGTGCCCTCGGCGCCGATGAAGAGCTGCTTCAGGTCGTAGCCCGTGTTGTCCTTGTGGAGGCGCCTGAGGCCGTCCCAGACCCGGCCGTCCGGCAGCACCACCTCGAGCCCCAGCACCAGCTGGCGCATGTTGCCGTAGCGCAGCACGTGGACGCCGCCGGCGTTGGTGGAGAGGTTGCCGCCGATCTGGCAGCTGCCCTGGGCGGCCAGGCTCAAGGGGAAGAGGCGCCCGGCCTCCGCCGCCGCCTCCTGAACGCTGGCGAGGATGCAGCCGGCCTCCACCGTGATGCTGTTGTCGACCGGATCGAGCGCGCGCACCCGGTTCATGCGCGACAGGTTCACGAGCAGCGCCCGGCCATCCTCCGGCGGCACCTGGCCGCCCACCAGGCCGGTGTTGCCGCCCTGGGGCACGAGGGGAAGCCCCGCCTCGGCCGCCAGGTGCACCACGGCGGCACAGTCCCCGGTCGTCGCCGGCTTGACCAGCGCCAGCGCGTTGCCGTGGTAGCGCCCGCGCCGCTCCACCAGGTGGGGCGCCATGGCCTCCGGGTCGGTCGTCAGCCCCTTGGGGCCGACCGCCTCGGCGATGGCGTCGAGCAGCGCGCCGTCGGACGAGGCTTCGCGGTTCGAGGGCTTGGACATGACCTCAATCTAGGGTGAGGTGGGGGCCTTGGCCAGCGCGGCCGGCGGTGCGGGCCCGCCGCCGATCCGCTTCGCCATGAGAATGTCGGGCCGGCCGAAACCAGTGGCGTCGGGCAGCACGCCGACCACCTCGTAGCCCATCCGGCGGTAGAAGGTGAAGGGGTGGCCGGCGGTGGGCGCAAGCACCTGCAGGCGCTCCAGGACTCCGGGGTAAAGATCGGCGCCGAAGAGATTGGTCCCGCCGAAGTCGTCGTCGGTGCCGAGCCAGAGCGTGCAGACGCCCGACGCGCGCGCCTTCTTCTCCAGCGCTGTCACGAGTCCCGTGCCGTGACCTTGCCCCTGGCGATCCGGATGCACCACGAGAGGATGCAGCTCCCAGAGGTGAGCCGAGTGCTGGATCGCGCCGACCCAGCCGACCAGCTCCCCAGCGTCAAGTGCCGCAATCGCCAGGCGCGCCGGGTCGGCGAAGAAGCTCGCCACCTCCGTCCGGGCCGCGTCCAGGTCTGCCCAGGCGGAGGGGGAATGGTCGAGCGCGGTGACCAGGATCTCCGCGGCGGCGTCCCTCTGGCTTTCGGTCAGGTCGGCGAAGGAAACCATGGGCATGACACTGGAACGCCTAGGTCCGTGGCGCGGCGGCGCGGCGCAGTCGGTCGTTGATGGCCGCGCCCAGGCCGCGTTCGGGCACCGGCATGACGGCGATGGCCATGAAGCGCGGGTCGTCGAGGGCGCGCAGGTGGGCGAAGAGGTTGGCCGCCGCCTCCAGCAGGTCGCCGCTCTCGCTCAGGTTGAGGGTGGCCGCCGCGCCGGCGGGCGGCGCCGGGCCGAAGGCCAGCAGCGCCTCGTCGGGCGCCACCTCCCGGGCCGCCAGGCGGAGCGGCCGGCCGGGCGCGTAGTGGGCGGCGAGCCGGCCCGGCGAGCGCGGCGCGTCCTCGTCCGTTTCGTCCGCCAGGGCGACCGGCCCGAGGCAGTCCTCCAGGCTTTCCCGCTCGACGCCGCCGGGGCGCAGCAGGACCGGCTGTTCGCCTGAGAGGTCGAGCACGCTGGACTCCAGGCCGATGCGGCAGGGCCCGCCGTCGAGGATCAGGTCGACACGAGCGCCCAGGCCCTCGGCCACGTGAGCCGCGGTGGTCGGGCTGACGGCACCCGAGGGGTTGGCGCTGGGCGCCGCCAGGGGCCGGCCGACGGCCCGCAGCAGGTCCCGGGCGACCGGGTGGTCCGGCACTCGCACGGCCAGGCTTTCGAGGCCGGCGCTGCAGAGCAGCGAAACGGCGCAATCGGCGCGCCGCGGCAGCACCAGGCTGAGCGGGCCGGGCCAGAAGCGCTCGGCGAGCCGCCGCGCCCGCGCGTCGAAGGCGACGTAGCGCTCGGCGACCTCGGCGTCGGGCAGGTGCACGATCAGGGGGTTGAAGCGGGGCCGGCCTTTGGCCTCGAAGATGGCGGCGACCGCCCGGTCGTCGGTGGCGTCGGCGCCCAGGCCGTAGACGGTCTCGGTGGGAAAGGCGACCAGGCCACCCGCCAGCAGGCATTCGGCCGCCTCTGCGACCGCTTCCGGGCCCGCAGGGAGGACCGTGCCCGCCTCCGGCCGGGCAGTCGCGCTGTCTGAGCTGTCGCCGGTCATGGCGGCGCAGTCTAAGGCCGGTACCGGGGATTGGAAGGATCGCGGCCCCGGAAGCGGGAACGCAAAAAGGGGGCCTCATGAGCGGGAGCCGTCCGAAGCCTCGGGCGGCTCCCATTTTGCTCTCTTTTTGCTCGGGCGGCGCCCTGTCCGCGGTAACAGAGGCCCGTCGAGAGTCACCGCACAGGCATTGCGGCGGCTATTGCGTCACCGGTTGGACCGGCCACGTAAAGAAAGCCTGCGACTCTTTACTGCAAGGGTCAAGCCGCACGCCGAGCGCTGCCAAAAGCCCGCGTTGGAGCGCATCGCGGGTCCTTTTGCCCGACCCGCGAAAGGCTCGCGGCATGAAACCGATCCCCGGGGAACTTAAGATGCCATCGAGGCATGCGTCATTTTCGCGACTCCAGCCGGAATGGGTGTTGCCCGGACCGCGAAAAGCCTCGTCGGGCAGAATCCGGGACGGAGCCGAGTCCCTGCGCGGGGCCGGGGAGGCTTTCGCTCAGGCGCCGTAGGCGATGAAGTGGGGGTTCTCGAAGCCCGGCTTGCCGTAGCTGAGCGACGCGCCGTCCACGGTCTCGACCCGGCCGCCGGCCGCCAGCAGCACGGCGTGTCCGGCGGCGGTGTCCCATTCCATGGTGCGGCCGAAGCGGGGGTAGAGATCGGCGCGGCCGTTCGCCACCAGACAGAACTTCAAGGAGGAGCCGGCGGTGATGCGGTCCTTCACCGTATAGCCGGCGAGGAACTCGTCGATCTGGTCGCCGCTGCCGTGGCGCCGGCTGGCGATCACCGTGGCGCCCTCGTCCGGCAGGGCGCGGGCGTTGATCTCCATGGTCTCGTTGTCGGTCTCGGAGAAGCGGGCGATGGCGCGGCCCTCGTCCGGCTGGGCGCCCAGCCAGGTCATGGCCAGCGCAGGCGCGTGCACCACGCCGGCGACCGGGCGGCCGCTCTCCACCAGGGCGATGTTCACGGTGAACTCGCCGTTGTGGGAGAGGAACTCCCGGGTGCCGTCCAGGGGATCGACCAGCCAGAAGCGGCCGCCAGAGACGTCCGGCAGGTGGCCGGCGGAGGCCGCTTCCTCGGAGACCACTGGCACGTCGGGCGTCAGCTTGGCCAGCGCCTCCAGGATGAAAGCCTCGGCCGCCTCGTCGGCGTCGGTGACCGGCGAGGAGTCGGCCTTGTGGCGCACTTCCGGCCCGTTTCCCTCCTCGGCCTCCACATAGTAGGCCAGGATCTCCTTGCCGGCGCGCTCGGCGATCAGCTTGAGGACCGACAGCAGATCTTCGGCGTCGCGCTGGCTCACGCGGCCGTCTCCTCGGGCTTCCGGGCCGGCTCGCTGGGCCCGGCCGCTTCCCCGGAGGGCTCGAAGAAGAGGCCGGCGCCCACCGGCTGCACCGAAGCGAGTACGCGCGCGCGTTCGTCCGCCCCGACCAGGTCCTCGATGATCCAGCCGCAGAGATCCTGGGCGGCGAGGCAGCCGGCCGCGGTGGCGACCCGGCCCTCGGCGACGAAGGGCCGCTCCACCACCTCGACGCCGAACTCCTCGAGCAGGTCCTTAGAGGTTGGGTAGGTGGTGGCGCGCTTGCCCTGGAGCAGGCCCTTGGCCCCCAGGATCAGGGCGCCCGAGCACATGGCGCCGACCAGCTGGCGGTCCGCCTCGAGCCGGAGGGCCGCCAGGAAGCGGGGGTCGCGGTATCTCTCGTGCGCGCCGGGGCCGCTGGCGACGATCACGGCGTCGGCCTCGGCCGCCTCCTGGAGCGGGCCGTGCAGCGGGATCGCGAGCCCGGCCTTGGAGGTGGCGCGCTCTCCCTCGCCCAGCAGGCGCACCCGCCAGCCGGGCCGCTCGACCCGGCTCAGCAGGTCCCAGGGCAGGAAGACGTCGATGTCGGTGAAGTCGTCGAAGGTGACGATGGCGACGCTGCGGTCGCCGCCGAGTGGGGGATGGGGCATGGCTCGACCTCCTGGCAGCCATGTAGACCCTGCGCCCGCGTCGGTAAAGGCTCGATCGGAAGAAGGCTAGATCAGGTTCCGCCCGAGACAGCGCAACAGCAGCCGGCGGCCGAGGGTGAGCAGGCGGTAGACGGCGGGTCCCAGGAGCGGTGTGCGGAAGAGGCCGGCGGTCAGGCGGTTGACGAGTCTCGGGCGTTCTCCCGGCGGGACTGCGAGCTGGGCGATGAGGGAGAGGGCCGTGCCGCCGAAGACGATCCCGCCGTCGCGGACCAGGACCATGCCATCGTTGATCTCGTAGCCGGCGGCGCGCAGGACCGCCACCAGGTCCGGCCGGCTGCGGGCGTCGAGCGGCCGCACCTCCCCGGCCAGGCGGCGGATCTCCAGCAGGCTGAGATACTCACGGCAGACCGGGCAGTCGCCGTCGTAAAGCAGCACCGGCGTCCCGAACTCGCGCAGGATCGAGGCCGCCAGGTCCGGCGCATCTTCGTTCATGATCTCCGCCTGTGCCATCTAGACTCGAGCCCTGGCCACGGGAAGAGCCATTGGAGGCCGGCGGCCGTGAAGGATGCCTTAAGGCCTCCGGAGTGCCGCCGCGACCGTCCGTCTCTCCGGGCCGACAATCCGCGGCTCAGTCGAAGGCTTCGTCCCAGGTGCCGCGGGTGGCGGCCTTGGAGTACTCGGTCGCCCGGTTCTCGAAGAAGTTGGTGTGCTCGGCGCCGTTCAGCATGGCGTCGAGCCAGGCCAGCGGATTGGCCTCGACCCGATAGATGGGCTGAAGGCCGAGCTGGCCCAATCGCCGGTCGGCAATGTAGCGGATGTAGTGCTTGACCTCGGGGGCGTCGAGGCCCTCGACCCCGCCCATCTCGAAGGCGCGTTCGATGAAGGCGTCCTCGTGGGTGACGATGGTCTCGCAGGCCCGGTAGAGCTCGCGCTGGAAATCCTCGTTCCAGATCTCCGGGTTCTCGGCGACGAAGGTGCGGAACAGGCGGATGATCGAGTGGGTGTGAAGCGTCTCGTCGCGCACCGACCAGGTGACGATCTGGCCCATGCCCTTCATCTTGTTGAAGCGCGGGAAGTTCAAGAGGATCGCGAAACTGGCGAAGAGCTGCAGGCCCTCGGTGAAGGCGCCGAAGACGGCGAGCGTCTTGGCGATGTCTTCTTTCGTGTCGCAGCCGAAGGACTGCAGGTAGTCGTACTTGTCCTTCATCTCCTTGTAGCGCAGGAAGGCGGAGTACTCGGCCTCGGGCATGCCGATGGTGTCCAGCAGGTGCGAGTAGGCGGCGATGTGGACCGTCTCCATGTTGGAGAAGGCGGCCAGCATCATCTGCACCTCGGTCGGCATGAAGATCCGGGAGTAGTGCTTCATGTAGCAGTTGTTCACTTCCACGTCCGACTGGGTGAAGAAGCGGAAGATCTGGGTCAGCAGGTTGCGCTCCTCGGCGCTCAGGTTGCGGTTCCAGTCCTTCACGTCGTCGGCCAGCGGCACTTCCTCCGGCAGCCAGTGGATGCGCTGCTGGGTCAGCCAGGCCTCGTAGGCCCAGGGGTAGCGGAAGGGCTTGTAGACGTGATTGGCGTCGAGCAGGGACAAGGAGACCTCCCCGGTCTGAATTGAACTGTGTTGCTGGGGCCGGCCGCGCTACTGGCAGGCCAGGCACTCTTCGTAGTCGGTGGTTTCGTGGCCGGCCGCCTCGCCGTTTGCGGCGGGCCGGTCGTGGCCGTTCACCTTGCCCACGAAAGGCACGGCCGGAACGGCGCCGTTGGCCTCCGCCTGGGCGATCTCGCTGATCGCGGATTCGGCCCGCTGCACCGACTTGGAGCGGCAGTAGTAGAGGCTCTTCACCCCCTTCTGCCAGGCCTGCAGGTGGAGCCGGTGGAGATCCCGCTTGTGCACGTCGGCGGGCAGGAAGAGGTTCAAGGACTGGGACTGGCAGACCAGCGGCGCCCGGTCGGCGGCCAGCTCGATGAGCCAGCGCTGGTCGAGCTCGAAGGCGGTCTTGAAGACGTCCTTCTCCTCCTGCGTCAAGAAATCCAGGTGCTGCACCGAGCCCTCGTTCACGGTGATCGAGGACCAGACGACCTCCGTGTTTTGGCCCTTCTCCTCGAGCAGCTGGGTCAGGTAGCGGTTCTTCACGTTGAAGGAGCCCGAGAGCGTCTTGTGGGTGAAGGAGTTGGCCGCGATCGGCTCGATGCCCGGCGAGGCGCCGCCGCAGATGATCGAGATCGAGGCGGTGGGCGCGATGGCCATCTTGTTGGAGAAGCGCTCGGCGACGCCGAACTCCTCGGCGTCCGGGCAGGCGCCCCGCTCCGCCGCCAGCTTGGCCGAGGCGGCGTCGGCGGCGGCGCGCACGTGGTTGAAGATCTTGCGGTTCCAGACCTTGGCCATGACGCCTTCGAGCGGCACCCCGTTCTGCTGCAGGAAGGAGTGGAAGCCCATGACGCCGAGGCCTACCGAGCGCTCGCGCATGGCCGAGTAGCGCGCCCGGGCCATGGAGTCGGGCGCCAGGCGGATGAAGTCGCTCAGCACGTTGTCGAGGAAGCGCATGATGTCCTCGACGAAGCGCGGCTCCTCCTGCCACTCGAAGAAGGTCTCCAGGTTGAGGGAGGAGAGGCAGCAGACGGCCGTGCGCTCCTCGCCCCGGTGGTCCGGGCCGGTCGGCAGGGTGATCTCGCTGCAGAGGTTCGACATCTTGACCGTCAGGCCGGCGAGTTTCTGGTGCTCGGGCAGGGCCCGGTTCACGTGGTCGATGTAGACGATGTAAGGCTCGCCAGTCTCGACCCGGGCGGTCAGGATGCGGATCCACAGCTCGCGCGCCTTCAAGGTGCGCACGATGGCGCCGTCCTTGGGGCTGAGGAGGGCCCAGTCGCCGTCGTTCTCCACCGCGCGCATGAAGGCATCGGGGACGAGGAGGCCGTGGTGCAGGTTGAGCGCCTTGCGGTTCGGGTCGCCCCCGGTCGGCCGGCGCAGCTCGATGAACTCCTCGATCTCCGGGTGGCTGACCGGCAGGTAGACCGCCGCCGAGCCGCGCCGGAGCGAGCCCTGGCTGATGGCAAGCGTGAGGGAATCCATGACCCGGATGAAGGGGATGACGCCGGAGGTCTTGCCGTTGTGGCCGACCCGCTCGCCGATGGAGCGCAGATTGCCCCAGTAGCTGCCGATGCCGCCGCCGCGCGCCGCCAGCCAGACGTTCTCGTTCCACAGGCCGACGATGCCCTCGAGCGAATCCGAGGCCTCGTTGAGGAAGCAGGAGATGGGGAGGCCGCGTTTGGTGCCGCCGTTGGACAGCACGGGCGTCGCCGGCATGAACCAGAGCTTCGAGATGTAGTCGTAGAGCCGCTGGGCGTGGGCCGTGTCGTCGGCGAAGTGGGCGGCCACCCGGGCGAAGAGGTCCTGGTAGCTCTCGCCCTCCATCAGGTAGCGGTCGGCCAGGGTGGCCTTGCCGAAGAGGGTCAGCTTCTCGTCCCGCGCCCGGTCGATCCGGACCGCGATGCCGCGCTCGTTCTGGAAGACGTCGCGGATCCCGGCGCTGTCGAGCAGCCCTGCCTCGGCGTTGCCCTGCGGTGCGGGCTCGTCAAGACTCGCCACGTCCGCACCCGAAGGCGCGGCGAAGGAGTCGCGCGAGCGCCCGTCATGCAGGTCCGCGGCGTCGCTCGCCGGACCATTTGCGCCCGCGTGCGACCCGTTCTGCTGCGGGGATGGGTCCGGCGACGGTTTTTCCACAGGCCCCGAGGGGTCCCTCTTCGAGCCATTCGTCTGAAAAACCGCCGCAGCGTCCATCCCGACCTCCGATCTATCCCCGATTTTCCCAGCCTGTGCATGCCAAAAGCGGGGACAAACCCCAATATCTTGGGCCCAAGCTCCAGAAGGGCACCAAACCTAGATGAACAGCGGACCGAGAGTCTACCGTGAACATTAGGAGAACATAGTGCCTTGAAAGGCTCCGAAAGGCAATGCGCGGGAATACAGTCAGAGGGAACCCGATAGGCTACGACGCCGCCTGAAGCTCGGTTTTCCTCATTGCGCTATCCGGCCACTTCGCCACCATGGCTCCCATGTGCGGCCGCTATTCGCTGACCACGCCGGTCGAGGGGCTGAGGCAGCTGTTCGAGTTTCCGGAGCAGCCGAACCTCGCGCCCCGTTACAACATCGCGCCCACCCAGGAGGTGCCGGCGGTGCGGCCGGCGCCGCCGCCGGAGAGGTCTTCGGGCGAGGAGGGGGGGACGAAGGCCGGGGCCGGCGGCGGGCGGCAGCTGGCGATGCTGCGCTGGGGGCTGATCCCCGGCTGGGCAAAAGATCCCGCGATCGGCAGCCGCATGATCAACGCCCGGGCCGAGACGCTGGCCGAGAAGCCGGCCTTCCGCTCGGCCTTCCGCAGGCGGCGCTGCCTGGTCCCCGCCGACGGCTTCTACGAGTGGCGGAAGCAGGACAAGGGCCCGAAGCAGCCCTACTGGATCGCCCGACCGGACGGCGGGCCCTTCGCCTTCGCCGGCCTCTGGGAGCGCTGGCGCGACCCCAGGGACGGCGCCCGGGTTGAGAGCTGCACGATTGTCACCACCGAGGCCAACGCCACCTTGCGGCCGATCTATCCGCGCATGCCTGTCATCCTGGCACCGGAGGCTCACGCGCTCTGGCTCGATCCTGCGGCGGCGCCCGAGGCGCTGCTGGCCCTTCTGCGTCCGGCGCCCGAGGCGCTGCTCACGCCCTGCGCCGTCTCCACCCGGGTCAACAAGGTCGCCAACGACGGCCCCGAGCTGATCGCGCCGCTCGCGCCGGCAGGCGCGCCCGAGGCCGGCGAGCCGGGCTCTCCCCGCCTGCTTTGATGGCCTGATCCGCAGCGCGCGATGGTAAACGAAGGCCGAAGAGGGTGTGACCCTTTGGCCATAGTTCCCGGAGCTTAGGCCCGATTTTTACCGGTTAACTTTGATTTGGACCTGATTTTAGGCAAATCTTGACCTACAATGGGATTGGTAGTGCGTCAGGCGCCCGCCATGCGGCGTGCGGCGCCCGTTGCACCCGACCTGGGGGCAGCCTAGTGATGAGAGGTTCGGTGATGAAGGCGAAGCAATTCCTGTTGGGCGCCTGCGTGGCGAGCGCGGTGTCGTCGGCGGCGATATCGAGCGCCGGCGCGGACATTCGGATCGAGACCCTGACGCCACCCCTGCCGCTCACCATCATCGGCTGGACGGCCTACGACCCCAACAGCGCCGAGGGCCTGGAGGCGAACGGCATCGCCTTCTCCAACGCCCTCTACGACGGCTACCTGGACCTCTCGGCGGCGCGGCGCGCGGCCTGGGACCCCAAGGACGGCGAGCACTTCAACCACAAAGCGCGGACGGCGGCGCGGCGCTCCCTGGTGCTACCGGACTGGCCTACGGACCGGGACCTCTCGGACTCGGACCGGGCCGTCTTCAAGTCGGCGCTCGACTTCATGAACACGGGCTTCGACCGGGGCGCCCGGGAAGTGGTACCGGGCGCGGCGGCGCGGGCCCAGGTGGCCTACGACTGCTGGATCGAGGCGACCGAATTCGACCGCGAGGACGAGGCGAGGGACTGCCGCCAGGCCTTCTGGAACGCCATGGACGAGGTTTCGGCGGCGGCGGACTACGAGCTGACCGACGGCGACCTGCGGCGCCGCAAGGCGCCCATGATGGCTGCCGTGCCGGCCCAGCCGGAGGGCTTCCTGGTCTACTTCGAGTGGGACAAGACGACCCTCACGCCGGCCGGCCAGGCCGCCCTGCTGGAGGGCATCCGCGCGGCCCAGGACCGGCCGGACTCGCAGGTTATGCTGATCGGCCACGCCGATCGCTCCGGCGCCGCGGGCTACAACCAGGGCCTCTCGGAGCAGCGCGCTCTGGTGGTGATCCAGGCCCTGACCGAGGCCGGCGTAGCGCGGTCGCGCATCTCCTGGGACGCGGTCGGTGAGACCCAGCCCCTGGTGCCCACGGCCGATGGCGTGCGCGAGCAGGGCAATCGGGTGGTCGAGATCGACCTGCTCTAGGCTTGTCTCTTCCGGTCTCCAAGATGCCCCCGGGTCCGGCCTGCCGCCGGACCGAGGGTTGCTTTTCGAGGCGGCCTCTGCTTCCTATCGAGTTCTCGCTGCGGCCTCTCGCTGGCCGCCTCGGCGCTCTCGTGTATGGGCCGCCGCATCCGGGCGCCGATCGGACGAGAGACCGTCTCCGGCGGCTCTCCGGCCTGTTGGAAATCGCTCGGGGCTTTGTATTCGCCGGAGCGAGTTTCAAGTATTGGGGCCGAGACCCGAATCTATTGTTGGGTGCTCGGGCATGTTGACTGCGTGTTGGGCGAAGACGGCGGTCTATACTCGGATTTGTTTAGTAATGACTATGTATTAACTATATTTCTTAACGATAATCTACATGAAGATTGAATCTGGGATCTATATTACCAATAGTTAATTAACTTATATTAACTATCTTTTAATAATAATGTAATTTTCTGCATAAACCTCATACAATAATGTATAGCTTTTCACTACAAGACATTGACCGGAAAGGCCGTAAACGCCAATATCTCAATTAATAAATTCTTAAGTATTCAAGCCCTGGCGGCCTCTGGGGAGGGGCCGATACAGGGTAATGGTTGAGGAGTAGAGGTAAATGACCGACGAATTCACCGGTGCGGGCGATATTGAGACGGCGGCCAATAGCGGGCCGGAGGCCGACTGTTCCGAGGCCGAAAACCCGGAAGCCTGCGAGGCCGGCGAGGGTGAAGCCCTAGGGGCCGGCGTCACGGACGCCGAGGCTTCCGGGGACGTTGCCTCCGAGGACGGCGCCTCAGGGGATGCTGCCTCCGAGGGCGCCGCTGCTGCGGCCGAAATCCTGGACGCCGAAGCCTCCGAGACCGGTGAAGCGGAGACCGACGCGCTGCTGGCCGGCGGCGTCCCCGTGGCGGTGACCCAGCCCGAGGACGGCGCCCAGACCGTCCTGCCGGCGGTGGAAGGCCAGGTCTACGACCTCCAGTTCGATCCCCGACTCGCCCAGGTCCGCATCATGGACGCCGATCAGGACGGCGACCTCGACGTCGTGCTCCTGTTCAACCCCGGCACTCCCCAGCAGTCCCAGATCGTCTTCCAGGACATGGTCGACGTCGCCCAGGGCGGCACGCCGCCGCTGCTGCAGATCGGCACCCAGCAGTTCGGCGCAGACAACATGGTCCAGCAGGCCCAGGCGCTCGCCACCGAGCAGCCGACCCTGGAGACCGCGGCCCAGGCCGGCCCGGAGGCGGAGGGCACCGGTGCCACGCAGTACGACGACAACCTCGGCACGCCGATCGGTCTGCTCGACCCGCAGGGAGTGATCCCCCCGGTCTCGATGCAGTTCCCCTCGATCGACCCGGAGCCGGAAGACGTGCTCGCGGATGAGAACGACCCGCCGGCCGACTTCGACGTGCTCACCAGCGCCTTCTACTTCGACGCCAGCCAGGACCCGCTGCCCTTCCAGGGCGGCACTGGCGTTCCGACCGGCCCCGGCTTCGTCAAGATCATCGAGGCGGGACTGGACTCCCAGCGCAGCGTCGATCTGGACAGCGACCGGAGCGGCAGCGCCGCCGATGACGACGACAACCTGCGCGGCAACGACCCCGAGGACGGTCCCACCGAGAGCTTCTTCGTCACCGGCCTGCCGTCGGTCGGTCAGCTGCTGTTCGACGCCGGCTCCGACGGGGTGGTCGACCAGATCCTCGACGCCGCCGACGTCGCCGGCGACGGCTTCGAGGTCACGCCCGACGACCTGCTCTACTTCTATGTGCCCGAGTCCGACTTCGCCCTGATCGGCGGGCCGGTCTCCTTCACTTACTACACCGTCGATTCCAGCGAGCAGAGCAGCGACGGCGCCACCTACGCCATCGCCTTCCCGGAGCCCACGGTCTCCTTCGACATCACGGTGGCCTCCGAGATCGACGAGGGCGACAGCCAGCTCCAGTCCATCTCGGAAGAGAACGACGCCGACGACACGGCGACCTTCACCATCGCCATGAGCGAGACCGTGCCCCTCATCGGGCCGGTCACCGCTTCCGTTACGGTCTCCATCGACGATCTCGACCTGCCGCAGAACCCGGCCGAGGACGCCGACTTCGAAGGCATCGCCAGCATCATCCAGGCCATCGTCGATGCGGCGACGGCCGCCGGAATCGCCGTCAGCGCCGTCACCTCCGAGAGCGTCACCCTCACCTGGGACAGCAACGACCCGCTCTCCTTCGACGTGGTCCTGACGGCCCTGGACGACGACGCCGTGGAGGGCCTCGAGGTCCTGCGCCTGGTCCTCAGCGATCCCACCCTCGACGGTCTGCCGGGCAGCGCCAGCCTGGCGGACGGCCAGAGCGAGGCCACCGCCGAGATCACCGAGCTCGACGCGGACGTGACCTTCGCCATCAGCGTCAGCTCCGAGACCGACGAGCCGGGTGAGCAGGCTGCCGACATCTCGGAGGAGGACAGCGCCGACGACACGGCGACCTTCCGGATCGCGCTGGGCGGCGATCCGCTGCCCGACGGCAACGAGGCCTCGGTCACGGTCACCATGAGCGGCGACGCCGGCGACGCCGACTTCACCGCCGCGGTCATCCAGTCGATCGTCGACGCCGCCGGCGCGGCAGGCATCGGCGTCAGCGGCCAGACGGCGACCAGCGTCACTCTAACCTGGGATTCGGCGGATCCCCTCTTCCTCGACGTCGACATGACGGCCTTCGACGACGACCTGGCCGAGCCGATCGAGACCCTTGTCCTGACCTTGAGCGGCGAGACGGTGACCCACGGCTCGGCGAGCCTGGTCTCCGGCCAGGAGTCCGCCAGCGCCAGCATCGCCTTCGACGATCTGCCCGACGCCGGCCAGCCCGATCCCCTGGTCATCGACGAGACCGCGGGCGTCGACAGCGACAGCATCGAGGACGACGTGGATCCGGCGGGGGCCTTCGCCGGCCTGACCGCGGCCAACCAGGACGCCCTCACCGGGACCCTCGGCCTGGCGGCGGGCTTCGCCGGTGCGCTCAGCGTGGCGCAGCAGGGCTTCGCCTTCGACTACGGCCAGGACGGCCCCGGCGCGATCCTGCTCGACGGCGTCACCGCGGGCACCGCCTCCGGTCTCTTCGACAGCGCCAGCGGCGAAGAGATCTTCCTCTTCACCGAGGACGGCCTGCTGGTCGGCCGGGTCGGCAGCGGCGGGGCGGCCGACGCGGGCGGCGACATCGCCTTCGTGGTGATCATGGAGGAGACGGGCACCGCCAGCGGCCCGGACAACGCCTCGGACGCCACCACAACGGTGGTCCAGTACCGGGCGCTGGTGCACGACGATCCGGCCGACGCGGACGAGGCCTCCGGCAGCGACGCACCGGGCGGCGCCGACGACGAGTTCCTCTCCATCGGCTACAGCGTCTCCGACCTGCACGGCGACACGGCCTCGGGCCAGTTCGTGCTGAGCTTCGAGGACGACGGCCCGACCATCTCGGTCACCGGGACTGAGCCGAGCCTGACGGTGGACGAGACCGACCTGGCGACCGACGCCAGCGCGTCCTTCGCGGCCAGCTTCGCCTCGGCCTTCGGCGAGGACGGCGCCGGCAGCCTGACCTACGCGCTCAGCATCACCGGCGGCAACGGCACGGCCTCGGGCCTGACCGACACGGCGACGGGCAACGGCGTGTTCCTGTTCCTGGAGGCCGGCGTCATTGTTGGCCGTGAGGGGACGGATGCGGCCGACGCGGCGGCGGGCGACATCGTGTTCACGGTGACGGTGGACGCGGCGGGCCTGGTGACCCTGGACCAGCAGCGGGCGGTGGTGCACCCGGACACGGCCGATCCTGACGACGCGGTGACCCTGGCTATCCGATGACCTGGTGCAGCTGACGGCGACCATCGTCGACGCGGACGGCGACAGCGCCTCGGCCAGCCTCGGCCTCGGCCAGAACCTGACCTTCGAGGACGACGGCCCGACGATCTCGGTGACCGGCACTGAGCCCAGCTCTGACCGTGGACGAGACGGACCTGGCGACCGACGCCAGCGCCTCCTTCGCGGCCAGCTTCACCTCGGCCTTCGGCGAGGACGGCGCCGGCAGCCTGACCTACGCGCTCTCCATCAACGGGCGGCGATGGCACGGCCTCGGGCCTGACCGACACGGCGACGGGCAACGGCGTGTTCCTGTTCCTGGAGGCCGGCGTCATCGTCGGCCGGGAAGGGACGGACGCGGCTGACGCGGCGGCGGGCGACATCGTGTTCACGGTGACGGTGGACGCGGCGGGCCTGGTGACCCTGGACCAGCAGCGGGCGGTGGTGCATCCGGACACGGCCGATCCCGACGACGCGGTGACGCTGGCCTCGGACGACCTGGTGCAGCTGACGGCCACCATCGTCGACGCGGACGGCGACAGCGCGTCTGCCAGCCTCGGCATCGGCCAGAACCTCACGTTCGAGGACGACGGCCCCACCATCTCGGTCACCGGCACGGAGCCCACTCTGACCGTGGACGAGACCGACCTGGCGACCGATGCCAGCGCCTCCTTCGCGGCCAGCTTCGCCTCGGCCTTCGGCGTCGGACGGCGCCGGCAGCCTGACCTACGCGCTCAGCTGTCAATGGCGGCAACGGCGCCGCCTCTGGCCTGACCGACACGGCGACGGGCAACGGCGTGTTCCTGTTCCTGGAGGCGGGCGTCATCGTCGGCCGGGAGGGCACGGACGCGGCCGATGCCGCCTCTGGCGACATCGTCTTCACCGTGACGGTGGACGCGGCGGGCCTGGTGACCCTGGACCAGCAGCGGGCCGTGGTGCACCCGGACACGGCCGATCCTGACGACGCGGTGACGCTGGCCTCCGACGACCTGGTGCAGCTGACGGCGACCATCGTCGACGCGGACGGCGACAGCGCCTCGGCCAGCCTCGGCCTCGGCCAGAACCTGACCTTCGAGGACGACGGCCCGACGATCTCGGTGACCGGCACTGAGCCCACTCTGACCGTGGACGAGACGGACCTGGCGACCGACGCCAGCGCCTCCTTCGCGGCCAGCTTCACCTCGGCCTTCGGCGAGGACGGCGCCGGCAGCCTGACCTACGCGCTCTCCATCAACGGCGGCGATGGCACGGCCTCGGGCCTGACCGACACGGCGACGGGCAACGGCGTCTTCCTGTTCCTGGAGGCGGGCGTGATCGTCGGCCGGGAGGGCACGGACGCCGCGGACGCGGCGGCGGGCGACATCGTGTTCACCGTCACGGTGGACGCGGCCGGTCTGGTGACCCTGGACCAACTGCGGGCGGTGGTGCACCCGGACACGGCCGATCCTGACGACGCGGTGACCCTGGCTTCCGATGACCTGGTGCAGCTGACGGCGACCATCGTCGACGCGGACGGCGACAGCGCCTCGGCCAGCCTCGGCCTCGGCCAGAACCTGACCTTCGAGGACGACGGCCCGACGATCTCGGTGACCGGCACTGAGCCCACTCTGACCGTGGACGAGACGGACCTGGCGACCGACGCCAGCGCCTCCTTCGCGGCCAGCTTCACCTCGGCCTTCGGCGAGGACGGCGCCGGCAGCCTGACCTACGCGCTCTCCATCAACGGCGGCGATGGCACGGCCTCGGGCCTGACCGACACGGCGACGGGCAACGGCGTCTTCCTGTTCCTGGAGGCCGGCGTCATCGTCGGCCGGGAGGGGACGGACGCGGCTGACGCGGCGGCGGGCGACGTCGTGTTCACGGTGACGGTGGACGCGGCGGGCCTGGTGACCCTGGACCAACTGCGGGCGGTGGTGCACCCGGACACGGCCGATCCTGACGACGCGGTGACCCTGGCTTCCGATGACCTGGTGCAGCTGACGGCGACCATCGTCGACGCGGACGGCGACAGCGCCTCGGCCAGCCTCGGCCTCGGCCAGAACCTGACCTTCGAGGACGACGGCCCGACGATCTCGGTGACCGGCACTGAGCCCACTCTGACCGTGGACGAGACGGACCTGGCGACCGACGCCAGCGCCTCCTTCGCGGCCAGCTTCACCTCGGCCTTCGGCGAGGACGGCGCCGGCAGCCTGACCTACGCGCTCTCCATCAACGGCGGCGATGGCACGGCCTCGGGCCTGACCGACACGGCGACGGGCAACGGCGTGTTCCTGTTCCTGGAGGCCGGCGTCATCGTCGGCCGGGAGGGGACGGACGCGGCTGACGCGGCGGCGGGCGACATCGTGTTCACGGTGACGGTGGACGCGGCGGGCCTGGTGACCCTGGACCAGCAGCGGGCGGTGGTGCATCCGGACACGGCCGATCCCGACGACGCGGTGACGCTGGCCTCGGACGACCTGGTGCAGCTGACGGCCACCATCGTCGACGCGGACGGGGACAGCGCGTCTGCCAGCCTCGGCATCGGCCAGAACCTCACGTTCGAGGACGACGGCCCCACCATCTCGGTCACCGGCACGGAGCCCACTCTGACCGTGGACGAGACCGACCTGGCGACCGATGCCAGCGCCTCCTTCGCGGCCAGCTTCGCCTCGGCCTTCGGCGAGGACGGCGCCGGCAGCCTGACCTACGCGCTCTCTGTCAATGGCGGCAACGGCGCCGCCTCTGGCCTGACCGACACGGCGACGGGCAACGGCGTGTTCCTGTTCCTGGAGGCGGGCGTCATCGTCGGCCGGGAGGGCACGGACGCGGCCGATGCCGCCTCTGGCGACATCGTCTTCACCGTGACGGTGGACGCGGCGGGCCTGGTGACCCTGGACCAGCAGCGGGCCGTGGTGCACCCGGACACGGCCGATCCTGACGACGCGACGCTGGCCTCCGACGACCTGGTGCAGCTGACGGCGACCATCGACGGCGGCGATCGACGACCTGGTGCAGCTGACGGCGACCATCGTCGACGCGGACGGCGACAGCGCCTCGGCCAGCCTCGGCCTCGGCCAGAACCTGACCTTCGAGGACGACGGCCCGACGATCTCGGTGACCGGCACTGAGCCCACTGGCGACCGACGCCAGCGCCTCCTTCGCGGCCAGCTTCACCTCGGCCTTCGGCGAGGACGGCGCCGGCAGCCTGACCTACGCGCTCTCCATCAACGGCGGCGATGGCACGGACGCGTGGACGAGACGGACCTGGCGACCGACGCCAGCGCCTCCTTCGCGGCCAGCTTCACCTCGGCCTTCGGCGAGGACGGCGCCGGCAGCCTGACCTACGCGCTCTCCATCAACGGCGGCGATGGCACGGCCTCGGGCCTGACCTGTTCCTCGACACGGCGACGGGCAACGGCGTCTTCCTGTTCCTCGAAGCCGGCGTGATCGTCGGCCGGGAGGGCACGGACGCCGCGGACGCGGCGGCGGGCGACATCGTGTTCACGGTGACGGTGGACGCGGCGGGCCTGGTGACCCTGGACCAACTGCGGGCGGTGGTGCACCCGGACACGGCCGATCCTGACGACGCGGTGACCCTGGCTTCCGATGACCTGGTGCAGCTGACGGCGACCATCGTCGACGCGGACGGCGACAGCGCCTCGGCCAGCCGGCCTCGGGCCTGACCGACACGGCGACGGCCTCGGCCAGAACCTGACCTTCGAGGACGACGGCCCGACGATCTCGGTGACCGGCACTGAGCCCACTCTGACCGTGGACGAGACGGACCTGGCGACCGACGCCAGCGCCTCCTTCGCGGCCAGCTTCACCTCGGCCTTCGGCGAGGACGGCGCCGGCAGCCTGACCTACGCGCTCTCCATCAACGGCGGCGATGGCACGGCCTCGGGCCTGACCGACACGGCGACGGGCAACGGCGTCTTCCTGTTCCTGGAGGCCGGCGTCATCGTCGGCCGGGAGGGGACGGACGCGGCTGACGCGGCGGCGGGCGACATCGTGTTCACGGTGACGGTGGACGCGGCGGGCCTGGTGACCCTGGACCAGCAGCGGGCGGTGGTGCATCCGGACACGGCCGATCCCGACGACGCGGTGACGCTGGCCTCGGACGACCTGGTGCAGCTGACGGCCACCATCGTCGACGCGGACGGGGACAGCGCGTCTGCCAGCCTCGGCATCGGCCAGAACCTCACGTTCGAGGACGACGGCCCCACCATCTCGGTCACCGGCACGGAGCCCACTCTGACCGTGGACGAGACCGACCTGGCGACCGACGCCAGCGCCTCCTTCGCGGCCAGCTTCGCCTCGGCCTTCGGCGAGGACGGCGCCGGCAGCCTGACCTACGCGCTCTCTGTCAATGGCGGCAACGGCGCCGCCTCTGGCCTGACCGACACGGCGACGGGCAACGGCGTGTTCCTGTTCCTGGAGGCGGGCGTCATCGTCGGCCGGGAGGGCACGGACGCGGCCGATGCCGCCTCTGGCGACATCGTCTTCACCGTGACGGTGGACGCGGCGGGCCTGGTGACCCTGGACCAGCAGCGGGCCGTGGTGCACCCGGACACGGCCGATCCGGACGACGCGGTGACGCTGGCCTCCGACGACCTGGTGCAGCTGACGGCGACCATCGTCGACGCGGACGGCGACAGCGCCTCGGCCAGCCTCGGCCTCGGCCAGAACCTGACCTTCGAGGACGACGGCCCGACGATCTCGGTGACCGGCACTGAGCCCACTCTGACCGTGGACGAGACGGACCTGGCGACCGACGCCAGCGCCTCCTTCGCGGCCAGCTTCACCTCGGCCTTCGGCGAGGACGGCGCCGGCAGCCTGACCTACGCGCTCTCCATCAACGGCGGCGATGGCACGGCCTCGGGCCTGACCGACACGGCGACGGGCAACGGCGTCTTCCTGTTCCTCGAAGCCGGCGTGATCGTCGGCCGGGAGGGCACGGACGCCGCGGACGCGGCGGCGGGCGACATCGTGTTCACGGTGACGGTGGACGCGGCCGGTCTGGTGACCCTGGACCAGCAGCGGGCGGTGGTGCATCCGGACACGGCCGATCCCGACGACGCGGTGACCCTGGCCTCCGACGACCTAGTGCAGCTGACGGCCACCATCGTCGACGCGGACGGGGACAGCGCCTCGGCCAGCCTCGGCATCGGTCAGAACCTCACCTTCGAGGACGACGGGCCGACCATCTCGGTCACCGGGACGGAGCCGAGCCTGATCGTGGACGAGACGGACCTGGCGACCGACGCCAGCGCCTCCTTCGCGGCCAGCTTCACCTCGGCCTTCGGCGAGGACGGCGCCGGCAGCCTGACCTACGCGCTCAGCATCACCGGCGGCAACGGCACGGCCTCGGGCCTCACCGACACGGCGACCGGCAACGGCGTGTTCCTGTTCCTGGAGGCGGGCGTGATCGTCGGCCGCGAGGGCACGGACGCGGCCGACGCGGCGGCGGGCGACGTCGTGTTCACGGTGACGGTGGACGCGGCGGGCCTGGTGACCCTGGACCAGCAGCGGGCGGTGGTGCACCCGGACACGGCCGACCATGACGACGCGGTGACCCTGGCTTCCGATGACCTGGTGCAGCTGACGGCGACCATCGTCGACGCGGACGGCGACAGCGCCTCGGCCAGCCTCGGCCTCGGCCAGAACCTGACCTTCGAGGACGACGGCCCGACGATCTCGGTGACCGGCACTGAGCCCACTCTGACCGTGGACGAGACGGACCTGGCGACCGACGCCAGCGCCTCCTTCGCGGCCAGCTTCACCTCGGCCTTCGGCGAGGACGGCGCCGGCAGCCTGACCTACGCGCTCTCCATCAACGGCGGCGATGGCACGGCCTCGGGCCTGACCGACACGGCGACGGGCAACGGCGTCTTCCTGTTCCTGGAGGCGGGCGTGATCGTCGGCCGGGAGGGCACGGACGCCGCGGACGCGGCGGCGGGCGACATCGTGTTCACCGTCACGGTGGACGCGGCCGGTCTGGTGACCCTGGACCAGCAGCGGGCGGTGGTGCATCCGGACACGGCCGATCCCGACGACGCGGTGACCCTGGCTTCCGACGACCTAGTGCAGCTGACGGCCACCATCGTCGACGCGGACGGGGACAGCGCCTCGGCCAGCCTCGGCATCGGTCAGAACCTCACCTTCGAGGACGACGGGCCGACCATCTCGGTCACCGGGACGGAGCCCACCCTGACCGTGGACGAGACGGACCTGGCGACCGACGCCAGCGAGAGCTTCGCGGCCAGCTTCACCTCGGCCTTCGGGTCGGACGGCGCCGGCAGCCTGACCTACGCGCTCAGCGTTAGTGGCGGCAACGGCACGGCCTCGGGCCTCACCGACACGGCGACCGGCAACGGCGTGTTCCTGTTCCTGGAGGCGGGCGTGATCGTCGGCCGCGAGGGCACGGACGCGGCCGACGCGGCGGCGGGCGACGTCGTGTTCACGGTGACGGTGGACGCGGCGGGCCTGGTGACCCTGGACCAGCAGCGGGCGGTGGTGCACCCGGACACGGCCGATCCGGACGACGCGGTGACGCTGGCCTCCGACGACCTGGTGCAGCTGACGGCGACCATCGTCGACGCGGACGGCGACAGCGCCTCGGCCAGCCTCGGCCTCGGCCAGAACCTGACCTTCGAGGACGACGGCCCGACGATCTCGGTGACCGGCACTGAGCCCACTCTGACCGTGGACGAGACGGACCTGGCGACCGACGCCAGCGCCTCCTTCGCGGCCAGCTTCACCTCGGCCTTCGGCGAGGACGGCGCCGGCAGCCTGACCTACGCGCTCTCCATCAACGGCGGCGATGGCACGGCCTCGGGCCTGACCGACACGGCGACGGGCAACGGCGTCTTCCTGTTCCTGGAGGCGGGCGTGATCGTCGGCCGGGAGGGCACGGACGCCGCGGACGCGGCGGCGGGCGACATCGTGTTCACCGTCACGGTGGACGCGGCCGGTCTGGTGACCCTGGACCAGCAGCGGGCGGTGGTGCATCCGGACACGGCCGATCCCGACGACGCGGTGACCCTTGCCTCCGACGACCTAGTGCAGCTGACGGCCACCATCGTCGACGCGGACGGGGACAGCGCCTCGGCCAGCCTCGGCATCGGTCAGAACCTCACCTTCGAGGACGACGGGCCGACCATCTCGGTCACCGGGACGGAGCCGAGCCTGATCGTGGACGAGACGGACCTGGCGACCGACGCCAGCCAGAGCTTCGCTGCCAGCTTCACCTCGGCCTTCGGCGAGGACGGCGCCGGCAGCCTGACCTACGCGCTGGGCATCACCGGCGGCAACGGTGCCGCCTCCGGCCTGACCGACACGGCGACGGGCAATGGCGTCTTCCTGTTCCTGGAGGCGGGTGTGATCGTCGGCCGGGAGGGCACGGACGCCGCCGACGCGGCCTCTGGCGACATCGTCTTTACGGCGACCGTGGACGAGGCCAGCGGCCTAGTCACGCTCGACCAGCAGCGCGCCGTGGTGCACCCGGATATCCTGGACCACGACGACGCGGTGACGCTCGCGTCCGACGACCTGGTGCGGCTGACGGCCACCATCGTGGACGCGGACGGCGACAGCGCCTCCGAGAGCCTCGACATCGGCCAGAACCTCAGCTTCGAGGACGACGGGCCGACGGCGGCGGACGACGCGGCGGAAACCGTCAAGGAGGGCGGCAACAGCATCGGCACCTCGGCCGGCGCCGACAACCTGCTCGCCAACGACGACCCGGGCGCGGACGGCGGCGCCATCACCTCCTTCGCCTACGACGGCGACGGCGTCGGCTCCCTGGAGACGGCGGACGCCGGCGAGACGGTGCTGACCAACCAGGGCGGCTTCCTGACGGTGAACGCCGACGGCACCTGGGAGTACGTCTCGGCGGGCGACATCGGCGATTCGCCGGTCCTCGACGGCTTCACCTACACCCTGACCGACGGCGACGGCGACAGCGACACCGCCTCCCTGGAGATCACGGTGAATCCCAACCTGCTGGTGGTCGGCAGCAACAGCGCCGACACCAGCGGCGAGACGGATAGCCACACGGTGCCGAACCCGAACGGGAGCGGCAGCGGAACCATCCAAGGCGGCGACGGCGACGACACGCTGGCCGGCGATCCCGGCGGCGCCACGCCGGGCAGCCTCAACGTCGCGATCCTGGTCGACATCTCCGGCAGCATGGATAGCATCGTCTCGGGCAGCACCACCCGCCTCGACGTGGTGAAGGACGCCCTGAACCAGCTCCTGCCCGTGCTGGCCAGCCATTCGGGCACGATCAACCTGCTGCTCGAGACCTTCTCGACGAACTCCGACGCGCCGCTGTTCCAGGGCGAGCTGACCGCGGCCAACGTCGGGGCCCTGCTCACGCAGATCGACAATCTCACCGCAGACGGCTTCACGAACTACGAGGCGCCTCTCGCCGACGCCGAGGACTGGTTCCTCGATCAGGTCGCCCAGACGGACGGTTTCACCAACGTCGGCTTCTTCCTGAGCGACGGCAACCCGAACAAGTGGCTTTCCGGCGATGGCCAGGGCAGCGTGGTGCCGGGCGGCGGCGGTGTCGGCAACACGAACACGGCCATCGCCCAGGCGGTCGCGGCGATCGACGACATGCTCGATCCCAACTCGGGCGTGCTGTCCGGCGACGACCAGGTGCTGCTGAACGCCATCGGCATGGGCGGTGCCACGCAGTCGGTGCTGGATCAGGTGGACAACACCGGCGGCGCGCTGATCGTCGACCTGGGCGATCCGAGCACCCTCTCGGAGGCCTTCCTGAACGGCCTGGCGATCGCGGCCGACGTGGGCGGCGACGTGATCGATGCCGGCGACGGCGACGACGTCATCTTCGCCGACGTGCCCAACACCGATTCGCTGGCGGCGGACGAGGGTCTCTCCCTGCTGGCCGGCTCCGGCTGGGCGGTGTTCGAGGCCCTTGAGGCCGGCCAAGGAGCGGCGACCCCCGATTGGGACCGCGCCGACACGGTCGACTACCTGCGCGACTCGAGCAACTGGTCCGACCTCATCGGCGCCGGCCGCGGCGAGTCGGACACCATCGACGCCGGGGCCGGCAACGACGTGATCTTCGGTCAGGGCGGCGACGACGACATCACCGGCGGCAGCGGCGCGGACGTCTTCGTGTTCACCCTGGCGGCCGACGAGGGCGAGGATGAGATCCTCGACTTCTCCACCGCCGAGGGCGACGTCCTCTCCTTCACCGACGTGGTGGACGTCAACGCGCCAGGCGGGGTCGACATCGACGACGTGGTCTCCTCCTTCGTCAACGGCGGCGGCGCCGGGGCGGTCGACACCCTGACCCTGACGAGCGGCACCGTGATCATGATCACCGACGTCGACGGCGGCCTGGACAACCTTCAGGACGTGATCGACAACAGCCAGATCAACGCGCTGTAAGGAGCCAGTCTGGCAAGGGCGGGTTATCTGCCGAACACCAAAAGGGGGCGTCGGCCGCAACGGTCCGGCGCCCCCGTCGGTTTCAGGGCCTCGCCGCCCGGCGACCCGGCGAGACTGTTTCTAGAGGTTGGAAAGCGCCTCCTCGGTGGCCGCTTCTTCCTTTTCCTTCTTGTTGGCCTGGGCGCGCTCGGCCTGCTGCTCCTGCAGGCGGTCGAGGGTGCTGGAGAGCTGCTGGAGAAGCTGTTGGACCCCGGCGACCGGCAGGAAGAGGGTGGCCACGGGACGGGGCACGAGCTTGGCCTCGCCGACTGTGTTGCGGCGCAGCTGGACCAGCTCGACCCGCGCCACCCCGTTGCTTACGGCGATGGAATGCACACCGTCGGCAAAGATCTCGGTCATGGGGCTCCTCCTTCCACGAAACGTTCGGGGGCGGCTGCCTGCGGCGGCGGCAGTCTAGCGGCGGCTTCGCTCCGGCGCAAAGCGTTCGCCGGGCCTCAAGGCGCGGCGCTGAACAGCTGAACCAGGAGGCCGAGGGACGGCTGGCCGGTCACCGCCAGGCCGCGGTCCGCCTGGAAGGCGCGGATGGCGGCGTCGCGCTGAACTGGGTTGACCTCCTTCGAGTAGCCGAGACGGGCCAGGAGCTGATCTATGGTGCCGTAGGGCAGCCGCGCCGCCGGTCCGCCGGGCTCGGGCGCCTGGCCGCCCTGCCAGGTGTTGCCGATGCGCCGCAAGGCGTCCGCCGCCTGGGCGTTCCGCTCGCGGCGAAAGGCCGACATGGAGATGGCGGCCCCGACACGGCGGCCTTCGAGTTCGAACAGCACGACCTCCATGGCGATCACCTGGACCTGATCGCCGGCGAACAGCAGCAGCGGCGAACCCGAATCGCCGTGAAAGACGGCGCAGTCATGCAGCAGTCCGCGGCCCTCGGCGAAGCGGCCGAGGATGCGGCAGCCCGGATTGGCCGTCATGGCGTGGGAGCGGCCCCGACGATAGCCGGCCTGCATCAGTTGGTGGTTGCCGCTGAGCAGGGTCTTCAGGCTGGCCGAGTCCGGCGCCATGAGGCCCAGCCAGCCGGCGGCGTGGCCGATCGCCTGCTCCAGGGTGAGGATGGCCCAGTCGTCGGGCGCCGAGGTCGCGCTCGGCCCGGCGCGGGCATCGAAGCGCGTGGAGCGCTCGTAGCTCACGACGCCGGAGTGGATGATGAACTGGTCGCGCTGGTAGCCGGCGATGAAATGCAGCTCGTTGCTGCCCAGCCAGCGCCCCTCCACGCCGTTGTAGAGGCAGTGCGCTGCCGTCATGACGTGCCGCGGCCCGACCAGGAAGCCGGTGCAGTGGCCCGTGCCGCGGGCGTTGACCCGGCCGATGGCGCTCCAGGGATACTCCATGGCCTCGACGATGACCCGACCGTCGGTCTGGGCGAGTCCGCCGGAGCCGGCGGCCAGGAGCGACAAGGCGGCCGCGACCGGCGCGGCGAGGCGCGCGAGGGCTGCGCGGGGTCTCACGCCGCGTCGATGCCGACGATCAGCTTCTCGCCGGTCACGGATTGCACGGCCGCCCGCAAGGCGGCGACCACGTCGGGATCGTAGCGGTGCCCGTTCTCCTCCAGAACCGCCAACGCCTCGGCGGGGGCGATCCCCTGACGGTAGGCGCGGGGCTCCACCCGGGCGCAGAAGACGTCGCAGGCGCCGAGGATGCGGGCCGGCCGGGAAACGGCCTTGCCCTTCAGGCCGTCCGGATAGCCGGTGCCGTCGAGACGCTCGTGCATCTGGCGGAGCGTGCGGGCCACGGGAAGCTCGAAGTCGATGCCTTTCAGTACCTGCTGGGCGTGGTCCACGTGGGTCTGCATCTGTGCGACCTCGTCCGCGTCGAGGCGCTCGGTCTTGTTCAGGAGGGCGCGCGGGATGGCGAGCTTGCCGATCTGGGACAGGTTGGCCGCGATCTCGACGGTGGCGCATTCCTCTGGGTCCGCGCCCAGGCGCCGGGCGGTCTCGACCGCCAACTCCGCCACCCGCTTGGAGTGGCCGGCGAGATAGGGGTCCCTGAGCTCGACGGCGCGCACCAGCGCGGTCACCGTCTGGGCGACCGCCCGCTCGCGCTTCCTCTGCGCCTCGACCAGCTCGGTCACGTCGCGGGCCACCGAGACGATGCCGCTTGCCTCGCCGTCCGCGTCCCGGAAGGGCGCCTTCGAGATCTGCAGGTGGCGCTGCCGGCGGCCGGCGAAGATCTCGTAGTCGCCGGTGACCGCTTCGCCGCTCTCGAGGGCCTGGGCATCGGAGACCTTCAGCAGGTCGGCGGTGCCTTGGCCGAAGACGGCGGCGTCGTCCCGGCCGACGATCTCGTCCGCCGGACGGTTGAGCGCCCGGGAAAAGGCCTCGTTGACGTAGCGGTAGGCGCCGTCGAGGCCCTTCAGACCGATGTGATCGGCGATCGCGCCGTTGATGGAGTCGAGCAGCCGGCGCTGCTTTTCGATGCGTGCGGCGAGGCGCTGATACTGCTCGGCGAGGGCCCGGCTGTGGCCCTCCGCCAGGCGCCACCAGAAGGCGGCGAGGGTGACCGCGACGCTGAGCACCAGCAGGATGGCGACGGCGACGACCCAGCGCTTGAAGGCGTCGAAATCCGCCTCGGCGGACGCCACCTCGACCTCCTGGAGGAGCCACCAGGGGCTGCCGGCGACCGGCGCGCCTGCGGAATAGGCCGATCCGCCGCCGTCGAGGCCCGGACGCTCGGCGAAGGGGATCGCTCCGCCCTCGATGAGGCCCACCCGGTCGAGCGGCCGGATCGGCGGGGCGGCGCCGGGCAGGACCTCGGCCAGGCCGCCGCCAGCTCGCTGGATCAGGTGCAGGCGCTCACCGGGCTCGGCGAGCGCCGGCGGACTCAGGATCTCGGCGAGACGGGCGCCCACCGGCACGGTCAGCAGCAGGACGGCGGCCGGACGGCCCTCACCGGCCTCGACCTGGGCCGGATAGACCGGCAGCAGCATGTCGGCGACCAGCCCGGCCGCCGCCGGGCGCGCGGGCCCGTACCAGGCAGCACCCTCGGCGAACAGGGTTCGGGCCGCGTCGGCCGCCGCCGGTGAGAGGGCCGGAGCGCCGGCGCTGGCGATCTGGATCTCTCCCTTGGGGCCGATCAGGTAGGCCGAGAGGAAGGGGGTCTCGCGGGCGAACTCCGTCAGCAGCTGGGCCATGTAGGGAAGCTGCAATACCAGGTCGTCGAGCCCCCCGGAGGCCGTGGCGCCGGCGGTGTCCTCCGGATTGCGCACGGCCAGTTCCGAAAGGTCGCCGCCGGCCATGGCCAGTTCCGTGGCGAACAGGCGGAAGAGCTCGCTTTCGCTGATCCGGGACGCGAGCTGGGCGTTGCCCTCGAGCCAGGCGCCGAGGACCTGGGCGCGTCCCTCGGCCAGGGCGTTGAGGCGGCGGTCGAGGGCGGTTTCCAGGTCCGCGCGCCGCTCGGCGATCAAGAGGCCCGGCACCGCGACGGCCGCCGTGGCCAGCAGCGCCAGAACGCCCAACGCCGCCAGCAGCAGCCATGGCCCCGGGCGGGGCCTGCGCGGCGGCGGCGACTCCTCCGACAGGAAGGCGAAGAGGCCGTCCTCTTCTCCGGGTTCCATAGGAGCCCTTCGATATCAGTTGTCGGCGGCGCGCAGCGCGGTCTGCGGAATGGCGCGGGTGTGGTCCACGTGCGCCCAGCGGGTCGTTTCGTTCATGGAGTACTGTGGAAGATAGTGGCGGTAGCGACGGTGAGTCGTAATGAAATTCGAAAGACTGTCCAGGATCAAGATGTCATTGCCCTCGTAGACCGCCAGAACGGCATGGCCGATGTTGCGGATGCGGTCGAACAGCACGACGATCCGCAACTCTTCCTTGTCGAAGCCGAGCTGGCGCAGGGCGAAGTACTTGGCGATGGCGTAATCCTCGCAATCGCCGGATCGGGTCAGGAACTGGCTGGGCGGCGCCCAATACTCGCGCCGGCCGTAGACGGCGCTGTCGGACTTGTAGGGCCAGCGGTTGAAGAACTGATTGACCAGCTGCAGGGTCGCCTTGCGGTCCAGGCCCGCCGCACGCAGCTGGAGCTTGCGCCAGGACTTGAGGGCCGGACTGCCGCAGCGGCCGGGATCCCGGGTGCAGTCCGCGAAGGCGGGCGATTCCTTCGACATGGTGTCGAGGATTCGCCGCCATTGGGGCAGGGCGCCGAGGGAGGCGCTGGTGAACTCGACCGTGCCGAAGAGGCCGTCGGCGCGAGCCCGCTGGATCTCCGACTGGATCTCCGACTGGGAGGGCGTCACCGCGAGGGTCTGTGCCAGGGTCTGCGCGCTCGCCGGGACGGCCCAGCCGGAGGCGGCGACGGCAAGGAGGCAGGACGCCCCGAGGGCGATGAGTTCGCGCCGCATCACGCTGCTGGTTCCCGATCTTGGTAGCCCGGAGCCGGGGCGCCGGGCGGGACCAGCAGGGTCTCAAATGCGACTTAATCCCCAGTTTCGGGGATTGGTTTAGACCTCTTAGGGTTAATCGGGAGTCCGCCGCTGCGGATCGCGAAGCGCGGCCGGCGGTCCGGGGGAGGGTTAGTGTCGGCGCACGCGAGGTTACCGCCGGTGCGGGGCTCAGCGTTCGCTGAGGGCTCGGTCCTTCGCCCTGAGGATCGGCTTCAGGATGTAGTCGAGCACCGACTTCTTGCCGGTCAGGATCTCCACCGTCGCCGTCATGCCCGGGATGATGGGCAGCTGATCGCCCTGGTATTGGATCGTGTTGCGGTCGGTGCGCAGATAGACGCGGTAGAAGCGCTCGTTGCTCTGGGCGTCGTCGTCGCGGATGGTGTCGGCGCTGATCCGCTCGAGACTGGCGTGGAGACCGCCGTAGATGGAGAAGTCGTAGGCGGTGATCTTCACCGTCGCGTCCTGGCCGGGGCGCAGGAAGGCGATGTCGGCGGGGCGAATCTTGGCCTCGATCAGCAGGGTGTCGTCCAGCGGCACGATCTCGACGATGTCCTCGCCCGGCTGGATGACGCCGCCCACGGTGTTGTGCTTGATCTCCTTGACCGCGCCGCGCACCAGCGAGCGCACTTCCGTGCGCTTGACCCGGTCGGTGCCGGCGAAGAGCGCCTCGCTGACCGACTTGAGCTCCGCCTTGATCTGGTTCAGCTCGTTGGAGACCTCGGCCTTGTTGGTGAGCACCAGCTCCTCGATGCGCTGCTTGGCCTCGGCGGCGGCCGACTTGAGGCGCGGGATGGCCTGCTTCACCGTGGCCAGCTCGCCCTCCAGGTCGGCGATCTCGCGCTGAATGCGGATCAGGTCGAGCTTCGGCAGCACCCCCTTCTTGACCAGGGGCTCGGTGATGCCGAACTCCTCGCGGGCCAGCGACAGGCTGTCCTGGAGCTGCCGGCGGCGGGACTGCATCTCGGCCACCTCCTGGCCGCGCTGGCTCTCCTGGGACTCCAGCACCCGGATTTGCGCCGCCAGCTGGCTCCTGCGCAGGGCAAAGAGGGCCTGCTGGTCCGCGGCGGCGGTGGGCGCCTCCTGCAGGACCTCCTCCGGCATCGCCAGCTCCTCGCCGTCCAGCTCGGCCTCCAGGCGGGCCACCTTGGCCAGCAGCAGGAAGCGCTGGGACGTGGCGTCGCGGAAGCTGGCCTGGGCCACCGTGTTGTCGATTCGCACCAGGATGTCGTTGGGCTCGACGATGTCGCCCTCGCGCACCAGGATCTCCGCCAGGATGCCGCCTTCCAGGTTCTGGATGACCTGGGTCTTGCTCGAGGGCACGACGGTGCCATCGCCGCGGGTCACCTCGTCGAGCACCGCGAAATGGGCCCAGACCAAGAGCGTCGTCACGCAGATGAAGGTGGCGATGGTCATGACGTAGGCGTAGCGGTTGCCGCGCCGGCGCACCGCGGCCTCGCGGTCCGGCATGTACCTCAGGTCTTCGGAGTCGTAGAGGCTGCTGCTCATGACCTCGGCGCTATCCTTAGGCGCCCGGTAGAGGGTCCGGCGCGTCGCGCTCCCATGCGTGCGGCTTCGCGTCTCATGTCGCCCTGCGGATGTGGCCCTTCTTGAGGGCGTCCAGGACCTCGTCCTTCTGACCGTCGGCCACCACCTTACCGCCGTCGACCACGATCAGCCGGTCGACCAGGCTGAGCAGCGACGAGCGATGGGTGATCAGCAAGAGCGTCTTGCCGTCGAGCACCTCGGTCAGGCGCTTCTTGAAGCCCGCCTCGGAGGAGTTGTCCATGCAGCTCGTCGGCTCGTCCAGGATCAGGATCGGCGGGTCCAGCAGCATGGCGCGGGCGATGGTGATGGCCTGGCGCTGGCCGCCCGAGAGGGCCATGCCGCGCTCGCCGACCTGCAGGTCGAAGCCGTGCGGGTGGGTGCGCAGGAAGTCCGTCACGCCGGCCAGGTCGGCGGCGCGCAGGATGCTCTGGTCGTCCATGTGGGGCGCGCCGAAGGTGATGTTGTCGCGCACCGAGCCGAAGAAGAGGTAGTTGTCCTGGGCGACGTAGCCGACGTTGCGGCGCAGGTCCGCGGGGTCGATCTGGCGGATGTCGGTGCCGTCCATCAGCACCGAGCCCTCGGCCGGCTCGTAGAGGCCCATGCAGAGCCGCGCGACGGTGCTCTTGCCCGAGCCGATGCGCCCCAGCACGCCGACCCTCTCGCCGGGCTTGATGCGGAACGAGAGCTGGTCGAGGGCCGCGTTCTCCTGGAAGGGATAGCGGAACGAGACCTTGTCGAAGTCGATCCGCCCGGACAGGCTCGGCCGGTGCAGGAAGGCCTTGTCGCTGGCCCGCTCGATCGGCGCCTTCATAATCACGTCGAGCGACTTCAGCGCCACCCGGGACTGCTGCAGGCGGGTCAGCATGGCGGCAATGGCGCTCAAGGGCGCGAGCGCCCGGCTGGTCAGGATGGTCGCCGCGATCAGGGCGCCGATGGTGATCTCGCCTTCGACGATCAGGTAGACGCCGAAGATCACCACCAGCACGGTGGTCATCTGGATCGAGAGCTGGGAGAAGGTGGTGGCGATGCCCGAGAGGAAGCGCGCGCGGCCCGAAGACTCGGCGGTCAGTCCCACGAAGCGCTCCCAGGCGCGCTGTACCCGGCCCTCGGCGGCGGTCGACTTGATGGTCTCGATGCCGTCGATGGTCTCCACCAGGAGGGCGTGCTTCTGGCTCGATTCCCGGTGGGTGCGCTCGATCACCTCGCGCAGCGGGAACTGGAGGATGTAGCCGACCAGGATGACGATGGGGATGACCACGAGGGGTATGAAGGCCACCGGCCCGGCGACCAGCCAGATGATGGCGACGAAGAGGAAGATGAAGGGCAGGTCGACGATCGCCACCAGGGTGCCGGAGGTGAAGAACTCCCTGAGGGACTCGAACTCGCGCAGATTGTTCGCCAGCGCCCCGGTCGAGGGCGGCTTCTGGTCGAGGCGCATCGCCATGACCCGCTCCAGCAGGCGGCTGGCGATGATCACGTCGGCGTTCTTGCCTGCCACGTCGACGAAGTAGGTGCGCATGTTGCGCATGACGAACTCGAAGAGGAACACCGTGCCCACGCCGATGGCCAGCACCCAGAGGGTCTCCACGGCGTTGTTCGGCACCACCCGGTCATAGACGTTCATGATGAACAGCGGGCTGGCGATGGCGAATGCGTTAATCAGGATCGAGGCCAGGAAGACGTGGCTGTAGATCGGCCAGAACTGGGCGAGGGTGCCCCAGAACCAGCGCCGCGGGTTGGAGAGGCGAATGTCCGCTGCGCGGGCGTCAAACTTGAACTCCGGGCGCAGGAAGATGGCGTGGCCCGTGTACTGGGCCTCCAGCTCCTCGATCGGCAGGGTTCGGCGGCCGCCCTCGGCGATCGCCACCTCGGCGGTCTGGCCGTCGGGAAAGCTCACCAGGACGCAGGCGTTGCTGCCCTTGAGCAGCAGGATGCAGGGCAGCGAGACCGGCAGGATGGTGTCCAGCGTCGGCCGGCGCATGACCTTGGCCGTCAGCCCGGCCCGGTCGGCCGCCCGGACCGCCAGCTCGGGCGTGAACCTCTCCGCCGCGTGGGGCAGCCCGGCCTTCAGCGCCTCCCGGGAGATCGGCCGCTCCAGGAGCCCGGCCACCAGGGAGAGGCAGGTCAGCAGGGGATCCTCGTAGTCGACCTGGGAGGGGGCGATCCGCCAGCCGGCCGGGGCCTCTTCCTCGAGCTCGAGCACATCCTCGGCGTCGATCGCCTCGGCCGCCGCCGGGTCCGGCTCGGGTTCCGAGACGGGATCGGGCCGGGGCTCTGGCATGGGGTCCGACAGGGCCTCCGGCTGGGAGTCTGGCTGGGTTTCTGACTCGGGCTCCAGACGAAGCTCCGCTTCCGTCGCCCGCTGCCTTTCGGGCTCGGGGTCGTAAACCTCCGCCGCGCCGGGCTCCGGCTCTGTCGGCTGGTGTCTTTCGGGCTCGCGATCGTAGACCTCCGACGGGCCGGGCTCCGGTTCGTCGTAGTCGGCCTCTTCGGGGACCTCGTCGTAGACCTCTTCGGGGCGCGGCTCGCGCAGGCCCGGGCCCTCCTCGGCCCAAGCGGTCCGGGCGGCCTCGGTGCCCGCCCGGCTGCCCTGCCAGACGACCTTTTCTTCCGGCGGTGCCGCCCGCGCGGCCGGCTCGAGATCGCGCGTCTGCGGCGTCGACCGGGCCGGCTCGTCCAGCAACTGCTCCAAGGAGCCGTCGGCGGACTCCTGCCCCGGCGGTCTTCTGGACTGATAGGGCTCGAGACCGTCGGTGATGCGCGAGAAGCGGCGGCCGCCGCCGAGCTGCCTCAAGGCGGCGTTCGCCGAGGCTTCGTCGGCGGCCTCCGGCTGCCGCCGGCTGGCCATCTCCGGGGAGGATGTGGCGGAGCGGGACGGCTTCCAGAAACCGCGGGGTCTTTTGTTGGCCGCCATATCGTACCGTCTTCGATCCGCCTTCTATGCCAGAGCGGGCGCTCGCTGTCGCCCGGTTTCGATGCGCTGCCGGACCGCCGTCGCCCGGTCCACTGCCGCGCGATCCAGATCCGCGCGATCCAGCCGTGCACACGGGGCCCGAACGGTCCTGTTCCGAAAGGCGGTTCCCCTCGACCTGATCCGACCGGAGCGAAGTCCTAACGCGATTCGGCTAACAAAATGTAACAAAATCTGTGGGGACCGCCGAAATCACAGCAGGTATATCTGTGCAATTGCCGCCTATTTCAAGCACATAGGCAAAGCAAAATGCCATGTCGTCCCCGTCCTGGACTTTCAAACAGTATTAACGCGTAGCTCTTAATATTCTCGTTGCAAATATGCCATACTCCTTGGACCAACGGGCCAAGTTGCGCCGCCAGCAAGACCGCGCGCGTTGACAGCTTTCCCGCCTTGGGAGTAAAAATCGAGCCTTGGCAATTCGTTAGCTGGGGCCGTTGCTATCGGATCGCAAAGCTTAGGGGCAGATATGAGCGGGTTGCGGAAGACACTCAGAACCAGCCTTAGGAGCGCGCTTTTGGGATCGGTGTTCGCCGCCGCCTCTCTTGCGGGCGCCCAGGCGACATCCTTGGAGGACGCGGTCCGCATTTCCCTCGCCACCAACCCCGACATCGGCGTCGTGGCCCACAACCGCGAGGCCGTGGACGAGGAGCTGCGCCAGGCCCGCGGCCTCTATCTGCCGCAGATCGACGGTGCCGCCGGCATCGGCAGGGAGCAGCACGACGACGAGACCACCCGGGCCAACAACAACGACGACCGCTGGCTGACCCGCGAGGAGGCCTCGGTGGCGCTGATCCAGCGGCTGTTCACCGGCTTCGAGACCGACAACACGGTCCGCCGGGACAAGGCGCGCGTGGAATCGGCGGCCAGCCGGGTGTTCGAGAACTCCGAGTTCGTCGCCCTCGACGCCGTCGGCGCCTACTACGAGGTGCTGCGCCAGCGCGAGCTGGTGAACCTCGCCGAAGAGAACGTGGAAATCCACCTGGGCATCACGGAATCCATCCGCGAGCAGCTCGCCGGCGGCGGCGGCAGCCGGGCCGATCTCGCCCAGTCGGAGGCGCGGCTCTACCGGGCCCGCGCGACGCTGGCCGCCACCCTCAACGATCTGCGCGACTCAGAGGCCCTCTACACCCGCATCGTCGGCCAGTTTCCCGACGACCTGACCATGCCGGAGTTCGACATAGGCTCCCTGCCGGCCAATCTGAACGAGGCCGTGGGCTGGGTGAACGAGAACAACCCGACGGTCAGGATCTTCGAGGCCGACGTGCGCACGGCCGAGGCCGAGGTCGGAATCTCGGAATCGCCCTTCTACCCCCAGGTCAACCTGGAGGCGGAGAGCGCCTGGACCAACAACGCCGACGGCGTGGCCAACACCAGCTGGAACAACCAGATCATGGTGCGCATGCGCTGGAACCTGTTCCGCGGCGGCATCGACCGGGCGGCGCGCCAGGAGGCGCTGGCGCGCATGAACGAGGCCAAGAACCGGCGCCAGGCGTCCCTGGTCGACGCCCAGGAGGAGATGCGGAACTCCTGGTTCGCGCTCGAAGGCAACCGCCAGCAGGTCGAGGACCTGACGGGCGCGGTGGAATTCAACCGGGAGACCCGGGACGCCTACCGCGAGCAGTTCGACGTCGCCCAGCGCACCCTGCTGGACGTGCTGGACGCGGAGAACGAGCTCTTCGTCTCCAAGGGCCAGCTGGTGACGGCCGAGACCAACGAGATTCTCGCAAGCTACCGGATCCTGGCGCTGGGCGGCACGCTGCTGGCCAATCTGGGCGTGCGGGCGCCGGAGCAGGCGGTCGTGGATCACAAGACCTGGGCCGAATCCATCGGCCTCGACTCGTCTGACTAGGGGGTTGCCGGGGGGCATCCTGGATCGGGACCAGGCTGGAAGGCTAGCGGCGCTCGCGCAGGGTTGCGCGGGCGCCGTTTCTTCTATCTAAGCGCGAATAATCGTCTCCCTGTTCATCCGAGATGTCGATCACATCGATGTGCGTGGCGCTGGCCATTTGAGCGGCTTTGAGCCATAATTGTCACGTGTTGTCGGCACCCATTGGGAGGGTGCCGCCGTTAACCATGAAGCTGGCTAAGTTGCTGATGGCAGGCGCAAAAAAACCATTGGCCCCGGAAGGCCCCGAACTCGGCGAGGGTGCGGTTCTCGACCTGGTGGTCGACCCGGCCGATCTCGAGAGTCTGGCCGGCGACGCCACCATCACCGAGAGCGCGGCCGTGATCGAGACGGGGCCTCTCGAGCTCAGCCTGGGGGACCTTCTGCCCAACGTCGAGGGCTCGGTGGTCGTCCTCACCGACGACAACGTGCCGGTCAATCTGGTGACCGACGAGCCGCTGGCCGGCAGCGGCGTGGTGGATCGGCAGGTCAGCAGCGGCGGCATCGACGTCGAGGGCCTCTACTACTACAGCTTCGCCAACGGCCTGACGCTCTACAGCGACACCGACATCGTCATCGTCAGCGAGACGCTCGGCGCCTGAGGGCGGTTCGCCCGCCTGCGCCCGCACCTGCACCCGCGATCTTCGTAAGCTTTTCCGCTGGTCTCGGCCCGGCTAGTCCTTGGACGGAACGACGCGCTGGCGCCTTTCCCGCTCCTCGTGCTCGGGCAGGCTGCGGGGGCGCTTGGCCTCCAGCCACATGACGGCGTGGAAGCCGTCGCCGGTCTCCGAGCGCAAGGGGACCAGGGTCGCCTGGGCGGCGCTCACCTGTCCGGGACGGACCCGCAAGACGTGCGCCTTGATGGTGCCCTGGGCGCCGGTGATCATGTCGGTCCAGACCTCGTTCAGGGAGCGCGGGGTGCGGACCTGCAGGGCCTCGGTGAGCTCGCTGCCGGCAAGCAGCCGCGGACCCGGGCCCAGCCAGGCGGCGAAGGCGCTGTTGTAGGCGATGATGGTCCGGCTGCGCGAGATGACCACCCCCGGGCTCGGGCAATCGCGCACCAGGCTCAAGAGGCTGTCGCGGGTCGGGTCCAGGCCGGCCTCGGCCACCGCCCGCTCGGCTTCGAGCATGCAGACCACCCGGAGGTATGACGAGAGGTTCTTGCCCCCGTAGGAGGCCGCCAGGCCGCCGATGAAACGCCCCAGGCGCTGCCCCTGGCGCTGGGCCAGGTACTCCAGGAAGTTCCAGAACACCGCCTCCAGGCGGATCGAGTAGCGCCGGCGCTGGTGCTGCACCACCCGCGGCTTGGCCTCCTGGCCGGCGACGGCATGCTGGTCTTGGCTCCACATGGCAAGCGTCTCGCGGGGGGACGATGGAACAGCGAAAACGCCCGTCTGTCGGGCGGCGCGGGAGGGCAGCCTAGCGGAAGAAAACTCATAAAATGTTATGTAGGTTCGACGCCGACCGGGTCCGGAGGCACAGTACGGGCCGGACCCCGCGGGCCTACCTGAACCGCTGGGGATAGAGCTCCTTGATCAGGGCGAGGGTGGCCGTGTTGATGTCGTCGGGCGGGTTGTTGCGGCAGTAGTTCTCGATCCACAGGATGGCGCCGTTGAAGTCCATGTCCTGCCAGATGTCCTGGGTGTCGGCGGTCACCATGTTGTAGTGGGTGAAGTAACCCTGCAGCCAGACGAAGTAATAGGTCTGGGTAAACAGGCTGGACTTGTTGTCGACGAAGTCGGCGCAAGTATGCTTGCCGTGACCGTGAATAATGTAGTCGCCCTCGTCGTTCGCTGCGTAGACCTGGTGAATCCCCATCAACAGGATGATGGCTGCCAGTATCCGTTTCATGTCTTTCAATCCCCAAGCTGCCGTCAAAGAGTCCGATCGACGCGCGCGTGAAATGCTGCACCAGAAAAGTGGCCGTCTCGCGGCACGCAGACGAATGCCCGCGCGCCCGGCCGGAAAAGAACCGGATAGCGCTCCGAAAAGGGCCCCATCCTCCCCGCCGGGCCACGCCCGCCCCCCAAGGCGGCCGGCCACGGCTTTTCGGGGCGGCCCGGCCAGGGGCCGCCGCCCGCGCCAGTTTAGAGCAGATTCCGGACCGGCGGAACCGATAGCCGGAAGCCGCCCGAACCATTAACGAATTCTTAACCGCGGCCCGGGAGTTTGGCCCCAACCATCCGGTCGAGGCGCGAGGGAGAATGGTCATCCTGGGACGCGGAACAGGGAGCTGGCGGCTCATATTGGCGGCCGTTGGCCTGACGCTCGCGGCCTGCACGACCTTCGAGCCGCCGACCGAGAAGCGCACGGTGATCAGCCATGCCCTGGCGACCACGGCCCAGCTGGTGGTCCAGCGCGAGGGCGGCGTGCGCCGCTCGGGCTCGGCCGTGATTCTCGCCTCCGGTCGCTCCGACGGCGAGGCAGTGATCCTGACCACCGCGCACCTCTTGAACCCGCCCGCCGAGCAGTCGGTCCACCTGGTCGCCAACCTGCGAGAGAAGCTGATTCCGGCCGAGGTGGTCGCCATCGACGAGGCGCGGGACCTGGCGCTCATCACGGCGCCCTACGAGGCGCCCGCCGAGGTCGAGCTCGCCGCCGGGGCGGAGCTGGCGGACGAGGTGCTGGTGGTGGCCTTCCCTTGGGGGCGGGACCGCACGGTGGTGAAGGGGGCGGTCAGCCAGATCAGCGGCGAAAATTCCCCCAGCGGCCTGCCGCCGGTCTGGGGGGCGGTCAACCTGATCGACGCCTCGGTCAGCTACGGCATGAGCGGCGGGGCGATCTTCGACAAGCTATCCGGGCGGCTGGTCGGCATGGTGCGCGGCTACCGCACGGCCCACCTTTCGCTGAGCTCCGAGCAGGCGCCCCTCAAGGTTCCGATCGCCGGCGAGACCACTGTCATCTCGACCCGGGAGATCGTCTGCTTCCTGCGCGCGCTCGACCGCGAACAGCTGGTCGGGCGGCAGGTGAGGCAGCAGGTCGCACCGGCGTCTTGTGATCTCAATAGTTGAAAAAACATGAAGGAGGGTGCGAGCGCGCGCACCCTCCTCCAAAATCAATCGACTCCCTGAGTAGAGCCTAGTAGTTGGTGGCCACGTCGGTGGCGACCAGCTGGCCGTCCAGCTCTTCGTAGGACACGGTCACCTCGGTGCCGGGCTCGAGCCCTTCCATCGAAATGCCTTCACTGACGGTGAAAGTCGTGCCGTCATCCAGTACGATGGTGCCCGAGGTTTGGTCGATCGCAATGATGCGGCCGTCTGCCTCCTCCGCCTGCGCGGCCGCGATGGAGAACGCGAACGCCAGGGCGGCCAAAGGTGCGACG
Organism: Rhodospirillales bacterium; assembly: GCA_965225935.1. GTDB lineage: Bacteria > Pseudomonadota > Alphaproteobacteria > Kiloniellales > JAKSDN01 > CALJXB01. The sequence continues at coordinate 738,891 of CBDDCC010000024.1, forward strand.
AGCTTGTGCATATCCTGCACTCCCTAGTTGAAGATTGAGTTCTTGTTGGACCGTCTCTTCGCTAGTCCACCTATATAACAAACCGTCGCTGTGATGGTTCCGGGCGTGGGACTCGCGCCCGCATCGCGGCCGCCAATTCGGCGGATAGGACCGGCGGAACGACGGGCCGGCGGGCGCGAAATCGTCGGGTGGGGACTGCCGAAAACCGGGGCCGGGCGATGCGGCCCAGGAACCGGCGGGTGCGGGCCGGGAGCGGCGGGAGCGTCAGGCGGCGCCGGCGGCGGGCTGTGGCCTCGGCTCTTCGTCCGGCACGGCGGCGGGCGTCTCGGGCGGGCGTTCGCCGTTGCCGGCCCGGATCTCGGCGTCGGTGGCCTCGGCGTCGGTGGCCTCGGCGTCCGTGGACTCGGTTGCGGCCGCGGCCGGCCGGCGCGCCGGGCTGCTGGCGGGCCGCGCGGGCAGCTTGAGCCGCAGTGAGATGGTGGTGCCCGGCGGGCCCTCGATCTTCAGGCCGTCGCCGAGCTGGCGGGCGAAGGCCGAGATCAGCGAGATGCCGACGCCCTGGCCGGGCGCCCGGGCCTCGGACTTCTCCAGGTCGTCCTGGCGGCCGACGCCGTCGTCGCCGATCTCCAGGAGGCCGGTCGTCTCGTCGATCCGGTACAGGCTCACCGAGATGCGCCCCGGCCGCCCGCCCGGGAAGGCGTGCTTGAAGGAGTTGGTGATCGCCTCGGTGATCAGCAGGGCGATGGCGACGGCCCGCTCCGAGGAGATGGTGATGTTGTGCACGTCGGCCTCGATGGCGATCTGGCGCTGCGCCCCGCCCAGGGTGTCGTGCAGCACCTGGCAGAGCTCGCCGACGAAGAGCTGCAGGTCGACCACCCGCACGTCCTCGCTTTCGTAGAGGTAGCGGTGGGCGAGGGAGAGCGCCCGCACCCGGGTCTGCAGCTCCTCCAAGGCCTGGTGCGCCCCCTCGGTCGGCACCGAGCGCATGTGGATGTTCAGCAGGCTGGTGATGGTCTGCAGGTTGTTCTTGACCCGGTGGTGGATCTCCTTGAGCAGGGTGTCCTTCTGCTCTAGGGACTGGCGCAGGTCCTCCTCGCGGGCCTCTAGCCGCTCGGCCATGTTGACCAGGGTATCGCCCAGGTCGCGCAGCTCGACCGGCGCGCGCCTGAGGTTCACGGGCGCGGAGAAGTCGCCGCGGCTGTAGGCGCGGGCCGTGCGCCCCAGCTGGGCGATCCAGCGGGTGACCCAGAACCGGGTGCCGATGCCGGCCGCGAAGATGCCGGCCAGCCAGATCGCCGCCACGCTCAGCATGCGGATCAGGAGGTCGCGCTCGATCCAGCCGAGGGTGGTCGCCGCCGGCAGGCCGAACAGCACCAGCACGTTGCCGTGGGGGAGGGCGACGCTGCTGTAGACCCGCTTGTGGCCGTCGGCGCCGATGGCGTCGAAGTCGATGAGCTTGCGCTGGACCACCTTCTGCAGCGTCGCGGCGTCGGGCAGGCCCGCCTCGGTCGGCTCGAAGATGTAGCGCGGGCTGGCCAGGATGACCCCGTTCTTGTCGAGCAGGAACACCGTGCCCTCGGCCGGCAGCCCGGCGCCGCGCACGAAGAGGCTGAGCCAGTCCAGGTCGATGTCGATATGGAGGACGCCGGTGACCTTGTTCTCCTCGTCCCGGATGGGCGAGGCGGCGACGATCACCGGTTCGGCGGAGTCCTGGCTGAGGGTGTAGTCGCTGAGGGTGAAGTTGCGGTTGATGAGGGCGTTGGCGAACCAGTTTCGGTTCGCCATGTTGGCGGCCACCAGCTTCTCGGAGGTGGTGCAGATCACGGTGCCGCTGCGGTCGGAGGCCGAGATGCTGACGAACTCGGGAAAGCTCTCCTGGGTGCGGGCGAGGATCTTCTGGCACTCGGCCGGGTCGATCGACTTGATCGCCGGCTCGGCGGCCAGGCTGCTGAGCAGGCGCTGGGTGTCGCGGAAGAAGTCCCGCTCGTAGGCCGAGACCAGGACCGCGAACTGGCGCACGGAAAGCCGCGCCCGCTCGGTCTGCTCCTGGAAGGCGGTCCAGGCGAGATAGAGGCTGAGCGCGGTCGGCGGCAGCAGCACGACGGCGAAAAGAATGGCCAGGCGCCGCCGCAGGGAATCGAAGGGATGCGACAGGGCCCAGGGCAGTTTCAACCACATGGCCTCTGCGTCTCCTCTCGCCCCGCCGGCCGAACCGGCCGGCTGCCCCCGAGGGCCGCCCGGACGGCGCCTCCTGCCGTTTCGGCGCCTCGGGTCCTCCTCAGACCTCGGCGCCGGCCTCCTCGCGGCGCCGGGTATAGAGCGCCTGAGCGATGGTGATCTTGAGCACGTCCGGCTCGAAGGGCTTGGTCACCAGGAAGGCGGGCTCGGCCTTCTCGCCGGTCAGCAGGCGCTCCGGAAAGGCCGTCACGAATATCACCGGAACGTCCACGGCGTCGAGGATGTCCCGCACGGCGTCGATGCCCGAGCTGCCGTCGTCGAGCTGGATGTCGGCGAGGACGAGCCCGGGTTCCTTCTCCTTTGCCGCGGCGACCGCCTCGTCCTTGGTGGCCGCGGTCGCGACCACCCGGTGGCCCATCTCGGTGACGATCCCGGCGATATCGAAGGCGATCACCGGCTCGTCCTCGATCACCAGCACGGTGGTGCGCGACTGGTTCATGAGCTCTGCCTTGGCCTGCCCCAGGATCTGGTGGGCATCGGCCTTGGAGATCCCCAAGATGTAGCCCACGTCGTCGCCAAGGAAGCCCTCGATGGAGCTCAGCAGAAGCACCTGGCGGTCGCGGGTCGGCAGCCGCTCCAGGTGGCGCTGGATCGGCGCCTGCGGTTCCGCCGCCGTGTCGGCGCCGGCCGGCGTTCCGTTCGAGCGGGCCAGCGCCTCGTGGAACAACTTGAAGAGCTGCAGGCGCAGGGGCACGTCCGCCTCGATCCGCTCGGGATCCTCGAGCAGCTCCTCGAGGCAGGACTTGACGTAGCGGTCCCCCCGCTCCTGGGTGCCCATGAGGGCGCGGGCGTAGCGCCGCAGGAAGGGCACGTGGCGAATGATCTTCTGTGACAGATCCGTCATCTCTTGTGGCTCGACCAAGGTTCAGCTGCCGGCTCGGTTTCGTGACACTACCATAGAAGTGGGAACAATCCCGCACCCAAGGAGTTCCTTAATGTACGCGGCGAAGACTTCCCTACAATCGCGTGGACCCGATAGCTTCCGGATCCGACCCAAAGCCGGTTTTGGCGCCAGGTTGCCGCGTCCGAAAGGGCCCAGGTTCGCCGCCCGGCCCGGCGCCGCCGAGACTTGTTGGGCCGAGAGGCCCGTGCCGTTCGCCCGGGGCCGCCCGCCCAGAGGACGGCCGGGCCGCGAGTGATGCGGGAGCAACTCAGGAATTGGTGGGGCGCAGAGTGTAACGATGTCACAATTCGACCATTGGTCCGTCGCCGGCGGTTCTCGCTTGACCGTCGACCGGTGGCTACAAGATCATCTGAGCCGGCTCTATCAGGAGGTGCTGAGCGAACCTCTGCCGAGAGAGCTGATCGAAATCATCGACCGTTTCCAGGAGCGGCGGCGCGAGAGAAACGGTTGACCCCGTGCTGCGCCGCCTCATATCTGGACTCTAAGGAGGCGTCGGTGGAGATTCCGGTCCGAAGGTAGCAGATGGGACAAGGCTCGAAGTTCGACATAGAGCAGGAGCTGCTTGAGTGCCTGCCCCACATGCGGGCTTTCGCGCGCTTTCTGGTGAAGGACGCCGAGCAGGCCGACGACCTGGTCCAGGACGCCACGGTGCGGGTCCTGAGCGCCTCCGACCAGTTCGAGCCCGGGACCAACTTCAAGGCCTGGGTGTTCACGATTCTGCGCAATCTCCACTACAACAACCTGCGCAAGGCCGGGCGTACGGTGGATACCAACCCCCAAAGCGGCGCCCTCGACCTCATCTCCGCGCTCGCCGCGACCCAGGAGTCCTCCCTTGAGTTCCGCGACTTCTACCGGGCCTTCTGGCAGCTCGACGAGGACAAGCGCGAGGTCTTGATGCTGGTGGGCGCGAGCGGCCTCAGCTACGAGGACGCCTCCAAGATCTGCGGCTGCGAGGTCGGCACCATCAAGAGCCGGGCTTCGCGTGCGCGGGTCGAACTGAAGGAGAAGCTCAAGGAGGTCAAGCAAGAGTCGGCCGCGGCGGAGGCGGGCGGCGCCAAGGCCGGCGGCCGGGTCGCCGAGCTTTCCGGCAGCGGCGTCGATCCCTAGAGCAGATCGTGACGAGCTGGAATCGCTTCGCGAAGCCAGCTGGTCGCGTGAATCTGCTCTGAATCTACAAGTTCGATCAGAATCACCCACTCAGATGCAACCGTGTCGCGGTTGCATCTGAGTGGGTTCTGATCTAGGGCCGCGCCCGGCGCGGCGGCTCGCGGCACGGGCGGCGGGCCAAAATCCTTCCAAAATCGGACTGCTTGAGTTGGTGCGGGATCGGGCCTGATCCGCGGCCTCGCCCATCCGCGTTGGGGGCCTATACGCAACTTGGGGAAGCCAGTCCGGCCGTGTCGGCGTTTAATGGCGGCCGGGGAGAAGAGCGAACCATGACTTACACACTCATCCTGCCGGCCCAAGGAACGTCTCGCAGATGGCGTCTTGAGAGCGATTTTGCTCCGGGGAGGAACGGCCGGCAGTCTTCTGTTCTGCAAGCAGCCAACGATAATTTCCGAGGCAAGGACACATTGAAGAGCCGAAGCCAGGGGCCCGCCAGCCGCGGGGTCGGATCAATCGTCTCCTCTCCTTTGCCCGGACGATGACCGGCGGCGAGGAATTGAGGTCCTTGGAAGCAGCGAGCAAGTATCATCGACGGTAGTTTTCATGCGCCAGCCTGTATTACTCGGGCCCCGTCTTCGGCGGGGCCTTTCCTTTTGGCCTATACCCTCTGGCTGATTGTAAGGTGCTTTGGGGAAGAGTATTATTATTAGGCCCTTAGGTAATTGATCTGAAACTCATCAACGAACCAATTCCTATGCCCCGCCACAAGCGGGGCTTTTTTTGGGAGGGTCAAGTATAGCCGCCGCGGCGGCGAGAATTACAAAGGGAGCCCCTTGGATTTATTGGCTGGGGCTCTCGTATTCGCGCAGGACACCCATACGCAATCTGGTGAAGTGCGCGAAGAACGGCTGCTGTTGAATGGCCCTGCTGTCGAAGGACGGCGAGGTTTATTGGGGGGAAGTATTGGGTATGAGCGCAGGAAGTTCTTGCTTTGTACCGCTCCGCGTCCCGGTCGGGCGGCTCGTGGGCGGCCTGGCCTCGAGCCTGGCCTCAAGCATAGCCTGTGGCGCCATTTTGCTCCTCGCGGGCGGGGCCGGCGATCCGGCCCAGGCGGCACCGAAGTTTCCGAACCGGGTCATCGTCGAGGCCGAGGCCTATCCCTGGAGCGCGCTCGGCCGCGTCAACACGGGCGGCCGGGGCTTCTGCACCGGCACGCTGGTCAGTGACCGGCACGTGCTGACCCGGGCCCGCTGCCTCTACAACGCCGTCGAAGGCCGCTGGTGGGACGCCACCGAGCTGCACTTCGTCGCCGGCTACGAGCGCGACAGCTACCGCCTCAACGCGCCGGTCGTCGACTACCGCGTCGCCCGCGGCTATGCCGGCGGCCTCGAGGTGACCTTGGCCGACGTGCTGAACAACTGGGCCCTGCTGACGCTGGACGCCAGCATCGGCCGCGAGGCCGGCTGGATGAAGGTGCAGTGGCTGGACAGCGGGACCCTCGACCGGATCAAGCGCGGCGACGTGCAGATCCTGGACGCGGGCTACCGCCGCGGCCAGGCCCACGTGGTGACCGTGACGCTCAGCTGCAGCGTCGACGGCGCCCTGCGGCGGCGCCTGCTCTCCGACCGGGCCTGCACCTCCACCCTCTACGATCCCGGCCTCTCCACGCTGCTGTTCATCGACGGCGAGCTGCGGGTTCTCGGGTCCCGCTCCATGCGCAAGGACACCGGCTTCCGGAACATGAGCGCCCGCTTCGCCCCCGGGGCCCAGAGGTCCGGCGGCGGCATGCTGCGGGATACGGTGAGCCGGCTGTTCGGCGCGGTGGAGAAGAGGCGGGCGGTTTCCTTCGCGCCCCGCTCGGTTCCCCTGCCGGCGGCCAAGCCGCTTCCCGGCTCCGTGCGGCTGGCCGAGAACGGCGACGCCGGGATCCCGGCGTCGACGGACGGCGCCGATGGGGTCGTGCCAGCGGCCTACTCCGAGGGCGGCGCGTCCGTCGGCACCTCGTCCAGCCGCTCCAAGCCACGGCCCTTCAACCGCCGCGGCGGTACGCCTGACGAGGGGGCCCGGCTGGACTGGCTGCCCGTGCGCGTCGGCCTCGACTGACCCGCGGCGGCCAGCGGGAGTCCGGCGGGATCCGGGCGAGCCTGTCCGGGCAGGCCGGCAGAAGGCGTCTCAGCCGACCTTGGGCTTGTTGAGCAGTGTGACCTCGTCCCCCTCCGAAAGAGGTGTCCGGGCCAGCTCGGCGAGCGGCACCACCCGGCCGTTCCGGGTGACGAGGTAGGACCGCTCGTCCGGAAACCCGAGCCGATCCACCAGTTCCTGAACCGAGGCGCCCGCCGGCATCTCGAGCTCGGCCCGGTTGCCGCTGCGCTCTTCCGGCAGGTAGCGGGCCAGCCGGCCGATGGTCTTGACCTGGACACGCATGGACCCGGCCGCGGGCGTTCCGCCGGCCGTCAGGCCCGGGCCGGCCGCAGGGCGTGGAGCGCCCAGACGACCGCCGTCAGCAGCGCCAGCGCGCCGGCCTGGTGCAGGGCGCCCAGCCAGACCGGGACCAGCAGCAGCAGGGTGGCGATGCCGAGCGCCACCTGGGCCGCTGCCGTCAGCCCCAGCAGCGCGAAGGCGCGCCGGGCCCGCGGGGCCAGGCCGCTGCGGCGCGCGATCAGCCAGAGCGCCAGGGCTCCGGCCAGGGTGGCGATGGCGAGCGCCCGGTGATTGAACTGCACGGTGGCCGGGTTCTCGAAGTGGTTGGCCGGCCAGGGGGAGAGGAGGGCGTAATCCTCGGGCAGCAGCCCCTCGCCCATGAGGGGGAAGCTGTTGTAGATGAAGCCCGCGTCCAGGCCGGCCACGAAGGCGCCGGAGGCCAGGGTGACCGCCAGCAGCCCCCCGAGGGCGGCGAGGCTGCGGCTGAGGCCCCGGCTGAGGCCCCGGGGGGCGGGCGCGGCGGCGTCGGGCGGCGCCAGCAGCCCCACGGCGATCCACAGGCTGTAGGCGTAGATGGCGCAGGCCAGCAGCAGATGGGCGGCCAGGCGGTACTGGCTGACGTCGGTGCGCTCGGCGAAGCCGCTCGCCACCATGTACCAGCCCATCAGGCCCTGCAGCGCTCCCAGCGCGAAGATCGCCCAGAGATGGCCCGCCAGGCCCGGCCGCAGCCGCCCGCGCAGCCAGAACCAGAGCAGCGGCAGCAGGTAGACGAGGCCGATCAGCCGGCCCCAGAGGCGGTGGATGTACTCCCACCAGAAGATCCGGCGGAAGTCTTCCAGGCTCATGCCCCGGTTGATCTCCTGGTATTCGGGGATCGTCCGGTAGAGGGCGAAGAGGCGCTCCCACTCCTCCCGGCTGAGGGGCGGCAGGGCGCCCGTCACCGGCGCCCACTCCATGATCGAGAGGCCGGACTCGGTGAGGCGGGTGATGGCGCCGATGACCGCCATGGCGAAGACCATGGCGCAGCAGATCAGCAGCCAGATCCCGACCGCCCGGTCGTCGCGGCTGGGCGACGGGGTGCCGGCACGGCTCTGGGAGCCTGCATCGCCGTCCACGGCGGCACTCATGGCGCTCTGGCCTCCGCTCTTGGCCGAGAAAAAGGGGCGCCTAGCCCCCGCGATCCTTATCTGAAAGAGGTATAGTCGCTCGCCGCGGCCGGGCCAAGCGTCCCACCCGGTGCGCCAAGCGGCGCCGGGCGGGTGCGATGAGGCGGCGGGGACCCTCCGATGACCCTCAGTGGAGGGTCAGGTAGGCCGATGCGATGCCCACGGAGGGTGGCTTGATGATCGGCATCCTGGCGACCCGCACCGAGTGCAGCTTGCCGTCCAGTTCCCTCTGCCAGAAGTCGAGGAAACGGCGCAGCACCGGATAGTGGGGCGCGGTGTCGTAGTCCTGCCAGAGGTAGCTTTGCAGCAGGGCCGGATGGTCCGGAATGTGGTAGAGGATCTCCGCCGTCGTCAGGCGGTGGTCCTTGAGTTGCTTGCGGAGACTGGTCATCCCTGCGATCCCTCGCTCCGTTTTTCCCTTGGTTCCTAAAATTGTCGCCCTATGAGACCCCACGGCGCAATAAAAAATCGTTACATTCTAATCACTTAGCAGCCGGCAGGGGAAACTGCTGCCAAATCTCGGAAAGATCGCGCAAAGGCTTGATTTCCCAGGCCTTGACAGGCAATCCGCCAATCACTAGATCGTTGGCACTCATTCAGGGAGAGTGCTAACAGTTCCGCGCGACGTCCCACGGTTCCGGCACGGGGCGCGGCTCACCAGACGACAGATGGACCAACCTATAAGGGGAGCGAAATGAAGTTCCGTCCTTTGCATGACCGCGTGCTGATCGAGCGTATCGACCAGAGCGAGAAGACCGCCGGCGGGATCATCATCCCGGACACGGCGCAGGAGAAGCCGATGGAAGGCCGTGTCGTGGCCGCCGGCCCGGGCGCCAAGTCCGAGGACGGCAAGGTCCAGCCGATGGACCTCAAGGTCGGCGACCGGGTGCTGTTCGGCAAGTGGTCCGGCACCGAGGTCAAGGTCGACGGCGTCGACTACCTGATCCTCAAGGAATCCGACGTCATGGGCGTCATCGAGGAGAGCGGCGCCAAGAAGGGCAAGAAGGCCGCCTGAGGCCGGCCCCGAGCGCAAGCTCGAGCTAGAACCGCAAGCAAAAAGAGCAAGCTAGGAGATCGCGAGGTATGGCAGCGAAAGACGTCAAGTTCGGCGCCGACGCCCGTTCCCGCCTGTTGAAGGGCGTGGACGTGCTGGCGGACGCCGTCAAGATCACCCTCGGCCCCAAGGGCCGCAACGTCGTGCTCGACAAGTCCTTCGGCGCGCCGCGCACCACCAAGGACGGAGTGACGGTGGCCAAGGAGATCGAGCTTTCCGACAAGTTCGAGAACATGGGCGCCCAGATGGTGCGCGAGGTCGCCAGCAAGACCAACGACATCGCCGGCGACGGCACCACCACGGCGACCGTGCTGGCCCAGTCCATCGTGCGCGAGGGCTCGAAGGCCGTGGCCGCGGGCATGAACCCCATGGACCTGCGCCGCGGCGTCGAGCAGGCGGTCGAAGCGGTGGTCGGGGAGCTGCAGAAGCGCTCCCGCAAGGTGACCACCAACGACGAGATCGCCCAGGTCGGCACCATCTCCGCCAACGGCGACCACGAGATCGGCGACATGATCGCCTCGGCCATGCAGAAGGTCGGCAACGAGGGCGTCATCACGGTGGAGGAGGCCAAGTCGCTGGCCACCGAGCTCGACGTGGTCGAGGGCATGCAGTTCGACCGCGGCTACCTGTCGCCCTACTTCGTAACCGACGCCGACAAGATGCAGGTGATCCTTGAGGATCCCTACATCCTGCTGCACGAGAAGAAGCTCTCGGGCCTGCAGCCCATGCTGCCGCTCCTGGAGTCCGTCGTGCAGTCGGGCCGTCCGCTGCTCGTCCTCGCCGAGGACGTCGAGGGCGAGGCGCTTGCGACCCTGGTGGTGAACAAGCTGCGCGGCGGCCTCAAGGTCGCGGCCGTGAAGGCGCCCGGCTTCGGCGACCGCCGCAAGGCGATGCTGGAGGACATGGCGGTCCTCACCGGCGGTCAGGTGGTCTCCGAGGACCTCGGCATCAAGCTCGAGAATGTCACCATCGACATGCTGGGTCGGGCCAAGAAGGTCATCATCACCAAGGAAGAGACCACCGTCGTCGAGGGCGCCGGCGCCAAGAAGGATATCCAGGGCCGCTGCGGCCAGATCCGCCAGCAGATCGAGGAGACGACCTCCGACTACGACCGGGAGAAGCTGCAAGAGCGGCTGGCGAAGCTCGCGGGCGGCGTGGCGGTGATCCGGGTCGGCGGCGCCACCGAGATCGAGGTGAAGGAGCGCAAGGACCGGGTCGAGGACGCCATGAACGCCACCCGGGCGGCGGTCGAGGAGGGTGTCCTGCCGGGCGGCGGGGTCGCTCTGCTCTATGCCGGCAGGGCGCTCGACAAGCTCGATCCGGCCAACGACGACCAGCGGGTCGGCACCGAGATCGTGCGGCGCGCGATCCAGGCGCCGGTGCGCCAGATCGCCGAGAACGCCGGCGAGGACGGGGCCGTTGTCGTCGGCAAGCTGCTCGACAAGGTGAACCTGACCCGCGGCTTCGACGCCCAGAACGGCGACTACGTCGACATGCTGAAGTCCGGCATCATCGACCCGACCAAGGTGGTGCGCACGGCGCTCCAGGACGCGGCCTCTGTGGCCGGCATCCTGGTCACCACCGAGGCCATGGTTGCCGAGAAGCCGAAGAAGGACGAGCCCATGCCCAGCCCAGACATGGGTGGGATGGGCGGCATGGGCGGCATGATGTAGCCGTCCGGGCCTTCAAGCCCTTCGAACGGGAAGGGCCGCGGCAGCCGCCGCGGCCCTTTCTCTTTGGCGCGCCGGCGGTCCCGGCGCGCGTGACCAGGAGCCTAAAGCGTCATGTAGTGGGCGCGCGTGCCGCGCTCGATGGCTGCGGCTTCCAGGCGGTTGATGCCGAGCTTGCCGCGCAGCCAGCGCAGGAGCTGCAGCTCGGGCTGGCTCAGGCTGCCGTCGGCGGCCGCCACGTCGCAGGCCAGCGCATAGGCCGTCTCTTGGAGCTTCGCCGGCAGACCGCTGCTGATCAGATCGCCGGCCTGGTCGAGGCCGTCCTCGTCGGCCAGCAGGGCCGCGCAGGACTCCGCGGTCTTGGCGAGGTCCGACATGTCGAAGTCCTCGAAGATCGGGAACTGCTTGATGATCTCGCCGATGGCGTGCAGCTCGGCGTCCGTCATGTCCCCGTCGGACGCGGATACCAGCACCATGGTGTAGATCAGGGCTTGATGGTGACCGATCATGTCTCCTCGCTCTTCCTCGTGACCGCAGCGCCTGGGCATTCAGGGCCGGCGCAACGCTGCCCCCCGCACGGGGCGGCGCACACTAGGCAGCGCGCGGCGCGCCCGTCAAGCGATCCGCGGGCGCGGCGGGGGCCTCGTGCGCGAAAACGGCGCCGCCGCTGCCGATGGTTCCGATGCGGCGGATGTAGTCGCCGTGCACCCAGCCGGAATCGGTCGGGTTGCCCGTGCCGTCGAGCAGCTCGACGAAGCACCAGCTGCCCTGGCGCTGCTGGAGTTGCAGGCGCGTCCCCGGCGCGAGCGGGCTGACCGCGAGCTTGGCGAACTGGGTCCCCGGACCCTCGCGCATGTTGAGGTAGGCCACGCTCTCAAAGAGTTCCAGGTCGTCGTCCCGGCGGCCCATGACCGCCGCCCGGACGCTCTCCATGGGGAAGGCCGGTCCCGGGTCGCGCTTTCGTCCGGGCGAGACGTCCTCGTGTCCGATCACGTCCAGGAGGTCATAACGGTCGACCAGCAGGCGGGCGACCGCGACCGCGGCCTCGATCTGCTCCGGCGGATAGCGGTGCCAGCCGAGCAGCCGGTCCTCGTGCTGATGGACGGCCTCGACCACCTCCTCCGGCGGGTAGCTACGCCCGAACCAGGCGCGCCAGCCGCCGTCGTCGGGCTCCAGCGCTCCGGCATTGTCCAGCTCGATCCCGATCGAGTACTGGTTCAGCCCGACCAGGCCGTGCCAGCGGCTGCGCCCGGCGTGCCAGGCGACCCGGTCGAAGGGCACCAGCTGGGTGACGCCGCCGTCGCGGGCGATCACCAGGTGGGCCGAGGCCTTGGAGGCGGGGTTGGTCAGGCTGGCGATGGCGCCCTCGGCGCTGCTGCCGGCGGTGTAGTGCATGATCAGGTAGCGGTGGTCGAGCTCGCCGCCCCGGTTGGGGCTTTCGGCGTAGGGAACCGGGGTCCCGTCGTCCTGCTGGAGGCGGTGCCGGACGATCTTCATGGCCTTCTCCTTCGTCGTCCTGCCAGGGAGGGGGACTCCGCGGAGCCCTCGGATCGGCCATAACAGCGGGATGATTAGGAATTCGTTAGGGCAGAAAGAGGGCCTTTTCGGGGCCCTGGCTCAGTAGCCCTCGAGAAAGGCCGCGGTCTCGGCCACCGCCTCGCCGAGGCCGCAGCGCCGCGCTTCCACGCCCTCCGGGAAGGCCGTCAGCAGGCGCGAGGGCATCATGGGGTCGAGCAGCACGAAGACGCCGCGGTCGTCGCCCCGGCGGATCAGCCGGCCGTAGGCCTGCTTCAGCTTGAGGCGGGTGAGCATGTCGTCGTAGGCGCGGCCGCCGAAAATCTCGCGCCGCGCCCGGTGGCGCAGGTCGGGCCGCGGCCAGGGCACCCGGTCGAAGACGATGAGGCGCAGCGCCCGCCCCGGCACGTCGACGCCGTCGCGCACCGCGTCGGTGCCCAGCAAGCAGGTGTCCTCCTCGGCCCGGAAGATGTCCACCAGGGTCGAGGTGTCCATGCGGTCCACGTGCTGGCCGTAAAGCGGGATGCCCGCCTCTTCGAGCGGCGCGGCGATCCTCTGGTGCACGGCCTTGAGGCGGGCGATAGCGGTGAACAGGCCGAGCGCGCCGCCGCCCGCCGCCCGGAACAGCTCGCGGTAGGCGGCGGCCACCTGGTCCATCATATCCTTGCGCACGTCGCCAACCACCAGCACCCGGGTCTGGCCGGCGTAGTCGAAGGGCGAGGGCACCCGCACCCGGACCGCCGGGGCCGGCAGATGGACCGCCCCGCAGCGCATCTCGGCCGCCGCCCAGTCGCGCTCGCTCTCGCCCGTGCCGTCGGTCAGCGTCGCCGAGGTGATGGCGCTCGCCTGGGCCTGGCTCAGCACCGCCTCGGCGAAGGGCTGGGTCGGATCGGTCCAGTGGCGGTGCAGGCCGACGTCGATGTCTCGGCCGTCGATGCGGGTGACCTCGAACCAGTCGACGAACTCGGGCGGCGTTTCGCTGGAGAGGGCGGACAGCATGGAGCGCCAGGCAACGATCTGGTCGATCGCCCGGTGGCGCAGGCTGCGGGCCGCGCCTTCTAGGCGCCGCCGGGTGTCGCCGTCGAGGGTCTCGGCCTGCTCGTCGAGACGCGCCGCCAGGCGCCGCACCAGGGCGCGCAGGGGCTCCAGCAGCCGCCCGAGCGCCGCTTCCAGCTCCTCGGCGGCCGCGACCAGTCCGTCCACCGGCGGGCGCGGCTCGGTCTCCAGGCTGTAGGGCCCGTCCGGATGACGGGCGCGGGCGAGCACCTGGCCGCGGGCAAGGCGCAGGAAGGCCTCCGTGGGCCCCAGCGGCGACTCGTCTCGCAGGCGCGCCAGCCAGCCGTCGGAGGCCAGCACGCGGGCCGCGGCGAGGCTGTCCTGGAGCGCCTCGTCGGCCGCTCCCTCGCCCAGCACCAGATCCTCCAGGCGCCGCTTCAGGCCGCGCAGGCGCCCGGCGCTGCGGCCCCGGGTCTCGGCCCCCAGCAGCCAGCGCCGCAGCTCCTGGGTCTCCTGGCCGCTCAGATGGGCGGCGAAGGCGCTGTCGGCGGCGTCGAACAGGTGGTGGCCTTCGTCGAACACCAGGTGGCTCGGCAGCAGGCCCTCCTCGGCCGCGCCGCGGGCCGCCTGGACCATGACCAGGGCGTGGTTGGCGACCACGGTTCTGGCGTGGCGCGCGCGCCGGATGCCGCGCTCGATGTAGCACTTACGGTAGTGGGTGCAGGCCGAATAGATGCACTCGCCGCGCCGGTCGGTGAGGCCCAGGGTGCGGTTGCGGCCCACCAGCTCCGGCAGCCAGCCGGGGAAGTCGCCGCCCACCATGTCGCCGTCTCGGCTGTGGGCCGCCCAGCGGGCCATCAGTCCAACCCCCACCGCATCGGCCGGGCGCGCGGTCAGGCCCCGCACCGCCTCCTCGAAGTTCAGCAGGCAGAGGTAGTTCTCCCGCCCCTTGCGGATCACAACGTGCTCGCTCTTCTCCACCGGCTCCGGGTAGAGGCGGTCGAGCTCGCCGTCGATCTGGTGCTGCAGGTTGCGGGTGTAGGTGGAGATCCAGACAGCACCCTTGTTGGCCTCGGACCAGAGGCTGGCGGGCGCGATGTAGCCGAGGGTCTTGCCGACCCCGGTGCCGGCCTCGGCGAGGACGACAATGGGCTCGTCCGGCACGTCGCGCGGCCGGAAGGCCTGGGCCAGCGCCGAGGCGTAGTCGGACTGCTGGGGGCGGGGCTCCGCCTCCTCGCCCAAGAGGCCGACAAGGCGTGCCCGGGCCGCCGCCGGGTCGACGGGCTGGGTCCCGGGCGGGGTCGGCGGCGGCGGCTCCTCCCATTCCTCCAGCTTGTTCCAGACCGCGAGACCCGGGTCCCGGCGCGCGCCCGTATCCGGTCCGTGCGGCCGGCCGAGGGCGCTCAGCACCGCGGGGCCCCAGCGCCAGCCGCACTGGGCGAGGGCCCAGGCGATCTGGACCGCCTGGGGATCGTGCTCGCCGAGGCGGGCGGCGCACTCCTCCAGCAGCCGTTCGCTCGCCGTTCCCAGCACTCGGGCGCTCTCCGCCAGGTCGCGGGGTGGTGCCAGGCCGAGGGCCTGGGCGAGGCCGAGGGGCGTCGGCACGCAGAAGGCGGCGGGCCGCACGAAGGCGAAGAGTTCCAGCAGGTCGAGAGCGGGAAAGGGGTCGCAGCCGAGGCGCCGCGCCACTGCCGGGGCGTGGCAGAGGATCGGCGCCGCCGCCCGGGCGCGGGCGACGGCCCGCTCGGGCGCCAGCCGTTCCGCTGTCCCGTCGGCCTCCAGCCAGACCCCTTCGGCCTGGCCCATGACCAGCACGGGCGCCGGCCGCCCGGGCACGGAACGGCCCTTCGCCAACGTACAAGGTCCAGTGGCATTGGGTCGCGGATCCGGCATGGCCGGGGGAGTATAGCGGGGCGTGCGGCGGTGACAGAGGGTTCAGTCGACCTGGACGCGCTTTCGCGCGGCGACAAGCGCGCCTGGGACCGCTTCGTCGCCCGCTATGCCCGCATCATCTACGCGGCCGTGCACCGCCGCTTGCTGCGCGCCGGTCGCTCCGAGGAGGCGGACGACGTGGTTCAGGAGGTTTTCGTACGCCTCTGCAAGGCGGACTATCGACTGCTGCGGACCTACGATCCGGCACGCGCCGGCCTCTCGACCTGGCTCACCGTGGTCGCCACCAGCGCCGCCATCGACCACCTGCGACGACAGAAACCGCCCAGCACCGACCTGGACTCCCTGCCGGAGGACCGCCTGACGGAGGAGCCGCGGCTTCCGGAGAAGGTCGTCATTCCCCCCGGCCTGCTGTCGCCCCGGCAGGCCCTGGTGCTCGAACTGCTCTACCGCCGGGACCTGGAGGTCGCCGACGCGGCCGAAATCATGGGCGTGAACCCGCAGACCGTGCGCAGCATGCACCACAAGGCGCTGACCCGCCTCAGGGCGCATTTCCGGGCGGAGAGTGGGGAGGCCCAGGTGCAGATTGGGGGATGACGGCCGGAAATATGGCGTATCATGGGCAATCGAGGAGTCGCGAAGGCATGAGCGAGGGGGATAGCAAGGCGGCGGACGGCCGGGAGCTGTGGCGTCGGGCCAGAGGCTCGGCGCAGCACGCCCTGGCGCCACGGGCGCCGGAGCCGGACGAGGCCACGCTGGCCGCCTATCTGGACGGCCGTCTGGACGCCGCCGCGCGCACCCGCGTGGAAGCGGCGCTCGCCGCTTCGCCCGAAGCGCTCGACCTGCTGCTGGCCTCCCGCGAGGCGCTGGCCGCCGGACCGTCGGCGGCGCCCGAAGCCGTGCTCGCCCGGGCGCGCAGCCTGGCGCCCGAAGCGCCGAGGCTGCCCGCGCGCTGGGTCTCCCGTGCGGCCGGCTGGCTGGTGCCGTCGATGCGAGACCGTTTGGCGCCGGCCCGGGCCTTCACCTTCGCGAGCGTTGCGACGGGCTTCCTCCTGGTCAGCCTGGCCGGCTTCGAGCTCGGCCGCGCCGAGGTCGGCTACAGCGCCGAGATCGACCTGCTGGTGCAGCAGGAGGTCACCGGCCTGATCGACCGCAGCGCCGAGGATTTCCTCTAGGAAGGCGATGGTGCGCACCAAGCTGCCCTGGATCCTGTTCGCGGGCTCGCTGCTGCTGAACCTCTTCTTCGCCGGCGGTGTTATCTATTCCAAGATGACGGCCGACCGGCTGCGCGAAGGGCCCGGGGCGCGCCTCGATTTCGTCGTCGACGAGCTGGGCCTGAGTCCCGATGAGCGGGAAAGCCTCATGGCTCTCAGGGCCGCCGCCCGCGAGGAGCGGGAAGCGATGCGCGAGGAAGGCCAGCCGCTGCGCCAGGCGCTGGTGGAAGAGATGCGCCGGGACAGCCTGGACGAGGCGCGGGTCAGGGATTTGCTCATTCAGCGTTCCCGGCTGTACGTCGACTATCTCAACGGCATGATGGGCGAGACCCACGCCTTCCTCGGCGAGCTGGAGCCGGAGAAGCGCCAGGAGTTCCTGGCCATGATGGAACGCGAGCGCCGATTTCTCTGGCGCCTCATGCGCGACCCCAAGGATCACCGGCGGCCGCAGCGCTGAGCCGCAGGTATCGTGACCGGGCCCGCACGGGTTGGCGAGACCGGCTCCATTCCCATTGAATGCTCCCCTGGAAACCTGGATACCTGACCGTCGATCCAATCATGGAGGGCGCCATGAAGGGGCCTGACTTTCGTTTGCGAGATGCAAGCGAGGCCGACCTGGATGCTTTCTATCGGCTGTTCGCCCAGGTTCAGTCGATCCACGCGGCCGCGGAACCGGAGTTCTTTTGCCCGCCCGAGAGGGACAAGGCATTTGAGCAGTACTTTGTAGGCATCCTGGGAGAACCGGATCAGCACCTGGTGTTCGCCTGTCTTGACGGCACAGAGGCTGGATTTGTCCACTACTTCCTCGGCCTTCGCCGCCGCAGCGTCTTTCATCCGGAGCGGCGGGTCGGCTACATCCATGGCTTGGTTGTCGACGAGAAGCATCGCCGGACAGGCTGTGCCGGCCAACTGATCGAGCACGTGAAGCAGGCGGCGAGGCAGCGGGATACTGCCCTCTTGGGCATCGATTTCTGGTCGTTCAACGATGCCGCCCGCGCCTGTTTCGAAAAGGCTGGCTTCAAAGTGAACAGGGAGTCCATGTGGCTTGGCTTGTGACCGATGTCCCGCTTGACCGACGGCCGCCACCCCGCGGCTGTCTCTAGACCGATGGTCTGCAACAGAGAGAGTCGTTTCCCGACGTTGGCGCCGCCGCATCCCGTCGTTGACGCGCCGAACGGCTCACCATAGGGTCCGCGCGCTATGTTCGGATCGCACCGAGACAGCCCGGTCACGCCCGAGGAACGCACGCTCGCCGAGGAGGCGCGCGCCTGGCCCTTCGTCGAGGCGCGCAAGCTGGTGGCGCGTGCCGGCGGCAGGACGCCGGAGAAGGGCTACCTGCTGTTCGAGACCGGCTACGGCCCCTCGGGCCTGCCCCACATCGGCACCTTCGGCGAGGTGGTGCGCACCACCATGGTGCGACAGGCCTTCCGCCGCCTCTCGGACATCCCGACGCGGCTCTTCTGCTTCTCCGACGACATGGACGGCCTGCGCAAGGTGCCGGACAACATCCCCAACCGGGACATGGTGGCCGCGCACCTGGGCAAGCCCCTCAGCCGCATCCCCGATCCCTTCGGCACCCACGAGAGCTTCGGCGCCCACAACAACGCCCGCCTGCAGGCCTTCCTGGACGGCTTCGGCTTCGACTATGAGTTCGTCTCCTCGAGCGAGCTTTACGGCTCCGGCCGCTTCGACGACGCGCTGCTGAGGGTGCTCGCCTGCTACGACCAGATCATGGCGATCATGCTGCCGACCCTGGGGCCGGAGCGGCGCGCCACCTACAGTCCCTTCCTGCCGGTCTGCCCGCGCACGGGGCACGTCCTGCAGGTGCCGGTGCTGGAGCGCGACCTGAAGGCGGGCACCATCGTCTTCGAGGACGAGGAGGGCGCCAAGGTCGAGGTGCCGGTCACCGGCGGCCATTGCAAGCTGCAATGGAAGCCCGACTGGGCCATGCGCTGGTACGCCCTCGAGGTGGACTACGAGATGTCCGGCAAGGACCTGATCGAGTCCGTGCGGGTCGGCAACCTGATCGAGAAGGTGCTGGGCGGCCGCCCGCCCGAGGGCTTCAACTACGAGCTCTTCCTGGACGAGAAGGGCGAGAAGATCTCCAAGTCCAAGGGCAACGGCCTGACGGTGGAGGAGTGGCTGGCCTACGCGCCGCCGGAGAGCCTGGCGCTCTTCATGTACCACAAGCCGCGCGCGGCCAAGCGTCTCTTCTTCGACGTCATCCCCAGAGCGGTGGACGACTACTTGAGCTTCCTGGAGCGCTACAACGGAGCCGCCGACGAGGCGGCCCGGCTGGAGAGCCCGGTCTGGCACATCCACGACGGGGCGCCGCCGGCCGCGGGATCGCCGCTCACCTTCGGCCTGCTGCTCAACCTGGCCAGCGTCTGCAACGCCGAGGACCCGGCCGTGCTCTGGGGCTTCATCGAGCGCTACGCACCCGGCGCCGACCCGGAGAGCGAGCCGCTGCTGGCCCGCCTGGTGGACCACGCCATCGCCTACTACCGGGATTTCGTGAAGCCGGAGAAGCAGCACCGCGCGCCCGACGCGACCGAGCGGGCGGCCATGGAGGATCTCCTCAAGGAGCTGGAGACGCTGCCGCCCGACGCCGACGCCGAGGCGATCCAGACCCAGGTCTACGAGGTCGGCAAGCGCCACCCGCTGCCCGACCTGCGCGCCTGGTTCCGGGCGCTCTACGAGGTCCTGCTGGGCCAGAGCCAGGGCCCGCGCATGGGCTCCTTCATCGCCCTCTACGGTCTCGAGGAGACCAAGGCCCTGATCACTAGGGCGCTGGCCGGCGAGGACCTGAGCGCCGGCTAGGCAAGCGGGCGCAACTGGCGACGCCGCTGAAGTGGGCTCGGGGTGCGGGCCACAGCGTGGCGTGCCGGGAAAGCCTCTGAATGAACCGCGACGAACTGCTGGACGATCTGAGCCGCAGGTTGGCGGCCTATCCGCTTGGGCGACCGCTACGTATCGCCGTCGATGGACCCGACGCGGCGGGCAAGACCACGCTGGCGGACGAGCTCGCAGCTCGCCTGGTGGCGACGGACCGGCAAATCGTCCGTGCCTCGATCGATGGCTTCCATCTGCCGCAGGCCGATCGCTACCGCCGTGGACCTCTGTCGCCTCTCGGCTATTTCGAGGACTCCTTCGATCACGAGGCGCTGGTCGGAGAGCTGCTTCGTCCGCTGGAGGGAGCGGAGTTTCCCGCGGAGTGCCGGACAGCCTGTTTCGACTACCGCACCGACCGCCCTGTTCGGTCGCATCCGATTTCGGTCGCCCGGGACGCCCTGCTTCTGTTCGACGGCATCTTCCTGTTCCGGCCCGAACTGGCAGATCATTGGGACGTCAGGGTCTATCTGCACGTTGATCCTGAGGTCTCCTTCGAGCGCGGGGTCGCACGTGATGGGTCGACCGCAGAAGAGAGATCGGCGCTAGCTCAAAAGTATCGGCGGCGCTATCTGCCGGGGCAGCGGATTTACCGTCTGCGGGTCGCGCCGGATCGTTTGGCGCAGCTTCTGATCGACAATACCGATCCCGCCAGGCCGCTGGTGCTTGCCGACCGGCTGGAGGAGGGCCGGTTCTCGAAGCCTTGAGCGCGCAGTGATCCCCGCTAGACTGCGCCCATGAGCTGGAGCGAAGACGACTCCCAACTGTTCATCGATGAAGGGCGCTACTTCGTGCCCGAGCGCGAGACGCAGATCGAGACCATCTGCGCCGCCATCCCGCCGCTCGACGGGCCAGGGACGATCCTGGAGCTCTGCTGTGGCGAGGGGCTGCTGTCCCGCGCCCTCCTGGAGCATTTCTCGCAGGTGCGCGTGATCGCCTTCGACGGCTCGCCCAAGATGCTGGCGAGCGTGCGCCAGATCGCGGGGGTCCACGCCAACCGGCTCGAGACCCGGGCCTTTGACCTTGGCGCGCGGGACTGGCGCGACCCGGCTATCGGCGCGCACGCCGCCGTCTCCTCGCTCGCGGTCCACCATCTGGATGGCGCGGGCAAGCAGGCCCTCTTCGCCGACCTCGCCGCCATGCTGAGGCCGGGCGGCGTCTTCGTGCTGGCCGATCTGGTCGCGCCCACGAGCGTGCGCGGCGTCGAGATCGCGGCCCGAGGCTGGGACGACGCGGTCAAGGTCCGCGCGCTGGAGCTCGACGGCGACCTGGCCGCCTTCGAGCGCTTCCGGGAGGAGAACTGGAACTACTACGCCGACCCGGAGCCCGACCCGGTCGATCAGCCTTCCTCCCTCTTCGATCAGTTGAAGTGGCTGGAAGCGGCCGGCTTCGCAGAGATCGACGTCCACTACTTCAAGGCCGGCCACGCCATCCTGAGCGCCGCCAAGCCATAGGGCCGGCAGGGGCGTCACGGTTCGGGAGACTTTTTCCGCACAAGTCCCGCAATCCGCTATAGTCGCGGCGTCCGCCGTTGCCAGGCGGCCCGGCGCATCGCCGGTGAATGGGTCTGGGGAGTGTGAGAGATGGATAACCTGCGCGATTTGACCAGTGGCGCCGAGGATATCGGCCCATCCAGCGAGATGGATGTCATCGCCCGCTTTGTCCCGGTCGCCGGGCTGGACGTGGCCGATGTCGGCTGCGGCGACGGACGCTTCGCCCGGCAGCTGGTCGAGCGGGGCGCCAGGGTCCTGGGGGTCGAGCCCGACCCGATCCAGGCGGAGAAGAACCGTGCCGCCGAGCCGGTGCCGGGTCTTACGTTCGTCGAGGCCCCGGGTCAGGCCCTGCCCATCGAAGACGGCTCCATGGACGGGGTCTTCTTCAGCTACTCGCTGCACCACATGCCGCCCGAGCACATGGACGGCGCGCTCCTCGAGGCCATTCGGGTGCTGAAGCCCGAGGGCGGCTTCATTTGCGCGGTCGAGCCCTTGCTGACCGGTACCATGGAGCCCGTCTACCAGCCGTTCCACGACGAGAGCGAGATGCGGATCCTAGCCTACGACGCGCTCGGACGGGTGGCGGCGCCGCGCTTCGCCGAGGCGCAGGAGTTGCGCTACAGCGAATCAGTTCCCTACGACGACTTCGGCACCTTCCTGGAGGAGATGACCGGCACCACCTACTGCGACTTTCCCCGCGAGCGGGTGGATACGCCCGAGGTGAGGGCGGCCTTCGAGGTGGGACGGAGCGGCGACAGCTATCTCTTCGACCAGCACATCCGCGTCAATTTCTACCGCGGGCCATCTCGGTAGCGCGCATAGATTCAGCTGAACAGGGATCGGGCGGGCGACGGTGCCGCGCAAGCTTGAGAGCCTCTCGCGCTCGTAGATTCTTTTGCACCGGCCGTTCTCTGACGCGATGGTGCCCTTCACCTGCCGGGCCCCGCCGCCACTGGCGATCTGGGCCTTCAGATCTTCGGTCTCCCGCAGTTGCCGGGCGCGGTGCGGCGAGCGGCCGGGCGGGGCGGGAATGACGGACCGGTGCGGAAGTCCCGGGCGCTGCCTCTCCATGGGGTGGAACTCCGGCGGGAAGCCGGACGGCCCTTGCGGTCGTGTTGACTGTAGCCAGGGCCTCTCTATAAGGGCGGTGGGCAGGCATTGCCGTTGCCTCGGCATGCCTCATGGTTCAGGACAAGCAGGCCGCTCATGACGGGTTCCTTGGCTGGCGATCGCGTGGAGGAGACCTCGGGTTTCATCTACTTCGCCGCCGCGGTCATCGCCTTGGGGGGCGTGCTCTTCGGCTACAACGCCACGGTGATCGCCGGCGCGATCCTCTTCGTGGAAAAGCGGTTCGCGCTGTCGCCCCTGCTCGAGGAGGGCGTGATCGCCGCCTCCGTGGTGGGCGCGCTGATCGGCGCGGCGGTCGCCGGGCCGCTTGCCGACCGCTACGGCCGCCGCTGGATCCTCTTCCTCACCGCCGGCGTCTTCCTCCTGGGCGCGCTCGGCTCGGCCTTGGCGCCGGACGTCGCCTTCATCGCTGTCGGCCGCGTCCTGGCGGGCATCGGCGTCGGCCTGGTCTCGGTGCTGGCCACGCTCTACCTGGCCGAGGTCGCACCCGGCCAGGTGCGCGGCCGCCTGGTCGCCATCTACATGACCGCGAACATGGGCGGCGTGCTGCTCGGCTACCTGGTCGAGCTCGCTTTCGATCCCGGCGGCAGCTGGCGCTGGATGCTCGGCTTCCCGGCCATCCTCGCGGCGCTCTTCGGGCTCGGGGTCTATTGGTTGCCCGAGACGCCGCGCTGGTGCCTCTGCAACGATCGGCTGGAGCTTGCCCGCGCGGCGTTGCGGCGCCTTCGCGGCCGCGACGACGTCGACCGGGAGCTGGACGAGATCGAGTCCAGCGTCGGCACCGGCAAGGGAACCTGGTCCGACCTCTTCGCGTCCGCCCTGAGGCCCGCCTTGCTGATCGGCGTCGGCCTCGGCGTCCTGCAGCGGGTGACCGGCATCGACATCGCGTTTTTCTACGGCCCCACCATTTTCGAGTTTGCCGGCATCAAGTCGCTGCGCATCGACATCGTCTCCGGACTGGGCGTGGGCACCGCCTTCGTCCTGGGCCAGCTCGTCTCCCTGGTGTTGATCGACCGCCTCGGCCGCCGGCCCCTGCTGCTAATCGGCTACGCCGGCATGGCCTGCGGGCTGGTGCCCTTGGGCCTGGCCTTCGCGATAGGGGGTGAATCCGACCTGCTGGGCTGGATGGCCGTGGCCGGCGTCATCCTGCTGGCCTTCGCCTGGGCTGTCGGTCCCTCCGGTGTCACTTTCCTGCTGATCTCGGAGCTCTACCCCCAGAGCGTGCGGGGGCCCGCCATGAGTGTCGCGACCGTGGCGATCTGGCTGTCGTTCCTCGTCATGACCTCGACCTTCCTCACCCTGGTCGAGATCCTCGGTGAAAGCGCCACCTTCTGGGGCAATGGCGTGATCTGCGCGATCGCGATGGCGGTCGTCTTCTTCCTGGTCCCGGAGACCAAGGGCAAATCGCTGGAAGAAGTCTCGGCCGGTCTGGCCCGCCGCAAATGAGCCAGGCGCCTATTTCGTGCGGTCGGTCAGCGCGCCTCTGCTGACACCCTAGCCCAGCACCCCGTCGCCTCGCTGAATCCTATCGATCGCCTGAACCATGTGTTCCCACAGGAGATAGCCATCGATTTCGCCTTTCCTGAGCAGCTTGACGCTTCTCACGGCGGCCTCGATCGCCGCGTCTTCGCCATGGCGATCTATGAAGTCGCTCGCGGCCCTGTGGATCTCGAGGTCGACGGACATGCGCCTAGACTAGACCATCAGCTTGCCACTTAGCCATGACCCATCGTGTCGTGTTCAACTCTCTTCGATGTTGACCTAAGCTGCTGGCTGTCCGGTCCTCATGCTTCGGAGCGTCCCATGCCCTCTCATCAAGGCGGCTGCCTTTGCGGTGCGGTGAGATACGAAGTTGCTGCCGATCCCATCCGCATCACCTACTGTCACTGCAGATACTGCCAGCGCGCCACGGGTTCGGCCTATGCCGTCGAGCCGATTTTCGAGAGGAACGACTTCAAGATAACGGCCGGGCCCCCCGGCCAGGTACAGCCAACCCTCCGCTGGCAGCGGCATTCGCCAGCCCGAAGACGATCAAAGCTGCGGGGTGACACCGCAGCTTCGTCGCGCCCAAGTCGGTGAATGCCCGCAATGGCCGATCCTGCGACCGGCACAGTGACGAGGTTGTTCCTCTATTCACCCCCGGTCGGATCTCGACTGTCAGCCCTCGCGCGCCCAGATCCGGAAGATCCCGGAGGTCTCGTCGTCCATGGGGAAGAAGCTCTCGATGCGCAGCTCCTGCAGCGTCACGTCCCGGGGGGTGCCCAGGGTGGCGAGGGTCGTGAAGAGGCGCAGGCTCATGCCGTCCTTCTCGAAATGCATGGGCAGCACCGGCTCGCCCGGAAGCTCGCCCGACGCCTCCCGCAGCGCCGCTCTCACGCCTGAGTAGGACAGCAGCCTCTCCAGCAGCGCTGCCGTCTCGGGCGTGCCGTCCGACCAGGCATCGGCTTCCACGCTGCCGACGAAGTAGCGGACGACCTCCTGCCAGTTGACGAGGAAGGGCCTGAGCACGTCCGGCGCGACCAGGGCGTCGGCGAGATTGACCGTCGCGCCGGGCACCAGGGGCCCGACCAGAAACTCGACCAGCCTGACCGCGCCCCGGTTGGCCTTGAGCAGGTTCCAGTGGCGGTCGACCAGGACGCCGGGAAAGGGCTCCTGCTGAGACAGCATGAGGTCGAGCGCCTCGGCGACGGCGCCCATCTCCGGTGCCGCTAGGCCGGTCTCGCGCCAGGCCGGCGCGAAGCCCGCCGCCAGCAGCAGGGCGTTCTGCTGGCGCAACGGTACGTCGAGCGCGTTCGCCAGCCTCAGCACCATGTCGCGGCTGGGCGCGGCGCGGCCCAGCTCCAGGAAGCTCAGGTGGCGCTGCGAGACCTCCGCCCGGCCCGCCAGCGCGAGCTGCGAGAGCCCGCGCTGCCGCCGCCAGCGGCGAAGGGCGGCGGCGAAGCTCTCTTCTTTCGGCATCTGTACCTGCCAGGTAGTTGCGGCGACGGCCTCGGCCCCTAGCCTGGCCCGACCGAATGGGACGGGGCAAGCGGGATAAGGCAGGCAGGACAGGGCATGAGCCAGCGGATTGGCGTGATGATGGCGGTGGCATCGAGCTGTCTCGGCGGGACGGCCGCGGCGGTGACGCGCTATCTGGTCGGCGACGCCGACCCGGTGAGCCTCGCCGTTCTCCGCTGGGGGATCGGGTTTCTGGTCCTCTTGCCGGTGACGCTCTTTCTCCGGGTGCGCTGGCCCCGGCGCTCCGACTGGCCGGGCGTGGCCGGCCTCGGCCTCGCGTTCTTCGGCCTGTTCTTCGTCTTCTACAACGTCGCGATGGGCTACACCACGGCGGCCCGGGCCAGCCTGGCGCTCTCGACCCTTCCGTTGCAGACCATGCTGGTCGCCGCGATCCTCAGGGTGGAGCCGATCACGGCGCGCAAGTCGCTCGGCGTGGCGATCGCCATGGCGGGCGTCCTCGCGGCACTCGCCACGAGCGTCGCCGAGGCGCCGCCGGGGGCTTGGCGCGGCGAGGCCATCATGACCGGGGCCGTGCTCTGCATGGCCGTCTACAACGTCCTGGCCCGCCCCTTCATGGCGCGCTCGAGCCCGCTGGGCTTCCTCGCGGTGGGGATGGGCAGCGGCGCCTTGGCCCTCCTGGCGTTTGGCCTCCTGAGCGGCCGGCTCGCGGCGCTCGCCACCTTCGGCCCGCCGCAATGGGCGGCCGGCCTCTATCTCGGGGTGGCGGGCGGGGCGCTCGCCTTCATCCTCTGGGTCCTGGCGCTCGAGCGCGCGACACCGACCCAGGTGGCGAACACCATGACCGTCAACCCGATCGCTGCGGCCCTGCTTGCCGCCGTCCTCCTCGGCGAGCCGGTCATGCCGAACCTGCTGATCGGTCTCGCCGCCGTCTTCGCCGGAACCTGGATCGCGACGACGGAGCCGGGGAGCGCCCGGTCCTAGGTCCCGATGCGCCCGTTTCGGCCTCCGACGTCAGGTCTCCTTGCGGGCGATGGCGCAGAGGGCGCTGGTCTCGATCTCGGTGACGCCGTCCTCGGCCAACCTCTCGACCATGCGGCTGCGCAGCTGCTCCCTTTCCGACGGCGTGAGCTGCTCGACCGTGCCGCGCAGGCCGGAGCCGAGCGCGATGGTCCACCAATCCTCGGGTTGCGAGAGAGGCTGCCTGTCGCCGAGCGTCTCGACGCGGGGCTCGGTCGCGCCGCTGTCGCGCAGGAGGCGGCCGAGGGCCTCGGGGTCGGTGAGGCGCTCCCAGGGCGGCGTCGGCTGGGGCAGGTCGGGCCGCAGGCGGCGCACCTCTTCGGCGAAGATTGCTCCGGCCGGCGCCAGTGCGTCGGGACCCCACACCGTGACCGCCAGCCGACCGCCCGGGCGCACCAGGCGCCAGAGCTCGCGGGCCTGGGCCTCGATGTCGGGCACGAAGAAGATGGAGAAGACGCTGTCGACGGCGTCGAAGCTCCCGTCGGCCAGGCCGCTGGCCATCATGTCGGCCGCAACGAATTCCACGTTCGCGAGGCCCTGGTCCGCCGCCTTGGCCCGGGCACGGCTCAGCATGTTCTCGGCGATGTCGATGCCGGTCACCCGGCCTGCCGGGCCGACGATTTCAGCCGCGGGCAGCGCCGAGGCGCCGGTGCCGCAGCCGACGTCGAGGACGCGCTCGCCCGGGCGCAGATCCAGCAGCTCCACCGTGCGCCGGCCGTGCCGGGTCCAGAAGCCGAGGGGTGCCGCGTCGAAGCTGTCGGCGGCTGC
This sequence comes from Rhodospirillales bacterium, assembly GCA_965225935.1. Taxonomy (GTDB): domain Bacteria; phylum Pseudomonadota; class Alphaproteobacteria; order Kiloniellales; family JAKSDN01; genus CALJXB01. The sequence goes on from CBDDCC010000024.1 coordinate 765,319, forward strand.
GTCGTAGGTGGCGGCGGCCTTCAGCCGCATGGGGTTCTCGATCATGTTCATGGGCGTCGTCTTTCCGAACGAGGGCCCGGCGTCGTCGCGGCGCCGGGCCGGCTGTTGCCTTCCATCAGGGGGCTAGTAGAACTTGGCGGCGAGGCCGGCTACCCGGTCCAGGGTGAGGGTCCGGTCGTAAATGCCGGCGCCCACCTGCTAGGGGAGGCTGTCCATCGAAGTGACCTAGCTGGATTTGCGCAGCGGCGCCTCGCCGCCGGGCTTCAGCGAGGCGTATTCGGCCCGGCTGCCGGAGAGGCGACGGCCAGGCCGCGGATTTGCAGGCGTGTCACGTCATTTCTCCTCAAGTCATGGCTGGCATCGCGCGCGCCATCTACGGGCGCGATTGGGCCTAGCTAGGCACGCGAAGGCCTGCATGCACGCAGCGATTTGGCGACCGGGGATTGCAAATTTGCAGGAGTCGAAGATACTGGCCCCATGAACTGGGACGACCTGCGGGTGGCTACCGCCGTCTACGAGACCGGCAGCTACGCGGCGGCCGGCGCCCGCCTGCGGATCAACGAGACCACCGTGGCGCGCCGCCTGTCGCGCCTGCAGCAGAACCTGGGCGTCACCCTGTTCGAGGCGGTGGACGGAGTGCGCACGCCGACGGCCCAATGCAAGGAACTGGTGGCGCAGGCCGCCATGATGGCGGGCCACGCGGAACGGATCGCCCGCATCAAGGAAGAGGTCACCGGCCTGGTCGGGCGCCGCCGTATCGCCACCACGGACTCCCTCGCCGCGGACGTGCTGGCGCCCAACGCCGCGGACTTTCTGGCCGAGCACCCGGGACTCTCCATCGATTTCCTGGCTTCCACGGAGAACGTGAACTTCTCCCGCTGGCAGGCCGACATCGCCGTCCGGCTCAGCCGGCCCGAGAAGGGCGACTTCATGGTCTCGAAGCTGGCCGAGCTCCCCTTCTTCCTGTTCGAGCCGGCGAGCCCGGCCGAACCGGGCTGGGACCTGATCTGCGCCTATCCCAAGGAGCTCGATGGAACGCCCGAGACCCGCTATCTCGCGGGCATCGGCCTGCATCAGCGGGCGCGTTGCACCACCAAGAACGTGCTGGTCCTGAGACGGCTTATCCAGTCCCGGCGCTGCACCGGGGTCCTGCCGGGCTACGCCTGCCAGGACCTGCTGGAGGATCCGGCCTTCCGGGCCACCAGGCTGCCCCAGCCCCGCGCCGTCTGGCTCCTGGTCCAGTCGCACCTGAAGCAGGACGCCGCCACCCGCGCCGTCATCGACTGGATCAGGGATTGCTTCCGGCTGGTGGAGTGACGGGCAGCGACGTGGAACGACCCGGGGCCTCACGCTTCCTCGACGTCGAGGCTCGCGCCGCGAGCGGTCTGCTCCAGCCAGGTGGCGTAGGGCGCCCCTCGTCCGGGTCTTGTTGGGCTACTTGATCTCCACCTCGATGAAGGCGTACTCGCCCTCGCCGTCGTTGATCACGTCGTGCTCAACGCCGACCGGGCGGAAGTAGGGCTGGCCGGCCTTCAGCTCGGCGTGGGATTCCTGGCCGCCTTCGGTCACCAGCTTCAGCCTGCCGTCCATCAGCGGGATCACCACGTAGTCGTACTCGTGGCGGTGCCAGCCCGTCGCGGCGCCCGGCGCGAAGCGCCATTCGGTGACGCGGGTGCGCTCGTTGTCGATGAAGACGGTCGGCTGGGCCTCCTCGGCCATGGCTGGACTCCTTCGCTCGCTGACGGAACAGGCTGCGACTTGCGGCCAGGCTCGGATCCTAGTCGCCGTGCGACCAGTCCCAGTAGAGCTGACGGGCGCGGGCGTAGACCGGACCGGGCTGCAGGGCTCGGTCGTCGACGCGGGTGATCGGCAGCACCTTGCCCAGGTTGCCGGTGGAGAAGACCTCGTCCGCCTCCGCCAGCTCGTCGTAGGAGAGGGTGCGCTCGTAGACCTCGACGCCGGCGCGGGCGAGGAGCCTGGCCACCCGCTGCTTGGTGATGCCGTTCAGGAAGGTGCCGTTGGGCACCGGCGTGTGGGCGGCGCCGTCCTTGGCGATCCAGAGGTTGGCGGTGGCGAGTTCGGCCAAGTTGCCGTGGGTGTCCAGGATCACCGCGTTGTCGAAGCCCTTGTCCTGGGCCTCCTTCATGGCGCGCACGGAGTTGGGATAGAGGCACGAGGCCTTGGCGTAGGTCGGCGCGGTGTCCGGCGTCGGCCGGCGGAAGCTGGAGCGGCAGACGCTGAAGCCCTTGGGCGCCGGCATGGGGGCCGCGAAGAGGGTGCAGCAGAAGCGGGTCGAGTGCGGATTGGGCACGATGAAGCCGTCCTCGGCCCACATCATGGGTCGGATGTAGAGGGCGCTGCCGCTGGGGAGCTTCCCGACGCCTTCGAGGGCGATCTCCAGGACCTCCCCGGCGCTGAGCGGCGGGGTCAGGCCCATCTTGCGCGCCGAGTTGACCAGGCGCTCGCAGTGGAGGTCCAGGTCCGGCGTCACGCCCTCGAAGGCGCGGGCGCCGTCGAACACGATGGAGGACATCCAGGTGGCATGGGTGAGGGGCCCCAGCATCGGTGGATTGCCTTCGACCCACTCGCCGTCGATGTAGTGGAGCGCGTCCGCGCTCGCCAGGCCGTGACCCGATGCCATGCCGCTCCTCGCAAGATCGCCCCGGCCCGCGGACAGATGCGCGGGCCGCTGTTCCCATTCCATGAGCATAGCTACTTCCCGTGATCTGGCAAAGCGGGGCGCTGTCGTGCTTCCGGAGGAGACCGCCCGCGCTTGTTCGCCGGCCGGCAAGTCGGCTAGGCTCGCCGCCGCATCTCTCCCTCACACGCGGGGAAACGCCGTCATGGCCGTCCACGCCCTCGCGCAGCCTCTCCTGCGGCTGCTCGCCCCCGAAGCTGCGCACGGGTTGACGCTTTGGGGGCTCGCCCACGGCCTGGGCCCCGGAGGATCAGCCCGCGCGCGCGGCGCCGACGATCCCGGCCTGGCCGTCAGCCTCTGGGGCCGTGACTTTCCCAACCCGATCGGCCTGGCGGCCGGGTTCGACAAGAACGCCCAGGTCCCCGGGCCGCTGCTCGCCTGCGGCTTCGGCTTCGTCGAGGTGGGGACGGTGACGCCGCTGCCCCAGCCGGGCAACCCGCGCCCGCGCATCTTCCGCCTGCCCCAGGACCGGGCCGTGATCAACCGGCTCGGCTTCAACAACGAGGGAGCGGAAGCGGCGCGAAGGCGCCTCGCGGACTGGCGGCGCGCCAACGCCAAGGGGATCATTGGTGGCGGGATCGTCGGCGTCAACCTGGGCATGAACAAGGAGAGCGCCGACCCGGCCGCCGACTACGCCGCGGGCGTGCGCCTGCTGGGACCCTTGGCCGACTACCTGGTGATCAACGTCTCCTCCCCCAACACGCCGGGCCTGCGCGCGCTCCAGGACCGCGCGGCGCTCGAGAGCCTGATCGCGGGGCTGCGCGGCGCCCTCGTAGAGCTGAAGCAGCCGCCGCCCCTGCTGCTGAAGGTGGCGCCGGACCTGAGCGAGGCGGAGCTGGCGGACATCGCCCAGGTGGCCCTGGCCGAGCGCCTGGACGGCCTGATCGCCACCAACACCACGGTCGAACGGCCGCCGGGCCTGACGGGCCGGCACCGCTCGGAGACGGGCGGGCTCAGCGGCCGCCCCCTGTTCCAACGGGCGACGGAGGTCCTCGGCCGGCTCTACCGTCTGACCGGGGGCAAGGTCCCCCTCATCGGCACGGGCGGGATCGGGAGCGGCGCGGAGGCCTATCAGAAGATCCGCGCCGGCGCTTCTCTCGTCCAGCTCTACACGGCCCTGGTCTACCGGGGCCCGGCCCTGGTGCCGGAGATCAAGGCCGAGCTGGCCGGCCTGCTGGCCCGCGACGGCTTCCGCAGCGTCGCCGAGGCGACCGGCGCGGACCACCGATAGGTCGTCGAACCGCGTCCTGCCCGGGGCCTGCGCGGGCTTCCTTTAACCATGTTTCAAGACTGAGCCTGCAGAGTGGCGGCACCACCCGCACGGGAGCGTCTTGAGCCCGAAATGAAGGCCCAGCGCCATCTTGCCTTGATCGTCTGCTACGGAGCCTTCGCGGGCGCCGTCGCCTTTTACCTGCCGATCTGGCAGCCGGCGATCGGACAGAGCACAGCGCTGATCAGCGGCGCCGTCATCTTCCTCGGCTGCGCCCTGCTGCACGAGATGTACGGGCGCATGGGCCGGGAATCGAGTCTCGGCCAGGAACTGCTCGACATGCGCTACAGCCACGTCGAGATGCGCGACGACCTGACCTGGGCCCAGCGCGAGATCAAGCTGGTGCGCCAGGCGCTCGAGGCCGTCGCCGAGACCGGGCGGGGCGGCGGCGGCAGCCGCGCCATCGACGACGTGCTGAGCGAGGTCAAGGTGCTGCGCTCGCTGGTCGGGCGCTTCCAGGACAAGCAGCCGGCGTCCCATGACCGGCCCCTCGACCTGGGAGCGGCGGCCGAGGGTCCGCATCTGGGCGCCGCCATCGACGTGGAGGCGGTCGAGAGCGCCACCTCGCCCGCGCATCATATGGACGAGGGCTCGGTCCTCGACGTGGTCCGCGAGGCCTTGCGCGACGACCGGGTCGACGTGGTGCTGCAGCCCATCGTCAGCCTGCCCCAGCGCAAGCGGCGCTACTACGAGTGCTTCTCGCGCCTCAGCTCGTCCGAGGGCGTGGTGGTGGTGCCCGAGCAGTACATCGCGCTCGCCGAGCGCGAGGGCCTGATGACGGCCATCGACAACATGCTGCTGTTCCGCTGCATCCAGCTCGTGCGGCGCATCCAGCGCTCCAGCCAGAACGTCGGCTTCTTCTGCAACGTCGCCGCCAACACCCTGCAGGACACGGACTTCTTCACCGACTTCGTGGAGTACCTGGAGAACAACCCGGATCTGGCGCCCAACCTGGTCTTCGAGTTCTCCCAGGACAGCGTCCGCAGGATGGGGGCCGAGGACGCCGAGATGCTCGTCCGCCTGGTGAGCCTGGGCTGCCGCGTCTCCATGGACCAGGTGAGCGACCTTGAGATCGACACCGATGCCCTTGCCCGCCTGCACGTGAGCTTCGTGAAGATCGACGCGGCGCTGTTGTTGACGAGCGACGTGGAGGCCCGGGCCGAGCTGCTCGACCTCCAGCGCCGGCTGGAGCGTGCCGGCGTCGACGTGATCGCCGAGAAGATCGAGCGCGAGGAGCAGCTGATCGAGCTGCTCGACTACGACATCGATTTCGGCCAGGGCTATCACCTGGGCGAGCCCAAGGTCTCCAAGTAGCCCCGCCGACCTGATTGCCGTTCCGCCAGCGGTAGTTTCGCGCGCCACTTTCAACGACTGGGAAGCTGTGGCAGAAGGTCCGCCATGTCTCGCCTCGCGACCGACCGGGAAGAGAACGCCGTGCCGCTGCTGGCCGGCATGGCCGATCTGGCGGCGGACTACGATGGCTTCATCCTCGATCTCTGGGGCGTGCTGCACGACGGCGAGCGGGCCTTCCCGGAGGCGCTCGGCTGCATGGCCCGCCTGCGGGAGGCGGGCAAGCGCATCCTCATCCTCTCGAACGCGCCGCGCCGCGCCGCCTCTGTGGCCGAGCGCTGCGCCGAGCTCGGGCTGACGCCTGAGACCTACGATCTGCTCATGTCCTCGGGCGAGGATGCCTGGCGCCACCTGAAGGAGCGACCCGACGCCTGGTACCGGGCCCTGGACCGGCGCTGCTTCCACCTGGGCCCGGAACGGGATCTGGGCATGCGCGACGGCCTCGACTACCGCTTCGTCGCGCGGCCGGACGAGGCCGACTTCGTGCTCCTGACCGGCGCCCTCGACCGCGACGACACCACCGAGACCTACCGGCCGATCCTCGAGGAGGCGCTGGCGCAGCGCCTACCCATGGTCTGCGCCAACCCGGACCTGGTGGTGAAACGCGGCGGCGTGCTGGAGATCTGCGCCGGCGCCATCGCCCTCGCCTACGAGGAGCTGGGCGGCGAGGTGCGCTATCACGGCAAGCCCCACGAGAGCATCTACCGCACCTGCCTCGGCCTCTTCGAGGGCATCGCGCCGGAGCGCATCCTGGCGGTCGGAGATTCCGTGCGCACCGACATCGTCGGCGCCCAGGGCATGGGCCTCAAGGCCGTCTTCGTGATCTCGGGCATCCACGAGGATCATCTGGCCCACCCTGAGACCAAGGCCGTCGACCGGGAGAAGCTGCACAGCCTCTGCCGGGACGAGGGCGGCCTGCCCCACGGCGCCCTGCCCAGCTTCCGCTGGTAGCGGATGCTGCGCCCGAGGCGCTCCGGCCCTTCGATGGACAAAATCGGCGAATTGCGTTATTGTGCAGTGCACAATAACAGGACCGTCGAACAACAAATACGATCATGTCGGGGCGCAGGACGGAGCTGGCGAGACGCGGGAAAGCGAGGCTGCGATGAGCGACGAGGGGCCCAAGAGGCTTGACGACTGGCGGGAGCTGGCGCGCCGGGAGCTGAAGGGCGGCGACCCGGATGGCCTGGTCTGGCAGACCCCCGAGGGCATCGCGGTCAAGCCCCTCTACACGGCCGAGGACCTGGAGGGACTGGAGACTCTGGGCGGCCTGCCGGGCTTCCCGCCCTATCTGCGCGGCCCCCGCGCCACCATGTACGCCAACCGGCCCTGGACCTTGCGCCAATACGCCGGCTTCTCGACCGCCGAGGACTCCAACGCCTTCTACAAGCAAGGCCTGAAGAGCGGCCAGAAGGGCCTCTCGGTCGCCTTCGACCTGGCGACCCACCGGGGCTACGATTCCGACCATCCGCGGGTCGTCGGCGACGTGGGCAAGGCGGGTGTGGCGATCGATTCCGTCGAGGACATGAAGATCCTCTTCGACGGCATCCCCCTCGACGAGATGAGCGTCTCCATGACCATGAACGGCGCCGTGCTGCCGGTCATGGCGAGCTACATCGTGGCGGCCGAGGAGCAGGGGGTGCCCCAGGAGAAGCTCTCCGGCACCATCCAGAACGACATCCTCAAGGAGTTCATGGTCCGCAACACCTTCATCTACCCGCCGGACCCCTCCATGCGCATCGTGGCCGACATCATCGAGCACACGGCCCGGCACATGCCGCGCTTCAACTCCATCTCCATCTCCGGCTACCACATGCACGAGGCCGGCGCGACGGCGGTTCAGGAGCTCGCCTTCACCCTCGCCGACGGCCTGGAGTACGTGCGCGCGGCCAGTGCCCGCGGCCTCGACGTGGACGCCTTCGCGCCGCGTCTCTCCTTCTTCTTCGCCATCGGCATGAACTTCTTCATGGAGATCGCCAAGCTCCGGGCGGCCCGCTTCCTCTGGGCCAAGATCATGGGCCGGTTCGAGCCCAAGAACCCCTTGAGCCTGGCGCTGCGCACCCACTGCCAGACCTCCGGCGTCAGCCTGACCGAGCAGGACCCCACCAACAACGTGGTGCGCACGGCAGTGGAGGCTCTGGCCGCGGTCCTAGGCGGCACCCAATCGCTCCACACCAACTCCTACGACGAGGCGATCGCCCTGCCGACCCCCACTTCGGCGCGGGTCGCGCGCAACACCCAGCTCATCCTGCAGCACGAGGCCGGCGTCACCCAGGTGGTCGACCCGCTGGGCGGCAGCTATTTCGTCGAGAGCCTGACCGCCAGCCTGGTGCGCGAGGCCGAGGCCCTGATGGCCGAGGTGGAGGAGCTCGGCGGCATGACCAAGGCGGTCGAAGCCGGCATGCCCAAGCTCCGCATCGAGGAGGCCGCCGCCCGGCGCCAGGCCCGCGTCGACCGGGGCGAGGACGTGATCGTGGGAGTCAACCAGTACCAGCCCGACGAGGACGAGCAGCCCGAGACCCTGGAGATCGACAACACGGCCGTGCGCGAGCAGCAGATCGCCCGTCTCGAGGCCATGCGCAAGAGCCGCGACCAGGCGGCCTGCCAAGCGGCCCTCGACGCCTTGACCGAGGCGGCCAGTTCGGGCGAGGGGAACCTGCTGGCGCTCTCCATCGAGGCGGCCCGCGCCCGGGCCAGCGTCGGCGAGATCTCGGATGCCCTGGAGACGGTCTTCACCCGCCACAAGCCCGAGATCCGCAGCATCGCCGGCGTCTACGGCGCGGCCTACGAGGACGACCCGGGCTTCCGGCGCATCCAAACCCAGGTCGAGGCCTTCGCCGCAGAAGAGGGCCGGCGCCCGCGCATGCTGGTGGTGAAGCTGGGCCAGGACGGCCACGACCGGGGCGCCAAGATCATCGCCAGCGCGTTTGCCGACATCGGCTTCGACGTGGACGTAGGACCGCTCTTCCAGACGCCGGAGGAGGCCGCCCGCCAGGCGATCGAGAACGACGTCCACGTAATCGGCGTCTCGACCCAGGCGGCCGGCCACAAGACCCTGGTGCCCGAGCTGACGGCGGCGCTCGAGGCGGCCGGCGCCGAGGATATCATCGTCATCTGCGGCGGCGTCATCCCGGCGAAGGACCATGAGGCTCTCCGCGCGGCCGGCGTCAGCGCCATCTACGGCCCCGGCACCAACATCCCCGAAGCCGCCCAGGAAATCCTCGGCCTCCTCGCCCGCGCCCGCGCGGCGGCGTGAGGGCTGGGCCGGTTCGTCGGTTGTGGCCCCCTATCGGCGGGCAAGAATTGATTCAAGTCTGTCCTCGGATTTCGACCGTGGCGCGAATGGCTCGGTGCCGGATCGGACAAGTAGCCGCTTCAGTTTGCAGGCGCAACATTGCGTTGGTAATTTGCCCGTCTGCGCAGATGACTCGTGGTTGATGTTCTCATTGATTTGCAAATTTCGTAGTCTCGATCATTCGTCAGATCAGTGCGTTGATTCGGACCGGAAAGGTCTCAGTACTCTGACACCTCTGATCAATTGGGAGGTGGTTTGAATGGCGCGGCGATCCAAGAAAGAGATGCGTGCGGAGTTCGACCGGCTTTCGGATATCTTCGAGGTCGTCTGCGAGTTCCAAAGAAGTAGAATGAACCCGGCAACTGTCGCGGAGCATAGATCTCTCACTGCAACTCGGGAAAAAATGCTCTCTTGGGTAGAAGATGGAAAGGCGACCCTGAGCGAGATCGTCGCTGCCACACGAGAAGCCATCAACGACCAAAACGAGATGTTGTCCGAATCGACCGAGGATGGAGACTCTTTCGCGCTGGACTTCTTTGCTTACTACAAGGAAAGGACTGGACGAGACTATTGTGACGATGCCGGTCATCCAAGAAAATTGGCTCGCGCGATACTCAAGCGTGGCGAGATTATTGATGAGACCGAGTTTCGATTCATGAATGGAATTCTCAGCAATGTCGATCAGATGGTGTTCAAGGGGGACGAGATCGACTGCGTTGCCGAGATGCTCAACCGGTTCGAAGCAAAGATTGGTGATGCCTAACCGCACCAATTGTTCATCAATACTAGTGTAGCTACCGACTTCCGTTCGCGATCAGGTAGGGACGTTCTTGGCTTGAAGTCAGGATGTCGGCTGCCTGCCACCTCATCGCGGTTTCACCGGATTCTCTCGCGGAGCCTGGCAGTGCGGCCATCACGGCTGCCGCGTGACGCATTCGGTGCTGCGGATCCTGTCGATCTTTTCCTGAGCGGTCGTGTTGTGCCGGGCGACGGCTGCCGTGTAGGCCTCCTGCGCGGCTCCGATCTGCTCGAAGCGCCAACTGCGCGAGTCGTCGAGGATCTCCTGCTGGGCCCTGAGGTTCCTTTGTCTCGCCGCGCTCAGTTCTTCGTTCAGGCGGGCGATTTCGGGCGCTTTCTGATCCGTGGGCAGGTCGCTGAGCGCGGCCATCTCGTCCAGAAAGCTCTGCGATTCGGCCAGCCAACTCTTGTGCTGCCTGTCGAGGTCTTCCGTGACGCGCCGCTGGAAGGCCTCGTCGAGCCGTTCGAACCTTCTGTTTCTTTGGTCCAACGACAGTTTTTTCTGGGCTTCCCGTTCGGCGATAATCGCGGCGATATGCTCCGCGCAGTTGCCATATGCGGTCGCCTCGGCGGCCGCGCCCCTAGCCAGGAGCAGGGCGAACAGCACGATTGCGATTGCTCTCAGGAGCGTCCAACCCAATCGCATTTGCAATCGTTCCTCGAGGCTTTGTCCAGGTCCCAGTATAGCAGGTTGGGGTCCGCTTCCTCGTTGTGGGACATCGGCCCTCCAATTGGGCGCTACACCGAGAGGGAGGCCGTCTGCGGCCGGCCAATACTGAAGAGCGTTCCTCGCCCGCTGTCGGCAGCGCCGAAGCCGCCGGACGAGTCGTCGGGAGGACCCAAGTCCGGTCCGGACCGGCGCCCGCTTCTTTCGATGGATTCGAGGCGGACAACCGGAATTGGATCGGGCCCAAGACCGTTTGCTTGTGCGTGATCTCGCGTTGGGGCGACGGACAAGAGCCGTCGACGGATCTACGTCTCGTCCTGCGGTCGCCTGTGTGGCTGGATGCTCCGGTCAGGGTGTCTCGACTGGTTCGTCGATTGTAGCGCGTGAGGAGATCCAATGGAGACCGGCTGAACTTCGTTTGCTGAGAAAGACGGAGGCACGGCTCGAAGCTATTCCTGGTCCGGCGATGCGTTAAGCCAGTCGCCAAGCTGCTGGAAGCTGGCATTCCATCCCTGACCAACGCCCAATCGACCGTCCTCGCGGACTATGCCTTCGTGGCGGAGATGAACATGGGTGGCTTTGCCGTCCGGCCGGAACCTGACCGTGACCTTGGATTCAGGCGTGCTTTCGTGACGACCGTCGGCGAATTCACGCACGTATCTCCAGCTGAACGCCAAGCGGCTGCCGGTCTCGATCTCCAGGTATTCGCCCTGCAGGCAGGCCCGACCGTCTTCGTCGTCCTGCATCACGAAGCACCAGCGGCCGCCGACCCGCAGGTCGATCTCAGCGCAAAGTACGGCCCCCGACTTCAAGCCGAACCACTTGACGATTTCTTCGGGGTCGGTCCAGGCGCGATAGACGCGCTCCAATGAGCCCCTCAAAGTTCCTTCAACAATGACCGGTTCAGCGCCGATTTCGCTGTGAAGAAAGTTCATGCTCAATTGTCCTCGTTCAGATAGCGCGCCAGGGACTCGAGCTGCCCTTCCCAGAACTTGCGATACTCGTCGAGCCACTCCGACGCATCCTTCATGGGTGCCGCCTCCAATTGGCAATAGCGCGTTCGCCCGCGTTTCCTGACGCTGACGAGCCCGGCATCCGAGAGGACGCGTACGTGCTTGGAGACCGCTGTCAGTGACATATCGAAAGGCGCTGCCAGATCGGACAGCGGAGCCTCCCCTTGTGTAAGCCGGGCGACGATGGCGCGCCGCGTCCCGTCGCTTAGCGCGGCGAAGGTTCGATCGAGATTCGGCATGGCATTCAGCCCAATCAGTGAACTATTTGGTTGACTTTCGAGTGTGCCCAGGATAGTTAACCAAGCAGTTGACTGTCAATCGCGCGTCAGGCCCCGGAGGTGAAGAGCCATGAAGCTCTATGATGCAATGACCCCAAACTCGCTGCGTGTGAAGGTCTTCCTCAAGGAGAAGGGCGTCGATGTGCCCCTGCACGAGATCAACGTTCTGGGCGGCGACACACGGACACCTGAGTTTCTGAAGATAAACTCCCTGGGCGAGCTGCCGGTGCTGGAGCTTGACGATGGCCGGATCCTGACCGAGAGCGTCGCGATCTGCCGCTATTTCGAAGAGCTCCACCCCGAGCCCCGGCTCATGGGCGGCACCCCCTACGAGCAAGCCCTAATCGAGATGTGGAACCGCCGCATGGAGTTCCACATCTTTGGCCCGATCGGTGCGGTGGCACGTCATAGGATCCCCTTCTTTGCCGACAAGGTCGAACAACTGCCCGACTATGCCGCCTCGCAGATGCGACTCTTCGACAAGAACTGGGCCTGGCTCAACCAAGAATTGAGCGATGGCAGGCCCTTTGTGAGCGGCGAAAGCTTCACCATCGCGGACATCACCGGCATGGCGGCCCTGATGGTTTGTGACGTTGTGGAGAAGACCCTGCCGGACCACTTGGAGCACGCCAACCGCTGGCAGAGAAGGATGAGGGCGCAGCCCAGCTTCGCCGCGCAACGGAAAGAGGCCGCGTAGAGAGGCAAATCCCAACTAGTCAGGGACGTCGCCCGCAGAGATGTCGCGCGGGCGACGGGCTTCACACGGCTAGGGTCAGGAGCACGGAAGTCTCCGGACGCTTCGTTGAGAAGACCGAGTCCGACCCAGACCGGCGTCCGCTTCTCCCGATGGATGCAAGGCGGTCAGGCGGGATTGGAACCGGACCAGATTTGCACCTGTGATCGTAGCCTCAAGTAGGTGAGTCGGGTAGAGCCGCGGGCGGATTTACGTCTCGCCCTGCGGCCGCCTGTGTGGTTGGATGCTCCGATCAGGGTTTCTCGACTGGTTCGCTGACTGGAGCGCGTTATGAGATCCAAGACGTTTGCGGCTCTCTCGAGCCTTCTTGCTCTCCTGTTCCTGATGGGCTGCGCCTCGGCTCCCGATCGGGCCCTTTCCGACGAAGTGCCGATCTATGCCGCGTTGCCGAACGGGCACAATCCGGTAGATCCGACGGAGCTTGCGCCGCTTTACGTTGCGATGACGTCCAAGAGCGATGAGCACCTGATACGTCAAATGGAGCGCCGGCGCGGACACGCGCTGAACATACTTTCCCTGTCCGGCGGCGGACAGAACGGCGCTTTCGGGGCCGGCTTTCTCATCGGCTGGCGCGAGAGCGGGCAGCGGCCGCAGTTCGATGTGGTTGGCGGCGTCAGCACCGGCGCCTTGCTCGGGACCCACGCCCTTCTCGGGACCCCGGCCGACGACGCGGTACTGGAGGAGATCTACACGGGAGTCACCAAGGAGGACATCTACACGGACCGGGGGATCTTCGACATCCTGGGGGGTGCGGACTCCCTCGACGACACCGCTCCCATGGCGCAGCTCATCGCCAAGTACATGACCGCCGAGACCCTGGAACGCGTGGCTGCGGCATACGCGGAGGGGCGAGTCTTTGTGGTCGGCACCACCAACATCGATTATGGCCAGACCTGGCTCTGGAACATGTCCCTGATCGCGAAGAACGGGGACTTGGAACTCTATCGCAAGGTGCTGCGGGCCTCGGCCTCGTTTCCCATAATCTTCCCGCCCGTGGAGATACATGGCCACCTCTTCGTCGACGGGGCCGCGCGTTCGAATGTCGTGGTGGTGGGGATGGCCGGAGAAAAGAAGCCCGAGGCTCCGGTGTACGGGCCGGGCAACCTCTATTTGATCAGCAACGGCAGGATCGACCATCCGCCCAAGGCCTTGCGCCGGGCCATAGGCGACATCGCGGCGACGGCGGTCAGCGTAATGATGGATCAGTCCATGCAGACGGCCGTGACGCGATCCTACTTCGGGACGCGGATCTTGGGCTACAACTTCAACATGATCGAAATTCCGGACGAGGTGAAGATCGGCAAGGACCCGCTGGCTTTCGACCCGGATCAGATGCGTGCGGCCTTCGACGCGGGCTACGCGCTTGCCTTGCAGCCCGAACCGTGGTCGAGCGTCCCGACGAACCTCGGCGATATTCCTTCCTGGGCCTGGGAGGCGCTGGAAGAAAAACTCTGAGCCGCGGAAAGCCAGCGCCGGCACGGGCTGGTGCCTCCTTGGTCCTCGGAGGACTTAGGCTGCCGGGACACTCAGCGGTCAAGACACGCGGGTCCGATCCCGGGTTGAACCTAGGCCCCGGCACTGCGATCCGTTGGAACTTGACACCGCTCTAGGTGTCTGCTGTTTGCGGCAGCGATGCTTGCCTTGTGGCTCGTTCTGGCGCCCATCGGATTGCTCGACAGCACTTCGATCGTGCCCCTTTGCCTGGTCATCTTGATCGCCGTGCTCGCCGGGCCGAGGCCGTTTCTGGCGTCCTCGGCTCACGTCCTGGGTGTGTTCGGAGTCTACTTGGGTTGCGGCCTGCTGGTCTTGTTCGGCCTTCAGAGCGTGTTCGATGAGATCAACCAGTACGCGGCACGGCTCTGGAACGAGCCGAAGACCGAGGAGCTGATCTTCCAGATTCTCATAGGTTTCGTGGCATGCGGCTTCAGCTACCGCATCGCCAGGATGTCGCAAGACCCCAAGGACGGCACCGCCCGCGCCGGCATGACTCCGGGGCAAGCCTTTGCGGCCGGCGCCGGACTGACCATTGTCGGCATGCCGGCCGCCGTACCCTATCTTGCGGCAATCGATCTCGTCTTGAGGGCGGAGCTCGGACTTGCGCAGCAGGTCTTGACCCTTGCCTACTACAACCTGGTCTTCGTAGCGCCCTTGGTGGCCATCGTGGCGCTTAGCCTCTCCGCCGGCGAACGGAGTCTCGCTGTTCTTGGCAAGGTCAGAGCCGTCCTCGATGAGTGGGGAAAACGAGTCGTCGTCTGGCTGCTCGTGCTGCTGGGCGTGGTATTGATAGTGGACGGCATCGGCTGGTTCCTGGGCTTTCCAATCATCCCGGTTGGGACAAGCTGAGGCCGATCGGCTTCAATGAGGCTCCAGGGTGCGCGCGCATTTCCGGAAGTCGTAACGGGACCAAAGGGACGAGATGACCTTCGATACCAAGCAGATCGGCAAGGATCCCGACGTCATGGCGCCGGACGGCTCGGAGGTTCGGGTCTTGTGCAGTCTGTCCCGGGGCAGCATGGCCCACTTCACTCTGCCTCCGGGAGCGGTCTCCATTGCGGTCGCCCACCGCACGATCGAGGAGCTCTGGTTCTTCGTGTCGGGGCATGGCCAGATGTGGCGGAAGCTCGATGGCGCGCAGGAGACGGTCGCGGTCGGACCCGGCTCGTCGATCTCCATTCCCATCGGCGCGCACTTCCAGTTCCGTTGCGACGGCGACGAGCCCCTGGCCGCGGTCGGCGTGGCCATGCCGCCTTGGCCGGGCATGGACGAAGCCTATGCCGTGGACGGCCCTTGGCCGCCATCCGTCTAGACAGGACACGATAGAGAAGAACGAACAGCTTGGGCGGCACCGCCTGGATTGGCCGCTCTTGGCCGGTTCCTGTCCTCCTTGGACCTGAGCTCCGACGCCGAGAATTTAGAGAAGCCGATGGTTCGGAAGACGATCGAACTTTTCGCGGGTTCATCGCTTTGGCTACTATCGGCCTTGAAGTCCAACCTGTCTGAGACACGTCGCCCGCGCCATGGCCCGCATCAGCGTCGAGGAATTCGAGCGGATCGTCGAGGAGGAGCTGCCCTGGGCCCACGACATCGGCCTCAAGGCCGAGCGCATCGCCGATGGGGAGGCCGTCTGCCGCCTGCCGTTCCGGGAGATGTTCCTGCGCCCCGGCGGCACGGTCTCGGGGCCGACCATGATGCTGCTGGCCGACGCCACCATGTACGCGGTGGTGCTCTCGGCCATCGGCCGCGTGAAGCTGGCGGTCACCACCAACCTCAACATCAACTTCCTGCGCAAGCCCGGCCACGAGGATCTGATCGCCGAAGGGCGGGCGATCAAGATCGGCAAGCGCCTGGCGGTGCTCGAGGTGACCCTCTTCACGGCCGGCGGGCACGAGCCCGTCGCCCACGCGACCGGGACCTATTCCATACCTCCGGCGTGAAGCGTCGCCGCCTGCCCGCGGATCGAGTAACCCCACGCGATTTCGCGTTGACAGCCGCGCGCTGCGGCCCTCTGGTTGCCGCCCACGGACCCTGAAACCCCAGGAGAACCCGCGACACCGTGCGACGTCCCACCACCTTCGATCCCAGCCAGGTGGATCTCCGCAGCCAGCTGCACACCCTGCGCGAGCTGCTGCCTTACCTCTGGCCGGCAGGTGAACGGGGACTGCGCGCCCGGGTCGTCGTCTCGCTGCTGCTGCTGACGGCGGCCAAACTCACCACGGTCTACGTGCCGGTCCTGCTGCGGGACGCGGTCGACGCCCTCTCGCCGGCCAGCGGCGGCCAGATCGTCCTCGGCCTGGCGATCGGGCTGCTGCTGGCCTACGGCGCGGCGCGCATCCTCGCCCGCGGCTTCGGCGAGCTGCGGGACGCGGTCTTCGCCAAGGTGGCCCAGCACGCCATCCGCCGGGTGGCGCTGCAGACCTTCCGGCACCTCCACACGCTCTCCCTGCGCTTCCACCTGGAGCGCCAGACCGGCGGCCTCTCGCGGGTCATCGAGCGCGGTACCAAGGGCATCGAGTTCCTACTCTCCTTCGTGCTGTTCAGCGTGCTGCCCACCCTGCTGGAGATCGCC
Source organism: Rhodospirillales bacterium (assembly GCA_965225935.1). Taxonomy (GTDB): domain Bacteria; phylum Pseudomonadota; class Alphaproteobacteria; order Kiloniellales; family JAKSDN01; genus CALJXB01. Next base: position 781,508 of record CBDDCC010000024.1, read on the forward strand.
CTGGTCGCCGTCATCCTCTGGACCCTCTTCGACTGGCGCTTCACGGCGATCACCCTGGTCACCATCGTCGCCTACGTCTGCTTCACCTTCGCCGCCACCGAGCGGCGCATCCGCTACCGCCGGCAGATGAACGAGGCCGACACCGAGGCCAACACCAAGGCGGTCGACAGCCTGCTGAACTACGAGACGGTAAAGTACTTCGGCAACGAGGAGCACGAGGCGCGCCGCTTCGACCGGGCGCTGGCCGACTACCAGCGGGCGGCGGTGCGTACCCGTATCAGCCTCTCGCTGCTCAACAGCGGCCAGGTAACCATCGTCTCCCTCGGCATGACGGCCATGATGGCGCTTGCCGCCCTCGGCGTGGCGCGGGGCACCATGACGGTGGGCGACTTCGTCATGGTCAACGCCTACCTCATACAGCTCGCCATGCCGCTTGGCCTGCTCGGCACCGTCTACCGGGAGATCAAGCAGTCGCTCGTCGACATGGAGGTCATGTTCACCCTGCTGCATCAGTCGGCGGAAGTGACCGACCGGCCGGGCGCGCCCGCGCTGGAGATCGGCCCCGGCGAGATCGCCTTCGAGAAGATCGACTTCGGCTACGACCCGCGGCGCCTCATCCTGCACGATGTCGACTTCACCGTGCCGGCCGGCGAGACGGTGGCCATCGTCGGGCCGAGCGGTGCCGGCAAGTCCACCATCAGCCGCATCCTCTTCCGCTTCTACGACGTCGAGGCCGGACGGGTCTTGATCGACGGCCAGGACATCCGCGAGGTCCAGCAGGCGAGCCTGCGCGCCGCCATCGGCATCGTTCCCCAGGACACGGTGCTGTTCAACGACACGGTCTACTACAACATCGCCTACGGCCGGCCCGAGGCGGGCCGCGACCAAGTGGTGGCCGCCGCGCGCCTCGCCCGCATCCACGACTTCGTCGAGAGCCTGCCTGACGGCTACGAGACCGTGGTCGGCGAGCGCGGCCTCAAGCTCTCGGGCGGCGAGAAGCAGCGGGTCGCCATCGCCCGCACCATCCTCAAGGAGCCGCGCATCCTGCTGTTCGATGAGGCCACCTCCGCCCTCGACACCAAGACCGAGCGTGCGATCCAGCAGAGCCTGGGCGAGGTCTCGCGCGGCCGCACCACCCTCGTCATCGCCCACCGCCTCTCCACCGTGGTGGACGCCGACAACATCCTGGTCATGGAGGAGGGCCGCATCGTCGAGCGCGGCCGCCACGACGAGCTGCTGCGCCAGGACGGCCGCTACGCCGAGATGTGGCGCCGACAGCAGGACGCCGCGAGCGAGGAGCCCGGAGAGGGCGCGCCGGCGGATGGACAAGGAGAAGGAGACGACAGCTCTCCGGCCGAAGCGCCGGCCGAGGGCGACGAGGCCTCCACGCCCCTTCCCGTGGAACGCTAGGAGCCGCGCGACAAAAGTCTCCTGACGGCAGGCTGTCAGTTCACCGCCGTTAGGCTGCTCCCAGGGATCGACCATTCGGGGGGCGGCGGAACGCATGGGCGCGGGCGGCGACTGCGGCGGTGGCGGAGGCGCGAAGGCCACGGGGATCGCCCTGGTGGTGGGCTCGGCGGTCCTCTTCAGCCTGACCGGCGTGCTCACCAAGGTCATTGCGAGCGACGCCTGGACCATCCTCTGCTGGCGCGGGCTGATCGGCGGCGGCCTCATCGCGCTCTACGTGCTCGGCCGGCGCCGGGGAAGACCGGTCCGCTCTACGTTCCGGCTCGGCTGGCGGGGCTGGCTGCTCGCCACGGAAGGCAGCCTCGCCAGCCTCGCCTTCATCTTCGCCTTCAAGCTGACCTACGTGACCAACGTGGCGGTGATCTACGCCACCGCGCCCTTCCTGGCGGCGGCCCTGGAGCGCCTCCTCCTCGGCACGCCCCTGCGCCCGGCGACCCTGGCGGCGGCGGCCGTCTCCCTCCTCGGCATCCTGGTGATGGTCTCCGGCGAGGGTGGCGTGGACATACGTCTGGGCGACGCGGTGGCGCTCGCCATGGCCTTCGGCAGCGCCCTCTACATGGTTCTGATCCGCCTCTACCGGGACACCCCGGCCGTGCTGGCGGGCGGCGTCTCGGGGCTCCAGCTCTTCCTCGTCGGCTGGGTCATGGTCGATCCCCTGGCGGTCTCGCTCGGCGACGCCTTGCTGCTGGCGCTCTTCGGCCTCTCCTTCGCACTTGCCGTCGTGCTCTGGACCGAGGGCACGCGACGGCTGCCCGCGGCCGAATCGGGCCTCCTGGGAACCGCAGAGACGCCGTTCGCGATCCTCCTCGCCTGGCTCGTCCTCTCCGAGCTGCCGCCGACCGCGAGCCTGATCGGCGGCGCCGTCGTGCTGGCGGCGGTCTTCGCCCACGCCGGCCGGGATTTCCTCCTGGCGGTCAGGCGGCGCGCTGGGGCAGGCGGCGCCGGTGGGCCTCGAGCCCCAGCAGCATCAGGCCGGTCGCGAGCACGCAGTAGAGGGCGAACAGCAGGCAGATGACCTCTATGGAGACGTCCGCGTCCATCAACACGCCCATGACCAGGGGGCCGAGCGCCGTGGCGAAGACCGAGATGGCCACGGCGAGGGAGCGGATGGCGCCCAGGTGGCCGACCCCGTAGACCTCGGCCCAGAGGGCCGTCACGGCCGTATAGGTTATGCCGCTGGTGAGGCCCATCAGCAGCAGGTAGGGCCAGACCCAGAAGCGGCCGTCGAAGGCCCAGACGATCACCAGGCCCAGCGCCATGGGCATGAGGAAGGCCGGCAGTACCCGCGCCGCGGTCACCCGGTCGATCAGCGGCCCTGCGGCCAGCGAGGCCGCGACCGAGCCCACGGCATAGGCCCAGTAGCTGCCGGTGATCCAGCCGGCGCCCCAGCCCTTCATCTCGGCCAGCTCCAAGTGATGGAAGAAGAGGGCGGTACCGATGAACGAGGGCGCCAGGACGGCCGGCAGCATGAGGTAGAAGCGCCCGTCGCGCAGCACCTCGGCCCGGGTCCAGGAGGGCGTCCGCCAGGTGCCCCCGTCCCTGGCCGTCCGCTGGCGTTCCTCGTGTTCCCGGTGGCGCCGCTCGTGCCCGCGCAGGAGCCAGAGCACCAGCGGAGTGACAGCGAGCGCGAGCAGCACCGCCGCGCTGGCGTAGGTCGCGCGCCAGCCGAAGGCGGCGATGGCAAGGACGGCCAGGAAGGGCAGCAGCGTTTCGCCCACCGAGAAGCCGAGCGAGCCCAGGGCGACGGCCTTGCCGCGGTCGGCCTCGAAGTAGCGGGCCATGGCTGTGGTGCCCGTGTGACTGGCAAGGCCCTGGCCGGCATGGCGCAGCAGGAAGACCGCCAGCACCAGGAAAGGGGCGCCGGGCACCAGTGCCATGAAGGCTGCCGCCGCCACCAGCCCCAGGCAGACCAGGACCGTGTAGCGCGCGAGGGCCATTCGGTCGATCAAGGCCCCGGTCCAGGGCAAGAGGGCCGCGCTCAGCAGGGTGCCGGCCGTGTAGACGGCGCTCCAGCCGGTGTGGCTGAGGCCGAAGGCCTCGCGGATCGAGGGTCCGAAGACGCCGATGAAGTAGGTCTGGCCGACGCTGGATGTAAACGCCATGGCGAAGCCGAACGCCAGGAAGCGGCTGTTGGCTGGGCTGGCGAGGGCGAGGCGCAGGTAACCTTCGGCGAACATGGCGCTCGGTCGGCTGTGGGATGACGGCCCGCGGCAGGGAAATGACGGCCGCGGACCCGACGGCGCCCCATTGTGGGCCCCGCCCCTGGGCGTGCAAGAACAAACTTGCCGACGAGGCACGGCTGGTGCGGCGGTCGACGTCCAGGCCCGGATTGGCAGCCGCGCCGGGGCGCGCTAGGTTCGCGGACATGACTCCTGCCGCCGGCCCCGCAGCGGCCCCGACGCTCACCCACCTGGCGCTGCACGTGCGCGACCTGGAGGCCTGCGTCGCCTTCTACCGCGACTTCTGCGCCATGACCGTGGTGCACGAGCGCGACGCCAAAAGCGACGGTGGCGGCGGCCAGGTGGTCTGGCTGGCCGAGCCGGGACGCGAGAGGGAGTTCATCTTCGTGCTGCTGGCCGGCGGGCCGGGCCGCGACCAGGGCGAGCGGGACTTCAGCCACTTCGGATTCGCCCTCGACAGCCGGGCGGCGGTGGACGCCCTGGCCGACAGGGCGGCGGCCGCCGGCTGTCTCGCCTGGCCGCCCCGGGAGGAGCCCTACCCGGTCGGCTACTACTGCGGCCTCAGGGACCCGGATGGCAACTTCGTCGAATTCTCCTATGGCCAGCCGCTGGGGCCGGGCGCCGAAGACCCGGTGCCGGCACGGACGCGGACATGAGCGCCGGGACGGACGGCGAACCGGGCGCCGCGGTCGGGCCCCTGGCCGAGGGTATCCGTGGCGGCGACCGGCGGGCGCTCGCCCGGGCCATCACCCTGGCCGAATCGAGCCGCACCGACCACCGGGCCCAGGCCGAGGCCCTGGAGGCCGCGCTGCTCCCGGAGGCCGGCAACTCGATCCGCATCGGCATCTCCGGCGTGCCGGGGGTCGGCAAGTCCACCTTCATCGAGGCCTTCGGGCTCTACCTGATCGCAGAGGGCCACAGGGTCGCCGTGCTGGCGGTCGACCCCTCCTCGAAGCGCAGCGGAGGCTCGATCCTGGGCGACAAGACCCGCATGGAGCAGTTGTCGCGGGCAGAGGCGGCCTTCATCCGGCCCTCGCCGGCCGGCGGCACCCTGGGTGGCGTGGCCCGGCGCACCCGCGAGGCCATGCTGCTCTGCGAGGCGGCCGGCTTCGACGTGCTGATCGTCGAGACCGTGGGCGTCGGCCAGTCGGAGACCGCGGTCGCCGACCTGGTGGACCTCTTCCTGCTGCTGCTGCAGCCCGGCGGCGGCGACGAGCTGCAGGGCCTGAAGCGGGGCATCGTCGAGCTGGCGGAGATCCTGGTGGTCAACAAGGCCGACGGCGAGCTCGAGGCCGCAGCCGGGCGGGCCGCCGCCGAGTACGGCAACGCCATCCGCCTGCTGCAGCCGGGCTTCGGCGGCTGGCGCCCGCCGGTCCTCACCTGCTCGGCCAAGACGGGGCAGGGGATGGCCGAAGTCTGGGCCGAGATCGGCCGCTTCCGCGAGGCCTTCGGCCCCGGCGGCGCCATCGCGGCCAAGCGCGCCCGCCAGGCCGAGGCCTGGATGTGGAACGAGATCGGCGAGACCCTGACCGCGCGTTTCCGGGCCCATCCGCGGGTGGCCGAGCGTCTGCCGGAGATGAGTGCCCAGGTGACGGCCGGCCGGCTCACTCCGGCCGCGGCGGCGCGCGCCCTCATGGCGGCCTTCCTGGCGGAGGGCGACGAGGCTTGAGCGGGCGGCCGTCCGGGGCGCCGGGCGCCCGGTTTTCCCGGGATTCGCCTTGACTGGGGACCGGCCCTGGCCTACATAGCTGCCCGGCCGGGGCGCTCCCGTGAAGGCAGGGGGCGGCCCGGAGATCGTTTCAAGGACTGCAGTTCGGGTACGGGACGGATCAGCCATGGCACGCCGATGCGAGTTCATCAATAAGGGTGTCCAGGCGGGCAACAACGTCAGCCACGCCCATAACAAGACGCGGCGGCGCTTCCTGCCCAACTTGCAGCGCACCTCGCTCTACAGCGACCGCCTGCGGCAGATGGTACGCGTACGTCTCTCGGCCCGGGCGATCCGCACCATCGAGCACAACGGCGGCCTGGACTCCTTCCTGCTGGGGACGCCGAACCGGGATCTCGGGCCGGAGGCGCGCCGGCTGAAGCGGCGCATCCAGAAGGCGCGGCAGCCGGAGCAGGAAGCGGCCTCCGCCTGACTCGGCCGAGCCAGGACCGAAATCCGAAGGGGCGCCCTTGCGGCGCCCTTTGTCGTTCTAGAGCGGGATGGGATGAGATTGAACCACGCTGACGGAGCGATTTTGGCCGGACGTTAGGAGCGACGACGAAGGACATGCCGAAGCATGTTCGAGGAGGAGCGACGCGGCGTCCGGCCAAAAGCGCTCGTCCCGTGCGGGTTGGCCTGGGTTGGCCCGCCGCGTCGTTGCGGGCCTCGCCCGATGCCCCGCATCGCGCTGCGGCCCGCGCCTAGCGGACCGAGCCAACCCAGGCCAACAGCGTTGATTCAATCTCATCCCATCCCGCTCTAGCCTCAGTCCGCCGAGCCGCCCTCTTCCAGCGCGAACATGAGCAGCAGCGTGCGCTGCACCGCCTTGAAGTTGTCGTCGCTGAGCAGATAGATGAGTGTCTCGCCGCCGGGACCCCGGCGGGCGGCCACCGCCTCGAAGTTGTCGATGGTGAGCGGCAGGCCCCAGCGGGCCAGTTCCTCGCCCGCCAGGCGCGCGCCGGGACGTACGTCCGACAGTGGCACGCGGACGAGACGTACGGTCGGCCCGGTGAGCAGGCTGAAGCCGCGCTCCAGCACCAGCAGGTCGCCGCCGGGCAGGCGCGTGGCGCCGGTCGGCCTGGTGCTCCAGCCGCGCCGGTAGGAAATCTTCGACCAGGCGCCGTCCTGCCAGAGGTAGCCGGCGGCGTCGGCACCGTTGGTTCCGGCGGCCTGCTCCTCGGTGAGGCCGAGCAGGCGGCCGTCCGAGAGGGCGACCAGGGCCTCCAGGCCGCCGTTCCCGGGGGCCCCGTCGAGGCCGTCCGGCTGCGGCCAGACGGTCGGCCGGCCGGCCAGGGGCGCCGGGCCCTCCAGGTAGCGCCAGATGCGATGCCGGGTCTCGAAGCTCGCCAGGATCGAGCCGTCGGCGAGAGCGGCCAGGGATTCCGCGTCGCCCCAGCGCTTCCTGGTGCTGAGGGGTGTGCCATCGGGATCCAGGAGTCGGCCGATCTCGGCCTCTTCCAGTCCGGCGAGACGCCCCTTCCCGTCGTAGGTCAGGCGCCCGGCCAGCCAGTGGGCGGTGTCGCTGACGGCCAGCAGGCGGTCCCCGTCCGGCGAGACCAGCAGCCCCGAGAAGCCGCCGAAGCGCCGGTCCGGCGAGCTCAGGCGGAGGCCGCCGCGCCAGACGAGCCGCCCGACCCCGGTCCGGCCCGGATCGTCCGGGTCGAGCTGAACTGGCTTGCCGGTGAGCGCGATCGGCCCGCTCCCTTGCGCCCCCTCGGCCGTCGTCGGCACCACCCAGAGGAGGAGCGCTGCCAGGAGAACCTGCAGTAGGGCGGAGGTGACGCCGCGTGTCGCTTGCTTGCGAGGTTTCATCGCCAGGCGAAACTCGGGTAGGGCACATGACTTTGTCAAAGCGCTTTTGGGCCGAAGATGTGTTGGCCGGTCTCGCCCACAGGTTGCTATAGTGCTCGTAGACCGGATTGTTCGTTTGGCATCCTGTGGGTTAAGTCATTGCCTGACTTGACAATATGAGTTAAAGCGCATATATTGGATGCATGGATGAGCCTCAAACTGAACAATTGCGAGGCGTTCCTGACGGATCTCGAGGAAGTTCATGCCCTGGTCGAACAGCGCGACGGGGTCCAATCGGTAGAATGGAAGTCCGACCTGGTCTTTTACATGAGCGATGTTGCGGAGGATCTGCGCGGCTACGGTTTGAGACCCGCCGGGACCATGACGACACCGTCCGGAGCGCGGGTGCTCGGCTTCACCGAAGACTGGGAGCCGGACGGACAGGCGGCGCCGAAGGTCGTAGTGTGCTTCGTGGTGAATGCCGAAAACATCCTACACGCCGATTCGCTGGTGCTGACGGGGCTCTATCACCCGGACCTGGACAACGGGAAGATGGGCGTCGTGCGCTTCGCAGAGGCGCGGGCCGCGAACTGCGCCGCGCTGGCGTGATCAGGGTTCTGCGCAGAAACCCGAGTCCCGGGTGGAGACGCCCCTTTGGGAACGCGATGACATGACCGAGAGAATGAGCGACAGTCTGCGCGCCTATCTCCTCAAGGATGAGGCGCATCGCACGGCCTTCCGCAGGTCGGAATGGCTGAGCCAGATTCGCGGCGCCCTGCGGCGGCTCCGCAAGGCGCGCGGCTTCGACCAAAAGGCAGTGGCAGAGCTGCTCGGACGCAATCAGAGCGAAGTGTCTCGGCTGGAAAGCGGCCTAGGCAGCCATACGACCATTGGCCGGATCAAGGATTTCGTCGACGTCTGCGATGGCCGGATGGCGATGAAGGTCTGGGACTGCGAGGGCAACCTGGTGCTCGATCAGACGGAGTCGACGGCGAGCCTGGAGGCGGAGGTCGCGGCGGCGGCGGAAGACTTGAAACTGAGTGCCTTGCGAAAGGTCCTGGTGGCGCACGAGATCCCGGACCCGGAGCAGGAAGCGATCGTTCACGAGTACCAGGACGCGGCTGAGGCGGAGGAAGCCGCCGAGGAGAGTACGGCGGACGTCGAGCAGAAGATGGCGGAAACGTGAGCCTCGCCAAGCGGAGAGCTTTTCGTTTCTGGAGCTGCGCACCCTGTCTCGTCGTTCTGGTGGTCGGCGCCAGTTTTCTTGCATCCTGGAGTCTCAGCGGCCTGGCTTGGGTGGTGCGCCAGCACGACGTGATCGCCTACCTTGGCACCATTGTCCTGCTGACCCCGACGGTCTCGGCCGAGTTGCTGAAGTTCAGAATCGCCCGCCAGCGCGACAAACGGCAGAGACTCTCGGCCGGCGCCAGTGCCGATTTAGTGCAAATCGCCGACGACTACATCGCGGAGCTGGAGGCAAAACTGCCGACCTTCGACACCCGCGCGGGCGGCCTCTATGCGGTTGGGATGGTGCTGGTTTCCCTGGGCTTCGGCCTCAAGGCCTTCGAGTAGCGCACCGCCGGGCCGGTCTTAGGCAATGGTCGTGGCGGCGGCCTCTGCGGTCCCGGTGTCGAAGAGATCGAGTCGGGCAAAACCCTGGGCCGCAAAGCAGGCTCGGTAGCGGGCGTCCGGCGGTCCGCCGCCCGTGACCACGGCGAGGCGTTTGCTCTCGCCCCCGCAGAGGCTCGGCTTTCCTAGCAGGTCCGTGACGCGCCGGGCGATGGCCGCGCCGGAATCGATCCAGCTCAAGGGCCGGGGCGCGGCTTTCGCCAGCTCGGCGCGCAGCAGCGGGAAATGGGTGCAGGCCAGCACCACCGTGTCCATTTCGCCGCCGCCCGGGACGGAGAGGAGGGGCGCGATTGCCTTCCGGACCGAGTCCGGCGGGACCGTCCCGCCCAGCAGCTTGGCTTCGGCCAGCTCCACCAGGGCCGCGGAGCCGAAGCGCAGGATCCGGCAGTCGGCCGCGAACTCGGCGATGAGGGCGTCGGTGTAGGCCCGCTTCACGGTGGCGGGCGTGCCCAGGAGGCCGATGGCGCGGCTGCGGCTCAGGGCGGCGGCGGGCTTGATGGCGGGAACGGTGCCCACGACCGGGACCGAGAGGGCCGCGCGGACGGCGGGCAGGGCAAGGGTGCTCGCCGTGTTGCAGGCGATCACCACCAAGTCCGGTGCGTAGCGCCCGGCCAGAGCGGACAGCAGCGGCGGCAGCCGCTCGTCCAGGTAGCCCGCGTCCTTGGTGCCGTAGGGGAAGCCGGCGCAGTCGGCCACATAGACGTAGTCCGCGCCCGGCAGGCGCACGGCCGTGTCGCGAAAGACGCTGAGGCCGCCCAGGCCGGAATCGAAGATCAGGATGCGCGCGCCGCTCGGCAGAACACTAGCCCACCGCGCGGCGGCGGCCCGGCATGGCGCCGTCTTCGGTTTCCTCGTCGAACAGCTCGGCCAGCTTCTCCAGCATCACGCCGCCCAGCTGCTCGGCGTCGATGATGGTGACCGCCCGCCGGTAGTAGCGGGTCACGTCGTGGCCGATGCCGATGGCCGTCAGCTCCACCGGCGAGCGGGTCTCGATCAGGCCGATGACCTCGCGCAGGTGGCGCTCCAGGTAGTTGCCGGGATTGACCGAGAGGGTGGAATCGTCGACCGGCGCGCCGTCGGAGATGACCATGAGGATGCGCCGCTCCTCGGGCCGGGCGAGCAGGCGGCCGTGCGCCCAGATCAGCGCCTCGCCGTCGATGTTCTCCTTGAGGATGCCCTCGCGCAGCATCAGGCCCAGGTTCTTGCGGGTTCGCCGCAAGGGCGCGTCCGCCGACTTATAGACGATGTGGCGGAGGTCGTTGAGGCGCCCGGGGTTGGCCGGCTTGCCGTCGGCGATCCAGCGCTCGCGCGACTGGCCGCCCTTCCACATGCGCGTCGTGAAGCCGAGGATCTCCACCTTGACGCCGCAGCGCTCCAGGGTGCGCGCCAGGATGTCGGCGCTCATGGCGGCGACCGAGATGGGCCGCCCGCGCATGGAGCCCGAGTTGTCGATCAGGAGCGTCACCACCGTGTCGCGGAAGGTGGTCTCCTTCTCCTGCTTGAAGGAGAGGGAGTGGCGCGGGTTGGCGACGATGCGGGCGAGGCGGGCGGTGTCCAGCAGGCCCTCGTCCAGGTTGAATTCCCAGGCCCGGGTCTGCTTGGCCATGAGGCGGCGCTGCAGGCGGTTGGCGAGGCGGGAGATCATGCCCTGCAGGCTCGCCAGCTGCTGGTCCAGCATGAGGCGCAGGCGCGCCAGCTCGTCGGCGTCGCAGAGCTCCTCGGCCGCCACCACCTCGTCGAACTCGGTCGAGTAGGCGTGATAGGTCTCGCACTGGAAGTCGCGCAGGTCGTCGAAGCGCGGCGGCCGGTTGGGCCGGGCCGGCTGCTCCTGGTCGGAGTCCGGCAGCATCAGGCCGTCGGCCTCGAGCACGTCGGTCTCGCCGGTCTCGCCCTCGCCGGAGTCCTGCTGCTCGCCGTCCTGGCTCTCGTCGGCCTCGGCCGAGGCCTCGTCGCCCTCGCCCTGCTCCGCCTCGGCGTCGGCCCGGCTCTCGTCGTCCTGGCCCTCGCTCTCCTCCTCGCCGAGGGACTCCTCCTCGCTGGTGGGATCGAGATCGAGATGGGTGAGCAGCCGGCGGACCGCCTCGCAAAAGGCCTCCTGGTCCTCGCAGACCTCGGCGAGCTGGCGCAGGTCGTCGTGGACCCGGGGGTCGATGGAGGTGCGCCAGAGGTCCACCATGTTCCTTGCGGCGGGCGGCGGCGGCCGGCCGGTCATGACCTCCCGCGCCATAACCCGCAGCACCTCAGAGAGGGGCGCGTCCTCGCGGCGCTCGAGCTTGGCGTAGCCGCGCTCGCGGCAGCGCCGGTCCAAGAGCCAGTCCAGGTTCTCGGCGACGCCGGCCATGTTGCGCATGCCGAGGCCCTCGTAGCGCGCCTGCTCGACCGCGTCGAAGATCTCCCGGGCGAGCGGCTCGAGCGGCTGCTGGCGGCCGTGCAGGCCGCCGTCGTGATGGCGCAGGCGCAGCGCCACCGAATCCGTGCTGCCACGGACCTGGACCACCTCGTTGGGGTTGAGGTCCCGCGAGGGCGTCTGCACGCGGATCTCCTTGCCGGAGACCCCTTCGGCGCTGGGCGTGAAGCTGACCGTCACGTCGTCGCGCCCCGAAAGCGCGCGGGTCGTCGCGGAGGTGGCCCGGCGGAAGCGTTCGAGCGGGGATTCGCCCTGGGACATGGGTAACGTCCGGGGGGCTAGACCAGGGTGGCCTTGACGCCGGATTCCACCAGTTCGGTGCCGAAACAGCGTTGGTAGTACTCGGCGACCACGGGCCGCTCCATCTCGTCGCACTTGTTGACGAAGGTGGCGCGGAAGCCGAAGGCGATGTCGCCGAAGATGCGCGCGTTCTCGGCCCAGGTGATGACCGTGCGCGGGCTCATGACCGTGGAGATGTCGCCGTTGATGAAGCCGCTGCGGGTGAGGTCCGCCAGCGCCACCATGGCCGAGACGCTCTCGCGGCCCTCGGGGGTGTCGTAGTCCGGACACTTCGCCAGGACGATATCCACCTCCTGGTCGTGGGGCAGGTAGTTCAAGGTGGCGACAATGTTCCAGCGGTCCATCTGGGCCTGGTTGATCTGCTGCACGCCGTGATAAAGGCCCGTGGTGTCGCCCAGGCCCACCGTGTTGCTGGTGGCGAAGAGGCGGAAGGCCGGATGGGGCCGGATCACCCGGTTCTGGTCGAGCAGGGTCAGGCGGCTCTCGGCCTCGAGGATGCGCTGGATCACGAACATGACGTCGGGCCGGCCGGCGTCGTACTCGTCGAACACCAGGGAGGTGGCCCGCTGCAGCGCCCAGGGCAGCAGCCCCTCGCGGAACTCGGTCACCTGCTTGCCGTCCTTGAGGACGATGGCGTCCTTGCCGATCAGGTCGATGCGGCTGATGTGGCTGTCCAGGTTGATGCGCAGGCAGGGCCAGTTGAGGCGCGCGGCCACCTGCTCGATGTGGGTCGACTTGCCGGTGCCGTGATAGCCCTGGATCAGGACCTTCCGGTTGTAGGCGTAGCCGGCCAGGATGGCGAGCGTGGTGTCGTGGTCGAAGCGGTAGGCGTCGTCCACGTCGGGCACGTGCTCGTCGGCCTGGCTGTAGGCCGGCACCTGCATGTCGCTGTCGAGGCCGAAGGTCTGACGCACCGAAACCGTGATGTCGGGCAGTTCGGACGACGGATCGGCCGCGGCCTTGTCGGATTTTTCTGCCATTGATTTCTCTCTAAAGCGCCCGGACGGCTGCGGAAATTCTCACGCCGCGGGGCGATTTGTCCAGTCGTAGTCTTAAGTTTGGCCGTTTTTCAAGGTCGAATAGGCCTGGTTGACCACCTTGAGGCGCTCTTCGGCCTCGGGATCGCCGCCGTTGGCGTCCGGGTGCAGTTGCTTCACCAGTTTGATGTAGCGGGCCTTGATCGCGACCGAGTCGGCCGAGGCCTCGAGATCGAGGACGGCGAGTGCCCGTTCCTCCTCGCTCTGGGGCTTGGGCTGTGTCTCGCCCTTGGGGCCGTCATCGAAGATGTCCGAGAATTCGCGGCGCAGCGCATCCTCGATCCGCTGCTCCTGGGCGCTGGCCGGCCCACCGAAGGGCCAGGAGGGGCGCTGCCAGACCGTGTCGTTGCGGCGGTGGCGCTCGATCTCCTCCTCGCTCATGCCGGCGTAGTAGTTCCAGGCGGTGTTGTAGGCGCGCACGTGATCGAGGCAGAACCAGTAGTAGTCGTTCAGCTTGCTGCGCGAGACGGGCGCCCGGTAGACGCCGTCTTCCGGGCAGCCAGGCACCTGGCAGCGCCGCCCCTTCCGGGCCGGATGCCGGAAGGGCTCGAAGATGGCGTTGGGCGTTGGACGTGCCATGATACTAGTATGTGTTCGGCCGCTAAGGCTGGCAAGCCGGGCCTGGCGCGGCCCCGTGCCGCCTGGATCACCCGTTATAGGCGGCAATTCTTAACGCCCGCTGGCCGGGGCCCGCGGGCGGCCTGGAGCGGCCCAGAGGTGGCTTCGGGGCGCGGCCTCGAGGGGCAGCCCCGGGAGCCGGAGAAGGGGGACCCATGAGCGTGGCCGAGCGGATCGAGGCGAAGCTGAAGGCGGCCTTCCAGCCTGAGCGCCTGGAGGTGGTCGACGAGTCCCACCGGCACGAGGGCCATTCCGGCTGGCGCGAGGGGGGCGAGACCCACTTTCAGGTAACCCTGGTCTCGGAGGCCTTCAAGGGGCTCTCGCGCCTGGAGCGCCAGCGGGCGGTCTACGCGGCCCTCTCCGAGGAGATGGCGGGCCCGGTGCACGCCCTCCAGATCAGCGCCCGCGCCCCCGACGAGTGAGCCTGCCGGTCCGCCCAGGGCGCTCCCAGCGCTGTCCCGGGCCCATCTGTTGCAGACCTAGAAGTCGATCTGGGTGTCGGCGGCGGTGTCCGCCGGGCCGGCCTTGAAGGCGATGGTCGGCTGGGTGGCCAGCCAGGCCGGGTCGAACAGCACGAAGGAGGCGTCCTTCACCTTGCCCGCCGCATCGGCGTTCAGGTGGGAGATGACCACCGGGCCGCAGGCGGCGTACTTGGCATAGGTGCCGGGGGCGCCCTCGGGCCGGGTCATGAGGGGCTCTTTGGAGTCCTCCGCCATGGCCGTCTGGCCGTAGGCGGCGCCGGGCTTGCCGAACTTCGCGTCGCAGGCCGCGATCTCCTTGTTCATCAGATCCATGTACTCGGCGCCGTAGCCCTCGTCGTGCTCGTCGGCATCGGGCTGGATCTTGGAGGAGGCCGCCATGACGCAGTTCATATGGGCGGTAGACTGGGCCTGGCGGGCCTGCATCTCCTGCTGCCGCTTCTGCTGCTGCTCGGCGGGGGAGTACTGCGGCGCCCAGGGGCGGCTCCAGCCCTCCCGCGCGACGACGAGGTCGGCCAGCTCGTGGCAGTTGGCGCCCGAGGGATCGGCCAGCTCGCCGGGGAAGGCCCAGACCAGGGTGTCCAGGCCCTCGCTCCAGGTCTCCTGGCCGTACTTCTTGCGCAGGCCGTCGGCGATCTGCGCTGCGGCCGGCTGCTTCTCCGCGAAGTAGAGCCGGCGGCTGATGCCCGCCACCAGCTCCTTGCTGTCGCGGGTCTTCACGGTGAAGAGCGCGATGCCCCGGCTGGCGTCCTTGGTCCAGCGCAGCATCCCCTGGCTGAAGGGATGAGCTTCGCGCAGGGAGGCGTTGGCCTGCCCGTCCATGCGCCGTTGGACGAGCGCATCCGCGGAGCGACGGTCCATGCCGAGCTGCAGGCCGACGATGTCGGGGCCGTAGGGCGTACGCGCCTTCTGAGCGAGGCAGCCCTGGTAGGCCTCGTCGTAGAGCGGCATGCCCTCGGAGAGTTGCCAATTGTACTGCACGTAGGAGCGGCACTGGTTTTGACGTTGCTGTTCCTGCATCTGGGCCTGGCGCTTCTCGCTCTCCACGGCGTACTTCGCCGACTGGAGCTTGTTCCTGCACTGATTCTGAGCCGTGGCATCGGCCATGGTGTCGGCCTCTTGCGAGTCCAACGCCGTGCAGAGCGCTTCGTAGCAGGTCACGCGGTCCGCGCTGGTGGGCGACGCTTCGCACTTCTGGAAGGCCGCTTCACGTTCCTTCTTTACTGCCTCCGCGGCGAGCGCTGCTTCCTCAGCCTGCATGGTCTGGTTCTGCTGCTTCTTGGCCTCGGCGACCTGAGCGGCCTCTTTCGAGGAAGCCGCGCTCGGGAAGCTTTCCGCGCCCAGATTGGCGATCGTCTGGCGGGAGTCGTCGATCACGCGGACGCGCTTCAGTTTCGCGATCAGCGTCGCGCTCTTGGCGCCGGGAACGGCGGTCGCCCGCTCCGCATCGAACTCCACGATGGCCAAGAACTTGCCGCCCTTGCTCAGAACCTGCTGCGCCTGATCCGAAGACATGGCCAGCCTGGGCATGGTCAGAACCCGGTCCAATCCGACGGTCCCAAGCCTGGGAACACCCAGCTTCTGATCTACGTGACGCAGGCTGTCCCGCCATCCGTTGAGGGCGCTGGCGTTGCCTGAATGAGCCATGTTGTGAGGGCGCGCCGGTGGCTTTTCGAGAACCTGTTGCTGCTCCTGAAAGCTGTACTGGTAGACCGACAGGACGGGATCCCCGGCGTTCAGATAGGTGGTCTTGTAGTGGGGGTTCGACAGCGTCGTTCCCGGTGCCACGTACTCGATGTTCTGGACGGGCTGCAGCAGCTCGCCGTTCTTGATTGGCTGGCCGTATTGGGACAGATCGAACACGATCTCTCCGCTGTCGAAGTCGTAGCGGGGCATGGGTAGGGCAGCCAACAGGTAGAAGGACGTCGGCAGGGTCGCGACCGCATGAGTCAGGTGTTGGCGATAGACCGAGTCCAACTCGCGCGCGGCAAACTCCGGCAGCTTGTTCACGACTTTGTCGCGGCTGAACATGAACACGTGCACCTGGTGGCCCGGCGTCAGCCCGTAGAGGGTTTCCCTGTTGAGGAACTCCCAGCTCGCGTAGGGATCCGTGAACACCTGCATCAGGTCGCCCCTGGCGAACTCGGGCTTGCTGGCCATCAGGCTCTGCCATTCGAGAACCGACACGGGCGCGTTCTTGTTGTGCTGGGCCCCGACCGAGTTCCAGGAATGCTGCTCTTTGGTGATCTGCCTATGGGTCAGGTTGATCAGAACGTCTTCATTCAAAACCCCGCCGACGTCCCGGATAACAAAAAGGGTGCCGTAGTGCGGCCAGAGGGGCGAGCGAGACACTGTCTCGGCCTGCGCGACCTGATCGCTCTTGGGCTTGGCGCGGGGATATTCGTGGATCAGTTTGTTCAAGTCTCCGTCCGCGTAGAGGGCGGCGCCGAGCGCCTCGACCTGGATCTGCTCCTGCGATCCCGACATGGTGAAGCCATTGATTGCGACGGGAACGGCCAGGAAGGCGTTCCGGTTCTTGAGGATTGCCAGCAGGGCCTCTGCCTGTTGTGCAGGAAGCGGAAGGAACTCGGGGATCTTTACATTCCCTTTGCCGTAGCTGCCTAGGCTGACGGAACCCTTGTGGCCGCTCGGCGAGTTGATCGGGAAGCCCTGGCGCTGCTCGTCGTATTGCCCCAGGTGGACCCGAAAGACGTGCAGGTACTCGAACGGCAGCCTCGGCCCCTTTTTCGCCAGCGCGTCGACATATCTAGCGGTGAAGGCGTCGTGGGTCGGCTTGCGCTGGATCTCGTTGGCGCCGAAGCCAGAGTATCCTTGGCAGCCGAGGATGCCATTGCAAGGCAGGAACTCCTTCCTTGTTTCGTCCGTCAGGTGCGCCCTTGCGAAGTTTTCCGCGGTGCTCAGCGTATAGAGCAGTTTCGGATTCGCCCCGACGCGCAGGGCGTCGACCAGCCGGCCATACAACCTGGTCTCGTACTCGGGTGCCGCACCGTAGAGCTGCTTCCATTTTTGCGGGCTAAACGCTCCCTGTTCCACCGGATGGCCGAGGACGGGTCTGCCTTTCATGACCGCCAAGCGGATGGGACGCATGCCTTGCGGCATGGAGAACTCCAGCAGGAGTTTGCCGCCCGGACCCTTCACGAGTTTCGAGTTGGCAGGCGCGCCGCCGGCCTTTCCGGCGGCCACGGCAACGCCGCTCACGTCGGGGATCTCGAACTCGTGTAGCGGCTGCGTCAGGTCCGGATCGGTGTAGAGGACGGCCCGGTCGAGGGTGAGCTTGGTCGTGAGATACTTTTTCTTCCCGGACTCGCCCACGACGGGGTCCTCCAAGGACAGGTGGAGGGCGAGAAAGGCGCGCCGCTCGTCGACCGTCTCGAGGATCTCGCGGGCCCGATCCGGCAAAGCCGGAACGCTCTTCGGCGGCTCGTATTCGCTCTTGACCGTGAATCGCCCGTGCGCCGCCTTGACGTAGCCACTGTAGACGTTGCCGCTTCCCCGGTGCAGCCGGAAGGGAAGGACGCCGTTCTCCTTGTCGTAGGCGGCGAACTCCACCTCGGTGACGTTCAATATGCGCAGCGGAAACGCGGGCCCGCTCTGGGCCAGCTGGGGCGTGACTTGGTCGACGAAGGAGCGCCATTTGATCTCGCGCTGGAACTCGTTGTCGCCAACCCAGCCCAGGTAAGGTGTGTTTTGGCTGTGCCAGCAGGATCCGAAGCAGTCCGCCAGGTAGCCGGTCTGTGCGCTCTTGGTCAGGAACCGCAGTGCATAGCGCCGGGCGTCGTTGGGGTCCTCTGTGAGCTTGGGGAAGGCCTTGATGACCGCGAGATCCAGATAGCGTGCCAGCTCGTAGGAGTTCTTCTTCCGGTAGGAGTTGCCGACTTTTATGTCGTCTTTGGAGAACTTGCCGTGGGTCAAGGGGAAGCCGGTCACGAGCTTGCCCTGCATCCTGGGCGGGTTCACGCCCACCAGGTCCGGTCCCAGAGGTCCGACAGGCCGGAAGTCCGGTGGCGGGCCCGCGTCTTGCTGCGCCATCCCAGTGCCGCCGGCGCCTGCCATGGTGCCGGTCTCGCCCTGGGCGGCGCGAAGGGAGGCGACCAGGGCGGGCGTGACCTTGCCGTCGACCGGCAGGCCCTGGGCTTGCTGGAAGGCGCCGATCGCCTTCTTGGTCTTGCCGCCGTAAAGGCCGTCGACGACGCCCGCGTCGTAGCCGAGCTGGTTGAGGCGCCGCTGGGCCTCGTAGGTCAGGTCGAACTGGCTGGCTTGCTGCAGGGCGGGGTCGACACCGACGGTCGCCGCAACACCGCCAATTTGGGGCTGACCGAGTTGTGGCTGGCCAAGCTGGGGCTGCGTGGACTGGGTTTGCCCGTATTGAGGCTGACCGGATTGGGGTTGGGCGTACTGCTGCTGCTGGCTGGCGGTCCTCAAGGCCTCCATCAGCGAGGGCGTCGGCAGGCCGGCCGGGACCAGTCCGCGGTTCTTCTGAAAGGCCTTCGCGGCGTTGCCCGTACCCTTTCCGAACATGCCGTCGGCCGGGCCGGGGTTGTAGCCCAGTGTGGCGAGGTGGGTCTGGATCTCCTTCACCCAGGGCTTGTCGAAGCGCGGCGCGTCCGCGCCGACCAGATCGGGCTGAGCGGGCGCGTTTTGCTGGCTTTGGGTGCCGCCAGAGCTTCCGCTCGACTCCTCGTCATCGCCACCCACGACCTCGTCCACCTTGTCGAGGACCTTCTGGGCGTCCTCAGTGAGGTCGTCCCAGAAGTTGCCGGCCTCAGCGGTGCCGGGCCAGGCGGCCAAAAGACCGAGGACAGCCAGCACGGCCGCGACCGACCGGATGGCTCTACGCTCGCAGGTCAATCGCTCGCGGCTCCCGCGCCCAAGCACGGGCTTCGCGCTACCAAACATGACGGATGGCGTGTTCATTGCTGTCCCCCGGGTCTTGCGCTGAATACGGTGCGGACGTGGGCCTCCTGCCCGGGAAGGCGCGCCCGAACCCATGCCTCGATCGGCTGAATAGACATTGCGGTCCCAAAAAAATACCGGCGCGGCTCAAATATTCCGCCGCTTATGCTTAATGGAAGAATCTTGCCTGGATCGCATGGCAGAGTCAAACGGCCGGCTCAGAACATCGCTTTTCGCTGTCCTAGGGCTCAATAGATTTAGATTATGACAATTGGAGCTGGTTGCAGACTTTTGAAACCAAAGTGATCACATCGAAGCAAGGAAGCGCTCCGACGGACGCGAAAGGTGGCGGCGACCATTCTGGGCGGAGGCGCGTGATCCTTCCCGTGGCATCGGGCGCCGGAGCCGTGCGCAGGGTGCCTCACTCGCCGGACTTGCCGGTGTAGAGCTCCGGCCACTGCTCCCGCACCACGGGACCGTCGCTGCGGTAGGCGTAGCAGCTGTCGATCAGCCCGCCGGGCCGGCCCCGCTGAGCGCCCTTCTCCTTCTTGCTCAGGGCCGGGTAGAGGGTCTGAAAGGCCACCGTCGCCATGGCGCCCAGCATCTCCACCAGGTGGGTGCAGCCCTCGGCGCCGCCGACCCGCTCGCGGATCGCCCGGCGCCAGCCGCTGGCGATCTTGACGCCCACGAGGCGCTTGAAGTTGGGGGTCACCTGGGGGCAGACGGCATAGGGGCTGCCGTCGGTCACGGCCTCGATGTCCCGCACCACGAAGTCCTCGTCGAGGGTGAGGCGGATCCACATGTCGTGGATCGGCTCGCCGGCCTCGACCCAGCCCCGGTGGCGGTTCTTGAAGCCGTAGGTCTTCGCGTCGGTCAGGCGGCCCTCGATGTCCCAGAGGCCGTCCTCGCGCCGATAGCCGTCGAATTCGTAGCGGCGGCCGTGCAGGCGTTCGCGCGCCTGCGCCGGTGACAGAGGCATGGTCGCGCCGTTTCCCTCATGGCTTTGCGGGCGTGGCCCGCGGGATGGTCCCGTCGGGAGAACCGTAGGTGCCTCCGCCGAGAAGTAAAGCGCCCGTTGCCGCCCGCCCTGCCCCCCGACCGAACCACGCTAGCCCTCCGCGGGGGCGGCCTCCTCGGTCAGGGGTGTGATCTTCACCGAGGTGATCTGGTTGCGGTGGCGGCGCAGGATCTCGAAGCGGAAGCCGTGGAAGGCGAAGGCCTGGCCGATCTCGGGGATGCGCCGGGCCTCGTGCAGCACCAGGCCGGCGATGGTTGCCGCCTCCTCGTCGGGCAGTCGCCAGTCGAACTCCCGGTTGAGGTCGCGGATGGTCACCGTCCCTTCGGCCACCACCGAGCCGTCCCGGAGGCTGCGCATGCCCTGCTGCTCGATGTCGTACTCGTCGGCGATCTCGCCCACCACCTCTTCCAGGATGTCCTCCAGGGTGACGATGCCCAGCACCTCGCCGTACTCGTCGACGACGATGGCGAAGTGCTCCTGGCGCTGGCGGAAGGCCTGGAGCTGCAACAGCAGGTCGGTGGACTCGGGGATGAACCAGGGATCGTTGGCGATCTCCTCCATGTCGAGCTGGTCCAGCTTGTCCGGCGCCGTGTGGACGGCGCGCAGCAGGGCCTTGGCGTGCAGCACGCCGACGATGTTGTCGGGATCCTCGCGCCACAGCGGCAGGCGCGTATAGGGGCTGGCCAGCACCTCCTCGACGATCCTGGCCGGCGGCTGGCCGAGGTCGATGGTCGCCACGTTCTTGCGGTGGACCATGATCTCCTCGACGTCGATGTCGGCCAGGTCGAGGATCGAGCGCAGCATCTCGCGGGCGTGCTTCTCCTTCCTACCTTCGCCCACGTGGAGCTCGATGGCACCGCGCAGCTCCTCCTCGCTGAGGCCGCCGGAGAGGCCCGGCTCGATGCGCAGGCCGAACAGCCCCAGGGTCGCGCGCACCACCCATTGCACCGCGATGGAAATGGGGCTGAGGACCTGCACCACCACCCGCATGGTGCGCGCCACGGCGAGCGCCATGTCGTCGGCGTGGTGGATGGCGTAGGTCTTGGGCAGCACCTCGGCGAAGATGAAGACCAGCAGGGTCATCACCAGGGTGGCGAAGGCGACCCCCGCCTCCCCGGTCAGGCTGATCATCAGGCTGGTGGCGAGCGCCGAGGCCATGATGTTCACCAGGTTGTTGCCGAACAGCACGGCGCCGATCATCCGCTCCTTGCGGGCGAACAGGTCGCTCACAACGCCGGCCCGCTCGTCGCCCTGCAGGTCGAGGGTGTGCATGCGTGCGCGAGAGGCGGCGGTCAGCGCCGTCTCCGAGCCGGAGAAAAAGGCGGAAAAGACCAGCAGCACGGCGATGGCGCCGACGGTGATGAGAATCTGCGTTTCCATTTCGGGGGTCTCGGAAGTCAGGGGGCCTCGGGAGGGATGCCGCCGGGCGGCGTGTATCGGTTAGGGGTCCCTATCCTTGGAGGTAAGGGGTCAGGCGGCGATCTGGCCGGCCAGCATGGCCTCTACGTCGCCGAGCGCCACGTCGTCGGCCAGGTAGGCCTGGCCGATGCCGCGGGCCAGCACGAAGGTGACCCGGCCGTCCTTCACCTTCTTGTCCCGGCTCATATGGCCGAGCAGGGCAGGCGCGGACCAGGCGACCCCGGGCACGGCCTCCAGGTCGGTGGGCAGGCCGACGGCCGCCAGGTGGCGCCGCACGGCGGCGGCGTCGCGCGCCGGGCAGAGCTCGAGGCTCGCCGAGAGGTCGAAGGCCATGACCAGGCCGATGGCGACCGCCTCGCCGTGCAGCAGCCGGTCGTCGTAGCCGATCTCGGCCTCCAGCGCGTGGCCGAAGGTGTGCCCCAGGTTGAGCAGCGCCCGGGCGCCCGCCTCGCGCTCGTCCTCGGCCACGATGGCGGCCTTGGCGGCGCAGCTCTTCAGGATGGCGTGGCGCCGCGCCGGGCGGTCGCCCTCGATGATCGCCAGGCCGTGATCCTCCAGCCAGTGGAAGAACTCGGCGTCGCCGATCAGGCCGTACTTCACCACCTCGGCGTAGCCGGCCAGGAGCTCGCGCCGGGGCAGGGTCTGCAGCACCCCGGTGTCGGCCAGCACCAGGCGGGGCTGATGGAAACAGCCCACCAGGTTCTTGCCGTGGGGCGCGTTGATGCCCGTCTTGCCGCCGACCGAGCTGTCGACCTGGGCCAGCAGGGTGGTGGGGATCTGAATGAAGTCGATGCCGCGCAGCAGGATCGCGGCGGCGAAGCCCACCAAGTCGCCGATGACGCCGCCGCCGAAGGCGACCAGCAGGCTGCGGCGCTCCAGGTTCATGGCCAGCAGGCGGTCCGTCAGGCTTTCCAGATGGCCGAAGTCCTTGGTCCCCTCGCCGGGCGGCAGGACCAGGGCCTCGTAGGCCACTCCGGCGTCCTCAAGCGCCCGCTCCAGGGTCGCCAGATGGGCCTCGGCGACGTTCTCGTCGGTAACCACGAAGACCCGCCGCCCGCCGGCCAGTGGCGCGATGTGGGCGCCCGCCGTGGCCAGGAGGCCTTCGCCCACCAGGATGTCGTAGCCGCGCGCGCCCAGCTCCACCCGCAGGCTGTCGGGCGCGTTCATGGCGCGGCCCCGGCGCCGGATTGCCCATGGTCCAGCGGCTCCCGCGCCAGGAAGGCGCCGACGGCGCCCACCACCCGCCCGGTGGTGACGTCGGGCGGGCTGTCGTCGATGTCGACCGCCGTGTCCGCCTCGGCGTAGACCGGATAGCGCTCGTCGATCAGCTGCCTGAGGATCGCCCGCCGGTCCTTGCCCTTCAACAGGGGGCGGTTGTTGCGCCGCCCGGTGCGCCGCACCAGGAGGTCGAGATCGGCCCTCAGCCAGACCGAGACCGCGCGGGCTCGGATCGCCTCCCGGGTGCGCGGGTCCATGAAGGCGCCGCCGCCGGTCGCCAGCACCTGACGCGGACCCGCCAGCAGGCGCGCGATGACCCGCCGCTCGCCCTCGCGGAAGGCCTCCTCGCCGTGGCGCTCGAAGAACTCCTCGATGGTGCAGCCGGCCGCTTCCTCGATCTCCCGGTCGGCGTCGATGAAGGGCCGGCCCAGGCGCTGGGCCAGGCTGCGCCCGATGCAGGACTTTCCCGCGCCCATCAGCCCGACCAGCACGATCGAGCGCTCGAGCCCGGAGACCGGATCCTCGTCTTGCGGGGGCGCCATGCCCGATTTCCTCCAGTTCGGCGGGCCTGCGGGCCTGGGACACCGATGCCCGCCATCTCATTGAATCGCCACGTTCGGATGGCTATGCTGCCGCAAATTCGCCACACTCGAAACCTACCATATCCTCGCAGATCGTATGCAAGACCATCGCCAGCCCGGAGCCGACGCGTGAGTGGGCTTTTATGTTGCGTCGACCGGTTGCCGTTGGTCCGGATCTGTCGAGGCCCGGGAAGTCACAGCCAGCCGCCATGCCGAAAAAGATCCTGATCCCGCTGATTCTGCTCGTCGTCGTCGTCGCCGGGGGAGGCCTGTTCCTGGTTACCTGGGAGATTCCGGCCCCAACCACGCAGGTGGAGAAGACCATCCCGGATGACAAGTTCCCGCGTTAGTCCGTCCTGTCCCGGCGCCCGGGGTCTCTGCGCCGGCCTGCTGCTCTCGGCCTGCATGACCTGGCCGGCGGGCGCCTGGGCCCAGGAGGACACACCCGTGGTGGGCCAGCCCCTCAAGCTGGCGCCGCTGGTCACGCCCGAGTCCGAGGGCGGTGGCCAGACTCTGCCGGGCACGGCGGGGACCACGGGGACAGCGGGCGGGACGGTCGGCGGGGCCTTGGGGACAACGCAGCCGGAGACCGGCTTCGGCGCCGCTCTGCAGGAGCCCACGCCCCAGATCCAGGGCATCGAGGTCAACCGCCTGGGCGAGATGGATCCCGAGGCGGTCGGCATCCTGGATCCCTCTGCCGGCGGCCTGGGCGGCGATCTTTGGCGCGGCAGCGACCGGCGCACCATCGAGCGGCTGCTGCCGCGGCTGCCGGGCTCGATGAACTCCATCACCATGCGCGAGCTGGCCCGGCGGCTATTGCTCTCCAACGCCGCGCCGCCGGCGAGCCAGACGGCCAGCCTCGATTCGCGGGCCACGAACCTGCTGGCGCTCAGGGTCAGCCGGCTGGCGGCCATGGGCGATTTCGACGGCCTGACCGGCCTGCTCGACGTGGCCCCCCAGCGCTACGACAGCGAGGCGGTGGCCCGGGCCCGGGTCGAGACCCTGTTCCTCGACGGGCGCGGCGAGGTGGCCTGCCAAGAGGTCCGCCACCGGGTGTCCGAGTTCGAGGGCTCCGCCTACTGGCGCAAGGCCCTGGTTTTCTGCCAGATCCTGCTCGAGGACTTCGATGCGGCGCAGCTCGGCCTGGGACTCTTGCGCGAGGAGGGCCTGGCCGAGCAGGACCCGGCCTTCTTCCAGCTGGCCGACAAGCTGCTCGGGCTCAGCAAGGACGCGCCCTCGGCGGCGCCGGGCTCGGCGCTGCATCTCGCCATGCTCCAGGCCTCAGGCGGGCCGCTGCCGGCCGAGCTGGGCAAGGGCGCCAGTCCGGGCCTGGCGGTCCTCATGGCGAGGGCCAAGGGCAACAGCCTCGCGCAGCGAGCCGAGGCGGCAGAGCGGGCGGCGGCCAACGGCCTGATGGAGCCGGAGGAGCTGGCGGAGATCTACCTGGAGTTCTCCTTCGCCGCCGACCAGCGGGCCAACGCCATCAGCTCGGCGGAGCAGTTGGAAGGCCCCGAGCGCCGGGCTCTGCTGTACCAGGCGGCGCTCGCCCAGGACGTGCCGGCGGCCCGGGCCGAGCTGCTCAACGTGGCGCTCGCCGACGCCCGCCGGCAGGGCACCTACCCCTTGACGGCGCGAGTCCTCCTGCCGCTGATCAGCGAGCTTCCCCGGCAGGCGGAGCTCTCCTGGTTCTCGGAGTCCGCCGGACGGGCGCTTTTCTCCGCCGGGCGCTTCGGGGAGGCCAGCGGATGGCTCACCCTGGCCCGGCAGGAGTCCCTGATCGATTCCCAGGCCGCGGTTGCGGTGGCCGCACTCTGGCCCTACAGCCGCCTCGCCGGCATGAACACGCCCTCCTGGAAGGGCGATCTCGCCGCCTGGGCCGAAGCCCGGCCCGGCGCCAGCCCCGAGGAGACCGCCGTCCGGCAGCTCTTCCTGCGGGTCGTCTACCAGGCGCTCGGCAACAGCGACACCCTCAGCTGGTCCGACCTTGTGGGCGTCCAGCCGCCGGAAGGCGGCGGCGGGCCGCAGCCCGATACGGCTCTGATCTACGCCCTGTCGGAGGCGAGCCAGCTCGGCCGCCGCGGCGAGACCGTGCTGCTCTCCCTCCTGGCCCTGGGCGAGGGCGGTCCGGGCCAGTGCCATCCCCTGGTGCTGCACGAGGTCCTGCGCGCGCTCACCCGGGTGGATCTCGGCCACGAGGCGCGCCTGCTCGCCATCGAGGCGGCGGTCGCACACGGCATCTGAATGGCTCGTCGGGCCGCCGCTCAGGCCTCTCCCGAGGGAGCCGCGCCGGCCTCGCGCCGGGCCGCGAGCCGATCCGCAAGCCGATCCGCGAGCCGATCCGCGAGCCGATCCGATGGCCGGCTGATGGACCTCTTCGCGGAAATGCTCTCGGCCGAGCGGGGCGCCGCCGCCAACACGCTGGAGTCCTACCGGCGAGACCTCGGCCATTGCGCCGGCTTCCTGGACGGCCGGGGGCGGGACCTGGCCAAGGCGGGCACCGCGGATCTGCGGGCCTACCTGGCGGCGCTGGACGACGCTGGCCTCTCGCCCCGCACCGCCGCCCGGCGGCTCTCGGCGCTCCGGCAGTTCTACCGCTTCCTTTTCGCCGAAGGCCTGCGCGGCGACGACCCCTCGGCCGGCCTCGATCCGCCGCGGCGCGGGCGCAGCCTGCCGAAGGTTCTGAGCGAGGCCGAGGTGGAGGCCCTGCTCGAGGCCGCGCGCGGCCGCCGCGGCGCCGAAGGGCTGCGTCTCCTGGCGCTGATCGAACTGCTCTACGCCACCGGGCTCCGGGTCTCGGAGCTGGTCTGCCTGCCGCTCGACGCCGTGGCGCGCGACCCCAGGGTCCTCATCGTGCGGGGCAAGGGCGGCCGCGAGCGCCTGGTGCCCCTTAGCGAGCCGGCGCGCCGGGCGGTGGCCGAGTACCGCGCCGACCGCGGGCGCTTCCTTGCGGGCGGGTCGGAGTCGCGCTGGCTCTTTCCCTCGCGCGGCGCGGCGGGGCACCTGACCCGCCACCGGGTCGCCCAGCTCCTGAAGGATCTGGCGCTCGAGGCCGGCATCGCGCCGGAGCGGGTCTCGCCCCACGTTCTGCGCCACGCCTTCGCCAGCCATCTGCTGGACCACGGCGCCGACCTGCGCTCGGTGCAGAAGATGCTGGGCCACGCCGACATCTCGACCACCCAGATCTACACCCACGTGCTGGACGAGCGTTTGAAGGCCCTGGTGCGCGATCATCATCCCCTGGGCGGGGCGGCGCGGCCGGCGGCCGGGAAGCGCGGTTGACAGTCCGCCGATTCGCCGCCATTAAGCCCGCCCAACCGCCGCCCGCCAGGGCCCGGTCGAGTCGCCAAGCGGCCCACGCCGCAAGCGCGTCAGCCTCAGTTTAAGGGGAACCTCTCATGAGCTTCACGATCGTCGAACAGGCGCCCGCCCGCCTCAACCGCAGCGAGCTGGCGGTGCCCGGGAGCAACCCCAAGCTCTTCGAGAAGGCTGCAGCCTCGGCCGCCGACGTGGTCTTTCTCGACCTGGAGGACGCGGTGGCGCCGGACGAGAAGGAGCAGGCGCGCAAGAACGTCATCGAAGCCATCAACGACGTTGACTGGGGCACGAAGACCCTGTCGCTGCGCATCAACGGCCTCGACACCCACTACATGTACCGCGACGTGGTGGATGTGATCGAGCAGACCGGCGACCGGCTCGACCTCTTCATGATCCCCAAGGTGGGCACCGCCGCCGACGTCTATGCCGTCGACATGCTGGTCACCCAGTGCGAGGACGCCAAGGGCCGGACCAAGCGCATCGGCTTCGAGCACATCATCGAGACGGCGCTGGGCATGGCGAACGTGGACGCCATCGCCGCCGCCAGCCGGCGCAACGAAAGCCTGCACTTCGGCGTCGCCGACTACGCCGCCTCGACCAAGGCGCGGACCACGGTGATCGGCGGTCCGAACCCTATGTACGGCGTCCTGACCGATCCCGAGGAAGGCGGCGCGCGCGAGTACCATTGGGGCGACATGTGGCACTACGCCATCGCCCGCATGGTGGTGGCCGCGCGGGCCAATGGCCTCAGGCCCATCGACGGGCCCTTCGGCGACTTCAAGGATCCCGACGGCTTCCGCGCCCAGGCCAACCGCGCGGCGGTGCTGGGCTGCGAGGGCAAGTGGGCGATCCACCCCTCCCAGATCGAGCTCGCCAACGAGGTCAACAGCCCCTCCGAGGCCGAGGTCACCAAGGCCAAGCGCATCCTCGAGGCCATGGAGCAGGCCAAGAAGGAGGGCAAGGGCGCGGTCCAGCTCGACGGCCGGCTGATCGACATCGCCTCGATCAAGCAGGCCGAGGTCATGGTGCGGAAGGCCGAGCAGATCGCCGCCGCCGGCTGAGCCCGGCCGGGTCGAAAGGGTCCGCATCGGGCCGAGGAGTTACCTGACGGACAAACTCCTGAAATACTCGGGATACGTCGGTCCGCTATCGTTGCGTTTCCATGCAACCGTGCCCGCGCAGGGGCTTTTCCAACGTCCGTGCCGCTGGACGGCGCGCGCCGCCAGCGGGTAGAGTGCCGCGGCATTCGGTCGTAGCGACCCGAACCCCCGGCAGCTAAGAAATGGAAGGTGGTCGTTGAACGCCCCCGCAATGTTCCTAGCTGTTCCCGCCGCCGCGCTGCGCCTCCTGTTGGTGCTGGGCGCGGTCTCTCCGGTCCTGACCGGCCCGGTGCGCGCCCTCGCCCAGGAGAGCGATCTCGACGTGGCCTTGGGGCTCGCCAGCATGCTGCGCGCCGCGCGCACGGTGATCGCCTCGAATCAGGACCTGATCAACGATCCCCAGGGCGGCGACAAGGGCCTCGACGGCGAGACCGTGCTGAACGCCGCCGTCGAGAACTTCGAGGCCTCGACCGGGCAGAATCCGCGGGACATGGATCCCCAGTCGCGCTACGGCCGGCTGCTGCAGGCCCAGATGACCGCCATCGCCCAGGTGATGGACGAGAACCAGGGCACCATCAACAAGGCCGGCGTCGGCTTCAAGGGCTTCGTCCCCGCGGTCTTCGCCCGGCTGGTCAACGAGCGCTTCCGGCAGCTCATGGGCAGCGAGGCGGAGATCAAGGTCACGGCGCCGCCCTATCTGGTGCGCAACCGCAAGGCCCGCCCGGACGCCTTCGAGACCGAGGCCATCGAAACGCAGCTCATGTCCGATGAGTGGGTGAAGGGCGAGGTCTACGCCCTGGACGCCGCCAAGGACGACCGAGACGCCTTCCGGGTCCTGATGCCGGAGTACTATACGGCGGGCTGCCTGGCCTGCCACGGCGAGCCGAAAGGCGAGACGGACGTCACCGGCTATCCCAAGGAGGGCGGCAAGCTCGGGGACCTGGGCGGCGTCATCAGTGTCACGCTGTTTCGCTGACGGGAGCCAGACTTTGGCCCGGCGGCGGCTCGTCCGCTGGGGGCCGCGGATTCATCGATGAGCCGTTTCTCGATTCTGACACGCTTGGCGGCGCTCTCGGTCGCGCTGCTGATCGTGCTCGCGGGCTCGAACCTCTTCCTCACCAGCCGCATCTCCCAGAACGTCAGCATTCTGGAAGAGGAGGTGCGGCTGGTCTCGGCGATCACGACGGCCAACTCCGCGAGCCGGGCCTTCGGCGACCTCAAGTACTGGCTGACCGAGCTTGCCGTCAGCCTGCTGGTCCTGTCGGAGAGCAACGCCGAGGCCGCGCGCGAAGAGCTCGATGCCGCCCTGACGCGGCTCGAGCCCTACGACAGCGAAGCCGTTGCGCAGATCCGCGCCGAGGTCACCGCGCTGAACGAGCAGGCCATGCTGGCCGTGGACGCCTACACCGACGACGAACGGGTCGTCGGCAACATGCTGATGGCCGAGGCGCGCATTCACGTGCAGGCGGTGGACAAGGCGCTGGCGCAGCTGGTCAGCCGGCTGGAGGCCGAGGCACGCGAGCGCGGCGCGATCACGCTCGAGTCGGCGAACCAGGCGGTCACCCTCTCCTACTGGGTGATCGGCCTCGGCTGCCTCTTCGCCCTCTTTTTCACCTGGCTGGTATTGCAGTCGATCCGCGCGCCGCTCGGCCGGCTGGTGACGGCCATGCGCGAGATCTCGGCCGGCAACCTGGAGACCGAGGTCCCGCCGCCGGGCCACGACGAGATCGGCGCCATGTCGCGCACGCTCTCCATGTTCCGGGACAGTCTGGCCGAGCGCAACCGGCTGCAGGCCGAGCGCGAGGAGGCCCAGGAGAGCCTGCGCCGGGCACAGACCCGGCTGGTGGAGGCGATCGAGACCATCAACGAGGGCTTCGTGCTCTACGACTCCGAGGACCGCCTGGTGATCTGCAACAGCCGCCATAGGGAAATGTACGCCGGGGCGGACGTGGCGATCGAAGAGGGCGTCCCCTACGAGACGATCGCCCGGGCGGCTGCGGAGAAGGGGCTGGCCATCGAAGCCGTCGGGCGGGCCGAACACTGGCTCGCCCAGCGGATCACCTGGCACCGGGACCCCGTCGGATCCTTCGAGCAGCACTGTTCCGACGGCCGCTGGCTGAAGATCAACGAGCGCAAGACCCAGGACGGCGGTATCGTCGGCATCTTCACCGACATCACGGAGCAAAAGCAGCGCGAGGCCGAGCTGAGCGCCATGGTGGACGACCTGGCCGAGGCCCGCGACACGGCCATGAAGGCCACCGAAGCCAAGGGCCAGTTCCTCGCCAACATGAGCCACGAGCTGAGGACGCCGCTGAACGCCATCATCGGCATCACCGAGATGCTGGAGGAGGACGCCGAGGACCTGGGCCAGGAGGAGTTCAAGGAGCCGCTGCAGCGCATCTCCCGGGCCGGCAAGCACCTGCTCAGCCTGATCAACGACATTCTCGACCTGTCGAAGATCGAGGCCGGCAAGATGGAGCTCCACCTGGAGCCCATCGACATCAGGGGCGTCATCGACGACGCGGTCAACATGGTGACGCTCCAGGCCAACACCAACAAGAACCGCATCGACGTGAAGTGCCCCCAGGACATCGGCGAGATCGTGTCCGACCTGACGCGGGTCCGGCAGGTGGTCTTCAATCTGCTGAGCAACGCCTGCAAGTTCACCGAGGGCGGCGTGATCACCATCGAGGTCTCCGACCGCGAAGCCGATCAGGGCATCGAGGTCGTGGTGCGCGACACCGGGATCGGCATGTCGGCCCAGCAGGTGTCGCGGCTCTTCAAGGAGTTCAGCCAGGCCGATTCCTCCACCACCCGCAAGTACGGCGGCAGCGGCCTGGGCCTGGCGATCAGCCGCCGCTTCTGCCAGATGATGGGCGGCAACATCTCCGTGGTCAGCGTGAAGGGCAAGGGCTCCGCCTTCACGGTCTACCTGCCGCGGCGGGTGTCCAGGAGCTTCGTCAGGTCCGACAGCTCGGGCCGCTGCCGGGCGGAGGAGGTGCGCACGCAGCCCTGCGGGCCGGGCAGCCTGCCGATCATGGGGCGCAGCGTCCTGGTGGTGGACGACGATCCGGTGGCGCGCAAGGTCCTCTCGCGCTTCTTCGAAAAGGAGGGCTTCGAGGTGGCCACCGCCGTCGACGGCAAGGACGGCCTGGCGCGCGCCCGCCAGCTAAGGCCCTCGCTCATAACACTGGACGTGCTGATGCCCGGCGTCGACGGCTGGAGCGTCCTGAAGGAGCTGAAGGCCGATCCCGAGCTCGCCGCGATCCCGGTGATGATGGTCACCATCCTTGACGAGAAGAACAAGGGCTTCCAGCTTGGCGCCTCCGACTACATGACCAAGCCGGTCGACCGGCAGCGGCTGTCGGCCATGTTGGCCAAGTACCGCGACGATTCGGTGGCGGGCACTGTTCTGGTGGTCGAGGACGATCCCGACACCCGGCGCCTGCTGGTGCGCATCCTGGCGAACGAGAACTGGCAGGTGCGCGAGGCGGAGAACGGCAAGCTGGGGCTGGAGAGCGTCGAGGAGTTGCGGCCGGACCTGATCCTGCTCGATCTCATGATGCCGGAGATGGACGGCTTCGAGTTCCTGGCGGCCCTGCGGGCGCGGCCCGAATGGGCCGGTCTCCCCGTCGTGGTGGTCACCGCCGCGGAGCTCAGCGAGGAGGACCGGCGCAGGCTCAACGGCGGCGTCGAGCAGGTGATCCGGAAGGCGGCCAGGAACAAGGACGCCTTCCTCCACGAGGTGCACGACTTCATCGAGAAGCACGTCGGCCCGCGGTCGGCGCCGGTCCGGGAAAATGGGTGATGGCGAAGATCCTTTACGTCGAGGACAACGAGGACAACGTCTACATGCTGACCCGCCGCCTGAAACGACGGGGTCACGAGGTGATCGTCGCAGGCGACGGCCAGCTCGGCGTCGAGATGGCCCGTGCCGAGCGGCCGGACCTCATCCTCATGGACCTGAGCCTCCCGGTCCTCGACGGCTGGCAGGCCTCGCGCCGCCTGAAGGGCGCGCCCGAGACACGCGCGATCCCCATCGTCGCGCTCTCGGCCCACGTGCTGGAGGGCGAGCGGGAGAAGGCTCTGGAGGCGGGCTGCGACGACTTCGACACCAAACCCGTGGTCTTCGATCGCCTTGTGGGCAAGATCGACGCCCTGATCGGCGGAGGGGGGGCAGAGTGACCGACGACGCCCGCATCCTGGTGGTCGACGACAGCGAGGACAACCGCTACACCCTGGTGCGCCGGCTGCAGCGCAGCGGCTATGCCGACATCGAGATCGCCGAGGACGGCCGCCAGGCGCTCGAGAAGCTCCAGAGCGAGCCCTTCGACTTGGTCCTCCTGGACATCATGATGCCGGAGATGGACGGCTTCCAGGTCCTGGAGCACCTCAAGGAGGACGTGCAGCTCCGCAACCTGCCGGTGATCATGATCTCGGCCCTCGACGACCTGGACAGCGTGGTGAAGTGCATCGAGCTGGGCGCCGAGGACTACCTGCTGAAGCCCTTCAACCCGACCCTGCTCCGGGCGCGCATCGGCGCCTCGCTGGAGAAGAAGCGCCTGCGGGACAAGGAGGCCTCCTACCTGGAGCGCATCAAGGAGGAGCAGAAGCGCTCCGACGAGCTCTTGAACGTGATCCTGCCCGCCGCCGCGGTGCGGGAGCTGAAGGCCACCGGCAAGGTCCAGCCGCGGCGCCACGAGGGCGTGGCCATCCTCTTCTGCGACATCGTCGGCTTCACCTCCTTCTGCGATCAGCATCTGCCGGAGCACGTGGTCTCCCACCTGCAGGACCTGGTGGACGTCTTCGAGGCGACGGTGCGCAAGCACGAGATGGAGAAGATCAAGACCATCGGCGACGCCTTCATGGCGACCGCCGGGCTTCTGAAGCCCGTCGAGGCGCCGCTGCTGACGGCCGTCCGCTGCGGCCTCGAAATGGCCTCTGCGGCGGCCGAGATCGAGCCCAAGTGGGACGTGCGCACCAGCGTCCACTTCGGGCCCGTGGTCGCCGGCATCGTCGGCAACCAGCAGTTCCTCTTCGACGTCTGGGGCGACACGGTGAACGTCGCTGCCCGGCTGGTCGATCACGGCAGCCCGGGCTCGATCGCCATGACCCATGCCGCCTGGCAGGAGATCCAGGAGGAATGCCTCGGCCGCTCCGTCGGCATCGTCGAGTTGAAAGGCAAGGGCTCCATCGAAGTGGTGGAGTGCTTTTCCCTGCGGTGAGTCCGGCTTCTCAGTCCGGCAGCCCGGCGAGGCGGTAGCCCTCCAGCACGTGCTCCAGGTCCTCCCGGTGGCGGAAGGGCTGGGTCCGGCCCCAGGCGGCGCCCGAGAAATCCGGAAAGGCGGTCAGGAACCTCCGGGCGACGGCGCGCGCCTCGTCCATCTGCCCGAGCCGGGCGTGGGCGGCGGCCAGGATCCTGAGCGGCTCGGCGATGTCGCGCAGCCGGGAGAGTTCTTGCACCGCGCCCTCGTAGTCGCGGGTGCAGTAGAGCCCGAACCCCAGGTGCCAGAGGTACCACTCCGGATAGTGCGGGTTGAGACGCATGGCCTTGCGCACGCTCTCGACCCCCTCCTCGGGCCGGCCGTCGAAGGTGTAGGCGTCCTGGATCAGGCAGAGCGCGTCGGCCTCGTTGGGGTTGAGCTCGAGGGCCCGGTGCAGCGACTGCAGGGCGATCGCCCGGCGTCCGGCGTAGAGGCTCACCATGCCCAGCGCCATGTGGGCCAGCGAGTTCCCGGGGCCGGTCTCGATCGCCGTGTCGGCGGCGGCGAAGCCGGCGGCCAGGCTCTCGCGCCGCGGCTCGCGCTGATAGAGGAACCAGTCGGTGTAGTAGTAGACCGCCAGCCAGGCGTGGGCGTCCGACAGTCCCGGGTCGAGGGCGATCGCCGTCTCCAGGGCCTCCTTGACTTCGCCGCGGCCCTGGGCGCGCAGGATGTTCTGGCGGCCGCGCACCACGTACTGGTAGGCCTCCAGGTTGCGCGGGTGGGCGCTCTCGGGCGCCTGCAGCTCGGGCCGCGCCAGGGCGGCGGAGAGGGCGCCGGCGATCTGCCGCACCACGTCGTCCTGCACGGCGAAGATGTCCCCCACGTCCCGGTCGTAGCGCTGGGCCCAGAGGTGGCGGCCGCTGCGCGTGTCGATCAATTGGGCGGTGATGCGCACCCGCTCGCCGGCCCGCCGAACGCTGCCCTCCACCAGGTGGCCGACGGCGAGCTCGGCCCCGATGCGCCGGGCGTCGAGGGACCTGGCCTTGTAGGCGAAGCTGGAATGGCGGGCGATCACCGTGAGGCCGGGCACGTGGGCGAGCTCGGTGATCAGGTCCTCGGTGATGCCGTCGCAGAAGAAGGCCTGCTCCGGGTCGTTGCTCATGTCGTCGAAGGGCAGCACCGCGATGGAGGGCTCGTCCGGCACGGGGACGGACGCGGCTTCGCCCGCTCCGGCCCCCGGCGCCGATCCGCCAGCGCCGCTCCAGCGCCAGACCCGGACCTTCTGGTCGATGTTCTTCAGCGCCACCTCGCCCAGGTCTTCGAAAGCGGCGTCGACCCGGCCGCCGATGTTCTGGTGCACCATGTCGGCGATGCAGACGCCGCCGGGCGGCGCCAGGGCCTCGAGCCGGGCGGCGATGTTGACGCCGTCGCCGTGCAGGTCGCCCTCGTCGATCACCACGTCGCCCAGGTTGACGCCGATGCGGAAGGCGAGGGGACCGCGCCCGGCGCCGCCAACATCGCCGTCGCACTCGCCCCGCGCCGCGAGCCCCCGCTGCCAGGCGAGGGCCGCCGAGACGGCGTCGACGACGCTGGCGAACTCCACCAGGAAGCCGTCGCCCAGCTGCTTGACGATGCGCCCGCGGTGGCTGGCGACCAGCGGCTCGATCAGCTCCCGGCGGAGCGCCTTGAGGGCGGCCAGCGTCCCCGCCTCGTCCCGCCCGATCAGGCGCGAGTAGCCCACCACGTCGGCGGCCAGAATGGCTGCAAGCCTGCGTTCCAAGGCGACCCTCCCTCGCCCGGGAGACTAGCGAGAGCGCGCGGGGAATGCCAATGGGGCGTCGACGGACCCCGCTCGGGCGGCCCGGGCCGCTTCGGTGCCGAAGTCACGCGCCAGGACGGCGACTTGCCGGCGCAGGCTGCCGCCGGGATCTCGATCGTCAGACCGGGCGCTCGCGGCGCATGGCGGCCAGGGCGTCGGCGGCGATGGCGAGCAGCAGGATCGACCCGCCGACGAGCGTATAGAGGCTCGCCCGCTCGCCGAGGAAGGCCCAGACCCAGAGGGGCGCCAGCACCACCTCCATCATGCCGAACAGCGAGAGCTGCGCGGCCGGCACGCTCCGCGAGCCCAAGGTGATCAGCACCAGCGCCAGCCCGAGCTGGAAGACGCCCAGGGCGAGCCCGAGCAGGGCGTCGTGCAGCGAGACCGCCAGGCCGGCGCCCGTCCAATAGGTCACGGCGAGGCCCAAGACGACGCCGAAGACGCCGCCCAGGACGTTGAGGGGCAGCATGTCTGTCAGATGGCCCCAGCGCAGGCAGATCACGAGGGTGGCGAAGCCGAGGGCGGCGATCAGCCCGGCGGCGTTGCCGCTCAGGCGTCCGAGGGAAATGCCGTTGGCCACCATGATGGCGACGCCGAGGAAGGCGAAGGCCATGGCGATCCAGGTCACCCGCCGCACCCGCTCCTTGAGGATCAGGCGGCCGAGGAAGGCGGCCAGGAAGGGCGTGGCGGCCAGGAGGAACATGGCGTTGGCCACCGAGGTGCGCTCGATCGCGACGATGATGCCCGAGAAGGCCGCCATCAGGCCCAGCCCGCCGACGACGGACGCGAGCCCGGCGCTGCGGAAGGCCGCGGCGAAGCGGCCGGGATAGCGCCAGGCGATGAAGAGCGACAGGAAGACGGCGAGCCCGAAGGAGCGGAACACCAGGATCTGCCAAGCGCTGGCGTCCTCGACCAGCCGCATGCCGATCCCGATCCAGGAGGAGACGGCGCTACCGAGCAGCACCAGGATCACCCCCCGCCGGTAGGCCCCCAGGGCCGGCCGCCGCGCGGCCGCGTCGCTCATCGCGGCCCCGGAGGTCGGGCGCGGGCGACCACGATCAGCTCCTGGCCGTAGGCCGGCGGGGACCCCCGGAAGTCGCTGAACTCGGCTTCCACCTCGAAGCCGGACAGCTCCAGCAAGTGACGCAGCTCCCAGCGGTAGGTCCAGCGCAGCACCATCTCGCGCGTGTCCTCGCGCAGGATCTCGCCGTCAGGTCCGAGCTCGCAATAGCGCCAAAGGTCGTGACGGGTCTGAGCCAGATGGTCGAAGCGGGTCCGCAGCAGCTCGCTCATGTAGTGACGTCCGTCCCGCGAAGGAACCCGAAACCGTTCAAGCGGGCGCGCCGGATCATCGATCAGGAGATCGAGGCGGGGGTCAAACAGATGGAGTGCCAGCCGGCCGTCGGGTTGCAGGTTACGGCTGGTGGCCGCCAGGGCCTTTCTCTGGTCCTCTGGTGTCAGGAGGTGCTGAAAGGAACGGAAGGCTACGATGGCCAAGCCGAAACGCCGGTCGAGCGCGAGCTCCCGCATGTCCTGCCGGATCAGCGTCAAGCGCTTCTGCACTGCTGCCGGCAGGCGCGCGGCCTTTTGCCGGGCTACGGACAGCATGCCCTCGGCAAGGTCGGCGCCTGTCACGGAGTGTCCCGCCTCAGCGAGCGGAATGGCAATTCGGCCAGTGCCGCAGGCGAGTTCCAGGACCTCGCCGCCCGCTTCCCGGGCGAGATGCTCATAGAACGCTACGTCCTGGGCGATTTGAGGCGGATCGTCTTGGTGCTGGGCGTCATAGGCCTCGACGAACAGCGATGCCGCGTCCTCGTAGAAGCCGTCCAAGCCTGTCTTCATTGCATCACCGATCCCTGCCGCGCATCGCTACCCTCCGTTCGGACCTCGCCGGAACAGGCAATCACGTTTCCCCGCGTGCCGCGAGCGGCTTTTTCAGCAGCCCCCTAGCGGCTTTCCGAAGCCCGGACCGCGAGATCGATCCGGTGCTGGCGGAGCGCGTCGAGGGCGGCCTGGTCGTCTTCCGGGCCGGCCGCCGAGAAAGCAGCACGGCAGAAGCCTGCGCGGAAGTGCGAACGGCAGCGCGAGCCGGAGGCCGGTCCCGGGCTCACTTGCGGCACGACGCGCTGCGTGGCAGCTTGCCTCCGAGGGGCCGCGGTAGCCCCGAATGACTTCGCGGAGGATCGAAAGGGGGAGGGACTATGCGTCTTCAGGACAAGGTCGCGGTCATCACCGGCGCGGCGACCGGCATCGGCAAGGCCTGTGCCGCGCGCTTCGCCGCCGAGGGGGCCAAGGTCGTGCTCTCGGACCTGGACGTGGCCAAGGGCGAGGAGGCCGCCGAGGAGATCCAGGCGGCCGGCGGCGACGCCCTCTTCGTCTCCTGCGACGTCGGCGACAAAGCCCAGGTGGACGACCTGATCCAGTCCGCCGTCGCCGCCTTCGGCCGCCTCGACTGCGCGCTCGCCAACGCCGGCATCGTCCACGCCTGCGACTTCCTGGAGCTGGAGGAGGAGGACTTCGACCGGGTGCTGCGCGTCAATCTGAAGGGCGTCTTTCTCACGGGCCAGGCCGCCGCGCGCCAGATGGTGGCTCAGGACACGCCGGGGACCATCGTCAACATGTCCTCGACCAACGCCGTCCTGGCGATCCCGACGATCACCCCCTACATCGCCTCGAAAGGCGGCGTCAATCAGCTCACCAAGGTCATGGCGCTGGCGCTGGCCGACAAGAAGATCCGCGTCAACGCGGTCGGACCCGGCACCATCGGCACGGAGATGGCGAAGAAGGTGCTGAGCGATCCGGCGAAGCATCGCTCGGCCATGATGCGCACCCCCATGGGGCGGGTCGGCGAGCCCGACGAGGTCGCCAGCGTGGCTGTCTTCCTGGCGTCCGACGATTCCAGCTACATCACCGGCCAGACCATCTACGTCGACGGCGGCCGGCTGCCGCTGGCCTATACGGTGCCGGTCCCGGAAAATTGACCGCTCCCGGCGGCCGATTTCGCGGGATCGGCCGGGCCTCGGCGTAATATGCTGATGGACGTGCCGCTGTCAGGGACAGACCGGGACGGATCGAGTTGATGTGAAGAGCGACTGGGGCCGACGGGGAAGCAAAGGCCGCCGCGCTGCGGCGTCGTGGCGGCGCTGCGTCCTGCCGGCCGGCCTGCTGGCTCTGACGGCGCTGCTCTGGCCCGCACAGCCCGACGCCCAGAACATCCGCTTCTTCCGCATCGGCACGGGCGACATCAGCGGCACCCTCTTCTCCGTCGGCAGCGCGATCGCCGGCGCGCTCAGCAACCCGCCGGGTTCTCGCGCCTGCCGCCTGGGCGGCAGCTGCGGCGTGCCGAACATGGTGGCGGTCGCCCAGTCGACCGGAGGCGCTATCGACAACGTGCGGGCCATCTCGGACGGCCTGCTGGAATCGGGGCTGGTCCACGCCGACGTCGCCTATTGGGCTTTCAACGGCACCGGCCCCTTCATCGACGAGGAGCCGATGGGCGACTTGCGGGCCGTCGCCAACCTCTATCCCGCAGTGGTGCACATCGCGACGAGCCAGGAAGGCGGCATCTATTCCGTCTCGGACCTGGCCGGCAAGCGCGTCGCCCTCGGTCCCCACGGCTCGGGCACGCCCCTCAACGCCCTTGCGATCCTCGCCGCCTACGGGCTCGGCGAGGAGGACATCGCGGTCGTCTATCTGAACTCCGGCCTGGCGAGCGACCACCTCGAGGCCGGCGAGATCGACGCCTTCTTCGTGGTGGGCGGAATCCCCGTCGAGGCTCTGGAGGATCTGGCCTGGCGGATGCAGGTGCTGCTGCTGCCGGTGGTCGGCGCGGCCCGCGACGAGATCACCAGCTTCTATCCCTTCCTCGCCGACGCGGAGATCAAGGCCGGGACCTACGACCGGGTGCCCTATGTGCCCACGGTCTCCGTCGGCACCCAGTTCATCGTCTCGGCCGCGGCGGACGAGCAGCTGATCTACGAGGTCACCAAGGCCCTCTGGCACGAGCGCACCCGCACGCTCCTGGACTCGGGCCATCCCCAGGCGCGCGAGATCGCGCTGGAGCACGCCCTCGACCAGATCGCCATCCCGCTCCACCCGGGCGCCCGGCGCTTCTACCGGGAAGAGGGCCTGCTGCCCTGAACGGAGCCGCCCGAAAAAATTGGAGCTAGAGCGGGATGGGATGAGATTGGATCAACGCTGTTGGCCTGGGTTGGCTCGGTCCGCTAGGCGCGGGCCGAAGCGCGATGCGGGGCATCGGGCGAGGTCCGCAACGACGCGGCGGGCCAACCCAGGCCAACCCGTAGGGGACGGGCGCTTTTGGCCGGACGC
Organism: Rhodospirillales bacterium; assembly: GCA_965225935.1. Classification (GTDB taxonomy): domain Bacteria; phylum Pseudomonadota; class Alphaproteobacteria; order Kiloniellales; family JAKSDN01; genus CALJXB01. Next base: position 820,041 of record CBDDCC010000024.1, read on the forward strand.
CGCGTCGCTCCTCCTCGAATATGCTTCGGCATGTCCTTCGTCGTCGCTCCTAACGTCCGGCCAAAATCGCTCCGTCAGCGTGGTTCAATCTCATCCCATCCCGCTCTAGGCCATCGGGTCCTCGGTGGATTCCTCGTAGTGGACCGGCTGGGGGATCGGCTCGCCCATGCGCTCGGCGCGCTTGCGGGCGCGCTCGACGGCCGCGTTCAGCTCGCTCTGGCTGCAGAGGCCGAGCAGAACCGGGTCGCGCGGCCGGATGTTCGGGCTGTTCCAGTGGGTGCGCTGGTCGACCGCCTGGATCGTCGTCTTGGTGGTGCCGATCAGCTTGGCGATCTGGGATTCCTTCAGCTCCGGATGATGGCGCAGCAGCCAGGCGATGGCGTCGGGCTTGTCCTGGCGCTTGGCGACCGGCGTGTAGCGGGGGCCTTTGGTGCGCTTGGCGGGCTCAGGCAGGTCAAGCTTCAGCATCTTCAGCCGCGCCTCGGGGTCCTTCTCGCAGCGTTCGATCTCCGACCGGTCGAGCTGGCTGTTGCCGACCGGGTCCAACCCCTGGATGCCGACGGCCACCTCGCCGTCGGCGATGCCCTGGACCTCGAGGCGGTGGAGACCACAGAACTCCGCGATCTGGTCGAAGGTCAGGGTCGTGTTCTCCACCAGCCAGACGGCCGTCGCCTTGGGCATGAGCGGCGTTGCCATGTCTCCTCCTTAGATTGGCGCAGCTTCGGCAGCCGTCGAGGCCAAGGACGGAATCCTCGCCTGCGGCGCGAGCGCTTCGGGACTGCTTGCTTGCGATCTATATGCGGTTTTCCGGGCGCAAAGGAAAGGTTTTTGCCCGCGGCCTCAGACCGTCAACATGATTTTTCCGATGTGGGCGCTCGATTCCATGAGGGCGTGGGCCGCGGCCGCCTCGGCGAGCGGAAAGGTCTTGTAGATCACCGGCTTGATCCGGCCTTCGGCGATCAGGGGCCAGATCTCTTGCTCCAGGTCGCGGGCGATCTCGGCCTTGAAGGCGACCGGCCGGGGCCGCAAGGTCGAGCCGCCGATGGTCAGGCGCTTTACCAGGACCGGCATGAAGTTCACCTCCGCCTTGGCGCCGCCGAGGAAGGCGATGAAGCAGAGCCGGCCGTCGGGCGCCAGGGCGGAGAGGTTCCGGGGGATGTAGTCACCGCCCACCATGTCGAGGATGACGTCGACCCCGTTGCCGTCAGTGGCCGCCTTGACGGCCTCGACGAAGTCCTCGTCCCGGTAGTTGATGGCGAGGTCCGCCCCCAGCTCCTCGCAGGCCTTGCACTTCTCTTGACTGCCGGCGGTGATGAAGACCCGCGCGCCCCGGGCCTTGGCCATCTGGATCGCCGTTGTTCCGATGCCCGAGCTGCCGCCGTGCACCAGCAGGCTCTCGCCTTCCTGCAGGCGGCCCCGGTCGAACACGTTGGTCCAGACCGTGAAGAAGGTCTCGGGCAGGGAAGCGGCCTCCACTAGGTCGAGGCCGTCCGGGATCGGCAGGCACTGGGCCGACGGCGCGGCGCAGTACTCCGCGTAGCCGCCGCCAGCCACCAGGGCCGTCACCCGGTCGCCGACCCGCCAGCGCTCGGCACCCTCGCCCAGGGCCACGACCTCGCCGGCGGCCTCCAGGCCCGGCGTGTCGGGAGCGCCAGGCGGCGGCGGGTAGAGGCCGGCGCGCTGCATGGCGTCCGGCCGGTTCACCCCGGCGGCCGCCACCTTGATCAGCACCTCCCCGGCCGCGGGCGCGGGCAGGGGGCGGCTGGCCGGCACCAGCACGTCGGGGCCGCCGGGCTCGCGGATCTCGATGACGGTCATGCTCTCTGGAAGCTCTTCGCTCATGCTCTTTCCCCCGGCGTTCGGCACGGCTCGCGGCCCGGCGCCGGCGCCTTTTGAGTCGCCCCGGCGGGCCCGTGTCTAATATGATCGCCGGGCGCTGACAAGCTGGTCGCCGCGGCCCGAGAGCGGAGGGAGGCGATGATGGATTTGGACGAACTGGAGCCCCGCAAGCAGACGCCCAAGCCCAAGGACCTGGAGGCCATGGGCGTGGACGAGCTGGAAGCCTACCTGAGCGAACTCGAGGGGGAGGCGGAGCGGGTCCGCCAAAAGATCGCCGCCAAGAAGGCCTACCTGAGCGGCGCTGAGGCCCTCTTCAAAAGCGAGTGAGTCGGCTCGACCCGGGCGGCCTGAATCGCTTCAGCGGGACCCGCGGCGGCGGTATCGGGCCGAGACGAACAAGAGCCAGCCGACCGGGCCCAGCAGCAGCACAATCACCAGCCAGCCGGCCCGGGAGCCGAGAGGACAGCCCGCGTCCGGCGGCGGCCGCCAGCTCCCGGCCCGGGGCGAGAGCGCCACGTGGGCAAGCGGCAGGCCGTAACCGAGGACGATCACCAGCCAGGCGGTGAGGGTCGCGTTCATCGGCGGAGAATTCGGTAAATCGGCCTGGTGGGCAAGTTTCCGGCCCGACAGTGGCTCGCCGGCATGTAAGCTATTGATATCAGGCACAGAAGCCCGCGAAAGCCATGCTGAAGTTTTTGCGGTCGGGCATCCGTATGGTTGAAACTATCTAGAATGTTAACTTTTTTTTAGGATTTTGCCGCTTAATTGGCATCAGAACGGTTCACTCCCATTCTTCGGGTATCTCTGAATCGTTCTGCGGATGTCTATCCGTTCCTTGTAACGCCTCCCTGTAAACTTGCCGCCGGCTCTGTCCGGCGGCCTTCTTTTTTGCCCCTTTTTTTGCGACCGCGTGTAAACGTGAACGGCCACTCTAGCTGGACACGAATTAACTATTCCCGGCTTGACCCCGCACTGTCATCTACTTAGTCTTCTGCCACGGCAGGTTGACAGGGAGAGGCTTTAACTAGAGGGAGCAGCACGGTTCGACCGACTGAATCGTGAAGCACTCCGCTAAAGCTGTGCGTCGTCAAGGAGCCGTGGGGGCCGCCTTCGGGCGGCCCCTAGCTGTTGATATCCCATTGATTTTCTTAAATATGCCTGGAGGCCGAGGGGACAGCCGGGCCGGGCCCGACCGCCCATTCGCTCAGACTTGGCCGTTCGGGACCTTAGGCGGCGGTGCCTTCGATCACCTTGGGCTTCTGCCGCTCGCCGCCCTGGATCTTGACGCTGCGGGGCTTCATCGCCTCCGGCACTTCGCGAACCAGATCGAGGGAGAGCAGGCCGTTTTCGAGCTTGGCCGAGGTCACTTTGATGTGATCCGCGAGCTCGAAGCGGCGCTCGAAGGTGCGGGTGGCGATGCCGCGGTAGAGGTACTTCACGTCCTGGTCCTCGGCACCGGCCTTCTTGCCCTTGATGGTCAAGCCGTTCTCCTTGACGGTCACGTCAAGGTCGTCCTCGCCGAAGCCGGCCACCGCCATGATGATGCGATACTGGTCCTCGCCCATCTTCTCGATGTTGTAGGGGGGGTAGCCGTCGCCCTGGTCGAGGCGGGTCTGCGCGTCCAGCAGGTTCATCATGCGGTCGAAACCGATGGTGGCGCGCATGAGGGGGGTAAGATCGACGCTACGCATAGCCATATCCTCCGTTTGAGCAACATGGTTTGAGTTGTGGGGCCCACCCTCGGGGGTCGAGCCCACTATGCTTCGCCGCGCCAGGGCCCTGCTTGGAGGCGCCCTTGCCGGCACCCTAGATATGGGAGGTGTTGGGGGCGCTTCAAGGCCAGTGCCGGCGCGCGAAGACCCCCCCGTCCGCGCGCGGTCGTCCCTAATAAGACTTTGAAAGGATTGGCGCCCTGAGGCGGGCTACTTCTCCAGGCCGAGCCCCTGGAAGCGCTTCTTGAACTTCGCCAGCTGGCCGCCGGTATCGACCAGGCGGTGCACGCCGGTCCAGGCCGGATGGGTCTTGGGATCGATGTCCAGGCGCAGGGTGTCGCCCTCGCTGCCGTAGGTCGAGCGCGTCTTGAACTCGGTGCCGTCGGTCAGCACCACGGTGATCTCGTGGTATTCGGGATGGATGTCTTTTTTCATGTCTTTCGTCCTTCGGGCGGCGCGTTTTTTAGCCGACGGCGCGGTTCCTGGCAAGCCTGGTGGAGGCCGCGCCGCTCCGGTTGTCCGCACGGCGGCTTTGGGATAGGGATAGGCCCGCATAAGCAAGAACGCCTAGGACCAGGGGGGCCTCCAGGTATGACCCGCGGATCGACCAGACGGAGCGGCCGCAGCGCATGGTGATGCGCGAACCGTCCTATGCCGAAGAAGGGCTCGGCGAAGAGCGGCCGGCCGGCCGCAGCCTGGGCGAGCTGCGCTTCGTCTGGCGTTTCGTCAGGCCCTATCCCCTGCCGGTCGCGGGGGCGCTGCTGGCGCTCAGCGTGGCGGCGGTGACGGTGCTGGCGCTCGGCTTCGGTCTGCGGAAGCTGGTGGACGAGGGCTTCGCGGCGGGCAACGCCGGGCTCTTCGACCAGGCCATCCTGGTGCTGCTGGGCGCGGTGACGATCCTCGCCGTGGCCAGCTACGGCCGCTTCTATCTGGTCTCCTGGATCGGCGAGCGGGTGGTGGCCGACCTGCGCCGCGCCGTTTTCGATCACGTGGTCGGGCTGTCGCCGGCCTACTACGAGGTGACGCGCACCGGCGAGATCCTCTCGCGCCTGACCGCCGACACCACGGTGCTGCAGGTGGTGGTGGGCACCTCGGTGCCGATCGCGCTGCGCAACCTCCTCATGCTTGTGGGCGGCACGGTCCTCCTGGTCGTCACCAGCGCCAAGCTGACGGCGCTGGTGTTCCTGGTGACGCCGCTGGTGCTGCTGCCGATCCTCTGGTTCGGCAAGCGGGTCAAGCGCCTCAGCCGGGCGAGCCAGGACCGGGTCGCCGACGTGGGCTCCTACGTCGACGAGACCCTTGCGGCGATCCGCACGGTGCAGGCATTCGGCCACGAGGAGATCGACCGCCGCCGCTTCGCCGGCCACGCCGAGCGGGCCTTCGGCACGGCGGTGGAGCGGGTGCGGGCGCGGGCCATGCTGACGGGCCTGGTGATCGCCCTGGTGTTCGGCGCCGTCTCCTCGGTGCTCTGGATCGGCGGGCACGACGTGCTGGCGGGCCGGCTCACCGGCGGCGAGCTTTCCGCCTTCGTCTTCTACGCCGTCGTGGTCGCGGGCTCGGCCGGCGCCCTCAGCGAGGTCTTCGGCGACCTGCAACGCGCTGCCGGCGCGGCCGAGCGCCTGGTGGAGCTGCTGCGCACGCCTGCCGACATCGTGGTGCCGGCCGATCCGATCCCGCTGCCCGAGCCGCCCGAGGGCACTGTCGCCTTCGAGCAGGTCGTGTTCCACTATCCCTCCCGGCCGGACCAGTCGGCCCTCAACGGCGT